>CAWIQY010000022.1:0-9827 GCA_963838375.1 uncultured cyanobacterium | reverse complement strand
AAAAAACAATTGAAGTCGATCGCCATGAGAACTGCAAAAAGCGCAATTCCATGAAAATCGCTAACTCACTTCAACCAGAGAACGGACGCTTAAGACTTCATCTGCACCTAATGCTTTAACCGCCGATAAGGGAACCGCCACCACCGAAATCGACTCACCGATCGCATTAAATACTTCTAGAACAACCCCTTGCTCGCCATTTTGGGGATGAGGCACAAAATCGATTAATGTGGCGACATCACCCGCTCTCATGTGATATTCAGGTACATCCCGCATGAGAGCAACCTCTTGATATAATTCTAAATTCATGTAGAGACTCCTTACGAGGGTTTGAGGGTCACAAACTGAAAGACTACCATCACTCGCTCTCTGTAGCCAAATTGTCGTGACCGATAGGCTAACTCCATTATGACCGACTAATTAATTCCCCATCAACGCGATAGAACGTCCCATATTCGTTGTTTCTATCTGCGACAGCTTCACCTGACTGAGAAAGTGAGAAGATTGCTATCCGTAGTGCTTCCGAATTTTGCCAACTAAAGCCCGCCCGTTCCAGAAATTTCGACTTATCGTTCCTGGCTTTGTAAACTAGCAAATAACGGGTGATTTTCTCCTCTGGAACGATCGTATCGGCAGGAATCTTCATACAATATTCTCCAGACCTCCTTAACAATAACCATTTTACTGGGGCAGGGAAATAGCAAGATCGAACTTTACAAGCCGTTGCCAATCAAAATAAATGGTGCCCAATAGTACGGATGAGATAAACCACTTGTCACTTGGCGCGGCAAACTGTCGAGAAGGGGAACAATTTCGATCGCCCCTCTTTCCCCTCCCACCGCCGTATAATCTCCGGTAATTAAGGCAATTTGCGCCTGTCGTAACGCTTCTGCCTTCGTCATTTCCCGTTGCAATCCCGCATAAAACCCATTCATCAAAATTTGGGTTCCGCCGTCATCTACAATCCACAACGAGGCGATCGCCGCTCTTGCCCCTGCTTCCTGAATTTGGTAGCCTAAACCCAGAATCTCCTCCCCATTGCCCAAATTTCCCCCCAATCCGGTTTCGCAGGCGGAGAGAACCACCAAATCCACGTTAGTGAGTCCCCATGTGGCAATATCTCGAAGGGTGGCGCGTTCTCCGTTACCGAACAGAATGAAGGAATCGTCCGGCGTTCCCACTACAAATGCACCGTGGGTGGCGAGGTGGACGGTGTTGTAGCGATTGAATTGGGGAACGACTGCGGGGGTGAAGTCGGTATCGATGAGTTGGGTGGTGGCGGGAACGGTTTGGGCTAAAGTCTCCACTTCCACGCCAGCGAAAGGTAATCCGGCGAAGTTATAGGTTTCTTCCCCGATGGTGAAGCTATAGTATCCGGTGGCAAACGCACCCGCGAGAACGTTTAATTGCGGTTGGGGCTGGGTATTGAGATCGGTGAGGGAGGTGGCGGTAATATTGTTGATGCGGTAGCGCTGGACTAACCAGGTTTCGCCGTCGTGTAAGGCGGCAAGGGGAATGTAGCGCAGTTGTCCGTCGGGGGCGTAGATAATGGTTTCCGCGTTGGTAGCTTTCAGGTCGTTTTCTAATGGTTTAATCAGCCAGTTGTAGAGTTGTTGTGCGGGAGTTTTGGCATCGCTTCCGGGAGTTTGTAAGGCACTGCGAAAGGCGGCAATGGCGGCGTTGAGTTCTGCTTTAGAAACGGGGACAGGGCGGCGAATGGGCGGAGAAGTGCCCGTGGTGAGAATCAGTTCGAGGCGATCGTCCAGAATTAAAGGATAGAGCAGAACGGCATTTTGTTCCAGGTTTCTCAGGTTATCTTGCAATCCGTTGAAATCTCCCATCCGCAGGAGCAAATCTTGGGACAGGGTTTCGGGACTGCGTTGGGTGACTAATGCCAAAACTTCGGGACTTCGGGTGAAGTTGCTGAAAGCTTCTCGCAGGGTTTCTTGGACGTTAGACAGTTCGGTGAGGCGTTGAGTTTCGGCTGGGGTGAGGGTTTCTTTTTGTTGCAGTTGCGCGAGTTCTTTACCAATTTCGACGGCTTCGTCGAGAATTTTTTGATAGCTTTCCCAAGCGTCTCGTTCGGCAGGGAGATTGGGCAATCCTTGGGTGGTATTGTCGTTCCCGCGAACGTTGTGGAGGTAGTCGTCGAGTTCTTGGATTTTGAGTAAGTCGAGGACTCGTTGGGCTTCTAAGATGCGATCGTTGTTCAGGAGGAGGTCGGCTAGATTGCGATAAGTGTCGGCAACAGTTTCGGTATAGGATTGTTGTTGTTCGCGGGGTAAAGTTCGTAAATCTTGGCGAATTTCTTCGATGATATTAACCGATTGTTTGTAAAAGACGATCGCCAATTCAGAATTACCTTGTTCCTCAAAAAGTTGACCCATATTACTCAGCGTCACCTGTTCGGTCGATCGACTTCCAGTAGCTCTAAGAACTGTGAGGGCTTCTTCATATGCGGCTAAAGATCGATCGTCCTGTTTTGCTTGCCTATAAACCGTTCCCAAACTATCAAGCACATTGCCTTCTTTGGATCTATTATTCAGACTTCTCAAAATTGAAATTGATTCTTCAAGTGACTGTAATGCTGACTCAAACTGCCATAGCTTACTTTGAACTAAACCAATGTTATTCCATGCAGTAGCTTGTCGGGAAAGATTACCTGTCTCTTCCCAAATATCTAACGCTCGTTGATAAAATACTAATGCAATTTCATACTTTCGATCGTCATTATATGCTAAACCAATATTATGAAGGTTGTCAGCTTCTCCTCCTCTATGACCCATGTCTTTATAAATGAGTAATGCTCGATCGTAAAATTCTCTGGCTCGATCGAATTGTCCCAACTCCCGATAAAGTAAACCCAAGTTGTTGAGAGTAGTGGCAATCCCAAATCTGCGATTATTTTCCTCAAAAATGATACGTGCTTTTCCAAATAAATCCAAAGCTTTTGAATATTGTCCTAAATTTGCATATAGTGTTCCTAAATTATTGAGAACTTCGGCTTGACTGATGGGTTTGCCAAGCTGTGTATACAAATCGAGGGCTTTTTGGAAAAAGTCGATCGCTTGTTCGGGTTCGCCCAAATTTTGATATGCCAAACCCAGATCGTTCAAAATTTTACTTTCATGATTTTGGTTTTCTGCCCAATCAGAATTACTTAAATTTTGGTAGGGTGTCCTAAAAATATTCCCCAAATTAACACCTAAAAAACGTTCGGAACGGTCAAGATCGATAGCCCTGTCTACAAGCTCGATCGCCATATCTAGGCTTTGCTGTAAATCTTCCAACCCAGTTGCATCTCCCAACAGAACGCGAGCGCTACCTAATGCACTCAAAGCTTCTAGCTCTCCCTGTCTATTTTCTTGTGCTCTGGCAAGTTCTAACCCTTCTTGCAGATACTCGATCGCTTTTGTATAGTTGCCCAATCCGATATAAGTCTGACCTAAATGTAGAAGATTTTGTAATAAATATGTGCGATTTTCTGGTTCTCTATATTGGGTTTGTTCCTTATAGATCTCTAAACTTTTTTCTAAATACTCGATCGCTTTTGCATATTCTCCTAATGCAATGAAACACCCCACAATTGATTCTCGTATATCTATCAGCGATCCTAACGGTTCCCATCCAACTATTTCTATGGCTGCACGTGAACTTGGACTCGATTCTGAGGATTCAGGTACAAATGTATCTTCTGCTTGCCTGAGAAATTGTATTGCTTGTGAATACTCTTCTAATTCTTGGTAGGCTAACCCAATATATTGCAAAGCCGTACTTTCACGATTACGATCGCCGATTTCCCGATATATCTCCAATGCTTGCTCACATGATTTGATCGCCACTTCATACTGACTAGCTTGCAATTGCTCTTCACACAACTCCAAAAGGCGATCGGCTTCAGCTTCTCGATCGTCCTCCGTTTGCGCCCAAACGATCGCCGTGTTCAAATTCCAGGAAACCGGAAAAACGGAAAAAGTTAGCGACAGCAGTAAAGTCGTCGTCGCCAGAGTAAGAAATCGAGATCGTTCGTCAATTTTGGACATATTGCACCAAGGCTTCAGCCAAAACTCGATCGCGAATGTAACGACTTAATTCATTTGGCGTTCGCAAGTCTACGGTTCGCCCTCCGAACAGTTGCGATAGCTCTTGCTGTAGCGTAACAATCCTAAATCCCGGCGTTTTTCCCGGCTCGAATTCGACTAAGATATCAATGTCGCTTTCCGGTCGAAAATCTTGTCGCAGCACAGAACCAAATAAGGAAAGTTTGAGGATATGGTTGTGTTGGCAAAATTGGGCGATACGATCGTGAGAAATGGGGATGGGAAGTTGTTCAGACATGGCGATCGTCACCACAGATCGGTCATCTTTGAGAGTTTAACGCGGATATGAGTTGTTTCATGGGGAAAAACGATCGCCCCTTTAACCCTCTACCAAACCTTGCTTAAACGCCTCATGTTCTCTCGTCCCCAACCCCGTTTGCAACACCGATAGCACCGTCCCCATGTCTCCCGCCAACAGCGCCTCCACCGCCAACCACAACCCCGGAAACACTTGAGATCGAACGATTCCCTCCTCTGGCATTACAGAAATATACTCATCCGCCTGCCAGCGAAACCAATCTAATTGTTGTTCCAACGTGCGCCAGACGATATACTCTCGTACTCCATTGCGACGATACGCTCGTTTTTTGTCGTGAAGATCGATGGCTGCACTGCTGGCAGCAATTTCTACTACCAATTCCGGCGCACCGCGAATATAATCGTCGGCATCGATGCTGGCTTGTCTGCCGGGAATCATCAGCACGGCATCGGGTTGCGGTTCGTTGTCGGGATCGAGGCGCACTGTGGGTTCGATGCCTAAAATTACCCCTGGCGTGAATGCTTTGTACGTTCCCAACCAACTTACTACCAAACCATGGGGTTCGCCATGACTTCTGATGCGAAGCGGGGATGCCATGTAGGTTACTCCTTCAATCAGTTCGGCTTTTCGGATATGGGGCATTGCCTGGTAGCGTCGCTCGAACTCGGTGCGAGTTAAGCGATCGCCATTTTCCAGGGGAGGAACGATCGAGATGGAGTGGCTTCGCGAGAGTCATGGCAACGAATGGGGATAGATTCGATACGTTCCATTTTAGTGAAGGTCGATCGTAAACATTCGTATTTTAAGGAATCTCAGTATCGATATCCTCTACCACTTCCCCCAAATACAACCGTACGAATTCCTTCGCCGCCGAAGGATTCAGTTGTTTGAGCGCTTCGGCAATTTCGTAAACTCGTTCGGCATTTGGATCGCTAATTTCGTGTACCCATCGGTGAACGCTACCACCTTCGACACCTAGTTTACCAGCCAAGGAATATTGACTGACGCCATAGCTTTTTAAAACTTGTTTGAGGGCTTGACCCGCTTTTCCCATACTTTTTATCGCAAGTTTAAGGAATCTCAGTATCGATATCCTCTACAACTTTCCCGAGATACAACCGGACAAATGCTTGCGCTGCATCGGGATTCAGTTGCTTGAGCGCTTTGACAATTTCATAAACTCGTTCGGCGCTCGGATCGCGAATTTCGTGTACCCATCGATAGACATTCGTGCGCTCAATGCCCAGTTTGGCAGCCAAGGAATATTGACTGACACCGTGACGATCTAAGGCTTGTTTAAGGGCTTGACCCGCTTTTCCCATGCTCTCCATCGTGGCAGATGATGACGTTTTAGTAAACGAAATCATTTTGGTTAACTTCCTAAAATAGGTGACTTAACAAAATGGTTGACTTGTCTAAATGGACAACGTAAACTAATTAGATAGATTTGTCAGAAAGTTGAGGCAACTTATGAAGCCAAAGTGTTTTGTCCAAACCGATGCAACCGAAACGACGATCGCCACTCCACCCCCCACGCTGCAACCGCTACCCATCCCCACCAACGGACGGGAACACATCAAAGTGATGCTCATCGGTTCGCCTGATGCCGTCACCAAGACCATTCAAGTTCTCTACCTGCGTGGGTTTGCGCGGGTGTGGGAGTGGAGTCCCCCGCAACCGACACAGAAACCGGGAGAGGTGATGAGTTTGTTGCAGCGCATGATGAGTTTAGACTCGAAACTGTAGACCTCTAGATTCTCGATGAGCCAGAAAACCCGCCCCGAACTTAAGTTCGGGGCTAATAGCTCAAGTCATCTAAAGATGACTTGATGGAGAGTTGAGTCCACAAAGCCAGGACTTAGGCAAATTTATCTTTAAACCGCCACCTGTAGGGGCGAATGCCATTCGCCCTCCTCCGCATATATCGGTTCACAACCCATTGCCAATTAAAATAAACGGTGCCCAATAATACGGATGAGATAAACCACTCGTTCCTTGGCGCGGCAAATTGTCGAGAATCGGGGCGATCGCAATTCCCCGATCCTCTCCCACAGCGGTATACTCTCCAGTAATTAAGGCAATTTGCGCCTGTCGCAGAGCTTCCGCTTTCGTCATTCCCCCCTGTAATCCTCGATAAAACCCATTCATCAGCACTTGAGTTCCCCCATCATTTACCGCCCACAACGAGGCGATCGCCGCCCTCGCCCCTGCCCGCTGCATCTGGTATCCTAAACCCAAAATCTCTGCCCCCGTGCCCAGATTTCCCCCCAATCCGGTGACGCAAGCAGATAACACCACCAAATCGACGTGATTGAGGTTCCAGTTGCGAACTTCGGCGATCGTCACTGGCGTGCCATCACCAAACAGAATGAAAGAATCTTCTGGAGAACCGATGGCGATCGCCCCGTGAGTGGCAAAATGCAAGACTGTATGGTCGCCCATTTTCGGTTTGGTCTCTTGGGGACTGAAGGCATCATTGATAAGTTGGATAGTATTGGGAATCGTTTCGGCTAGGATTTCAACTTCCACTCCGGCATAGGGCAAACCGCTAAAGTTAAACGATTCTTCGCCAACGATTAAGTTATATTGTCCGGTGGTAAATGCCCCAGCCAGCACTTTCATTTGCGCCCTGGGTTGGGTGTCGAGATCGGTCAGAGATGTTGCCGTGATATTATTAATCCGGTAGCGTTCTACTAACCATCGATCGCCATCGTATAATGCTGCCAGGGGAATATAGCGCAGTTGCCCGTCTGGTGCGTAGATAATTGTTTCGGCTTCGGCAGCTTTCAGGTCATTTTCTAGCGGTTGAATCAGCCAGTTATAGAGTTGACTGGCTAAAATTTTAGCATCGGATCTCGGTCGGTTTAAGGCTTGACGGAAGGCTAAAATTGTCTCGGCTAGTTCTTCTTTGGAGACATTCACCGTGCGGCGAATTGGGGGAGAGTCAGGCGTTGTCAGGATCAGTTCGAGTCGATCGTCGAGAATGAGAGGATAAAAGAGAACGGCATTTTGTTGCAATGCTTTTAGGTTATCTTGGATGCTGAGAAAATCTTCTAGATCGTCTACTAAATCGGGTTTGCGTGTTTCGGGAGTGAGTTGGGAAATCAGGGCTTCCACTTCTTCACTGGCGATAAAAGTATTAAAATCGGTAATGATGGTTTCTTGAGCGTTCACCAATTGGGCAAGGCGCTGTTCTTCTACCAAGTTGCGGTTATTTTTCTCCCGCAGTTGGGTGAGTTCTTTACCAATTTCCACCGCTTCATTAAGAATAATTTGATAGCCATCCCAAGTCTGTTGTTCGGCATAAAGATTCGGTAATCCTTGGGTGGTGTTGTCGTTCCCGCGTACGTTGCCAAAGTAATCGTCGAGTTCTTGAACTTTGAGCAAGTCGAGAACTCGTTGTGCTTCCAGGAGGCGATCGGATTGGAGAAAAAGGTCGGCAAGGTGGCGATAATCTTCGGCAATGGTGTCAGTGTAAGATTGCTGAAATTCTAGGGAAAGTTCCTCAATACTCTCCCGAATTTGTTCTCGGGTGTTGACAGATTGTTTGAAGAACAAAATCGCCAATTCAGGTTTGTTTTGTAACTCCATGAGATAACCGATATTGCGAAGAGTGGTTCCCGTCGCGGCTTTATCGCCGATTTCCCGGAAGATTCCCAAAGCTTGTTGGTAGCGATCGATCGCCTGGGGATACTCTCCCAGAGACTCGTAAACTAACCCCATGTTGTTGAGAGTCGATCCGGTTCCGGCTGGGTCACCAATTTCGCGCAAAATTTCCCAGGCTTGTTGGTAAGAATCGATCGCCTGCTCAGATTCTTCGAGTTGGCGGTAACTTTCTCCCGTATTGTTCAAAATTCTTCCTTCCAAAGCTTTGTTCTCGATTTCTCGCGCAATTGTCAAAGCCGGTTGGAAATAATCGATCGCTTGCTGATACTCTCCCAAGTTTTGATACACTGCACCCAAATTATTGAGGATAGCGCCTTCACCTTGACGATCTCCAACCTCTCTGACAATCAAGAGCGCTTGTTGGTAATAATCGATCGCCCGCTGATACTCTCCCAGCTTGCGGTAAACGGTTCCCATATTCGTCAGCGTTACACTTTCATCCTCTCTATCGCCAAATCCTCTGGCAATTTCTATAGCTTGCTGGTAATAATCTAATGCTTGCTGATACTCGGCTAAATTGTCGTAAACTAATCCCAGATTATGGAGCGTTAATCCTTCCACAAACCCCAATGAGTTCTGTTGGATTGCCATCGATTGCTGGAAAGAATCGATCGCCTGTCGATACTCTCCCAGCCGTCGGTAAACCACACCCATTTCGTTGAGAATCAACCATTCCTCATCTCGATCGCCAATTTCACGGAAAATCTCTAAGGCTTTTTGGTAATAGTCTAATGCCTGGGGATATTCTTCGAGTTGTTGAGAAACAAACCCGATATTTTTGAAAAGAGTCGATGCGCGATTGCTAGAACCCGGTATCTTTTCATCCGTGCAATCGATCTCTTCCTCTCGAATTGCCACGGCTTGCTGATAATAATCTAAGGCTTGCCGATACTCTTCCTGTTTTTGATAAACTCTACCCATTCCCGCCAGAGCGATTCCTTCCCAAATTCGATCGCCGCACTGGGTAGCCGAAACCGCTAAAGCTTGTTGGTAATAATCTAATGCCTGTCGATCGTCTCTTAATTTTTCGTAAACTTTGCCTATTCTATAGAGAATCACCCTTTCCAGAGAAAAATCGCCAATTCCCCGTTGAATCGTTAAGGCTTGCTGATAGTAATCTAATGCCCGATCGTAGTCTTGCAGACTGTTGTATACTAGTCCGAGTTGATGAAAAGTGTTTCCGACACCCGCCACTTCCCCGATTTCTTGATAGATTGACAAGGCTTCCTCAAATTTTGCGATCGCTTCTCCAAATTTAATTTCGTTATACTGCGCGATTCCTTCTGCCAGAAGTCGATCGGCTTGGGCTTTGCCAGCTTCGAGGGTTTGTGCCTGCACCGCCAACGTTTCTAACTGGAACGTTTCCCACGTGAAGGTAAGCGGTGAAAGAGAACAGATTCCCGAAAGTAGTGTCGTGGCAAAAATGAGAAATCTAGGACGATCGTACATGAGAAACTTCTCCGGTCGCGGGGAAAATATAGGGCTGGCTCAATTCACCTCTATTCTGTCATCGCCAGACTCGATTGTCTTTCCCCACCTCGGTAAAAATCCGGTTCACGACAATTGCTTAAAAGAAATTAGGGTGCGATATTCTCAATAATATTGAGAATGGAGTCATTTGTAGAACGGGTTGACGGGGTTTTTGCGATGTGGTAATCTGACTTCAGGGCGAAGCTATAACTACTTATAGTACGATAATCAAATGAATTCGATCGCCCTTTCCCCGTTAAAACCGAAAAAACGACCCGAATTATTCCATAATTTATAGATAGGAACCTCGCACTCTAAATTGCACCTTCCCT
>CAWIQY010000021.1:0-579112 GCA_963838375.1 uncultured cyanobacterium | reverse complement strand
TATCACTATTCGATGGAAAATTTGCGATCCACCAGTAGGTTCATTCTTCATTCGCCCGAATCGACGACGGTTGATTTTCAGACCCCGATCGCTCATAGCTTTAAAATGTAGCGATTCTTACAGATTCTATCGCAGTTTTCCATTGCCATTTCACATCTTCAAGAAAAAGGATGAATGACAAATAAAGAATTCGTTAGGGAAACTACGTTCGATCGGTTGACGCCCTTAGAGTGTTAAAGAACTTACCCCAATCTCAGAGACTTTTTGGAGAAATTATGACAGAGCAAAACTTTGGTGTGATCGGCCTCGCCGTCATGGGAGAAAACCTGGTTCTCAATATCGAACGTAATGGTTTCTCCGTCGCGGTATACAATCGTACACCGACGCGAACCCAAGAATTTATGGGGGAACGGGCACAAGGCAAAAATATCCTCCCCACCTATTCCATCGAAGAGTTTGTCAAAGCCCTAGAACGTCCCCGCAAAATGCTGGTGATGGTAAAGGCGGGTAAACCGGTCGATTTGGTGATCGAGCAGCTCAAACCCCTCCTAGAGCCTGGAGATATGATTATTGACGGGGGAAACTCCTTATACGAAGATACCGATCGACGAGTGGCTGACTTAGAATCCACTGGATTGCGGTTTATCGGCATGGGTGTCTCCGGTGGCGAAGAAGGCGCACTCAATGGTCCGAGCATGATGCCGGGTGGAACAAAAGAAGCGTATCAAGAAATCGAGTCGATCGTTACTAAAATTGCCGCGCAAGTCGATGACGGTCCCTGCGTGACTTACATCGGTCCCAAAGGAGCGGGTCATTATGTGAAAATGGTTCACAATGGCATCGAGTATGGCGATATGCAGCTCATTGCCGAAGCCTACGACTTGCTGAAAAATGTCGGCGGATTGAGTAACGAGCAGTTGCACGAGGTATTTGCCGAGTGGAATACCACCGACGAACTGAACTCCTTTTTGATTGAAATTACTGCCAATATCTTCAAGAAGAAAGATGATGTGCTAGCCGATGGGTTCTTAGTCGATACAATTTTGGATGCAGCCGGTCAAAAAGGCACCGGACGTTGGACGATCGTTAATTCCTTAGAACTGGGTGTTCCTATCCCGACAATTGCGGCTGCTGTCAACGCCCGCATCATGTCCTCGTTCAAAGACGAACGGGTGGCGGCATCTCGCGTTTTATCCGGTCCCGAGGGCAAATTTGAGGGAGATATCAAGTCCTTTATCGACAAAGTGCGCGACGCGCTGTACTGCTCGAAAATGTGTTCCTACGCTCAAGGAATGGCGTTGATGGGCAAAGCTTCTGCTGAATTTGGCTATCATCTAAATCTCGGGGAAATTGCCCGAATTTGGAAAGGTGGCTGCATCATCAAAGCGGGATTCCTGGGCAAAATCAAGCACGCCTACGACGAAAATCCCACATTGCCGAACTTGTTGCTAGCGCCGGAGTTCAAACAGACCATTCTCGATCGACAAGTGGCGTGGCGGGAAGTGATCTCAACCGCCAGCCTCATGGGGATTCCCGTTCCGGCGTTTAGCGCTTCGCTAGACTACTTTGACAGCTACCGCCGCGATCGTTTGCCGCAAAATCTCACCCAGGCACAGCGCGACTATTTCGGCGCCCACACCTACGAACGCACTGACAAACCTCGGGGCGAAATGTTCCACGCTGAGTGGTTCTAACGGGTAAACCTCGTCTCGGGAAAAATCGTAGGGGCGAACGGCCGTTCGCCCCTACTCCTTCTTAGACGATCGTCCGATCGCATCTTTGAAGTCTTCATAAGTTTTAGCCGGTGAGTAGTCAGATTCAATTTTTTGCTTTGTAACCCAAAAATTACCGGCAAAGCTATTCGCTATACCAATCATTTTCTCTTAGCCTTCTGTATTACTTACTCCATTTCTTACCCATTCCCGAAATAGACGCACTAATTGATTCTCTTTAGTTGTCTTTTTGAGGTCTAAAAATCTTTCAATCTCGGACGCGCTGAGGATAGGAAAAGCTAAACTTCGATCGAAGACTTGATATTGCCGATCGCACAAACGATACATCAAAAGAGACTGTCCATCATAGCGCCAAACTTCAGGAACCCCTAAATTGGCATAGATATTAAGGCGGTTAATCGAACTACTGGTAATATCAATTTCAATGGCGAGATCGGGAGGCGGATCTTGACTGAGGTCAATTTGCTCTTTATTCCAAACGGCAGGTTCGTTCTGAATATAGTAACATTGGTCTGGCTCTAAACCTTGGGTCAAATCTACGCGATCGCAAGTTCTCGACCCCAAACTGCGAACTTCAATCTCTAACTCTTCTGTGAGTGCTTCAACCAAACGTCCGAGCAATTTCTTGTAAGTTTCATGGGGATCTAACGGCATCCGAATTTCCAGCAAACCTCGATCGTAAGTTAAACGGATAGCGGGCTGTTGTGCAAAATCTTTCACCAAAGATTGATACGTTTGCCAACTAATATTGTTGAGCAAAACCCGATCGGGACTTTGAATCAGTGTTGCAGCCATAAACTATCCATTCCTGTTTGCTAACGATTATCCGATCGCATCTTTCAGCGCATTTTGCGTCATCGCCGCGATCGCGCTATCGGTGGCTTTGGGTAAATGATAGTATTTCCCGCCTGCTTTCTGCGCCAACTCCTTAGCAAACCCAGTCGAAACGAATTTATTTTCCGTATCGATCACCAGCAATTGCAGATTTAAACCGCGAATTTTCGCCGCAATTTCTAACAATTCCCCTTTGATATCCGGCTTTTCTCCCGGTTCCATGGGTTCCCCCAACGATCGCGCTAAGGGAATATTCCCTCGCCCGTCGGTAATCGCCACAATCACCGACTGCCCGACATCACCGGATTGTTGGGCATTCAAACTCACTCGCACCGCCTGCGTCAAACCGTGTGCCAGAGGGGAACCCCCGCCGCAAGGCATCCGTTCCAACCGCCGCCGCGCCGTGGTAATCGATCGAGTCGGCGGCAGCAAAACCTCCGCCTGTTCTCCCCGAAAAGGAATCAACGCCACTTGATCTCGACTTTGGTAGGCTTCCGTCAGCAGTTGCAACACCGCGCCTTTTGCCGACTGCATCCGGTTGAGTGCCATGGAACCCGAAGCATCCACCACGAACACCACCAGCGCCCCGGCTTTGCGGGCGAGTCGTTTCGCCCGGATATCCCCGGATTCTACAATCACTTTTCGATCGGGTTGGCGCAACCGCCGCGCTTTCTGGTAAGGTGCCGCCGCCCGTAATGTGGCATCCACCGCCACTCGCCGCACTTTTCCCTTGGGCATCATCGGCTTAATATACCGTCCTCGATCCTCGGAGAAAATCAAGCTGCGACTGCCGGAGTTACCCTGTCGCTGCGTCGCTTGGGCGAAATACAACACTTCAGGATCGAGCATTACGCCTTCGGGATCGAAGAGAAATTCTTCCGGCACGTCTAATTGTTGTTCTTGTTCCTGTTCTTCTTGTTCCTCCTGTGGGTCTTCCTGTTCTTCAGAAGAGTCGTCTTCCGGCGGTGGTGGGGGGGGAGGTGGCGGCTGGTCTTCTGGTGGTGTCTGGACGATCGTCGAGCGAGGGACGATCGCCAATTCTACCGCCCGCCGCAGATCGTCGGCAATGACTTCAGCGCGTCCATCTAATGCCGCAACGGCTTTGGCAACGCGGATGGCAAACAATTCGGCGCGGTGTCCTTTGACGCCTCCTCGCACCGCTT
Source organism: uncultured cyanobacterium (assembly GCA_963838375.1). Taxonomy (GTDB): domain Bacteria; phylum Cyanobacteriota; class Cyanobacteriia; order Cyanobacteriales; family Geitlerinemataceae; genus DVED01. Next base: position 575,382 of record CAWIQY010000021.1, on the reverse strand, counting down.
CGTTCACCAAATACTCGATTTGGCTGGGTTTAACTTCCACATCTTTCAACCATTCCCGCGCCAGGAGAATTTGGGTTTTCAGGTTATCGAGTTCTTCGTTGTATTGGGAAAGAAACGCTTGGGGAGAACTGGCGTAATCTAACGCGCGATCGACCGCTTCCACCCGTTCGTCCAATCCCAGCACTCGATCGGCGGAAAGGGAAATGGCGATTCGATCGAGCAAATGTTCCCGCAAGGGTCCTTCCTCGGGGTTGTAGGTGGCAATCAGCAAGGGTTTGCACGGGTGCGCAATACTAATTCCTTCCCGTTCTACCAGGTTGCGTCCTTCGGTGAGAACACTCAGCAGCAAGTTAGCAACTTGGTCGTCGAGGAGGTTGATTTCGTCGATATACAGCACCCCTCGATGCGCTTCGGCTAACAATCCCGGTTGAAATACAGGTTCTCCCAGCTTCACCGACTGTTCCACGTCTACCGAACCCAACAACCGATCTTCGGTGACGTTGAGGGGAATTTGGATGAAGGGTGAGGGGATAATTTTGGTGGGAACTTCTGGGTTTGTGCCGTTGTTGGATGTGGCGTAGAGTTCGCGGGTGAAATCGTCCCATTCTTCCGGTTTTTGCGGATCGCAGTTACTTAAGGAACCTTCTACTACTTCGATCGGCGGAAGTAAGGAGTGAATCGCCCGCGCCATAACGGATTTCGCCGTTCCCCGCCGTCCGGAGATCGCCACGCCTCCCAATCCGGGATCGATCGCAGTCAACAGCAGGGCGAGTTTAATGGCTTCTTGTCCGACAACGGCGGAGAGGGGAAAATTGATAGGAGTTAGGGTGGATGCGGGCATAATCTGGGCGGGTTCTGAACTCGAGGCACTCAGTCATTGTACGGAAAAATGGGAATGAGTTAGCTTTATAGGTAGGACTATTTACAACAACTGCCCGCGATGGACGTATGGGCTGGTTGTTGGAATCATGACAATAGTATGTCAAAAACAAAAATTTATGAACTACGATGTAATTGCTTTAGCGTGCGAACAGTTAACTTATAGAGAAAAATTAAGGCTCGCACAGATGTTAATACAGATGGCGACAAAAGAAGAAGAGGAGCTACATCCTCAAAATCGATCTATTGCCGAAAATTTTACAAAGTCTCAATCTAAAAAAGAAAACCGAAAAGAGTCTACTAAAAGGACAGACATCAATATCCAGTATATTCAGGAAAGGGTACTAAAATTGAAACCGTCTACCCAAAAAGCATTAGTTAACTCGATTAAAGCTATGTTCCAATTTCAGGGTGATATCGCAGAAAAAGAGATAGATAAGATAATTAATGAATTACAAAAAAAATATTATAAAGTTTAAGGATAAAAAGATTACTTACTGATAGACTAAATTCATAAAAAATTAAGTCAGAAAGCTCTTCGTACAATAGTAATTTAGTCCATTTCAATGGAGTTTAGCTATGAGCCGGGAACTTAAGTTCCCGGCGGGATTTGAACCCTCAAACCACTGGAGGAAGAATCGAAGTCAGGTCGATCGTGCAGTCGGGAAATGCTAAAGGTGAACCCTGATTCGGTTCGGCGAGAATGAGATGACTGGTGTAACCCGTTGGGGTTGGATCGCGAAAAATGTGGAGTTGGCGATTTTTTACATCCAGCACCCAGTAATCTGAAATCCCGGCTAAGGCATACAGTTTATCCTTCGTTTCGCAGTCGTATTTCAGCGTCCGATCGGCAACTTCTACAATCAGGTAAACATCGCTAGGACGAGGATGTTGTGTAGCGTAATCCAACACCATTCCTCGGACGATCGCCAAATCCGGTTCGGGTTCCGAAAAATCATCGAGTTGGATTGGATCTTGGGTGCGAATTAGGGCAGAATTTCCGAGTTTTTCCCGCAGTGTATTGGTTAACAGATACAGCGAGGTAACGTGCGATGTTCCTTTAGCAGCCATTAGGGTAATTTGTCCGGCAATTAGTTCAGTTCGTTCATTAGGTTCTAGAATTCCGATCTCGCTCATCTGGTGGTAGTCTCGCACCACCCAGCGCTTAAGCGAGGTGGGTTCTAGCGTTAACGAAGTTGGGGAATTTAAGAGAGTCATGACTGCTTATGGAAAAGCGTGCTAATTCAAATTATAACGGGTTATAATTTGAATTGATGAGACATTTCTCACTAATTTAAAGCGAATTCTATCCTACTTCCTTGCAGATGCTATGACTTTAGAGAACTTAACCCGAATAATTTGGCGGTTTGAGCGTGGAGACAGATCGCTGATTAAATCTAAAATCACACTGTCACCTGACGGTCAAATTTTAGGATATTCTCATCCCAATGAAAGTCGATGGGGAGTTGAAAAAGGGAAGATCGCTTTTTATCATTCAGATGGTCAGATAACAACTCGATTCGATACCCTCAGCAGAGAAAACGGAAAAATTATTTTACGGGGTAATTTTGTAGATCCAAAAAAGAAAATAGAAGGGGTTATTCATATCCTCAAAGAAGTTGGGGTGCAAAGTGATAGTAAAAATTCAGGTAAAGGGGTCGATCGAACCGAGCGTTCAAAGCTGGGGATAACATTAGAATATAATTATTAAATTTCTCACATTTGCTGAAATGGCTTCATCCGATCGTCACGATCGATCGGATGAAGCCATAATAATCGACCCTTCATGAGCTTGAGGTGCTGACTCATCTTCGATCGTCACTGCAACTTTGGCGATCGACTCGCGATCGCGATGGGCTGGAGGAACCACAATTTTTCCCGAAAATTCTCCTTCCTCATTCACCTGAAAAACATCTGTCAAAATTGCCCCTTTCTCATCGGTTGTAAACGGCGCATCTTTGCTAACAACCGTCCATAAAACATAAACTTTTCCAGGTGGCAATTCGGGTAAATTATCAACCCTTAGCGTTGCATCTAGCCGATCGGGATCGACATTCAACCGAGCCACAGCCCCTCGTGCGCGATCGTTCCCTGCCAAAGAATAAGCGATCGTTGCGGATTGGGGGGTTTCTACTTGCACTGCCTGTAAGGCTTGCCAGAGGCGATAGTTTGCCAAACCCAAGCCTAAAATCGAAGCGACGGCTGCCACGCCTAGCGCCTTCCACCAATTAAGTCGGGGATGCGGTGCGGGTGGCACCGCAGACGACAACTCTCCTTCTCGTTCTGCCGCCATCATCCGATCGCTTGCCGCCAAAATTCGATCGCGCAGAGCCTCCGGCGGTGTCACTTCCGGTGGCGCATAGGCTAACTCCAATGCTGTCTGAACTTCAGCAATCTGTTCGCGCATCTGGGGGTTCTCTGCCAAAAGTTCTTCCAACAGCGTCGCTTCGGCGGCACTCAAATTCCCCAAAATGTAACCCGAAATCAGGAGTTGTTCGCAGTCTGGCGGTAATGGCGAAACCATAGCTATGAACGCTCCCTAAAACTGGACAAAGCTTGGCGCAACTTCAGCAAAGCGCGCCGGGATCTCGACTTCACCGTTCCCAGCGAAAGGTCTAACCGCGTGGCAATTTTTGACTGGCTCAGCCCTTCGTAGTAAGCCATTTTTAGCACTTCTCGTTCTTGACTGGATAACTGCGCCAGAGCGGCTTGCACCTCCTGCGATCGCTCTACCTCATCCTCAACCAGGCGATCGTAACCATCTTCAGCCCGTTCCTCCGCCACCTGTTTGCGCAATCGTGCCTGAGTGCGGGTTTGCGATCGACGACGATCGATCGCCCGAGATCTCGTCAACACCGCTAAAAAGGTTCGCAAAGCCCCTCTTTTTGGATCGTAACCCCCTTTACGAATTAGCGATAGAAAAATATCCTGAGTCAGATCTTCCGCCTCATAAGCATCGCCGAGCACTTGTAAAGCCACCCCGTACACCAATCCCGCATGACGGGAATACAAAACTCCCAACGCATTCGTTTGTCCGCCTTGCAGTAACGCAATCAGTTCCGCATCGCTCTGATGAGATTCGCTGGAGCCGGGGTGACTGGATAGCTCGGGAGGCATAAGTAAACGATCCGCGCACAGCATTCTAGGACACTGTAAGCATCGTAGAGCAAATCTAGACCCCGGCAAAAGGGTTGGCGCAATTACGAACGATTGATACGTGTAGAGAATACCCCAGCGACTTCTTCCTCTACTCCCCACCCAGAGAGCGAATGCCATGAAGCTGTTGGCGAATTAACGAAGGGTTAAAATCACCGTGGCGAACGACTTGGGGAAATGACTCTCATACGTGGGGGGTCGGGGGCGGCGTCACGCCCCCGGCAGAGGGTTTAGGGGAAACCCCCCAAGGGTTGTTCCGCCAAGAGCGTTGACAAAGTGTCTAGAATCTGAAAGTTGACACCAATGGTTCCGAGTTAGATCTTCAGAATCCAATCGTTACGAGTTGCCGCATTCATAAAGGAAGCAGGTACGTAGTCGATGTCCGTGCCTAGGGCGATAAATACCGCTCGGATTGCCGTGGCGTGGGCAGTTTCGTCCGCACCGATACTGGCGGCGGCTGACACCAATTCTGGGGTTTTCAGTTTGGCAACTTCGCCAACGTAGGCGATCGCCGCATCTGTTTCTAATGCCAGTGCTAGTTTAGCAATATTGACATCAGAATCCAAACCTCCCTCTCCTGCATTGAGATAAGATGACAGATCGTAACTCGACTCGGATTCGACGGGATCGCCGCCCAAACTGCGAACGGCGTCTGCGAGGGCGTCGCGATGTGCCATATGGTCGGCTTGGTTGCGCAGTGCCAAAGCTAAGACGGTTTTTCCGACATCGGTATCGCTCAATTTGGTGGCTGCAAATCCATAAGCCCAGATGGCTTGATGTTCGTAGTACAGGGCGTTATTGAGAACGGTCAGATCGTTGTCGCGATCGTCCATCGAACTTCCCCAACTCGGACGGGCAGTCAGGGCTGAAAGTCCCACAGCACCGGAGGCTCCGGCGATCGCTCCTCCAAACAGCAGACCCCGCCGCAGCAAGTCACGCCGCGATTTCTGACGGCTCGAAGGGTTGGGCATCGAAGCATCTGAAGCCGAAATGATGTTTTTTTTGTTCATGTGAGATAATTTCTCAGGGTGAATTGAAGATCGGAGAACTTTAGTAAGAACGGCAACTTTATATCGTCGCGAAGTCCGCAGCCGTGATGAGACTGACATTGACACCCACCAGCGTCACCGACAGATCCGTAGCGGTAATCTGAGTGTCACTGCCGGCTTGGACGATGCTCAATTGGTCAAAGGTAAGTCCGCCGCTCAGACCGATGAGGTCGGAACCGTCCTGGAAGTCCATCACCATATCGTTGCCGTCGCCCGATCGCACGTCGAACCGATCGCCCCCAACGCCGCCCATCAGGGTGTCGTCTCCTAAATCTCCCGATAAAATATCGCTACCGTCACCTCCACTCAGAGAGTCGTTATTCATTCCGCCCAAGAGTATATCGTCTCCCATGTCGCCCATCAGCACATCGGTTCCGATATTTCCGGCGATAATATCGTTTCCATCGCCACCAGAAATCGTATCGTTATCCATGCCACCGAATAGCATATCGTTGTCCGCACCTCCATCGATGAGGTCATTCTGCTTGTTGCCAAACAGAGTGTCTGCACCCATGCCCCCATTCAGAGTATCGTTCCCCCCAAATCCGGCAATGGCATCGTTTCCGTCGCGACCCTCGAGAAGTTTATCAGTGTCGTCGTCAATAATGAGAACGGCAGCGGGAATGCTTGCCAAACCCTGAAGATTGACTCCCGGAGTCGTGCCGATCGCCCCCACACTAGATGCCTCACCCGTTGAGAGCTCGATCGAATACAGCGTGGCGTTAGAAACAGCCCAAGCCGTATTGGAACCATCTGGAGACGAGACAATATCAAAACCGCTCAAAGTGGCAAAATCCACCCCCAAAGTCCCGATCGTCATCAAAGTGCCATCATTAGGCGGGTTTTGCAACACCAGAATATCTCGCACCGCGTCGATATCGTAGAGTTGCGTAGCTGTCGTTCCCCCAAAAGCGTTAGTATAAGCCGCCGCCGTGATATTGGGATCGACACCGGCATTGACATCACCCGTTGCGTAAGCCAGAGTGCCATCCACCGTCACGGCACCCGTCTCGACATTGATGCGAAAATCTTGGTCGTTGTCTCCCACCAGTCGCAGGCGATCGGCAACGGGATTGAAGTCAAACCCCGAAATTCCGGCGGCGTTAAAAGGTTCCGACAGGGTACTGACAAAGGTCGCCACACCGCTTGTGGGGTCGATCGTGTAAATGTTGTCGGTGGTAGTGATGCCGTAAATCAACCCATTGGCGGGGCGCGTATCGATCCCCAGTAAGGAGCTATCTACCCCAGAAACGGCTACAGATGTAGTTTGTCCCGGAGTTGCCGGATCGAAGCGGACTAGGGTGTTATTGTCGGTGAGCGCAATTAAAGATAGCATCGTTCTCCTTATTTCCAAATTTCTTGCAAATGGTTCAGTCTTCCAATCTGGAGACCAGCACTGAGTTTTTTGGATCTCTAGCCAGTCTGAGCTGCAAACTCGATCGTCAGCAGTTTCTGAATGGGTTTGTGCATTTGCAATCAGTACGCCAACCGATCGAAATTGGATTCACTAGACCTCTGGAGAAAAATCTGCCGTGCGTTACCCGAACCCTTGGTCGGGAAGAACGACCGTTTGCCATTTTCTGACTCGAAAAAGTCAGACTACTCCATCATTGTCAGTCTCCGGTTGAATTGATTCAAGAACATGGTTACTCTCCTTAGCTATCACAGAAAAATGTAACACCCGCAAAGCGATCCGGGACTTGAAACAACAACTCGATCGATCCTAAACACCGCAGGATATCGACTACGATTCTTTACAAACTCGATAATGCAAGAAAACCTCCCCGTCGATCGTTTTAGATTCTAGCAGTTCCAAACGCGGAGCATACTCCAGAGCAAAACCCTCCCCATCTACAGGAGAAGGGGCTTTCACTCCACCGATAATCAGCGGACAAACGGTTAACCACAGTTCGTCGATCAATCCGGCTAAAAACAGCGCACCGATAAAACTTCCACCGCCTAAAACGGCTAAGCTTTTTATACCTTCATTGGCTAACTGCTCGAAGGCAGCCGGCAAATCTACTGTCTTTTGCGGGGTTTGTGCCACCATCACTCGATCGAATCCAGGTTTTTCCTGCCAGTATTGCGCGCCGCTCTCCGTCGTCACCAACCAGCGGGGAATTTCTTGGCGAAAAAAGAGTAACTTGGGGTCGATCTCCCCGGAGACAGAGCAAATCATCTGAATGGGTTGCGGGGGTTGTCCTCGTCGTTCTCGTTCCTCGAGCAGTTGGGGATTTCGCAACCGCATTGCCGAACCACCCGCTCGCAAAGTGCCCGCGCCCACAATGACGCCATCAGACAGAGCGACTTGGCGTTCGAGGTGTGCCAAATCGGTATCCGATCCAAAAAGTTGCGACGATCGATTCACATCTGAAATTTTACCATCGGCACTCATCGCTACGATCGCCGTTGTTTTCGGTCGATTTTTCATTGGGTTAATGGCTAGTGGCTAGTGGCTACTGAATTATCACCGATCGCTTATCACTTCATTTGAGAACTTTCCGTCGTTTCGGAAACTTCCGCTTCCTCGTTTTCTTCCACTACAATTTCCAAATTTTCCACTTCGGGATTTTCCACTTCAGGAATTTCCACTGTGGGATTCTCGACTTCAGGAATTTCAATGCGGAATTTTCCACTTCAGGAATTTCCACTGCGGAATTTTCGACAGCTACCTCTAATGTTTCTTCCTCTTGGGTTTCGAGATTATTTGAGTTTTCCAAATTCTCTTGACTTTCCTGTTGGGGGGCGTTCTCTTCTTCAGAATCGTCTTTGACGCGCAGGATGGGGAAATTTGCGGTTAAAGCGGTGGTGCGCCGATCGCTTTCCAGGGAAAAACTTAAGCCTTCCCTATCCAGTTCCACGTAACGGGAAATAACTTCTAGGATCTCTTCCTGCATCGATTCAACGATCGCGGGAGGGAGATCGGCGCGATCGTGAGCAAGTAGCAGTTTCAAGCGGCGTTTGACTTCGCTACGACTGTCTTTGTCTTTCGATCGCGCAAAAAGTCGTTCTAAGAATTCGTTGAACATGGGCCTTGTCCGGAAAAGGGGAGGATGGGGGAAAGTCAGAATGGGAATACTGCTAGAGGATTTTTGTCGTGAGAATTTTACGTAGACGGGTAAAGAAATTGTCTGGCGGTGCGGTAAAGTCGATAAACTCAACTTTTTCCCCTTCGATGCGGCGGACGATATTATCGAACGCTTGACCCGCTCGCGACAGTTCTTCTGCCAGCACCAGCGGTTCCCCTCGGTTTGTAGATACAATGACCCCTTCGTCGTCGGGAACAATGCCAATCAGGGGAACAGCGAGAATTTCTTGAACATCCTCAACAGACATCATGTCGTTGGCATCCACCATTTTCGGTCGTAGGCGGTTGACAATCAGGCGAATTTTTTTGATATCGTTGGCTTCGAGCAAACCCACCACTCGATCGGCATCGCGTACGGCGGAAATTTCCGGTGTGGTGACGATCAGCGCTTCTCTTGCCGCCGAGATGGCAATTTGAAACCCTTGTTCGATTCCAGCGGGAGAGTCTATTAACACATACTGAAACTTTGTGACCAACTCGGCAACCAGCTTCTTCATTTGTTCCGGAGTGATGACATCCTTCATCCGATTTTGCGCGGCTGGCAGCAGTGCGAGTTTATTTTGGCGCTTGTCTCGTACCAAAGCTTGTTCCAGGCGACATTCTCCTGCCAACACTTCTACTGCCGTATAGACGATCCGGTTTTCCAACCCTAGGAGTAAGTCTAAATTACGCAGTCCGAAATCGGCATCCAAAACCACCACTCGGCGACCGCGTTTTGCCAGTGCCATGCCCAAGTTCGCGGTGGTGGTGGTTTTGCCCACCCCTCCTTTGCCAGATGTGACGACAATAACTCGACTCATAGGATTTCGGATTAGGGATCTTGCGTTTTAGAGTTTAGCTGGGACTGTCGATCCCGATGGGCAAGCCACTGAGATCGGGAAAAATCGGCTGCCCGAGTCAGGCGAATGCCCCCGGTGGTGACATATGCCACTTCGGGGTAGTATCGATCGGGCGAGTTGGCAGGCGCCCGGGCAACGGCATCGGCAATCCGGATCTGAGTGGGTTCCATTTGCAATGCCATAATCATACACTGGGAGTTACCCCCCGATCCGGCATGGGCGACGCCGCGCAAGCGACCCCAGATGAGAATATCACCTGCGGCAACCACCGAACTGCCGGGGTTTAAATCGCCCACGATCACCACGGTACCGGGATGGCGAATTTCTGTCCCCGATCGAACTGTGGTTTCCAAGTACAACGGTTCGGTAAGGAGTTGTCCTTGGGGTTGATGGCTTTGGTGTAAGGTTTCTTGATGTGATTGTTGGTCTACGGAATACCCGACTGTGGCGGCAGCAACAGCGGTCTGGCGGCGGCTGGTAAAAACCCGTTGGAGTTTCAATTGGGCGTCGGAGAGGGCTTCGGCGATCGATTGCAGTTGACGGCTATCTAACAGGCGATTGGCTGCCATCAGATGGACGATCGTATCGGGTTGCCAAAATCGATCGCCGGCATTCAGGCGCTGTTTTAGCTGCTGCCACAGTTCCGTCCAGGTTAGTCCCCCGACGATTTCTTCCTCTTCTGCTTGAGGCGGCAGGATTAATAACAGCCGTTCCCCATCGCTTTTAAATCGAACTTGTAAATGACGATCGATGATTTCCTGGCTGGTGGGAGACTCGGATACCGGCGGGGAAGACTCGGATATAGATGCTGGAGATTCAGGTACAGATGGCACGGAGGGATTGTCACTCATGGAAAAATCGCTCGACCTTAAGGGTAGAGATGATACTTCACACTATATTATCGAAATCGGTTCGATCGCTCGACTCTCCGGACGATCTATTTTTGGGGGTTACGGTAAGGTGCATTCGGCAATGGCAAACTCAAACATAATCAGACTGACCATCGCCTTGCTGTAACTGCATCTGCTTTGTCATACGCATTAGCTAGTTCTATTTCCATTCAATTTCTATCGGGATCGATTCCCATACCAGCATTGCCTCTTTATTGCCTCTTTGAAGTGCGATCGCGCGTTACGATATGCACTTTTAAATATCTCGATCGTAGAAATAGGGATGAACCAAAGAGTATCCCATATTTTTGAGTTTCTGGTTAGACACTTTGACGTTAATCGATCGATTAGTTTCTGACGATTCGTCCCAGGTTACGGCGGGTAATTTGTGCTTCGACAAAATCCGATCGATTAAATCTCGACGAGTCAGGCGACCGTCATCGACTAAATTGTAAACTCCTTGTAATTGTTGTTGTCTGGCAAATTCGATCGCCCGAACAATGTCCTCGAGGTGAATCCAATTTCCGACCTCTAATCCCTGTCCGGGAAGGGTTTTGCCGGCGACGCGACCGAAAATTTTGACGAGTTCGCGATCGGGTCCGTAAATTCCTCCTAATCTCAAAATACAGACTCTTCGATCGTCTGTTGATACTGATAATAAAACTTGCTCGGTTTGTGCCAGAATTTCTTCTTTGGAGGTGACGGGATCGATGGGCGATGTTTCATCTACCCATTCTCCTTCACGATCGCCGTACAAGCCATAACTACCGGTATAGATCACCTGTCGAACGCTGGAGTTGTATTTGAGAACGGAGATGAGCGTTTGTGCTGTTTCTAAGTACGTTTCGGCATAGGAGGATTTGCGAGACCCCAGACAAACGAGCAGAACTTCTCGATCGCGGATGAAAGATTTTAACCCTTCGCGATCGTTCCCTTTCAAAACCATAGCTTCAGCGGGAATGGCTTCGATACTGGTAACTTTTTCTGGAGTCGTCGTTGTCGCCATCACCTCGAGATTTCGTTCTCGACTCCAATAACTGGCTACGGTTTTGCCCACGTATCCACACCCCAAAATTGCGACCTTCATTTTAACCTTGATTCCTCACTTTTGGTACAAATAAATCCAGCGGTAAATGACCGTATATTTCATTGATTCCGTCGGAGTTTGGAGACTGACAAGATACTAAAACTCCCCGATCTTGACCTTCGTAAGGACTCATATAGTGTAAACCGATATTAGGATTGAATTTCATATAAACCGGACCTTCGATCGATTCGATATCTTCAGGCGGTTGGTATCCTAACGCCTGAAGATATTCAGTTAACGCTTGTAGTCCTTCCTCTGCACTTTGGGCACAAACTCCGAAAATCTGATATTCAGAATTTCGAGCGACGAGTTCCAGTGCCTGACGCAGCCGATGGAAAGAATAGAGCGACTCGTCATCCACTCCCATCTCCGTTGGCGTATCTACCCCTTTGTTCGCGGGAGAATAGCCAGCTAAACTATATTGTTTGAGAAGTGTTTTCGCTTCGGCAATATTCAATTTGGGAAGATCGGAGTTCATTGAATAAAATCGGAAAATATGTTATACTATCTAATAGTATTGTTATATTACCACAAAATTCTTTAAGCCTTCAAGCCATGCCTGACAAAGTTCGTAAAACGGAAGAAGAGTGGAAAGAGCAGCTCACTCCCGAACAATTCAAGGTTACTCGAAAAAAAGGAACCGAACGCGCTTTTACGGGAGAATATCATAACAATAAACAGCAGGGAATGTACAAATGTATCTGCTGTGGAACCGAGCTATTTACCTCAGATACTAAGTTTGACTCCGGAACGGGTTGGCCGAGTTTCTGGGCACCGATCGACAAAGACAACGTGCGTGAAGAAAGCGATGTGAGCTTGTTCATGAGACGCACAGAAGTTTTGTGTGCTGTTTGCGACGCTCATTTGGGTCATGTCTTCAACGACGGACCCAAACCCAGCGGACAGCGCTACTGCATGAATTCGGCAGCGCTGAAATTTGAGAAAGCACCTGAGTAAATATCGGGGTTTCGGAGTCAGCTACCCGACGATCTCCAAGTGGCTGACTTCGATGTAACTTTCTTTCCCAAACAGGCGGTACAATGGATTCGCTCTTGACCTTGAATGGGGTGCTTTCTCGCCATGAAACCGACGATCGAACTTCCTCAAAAAATTATGCTTCTCGGTTCTGGGGAATTGGGGAAAGAATTTGTAATTGCCGCTCAACGTTTGGGGAATTTTGTCATCGCCGTCGATCGGTATGCCAACGCGCCTGCCATGCAAGTTGCCGATCGATCGGAAGTAATTTCTATGTTGAACGGCGACGATCTCGAGCGAATCGTAACTCAATACAACCCAGATTTTATCGTACCGGAAATCGAAGCCATTCGGACTGAAAAACTGGCGGAATTCGAGCAGAAAGGCATAACGGTCATTCCCACCGCCGTCGCTACTAATTATACAATGAATCGGGATAAGATTCGGGAGTTGGCACACCAAAAACTCGGCATCCGCACGGCGCAATATGCTTATGCCGAAAGTTTAGAAGAACTGATAGCTGCATCTGAAAAAATTGGCTTTCCCAATGTCGTCAAACCCGTCATGTCTTCCTCGGGGAAAGGTCAATCAACAGTCTCTTCCCCATCGGAAGTCAAAGCCGCTTGGAACTATGCGATCGAAGGCGCAAGAGGAGAAAGTCAAAAAGTCATTGTCGAAGAGTTTATTCCCTTTGAATTAGAAATCACATTGCTCACCATCAAGCAATGGAATGCACCCACAATTTTCTGTCCTCCCATCGGACATCGCCAAGAACGGGGAGACTATCAAGAATCTTGGCAACCTGCCGGACTTGATGAGAAAAAGCTCCAAGAAGCACAAGAAATCGCCCGCAAAGTCACCGAGGCATTAGGCGGTGCGGGAATATTCGGCGTTGAGTTTTTTATCACCCAAGACGAAGTGATTTTCTCCGAACTTTCTCCCCGTCCCCACGATACGGGGATGGTGACATTAATTTCTCAAAATATCAACGAATTTGAGTTACACTTGCGAGCTATCTTAGGATTACCCATTCCCAAAATAGAAGTCTTTTCTCCCAGTGCCAGTGCCGTCATTTTAGCCGATCGTCATGCAAATTCGATCGCCTACAAAGGAGTCGCCGAAGCTTTAGCAACTCCCGATGTCGATGTCCGCTTATTTGGTAAATCGGAATCACGTCCCTATCGCCGTATGGGGGTGGCATTAGCCAAAGGCAACACCACGGATGAGGCGCGAAAAAAAGCGACCCAAGCCGCCAGTCAAATTAAAATTGTTTACGGGTAAGCCGTCGGATTGACAATTTTGAGCTAGGGACTGACAAATATGCATTGATGTAGGTTGGGTTGAAGCATGAAACCCAACCACCACAACCGATTGAGTTGGGAGTCCTTCCTCCACACAACCTACAAATTTTCAAAACTCTAGCTGTTGAACCCAACTAAATCAGTCATAAACACCTGTAGGGGTAGTGCCTCTGTGCCTACCGTGTTTACCGGGGCAACCACGGGGGGATTGCCCCTACCTCATTCGTCAGAACATTCTACAACCGATTTAGCCGAAGGCAACTGTAGCCACAAAATCAATTAAACCATCAACTCAAAAAAAATGCTATACTATAAGAGTGAAATCCAGTCAAGAGGGTGGATAATTTATGAGACAAAAGGCAAACCGAAACCGGAAAAATGCAGCCACTAAATCTCGTCAATTTCGCAAATCTGCCGCCCGCAGCAATCAACTCTTAAACTCGCAAATCAAGCAACACGGAGGCATTGCGATCGTCCACAACGGCAAACGCATCAACACCTACGCCACAGTTGCCGACATGAACAATATTGCCATCAAAGGCAAAATGGCACAAGTGATTCAAGCTACCGAAAGCGTCAACCAAACTCGCGATTCCTATTCCGATTTTGAATTAGCGCAGATCGAGTTTCTAGAAATGCTGGAAGCCCGAGTTTTAGAGCAACGAAATCCTCACGGACACGCCGAAATTGTTTGTGCGATCGACGAAGCGATCGCCGATGTTGATGGATTACTGAAAAAGTATTCCGATTAATGTTTCCGTAGGGGCGAACGGCTGTTCGCCCCTAGCAAGGGTTTTGGGTAGCGCATAATAAGTTTTCCCAGATGTCTAATCGCTAATGGATCTTGGATCGTTAACAATCAACCATCAAGATTTCCGATCTTTCACCTTAATCAATCCAATTCATCTTCCCCCACCTCTACCAACGCCGGAGGCGCATCACCGGGCAAGCGCAAATCTTCCACCATTTGCCGAATCTCCTCCGGCGGCGGCGGTGTCAGCCGGGATACCCCCCAGGTGACGATACAATTGAGTACCATCCCCACCGTCCCGATGCCTTCGGCAGAAATCCCCCACAGCCAGGGTTCCATGCCATAAAACTTAATCCCAATAATGTAAGCGGTGGTAAACACCAAACCGACAACCATCCCCGAGATTGCCCCTTCTCGGTTCGTTCTCGCGTCGAAAATCCCCAGCACAATGGTGGGGAAAAAACTGGCTGCCGCCAACCCAAAGGCAAACGCCACCACCTGCGCCACAAAACCCGGAGGATTGATGCCGAAATACCCGGCAACTGCCAGGGCAAAACCCACCATCACTCGCCCCACCATCACCCGCCGCGACTCCGATGCCTGGGGATTAATCAGGCGGTAGTAGACATCGTGGGCAATGGCGCTGGAAATGACCAACAACAATCCCGATGCCGTAGACAATGCCGCTGCTAAGCCTCCTGCCGCGACTAAGGCAATCACCCAAGGGGCGAGTTTTGCCACTTCCGGCGTGGAGAGTACGATGATATCCGGATCGATGGTAATTTCTGTGGTGTCGTCCGGGGAAAGCTGATAGCGCCCATCGCCGTTTTTATCTTCAAATTGCAGCAGTCCCGTATTTTCCCACTTGGTTGCCCAATCCAACTGCCGCACCTCTTCGATCGGTCGATCGTGTAAACTGTCAATCAAGTTATACCGGGCAAATGCCGCCATCGCCGGGGCAGTCGTATACAAAATGGCAATGAACAACAGCGCCCACCCCGCCGAAAATCGCGCATCTCGAGGGCTGGGAACGGTGTAAAACCGCACGATGACGTGGGGCAATCCGGCAGTTCCCACCATCAAGGCAATGGTGATAAACAGCACATCCAACATCGACTTGTTGGCGAAAGGTTGGGTATATTCGGCAAACCCCAAATCCGCTTGAACCAGGTTGAGTTTATCGACAATATCGCTGAAGCTAAAGGCAAGCTGAGGAATGGGGTTGCCCGTCAGGAACATCGAAATGGCAATGGCGGGAATCAGATAAGCGACGATGAGGACACCGTACTGGGCAACCTGAGTCCAAGTAATGCCTTTCATGCCGCCCAACACGGCAAAAAAGCCGACGATGGCAACGCCAATCCCCACCCCGGTACTGATGTCCACTTGCAAAAAGCGGCTGAAAACAATCCCCACGCCGCGCATTTGTCCGGCGACATAAGTCAGGGAAACAAAGATCGCGGCGACGACGGCAACTAAGCGAGCAACATTAGAATAGTAACGATCGCCGACGAAATCTGGAACCGTATATTTGCCGAATTTCCGTAGATACGGGGCAAGCAACAGTGCCAGCAACACGTAGCCCCCCGTCCATCCCATCAGGTAAATCGAACCATCGTAACCCAGAAATGAAATCAATCCCGCCATGGAGATAAAGGACGCCGCCGACATCCAATCCGCCGCCGTGGCTGCCCCGTTGGCGATCGCCGGAACCCCTCGATCGGCAACGAAAAAACCTTGGCTATCTCGTACCCGCGATCGCCAACCGATATAGAGATACAAGATAAAAGAAAGAAGAACGAATAAAGTTGTCCAAGCTTCTACTGACATCGGTGAATTTAAATTTGTTGAAAAGTCGGGAATTTACGCAAAAGTCCAGTTTCGTTATTATTCTTTATATTTTTTGTCGATTTTTTCCATGCCAAATGCGTAAACAAAGATTATAATCACAAAGATGAGAATCGATCCTTGCTGAGCCATCCAAAAGCCCAAGGGGATCTTACCAAAAGATAGCGAATTAAGGGGTTGGACAAGTAAGATTCCGCATCCAATGGAAACCCCCGCCCAAACAAGTAGTAAATTACGGATCAGGGTTGTGTTAGCTTTCCAATACATTTGGTGTCGTTGGCGATCGTTCATGGCAACATAAAATTTTCTTAAAGTAACCGCAGGTTTTGGCGTTGGACTCCGAACCTACTTAATAGACGACAGCTTAGCAGGATCGCGCTCCTGAGTATAGAGGATAAGTCGCCACGACAGAATAGATATTGCCGATGGATGAAAGAGGGCAGAAGATAGAAAGCCAAAGCCCGATCGAATCTAGAAACCCTGTTGCATCCATTAACGTGCAGGATTCCTGAGTGACTATAAAGAGAAATACTAAACTTAGCTAAAAATCGCTTTATGTCCCGGATTTAAATTCTTCGATCGCTCCTCTAAAGTTCACCCAAATGGGGGATGTCCAGAACTAGAGTTTTATGTAAAACTGAACTCAGTATCGCCGAATTCGCTAAAAACTTTACAGCATCTTTATAAAGAAACGCAATATCTTCTTTTTCTTTTGCTATCATTCAAATACCTAATTTGTCGAGATAATTTAACGTTTTTTCTGAATTTAACATTCGATAACAACACTATACTTCTCCCAGCCTGGATCTGAATATGCTATCCAACTTAGACCGAAGCCCCATCCTCAATCCTATTCTCACCTGCTCGAACCAGCACTTTACGGGCAAGCTCGAAATCGTAGGCAGATCGGGCGCTCCTTGGGGTCTGTACTACCAGTTTGGTCGGCTGATTTGGGTCACCGGAGGCATTCATTCAGTTCGAAGATTGCGGAGAACCTTCGCTCGATACTGTCGAGACGTGGATCTAAATCGCTTTAGATTCCGGGACGGCGATCGTTTCGACTGTTGGGACTATCACGTTTTCAAGGTCTTGCTCGAACGCGGTCAAATATCCCGAGAACAAGCCAATGCGATTGCTTCTGCCATCATCGAAGACGTCTTATTCGATCTCTTGCAAGAGTCAAGTCTTAGCACCCCGATCAGCACCCACTACAGCGAAGAGTCTCTGCCGGAATCGGGGATTTTACTACAACCCTCTCTGATGGTCGATCGTGCCGCCAAACGTTGGCAAGCCTGGTGTGACACCGTAGAGATCGACATCTCCCCCAATCGGGCTCCGGTTCTGCGACATCCGGCAAAACTGCGCGAAGAGACTTCGGCTGCCACCTACAAAAAAATGAGCACCATCTTTACGGGTCGCTCCACCTTGCGCGATTTGGGTGTCATTCTCAAACAAGACTTCATTCGCCTAGCCCGGTCTTTAAAACCTTACATTAAGAAAGGACTCATCGAGTTAGTCGAAATTCCCGATCTAAAAAAACCCAACTTGCAACACAACCCCCAAGCCGCGACTCCCCGCCCTAGCAGAGATACAGCGGCGCCCTCTGGGTATCAAATCTCCGTCGCCTGTATCGACGACAGTCCCCAAACCTGCCAGCAGATGGAACAAATCCTCACCGCATTCGGCTACCGTTCGATCGGCATTTCCGATCCAGTCCAAGCGCTGCCCATTCTCATCGAACACCAGCCCGATCTCATTTTCCTGGATGTGGTGATGCCCATTGCCAACGGTTACGAGATCTGTTCTCAAATTCGCCGCGTGTCGGGTCTCAAGGAGACTCCCGTGATTATGCTTACCAGTCGAGACGGTTTGGTCGATCGGGTTCGATCGCAAATGGTCAAAGCCTCGGGATTTTTGTCCAAACCGATCGAACCGGAAAAAGTCATCGCGACGGTCAAGAAGTTAGTCTCCCAGAAAGTGCCACTGTCAAATCCATTGGATAGTTCGATAACACTTGACATGGCAAAAGCCTTAGAGGGAAATACAGACGACATTTCTTACTTTGGAACTAGTCAGGGTCAGGCTTCCGTCAAGAAGACCACTGCTAGTGTCTAAGTCATAAGTAATAAGTAATAAGCAATAAGTTCAGGAGTAAGTGCGGCGCACTGGCTAGCTCTTCGGGAGCGGCTACGCCAATGCCTACAGGATGTAGAAGGCGAAGGAGAACATTTGTACTTCGCACTCCGCACGGCGAAGCCATTATCCGCCCTCACCGAAAAATCTTTTAACCCGTACAGACGTTAAGAATAGGTTCGACCTCGCCATTGCTTAGGCGTTTGTAGTGCCGAGAGTAAGATTCTCAAAGCCGCTAGCGGATCGGCAAAGGGAGACAGCCAAAACAACCCAGGAAAACGAGCTTGAGATAGATCGTAAGAAGGAACGATCGCCGCACACAACGCAAATCGGATTAATACTAAAAATCCATTTAAACCCAACAGACATTGCCAAGCCCGAGACTGTAACCCGACGCCTGACAAAAATAAGGTAAGACTTCCCAGCAAGATCGGTAACGGCAAGGCTTGTACGGCAAACAGAAATCCCACATCGCGCCAAGTTTGCCCCGGTGTTGCCGCATCTTTGAGATCGAGCGATCGCCCCCATTCTTCCCAGGTTTCTCGCGCACCCTCGTACATCCGCACCTTCAGGACTTTTGCCCCATCCAGAAATCCTACCTTAAACCCCTGACTGGCGGCATACCGCGCCAAAGTGACATCATCGCAAAACGAACCCTTTGCACTGACATAACCCTCTAACTTAGCTAACACCGATCGACGCGCCAGAAAACATTGACCGTTTGCCATCACCCGCGTTTCCCCCTCACTAGGCGTTCCCGTCGGTCCAAAGCGGTACACCAGCGTCAGCAACAAAGCCGGTTGCAGTAGCAATTCTCCCGGATATTTGAGGATAAATTGCGGCGACAGAGACACCACATCGTAGCCTTCTGCTTCCGCCGTTCGCACCAACCCGGCGACTAAACCGGGCGCAGGTTGAGTATCTGCATCGATCCCCAAAATCCATCGACTGCGATCGCTGCTAGCAAGGAAACCATTGTGCAGCGCCCAAGGTCTACCCACCCAACCGGGTGGTAAAGGATCGTCATTTTTCAGGCGAAATCGGGGATCTTTTGCCCCGGCAGCCTTGACGAGATCTGGCGTTCCATCTTGGGAGTAGCTATCGACGACCAGAATTTCGCGCACCTCGTAACTTTGCCGACTCAACCCTTGCAAACACGGCCCGATTCGATCGGCTTCGTTGAGAGTGGGCACGACAACACTCACGTTTCCCAACAAATCCAGCGTTGCCGCCTGGGGTTCGATGGGCGCATGGCGACTGGGACCTTTTGCCAGGCGCCAGAGGAGGAGGACAACGGCAGGCAATTGGACGATGAGCAAAGCCAGGGAAAGTAGCTGTATCGAGCTATCCGCAGCGAATTCGGGGACGATCGCGTTCATTGAGTAATAGTACAGTTTATTGGGGTTTTCAGTTGCCGGAACAGGACTTTGGGGGGATTCGCCAAACCCGATTTCGGTAAGCCCTTCATCATTGTAGGGGGATTCAGGCTTTTGCCGATTTTTTCCGCAGAGGGTTCCCGGTTGGATGAACCGTTGGCATGGGTTCCGGGTTTCGACTTTTTCGTTTCGGGAACCAACTGCCCACCCGACTTCGGGTCTCCCCCATTTCGATGATTCCAACAGTGCTACAAGAGGTGGCAAAAGGTCAGGAATTACGGTTGGCATCGCGGAGTGCAAACAATCGCGAGCAGATCCTCGAAGCACTCAAGGGTCGCGATCGCTGAAGAGATTCCTTTGCTGGAGGTGGGGTACACGATCGATCGCGCTGCTCCTGTAAGCGATGTGTGGGTGGGTGAGAAGATTGTTGACAGACGTTGACAGAGACATCTGTTAGCCTTAGAGAAGGGTATAGTCATCATTAAGCGAGATTCTGGGCAACCCCAACCCTTCCCTCAAAACGGTTCTCTACCCATTCGCTCCTTTTTCCGCTGGGTGCCAAGGGCAATACAACGAGTTCCATCGATTTGGGTGTCACTGTTTTTTCTGAGGCGAGCGCATCCGGAGAAAGACCACTGTTCTCCGGCATGGAGTGCGAATAATTTTGTCGGATCTCGACACAATATTAGAGCCTCGAAAGGGTCTACTCCGAACCGATCCACCCTCATCGTGCCTGAATTTGTCCAGATCGCATTCAATCTAGTTTCTTGATGAATGCTTCACACAAATTGGATAAAATCTCGGACAATAAATACTTATATTTTCAACGTTAAGTTGCAGGGGCAATCAGATTAGTAATGGTAGCAACGAGTTTGGAAGTAGCGCAGTGGCTGGGGCAGCCCGATAGATTCGGGCTATATGGCACTGCGGATTTTTCGATCGCTCTTTTGTTTTATGCGATCGCCATCGCCCTGGTTTACCTGACCCGCAAGCGGCAACAGGTGCGCCGAGATTGGGCAGTTGCCTGGATCGTGGCGTTTGCCATTTTGAACGGTACGACTCATTTGATTGCGGCTTGGTTTGTCTCCAATGGCGATCGGGGACTCTTGGGGATCTTCAAAGCCGGAACGGCGATCGTCTGCGCGATCGCCATCGCCCGTATCCTACGTCAGGTAGCCCGCACTCTTTCCCTCCCCGGATTGCCCCAACTCATTGCCATTAATGGGGCGCTGCGACGAGAACTGAGCGATCGCAAGCAAACGGAAGCCATTCTGCGCAATATCCTCGTCGGTACGGCATCATCAACGGGAGCGGAATTCTTTCCGGCGCTCGCTCGTCATCTGGCATCGGCTCTGGACGTGCGTTATGCCATCATCACTCAAGTCTTGCCTAATATGCCCAATCGTTTGGCAACGCTTGCCTTCTGGAACGGCAGCTATTTAGTCAAAAACCAAGAATACTCTCTCGAGATGCTGCCTTGCCGGCGAGTCAAGCAGATGGGAAAAACGATTTGCTACCCCGATAACCTGCAAGTGCTTTTCCCTGAAAATGCCGAGCTCACACGTATGAACGCCCAAAGTTACCTAGGTACGCCTCTGTTCGACAAGGAAGGGCAATTTATCGGTCATCTTTGCATTTTGGACAATAAGCCCTTAAACGATCCATCTCGTCTCGAAGCGATCGTTGGTGTCTTTGCGGCGCGGGCAGCGGCAGAACTGCAACGCCAGTGGGCAGAAGAAGATCTCAAAACCGAAGTTCTCGAACGCCAGCGAGCCGAAAAATCTCTTCAGAGCATTGTCGCCGGAACAGCAGCCGTCACGGGAGAGCAATTTTTTCCCGCATTGGTCAATCATCTCGCCGCTGCCTTGGAGGTTCGCCATGTCATCCTCGCCGAAGCGATCGCCCCGAATACCGATCCTCCAGTATTCTGGTCGAATGTGAGTTGGGAGTCGATCGTCGGACACTACTGCCCCCAGCTTTTGGAGTTGCCAGCATTTCCCGATACCGAAGCCCTAGAAACCCTCAATGCCGGGGGATATCTGAGAATCCCCTTGTTTGGAACATCGCAACGAGTGGTGGGTCATCTCTGCTTGCTCGACGATCGACCCATTCTGCGAAATCGCGGCACCAGTCAGGTGATCAACGTCTTTGCTGCCCGAGTCGCCGTGGAACTCCAGCGGAAATTAGCTGAAGTGGCACTGCGCCGCGCTTACGATGATTTAGAAGGGCGAGTTGCCGATCGCACGGCAGAACTTTCCGCCGCCAACCGTTCCCTCGCCACCGAGATTGTCGAACGCCAACTGGCTCAAGCGCAATTGCAAGATCGATCGCGCCAAGCCGCCCTCGGGGCTGATGTGGGGTTTTCCCTCACCCAAGAAGGAACGCTACGCCAAATCTTGCAGCGCTGTACCGAAGCCCTCGTCAATCATCTCGATGCCGCATTTGCGCGCATTTGGGTTCTCAATGCCGATGACAATGACTTAGAATTGCAAGCCAGCGCCGGGATGTATACCCATCTCGACGGCGCCCACAGCCGTATTCGAGTGGGGGATTACAAAATCGGTCGCATCGCCCAAAAGGGCAAACCCCACTTAACCAACGAAGTCCTCGACGATCCCCAAATTAGCGACCCCGAATGGGCAAAGCGGGAGGGGATGGTAGCGTTTGCGGGCTATCCCTTGATTGTCGAACAGCAAGTGGTGGGAGTGATGGCGATCTTCGCGCGCTTCCCGTTGTCTCAAGTGACCTTAAATGCCATGGCAGCCGTTGCCGACCAAATCGCCATCGGCATTAACCGCAAACTGGCTGAAGAAGCCTTGCGCGTCAGCCAACAGCAGCTTAAGAGTATTCTCAGTTCTTTGCAAGATGCCGTGTGGTCGCTGTCGCCGGATGAATTCGGTATCGTTTATGTCAGTCCCGGTGTGGAGTGGGTGTACCATCGATCGGTCAGCGAGTTTCTGGAGAATCCGCAGTTGTGGTGGGAAGCGATCTATCCCGACGATCGCCCGAAAGTGGAGCGAGAATGGCAGGCGATTCGGGAAGGTAAGAGCATTGCTTGGAGTTTAGAGTACCGGATCGTGCTGCCCGGTGGGGAAGTTCGATCGGTCTTAGATCGGGCTCATGCCATCTTCGATGCCGATGGCATCCCCTTGCGCGTCGATAGCATCGTCACCGACATTACCGAACGCCAGCGCTATGAAGCAGCACTGGAACGAGAACGCCAGCAGTTGCGGCAGATTATTACTCATGCCCCTGTGGCGATGGCAATGTTGGACACCGAACTGCGCTATCTGGCTCATAGCAATCAATGGGTGACGGATTACCATCTCGATCTCGAAGATTTGATCGGACGATCGCACTGTGAGGTTTTTCCCCATCTCTCCTCCCATTGGCACGAGATTTACCAACGAGCCCTGCAAGGAGAAATTCTATCTCAAAATGAAGAACCCTTCCAGCTTGAGGATGGAACGATCGTTCACTTGCGCTGGGTGGTGCAACCCTGGTACGTTAATCCCCAACCCCAAGAGCGGCTCTTAACCCCGGCAATCCCTAACCCGACGGGGCCCGTCCAAACTTCCATTGGCGGCATCGTCATCGTCACTCAAACCCTCGATCTCTGGGTGGAAGCGCGAGAAGCAGCACTGGAGTCCACGCGCTTGAAATCTCAATTCCTGGCGAATATGAGTCACGAAATCCGCACGCCGATGAATGGCGTGATCGGCATGACTGACTTGCTCCTGCAAACTCCCCTAGATGCCCGACAGCAAGATTTCGTCCAAACCCTACAAAATAGCGGTAAAAACTTGCTGCTTCTGATTAACGATATTCTCGATTTTTCCAAGCTCGAAGCGGGGGAAATGCGCCTGACTCTGCTCGATTTTAACTTGAGAACCTGTTTAGAAGAATTGGTGACTTCTCTAGGAGTTCAAGCCACCGCCAAAGAGCTGAATCTTCTCACCGAGATCGACGAAGATGTGCCAGTCAATCTCAAGGGCGATGATTCTCGCCTCACTCAGGTGTTAGTCAATTTAGTCGGCAATGCGATTAAATTTACGGATCGGGGAGAGATTACTATTCGAGTGAGTTTAGAGAACGAACCTTTTCTCTTTTCTGAATTGTCCGATTCAATGTCTCCAACTCCTCTCAAACTGCGTTTTGAGGTGCGAGATACAGGCATTGGTATTTCTGCTGAAGGTCAAGCCAAACTCTTCCAATCTTTTTCCCAGGTCGATGCGTCTACCACTCGCAAGTATGGTGGAACCGGTTTGGGTTTGGTCATTTCTAAGCAAGTTGTTCGGCTGATGGGTGGCGAAATTGGCGTTGAAAGTGAGGAAGGAAAAGGTTCGACTTTTTGGTTTACTGCCAGTTTTCAACCAGGCGATTTTTCGATCGTCTCTTCTGTTGAAAGTCAACTGGGTTTGGCGAGAAAAAAGGTGTTAATCGCGTCCGCTAGCGATGCCAACGGTCGTGCGATCGCCAGTTGGTGTTCCACATGGGGCATTGAAACCATCCTGGAACGCAATCCCCGATCGCTTCTGAAGACCATCCGAACCGCGATCGAGGACGGCAGACCCTACGATCTCATGCTGCTGGATTTGCCCCATACCGACGACCTAGAAACGGCGTTCTATCAAGCGATCGAATCCGATCCGACCTGGCAACCGATGCGATGGCTGGTTCTGGCTTTTATCCAACAGCACCCGCAAGTCAAACGCGCTCTCGAGCTGGGGGCGGCTGGCTACCTGCTCAAACCTCTCAATTCCTCCCGCTTGTGGGATACCCTGTTCGCCCACCTCCAAGATGCTCCCTCGGCAAGCTGTTCGATCGAACCTGCCTCTGCCTCTAGCCGTCCCACAGCCACAACTCCGGCGATCGAACCTGCTCTTTCTCATTTGCAGGTGTTGTTGGTCGAAGATACCCCCGTCAATCGCAAGGTGATTCTCAACCAGCTCAAACTCTTGGGAATTGAAGCCGATTGGGCGAGCAATGGCGAAGAAGCTCTCGACAAGCTCGATGGGCAAACCTACGATATCATCCTCATGGACTGCCTGATGCCCGTCTTGGATGGCTACGAAACTACCAAAGCGCTGCGCCTACAAGAAGGTGAAAGCCGCCACACGATCGTCATTGCCCTCACTGCCAACGCCATGAAAGGCGAGCGGGAGAAATGTCTGGAGGTGGGCATGGACGACTATATCAGCAAACCTGTCGCCATGGAGCAACTGGCGGCTCGGTTGGCAGTCTGGTCTGACCGATTGGCGGCTCAACCGATACCTGTGGTGCAGGAACCTGCCCGTGTGGACGAAAAGACTCCGGCAAATACCCCGAAATTACCAGAGTCGATCGTCAATTTAGATCGCTTGCAAGAACTTCTCGGCGACGATCTTGACTTTCAGACGGAAGTGTTACAAACCTTTGCTGAAGATGCCCCAAACATTCTCCGACGAATGAAAACAGCCGCGAGCAATCCGCCAGACTTAACCGCGTTAGCTCAGTCGGCTCACCAACTCAAAGGCGCGTCGGCTACGGCAGCGCTCGAACGAATACCAGAGGTGGCGTACCATATCGAACAACTAGCTCAATCTGGTTCCATTGAAGGTCTTGCCGAGCAAATCGAGGAATTAGACGCGCTACTGGCAAAAGCGCTCGAATGGATCGATAATTTCAGCCGCAGTTCAAAAGTTCAGGAGTTTGGGAGTAAGCGATAAAGGTGGGGTTGATGGTTGATAGTTGATGGTTGATAGTTGATATAGCAGTCACAAATCATTCGTAAACACCTGTCGGGGTAGTGCTCCTGTGCCTACCCCGTCTACCGTGGCAACTCATTTAACTTTTGAGGGGTTCGGGGAGCTATAAGTCCCGCGCTGTACCTGAAAGGTCAGCGTCGGGATACATGGACACAAGAGCGTCGATTGAGGGGTTCGATGTCCCGAAAATCGACATACTATCTATCGGTTCTAACAGAAAGTCAAAATCCGTTAGAATATAGTTATGTTGAACTTGACCTATAGCTACCGAATCTATCCAGGGGTAGGAACTGTAACTTAAAAACTCTTCATCTCTTGGCAAATGTAGTCATTTTTGAGTAGGTTTTACGGAAAATCTGCTAGAATGGTGGTCATATGTAACGGTTTTACCGTCGCCGTCAGAGGATACAGTCTCCACCCAGAAGTGTGGCGTTTGATCAACGTGCGACAGCGAGACACAGGCTCCATAGACAGAGGGTCGTTAGTAGCGCCTCAAATTTCAGAAGTTTTTGAGACTTCGACACATCAGCCGTCAGTTAGACGGTGTTAGCCTGCGGACAGGAAGGAGCCGACTCCCCTGGATGAAACAGGAAGTAAGCATCAAGTTACCATGAGTAGCTTTGTCTATTAATGAGTAGTTTTGAGTAGGTCTTATGTAACGGCTTGAGCAGGAAGCACAGATGCTCGGCTGGTTGGAGCAATGCCGTTGCGTGTATAACTACGCTTTGGCAGAGCGAAAAGACTGGATCAATTCGCGAAAATGTCCGGTCAACGCTTGCAGTATCAGGCAGGAATACATCATTCCGGCTGACACACCCTATCCCAACTACTATAAACAGCAAAACGCACTGACCAAAGCGAAAAAGGCTATTCCAGAACTGAAAGCAGTTCATTTTCAAGTTTTGCAAGATGCTTTGAAGCGGCTGGATAAGTCGTTCAAGTCCATGCAGGAGAGAGGGTTTGGATTTCCCCGATTCAAAAAATTCGGTCAGTACCGCTCGCTTGTATTTCCGCAGTTCAAATCGAATCCAGTCAATGGGGTTGAGCTCAAACTGCCGAAGGTTGGATTAGTGCCTATCAACTTGCACCGACCTATCCCAGATGGGTTTGAGGTCAAGCAAGTTCGGGTTGTTTTCAAAGCGTCGGGCTGGTACGCCCAACTGATTCTGCAAGCTGATGTTTCCGTTCCTGATGTCATGCCGCATGGCGAACCCATTGGCATTGATTTGGGGCTGGAAAAGTTCTTGGCAGTATCGACGGAAGAACTGGTAGAACGCCCTCGCTTTTTCGTGGATTTACAAAGCCAGCTTCGATGGCTGCAACGTAAATTGAGAAACAAGAAAAAGGGTTCTGCGAATTACCGTAAGATTCAAGCCAAAATTCGTAAACTGCATGAACACATTCACAATGTTCGCCGCGAGTTCCACTTCCTGACAGCTCACAAACTTTGCGATATTGCTGGGATGATTTTTGCTGAGGATTTGAACCTCAAAATGACCAGTCGCGGGATGCTGGCAAAGCATTGTTTAGATGCTGCTTGGGGAAGTTTTTTGCAGATCCTCAAGTGGGTTGCTTGGAAGCGTGGAGTCTACTTTACCAAGGTTGACCCCAATGGAACAAGCCAAACTTGCCCTCAGTGTGGAGCGCATACCGGAAAAAAGGAACTCAGCGAACGGGTGCATCAATGTAGTGAATGTGGATATACGACCGTTCGAGATGTGGCTGCCGCTCAAGTGGTGGTGCAACGAGGTCTTGTAGCCGTTGGACAGACGGCGATACTGCCTGTGGAGGAAGGTTGCTCGGGAACCCCGATGAAGCAGGAAACCTCAAGAGCGATCTTGGGAAGCCCGCGCTCTACCCGCTTTGGGTGAGAGCCGGGAGGATGTCACGATTGCTATAGTGAATAGTCGATCGCCTATTTGTTGTGTTGGTCAAAAAACATCAATCCTGACGGATTAGCCTTTTTGTCTTCTGCTCTCGGTTTTCTGTCTTCCCAAACTCGGTACGGCGCAGACGGAACTGAATATCTTCGAGCAGTTTTCGATTGACCCCCATCAACTCCGCCACTAATCCCAAAATCCACAGTTGGAAACCGATTAACATCAAAATGGCTGCCAAAATCAAGCTGGGAATATGGGTTCTGGGGGTTCCCGTCAGCAGCAACAACAGCCAACGCACCCCCAGTCCAAATCCCAACGCAAAGGGAACACTGCCGAGAATGGCAAACGATCGCAAAGGCTTATAGGTTAAAGAAATTCTGACGATCGTCAGTAGCGATTGCTTGATATAACTGGGAATGCTTTTGACGAGGCGGGAAGGTCGCAAATCGCCATTGGTGCGAATGGGGACGGACATCATTGCCATGCCTTTTTGTCCGGCTTGGATAATGGTTTCTAGGGTGTAGGTGTATTCGTTAAACACGTTCATCCGCATCGCGGCTTCCCGACTGAAAGCTCGAAACCCGCTGGGGGCGTCGGCAACCTTTGTCCCGCTAACTACGCGCATCACCCAACTTCCAAACTTTTGCAATTGCTTTTTGGTGGGGGAAAAGTGCTGTATATCCGCAATGGGACGCGCCCCGATGACAATTTCTGCCCGACTTTCCAAAATGGGTTGAATCAGTTTGGGAATGTCGTCGGCACAATATTGATTGTCGGCGTCGGTATTGACGATGATATCTGCCCCGGCTTTGAGGCTGGCTTCTAATCCTGCCATGAAAGCTTTGGCTAAACCGCGATTGTGGCGAAAACTGACGATATGGTCAACGCCGCAGGCTTTGGCGACTTCTACCGTGCCATCTCGGCTGCCATCGTTGACAATCAACCATTCGATCTCGTCGATTCCGGGGAGTTGGCGCGGCAAGGCGGCTAAGGTAATTCCGAGGGTTCGTTCTTCGTTGTAGCAAGGGATTTGGATAATCAGTTTGGTCATGTGTGTGGATCGTTTGTGGCTAGGGGGGGATTTTCCTTGCCTTAGTGTACGATCGAGGAGGAGCGATTAATCGTCGATTCGTTTACCCTTTCACCGCGCCGGAGGTCAAACCTTGAACGATCTTTTTCTGGAAAAATAGTACCAGCAGAACCAGGGGTAAAGTTCCTAAAACCGTGGCAGCCGCGATCGTTCCGTAGGGAATTTCAAACACCGAAGATCCGCCGATTTGGGCAGCCGCAACGGGAATGGTTTTTAGATCTTCTACGGTAATAAAGGTGAGGGCAAAAATAAACTCGTTCCAAGCAAAAATAAAGGTGAGAATCCCCGTTGTCACCAAGGCGGGTAAAGTCAGCGGTAACAAGATTTGGGTTAACATTTGCAGGGTTCCGTAGCCCTCCATTCGGGCAGAATCTTCGAGATCTCGAGGCAATTGTTGAAAGAAACTTCGCATCACTAAGATCGTTAGCGGCAGATTAATAGCCGTGTAGGGAACGATTAAGGCGAGAAAGTTGTTGCCCAGTCCTAATGCTTTGACAATTTCTAGCAGTCCGAGAAATAGCAGAATGTAAGGAAATAAGGTAATGAGTAAAATTAGGGAAAGTAAAATTCGTTCGCCAGGAATTCGCAGTCTGGCTAAAGCATAGGCGGCTGGCGTTCCCAATCCCAAACACAAGATTGTCGAAAGAATGGAAACGATAAAGCTATTCAACATATAGTTGAAAAATGGGCGTCGATCGAAGAGTTCGGTATAATGATTTAAGGTGAGTTGGTTAGGATTGGGGAGGTAAATGTTGGGAATTGCCGCGATCGCATCGTTGGTTTTTATTGAAGTTAGGAACTGCCAAAGAACCGGTCCAAGGCTGAAGAGAACGACGAATACGATCGCGATATATAAGAGCAGAGTTTTAGAAGAGAATTGACGTTGATTCATTGTTTATAAATTACGTTTCTACACCAATCGATCGACGAACTTTGGATAATATATACGTAGCCAAGGCAACCACCACAATCAAAATCAAGAATGTTACCACCACCAAAGCTGCCCCATATCCAAAGTCTAGATATCGCCGAACGGTAGAGTAAATGTATAGAGAAACCACTTCTGTTGCACCTGCGGGACCTCCTTCTGTCATCACCTGAATTAAGTCAAAAATCCCAAACGATTGGGCGAAGCGAAACAGGGCAGCGATCGTAATTTGAGGCATGAGAAGGGGAAGGGTGATTTGGCGAAAACTCTGCCACGGGGTTGCTCCTTCGATCGCATGGGCTTCGTACAAATCTTGAGAAATTGATTGCAAACCTGCTAGTATTAAGATACTGACAAAGGATGTGGTTTTCCACACATCGGCAACGATGGCAGCAATCATGGCTAGCGTCGGATTTCCTAACCAATTAATCCCAGTTTCGATCCATCCCAAGCGTAATAAAATATCGTTGAGAATTCCATATTGATCGTTAAAAATCCACGTCCAAGCTAATGCCATAATGGCGGTGGGTAACGCCCAAGGCAAAATAGCGATCGTCCGAACTAAGCCTTTTCCTCGAAAGCTTTGATTTAAGACTAAAGCGATTCCCGTCCCCAACACCAATTCTATAATTAAAGCTGAGAAAGTAAAAACGGTTGTATTCCAAAGACTTTGCCAGAAACGACCGTCTTCTAGCATTCGACTGTAGTTGGTTAAACCGGCAAATTCCGGTTGTAACTGAGTTCCTAAATTTTGCGAGAAAAAACTCAATCCCAAAGCTCGGAAAATGGGGTAAGCATAGATGAGAAGCAGCAGTAATAATGCAGGGAGAACTAACAACAAACCTGTCTTTTGTTCTCTGGCGCGTAGGGTATCTTGCTTCATAAACTGGGTCTGGATCGATCGACGGAATTAAGACAGTGTAACCATGGAGAACAAGAAGAATATATAGATTCAGAACTAGTTTTGAGAGATTTCCGGGTTAGGGTGAATCATTTTTTCCTCCTCATCGTCCTAATATATTTCGGGTTTCTGCGGCTGCCCGTTCCATGGCTTTTTCCGGCGTCATCCGTTCGGTGAGTGTCGAACTGAGATATCGTTGTAAAACATCAGAAGCTTGGGCATATTGAGCGATCGGCGGTCGCAATACCGAGCTTTCTTGAACTTTGAGAAGTTGGGGATAATGACTGTATTTGGCAACAATTTCTCGATCGCTAAATAGCGATCTCCGGCTGGGAACGTAACCCGTTTCTAGAATAAATTTTTTCTGCGTGGCTTGGCTAGTCATAAAGTCGATAACCCGCCAGGCTTCGTCGGGATGGCGAGACGTTTTGGCAATGCCTAATCCCCAGCCTCCTTGACAAGCAGCACTTTCATATCCCGGCGCATAAACCATCGGTTTCAGTCCGATTTTCCCTTTTACAGGAGAATCATCGGCATTGGCTAATGCCCAAACGTAGGGCCAATTTCGCAGGAATAAAGCTTTACCATTTTGGAAAAAACGGCGAGTTTCTTCTTCTTGATACGTCGTGACGCCGCTGGGGGAAATTCCTCGATTCGATCGTCTCTCTTAAAAAACCGACAGCCGCGATCGCTTCGGGTCGATCGAGTCCCACTTCTTGCGTATCGGGATCGATCCAAAATCCGCCAAATCCTTCAAGAATTTCGACGAACATGGCAGCTAATCCTTCATATTGTCTGCCTTGCCAAACGTAGCCCCACTCAATCTTATCTTGCGCTTGTAATTCCCGTGAAACTTCGATTAATTCGGCTGTGGTTTCTGGGGGGTTGCGTCCGGCAGCAGAGAGCAAATCTTGGCGATAGTACAACATTCCCACATCGGAACGAAATGGCATCCGGTAGAGTCCGCCTTGGTAGCGTCCGCCATTAAGATCTCCAGCTAAAAAATCGTTAACTTGTGCGTCGGAAATGCGATCGGACACATCGGTCAGCCAACCCGCTGCGGCAAATTTCGGCGTCCAGACGATGTCCATATACACCAAATCGTAAGGCGAATTGCCGAGTAAAAATGATGAGGTATACAGATCTTCGACTAAATTGGTGGCGTTGGGACCTTCGACAAGTTCGAGATCGATATCGGGATTTTCTGCTTCAAATTCTTCAACCAACGGTTGCCACTGCGAAGCTTCCAAGGCTGACATCAAAACTTTGATGGTAACGGGTTGTTGCGAAACGGCGATCGAATTGAATCCAATAATGACGACTGCACAAGCGAAGGCAACAACGCCATACCACCTAAAGTGGCGATCGATGTTTCGCCACTTGTTGATTTTGAGATCGAACATCAGAAATTTCTGAGTTAACAGCAAAGTTGAGTTAATATTAGCAAACGATCGTCCGACATCAAGAAAGAGTTTACAACTCTACAATCTTCGATCGCCCGTCACGGATTAAATTGCCTTCATCACTTCGGCAAACTGCTGGGAAATAAATGGCAATAATTTCCCATTCTGAGACTGCGCTTTTCCTTCTGTAAATACGACCAACAAATAGGGTTGACGATCGTCTATTTCGATATAAGCGGCATCGTGACGAACAGTACTCATCCATCCCGCTTTCGACCATATTCGGGCAGTTTTCGGCAATCCCTCACCCAGAAATCCCGTTACTTGATTCTCGGGATCGGCAGCGAGATCCGTCGGATCGAGACTGCGTTTCATCAGTGCCATCATCGCCTGCGATCGCCCGGAAGACACCGTAACCCCCCCAACAATGCTGTGTAGCAACCGCGCCGTGGCGTTAGGGGTCAGCATATTCCGATTTTCCATCATCGTGCCCAAAAATGCTCGTTCGCGCCCGTAAGCCCCATCTCCCCAGGTTTTTTGGTTGACGTTAATCGTTTCCAGTTCCGACCATTGCAGGGATTGGAAGTAACGGTTAATTAAGTTTCGCTGGGTTTTCCAGGTTTCAAAAGGACCTGACGGTAATTCCGGACCGCTGGTGGTTCCGGTGAGAACATCGACGAGTAACCCCGTGGCGTCGTTACTCGAATCAACGATCGCATCTCGCATCGCCCGTTCTAACTCAACGGAAGACTGAGTCATCCCTTTTTCTAGCCATTCGTGCACCGCCACCAGATAAAATAATTTGACGATGCTGGCAGGATAAATCCGTTCGACGCCGCGATAGTGAAAGCCTCGGGGTTGGTGTTTCCAAAATTCCTCGGCACTCAACGCGCCACCGGTATTGACGACAACCGGCGGATCGTAGACGATCCAGGTTAAAGCAATTTGGTTGTCTGCCAAACCGGGAAATGTTTCCCGTGTGGTGTCTAAAATGCGATCGCCCAGTTGGGTCAACTGTTCGTCTTTTTTAAAAAAGGTCATTTTTCTAATTAGTTAGAGGTAGGGTGTGTTGAGGAACGAAACGCACCGTTTTGGTTTTGGCTAATAGTTAGGCGGGAGATCTAGAATTTTTCGTTTTGCGGAAACTCAGACGAATTTGGCATTCTCCCAAACCTTTTGCCCCTCTGCCTTCAATCCAATTACCGATTACCCGTTATCCAAATTATGGTTTCCTTGTCTGAACTTGAAAAATCTGTTGAGTATCGATGTTCCATCAATCTCGATATCTATGATTCCCCGAAGTGCGATCGCTTGGCAACTCAAGCCGCCACCGGGTCTCACTTAAAAATTCTCTCACTTCCAGCGACGGGGGAGACGATCGAAATTCGGCTTTGCCAAGACGACTATCTCGGTTGGCTGACAGGGGAAGATGCACAACATCTAGAACCCGCTACGATATCCTATCGTGCCCCGGTCTTTTCTGAAGCAGAAATTCGGGCAAAACTTCCCGAAGTGATTGCGTTTACCCACGACGCCATGAAACACCACGACTGCTATCTGTGGGGGGGAACTGTCGGTCCCAATTACGATTGTTCGGGACTGATGCAAGCGGCATTTGCCTCCGTTGGCGTGGTTTTACCCCGCGATGCTTACCAACAAGAACCGTTTCTCAAGCCTATTTCGCCAGATGCACTACAACCGGGAGATCTCGTCTTCTTCGGTTCGCCAGAAAAAGCCACTCATGTAGGATTATATCTGGGTGACGGGCGATATATTCACAGTTCCGGAATTGAACAAGGACGAAACGGTATCGGTATCGACGTATTGTCAGCAGAAGGCGATAAAATCTCCCGTAATTATTATCAACAATTACGCGGCGCCCGGCGCGTGGTAGAAAGTTATCAACCTCAAATTCGCTCTCTATAAAAATTCACTCTATAAAACTATAAAAATTGACAATTTGGAAAAAACTGAATGCTTACGACTTTACGATCGACCTCGATCGCAATATTCTAAAGCCAGAACTGAAGATTGAAGCAATTGTCGTTCTCTACTACTTTCCCATCAATCCCTATCTGACGCTGGGGAAGTATATGGGACAGGATGCCGCAGAGGAGTATCTACAAGAGATTGCAGCGTTCACGTGAATGGATAATCTCAGAACTGACGCAACAATGCTACCGTAAGTAACGATCGGGCGTCATCGGGATCTCACACAGCCTAACCCCCTGGTGCGTTTCGTACCTCAACACACCCTACTAACTTCGCCCCCTGGTGCGTTTCGTACCTCAACACACCCTACTAACTCCCCAAATCCCGATACAATAAAGCTTGTGTTCTCTGTGCCGGGGTAATCATGTCCGATTTTGCTGCTTCTCCGTTTTCTCCCGCAGAAATTGCCTCCGAAGGCATCAAACCCGAAGAATATGACGAAATCGTCCAGCGGTTAGGTCGCCATCCCAACAAGGCAGAGTTGGGGATGTTTGGGGTGATGTGGTCGGAACACTGCTGCTATAAGAATTCTCGACCTCTCCTGAAACAATTTCCCACCGAAGGCGATCGAATTCTTGTCGGTCCGGGGGAAAATGCGGGTATCGTTGATTTTGGCGATGGGTTTCAAGTGGCTTTCAAAATTGAATCTCATAACCACCCCTCTGCGATCGAACCCTTCCAAGGCGCAGCCACGGGGGTCGGCGGCATTCTCCGGGATATCTTCACCATGGGGGCACGTCCCCTAGCGGTTCTCAATTCTCTCCGGTTCGGCAATCTGGAAGAAGCCCGCAATCGCCGCATTTTTATGGGTGTGGTGGAAGGCATTTCCCACTACGGCAACTCCTTCGGCGTTCCCACCGTCGGTGGCGAAGTGTACTTCGACCCAGCATACACCGGAAATCCCCTGGTCAATGCGATGGCGATCGGTTTGATGGAAACGCCGGAAATTGTCAAATCGGGGGCTTCTGGCATCGGCAATCCGGTGCTATATGTGGGTTCGACCACCGGACGGGATGGCATGGGCGGTGCTAGTTTTGCCAGCGCGGAGTTAACGGACGAGTCGATGGACGATCGACCCGCAGTCCAAGTGGGGGACCCGTTTCTGGAAAAATGTTTAGTGGAAGCTTGTCTGGAAGCCTTTAAAACCGGGGCAGTTGTCGCGGCGCAGGATATGGGGGCGGCGGGAATTACCTGTTCGACTTCGGAAATGGCGGCAAAAGGCGGTGTGGGAATTGAGTTAGATCTCGATAAAATTCCCGTTCGAGAAACGGGGATGGTTCCCTACGAATACCTCCTCTCAGAATCCCAGGAACGGATGCTGTTTGTGGCACAGAAGGGACGGGAACAGGAGTTATTAGATATTTTTCATCGCTGGGGATTACAAGCCGTGGTGGCGGGAACAGTGGTGGCAGAACCGATCGTCCGCATTCTGTTTCAAGGGGAAGTGGCGGCGGAAGTGCCTTCCACGGCGTTGGCAGATAATACCCCAATTTACCACCGCGAATTATTAGCCGAACCGCCGGAATATGCGACAAAGGCGTGGTCTTGGACGGCGGAGTCGTTGCCTGCTTGTACGACAGCCGGAATTGAAATTGGGGGAAATCCGTGGCGTTGGACGGATATTTTGTTACAACTGCTAGATACGCCTTCGATCGCCTCGAAACGTTGGGTGTACCGCCAATACGACCATCAGGTACAAAATAACACCGTTTTGGTTCCCGGTGGGGCAGATGCGGCGGTGGTTCGGTTACGTCCCTTGGAGAAGATAGAAAGGGGTCAACCGTCCAACTTTAACAAAGGGGTGGCGGCGACGGTGGATTGCAATTCCCGCTATGTGTATCTCGACCCTTATGAAGGGGCAAAAGCGGTGGTGGCAGAAGCAGCGCGAAATTTGAGTTGTGTGGGGGCTGAACCCATTGCCGTGACGGATAATTTGAATTTCGGTTCCCCAGAAAAACCGATCGGCTATTGGCAGTTGGCATCGGCGTGTCAAGGCATTTCTGAAGCTTGTCGGGAGTTGAATACTCCGGTGACGGGGGGTAATGTTTCTCTGTATAACGAAACCCTAGACGCTGATGGCAAACCGACGCCAATTTACCCCACTCCGGTAATTGGAATGGTGGGAATTGTGGAGGATCTCAGCCGCGTTTGTGGGCAAGGTTGGCGCCAAGATGGGGATATTATTTATCTACTGGGATTGGGGGTAGAACGCCCCATGCTGGAACCGGAGTTAACGGCTTCTCTGCGAGAATATGGCGTGACGTTGGGCGCTTCGGAATATCTGGCAACTCTACATGGAATTGTAGCCGGGAAACCGCCCCGTGTGGATTTTTACCTGGAAAAACGAGTACAGGAAACCTGTCGGCAAGGGATTCGTCAAGGTTGGGTGAAGTCGGCACATGATTGTGCCGAAGGCGGCTTAGCGGTGGCGCTGGCGGAATGTTGTATTGGGGGTGAATTGGGAGCCCAAATTGACTTGGGGAATCCCGAAGTCGATCGATGGGATCGGGCGTTATTTGGCGAAGGTGGGGCGAGAATTCTCGTTTCGATCGATCCGGAGTTTTCTGCCGAATGGGAGGCTTTCCTAGCTGAAAAGCTGGGGGAAAATTGGCAAAAACTGGGTCGAGTGGGTGAGAATAAGGGGAGTTTGCGCGTTGTGGCTAACCATTTGCCCATTTTAGAGGTGAGTTTAGCCGAAATGGGCGATCGATGGCATAACGCTATTGAACGACGATTGTAGAATTGAAGAATTAAACTTCTTGTGGGGCGCACTCCCCTACCTCGAAAAAGGTGAGGGAGTGCCGAGATGATTCTAGAATTGAGATCGGATTTTTTCTCTAAAATCTACCCTATGAAAGATATTTAATGCTCGATCGGTTGCTAAAGTCATAGAACTATTGTCTGTACTTGGCTGTATCACAGGGAATATTGAGACTTAGATCACTGCGAAGGAATTGTGAATGAACTTGAAATTTTCACCGTAAGCGATCGTATTTTGGCGATCGCTTTCATGCCCCACGGAACTTGTTATTTGTGGAAACCGGGTTTAGTGGGATTACATTTGCTCAGCAATTTAATCATCGCGATCTCCTATTTCTCGATTCCGCTCGTTCTCGTCAGAATCGTCGGCAAACGCGATGATATTCCCTTCGATCGGGTATTCTCGTTATTTGCTGCCTTTATCGTTTTTTGCGGTATCGGTCACTTGATGGATATCTGGACGCTGTGGCATCCAAACTATTGGTTGTCGGGATCTATCCGTGCGTTGACTGCTTTGGTTTCTCTGGGAACAGCGATCGTTCTGGTGGTCTTATTTCCACAAATTGCTAAACTCCCATCCCCCAGGCAAATTGAAGAGAAAAATCGAGAACTGGAGCGGGAAATTCAAGAACGCCAGCGCATCGAAACCGAACTGCGAAAAGAGCGGCAATTCCTGCAAGCATTGCTCGCCAACTTGTCCGACGGCATAGTAGCCTGCGATGCAGAGGGTGTGTTGACGCTGTTCAACCGAGCCACTCAAGAATTCCACGGACTGCCGATGGAGGCGATCGCCGCCGAAGACTGGGGACAATATTACGATCTTTTCCACGCCGATGGCAAAACACCTCTACCCCGAGAAGAAATTCCTCTGTTTAGAGCGCTACAAGGGGAATCCGTGCGGGGTGTGGAAATGTCGATCGTGCCTAAAGACGGGGAGATACGATACATCTTAGCCAACGGCGATCCCATTTTGACCCCCGAAGGAGAAAAACTGGGCGCTGTGGTTGCCATGCGCGACATCAGCGATCGTAAACAATCCGAAACTCGCTTGCAAGACAGCGAACGGCTGTTCCGTGCCATTTTCAACTCCATGTACCAGTTCATCGGCTTGTTGCAACCCGATGGCATTGTTCTCGAAGTCAATCAAACCGCATTGGATTTTGCGGGAATATCTGCCGAAGACGTTTTGGGTCGTCCCTTTTGGGAAACGCCCTGGTGTTCGGGTTCCCAGGAGATTCAGGTGCGGCTGAAAAACGAGATCGAACGGGCGGCTGGGGGTGAATTCATCCGCTACGAAGCAGAAATTCGTGGCGCGATGGGAACCACAGCAACCATCGATTTTTCCCTGAAACCCGTGTTCGACGACGCCGGGAAAGTGGTGCTGTTGATTCCCGAAGGGCGGGATATTACCGAAATCAAACAAGCCGAAGCCGCACTCAAAGCCAGTGAGGAACGCTGGCAACTGATCCTCGTCGGTACGGGAGATGGGATTTTTGACTGGAATATCTCTACCGGGGACGCCTTTTTATCTCCGGTATTCAAGGCACTATTGGGCTATGAAAACGACCAGATCGAAAACACCTACGACGGTTGGGCCGGGCTGGTGCATCCCGAGGATCTCGATCGGACTCTGGCTGCGGTGCGATCGCACCTCAACGGCAAAACGCCCCAATATACTGCGGAATACCGGATGCGCTGCAAAGACGGCAGTTATAAGTGGATTCTGGCACGGGGGATTGCCCGACGCGACAAAATGGGCAACCCCGTGCAGATGGTGGGTTCTTTTCAAGATATCAGCGATCGCAAAACGGCTGAAACGGCTCTGAGAGACAGCTTAGCTCGCTATCGACTGCTAGCAGAAAATTCCTCCGATTTGATTGCCACCCAAACCCTCGATGGCATCTATCTGTATGTTTCCCCCACCTGTCAGGCTTTGCTGGGCTACCCGGCTACAGCTTTAACGGGACGATCGATTTTTGAGTTTCTCCATCCCGAAGACGCCGACGCCCTCCAAAGACTTCGATCGATAACGGGTCAGTTTCCCTCCCAGTTTGTCCAAAGCTACCGGATGCGCCGTTCCGACGGAACCTATATTTGGCTGGAAACCACCTATCAACTGAGCAACCATCTCGAAGATCGATCTACACGATTAATCGTATCCATTTCGCGAGATATTACCGATCGTAAACAAGCCGAAATTGCCATTGTCACCCTGAATCAAGAACTCGAACGGGAACTCATCGATCGTCGCAGCAAGCTGAAAGCCGTCAACCGCCTGTATCGTGCCGCGATTAACAGCGTCCAGGAAGTGATTTTCCAAACGGACAAAACCGGGCGTTGGACGTTCTTGAGTCCGGCGTGGGAAGAAATTACCGGGTTTAGCATCGAAGAAAGTCTTAATGCCTATTTCTTCGATTTCATCTACCCTCGTCGAGACCAACAGCGGATCGATATCTTGTTCCAAGATCTGATCGATGGACGGCGAGAATTCATCCGCTACGAATTTCGTACCCCAACTCAAAATAGCAGCTTCCGCTGGTTGGAGATGTTCGCCCAGATCGATGCCGATGACGATGATACTATTCTGGGAATCTACGGTACGCTCAACGATGTCACCGATCGCAAGCAAGCGGAAACTTTGTTAAAATCTCGTGCGGACGAACTGCTCAAACAACAACGTCAAATCGAACTGCAAAACCTGCAACTCCAAGAAGCTGCCCGCATCAAGTCCCAATTTCTGGCGACCATGTCCCACGAGTTGCGAACGCCACTCAATGCCATTATGGGCTTTTCGCAACTGTTGCAAACTCAAAAGCAAGGGAAACTGACCCAGCGCCAGGAGGATATGGTCGATCGAATCTTCAACAACAGTCGCAACTTATTGGAGATGTTGAACGAGATTCTGGACTTTTCTAGACTGGAAGTGGGGAGTGTTGAAATCAACCCGACTTCGTTCGAGGTGGGACTTTTTGCCCGACTGGTGACTGAAGAACTGCGATCCCTTGCCGAGAAGAAAAACCTCACCTTGAACGTGAATGTGACGATCGGCAATTCTCAAATTATCAGCGATCGTAACGCCTTGCGACGAGTCCTGGTTA
The DNA here is from genome assembly GCA_963838375.1 of uncultured cyanobacterium. Classification (GTDB taxonomy): domain Bacteria; phylum Cyanobacteriota; class Cyanobacteriia; order Cyanobacteriales; family Geitlerinemataceae; genus DVED01. Next base: position 536,211 of record CAWIQY010000021.1, on the reverse strand, counting down.
ATCTGATTGCCAATGCCATCAAGTTTACCGAAACCGGGAGTGTCACCGTTGAGGTGAACGACGTGGGAACCGAACGAGTTGCCATCACGGTGACGGATACGGGAATTGGCATCAAACCGGAAAATGTAGCACAAATCTTTGAGGCTTTTCACCAAGTCGATCGAACTCTGACGCGCAAATACGAGGGGACGGGTTTGGGATTGGCGATTACAAAAACCCTCGTAGACCTGATGGAGGGGGAGATTTCTGTGGAAAGCCAGGTGGATAGGGGATCGACTTTTCGCGTCGAGATCCCGCGACAGTTGGCTTCTGCTGACTCGATCTATAAACAACAACCGATAACTGATGAGTGATATTACACAACATATTCTGGCGGTAGATGACAATCCCGATAACCTGTTTCTGGTACAACTCGCCTTGGAAGAAGAAGGACACGATATCCAACTGGTCGATAACGGACCCGAGGCATTGTTGCAAATTTCCAAGTCGCCGCCGGATTTGATTCTTCTGGATGTGATGATGCCGGGAATGAACGGCTACGAAGTGGCACGCCGCATCCGGAACAATCCTCAGTTACCCTTCATCCCCATTTTGATGATTACCGCTCACGAACAGTCCAGCGTGGTGAAAGGGTTGGATGCCGGAGCGGACGAATTTATCCGCAAACCCGTACAAATCGACGAACTGCAAGCTCGGGTACGATCGTTGCTGCGCCTGAAACAAAGTATCGATCAACGGGAAAGTTTTGTCCAGTGTCTGACCCACGATTTGCGGACGCCTTTGGTGGCTGCCGATCGAATGTTAAACTTAATTTCCCAAGGGGTTTTTGGTGAGGTTTCTGGGGGTCTCCAGGAAGCGCTGACCAGTTTGGCGACTAGCAATCAAAATATGCTGTCGATGCTCAATACTTTGCTGGATGCCTATTCTTATGATGTGGGACAGAAAGTTCTCAGCTTTATTGGTTTCCCTTTTGGCGAGTTGGTGGCAGAAGTGTTGCGGGAACTCGAACCCATCGCTCAAGATAAAGGGGTCGATTTGCGAAAGGTTGTGGCTGACAATGTTGGGGAAATTTGTGGGGATCGATTGGAGTTGCGCCGCGTTCTGGGTAATTTAGTGGGGAATGCGCTGAAGTTTACCGATACGGGGTCGATCGAAGTGCGCGTTACGGCAGATAATGGAGAGATGACTCTAGAAGTGGAAGATACGGGTACTGGCATCGCCCCAGAAGACCGCGATCGGATTTTCGATCGGTTTCGTCAAGGCAAGCATTTGCGTTCCGGTAGTGGCTTGGGATTGTACCTGTGTCAGCAGATTGTTAAGGCACACCAAGGGTCGATCGATTTTCGCTCCGAGGTGGGCGAAGGTACAGTGTTTATTGTCAAGCTACCCGTCGATCGCGCTTTGGGGTAAAGTATTTGAAGTCCGGTATTTCGGGAATTGTGGCAGAAAAGCGTGAACATCTGAAAAGTTCGTGAACGAAGGAAAGCTAACTAGAACAATTGTGAACGATCGTCAGACCTCTTTCGATCGGGTAGTTCCTTCGGGTGAATCTCCGATGGCTCTTTGTTCTAGGAGAAGACAACTATTTATTAATATAATCCAAAAACGAGTGAAGCCCGGAACGGGTAGTAGTTTGGAATTTCTCGATCGACGAACTTGGATCTATCCCGTCAGTGATATTCAATCGATTATCAAGAAAACACCCTTTGTGATTGTGGGGGGAATTGCCACTCGGCTTTATATGCCAGAACGAATGACACTCGACTTGGATATTTTAGTCAAGGCTGAGGATCGAGACAAAGTTTATCGAGAGTTAAACTTAGCGGGAAGTCAACGGGTTGGAGAATTAAGCATTCAGGGAAGTCAGTGGGATTTGCCGGATGGCACTTCGCTCTATGTCCTCGAGTTTTCCGAAGATTGGGTATCGGATGCCGTTGCCTCCCCAAATTATGCTCCAAATGGACTTTCAATTATCGCTTTACCTTATTTAATTTTGATGAAACTACAAGCCAGCCGAAGCCAAGATTTAGCAGATGTGAGTCGAATGCTGGGAGGCGCTAAGGAATTCGATTTACAAGAGGTCAGAAAAGTGGTTCGAGTTTATTTCCCCGATGCAGCGGAAGATTTAGAAAGTTTGATTGCGTTAGGGAAGCTAGAAAGAGGAGAGTAGTGGAAGAGCGCCGACTTTGCCTGTATTATATCTATGACGTAAGGTATTAGCGAAGACCGGGGCGATCGCCCTTTGGGGTAAAGTGTGTGAAGTCTGGTAGGGTCGAGAATTGTGGCAGAAGAGCGTGAAGAACGGGGAGATCGAGGCCGATTGAAGATCGGTTGGCGATCCAAGTCATCGTGACCAAACAACATGAAAGACTGAAAAGAAATCGAACGATCGACACTCGGCAAGTCCGGCGCAGCGAAATTTTTTGGGCAGTGAGGAGCTAAAGCGTAATTCATGAAAAAGATTGTTCTGCTCGATACATGGATCAACAATACAAATCTGGGGAATAAGATTATCGTTGAAGCCTCGTACAAGGCTCTTCGAGAAATTTTCCCTCACGATTTTTTTTATCGAGTACCCGCTTTAGAATATCTTCAAGCTGGAATCGAAAAAATCGATCGAGCCGATTATGTCTTTCTCGCTGGAACGAATCTGCTCTGTTCGGATATGGAGAAGAATAGTCAGTGGTGTATTAAGCCCAATGAATCTTTTTGGAAAAATAAAGTAACGTTATTGGGGTTAGGATGGTGGCAGTATCAAGAAATCGATCCTAATGCTTACACTCGTTACATTTTATCACAAACTCTAAATCGGGAAAAAATTCATTCCGCTAGAGATTCCTATACATCCAGTCGATTGGCTAAGTTGGGTTTTAGGACGGTCAATACTGGATGTCCGACGTTATGGTGGCTGACAGAAGAACACTGTTATAAGATTCCCGATCAAAAATCAGATCGAGTCCTTCTGACTTTTACCGAATATAACATGGCGCCTCAATCCGATCGTCTCCTCTTTGATGTATTGAGTCGAAATTATTCAACAATTTACGTTTGGCCGCAAATGTATGGGGACTACGATTATGCTCAGAAAATTTGTGGAAATCGTATTACGTTTATCGATCCATCTTTAGAAGCACTAGACGATCTGTTGCAAAACGAACAAATTGACTATGTGGGAACTCGACTTCATGCCGGAGTCAGAGCCTTACAGCATCAGCGGCGTTCGATTATTATTACCGTAGATAATCGGGCTATTGAAATGGGCAAAGATTTTAATCTTCCCATTGTGAATCGATCGGAAATTGCGACCAAACTCGAAGAACGAATTCGTGGAACCTGGAAAACTGAGGTTCGGATTGACCGAGAAGCGATCGAAACCTGGAAAAGTCAATTTGTGGATCGGTCCTTAGAACGGGATGCAGGCAAGCTACATTCAAAAAACACGATCGACACTCATTTCCATTCCTTAAAACTCATTGAGCCTGAAATTGACAAGGAAGATAGAGATGGATTGAAACAATTAAATCTGGATTTAGAAGGCGATGGAAACGATTCGCGAATTGCATATGTAAAGAAAGTCATTGAATCTCTTAATTCACATCAAAATCAAGAAGCTTTAGATCTATTAGAGAGTGAAAAGCTAGAGCAAAGTCCAGAACTTTATCTGGTGAAAGCGATCGCCTTGTCAAGACTCGAAAAATTTGAGGAGGCGATCGCCGATTTACAATATTTGCTGTCCCAAAAACCCAGTTTACAAAAAGCACAGCTCTTACTCCATGAAATTTCAGAAGCCTCGATCGAAACGAGTCTCAATAGAGCTAAGAACCTAATAAATGAGAATAAGGAACAAGAAGCTTTACCCTATCTAAACCAAGCCAAGTCTTTAAAGCAACCCACACCCCAGTTAGACTACTTACGAGCGATCTGTTTTCTGAAGTTAAACCAGCGAACTTCTGCACTTCAATCATTATATGAAGAACTTCGCTATTTTCCCAAAAATGCAGAAGCTAAAGCTCTCCAAGAGAGACTGTTAGCAAAAGAGCCGAGTTTCCATGCCGCTTCAATCCAAGACCAAGAATTCCAAGAAATACTGAAAACGGTTCGTCCTTATACGATGCTGAGTGAAGCTCGTTTGTACTCGCTATTTTCTTTAGTCAAACGAATTTGTACTAACAATATTCCCGGCAACATTGTTGAATGTGGCGTGGCGGGTGGCGGTTCCACGGCATTGATGGCAGCAGTCATTAAACGTTACTCCAAGCAACCGCGTTGGCTATACGCCTTTGACTCATTTGATGGAATGCCAACTCCCACAGCAGAAGATAAGCACAATGGCATTCATGCAAATGATACGGGTTGGGGAACAGGAACTTGCGCCGCGCCAGAAACCAGCGTCCGCGAAATTTGCGCCAAACTGGGAGTTTCCGAGATCGTGAAAACAGTCAAAGGCTATTTTCAGGAAACGCTTCCAAAAATGCGAAACCCTGTGGGGATGATTGCATTACTGCACATGGATGGAGATTGGTATGAATCGACCCAAACGATTTTGCAGAATTTATACGATCGGGTGGTCAATGATGGCTTGATTCAAGTCGATGACTACGGCTACTGGGAAGGCTGTCGCCAAGCGATTCACGAGTTCGCACAGTCACATAATCTCAAATTTACCATTAACCCGATTGACGATACGGGAGTATGGTTCGTCAAACCCGATAAGTTTCCCGTCAATTCTACGATCGAACCAACATTACTGCAAGAGTTCGCGCAAGAAGATCCCGTGAAACACGGTATTCAAAGCCAAATGTCAGCAAATGAGCGATTTCAACTGTACTATACTCTGCGCAAATTGCTGCCACAAATCTCCTCTCCGTTGCGGTTTATCGAAATTGGCTCTTATGCAGGAAGTTCCCTGTTTTTGATGTGTCAGGCATTGCGAAAAGTTACTCCTCAATTGCAGGGATTTGCGATCGATCCGGGAGTCCACCCCCAGCTTATCCAAGTCCTTCAACATCTAAAAAATGAGGTGACACACCTACGGATGTTTTCCCATCATGCGATGCCACAATTAAAAGAACTTTTCGATCGAGATGGGAATCGACCAACCTTTATTTTGGTAGATGGAGATCACACTTATGAGGGAGTGAGACAGGATATTCTTAACTATTACCCCTTACTGGCATCGGGAGGTATTATGTTATTTCATGACTACTTGCCTCCTCTGGATGAAGACAATCGGGAAGCCATCCTGTTTCACCACGCCGGGAACGAACCCGGAATTCGCCAAGCCTGTCAAGAATTGATGGAAAATACCTATAGTTGTGAAGTGTTAGAGCTTCCGTTACTGTATCCATCCGATCCAACTCAAACACAGGCTCATTTACCAATTATTCCGGGTGTGTTTTCCTCAATTCGAGTGTATCGCAAGCCTGGGAATGTTACTCTGTAAACTTCATCTAAAATAATTGTACAATGGAAATGTTAGTAGAAGAAATCAAACAAGAAATTGAGAGGCTAAAACCCTGGTATCACAAGATCGATTTAGGTGACGGTTTAGTGACACCTGGCTTGAATTTTGATAGCTTGTGGAACTTGATTCGAGCCACTCGGAGAAATATTGACTATCATAATAAAGTAGTGCTTGATATTGGTAGTTTTGATGGTTTATGGGCATTTGAAGCGGAAAAACTCGGAGCGCGAATGACGATCGCTACTGACTGTTTTTATAAACAGTATCAAAACTTTTTGTTTTGTCGCCAAGTGTTGAAAAGTAACGTTATTCCTTACTACAATATATCTCCTTATAATCTTGCCGAGCGTTTAGATGTTTATCTACAAGAAAAATTCGAGGTATATTTACAACATAAATATGAAGATCGAGATCGCTCGAATCGTCTTTTTGATATCGTTCAAAATTTGGGTCTTTTGTATCATGTCAGAGATCCAATGTTCGTTCTATCGCAATCTCGGAGCGTTATCAAAACAGGAGGATTCTTACTCTTAGAAACAGCCATTATAGACGACCAAAGTGCATCGTTTATGGTTTATAATGGTTGTCCGCCGGAGCGAGATAGAATTTATTCGGACATGACGACTTGGTGGGCTCCTACAGTTTCTTGCTTGAAAGAACTATTGAAAAGCTCTTTGTTTGAACCTCTTGATAGTACGATCAAAATCCTAAAACAGTCTCCTGCCCTCCCCGGCCAAAGATTTGCAGTTTCACGTATCTGCTTAATTGCAAAAGCAATCGCTCCAACGGAAATCGATCGGAATTTTTCAGATGAAATTTTGCGAACTTATAGAAATCCAGGTCTGGTTTTAGGTAGGTGAAATGTGTTGATAGTACACCAAATGTGCGTAGTCCCATATTTTTAAAAACCTTCCACGCAAGTGGAGTTTCATATGAAAAATTTCAAAATTCTCCATATTATAAATCATCTATCTTTCGGCGGTGCAGCTCGCTCGGCAATCTCTACAGCTAAGTATTCATCATTCTTCGATCGAAGTTACCAACATCGCCTGCTCTCCCTGCTTCCAGCCGACCCAAAAGCTGTTGAACTCGCTCAGAAATCAGGATCTATCGTAGTCAGTGGCCACTCAGATCGATCGGCAATTCAACAGGAAATAGAAGCGGCAGATATCGTACACGTTCATTTTTGGAACAATCCCGAAATTTATGACGTACTACGATCGAAACTGCCCGCAGGGCGTCTATTACTTTGGTTTCATATTTCGGGAGACCAAATCCCACAAATCATCACTCAAGAATTAATCAAATTCTCCGATTTTGCGTTAGCCTGTAGTCCTTACACTTACGAACATCCGGCGTTTCAAAACTTACCCAGCGAGGTGAAAGCGACGAAAACAGGAATGGTAATTGCTGGCACTGACTTTGCTCGCTTTTCTCACTGCCAATCTCGATCGCACGAGACATTTAATGTCGGCTACATCGGCATGGTGGACTTTATCAAAATGCACCCCCGCTACGTACCGATGAGTGCAGCCGTTGATATTCCCAACGTGCGGTTTATCGTCTGTGGTGGTGGTATCCAAAACTATTTATCCCAACAAGCTCAACAGCTTGGTGCCGCAGCACGGTTTGATTTTCGCGGCTATGTCGAAGATATCAAATCCGTTATCGAAGTTTTAGACGTTTATGGCTACCCTCTGTGCGAAGAAACCTATGCGGCGGCTGAGTTGAATTTGCAAGAAGTGATGTATGCAGGAGTTCCGCCTGTCGTATTTCCGTATGGAGGGGTTAAACGACTCGTTAAACATAACAAAACAGGCTTAATTGTTCATAGCGAAAAAGAATATAAAGAGGCGATCGAATATCTCTACCACTATCCCGAAGAACGGGCAAGATTGGGACGCAATGCCCGCGAGTATGCCAAACAGTATTTTGGGGCAGAAAATGCCGCAAAACAACTCAATCCCATTTACGAAAAATTGATGCAACAGCCCAAGCGCCAGCGAATTTGGGGTGTACCCGTTGGGGAAAGGTTGCTCGACCAACCCGTGACGCTTCAAGATTTAATGGGAACAACACCTTCTGCGGCTGAATTATTTATCGAATCTTTAGGAGATTCAGCATCGCATTTTTCCGTGAGTTTACACTCGCAAAATATCGAAGAACTGTTTGATACCGATCGCCAAATTGCCAATGCTTCTCCAGTCATGTGTAATCCGGGAGGAGGTGGTGTTTTACATTATCGATCGTACTATCCAAATGATAGCTATTTAAGATTTTGGTCGGGTCTAATCCTGCAACAGCGCCGACAAGATCGTCAGGCTATTTCAGAGTTTCAAACGGCGATTAATTTGGGATGCAATCACTGGCGCGTCACTTGGTATTTAGCACAAGCTGCGGAAAAAGTGGGATCGATCGAATTAGCTATGCAATCTGTTCGGGCTGTCTTACAAGCAGTACCGAATTTTTCCGAAGCTCAAACGATATTCAATCGTTTATCCTCCTTACAAGAGAACTCAAATCGACAAGCTAGCTTAACAATCTTCACCACCACAAAACCCTTCCAAGGACATCCCGGCATGATTCAAAAAAATGCCATTCAAACCTGGATGACACTGCAACCCAAGCCGGAAGTTATTGTATTGGGACATGAAGAAGGTGTCGAAGAGATTTCGCGAGAGTTGGGATTGCGCTACGTTCCTAATGTCGATCGCAATGAGTACGGCACTCCGACAATTAGTGGATTGTTTAATACTGCCCAAAACTTAGCCTCGAGTAATGTTCTCATTTATACCAACGCCGACATCATCTTTTTAAGCGATTTGATTCCCGCCATCGAAAAGGTCGCAACTCAATTTAAAGAATTTCTCATCGTCGGACAGCGGCGAAATTTCGACATTCCCGGATCGATTAACTTTACCAATCCTAACTGGGAAAGCGGACTGCGAGAACTCGTATTAAAGCAAGATGACTTACATCCCGATTGCGCGATCGACTTCTTTATTTTTACCAAAAACTTATGGTCGGAAATTCCCCCCTTTGCCGTCGGACGTGCAGCTTGGGATATCGCCATGGTTTACCGGGCTTTAGCCGCCGGACACCCGGTTATCGATGCGACTCAAGTGATTACTGCCGTTCACCAAAATCACAATTACGGGCATCTTTCTGGCGGGCAAACACAAGCTTGGAAAGGAATTGAAGCTCAGCGAAATCACGAACTTGCTGGGGCAGCATTTCCCAAAGGCATGGGCTATGGTGGAATCGGTTACATTTCCGATGCAACTTGGAAATTAACGCCTTCGGGTTTAGTTAAAAATACACCTAGAATTGCCGTCACACCGACTCTATCTACCAAAACTGAATCAAAAACTCAACCCACTTCCCCACAATTAACGTCAGAAAAACTAGAAGAAACGATAGTGGCTTGTTATCAAGCGCTAAAAACCCAGCCAAATTCCGCAGACATTTATAAAACTCTCGGTAATGCCTTGCAAGCTCAGGGCAAATCACAAGCGGCAATTCGCGCCTATTCTAAAGCCATCGAACTCAAACCCGACTTCGCCGAAGCTCATGCCAATGTGGGAAATATAGCTTATCTCCAAGGACAATTGGATGAAGCAATTGCCTGCTACCACAGGGCTATTCAATTCAGCCCAAACCTTGCCGGTGTTTATGCGAATATGAGTCAAGTCCTGCAAAAACAAGGACGATCGCACGAAGCCGAATTTTACCAACGAAAAGCCTTAGAACTTTCCTCAAAATCGGGTTAGACGAGAAGTTAAGACTCGACTTTAAACCCTTCTTATTTTCACTTTAAGAAGGTTCGAGAACGCTCTATCCCCCTGCCGATTTCGGAAAGCGATCGACTTCTTTTTGCACGTATTGTAAAATTTGTTCGATCGCACCCACCAATTCCGGTGGATTCGACGTTAAATTGGGATTACGATCGCAATATTCCCGCATGGCTCGAATCTTTTTCTGAAGTTGCTGGGCAGCCGTTAATGCTTCTTGACTCAAATTCGTTAACTTTTGCTGTTGATAAAACTTCAGAGCAGCCCCTCGCAAAACCTGTAGCGTTCCCTCTTCTCCATGAGCGCTCCGAGTCACTCGAAATCGTAATAACAGCAATTTGGTTTGATATAATTTTTCAATTTCAATTTGCTTAGCCCGTTTGACCGGAATTAATGGTAAGCCAGTTAAACGCTTTAATTCGTTAATTGCCGCTTGAAACACGCTTAACGGCAAATTTTCCAAGACAGACTTTAACTCTCCATCTTGGCTCCACAGAATGCGACCACAATCGGCTTGTCGCGCAAAATACAATCGACCAATTCCACCCATCAACACTCTGCCCAGTAATTCCTGAAGCAATTGGGGCGGCGGTAACTGAGCGAGAACTTCCATAGGACTCGCTAAGTGCTGGGCGTGGATGTTTAAAGTCTGTACTTTATTAGGAGATAAACCTTCCGTTTTGGCAGGGCGAATATCGGAGGGTAAAGACTCTGTGGGAGCCAATGATTCTCTCGACGATTCTATCAACTCTGATGCTTGGCTATCCGCTGCTTTTCGCTTTTTTTCTTGAGCGCGGCTGGTGTAATTGAGGTAAGCCGACAGCAGAGATTGGTGGTCTTCTAAGGAAATCTCCTTGGGGACTAAAGAACAATTCAAATAACCGACTAACTGACGTAGATAAGACAGAGCCGAGTAGTCTTCTGGATCGACCATGCCTAAATAGAGTAGGCTACCTTCGAGGGATAATGGGATCACCTGATGGTAAAGACAAACTTCAAAGGGAATGAGCTGGTCGATCAACCTAAATGTCTGTTCGGAATTCATCGAAGCATCCGCAAGAGCGATTAAATTAGCAGCACTTGCACCCAAGATAACCTATGCTCTCGACAAGCGGAGATTACGGAATATGACTGTCTTTTTTCGCGGGTATTAGAGCTCAACTTACGATCGACTGCTAATTGACAATCGATGACCCACGAAACATTTCGATGAGCGGACTTTCAGTCATGTCCGGGTTATTACCTATGATAGTTTGATTTTAGGCAGTTTGTGTGGGTGAAATTTACGATCCCTGGCGCAAAGACTGAGCGGCAAGATAGAGTTTGTTCCACTCGCTTGCTACCGCCGAGGGTTTGAGCTGCAAGGCACGGGCAATTTCTTTTATGGAACTACCGGCTTTGAGGCGATCGATAATTTGAGATTGAATGGGACTAAGACCATCGAGAAACTGTTGCCACTGAGAGGGGGTCAAACCCAGATTACTCTCTTGGAGAGAAGTACCCAACCAGTTCGCCACCAGTTCCGGCGAATGCTTGAAGGCAAACACTCGCACGGCATGATAGCTGACTTTTTCTCGCAAGCGGTAGACTTTTTCGATCGGGATCTTGAGTCGTGTCGCGATCGCTTCTTGCGATCGACCCGTTAGATAGAGTTGCAGCCACTCGGCAGCCATGGGATCGACTTTCTGCGCCAGATAGGTGGCAAATTCTTGCTGTACATCCAGTCGCAAAGCCTGTTGTTCTTCCCACGCTTGCTGCGCTTCGTATTCGGCGACTGTTTGTGTATCGAGTAAATTAATGGAATCGTCTGCCTCAGCATCACCGATTTCCGAGGACACGATGCGGACGAGTTCTTGGGTGGGAACCTGCGTTAATCCCCCTTTCTGGGAACGGCGAAGATAGTTGACAAAGCGATAGACGAGGAGGGGTTGATTGCGGATAGGACGCAAGCAATACTCTTCCAAACTAGCCAGAATAAGAGCATTTCGCCAGCGGGTTTCGGTGGTACACTGGGCAATCCAAGCCATCTGTTGTTGCAGGTAGCGATCGCTTTTGAGCATCTCCTGCACGATTTCTTGCACCACATCTACCACCGTCCGGCGGCGATCTCGACTCAGGGATACCCAGGTCTGGATTTTGTTGCGCAGCATCACTAAACTGCTCAAGCGCCGAATTAAATTTTGGTAGGCGGTTTCTGGAGAAACGCCCAAGTATCGTTGCCGCAAGATTCCATAGCGGAACTCCATGGACTGTGTAACAATCTGGAATTGGCGATCGCTCATTTGAGCAATTCGATCGGAATTTTCTCCCATCAACCAGCCCAACACACTGTCCTGGGTGGTCTCATTCCAATCCCCATAGTCGATTTGAAACCGTAACTTCCAAACTTTTACAACATCTGCCGCCGTTGCCATGGGATCTTCGTCCTAATAGTCAGCTTCACTCCTCTCTACTATTGTGGGGCAAATATTGTGAGGCAAACAAAACTAACGATCGAATCTCAACCTGAGAATTTTGCCCCCAGACAAAAAGTCTCTAGAATTCAAAATACATTGAGAGGGTTTGTGGAGAAGTCGGTCAGGGCGATCGCAACGACGAGAGCCTAGCTATTCGGTAGCTAGGCTCGGCACATTATAAGCGACAGATTTTTCAAAGAAATCGACTCTAAGGATTAGAGGTTCTGAAATGCGAACGAGTTAACAACTAAAGGTTTACAAAGTCTTCAAATCTCTACCAAGGTTTTCCTAGCCACTGTACCTTTCCGGGCTTCGGGTTTGGTGTTGCCTTCGTTTAAAAACAACTTGCCACTCCAATGTAGTAGCTGGAAAGTGAGAATTGAAGTTGGGCTTTCGGCAGGGGACACCAGAGCTTTAGCCCGCATTTGGTTTTTGGTGACCTTACATTTTCGGCTACCTTAAAAATCTCTGATGTGAGATTTTGATGTCCACACCATTAAGCTAGCATAGCTAAACGTTATCAGTTTCATAACTTTACTAAATTTTACATTCTGGCGATTGGGGTTGAATTTGGCGTTAGATGTGTTATTGTAGAAAACGGCAAACCAAAAGAAGGCTCAGTAGCTCAGTGGTTAGAGCAGGGGACTCATAAGCCCAAGGTCGCAGGTTCAAATCCCGCCTGAGCCATACCTTATACCGTAAGGGTTGCAGTAACTTATTGTACTAACTTAGCGGGCACAATAAACGATCGAATTTTAAGGTAGATTTTAAGCCCGAGTTTTTACAAGGAAACCTATGGACTGAGGCGACTTCAGCCGAGAGATTTAGTCACTGACGAAGAAATCGTCCACTGGCGAAATCGAATTAGCGATCTGAACTGGTAATGGGTCTATGGCTGTCTGGCTGCTACCCGTATACATCTTCTCCGTGATACCCGCATACGGGTTTGTACTGAAGGCAATCGGGAGGTAGATGAGGGATTAATAGAAATATACGGTCAAACCCAACCCTGGACGAACAAATGATTCTCGGTCAACTCGTACAAAAAGTCTTCACGGTATCCGTTCTTTACGCCGCCGTGACCTACGGATGCCAAACCACTTACGACCCACCTCCAGTCATCGGCTTGGCTTCTGTCACGAGACAGTCCCCAGAACAAGAGGAATTCAAAATTAAATGGACAGGGCCAGAAGATGCGGAATTACGCCTGAGCTACGACATCATCAAACAGTCGTCAGGAGGAATTGATTCAACCCAGACTGCTGACTTTACGGGAGCTTCACCTCTGACCTTCAGCTTCTTTCTCGATCCGGGTTTCACTGTGTCGTCAACCCTTAATCTCGATCGGAGAGGGACTGCCTCAATGCAGCTCTACAAGGCAGGCAAACTCTGTGATGAATGGACGGGCACGGGTGAATCTCCGGCTGGACGAGTGACTTGCTGGTCAGACTCTCCGTAAACAACTACTGATCTGAGTTAAGAAAAAAAAAGAGCTAAACCAATAGACATCTCCGAATTTTTTGCAGCACAAGGGTTTTAGCGATTAATGCTGCCCGCTCATAAGCCCAAGGTCGCAGGTTCAAATCCCGCCTGAGCCATAGATTAATAGAAAATACAAGATCCACAAGAGTGCAGATTCATCTCATCTCCTGTGGTTTTTCGTTGAGAATCGCGGTTTCTCAGCAAAACTTAACATAAACCCATGGACTCATGTCATCCACGGATCTCCGCCCTCTGATAGACTAAGGAACTGGGAACGCCCAATATAACCCACCTATTATAAGCATTTCGGAGGAGAGACGTCGTGGACGCAACCCTGGGTCTAGAAATTATCGAAGTCGTCGAACAAGCAGCGATCGCATCAGCCCGATGGATGGGCAAAGGCGAAAAAAATACCGCTGACCAAGTGGCAGTAGAAGCCATGCGGGAGCGGATGAATAAGATTTATATGCGAGGACGCATTGTAATTGGCGAAGGGGAACGAGACGATGCTCCCATGCTCTACATCGGTGAGGAAGTGGGCATTTGTACCCGCGCTGATGCAAAAGATGTGTGCAACCCCGACGAATTGGTGGAAATCGACATTGCGGTCGATCCTTGCGAAGGGACAAACCTGGTCGCTTACGGGCAAAACGGCTCGATGGCAGTGTTGGCAATCTCCGAGAAAGGCGGATTGTTTGCTGCTCCGGACTTTTATATGAATAAGCTGGCAGCTCCTCCAGCCGCAAAAAATCATGTAGACATCCGCAAAACGCCCACCCAAAACCTGAAAATTATTGCCGATTGTTTGAATCGGACGGTAGAAGAGTTGGTGGTGGTGGTGATGGACCGTCCTCGCCACAAAGACTTGATTACGGAAATTCGCAATGCCGGCGCGCGAGTCCGTTTGATTAGCGATGGCGATGTTTCGGCAGCGATTTCCTGTGCGTTTTCCGGAACGAATATCCACGCGCTGATGGGGATTGGTGCAGCTCCCGAAGGCGTCATTTCCGCCGCTGCCATGCGCTGCTTGGGCGGTCATTTCCAAGGACAACTGATTTACGATCCCGAAGTTGTGAAAACTGGGTTGATTGGTGAGAGTAAAGAAGGAAATCTAGCTCGTCTGACGGAAATGGGTATTACCGACCCCGATCGAATTTACAATGCCGAAGAACTAGCTTGCGGAGAAACGGTGCTGTTTGCAGCTTGCGGGATTACCCCCGGCACATTAATGAACGGCGTGCGTTTCTTTAGCGGTGGCACTCGGACGCATTCTCTGGTCATTTCCAGCCAGTCGAAAACAGCACGTTTTGTGGATACCGTTCACTTGAACGATTCTCCGAAAACGTTGCAATTGAAATAGATCGAAGCTCTTAGCCGCGAGCTATTAGCAAAAATTTGGCGAGAGGGAAAGCTTTAAAACCTTTCCCTCTCGCCCATCGGATAAGCAATCAGGTTTTTCCTAACCTATTTAAAACCGATCGAGAGCGAATTGAGCCTAAAACGCTGAGATTGGAAATACAGAAACAATATTTTTAAAATTTGTTACATTCCTCTGCTTGGGGTTCAAGCCAAGCCTGAATCTGCTGATAATAATAAACACTGAGAGATCGGACAACCCAACACCCGCAACAACGCATTTAACCCATTTTTATGAATATTGCTGTTATTGGTCTGAGCCACAAAACAACGCCCGTTGAAGTTCGCGAAAAACTCAGCATTCCGGAACCGCAAATCGAAAAAGCGATCGCGCAGATGTTGAGTTATCCCAATATCGAAGAAGTTGCCATCCTCAGCACGTGCAACCGCTTAGAAATTTACGTCGTCACCACCGAAACGGAACCCGGCGTTCGGGAAGTGACCCAGTTTTTATCAGAGTCGAGCCAAATTCCCCTGTCTCAACTGCGATCGCACTTGTTTATCCTGCTCCACCAAGATGCCGTCATGCACCTGATGCGCGTCGGTGCGGGGTTGGAAAGTTTGGTTCTCGGCGAAGGACAAATCCTCGCTCAAGTCAAGCATACACACAAATTGGGACAGCAACATAAAGGAGTCGGACGCTTGCTCAACCAACTGTTCAAACAAGCCATTGGTGCAGGAAAGCGCGTTCGCACCGAAACCAGCATCGGCACCGGTGCGGTGTCTAATCAGTTCCGCTGCCGTGGAACTGGCTCACTTGGAAGCGGATAATTTGTCCCTGTGTCGGATTGCGATTTTAGGCGCGGGGAAAATGTCGAGGCTGTTGGTGCAACATTTGATCGCCAAAGGTGCTAACAATATTACCATTCTTAATCGATCGGCGGGACGTGCTCGGGAGTTAGCCAATCAGTTTAAAGACGCGCAACTGCACATTTGTCTGTTAGATGAGATGATGTCAACAGTTGCCCATTCGGATATCGTTTTTACCAGTACGTCTTCTACAGAACCCCTGATCGATCGGGCTAAACTGGAATCGGTGCTATCTCCCGCGCATCAATTAATGCTGTTCGATATCTCCGTACCTCGCAATGTCGATGCTGACGCCAACGATCTATCCAACGTTCAAGCCTTTAACGTGGATGACTTGAAAGCGGTTGTGGCTCAAAACCAAGAAAGCCGCCGGAAAATGGCAATGGAAGCCGAAGCGCTGCTTGAAGAAGAAGTTGAACTGTTCGAGATCTGGTGGCGCTCTCTCGAAACCGTCCCCACAATTAATCAACTTCGTAAAAAAGTGGAAATAATTCGAGAACAAGAGCTAGAAAAAGCTTTGTCTCGATTGGGAACAGAATTTGCCGACAAACATCAAGAGGTGATCGAAGCCCTCACACGAGGCATCGTCAACAAGATTCTCCACGATCCCATGGTACAACTGCGGGCGCAACAGGATATCGAAGCTCGGCGCCACGCCATGCAGACACTCCATTTGTTATTTAATTTAGAAGATAAGCAATTGGAGAACGTCTAGCCAGTCGGGACTCTTCCTCTCCAATCTTCTGGAACAGAAACTGAAAGTCAGTCACTCAGCGCGGGTATCTTGCCCGCGTTGTTTTTTGCTAAAAGCCCTTTTCCGCTTGAGTTGGATCGATCGTAACCGCCAAAGATTTCTCTCCTGGGGCACCGAGTGCCCCAGGTAGCCAAACCTTTATCTACACATGCGACTTAAGAGTAGATCGAATTTCAGTATATATACGGATACGCACCGGAAATATCTACAGCGATCGTATTTCTTCTCCGTATTTGCGTGTTCTTTCGATCCGGACTTTACCCAAAATATACATAATACTATAATAATTTATCGATTCTTTACCTAAAAGTCTGTAGAAACACGTATGATGATTGAAAATCAGATCGGCAATTCGTCTTGCTGAATCTATCTAAATTGTTCGATGGTGGCGTTTTCTAACAATAGAATCGTACAAAGATAACCCTTACAAATTCATCAGATTGCTATGAGAACCGCATTAGTTGTTGGTCACATCCAGGATTTCGTCCGAGTCGCACAGCGCGACCCCTTCCTCTATAATCGCCATCACCTTCATCATCAGCTCGATCTCAAGATTAAACACGTTCGCAGCTGAAACCTTTTCTGAAATTGGCGAAGCTTGTAAAAAACACGCTTCGGATATCGTATTTTTTCTCCACGGTAATCGAGAAGATCCAAAAGACGTAGAACGGATTTTAGAGAAAATTCGGATAGACAACCCAACCCGAAAACTCATTTTTATCGATCCATTTGCTCAAGCCAGCACCTGGTACTTTAACTTACTTCCCTATGTCGATCGCTTGATAAAGCGGCAATGCTATCACAACTTTGAAGACTACAAGCAACCTTTTATTGGGGGTTCTAGACTCACTGATTTCATTGCAAAGCAGTGGAATCTAGATTTTGAAACATGGCACGTCGGCTCGGAAATTCCCCAGGGATATGAAGATCGTCTAATGTTGGGATGGAATCTTGGCACGGCAAAACCTTTCGCACGCGCCTTGCGGAAACCCTTTCTGTCTTTGTGTCCTCCAGCTAAAAAGACAATCGATCTTTTCTGTCGGATGTCTTTAGGACACGAAAATAAAAAAGAGTGGTACTACGAATATCGTAAAATTGCCTTGCAATCCATTGAACCCTTGAAATCGAAGTATAACGTTGTCTCGGGAGGGGGTTCGATCGAAAAGGGTTTGGTTTCCCCACGTCAGTATTACCGCGAAATCAAACGCAGTCGGATGGTCTTCAGTCCTTTCGGCTGGGGAGAAAACTGTTGGCGAGATTTTGAAGCAGTATGTTATGACTGTTTGCTGATTAAGCCTTCGATGTCTCATCTCAAAACCGAACCGAATATCTTTATTGAAGGAGAAACTTACGTCCCTGTGCGGTGGGATTTTGCCGACCTAGAAGAGAAGTGTGGTTACTATTTGGAAAATCCAGATGAAGCCGATCGAATTATCAAAAATGCACGGCGTGTTTACGAAAAATATTTTGAAGAAAATAGTTTTGTGAAGACGATCGAGCAGGTCATTGCAGCCTAGGAGTTTTGGCTCGAACTCTGTCTACAATAGCATCCCATTCCATAGACTCTGACGGTAATAATTCAGAGTCAAGCTAGGGCGTGTCATCAATTAAATCTAGACCCCTTTCACGATCGGGATTTAGGCGAGATCGTTCAAAAATACATCCCAAAGCCAAAATCAATACCTAGTCAGGAATGTACGGCTAATTGATGACAGCCCTTAGGGGTAGAGCATTTGCATCAATAATATCCACTTTGACTCCAAGATCTAGTTAGCAAATGCTTTGCCTGGCGATAATTTTCCTAGCCTGAAGGCTTACCTAGAAACTCGATTTTGATGATTATGCAATACATTTTTAAAAATCTAGCTTCTGGATTACAGCGATTTCAAAAAGGCTCTGTAGTCCATGGCATTCAAGATTCATTCAGATTGTTGTTAGGGCATCAAAATTGCCAAAAAATTGTCAATCAAAAAGAAATCAGAATCGTGGGACTGAGAAGAACGGGTAATCATGCGATTATTCAATGGATTGTCAAACAACAAATTGGAAATGTTCTCTGCTTAAACAACCTCCCGATTGATGAAAGTCCATATCGTCATCGATACGAATATCCGGAAAAAAACGATCTTCCCGAACAGATCGAAAAACTTGAGGCTGAAGCAAAAGGTGAATTTACACTCAAAGAGTGTTTAATTTATAGCTATGAAGATCACCCTCTAAAATCGGTGTTTAGCGATCGATTTGAAGATCGACACGATCTTTATTTGGGTAAAAGCCGATGCCGATATGATGTTCTGCTCTTGCGAGATCCATTTAATTTATTTGCCAGCCGCTTCAAAAGTCACAAGATTGGCGTCAAGGAAACCGAACAAGACATGGTGAGTGTTTGGATCGAGTATGCCAAAGAATTTTTAGGAGAGACAAATTACTTAAAACACCAGAAAATTTGTATTAACTATAATGAGTGGTTTAGGGATCGGGAGTATCGCCGCAAAATTGCCGATCTTCTCGACTCAGAATTCTCGGATGCTGGGATAGATGAAGTCAGTCATTACGGCGGCGGCAGTTCCTTTAATCAGCAAAACTTACAAGGTAAAGCTCGACAAATGGATGTCCTCAATCGCTGGAAATCTTTTGCGGACGATCCAGCGTACCGCCAGCTTTTTAAGAATCCGGAATTATTTGAGTATTCAGAGAAAATATTTGGTTGTCTTCCCGGTACAGATTGCTTACGTTCTGCTTGAGATTGATTCTAACTCGATTATTTTCCT
Organism: uncultured cyanobacterium; assembly: GCA_963838375.1. Taxonomy (GTDB): domain Bacteria; phylum Cyanobacteriota; class Cyanobacteriia; order Cyanobacteriales; family Geitlerinemataceae; genus DVED01. The sequence continues at coordinate 517,267 of CAWIQY010000021.1, read as the reverse complement.
GAATTCTCTGTAACCATTTGCTCGATCGACCTTTCCAGTCTGATATAATTCCCATTCAAATTGACTAATTGTAACAGGTGGGAAATACAGTGGCAGATTGGCAGGAAATTCCGGGGGGCGTCACAGCAGCCAGAGGGTATCGGGCTGCGGGAATTACAGCAGGATTGAAACCGTCCGGCGCAAAAGATTTGGCATTGATCGTGTCCGATGTAGATGCGATCGCCGCAGGTGTATATACCACCAGCCAAGTGCGGGCTGCCTGTGTGGACTACTGCCGCCAAAGACTGCAAGCCAAACCCAGCGCCCGCGCCATCTTGTGTAACGCCGGACAAGCCAATGCTGCTACGGGAACCCAAGGCTGGATGGATGCCCTGGAAAGTGCGGATGTACTCGCACAAGCGCTCTCCATTCCCCCCGAATCGGTGCTACTGGCTTCGACAGGCGTCATCGGACGGCGAATTCAGATGGATGCGTTGCGATCGGGCATTCCCCAAGTGGTTGCCGCCTTGGCTGAAGATGGTGGCGACTTGGCATCCCAAGCCATTATCACCACAGATTTAGTCACCAAATCGATCGCCCTAGAAACCACCTTCGGTGATCGACCCGTAAGGGTGGGAGGAATGTCCAAAGGATCGGGCATGATCCATCCCAACATGGCAACCATGCTGGCATTCGTCACCTGCGATGCCGCCGTTTCATCCCACTTGTGGCAGGAAATGGTCTCTCGGGCAGCCGCCAAGACGTTCAACCAAATTACCGTAGATGGGGACACCAGTACCAACGATTGCTTGATTGCACTGACAAACGGTCAGTCTCGTACGGCTGCGATTACGGAGATGGGACCCGAGGCAGAGAAGTTGGAAGCAATGTTAACGGCGGTATGTCAGCACTTGGCAAAAGCGATCGCCCGCGATGGAGAAGGCGCCACTTGTCTGATCGAAGTCCAAGTTTCTGGGGCGCCCGACGATGCAGCCGCCCGAAAAGTGGCGCTGACGATCGCCGGCTCTTCCTTAGTGAAATCAGCAGTCTTCGGACGCGATCCCAACTGGGGTCGGATTGCTGCTGCTGCCGGACGGGCGGGTGTATCCTTCGATGCCGAACATCTGCGCGTCCAACTGGGTGATTTCTTGCTGATGGATAAAGGGCAACCTCTCGACTTCGATCGGGCGGCTGCCAGCAATTACCTGAAACAGAAAGCTGCCGGGACTTATTTAAAAGAGGATACGGTCTTAATTTCCGTCAACCTCGGTAATGATTCCGGTACGGGACAAGCCTGGGGTTGCGATCTCAGTTACGACTACGTGAAAATTAACGCTGAGTACACAACATAAGAAATAGCGATCTTTTCGTCGTGCTGACTTCACTCAGTCATACGATCCCGATTTCGGGTTGAACCAAAGCGATCGCCTTTTCGACGTATGTCCCACCGCTACCCGTCCTCGAGTTAGGATAAGCTTTTCGACTATACAGACTATACAAGAGATCGCTCTTGTATAGTCGCAATGACCGCACTGATGCGTTCGGCGACAAAGCTGTATTCAACTCACAAACCGGACAAAAAACCCTCCTACTAGCCAAGGTGGCACTGCTGACCGTGTAACGCCGCAATTGCCAATGGAAAAACTCAACCATCTGCTCTCAACCATGGGGCATAATCAAAGAAGGCACGGACAAAAAACGATGGTTGGCTGATGGCAGTTTATTCGCCTAGCATAATTTTAGTGTGGAATATTGCGGCGCTCGAAGCCAAGACGGGAAGGGCGTCAGCGATCGATCCCGTCCATCTCTTCTTGGGAGTTTGCAAGCTCTGCGATCTCGATCCCGATCGCTATTGTCCCCGACCGATTCGGCGAGATCGATCGCAACGGCAAGAGTTTGAAACCGATATCGAAACCCTCAAACAATGGTTTGTCTCTTGGGGACTCGATCTCACCCGATTTCGGCGGCGGCTGCGATCGATCGTCAATAGTAGTTCCACCGAGTCGATCCCATCTGGTATCATGCACCGCAGCATCATATCTCGGCGCGTTTTTGAGCGAGCTGAAGAAATTTCCTCCCTGCAAGCCGCAGATAAACCCGTCCTACGTCCTTATCACCTATTACAAGCGCTGCTCGAGTTGCCCGCTTCTCCCTGGGAGGATTTGCTCGAAGAAATGGGAGTGGGTAATTCAGAAAACCCCTTAACGAATCGAGTGAGAACCGACGAGCAGCCCGCCCCCAACACCCCCGTCTGGATGGAGGCTGAGTCTCTCTTTCCGCCCATAGACGAGCCAGAAACACCCTTTCTCGACTGCTTCGGACGAAATCTGACAGAACTCGCCCTATCCGGTCAACTCGACCCAGTGGTGGGGCGACAGGTAGAAATCCAAACTCTCGCCAGCATCTTGATGCAAAAGCGCAAGCGCAATGCCATCCTGGTAGGCGAAGCCGGGGTCGGCAAAACCTGTCTGGTCGAAGGCTTGGCACAATGGTTGACCCGCACCACAACACCTCCGGCATTAAAAAACAAGCGCATTGTGGAAATTTCCATGTCGGGACTGCTTGCCGGTTCCAAGTATCGAGGTGAGTTTGAAGAGCGGATGCAGGCGCTGATTTCCGAAGCCACAGCAGCCAACGATATCATTTTATTTATCGATGAAATTCATACGGTTTTAGGCGCGGGTGGAGGAGGAGCCAGCGATGCGGCGAATATTCTCAAACCCGCTCTGGCACGAGGAGAAATTCACTGTGTGGGAGCGACGACGATTGGCGAATATCGTCAGACGATCGAAACCGACGCGGCTCTCGAACGACGATTTCAAGTGATTTGGGTGGCAGAACCGTCGCCAGAAGAAACCATCGCCATTCTCCAAGGACTGCGTCCCCAACTGGAGAAACATCATAACCTCGATATTACTGATGCAGCAATCGTTGCCGCAGTGGAACTGGCAGGGCGCTATTTGAACGATGCCAACTTCCCCGACAAAGCCATCGACTTGATCGATCGTGCCTGTGCCGATTTGCGGTTGACCGTTGCCCAAGAAAATATCGACTTTTCCCGCAACTGTCGCATTGGCAGAACCGAAGTCTTGTCCGTGGTGGCTCAACGCTGTCGATTGCCCCTAGAACGCTTAACCCAAGGCGAACGCTCTCGCCTCCTCAAGTTAGAAGAGTCTCTCAAAGCGCGGGTCATCGGTCAAGATGAAGCCGCTAGCAGCGTCGCCAATGCCATTCGCACGGCTCGAGCGGGTTTGAAAGACCCACACAAACCCATTGGGGTGTTTTTATTCGTCGGATCGACAGGAACGGGTAAAACTGAACTCGCTAAAGCCCTTGCCGAATGCCTGTTCGACGACGATCGTCGTTTGATCCGCGTCGATATGTCAGAATACATGGAACCCCATTCCGTGTCCAAACTCGTGGGGGCTCCTCCGGGTTATGTCGGGTACGAACGGGAAGGACAACTTACCCAAGCAGTCCGCAACCATCCCTACAGCGTCGTACTATTCGACGAGGTGGAAAAGGCTCATCCCCAAGTCTTGGACATTTTCTTGCAAATTTTCGACGAAGGACATTTGACAGACAGTCATGGTCGGTACGTGTCTTTTAAAGAAACCGCGATCGTTCTCACCTCCAACCTCGGTACCCAATCTCTGCATTCGTCGCGCGCCCTCGGATTCGACAGCCATACCGAGACCCTCGGCACGATCGAACCTCAAGCCTATCAACGACAAATTCACGAAACAGTTCGCCAATCCCTGCGACCGGAGTTACTCAATCGCATCGATCGTCTGGTATGGTTCTATCCTCTGACGCCCCACGTCGTCCGTCAAATTATCGACAAGATTTTGGTCAAGTTGCAACAACGCCTCCAAACCCAGCAACTCAACTTGAAATTAACCGACCCAACCTATGAATTGCTCATGGAAAAAGGCTACAACGTTCAGTATGGCGCTCGAGAGATGGAACGAACGATCGAACAATTCCTCGTCCAACCTCTGGGTCAAATGCTTCTGGAAGAACGATTTGAACCGGGGACTACAATTAGCGCTTCCGTGAAGGATGGCAAGCTGGTGCTAGTCTCGGAGATCGATAACGACTGATTGACATACAATTTTGGGTCAATAGCCCCGTCCTTGGCTTGACAGCTTTTTTGCGAGAATTGCATTATAGCAAAAGCTCTTCTCTCTCTATACTCAAGACAAGTTGAAACAGCAGGGCGCCCGAGTAGGCGCAGAGAACCCTCTAATAGGCAATGGTCGAAAATCCATCCAAAGAGGCAACCCTGTTCGTTTGAAAAAAGAAAAGAGAAGTCGCCATAGGGCATTGGGAGACTTTAAACCGACGGAGATCGACTGTAAGACTACTTCGGCAGCACGTTGCGATGAAACGTCAAGACTCACCACGCCTAAAGGCGCGGTGAGTCTGTCAACTCCGATACGCTGAGTTTTGTTGCATTTTGTTGTCTTTTGTTGAAGTGCGCCCCTAAAAGTAGTAATTTGGCTGAAATTGGCAAGAGAAATACGGGAAGCTACAACTCCGTCCATATAGGCAGGAGACAAAGCAACTCAGAAGGGTTTAGCTGCCGTCATTCGGGCGGTAGACTGTCAAAAACCTTCAATTCTAAAACATTAAGATGTGAAGCAAGGAGTTTTCTTATCTATGTCAGATACACAAGTTTTTGTCGCGTTAGTCATCGCTCTGATTCCCGGAATTCTCGCCTTCCGGCTCTCTGCGGAACTCTATAAATAGATTCGGTAGAGCAATTCTATCGGAATCTAACCCATCCTCCAGATCCCGGTCTGGGGGATTTTTCATGTCTTAAAGAAAACACATTAGCTAGACTTATATATCTGATAGCCAAAACTGTTGTTACAAACCTTTACAAAATCTCTCAGATAGAGCTATATTAAGGACATCATCCAAACAACGCAATTATCCAAACAATGACAACCACCATTCAACAGCGCGAAAGCGCTAACGTATGGGATCGGTTCTGCGGCTGGGTCACATCCACCGAAAATCGCCTCTATGTAGGCTGGTTCGGCGTCCTGATGATCCCCACCCTCTTAACCGCCACCATCTGCTTCATCATCGCCTTCGTCGCCGCTCCCCCCGTGGACATCGACGGCATCCGCGAACCCGTAGCCGGTTCCTTGATGTACGGCAACAACATCATCTCCGGAGCAGTAGTTCCTTCTTCCAACGCCATCGGCTTGCACTTCTACCCCATCTGGGCAGCAGCGTCCTTAGACGAATGGCTGTACAACGGCGGACCTTACCAGCTCATCTGCTTCCACTTCCTAGTCGGCATCTTCGCCTACATGGGACGTGAATGGGAACTGAGCTACCGCCTAGGAATGCGTCCTTGGATCTGCGTCGCCTACAGCGCACCCGTTGCTGCTGCTAGCGCCGTGTTCTTGATCTATCCTTTGGGTCAAGGAAGCTTCTCCGACGCCATGCCCTTCGGCATCTCCGGTACATTCAACTTCATGTTAGTGTTCCAAGCCGAGCACAACATCTTGATGCACCCCTTCCACATGTTGGGAGTCGCCGGTGTATTCGGAGGTTCTTTATTCTCCGCGATGCACGGTTCATTGGTGACCTCCTCCTTGGTGCGTGAAACCACCGAGAACGAATCTCAGAACTACGGATACAAATTCGGTCAAGAAGAAGAAACCTATAACATCGTCGCCGCACACGGCTACTTTGGTCGCTTGATCTTCCAATACGCTTCCTTCAACAACAGCCGTTCCTTGCACTTCTTCTTAGGTGCATGGCCAGTTGTGGGAATCTGGTTCACAGCATTAGGTGTGAGCACCATGGCATTCAACCTGAACGGTTTCAACTTCAACCAATCAGTGATTGACAGCCAAGGTCGCGTCATCAACACCTGGGCAGATGTGATCAACCGCGCCAGCTTAGGAATGGAAGTGATGCACGAGCGCAACGCTCACAACTTCCCCTTAGACTTGGCTGCTGGTGATGCCGCTCCCGTCGCTTTGACCGCTCCTGCTATCAACGGTTAATCACATAGCTTCAAATCTAGAGCAAAAAACGCCCTCCAATTGGAGGGCGTTTTTTTTGGGTAAAGCGGTTTGGTATTCGTCTTCCCCAAATCTTTGACATCCTCCCTGTCGTAAAGGACAGGGATTCCTAAAATGTACGACTTAGGTTTCTGCTTCCTCCCATTGCTAGGATTTCGCCACAGCCTCGACCCTCAAGAAGTTTTTTGGTCTTACGTTCGCTCCACAGACTTTAGGCTTATGGAAGGGCGGGGTTTCTACCCAGATTTACACGATGAACGGTCTTTTTACTTGACATCGATCGATAGGGAAGATTGACTGAGAATAGGAAGCTTAGATAGCGAACTCAAGTTCGTGCTAAGTTACATATTCTGTGACGATCGATGATTTTGAAAGATGAACGCCATTCAACCTGTCAGACCCCCCCTACGATCGGTCGAATTTCGCCACTCGAGTCCTCGAAAAACCCGAGTGGCAAAACCCGTCGAGATCGACCGCCTTCAGAGAAATAATCGGGCGCGCGCTATCGAAACAACCCTTAAACTGAGTATCAATTTAGCGATGGCTGGTATCGCCATTTCAGCACTGACACAACTGGTTCCTTATTACCTGTCGGGACGGGACAAACTCGCACAACTGGAAACTGAAGTCGAACGAACCGAAGTCCGCGTTCGGGATCTGCGAACTCAATTTAGCTACTATTTCGATCCGCAACAAGCAAAAACAATCATGCAACAAGAAAGCAACTTGACTGACCCCAGCCAGAAGCGGATTGTTTTTGTAGAGGCTCAAGATAAATAGGGCGAACTTATCCCGAGATCATTGTCGAACTGAGGAATGTGTGGGTGAGTTGCTGTGATATTTCGCGATTAACAAGCGAGCCAATTCGCTCGCTTGCCGATGGAAATTCCAGAACTCTTGCAAACTCGATCGACTGCTCTTGAGTAACTTCGTGCTAAACTCAATAACTACACTCAATAACTAAACTCCAACATTTCCAAAATCAAAGCGATCGTGCTTGAAGCAAAATTGGAAGGAAAAGCTCAGCCATTGGAGGCTTTAGATCGAGCCATTGGGACAGTTCAGTAATATACAAGCCTAAAATGCTCGAACTATGGTGAAAGGGTTAAGAAATCGCTGTCAACTCGGAGCTCTAGTTGTTCTGACAGCGAACATCTTCTTGAGAGCGATCGCAATAGGGCGGTCAACATCTTGAAAAAAGGATTAAGTACGGTGGGACATATGGGGAATTCACGAAAGTTGGCTTGATGAACCAAAAATCCCGACACCGTAACTGTCGGGAGGCGTCAAGATTAGGTATTATCGTCTTGACTCGATTTTTTTATGCGGAAATCGATCTCCTGGGAGCGGGACAAACTAGTTGGAGAAAAGAGTGAGTCGATGGATATCGCATCGGAAAATCTGGTAACGGCGGGAATTCTGGCGATCGCAGCCAGCATTTTAGTTGTAGGATTCTACCGCAGTCGCCCGTATGGCAAACTCGGACTTTTTTCTTGGTTGCAGTCCGTTTCGTTAATGATACCCTGGCTACTATTTTTTGGGTTGTTCTCTGTGGGCATTTACCTCAACCTAGTCGCGATCGTCTTCCTGATCGTAGCCTCGGCTGGATCGTATATTTTCTTTGGCAATCGGCTGCGCGCGATCGCTCAAGATCCCCAAGAGAAAAAAAATGTAGACTTCGTAATCCGAGAGAAAGAAAAACAAAGTCAGGACAACCATTCCACCAATTCCATGGTTGTTTCCCCGGAAGAGTTGCAAGCCATGCAAAGTATTTTTGGGATCGATACGTTTTTTGCCACCGAAAGCGTTCCCTATCAAGATGGCGCATTTTTTAAAGGCAACTTGCGCGGCGATCCCGAAAGTGTATACGATCGCTTGTCCGAAAAGCTAAAGCTAGAAGAACGGTTGGGCGATCGCTATCGACTCTTTTTAGTCGCCAATCCCGAAGGCAAACCGATCGTCGTTATTCTTCCTCGCCGCAACGATCCCCAACCTTTGACTGTGGCGCAAAAAGTATTAGCCGTGGTTTTGGCAATTGCGACCTTGGCAACCACCTTGGAAATGGGAGGGTTGTTGATGGGATTCGATTTAGTGAAAAATCTCACTCGGCTTCCGGAAGTCTTACCCATTACCCTGGGAATTTGGGTGGTTCTACTCGCCCGCGAATTCGGTCATCAACTCATGGCTCAACGCTGCAATGTTCGTCTGAGTTGGCCCTTCTTCTTACCCACCTGGCAAATCGGATCTTTTGGGGCCCTCGATCGGTTCGAGTCTCCTTTACCCAATCGTCAAGTGCTCTTTGATGTGGCGTTTGCGGGTTCGGCTGTGGGGGGAGCGATTTCTTTGGGGATGCTGTTGGGGGGATTGTACTTATCTCATGCTGGCAGCTTGTTCCAGATTCCCGTAGATTTTTTTAAAGGCTCGATTCTGGTTGGCACTTTAGCTAAAACCATTTTGGGATCGGCTTTGGAACAACCCCTCGTAGACGTACATCCCTTGGTGTTAGTGGGTTGGTTGGGATTGGTCATCAATGCCATTAATTTGTTGCCTGCGGGACAATTAGATGGGGGACGAATCATTCAAGCGATCTACGGGCGGAAGACTGCGGGGATAACCACCATTGCGACCCTAATTTTTCTGACCATCGCGTCTTTGGTCAATCCCATTGCCTTATATTGGGCTATCCTCATTCTCGTCGTCCAGCGCAATCCAGAACGCCCCAGTTTGAATGAATTGGTAGAACCCGATGATTTGCGTGCTGCCTTAGCCTTAGTGGCTCTGTTTAGCGCCATCGTCACTCTAATTCCCTTAACCCCCAGTTTCGCCGGAATCTTAGGCATTGGCTAGCGACTAGTTGCGCTTTTGCACTTTTGTTAGTTGCTCAAAAACGATCGTCTTACCCATTACGCATGTCATGCGCGTTATCGTTCAACGAGTTCATTCCTCTCAAGTGCGTGTCGAAAATCGAGTGGTCGGTCGTATCGATCGGGGTTTGAACTTGCTGGTGGGAATCGCGAACACCGATACCGAAGCCGAACTCGACTGGATGGCACGAAAATGCCTCGATCTGCGACTATTTCCCGACGATTCTCACTCAAGCGGGCGCTGGGATCGGTCGGTACTCGAAATTGGTGGTGAATTATTAGTGGTCAGTCAGTTTACCCTTTACGGAGATTGCCGCAAGGGACGCCGACCTTCTTTCGATCGATCGGCTCAACCTGAAATCGCCCAAACTCTGTACGAACAATTCGTGGCGAAGCTGAGGCAGAGCGGATTGCGAGTTGAAACCGGTCAGTTTGGAGCGATGATGCAAGTCTCCATCGAAAACGACGGTCCGGTCACAATGCTTTTGGAGCGCGAAAGCTGTGGTTAAAAGTGCCAATTCAAAGCCCATTTAAAATCGTGAAAATTGAAAAAATGGGGAATTCTATACTGAGACGCCTAAAATCGTCACCCATCCCCCAAATTCCAATTACATTTCCCAATCACTGACTTCTTCGTCGTTAATCTCGTCAATGTGGGCATCGAGTTTAGCCGCGATCGCACTCGCCAGAGCGGCTTCTAACGTTTCAGAATTGACATTGGGAGCCACCTTATCTTTGAGGGGACTGGTCATAGGAATTAATCGTAATAGTCGATTTTCCTGAACCAAATCAAAGTAAGTTTCCGATTGAACACCTTCTTTGAGTTCTAGACAGTCAAAACTAGAAACATTGATGTAGAGAGAATGATGGGCAACCACGGTCGATTGTTGGGGATCGGCGAAAACTTCGACGACATACCCTTCTCCACGACTCATCGGCTTGCCATTTTGAATATAAATGTAGCGAACGTGGTCTAAATCGGAAAGAATCTTTTGCATATCTCGCTTGTTGACAAGCGTGCCAACATCGACTATGCAAGGAGCAGGTGTTTGGGTATTAAACGAGCTGTTAACCATAAAAACGAGCCTCTGGTTTGTATTATCTTCCCCGAATCCGAATAAGATTTATCTCGACCGGGATATAGATCTGCGATCGGTTGGTCGATTACTGAAAGACAGGAAGGAAGATTAACAGGTATTGCGGATACAATTTAATTTTGGCATAGCCAATGGAGTTCCGGTATCCGCCAAATGGCTGAAACCCTGCAAAGTCATGAATGAGCGAAAACATCTTTCGATCTTGAGTCGTCAGTTTTGGTTTCAACAAGGTCAAGTCCTGGGTGCGGCGATCGCCTTTTATACCTGCTTGCCCGTTCCGTTGTCTTGGACGCTAGAATTTCGAGGCATTGCTCGAATGGCACCGCTAGTCGGATTACTGCTGGGCAGTGTCTTGGGACTACTGGATACGGGGTTGCAGCTTTTGGGAATGCCCTCGTTGACGGGTAGTGCCGCGATCGTCGCAGCGGGAATTGCCATTACCGGAGGACTCCATTTAGATGGTGTCATGGATACGGCTGACGGGCTAGCGGTGTCAGACCCCCAACGGCGCTTGCAGGCAATGAGCGATAGCGTTACAGGAGCATTTGGGGTGATGGCAGCGATCTGCGTCATCTTGCTGAAAACTGCGGCGTTAGCGGATCTCGAAAGCGATCGCTGGCTGGCGTTGATGGCAGTTGCTGGCTGGGGACGTTGGGGACAGTTGGTTGCCATCGTCCGCTATCCGTATTTGAAGTCAACCGGGAAAGGTGCAATTCACCGAGGATCGATTCGATCGCCCTTAGAATTGTTGTGGGGATTACTCTTGCTGCTAGGCATCGGTGCCGCACAAGTCTGGCTCGCGCCCGATCGTTGGTTAGTTGCCGCCGGAATGATCTTAGGCGGTATCGCGATCGCGATTCTAACGGGAGCCTGGTTAAACCACAAACTCGGGGGTCACACTGGAGATACCTACGGTGCCGTTGTCGAGTGGACAGAAGCACTGCTGTTGTGTTTACTCACAGCGCTAGAACCTTTGGCTAATGGCTAGTGGCTAGTTGTTTGCATTCGCGACGCTCGATCGATCGCTAACAACTAACAACTAACAGCTAACAACTAACTAGACAATCCGCTCGATCCAAACTTTCATCGCTTCGATCTGAAGTGCCCGAGCGCGAGTCCCACAATATTGACCATTGCTTAGAATAGAAGAATCTCCCACATTTTGGATGTGAGCGGCATAGCAAACCTTATATTTGGCGGCTTCAGGTCCTCCCAGGCGAATGGCAAAGCCTTCTAAACTGCGCTTTTCGGTGCGAGTGCCGACAAATTTACCCTCCGAGATCCAAGGTGTGTCACCGACGCCTGCTAGGTGCGCCATATACTCGATCTGCAATCCGGGAATCGGAGTTGCCAGACCGATTTGAAAACCTTCGAGACCCTTAGCTTGACCGCGCGTTCCGGCGAATTCGCTAGCGCCAAATTCTCGATCGCCGACTCCTTCAATACGCACTAAAATTTTTAAAGGAAGAGCCGAGGCAGACGTCGCATTTTTGGTTTTAGGGCGAGCCATGGTCTCTAAACCTAAGCTTTTGGCTCCAAAGACGATCGGGGATTCGGCAGTTACTTTGGGGGCAGCACTGACCGGAATTGCCGTGGCTGACGGAGCAGCATTGCCCCAAATAAAGGTATCAACGTCTTTAGAGGAAGTCGTTGGAGCAGACATTGGAGATTGAGCTGCTTCTTTAAATATTAATTTGCCTCGGGAAGCGGCGATCGCGATCGGTTGACCGAGGGCTTTGGCGATCGCTTCCGTTAAACGCACCCATTCGCTATCTTGAAGTTGGTTGCCACGATCGATCGAAGTTAACAGCAACGATACCGGATGCCGACCTTCAACTAAGCTTTGAACGTCTGGGGGAAGTTCGGAATTAGTAAGGTTAACGATTTTAGTCCGAAATTCCCGCACTTGATCTTGATATCCCCTCAAGGGTGGAAAGTCCGGTTGCTCTCGATGAGTCAGAGATAAAAAGCGATCGAGGATTTGGATAGCTTGCTGGTGCAGGGCGGAGGGCTCTGAACCCGCTAGCTTTTGCAGCAAATTTTTGAGCTCTTTGAGAGAGGTCTGTTCCCCAACAGCCAGCAGGGGAGACAGATTCGAGGCTGCGGCGAGTTCTACGATTTGTGTTTGCAGGGTATTGAGTTGTTGCAGCAAGGCTTGTGGATCGTGTTTCATGGGAAGTTACGGGGGAAAAACTAGGTTGAAAACTGGTGCAATTTGTCAAGCGTTTTCCGAAAATCTTCATGCTCGAAAACCGAGACTAACAAAGGCTCCGAACAGCAATTTTATCTGCTTAGCGCGACCAATCTCAAATGGCAAACTGGGGAAGAGGTTAACCTCTTCCCCATTTCGCCAAAACCTTCGTTCCATTTGCCCGGTACGATCGATCGTCCTCATCGATCCGGCGGTCGCTAGACCACCGCGAACTGAGCGGCTGATAGCACGGGTTGTCCCAGGAAAGAGGCGATCGTCTCTGCTGCCTGAGATCCTATACCATCGACATCAAAACTCAACGTTCCAGCATCGTACAGGAAATTAGCACTGGTGCCGATCGGCGTCGAACCGTTGACAAAAACACCCGTTGACGAAGCCACACCTTCGCTCAACGCCACGCCTGCCACCAAACCGCCGCCAAATCCCGGAGCCGAAATCTCAATGAGATCGTCCGCACCAAAGTCCGTCAGCGTATCGGTTCCTTCAGAAGAAGCATTGTAGACAAAGCGATCGCTGCCGCCACCGCCAGTTAGAGTATCGTTTCCGACTCCTCCATATATAAAATTATTGTTTGTATCCCCCACCACATTCTCATCTGGGGAAGCTGTTCGAGCTATTCCCGACGATTTCGTCAGAACGAAAATCCAATCCTGGTTATCCGGTGTTGTCAGTGAAACCGTTCCATTTCCCGTATAGTTCGGCAGATCGGTATACGTTCCATTGCGGGGGTCGAACCGTCGCACGTTATAGGTTTCCACCGGAACGTTCCCCAGAGATAGATCGACTCGATTGCCATCCCGAGTGTAAGCCACATACTGCTCACCCGGTTCTGCCAAAGCGTATTCTGTTCCCGGACCGCTGACTAAGCTATCGTTGGGTTCTAACTTCCACCATTCCAAATCGGTAAAGAACTCGCGAACATACTGTACGTCTTCTTCCCAATCATCATTTCGGGGATCGTCGGGATTAAACTTACCGGGATCGCGTTGGCCGCCGAGGTAAGTCGTTCCCCATCCAGTGACGATGTATCCCCCTGCCATGACGATATCCCAGGTCGCGTGGCGGATGTCTTCGAGAGTGGCGCTATTAGGTTTATCGACTCTGCCGTCGCCGTTGCTATCGCGGAGGTAGTAGGCGTACTCGGAGTTGACGACGGGTTTGTCGTGGTCGCGAGACTGGAGCAGACGATCGTGTAAATTGCCGTAGATTTGTTGATAGTCGCCAAAGGACATCCACGGATCGTCAGCAAAGACTTCTACAGAATTGGTGGCGTGCATGGAGATCATCCGATCGTGTGGATCGGACGCCTCTAACTCCTGAGCGATATTGCGGTATGCCTGAGCGTTGAGGGTTTCGTTGTACTCCCCGGAGACGATGAAGCTCACATCATAACCACTGTAACGAGCCGCAATATAATCAGCGTAGCGCAGGCGTTCGGCTTCGGGATAATCATCCCAGCCTTGCGCCCATTCCAGCATGAAACCGACGGTAATTCCTTTGGAGTTCATATACTCAACCCGAGTATCGATCTCCTGGAAGTATGCGGGATTGATTTTGTCGCCAGCCGATCCAAGCCAATGCGTGCCGCCATCGTTGCTATTACCCATAATGCCGCCACCAAAATTGGTATGGATGTAGTTGAATCCCTGACTGGCACGAACATCGACATAGTGGAACACTGAATCGCGATCGAGGTTTTCCGACGGATCGGTTTTTCCGGCACGCCAGTTGGTATCCCCAAACCAGTAAAACGGCGTTCCATCCTGATATTGGAAATGATAAGGATAGTCTTCTCGCGCTTGGATACTGCCACGATTGTCGGACGCTACCACGCCGATGATGCCGGACTGACCATCTAACCCCGCATCGTTGGAGTTAATCGACCAACTCCACTCTCCCACTTCATCGGGAGAAAAGCGCATCTTCCAACTATCGCCGTTATCCCAAAACATCGGCAACTCAAGGGTTTCTCCGTTGGGTTGAACCCAGGTAACGGTTGCCGTCACATCCTTATAGGGATTGTTATAACTTCCCGTATCGGTAAACGATTTCTCGAAAATCCCAAATCGATCGACTTCATCGAGATCGGTAATATTGACATCAAATGTGCCTACATCACCGCCAACAACGAAATTGTTGCTGGTATCACTGACTTGGTTGGGTTGTAGGGTGACGGTATATGTGCCGTTATCCGTCGTGTCCCAAAGACCTCCGGCTGCATTAATTTGGTAGGTTGCCGTTCGGGGTGTTCCATCTGCACTATCGGAAACACTGACAAAGTTGGCTTCAACTTCAAAGTCATTGGGTCCTCGGACGCGAACATCATTGCTATCGAGACTGGAGACGTCTAAAGCAACATCATCGGCATAGGTGACGCTAAACCTGTGAGTTGTTCCACCACCGGTTGTCAAGTCGGTGCTCACGAAACTAGCTGTAGGCGATGTGGTATCTTCCGGACGCGGAGCGTCGGTAAGATCGACTTGAAAGTTACCTAACGTTGTTCCCGTGGCAAAGTTGCCGTTGATATCGCTAACTTCGTTCGATCGTAACACCACCGAATACGTCCCATTATCAGCGGCGTTCCAAGTTCCTCCCGGCGCTTCAATTTGATAAGTTGCCGTTCTCGGTGTCCCGTTGCTATTGTTATCGACTAATAGAAATGTCGTTTCTGCATCGAATCCGTTCGGTCCGAGAACGCTGAGATCGCTAGAATCGAGGGTGGAGAGATCGAGTCCCTCATTATCGCGATAAGTTACGGTAAAGGTATGACTGTCTCCACCCGTTTCTGTGATGTCTTCCACCGTTACACTTCCAGTCGGTGGCATATCATCTGGCGTATCATCTCCCGCTTCGTACAGTTTGATATTCCGGAACAGACTTTCGGCAGTGGGATTGGCAACATCATGGTCGTTGATTAAGGTCAGGTAGTTAAACTCTCCTGTAAAGAAGTCTCCCACCTGAATTTGATAAGATTGCCAACCTTGAGATGGGTCGTAGTTACTGAAGTTTTGCAGACCACTGCGTTGAGTTCCAAAGAGTTGAAAGCGGTTGACATCTGAACCCGAAATATTATTATCCGTATCGAACCCAATGCCGTGGGTCTCTCCTTTCGAATTGCTTTGGAAGTCAAACTCTAAAATCGTATTTTCGGTAATGTTATAGCCGTTCTCCAGAGCCAGTTTTTTCCAACCGTTGCCGTCTATCCCGATTTGACTGCGATCTTGGGAAAAGGAAACGAAGGACTCTCGATCTTGATTGCCATAAGAAGTCACACCCGCAGTTTCTACGGTGTCGCCCAGTGTCAAAGCCACTTCAGCTAAATTCACTTCAGCCTCGTACAGTTTGATATTCCGGAACAGACTTTCGGCAGTGGGATTGGCAACATCATGGTCGTTGATTAAGGTCAGGTAGTTAAACTCTCCTGTAAAGAAGTCTCCCACCTGAATTTGATAAGATTGCCAACCTTGAGATGGGTCGTAGTTACTGAAGTTTTGCAGACCACTGCGTTGAGTTCCAAAGAGTTGAAAGCGGTTGACATCTGAACCCGAAATATTATTATCCGTATCGAACCCAATGCCGTGGGTCTCTCCTTTCGAATTGCTTTGGAAGTCAAACTCTAAAATCGTATTTTCGGTAATGTTATAGCCGTTCTCCAGAGCCAGTTTTTTCCAACCGTTGCCCTCTATCCCGATTTGACTGCGATCTTGGGAAAAGGAAACGAAGGACTCTCGATCTTGATTGCCATAAGAAGTCACACCCGCAGTTTCTACGGTGTCGCCCAGTGTCAAAGCCACTTCAGCTAAATTCACTTCAGCCTCGTACAGTTTGATATTCCGGAACAGACTTTCGGCAGTGGGATTGGCAACATCATGGTCGTTGATTAAAGTCAGGTAGTTAAACTCTCCTGTAAAGAAGTCTCCCACCTGAATTTGATAAGATTGCCAACCTTGAGATGGGTCGTAGTTGCTGAAGTTTTGCAGACCACTGCGTTGAGTTCCAAAGAGTTGAAAGCGGTTGACATCTGAACCCGAAACTATTATTATCCGTATCGAACCCAATGCCGTGGGTCTCTCCTTCCGAATTGCTTTGGAAGTCAAACTCTAAAATCGTATTTTCGGTAATGTTATAGCCATTCTCCAGAGCCAGTTTTTTCCAACTGTTTCCTCCCAAATCGACCTGAGTTAGATCGGGTGAAATCGTGAGTTGGGGATCTCGGTCTTGATTCCCATATGAAGAAATCGAAAACTCGTTTTGCGTTCCATTAAGGTTAAGTTTTACAAGGCTCATTGTGTTACTTTTACTCTATGTCAAGTAATTTTTTCAGTCAGAAAGTCACGAGAAATAAGACCGATCGAATCTAGATCTGCCAACCAGTCAGTCAACTAATAACTGGTACTAATAATTTATAAGTTAAAATCCGCGATCGTCATTGCTGAGTTAGATTTTCATTCTCTTGAATCGATCGTCAGATAACAACAATTGAGAGCTAAATATACAGTCATCAGTCAGTCAAACAACCTTGTAATCGCTCGAATTTATATAGCTTGACAGAAAGCAGCGATATAGATGTTTGTACTCCACAGTTCCAGGGGGAAGCGCAATATCAGCAGATCGGAGAATCATCTCAAATCTGTTAATAAAACGTATGTTGACAGGTTTGAAAAGAAATAACAACCGTGAAAGTGCTGAAGTTATAGACTTCATGTAAAAACCTGTAAAATTACCGATCGGGTGAAGAGATGGCGAAACAACATAAAACCGACAATCTTATGATGCTCGGAAGACCTGCATCGCTTATCTAGAGAGAGTTTTTGGCATCGAGAAAAACTCTTAAAAAAAGGATGATAATCCTGAGGTCAGAGAGATCGATCGCCCCTTCGAGTGTTGCCAACACCGAGCGAAGTTGGTTAGAAATACGGAAACGGTCGATCGAACCCGTTCGGTTATAAATCGCTCATGAATAACTGCGACTCGGCGCTAGCGACTCCAGAACTTGGTGTAGTTCGATGCGGGTTGTGCGGCGCTGGTAGCGTCGTTCGGCTTTAGGATAAATCTGGCGAATTTGTTCTAAGCGGCGCTTTGCTTGTTGCAGGGTATGGGTATCCGGTGCTTTTAAATACTGTCCAAATGCAAGTTTTTCCACCTCGATCAGACGATCGCAAAGTTGGGAGGCTTCGATCGCCAGCCGTTCGCCTTCAGGAACGGTGAAAGCATCGGGTTGAGTTTCTCGGTAGAGGAAGTTCGCGAAATCTAGCGCCATCAGGAGTCCAAAAGCGCTAGGAATGGTCACGATCAGCAATCTTAACTCATTCATTTTGGGGTTAGTAACAAGTGGCGAGTGGCTAGTCGTCACCGATCGCTGGTTAGGGGTCGGTGTTGAGCTTAAGATAATTAAGACACAAGTGATGCACAACCAACATGGAAATTCAAGAATTCTTCCAGCAATGTGCGGGGAAATGGTTTTCCCAACGCACCAGTCATGCCTTACCCCCCCAAGAGTTAGAGATCGGCAAATCCGATTTGTGGATCGATCTCCTGAAACCGGACGATCCGGCGATCGATCGATTGTGTCAGCAATGCGGAATCGATCCGGGTTTGGCGGTATGCGGGATGCAAACAAAGTGGGAAGGGACAGTCGGTGCCAGTCCGAATAAAGAAAGCGGATCGGCTTTATTGGTCGCTATTGCTGACGGGAACGATTCTAGAACGGGCAAATTTTTGCAACTGGTCAATTGTCCCGGAGAATCTCCCCTCATGGGACAATATATTGTCAACACGGATGAATCGATCGCCCTAAAAATCGAGTCCGACACCCTGCAAACTGAGGAACGCTTGTGGTTTGTCAGTTCCAATCTACGGGAACGTACCAGTATTATTACCCACGTCAATGGGTCGAGTTATGCATCGTTCTGCTCGGAAATTCGGATGATTTCGTCTTCCTCGTAAAATAGAAATCGACTCAGCATCAATGGATACAAACAGCGATCGCAAAATCAAACTCGCTCAATTCCTCAAATGGGTGGGTGCTGTCCAAACCGGTGGAGAAGCCAAAGTTCGGATTCAGAGTGGCGATGTTGTGGTGAATGGGGCGATCGAAACTCGTCGGGGACGCCAATTAGTTCCCGGCGACGAGATCGGATTGGATGGAAAAAGCTATCGCGTCAAAACATCGGAAGGCTAAGAACGCTACACTAAAAGAAAGTTTGAGAATTAACCTAGTTTTTCCGTGCGATTGACAGATCTCTCGATCGACGATCGAGCGGCTTTCTCAGATATGATAGCGTGCGGATTCCAGTCATTTGTGGGTGAAGCTCAAGCAATCCAACCCATTTCCCACAAGTCAAAGCGATCGAGGAATGCATCGTCAGATCGCTCGAAGTCGATCTCAACCGAACGCACATCAAAGTTCGATAGCTACTTAAATCTTTATGCTAGAAATCCTAGCCGTTCTCTCTGCATCGGCGGCAGTCGGACTGAGAATCGGCTTACCTTTACTATTGATTGGTTTGTTAAGGAGCAATCTCTGGTACGATGTCCCTTTACTCTCTCAACTCTCTCCTCGTCTGGTTATCGGTGTTCTCGTCAGTTGGTCTTTGTTTGAACTGTTGGCATCCAAGCAGTTGTTAGGACAGCGAATTTTACAAGTGATTGAATTGATATTTAGTCCGATCGTGGGTGCCATTATGGGAATGGCGATCGCCAGTGCTGCCGGACTGGAAAAGTGGCAAGTCAATTTATTGGGATCGATCGGTGGGTTATTTGCTCTTGTCCTACAACTCGTACAAATCGGCTGGTTTTTTCGCTTGCGCGGCTTACCCCTTTGGGCAATTTTAGCTCAAGATTTATTGTGCATTCTTTTAGTATTCTTTGCCTTCGACGCACCCCAACAAGGCGGTCTGATCGCCTTAATATTATTATGGCTGGCAATCCGCAGTTCGACGGCTTGGTATGACTGGTACGTTAAACGCGGGAAAGCCCGCATCATGCGCTAAACTTTTGAAATAAAACTTGGAAGAAAAGTTAAAACCAATTTAGGGTGTATCGATATGCAAATTCTCACCGGACCTATCCCCACGGCGATTCCTGGGGTGGTGTACGATCTCTCCAACGATCCGGCGACTCCCGATGACGTAGAATTGATTCCCGGACTGTTGGCAACTTATCCGTTCGGAATGCGAGCGCTGGATGGCAACGATGCGATCGTCGGTTCCTCTGATGGAGAACTCATTTTTGGCAATATCGGTCAAGACACTCTCTCAGGAAGTGGCGGCAACGATTCGTTACTCGGCGGTCGCGATAATGATGTCATTCACGGTAATGAAGAAGACGATCTCTTAGCCGGAAATATCGGCAATGATATCGTAAATGGAGGGGCTGGAAATGATTCTTTATTTGGCGGTCAAAATAATGATGTACTGCTCGGAGGAGAGGGTAGCGATACCTTATCAGGAGATTTTGGCGTTGATGCGTTAATTGGTGAAATCGGTTCGGATGTATTCATTTTGAGAGCGGACAATACATCATCTCTGGCTGATTTTTCCGTCGGAAGTGGCAATGCTGATGTGTTAATTGACTTCAATCCCTTAGAAGATCGCATCGCCTTGACGGGGGGATTGACTGAAGTGAATCTAACAACTCTGGAATTGAATAATCAACCTCTGCTAACTACGCCAGAAGTTCAAGGACTCATCGATACGGGTGCGATCTCCTTGACAACGATCGATCCCGATGGCAATGGACTGGTCAATGGAACACTCATTGGAATTAGTGGAACGGGTCAATTTTTAGGGATCGCGCTGAATGTTACACTCGTCGATCTGCAAGGGAAGTTCATCTCACTTTAGTTGCAGTTTTCGGTAATTTTATAGGCTATAAATTACGCCGACTTACTATCTTCGCTCTACACTCAAATCGGTTTAGCGGCAAACTCGTCAACTCAATGTAACTTCACAAAAAAATATCAATTTGACGGAACATTTCCTGAATCACGAGAGTCTAAAGTGTAATAAAATTAACAAGCACTTACACGAGTAGAAGGACAATTTCACCTTATGACAGATATCCTCACAGGACCTCTTCCATCTGCCATCCCTGATGTCGTTTTTTCCCTGACCGACGAGGCGGAAGACGTGCAGCTAACGCCGGGACTCTTAGCCAATTTCCCGTTTGGATTGGTTGCCTTTGCTGGGGACGATAACGTGATAGGTTCGTCCGATTCCGAACTGATTTTTGGCAATATGGGAGCCGACACTCTCAAAGGAGAAGATGGAAACGATACGATTCCCGGCGGTCAAGATGACGATATATTAGAAGGCGGTTCGGGAAATGACTTGCTTTTTGGGAACAAAGGAGACGATACAGTCCGAGGCGGAGACGGTAACGACTTTCTTTTTGGCGGTCAAGATAACGATATTATTTCTGGTGGCACGGGTACTGATGTAATCAGAGGAGACTTAGGCAACGATACCTTAATTGGCGAGTCGGGTTTGGATGTACTTCAAGGCGGAGAAGGCAGCGATCTGTTTCAACTGCGGTTTAGCGATCTCTCCAATCTGGGAGAAATTTCCGCCGGAGGCGGTAATGCTGATATTATTACGGATTTTGATGCGGCAGTCGATCGGATTACGATTTTAGGCGGTGTCAAAGAGAGCGATCTTCGATTGGATTTCGTCACCAATCAGCCCCTAGCATTACCTCCGGCAATCTCTGAAGCCGTGACGGCTGGTGTTCTTCCCATGTCCGAACTCGATCCCAATGGCGATGGGTTATTTGAAGGAACCGCACTGTCTGTCAAAGGAACGGGAATAGTCTTCGGGTTTGTCTTGAATGCCAACCCAGCTCAGATTTCAGGTCGCATCCTCGATACATAGAAACTTCCATCCAGCGAAACTTCCATCCAGCCTCACAACCCGATCTCAGAAGCGCTAAGTTTTAGCGCTTTTTTTTGTGTTTATTCCCTTTGCGCGAGAATTCTTTCAAATTTGCTGGAAACTGAGTAAAAAGTCCGATTGATGAAATTTATGTAAAGCTACTAGCCCGATCGGGGGGAATTTCTGCTAGAATCTTTCCAAGGAAACTCCGTAGATTTACGGAAGTCTCCCGGTGAGTCAGAGAACAACTTCTACGCCACGAGATCGTTTATACGTAAGTACTCACCACTAGGTCTTGTCTGTTTCGGGGTTAACTAAGTGACTATTCAATTTAGCATTATCATTCCCACGTTTAACGATCTAGAGCGTTTAAAACGCTCTGATCTCGTCGGCTGGGTGCCAAACTCTTCCCTGCGAAGTGGTGGTTATCGATGACGGTTCGCGAGATGGTACCGAGCAGTACGTCCGCAGTTTGGGAAAACAAGTTGTTTATTACCGCCATCCCGTGCCGATCGGGTATGCAGAAAGTGCTAACGCAGGTGTGGAATTGGCTCGTGGCAACTGGATTGTGTTACTCGACGATCGCCAGTGTCTCCCGAACAACTATCTCGAACGGCTGTATCAAGCCATCGATCGCTATCCAAAAGCAGCAATTGCCGTTTCTCAGACACAACACCCGAACAAACACTTACCCGAAGCCGATCGAGTCGTTTGCATTCCTCAAGAAGACATTCACGATCGAATGTTGAGCGATCGCCGAAGCGGTTATCAAACTGCCCTTTGCGCCTTTCGCCGAGATGCCTTCCTCCGATCGGGTGGTTGGCATTCTCGATCGTGCCATGCGGGGGAAGTGATTGATGCTTGGGTGCGGATTGCCCAGTGTGGAGATGCGGTATTTTTCAACAGTCCACTGAGCGATCGCTCGGATGTCGAGTTGCCAGCCGGAACCCCCTCTGTTTCTCAAAGCTCATGGGAAGATCTAGAAATTCAATCCCCAACGATCGCCCAGGTAGACACAAAACATCGCCACTGGCTTACGAACAGTCCTACCGTGCAAATGATTCAGAAGTTTCACTGGAATTGGATGGGGTTGAAAAATAGCTGTTTCCCAGGCATTGATGGGGTTTTACCGGGCATTTCCCTCGAGGTAGGTACACCTGGTGGGATCGAACAGGATACGCGGCGGTCGAATCAGCGGTCTTTCTCCAAGGTTTTCCATCGAACTGTGTCGCCGGGACCGATTTCTCAACTCTCTGGGAGTAGATAGCATCACTGGCGAATATCCCGCCGCAGCCGCGCCATAAAAAACCCATCCATCGAAGATCGGTGCGGCCAAATTTCGATCCAGCCTTGGGAAGAGGTGAAGATCCCGGCAACAGAATCCGATCCGGGTGGATCGAGTTGCCAGTGGGGATGAGCATCGAGAAAGGTTTGGATTTGTGTCTTGATTTTCGGGCGGGTGGAGGGTACAGGTGGCGTAGACGAGGACACCGCCCGGTTTGACCCAAGTTGCCGCCGATTCCAGGAGTTCTCGTTGCAGGATCGCCAATTCTCGAGCGGTTTCTGGGGTTTGCCGCCAGCGGAGGTCGGCGCGTCGGTGCAGGGTTCCCAAACCGGAACAAGGGGCATCGAGGAGGACACGATCGCACTGACCGACAAATTGAGGAAAGTTGCGACTGTCGCCGGGATGAATCCGCACCGATTGTAGCCCCAATCGATCGACATTTTGCCGCACTTTTTTCAGTCGGGACTCGGTGCGATCGCACGCCCAAATTGTCCCCACATCGCCCATCAATTCAGCGATATGGGTAGTTTTTCCTCCCGGTGCCGCGCAGGCATCGGCGATCGTTTCTCCGGGTTGGGGATCGAGAAGGTAAGTTGCCAACTGGGCGCTGCTGTCTTGCACTGTCCACCACCCCTCTGAAAATCCCGGTAACTGGGTAATATCTCCCGCCCCTTCGGTCAGTTTTAGAGATTGGGGGAAAGGGGAAATGGGTTCTACCGCAATCCCCCGTTCTCCAAAGGCGGACTCCACCTCAGCCGGTGTGGTTTTGAGGGAATTGACGCGCAAGTGCAAGCTGGGAGGACGATCGAGTGCCTGACACAGCTGTTCGGTTTCGGCAAAACCGATTTGTGCGCACCAATTTTCAACGATCCAGTCTGGATAGCTATAGGCAATTCCCAATTGTTGGACCCGATTGCCGGGAAATTCGGGACTGCTATTGAGGGTTCCCGTTTCCGTTTGCCGTAGGCGGCTATAGCGTCGCAAAACCCCGTTAACGAATCCCGCCAAACCCGATAAACGATTGGCTTTGGCTAAGTCCACTGTCGTATTGACCGCAGCGGCATCGGGAACCCGATCGAGATAGCCGAGTTGGTACAAGCCGATCTGTAAAATAATGCGTAGGTCAGGCGGTTGTTGTTCGGCTTTCTTGGTTGCCAGTCGATCGATTAAAGTATCGAGCGATCGTTGTTTTCTCACGCATCCGTAAACCAATTCCGTTGCTAAAGAGCGATCGCTGCCTTGCAATTGCACGCGATCGAGCCGTTTATCCAGAGCCACATCAGCATACGCCGATCGACGATAAATATCTCTGAGGGTTAAAAAGGCAACTTGACGGGGATCGTCGGACATGGGCAAATCTCAATTATCGCAGGAAGGGGACGGATTGAGGTTTGGATTTATTAAACGTGAAAATTTTCCATAACCCAGTCAGAATGAGAATTCCTCCGAAGGCACTGGAGAACCACCGATTGTCTTGCTGAATCTCTAATGTTCTTTCCTGGCGATCGAGGATAAAGTCGTTAATGCGATTAGCAACTTCTTCGGGATTTCCAATATTGTTAAAGCCAGTCAAATCCTTTTTGCCTCGATCGGTGAGCAACACCACCTTATATTTTTCACCATTGACATCGATCCCCACAATGACCTCAACACCTTTGAGAATACCGAGATCGACCGACGATATTTCTCGATCGAGCAATTTGCCCAAAACATTGGATTGAAGCAATCTACATTCGATCTGAGTGGGTAGGGTACGATCGCACAACAATGTCGAATTTTGACTTTGCAGACCGATGGCAATTCCCAGTCCCATCAGGGGAACCGCCATCAGCAATCCCCAGAAATCCTTCTGACCCGTTTGAGAATTGAATTGTGCGGGAACACGTCTACCTGTATTCACGATCCACCTCTAGTTGATTGCAACGAGCATCGATCGATCCCCTAACTCTGCTTTTTTGCATAGAACCGATCCTTTTTTTTACTTGGTCATTAGCGTATGGACTCCATCCCAAGAGGCAGGTGGAGGAACTCTCAAGTAGGTGCGACATCGATCGAGGTGAAGGGCAACGGGGCGATCGTGGGGACGAAGTTGATGGGCTGCCTCAAAAGTAACAAGAGCCCGATCGAACTTTCGGTCGATATACTGCGATCGTCCCACAGCGTAAAGATTGAGAAATTCCACTAACGGCGGGGTCAAAGGTTCGCTGCGATCGCGGATTAACTCGTAAATACTCACCGCTTCATTTTTGCCTTTAACCCGAATTTTATCTAACTCTCTTGCCCACAAACGATCGCCGCACAAGTCGTAGGTCATTTGACTCAAAATAATATCGCAGCCGTATTCTTTCGTGGCGTTTTCCAAACGAGGCACTCAAATTAACCGCATCGCCAATCACCGTATAATCCATCCGCTTCTGAGAACCGATATTTCCAGAAACAACTTCCCCAGAACTAATACCGATGCCCACTTTAATTTTAGGTTGATTCCTGAGGATACGGGATTGATTAAACAACTTTAAGCGCCGACGCATATCCAACGCCGATCGAACCGCTTGCCAAGCATGATTTTCCGTCATCTGCATCGGTGCGCCAAACACCGCCATCAGCGCATCACCGATAAATTTATCCAACGTTCCCTCATAAGCAAAAACCGCTTCCACCATGGTTTCAAAATACTGATTGAGCAGTAGCACCACTTCAGACGCGCCGCGATCTTCGGTCATCGTTGTATAGCCGCGAATATCGGAAAACAAAACGGTAACTTCCTTACGATCGACCGCCATCAAAGAGTCTTCTCCTTTTTGCATCACCTGTTCGACAACTTCCGGACTCATATAGCGATACATGGTGTTTTTCATGCGCTTCTCCCGGCTGATATCTTCCAGGACGACCAAACCGCCTCGGACATCGCCTTGCGGATTGGTTAGGGGAGTCACCGTTAAGTTAATGCTGCGTTCAATTTTAGTTAAGTCTTTTTCGGCTAACACGACAGAAATCGGATGTTCGGCTTCCTTTGAAGAATCGCCACCATCGTCCGATGGGGGAAAATATCCCCACTGAATATAGATTTCGGGATTGCTGCGAGCTCTTAAAGCCAAACAACTCGTAGTTTTTCCCGTTCCATTGTTCTGAGCGGCAGTTTCGGAGTAGATTGCCAAAGTGAGATTTTGTTCGGGAACATACTGTCGGGTGGAATTTTTCAGACTATCTTCGAGACGAAACTGAAGCAAATCAATGGGAATGACATCCCAAATCAGACGACCGATCAGTTGGGATTCCCACAGTTGTTGTTGTTGCGTCGGATTTTCCGTTTCGGTTTCCGTTTCAGTTTCCGATGGACGATCGGAATTCTTTTTAGGAGCCGTCGGACAGCCGAGCAATTCTAATGCGGCTTCGTTAATCGTGACGATTTTGCCTTTCATATCCGTAGAAATGACAGCATCCGACAAACTTTGCAGAATATCTTTTTGATATTGCTTTTCTAAGTTAACATTTTCAAACAGTTTGGCATTTTCAATAGCAATTCCTGCCTGAATGTTAAAAGCTTTCATGAAAAATTCATCGGAGGCGGTGAAATTGCCATTATCCTTATTAATTAACTGCGTCACCCCAATCAACTCTCCCGCAGAATTAAAGACAGGCATACATAAAATATTGCGCGTCACATATCCCGTCCGTCGATCGGTAGATGGATCGAATCGCGGATCTTGATACGCTTCGGGAATATTCAGTGATTGCGCTGTGGAGGCGACATAACCGGCAATACCGCGATTCGCCGGAATACTGATTTCCATCATCCTTTGTCCGTCTGCCGTGGCAACTTTCGTCCACAGATCTCCCGAATCTTTACGCAGCAAAAATACGGTACTGCGATCGGCTTTGAGCAAGTTCCGCGCCTGATCCATCACCGCTTGCAGCGTGGTTTCCAAATCTAGACTTTGACCGAGAGAAGTGGTAGCCTGCAACAGTGCCGAAACCCCGCGCTGATTTCGTCCTGCCTTATATAACGATTGACAACTTTCAAGAATTACGGCTAAAGGTTCGGCAAGTTCTTTAAATTTTTTCTCATCTTTCTCTTCAAAGGGAGTGCCGTGAACTTTATTAATTAACTGAACAACCGCGACAACTTTGTGAGGTTCTTTGCTGGTAAAAATTGGCATACAAAGCAAGGCTTTAATGCTATAGCCGTCTCGTTCGTCTACTTGTGGGTTAAAAGAGGGATGGCTGTATGCATCCTGTGAGTTTATTCCCTTCCCGGTGGTAACGACATGACCTAAGATGCCTGTATCTGCGGCAAAACGAAGTTCTCGTCTTATTTGAGATCCGTCGTTGATTCTCGACCATAACTGTCCTTTTTCTTCGTCCACAAAAAAAATCGTGGTACGCTCGACTTGCAGCACTTCACCGATCTTTTCGGTAAAAGTATCCAGTAACTCCTCGAGCATATTTTCCAACGTTTCATCGTTAATCAGGTCGATTGCCCGGATAAACTGTTGGAACTCAGCGGTGATAAAGTCAAGAAAGCCAATGAATTCGGAAAGTCCCAAACTGGCAACGCGGCGAGCCAGCGTTCCCAAAGATTTGCCTTGGGTCAAAGTCTTGATAATGCTGGGGGCGTAAGGAAGGGGTGATCCTTCGCCCTCCAGTAAACCGGCGGAGTTGGGTAGACGATCGCTCATGGAAATGTCCGACACAAGGGCTTGGAGGGCATTCTAACTCACGGAGCTGGGGCAGAGTAAAGAGGGGTTTGCTATAATTTAACGATGCTTCTTCAAAGGTAGCAAACCCTCACAGCAAATTCACTGAATTTTTATCGAGGTACAGATTTTAGACTTGTCCGTTCGTGCAGCCATTCCGGAGGACTATTGAGAGAAAAGAGTTCCGGAACGGTTTAGCGATTCTCCGTGGCGGGAGATGTCTATGGGGAAAGGGCTGCTGCACCCTCATCCCCCTCTCCGGTCGTTGGGTGACAGTACTTGGCGCGAGCTTACCCGCCAATCGGGCGATACGCCATCGAGCCACAGGCTATTGGGATCTGGAGATCGATTGTTATAGCCAGATTGGGGATACTCAAGGGTTGAGTCCGATGCAGGTGGAACTGGGGCAAGTTTAGAGTAGTTTGGGGCAGCACAGACAGGCGATTGCCTTACTGTGTGGGGAAGATACCCCAGGGGGTGTTTGCCAAGGTGACAACTAGAAATCGCCCGATTAATCGGCTCCGCTCGCCTCGTGGTCGCTGCTTTATGAAGTTTGGGGAATGCCGATCGCTTGCAAGGGAATTATACCGCCTTGGAGCCTTACCTCCAAGACATCTGCCGGGCGATCGCGTACGATGACGATGGGGCATTTAGCTTACGAGCAAGCCGCCCTGAATATTTTGGGTAATCTGTATACTAAATTTGGCAAAACGAAATTATTGCTCTGTTTTACCAATACTTATATAAAGGACTGGGGATGTTACTGCCACAGATCTCCAAACCACCCAATAAAGCGGGATCGCCTCCCACGCAGACATCCATACCAACATCCGGGTTAGCAATCGACTGTTTCGACCTTAGAGGCACAAAAAAAGTAAACTATTTTATAAGTAAGAAACAAAGCGTATCTAAGTAAAAGTTTAGCAGACAGCAAGCGAGTAGTACATTATTTGCCAATGTATCGCTCGAGTCCATTCCTCAAAGACTCACAGAATAAGTCCAAACTATAGTATTCTCAGAAAGAGAAAAATCGATAAAACTCTATTTAAATATGCGATTTTGGCGTTTCTTGCAAAAAGTAGGTAGCGATGAATTTTTTCTGATTTTTTTAGAAAAGCTAGAAGTCATCGTCGCTAAATTTTTATCATTATTGATGGTGGGGCTTAGCCTGGTTGCCGTCTACGATCTGTGTTTATTTCTATTTCAATTACTCAGCCAACATATCCAACAACCTCTGTTTGATTTTCCTAAAGAAGGTCTTTTTGAAGCTTTTGGTCTATTTTTAAATGTTTTAATAGCACTAGAAATTTTAGAAAATATTACGGTCTACCTGAAAGATCATCATGTTCAATATGAGCTAGTCGTCGCCACATCTTTAATTGCTATTGCTCGAAAGATTATTATATTTGATATTGAAAAAAAAGATGCGATGGATCTCATCGCTCTGTCGATCGCCGTTTTAACCCTTTCAATCAGTTACTTGATCATTCGTAGTATGAATCATAAGAAGAGAGGATAATAACGATCGGCATTGAGCGGAGCTCGGTCGGATAATGTTAGATGTCATTGTCGGCTAGCCCAGCAAATTCGTAAGGATTCAGCACAGTTGAGGACAGTAGGATCGTATTCTCTTAGATGTAAAATCGATCGAGACACTCCGACTTTTCCCCGAAAATCCCCAAGTGGGGTCGAAGATAGAGAAAGTCAGGATCGAGAAAGGGGGTTTGGGGTAGATGCATCCAACCGGTTGAAAGTTTCCCCGTCTTCTGCGGTGATGGAACTTTCAGCCCGCGAGATCGGTCGGAGAAGTCCGGCACACTCAGCGCTCTCAAGACCCAGACCACAAAAATATTGAGGTACACTAAGTACACGACACGATAGGATTGATGTCACCCATAACTGACAAAATCGATCCCATTGGGTTTAAAGCCTTTTTAATCCCTCTGCCCTCAACTCCCTTGGCACTCACTCGCCCTCTCCGGCTTTCGACCCGGTTCGATCGATCGAACAGTGGGAGAAGAGTCGATCTCAATACGAGCAAAATCCAGGATGGTAGACCTTTTTCAAGTTGGCAACCGAGCTATTGAGGCTCACGAAATTCCAGCATTGCTACGGCGATATCAAATGATGTCGCAGTTTTTGCGCGAACTGGTGATAGATGACGTCATTGCTGACTACAGTTGTACGGAAGAAGAAGCCCAAACCGCATTGGTGCAATTTTACCAGCAGCATCAGCTCACCACACCCGAGGCGATCGAAAGCTGGCTCAAGAGTCAAGGGATGACGTCAGACCAGCTTAAAGAACTTGCCGTGCGACCCGCCCTCATCGGCAAATTCAAGCAAGCGAAATTTGTCTCGAAAGTTCAATCCTACTTTATGGAGCGCAAATCGCACTTGGATTTTGTGGTGTACTCCCTACTGCGAACCAAAGAAGAGGGGTTGGCACACGAATTGTACTATCGCATCCAAGAAGGAGAACAAAGCTTTGCCGACTGTGCCAGTGAATATTCTCAAGGTCCCGAAGCTCGAAATGGCGGTCGCCTCGGCCCCGTGCCCATCGTCCAACCCCACCCAGCGATTAGCAAGCTGCTGTCCGTCAGTCAACCGGGTCAACTCTGGGCGCCTCGGCAACTGGCTGAGTGGTTTATCCTCATTCGTCTAGAAGAGTTTCACCCCGCTCAACTCGATCGGACCCATGCGTCAGCGTTTGCTCGACGAGCTATTCCAGCGATGGCTCCAAGAGGAAACTCAAAAAATTAGTATCAGCCAACCTCAGTAACCTTTACCCACGGCTTCAGCATGACTCAAACTAGCCCCGAGATTCAAATCGTTGACTTTCTCGCGCGAGTGTCCCCGTTCGATCGCCTGGGAGATCGCCAAAGACAACAGTTGGCGGCAAGTTGCCAACTGCTGCGTTACCGTGTGGGACAGCAAATCCTGGTGCGGGAGAAAATGCCCACCCAAGTCCTGATTATTTACGAGGGACAAGTACGTATCCTGGGTTACGACCATCGATCGCAAAAATCGGTCAGCTTGCAAGTGCTCAAATCGGGAGATATGCTAGGTTGGCTGGGATTGGTGCGGAACACCGCTTGCGAAACCGCGATCGCCTCTACAGAAACAATTTGCCTGACCATCCCGGCAACCGACTTTCTCGAACTGCTCCGGACTCAACCGGAATGGGCGCAAGCGGTACAAAATCAGGTGGCGATCTCAGAAGTCTTCGAGCTTTTGAGTCTAGAACTCGAACGTCGGGCAGATGCCGGTTCCAACCTCAAGGAACTCGCCTTTCAAATGTGGCAAGAAGCCACTCTCCTGCATTTGCCACCCGGTTCGGTAAAAACAACCCAACTCGATGCCAATCGTCTCTGGTTAATCAGCCGCGGACCTCTGGGAGAACATCCCACAGGATCTCGTCTGTTTTCTCCTTATCTACCCGCCTCGTTGAAACAGGAAGTCCGATTGTTGGGTTTAGCTTGGCCGGCACCGGTTGTCGCCGAACCCAATGATGAAACTGATGATGTATGGGACAGCGATCTTCAAAAACCCGGGCCGATCGTTCCAGTCATCGATTACGGTCCACCCGTTCCCCCCGAACCCGAACCCGACCCCCTCGCTCCCCCTCCCAAATATCCCTACGTTAAAGGGCAAGGTCCATTAGGTTCGGCGCTGGCGTGCTTTCATATGCTCAGCAAGCACCTGCGTCTGAATTTCCGCAGGGACTCCATTCGCAAACTTCTGGAGCAGCAAATTAAAAGTCGAGGTGAAATTACCCTCTACGGCTGTGGCACCATCATGCCGGCGTTGGAAATGAACGCCCAACTGGCGAAAGTGCCATCCAACCTCGTCGGTCGCCTCAAGGCTCCGGCAATGATTAAGTGGCAAGAAAGTTTTGCCATTCTCTACACCATCACCGAAAAGGAAATCGTCCTGGCGGTGCCGGAAGTCGGCATCATGCGTCAGACGCCGGAGCAGATTGCAGAGATGTCTGGGGAAGTGCTGGAAATTCTCCTGCTGCAACCCCCTGCGGCAAAGACCGAAAAGTTCGACATTTGGTGGTTTGTCCCATCCCTGGGCCGATACAAAAAAGTGCTCACCGAGGTCTTTGTCGCCTCGTTCTTCGTCCAACTCTTCGGGTTGGCAAACCCCATCCTCACCCAGGTGGTGATCGATAAGGTTCTCGGACAGCGCAGCATCGAAACCCTGAATGTTTTGGGGGTATTCATGATTTTGGTGGCGCTGTTTGAGGCGCTGCTCACCAGTTTGCGAACGTATTTGTTTGTTGATACTACCAATCGCATCGACTTGGATTTGGGTTCCAAAGTGATCGATCATTTGTTCCGCTTACCTCTGAAATATTTTGATACCCGACGGGTGGGGGATATTTCCGGACGGGTGAACGAGCTGGCGAACATTCGTCAATTTATTACGGGAACAGCACTGACGGTGGTGCTCAACGCCTTGTTCTCGGTGATTTATATCGCCGTGATGTTGACGTACAGTATGACGCTGACGTTTGTGGCATTGGCGACTGTCCCGTTCTTTACGGTGTTGATTTTGTTCGTCTCGCCTATTGTGCAGCGGTTGTTGCGCAAGCGGGCAGAACGCTACGCCGACGCTCAGTCGTATTTGGTGGAAACCCTGAACGGGATTCAGACAGTCAAGGCGCAGAATATCGAGCTGACTTCTCGATGGAACTGGTACGAGCGCTACGCTCGGTTTATGAATGCCGGTTTCCGGACAACCTTGACCAATACCGCAGCCAGTTCGATCGCGGGTTTTCTTAATAAGATATCCGGGTTGCTGCTGCTGTGGGTAGGGGCTTATATGGTGCTGGAGAACAAACTGACCTTGGGTCAGTTGATCGCGTTTCGGATTATCGCCGGGAACGTGACGGGGGCGCTGTTGCAGTTCGTCCAAGTGTGGCAAAGCTTTCAAGAGGTGGGGATGTCCATCGAGCGTTTGCGGGATATTCTCAATTCTGAAACGGAAAGCGACGACAGCGATCGCATGAATATCCCTCTGCCCAGCATCGAAGGCGCAGTACAATTTGATGACGTGTGTTTCCGGTTCAACCCCACAGGTCCCCTGCAAGTTTCCAATGTCAATCTAGAGTTTGCAGCGGGGACATTTGTCGGCGTTGTCGGAGAAAGTGGCTCGGGCAAAAGTACGACCATGAAACTGCTTCAGCGGCTTTATCCTCCGACATCGGGTCGCATCCTCATTGATGATTTCGATATCAGCAAGGTCGAACTTTATTCCTTGCGGCGGCAGATCGGCGTGGTGCTTCAGGATACGTTGTTGTTCAACAATACAGTTAAGGCAAATATTGCCTTGAATAATCCTGAAGCAACAGACGAGGAAATTATCAATGCGGCAAAAGTGGCGGCGGCTCACGAGTTCATCATGACTCTACAGAATGGGTACAATACGGTAGTAGGAGAGCGAGGGTCTTCCCTGTCGGGGGGACAACGCCAACGGATTGCGATCGCCCGTACCGTCCTGCAACAACCGCGTTTGCTGATTCTGGATGAGGCAACCAGCGCCTTGGATTATAATCTAGAAAGTTTGGTGTGTCGGAACTTGATCGAAGAGTTTAAAGGTCGCACGGTGTTTTTTATCACGCACAGACTGCCTACGGTTCAACAATCCGATACGATTATCATGATGGATAAAGGGTCGTTGGTGGAACAAGGCACTCATCAAGAATTGATGGCACTCCAGGGGCGCTACTACTGTCTGTACCAACAGCAAGAGTCGCAGTTATAGGGAATGGGTAAAGTCACGATCGAGTTGAGCAAAAATGTGATTTCCCATAGGGAAGTCTAGCGTTCTGAAATACCCAGTTTCGTCGCTCGACGAATCAGCCATAATAGGAAGTAGAGAGATACAAAAGAAATTTGTATGCGGATTTAAGTCATCAGGCGTTGTGTTTAGAAAGTAGAACGTAGTTCAAAACCCCAGTCAACATTTTTATTGACCCTTCATCCTGTCCCACATTCTCAAGGAGCGATCGCCCATGACTATGGATATCCAACGAGTTGAAAGCTTTCAACAAGATCAACCCGTTATTCTCGAACAACCCGCCTTTTGGACTCGGGCATTTATTTGGTTGATTGTAGTCATGACCGCCTCAACCCTGATTTGGGCGGCACTAGCCAAGATCGATCATTCTATCCCCGCCAATGGCAAGCTAGAGCCGGATGGCTCGCTGAAGGAATTGGATGCGCCAGTAGGCGGTGTGGTCAAGGAAATTCATGTCAGCGGTGGTGAGAAGGTCAAGAAAGGCGATCTGTTGATTAGCTTCGATCCCACGACCTCCCAAGCTGATGTGGAAGCCTTGAAAGCCCGGAAAGAGGCGATCGACGAAACCAAGGATGCGATTTCCGGTGGGGGTTCGGTCGGCGGCGCTCAAGCCAATCTGGACTCTCTGACACAGCGACGCGATGCCCTGGCTTCGGAAAATGAGTTCCTTCGCGCTCAAGTCAATGGCGGCGATCCCGGCGGATTGGTCGGCGGATCTTTCGATGAAAACCAACAACAACTTTTAAATGCCAACCGTCAAGAAGTCGCATCTCGTGAAAGAGCGGCAACGGCGGAAGTTCAGACCCTTCGCGAACAGCTCGAGCAAACCAAAATTCAGCGCCAATCTTCGATCGCTCGGCTACCGTCGGAAGAATCGGCACTGGCGAGCACTCGAGAGCGTCTGCTTAGCACTCAAGCCCAAATTGGCACATCCGAGTCTCGCTTAGGTAGCACTCGAAGATCGTTTGGCAGCACTCAAAATCGTTTAGGTAGCACTCAAAATCGTTTAGCCAGCGCTCGAGAGCGTTTGCTCGGAGCCAAAGACCGCCTCGTCCAAGCTCGGCAAAGAGCCGCTAACGCCCGCGAACGACTGCAAAAAGAGCAGGACATTTTAGACCGGATCAGACCCGTGGTCGAGCAGGGGGCAGTTGCCGAACTGCAACTGAACCGTCAAGAGCAACAAGTCTTAAGCGCTAAAGATGCTGTTGTCGCAGCGGAGTCAGAAATCTCTTCGGCTCAAGATCAAATTGCGGCTAACAAGAATCTATTTCGGCGACTGAAGCCGAAATCGCCTCTATTCAGGGAGACAGCGCTTCGACTCAGGGGGAAATCGCTTCGGCTCAGGGGGCGATTTCCTCGACGTTGGGGGAAATTGCGGCGATCGAGTCGGATATTGCCGAACGGGAAGCTCGGATTTCGGATACACAAAATGAAATCGAGCGTTTGAGCAAAGAAGAACTCCGCATCCAAGCACAGATTGCCCAAGCGGAAGCTCGGTTGGATAACAGCCTTGATACTTCAGATCGTGATGCACTGGCGAGAATTGCCTCCAATCAACAGCAAATTGCCCAAATTGACGACCAACTGACCCAACAACGCCTTAGTGTCCAGCAACAGAGTGCCGAGGTGACTGGGGAATTGACCAAAGCGGAACAGGCGCTAGCCTATCGGGAATTGCGCTCTCCAGTGGATGGTGTTGTCTTCAAAGTTTCGCCCAAGTCGATCGGATATGTCATTTCTCAAGCCGAGCAGGAACCGGTGGTCAGTGTCATACCTGACTCTTTGTTAAAAGGTTCGGTTGACGTGACCAACAAAGATATTGGTTTTATCAAAACGGGGATGGACGTGGAAGTGCAAATTGATGCGTTTCCGGCGACTGAATTTGGGACGGTTCCTGGAAAACTGACTTCGATCGGAGAGGATGTTTTACCTCCCGATCAAGAATATAACTACTATCGCTTCCCCGTCACGGTAACTCTCGATCAGCAGTATATTGATATTGGGAATGAAGAGGAAAAGATTGAGATTCCACTAAAATCTGGGATGGCGATTCGAGCTAATCTTAAAGTTCGTCGGCGTACGGTGCTGAGTATTTTCCTGGATAAATTCGCCAGCCAAAAAGAAACGCTTAAACAAGTTCGGTAATTGGGAATTGGGAATTGGGAATTGGGAATGGGGGATATAGATCGTCTCCCCCATTCTAAGCTTCGATCGTTGTTCGATCGCAGTTAAGCACCACTAGACTTATCCTTCTTCTGTCACTCTCCGGTTTTTCGTATTTAGAGTTTCATGTCCGAAGTAATAATTAAGTCTGCAAGCACGGAAGCAAAGCTAGCATTTTCAGATGTCGTAAATGAATACTTTACAGTCGCATTTTCAAGCGCCTCAATGAATGCATCACATCGAGTTTGGGTTCGCACCGGAGACTGTGAGCGGTTAGTCAATTTATTTCTGGAAATAGCAGAAAACTGGAAAGGTTGGGAAGGAACAAAAACTTGGGATGCTATTGAAGATGACTTTAGTCTCTCCTGTACTTCAGATAAATTAGGGCATATTACGCTGAGATGCAAGTTCGTAGGACGTGATGCTCCTGAATTATGGTCTGCAAAGTTCAATGTAGAAGTCGAAGCTGGACAACTTAAAAAAATAGCAAACGAAGTAAGAAGGCTATTTGAGGAGATGTGATACTCAGTCGAGAACTCACCATTGCTAGATGATAAGGTTACAGAAGAGGGATAGTTCTACCCATCAGTCAAGCAATTGCTCCTAAGTTTAAGTTGCTGTTATAGAATTGCCAATTACGAAATAACAAAACAAAACCCCCGATCGATCGGGGGTTGAAGGGATCTAAAATAGATCTACATTAGAGAAACTGCCTCAATCTACGATCGCCGGAGATCGGTAAAGTTGAGACAATTGTGGCTGTGTGGGAGAATGATTTTGAGCCACATTGGGAAGAGACGATCGTAATTTAGCGGTTAGTTGTACCGTTGTCGCATCGTAAATTTGGGTGAGAATTTTCGGATATAACCCAATGCCAATAATCGGCACTAACAAGCAGGCAATCACGAACACTTCCCGTGGTTCGGCATCGATCAAGGCTTCGTGTTCCACCAGTTCCTTGTTTTCCGGACCGTACAAGATTTCCCGCAGCATCGACAGCAGGTAAATTGGCGTGAGAATGACACCCACAGCAGCCAGAACGACAACTACCACCTTAAACGGTAAACTGTAGGCATCGCTGGTTGCAAAACCGACGAATATCATCAATTCGGCGACGAATCCACTCATTCCCGGCAGCGCCAGCGACGCCAGAGAACAGGCAGTCCACATGGCGAAAACCTTCTTCATTTTCTGTCCGACGCCGCCCATTTCGTCTAACATCAGGGTGTGGGTGCGATCGTAAGTACAACCCACCAGGAAGAACAAACTCGCCCCAATCAAACCGTGGGACACCATTTGCAACACTGCCCCACTCATACCTAAATTGGTAAACGACCCCATGCCGATTAACACAAATCCCATGTGGGAAATCGACGAGTAGGCAATTTTCCGTTTCAGGTTGCGCTGGGCAAAGGAAGTCAGTGCCGCGTAAATAATATTCACCACCCCCAAAATTACCAACGCTGGGGCAAAAAAGGCGTGGGCATCGGGCAGCATCCCGGCATTCATCCGAATCAGGGCATATCCTCCCATCTTCAGCAGAATTCCGGCAAGCAACATATGGGCAGGGGCAGTGGCTTCGCCGTGGGCATCGGGCAGCCAGGTATGCAAGGGGAAAATCGGTAGCTTGACGCCGTAGGCAATCAAGAACGCCGCATACATCCACAATTGCAGACCCAAACCGAGGTCTTTGTCGGCAAGTTCCCGCATATCAAAGGTGAACGTATCGCCGTAGAACGCCATGGTTAAAGCGGCAACCAAAATAAATAGCGACCCGCCTGCGGTGTAGAGGATAAATTTGGTGGCGGCGTACAAGCGTTTTTTCCCGCCCCAAATGGACAAAATCAGATAAACCGGGATCAGTTCCAGTTCCCAAACCAGGAAAAATAGCAACATATCCTGCACGGCAAAGACGGCAATTTGTCCGCCGTACATCGCCAGCATCAGGAAGTAAAACAGTTTGGGTTTCAATGAAACGGGCCAAGCCGCCAGAGTGGCTAAGGTGGTGATAAATCCGGTGAGAATTATTAGGGGCATGGACAAGCCATCTGCCCCCACAGACCAGTCCAAATGAATTGGAGAAACCCAGGTATACCGTTCGACCAATTGTAGATCGGGATTGGTAATATCGTACTGGGTATAGAACGTGTAGATAATTAGGGCAAAGTCAATCAGCCCGACGATTAAAGCGTACCAACGAACCGTCTTGCCGTCTTTGTCGGGAACCAAGGGTATCAACAAAGCGGCGACGATCGGAAATAGAATAATTGTACTTAGCCAGGGAAAATCCATGATGCTAATGATTTCTTGAATAGATCTAAGATTGGGGGTAGGTTACTGAATTCGTTATCAAAAAACAACGTTTCTGGGATTTCCTTGCGAGTTCTGTTCGCTCATGGGTTACATCTCGTGCCTTTGAGTCGATCTCAACATTGGGCATTCGCCTTGAATTCTAGCACATCATTTTTTGCCCAAACGTATATCGGGAAACTATTAAGTCCCTTGTCTAAGAATGAAGGCTGGAAATCAAAAAGTCAATAAAGAAAATATTAAATTAAAATTTTTTAATTGAGTTGATTGGAGAAACTCGGGTTTTCAAGATCTCGATCGAAAGATTTTCCCACAAATTTAATGCCGGGTTTTCTGACGACCGATCGTCGAAAAGAAACGATCGGGAAACAAGCTGCCGGATTCATCTGTAGAAAAATTCCAACAATCTTTTGAAAATCACCCGATTTGAATTGTGGAGATTTTCGGCAATTCCGAAATGGGCGAATTAAAAAAATATATCAAAATTCCCAGCGATCGCCGGGAATTTTGACACCGAAGAAATACACATCTCCAGTTGAGATTTAAGAGAATCCAAAGAAGATGACGATGCCGAGAACAGCGGCAAAAATCGTCAGCGCATAGAATTGAGCGCGACCCGTTTCCAGGTATTTGAGTCCTTCACCGCTCAACATTGCCACCAAGCCGGTGAGGTTTACCGCACCATCGACGACCCGGTAGTCCACTTCCATGACTTGTCGGGCAAGACGACGACTGCCTTGGACGAAAAGACGATCGTAGATGTTGTCAAAGTACCACTTGTTCAGGGAAAGCTGGTACAGAGGTTGAATTTTCGCCGCGATCGCCGCCGGATCGATTTTACCTTTAAGATACATCAGAGATGCCAAGGTAATACCGATTAGGCTAATCCCCACAGAACTGCCTGCCATGACGGCAAACTCACCGGCATCGAACTCTTGCGCCATTTCTGCCAAGGTGGGAACCACTTCCCCAGGCGCGTGGATGAAGGATTCAAAGTAGTTCTTCCACGGCATCCCGGTAAACCCGATCAGCATGGACGGAATCGCCAACAGCAACAGCGGAATGGTCATCGTGTTGGGAGACTCGTGGGGAGAATGGCTGTGCCCGTGGTCATCTCCATGGGGTTCCGTTCCCGACTCCAATTCCTTGACATCCATTGCCCCAGGACCGAATGCTGGAGTGGCAGCGGTTTGAAGTTGGTTGCGAATGGCGATATCGTTGCCCCGGAATTCCCCTTCAAAGGTGGAGAAGTACATCCGGAACATATAGAAGGCGGTGAGACCCGCAGTCAGCCAACCGATTGCCCACAGGGCTGGATTTGCCTCAAATGCTGCGCCGAGGATTTCGTCCTTCGACCAGAATCCAGCAAAAGGAGGAATCCCGCAAATTGCGATCGTGCCGATGAGGAAAGTAATCCCGGTCAAGGGCATATACTTGCGTAACCCCCCCATCAACCGCATATCCTGCGCCAACACCGGATCGTGTCCGACGACATCTTCCATGCCGTGAATCACAGAACCCGAACCCAAGAACATCATGGCTTTGAAGTAAGCATGGGTCATCAGGTGGAACAGTCCGGCGGTGTATGCGCCAACGCCCATTGCCATGACCATATAGCCCAATTGGGAGACGGTAGAATAGGCTAAACCTTTTTTGATGTCATTTTGGGTCATGGCGATCGTTGCCCCCAGAAATGCCGTAAATGCCCCTGTCCAGGCGATGACATTCATCGTCACGGGCAGATGCTCGAAAACGGGGAACATCCGAGCGATTAGGAAGACTCCAGCGGCAACCATGGTTGCCGCATGAATCAGCGCTGAGATGGGCGTGGGACCTTCCATGGCGTCTGGCAGCCAGACGTGGAGGGGGAACTGCGCGGATTTGGCAACGGGTCCGAGGAAGACTAAAATCCCGAACAGAGTGGCGAGAAAGATACTCAGAGAACCCGAGGCAACGGATTCTTGCAAGCGTTCGCCGATGACTTCAAACTCGAAGCTATCGGTTGCCCAGTAGAGACCCAGCATCCCCAGCAACAAGCCGAAGTCGCCGACGCGGTTGACCACAAAGGCTTTTTGACAGGCATCTGCTGCTGCCTGGCGATCGAACCAGAAGCCGATCAGCAGATAGGAACACATCCCGACTAGTTCCCAAAAAATATAGATTTGTACCAGATTGGGACTGACGACTAAGCCCAACATGGAAGAGCTAAATAAACTCAGATAGGCATAAAAGCGCACATATCCGGGATCGTGAGCCATGTAGCCGTCGGTGTAGATCATCACCAACAACGCCACTGTGGTAACGATGACCAGCATCACCGACGTCAGAGGATCGATGACAAACCCCATCGTTAAGTGAAAGTCTCCGGCAGCCGCCCACTCGATCGTTTGAGTATAAGGCGCATGACCCTGAATCTGACTCCACAACAGGGCAAACGAATACGCCATTGCCACTCCCAACAACGAGATGATGGGGATGGCAGTCCACTGCCGTAGGCGATTCGTAGCTTTGTTATAGGAAATCAGACCCAAGCCCACCAGGGTTGCCCCAGCCAGGGGAAACACTGGAATTAACCAGGCATATTGGTATATTGGTTCCATTGCGAGCCTACTTTATATTTCTTTACATGAGTTGGCAACAACGATTACATTGTGACACAGGAACAGACTAGAAGTCCCGCCGCAATTTTTCTAGTCTGGTTTTGTAATTTTGTCTTTAGAATCACGATCTTTGGGTAAGTCAAAGCTTGATGGTATTTTACTCACCCTGATGCCAAATTAGAGCCATCGGCGACACACTTTTTTTGGCTTGTACCCAGATTTATTTTGCGGGCAATGCCGTTAGCGGATGATGGCGGGAGAGGTCTCGATCGATTTGGTGCGGCTGTAAGGAGCGATCGATTCTTCTAGGGCGATTCGTAGGGCATCTCGTCCGTGAAACCCTTCCAAACGCTGAACAATGCGATCGCCATCGAACAAAATCAAGGTCGGCAGAGTGCTCAGTCGATACTGATTTGCCAATTTTAAACTATTGTCTGCATTGATCCCCACCACTTTAATTCGATCGCCCCATTCTGCCTGAAATCCCAGGAGTAGGGGATTTATCATCCGGCACAATCCACACCAAGGTGCCCAAAAATGGACTAAAACCGGTGTGGACGAATTAAAAACATCTTGTGTGAAACTCTTTTCATTAATTGAAGCCAACATGATCTCTCGAAGCTTAATTAAAGTTTTGTATCTATCTGGGATCATGCTACCAGGCTACGTTCCCGGTGGCACGGATTAAAAAGGGATGTGCCCACCAAAATCCGAGGACAAATAAAACCACTCCGAGGTAGGATGGACGGAGAAACTCTTGCCAGACTAAGGTTTGCTGCCCTCGGAGGATTGCCAGGAACGGAAAAATCGAAGTTCGAGATCTCAGGGTTTCAAAAGATTCGCCGAAACGTTTTGCCAAACGGCGATCCCCGTGCCACACGCCAAAGACGTGGTGCAAGATCAATCCCAGGGAAGTGACTAAGGTAAAACTTGTCCCCAGCCACAAGGTGTGGGCCACACACCAAATTACCTGTCCCACCATTTGTGGGTGGCGACAAACCCGGATAATTCCGGTTTCGTAGACGCGAACTTGGGGTTTGGCAACGGCGGCAACTTCCAGAAGATTGAAAGTTGCCGGATACAGAAATAGGAAAGAAATGAACGAGAGTACCCAAACTGTGGGTTTAAGAGCCGGAATGCCTTGCAGCATCCACAGTTGCGCCCCATCGTAGCGATGGTTGAAAAAGTAAATAATCAAGATGACAGCCAGAGGCAAACTCACTAAGGCGAAAATCACCCGATAGGCTCTGGCACCGATTTTTTCTTCCCCCCATGGGCGCAATGCAGCTAAACCGCTGTGAGCGATCGCAAATCCCAATAATAAACCCAGCATGATGAAGTGACTGGGCGTCAGCCAATCGTAGAACATTCTAGTACGTTAAAAACTTAGCAACCGATCGTACTCTTATTGTAAAACCGAATCTTAAAAAAACTTAAAACTGCTACGAGCTTGACAGTTCGATCGTTCTTCACGGGCTAGAGTCAATATCGGAAGTTGCTTTGGGTGTTTCCCTCTCGCTCTTAATCCCGACCCAACATTGGTTTCTTCTCTCCAGTCCAAAATCGATCGCCAACTCGATTTTGCCTCGACTTCGGTCTCGCAACTGAGTAAAAGCGACTGAGATCCCATGCGCCGACAGTCCCCATAGCTGTCACAATAATAGGTAACACAAATCTGTCCCCGAACCCTGCGGTTTCTGGGTCATCCGGATACCAAGGCGTTTTCTTGGGTCAACTGAAGCCTTTGTGGCGCTGTAAGTCTACCCAAAAGCGAGGACAAGTCGTGATGTATCAAAAAATAAGGAGTGGAGAAGGTTAATCAATGTACAATCCCAGCGCTGCGGGTGCGACTAGCACTACTTCTGGTAATCGTCTGTTCGTGTACGAAGTGGAAGGTCTGCGTCAGAGTTCAGAAACTGACGGCACGAGTTTCCCCATTCGTCGCAGCGGCAACACTTGCTTCACCGTGCCGTACAATCGCATGAATGAAGAAATGAAGCGCATCACCCGTATGGGTGGCAGAATTGTCAGTATTCGACCTCTAGATGGCGAGAGCGGGACTCCCCAAGCTTCTTCAGACAATGGATCGAAATCCACAGAAGCGAGCAAACCTATGACTCAAGCCAAAGCCAAACCGGGCGCAGACGTTCCCGTTAACATCTACCGTCCGAAAACCCCCTATGTGGGCAAATGTCTGAGTAACGAGGAATTAGTAGCTGAGGGCGGTATCGGCAGGGTTCGTCACCTGAAGTACGATATCTCCGGCGGAGATCTTCGCTACGTCGAAGGACAAAGTATCGGTATTATCCCTCCCGGAACTGACGATAAGGGTAAACCCCATAAACTACGTCTCTATTCGATCGCATCGACTCGCCATGGGGACGATGTAGACGACAAAACCGTCTCGCTGTGCGTTCGAGAACTGGAGTACAAACATCCCGAAACTGGGGAAACGGTATTTGGGGTCTGCTCTAAGTATCAGTGCGATCTCAACGTTGGCGACGACGTAACGATCACCGGACCCGTTGGTAAAGAAATGTTGCTGCCCGATGATGAGGATGCCACTATCATCATGATGGGAACAGGGACGGGAATTGCCCCTTTCCGAGCCTACTTGTGGCGGATGTTTAAAGACAAGGAGCGTCAAGCTAATCCCGACTATCAATTTAAGGGATTAGCTTGGTTGTTCTTCGGGATTCCCAAGACTCCGAACATCTTGTACAAAGAAGAGCTGGAAGAGTTGCAAGAGAAATACCCAGATAACTTCCGTCTGACTTATGCCATCAGCCGCGAACAGCAAAATCCTCAAGGGGGTCGGATGTACCTGCAAGATCGGATTAAAGAGAATGCCGATGCAGTTTGGGAGTTGGTGCAAAAGCCGAACACCCACGTTTACATCTGCGGTTTGAGAGGTATGGAAGGCGGTATTGATGAAGGAATGTCCGCGGCTTCTTCCAAGCATGGTGTCGATTGGAGCGAGTACCAGAAGCAGATGAAGAAGGAACATCGTTGGCACGTGGAAACGTACTAACGTCACGTAAGCTTTGGGACGATCGAGTTACCGAGTCGGGTAGACGATCGTCTCATTAATCTGTAGGGTTGGCAGGGTTGCCTTCCGTTACAAAATACCTACTCAAAGCTACTCAATACTATAAATAGCTGTACGCTTTGATGCTTTCTTCCTGCTTCTTCCAGAACTGTCGGCAGCACTCTGTCCACAGGCTAACACCGTCTAACTGACGGCTTTTTCCAAATTAATGGAAGCGTTCAAGTCACGGTCGATTTCAAGACCACAGCAATCACACTTAAACACTCGCTCACTCAAGCTGAGTGTTTCTTTTTTTGTGTCACAGTTTGAGCAAGTTTTGCTGCTAGGGAACCATCGGTCAACTACGACCAATTCAGAACCATATAGCTCACACTTGTACTCAAGCTGTCTACGGAACTCGTAGAATCCCATATCTGCAATAGCTTTCGCTAATTTGTGATTAGCCATCATCCCGGACACGTTTAAGTCTTCAATACCTATCTTGCTGTGGTTTTTGGCTAGATAGGATGTCAGCTTGTGCAGTGTATCTTTGCGAATGTTGGTTATCTTCCGGTGTAGCCTAGCTATCCTGATTTGAGCTTTTTTCCAGTTGCTAGAACCTCTAATCTTATGGCGGTTAAGCCATTGCAACCGAGAGAGCTTTTTCTCATACTTGCGGGAGCTATTAGCACCTTTAAACACCTCACCTGTTGATAGCGTGGCTAACATTTTTATGCCAAGGTCAACACCTACGAAGGCAACAGTTTTATACTCATTGCTTGGTTCAACCTCAATTTTCCAACTTACAAACCATCTGTCAGCCGTGTGACTAATAGTGAATGATTTAGGCTTCTGGTCAACTGGTAAACGCTCGTAAGTTTTTAGCCAACCAATTACAGGAACTTTAACCCAAAAATGGTCAACCTTGAGAGCGCCATCTACTGTAAAGCTATCAGCGCGTCCTTTCTTTTTAAACCTTGGTGGTTTCTGGGTTTTCTTGAATGCTTGCTTCCAAGCTTCTGATAACTGTCTTAAAGCATACTGAGGAGCGCATTTACTGACCTCGTAGTACCAGGGGTATTCAGGCTTGACCATTGCAACCAACCATTTGTGGAGGTCAACGGCAGTCGGAAATTTGATTTTCTCTTCTGGATTCTCTCGATTCTGGTCAAGAATCTGCTTAGTGAGTCCTAGTCCCCAGTTCCAAGCGTGACGAGCCACACCACAATGCTTTGCTAATTGCGTCTTTTGATGATTGTTGAGTTTTAGCTCTGTTTTGAATCCCAGCCACATCAGGACACATCCTTTACGGCTTGCGTCATACCGTCAATCAATTTCTTGTTTTTTCTGGAACGTGAGCCATAAAGACGAGCCGAAAATACAGTGATTAGTTCAATCATGTCTGTCACCAGCTCTTGTTCAAAGCTTAATTCCTCAGTTGATTTGTTGATGATTACTACCTCGGTCTCAAACTCTTCACACATTGCAAAGACAAGCTCAGAACCGAATCTAAGAAGGCGGTCTTTGTGAGTCAGGACTAATCGACCCACATCACCCTGCATGATACGTTTGAGCAGTTTCTGTAATCCTTTTTTCTGATAATTCAGTCCACTACCAAGGTCTTGAATCGTCTCGTATTGCCAGCCATTGGCAGCGCTAAAGGCTTCTAAAACTTGTGCCTGTCTTATGAGGTCTTGCTTTTGGTCATGGCTTGAGACACGCGCATAGTTGATTGTGATGCGCTCATCTAGAGTCCCAAGCTTTCTTGGTGTAATGCGCTTAATATCGGCTAGAAAAAAT
Organism: uncultured cyanobacterium; assembly: GCA_963838375.1. Lineage (GTDB taxonomy): Bacteria > Cyanobacteriota > Cyanobacteriia > Cyanobacteriales > Geitlerinemataceae > DVED01. The sequence goes on along the minus strand of CAWIQY010000021.1, from coordinate 472,510 downwards.
CTTCTCTGCCCTGAAGGTGAGCGCTCCGAACGGATTTTTCCGGAGTCCGACCACCTTCTTAGTGTGATTACTGAGACACCTAGCTCTTTAGCCGCGTCTCCTATGCTCATTGTCACTTCCGGTGTTTCCATATCGTTTACTGATACAGTATTCACTCTATTATCTCATCACTCAGGAAGAAATGACAAGAGGTGATGAGATAATGAGTTACAGCTACCCAACCCTACTTTTTTTTGCTTATTGAGTTTGATTATTGAGTTTTATGTGCATTAAATAATTCTTAAGCTCTCTTCGGGATTCACTCATTTCGGATATTATTTAAAATAATTCCTATTAATATGATGCAGATCTGTCTTTAAGATTAGAGTTCTCTGGGGTTCGCTCGGGGGTCGATCGCTCCTGAATCTCGAGGGAAGGTGATTCCCCGTATTTGCTATAAGTCATATGGAGAGGTCGATCGCATCTTAGAGATTATGAATTTTGGCTTCTTTGAGCGATCGCGCGGAAGACGATGGGAGCAAACATCCGATCGAGCGTATTAGTAATAGATATTATTAATATGCTCGAGCGAACTCCAGGACGATCGCCTCAATAAATGGTTCGCGTTATTCGGGGTATATTTAAATGGATTGTCATAATTGTCACAACTGCAACTCGCCCAACAACTCAAGCCCTTGGTGGCAGCGATGGCGCCCCACACCCACGGCATCGCAGATGGAGTCGAGCGGGGATCGAATTGCCTTGGTGGGAATGCCCAATGTGGGTAAGAGCGTCCTGTTCAATGCGTTAACCGGCGTTTACGTCACAGTTTCCAACTATCCGGGAACCACGGTTGAAGTCAGTCGGGGAGTGGCGCGCATTGGCGATCGCATCTTAACCGTTATCGATACACCGGGAATGTATTCCCTGATGCCCGTGAGCGAAGAAGAGAGAGTAGCGCGAGATTTACTGCTATCGGAGCCTTTGGTATCGGTGATTCACGTTGTGGATGCAAAAAATATCGGGCGGATGCTACCGATGACTTTCCAATTACTCGAAGCGGGACTTCCAGTGATTTTGGCAATTAACATGATGGACGAAGCGCGCCGCTTGGGATTAGCGGTGAATGTAGAAGTCTTGAGCGAGGAGTTAGGGATTAAGGTGATGCCCATGGCAGCGGCATTGAATCAAGGTGTAGAAGAGCTGCGACGGGCGATCGGGCAATGTGTGCCAGTGCCGTCGGAGGCGATCGCTGTTTGATTGGATGATTAGTGAATTGGAGAGAAATTGATGCTCAGTCCGGTGATTTATCCCGAACCCATCGAAGCGGCGATCGCGCAATTGGAGTCCTGGTTGCACGATCTCGGAGAACACCATCCCTTTGGGGATTATACCCTTTCCCATCGGAGTTTGGCACTTTTACTGCTGCAAAAAGATCCCGTGTTCTGGCAGCGCTTGCAACAGGATGACGATCGATATCGCCAAGTCGAAGTTGTCTTAACCGTCGCCCAAAATCAGCTCAAAAAACCCCTGGGATTAGAAATTGCTCGCGTGCGCCACCAACAGGCGATCACTCTAGAACGCGCAATATTGCATCGACCCGAATCCAGTCAAACACCCTGGGCAGAAACCTTACACAAAATCGCGGTGAATCCGATTACCGGATTTCCCATTTTAATGGTGATTTTGTATCTGGGGGTTTATAAATTTGTCGGTGAATTTGGGGCGGGGGAACTGGTCGATCGAATTGAAGGATTTTTTGAAGGGCAAATTAACCCGATCGTCGATCGCCTGGTTGCCCAATTTATTCCCTGGGAACCGATTCAAAATTTGATTGGCAATGAATACGGCATTATTACTCTGGGAATTCGCTATGCGGCGGCGATTGTTTTACCGGTGGTGGCGACGTATTTTCTGATGTTTTCCCTGTTGGAAGATAGCGGGTATTTGCCCCGATTGTCGTTAATGCTCGATCGTCTGTTTAAGTGGATGGGTCTTTCCGGACGTGCCGTAATTCCTATGGTTTTGGGGTTGGGATGCGATACCATGGCAACGATCGTCACCCGGACTTTGGAAACGAAACGCGAACGTATTATTGCCACGTTTTTGCTCTCTTTAGCGGTTCCCTGTGCAGCACAGTGGGGAGTGATTTTGGGGTTGCTGGCACAGAAACCCGCTGCTTTGATGTTTTGGGGGGGTTTTATTGCAGCTATTTTTCTGGGGATTGGCTATCTTACTGCCAAGTTTTTGCCCGGTTCGTCTGGCGGATTTTATATGGAAATTCCCCCACTGAGAAAGCCGAAAATTCGTAATGTCCTTGCCAAAACATGGGTGCGAGTGAAATGGTATTTTTGGGAAGTTTTACCGCTGTTTATTTGGGCATCGGTGTTTATTTGGTTCGGTCGGTTGACGGGGTTGTTCGATTGGGTGATTCGGGGAATTGAACCGTTGGCACTCGCCTTGGGTATGCCGAAAGAAACCGCACCGATTTTTCTGTATGGCTTTTTCCGACGGGATTACGGTGCGGCGGGATTGTTCGATCTCCAACAAGAAAATTTACTCACGGGAAATCAATTGGTGGTTGCGGCGATCGTCTTAACGCTATTTCTGCCTTGTATTGCTCAACTTCAAATGATAATTAAAGAACGGGGACTCCAAACGGCGATCGCCACGATCGTGTTCATTTTTCCCTTTGCGTTCCTGATGGGATATCTCGTTAATCTCGGATTGACTACTTTTGGAGTAAATTTTTAAGATGAATTCTCTCTCTACGATCGCCATCGGCGAATGTAAAACGATTGTTGGTTTTAAAACTCCGGATGAATCGATACAGCGAAAACTCATAGCCTTGGGGATTTTGCCGGGAATCGAATTGATTTTGGAACAACGTTTTCCGTCTTATATTATCAAAATTGGATACACCCGAACGGCGATCGATCGAGAAACCGCTGAAAGTATTTTGGTGGAGTAATGGCTGTTCGATCGATCGCCAGTAATAAGTTGGTCAGCTTTAGGCTGAACTCCGCTTTTCTTAGGGAGATAATGGGGGATTTGTAGCTAGCTACCTGCTACTTAATCCCGACTGACGTTAGATTACAGTGGTTTATGATGTATTTTTACCAGCAAAAAGCGGATGAGTCTGTTCGACTTACCCGCTTTTTCTGTATTTTAAGGCTCGTGGATTTTAAGGGTCGTGCAGTCGATCGAAATATTATTCGCCAATCGCTTTGGTCGAGTTTCCCGCCAAATTCAGATCTATCGTTCTTTGGGTTAAATAATTACCTAAGAATGCATTGACGGCAGACAGGATAATCGGTCCAAAGATAAACGCTAAGATTCCATTGACAGCAAAGCCGGGCACAAAGCTGGCAGCCAGCCAGAAACAAATTCCGTTGACAACGAGAGAAAAAAGTCCCAAGCTCAAAATATTGAGCGGTAAAGATAGGATAGAAATAATTGGCTTGACAAAGGAGTTGACTAATCCCACTGCAACGGCTGCAATTAAAGCCGCAGAAAAGGTGTTCAGGCTAACGCCGGGGACGATGAGATCGACAACTAATAGGCTCAGTGCGGTGGCAAGCCAGGTCAATGCAATACTAATTGTGTTGTTCATTGTTTTTCTTTAATATAATAAAGGACAGCCAGATAGAGGATTATTTACCGTCAAAAAGATCGGTTAAGGAATGCCACAATTCGCGAACTAGATGGCGAACTTGTCTCTCTTTTCGACCGATTGCCGCTCCAACTTCCCCTAACTGTGATTCAAATTTTTCTTGTTTTTTTTCAACGGGGTGATTCCCGGTTTCTAGTTCTGCTCGATCGCGGGTGCGATCGTACCAAGTTTTTGCTTCATCTAAACGATCTTTAACTTCATCGTATCGATCGCCAAAACGAAGGCTCAAATCGGCTTGCAGAACCGCTAATTTTGCTTTGAGTTGAGCGTAACGCTTTCTCATCAGCGCGGCTTCCTCGCTATCTTGAATGGCATCGATCGCCGATTCTAGAGTGGCTTTCAAATCGCTCGATTTCTCGGCGGCTGTTTCCTGAAGATCCGACAAAACTTCATCAACTTGAACTTGAAGTTCTTGCTCTTCGCTCTCGAGTCGTTCTTCAAGTTGTTTGACTTGAGAGCGAGTTTCGGCGATCGCTTCCCGCTTGGATGCACCAATGGCTTCGATCGCACCTTCAATAGAGGCTGTCACATCTTCTTTAACGGCGTTGCTTTTACCCTGGAAGCTATCCAGAACGGCTGAAACTGCATCTTTAACAACTGTCCGAATTTCGACCGAACCTTCCTTTACTTCAGAAACTGCTTCGGAAACCGCAGAACGGACAATTTGCCGAATTTTATCCGTTCTAGAACTGCCTTCCTCTTTGATTTTCTGAAGGTCGGCAGAGATTTGGTCTTTGATATTCTCTTTAATAGGTTCAGGCATGGTTCAGAGTCCGATTAGACGTCGTTACGAACACCATCTGGAGTTTTGATGATGACCCAAAAAGCGTGAATAATTCCGGGGATGTAGCCGAGTAATGTTAAGAGGATGTTAATCCAGAACTGAGTGCCGATGCCCACTTGCATAAACACACCCAGGGGGGGAACAAAAAAGGCGGCTATAAGGCGAAGAATATCCATAACGAACTCCTTTATTTTTCAGTAGTATGTCGGGGTTTAACCCGTATGTTACGACTATTTTACGGAATACAATAGAGCTTCTTCATCCTCCCTAGGATAGATCGTTTCAGATGTCTCATTTGATCGATCGAAATCGCTCGAAAATTGTTTCGTTTCGTAAAATCGGCACGTGACATATCCCAAACCATAGAGCATTACCGCATTGGTAGAAGCGCCCAGAATTGCACCGAATCCGGGAATGATTTCCAAAAAGCTCAAACCGGTTTTTAACGTCCCAGAACCCAGAGATAAGCCAAATAAGGCGATAACTTCCCCTCGACGTGCTGGATCTTCCAAATCCAAACCATAAGCGGCTGCAATCTCGTAAACCATTTCTGCTTGCAATCGCACGACGGTCGCCAAATCGACGGCAAAGAGCGCGGCGGCAATGGGGGGAAGAATATTCGTTGCCAGTCCGATTCCCCCAGCTTGAATAGCTTTGTTGACCATGAGGCGATGGGCTATTTGGCTGGGCGTTTCGGTGGGATATTGTATTTGTAGATCGAGTACGACTTTTCTGGCGTTTGCCGTATTGACTCGACCGAGAAGCGCAGAAATCCAGTCTTTACCTAGGACTTTAGAAACCGATCGAACGACGGGATTGTCAGCCAGTGTTGCCAGGGTTTTTCCGGTGCTGGCAGTGAGTTGCTCTAGCCGCAGCAACGATTCTTTGAGGGTAGTTTCGGCAAAAAGGAAAGCCGCCTCAGTGGCTGGCGGCTCTACGGTTTTTTGAGTCGAATTTGGAGAAAATTTTGAGGAAACCTTCATTGGTAGTCGATAACGATTGAGATTTCCTTCTATTGTCCCGGTTAGATCGATCGATCTTCATCTACCGCAGGATTGAATTGGAGATTGGGTGACTCTCTCTTTTGAAGGAGAATATCGTGTTTTGGAATTTTAGTGTAGCTAATTTTCCGGTTAGATCCCCGATTTCTTTAAGAAATGGGGGATCTGGAGTTTTTTTTCGATCGCTTAACGAGCTTTGCTTCCAGCTTTTTTCGCTTTCTGTTTTTCCCGTTTAGCCGCCTCTTTAGCGGCTTTCTCAGCAGAAATGCGCTCCTGTTTTGCTTTTTGCTTTTCCTCTTCTATCTTATCGAGATAGTAGTGGTAATTTCCACGATAGACTAGTAACTCTCCATCGCGAATTTCTACAATTTTGTTGGCAACTTGAGAGATAAAATACCGATCGTGCGAGACAAGAATTGCCGTGCCATCATAATTTTGCAGGGCATTTTCCAGCATCTCTTTAGCTGGAATATCCAGATGGTTGGTCGGCTCATCTAGAATGAGTAAGTTTGCCGGTTGTAACAGCATTTTCGCCAGAGCAAGGCGGGCTTTTTCACCTCCACTGAGTGCACCGACTTTCTTGAAAACCGTGTCTCCACTAAAGAGAAAGCGACCTAGTAAATTGCGAACTTCTTCGTGTTTCCACTCCGGCGCGGCATATTGAATGGTTTCGATCGCGGTTTTCTCCAAATCCAGAGCTTCGGCTTGATTCTGCTCGAAATAGGCAGGAATCACGTTATGTTTGCCCAATACAACTTTGCCATCGCTGGGTTCTTCCGTACCCATAATAAAGCGCAGAAGGGTTGATTTTCCAGCGCCATTGGGTCCTAAAAAGGCAATTCGATCGCCCCGTTCGATTTCCAGATTTGCTCCCAAAAACAAGATTTTATCATCATAGGTATGGGTCAAATCTTGAATGGTGATGACTTCTAGACCGCTGCGAGGGGCGGGTTGAAACTGGAAGTGCAAGCCTTTTAAATCCGAGATCGGGGCTTCTACCCGTTCGACTTTATCCAGAAGTTTTTCGCGGCTTTTGGCTTGGGTGCTGCGAGTAGCGCTGGCTCGGAAACGATCGACGAATTGCTGCTGTTTCTCAATCTCTTTCTGTTGCCGTTCAAAGGTACTTTGTTGCATCTCGCGGCTCAAGGCTTTCTGCTCCAAATAAGTGGAGTAATTGCCCAGATACGTGGTAGAAACGCCGCGTTCGGTTTCCACAATTTGGGTGCAGAGCCGATCGAGAAATTCGCGATCGTGAGAGACAATGACGATCGGCGTATTTAACCCTTTTAAGTAGGTTTCCAACCACTCGATCGTTTCTAAATCTAAATGGTTTGTCGGTTCATCCAGCAGTAAGATGTTAGGTTCTTGAAGTAGAATTTTACCTAAGCTCATTCGCATCTGCCAACCGCCGCTAAAAGCACTGACAAGACGATCGCCATCTTCGGCTACAAACCCCATTTCCGGTAATATTTTCTCGATCCGCGCATCGAGTCCATATCCATCTAAGGCTTCAAACTTGCGCTGAAGTCGATCGAGTTGATGAATCAACCGATCCAACTCCTCGGGATCTGCGGTTTCCATCTCCCGCTGTACTTGTAGCAAACTACTTTGAATCTCGTTCGCTTCTGTAAAGACTGTCCAGAATTCTTCACGAACCGTTCGGGTGGGATCGACCTCAAACTCTTGCGTCAGATAAGCTATTCGTAAGCTCGCGGGACGGATAATTTCTCCGGCAGTGGGTTCGATTTCTCCAGCCAGGATTTTCAATTGGGTAGATTTACCCGCACCGTTGACCCCCACTAAACCAATTCGATCTCCGGGTTTAATTTCCCAGTTGACATCTTTTAACACTTCCCCAGAGGGATAGATCTTGCTAATGTGTTCGAGTCGCAGCATTCAAATTCTCCAGTGTGAGAGGTGGGGAGTACAGAAATTTTTTAGAACCCTGGTTTCTTGACAAAACTGGGGTTCTGACATCTCCATGTTACGTGTGAACTACCAGACGCTCATCGATTCGGATAGAGCACTGGCTTCTGATTTCACAGGGGATTGCCTCAACACAGACTTACGTCCGCGCCTTGGACTGACATCCCCTCCCTCAGCAGAAGTCCTGGTTCCCAAGACCTGTAGCGTAGCAATGCCTTCCGCTCTGATATTGATTGCCGCGTTTTCATCTCTGTCGTGGTGAGTCCCACAACTAGGACAGTCCCACATCCGAATGTTGAGCGGTAATTCGGAGATTTGGTAGTGGCAATTCGAGCAGGTTTTAGAACTAGGGAACCATCGGTCAATTTCCACCAGAACTTTCCCATCCCTTTCGAGTTTATAGGAAAGAAAATTGACAAACGTTCCCCATCCGGCGTCAGTGATGGCTTTGGCGAGCTTCCGGTTACAGACCATGCCTTTGACGTTGAGATTTTCGACTACGATGACTTGGTTATCGTCAACCAACTTCCGGGAAAGTTTATGTAAGTAGTCTTGACGGGCATTTGATAGACGCTCGTAAACCCTGGCAACTAATTTTCTGGCTTTATTTCTTGACTGACTCCCTTTCTTTTTTCTGGCTAATTTGGCTTGCTTTCTAGCCAGATTTCTCTCGTGTTTGGCAAAATATCTGGGGTTGGCAAACTTGGAGGTTTTGATACCGTCGTTGACGATCGCAAACTCTTTGAGTCCTAAATCGATCCCGGCTACTTTGCCATTTGCGTTCTTTTTTGGATTTTCGCCTTCAATCTCGGTCAGGATTGACGCGAAATATTGACCCGAAGGGGTCGTGCTCACCGTTACCGTTTTCACAGCACCCTCAATCGGTCTATGCAATTTGGCAGTGACACATCCCAGTTGGCCGGGAAATTTTACCTGTCCGTCTTGCACCTTGACGTTTTGGGGATACTGAATCGATTGACGGTTCTTTTTGGACTTGAATCGGGGATAACGAGTTCTACCGCCAAAGAAATTTTTGAAAGCGGTCGTCAGGTTTAGAGTAGTCGCCTGTAAAACCTGCGAGTAGCATTGACCCAGCCATTCGGTTTCCTCTTGCTTTTTGAGCTTGGGGAGGTATGAATTGAGTGTGGACTGCTTTAAACCCTTTCCTGTCTCTTGATAGGTCGCGATACTAAGATTTAGGGCATAATTCCACCACCACCGAGCACAGCCAAAGTGTTGAGCGAGAATGACTTTCTGCTCATCTGTGGGATAGATTCTCACTTTGATTGCCCAGTGTAACATCTTTTTAACCTCTTGTTACTATTATATACACTTCGTAGTAATAAAATATCGGCAAGCTGGCTAGAATCTTCAGATAGTCGATTTTATGGCAGATGGCAGTCACTTTCAAAAACAGTGCGTTTTGTTCTTCAACACACCCGACTACTATCCTTCTATTCGATTGAGTGACAGCCAAACCCTCGCACGAACGCCCTTTTCGACTTCCTGTGCGGTCATTTCTTCGAGTCGTTGATGAATCGGTGAGTTGGAAACGGCGAGATTAGGCGAAGTGGCTAGGGTTTCTAAACCGACAACCGCAGCATAACGCACCACCCATTCTGGATCTTCAGTCGTTTGTAATAGAGTTTCCAATACTTTGTTCTGAGCATCAGGAAGACGATCGATCTCTAAATCTTGCCACCGCAGCGCCCCTAAACCTCGTGCTGCGGCGCGTCTCACACTCAAGGAAAAATCGTCTGCTGCCGTTAACAGAATGTCTAAACCACGGGGATCGCCGATGCCTGCCAAAGCCCGAATTGCCCAAGCTCGAGCGCCGTAGTTGTAACCGTCGAGCTGTTCGAGGAGGGGCAAGACAGAGGGTTCGCCGATCGCGATCAATCCATCCACTGCTGCCACCGCCGCACCGGGGTTATTATACCCCAACACTTCGACTAGCTTGGCGATCGCGCCGATTGACTCCGCTGCGGACAGGGCTTTCACGGCATCTAGCAAGCTATCGGCAGAATCAGCACGATCGACATCTGCAATCAGTTCTCGAACTCGATCTTCGGTCATAAATTCGGACAAATGGCGGCGAATCTGATAGTCAAACAACGAATATCATACCGTTTTGGGGAACAGTCATGGGAACCGCAGCCATCGAGATCGAACTCGCCAACAGGTAGAAGGGGTCTGCTTGATTAGGTTATATAGTTGTAGGTGCAATGGAAGTTAGCTACCTATTTTAAATAACATTTCACTTCAGTTAAAAATGGGAACATCTGCTCGTCTGCGAAATTCTTTTAGCACATTGCATCATCAATACCGCTACCATCGTTTCCAAATTCGGCGTCGTTGGCACAGCCTCGCCATCGCGGCGATCTTGCTATTGGGGTTGTGGCTGTGTCCGGCTAGCGCTCAAGTCAATCCCCTTCTCCCAAAAGAATCGATCGTTCTCGATGGAGAAAAGCTATTTGAACTCAGTGACTCCGAAGAGTTTCCCGCCGCAGAACGAGCGGATTGGATCGAGGGAGAACTCAGGACATTTGCCGAATCTCCTGTAGAGATCGACGTTCGGATTGAAGAACGCAACGGCTTACCCACAATACTGATTAACGATCGCTACTTGCTCACCGTTACAGAACAAGATGCCTCTCTAGAAAAACACACTCCGACACAACAGGCACTTCTGTGGGAAAAAATTATTCAGAAAGCTCTGGTACGGGCACATCAGGAACGGGACGGAGAATTTCTTCGAGAAACCCTTTTGAAAACCTTTTCCTTAGCAGTGGTGGCGTTGCTCTTGTATTGGGGACTGGGAGAAGTTTGGCGGCTTTACCTCAAACCGGATGTGGCGGACGAGAATTCTCTTCAATGGATGAAAGTTTGGCGTCTCACTTTAGCGATCGCTCGTTTATTGGTGTTCGTTACTGCAACATTGTACATTACTAATTTATTCCCCTGGACGCGGCAATGGAGCTACAAATCCCTGGAAATCCTGCTCGATAGCCTCACCGAACCGCTGTTTACTGCTGGAGAGAGAACGTATTCGATTACGAATTTACTCATTCTCCTGGCATTACTGGTGGGATGGGTAACACTAGCGAACAAATTGACCAATCAGTTCAGATCTCGAATCTTACCCATCACCGGGCTCAAACGCAACACCGGTGAAATTGTGACGACGGTGATGAAGTATCTCGTCATCGCCATCGGAACGGTCGTTTTATTACAATTGTGGGGACTCGATCTCAGTTCCCTGACAATCCTGGCTAGCGCTCTCAGTGTTGGGATTGGGTTTGGCTTTCAAGACATTGCCAAAAACTTCGGCAGCGGCATTGTTTTAATGTTCGAGCGTCCCATTCGAGCCGGAGATTTTGTGAAAGTTGGGGAATATACCGGAACGGTGGAACGCATCGGCAGTCGCAGTACCGTGATTCGCACGTTAGATCAAATCTCCATTATCGTCCCCAATTCCCGCTTCTTGGAATCTGAGGTGATGAATTGGAGTCACGATAACCCAGTTTCTCGCCTGCGGATTCCCATCGGAGTCGCTTATGGTTCGGATATTCAAGTTGTTAAGTCTATTTTGTTAGATGCTGCTGTCAATCATAGCGATGTGTTAAAGCTTCCGCCGCCGCGAGTCACCTTTTCTGGCTTTGGGGACAGTTCTCTCGATTTTGAGTTGTGGGTGTGGTGTAACGATCCCAGCCGACAATATATTTTGAAAAGCGATTTATATTTTGAGATTGAAGAATCTTTTCGGAAATCCCAGGTGGAAATTCCGTTTCCCCAACGGGATCTAAATTTGCGAACAGGCAGTTTGCCTTTGGAGATGTCTCCGAAACTCGAGGAAATGATTTTAAAGTTGTTGAAGCAGATCGATCGGGGTTAGTCGCTCATCGGGGATAGTTATTTGTCCTGTTAATTGAAAGGTTTTCGATCGTTAATTATCGACAATTCCCGCGAGGATTTGAGTCAATTGTTCTAAGTCATCTGGCACTCGGTAAAGCGTGATGTCTTGACTAATTCTGAATTGTTTTGTATCTAAGTGCCCAAAGTTCCAGGCATTGCCAATCGTCACAGCGCCATAGATCACCTCCTGTTCTTCTGCCTGTGCCAGTGCAATCATTTCCACCGCCAACTGAGTAAACCCTCTGGAAAGATCGTCGTTTTTTGCCTCAACGACCAGTAAGCTGTGTTCTCGACGCAGGAAATAGTCTAAATTACCTTTGAGCCAATTGTTGACGGTTAAGGGATACTCAATGCGAATCTGGCATTGACAAAATCGGGCAACTTCGAGCAAAACGGGAAAGACTAACGCTTCTCGCCGTGCTGCTTCGCTACTCAAACCGATGAGTAAAAGCGTATCTTCTAGGCGTTGCTTGAGTTCTGGCAGTCGTTCTAAGGATCGATCGTTTTTCGGCAGAACCAAACGCGATCGAACTAAGCTATAGCCTAACTCTGCGAGAATTTCGTCCGCTTCGTAAGGCATTTCAAAGTAAGACCGAAAGGTATAGGACTGTCCTTCTTGTAAGATTTTGGTCTTTGACATGGCGATCGCTTTTTCAACTTCAGAATCGTTCCTTATATCCAATCTTACTGAACCACAGGGCATTGCGTTGAGAAGGGAAATAGGGAAATAATGATTCTGGATTCGACGATCGTCTGCAAAAACTGCTACCCTTCATTCATTAAAATCTTCTGTACGCCCCTATTTTCCCGCTTGCCTCTATTCGTGAATTACTGATTGCTTAATCTCCCATGGCTCCAACCACCTTGACACTTGCCGAACCACAGGCAACCTACGCAACGCCGACTCAAAGCGATCGATTTATCGAGGTGCTGGTAGACTCTCCCGGTGCGGATAAACTGTTTACCTATCGCTTGCCAGCGGATTTGGACGCACAACCGGGGGATATTTTGAGTGTACCCTTCGGAGCGCAACAACTGGGCGCGATCGCCATTCGTCTTCTCAATTCTCCTCCAGTAGAATTAGAGATCGATCGTCTTAAAGATGTGGATGATATCGTTACCCAAGGTTTCTTTCCACCTCACTACTGGCAGTTACTCGAAAAAGTTTCTCAATATTACTACACACCTCTAATTCAAGCGATTCGCGTTGCCCTACCGCCAGGATTGTTAGGACGATCGCAACGTCGAATTCGCCTGAACACCGCTGCCATTCCCCCCGGTGCAGAAGCTTTTATCAGTACCACCGCCCGCCAAGTTCTCGCCCTTCTCCAAGCCTCCAAAACGGGCAACTATACCGGGCAATACCTCCGGCAACAAGTCCGAGGCGCAACGCGAGGCATCCGAGAACTAACCAAGCGAAAATGGGTTGAAAGTTACTTAGAACCCCCTAAGCTGGCGAAACCCAAACTGCAAAAAGCGGTGATTTTAGTCATACAAAATCCCGCGTTTTACGATCTCACCGATCGTCAACAAGAAGTTCTAACTTTGTTGCAACGTCGCGGTGGAGAAATGTGGTTAAGTGAGTTTGTGCAAGCGGCAGCTACTTCTCGAGGAACGGTGCAAGCCTTGGAAGAGAAAGGCTGCGTTGTTGTAGAAGAACGGGAAGTGTTGCGAACGGCGAGGGGGGAAGAGGTAGATGCTGATGTTTCTAAAGTTCTGACTCCAGAACAAGAAATCGCTTTAAATACCATTTCCCAACTGTCGGGATATGCTCGCGTTTTGCTGCACGGGGTTACAGGTTCTGGAAAGACCGAGGTATACTTACAAGCGATCGCCCCGATTTTAGCCCGAGGGGAATCGGCTTTAGTTCTGGTGCCAGAAATTGGACTGACGCCACAACTCACCGATCGATTTCGCGCTCGCTTTGGCAAACAAGTTTGTGTCTACCACAGTGCCCTTTCCGACGGCGAACGCTACGATACTTGGCGGCAAATGCTGTCAGGAGAACCTCAAGTGGTCATTGGCACTCGATCGGCAGTGTTCGTAGCCTTACCTAAGTTAGGCTTGATTCTCCTCGACGAAGAACACGATAGCAGTTTCAAACAAGATCGTCCTTCTCCCACCTACCACGCCCGCACTGTCGCGCAATGGCGGGCAGAATTCCTCAATTGTCCCTTAGTTTTGGGGTCGGCAACACCGTCATTAGAAACCTGGCTAGAAATTGCCCAAACTCCCAATCCCCAAGCCGCCAACACCTATTATGTCTCCTTACCGAATCGGATTCAATCCCGTCCGTTGCCGCCCATCGAAGTGGTCGATATGCGATCGGAATTCCAGGCGGGACATAAATCTATTTTCAGTCGCGCATTACAAACTCAACTAAGAAAACTCAGAGAGACCGGACAACAAGGCATCTTATTTATCAATCGTCGGGGACACAGTACCTTCGTCTCCTGCCGCAGTTGCGGTGAGGTGATGGAATGCCCCCACTGCGATGTTTCCCTCTCCTACCACTACGCCCAAGAAGGCGCGGCGAAGTTACTGCGCTGCCACTACTGCGGGCATACCCGACTGCAACCGCCCCAATGTCCTGATTGCGGATCTCCCTATCTCAAATTCTTCGGGAGTGGCACCCAGCGAGTCGTTCAGGAGTTGGCGCGAGAGTTTCCCGAGTTGCGAGTCATCCGGTTCGACAGCGACACCACCCGGCGCAAGGGGTCTCATCGGGCAGTTGTTGCGTCAGTTCGCCGCCGGGGAAGCTGACTTGTTGGTGGGGACGCAGATGTTAACCAAGGGGTTAGATTTACCGTCGGTGAGTTTGGTGGGGATTATCGCGGCGGATGGATTGTTACATTTATCAGACTACGCTGCCAGCGAACGGGCATTTCAAACCCTCACTCAAGTTTCAGGAAGGGCGGGGCGCGGAGACGATCCCGGACGGGTGATTCTGCAAACCTACACCACTGAGCATCCGGTGGTTTTGGCGGTGAAACAACACGAATGCGAGTCGTTTATTGTCAACGAATTGGTACAGCGCCAAGCCTTGAATTATCCCCCTTGTGGCAAATTGATCTTGTTACGATTAAGTGGTGTAGATGATGGAGAAGTCAGTTCTACTGCCGATCTGGACTTGCCGAACTTTTACAGCCAGAAAACGAAGAGTTTTACCAAGTTTTAGGTCCGGTTCCTGCCCCAATTTTGCGAATTGCCGATCGATTTCGTTGGCAAATTTTGCTCAAGTTTGCACCCGGTGTTGAGATGGAGTTGCCAATCTTGTGGGAATTGCGCGATCGAACTCCGGCGGCGGTTTCTGTATCGATCGATGTCGATCCGCTAAATTTAGGTTAACCCGATACAATCAAAAGTAAGAATTCAGCTCGAGAGGATCGAAAATGCAAATTACCCTCGAAGTCCCTGACAGCCTTGGGGCGAAGCTCCAGGAGATGGGCAATCGCCTACCGGAAATTCTCGATCGTGTTCTGCAAGAAATGCCTACCGCCGAAACCATTTCTTTCCAAGACGATCTCGAGATCCTCGAATTTCTGGCAAGCCTTCCCAGTCCTGAAGAGATATTTGCGCTTCGCCCCACACCTGCGTTGCAATCTCGCATGAGCGAACTCCTCGAACACAACAAATCTCGCACCCTCTCCCGCCAAGAGGCAATTGAACTCGATCGGTACTTCCTGCTCGAACACCTCGTCCGTCTCGCCAAAGCCAACGCCTACAAGCAGCTACAGTCTGCCGCATGAGTTACATTCGGGCGGCATTGCGTCGGCTCGTCACCCAACGCGCCCAGAATCAGTGCGAATATTGCCGATTTCCCCAGCAAGTTTCCCTCTTTGCGTTTGAAATCGAACATATCATTGCCCAAAAACATGATGGCGTTACTGAAGCCGAGAACTTGGCGCTCGCTTGTCCTGACTACAATCGTTTCAAAGGTACAGATTTAGGTTCGATCGACCCAAAAACGAAGCAGTTGACCCCATTTTTCCATCCTCGCACCCAGAAATGGTCTGACCACTTTTGCCTAGAAGCCACAGGCTCTATTATTCCCCTAACTCCCCAAGGTCGCGTCACGGCTAAAATACTACAATTCAACCATCCGGAACGGGTGTCGGAGCGATCGCTGTTCATGCTCTTGATTACGGAGATGTTGCACAATGAAAACGAATAAATCCCCAAGTCCTTGAAAAACCAATATCCCGACTGCTGATTCTTTCTATAACGATTTGGCACGATCGAACATTTCATCGATCGCGTTCCTCAACAACTCATCTATAGGTATTCCCGCTACCCTCGCCATCGAACCAATCACACTTTTCGGGCAAAAAGAACAATACAATCCCGCTTCTAGAAACCAAGGTTGTCCCTGTGGATCGATCCGGAAGTCAAACAGGCTATAGTGGCGACATCCCAATGCTTCATGACACTTCTTCGCCACTTCCCCAACCGTTTCAGTTATGGGATCGCCCGGATCTACTATCCAAGATTTGAGATTATCCTTGGCGGTAAAATGCAACTCACCATCTTCTGTTTGCTTGAGTTTATCGGCATAGCTGCGAATAGGGTTGTTTTGGGAATTCACCAGATACTCTTCTAGAGGTAAACCGACAAGCTCGCCATCCTTGACAAGGATTCCGCAGCGGACTTCTCGACCCAGTTCGATGTATTCTTCGACTAAGACCTCATCTGCATATTCAAAAGCTGTTTTCGATCGCTGCATCATAGTCCGCAACATCTTTCACCAGAGTCACCCCGAAAGAATTGTCGGAACTGACAGGTTTAATCACGGCTGGAAGCTTAATGGTCGGTCGATCTCCCCGGCGCAGTAGTTCCCCAAAAGGAACTTTGATTCCTGCTGCTGCCACGATCGCTTTGGCTTTAGCTTTGTGAGCCGTCAGTGCCATCAAATCTGGGGGATTACCGATATAGGGAATATTCAGCAAGTCGAATAGGGCGCGGTATTGAGTCATTCCTGGGATGCAAAACATCTGTGGAATCATCAGATCGATATTTTTTGCGGCGATAAACTGCACGGCATCAGACAGAGACATGGGTTTCGTCGCGGCGATGTCTTCATGACTCACAGACGGGGGAAACCGCCACTGACGATCGGGTGTGATGTAGGCAATGTGAAATTCGTAGCGCGAAGGATTTGCCGTTGCGGCGATACAATCTTTGGCGTATAAGCGCGACAACTCGCAGTAAAAGTTATTTTCGGCAGAACCGACTAAATGAAGAATGCGAAGCACTGACATGATGAATATCCTCAACGAAATAACCAGCAACAAACTTATTTACGATGACCCAAAACGCGAGTCAGTCCATAAACTCCCATTCCCGCAGCCATACCGGGCAGAACTTCATAAACTGCACCCGAGAGATTAAGTCCCAAGTTCCAAATTAAAGCCGCGGCAATGCCAACTCCCATCATGGCGATCGCGGTGGGTAGAGTGACCGGTTTCTGCCAAACTCTCAACAGTAATAGAGGTCCCAAACCCGACGCCAATGCCGACCAAGAAAAGGTGACGAGTGCAAAGACATTATTATTTCCAGCTAGGGCGATCGCCAAAATAACGGCTGTTACCGTTAAGGTTCCTAGCTTCGCCAATTTGTAAGATTGGGCGGCAGCAGGAAAAAGATCTTGGGTTAGCGCCGCCGAACAGGAAAGGATTTGAGAATCCGCCGTGGATATCGTAGCAGAAAATAGTCCCGCTAGCATCAATCCCACTAGCACCGCGGGCAACAGTTCTAGAGATAGATAGGGAAGTGCTAATTCAGGATCGCCCGAACTCATCAACTCCGGCATCAAAACTCTTGCTGCTAAGCCGATTCCCATTGCCGCGATCGAGTTGGTCAATCCAAAAGAGGTTTTCAAATTTCTAGCAAAAGCGATATTGTCTGCTGTGTCGATCGCCATCGCCCGAACCAGAATTTGAGGTTGTCCGACGACACCAAAGCCGGCTACAATCCAACCGACAAAGAAAGGGAAAAAGCCCCAAGGTTGTTGAGACGAATTCCAGTTAACTAATGTGGGATCGATCGTTGCTAAAGATGACCAAAGATTCCCCATTCCCCCGCAACTGGCAACGGCTACAACTAACAAAAGTAACAAGGAACCCAGCATCACGATCGCCTGTATCGCATCTGTCCAAATCGATGCCCGAATTCCTCCAGAAAAGCAATAGATAACAACAATAATAGCTCCAATAATGATGCTTAAATCGTAGTTCCATCCGAACACCGCATTCAGTGCTTTGCTTCCGGCTACCAGTTGCGCCGCAGCGTAGGAACCGAGAAAGCTAATGGTAATGAGAGCAGAAATAATAGCGATCGAACGAGACCCTTTCATATTTTGACTGAGAAAGGAGGAAACCGTATCTGAAGCTGTTTCCTCCGAAAGTTGTCTCAACCGTTTAAAAATAAAGTACCAAGCCAGATAGTCGCCAATCAACCAACCGATCGTCAGCCAAAGGGAGGAAATCCCCAATTTGTAAGCAAAACCCACCTGACCGATGAATAAAAATCCACTTTGACCCGTTGCCATAGCTGATAGCGCAGTCAGCCATGGATTCACATTTCTACTAGCCAGCAGGTAATCTGTAGTGGTATTTTCTTTTTGAGTCGCTGAGTAAATTCCTACTACTATAAATAATAGTAAAAAGGCAACGAATGTAATGGCAATCCCAACTTGTCGGTCCATAACAATTGGAGGTTCATGATTAAGAATTTCTGGGTCATGGAAAACTTTATTTTGCGCTCTACTCTACTTCCTTTTCTACCAATTTCCCAATATTAAAATCGATTCTCACCCAACCCTGCATTTTTTTTAGATTTTCTAATAAAAGTAAGGGAATCTGCCAGTGATGTACCATCAGAAATGGAAGAGGATCGTTCAATTCAAAAATACCATCTGTTCCTTCAGTTATTCTCTTTATCCAAGCTTTCAATTGTTTTAAAGATCGAATTTCTGTCAGCCGCCAAAGTTCGTGGTAAGTCCAATAAGTCGGTTTACTATTTGGCAATGGGATTAATGCAGTGTCTTTCTCATCTTTACTATCATTAATATAAGCATCTGCCACTTCTGGACGATCGTGAAATGTGGTAATAGCCGAGTGCGTTCTGGGGTTACATTCGATCGGATAAACTCGACCATCTTCTGTTTCGATAAAGTCGAAGGAAATTTGTCCAGTTAGATTCAATTCTTTAACGAACTTCTCTACCCAATCGTAAATCTTCGGACGATCGATATGTTCGTAATTGACTTGGAAATCCGAGGATTTGCAACAACAGTACAGTCTTTGCTTTCCTTTCCTGACTGTACTATGGGTACAATATTCTTGTCCCTTGACGAATTCTTGCATAATCCAAGGTATTTCTTCACTAATAGGCAAAGATTTAACAAAATCCTCCATTTCTCCTATTGACTTCATGGGTAATTTCGTCATATTCAGACGACGCACTGAGTCATAGGGAATACTCTTGAGTATATACTCACTGCCATCCGTGGCGAAATCAAAGTTAAGAACTTGTTCTGGGTTGGTAATTAAAAATGATTTGGGAACAGATAAACCCAGGCTTTTGGCTTTTTCAATAAATGTAAATTTATTGTCCAACATCTGAGCGATCTCAGCATCAAAGTGCAAGACTTCACAATGCTCGGACAAAATCTTTTTTGCTAAAGATTCAGAGTAGCATCCAACAGCACTGGATACGGGTATAAATAAGTCTATTTTTTCTTTTTTGACAATCTCTAATAATTTCCGGCAATAACCATCCCAATCTTTTTGAGGGTCGGGTACAGTGTAGAAACCTGTCACCGCGTTAGAGAATCTATTTCCCGAAAACCAATATTGATTAGTTTCTAGCAGAAATACTTTATGTCCGGCTGCACAAAGCGATCGAGCAATCTGCAAGCTTTTTGTCATTTTAGCACCCGTTACTATGATATTTTTCGGGTTTTCTACTATTCCTTTTGTTTGAAAGGGTTTACTTATGAAATTCCACAGTAATGAAGGAATTACCTTGATTAAATTAAAGGGTAAAACAATTAATAGTAAGAATAGAGTTCCCAGATTTTGGAACACAGCATAAATCCGTCTCTGGATAGATGATTCTAGCACCACATCAGTCATTTAGAAGACAATTGAGTTAAAACAATAATTATAGTAAACTAATCGATTTAAAAATGATTTAAAGGGATTTTGTCAAGAAATTTCTTGACAAAATCCCTAGGACAGATATCTAATCCCGAAATCAATCGCTTGGATTGTTGCTTTCAGCCCGTGGATTGTTGTTTTCATCCACCAAAATAACTAGAGGATGATATAAAAGAGCTTCTTCTTCTGTCATTTGAGCGTAGCTGATGATGATGATTTCATCACCCACCGAATTCATCCGAGCAGCCGGACCATTGAGACAAATCGTCCGGCTACCCCATTCACCCGGAATTGTATAGGTTTCCAGTCGAGAACCATTATTAACATTCACGACTTGTACTTTCTCATGGGGAAGAATATGGGCGGTTTTCAGTAGTTCCTCGTCAACGGTAATGGAACCTTCATAGTACAATTGTGCTTCAGTGACTTTGACTCTGTGAAGTTTGCTCTTCAAGATAGTAAGTAGCATTGGATTGTGTTCCCAGAAACTAAAATGATACGAATTCGCTTCTAAACTCACAGTTATAGCAATGAACCCAAGGGTGTTTACAACTCAGAAGAAATAGCGCCATGCCAAAATTGAGTGACATCCTGTGTTTGTCATTTGTAAACACGCTAGCGTACACTGCTATAACTTACACTTTTCCGACGACTTAGTGTCGTCGAATGATGGTTAAACCATCTCGCAGTGGGAGTAGAACTTGCTCCACTCGCGAATCGTCGGCGACAAAACGGTTAAATCGAGCGATCGCTTCTCCATTGGGAGTCTGCTGCTGTGGGGGTAAATAGGGCTGACCCTGAAGCAAGGTATTATCCACACAGATCCAGCCATCGGGAGCCAATAATTCTGCCTCTAACAGAAGCTTGAAATAATCGACGTACTCCTTCTTATCGGCATCGATAAACACCAGATCGAAAGATTCCCCAGCATCTGCTAATTTTTGCAGCGTTTCCAAAGCCGGAGCAACTTCAACTTTGATTTTGCTGCCATGAGGCGATTTCTCAAAGCAACTACGGGCAAAATCGGCAACATAACGATCGACTTCGCAGGCAATCAGGCATCCGTCTTCTGGCAAGGCTTCTGCCATCGCCAGAGCCGAATATCCGGTAAACATTCCTACTTCCAAGATCCGCTTCGCACCGCTCATGCGGACAAACATCTTCAGGGTTTGCCCTTCCAGATGTCCGGAGAGCATCTCGCGTTCCAGGTGGCGCACCGTTTCTCGATCGTCAAACAGGCGGCTCCAGTCTTCCTCTAGGGTCTTTTGCGTCAGTGCTTTGAGCGCCTCGGAGTCCGACGTGGTGGACTCTTCAATATACGGATCGAGTCCGGCAGCGAGGGCATAAGCCTCTTTGAGTGCAGTGGCGAGGGGTTCGCTCACCTGCGCTTGGTCCGCCATCTCGACGATCGTTTCGAGCTTTTCCACCAAGATACCCAAAGGGGTTACGGGGCGAACGGTTGCGTTTATTTGGGTTGTGTTTGTCATCTCTGTTTCCCCTATTCCAAACCCAAATCCTTCAAGTACATCTGCTGACCCGCACCACCGTCAGAGAAGGCGCTACAGAATTCTTTGTGTTGGGCAACTGCCTCGGTTAAGGTCTCCCGTGAAATCTCCCGAGCGTAGTCGCACTGACCGATACCTCCCTTGGGTAGCGCTGCCCACAATCCACCGCTACCACGTTTGCGCTGCATATTCTTTTGACCTTCGATCATCAAATCGAGATCTTCGAGAATGGGATGGAATACCGTCAAACCCAGAGAGCGGCACAGATTGACGATGCGATCGCGATCGACTTCCTCTAACCAACCTAGAGTAACCGCTAAGGTCGCCCCAAATGCCATTCCTGTCGTAACAGCATGACCGTGCATCATCTTCACCGCCGGCTCGAAACGGGGGCTCCAGGTGTGTCCGTAAGAGTGGGGTCGATCTTGGAAGGTCTCGAACATATTCGTCCCTTCGTGCTTCATGTAGGAAAAGAGTGCCCGATAGATGACAACATCTGCAATCTTTTCCAGTTCGGCATCGGCGTCAACGGTGGCGAAGTGAGTTTCCACTAAACGCGCACCATACTTTTCCATCAGCTCGAAAAGTTCGGGATCGTCGGTAATCGCCATTTTCAGGATTTCCGCCATGCCGTTGCGGACGTGTCCCACATCGAGGGTGCGGAAAAAGCCCCGATCGACCAAGGTCAGCACGGGGGGATGATAAGCACCGATGCTATTCTTAAACTGTTTGCCATTGGTGCAGGTTCGCGGCGAGGGACCGGCATCGATCGCAGCCACCACGGTCGTTCCCACCATCACGTAAGGGGTTCGTCGGTGTTGCAGGGCGCAGGCAAGTCCCGCTACATCGCTGAGAACACCGCCACCCACCACCAACACGGGTTCGTTGCGGGAAACGTCACAACCATCTTTGCCCAAAAACGCCAGAATTTCGTGGACGGTTTCTGGGGTTTTATCGGCTTCCCAGGCGCGCAACACCTTGGCTTCTAGGGGAATTTCGTAATACTCGAAATATTGGCGCAGTCGATCGCCGTAGAGTTCGTCTACAGTCTGGTCTACCACCGCCACGCAGCGAGCTCGATCGCGATACACTTCGGCTAAAACGGGATTGGCGACATCGAAGACGCCATTGACGAGTTTTACCTCGGCTTCCAGGGTGTAGGTGGCGCAAACCTTAAAGGATCGATTATCCCCGGCAGCTTCAATGACCCCGTTACCCGTATACCACTGGGAGGTCAAGTATTTTGGATCGCGATCGGACTCGATGGTCGTCGCTGACTGAGATGTCAAGGATCGCAGGAATTTTTCGGTAGAGTCTACCGAAGGGGATTGTGTTGGGATTGAACTCATTACTTTGTTACAAAACTAGATAGAAACACCAGTTGAGAGAGTTGGGAAATACCTCTGCTAGCCACATTGAAGTGCAAAGACCTTACCACCAGGTTGTGCCATGAATATTCGAGTCTTATGGAAATGATTGCACAGATCGTTAATTCGGAACTGGGAAATGGCGGCTTTTTGCTGGCGGTAAATTTGGGTAGTTGAATTCTAGCCTGATATAGTACAGCCTAGCAAACAAAAACTGTTTTGTAAAGTTTTGTAATATTTTTGATAAGTTTTTGTTATTTTTATGAGAAATAGCGCCATAGTCGAGACCAAGTGGACGAGCCACCTGGTGGGCAATCAGATATCCGCCTCGCCAGACGATGAGGAAAATTTAGCTCTCGACTAAAAGACAGTTATCCGCTATTGAACCGATCTCAACTTCTAAGGTTGGCGGCAAATCCCAAACACCGACGTATAGCCATGTAAAAACGTCGTGCCTCCCACAGGACCGATTTCCCCGTTACAGAAAAAACCACTCAGAGAGACATCTTTGAGATGTTTCTGGAACAGACGAGAATCAAAATCGGGTTCGCCGTATAAGCCTTCGCCACGTCCGAGACAGGCAAACATCAAGGCGCCTGCGGTTGCCGTGCCATCGTGACTATTCTGGTATTTTTGCAATAATACTTCTAAGTCTTCCGCAGAAGTTTGAGCATCGCGGAGATGAAACTGAATACGCTGACCGGGACGCACCCGATCGCCGATCGCGATCGCCCCCATACGAGGATCGACCCCAATTAAGTTCCGAATCAGAAAGTCTCCCCGATCTAATGTCAGTTTGAACTCATCCCGCACCAATCCGATAAACAAAGAATTTTGTGCTAACTCCCGATCTTCGGGACTCAGGGTTTGCAGTAACTCCCGCAACAACTTCAGTGGCGGTTGAGAATCACCGCTCGGCAAAAGATCTCCGGTTTCTGTCGATTCTTCTAACCCGAGAATGATGTTGCGTTCCCCTTCCGTGACGCGATAGGGTTTGCCGATGGGACGACATCCTTGAGCGACGATCGCATCTAATACCACATTTCCGCTGAGCGCCACCCCCACCGTCCCTTCATCGTAAAGATGATAGTTACAAAATAAACTCGTGCCGCGATTGCTATACCCCGCACTTGCCAGTCCGCCTACTTTGACCGATCCGGCATAGGCAAAATCCAACCCTTCGAGCAAATCATTGACTCGAGAGCGAAATGGATCGGCGAGCAAAATAAACTGAGGGGAGTCTTGGGGTGGAACGCCGATGGCTTCTACCCATCGATGGGGCGGACTATCTAAGTCGGGTAACGCCTCGGATGAAACATGGAACGTCTCGACCTTCACCCCCGGCAAATACGCCAGCGTCAGACTCAGAGCCGGTTCTCCTTCAATTTCCCGAGACTGCCCTGGCAAATCTCCCCCAACAATCCCGCCGCCGCCGCAGCCGATGAGATTGGGAACGGACAAACGCTCTTGTAAAAGGGGCATCAACCGGGGATACTCGCTGGCAAAAGCAGCGGAAATAAAAACGAATCCTAAGTTAGCCTCGCCGGGGAGCGACTGCTGCACGCAATCGACAACTTCTTCAACAGCCGCTTCTAAGGAGGGACGGGTTGACAAAGCGTTGACCCACTTCATCGGCTCTGGCATCGGTCACTCTCCGTTAGGGTTTAAATCTGTTCTGGGCGCACCGCTGGGCGGATTTTAAGTTAATTTTAACACTAGCGATCGGTCTGCAACATCAATCGGGCAAATGTCGATCGACACTCTTTCCCTTTTCTACGAACTTGGCTTCAGTGCTAGCATACTTTTTAGACCAGATAGTCGGGGCGCTGCCTTCGACGATCGCCACTACAACGACGAGTTTGCCATGACTTCCGATAACCTAGTCCAAAACTTACAAACTGGATTCCGTATTACTGTAGGCGCAACAGCTTCTTTGCTCGAAAGCTTGCAAGACGATCGAAAGCGCGAAGAAAACCTAGATCTACTCAAATTGGAGTGGACTGAAATTGCTGCTACATGGGCGCAAAAAGGTCAACAAACCGAGCAAGAAGCTCGCAATTTCGTGGATACCGCGATCGGTCAGGGGCGCTCTGCGACCAGTAGACCCCCGACCGACTCGGCGAGTTCGTCAGTGGCTGAAACCCTGGCGGCGGAAGTCGATATTGCCGTGCAAACAGAACTTCAGGAACTGACCGAACAGATTGCGACGCTGCGTAAGGAGCTAGAGCTACTCCGAGAGCAAGAAGATGCCTAAAGTTAAGTTTTTCTCAATTTAAGGTTTTCTCGCTCCGTTGTCCCCGACCCATTCTGCGATCGTGTCGCATCGGGGACAACGCGATCGCAGTTGTTAAATCCCAAGACAGAAATTAGTCATTCTCCCAAGCTTCTTGTCCCATTAAATCGCCAATGCGATCGCGTAGGAGAAAGCTGTGCTGTTCTAGCGTGTTTTCCACCACAACCCACTCTCGCGCCGGAATGTACTGGCAAAGTGTGTAAATGGGTTGTTGGCGGCTGAGAGAGCCTCGCTGAACGAGATGACGCGCTTCGTCTTGAATTGCATCAAGTGTGTATTGGATGGTAGAAGTTGACAGAGCCATGTTGATTACCCCGAAAGCATTGACAATTTGACAATAGCTAAAAAACCCTTATCCTGGCCGAACTCGAGAGATTTTCTAGAGCTCATCTCAGGTAGCGGTAATCGTTCCGAAAAACTCCCGCTTAGCTTGGTGGAGCCACCCAACCTAGCTTGAAGGTCTCTTGTAGCAATATATACCTAATAGCTATTATTTTCACGCTAACCTACGATTGCGGATATTAACAACCTATTAATTTTTATTAAAGACTTTCGCTTAACTTCTACAAATTCTGATAAGATCGCAAGTCTTTTTGGGAAGCGAGTCGTCTAAAGGTAATTCCCAGCGCCCTTCGACTGCGCCGGAATGTCGTCATCTCCCCACAGGGTTGCCAAAACTCGCTCTTGGGCGCGGGGCATCTGTCCGTAAGAAAACACGTAAGGCAAGCGTGGCGGGAGTTTCGGAATGAATTGCTCGAGTGTATAAGGACTGCCATAGATGGCAACGGCTTGCAATTCGCCCGTTTCTAGTAAGTATTGCAGGCAACCGGCTGCCAATTTTGCCAGCAACGCGCTGGTCCCAAAGGGGTTACCGCGCACAAAAACTTGTAACAACGTCGGGCAAAACTTTACAGTTCGCAACAATTCGGCGACACAACAATTATCAGTGTTAGGGTTTTCTGATATGGTATTGCGGGCAACCAGTTGAAGTGAATATCCCCGTTGTTGGGGCAGTGCGATCGCCGGAGCTTGACGATCGAGGAAGGAACATTGAAACGGATCGTCGATGACAATAACATTTCGGCACGCCGTTGCCTCTGTTGTCTCTGTTGCCTCTGTGGGGCGCAGCAAGGGTAGGGAACCTCCAAAGAGGAGGGATTCTCCCAGAATGTCTGCCGCGCAGTTCTGGGCGGCAGGAGTCGCCAGTTGAGCGATCGAGGTTTTCGGCTCTAAGGGATTGGGCCTCCCATCGGGAAACACCTTAGCTTTTGCCTGCCAAATTCGATCGACCGATTGGCAAATGCGATCGCGGCTGAGACGACCCGCCGACACCGCCGCACACACCGCCCGAACCCCGACAACCGGGTCTACAGGCATCAAGACGATATCCGCCCCCGCTTCGATGGCTAAAACCGGCGCTTCCCCGGCATCATAGCCCTTAGCAATCGCTCCCATCACCAGTGCATCGGTAACGATCAACCCTTCAAACCCCAGATTTTGCCGCAACTGCCCCGTAAGAATCTCCGAAGATAGCGTCGCCGGTTGTGCCCCATCCCAACCGGGAATCACCAAATGAGCCGTCATTACTCCATCCGCTCCCGCATCGATCGCAGCTTGGAAAGGCGGTAACTCAATCTGCGCAAGTCTTTCGGGAGAATGGGTCAGTATCGGCAACTCGTGATGGGAGTCCACACTCGTATCGCCATGACCGGGAAAATGTTTGGCGGTATTGAGAACCGGGTAACGTTGCGTCCCCCGGATAAATGCCGTTGCCAGCGCCGAAACCGTGGTGGGATCTTGCCCGAACGCCCGGACATTAATCACCGGGTTCTCGGCATTGTTGTTCACATCCACCACCGGCGCCAGAATCCAGTTCAGACCGATCGCTAATGCCTCTTGTGCGGTCGATTCTCCCATTTGTTCGGCGTAGCGCAAAGCCAGAGATCGATCGCGTTCCCAAATCGCCCCCAGCGCCATCGGCGGAGGAAACCAAGTTGCCCCGGCAAATCGCTGACCGACTCCTTCCTCAATATCTGCCGAAATCAACAAAGGAATATCCGCCCAGGATTGCAGTTGCTGATTTCGCACCATCAATTCTGTGGCACTGCCATCGACCAAAATCACCCCACCCACCCCCACATCGCTAATCCACCGCTGGAGTTGGGCAGCAGGAGGTTCCCAAGCCGGATAGCGAATTTGCCCATCGAACAAGAACCCCGAGGCGCGGACAACAAACATCTGCGCCACCAGTCGTTCTAAAGACAACTCATCCAGGGAGGGAAACCCCATGGGAACGGTAGAACGATCCAACGTTTTTACTCCTGGTACTTCTCAACTTCTACAGACGGTTCGGGATCTTGAGACGCCTCTCGCTCTCGGCTGAGGCGATTGAGCAAATCGAGCATTCGATCGCCCCGTTCGAGAGAGCGATCTTCGACAAAACTCACTTCCGGCGTCCGGCGCAAACGCAGGTGCTGACCCAGGTGCGATCGCACGTATCCAGCAGCCGATTCCAGCCCCGCCATGGTTTCGGCTTTGGCTTCCTCCGTCCCGTAAATGCTCACAAAAATTTTGGCGTGTTGCAGATCTCCGGACACATTCACATCCGTAATACTGACGATCCCCGATCCAACCCGATCGTCTTTGATTCCATGTAGCAGCATTTGGCTGACTTCGCGCTTAATCAGCGATGCCACCCGTTCGACTCGACGACTATTAGCCATAATTTCGCCCCCACTCCAGCTAATTGGGCTGAGACTTTGCGTTTACCAGTCTACCGGACTTAGCCCCAACATCGCCTGGAGGGTAAAAATAAGAAACATGACACCCGAGAGACTCAACCCAACCAGCGCGATCAGCGTCACGGGTTTTTTCGTCAGGGGTTTAAAGCGGATTGCCGCGCTATAGAGAATGCCTAGGGTAATGGTGACTAGGTAACGAGGGTAACGAGCGAGGTTTTCTAGTAGATCTTTCATTATTCAAGATTCAAGTATTGTTGTTGTACTACTGGAATTTTATCGCTTTGTTAGGTTTATTCCCCGTGCTTTCAGCCGGGGATCGGCTTACTCTTTGACGATTTCCGTACGAGCCTTTTTGGCGATCGGATTAGGAATCGGCGTTAACTCGGCAGGAGAGGCAGAAACCGCGCCCCACTGCTTGACAAAATCGTTCAAGAGCGAATCTTGAGCAGCGCGAAAGCCTTCCATGTTGACCCCCCCATTGAAAATAGCGATCCAAACCGTTCCGCGAACTTGGGTGGGCACCGCACCGGCGATCGTGCTGACATTATTCAAACTACCTGATTTCACCACCGAGAGTTCCGGAAGCGATCGACTATCTAAAACCCCTCGATCTTCACCCACTACAGTAATAATATCCGCAGCGCTGAGGTTAAACGCTTGAAAGTTGTTTTGCAGGGCTAGAAACAGCGCCACCGCCGCCCGAGGAGATATTTTATTTTCCTCTCCGTAACCGGAACCGTTAATCAATTGAATTTCTTCCGGGGGGACGCCTGTGGCTGCCGCTGCCGTTCGAGCAACGACGTTCGCGCCGCCAACCGCCTTGGCGAGTGCTTCAGCGACCATATTATTGCTGTAACGATTCATCAGCTTGACTTGCTCCACCAGCGGTGGTGAGTAATGCCGAATTAAGGGTTTTACGCCATCGGGAAGTTGGGATTCTACCCGTACTGTCCCTTCGATCGTCACTTGGGGACGCGGTGTTCCCAGGGGGAGTTGTTGGTACTGTTGCAGCGCTTCTGCGGTCCACAAACGCTCATCCAATCCTTCAAATAACAATTCTCCCGGAGAGAGGGCGCAAGGATCGAAGGAGTTTGGGCAAAAATTCATGTAAAACTTGTCGTTGACGATCGTGTCTCCGGTCACGCGCCGGATGCCCAGTTCGTTGAGAAGATTGCCGATAGCGATCGCCTCTTCCCAGCGCAGAAACGGATCGCCTTCGCTATCGATCACCAAATCCCCTTGTAATACCCCATCTTCGATCGAACCCACTGCCCCAACTTCGGTGACAAACTGACGATCGGCACCGAAAATTTCCAATGCAGCTAAGGCAGTTGCCACTTTAGTCACAGAAGCGGCGGGGAGGGGTTTGGTTCCTTGGTGATTGGCGAGTAAAGTGTCTTCCGTTTGAATCCACACCCCTTGGTTTTCCGGTGGGAATCCTTCAGAAGTCAGACGAGTCAGGAATTTCTCGATTTGCTGTTGAACTTGCGCATCGGGGACATCTGGGGGGACAGTTAAGGGACGATCGGGTTTAGGTGGGGCAGAAACCGGGTTAGTGCGCTCGACAAACTGTTTCGATCCCGCAGGCGGCAACTTGACACTGGGCGTCGCTTCGGGATCTTCGGTCTCGCATCCGACCAAAAGAGCGATGGAAATTGAGGCAAGGGTAAGAAATTTCAGGAGGTTCATCGGCGATTTACTGGCGGCTTTCTTCGGTCTCCCGGCTGCGGGTTTCAGTGGGAGATGGGGTCTGGTCTTCGCTCAAACCACGAGCTTTATAAAAGGTTTCGAGACTGTCGCGATCGCCCACAAACCGCCAATGCCAGGGTTCGTAAGACACGCCTTGGGGATTATCTTGGGGAAATGACAACTCGAAACTGTAGTAAGGTGCATTGGCTTCTAGCCACTTAAATGCTTCCGTCTTTTCAAAATCCACACTCAAATTGGCTGCCGGGGTATTGCCATCCCCAATATCGACGGTATAGCCAGTGTGATGCTCGCTGTAACCCGGAGGAGCACTGACTTCAGCCCGTTTTTTCGCTTCCTGACCCCGTTCGGCTTTGATGTCGAAAAATAAATATTCTTGTTCCTCTAGGGTGCGAAAACCCGAGATCGCCACCAAGCTGATGCCATCGGCTTGTGCTGCCGCCTCCATTGCTATAAACTCGTCGGCTGCGGCTTGGCGTAGTTTGATACTTCCGTCGGGTACGATCGATTGCAGTTCTTCGGCAGGAGCTTCCTCGTAGGGTAAATGTCCTAATAGATTGTCTCGATCGTTGGTCGTTGCCCCAGACGGCGAATCCGAATTCGATGGAATAGGGGTAGAGGTTTCCGGCTGACTTGCCATCAGTTGCTGCCCTGAGTGCCAGACGAACCATAGACTTGTGGCTAGTGCGGCAATGCCCAACCCCAAACCACCCAACAGAAACCGAATCAGCCATTTTCCCCCTCCAGAAGAAGGCGCAGTCGTCGATTCGACGGGCACATCCCTGACGGCTTCGGGGATATCATCAACAGCTCGCCCGGAGACCGGCGTTGACTTTTTTGACGAACTCACTTTGTTCAAAACTTTCCTCCTGCCAGAGCTTCGAGATCGAACCCACGAAACAAATTGTAAACCAAGGTGTCGTGGGTTTTTCCATGACCCACCCAATCTCTTTTGCGTACTGTCATTATTTTTCTGTTAACTTTTAGCCTGGGGTTCCATCGGGAGAAATGTATCTACAATCTGTCGAAATCCGGGGGGTTGAGGCGTTGGCAATGGAACTCAATATCCTCGCCGAGAATCCTCACAAAGACGATATAGAGACGATCGAGAGAGAACGGTATTAGCTTGTCTATCCTTACCCGACCCGATCGGGCACTTCGCTCGGTTCTTTGAGTCCGGGTCAGCCGCTCGATCGGGTTCTTTTCTTTCTGAGGATAGATGCTAAAACTTTTCCAGATATTTTATATTTATTATTTATTTAACTTGTGAAGTACATCCAAGTTGGATTCCGGTTTTGTATTGCCTATTCCCCAGAGTCCGGAAATCTGTACCTTATGAGTCTGGAATATGCGATATCATTTATCCAGTCATCAGACCTAAAAAAAAGCAATACAAATAAACTTAAAGTCAACGTGGAAGCTGAAAATCGATCGTTATTTCTATTGAGCTCAATATTGCTAAAGATGATATATGAATCCTTCTGATTTCACCCAGTCTCAAGTCGAACACATTTTGGCTCAACATATTCAAGAGTTGTACAGTGAATGGCTGGGAAATCACCAGAGCCAGGTGACTTGCCATCTCTCGAGCAAAACGCTAACCATTTTGATCGAAAACTGTGTCTCCTCCACCGAACGGGCGATGATCGACATGGGTGACTCAGAAGCGGCTGCGCGATGGCGAGAAAAACTTGAAGGTGCTTTGCAGCCACACCTTCGTACTACGATCGAGACCGATCTACAGATTTCCGTCCTCGATCTGCTAGGAGATACGAGTCTAAAAACCGATCGAACCGGTTTTATTGTCGTATTAGAAAGTGTACCGACTTATCGGGTAGAGTCGCTATAAGTGCTGGTGAACTCCAATGGTGGCATCGACGAGTGCTAACGTGCAAGGTTCCCTGTACAATCGTTTGAAAAGCGATCGTAAAATCTAGAATGCAGCCGAAACCCTCTACCAATATATGGTGCAGCCTCGATCTCTCTAGACTGACTGTTGCTTTTGGCTTAATGTTTTAAGGATGATGACATAATGAAAACTTCAGAGCTAACTCGTGGGCAAGTCGAACGTACTATTTCTCAACGCATTCAAGCTTTATATCGCGATCGAATTGGGCATCAACCGAGCAAGGTAACTTGCGAGCTGTTTGAAGACAAGTTAACGATTATCTTAGAAGACTCCATCACTCCGGCAGAACAGCTTCTTCTCCAAGAAGGAAAAGAAGAGTCTGTCGAACAATTGCGATCGGATCTTGATGAAGTTATTCGACCGAAATTGAAAGCAGAACTCGAGGAAATATTGGGGCTTGCCGTTCTCGATTTACTCAGCGATGCGACCCTAGAAACGGGTCGCATCGGCTTAATCGCGGTGCTAGAAAAAGTCCCTGCATTTCGTCCTGGAGCTCGTAAAACTCAGGGATAATCTACGGCAGTCGAAAGATATCGGCAAGTACGGCATTGTCATCAATTTTTCGGCACGGAGCGGGCGAATCGTAAAGCACGAGTAGAGAATCTTTATATCCCAAGCAGGGTAATAAAGCCAAGCCTTCAGCATTGTCAATATCGGGGGTAAAGGGCAGATCGAAGACTAACTCTAGACGATCGTTGTCGCGCGAAAAAATGCTATCTTTTTCGAGATCGAGAACATTGTTCAAGCGAAATAACCGCGTGTATCCAGCCAGTGCCATCGTGGGACCGGCTAGAATCAGTAGATCTTCGCCGACAAGACACAATTCTCGCACCCCCAAACCGTGCAGATCGACGAAATACTTGCGATAGCATTTGCCGTCTTCGCCTATTTCTTTAAGAGTTAAAATACCCGGTTCTTTTTCCTCAACTTCAATCTCGAGAACGATCGCCAAACCCCGCAGAACCGGACCGCGCAAGCCCAGAAAAATTCGATCGCCGCAAACGGCTAACCCTTCAATATCCAAACCATTATCTTTGGAAGGTAAATCCTGAGCAAGAAAAGGGGCTAAATGGGGATCGCTTTTGAGCGCTGCTATCAGGATATTGCTCTGACATTCGGTTTGCAAACAAGCCGCCGAAAGCCTCATATCGGGCTTTTTAGGATGGGAGCAAGATTTGAAAGGAGTATCGCCCACGACGGGAATTCGTGCTAAAATATAACGATTAGCATCGGTTTTAATGTTTGCTAGCCGTTTAATATCTTTTTTTTGCTTTTTTCCTTTTGGTTTCTTACGCTTAGTACTGTGCGATCCCGTCAGCCAAAGATAATTCTCAGAGAAATCCATCCCTTCGATATCAATTTCATCTTCATCGTTGAAGAGATCGATAAAATCTGCAACTGGAAAGGCTTGATGATTCCCGTAGATTCCCGGTTCGACAGGCGACAGGCGTTCTACGGTTAAGAATTCGTCCGAACCCACCCACAGGCTACCATCGGGTGCGAGGGTTGCGGCTGAAAGTTCACCGCGCAAGTCTTGCGATGGATTGTTAAACCGTAGAACAATGCGACTGAGTAAAAAGGCTGCGGACATCGATCGCTCCTAACACCAATGAATGCTAATAGTTTATCTTAGGCTGTTGTGAGTTATCGGTTTGCCTAAGAATTCAAAGTTCTATAAGTATATCAAACTTATCGGCGGAAGCGTCCTCAGAAACAGACTGATTTCGTGGCGAGATGGCGATTTCCTCACTTCAACGGGATTGAATTCATCTTCTGCTTGCTTTGGCGATCGGCAAGCGGGTATTGCGTATTGCCTAGTTCATCGGTATTTTGTAGGATGCGTTTATAGAACCGACCCAAATTTACCTTTGAATTCTCATTGGTCTGGGCGAAATCGCCTTTGCGAAAGTGCTATGCTTGTTAACCAATTTTGAAGGATAAAAGTTTGAAGGATACAGTAATGAGCGAATCAGAACCGGGGAAAATGCGCAGAGAAACCGATAGCATGGGAGCAATTGAAGTACCCGACGATCGGTACTGGGGAGCACAGACACAGCGATCGATCGCCTATTTTTCGATCGGGCGGGAAATCATGCCGCCGGAAGTCATTCGGGGGATGGCTATCCTCAAAAAAGCGGCTGCCTTCACCAACCAGGAATTGGGAAAACTGTCGGAAACAAAAGCACAGTTAATCGCCCAAGCTGCTGATGAAATTATCGACGGTAAACTCGACGATCACTTTCCGTTGCGGGTTTGGATGACGGGAAGCGGAACCCAATGCAATATGAATGTCAACGAGGTTATTTCTAACCGGGGAATCGAATTAGCCGGCGGGGTTTTGGGCAGTAAAAATCCTATCCATCCCAACGATGATGTGAATATGTCTCAGTCGTCTAACGATACATTTCCCACTGCCATGCACATCGCTTCTGCTGTGGCAATTCGCGATCGATTGTTGCCTAATGTCCGCAAGATGCGCAATGCCCTGCAACGTAAATCTGAAGAATTTGCCGACATTGTAAAAATTGGACGGACTCACCTCCAAGATGCAGTTCCCCTCACTTTAGGACAAGAATTTTCCGGTTATGTGGCACAATTGGATGCGAATTTGTGCCGAATTGAAGGAGTATTGCCCGATCTTTACGAATTGGCAGTGGGGGGAACAGCAGTGGGAACGGGATTGAATGCGCCGCCGGGATTTGCCGATCGAATTGCTCGAAAAATTGCTGAAATGACGGAATTACCATTTGTTTCTGCACCTAATAAATTTGCGGCTTTGGCAGCCCATGATGGCATGGTGATGGCGAGTGGGGCATTGAAAACATTAGCTTGTTCGCTGATGAAAATTGCCAACGATATTCGCTTTTTAGGAAGTGGTCCTCGGTGCGGTTTGGGGGAATTAAGTTTACCCGCTAATGAACCGGGTTCTTCGATTATGCCGGGGAAAGTGAATCCCACACAATGCGAAGCGATGACGATGGTAGCGGCGCAAGTGATGGGCTACGATGCGGCGATCGCGATTGCGGGTTCTCAGGGACATTTTGAGCTGAATGTTTTTAAACCCATGATGGTGTTTAATTTACTCCAATCGATTGAAATTCTTTCGGATAGTTGCAATAATTTTACTGAATTCTTACTGAAGGGATTGCAAGCAAATCGATCGCAAATTCAAAGCCATGTCGATCGATCGTTAATGTTAGTTACGGCTTTAGCACCGCATATTGGCTATGACAAAGCGGCTCAAGTTGCACACCTGGCATCGGAAAAAGATTTAACGTTAAAAGAAGCTTGTTTGGAGTTGGGATATGTGTCTGAAACTGAGTTCGATCGTCTCGTCGATCCTCGTGCAATGACCGATTGCGATCGGTAAATTTTGTCTAATCCAGGGTTAGGCGACTGGGCGAAGCATTTGCACAAAAATTATCATGTCTCGAACAAGATAGTCGAGCAAATGCTTCGCCCCTACAAAGCAAATCCTCTGCGTAAATTTTATCTCATTGCTCCCATATGCCAGGAATTAAAAGTATTAAATGCCAATTCTCACTCATCCATGTTTGATTCTCCTGCCGCTGAAGTTAGAGTTTGGGAAACTCCAGAATTTCATACCTTTTCCGACTGGTGTTTGCATCAAAAAAGACTACCTGCGGATGCCAAACATACCGTAAAAATGCTAATGGAACTCGTGGAAACTGACCATTGCGATCGAGCAAATTTTCGACTGCAACAACTTTCATCCCTAAATTTGGGCGATCGCAAAATATCCGATCTCCGACCCCTGGCGTCTTTATCGCATCTGACCGGATTAGTTCTCTATCACAATCAAATTTCCCATCTTCAACCGCTATCCCAGCTCAAAAATTTAACGGTTTTGTCCCTCAGCGACAATCAAATTTCCGACCTGCAACCGCTATCCCAACTCACCGAATTAACGGTACTGAGTGCTGGAGTTAATCAAATCTCCGATCTGCACCCGCTAGCCGAATTAACCCGCCTAGAAGGACTCGATTTGTGGGATAATCAAATTACCAACTTGTATCCGCTTCGATCTCTAGCAAATTTAACAATTCTGGGTTTAGGAGACAATCAAATTACGGATATTTCCCCGCTACAAAACTTAACCAATCTTTCCGAATTATCACTATTTGACAATCAAGTCATCGATATTCAGCCGTTGCAAACTTTAACCAATCTTGAGTTTCTCTTCATTCCCGGAAATCCAATTGTAGACCGAAGCTGTCCGGTTTTCCCTGAATCGATTTGCATTTTTGATTATCCTAACAATCCCAGTCAGGATCTAGAGGAATCTAACTTTTGACTGGGATCGATCGAACTTAACTTCCAACGAATAAGTTTAAAATGGCAGTCAAGACCCCTTGATAAAAGTTTCCTTCCAGGTTTCGGAATAATTGAAAAGGTCGATCGGGAGAGCCAAAGAAAGGTCGTAATGTCCAGCCCAATTGGCTACCTACAAACGCATATAGAAATAACCAAGATTTGAGCAAGTTTGTTTGATTTTGCTTTCCTTCAAGAGTTCCTTCTTCTTGTTCGGAGATTAGCTGCATTCCGTCATACAGAAACTTAATTCCCACACAGCCAGTCAACGTCAAAACTGCCACATTTAACAGCAAGAAAAAGCTATATTGATTGGGCGCACTAATCAAGAAAAACAGCGTAACAGGAGCAAAACTAAAAAGCAAAACGCTAATAGATGCCACAGCCGCAATCACCACCCCAATATGCTGAATAAAGTTTTTGCGAGATCCAAAGAGGATATTAAAAAAGTAAAGTGTTGGCAAACAAATGGTCATCGTCATCAAGTACAAAATCGGTAACTTGACGGCGGACGAGATCGCTTGCATCCAGCCACTAAACGATCCCATTATGAGTCCATAAACAGCAAAAAAGATTGAGCTAGAAAACAGTAACGCTGTGATTTTAGTTTTCACCCGCTCGTTTTTGCCGATATCTGCCATAAAACTGTGGCGATCGCGCAACAGTTCGATCAGTACAGAAAAATAGTTAGAAACCGGAGATTTTGAGGCTTTCATCAAATCAGTCCTGACAATTTAACAACGAAAGTAGGGCGAAGCATTCAGTGCAAAATCTTTGGTTAAACCCATAAATTCTCATCTGAATGCTTCGCCCCTACTACCCACGATCGTTCGCTGAACTTTGCCCCATCTTGGCAGAAGAGTTCTAGACTCCGCCAGAGCGTTACACTTTTGTTAACGCCAGCTTTACCGAAACCTTTGCCGATCGGTAAGTTCTGGCAAACTACAAGCCCAAAACTGACAATTCCGGAACCGATCGCCTATAGGGAATAATCTCCCCCCGATCCGTATTTCCAAGCGTCCAACCAGCGGCGGATATAATACTGTTGTGGCGACGATCGCCCTTGTCCATCCCCCACCCGTTTTCCCACTGCCGACAGCCCACGATACGCCCCTAGCGCCCAATAGTGGCGCATCCAGTCCAGTAATGGTGGTAATCCAACTTGGGGAATAATTTTGGCAACAACCAGAGGAGAATCGATCGCTGTTTTAAATAGCGCTTGCGACAAACTGCCGAATTGGATCACATCCTGCAAAAAGGGACGCAACACCGGATCGCCCAACTCCGACATCGCCGCAAAAACAGCCCCGAGAAGTTCGTTAATCGCATTGGGGGATATTTTTTGCCCCATCCCCACACTCATGGTTTGCTGGAACAACCAGGTAACGGAAAGATTCG
This sequence comes from uncultured cyanobacterium, assembly GCA_963838375.1. Lineage (GTDB taxonomy): Bacteria > Cyanobacteriota > Cyanobacteriia > Cyanobacteriales > Geitlerinemataceae > DVED01. Next base: position 435,821 of record CAWIQY010000021.1, on the reverse strand, counting down.
GTTGGTAGGGCTGCAAAAGGGCGAGAGACGCACGATCGATCGCATCACTACGCAACGCTTCATCAACACCCGTACTTAGACGCTGTAGGTGGCGCAACATTGCCCCAAACCCGCCGAAACTCAACGGTGATTGACTGCTGCTGCTGTCGCCGATAGGGAGAATCCGATTCCAGGGCGATCGAAGCGGACTTTGGCGGTAGGATGGGAAAAAGCCAAATAGCGCCCGTTTTAGTTGCAATTGCGTCAATTCCACTTGCTGATATTCGGGTAGCAATCGCAAGTATTCTTCAAACAGAAATTCTAGACTGAAACGATCGGGATGTGCGTCAAGATAGGTAAATAAATAGGTGGTACGCCCATCTCTTGCCGGAAACGCTTCCCAAAAATACTGACATTGATTTTGAATCGGGGTAAAAGACACCATCAAATCCCCCGTCTCATTGCGATCGAACCCCGTGGCGCAACTTCCCACCACCATACAAATCGCATCGGGTGTTCGTCCCTGTCGCGCTTGACGAACGATGGGCGAAAAGTGTCCCATGCCATCCAACAGCAACCGCGCCGTTAATGTTCCCCCCGCCTGTACGCGAATCCCGTCCGGATGGACTACTGCCCCTTCAAATGGCGTATTTTCTAGCAGTTTTCCCCCCGCGAAGAGAAATTTTTGCTTGAGAGTTTCCAGGAGAAAAACCGGATCGATGCCGATATTGAGAATATCGCGAACCCAAAGTTCGGGACCGTCGAGAAAGCTGACACGGGCAGGATTGTAAGTCGTAGCGATCGCCCGATCGAGTTCGCTTTCTGTCAACAAGTCTAACTCTAAAAAAACCTCCAACTCCTTGCGGGAAATATTCCACTCCTGATCCCGTCCCCGCAATATTCCCCGTTCCACCAATGCCACCCGCCAACCCTGGCGCACCAGCGCCAAACCGATGAGAATGCCTAACGTTCCTCCGCAAACAATAACATCCCAATCGGTTTCGCCCAGCAACGTATCGCTGGTTTGAATCACCTCGGGAATCGGCATATTTTGCTGTTTAATCGACTCCCAAAGACGATCGGCACGTTGCAATCCTTCTAAAGGGTTTCCGGGAACGGTAGCAAGGATTTGCGCAGTCAGATTCATCAGGGAAATAATAAATATTAAGTAATAAGTATTTCAGAAGTTACAGGAGTAAGTGCGGCGCACTAGACATTCCGTACTATGCAAGCAACTAGCCACTAGCAACTAGCAACTAGCAACTAACAACTAGCAACTAGCAATTAAACTATTCCCCAATAATTTCCGTACTGGTGAGTTCGTCAGACATTTCGATAATCGCCCGCATCACGGGTTTCATCATCGGATCGTCGATATTATCAAAATCCTCGTAACGACGGCGTTTAGCGCGATTGGCAACTTGTACCGTAATCCGGTAGCGGTTAGAAGCCGCATTAATTAACTCTTCTGCCCGACGCATCAAGTTCGTGGTATCCAACGAAGTCCGTTTTTGCATAAATCCTCAAATGAAACTGAATGGGATGGTTCTCTTTTAGTGTACCAACCGATCGCCCAGGGAACGAGTGAAGCACAGGAGGGGATGAGATGGTGAGAAGGGCGAACAGCCAGGACTCCCTACGCATGACCCCTTCCCCTCTACCTTGTGACTTCTAGGTTGTCTCTCCTTAACTTCTGAACTTCCCGAAATGATTAGTCCTCGTGATCCTCAAAGGGATCGTCGAGTTCCTTAGACGGGGGACCGAAGGAAATGTATGCCCCATAGCCTGTAAAGGCAATGAGGAATGCCGCTAGCGAAATACTAAGAACTGTTGCAGGTTCCATAAGTGGTATTGATTATGAGCACCGATCGTTTACAATGTTACCAAAAACTTGGGTTTAAAGCCTTCCCTTTTTAGGGAGATCGGCCTTGGGAACCCAGGCGGCTGCCCGGTCAAAGTTTTGCTTTGTAGCTGTAAGTGCCCTCCGGGCTCGCCAGTCGATCCACTTGGAGCAACTGGCGAACCGGGAAACCGAGCAAAACCAGTGGACGAGCTCGTCAAACCCAATCATCTTTGGGTGAAAAGGCTACAGCGGATGAAAGCGATCGCGGGCGCTCTCTCGTAGAGGAGCTATGGCGAGTTCATGCCAGCGAAACATCGAGGATTCCATCTAGAATGGATTTTGGCACTCGTCAAACAGGTTCTAGATAGATGACGAATCCTCGATGTTTTCTAGTACAATCAAAATATCTAGACCACCAATGCCTCAGTGTGAAAACCAAGCTTTGAGGTAAGTGTTGCCAGAGTTAGATTGGGTCTTGGGAACCCGGACTTCTGCCCTTGGAGGGAATATAAGACCAAAAAAACTACAGAGTTTTTGAGGCGGTTCCCAGTGAATGGGGAAGCTCAGACTTCAGTCGTAGACCGGTCTGAGCTTTCCCGTCAGCAGCCCCGCTCTCTATTCGGCGGCGATACAAAGGATTGAAAATCCCGCGCCGCTACGAATGAGAGTCGGGAAGAATGGCGGGGCAGGATCTGAGATGCTAAACTAGTCTTTGTAGGTTCGAGCTAACCGCCGCCTACAAAGACTAGTACACCTTTTTCCCAATCCGGTGCGGAGGGGCGTCCCGTGTCGTCAATAAAGCTTATCGCGCATCCTAAGCAATAGCTGGAGTTGGTAAGAAGCCCGCACTGTACCGATCTTGTCGGTGTCGGGAGTATGTCACTAGTTCACAAAACTAAGTCAAGACACATTGTACGTAAGTTATGGCACAAAGAACCTGGTTGGGCGATCGCCTAAGACCCCTAAACGCAGAGTACGGTAAAGTTACACCCGGTTGGGGAACCACCCCCGTGATGGCGGTTTTCATGGGTCTGTTTTTTGTTTTCCTGCTGATTATTCTGCAAATCTTCAATGCTTCTCTGATCATCGAGGGCGTGAATGTAGACTGGAGTAGTCTCAGTCGGTAGCTAGCGCCGAATCCTGAATTCGTTCAGAAGATGCCTAAGCTAGCATCCCGGTCCGACCGGGATTTTTTTTGAATCCGATCTTATACTTTAGGTGAGTGAGTCCGCAGCAGGGGACTTTCGCGATTCTGGGAGGAAGATGCACTCGCATTCGCCAAATACCACAGGAGGGAGCTTTAATGAATGTTTTTGGTATCGGTCTACCCGAAATGATATTGATCTTGGTTCTTGCCTTGTTGATTTTCGGTCCGAAAAAGTTACCGGAAATTGGCAGCAGTCTGGGAAAAGCGCTTCGGGGGTTTCAGGATGCGACGAAAGATTTTGAGAACGAGTTTAAACGCGAAGCCAAACAGATAGAGGAAAAAATCGAACCCACCCCAGTCAACCTCCCCGACAAAACCCCTTCGACAGTGGCTCAAGAGAAAGTGGCTCAAGAGAAAACGATCGACTCCTCTTCTGATGGGTAATGGGTAATTGGCAGAAGTGTTGATGGTTGATGGCGAATCGATCGCCGGCTCAACAAGGATACTTTATTGAGATTATCATTGAGATTATCCCCGGTGGATTTGTGTCAAATCTTACAGAAAACTGCCCAGCAGAATTTGTGGAATCGTTCTAGTTTCTCGATCGATACTTAGTATTCAACACTTCTGGGTAATTGGTAATGGTGTCAACTAGCAACTAGCGACTGGCAAAGGAAATTATGCTTCAAACGGACACGCCACCCGATTTAGTCATCCCCAAGCTGATCGTCGGTTTGGGGAATCCAGGGAATAAATACGATCGCACCCGGCACAATATCGGTTTTGCTGCTGTTGATGCTTTGGCAAAATCCTGGCAGATCTCGATCGGCGAGAACTCCAAATTTAAGGGAATCTTTGGCGAAGGGTTGGGAGTCAACGGCGACAAAATTCGCTTGCTTAAACCCACAACGTATATGAATCGATCTGGGGAAGCCATCCAAGCCGTTCTCAATTGGTACAAGCTTTCTCCCGAGTCGGTGTTGATTGTCTACGACGATATGGATTTACCCTTCGGTAAACTGAGAATGCGGCTGTCGGGTTCGGCTGGGGGTCATAATGGCATGAAATCTGCGATCGCTCATCTCAACACCCAAAACTTCCCCCGCCTGCGAATCGGCATTGGCAAACCCGCTAACGATCCAGATGCCGATTCCGTCTCTCACGTTCTCGGCAAATTTTCCCCAGCCGAAACTAAAATCATGTCCGAAGTTCTGGACTTTGTGTTGAATTCCGTAGAATTAAGCCTCAAGCAGGGTGTGGCAAAGGCGATGAGTTTGTACAATAACCGTAATGTAATGGCGAGTGGCTAGTTGACACTATTACCCATTACCGATTACCCATTACCTGTTGAGATCGTGGGAAACCATCGATTGCCGAAAACCACTGCATACGTTCGCATCACCGATCGATCTTGGCACCGCGGACTCTTAGAGGGTGAAGTCGCAGCCGGGGATTTTTCGTGGCAGTTTCAGTGGCGTTTCCGCCAAGACTCCCTAAATATCGCACCTTCTCACGGTCGGGCTCTAATTCAAGAACCTCTCGGTCGATTTTTGGAAAAATGGGACTACCAACTCGAACCGGGCGGAGACTACTCTTTCACCATTCGCGCGGAAATTTAACACGGGAAAGGTGAATCCCCTCTATTATAGTGTTTTGTAGGGGCAGTCTACCGGGATTTCCCTTACTATTATCGATCGATTTAAAATGACTTTATACACTCAGTTTTACACTTGGCAAAACTATCAATGTGCTTACGAAGTACATCAACCCGAAAATACTAATCCGGTCGCCCTATTACCAATTCACCCCATCGGAGTGGGATTATCGCGGCATTTTTGGCAGCGATTTTGCCGAGAATGGTATGCTTCGGGGAATAACAACCCCATTTACAATCCCGATTTACTCGGATGCGGAGAAAGCGCCATGCCTCGACTCGCTTATTTCCCAGAAGATTGGGCAAAACAACTGCAATTTTTCATCCAAAATGTCATCAAAAAACCCGTTATTTTAGTCGTACAGGGAGCTTTATTTCCCGTTGCGATCGAGCTTGCCAAACTCGAACCCAATTTTGTGAAAGGATTAGTGTTATCTGGACCCCCGTCTTGGTCGTTGATGACAGAAGCGGGGAAACCCTTGCAGCAGAAATTGCTTTGGAATTTGCTATTTGATGCACCTCTGGGTAATGCGTTCTATCGCTATGCCAGACGAGAACAATTTGTCCGATCGTTCTCGGTTCGGCAACTATTTGGCGATGCCAAAGATGTAGATGACGAATGGTTGGAAATGCTGAAAAAGGGTTCGGAAAATCTGGCTAGTCGTTACGCCGTATTTTCATTTTTAGCGGGATTTTGGCGACAAAACTATCAAGAAGATCTGCAAAACTTGAAACAGCCTGTCTTTGCAGTCTTTGGCGAAAAAGCCTCGGGAATTAGCCAAACCGGAAAAACGGATAATGCCGAAAAACGGTTAGATGATTACCAAAACAATTTGCCAAATTGTCAGGGTGCGATCGCGCCCGGTCGTAATGTGATGCCTTATGAAGCAACCTCAGAATTTGTGAAAACTATATCAAGTTTTATTGGGAATCAATGAGCGACCCTCCCATTGGACAACCCACCGCTATGGCACTTTTAAAAGCGGCGGTTGCCAAAAATCGGGTTTCTCCAGCTTATTTATTTGCGGGATCTGATGGAATTGGACGATCGATCGCCGCTCGATATTTTGCCAATTTATTGTTAAATAGCGATCGAGGAAGACAGAATCTTAATAACCATCCCGATTTACTCTGGGTAGAACCCAGCTACTCGCACAACGGGAAAATATTCTCTCCCCAAGAAGCCGAAGAAGCTGGACTCAAACGCAAAGCACCCCCGCAAATTCGCTTAGAACAAATTCGCAATATTACCCGATTTCTCAGTCGTCCGCCGTTAGAAGCCTCTCGCAGTGTTGTCGTCTTAGAAAATGCAGAAGCCATGGCAGAAGCGGCTGCCAATGGGTTGCTCAAAACCTTAGAAGAACCCGGACGCGCCACACTCATTTTACTCGCGCCGTCCGTAGAATCATTATTACCCACACTGGTTTCCCGCTGCCAGCGCATCCCATTTTACCGCCTTTGTACCGAAGATATGGCACAGGTTTTGCGACAGACAGGATACGAAGAAATTTTGCAACATCAAACGATTTTGGCAGCGGCGCAAGGTAGTCCCGGCGATGCTATTGCCGCGTGGGAACAATTATCAAATATTCCCCCAGAATTGCTCTCTCGAGTTACGCAATTACCCCGATCGATTTCGGAAGCATTAACTTTAGCGAAAGACATCTGTACCACCTTAGATACACCCGATCAGCTTTGGTTATTGGATTATTTACAACATATTTACTGGCAGCAATTTACCGAGAGAAAAATTTCGGTTTCCCCTGTTCGACATTTAGAAAATGCTCGCCAATATCTTCGCAGTTACGTACAGCCAAGACTGGTTTGGGAAGTGACGTTAATGGAAATGAGTCGATGAAATTAGGTTAATATCCACTTCAAAAAATGCCCAGTTCCCCGACTCATTGAATAAGTCGGGGAACTAAACCTTATCTCAATTTGCACTGTCTGCCAATGGGATCGCCTTGATTCAAGTTGCACCGCATTTGCGTCTGACTGGCGTTTTGCAGTTCGGTGTGTCCATCCGATGGGGTAGCGGCATTGGTAGAGTGGGTGGCGATCGTCGCTCCCAAGAGCGCTATACTGGCACTGGCAGCAAAAATGGTCGCTTTTTGTAAAATCTGGCGTTTCATAATATCACCCCGTTTCTTTAATCTGTATCCAGAATGACATTCGATTCTGAAAGTTAACAGATGCTGACATTAGAATTTGATGAGGAATAACGATGAAAGCAATCGTCATCGATCGATATGGTTCTCCAGAGGTCTTACAAGAGCGAGAGGTGGAAAAGCCCTCCCCACAAGGCGATCGAGTTTTGGTCAAAGTTCACTCAAGCAGCGTCAACCCGATAGATTGGAAAATCCGACAAGGTGATTTGCAACTGCTATCGGGTTTTCGATTCCCCTTAAGTTTGGGATGCGACTTTGCCGGAGTTGTCGAAGCGGTGGGATCTGAGGTTTCCCAGTTCCACATCGGGGATGAGGTGTATAGCTTCACCAATCCCATCGGCGGTGGCGCGTATGCCGAATATGTGAGCGTTCCGGCGGCTTCCCTGGCACTCAAACCCGACAACATGACCTTTGAGGAAGCGGCAGCCGTTCCCGTAGCGGGTTTGACGGCGCTTCAGGGACTCGTAGACGAAGGACAATTGCGACCGGGACAAAAAGTTTTGATTAACGGCGCTTCCGGCGGTGTGGGCACGTTTGCCCTGCAAATTGCCAAGGCGATGTCGGCTGAGGTGACGGGAGTATGCAGTGGCAAAAATGCCGAGTTGGTGCGGAGTTTGGGTGCTGACCGAATTATCGATTATACCCAACAAGACTTTACCCAAGATACCGTTCGATACGATGTGATTTTCGATGCCGTGGCGAAACGATCGTTTTCTAGCTGCGAAAACGTGCTGCAACCCCAAGGGATCTATGTTTCCACTTTACCTGCATTGGATAATTTGGGAGCGATGGTGCAGTCGTTGATTTTCCCCGGCAAAAAAGCAAAGTTTATTCTCGTCAAACCAATTCCTCGGGATTTCCAGGCATTGCGAGAACTGATCGAAGCCGGAAAAGTCCGTTCCATTATCGATCGAACCTTTCCCCTCTCGGAAATTGCGGCAGCGCATACTTACAGCGAAACGGGGCGAACTGTTGGCAAAATTGCGATCGCTGTCCCTGTCTATTAAGAAGGAGTAGGGGCAAACGGCTGTTCGCCCCTACTGGGGGAGAAAAACCGGAAAATGTGGGGATTTCTGACACCTGTGAATCCGGGGGCTTGTATCCGTTGTTTTTCGAGTTGCCATCTAAAAGTATCAATTAGTCTTTCGTCTGTTTATCAAAATTCGCTCGATCTCCTTTATCGGAATAGCTTCTCTAAACCCGAGTTTCTCCTACTCGTAATAAAAATCAATCAAATTTAATCGTTTGTTGTATTAACGCTAGCCAAAACCGAAAAGAGCTTAAGAGAAGTTGAAGATATCGATCGCCGAAGCGGGGATCGGCTTAGGATGCAGATCGATCGGAACTCCCGATTCCGTTTCCATGTTCACATCGTCAATTTATGCGTACTTTAGAGCGACAATAACCTCCCAGAGTCCAAGCCAACAGTCATGCCAGAGATTGCGCCACTCAAACTGAAGATCGAGACATTAATTAACAATGAAAGGTTCGATCGATCGCTAGATTCTGTCAACTAAAGGGCGCATAAATTAGCCCAACGGCAAGCCCAACAGCACAGTGAGAAGCGTACGGACTCATCCCATTCGATCGCCGCTATAACAGGGAAAGAGATCTCGATCGATTTTCTACCGTTAAGTTTCCCTCGTCCCCTAGATTTCAGTCCAAACTTAATTTGCAAAGGAGAACTTATGACCATAGCCGTTCCCAACGAGGTGGCAACCAGAGAACCCGCTCAAGCCGAACCGAAAACCAGCTTGAAAGTCGGTATCCCCAAAGAAATTTATCCGGGGGAATGCCGGGTTGCCGCCACGCCAGAAACAGCCAAAGTCCTGCAAAAATATGGATTTGAAGTGCTAGTCGAATCCGGTGCCGGAGCAAGTGCTAACTTTTGTGACGAAGCCTATCAACAAGCCGATTGTCACATCGTTGCCGATGCTGCCAGTTTGTGGGAAACTGCCGATATCGTCCTGAAAGTCCGTGCGCCCCAAGACCATCCCGAACTCGGCAAGTCGGAAACGGAATTGCTCAAAGAAGGCGGAACCCTGATTAGCTTCCTGTGGCCCGCACAAAATCCGGAACTGATCGATCGCCTCTGTGCCCGCAAAGCCACCGTATTGGCAATGGATTCGATTCCTCGAATTTCTCGGGCGCAGAAAATGGACGCCCTCAGTTCCATGGCGAATATCGCCGGATATCGGGCAGTCATCGAAGCCGCGAATAACTTCGGGCGCTTCTTCACCGGACAAATTACCGCCGCTGGAAAAGTCCCCCCCGCCAAGGTATTAGTGATCGGCGCTGGGGTGGCTGGACTCGCCGCAGTCGGTACTGCACGGAGCTTAGGGGCGATCGTTCGTTCCTTTGATACCCGCCCGGTGGTGAAGGAACAAGTAGAAAGTCTAGGCGCAGAATTTCTCGAACTCCACTTTGAAGAAGACGGAACCGGCGAAGGCGGTTATGCCAAGGTGATGAGCAAAGAGTTCATCGATGCGGAGATGGCGTTGTTTGCCGATCAAGCCAAAGAAGTTGATATCATTGTCACCACGGCACTGATTCCCGGCAGACCCGCTCCCAAACTGATTACCGAGGAAATGGTCGCCAGCATGAAAGAAGGCTCGGTGATTATCGATATGGCAGCGGAACAAGGCGGCAACTGCGAAGTCACCAAGCCTAACGAAGTGTACCGCTACAAAGGCGTAACGATCGTTGGTTTGACCGATCTCCCCAGCCGGATGGCAGCCCAGTCGAGCCAACTCTACGGAACGAATTTGTGCCATCTCCTCAAGGATATGGGCGGTTCCGAGAACTATAAGGTCGATTTTGAAGATGAAGTCGTCCGGGGGGCGTTAATCGTCCACGAAGGTGAAGTAACTTGGCCCGCGCCCAAACCGGCGACCCCTCCCCCAGCACCGGCACCCAAACCCCAACCGACGGTGGTGGCTAAACCGACAGAAGAAAAATCTTCCAAAGGTCTGGGTGGCTGGATTTGGATGGTGTTAGCCGCTTCCGCGTTGGTGGGAATGGGGGTTGCCGCGCCACCATCTTTCCTCTCTCACTTTACGGTGTTTGTGCTGGCGTGTTTTGTGGGTTGGCAAATCATTTGGAATGTCTCGCCGGCGTTGCACACCCCGTTGATGAGTGTGACGAATGCCATTAGCGGCATCATCATTATCGGGGGAATGCTCCAGATTTCCGGATCGATGAATTCGCCGACTACCATTTTGGGCGCGATCGCAATTTTAGTGGGAACGATTAACATTTCCGGCGGTTTTCTGGTTACTCAGCGGATGCTCAAGATGTTTAGGAAGTAGTTGATAGTTGATAGTTGATAGTTGATAGTTAAATTTTCAGAACTATTAACTAACTACTAAAAATCAAGAACTAACCACTAACAACAGACATAGAAGGAATTTTTGTAGGATGTCAATCAACCTCTTAACTGTCGCGTATATTGCGGCGAGTGCGTTATTTATCCTCAGTTTGGGCGGATTGTCCAACCAGGAAAGCGCCCGTCAAGGAAACATTTTCGGCATTGCCGGAATGACGATCGCATTTGTGGCAACAGCTCTCAGTCCTTTGGTGACGGGGTATACAACCCTAGCCGCAACGATCGTTCCTGGAGCGATTATCGGCTCGATTCTTGCCTCTCGAGTCGCCATGACTTCCATGCCGGAACTGGTAGCCATTCTGCACAGTTTCGTCGGTTTGGCGGCTGTTTTGGTGGGAGTCGGCAACTATCTCCAACCCGAATCGGGCTTAGTGGGTGCGGAAGCCACCATCCACGGAGTGGAAATCTTCATCGGCGTCTTTATCGGGGCAGTCACCTTCACGGGTTCGATTATTGCCTTCGGGAAACTGCGGGCGATTCTCAGCAGCAAACCTCTGATGCTGCCTGCACGGCACGCGCTGAACCTGGCAATGCTGGGGGCGACGGTGTGGCTGGGCGTTCAGTTTATGGGGACAGAAAACGGGCTGCAACCCCTGCTGATTATGACTGGAATCGCTTGCGTACTGGGCGTTCACCTGGTGATGTCCATCGGTGGTGCGGATATGCCGGTGGTCATTTCCATGCTCAACAGCTACTCGGGATGGGCAGCAGCAGCAGCCGGATTTATGCTCTCGAATGACTTACTGATTATCACCGGGGCGTTGGTGGGTAGCAGTGGCGCAATCCTCAGCTACATTATGTGCAAGGCGATGAATCGATCGTTCTTTAGCGTGATTTTGGGCGGCTTTGGCGCGGGTGCGGGAACGTCTCCCGCTGGCGGCAGCGCTCAGATTGAAGGCGAGGCGACTTCCACCACTGTTGAGGAAACCGTAGAACTTTTAGGCGATGCCAAGAGTGTGATTATTGCTCCCGGTTACGGCATGGCTGTAGCACAAGCGCAGCACGGGGTTTCGGAGATTACCAAGATCTTGCGTTCTCGAGGTGTGACGGTTCGTTTCGGGATTCACCCCGTTGCCGGACGCCTGCCGGGACACATGAATGTACTATTGGCAGAAGCGAATGTCCCTTACGACATCGTTTTGGAAATGGACGAAATTAACGAAGATTTCCCCGAAACCGATGTGGTGTTGGTGATTGGTGCCAACGATACAGTTAATCCTAGCGCCATGGAAGACCCCAATAGTCCGATCGCGGGAATGCCGGTTCTGGAAGTGTGGAAAGCCAAAGATGTCATCGTCATGAAGCGCAGTATGGCAAGTGGCTATGCTGGAGTTGATAATCCCTTGTTCTACAAGGAAAACACCGATATGCTGTTTGGCGATGCTCGGAAAAACGTGGATGCTATCTTGGGTCAATTGTTGACGCAGGAAGAAGCGGGTGAAAAAGTGCTGGTTGGGGCGAAGTAAACCAGAATTTTTCTAGTTATCATGTAGGCAATTCAAAACCCGGTTTTTCTCGAAAAGCCGGGTTTTTACATGATTTGATAATCGATCATTTGGAAATCTATAATGAGCGTTCAAGACGATCTCCGAGAAAAAGAACTCATCATCCTATTTCAGCTTGAAAGACCTGTTAAGCCAACACGCAGTGGCATCGATGCTTTGTTAGATCTGAACGGACAAAAAATTCCCTTTGAATTGAAGTCAACTACCAAATCTTCTGTGACGACAGTGCGAGATTTTGGACTTGAACATATTCGTAAGTGGAAAGGGAAGCATTGGTTGTTCGGTTTTTATGAAACAGGAGGACTTCAGCTCAACTACTGTCTCTATGGTTCGCCCGAAAAAATGGAGCCTTGGATTAGAGAAAAAGAAGCCTATATTTATTCAGATTATCAACTTGCTCAACATACTCCGAAACGTCTCGATCTAACTGTTCTTTACCAAATTTTAGGACAAAAAACTATTTATAGTTTAGAAGATGCTCAAAAATTGCACAAAAGACAATATACTCTTTCAGAGTATCAAAGACAGATGGATGTAGAACAAGGTTACTCACCAACAAGAATGCTGGCTATTTTGCAAGACAGATGTAAGTATCTGCTTGAAAGAGGCTCGACTTTGAATAATCCTCATATTCCAGGATCTTACTTTCAAGGGTGGGAAAAGATAACCCGTCACCATGCTGTACGACTAAGGCAACTTGTTGCTCAATCCCTTTAAGAAAAAGCACGCGCGATCGATACTGCGACTTGATACGCCATGGGTGGAGGAACAGCATTCCCAATTTGTCCCAAAGCCATATAAACAGCACCACCAATGTTCCAGGATTCGGGAAAGCCTTGAATGATACTGCAATCCTCTACAGATAATCGAAAGTGACCATTTTTTGCCACAAATAAATGTGCTTTTTCTCTATCTTTTGCAACACCATTCGGCCATATTTGTAGTTTGTCCCAAACTTTTTTAGCTGAAACACTATTTAATATTGAGGTGGTATGACGGGGGCCTGTCAATCCACTCCGAATTGTTGGGGAGAGCGCATCAAAACCGAGATTTGGTAATCCTAATGCTTCCCGTACTCCTAGGCAGTATGGAAGTGATTCTACGGGTTGAATTCCTGAAAAAATATCGAGCTGAACTGAATCATCCTTTGATCGATTCGAGAAATGCTGCCAAGTATGATTAGGAAGAGGAGGTTGATAGTTTTGCCAGAGTTGGCGATCGCGAAACCCGACAAAAAAGACTCGCTTTCTAATCTGAGGAATTCCAAAATCAGGAGCATTTAAAATAAACGATTGAAGATGATATTTTTTCGAGAGTGGAGATTCGATAATATCTCGAACGTATCGACTAAATTTTTTACCGACTAAAGCGGTTACATTTTCGGCTACAAAAGCCAAGGGTTCTATTTCAAGAACAGCGCGGATAAATTCTGGAAACATATCGCGAGAATCATCCTGACCAGATTGGCGACCTGCCACGAAAAAGGCTGACACGATGCCCCCTTGAATGAGATCGACTAATCCTCGATACGAGCGCCAATCGACTTTTTTACATCCCCCAATTCTCCAGAAAAAATCGTCCAATGGGTCTATTTTGTCGTAAAGTTTCTCCTGCCGTCTGGAATAATTTCATAAGAGGCTACATGAGTAGATCCAGCCCGATCAACCCTAAGTCTAAACCTCCGCCACCACTGAAAAGAGATAGAACTCTCAGTCCATTTCCGTCCAATTGTGGCATTAAAGCATCGGGTTTCAGCTTGGGCAGATTAATCGGATGAATGGGGGGTTGACCTTCCCCTCGAAGTGCTTTTGCCTTGGCTTGACTAGAAGCCTGAGAACGTTGTCTATAAACTTCACGTTCTGCTTCAGTTAGATTCCAACCTCGATCGACTGACGCTCTCGACATTTGTGAAATTACAGCTCTAGAAGCTTTTAATCTAAACCCTTTTTATTATAACTTAATTTTTTCCAAGAAATAATAAATCGTTATAAAACTGGACAATATTATGCGAGGTAAATCTATTGGTTTTCCCCAAACAATACGTTCGTGTTTATAAATAACAATTCCCAGTTTTGCACCTTTTGGTTTGTATAAATTCTTCGGTTCAGTATAAACAACCGGAGCAATATCGCTCTGATTTGCCCGACTATAATAGGTCGCCACATCCGCCGCAAATTGTAAATCATTTTCCTCCGGAACGCTGCCGGGATCTAAGCGCATTAACACATGACTCCCCGGAATTTCTTGGGTATGGAACCACAGATCGTAATCCCCAGCCACGCGGAATGTCAGCCGATCGTTTTGTTGGTTATTTCGACCCACCAAGAGTTCAAAACCGCTGGGAGTTGTGTAGTGATAAAAGTGATGTTTGGTGGGATTGCTACTGCTGTGGCTGCGATATTGAGGTGCACTCATGTATTGACGATCGATCAGTTCGTCGCGGATTTCTTCTAAAACAATTAAATCGCCAGGTTCTCGGTACTCTGAAACTTGAGACAATGCAGATTCAACTTGTTCTAAATAGTACAATTCTCCATTTACTTCTGCTAGCAACGGTTCAACTGCCAAACGAGCACGTTTGAGTTTTTGGTTAGATTTATACAGTGCTTGGGCATTTTGGACGGCATTTTTTTCGGGATTGAGCGGAATAACGATCGGGTTTCCCGTTTCAAATTCGTTCAGGGTTATTTGCTTCATCCCCGGTTGCCATTCGTGCAAGTATGCCATCAACAAATCCGCTTTCTGGCGGTAGGTTTCCGCTTGATCTGATTGCTGTAATCGATCGGAAAAAACCTGTTGTTTAACCCGTAATTTAGCTAAAATATTTTTCAGTTTTTGTTCGAGTTGATGTCGCAGTTGCTTAAATTCCTGCTCGTTGAGCCGATCGCTATAATATCGATCGAGCAGTTCCCCTAAGCGTTCAACAGGTTTCGTCGTTCCCCAACCCAATACCGTATATCCTGTTTCCGTCCAACCCGGTTTAAAGCTTTGAGTTTCTAAAACCTGCAACCATTCTTGCCATTTTTGATGTAAATTATCCCACTCCAATTCCGTCAAACTATCCGTCATTCTTTGGGCATCCAGTCCCGCCGCCTGTGTCATCGACACCACCAACGCCGAACTCAACCCACGATAGTTGGTTAATAAATTTTTCCGCAATGTTCCCGGAATCAAACTGACTCGTTCTTGCCACCGTTCCTGGGATTCCGCCAAACTAGGAATCGGGTCAGTTAATGCTGGCGGTGTGATATAAGGTTGACCCGTCAAAATCGGGCGAACGCTAGATTTGTCAGCGGTTACTTGGTGAGCAGCCGTAACGATCGAATTCTCAGCATTCGCCAGAATCGCATTACTATATTTTCCCATAATTTCCGCATACAAATGCCACAAAATAGGATCGCCCGGACGACGAGCAAATTGAAAATCTAGCACCCGTTCCCAAGGCGAAATCGTTTCGATCGCCACTAACGCTAACCCCTTAATTTGGTGTCGCAATTGATCGCTGAACGTGAATGTATCCGGTTCCTTGGGAGGCGGATCTCCGACACAAATCCGTGCCGCCTGGGAATGCCAAGAAAGCGTTAACCATGCCCGTCGATCGATCGTCCGCAAAGCCAAATAGAGGTGAGTTCGATCGCGCTGATAAATCTGCTCGACTCTAGCTGGAAGCCAATCGGTGCGGAGTTCGCCAGCAGCGGCGACAAGGGTTGTAAAGTCACAGGGTTGCATATTAGTTAATTAGGTAGGGTGTGTTGAAGCACGAAACTCACCATTCTTTATTTTTTTTAGCTTGTTTTAAGCTTGGTAAAAAGTTTCCCCGGAACGAAACGCACCGTTTGGGCGATCGGGTTGCTTACCTTCTTCCCGAAATCCAGAATACGGATTGCCGATCGATTTCAACGGATTGCCCCCACCTCCAGCAGAGGCTCGAAACCCTTTCAGGTTTTAAAATAAAGAAAGAAGTTGCACGAACAACTTATACAAATTATATGAATCGTAAACTGCTTTCAATCATTAAACCCGTTTTCAAATCCCTCGTGTTATTCGGGTTAGTTCTGTCCTTGTTCTTCTCCCAAGCCGATGGGGCGCTGGCAGCGCGATCGGGTGGACGCATGGGCGGAGGCTCATTTCGGGCGCCCCGCAGCTATGGAACCCCAGCACGCACATACCAACGTTCTCCAGGAGGATATGGTTACGGCGGCGGTATGGGCTTCCCCTTCTTGCTTCCATTTTTCGGATTTGGCGGCGGATTTGGGGGTTTGTTCTCCATCTTAATTTTCATTGCCATCGCCAATTTCTTGGTCAACAGCTTCCGCCGTGTCGGTGCAGCCACCGAAGAGCAAGAATACACCAATCCCACCGTCTCCGTCACTCGGGTGCAAGTGGGACTACTTGCCGAAGCGCGGAGTTTGCAAGGAGAACTCGATGACTTAGCGCAAGTTGTCGATACTTCTTCTCCATTCGGTCGCCTCCGAGTCTTGCAAGAGTCCACTCTCTCGCTGTTGCGCCATCCCGAGTATTTTGCCTATGGCGCGGTAGAAAACCAACAGGCACGACTCGAAAGTGCCGAAGCCAAATTCAATCAATGGTCGATCGCCGAACGCAGTAAATTTACCGAAGAAACCCTCTCTAATTATGACGGTCAACTGCGCCAAGCCCAAACCGCAGCTTTGCCGGGAAATGAACCCGCTGGAGCATTAGCCGATCGATCGGCAGGAGAATACATCGTCGTCACCATTCTCGCCGGAGTTCAAGGCAAGCTGGAATTGCCCGAAATCCGGAACGAAGACGACTTAGCTGCCGCATTGCGCTGTTTGGGCAGTATCTCCAGCGATCGGCTTTTAGCGGTGGAAGTCATGTGGACGCCCCAAGCCGCCGGAGACACCCTCAGCGCCGACGAAGCGATCGCTGCCTATCCCGATCTGAAATTGATCTAATTCACTCGCAGAGTATCCCTGTAAACACGGTTACTCACCCGTCCTCTAAGTTTGACTCGTTTGTCAGTCCTGGAGGGCGGATTTGTTTTTGCGTAAATTCCCTGAAGCTATCGATCGATTCATAGAGAATTTGGGCGATCTCTCCGGATGTTCATCGCTTTGCGATGAGCATTTACGTAGGATGTGTTAGACGGCGACAATCCTCGCTCTTAATTGAATTTAACCATCCGTCGTAACACATCATTGTAGGCTAGGCTAATCAAAGAAAGCCCAGCCTACAAGCAATAATAAAAGGCTGCTCTATTGAGCTCGAAGTCAGCATCAGTTGCAACGACCAGTGCACAGCAGCATAAGTTCTCGAGCAGCTCGGTTAGTATGAAATTGCAGGGGTGAACCTTAGTGCTGTTTACCCCCTACACAATGCCTTTAGATCTAAGTAGGGTGTGCGAACTCTACGTAACGCACCCTCTTGAGTTGCGATCCTACAATTCATTCGCAAAGCTAAATTCCTATCCAAAACATCCGTATATATACGGATGTTTTTAATAAAAAAAATAATATGAATACTGACTTTATACTATCTTTATAGTCGGTCAGTATCTAGTAATAACCGAAGATTTTCACAAAAAAAATACAGAATTTTAAACACTTCGATCGGCGATCGAGATCACACTCTTACATTAGAAAACTGAGCTATAACGAGGTTAATGATGACAGTCGAGTAACCCTAGCCAAAGCTAAAAAAAAGTTAAAAAGATCGATCTTTTTTGCAGCTAAACGTCGATCGTTTCTGTTTAAGACTGTTATTGCCATCAGGGACATCTATCTACCCAAGATCGCTGTTTATTTCTCATCTTCCTAACACCAATGACAACCTATCAATTTGCCGACACCCTCCAAGCAGATAACCCTCCCTTATATAATTTTTTACAAACTTTCAATATACAATCCAAGCAAGGTTTACCTTCTGCTGGCAACGATATAGGAACCGCGTTTGGCTTCGGATTTGTCGGCGAAACACATACTTGTCGTGGATTTATCGGTGATAGCGATCCCAGCGATGTCTACAGTTTCCAACTCAATACCACCAGCAACTTCATTTTAGGGCTAGAAAATATCAGTGCAAATATCGATGTCGATCTAATTGGGGACTTTAACAACAACGGCATCTTTGACGCTGACGACGAACTAATCGCCTCTTCGGTAAACACTGGAACCGCTGCGGAAGAATTCGACATCCTCCTTAATGCGGGTTTGTACTTCGTCAATGTCAAACAAATAGATGGAGATACCAGCTACGACCTCAGCCTATCGGCAACTGCCACAGAACCCCCCGCCACAGAAATCTATAACCAGATTCAAACTCCAACCGATCAAATCCACATTCCCGTCGATTCCACCCGCATTCACCTCAATAGCGTGGAACTGTGGGACGAAACCATGCAGCAAGCCGTCCGCAACACCAAACCCGGTCCGACAATTGCTTCGCGCGCCTACGGCATCGTCCACACCGCCATGTTCGATGCTTGGGCAGCCTACGACCCCACCGCCATCGCCACGCAACTGGGAGATAGCTTGCAACGTCCCCTCAACGAAAATACCCTAGTTAACAAAAACGAAGCTGTCAGCTACGCCGCTTATCGCACTCTTGCCGAGTTGTTCCCCTCCCAAACAGGCTTGTTTAACGAAGCCATGAAAGCGTTAGGCTTCGATCCCGCTAATACCACCACTGACACCAGCACCCCCACCGGAATCGGCAACATCTCTGCCGAAGCGCTGATGCAGTTCCGCCGCAACGATGGTTCCAACCAGTTGGGCAACCTCAACGGCAGCACTCCTTACTCTGACTACACCGGGTACCAACCTGTAAATGCTCCCGGTGACATTGTTGCCGACCCCAACCGCTGGCAACCCCTTTACACAACTCTGCGCGATCCCAGCAGTAAAGTGCAGGAGTTTCTCACACCTCAGTGGGGAGAAGTTGCGCCCTTTGGTTTAGATTCGAGCGAACAATTCCGTCCTCCAGCGCCTCCCGCTTTCGGCACGCCTGAATATACCCGACAAGTTCAAGAAGTTGTCGATTTTAGTGCAAACCTCACCGACGAGCAGAAAGTCATTGCTGAATTCTGGGAAGATGGCGGCGGAACCTCCTTCCCCCCTGGAACTTGGATGAGTTTCGGTCGGTTCGTTTCCCAACGCGACAACCATAACATCAACGAAGACGTGAAGATGTTCTTCACCTTGGGGAATGCGGTGATGGATGCAGGAATTTCTACCTGGGAAGCCAAGCGCTTCTACGATTACATCCGTCCGATTTCTGCGGTGAAAGTGTTGTTTGGCACTCAGCAGATTCAAGCTTGGGGGGGGCGCAGGACAGGGAACCCAAACCATCGATGGTGTTAACTTTCACCCCTATCAGAATTCTATACACGCAACGCCGCCGTTTGCCGAATATACCTCCGGTCATAGCAGCTTCAGTTCTGCCGCTGCCGAAGTTCTATTGCGCTATACCGGTAGCGACGAGTTGGGAGCATCCTTTACGCAAGCGGCTGGGGGCAATCGCTTCGATGCGGGAACCTCTCCTAGCAGCGACGTGACTCTATCTTGGCCGACTTTCTCGGCTGCTGCTGACGAGTCGGGTATGTCCCGCCGATATGGCGGAATTCACATCGAAGCTGGAGACATCAACGCGCGCATCAGCGGACGTCAAGTGGGTGCTGCTGTTTGGAATGAGGCGCAGCGCTACATCAATGGTGTTGCGTAGTCGTTGAGTGGAACTTACTCCTGCAAAATCAGGATTTTCAAAAGTCGGAGATCTTTACCGAACTCCGACTTTTGCCATCTTTAATAAGCCCGTCGGACGGGGCTGGCAGACTTAAATGCGAGGAATACTCGATATCGATCGATTTTAAGATTGGGATCGGTATTTTTACTGAAACAGTCTTCATGCCAGCATCGAACAACCCGGTTTCTTCAAGAAACCGGGTTTGTATCATCTTAGAATTTGATTTAGGCGCGATTACTTATCGCTGACGCAGGCTTGAACGAAGAGAGTAACCGCTCTTCGTCCAAATTTTGACCGATCAAGACCAGTTGATTTTTAGGCTCTCCCTTCCATTGGTCATCCTCGATGGAAAACCGCTTGCCGCTGAGGTGGAAAACGTGACGCAGGGGACTTTCATCGAACCACAGAATGCCTTTGGCGCGGAAAATCGTTTCTGGCAGTTGGTTGTCGAGAAAATTCTGGAACTTGCGAACGCTCAACGGTTTGTCGCTTTGGAAGGAAACCGATGTAAACCCATCATTTTCTAAGTGGTGGGAATGGTGATGGTGGTCGTGATGCTCGTGGTCTCCGTCACAATCGTGGTGGTCGTGATGATGGTGGTCGTGATGATGGTGGTCGTGTTCTTCTTGGGCCTCAAAGTGACGATCGGACTCAAACAATCCTACACTGAGCAGGAGCGGCAGAGGAACTCGAAGCTTTGGTGGTGCGAAGAATTCTCGCCCCCTCTTTGATATCACGAATTCTCACTTCTAAGCGATCGACATCGGCTTCATCCACCAAATCGATTTTGTTCAGGAGAATGATATCGCCGTAGGCAATTTGGCTATAAGCCGCTTCGCTGTTAAATAAATCTAAACTGAAGTTCTCGCAATCAACAACGGTGACGATCGAATCTAGACGAGTCATGTCCCGCAGTTCAGTGCCCAAAAATGTTAGTGCCACAGGCAGTGGGTCAGCTAACCCCGTGGTTTCGACGACGAGATAGTCAATTTTTTCGGGACGCTCTAAAACTTGATAGATGGCATTGAGCAAATCGTCGTTGATGGTACAGCAAATACAGCCGTTGTTGAGCGTCACCATATTATCTTCGGTGGAGACGATCAGCTCGTTGTCGATGCCGATTTCGCCAAACTCGTTCACCAACACTGCGGTTTTCACACCTTCTTGATTGGTGAGGATGTGATTGAGCAATGTCGTCTTGCCGCTCCCCAAAAACCCGGTAATGATGGTGACGGGTAAACCGAGCTTGGGAGCATCCATGGTGGTGGCGGGATCGGCTTGAGAGTCTGCAATTTGCATAGCGTCTTCGTCGAAATCTACAAGGAATCTGGGGAAAAGTCTCTCAATAGTTTGCTCGATCGCGGTTTCGATCGGGACATAGACTCTCCATTTGTTAGTTTAACGCGGGGATCGATCGCGGGTGACGAATTGGAGAGAGGGAATTCTCGGATGCTGTCTCACGACTTGGTTTGCAATTTCCCATCTTCTAAGTGAACCACTCGGTCGGCAACATCGAGAATCCGGGGATCGTGTGTCACCATCAACACCGTCGCGCCTTCTTCCTTGGCTAAGTATCGCAGTAATTCGATCGCGGTGTGACCGCTTTTGGAATCGAGAGCGGCGGTGGGTTCGTCTGCCATAATTAATTCGGGTTTTCCGCCCAGAGCCCGAGCGATCGCCACCCGCTGTTTTTGCCCCCCAGACAGGTCTTTGGGCAAAGAATGAAGTTTATCCCCTAATCCCACCTGTTCCAGGAGTAAATGAGCTTGCAAGCGGGCGTTCCTGCCGCGAATTCCTTTGAGGTTGAGTGCCACTTCTACATTTTCGGCGGCGGTCAGTGCGGGAAACAGGTTGAATCCCTGGAAAATGAAGCCGATATGAGCCAAACGGAAACGTGCCAGTTGAGAGCGCGACATTTTCGTGATGTCCCGTCCCAGCAAGTTGACTCGTCCAGCAGAAGGGGTCAACAGTCCTGAGAGGATCGAGAGCAAGGTGGTTTTCCCCGAACCCGAAGGACCCATGAGAATTTGGATGTCTCCTTTGGGAATGTTCAGATCGATGTTCTTGAGGACTTGGAAGCGCTGAGAACCGGACTGAAAGGTCATCTCGATCCCCCGAGCACAAATGGCTTGCAGATTGGCTTGTTCTAAACAACTCGGAGCAGCAGATACCCGCTGGAGGGGATTGGGGATAGACACCGAAGGCTGAGGATGAGAAACAACGATCATTGTAATTGCTCTAGTCGCGTCTTTGTTTGTAACATACTCCTGGCAGGAGCCAGCTTATGCAGTTGGTACATTCTGAGGTGTGGGTAAAACCGACCTCGACGACCCGGATAAAAATACTGATTGTTAAGTTGGGCTGTCCCATCTGACAATTGTATCTACAGTTGTATTTTGGGTAGAAAGCACGATTCAGGTGGGAAGACCTTAGTCGATCGCTCCGTAATTTCTCTGATATCGAGTGCCAAGTTGCGTAAGACTATCTTCATTATCGATCGGTTAAAATACGGAACCGGCGATCGAACTCACACTTTATACGGATTTCGCTAGGTTGAAGGTAAAGAGATTGCAAAGGCGAAAAATATTCAACCCTTCAACCTAGCTTATCGACTCAATCGCGTCCCGGCATTACAGAAAAGTGACATTGTGTCAACCCAAATTAACGGTTTCTTTGTTCGGTGCTCTGACTTCGGCATTAGATTTATTATCTAACTGGGTCGAGATTCCCAGGTTAATCTAGGCTGAGAAAATCCTCCATTTTCCTTGAAGGTTTCGTGACGCCATGCCAAAGCACCTTCGATCTTTAATTTAGCGTCGAATCTCAAATCCTTGCAGACCTTCATGTACCCGATCTTCGACTGTCACATCGCCAACTATGGCAGTCGGGGGACCCTGACGACACGATCGAATCATCTCATCGACGGTAGCTGCATCGCCCTCAAACACCGCTTCAACGCGATCGTCCGATCGGTTGCGAACCCATCCACAAAGCCCTAAACGGCAGGCTTCTTGCTTCGTCCAATAGCGATAGCCGACGCCTTGAACTCGACCGGAAATACAAACGCGGACGCTTTTGAGAGAGGACTCCATAGCAACTCGTTGTCAGGGGTAGGTTTGCGGGGTTGGATGCCTTCGATTGTCAGACACTTGTACTGATTGCACAACCCATGAGGGGATAATATTATATTCGCGGTTTCTAGTCTTTTTTGTCCAACACCGATCGTCCCCCTAAGTGAGCGACCTGTTCGATGAAGAGTTCGGGTTCGATGGGTTTGGTAATATGAACCAGAAACCCAGCAGCGAGGATGCGATCGCAATCTGTTGCTCCTGCATAAGCGGTAATCGCGGCTGCGGGAATCTTTCGACCGATTTTGCTCTCCAGCGACTTGACTTGCCGAATCAAATCGTAACCATCTTCTCCCGGCATCCCAATATCCGACAGCAGCACGTCGGGAACCTCTCGCACAATCGCTCTTCGGGCTTCGGCAGCAGAGGCAACAGTCCAAACCTTAGCCCCGCACTGTTCCAGAATGATCGCCAGCATTTGGCGAGAATCTTCATCGTCATCGACGACTAATACCCGGAGATCTTGAAGGGAAACAGGACAACCTTGGGGAGGACTATCCTGTTGTGTACGATCTCCCTCCAGAAAGTCCAGTACGGGCAACTGTACGGAAAACGTCGCACCTTGATTTTCTCCGGCACTGTGGACAGCAACTGTACCGCCGTGCAGTTCGACGAGGTGGCGGACGATTGCCAAACCCAGTCCCAATCCATTAAACGATCGATTCGTACTTTGTTCGGCTTGACTGAAACGATCGAACACATAGGGCAGAAACTCCGGCACGATGCCCATGCCCGTATCGCTGACCTGAATTTCTAGATAAAAGCCGACGCGCTGTAAGCGGACGTCTACCCGTCCCTGGCGGGGCGTAAACTTAACCGCATTGGCAACCAAGTTCCACACCACCTGCTGCAAGCGATTGAAGTCGCCTCTAACTCGATCGGTTTGGGACTCGGAATGATAAACCAACTCGATTTCCTTGGCTTGCGCGGCAGGTTCCATCGTTTCCACTGCTGCCCGAATGACGGCTGCCAGAGGAATCTCGTGAAAGTCGAGTTTCAGTTTACCGCGAATGATGCGAGAGACATCCAGCAAGTCATCGATTAATTGCGCTTGAGTCCTGGCATTGCGTTCGATGGTTTCTAACGCTCGTTCGGTGATGGCGGGATCGAGTTGGCGCTGCCGCAGCATCGTCGCCCAACCCAAAATCGAGTTGAGGGGGGTGCGAATTTCGTGGGAGAGAATCGAGAGAAATTCGTCTTTGAGGCGGTTGGCTGTTTCGGCTTGTTGTCGGGATTGACGCTCCCTTGCCAACAGGTGTTCTCGTTCTGTTGCGGCATGAATACGATCGGTGATATCTCGTTGCACCGAAACCCAATGGGTGAAAATCCCCTTGTCGTCGGCAATGGGAACGATGTTTAATTCCACCCAAAACTCGGAACCATCTTTGCGGTAGTTAATCAGTTCGACTCGCGCCGACTGCCAATTTTCCAGAGCATGACGCAGAACATCAAGGGTAGCACGCTCCGTTTTTGCACCTTGCAAAATTCGGGGGGTTTTGCCCAGAACCTCTTCGCGAGTATAGCCGGTTTGTTGAGTAAAAGCTTGGTTCACATAAACAATTCGCGGTCCTGGCAGATCGATCGGTTCGGCATCGGTAATCAGAACGATATCGTTGGCGCTTTCCACCGCCAATTCCAATAACCGCAACTGTGCCGAAGATCGATCGAGTTGTTGGCGCAAGTGAGATTTTTCGATGGCGTTGCGCACCACAATCTGCAAACTTTCAGCGGTGGTTTTACCTTTCACCAGATAGTCTTGTGCCCCAGTTTCATCGCTTGCACGGCAACCGACTCGTCACCTTGACCCGTCAAAATGACCACAGGAGGATGGTTTTCCCCCAAGCGAATTTTGTATTCGGTTATGAACTCCAAGCCATCTGTATCGGGAAGTTGGTAGTCGAGCAAGATGCAATCTGGGGGGCGCTGCTGGGCGAGGGCGAGTCCTTCTTCTCCCGATTCTGCTTCGACGAACTTGTAACTCAATTCGAGATCTCGACTCAAATAACGCTTGTATGTCAGTCGATCTTCGTAACAATCATCAACGATTAAAACGAGTGTTTGAGAATCGTGGGAATCGTCCATCTGTAACTTTTATAGCAACTAACTAACTTCAGGAAATGTTACGGTTTCAAACCAATATTTAAAGAAAGAATTGAGCGATTCAACGAGGTTATTGAGATTGATGGGTTTAACCACATAGCCGCTAGCACCATATTCATAACACAATTCGATATCTCGAGGATTGTCCGAGGTGGTAAAGATGACCACGGGAATTTTTTGCAGGGTTTCATCTTGCTTAATTTGGGCGAGAATTTCGCGTCCATCTGTACCCGGTAAGTTTAGATCCAAACAAATCACCGAGGGTTGAGGAAACCGACTCCGATCGGCATATTTCCCGTTTCCATACAAAAAATCAAAGGCATCATCTCCGTCCGCACAGCGAAAAACCGGATAGCTCAGAGAGAGCTTTTTCATCACCCATTTAAAAGCAGCAAAATCTTCGTCGCTGTCTTCAATAGTTAATAAAACTCGACAATCCGCTGCTAACATTCTCCATTTTCTCCCGATAAGGTAAAATAAAATGTACTCCCTTCCTCGAATTGAGACTCGACCCAAATGCGACCGCCGTGGCGTTCGACAATTTTTTTGACAATGGTCAGACCCGCGCCCGTGCCGCCCCCATATTTTTTCGGACCGTGAAGTCGCTGGAAAATTTGGAACACTTTGTCGAGGTGTTTTTCTCGAATGCCGATGCCATTATCCCGAACGTAAAACACCAGAGGATCGGTGGAGTCTAAAAATCCAATTTCCACCCATTTGTCCGATTTGCTCATTATATTTTATGGCATTAGCGATTAAATTCCCAAACACTTCGCCTACCCGCACACGATCGCAGCAGACAGTAGGTAAAGGTCGAGGAATGCGAATCTCGGCTCCCGTTTCTTCGATCCTCGGCGCCAGCATTTCTCGAACTCGATGGACGATCTCGTTTACATCCGTAGTTTGGACGGAAAGTTCAGTCCGATCGAGACGAGAACAGTGCAGCAGCGAATCTAGCAAATCTTCCATCCGCTGTGTCAACCGAATCATGGTTTCCAGTTTTGCCACCCCGTCTTCGTCCAGACGATCGGCATAATCTTCCATGAGAAAACGGGAATAGTTGTGCAGTCCTCGCAGAGGTTCTTTCAAATCGTGGGAGGCGATATAAGCAAAGGCATCGAGATCCTCGTTGCTGCGTTGCAGTCGTTCGTTGAGTTTCGCCAATTCGTCCGCCTGTTTGATGACAATTTCCAAAATTGCGTCCCGCAGTTCTACGGCTGCTTCCACCTCGTAGGGATCCCACGGTAACGATTTGCCTCGGACGATTTCTTTCCACAGAGCAAAAGAATTCCGGGGATGCCAGCACCCACTGCCATTCAGATCCCATTCCACCTTTTTCTGCGGATCTCCTGCCCAATTTACCGTTTGTAAGACTTCGGGACGGAACCACAGCAGATAGGTTTGCGGAGATTTCGATAGCAATATTGCCAGGAAACCACTAGCTATGTCTCGGTAGACTTCGGCATCGGCATAAACTTGGGAGAGGCTGTCTGTGTGAAACACTTTGTCATGGGGATTGTGGGTGGCAATCCACGCCACCAGTCCCTCAATCTGGCTCTCGGTGGGGGTTTGCCCGATCGACTCGCACTCACAATTGTGCCAAACTGCCGCACCCGTCGCCCGAAAAAGGTTGAGGAGGTTGGGTTGACTGTGCAGCAATCCCCCGGCAAGAGTGGGAGTGGCTGTCATCGACTCCAAAAGTTGAGTTTGAACGGATTTAAGATCGATGCGGTACTCGTAAGTTCGATCGCCTTCTTTGGCTGCTAGTCCGAGAGATAAGACTTTC
Source organism: uncultured cyanobacterium (assembly GCA_963838375.1). Classification (GTDB taxonomy): domain Bacteria; phylum Cyanobacteriota; class Cyanobacteriia; order Cyanobacteriales; family Geitlerinemataceae; genus DVED01. The sequence goes on along the minus strand of CAWIQY010000021.1, from coordinate 409,404 downwards.
CCTAGCAGTTCGCACGTTGTCCGAGCTTCATAAGATGCAACTTTGGGTTGGCGGTGATGACAGGCAACCAATCCCCAAAGTTGCTGGTATTTTATCAGTGGGATCGTCATCGAACCCCCAACGCCCATATTTTGCAAATATTCGATATGAATGGGGGAAACGCCGCGCAGTACCGTATCGCTGAGATCCAGGGGTTCGTGAGTTATGGGGTTATTGACAGGCACAATCTGGACGGGGGGACTGGCGACATCGGGAATCAAGCGCAAGGCGTTCCGTTGGAACAGATCTCGAGCACCTTGGGGAATGTCGGCGGCAGGATAGTGCAAACCGAGGTAAGGATCGAGATCTGGGTGTTTGTCTTCGGCGATGACTTCTCCATTCCCATCTCGATCGAATTGATAGATCATCACTCGATCGAATCCGGAGGTTTTGCGGATCTCCTCTGCGGCAATTTGACACAACTCCAGTACATCTGCTGCGCTTTCCAGTCGGGAAATTGCTGCGTTTGTCGATCGACTAAAACGGGTGAGATCGCTGGCTTCTGGAGAGGTAAAATGTTCGAGTTCGAGGATCGCTGTTTCCCCTTGAGGATAAACATATCCGATAAAATGTTGGGGCGCAGTGGAGGATGTAAAAGTCAACCGTATCGGCTCGATCTCGGCAAGGCTTTCCTTCGACAATTGCTTTCGTAGCGTCCGGAGTTGCTCTTTATCGAATATTACTTCGATCGTCCTCTCCAAAAGCTGTTCCGGTGCAATTCCCAAATACGTCTTGCTATTGGCACTCACTTGCAGGATTTGTAGCGAAGGGCGAGATAAAACCAATAAAACACCGCGATTTTGGATGTAACCTGGAATGTGAATGGCTTCCTCTTCGTAAGCTGTTACCTCTAACTCCGAGCAAGGTGTGGCTATTAGGTTGTGAGTCATGGAGAGAAGTTTTGGGGAACGACAGGCATAAGCTCATGGATCTCATCATAGCTGACTCTATCGTTCTTGCCGATCGATCTCACCCATTCCCAACAACATGATTCTACTGATTTGGGTGATTCATGGGGATAGCGAACCGATAAATTTTTTAAGTTCCATTTTTTAAACGCGCTGGCGTTCCACATAGGACACCATATTACAAGTATCCCATCGATCGGTGGTATTTTCCATATCGTCATATAACAAAGCCGCTGCTTTTAAATCGGCTATTGCTTGTTGATAATTATCTTGAGTGTAGTGCAGCCATCCTCGTTGCTCGAGTAATTCGGGGTTGTTTCCCCTGGAGAGATCGATCGCTTTATTAAAGGCTTGAATGGCGTTATGATAGTCTCCACTAACGGCTGCATTTTCGCCGATTGTCTGCCAAGCCTTTGCGGTATCTAAGTTTTCGGGTAGAGGCTGACGCTCGAAGGTTGGTGGTCTAAATTCTTGAGGCATGGCTTCTGGCACTACCGCACAGGTATTTTCAAAAGCAATATCTAGATCGGTTCGATCGGAGCTAGAATTGGCAAGAGCCGGCTCAGAGAAGCTCGCCAGTCCACCCAATAACAATGTGGCGATAGAGATAGTTTTGAATTTCATGGGTTTGTCCTCGATTTATCTTATACTTTCAGCTTATCGAGTTTGCTCGTCGAAAACCTCTGTCGATCGAGGGAATTGCTCGCCGGGGGGTGGTAAAAATCAACTCTATCTTGAGAAAGAGAAGAATTGCAGAAGCGATGGAGACTGGCTTGATAACGACATTTATCGCTCTACCTTTTGATGGAGTCTATCGACTTCCGATAATGTGGCTTCAGGATCTATCTTTTCGGATTTACGAACGTAGTTGAGTTTGACTTCCTCTAGTAAATCGGTCAGTAACTGTTGTAGTTCCTCGATCGTCTCTTTTTCTTGAATTTCCTGCTTTAATTTTTTTTGAAATTCGCTAGCGAGTCGATCGAAGCGTTGTTTTCCTTCTTCATCTGCATAGGAATCTGCTAAGACATCGCAAACCGTTTGAGATAGATAATTAGAAAGACTCTCAATTCCGTCTTGAGGCAGATTTTCGACTCCCGGAATTTGCCGCAGCAAATCGTAAAAAGCAGACTCTTTAAAAGCACTATTGAGCGAATAGTTGAGAACCGATTGTAACTCCGGCTGAACTTGTGGTAAAACTTGATAGATTGTCAGTTTTAACAACCGATCTGTAATTTCTTCGATCTCGTTCACATCGTTTAATCGAATCTGATTTTGAGGTTGAAATAAGGCACGAGCCACTTCACCTTGCTCGATCGATGTTTGCGCTTGGGATAATAAGCGAATGGCAACAAATTCCGACACGCGATCGGATAAATATGCTGCGGGTTCGTGTGTGACTTGAGCGATGATATATTCTAGATCGATCAGTTGAGCGCGATGCAGTCGAATCGTGACGGGAATCACCCGCAACCAACGCCAAACGGGAATTAAGAGGAAGAGATCGTACCATCGACGCAGCATGGCATCGAGCCAACTGATTTTTTGAATTCGTCGTGAAAGAACGAATGTCCGCACGATAAAATCAACGCCAAAAAAGAGAATAAATCCGAGATCGATTTGCCAATAATTATCGATATACTGACCATTATCATCTGTTTCTCGATAGTAATTGGCATACAGTGTCGGTCGAATTTGGCGATCGAAAAATGTCAATTCCGAATTCAAATTCCGATCGCCCAGATAATCTAGACTCCAAAAGGCAATCAACGCTTGCTTCGCCGAACTCGCATGAGTCCGATCGACAATCTTTCGCTTAATTTTGGCAAACGAACCGAGTTTCCCCGAGACTAAAAATGGGTCTTCTTCAATTAACTCAAGACTTTGCTGGCGTAAATCCTGTAAGATTTTCTCGGCATCGGGAGACGTTAAGCCAGTTGTCCCGATTTGTTCTTGCAATCGATCGACCGTTGCCAGATAAAGTTGGGTTTGGGGATGAGGTTCGATGCCTTTAACCGGATCGTACTGGGCAACAAGGCTCGGGAAGTAACGCAAATAAATATCCCGTAAGGGGATATAGCTTAAATTTAGCAAACCTAAGAGTAGACTGAGGAACGCCACGATCGCGATCGTTCGATTCAACCCAAAAAGTAGGTTTTTAAAGTTTCTAAATTTAGTCAAGTGGGTTAGCATTTCGTCCTTTCTGTCTCAACGATCTACGGTCGTCGATCGCACCATCGCTATTACTTCAACCTACCCGATCGCCAAATACTGATCAACAGCCAAAATCCGATGGAACAAGCCGCCCAAAAAAGGGCATTACTCACCCAAGCTAGTTGGGTCGTTTGCTGGCTGGAAAAGACGATCGCCGCACCCATAACCAACGAACCGACCACGATACTAAAAGACAGTCGATTTGCCGAATCATCAACACTGCGACGCAATCCGTCTAACTCGGCTAAGCTTAAATTTAACTTCAGACTTTCCGTTGTCACTTGCTCCAGCAGAAAATCAATTTGCCGAGGATAATTCAGCGACAAATTCCTCAATTCCAATCCCGTACTGAGCAAATCTTGAGCGGGATTGCTGCCAATCAACTGTCGGCGCAATAAATCCCCCATCAACGGCTTAATTTCCTCCAGCAAATTGACTTCGGGATTGAATTCGCGAGCTACCCCTTCCAAATTCGCCAGAGTTTTGGCATACAATCCCATATTGCCGGGCCAGCGGAGGTGATTGCGGCGAGCCGCTTGCAGGATTTCCGAAAAAACTTGACTGAAGTTAACTTGGGAAAGATTGAGGTTATAATACCGCCGCAAAAGACGATCGTACTCACTTTGCAAACGCATAAAATTAACGGGTTTCACCGGTTGCGCCAATTGCAGCGTCAGTTGAGCACAGCGCTGCGCGTCGAGGTTAATCGTCGCCAAAATCATTTCGATCAGTAACCCTTGGGTGCGCGGATCGAGGGTTCCGGTCATGCCGCAGTCGAGAAGTGCCAGACGACCATCGGTGAGGTAGAACAGATTGCCGGGATGGGGGTCGGCATGAAAAAAGCCATCCACAAATAACTGTTGCAAAAAGGATCGGATGAGCAGTGTCGTGATGGCTTGGCGTTCGGAGCGATCTTTCGGGTTTGCCTCCAGAAGCGGCACGCCGTCCAACCACTCCATCACCAGCACTTTTTTTGTGGTGGCGTTCCATTCGATTTGCGGAACGACGATGCGCGTGGCGTCGAACCAGCGACCTTGACTGAGATTGTGTCGTAGTCGATCGCAATAGCGCGCTTCTTGAGTAAAATCGAGTTCCAGTTGCAGCGCGTTGGCAAATTCTTCGGCAAGGGATACCGCATCGTAATATTTGCCGAAGTTGGTTCCCTCAACTAACTTGGCAACGCTTTTGAGCAGATCTATATCTCTTGCTACCAACAGATCGAGTCCGGGCCGTTGAATTTTAATCGCCACTTCCCGACCGTTTTTCAGCGTTCCTCGATGGGTTTGAGCGATCGAGCCAGCGGCAACGGCTTTAGGATCGATGCGATCGAATATTTGTTCCATCGGCATCGGCAGTTCCCGTCGCAACACCGCTTCCATGTCCAACCAAGGCACTGGGGGAACGTCATCTTGAAGCGAACTCAGGGATTCGATGTATTCGGGTCCCAACAACTCGGGACGGGTACTGAGCAGTTGACCGAGTTTGACGTAAACGGGACCTAGATCGACGAGGATGTTTCGCAGGATTGCCGGAGGCGGGAGTTCCGGTTCTTCGGTCTTATCATTGTTCAGTAGCCGCCGCATATAGTCCCAGCCGTGGCTCAGCAGCACTTCTAGGATTTCTCGCTGTCGGGAGTTAGATTGGGTCAAAGTCGAGAGCATAGGTAGCGTTCCGAGACATACTATGATTGTAGAGACAAGCTTAGGGATAAGCTATCGTCTTGCTCCTGATGGATCTCTCAAATAGCCGGGGGAGCTGGGGAGATGGGGGAGATTTTTACCCCGTACTGGGTACTGGAACCCACCCATCGGTCTTAACCGTCAGGCGCGACTGCTAGACCTCAAAATAGAAAGATCGCTCTCGCCAATCTGACTCGCGAAAAAACCGGGTCATGTCTGACAGCACTCTACTCATTCACGCTGTTCGACCCGAATCCCGGTTTGTAAGCTTGAGATCGATTCCCTAGACCCTGGCTACACGTTCGAGGGTATTGAACATCTCGCAAGGCTTTTCATGGGAACCTCTTCACTTGAACCTCTTCACTTGAACTTTGCCGTCGCTTTCTCAAAGGAGCTTTGCAATTCGGTCCAAGCCTTCTCGAAGCCGACTTGCATTTCCGACCATGCGGCTTCGCTAGATTTCTGCATTTCTTCCAGCTTAACCTGGGCTGTGTCGCGCTTGGTACACAGTTCTTCGATCTGACTGTGATATTCTATGGCAGCATCTGCCTTAGTTTGAGCGGCTTTTGCTTTCATTTCATCGATTTGGGCGTTGAATTTTTCAAGCTGAGCCTTAACTTTTTCTTGATACGCTTGTTTGGTGTCACCTGGCATACTCATCAGAAATGTCCTCCTAAAACACAATTGAGTTTTTGAATGGTCTGAATTCGTTTTGCTATCTTGACATTGCAGACAGTTTAATCAAAACACAAAGAGAAGTTCGATCGCATCTATCTATAGACAGAACTGGATCTCGATCGATCGAATCCGAATTTAACTGTTTCCAAAGGAGATCGAGCAATGTCTCTTGAGTGCGAATTTCCGTTTTATCCCTGTCGGGAAACGCTTCCCACCTGCAACACCAAAATTCGATCGCCGGCTGCCACGTTTGTTGTGTCTACAGGCACCATCGCTAACCCATTGGTTTGTGCCAAATTAATTAAATTACCGGAACTGTGACTGCCGGAAGCCACCTCGAATTCGTAGTTACCCTTTTGCAGAGAAAGTTTCCCCCACAGATAGGTTTCTCGCTTGCCATCGGACTTTAACGCCGATCGGGTTACAGCTTCGACAAAAACCGGTTCCCAACCTGAGGATAATCCCCCCAGTTTTTGCAATGCGGGTTTGACAAATCGCCACGCACTCACCAAGGCAGAAACTGGATTTCCCGGCAAGCCGAAATAGAGGACGTTTTTCTTACCAAATGTGGCGACGGTGAGGGGTTTACCCGGTTTGACAGCAACCGATCGAATGTGAATCGTACCCCCTAACTTTGCCAAAACCTCTTCTACATAGTCGTAATCGCCGACAGAAACACCGCCTGTAGACAAAACCGCATCTCCCCAGTAAATAGCGTCGGCAATCGCTTGTTGCAGTTCGTCAGGGTTATCCCCCACAATCCCCAACCGCAGCGGTTCGATCCCCAGTTGCATCAAAAATGAAGTCAGCGCGTATTGATTGGAGTCTACAATTTGTCCCGGTTGCAAAGGTTTGTCCGGTGTTGTCAATTCGTCACCCGTCGATAAAATCGCTACGCGGGGTTGACGATACACTCGCACTTTCGGACACTGCGCGGCGGCGAGTACGGCAATCTCAGCCGGTTGCAACCGCACTCCTGCCTCGATTAACGTCGTCCCCGCTTGGTAAAATGCACCCCGATGGCGAACGAAATCCCCGGCTTCTTTGGGGGGAACGCAGATAGAAACGCAGTTTCCCTCGCGCTGGGTGTTTTCCTGCATCACCACCGTGTCTGCACCCTGCGGCATCATCGAACCCGTAAGAATCCGTGAAGCTTGTCCGGATTTCACCGTATTCTCTGGCAGCGTTCCGGCAGGAATTTCTTCAATAATATCTAATACTGTGGGGCGACTGGTACTACAGTCTCGGACATCTTCGTAGCGCACCGCATACCCATCCATGGCGGAGTTATCCCAGTGGGGAAAATCTAATTTGGAGGTGACAGGCGTGGCGAGAATACGCCCGGTGGCGTTGAGCAAATCGACCACTTCTACATCCCGTTGGTTATCCAAGGGTCGAACCAGATTAAATAGGATAGCTTCGGCTTCTCGGACAGTGAGCATGACGATCGTGTGTTTCGGGGTTTGGATCGGAACGGAACTCTCCAGCTCGATGGTCGATCGCTGTTGCGGCAAGCTGCCAGCTCACGATCTCTATACCGGGATAACTGAGCGATCGGTTTAACCCTTTTGGGTTTATCAATTATAGATCGTCGATCGAGAAACGTCAGCGATCGATCGACAAACTATCTAAGAAAACAATATATTTTCAATAAAATAATACTTTTCTATCGTGACAAATATCAAAAGCTATGTTTATGATTTCTTGAAAAATGATATTTATTTGTTTTTTTGCAATCTATGAAATAGTTTACAATTCCTTGATGACAATCCCATTTAGCCGAGTTTAGTATGAGGATATACGAATCAAACAAATCCCCAAGAGCCACCCATGAAATTATCTTCTGTTCTCTCCAGCAGCTTAGTTGTTAGTTCGATCGTTGTCGGCGCTTCCCTCGCCGTTGCCAACCCCGCGTCTGCGGCTTCCATTACCACCACCACCAATTCCTACGAATGGCAACCGGGGGCATCCGGTCCGATTTCGGTTAACAATAATATTGGCACTCACAAACAAATCCAAACCAGCTACACCAGCGAAACTCAAGGCAGCCAAACCCTCAGCGAAACCTTCACTTGGAACTCGGTTTTCGATAAAAATAATGGCAATCTTCCCGATGGCGGTTGGTTGGTCATCAGCGATGGTCCCAACCCTAAAGGTCAAGAGAAAGAATTTGCCATCTTCTATCTAGATGGAGTCAACAACAAAATCTCTGCCTACGCCTACAACGGACAAAACAACAGCAACAGCTTCAAAAATAATCCCTTCCTGGGTTCCTGGGATAATGCTCTCAACATCGTTGACAATGGCAACCAGCGCTCCATGAGCTTCTCCCTGGATGTCGCTGGCATCAACTCTCGCACCGATATCGACAGCGCTTGGAAAGGGGTGAAATTTGGCGACAACGTGGGGATTTGGTTCCACGGCGCGAAAAATGTCAACGCGACATACAACGCGAATGGTTCTCTCAAGAGCTTCAGCAGCACGGCAGGTTATTTCGATACCGGAGCACTAGCCACCACCTCTATGACCTCGACAAAAGATGTTCCCGAACCGATTACCGGAACCATTGCGGCGGTGAGTGCTTTGGCTATGGGTTCGAGACTGAAGAAGCGCACGCGCAAACAAAAGTAAGACGGTTTTGGGTTGAATCGCGTACCGGGTTGTCAGGTTAATCCTAGAAACTCTTAGGAATAACGCCACGTGCTGAATCAGTGCGTGGCGGATTTTTTTTAGGAGTCTTAAATGCGTAGAAATATTGAATGTGGAGAAGATGAGATAACTATATCCTCTAAAAAAGTAAACGTCAACGATCGCGATCGCAAAAAGTAAAACAATAAAAAGCACGATTTTTCTTTTTGAGTTCTTGATGACAACTCCCCGATCCAGAATTTAGTATTGAAATATACGAGATTCAAACCCGCCCCAAAGAGCAAGAACATGAAATTTTCTTCAGTACTTTCTAGCAGCTTAGTTGTCAGTTCGATCGTTGTTGGTTTTGCCCACGTCGGTTCTGCTTCAGCCGTTGCTCCAGCTTCTTCGAGCACTTATAATTACGAATGGACGCGCCCCGAAGCCAATGCAGACCAGTGGAATGGACTCGACAATGGCGCGAACAATGGTGGTTTTATCAATGTCGATAACAAGATTGGATATCATGAATCTATCAAGACCACCTATAACGAAAAAAGCAATATCCTGACTTGGGATTCTGTCTTTTCCCAGAAAGATAACAACCTGCCCATGGGCGGTTGGTTGGTCGTGACCGACGGTCCCAACCCGAAGGATCTAGAACACGAGTACGCCATCTTCTACTTGGATGGTGCGAGCCAAAAGTTGACCGCCTACGCCTACAACGGACAAAACAACAGCGGCAGCTACAAGAAAAATCCTTTCCTGGGTTCTTGGGATAACGCCGTGCAAGTGGTTGATAATGGCAACGAGCGTTCTCTCAGCTTTGCCATCGACGTTTCCAGCATCAACAATCGCACGGATTTAGGTTCGGATTGGAAAGGCGCGAAATTTGGCAACGAACTGGGTCTTTGGTTCCATGCCAGCACCAACCCCGCTGCCCAGTACAATGCAGATGGTAGCCTCAAGAGCTTTACCAGTTCCGGCGGATGGTTTGACAGCGAAAAGGCATCTTTGATGGCTACGGAAACCAAGGATGTTCCCGAACCGATTACCGGAACCATTGCGGCGGTGAGTGCCTTGGCTATGGGTTCGAGACTGAAGAAGCGCACGCGCAAGCAAAAGTAATCTCAATCTCTACATTTTCTATCTGATTGCTAAACTGCCTTGGATGTACATCCAAAGCAGTTTTTGGATATCTATCTTTTAACGGCTACAAATTGAAGATTAGACGTAGCAAATCCAAATTTGGCGCGAACGAGATCGAATCCGGTAAAGAGGCTGAGTAAGGCTAAGTTTTGCAGCGGATCGAACCAGTTTGCCATCTGGGAGTTCTGCCATTTGTTGCCGATCGAGTGATGATAGGATAAAATCCAGAAGGCGGGACTGGGTAAGTATCGGATATCTTTAACTTGTAGGTTCGCTTCGGTTGCCAAACGAGTGAGTGTGGATCGATCGAATAGGTTCCAATGTCGGGGAAAATGATACCCTCCCCAATATCCTTGACGAAACCATGTGACATCTAAACTTTGGGTATTGGGTGTTTCTAAAACCAGAATGCCGCCGGGACGTAATAATCGAGATAGGGTTTGAATCGTGGTTCTCGGATGTTCGACGTGTTCGATGACTTGTAGGAGAACGATTAAATCGAAGGTGTTTTCCGGTAACTCGTTTTCTACATCTTCCAGTCTGCCATAGTAACCTCGATATCCTTCGCTTTGAAGCGAATCGATCGACCCTTGACTCATCTCAATTCCATAAAGCTGCGATTTGGGAACACCCAAACGATGCAGCATTTGCAAATAGCGACCGTTTCCGCATCCGACATCTAAAAAATTTAGCTTTGCCAGATCGGTATTGACATAATTCAGCCAAGTTTTGACTTTACGACGATCGAGGAAGTCTTTGGCTTTTAAGGCGATCGGGTTAATTGAGGTATCGTAATTATAAGCGTAGTAATTTGGCGGATAAATTCGCGACAACTCTTCCCGAATCGGACGCGGATTCAGATACAAATTCCCGCAAACTTTACACTTGACGATTTGAAACGTATCTTCAGAGGTTCGATACTCGTAATCTTTCCCAGAAGCATAAGCCACCCAATCGTCAGCCCCGCAGACCCCACACCGAACCGATTCTAGTTTGAGTAAATCTTTAGACACGATCGATAATTAACAATTCAAAATTTACCAATAACCCATCCTACATATAGGGACTTTACTTATTACTTATTACTTAATTTCCGGTATTATCGATATATCACCTGAATGCTTCGCCCCTACATCCCCAAAATTACTTATTACCTATTACTTAATTACCCTTATTACGCAATACTACTGCGTTTGCGCGTCTCTTTATAAGATGTTCCCACATTTTTCAACCCGGCTTTAATCATTTGTTGTTCCAAGAGGGCGAAAAAGCGATTTCGATCGCCCCCGCGTACTACTGCATGATTATGTGCTTCTGCTAGAGTAACGGGATAGCCGTAACCTTTTTGCACCTGTCCCAACATCAAACTCAATGTCGAATTTAGCAACGCCGAATCTTCTGCCACCCAAGCAGGTAAATCGATGCGGGCAATTTCTGCGCCGACGTTGACGTAACAGAAATAAACGCGATGATGTTCCGTATAATAATTGAGAATGGAACTCGACGATCGCCACAGAGGACCGCGCTGTCCGGGTTCGAGAAGCGTCCCCCACAACAGTGTATCTCGCAGGGGATCGAACACCTGACACGGGGCGCGATCGGTTCCTCCCTCCTGCCCAAAACTGCTAGAAGGACAGTGAGTCAAACAATTGGGTTCGGAATGAGGACAAGCTTGCAGGCGTAGAAAATTAATCGCTTCGCTGCTGCGAGAGGCGCTGAGATAACCGATGAGGGGAACTCCTGCCAAGCGCATCCGATTCCAGGCTTCTAAAATCGGGGGCAAAATGCGATCGCGCGCGTCGTTGGGCAACCCTTCCAGAAACCAGTAAATCAGCGAACCGTCTACCATCCCCAAAATGGGAACGGGTTTTTTGCCGGGGTTGAGACGATCGAGAACTGCCAAATCTGCCAATGCTTCTGCTTCCGAGACGGTTCGCCGATACCCCATCCACTCTTCTGTCCGAATTCCCCACTGCCGCGATACATACAAGTCTTCCGGACGGTAAAACACTTCCGGTACGCTGTCGAGAAGCGGGTGTCGGCTTTGTCCGTAATGTAAAACGACGCGCCCGACGTTAATTAAATAACAGTAGGCGATTTCGTGGTGGTTGGGGGCAATTTGCGATCCGTCGGTAGCGATGACGGTGTGGGCATTGGGGGGAGTTTTTAGGGAAATTCGGGTTGCCAGGGGTTCCACGGGTTCGGCAGCGGTAAACCCAATGCGATCGCGCCATTTTTGCTGCTGACTCACTAACTCGGTTTGGCGAATCTGTGCCTGTTGTAACAACGTCTGCGCCAACTCCAAACGCTTGCGGGAAGCCACCGCCTCTTGGCTGAGGTGTTGGCTAATTCCCTGCATTTGACGAGCGAGTTTAATGAGATCGAGCATTAATTGTTAAGGGTACGAAGTCCGGAGTAAAGATCGAAACATCGGCTTCTGCCTTCAGTTATTGTAGGGTGTGTTGAGCGATCGAGAAATACACCGTTTTTCTTCGCTTTTGTGAGTGGTTAGCTTTCCCTTTACTCCTGACTCTCTCCGATCTCTCTAATGTCCTTCTGCCTTAAGTTACAGGATCGTGCGCGAAAGCTCCGTGTCTTTAGACCGGAGTAACCGCGTAAGGGTTTGGATGTTGGCATTAAGTATTTCTTAGCCGATTCCAATGGACAAACTGTCGAGAACCCGCGATTCTATCGGGAAAGAGAAAAACAACTGAACCGCGCCAATCGGAAAAAGTCTAAGAAATTCCGGCGCGGTCAACCTCAGTCAAACAACTACGGTAAAGCCCGTAATCGGTATGCCCGAAAGCATTTAAGAGTAAGTAGGCAACGTATTGAATACGCTAAGAGAATAGCGTATTGCGTCATCCAATCTAACGATTTGGTCGCCTATGAAGACTTGAATGTTAAGGGCATGGTTAGAAACCGAAAACTGGCTAAGTCGATTAGTGATGCGGCTTGGGGAAGTTTCAGGATGTGGCTTGAGTATTTTGGGCATAAATACGGGAAGGTAACAGTAGCCGTACTTCCTCACAATACAAGCCAAGATTGCTCAAATTGCGGTCAGAAAGTTCAGAAATCTTTGTCAACTAGAACTCATAGATGCACCCACTGCGGGTATGTGGAAGACAGGGACGTGAACGCGGCAATCAACATCCGTCGATCGTGGATTGAGTACGGTAGGGCATACCGGAATGCACGCTTGGGAGCCAGTGCGGTCTTGGGGTCTCCCCAAGTGGAGCAACTGGCGTGGAGAGAAGCTCTCTTGGGCAATTGGGGAGACTCTGTTGTCTAACAGCATCTCTACGAACCAAGAATCCCCGTGTCTTTAGACCGGGGAGTGTCAAGGTTGAACTTCGATCGTCACGGTATCTTGAATGGGTTCACCGTTAAACATGAGGGTTTCGTGACCGTTAGTATTTAAAGAGACGGTGACTTCGTTAACACCGGGCGGGAGTTCGGGAAGATGATACCAATTGCCATACAAACGAGCAATCTTTATGCCATTGACGTAAATATGGGCGTGTCCCTCAGTTGTGGTGCTGGGTTGGTCGAGATGTTCTGGGGCAAATTGAAAGTTTTCCACTTGAAGTTCTAAGTTCCAACCCTGCATCGGGTCTGTATGAACGATCGACTTGACAGAAGGCACGGGTTGACCATCGGGAATTGCCATCATTCCATGTCCGTGATGAGGCGAGCCGTGTTCTCCGTGTTCTCCAGACATTCCCTCATTATGGGATTCATGAGAAGGATTGTGGTGTCCCTCTGCGTGCCAGGTGGGAGGAATAGCTCTAGCTTGGGAAAAAGTTAATACACAAATTAGAGTTGTAGCACCAAATAATAATGTTTTCTTCATTATTTGAAATTGAATTTGAAGTTGGCGATCGAGTCGGTTTTAGAATCAGCCCGGTTTATATTAAAGACTTGTACTCAAAACTCGATCGTCTTGTCAAAAGACAGGGTGTCAAACCTCAATTCAATTCAGTTCTATCTTGGCAAATAGGGATTGCCAACTTCAAATTTTTTGCTGCACTAGGGAAAAAAACGATTGCCCCAACTGTTTCATGCTTCGAGAATGAACGATCGCCCAAACATTAACCCCGAAACAGGTTGCCCCCAAACTCAGCAAAATAAAGGTTTCTGCTTGCACTACGCCGATGGCAAACCAGGTGGAAACGTGCAACACCATCACCAAAGCGAACAGACTGGCAGTACCTGCTGCCACGCGCACCTGAGACGCCGGACGACCGAGAACGGTTAAGGAAAGGGTCGCTAAAGTCAGCAGAAGGTTAGCCGGCACGAGAAACGTACAAATGGTCACGCAGTGGGTACGGGACAATTCAGACAGGGTGTGGAAATCAAGCATGAACGATCTTTATAGAAAGAACCATATACGATCTTAGGTTAAAATACCCAATTCAGAAATCCCCCGCAGGTTCAATTGTGATTTTGTATTCTCGGAGGCTTCAGGATGCCGATCGCTTCCCCAGTTTGACCGATCTCCAACAACGGTGTCCACTCGCGCTTCGGGGACGACTCCCAAACCGTGCGATTAACTGACGTTCTTTGCTGCCAATAGTTCCATGAAAGCCGAGATCCTTCAGCTAAGATGGTTGCTGTAAGCGAAAGAATTAACTGAGCTGCCATGGAAAATTTTATCCTGTATAATCCCCAAGCCACGTGTATCGATCGATTTGCCTGCGGGAGACAATAAAATATCATAGCTGACAGGAGAGTATAGATATTGAAAATAAATAATAACTAACCCTTTAACAACAAACTATTATGCTCTTAGAGTTAAGACAATTAAAAATTAAACCCGGTCAGCAATTACTACTTGAAGATGTCAGCTGGCAACAATTTGAAAATATATTATCCGAGTTAGGAGAAAGTCGCGCTGCTCGAATTTCTTACAGTAATGGACTCTTAGAAATAATGGTTCCTCTGCCCGAACATGAAAAAGCCAAAGAAATTATTGGCGACATGGTGAAAATTTTATTGAGCGAACGAGGTCGCAATTACGAGGCATTGGGTTCGACCATCTTAAAAAATGAGCGAATGACTCAAGCGGTCGAACCGGATACTTGTTTTTACATTCAAAATCAAGCGGCGGTTATCGGTAAAAATCGGCTCGATCTGACTGTCGATCCGCCGCCAGACTTAGCCATAGAAATCGACCTGACCTCTCGGACTCAGTTAAAGAATTATCAAATTCTAGGAGTGCCAGAACTCTGGCGATACGAACGGCAGCTACAGATTCATGTCCTGGAAGGGGGAAAATATGTAGAATCTAACTCGAGTCCCACTTTTCCAGATATCCCAATTGTCGAGTTGGTAAATCGGTACGTTAAGCAGAGTCACATTTCTGGTAGCAGCCAAGCTATTCAAGCTTTTAGAAGTTGGGTCAGGGAAAATCTTGAGTAGTCCACAATCGATCGAATACTTTCTTTGTGGCAGTAGAAGCAGTGTTCAATGCAGTTAAAAAAATCGCCCTGACAACCGCTTCGTACTTACAGAAAATAATATTAGGTTTGTTCTGCTGCGGCTAACTCCATTTCCGACTCTTGGGAGGTGGCAGAGGGCAGTTCCCGACCCAACATCTCGTGATACATTCGATCGTACTGCTGGGCAGATCGGAGCCAGCTAAAGTCTTGTTGCATGGCTCGCTGTTGCAGTTGCGCCCACTTATCTTTATAGTGGAATCCTTCCCAAGCGCGAATCAGGCAGGTAAACAGATCCAAGGGTTCGTAGCGATCGAAGCAGTATCCCGTTCCGGTCTGCGCTGTGGGATCGTGATGTTGGACGGTATCGACCAAACCCCCGGTACGGCGAACGATGGGAATCGATCCGTAGCGCATCGCCAGCAGTTGACTGATACCGCAAGGTTCAAACCGACTGGGCATCAAAAACGCATCCGTACCGGCGTAGATTTGGCGGGAAAGAATGTCGTTGTAGAGCAAATAAACTGCCATGCGTCCAGGATAGCGATTGCTGAGTTGCCACATTTGGGTTTCGTAGTAACGATCGCCGGTGCCCAGCAACACAAACTGTGCGTCTGTATATGCCAAAAACCGATCCATAATTTGCAGGATCAAATCAATTCCCTTCTGCTCCACCAATCGGGTGACAATTCCCACCAAAAAGGCTTGAGAATTGACCTCTAACCCCACTTCTTCTTGTAAGGCAATTTTGTTAGGGCGGCGTTTTTCCAGGGTATCGGCAGTAAAGGTTTGAGCGATCGCCTTATCAGTTGCCGGATTGTAGCGATCGGTATCGATCCCGTTGAGAATTCCGCTGAGTTTGCCGCTGACAAAAGAAAGTAACCCTTCGATCTTTTCGCCATACTCTGCCGTCTGGATTTGCTCGGCGTAGGTGGGCGATACGGTATTAACTCGATCGGCAAACTGCACCGCCGCCGCCATCACATTGTGACCTTGCATATACCACGGACACCAGGTAATCTGTTGCAAAAACCAGCGCCAAGGGCCCTGATATGCCAAATTATGAATAGTGAACACCGTGCTGATATCTGGCGACTGGTGCATCCACACTGGCAGCATCCCCGTATGCCAATCGTGGCAGTGAACGATTTCGGGTTTCCAGTAGTTCCAACAAAATTCTGCTGCCCCGTTGGAAAAGAACGTAAAGCGCCACGCTTCATCTTCACCGGCGTAGATTTTGCGCGGCATAAACACCGGATGCCCGAAAAGGTACAGGGGAACGTCGGTTCCAGGCAAGACGGATTCGTACACCGAAAACGACTGAAACATGGCACTCCCCTGCCAAATGGGTTCCTTGGGGATTTCCATTTTGTCGGGGAGGAAGCCGTAGTAGGGCATGAAGATCCGCACATCGTGCCCCATTTTGCGTAAAACTTGGGGCAGGCTCCGACAACGTCCCCCAGACCCCCTACTTTGGCGATCGGGCTGGCTTCTGCCGCTACAAATAAAATTCTCATTGATGGTTAATAATAAATTGGTTCACTAGCATCTCAATTCTCTACCCGATAACCCAAATCTTCGAGCCGCATTCGCGATTGCCGCCATTTGGGTTGCACTTTGACAAACAGTTCCAGGTAAATTTTACCGCTAATCAACTTTTGGATCTGCTCTCGTGCGGACGTTCCGATCGCTCCCAGCATACTTCCTCCTTTGCCAATGAGGATGCTTTTTTGTGACGGGCGTTCGACGTGAATGGTGGCAAAGATGCGGGTCAGTTGCGATGTTTCTTCAACTAGATCGATGACGATCGCGACCGAATGAGGGACTTCTTCGCGGGTTTGCAATAAGATTTGCTCGCGAATCAGTTCTCCCATAATAAATCGCTCGGGTCGATCGGTGACGAGATCGGGGGGATAATAATACGGACCGGGTTCTAGACGATCGATCAGCAGGGTTTGCAAGGTATCGGTTCGGGCCCCTGTCAGTGCCGAAAATTTGACGGACTGCCACTGCGGCAATGCCAACTCGGCATAACTACGATCGATTGCCTCTGCTTCTTTGGCGCTTTGGCGATCGAGTTTGTTTAACCCTAAAATTACCGGAACTTTCAGATCGCGCAAGAGATCGGCGACATAGCGATCGCCTCCTCCGGCGATCGTCGATCCATCTACCAAAAATAAAACCACATCCACCGCATATATGGCACTTTTGGCATTTTTCACCAACACTTTACCCAGTTGGTGGTGGGGTTTGTGAATGCCGGGGGTATCCACAAACACGATTTGTGCCGAATCGGTGGTGAGAATGCCCTGCAAGCGGTTTCTGGTGGTTTGAGCAACGGGAGAGGTAATCGCCACTTTCTGCCCCACCAGTTGGTTCATTAACGTGGATTTGCCCACATTCGGACGACCGATAATGGCAACGAAGCCGGATTTGTAATTTGGCGGCGGTGTGGGAATGGGGAGGGAGAGTTCGTGCATTTTTTTGGGTTGCGGAGTGCGGGGTGCTGGGTGATGGGGTGAGAAGAACAAGGCTAATCCTTTTACCTTAAATTACTGAAAATTACTGATAACGGACTAATACTGCCCCTGTTCCTAAAAGCAACACGATCCCTAAAACACCCGCTAAGGGTTTTCCAGAAATCCCACCGATCCATTCTGGGATTTTATCGGTATGGCGAACGATGCCAGCCGTATCGAGACTAATCATTCCCCACACCCATCCGGTATGAATTCCCCATGCCAATGCGATGCTACCGCCATCAACAATTCTTGCCCATGCCAGCACCATTCCCATCAGCCACAATCCGGGAATTTGGGGCAAAGTTTCCCGACTTTCCCAAATCAGGTGAAGTAGGGCAAAAATCAGGCTGACGATCGCTGCTGCTTCCCACAGGGAATACTGGGGTTGAAGTAGGTTTTGTAAGACGCCTCTAAAAACTATTTCTTCTGTTCCTGCCACCCACAAGGCTAAGAGGAAAGTGGGAAGGCATAGGGCGATCGATCGAAACATGAAGGCGGAGAATCCAGAGGGAATAGAAGGGGACAATTTTCTCCATTCGCCCATGGGAAATGTCCACTCGATCGCTCCTAGTACAAATTGTAAGGAAAATAGAAGAAGTAATCCTAAGACACCCACAGCAAAGCCTCGACTTACATCAGCCAAGGTAGCGGTTTCCCAGATTACACCATAATCGGAAAGATTAGATTTTTCGAGCTTGGCAGTTATCCCCACGACGATCGGAGCCAGTAGGTACAGAGATGCCAACAAAGGCAACTTTTGATCCGGCAAAAGGGTCAAACCCGGTCGCCACTTTATATGGATCGATCGGGGAATGGCAAAAGGCAGCCATAACCCCAACCAAATCCCCAAAAATACCACCACCTTTAGGATAGCCGGTGATGTGATGAAGATCGCCTGACAGAAGGTGAGGATTGTCCTACAAATCGCCATCGAAACACTGAGAGAGTCTCGACTCTCTGTTTGCACGGAAACGATCGTTTCCCGTCGATCGAGTTTTTTGATAAGACGATCGACGCGCGCCCGGAAATCTAGAACCTTTGGATCTCTCCCACTTAGGAGTTGTCCCAGGTACACCCTTTCTCAAACCGGGTTTGAGAATTAGAGTCATGATTTGCCTTGCATTGGCGATGCGAACAGACTAGTCCTCTCCCGCGCCATTTTCGTCTCCGTCTTTATCCACCTGAATTAGGTGGATGTGCTTGTAACCGAGTTTAATTTCAAACTCGTCACCCGATTTCAATCCCATGGCGTCGGTGTAAGTCGAGCCAATGACAATTTGACCGTTTTTATGCACGCTGACGCGGTAGGTGGGTTCCCGACCTCGTCCGTCTTTGGTGCCTTCTGGACTCAAGGGAATTCCCCGAGCTGCCAGCACGGCATCGTAAAAATCTGTCAAGTTAACCCGAGTTTGGTTATTCTTGGTTACGGTGTAGTATCCGCAGCGTTTTGCTGTTTCGCGGCGAGGTAAGTTGGAAAGTTCTTTTACTTTTTGAAGCAGCGCCTTCCCAGTTAAAGGGGCTGTTGCAGTTTCAGTCATCGCGTTACCAAATATTCGTCTATCATTCAAATGGTAAATCAAATTACCTAACCAGTTTTACTGGCTTTATAAAAATATATCCTTATTTTTCTGAATTTTGACAACTTTTTTGGAAAAATCACATTTTTTCTAAAATCTGAAGACGATCGAGGAGGAGTCGAGTGGGAAAAAAAGGGGTTGATCTCGAACCAAATGTACTTAATTTACGAGTCTACTTCCCGATTGTCGCCGCACAATCGATCGTCTCAGGGATCACAAATCCTTTAGGTTAAAGCGATGCTGGATGTGTCGGATGACTCGATAGATTTCTGGGAGGCGTTTGGAGAGTGCAGCATTTTTCAACCAAAGTTTGTTAGGAATTGCTGGGAATCCGGAAACCACCATACCGGATTCTACATCTTGATGAATTCCCGATTTTGCTGAGGCGATCGCGCCATCTCCAATATGAGCTTGATTGGCAACTCCAACTTGACCGCCCAAGAGGACGTTTTTGCCCAAAGTTACCCCTCCGGCTAAACCCACTTGAGCCGCTAATGCACAATTTGAACCGATTTTGCAGCCGTGACCGATTTGTACCAAATTGTCAATTTTGGTGTGAGAACCGACACGAGTTTCTCCCACAGCGGGTCGATCGACGGCACTATTACAGCCAACTTCTACACCGTCTTCTAAGACAGTACAGCCGGATTGCTGCATTTTGAACCATCCTGAAGAAGTTGGCACAAAACCGAAGCCTTCTGAGCCGATCGCCGCTCCACTATGAATGACACAATCCGCGCCGATTTGACTGCGTTCGTGGATCGTACAATTGGCGTGCAATATTGTTCGATCGCCAATTTGTACATTTGGATAAATTACCACATTTGGGTGAATACAAACACAATTTCCGATTTTAACATCGGCGCTAATAACAACGTGCGATCCAATATAAACATCTTGCCCAATTTGGGCAGAGGGATGAATCACCGCAGTGGGATGAATTTCCGGTTGTGGGGCAAAGGGTTGATAAAATAGTGCGATCGCTTGGGCGAATAACCATCGCGGTTGAGACGTTGCCACCCAGGCAATTCTCCGTGCTGTCGCCCGTGCCTGAAGCTCTGTATCCACGGGCAAAATTAAACTACTTGCCGACGTTTTTTCCACCCAATGGGCAAATTTTCCACCCTCGATGAAACTCAAGGTTGAGGGAGTTGCCTCATCGATGGCGGCGACATTGGTAATTTCAGGATCGAATCCATCGAGACTCAAACTATGACACGTTGCGGCATCACCGAGTTGAGCGATCAGTTCACTAAATTGCATACATTTCCATACCATTAATTAATCAGCGGAGCATGACGCCAACGTCAGCGTTGCCCGACAGACACTGAAGGTCTTCCCAACCCTCGAGAGCGATCGATCGGCAAAGACCCTGGTTAGGGAAACCCAAATTACCAAAGCAACTCAAAGCGATCGCAGTCTGAAAAGTATCGTAGCCTGCGACGGTAATTTGTATCCGCTGGTGTGAAAAAAAAAAGAAAAAATTGGCAACGGCAGTCTGTGTTCCGCCGTTGCCGTGACGCCCCTACATTCTGGATTCGGGATGTCTAATTGATGAGAGGTTTAATCGATGGAAACGGCATCGACATCGACGGTTTGGGACTCAGGGGTGGCAGTATCGGAGACATTATTAGAGGGTGCAGCTATTTCTCGCCGCGCCTCAACCCACTCGGTAAATATCTGATACAGTTCTGAGATCAGCAATACGACAATTGCCGCGTCGTCTACTTGTCCTAATAATGGCACTAAGTCTGGGGAAATATCGATCGGACTGAATAAATAGGCAGCGGTTCCTAAAATAATCCACCACCGATACTGGGGATGGCGCAGGGCGCTGCGATACCATCGAAAGATAGGGTTGTTCATGCAATTTCTTTTCTCTAGAAGCCACTTGATGGAAAGGGCGATGGAGATGTGGAGACGATCCTAGCTCAAATTGCTTTCTTTTTCTGGATTCTTTTAGAGAGTTTTCCGATCGTCTGGGTTCCCAAAAATGGGACTTTCTCGACGCCAAGATTTACTCTAACGATTGTTGATTCGAGTCCAATGGCGATTCGGATTGCGCTTCGACTTCTACCTCGATCGAAATTGGGACTTTTTCCAGTTCGGGGAGGGCGACGGGTTGCGCTTGAACTTCTTGGATGGTATTGGGAACGAGAACCGGGAGCGGTTCGGGTTTGTCAAGCCAGTAGCTGGAAACGGGAAGGGTATTTTCCAAATCTTCCAACAGGCGGGGAATCACCATGACGGCATTGAGCTCGCCAATCCGTTCGGCTTCGTACATCCCGGCTTCTACGGCAACGGCGACGTTGGAGATGGTTCCTCGAATAATGGCGGTACACAACCCACCTCCAATGGTTTCGTAGGCGGCGAGTTGGACGTCGGCGGATTTGAGCATGGCGTCGGCAGCGCCGACCATGGCGGGAAATCCACGGGTTTCTACCAATCCGATGGCGCGATTGCTCAGGCGGGAGTATCCGCGTTGTTCGTAGGCTAATTCTGTTAGGCGGCTACCGATGGGAAAGATGACTTCCAAATTGGGCATCGGTCGGGCAATGACCAATTTTGAGATCAGTTGACCGAACTGTTCGGCGGTTCTGGCGCCTTCTTCGACGGCAAGCCGGACATTGGCGATTCGACCCCGGACGATCGCCGTACAATAGCCGCTGCCAATTTTTTCGTATCCGACGAGTGTCACGTCGGCGGACTTGAGCATCATGTCGGCGGTGCCGACCAGGGCGGGAAAGCTTTGAGTGGAAACTAGACCTAGGGCAGTTTCTCGAAGATTTTGTGGCGTTCGAGTGGGTTGCCGGCGGGTGGTAGAAAGTTTCATTTGGCGATCGGTCATAATGCTTCGATTATAAATTTTTTTGAAGCTTAAAGTTCAAGTATTGAGTTTGGTATGTAAGAGCCGATCTCAGGATAAATGGAGATAGAGCCCCATTCTCGATCGAATTTTTTTACTATATTTTTTGCGGGTCGATCGCTATTCTTATTCTATACTGAGAATCGATTCTTAGGCTCAATGCGATCGTGACTTCACCACCCGATAATACTCCGCCGTCTAACTCCGAACTGTCTCCAGAAGCGGCTCGCGAATTACTGAAATCGCTCCGACGCAAAGAGGGGAACTGGATCGATTGGGGTCAGGCGTGTCAACGCTTACAAAAGGCGGGCTATGCTTCGCAAGTCATTTTTGAGGAAACGGGAATCGAACCGATTCAGCAAAATCTTACCGGAGTGGCGGCTCAAGTGTATGACTCTTTAGTTAAAGCTGATGCCCCCGAAGCGCTACGATCGTATTTTGCTGGACCCAAAAGCGATGTTTTGTACGAGTTTCGGGTTCTCAATCAGGAACAACGAGTGTCTGCGGCACAGTTGGCGATGGAGAAAAACCTCGATGTTGATGAAGCGCACGCTGTGGCAGCCGCCATTAAAAATTTCTATCGCTTAGCCCGACTTCCCGAGGGTTTTACGACCCATCCCGGTGATGCGGTGGCGTATCAATACTGGATGCTGGCACGGGGGAAGAAAGACTTGCAAGAACGCTCTCGGGCGATCGCTCTGGGTTTAAAGTTTGCTCATTCGCCAACGGCACGAGAACTGATCGAGAAGTTATTGAGCGATTTTACCGTCGTGCGGGCTCGCAAAGCACCTCTTTTGCCGATCTATCGGGTGGAGGAGGAGGAAAATATTCCGCGTATTGTTCCGGTTGTGGGGTCTTTTCCTTTGACTCGATCGGATTTAGATGCGGTGGCAAAGTTGGAAGAAAGCGCTCCATTTCGAGTGGTTCGCGTTTCGGGGAGCGCGTCCTTGGTGCCGATTCCCGGCTGGCAAGTGGTGGTCAATGCGAAGGAGCCAGTGGCAATTTTAACGTCTGCCGATCGCTTACCCGAGTCAACTTTGGCACGATCGGAACCGGTGGTGGTAGCGATCGATCGGCAGGCGACGCAATGGAATGCCACGGGTTACTTTTTGGTCGATCGCGATGGAGAGTTGGACATTCAGTGGTTTCCCGAAGAACCCGAGTTTCCCCTTCTCGGTCAAGTTGTCGTGATTTTTCGTCCGAAAAAGGTCTTTGATGAAAATGCGAGTCGGGAACTTTGGCACATCGACGAGTAAGTGCGAACTTCTAAAAATGTGGGTTCTCACGGACATTTTTAGAAGTTCTATTACGGCAGCTATGACTATTTTTTGATTGATGTACGATAAGTAGTCATAGCTTCGCCCCCGACTTAGAATAGTATACCACAAAACCCCTGTGAATTCGTTCCACTAATGACTTTATTTTCAATATAATTGCCAAAAATCGAGACAATTGAGAGGAGATGGGGTTTGAATGACAAATTTTCGACAATAAATCGATCGAGATTTAGGACTTAAAATCGCGGTAAGAACGTTCCGTGTTGGAGATGGTGCTGTAATCGTCCTAATTTTCCCATCAGTTTGTATCGAGAATAGAGGATTTGACTCGCTTTTTGGAGTAAAAAGGGCTGAGAGAGAGAATAGCCTCGATCGCGCAACCAGGTTCCCGTTAAACTTTCTAAATAGGCAATTTGTATCGGTGTTAGGGTTTCGCACCATTGTTGCGATCGACCCGAATTGATGTGATTGTGATGGAGGAGAGATTTAGCCTCGTGGTTGCCAGGATTAAAGTCGTCTCCTTGTTTCCATTGTTGGATGCGTTTTTTTTGCTTATCTAAGCTGTGGTTTTCGGCGATGGCGATCGCGTCTTCTGTTGAGAGTTCTATATTTAAGTGTTTGGCAATTCTTAACACTTCTTGGGGAATATCGCTGACCATTTCTTCGTAACGAGAGATGAGAACATCATCGAAAGATGTCCAAGCTTGAAAATCGCTTAAGCTTTGTTGAACTTCTTGGTTGCGAAAAATCAATTCTTCAAAACCGATATTTCGCATATTCATCAAGGAAACGGCTACATCGCGCACATCGCGGTAGGTGTATAAACATTTCGCTTGTCGGCGATCGATCGCGGCTTCTACGTGCTGCAAATGCTGGAATTTATGAACTTTGAGAACTTGCATTGATGGATTAGCATTCACCAGTTCCAGACAGTCTACATTGCGCGGATCTCCTAACCCGGAACCTTGACCTGTTTTTTCGAGAATGGCAACGGCAAGCTGATATTGTAATGTCGAACCGGAACGGAGCATTCCACAGCAAATGACTAGCATTTTTCTTCTGAATTAATGGTAAAATGACTGCATGGATCGATCGATCCATTGCTATGTTCGATCGTAACCGCTAGTTTCCTCGAATGTCATCAGTTAAACATCAGAATTTAGGTGGCGGTTGTAGACGTGAAGCGACTTCTCACAGAGTAACCGCATCTACAAAATCAAAATCTACCTTCGTAGGTTAAGAAAAGTCCGCCTGCGAATTCCCTTACAGCGAAACTGGGGGTTGAAACGCTGTGTCAACATAATCGAGGGTTTTGAGGATACGAGTTTCCCAGGAAAATTGACCAATACGATCGAAGTTCTGGGAATAGCCGCCAGAGGGTCGG
Source organism: uncultured cyanobacterium (assembly GCA_963838375.1). Lineage (GTDB taxonomy): Bacteria > Cyanobacteriota > Cyanobacteriia > Cyanobacteriales > Geitlerinemataceae > DVED01. Next base: position 385,048 of record CAWIQY010000021.1, on the reverse strand, counting down.
GAATGCTGTTCTAACACTTGCTGAATGCCTCGCGCTAAATGTTGGGGATTATCGGGTTCGCACCAGGCGGCAACCACCTCTAAATCTTGAAATTCTTTTAAGGGTGGAATGCGGGTGGCGACAATTGGCACACCCGCAGCAATATAGTCAAATAATTTCATCGGTGAGGTAAAGTTTGCCGCTTCTCCCGAAAGATGGGGGTACAGCAAAATATCGGCAGCTTGTAGGAAACTTGCCAGTGGGTTTTGTTCTAAATATCCGATAAACTCAACGTTATTGAGGTTTTTATCGCGGGTAATTTGTCGGTAAACTTCAACTTGGGTTTCGGGTCCCCCTGCCATGACAAATTTGACTTCGGGAAATTGGTTAGCAATCTCGATCGTCATATCGATGCCTTTAAAATCGTATAAAGCTCCAGCGTAAATAGCCAAAGACTTAAATCGATCGCCTAACAGTTTTTTTCGCCATTCTTCAGCTTTCTCTGGCTGTCTTTTTAGAAATAACTGATTAAATCCATTATGGAGTTGGATGACTTTTTCTGGAGGGATGCCATTTTCAATTAAATTGTCTCGAATGGGAGCGGCAACGGTGACGGCAGCTTGGAATAAGGGATTGCCGACAATTTTTCGATCGTATTGTTTGTTTTCGCAATGATCGCGCTCGTAAATAGCGGGGATGCCGTGTTGAATGGCGGTTTGAACGAAATTCCAATCTCGGCTGTGGACGAGTTGTGCGTGAGGCAGTATGTGACGTGGAAAGTAATATTTACAGACGATCGTACTGGAACTAGTCCACTTACTTTCAATAGCATCTATGGGCCAAGGAATGGGGAGTTCGACGATTTTTAAGTGATTTTGTAAGTTATAGAATTGAGCCAGACGATCGTCTGGTTTTGTGGGATGAAATGGAGAGAGCCACTCGATCGGGTTTCCGGCTTTTAATCCTTTTTTGAGGGAAACCAAAACCGTTGAATAGCCTAAATTTGCTGCGGCATTGGCAAGATTCACGATCTGAACGACATAGGCGGCTGGTTTGGGTAGAACATCTCGAACAAAAAACACATAATATTTTTTCATGCGATTATCTATAGACAATATCCACAAGTCTAACCTCTAGCCACTTAACAATTAAGATTATTTGATTCGCGATCGATCTTCTAAATGTTGCACCGTTTGCAGGATACGAACAGCCGAATCGTAAGCTTCTTGAGTCAATTCTTGACGTTCTTCCGGCGAGTCTACAATCTCGTCAGCCAGTAACCCTAAATATCCGATCGTCGGATTGAGGCGAGTTCGGATTTCGTATAAGAGGTCAAGAGGAATACTGTTGTGAACGGTCTCGATGGGAGATTGACTTTCCTGAGAAAACTGAACGCGATATAAATTAGCATAATATCCATTGCGACTCAAAAGTTCTGAATGAGTCCCGGTTTCAACAATTTTACCTTGATGAAGAACGGCGATACGATCGGCTTTTTGAATAGTGGATAAGCGATGAGCAATCACTAAAGTTGTTCGATCTTTGCTGAGTTGTTCGATCGCTCTTTGTACCAATTTTTCTGACACTGTATCGAGAGCAGAAGTGGCTTCATCCAGAATCAGAATATCCGGATTGTATAGTAAAGCTCGTGCGATCGCAATTCGCTGTCTCTGTCCTCCAGAAAGCACGATTCCTCGATCTCCGACTAGAGTCTCAAACTGTTGGGGAAGTTTGAGGATAAAATCATAAGCATTGGCTTTTTTTGCAGCTTCAATGACTTCATCTTCAGTCGCTTCCGGATGTGCGTAAATAATATTTTTATACAAAGAATCGTTAAATAAATAAGTATCTTGACTGACGATACCCATCGATTGTCTCAGGGATTTCAGCTCGTATTCTTTCAAATCGCCGCCATCGATCTTCACTTTTCCGGCAGTCGGATCGTAAAATCGCGGCAGCAAATCGACCAAAGTTGATTTTCCTGCACCCGAAGATCCAACTAATGCCAGTGTCGTTCCCCGAGGAATCCATAAGTCAATATCTTGCAGTACCCATTCATCATTCCCGGGATAGCGAAATGAGACGCCTTCAAATCGAATTCCTTCCTGCAAATCTGTAAAGACTTTTGTTCCATTTTGCATGAAGGGTTTGTCATCCCGTCTGAGAAAATCTGCTAAGACGGCAACACTGGTTGAAGTATTGGCGAGTTTGCTTCTTTCTCCGCTCAATTTCCCGATATAAGGTAACAGTCGAAATAAAACAACGAGATAGGTTAGTAAAATCGGAGAAAGTGCTTCAACTCGATCGATGGAAAACAAACTGCCGAGGATAGCAATTGCAAAAAAGGTTAAAATCCCCGAAACTTCGTTCACTGGAGAAATGATAGCGTAGCTGGCTAAAGATTGAAATTCAGCGGCTTCTCGGCGTTCCATCAATCGTTTCAATTTAGCGTATTCTCGATCTTCATTTCCGGTAGATTTGATTAAACGAATGCCATTTAAAAGCTCTTGTAACGCGATCGAAGACAAACTAGAATTTTGGGAAAGCTGTTTCCCATACAGCTTTGATCGACTTACAAAATATTGATTAATATAAGCCACTAAGCCTAAAACCACAGTCGAGATAATCGTCAATTCCCACGAAATGAGCAGTAAAAGAACGACAAAAACCAAAATCGTCAACACGATCGAAATGAGACTAATTGCCGATCGAATTGCCGAAGCTGTCCGCACCACTTCCGCATTCACCCGATTGAGAAGATCGCCAACTCGATGTTTAGCATAATAATCGAGATCCACCGCCAGCAAAATATCAATTGCCTCTTGACGAATCGATAAAACCAACTTTCTCGCCAGAGATCCCGAAACGATCGCACTGCCGTACACCGCCGCATTTTTCAAGACGATTGCCAATAACACCGTCGCGGTAATCAAAGGAACTTTATAATCCTCAGAAACGAGATCGAAGCGGGAAAGAATCGATCGTAAAATCGGTGGAGCACCGGGTAATTCCAAAGACTGACCCAGAAAAACCAGCAATAACGGAACAATTAACGTCGTGCCAATTCCATTAAAAAAAGCTCCCGAAACATCGAATGCAATGGTTTTTGCGATTAAAGCTGGATAGCGAGCGGCAAATTTGAAGAGCAATCGATTGGGAGACATATTTTAAGAAGGAGTTACAGGAGTTGCAGGAGTTCAGGAGTTTGGGAGGGAAAGCCTGCGGTTTTGGGAAGGAGGAAAGGAAAAAGGGCGTTAGTGGAGTCAGCGATTACCTGAGATCCAGAATATCCTTCAAATTCAAACTAGGGAATTTAACAAAGAAGATGTTTGGAGTTCTGACACCTGTAAATTTTGGAGCTTGTACCCTTCATTTTTGAAGTGAGAATATTAAGTGAAATTGCTCAGTGGTTTTGATAAAATATCAGCCATAGCGTCAATACTATAATACTCGACACATCGATCTCTCGCTTGGCGACCGCGAGCTTCAGCCACCTCTAGATTGGCAAAGATCCACTGAATTTTTTCTGCAATTTGTGCCGGCGAATTGGGATCGACCAAAAATCCCGTATCCGCTAAAATTTCTGGAATATCGCCAACTCGGGTCGATAAAATCGGCTTTGCCATTGCCATACCGTCTGTTAATTTTAGGGGAAACTGAGCGATCGCTGCCAACGTATCGCGCTGGGGAACCACGACGATATGCGCCGCCGCCACCATTTCCGGCATCGCCTCCACCGGACGACGAGGAAGTTTGACAATCCACCGTCCCCATTTTTCCATCAATCGATCGTCATAATCATCATAAGGACTACCCCCGACGATCGCCAACCGCAAATCCGCTTCATTCAGAAGATCCAGCGCCATCAACACATCCTCAACCCCTTTGTGAGGTCGTGGCGCACCCGGAAACATCAACACCCGATACTCAGACAAACCATAGCGAGAGCGACACTCTGCGGGGTCGTAGCCTTGCGGATCGAACAATTCGGTATCCTTCCCATTCGGCAGATACACCCCACCAAAACGCCGCTGCAAGAATGCGGTATCTACCGTAATTGCATCGGCACGCGAAACCCAACCCTCCATCCATTTCACATACAACGGATGATCCGGTTCCCGCAATTGACCGTTTTGCTTAAAAATATCCCGATACAACTGCTTCGGCGACGGTCGATACTGCCAATCATCCCCGCCATGCCAGCTCATCTCCCAATCATCCATATCCAGAAACACTGGACGCCGCGTCTTCAGTTTATCCAGCAATGCCAATCCAAAACTCGTGGGTTTGGGTTTGACGGCATAAATAATATCCCCATCAATTTGGCTGAGGAGTTGGGGAACCGCCGTCAAAATTTGCGGATACTTTGTCCCTGGTATTGGATGAATGGGGATATCTTGGGGAGGAATGGCATAGAGATCTTTGCCGAATTGAAATCCCACCACCTCAACTCGATAGTTGAGCTTGAGTAACACCCGTGCCAGGAGAAACGCTCGAATTGCTCCCCCGCCGGAAAAGTCGCTGACAACTAAAGAAACTTTCACCGATTATTGGGAATTGGTCATGGGTCATTAGTCATTTGGGGTTGGGGGTTGAAGGTTGAGGGTTTGGGGTCTGGGGATTGTAATCACCTTGTACCTGTTCCCCATACCGATTACCCACTCGATTCACCACTTATCCATTTAATTCGGATACCAAAACATTCCCTTAATCCCCTCTGGATCGGACAAGAAGCCCAATCCTTGGTAAAATTCGACCACTTGGGGATCGGCAAACAGCGTAATATTACTAATATCTTGGCGGCGGAGCTTTTCGATGAGATATTTCATCAACCCTTTTCCCAAGCCTTTCCCTTGAAAGTCGGGGTGAATGACTACATCCCAAACTGTGGCGTTGAAGGCATGGTCGGAGGTGGCACGGGAGAAACCTACCAGCCGCCGCTTGGCGCCTCGGACTTCCCACATAGAAGCGACAATGAAACTATGTTCGATCGCTTTTTTGACCTTGCGGAGGGGACGGCGAGACCAACCCACTGCATCGCAAAGTTCTTCTAGCTCATAGAGATCGAGATTGCGATCGGTACTGAAATAGATTTTTGCCTCAGTTCCCGTACGGGTGTCTACCCCAATGACGGCATATTCCTCGAACGGAACTGCTTTAGACGCTGAGGTCGTGTCAGGAGTGCTAAAGATGCTTTTCCAAAAACCCATGCAGGTGCGGTCGTGATTGGTAAAGGTTGGATGACAGAACAACGATCGGTTCTAACAGACATTATATCTAGGCTTGGACAATTCCCTCTCAAACTCCGACACCGAGTCAGACAAGGTTCCCAGCATTGGGCTAAAGTGTAGGGTAAGCATTCAGGTTCGATCTCTGCGCTCTCGGCCAATGTTCCCCTAAGATTATCTCAAGTTCGCGCATTTCATCTGGCAGTGAGTTAACTTTCCATTATGGCCACGGGCTTAAAATCCTCTACTCTTGCACTTCTCAAGCGCTTCAACAGTGCCTTTCCACAGTTTTACGAGCAGTTTGTCAGCAGTGAAATTCAACTGCAAAACCTAAAGTTAGCTTACCATCTTTACAAAACGAAACAAGCTGTCATCGAACTTCGACCGGAAGGAAATCGGAATGCCCTCCACTTTGCCTACCGCAATCACTCCTTTCTCCTCAGCGATATTTTTGGCGTACTGGCGGCTTATGGACTGACCATTCACAGTCTTAGCCTCTACGGGCAAATTTACTCGCCCATGTTGGTGTTTGTGAAGTTGGTGGTGTCTCGCGGCGGCAAACCTCTGACGGATAAGATTTCGGAAAATGTGGCTCGTGCGGTACGAGAAGCACTCGCCGGACATTTTGAGGTGGAAGAGATGTTGGCGGTGGAGTTTAATCTCGATTCGGGCTTGGAAGATGTGGAAACTGAGTTTTATGTCGATCCGGTGTTTCATCTTCCGGCATTGTTAATTGAAGCGGATAACCAACCGGGATTGTTTTATAAGGTGATGTATGCCATTTGGCAGGAAGATTTGTTGGTGGTGAATGCGAATTTGTTGGTTTGGCGCGGACGCACGCGATTGATTTTGTATCTTTTGGGTCCGAATGAAAGTATTATTCCTGACTATTTGGGGAATGGGATTTCCGAGAGCGTTCGTCAGAGGTTGTTGGGGAAATCGTAGCGATCGGTCATTTGAGTTTGGGGTTCCTGAAAGTGAGGGACGATCGCAGAAAATGGAAGTGCCAATCTTTTTAGAAGTTTCTAGTTGTGACAGAAGAGAACAGTATTTGGGTCATCGTCGAAGATGCACCGGAAGAGTCGGAAACAGGTGGCAAAGGAGACGGGGCGAAAAATCCCTGGAGTTCGGCTAAGGCGGTGACGGAGAAAGCAGCCCATAGCGTCCGAGTCAGTGCCGCAACGTTGCAAAACCGGATGTCTGAATTTTTGCAGGTTGTTGGGGGAATTTTCCAACGGGCAGACCGAGAATTGTCACCCCAATCGGCGATGCAATTGGAGGAGATACAACTGGTCGATCGAAATTACCGGAGAAGGCGAAGTCAAATTACTCGGAACCGGCGGTAAAGTGGGCAGCAAAGGGGCGATTACCCTGACATTCAAACGGAAAACCTCATAAATCCCCCGGTAACGGTAATTTCTGACTGTAGGGGCGAAGCATTTGCTCGATAAGGTTATGTCAAGCCCAGCATTTTCCTGCAAATGCTTCGCCCAAGCGGCTGGGCTTCCTGACCGTTTCCACTATTTCGCCCAGCCTCCACACCCGCCCGGAGATTAATCTCCGGGCTAATAGCCCAACTCGTCTAAAGACGACTGAAAGTTGGTATAAACCCTACAATCGGAACTCGATCTTCTCCAATCTGCACTGACAAAACCCGTCCTCTCGGTTGCCGATTTAGCCACTCAAACCCATCCCCCCCCAAGTCAAACGCGGAAAATCGCTATCCGCCGTCCGCACAAAATTGGGTTTGCAACCAGAAACCTCCAATTCGTCGGGTGTGCCACCGGAACGAAACGCACCGTTCGAGAGTTTAAATTTAGATGGTGAGTTTCGCTCTCGCTCAACACACCCTACGACTCTTACAATATTTTCTATACCTATGTCACATTTTGACGAAGAAACCGATGAAGATAAACAAATTGCCAGACTACAAATCCATCGAGATTTAATTGGATGGATGATTGACGAATTGGAAAAAGAAAGAATTCAAGCCGTCAGAACTCGTGGCAGCAATCGTCAAGGCGATATTTTAATTGTTGGCGAACAACACATTACACGAGTTAAAGAAATCTTGCGCGAGATTCAACAAAGATTTAATCGCTGACGAACAGCAAAGAAAATCATGTCAGACCACTATATTGAAGTTAAAGCTCATAAAACGAAAGCCATTGATTCGACCCTTGCTAAAAAGCTCATCGCCAAGGAAACAGTTATTGGCGTCGTGACGACCGGAAAAATCACTCAACCTGATAAAAACTTACTAGACGCAGCCGATATCGCGTGGATTGAAAACTTTCCAGAAGCAGAATTACAAAAGGATAAATAAAATGTTAGATATCATTTTCTATGAAACCGAAACGATGCAACCGAAATATATCGAAGTTTCGGAAGAACTCTATGAATGGTTAGCCCGATCGAACTTTTCTAAAATTGGGAGATCGATCGAACAATCAATTAAAATCGACGACGAAACTGAAATTTTACCTTTGGTAGAATTAGATCCCGAAAATCGCAGCCTGTTCCGACTATTCTTTCTCGAAGCCATTGCCGAAGAGAGCGATCGACTGTTAACCCAATTAACAGAACATTTCGAGAAAGAAGACTATCGAAAAATAAGCGATCGATTGAGAAAACTTCAAGAACTTCGCAAGTGCGTCGAAAATTTTACGCATCAATACCTTCAACGAATTTAAAAAAACTGACAATCGAGTACTTCAGAGAAAACCAGAACTCACAGTTTAGATAGTTGGCGATTCTGGTACACCACCAAGTTTTTTTACAGAGCTATAAAGCAGCAAATAAACGCTCAACTAACCTTAAATCTTTATGTCCAGGAGATCGCTCTACACCACTGGAGAGATCGATGCCATCGGGATGGATTTGAGCAAGGGCTAATTTGATATTATCGGGATTGAGTCCCCCCGCCAGGAACCACGGCAGGGGAGGACGAAATGAGGTTAAACTCGACCAGTCTAAGGTTTGACCCGTGCCGCCGAGTTGTTGGGGATGGTAGGCATCGAGTAACACCGTATCCACGAAATCTTTATATCGTTCTACAGTTGTTAAATCTTCCGGCGATCGAATTCTCAAGGCTTTAATCAGTTCAATTCCAGTGAGGGATTGGCGCAACTGTTGGCAAAATTCTGGAGACTCTCCGCCGTGGAGTTGTACCCCGGTTAATCCGGTTTGGGCAACAATATGACAGATTTCTTCGGCGCTGGAGTTGGCAAAGACGCCGATGAGTGTTGGGTTGTGGGGTGCTAAGCCTTTGATAATTGTTTGAATTGCATCGGGGGTGACGTAACGAGGCGATGCCGACACGCAAATAAACCCCAGGGCGTTTGCCCCCAACTGGACGATCGATCGTCCTTGTTCTAGCTGGGTAATCCCACAAATTTTAATTCGCATCTTGATAGGTAATGGGTGATTGGCACTTGGCTTTAAATGGCGGAAAACCGTTTGTCTCCAGACGGCATCGGGCTTTTCTGGCATTTTTGGGTAAACTTGTCTCCAAAATTTATGTATCAAAAATTTACACCGATGTAAACTATTGAAACAATATTGGGTGACTGACAAACATTTTTTTATAATCTTGTTGAGTTTTACCAAAAATAGCCGATCTCGAAGCGTCGCCTACGACGAATCGTTAGTAACAAGTGCAATTGACTTAGAGTTTGGGATCGATCGCCTTGTGACTCTTATCGGAGTCTCGGCAAAAAAAACTTTCAAATTTAGGAGATGAAAATATGATTTCTTCAATGTTAATGACGACTGCGGTTGCACAAACAACTGAATGGTCTTGGGGAGTTGCCCTGACTATGATCCTGTGTAATTTATTCGTTATTTCGATTGGTCGCTTTGCCATTAAAGAACGGGGTAAAGGACCGGCATTGCCGATTTCTACCTCCAGTTCTGGATTGTTTGAAGGATTCGGAATTCCGGAACTTTTAGCAACAACTAGTCTGGGTCACATCTTGGGCGCAGGTGTAATTTTGGGTATGGCGAATGCTGGAGTTTTTTAACTTCGATCGACCCAAAAATTTAAAAATATTAAAAAGGTAAGCTTTCTAGAATTCCTAATTCTAATAAACTTCAGAAAGCCCGGTTTCATGCAAAACCGGGCTTTTTGATTCGTAGACAGTTTGCTCCAGAAGTGTTGAATGTTCAGTTTGGATTGAGAAACCAGAGGGATTTCGGGAATCAGGGTGGGCAGTTTTCTGTAAAATAGGATACAAGTTAACCTCTGGTAATCTCAATAACGTATTTTTGTGGAACAGACGATCGGATTCGCCATCAACGATCGACATCGACGATCGATCGACACTTCTGTGTTTTCTGGCTTTCTAAAGCTCATCTTGCTGGAAGCTGGGATAAACAGGAGACTCGCAGAGGGAATCTTTTGAGCTGGGAGGCTTTGGTGTTGGGGGAATGAGAGGGCAACAGGTTTCTATCTCCGTTGTTTCGTCGGGTATTTCCTCCGGCGGCGATCGCAAAATCGCGACGATTGCTGGATTATTTTCTAGGAGTTGAGATCGATCGATAAACTCGAAAATTTGGTTTTGGCTCAGTTGATAATTGTCTCGTTGGCGGTACAATTGATAGAGCGAGAGTAAAGGGACGATCGCTTCGGAATTGGCATCCACCCACCGTCCTTGTAATCGATCTTTCCAGATCTTGAAATCGGCATAAGCTTTCCAATTCGGCGAAATTGGGTGAGTGTAAGAACGAAGCAAACAGGTGCGTGTCAGCTCGAAGAGATCGCCGCTAACTAGCCGCCGAAATAAGGCTCCCACCCGGCTTCCATTCTGATGTTGCAAGACGGAAATCCCAATATTCGATCGTCGATCTTTTTGGATTCCCGAAATTTTAAATTGAATGTAGTTTTTATTTTTTTGTTTGGGTTGAATGTCGCGAATGACACTTTCTACCTCAAATTGGGTAACGGTTTTCCCGACTAAAATCTCAAAACAAAAATAAAGTGCATCTAGAATATTGCAGTCTGTTGTCAGTTCTCGATGCCAATCTATTTCTAAGAGTTCTTGAAAAACTTGTTTTACTTTTTCGATCGGATCGACTTCTACGGGTTTAAAGTTATCCGCACACCACTCGATCGTTTCTTGTAATGTCAAATTTTCCCGCATCAATGCCGGAAATTGAGAATAGTCGAAAGGATAAACAGACGTTGGCGGTACAAGCTGGCGATCGACATAAAAGTCTGCAAGCCACTGAGCTAGAACTTCTCCAAAGAGATGAGCATCGATCGGACTTAATACAACCGGTTCGGTTTGTCCGCTGATATAACTGGAAAACCTGCCCAAAAAAGGTTGCACTTTTTCATACCAAGTTGGAGGAGCCATGGCGCTGACTAAAACCACACCATATCGAGATTTTATTTGGCGTAAATTATCCGATAATCGCTTGATTAAACTGGCTACGACTTGCTCTTTTTTGACCACAGCTTCATTCAAATCGTTAGACTCTAACCGATCGAAAGCAATAACAATGGGTAAATACTGAGAGATAGTCTGGAGAATTTGTAGCGTCATTTCCCAAGCACTCGACTCGCGATTTTCTCCGGATCGATCGCTCAATCCCACTTCATCTAATTTCCATTTGGCGATCGGTCGTCCCGCGATCCAATGACGCGCATAGGGCGCTTGTGCATTGCAGAGCATCCAAATTATCGCCCGTAGTAGATCGGGATTTTCGATATCGGGTTGGGATTTAAATAGAATTTCCGTAACTTGATTAACCCAGGCTTGATTTTTAACCAAGGGCTGTTCGTTCAGCTTTTTAATCAATTTTTTGGCAGCTAAACCCGTCGCTTCTGGATGAGAAATCGCCAATGCTTGTTCTAAGGGAAATATTGCCAGTTCTTGCCATTGCATGACGCCTTGGGAACCCGGATATTTCAAACTATTGACTAAAGCATATAGAAATTGTTGCCGAATCAGACTCGTATCGGTGAATTGCTGAGCATTAATATAAATAAATAACCCATTTCCTTGAGCTTGAAGTAGGTGACGAACGCGGCTCAAAACATGGCTTTTTCCCATTCCAGACTCACCCAGCAAGGCGATCGCCCGTACCGGAGAGCGACTGCTACGAACCTTCTCGATTTCGAGATCGATCGCCGCAGTCGCATGGGCATTCAAACTCAATAAGTCCGGACACTCCCGCCCCCAAATTTCCGGTTCGCTCACCCTAGAGCGACCTTCAAAAGGATTCTCGTTGCCAATGGCAGCGTTGAGATCTTGAATTGTGGAAGAGACACATTTTTCCATGAGTTTAGGAAGTTCGATGAGCGATCGACGGGGTTCTATCTCCTTGAATATAACAATCCTCGGCAATTTATGGTTCGTGGCGCTTGGGCTGGTTTTCTCCTTTTGCCTTTGAGCTTCTCGATCGAAATTTCATCTCTCTGTCATTGGGCTGTCACAGGAAGGTCACACCCTTTGTTTATTCTAATAAATGTCAGCCCAAGCCTCCTCCTTCCTCACACCTACGGGCTGACCTCCTTTTCCCGAAATTATTTTTCTCGAGGGTTTTAAGAGTAAAAAGTCATGAACAGCCGATCGACCAACTTAGACGATCGTACCCACGATCTCCTCACCTCTCAACTGCTGCAAGATCGCCCTCATCGATCTGGGCGCACTGCCGCGACTTATATTTCATTAGTTTTACTGGGTGCGGGGTTGACGTGGGGAGGCACTCGTTTGGCTGCAACGGCAAATGCCCCAGCACCCCGCGAACCCATCTCGACTAACCCCATACCGCCTGCAACTCAAAGCATTGTTCCCACCAATTTCGTGACGGATGTTGTCGATCGAGTGGGTGCGGCAGTTGTCCGCATCGATACCCAGCGCAACGTCAGCAATCCCATCGCTCAACAGTTCGACGATCCCGTGTTCCGACAATTTTTTGGCAATCGCGTCCCCCAAATGCCCGATCGTCAAGTCCAATCCGGTACGGGTTCCGGCTTTATTCTCGAAGCTGGGGGACAGATTGTCACCAATGCTCACGTCGTGGATGGGGCAGACACAGTGACGGTGACGCTCAAAGATGGACGCAGCATGATGGGGAAAGTGGTCGGTCGAGATGCAGTGACGGATGTGGCGGTGGTGCAGATCGAGGCTGAGGATTTGCCGACGGTAACGCTGGGGGATTCCGATCGCCTACAACCGGGAGAATGGGCGATCGCCATCGGTAATCCCCTGGGGTTGGATAGCACCGTCACCACGGGTATTATCAGCGCTACCGGTCGATCGAGCAGCCAGGTGGGGGTTCCCGACAAGCGGGTAAACTTCATCCAAACCGATGCTGCCATCAATCCCGGCAACTCCGGCGGACCGCTACTCAATCAAGCTGGAGAAGCGATCGGCATGAATACGGCAATTATCCAAGGCGCACAAGGTTTGGGGTTTGCCATCCCGATCGATACCGTCCGACAAATCGCCGAACAATTGGTCGCCAACGGCAAAGTCGAACACCCATATTTGGGGATTCAAATGGTGGGATTGACTCCAGAAATTCAGGAAAATATCAATAATAATCCCAGTAGTGGAATTACAGTCAATGAAGATAAAGGGGTGTTAATCGTCCGGGTGATTGCCGATTCGCCAGCCGATCGGGCGGGGTTGCGAACTGGAGATGCGATCCAAACAATTAACGGTCAAACAGTGAACCAAGCCGATGAAGTCCAGGCGATCGTCAATGATATTCAGGTCGGAAATTCCGTTTCCTTGGAATTGCGTCGCGATGGCAAAACGATGGAGCTAAATATGCGAGCTGGAACGTTACCCGATTTGCCGTCTTAGGGAAGATCGGCAGATGGGCGAAGCATTTGTCTCGATCTCAGCTCCCGACTTCTTGAAGAAGTCGGGACTGTTGTGCGGATCTACCAACCCTAAAACGAAATCGTCAGGAATTGATTCTGGAATTTCGCCCCGGTTACAGCTCTACCTTGCAACTGCGGCGGCAGGAAAATATTACGGCGCTGATCTCCGGCTTCGATCGTAATTTCCGGTCCCGATTGAATCAGTTTGACCTGCTTTTTCTCGAAACCGGGTAAAAATAGGCGAACCTGTTTTTGGACGATATCGATTTCGATCGGTCTGGGAACCGTAGTGGCTTGACGGACATCGGGGATGGCTGCCATCAGGGGTTGCCAATCGTCGTCAACTAGGGTGGGAACGGTGGATACCGACAGCGGGGAAAATTCGGTTGCGAGTGCATCGGCATTATTCGATCGATTGACGATAATGCCTCCAACGGTCAAACCCGCTTGCTGGGCGCATCCCCACCGATACTTGGCGGTGGCGATCGCGGCTGGGGATTCTGTCGTCACCAAATACGCCGCCACTCGAGTCGGATCGGCAAGTGCGGCTTTACCGCTTTCGAGCATTTCGTTAAACTTGTTTTTCTTCGACCAATCATCGGGCGCCCAATCGACGTTGAGAATGGCGCTGCTAATCGGTTGGAAAAACGGCGTCAAAGCCCTCACCAGATCGGAATCTTCTAAGACTTGGCGAAAGCGGCGGAAATACCAACTGGCAATTTCAGCACTACCCAACATCCGCAGGGTTTCGCGATCGTCTGCTCCATCGTACACCAAGACATCGTACTTCCCGGTGTCGTCGTACAAGCGCAACTCGTTGAGAGCGAGAACGGCATCCATTCCCGGCAATACTGCCAGTTCTTCCCCGTAAATTTCTTTGAAAAAAGGAGTCCGAACGTATTCGGCTTCTAGTTTCTTCACTTCCGTCCATCCCTTTTCTAACAGGTGGGGAGACTGAAGTTGGACGGCGTGGAGGTTGGGGGCGATTTGGGTGGGTTCCAAACCGATCGTCATTCCGGTTAGGATGCTAAAAGCCGGACTGGCATCTCGATCGGCAAACAGAACTCGTTTACCCTGACTTGCCAGTTGCTTAGCGGCAGCCAGAGCAACAGTCGTGCGTCCCGTACCGCCTTTTCCGAGAAAGGTAAGAATCAAAGCCATGGTTGATTGTTATAGCAGGAGTTACAGGAGGGGAACTTCACTATCGATCGTCGGTTTCCTTGAGTCAAATATCTGATGCAGTCGTATCATCACTTGAGTGGAAACAGCTATCAATGGCGATCGCACAGAGAGATCGCACAGATAAAATGACGGATGCAAGAGTTCATTAATACAAAATTGACATACTCCTCATGCCTAAAAGGCACGGGGATTCTAATTGCTGGTTCCTAGAAGTTCACTTGCTGCGTCAAATTGCCCATCGGCAGTAGCGGCGATCTTCTCCCCAGCCTTTCCGCCTTCCGGCGCGGATCCTTCTTGCCCAGAAGTACCGTATTTATTCCACTCAACACCAAGAAGATTTAACCCTTTGTGCAAGATATTTAAAGCCGCATTTGTATCACGGCAGATTTCCATTTTGCAGCTAGGGCACGAATGAGTTCTAGTGCTGAGAGATTTTTTAACTCTATGGCCGCAGCTAGAGCAGTCTTGGGACGTATAGTTGGGCGATACCGCCACAACTACCTTATCCCATACCTTCCCGTAGTAGTCCAACCCTTGAGTGTATTGATACCAACCCGCATCAGAAATAGATCCCGCCAAGTGATGATTCTTGACCATGTTCGCAATCTTTAAATCTTCATAGACCACAACATCGTTAGATGCCACTACGCACCGGGCTTGCTTAATTGCCCAGTCTCTACGCTGTCTTTGGATTTTAAGATGGATTCTACCTAGTCTTTTTCGAGCTTTGTGATAGTTCTTTGATTGGGGCTTTGCACCCTTCATAAATTTCTTGCTTAATTTTCTTTGAGCTTTCTTAAGTCGCTTTTGGGTCTTTCTCAAGAACTGGGGATATATTACGGCATTATCGTTTTGATCTTTGGTGAAAAACTTCAGTCCTAGATCTAATCCAACAACATTACCCGAATACTCGCCCTGCTCCTTGCGCTCGGCATCAAAACAGAACTGGGCATAATACCCATCTGCTTTGCGCACGATTCGCACCCGATTGATTTTTAAGGTGTGGAGATATTTTTGAGTTTCATGGTTGCAAAATATCGACAAGGTTCCAATCTCAAAACCATCAGTAAATGCGATCGACTTGCAATCAGCCGATAGCTTCCAGCCTGAAACCTTGTACTCTACAGAGCGACAATGTTTTTTAAACTTTGGAAAACCTTTTTTCCCGGCTCCCTTTTTACAACGGACGTAGAAGCTAGAAATAGCAGCCCAAGCCCGTTCAGCACTAGCTTGTCTAGCGGCAGAGTTCAGCTTTTTAGCAAAGCAAAATTCCTTAGCTAAATCCTTGCAAATGCTATACAGAGCGGCTTTATTTGTGCCGGGATTATCCATCCAGTAGCGAACGGCTTTGTTCCGAATGAACTGTGCTGTTCGGATGGCTTCATCAATGGTAGAGTATTGCTCTGCTGTACCGTGTTTTAACTTAGCCTCTCTAACTATCATACGAGCCATGATAGCATGCTTTTATCAAAAAAAATACGGATAAAAGTCCCCCTAAAAGGGGGAAGCTTTAAACCCAGTTTTTCGGTAACAGGAAAACTCCTGTCGGCATAGCCGCTCTGCAAGAGCCAACCGACGCAGTTCGCGCCTACTCCTTCCTGTAGGCGAGAAGAGTGCGCAGCACTTACTCCTGAACTCCTGTATTCTGATTACACCGCCTGTACTTCGTCTTCAAAGAACCAATAAGAAAACTTGCTATCAAACTCGACGACGACACCCACACCACTGCCATCGACCATTTTGTAGCCGGAAATTGTCCCTATGGGGTTTTGCTTGATTTTGCCGATCACATCTGCGGGGACGCGATCGCGAATTCGGCGGACTTTAACTTTTTGACCTACTTCCATCACAAGTCTTATCAGTAAAATTAATAAACCATCCCATAGTGTATCAGGCATTTGAGCCTGCTAACGCCTGTAAATTATAAGGAGTCGCCATGCTTGCCAAACGAATTTTGCCTTGTTTAGATGTGAAAGCGGGGCGCGTCGTCAAAGGAGTCAACTTTGTCAACTTGCAAGATGCTGGCGATCCGGTGGAGCTGGCACAAGTTTATAATGACGCGGGCGCCGACGAACTGGTGTTTCTGGATATTACGGCAACTCACGAGGAACGGGGAATCATCTTCGATGTGGTTTATCGAACCGCAGAACGGGTGTTTATTCCCCTGACGGTGGGCGGCGGGATTCAATCCTTAGAAACCATTAAAAATTTGTTAAGAGCCGGAGCGGATAAGGTGAGTATTAACTCTGCCGCCGTTCGCGATCCAGAATTGATCGATCGTGCTAGCGATCGCTTCGGAAATCAGTGTATCGTGGTTGCCATTGATGCCCGTCGCCGTACCGATCCTGCCAATCCGGGATGGGATGTGTATGTCCGAGGAGGACGGGAAAATACAGGCAAAGACGCCATCGCTTGGGCGCAAGATGTGGAACGGCGCGGCGCGGGAGAGCTGCTCGTCACCAGTATGGATGCCGACGGAACCCAGGCTGGGTATGACTTAGAACTGACTCGATCGATCGCCGAACTCGTGCAAATTCCGGTGATTGCCTCCGGTGGCGCTGGCAACTGCCAGCACATCTACGAAGCGGTGACCGAAGGCAAGGCAGAAGCGGCACTATTGGCGTCCCTATTGCATTACGGACAGCTCAGCGTCGAGCAGATTAAAGGCTATTTAGCCGATCGTCAAATTCCAGTGCGGAACTCTTGACACACTCAGGAAACCCATAAAACACTATGTTAAACTATGTCAAGATATTGAAAGTTACGATATGTAAACTATGTTCATAATCCTCTTTTTTGTGGTGGCGCTGATCGCCTGGTCGCTGCACCTGATGGAAAAAGCGGTAGAACAGCGCGAATTTTCCCTGATGCTCGCCGGTAGTCTGGTGGCGATCGCGGCGGTCGCTATGATTTCCGTGTACTTTCTTATGGGGAACTACATGGGCTATATAAGCGAGATGGCGGCATTAAAAGCCCAGCTTTAAGCAAAACCTGTTGACTTTCTCCCCACTCTTGGGTCATAATTACAAAGCATCTCGCGGGGTTATAGCTCAGTTGGTAGAGCACCTCAATGGCATTGAGGGGGTCAGCGGTTCGAATCCGCTTAGCTCCATTTCGACGATCCAGAAAATCCTAGGAATTCGTCATCCATCCAGAACTTGTTTTGACGAGTGCCAAAAGTCAATTCAGGATAGAATCTTCATCCCCCGATCCTCACCCTACCAATAGTTAAGGATCGGGACTTCCGAGATCCGTTAAAAAATAATTCAATTTCCTCTAATCTGGGTGAGACTTCCTACAATGAAGTTACCAGACGATCGATCTCAAACACGGCGGATAGAGGTCGATCGATTTGCATTCCAGACTAACATTCTGACTCTTCCATCTTCGTCAAACATCGATATTAACGGACAGGAGAATCCCATGACCGATAACAATACTCCGGCAGGATTGAAACCCCCAGAAATCGGATCTAACGCCCCACCTCCACCGCCGCCGCACCGCTCCTCCTCGTCCGCCAAATCCACCCGTCCGAACGTATCGGTCAAAAAAATGGTGAAGCATGCGGCAGCACAGGGTGCCTCTGACATTCACATTCGTGTCGGACAAATCCCCCGCTTCCGCATTCGGGGCAAAATGACAGTCATGGAAGAAATTCCCAAGGTGACACCCGAACTCTACCAGATGTTCCTCGCCGAGATTCTCAATCCCAAGCAAATTCAGACCTTTGTCGAAACCAAGGAACTGGATACAGCCATTTTCTACCCCGGTTTCGTCCGTTGCCGGGTCAATTGCTTTGAATCCCTAACGGGGGGCGCAATGGTGTTGCGTCTCATTAGCCTGGATATTCCCAGCATCGAAGCTTTAGGTTTGCCGCCCGTCCTCAAAAATATCATCAGTCGTCCCCAAGGATTAATTCTGATTACGGGTCCCACGGGTTCGGGGAAATCAACCACCTTAGCGGCGATGCTGCGCCATTTGAACGAGTCGGCATACAAGCACGTTGTCACCATCGAAGATCCGATCGAATTTGTGCACCCCTCCCAAAACTGCTTGATCAGCCAGCGGGAAGTGGGTTTACATACCCTAGAATTTCTCAATGCCTTACGATCGGTATTGCGGGAAGATCCCGATGTGATTCTCATTGGGGAAATGCGCGACCGAGTAACGGTAAATACGGCTCTGCAAGCTGCCCAAACCGGTCACTTAGTCTTGGGGACACTACACACCCGTAACGCCATCAACTCCGTGAACCGCTTGCTCAACATCTATCCCCCGGAAGAACAGGAAGCCATGCGCCTGCAAATTTCCGAGTCTTTGGTGGCGGTGGTGGCTCAATTATTGCTGCCGACGACGGATGGTCAACGGGTTGCCGTTCACGACATTCTCATCAATACACCCGCCATGCAGGATTATCTGCTCAAAGGCAACGACGATGATGCTCTGCTGTTGATGAAGACCGATAATATTGAGGGAATGCAGTTGATGAACCAAGCCCTCTACAAGGAAATTTTGGAAGGTCGCATCACCATCGAGGATGCCACAAAAGCTTCTCCCGATTCTAGCGAACTCGATCGTCTGATGCGGACAGGTGGGTACGATGCCGCCCAGTCACCTCGGGATTGGAATTAGCCATGGCGGGTTGAAACAAGTGCTTCGCCCTTCCTCAGTTTCACAATGAGAGGGGCGAAGCAATTTTTTAATCCATAAAATGTGAAATTTAGATAGATTTGTTACAAAAATTTTTAATCGCTCCTTATATGCTGGACGCCAAGCGATCGTCAAAAGCTGTATCGCGGTTTTTTTGGGTTAGATCCGACTCAAAGACCTAACATTTGTCACTGCTGGAGTTAAACTGATGAATCCGACTCAAACTTGTCCGATCTGTAACGTTTCGATCGCGCGAGATGTGGTTCAATTCTCCAATGGCGCCCCCGGATCGAGAGCCCGACTCTACGCCCGCGTGTGTCAGTATGCCAAACAACGGGGATGTATCAACCAAGATCCCGAGAAAATTGGCACAGTTGGCGACGCTGATAGCTACGCGCAACCCCAAAAAGTCGATGTAAAAAATCAGAGTTGATTCAATCGCACAGGGTTCGATCGCTGCTTTTGACATTACGATTCGTTCTCAGATAATCGGCAACCCAATCACAACTTCGATCGAGTAAATCATCGAGATTTAAGTTCCACAACAACACCGTAGTGTCCTTGCTTGCCGTTGCCAGTTGCCTGCCGTCGGGACTGAAACTGACGCTCAACACAGCCGCTTTGTGACCTTCAAACGTCGTCAGTAGCTGACCGTCTGTTACGCCCCAAAGTTTAATTGTACCGTCGTTGCTGGCGGACGCGATCGTTTCACCGTCAGGACTGAAGCTAACCCAGTAAACGCGCCCGATATGACCGATCGAGGTTTGCAGGGTGTTTCCCTGTAGATCCCACAGTTTCAAGGTTTTGTCTCGACTCCCCGAGGCGATGGTTTGACCATCGGGACTGAAACTCACCCAGTTCACCGAACCTTGATGCCCGACAAACGTCCGCAAAAGCTGTCCTTCCAGGTTCCAGAGTTTCACGGTATAGTCGCTGCCTTTGGCATCGCCATGTCCGGTGACAAGGGTTTGACCATCGGGACTAAAAGCAACGCTGTTGACTTCGGCATCGGCATTGGCAAAGAAAGTTTGTCGCCGCGTGCCGTTGCGGTTCCACAGTTTTAGTGCCTTGTCCCCCACCGTGGCAATGATTTGACCATCGGGACTAAAACTGGCGGCGCTGACGCTGTTTCCGTGTGCGATTGTCGTTAACACCGTCCCATCGCTTTGTATCAATTTTAGCGTACCATCATCGCTAGCAGAGGCGATCGTCCTGCCGTCGGGACTGAACCCCACCCAATTCACAGATTCTCCCTCACTCTTCAGCGTATTCAAAAGTGTCCCATTGGGCATCCACAACTTCACCGCGCCATCTTGACTTCCCGTTACCAGCATTTGACCGTTGGGACTGAATGCCACTGCCCAAACCTCTCCCTGGTGTCCGCGCAGTGCGGGTTGTTTGGGACTTTGGGGAGACCACAGTTCGACGGTGTTATCTTCACTGGCGGTGGCGAGGGTTGCACCGTCGGGACTGAAACTCACGCTGCGAATGGGTTTGCGGTGTCCGCGCAACGTCTGTATCGGTTGGCCTTCTGGCGTCCACAGGGTGACGGTGGTGTCCTCGCTGGCGGTGGCGAGGGTTTGCCCGTCGGGGCTGAAACTCACATCCCAAACAATATCGCCGTTGGGTTTTTTCAAAGTTGCCGTGGGTAAGCCTTCTGGCGTCCACAATTTGACCGTTCGATCGGCACTAGAAGTGGCAATGGTGCGACCGTCGGGACTGAATGCCACCCCCGTCACGCCATCGGTATGATCGGAAAAAACGTTTAAGAGTTTGCCCTGCATATCCCACAATCTCACGGTTTTGTCTAAGCTAGCAGTGGCGATGGTGCCACCATCGGGGCTGAAACTCACGTCTAGAACGCCGTCGCGGTGTCCTTTAAAGGTGGCGAGTTCCGTACCACCCGTCGTCCAAAGCTTCACCGTATCGTCCCAGCTTGCCGTCACCAACTGTTGACCGTCGGGACTGAATGCCAGATGGGTGACGGTATTGGGGTGGGCAATCCAACGGCGGACGGTGCGAGTTCCCGAAGGATCGATCTGCCACAAGGTCACGGTTCCCCGACTCTGGCTGTCTTCACTTGCCGTGGCGAGAAACCGACTGTCCGGGCTAAAGCTGACACCCGTCGCCGCACCTTCATTTTCAGATAACTCTTGGACTAAACTGCCGTCGGGTTGCCAGAGTTTGATGGTGCGATCTTGGCTGGCAGAGGCAATCCATTCACCATCAGGACTGAATGCCACATCCAGGACGCTATTGCTATGACCTTCGAGGCGGTTGCGTTCGGTAATGCCATAGAAGGCTTGCTGAACTTGACTGAGGATTTGCCCCCGGAGTTGACTGTCTTGGGTGGGATAATATTCTGGTGTTTGCAGTTGTTGAAATTGCCGTCCAGCTTTGACACTATCGACCAGTGCCTCGAATTGATGGCTGGAAAGAAGTAGGGCTTTGGATGCCGAATTATGGGCTTCGATTTCGGCGATGGCGGCTTCTTGTTGCGCCTGTTCGGCTTTGCGGGTTTCTCCCGTGGCAAACAGCCACAATGCAGCAAAACTGAAGACGCTGATGACAGTTCCGGTAAGGGCAACAACCAGAGAACGCACGAAGCGAGTATCGCTTTGTTTTTGCTTGGTTTGCGCTTCGGCAAGTTCGCGCAACAGGCGATTTTCTTGGCGTAACGCTTGGGTTTCGGCTTCTTTGGCTAACTCCTGCTGTTGTCGGATCAACGGCACGAGGTAATCGTGGACGAGTTGGTAGCGGTGGTGGGGAACTTCGGGATGGGCGACGATTAAGCCGGATTGTTTGAGGATTTTTAAAACGAGATTGAGTTCTTTGGGGTTTCCATCTAGATAGGCGGCGAGTTCCGATCGGGTTTTTAGCGGTCGCGAGTTATTTTCCCCGGTCAAAAAGAATAGGATGAGTTTGGCGAGGGTTTCGTTTTCTTCGCCACAGTCGCGAACGGCTTCTTCGATAAAGCCTTCGACTAGGTTTTTAAAATTTCCCGATCGCTCGTATTTTTCTAAGGTTTGAATATTTTCGGCTTGTAGTTGTGTGCCGACAATTTGCAGTTCGATGGGACGAATTTCGCCTTGTTCGTCTGCTAAATCTTCAACCAGCCGATCGAGCAATTGGGGTTCCAACTCGAAGTGAGCGCGTTGGGTTAACACTCGAATCACTTGGCGAGCGCTTTCTTGGGAGAGATTGCCGAGATAATATCGATTTCTCTTGGCTAAAATATCTCGAGATTCTTGTTCTGAGTCGATAAATCGTTCCAACTCCAGAAGATTGTCGATATAATCTTCGCGAATGGAAATTATGATACTAAAGTAAGGAAGTTTGAGTGCTTCTTTAAAAAAAGCATAAAAGCCGATTCGTTGATTGACTTGAGGATGATTAAAGAAAAATTCCTCAAATTGCTCAAAAACAATAACCGTTAATCGGTTTTGTTCTCCATTGCGCTGTAACTGCTCTAAAATCGTACTAGATCCACATTCTTCATCTAGAGTAAAGCAGCTAGACAATGGATGGAGAGTCTCAGCCGCTTCTCTATCCTCTCTTTGGACAGAAAGATCGATCGCTCTTGCCAACATTTTTCCCAGTTCCCGACACCAATCGCTATAAACTCGAATGGCAACGGGAATCACATCCCGCGAATTTGAAGCGGTGCGCTTGAGAGCGGGAATTAACCCGGCGTGGAGAATCGAGCTTTTTCCAACTCCAGAAGGACCATAGAGGATAGTCAGTTTGCAATCCGGACGAAGCGTTCGTTCTTGCAAGCTTTTGATATCGCTTTGTCGTCCGGCAGCTTGGATTTCTCGCGCAACATTTTCGTCGAGATTAGAAGTTGTTTGAGCGATGGCAATTGCCTCTCGATAAGCTTCCAAACGACCCGCACCAATAAATGCCCGAAATCCGTAAGCGGCTTCAGTCGATCGTTGTTTTAATTTAATTTCAAAGGCTTCTAGATAGCAACCTTTTTCAAAATATAACCGTCGCAATCCTTCTAGAATCCGCAGATAACGCCAAGGATCGTATAGCGGCGTCCTGGCTTCAAGCACTTGGGGTAATTCTCGAACCGCTTGTTCTAAATTTTCAGCCGCCTGTTGGGGAAGATTTAGATAAGTTTGGGCTTTTATTAAAAATAACTGATAGAGTTGAGTCAGTAAAGGATAGTAAGGAATATAATGCTGATTTCGATCGGTGAAAGGTTGCCCCAAAGTTTGCAGTGCTTGCGATGCCCAATGCCGAGCTTGGCGCCATTGCCGATGCTGCAATGCTATTTCAGCTAAAAAGCCATAATCGACTGCAAGTTGAATGGGTTTACCGTAATTTTCGTGTAGAGCAATCGATCTCTTGACAACTTTTTCGAGTGCATTCCAACTCTCTAAATATCTTAAAACTTCACTGAGATAAGTGATAAGTTTAGCGACTAGATCGGGACGGTTTGCAGATTCAAAAACATCTAGACACGATCGTAAACGATCGCGAGCCAGTTCCCAATTTGCTTGACGTTGTACCGCTCGCAATTCGGCGTATCGAAAATAACAGAGTCCCAAATGAAGTAGTATAATTCCTCGGCTTTCCAGTTGATATTTTTCGATTTTATCGATCGGGTGTTGCCTGACGAGATATTCTGTCTCAACAATAGAATTTTTCTCCCAAAAACTCAAACTTTTTAAATAAAGCTTTTCGGCAGTTTCTAACTCATCTTTTTCATAGGCTTGGCGACCGAGAATAAATTGAACTCGAGCCTCTAACTCAGGAGATAACTCTATCTTTCGCGTCTTTAATTCTTTGATCGTCCAACAAAACTCTCGCTGTCGGTCTGGATCCATTAAGGCATGACCTAGAAGAAATTGGTGATTGAAGGGAGATAAAAATTCATGAAAGACTCGATCGCTCTCCTGTTGGATAAACAGAATGAGATCTTCCGTCTGAAGTTTCAATTCAGAAATCGTCGTCCAACTTTCAAAATCGGGAACTAAGCGAATGAGTTTCTGTAAAATATCATCGTTAATCCACAAAATTAAAGGAAACGGAAAATGCTTGCGAAACTCTTCTCGTACTTGGTTTGTTGCATTGAGCAAACGATCGATTTTTACCACCGACTCGAACCCCCAAATGTTTAACGCAGCCGTGGGGTCATCAGCAATCGCAGATCGAATCGTCTCTAATAAACTGGTGGTCGATGGAGGTAACTTTAAGTCTGAAAACTTGATGGATAGAGTTTGCTGGAGACGAGAGATGGCTTGCGATCTCAATCGAGCGGAATTACAGCGAACTAAAATGAGTTTAAACTGTCCCTGACACGCTTCAATGCCAAAGGCTAATTCTTCGATCGTTCGATCGTGTTGGACTTGCCAATTATCTCCTAGTTGCGACACAATCATAAGACAAACTCACGAGATTCAAATAAAATCGGGTTAATATCGAACCAAGAACCTCGATCGTCTTGATACTCAAAAACAAACAGGTTGCGAAGTAAAAATTGGTCGTTTTCTGTTCCAGAAATTCGGTGCTGCTCGACAACTTGACGCAAGAGTCCTTTCTCTTCTTCGGAGAGCGATAAAACAAGCTGGCGACAACGTTCTCGAATCGCCACTTCTAACACATTCCTCGATAA
Organism: uncultured cyanobacterium; assembly: GCA_963838375.1. GTDB lineage: Bacteria > Cyanobacteriota > Cyanobacteriia > Cyanobacteriales > Geitlerinemataceae > DVED01. Next base: position 360,549 of record CAWIQY010000021.1, on the reverse strand, counting down.
AGGCAACCGGCGCTCTTTTTCTATCCAACGATGCAACAATCTCAATAAATTGCGAGCATGACCTCCACTAATGTAACACAGACGATTGAGAGTCTGCTGATGGTCAAAGAGTTCGGGAACTAAAGCCAGACGACGATCTTCGGCGACATCTGGAAACGCTCGAGCTAAAACCATTTGTTGAAGCTGAACCAGTCCGGGAGCGAAACTTTGTCCGTGCCGATCTCGAACGGGAATGGTCGGTAAAACTTTGGGAGCGCTGCCAAAGCGCTGAGTTAGTCTACCAGAATCTTTAGAAAAAATCAAAGTTAGGGGAATTGTGTATACCATATGGCAACTGAGTTTGCAGAGTAGTTCCCCTCGATCGACAAAGACATATTCTGGTTGAGAACGTCCCCACGGTTTTTGGACGGTTTCGAGTCGATCTAGGTTATCGACGATCGTCACCAGACCTTTTTTTCCTTGTTGCTCGATCGCCACCGCTGCGGGTTCTAGAAGTTCGGTATTAATCGCTTGGAGGATGAGGCTAATCCTCGATTCCCAATATTGCCGTAACTTCACTCTCAATTCCGGATTCTTTTTTGCGTGCTGGGTCATTTTCCGCAGTGCAAAACTTAGAGATTTCATCTCGTTTATTTCGAATCGTCGAAACATCCGCAGTCGATCCTCCGGCAAATTCCCGGTTGAAAATTTGCTGAGCTTCTTGTAGCAAATTCTGCCAGATTAACATTGAGCTTTTCAAGTCAAAACCTGCAAAGCTTTGACTCAAGTAACTAGCAATTGTTAGCAGGATTTCCCCAATATCCGTATCGGCTAAATCGATCCCCTGGGAAGAGTCAAAGTAAACGACTTGAAATCCTTCCTCTTCTAATATTGATTTCAGCCGCAGAAGCTCGGTGGTTTTTCCACAACCGATATGTCCGGTAAAAAGCTGAAAAGTCGGTTTTTCCGGTGAAAATAAGGTAATATTAGCTTGCAATTCGTCGATAATATTATGGCTGCGAACGGAAGAAAAATCGATATAGTATTTTCGCCCTTCGGCTTCACTCATATTGAGTGTTCTGCTGGGGTTGCAAGCGCGGTAGAATTGCGTTAGATTCAAGCTCATAACGATCGACTCAAAAACGGTAGTAGGCAGCACCCGATCGTTCCCCATCCCGGCGATCTTCTTTCCGAGCTGCCTTAATTTTAATACATCACATTTTCCCTATTTTCCTGAAATTGCATTGGCGATCGCGATAACTCGGACTAGCCAATCTCGCAGACCGAATCTGAAGTCCAAGTTGTTTAATTACAGACGCCTAACCAAATGCACTTATCGTCATCTTCGCTTCTGGCAGATATTGGCGTAGGAAAGAGAACGTTCTCGTCACCGGTTGCCGCGATCTGGGGAAGAGAACTGACAATATTAGGAGAAATAGTCGAAGAAAGGCGATCGACTGCCCGAGCTGGCATCCCCAGCAGCAAGATGGGTAAAGCTGTTAGGACAATCCAAAACGGGACATCGATCGACCTTCTTCGAGTTTGGGGAATTGAAATGGCGATCCTTTGTCGATCGTCACCAACCCGAGACATATTACCATTTGAGATTTTCAAGTTCATCTTGCCTATTTTCTTCCAGAAACGTTCTTATTTATTTATTCAGTCCGACGAGATCTGTGTCTGGACGATTTACTCGGGGGAGCGTTGCCATTTTGTGACAAGTTGAGAACCGATTTATGCGACGAGCGAGTAAATTATGGGCAGTTCTGGGAATTTTTTCCCGGCGATCGATCGACTCAAACCCCCCAACGAGAGCGGCTCCAAGTGGCAATCAAACGACTGTCTTGCCGCACGTGCCGGCGAATAGCTCGATCGCACACATTCAAGCGATCGAACTCTATCTCGATGCGGCATCGGCTCTAACTTCAGGTTTATTCTCAAAACTTCCCCTTCCCCATAGCTAGAAAATTCTGGGCTTGTAGTAAGATAAATCTGAGATACAGAGTTTTGGATAGACAAGGCAAAGCATTTGGGACATCACCTGTCGGGAGTCCCCCCTACTTTGACTAGAGACTTTGTTCGTCAAGGGGTGTAGGTTAAACGTCACGATTCATCGATGACGGTTTTAGGGATCGCCGTTCGAGCTTTGAGTTCGAGCTGCATTGAGTAAATTTGTCCAGAATGCCGCCTTTCGCTCGGCAACAATTTGGCGTATTTGCTGCCAAGACTCTGAAGGCGTCTGATCTCGATCGTCGAGAACTTGTTCGAGCGTGCGAACGATGTGAGAAATCGGCAGCGTTCGATCCACCTCTAGCACCTTACCCGCATCATCCCGGATACAAACAAAATAATTGCTTTCGGGAACATTCCATATTTTCCAATCTTTGTATTCGTACCAGGGATTGGGATCTCCAATAAAGTTATCGGTCACGATAGGTTTTGGGGGTTCCATATTTTTACTAAAGAAAGAGGTTTTCATCTGCACCCTTTTTGGGCGAAGCTTAGTTAATTTTTAGTTTTATCTAGTGTCTTCAAAGTTTGGTCAGTTACTCTGGCTTAAACTTTGCAGAAAATTAAGCCTGACTCTATTCTTCGTTAGATGGTCTCAGATTGTCAACTTTAGAACTGGTCATTGTCATTCGTGGAGGTTACAATAATGAGAACTGGATGAGGAATTCAACCGGCTCGATTTAAATGTAGTAATCGAGACACTAAGGTTGTATTTGTACAGTCCAATCGATGGGGTGCTAATTCAGAGTTCTAGTTTCTACCTAGAAGTTGGTACAAAATTGATGGAAACTAGACAAATAAGTATTGAAGTCCAACAAGATTTGGAGAGATTAAATGAGGGTAGTGCATACCTGAAGTAACGCTTTTAAAGAGAACCATGTCTGAGTTAGAAACTGAAAATTTTTTCAGCTCAGCGAACTGGTGGAATCAAAAATCCGCTCGCTATAAGAGCTCAGGAGTGTCAAAGAGTACTAATAAAATTGTACCGCCATCACAGAACTTAGGGAAAGTTCGAGTGGAGACACCCATATCGATCTTGGTAGAGATCCGCCCTCGTTCTTAGACTCCATAAATTGACTGAACCTATAACCCCATCGCCATCCATGACTAAACTCTTGTCTCATCTGAAACCCCACATTCGTTGGGTAATACTCGGAGCGACCTTATTTTTTCTGGTCTCAACATTCAAACAAAACTGGCAAGATGTAGCAGAAATCCAGCTCTCGGCTCAAGACTGGATGCTTCTGGGTTTGTCGTTCCTGGGAACGCTGGTGGCACAAACCTGGGCGGGATGGGTTTGGGGTTGGATTCTCCAAGAGTTCGATCCGACAACCGATCGCCGTTGGGCAACCCGAATCTTTCTCAAGACTAACATTGCCAAATACTTGCCGGGAAATATCTGGCATTTCTATCGACGCATTGGGGCGGCACGGAAAGCCGGCATTTCTGTGGAAACGGCAACGTTGAGCGTCGTTCTCGAAGCACTGCTCATGGCTGCATCAGCATTGCTGGTGGCGTTTTCGATCGCGGATTTCCAGAATTGGCAATGGCAAGCACTCGGTTTGGTTGCGGTTGCCATCAGCATTCATCCCCGGATTCTCAGTCCGGTTGCCGGACGACTGAGCGTTCTCAAATCAAAAGCGTTCCGAGACAAGGAACCTCAAAAAAACACCTGCCAGATGCGCCGCTACCCTTTACTCCCCTGGTTGGGGGAACTGGGTTTTGTTCTGTGGCGCGGGGTGGGGTTTGTTCTGATTGTCTCAGCGGTGGGTTCTATCAGCCTCGAGCGATTGCCCCAGCTTGTCGGTGCTTTTAGTCTGGCGTGGTTGCTGGGTCTGATTCTGCCGGGAGCACCTGGGGGGTTAGGCGTGTTCGAGGTGGCTGTTCTGGCGCTGCTCGATGGTAGCTTTTCCTCCGGCGAGCTTTTGAGTGCGGTGGCGATCTACCGAGTGGTGAGCATTCTTGCGGAAGTCGGCGGTGCTGGATTGGCGTATTTGGACGAACACTGGCAAGGTGCTGCCAAGGTGGTTGATGGTTAGCCAGAACCGTTCGGAGATCGATGTTTTGAGTTTTGTTTCGACTGAAAGAGTCTTTCTAAACTCAGACCGATGGCACCGATAGTGACTAAGACGATACCGAAGATTTGGTTGTTTTGTAATGGCTCGTTGACGATCGACCAGCCAAATAGGGCTGTAAGTATGGGTACGCTTGCCCCGACGATCGAACTTAGCGTTGCTCCAGAATATCGAATGGCAAGGGTATTTAAGATGTAGCTCAGTCCGGAGAGAATGCCCAACCCGACGCCCCACCCAAGCAGCGTCCACTCCCGTCCGCCGGGAACGTCGATCGTGCTACCCGCGCTCGATGCTGCCAGTAGAGCGATTCCAGACAGGACAAAAGCGATCGCAAAGTTGACAAAACTGAAGGATATCGGATGCAAGTTTTTGCCACACAGTTGAGCGAAACAGACGTATCCAGCGAAGGCGACCCCAGCGACGATCGCCGTGAAAGTTCCCTCTGTAAAGTCGCTGGCACTACCCGGTACGCCCCAGTTCGGCAGGCAGAATAGACAGCCCAACAGGACGATCGTACCGATCGCCCAGCGCAGAGGAGTGGGACGATCGCCAAAAAAGACCCACCCGGTGAGAATTGTCAGAACGGGAAAAATAAAGAATAAACTAATGGCAACAGCGGTGGGAATTTGCCCGATCGCTTTGTAGACCAGAATTTGGGAGAGAAACAGGCAAACCCCACTGCCGAAAACTTTTCCTTGAAGGGTGCGGTTTCTGGGGCTCATCAATTGTCGGAGATCCTGCCAGAATGAGGGATACAGCCACCGAGCGATCCCCGGCACGAGCAGCATGAGCATCGCCATCCGCAAGAACGAAACGAACACGACATTACTCCAACTGGGATCGAGAATGCCGCTCCAGCTTGCCCATTGGCTCTGACCGAAGGGGGTGCTTTCCTGAAAAATCAGTTTGATACTGAGGTTAAACAGGGCTAGAAGAGCGGTGGAAAAGAATGCGAGAACTAATCCTTTACGGACAAAGATTCGGGCTTTGGGGGGAGTTTGGGGGGGTGGTGATGTCACCGACGATGCCAATGCTGACGGTACATCGATCGACGATGGGGAGGGAAGAGGCAGAGGTGGCGACGACAAGGGCGTATCCACCGTTTCCGGTAGCAACCCGACCTCCTCGCCAGGGCTGTGGAGGTTTTCGCTCATGCGATCGATCAGAGCGGTTAAAATGGCTTCTCCTTGCTGTTGGAGATTTTCCATCCGCTGCAATTGTTGGGATAGTGCGCTGCGACGATCGGCAAGATCGCCTTCGAGCTGGTGATAGCTGGTGTTGAGGCTGCCATCGAGAGCTGTGTGTCGATCGCTCCGGGATGCTGAGATCGAGTCTTCTCTCGGTTGGGCAAGTTGCTCGTGCAGGCGAGAAGCGATGGATTGCGCCAGGTGCCGAGTCCACTGTTGTTGATCGTCGAAGTTTGGAGACGAAACATTTTCGCTCGGTTCTTTTGCCAGATCTCCAGGAAATGGGGGTCGGCGCTCTTGCAGAGCTTGGATCTCGCGGATTAAGCGAGACTTCTCGCTTTGCAGCCGTGCCACATCTTGAGCGAGCCCAACGACGACGTCTTGTTGGAGATTTTTGAGTTCTTGAGTTAAAGCGTTCAAAACCTGTTGGGCTTCCTGTGGGGGATCTCCCGTGCTGTCTCGCCGCGCATCCCTTGACACCATGTGTTCTTTTTCTAAAACTCTCTTGTCATCCTAGCCCACTTGTGGCACGGTTAAACTCAGGTTTGGCACAGTCGGGAAATGTCGATCGTTGCGGCTTGTCCGCTCTCTCAGTGTTTTCAGTGCTTTTGCCACACCTCCAATCAAAACTTGAGTGAAAATACTGAGAGACCCCTTGCCAGTTTCCCAAAAATGATGCTATACTCTCAGTGAGTTTACGGAGTTGAAACTCCTAAAGCCATCAGGGTTGCATTTCTTGTTCATTTGAATCTCGCATAGACCCAAAAACGACTATAATGTCGTTTTCTATACTCTCGATAATCTGCACCCTCTTCTGAGTTCCTCTTTTTGGGGTCAACCTGTAGAGGGTGGGGGTAACAGTCAATAACGTATAGGGTAGTTTCGCTATTTTTTAGTTGGAAGCTGCCCTATTTTTTTCCTTTTCTTGACCGTTATGCCGTTTTGAAAAAGCGAATAATTTCCCGCACATTGTCGAGGAATCGACTATCTTCACTCAGTTGGGCGATCGCATTTTTGGCTTCTCTGGAAAGTCGATCGTGTTCGGCTTGATTCGTCGCTTTTAGATCTTCGTGTGCGGTTGCCAAACGAGAGAGATCGCGGCGCAGAGAATCAGATTCTCGTTGTAGATTGGTGGCAAAAGAATCGGGTTTGTCGCCATCAAGTTGGTAGTCTAAACGTCGGGCAATTTCCTCCAAATTTATGACGCGACTGCGGAGTTCGACAATATCTTCGCGAGGATAGTAGAATTCTCGACCAATATTGCGTAATCGTCCGGCAAGATACTGATAAAATGCGATCGTCGGTCGAACGGCAGTGAATAGTAAAGCCGCCCCTGAACTGACATAACCGATCGCGCTGATTCCTGTCGTTGCCAAAGCATATAACCCCACAGCCGAAATCAAATGGAGGAAAAAAGCAGCCCAAAACGATCGACGCGCCAGTTTCGCCACATACTGCAATTTTCCATCGTCTACGGTGATGTTTTTCTGCTTCGATTCCGCTGCCTGAGCCAAAACCGCCTTCGCCCCAAAATGAATATTCCAAGGGACGGTAACAATTAAGATCAGCCACCAAAAACTAGCCGTTCCCACGATCCAATCCACAAAATTGCCAGTGGGAATATGCAGTCCTTGTAAAATTCCAAAAGTCAGTAACACCAACAGAACTAGGATAATGGTGAAAACACCAAAATTGCCAACATTTCGATCGAAATTCTGGCTCATCTCAAATACCTTCTCAAAAGTGGTTGAATTTAGTATGGCGAAAGTTTTGAGACTTGCGGACTGATCTGTGACAGTCGATCAAGCTTCATATACCCACAAAAAAGAAACCTCAACCTTCAATTATTTCAAAAACTTCTGGCGAAGACGTTCCACCAACAGCTCAACTTCCGGAATCGGCAACCGCACAACCAGTAGTGCAAAAACTCCCAACCCGGCAAATCCACCGAGACACAGTTCCAATAACAGAATAAGAAATCCTTCCGTACCAAAAACATTTTGAGTACACCAAAACACAAACCGACCAAAAACCCCGGCAACAAAACTAATCAGAGTGAGTATAGCGATCGGTTCGAGCCATTCCCAGAACGGTAATCCATTAATTTTGCGATCGAGTAGAACATAAAGCGCGATCGTCGAGACAAAATTGACCCCCACCGTCGCCAAAATCAAACCCGGCGCACCGAACGTGTTAATAAAGATCGCATCCAATACGGCATTGAGAAAAATATTGACAACGCTAACGCGAAACGGCGTCGTACCGTCTCCCAAAGCGTAAAACACCCGTACCAATACATCTCGCGCCAGATAGACAAACATTCCCAACCCATACGCCACCAGCATCTCAGCCACAAACTTAGAGGCTTCGAGATCGAAAGCATAGCGTTCGTACACCACCCGCACGATCGGTTTTGCCAGCGCCATCATCAGTGCCCCCAACGGCAACATCGTCAGTGCCGTCAGCATCAATCCCTGGCGAATGCGCTGCTTCAACTCCTCCCAATTGTTGGGATCGGCGAGGCGGGAAAAAACAGGCATCATCGGCACCAAAATCGCATTGGAGAGGATACCCAACGGCGTTTGTACCAACAACCCGGCATACCCCAAAGCCGAGGCTGTTTGGGGGATAAACGAAGCAAACCACAAATCCGTATAGACGTTAATTTGCATCATCCCCGAGGAAAACGTCGCCAGCGCAAGACATTGAGGACTTCCTTGACTTCCGGACGGCGAAAATCGAAGCGCAGACGTAGGGTTCCTAATCCCGATCGCCATTGTGCCACGCCTTGTACCACCCATTGCAGCGCCGCACCGATCAGGGTTCCCCATGCCAACACCATGCCACCTAGCAAGGCATATTCCGGTAGGGTGACTTTTTCCCCCAATTGCAACGCCAGCACTCCCAAGCCGCTAATGAGCGCCACACTGGATAGCAAAGGACTGATGGATGGCAGCCAGTACATATCCGCCGCGTTGAGCGTTCCGAAGCCGATGCCGATCCAACCCGCAAATAGCGCCATCGGTGCCATAATTTGAAGTTGTTGGATGGCGATCGTCCGAATTTGAGGTCCGGCGTCCGTGGCGCCTAATCCCGGCGCAACTAGATCGATAATGGGACCTGCGAGTAAAATTAAGCCAAACGTCACCACCAACAAAATTGAGCCGATCAGGGTCGTAATCGTTTCGACAATGGGTGCAGATTGGGTTCGATCGCGTTTGGCGAGGACGCTGACGATGGCGCTGTGGAAAGGTCCGTTGATGCCACCGAGGAGTACCAGCAAGAAACCGGGAACGATGTAAGCGTAGTTGTAGGCATCTACAACCGCGCCGACGCCAAAGGCAGCCGCGATCGCTTGCTGGCGCACCAAACCGAATACCTTGCTGATTAAGGTGGCAACGGCGACGATTCCGGCAATTCCCGCTAGGGAACGAGAAGCATTTCGATCTCGAGACACAAATGCTGAAGAATAAATAAAGGTTTCTCCAACATTTAACCGCAACCTTTGACCCTTTTGTTGAGGGAATTTCTTTGGGAGTGTGGGGTGCAGGGTGCGGGGTACGGAATTCGGGGTGCGGGGTAGGGAGTAAAAATATTACCCTTGCCCTTTTGCCTTTTGCCTTTTGAACTCCTGCAACTCCTGCAACTCCTGCAACTCCTGCAACTCCTGAACGCCTCTATCCACCTTGGTTGTTTCCATGAAAGACTTCATCTACAAATTTCCCCTACTAGTTTCCGGCACGTTGGTCAAACGCTACAAACGCTTTCTCGCCGATGTAGAATTGGTCAACGGCGATATCGTCACGGCGCACTGTCCCAATACCGGACCGATGATCGGCGTGAGCGAGCCTTGTAGTCCTGTCCTGTTGTCTTGTCACGCCGATCCCAAGCGCAAGTATCCCTACACGTGGGAATTGATTCAAATGCGCGACACGCCGCGAACTTGGGTAGGAATCAATACCGCCATCCCCAATCGCGTCGTGAAGAAAATGCTCGAGGAACGGCTGATTCCGGAGTTGGGAAGCTACAGCCGCGTTCAGCCAGAGGTGGTTTACGGACAAGATCGAAAAAGTCGGATTGATTTTGTATTGTGGCGGGAAGAGGGAGATCGACCCATCTATGTTGAGGTGAAAAATACGACTTGGGCCGATGGGGAATTGGCACTGTTTCCCGATACGGTGACCACTCGCGGACAAAAGCATTTGCAAGAATTGATGACGATCGTTCCTCAGTGTCGATCGGTGATGCTGTATTTTATTAATCGGGGTGACTGTCATTACTTTTCTCCCGGCGATACTGCCGATCCCATGTACGGTCAGCTTTTTCGAGAGGCGATCGATCGGGGTGTAGAAATTTTGCCATGTCGGTTTGAAGTGACGCCGGAGGGAATTCGCTATCTCGGATTAGCACCATTGGCGTGTTAAAACTCTGTTAGCACGCTCTGTCAGAACGCTGTGTAACTTTAACAATCGGTGGTCTACCATCTCAGATGGACTAAACAGAGGTGAGTCGATCGTAGACGACCCTTTTTTTCTGTAAATCGTCGAAGTTAAGCTCGACACATCGGTTCGGGGAAACACAAACCGACAAAAAGACAGCACAACGTATAATCGGTTACACAAGATGCACAGTTCTCAGTGGTACTAAATGTGCAATACCGCTCAAGTCATTAGCAATTAAGGAGTGTTTGGCGTGAAAAAAGTAGAAGCTATTATTCGCCCGTTTAAATTAGATGAAGTTAAAATTGCCCTCGTCAATGCTGGAATTGTGGGGATGACGGTTTCTGAAGTCCGAGGATTCGGGCGGCAGAAAGGTCAAACCGAGCGGTATCGGGGATCGGAATATACCGTTGAGTTTCTGCAAAAACTCAAGGTAGAAATTGTCATCGAAGACGACCAAGTAGATATGGTTCTCGATAAGCTCATCGCTGCGGCGAGGACAGGCGAGATTGGGGATGGCAAGATTTTTGTCTCTCCTGTGGAGCAGATTATCCGGATTCGCACGGGAGAATCAAATCTAGAAGCGATCTAGAACGAGTAACTGCGGGAGAAAATCTTCGATCCACAGGACTTTCGCAACGGCAGAGCGAGGTAGGGGCAAAGCGAAGTACAGGGGGATTCGCTCTGCTTCGCTTTGCCCCTAGAAGAGGCTAGATAGTGCGGCTTTGTGTAAGTCCTAGAGATTTGTCTTTGCTGCCGCACGTCAGAATCCCCTGACCACCTCAGTTGTAATATTGGCGCCGCGACGACTTTGGAGTTTAGGAATGGCTTGGGTTTGATATAAAAGGTTGGCAATCTCGGGGTATGCCTACTTAGAATGGAAAGTAAACAGGATTCTTCTGTTTTTGCATCCATTCAAAACCTCGAATCGCGATCGCTCTCAATTTTATGGAGATCGAACCCCAACCCACTGTCCCAAGTCTGACCGAAACTCGAGCCGAAACTCTGGAATTTGCCGAACCGCCTGTACCGTTATCTTTAACCGACAAAAAAACGCCGTCCACGCTGAATCTAAAGCTGCCAGAATCGACAGATGCCGTGTTTTCCCCTCTCGGGTCGGTCGAGATCTGGGAAAATGACTCGAAACCCGTATCCACTCGATCGGCTCGGATAGCGTTTCTCTGGCGTTCCGTTAGCGATCGCGAACTCCGAAATCCTCGCATTCAAGCCGGATTGACCTGTGTCGGTTTTGGAGCGTTGGGCTTAGTTTTTTTACTGCTCTATACCCGTGCCCTCCATCCAGAATTCGACTGGGTGGCTTTGGTGAACGAATATTGGTATCCCTACGCAGGGTTTGCCAGTTTGGGGGTGGCGGGTTTGATAATGCTCGGACGAGAGTCCTTGCGCTCTTATAAGAACTCAGAAGAATGAACAAGGTGCACTCCTACGCAATCGCCGGATGAAAACTGAAGAACTGTTACAGCGATATCTTGCCGGAGAACGATCGTTTTCCCAGGTGAACCTCAGCGAAGCCAATCTCAGCCAAGCAAACCTCCGCAATATCAACTTGAGCGAGGCGAGTTTGATCGTGGCTAATTTGAGCGGTGCCAATTTGAGCGGTGCTAATTTGAGTGGCGCTCGACTCAACGTTGCCAAACTCAACGGCACGAACTTGCGCGGTGCCAATTTAAGCAAAGCCGATTTGAACGTCGCAAACCTGACCCTGGCGGACTTGCGCGGGGCAATTCTCACAGAAGCGGCGCTGGTTCGTGCCGAAATGATGCGATCGGATTTGAGCAATGCCGATCTCAGCGATACCAATTTGGGTAACGCGATTTTGAGAGAGGCAAAGCTGATTGGTACGAATTTTCGGGGGGCAAATTTGGGCGAGGCGGATCTCTCTCTCTCCAACTTGGTCAGTGCCAATCTAGAACGGGCGACATTGAGACTGGCGAATCTCCAGCAAGCAGATTTGAGTGGCGCGAACCTGTGCAAAGCCGAACTGAAACAGGTGAATTTATGCGGCGCGAAATTAGTGGATGCGGACTTGCGCGGGGCGAATCTGCGATGGGCGGATTTAACCGGGGCGGATTTAACCGGGGCAAATTTAAACGGTGCGAAATTGAGCGGTGCTAACCTCTCGGGTGCTCAGCTCGGTGGTGCGAACTTACTCGATACCAGTCTGGTTTATGCCGATTTGACGGGAGCCAATCTGATTCGAGCCGATTGGATGGGGGCAGATTTGTCGGGCGCTACGCTGACGGGAGCCAAACTGCACGGTGTGTCCCGGTTCGGTCTCAAAAGCGAGGGAATTCGCTGCGACTGGGTGGATCTCAGTCCCGAAGGAGATGATTCGCAAATTCACGGGTTGAAGTTTGAAGAGGTTGGGCGGTTTTTCAATACGACTCCGCCGACAGTACGGATTACCATCGAACGGGCACTCGATCCGGCGGCTCATATGTCGATCGCCATGGCGTATTATCAAATTGCGCGATGCTACCCCGATTTGCGCACGAGTCCCAGCATCGAGACCCGCGATCGCCGTACGATTTTTACTTTTCGTCTCGAAAACGACCTAAAATTATTTGCGGTTGCCTGGATGGCGATCTTGCCTTTTCAAGATGCTAAAATTGCCCAACAAAATCTCCTGAATTTAGTACGATCGTTACAAATTCAATCATCCGCAAATCTTCAAACCAGTCGATTCAAACATATCAGAAGAATTGAAAAATATTTAAACATTGCCATTCAAGTAGAGCATAAAATTCAAAAGAATAAAATTCTGCCATCGATACTTCGCCGAAACGATAAGTTTTTCAAGTCTCCTATTTTTGTGACTTTAATCAATTCAAATAATCAAGTGTTAGAAGTCGATCGCCGGGAAGAAACTAAAAATGACCTCCAAGGTAGTGAGGAATTGTCTTCGAGAGAAACTTGGATTAAACCCCAAATACTCTCAACCTCTACCTCAGTTTCCGACGAGATATTGAGTTTTGTCAGCTTGTGTTCTTAAATGAGACTATTCGTTGAATGATCTCGTAACCCAGGGCGACACAAATCTTCGATCGTTTGTGTCGCAATGCCCAGCTACCGATCGCGTAAAATAACACTCATGGGTTCGATTCTTGGGTGCGATCGCTCTCCTGCCAAAAGGCGAGTTTCTCCTAGCCGACTGAGTTGTCACACATTTCAGGGTTTGATAGGTTAATTTTATGAGCGTTCGGGAACTATTAGAAAAATATACTGCGGGAGAGCGAGACTTTTCAGGGATTAACCTGACAGAAGCTAACTTAAGTCGAGTGCATTTATGTCATGCTAACTTCAGTCGTGCCATCCTCAGCATTGCCAATTTGAGCGGTTCCAACCTCAATGGAGCTAACCTCAGTTATGCCAAACTGAATGTTGCTCGACTGAGCGATGCGAGTTTGATGAATGCTAATTTAAATGGGGCTTTGTTGAATGTGGCAAATCTGATTCGAGCCAATTTAACGGAAGCCGAACTGGTTCAAACGGCACTGATTCGTGCCGAGATGATCCGAACGAATCTGACACGTGCCAACCTGGGCGAAGCCAATTTGAATGGTGCGGATTTGCGCGAGTCCAAACTCGATCGTGCCAATCTGGGCGGAGCGAATCTCAGCGAAGCCGATGCAAGAGGAGCATCTCTGGTCGAAGCCAATTTGACCGAAGCGAACTTAAATGGCACGGATTTGAGTAAAGCGGATTTGAGTGGGGTCGAACTTCGGGATGCAGAACTGCGACACGCCAATTTGCATCGAGCGAACCTACAGGGGGCGAACCTACAGGGGGCAAACTTGCGCTGGGCGGATTTGAGTGGGGCGGATTTGCGCTGGGCCGATTTGAGCGATGCCAAATTGAGCGGGACGAACTTGATTGGCGCTAACCTAAGCCATGCCAATCTGCTCAATACCAGCTTGGTTCACGCCGATCTCACCCAAGCAAATTTAATGTGGGTTCATCTCGAAGGTGCCGATCTCAGCGGCGCGATTTTAACTGGGGCGAAGTTGCACGGCGTTTCCCGTTTCAACCTCAGAACTGAAGGGATGAGCTGCGATTGGCTCGATCTAAGTCCTCATGGAGATTACAGCCGGGTTTGCCGCTTTACGCCCGAAGACTTTCAGAAGTTTTTCAATCAAATTCACCCCATCGTGCGGATTACGATCGATCGTCCGTTGAGTCAAGCCGCAAATTTTGCCCTAGCCGAAACCTACTATCAGATCTCCAAACAATACCCGGAACTCGGTCTTGTGCCGAGTATTGAAGTTGGATATCGGCGGACGACGCTGTCGTTTAAGGTCGAGACAGATGAGTTGTTATTTCCCACTGCTTACGTGGCAATCGTGCCGTTTGCAGATGCCGAACCCACCCAAAAAATCGCCATCTCTGTGCTCAAGTTTATTCAAGCTAAAGGGTCAGAGACTTTAGGGGTGAAAGAGGCTCATAGAGTTGCCAAACTTAGTGTCTCGCTGCTGAAAAAAATGAGAAGAGTTAGCACGATCGATCGACCCCCGCTTTCTTCCCAAACGGGAGCCGAATCGGAATTTTTTAGCGCTCCTACACATATTGTAATGACCAATTCTAGCGCTCATCACTTAAGTCTCTATCACAATCCCCTATTTGGAAAACGCTATCTCAATAGCTCGGGAATGGCGACAACGCCGGATGCCAGTTCTCCTAAATCGAAGACGATGGTTTTGCCGCCACAAGGGATGGCTTTGGAGTTTATCCAAGGGTTTTATTCCCTCGATGAAGGTCTTTCAACTGCCGATATGGGAGAAGGAGTGGGCAATCGGGAGTAAAGTGGTTAGTGGCTAGTCCTTCATCAGCTTTAACCGATATGGAGGTAGAAGTCCACAATTGGCTACGATCGTTTTTGCGATCGCAAAGCGACTCCAAAAGAGTCTCATCCGGCGAACCGGTTTCGCCCCATCATTTGACGATGGGACGGTTGGTGGCGCGTGGGTTGCGATTGGGACGCAGTGCGCTGATTCAGACGGGATCGTTTGCGGAGTCGGACGGACGGTATCGGTTGAGCTATCTCATCCCGTTGCTGATGAGCCCAAATCCGGCACTGTTACTGGTTCCCGAGTCGTTGCACCGGAATTTGCTGGAGGTGGAAATTCCCAAGTTGCAGGCGTGGGGAAATTTCGGTAAATCGGTGGCAGCCGGAGATCGCTTCGAGACGGGGTTTAATGGATTGTTGTTGGTGTCCCCCCTGGTGTGGCTGGCAGACCGACTGGGTGGCGGCGATCGGTTTCCAGCCGGAATCCCGACTATTTTCGACGGTGCGGACGATTTGGAACGTTGGACTCGGGAACTGTTAACCGTGAAGCTGGGTTCTGGGGATTGGGAGTCACTGATGCAAACTTTCCCCGATCGATCGGATGCCATTCGCGATGTGCGGGTAAACCTCACCAAAACGGCATTTCAACATCCGGCAAATCCTTACGATTGTTACTTACTGGATGCGACCGAACAAAAGATTCTCCAGAAGTTCTACTCCATCCTGCGGGACTCCTCCAACTTCCCCCAACTTCCCCTGTCTTGGTCTGAATTCTGGGACTGTTTTGACGGCGATAACGCTCTAACCTGGGTGGAACTCGATCGCGCTGGGGGGAAATTTGTTTTGTATGCTTGTCCGGCGAATGTCGCCTCGATTTTGCATCCGGTTTGGCAGCAACAACCGATCGTTCTCATCGGCGGTGCGTTGGATCTCGATGCTAAGGCAACCATCTATCGCCAGCGGGTGGGTTTGCCGGATCTCACCTGTATCAAGTTTTTACCCGATCGTCAAAATGAGTCGATCCATCTGTATCTACCCGATCGTTTGCCTCTGCCGAATACCCCTCAATTTCAGGAGGCACTGATTCGGGAACTGCATACCTTGATTCGGGTGAGTACGTTATCTGCACCCGTTGTTCGTTCTCTGACTGTGATTTTGGTGGGGGATACACCACTGAAGGCGATCGTCGGTTCGGTACTGGCAGCCCAGTTCGGTTCTCGGGTACGGGTGGAACAGACCGAGTTGGCAGATAATGGAATTTTGGTGGCGGGTTGGGAATTTTGGCGGCAATATCAGGGTCAATTGCCGCCGCCTCGGTTGTTGGCGATCGCCACTTTACCGCTTCCGTCTTTGGAAAATCCCCGCGTTGCCGGACAAGTTGCCTATTACAAACAGCAACGCCAAGATTGGTTCCGGTTGTATTTGTTGCCGATGGCACTGGCTCAACTGCAACGGGCGATCGCTCCTGTGCGTACCGATCGGGGGGTGGTGGCGCTGTTGGATACGCGGGTCATCCACCGCAGCTACGGATCGGCGATCCTAGAGGCGATCGCTCCCATGGTACGAATTAACTATGTGGATGCTAGCTTATTTGCCATGGGATGGGATTAGCGTGTTTTCAAACTGCCGAAACGAAGAAGGGAGAAGCATTGGAATTTATTGCCCCAATGCTTCTCCCCTACACCAGATTTTGACGATCGCGCAATACACCCTAATCTGACCACACTCGATCGATCAACTCTAACCCCCGCGCGATCGCGGTTTCGCGCCAACTTACATCGGTTGGGGCAAAGGCTTCCACCAAACGCTGCTTCGATCGTTCCCACACTGCCGAATCCGGTTTTGTCCACCAGTGGGCGCGGTTTTCCGCCCGCAACGCTTCCAACACCGTTAACATCGGATATGTCCCAAATTCGGCAAGTACGAAGTCGTAGCGGTTGGGGGAAAAGGTCGATCGACACCAGGCGCCCAAACTGCCCCGCGTTCGGTAGGATGTGCCGCCCGGTTGGGAGATTTCCACTACATCCGCGCCAAATTTCTGGGTCAACTCCTGTACCCGTTCTGGGGGGGTAGACTGTCCCAGCAGCAGCTTGTACGTGCCGCGCTTTCCCAATCCGGTGTGCAAATCCAGGTGTAGGACTCGATCGACATTGCCCTTCCAACGCCCAAGATTGGCGGCGAGAATGTTCTGGGTTTTAGAGGGGGAATTGCCGCCAAAAAAAAGTCCTTTGGGGAAGTCGTATTGTCCCACAGGAAGCGTTTCTTTCAAGGCGGTGAGTCCGTAACGCAGCAAGAGGGCGATCGCTTTGAGGCGAAAAGGTTCTGGTTGCGAAGGGGGAGATGGGGGATTGAAAAAGCGATCGAACCCGGCGTAGCGTTGAGGACTGCCTGTAAATTTTTCTCCCGGTAGCAGAAAGTTACGATTGAGATCGGCATTGTCTTCGTTACACCGACGCCGCCAAGCGAATCCGTAGGGGTTCAAGGCGTGGAGTAACACCAGAGTTGTATGGTCTGGCAGCGTTGGCATTTGCAACTCTCGTTTCATCCAAGCCAATTGCAGCGCCGATCCGAAAAACCCTTCAACGCCATGCAAGCCACTAGAAACGATCGTCACGTGTTGGGGGTTGGCAGAACCCAGGATCGCCGCCTCGATGGTCAGGGGTTCACCGTTGGGGGCGCAAAGGTCGATGGGATGCGCTTCCAGTTTTGCTCCCAAGGTGGTTGCTGCCTCTCGGAAACGATACCGCGCGGTGAGATAGTCTGGAGAAAAAGCATCAGCGTAGGCAACAGTCATGAATGTGTATAACTAGCAATAAGCGGTTAGCAATTAGCAGTTAGCTCCATCCCCAAGGCTTCAATGGAGAAAGCTAAACTCCTGAGTTCCTAAACTGCCGAACTTCTGAGTTCCTGGACTTCTGAACTCTTATTCAAGATGGGTTCGTAGAGGTATTCAAACCAATTGCCATCGGGATCGCGACCGTAAAACGATGCGGTTCCGTCTCGGTGTTCGTGAATGGGGGTGAGGTGAATTTCCTCTTGTTTGAGTCGATCGTAAGCCGCTTCTATTTCAGAACGATCGTCGAATAGAAAACCGAAGTGGGGTCCGGCTTGTGCATACTGGGGACTCAGCAGCGCCAGTCCGTCTTCTCCGGCTTTGAGATACGCCCAGTCTGCATCTTTCCAAACCAGATCCATCCCTAGATTTTGATAGAATTCTGCCGCGCGATCGAGATTTTCGACGCAAATCGCTACGTGTCCCAGTCGTTTTAACTTCATACCCAAAATAAAGTTTTGTGTTTGTTTTCCCTTCTTCTATTGTAAGGTGACTATCCTAGAGAATATCGATGGCGTTGGATTTGCCAACAACCAACTCATGCTCTTCGATCTTTCCAACTTGCCCTACTGGATCTTTTTGAGTATGGGGATTGCTCTCTTCTTGTTAGCGATCGCTAGCGGTGGGGGAGACGAAGATATCGATGTGGACGCAGATGTGGATGTGGATGCGGACGCCGATTTAGACGCGGACGTACAAGGGCAGTTTAGCCCGCTGAAAGTTTTGGGATGGTTGGGG
This sequence comes from uncultured cyanobacterium, assembly GCA_963838375.1. GTDB lineage: Bacteria > Cyanobacteriota > Cyanobacteriia > Cyanobacteriales > Geitlerinemataceae > DVED01. The sequence continues at coordinate 342,484 of CAWIQY010000021.1, read as the reverse complement.
TTCGGTCAAGTTCCCCTGCTATTATTGCTGGCGATCGACTTCAGCCTGATCGGGTTTTTCGGTTGGATGCTGAATGTCATTATCGGAGAAAGCCTTGGCAAAATTCCCAGTCAAATTTTCGGTTGGGCGGGGGCAATATCGCTGTTGGCGATCGTCTTGGGTTTATTTCTGGGGCGTTGGATTGCCCGACCTATCGGTCAACTGTTTGCTTCCTTCGGCGAAGATGCCAGCGCCGGACGGTTGATCGGGTGTTTGGGAAAAGTATCCTCGGCAGACATTCCCAAGCACCGCATCGGTCAGGTAGACGTGGTGGATGCGGATGGCAACCGCGTGACGATCTCTGCGACACTGCCGGACTGGGCAACGGTGATTCCCCAACGCAGAGATCGGGCTCTTGTCATCGATCGTCTTCCCCAAGCGTACCTCGTCATTGCCAAAGAGAGTCCGGATTCCGATCGGTGGCTGGAAAACTCCCCCTATTCCCAATTGTCCGGCGATCGCAGTTAGCCAGAGTTCGCAGCGCGATCGCGATCTAAATTTTTTCCCTTCGAGGCGCGATCGTGTTTTCACATGATTCGTGGAATTAACGTAGGGGCAATCCCCCTGTGGTTGCCCCGGTAACGATTAACTCGTCTTACCGTTAATCTTCTTTCAGTTGTTTATTGTCTTAACAACAATGCTATTTTGGTTAACTTTTTTGCAATCTTTACCGACGATCGATCTCCCGGAACTCGAATCGAATCCGAGGGCGATCGAAACGATCGATGCTAATATTTATTTCCCCAATTTCCCCAGCAAACCCACACAACCAACCCTCGGTTTAATTGGGGGAAGTTTAACAGTCTTTGCTGGAGTTTTTGCCGGAATTATTTTTCTGTTACTGCTGGGAACGATCGTCTATTCTCGTCTGTATCAAGTCACTCCCGCCAACGAAGCCTTTGTCAAAACGGGTGGTGTAATTCGCAAGCAGCGTACGGTGATCAAACATGGTGGTTGTTTGGTGCTTCCTGTTTTCGATCGTCTGACTCGCGTTCCTCTCAAAGAAATCTCGATCGATGTCGAACGCACCGGAAAACTCGCCGTTCGCACCCAAGACTACTTGAGAGCCGATATGCGAGTGACATTTTTTGTCTGCATCAACGCAGTGGATGAAGATATCAAAACAGCAACCGAGCGTTTATCCCAAAATGGTAAAATTACCGTTGAAGACATTAAGAATGCCATTGAAAAACGGGCAGATGATGCCATTCGGGCTGCCGCCAAAAGCAAGAAGCTTGCAGATATTGATTCCGATAAATTGGGCTTTGCTCAAGAAGTCTTGAATCTCATCGAACCCGATCTCAAAAAAATTGGTCTGACGCTGAACAATATTGCGATTTCCGAAATTGAAGAAAGCAACACCTATGACAGCAATAACTTCTTCGATACCCAAGGGGTGAAACTTCGTACCGAGACCATTCAACGATCGATCAAACAAAAAGAAGAAGTCGAACTGATCACCGAAAAAGAACGCCGGGAAATTGCCCTGGCTACCCAAGTTGAAATCGAACAAAAAGAACTCAACGCCCGCAAACAATCCTTAGATATCGAGAAACAAAAAGAAGACGCAGAACTCGCCCAACAGTTAGAGGTTCAATCTCTGCGAGCGCAACGCGCCCGAGAAATTCAGGAATCTCAAGATAAAGAAGCGGCCAATCAACAGCGCAATAAAATCTTGCAACTCAAAGCTGTTGAAGAGGAAGAAATTCGCAAAAAACTCTCCGTCCAACAAAGTCAAATCATCGCCGATATCACCCTAGAAGAACAGCAGAAAAAACTCAAAGTTGCTCAAGCGCTGCAAAAACAAGAAGCGGAAATGGCGGAAATCACTCGCCAAAAAACGATCGAATCGAACCGCCTCAAATCTCAAGTTGAAATTGCCGAATCCGAACAACTGTCTCAGATTGCCCAGCAAGAAGCCGCCATTGCCATTGCCCAAAAAGAACGAGAACGCTTAATTGCCGAAGCCGAACGCGCCAAAGCCGAATCGGCAGTTGTTACCGCCACCGAACTCGAACAAGCCGAACGCCAACAACGTCTCTCGATTATCGTTGCCGAACAAGATGCACAACGCCAGCGCATCATCGACCAAAACGTCATCGAAATTGACGTATTCCGACGCAAGCGACAAGCGGAAATCGCCCGCCAAGCAGCGGATTTGGAAGCCGAATCCATTCGTACCCTTGCTGCTGCCAATCGCGATAAAGATTTAGCGGAAGCTGAGGGGATTGAAGCCAAAGTTGTTGCCGAAAATGCTATCAGCGACGCCAACCGCATCGCCCACGTCATTACCGAACTGGCCCTCAATTCATTGAGAAACTACCGGAAGTCGTGGCAGCTTTAGCCCCACAACCTGGCGTTTTGGGAGATGCCAAAATTTATGCGTTTCCCGGTGCGAACGGCAACGGAACAAGCGGCACGCAAGATATTACCAAACTGATGCTTTCCACCAGCGGCTTGACGCTGATGACGGCGCTGTTGGAAGAAGGAAAACTCGAGTCGCTGTTGGGCAAGCTGACGCAATCCATCCGCAGCAATGGCGGCAAAATTCCAGAATCCCTGGAAACGCTCAGCGAAGCTGTCAAATCTCCCAATCCCAAATCTAAACGCAAACCTGCCGCTAACGTTCCACCACCGCCTCCCCTGCCGCAAGCATTGCCGAATTCAAAACGGAATCCACAGGACGGCTCACCGAATGAGTCAGCCAAAACCTAGAAGTGTCGATTATTGATGGCGAATTTCTTACCCGATCGATCGGGGCTTCTTATTGATATTATCGCCCGGAGATTTGTGTTCATTTTTACTGAAAACGACTCGGCATAATTTCCTGGATCGATCGGGTTTCGGGGCGACACTTCTGATTCAAAAATTCCGATCGAAACTGTTTATTTTTTCACCGTGTTAACCTAGAATAATGTTAGGTCAACACGGTGTTTTCGTCTTAGAGACGATCGCCAAGCTCCTCAGATGTTTTGAGATTTTCTCCGCATTGTACAGAATCAAAAATGGCTTCAATCTTAACAACTGCCCAAACTGCATACGATACCGGAGAGTACGATCGTGCTTTGCAACTACTCCTAACATTGGCGGAAGATGGTAACGCAGAAGCTCAATGTTTAGTCGGTTCGATCTATCACCTCGGTTTGGGAAGCACCGAACCGAACGAACCCGAAGCCGAAAAGTGGTATACTCTCGCTAGCGATCGAGGACATGGTTTAGCTTCCAATAACCTGGCAACACTCATCAAAAGTGACGATCGCTCGCGAGCCAATGCGCTGTACCAACTGGCAAAAGTTCAAGGCTTCGAGCACGCTCCAAGTTCCTTCTAGCCTAACCCAAGAATGGTCGATCGTTGGGTCGTGAGCTGACGCAAGATGCAATAACAGTCTCTAAACCTACAACTGCCCCAATTTACCTAATTTCAGGTCAAAATTTCAGCCAGTGGCAATCGACTGACGTGGGTTCTATAATAGAATTCTATAGTATTAACGATGCAGAGTTAATTATTGCATATAGGGTATGAGTACATCGCCAACAACCCGTCCCCGACTCAATTCTGCTTTCAAACACTTGATGTCCCTTCACTGGGTGATGTCAGTCGGCTACTTGGTTCTATTTACCACGGGGCCGGTGATGGCACGATTACCCCGCGAAGTTGTAATTCGCAATCCTCTCTACGACTTCCACAAGTCTATGGGTGCCTTAGTTCTCGGACTTTTAACCTGGAGAATTTTAGTCCTTTTGCGAGTGTGGTGGCGTAAGTACATTAAACGAATGCCTAAGCGGACTAAAAAGTGGTATCAAGCAGTGGCATTGCATACGACGCTCTATGTATTTATGTGGGTGGTTCCAGTGACGGGTTTCTTTTTCTCCAACTCGTTTAAAAGTAATAACGTTCATTTGTTTGGAATTTTGTTGCCGGATCTTTTTCCGCAAAACTCAGAATTGGTGAATTTAGGTAGAAATCTACATTTTTGGTTCTCGTATACCTTTTTATGTGTGATTATTTTACATATGCTCGTTCAGCGAAAAGTAGTCCGATCGTTGTGGAGACGGTTTGTGGGATGGACGAAGGTTAAGTTTCAACGGAGTTGATTCAAAACCCGGCTTTGACTAGAAACCGGATTTTGAACGAGTGCTGAGTTTCAAACGTAACTAAAGACGCTGGAATCGCTCAAATTCAAACCCGTTACTCCATTGATAATTCCGATTAAATCTCCATTGATTAAATCTCCGTTCAGGCGAATTTGGGTGTTGCCGTTGGATTCGAGAAGTTGATAAGTTTCGCCGCCGTAGAGTTGGATGGTATCTTCTGCAAAGGTGAAGTCCCGAAGTCCAGCATAATCGGCAATTCCGTCCCCGACGTAGTAAGGTTGGGTGATATCACCCAGGATGAAGAGGTCTGCGTCGGCGTGTCCCCTGAGAATATCGAATTCGCCGACTCCGGCTGCTGTGGGGTTTGTGCCGACGAGGGTATCTGTGCCGTTGCCGCCGTACAGACGATCGTCTCCAGCACCGCCGTCGAGGGTATCGTTGCCATCTTGACCGAACAGGCTGTCGTTGTCGAGTCCGCCGTGGAGTTGGTCATCTCCTAAACCTCCCAAAAGACGATCGTTTCCGTCTTCTCCCTGGAGTGTATCATTGTCGATCGCTCCGTGGAGGGTATCGTTGTCGAGTCCGCCGTGGAGTTCGTCGTTGTCGGCACCGCCATGGAGGCTATCGTCTCCCAAACCGCCGTGGAGTTGGTCATCGCCGCCTTGACCCAAAATTTGGTCGTTGCCTTCGCCACCTCGGACGGTATCTCGTCCAGCTAAGGCAAGAATTTGATCGTCCCCAGAGGTTCCCACCAAGCTATCATCGTCCAAAGTGGCAGCCGGGACAGCAACGATCGCAAAATCAGCATCGGTGATATCGAAGAAGATATTATCAACCGCCTCAATTTTAATCCGAGTGTTAGTTGCCTCTACGTTGGGAAAAACGATCGGTTGGGAACCATCATTGGGAGTATTAGCAGCCAAAAGGGTTGAAAAAGTGTTACCCCCATCTGTGGACAGCAGGATATTGACAGTAGCAGTATTAATCAGTGCGTCGGAGGTTCCAGCAACATCCCAGGTTAAGGTTTCGATCGTATTTCCCGTGCGTGTGTCGGCGCTGTTGTGACTGGTGACGATAAAAGGCGTTCCGGTGTTCACCACCGTAATCCTCATATTGTCAGAATTGACGCCACCACCGCCACTGTGGTTATCCCGCACGGTGGCGCGGAAGTTCAAGGTGCGATCGGTTGTGGGCAGTTTTTCCCCGACGGTGGTGGTGTTATCGAGCAGATCTGGCAGTCGGGGAAAGGTGCGCGTCGGGTCGGTGGTCGGCAGGAACGATCGAAATAACGGACTAAAACCATTGTCGGGTGCGGATACAGGTTGAGCGGGCCCGCGATCGTATTGTTCCCAGTTGTAGGTGAGAATGTCGCCATCGGCATCCAATCCCGTTGCCGTGAGTTGAAACGGTGTCGCAGCGGGAATGGTGTAGTCTAAACCCGCGCTGACGGTGGGGATGAGATTGCCTGTGGGGGTAATTGTCGCGGCTTCGTTGGCAAATCCGGTGGTGACGAACGCTTGAATTCGATCGAAGCTGGCGGAGTGGAAGTAGGGATCGCTGTTGAGTTGCAAGTTGTCACTACCGCAAATCCCGGCATAAGCCATAATGGTCGAACCGCTACCCGGTTCGTAGCCACTGCCGAAACTTCCACTGCCGCAGCCGTTGAAGGTGTGACGCGCCGAGAATTGATGTCCCATTTCGTGGGCGACATAATCGATATAGAAGGGGTCGCCGATGGGATTGAACAGTCCGGTTTCGCCTCGGGCTTTGTTTCCAGATAATCCCACGACACCCAAGGATGCTAAGCCGCCGCCGCCAGTACTGAAGACGTGTCCGATGTCGTAGTTGGCATCGCCAATCACCGCATCGATGTTAGCTTGATTTTGACTCAACAAGGCGGAGGCGCTGTTGTTGGTATAAGGATCGGTGGCGGGGTTGGTGTAAACCAGGGCATCGTTATTGGCAACCAGTTGCAGGCGAATGGCGAGTTCGTTTTCGTAGATGCCACTGACGCGATTGATGGCTGTGACGATGGCGGCTTGCCCTAATTCCACCGTTCCGCCGTGGAATTGGGTATATTCTCCGGTGGCAGCAACAGCAAGTTGATAGGTGCGGAGTTCGCCCTCTACCGAGGGTTCTAAAATGGGAACATCTAGGATGGATGCGACATCACCGGAAACAAGAGTTTCATCCCGTTCTAATTCCAAACGCAATCCTTCTTCGTGGGAATGTTCGTGGGAATGTTCGTGGAGATCTTCGTGGAAGGTGAAGTCAGGACGGTTGAGGTAATCCCGTTTGAAGTAGCTGACGTAAAGGCTGTCGTCGAGGTGGTAGTAGGGATCGATGTAGTAGGTTCCGGAGGGGGAGAGTACCTGGGCGTGGAAACCAGCGGGGGTGAGATCGAAGCGGACGCTTGCCGTGGGGTCGTCGATGCCCTGACCGCTGTAGGTTTGGATTTGGGGGAATTTGGCGGCGAGTTCCGGTTCCATGATGGGGGACTCTTCCACCTGGAAGCGGGGGAAGGTGCCATCGGGCATCGGTAAGGTGATTTCCAGAGGAATCACTTCGGATGCGGATCGCGCGGCGGTAAACTCTTGTGGGGCATTAGCCAACGAGGTTTGAAGCGCGGCGGCATCGAGGGTGAAGGCTTGGAACTGACTGGGTTGGATGGCAGGTTGGACGATCGATCGGGCTGCGGGAATGTCATCCACACTTTGCCAAAATCCATCGGGAGAAACCCGTATCGGTGGGTTCATCTCAAAATCCGATCGATATTCTAGGGGATCTACTTGGCGATACTCCAATGGAGTTGCTTGGAGATCGATTGCGATCGATAAGTTATCTTTAGGCATCGTCTTATCTCACAAAAAAGTGTACAAGGGATTCTTTCGCTTGTAACCTAATGTAGAACCAAAACTTTGCTCGCTCCCAAATTTGCTGTATTTTTAGCTACTAATCTTAGAATACATCATCCTCGGGCTATTGGTGGGCTTTTGGAGCCGGGATGGCTGCGTCGCTGTCTCCCATTACCCAGGAGGCATGGTTCATTTTCTCCGCTTTAGATTTGAGTTTTGAGGTAGATTTTCCGGGTTGAGGGCGCATTAGCCGTAGGTTCGACGGGTTGCTTTTGGAAGAAATCGGGCTGTCATTCTGAAGAACCCAGTTATTCTGGCAGAAACTTTAAATCGATCGACCCCTTTCTTTACACTTCCTTTGACAAACTCCAATTCGATCGGGAGAAACTAAAGATAGCAAGTGTATCACTGAGCTGTCTCCTCTGGGTTTTCTGCTTTCTCCAGAGGAGTTTTTTTATGGAATTGAATCGTCCGTATTGGGCGATTGACGATCGGGTAGATTGCCGATCGTACGCTCTCCATAGATTGAGCTTTTTTTGATCGGACAATTTTAAACCCGCCTGGGCGACACCACAAGATTGGGCGCTCAGGCGGGTGAATGAGCTGAATACTTAGATTCAACCTTAGATTCAACCCATCTAGAATCAAAGATCTGAAGGTGTATCGGGGGCAACTATCTCCCCTTGTAATGCAGGACTTTGCGAGGGAGTGAGCAGATCGCTCAGTCCTTCGATCTCAATACCCATATCAGCACAGGCTTGTTGGAGTGCCTGAGAAAAACTCTCTAAATCATTGCCGTAACCACACTGCGTGGCGGCTGTTTCTACGCCCTGTTTGACATTGGCTTTCGCACAGTCTACGAGTTCAATTCCTGTGAGTGGGGAAGACGCTGCCATAATCATTATCTCCTATTTTGTTATTGATTTTTGTGGAACAATAAGTAGAATTGGATGTGAAGCAACAGACCGATCGAAATCTGAAAATTATATCAGTTCAAACCTGGCTAATACTGTTTTGTCTACCTATTTTTTCGCTCTGCCAGGTCGAATGTCTACTGAAATTGATGGCAAACAATATAATCGGAGGGATCTGAAAATGTTCCCTCCGATTATCGAATGAAGCGTAAATTAGACGGCTGCCTTGGCTTTAGACCAAATACCATTCTCGTCTTCTTCGTACTGGCGATGCACGGCGTCCCATGCGGCATGTTCTGCTTTTGTTTCGTCTTCGGTTTCGTCAAAAACTGTGTTGTAGCGATCGATGAAGGTTTTTTGTGCCTCTGGAGACAAATGCGATCGAACTTCTGGGGAAAGATCTTCAGCACCGTTGCAGCGTCCGGGACAGGGACGAGGTAATGTGGTTTCACTAACGGCTAATTCTTCGCCACCGGCACTTTCCATTAGTAGTTGGAATTCTCCCGATCGATCGGCGGGGACTTCTGCCATCACCAAAAATTCGCCAGCTTGCAAGCGCGTTTGATAGATAGTGGCTTTTTCTTCTGGCATTCCCAAAGCGACTAGCGCTGAAACTAACCCGGCACCTGCACTACCTGCCAGCGCCCCACTCGTCGCCCCGAGCAACACGGCGGTGAGGGGTCCGGCTGCCACCACAGAACCGACGAAGGGGATAAAGAGAACGCCCACACCTGTCAACAGGCTGAGAATGGAACCGAACAAAGAACCAAAAATTGCACCACTTCGCAAACCACCCAGGATCACATCTTTTTTGGTAATAAATCCAGCAATTCGCGTATTGGACTGGAAGTTTCTACCCATTACTGAGATATGACTTTCGGGAATGCCTCGATCGATTAATCGTCTAATGGCTTTATCGACTTGCTCTTCTTCTTTATAAACGGCTGAAATTGTGCGTTCTGCTTTATATTCTTGTGACATACGATGTTGAACTCTTTTGTTTTCACGTTCACATCGTAGTGAATTTCACCTGGCGTTCTCTTCCACCAGAAGATAGAATTTGGGATCTCTATCGAAAGGAAGGTTCGATGACGATCGCCATGTCTGCCGAAACTATTGCCGAACCGACTACCGAACTTCGCACCCGCCTGGGGTTTAAACCCCAGGCTAATAGCTAAACTCATCTAAAGATGACTGAATCCGGATTTGAGTCCACAAAGCGTGGATTTGAGCTATTAGCCCCGAACTTGAGTTTGGGGCTAATAGCTGAAAATAACTATTTTTTATCGTCTTCATCCTCCTTCAGACAATCTTTCGTAAGAAGCGCGATTTCAAGAATCACTCGCGCATCTTCGTGATAGGGTTGTTCGGAAGCACGCCCTTTAATCAGTATAACTGTGGCTACCCCGGCTAAAAAAAAAGGCACGAATTTATCTGCTTTCTTCACGATCTGTATCTCTCCATCAAGTGTTAGTCACACTCTAATCCTAAGAAAGCTGAGTCTTTTTATCCATACACTATTGTTCTTCTTTTTGTGTAAACAAAAATCTAAAACTATAAATAGAGCTTTCACAATTTTTCACTGTTGTGTATTGAAATACCTCAAATCATTCAGGTACTATGTAGCTTATTAAGCCCATTCTCACAAATTTTATTTATATACTTACGGTGGATATCCTCTTCATTGCAAATTTTCTTTAAATCACGTACGTAATGACGAAAGGTTACGATAAGTAGCCGATCGGGTAGTCAAGCAATCCTTCCGTTATAGCGATAGAGCGTATATAATAATTAAAAAAATTAAAAAAATTCAGCTCCAGCGTTGCATCTCATACTTCGTTGCCACATCCACTTCTCTGACAAGGCAACATCGAAATCATTCAAATCCCTACCAGCTATAGCCTATATCCTTCCACTCTCACTCATCTCAGCATGGACTCCCAACAGTTTCGAGATATCTTTAACAACCTTTCCCCTCGCCTGAAACAGGTGTTTCGCCTATTCCTTCAGCGTAAGACCGATCCAGAGATGGCTACGTCCTTATACGTCTCGGAAGCGACGGTCAGAAAGCATATTGAAAATCTCACCATAAAATTTAAACTGAAAGAGGAGTTTGACGACAGTCGGAAATCGAGACGTGCTGATTTGATGGGGTTAGCAGTCGAACATATGCCCGAGTTAGTGAATTCGGAACTGATAGCAACATCCGAGACACAACCATCGACCATTTCCGCTACGCCTCAGCCAACTTCCCCTCAATGCGAAGACTGGGGAAATGCACCGGATGCCGAACCATTCTACGGTCGGATAAAGGAACTGGAAACCTTGGAACAGTGGATGCTGCAAGACTGTTGCCGACTGATAGCGATTGTGGGAATGGGAGGAATCGGGAAAACGGCGCTATCGGTGAAAGTGGTCGAACAGGTAAACAGTCAATTTGAGTGTTTTATCTGGCGATCGCTGCGAGATGCACCACCGCTTGCCGATTTACTTGCCGACCTCATCCGCTTTGTTTCCCAGCAACCGGAAATGGACTTACCCGAGTCGGAAAGGGATCGTCTGTCTCAACTGATGGAATTGTTGCGGCAGCGCCGTTGTTTGCTGGTTTTGGATGGGTTTGAGGCAGTTCTGCAAGAGGGAGATCCCACCGGAGATTCCCAAGTAGGATACGAAGGCTATGGGGAATTGCTGAAACGGATCGCAGACGAACGCCATCAAAGTTGCCTATTGCTGAATAGTCGCGAAAAACCACAAGCTTTGATGTGGCGGGAAGGGAAGAATAAACCCGTGCGATCGAATCCGTCTCGAAAGTTTGGGAGACGATGCACGATCGATCTTGGAGGAATTTGAACTCACGGACGAGAAAAAGTGGTCGGCACTAATTAACCACTATAATGGCAATCCTTTAGGATTGCGAATGGTGTGCGCTCATATTCAGGAGGTTTGTAATGGGAGTGTTTCCCAGTTTATCGATCTGGGGACGACCGTTTTAGGTCCTGAGTTTCAAAAAATTCTCTATCAACAATTCGATCGTCTTTCGGAATTGGAAAAGCGCATTCTGTGCAGTTTGGCAATCAATAGCAAGACGGCTTCGCTAGAACACTTGCGCGATGAACTTCAGATCGAGTCGAACTCGGAACTCATACAAGCCTTGCATCAACTGAGTTGGCGATCACTCCTGGAAAAAGTCCCAGAAGGAAATACAACCTTATTTTCAATACCTCCTGTAGTGAAAAAATTTGTGAACAAGTACGTTCTTTGAGTTTATGACTACCTTATCCAGCGAGACTCTTTTATATGAACAATATCGAATTCTTGAATTTATCGATAGTGGAAATTTTGGAGAAACTTATACAGCACGAGATATTAATAATAAAAACTTTAATAATCTGTGTGCTGTTAAAAGGTTTCAGCCCAAAGACTCAAATCCTGAAGCTAGGCATAAAGCAAAGGAATTATTTTTTCGGGAAGCCGATGTTTTAAATCGTTTACCGGCATATCCTTACATTCCTAAGTTGTTAGATCGATTTGAAGAAAATCCAGAAGGAATTGAAGATTTTTATATCGTCTATGAATGGATTCCAGGAAAGCCTCTAAGCGAAGAAGTTAAACCAAATGAGCCTTGTAGTGAAGAACGAGTTATAAAAATATTACGAGAAACCCTCGAAATTCTCGATTTTGTTCACAGACATCGAGTTATTCACCGAGATGTCAAACCGAGTAATATGATTGTCCGTGAAGGCGATGGTAAAATTATTTTAATTGACTTTGGCATCGTCAAAGATGCTAATTTGCCTAACAATTCTCGAAATAAACCGACAACAGCTTCCACTGGTCTATACGCACCACAAGAACAAAGACACGGACACCATTACCCGAACAACGATCTATATGCACTGGGAATGACAGCGATCGAATTGCTGACAGGAAAAGATCTCAGTGAACTGATCGCGGCGGATGGACAAGTCCATTGGCACAATTACGCACAAGTCCAGAAGAAGAAATTAGTGACCATCATTGATAAAATGGTACATCTTCAATATAGCGAACGCTATGTTTCGGCTAAAGAAGTTCTTCACGATCTTGATAAAATAGAACAATATCAACCGTCTTTATGTAAGCCTACTAAATCTGTAGAAGTCAATAACATAAAAAAATATTTAATTAATCTTAGTAATAAAAATAATACTCTCACAAAAAACAATTTTCTATCATTTATTGTTGGTGCTGGAATATTTACCGTAACTCTAGCTTCTTTATTGATATTGCCGCGTTTTTCTGTTCTGGATCGATTTAAACCTTGTAAAACTTTTCTCGATCCGAGATCGATTGGATAAAACTCCCACAAGATGTTTAGAAAATTCTCAGTTAAAATCAGAATTTGTAACAGCTTTTACCGATAGAGGAGATACTTTGTATGATGACGAAAAATTTGCAGAGGCTCTGAAATCTTATGAAACAGCTAACGACATCAACCCCAATAACTCAACAGTTTTAACAGGGATAGGTAAAGCTTATTATAAACTTTATTCTTTTAAAGAGGGAGATGAATTTTACAAGAAAGCCACCCAAACAGATCCAGAATCGGCAATTGAGTGGAATAGTTATGGAGATGCTTTCTATGCATTAGGTCGCATAGAAGAAGCCCGTACAGCCTATAAAAAAGCAACTGATTTAGATGGTAATCGACAAGCTTTTTGGATTGAATTGGGTGATGTCCTTGATAAACTTGGTAGAGAAGAAGAGGCTGTAGATTCTTATGAAAAAGCGATCGACCTCAATCCAGACGAAAAAGATCGAATCCGTGCCTGGAATGGGAAAGGCAAAGCACTATTTGGATTGAATAACCTGGATGAAGCACGGAATGCCTTTGAAGAAGCGCAAGCGATCGATTTCAACGATCCTAAACCTTGGTACTATAAAGGCTTAGTTTCGGATAAATTAGGAGAAAAAAGAAAAGCGCAAAATGCTTATGAGACGGTTATCGATAAATGCGATCGATTGCTCGATAACCAACCGAATAATCTAGAGATATTAAGCCAAAAAGCCGAAGCTTTAGGTAAATTAAAAAAGAATGAAGACGCTTTAGAAATATGGAATGATATTACAGACAAATATCCGACTTACTTTCCTGCTCAAATCAATCGTGCTAATCTGTTATTTTTTGTAGGAAAATATGACGAAGCACTAGTAGAAATTGATAAGGCGATCGAAAATACCCCGGAATGGAAACTTCCCGAAGTATTGGTGAATAAAGGCTCTTTCCTGATCGGTCGTCGTAGCAAAGATAAATCGCAGGATCTCAAAGCGGCAGTAGAAGCCTTCACTCAAGCGCTAGAGATCAACCCTAACTTTGTCCGAGCATTGCAAGATCGAGGTCAAGCTTATATGGATTTTGGTAAATTGCAAGAGGCTCTTAACGATTCCGAGCGAGCAGTACAAATCGATAATCAAGATGCAAAATCTTGGGTACTGCGAGGTGCAGTTCTGGCAAAAATGGGACGGAATGAAGATGCTCTCACGTCTATTGAAGGTGGGATAAGACTCAATGAATCCGATCCTACCGCCTGGTGGCAAAAAGGAATACTTTTGGAAAAACTGAAGCTGGAGAATGAGGCTTTGGAAGCTTCACGATCGAGCGATCAAACTTAGCCCTGCATTTCAGCCAGCGATCGATGCTCGCAGCAAGCTACAAGAAAAATTAGAAATGGAAAAAATTAATCCTAGTCCGAGTCCCGAGGAGCGAACATCTACTCAGTCAGAAACGCCGCTCAATTCTAATTCGGAGCTAGACAACTCTACGATGCCGAATGAATGAGATAGCGACTAGCTCAGAATTCACTTCCAAGCTAGTCTCAAGCCATTTAGGAGATCTTCACAATGACTTAAAGATTAGGTTTGACCAAAGCTCGATCGATCTTGATGACTATCCCATTCCCTGGATTAGAAGCATCCAGCGTCCGTGCTGTACCATCTTCTCCAGTCAGGAGTGCTTCATTGGCTGACTGGCTTTGAAGACGAACTGAACTCCCTGCCAACGTCCGAACTTCGCCTTCCTGAAAATGTTCCTCGGTAATTTGTCCGCGAACAATGTGGGATTTGACAAACCGAACGAGTTCATCTTCGTTTTCTAGTAACTTATCCCATTGTTTTCGCGATAACGCGCTATTCTTGGGAACAAAAACCGTAAATTCGATGTCGCTGCTGCGTTCTGATAAATCTTTCATCAGACCAGAAGCCTTAACGGCTCGAGCAAAATAGCGATAGTCTAAACCGTCGTCTATTGCCCCTTGAAGCGCACAAGCGATCGTCTTCATGATGTTGGGGTCGCAACCTCGACTTCCCCTGAAGTCATCATAGGATGCGCTGAAAATTCCTGATGGGTACAGGAATTGGGCAATGGAGGGTAAACTCACAATAACACTACTACTAAGAAAAACTGCGGCACCCAAAGAGTTCACCAAACGTGATATCTTTTTCTGTTTCTTCATGTTTCTTCTCCGGTATTACCGTTTTTTTGAGTTGACGCCAGTATATCGATAAAGCTGACAGCAATGAAAGACACAGTTGTGAATATTTTTACACAAAAAATAAAACTGTGACATTTTTTGCACAAATCTTGATTTTTATAGCTAACTTCATTAAGCTTTAGCTATTCATTTCTTCCAACTAACTCTTGAGGTTTCAATGAAATATACAGCCAAAGTCAAGTCTGGGTTCGCAAGAACCGCATTTGCCGGAACTGTCGCATCTCTAATGGTTGGAGTGCTGACCTTCACCTCCCAAGCTCTCACACCGGCTCGATCTTCCAGCGTTCACCTCAGTAATGCGGTAAGTGAGGATTCTAAATGCAATGTAGAATACGAAAATGAGCTTCACAGCGCTTTAAGGACGATCGAGACTAAAACTCAGCAAAAACCAGCCGCACTTTGTCTTGAAATTGTCAACGGTCAATTAAATCTTGTTTTATTTACTAAAGCAGGGAAGTTTTCACCTTCAAATTCTAAAGCGCCATTGGTGAGTCTCGAACAACTTCGCTCAGCCGTAGAATCTTTGAAAGAAGAAGTGGCTGATTTTAGCAAGATCGATGAAGATTCCTATCGCCCGCACGCCAAACAACTCTATCAGTGGCTGATCGCACCGATAGAGAATACGTTAAAGCAACAAAATATAGACACCTTGATTTTTTCGGTAAATCTTCAAGTCCCTCTGTTTCCACTAGAAGTACTTTATAACGAGACAAATCGTCATTATCTTATTGAGGATTATTCGATATCTAGAATTCTCGATCTCAATCAAATCATCGATTTTAGTCAGAAAGTTAGTATTCCCTACGAAGAGCAAGATAGAAGTCTCGATCTTGTAGTAATGGGAGCCTCGAAGTATAAAGATACTGAATCTGAAGCTGCCGATTTACCGGGTATAGAGTCCGAACTTCAATCAGTCAGCGGTCAATGGAAGAGAGGAGCCGACGAGCGGATTGAAGGAGGAGAATGGGTAACAAATGGAGACAATAGCACTCTAGTCCCACCTCTAATCAATCGGGACTTCACTATCGAAAATATTCGCTCAAAACTTGCCAAAAATTCGCTTGATATTGTTCATATCGCTACTCATGGAGTGTTCAATTCAGAAACTCCATCTGAATCCTATCTTCGCTTGTGGGATTCAAATTTACTTTTTGACAATCTCCAAGAAATGCTGAAAAATCGTGAAGTAGAGCTTTTAGTTCTCAGTGCTTGTAACACAGCATCTGGAAATGAAAATGGACAGTTAGGACTAGAAAAATTAGTCCAGGAACGAGATATAAAGACTATTTTAGCGACGCAGTGGAAAGCCCATCATATTTCTGCTTATATAATGATGCGTCGATATCCTAGGGAGTTTCCGGGGAATCGAAATCTAGAATTTATGCGACAACCAATATGGTTCTATAAAGCGAAAGCTTTACAACAGCTACAAGTTAATATGCTCCAAAAAAAGATTTATCTTACTAAAAATGGTCAAATGAAAGTTTCAATTTCAATAGGTGAAGAACCAGCATCGATCAATTTACCTTCAGATTTAGTTCAATTGGTGCAAGCATCTACAGAAATACAAAATAATGAAACTGAAGAATTCTTTTTCAATCATCCCTACTTTTGGGCAGCCTTCACCCTCATTGGTAGTCCTTGGTAATGAATCGAGTTCCCTTATCGGCGGTTAAAGCATTAAGTCTAGATGAAGTCTTAAGCGTCCGTTCTCTGGTTGAAGTGAGTTAGCGATTTTCATGGAATTGCGCTTTTTGCAGTTCTCATGGCGATCGAATTCATTCGATTATCGTACGATAAGTAGATATAGCTTCGCCCCATACTTAGAATACCACATCCAAAAACCCCCGTCAACTCGTCCTACAAATGACTCTATTCTCAATAATTTGGGTGAAATCGAGCCGAAATTTAGCTGGAAAAGTTTTCGTGACACGAGTTTTTAACGAAGTTCAACTGGGAAAACGATCGATCGTCACAATGGAATCGGAAATCCTATAATGTTGATATCGGTCTGGCAGTCTGGGAGGCGATCGTAAAATGGTACAAACACAATCAAAAACTCTAACTTTAGAAGCGTTTCTGCAACAACCCGAAACCACACCTGCCAGCGAATATATCGATGGAAAAATCGTCCAAAAACCCATGCCGCAAGGAAAGCACAGCACGATTCAAGGAGAATTCGTTCCGGCAATCAATAGTGTCTTAAAGCCTAAACGATTGGCTCGTGCATTTCCGGAATTACGCTGTACGTTCGGGGGACGTTCGACGGTTCCCGATATTGCTGTTTTTGTGTGGAGTCGGATTCCTCGAGACGAGAACGGAGAAGTTGCCAATACTTTTTCCCTCCCTCCGGATTGGACAATTGAGATTTTATCTCCCGACCAGAGTCAGACCAAGGTCACCAAAAACATTCTTCATTGTCTCAAATACGGGACGCAAATGGGGTGGTTAATCGATCCTGACGAAAAGACCGTGTTTGTTTATCGTTCTAAGCAAGAGACGGAGGTTTTTGACTCCCCGGATGAGTTACTACCGATGCCATCATTTGCTAGCGAGTTACAGCTAACTGTCGGGGATTTGTTTGCTTGGTTACTCGATTAAGAATGAGGTATATACCCATCACCCATTTTGGAAGCGTCAATAGCGATCGACTCAAATTGTTTTTTGTACGATAAGTAGGTATAGCTTCGCTATGAAATCAAAATACCACCATTAGATTCCGATCGCCTACAATTATATGAAACAAGGCTAACACTATGTTGAGTATAACTATCGATGAAATTGGGCGCGATCCCCTAAAATATCTGCGCCAAGTCGAAGCGGGTGTCACTTTCATCATCCTCCAAGCGGATAAACCGATCGCCGAACTCCGACCCGTTTCGATCGATAGTAAGCAGCTACGACCTTTTGGCTTATGTGCGGGTGAATTCAAAGTGCCAGATGATTTCGATGCACCCCTACCAGAAGAGATTGTGAGTGCTTTCGAGGGTGCATGAATATTCTGCTAGATACCCATATTTTTCTCTGGTTCATTAGTGGGGATAGTCGGTTGTCAGCAGATGTTCGAGATGCTGTTCGAGACTCAGATAATACAGTATATCTGAGTGTGGCTTCTATCTGGGAATCGATTATCAAGTATCAGTTGGGCAAACTTCCATTACCGGAACCCCCTGAAGTCTATCTCCCCAAACAACGTATTTTGCATCAGATTTCTAGCCTTCCTATAGTTGACATCCTCCCGCCGACGGAGTCGGGGGATTCCTAAGACTCACGACTTAGGTTTCTGTTTCCTTCCCTTACGGGTTTTTCGCAACTGCCCTTTAACATCATGGTTATCGGGTCTTACGTTCGCTCCACAGACAGTCACTGCGAGTCCCGCAGCGAGTATATTCTTTCCAGCATTGATGTCTCTGTCGATGCCTTTAGTGTTGCAGTTAGGACAATCCCAACTACGAACATCCAACGGCAGTTTATCCATTACAAAACCGCAATGGTTACATCGCTTACTACTAGGAAAAAATCGGTCAATTTTGACCAGTTTCCGCCCGTACCACTCACATTTATACTCAAGTTGACGGAAAAACTCACCCCAAGAGGCATCGCTGATACTTCGAGCAAGTTTGTGGTTTTTCACCATATTCCTAATTGCCAGGTCTTCAATAGCAATCAAGTTATTTGCTCTGACCAAGCTAGTAGTCAGCTTGTGAAGAAAGTCGGTACGAGCATCGTTAATTTTGGCGTGTATTCGAGCTACTTTAAGTCGCGCTTTGTCTCGGTTACTAGAGCCTTTGGTTTTCCGACTCAGTTCCTTTTGCGCTGCTTTGAGTTTCTTATACAGCCGATTGAAATGCTTAGGGTTGGATATCTTGTCGCCATCGCTAGTACACAACAGACTAGAGATACCAACGTCAATACCAACCTTTTTATCAGTTGGTGGCAATACCTCAACAGTGTAGTCCTCTACCAGCAAAGAAACAAACCACCGACCAGAAGGGTCGAGTTTGATTGTAACAGTAGATGGACTACATTCTTCTGGCAAAAGCCTAGACCAAACAATTGGCAATGGATCTTTGCATTTAGCAAGCCAGAGTTTTCCATCTCTGTACTTAAAAGCCGACTTGGTAAATTCAGCCGAACCACCATTACGCTTGGCTTTAAAACGAGGATATCTTGGCACGTTTACCCCAGAAATTAGCAAATGCTTTTTGCAGATGTCTCAGACACTGTTGCAACGGTACGCAGCTAACCTCGTTGAGAAAATCCAAATCTTCGGTCTTTTTCCAATTGGTCAAAAGACTAGAAGTTTCCTTATACTGAACTCTTTCTTGTCTTTCGTACCATGCTTCGGTTCTAGCAGCCAACGCCAAGTTGTAAACTTTCCGTACACACCCCATTGTCCGTCGCAAAAGATTTTCTTGCGCTTGTGTTGGGTAAAAACGGTACTTGTAAGCTTTTTCAACCATAGCTCACATTATACCACGCAAAATGTAAACAGGAAAGGACTTAAACCCTGCCCTGCTTTCCTCCCATCGGCAGAGCCGAGGGTCTCCAGCAGGAAGAAAAGATGAAATTAGTGTTGCTCAATTAGCTCAGTTACCCCCACTTCATCGCGATCCATTCGATCGAATCTTGATTTGTCAAGCCTTACAAAATGGACTAACTATTGCTACAGTAGATGCAGCCATTCGATCGTACTCAGTGAGTGTTATCTAAAGTAGGGAATTGCGATGTTTAAAGTTCCAATAGCGATCGACTCAAATTCTTTTTTGTACGATAAGTAGATATAGCTTCGCCCTAGAATTAGAATACCACACCTCAAAACCCCCGTCAACTCGTCCTACAAATGACTCTATTCTCAATAAGTTGGCAAAAATAGAGCCGAAATTTAGCTGAGAAAGTGTTCGTGACACGAGTTTTTAACGAAGTTCAACTGGGAAAACGATCGATCGTCACAATGGAATCGGAAATCCTATAATGTTGATATCGATCCGGCAGTCTGGGAGGCGATCGCTAGTTTATAACTGCCACTGAAAGAACTTCACCATATTTCCTAAAATCCGATGCTTGAATAAAGAGCGATGTTTCCACTCGGGATACAAAATGCGCCGGCTTTGAGAAAACCCTTTTTCAAAAGTTTTTTGAATTCCTCGAACCAGTTTGGGCTGCAAGCTACAAATATCCAGTTCTTCGTTATGAACTAAACTGCGAGGATCGAAGTTAGCACTGCCAGTTGTTGCCCAAAGATCGTCAATTAAAAGCATTTTGGCATGAGTCATGCTGGGCTGAAATTCATAAATTTCTACCCCTCCTTGCAGTAACTTGCCATAATGCTCGTAAGAAGCATAGTAAATCGGTTTTTTGTCCGTGCGTTTGCTGGTGGTGAGAATTCTTACGTCTACTCCTCTTTTCTTGGCGGCGACTAAAAGGTCGATCGAGTGAAGATCGGGTAAAAAGTAAGGGCTTGCTAACCAAATTTGTTTTCTGGCACAAATAATACTGTTATATTTAAATGTTTGAATCGGCGAAAAGCGGATGCTCGGATTTGCTCCAGGGACAAGAATGGTTAAGTTCTCTAATTTTTCTCGATCGCCAATTGTTTGAAATTTCTCTTTCGCGAAATTTGCGGTACGATCGTCGAAAGTCCAATGTTGAGAAAAAATTCCGGATAAAAAGCCGATCGCTTCTCCTTCTAAACGGAGTTCCACATCCAACCAAGGTTGGGTGTCATCCTCTTTTTCCTTACCGTCCCACAGATCGGAAATACCGGCACCACCGATTAATGCAAATTTACCGTCAACAATCAGTAACTTCCGATGGGTTCGTCCCGCGTAATCTAGAGGCGCTTTCCAATTAAAGGGGTTGAAAAAAGAGATTTTTACTCCCGCTCTTTTCAAGTTTTGCCAATATTTTTTGGATATATCTTTGGTTCCGTAAGAATCGACAATCAAGCGAACTTCAACACCGGCAGCCGCTCGTTCGGCGATCGCTAGGGCAAAATCATCGGCTCGTTTGCCCGGAGTCATGAAGAAGGTTTCAAAATCGATGGTGTGTTGGGCTTTGGCGATCGCGTCAGTTCGTGCTTGTTGAATTTCGTTCGGTTCGTTCCAGAAATCCGTAATCGTGCTATTGACGATCGAAGAGTTGGTTGTACTTGCTAAACAATAGGGGAAATAAGGAGTATCCGGCGAGGGAGCGTCGATAACCTTGTAGCGAAGGCGATCGCGAAAGGCTCCTCGCAGATAAAATCCAATGAGAACGATCGCCACCACGATACAGAAAGCGATCCATCCCCACCAAATCACTGTTGTTAGCATTGTCGATCTCTATTTAGGGCGTGCTTCAAACTACAGCCATATCATACAACAAGCGAGGGTAATGGTTTTTGAGATAGCCATTACCCATTGGTGAAAGGTTAAGGTTGTATTCATATTGTCAACTTCCCCATAATTGACTGAAAACCCGGCCCTTGGGGGGTCTCCCCCCAAACCCCCCGTCGGGGGCCTTGCGCCGCCCCCAAACCCCCCGCGCACAAGAGTGAAATCGTGGAAAACATTAGCATCAAAGGGGTCTAGCTATTCGAGATCGTCAACTTGACATCTGCTAAAATTGCTTAACCTTTCACCAATGGCCATTACCCCATTAAAAATAATCCTGCAATGCCTTCACCTCTTGTGTTTCCGATTGCAACGATCGAATTGCCGCTGCCGTTGCCTTCGCCCCAGCGATCGTCGTAATCAACGGAATCTTGTACCCCAATGCCGTGCGGCGAATCAGTTGACCCTCAGCTTGAGCATCTTCCCCAGAAGGCGTATTGAGGATGATCTGAATTTGCCCATTTTTAATGACATCCAAAACGTGGGGACGACCTTCTGAAAGTTTGAGCACCAATTCCACATCGTCGATGCCGTGTTCTTGCAAGACTTTTCGAGTTCCGGCAGTGGCGACAATTTTGAAGCCTAACTCCATCAAATCCTTGACAACAGGCACAACCCGTGGTTTTTCCCGATCGGTCATCGACACAAACACCGTTCCCGAAAGCGGCAACCGTTCCCCAGCGCCCAACTCTGCCTTGGCAAAGGCTTTGCCAAAACTGGTATCGATGCCCATCACTTCCCCAGTCGATCGCATTTCCGGTCCCAATAATGTATCACTACCGGGAAACTTATTAAACGGCAACACCGCTTCTTTCACGGCGATGTGTTGGGGAATCTTTTCCTCGGTAAATCCGAGAGATTCCAGCGTTTCCCCAGACATCACCCGCGATGCCAATTTCGCCAGGGGAACCCCAATTGCTTTAGAGACGAAGGGAACCGTTCGCGAGGCGCGGGGATTAGCTTCCAGGATGTAAACCTGTTCCCCTTGTACCGCATATTGAACGTTCATCAATCCAATGACATTCAGTTCGTTTGCCAGTTGTACCGTCCACTCGCGAATGGTGGCAACTGCCGACTCCGATAACCCCACATAGGGTAAGGAACAGGCAGAATCCCCGGAGTGAATTCCCGCTTGTTCGATGTGTTCCATAATGCCCCCGATGACGACTCGTCCGGTTTTGTCGGCGATCGCGTCTACATCCACTTCTACCGCATTTTCCAGGAACTTATCAATTAAAATGGGATGATCCGGTTCGACTTGTACCGCAAACGTCATGTAGCGTTCCAATTCCGAGTCGGAGTAGACGATTTCCATGGCACGACCCCCGAGAACGTAGCTAGGACGTACCACCACGGGATAACTCACCCGCTTGGCAACAGCTAACGCTTCTTTGTAACTGCGAGCTAAACCGTTGGGCGGTTGCAAAATATCCAGTTTCCGCAGAATTTGTTCAAACCGTTCGCGATCCTCTGCGGCGTCGATGGAATCGGGCGAGGTTCCCCAAATTGGTGCGTTCACTTTGGAGAGGGGTACTGCCAATTTCAACGGGGTTTGACCGCCAAATTGGATGATAATGCCGACGGGATTTTCGGCTTCGATAATGTTAAGAACGTCTTCTTTTGTCAGCGGTTCAAAATAGAGACGATCGCTGGTATCGTAGTCGGTGGAAACGGTTTCCGGGTTGGAGTTGACCATAATCGTCTCATATCCTTGCTCTCGCAGGGCGTAGGAGGCGTGACAACAGCAGTAGTCGAATTCGATCCCCTGTCCGATGCGGTTGGGTCCGCCGCCGAGGATCATCACCTTGGGTTTATCCGAGGGCATCACCTCCGATTCTTCCTCGTAGGTGGAGTAGTAGTAGGGCGTGAAAGCTTCAAATTCTGCTGCACAGGTATCGACAACTTTGTATGCCGGAACCACATCCAGGCGTTTGCGATAGGCGCGAACTTCATCTTCGGTGGTTTTGGTGGCAAAGGCGATTTGCCGATCGCTAAATCCGTCCCGTTTGACTTCCCACAATTGCTCTTTGGTGATTTGAGTTAGTGGCGTCCGCTTGATGAATTTTTCGGTTTCCAGGATTTGTTCAAACTTATCCAAGAACCAGGGATCGATTCCGGTGAGCTCGTAGATTTCCTCCACCGTCATCCCCATTTGCAGCGCTTGGTGGACGGTGAAAATTCGATCGGGGTTGGGAGTTCGCAGTCCGGCGCGAATGTGGGATAAGTTGGGGAGTTTCTCGGAACGATCGCAGCCCCACCCAGCTCGTCCGGTTTCCAGCGATCGCATGGCTTTCTGGAACGACTCGGAGAACGTCCGTCCGATCGCCATAGCTTCCCCCACCGACTTCATCTGCGTGGTCAAAATCGGTTGAGTTCCGGGGAATTTCTCGAAGGCAAACCGGGGAATTTTGGTGACGACATAATCGATCGTCGGTTCAAAACTGGCGGGAGTCTTCTTGGTTATATCATTTTTAATTTCGTCCAAAGTGTAGCCAACTGCTAACTTCGCAGCAAACTTGGCGATGGGAAATCCTGTGGCTTTCGATGCCAGCGCCGAACTCCGAGATACCCGAGGGTTCATCTCAATGACGATAAAGTCGCCATTGACGGGATTGACGGCAAACTGAATATTAGAACCCCCAGTTTCCACCCCAATTTCCCGGATAATGGCGACAGAAGCATCCCGCAACCGCTGATACTCTTTATCCGTCAAGGTTTGCGCTGGAGCAACGGTAATCGAATCTCCGGTATGAATCCCCATGGGATCGAGATTTTCGATCGAACAGATAATCACGACGTTATCTGCCAAATCTCGCATCACTTCCAGTTCGTACTCTTTCCATCCCAATAGAGATTTTTCCACCAGGATTTGCGTGTTGGGAGAGGCATCCAAGCCCCCTTGTGCCATTTCCTCAAATTCTTCCTGGTTATAGGAAATACCGCCCCCCGTGCCGCCCATAGTGAACGCTGGACGAATAATTAGAGGATAGGTGCCGATTTCGATCTCGACTTGTTTGGCTTCGTCGAGGCTATTGGCAATTCCCGACGGACACACCGCGACGCCGATTTTTTCCATGGCATCTTTGAACAGTTCCCGGTCTTCCGCTTTTTTAATTGCCGGGAGTTTCGCACCGATCAGTTCCACGCCGTACTTGTCTAAGGTTCCATCCTCCGACAGCGCCACCGCTAAGTTCAGCGCCGTTTGTCCCCCCATGGTCGGCAACACCGCATCGGGACGCTCTTTCTCGATGACTTTGGCGACGATTTCCGGGGTCAGGGGTTCGATATACGTCCGATCGGCGGTTTCGGGATCGGTCATAATGGTGGCGGGGTTGGAATTGACCAGTACCACCTCGTATCCTTCTTCCCGCAATGCTTTACAAGCTTGTGTGCCTGAATAATCGAATTCGCAAGCTTGTCCGATGACGATCGGACCCGAACCAAGGAGTAGAATTTTTTTGAGATCTGTACGACGTGGCATAACGATTTTAGTTAATTGTTAATTGTTAGTGGTTAGTTGTTAGTTGCTAGAGGGGTGTTTGACATCTTCTTGTTCCCGGTTCCCATTGAGCCAATTTTCTGTCCTAATCGCCCCTGCCGACGGTTATCTCTCTCAGATAGAAGGACTGCTCAACATACCATCATTTTCCCGTGGAGACTCAAGCGTTATAGCTAAATCCAAATCATTTTAAGGGTTTTAGGAGCGATCGTCACCATGAAATTTGTCAAGTTTCTCGGACATTCAGGGTGCGGGAAATAACCATTAACCCATTTAATACGGCGATCGACGGATATTGAAACAACACCAATCCTGACGCTTCCAAAGGGTTGCTACCATCCAACCATTTTGTTCTAAAACATCTGCCATCGCTTTAGCTTGCGAGAGTAGAACCCCACTGATAATTCCCCAAGTCGTGGGTTTGGAAATGGCTTCAAACCGAGGAACCATTTCTTCGATGACTTCAGCCAGAATGTTGCAAAGAAAGCCATCTACAGGGTCGCCTGCCAATTCGATCGCCCGATCTAAACTACCAATTTCGGTATGGAGTTGTTTGGCATCAATATTGTTCAGTTCCCGATTGCTAATCGTCGATTTTATGGCAAGGGGATCGGTATCCAATGCATAGATGTGGGGGCCCCGAGCAAAGCCGCAGCGATCGACAAAATACCCGACCCGCAACCAATATCAGCGATCGTTATGTCAGCTATGTCCCCTCCCAAGCGCATCTCCAAAGATTCCAAACACAATTGGGTAGTGGCATGAGCCCCGGTTCCAAACGCCACACCGGGGTCGAGGCGCAGCACAATGCGATCGCAAACGGTGGGAACCTCAAGCCACGCCGGATAGATTAAGAAACGATCGCCCACTTCTAGCGGATGCCAGTGTTCCTTCCAGCTACTAGACCAATCTTCCTCATCGATGAGATTCCATTCCATTGCTGGAGGCGGTCCGCTCACGGATAAGGCATCCTGGCGCAACCATAGCGACAGTGCTGCCAAATCCAGCAATTGGGTGCTTTCTTGAGGTAAGTAAGCCGACACCAGGCAAGCGTTGTCTTGCATCTGACTGGCTGTTCCCCGACATCCAAACTGACTCAAACGCCAAAAGATTAATTCTTCCAGCGTCGGATCGCTCAAAACTTTAATTTCCCACCAGCTATTTGCCATTTAAGAAGAAGTTGCAGGAGTTGCAGGAGGGGGAGAGAATTCAAAATTCACGATCCCCCTAATCACTAACCAAAGCGCCCCTTAAAGCGTAACCGTATACGCATCCCGAATTCCTGCCACCTTAATAATCTCATCTAAAATCCCATCGGGTAAAGGATCGTCGAGACTCAAAACCATCACTGCATCGCCGCGAACGATTTGGCGTCCCACCTGCATGCTGGCGATATTGACATTAAAGCTGCCCAACAGGGAACCAATTTTGCCGATAATTCCCGGCATATCGCGGTGTCGGGTAAACAGCATATTCTGGATGGGGGGCACGTTGATGGGGAAATCATCCACGTTGGTGATGCGAATTTCCGAATCGCCGAGCAAAATACCCGTAACGGTATGCTCGCCTAGAGATCCTTTGGCTTCCAGCAGCAAAGACCCCGTATAGTCGCGAATGGAGGCATCTCGGGTTTCGATGACGCGAATGCCTCGTTCTTTAGCTTCGATACTGGCATTGACGTAATTGACCCGTTCTCGCAGGGCTGGGGAGAGCAGACCCTTGAGCGCGGCGATGACGATCGGTTTGCTTTCCACATCGGCGAGATCGCCTTGTAGTCGGACATTGAGCTGGTCTACTCGACCTCCTGCCAACTGACCGACCAGATTTCCCAGGGTTTCGGCAAGTTGCAGATAGGGGCGGAGTTTCTCCATGGTATCTGGATACAGTCCGGGAATGTTCACTGCCGATCGGGCGGGGAGTCCCAGCAGCACGTCGCGAATTTGCTCGGCAACATCGATGGCTACGTTGACTTGGGCTTCGGCGGTGGATGCCCCTAGGTGGGGTGTCAGGATCAGATTTTTTCCTAACTTACGCAAAGGAGAATCCGCTTCTAGGGGTTCGTTGCCAAATACGTCCATCGCCGCGCCCGCAATGCGCCCTTCTTCGAGCGCCTGTGCCAATGCCGCCTCGTCGATCAATCCACCGCGAGCGCAGTTGATAATTCGAGCCGTGGGTTTCATTTTCGCCAGAGTTTCGGCATTCAGCAGGTTTGCCGTTTCCGGGGTTTTCGGCATATGCAAGGTGATGTAGTCGGCTTCGCGCACCAACAAGTCGAGTTCGACAATACGGCAACCGAGTTGATCGGCACGTTCGATGGAAATGAACGGATCGTAAGCCAGCAGCTTCATGCCCATAGCTTTAGCCGCTTTGGCGACGTGGGAGCCAATTTTACCCAAACCGACGACGCCGAGGGTTTTTTTGTAGACTTCTGCTCCCACAAAAGCTTTACGATCCCACTTGCCACTTTTGACCGATTGATTGGCTTCGGGGATGTAGCGGGATAGGGATAGCATCATCGCCAGGGCGTGTTCGGCTGCGGCGATCGTATTTCCTTCTGGGGAATTAACGACCACAATCCCCTTGCGAGTGGCAGTGGCAACGTCCACATTATCGACGCCCACTCCCGCTCGACCGATAATCTTGAGCTGGGTTCCCGCCTCTATCACTTCTTGAGTGACTTGAGTTCCGGAACGAATCATCAGCGCGTCGTAGTCGGAGATGATTTTAGTCAGTTCCGCAGGCGGCAAACCGGTTTTGACATCGACCTGGGCAACTTGAGAGAGAATTTCGATTCCTACTGGATCGATGGGATCGGAAACAAGAACCTTGGACATTATCGGCAGCTCAATGACAACAAAAAATAGGGTTGAGGATTTCTTGACACTCTCCAGGCTGACGCCACGGAGATTCTGGGTTCAGCGATACGTCTTTCAATTGCCTATCCTGTCGGCAATGCTTAAACTAAATACCCGTTCGATCGCGCCCAAGCACCAAGCCTAACTTAGACAACTCCAAAGGGACGATCTCCCCAAGCGTTAGAAGATTTCTCTTCTCGTTCCCGTGTGCCCCACGGTACACTGTTTTGGCTTTGTAGCCTAATGCTTGACTTTTCGGGTCTTGTTACTCGTGTCAAACTTGACACGTGGGGATCGGGCAATTGCACGACCACTCGATCGCAGATCCGCAGGTGGCTATTTTACCGAAGATCGGGACGGAAGTTAGACACCTTGCGAAAAGTTTTTAGGTTTGTCAAGGAGTTGGGTGCGTTGAGGAACGGACCGATTACCCATTACCTCTTGGCTTCCCGCATGGTACGGACAAAGTTCTCGAACAGGTAGTCGGCATCGTGAGGTCCGGGACTGGCTTCGGGATGATACTGAACGGAGAATAGCGGCAGAGATTTGTGCCGTAACCCGGCAACGGTACGATCGTTGAGGTTGAGATGAGTAATTTCGACATCCGCCGCGAGGGAATCGGCTTCGAGGGCAAATCCATGGTTTTGGCTGGTAATTTCCACCTGTTGGGTGAGCCCGCAGGGTTGATTGAGTCCGCGATGCCCGAATTTGAGTTTAAACGTGGTTGCCCCCAAAGACCGACCCAAAATTTGATGTCCCATACAAATCCCAAACATGGGTTTTTGGCTTTCCAGGAGAACTTTAGCCGTTTCCATCCCTTCGGTGACGGCGGCAGGGTCGCCCGGTCCGTTGGAGAGGAAGATCCCGTCGGGGTTGTATTTGAGAATGTCTTCTGGTGGGGTGTTAGCCGGAACGACGATGACTTTACAGCCGTAGCTGGCTAAGCGCCGCAGGATGTTCCGTTTCACGCCAAAATCGATCGCCACCACCGTTAAAGCCTCACCGGGGTTTTGTCGAACACCGGGACTGAACTCCCAAGCGGCGTCAGTAGATTCTGTCCACTCGTAAGGTTCGGCTG
Source organism: uncultured cyanobacterium (assembly GCA_963838375.1). Lineage (GTDB taxonomy): Bacteria > Cyanobacteriota > Cyanobacteriia > Cyanobacteriales > Geitlerinemataceae > DVED01. Next base: position 314,245 of record CAWIQY010000021.1, on the reverse strand, counting down.
TGGTGACGTTGGGAACCAAGTTCGATCCTGCCATGCTGGGGGCAGCTTGAACTTTGATTAATAATTCTTCGGGGTCGAGAATTTCCGTAGAAATCCCACCGTTTATGGCACCGATCGATCGAAGTTTGCGGGTGAGGGCGCGGGTATCGATGCCGTAAATGCCGGGGATGTTGTGTTGTTTGAGATAATCGGGTAGGGATTGGGTCGATCGCCAGTTACTCGGACGCGGGCTGATGTTGCGGGCAATTGCTCCTCTGACGTGAGGATGGCTGGATTCTTCATCCTCGGGGTTGACCCCCACGTTGCCCAGTTCGGGGTAAGTGAAGGTGACAATTTGACCGCAGTAACTGGGATCGGTCAGGACTTCTTGATATCCGGTGATGCCTGTATTGAAAACGACTTCACCGATGGTCGTTCCCGTTGCCCCAAACGATCGGCCGCGATAGACGGTTCCATCGGCGAGAACCAAGAGAGCGGGAGTAGCACCAGAGATGGGCATAGCGAATCGGGATAGCTTAACAATCGGCGCTATTATCCCACGATCGCAGAGATTCTACTCACTGTCGATCGGGGAATTTTTTAGGACATTATACGACGATCGATTGTAGCGATTTTAATTGGAACGCTAAAATCGCTACAATTCAAGTATTGATTTTGTCTGCTACGTCATGGTTGCCATCCCGTCAGGGTTTAGTCCCCAAGAGTACCTGGCTCTCGAACGCGAGACGATCGTGCGGCATGAATATCGGCGCGGTTTAGTCTACGCAATGGCGGGCGGCAGCGATGACCATAGCCGTCTCACGATTAATTTTTTAACGGCGATTAATCTTCACCTACGCGCGGGTGACTGTCAGTTTTTTTCCGGTGATGTCAAGGTCAATTATGCGGATGCGTTTTTCTACTATCCGGATGCCTTCGTTACCTGCGATGCTCGAGATTTGGGAGATCGGTATGTGAAGCGGTATCCTAAGTTGATTACTGAGGTGCTATCTCCTTCTACAGAAAAGTTTGACAGGGGTGATAAGTTTGAGGATTACCGACAGATTGAATCGTTGGAAGAGTATGTTCTAATCTCGCAAGATGAAATGCAGGTGGAGTGTCGTCATCGGGTGAAAAATGGGAGTGGAGAACGGTGGGAAACCGTGGTTTATGGTGCGGGCGATACAGTAATCTTTCAGAGTATTGAGCTTGAATTGGCGATCGAGGAGTTATATCGCGGTGTGAGTTTGGATCGATTAAATGAAGTAAGCTAGAGACAAAGGTTTCAGACCATTCCCACCCATGCTGACATCCTTAGTTTGACAGAATTACGGTAAACCCAAGACAATGTGGCGGTCGTCCCTGCATCCGAGGAATGCGGATTCGAGTCATCGATATCCTGGAGTTGCTGGCTGCGGGTTTGAGTTTTGAGCAAATTCTTGAAGAATTGCCCGACTTGGAACTAGAAGATCTCAAAGCTGCGCTTCTCTATGCCGTCCGCAAACTCGACCATCCCGTTCTAGCCGCATGACAATCTGGTTGAATGTTCATCTATCGCCAGCGCTGGCTGTGTGGATTACTGCCACTTTTGGCATAACAGCCATAGCTGTTCGAGATTTAGCTTTGAGAGAATCAAGGGAAATATACGGTTTTATACAGACAATCTGTCTGTATATTGACTTAAATTCTTCAAATCACCTGTAACTTTTTCTTCCATCTGATAGAATTGTGTAAGTATATAGAATTGTGTAAGTATATAGAATTGTGTAAGTATATAAATCGAGTCAGTCTAATTAATAATTAGACCGAGACGGCTTGCAGCGAGGTAGAAAACATTCTTACTTCAATCTCACTCTTTTAAGGGTGAGTAATATAAAAGCTTCCTGCCTCCTCCCTTCTGCCTTCTGAAAGCCCATTTAGGATTTCTATATGGTATTACTATCGTTAGTCCCAATGTACGCATTCAAGGTAGTAACCTCCACCTCGAAAATTATCAGATTGTTAATGGCTGCCAAACTTCAAATGTTTTATATGAAAACCGTGCGAATCTAGACGATTCTATAATGGTTAATTTAAAAGTTTGGCATATTCTGGTTTTAGTCAGAGCTATCGTAGCAGGAAAGGATGTTCCAAAGCTGAATTAAAAGAAAATAGAACCTTATTCTCAAAAAATAATCAAGGCTTTTACTAAGGCGGGAAGTTCTGCTTTAGATCCGTTTAAGCAAGCAGTGGATATTATGACTTCTATGGAAGATCTTACAGATGACAGGCTTAAGCGACAGATAGTCATGGATGAAATGATAGCGAAAATAAACTAAAAAATACCTGCACACGAAACTGGGAAATTCTCTACTGATTATAATACAAACGTTCTTGCCATATGGTTACGTTACCCAATCAAATTTCGATCGGACACACAATCCGTTAAAATTTGAAGCAAGATTTGTACTATATAAGAGAGGGTAAGTGAAGTTTGAAATCCTGACACCACTTGGATTTACCGTCAGAACTTCTGAGAGCTACTGGCAACGGTTAATCCTTAAGCATCCGGATATTGAGATGTTAGAGGAGTTGGTTCAGTAAGCCCTAGCTGCGCCGGATGAAATTCGTCGTAGCAGCCGAGATAACGAGGTGTTGCTATTTTATTTGGTACGAAACGAGAATCGATGGGTTGTGGCAGTGGCTCGACGCTTAAATGGAGAGGGGTTCTTGATTACGGCTTACCAAACAGATGCAATTAAAGAGGGAGAGATACTATGGCACAGGTAAAAATTTTTTACGAACCCGAAACAGAATTGTTAACCGTATTTTGGCAGACTCCGAGAAAAGAACAAATCAGCACTGAACTGGGAGATGGCATAATTTTGATTAAGGACTCCACAACGGGTGAGCCGATCGGACTAGAAATTCTCTCCTATCATCCTGGGGATAAACGTTTGGACAGTGTGAGTGTTCAGTTGGGTCAGTTCAGTGGGGTTGAGTCGCCATAAAAAGCTAACGTGCTAAGATTCCTCCGAGGGTTTCGAGTAACTCGGCTTCGGCATAGGGCTTCGTTAGATAAGCAACCGCGCCCAATTCTGTCGCCAGTTGGCGATGTTTAGTGCTGGTATGGGAAGTCAGCATCGCGATCGGCAGTTGAGAAAGAGTCGGATCTTGCCGGCAATAGTTTAAAAACTTAAATCCATTCATCCGGGGCATTTCCACGTCGCACAACACCAAATCTATATCGGTATGCTCTCGGAGGAGCTCGACTGCATCCTGACCGTCTTGTGCCTGAAATACGTGATAACCCGCCTTCTCCAAGGTCGTACTCAAAGAATAACGCAGGTTCAACGAGTCATCAACAATCAGGATTTGCGGGGTGTGCGGGGCGATTTGGGCTGGGGGGGAAGGCTGAGGGGGAAGCTCAACCGTCCGTGGGGGTGACGGGGGTAGTATGGAGCGTTTTGACCGGGATACCTCGGTTTTTGGGGAGTACCTCACCGGGAGACTCGGCTTCGGTACGGGTTTCAAGATGTTTTGCATCAAGGCAACCCCATCGATCGCCAAGGTCAAGCTACCATCGTTGAGGATACTGCACCCGTAGACGTAACTCGGGGGGGCGATCGCATTTCCCAAACGTCGGATGACCAACTCTTGTTCTCCGAGAATCTGGTCTACTTCCAACCCCAGACGCTGTCCGTCGCGAGCCAGGAGTAATACGGGAGCCGACGTTTCCCGAGTCAGGTACAATGTTCCCCGTTCGGGATCGACGATCGGATCGGCTAGCGAAGAGGTGTAGTGCATCAAGTCAGCCAGTTGGCGCACGGGAATCATCATTTTTTTTGTGTCGATTTCCCAGTGCAACACCCGTTGATTTTCAAATAAGCCGATCTGTTCGGGTTGGGGGAGGAGAATTTTTTCGATGGCATCCACCAACAAGGCATAAAGCGAACCCCCAGCTTGGACGACCATCAACTTGGAAATGGTTAAGGTCAAGGGAATTTGCATGATAAAGGTGGTTCCGACTCTAGGTTTGGTTTGGACGGTAATATTGCCGTCGAGGTTTTGCAGTTGGGAACGCACCACATCGAGTCCGATGCCGCGTCCAGAAATATCGCTGACCGACCGAGCGGTGGAGAATCCCGGCTCGAAAATCACTTCGATTAAATTTTCCAAGTCGAGTTGGTTGGCTTCTTCTTCGGTGAGGAATTTTCCCTCCACGGCTTTTTGGCGAATCCACTCGATATTTAAGCCTTGACCGTCGTCTCGCACTTCAATGAAGGTTTGAGTCCCTTGATTATAAGCCCGAATTTCGATGGTTCCCGTTTCGGGTTTGCCTTGTTGGCTGCGAACTTCGGGGGGTTCGATACCGTGGTCGAAAGCGTTGCGCAGCAGGTGTAACAAAGGATCGTACAATTTTTTAGCGATCGCTCGATCGACAAATAATTCAGTGCCGCTCAGTTGCATCTGGATAGATTTTCCTTCCACCCGACACAACTGCTCGAGCGTCAGCGGGAAGCGCTCCAAAATTTCTCCGATGGGTAGCATGCGCACGGCTACCAAATCGTCTTGCATGACGGATAAGATTTGCCGTTGTTTTTCGATGGCGCGGGAGGATTCTCGTGCCAAAAAGTCTATATTTTCAGCAGCGGTTTCCAGTTGTCCGACTTCAGTGGCAGATAACTGTAACGCGGCACGCAGTTCGGTGTAATGTTCGATGTCTAGTTCCTCAAACCCAGGAAGAAATTGGGAGGGAAGTTGCGGCGATGCGGGAAAATTTCCCAGATCGAGGGAATGGCGATCTCGTCCGTCTTGAATATGCTCGATCCAACTCAGCAATCGATTGACCGTTTCTTGATGACGCTCGATTTGGGACCGAATATCTTGGGTCGATCGTTTCAGCCGTTCCACTTCTAGAGCTTGTCGATTTTGACCGATTAACAGTTCTCCCACACGATGGTTGAGATTCTCGATTCCTTTTAATTCAATGCTGACTAATTGAGGAGACCCTGCCGCACCGATTTTTTGTTTGGGTGCATCTCGCTGTTGGCTTTCATCTGCAAATGTAGACAACTGCTCGACATCTATGATTTCGCCATCTTGGATATTGGGTTTTTCGGTGAGGCGTTCGGTCGGGATCGAAATGGAGGGGTCGTCAGCGATTTCCTGACTTTGAGGTGTTTGTGCTGCGGCTCGATGCGCCGATCGATTTTCTTCTGCCTGCCAAATTTCTTCTAAAGATTCGGCTTCTTCGCTGTCGGGCTCTCCCCAAATTTCTTCGAGTAAAGTTTCCTCGGTGTCCGATTCCAGAGCAGGCGGAGCGAGTTTTTGGAGATGGGGCGAATCCAACCAATTTTTCTCAAATTCGTCAAGGGGCGGATATTTTTGATAAACGGTTGCCAACCGCTTCATGCCACGACGTAAGGCTTGAATAATGGGAATGCTTTGATATTGTCCCTGACGATCGATTTCTTCAGAGTAATGATATTTAGCGATGGCGAGCGCCAGGGAAAATAAACTCCATTTTCGATAGAGTCTCAAACTGGGAGAATCGGTTTTTTCTGTTAAAAATTCTGAAAAATGATTGACCCACTCTTTGATATAGTTTAAACTTTCACTCAGTAGTTCCCGCTCTTTTAGTTCGTATAGTTCGATTTTTGGGACGGCAAACTCTAGGCGAAAATCTTCCAAGGGCAATTCTCGATCGATGGCAAACCATTGGGCGATATAACGTATCCCTCTCAAAAAGAAGTCCTGAATCGCCGGTTTTGCCGGATGTTTACCATAACGATCGCTTTGTAGAAAAACTTGAAAATCCTCGAGTTCCCGTTCCAGGGAAAGTGTAAATGAGACCGAGGAAGCTGGGGTAGAATCGATCGGGGATTTCCCTGCCCATTCTAAGAGCGCTGCTGAGGGTTTTCCCCCACTTGTCCGATCTCCTTGAAGCACTCCAGCTTGTCCGGCATGGAAGTCTGCCAAGGCGACACGAGCGATTTCTAGAGCTCGATCCCGGTGTTGGGAAATCGCTCGCAGTACAGCTTGGGCGATTTGTCCCCAACCCGGCAAACCGAGAGATTCCGCCAACCCCAAAAACACCTCAGACTGCGTTTGCAACTGGGCGGCAATCTTATCGGGGTCTTGAGTTTCGACCGCCGCCACCAGCTCATCCAAACGCTGCTGCACCCCCATCTCAAAAATGGACTGGGCGATATCAAACCCCAACTCTGCCGACGAGGGAATGTAGTCGTGTTGCCCAAAATCTTCTCCGAGTTTGGCTTGCAACCCCGTAAAAATCTCTGCCGCCCGATCCAATACCTCCCCTTCGTCGATCGCATTTCCCGAAATTTCTGCACTGAGCGGCAAGCGCAAACACTCATACCCCGACCACAATAATTTCTCCAGTTCGGGATCGATGACCACTTCCTCTTGATAGAGCGCTTTGAAGGCATCCTCGAGGGTGTGGGCAACTTTTTTGATAGTTTCGAGTCCCACATTGGCAGATGCCCCTTTCAGGGTGTGGGTTGCCCGCATCAAGCTATGGACGTTTTGCAACCGACTGCCTTCGTGCAAGTGCAGTAAACCTTGCTCGACAGTTTGTAGGAGTTCGGGCGCTTCACTGAGGAAATAAACGTAGCTTTGATCGCGAATAGCTTGGTTCATTAGTCATTGGTCATTGGTTAGTTGTTAGTGGTTAGTTGTTAGTGGTTAGTTGTTGGTTAGTGGTCTATTAACTATTAACTATTAACTATTAACTATTAACTAACTTTAAATCGACCGGCACTCGATTGCAGATCTTGCGCTGTGATTAGTGCATCTTTGAAAGAAGCAGAAATTTGGGTCGAATCTTCTGAAGTATGATTAGCAATGGCGGCAATTTCTTGCATCCGTTGAGTCACCGATTGAGCTTGCTCGGTTTGCACCTGGGTGGCATGGGTAATGCCTTGAACTAATTCGCCGATTTGTCCGGCAGCTTCGACGACTTCGTTGAGACTTTTCCAGGTTTCCCCGACTAAATTTGTCCCGGCGACGACTCGCTGGTTGGCAATATCCATCACTCCTCGGACGGCTTTGGTTTCCATCTGAATTTCCTGCACCAGCTTTTCGATTTCTGTCGTCGCATCTGAGGACTGCTGCGCTAGAGAACGGACTTCGTCAGCCACCACGGCAAAGCCCCGTCCGTACTCCCCGGCACGAGTAGCTTCGATCGCTGCATTCATTGCCAGCAAGCGGGTTTGAGTGGCAAAGTTATTAATCAAACTGACGACTTTGGCGATGCTTTCAGAAGACTTATCCAAGCGTTTGATTCGCTTGACGGCTTCACCGACTGTTTTGCGAATCTCCATAATGCCTTCAACGGTACGATTCATCGCTTTGTCTCCCGTTTCTAGGGTGACACTGGCTTGTTCGAGCGCTTGTTCGACCTGTTGAGCATTAGCCGCAGTTTCTTTGGTGAAATTCACCATCTCCTGAATTTGATCCAGAGCCCGGCTGATTTCTTGGAACTGTTTCTGGGCTTCGCTAGAAAGCTGCATTAGCGATGCACCGCTACTGAGGGAGGTTTGCACCACTTGGTCGGCGGCGGTTTGTACTTGTAAGACAATTTTCCGCAAGCTTTGGATTGTATTGTTGTACATATCGGCAAGCGTCCCGATCTCGTCTTCGGTAATCGGCGCGCGGACGGTTAGATCGCCGTCGAGAGCGGGTCGAACCGCCATCAGCAGGGCAATGGCACGCTGCTGAATCTGCGATCGAGCGGCTTTGGCTTGGTCTGCCGCTTCGGTGAGTTGCTGCGATTGCGTTTCTAGTTGTTTGAGGTATTCTACCTGCTGCAAAGCGATCGGTAAATTGAGCAGCAATGCGCTTGATAAAGTCGATTTCTTCTTCCTGCCATTCTCTCGGGGCGCTGCATTGGTGGACGCACAGCAGCCCCCACAGTTTGTTGCCTTCGATCAACGGGACAATTAAGTTGGCGCGTACGCCAAAGTCGGAGAGAACGCTGATATGGCAATCGCTCAATCCGGCGTTGTAGATATCGGCAACGGCTTGGATGCGTCCTTCTGCGTATTTATCGGCGTATTGATTGCCGAAGCAGTGATCGTGGATTTTGGCGGCGACGGCGGAGGGATAGCCACTTTGTACGTCTTCGGCAACGAATTCTCCGTCGTCGTATCCGGCGTCGGGATAGAATTGGAAGACGCCGACTCGATCGGCTTCCATCAGGCGCCGCACTTCTCGCACCGTGGTTTTGAAGATGTTATCAAGATCTAAACTTTGACGGATGCGTTCGATAATTTGAGTGACAGCACGATCGCGCGATTGTGCTAGTGCAATTTGCTCCGCTTGCTGCTGCAAACGATCGACATATTCGGCTTGTTGCAATGCTAGGGTAAATTGAGCAGCAATGCGCTTGATAAAGTCGATTTCTTCTTCCTGCCATTCTCTCGGGGCGCTGCATTGGTGGACGCACAGCAGCCCCCACAGTTTGTTGCCTTCGATCAACGGGACAATTAAGTTGGCGCGTACGCCAAAGTCGGAGAGAACGCTGATATGGCAATCGCTCAATCCGGCGTTGTAGATATCGGCAACGGCTTGGATGCGTCCTTCTGCGTATTTATCGGCGTATTGATTGCCGAAGCAGTGATCGTGGATTTTGGCGGCGACGGCGGAGGGATAGCCACTTTGTACGTCTTCGGCAACGAATTCTCCGTCGTCGTATCCGGCGTCGGGATAGAATTGGAAGACGCCGACTCGATCGGCTTCCATCAGGCGCCGCACTTCTCGCACCGTGGTTTTGAATAAGCTGTCGAGATCGGAGCTTTGACGGATGCGTTCGATAATTTGACTGACGGCACGATCGCGCGATTGTGCTTCGAGAGCTTTTGCGGATTGCTGCCGCAGTTGGGCTAAGGTTTGGGCTTGTTGCAGGGCGATGGTAAATTGGGTGGCAATGCGCTTGACCAGTTCGATGTCTTCGTCCTGCCATTCTCTCGGTCCGCTGCATTGGTGGACGCACAGCAGTCCCCACAGTTCGTTTCCTTGAAGTAAGGGCACGATTAAGTTGGCGCGTACCTCGAATTGGGAGAGGACGCTGATGTGACAGTCGCTGAATCCGGCGTTGTAGATGTCGGCAACGGCTTGGATGCGTCCGGCAGTATATTGGTTTGCATACTGTTGACCGAAGCAGTGGTCGTGAATTTTGGCAGCGACGGCGGAGGGATAGCCACTTTGTACGTCTTCGGCAACGAATTCCCCGTCGTCGTATCCGGCGTCGGGATAGAATTGGAAGACGCCGACTCGATCGGCTTCCATCAGGCGTCGCACTTCCCGAACTGTGGTTTTAAAGATGGTGTCGAGTTCGGAGCTTTGGCGGATGCGTTCGATAATTTGACTGAGGGTTCGATCGGCTTCTGTTTGTTGTCGGAGTCGATCGCTGAAGTCGTATTCTTGCAACCGAGCGGTTAAATAGGTACTCAGTTGGTTCAGCAGGGTCATTTCCACTTCGGTCCACTGACGAGCACAGGAGCATTGGTGTGCCACCAGTAGTCCCCAAGTGTTTCCGCCTAATTGAATGGGGATGGTGAGGCTGGCTTGGACTTGGAAGCGGTCTAAGAGTTGACGCTGATAGGGAGTTAAGTTGAGGATGCGGATGTCGGCAATAGAAATGACCTCGGCATCTTTGTAGTCCTGAAGTCGATCGCGCCCAAAACAGGTGGGGGGTAGGGTTTCACCCAACGTGGGCGTCCATCCGCGCTGCAGGGCTTCGGCAACTACCGTACCTTGGGGCTCGCGACGGGGGACGGGGGTGGAATCGGCACCGAAGCGGTAAATTAAAACTCGATCGGCATTGAGGTAACGTTGAACCTGGATGGTACAGAGTTCGAGCAATTCGCTCAGGCTGTCAGCACTGCTGAGTTGGGCGGTCATTTCTACCCACACTCCACGCAACTGGCGCAACTGGGATTCGGAGGGAGTGTTGGCACTAGCATTGAGTGCTTGCTGCACGTTCAGGCTGTATTTTTCTACCAACAAGCTGAATTTCTGGAGTTGCAGCAGTTGTTCGGGAACTTTGCCTTTATCGAGTTGTCCCGTTTTGGCGAGTTCCGATTTCAGGTGGGCTAAGGTATCAACAAACTCAGAAATATTGGGACGTTCTGGCAGCGAGGGGGTTTCGATCCCATTGCGATCGCGCGAAGAGCGATCGAAGCTTGAATTGGAGGGTTGGAACACGCCGGTCATAGTACAAGTTACCTCATAAAACTCGAGATTTGCGATCGAAGAATGGAGCACACCTGACGGATTACACGAGACTGCGCCAAGTCGGGACTTGGAAGAGAGATCGCACCTCTAGGGCGACGAGAATATCATTGCTTTCGGTAATAAAAAATCCCTGCAAAAATGGCAGGATTTTATCGGAAAATAGTTGCGGATCGCGATCGCGCATTTGCGACCAACTGTACTGTTCGATATCTGTCACCTGAGACACCACCATGCCCATGGACTTTTCTTCGGATTGCACGACGATCGCCATTGCCGTAGAGCGAGACGATCGCGATTGAAAGAGGGGAGCAAATCCAACTAGATGTCCCAAGTCTGCCAACCACAACATATCACCTCGCCAGTTATAGATTCCTAACACATAACTGGGCATTTGGGGAACGGGCAAAATTTCTCGAATTTTCAGCGGGATAATCTCGACGATCGGATTGAGCTCAATCAGGGTCGTATCTTTGCCGCCCAGTTGGAAGCGGAGAAACTTCTGAAGATCTCCCGAAGATGGGGGGGTGGGTGAACTGTCTTGGATTAAGGAAAGATTTAGACCAGATGCAGATATCATCGATCGAGGTTTTCTTACTTTTTAGATAGGAATTCAGAGACGGATCAAGCGCTGAACGGTCTGCAAAAACTCAAGCCGATCGACGGGTTTGGGTAAGTAAGCATTAGCCCCCAACATATCTCCCCACATTTTGTCTACATCTGTATCTTTAGTCGAGCAAATAATGACGGGAATTTTACTGGTCTGGGGATTGGTTTTAAGTTCCCGACACAATTCAAACCCGCTCTGTCCCGGCAAAATTACATCTAAGACTATCAAATCCGGTTTTTGTCGATGGAGATGAACGACGGCTTCCTCGCCACTAGCGGCATTAATGACGGACAGACCCGCCTGTTTCAGGTATTGATTAATTCTTTCTCGATCGGTTAAGCCGTCTTCAACTACCAGCACTATACTCATACTATCAACCTCGGTCGAATATTTCAAGACTAAAATGAATCACTTTTAAGTTTTTGGATAGGGTAACAACAGTTTCAACTCGCGAGTTGAAACTGTTGTTGTCGAAGTTACTATTGTTTTATCCCAGATAAAAACACTCAACTTAAGTTGTCTTAGGAGATGATGAAAGGTATTTCCGAATCGTTGTCACCACTTTTTGAGAACTTATGGGTTTCGTCAGAAAGCCAGACGCCTTCACCATTTTAGCTCGCATTCGATCGATCATGCCATCGTTTCCCGTTAGAATCACGATCGGCATATCCTTCAGTGCAGAAATCCGCCGTAGTTGAGTACAAACTTCATAGCCGTTGGCGACAGGCATGACTAAATCTAAGAAGAGTAAACTGGGCTTGTGCTCGAGTAATATGGGGATGGCTTGCATGGAATCGGAGATCGTCAAGGGACGATAACCCGCCTGGGCAAGGATCCGCTCCATGAGCTGCCGGATTTGGGGATCGTCATCGAGACAAGCAATCAGTTGCTTGACTTGAGATGAAGGGGCTGCCGATTTCGGGGGTCGTTTGGACTCGATTTTGGCGGGGCGAGGCAAGTCTGCCAGTTGCACCAGTTCGATCCATTTTTGCCGAATGTACGGTGCTAGAGACTTCAACAGACGATCGGGATTTTGTTGGGTTAACTGAGCTAACTCGCGAAACGTTCGTTTACCGTTGAGTTTTTTTGCCAGCGCGGCATAGGCTTTCGGGGTAATCTTTTTTTTGAGTGCTTGAGGGTTTTTGAGAGTGGGCGCTAAGTTGGGTGAAACAGTCCCGAACCCGGCTTTCACCCAAGCTTGCCAATTCTTCTGTGCTTGCCCAAAGGCAGCCCTGAGATTGACGACCGTCAATTGCATTCGCATCATTTCTAGAGCGCTTTGTTCGTAGCAAGTGTAGGTTAGTCCCCCTCGCGCACTCTGTTGCAATAAATCGAATAATTCTTCGGCTACGATGTCGTTGACAATTTCGGCTGACTGTTGCTTAGAAATTTTTTGACGTTTTTCTAACACCCAAAGCACTTGATACGTCCAACTACTAAACTTAGCAGACTCCGGGACGATCAGCGTTTCAAATTTTATCTTGGGGCAGTGTCGGGCAAGATATCGTTTTAATTGCCGAATGGGATGAAAATTGTTAGTAACCCAGACCAGACGACCGACACAAAAATAAAGATCCCATTGCCGTCCGCCCCTTTCTTTAACCTCTAGCCGACCTGTTAGTTTACCCTGACTTTGAGCAGTCAGTTGTTGAACTAAAGAATTAACTTGCTTAGAACCTTGCAGTTTTGCCGTCATTCTGTATAAGCTAATATATAGGATACGATCTGATATTAATATGCGTCTATTTTTGAGTATAACAAGTATCGATTAACGAAATATCCAAGGTCACTCAGAAGACAAATGTTTAGAAATATGCGGTCGGCGACTAGATGGCACGATTTAATACACAAACCATCGATATAATTGTCTCGAGTCAGAATTATTCGCCACCGACCTGGAATCAATTTCGTTAGGGTTGCAGTGGGTTTGTGAGAATTTCCACCGAAATTGCTGTGCCAATGCTACACGCTAATCCCCCTGGGCTGATGCCCAAAACTTGGACTCGATTCTATTCTATCAGAAGAATTGAGTCGCAAGCTTCTGTGTGTCAGGGGGAGTTTCGATCGAATGATGTTAATGCGACTGAGGGTGAGACTTGTCCCACCCCGATCGACATTACTCCACCCCTTCGATGGGTGCAAACCCTTGACGCTGGACATTCTCCGTTATCGTGCGCGGTTCTAGGAATTGCAACACGTAATCGGCACCGCCTGCCTTAGAACCCACGCCGGATAACTTAAATCCACCAAAAGGTTGGCGAGAAACGATCGCCCCGGTAATTCCCCGATTGATATACAAATTTCCCACTTCAAACTCGCGTTCGGCACGGGAAATATGCGAGGGAGTGCGAGAATAAAGTCCGCCAGTTAAGGCATAATTCGTACCATTAGCAACTTGCAGCGCTTCATCAAAGTTCTTCACTTTAATAATCGCTAAAACCGGTCCAAAAATCTCTTCTTGGGCGATCGTTGCATCGGGCGAAACATCACTAAATACCGTCGGTCCGACAAAGTATCCCGGTTCCGGCGACGGCATTTCTAATGCCAATGTTGCCTCTTCTTTTCCCTTAGCAATATACTCCCGAATTCGATCGCGAGCATTGGCATCAATCACGGGACCGACTTGCGTGCTAGGCTTATCCGCCGGTCCGACATTGAGCGATCGCGTTGCCTCGACAACCCGACTGACAAAAGTATCGTAAACCGACTCTAAAACGATCGCCCGCGAACACGCCGAACATTTCTGTCCGCTGTATCCAAATGCTGACTGAACGACCCCCGCCACGGCTTGGTCTAAGTCAGCACTCTCATCAATGATAATCCCGTTCTTACCCCCCATCTCAGCAATCACCCGTTTCAGGTGTTTTTGACCGGGTTGCAACAACGCGGCATCGGCAAAGATGCGACATCCCACTTCTTGGGAACCGGTAAACACGATGGTATTGATATTCCGGTGTTTCACCATGTGTGCGCCAACGGTCGATCCTTTCCCTGGCACAAACTGGAATACGCCTTTGGGTACGCCGGCATCTACCAAAATCTCCGCCAGTTTTGCGGCAATGACTGAGGAAACTTCCGCCGGTTTTAGTAAGGTACAATTTCCCGCGACCAGGGACGCTACTGTCATCCCGGTGGGAATGGCGAGGGAGAAGTTCCAGGGAGAAATCACCAAGGTAATGCCGCGCGGTTGGTAGTGGTAGCGGTTGGTTTCCCCGGCAATGTTGTAATGGTGTCCCGCTTCCAAGCGTTCCATTTCGTCGGCGTAGTAGCGGCAAAAATCGATCGCCTCAGACACTTCACCATCGCACTCGCGCAGGGGTTTCCCGGTTTCTAACAACATCCACGCACTCATTTCGTAGCGGCGTTGTTCGAGTAAATCTCCGGCTTTCCGGATGATGGCGGCACGTTGGGAGACGGGGGTGTCGCGCCAACCGGCAAGTGCTTGTTTGGCGGCGGCAATGGCTTTATCCGCCTGTTCGATGTCGATTAACCCTAGGGTTCCCACTACTTCATCGGGTTGGGAAGGGTTGACCGAATTGACGGTTTGTGTAGTGGCAACGGATTCGCCATCGACGATCGGTAAGTAGGTTTTGCCGAGTTGTTGCCGCACGGAAGCCAGTGCTGCAAAAGCCCGATCTCGCAATTCTACATCGGCATAATCGGTATCGGCTGCATTGGGAAATTGGTGGGGGGGAGCTTGGATGCTCGTGCCTCCCCCTGCTGACACCCCGGGTGCGGCAAGCAGTTCTTCTGCGGGTCGATCTTCTTGACTCTGGCGCAGAAAGGAACTGTTTGCCGTATTTTCCAGCAGGCGACGGATGAGGTACGCCATTCCCGGTAGTAGTTCCCCGTAGGGACAGTAGACTCGAACCCGATGACAACGCTTGGTAAGCGATACTGCTAGTTTATCACCCATTCCATATAAAACTTGCATCTCGAAGCGCCGAGCCGGAATTTTTAAGGTCTCGGCGATCGCGATCGCATGGGCTTGGGAACGGACGTTGTGAGAGCCGATCGCAGCGGATAAATACTCGTGATTTTCCAAGAGAAGCCGTGTCATCTGCTCAAAGTTCGCATCGGATTCGACTTTATCGTTAAAAACAGGCTGTTTCCAATCTTTTTGCAGGGATTTGATGGTTTCTTGGTCCCAATAAGCCCCCTTCACCAAGCGGACGGTGACGGGATTTCCCCGCTGTTGTGCCCATTCTATTAAGTTTTGTAAATCCTCATAGCTATCACGTAAATAGGCTTGCAGCGTGATGCCGATGTCCGTACGATCGCGGAACTCGTCTTCTAATAAGATTTGTTTCAGGGTTGCCAGGGTGAGGTCTTTGTACTCATATTGTTCCATGTCGAAATGGACAGCAGCACCGACAGCTTTGGCATGGCGGAGTAAGGTATAGATACGATCGCGGACTTTCGCCTGAGAACCGACGGCATCCAGGGGGTCGAACTGGGAATAGAACGCGGTCAGCTTGACAGAAACCTGAACTTTTGGTAATTCTACATCATCAGCTCGATCGATTTCCGGGATGGTAGACCACTTTTGCGCGGCTTGGGTCAGTTGGGTCATCAACTCCAGATACCGATCGAGGTAAGATTGGGCTTCGGCTTCGGTAATCACCGCCTCACCCAGCAAATCGATGCTGAACGCCATTTTATCCTTGCGCAGACGTTCGATGGTTTTCAGCACTTGGGAAATGTTTTCCCCAGAAATGTACTTATGTGCCAGGGTTTCCACGGCGGTAGAAACCGTTGTCGCCGCCACCTGTCCCGTCATCGAATCGCCGCCACTGAAACCGATCAGCTTTTTCAATGCATCAGGCAATTCCACTTCCTCAACGGTGAGGTATTCTTGCAAGTGGTGCGCGATTTCGGCTTTGGTGCGCAGTGCGGGTAAGCAGTCGATGAAGCGGAAGAGTTGCACCCGCAGACCGGGGTTACTCATCGTCCAGTCTAACAGCTTGTCGTCCCAGCGCATTTGGTCGCGCATTTGATCGAAAAACGATCGCTTTTCTTGGGTAGCTGCCAGGAGTTCTTTGGCAATTTCCTGGGTTTTGGCTTCGTAGGGGTTGGTTGTAGAGACTTGTGAGACCACGATCGATCGACTCCGAATATGACTAAGACTAAACGGTCAAACTCTTCATTATAGTGTATCGATTTGGGTCAGGGTTCAGTCTGAGCCTTTATTTTTAAGGATTTCGTGACATTACATCTCACTCCCAAAGCAATCGAGAATTAGGAGAGCTAAGATGTTGGACTTAAAACTTGACCAAAATGACGACACTACATTAGAAAGGGCGGTGACATCCGCAGTCTCCCTTCTAGAGGGCAACTATTTTTTTTGCCCCAACCTAGACCAATTGTTCAAAGTTTTCTTCAACTCATCACAAGCTAAAAGGAAAAATCCAGATGAACTACGATATCAACGACAAAATAATCCTGGTGACGGGCGCAAATCGCGGCATCGGCAAGGTGCTGACGGAATCCTTTCTCGATCGCGGAGCCCGCAAAGTGTATGCAGCCGTTCGTACTCTAGAAAGTGCCTCGCCATTGGTTGAAAAGTACGGAGATAAGGTGGTTCCGGTTCAGATTGATTTAGGCAATCCCCCATCTATCCTTGCCGCCGCTGAAACTGCCCAGGATGTGCAGGTTGTTGTCAACAACGCAGGGATGTTTAAAGCCGCTACTCCCCTGGCTGAGGATGCTATCTCCTCGCTCGAATTCCAGATGAATATCAACGTGTATGGCTTAATTTATATGGCTCAGGCATTTGCCCCGATTCTCAAAGCCAATGGAGGAGGTGTCTTTGCCCAGCTCAACTCTGTGGTTTCGATGAAGACGTTCTCCAATTTTGCCACATACTCTGCCTCAAAAGCGGCTGCCTATTCGATTACCCAGGCATTGCGGGAGCTGCTGAGCGAGCAGGGTACGATTGTATTGAGTGTTCATCCGGGCCCCATTGCTACGGATATGGGCGATGCAGCAGGACTAACTGAAATCGCAGAGCCGCCTTCTTTAGTTGCGGACGGCATTATAGAAGCCCTGAAAGTTGGAGATTTCCATGTCTTCCCGGACTCGATGGCGAAGCAAATTGGCGGCGCGTATAAGAGCTTTGCGGAAAATATCGTTGAAGCCAATTTGTCTGAAGGCTAGCACTTTGCCATCGAAATTTGGATGGGGGCGATCGCGATCGCCCCCCGATGCGAAAATTGCAGTCGATAGTGCAAGAAAATCAGCAAACTTTATTTCCGAAGCTGGCTGAACCTGTAGCCCAATCGCAGTTTAAATCCGATCGAAATCTCGAGATTTATGCTAAATCAAAAAGTAAAAATTCAGCAGAACTGCGAGCTGTCATTTGCAATTTGCGTTCCTCGCTGACTGCCGCACCATCTCCAGAGTTCAAGGTTCGATCGTTTAAGTCCATTTCTCCTTTCACCATTTGTATCCAAGCATGACGATTTTCAGCCATCGGGTACTCGACACTTTCCTCAGCCTCTAAAATTGTGGCATACAAGCCCAGATCTTGATGAATGTTTAAGACATTTTCTCGATCGTCCGGTGAGACAATTAAACGCAAGTTTCCTTTTTTTTCGGCTTGGGAATAATAATGTTGTTCGTAACTGGGTTGAACTCCAATTCGATCGGGCAAAATCCAAATTTGCAGAAAATGAACGGGATCTGTTTTAGAATGATTGTACTCGCTGTGAGCCACACCCGTTCCCGCACTCATGCGTTGCACTTCACCTGCACGAATAACCGAGCTATTCCCCATACTATCGCGATGTTCCAGTGCGCCATCTACAACGTAGGTAATAATTTCCATATCTCGATGGGAATGCGTGCCAAACCCACGTCCACCACTGACTCGATCTTCGTTAATGACGCGAAGTTGACGAAATCCCATGTAGTTGCGATCGTAATAGTTGGCAAAGGAAAAGCTATGGTAAGAATCCAGCCAACCATGATTCGCGTGTCCGCGTTCTTGAGCCTGACGAATGATAATCATACCTAACTCCGAGATAGATGGGGATAGCTCGAAAAGATTGTCCGAACTTCAGTAAATTTTTAACTTGTTAATTTGCTGTGACTGCCATCGCAAAAGGGTGCATTTTGGGTGTATTTACAGTTACACAGCGCAACTTTTTTTCCTTCTTCCAGGCTAAACTTTAAGGGTTCAAATTCTGTTCCTTGGTGAGAGCCATTGCAAAAAGGTTGATTTGACGACTGACCGCAGCTACACCAGTAGTAAGTTCCCGCTTCCAGGTCTAAAACGACGGGTTTAGTATCGGCAATTTGGGGTTTAGATTCGCTCATTTTCTGTTTAGTGTTCTCCTTTTTTCTATTTTTAATTTAATCAATTTGGTGTTATGTTGTAAAGTATGCACTAAAAAGTAAGGTAGTACCCAAAAGGATACTGTCAAAAAGAATGCTATGAACGACATAGAGAGCGATCGCAGTACCTGTCCCGTAGAGCAAACACTAAAAGCGATCGGTGGACGCTGGAAAGTTTTGATTTTGCGAGAATTATTTCCCGGTTTGAAGCGATTTAACCAACTTCAACGATCGTTGCACGGTATCACCCAGAAAATGCTCGCACAACAACTGCGAGAAATGGAAGCAGACGGTCTCATTCACCGAAAAGTCTACGCCCAAGTTCCGCCGAAAGTCGAATATTCCCTAACGCCTTTGGGAGAAAGTTTAAAACCAGTCCTCGAAGCGATGCACGACTGGGGAAAAAGTTTTAAGGGGTAGTTGTTAGTTGTCGTAGGGGCGAAGCCTTAGGGGGTGTGATTCTTGGGTAAAGCGATAGTCGATCTTCCGAATGCTTCGCCCGTACCAGAATTTGTCCTAACCACCAGGCGCGACTGCTATATCTTCTAGCTTTTTCCAGGCTATTGACAACTTGTTTTTTGTCATGGGGATGATGAAAAATCCTAAAAATCCCCACCAAACCTTACAAGTTGGTGGGGATGCAAAATTATGCCGTTGCGGGCGCTACAGGATAAACGCTCACTTTTTTGCGGCTTTTGCCTTTGCGCTCAAACGTAACGACTCCATCGATTAAAGCGAATAGAGTATCGTCATTACCGCGTCCGACATTGTTACCGGGAAAAACGCTGGTTCCGCGTTGGCGAATCAGGATATTTCCCGCTCTGACGACTTGACCGCCGTATCGCTTGACACCCAAACGCTGGGAATTAGAATCGCGACCGTTACGAGTACTACCCGTGCCTTTCTTATGAGCCATAATTGCCTCCGATCTGTTTTTTTTGTAGTCTTTATCTATTCTGCCGCAGCTTCGACAGGTTCTTGAGCCGATTCTGTCTCTTGAACCGATTCTGTCGCTTCAGCTTGAGCTGAGGCGATCGCAGATCCGTTAAGATTAATCGAATCAATCATTAAACGGGTGATTTCTTGACGGTGTCCCCGTTTTTTGCGGGTTTTTTTCTTGGGGCGCATTTTGTAAACCAGAATCTTGCGACCCCGGAAATGCCGCATCACCGTTCCCTCGACTGTTGCGCCTTCGACAAAAGGTTGACCGATTTGCACGTTTGCATCGTCGCACACTAGCAAAACCTTGTCGATGGTGACGGGGGCATCGGGTTCGACGTGAAGCAATTCGACGTCGTAAAACCGACCGGGTTCGACTTTGATTTGCTTGCCACCCGTTTCGATAATTGCGTAAGTCATATTCGTTCCTTCTAATAGCCGTACGGGTGTCTAGCGCGATCGCTAGCCTTGGCTGTACCCGATCCGAGCTTCAACTTCGCAGCCAGCTCACCATTATGCGTGACGACTCGATCGCCTGTCAAGTTCAAATTTACTACGAATGGTGCGTTTCGTACCTCAACACACCCTACAAGATCATTCGGGGTTGGTGGAGTATCGACAGTCGCGCAGCCAAGTCCGAATTCCTTGCCCCACAGCACCGTTGCTACTGTCTTGTGGCGGTGTCGTTTTGCCATCGGTGGGATAAGAACCCCAGGAGGAAAACATCAGCACCAAGCGCCAACCACTGGGAGATTGGGTGAGAAACAACCAATGATAGCCCTGAAACTCCAATATCTGGTCGTCGATATAGGTTCGTTCTAAGGTGGTGATAAATGCCTGATACACGGCTTCTTCGGGGTTTGTCTCTATGGGGATTGTCGATCGACCCGTTCCGGGGGGTAGCGGTTCAAACTCCGGTCTTCCAGCTAGAATTATGGAGGTGGCAGCATTGGGATCGCCGATCGATCGTGTCCCTCCCAAAGCAGCACTGCGCGATCGTTGAAGTTCCCGATTGATGTAACCGGGTAACTGGGGCAACATCGCTTCTACCAAGGGTTCCAGTTCGATCGGACAACTCGATGATTCGCCGAATGCGGGTGCAGGAGAAGAGAATAGCTGGAACAGATAAAAAATAGAAATCCAGGATGCGAACGAACCTTTTGGGTTTTGCCGCCTAGCCCGCCCGGAACTTAAGTTCTGGGCTAATCGTTCAAGTCGTTTAAAAACGACTAAATACCGTTTAAAGAGTCCTCTTAAGAGGACTTGAGCTATGAGACTGGGGTTTAAACCCCTGGAGATTGCCCGACAATAGTACAAGATGTCAGTAGAAAGTAACTTTGAGGGATTCGATGGAGTTCGAGAAAAACGGTTGGGAAACATTTGGCAATTCCTGTAATTTCTGCAACTCCTGAAATCCTATAACTCCCGAACTTCTTCAAGAGAGTTCGCTCAGTTCGAGTTCCTGGCAAATTCGATCGAAGGCGGCTGGAGGGTCATCAGAGGCGGTGATAGGACGACCGATGACCAAATAATCCGCCCCGTTTCGCAAAGCGGATGTCGGGGTCATGGCGCGGCGCTGATCTCCCGTTTCTGCCCAGGTGGGACGCACTCCCGGACAAACCAGAAGAAAATCTGACCCGCAAACTCGCCGCAGTTGTTCCACTTCTCGGGGAGAACATACGGCGCCACCGAGTCCGGATTCTCGGGCGAGAAGTGCCATTTGTAAGGTATATTCTGGCAATTCGATCGGAATTTTCAGATCGAATGCCAACTCTCGAGAGGAGAGACTTGTCAGTAGGGTAATAGCAATGAGTCGGGGAATGGGTTGTCCGGCATCTTCTGCACCTTGTTGCAGTGCCTCTTGGGCGGCTTTCAAGGCGGGACGTCCGGCAGTGGCGTGGATGGTGAGTAAGTCTACGCCGTAGCGGGCAGCCGATCGACACGCTCCGGCTACCGTATTGGGGATATCATGAAATTTTAAATCGAGAAAGATTTGTTTTTCTTGCTCTTTTAAGGTTTGTAAAATTGTTCCCCCGGTACTGACAAATAGTTCTAATCCGACTTTCCAGAACGTGACTTTGGGTAGGGCGCGGGTCAGGGAAATCGCCTCGACTTCGGAAGAAACATCTAGGGGTACAATAATTCGATCGGCAACAGACAGCATGGTCATTGGTTATTAGTTAACTGAAAAACTACAGCGGTTCCCGGTATTATGCGGTACATCTAGAAGGGCGAATGGCATTCGCCCCTACATCAACCCAAAATTTTATGTACCTCATGGCTGCGAAAACCGCTGTATCAACTACAGGACTGATGCAGGGACTGGAAACATACGGAGGGCGAATGCAATTCGCCCCTACAAATGGTGCTTCAAAGGGACATTTGCGTAAGTCCTAAACTATTAACTATTAACTATTAACTATTAACTATTAACTATTAACTATTAACTATCAACTACCAACTGGCTTACCTTCAGCGTTTTCCAGCACAAATCCGGCATCGCGAATCATCTGAAAATCTTGTAGTGCTGCTTGTCCTGGGGTGGTGAGATAATCGCCGACGAAGATGGAATTGGCAGCGTATAACCCCAGAGGTTGGAGCGATCGTAAGTGGACTTCGCGACCCCCGGCAATGCGAATTTCTTGGCTGGGTAAAATTAAACGAAACAGGCAGAGAATCGACAAACAACGACGCGGGGTGAGTTCGTCGGTGTCGGCGAGGGGTGTTCCGGGAATGGGGATGAGAAAATTGAGAGGAACGCTGGTGACTTGCAAATCCCGTAGGGAAAAGGCAAGATCGATGATGTCGTCGTCAGATTCTCCCATCCCCAGAATTCCGCCGGCGCAGGTGGTAATTCCGGCGGCTTGGACGTTTTTCAGGGTGGCGACTCGATCGGTGTATGTATGGGTGGTGCAGATGTCGCTATGATGTGCTTCGGAGGTGTTGAGATTGTGGTTGACCCGATCGACTCCGGCAGCGGCAAGGCGGCGGGTTTGGTCTTCACTCAGTAAACCCAAACAGGCACAAATTTTCAAGTCGTGTTTGGCTTTGACGGCTGTGACTGCTTCGAGGACTCGGGAAAACACCGATTCGGAGGGCGATCGTCCCGAAGTCACCAGACAAAATGTTCCGGCTTTCAACTCGGCAGCCCGATCGGCAGCTTCTAGAATCTTATCTTGTGCCAAAAGGGGATATTTTTCAATCTCGGCAGTGGAAATTTTCGACTGGGAACAATAGTGGCAATCTTCCGGACACAGACCGCTTTGAGCGTTAAGGAGAAAATGCAACCTGACTCGATTACCCCAGTAGGAATGGCGCACGCGGTATGCCGCCGCGAGTCGATCGAGCAATGTCTCGTCAGGCGCGTTTAAGACGGCGTGCGCTTGCTCTCGGGTCAGTCGTTCCCCTGCCAACGATCGATCGGCAAAAGCATTCCAATCCGGGAGGTTTCTTACAGGAGCGATCGTCATGGGTGCAAAGGTTGTTGATGACACAGATTTTATATTTTATCTGTAGTGGCGCGTTTACCCCAATTGAGACTTTTCGTAAGTTTCCGGTAAGTTTTTGCAAAGAAGGTAGTAGAAAAGTGGCACTTCGTAGTATGTTAATTGACGGGGACCGGTGTCGTCAAAAATTTGGCTGACCGTGACGCTCGATTCTTTGCCGCACAGCAGTTGAGGAACTCCCAATGATTAACCTTAGTTCGCGTCCATCTAGGACAGAATTGCTGCGCTCCAAAATGCCTGTGGAGCCGAGGTCTGCGATCTCGTCGTCTTTGGCACAAGACTCCCTTCAAGAAATTGCCCGTAGTGTGGAGTGGTCTCAGGGAGAATTTTCTCTGATTTTGGCGCATTGCAACAGTTGCCGCCTGCGAGAACAAGCCCTGCAACAGCTACATCACATTTGTTCGGTGCCGTTTCGGGAAATTTCTCTAGATCGATCGGTCGATTTTCTCTATGCCACCATCCAAGAAAAACTGGGTCGAGAATCTCCCCAAGCCCTTACTATTTGGGGTTTCGAGTCGGTTGAGGAACTCGATCGTTTATTAGTTGTGACGAATTTCATTTTCGGCGAGTTTCAGAAAAATTTTCACTTCCCTTTGATTTGGTGGGTGGATGATGCCACGGTCCGCAAGCTAATTCGACTGGCACCGGATTTATATAGCCGTACGACGATCGTCGAATTGACTCGCAGTCGGGAAGCTGCGATCGCTGCTGCTTAAGACTTCCCAGTTTTTCAAGGCGTTTGTTCGAGCAAAACTTCACGGACGGCAGCTTCGGCATTGACCAATCCGCTACCGAACCAATATTGCCGATCGGATTCCATTTCTGTTGGGGAAACGGTCAGCGCGTCGTAACTTGCCGTTTGTTTGAGAATGGCGATCGCCCGATCGCGACTGAGCTGAGGATCTGCTCCTTTCATCAGCGCCACAATTCCCGACACTGCTGGGGCAGAAAACGAGGTTCCCTGAACCCGCACGTATTCACCTTTGGGATCGATGGCAAACCCCCAGGGAGCCACAGGTGGCGATAGGCTCTCCCAAAAAACCCCTGTCGTGCCGCCTGTTGTCAAAATCCCCCCATCTGCGGAAATGGAGGTATCACCACCGGGCGCCACCACATCCAAGCCTTCGCCGTAGTTGCTATAAGGGGCACGATGCCCGTCTAAGGTGGTTGCCCCCACCGCAATGACTTCGGGTACGATCGCGGGGAACATGGCGGTGCTGAAGTTGGAATTGCCCGCAGAAGCCACGAAGGTAATGTTGGGATTGTTGGCAGTAATTTCGGCGATCGTATCGGCAGTTTCTCGATCGGGCAACAACCGCCCCAAACTGAGGTTAATGATATCGACATCCCGTGCTGCGGCATAGCCGATCGCTTCCACAATTGCCGAGGATGAAACAGCACCCCCCACGCCGAATACGCGCACGGGCAAAATTTGGGCGTTGGGCGCCACCCCCAGCATTCCTTCTCCATTGCCGGGATGTGCGGCAATCACTCCGGCTACCCAAGTGCCGTGAAACTCGGCGGCGGTTTTCGCTTGCAGGTTCTCTCGAATTTGTCGGGCGATGGCAGCAGGAAGTAGCTTGGGTTCGCTCAGCCGGATATCCCGTGCATCGCGCTGATAAATTTTTAGCAGACGATCGTCATCGAGGTTAAAAGTGTTGCGAAAATGCGGTAGCAGCATCCCCAGTTCGGCTGTGCTGATGCGGGTATCGCCGTCATTTTGAGCAAAATCCCAACCGTTTGTTTCTCCCGGTAGCAAATCGAACTCGTCGCCCACTTCGTAAATATTTTGGGCAAAATCAGGGCGATCCCACTGAATCAAACTGTCGATGACGGCGACAACGACACCTTCCCCGCCATTGCTTAGTTCCCACGCTTCTTGGGCTCGGATATCGGTACGGGGCAAAGATTCGCCGCGTTGGGAAGTGCTATCGAGATGCCATTGTTGCGGCAGGAGTGGGGCGGTGAAGGTGGAGGCTAGGGAGTGCGGGGTGCGGAGTGCGGGGTGCGGGGTAATCAGGGAGTGTGGAGTGGATAGAGATGTTAGCGTTCGCGAAGCCAGTCGCTTTAGCGCTATAGGGTTGGGTGAAAAGTTTTTCGCACTTACCGACAAGTGTTCGCTCCCAAGATTCGCCCATCTGGGAAGTGAGGAGGTGGGGAGATGAGATTGGCGAATGGAGGTCGATTGGATGAAGTTGGGGGTTGCCGATCGAATCCCGGGAACGTCGTTGAGTCGCAGAGCAACTTGGAGAACTGCCAATCCCGTGGCGGATTTGGCGCGGACAATAATACGATCGTCAGAGAAGCGGATCGATCGCAGTTGTTCGAGATCCTGGGTTTGCAAAATTGCCGCCCGTTCTTCTGGGCTCAGTTCCGGTTCAAAACTGACGATAATCTCGTTGGGGAGAACGATCTCCGCCTCGGGATTGTCGGCGGCGGTGAGAACGGGTAAGGTGGTTTCGACGTAGGATTGTTGCCCGATGAGTTGGCTGATTTCCTCTGCTGTACTGCGATCGTCGAGAGCGATGGAAGCGTAGTTTTCGCCCAAGGGTCGAACTTCCAGAGCGCGATCGATTCCTCGCGTCGTGCCACTTTGGAGCAGCGTTCGTTGCAGCATCAAATAGGCGGGGATCGAACGACTACCGCTACCTTCTGAGGATTTGAAGGCGACGCCGATCGTATTTTCGCGGACTTCTAAGGGAATTTGCCGATCGTAAAATCGGTAAAATAACGAGTCGGTGGGGGTCGTTTGAGCTAATGCGCGATTCGAGAGCCATGGGATCTCGTTGGCATCGGCAGCAAGGCAAAAAGTGCTGGCGAGGAAAAGACCGGAAATCAGACGTTTCATCTTTTTCGTTTTCTTTGGTTTCTTGACAGTTGTGTTGGAGGTTGTGCTGGCGTCGTATTAAAATAGATAACTATGGGAGAAAGAACTGTGGAATCGATCGAGTAAGCGAAAACTCATCCCTGCCCAACTGTCTGGCTCCTCAACTCCTATCGCTCCTGAATGGCGAACTTTTCCGAATAGATTTACTTTACCCGGCGATCTTCTTCTGCGACACGCCCCTTACAGTTTTTTGTAACCAATCCGATCGATCTCTTTAGAAGTGCTTTCCGCATCGGAAGATATCGTCAATTGGGAAAATCGTTTTATTTCCACATCGATCGCTCATCTGTCAGTTGCGTTTAATTTTAGCTTATGATGTCGCCAGAAGTCTGTAAGTTAATGGAAAAACTCGATCGGACTCTCCCTTTTCATTTGTATGGAAAGGGAGCTTCTAAGTCTGTAGATTCTCTCGTGCGAGAAATCGAGTCTGGAGAATGCCAATTGGTTTGGGAAAATGGGACGCCGCTGCGAGTTTTGCGGGTAGCTCTCATTACCGTTCGATCGCCGCTGGGATCTTTGTGGGAAGAACGGCAGCAATTTCATAACGGACAAGTTCGTTTCCGAAATATTGAGGGTGTCGCAGAGAAGTGTCGCCCTCAAGAATCATTCCAGGAAACTGCTTTTCGCGGACTGCAAGAAGAACTGGGTTTGGATCGAGATATCGTCGCTCCCACACTGGAAAAAGTGGGCTGCCAGACCGAATGTTCTGCCAGAGTTTCTAGGTCTTATCCCGGCTTGAAATCTTATTATACTCGCGAATTGTTCGCGATCTGGCTCAACGATCCAAAACCCGGTTATGTAGAACGGGGAACTGAAAAAAACACTTATTTTATATGGCGAAAATAGTTGACTCTGTAAAAAGTTTCGGTGGCGATCGCGCCGCTAATCAAAGTGGATAAATTAATCGAAAAGACCCTTCGGCACCGGGCGGAACGTATTCTAGCTTTTCGACGCCCAAATCAGGAATTTTTGGAATATATTCGGCAACTGACGGTGTGATTAAAATCTCCCACGAGTTTGCCGTATCTTCGCCTAATTTACTTGCGGCATTAACTTCTGCACCGAAAACATCGTAGTCGCCCAAGTTTAAAATTTCACCGTATCCCAGACCGACACACAGCAATATTTTTTCTGTATCGGGTTTGTTTTGGTTATAAACTTTGGCAGCTTGTTGCATTTCGATCGCACAAGCAATGGCTTTTGTGGGTTGGCGAAAAATCACCAACATACTATCTCCTTCAAACTTAACGACTATTCCGTCATATTTGTCGATAAAAGGAATAAAAATACGTTTTGATTCGTAAATAATTTGTAAAAAATGAATGATGCCAAATTTCTTAACCGAACGCGAGAACCCCGACAAATCGGTAAACATTACTGCCCGAGTTTCCCCAAATACATCCCAGATTCGGGCATCGATCGCTTCTTTGTTAGCTCCTGGTTGCAGCCGCTCTTTCATTAACTTTTCCAGTCGATCGAGGTAGGCACTCGGAGAATATTTATGAATATTGTACTCCATAATAAATCTATAGGCTATAAATATAAAACATCGGATGTTTCATATTTTACAACACTCGGAGTAACAGATCGTTTTTTACAATGTGAAAAGATATGCGATCGATCGTAAACACTTCTACAGTAAAACTTAAACTGCCTGCTTTTTATGATTTTAGACGCGCAAAAATGCGGTAATTATCCAAATCCAAAACTCGATCGTCTTGATGGGTTTCTAATGTGGATGATTTAATTTTGACTAAGCTGTATTCTACACCATCTGCATAAATGGCAAAAACGATCTGAACCATTTCCAAAAAGTGAATCACCGACTGACATTCGCTAGCTGGTAACTGTTCGTAATAGCGAATTAACTTAGAAATACACAGATTGAGATGAGATCGAGACTTAGGAGAGATCAAAACCAGTTTCAGCAGGGCAATTGTCAAAAAGAAGGGCATTCCACAGGCGATTTTAGCTGTGAACATCGCTGAGGGTTTTTGTCCATCTTCAGTAGTTAATAGTTCGATTGCCCGGTTGCAAGTCCGAAACCGTAGTGCCTCGTCAACGACGACTCCATTTCTCGCCAAATATAGATGGGTGAGTTGGTGGCGCAACCGTTGTTCGAGCAACTCTGTCCAATCTCCCGTTCGCTCGCCAAAGCCTAAATAGTTGAATAAACGATCTTTAAATTGTTGATAATCGCTCGCCTCTATTTTGTTCATGAAAAGCTGAGTTAAACGGCGATAATTTAGACGACCGCGACCAGCAACGACGAGTTTAATTAAACGCAAAACATCATTACCAAATAGCGTAGGATTGGCGTACAATTGACGACTTTTTGGAGACAATTGAGCGTGAGCTGCATACATCGCTAGATCGAGTTTGAAGCGATCTTGGAGTTGTTGCGATTTAATTTTGGCAAGTTCTCTCTGTTCGGCAGATTCATTAAGATCGGTATACCGAGACACTAATTTATAGGCAAGATAACGATCGCTCCATGTTTTCGGCGATCCCTCTTTTTTAGGTTTTGGCGTCCTGAGTTTTTGGTAAGGACGATCTCGAGAGAGATCTTCCCCAGAAGAGGAATTGGATTTCATACAAGCTGTTAGCATTTCAGTCGTAGGAGGTTGAGGATCGTTATTAAGTGCGAATTCTAGGTCAGTTTGTCGTGAAAATAGCTCAAACAACATAGACAATGGGTGCGGGTGAGTCGATCGAGTATTTCTCGAAAACGAACTCGCTGTAGTCGGCAAGATCGTCAAGTCCGGTTAACGTCAGTAAGATTTCCGATGCTAGCCAAATAAAGCCTTGAATCAGTAATGTTTTCCACCGAACTCTCACGAATCTCACCTCCTTGGGGGAATGATTTACCTTTTACTCAGTGACAACGTCCGAGTTTTATGCAAAATTTCCCAAAAGTTACAAAGCGTTACACCTAGCCTGGAGTTAGCGATTTCAGGAATGCGCGAGTATAAGTCGCCCGCCCTGCTATACATATATAGTTCTGAGGGCGATCGACTTATGCAGTTAATCGGTGAATGCTAGTGGTGAGTGGTTTGTGGCGGGTGGCTTGTGGTTCGTCACTCATTACCGCGATCGCGTTCGAGATCGTAAATCACCTTTTCCAGATACCAATCTTCATCCATGTTGGGATAGTAGTATTTTGCCTGTTCGATCAGGCGTTCGGCAAGTGCCCACTGACCCCCCACCAGCATCAACAATCGTTGTTGCAAAGGGTTGGATTGGACATCTTTGCGTGACGATGGGGGAACGGCGGATTGTAGCTGCTTGAGGGCGTCTAGGGCTTTTTGGTAATTCTCCCAGTCTTCGGTTTCGCAATAGCGACTGGCAGCAGTTTGGTAATCGTCGATCGCCTTTTTCAGTTCTTCGAGACGCAAATAAGCCAGAGCTCGGTGCATATAGGCTTCGGATCGATCGCTGTCGAGTGTCAGCGCCTGGGTATAATCGTCAATTGCACCGGTGTAGTTGCCCATTTCCCGGTACGCATTACCCCGTGCCAGCAGCAACAATACATCCTCCGGTTCGGTTTCGATCGCTTGATTAAAATCGGCGATCGCGCCCCCCCAGTCGCCCAATTTACTGCGGATTTTGCCCCGGTTGCGGCGAGCGATCGTATCTTGTGGATTCAGGCGGATCGCTTGATTAAAGTCAGCAATAGCACCGCGATCGTCTCCCAGTTTACTCCGGGCAATTCCTCGACAGCAATAAGCGGCTGCATCTCCAGCATCAAGATCGATCGCCCAGTTCAATTCTTGGATCGCGCCGCGACAGTCTCCCTTTTCCACTTGTTCTAGAATTTGGGCGTAGATTTCCCCCGAAGACATTAGTTTGACGGGAGTCAGTTTGGGTTGGGGAATCGGGTTCTGAAAGATTTGGGTTGGAGTTGTTTAGCACGTTCCAAACAACGACGACAATTGTCCGCATCTTTTAGCGCCAAGTACAATTCGGCAGCGGTTTTGAAAGATGCGATCGCACCGACATTATCCCCCAATTTGCGACAGGCAATTCCACGCAGATTGTGAGCGCTGGCATCTTTGTCATCAAATCTTAAGGCACGATCGATATCGTCTAAGGCGCCAACGCCGTTTTTCAGCGCCAATCGAACTAAAGCTCTAGCTGCGTAAGCTTCGCGATAGTCGGGATTGAGTTCGATCGCGCGGGTATAATCAGAAACCGCATTGTGAAGTTGTGTATCGTCGTAGTAGGCAAGTCCCCGTTGGTAGTAAACATCGGCGCGGTACGGGGCGAGTTGCAACAATTCCGTAAAATCGGCGATCGCTCCCGTATAGTCGCCTTGGCGGGCTTTTTCACGTCCTCGATCGTACAGTTCGCGCTCCATAACTCCCTCGGAATCTCTTGTCAGATCGACAGCCTATAACAGAGATTATATCGCTGTCAGCCGCGAGCCAACCGCCGAGACCGAGCAAAACTTAACTGCAAAACTCTTTTCCAATCGCTTTGATTTCGATCGATCTACTGAAACCCATTCAAGAGTTTGAATTTACGTCTACTCCAACGGAGAAACCTCAGCCATTTTTGTGCGGGTCGATCGAAAAAGGTAAAGATATCACCATAGGCAGCAAACGCATTGCGATGGTGTTGCCAATGCCGTTCTGGCGTTGTAATAAATAGAACATCGCAGAGTATTTGCACGGGTTTAGGTGTTGCCCATTCTAAGATGGAAACGTGTCGCCAAACCACATGAAATTCCCCAAGCAACAGCCCAATAATTGTCCCAACAGGAGACAACTGCCACAACCAAGGTGTAAAGATAAAGTAAGGCAAAGCTCCCAAAATCCCATCCAGCAGTACCAGGGGATTTTTCGTCAAGACGGCGTAATGCAAGAAACTCCGATTCTTGCCATGATGCACCACGGTATGAAACTTCCCAAAAACGTGTTCTGGTACATGATAGAAGAATGTAGAGAAGAAGTCTCCAAGAAAAAGCAACAGCCAGATTGTGGTAATTACCTTAATAGTTTCCAAAATCATTCCTCACGACTGACCGCATCGTAGAAGATGAAATTAAAACTTTGTTTATACTCAGTTTAATGATGCGTAGCGTCAGCTTTAAATCATGAATAATAAGTTAAACTTAAAGTTAAAAAAAGATGATGTATAGGTTAGGTTGCAGAATGAAACCCAACTTAGTTTGGAGAGGGTCGGATTTCGTTTTGCTCGACCGAACCGACAACGATCGTTAACTGAATCGCTTTGCTATAAAGAGCGTTAAAAAAGTGGGGATTTTTTCACAATCCCCACCTTAGCAAAACTAAACGTAACTAAAGTAACCCGCCGACAGATCCAAACTGGAGAAATCACCGCGAACGAGACCGATTAGCTCGTTTTTCGGAGATCCGACTTCACCGTAAAAGATCCGCGCTAAGGAATCCGTTTCCACGATGCGATAGTTGTCAGCACTACCCGCCAGTTGAATCGTATCTTCTGCGCCATCGAAGTCAGCAACAACGCCACGACCGCTATTTCGTTGAGCTGCTGTGCCGCCATCGACGTAGAATGCACCGTTGGCATTTCCTAACACGAATAAGTCTGGGTTGGTGTGTCCCCACAAAACATCTATCTCACCTGCGCCAGGAGTGGCAAGACTGTCATCGACCCCAATGAGGGTATCATTGCCTTCACCACCGAAAAGTCGATCGCCCTGAAGACCCCCAATCAGCACATCGTTCCCGTCACGGCCGATAACGCGATCGATTCCATCCCCACCCGTCAGCGTATCGTCATCCCATCCACCGTTGAGGGTGTCATCATTCGTACCTCCATCCAGGATGTCATTTCCTCGGCTTCCCAGAAGCAGATCGTTACCGTCGCCACCGCTAACCGTATCATCTCCGGCTAAGGCATTCACCGTATCATCTCCCGCCGTCGCACAACCCGTCAGGTCGTCGTTCCCCGATGTGGGATTGCAAACCACACCCGAGGATAGATCCAAACCGACCACTAACGGATCGTGATCGGAGGTCCGAAACTCGTCATTCGGGTTAAA
This sequence comes from uncultured cyanobacterium, assembly GCA_963838375.1. Classification (GTDB taxonomy): domain Bacteria; phylum Cyanobacteriota; class Cyanobacteriia; order Cyanobacteriales; family Geitlerinemataceae; genus DVED01. The sequence continues at coordinate 282,728 of CAWIQY010000021.1, read as the reverse complement.
GAGGCTGGGATTGTTAAATTGGGTACTGTAGTCCAGCGCATCGGGTTCGTCAGCGTTGATGTGCCATTTGGCTGCCCCCGAAACCTGCGATGCCAAGTCACCGTTGGCAAAGGCATGGTCCAGAGAACCCCATTGTCCGTCGAAGACAAAGGAATAATCCCCTGTAATGAGATTCGTATACCCGGAATTTTCGATCGCCTCGATGGGGTCTTCCTGGGTGTAAGCATTGAAGTCTCCCACCGTCAGGATATCCGGATCGCTACTGCCTGTGGGATTAGTTGCTAACCAAGTGGTGAGGGCATCAGCAGCCTCCACCCGCCGTTGATTCCAATTCCCCTGACCATCTCCGGCATCGGCATCCGCCCCGGTTCCCGTTCCGCCTTTCGATTTAAAGTGGTTAACTGCTAGGGTAAATTCTTCCCCCACATCAGGATTGTTGGCATCGATAACGGTAAAGGTTTGTGCCAAAGGGACGCGACTGGTATTCACCCCGTCAAAAATTCCCGATGTATTCAGAAACGCTGCCGTCCCGGTTTCGGCAACCACGTTGGCATCGTAAATGATACCGACGGCAATGGCATCGGAACCGAGTTGGGCAACACCAGGATCGACATAGGTATAGTTGCGGTTGCTGACGGCGTTGAGTTCGTCGAGTAGCTGTTGGATGGCGCTATTTGCCCCATCGCCGTAGTCGTTTTCCACCTCTTGGACGCCGATAATGTCGGCATCGAGTTCGTTCAAAGCGGTAACAGTTTTAGCCGTCTGCCGTTGAAAATCCGAGAACGTCGTCGCCCCCCGAGAAGTGGGGAAGCCGCCACCTGCGCCGTCGCCGTTGAAGTAATTAAGAAGGTTGAAGCTGGCAATTTCTAGGTTGCCGCCGACATTGGGGGCAGAATCGGGACGGGAGTTGGTGGCTTGGTAGTCGATGGATGCGGTGGGTTGCACTCGATATTCCCCGAAGCCGTACCCGAGAATCCCTTCCACAGAAGAGACGGTATCGCCGCCGCGTAGGGTGTTGCTGGGGGTGAGGTTGTTGCCGCCTCGGGCGTTGGGGATGGGGAAGAGGTTTTGTCCGTTGCGTCCGTCGTCGATGAGGATGCTGCGTTGGGCGATGTCTTCTAGATGTGCCGTGTAACCGGAAACGCTGGGGTCGTTGTTTTGGGTGAACTGTTGCAGTCGTCCGCCGGAGGAGAGGAGAACTTCGCCAAATCGATCGAAATTGAAATGTTCTGTCACCGTCAAATCGCCGGATGCGGCTTGGACGTTCACCCGCATTCCTTCGTACTGTTCCAAATCGCTAACATCGGCAATGGGAAAGCTGACGGTGGTTAAAGTTGGTAAAACATCGGTTCCCACCACCGTTACCGAGGTAGGATTCATCTGAGTTTGCCCAAACTGTTCGACCACCGTTCCGCTAATTTGCACTTTGTCGCCCAGACTGACGGCGGTGTTGGAAAAGACAAATAGTCCTTCCGAAGTTAGGGGGTTCGCATCCCAATCGGCATCTTCTTCCTGAACGTAAAATCCGCTCAATCCCGGCGTTCCGTTGAAGACACCCGTAACGATGGCTTCGATGTCGTAGGTTCCGGTGTTGGAGGTGTCGCTGATTCCTTGAATTTCGTGAATGAAGGCGGAAGTCCCGCCGCCGCCTCCGCCGCCTCCGGTGGTGTAGCTGCCCAATCCATCGAATGTATCGATCGCAAACCCTGCCCATTCGACGGCGGGATCGAAGGCATTGCTGACATTGGTATCCCCGGTCATGACGGTGGATAACCGACGCAGGGTGTTATCTTGGGTCGAAGTTAAACCGCTTCCCCATTCGCTGCCGGGATCGAAGCCAACTTGACCGATCGAATCGAGAGTGACGCCATTTTTCTTGAGAACGATCGCGTCGTCGCCGTTAAAGTTAATTACCGAATTATTGGTCAAATCGGTAACGGCTAAAATTGCCGGATCGGCTTGACTGTTGGCAAGAACAAATACATCCCCAGCGGCGATCGTCCCCGTCAAGCTTAACGTAGAATTGGGAGTTGAAGCTCCGTTGAAATAGCCTTCTAGGGTATACAGCCCAGCGGAAAAATCGATCGAATTTCCGGTTCCGTTATAGAGTTCGATCGCTTTATTGAAGCTACTGCCTTCAATATATTCTGAAAATAAGAGGTCGGTGAATGCCACGGTTTGAATCTCGCTTGCTGACAATAGAAAGGGTTGAAATTCTTTGAAATCGTCGAGAACTCGATCGATACAATACTATTGTATTGCAGTTTTTTGGATCTGAATTATCTGGCAAAAGCTCAAGAATTCGACAATCAAAAGCTACTTTTTAGCTCGGTCAAATTCACGAAAATCCGAGTCCCGAAGAACAGATGCCTCAAGAATGTTAAATCTGTAAAGTTAACGTCTGACTAAAGTTGGGCTAAACTTTCAAAGACCTTCACCGGTCGATCGGCTCATCGATCTTTCAATAATTGTGTAATCTATAGAAGATGTCTAATGAGTGCTTTCTGTGGGAGTGTCTGTAGAACCATCCCGGCAATCGAAACGTTTGGGGTTCAAGGTTAAATCGATCGTCTGTCTGTCCTTGATAATCGGCACGGGCTTGTGGTTTAGCTACCGATTCCTCAGAGCGCGGCTTCTCCAACCTCAAGCTCTGTTAGTTTTGGGCGGATCGCAACGGCGGGAGATTTTTGCGGCAGAGTTTGCCCGATCGCACCCGGACTTAGAGATTTGGGTTTCTGGCGGCAGCAATCCGGAATATTCCGAGTGGGTGTTTGCCGAAGCCGGAATCGATCTCGATCGACTTTATCTAGACTACCAAGCGGTGGATACCGTTACCAACTTCACCACCTTGGTAGACGAATTTAAAGCCAGAGGAATTAAGAATATCTATGTGGTAACATCCGACGACCATATGCGCCGCGCCAGTGTCATTGGCGAAATTGTCCTCGGAAGTCGCGGCATCAGTTTCAAGCCGATGTCCGTCCCCTCGGGGCGCGAACCCGAACCCGCCGTCAAAACCCTTCGAGATGGGGCGCGGGCGATTCTGTGGGTGATGACGGGTCATAGCGGATCTACTTTCAATCCGACGATCGAAACCCGCCGTAGTTTCTCGGACTGACGCTCACCCCTTTGCTCTCGAAGGGCGTGTAACAATTTTGTTACGATACCAAGACATTGCCCGGTATGGATTACAGACGATCGATCCTCCGGATGGTCAAGCCCCAACCGACGATATATAAAGAATCTTTACAGATTATCGGCGATCGAACACTTTATGTAATGTCTTCGCAAAAAACGTTACAAAAGTTTGCATAAATTCGTCAGACTTAATAGAATAAAAAGGAAGGTAAGTATTTATTCTCATCAGTAACTGCTATGGTCTTTCCCTGGCTAACCGCTATTATCGTCCTACCCCTTTTAGCCGCTCTTGTCCTACCCATAATCCCGGACAAAGATGGCAAAACCCTGCGCTGGTACGCCCTGGGGGTCGGTTTAGTGGATTTTGCACTTGCGCTTTACGCTTTTTGGCAACACTACGACATCAACAACCCAGGCTTCCAACTGGTAGAACGGTACGCTTGGGTTCCGCAAATTGGCTTGAACTGGTCGGTAGCCGTGGACGGTTTGTCCATGCCACTGCTGGTTTTGACCGGTTTAGTGAACACCCTCGCGATCGCGGCGGCATGGAATGTCACCCGCAAACCCCGCCTATTCTACTTCCTGATGCTGTTGCTCTATAGCGCCCAGATGGGGGTCTTCGTCGCTCAGGATATGCTGCTCTTTTTCCTGATGTGGGAAATCGAACTCGTCCCCGTGTACCTCCTAATCGCCATTTGGGGCGGTCTCAAACGCGGCTACGCAGCCACCAAATTTATCCTCTACACCGCACTGGCTTCCATCTTCATCTTGGTTGCCAGCCTGGGAATGGCATTCTACGGCGACAACCTCACCTTCGACATGGCGCAGTTGGGGATGAAAAACTACCCCATCTTCTTTGAACTACTAGCTTACGCCGGACTGTTTATCGCCTTCGCCGTCAAACTCCCCGTCTTCCCCCTCCACACTTGGCTACCGGACGCACATGGCGAAGCCTCTGCCCCTGTATCGATGATTTTGGCAGGTGTCCTCTTGAAGATGGGCGGTTACGCGCTGATTCGCCTCAACCTAGAAGTTCTCCCCAACGCCCACGTTTATTTCGCCCCGGCTTTGACGATTCTCGGTGTTGTGAATATCGTCTACGGATCACTGACAGCATTCGCCCAAGACAACCTAAAACGACGACTGGCTTATTCCTCCATTTCTCATATGGGTTTTGTCCTAGTGGGTATCGGTTCGATGACCGATGTGGGACTCAATGGCGCGATTCTGCAAATGATTTCCCATGGTTTGATTGCGGCGTTGCTGTTCTTCTTGGCTGGGGTCACTTACGATCGAACTCACACTCTGTGGATGGAAAAAATGGGCGGTTTGGCAACCGCAATGCCCAAAACTTTCGCCCTATTTACCGCAGGAGCCCTGGCGTCTCTGGCACTACCGGGAATGAGCGGATTTATCGGCGAGTTGACGGTGTTCGTCGGGATTGCCACCAGCGATGTTTACACAACAACGTTTAAAGTGATGGCGATTCTGCTTTCGGCAGTGGGTTTGATTGCCACACCCATTTACTTGCTCTCTATGATGCGCCGGATGTTCTACGGACAACCAAATTCGGAAATCGCGATCGATCCTTGGATGGATATCAAACCTCGGGAAATTTTCATTACCGCTTGCTTGTTGTTGCCCATTGTCGGCATCGGGTTCTATCCCAAACTGGCAACCCAAACCTACGATGTGAAAACGGTACAAGTGGCATCGGAAGTGCGTAGCGCTATCTCGGTGTTTGCCCAACAACGCAATCGCGATCGTTTGTTCTCTGGTGGTTTCGTTGCCCCAGAATTGATGGGACTGGAGTCGAAAGGTTTGCTGAGTGCTAACGATATCGGCAAGGGCGCGTAAACATCACCCGCTCGATTTCTTTCAAAAAAACTTCTCCTTTTAGGGAGAAGTTTTTTTCATTCTATAGCAACTGCGATGTGACTTAAAGCGTTTTCGATCGGACGTATCCTACTTATTAGTTCGGTTCCGTATTATGCGGATACAATCTAGAAATATATGCGAATGCTTTTCATTCCCGTACATCTAACTTATTTTCCTATCACGCATAGTATCGACATATACGGTCTCAAGACACTAGCAGCTTGTCTTCTTTGTAACACTTGCTTTAGGGTTCCCAATAGTTCCTGCGGATAAAAAGGTTTAGAAATATAAGCATCTGCACCTTGTTTCATTCCCCAGTAACGATCTAACGGTTCTGCTTTTGCCGAACACAAAACGACAGGAACTTTGCGGGTTTTCGGGTGAGATTTCAGACAACGACAGACCTCGTATCCATTCATCAGCGGCATGACGATATCTAACACAATTAGATCGGGCAAACCTGGGCATTGAGTACAGATCTTGTAAAATGCTTCTGAACCATTACTTGCTTCTGTGACGTTCAACCCGATCTTTGTGAGAAAAGCGGAAATCATCTGCCGTTGAGACAGACTGTCTTCTACAACTAAAACATTAATCATACAGCCTTCAAGTTCTTCTACAATCTATGGGGTTTTATTTCAGACAGTCAATCTAGCTATATTTTTTTTCCTTACCTATATCTTATAAAATCTTATAATACTTTTCTTATTAATATTTATATTTTTTTTTCTTTTTTTCTTTCTATTTTTTATGTAATTATAATATTTATCTGCTTTGAAATTACTTTTCTGATTTGTTCAACCCGATCTTTGTGAGAAAAGCGGAAATCATCTGCCGTTGAGACAAACTGTCTTCTACAACTAAAACATTAATCATACAGCTTCAAGTTCTTCTACAATCTATGGGGTTTTATTTCAGACAGTCAATCTAGCAATCCGTGTGGAGTGGAAATACGTTTCGTAGGTTGAGTTGAGATTCGGCAAACCTAGCCTACTCTAAACTGGTGTTCGGTATCGGTTCATTCTGCCCACGATGCCAAGTCTTCCACATATCGATCTGGCGTGCTATAATTCAGGAGGAAACACACCTCTCTTTGAAATCTCCTGATTAGCAACCATTTGGCTTACAATCGATATTGGTGCACAAACATCTTTATCACTTCCTTCTTTCCATTGAATACCTTGCAAAGAAAAATAATCCATCACTAGGGTAACATTTTTGTTTTCTTTAGTACCCTTGACAATAACGCGCTTTATTTCAGAGTTTCGAGGTTCTTCACTTTTAGGTCTTGAGCGACTTCATCACGACTTTTTCAACAAAGTTACAAGGTGCAATATTGACACCATTAATCTCTATTGGGGTATCAGTTGTCAGTCTCACTGCCTTAGATAGCGCAATGTTGTCATATCTTTTGTTGAAAGTATGCCCCTCAGAAATGGCTTTCATACCTTTGTGCTTTAAGCTTTCTGGTAATGTAGCCAGCTCCGAGTGTAATACATAAATGGGATGCGTGACGTTAAATGGAGCAGGAAATTCATATGCTTCACCACCTGAAGCGGGTTCCACAAATTCCATTTTGCCATTTTTAAAGACGGCGGCCGGATATTCAAATTCCTGACATGTTGTATTAATTGAATGGGAAACAGGAAAAGCATATGGATCATCATAAACAGTTTGATCGTAAAAAGCAACTTTAATGTGTACTTCATTCACAGTTTCCAATCTATCGGCAGCATAACGAGCCATAATATTCGTTGTTCCTGGAGCCATGCCGATACCAGCAATTGCGGTTAAATCAGCTTCAGCAAATCGCTGACTCAACTTCAATTGCTTTTGGGTCATATAGAATAACCCGCCCATATCCAGATAATGAGCTTTTATTGCCAGCGCTAGTTCCATCATCTGCAAGTTAAAACGATAAGGGGTGCAGTTGAGCAGAATATTAATATCTCTTAGCGCTTTAACTCTTTGCGTGAAACATCGACCTTTCTGTTTCCGATATGCGACTTTAAAGTCTTTTTCGACTAGTTTAATTTTTCCGCTCGGTCAACAACAATAATCCTACAAGCATCCCAAATCAGTAAGTCTTTCATGGATGTTGTTCCGGGGCAACCGGCTCCCCCAATGATCCCAAATCGTGTTATTGCCATTATTTACTGATACTGATACTGATAGTTGGTTTATTGTAAATATTTTATTCCGTTTTTGGTAACCCTTCACACTCCCCCCTGCTGGTTGACTGACAAAAATCAGAAGCCGGAAGATGCCTAAGTATAGCAGTCGCCACACCCGTTAAGACCGAGGTGAGCAGGGGAAGCAGGGGAAGCAGGGGAAGCAGGGGAAGCAGGGGAAGCAGGGGGATGATGGGGAGATGGGGAGATTGCTATATAAGCTGAAAAACCACACTTGGAAGCTTCGCCATGACTCCAACTTCCCGACTCTATGATGCGCTCGATGACTTTCCGAGTCAATAGCGAGCATTGGTGGCCAGATGTCCGTCACCTGAACACTCTGTGCTGGATGATGCTGGGGATGCTCCAAAGCCAAGGGGTGAATCTCAATTTCAGGTGGAGGAATCTTTTTTAATCTCAAATCCAATGGAGGAAGAGATGCCTGATTTTTGATACAAATCGCTCTAGTTATAAGAGTTTTTAGATTCTACGGATCTAGTTATTGCTATCGAAATCGATCGATCTCCGTGCCGAAGTAAATTCTGACACGAGTTGAAATTTATAAATTCCAGCTAAAGCCTTATCCCCAGAAGTCGGTCTGTTTCGAGTCTGGAGTTATGATGCCAGTCAAGATCGATTAGTACAAATCGATACCGATCTCGAATTAAAAATACAAGACGAATGAGGATTTGAGACTTCTCATCCTGTCGGGTATAAAGATGCAAAAAATATGCTAGCATTAAGCGTCATATTTCGGCAACAAGAGCGTCGACGCGATCGGATTCAAGCTCATTAAAGATTGAGAGGATGCCGAATGAAGGTATTAGGAATCTCAGCTTACTATCACGACAGTGCAGCGGCGATCGTCCGAGATGGTGAAATCGTGGCTGCCGCGCAAGAAGAACGGTTTTCTCGTAAAAAACACGACGCTCGATTTCCGGTAAATGCTATCAACTATTGCCTCCAAGAAGCGGGATGGAAATTGACTGATTGCGATCGCATTGTCTTCTACGAAAAACCCCTGATTAAATTCGAGCGATTACTAGAAACGTATCTGGCTTATGCCCCTCGAGGGTTTCGATCGTTTCTCAAAGCCATGCCCGTTTGGCTGAAAGAAAAACTCTATCTCAAATCGGTTCTCAAAAAAGAATTGGCGAAATTGGGAAGTTGCAAAACCCAAGATTTGCCCCTGTTAATGTTTACCGAACACCATCAATCTCACGCCGCTTCAGCCTTTTTTCCCAGTCCCTTCGATCGGGCTGCGGTATTGTGTTTAGATGGAGTGGGAGAATGGGCAACCACCTCAGTTTGGTTAGGACAAGATAACCAACTGATTCCCCAATGGCAAATCGACTTTCCCCATTCTCTGGGATTACTCTATTCTGCCTTCACTTACTACACCGGATTTAAGGTCAACTCCGGCGAGTATAAACTGATGGGACTTGCACCCTACGGCGAACCCAAATATGTCGATTTAATTCTAGATAACTTAATCGATGTTAAACCCGATGGCACATTTCGGTTGAATATGGACTATTTCAACTACGCCACTGGGTTAACGATGACCAGTTCCAAGTTTCACAAACTGTTTGACAGTCCCCCTCGCCAACCCGAGAGTCCCATGACTCAGAAGGAGATGGATATCGCCCGTTCCATCCAGCAAGTGACCGAAGATGTGGTCATCCGTCTGGCGAGAACCATCAAGCAAGAATTGGATGTCGAGTATCTGTGTATGGCGGGTGGAGTTGCCCTCAACTGCGTCGCTAACGGGCGAGTGTTGCGCGAAGCTGGATTTGAAGATATTTGGATTCAACCAGCGGCGGGGGATGCGGGAGGGGCGTTGGGGGCAGCTTTAGCCGTGGCATACCAGTATGACAAGCAGTCTCGTTTTGCGATTCCCCTGGTTCCGAGTTCCAAATCTGACCAGATGCAGGGATCGTATTTGGGACCGAAATTTAGTGATGTCGAAATTCGGGCGTATCTCGACAGTATTGAAGCACCGTATGAGTATTTAGAAGATGAGGAATTGATGCCTCGGTTGGCAGAAATTCTGGAACAAGGTTGCGTGGTGGGTTGGTTCCAAGGACGGATGGAATTCGGTCCGCGGGCGTTGGGAGGTCGATCGATTATTGGCGATCCTCGCAACCCGAAAATGCAGTCGGTGATGAACTTAAAAATTAAGTATCGGGAGTCTTTTCGACCGTTTGCGCCGTCGGTTTTGGGGGAAAAAGTTTCTGAGTATTTCGAGATCGATCGTCCCAGTCCGTATATGCTATTAGTTGCCGATGTTCGGGACAGTCTTCGCACTCCCGATGACACCAGAACAACAGCAACTTTTCGGCATCGAAAAACTCAATGTTTCCCGTTCCCAAATTCCTGCCGTTACCCACGTAGACTATTCTGCCCGTATCCAAACCGTTCACAAAGAAACCAATCCCCGGTATTATGACCTCATCCGTCATTTCGAGGCGCGAACGGGTTGCGGTGTGGTGGTGAATACGTCGTTTAATGTGCGGGGGGAACCGATCGTTTGTTTGCCAGAAGATGCCTATCGGTGTTTTGTGCGGACGGAAATGGACTATTTAGTTTTAGAAAATTTCCTGTTGGCGAAAACGGAACAAAAGGCAATGCCAGAAGATGAGTCTTGGAAAACTGAATTTGAGCTAGATTAATGTTTGATTTCGATGAAATACCCAAACTCGATCGCCAGGGGTTACGAGAATTTGGTTTAGTGACGGGTGGCATTTTTGCCGGACTGTTCGGACTCCTTTTACCCTTACTTTTTCGCCATTCTTTCCCTGCTTGGCCCTGGATGGTTGCGACAATTTTTGCCAGTTTAGCGTTACTAACTCCCCGATCGCTCGGTCCTGTTTATCAAATTTGGATGCGGATTGGGCTAGTGTTGGGTTTGATTAATACTCGCATTATTTTGGGTCTTATTTTTTATGGGTTGTTTATGCCCATGGGATTAATTATGCGAGGTGTTGTTAAACGAGATCCTATGCATCGAAGTTGGGACACCAAGCCAAATTCTTATCGAATTCTTAGCCCCGATCGACCTAGTAAATCTATGGAGAAACCGTACTAAATGTTTGAAACTTTATTTGAATTTTTGGGAGATTTATGGGGCTTTTTGAAGGAGCGAAAAAAATTCTGGTTGCTACCGATTATCTTGATGTTGGTAACGATCGGGGCAATTCTTGTATTTTCTCAAGGGTCGGCGATCGCACCTTTTATTTATACGTTATTCTAAAATTCTAGCGTTACCAATACCTAGATGCCCGACTTCTTTAAGAAGTCGGGCATCTAACATCGCGTCTGAGGGCGAAAATATAGGGGAAGATGAAATTTTAGATTTAGCCCTCAATCTAGAGGTGCGTTACGCGCTTGCTAACGCACCCTACGTATAGATGCTTCGTGTAAGTCCTATGTGAAATTAAACTCGGTACTACCAGCATCGCCGACATTGGCAGCAATTAGCGCCGTTCCTTCCACAGAAGAATTCCCGGCAACGTTTAAAGTCGGCACAGCCGTTGACGCCACGTAGACGGAGAAACCTGGAGGCGCGGCAGCCAAGATATTCCCCGTAATCGACACGGCATCAGCAGTGGGGATTGCCGTTCCTGTCGCGATGAGTAACGATCCCGTCGTATCGGCAGCGCTGTAACCGCTAACGGTGTTGTCAGTAATGCTAAGGTCGGTAAAGTTGCCATCGCGCAGGGTAATGCCACCGTCGGTGTTTGCCGTTCCCGCCCCATCCGCGCCGGTAATGGTATTGTCAGAAAGGGTGACAGCGGAGGATGCGCCGCCAGTAGACTGAGTTCCGCCGATTTCGATGCCCGATCCTCCAGCAGCAGGGGTTTCGATCGTATTGGTGGAAATGGTGGTTCCGGTGAGGGAGTCTACTTCGATGCCATCGATCGCTGCTCCAGCTTGGGTAATTTCGATCGTATTATTGTTAATGGTAGAGTTTTCTCCCCAACGTTGGGCGCGAATTGCCGTCCCCACCATTGCCCCAAAAAAGTTGTTTTCTACCGTAATATTGGTGCGGGTTTCGGTCAGTTGAACATCGATTCCGCCGCCGGTGGTCGCTTCAAAACGGTTATTGCTGACTACCAATCGATCGCCCGTTCCGGTAGCATTAACTTGAGAACCCGTCAATTGGAAGCCATCGAGAGTGATATCTGGAGAAACGAGAATCACTTCTCCTGTGAGATTGGCTTCGTCCGCACGTTCGCCATTCCCCGCCACTCCAGTATTTGCCCCCAACAATTTAACAGGCTGGGTAATATTGAGATCTTCGGCGTAGGTTCCGGCAGCGACTAGGATCGTATCCTCGGCTTCGCCAACACTGGTATTTGTATCGTTGCCGATTTCCTCGTCGGCGACAGCGGCAGCAATGCTACCGTAGATGCGAATCGTTCCCGCATCTCCGGTTTGCGTCTGAATCGTGACATCTAAGTAGTCTACACCTTCGGTATTGATGGCAGTTGCGCCAGCTTCTGTGAGGGTGAGTTGTCCCTCGGCATCCACCGTCACGGCATCGGCAACGGCGGTTCCCGAATTATTCTCCACCGTCGTGATGGTATAACTGGTAGCATCGCTGGCAACCACTGTACCGACAACTCCGGTTTGGTTGGCAACTAACAATTCCGCCCCTTGCAATTTGGGATTTGCGGTGAGTCCGGTATCACCACCGCCACTGTCACCATCACCACCGCCATCTCCTCCCGGCAAATCCGTCGGCGGGTTGAAGATTTGTTCGGTAATGGTTTCGGCAGGAACGCCTAAAAGAACGGCGATGAGTTGACCGGAATTCCGGTTGCTGATGACAGTATCGTTGATATTGAAACCGTTGCCTTGTTCGATGCGTAAATCCGAGAATTGCAACCCGCTACCGAGTTGAATAAAGTCTTCATTGGCTTTAAAATCGGCAAAGAGATCGGCGCTGCCCATGTCATCGATCATGACGAAGACATCGCCGCCGCTGCCTCCGGTGAGGGTATCTTGTCCGGTATTACCCACGAGACGATCGTTTCCTTGTCCTCCGGAAATAAAATCATCTCCATCTCCGCCTTCGAGACTATCCGATCCCGGTCCCCACCGATGAGATCGTCCCCCATATCTCCGGAAACCGAATCGTCGCCATCATCTCCAAAAAGGGCATCGCCATCTTCGCCACCGGAAACGACATCATTTCCTTTTCCGCCGTAAAGGATATCGATGCCGATTTCACCATATAAACTATCGTCTCCTAACCCTCCAAAGACTGAATCGTCGCCGAGATTTCCGAAAATAGAATCATTTCCATCTTCGCCAAAAATGAAGTCGTCGCCTTGACCGCCAAAGAGGGTATCTAAACCCTCGCCGCCAAAAATAAAATCATTTCCTTTATTGCCATTAACAATATCGTCTCCGGCTTCTCCGGCAATATTATCGGATTCAACCCCGCCGAAAACCGAATCGTTTCCCTGTCCGCCAAATAAAATATCGATTCCCTGTCCGCCGAAGATTAAGTCGTCATCGAGATTGCCAAATAGCGAGTCATTTCCTTGCAGTCCAACTAGACTATCGCTTCCGGCTAAACCGCTTACGGTGTCATCTGCGATCGTACCGATGAATAAATTATTGGCATTATCTAAAACGACGGACATAGATCGAGCCTCTTAATAAGTTGGATGGGGAAAATCAGAAATAGGACAGCGGACTGAAAAAAGGGGAAACAAAGTTTCCGAATCGAGGTCTTTTGGGAGGAGCGATCGCCTCAAAAGCAGTAACGCTTAACAGTTTTAGCACAAATTTTGACATTTTTAATGGCTCAGTCCGAAGCGATCGGCTCGACTCTGGAATAGACTAGAGAACAATACGGTAATCCTTGCAAGATAGGCAGAATCGATCGTGACTCAACCTTCCGTCTTTCCCACCTCCCCCAATCCGATTAAATTTGGCACCGATGGCTGGCGCGGGGTCATCGCTGCTGATTTTACCTTCGAACGTGTTGCCCGAGTGGCAATCGCCTCCGCCCGAATTCTCGCCCGAGTGTATGGCGATACCACAGAGAATTCTAATCTGATAGTGGTGGGGTACGATCGCCGTTTTATGGCAGAACATTTTGCCCGCACCGCTGCTGAAGTCTTACAGCAAGCTGGATTTGACGTGTTGTTCTCCGAAAGTTATGCTTCGACTCCGGCGTTTAGCTGGGCGGCACACCACCGCAAGGCGCTGGGGGCAATTGTGATGACAGCGAGTCACAATCCTGGTGTTTATTTGGGTTTGAAAGTCAAAGGCGGGTTTGGCGGTTCGGTGTCGCCGGAAATTACCCAACAAATTGAAGCACAACTGGAAAACCCGGCAGCGGCAACAACAGAGAAAGTGGGGACGTTGGAAACTTTCGATCCGTGGACGGAGTTTTGCGCGGATTTACGATCGAAAGTGGATATCGACACCATTCGGAACGCGCTTTCTTCCGGTCAACTGACGGTATTCGCCGATGTCATGCACGGTGCGGCGGCGGGAGGTTTGGAAAAGATTCTGGAAATGCCCGTTACCGAACTCAACAGCGATCGCGATCCGTTGTTTGGGGGAGGGGCGCCAGAACCGTTGCCGCGCCACCTCACCGGGCTTTGTAACAGCCTGAAAACCCACGGAGAAGGTGGCGGTGGATTGGCTGTGGGTTTGGCATTTGACGGCGATGGCGATCGCATTGCGGCGGCTGACGGAGAGGGCAATTTCCTCAGTTCCCAGGTTTTAATCCCAATTCTGTTGGAACATCTGACCCAACGTCGGGGATTTACCGGGGAAATTATTAAAACTATTAGCGGATCGGATTTGATTCCCCGCATTGTTCAATTGTACGATTTGCCGCTGTATGAAACACCGATCGGTTATAAATATATCGCCGATCGAATGGTAGCCGAAAATTCTTTACTCGGTGGCGAAGAATCCGGTGGGATTGGCTACAGCACTCACATTCCCGAACGAGATGCTTTGCTATCGGCTTTGTACGTCATGGAGGCGGTGGTGCAGTCTGGAAACGATTTGGGGGAACTTTACCGCAACTTGCAGGAAAAAGTTAACTTTACATCTGAGTACGATCGCATCGATTTGCCGCTGGCAAGTATGGAGGTTCGATCGCGCCTTGTCGAACAATTGGACACGAAACCGCCAACGGAAATTGCCGGACAAACTGTTACCGATTGTTTGGCGATCGATGGGTACAAATTTCGATTGGCAGACGACAGTTGGATCTTAATTCGGTTTAGCGGCACGGAACCAGTTTTACGTCTTTATTCAGAAGCAGCGAATATGCAGCGCGTTCGCGAGAATTTGGCTTGGGCAAAAGATTGGGCGAATTCGATTTAAGTGCTAAAAGGTAAAAATTATTTTTACCTTTTTACCTTAGTTTAGTTCACAAGAAAAGAACCGAATGCTTGTATCTGGAGACTGAATGAAACCTACTGTTAGAGATAGTCCGAGCATCAAAGTACCGACATATAGAATTACTTTCAGACAGGAATTTAGTAAAGGAAAAGGAATCGATTGTAGACCAATTTTATGTGACGAAAGCCAGCCAATCGTCCAAGCAATTGCAAAAACCATAAGATATAGAATTGCGACAAACAAGTCTTCTATGTCATCTAAAGGATGAGTGGCTTTCACAAGTTCCTCTGAAACTAAATATTTGCAAAAAGCGGTGACGATCGGCAAACTGAGCGCAAACCGTTTGCTTTTGAGAATGCGATCGATTCGTTTTTCTAACACTAGATCGGGTTGAACTAGAGCTAAAAAGATGAGGAATAGAACAATAAAAGGAAAGACAACATACAGAGAGTATTTCAGTGCATAGTAATCGATCGGATAGCGACCGTTGAAATAGCGCAACGTATTATTCCACGGTCGATTAGCCGCTAGAACTTGCGAACATAATTGCTCTCGATCTTCAAAATAAATGGCTTGTTGGGTTTGTTCGTCGAAGGTAAAATAACCTTCTGCTGCGCGACCGATAATTGTGCGATCGTAAAATCCAAAGTCTCGAATTTCTTCGACATACGCTTGCGTTCCCCGATAAATACTCAACCCTTTTCCCGGACAACTATTGCACGTCCCGATTTCATTTCCACCCGGTGTGGGAGAATTCCATTCTTCTACATCGATCGTTCCTGAAGATGGCATCGATATCGATAAAATAGCGATTGTTAAAATGGGAAATAGAAAACGGAATCTTTTTGTAACATCTATATTTTTGATAAAACTGATACCCGATCTCCAAAAAATTGAGATCGATCGCTCTGGAAATTGTATACCTAGAAGTATTGCCGATCGAGATCTAGCAGTTTTTCTTAGCATGAAATCTACAAATATGAGTCTTACAGCAAAAGGGAGAATGTAGAGGAGCGATTATTGGCAACCTAAAAGCGTGTCGATTCAAGCTTAAAACATAGCGCCTCGAAAGATCAGATATTTTTGAACTTCTGGGGATAATCCCGAATTACCACCAAAGATCGCTCCATTGACCACGGCATCTACAAGATTAGTATTAAAGAGATTTGCTCCGGTGAGATGCGCTCGAATCAAGACCGAATTGCTCAGGTTTGTGTGGCGCAAAAAAGAATCTGTCAAATCGGTATGACTGAGGTTAACGTGGTTTAACTGAGCGCGAGTTAAATCTGCGTGACTGAGATTAGCTTGTGTCAAGTTGGCATATCGCAAACTGGAACGACGGAGAATGGCTCGAGACAGATCCACACCCGACAAGTCCGCACAATCTAAATCGGCATGAGAAAGATTGGCTCCCGTTAGGTTGGCTCCTTTCAGGCTTGCACCTCGAAGATTAGCATGAGAAAGATTGGCTCTACGTAAATCAGCTCGACTTAAATCGGCACGGCTCAAGTTGGTGTACTGAAGATCTGCGTGACTTAAATCGGCATCGCTGAGTTTGGCACCATGAAGACTCACTTGAGAGAGATTTGCACCGCTCAGTTTGCCATTTTGAAGTTCGGCACGACGTAAATCAGCTCCGCTTAGGTCCGCACCGCTCCAATCGCGATCGCCCAGTTTCAAGCCTTGCGCTTGACAAAAAAGTCGATATCCGTCTAGATGTTCGATAACGCCATGTTCCGATCCATCGTCTGTCACCTTCACCAAATCGTACCGAATATTTTCGATATAAATTGTAAAAATGAGGTTGAATATTTCTACA
The DNA here is from genome assembly GCA_963838375.1 of uncultured cyanobacterium. Classification (GTDB taxonomy): domain Bacteria; phylum Cyanobacteriota; class Cyanobacteriia; order Cyanobacteriales; family Geitlerinemataceae; genus DVED01. The sequence continues at coordinate 266,342 of CAWIQY010000021.1, read as the reverse complement.
AAATTAATAAACCACCGACATTCCTTTTCTGGATAGTTCTCGTAATATTGAATGAGTTTAGCAATACAGAGTTCTAGATGAGGACGCGCCGAGCTACAAATCATGATTATTTTTAGCAAAATAATCACCAGTGCGATCGGATTTCCGCCATTAGTGAGCAAGATAAATAATAGAGAGGGATCTTGACCATTTTCGATGGTAAAAAAATCGATCGTTCGTTTACAAGTTCTCAGAATGAGATCTCGATTGACTGGTTCTGGATCATTATTGCTATAAAGAGTTTCTAGCTTTTCAGATAATTTATTTTTTAAAGATATTGCTAAAGTATCTTCTCCTGATGAGACAACTGCATATTCTAGTAAGTTTTTTTTAAACTCTTTATAGTTTAACTGCTCTGCTCGATCGATCCAGATACGAGCCCGATCGGCATATTTAAACAAATTGTGTTTGGAGACAATTTGTTTGATTAAGGAGATAGCTGTATTGCCTAGCTTTGTGGGATTAGTCAGATTTTTAAACTGAGATGAAGGGGACTCCGATCGAGCAGTATACATCGCTAAATCGAATTTAAACTTATCTCGTATTTGCTGGGATAAAATTCTCGAGAATTCTCGTTGTTCTTCGGGATTATTAACATCGAGAGATTGAGAAACTAATAAATAAGAACTATAACGCGAACTCCAATTATTTATTTTTTCTTTTTTATGTCGAGTTGAATAAATGATCGGTGAAACGAATTTTTTTAAATCTAGATAATCAGAACTTTGAACAAAACAAATAATCCAAGATTTTAGCAAACTTACGTGAACACCCCAACTTCGATCTTTTTCCGAAAACCGATCGAAGTTTTCAATCATATCCACAATATGCCTAGAGTTGCGAGTAGCGTGTAAGTTATTAATTAAGATATAGCAGCATCGTTTAAGCGTGTGGGTGAATTCTTCTCGATCGCGAAAACTAAAAAAACAATTTAATGCAGCCTTTATTTTTGGATCTTCTATACTATCTTCTTCCAGAAATATTTTCTTAAAATAATATAGAGCTTCTTCAGGAGAAGCACTTTTTATTAGGGCTAATATATAATCGCAAATGACATCGTGCGCTGCACTGGGAGTGAGGTGTGCCGATCGACTGTCCATCGATTCAGGCTGTTGAAAATCACTCTGGAACATATCCCTAGTCATAACCGATTTTACTGTTCTACGACGAAAAATTCATCAAAAATCGTGCAAACTTTTCTGCCCGTTCTTAATCCTATCACTTCTCCAAAATCGCGATACATGGCTATAGATATACGACCCACACTGCCCGATCGAGGAATCCGATTTCTAGTTCCCTTCCTGGGAGCAAGAGACGGTATATTTCCCCTTCTCTATTCCCTCTTTAACAAAAGAATTTTTGACTGATCTGGGTGAGACCCGACTGAACAGAACGCTAAAATAACCAGACTTCCGCACGGACACTACATAAACTAAGAGCAAATGTCCTATAACCTTTGGGACATCGCTGCGAATTGCGCTCCTACAGATTGTGACTTCCAGGTAAAGTTAGGTAAACTTTGAATGAGTAGCATAGAGAGTTGAGAAACATTTTGATTGCTAGAGTACGCTGACTATAACACTCCTGCACTAGAGCGATCGTCTGTTGTAAGAATCCTCCCAAAAATTTCACAAACGCCGACACAGTATCCAGCGTAATTCCACAGGCGGCTGTTCGCGAGTTAGAGCAAATAATCGCCGACCGGATGCCCAATGGCAAAACCATTCTGTTGGCGGCCAAGCAGAGGTTGGAAGATGGGCTTGCTCGTATTCCACAACAGACTCATCTGATATCAATTGTAGAGGCAAATTTTTCAAAGCTAAGGCTAATTGCGATCGGGTAAAAACGAACGCATCGGTGACGCGAGACAGTTGCAGTGCCAGCGCATCCGGTTCGTATCCGTCTACAGCTAAAAACGTGCTAAACAGTAACAATCCTCCAGACACCATAGCCTCTGACATTTTCTCCATCAGCGATCGAAGTTGCCAGTCCGAGTGAAAATGGGGAACGACTTCAGCTAAAATGACGCATCGATAACGATCGGACCGCAGAGAAACTCGATCGTCGAGAACATCCCCTCGAATCACCCGTCCGGATAACCCTTCTCCTTCTAAAGCCGCTTGTAACTCAGTGGCAAAAGCGGGAGCTAATTCCACCGCATCAACGGGATACCCCAACCGAGCTAAAGGCAAAGTATTGCGTCCCGTTCCCGCCCCAATATCCAAAATGGGACTGGTTGCCGCATCGGGCAGGGTGGCAGCCACTGCCATCACCTTAGCATCGGGATAGCGACCGAACAGCGGCTCGGAATGGGTTTCGACCAGATACTGACATCGTTCTTCTAAAGTTTGTACCATCGCCTTGACGTGGCACGCAAAGCCTTTGCCTGGAACACTCTGATAGCGAAACACCAGTCGGGAATAAGGAGAAGCGCGAAATCCTTTATCCAGCTCCACCGCTAATCCCGCTTGCAGACGCTTCAGTTCTGTGGGGGAGAGCGGTTGACCGAGTATGGCGAACAAACGATCGATTTTGTCGGCGTAGTCACCCTCCAATGCCGGGACACAAGGTAAAACCCAGGAACCTCGCGTCATCGGCTGTTGCGGTGCTTGGGCGATGGCAATTTGACAGGCAAAACCTTTTTCTGGGGGCTTGGCGGGTTCGTAGCGTACCACCAATTTCTCTCCGGGCAACCCATGACTTTTGGACAGTTGCCGATCGAGTTTTTCACACAACGCCACCAGTTCGCCAGGAGATAGGGGTTGTCCCAGCAACGTAAACAAAGCGCTCAAACGCTGCATCTCCCCTTGCCGGTCTGGCGACTGGCAGGAAAAGACCACTTCGCCACGTGCAGAAGTCCATTGACGAACTCCTTCTAAGAGAGCCTTGTGGAGGCGACGGGAATTGAGAATGGAGGGCAACGCGATCGTCTCCTGTTTAATCGAAAACCCGTTTTCCATTGAGAAAACGGGTTGCTTCCATCGTGCCATGAGTACAGCAGTTCGAGCGTTATCGCGCTACCTACTCCCCGTGAAGGTCACTTCTGGGAAGCGCATTTGAGCCTCTGACATCGGGCGAGTTTTACCTTCTTCTTGCCAATAGTTGATCACTTCCGTTGCTTTATTGAGCAGTTCGACCCGCTCTAGCTCGGAAATCCAGTGTTTGGCTTCGAGTTCTGTTTTGAGCTGTTCCCAGGCATCGTTTCGCGGCCAGAAAAAGTACGAAGTCAGCGGACTCGTGCCTTTACCGACGACTTGATCGACAGCGATCGCTACGTCGCTGTCAAGCCAAAGAACTTTGAGAATAAATCTGGACAATCACACCTCCAGCGCGCAATTTTAGGTGAGGTTTAAAGTTTGACGAAGCTTGATTATACTACATTACGTTTGGCACGCAAATACTAAGATCGATCGGGAGAAAAATCGTCGTGAACCCAGCATCAAATTCTCAGATATCGGAAAATCGAGCGATCGTCGTGTTTGATATCGATGGAGTGATACGGGATGTGGGCGGGTCTTATCGCCGCGCGCTTGCCGATACAGTGGAAGAATGGACCGGATATCGACCGACCCCCGAAGATATCGATCGCCTGAAAGCCGAGGGAACGTGGAATAATGATTGGGAAGCCTCGCAAGAATTCGTGTATCGGTACTGGGAACAACAGGGCAAGGATCGATCGTCCGTGGGGCTCGACTATGATGCGATCGTCGCTTTTTTCCAATCTCGCTACCGAGGGGAAGACCCGGAAAATCCCCAAAACTGGACCGGATACATTTGCCAGGAACCCATACTAGCCAGTCCCGAGTATTTTCAGAGTTTAGACGAAGCCGGGATGTTATGGGGCTTTTTTAGCGGGGCAACTCGCGGCTCGGCAACGTATATTTTGGAAAAGCGTTTGGGGTTGAATGCACCTGTGCTGGTGGCGATGGAGGATGCCCCAGGAAAGCCCGATCCCACGGGATTGTTGGCAACTGTTAGCCAACTGGAGGGAGACACCGCAGAAGGGTTAATGCTACCCGTATTCTACGCCGGAGATACCGTAGCAGACCTGTATACCGTCCGGGAGGCAGCGCGACGGTGTCCCGAACGTCGTTGGATTGGCATTGGAATTTTGCCCCCCCACGTCCTGGAGACTCCCCAGCGCCAAGCCGACTATGAAGAACTGTTGCGAAAAGCGGGAGCTGCGATCGTGTTGACGAATATCGAAGCGTTGAATGGAGAGGAAATTGTGGCAATATTGGGTACCAATTAAGTCAGTAGGGGATGAGACAGTTTCTGGTAATTGGTAATGGGTAATTGGTAATTGGTAATGAACCTCTAACTGCTGTGGGGCGTTTTTCTTAACCCGGACTGACGTTCAGTTAGGACAAATTTTGGGTAGGGGCGAAGCATTTGCTCGAACGTCTCATGTACGAATCAACAAACATCATGCAAACGCTTCGCCCGTGTCTTCTCCGCGACTGTCCTGTTACACCTTCACTGCTTCGGGTTTGGGGCTGAAGAACCCTTTAACGATCGTTTCTGCCATTTGCGCGGGAAGCAAACCCAAATCGGTTTTCGACTCATCCGGTGTCGCGTGATCCACCAGTTTGTCGGGAACCCCGAGGCGCTTAACCGGAACCAGAATGTCGTTGTCTGCCAACGCTTCCAAAACCGCAGAACCGAAACCGCTCATCGTGCAGCCTTCTTCTAGCGTCACCACTTTGCCAATGCGCCGTGCCAAGGGCAAAATCAACTCCGTATCCAAGGGCTTGACAAACCGAGCGTTAACCACCGTGGCTTGGATGCCATGTTCGCTGAGAATTTCCGCCACCTGCATCGCCGGATAAACCATCGTGCCGTAGCCCAAGAGCAAGACATCATCGCCGCTGCGGAGAATCTCCCCTTTGCCGATGGGCAGAGGTTCCCATCCTTCTTCAGCAAGAGCCACCCCATAGCCGTTACCCCGAGGATAGCGCATGGCGACAGGTCCAGAGGTATGTTCGAGCCCCGTCACCATCATCCGCTGCATCTCAGCTTCATCTTTGGGCGCCATAATCGTGATATGGGGAATGCAGCGCAGGTAGGCGATATCGTACATTCCTTGGTGCGTCGGACCATCTACGCCGACAATGCCCGCGCGGTCCAAACAGAAAAATACGGGCAAATTCTGGATGCAGACATCGTGAATGATCTGGTCGTATGCCCGTTGCAAGAAGGTGGAATAAATTGCCACCACCGGACGCATTCCTTCGCAAGCTAACCCCGCAGACAGGGTGACAGCGTGTTGTTCGGCAATGCCCACATCGATGTACTGTTTGGGCAGTTTGGCTTGCAATTTATCCAATCCAGTTCCCGTTGCCATTGCCGCCGTGATGCCTACGATTTTGGGATTGGCTTCCGCCAGTTTGACGAGGGTTTCGCCGAAAACTTTGGCATAGCTGGGGGGTTTGGGTTTGCTGGCGGGGGCGGCTTTTCCGGTTGCTAGGTTGAAGGGGTTTTGGGCGTGGTAGCCCACTTGGTCTTTTTCGGCGATTTCGTAACCTTTGCCTTTGGTGGTGGCAACGTGGACTAACACGGGTCCGGGAATTTTATGGGCTTGGGTGAAGGTGGCGATCAGTTCTTGCAGGTTATGACCGTCTACAGGTCCGATGTAGGTGAAGCCCAATTCTTCAAATACAGCACCGACTTTGGGAACGGCAAGTCGTTTCATCCCTTCTTTGAGACGTTCCATTTCCGGGGTAAATTTCTCGCCGAAGAAGGGCAGTTGCTTGAACTGTTCTTCTAGGTTATCGGAGAGGAACTGAACGGGATCGCTGAGGCGCATTTTGTTCAGGTAGCGAGGGATGGCGCCGACGTTGGGGGAAATGGACATTTCGTTGTCGTTGAGGACAACCAACACATTGGTGTTGGGCATATGTCCGGCATGGTTGATGGCTTCTAGGGACATTCCCCCAGTTAGAGCCCCATCGCCGATGACGGCAACGCATTTGAAGTCATCGCCTTGGAGATCTCGCGCCATTGCCATGCCTAAAGCGGCTGAGATGCTGGTGGAGGCGTGTCCTGCCCCAAAATGATCGAACGGGCTCTCGCAGCGTTTGAGGTAGCCGGCAACACCGTCTTTTTGGCGTAGGGTGTGGAATCGATCGTAGCGTCCGGTGAGGAGTTTGTGGGGATAGGCTTGGTGTCCGACGTCCCAGATGACTTTATCGCGATCGAGATTTAAGGTTTGGTAGAGTCCTAACGTCAGTTCGACAACGCCTAAGCCCGGTCCAAGGTGTCCGCCGCTGGTGGCAACGGTTTCTAAATGCTTTTCCCGAATTTGACGGGCAATCTGTTCTAGTTGGTGGACGGATAGACCCCGAAGTTGGTTGGGATGGGTAATTTCACTTAGATGCATATCTTAAATGCCCATATTGAAGGTGTAAAAACGAGTAGACCGCAAAGGGTCTCAAACCATAAACATTGGGGCTTTCGATTGCGGAGATCGAGGACGGGGACGCAATTTTCAGGGTTTTGCCGATCGATCGCTTCCACGGAAGCCCTTTATTAGTGTGACCTACTTTTGGGCGATCGGACAATCTGATTTGGGATACCCTTATGTTGTTGCACGGAATTGGGGGTACAAGAATACAGGAATGTTTGACTGGATCGGGACTTCCGCAGAGTCTCTATGTATCGTTTTTTGTAGGGGCAATTCTCCCGTGGTTCCCCCTAGATGTGGATGTTCTCTGGGGCAGAATTCAGGTGAGAGGTATTGACAATAATTTTTTTAATATGGGTCGCGAGTTCGCCGAATAAAATGCCTCGATCGAAAAAATCGCAACTTGAGTATTTAAACGATCGCTAAGGTTGTTAATGAAATCAGACAAGCAAACTGAATCGCTAAACAGAATACTCTAAAAAGTGGATTCAATCCGGCAATGTGAACGATCGAATGAGTCAGCCGAAATGTCATATAAGCAATCGCTAGAGAATCGATCGCCCCTCCAGAAACTCCGCGAACTGTTAGCAAAAACACCACACCCAAATACAAGGGTAGATTTTCAACCAAGTTAGCTTGAACTCGAAAAAGCCGCCACAGTAAACTTTCATCATTTGGGATGCCAAAATCTTGGACTGCACCCCCGGCGGCTAAATGCCGAATTCTCACCGCGATGAGGAAACAAACGATCGCGATTGTCCATCCCAGAAAAATGACTAATCCCCAGAGTGGGACGGTCATTGATTGAATAGGTGTCATTTTTTTTTGCTGAAATAACTATGAATCGTTTAAATCACCATAATCAATAATATATGTTCTCTGATAATGCGATCGAGCTAAAATAAATTTAAAGATTTATTCTATCACCTCCTCATGTCTCCTATTACCGAAATTACGTCTCCCCAACCGATCGCCGAAGATGTTATCTTTCCCCCAGGCGATCTCTATAGCGACGAACCTCCCGTGGAAACCGAACTACACCTGCGACAAATTATTATCCTTCTCAAGTGCCTAGAATGGCTGTGGAGAGACCGAAACGATTTCTACGCAGCGGGAAATCTCACCATTTATTACAGTCCTCAACAACGAAAATCATCCGATTTCCGAGGTACCGGATTTTTTTGTGGTGTTGGGAACCGAACGGAAAACTCGCAAAAGTTGGGTGGTGTGGCAAGAATAAGGGAAATATCCCAATCTGATTATTGAGATTTTGTCTCCGAAAACGGCTCAAGTCGATCGAGAATTGAAGAAAACGATCTATCAAGATACCTTTCGGACACCGGATTACTTTTGGTTCGATCCAGATACTTTAGAGTTTGCCGGATTTCATTTAGTAGATGGGAGATATCAACCTTTAGAACCCAACGATCGAAGATCTTTTATGGAGTCAGCAATTGGGGTTGTATTTGGGAGTAGATCGGCAGCAATTACGATTTTTTACAGCAGAAGGAGAGTTAGTTCCGACACCGGAAGAAGTGGCGGAAATGGAACGACAGCAAAAAGAAGAAGCTTTAGAACGAGTCGATCGACTCGCCGCTAAATTGCGAGAATTGAATATCGATCCGGATACGATTTAGTTTATAGTTGATAGTTGATAGTTGATAGTGAATCAATTGGGAAAACTTCTTCGATCGCCGTAACGCAACAATGTTTCTAAAGTCACTAATCGGTTTTGCCAAGTGCGAATTTGGTAGTCGTTATTGGAGTTTGAACTTGCCATCCACCGATCGAAGTTACCTCGAAAAGTGGTTAAACGATCGAGAGTTAACTTAAATTTTTCCGGTGTGGGTTCGCTGTCGAGTTTTGCCAACGCTTGCGCCAATTCTTCTGATTGAGTGTGCATTTCTCCCGCTTCGATTTCTGGCAACCAGAGACGATCGGTTGTTCTCACAAATTCCCATTCTCGTTGCAAGGCAGAAAATCGATCGACTGCTGCTTTAAAAGGTTGGCGATAGGGAATGGGTTGAGTATTGGTCGGTGGTTGAGTTTGTGCGAGAATGTTATAGAGAGAATCGTCCAACATTTCTGCCGCAAACAAGGCATATCCAGCCGTCGGTAAATCTCGTAATGCTTGAATTTGATCGATTTCCTGAATTTCTGAAAGGTCGTGTAACTTAACTGAAGGAATAATAGGAACGGAACTCGGCGCGGCGAGTAACGGTTCGCTGAGGCGCTGCAAACGGTTGGTGTCTAATGCATAGGTCATAGGAACAATGAGATCGATCGTCCCATTTTCGATCCAATTTTCCCAATGCTGTTGCAGTTTGTGAATCCGATCGTGTTCCGATTGAGGAAATACGGCTGCCGAGAGGATTAAATCCGAATTTTTGCGGCGAAGTAACTGCGACATTTCAGCCACAAACGAATCAATTTGTTCCGTGCGAAAATCCGTCCATTGCTGCCATAAATCCCGATCGTCTGGTGAAATCTCAACCGGATCGACTCCTGTCAATTCCTGAAACTGTTCTCGTCCCGCCACGCCATATCCGTAGCTGCGTTCGGCGCTGGGGTCTTGGAACGGATAACGAATGTAATCTAATTGCAACCCATCTACGTCATAATTAGAGATAATTTCATCGGCAATTTTTAGCAGATAGGCACGTGCTTCGGGGTTTGCTGGATCGAGAAACCACTTCCCAGAAGCGAGATGCTGACTGCGACCTTCGTTGTCATAATTTGCCCAATCGGGATGCAATTCCAACAAAGAACCGGGATACTCTGGAGATTCGCCAATGAGTGTATTATGACGAGTGTTACCAACAGCAAATGCCCACATCCAAGCGTGCAGTTCCATATTTCGATCGTGTGCCAACTCCACCGCTTCCTTCAACGGGTCCCAATTGGCAATTAAGGGATTTTGTGCGGGTGCAACCTTGAGAAGGATAAATGGGATATCCGGCATTGATCGTTTCAAAAAAGATAGTATTAATTCCTGCACTTTGAAAGCGATCGAAAACCTTGATTAAGCCCTCCCGAGAACCCGCCCGAACAATGGTGCCGCGATCGAGCCAAATTGCCCGAATCTCCGACTGGGCGCGGGGTCGATCGTTGGGATAGCGATCCCAGAGATGCTGTCGCGCCTGTAACCATCGATCGCGGGCTTCCCCATATTGCTGATTATCCACCCAGCCGGGAAACGCTTGTAGCACTTGCTGCGCTTGGGTAATGGCATCGCTTGCCGCACCTTCGAGAATACCCCCTTCCCCAGTTCCTCCTTTTTCTCCAATTTCCGCAGAAACGTCCATCGACTCTGCCGCCAGTAAAGCGCTTTCCACTCGCCCCAACAACGCCATCAACTCCTGGCGCATCCGCAGCGCTTCAATGCGAGTAATCGGCTGATTTCCCGGTGTGACGCGCAATCCCGGCGGGGCGACTTGAGATGCCGGGTCGGTGATTTCGGCTTCAGGATTGCGTTCGGGTAGGGGAGAAATTGCGATCGGTTTTTGGGGAAGTTGGGGACGTTCGGGTTCGGGAGAACCAATAATCGGTTTTTGGGGACTTTCCGCAGATGCAACGATGCCGTAATGACCGACAACAGCCCGAAACCAAGCAATATCGAAGTCTGCCGAATCTTCATTCCCCGCCCCCCACTGCCACCCGAGAAACGCGACTCGATCGTTTCTCACCACCGCTGGGGCATTTCCGGCAATTTGCCATGCCGCCAGGGTTTGAGTGTCTTCTGTCGGGGCTAGAACTCCACCACGAACGGAACCACTCGCCATATCCCCCGGAATCCAATTCGGCGACGTCTCGCACAGTCGAACTTGCTGACAACCCACCACTTCCAACGTCACCAACGGCGGCAGCGACATCGACCAATATGCGCCCAAAATCGAGTCTAACTGTCGGCGAACTCGCAACGGAGATTGAGTCCCTACAGACCCGGAAACGATCGCCTGTCCCCCTTCATTTAACCAGGTTTCCACGGCATCAGCTTGTTCCCGACTCCAGGTTTCCACGTTGGGTAAAAATAACAATGGAGTCTTGGTGAGATCCTCGGCACTCTCAACTTGCGACCATTCAATGATTTGATAGGAGATACCCGCCGCATCTAAACGTTGAGTAATTCGATCCCATTCTTCCTGATTATCCGTACTGCGAACGACACTCAATCCCGATTGGGCCCGACTGGGTAACGGGAAGACTAAACCGATACCGACAATCAAGCCAGACAGAGATCCGAAGAGTGTAGGCAAAAAAGATTTTGCGGGGGAAATGGGCAAGCGAAACTGGATCATTTTGGGAGTTGGGGGGTTTGGGGACGATCGGCCAACTATCACCAGATTTACACAAATTTAGAGGAAAAACCGGTTTTCATCTACCGAAATTGGGTCGCGTGTCAAGTGACATCGCTCGAAATCGCTCGAACCCATTAGTCCTAGGGATTGGACTCTTATACGTGGGGGGTCTGGGGGCGGCGTCACGACCCCGGCGGGGGGTTTGGGGGGAGACCCCCCAAGTCCGGGTTTTCCCCCAAAGATAGCGATCTTGACAAAGCATCCACAACCTTAAGTTGACACCACTGCGTTTGGGCTAACTCACGACTTTTCTCGATCGGAGTTGGCACGATTTTACAGCCAGATGAGTGCATTCCAAAAACGATAGATCCCATCGACTTATTACTTATTACTTATTACTTATTACTTATTACTTATTACTTATTACTTATTACTTATTACTTATTACTTATTACTTATTACTTATTACAACAATCCTCGATAGTGAATAAATACTAAAAGAACCGCCCAAGACCCCAAGGCTACTTTTATCGCCACCAACAAATTCAATAAAGGGAGAATTCCACCACTTAATAATGTCCCTAACTCTCCGTGAGGAAGTTCCCATCCCCACAAAGTCATGACTGACAGAAGGATGAAAACCAACACCGAAACTTTTTCCCATTTAGCCGCATGCCAGCGTTTGTAAATGGCTTGCATCCATTCCGAGGATGCCGTAATTGCCACTAAGCCGATCGCCGTTCCTCCAGCGACTCCAGCGGCAAAACCCCCACCTGGACTGAGGTGTCCGCGAATTCCCAGTTCGATACCAACTAAGGCGGAAATCGTTGCACCTAACCGCGCCAAAACGATCGAAGGTCGATCGGTAAAGTGATAGATGGTACAAAAAGGTCGTTCGTTTGCCAGCAGGAAAGTTGCCCCCAAAATTGCGATCGTAAAAACGACCACTTCAAAGATGGTGTCATACAATCGGTTGCGAAAAATGATACCCGAAACCGCATTGGGAACGCCACTATCTTGCACGACGGCTTCAACGATCGATACCGGAAATTCTGCTTCTGGATTGGAGATCAGTAGCATTTTTATAAACAGTGCAATTCCCGCACCAATGTAAACCAATTTCATAAATGCTTCTCCTCTAATTTTGGTACACTGACATCGGGGACATCGATGTAGTTTAAAACTGTGCTTGGGGATACAAGTTCGGTTTGCAGGATCTCATAAATCCGCCCAATCCGAATTGTGGCGTGATAAGGTTGTTTTTCGGTCTCCGACGTTTCCGGGTTTCGATCGTCGGGTTCGAGTGATGCTTGTGGGGTAAACGTAACGTGAATTTCTTTCTCCATTAGCGCCCGTTTCAAAGCCTGTCGATCGGTGTATCTCACGATATCCAATCGCATATGGCGTTTGTCAAAAATGGTACGTAACTCCGCCATAAGTTCGTCCAAATTGGGATCGGCTGAAGAATTTTCCCCATCCTCGAGTATGCCCAAACGCAACACCAGCGACGATCGTACCGCCACCGCATACAGCGTAATCGCTAGTAACGTCCCCATCAACGCCTCTGTCAGCGCCACATCGGGAGCCCCCAATATCGCATAAACTAACGCGGCGATCGCCCCTAAAATACCCCGTAGCGCTAAAGCGTGGTAGGGATTAACCTGCAACACCACCAAACAAGCCGCTAAGGGCAGCAAGGCGACAATAATATAGACATAGATATCAATATTGTTCATTCTCATCCCCACTACTGGAACAGTAAGCTAATACATACCCCAGCATCGTGTTCCATATGGCTAAGGTGATGATGGCGAGGATCAGCAGGGGCCACTCACTGGGGATTTGTAATAATAGTCCAAAGACAATGGCGATCGAACCTAGGGTATCTGCCACCGAAAGACTATGCAGTTTAAATAAAACCGATCGTTTACCCAGCAGAGGAAACGTCCCCCAAAACCAAAAGAAAATACCGATACCAATACAGGCGTAACTAATACTATTTATCATTCTTCCCTCATTCTTTTAAGAATCTGAGCCAGCAGCATTAATCCCGCATTCCCCACACTCAAAATAATCACCGCTACCACACCTATCATCCAATCATCCCGCAGGACGGATACCACCAGAGCGATAATAGCGGTCTTGGTAGAAATACTGGCAAAAGCGAGCATAGTTTGCCAGATATTCTCATCTTTCCAAGCCTCATAAATGGGAATCAGCAGGGCTAAAATCATCGCAATCAGGATGAGATTGTTCATGGATTATTTGACCTCCGTAGTACCCGATGTATTTCGTAGTAACCCTCCCGGCGATATTTAACCACGATTGTTTTTGGAGTAAATGTGATGAGAAATATATCGAGAAAAATCAATCGAGGCGATCGTCCTTGTCGAACTTTTTCTAGAACGATATCTTCATATTTATGGGGACGGATGATAATTTCTACTGCTTCCATATAAGCCTGGGGAATCGCCATGACAATTTTACCCAATACCCGCAGCAAATCTTTTAAGGCTTCCGGGGATGGAGTCCCACGGGGTAAAATCAAAGCAACGATGACTCCGATAATAATATTGGGTACAGTCAAATCGGAGGTCAGTAGAAACCAGATAGTGAGTCGTAATATCAGATTTCCAATCATGCCAACACCATCCAGAATATCAAAATTACCATCAGACTCATTCCCCCAATCAAATGTTCGAGTTCTTCGACTCCTCGGGGTAGCTTGAATTCAAATCGTTTAAAAATTAGAAAATAGGCTAACCACCCTAAACCAATAGTGGCGATCGCTTTCCCCATCTTAGCAACCGTATACGCCTGCTCGTAAAAGCCATTGGCGGCGATCGAACAACACAGCAAAAAAATGACCGCCACCCAAAAACCGGACTTGACATTTTTTTGTGTTTCTTGTTTTTTATGGGGCAGAAAGATAAATTTGGCATACACAATTGCCGTTCCCACAACCGCCACATTCATGATGATATCTTGCCAAGGTAACAAAGAATCTAAGGTTAATACTTTGGCTCCAAACCCGGACAACAAAGGAAAGCCGGAGATGGAAAGGCCCGCCACCACCAAAACGATCCATATTTTGGAATCGATGCGTCTTTGTTGCAGTTCCTGGAATTTTCGACTCGGTAAGTTACCCGCGCTCAGGAAAAGTGTTGACTTTGCCAAACCGTGCGCCAACGCATAAAAGCCGCCGACTTGGGGTGCGGCGAGGATGTAACCCAACTGCGAAACTGTACTCAACGCCAGGGTGCGCTTGGTATCCTTTTCAAAGATGGCATAGAACGCGCCCAGCAGCGCTGTCCCCACGCCGAAAATCTGGATAATCGGCTCGACCTCGGGGACAATTAACGCGCACCGCACCAGAGGATATACGCCCGCTTTGACCACGACCCCCGACAGCAGCGCCGATACGGGGGTGTCAGATTCGGAGTGGGTTAACGGCAGCCACAATCCGGAGACGAATACCCCACCCTTAATCAACAGTCCCATAAAAATCAGAGCTAGCGCTTCGGGAGGTGCGTCGCGCAACCCGGCAAAGGCAAAGGAGTGATGCGCTTTGTAAACCAGCACTGCCCCCACCAGATAAAATAGCATGGCGGTGTTGCTGACAAACAGATAGCGCAGGGCTACCCAAATCGATCGATCGGTGCGAGGATAGGCAATTAAAAGAAAGGCAGCAATGCCGCTGACTTCCAGCGCCACATATAAGCTGATAAAATCTGTGGAGACGAAGGCTGCATTGACACTGCCATGCAGAATCAAAGCCTGCATAAAAAAGAAACTCGTCTTATCGCTGCGCCAACAGTAGAGGATTACCCCGGTTGTGACTAGCGCATTGGTTAGGATAAAGTAGCCACTCAATTCGTCGATTGCTAAAGTAACCCCAAAGTTATCCAGCAACTGTAGTGTCAGTGGTGCTTTTTGTAAAAATACCTGCAAGGCATAGCCCGCAGAAGCCAGAACCCCAAATAGGGCGAGGACTTTGTGAAGTTTGGGAATCAGATAAATGCTGAATCCTAAAAAAAATGGCAGAGCAATCCAGGCAATTGTCAAGGTGTTCATGAGTCTGAGAAAAAGCACCAACTTCCGTTGTTAATTAAGTCGTGAATGAAAAAGGTAAAAGTTAAAAGTTAATCCCCATCTACGGCATGGAAAGCGATCGAGTCAGTACCATCCAGAATATCAAAACGATCGTCACACTCATCACCCCAATGAGATGATCGAATTGTTCGAGCAAACGGGGTAATTTGACAATTGTGCGTTTAAAAATAAATCCATAAGCTAACCACCCGATGCCGATCGTTGCCAGGGGTTTGATCGTATTGGCAACAGTATACGCTTCATAATAGATGCTATTGGCGGCAATCAGACCCCCGAGCAACAGTACCATGGCAGACCAAAAACCAGGCGATAGATCCTTTTGTCCCTCGGTTTCTGTTTGCTTTTTATGGGGAAGAAAAATGAATTTAGCAAACGAAATCGCCGTCCCCAATGCCGCAATATTCATGCCAATGACTTGCCAGGGTAAGAGATTTTTAGTCGTCAACACTTTGGCGCCAAAGCCAGCCAACATGGGAAAACCGGAGATCGAAAAACTGGCAATTACCAGCGCAATCCACAGCGAGGTTTTCATGGGCGTCTGTTGCAGTTCCTTGAAGTTTCGACTGGGTAAAGCTCCGGAGATGAGAAATAGTGCTGATTTGACCAATCCGTGAGTCAGGGCGTAAAATCCTCCCACAGAGGGGGCAGCCAGAATAAAGCCGAGCTGGGAAACCGTATGAAACGCCAGCATCCGCTTGGTATCCTTTTCAAAAACGGCATAGAACACGCCCAGCAGCGCCGTCCCTACGCCGAAGATGCGGATAACGGGATCGATCTCATCGACAATCAGCGCGCACCGCATGAGGGGATACACGCCTGCTTTGACCACAACCCCCGACAGCAATGCCGATACGGGGGTTTCGGATTCGGAGTGGGTTAACGGCAACCACAATCCCGAGACAAATATCCCGCCTTTGACAAGGAGTCCCAAAAAGATCAGGGCAACTGCTTCGGGAGGCGCTTGACTCAACCCAGCAAAACTAAAGGAATGACTCGCCTGATAAACCAGCACTGCCCCCACCAAATAAAATAGCATGGCGGTATTGCTGATGAACAGGTAGCGCAAACCCACCCAAATCGATCGATCGGTGCGAGGATAGGCAATTAAGAGAAATGCAGCAATTCCGCTGACTTCGAGGGCTACATACAGGCTGATGAAGTCCGTGGAGACGAACGCGGCATTGACACTGCCGTGCAACATCAGGATTTGGGCATAAAAAAAAGCGGTTTTACCACTGTGCCAACAGTAGAGGATGACGGCAACTGTGACGATCGCATTGGTGAATATGAAGTAGCCACTCAACTCGTCGATCGCTAAAGTGACACCAAAATTGTCCAGTAATTCGAGTGTCAGCGGCGACTGTCGGTTAAATAATTGCAACGCATATCCGGTGGAAACCAGCGCTCCTAAAAGTGCCAGAGATCGATCGAGTTTTGGGAGTAAAAAAATGACGAACCCGACAAAAAATGGGAGAGCAACCCAGGCGATCGTAAGAGCATTCATGGCGTATTGTTTTTCTCGATCTCGTGGCTTTCCAAAGTAGGATTATCTCGGGATAGCTTCATGACACCGACCAACATGAGCGCTTGAATGGAAAAACCGATGACGATCGCTGTTAAAATGACCGCTTGGGGAACCGGGTCGGCGTAGGCTATATTTTCAGTATTGGAAATAATGGGAGTGAACAAGCCATCTCGCGACGCAACCACCACGTAATAGGCGATAACTCCCGTACTCATGACATCCATCGAGACGATCTTCATCACCAGGTTTTTTTTCAGGATGATGCCGAAAAATCCGCACAATATTGTTGCTAATACACAGGCTTCTAACATGAGAATGGCGAATTGAGTAAACTCGGGTCGTCTATTGAGGATAGATGTTAGGCGGTGTTCAATGCAAGAAATTGAAAGAAATCGATCGCCTCGACTCGATCCCATTCCTCCCGAATGTCTCAATTCAAAGCCGATGCAATTTTATTCAGGGGCAAGACTTCGATAGCAGCGCCCAAGTCTACAGCCGCTTTTGGCATTCCATAGACCACGCAGGTACTTTCATCTTGGGCGATCGTATGCCAACCTTTAGCTTTTAGCAAGTTCATTCCTTTGGCGCCATCTCGTCCCATTCCCGTCAGCAATACAGCTTTTCCTCGTGCGGGCCAATTCTGGGCGACGCTCTCGAAAAACACATCCACAGAGGGACGGTAAGGGTTATCTTGGGGTTCGGGGGTATACCGCAAAGTCAAGCTAGAATCAATCACCAAGTGATCGTTACTGGCAGCAATCAAAACTTTGCCCGCTTCGAGACGACTACCCGATGCCGCCAACTGAACGCTCAGCGGCGTTTGGCAATTCAACCAATCGGCTAACCCCTGAGCGAACTGCAAATCGACGTGCTGGACAATGGCGATCGCCGATCGAAAGTTTTTGGGTAAACTGGTCAAAACGGTCGTCAGAGCGTGGGAACCCCCCGTAGACGAACCGATCACCACCAACGGCGGTACGCTGTTTTTGACTGTTGGGGTACTCGCTGGGGAGGCTTTTGAGACTGATGTTGTTGTCCGTGTCGGGGTGGGCGATCCTTTGATTTTTGCACCAATTCGGGCAATTTTGCTCAACAGAACCTGGGCTGCACCCGGCTTCCCTTGCGCCCCCAGCGCTGGTGTACTGACCACGTCCAGCGCCCCATATCCCATGGCTTCAAAGACTTTCGACGAATTGCCCTTAATGCTGGCGGTGACGATCAAAATCGCGCAGGGCGAGTTTTTCATAATCTGCTGGGTGGCTTGTGCTCCATCCATCTTTGGCATGATCAAATCCATCAACAGCAAGTCCGGGGTATCGGCAGCACAAAGGGCAACGGCTTGCGCCCCGTCTCGGGCAATCCAAGCGACTTCGTGTTCGGGGACTGATGTCACCACTCGTCGCAGGGCTTCGACAGACATTAATGTATCGTTGATAATACCGATTCTCATGATTTGGGTAATGGGTAATGGGTAATGGGTAATGGGTAATGGGAACTCTAGCTACTAGTGACGCGCTCACAATCCATGACCAATCACCCACCTTAACCGAAGAGTGTCATCATCTGAGCAGACCTTCAGTATTTTCACGGATCGACTACTCCCCAATCAAGTCGCGCACTGCCTTAATAAAGGTGTTATCGTGAAAACTACTTTTTGTCAGGTAATAGTTGGCTCCGGCATCTAATCCTTTGATGCGATCTTCTTCGCGATCTTTATAAGAGACAATCACCACAGGTACGGATTTCAATTTGGGATGTTGTCTCATCAAACTGGTGAATTCAATTCCGGTCATGCGGGGCATATCGACATCGGTCACCACCAGATCGAAGTGACCCGAACGAGCGGCGTTCCATCCATCCATGCCATTAACTGCAATTTCGACTTGATAGCCATTATTTTCCAGTAATTTTCGTTCCATTTCGCGCACGGTGATCGAATCGTCTACCACGAGAACGCGCTTGGAAGGGTTTTCTTCGGTGTCGTTGTCTTCGGGTTCGATTTGGCTCAAATCTTGACTGGAGATCAGGCTATCGATCGATCGGACTAAATCGGCAACATCGACGATCAGCACCAGAGATCCGTCTTCCCGCAAGGCTGCCGCGCTCATATCGGGAACTTTCCCCAACCGAGGATCTAAAGGGCGAACCACCAGATCTCGTTCCCCCAAAAACTTATCCACCACCAATCCATAATGGCTATCTCGATCGCCAATGACGATCGTCGGTAAGGGATCTTGCCTCAAATTTGGGTCGGGCAATTTCAACACTTGATGGGCAGCCACTAAGCCAATATTTTCCCCATTCAATGTAAAATATTTGCGGCTTTCAATGGTAGAAACTTGCGATTTGGAGACTTGCAAAATTCGATCGATCCGAGTGAGCGGAAAAGCATAAGGTTCACCGGAAATTTCCACAATTAGGGTGCGAATTACCGATAGCGTTAACGGCAGTTGAAAATGAAAAGTCATCCCTTTTCCCGGTTGGGAAACCGCTCGCACTGTCCCTCCCACTTCCTGTGCCATACTCAGGGCAATATCCAATCCCACCCCGCGACCGGAAATTTCGGTCACTTTTTGGGCGGTGGAAAACCCCGGTACAAATAGAAAGTCCATCAGTTCGGCTTCGCCCAGTTGCGCTGCCATTTCCGCGGAGATCAATCCTTTGTGAACGACCTTTTCTCGCAACTTTTGCAAATCGATTCCCCGACCATCATCGGAGATGGAAATCGACAGCATTCCCGAGCGATGAACGGCTTCTAGACGAATTTCCCCATGCGGTGGTTTCCCCGCAGCGATGCGTTCTTCTGGCATCTCAATACCGTGATCGATGCTATTGCGTAAGATATGCGTCAGGGGTGCATCTAACTTTTCCAGGATGTCTCGATCGACTTGAGTCGATTTACCTATTAATTCCAATCGAGCTTGTTTACCTAAATTTTTCGCTAAATCTCGCACCATGCGAAAAAACTTGTTGACTCCATCCTCAAACGGGCGCATATGGGAAGAAATCACTTCCCGGTATAGGCTGTCGGAGAGGTTTGCTGACCGACGAGTAAATAGATCTAACTCAGCGAGGCGTTCCACCAGCATTTCCTGGCATTGACGACCTTTAGCTTGAGCGTCTTGTAGGTGCTTGTCGGCAGTAGAATCGAGGGGAACACTGCTGAGTGCTTCCTGGAGTTTGGCTAGACCGTCACACAGTTCTCGTTGCTGTTTTTTCAGTCGGAGTAGGGATTCACCAAAGGGCTCGAGCCAATTGGCTTCTACCAAAGATTCCCCAGCTAAGCCCATAATCCGGTTGAGGTTTTCGGCGCTGACTCGTACCACTCGGTCTTTAACGTTATGAGTGGCGGAGGGAGGGAGTCCGACGGCGCCGGCAAAAGTGTCGCGGTTGACGATCTCACTTTCGGGCGCTACGGTGTTTTTTGGCATCCCGACTCCAATTTCTTTGGGGGGTTCTGCTGCGACGATCGTATTTTCTGGGGTTTCTGGTGTCGATTCAGCTTCCTCAAGAGAAGACTTCTCAAGAGAATACAAGGCAGAGATCGATTCTTGCAGAGATTCTATTTCCCCTTGGTGTTCGGCAAGCCAGCTTTCGATTCCCGCTTCCCCAACTACAGAGATCTTCACCAAACAATCGACGCCCTGCAACAGCACATCGATTTGTTCGCTCTCCAAAACGATCGTTCCTCCTTGAGCCGCCACGAAGCTATCTTCCATGACATGGGCAATTTGGACGGCTGCATCCAAATCGATAATTCGAGCCGCTCCTTTGACCGAATGAGCCGCTCTCATCAAACATTCCAGAGCTTCGGGCGATCGGGGATCGCCTTCTAGGGCTAAGAGGTTTTCGTTGAGAACTTCTGCCTGACCTTCGACTTCCATGCGGAATAAATCCATCATGGAGAAATCGCTCATATCAAATCCGCCGTCGATCACAGCACCCTCCGCTGTAGCGTATAGAATAGCAGTTCGGAATCTAAATAATTAACTCTTTTATTTTTCCAATTAATCGTGCTCATTGTATAACTTTCTTCCGCTCTGACGATCGCTGCGGGAGCGGGACAAAAATCCTCTTCTCCAACGCGGTGAACCCCGTAAACTTCATCCACGACAAACGCCCAAGGATAGCCTTCCACTTCAACCACCACCATGCGTTGATAGACGACGGGACTGATTTTCGCACTGGCATCGGCGGTACTGGTGATACCGAGAAAGTTAAACAGAGAAATGCACATCAAAATTTCTCCCCGAACATTCGCCAAGCCTAAAAATAGATCGTTGCTGCGATGGGGAAGGGTATGAATAGGATTGGGTGAGGTCACTTCTTTAAAGAGTGTGGCGGGGAGTGCTAGCCATTCATCTCCCAGCCGAAAAATCGTTACCGAAAGCGATTTTTTTGCCTGTTGGATAGCTGTTTTCTGACGCTCACCTGGGCTGGGAATGCTCGGACTTTGGGCGAGTAAATTTGTCCATTCTTCTAGATACCCAGGCGGTGCTTCTCGCTCCAACAAACCTCGTCCCGCAGCCGAATAGACCGGACAGTTACGGCAGTGAATATGGGTTTCTAGCTCCGAACAAGATCGATCGCCTTTGACCCCAATTTGATTCCAGCAATCGTTAAAACTCGGGCGATTAGTCATTTGGGGTTTGAGGTTTATGGTTCGCTCAATACTTATTAACTATTAACTATAAACTATTAACTTTCAAAAACTACACTCTAAACTTTGCCACTTCTTTCTGTAAACCGGTTGAGGCATCATTAAGCTGATCGATCGCATTATTAGTCTCCCGCAACGAATCCGCAATTTGCCGCGACGCTTCACTCAATTGCGACATCGCTTGACTAATTTGCTGGGCCCCAATAGACTGTCCTTCAATTCCCTCATTCACCACTTCAAAACGCGGAGTCAAACTTTGCACTTGCTCGATCACTTGAGCGAGTTGTCCGCTAATACTCCGTACATCGTTAACACCATGACTCACTTCTTGGGTGAATTTATCCATTTCCATGACTCCACTAGAAACCGCCGATTGCATATCTTTAACCATCTGCTCGATTTCTAATGTTGCCACCGCCGTTTGGTCGGCGAGACGGCGAATTTCTCGCGCCACAACGGCAAAACCGGAACCGTATTCCCCGGCTTTTTCGGCTTCGATGGCAGCATTCAGTGACAATAAGTTAGTTTGGTCGGCAACTTTAGTAATTGTGGTAACGACGCTGCTGATATTGTTAGCTTTCTCGCTGATTGCACCGAGTTTGGCGGAAATCGAACCGGTGGCATGGGTGAGTTGACGCATGGTATTTTCCATCTCAATCAACTGATCTTGACCGCTGGCGGCTGACAGAGCAGTCTCTCCAGAAACCTCCGCGACTTCCCCAATTGTGCGTACCATTTCTTCTGTGGTGGCGGCAATTTCTTTGCTGGTGGTTGCCACTTCGTTGACGGAGGCAACCTGTTCGGTCATCGTCGCTTCTAGTTCCTTACCGGATGCCGAAATTTGGGTTGCTGAAGACATGATTTGAATGCTGGATTCCTGAACTTGTTTGACCAGAGAATTCAGGTTTTCATTCATCCGTCCGAAAGAAAGTTGGAGTTTACCAATTTCATCTTTTTCAAACTTCCCATTTACCGAACTTCGATCGATCTTTGCGGTCAAATTTCCGGTAGAAATTTCTTCGGCAACTTTAACGACATTGGCAATTTTTGCTCCCAGGGGTTTAGATACAGTTTGGGTGAAGTACCACCGGAACCAGAGAACGGTTCCCACACTGATAAACAACCCGATCCAAGATAAAATAGTACTGAGTCTAACGTCGGAATTGGCTTGACCTTCGTTATACTGAATTAACGCTAAAATATCATTTGTCGATCGCTCAAAAGAAGCTCTGTTTCTTTTCGTTTGTCTCGCAATTTTATTGAGAAGTTCTACTTGTTCTTTTTCATCCACCGTGTTTTGGAGCTGCTGGTTGATAACAATGAGTTGTTGATGATCGCTCAACCAAAGATCCCAATTGTTACGAAGGGTTTGATACAGCTGTTCTTCTGTAGCATTTCGAGGAATTTGTTCGTAATTCTCAAATCCTTCGCGGCTTTGTTGTCGTGCTTTTTCAATTCTCTGAACTTCGGCTTCTCGTTCCGCTGGCAGTAAATCGATAGCTAGCATATTTTCCGATGAGTCTACTTGGGTTTTTCCCTCATTGGCTTTCCACAAACTCGCCACACTTTCAATATGCTCTTTCAGTCGATGGGTGCTCATCCAGCCAATGCCGGCGACTAAGAAAAATAGTCCGCCGATGACCAAGTAGGACAAGAGCATCCGCTGTTCGAGCGTCCAGTTTTTAAACATATCTTTTTATACCTCAAAAATATAGAAGTGTTTATTTTTGATGATTCATTGCGAAGCAATCGTCGGCTAAACCCAAATTCTAACAACTTTCTAAAATTCTATTTTTTTAGTTTTCTGAAGTTGATAAAAGTCTTTGGATGCGCTGGCGTATAATGGCTGCACTACGATCGTCTCCGCGCTGTTCTTGCAGTTGAGCCAGATGAACCAGTGCTTCATAGCAATCTGGCTCTAAGTAAATGGCTTTGCGCAAGTTCGCTTCAGCGATATCATTATGACCTAAAGCTTGCTCGATCTCGCCAATTAACAAGTAAGCTTCACTACTCGTCCGATTTCGCCGAATATAGGTCTCGCAATGGGAGATTGCGGCTTCTAACTTGCCTTCATTCGCTAAACGTCGTGCAGCCTGGAGATCGGATTCGGCTAAGGGAAGTTGGGAAATTTTTTGAGCTGTTGGAAGCTCTTTGGATTTTGAATAAACCGTAGATGATTTAAATGTGACTTTTTGGGTCGAGTCCTTTTGTTGAGTCTTTTGGCGAGAGCGTGAAATTGAGTTGACGACTTTTCGATAAGCAAACGCGCGAGGATGGTGAACGGAAACAAGTCGATCGCTTTTTAGGGTTCCAAATTCAGCATAACCCAAAAATAAGAGACCTTCGGGTACGAGAAGACGATCTAATGTTTCAAACACTTTTTTTTGAGAGGCTCGATTAAAATAAATTAGTAAGTTCCGACACCAGATGATATGATAACGCTGCTGGTCGGACAAGAAGTTTGGCTGGAGAATATTACCCCACCTAAAACGGATGTTTTTACCGATCGAGTCATAGAGTTTGTATCGCTGGTCTTGTCTTTTGAAATAGCGATTTCTAAAATCTAGATCTTTTCCTCGGAATGAATTTTCTCGATACAGTGCAGATCTAGCTTTTTCCAGCGCTATTTTACTGATGTCGATCGCATCGATTGTAAACTGATTTGGCGTTAGACCACTTTCTAAGAGTGCAATGGCGATCGAATAAGGTTCTTCTCCGGTAGAGCAAGGAACGCTCAAAACACGCAAAACTTTATTTGAATGAGAGACAGACCAGGTATACTTCACATACAATCTCATGAAATTGAAAGCTTCTCGATCCCGAAAAAACCAAGTTTCTGGGACAACGATACTTTCTACAAGCGCCTCCAGTTCTTGACTAGAAGTTTGCACGCGGTGCAGGTAAGCATTGAAGTTCGGTTGCTCCAAAGCCGACATTCGATCGCTCACCACTTTTGCAATATGACTAGAGTTAATTCGACCTCCTTCTAACCCAATTTTGTCTTGGAGTAGCTTTTCTATGCTCGAGACATCCATAGAATTATGTTAAGAGAATTTGGAACAGTTTATAACCTTACTACAAGCCACTTCCTCAAAATTCAATCATTTTCGACGAAGAAGCGACAAATAGTCGGGACTTGACGGTAAAAACTTGACAAATGACAATCCCAAAGATCGATAAGTCCCGATCGATCGCAATCCCCAATGGCAAAAACTTCACGATCGCACAGACAACGATCGCACAGACAAAGCTCTTAACTCGACAGATCGCTTAGGTTCCCCTACAGCTCGGGGCTTTTGAACCCAAATTTCTACCTCGGCTACTCAACCTCGGCGACCCAAGCGTCAGACTGGGAAGACCCAATTGCCGAAACGCTTGGGAAAATGAGCTGGCAACAGTACCATCTAAGCATCAATATCCTCATATTACCGCTTTGTCTGCCCTACATCTGCCAGACATTCCCAGTCAGTCTCTGCTTTCAATCCGCCATCGAACTTTATCGAGAAGTATCGCTTGGGCTACGATAAGACAAGATAAAAACCCATGCGATGCTTGCATCTGACTTCTCAGGAGCGCACATCGCGTTCTCCATCTACCTCTACAATTACCGGAACGACTATGAACCCTGCTTTGACTCGATTTGGCGAACAAATGTCCCACCTGACCGGGGTGCGGGCGATTATGAAGGACATCATCGAAACACTACAAGCAGGGGAAGGACAAGAGTTTATTAACTTGAGCGCAGGCAACCCGGTTATTTTGCCACAAGTCGAGCAACTATGGCGCGATTGTACAGCAGAACTCCTTGCCACGCCAGACTATGGAGAAGTGGTGTGTCGCTACGGTTCCTCTCAAGGATACCAACCCCTGATTTCGGCGGTGCGAGATGATTTCAACAGCCGCTACGGCTTAGGTTTGAGCGATCGAAATATCCTCATCACCCCCGGTAGCCAATCGATTTACTTCTACGCCGCCAACGCTTTCGGCGGCTACACCCAAGACGGCAAACTCAAACGCATCGTACTACCCCTCTGTCCAGACTATACCGGTTACGGTGGCGTCAGTTTGGTCAAAGAAGCGCTGATTTCCTACAAACCCGCTCTGGACATCGATGCGGCAAATCATCAATTCAAATATCGCCCGGATTTCAGCCAGCTAGAAATCGACGAGAACGTCGGCTGCGTTATCTTTTCTCGTCCTTGCAACCCCACCGGAAACGTCCTCAGCGATGACGAAGTGCGACAAATTTCCGCCCTCGCCGAAACCCACAATGTTCCCGTCTTTGTAGACTCTGCCTATGCTCCCCCGTATCCGGCATTGAATTTTACCGAAATGAACCCGATTTTTGGGTCGAATATCGTCCACTGCCTGAGTTTGTCTAAGGCAGGATTGCCGGGAGAGCGTATTGGAGTTGCCATCGGTCCCCAACGGCTGATTCAGGTGCTCGAATCGTTCCAGACAAACCTCTGTATCCATTCTTCTCGGTACGGACAGGCGATTGCCGCCCGTGCCATTGCCTCTGGGGCTCTGGGAGACATTGCCGCCAACGTGGTGCGTCCCCATTACCAGAAAAAATTTGAGGTGGTGGAAGAGACTTTACACGCAGCCATGCCGAAAGATGTGCCGTGGTTCTTACATCGCGGAGAAGGGGCGATTTTTGCTTGGTTGTGGTTCCAAGATTTGCCGATGACGGATTGGCAATTGTACCAAGAAATTAAGAGAGCGGGGGTGATTGTCGTACCGGGCGAACCCTTTTTCCCCGGACTCCAAGAAGACTGGCGGCACGCGAAACAGTGCATCCGCGTGAGTCTGACGGCAACAGACGAGGAGATTGCGACGGGAATGCGGCAATTGGCGAAAACCATCGAACAGGTGTATCAGAAAATGCCTGTTTGTTAGGGGTTCGTAGTGCTTTGATGGATAACTGTTCCCTGTTACCCATTGGTCACTGTTAAGCGATCGCATCTTCGAGTAAGATCGATGGAAGAATCAGAATGGGTTTCTATAGACATCGCCAGAAGGAGCCGTTCTCTCAATGAACCCGATTAAGGTGTGGGTTTAAACCAACACAACTGGTTTATGCCTAAAAGACGAAAAAAAACATTTCCCTGCGGTCATAAAGGCTACGGTCAAGTTTGCCACAGATGCGCTCAAGCGCAAGCGCACAAAGAACGGCAAGAAAACGATCGGGCTCAAAAGCGTTTGGAAAAAATCCAGTGGGAAGCGTCGTTTACCGATGATGCCATCGATCTTACGGCGCTTCCTCCCCATGTGGTGATCAAGTCTCGGACGGTCGTGGCGGCGTTGAGTGCTGGACAAGATTACCGGGACTTTGGTGGAAAACGCCTGCGCCACAATCGGGAAATTATCAGCATTCCTATTACTCGCAACTATCGGATGATTTGCCACGATGATGGAACAACGGCTATCCCCCAAGCCGTTTTGTCTCATGAAGATTATAATGTCAAAAAACCGGGCTGTTGATGGTTGACTGGATTTGCCAATAGCTCATCATTAGGACGTTTTCAAAATTCTCAATTCTCGCGGGTAACTTATCACAATCCTGGCTGATTGTTAAGCTGTGATGCCAGGAGAGAATTGGTAATGATGCGGTGTATGCCGATCTCGGTTAAACGATGCCAATCTGACAACTCGTCTACCGTCCATACCACTGCTTCTACGCCCCGATCGCGACCGATTTGCACCCATTGGGGGCGATCGAGAAAAATTCGATATTCGGCGATGGTGACGGCGTTACCATCGGCGGCGGCTAACTCCAGTTTGGCGGGGTATTCTTCCGCTGTGGCAACGCTATAGCCGAGAGGAAATTGGCGGTTGCAGGTGCGAATTCGATCGAGGACGGTTTCGCTAAAAGAGCAAAGAATTGCTCGATTTTCCCAACCTTGGGTGATGAGTAAATCTAGAAGAAATTCCAGATTGGCGATCGACCACGCACAGTGTGGTTTAAGATCTAAATAGATCGATCTCTCCAGATTTTGCAAGCAGTCTAAGACTTGAGAAAGCGTGGGAATCCGGGTCAGGGTAAATCGATCGCTCTTCCCCGAACCTACGTCAAGCTGCTGAAGTTGAGAAAGGGTTAAATCGGCAACCGAACCGGAGATTCCAGCAATCCGATCTAACGTGATATCGTG
Organism: uncultured cyanobacterium; assembly: GCA_963838375.1. Lineage (GTDB taxonomy): Bacteria > Cyanobacteriota > Cyanobacteriia > Cyanobacteriales > Geitlerinemataceae > DVED01. The sequence goes on along the minus strand of CAWIQY010000021.1, from coordinate 239,152 downwards.
AAAAGCAACCGGAACTCCATCAGCACTCAGTTGTACGTCGAACTCTACCGAATGGGCGCCGTGTTGTAGCGCCGCGATGAAGGCAGGAAGGGTATTTTCTGGGGCGATCGCACTGTATCCCCGATGGGCAATAATTTCGATATTTTCCAGAATAGTTCGAGCGATCGATTGTCCGATCTTTATAGATTATGTGCTATTGTAACATTATTTATCTCACAACTTTTCATGAAAAAAAAATGGTCGATTGCCATTCTGGCTAGCTGTTTATCAGTTTTAGGCATAGTTGCCCCCATTTCCCTCGTCGAGGCAAATACAGAACTCCCCACCACGACGATCGAGCCGTTATCTCTAGAAGAAAAAACCGCTCTGGAAAATGGCGATATCGTCGTCACCGGAACCGAAGGTCAATATCTGGCGCGAATGGTCATTGATGCTTCGGTAGATAACCTTTGGGCAGTGCTGACCGACTATAATAATTTTATCGATTTTTTGCCTAATATTGTCTCCAGTTCAGTCATCGAATCTGAAGGAAATAGCTACCTAGTCGAACAGGTTAGCAAGCAGCGAGTTTTATTGTTTGATATTGAGTCGAGATTGCTGACCGAGAATATTCAAACCGAAAACCAACGTATCGATTTTAGCTTGGTTGATGGCGATTTATCCCAATTTCAAGGCTATTGGACGATCGAACCCTTTGCCAGTTCTGTCGAAGGCGAAGCGCCCCAACTACTGGTCACTCAATCGGTTGAAGTTCAACCCGCTCGAGGAACCCCAGAAAACTTATTCTACGACATTTTTAAAAATGCGCTGGAAAAAACATTAACCGCGATTCGAGATGAAGTCGATCGGCGGGAAAGCGATTCATTCAGCAATCAGTAATGAGTGCAGTAATCTGTTATGCTCGATGCCTCCTGGGAAAGGGTTCGCCACACTTTCAAGCAACTTTGGGGATACGATGAATTTCGATATCCTCAAGGCGAGATTGTCAAGGCTATTTTGCAGCAAAAAGATGCGTTAGTCGTTCTGCCAACCGGGGGTGGAAAATCTATTTGTTTCCAACTTCCCGCACTGCTGCAAACCGGTTTGACCTTGGTGGTTTCGCCCTTGGTTGCCTTGATGGAAAATCAGGTAAAAGAACTACACGATCGAGGCTTGAGTGCCGCTACATTACACGCAGAAGTTCCCCGACTCCAAAGCAAACAAATATTACAATCGATCGCCCAAAATCGCTATCGCCTGCTGTATCTTTCTCCGGAAACATTACTCAGTCCCAAAGTGTGGGAACTCATCGCCCAACCGACTATTACAATTAACAGTTTAATTCTCGACGAAGCCCATTGCTTGGTACAATGGGGAGAGACCTTTCGTCCCGCCTATCGACGATTGGGGGTCGTGCGAGAGGCACTGCTGAAATCCAAACCCGCCGGGACAAAAATCCCCATTGCCGCGTTTACTGCCACCGCCGATCCTCAAGCGCAGAAAACCCTCCGCCAAGTCCTGCAACTTCGATCGCCCCAACTCTTCCGACAAAACCCCTACCGTCCCAACCTTGCCTTACAAGTCCGGATTGCCTGGACACCGAGAGGACGCCAAAAACAGTTACTCCAATTCATCCAGGCGCATCCCCAACAAACAGGCTTGGTTTACACCCGGACTCGCAACGATACCGAACGTTTATCCCAGTGGTTGCGGGAAAAAAAATATGCAACCGCAGCCTATCATGCCGGACTGAGCCCGCAAGAGAGACGATCGATCGAAGATCGCTGGTTAACTGGCAAATTGCCCTTTGTCGTCTGTACTTCCGCCTTCGGGATGGGGGTCAACAACAGTAACGTCCGCTGGGTGCTGCATTTCCAAGCGCCTGCCTTGCTATCGGAATACGTGCAAGAAGTGGGACGGGCGGGACGCGACGGCAAACCCGCTGACGCCTTGACTCTCGTCAGCGAACCGACGGGATTACTCGATCCTGGAGATAAACAACGATGGGAATTTTTCCAGAATAAAGCCCGATCGCAATCTCAACGCGCCCGACAACTAGCAAAAAAACTACCACCCCAGGGTAACATCCTGGAAGTCTCCCAGCAATTCAAAGACAGCCCTTTCGCCCTGTCTCTTCTCCACAGTACCGGACAACTGCAATGGATCGATCCCTTTCGCTACCGCATTCTCTCCTTTGCCACTCCCGCCACTGCCAACACCAACCCAACCCGACAAATGGCGCAGTATCTCAACACCCGTCAATGTCGCTGGCAGTTTTTGTTAGAAGCCTTTGGATTTGAGAAAGAGGCGCAGGGGTTGCGGTGTGGAAAATGCGATCGTTGTCGATAATTGTTCGGATATTTGAGATGACAATTAATTTTACACTAACCCCTCCGTTGCCATGTCCATCAAAATCTTCTGAGAAGAACGTTCCGAACTCTCATCCCTCGGGCGGCGCTGAATGTAGCTGCCATCTGACTGTAACTCCCAAGCTTGACGGTTGTCTGATAACATGATTCCCAGAATTTCTTGAAGATCTTTTGCCAGATCGGGTTGTTCCACAGGAGTCACCGCTTCCACCCGACGATCGAGATTTCTTCGCATCCAATCGGCACTGCCGATAAAAACTTGTTCGTCACCCCCATTTTGGAAGTAGAAAATTCGGGAATGTTCCAAAAAACGACCGACAATACTAATCACCCGGATATTTTCACTCACCCCTACCAATCCCGGACGCAAGCAACATATTCCCCGGACGATTAAGTCAATTTGTACCCCAGATTGCGAGGCTTCGTAGAGGGTAGAAATGATTTGCGGATCGACTAAAGCATTCATCTTAGCCACGATTCGTCCTTCTTTCCCGTCTTTAGCCAGATCGATTTCCCGGCGAATACACTCTACCATTCGATCGCGCAAGCTCACCGGAGCCACTAATAGTTTTCGGTACGATTTCTGGCGAGAATACCCGGTCAAAAAGTTAAATAAATCGGTTAAATCTGCACCTAACTCTTCCCGACAACTCAGTATCCCAATATCCGTGTATAATTTAGCCGTTTTAGGGTTATAATTTCCCGTACCAATGTGAACGTAACGACGAATTCGATCGTCCTCCTGACGGACTGCTAAAGCTATTTTAGTATGAGTTTTCAGTCCCACCAAACCGTACACCACATGAACCCCAGCTTGTTCGAGTTTTCGCGCCCAGAGAATATTATTCTCCTCATCAAAACGAGCTTTCAGTTCTACTAAAACCGCAACCTGCTTGCCATTTTCAGCCGCATTCACCAACGCTTCAATCACCGGGGAATCACCTGACGTACGATACAGAGTCATTTTGATAGCCAAGACTTGGGGATCGAACGCGGCTTGGGTAATGAAATGCTGAACCGTTCGGGAAAATGAATGATAGGGATGATGGAGAAGGATATCGCCTCGTTCTCGAATTTCTCGGAATAAATCTCCTTCCAATTCAACATCCGAAGAAGACTCCAGACGGGGTAAATTCTTTAAGCGAGGGGGAGTCACCCGTTTCCAAGGTGGATCTTTGAGTTCTGGCAGCGGCAACCCCAGCCAAGACATCAAGTCTCCTAAATTCAATAATCCCTCAACTTCATAAACATCCGCCTCCTCCAAATCCAACTCTCGTACCAACATTTCTCGGATGCCCGAAGGAAGGGTGGCTTGAACTTCCAGGCGTACTACCGAACCGCCAGAACGCCGCTTGCGTAATTCTTGTTCGATCGCCAATAATAGATCGTCGGCTTCGTCTTCCTCGATCGCAATATCGGCGTGGCGAGTAATTCGGAAGGGATGATACTCCAAAATATTCATACCCGGGAACAGTCCCTCGAGGTTGTGCGCGATTACCTGTTCTAGTGAAACCCCCATCCAAACCGCAGGTTTGCCCTCTGGAGACACACAAAGGGGTTGAGGCAATGGGATAAAGCGAGGTAAGGCTTTGGGAACTTTGATCCGCGCGAACAATTCCTTCTCGGTATCCGGATTTTGGACGACAACCGCTAAATTGAGGCTGAGATTGGAGAGGTGAGGGAAGGGATGGCTGGGATCGACTGCCAGGGGTGTCAAGACGGGGAAAATGCGTTTCTCGAAGTATTGTTCCAGGTAGGCGCGTTGATCGAGATCGAGATCGATGTAGTCGAGGAGGTGAACGCCGTGATGGGTTAAGCTGGGACGCAATTCGGTTTGAAAGTAGTTTGTGTTGCTGTACCACCATCGGATATAGACGCTCTCGAATCCGTGCCAGTTGCTGTTGCGGCGTACAACCGTCAGGGGTTAATTTGATCACCCCCGCCTCTACCTGCTGTTTGAGTCCTGCCACCCGCACCATAAAAAATTCGTCGAGGTTGGAATTGAAAATGGCGAGGAACTTGATCCGTTCTAGCAAAGGGGTTCGAGGATCGAGGGCTTCGTGAAGCACGCGATCGTTAAATTCTAACCAACTTAATTCCCGGTTAAAAAAATAGTTCGGATTTCCCCAGTTTACCGCAGACTTTGGCTTGGGTGCAGATTCGGTTTTGGGAGCTTCGGATTCTGATGTAGACTTTTTCGTTCTAGACATTTGTTAAAGTTGGGTAATTGGTAATTGGTAATTGGTAATTGGTAACAATGATTCGCCACTTGTAGGTAAATCCGAAAACCCTTCACGATCGAGACAATGCTTGTCTCCTGAACGTTTTACCCTTTTCCTTTTGCCCAAAGCGATCGGTGTCGGTTTTCGTCTTGTTCTATTTTCCCAGACGCATTTTGACTTCGGCGAAGGGGCGATCGCCACTCGCCCTAGATCGCTGTTAGGGTTTCCCGAAAGCCTCGTCTTCTCTGCCAACCCACCATTCTCCCAATTTCATCAAGTCTTTGTGAATGTCCTCGATTTGTTCGCGATACTCTTGTGGCGAGAGTTCGCCTCTGCGCTCTTCCAGTTTTTTGAGGCGAAGTTGAACTAACAGCCAGGGCTTGGAGATGCCATCGGTGGCTTCTATATATTTTGCCAGGTTTTCGCTATTGAAATCCATTAAAAATTAGACGATCGGGTCTATATTGATTCTAAAGGTTAGTGGCTCAGAGTTTGAGAAGCTCCCGAATTACCCACCATCGATTACCGATAACTTATTTAAGGTACAATGATCGGTCTAGCAGTCGCCCAGCGAGCTGCCTCGTTTCACCCCAAATTTACCATTTTCATGACCGTAAGAGTTCGCATCGCCCCCAGTCCCACCGGAAATCTACACATCGGCACGGCAAGAACTGCCATCTTTAACTGGCTGTTCGCCCGCAATCAGGGGGGAACGTTTGTTCTGCGCGTGGAGGATACCGATCGGGAACGATCGAAATCGGAATATACTGACAACATCCTCGAAGGTTTGAAATGGCTGGGATTGGACTGGGATGAAAGTCCGGTGTTCCAAACCCAACGCCTGGATCTCTACCAAAATGCGGTGCAAACCTTACTCGACAAGGGACTGGCGTATCGCAGCTACGAAACTCCAGAAGAATTAACGGCGATGCGCGAGGCACAGAAAGCCGCTAAACTGGCGCCTCGCTACGACAACCGTCACCGAAATTTAACCCCAGAACAACGATCGGCGTTTGAAGCCCAGGGACGCACGGCAGTGATTCGGTTTAAGATAGACGACGATCGCACTATTGCCTGGAACGATTTGGTTCGGGGTGAATTGTCTTGGAAAGGCAGCGATTTGGGCGGCGATATGGTTGTGGCACGGGCGGCAGCGCCGGGAGAAGTGGGGCAACCGCTCTATAACCTGGCTGTGGTGGTGGATGACATCGATATGCAGATCACTCACGTCATCCGAGGGGAAGATCATATCGCTAACACGGCAAAACAGATTTTGTTGTACGAAGCTTTAGGGGCAGCAGTGCCGAAATTTTCTCATACGCCGCTGATTTTGAACCAAAAAGGGCAGAAACTGTCGAAACGGGATGGGGCAACTTCGGTGTCGGAGTTTGAGAAGATGGGGTACACGCCGGAGGCGATGGCGAATTATATGGCGCTGTTGGGATGGTCGCCGCCGGATGGAGAGGAACGGTTTACTTTATCCGAAGCCGCAAAGCAGTTTAGTTTCGATCGGGTGAATAAGGCGGGGGCGAAGTTTGATTGGGATAAGCTCAATTGGCTGAATTCTCAACTTCTCCATGAAATGCCCATCGAGGAGTTGTTGGCAAAGTTGATTCCTTACTGGCAAGCGGCGGGATACGAGTTCGATCCCCAATCCGATCGGTCTTGGTTATTACCTCTGACGGCAACGATCGGTCCGAGTTTAGCGGTGTTGCCAGATGCGGTGGAGATGTGTCGCCCCTTGATGGTGGAGTCGGTAGAGTTTACAGAAGACGCGGCGGCTCAGGTGCGGCAAGAAGGGGTGTCTGAGGTGTTGCAAGCGGTGTTACATCGGATTGAAGATGCCCTGGATGAAGCGGCGGCAAAGGCGATCGTCGCGGAAGTGACGAAGGAAAAGGGCGTCAAAAAAGGCTTGGTGATGAAATCCCTCAGAGCCGGGTTGATGGGTTCGCTCAAAGGTCCCGATTTGATTCAGTCTTGGCTGATTCTCCATCAACGGGGTTGGGATAAATCTCGGTTGCAAAGGGCGATCGATCTGGGAGCCAGTTGAGTAAAATTCGGGGACTTTTCGGGGATGGCAGGGAAAAAATTGGTGTCGCCTCGTCGAAATCCCTGCAAAACCAACCCCAATTTGACCGATTTTATTGAGAATAGTGGCATTTAGGGGACGAGTTTACAGGGTTTTAAAATTGTGGTATTATAGGTCGAGGGCGAAGCTATGGCTACTTATCGTACGAAAAACAATCTAAATTTAACCATTCAGATTGTTTTTGAATATGCGAGTTTTGTCAAAAAAACGTAAAAATAACGACTCGCATATTCTGGATTGTTTGGATTCTAATTAAATCTAGGAATCCAAATATCAAATGTCTTGTCGCGGTTATTACTTGGTGTCCACCGACCCCTTCAAATCGCTGAAATTCCCACCTGTGTAGCCACAAATCCCCCAACTCCCCAAAAAGAACCCCTCAAACATTTGCTCATCGGCTCTCCTCAAGCCGTCCGGAGTGCCATTCACGCACTGCACATCTTGGGTTATGCTGAAGTGGGTGCGTGGAGTCCGCTCCTGCCGACTGCCAATCCCGGTGAAGTGATGAGTATTTTAATCCGGCATCCGATCGTCCGGGAATCGCACTAATTGGGGAATTCAATGTAGAATCGAGATACAGTCACTTGAAACATTCCAGATTGAGTGTCGTGAAGCTTCCAAACATCGAACTCCCACTAGAAAAAATTACCGAGTTTTGTCAGCGCTGGCAAGTTACCGAATTTGCACTATTTGGTTCGGTTCTGCGAGAGGATTTTCGTTCCGAAAGTGACATTGACGTCATGGTACAGTTTCATCCAGAAGCTCACCCGACTTTTTTGAGTTTAGAGCAAATGGAAGCGGAATTAAAAGAAATATTTCACAGAGAGATCGATTTAATCGATCGTCAGGGACTTGAAATGAGTCGGAACTACTTACGTCGTCAAGAAATTCTGTCCTCAGCTCAAGTGATTTATGCAACGCGATCTTCAATTTCTGCTTGATATGCTGCAATCGGCGGAACTGATTGCCAGCTATGTCATGGGTTCCTCAAAAGAAGAGTTTATTGACAACGTGCAACTGCAAGATTCCGTCATTAGACGGTTACTCGTGATTGCAGAAGCTGCTAGAAGAGTGTCAGATACAACTCGCCAAACCTTACTCGATGTTCCTTGGCAAGAAATTAATGGAATGCGAAATCGTCTGGTTCACGAGTATGATGCGGTTAATCTTAACATTGTTTGGGATGTAGTCCAGAATGATATTCCTACTCTGGTACGATCGCTTAAGTCTGTATGTCCTCCCCGGAGATGAAGTAAAGCACGATTTGGGGAATTTTCGGGGGATGGCAGGGAAAAATTGGTGTCGCCTCGTCGAAATCCCTCCAAAACCAACCCCAATTTGACCGATTTTATTGAGAATAGTTGCATTTAGGGGACGAGTTTACAGGGTTTTAAAATTGTGGTATTATAGGTCGAGGGCGAAGCTATGACTACTTATCGTACGAAAAACAATAACAGTCAACGCCATTCAAAATAAACCCTTAAATTGGAAGACTGTACTTCAAATTTAACGCTGCAATTATGCGATCGAAAAGCACTATTCCTCCAACCAACTAAACAATTGAGCTACCTTCAGGCTGAAAGATTCCGCAAAAGAGGGAACCGGGAGGAGATCGTTTTCTTCTTCTAATAAAGTAATCCGTCGATCGGCAAAATAAACAAACACCAATTCCTCTTCTGGATCGATTAACCATCCCATCTGAGTTCCATGGGAAAGACAGTGGAGAATGTTGCGAACCACTTTGGTTTGACTTTGGTCTGGGGAAAGGATTTCAATTGTCCAATCTGGGGCGATCGCAAACGTATTAGCCACTTTACCATTGTCATCGCGAGGAATGCGTTCCCAGGTGAAAACGGTGACATCAGGAACGATCGATTTGCCTCCAAACGTACAGCGCAATTCGGGGTAGGCGCGGGCAATTCGGCTAGGTTTGAGTGCTGTATTGACGGCGGGTACGAGATCGCCTTGAATGGTGCTGTGTTTTCCTTGGGGCATGGGTTTCTGGATAATTTGACCGTCGATAAATTCGCTAGCAGGTTTAGTCTCCGGCAGCTTCAGAAATTCATCGATCGTCAAAGGTGTTGCGGAAGTTTGAACCATAACAATTGAGAATAAAGGGGAAACAGGTTTTCCAAGCAACACCGCTACGGATTTACTGATTATCTATTATTTATTACTTATTCCTGATTCCACCTCTTCCCGAGAGCGAATCAGGTATCCACAGCGATTATCCCCATCGATCGTCCAGTGAGTGCGTTCGATGTCACAATCGGGAAGGGCGATCGTAAACATCGTCAATTCATAACCACAAACACTAGGAAATGACTCAGCGACACTAGAAATGGCACAATTATATTCAGCGATGACAAAGCGGGAACCTCGATCGTCTGCTTCCGGTTCTAACTCGATCAGTTCTGCCATGTAGCCTTCGATGCGACGAAGTTCTACCAATATTGCCAACCGTTCGGCAAGGGAACCATGACCCAGGCGATTTCGATATTCCATCCCCTTGCGTTCCCACTGTTTGCGGAGAATCGTGCCCACATGGTCAACACCGACCGTTTCGGCGAGAGTATCCAACAGCGAAACGGCAAAATCGTCGTAGTGGTGAGGAAAGCGATCGCGTCCCGCATGGGTAAGTTCGTAAATATGTTGCGGACGACCCATCCCGGTTTGCACAGCGCGATGAGCGATCGACCCTTCAGTTTCTAAGTCTTTCAGGTGGCGACGAATCGCCTGGGGGGAAATGTCCAGAGATTGGGAAAGATCTTGGGCAGTTGCTCGACCTTGCTTCAGGATATGCTGTAGGATGTCGTCTTTGGTGGAAAGATTCCCGGTGGTTGCCATCGCGATCGTCGTCCCCTAACTGAGTTTGGCAAGGATTACGTAAAGAAATATGTCATCTCGACTTTGACAACTTGTACGTTGTTAAAGTAATCTAGACAATATAGTTAAACAACACTAGTGTTGTTTTAACATTATATTAGCTCTGCCGTTTGTTTCAACCAACCTATGACTTTAGAGACCGGGCCTCAGCAAGCTGCCGACAAAAACCTCGAGGCGATGCGCCACTTCTCCGAAACCTATGCCAAGAACACGGATACCTACTTTTGTGCCGATCTCAGCATTACAGCCGTCGTTATTGAAGGTTTAGCCAAGCATAAGGAAGAATTAGGCGCTCCCTTGTGTCCTTGCCGCCACTACGAAGATAAAGAAGCCGAAGTTAAATCCGCCTTTTGGAACTGCCCCTGCGTCCCCATGCGCGAACGCAAAGAATGTCACTGCATGCTGTTCCTCACCCCCGACAACGATTTCGCCGGAGACAAACAAGACATTAGCATCGAAGAAATTCGCGGCACGACGAATCAATACGTATAAAGCACGAGTTGGGTAGGGGCGTCCGGCTGTGTGCCCGGACAACATTAGAAGTTGAATGTAGACGATTCTCCGTTCCCGATAAAATGAGAATTGATATAGAACCGTGCGTTTTGTGCCTCAACCCATCCTACCGCCTGCTTGCCCGAGAGAAAGACCCCAGAACAACCACCCGCATTGGTTAAGAGAGAACACCCATGAGCGCGACGACTGTCAAAACCCTCGTCAATCAGCCTTATAAATATGGCTTTGTCACCGATATCGAAGCCGAAGCAATTCCTCGTGGTTTGAGTGAAGATGTGGTTCGGCTGATTTCGGCGAAGAAAAACGAACCCGAATTTATGTTGGAGTTTCGTCTGAAAGCCTATCGCAAGTGGCTGACGATGAGCGAACCCACTTGGCCCCACGTCCACTATCCCCCCATCGATTACCAAAATATTGTTTACTACTCCGCACCGAAGGTACAGGAAAAGAAACAAAGTTTAGATGAAGTCGATCCGACATTGTTAGAAACCTTTGAGAAATTAGGAATTTCTTTATCGGAACAGAAACGGTTATCGAATGTAGCGGTAGATGCTATTTTTGACAGCGTTTCGATCGCTACAACCTTTAAAGAAAAATTGGGCGAAGCCGGGGTCATTTTCTGCTCTATTTCTGAAGCACTGCAAGAGCATCCAGAGTTAATTCAGAAATACCTAGGAACTGTCGTCCCCATCGCTGATAATTACTACGCTGCACTCAATTCAGCTGTATTTAGCGATGGCTCGTTTGTTTTCATTCCCAAAGGCGTCAAATGCCCGATGGAACTGTCTACATACTTCCGGATTAATAACGGCGATTCGGGTCAGTTTGAACGAACTTTAATTGTGGCAGAAGAAGGCAGTTCGGTTTCGTATTTGGAAGGCTGTACGGCTCCGATGTTCGACACCAACCAACTTCATGCGGCTGTGGTAGAATTGGTGACACTAGATGATGCTGACATCAAATATTCTACGGTGCAGAATTGGTTTGCTGGCGATGAGAACGGCAAAGGTGGAATTTATAACTTTGTAACCAAACGAGGACTCTGCAAAGGTAAGAATTCTAAGATTTCTTGGACTCAGGTAGAAACGGGTTCGGCGATTACTTGGAAGTACCCCAGTTGCGTTCTCGTTGGGGATAATTCTGTGGGTGAGTTCTACTCTGTGGCACTGACGAATAACTGCCAGCAAGCGGATACGGGAACCAAAATGGTGCATATCGGAAAAAATACCAAAAGCACGATTATTTCTAAGGGAATTTCCGCCGGACGTTCTCAGAATAGCTACCGAGGATTGGTGAAGATGGGGCCCAAAGCTGAGGGTGCGCGGAATTACTCTCAATGCGATTCGATGCTGATTGGGGATAATGCTGAAGCGAATACCTTCCCTTATATTGAAGTGCAGAATAATTTGGCGAAAGTCGAACACGAAGCGTCTACTTCCAAAATTGGGGAAGATCAATTGTTCTACTTTACTCAGCGCGGTATTTCTGAAGAAGATGCTGTATCGATGATTATCAGCGGATTCTGTAAAGATGTCTTTAATGAACTGCCGATGGAATTTGCCGCTGAAGCGGATAAATTGCTAAGTTTGAAGCTGGAAGGTGCGGTGGGTTAAGGTTCTGAAAATGTTTGTTCAGATTCGCGATTCTCGATTTCAAACTATTTGTATTGCCTTGGGGATGGTGTTGTTCAGCTTTCCCCTAGGCGCGCAAACCGAACCGATCGATCGAGTGTCTGAGTTACCAACACCTGACGAACAAGGAGACTATCAACCCACCTTTCCGATTCACCCAACTTGGGAAATTGTCGATCGAGGTTTGAGTGGTTTAAACTGTTACGAAACCTTTCCACCGAATCAGGGGAGTCATCGGGTAGTTTCTCGATTGTTTAGCAGACAATTTCTCGAGGCAATTGAAAGCGATGAAGAGACAGCAGCTTGGGTAGAATCTAGGGGTAGAACTTGGTTGGCGGTTCGCGATCCGTGGTCGGGACAATCTTGCTGGGTTCGCGCTAATGCTGATTTTATCAAGCCGATCGCTGTCGATGGAGATTCGATAGAGAAATCTTTAGGTGTCTAAGAAGTTCTGCGAATTTTGAAATAATTAGTCGTATCAAAAGAAAATATAAACATGATTACTGAAAATAGCGAAATCATTCTCTCCGTCAAAAATCTCACAGCAAATGTCGAAGGAATCCAAATTCTCAAAGGATTAAACCTAGAAATAAAAGCAGGCGAAATCCACGCCATTATGGGACCGAATGGGTCTGGAAAAAGCACGTTCTCCAAAATTCTCGCCGGACACCCAGACTATGAAGTCACCGGAGGCGAAGTCATTTTTCAAGGGAAAAATTTGCTGGAATTGGAACCCCAAGAACGTGCATTAGCCGGGGTGTTTCTGGCGTTCCAATACCCGATCGAAATTCCCGGTGTCAGCAATCTCGACTTCCTGCGCGTTGCCTACAACTCTCACCGTAAATACAAAGGGTTAGAAGAACTGGATACCTTCGATTTTGAGGATTTGGTTTACGAAAAACTCGATGTGGTGAAAATGGATGCAGCGTTTCTCAACCGCAGCGTCAATGAAGGATTTTCCGGTGGGGAGAAAAAACGCAACGAAATTTTGCAAATGGCGTTGATCGAACCGGGGTTAGCCATTTTGGATGAAACCGATTCCGGGTTGGATATCGACGCGCTGAAAATTGTCTCCAATGGAGTAACTCAACTCGCCAAACCCGATAATGCGACGCTGATGATTACTCACTATCAACGCTTGTTAAATTACGTCGTTCCCGATTTTGTTCATGTGATGTATGGCGGACGAATTCTCACCAGTGGTGGCAAAGAATTGGCGCTGGAATTGGAAGATCGGGGTTACGATTGGGCGATCGAACAATATGCAACTGTAACAGTTTAATTAAAGTTGGTAGGGTGTGTTGAGGCACGAAACGTACCATTACCAATTCCCAATTCCCAATTCCCAATTCCCAATTCCCCCTAAAAAATGATTACTTTAGCACCGACACAAAACGTTTATTTGAAAGAATTACTAAAACTTCGATCGCCTGTACATTCTAGCTTGCAAGAAATTCGCGATCGGGCAGAAGCCACAATTGAAGCGTTATCCATTCCCACCACCCGAGACGAAGACTGGCGATTTACCGATCTATCATCCTTACGCGAGATTCAGTTTCAAACCCCCAGAGTGGTTGAAGTCACAAAATCAGAAATCGCAGCTTTGGTGTTACCCGAAACCGAAAAAAGTCATTTGGTTTGCATTAATGGTGTTTATGCACCCAAACTCTCCAATCTCGAAGGTTTACCAGAGGGAGTTTATGCCGGAAATCTGGAAGAATTGGATAGCGAAAAACACGATCGGCTTAATCGTTATTTAGCGCAACAACCGGGAAAAGAAGAAGTCTTTACCGCTTTAAATTCAGCGAGTTTTACGGATGTCGCGATCGTTTGGGTAGCCAAAGGAACGATCGTAGAAACCCCAATTCAAGTCTTATTTATCTCTACCTTGGGAGACACCCCAACCATTTCTCAACCTCGCTGCCTTGTCGTTGCCGAAGCTAATAGCAGCCTCACCCTCGTCGAACAGTACACCTCCACCACTGCCGGATGTCCCGACGGCAAAACAGGACAGTCCTACTTCACCAACGCCGTCACCGAAATTTGGGTGGAAGACAACGCCGAAGTCCGACATATCCGAACCCAACGCGATGGTGCCGAAGCCTTCCACATCGGCAAAAGCGCCGTCACCCAACACCGAGACAGCCGCTATACCTGCGACGCCGTTAGCCTGGGAGCAAAACTTTCTCGGCACAACATGGAGGTATTCCAAGCAGGAGTTGGAACCCAAACCACACTCAACGGGTTAACCCTGATTTCCGGCGAACAAGTTGCCGACACCCACAGCACCGTCGCTCTCGAGTTCCCCAACGGAACGGTCGATCAACTGCATAAGTCTATCATCGACGGTAAAGCCCACGCCATCTTCAACGGGCGTATCTGCGTTCCCAAAGCGGCTCAACTCACCAACGCCAGCCAACTGAACCGCAATTTGCTTCTTTCCCCCAAAGCGCGAGTCAACACCAAACCTCAGTTAGAAATTGTCGCTGATAATGTTAAATGTGCCCACGGTGCAACGGTGAGTCAGTTAGAAGAAGATGAAGTCTTTTACTTACAAAGTCGGGGATTAAATCGACGTATGAGTGAAAATTTGCTACTTGATGCCTTTGCCGCAGAAGTGCTTCAAAAACTGCCGATCGTCTCTTTGACAAAAATTCTTTCTCAATGTGTTTCTTGTCGTACTCAATTCGATCGGTAAATGGCTAATGTTCCGGGAACATACGTTACAAATCGAACCAAAATGGTGCGTTTCGTTCCTCAACACACCCTACTAATATTATGATTCTCACTCAAGAAAAAACGATCGCCGATTTTGTCCGTGCCGACTTCCCCATTTTGCACCAAGAAATTCACGGCAAACCACTGGTGTATTTAGACAATGCGGCAACCTCCCAAAAACCGAAAGCCGTATTGGATGCGATCCAATATTACTACGAATTTGATAATGCCAACGTTCACCGAGGGGTTCACGCGCTGAGTGTTCGGGCGACAGAAGCTTACGAAGGGGCAAGAGATAAAGTTGCAGCCTTCGTCAATGCCGCTTCTCGCAACGAAATTGTTTTCACTCGCAATGCCAGCGAAGCGATTAATTTGGTGGCGTATTCTTGGGGAATGAATACCTTAAAAGCCGGGGATGAAATCATCCTGTCGGTGATGGAACACCACAGCAATCTCGTGCCTTGGCAATTGGTGGCTCAACGCACGGGCGCGGTGTTGAAGTTTGTGGAATTGACGAAGACGGAAGAGTTCGATTTGGAACAGTTTAAAACGCTGATTTCAAACAAAACTAAACTAATTTCTGTGGTTCATGTTTCTAATACGTTGGGTTGTATCAATCCCGTAGAAGAAATTATAGAAATTTCTCGTCAATATGGTGCAAAAGTCTTAATTGATGCTTGCCAAAGTGTCCCCCATATGCCGATCGACGTACAGACGATCGACTGCGATTGGTTAGTGGCATCCGGACATAAAATGTGTGCCCCGACGGGAATTGGTTTCTTGTATGGCAAGTTGGAAATATTACGATCGATGCCTCCTTTTTTAGGTGGTGGAGAAATGATCTCCGAGGTGTTTTTAGACCATTCTACTTATGCCGATTTACCCCACAAGTTTGAAGCCGGAACTCCAGCCATTGGAGAAGCGATCGCGATCGGTGCAGCGGTGGATTATTTAACCCACATCGGCATGGATAAAATCGCCGCTTACGAACACGAATTATGTGCCTATTTATTTGAAAAATTAGCAACCATTCCCCAACTGCGGATTTATGGAGCGAAACCGAATTCTGACGGTAGTGGACGTGCCGCACTGGCTTCCTTTACTGCCGGAGAAGTCCACGCCAACGATTTATCTACCTTATTAGACGAAGCCGGAATTGCCATTCGTACCGGACATCATTGCACCCAACCTTTACATCGAATTCTCGGCGTTTCTTCTACGGCAAGAGCTAGTTTGTATTTCTATAATACCCGCGAAGAAATTGATGCGTTTGTGGTGGCGTTAAAAGAATCGATCGACTTTTTTACTCAGTTTTTGGGGTAAATATTGACAAAATTTGGTAGGGAAGAAGCCTTTAAGCGATCGTCTAGCAATTCGATTTCATTTGTAAATATCTGTAGGGGTAGTGCCCTGTGCCTACCCCGTATACCGGTGCTACAAATGCTTCTCCCGTTTTCCAGATCCAATTAACTGAGCAATCCCTGCTCTTTATACCAATCCGCCGTCCGCTGCAATCCTTCCTCGAGAGAGATACGAGGTTGATACCCCAATAGACGTTTTGCCTTAGAAATATCAAAAGCACGATCCTTGAGGAAAAAGTCTACCCGACGGCGATAAATCGGTGGAGAAATTCCAAAAGGTGCGCACACCACTTCACACACCCAACCCGCAAACCAAACGGGCCAAACGGGAATACGAAGGGAAGAAATGGGTTTATTCAAAATCCCAGCAATCTTGGCAACAAGTTCGTTTAGGGTCAAGTAGCTTTCACCGCCGATCGTAATAATTTCGCCGATCGCTTCATCTTTCTCTCCAGCTAAGGCAATACCCGCCACTAAATCTTCAACATAGGTTAAGTGATAAAGCACATTTCCACTACCAATCATCTTAAAATTGCCGTTGTTAATGTACTTAAACAACTTCAAAAAGCGCAAATCACCCGGCCCGTGAATTCCCACAGGACGAACCACCGTTCCCGCCATATTTTCTGTTTTGAAAAACTCTAGCGCCAAAATTTCGCCGTCTTTTTTCGAGTCTTGATAGTAGTCTCCCGGCGAGTACGGATCTTCTTCCTTTGCCGGGGGATTTTTGATATCGCCTTGGACACCCACCGTGCTGCAATGGACAAAACGCTTGACATTCGCCCGCTTGGCAGCTTCTAACACCTTTTTGGTGCCGTTGACATTCACATCCCAGAAATACTGTTTAGGTACGTTTTCTGCCCGAAAGAGAGCCGCGATATGATAGACGATATCGATTCCTTGCAGGGCGTCATCTACCGGAGAATCGTCGGCTAAGTCGGCGTAAGCATACTCCACAGGTAATCCATCGATCGCGCTACAATTCGAGCCTTGGCGCACCAGAACTCTGACTTCATAGCCTTTGTCCAGAAGGTGTTTGGTTAGATAGCTGCCTGTAAATCCGTTCGCTCCAGTGACTAATGCTTTCATGCGTTTTTATACCTCTCGAGCAATTGACTCAAATATTCTTTTTATTTTGACACTCTGACGGCGAGAAGCTACGATACTTCACGTCGAAATTCCGGGAAAGCAATTCTATTAACAATTTGACAGAAGTCGCCGAATTGGGATCGTACTAAAATATCATCTCTTCCCGACCTCCTTCACCAACCAGGGCTCCCGGAGTTGGGTATGATGAAAGCACGTTCAACCCGCCACCCATCGTAGCCGATGCCCCGTCTTCCGTCCGAACTCGATCCCCAAAACCTATTCCCCTTTGAACTCGATGACTTTCAGCTCGATGCGATCGCTGCACTGGATGCGGGCAAGTCCGTCATCGTCTGCGCACCCACGGGGTCAGGAAAAACCTTAGTCGGGGAATATGCCATTTCTCGGGCATTAGCGCGGGGAGGGCGGGTCTTCTACACCACACCCCTCAAAGCCCTCTCCAATCAGAAACTCCGGGACTTTCGCCAACAGTTCGGCGAAGACTCCGTGGGGTTGCTGACCGGGGACACGTCGGTGAATCGGGATGCACCCATCCTGGTGATGACCACCGAAATCTTTCGCAATATGCTTTACGGCACGCCCATCGGCGAAGTGGGAACGTCGGTACAGGGCGTAGAAGCAGTGGTTCTCGACGAGTGCCACTACATGAACGATCGACAGCGAGGGACAGTTTGGGAAGAATCGATTATCTACTGTCCGCCAGAAATTCAACTTTTGGGCTTATCCGCAACGATCGCCAATAGCGCCCAACTCACCGATTGGATTAGTGCTGTCCACGGCCCGACGGAATTAATTTACTCCGAGTATCGCCCCGTTCCCCTACAATTTTACTTTAGCAATCGCAAGGGTTTGTTTCCCCTGCTCGATAAAACCGGCAGCAAACTCAATCCCCGACTGCAACCCAAACCGGGAGAGAAAAATCGCAAAGTCAAAGGCAAACGCCCCGAACCCCTGGCAGTGGGCTACATTCTCTCCCACCTCCACAAACGGGATATGTTGCCCGCGATTTATTTCATCTTCAGTCGCTTAGGCTGCGATCGAGCCGTGCGAGATGCTGGAGCCATGGCACTGGTGAACGAATACGAAGCCGCACAACTTAAAGAGCAAATCGACGAGTTTTTGGCGCACAATCCCGAAGCTGCCCGTCGAGAGCAAGTCGAACCCCTGTATCGAGGCATCGCCGCTCACCATGCAGGGCTATTACCCGCCTGGAAAATGCTGGTGGAGCAACTGTTTCAACAAGGGCTGATTAAAGTCGTATTTGCCACGGAAACCCTAGCGGCAGGGATTAATATGCCCGCCCGCACCGCCGTTCTTTCCAGCCTTTCCAAGCGCACAGACGAAGGACACCGGATGCTCAAAGCGTCGGAGTTTTTGCAAATCTCGGGACGGGCGGGACGACGAGGGATGGACGAGCAGGGCTACGTGGTGACACTGCAAACCCCTTTTGAAGGGGCAAAGGAAGCGGCTCATTTAGCCACCGCCAGCCCCGACCCCCTGGTGAGCCAGTTTACGCCCACCTACGGGATGGTGCTCAACCTGCTACAAACCCATACCCTCGATGAAGCCAAAGACTTGGTAGAACGCAGTTTTGGGCAATATTTGGCAACCTTAGACTTGCGACCCCAACAACAAGCGATCGCCGATTTAGAGCGGGAACTCGCCGAAGCCCGCGCTAAACTGGGGGCTGCCGATCCCGATGTATTAGCCCCGTACGAAAAACTAAATGCCCGCCTTAAGGAAGAACGACGCCTGCTCAAAACCCTGAAGCGTCAAGCGGAAGACATCCAAAATAAATCTTTGGTGATGGCGTTGAATTTTGCCGTTCCCGGCAGTTTGCTCAGTCTCAAAGGCAGCCATATTCCCGGCTCCGAACCGCTTCCGGCTGTTTTGGTCGATAAAACCTCGGGATCGGGACAATCGCCCTATTTGATTTGTTTGGGACAAGACAATCGCTGGTACGTGGTTGCCGTCAAGAATATTGCCGCATTGCATGGCGAGTTTTCCCGCCTCAGTGGTGTCGATACCCTCGAACCCCCAGCGGATATGCCTCTCAAACCAGGACCGTCTCGCCAAGGCAATCTGGAAACTGCCGCTGTGGTGGCGCGGATTCCCCAATTACCCCCGCCGGAAAAAGCCCCAGAAGTGCAGCAGTGGGTCGATCGAGTGGCCCAACTGGAAGCCGAACTACGTCAGCATCCCGCCCGCCAGTGGGGCGAACCCGTAACGCTGATCAAATGCTGGAAACGGGTTGAGCGTTTGCAAACCCAAATTCGCGATCGTCGAGAACAGGTCGATCGTAATCTCGCCTGTCATTGGGAAGAATTCCTCGATCTGCTGGAGATTCTGGTCACTTTCAATTGTTTGCAGGACTCTCTAGTCCCCACACCCCTGGGAAAAGCGACCTCTGCCATCCGGGGCGATAATGAGCTGTGGTTGGGTTTGGCGATCTCCAGCACGGAACTCGACGATCTCGGTCCCCATGAATTTGCAGCCGCTTGCGCCGCACTGGTGACCGAATCCGCTCGCCCGGACAGTTGGACGAATTACGAACTGTCGCAGCCGGTGGATGCAGCGTTGAGCAAACTCAGGGGTATTCGCCGCAAGTTATTTCAAATTCAGTACCGTCATCAAGTGGGTTTCCCCGTTTGGCTGGAGCGAGATCTGATTCCGTTGGTGGAGCAGTGGGCGCTGGGGGTGGAATGGCACGAACTTTGTGCCAATACCAGCCTCGACGAAGGGGATATCGTGCGGATGTTGCGTCGCACGCTGGATTTACTTTCTCAAATTCCCCACGTTCCCCATATTCCTAATGCCGTTAAGCAAAATGCGTACCGAGCGATGCAACTGATCGATCGGTTCCCGGTCAATGAAGATGCGAGCTAGAACGGCGATCGATTTCTAGCTTCAAACCATTATGGGCATCAGGCTGAAAAACTTCAGCTTCTTTGACTCGATCTGTCGATCGAGTCAAGGACTTTATGTCCGGATTTTTGTGAAAAAGTTGTGAAAAAATGGATTATGCTAGCGTGGAGGCGATCGACACTCTTCATAGAGCGAGAGGATGCAAGAGAGCTGCCCGAAAGGGAGATACGTCGATCGCATAAGTCGGCTAGAGATCGAACCTACTTGAGATCTAGCCGACTCATACAGGTGATTTCAGAATACATTCAAAATGTTCCTAACTCCCGATGCTCAATTGTCTAACTCCGGCAAGTACGGGCAAGACACTGCCTTGTGCGTATCCCTGTAACTCTCGAACTCTTTTCTGATTGAGGCTAGTATCTCGATGGTAAATCAAGAGTATTTGGCGCTGATCGGGCAAGGGGTTGCTGTTTGGAACGCCTGGAGAAAAGCACACCCGGAAAGGGCAATCAATTTGCGAGGGGTCAACCTACATGAGGCTAACCTCCGTGGAATCGATTTCCGTCAGGTCGATCTCACTGATGCGATTTTGACCCATACGAATCTGGAGCAGGCACATTTAACAGGAGCAAACTTGAGTCGCGGGTTACTTCGGCGAGCCAATGTAGACGGGGCTGATTTGGGCTGGAGCCAGCTCTGTGAGGCAGATCTCAGACAAGCTAATTTGGAAAATGCGATCTTGACTGGCGCAAATTTCAGCGCAGCCCAATTAAACGAGGCAAATTTTCAGAGTGCTAACCTGCGAGGTGCCAATTTACGAGGGCAAGATCTAAGACGCGCCAATCTCTCTGGGGTCAATCTTTCCCAAGCCAATCTTTCTGGGGCTAATCTGGGCAGCGAAGATCTACGACGCGCCAACCTCTCTGGGGCTAATCTTTCTGGGGCTAATCTCAAAGGTGCGTACCTCAGCTACACGAATTTTCGAGATGCCGATCTCAGTGGGGCATTTCTTTCCCAAGCCTTTTTGATGGGAGCCGATCTGCGAGAAGCCGATTTGAGAGGTGCTTTTCTCAAAAATGCCATTCTCAATCGCGCTGACTTTTCTGAGGCTAATCTCTCAGGGGCTAACCTCAGTAGTGCGGACTTTTCTGGGGCTAATCTCACCCATGTAGAACTCATTGCCGTTGTCGCACTGGGGACAAGTTTTGTGGGGGCAACTTTGACGGGTGCGTGCATTCAAAATTGGCAAATTAACAGTGCGACTCAGCTTGACGATGTTTTGTGCGACTATGTGTATCTTCAAAAAGACAAACAGCAACGCTGTCCCCCGGTTCAAGAGTTTGCACCGGGCGAATTTACCCATCGGTTTCAGAAAGTTCGATCGTCTCTGGAGTTAACTTTTTCTGCCGGAATTGAATGGGAGGTGTTTCTCATTGCCTTTCAAAATTTACAAATTAAATATAGCGATTCGGAGCTAGCGATTCAAGCTTTTGAAATGCGATCGGATGACACCTTTGCCATCCGACTCTATGTGGCATCCGACACCGACACATTACAACTCCAGCAGAATTTCGATCGCGATTACCAGAACGCTGTTGCCGAACTCGATCGAAACGATCGAGACCAATTTCCAGCCAAACCGGATCGCCTTTCTGCCTACCGTCGCCGGGGTACGGACTTGCTCGAACTGGCTACATTAGCTGCCCGTTACACCGATTTTTTTCGATCGTAACCCATTAGGAGGTTTAGAAGAAAATATAGAAGTATTAATTGTTGATGGTTGATGGCGAATCGATCGTCTGCTCAAAAAAGCGACTTTATTGAGATTGTCAGCATTCAGCCATCAGCAATCGGTTAGAAGTAAGATTCCACACTTTAGCCAATTCCCAATTCCCAATTCCCTACCCTCACTGGAAACTTTCCGCTCCCGTACTGACTTTTAATAAGGCGACATCGTTCGATCGCGCGAAGATGGAGCCACATTACTTTGCAGGCTAACCATACGTTTGAGAAAACGAACGTGCCGATCGCATAAATTTTTCCAAGTATAACTTTGCGTGACAAATGTATAAGAAGATTCGCACAGATCGTTCAGTTTACAATCGAGGAGATCGTCCACAATTCGGGCAAATAATTTGTTATTATAAGGAGGAACTCGATAGCCATTGATACCATTCTGAATCACATCTCGAATCCCTTCCAAATCGGAAGCCACCACAGGCGTTCTCGCTTCATTGGCTTCGAGCATCACCACGCCAAATCCTTCAAGATCGCCTGCCACCGGAATATTAGGCATGATAAAAATATCGGCAGCATCGTAGGCATGGCGAAGGACTTCTTGCGGCTGTGCTCCTACCAGAATAATTCGATCGCCACATCTCGATCGCTCTTTTAACTCTTGCAGATTTTTGTGTTCTTTTCCTTGTCCGATCAACAGATAGACAACATCATTTTCTACTAGAGGCAATACATTTTCAATAAACCAGGCATGACCTTTCCGCTTTACTTGTCTGCCCACACTTAACAGCAAGTATTTATTTTGCAGATCGAGATTAAACGTTTTTTCAATAATTTGCCGGGAATAACATTTTTCATACATCCGAGGTTTAATGTCCATCCCATTAGGAATAACGGTTCCTTTAGCCGAAGACAAACCACGAGCAATACTTGCATTTCGAGTTGCTTCAGAAATTGAAATCACCCCATTTAAGTTTTTGAAAATCTGCGGGAGGAGCTTTTGGTACAATCCAAAGGGAAGTGTGACATCTTGTCCGTGATTAATCGTCACCATGGGGATACTCACTCGCGATCGAACAAAGAATGCCAGCAATGCTGTCACCATCGAAGAAAATAAGATAACATCCGCTTTTTCCCGTTTGACGATGGAGGGTAACGTAAACAAAAGCCGGAGCAGAAACCCAAATGTCCGCAGTTCTATGCCTTTCCAAGGCGACTCTAAAACGATCGGCACGACGGACAGATCCGATCGTTGTTTGAGTTCTTCAAGCAGTTGCATGCTGGTTGTCTGCATCCCGCCAATATTTTTAGCTTCGGCACCTGAGGGTGGATGCAAGTGCGAAACATAGATAACTTTTAAGTTTTTATTCAGCAACCCCGACTCCTCACAATTGAGCAGTGTGTTTGGACTTCCCAAAGATCTTTCCACAATAGAAGAGAACTGCTCCTCATTTCTTCTTAGCGGTTCAGCAATCCGTGAAACACGATCGCATCAAGATGCCTTCTAAGTCCGCATCGCGTTATCCTGTCCGTAAGCTTGCCAAGCTAAATCGACCAGTCCATTCATAATAGCGACTGCCACCACGGCAGAGCCTTTGCGACCCGCACTGCGAATATGCGGAACCATCGAATCGTTCAAACGTTCTTTGACGACATCTACTCCATCAAATCCAGCCGGGGAGGCAATGACTAGCGCCGGTCGAATTTCATCAGCTTCGACCAGCTCGACGATCGAAGTTAGAGCGGTTGCCGCTTGACCGATGACAAAAATTGCCTCGGGATATCGCCGCGCCAGAGTCTCAATGCCCCATGCCGCCATGGTTTTTTCCTTTTGCGGTCGCGTCAGCGTTTCCATGCTGCAATACACGGGATTGGCAAAGGTATTTTGGATATATGGCGCAATGCCAACTTGTACCATTGGCACATCAACAACGATGGTGGTTCGTGCTGCCAAAGCTGCCGCTCCTGCCTGCAAAGCCGAATCCGAAAAACGAACGATCGATTTGTACTCGTAATCGGCAGTGTGATAAATCACCCGGCGCACGATTTCATACTCGGCAGGAGAAAAAATGTGCGAGCCAAATTCACGATCGATAATCCCAAGAGCTTGAGCATCCGTAACGTGCCATTCCATGTTTACTGGGAGTTGGTAACTGGTGAGACGGGGACTGAGCCGCTCGAGTATTGTACCCGAGAACTGTGACGACCTGCGGTCATTCACAACTGGGCTTGACGATCGACTTTCCGTTTCGGGCTAAAGTCATTGATCTCCAAATGCAAACCGATCGAGTTTTCTAATTCGATCGGGCTGACGCACCCGAAAAGCTCAGCCCCTTCCAGAGTAGAGTATCTGCACAAATTCAGCTACCCGCTTACCCGCTATTGGACGCAATCGAGGCGAGTTAAGTTTCTGATGCTGAGGATTGCCCCAGAAAAGGAGTCAAATAGGCAGCCAGCGCCCCTAACGCAAAACCGATAATGTTCCGCAACAGTGGCAACCAGTCCGTTGTCCGGCTGACTACAGGACCGATGCCAAATGCAATAAACAGAATACCCCACAATGGCGCGAAAATCAGCGCCCATTGCCAAGCCACCATCTTGCCATCGCGGGGTTGCGCGGCAACTCCCAGAATGACACCGCCGACGACTGAGATCGCTAGGGTCAAAATCCATTGCTCCCTGGGAAGTCCGGGAACCACATTGCAGCCGCCTTTGCGCAAACACACAGAGACGGATTCTAATGATTGAAGGATAGATTGATCTTGTCCGTTGTCACGGACGAAGAACTGGTTGCCGTAGCGAGTTTGCAGTTCTACCCAGAAGGTTCGTGGCAGCAGGGAGTAGACATCATCGCCAACGTTGAATCCCAGGAGATTTCCCCCCCGTTCGTCAGCAATCAGCAGCACGCTCTTTTCGTCCAAACCCCAGAATTTTTTGACGGCTCGTCCAGGTGTACGATCGAATTGGGTGAGGACTCTCAGTTTAAATCCTGTTTCTGCTTCCAGTTGCGCCAATCGCGTACTGAGCAGTTCTTCTTGTGTCGAGGTTAGTGTTTGAGCCAGATCGATAATCGGAGTGGGGGTGTCGGGCAGGAGTTCGGGATTGTCGAAGGCGTAAGCAGCCGGAGCGCTTGCCCAAACGGTCAGGGCTAGGCAGAAGGCGGCAACGGAGGCAAAGAATCGGTGAAAGGACAGGTGCTGCATAGTCAATTCTGGTGGAACGATCGATGGTGGATGAAAAACGTAAATCTTAAAGTCTTGGCTGTATTTTAACCTAACTCTAATAATATTTACATTTGTTTACTTTATGCAAGCTGTCTCAACGATCGCATTGGGAACGGGTGATTGTTTAGCCGGTCTACAGACAAGCCTCCTCTGGCTTCCCCCTTTTCCCAGATGTTGAATGAAAAACACCGCGAGCTGTCAATTCACTCACTTCAAACTCGATCGCCCCCTCCAGGCTGAATGCTTAGAATCTATTGACAAACGGGTAAATATATGATATTTTTAATGCCTAGACAAATATTGCTATTAACCGCAGAGTCTCCTGATAACCCATCAATAAAGTTTATCCACCTCAATACTCCTCTAGAGGTGGCTCTCTCTAAAGTCGAGTTCAAGACTTTTATTTGAGTTGGGTGACGGATTTAAGCTTTTTTTTGAATTCATCCCACAGGGAAGGAAGAGTCGATGGTTTTAGAGAATTAACGTCAAACGATCGACAAATCCTTGCTGAATTTTCAAACGGTCTCTCAGGGGATTGACCTTACAAAGAGATAACCTCCCAAGCTCCTAGTGCTGTCGCTACAGCACCCACGGCGAGTAGAAGCATACAAGTGATGGCAAACCCCACCCAAATTTTCTGTAAGGGGGATGGAGGTCCAGATGCTGGCAGTTTTCCAGATTTAGTCATGAGCTTAAGTTAATTAAACGATCGTATTAGAAACAAATCTTAACTCTTAATTATATAGGCTAGTACAACTCATTTAGTTTAAGATTTGTAACTCAATCGAAGACTATCTCTATGAAAGTGCATCCAGCTCAAACTGGGGAAAGCACGCGCAACTTTTTCAAAGTAAATTTAGGAAACGGCGAAACTTTCTCGCTACTGCACGATCCTCGCAAATAGACAGTTTTATCCTCGTTTTCTACCAGTTCGGCTTCGTACACCTGTGAATGAACACCGGGTTTTTCGCAGAATAACTCCACTCGCAAAAAACTGGGGCGTTCTTCGAGAATTTGGCAGCTTACCCGATAGTTAAACCAATCCCATCCATACTGTAAGAAGAGTTCTCGTTCTAGAACTTGAGCATTTCTGGGTAAAATTCCCCAACCCCGATAGACTTTCTCCATACAGCCAATATCGCCCTGACGTCGGGCAATCGCCGCAAACGATTCACTGTCCAATGCACCGTAATATCTGCCATCGGGGAAACTAATCATCGTCGGTGCAAACCGATGTCCGCCGATGTGGCTCACCTGCCAAACCCTGACATCTCGCAATCCCAAATTGAACGCGATGGTTCGAGCTTGTCGAAAAAAAGGATAACCGTAGCGAGAACAGCATTTGTCGTGACTGCCGTGGGTACAGACGAAAAAATCTCGAATGGGACGATGGGTTGGAGGCTGTAAGGCAAGTTCTTCAGGATTTGCCAAATACCGTTCCAGAAGAGGGACAACTTTGTGCATATTGACTCGAAACTCTCGTCGGGTATATCCCGCCGACGGTGAACAATTGCGACCAAAGGCAATGACTCTCGCTTTGCTGCTGGGGTTGGGTTTGTCTGCCGAGATGAGTAGAAATTTAATCTCCCGATGCGATCGATTGACGTTTTCAATAAATGCTTTCAGGTTTGGTGGAACGGCTTTTGAGTCCCAAACATTGGTCGTCCAAGGCTGGGGACATTCGATGAAAATATACGTCTGGTAAGCTGGAGCGCTACCGATAATGTCTTCTCCAGCACCGCGTGAGAGATCTGCACAAAAAAATGGATTCATATTCCCAATCTCGCTTCCCAGTCAAGATGGACGGCGGCAGCTTATCATCAAGAGTTGCCTTACCTAAAGATTAACTTAAGACATCTTTTATTGCAAGTTTTTATCAATAGATGCTGATACCGGCATGAGCCATGAGCTTTAAGGAATTACTCGGTGAGGAAACAAGGCTGTCTGTTTCATCGATCTCAGTGCTTTCATCAGTGTTTTCAAGTGTATGGGATTTCTCGGGTTTCCCAACGTGGCTGGCAGTTACTGCTTGCTGCTGGCACTGAGATCGGTTTGTTCTAGTATAAACACGTAGGCTAGATTTCAGCAAGCCCCGTGTTTATACGGAGTTAACTCAAAGACAGAAACCCGAATTCTGCAAGACTCCCAGTTTTTTGTCTGGTCTGATATATGGAACAGACAGGTTGGGAGAGAGCTTAGAGTTGTCGATCGACAAAAAGGATATTTTCTTTAACTAAACGAGCCAACAGCGGTACGATATCGATCTCCCAGTCGTAGTCTGGTAGCCAATTTATGACATCTGTTCCAGTAAAGTTGGCTGTCCCTAATAGCTTTTCGATAAAAGACTTGGATACACCTCTCAACAGAATCTCTTGATGACCCACTGTGACTTGATAGCCGAGTCCGGTTTCTAGCTCGCAAATCTCAATCGATCGCTCGATCGATTGCGTAAATCGGGTATTCACGCCTTGGATAAAAATATCAAATCCAGCTTGTTGGGGTAACGCAATACCGCCGATCGGCTTGTAAGCTGTTTGAAGGTGCCGAATGTAACGATCTCCGACTTCTTCTGTCGATAAATATTCCGTTAAATCTCGAGCTAATGTTTCAATGTGTCGATCGCCAGAAACTGGAGACTGTGGGGAAAGTAAAGGAAGAGTTTGTCGCCATTGCTCTTTTTTCTTGAACTCTTCCACTATCCATTCCAAAACATCAATTCCTGTTTTTCCGTGAATTCCTAGGGTCAAATGTAGGGAAGGTCGATCGAGTGCGAGTGCATAATGCCAGTGTCCTCGGGGAATATAGAGAACATCGCCTGGTTCTAAAACACAATTGAGATACGGGGACTCAGCGGGTGGTTGAAGCTGAGAAGATTTATCAGTTTTTAAAGGATATTTTAAGGTGTCGGTAAAGACATTCCATTCTTTACTCCCATCAATTTGCAGAATAAAGACATCGTGGGTGTCATAGTGACAGCGAAATCCTTGCTTTCCCGGCCAAGAACAATATAAATTTATTTGAATAGGATGACCGATTTGCGATCGCAGTTGAGAAACAAAGCTAGCCAGTTCGGGAATGAGTTTGTGAACTCGATCGATAATTAAGGTTGCGCCTTGCTGGCAGTGTTGAAGAAAATCAGGATTTTCTTTGGGATCTAAAACTTTTCCATCCACTGCCAACCGCATTGCTGTATCGAGTTCGTGATAGTTGAGCAGATTGTTGAGCTTTTCCCAAGAAAAAAATCGGTCAAATCTTCGATCGCCTTGACCGGAAATAAATAGACTTTTTTGAGTCCAAAAGTTTTGTAAAAAATCGTCAACGTTGTAGGGAGCTAATAATTGGTTTAGAGCGGACATTCCTTCAACCTGAAAAGCGAACTCAGTTCTGATGCGCTACGGTCTTCTCGCACGCATCAGAACCCCAAAATAGAATGCACTTCGGTTAGTGCATTTTACCTAAAACTCGATCGAGATGAGTGTAAATTCTCGATTCAATCCGAACCGTCGTCTCCGTCAAATGCGCCTTTAGCTTCAGGAGCGGTATTCTCCGTAGAAACCGCGAGATCCTTGACTTCGATCTCGATCTTGCTGGGACGTGTCGATTTTGAGGATTTTAGCTCAATTGACATGATGCACTCCTAATAAATTGCAAGTAGACTAAGTAGATACTTTAGCATATTGATAATCTATTTCAATAAAAAACGAAAAAAATTTCCCAACGCTCCCCACCTCATGGCAGAGGAGCGATCGGTTATTCACAACTAGTCACTAGCAACTCGCCAAAGCGCCACTCACCACGATCTAATCTCTGGCGATCCCTTCCTGACGTGCGGCGTGTTGCACGGCAGCAGAAACTGCCGTCACGACTCGTTCGTCGAATACCGAAGGAACGATATGCTCGCGATCGAGTTTGGAGGGGTTGATCAAAGAGGCGATCGCTTCAGCCGCTTCGAGATACATCCTCGTGGTAAACTCGCTGGCACGACAGTCCAGCGCTCCGCGAAACATTCCCGGAAACGCCAATACATTGTTAATTTGATTGGCGTAATCGCTGCGTCCCGTTGCCATCACCGCCACTTCCCCATCTATCAATTCCGGTTGAATTTCCGGGATGGGGTTCGCCATCGCCATGACAATTCGATCGGGTGCCATCGATCGCACCATTTCCGGGGTGAGAACGCCAGGAGCACTGACTCCCACAAACACATCGGCATCCTTCACCGCATCGGCGAGAAGACCCGTTTCACCACTAGCAAATTCCAGCTTTTCCGGGGTAAGATTGGGACGTCCGGTGCTGAGAATTCCTTGAGAATCGCACATGAAGAGGTTTTCGGCACCGGCTTTGCGTAACAAACGCGCGATCGCCACACCCGCCGCACCCGCACCGTTAATGGCAATTTTGACCTCTGACATTGGCTTGCGAACCAGCTTCAGTGCGTTAATCAGTGCGGCTAAAGTCACAATTGCCGTCCCATGCTGATCGTCGTGAAAGATAGGAATATCCACTTCCTGGCGCAACCGACGTTCGACTTCAAAACACCGAGGTGCGGCGATGTCTTCCAAATTCACCCCACCAAAAACTGGAGCAATGCGCTTCACCGTCTCTACAATTTCGTCTACATCCTGCGTCGCCAAACAAATGGGAAAGGCATCGATTCCGGCAAACTTTTTAAACAGCATGGCTTTGCCTTCCATCACCGGAAGTGCGGCTTCGGGTCCCAGGTTCCCCAGTCCCAAAACCGCACTGCCATCAGTGACGATCGCCACTGTGTTACTTTTAATCGTTAACGTGTGAACCAATTCCGGATTTTCGGCGATCGCGCTACTGATGCGTCCCACCCCTGGTGTATATGCCATCGCCAAATCCGATTGATGATCCAGGGGAAACTTACTGGTAACTTCTATTTTCCCTCCGCGATGTAAGTTAAAGGTGCGATCGTACACCTCTACCACCTTAATATCCTCCAGCGCCTTCACCGCCTGGACGATTTCCTCGGCGTGTTTGGTACTGGCTGCATCGACTGTAATATCGCGGACGATCGACGTCCGGGTTCGATCGACTAAATCGATCGAACCCAGATTTCCCCCAACACCCGCGATCGCTTGGGTGACGCTTGCCAGCATCCCGGCACGGTTGGGTAATTGAAAACGAATGGTTAAACTAAAACTGGGATTGGGGGTCAGATTTGCCATGTCGATGGAAACGTAGGGACGAGACACTAAACAACAAAAGTCTATTTGGGTCAGATGGGTTGCCATCAAAGCCAGACCCGGTAACTAACCCCAATCACTATACACCACTGGCTTTCCCGCTTCACCCACCTGAGTCAAGAACTGCGGACATCTTGAGAATTGGGAATTGGGAATTGGAGTCAAGACCGAATTGACATCCTCCCACCGCTAATTCGGAGTACCGAATATAGCGGGGGATTCCAAAGATTGCTCTTTGGGCTTCCTCTTTCCACGACCCGACTTACTTGAAGGAGTTTCCTCACCCAAGCAGTGGTCGATGTCTCCAGAGGCGTTTTCTAGTTCTAGACTAGACGTTCCTGTATGCCCTACAGTACGCAAACCTTTCTCTAATATATTTCTCGCCGCATTCCAGTCTCTATCTTGCGTATGCCCACAATGATGACAAATGTGAGTTCTGACACTCAGAGCTTTTTTGACAACTTTGCCGCAGTTCGAGCAATTTTGACTGGTGTAGTGCGGTGGCACAGCAATTGTGACCACACCAAAAACCTTGCCAAAATACTCAACCCATGTCCGAAAAGTTGTCCA
This sequence comes from uncultured cyanobacterium, assembly GCA_963838375.1. Lineage (GTDB taxonomy): Bacteria > Cyanobacteriota > Cyanobacteriia > Cyanobacteriales > Geitlerinemataceae > DVED01. The sequence continues at coordinate 208,671 of CAWIQY010000021.1, read as the reverse complement.
AGCTGCATCACTAATCGATTTAGCCAAATGCCGATTTTTAACCATGTTCCGCACCCTCAAATCCTCATAAGCTACCAAGTCGCTAGACTGGACTACGCATCTTGCCAACTTCACGGCAAAATCTTTCCGCTGCCTACTTACTTTGAGGTGTTTTCTTGCCAGTTTATTTCTAAACTTGGCTCGATTTTTAGACCCTTTCTTGGTCTTAGACATACGACGAGAAAGACGTTTCAGAGACTTCTCACTCTTTCTCAGATGTCTCGGGTTTTCAATAGTTTGCCCGTCGCTATCTGTATAAAAATGAGTCAAACCGACATCAAGACCAATAGTTTTAAATGTTGGTTCTTTTTTCTCCAGTCTTTCTTGGTCGATGCAAAACTGTGTGTAGTAGCCATCAGCACGACGAACTATCCTCACTCGTTTGATTTGCTTCAATTGATAAAAGTGCAAGTCGCGAGTCCCCCACAACTTGAAAGTCCCTGCGCCGAAACCATCGGTGAAATTAATATACCTACGACATTCAGAAAGTTTCCAGCCCGTTGTTTTGTATTCTACAGACCCATGAGTTTGTTCTTTCTTGAACCGTGGATATCCTTTTTTTCCGGGTTGGTTTTTCTGGCAGTTCTCAAAAAATCGAGCAATTGCCGACCAAGCTCTTTCAGCCGATGCTTGTCTGGCTTGAGAATTGAGTTGGCTTGCCCAAGCAAATTCTTTCGCCAGGACAGCACAATATGCACTCAAATTATATCGTCCGATGTTGCGGTTATCCATCCAGTATCTCAGGCAAGAATTACGGACAAAACGAGCAGTACGGATAGCCTCATCAAGCTTGCCATACTGCTCTTTCAATCCCTCAAGTTTTGCCTCGAATACCAACATAGTTACGTCGTTGTATCTGACGTAATATATTCTATCGCGGTTGAAGGTAATCGGGAAATGGACAAACTCTTAACTATCAACTATCAACTCGATCGACCGAAGAGTTTCTCGTAACAACTCTCGGTGCATCAGAGCCCGATCGATCAAAGAAGAAATTCGATCGTCTGAAAGAGGTTCACCATTGACATACTGTTCTAACCAAGCTTGAGAGATTTCATTTGGATTGTTGGGAATTTCATCGATGTCCCATCCCGGCATTTCCAACTCCGTCATCAATTGACTAACCTTGGGATCGTAGCTGAGCGCGAAACACCGACATCCTTGAGAAGCTGCCATAATCAAACTGTGAAACCGCATCCCGATCGCCATTTCCACTCCTTGAAAAACGCCTTTCAACTCTCGAGGATTGTCCAAACAGAAAATCTGGCTATTTCCGATTAATCGATCGTGTAGAGAACGGGCAATTTCTAAGTCTTTACTCGGTTGAAACGGCACGAGTAAAATAAAAGCGCCAGTCGCTTTTTGAAACGTAACTAAAGCGCGGGTTAAGTTCTCCAAACGGGCGGGAGTTAATTGAGGGTGCGATCGTAATGTCACCGCCACCCGAGGCGCGGGTAAATCCCACAAACCCTTAACAGGCAAGCTTTCCAGCGCCCATACCGGATCGGGCGCTAACAGCACGGGAATTTGCCACTCTTGAAGCAACATCGCCGAAGCTCGATCGCGGACACTGACAGCATTACAGCCGGAGAACGCCTGACGCGCTACCCATTTCGTCAACGGGCGCTTCAGCGGGCCACACCTTCAGCCCAAGCAATCGTCTGCAAACCCAACCACTGAGCCAGTCCCATCAGCCCAGTATAATACAAGGGATTGAGAGCGCTAGTGGCATCTTGCACCAAAGATCCCCCGCCCCAAATCAACAAATCCGATCGACGCAAAAGAGGCAACACTGCCAGAGACTTGCGAGGACAGACTTCGACAAGGTAGCGATCGCGCGTCTGTTTGGGATTCCCCGACAACACCACAGGCGTAACGAACTCTGGTAGCATTTGCAACAGAGACGCCAGCAAAGCTTCATCGCCTCCGTTCCCCATCCCATAATACCCGCACAATACTGCTCGTATTTGACCCATGACTGCCCGAAACTGCTTGTCCGATCGATTGTCTCAATGTACCATCTCATTACGGAATTAGCGATTTGTGATTTGTCATCGTCGATTTCTAATTCCGACTTCCCGAAATTTATCCGCTCTATTTTCACAAAGAAACTATCAACTATTAACTATTAACTATTAACTATTATGAACGCTTTATCTATTCCCACCTGGATTATTCATATCTCTAGCGTCCTTGAATGGACAGTTGCGATTTTGCTGATTTGGCAATATGGCGAATTGATGAAAAACCCCGCCTGGAAAGCCTTATCTCTTGCCATGTTGCCCGCTCTTGTCAGTGCCATGTGTGCCTGCACCTGGCACTTTTTTGACAATACTCTCTCCCTAGAATGGCTGGTGACATTGCAAGCGGCGATGACTGTTGTGGGGAATTGTACCCTTTGCGCTGCGGCTTGGTGGATTTGGCATCGCGCTCGGATCGAAAATGAGAAGTGTTGAATGCTAATCACGATCGAACTCTTTAACCGATAATTTGTTCCTTGACATCCATCGAAATCATCTTGTACACTCAAAAAAAGACCGAATGGTCTGTCGATGAAATTGACCGATGTCTAAAGCCGACGAAACCCGCCAAAAGATTATCGAGCAAGCTGCCGTTCTGTTCAACCAGAAGGGATACTTTGGAACCTCGATGTCCGATGTCATGCGAGCCACTGGATTGGGCAAAGGCGGCATCTACAACCACTTTCAAAGTAAAGACGAATTAGCAATAGAAGCCTTTAATTTCGCTTACCATTGCGTACTCGATCGCATCAACGCCGCGATCGCCAAAGCAGACAGTGCCACCGACAAACTGAAAGCCCTCGTATCGGTCTTTTTTGAATACTCCGACAATCCACCCATCGAAGGGGGATGTCCACTGCTGAATACAGCTGTTGATAGCGATGATGCCCATCCAGGATTGCACGATCGCGCACAACATGCGGTCAACAGTTGCCGACGGATGGTTCGGACAATGGTCGAGGAGGGCATTGCCAACCAAGAGATTTCCTCCACAGTCGAACCCGATTGCGTCGCGACGATTTTGATCTCCACCATCGAAGGGGCAGTAATGATGACGAGGCTGTACGGAGACGGCATTCATCTGAAACGGGCGGTGGCTCATTTGCAAGAGTATATCGATCGGTTGTGAAATGAAGACCCTCTGTCTATTGTGAAACTTTTACCCTAAAAAAGACCGATCGGTCTCAAAAAGATAAAACCATGAAAAAAACCGTACAGAACCCATCAGAACCTCCAGAGACGGAAGAAATTGCCCAAACGCCCGGCAACCGCCGCCGATTCTGGCTAGCCAAATTGATAAAATCGCCTAGAAAACGACGCAAGCGACTGGTGGGGGCGGCAATGCTATCGGTTTTAGTTCTGGGAGGTTTCTCTGTTGTGAGACGATCGCCCCAGACCGATCGCCCCGAAGTGGTCAGTTCGCTCCCCATCGAAACCATCGCTATCGATCTGGTCACATCTTACGATGTCTCTCGCGACTATACCGGGGAAGTCGAAGCCCTGCAAACCAGCGAACTCAGTTTCGAGCGTTCCGGGCTGGTGGTGTCCCTGCTGGTAGAAGAAGGGGATTTCGTGGAAGCCGGAGTAGCGATCGCCCAACTCGACACTAGCCAACTAGAGACGCAACGGCTAGAACTGTTGGCGCGACGGGCGCAGGCGGGTGCCGTACTCGCCGAGTTGCAAGCCGGCCCCAGAATAGAAGCGATCGAAACTGCCCGTGCTAGCCTTGCCCAAGAAACTGCTGCCCTTGCCGAGTTGCAAGCCGGCCCCAGAACAGAAACGATCGAAATTGCCCGCGCCAACCTTGCCCAAGAAACTGCTGCCCTTGCCGAGTTAAAAGCAGGTCCTCGGGAAGAAACGATCGAAGCCGCCCGCGCCCGCGTTGCAGACATCGAAGAACAACTCGAACTCGCTCGTCTGCAAGCGGAACGGCGCAAAAATCTCTACAGCGGCGGCGCAATTTCCCGCGAACAGTTCGACGAAGCCGCCACCGCTGCCGAAGCCCTCTACGCTCGCCGGGATGCGGCTCGCAGCGAACTCGACGAGCTCGAAACCGGAACCCGTATCGAGCAAATCAATGCCCAACGCGCCCGAGTCAGCGCCACCCGCAGCCAGCTCGACGAACTCGAAACCGGAACCCGCATCGAGCAAATCAATGCCCAACGCGCCCGAGTCAGCGCCGCCCGCAGCCAGCTCGACGAACTCGAAACCGGAACCCGCATCGAACAAATTGACGCTCAGGATGCCGTTGTCCAACAACTCGACGCCCAAATTGCCGACATCGATATCCGTCTCGAGAAAAGCACGATCGATGCTCCATTTTCCGGTATCGTTTCCGATCGGCTACTCGATGAAGGAACGGTGATTTTGGCAGCTCAACCCGTGGTGCGACTGGTGGAAAGCGGCAGACCCGAAGTGCGTGTCGGCGTTCCGGTAGATGTCGCAGCAACGATCGCCCTCGATAGCCGCCAGTCCGTTCGAGTGGGGGATATCGCTTACGATGCTGACGTGGTTTCGGTGTTGCCGGAAGTAGACCCCGCCACCCGCACCCAGACCGTCATTCTCGCCCTCGACTCCTCCGTTGCCACGACCCTAGATACCGATGTTGCCATTGGAGCAGTAGCGCGGCTAGAGCTGAACCAAAGCTCCACGATCGAGGGGTATTGGTTGCCCTCCACCGCTCTGGTAAAGGGCGATCGTGGCTTGTGGACGTGTTACGTAGCCGTCGATGATGCTGCCGTTTCATCGGAACGGATCGAACCCAGACCGGTGGAAGTCATACATACCGAGGGCGATCGCGTTCTCGTGCGCGGCACTCTCAGTCCGGGAGACAACGTGGTGGCAGATGGCGTTCATCGCCTTGTTCCCGGTCAACTGGTGCGATCGGTCGATCTTTAGACGCTTTAACAGGACTTACGCAAATCTATCTTTAAACCACCAATTGTCGGGGCAAATGGCATTCGCCATCCATACAGGCAGTGTCCGTGCATAAGTCTTATGAAAAAAAAGATTGAAGGACGAAAAGTAGTTTAACCGAGAAGTTTCTGACCCAATCCCAGTAGGGGCGAACGGCTGTTCGCCCCTACTGTTCCCCACACCCTCATCCTCACATCCCAATGTCCAGCTTGTTCTACCGCAACGCCCGCTTGTTAGTCGTCAGCATTATCCTCATCCTAGTTTGGGGACTTTTATCTTTTTTCACTTTACCCCGACTCGAAGATCCCGAACTTGTCTCCCGAAATGCGCTGGTCACAACCTTTCTCCCCGGTGCCGATGCCCAACGAATCGAAGCTCTGATTACCGACAAAATCGAGCGGGAACTCTCGGATATCGAAGAAATTGAAACCTACGAGTCAACATCGCGGACGGGAAGCTCCATTATCAGCATCGAATTGTCCGATCGTATTACCGAAGATGAGGTAGACATTATCTGGTCTCGAGTCCGCGACAAAATCGGTGATGTGACACTGCCCCCCGGCACCCCCGAACCGGAGTTGGAACAAATCAAGGTGAAAGCCTACGCCGCGATCGCCGCCCTGACTTGGGAGCAAGACGACACGCCCAACTACGCCATTCTCACCAGACTAGCAGAATCTCTAAAAGACGAGTTCGCTGGGGTCGCCGGTACGGAGGAAGTAGAGATGTTCGGCGACCCCAGCGAAGAGATTACCGTCGCCCTCGATCCTGCCGATCTGACCGCTCTCAACCTCACCGCCCGCGACCTTTCCAGGCAAATTCAGCAGAGCGATGCCAAACTCGCCGCCGGGCAATTTCGCAGCAACCAGAACGATTTATTATTGGAAGTCGATTCGGAACTCGACTCGATCGATCGTATTGGCAGTCTGCCGATTCAATTTGGCGGCAACGGACAGTTTGCCCGACTGGGAGACATCGCCGAAGTGCGCAAAGGCATTGCCGAACCCGCCGACGAGTTGGCATTCATTAGCGGTCGTCCGGGGATTGCCCTGGGTATCTTCGTCCAGTCCGACTATCGCCTCGATCTCTGGTCGCGAGACGCCGATCGAACCCTCGATCGCTTCCGAGAACAGCTCCCCACGGGGCTTGACGCACGATTCATTTTCAGCCAAAGCGGCTATGTGGAAGCGCGACTCAAGGATTTGATTTTCAATCTGTTTCTCGGAGCGTTGCTGGTATTTGGGGTAACGCTGTTTGTCATGGGTTGGCAGTCGGCGGTTGTCGTTGCTTCTGCCCTACCGCTATCAGGCTCGGCAGTTCTGGGGCTGATGAAACTGCTAGAGATTCCCCTGCACCAAATGTCAGTAACGGGGCTGATCGTTGCCCTGGGACTGCTGATCGATACTGCGATCGTGGTGGCTGATGAAGTCAGTCATCGACTCCATGAGGGGACGAAACCCGAAACGGCGATCGCCCAAAGCATTGGCTATCTAAGCGCTCCCATGCTCGGGTCAACCCTGACCACCGTCCTGGCGTTTGTCCCCATCGCCTTGATGCCCGGAGGTGCGGGAGAGTTCGTCGGGACGATCGCCATCAACGTGATTCTCGCCGTTCTTTCATCTCTGGTTATCTCCTTAACCATCGTTGCCGCCCTGGCGGCTCGGCTGTACCAAATCCAGAAATCGCGGCAATCGCCAGGAAAATCGTTATCTAGCTGGTGGCAGCGGGGTTTGAGCAACTCTGGTTTGAGGCAACTGTATCAGTTCAGTTTGCGCTGGGTGTTTGCCCGTCCCATTTTGGGCATTCTGCTGGCGCTGATCCTTCCGGTGATGGGATTTGTACAGGCGGCGGGTTTGAGCCAGCAATTCTTCCCTCCGGCCGATCGCGATCAGCTTCAAATCGAACTGGAACTGTCGGCATCGGCATCCCTAGAGCAAACCCAGATCGCTACTCAACAAGTCCGCGAACTCGTCCTCTCTCGTCCGGGAATCACCGACATTCACTGGTTTCTGGGGCGCAGTGCCCCTCGGTTTTACTACAACCTATCAGGGGGACGGGAGCAGTATTCTAACTACGCCCAGGGATTCGTCCAACTCGACGATCTCTCTAATAACCAGCTCGTTAACACTCTGCAAGACGAACTGGATGCGGCGCTTCCCGCTGCACGGGTGCTGGTACGACAGCTCGAACAGGGACCGCCTGCCGATGCGCCCGTGGAGATGCGGATTTATGGATCGAATTTGCAGGGGTTGCGGCAACTGGGCGATCGAGCGCGGGCATCTTTGGCATCCATTCCCACCGTTACTCACACCCGCGACAGCCTCAGCGAAGTTCGACCGCAATTGACATTGCAACTGGATGAAGAGGAATTGCGGCTGGCAGGATTGGATAACACCAGCGTCTCCCAGCAACTGGACGCGATGCTAGAAGGGAATTTGGGCGGCTCGATTTTGGAGGAGACGGAGGAGTTGCCCGTGCGGGTAAGGGTTTCCCAGGGCGATCGAGCCAATTTAGATGAAATTACCTCCCTGGACTTGTTACCCACTTCACCTCGCCAGGAAGGAGCTTTGGGGACAGTTTCCACCATCCCCCTCTCAGCGTTAGGAGATGTGACACTGTCTTCGGAACCCTCGACGATTTCCCGGCGCAACGGTCAACGATTCAACCTTATCCAGGGCTATCTGTTGGCGGGGGTACTGCCGTCGGAAGTGTTAGGGGAGTTTCAGCAGCGCCTGCAAGCCGACGGTTTCGAGTTGCCACCGGGATATCGGACAGAAATCGGCGGCGAGTCGGAAGAACAGGGTAGCGCCGTGGGCGGGCTTTTAGCCAGTGTCGGCTCGATCTTGGTGCTGACGGCGGCGACGCTGGTGCTATCCCTGGATTCCGCCCGCCTGGCTGGAGTTATCGGTGTGGTTGCGGGTTGTGCGATCGGATTGGGTTTGTTGTCTCTGTGGGTGTTCGGCTATCCGTTTGGATTTATGAGTATCGTCGGTTCTTTTGGTTTGGTGGGGGTTGCCGTCAACGATTCGGTGGTGGTGCTAGCAGCCCTGCGGGAAGACCCAAAAGCGCGTGGTGGTAATCGCAAAGCCGTAGCTGAGGTTGTGGTTCGCTCTACCCGTCATATTATTGCGACTACCTTAACTACGGCGATCGGATTTGTGCCGTTGTTGCTCAATGGGGGAGCCTTCTGGCCGCCGCTAGCTGTGGCGATTTCCGGTGGGGTCATTGGTGCGACGCTGTTGGCGCTCTATTTTGTGCCGTGTGCCTATCTTTTGCTGGCACGACAATCCGAGTCACAGTGACGAGGGGACTTTCGGAAAATGGGCGATCGTGTGAAACTTAGAGGGAAAAAGTTCAGAATTTGGGTCAACTACCGATTAACTCTCTGGGTTGACCCATCAACTATCTACAATTGCGCTAACAAAAATGTTTTCTAAAGAGACTCTATTTGCTGTTTCTCTCTTTCCCTATCTCGGTTTTTTATATTTCCTCACAAAATCCGGTCAAACCCCACGCTTAGCCCTGATCGGTTTTTATTTACTCTTAGTTTTTGTCGCTGTCACCATTCCGGCTGGCATTTATGCCAAGGTGGCTTACAGTGAATCTTTAGCTAATATCGATTGGTTGCATGGCAGCGCTGAATTTTTTTTAACCCTCTCGAATATCATCGTAGTTTTGGGATTTCGAGAAGCCTTAAATCGGCAACAGGAAACTGATAATCAGAAATAGGGGTAGATTTTTACTCCAAACTCTTAGCCACCAACCACTAACCACTATCATGGGTTAGGTACGGCAATTGCGATCGCCCCGAGCTGAAAAAACCGAACTCAATCGAACCGCCTTCTCCGGTATTCTAGGAATAAGACTGGAAATAATCCGACAAAAAAATTGCTCGCCTTGGGGAGCAGCCGTTGATCTTTTGGGCTTCCAGTTCCCACCCCTTCCCACTACCAGTCGAACAGGCTTGTAGAAAAAATTTTAAACTAAAGAGCTAGTAAGTAGGAGACATAGGAGTAAATGGCTGCCACGGACTTTAAAGACTACTACGCCATCCTCGGAGTCAGCAAAAATTCCAGCGAGGCGGACATCAAGAAAGCCTTTCGGCGATTAGCTCGGAAATATCATCCGGATCTTAACCCTGGAAACAAAGAAGCTGAAGCTAAGTTTAAAGAAATTAACGAAGCCTACGAAATCTTGTCCGATGCGGATAAGCGCTCCAAATACGATCGCTTCGGTCAATACTGGAAACAAGCGGGATCGTCGGGCGGTGGACGGTCTCCCAGTGCAGGTGCGAACGCCACAGGCTTCGATTTTAGCCAGTACGCCAACTTCGACGAATTTATCAACGAGTTACTCAACGGTCTTGGTAATAGCGGATCTCAGCGCAGAGGCGGGTCTTACTCGGCGAGTACGAGCGCTAACGGACGCACGAGTAACTTTAACACCGGATTTGGCGGCTTCGAGGATTTTGCTCGCTACGCCAACACCGGCAGTTCGACGACCAATCAGACAGCAACTTCTCTCAATCGAGAAGCCAATCTCAGCCTCAACTTGTCAGAAGCCTTTCACGGCGTTCAGAAACGTCTGAGTTTAGGAAACGAAACCATAGACGTGCGAATTCCCCCCGGTGCCAAAGCCGGAAGTCGGGTGCGCGTCAAAGGCAAGGGCCGCAAAGATGGCTACGGACGCCAAGGGGATTTGTATTTAAATGTGGAGTTACAATCGCACTCGTTTTTCCAATTTGAGGGAGATAATTTGGTGTGCGAAATACCGATTACCCCTGATGAAGCCGTATTAGGCGCAAAAATCGACATTCCTACTCCTGAGGGGACGGTGACGGTGAATGTACCGCCGGGAATGCGTTCCGGTCAATCTCTACGACTGAGAGGGAAAGGCTGGCCCCAACTCAAGGGTGGAGGACGTAGCGATCAGTTAGTTCGAGTCACAATCGTACCGCCCAAGTCGATTAGTGCCACCGAACGCGAATATTACGAGAAGATTCGGGAAAGCCGAAGTTTTAATCCGCGCCAGGAGTTCCAGTCGATTCGGTTGTAAGCGAGTGGGTATTAAGTGAGTTTAAGATCTTAAAAATAACAAATCGATCGAGGTTTGAATGGGCAACGTTCTTTTTCGATCGGATTTCCTTTAAGATTCAAAACGGTTAGACCCTTGAGTGTTTCCAAGGAATGAATCTCGACAATCTCATTGGCTTGAAGATTGAGGACGGTCAGATTGGTCAAGGTAGCGAGAGGACTGGCATCGACAATATCATTGTCGTCTAAACTGAGGACGGTGAGATTGGTCAAGCCGGTCAGGGGAGTCACATCGGCAATGTGATTATCGTATATCCAGAGTTTTGTGAGATTGGTCAAGTTAGCCAGAGGGCTAATATCGCTGATGTGATTGGTATATAGCCAGAGCTCTTGCAAGTTGGTCAAAGATGCCAACGGTCGCAAATCTGACAGGCGACGGCGAAACAGGAGTAATTCTGTCTGGTCGGAAAGCCAATCTTGAGCTCCATAGCAGTCTTTGGTTTCGGCTTTTTGCAACATCACGTCTACGGTATGTTGCGTTTCCATCGGCAAGCTATTTCGATTGAAACACCATTCGGCAAAAGTGGTGAAGGTCGCGGGATCGGGAGCAGCGATGGTAGCAGGTGCATGAGATGTTATAGCCAAGGCAAATCCGATCGAAGTGCATATCGAGCTAAAAGTTTTCCCCAAAATTTTGCTAAAGTCACCGAAGGCTTTTTGACTTAGATCCTCAAACAACATCAATCACGTCTCCAAAATTGTGAACCGGACATAGACATCAAACAACGCGCAATCTCAAATTGAGTGGCGCGTTGAACTCTTGTATCACTCTATTGTGACTGAAAACTTCAAGTGTTGTCTGAAGATCGAGCCCAGCGCTTAGCTATAACTGCTGATTAATCTCCGGGCGCGGTTTTGGCACGTCTCGAACCCGGTACACCCTATCCGTAATACTGATGTCTGTATTTGTAAAGCTCAGGTATAACAGTGTGAGTTGCTGGCGTTGAAGGTGGAAGATGATGCGGGGATGATTGTGCTGGATGGGGAGGAGATTTCGATCGAGCAAGCGAAATTCAAACCAAAAGCTGGTGGCGATCGAGTTGTCGATATTATCCGCCAAGAACGAGGTGGGCGGATGGATAATCACCTCATTCGTCAAGAGAAAGGTGGCTGGGTTGATGGCGGTAATGATGTGGAGTTCTTGACCTATTCTGGAGGAAACTTTAATAAAGTCAAAAATGTTCCAGATATGGGTGCGATGAATGGGAACTTTGTCACTTTGGTTCCGGGTTTGTTTGGATCTTCGTCAGATTCAGTTATAAATCCAACACCAAACCCAAATCCAAATCCTGGTGGAAAACCTGATATCGATATTCAACTTTTCTATCCCTATGGAGATTTCACAAGCACACAACGAGCAATTTTTGAGCAAGCAGCGAATAACTGGGAGGGAATTATTACTCGTGACAAGGTAGAAAGTGGTGTTCTAAAAATTGCTATAACTCAAGGTTCAAGAGGTATAGAAGGTAAGGTTTGGGGAGATACAGCTGCTGAAACTTGGCAAGATGAAGAGCCTAATTACAGACATGACTTTACCACCGATCGATGGCTCAGTGGTAATAATTTCGATGGAGATAATCGAATTCACTTTAACCCGAAATTCTTTAATCGAATTAAAAACTATAATCTTTGCCTAGCTATGCACGAAATTGGTCACACCCTTGGTCTGAATGAAGCCAACCCAGGTTTCGATACAAGTTTGCTTGATTCAGCAGGCGACAGTTTGATGGATTTGAAAGCTCCCGAAAAAGGAGGACAAGATATGAAAATTACTGAAGGGATGTATCGGCAGTTGGAATGGCTAGGATATGACGTTAACCGCCAATTTCGACCTAACTGGCAGTAATTGAACCAAAGAATCGGTGTATTGAGCGATAGCGAAATGCACCCTATGAAAAACGATCGCTCTTGCGGAAGGGCGATCGTTTTTCATTTCTATTATTAAAATGTAGGGTGTGTTGAGGTACGAAACGCACCATTTTTTGATCGTTCCCCAAAGAATTGGTACGTTTCGCTTGTGCTCAACACACCCTACAGGGCGATCGCTTTTTTTAATCAAAACAACGTTAAAGTCCAAACTACCGATTTTTATAGATCTCGATTCGATCTCCGAACACCGCCAAGGAATTAATTCCTTGGCTGATAGCTCAACTCATCTAAAGATGACTAAAAACTGTATTTCTCCATATTATTAGTCCATTTTAATGGAGTTGGGCTATTAGCCTCGAACTTACAGCGGAATCCGCTGTAAGTTCGAGGGGGGATTGAAACTCAACTCGACAGAAAATGGTGCGTTTCGCTTTGGCTCAACACACCCTACGAAAAACGATCGCCCTTTATTTACCCTTCTCGCGCGATCGCGGTTAATTCTCCAGATTGACTGCGATATTCCCAAAAAATGGGAGTATGGAGCGATCGCTCCATACTCCCGACAGAAATCAGATCCCCGACTCCCAATTAAAACCCCATCACGTCGGCAACTGCTTTCAACTCCGCTGCAATGCCCTGTTTAAAAGGATTTTGGCTGTGGGCGATCGCTGTATCAGGGTCTTTGAGACCGTTCCCCGTCAGGACACAAACCACCGTCGCCCCTTCTGGCACCTGGTCTTTTTGCTTGAGTAAACCCGCAACCGATGCAGCACTGGCGGGTTCGCAGAAAATTCCTTCCCGACCTAATAAGCGATAAGCATGGAGAATTTCTTCATCAGTGACAGCCGCAAACGAACCTTGACTGGCGTCAGCCGCTGCCGTTGCTGCAGTTCCCAACTGGCAGGATTGCCGATGCGAATTGCCGTAGCCAGGGTTTCTGGATTGGGGACGGGATGACCGCTGACCAGTGGCGCTGCACCCGCTGCCTGAAACCCTTTCATTACAGGTAGGCGATCGCATTTTCCGTGCTGGTGATACTCGCAAAATCCCATCCAGTAGGCAGTAATATTCCCGGCATTACCCACCGGAATACACAGCCAATCGGGAGCATTTCCCAAATCGTCCACCACTTCAAACGCACCGGTTTTCTGACCTTGTAGGCGATAGGGATTTACCGAGTTCACCACTTTCACCGGATAGTTTTCACCCAGTTCCCGGACAATTTCTAGGGCACGATCGAAGTTGCCTTGAATCGAGAGGACTTCTGCCCCGTAAACCAACGCCTGCGCCAGTTTCCCCAACGCCACATACCCATCGGGAATCAACACGAACGCCCGCATTCCGCCTCGACGCGCATAGGCAGCCGCCGACGCCGAGGTATTCCCCGTACTGGCACAAATGACGGCTTCTGCCCCTTCTTCCTTAGCTTTGGAGATCGCCAAGGTCATGCCTCGGTCTTTGAAACTCCCGGTGGGATTGAGTCCGTCGTATTTCACAAAGACGCTGACTTGTTTGCCAATTTGCTCGGCAATGGAGGGAACGGCAATCAGCGGCGTATTGCCTTCGTGTAGCGTGACGACGGGGGTAGTGTCGGTGACGGGAAGATAGGGTTGATAGGCACGAATCAGTCCGGGCCATCCGCGCGGTTGCCGGGGGGAATCGGCAGTCTGGGGTTGGGAAATCGGCAAGCTAACGATCACAGAATTTGAAGAGTTATAGGGGTATATTTCGATCGGATTCTGGTTTTAGTTTACCAGAAACTTCGGTTCGATCGCTCAGGCGAAGCATATCAAAGGTTCTAAATTCCGGTTCGCCACTAAAAAAAGAGACGCGCGATCGATCGCGCATCTCTTTTTTTAACAATTGCTGGAAACTCTGGAGACTTGACAGATTATCTAGACCCTAAATCTAGACTTCTACAGGAACCTTGGATTCTGTTTTTGTTAAACGTTCGTAGGCTTGGCGCATTTTTAAACCGACCAGCAACTGGAACAAACCGGAACCATTGTTGGAACCCGGATAGTCTTTATGCTGCAACAACATATGGGTTAATTCCCCATAGTATTTCGTTGCCATGTTGCTCAGATGTCCCTCGACATAAATCATTTCTTCGAGGTTTTCAAACTGACCGTCTACTTCGAGGATCGACACTTCGTTACCGTAGTACGAATCGGGTCCGTAGTAGAGTTTGATACCGGGGTAGGAACAGGTGAGCTTGCGACCGCAGGGTGTCCAGTGAATCGTCGAACCTTCGTCGAACAGATAAACCGGATCGAATCCTTCAATGCCGTAGCGTTGAATCATGCGAACCCGCAAGACTTTGCGCTCTTTATCGTCTTTAATTAAGTTCGTCGGCAAAATTTGGACGACCACATCGGCATATTGCTTTTGCGGATCGATATAAGCTTCAAAATCGGGACGACGAGCATTGATAGAAGCTAAAACATCTTCGTAAGTATGTCCGCGTTCTGCCATATCGCGCTGAATTTTCCAGGCAATTTTGACTTCGTCGCTGATGTCGAGATAAACACTAAAGTCCAGAAGCGCTCGGACTCGCTCGTCGTACATCGGGTGCAATCCCTCAACCACAACAATATTATTGGGTTGGATTGGCTCAGGGGGATCGAGTTCGCCGGTTTCGTGATTGTATATCGGTTTGTCGATGTTACGACCTTCTTTAAGCGCTTTGAGTTGCTCGTACATCAAGTCGAAATTGTTCGCTCTTGGGTCGAGAGCCGTGACACCTTGAACTTTGCGTTGTTTGCGATCGAGACAGTGATAGTCATCCAAGCAGATGACGGTCATCATATCTTTGCCAAATAAATCTGCCAGACGGCGCAAGAATGTTGACTTACCGCATCCCGAATCCCCGGCGACGCCAATTAAAACCACTCGATTGGGTTTGTTGCTCATAAGTTCCTATTTACGAAAGTATAGTTTACTAATTGCCAAGTCCCTAGTCAGCTCGATCGAATCGCCTGGAAAGTATAACCCAGGCTGAGGATCTCGCCGTCTCGATCGGGGTGCTGGATAGTCCCCCACCGCGCTCGGACAAAATTCTTGTCACTAAAGCAGTCTACTCACTGCCAACTTGAGAAGACTCTGGCTTGTCGGTCAAGTATTTATTACTATCGACTGCTTATAGATTCTACCAAAAGGGGATCGCCCCTACAAGAGTTGCGAACAGCTTAATTCCGGCGTCAAGAAGAATCCCGAAGTCTTCAGACCGGGGAGTGTCAATAGGGTGAGATAATTAAGGTCATAACAACACCCAGTTATTGGATGGGAGACCGAAAAATTTTCGGGACGAGTGCTAACCGTGGGGAGGAGGTCTTAACTGTAGAACGCCCGATCGCGATCGAGATTTTTAAAGTCTTATTTCTTTGATGAGTCGGTCGCCCACAACGCTCCTTGCTCTGTTCCTGTAAAATTTTATGTCTGACCTTCCATTTACCCTAGATCAGTTACGCATCCTCAAAGCGATCGCCGCAGAGGGAAGTTTTAAACGCGCGGCAGATAGTCTGTATGTATCTCAACCGGCTGTCAGTTTACAAGTTCAAAATTTAGAGCGACAGTTAGACGTTCCATTGTTCGATCGCGGCGGACGACGCGCTCAACTGACAGAAGCCGGACATCTTTTGCTTTCTTATGGCGAAAAAATTTTAACGCTTTGTCAAGAAACTTGTCGCGCGATTGAAGACTTGCAGAATCTTCAAGGCGGAACTCTCATTGTTGGTGCATCTCAGACGACGGGAACTTATCTTTTGCCCCGAACCATTGGGATGTTTCGCCAGCGCTATCCCGATGTTGCCGTGCAATTGCACGTGCATTCCACCCGCCGCACTTCTTGGAGTGTCGCCAACGGTCAAGTAGATCTAGCGATCGTTGGTGGTGAAGTTCCGGCGGAATTACAAGACTCGCTGCGGATTTTGCCTTATGCCCAAGACGAACTTGCCTTGATCTTACCCGTCGATCATCCTTTTGCGAAAGCGCCATCCGTGCAAAAGGACGATCTCTACGCACTTAAATTTATTGCGCTCGATTCTCAATCGACCATTCGCAAGGTGATCGATCAGGTGTTGACGCGCTGTGGTATCGATTCGCGTCGCCTGACAATCGAAATGGAACTCAATTCGATCGAAGCGATTAAAAATGCCGTCCAAGCTGGGTTAGGGGCGGCATTTGTTTCCATTTCTGCGATCGAGAAAGAACTGGATATGAAGGTGCTGCATCAGGCAAAAATGGAAGGAGTGGAAATCTTGCGCGTGCTATCGGCGATTTATAATCCCAACCGCTACCGCTCTAAAGCTGCCGATGCCTTTATTCGAGAAATCCTCCCGCAATTTGCCACGCCGGGATTTGAGCAGCCGTTTCTCAAGGGTATACTCAACGATGCAGAGCCGCTGAAGTCTGCCAAGGGCTCTCACTCTGCTTCGGCGGAACGAGGGGAAGAGGGAAAGAATCGAGAAGGGGAAAAAAGCCCGACGGGTTAGGATAGTGAAGAGTTGATAGTTGATAGTTGATAGTTGATAGTTATTAGACATCTGGGAAAATACTCCCCAAGCCCTTGCCCTGTCTAGGCAAAAAACGAGTTTCTGGAGATGTCTACTAACAACTAGCCCCTAACCCGTATGAAAGTTCACTGCACTCGTCCCGGTTGTCCCCGTCCCCAGAATGATTCCCGCGATCTCGACAATCGATCGACCCTGAAAACCACAGAACAAAAATACTGCACCGCTTGCGGGATGTCTCTCATTTTAGGCGGACGATATCTCCCCACTCAATTGCTGGCACAAGGTGGTTTCGGGACGGCATTTCTGGCGTGCGATCGTTATACCCCTGCCCTGCAACAGTGTGTCGTCAAACAGTTTCAGCCTTCTGCTAATTTAAGCGCGGACGATTTACTCAAGGCAAAAGATCTATTTGAACGGGAAGCGGAAGTTTTAGAAGAATTGGGCAAACAACATCCCCAAATTCCTACTTTATTGGCTAGTTTTTCCATGGCGGTTCCCAGTTTGACACCGGGAAAACAGGAAGAATTTTTCTATCTGGTTCAAGAATATATCGATGGGCAAACTTTAGAGGAGGAACTGGAAACCCAAGGTAAATTTTCGGAAGCTCAAGTTAGAGAAGTCCTGAACGAAATCCTGAAAATCTTAGAATTTGTTCACCATTGCGGTGCAATTCATCGGGATATCAAACCGGCTAATCTCATGCGCCACCGTAATGGCAAATTGTATTTGCTCGATTTTGGGGCAGTCAAACAGGTGACAACGGCGGGAATGGCAACGACGAAATCGACGGGGATTTATTCTCTGGGATTTGCCCCTCCCGAACAGATGGCAGGGGGACAAGTTTACCCGGCAACGGATTTATACGCTTTGGCAGTCACGGTGATTTCGCTGCTGACGGGAAAGCCACCGCAAGACTTGTTCGATACCTATAACAATCAATGGAATTGGCGCAGTTATGCCCAAACCAGCGATCGTCTAGAAGCTATTTTAAACCGAATGTTGCAACATTCTCCCAGTCAGCGCTTTGCTTCTGCCGCAGAAGTCCTCGCCGAACTCGATTCGGGTTCTGCGGTTGTCTCTAGTACCGCTTCTCCACCGACAACGGTGCAGTCTCCTCCTCCGGTGCAGAGTTCTTCTATTCGGCGATCGTTTTCGACGTTGGAACTGTTGGCAGAAGCGGCATTTACGGGAATTGAAGGCGGATTAGTCGGTGTGGCACTGGCGAGTTTGTTGGGGATTTCGGGATTGAGTGCGATTTTGTGGGGGATGGTTGTCGGCGGATTGGTGTTCGTGCAATCGCGGCGTTGGATTGAGGGAAAAGATTTACCGATTATTACGGGAATTACCCTGGCAACAGTGGTTTTGATTCCGGCGTTGCGGGCTTATCCCGTGGCGATGGTGTTGATGATTATCGCATTTTCTGGACTGTCGGCGATCGCGGTGACAGCTTTGTTTCGCTTGGTTTACCGACTTCTCTCTCGTTTTCTGTAGTTGGGTTCCACTCGCCCATTTTGCAAAGAATTGTTACAAAACTGCGATTTTCCGAAAAACATTAGCTTTTTTTCAGAACTCTACATAGACGATCTCGAAAGCGAAGATGGGAAACAATGCGGCAGCTCAAATTGCGGGTCAACTTTTCTAGCTTATTTTTCACCTGGATTCTGGTAATTGCCACTGTGGTTGGCTTTTCCGAGTTCACTGGAGCAATCGAAGATCGATCGAATTCGGAAACCATTCCATTTAAACAGCCGTATCGACAACCATCCGGTCACTTCCATTTGGAGCAGCTTCGATGTCCAAAAGACCTGATTCCTTTGCTGGCTAAATTTGAAACTTCCGAATATGTGGGTTGGACTATAACCGATCGACCAAATCTCTACTTCTATAATGTCGGATTCAAGTCAGGAGATAAGGCAAATCTGACAATATCTGAGTTTAATTATCAAGAACTAACAAGAGACGAAGAACAGATCTACCAAGCCTCTTTCAATATGCCCGAACCTCCAATTATCGTGGGAATTTCTTTCCCAACAGATTTACGCTTTCAAGAAGGGAAAGCTTATGCTTGGGATCTGGAAGTTTTCAAGACTTCTGGCGATTCGGGAGTGGTCAGTGGCTTAATCGAGCGGGTCCCGAGTTCTGAGAATTTGGAACGAAAACTCAATGAGGCTCAAACGACGATCGATCGCGTTCGGGTATTGGCGGAAGCGGGAATTTGGTACGATGCACTCGAGACTCTTGCACGGGAACGACAGTTGGCAGATACTCCGGAACTGCAACAGCAGTGGAGTCAACTGCTCAGAGCAGGAAATCTAGGGGAAAATGCAGAGTCATCCAGTCCTTTAAGATATCCCATCAAGCTGGTAAATATCCTAGACGTAGACCTGGTAGAAGCAGAACTTCAACCTTCGACTTCACCGCATTCTCATCTAAAATGTCTGTGAAGTGACGCAAGAACGGTTAAATAACCATGCAACTCCATCTGTGTACTTGGACTGAAGTTGAAGCCTATCTCGGGCAATCTACCGGGATTATTCTCCCCATCGGTTCGACGGAACAACACGGTCCGACGGGGTTAATCGGCACTGATGCCATTTGCGCCGAGGCAATTTCTCGCGGTGTTGGGGAAGAAACGGGAGCCCTGGTGGGACCCACGATTAATGTCGGCATGGCACTGCACCATCTGGGGTTTCCCGGTTCGATGAGTTTGCGTCCCAGTACGTTGATTCGGGTGATTGACGATTACGTCACCAGTTTGGCAAAGGCTGGATTTACCCGATTTTTCTTCATTAACGGTCATGGGGGGAATATCGCCACCCTCAAAGCTGCATTTTCGGAGACTTACGCCCATCTTGCCGATCTCAATATACCCCAAGCCGACCGGGTGCGTTGTCAAGTTGGCAATTGGTTTATGTGCGGTTCGGTTTACAGACTGGCGAAGGAACTGTACGGCAGTGAGGAAGGATCGCACGCCACTCCCAGCGAAGTGGCGCTGACGCAGTATGTCTACCCCGAAGCCATCAAACAAGCACCCCTCGACCCGAAAGTTGCCTCGGGACACTCTATCTACGGCGCGGCAGATTTTCGTCAACACTACCCCGATGGACGTATGGGTTCCAACCCCGCGTTGGCGACGCCGGAACATGGCAAGCAGTTCTACGAGTTGGCGGTGAAGGAACTCAGCAATGGGTATTTGGAGTTTCTGGGTCGGGAGTGACGGGCTATATATAATTTTTTATGATAGCTATATAGCTTTTATATAAGTAAAAGCTTGCGATCGACGAATGGGGTTGCTACATTGAGAAGTATCAACACCACTCAAAGCAACAAAAACCATGAATACGATCGCTCAGAAAAATACCAATGTCTCCTTGTTACAACCCATCCGCAATTGGATCGATAACTTGCGGATCGATCGAGTCGATCTGGCTTATTCGATCTGTAAGATGATTCCTGCTCAATGCCCATTTGAACGCGATATTTATGTAGGAAACCGGAAGCTTTTACATATTCCTCCCATGTGCAAATTAAATCCACTTTACGAAGAATTGGTGGGACTTCGGTTTCGGGCTTTATGCTATCTCGCAGACGAATGCGGTGAAGATATCTCGCAGTTTTTAGCCTAAAATGCGGCTGAGACTTAGGAGATGACTAATGTTTAAATGCTTTAGAAAAAGACTGAGGGAAACGGCAAGTTCTGCTTTAAAAGAATCTACCATTGGGGTTCATTCGCTTCAAATATAATTAGCAATACCAGCTTCAAAAATGCTAGCGATTTGATGGAATTAAAAAGTATTTTTTGCCACAAAAAAAAGGCGATCGGGAGAATGTATCGGCGATACGAATGGCTTGCTCAACTCTATCCCCAAAGATCGATCATCCTCTTGTCATGCCTTTCAATCGCCAAGACTCTAAGATAGCCATTCGATCTCAAGATGTGGTTTCTGGAATTAGAACGAGGTGACGATAGACTTGCTCGATGGGAAAGCTGAGATTAATGCTTTTAAGTTCGATCGTGTCGCCTTCTTGATAGTTGATAATTAACCAATCGCCTGCATCATTTTTGTGATACAAATCCATTTCGATACTGGTGGAGCTCACTAAAAGGTAATCGATTAGAGCCGGATTGTTGCGGTACATTCTGAATTTACCACCTCGGTCGTATGCCTCTGTTCTAGGAGATAGAACTTCGGCAATGAGGCAGGGATAAGTAATGTATTGGGTGGTGATTTTATCGCGATCGTCACAAGTTACACTGGCATCGGGATATGTGTAGTTATTGGTTTCGACGATCTTCACTCTTAGGTCTGAATTTCCCGTGATACAACCGCTATTGTCTAAATGCCGATCGAACAGGCTGGTGAGGCGGATGGCAATGCGACTGTGATTAATGCTGCCGCCACTCATGGCATAGACTTCACCGTTGATGTATTCATGTTTTTCTAATTGCTGTTCTTCCCAAGCAAAGTATTCTTCGGGGGCAATTTGTGGGGTGTTTTCTTTTGATGCGACCATTGTTAGTTACCTCTTAGTTTGTCGTTATTTGGGGTAGCTTTGAGCTTAAAGTGGCTATGCGATCTCCATCCTATTTTTTACACCCGAATCACTGTAATCGATCGCGAAGCGACTCCTGTGGAATATCGCCCCAACGGACTAACATGAATTTCAGTTTTCAGTCGTTTTTTTAATTCTAGCGAATTATCTCTTTTATCGAATATTACCCACCTACCAAAATCTTGCCTGAATCTGGCTAAATAGGCATCCAACTGTTCTAATCTTTTACTCAAAAGATACTCCGACGGAGTTGCTCTGCGAACGGCTTTCTGATTGAGACAACCGATCGATGAATTTCACAATTTTCTCGAACTCCGATTCGACGAGAGTTGTATGCTAAAATTAAAGAATATCTTTTTTCAAATAATTGTAATTATCTAGTGACAGTCATATCTCTCCGAAAAACTAATTTTGGAGTAAAAAAAATGGCATATAGCGATTTCAGTTTGGCGAGAGTTAAAAATGATTTTGGATTAGTCTTAGAGGAAAGCCACGATTTATTTGCTGCTACCCCCCCTGTATCATCGTCCGATCTATTAAAAACAATTTTGAACGATTATGTACCTCTGGCGATTTCTATTTCAACGGAGAAAGCTCGATCGGAATTTTTGATTGCTCCGATCTTGGCAGAGGTGAGGCGGCTGTTAAACAAACAAGTTTCGCTATTTTTAGGGAAAGATTTTACGGTCGATTCCGAAAGGGGATTAGTCGGATTTTGCGACTATATTATTAGTGGTTCTCAAGAGCAACTGTTTATCAGCGCTCCAGTTATGACCATTTTTGAAGCCAAAAAAGAAGACATTATTGGCGGATTGGGACAATGCGCGGCGGCAATGGTGGCTGCTAGATATTTCAATCAAAACCAAGGCACTGAGGTCGAGCGTATTTACGGTGCTGTGACGACAGGAACGAACTGGAAGTTTCTAATTTTTGAGGAAACGACTCTTTATATCGATTCGGTTGAATATTACATTAATCAAGTTGACAAGATTTTGGGAATTTTGCTGCAACCCTTTTCCGAAAATTTTTCTTCATAGCGATATAGATCGACTGTCGTACCGCAATCTATCATTATCCACCAGGGTTCATTCGCTTCAGAATCCAGTTGGTGACACCACTGACGATCGCTCCTAGCATCAAAATGCCGATAGCTGGATTAAAAACCGGAGTCCACAGTTTCAGCCACAAATCCAAACCCAGATCGATATCATTGGATTTGCCAATAAAGGCAACCATCAACCAAATAAAGATGCCAATGAGAAAAAAGACATCGAAAACGAGTATGCGATTGAGCCAAGTTAAAATGGTATCTTTCATGTCTAAATTGAGAATTGATTTACACGGGAATAGAAGCTAAGAATCGATTAATAGCGAATTCGCGGATCGATATAAGCATTGAGAAGGTCGATGGCGATACTGGCAAATACGACAATGGCGGCAAAAAATACCACAATTCCCTGTACCGTCGGATAATCCCGCGAGGAAATTGCCTCGTACAACCGACTCGCCAAACCGGGCCAAGAAAAGGTAACTTCTGTTAAAATCGCACCGCCAAGAAGCGAGGCAAACGTCAGTCCCAACACAGTAATGACCGGAATCATGGCATTTTTCAGCGCGTGTGCCACGAGAATTTGTCCTTCCTGAATCCCCCGAGCTCTGGCAGCTTCCACGTAATCGCTGCTGAGGGTTTGTTTGAGATTGACTCGAACAATTCGCTCGAAAATACCGCTGAGCAAAATTCCCAACGTCAGACTGGGTAAAGCGAGATAATGGAGAGCGGCAAAAAATTGGCTGAGGTTGCCAGATAAGAGACTATCGAGGGTGTAGAGTCCCGTAATTCCCGTCGGAGTGGGTAGAGTCAAAGGGAAGCGCGTCCCCAGGGGAAACCAACGCAATTGCACGGCGAAAATGAGCTGCAACACCATTCCCATCCAAAACATGGGTACAGAATAAGTAATAATGCCGAATAGCCTGCCGCCAGCATCGATCGGCGTATTCGGACGAGATGCTGATAGCGAACCGATGGTGATGCCGACAACCAACGCCACAACCATACTGCATACCGCCAGTTCAGCGGTGGCGGGAAAATGGTTGCCAATAATTTCCCAGACGTTTTGTCCGCGACTGGTTGCCGATTCGCCCAGATCTAACCGCAACAATTGACCCATGTAGTTGAGATACTGCTGGAGAAGCGTTCCAGATAGTCCGAGCTGTTCGCGCAGTTCTTGTTTGAAAGCTTCTGGCGCGCGCGGTCGCTAAAATTGCGTCCACGGGATCGCCGGGAGTGGCTCGCAGCAGCAAAAAGACGGCGGTGGTGATTGTCCACAGCATCAAGGGTGCTAGGAGAACCCTGGAAACGATGTAATATTGCAGCGCTTTGGAGCGAGACATGAGCAAGGGGCGATCGAGCTTTGGTTTTTAATCCTACAGCGATCGGGGACTTGCGAGCAAAAGAGTTGCGCTTCAAAGTCCCGGAGTTGTCGAATATCCTCACATCGGGGGATTTCTTCCATGGATGAAGCTGGGGGAATACGCGATCGCTTTGGGTCAACGTTCCAATTGCACGAGGCGTTCTTCTATTGTATCCATTCTCCGCTTGAGTTCGATAACCAGTGTGGCGAGACGATCGAACATGGGATCTGCTGATGAGACAGGGGTTTGTTCTTGGGCGACGGGCGGGACTTCTACAGGATTGGGACGCGGGCGGGCGATGGATCGATCGAGTTGAAGAATTTGCGAACTTAACCGACTGACCTCGTTTTCCAGCCGAAACAAATCGGATTCGAGACGGGAAATTCGAGATTCGTCAATAGACGCACTGGCAGGAGCAATGGCAAACGCCATCATTGCTCCGAAGAAAAAACCGAGGAATAGGAGGGCAAAGTGTCGAGTCAAACCCGGTTTCATAGATGAAATAAGCGGGGATTGAGACTCTCTTCTAATATTTCTTTTTCGGGGAGTAAATGGGTGACAAATCGATCGACTTCTGGCGAACTATCGACTTCTTGACCGATCGCCGCGAGATCCTCACCTGTAGGCTCGCGATCGTCCGATAACCGATCGGCGATCGCTGCTACCGTTGACTCGTTCGTCTCGAAATCTAGGGGAATATAGCTGTTGTCAGGTAAGCTCTCCGAACTGTTACATCCAGTTAAGGATTCTTTCGGATTGGAGTGGGGTTCGTTGATGCCCAAAATCTGCTTCATTGTTGACTTCCTTTTGGCGGCATTCTCAACCTATATTCTAGTCGATCCAATTTCAAGCTGCGTATCTTGAGAACGTCTCATCCCTGACGACGGCTGTTTGTGGGTTCTCGTATGATAGAGTCGTCGCTATAACGTCAAACGGACATGGAGAGATGGTTAGACGACATGGGTCGCACGTAGTGCGCGAAGTGTCCAGGAATCCTCGATTCTAAAAAATGAGCAAGTATATTAAAGACGATAGTTTAAGATAAAGACCGAAGAACCCGATCGCCTGCCTATGACCATCGAATCGCAAGATAAGCAACGCATTGAGAAAACGCCCCTCAGCGAACAGCTCAATCAAGGCAATACGTCGCTTTTACAGCGATATCAATACAAAGTTCTCGGTAACGATCGATGGCTTCCGTTCTTACAGTACGAACTGGCGACCTTGCTGTTTGGGAACTTGTCGGGAGCTTTGGGATATGTCCTGAGAAAGTCGAGTTATAAAAAGCTCTTCAAATCCGTTGGCGCAGGGATGATTTTTGGCAAAGGAATTGCCTTGCGTCATCCGGGAAGTATTGCATTTGGCGATCGAGTTGCCATTGATGATTATGTCCTATTAGATGCCAGTGGTGCGGGAGAAGAGGGCATTGTTATCGGAGATGACGTGATTATTTCTCGCAACTGCGTCATTCAGGGAAAGACGGGCTCGGTGGTCATTGGAGACCGGACCGATCTCGGTTGCAACGCCATTCTCTCTTCCGGAATGGGGATCTATATCGGCAATTCGGTGTTAATTGCCGGAAACTGTTACATTGGCGGCGGGCGCTATATTAGCGATCGTCTGGATATCCCGATGATGGAACAAGGGTTATATACCAAAGGTCCGGTGGTGATTGGGGATGATGTTTGGCTGGGTGCGGGGTCGATCGTTCTCGATGGTGTGAAAGTGGGGAAAGGCTGTATTGTCGGGGCTGGAGCCGTGGTTACCAAAGATCTTCCCGACTATGCGATCGCTATTGGTGTTCCAGCGAAAGTTCTCAAAATTCGAGAAGAGAGCAATCATTGAACAGGAACGACAAACTCCTGATTGGCACGCACTAGACAAATTTCATCATTCTCTCCCAGACTAACTTTGAGCCAGGGAAAATGACGATCGTCATAGATGTAAGTAAACCCGGCTGGCGTGGTGTTCGCCGTCAAAAATGCCCCTGAGTCAAAACGACGGACGATCGTCCAGTCCTGGATATTCAAGTCAGGGAACCGGGCGTCGGGAGCATACCACAAATCCGGCATTTCCTCAGACCAACGACAGTTCAAGCCATTGAGGTCAGCATCAACCACCCTCCAAAGTTGATGGCTGGTGCGGGGATAATCTCCATCAGCATTGGGCTGAGGAACGGGCATTTGCGCGGCTGCCGTGGGGAAGATGGCGATCGCGAAGAGCAGGGTGGCTGCGGCAGTTAGGCGTTGCATGATAATCGTCGGCAGTTAAGCCAACTTCAGAGATTAGTCGATAAATTAAACTTCACGATCGCCGCGTCTGGCTCCGGAAATCTGTACGGGAAACTCCTTCTCTAGGCTCGGAAAATTTAGCGTGTTTGAGGAGGTCGAACTTTGTGCCGCAAAAACTGCCGAAATTCCAAGATTCGATCGGGATGACCCAAAGCCCGTTTAGGAAGGACACCATACAGATGGTGGTTTGGATAAATGAGAAACAAATTGGGCGTTTCTAGAAAATGCGTGTAAACGTGCCACTGAATTTGAGCTTGAATACTCTCGGAATGGTAGACCAACCAGTCCTCTGTAATTTCGATCGAGACAGGTTCGCGCACAACCGGATGGCTGCGCCACAAGCCCGAAAAAAACAGTCGATGATACACTTCGGGGATCGAGCCAATTCCCAGAGCGATCGATAATGTGCCCAAAAATAACGAAATTGGGCGATCGCCTCGGGGGGCGACGACATACAGACAGCCAACTAACATCAGGAACCCAGCCACCAGCCACAAGAGCCAGTAACCAATTCGCTGCGACTGATAGTTCGCTCTGTACGCCTCTTGATAATCTTGATTAGTTAGGCGGTACTCGAGATTCACTTGTCAAGGGAAATAAAGGATCCAGATGACGAATTTTCTAGCGAACGAGAAAATTTCCATCAAAGTTTACCATCGAACGAATCGAGGTACAGATACCTCAGAGTCGATCGCGATCGCATCCTCATAATTGCCGCATTTCCCCGAACTTCTACTTAAGAGCGATTCTTTTCTGGAGAAGCTCCGCCTTGACTGCGCCGATAAAAAGGTTTTTTCGCCACCACCGCCGGATAAAGTTTCCCGCGAATTTCTACCTCTAGCGTCTGCCCCACTTTTGCCAACTGTTTGGGAACATAGGCTAGTGCGATCGGACATCCCAACGTGGGCGAAGGTGCTCCACTGGTCACTTCTCCTACCTGTTCCCCGTTGTAGGAAATCGGATAGCCGTGACGGGCGATATGTCGTCCCTCCATCTTCAGTCCCACCAGCCGTCGGGAGACACCTTCGTGCTGTTGTTTTTCCAATGCTGCCCGACCGATAAAATCCCCTGGGTGATCTAGATGAACCAACCATTTTAACCCCGCTTCCAAGGGAGTGGTGGTGGTATCGATATCCTGACCGTATAGCGCCATTGCCGCTTCCAGACGCAAGGTATCTCGCGCCCCCAACCCACAAGGCGTCACGCCTGCCTCAACCAGCGATCGCCACAAAACTTTACCGATCGGCGGATCGAGCATCACCTCGAATCCATCTTCCCCCGTATATCCAGTACGAGCCACGATCGAAGGTTGACCCAAAATCATGGTTTCCACATGACCGAAAGCTCCCAGACTCGATAAATCCGCAGCCACAAACGGTTGCAAATACTCCATCGCTCGAGGTCCTTGCACAGCCACAAGGACACGATTTTGGGTCAAATCGCGGAAGAAGAGTCCTTCCAAGTCCAGATGTTTTAAGATCCAAGCTTTATCAAAATCCCGTGTCGCCGCATTAACGATCGCCAATCCCCGATGTTCCCCCGCCTCATTTTGTCCCTGATAGTAAAAAATCCAATCATCTATAATTCCACCCTCTGGGTTTAACAGAACGGTGTACTGTGCCTGACCCGGTTGCAGGCGACTGAGATCGGACGGAACCAGATTTTGAAGCTGTTGGAGCAAATGTTTGCCCTTAAACGAAAACTTGCCCATATGGGAAATATCGAAAATCCCAGCATCGGTCCGCACCGCCTGATGTTCTTGAGTAATCCCACCAAATTGAACGGGCATCTCCCATCCTGCAAACGGGGTCATGCGAGCATTTAACTCCCGACACACCTCAAACAAATAGGTGCGTACGGGTGGGGTCGGGGGGCTTGTTGGAGATTGCGTCACGAGCTGTTTTATCCTTGTTGGGTTTAGATGTCTTAAACATTTTAAGGATCGGTGCGAAAACTATCCATAGCACCAGCCCCCAATCTTTTCAGGATCGAGGGCTAGCTTGACTGCTTATCTAGCTAGAATCTTGGATGTTTTGCTCAAAAGAACCAACCGTAAGAGTGCAACCCTTTACCCAATAGGTTGACTCCCAGATAGCAGACCCAGACGACGACGAATCCGGTAGCAGCCAGCAGCGCCGGACGGCGACCCTGCCAACCGCGCGTGATGCGAGCGTGCAGATAGGCTGCAAACACCAACCAGGTAATTAACGCCCAAGTTTCTTTGGGGTCCCAACTCCAGTAGGTTCCCCAAGCTTCGTTCGCCCAAACAGCTCCAGCAATAATGCCGATGGTGAGTAACGGGAATCCCAAGCCAATGATGCGATAGCTGATATTGTCGAGGGTGTCGGCAAGGCTGAGGCGTTGGGGAGATAGCGGCGTGGAGGTGGATGGGGCTGTGGGCATCGTGGAGAGGCTGATGCGATCGAGCAGAGCCGTCCCGCTACCATTGGACTCGGCGATGGGAAATGTCGATTCCCGGATCTCTGTTTCCCGTTCTCGGGTCGAGGCTATTGAGTTAGCGGGCGTGGGTTTACCATTGCGATCGCGAAAACTGCCGGTACCGACAGAACTGCCTCGCAGTTCGACATTTCGCCCTCGGGTGGCGACCAGAAAGGCGATCGCCATCAGCGATCCCACCATCAGCGTGGCATAGCTAATCATCATCACGCTGACGTGCATCATCAGCCAATTTGACTTAAGTGCCGGAACCAAGGGTTCTGAAACTTGCATGTCGTCTGGGAGCGTCATCGCCGCAAAGGCAGCAATACTCATGGCTACGGGAGCCGTCACCGTTCCTACTAAGCGGGAACGACTCATATTTTCCGCCACCAGATGAATGGTGGTAATCCCCCAAGTCAGGAAAAATAGGGATTCGTAGAGATTGCTGATGGGGAAGTACCCGGCTTCGAGCCATCGTGCGCCTAAGAGGGTGGCAATACACAAATTGGCGATCGCCATTCCCGCAGTTCCCAAAGCTGCCAGGTAGGGAATACCGGGAAATGCTGCCCCTACCCAGTAAATCAACATCGTGACGAATAACGTCGCAAATGAGATGTTATCCATCCAGCTTTGAAGTAAAACTAGATCCATAAAATATTCTCCCAAATCGATATTCGCAGCAGTTTTATTTGATAGTCAGACAGAAAACCACATCTGGGTAGATGTCGTTGGCGATCGCGACTCAAGTACTCTTAATCGTGACATACTCCCACACTGATGCTTGCATACAGTGTGTGCTTCTCACCCAATCCAGCTATGGCTTCGGAGGCGGTGAGCTTTGTTTGAAATCCACGGAATGCCCTACCGCAGATTAGGCAATTTCCTACCTTGTACCCTACAAATTTTACTGTCCTGGATGAGATGCTGGCTTATTCGCGCTATAGGACAAACCCGAAGGTGATTTGTATTAATCAAGATGTGCCTACTTGCTTCTATGCTGTGCAACGGAGTCGCTTACCAATGATCGCAGTGCCACTGGGCAGAGGCTTATCAGACACCCATAAGGGTGAAGTTAACCAAACCTATTCTATCAAATTTATGAAATATTTTGTTCGCTTCCTCCACATCCTCTTCCCTCGCCTATCTCCTTCGGACAGGCTGCGCCAACGGCATTGGTCAGAGGACTGTCGTCAACTCACGCGCAATTCATCTCACGCTCCCCTTCGGGTGAGACGTGGGGCTTCTTGCTGTTCAAGCTAAGCTAAATATCTCTGAAAACTCAGTTTTTGCCCAGGTACTACAAAGGTTTGAGGCGTATTTCTGAAGAGGTCTACTAGCTAGGACAAGAGACTCTCTTGCCCTGGCTATCGGTGTCTGGATCGACTGGCTCATGCCGAAAAACTAGCCCGGAGAAGACATCGCTCAAGCGTTTTCCGAAGCACCCTCTTCCGAAGAACCCTCTTCCGAAGACTCCTCTTCCGAAGCCGCGCTGCGGGTGCCTTGGATGCTGACAATCACCTGTTCGGGTTCTGCGGTGGCTTCAACCCCCTCTGGCAAATTCAGATCTTTGACTTGAAGCGTATCCCCCATCGCCATGGAGGAAATGTCAACTTCGATCGACTCGGGAATGATTTCAGGACTACATTTTATAGCAACGGAAGTCATCAGCGTTTCCAACACGCAGCCCCCGGTTTTCACAGCAGCAGATTCGCCCACAACGCGAACGGGAATTTCTACGTCGATATTGCCGTGTGCGGCAACGGCAAAAAAGCTCAGATGGTACGGGTAGCCTTTCCAGGAATGGGTTTGGACTTCTCGCAACAGGGTTTTGCCAGTCCAACCCGAGTCGGAAACGGTGAGCTGAATCAGAGAGCTGCTATGAGTGGGGTCTTTGAGGAGGTTGGTCACGTCTTTGGCGTCGAGAGTCAGGGAGAGGGACTCCGTACCTTGGTGACCGTACAGCACCGCCGGAATCAATCCGGAACGTCGCAAGGCTCTAGGCTTGCTATCGGTGGGTCGAGTTTGACATTCAATGGTAAGTTGCATGGTCTTTCGTTCTGGGTTATTGATGTGCGCCGAGTTGTTGAAAAATCTCAGTTGTCGAAAAATCTCAACAGACAAACAAAGACCGCCGTTGCGGTCTTGGGGCGGATTTAATTCTGGGAGATCTGTTCTTTGTTCCGGCATTCTCCCCATCTCAGGGTACTACCAAACGGGTCGATCGCCCAAATCTCTCCCATCTGTCCCCCAGTCTTGCTACACTCGCCCTAACTGGATGTTCGAGTTTGCCCTATGTCCCCTGCCCAAGTGTTCGAGCAATCTATTTTGATTCGCTCTAGTGCCACTGTCGTAGAAAAATGCTTGACCGATCGTGAATTGATGCACCGATGGCTAAATCCTGCTCTCCGCTGCGAACCAGTGGGGGAATGGAGCACGCAGGTGGGAGCGAGAAGTCGCTTTCTGATTCAAATCCCCCTACTGCAACCGACTCTGATGAGTGAAGTGGTAGAAAGAGAACCGGGGCTGGTGGTGTGGGCTTTTGGAGGCTTTTTTCGCGGGCGCGATCGCTGGGAATGTCAGCCCAAACCCGATGGTACACTCCTGGTCAACCGATTCGAGTTTACCATTCCTAATCCCCTCATTCGCTTCGGTTTCAACACTTTTGCGGCTCCCTGGACGCAAAGGGATATGCAGGCGCAACTGCGACGCCTGAAACGGGTGGCAGAAGCCTTGGATATTCAAGAATGAAAAGTTGTTAGTTATTAGTTATTAGTGGTTAGTTGTTAGTTGTTCATCACCCATCCCAAAAGACAAATGATCGGTAGTTCGTCTTTAAATGTACGAGTTCTAGGTACGGGAAAACCGTTACTCTGTTTGCACGGTCATCCCGGTTCCGGGGAAAGTATGTCGGTTTTCACCCAATCTCTGTCTCGTCGATTCCGTACTATTGCACCAGATTTGCGAGGATATGGTCGAACTCCGGTGCAGGAAGAATTCGAGATGATCGATCATTTAGACGATTTGGAGGCATTGCTAGAACAACTGGAAATCGATCGATTTTGGTTATTGGGTTGGTCTTTGGGAGGGATTTTGTCGATCGAATTGGCGCTGAGATTTCCGCAACGGGTTGAAGGTTTGATTTTGGTTGCCACCGCAGCACATCCCCGCAGCAACCATCCTCCGATAACTTGGCAAGATTTAGCCTATACCGGGGTCGCTGGCATTTTAAATGCTTGGCAACCAGGATGGAAATGGAATATCGAAACCTTTGGCAAACGATCGCTTTTTCAACACCTGATTCAACAACATACACCGGAAACCTATCAATATTTGGCAACCGAAGGGGTTTCGGCTTATTTACAAACCACAGCCGTCGCCAGAAGAGCGTTAGAAAAAGCCATTCGAGGGGGATACAACCGATTACCGGAGTTGGAGACAATTCAATGTCCGTGCCTCGTTCTGGCGGGAGAAAGAGATCGACATATTACCCCAGAAGCAAGCCGCGAAACCGCTCAAAACCTGCCGAATTCCCAGTGGCAATGTTATCCCAATACCGCTCATTTATTTCCTTGGGAAATTCCCGATCGAGTTTTGCAAGATATCGATCGATGGTTAGACACAATAATTGATTAATATATGAGCTAGCTCATAGAACTCTTTCGGTAATTCTGTCAAACTATCGCTGAAGTTAAACCGAGATCGGAACAATCATTATGGCGTTACCAGCCGAGCTACTAGAAAACAGTTTTGCACAAATCCGCGATCGTCAAACCGAATTTACAAATTATTTCTACTCGACTTTGTTTGCCGATTATCCACAAGTTCAACCTCTGTTTGCTCATACTCAAATGGACGAACAACCGAAGAAATTGTTTGCCTCTCTCGTTTTGGTGGTAGACAATCTGAGTCAACCCAATGTTTTGAGCCAATCTTTAAAAGGTCTAGGTGCTCGCCATATGAAGTATGGAGTTTTGCCAGAACATTATCCACTCGTCGGAGGAACATTGCTCAAATCCATGCAATTCATTCTGAAAGATGACTGGACTCCTGAAGTTCAAAAAGCCTGGACTGAGGCATATTCAGCGATCGCAGAAATCATGTTAGAGGGTGCAGATTATTCTCAAAATATTTTGAAACCTAAAATGGCAACGTAATAATATAATATTACCACAAATTTTGATTAAGATCTCATTACTTCAGAGGCGATTTTCTCTAAAGCGATCGGATCTAATATCTTGATTTTACCGCCTCGATCGTAGCGAACAATAGAATGAAATTCTTTATTCATAAAACGAACACATTCTTCATAGCTAATGCCAATCATCCCGGCAAGCTGTTGATAGGGAAGTTGGTGGTTTAAGCAGGCTACTCCATCGCTTTGTATCGTTCCATATTTTTGTGCCGTATATAGTATAACACGCGCTAGACGGACAATCGCGCGTTCTGAAATCAATCCGTGAATGGTTTTGTGCATTTCTTGTAACCGCTGATTAAAGCAGTTTAAAATTTGCAAGGCGATTTCGGGATCGGATTGGATTGCCTGAAGCAAAGCCGCTTTTTCTACCGTTAAAATCTGACAGTTTTGAAGGGCAATAACGGTAGCGATCGCAATTCCATCTCCAAAGATAGCTGGAGAAGCAAATATTTCCCCTGCCTGAATCCGACGAAGAATCGTTTCTTTTCCTGAAACCGATACTTTTTTGGCTAGAATTTCACCACTCAGAACTGTATGTAACTTGGGAGGAAAACGCTCTCCTTCCTGAATCAACGTTTCGCCACATTTATAAATCTCGATCTGGGAAAACTGAGATAACGTCAATAAATCGTCAGCGTCAAGTTTC
Organism: uncultured cyanobacterium; assembly: GCA_963838375.1. Classification (GTDB taxonomy): domain Bacteria; phylum Cyanobacteriota; class Cyanobacteriia; order Cyanobacteriales; family Geitlerinemataceae; genus DVED01. Next base: position 175,682 of record CAWIQY010000021.1, on the reverse strand, counting down.
GAGAAGATAATAATTTTCGCTAACTGTTCGGAGGTGGCTTGCATTTCTGACTAAATGAGCGAGACGATCGAAATCTCGTGTGAGTTGGAATAGATTTCGTAGGTTGGGTTTAAGTTTGTCAAACCCAACCTACAAGAGTCGCGATCGCACTTCTCACCTTTGAAGCGGTTTTAAGAAATCAGAACGACTTGCGTTCCTTTTTCAGCTTCTAAACTATCACCAATTTGCTCGCCATTGTGAAACGCACAAAGGATGACATCACTGGTTTTGCCCCAAGAAATCGCCCCCGTCGCATCCAGACCGATCGCCCCAAAATCGCGCTGGTTTTTGTCAGCTTCCGCAAACGATCGGGACATCGCCTCCGACAGAGACATCCCATCAGTGACTCGAATCACAATTTTCGCTGCTAGGCATTCTTCGATAATATCTTCACCGATACCCGTACAACTGACCGCCGCCCGATCGGTTGCGTAGTTCCCGGCAGGCATCGCCGAATCGCTAACCCGACCGATGCGTTCAAAGCCTTTGCCCCCAGTGGAGGTTCCCGCTGCGATGCGTCCCTGGCTGTCGAGGACAACCACACCGATCGTACCACGACCGGCAGGCTCCGCAACCACATCCGCCATTTTCCGGTGAGCTTGATCCGTATGTTCGTACCACCATTCCTTCAAACGCTTTTCGGTTTTAGGATCGTAGATGGGAAGACCGATTTCGCGAGCAAATTCCGCCGCTCCCACGTCGGATAGAACCCGATCGTTCTCAGTTTGCAGCTTTTTCGCCAAATCGATGGGGTTTTTGACCCGAGACACATTAATCGTGCCGCTAAACCGCATGGCGTTACCATCCATTAGCGATGCACTCATGCGGATCTGACCGTCGGATTGCAACACCGAACCGGTTCCCGCATTAAATAACGAGTCATCTTCGAGAAGTTGACAGCCGCGCACCACCGCATCCGTCGCGCGAGCACCGTCTTGCAACAGCGCGTAAACCTCTTCAATCACTTGATGAAGCGACTGGCGAACAATTTCCACGCTTCCTTTTGCCGACAAGGAACTTCCCGCACCACCGTGAATGATGAGCTTGGGTTTTATGAACTCTGACATCATCTCAATCCCGAATAACGAATAACAAGTTTTTGATTTACACCTTTTCAGGTCTGGGTCAACATCAGGAGTCAAGAAACAGGAGATCTCAGCAATCTTCCCGGTTGTCCACTCCCATAAGAAGGGGTCAGACACAATCTGACCCTTACCCCTTTCCACTCTAACCTGACTGAGAACGACGACGACGACACCGATCGGAACAGTATTTCACCTCTTCCCAGCACTTCTCCCACTTTTTGCGCCAGGTAAACGGACGCTGGCACACCGGACAGATTTTGCTCGGGAAGTCAGATTTGGCGCGATTTCGTCCCATAATTGGCAAATTGGGTAACGGGTAATGGGTAGAAGTGTTGATTGTTGATTGTTAATGGTTAAGAATTTAGCAACTAGCCACGAACAACGAACAACGAACCGATGACCCATAACCCATTAGACCGAATTTCCATTGTTCTTGTCGAACCGGCTGGGCCCTTGAATGTGGGTTCTGCGGCGCGAGTGATGAAGAATATGGGATTAAAACAGTTGGTTTTGGTCAATCCCCAATGCGACTATTTAGGGGATGACGCCCGGAAAATGGCAGTCCACGGGATCGATGTTTTGCGATCGGCGCGGGTGGTAGAAACTTTGCCAGAATCGCTGATCGGATGTCACAGGGCGATCGCCACAGCCGGAAGAGATCGAGCCGTTCCCCTCCCCCTAGAATCACCTCGAACCGCCTTGCCGTGGCTGCTAGAGACCCCTTCGGCATTAATTTTTGGTCGGGAAGATCGGGGATTGAGCAATCAAGAGTTAAGCTATGCTGGACGGATTGTTCGCATTCCCTCAAGTTCAGACTATCCGTCCTTGAATTTGGCGCAGTCTGTTGCGATTTGCACCTACGAGTTGTATGTCGCCGCTACGGGTTCGCAGACCCCACAACCGATGTCCGTCTCCCCGGCACCGATCGATCTTTTAGAAAAATATTACGATCTCTTACAAGCTTTATTGCTTAAAATTGGGTATCTGTACCCGCATACCGCAGCAGCCCGGATGGAAAAGTTCCGCCGACTGTATCATCGAGCTGAACTTTCTGCTGATGAAGCGTCCATGCTTTTGGGAATTCTCCGACAAGTAGAATGGGCTTTGTCCCACTCGAGGGAAGTTGATGATACGCTAAACGAGATAGAATAACTCCGATCGTTTGTTTTATCGACAGTCGATCGACAAGCGCGATCCCTAATTCAGGTGGCGGTATTCCTGCGAACCGCCAAGCCGCTGGGGTTCGCACATCACCCTTTTATCACCTATGTTCGATCGCCAAATATGCTAAAGTCTGGCAATCCGCGTCACGTGTCCCGCTTGTACCCCAATTTACCTTCGCTTGATGCATCTGATGGTGTTGTGAGAAATCCCCAGTCTAGACGCGGTTTGGAACAGCCGCCCAAAGTGACGCCAATCCGTGCCCGGGAATCCTCTATCTCCTTGCCACAGATTGTTTCGGATTCCAGATTTGAGACACCCCATGGCACTCCCCAACAAATTTCTCCGTTGACACCGCCGCCGTCCCGCTTCTCGGATTCGGGTATCCATCTTCTAGACAAGAGAGCGCCGCGAAATCGATCGTTGCCGGATCTTCGAGAAGAAGACAATTCTCGCGACGAGAGGTCTTCTGAACCCATTGTCGAGCCCCCTCCCCCGAAAATTAGATCCCGGTCTAGAAGAAAAAAGCCGACCCCGCCTCAGCCCAAACGAAAGACTTCTTCGCAACGAGATTTAGGGAGAGCGCCGCGAACGAACAACCGATCGAAACCCAAATCGATTTTCTCCCCCGTTGCTTACATCACGCGGATGTTGATTTGTGGAGTAGGACTGAGTGCGATCGCGGGGACTCTTCTTGCCGTGTGGAATCCAGCCGCCAAAGCCCCGACTGAGGAACGGCAATCGTCCCCCAGTCGTCTGGCGGACCGAAGAGAAGCCTCGGCGAGATCGGTGGAATTGCCGATGAATCACGAACTGACGGCTCTCAAAGCGGAAGTCCAAAAGGTGGCTTCGCAAAATCCCGGATTAAATCCCGGCGTTCTTTTTGTCGAGCTCGATACGGGTAATTATTTAAACATCAACGAGACCTCGACCTTTTCAGCCGCCAGTACGATCAAAATTCCGGTTTTGGTGGCATTTTTTCAAGCCATCGACGAGGGAAGCATTCGCCTGGATGAAGAGTTTACCCTACAATCGAGTCAGATTGTCCCGGAAGCGGGTTTTATGCAGTACGATCCGCCGGGCACTCGTTACACGGCTTTGGAAGTGGCAACGGCAGCGATCGTCAGCAGCGATAATACGGCAACGAATATGCTGATCGATCGTTTGGGGGGGACGGAAACCTTAAATCAAAAGTTTCGCTCTTGGGGACTGACTCAGACGTTGCTGAATAATCCTTTACCCGATTTAGGTGGAACAAATACGACGTCTCCCAGAGATTTGGCGAAGTTGATTTCGTCGATCGATCGAGGCAATTTGATTTCTCTGCCCAGTCGCGATCGTCTTCTGGCAATCATGAAAGCGACGGAAAACGATTCTCTCCTTCCTCAAGGTTTGGGAGAAGGAGCAACGATCGCTCACAAAACGGGGACGATTAACTCGATTCTCGCCGATGCGGGTTTGATCGATCTGCCCAATGGTAAGCGTTATATTGGTGTCGTGATGGTGGAACGGACAGACGGCGACGATCGTGCCGGTGACATGATTCGCCAAATTTCTAGCACTACTTACCAACACTTCGATCGCCCCGATTTAGTCCCCACCACAGCCTCATCTACCGTTCAACCACCTCCAGTTGCCACAAAACCCGACGGGACAAAATAAGCCCCTGGAGGAGAGAGGCGAAGCATTTGGAGTTTAGAGCTGGGGTTTTGCCACTCGATTTATCGCTCAAATGCTTCGCCCCTACCAACCCATAACTTATTCCGATGACCGCACCCACCGTTACCCAGTTATTTACCCATCCGATTAAAGGGCTAACACCCCAAGAAATCGATCGGACAATATTGGAAACGGATTTTGGGATTCCGGGCGATCGGGCTTTTGCGTTAATGTTTACCGATGCCACAGAGGAACCGGAAAGACTCGTCCCCTGGATGTCGAAAAAACACTTTGCCGTACAAAATGATTGGCCCGGTTTAGCGGCTTTGGATTGTCGTTATTACCCAGAAAATCACTGTCTAATTGTTAGGAAAAATGAGGAAGAGATTTTAAGTGCCAATACAACAACAGAGCGAGATCGCATCGATCTCTTCTTTACCCGACTATCTGGCAGGTTTAACCCCAACAGAATCGGCACGACATCCCCATCCCAGTTCGGTAAAACTGGTGGGAGATCCGACAGGCAACACCCGTTATCCCGATCGGCATCCGGTTCATATTTCTCTGGTGAGTCAAGCCACTTTGGAGGCGATCGCCGCAGCCGTAGGCGATCGTATCGACGTTCGCCGTTTTCGCCCGAATATTCTTCTCGATGGAGTTTCGCCTTGGGAAGAGTTTGAATGGGTGGGTCGAGAAATCTCGATCGGAACTGCTAAATTAACCATTTCTGCCCCGATCGGTCGCTGTTTGAATATCGAAGTCAACCCCGAAACCGGAGAGCGCGATCTACCCTTATTTTCCCTTCTGCAAGAACACTTCGGTCACGGGAAAACGGGAGTCGTCGCTAAAGTTAATATCGGTGGAGCGGTGGAAGTTGGGGACGGGTTGGCAGTTAGCGGATAAATTTGTTTCCCAACCTCAAAACTCGTGCAACTGCCGCTCAGTATTGAGAATAAAGTCATTTAAATTGAGACTAAAATCAATAAGGAACGGGTTTACAAGGTTCTGGCGATGTGGTAAAGTGGTCTTGTAGGCGAAGCTATGGATACTTATCGTACATTTTTCTATAACGCGATCGAAAATTCCACCTTCGGGGGATCGATGGGGTGAGAGATTCGCCATCAACCCTCAACACTTCTGCAAATAAGCAATTACCCCAGACTTAAAGCAAAGTTAGCCGGATCTTGGTCTCGCCGATGTTTAAAAGGAATGGGAACCCCCGGACGATCGCCCGCCATCGCCGCAGTCGCTTCCAAAGATGTCCGCAACCGCTTCGCCGCGTAGATAGACATATCTCGAGGCACATTGATGCGATCGCGCAAATATCGCAGAGCCGCATCCGACCCAGACGGCGGCGGACACACCTCACCTGTCATCATATGAGTCAAGGCACAACGCAAAGCTTCATCGAATAAACGATCCTCCGCCGGATTGACTCGAATAATATTATCCCGATGCTTAATCACCCGTTGCAGAGCTTCCGCGCGGGAATTTTCCGGTTCGGGATACCTCACATCCGGCAGTCCGAACCAGGGTCCCTTATCCACCCGTTCCTTGTTCAGAAGCATTTGCGGTTCCCCATTTTCCCAGCAGCCCCCCATCTGCGGAGGTAAATCGTGGACGTGGGTATGAAAATCGCTCTGAGTTCCCCGGTAAGTCGATCGGGTTTCCATCGCGTCAAACCAAGCCGAGAAGCCAGGGTTTTCCTCACGCAACGAGTAACCTTTATAATAAAAAAGGCTAGCATTCATCCGCTCCACATAAGGAGTAAAGATGGTATCAACCGTACTGAACTCCTCGAGAAAGTAGGGTCCTGGGGTACTGGCTAAAGCTTCTTCCACCAGAGCGACAACTTCTACAAATTGCGATCGGTTGAACTCCTCTTCTCGCGGCGATCGAGCAGGTCGGCAAAGCCAAGAACACCAAGCGCGAAACAGCAACCGTTCCAGTCTCCGCAGCGGCATCACTTTGGGATCTTCGAGACCCCAACCCAAAGGTTGAAACACCCGTTCCAGAGCCATCAAAATATCATCGCTTTCGGTGATGATGCGTCCGTCTAGCTCCAGAGCTGGCAACATCCCCGATCGGACTTTACGCTTATACCAAGCTTCTTTTTCCCCATAGCAAAACATCGTCACCTTCTCGATGCGATAGGGAATCTGTTTCTCCTCCAGCCAGAGCCAGACCTTCTGACAGTAGGGACACCAAGCATGGTTGTCGCGATAGAGCGTCACCCGGATCTCAGATTCCGGATGATGGAAAAGACGCAATCGGGCTTGAGCATTGGTCAGTCCGTTGACCGTATCGATGTGAAAATCCGTTAGGGCTTCTAATTCCGTCCAGCTCAGGGCAGCAGTAGTCATAGGGGTAGATAGTTCGAGAATCTCAAGGTGGAACGATCGTTGCCGTTAGGGTCTACCCTCAGCGTAGCAGAGTCGATCGATCGGGCGATGAATGTATAATAATTATCGTCTATCGATTCAACCGGACTGTCACAACTGATTCACCCAGCCATCAAAGGCAACATTCCACAGAAGTTGCTGCGCGATCGAGACGCTATCATAGAAAAGAATTTGGGAAAGTGACTCCACTCCTGGCGAAGTCAACCCAGTCGCGATCGCTCTAGACAAACACGAGATCCGTAAACGGAGTTGTGCCATCTATGTCTTTGCCCTTTGATGCCGCCGCGACTCAAAAAAGAGTCGATCGATTTTGGCAACTCTCCGCCAGCTTCGGCATGGAGCGTAATGCCTATCATAACTATCTCAACGAGATAGTCAGCGATCGCTATGCCCTCATCCAAGGTTTACAGATCCTGCGCGACGAACTCCAGTTTGCCTCTGCTAGCCTAGAGGATATACGCGCCTGCGGTGCCGATCTCAGTCTGCCCAGCGCAGTGACAACCCTAGCTTACACCAACTGCGGCGATCGTATCCACCAGGGCGAAGCCACAAAACGCTACCGCGATGTCGTTGCCTCCCGGTTTGCCACCCTCTCAGAAATCGGAGAACTGAAGCTAGAAGCCTTTTTCCCAGCCGGTGGCGGAACCGACAACGGTGCAACCTTAGCTCACGTAACCGTCGCACACGAATTAGACGAACACATCAAAAAGCGACTCTATGCCGGCAACCCCCAGTCGATTTCACTGGTGGGAATCGATCTCAAAACCCATGTCGGGCGATTGCGAGACGGCAACCAGCATATTTACGGCAAAACCCGCGAGTCTCCCTGGCGCGAACCCCGTGCCGCTTGTGGGGCAATTGTCGGCGCCCTGACGCATTACCATCCCAAAAATTTGATTCACCGCCGCATTCGCAACGATCTGGGAGAACAAAATTTTCAGTACCTTTCTCATCATCGCATCTTGACCGATGAACAGGTGGATATCACCATGGCGGTAGCCGCAATTATTGTGGCGATTCGCGGCATCCGCAATACGGCTATGGCTTTGGCGCAGGAGATGGATGAGCGGGGGCTAGCGCATCTCACAGCGAGCACAACGGTTAATCGACCCTCGCGAGACGATTTGGTAATTTACCTCGCCCGCGCCACGGTGTTTAATGGCAAGATCGCAATTCAGAGTTTGGGAACCCAAGCAGAGCGTTATGGCGGCAAACTCGTAGAATATGCCGGAGAACAGCGGTTGCAGCTTCGTTACGATGATGGGGACAGTGAAAATTTACCCATTGAAGAAATTACTTATAAGATTCGGGATTCGGGCTTATAGAAGTAGTTGCGAACACTCTGGTGTTTTCACTCACAATTTCACTCTAGACGGTTCAGCAGCAGAGTGCATCTCTCAAATGGTGATACAAGAGATCGACCCATTCGAGACGAGATCGCATTACTGGGTGAAGACAAATTTGGGTAGGAAAGAAGCATCTGCACGAGAAATATCGTGTAACCAACCCCAAAAGTTTATGCAAATGCTTCGCTCTTTGTCTTTATGCTCGATCGACTAGCTCTAAATTCCTCAGTCAAGTGGGAGCGATCGAATCGCTCCGATCTTGCCTCGATCACGGACCACTAAACACGGCATCTTCAATATCTTGGCGACTGAGAGAGTATTTAAAAGATCTCTGGATGTTTTGAGAAGCATCGCCAATGTCACAATAACGAACCGTGATTTGGTCGATATCCAGCCATAAATCAGCCGTCCAGTCGGGACTCTCCAGACGCCAATGGCTCAGTTCCTCGAGATCTTGCTGGCATCCTTTTGATTTAAGCCAGTCTTCGATGTCCGGCAACGGATGATTGTATAGAGGAGTATCGGCAGTGGGAAGGGTCATAGACATCGTGAGTAGGAGTTGTGAGTGGGAGTAATAGAAGAAGAAAACGTCGAGATCGGCTAGAGCGGATCGCCCCGCCAAACAGCGATCGCAATAGCCAGGAGTAAACATCCCAGTAAACTTGCACCCATGATAAATAGAGCGAATACCTCTCCAGCCGAAAGAGGACGATCGATCGGATCGAGATAGGCTGAGGAGCGGGGAGGATTGGGAGAGCGAGGGGATCGCGGATCGGGCGCAGAGGCTTGCATTGCCATCCACAGAGCGGCTCGAAGACGATCGTCGTAGATGCTACGACGTGCGGGATTACTCAGGGTGGCATAGGCTTCATTGAGCTGCTGAAATTTCGATGTTGCCACCGACAGTGGCAGTTCAGTCGTGTCGGGATGGTAGCGCTTGCTCAATTCCCAATAGGCACGGCGAATTTCGATCGCCGACGCCGACGGATGCAGTCCCAGGAGATCGTAGTAACCGGTTCCCGACGGTATGGGGAAAAGCGATCGACTTTTGTTGTGTGGTTCGTTGGCTCGGGTTCTATCCTGAGTCACAGCCTATGTTGAGTTGCTAGCTTGCTCTATTTTGACATATTTCTCGGTGTCAATTCAGCTGAAAGTATCCAGCTTCGGTACAGATGGCATTGAGAGGTAAGTCCCAAGAGTCGATTGGTACATTCGCCACGCGAGCAAATTCAAAGACGATCGCGATCGAAGGTTTAGCAGCCCATTGGGGTAAACTGAAAAGCCGATCGTAGAAGCCACCACCATACCCCAAACGATAGCCGCGATCGTCACAAGCAACGGCGGGAACCAAAATTAAATCGACCGATTCGGGGACGATTTGTGGTAGATCTCGATGGGGTTCTAAAATCCCGTAAGCGCCGGACTGTAGCGGATATCCGGGTTGCCAGCGATGCCAAACGAGATTTGTACCCACACAACGCGGAACACCCCAAAACGATCGCTCGCCCCACAGCGAACTCAGATCCGGTTCTTGGCGAAAACTGAAGTAGGTTAGAATTGTTTGAGCAGACGCAAATTGTACGGAAGATTGTAAGTGGGTGCACAGTCGATCGCTTTTGTCTCGCCACTCCCGAGCGGTCAGTGCTTGACGCTGTTTCAAAAGCGCTCGACGTAAGTTTTTTTTGTCATCGGTCATCCGCAATTCCCACCCCAGCTTTCGCTATTGCCAATACATCAATCGGCTGGAAACCAAACCGACTTCCCGCGGGTATCAATATAGTGTAGCTTCCGGTTGCTCTTCACCAAAGCCATTCCTTCTGCAAAATGATGAGCGATCGTATACTGAGGATCGATCGCAATCTGACCGTAGCAATCGATATAGCCCCAAAGTCCATTTGCCCGAACTTTTGCCAACCCTTCCGAAAAACGACTGGCTTCCTCGAATTGTGGAAAAATTGCCATCGATCCTTGAAGATCGAGAAATCCCCACAATCCCTCAATCTGAACCGCTGCCAGCCCTTCCCAGAAGTCCCAAACGCCATCGAACGTTAGCGGTGCGATTGTCCTTCCCGATTCGTCGATAAACGTCCACTTGCCGTCGAGTTCCACGGCAGCCCGTCCGTTCTGAAAGCCGCGAATCCTCGTCCACCTGGGGACAAGCGACAAATGCCGAACTGCCGGTGGAGTCGGGATATCTTCCCGATTGATTGCTAATGCCATGCTGCTTACACTCCAATTTAAGAATTGACGATCGAGAATTGACTGAATTTTGCCCGCTAGTCTGTTTGAGAGAAGATTTGCGGTGTGGGTTGAGACTACTGCCTTGAGTGTCGCGATTCTTACATTGAATTGTCTAGTGTCCGATCGCCTTTTTATGAAAACTTTAAGCTTTAAGACCCTAAAGTAAATTCATCTCGGGAATCTTCATATTTGCGAACATACGAAGAATGAAGATCGCAACACGGCAGACGACTCTCCTGACTGGGGGTCGATCGAGTTATTCTGGCATTTTGTGAATATCGACCTACGTTCGCGACGGTTAATGTAGAAAAAACCCCATTCCGAAGAACGGGGTCATTAGCTAACTTGGCTTGTCTCAATTATTAATTTAAATCTTTTCTAGGTTAGAAAATTCCTCCACTAGGATGAATTAAATATCACCCGATCTGAGGATACCAAAAAAAAATGGGTGCAAAATATCGAGCCTTACTCCAGCATAAATGGGATAGAGAATATCGCGTATTTCAGACTGCGAGAATCCGGCGATCGGGTTTTGTGACAGTTTCGTTTTCGTCACAATCCTCAGCCCAAGCGATCGTACCCAACTGACACGTCTGTAGGAGCAAAACAGATATTCATTACTTTTTGTATGTTTTCTCCATCGAACTCTAAAACTAAAAAGAAGATACAGTAGTCAATGCCACCCTCAGTTACAGCGATTCCCAAAAAAAATACCCCATTCCTGAGAACGGGGTACATCGCTAACTTGGCTTGTCTCACTTCTCAATATAAGACATTTGCCTAGTCTCATCTTCGCCTAGTCGGGTGATATTAAAATCCCCTATTGTGAGGATGACAAGAATTACAAATAGCAGATTGCCCCCCATCGAAGATTGACAACCCGAGATTCATCTTCAGACTCAATCTATTCGATTGATAATCGAGATCCAACACTAACCTCGAGCCGATGCGGTTTAACTTCGCTCCATCTTCTCTATAAAAAAAACTCCCCCCGAGAATGTTCGGGTGGGAAGGCGGGAATATGGTTCAGTTGTTATGCCTTATATTAAGAAAAATTAGACCGTAAAAATTCATCTAATCGGGTGATTTCACCCTCATCCCAACGGATGAGTTCGTCTCAACCAGCATGACACCACAAGGATAATGCTCCTGTGCGCGAATCGAGAACATTTCAAGATATCTTGGAGAAAAAAGGAAACTCATCAGGCTTCAGTGGAGGGAACAGGCATATCACCACTCGACACTTTCAGCCAAGGAGATCGATCCCCAACCCTAGCTAAATTCGCCAGAACAGATCGCAATACAGCACGAAGGACGATCGATCGTCCTTCGCCGACACTCTCAATTCGAGATTCTCGAAAAGAACTACGATGAAAAAAGCCCTCATTTGCGGAATCTCCGGTCAAGATGGTGCGTATCTGGCACGATACTTGCTCGATCGACATTATGAAGTCTGCGGAACCTCGCGAGACGCCCAAATGTCCAACTTTAGGAATTTGGTTCGCTTGGGCATCCGGGATCGAGTCAAGCTCGTCTCCATGTCTCTGACCGATTTTCGTAGCGTCTTGCAAGTCCTGACCAAAATGCAACCCGATGAAGTCTATAACCTCAGCGGGCAAAGTTCTGTGGGGTTGTCCTTCGAGCAACCCGTCGAAACCCTCGACAGCATCGCCACAGGAACCCTCAACCTCCTGGAAGCTATCCGCTTTATCGGCAAATCGATCGCCATCTATAATGCCGGTTCGAGCGAGTGTTTCGGCGATACCGGGGGCGAACCCGCCGACGAAAACACCCCATTCCGTCCCCGAAGTCCTTACGGCGTGGCGAAAGCCACCGCCTTTTGGGAAGTGGCTAACTATCGCGAAGCGTATGGCTTGTTTGCCTGTTCGGGAATTTTGTACAATCACGAATCGCCTCTACGTCCAGAACGATTTGTGACCCAAAAGATCGTCTCTACAGCCTGCCGCATTGCCGATGGCAGTCCCGAAAAGCTATACCTGGGGAATATTGCCGTGCAGCGAGATTGGGGATATGCCGCAGAATACGTTGAAGCCATGCACTTGATGTTACAACAACCCGAACCCGATGATTACGTCATCGCCACGGGAGAAACCAATCCATTAGCCGATTTTGTCGCGGCAGCCTTTGCCTGTGTCGGATTAGACTGGCGCGACCATGTGGAAAGCGATGCCAGCCTGTACCGACCGACCGATATTGCCATCAACTGCGGGAATCCCACCAAAGCGAGGGAAAAACTGGGATGGCAAGCACGATCTAAGATGTCAGACGTGGTTCGCCTGATGGTGGAAGCACGACAGGAAGCGATCGATCTGTAAAATTCGAGCGGACGACTCCATTCACAGTATTAAGGAAATGTAACAAAATAGAAAGAGAAACCACATGGGTCTAAAAATTTATGGCATATTGGGTCATCTATGACGGGAATTGCAATCTTTGTACTACCTTGGTACAGCTCTTAGAAGGGATCGATCGAGGTCGGCAATTTCAGTACGTTCCAATGCAAGCAGAGGACGTTCTGAGTCGCTATGGCATCACGCCTCAAGGATGCGAGTTGGGGATGATTTTGATGGATGCCGAAGCGCCAGAACGTCGCTGGCAAGGAAGTGATGCTGCCGAGGAAATTGCGGCATTGCTACCGGGAGGAGATTTGTTTATTTCGGCGTACCGCGCTCTGCCGGGAATGAAGCCGACAGGCGATCTCCTCTACGAGCAAGTCCGAGATCGTCGCTACGACCTGTTTGGACGTCGATCGCAAACTTATCAATCGGACTATCCCGCCTCGGGTGCTGCGATTCACCCAATTCGTCCTAGCAATTAAGTCCAAAAGCCTCATACACCAATTAGAGAATCATTCATTCATGAGTACACCCTGCCACTTTATCGTCGAAGGTAATCCCGCCATCCTCTACGCAAGCCGTAACGGCATTCCCGAAAAAGTGATGCCTCGCTTGAAGCGATTTCTCGAAACATTTTGGCAAGAACGCGAAGCTGTTGGAGAAAATCGCTACACGTCTGAGTGTCTGCTGGCTCAACTCGTCGTTCGGTACGGTTTTGAAATTTGCGAAGACGACTACTCTAACCTCCGGGTGGGATTGAACTACGACCCGGACGTGGAATATCTGTATTGGGTTTCCCTCGATGGACAAGTGGGGATTTGGGTTCCCGATGCCCAGTATAAGCAAAATCCTAACTTAGGACTCAAAGGATGTCGTCAGCGCGAAAAAGTTACGGCTCATCGTCATTAGGCAAAGGGTTTGACTCACGAGTCACGACGAGTCTGTCTGGAGAGGGATGACAATGCCTCTAAAGTTTTGTTAGAGATTCGATCGGCGATCGATTCATCGGAGTGTCAATGTATCGAAAGATCTCCGATCGATACATTGGATTTGAGGGTGTGGAACTGCAACCTAATATCCGATCGAATGTAGGCAAAGTTACTCAATTTGACCAGATATCAAGGAATCAATATAGGCTCGTACCTGATTCTGCCAGTCCGGTACTTGTTTGAGTCTTTCGCGGACACCCGGCAACACTTTCACTTGAACCGGAACCTTGTCGTATGCCACTTGACGATCTGGCTGAAATTTTATTGTTGGCATTTCATCTCAAGATGATATCAGGTATACTAGACAATATAACTCATTTGACAGGTCGAATCAAATGTTACTCAGTTTCAAGACGGCTTTAATTCCTCACAATAAGCAAGAGACTTTGTTCCGTAAAGCTTCCGGGACAGCACGTCACGCTTACAATTGGGCTAACGCTCAGATTCAGGAGATTTTGGCGATTCGGGGAACTGACAAGACAGTTAAACTCCCGACCGCGATTGACTTACACAAAAAGTTGGTGGTAGAAGTCAAATCCGTTAACCAATGGTATTACGAAGTCAACAAAAATGTTCCTCAAAAAGCCTTAGCCGATTGCCGAACCGCTTGGGATAGATGCTTGAAAAAAATCTCCAAACGACCCCGATTCAAAAAGAAAGGTCAACGCGATTCTTTTTATTTGGAATCAGGGACAAAAGCCAAGCCGGGAATCAAAAATGACGGTAAGCGAGTCAGACTACCCTCTATCGGTTGGGTGCGCTTAGCAGAGCCTCTACCTGTGACAGCTGTTCATAACTGTGTGATCTCACGCCAAGCTAATCGTTGGCTAATCTCAATTAAGGTTGAAATTGAAAAACCCAACGTAGACCCTAATAGACCGACAGTTGGTGTTGACATAGGAATTAAGGAATTAGCAGTTTGTTCTAACGGTAAAGTCTTCGCTAACCCGAAAGCTTATCGCCGTTTAAACAAACGGATGCGGTTATACCGAGGACAGAGACTTAAACGCGGCGAAGAATATCGAACGATGGTTTGATGGAATCCATATTCCAGAGCGTTCGGATTGGGCGGTGAGTTCCACCGTGTCAGCCTGTGAAGTAGACAAACCCGATAGCAGTTATGCTGTCGCTACGTTGAATCAGGAAGTCAACAGCAATCCGACTCATGTCCAGCTTTGTCTAGATTTGAGTAGGTTTGTATAGGTTTTACAGAACGGATTTAGCTAATCAACTATTAACTATTAACTATTAACTCTCAACTCTCAACGAACCGATTTCACTCCCCATCCAAAACAACATCCATATGACACGAGTCCTAATTTTGTATGCCTCTTTAGGGTCGGGTCACATTAGTGCCGCTAAGGCACTGCGCGAAGCTTTTCTTCGCTTCCCTAATGTGGACGTCCAAATCGAAGATGCTCTCGACCATAGCAATCCCATTCTTCGGGAGACGATTACCAAGGTTTACGAACAGCTGAGCGAACGAGTGCCACAGCTCTATCGGGCGATTTACGAAGGCAGCGATGTTGAAGATCTCGAGGACTCGATGAGCGATAACTTGCTGTATGCCAAGATCGAGCGTCCGTTTTTGCGGGACTTGGAACGCTTTGTCAAAGAGACTCATTTTGATGCGATCGTTTGCGTCCAGCAAATTCCCAGTCGGTTGTTACAACTGCTCGATCGCAAAGGCGAGTTGACTCAACCCCATTACGTCGTCGTCACCGATGTCATGGCACACAGCACATGGCTCAATCCTGACGTCGAAGGCTACTTCTTGCCCAGCCAGATGACCGCTGAAGTGCTGATTCAACGAGGCATCGATTCGTCTTTAGTCCACGTGACGGGAATACCCGTCAAGCTGGAAGTCTGCGAACCCAAGTCCTCTGCCCAGATGCGCCAGCGCCACGATTTGCCGCAAGATCGACCGATTATCACCCTGTTTGGGGGGGGATTGCAAACCAAGCGCGTGCGTTCGATCGTCCAAAACCTACTAGAAAGTTCTATAAAAGGGATGCTGGTGGTGGTTGCCGGACGCAACGAGACACTTCTAGAAGCACTCAAAGACTTCCAAGACGGATCGTCGATGAAGCTGCGCCAGCTAGGATCGATCGACTATGTTGACGATCTCATTGTTGCCAGCGATCTGGCGATCACCAAAGCGGGCGGACTGATTACCAGCGAAATTCTAGCACGGGGAACCCCAGCGATCGTCATCGATCCATTTCCCGGTCAGGAAGAATGGAATGCAGATGTCATGGCGACAACCGGTGCCGGCATCCAACTGCGACTGCCGCGCATGGTCGCACCAGCCGTCACCCACCTGATAGACAACCCGGAACGATTGGCATTTATGCGCCAGCAATCGGAGAAAAGTGGCAAACCCGATGCCGCTCTCAATATTGCAAAAATCATCTTAGAAAAGTTACCTCCAGCAGTCGATAGCAGTTCCGATCCTCATGCAAGTCAATCCGAATTCCTCGCACCCAACTGAACCATTTCTTTGGGGCGTCGCCACCTCTGGTTATCAAAGCGAAGGCGGTTACAACCAACCCGGACAACCACAAAACAATTGGTCGCAGTGCGAAGGCAAAGGGCGGGTGATGCGTACCGGACGCGCGTCCGACTTTTGGACGCGCTACGCGGAAGACTTTGAAACCTGTGGGCAGATGGGACTCAACGCTTTCCGCATCGGGTTAGAATGGGCTAGAATTCAGCCCACTGTCCACCCCCACCCTTCGGCAGCTCCCCCCTTCGATCTGGCGGCGCTGGATGCCTACGCTCTTCGCCTTGCCACCTGTCTCCAGTCGGGTTTAGAACCGATCGTCACCCTGCACCATTTTACGCACCCGGCTTGGTTGGGGGTAGATGCTTGGCTGTCTGAAGAAACTGTCGAGTTATTCGCGCAATACGTTCGCACAACGATCGATCGCATCAACAGCCAACTGATCGAAGTCTACCAACTGCCACCCATTCGCTGGTGGATTACCATCAACGAACCGAATATGTTGGTGTCGAGTTCCTATCTTAGCGGTCAGTTTCCCGGCGGCGGGGTGCGGGGGTCGCAGGCGATGCTCAAAGCCTACGATTTGCTGCTCGCCGCCCACGTCCGCGCCTATAATTGCATTCACGACCTCTATCTCGATCGGGGTTGGGAAACGCCCTACGTGTCTCTCAACACCTACTGCAACGATCTCTATTGGTCGGAGAAAGTTATCTGGGATTTGTTGAGTTTAGCCGAACGCAGCATCAAACCCGAAGGGGTTCGGGAGTACGTTCGCAGCCAAGCTCAACAGTTTGAGGCAGATTTGCGTCGCGCCGATTTACCCTTTCGGCGCGATCTCCCTTACCAAGCCGGACGACTCGCCCATTTCGTTTCCAACTTTCTCGGCTACCGCTTGTTCGATCTCGACAACCTGCAAACCTATCTGGAAACCTTAAATAAATCTCCCCGAACTTCGGTCTTTGACTACGTGGCGATCGACTATTACGATCCCTTTATCGCTCATGTCTTTCGTTTACCCCACTTCTCCGATTTTGAATTCCAGAGCGAAACCTGGAGAGCGTGGTTGATGGACGGGATTACCAGTAAATGGTGGGACTGGCGCACCCTTCCGGAAGGACTTCACTTTTTCTGTCAGTATTACTCGCGAGATTTCGGCAATCGCCCGATTCTGATTGCCGAAAATGGCATGGCACTTCGACGCAAACCCGACAATAGTGTTGCCAGCCACCGTCGGGATCGATTGAGCCGCAGCACATTTCTCGAAATGCACGTCGAGCAAATCCGCCGCTTGAAATCTGAAGGCGTCCCCGTCGTTGGATATTTGCACTGGTCGCTGACGGATAATTACGAATGGGGATCGTATACGCCGCGTTTTGGATTATTTGGGATTGACTATACCGTGGGAACCGATCGTTTAGTAGACAATGGTTTCGGAGATCGTCCTTCCCAAACTTATGCTCGACTGATCCGAGAAGCGGGTTTTTAGTTGGCTTTTTCGGGAGTCTAAGTCGTCCAAGGGTTAGGCTTGGCATCGATGGATTTGATGCAGATCGCCAAAAATTCCGAAAAAACGTTTCTCCGTCTTGAATAAATAGTAATGTAAGTCTGGGAAGCATTGAGTTGTCGATCGGCGTACCCAATTCAAAGTTTGCCATTCAACGAGTCGATCGTCATCCCGTGCGAACTTTCATGATATTGTGCGTTTTCCCAAATCCCTTCCCAATGCTCTCTATCAACTAACTTTATACAAAGGTCAAATGAGTCAGTTAAACAATCCATCTCTCAGACAATTCCCC
Organism: uncultured cyanobacterium; assembly: GCA_963838375.1. Lineage (GTDB taxonomy): Bacteria > Cyanobacteriota > Cyanobacteriia > Cyanobacteriales > Geitlerinemataceae > DVED01. The sequence continues at coordinate 158,104 of CAWIQY010000021.1, read as the reverse complement.
CGCCACGAAGCGGCTGACGTGATTCCGCTCGGTCAAGAAACTTCCATTCTCGATTGGCTTCGTTCCCACGGACGCTTGATTCCCCGAGACGAAGACGAACGCGATTTTTTAAATGAAGAAGAAGAAATTTCCGAACTGATGGGAGCTGAAGATACGAGTTTCGACGATGACGATGATGACGACGGTGGTGATGATTGACGATCGTACCGAAATTGAATACGATAACCCTGTGTTGAAATTTGCCTTTCCACGGTGTAGAGGAGTCAAAAGTTAAGTGGATACTAACTTATACGGCAGGCCCGTCTCGATTTCTGGGCGAATGCTGTCGTGGGTTCTGGCGATTGGTCTGAGTCTTATTTCCTTATTTTTAGATTGGCAAGCCGATCGATTTAGTTCTTGGGAAACCTCTCTAACATTGCCATTTTGGGTCTGTGCTGTCGTAACGATCGCGTTGGGATATTGGGTTGTTCCCATCCTCAGAGCGTTAAAAGCGGGTCAGTATATTCGTGAGGATGGACCCCAAGCTCATTTAAAAAAGGCGGGAACCCCAACCATGGGTGGCGTCTTTTTTATCCCCGTTGCCGTGGCAATCTCCCTGCTGTGGTCGGGTTTTTCTTCAGCTGTCACCCCTGCCGATCTGACGGCACTTTTGGGCGTGTCTTTACTCACCCTTTCCTACGGTCTAATTGGCTGGCTGGACGACTGGCAAGTGCTGCGCCGTCAGTCCAATAAGGGGATTTCTCCCCGCATGAAGTTGGCGCTACAAATTGGGTTGGGTGCAATGTTTTGCGGCTGGGTGTCTTTCCAACCCTATGCGATTAATTTGACATCGATCGCTTTTCCTTTGGGATTCGCACTACCTCTGGGATGGCTCTTTTGGCCCCTGGCGGGTTTTGTTCTAGTTGCCGAAAGCAATGCTACTAATCTGACCGATGGCGTCGATGGACTGATGGCAGGAACCGGATCGATCGCGTTATTGGGACTCGGATGGAGTGTAGCTTCTACGTCTCCTAGCTTGGCAATTTTTTGTGCTTGCTTGAGCGGCGGCTGCTTGGGCTTTCTCGCCCACAATCGCAACCCCGCCACAGTTTTTATGGGCGATACGGGTTCTTTGGCTTTGGGAGGGGCGCTAGCTGCCGTAGGGATTATTACCAATAACCTCTTTGTCTTAATGATTCTCAGCGGTCTCTTTTTTGTCGAAACCTTGTCGGTGATTTTGCAAGTCGGATATTACAAAGCCACTAAAAATAAAGACGGGATCGGTAAGCGTTTGTTCCGCATGGCTCCTCTACATCACCACCTCGAACTTTCGGGATGGTCTGAGCTGCAAGTCGTTGCGGCATTCTACACGATCGTGGCATTGCTCTCGACGATCGGTCTGGGGATCGGTGGATTCTAATCCGATCGAGATGATGTCAATTCAACTCGATGGAAGTTTCGTAGGTAAACCCCCGAAAATTAGACGGGAAATCGAGGGTATACTCGCCACTAGTGCTTAATTGTCCCGTCCAGGTAGAAGCGCCATTCGAGGTGGTCTCGGCATTTAATTCGGTACCATCCGGTGTCAAAACGATCGGTAGAGGACCTTCGCGAGCCGTCAGAGTTAGACTTTGACCGGCGGATGCCTCGAACAGATAGCGATGATTTCCCGAACCTAAAATTCGATCGCGCAGGTCGAAAGAGACTGAACCCGGTGCAAACTTGACTCGGGAAGCTTTTTGATTGCAGCTACTGTCGGTACGCTTTTGAGAAATCCACCCGGAAATCGGATTGGTAATTTGCAACCACCCATTGGCTTCCGATTCCACTGTCACCATCGTTCCATTTTGGAGTTGTCCGACGATGTTATTGACGCTGGCATCCGGCTGAGATCGCACATTAAGCGGCCCATCTGGATCGTTCACTTGTGCCATGGAGATCTTGCAGCTTAGGGTCTCAATTTCAACCGACTTGGGTGTCTTTGAGATAGCAGCCGTTGGCTTAGAGGGGGGAAACTCTTGGACTGTGGGAGTTGTCGCGACAGTCGGCGCGACAGTCGGTTCGGAGGAAGTCGGCACTCCACGCTCAATGTCGTTGCAACCCATCAGCACGATCGTGCTGATGGTGAAAGCGACTCGCAGTATCATCAAGGGTTTCATAGATGGAGTATCCTCATAAGGCACGTGACTCTCTAATTTCACTTCTCAGTGTAGAGGCTGAGATCGGGATTTACGATCGAGTTTAGCGAATCAGCGGTTTAGCATTGAGATGGGAATGCCCAAATTTCGGGAAGAGAACAGGGAACAGAGAACAGAAGATTCGCCATTTAACCCTCTCAAAAATCGAAGATGACTCATCATCTGCTTTTCACGGCTTTCGATCGAGTGCTAGATTAAAGAACGTTCCCGAACAGATGTCGTCATGTCTAGTGCCGCTAACCCTTTCTCCTACCCCGAAACCCGCAAAATCGATCGAGTTGATGAGTATCATGGTGTCACTGTAGCCGATCCCTATCGGTGGCTAGAAGATCCCGACTCGGACGAAACAAAAGCATGGGTGGACGCGCAGAATCGAGTGACGTTTGGGTATTTAGAGCAAATCCCCCAGCGCGATCGACTTAAGGAACGCATCACCCAACTCTGGAACTACGAAAAATACAGCACGCCTTTTAAAGAAGGAAACCGTTATTTTTACTTTAAAAATGACGGGTTGCAAAACCAAAGCGTGTTATACGTTCTCCCCTCTCTCGATGGCGAACCGAGAGTGTTACTCGATCCCAATACCCTCTCAGAAGATGGAACGGTTGCGCTTTCGAGTTATGCCATTAGCGAAGATGGCAACTTTTTAGCCTATGGATTGTCGAGTTCCGGTTCGGATTGGCAGGAGTGGAAAGTTCGGGATATCGAAACGGGAGAAGATTTAGCCGATCGTCTGCAATGGATTAAGTTTAGCGGTGCATCTTGGACGCACGACAACCGAGGATTTTTCTACAGTCGCTACGACGAACCCAATGAGTCTACCCAGTACGAGGATATTAACTATTTCCAAAAGTTGTACTATCACCGTTTGGGAACCGAGCAGTCAGAAGATCTACTCATCTACGATCGACCCGATGAAAAAGAATGGGGATTTCGCGGATTTGTCACTGAAGACGGAAACTATCTAATTATATCAGTTTGGAAGGGAACTGAGCCGAAAAATTTACTTTTCTATAAAGATTTAACCACATCCGATTCCCCCGTTCTCGAACTCATTTCCGAATTTGAAGCGGAGTATAGTTTTATCGATAATGAGGGTTCTGTATTTTGGTTTCGGACGGATTTGGATGCGCCTCGGGGTCGATTAATTGCGATCGACACGGAAACTAGCGAGCCAACCGAAATCATCCCCCAAACTGACGACGTATTAGAAGGCGTCGGCGTTCTCAACAACCAGTTTATTACCAGTTACCTGAAAGATGCTCGCAGCCAAGTCAAAATCTTCAACCTAGAGGGTTCCTTCCTTCGAGAAGTCAACTTACCCGGCATCGGTTCCGTGGGTGGATTTGGCGGCAAACGACACGACACCGAAACCTTTTATAGCTTCACCGGATTTACTGCTCCCACCACCATCTATCGCTACGATTTAACCACCGGAGAAAGCACAGTCTATCGCCAACCTAGCGTCGATTTCAATCCCACCGAATACACCACTCAACAAGTCTTTTACACCAGCAAAGATGGGACTCGCGTTCCCATGTTTATTACCCACAAAAAAGAGTTAGAACTCAACGGAAAAAATCCCACTTATCTTTACGGCTACGGCGGATTTAATATTTCCCTAACGCCTAGCTTTTCCGTGGGACAATTGGTGTGGATGGAACTCGGCGGCATCCTCGCCATTCCCAACCTGCGCGGCGGTGGCGAATACGGCGAAGCTTGGCACCAAGCCGGAACCAAGCTGAAGAAGCAAAACGTGTTCGACGATTTTATCGCGGCGGCAGAATGGCTGATTGCCAACGGCTACACAAATGCGGGACAATTAGCGATCGGTGGTGGCAGCAATGGCGGTTTGCTAGTAGGGGCTTGCATGACCCAGCGTCCGGACTTGTTTGCCGCTGCCCTTCCCGCAGTCGGCGTTTTGGATATGCTGCGGTTCCACAAGTTTACCATCGGCTGGGCGTGGTGTTCCGACTACGGTTCTCCCGACAACCCCGAAGAATTCAACGCGCTCTACGCCTATTCTCCCCTGCACAACCTCAAACCGGGAACGGCGTACCCCGCGACGATGATTACCACCGCAGACCACGACGATCGGGTGGTTCCCGCTCATAGTTTCAAATTTGCCGCCGCCTTACAAGCCGCTGACGGGGGGCAGAATCCGTTACTGATTCGCATCGAAACCAAAGCCGGACACGGTGCCGGGAAACCCACGGCTAAGGTTATAGAAGAAATTGCCGATAAGTGGGCGTTTTTGGTGAAAGTTTTGGGGATGGAAGAGTAAAAAATATTTTTGTGCTACAATCATAATACATTTTGCGCTCTACTTAAATTATGGCTACCTTATCTGGGATGTTAGTGGCTGATAAGTCTTCAGCTTTAGACTCTGGTGCAGCTTTTGTACTCGATCGAGACTGTAATGTTGATAAAGTCTTTTACCTGGAGCCAGACTGGGAAATAGAAGTAAAAAAAGGCTGTGATTATATAGTTACCCGTTTTCAAGGGGCGACTAGTGCAGATGATGCTTTCAATAAAGCATATGAAGCGATTCAGCAAGGACTAGATTTACTTTCAATCACCCGTACAGCAGACTTATCAATTAACAATTCTACTGAGGTATGTTTATTATGGTGGCGCGAAAAATCAATACAAATATTGAGAGTTCTATATATAGACCCTTTAAGACAAAGAGTTGAGAAGGAACTCCAACCAGTAGATCGAGATGGAAATCCTATTTCAGATCCTTTAAATGCACAATCTGTCTATCATGAAAGTTTTCGTTATTTTCGGCTTTCACAAGTTACTGAGGATTTATTTGATGCTTTCAGAAATATGTATTTAGCCTTTGAAATACTTTTAGACAGCATTGTTCCTAAAGAGCAAAATGAAGGGGAAGGCAAATGGTTAAAAAGAGCAATTCGTGAATCAGAAAACAGGAATTTATTTTCCAATGTTTCAGATTATAAAAACAAGAATTTTCATGAAATCTTACATAAATATATATATGAAAAGATCCGCTGCTGTTTATTTCATGCTAAAAAAGAGCCATATTTAACGCCGCAAAATTTAGCTGACAGAGAAAAAGTAGCTGAAGGCTTAGAAATTTTGACAGAAGTTGTAGTTTCAATGATGACAAATCATTTTAAGTTCAGCCAGAGAATTAAGGCACCGTTTCACCATTCATACCTAGAATTTCTAAATCTTCAACTTGAGAATTCAAGCGCGATCGTTTTTGATGAAGAAAATGTTGTTTCCGATATATAGAACTAGATGAAGTCTCTGAATCACAAAAATCTGTTCCTATGGTACTTTAAAGAAACAGATTCTTCTCAGGGTGCTTTATTTACACTAGAAGTCAATCAATTAAAGAGAGTTAACAAAATATCTCTAATTGGTTTAATTCTTAATAAAGAATTGTTATTTTCTGTCCAATTTACACCTCCTCTAACTTATGAGGAAATCGATCGACTGGAAGCAAAATTTAGTTTTCTACAACCTAAATCGACCAAAGTAAAACGTTTGTTCAAAAGATAATCTAAAATCGAATCAGTACCCCTCGACCCTTCATCCCATGACAGCAACACCCACCCTAACCAAACAGTATATCGAACAGCGCGATCGAGGATATTGGATTGAGGGAACTCGAATTTCTTTAGATTCGATCGTAAGAGTCTTTCTTAAATGGAGAATCCCCGGAAAGTATCGCCCAAAATTTCCCTTTGCTTTCCCTAGAACAAGTCTATGGCGCAATAGCCTTCTATAACAGGAATGACGATGGTTGAATAAAGTTGCTGCAACAAATTTAACTGACCAATTGCTGCCAGATTCGTGATGGGTGAGGTATCACTGATAACAATCACAACAATCCCATTAACTGTAGGGTTTTAATATCTGAGTGAAAATCTTCGACATCGTAGTTGATATAAAGTCCGCGTTTCGCCAATTCGTGTTGGAACTCAATCACGGTCAATCCAGTCCAGGCGCGGACTTTGCCACTACTAATTTTTTGTCGATCGTAAAGCATGATGGCAATTTCTAGCTTCAGTTCATCCTTCGTCATTTGAGTGGCTTGGAGGATATCGTCAGGAATGACAAGGCTCATCGGTTTATCTTGGGAAATTCGGCTATCTTAATCTTAAGGATAAGCGATCGAATCATCGAAAAAAAATGAATTCGTACTGTAACCGCAGCCTTAACAACGCCTTAAATTAGACGGAATCGATCGACCTTTTCCCCCATTTGTCGCCATGACTCTGGCACAACAACCCACATCGCATCGTCTCCTGCTGCATATCGCGACACGAATAGAATTGTGGGGATTCCTCTCCCCACAACCCCAGATTTCTCGAAAAACACGGGAGGATCGCCCCTAGGATTCCTTATCCTCCTCAGACGTGGGAAAATTTAACACCGGCAGACGATCGCCGCGCCAGATTTCCTCGCTGACATCGCTGAGGTCTTGCAGGCAATCGTTCAAAATGCAAGCCCCCCACAAACCCAGCAAAACCGGAGTGGTGGCAAGGCTTAAAAACAAGTCGGAGTCGAGATCGATGCGGGTTTTGGGTAGATTTGTCGGATCGGTAGGCATGGGCGGGAAAACTAATTGTAATACCTTCACTATGACAAAACTATGCCAAAATCGACCCAAGGTATGCTATCTCTAAGATGCACGATCGTGGCACTCTAATTCGCGCAGGAACCGAAGTCAGTGGTATTGAATGCAGATCGACAAGTCCAAGTCGGCAGCCAACTTTCCGTTACCCCATGGGCGTATCAAGCACTGGGTATCCCTGGAATTCAAGTAAAAGTTCAGGTTAAAGGAACGGAACTACATATTGGATGCAAGGGTCGAGACTGTCCCGATGCCACCGTCGTGATGGCTCGATTTTCTCAAGCCATCCATCAGGATTTGCCTCTGCCAGAGGAGTTTGCCACGATCGAACGAGTGTATCTATACGGTCGTCATCTCGACGACGGCGCAGCCGATTCCGTTCGCCTCGATTGGACGGTGCGCTTGGAGGTCAATCCTTCGCAAATTCATAAAAGAGAAAATCTGTCAAGTTTTCCTCGCACGCTCCGTTTGCCCGCATCGCCGCCGCCGACCCCCCTGGGAAACCCAGACGATCCCCGAGAGATCGCGCAACAACTCGAGGCGATCGTCGGTCATTTGGGCATCCGGGTGAAAGTCTCCTTCAAGGAACTGGAAGACTCCCAAACCGTCAATCAACAGTACCGCCGCCTTTGGGTACTGTGCGAAGCCAGCTACGCACCGGATCCGGCTCTGTTGGGTCAGCCCATTGCCCAGCGTTTGCGCGAGTTACAACTGCGAGGATTCCGGGATGCGGCGATCTTAGGTCAAGTGCGCGGGGAAGCCAACCCGGAATGGATGTTGCGGGTGGATTTGACCCCCATCGATCGAATTCTCGATACTTGGGGGCATTGGGGCGATGTTGGGGCAATCGCCGAACAGTTGAATCGAGCCTTAATCCCTCAGCAGTTGCAAGTTTCTGCTGCCCTAAAAGAATATACTCTACACGTTTTCTGTACCCCCCAACCCGCTGTTTTTGCCCTGCGAGAGGTGGGAGAATCCTTTACCTTCCCCGATCGTGATACCATTTCGGAAATCATTGCCCCGATTCTGGAACATCTCTCGCCTCGGGGCATTGTCGGTGCGATCGTCTACGGCATCGATCGTCCCTACGAAGCGACCTTTGGCGACCCCACCTCGCCCCTCTGGGTGGCTTGGCTCAACCTCCCCGCCTCCAACAATAGTAAACTTGCCAAATCGACCTTGAGTTTAGCTCAGGAGGGCAATTTAGGCGCGCTTTCTTTTCTCCTGGAACGCCTGCTCAATCCAGACTTAAATCAGAAACTGCTGACCGGCGGTATCCGGGTGCAAATTCGCCGCAAAGCCGATTTGCTACACGTGATGACCGAAGCCTTGGTTTGTCCCCAACAAACTCAGGTGGTGGAATCGATTTCCAAATTTCTGCGCCAGTTGCCGCTGGGTGATATTTTGGGTGTGCGGGTCTACGGTCGGCGATCGGGACAGAAACAGCCGCGCTGGAGTTACGGCGCAGACTTCAAACCCCGAAAAGCGTCCAACCCGGAAATGATGCCCGAGTTTGCCGCCTCGGAAACGGATATGGGGGATTTGTTGCCCCGTTCCGATTGGACGGCACTGGATGTCCCCGAGTCGCAGGCGGCACCGTCACCACCCGTCTGGCACAATCTGGCAAACACCGCCGCTGCCCGGTTGCAGAGTACCCAACTCTTTGTTGAAAAATCCCCCGATCGATCGCCCCAATGGGCATCCTCCCATCGACTGGCAACTGCCCTGGTGTGGGGTGCTGCCGGGCTGTTCCTGGTTGGCACCACCGATCTGTGGTTGGGTCATGCCCTGCAAAACTGGAAACCCGCAGCCGTTTCCCAGGGGAACTCGCCGGCGGCAACGGTAGCCATGCCAGATGCCACCGAAATCGAACCCATCTCGCCTCCATTTTCAGAAAAAGATGGGGTGTTCGACTCCTCTGGATTTACCACCCAACCCCCAAAAGACACAACTCCTCGGGCAACCGGCAGTGCGGTTCCTGCTATCTTTACCGACTTTTCCTTCCCCACCTTTAACAGCCAACAATTCGACGGACAACTCGCCCTCTACAACCAATACCTGAAAACCGTCGGCGTTCCCGATGTGTTGGTGGTGGGCAGTTCTCGATCGTTACGAGGGGTCGATCCTAGCGCCCTAGAAGCCGCCCTGGCGACTCAGGGATACCCCAACGTTCGGGTGTTCAACTTCGGCATCAACGGGGCAACCGCACAAGTGGTGAATCTGCTGTTGCGGCAAGTTTTAACCCCCAAACAACTCCCCAAACTGATTATCTGGGCTGATGGAGCCACGGGCGTTCAATAGCGGAAGAGAAGATCGGACTTATGAAGCCATTACCCTATCGGCGGGATACCAACAGACCTTAAATGGAGTTAAACCGATTCAGCTTCCCGAAGAAACTGTCGAAACTCCGGTAGATCGATCGTTTTTCCAACTCCTGCGCGATCGGTATCAAAACATCGACGACGCTTTGAATCAAGCCATCTCCCAACATTCGGCAACCTACGAACAGCGTGACGAACTCCGGAATCTGCTATTTTCGGCGATGGATGCGATCGATCGTCCCATAGCCTCAGCAAAAAGCGAACAAAATTCCCAAGAACTCGCCATCGACCCAACAGAAGTTTATCACCCCAACGGTTTCCTCGACCTCTCCGTTCGTTTCGATCCCAAAACTTACTACCAGCAATATGCCAAAGTCACCGGCAGTTACGACAGCGACTATCAATCTTTCCAACTGCGAGGCAAACAAGCCACGGCAATGTACTCCCTAATCGAATTGACCCGAATCTACGATATCGATTTGGTATTCGTCAACTTACCCCTCACCGCCGACTACTTAGATGCCGTCCGCATGAAACACGAACAGAACTTTCAAAAGTACATGATGGAATCTTCAAAAGAACAGAGATTCCTATTTCGCAATCTCGTTCAACTTTGGCCCACCCAATATCCTTACTTCTCTGACCCCAGTCACCTCAACCGCTATGGTGCCGAAGCTGTATCCCAAAAGCTGGCTCAAGATCCCATGATTCCCTGGACGGTGGGAACGGAGGAGGGTCAGCCGTGATGGAAAATTCCGGAAGACGGCAGAAGTCCGTTGACACAAGAACGCAATGGTTTAGCATTATTAGATCCTGGTTGCTGGGACTTACCTTCCTGATTTTGTGGTTAAGCTTTGTACCTCCAGCCACCGCAGTGACTGCATCAGTAACAGAAGTAAAAGTGAGTTTAGGCAGTCCTGCTGGCGAACTGAAGTTTTTCCCCAACACCTTCGAGTTCGTCGCCGGACAAACCTACAAACTTTTACTGGATAATCCCAGTCCGCAAAAACATTACTTTACGTCCAAAGATTTTGCTGATGCCAGTTGGACGCGCAAAGTTGAAGCCGGAAATGTCGAAGTTAAGGGTGCAATTCGCGAACTGGAACTCAAATCTGGTGCAATGGCAGAATGGATGTTTGTACCGATGAAACCGGGCACTTATTCTCTCCGTTGTACTATTCCCGGACACGCTGAAGCGGGGATGATTGGGGAAATTAGGATTACTGCACCGTAGCTTTTGGTAAAAACGTCTAAGCTCAAAGCTCAACCGAAAAAACTCACCGCTGAAGAATACTTGATTGCCAGTCGTGGTTTTGTCTCACTCCGAGAAATCGGGATACACCACTGCGATTTTAAACGGCAAAAAATGATTGATGTACGATAAGTAGTCATAGCTTCGCCATCGGTTAAGAATAGCATATCCCAAAACCCCCGTCAACTCGTCGATTAATTGACTCCATTCTCAATAAATTGGGGATTTTTAGGGCAATATTTGGGAAAATTTTGCGGCGACGATCGAATTTTTGGAGTTAGATGCCTAAATTTTTAAAGAATTTAGGCATCTGGGTGTTAGCATTAGTCCCTATACATTTCCCACCAATTGCGGATTTTCGGTTAGTTTCTCCATATTTTCCAGAACCGTCTTCGCCGCTTGATTTCCCGAAAGCGTCGCACCTTCCATACTGTCAATATAGTCTTGCTGAGTATAGCTTCCCGCCAGGAAAAAGTTAGGAATCGGTGTTTTTTGGGACGGACGGTAAACATCCATTCCCGGCGCTTCCCGATACAAAGACTGTGCCAGTTTCACCACACTGTACCAAGTCATATTTAAATCGCGAGCAGAAGGGAATAGTTTTCGGACTTGGGTGAGGACGTGTTGAGCGATCGTCTCATTACTTTGTTTGATAAACGGATCGCCAGGAGTCAAGACCAATTGCATCAGAGAGCCTTCCCCTTCTCGGTAATAATCCCCCGGACTAGTCAGCGCCAAGTCAGCAAAACAAGAGAAGTCAGCATCAGCGGTATACAGCAAATTGTCCATTCCCACCGCTTCCTGCAATTGCGTCCGTTTGGCAGCATCTTGCATTTCCGTCACCCAACCGTCGAAACGCAGTTGCACCGTTGCCACGGGAACCGTTTCCAGTTTGTAGATGTTGTCAAATTCCTTCCATTTGCGCCATTCGGCGGGCAATATTTTCTGAATTCCCGGCACATCGCAGGCGAAGACGTAGGCATCGGCAGTAATAGTTTCTTCGGTTTCCCCTTTCGCCACAATCATGCCATCCACGCGGGTTTCTTCCCCAGTTTGGCTGAAGAGAATTTGCCGTACCCGCCGCCGGGTGTGGATTTTTGTTCCTCGTTCTTCCAGATACTTAACGATCGGTTTATGTAAGTAAGTATCGGGAGATCCTTCCAACATCCGCAACACCGAGGCTTCCGTCTTCGCCGCGAATAACTGGAAAATGGTCAACATACACCGCGCCGAGATATTTTCCGTGTCGATAAATCCCAAGGCGTAGGCGATCGGATTCCACATCCGTTTTAAGCTACCATTGTTGCCGCCGTGAGACCGGAACCAGTCAGCGAAACTGATACGATCCAAATCGCGAATGGTGGTCATCGCCCCTTCAAAGTCTATCAAACCTCGGACGATCGGGCTGGTTCCCAATGCTAGAGAATTTTGTAACTTATCTTGTACCGTTAACTGAGAAGAGGTGAAAAAAGCTTTGAGTCCGTGAAAGGGTGCACCAATAGGAAAGCGAAAATCCAGTTCTCCGATGCGCCCCCCTTCGTTAATAAAAGTATGGGTATGTTCTTTTAACCGCAGCGCATCCGACATCCCCACTTTTTCCATCAAGGCGAAAAGGTTGTAGTAGCAGCCAAAAAAGACGTGCAACCCCATTTCGATATGGTTGCCATCGGCATCAGTCCAACTGCCCACCTTGCCGCCTACAAAGGGACGAGACTCGAAGATTTCCACTTCGTGTCCGGCATCGACTAAGTTGACAGCCGTTGCCATGCCTGCAAGTCCCGCACCGACGATCGCAATTCGCATTCTACCCGATCCTCATCATATTCGTTACGTATTGTAATATATCTGGGGGACTTTGGGAGTGGGGTTAATCATAAACCTCTGGCAAAAATCAATTTTGGATTATGTCTAAGCTGTCTACAATCGATCGTCAACGAGAACATCAAGCCAACGAACGGACATTTTTAGCATGGCTTCGCACGTCTATTGCATTAATCGGGTTTGGATTTGCGATCGCCCGGTTTGGTATTTTTGTCCGGCAACTTGAAACTTCTCTTCGTCCAGCGATCTCTCCAACCCATCCTCACATCAATTCCGAAAATTTGGGGGTTGGTTTGGTCATTTTTGGTATTCTCGTCATCGGGGTAGCTTTGTGGAGCTACAATCGGGCATTTTGGCAGATCGAACGAGGGGCTTACCGACCCAATCGCTTAATCATTTGGATAACTTCGATCGTGGTGATTATTATGGGAATCCTCAGTTTAACGGTGATGGTACAGCACGAACCCACTCCCGATCGAAATCAGTCAAAATCGGCTGTGGGAGCGAAGCAGGTAAATCCAGTCGATCGAATCCAAATTTCTTCTGTGTCAGTCGAATAGCTTCCGCATGGGCTTCTGGCAGGTTATCTATAGCAGTTTGCACTGGCGTATTTACAAATAATGAGATGAACTCTTTATCGCTTAATGTTCCCCATTCTAAGGTGTAACTATACCCGAAAGTTCGGGCTGCTTCATTTCTAATGATTGCCGCCATTTCCACACCAATCCATCTGGTCATCAGGATATGAGAAGATGACAGTGCGAGTAGACTGGTTCTCGTTCAATTGCCTCTCTTCCCCCCCTGATGTCATCACCTCCCGTCGATCGATCGGATTACGCATCACTCGAAAAGCTACTCGAAGTCATTCCCGCCGATGCCCGACACATTGTAGAATTCGGTTGCCAAGCGGGTGAATTAGCCCGACGCTATAAATCGATTAACCCGCACTGTGTCTATATTGGCGTGGAATCGAACCTGGAGGCGGCACAAATCGCTACCCAGTTTTGCGATCGAGTTTGGGTGGGGACTGCCGAATCCATCGACGATCGACTCTTTGGAGCTTTGTGGGGGACGATCGACTGTATCATCTACAATGGCGTACTGGAGTACATCGACGATGCCGTCAGCTTACTCCAACACCACGCCGCAGGCTTAAAATCCGGGGGTTTGATGCTTTCTAGTTTGCCGAACTTCCAGTATTGGCAAACCTTACAAGGGATGTTTCGAGGAACTTGGGAAGACGACAAAATCCAGAACCTTTTAACATTCGATCGTATTCAAGCCCTGTTCGAGAACTCGGATTTACAGGTGTTTGAGATGCACCCAATCGGGGAGGAAACACCCGGTTGGCAGAAATTCTGGACGCAAATCGAACCACTGGCGCGAGAGTGGCAACTCGACACTCAAAAACTCAGACGACAAACCCAAGCGGCTAGATATTTAGTTCGGGCGATTAAATCTCCGCAGCCTCCTCGACGATTGTTGGTGCAAACTTTGTTGATTTCCACGATCGCTTCTGATACGGTGCGCGTGTATCAAAGCGATCGTTTATTGAGGACAATTCCGGGTGTGAGAACGATTTCCCAAGTGAATAAATCCGAATTGAGGAAAGCATTACCCGATGAGGCAAAAGTGTTCATTTGGCAACGCGATCGATGGAGTCTGCAACAAGCAATTGAGAAGCAAAGAGTATTGCTCCGTTTGGGTTATCTAACGATCGCAGAAATCGACGACGATCCTCGAATTTGGCAAGATCATCGCGACCACAATTTTATATTATTTCGCAGTTGCCACTGTATCCAAACCTCAACAGAAGCATTGGCAACATTACTGCGTCAGTTTAACCCTTATGTGAAAGTTTTTCCCAATCAAGTTTTTGCTTTACCCCAGCCCCGAATGTATTCAGATACAGATTCAGTCACGCTCTTTTTTGGCGCGATCAATCGCGAGACAGACTGGTTGCCATTGATGGAAACGCTTAACCGAGTTTTGGCGAGTTTTGCCGATCGAGTTCGGGTACAAGTCATTCACGATCGTCGTTTTTTTGATGCGTTGACTACCCCGAATAAAACCTTTGAGCCGTTATGTAACTACGATCGATATCACGAGATTTTAAGTCAGTGCGATGTCGCGATTCTTCCCCTGAATAATACTGAATTCAATCGGATGAAATCAGATTTGAAGTTTATTGAATGTGCTCAACATGGCGTAGCTGTTCTCGCCAGTTCTACGGTTTACGAACAATCGATTATCGACGGTGAAACTGGACTAATTTATCGTTCGATCGAAGAATTTGAATCGAAATTAACCCAACTCATCGATCGAACCTCCTGCCGGCGGAAAATTGCTGCAAATGCCTATGAATGGGTCAAGCGAAATCGATTGCTGTGCCAGCACTATCGCCAACGGTACGAATGGTATTTAGAAATGTACGATCGTCTACCCGAATTGACTTTAGAACTGCGCGATCGGGTTCCTCAAATTTTCGATTTTTCTATTGTTATTTAATCGATGAAATTATTACTTATTACTTCTTCTCGAGCATATTCCGTTAATTCCATCAACTTATCAAACCGATAATGGTAAACCATATCCTTCAAAGCTTTGACCAATGGTGGATTGGGTTGAGGAATTCGATCGATCGTCTCGTATACTAAAATATCGCTACATTCGGAAGCTGCTGCGTAAACTTGAGAAACCCATTCGATCGGCATTTGTTGAAAATGGGAAGAATCCAAAACAGCCACGGAATCGATCGAAGGATTATCTGAACGATTTACCCCGGTTTCTTCTAGCAATTGAATGCCTAAATGATCTTGTAACATTTTCCAAATTATTTCCGCGCGAAAAGGTTTTAAAACAACATCATCGCAGCCAACAGATAAGAGTCGATCGCAGTCTTCTTTCATCACACTGGCTGTCAAAGCAACGATCGCCGTTCTAGCATGAGAACCCTTCTGATTTAGGATAGTTATAGTCGAACTCTCGAGAGATTGTACCCTAGAATCTTGCTGTCTATTAGAAGAGATCTCTTGCAGTTCGGCTAGTCGATTTTTTTCCAATCTTCTAATCTGTTTTGTAGCTTCGTAGCCATCCATCACAGGCATTCGTAGATCCATCCAAATCAGATGAGGATGCCAACTTTGCCACAGTTCGATCGCCTCTTGACCATTCACCGCACGGCGAACTTGGAAACCCTCGCGGGTGAGAAGTTTAACGAGAACTCGACAACTTTCCTCTCGATCTTCGACGACTAGGAGGCGATAGTCCGATCGATCGCGCTCCGGTTTGGGAATGGATTCGATCGACGCTGCGGGAATTTTTTCGCAGTGAGTCGCGACGGTTATTTGGAGATCGAAGGCAAAAATGCTTCCCTTTCCCGGCTGGCTACTCACCTGAATATCGCCCCCCATCAGGCGAACGAATCGTTGGCTGATGAGCAAGCCTAAACCCGTCCCCTCTTGAGATTCGATCCCACTATCAGTTTGAACAAAAGCTTCAAATAACCCGTCCATTTCTTCTAGAGCAATTCCCACTCCAGTATCTTCAATCTCGAAATGAAGAGTATCCCGCGATGGGTCAAACTTTTCTCCGGCTTCCCCTGCCTTCTGCCTCAACACCGACACGCGCAGTGTCACGCTGCCTTCTTGGGTAAATTTAATGGCATTTCCGAGAATGTTGATTAAAACCTGGCGCAGCTTGCTTTCATCGGATTGGATGTATTGGGGAACATCGTCAGCACGATCGATCGTCAGTCGCAAGTTTTTCTCCTTCGCTTTGAGCTGTAGCATCTGCAAAAGGTTGTCGAGCAATCGATACAGATCGAACGGATGCTCGTGAAGAACGATCTGACCCGCTTCGATTTTGGACATTTCCAACACGTTGTTAATCAACATCAACAGATGCTCGCCACTGCGATTGATAATGTCGAGATATTCCCGTTGCGTCGCAAAAAGATCGGGTAAGTCCTTCTGGGTGATGTCTCGTTGTAGCTCCAGACTCATCACTTGGGTAAAGCCCAGAATGGCATTGAGAGGCGTTCGCAATTCGTGGCTCATGTTAGCGAGAAACCGGCTTTTGGCGCAATTTGCCGCTTCGGCAGCCTCTTTAGCTTGTTGCAATTGGCGCGAACTTTCGATCAGCGCCTTCTCCGCACGTTGGCGCTCTAATTCCGCAGCAGCGCGAGCGGCAAAAATGTTCAGAATGGCTTCTTTAGCTGGCTCGAAGACCATTGGCACGGTATCGAGGACAGATAAATGACCGATAATCTCTCCGGTGCTATCGCACAAGGGAATCCCAAAATAGCTTTCGGCAGCAAGTTCCACTAAATGACGATCGTTGGGGAATAGCCCCTGTACGTGGCGAGGGTAATAACAGGGTTCTCCGAGGCTGACTTGTTCGCAGGGAGTGTCCGCCAGATTGTACTCGAAGTTGTCGAGCCAGGTATCTCCTTGCCAGAATGCCAGGGTGCGGCTTTTGGAATTGCCAATACTTTCAGTGCCGATACATTCAGTAATGAAGGCGTAGCGAACTTGGAGAACCTGTGCCAAGTAGCGGGCACAGGAGTAAAAAAAGTCTTTTCCGGTTGTCCGAGCCGTTCCAGCCGCAATTGCCCCGAGTGCTTGTTCGCGTTTCTGGCGTTCGGTGACATCGAGAAACGTGCCGAATAGATGAACGGGTTTTCCTGTAGAGTCGGTGGTTCCGTGTCCGCGTCCCTCAACGTACCGAGTCGAGCCATTCGATCGCACGATGCGAAACTCGATATGGCAAACTTCGCCGGAGTTGAAAACTTGTTCCAAGGTTTGCTGCCAACGAGCGCGATCTTCAGGATGAATTCGATCGAGTAGTTCCATGGGGCTCGGTTCGGGTTGAGACGGATCGAGATCGAACAGGTGGAAGGTTTCTGCCGACCAGATCATTTTCTGATTGGGGATGTCAAATTCGCAACTACCCACCTGAGCGATGCTTTGAGCGTGGGCGAGATGGGTTTCACTTTTGCGGAGTTGGTTAGCTTGTTGTTCCAGTGCGATCGTTCGTTCTTGAACTTTGACTTCTAGGGTATGGGCATAAGCGGCTAGCTGGCGGTGCGATCGATTCAGATCGTTCCAAAGGGTGTAGCCAATATTGACGATGGCAGCGCCGATCAGAACCGCCGAAGGGGCAATGGCAATAAGCCACCAACCCCCGAGAAAAGCCAGATAGGCAATCGCCATTGGACCCGCACTCACCAGAACTAAGCCGATAGCAGCCCGACGACGGCGAGTGGCAAGCTTGCCCAGAAAACTCCCGCATCCGGACCAGAAAACAATCCACACCCACTCAAAAGGTTCCGAAGTGGTGCGGATCAGAGGTCGTCCTGAAAGGGCGGCTTGGAGGATGGAACCGGCGATCTGAGCCTGAATTTCCACTCCGGAGAGGGCAGTTTCATCGCTATCGCTGTAGGGGGTGTAGAAAAAATCATTGAGACTGCGGGCCGTCGTGCCGATAAACACCAGACGATCGCGCACCTGTTGGGGGGATACCTTTCCTTCCAATACATCGGTGAGGGAGACCACCTCGAAGGGGCAAGTGGTTTTGCTCAGGCGACAGGAAGAACCGAGAAAGTTAAGCAGGATTTGATACCCCCCCGTATCGATATTGACGTATCCCCCATCATCAGCCTGCAATCGCCGAAAGCGGGCTTTGCCTAACTTCAGTATTCCATCTTTGCCAATAGATTCTGGGATAATTTCTTCGGCGGCTAAATACATCAGTGCCAGCTTCGCCCCCAGGCTTTGTCGGGTTTTTCCCTCTCCTCGGCGAGCGGAAATCAAGGCTCTTCGGACTTTGCCATCGGCATCAATCACCAGATCGTTGATCGCAACTCGATCGAGTCGATCCAGGATGGGGGGTGGGGCGACGGTATCCCCGGCAAATTTTTCGACACCGATGATGTTGGGAGTGTTGGCAAACACGGTTTCTAGTTTGGCGTTTCCCGGTTCGACGGGCAAATCGCGGTATAAATCCAAACCGATCGCTCTGGGGTTCTGGGCTTTGAGATTCTGGATGACTTGGGCTAAAATGGCATCGGAGACGGGCCACTGTCCTAACCCAATAATATCGGCTTCGTTGACTTCGACGATCAGGATACGAGGGTCGATCGGCTCAACAGGACGCAGGCGAAACCAGCGATCGAGTGTTGCCCATTCCAGAAGCTGAAATGCTCCCATACTGTGTAAGGCGATCGTACATCCGGCAACACCAGCCGCGAGAATTATGCTTCGCCCGAGTCGAAGGTATCGCGAAGATTCAAACCACATAAGAATTCCCAAGAGTTGAGCGAGCGACTAATCGGTATTGGGATAGATAGACCCGATCTTTTAATAAGCAATGAGTAACGAGCAGTCAGCAGGTTCCGTGGCTTCCAGCCGATCTCTGCTCGATCTTGCTTTAACCTTTTTACATGATTCAGGTTATTCGACTGACTCAATCGCCCCAGGCAAAGATTCAGCAATATTCATGGGGATCAACAACCCTTCGATCGTCGGATCGTTAGGATCGATCGTTCCCGAACAGATAGCAGATAACGTCCATTTGTAGGGTTTGCCGACTTCTAGAGCAGAGGCTGTTTCTGGCAGACTAAAATGTAACGTTTTGGGAGAATTTTCGATGGCTAAGGTATCGTAATATAACAAATTCTCATTTTCGTCCTCAATTTTGATCGCTAGAGCCTGGGCAGAAGTCGGCTCCAGCGCGATCAAAAAACTGGGGGAGAGTTCGTCCGAAACAGGGTTCAAGGTAACGGTAACATCCTGACTCAAGCAACTCTCTCCGCCGCGAGATCCTCCTCCGGCAGTATTATCCGGTTCTCCATCTCCTGGAGGCGGCTCGAAGGCTCCCATTGCCGCCCCGGGTCGATCGGTCCATAGGGTTTGCGATCGCGCCAATTGCGGCGTTACCACAATGGCGCTCGTTTCTAAAAAAAGGAGAAGAGGAATCAAGCTCCGAAATCGGCGTGTTTTTTGTGTCATCGTGCAGGGGTTTGAAATGCAAACTTCTAGAATAGTCCTTTATTTTATAGTAGAAATTCGAGAGTTTCCACATCCTCCAACTGGGTGAAGTCCGATCGCCCGATTGGATGATTTTCTAGGTTTAGAGTTTTGGATACACAGGGAGAGGAGTAGATGGGGAGATGGCTTTCATCCAAGTCGATTTCTCACCTATTTATTCTCACCTATTTAAATGCAAATCAGTCTATTTCTGTTTGCCCTAACTGAAGTGGCGACTATTATATTTGTCTTTTCTGTAACCGTCTGGGGCGACTGCCATATCTAAAAATCCTAACAACTAACCATCATTGCCAATTCCCAATCAGAACAAACGCGCTCCAAAAAAAAGGATGTTTGTATTGCGGATCGTTCAGAAGTTGAAGTTGAGCTTGTCGCAGGGCTTCGGCTTTGCTGACGCCCGGTTGAGACAGCGCGTGGTAAAATGCCACCATCAGCTCGGCAGTCGATCGATCTTGGACGCGCCACAAAGAGGCGATCGTACTGCGAGCACCCGATCGCACGGCAATTCCTGCCAGTCCCAAAACAGCTTGACGATCGCCCGATGCCGTCTGACAAGCGCTTAGAACCAACAGTTCGATGGGAACCGCGTTCTCAGTTTCCCGGCGTTCCAGCAACATTTCCAGCTCGTTGGCATGAATCTTTTCATCCCAAGTGAGGATAAATGTCTCTTCCGAAGTCGATCCAAAATTGCCGTGGGTTGCCAAGTGGAGAATGGGAAAAGGAAGACGATCGATTTGGGTTTGTAGGTTAGATTCAGTAAAATTGCGATCGAGAAAAAGTTGAGTAGGAACAATCTTGGCAATTTCCTCTAATTCCCGTTCCACTCCCGGTAACGGGGAAAAGCCTTGACGCGCTTGAGTGAGTCCACCGCCGAGGAGTTTGAGTTGACGCTCGGATGCGTTGCTGGGAGAATGCGGTTCGAGCAGTTGCAATCCGAAATGATTGGCGACGGCGTACTTTTCGATCAAATAACGCTCGCCGTCGTAAAGGGCTGCAAATGGCAGGTTTCGCAGTGCGCCATCAGTCACAAACACCAACGTTTCGATGTCCTGTTGGGCTAACTCTTCTTCTGCCGGACGCACCATCCAATTGTAAATTTCTTCGCTCAGTTGTTCCCGGATGGAGTTGGGAACCACCCGGTTGAGAGACTGCCGCGATCGATCGAGAACGTCAGCAATTTCTGCTTGCGGCAGTTCCGTTTGGTAATACCGCAAAGGTTTTCCCGGCAAGGAAAAAATCGTGGCAATACTGTTTGGCAAGAGAATCGTATGAAACACCGCCGCTTTTGAGTCAATTTCGTCAATTTGTTGGGATTGCACATCCAGACAGGCTTGTCGGAAAAAATTATCGATTTGGGCAAGTTGGAACGCTTCAAAGGTCTGTCGAGCCTGTTTGAGGTCGGTTTGCGAGGGGGAATGGGTATTAGCGGAGGGTGGCAACAGCAATGCCAGGGTTTCCTGATACACAGGCTCGATCTGTTCCTGGAAGGCGACTTGCCGTTCGGGATTAGCGACGAGGTCGTTTCGCAGTTTTCCCAGAGTCTTGACGGCATCGGTGTAGGCTCCAATCGCACGATCGCGATCGCCTTTGCGTTGCCAAATGCGCCCTAACTGCCACTGCCAGAGATAGACGATTTCGTTGGCTTGACTCGCTTGTGCCAAAGATAAAGCTTTCTCAGTCAGGTTCTGCGCTTCAGACAACTGTTGCGATCGCTCGTAGAGTTGTCCCAGCATCCCCAGGGCGTAAGATTCGGCTCGCGGATCGCCCATTTCTTGGGCTTGTCGGGTTGCCGTGGCTAAAATTTGGGCAATACTGCGGTCATTTAAAAGTAGTAACGGGGACTGTTGACCTTTGAGTTCGATCTTGACATTAGATTGAATAGACATCAAACTTTGGGCGAAATTGACCCGTGCATCTACAGCAGGGCGACTGGGTGGGAGTTGAGCCAGATCGGCTTCGATCGCCTCCAGCATTGCCGGGAGACCATCCCACGATGCGGCAACCATTAACAGTTTCAATTGATTGAGTCGGGCGCGGACGCGAGTCAGGGGATCGGTGGCTTGAGCAATTGCCCGATGGTAATAGTTGAGGGAAGTCTCAGCATCCAAAGCGCGGGTGGTATTGCCCAACTGCAACAACGTGACGGCGATGGTATCTGGGGTATCTCCCACCTGTTGAGAAATCACCAAACTCTTTTCCAATAAGGTTTTGGCGGTTTCTAAATCTCCCGTCCCTTGCCAAGCCGTTGCCAAACTCCGCAGTCCCATGGCTTTGAGCGGCGTATCGGCTTGGGTTTGCAATTGTCGATCGACCTCTTCTAGCAGGGTTTTCGATCGTCGGTACAGTCCTAAAGCTTGCAGCGCTTGAGAGCGAGCGATCTGGCTGCCTAACTCGCCTTGTGAGTCGTCAGCTTGGCGATAGGTCTCTTCTGCCTGCTGCCAGATGACCAGTGCCCCTTGAGCATCTCCCCTTGCCAGAGACAAACTCCCTTGGGTATTGAAGGCTTGCCCCAAGACGATTAACCCGGCTTTGTCGAGTTGGGATTCCTGTTGCAATAGCCCGAAGCTGCGATCGATGGCGGCTTGTGCGTTCTCCCACTCTCCCAGTGCTTGATACGCTCTCGCCAAAAACGTTAAGCTTTGGGCTTGCCCGAGAAGATCCCCGTCAACCACCTGTTGCCAAACTTCTATGGCTTCCACGTAGCGTCCCGCATCGTAGAGCTGTTTGCCACGATCGAGGAGATCCGGCATCTGAGCAACAGTTTTTTCTCCGAACTCCGCAGCCGTAGAATCAACCGGATGGGCAATGGAGAACGGAAGCAACAGCACCAATAGCAACCCAAGGAAATTAGGACTTACGCCCAGCCGCCATATATGGTGCTTTGTAGGGGCAATCCCCCCGTGGTTGCCCCTGTATCTGGAGCCGTTGCGTAAGTCCTGGGAATGTGAAAATTTCATAGTCTGGTTTCAGAAGTCGAGGTTTTGTAGAACTCCGACTTCTAAACTGTATCTCCAGAACTCTTCTAAATTCTTCTTCAAAGTTCTCCGCAGTTGGGCGAAGACTCTCCCATCTCAGGCGTTGTCGGAACTCGTGCCACCAATTCTACCGTACCGTCAGGATGCCGTACCCAACCTCGGGCTTCAATAAGCTGGGGTGGGGCAGAAGGGGCAGATGAAGAGGAGAGAGCAGATGAATCCGATGAAAAACTCCGCCAGTCGCGCCAATCTGTCCAAGCCGTTTGACCCTGGAGAAACTGACGGGGATCGTCGGGTAAACCGCCGCGCCCGACGATCGTAAACGAGCTGTTTCGCACGTTGCGGCAAGGATTTTGGGAGATCAAACGAGAAACATCGATCGCCTCACCACTCAATTCCACCACCCCAGAAGTGGAGTCAATCTCCGGCGTTTTGAGTTCAACAATCCCGTTCAACTCCGGAGTCCCTCCCGTAGCGGTAATATCGCTCTCCGGTGTCGGCAACAACCGAAATTGAGTTCCGAAAATGCCTTGAGCGGAAATGGTGACGTTACCGCCCCCAGAAGATTCTGAATTGGCAGAAATATCGCTATTTTCAAAAGCACTCAAAGTTTGGGTGTCAATATTAATATTCCCGCCATTAGCATTGCCCGCATTGGTTTCGATGCGGCTAGCGCGACGCAATTGGAGATCTTGAACTTGTAGGTTAATATTGCCCCCGTTTCCAGAACTGGTAGACGCATTGATACTGCCTTGGTTGTCCAGAAAGATTTCGTCAGCAACAACATTGAGCTGACCGGCATTCCCCGTTCCCAAAGCCTGAACGTTGACTGTGGCGCCATCCCCAACCGTTAATCGATCGACATTCAGCGTCAACTGACCCGCATTGGCGGTAGCGTCATCATTGGAAAAGCCCAACACACTCCCCGCCGAAGCCTCAATTTTACTGATAAATTGTCTGTTACTGCCCATGACTTCGACCTGACCCGCCTCAATCTGAATATTCCCCGCATCTGCTGCTCCCAAAGACCCCGCAGAAACGATGCCCCCATCCCGCAATACCAATACCGGAGTAGAAATCTGGATATTGCCCCCTGGACTGGAACTAGTCGTTTGAGTAGCCAGAAAACTGGGAATTTGACCCCCAAACGTCAATTCTCCAGAGACTCCCGTCACTTCTACCGACTCCGTTGCCCGAATCGTTAAATTGCCGCCCAGTCCCCCAGTGGTTGAAAATAAGGTTTCGCCAATAATTCCACCACTGGATAACGTAATTCCAGCGCCATCAGAGGCGATTAACCGCTTCGTATCGATCGTAATATCTCCAGCACTCCCAATTCCGTTAGGATCTAAAGCGTTCGTGCCAATGAGCGTTTGCACTACCGTTCCGGAGAGACTTCTGCGGACTTCGACGGATTGGGCAGCGCGAATGTTAATGTTTCCGGCAGTTCCCGCGCTGAAACTCGTGCTTGCCAGAGCCGCACCATCGCGCACAATTAACTGTTGGGCATCAATCTCGATGTTTCCTCCCATTCCGGTACTCCCCCGCAATGTCCCCGTGTTGATGGCAGAACCCACTAGTTCGACCCTGTTGGCACGGAGGGTCATATTGCCGGCATTGCCTGTCCCTAAAGTAGTGCTTCCAGCGAGGGTTCCATCGCGCAATAAAAGGTTTCCGGTTTCGATGATGATATCTCCTGCATCTCCAGAAACAGTTGCCTCTGTTCCCAAAACGATATTGGGGTCAAATGGATTGAAGGTTCCCGAGATCAGAAAGTTGGTCAAAAACTGTTGAAAGGGATCGAGTCCTCTGCCGCTCAGTTCTACTGAATCCGTTGCCTGGAGATTGACATCGCCGCCTCTCCCTTCTCCTAACGTCAGGATAGAAATTTGCGACCCTTCCCCGACGTACAAATGTTGGGCATCGATGTCGATCCCTCTGCCATCAATATTTCCCAAGGTTAGGGCAAAAAGTCGCGAGTTGTTGAGGGTGACATTCCTCCCACGGATGTCTACGTTGCCGCCACCGATGCCACTGGTGTTGATGAAGCTGCCATCGGATAGAGAAATGTTACCGAAGTTGTCAATGCCGTTATTGTTGAAACTAAAACCCAACGGGGTAGAAACAAAATTGACTAACCCTTCGCCCTCAAAACTTCCCAGAAAAATTTGCCCGTTACTGGCAGTTAAATTTCCTCTGGTTAATTGAATATCGCCGCCAATTAAGGCTAAGGTTTGTCCGGGTCGGACTTCTAATCCCACTTGGGCGAAGTTGAGATCGGACGGTAGGGAAAAGGGGATAACGGGAGTTGGGGAGTTGAAAGCTGAGGTGGAAGTCGATCGATTCACAATACTGCCAGGATTTGTTCCCATTTGTAAACCGATGGGAACATTGATGGTTAATAATGGCGGTGCGTTGGGTTTTGTTGCGCTGTAGAAACTTCCGTTTTCAAAGACTAAACTGTCGGCGGTACTGCCGAAAAACGAACCGCCGATATCGAGTTGGGCATTTTCTCCAAAAACGATGCCATTGGGGTTGAGGAGAAATAAATTCGCTGTGCCGTTGGCACGAATTAATCCGTCGATGTTGGAGAGTTGTCCTCCGGTGATGCGGGTAATGATGTTGTCGATCCTGAAGGAGTTGTCAAAATAGGCGGTTTCTCCGGTAATCAAGTTAAACTGCTCGAAGCTATGAAACAAATTGTTTCCGGCTTCTGTTCCTCCAGTAATGTGTTGAATTTGTCCTTGGAGATTGACTGTAGAATTGTTGGGTAAAGTTGCGTCGGGAACGATCTGGGCAATGACAACGGAAGCAGAAATCAAACAACCGAAGGGACAAAAAGCGAGTCCCTTTTGAACAAAATATTTTTTCTGCATATTTTCGAGTTTTTGTCAATTCTAAAGCCATGGCAATCTTCTGCTGCTTCTCTATTTTGCCTAACTTTATTTTGCCGAACTTTGCCGTGTTTCCCTTAGACTTTGCAATTCTCCACAGTTGGGCGAAGACTCTCCAATCTCAGGTGTTGTGGGAACTCTTGCCACCAATTCTACTGTGCCATCAGGATGTTTGACCCAGCCTTGGGCTTCAATAAGTTGGCGTGAGGGAGAAGGGGCAGATGAAGAGGAGAGAGCAGAGGAATCCGATGAAAAACTCCGCCAGTCGCGCCAGTCAGTCCACACCGTTTGACCTTGGAGAACCTGGCGGGGATCGTCAGGTAAACCGCCGCGTCCAACGATCGTAAACGAGCTGTTTCTCACGTTGCGGCAGGGATTCTGGGAGATCAAACGCGAAACATCGATCGCCTCACCACTCAATTCCACCACCCCAGCAGTGGAGTCAATCTCCGGAGTTTTGAGTTCAACCACCCCATTCAACTCTGGCGTTCCTCCCGTGGCAGTAATATCGCTCTCCGGTGTCGGCAACAACCGAAATTGAGTTCCGAAAATGCCTTGAGCGGAAATGGTAACGTTACCGCCCCCAGAAGATTCTGAATTGGCAGAAATATCGCTATTTTCAAAAGCAATCAAAGTTTGGGTATCAATATTAATATTCCCGCCATTAGCATTGCCCGCATTGGTTTCGATGCGGCTAGCGCGACGCAATTGGAGATCTTGAACTTGTAGGTTAATATTGCCCCCGTTTCCAGAATTTGTTGAGGCGTCAATGCTGCCTTGGTTGTCGAGAACAATTTGATTGGAGTTCCAATTAATGTTGCCCGCACTTCCTGTTCCCAACGCCCGAACGGTAATCGTTGCTCCATCGCGAACGATCGATCGCCCCGTATTCAAATTGAGCGAACCCGCAGTCCCCGTCGCATTGGGATTGGTAGCCAAACCAACAATGCCCACCGATGCTTCAACATTACCGTTAGCTCGATCGTTGTCACCGTTACCCGACACTTCCAATCGATCGGCTTCAATGGTAATACCCCCTGCCTTCCCATCATTCAAAGACCCTGTAGAAATGCCTCCCCCATAGCCAACGACAAGCAGAGGAGTCGAAATATAGATATTCCCCCCCGGAGCGGAATTGAGGGTGTGTGCGACCAGAAAGCTGAGATTTTGACCCCCGACTGCTAGCACTCCAGAAGTTCCCGCCATCTCTACCGACTCTGTTGCCCGGATGGTTAAATTCCCACTCGGACCCCCGGCATTCGACAGCACCAAGTTGCCAAGAATCGCCCCATTCGACGAGGTAATTCCCGCACCGCCAGAGATCGTTAACCGCTTCGTATCTAAGGTAATATCGCCCGCCCTGCCAGTGGAACCCAAGGCGTTGGTGGCAATACTGGTTATTGCCACCGCTCCTGAAGGGGTATTGCGCAATTCTACAGATTCAGTTGCCGTAATCTTGATATTCCCCGAGGCGGCGTTACTCGTGGTGATACTAGACAACACAGCTTCATCCCGCAGGATTAACCGTTCGGTTTCGAGGGTAATCCCGCCTCCCAATCCGCTACTCTCGCGAGTGGTGCCGTTGTTGATGGCAGCGCCAACGAGTTCGACTGTATTGGCACGGACGGTCAAATTTCCCCCATTTCCAGCACCTAGGGTAGCGCTACCCCCGAGAAACCCATCGCGCAATAGGAGGGATTCGGTTTCGATCGCGATATTGCCTGCATCTCCCGAACCGGAGGTTCCGGAAATTAGTACCACCCCAGGGTTGAAGGGATTGAAGGTTCTCGAAATCAGATAGTTACTGACAAACTGCCGATAGCTTGCTAACCCGAGTCCGCCCAAGTCTACGGATTCTGCCAAAATATTGACATCGCCGCCTCTGCCATCTCCCAATGTCGCGTTGGCAATTTGCGCTCCTCCGCCAACCTGCAAGTTTCGAGCGTTGATGTCGATTCCTCTACCATCAATATTTCCCAGGGTTAAGGCAAAAATTCGCGAGTTATTGAGGGTGACGTTTCCTCCACGGATGTCTACGTTGCCGCCACCGATGCCACTGGTGTTGATGAAGCTGCCATCGGATAGAGAAATATTGCCGAAGTTGTCAATGCCGTTATTGTTGAAACTAAAACCCAACGGGGTAGAAACAAAATTGACTAATCCTTCACTAGCAAAACTTCCCAGGAAAATTTGTCCGTTACTAGCGGTTAAATTTCCTCTGGTTAATTGAATATCGCCGCCAATTAAGGCTAAGGTTTGTCCGGGTCGGACTTCTAATCCCACTTGGGCGAAGTTGAGATCGGACGGTAGGGAAAAGGGGATAACGGGAGTTGGGGAGTTGAAAGCTGAGGTGGAAGTCGATCGATTGACAATACTGCCAGGATTTGTTCCCATTTGTAAACCGACGGGAACATTAATGGTTAATAATGGCGGTGTATTGGGTTCTGTGGCGCTGTAGAAACTGCCGTCTTCAAAGACTAAACTTTCAGCGGTACTGCCGAAAAACGAACCCCCAATATCTAAGCTGGCGTTTTCTCCGAAGACAATTCCGCTGGGGTTGAGGAGGAAGAAATTCGCTGTACCATTGGCGCGAATTAATCCATCGATGTTGGAGAGTTGTCCTCCCGTGATGCGGGTGATGATGTTGTTGATGGTTAGAGTGTTGTCGAAATAGGCGGTTTCTCCGGTTAAGATATTGAATCGATCGAAGCTGTGAAACAAATTTCCTCCCGCTTCTGTTCCTCCAGTGATGCGTTGAATTTGTCCTTGGAGATTGACGATCGAATTGTTGGGTAAGGTGGTGTCGGGAACGATCTGAGCCGACACGCTGGAAATCCAAGAGATCCAGAGTGGAAAACCAACTTTCAGGTAACGGTAGGATCTTTTGGGAAGCTTCATGATGTGCCAATTTTGTCAACAGCGAAGACAGAGGCGATCGAGCTAATATTAGTTTGTCATAAATACGGAGTTTCAGATTAGCATTAAAAGTTTAAAACATGAGAACGGTGCGTTTCGTGCCTCAACACACCCTACATACTTCCCTAGCTGAATGCTTACCTCCTCGTTCAAGATTTCGGTAAGGTGAATAAAAAAGTCGTTCCTTTTCCGGGTGTTGACTCAACCCAAATGTGTCCGCCGTGGCTTTCGACAATTTTTTTGCAGGTAGCAAGACCAATTCCGGTGCCGGGGAAGCGATCGTTCGGGTGCAGGCGAGCAAAGAGTTGGAAAAGACGATCGAAGTTTTGGGGTTCGATACCGATGCCGTTGTCGCTTACCTGGAACATCCATTCATTCTCTCGTTCTTCTGCCCAAACTTGAATTTCTGGGGGGATATTTGGATGGGTAAATTTGAGAGCATTGCCGAGCAAATTTTGGAAAACTTGTATCAGTTGGGCGGGTTTGCCTTGGAGTTGGGGAAGGGGTTTGATGTTTAGATGAGCCTTTTTTGCGGTAATTGCAGCTTCTACATTTTCGATCGCTTCTGCCAAAATCTTATTGCAGTCTACTATTTCGATCGATCGAGAAACCTCGACTTGGGAATAGGCGAGCAAGTCTTCGATCAGTTGTTGCATTCGCTCCCCAGCTTGGACAATCCGAGAGAGATACTTGCAGATGTCGCTTTCCAGGAGATAAGGATATTTCTGCAAGATAATTTTGCCAAAACCGAGGATACTTTGTAGCGGTTGTTGTAAGTCGTGAGACACTGCGCGAGCAAACTGTTCTAGATCTTCGTTCGATCGCAGTAGTTCCTTTTCTGTGGCGATGCGATCGTGAATTTCTTGTTGAAGTTGGGCGTTTTGTCGTTCCAATTGCGCTTGCAGTCGAGCGATCTCGAGTTGGTGTTCGACGCGCACCACCACTTCGGATTCCTGAAACGGTTTGGTAATGTAATCGACACCACCCGCGCTGAATCCTTTGACTTTATCCGGCGATCGATCGAGAGCGCTCAAAAAAATTACCGGAATGCGGCGGGTGCGTTCGTCGGTTTTCAGTTGCTTGCAGACCTGATATCCGTTGATATCGGGCATTTTGATATCTAATAATACTAAGTCGGGGGGTCTGGTGTGTATCGCGGTTATCGCCATGTGTCCGCTCAATGCTTGGCGAACCTCATAGCCTCGATTGGTCAAAATTGTGGATAAAAGGCGCAAATTCTCGGGTTTATCATCGACAACCAGGACACTGGCTTTAATAGGAGCAGCTCGATGGGGGGTCATTTGAATTCATACAAGTGATAGAAGAAGCGAACCGCACCCTCACTTCTTTTGTGCGATTTCTACCGTGATTTAATGCCGCAGGGATTGAGTGACAAAGATAGAGGATAACTGGCATAGCGTACCTCGAGCTTGTACATTCTAGCTGATAGCAGCGTAAATCGGTGCGAGCTGCATCTCGGTCAGTAGCGATCGCGATCGCTACTGATTGTGCTTTTGGAAGATGCACGCTAGCTTAACTAGGGTGGGTTTTTCTACTCCCAAAAATCGTCTGCGCTCAAAATCTCGACAATCGGAAATTTTCCGTGGGAGTTTTGAGTTCTCTCGTCGGAAATCAACTGCAACCCCATGACTCCTGTAAATAGCTATTTCGATCGTGTTAATCACAACCTCCTCCGGCTCATTCCTCCCGACGCCAAAGTCGTGGTGGAGGTGGGGTGCGGCACGGGTGCGTTGGGGGAAACTTACAAACGCATTAATCCTAACTGTACGTATATTGGCATTGAAATTAACCCGCAAGTGGCGCAAATCGCCCAAACTCGGCTCGATCGGGCGATCGCAGTCAATGTGGAAAGCACAGATGATTCGGCTTTGGATATTGCGCCGGAAAGTGTGGATTGTTTGGTGTACGGAGATGTTCTCGAACATCTCGTCGATCCCTGGAAAACACTGAAACAACACGCGAACTGGCTGACACCGAAGGGTCAAGTTGTGGCGTCGATTCCCAATATCGGACATTGGACGATTATTCGCGATCTCTTGAAGGGTCAATGGCAATATCGAGATGAGGGTTTACTCGATCGCACGCATTTACGTTTTTTTACGTTTGGTAGCATTCAAGACTTGTTTTCTCAAGCGGGTTTAAAAATTCATAATAGCGCCAAGACACTGTACGATTGCGGGGATGGATTCGAGCAGTTTCAAAAACACATTGCACCGACGTTGGCAGCGATGGAATTAAATCCGGCTGAAGTCGCCGATCGAACTCGATCGTTTCAGTATTTAGTCAGTGCGGTGAAAGCTGAATATCCTGCACGTCCTCTGCTGATTCAAACGCTGATGATGGCACCTTTGGCGTGCGATCGAGTCCGGGTTCTCGAACCCGACCAATTCAGCTCGACTCTCCCCGGTGTTCGCGCTATTTCGTCCGTGCAATCTGCTGTTTTAAACATTGCGAAACCCCAAGAGGAAAAGGTGTTTATTTGGCAGCGAGCGGTGTTGACGGCAGAGGCGATCGAAAAACAGAAAGGTCTGCTCGATCGTGGGTACTTAATTGTCGCAGAAATGGATGACGATCCCATGCGCTGGCCGATTCACGCTCAGAGCAATTTTTTAACCTATAGAAGCTGTCATTGCGTTCAAACTTCGACGGAACCTCTGGCAGAGTTTTTGCGGCAGCACAATCCTTATGTGGCTGTTTTTGCTAATCAATTGGGTGCTTTACCCGCTCCTCGACCGATGAAAGCAGAAAAGGAAGTTACAATCTTTTTTGGCGCGTTAAATCGGGAGAAAGATTGGGAACCTTTGATGGAGTCTATTAACCGCGTTGTGGCAAGATATAGCGATCGGACTAAGTTTTATGTTCTTCACGATAAAAAGTTTTTTGATGCGCTCTCGACTCCGAATAAAACCTTTGAAGAATTTTCTCCATACTCTCGTTATAAAGATATTTTGCACGCATCGGATATAACCATTCTTCCCCTGATGCCGACACGGTTTAATAGCATGAAAT
Organism: uncultured cyanobacterium; assembly: GCA_963838375.1. GTDB lineage: Bacteria > Cyanobacteriota > Cyanobacteriia > Cyanobacteriales > Geitlerinemataceae > DVED01. Next base: position 127,057 of record CAWIQY010000021.1, on the reverse strand, counting down.
CTGACCTCAAATTTATCGAATGTGCGGGACACGGGGTAGCTGTTCTGGCAAGTCCGGTGGTGTATCAAAGTTCTATTTTGGATGGAGAAACGGGGTTGATTTACCGATCGGTGGAAGAGTTTGAAACTAAGTTTGAGGCTTTGATTGCGAACGCTAAATTCCGGAAAAATATCGCGGCTACTGCTTACCAGTGGGTCAAAAATAATCGCCTGCTGTCTCAACACTATCAACAGAGAAAAAACTGGTATTTAGAAATGCGCGATCGGCTGCCGGAATTGAATCAAGCATTGCGCTCTCGAGTTCCTGAATTATTTTAAAACACTAAATTGTTTATCCAAAATAATTAAATTTAGTTTAAGAATGCGGAGTTATTTTTTTGAGATTTGCGGTGGGTAATTCAATGATATAATAAGTAACGGTTGCTAGCAATGTTGATAAAATCAAGGTTGCGAAAAATCGATAAAAATACGCTGCTAAAAGACTCTCAGATGTCACAATCGGGTGTATTGCACTAAGAATGGGTAAGTGCCAAATATAAATTCCATAAGATAAAACTCCCAACACTTCCCAGATTCGCCAAGGGTTATCCCGACAAGCTTTTAGGCTTAGTTTTCGGTTACGACGATCGGCGTTTGGCAGTTCTGAAGGCTTTTCAACAGTATAAATTAAAAAGCACGTTACTAGTAGAGTTAAGGTGGGAGAAAATAGTCCTAGTATTTGCTGATTATAATATTTGAAGTAAGCTGTAAAAAAGTAGAGAAGTAATACTAAAAAAATAGCAATCGATCGACAATTAATTTGAGAATAAGTTCTAAATCTCTGATGTTTACATCCCGATAAATGTATGGGGTAAATGAAAGGGTTTTGGCTCTTTTGAGTATCGTCATAATTTATCCAAAAGTTGAGCAGAAAACCACAGAGAAAAACATCTAAATTCATCCATAAAGGGACATAAATATATTGAACAAAAGCGATCGCATCTTCTGGAGGTTGAAAGTTGAATTGTAAAATACCCCAACAAATCCATCTCAAAACAAATGACCCGACAATAATGCCTAAAGCCAAATTCTTAACCTGTGTTTTCAAACAAAGGCGATTGTGGCAGTAGATAAAGATAAATGGGACTAAAAGATAAAACTGAACTTCAGTCGAAAGCGTCCATAATGCACCATTAAAAGCGATCGGTAATGTCTGATTGTAAGTAAAAGTGAGGATTCGCAGCAAATACCCCCAGTTCGCAACTTTAAAAAGATCTGGGTAAATCCAAAAGCCGGTGACTATCACCGAAAAATAGTAAAGTGGAAATACTCTTAAAGCACGATTTCGCCAAAAATTCAGAATTCCCGATCGATCGATCGCATAACGTCGAGAACAAAACGCTTTCCCCATGAAATAGCCAGACAAACAAAAGAAAATCCGGACAGCAACGCCACCCGCACTAAAAAGCAGCCAACTCAAGTCGAAGGTATGATAAACTAAGGACGCTCTCGGGAAATTGCAATGTGCGACAACCACCATTAAGCAAGCTAAACCTCGCAAAGTCAGCAGTATATCCACACGATTTTGGGTGATTTTTTTTGAAGAGTCTAAACTGGATTGAGTCAAAGGCTTCACGATCGTACAGTGCAAAAAGAATGGTATGGTTATGGCATAAATGGGGTTTGGTTTTGTATTGAAAAAAATAAAGGGTGCAACCCCTCAGCTTCATCCGGGGAAAAAAATCCAAAATCTTCCCGTCTTTTATTCCCGGACTTGAATTATGGAAATCTTCGGCAACTCTTGAACTCCCGATCGATCCGTTATAACTTCAATTCGATAGTTTACTATTAAATCACTGCGATCGTGCAACTCATCCAAACATTACATCGTTCCTTAGTCATGAATCGGCGAGTGAATGTCCTTGCCGAACATTTGGCGAGTTTGATTCCCGAAACTGCGTCTTTGGAAGGGTTAGATGTCGGATGTGGCAGTGGCGAAGTTGCCGAATGCGTTCGCCAGACGAGATCGAATGCTAGCTTTCAAGGAATCGATGTTTTAGTTCGTCCGCAAACCCGAATTCCGGTTCGACAATTCGATGGTTTGACCATTCCATTTCCCGATCGCCATTTCGATTTTACGATGCTAGTCGATGTTTTGCATCATGCGGATGATGCCACCACACTGCTTGCCGAATGCGTTCGCGTCAGTCGCCAATTTGTGCTGATTAAAGATCACTATTGTAATTCGACATGGGACGATGTCCGTTTGCGATGGATGGATTGGGTCGGAAATCGCAGTTACGGTGTGTCGTTACCTTACAATTATTTATCGACTCAGCAGTGGAAAAAGTTATACGAAACTCGGAAAATTTTTCCAGGAAAGACGATCGAAAAACTCAACTTATACCCGCAACCGGTTAGTATCATTTTTGACTCAACGTTACACTTTGTTACACGATTAGAGATTGGTTCTTGAGTTTTTCCATGAGATCGATCGAGAAATTTTGGAACTTTGAAAATATTGAAAACGCTTTTTTGACAATCGCGGGTTTATTCGGCTGTCTATTCATTTTCGTCACGCCTCCCTTTCAAGTTGCCGATGAATATTTGCATTTCTATCGCGCGTTTCAAATTTCTGAGGGACAGTGGATCGCGCAACAACAAGCAGGAGACTGTTATGGCTATAGTCGGTATTTTGAGAAAGAAATCTGTTTGGGAGGACGACTTCCTAGAAGCTTGCTAACGACAGTTCGAGGATCTTCTCAAGACGATTTGCGATTTCATCCGGAACGGAAGCAGGATATTCGAGATATTTTTGCCGGATTTAACCTTCCTCTAAATAACTCCGATCGTATCTTTATTAAGTTTAACACAACCGGATTACACGCGCCAATTCCTTACATCCCTCAAGCCGTCGGCATTGCCATCGGAAAAAGTCTTCATTTATCTCCGCTACTAATTTTTTATTTCGGTCGATTCTCGAATTTTATCGTTTGGTTGATTCTGGCTTGGATCGCGCTAAAAACTACACCAATCGGAAAATTAGTTTTTTTGTTACTCTTACTCACTCCCATGTCTTTGTTTCAGGCATCTTCTTTATCCGCTGATGCTTTAACCAATGGACTGGCTTTTTTGTGGATGGCGATCGTTTTTAAGTTAAGTCTCGATCCTCAAACTTCTATACAGCCTAAACATACGATCGGCTTATTGGGATTGTCAATGCTTCTATGTTTATCTAAACTCGCTTATTTTCCCCTTTTATTCTTGTTTTTTTTAATTCCCTACAAAAAGCTGAAAACGAGAGTTCGATATGCGATAATGATCGCTTCTATTGCGATCGCTAGTTTTTCGGTTATCCTCATTTGGTCGTCTGTTGTCGATCGAATTTATGTTCCTCTCAGTGTCGGTATTTTACCCGATCGTCAAATTGAATTCGTCCTCGATCGGCCTCTGGAATTTGCGGCAACTTTTGGCAGGACTTTTGTTCGGGAAGGGATTAATTACTTACACCAATTTATTGGTGTTTTGGGTTGGATCGATACTCCATTACCTGGCTTTTTCGTTTTTTCATATTGGACTGTTCTAATTTTCGTCTCTCTATTTGTACAGTTTGGCAACTCTAGCACTACTATTTCCTTCAAACAAAAGATAATTATCTCTATAGTTTTAGCACTAAACATAGTCGTTTTAAGTAGTTTAGCTTACCTTTGGAATCCGATTGGCTCTCAAAGTATTGGAGGTATTCAAGGTCGATATTTTATTCCTATCTTCCCTCTATTTTTTATGTTACTCGTCAATCGTAAATTCGAGTTTGATAGGCGAAGACTGCAAAAGTCAATAGTTTTATATCTGCTATTTTCCTGTATTCTAACTCTAACAATACTTATTCACCGCTACTATATTTAGCTAATGACAGAAATTCGAGAATTCGATTACTTCGGCGATGGCGCAACGACTCCTGGGAAGGAGCGTATTTCCTGGCTCGATCGATTGCGAATGCAAGCTTCCATCCAGGTTCGGCGGAAAATCTACGACTGGTTTATTTCTCAAATTGGCGATATATCTGGCAAAAGCATTTTAGATCATGGTTCGACACCCGATACCCTGAGAAACGATAGCAACTGTTTTATCCGTTGGCTATTAGCAGATGGTGCAAAAGTTTATGCGACTTCCCCAGAAGATATTAGCGGATTAACCGAAGTTTTTCGAGATCTCCAGATCGTTCCTTATCCTCCCAATCCAGAGTTGCTACCCCCCATCGATTATGTCATCTCCTCGGCAGTCATCGAACACGTCGGATCGTCCGATCGACAAGTCAAATATGTCGAAAATCTGCTACACTTGGCGAGGTGTGTTTTGCTGACAACTCCCAATCGCCATCACTGGTTAGATTTTCATACGAAACTCCCCATATTGCATTGGTTGCCCAGATCCCAGCATCGGCAAATCTTAAATGCTTTGGGAATGAAGTTTTGGGCGAAAGAGGAAAATCTGCGGCTGTTATCTCAAAGCGATATTGCCGAGATCTTCCAGAATGTGGAGCGCGAACATCCAAATGGGGTGGAGGTTGAGTGGTATCAACCGAAATTTTTGGGTATGGTGTCTAATTTAGTCGCATTCATTCAAGCAAAATGAACGTTATTCAGACCGAAATTCCAGACGTTGTCATCGTCGAACCCAAAGTTTTTGGAGACGATCGAGGATTCTTTTTCGAGAGTTTTAATCAACAGGCATTCGCTGAAAAAACAGGTGTTACCGACGCCTTTGTGCAAGACAATCATTCGCGATCGATTCAAGGGGTTTTGCGAGGATTGCACTACCAGATCCAACAACCCCAAGGCAAGCTCGTTCGGGCATCTGTCGGTGAAGTTTTTGATGTCGCGGTCGATATTCGCAAAGGTTCCCCCTACTTCGGTAAATGGGTGGGTTGTTTGTTGAGTGCCCAAAATAAGCGACAACTCTGGGTTCCGCCAGGATTTGCTCACGGTTTTTTAGTCCTGTCAGACTTTGCAGAATTTCTGTACAAAACCACCGATTACTACGCCCCACAGTACGAACGATCGATCCTGTGGAACGATCCCGAAATCGGCATCGATTGGCCCCTAAATGGCATTGAAGTGAAGTTATCAGCCAAAGATAAAGTGGGTCAGTTGTTGAAAGATGCAGAAGTTTTTAGCAATTAATAGGAACGAGACTTTTCCGTAGAGAAAGAAGGCGAATACCCTTCGCCTTTTCAGGTTGGGTTTCAAAATAAATTTGACCTAAGTCCTGACGAACAATCCACCACTCACTCCAAACTCCATGACTCGCATTCTAATTACAGGTATTAACGGACAACTCGGACAAGAATTGCAGCGCGTTTTATCCTCGATCGAAAACTTAGAAATAATCGGTGTCGGGCGAGATCGTTTAGATTTAAGCCAACCCGATCGCATTCGCCAAATTGTGACCGAAATCCAGCCCGAGATTATCGTCAATTCCGGCGCATATACCGCAGTAGACAAAGCAGAAAGCGAATCGGAACTCGCCCACCTCGTCAACGGTGTTGCCCCTGGTATTTTCGCCGAATCCGCCCAAAAACTAGACGCCACCTTAATTCACGTCTCCACCGACTACGTATTCGACGGCACACAAAGTCATCCCTATCAAGAAACCGATTCCACGAATCCTCTGGGCGTCTACGGCGCATCCAAACTCGCCGGAGAACAAGCCATTCAAGACACCGATGCCCGCGCCATCATTCTGCGAACCGCTTGGGTGTACGGCGTCGGGGGAACGGGAAACTTTGTCAAAACCATGCTGCGTTTGGGGGAAAATCGCCCGGAATTGCGCGTCGTTGCCGATCAAATCGGTAGCCCCACTTGGACGGGGGATATCGCCAACGCCATTGCCGGATTAATTGCCCAACACCGGGAGATTTCCGGAATTTACCACTTCACCAATAGCGGGGTTGCCAGTTGGTACGATTTTGCCGTGGCGATTTTTGAAGAAGCCCAACAACTGGGATTTCCGCTGAAAATCGATCGGGTTTTTCCCATTACCACCCCAGAATATCCCACCCCAGCCAAGCGTCCGGCATACTCGGTTCTGGCGGGTCAAAAAATTACGTCTATTCTCGGAAAACCTGCCCCTCACTGGCGGCATAGTTTGAAACAGATGCTTGCCGAACTTAAGGCGTGAATCAAGCTGTTTTCACTCCTCGGATCGAATTTGACAGGAACTCAATCTTACTGATACGCTGTCCCATCCGGCATCATCGCTCCGGTCAAGATGGCATCTCTGAGCGTGACATGGTTAATATTCGCGCTCATCAACACCGCATCAGTCAGGTTGGCTCCCGTCAAATTCGACCAGCTCAGATTAGTCCGATATAGGCTTGCGCCTTGTAAGTTTATCCCGCGCAAGGTTGTCCAACTGACGTTAGCCGCTCGCAGTTGTGCTTTGATGGCTGTTACGTCTGTTAGATTTGCTCCCGTCAACTTAGATTTACTCAAGTCTGCTCGATTCAGGTTTGCACCGGTCAAATTGACGCTATGTAAAATCGCCTTGACTAATTTGGCATCCTCCAAGTTTGCTTCATTTAAATTGGAGATTGTCAGGTTAGCCCCTTCCAAAATTGCCCCTTTCAGAAATGCCCGAGAAAGGTTAGATCGAATTAGATTCGCATCGGTCAAATTTGCCTCTCCTAAGTTGGCTTGGGTCAGATCGGCTTCATGGAGCGAAGCCTCGGTTAAATTAGCATTTTGAAATGATGCTTTTTGCAATTGAGCTGCGCGCAAATTCGCATCTCGCAGATCGGTTCCCGACAAATTGGCTTGCCGCAGGTTGGCGCCAATTAAGTTAGTTTCCCGCAGGTTTGCCGCGATCGATACTGCCCCTTGTAAATTGGCTTCTCGGAAATTAGCCCCTTGTAAATTGGCATTTTGCAGATCGCACTGCATCAACTGGGCGCCCCGAAAGTCAGCCTCTCTGAGATCGAAGCCCTGCAAATTCGCTCCATTGAGATGGACTTCTCGAAAATTACGTTTTCCTTTGGCATATCGACTTAAAAGTTCATCCCCATTCATTGCTTTGTTTTCCTCTCCTTCGTGCTAAGCGTCGAATTCTCAACCTCAGACATGGCGCTCGCTCTGTCAGCCGCGGCTATCTGTCTAGTCGAGACGGGAGTCCCGGCAAGCCCAAAAGGTTTGCACGAGACTCGGAATCGACCTTCCCGAACGATCGGATCCAAGCGGATGGCTCGTGCCGATCTCGAACAGCATGGATTCATTCTCTCTTCTATGAGTGTACAAGTCGATGGAGGCGAGGTCTGTGACTTGATCCCCACCAAACCCGCAGGCTGAAAATTCTCTCCCGTCGCCGCAAACGGTAAAATGTTCTGACAAAATCAATAGAGTGGTTATTTCTCCCAGTCGTTTGTTCTAGAGTTCTCGCTCCGGTTTACCCGAAACGATCGAACTTCCCGATATGGGAGAAAGACAAATCGCTCTCGCGTAGCTATCGCCCCCTTATTCATTTTTCCAGGGAGAATACCATCCATGCCGGACAATCGGAGAAGTCAACTCGTTACCCAAGGCAATTCCCGAGCACCCAATCGCGCCATGCTGCGAGCTGTGGGGTTTGGCGATGGGGACTTCAGTAAACCCATTGTCGGGGTTGCCAACGGGTACAGTACCATTACCCCGTGCAACGTCGGACTCAACGATATCACCGATCGTGCCGAAGCAGGAATTCTTTCTGGCGGAGGAATGCCACAACGCTTCGGCACCATCACCATCAGCGATGGCATCTCCATGGGAACCGAGGGGATGAAATATTCTCTGGTGTCGCGAGAAGTGATTGCCGACTCCATCGAAACCGTTTGTAATGGTCAAAGCCTCGACGGCGTAATTGCCATCGGCGGATGTGATAAAAATATGCCAGGGGCAATGATTGCCATGGCTCGGATGAACATCCCCGCCATTTTCGTCTACGGCGGCACGATTAAGCCGGGACACTACAACGGCAGCGATCTCACCGTAGTCAGTGCCTTCGAGGCGGTAGGACAGCACAGCGCCGGGAAAATCGACGATGCCGAACTGCTGGCGGTAGAGAAAAATGCCTGTCCGGGAGCGGGATCGTGCGGCGGGATGTTCACGGCAAACACCATGTCCTCCGCTTTTGAGGCGATGGGGATGAGCTTGATGTATTCCTCCACCATGGCGGCAGAAGATGCCGAAAAAGCTGATAGTGCCCAGGAGTCGGGGAAAGTGTTGATCGAAGCCATTCGCCAACAGATTTTACCCAAACAAATTCTAACGCGCCAAGCCTTTGAAAATGCGATCGCCGTAATTATGGCAGTAGGGGGATCGACCAACTCGGTGCTACACTTACTGGCGATCGCCCACGCCATCGGTGTGGAATTAACCCTGGATGATTTTGAAACCATCCGCGCCAAAGTTCCGGTGTTGTGCGATCTCAAACCCAGCGGCAAATACGTCACCACGGATTTTCACCAAGCAGGCGGCGTTCCCCAAGTGATGAAAATGCTGTTGGCACAGGGTTTAATTCACGGCGAGGCTTTAACCATTACCGGAAAAACGATCGCCGAACAGCTGGCGGACATTCCCGAATCACCCTCGGCAAACCAAGCCGTGATTCGTCCCTGGAACAATCCCATGTATGCCCAAGGACATTTAGCCATTCTCAAAGGCAATCTGGCAACCGAAGGCGCTGTTGCCAAAATCAGCGGGGTAAAAAATCCCCAAATCACGGGACCGGCGCGGGTGTTTGAATCGGAAGAAGATTGCCTCAAAGCCGTTTTAGATGGGAAAATCCAACCGGGAGATGTGGTAGTCGTTCGCTACGAAGGACCCAAAGGGGGACCGGGGATGCGAGAAATGCTCGCTCCCACTTCGGCGATTATCGGCGCCGGATTAGGGGATAGCGTGGGGTTAATTACCGATGGACGCTTCTCCGGCGGCACTTACGGCTTGGTGGTGGGTCACGTCGCCCCGGAAGCCGCTGTAGGTGGAGCAATTGCCCTGGTTCGCGAAGGCGATACCATTACCATTGATGCGGGTTCGCGATCGTTGCACCTAAACATTTCTGATGAAGAATTAGAACAGCGTCGCGCCGCTTGGCAACCTCGCCCCCCTCGCTACTCGTCAGGCGTCATGGCAAAATATGCGAAGTTGGTGTCCTCCAGCAGTCTGGGCGCGGTCACCGATTTGGGACTGTAGGAAGTGAATAGTTAATAGTGAATACCTAATAACTATTAACTATTCACTATTAACTATCAAGGGGTTTGAATTACGTGGAACAAGTCAGAGAACTGTTTATCAAAGGCGGTCCAGCCATGTGGCCGCTGTTATTTCTTTCCATCCTGTCCATTGCGACAATCGTGGAACGGATTGTGTTTTGGGCGCGGGTACTGACCAAAGAACGGGAACTGGTCGATCGAATTTTAGAAACCGCCCGGTACGATTGGACGATGGCGCGACAAGTGGCACAACAAGCTCAAAATCAACCCATCGGTCGTTTCCTATCCGCGCCGTTGCAACTCGAACGTCCCAATCCAGAGGTGTTTGAACTGTCCCTGGAATCCACTGCCGATGGAGAGTTGGCAAATATGCGGCGGGGCGACAAAATTCTCGAAGCCGTGATTGCCCTCTCGCCTTTGCTGGGACTGTTTGGGACGGTTTTGGGTTTGATTCGCTCTCTAGGATCGATTAGCATCAGCGACTTGGGAACGGCAGCGACTACAGGCGTCACCCTGGGGATTGGGGAATCGCTGATCAGTACGGCGTCCGGTTTGGTGGTGGCGATGATTAGCGTGGCGTTCTATCGCCTGTTCCAAGCGTTTGTGTTCAATCAAGTCAAGCTTTTCCGCAAAGCCGGCAGCGAGTTAGAGTTGGTTTATCGTCAATTCTGGGCGAGTGGATTTCCCCAAGGATCTCCCTCAGCAATAGTCGATCCCAATGCCGAGGCGTTTCCTAGTCGTGTAAAACCTGAAATTCCCAAGTCGAAACCGAACCGCAAAAAAAAATCTAGAGCCTTTCAGGAAACCGAAACACCCCTACCGGAAAAGTCGATCGACTCGCCCGAAAACCCGGACAAGACAACGATTCAGTCGGATATTCCCGAGGAAACCTCATCCCCAAAACCGACGACTTCCGAGGAAACCTCATCCCCAAAACCAACAACCGATCATCCATCTAAAGATGTCGGGAGTTCCACTTAAAATAAAGAAGAATTCATCTCGCTCCCGGCAACTTCCCCATCCCCATGAAAATAAACCTCGATTCGGTCACCGAAGATATTCAAATTCAAATTCTGCCGCTGATGGATGTGATCTTTTGCATCCTCACATTTTTTATCTTAGGAGCAGTGGGTTTGAGCCGCCAGCAAGCCATTAGCCTGAATTTGCCCCAAGCCAAAACGGGCGAAGCCCAAATGCGAGAAATGTTCATGGTGGCCATCGATCCCGTTGGACAAGTCTCGCTGGAGGTGCAACCCCAACAATGGCGACAGGTGACGCAACTCGATCTGACCGCCCAACTGAAGCGCTACAAACAAATTAATCCCAACGGACTGGTTGCCCTCTACGCCCACCCCAGCGCACAATACAGTCAGGTCGTACAAGTCTTGGATGTTCTGCGGGAAATCGATAGCCGCGTGGCACTAGCAACCCTGCCCACCTCGACAACTCAATTCCCCGACAGCGGCGGTGTCAACCGCTTGAATCCCTTCCCCAGCCAGCTTTCTCCCACCCCAGGATTACCGGGACTCGCCCCCAACAGTCCGGGAGTCCCACAAGTCGCCCAGTTCCCCGCCACAATTCCCCAGCGCACCGGAAGTGGAAGAACCGGATTTTTCTCTTCCCAGCGATTCCGGTCTCGATAGTCCGGATTCTTCTCTTCCCAGCGATTCCGGTGCCGATAGTCCGGATTTTTCTCTTCCCAGCGATTCCGGTCTCGATAGTCCGGATTCTTCTCTTCCCAGCGATTCCGGTGCCGATAGTCTTAATGAGGGGTCAGAGCAATTAGACACGCCATCTGAAACTTCGGAAACGGGGAACGCCGAAACGATTCCAGAAGAGGTTGACCAGTAGCACGATGGACCTGGAGTCATTAGGGTTCAAACCCTATCTCAACCCCAACAACGTCCAACTTATGTGAGTCGAAATTTAGCGGAGGTCTGGTAACGATCGTGCATTTAAAGGCGGGCAAAACGGGTTTTGGAGTGCTGGTAGCGATCGTTTTGGCGCTGGGGATTTACTTTCGCTTCGTCAATTTGGATCTCAAAGTTTACTGGGTTGATGAGACTTTTACTTCATTGCGGATTTCGGGTTATACGATGGCAGATTTTGCCCGAGAAACCTTAAACGGAAGGATTCTCACTCAAGAAGATTTATATCGCTTTCAACATCTCAGCCCGGAAAAAACTGTGGTGGATACGGTTAAGGCGTTAGCAACAGAAGCACCGGAGCATCCTCCATTCTATTATGTTCTGGTTCGGTATTGGGTCAAATTCTGGGGCGATTCTGTTGCCGTCACGCGCAGTTTTTCAGCCGTGGTGAGTTTGCTGTCATTTCCGGCAATTTATGGCTTATGTTGGGAGTTATTCGAGAGTCGAGGCGATGGCGATCGATCGAGGTTTGACAACCCCGTAGGTTGGATGGCGATTGCTCTGATTGCTGTTTCTCCTTTGCACATTCTCTACGCTCAGGAAGCTCGGGAATATACTTTGTGGATCGTGATGGTTTTACTGTCGAATGCGGCATTTCTGCGAGCCATTCGGCTGAATACTGCCCTCAGTTGGATTCTGTACGCGATCGCCCTGACAGCCGGATTTTATACTTACCCGTTTACCGCCTTCGTGGCATTTGGACACGGCATCTATTTGGCAATTCTTGAAAGACTTCGTTTTAATAAAACTTCGATTTCTTATCTGCTGGCTTCGGGTGCTGTAATTCTGGCATTTGCGCCGTGGTTGTGGGTATTGACCCAAAACTTTAACCAAGCGTCTTGGCGCACTGAATCGGTGTCTTTTCTCTCTTTAATCTCCGGCTGGATGGTCAATTTAAGTCGGGTTTTTATCGATATTTCGGCGAATGTCGAAAATCCCTTGCTGGGTTTACCGATCGTCGCTTTAGTGACATACTCTATTTATTGCCTTTATCGCAATACGCCACAGCGAGTGTGGTTGTTCATCCTGATTTTAATTGGCGTGACGCCCTTAGCACTGGTTGTTCCCGATGTATTAAATGGAGGCATACGATCGCTGACTCCGCGATATCTAATCCTTAGTTACTTGGGGATTCAAATTGTAGTAGCCTTCTGTTTTTGCTTTCAGTGTAAAAATGGCTTACCACCCCAACGATCGAATCGTATTTGGAGATCGATCGTGGCTATATTAATTGTAGTGGGAATCCTGTCTGGGATCTTAAGCTCGCAATCCAAAAATTGGTGGAATAAAGATTACTATACTAGCCTTTATAATCTTCGAGCTGCAACATCGATCGAGGCAACCAGCACTCCCTTGGTGATTAGCGATAACTACACGATCGTTTCTCTCAATTACTTACTGCCAGAGCGAACAGCCTTTCAATTGATACCGGTTTTACCATCAATTTCGCTCCCAACCCAATTTAGTGATATATTTTTATATGGTGTTTCTCCCCAACTACAATCTATGTTGGAGAACGATCGAAATTATCGGGTTGAAGAAATTGACAATCCTCTCCTATTAAAGATCGTGAAATAAGTCGATCGAACTCGAGCTTTGTTATACCTGAAACTTTCTAAATATTGATTATGCAATCCTCTGAAGTCGTCGAAAAAATTCGCCAGCAGTATGAGTCCGAACCTTACCCCAATATCCCAATCGATCGTTCTCCAAAACAAGAAATAAATGTCCTCCAGTTCCACAATATTGTTATTCCTTACTACCTGAGAAATCAACAAGTTATTCATTCTGAAGGTCAAGTCATTCTCGATGCGGGTTGTGGCAGCGGTTACAAAGCGCTAATCTTAGCAGAAGCCAATCCGGGAGCAAAAATTGTCGGAGTCGATCTCTCACCCAGGTCGATCGAAGTCGCTCGCGATCGTCTAAAATATCATAATTTTGAGAACTTTGAATTTCACGTCATGCCTCTCGAAGAACTTCCGAGTTTGGGACTGGAGTTCGACTATATTAACAATGATGAAGTTCTCTATCTTTTGCCCGATCTCGTCGCTGGACTGAAAGCAATGAAATCGGTTCTCAAACCCGATGGTATCATCCGCACCAATCTCCATAGCGCTTACCAACGTGCTGGCTTCTTCCGCGCCCAAAAATTTTGCAAAACCATTGGATTGATGGATGGCAATCCAGAGGACTTTGAAGTAGAAATTCTCAAAGAAACAATGGAAGCGCTGAAAAATGGCGTTAATCTCAAGCAAACAACTTGGGGAAAAAATACCAGAGAAAATCCCAAAGTTTCTCTAATGAACCATCTCTTGCAAGGAGATAAAGGCTATACCATTCCAGAAGCCTTTTCTTTGCTAGAAGCCGCGGGTCTAGAATTTATAAAAATGTTGAATGCGCGACAATGGGATTTGAAAGAGCTGTTTCAAACCCCAGATAACTTACCGGCTTTTTGGGCAATGAGTGTACCCGGACTGACCGTGGAAGAACAACTACATTTGTACGAACTTCTGCACCCCGTCCATCGATTAATCGATTTTTGGTGCGGTCATCCCAACCAGGCTAAACCTTCGACTCCAGTAACCGAATGGAATCTTGAGGATTGGCAAAATGCTCGGGTATATTGGCATCCCCAACTGAAGAAAGATACCGTTAAAAAAGAGTTTGTCGATGCCATGACTCAAATTAACTCCATAGACATCAGCCGGTATTTACCGATGCCGGGATTGTCGGATATTTGGGTAGATAGCTCCACAATCGCCTGTTTGTTACCCTTGTGGGAAGAGTCACAATCCACGATCGATCTGGCACAGCGCTGGCATCAATTACGACCCGTTGACCCCACAACACTCCAACCCATCAAATCCGAAGAAGCATGGGAAACGGTCACGCAAATGCTAATAACAATGGTGGAGTTTGGTTACGTGCTAGTGGAACGTTAGTTCCAGAACTCTTGATGACAATCAACCATTAACCATCAACCATCAACCATCAACCATTAACACTTCTGTCAAAATCCCTATGTCTTACTTTCGCCCCACCATCGATGCCATTTCCGGTTACGTTCCCGGAGAACAACCCTCAGCCAACGTTCGCGTCATTAAGCTCAACACCAACGAAAACCCCTATCCCCCTTCACCGAAAGCAATGCAGGTGTTGCGAGACTTCGATGGGGAATTGTTGCGGCGCTACAGCGATCCCATGGCGTCGGCATTTCGGCACGCGGCGAGTCAGGTTTTGGGAGTTCCGGCAGATTGGATTCTGGCAGGGAACGGTAGTGACGATTTATTGACGATGATTATGCGCGCCTGTACGGAACCGGGGCGAAAAGTGGTCTATCCCATGCCGACTTACGTGCTGTATCGCACCTTGGCGGAGATTCAGGGGGCAGATGTGGTGGAAGTTCCTTTCCCCGATGATTACAGTTTACCCGTCGAGAAACTGATCGAAGCTCAAGGCGCAGTGACATTTATCGCCTCTCCCAATAGTCCTTCGGGAACAGCAATTTCTTTGGAATTACTGGATAAACTGGCATCGCAATTATCTGGAGTTTTGGTGATCGACGAAGCTTATGTGGATTTTGCCCAATCTAGCGCGTTGGAATTGGTGAAAACTTGTGAAAATGTTATCGTTTTAAGAACGCTGTCGAAAGGGTATTCTCTGGCTGGATTGCGCTTGGGTTTCGGTATTGCCAATCCGACGTTGTTATCCGGATTAATTAAAGTCAAAGATAGCTATAATGTCGATGCACTTGCCTGTGCCGTGGGGGCAGCCGCGATCGCCGATTGCGACCATAAAAATCGTCATGCTGAAAAAGTCAAAACCGATCGATCGAGGTTAACACAAGAACTCCAAGAATTAGGATTTGAAGTCTTGCCATCTCAAGCGAACTTTGTATTAGCTCGATCGCCAAATTCGACCTCAGCAGCGTCTTTGTACCAACAGCTCAAACAGCAAGGAATTTTAGTTCGCTATTTCCCACAACCTCGTCTCGACGATAAATTGAGAATTACGGTCGGAACGCCCGAAGAAAATTCAGCTCTGCTGGAGGCATTGCGTCAAATCATGGGATAGATTAGAAGAGTTTGGGTAGATGTGGTGCAGTCATGGAGACCTCGATCGTTCACCGATGTCCTCACAAGACTGCATATGGCTATACCTCTGGCTAAAGCCAAAGAATTCAATCAAAGGAATCCGGGTTTTAACCTTTTTCTTCGGTCTTATTACTGATTATTGATTGCTTACTCAATCAAACCAGCGCCAAATTCTTACGGTTTTGTCACAACTCCCACTGACGATCGTCTTACCATCCGTACCGATGGCTAAACTATCAACTGTTCCCATATGACCGGACAACGTATGTCGAACTTCGCCATTACTCAGTTGCCACACCTTAATTTTTTTATCGCTACTAGCACTGATCAGCATCTGACCATTCGGGTGAAACACCACGGCATTGACATCAGCAAAATGACCCGAGAAGGTTTGTAGCAACTTGCCCGTCGGTAACTGCCACAACCGGACGGTACGATCCTTGCTGCCACTGGCAAGCAAAGTCCCCCCCGCACTCATCGCCAGAGACGTCACCGAATTATTGTGTCCGTTCAAAGTCGCGATCGCTTTGCGAGCGATCGGATTCCACAAATGAATGTGGTTATCCAATCCGCCACTGGCAATGACTTTGCCATTAGGCGAGATGACAATGGATTTAATAATACCCGAGTCCCCTGCCAAAGTCGCGATCGCCGCGCCCGTGGAGACATTCCACAAGCGAATGGTGCGATCTTCGCTGCCGGAGGCGAGAGTTTGTCCGTCGGGAAAAAACGCGACAGCCGTGACATCTCGCAGATGGGCAAAGAGATTATGTACGAGTTTTCCCGAACTGAGATGGGTGAGTTTGACAGAGGCATCGTCGCTGCCACTTGCCAGTAAATCGCTACTAGGGTTAATCGCCAATGCGTTCACAGCACTGCGATGGTGGGTCACAGTGAAGAGTTCTTGCCCCGTCTGCAAGTTCCAAACCCGAATTTTATTGTCGAGAGATCCGCTGGCTAATAGCGATCCGTTGGGAGCGAGTGCTACGGAAGTGACCCAAGAGCTATGATCGGCGATCGTGTGAATGCAGTGCCAACCGGGCGAGTTGACTGGAGCATGAGCCGAGTAGAGGGCTCGAGTCGGAATGGGAGAGGTTGGATGTGCTGGAGGTGTGGCAGTTTTTCGGGCAGGTGGGGGTAGATCGATGGTGGTTTGAATATTGTCCGGTCGTTGTGATGAGCGAGGGTGTGACGATTTGCGGCTTGGGGGTTTGGAGGGAGGTAGGGCGATCGATCTGAAGTCTCGAATCACCTCATCGATAGACTGATAGCGATCGACGACCAGATCGCGAATCATTTTATCCAAAATATTGGTCAAGCGATCGCTAATGCTAATTCGCTTGCGAGCCAGTTGCTCTTTCCAACGCCAACCTTTAATCGGATCGTAGAGCAGATCCGGTCGGGTGCTCGTAATCAAATGAATGCAGCTCACACCCAAACTATAAATATCGCTTGCCGGATACGCCTTGCCACTGCGGAGTTGTTCCAGCGGCGCATAACCCGCCGTCCCCACCTTGGTTCCCGGTCGAACCAGAGACGTATTGGTGAGCTGCTTGGCAACGCCAAAATCAATTAAAATCAACTTGCCATCGCGATCGCGACGCAAAATGTTAACCGGGGTAATGTCCCGATGGATCACCCCGCGTCGGTGGATATACCGCAGAATCGGCAGGAGTTGGGTCAAAAGTTGACGAATCTGTTGTTCGCTAAACGCGCCCCGCTCCTCCAACTCGTGCCACAACGTCTGTCCTTCCACAAACTCTTGGACTAGATAGAGACGACCCCCTTCTTCAAAAAAAGCAAACAGCGTCGGAATTTGCGGGTGTTCCCCCAACTTCGACAGTTGCATTGCCTCGTGCTTGAATAACTCGATCGTCTTTTGCCAACTCGTCGGGTCTAAACGGCTACCGAACAATTGTTGCGGCAACAATTGTTTGATAGCACAGCGCGTATCGAGCCGATCGCGATCGACAGCTAAATACGTCCGACCAAATCCGCCCTGACCGATCATCTTCAAAGGGCGGTAGCGACTCCTCAATAACAGCGGCGACCCACAATTTTGGCAAGACGCGGCACTATCTCGATTCTGAGGCTTTTGGCAGTCGGGGTTAAGACAAAAGATCATAAGTAATGCACTCTAGCCTGGGAAATTTCTCGAGGGTCGCTTTTGCCGCTTCTCATCCAGAAGATCGAGCCAGTGGCAAAGGCTGCATCCTCTGGCGCGATCCCCCGACCGATCTCGTCGCCCGATCTTCCACACGGGTTATCTCCGGTGTTTCCTGGGCGGCATCCGGTTGTTGTTTCGCCGAGGTTTGGGACGTTTGCGGCGCTTGAACCGATCGAGCATATGCTCGATTTCCTGGGAACTAAACCCAATCCGACTGGGCCCGGCAACGGGTTGTTGACCCAGCAGCAAAGAAATAGCTTTACAGGCAATTTGAGAACTATCGAGTTCTTCCTCCAGTCGCTGCAACAACTCGGCTGCCTCTTCACTAATATGCTGGTGTTGCAGTTTCCCCATCAGTTCGTTTTGATACTGCTTCTTCGCCTCACCAATAGTGGGAATTTCCTCGTAGACCATCGGCGCTCCCGAGGTACTCATAATCCGACTGAGGGTTTTAAACTCCAGAGGAGTTACCAAGGTAATTGCCGTCCCCTTTTTCCCAGCGCGTCCGGTGCGTCCCACCCGGTGAACGTAACTGTCAGAGTCAAAGGGAATATGGTAGTTAAACACGTGAGTGACATCGTGAATATCCAACCCCCGTGCCGCCACATCGGTGGCAATCAGCATATCGATGCGACTTTGCTTGAAGTTATCAACAGTTTCGTCTCGTTGGCGCTGCTGCATATCGCCGTGCAGGGCTGCTGCCACATAGCCGCGAGAGACAAGAGTCGTCGAAAGGGTATCTGTTTCCTTTTTAGTCCGGCAAAAAATCAGAGACTTCCCAGGGGCTTCCGTATCGATCAGACGGACCAGAGCTTCCTCGCGTTCTCGCTCTTCGATCACATAGTAGCGCTGAGTAATATCGGCATTGGTCGTCGTCCCTTTGGGAGTGATATCGATTTCGATCGGATTTTTGAGAATTTTCTGAGCCAGTTTGCGAATTGCCGGCGGCATCGTGGCTGAAAATAGTAACGTTTGGCGTTGGGTCGGCAAATAATCGAAAATGGCTTCGATATCGTCCATGAAACCCATATCCAACATTTCGTCCGCTTCGTCTAAAATGACGATCGACGGCTCGAACTGGTGTAGGCGCTTCGATCTCAAATGATCTAACAGCCGTCCCGGCGTGGCAGTCACGACCTGTGCCCCTCGTCGGATCAGTTCCACTTGTCGGCCAATAGACTGACCGCCATACACGGCAACCGTGCGAATCCCGGCATAGCGCCCCAAGCGATACAATTCGTCACTGACTTGGGATGCCAGTTCGCGAGTGGGGACGATCACCAAAACTTCAACCTTATTCGATCCGGTGATAGAATTCATTGCGGGTAAACCGAAAGCAGCGGTTTTCCCCGTTCCCGTCTGGGCTTGAGCCACGGTATCTCGTCCGGAAAGAATCAGCGGAATCGCCCGCTGCTGAATCGGACTGGGAGATTTGAAACCCGCTTCCGTCACGCCTTGGAGGATGTCTTCGCGCAGATTGAAGTCCTCAAAGGTGGCGATCGATTTCTCCGACTCTTTAGACTCTTTAGACTCTTTAGACTCTTGAGACTCTTGAGACTCTTTGGGTAGAATGTTCTCTTTTTCGGCTGTGATATCCATACGTTCTGTTTGCGTTCTTGGGTTTAGATTGCCTTCGGAGGTGACTTGGAAAACCAACGGGTTTGCCAGAGTCGGGTCGAACTTGCCAGGATAGAACTTGCCACGATGGGCATTGAGACTTCGAGAAGCGAAAATTTCCCCGCTGGAACCGTCGTCACTCATGGCTAATCCAACCTCGACACGCCCACTACGACAATGCGCGTGGGATTTTTGGGCTGATGGTGCCGGAGCGTCGCCCTCCGGTCTTATAAAGCAGTTGGTGAGTCTTGCAACTTACCCAGCTTCAATTCCCGTGTCTCCCACGGTACTAAGATCGAGGGATGCTGAGTTCAACGATCGTCGATCCGATGACAATTGCGATGTTATACCTTTACAAATTCTATCAAACTCATCGAAACAATTTTAGTTATTGGTTAGTGGCTCGTTGTTAGTGGCTAGTATACCTCTCCTGAAATCCCGCTCAAAAGCTTATCCTGCCTAAGCCAAAACCGAGTTTTGCTAGAGATCTAGTGGCTATTTTACCTTGTGCCTTCGATCTTCCCCCTACTCCCAAACGCCTTGTATCACCGTACTCTGACTCATCCCCCCCAGTAGAGTACGGTTTCTACGAATTAGCACTCGTGGATCGGGAGTGCTAAATTTTTCTATTGGAGAGCTAAACAACCCCCCAATGGCAAAAATAGTTTCATTTAAAGAAGACTCCAGACGATCGATCGAGCAGGGCATCAATGCTCTGGCTGATGCTGTGCGGATCACTCTCGGTCCCAAGGGTCGCAACGTGGTGTTGGAAAAAAAATTCGGCGCACCGGAGATTGTTAACGATGGTATCACCATTGCCAAAGAAATCGAACTCTCCGACCCTCTAGAAAACACCGGCGCTCAACTCATCCGCGAAGTCGCATCTCAAACCAAAGAGATCGCCGGAGACGGAACCACAACCGCAACGGTTTTAGCCCAAGCCATGATTCGCGAAGGCTTGAAAAACGTCGCAGCCGGCGCCAATCCTGTTTCCCTCCGACGCGGAATCGAAAAAACCGTCGCCCGATTGATATCAGAAATTGCCACCATTAGCAAGCCTGTCGAAGGAGATGCGATCGCCCAAGTGGCAACCGTGTCGTCAGGCAACGATGACCAAATCGGTCAAATCATTGCCTCAGCGATGGCAAAAGTCAGCACCGATGGCGTAATTACCGTCGAAGAGTCCAAGTCGCTGATAACGGAATTGGAAGTGGTCGAAGGGATGCAAATCGATCGAGGTTATATTTCTCCCTACTTTGTCACCGATTCCGAACGAATGGTGGTCGAATTTGAAAACGCCTGCATCTTGATTACCGACAAAAAAATCGGTTCGATTCAAGATCTCGTTCCCACTCTGGAAAAAGTGGCACAGCAAGGCAAACCCCTGCTGATTATTGCCGAAGATGTGGAAGGAGAAGCCCTGGCGACCTTAGTTGTCAACAAAGCGCGAGGCGTGTTAAATGTGGCTGCCATTAAAGCACCTGGCTTTGGAGAACGCCGCAAAGCGATGCTGCAAGACATCGCCATCCTCACCGGTGGTCAAATGGTTTCCGAAGAAGTGGGTCTCAATCTCGATGCCATCTCCCTAGAAATGCTGGGAACAGCCCGTAAAGTGACTCTGACCAAAGATTCCACCACCATACTGGCTGATATCGACGATCGCACCAAAGCCTCCGTGGAAAAGCGCGTCGCCCAAGTGCGCCAAGAGTTGGCAAACACCGACTCGGACTACGACAAAGAAAAACTGCAAGAACGGATCGCCAAATTGGCGGGCGGTGTCGCTGTCATCAAAGTGGGGGCTGCCACCGAAACCGAACTCAAAGATCGCAAACTCCGCATCGAAGATGCCCTCAACGCCACGAAAGCGGCTGTGGAAGAAGGCATCGTACCGGGCGGCGGAACCACGTTGATTCGCCTCGCTGCCACAGTCAATAGCTTTAAAGCGGACTTATCGGGCGAAGAAAAATTGGCAGCGGAGATCGTTGCCAAAGCATTGGAAGCCCCTCTCTCTCAAATGGTGACAAATGCGGGTTTTGAAGGTTCCGTGATTGTCGAGAAAGTCCGCGATGCCGAGTTCAATGTCGGTTACAATGCCATGACAGGGGAAATGGAAGACTTGATCGCATCGGGCATTATCGATCCGGCAAAAGTCGTCCGATCGGCACTGCAAAATGCTGCCTCCATTGCCGGAATGGTCTTGACCACCGAAGCCCTAGTTGTGGAAAAACCAGAACCCCAAGCTGCTGCTATGCCTGACATGGGCGGCATGGGCGGCATGGGCGGCATGGGTATGCCCGGCATGGGCGGCATGGGTATGCCCGGTATGGGCGGCATGGGCGGCATGGGCGGCATGATGTAGAACGGCTTTCAGTTACCAGACGAGTGGCAACAAGGGAGATGAGGCACGAAGGGGAACGGCAGGCATCCGCCTCTTTCGACCATCTTCCTTCTCCGTTGCTCCATCGGGGACATTTTTTTAAAGTATTGAATAAGTTACGGATTTTGCCGTCGGGGTGGGGAGTATTTTCTCACCCCGAAAAGTTATGATGCTTGATAGGGATTGCCCTGCATTAGAGCTAGCAATGGGGCATTGTGAAAAATGGCAGATAGGTGACGATCGACGCGGTTGGCTCAGGTTATCCATTCTTAGAGTGCAACTTGCCGTGCTTCGCAAAGACGGAATAGATGCTAAATCACAAACGATCGATCCTGAAACTTAACCGGTTTCAAAGCCGGTTTCAGAGCCTATTTCAAAAGGGGGTGCGCCGCATTGTTTGAAAAACTCTAGCACTGAGGGTTGACATCCTCTGTGCCGCGCTGGTTGGGAAAGTCTGGGAATCCCGATTTCTCCAGTTCCAACTCCCCACTGACCCGTCATTGAAACTGACTCATGCACGTCCCAAACAATCCGGAACTGTTCAGCCTGTTTTTAGAACACAGTCCCAAAGCGATTGCTATGGTCGATCGCCAAATGCATTATCTATGCGTCAGCCGAAAATGGGAACAGGATTTGGATCTCGATCGCGAAACCGCCATCGGTCGATCGCACTACGAAGTTTATCCGTACCGTTGTCAGGCTTGGAAACAGATTCACCAGCACTGCTTAGCCGGAAATGACGGCAAGTGGCAAGAACGGAAGGTGCCCCAACCCAATGGCAGCACCGCCGCCTTCCAATGGGAAATTAGCCCTTGGCGAACCACCACAGGAGAAGTTGGCGGATTAATTTTGGTTCGAGAAAATATTACCAAACCCAAACAGGCGATCGCCACTCTCCAAAATACCAACGGAATCCTCAAAAAATCTCTGCAAAAAGTTCGCACCCAACTCAACGCCGCTCTCAAAAAACTACACCGCGAACAAGAAGAACGCCAGCGCCTGGACGATACTCTCCCCATTACCCAAATTTCTATCAATAAAGCAGGAGATGCAGTTTTCTGGATCGCTCGCGATGGCAAACTCTTTTACGTCAACGACGCTGCCTGTCTGGCTTTAGGGTACACTCGCGATGAGTTGCTCTCACTGACCATTCACAACATTAACCCAGATTTGCCCCCAGAAATTTGGCCCGATTATTGGGATCAAATTCAGGAATTCGGATCGTTCACCCTCGATTCCCGACATTGCACGAAAACGGGCAAAATCTTTCCCGTCGAAGTCACAGTCAACTCCTTGATGTACAAGGGTCAAGAGTGCGCCTGTACCTTTGTCCGAGATATCACCGAACGCAAGCGTGCCGAAGCAGAACTCTATCAAGCCACCCTTGCCGCTGAAGCCGCCAACCAAGCGAAAAGTTCCTTCCTTGCCAGCATGAGTCACGAACTGCGGACACCGCTCAATGCCATTATCGGTTACAGCGAAATCTTGCAGGAGGAAGTCGAGGACTTAGGTTTACAGCATGAAGATATCATGTCCGACTTGCGAAGCATTACCACTGCCGGTCGGCACTTGCTATCCATCATTAGCGATATTCTCGACTTCTCCAAGATCGAAGCGGGAAAAATGGATCTAGTTCCCGAAGAATTTGATGTTTCCAATCTGATTTACGAAATTGAGTCTACGCTGGAACCTTTGATTGAGAAAAATACCAATACGCTCAAGGTGATTTGCAGTCTCAATCTCGGCACGATGTATACCGATCGGACTAAAATGCGACAGGTACTACTCAACCTGCTGAGCAACGCAGCCAAGTTTACACATCAAGGTACGATTACAATGACTGTTAATCGCCAGACTTCGCCCTTTGCTCTCTACGCTGCCGAAACCGATCGCGAACCCGAAAATACAGCCGCCGATTCTTTCTCCTGGATTTGCATTCGGGTCAGCGATACTGGAATTGGCATGACTGGCGATCAAATCGAACAAATTTTTGACCCGTTTACCCAAGCTGATGGTTCCACGACTCGCCAATACGGTGGCACGGGTTTGGGACTGGCAATCAGTCGCCGATTTTGTCAGATGATGGGAGGAGATATTACGGTAGAGAGCGAAGAAGATGTGGGTTCGACGTTTACGGTAGATATCCCAGCTAGCGTCCTCTATAAAGATGCGTTCGCTAACGGACTTTCTCCGACTCCAAACGATGTTTCCCCAGATGCACCAGAGGAGGAAACTTTTCGAGACGAACCGGATGAAGATCCAGAGTCTTTATGGAAAGTCCCCGATGATGCGATGTTAGGTGAGGAGATTGTCGGGTGGGAACTTGCCGATGCGGATTTGAATGTAGATTTACCCCCATGGGACGATCTGCCAGAAGATTTAGCAATTCCTCCCATTCCCGGTTTGGAAACCGATTTCAAAAAAGAAGAGGCACAGTGGCGATTTGAACTGGAAGGTCGGGAATAAATGCCGTTAGAAGCGAAAATATAGGTTATCGACCCATTCAAGTTGTATCCATTCAGAACCCATTGTGACACTAACTCACCCCCCTAAATCCCCTCTGCAAATGCCCGATCGCCTGTTGTTGGGCCGGGACCCTCTAATGCCAATCCCGCCGTTCTCCAGGCAATGAGTACGCCTCCCGTGGGACATCTCGATCCGGCATTTCTCACTCTGATGGACGAGATTCAGTCTATGCTGCGCTACGTGTGGCAGACGGAAAACCCGATGACGATCGCTGTTAGCGGTACGGGAACGGCAGCGATGGAAGCGACGATCGCCAATTCGGTACAATCGGCAGAGGTCGTCCTTGTCGGCGTTGCCGGATACTTTGGCAATCGCTTGGTAGATATGGCGGGACGCTACGGGGGAGATGTGCAAACCCTCACAAAACCCTGGGGACAAGTTTTTTCTCTGGCAGAACTCCGCAAGGCTGTAGAAACCCATCGTCCGGCAATTTTGGCGCTGGTTCATGCAGAAACCTCTACGGGTGCGCGTCAGCCATTAGAAGGGGTTGGCGAATTGTGTCGGGAATTCGGCTGTTTGCTACTGGTGGATACGGTGACCAGTTTGGGCGGCGTCCCCATTTTTCTGGATGAGTGGGGGGTCGATCTCGCCTACAGTTGCAGCCAAAAAGGATTGGGTTGCTCTCCTGGCGCATCCCCATTTACCATGAGTCCGAAGGCTTGGGAAAAATTGCAGCAACGCCCGGACAAAGTGCCAAATTGGTATCTGGATATGACTCTGCTGGGGAAATATTGGGGAAGCGAAAGAGCTTACCACCACACCGCACCGGTTAACCTCTACTATGGACTGCGAGAAGCCTTGCGTCTGATTGTTGAGGAAGGAGTGGAAAACTGCTGGCAGCGCCACCAACAGAATGCCGAATACTTTTGGGAACAGCTAGAAACGATCGGTCTAACGCCCCACGTCGAGAAAGAATTTCGACTGCCAACGCTAACCACCGTTCGCATTCCGGAAGGGGTTGATGGTAAAGCTATTGCCGGAAAATTGCTACACGAATACAACCTTGAAATTGGCGGCGGATTGGGAGAACTGGCGGGTAAAGTTTGGCGCGTGGGACTGATGGGTTATAACAGTCGAAAAGAAAATGTCGATCGGCTGATTGTAGCGTTGAAGGAGGTATTGCCGGATTAAGGCAAAGGGAACGATCGATCGCACTTCTGGGAATGAGGCGTAGAGGATACTAGGATTATTAGAATTCTCGATCTTTCGACTCGCTGTTGGAGGAAAAAAAGCGCGATCGAGCATTTCAGTCGATCGGTATTGCAATACAGCCAAACCTAAAAGCCGTTCTGTAAAACCTATACAAACCTACTCAAATCTAGACAAAGCTGGACATGAGTCGGATTGCTGTTGACTTCCTGATTCAACGTAGCGACAGCATAACTGCTATCGGGTTTGTCTACTTCACAGGCTGACACGGTGGAACTCACCGCCCATTTCCGAACGCTCTGGAATATGGATTCCATCAAACCATCGTTCGATATTCTTCGCCGCGTTTAAGTCTCTGTCCTCGGTATAACCGCATTCAGGGCAGAGATAAGTGCGGTTTTTTAATGGCATTTTGTGACGATGATTGCCACAGTTTGAGCAGATTTGAGAACTGGGAAACATTCTATCAACCAAGATCGACTGGCTGGAAAATTTCTCAGTTTTATACTCTAACTGTCGGCGAAACTCGTACATACCACAATCGGCAATTGCCCCGGCGAGTTTGTGATTCTTTAGAAAGGACTTGACTGACAAATCCTCAATCTTGATCTCGCTGTGGTTCTGGGCAAGATAGTGAGTTAATTTGTGAATCGCATCCTTACGTGTGTTGGCAATCCTAGCGTGTAACTTAGCTAGCTTTTGCACCGCTTTGGCTCGATTTTTAGAACCTTTGACACGTTTACTAACGCGACGTTGTAACCGCTTCATCCGTTTGTTTAAACGGCGATAAGCTTTCGGGTTAGTGAAGACTTTCCCGTTAGAACAAACTGCTAATTCCTTAATTCCTATGTCAACACCAATTGTCGGTCTATTAGGGTCTACGTTGGGTTTTTCAATTTCAACCTTAATTGAGATTAGCCAACGATTAGCTTGGCGTGAGATCACACAGTTATGAATAGCTGTCACAGGTAGAGGCTCTGCTAAGCGCACCCAACCGATAGATGGCAGTCTAACTCGCTTACCGTTGTGTTGGATGCCGGGTTTTGCTTTTGTCCCTGATTCCAAATAAAAAGAATCGCGTTGACCTTTCTTTTTGAATCGGGGTCGTTTGGAGATTTTTTTCAAGCATCTATCCCAAGCGGTTCGGCAATCGGCTAGGCTTTTTGAGGAACATTTTTATTGACTTCGTAATACCATTGATTAACGGATTTGACTCGGCTCACCAATTTTTTGTGTAAGTCAATCGCGGTCGGGAGTTTAACTGTCTTGTCAGTTCCCCGAATCGCCAAAATCTCCTGAATCTGAGCGTTAGCCCAATTGTAAGCGTGACGTGCTGTCCCGGAAGCTTTACGGAACAAAGTCTCTTGCTTATTGTGAGGAATTAAAGCCGTCTTGAAACTGAGTAACATTTGATTCGACCTGTCAAATGAGTTATATTGTCTAGTATACCCGATATCATCTTGAGATGAAATGCCAACAATAAAATTTCAGCCAGATCGTCAAGTGGCATACGACAAGGTTCCGGTTCAAGTGAAAGTGTTGCCGGGTGTCCGCGAAAGACTCAAACAAGTACCGGACTGGCAGAATCAGGTACGAGCCTATATTGATTCCTTGATATCTGGTCAAATTGAGTAACTTTGCCTACATTTGACCGGATATTAGGTTGCAGTTCCACACCCCGATCTTTTAAGTCGGGGATGAAAGGCTCTATTACGGCTTACTGACCAAACTCTGCCTGTAAGATGTCGTCGTTATCATCGGCAAGAGTTGCCACAATAGTAATCGATCTCGAAAGCTCTCCCGCACTCAAATCCGCGATCGATCGAGACGCCACAATAACCACTTCGTTATTCAAAATACCAAACCGAGATTCTAAGGTACTCGACCAATTCATCTCCAACAATCGGCGCATTAACTCGCCTTCATTCTTTGCCGGCAACTTCAGTACCGGAGACCAAACGGTCAGCGTATCTTCTTCGGTCGAACCCGTCAGTTGCACAAACACTTGGACGCTACCATATTCAAACTTCCAGATATGACCCGCGTCGTTTTGTCCCACCATTGCCTTCTGATCTTCTGCCAGGCTAGCAATGACCAGTTCGATCTCCTGAACGCAGTCCATATCGTTTGTGTCATCCATCGATATGTCTTGGGGAAGGTCTTCTCGTTCGATCGTCATAAAACTGTCTACTATGATTCACTCAGATTATCCAGCCTCACTCTAGCGCTTCTGGGAACCCATGACTAGTGGTTAGTCTGAGGAACCCACGCTTGGGTCGATCGATTGTCGGTTCAAGCATCAATCGATCGACCCAACGCTTCGATCGTACCGCAATTAACGATCGCTATTTTTCCGTGCTACCCAGTATTTGCTCATAAAGTGGTTTTCCATGGTGATGTCCGTAAACCCAGCATTTTCCAGCCGCGCCACCAAATTGTCGGTGGTGTAGTGGCGGTGGTAGGGTTCGTGGAACATGGCTTGGAAGTTTTCCATGAACGGATCGAACTCCGGCAAGTCCAACGCTTGAATCGAATCGCAGATGACGAACGTTCCACCGGGTTGCAGCACCCGGAAACACTCTTCTATGACCCGTTGGCGTGCCTCTGGTGGCAGTTCGTGAAAGGTGAACACGCACGTCACCCCATGGAAATATCGATCCGAATACGGCAAATGTTCGGCGTTAGCTTGGCACAGTTGCGGCAGTTCTCCCGGCAACTCCGACAGCAGTTGGTTGGCTTTGCGCAAATAGGCAGGTGACAAATCCGTGCCGTACAACGAGGCTTTCGGCAATGCGCCGCGAATCTGCCGCAACGTCCGTCCCGTACCCGTCGCCACATCCAAAACCCGCACCTGCCGGGGGGCAACTTCGGGGAACGATGCGGCGAGTCCCTGTTTCAGCGGCGCTAAAATCCGGCGGCGCATGGGGTCAGCACCCCCGTTAAACAAAATCTCCACTTGCAAATCGTAGAGACTTGCCGACTCGTCGCTCAAGTACCCGTCGGTTTGATGGTGGAAGTTTTGGACGTAGTAGCTGGGATAGCCTTCGGTTTCGATTTCTGGGGAAAATTCTTGGTACTGCTTGCGGCTCGTGCGATCCCAAATTTTTGGTAAATCCAGCCAGACGAGGGGATAGTAGCGGAAGAAGTCTTCCCAAGGGTTGTCGAACAGCAAACTGGCGGGATAAACCCCGCGTTCGGCGTCTTGCCAATCGGCTTCTAGCAGCTTGTCCAATCTTTGCTGCGCTTGTTGCAACAATTCTGGGGAAATGGGTTGGGTTTGGATTTCTCGTGGCGGTGCTACGAGTTCATAGAGTCTTGCACTAAGGGTTTTGTGGGTGAAGCCGAAATAGCTTTTGCCTTGTTGGAAAGTTTGGTAGGCAAGTTTAGTCAGCGTATCAGTCATAGGGGTTTCGGATACGATCGAGGGTTTCTGAAAGCAATATTAATAAATGTAACGCAGAGATTCTCAACTGGGTAGGGAGACATGAGGCGAGATTCCCGACTTTGCCAAGTCGGGGATTTGGATATTCACTCGCCGTATCCGAATCTAGGTCGGGTTATCCTTCACCGGGAAGCTGATTCCAAACCACAAACAGGGTTCCTTGGTCCCCCAGCTCTACCAAATTGACATAGCTAACCACGCTTCCTTTCTTCACTTCGTACAAATCGCTGTTTTCGTAAATACCAGAGATTGGTGTTGGTACGGGAGTAATTGAAAATTTTTGGACAGACAATTCATTCTGCAATTTGGCGTAAACTTCCTCTGGCTGTTGGTGTTCAATGACTCGAAACTGATGTGGATCGATTTCGGGTTTGAGTTTGCTGTCGTTATCAGTCGTAAAAATCTGTTTGAGTCGAGCCAAATTTTCAAAATCATCAAGCATGACGAAAATCAGATCGCCCTCTACATTGCTAAAATCACCCTCTCCTCGGATGTCCCCCAAGACTTCCTGTAATTGACCCTTAACGACTTCCGGTGGTTCTTCTTCAGGAAGGGGAGGTTGAGACGGCTGGAGTCGGGGTTTGGGTTTGAGAGGTGGCTCAAAGTTGTCCGTGTCAATTCGCGTTTTCTGTGGCGGGGTTTCGGGTTGCGTGAATTCAGTGGTGGAAGTCTTGATATCGACGACTGGGTGGACTTGAGTTTCACTGTGTTCGGAGGGAGCTTCGAGAGTCTTCTCCGTGTCTTCCGCTCGTTCGACAGGTTGTTTGGGAGATGGGTTCGTACGATCCCGAAATGATGAAAATTGCCGGGACGGAAATCGATCGAACAAGGGTTCAAATTCCTCGAATACCGGTTCGGGCGGTTGTGGCGGCGGTTGTGGCGGCGGTTGGACGACGGTGGGTTCCGGTTCGGGTCGTTCCGTAGAAGTCTCGACGGCGGGAACGGCAGCCAGCGCGGCAATGGGCACGGCAGCCAATGTTTCGGGCTTCGGCGGATCTTTCTTGGCAGCCAGAGGCAAACTCAATAACAGTCCGTGAATGCTGAGGGAAGCGAGTAGGGTTGATTTGCCCCAAGAGTGCCATGGGAAGGGAAATTTTATCCAGTTCATGGATTGTGAGGAAGAAACAGAGCAAACACAGTCCTAATTCAAGAACTGATGACATCTAACTATACGCGAACCCTGAGTCGTTTTACTCACGCAACGCGCGATCGTCACTCCTGCACTAACACCAGCTCCCAGTATATGCTGACGCGAACTGAAATGGAGTTGTTGCTCTTTACGATGCTTCGTCTCCCAAAACCGGAAAATTTGGGTGAAAAAATTCAGCCCAGTTACCCAAAACCGGGCTGACCGCAATCGTCGATTCGGTCTGGCGATTAGCCGTTGCAGGCACAACCGGGATGACCGCAGCCCGCACCATTCGGATGACCGTTAGCACAAGCTTCGCCGCAATAGGATTTGCCGTCTTTGTTCACGGCTGAATTAGTAGACACGGTGCACGAGCAGGATTCGCAGGCGCATTTCATTTGAGTTGCAGCAGTCATGGCAGTCTCCTGGTTTGATGGATTCAGATTTATCATAACATATGAACAGGTATTCAGGTATTAATCGCTAAAATGTCCATCGAAGGATAGACGCGGACTGAATTTTAAAGTTTTATCATAAATATAAAGAAAACATAAATAAACGATCGAGAGTTGTTAAAAAAGATGAAGATTCTAGGACGATCGGGCTGTTTTGGATAGGCGAGTGCCCGACTGAACAACCGGTTAGACTAAAATGGGGATCGCTTAGGGAGCGTGCGATCGACGCCCAAATAAAATTGACAATTCAAAAGAAATGCGAGATACTTAAGTATATAGATTCCCACTTTTTGAGACCGGTTTAACTGAATAAATCTTCAGAGAAGATTAAGCCTTCTTTTTTTTACGACTGTAAATAACAAGACTTTTTAAGTATGTCAGCCATATTAACTGCATTAAATTCCAGCGCCGGCACAACCCGATCTACACGCCACGCAATTCGGTGTCCCAACTGCGGGAGTCCTGCCGAGCGTCACTACTTACTCGATAGCCAGTTGACGCGGACGCAATGTCCGACTTGCGATTACCTGATGATCCTTTGCTCGCAGACAGGCAACGTGGTGGAAGCCTATTCTCCAGGTCTCTACGGCTATCCCCATTAGACTTGTCAAAAACTCGCGATCGACTAGGACTGGGCAAAGTTGAACCGATCGTGTCCCCAAGATCGGGGGCATCGATATAACAGAGGGAATTGCCTAGAAGACGTAGACGTGTAAGATTCGGACACACCCACCCCAAATAGCCGACGGGCTGTCACCTTTGACCGTCAAACGATCTAGACAGAAGCCGACAATCTCGATAGTGAATACCTATTGGCTTTTATATTTGCAAAAAAAAAGCGAATAATGAAGACATAAAAGCCAGAGCCGCCCGATCGACCGATGAGTTCAGCAGAGTACCAACCGATAGCCCCGACGATAGCGCCCATTGCCGATATTCTAATTGTGGACGATATGCCCAATAACTTGCGCCTGCTTTCGCAAATGCTGAGCGAGCAAGGGTACAAAGTCCGCAAAGCTCTCAACGGCAATTGGGCGCTGCGAGCCGTACAATCGATGCCTCCGGATTTAATTTTGCTCGATATCCAGATGCCGGATCTCGACGGATATGAAGTGTGTCGTCAAATAAAAGCCAATGAGAGAACCCGAGACATCCCAGTAATTTTTATCAGCGCTCTCGACGAAGCGATGGATAAGGTTCTGGCATTTGAAGTGGGCGGCATGGACTACATCACCAAGCCGTTTCAGATTCAAGAAGTCTTGGCACGAGTCAACTCTCATCTAAATCTCCAACGTTTTCAGAAGCAACTGAGAACGCAAAATACCCAACTTCAACAAGAGATCCTCGAACGTCAAAAAGCGGAAACTAGCTTGCAAGTGTTTCTTCATGCCGTGTCTCACGATCTGCGCAATCCGGTGACGGGAATGTTGATGGTGTTACAGAACTTGCTCAAACCCTCGTCCTCAGAACGGCAGGATAACACGATCGGCGTTTCCCGTGCGGTTCTCGATCGAATGGCGACCAGTTGCGATCGTCAACTCAACCTGATTAACTCCCTCCTGGAAACTCAGAAGCGAGAAGTGTGGGGTGGATCGCTCCATTGCGAACCCTTGGTCGTGCACTCCTTTATCGAAGCCCTGGTTGCCGAGTGGAAGCCGATGCTGCAAACCAATCAAGCCACTCTGATGCATCAAGTTCCCACAGATCTACCGAGAGTTAACGCCGATCGTAACCAGCTTTGGCGCGTGTTTGAAAACCTGTTAGCCAATGCCCTAAAACACAACCCACCGGGATTAAACCTGCTGCTGAAAGCGCAAGTGTGCGCTGAGGATCGTGCCTATGTCCGTTGTACGCTCACCGACGATGGGGTAGGCATGAGACCAGAAGAATGCGCCCAACTCTTTCGACCCTACACGCGGGGAGAAGCAGCCAAACTCAAAACCGGATTGGGTTTGGGACTCTATCTCTGCTTGCAGATCGTGACGGCTCACGGGGGGGATATCGGCGTGAATAGCTCTCCCGGTGCGGGTACGACCTTCTGGTTTACTCTACCTGTAGAATAACGAGAAAAAATTGTAATTTTCGGGATTGCTACCCCCAAATCAGAATATCCTCAGTTATCTGCACGCAACTGGGTGTTGAACATTTAACCCTTACTTTAAATTGATATGAGTATCCCTTCCCAATCCCCACCGATCGAAGTTTTAATTGTCGAAGACGATCCGATGATGCAATTGGGTTTAGAACAAGCGCTCTCGAGCCAGCCCGATTTAAAGATAGTCGGACTGGTAGAAGACGGCTTCTTGGCAGTCAAGGCGGCACTCGATCTCGAGCCGGATTTGATCGTGATGGATATTGGCTTGCCCCGCCAAGATGGAATCGCCGCCACCCAACAAATCAAAAAAGCCTTGCCGAATGTGCGGGTGGTGATGCTCACTTCTTATACCGCCGAAACGGAGGTTGTTGCCGCGCTCTCCAGCGGTGCCGATGCTTATTGCGTCAAGGGAGCCAATATCGATCGACTGCTGACGGCAATTTATACCGCTCGCGAAGGCGGTGCCTATCTCGATCCCCAAGTCGCCCATCGGGTGATGCAGCACCTCAAACCGCCCATGCCCAGTCAAAACTTCGGGGAACTTTCGCCGCGAGAGCTAGAGGTTTTGAAACTAGTTGTGGAAGGCTTGAGTAATATCGAAATTGCAGAAGCGCTGTTTTTGAGTCCGAATACGGTGAAAACCCACGTTCGGGGCATTATGAACAAACTCGCCGTCAACGATCGCGTTCAAGCGGCGGTGACAGCTCTGCGAACGGGATTGGTTTGAATGGTAATTGGTAAATTGGTAATTGGTAAATTGGTAATTGGTGTCGCCGGACGACTAGCCACTAGCTCATAACCAACCCCAAATGACTGATGACCAATAACTATTTCGCGGTATAGTATTGAAAACTCCAGTCCATCAGCCGCTCTCTTAGCCGAGCTTATCGATATGTTGCTAGATCGAGTCAGCGATCGCCTTCCCGAGTCCACAGCCCGGTGTCAGCGGTACCTCTGGGCATTAGGAGAATTAGCAGCGAAAATACCCGCCGGACAGACGATCGCCGATCGATATCAAGTGATCGCACCGCAAATCTGGCTCGATACTCAGTCCGATCGACCGCCCCGTTTTCCGACCAGCATCCCCGAGACACTCCGCCCGTATTTGCAACTGTATCCCCGGCGGCTGCACCTGCCGGAAGCATTTGGATCTTGCCAGTGGGCGCAACCAGAAGACAGCCCGGAAATTTTGTTGCTGGAAAATGCGCCGATCGATCGCTCCGGTAATCTCTATCCGGCTATGATTGAAGTCTGGTCGGCAGCGACACCCGTCCGACAAGTGTATTGGCTGTGGCAACTTCTGCAACTGTGGACGCCGCTGAGCGAGGCGGGAGTGGCAGCCAGTTTGCTCGATGACAGCAATATTCGCGTACAAGGTTGGCGGGTTTGGCTGCTGGAACTCAAGCCTTCAACCCTGAAGCATTCTCTCAAAGATTTGGGGTCGTTTTGGTGGAATTGGATCGATCGAACCCACGAAACGATCGCCGAACCCCTGAAACAGATTTGCCAGCAAATGCGCGGCGGCGAGGTGTCTTTGGAGGATATCGCCACTCAGTTAGATGCTCTCTTGCTCGATCTCGCGGCGGGACAACCTTTGCGCGTCCAGGTTGCCGGAGTCACCGACTCGGGACCCGTGCGCCCTCAAAACGAAGATGCCTGCTATCCTACCCCAGCCGACTTGCAAGCTAAGGAAGAATCGCCCAACAAGGAATTGCTGTCTCACGTGTCGATCGTTTGCGATGGGGTCGGCGGTCACGAAGGCGGTGAAATCGCCAGCCACATGACCGTACAAGCGCTGAAATTGCAACTTAGGGCTTTTTTAACCGAAATCGTTCAAGAGTCTACGATCGTCTCGCAGGCGCTGATTAGCGAACAACTGGCGGCGATCGTTCGGGTGGTGAATAATATGGTTGCCGCTCAAAATGATTCCCAAGACCGAGAATCGCGGCAACGCATGGGAACCACCTTGGCAATGGGATTGCAACTGCCGCAGAAGGTGACAACGGCGACTGGGGAAACTCTGGAAAATGCTCACGAACTGTATGTCGTCAATATTGGCGATAGCCGCGCCTATTGGCTGACCCGAGACTACTGCCAGCGCCTCACCGTGGATGACGATGTGGCGGGACGAGAAGTGCGCCTGGGACGCAGTTTGTATCGCCAAGCACAAGAGCGTTACGATGCAGCGGCGCTTACCCAAGCTTTGGGAACGCGGGATAGCCAGATGTTGCATCCGACGATCGATCGGTTCATTTTGGAAGAAGACGGGTTGTTGCTGCTGTGTTCTGATGGGTTGAGCGATAACGATTGGGTGGAGCAGTCTTGGAGCGAGTTTGCGCCTGGGGTGTTAAATGGGGAACGCACCTTAGAAGAGACTGTAGAAGCCTGGGTGAAATTGGCAAACGAGAAAAACGGTCATGATAATGCTTCGGTTGTTCTCACGTACTATCGAGTCTCGGAACTGACGGCGAAAGAAGTTCAACTCTTCGATCCCACTCACAAAAACAAGGCACTGGATACGCCGGATACGCCGATGTCGGAATCCTCGAAAGCGCTGCTGTACGGTCAACCCAGCACAAGACTCGATCCCTATCCATCCCGTCGTCGCGATCGAACTTCGTCTTGGATGACCATTTTGGGAGTTCTGGGAGCTTTGGCACTCAGTGCGGCAATCGGTTGGTTGGCAATGTCTCAACTCAGAACTCGTCAGGTGCCTTCTCAAGCGGAACCTGAAGTTCAACCGGAAGTTGAGACTGCACCGGAGTTACCAGAACCGCCAACAACTGAACCGCCGTCGGAATAAGTCAGAGAGATTACTCTTGTATCCCAAAGATCGATCGGGATTTGGCGCTGGTTAACAGCACTCCGACAAGCATCAATTGCACGAAGAGAGGAGCCAGAATCAGACTCACCAACAAACAGAAAACTGCGATCAAAAAACTAAAGAGAGACTCGACTTCTTCGCGAACCCAGAAACTGAAGAAACCTGCGGCGATGGCAAAGGTCAGGGAAATCAGCCAAGTTAAACACATATCTATCGGCTCCAATACAAACCGACCCAGAGGGTCTTGATTTCAACCTACAGAGAGATTGATGATGTTGGGTTCGTGCCATGCCAGTTTGGAAAGTTCAACACTCCCCAGCTTGCCGAAGGCAAAGGGCGATCGATTTTAGGACGCGAAACACTGTGATAGTTGGAAAATTGGTATCATTAACGTGAGAACGGGATCGTTGCTAGGTCGCGAGAGTACGATCGATCTTAGATTCTCCCCCATCAATTCTTTACAATCTAAAATCCCTCAAATCTAAAATTTAAAATGTCTATCACTCTCCAACTCCGACAACTTGATATACCTCCCGGTCAAAGATTGCTAATCCATGATGTCGATTGGAAAGAATTCGAGCAAATTTTGAACGAGTTGGGCGAAAAACGCGCCGCTCGCATTGCTTACAGTGAGAGAACCCTAGAAATTAGAATGCCAACACCAGAACATGAAGTTGATAAAGAGATTATCAGCGATATCGTTAAAATTTTATTAGAAGAGTTAGAAATTGATTGTGAATGCTTTGGTTCAACAACCTTCAAACGTCAGGAAATGGGTTATGGCATTGAACCCGATCAGTGCTTCTACATTCAACATCATGTCCAAATGCGAGGGAAACGACGAGTCAATCTCTCGGTTGACCCTCCGCCCGATCTGGCGATCGAAGTAGATGTTACTTCTAAAACACAGCTGGATGCTTATGTTAGTTTAGGCGTTGCCGAACTCTGGATCTACGATCGCGGCGAACTGAAGATTTACACCCTACAATCTGGGCAATATCAGCCCGTTTCTGCTAGCTCTACATTCCCAGAACTCCCAATTTTAGACCTTGTAGCTGAAGTTCTCGCCCAAAGTATTGAAGTCGGCAGAAGTCCAGCTTTAAGAGTTTTTCGTCAGAGAATTCGCGGTCTCAAACCCTCAATCTAAAATCCAATGTTTTGATGAGGATATCATTGGGGCATATCCCAAATTTTATGAGCCAACTGAGTTAACATTTTTTGGCGACGTTCGATCGATTCAGATGTCCAATCATCAAACGTTTCCAAGTCTTTGACGGCACGATCGATCGCTGTATTTTGCCCAACTTGCACCTGTTCGGCAATCGATCGTGTTAGTAAATATTTGGATTGGAGGTAAGCTTTCTTTTTATCCTTAAAAGATTTATTTTTGATGGATGTGTTAATCGATTTTTCTAGTAAACTGAGATTACCCAAACGTTTGATATATTTTTTTATTTCTTTCGGTTTATCGAATGAAGCCTCGATTTCTGGAGAATAAGTTTGAGGCAGTATATGCTCTACTTCGACTTGCTTGTTAAGATAATTTTCGAGGTCGATCGTGGCGGGTGTAACCCCAAAGGCTAACTCATCAATATACTGAGTAAGTTTTGCTAAAATATATCGGAGTAGAGCTTTTTGTACGGAAGATTCTTCCATATTTACGAATGCTAACTTAAAGCGATCGCTCACTTGTGTCTTAGCGGGGTGAATCTCTCTGGCAACAAAGTCTTTAAATTCTCGATCGTTCTTAATATTGCGAATAGCTATACACCACGAGGCAAATCTGGGTTCAAACTTTCCTGTCGATTCCCGAACGAGAAGATAAGCGAAGAAGATATTTTCTACTTGTCGAGATAATTCTAAAAATAAATCTTTAGGTAAATGTTGCCCTGCAATTAGTAGCATGAATGGCATTCGAGCCGCACGGCTAATAGACCGAATATTAGATAAGTAACGATTGGTAGACTCATCTTTACTTTTACCATTTAGAAAATGAATATATGACTTAGAAGAATCCAGAAGTTTCTTGACAAATTGAGTCGGATTTTTCTTGTAAAATTTTTCGTTCTCTTCTTTGAAAAACCATCCGTAGATATCGCCTTTTAGCTGACCAGAGGTTTCATATTGAGCTAAAATAAAATACCGAATAAACCGCATGGGTTTTTCTTTATGCTTAAATAACAGATCTCCCATATTCTTCCAGTCTTTTTTTAGAATTTCATACTCTTGTTTTGAAGCCTCCATAAACATAAGATTTTTCACTAAGTCTATATCATCAAGACTGACCCCTCGATTGTTAATCGTCGCAAAGACTCTCAAAGCATCAGCTCGTGTTGCTGTCTTCACTCTGACTAAAATGACATTTTTATTGAAATATGTATAAAATTTTCGAGCCAGAGCGATCGAAGACTCTTGCTTTCCACATTCTTCTTCTAATGACTTGACAATATTTTGATAGGCATTCCGAATATTAGTCGAAGAGGCAGTGTTTGAAATATCAGAGAACGGTTGACAACTCGCTATTTTTTCTAAAATTCCACCACTATCTTCATATTGCAAAGTAATTCTGTAGCGAGAAATATCATTTCCATCTTCATCAATATCTGTAGAAGCAATTTGACGGTTAAGTACTTCGATCGACTCATTTTTCTTAATGGATTTGAGATAATCCCGAATTGCACATAATAACAGATATGCAGTGGTCATTCGCTGCTGACCATCAATCACCTCATACAATCCATCGGGACGATCGCATACAATAATACTGCCGATAAAGTATTCCGATGGAGCGTCGGGTTGTTGAATCCGAAACTCATTATAGATATCATCAAAAAACTCAGTCACTTGTTCTTCTTGCCAAACATATTCCCGCTGGTAGCTGGGAACGATATAAAATTCAGTGAACAGTTTGCCGATACTGAGATCTTGAGATTCTAGGGTTGCCATGTAACTCGTGTGAAATTGTATGAGGTAATAATATTTTTATTATATAACATTCCCAAACTCATTCATTTATTCTAGCCAATACTCAGGCTTATTTAACACATCAGAACACATAACTTTTCCGCTAATAGAGCCAATTATACCTGGACGAAGAGCTTGAACCATCCATGCCTCTGCGTGCTCATCTGGGATAGGATACGGTGCCTCAAATCCGAGACAACTTGCGGGTTTGAATCCATGGCGCGGATAGTATTCGGGATGTCCGAGAACGAATACCAAATCGACTCCCGATCGCGATAACAACTGTAATCCTTTTTCAATCAGCTTACCGCCAATTCCTTGCTTTTGAGCATCAGGAATTATTGCGAGTGGAGCTAAAATTACGATCGATGCTGTATTTTTACTGTTCATTAGACGTGCCGTTGTAAATAAGATATGTCCCACAGCACGATCGTCTTTAAAAGCCAGCAGAGATAACACAGGTTTTGCACTGGGATCTTCTAAAAGATCTTTCACCAATTCAGCCTCTTCATTCTTGCCAAATGCTGCTCGTTCGATCAAATAAAACATCGCTAAGATCGGAATCTAAAGCTTGCCGTATATACATTGACTTTCCCCTGGCTATACTATTGTGTCTACCGGACAATCTTTCCAGTCACCAAGCCAAGAAATCCTGGCTGAATTGTTCCAGAGACAGCAACCGAATTCGGTGATCTTCTTCCGCTTCTTGACGTTCCGCTGCGGTATTGTATCCCCAATCCGCGAGATAGAGTCCGACTTCGGTCAGTTCCTCATGTTTCTGCACATTTTGTAAGGTTTTCAGTCGATCTTCAACAAACCAGATTGTGGGGGGTTTTCCAGCGGTGGTATATTCGATCGACAATTCTCGTAAAACCTGATGTTTGGGTTTTCCCGATTCTTTGCCAAATAATTGTTGGAAGGGGAAATCGATGCCTTGTTGCTGCAAAAGCGATCGAACAAATCTGCCTTCTTTTGTGGTGATAATAAACAGTTGAATGGGAGACTCGAGTAATTTTTGTAGCCGCTGGACAACTCCAGGATAAAACTCATGCAAACTCAGCCATCCGTCCAAATCTGACGCAATCCAGTTATCTCGAAATCCGTCGAGTTGTGTGGCTAAGGTTTTAGGTTCGAGTCCCTCTTCGACAAGGATGTTCTGGGCAATCTGCCGCCAATTTGCCAAAATCGCCTCTTCGGAAAGTCCCTGCATCTGGGCGCGAATGAGCACGGACATTTCCCAACCCGTTTCGATGACGGGGCGCAAGCGGTAGAAACTTTCGGCGAACCCCTCGGGTGGGGTAGAATCGTCTGGCGACCAAATTTGGCAGTAAGTACGCCACGCAGTTTGGAAATATTCGACGAGTCCGTTGCAGATGACTCCATCGAAATCGAGGGCGAGAAGGTGGGGAGTGGGCACGATCGATCGTTCCTAGTAGCAAACATTCTCAACCCTAGCGTTTCCCGGCTTTTCCGGCAAGTTGAGGGTTTATCAGTTCTCGCCCAGTACCTTCTCAGGCAATCTTCAGCGATCGGGTGTTTAATCTAACGATACACTGTGATAATGTCGAAAATTCTGCCCGGGCAGAACCTCCTCTATCTTAAAAAGGGATAGACTCCAAAACTTTAATCATTTCAATATTGCAGATAGAACCAACTCTAATGACAGAAACAACGATCGCATCCCAGTCAACAAACCTCGAACAAGCTGTCCTGGAACGCTACCAAGCGGGGGCAAAAGCCGCTGAAGCGAGTTTGTGTTGTCCGACTGAATATGAAGGGCAATATCTCAAGATATTACCAGATGAAATCCTGGAAAAAGACTACGGTTGTGGCGATCCATCTCGTTATG
Source organism: uncultured cyanobacterium (assembly GCA_963838375.1). Lineage (GTDB taxonomy): Bacteria > Cyanobacteriota > Cyanobacteriia > Cyanobacteriales > Geitlerinemataceae > DVED01. Next base: position 87,222 of record CAWIQY010000021.1, on the reverse strand, counting down.
TGAATGCCGGGGAAACTGTGGTTGATTTGGGTTCCGGTGCCGGCAAGATCTGCTACATTTTGTCGCAAAAAGTGGGGGCAGAAGGTCGCATCATCGGGGTCGATTTCAACGATGAAATGTTGAAGTTGGCGCGAAAGTATCAGCCGGAAATCGCGATAAAGTTGGATACGATAACGTTCGCTTTGTCAAGGGAAAAATTCAAGATTTAGCGCTAGATTTAGACAAAGTTCAAACTTGGTTGACGGCGAATCCCATTGAGACGATCGAGCAGGTTTCAGAATTTGAGGCACAATGCGATCGACTGCGCCAAGAACAACCGCTCGTTGCTGATAACAGTGTCGATGTTGTGGTTTCCAACTGTGTTTTAAACTTGGTTCGTCCTCAAGATAAAACTTAACTGTTTCAAGAACTATATCGAGTTCTCAAACGTGGCGGTCGGGTGGTTATTTCCGATATTGTTTGCGACGAAGATCCAACGCCAGAAATGATTGCCGATCCAACGTTATGGAGTGGTTGTCTTTCCGGTGCGTTCCGAGAAGATACCTTTCTAAAAATGTTTGAGAAAGCCGGATTTTATGGAATGGAGATTCTCAGCCGACAAGAAGAACCTTGGCAAACGATCGAGGGAATTGAGTTTCGATCGGTAACGGTTCGTGCATTTAAAGGTAAAGAAGGAGATTGCTGGGAACGAAATCAAGCGGTGATTTATAAAGGACCTTGGAAACAAGTTCAAGATGATGACGGTCATGTTTATAATCGAGGTCAACGGATGGCTGTTTGTGACAAAACGTTTCAGCTTTTAACCCGATCGAATAGTCCGTATCAAGACGATCTAATTCCGGTTCTTCCTCATACCGATATTCCTCTAGAAGAGGCAATACCTTTTGATTGCAAACGCAGCAGCATTCGCAGTGCGAAAGAAACCAAAGGACTGGATTACCGAGAAACGATCGCGATCGATACACCCGTTTGTGGTGAAAGCAGTGGTTGTTGTTAATGAGTCTGTAGATTGAGAACCGAAACGCACTACAATCTATTTTTATAAGTTTCAATTCCGCCTGTAACTTAAGTTACAGGCTAATCGCTTAAGTCCACTTAAGTGGACTCAACTCTTTATTCAGTTATCTTTAGATAACTTGAGCTATTAGCCTGGGGTTTAAACCCCAGGCGGTTCTTGACAATATTTATAGTCGGGGTGGGCGAAGAAGAAGACGAAGAAGGGCAAATGCTTCGTTCCTACCAGAATATGTCCTAACTGTTATGTGTTCAGCTATATCATCCAAAATCCAAAATTCTAAATAGAAGAAATGATGACGAATTCTGTTTCCGATCTAAAAGTTACTCCCTTTTCTCAAAAAATCGAAACTCCCTTAACCAAACAAAAAATAACCGTCTTACAAATCAATCTTGGTAAAATTTGTAACTTAGCGTGTACTCATTGCCATGTGGAAGCTGGACCCAAACGAACCGAAGAATTATCTCCCGAAATTTGCGATCGACTGATAGAAGTCATTCAGCGTTTCCCCCAAATTCAAACAGTAGATTTAACCGGCGGTGCACCGGAAATGAATTACGGTTTTCGATCGCTGGTTGAAGCAGCAAGAGAAACGAATAAAGAGGTCATCGTTCGATCGAACCTCACCATCTGTTTCGTTTCAGGCTATGAAGATTTACCCGAATATTTCGCCAACAATCAAGTTAGAGTCGTCGCTTCCTTGCCCTGTTATCAAGCGGATAATGTGGATAAAATGCGAGGCAATGGGGTATTCGACGCCTCGATTCGTGCCCTGCAAAGGCTAAATCAATTGGGATATGGAACCGATGCGAACTTAGTTCTCGATTTAGTCTACAATCCCCCAATTCCCACATCCATCGAACAGTTTTCCTTGCCGCCCGAACAAGGCAAATTAGAGCAAGCTTATAAAGTCTATCTCGACGAACATTTCGGTATCCAATTCAACCAATTACTAACCATTACAAATTTACCGATCGGGCGAACCAAACAATTTCTTCAGCGACAAAAGCTCGATCGTACCTATACACATTTTTTAGAAGAGAATTATAACCCCAGCACCGTTGCTAACTTAATGTGTCGTAACGAGTTGTCGATCGACTACCTGGGTAATATCTACGATTGCGACTTCAACCAAATGGAAAACCTCCCAGCGAAATTGAAAAATGGGGAACCTCTCACCGTTACCAAGCTTCTGAAATTGGGAAGTTTAGACGTTCTCGATCGGGTTCGCACCGCATCCTACTGCTATGGCTGTACAGCCGGAAGTGGTTCGAGTTGTGGAGGTTCGTTGGTGTAATGGGAGAGGCTTCAAGACTAAAACTGTGAAATTAAAGCCGTGAAATGTACCCGAAAAATCTCTCGATTTGTCAATCGATACCGAATAGCAACGATCGTCATCGGCATCTGTCTATTCGTCTGTTTATTGAGTTCTTTCCGTTGGGTTTTGCATCCAGACTTGGCGATCGAATATTTGCAAAATGGGGGATACGGGGCATTTCTCGGATTTATCTTCATTTACATTTTACTGACAATGTTGGGCATTCCCGGAACCGTGATGACGATCGCCGCCGGGACGGTTTTTGGTTTAGTTTGGGGAACGGTTCTTTCCGTCATCGGAGCAACCCTGGGAGCAATTGCCGCATTCTCGATGGCTCGTTACGGATTGCGAAACTGGATCGAACACCGATATGGCAAACACAAAGCTCTAAAACAATTTAACCAAGCTGTCCGAAAACGTCCTTGGCAGTTCGTTCTTGCCATCCGTTTTGCGCCTATTTCCCCGTTTAATATCGTCAATTTTCTCTTCGGACTCACCCCCATTCACTGGATGCCTTATTCTGTGGGGACATTCTTTGGGATTGTTCCCGGAACCCTGGTGTATACATGGCTGGGTGTCACGGGAAGTCAAGCTCTGACAGGTGGCAATCGCCTTCCCTTCACGATCGCCCTCGGTTTGCTTTCTCTACTCTCTCTCTTGCCTGTGGTATTGCGGCGACAGCACCGAGATACACGCAAATGAAGCAAATGCCATAATATAGTTGATGGAACGATAAGTTAATATACCTAAAAAAATGTTCAATCCTCAAAAATTATCAGTCAAATAGGTAATTGCCTCTTGTCGAAGCGCCGATATCGCTATTTGGACGCAACAGCACGAGACACAGCGAGATCGGCAGTGAAAATGTGGTTCTAAAACTAGAGCCAGATATTTGAGAACGGCAACTTTACCCATCGAGACGGCTGTGATTTATGTCACCCTATATCCAGCACTCTACCAACCAACTGCTAGCGACACTGCCCATCGAGGACTTTGAGCGTCTGACTCCTTACCTAGAGCGCATTGTCCTCAAATTTGGACAAATTGTCTATCAATCAAACGAATGGATCGAAACCGCCTATTTCCCCGAACAAGCCGCCATCTCCCTGGTGTCTCGGCTGTCGAACCACTCCAGCACGGAAGTTGGGTTAGTGGGAAATGAAGGGACGATCGGTCTGCCGATTATTTTGGGAAGTAATCGCAGCACCCACGAAGCGATCGTGCAGATAGGAGGAACTGCATTGAGGTTGGATGCAGAGATTCTTCAAAAGGAATTTGCACGGGGGGGAGCCTTGCAACAACAGCTTCTGCGGTACACCCAAGCGCGTTTGAGCCAACTTTCTCAAATTCTGGTCTGCCAAACCCACCATGCCATCGAGCAACGATTGGCTCGCTGGTTGCTTTGTTTGGAAGATCGCACCAACTTTTCGGAATTTTCCCTGACGCAAACTTCCATCGCCCAAATGCTAGGGGTGCGTCGGGCAAGTGTGACCGATGCTGCCAGCATCTTGCAAAAGGCAGAACTCATCCGCTGCCGTCGCGGTCAAATCGCCATTCTCGATCGAGTGGAGTTAGAAGCTCGATCGTGTGAGTGTTATCGCCTAATGGCTCTGGAGTTCGATCGACTTTTGGGAATACATTGAAGTTACACCATTGTATGTACGGTATCGTACTGAAAATGTTAAGATATAATTATATTTTTAATAATCAGCTCAAAAATGTGTGTTTTTCAAATTTATTAATTGAATATTGTGTCCCAGAGTTCTTCTCTTCCGATCAACCAACTGCTGGCAGCTTTGCCCCCGTCAGAGTTTCAACAACTCGCGCCCCACCTAGAACCCATTTTTCTCGACCCCGGACAAGTGCTCTGCGAAATGGGAGAGGAGATGAAAGTGGCGTATTTTCCCGGTCGAGCGATGATTTCGTTAGTTTCGATTATGGAGGACGGATCGACGACAGAAATCGGTCTAATTGGCAATGAAGGGATTGTGGGTCTTCCTATTATTTTAGGTGGAGATCGTTCTCCGAGTCGGGCGATCGTCCAGATTCGAGGCAGTGCTTTGAAGCTAAATGCTGAGATCCTCAAACAGGCATTTCATCAAGGGGGAAAGTTGCAACAACTACTGCTTTTGTATACTCAAGCGCTCTTGACCCAAGTGTCACAAAGTGCGGCTTGCAATCGGCAGCACACAACGGAAGAGCGACTCGCTCGCTGGCTACTCTCCGTGCAAGATTGTGTCCTGTCCAACCAGTTACCGCTGACGCAGGAATTTATCTCGAATATGTTAGGTATTCGCCGTTCGGGGGTGACAGTTGCTGCGGGCATTCTGCAACAGGCGGGCACGATCGAATATCGCCGAGGTATGATTACCATCCGTAATCAAGAAGACTTAGAAGCAATCTCCTGCGAATGTTATCGTCTCGTGCAGAGTGAATTTATGCGCTTATTAGGGTCTCGAAGAGGTTAGTCTAGTACGCTAGCGTACAGACCTTGAGGGAGGTGTGTGTTAGTTTCAAGCATCTAGAAGCAAGCCCAGATCTAGAGTTGGGCGATCGCCATGCAGTCTCGAGCAAAGCCACTGCCGACACAGTAAACCGATCGAAATACGATGGACTCTCCGACCGACTCCATCGCTCTAGTACTAGTCCTGAACTTTCGATCGGCAATAAAGTGGATTCCCTAATATTTCAAGGCAGCATACAACAATAGATGAATGCTAGATAATCAAAAAATTCAGGAGTTAGAATGTCTGGTTCTTGGAGGATTTTGCCCGAAATGCCACTCGGCGGACATTCAATATCACGAATACGAAGAAAACCAAAAATTTTCCTTTAAGTGTTTTCAATGCGGTTGGGCAGGGAAATACACTTCAGATCACTTGAGACAAGCTTCGGATTGTTGGAATACGCTTCAATCTCAAGAAGAAACTACGGATACCTAAAGCTATAAAAGTAGAGGATTAACCCATTGACTAAGAACAAGACTTAACGGTTTTGTGTCTCAAGTAAATTGTAGACTTGAGAATTTCATGCTCGACTTGAAAAACCTGAGAATTCAAGCTCGCAATAATACCTTGTCCATCTTGGGTCATTTCTAGATATTGCAACGCCTTTTGGATCAGAGGATAGACGACATTCCAATAAAAATCGGGATATCCTTGGCGCAAATCCCCCGGACTTTTGTAGCCCAGTATGGCATTAGCTCCTGTTTCTTCAAACTCGTAAAAGAGCGCACTCATTTTGCATAAGTAACGGGGATCGCTGAGTTGTCCGATGAGATCGGCAGCGCGCAACAAGCCGGGATAGTTTTCGGTGTCGCGATATTTGGCATCGTTGGGGACGGGAAAACGAGTCAGTTCGATCAGGGCTTTGAGACGTTCGGAATCGATAGAAGCGTGTCCGCCAAATCGTTCTTCCACAAACTGTTTACCCCGATCGACGTGATAGGGGGTCAAGCTGGCATCGGTGGAACTGATGGGTAACGGGATGAGATCCCCCCTTCCGGTGGCGTAGAGGCGTTCGGCATCAACATCCTGGCGGCAAATCCCTTTGACATAACCGATGTCGTGGCACACTGCCGCGATCGTAAAATGCAGCCAATCTTCTGGGGATACACCCCCTTCCAAACAATGTCTACCGTGTAAAATCTCTTGCCCGACGAGAGTGACGCAGATAGTATGTTCGGCATTGTGGTACAACGCATCGCTGGTAGCAATTTGTTCCAGTGCCATGCGCCCTGCCCAAACAGCCATCTCGGGATAGTTGGGCTTTTGACTGCCATAGGTACGGCGATAATTTTCGTGTAAACGTTCGGTAAATCGATCGACAATCAACCTTGTAGAATTAAACATCATGCAACCCCTTCACTGAGTGAGTCTAGCTCAGGCAACCCGTAATTTTGATAAAGCCTTAATGAAAGTTTGGCACGAATGTTCTAAGAACGGAACCAGGAAAACCCAGCTAATTTAAAGCTTTGATGAAGTTTGGGAAGAACTCTTGCCAAAAGGATAACTTCAATGGATAGAATCTCATAAAACCCCAGAAAATCTCAGGCTATCGAAGGTTCTGCGAGTTCAGTCAAGTAAATTTTTAGCTCGAGGTTCAGTACAATTACCTATTATCGATCCGCAACCCGATCGAGAAGGGTGTCAAAGTTAGGAACCGCAAAAGAGGAACAAGGAACAGAAGATTCGCAATTTAAATGCGTCTTAGCTTAACGTTAAAATAAGATCGTTAATGCTCATCCCAATCTATCGCGACCGAATGAATGGACAAGAAGCATTAGAATTTATCGATACATTGATGTTTGAGGGTACAGGAAAGCATCTGAGCGATCTCGAACGAGAAATTGTTGTGGGAACTTGGGAGGGCAAAAAATATGAAGAAATCTATCCGATTAATCCTCAATATTTAGAGAAAGATGTGGGGTATAAACTGTGGAAAAAACTGTCACTTGTCCTGGGTGAAAAAGTCACAAAGAAGAAGATTAAAGGAGCGCTAGAACGGGCATATCAACAACAGTTTTTAGAGCGTCACAGAACCGTAACAGCTCCGCGATTTCTGGCAAAACAAAACCAGCGAATTTCCATTTTTCATGGCGATGTGCAACCCGAGTGGAATGTTGTCAATTGTTTGTCACAAGCTTTAAGAAAAGCCGGACATCAAACGGATCTCAGTCAAGAAGAAATTGGCTCGAGTTCGCAAGAGTTAAGTCGAATCGATCGTCAACTGCAACAGTGTGATTGGTTTGTTCTATTCCTCTCGCCTAAATCGGCAAATAGCGAGATAGCGATCGAATTGTTGCGACGGGTCAAAGAACTTCAAGAAAGGCATCCGAGTCGCCAACCGATTCTCATTGCCATTCGTGTAAATTGTCCGCCTTATCTGCTATTTAATTATGATGTTCGAGAATATCTTTATGGGAGCTTTCAATATGACTTGTATGCCAAGTCTGATGTCCCAAAAACGATCGAAAATATTTTAAGTTTACTCACACAAACGAGGTTGACAAAAAATTCACTTTCTCTAACGGAAGAGAGGGAAGTTATTCCTACTTTCTCGACGATCGATGCTCTACCTTTACCGGTTGCCGAACCGGAGTTACCCAGCGGACAAGTGAGATTGGCTTCGGCATTTTATATCGAACGATCGCCGCAAGAGGAATTGTGCTACAAAGAAATTGGTTCTCCGGGTGCATTAATTCGGATCAAAGCACCTAGGCAGATGGGAAAAACGTCTCTGATGGCACGAATTCTTTATATTGCCAAAGATTTAGGATATCGAACAGTTCCATTGAGTTTTCAACACGCTGATGCGGCTGTATTTACAAGTCTCGAGCGTTTATTAAAGTGGTTTTGTTCTAAAATTGCGAGCAAACTTCATTTAATCGATCGAATTGACGATCGATGGAGTGATTATTTCGGTAGCAAAGATAATTGTACTGCCTATTTTGAAGATTGTCTTGCTTTCCGATAACGATCTACCTTTGATGTTGGGTTTAGATGAAGTCGATCGAGTGTTTCAGTATCCTACAATTGCCGATGATTTTTTTTGTTTACTTCGCGCTTGGTACGAAAAAGCAGGATATGGTGATAGCAATAGTCAACTGTGGAAAAATCTACGTTTAGTGATGGTCTATTCCACCGAAGTTTATATATCCTTGAATATCAATCAATCGCCCTTTCATGTCGGTTTACCGATCGAATTACCGGAATTTAATCTACTTCAAGTGAGAGAGTTAGCGCAGCGACACGGGTTGAATTGGCAGACCGATCGAATCGAGCCGTTGATGGGATTAGTTGGAGGACATCCTTATCTGGTGCGTTTAGCACTCTATCATATCGCTCAGCATCAGCTAAGTTGGGAAGAATTGTTAGAAACGGCTGCAACGGAAACTGGACTTTATGGAGATCATTTGCGTCGCCACTTATGGAGTTTACAGAAGCATCCAGAACTCGCCACAGCTTTGGCAAAAGTGGTTCGGAGTAACAATGCTGTAGAGTTAGAATCGGCGATCGCATTTAAATTACATAGTATGGGATTAGTTCACTTACAAGGAAATTTAGTAGTTCCTCGATTTGAATTGTACCGTCAGTATTTTGGTAAGTGTTTTTGACGATTTTATAAATAAAAAGTATCTGGATAAAACGATCGCTCGATCGAATTCTTGCCCTACATCATGACAGCCTGACAATCGCTTCAGAGATCGCTAAAGTGTTACAATAATAGATAATAATAGACAAGAATGCGGATAGAATAGGTGATGCCAAATCGCGAGCAACTCCAACATCAACTTAATGAGTTTCGATCGGCAAGTCGGAATCTGCAACTTCTGCCGCTGATTACGCCCAAAGATTTAGCCAAATTTGGCGTCCCGTACAGCGAAAATATCCTCGATGAGTTGGAGAGTGCTGTCGAAGATTGTACACCCGGAAATGATAAAATCATTTTTACCGGACATCGTGGATGTGGCAAATCTACGCTGTTAGCAGAGTTGACAAACGATCGGCTGGTCGATCGTTATTTTGTGGTGTTGTTTTCCATCTCCGATACCATCGAACAATCGGCAGTAGACCACGTTAACATCTTGTTTTCTATGGCGGTACAGTTGCTCGAAGCTGCCGAACGGCGATCGATAAAACTCAATCCCCAGCTGAGAAAAAGCCTGTATTAATGGTTGGGAAAACATACCCAAACTGAATCTCAAGCGATCGAAGCTGAGTTAGAAGTGAGCGGAACAGCCAGCGCAGGGATTGGACTGGAAGGCATTCTCAAGTTTCTGGCAGCGATTAAAGGCAAGTTAAAAGCAAATTCCGTCGTGCGCGAGGAAATCACGACAGAATTTGCTCGCAAAATTTCCGATTTAATCGATAAGATTAACGAGATTCAAGCTTATATCCAAAGCGCGACGAAGCAAGAAGTTTTAGTGATTATTGACGATCTCGATAAGCTCGATCTCAGCATCGTCGATCGCGTTTTTCACAGCAATATTCAACCGCTTCTGCAACCCAGTTTTCGGATTATTTATACGATTCCAATAACGACGTTACGGGAAGTGGCGCTGAAACGCAATATCGAAGCCTATGTGGATAAAATTCACACGATGCGAGTTGCCAAGTTTTTTAGTAAAACAGCGGTGCGAAAACTCGATCGCCAGCCGAATGCCGAGTTGATGGAAATTTTCGGAGAAATTCTTGCTAAACGCTTACCCAATTCGTTAATCGATCTGGAGGTTAAGCCACAAATGATCCTCAAAAGTGGGGGCGTCTTGCGAGAGTTCATTCGCATTGCCGATCGCAGTTGCAACCAATGTATGACGGAGTTGCGGCGGCAGATCCGGCGGCAGGAATTCGATAAACCTCTGGTCAAAATCGATCGGCGAATTCTCGATACGGTTCTCACCGATTTACAGCTTGAATATGCCGAACCGTTGGGACAGAAAGATTACGATTTGTTGGTGCAACTGTACCGTGAAATGAAGCCCCAAGATGCGGAAAATCAGCGCTTTCTGGACTTGTTCCACGGGTTGTACGTGCTGGAATATCGCAACGCCCAACTTTGGTACGATTTAAACCCCATTGTGGCGGATTTGTTGCGCCAGGAGGACAGTCTCGATGATATCGCCCCCTGATTTTCGTGCGGCTGAGTTCGACGAACCTCTTCCCCCTAACCCCTCTCTCTTGCAAGGCGAGGGGGGGATCTTCAAAAGCAGGAGGGGAATCACAGAACCCGAGTTGAACTCCCTTCTCCTCGAAGGAGAGGGGTTGGGGGAGAGGTTAAGTCTTCGACAACATAACGACCTAGGCAACTGCGATCGCTCCCCTCTCCTCGAAGGAGAGGGGTTGGGGGAGAGGTTAAGTCTTCGACAACAGAGGGAATAACTCTATGACGCGAAATTTCCCAGAAACAAGCCACTCCGAACGCAACGAAGATGCGTACGAAAGCTTGTTAACCTCGATCGAAGAATATCAGGGAATGCTATCGCCAATTATCGTCTCTTGCGACGATCGCAGTCTCCGAGAACAGATTATCCAACGTTACGAAGCCGAAATCTACCCCAATATTCGCGGATTCCGAATCGAATTGGGGAAGCAACCGAGTTTGAAGGCACAATTAGAAAAATTGCGGCAGTCCGAAGCCTATTTGCAACTGGGTAGGCAGGCGGTGTTTACCGTGACGGGGGCGGATGTGCTGTTGCGGGTGAACCTGCGGGCGGAGGATACGGAACAAACCCAACTCGATCGGTTTTTCGGCTATTTGCAGTGGACGCGGGAAGGCTTGCGCGAATTCGAGTATCCCATCGTTCTCTGGGTGACGAGTCGGATTTTGCGGGAAATGAGTCGTCGCGCCCCGGATTTTTGGAGTTGGCGCAAGGGAGTGTTTCGGTTTGTGGGGGAAATTCCGGCAGTTGCGGATTCGATAAATCCAAAACAAGGACAACTGACGGCAAACTTACCCACCTATGTCGAGGGCGAATATCATTCGGGCGAATTGGAGACAACCGAAACGGAAACCAACAAAGATTTACCCCCCTTGGCAGAATTGCTGGAAAACGTGGCAAACTTAGAAGCTTCCGCGCCGGAGTCGGCAAGTTTGGCAACGCTGTACAATCGCACTGCCCAGGTATACGCGCGACAGGTGCGACGTGGCGAGGCGGAGAATTTGGCGCAGGAACAACAGTGCGCCATCGACTATTTTCGTAAAGCGATCGATCGCCAACAGGCGTTGAATCTGAAAGCAGACGAAGCCAACTCGCTGCAAAGGTTGGGGAGTTTTTATGACGACATCTCTCGATTTTCGGAAGCGATCGATTCTCATCAACAAGCGTTGATACTTTACCGCCAAATTGACGATCGTTCCGGCCAGGCAATTTCCCTAAACAATCTGGGCATTGCCTACCGTTCCCTGGGACAATACCCAACAGCGATCGACTTTCACCAGCAGTCTTTAGAAATCTTCCGCCAAATCGGCGATCGTTCCGGCCAGGCAATTTCCCTAAACAATCTGGGCATTGCCTACCGTTCCCTGGGACAATACCCAACAGCGATCGACTTTCACCAGCAGTCTTTAGAAATCTTCCGCCAAATCGGCGATCGTTCCGGCCAGGCAATTTCCCTAAACAATCTGGGCATTGCCTACCGTTCCCTGGGACAATACCCAACAGCGATCGACTTTCACCAGCAGTCTTTAGAAATCTTCCGCCAAATCGGCGATCGTTCCGGCCAGGCAATTTCCCTAAACAATCTGGGCATTGCCTACCGTTCCCTGGGACAATACCCAACAGCGATCGACTTTCACCAGCAGTCTTTAGAAATCTTCCGCCAAATCGGCGATCGTTCCGGCGAGGCAATTTCCCTAAACAATCTGGGCATTGCCTACGGTTCCCTGGGAGAATACCCAAGGGCGATCGACTTTTACCAGCAGTCTTTAGAAATCTTCCGCCAAATCGGCTATCGTTCCGGCGAGGCAAATTCCCTAAACGGTCTGGGCATTGCCTACGGTTCCCTGGGAGAATACCCAACGGCGATCGACTTTCACCAGCAGTCTTTAGAAATCTTCCGCCAAATCGGCGATCGTCACGGCGAGGCAAATTCCCTCAAAAACTTAGCCTATACCCTCGCTAAACTCGATCGACCTTGGGAAGCCCTCCAACACTACCAAAAAGCCCGTCAACTCTACGCCAAACTCGAACTCGAACACAAAGTCCAAGACTGTGACGCCGCCATTTACCACCTTCACGGCATCATTCCCGCCATTCCCCGTCCCGCCCCCACCATCGGCGACCCGTCACCCCTTCCCCGCCGTCGTCGTAGCCTCTGGGTACGTCTGAAGCGCTGGTTCCGGCGTTTGTGGCGGCAACTGTTTGGAAAGTAAACTTATTGAAAATATAGCGGTTGCAAACCGCGACTACAGAAGCGAAACCTGCCTACGCAGGTTAGACAATTCCTCAGTCCGCGACGGCGGACTTGGTTTTTATAGGCGTGAATTCCATTCGCCCGCTTTCTTTCTGGGTTGCTTATGTCGATCCTTAGAATAGACGATCGAACCCAAAAACAAAATTGTCCCCGTTTTCTCATCGCGAATGGCACAGAAAAAAGGACGATCGATCGACAAAATTCTAAAGTGTATATTTTGATACAGCTTAGAGCTAAATCTATTGGTAATTGTATACAGGACAAACATAAATGCCTCTAGGGTTCCGATTCAAACGTAATTCAAATATTGAATGACTGGTCCGAGAGAGGCAAGCTGGCACTTCAGATATAGGCTTTCGAGTTGTCTATTTAGTAATTTGCTAGCCGCACGGCGGGAGAAAAGCCCGGGAGAAATTTCAGTCTATTAGACTGAATATTTCTCCTGGATTTTTGCATATTTTGGCGATCCCCAACTGGCTATTTTGTGGCAATATTTAATCCGATCTTATGACCGAAAACTCTTCCGAACAGCCAATTTTTCAAAGTCCCAACGCAAGCGAACAAAACTTAACAGAAGCTCAACGCGCTTTAGAACTAGAAAGCCGGTTGCCGATGACGGGTTGGCAACAGGAAGTTTCTCAAGGATTAGAATACGGACTCGAAGCGGCTGAAAGTATTCGAGATCGCAGTATCCCCACCTTTTCTCGTGGCGAACTGCCCCATTATGCAGGCATTAATACATTTCTAAAAGCGCCATATTTAGAAGATGTACGTAATGTGGGAAACTACGATGTGGCGATCGTTGGCGTGCCTCACGATTCCGGAACCACCTATCGCCCCGGAACCCGCTTCGGACCTCAAGGCATTCGCCGAATTTCTGCTTTGTATACGCCCTACAATTTTGAAATGGGCATCGATTTGCGAGAGCAAATTACACTGTGCGATGTGGGCGATATTTTCACCATTCCGGCAAATAATGAAAAGTCTTTCGATCAAATTTCCAAAGGCATTGCTCACATTTTTAGTTCCGGCGCATTTCCCATTGTTTTAGGCGGCGATCACTCGATTGGATTTCCCACAGTTCGCGGCATTTGTCGGCATTTAGGCGATAAAAAAGTGGGAATTATTCACTTCGATCGTCACGTCGATACTCAAGAAACCGACTTAGATGAACGGATGCATACTTGCCCGTGGTTTCATGCCACAAACATGAAAAATGCCCCGGCTAAAAACTTAGTGCAATTGGGAATTGGCGGTTGGCAAGTTCCTCGCCAAGGTGTGAAAATTTGTCGCGAACGATCGACCAATATTCTAACGGTAACTGATATTACTGAAATGGGCATTGATGCTGCTGTAGAATTTGCCTTAGAGCGGGCATTGGACGGTACAGATTGCGTGTGGATTAGTTTCGATATCGATTGCATTGATGCCGGATTTGTTCCTGGGACGGGTTGCGCCAGAACCCGGTGGATTGCTCCCTCGCGAAGCGCTATCTTTACTAGGGAAAATCATCCGACGCGCACCGGTTTGCGGCATGGAAATTGTTGAAGTTTCTCCGCCTTATGACATTAGCGATATCACTTCCTTGATGGCAACTCGGGTGATTTGCGACACGATGGCGCATCTAGTTTTGTCGGGACAACTGCCTCGCGAAGAAAAACCAAATTATATTTATCCAGAAGCCAACATGGAGGTAGATGTGCCGTGGACGTGATGAGGGCGTGATTTAATGCACGAAACCGATATGACCAAAGCGCTAATTTTAACGGTGAAGGAGTGGTGGGAATCTCAGCCAGAAAAGCCGCATATTTCCCAAATTCATCTAGTCGTTGGGAAGTTTACCTGTGTCGAACCAGCGAGTTTACAATTTGCCTTTGAAGTGCAAACTCGTAACACCTTTTTAGACGGTTCAAAACTCGCAATTCGAGAAATTCCATTAATAGCCTTTTGCGATCGTTGCCAGCAGGAATATCATCCGGAAATTGGCATTCAATATGCTTGCCCAACTTGTCGATCGCCGATGGAAGAAATTCGATCGGGACGCGAACTCAAAATCGAGAAAATTGAGTATACGCATAACGATCAAAAATCAACAATTTGTTCATAGTTATTTAAACAGGTGAGTTGAGATTGTTTATTGTTTTATTACCAATTACCAGTTACTCCAATTATGCACCAAACATTTGACGCTGCTTTAGAAATCAATTTACTCCATGCCAACCAAGACGGTGCAAATCGCAACCGTGCCTCATTTTGATGAATGGGGAATTATCTGTTTGAACATCATGAGTAGTCCAGGTGCGGGAAAAACAGAACTATTAGAACAGACACTGGCTTTACTGCAACACGAACTTAAGATTGCCGTGATTGAAGGCGATATGACCACCGAATTAGATGCCGATCGTTTGCGTCAATATGATGTTCCAGTAATTGCCATTAATACGGGAAGATCGTGTCATCTTGATTCCAAAATGGTTGCGGGTGGCATTCATCAATTTTCCCATGAGTATAACCCCGAAGACTTCGATATTGTATTCGTGGAAAATGTCGGCAATTTGGTTTGTCCAGCAGAATTTGAAGTAGGAGAACACCAGAAAGTTGCACTACTCAGTGTGACCGAAGGAGAAGATAAACCGCTCAAATATCCAGTCATGTTTCAGGAAGCAGACTGTTTGTTAATCACCAAAATGGATTTAGCGCCATATCTCGATGTCAATATCGATCGAATTATAGATAATGTTCGACAAATGAACCCACAGGTGACAATTATTCCAGTTTCAGCCAAAAATGGAGCGGGATTAATTGATTGGCTGGATTGGGTACGCGCTCAAATCCCCAACTCATCGAATCTGGAAATACTGCCTTCGATTGCTGTTTGAATTTTTGATTTCAAGGCTCTCTTTCTTCTGAAAAAAAAGAGAGCTATTAGATTAATTTAACACTTATATTGAGACGCTGCCGTGAAATTACGATCGCCACTATCCTACATTTTCTTATTCTGCTTAACCTTCACGTTTGCCGTGAGTTGCGTTAACCCAGCTAGCAATGTCAACACCACCACCAACACAGATACGAATCCTGCTGCTGTTGCGGGTGCTGTCCGGGTAGGATTCAGCGCTTGGCCCGGTTGGTTTCCTTGGCAAGTGGCGCAAGAAGAGGGCATTTTTGCCGCCAATAATGCAAATGTCGATCTCAAATGGTTCGATGGTTATTTAGAGTCAATTAATGCGCTCAATGCCGAACAAATTGACGCAAATAGTCAAACTTTAGGAGATACCGTCAATTCTTTAGCTGGAGGAGCCGATCAAGTCATTGTGTTGGTTAATGATAACTCAACCGGAAACGATAAAATAATTGTCCGTGAAGGAATTAATTCGATCGCCGATCTCAAAGGCAAAAAAGTTGCCGCAGAAGAAGGAACAGTCGATCATTTTCTCTTATTACTAGGATTAAAAAAAGAAGGGTTATCTCCAGAGGATATTGAGTTTGTTCCCTTAGAAACCGGACAAGCCGCAACGGCTTTTGTGGGAGAACAGGTTGATGCCGTTGCCGTATTTGCACCATTTACAACCCAAGCTTTAAAGCGATCGGGAAGTAAAGAGTTATTCAGTTCCAAAGATTTTCCAGGTGCGATTTCCGATCATTTGGTGTTTACTCGCAAGTTTGTAGACGAAAATCCCGAAAAAGTTCAAACGTTAGTCGATGCCTGGTTTGCAACAATTCAACACATCGAAGAAAACCGCGATAAATCTTATGAGATTATGGCAAAGCGAGCCAATGTCACGGTGGATGAGTATAAAGATTATGCAGATGGAACACAGATTTTTACGGTTGAGGAAAATCTGAAAGCGTTTCAACCAGGACAAGATCTAAATTCTCTTCAGTTTGCGGCGGAAGAAATGAGTCAATTTTTAATCGATGTGGGATTAACTCAAAAGAAACCTCAACTCGGCAACTTATTTGACGATCGTTTTGTAAAAGCGTATGCAGAGAAGAACAAATGATATCAAAGATGACACAAGTTTAGGTAGAACCTGAGATCGACAAACAGCCACAAGGAAATATACAGCCATGACTGACAGCCATCGATCGATCCAATCTTACATCAGACCTAAAACACTAACACCCACGGTTTTTTGGCGATTGTCTGAAGATATTCCCAAAAATCTCAATATTGTTTTAGTCTTGACCTCAATTGGATTGCCATTATTGCTGTGGTGGCTGATGACAACTTTTGGGAATATCGATCCAAAGTTTTTACCATCCCCGAGTAAAGTTATAGAAGCATTCGGACGGCTTTGGAGTACGGGAGAACTTCTCCAAGATACGATCGCTAGCCTCTGGAGAGTCGGTGTCGGATTCTTTTTAGCCTCAGCGATCGCCATTCCTGTGGGTGTATTGATGGGTAGTTTTGCGAGCATTCGTGCTTTGCTAGAACCCCTATTTGGGCTAATGCGATATATGCCTGCGCCAGCATTTATCCCATTGCTCATTTTGTATCTAGGAATTGGAGAAGAGCCAAAAATAACTCTGATTTTTATCGGGGTTTTCTTCTTCAACGGATTGATGGTAATGGATACAGTTAAATTCGTTCCCAAAGACCTAATTGAAGCAACTTATATGTTAGGGGGAAATCGAATTCAGACATTATTTCAAGTGATTTTCCCCCATGTTCTTCCCGGTATTATCGATGCTTGCCGAATCAATCTCGCTGCCGCATGGCAATTGGTCATTGTCTCCGAACTGATTGCCGCAACAGAAGGTTTGGGACGTCGGATCAGCGTTGCTGGACGATTTCTAAAAACCGATGAGATTTTTGTTGGCTTAATTGTCATTGGCACGATCGGCTTAATCTTCGATCTCTTGTTTCAATACCTTCTACGAGTTTCCTGTAAATGGGCAAGTCAAAAACGGTAAATCGTTATCTGTTATTGTTTGCTGGCAAATTCCGAAAATGCTGCGTTTCCCGATCGCGTAAAATACTATCCTTCAACTAAAAACGAACAACCAACCTAGCTATGTACTTACAAATCAAAAATCTGCACAAACATTTTGATACAAAAAACGGTTCGTTGGTTGTCCTCCAAGATATCAATATGACCGTCGAACAAGGTGAATATATCTGTGTTGTTGGGGCATCAGGTTCGGGAAAATCTACACTGTTGCGGCAAATTGCCGGACTAGACTTGCCAACTTCCGGTAACATTTTGCTAGACGGAAAACCGATTACTGGACCTGGGCCCGATCGCGGTATGGTGTTTCAGCACTATACGCTGTATCCGTGGATGACAGTGCAGGAAAATACCGAATTTGGATTGAAACTACAAGGCGTTCCCAAGCAATTACGGCGGGAACAAGCTAGTTATTATTTAAATGTGGTGGGATTGGCAAACTTCGCTCGATCGCTGCCGAAAGCCTTATCTGGCGGTATGAAACAACGAGTGGCGATCGCCCGTGCCCTCGCTTGCGAACCGAAAGTGTTGCTGATGGATGAACCTTTTGGTGCTCTCGATGTTCACACCAAAGAATCGATGCACGAATTCATGATCGATCTATGGCAGCGAACTGGAATTACCGTTTTTACGATTACTCACGATGTCGAAGAAGCGATATTTCTCTCCAGTCAAATCTATGCATTAGGTTCTCGTCCTGGTACTGTTCGCAAGAAGATGGAGATCAAATTACCCGATCGTACTCATGCGGTCAAACGCCACACCACGTTCCACGACTACCGAGATGAATTGATGGAGTTGTTACGTCAACATGGACAAGAAGCTTTAGCGGTCGCTTAATCTCATATTTTCTAAGGATCGACGATCGAACCCAAAAACAAAATTGTCCCCGTTTTCTCATCGCTAATGGCACAGAAAAAAGGACGATCGATCGCCATTTCAAAGGGTGCTGAAGGCACAGATGTCGCTACAATGCCAACAGAAGTAGAGGCTGCCGCTTCCGTACCTTCTTCGTTCACTTCCACAAAGGTTTTATGTTTCACTTGATTGATGGCTAAATTCGGCGGTGGCGTTTGTATCCCAGAAAAGTCCGATCGATTTTCATCGAAAGCAATATCCATTCCTAAAGCTTTTAAGGTATCATTCAGAGTAATTTCATACTCGAGTTGAAAACGCGGCAGTTTAATTGAACCCGGTTGCCAAGTAAACTCTCCGATCCACCGATTCCAAGTTTCAGCATTGAGACGATCGATCAATCCGGATAATCCAACTTCTTTTTTCGGTAAAAATACGTACAAGCTGATATTCCCATCCCCATAAGGCACGCTCACTGCTTGGAAAATGTCATTATTTAAGTAGCGGTATTCTCCCGCTTGGGACATCAAAGGACGCTGTTTTTGACTGCCGTCGAGTAGCGTAAACGGCAAATTTTGAGTTGAGTTCGTGGAAAACGGTTGGCTCCATTTTCCTTTAAAATAAATAGCATTGACCAGTAACAGCTTTGTTTCTGAAGAGAGTCGATCGACGATTTGAGAGATTTTTCCATTTGTTTGTCGATCGACCCAAGTATTCACCGTTCCAGAAGCACTAGGATTACTAAAGTCAAGTTCAGCAACTTCAGATTGATAAAATCGTCGCGCTGATTGAATAAATTCGGCGTTAAAATCGGCTCCAGATTGCGTCCAAAGACTATTTGCAATGGTCAATTGTACAGTGTCATCCAAACTTTCTAACGTGGATTTGAGCGCTAAATTGGCTTGGTTAATCTCCTCTAAACTCAGACTGTCTAATTCCAACGTTCTCGCCATCGCCTGTTGCGTTTCTCCCCCCGCACCGTTGTAAGTCATCGAGAGAGCGAGCGCCACACTAGTCGGAGAAATAAACAGATTTCGATCGCTTTGTTGTTGGTAAATTTGGGAAAATAATTTAAACCCAAATTGAGTATTCGCTTTCACCAGTTGTGGATTGACCGATTCTGAGTCAACTTGTGCGGTGGAACTAGACTTTGAGGAAGACTTCGCGATCGCCACATCGCTTTTGGGCCGATCGGCACATCCCCCAAGGGTCAAACTTAACATTAAGACACAAAGCAACACTTTTGGGATAAAAGTTCGCTTAGGTCTCAGGCAAAAAAAATTAATCGGCAATAATCCAGTATGAGGCATAAAAAAATGGAAAGAAACCCAAAATTTTAATAAATTAATAAATGTATGATAGTCTTTTTCTGGAATCAAGTTCTGGGAGCGATCGAACTAATACAATGGCGATCGCCCGATCGTTAGAAAAAAAACCTCGCGACTCCTGACGATCGGTCATGACCAAAAGTATGGCTTAAGGAGGATGTCAGGAGGAAACCCGATACACTAGACTCAACCTCAAATATCGATCGAAATGGGAAGGGGGCTATAAATGCGGTGGCAACTCGGTCGCAGAAGCGATAATGTCGAAGATCGGCGCGGACGCGGTTCATCAGGACCGATGATGGTCGGTGGTGGCATCGGCACGATTATTTTAGCAGTCGTCGTCACTCTACTTGGCGGCGATCCTCGCATGGTGTTTCAGGGCGGTGCACCCGTACAAGATGCTCCAGTTTCACAATCGCCCGAAGAAGAAGAATTAGTGGAGTTTGTGTCCGTCGTCCTCGCCGATACCGAAGACACTTGGAGCCAATTGTTTCGCGAAATGGGAGCAACGTACCAAGAACCCACGCTGGTGCTCTTTTCTGGCGCCGTGGATTCCGCCTGCGGCTATGCTCAAGCCGCCGTGGGCCCGTTCTATTGCCCGGCCGATCGTAAAGTCTACATCGATCTAAGCTTCTACGAAGATTTACAATACCGCCACAACGCACCCGGAGACTTCGCTCAAGCCTACGTCATCGCCCACGAAGTCGGGCATCACGTCCAAAACTTACTCGGCATTTCCGGCGAAGTTCATCAAATGAAGCGCCAAGTTTCCAAAACCGATGCCAATCAACTCTCAGTCATGTTAGAACTACAGGCTGACTGTTTCGCCGGGGTTTGGGCAAATCGTGCCGATCGTCAGCGGCAGATTCTCGAACAAGGCGATATCGAAGAAGCCTTGAATGCAGCCAGTAGTATCGGAGACGATCGACTCCAACGTAAAGCTCAAGGCTATGTCGTGCCAGATTCCTTCACCCACGGCAGTTCCCAACAGCGGGTTCGCTGGTTTTCCCAGGGACTTCAAACTGGAGAGATCGAACAATGCAATACCTTTGAAGCCAGAAATCTTTAACTCGTTAACGTAATCACCGTCACTTCCGGCGGACAAAACAAACGACCGGGGGGATGGGTTCCCAAACCGCGATTGACGTAGAGGCAGTTTTTGCCAACGCGATGCAGTCCCGAAGCCCACTCCCAATGACGTACAACCCCACCACATTTCGACAAATAAGGAATATAGCGGTGAAAGCGGTCGGGAATTCGCCGACGCAAGGGTTTCATCAACCGGGAAATTGCGCCCAATCCAGGAAGGCAAATTTGACCGCCGTGAGTGTGTCCCGACAGTTGCAAGTCGATGCGCCAATTTCTCAAAGAGGCGGCGGTATCGGGGTTGTGGGACAGGACGATGCGAGGAATCTCGGTGTCGATGCGTTCCATCACGGGACGAGGATAAAACTCTCTCGATTTCCAATCGGCAAATCCCACCAAGGCTAAGTCCGATCCCAGGGGGTAAACCACTTGATTCCAGAGCACTGGAATACCCACTTGCGTCAACGCTGTGATAATTTCGGCGCGATAACCACGGCGGCGATACCCTAAATCGTGGTTGCCGAGAATGGCGTACACTCCAGCACGACTTTGCAGGTGTTTGAGGTGAGAAACGAGAGGGTGGATAGACTGGGGATTGTGGGTGACGTAATCTCCCGTCAACACGACGAGATCGGGGTTGATACGGTTGCTGGCAGCGATCGCATCTTGGAGTAATCGATCGCTCAGCCGTCCTTCTCCGTAGTGGAAATCGGAGAGTTGAACCAAGGTTGTCCCCACTAAACGATCGCTCAGTTGAAGGATGGGAATGGTCAGACGTTCGACACGCAACGATCCGGTTAATATTCGGTGCATTTAACGAATTGGTAATTGGTAATTGGTAATTGGTAACAAGTCCGAAAAGTTGCACCGCAATATCGAGAAACGATCGTGTTTTTAAGAAAGCGTCTTCAATTGGAGATGTTTAATACTTGCTCTGCTTTCAAATCTAACTCAGGAAAAGTCGGCGAAAGAATGCGTTCTTCTCCTCGAAACGCGATCGCATCATAAAATCCTTCTACCAAAGTGCAAACGGTGACGATCGCTTGAATGGGATCGACAATCCAGTATTCGGGAATTTCTAACACTGCGTATTCAGAACGCTTGCTGCGATAATCGGTAGTTTGAGTCGATTCGCTGACGACTTCAACAACGAGAATCGGCGGCGGTTCGTTGAGTTCGATGACCGCTTCTCTGTTGGCAAGACTTTCCCACTGTTCGATGGAAAGAACCGTCACATCGGGAATTCTGGAGGTATCCCAGCGTCCTCCTCTCGGCGATCGAATTCCCACTGCAAACCGTTGTGCTGTCCAATTCCTTCCGGTTCTCGAACTTTCATCATCGAACGATCGTTCTAACAATTTGGAAATTCCGCCGTGTTTACCTGTACCTAGACTCATGGGGACTAATTCTCCTTCCACCAACTCGTATTGGGTATCCGTACCATCGTTATACTGGAGATATTCGGCAAAGGTGAGTTTCTGTGTGGCTACGGTCATGGCGATCGCACTCCGGGTTGAGGACTCGATATTGTTCTCGATATTGTTATTGTAGATCGGATGATCTCGAAGAAATTGGAGATCTAACTCCCCATCTTTACCCCAAGCCTAGAAATTGTTGAAGTCGATCGGCTATATCCCGAACACATTCTCGACTTCTGACACCGGGAAGTTTATATTTCTTACCATAATATCGAAAATAGATTCGAGAGTATGCCGAGTTTCTTCTGGCACACCAGTTTGGATTCACTTTGTTCGATAATCTCGAATTGGGGTAAGAAATCAACCATATTAATGGATGAGAATATTTTTTTTGACTCTAGCTTTAACTATAAATGGAAAAAAATTATATGACGATCGGGATCGATGGCTGTCGAGGTGGCTGGCTGGCAGTCTATCTTAGCGATCGTCACTGGCAGTGTCAACTGATTGCGACGCGATAACTTTAATCGAACAATTAGCCAACTCGGCGACAACTTTAATTGATATTCCCATTGGTTTATCCGACTCGGAACCTTCTAGACTTTGCGATCGACTCTTGAGACAAACCTTAGGACGATCGTTTGCTGCATCGGTCTTTAATCCACCGATTCGAGATGCTGTCTATGCTTATTCTTACGCACAAGCGTGTCAAATTAATGCTGTCAAAACGGGTAAAAAAATCTCAATTCAGTCTTGGAATATCGTTCCAAAAATTCGCCAGATCGATGATATTTTGCAAGAAAACCTAAAAATTAGAAATCGCTGTTTTGAAAGCCACCCCGAATTATTATTTTATCATTTGAACGATCGAGATCCTCTCCAATTCAAGAAAAAAACACCAGAAGGAAAACAAGAAAGACTCACCTTACTAGAACTGGTAATTTCTGACGTGCGATCGATCTTTGCTGCCATCCGCGATCGCTATCTCAAAAAAGAAGTAGCCGACGATGATATTTTAGATGCGATCGTTCTTGCCCACTTTGCCGATCAATCGGTCAAAAAAACTCTTCAATCACTTCCTAACCCTCCTCATTTCGATGAAAAAGGGTTAAGAATGGCAATCCATTGGTGTTAATTCGAGTGGCTATTCAGTCATTATAGCAGTCGTACCTGGCGGTTAAGAGGATTTCTGGTAGGGGCGAAGCATTTGCACGAAAAATGTCATGGACGAACCGATAAGCATCATACAAATGCGCGGGCCGATCGCGATGTCTTCACCCAAGTTTCGGTTGCTATAATAGAACCAATAACCCAAATCAGACGAAAGAAGAACTGAACGTCGGCAAACAAACTTTTTCCACCGACGGAATAAATCCCAACCACTGTTGAGAATTTTGGGCAAACTGTTCGGGACAACCACTCACCCCAAACCGGGTGGGTTTTGCACTTCCATCGCAACGCCAACCCAACAAGTCCAGTTCCGCCGCCGCCGCTGCCACCAAATGCACCGCCGGATCCACCAGCTTCACTGTCGGGGGCAAAATTTGCCGAAACAGAGGTTCCAGGTGTGGATAATGGGTGCATCCGTAGACCAACGTATCGATTTGGTTGTCCAGAAGGGGTTGCAGATACGATCGCGCCACCTGTGCCGTGTAAGGATCGCGAAGGCGATTTTGCTCGATTAACGGGACAAACTCCGGACATCCAACTTCCCAAACCCGAACGCTGCTATCCATTTCCTGCATAGCTTGGCGATACGCGCCACTTTGAACCGTTGCCGGAGTGGCGATCGTGCCAATCCGCTTGCCTTGGCGCACAGCCGCCTTAGCACCCGGCAGAATCAGTCCCAGAATCGGAAACTCAAACTGCGATCGCACCGTCTCCAGCGCCAGCGCCGAACTGGTATTGCACGCCATCAACACCATTTTGACATTCTGTTGCTCCATCCAAGTCAGAATTTCCCGCGAGAACTGGATAATTTCCGAGGGAGTGCGAGTTCCATAGGGGACTCGATCGGTATCTCCAAAATACAGAATAGATTCGTTGGGTAATTGTTGGTAGAGCGCTCTGAGAACCGTCAAGCCACCTACACCACTATCGAAGATGCCGATGCGCCGTTGATTGTCGATCATGCGTTGCTTGTTGCTTATAGTTTGCCGATTAAGTACGATTGCTGCGGCTAACCGCGATACTGAGAGACCTTTTGTCAGTCAAGAAGTAATTTAGTTCATTTAAGCGTTAGTACCGCTCAAACTGCAAATTTTTCTGAAAATCCGGCGATCTTCACCCTCGGCACCGGGGTCCGGGACAATAGCGCTGCACGTACTGAAGAATACCGCGAGCGATCGCCTGTGCCAAGATTTCCCGATACTCCGGATCGCTCAAACGCCGGGCATCGTAATCCCCCGTCACAAACCCCAACTCAAGTAACACCGCAGGCATATCAGTATTGCGAAGGACATAAAATCGAGCCGTCCGCACCCCCCGATCGGCCCCCCAGTGGCATCGATCAAGCTCTCGTGAATCGTTTCCGCGAGTACTCCTCCAGAACTGAAATAATAAGTTTCGATGCCGTTGACCTCCGGACGGCTGAGGCTGATGGCGTTGGCGTGGATACTGACAAATAAATTAGCATCCAAACGATTCGCCAAATCCACACGCGGCGGCAAATCTACCTCGATATCTCGAGTCCGAGTGAGGACAGTAGAAACCCCATTTTCCTCCAATAACTCGGCAACGCGATTCGCCACCGGATCGACAATATCCACCTCATCCAATCCCCCAATTCCCACAGCACCGGGATCTGCACCCCCATGTCCGGGATCGAGAACCACCAAGATCTGTCCGTCATCCGCGCGGGGGAGTTTCGAGTCGTCCGAGCCTTCGGTGGGAAGAAATAGCGTCGGAACTCGCGGAGGCGATGCAGAATAAGATTGTAAGTACAGCGCCAACATCTGCGGACTGGGTTGATTGACCTCTTGGACTTGGACTTGAGGTTTGGGTTGTACCCGAATCATCACCGTTTCGGGTCCTGCTTGTTCGACTTGCACGCGAGAAATGGTTGTGCTGGTATTGACTTGAGGTGCACTGACGCCGGACTCCAGACGAGCGCCATTGATAGTGATGGTATAAAATAATGCCGATTCCCAGCCGCTCGAGTAGGTGATGGGTCGATCGACTCGGACGATTAACTGGTTGCCATCTGCGGCAAGTTCGATCGATTCGACAATGGCAATTTGGTCGGCAGCTTGTGCCACAGTCGAGTCATTCCCCTCAATTTCCTGTGGCGGGAACGGAAATTCGGGTGTCCGAGGAGCCGTTGGCAATGCCCATCCGGTCTGGCGATGGTTCGGGACTGTCCGAGCTTGGGTCTTGACGGAACCCGGCGCTATGGGCGCAGCAATGACCGCTACCGATGATAGCATCCATAAGCTTGCTACACTGGGTAGTAACCCAAACAATTTGATCATGAATTCTCCTTATTTGCATCGCGATCGAAAACTTGAAATTTAGATGCTCCCCGTCCGGACTGGGAAAAAAAATATCACAAAAAGGTGACTGGGCGATTGTCAACGGTCTCTCCCCACCCCAAGATTATGACTCGCACCTCATTGGTCACTCGTCCATTCTCCAAGAATGGGGGCTTCTTTGCTCAAGTTCTGCCATCTCGTTTGCCCGCCAATTCTGGCAGCAATCAAACTTTAGATTAACGATCGAGCAGAAATCGATCGGACTGAGTAAAATAGCAGTACGAGAACCGCACTTGTATCAATTTCATCGAACGTTGACAATTCTTAACAACAAGCATACAAATATCACATGGCAGTAACTGGAAAAAAACGCCAAACCGATCTACCCAAAATCAACGAAAGAATTCGCTTTCCCAAGATCCGCGTGATCGATAGCGATGGGGCACAACTGGGGATCATGACTCCAAGTGAAGCGTTGGGGATTGCCCAAGAAAAAGAACTCGACTTGGTTTTGGTCAGCGAAAGTGCCGACCCGCCCGTGTGCCGGATTATCGACCACGGGAAATACAAGTTCGAGCAGGAACGCAAAAAGAAAGAAGCCAAGAAAAAACAACATTCGGCAGAAGTCAAAGAAGTGAAGATGCGGTACACCATTGAGGAGCACGATTACCAAGTGCGTCTCAAAAATGCTTCGCGCTTCCTCAAAGCGGGTGATAAAGTCAAGGCGACGATCATGTTCCGGGGTCGGGAAATTCAACATACCGACTTAGCAGAGAAATTACTCAAACGCTTAGCCAACGATCTAGAAGAAGTTGCCGAACTTCAGCAAGCCCCCAAACGGGAAGGTCGTAGTATGATGATGTTGATGTCTCCCAAGCGGTAAGGGAAAACAGTTCGATTCGATCGAACCCAACAAAAAAGTTGACAAATAGCAGGTTGTGTGGAGATCGTCAACCTGCTTGCTTTGTGTCTGTACAAACGATAAAAACGGAGTTCAAACCGACATTCATCTGCCAGTCGGATCGATTTTAGACTGAACTCCGAGCAACCCAGACTCCTGAATTCTGTTTAAATCAAGTTGCGACTTGAGTATTGGGAGTCTCAAAACCAGGACGATCGGCTCTGCATGGAATGGAACTGAAAAATTTGCAACTGAATCGAGGGGGCATCGGACAAAGATTGTTGCAGTGGGTCAATCTCCGTCCCGAAGAAAGCGAACGGACACTGCTGATGTTCGCCTTTTATACAGCCACCTCCGTCGGACTTTTGTGGTTAGAGGCGATCGCCGTCGGTCTATTTATCGACGAATACGGTGCTGAATCCATCCCGTTAATTTATGTTGCCGGAGCGGGCATTGGTTCGGGATTGGGGTTTCTCTACTCGTGGCTGCAAAGTATTATGCCGCTGCGGAGATCGATCGTCTTCATCGCCGTCTTGATGGCAGTTCCTCTCCTCTTCTTTCGGGTCGGACTCACGCTGACCTCCCTATTTGCTATCACCGTATTTGTCATGCGCCTCTGGGTGGAAGGCGTATACGTCCTCAACGATCTCAACACCTCCATCACCGCCAACCAACTCTTCAAT
Source organism: uncultured cyanobacterium (assembly GCA_963838375.1). Lineage (GTDB taxonomy): Bacteria > Cyanobacteriota > Cyanobacteriia > Cyanobacteriales > Geitlerinemataceae > DVED01. The sequence continues at coordinate 60,282 of CAWIQY010000021.1, read as the reverse complement.
ATTCGGGAGATCAAGCGAACCTATCCCCTAATTAGCAGCGGAATTCTCGTCGCCGATGTCATTAGCGGCTTCTCCCTGCCCTTTCTGCTCGAAGTCTTCAATCTGCGAAATATGCTGATCGGGGCATCCGTCATGCTGGCAGTGGGTGCAGCGATCCTATTTTACCTGAGCGAAAACTACAAACAGGCGTTCCCCGACTCCAGCATCCGATCGATCGAAGACAATCAACCCGACTACACCAGTCGCCGACTCAAAAGGCCCCTCCAAAGCTATGTCCTACCACTGGTGACGTTCTTTATCCTCGTTGAAGTTCTCTACGTCTTGGTCGATTTCCAGTTCGTCATCGAATTAGAACGAAACCTCAAAGGAGAGAATACTGCCAGCGCCATTGCCAGCTTCATCGCCTTATTCAACGGAGTTTTGGGCATCTTTGAGCTGTTGACTCAGTGGTTTGCCTCCAGCCGCCTGGTAGAACGAGTGGGTGTATTTGTGGCTGGGGGAATTCTGCCCGCTTTGGTGGTGATTTTAGGCGTGGGTTCGATCATCGGGTCTATGGGAGGTTGGTTCCCGATCTTTGCTGGGATCTTAGCCGTCAAGTTTATCGACGAACTCTTTCACTACACCTTGATCGAAGGGACTGGTCCTGTCTTATTTCAACCCCTGCCAGAAACCCAGCGCAATAACGTACAAGCACTCGTCAACGGGGTGGCTGAACCGGTGTCCACCGGGGTAACCGGACTGGTCATTTTGGCGATTACTTGGTTGGGTCAGCGTTGGGTGGGTCAGCAAGAGTGGATATCATTGCAGAGTCAGGTCTTTGTCTGGTTAATCGTGCTAGCTGCACTGGCGTGGATTTCGATGATCGTCCTAATGCGATCGCGCTATGTTGGGTTATTGGTATCGAGTGCCGAACGCGGAAGATTGGGCGTCTCGGACGTAGACTTACGTATCCTGAAACGCTCGGTGGTCGAAACGCTGCAAAAACCGGGAAGCGAAGCCGACAAACGATCGTGTATCGAACTCCTCTGTCAGATCGATCCGCAAAATGTGGGAGAAGCGATCTCGCCGCTGTTGGAAAATCTTCCTCCTAGCTTACAGCGACAAAGCTTGGAAGCCATGATCGATTATCCCAAAGCCGAGTATGTCGCGCCCATTCGATCGCTGATCGAACGCCCTCTGCCCCCAGAAGTCCTCGCCCTCGCTTTGCGCTACATTTGGCTGACCGAAAAAGCCCCCGATGTCTCCACTTTGCGTCCCTACCTGCGCTCCGAAGTCGATCCAGCGGTGCGGGGAACTGCCGCCTCCCTGATTATGCGGCGCGGCAACCGAGAGCAAAAAGCCGAAGCCACCAACACCTTGCGGCGAATGCTGTCTCACAAACAAGAGCGAGAACGGGTGATGGGAACCCGGGCTCTAGGAGAAGCCGAATATTTGCAGGCATTGCGACTGTTTATCCCCAACCTGCTGCAAGATGAATCGTTGCGGGTGCGCTGTGCCTTATTAGAAGTGATTGCCTCGGCAAAGTTGGAGCAATATTATCCTTCGCTGTTGCGCGGACTGTATTATAAATCCACTCGAGAAGCGGCGATGCGATCGCTAGTGCGCTTGGGTAACGAGGTTCTCGATCGAACCCTTGCCCTTGCCGAAGATGTTCACAAGCCGGATTTGGTCAGGATGTACGCTTGGAATGCCATCGGTCAAATTGGTACGGCTGACGCGATCGATGCCTTGGTGACGCACTTGATGACCGCCTGGGGAGCAAACCGCCGCAATATTTTGCGCGTATTACTAAAAATTCCTGACGAAAAAGGCATTGAAGGTGTTCTCGATCGATTGGGACGCAGCGGTGTCGAGATGAGCATCGATCGAGAGTTGATGTTCTTGGGACAAATTTATGCGGCGTTGGTGGATTTCGACAGAATTGTTCTCGAATCCGAAGACTTCACCGGAGCTCTGTCAATGGCGGCAAGCCATGGCAAATTGGAACTGAGTCTCGAACACGCCGTCGAACTGCTGAGACGATCGCTTTACGATATCCAAGCCGACGTGCAGGAACGCTTGTTCTTATTGATGAAGTTTTTATACCCACTCAGTTCCATTCAGGCAGCTTCGTTTAATCTAAAGTCTGAGTTACCATCAAACATGGCACGAGGTTTAGAAATTTTGGATAACGTCATCGACATTCCCAGCAAGCGATCGCTACTGACCGTGTTAGACCGACAATCCGAACGCGAAAAACTACAAAGCCTGTCGGATTTGGTCGAGTATCGCCCCATGACTCCGAGCGATCGACTGCGCCACTTACTCGAACTACGCCATTTCTTGTCCGATTGGTCTCTGGCTTGCTGTTTTCACCTGGCACGGGTCGCTCACTGGAGTCTCTCGGGCGAGCAAACCCTAGCCGGACTGCGCTATCCCAAAGGATTCGTGCGGGAAGCCGTTTTAGCATACTTAGAGGTTGCTTCTCCCCGCGCTTTGGTAGAATTGCTACCGAGGATGCAACACGATCGAGATCGGTTGGTTGCCGCTCAGGTACAGCAGATGATGGCTCAATTAGGTCCAAGCTAACCCACAATCTCATTCCCCGAACCCAGAATTGAGTCTGAAGAAAATTTGCCGATTCTAACCGCTCAATTCTAGCTTCTTCGAGTTTTCCACCCTATGTTAACTAGTGTCGATCGCCTGCTATTTGTTCGAGGAGTCCCCATTTTTAAAGAATTGCGGGACGATTTCCTAGTCAGACTTGCATCCGTCATGGATGAGCTGTCCTTTCCGATCGACCACACTATTTTTACAGAAGGACAAGAAGGACGATCTCTCTACATCGTTGTTTCGGGGACGGTGCGGGTGCATATCGGAGATCGAGAACTCGCCGAACTTTCACAAGGCGCTTGTTTTGGCGAAATGTCCCTGTTTGATGCCGAACCTCGATCGGCTTCGGTGACAACCCTCGATCTCTGCGATTGTTTGATGTTGACCCAACAGCAACTTTACGATGCCATCGACGAAACTCCCGGAATCGCGGTGAATATTATCCGCTTGCTCTCCCGTCGCACCCGAGAACTCAACCAAAAGCTCAATATACAAGAAGTTAAACTGCGAGAATTGGAATTGCGTAGTGTCGGTCGCAATCCGGTTTAATGGCTAGTGGTCAGTTGTCAGTTGTACGAATAACCAATCACCATAACTATTAACTATTAACTATTAACAACATTAACTATTAACCTAAATGCTTGATAGATTGAAGATTGGTGGCGTGATTTTCGACATGGATGGGGTATTAACCGACACCATCGAATTGCACTATCTAACCTGGCAAAAAATTGCCGATGATGAAGGAATTCACTTCGATCGACAGAAGAACGAAAGCCTACGAGGTCTGTCTCGCCGAGATTCCTTGATGGCGATTTTGGGGAATCGAGTGTTGCCAGAAACTAATATCGAAGCCTTGTTAGAGCGCAAAAATAAACTGTTTCTAGAATCGATCGCCACCATGACCCCGGACTATTTGTTACCGGGAGTCTGGGACTTGTTGACTGAATTGCGCGATCGCCAGTTGAAAGTAGGAATTGCCTCAGCTAGCCGCAATGTGGAACGAGTCACCCAAAAACTGGGCATTCGTCACCTGATCGATGTCGTCACCAACGTCTACTGCGTCGATCGCCCCAAACCCGCCCCGGATGTCTTCCTGTACGCTGCCTCACAGCTCCAGCTTGCCCCGTCAGAATGCGTCGTCGTGGAAGATGCCGCAGCAGGGGTGAAAGCTTCCCTAGAAGCCAAAATGTGGGTCGTTGGACTACGCCGGTCGATCGAGTTGGGGCTGCACACGTCGTCCTTCCCGATTTAGACGGAGTGCGGTGGTCGGACTTATGCACTCGACTCGATCGCTGCCGAAGCGCCAAACGATAAAGCCGTAGCCACTGCAATGAGGACAAACAGAGGTAGAGTCCCTCCTCTTCACTCACGCGCACTGCTTCGGCACGCTCACCGTTCGCGTAGCGTGCCGGAGGCATAGCGATCTTAGCGCGGGACTCCTACTGTCTAGTTGAGGAATTTCGAGATCTTGTCTATGATTTAATGTAAATCTAAGTAAAGAAATTTTATACACCCAAGAGGTCGTTACTTACCTTGTTTGTTCTAAGCGGTTACGAATACTTCCTGGGCTTCCTGATAATTTGTAGCTTAGTGCCCATTCTGGCACTAGTTGCCTCGAAGCTCCTCCGACCCAAAAGCTTGGGTCTCGAGCGAAATACAACCTACGAGTCGGGCATGGAACCCATTGGCGGGGCTTGGATTCAGTTCAACATCCGCTACTATATGTTCGCCCTCGTTTTCGTCGTTTTCGACGTAGAAACCGTGTTTCTCTATCCCTGGGCTGTAGCATTTAGCCAACTGGGACTGCTCGCATTTATCGAAGCCCTCATCTTTATCACCATCTTGGTGATTGCCCTCGTTTACGCATGGCGCAAAGGAGCATTGGAATGGTCGTGAATCAGAACCTAAGTACGAGTACCTCGGATAAACCCTTGTCGAATCCCGTCCAACGACTGGAAGTGACCCAGGAACTATCCGAGAATCTTATTTTGACCACCGTTGACGATCTGTACAACTGGGCAAAACTGTCGAGTTTGTGGCCGATGATGTACGGGACGGCGTGTTGCTTCATCGAATTTGCGGCTTTGATTGGCTCTCGCTTCGACTTCGATCGTTTTGGCTTATTGCCTCGCTGTAGCCCCCGGCAAGCGGATTTAATCATCACGGCGGGAACCATCACCATGAAAATGGCTCCAGCTTTGGTGCGACTGTACGAACAGATGCCCAATCCTAAATATGTGATTGCCATGGGTGCTTGCACCATCACCGGGGGAATGTTCAGTGTCGATTCCCCCACCGCCGTGCGCGGCGTCGATAAGCTGATTCCGGTGGATGTTTACATTCCCGGTTGTCCGCCCCGTCCGGAAGCCATTTTCGACGCGATTATCAAACTCCGCAAAAAAGTCGCCAACGAATCCCTACAGGAACGGGCTCAGTTCCTGCAAACCCACCGCTACCACACTATCTCTCACAATATGAAAGCGGTAGACCCGATTTTGACGGGCAAATACCTGCGGAACGAGAGTCGGTATGCGCCGCCAAAAGAATTAACCGAAGCCATGGGAATGCCGATTCCCCCCGCTTTGTTAACCTCAGAACAGGAGAAGATCGATCGTGGCTGAAGACGCACAACCGAAAAACTCACCTGTTGAGGAAGAAACGAAACCCGTCGCGGTGGGAGTTGTTTCGAGCTGGCTGACGGAAAATGGCTTCGATTGCGAGGCGCTGGAGTTGGATAAGCAAGGGGTCGAGATTCTAAAAGTCGAACCGGACTTTCTGATTCCCCTAGCAACGGCTTTGTATGCCTACGGTTTTAATTACCTGCAATGTCAGGGGGGCTACGACAACGCGCCGGGTGGCGATTTGGTGAGTTTTTATCACCTGATCAAAGTGACTGATAATGCCGATAAACCCGAAGAAGTCCGACTGAAAGTCTTTTTGCCTCGAGATAATCCCACTGTGCCTTCGGTGTACTGGATTTGGAAAGGGTGCGGACTGGCAAGAACGGGAGTCTTACGATATGTACGGCATCGTATACGAGGGACACCCGAATCTGAAACGGTTGCTGATGCCAGAGGATTGGGTCGGTTGGCCCCTGCGGAAGGATTACATCTCGCCTGACTTCTTTGAGATTCAAGACGCTTATTAGCTGGAGCGAATGGCGATCGACCCATAACGATCGCCAGTCTTTCGATATGATTTTAGATTTTAGAACGTCTAATCGACGAATATTATCAATATAAAAATTATCTGGGTATTGAACCAGCCGACAGAATGTAAGATTAGATTTTACAGCGGTTCCCGGTATTATGCGGTACATCTAGAAGGGCGAATGCCATTCGCCCCTACATCAACCCAAAATTTTATGTACCTCATAGCTGCGAAAACCGCTGTATGATTACCACAAGGACGGAAAAGTTAATTTGGGGAATTTTGCAGTTTCCTTTTCCTTTCCTTTTTTGTACGATCGAACATTTCATAGACTTGCGATATGAGATTTATTAACCCAAAAACAGATTACGCCTTTAAAAAGATATTCGGCTCTTCGGAACGAAAAGAAATTCTCATCAGCTTTCTCAATGCGCTGATTTATGAGGGCAACGATCGAATTGAAGATTTAGAGATTATTAACCCCAATATTCCGCCAAAATTGCAGGGTTTAAAGGATACTTATCTCGATGTCAAAGCTCGACTGAATGATGGCACATTGGTCATTATCGAAATGCAGGTGTTGAACGTACAATCGTTTGGGAAACGGGTTTTATACAACGCGGCGAAAACCTATGCATTTCAATTAGAATCGGGTCAAGGATATCGGATGCTCAAACCCGTGATTGCACTGACGATCGTCGATTTTGAGATGTTTGCCGAGTTCGATCGGGTCATTTCTCGGTTTGTGTATAAAGAAGAAAGCACGAACTTGAAGTATGCCGATAGCGAAATAGATCTTATTTTTATTGAATTACCCAAATTCAATAAAAATATGGAGCAGTTAGAAACCTTGTCAGATAAATGGATTTATTTCATGAAGAATGCTCCATCTCTAACTGCGGTTCCCGAAAAAATGGATACGATTCCAGCAATTCATCAAGCCTTTGAAATTGCCAACCAAGCCAACTTAAGCCGAGAAGAACTTGAAGATCTAGAACGACGTGAAATGTTTATTTATGACCAACAAGGGGCGATCGCTTTAGGACGACAAGAAGGTCTCGAACAAGGACTTGAACAGGGACTTGAACAGGGACTCGAACAGGGACTCGAACAGGGACTCGAACAAGGTCTCGAACAGGGACGGAAAGAAGCAATGCTAGAAATTGCCAGAAACTCGCTGGCACGACTCGATGATGAAACCATCAGTCAAATTACCGGATTGAGCGTTGAGGAAGTCCAGGATTTACGATCGACAAATTCCTGAATTACTAAAAAAATTATTAAAATCTCGATCGTCTGGCGGAATTCCATAATTGAAAATAACGTAGAATGTTTAAATTTGAATAAAAAAAATGGAACCTCCCATCGATCGCATCAAACTTTCCCAAACCGCCAAAGATCAACTGACAAAACTCAAACGGATTACCAAAGTAGAGCAGTGGAATATCTTGTGTCGCTGGGCATTTTGTCGATCGCTTGCTGAAACCGCATCTCCATCTCCCGTGCCCTTACGCCTCGATAGCAACGTGGAAATTGCATGGCGCGTCTTTGGTGGAGAGATAGCCGATATTCTGGCGCTGGCTCTCAAACAACGCTGCCACAACGATGGCTTGGGAACCGATCCTGATACCCTCAAAACACAATTTAACCTCCATCTCCATCGCGGCATTGGTTACCTTGCCGGAGATCCCGATCTCGACAGTATCGAAAAATTAGTGGCTTTAGTGGGTAATGGGTTGTAACCACTATCAACTATCAACTATCAACTATCAAGTATCAACTATCAACTATCAACTTTTGATATGCCGTTTCTGCATGAATTCTAACTTTGTCATCGGGGTCGTTTTTCAGTTTTTGTAAGTCCGGAAGTGCTTGAGAATCTCCGAGGCGTCCGAGTTCCAGGGCGACAGCTTGACGAATTTCGGGCTGTTGGAGTGCCGGATGAGCCGATCGCAGCCAGTCCAGTAAAATTCGAGTAGCGATCGATTTAGATTGGGAAACTTGTCCGATCGATCGGATTGCCTCTAAGCAAACGGCGATGACTCCAGCTCGAGAGACTGTCGCAGACAATCTAATGAGAGTAAACTGTCGATCCATGAAAACGATCGGACAATTTCCACTTGCAACAGAACGGGAGTATGTGGAGCTTGCAAGACTCGCAATAGTGCCAATGCGGCTGCATCCGTGCCGCAGCGACTCAGCGCGATTGCGGCTTGTTGACAAATAAAGAAGTCTAAATCATACAAGCGTTGTTCGAGCAGTTTGACAATATCTACCTCTGGTGGGAACTCGGAGCATCGCAATCCCAACCCGATAGTCGCTTGCCGACGCACAGTGGCAGACAAGTCCTCTAAGGCGGCAACCAATGGGGATAAAATACGAGGGTCTCTGAAAGTGTGTAAGGCTTCGAGAACCGCTGCACGTACTGCCGGATTGGGATCTTTGGCGACGTTGAGCAACGGTTCGATCGCATAAGGATGTTGAGTCTGCGCGAGGCTGCTGATGGCGAGTAGTTGCCATTGGGGTTCGGCAAGCAAGTGTGTCAAGGGTTCGATGGCGCATTCCCCGAAATTGGCGAGTGTCGTGGCTGCCATCACTTTGACTTCTTCGTTCTCGTTGTCGAGTAGCAGATCGATCAGTGCCGCGATCGCAATAGGACGATCGGATTGTCCCAAAATGCGAGCCACAAACCAACACAATTCCCAGTCATCTTTTTCCGTTTTCAATAGTTCGATCGCCGCTTCGATCGCTTCGCTTCCTAATGAAGAAAATAGTTTGACGGCTTCCCATCGTTCCTGGAAATCACCCTCAGTCAAAGCTTGTAAGGCAATTTTTAGAGTATTCTCAGTGGCAGAAACAGTGGGCACGGGGGTGGAGTCTATCATCATTTATGTAGAAGGTGGGGCGCGGAGGCAACGATCGGATCTCGTCTTTACTAGCTTGGTGTACCTCCGACAGCCCTGCAACTCCATCAAGACTCATTAATGCAGTTTTTACATCAAGACTATGCAAAAATTAACAAAATATTAATAATTAGTATCAAAAGATACAAAAACCTTCCTGAACTCATTCTAATCTAAGCCTCAATCCCAGAAAATTTGTCGTTTAAGTTTAGAGAGTCAGAAACTCACTTTCATCCCGAAAGTTCCAGATTTTCGTGTAAATATTCGGATTTAATTTTTTCTGGATTCCCAATTCCAGATCGAAAATAACATTGCTATAACGTAATCAAAAATACAGACTGACGGGAGATAAATCTTTAAAATAAACGGGTTTCATCCGTCTCTAGTCAAAAAAAATCAAAAAACTTTCAGAAATTAGGTAACGATCGTTCCAGAACTTCTATGACTAATGCATCCACTGTCGAGACGATGAACAAAGAACCCGCAACACTGAATAAATTCGAGCGATTCAAAGCAGAAAAAGATGGACTTGCCGTTCAATCTCAACTAGAAGAATTTGCTCGAATTGGCTGGGAAGCGATGGACGAAACCGATCGTATTCACCGACTCAAATGGTTGGGCGTATTCTTCCGTCCGGTCACCCCCGGAAAATTCATGTTGCGGATGCGACTGCCCAACGGCATCATCACCAGCGAGCAAATGCGAACGCTGGGAACGATTCTACAGCGCTACGGCAGTGAGGGTAGCGCCGACATCACCACTCGGCAAAACCTGCAACTGCGGGGTATTCGCATCGAAGATATTCCCGATATCTTCGATCGAATGAAGCAAGTCGGCTTGACCAGCATTCAGTCCGGCATGGACAACGTACGCAACATCACCGGGTCCCCCGTTGCCGGACTCGACGCCGACGAACTGTATGACACCCGCGAGTTGGTGCAACAAGTTCAGGACACGATCACCAACGCCGGGGTTGGCAACCCCGAGTTTAGCAATCTACCCCGTAAATTTAACATTGCGATCGCCGGTTGCCGAGACAACTCCGTCCACGCCGAAATCAACGATATCGCCTTCGTCCCCGCTTACAAGGAAGGCACATTCGGTTTTAACGTCCTCGTGGGTGGTTTCTTCTCTGCCAAGCGCTGCGAAGCCGCCATCCCCCTCAAGGCATGGGTAGAACCGGGGCAAGTGGTCGATATTTGCCGTGTCATCCTCACCGTCTACCGAGACAACGGCTTGCGAGTCAACCGTCAAAAAGCTCGTCTGATGTGGTTAATCGACGAGTGGGGTTTGGATAAATTCCGGGATGCCGTGGAAGCACAACTGGGATATGCCTTGCCAGAAGAGGCTTCCAAAGACGAAATCGATTGGGACAAACGCGACCACATCGGCGTGTATAGCCAAAAACAAGAAGAACTTAACTACGTGGGATTGCACGTGCCCGTCGGTCGCCTGCAAGGGGAGGAAATGTTGGAACTCGCCCGGTTAGCCGAAGTTTACGGCAGCAGCGAAATCCGTCTCACCGTCGAGCAGAACCTCATCATTATCAACGTCAAAAACGATCGTCTCCAACCCCTGCTTCACGAACCCCTGCTGGAAAGATTCTCCATAGAACCCGCCCCCTTAGTTCGAGAACTGGTGTCGTGCACCGGGGCACAATTCTGCAACTTTGCTCTGGTAGAAACCAAGCAACAGAGTCTGAAAATCACTAAAGAATTAGCAGCCGATTTAGACGTTCCCAACAAAGTGCGAATGCACTGGACAGGGTGCCCCAACTCTTGCGGACAGCCCCAAGTTGCCGACATTGGCATGATGGGAACCAAAACCCGCAAAAATGGCAAAACCGTGGAAGCCGTGGATATCTACATGGGCGGGACGGTAGGCAAAGACGCCAAACTGGGCGAACGGGTGATGAAAGCCATCCCTTGCGAAGACCTCAAAGGCGTTTTACAAGACTTGTTAATTGAGAAATTCGGGGCAACCGCGAAAAACGGCAAACTGACCGACACCGATTCAGTGCCGACCGCGACACCAGACGTCCCCGAAGTGGCGGCAACACCCGCCACCGTCGTTTTGTCCAAATCGGGCAAAGAAATTGCTTGCACCGAAGCCGACTTCATTTTAGAAGTTCTGGAAGAAGCCGGAGTGGATGCTCCCAGCAGTTGCCGTTCCGGCAGTTGCGGGACGTGCAAGCAAACCCTTCTCGAAGGCAAGGTGAACTACGAAGGAAGCCCAGAAGCCCTCGACGAAACCGATCGTGCCAATGGTGCCATCTTAACCTGCATCTCCCATCCCATCGGACGGATCGTCCTCGATCTGTAAACCAACACCCTCAACCCAAACGATTCACCTAGGAAATACCCAACACCCATCGACTATGACTGTTACTGCAAACCCTCCCACCGAGAATAAAGTTGCCAAATTAGTTGGTAATATCCTGGGCAAAAATGGCGAAAATATTATCTTCCCCGCTTTGGGGTTTGTCGCTGTCATTTTCTTCTGGAGTATCGTTGCCAAAATCACCGAAGGCAACCTCAGTTCACTTCCCGGACCCACCCAAACGTTTAAGGATAGCCTGCCCTATCTCGGCAATTCCTTCTCCCTGAAAAGCGGTGACGAAGGAATCTTATTCTTAACGCTGCTGAGCTTGATTCGGGTGGCGATCGGGTTTACGATTGCCACAGCGATCGCCGTTCCCTTGGGATTTTTGGTGGGAACCTCTCGGGTTGCCTCCAAAATGATGACGCCGCTGATCCAAATCGGCAAGCCCATTTCGCCCCTGGCGTGGTTGCCCGTTGGCATCGTCGTCTTCTCTGGCTTAACTGACGGATTTCCCAAGTCGGTTGCCCAAAACGCCCCCGCCATCTTCGTCATCGTCGTCACCTCCTTGTGGCCGACGCTGATTAACACCGCCTTGGGCGTTCAGAGCATTCCCAAAGACTATTGGAACGTCTCTCGAGTCCTGAAGATGTCCAAAATGCAAGTGGTCAAGGAAATTATCATTCCTTCCACGCTGCCTTACATCTTCACCGGAATGCGCCTGAGTTTGGGCATTGCCTGGTTGGTAATCGTGGCTGCCGAAATGCTCACCGGTGGCACGGGAATCGGCTTCTTCGTTTGGGATACCTACAACACCGGGGAAATCAGTCTGGTGATTCTGTCGTTGTTCATTATCGGCATTGTCGGTTTGCTACTCGATCAAGCCGTGGCTTTCGTCGAAAATTCTGTGGTGGGAAGATTCCAAGGTTCCAACTAGTCAACATCGGGCGAGGGCATCGCTCCTCACGCGCAATCTACCATCCCTCACCCGAGTCTCCCAGCCGAACTTAACCTAAACTTAACTCATCTAAATTGCAACGCGGATAACTGAATTTATGGATCGTCGCAAATTTCTCAAATACTCCAGCTTAGCTGCTGCCGGATTTACGATCGCTGCTTGTGGTAGTGGCGGTGAAGATACAGCCCCCGAAGCCTCAGAAGCCTCGTCAGCAGCCGGAGATTCTCCCGCCATTGACTTTGGCACATTGGAGAAAACCGACCTCACCGTCGGCATTATTCCCGCTGACCGACTGTGCGCCTTTGGTGATTGCCAAAGAAAAAGGCTTCTTCGAGAAATACGGCTTGAACGTCGAGATCAGCAAAGAAGCCAGTTGGGCAACCGTTCGGGACGGCTTAATTCAAGGTCGCTTGGATGCCTCCCATGCCTTGTGCGGAATGCCCATGCTGACGCAACTGGGCGAAGAAAAAGCCCCCATGCGATCGCTGATGATGCTCGATCGTAACGGCAACGCCATGACCCTTTCCAAAGCGGCTTGGGATGCGGGAATTCGCCCCATGCCCGAGTACGCCAGCTTCGATGAATTCGGTACGGCTTACCGGGAATACATTACCGGACAGCCGGAACCCCCCACCTTTGCCATGGTGTTCCCCTCCTCCATGCACAACTACAATACCCGCTACTGGATGGCGGCGATGGGCATCGATCCCGACAACGATGTCAAATTGATCGTGATTCCGCCGCCGCAGATGGTGGAAAACATGAAAGCCGGAACCATGGACGGTTACTGCGTGGGCGAACCCTGGAACCAGCGGGCAGTGTTCGATGGGGCGGGTTTCACCTGTACCGTCGATCGCGATGTCTGGAACGGACACCCGGAAAAAGTGCTGGGAACCATGCAAGGTTGGATCGATGCCAACCCCAACACCGCCAAAGCCATGGTGGCTGCCGTCATCGAAGCGTGCGAGTACTGCGACGTGATGGACAACCGCTTGGAAGTGGTGGAAATCATTTCCGGTCGTCCCTACGTCAACGCCAAAGTCGATTACGCCAAAGCGTCTATGACTGGAACCTACGACTACGGCGGCTTTGACGAAGAAGATCGCGTCAAACCCATTCCCGACTTCAATCTGTTTAATTTCCTGGAAACCGACTACCTGAAGAAGCCGGATAACGCTAACTATCCTTACGCTTCTCACGGGGTTTGGCTATTGACACAGATGATTCGTTGGAATCAAATCGACATGAAGGAATATCCAGCCGATGCGGACAAAACCATCGCTGAAATTTATCCCACTGGCATCTACGAAGAAGTTGCCAAGGCAATGGGCCGGGAAATTCCCACAGAAGGGATGAAAAAAGAACCCGGTTCGGTGTTCATCGACGGACGGGAATTTGACCCCAGCGATCCGGTTGCCTACCTCAACGGTTTCGATATCCGCGCCGGACGTCCCCAAATCTTCGCCTTCCGGTAATCGGTAACAGACCGGCAAAGATGGGCGAAGCATTCGGTCAATATCCGATCGCCCAACCGATAACAGACCGGCAAAGACGGGCGAAGCATTCGGTCAATATCCGATCGGTTCGACCCAAAGATGGCACATCCGAATGCTTCGCCCCTACTAGCCACTAGCCACTAGCCAAAGCGCACATCATGACTGTCCCCTTCCTCGAAATCGATCACGTCGATCGTGTATTCCCCCTCCCCAGTGGCGATGTCTATATCGCCCTGAAAAACGTCTCCGTCCAAATCAAACAAGGCGAGTTTATCTCCCTAATCGGACATTCCGGTTGCGGCAAATCCACCCTCCTGAACATGGTTGCCGGACTGGATAACCCCACCAAAGGTGGTGTAGTCCTCGAAGGGAAGCAAATCACCGAACCCGGTCCCGATCGCATGGTAGTCTTCCAAAACTACTCGCTGCTACCCTGGAAAACCGTCCGCCAGAACATTGCCCTGGGCGTCGATACCGTCCTCAAACATTTATCCAAAGACGAACGCCACGCCATCGTCGAAGAATATATTAATTTGGTGGGACTGCGCCACGCGGCGGACAAGCATCCCGAACAGCTTTCTGGAGGGATGAAACAACGGGTGGCGATCGCCGGCCCTGGCGCTACGTCCCAAAGTCTTATTATTAGATGAACCCTTCGGGGCGTTGGATGCCCTGACTCGCGGCGGTTTGCAAGAACAATTGATGCGGATTTGCGAAGAAAGCAAAGTGACCGCCATCATGGTGACACACGACGTAGACGAAGCGCTACTGCTGTCCGATCGAGCGATCATGCTGACCACAGGACCTGCGGCGCGCATCGGACAAGTGTCTGGATATTCCCATTCCACGTCCCCGCAACCGGATGACGGTGGTGAACCATCCCACCTACTACGCCCTACGAGGCGAGATGGTGTACTTCCTCGAACAGCAAAAACGCGCCAAGAAACGCAAAGAAACTCACGGCGATCCGGTCAAAGGCAATGGCTTGGAAAAAATCAACTTGGATCTCGGGTTCATTCCCCTCACCGACTGCGCCCCCTTGATGGTTGCCAAAGAAAAAGGATTCTTTGCCAAACACGGCTTAGAACAAGTGACCCTCAGTCGCAAACCCAACTGGAAAATCCTCGCCAACGAACTGGCAAGCGGGGAACTTGATGCCGCCCAAATGCTGGCGGGGATGCCGTTGGCGATGACGCTGGGATGGGGCGATCGCCCTCCAGCCCCCATTTGTACGGCAATGACCCTCTCGCGCAACGGGAATGCGATTACCTGGAGTAAGAAACTCTACGACGAGGGGATTACTGACCTCGCCACCTTCAGAAATTTAATTCAGCGCGATCGAGATAGCGTTCATACCTTCGGCGTGGTACATCCCACCTCCATGCACAATCTGATGATGCGCTACTGGCTGGCATCCGGCGGCATCCACCCCGACAACGATGTCAGCTTGATTACCATTCCGCCAGCGCTGATGGTGTCTAACCTGAAAGCCGGAAACCTCGACGGATACTGCGTTGGGGAACCCTGGAACAGCCAAGCGATTCTCGATGGAACGGGGGTGGCGATCGCTACCGACTTGGAGTTGTTCCCCGGACATACAGAAAAAGTATTGGGCGTTCGGGAAGAATGGGCGATGAAATATCCCCGGACTCATATCGCTTTGGTGAGGGCATTAATTGAAGCCTGCGAATACTGCGACGATCGCCGCAACCGACCGGAAATTCTAGAATTATTGGGCAAAGATCAATATGTGGGCGTCGCTGCTAAATATATGCGTCCCGGTTTCATCGATGCCTACGATCGCGGTTTGGGCACTGCGCCAGAACCGATGTGGCGCTTCAACCAATTCTACGTCGATCGGGCAAACTGCCCCGATTTAACCCATTCTCTGTGGACCCTGGCACAGATGGCCCGCTGGGGTATCGTTCCTTTCCCTCGCAACTGGGTCGAACTCCTGGAACGGATCGATCGTTTGGATGTCTTCGGCGAAGCCGCGCGAGGTTTAGATCTACTCGATGCCGGACGGGATTTAGCCCCTCTGAAACTTTTCGACGGTACGGTGTTCGATCCCAACGCGCCCATCGATTATTTAGACCGTCTCAAAATTAAAGGCAATGTCCGTGTTGCCGAAATTCGGATGGATGAGATTTTTAGCTGTTCGATGCCGATCGAAACATAAGACGATTTCGGGCAAGTTTTCTAGGAATTCAACCCGAACAAGGGTTTGAATCTCTGAACACCGATCTCTATCATCATTGAAAATTCTACCGATCGATCGTTAATAAAACCTATCCCTCACCCACTCATGCCGACCTTGAATACGACTCCAACGAACTTAATCCAAGCCGAAGCCCCGAGTTGTACGCCGTTTTTACAAATTAAAGGGCTATCCAAAGTTTATCCCACCCCCACCGGACCTTACCCGGTTTTAAACGATGTCAACTTGACCGTCTGTGAAGGAGAATTTATCTGCCTGATCGGTCACTCCGGTTGCGGTAAATCGACTCTCCTAAATATGATTTCGGGTTTCAACCAGCCCACCGATGGGGTGGTGTTACTCGAAGACAACCCCATCGTCGAACCGGGACCCGATCGGATGGTGGTGTTCCAGAACTACGCCCTGTTGCCCTGGAAAACCGCATACGAAAATGTGTATTTGGGTATCGAAACCGTTTATCCTTCCTTATCCGAAGCCGAAAAAAAACAGATGACCCAATCTCATCTGGAAATGGTGGGATTGACCGAAGCCGCAGATAAAAGACCGACGGAACTGTCTGGGGGGATGAAACAGCGAGTTTCCATCGCCCGGGCCCTGGCTTTACGCCCCAAAGTCCTGATTTTAGACGAACCCTTTGGGGCATTAGACCCGATTACGCGGGAAGAATTGCAGGAAGAACTCCTAAAAATTTGGCGCGATCATAAAGTCACCATCTTGATGATCACCCACGACATCGACGAAGCGTTGTTCCTCGCCGATCGATTGGTGATGATGACCAACGGGCCATCGGCAACGATCGGCGAAATTCTGGAAATTCCCTTTTCTCGTCCTCGCGATCGCGCCCGAGTCATGGAAGACCCCAGATACTACGAACTTCGCAACGAAGCCCTAGACTTTCTGTATCACCGCTTTGCCCACTC
Source organism: uncultured cyanobacterium (assembly GCA_963838375.1). GTDB lineage: Bacteria > Cyanobacteriota > Cyanobacteriia > Cyanobacteriales > Geitlerinemataceae > DVED01. The sequence goes on along the minus strand of CAWIQY010000021.1, from coordinate 43,723 downwards.
CGAAGACGATGAGAGTGAGACCTCTACTGCGTCTACTGCGACTCTCAAAACCAAACCCCAATCGGTATCCACCGTCCCCCCTCGCAAAAACTTTCCTCTGGGGGCTAAAGTGGCTGCAGGCTTAGGTTTAGCCCTTGCCGTGGCTGGGGCGATGCTGGGCGGTTACAACGCCGCTACGGGTAAACTCGACCCACCCGCCGAAGAAGCGCCGGAAGTTGTCGAAACTCCCGTCTCCCCTGCCCCCACGCCTATGGCAGCCAAGGCAGCCGATGCAGGCGAAAACACAACGGCGACTTCCACAACGGCGGCTTCCACAACGGCATCTGCCCCAACGACAGCTTCGGCAACGACAGCGGTGAAAGCAGAAGATGCCACTTCGACAACGACGACTTCGGCAACAACCGACTCGACAACCCCGGAAACACCCGTAGTGACAACTCCTGCGCCCGAACCCGAACCGCCTGCCGAGATTACCGATGCTGGGAAATTGGAAGATTTACGGTGGCAATTGTTCGATCGTCTCGATCTCGAGTGGCAAACCACACCGACTTATACAGAAGATTTGACCTACCAAGTCAAAGTCACCGAAGATGGGACGATTTCGGGTTACGAACCCCTGAATCCGGCAGCCAAACAATTCGTGAAAGAGATTCCGCTTTCCGAGGTTAAAAATACGGCAACCCAAAATCCCCAAGCTGCATTTAAAGTCGTCTTTTCTCCCAGTGGGATTCTCGAAGTCACTCCAGCGGAGTAGTTAGACACTTGAATGTCTGGGATCGCTTGTAGAATTCTGGGTTGTTTAATCACCCCGGATTCTACAGCGATCGTAAATACTATTAAAAAAGAGAAAGAACGAGTTCGTACTTAATCTAATCAAAATATCTTTTTTTGTTTTAATTTTCAATATTTTCTGTATTTTAAAATACACAAATGAGACCCATCAATATTTATGATTTCGTTAAACTGCTAACACGATCGGGGAAGTAACGACCGACTAATGATGACACAACTTGAAACCTCCGAAAAGAAAGTATCTACCTGGGATGTAGAATCTCCAGAATCTTTGCAATTCCGAGGCTCGAAAGTCGCAAATCGCAGTCTTTGGTATTTTGTGTAACTGGTTATTTTATAAAAAAACTCGATATCTCTTTACAATAGGATCGGTTAAACATAAAAGCCGTCTAAAAGTTATACTTGAAAATCACAGAGTGAAAAGATCTAGACAAGCGCCTCAATTGGCGAAAGCAATTGTTTCGTTGAATTCTAGAAGTCCGGGCAACAATCGATTACGGGGTTTCGAGATTCGTCATTTTTGGACTGGACCTGGTCCGAAAATGACGCTTGCTCACAAACGATCTTCTCTTTTTTGACCGAGCGGTTTAATCGGGTTTCATTTACTTCAATCAATCATCGGGGAAACATGGATGCTATTAAAACCATATGTCCTTATTGCGGCGTAGGTTGCGGTCTTGAGGTGGTCAAAAACGAAGCAAAGTCTGCACCGAACGGAACAACTTCTATTTGGAAAGTCCGGGGCGATCGAGATCATCCCTCAAGTCAAGGAATGGTATGTGTCAAAGGGGCAACGATTCTCGAATCGATCGACAAAGATCGACTGCTGCACCCGATGATGCGCGATACCCTCGACGAACCCTTCCGCCAAGCCAGTTGGGATGAAGCCCTCGATCGTATCGTTGCCCAAATTCGCCACGTTCGCGACACCCAAGGCGTTGACGGCATCTGCATCTACGGATCGGGACAATTTCAAACCGAAGACTACTACACCGCCCAAAAACTCCTCAAAGGCTGTCTGGGAACCAACAACTTCGATGCTAACTCCCGGTTGTGTATGTCCTCCGCCGTTTCCGGTTACGTTCAAAGTTTCGGGTCGGACGGGCCCCCATGCTGCTACGACGATCTCGAACAAACCGACTGTGCCTTCCTGATTGGCACCAACACAGCCGAATGCCATCCGATCGTTTTTAACCGCCTGCGAAAACACCACAAAAAGACCCCCTGGGCGAAACTAATCGTCGTCGATCCTCGTCGTACCCAAACCGCCGAAGTCGCCGATTTGCACCTCGCCATTCGACCGGGAACCGACATCGACCTCCTCAATGGCATTGCCTATTTATTAATACAAAAGGAAAATCTCGATGCCAACTATATCGAGGAATGTACGTCGAATTTCGCTCAATTTGCCGAAATTGTTCGGGATTACCCCCCCCAAAAAGTTGCCGAACGTTGCGGCATCGATGTTGCCGACTTAGAACTCGCCGCCCAGTATTGGGGCGAATCCCACCGCGTTCTCTCCCTGTGGTCCATGGGTATCAACCAATCCTCCGAGGGCACGGCAAAAGTCCGCAGTATCATTAACCTGCATTTAATGACCGGACAAATCGGCAAACCGGGGGCGGGTACTTTTTCCCTCACCGGACAGCCCAACGCCATGGGGGGACGGGAAGCCGGAGGACTGGCACACTTGTTACCCGGATATCGTTCGGTCAAAGATGCCGGACATCGGGCACGGGTCGAGCAATTTTGGGGACTGGCAGAGGGACGAATTTCTCCTTATCCCGGTCGCAACGCTTGGGAGATGATTTTGGGACTCGAACGGGGCGATGTGGGATTGTTTTGGATTGCTGCCACCAACCCTTTGGTCAGTATGCCTGACTTGGAACGGACGAAAGCGGCGATGCGAAAGTCTCCTCTGACGGTGTATCAAGACGCTTACTATCCCACCGAAACCAGTGCCTACGCCCACATTTTGCTTCCGGCAACCCAGTGGAGTGAAAAAAGTGGGACGATGACTAACTCGGAACGCTACGTTACTCTTTCTCCCGCTTTTCAGAAACACGCCGGGGAAGCGTGGGACGATTGGGAAATTTTTGCTGAAGTGGGACGCCGCCTGGGATTTGCCGAACAATTTGCCTTCACCAATTCTGCTGAAGTCCATGCCGAATTCGTGCAACTCACCCGAGATCGTCCCTGCGATATGACGGGGATTAACCACTCTCGACTGGGCACCGAAGGGTCTATCCAGTGGCCTTGTCCTCTCTAATCGACGAAAAAAACGACAACTTATCCGAAACAAAGGATAATGCCAAACGGTTATATACCAACGGACGATTTAATACCCCAGACGGCAAGGCGCGATTTGCCGGGTATCACTCCCGAGGACTTGCCGAACCCCCCGACCCGGATTATCCTTTTGTTCTCACCACCGGACGGCTGTACGGACATTGGCACACCCAAACCCGCACCGGACGGACGGAAAAAATTCGCCAGATGCACCCGAATCCGTTTATCGAAATTCATCCCCGCGATGCCGAGAAATTGGGGATAGAGGAAGGGGATACAGTAGAAGTTCGATCGCGCCGAGGCAGCGCCCAATTCCCCGCCAAAGTCACCAAAGCGATTGTTGGGGGAACCGTCTTCGTCCCAATGCACTGGGGTTCCTTGTGGGCAGACAGCGCCGAAGCCAATGCCTTGACCCACCCCGAAGCCTGCCCGGATTCGGGTCAGCCGGAGTTGAAAGCTTGTGCGGTACAATTACGGCGGTTATAGTCGAGTCGCGCGGTTTAGCCAACTGTGTCCCGACCAACGGGGGGGATCGAATCCCCCCCATTCGACATCCCCCAAAACTCAGTTTTTGACTATATGGGGCAAAGGTTTGAGGAATATTTCCGCAGATGTCTATTAGTTAAACGGACGAATAGTTAAACGGACGAATAGTTAAACGGATGAAAGCGGCAGCTCGCTTTGCAAACTGGCAAAAAACTCATCCCAATTTGGCGAATCTTTGCTCTGGGTTTCGGCTTCTTTTACTTCAAACGTGAGGTTCGACGCTTGGGGATTTTCCATCGCGCGAACGCACAAATCGGCAATATCATCTCGACTGCACTTTCCTTTTATCGTATCGCCCCGATCGGCAATTAAGACTTTACCGCCAGTTTCTTCTGTCAACGCGCAAGGTCGGACAATGGTATAAGGAATGCCACTATCGCGCACGCTGTCTTCCCCGCGTAGCTTCCAAGTCAAAATTCCCCCCAGTTGGTCATTCATCCGCACGGCAGGGGGTTCTTCTTCCAAATTCAATCCCGGTCGTCCGGGACGAGTCACCCCAGCAGAACTAACCATAACGAACTGAGGTAAAACTCGATCGCTATAGGCTTGAATCGACTCAATTTGCAGTTGAAAAGAACCCGCTTTGAACACGGGATTGAGTTCCCCATCGTATTCAAACTTACTCAACATCAGTTGAAACGAGGTCGTACAACTGGGGTCAAATGGCGCGTAATCTTTGAGGGTTTTGGCGCGAAACACCGGAATCAGATCGGCAAAGGGAATCCGAACCGTCGTTGAGATGTTGTAGACCGTATCGAAGGAATAGCAATACCCCACGCCGTCCCATTTCTCCTCGCTACGAATGATGAATTTGTAGCGGTTGCCATCTCCTTTCACCCGCAATTCAATGCCTTCATAGGCTGACAAATCTATAGGCGTCTCGAAGTTGCGCGTGCGGACCGAGACAAATCCGCCGGAATTGGCTGTGGAAACGTTACCGCTAAACAGTGCGGCATCCGGAATCAAACGAATGGAACTCTCGCTCACACCGCCCATGACCACATCATCTACCGCGCCCCAGATTTCTTTGACATCCTGGGATGGTTTGGTGAAGTCAAAGAGAAGTCGTTTATTCCCAGCATGTTTCAGGTAGGGAGTTGCGGCTTTGACCAAATTTTGCACTCCCCGATACTCAATATATTCTGGGGTTTCCACCACTTCTGGCATATAAAACTTGATGCCTTGGTAATATTTTTCCCGGTTGGGACTGTCGCCACCGACGGGTTGCACTCGCGTTCCCGTACAGCAAATGACGGCACGGATATTTTTCAAAACATCGGTGGTTAAGGTTTCGGGAAGGGTGAGGTCGGCTTCCACCAGTTCTACATCGTTGCCCAATATTTCCCGTCCTCGCTTGGCATCTCGAACCAGCGCTCGAACGGCGTAACCTTGTTTTTGGAGTTGCCGAACGACACGCTTACCCACGCCTCCCGTCGCACCCGCGACCAGAATGACTCCAGAAGATTGAGTGCTAGGTGTAAATTGATTCATCGGGCTACCTCCCAAGAGCTGCTGAAACCATTTCAATTTGCCAATGAAGGGAATAATCTCGAAGAACTGGAGGGTTTGCCAAAACCGACCCATATCCCATCGAGCGCGATTGGATTCTGTCACAGGTTTATCCTCAAAATAGGCGATGGTTACTGTTTGTTCCTTCTATTGTAAAAAATTGTAAACAGATTGACCTATTATGAGCCAGTAATCGCGTTATTGAAGGCAAAAGGTCAAAGCCAGAAGGAGCAGCGAGAGATTTTCACCTCGCACACCCGGCACGATCGATCCCTCAAGCGTGACGGTTGGCTTCTTCTTGCAGCCAGGAATCGACGGGTTGTCCGTCCAAACGACGTAATTCGACAACGATGGCTAAAACGTCTTGAGAACCGGGGGGAGCGGGTGAGGAGTGGAAAATAATGTCGTAAGCGTCGGGATTTTCGTTGCGCTCTCGCAGCCAATCTTGGACTTTCTGGGTGGCAAAAAAGGATTGTCCTTCGGCAAACATCCGGGTTAACTGCATTTGGAGAGTGTAAGGGTTGTAGCGCGGCATAATCTCAAATTTAGGAGCCGATCGCCATTATACCCATTCTGCTGCCGACAAATTTATCGGTTGCGAGTCAAGGAGAGGCTACAATTAGCTTGAGTTGAGAGGGTGGCGGGGACTTTAACAAGACAGTAACCGATGGACTTGAAGAGTTGAGTATTTAGGCTAGGATCGGGAGTAGTACCACTCCCGTTATTGATTTTTGCGATCGGGGCAAGTTTGAGTCGTGACACGGGGAATAAAGACTTCTCAGGCTGTATCAATTCTCGACTATTGGGTTGTCTAGATCGCTCTCTCCATCTGTCTAGTTTAGGTCTAAAAAACATAAGAAGTTTACTTTCTTTTTTTTTGCACTCGTCTTTTACAGTCGATTTAACTTTGGTAAATCTACATTTTTATTCGTGATGAACTCTGCATTTCTTCATCTTATTTTATGTCGAGAGTTAGAATACTTTGTTGTAGATCGAAGTTTGACTATTCTCGAATTTTCTCCTTCTGCTAATCGGTTTTCCGAATTTCCTGAAGAGATAGAAATGGGTCGTGATATTCGTTTGGCTTTGCCAGAGTTGTCAGGGATGGAAGAGCCGATCGACTCCCTCGGACAAGAGGGTTGCCCAAACTGTAAGTTAAAAAATATTGCGAAAACTATCCCTGGATCTTCTTCTATCTGCTATGTCGATTTGTATATCGGTTGTATTCCAGCAGAGAGTGAGGGAGAAAGCAATCTTCTTATTTTACTGGAAGACACGACCGAGCAAGCGATCGTACAACAAACACTTTTTCAACAAGTTAACGAATCGACGTTACTAAAAACGGCATGGTGTGACTCTCACAAATATTTTGATAAAATTATTAATTCAATGGCAGACTCATTAATTGTTACGAATCCACAGGGAATTATTAAAAAAATAAATCCAGCAGCTCGTAAAATGTTTGAATATGAAGAATATGAGCTGGTCGATCGACCGATTAATCTTTTGATATCTCAGTCCGAAAACCTACCTGCCTTAAATCTAGATTCCGCTCGGCAAAATCGGGATTTTCTCCTAGATGTTGAAGTGGATTGCATAACCAAAACAGAGCGAAAGATTAGAGTTTTGTTTTCATATTCTATCATCCAGCTAGAATTAACAGATATACCCGATCTGGTTTACCTAGGAAAAGATGTTACCCAAAGAATTAAAAAGGAGGATAATCTTCGTGAAACTCTAGAAAATGAAAAGGAAATTAACAAATTTAAATCCAATTTCTTGTCTAGTATTTCTAATAAAATTAGAACACCGTTAAACAGTCTTTTATTGACCTTAGAATTACTTCAGGATATCAAAAATGAAGAACAAGACGAAATTATCCGATCGATAGAATCCAATATTCAAACTCTGATTCAAGCGATCGAAGATATCATTTTAGTTAATAAAACTGAGAACTTCACAGTTCACCTGAGCGAAAACTCAATCGACGTCACCCATGTCTGCCAACAACTCGTTAGTGAAATCAAGCTAAGCCTGGGAGATAGCGAGCGATTAAAATTCATAAAAAACGATCGAATTCAAGGGAGATGCGATCTGAAAATATTAAAGTATATTTTAACAACAATAATTAAGAGTATTATAAAGTATTCATCCAGCAATCTCGAGATTGAGATAAAGACAGACATATGTCATCAAAAAATATTATTTGAAGTTCTAGATCGATCTTGTGAGTTTTCTCAAGAAGATCGAGAGGATATTTTGAGCGATAACAAGATATCAAAACGAGCGGGACTCGGTCTAGAATTTGCCATCGTCCAAAAGTATATAGAAATTTATGGGGGTAGAATCGAGCTAGAAAGTGAAGTAGAAGTTGGCACGGTCTTTCGCGTGGTGTTGCCGTTTATCTTTGACACGATCGACGATAGATAGATCTATAATAGGAATCTAGCCTGTCTTGGGAGTCCTTACAGCAGCCTAAATACACAATTTAGATCGATCGAGAGAAAGCAAAGGTAAAAAATCAATAGCTTTTGAGTTTGATAGTCTCCCATATTAACTTCGGCAGCCATTAATGAAAACACCGTTAAAATCTCTGGTCGCCTTCCCAAATCAAGAAAAAATGGAGATCGATATTAATGCGATTGAAGATATTGTATTAGTGTGCGATCGTCACGGAACAATTAACTTTATCAACCAAGCTGTGGTAGATGTATTCGGATATTCACGGGAAGAGTTAGTCGAAGGATCGATCGATCGATTAATCGAAAATATACCGTTCGCTAGTTGGATAGATTGCGGCTTTCTTCTGTTTGACTGGCTGTCTTCTCAAGATATCCTTTGCCTGACAAAAAGTCGAAAGCAACTTTCAGTCTCATTTTCCTGTTCTCCACTCGATCGAGAAACCGATACACGACAAACTTTTGTCTGTATTGGTCGAGATATAACTCAACGCAAACAAGCAGAACTCCGGCTTCTGCAACAGGGAGAACGAGAACGATTGCTACGTCGAATTACTTGGCATATTCGCCAATCCTTAAGTTTGGATGAAATTCTCAAAAAAACAGTTGAGGAAGTGCGGCAATTCCTGAATTGCGATCGGGTTTTTATCGCGCAATTAGACTCGGAAAATCGAATGCACGTTGAAGTAGAATCCGTGGAACCCGAATATCCGCCGATTTTAGGGGGTCAACTCCAGAACAGAAACTTTAGTAAAAATGTCTTAACCCAGAAGTGTTGAATCTATTTACAAAACTTTACATTTAGGCTCAGAGTCCTCCGGCGTTCGCGTAGCGTCTCCAGAGGAGAATCGCTAAAATCATCTCAAAAAAGCCCAAGACTCAAACCCTCTAGTTTCGGTAAATTTGTGATAGATTAAAGCTTGAACATAGCGAAATTTGTCTAAGAGTTTTTTTCCAAATTCTTCAGGAATTTCAATCAAATTTAAGAGGAGATACGCGATGAGGCTGCTATAGATTTGAATTTCGATCCCTTGAGGACTTTTTGTAATTAATCGATCCAATTTTAAGTGCATTTTCAAGAATTTCCACAAGAGTTCAATTTCCCACCTTTTTCGGTAAATTTCCGCGACTTCTGATGAAGAAATCTCTAACTCTCCATCTTCAGGTAGGTTTGTTGCTAAGCGATATTCTGTTTTCTCCTGGAGGTCACAAAAAGAAACCACGCGCACTTCTATAGCTTTCTTTCCTTTACCTATGCAAGTTTTTTTCGAGTCTCTTATTGACAAATTTGTATCGTTTTTAATTCGCACAACAAAAAGTTGATTTTGTTGACATAATTCTTTAATTCTTTGACAACTAAAAAACCCTCGATTGAAGATTCTCACGCCATTGTCTGGAATGGCTTGGAGAGTTTCATTTCCATATTTATGGTCATGTCCACTTCCAAAATGAAGCTTTACTCCTACAACTTCTGAGGTTTTTGTATTAATTCCACTAAACAGTTTGACTTGACGAAATCCTTGATTCCAAAGAAGTTGGCTGGTTAAAGTAATTGTCGTTGAATCCAAAGGATACAAGCAAATTCCTTCTGTTTTATACTTTTGATTAACTTTTTTAGCCAGTTTCTTAAAGAGTTCTTTGAAAATTTCTGGATCTCTCCGTTTTATTGGCTTTGGAAAATGTTGATATATGTAACTTTTCTCCTTGATATTTGAGACGGTAAAATAAATCTCTCATACTCATCAAGCTGGGATTTAGGGTGAAAGTTAGCCAACAGGAAACCCAGCGAAATGTACTTAGGACTGGGTAGTCTGAACGAGGGAGATCTCCTAAAACTTCTTTGACAATCTTGGGAAAGTTTGATAGCATTGAATTCAGTTTTATATGATTTTTCTGCCTTCAGTTTATCAAATTGAAGGCATTCTTTCATGTATATTTATTAACATTCAACACTTCTGGTCTTAACCCACTGCCAACTGGGAAAAATTATGGCGATTGAAAATATCGAAACTTCTCATTTCTTCCCAGATGTATCTCGAAGTCTTATCGCAGTTTCACGTCAAAGCAAAATTAGTTGTGCCGATTTTGATTGCTGCTCCCAAAGAGGAAGAAAATGTCCACCCTCCCCCCTGTTTAGGTCAAACTCGCTTATGGGGATTACTCATTGCCCATCACTGTCAAAATACCCGACAATGGCAGAATTGGGAAACTAATTTGTTAGAGCAACTCGCCATCCAACTCGCCATCGCTATTCAACAAGCCGAACTCTACGAACAATTGCAAGCGGCAAACCGGGAACTGAAGCAACTGGCAATTTCTGACGGATTAACCCAAATTGCCAATCGCCGTCACTTTAACCAATTGCTACAATCTGAATGGAAGCGACTGGCTCGAGAACGATCGCCTCTTTCCATTATTCTCTGCGATATCGATTATTTTAAACTCTATAACGATACCTACGGTCATCTTGCCGGGGATACCTGCCTACAGCAGGTGGCTCAAGTTTTGCGTGGCGCTACCCATCGTCCGGCGGATCTCGCAGCACGTTACGGCGGCGAGGAATTCGTCATCATGTTGCCCAATACGGAACTAACGGGTGCTATTCGCGTTGCCGAGTCGATCCGCAACCGGATGTGTCGCTTGGCAATCGCCCACGTCAACTCCCCGGTCAAGCCTCGAGTGACCCTGAGTTTGGGAGTTGCCAGTACAATTCCCACATCCCATGTATCACCGGAATCGCTGATTCGTATTGCGGATCTGGCGCTCTACCAAGCAAAAGCCATGGGACGCGATCGTTGGTGTGTTGACGAAAGTCTAGCAAATGAAGCCAGCACTCTACCATAGAAGAGTGTCTGAGTAGTTCACTCCTCTCCCTCTATATCCTCGCCGTCTTCAGCCGAGGGAGGAACCAGAGCAACTGCGGCGATCGCATCATCTTTGTCCAAGCGCTGCACCCGGACTCCCGTGGCACTGCGAGATTGCGGGGAAATGGCATTGACGGCTTGACGAATAATAATTCCTCGAGACGTCACCAGCATCAACTCATCTTCTTCGTGAACCACGTGCAACCCGGCTAAGCGATCGTTCTTACTATGAGATTTGAACTTCGTGGCAATAGTCCCTTTTCCGGCACGATTTTGCAGGCGGAACTGCCCGACAGGCACGCGCTTGCCGTACCCCCCCGTGGTGATGGTCAACACCCAGGTCCGGCTTCCGTAATGGTTGTTTCTACATCCTCTTCCATCTCATCGGCAACGATCGTTGTTTCGTCTTCTTCTAGTTCGCCCTCATCAGCTGCGACGATATTGGCAACCACGCTACTGGGCAGAATATCCATCCCAATCAGTTCGTCACCTTTGCGTAGGGACATCGATTTGACTCCTCGCGTTGCCCGACCCAGAGGACGCAGTTGGTCGTTATCCGATCGGAAATGAATCGCCATCCCCGAACGCGAACCGATAATGATGCTATCCTCCGCCCGTGCCCGCCGCACCCAGCGCAGACGATCGCCATCATTGAGAGAAATGGCAATCAAACCGTTGGCTCGAATATTCGCAAATGCCGACAGGGCAGTTTTCTTAATATACCCACCTTGGGTGAGCATGATCAGATATTCATCATCGGTGAATTCCGATACCGCCACCATGGACGTAATTTTTTCCTCCCGAGGAATGGGCAGCATTTGCACAATGGGAATACCACGAGCCGCCCGGGAGCCATGCGAATTTGGTACGCTTTGAGACAGTAAACCACCCCGCGCTGACTGAAGAACAACACGCTATCGTGATCGCAGCAGGTCAAGAAATGCTCGATGCCGTCTCCTCTTTCATCTTCGTGCCGGATTTGCCCTGTCGCCCGATTCTGCGCCTCGAAGGTATTCACGGGCATCCGTTTCATATAGCCCTGTTCGGTGAGTAAAATTAAGGCTTGTTCGTTGGCAATGAGATCGGTTTCATCGATCTCTCCCGCAAAGTGGAGAATTTCGGTGCGGCGGGGCGTTCCATGGGTGGTTTTGAGTTGCTCGGCTTCGGTTTCGATAACTTCTAAATCCGTTCTCGCCTTGCCAAAATATCTTGAAGATCGGCAATTCTCGTCTGTAAGTCTTCGTGTTCCTGTTGAATTTTATCGGCTTCCAATGCCGTCAACCGACGCAATTGCATCTGCAAAATCGCATCGGCTTGGGCTTCGGACAGGGCGTATCTCTCGATCAATTCCCGTTTTGCGGTTGCGGTATCTGCCGAACTGCGAATCAGTCGAATGATGCCATCCAAATTGGCTAAAGCAATTAGCAACCCTTGGAGGAGATGGTCGCGTTCTTCGGCTTTGCGCAGCTCGTATTGAGTGCGGCGGGTAATTGTTTCGATCCGGAACTCGATGAAGACTTCCAGGAAACGTTTAATCGGTAAAAGCTGGGGTTCGCTATTGACCAGCGCCAGCATATTCGCCCCAAAATTGTTTTGGATGGGGGTTTGTTTGTAGAGATTGTTGAGAACAACTCTGGGGTAGGCATCGCGCTTGAGTTCGATGACGATGCGCATCCCATCGCGATCGCTCTTGTCGCGGATATCGGAGATGCCATCGATCCGCTTATCATTCACCAATTCGGCGATTTTTTCGATTAACGCCGCTTTATTGGTTTGATAGGGCAATTCGGTGACGATAATTGCTTCTCGAGACGGTGCGCCACGCCGCTCGATCGTTTCGATCTGCGCCACCCCGCGCATGGTAATCGAACCCCGTCCCGTGGTGTAGGCATCGCGAATCCCGCTCCGACCGAGGATCTGACCCCCCGTGGGAAAATCGGGACCGGGGATGTACTGCATCAATTCGGTATCGGTGAGTTCGGGATTGCGAATCAAGGCGATTAACCCGTCTACCAACTCGATGAGGTTGTGGGGGGGGATATTGGTTGCCATCCCCACAGCAATCCCGGAAGATCCATTGAGCAAGAGTTGGGGAATGCGGGCGGGCATTACCAGGGGTTCTTGCTGCGATCCGTCGAAGTTATCCCCAAAATTGACGGTTTCCGAGTCGATATCTTGAAGGAGTGCGTCGCAGCAAAGGGCTTGTAGGCGGCATTCCGTGTAGCGCATTGCCGCCGGGGGATCGTTGTCCACCGAGCCGAAGTTACCATGTCCGTTAATCAGGGGCGATCGCATGGAAAAGTCCTGCGCCATCCGCACCAGTGCTTCGTAAACGGCGGTATCCCCGTGTGGGTGATATTTCCCTAAGACTTCCCCGACAACACGGGCGCATTTGCGGAACGGGCGATCGGGCATTAAGCCCAATTCGTGCATGGCGTAGAGAATACGTCTGTGAACGGGTTTGAGTCCATCTCGAACGTCTGGCAGCGCCCGACCCACAATGACGCTCATGGCGTATTCTAGATACGATCTGGACATTTCGTTCCGCAGATCGGTCGGGACTATCCGTTCTTGGGAAGTGGTCATACGGTCAAAAACTCCACGAACGCCGATTTTCGGCAACAATCGACAAAAAATTAAGGGAATCGAGAGTTAGCTAGAAAATCTGCGCTAAATCACCTCGATGTTTTCAGTTTTCTTTGATATTTTAACATATTTTGACAAAGATTTGGGAACGGTGAAGAGGAAAGTCTAGGGATGCCAGTGGCGGCGTCCGCAAACGAACGGTAAAAATCGATAAAAAGGCGATCGACTTATGCTACTATCAAATAATTAACTTGGTTCTTATACTTGGGCTTTAATGGATATAGCGGTAATAGTATAGCGATCGCAACTCAGATATTTTACATCGCAAATCCACGAACAAAAGTCGGAGACCCAAGCAAAAATTGGAGAGTCAGTCTCTTAACAGATCGATCTAACAACACTGCCGATCCTTGCCATATGTTTCCTATTATTTACTCAGAAGACTTTTTAGAACATAAAACTGGAGCCGATCATCCCGAACGTCCAGAACGCTTGACAGCGATCGTGGCGGCATTGAAAACAACGGCTTTTTCTGGGAAACTAGACTGGCAATTGCCCACAGCGATCGAGCATCGTCCGCTAATAGAAATCATTCAAAAAATACACCCTCAAGACTACATCGAGATCGTAAAAAGAATTTCCCAACGCGGAGGTGGACGCCTGGATGGGGATACCCCCGTTTCCGCCCGCAGTTACGAGATTGCCTTGCTAGCGGTGAGTGCATGGTTGGATGGCATCGATCGAATTTGGGACACTGGAGAACCTGCGTTTGTGCTGGCGCGTCCTCCCGGACATCATGCCACCCGAGAACGCGGTATGGGATTTTGTTTGTTCTCGAACGCGGCGATCGCCGCTCATTATGCCTTAGAACAACCCCAAGTTCAACGAGTTGCCATTTTAGACTGGGACGTCCATCACGGCAACGGGACGCAAGCGATTGTCGAAACCCACCCCCACATTGCTTACTGTTCCCTGCATCAGTCTCCTTGTTATCCGGGAACCGGAGAGGCGAACGAACGGGGAAACCACAATAATGTTCTCAATTTTCCCATGAAAGGCGGCAGTACGATCGCCGATTATCAGCCTTTATTCGAGCAAGAAATTGTCCCCTTTCTCAAAAACTTTAAACCCGATTTATTAATCGTCAGTGCCGGTTACGATGCCAACACCGACGATCCCTTAGCAGGAATGAACCTGCAACCCGAAGATTTCGGAATCTTCACCCAATATTGCTTGCAAATCACCCGTCGCATAGTCTTTGGTTTGGAAGGCGGGTACGATCTCGACTCTCTGTCTCAGTCTGTCATCGCCACGATCGAAGCCTGTTTAGCAGCACAGTAGGGACGAACAACCGTTCGCTGGTTAATGATTTTCGCCATGAGGCACTAGCAATTCCCTAACTGGGAATTTCAATAATAAATTCTGTCCCTTTCCCAGGAGTCGAACGGCAATATAATTTACCTTGATGTCGATCGACAATAATCTGATAGCTAATAGCAAGTCCCAAACCTGTTCCTTTTCCGATGGGTTTTGTCGTATAAAATGGATCGAAAATTCTAGAAAGCGCTTGGGGTTTCATGCCAATTCCGCTATCCGCAATCCGAATTTGAATCCAATTAGATTCTAATCGATTCGTACTAATTTTAATGAGTCCTGGATCTGATTGAATTTCTGCTAAAGTTCGATGGCAATAACGATCTTCGATCGCCTCGATCGCATTGGCGAGTAAATTCATCACCACTTGATTCAATTGACCGATATAACAATTAACTAACGGTACATCTCCGTAGTCTCGGACAATCCTAATTGCTGGACGATGATGTTCCGTTGTCCCCACTAAAATCGTTTTTTCTTTCAAGCGGTGATGTAAAATCATTAAGGTCGAATCGATATTTTCATGAAGATTGACCTTTTTCATATCTGCTTCATCTAAGCGAGAAAAAGTTCGCAAAGACTTAACAATATCTCGAATCCTCTCAGCTCCAACTTGCATCGATCGGAACAGCTTAGAAAAATCCTCAAGAATATAATCGATCTCAACACTTTCCATCTCTGCTTTAATTTCCGTTGTAGGTTCGTAAGTTTGACGATACAGACGCAAAATCCCAACGATATCTTCAAAATATTCGCGAGCGGGTTCTATATTGCCAAAAATAAAATTAACTGGATTATTAATTTCGTGAGCAACTCCGGCGACCATTTGTCCCAAAGACGACATTTTCTCGGCTTGAATTAATTGCACTTGAGCTTTTTGTAACTGCTGTAGAGCTTGCTCGAGTTCTACATTTTTACGGTTCGCTTGTCGTTCAGCTTCACAAGATTGTGCATAAATATGAGCTTGATTAATCGCGATCGCCAACTGATTGACTACTGCTTGTAACAGTTCGACTTCGCCATCATTCCACGATCGCAATTGACGATCGTGACTGCACTTGAGGAGTCCATACTTACCTTCGCGAATTTTAATCGGAAAGATGAGTATCGATTTGCAACCTGTACTGAGAAAAAATTCCTGTAACTCTGGATTAGCAAGCATCGTCACATCATCCGATCGCAAAGGTTTCAGTGGATAAATATATTCCCGAGCTAAAATGCAGCTACTGCCAAGAGGATAAGAACCTAAGTATGAAGGTAACTTAGGATGCTTGGCTTCTTTAGTCACCTGGCAACAAACTTCTGGCTCGTACCAACTAAACAAACAACGATCGACCTGTAAAAGATCCCGAATCTGAGTCACCGTCGTTTCCAGAATCGTTTCCAAATCCAAAGAATTGCGAATTTGATTGGCAATGTGATTCAAGAGTTCTTCCTGCTGCGCCAGTTCTTGAAACTTAGTTGCGGATTCTTGCAACACAGACTCGGCTAATTTGCGATCGGTAATATCCGTCTGGACTCCCACCCATTCCCTCACCGTGCCATCCGATTCCCAAACTGGGACAGCACGAACGCTCATGTGGCAGTACTTGCCATCCCAGCGGCGCAAACGATGTTCCACCTCATAAACTGTGGGTTTGGCAATGACAGCAAACCATGCTTCCGCCGTCCGCAAACGATCGTCTGGGTGAATGGCATCGAGCCACCCCCACCCCCTCAAATCTTCAAACCGCTGACCCGTAAACGAAGTCCAGGCAGCTTGAGGCAAGACAAATCTCCCCTCGGCTTCCGTCACCCAAACGATCGCCGAAGTCGCTTCCACCAACGATCGATACCGCTCTTCAGACTGCTGCGTCGAGATCTCCGACAGTTTGCGATCGGTAATATCCAGAAACAAGCCATCCCAAACCACATCACCATTAGCTTGTCGTTCCGGTTTTGCCACCCCAGACAACCACTTCAGTTTCCCCGAAGGAGCAACAATTCTCCATTCCCGCTGCCACGGATGCAGAGTTCTCGCACCCAAAGCCAGCGACACTCGCAACTCCTTGAGATCCTGGGGATGAACCAGTTCCCACAGTCGATCGATACTCTCTTGTACGGCTTCCGGCTCTAGCTCCCAGAGGTCTCGACACCCCGGACTGAGATAAAGCATTTCGTCAGTGCCATCGGCATGGACGACGTATTGATAAATGACTCCCGGCAAATTAGCGGCGACTTTTTGGAAGCATACCGCCTCAGAGAAGCTCAAGTTAGGTTTGCAAACAGTTGGTTGTCCGGTCATGCTGGTTACGGAATCGATTGGATGCGAAATACGGGCGATCGAAATGAACTGGGGAAGGATACCAAAACCCCGCCCACCTATACCTTTGTTGGGACTCGATCGGTTCGATTAACTCATCGAGTTCAGTTGCACCCCAGCCCGATCGAGAATAGCGATTGAAGAACCCCTATTTCGGTTTTAACTCAAATCTCTGGTTGTTTTTAGGTAAATTTGCCAGCTTCCCCTCAACGTGACCGGGAAAACGCGACCGCAAACCTCTAAATGCCATAAGGGCACTGGCGAATTGATTCGCCGTCAAACTTCTTTTTGGTTAGCCAAGTCCCATGTGTCACCTCAATTGGCACACCTCCTAGTTCAACAGAATCAAAGATGTAAAGGAAACTCAGTTTCGATTTCCCAACGCTGACCGTTATGAGATAACAAGGTCAGATAGCTCGCGGTAAACTCAAAATAGAGCGATCAATCTTCAAACTCAGACCACGCTCGTTGAAACGCTTCCCGTTTTAAATCCCGAAAAGCAACCGTCATGTGCGGTGAAAACGGGCGCGATCGATTTCGAGGGTCAACCCACGCCACATTGGCTTCCAGATACGCTGCCAAACCCGATTGGAGTGCCATCAATTCCGGCGTTTTCACTACATCCACATAAATCACCCCAGGGGGAAAAGCCCCAAATCCAGATAACGTTATCGGCACAGGCGCATATCCCCCGACAAACTCCTGCAAACAGACTTTCAACCGCTCAACCTCTTCGCTCGATCGCTCGAATGGCGGTTGCAATGTCACGTGAGGCGGAGATTTCAGTGCGGCACAACTCCCATAGTTGTCGGCAAAATCGCGCTTGATTTGGGTGACTTCTTCTGCGATCTCCATCGGAGGAAGTAGAGCTATAAAATAGAGATTGGAAGCATTTTGCATCGATCTCGTCCTCATAAAATACTGATAAAAGGATAAACAGAATGCCTTGGTTTGCCAAAATTGAGTCTGGCATCGTTGAGAAGCCGACTTTCGATCGATTCGTGCCCGCTCACAAAGCTTATGTCCGGGATTTAATAGAAAAAGGACATCAAGCGCGTTCCGGCTATTGGCAACGGCGCGGTGGCGGGATGATGATTTTCCAAGCCGAATCTATGGCAGCAGCAAAAGCGATCGTCGAACGCGATCCCTTAGTGAAAAATGGCTGCGTGCATTACGAGCTATACGAATGGTGTGTTGTCATCGAATAATAGGGTTGAGCTATTTGGTATTTAAAATGGGAAATAGTGTGCGATTGACCATCAACCCTTCTGCCTCACGAGTTGTTAATACCGATCGCAAGTTGTTGGTTCTGCTCCCAAAATTCGATATTTATCGGGGTCAAATGTTCCGTGCATTGTCAGAACGATCGCTTGGACTAAAGCTTGAGCTTTGAGCAACATTTCCTGATATTCTAATTCCGGATCGGAGAGTGCCACAATTCCACCTCCGACCCCAATAGAAGTTCCTTTTGGAGTCAGAATCGCAGTCCGAATAGCAATGTTGAGGTCGGCTGAACCATTCAGTCCAAAAAATCCAATTGCTCCTGAATAGATACCTCGTGCTTCTTGTTCGAGTCGATCGATAATTTGCAGAGTTCTGATTTTTGGCGCACCCGTCATCGAGCCACCGGGAAAAGCAGCACGAACACAATCTACAGCTTGTAAATGGCGGGGCAAACGTCCTTGTATAGTCGTCACGAGTTGATGCACCGTTGCATAGGTTTCTACCTCCATTAATTTGGAAACACAAACACTTCCCACCTCACAAACTCGTCCCAAATCATTGCGGAGTAAATCTACAATCATCAGATTCTCTGCCCGCTCTTTCTCGCTATTTCGTAATTGCTCGCGCAACATAAAATCTTCTGCTTTAGTTTGTCCTCGCCGTCGCGTTCCCTTAATCGGTTTTGTTTCTACCCTATTCTGTCGATCGATCCGCAGAAATCTTTCGGGAGATGAGCAAGCAATCGCCAGATCGCTAAAGCGAAAAAAGGCAGAATAAGGAGCCGGATTGATTTGGCGTAATATCCGATAAAAACTTAACGGATCTGGGGTTGCTTCTGTATAAATTTGGTTTGTTAGGCAAACTTGATAGGTTTCTCCTTCCTCAATTTCCTGAAGGCATTGATGAATATCAGAAAGATAGGTCGAGTGAGATCGACTTAAACGAAAAACAACAGGATTTTGATGTGGTTGGGGAACAATTTTTGGGAGATAAACCAGACGATCGAGCTGTGACTGAATCTCCTGAAACCAAGCTTCAGCTTGTGCCGTTTGTCCCTTCTCAATCCAGCAGAGCAAATAGAGAGTTTCCTCTTGACGATCGAAGGCGATCGTGCGATCGGCAAAAAGAAACATCGCATCGGGTAACGAAGAGTGATGAATGTCTTTCGCTCCACATTCAGCTTTCATTTCATAGCCCAAGTAACCGACAAATCCGCAATTAAAATCAAAAGGTAGCTCCTCCGACGAACAGCTACGACTCTCAATTTCCCGTTTCAGATAGTCAAAAATACTTTCGTGGCTACGGGTGATAATATCCGATTGTGTCACAATTAGTTCTCGAGTTTGAGTATGGTAGCGAACCACAAAGCTGTTAGGACCACTACCATCTCCCATAAAAGAGAAGCGAGATAGTCCCGGTTCCACCCAACTACTATCTAACCAAAAGGCAGTAGTTGAATCGGCAAACAGATGGAAAAATAACTGCTCTGAATCGGGGTATTTATCAATTTTTCGCGTACATAGTTCAAATTCGAGTTTTTGTTCCTGATGTTCGCGATCGGTAGATGATGGAAAACCTCTAGTCAGTTCTATCCGTTTTTGCTTTCTCGAATTGGTCGATCGATTTGTTGCAAATTGACGTGTGAGATCTCGAAAATTCTTGAGCACGATTCGCCCATATTCAGTGCAAATTGACTCGGGATGAAATTGAACTCCCCATAGAGGTAAATGACGATGGCGCAATCCCATTACCAGTCCGTCTTCAGTCCAAGCTGTTTTTTCTAAACAGCTTGGGAGGTCGTCAGCAACCAGCAGAGAGTGATAGCGCACCACGGAAAAAGGACTGGGAATCCCCTTGAATAAGTCTGAACCCTGGTGATAAATTTTACTGAGTCTGCCATGACGAACCTCGGGGGCATGAATCACTTTTCCACCATACACATAACCCAGTCCTTGATGTCCCAAACAAACCCCCAAAAGCGGGACATGAGTATTTTCTAAAATCGATCGGCAAACTCCAAAATCCTCTGATTTTTCTGGACGACCGGGCCCTGGGGAAATTACGATATTATCAAATGCCAATTGCTTTAGATCTTCCCACTCTATTCGATCGTTTTGAATCACTACAGGCAGTTTCCCATTGACTTCAGCAATCAGTTGATACAGGTTAAAGGTGTAGGAGTCGTAATTGTCAATAATCAGCGTTTGCAAAATACACTCTCATTTTCATGCATTCATAATAAGGATAAACAGAATGTCTGAAGTTTGCCCAAATCGAGTTTGGTAGGGTCGAGAAGCAAATGGCTCGCTTCAGGGAACCCGCAACACTCGAGCAGAGGGGTTCTGAGCAATCGTGGCAGAAGCCAGATGCCAAAGAGCGATTCTCTTCTTCTTCTCTGGGTGTGGACGGACTGAAGCCGACATAGTGAAAGTGTTTCCTCGTCATTGGAGATCGGGATCTGAACCCAAAAACGAAGGGGTAGGAACTGTAACTTAAAAACTCTTCATCTCTTGGCAAATGTAGTCATTTTTGAGTAGGTTTTACGGAAAATCTGCTAGAATGGTGGTCATATGTAACGGTTTTACCGTCGCCGTCAGAGGATACAGTCTCCACCCAGAAGTGTGGCGTTTGATCAACGTGCGCGCCGCGAGACACAGGCTCCATAGACAGAGGGTCGTTAGTAGCGCCTCAAATTTCAGAAGTTTTTGAGACTTCGACACATCAGCCGTCAGTTAGACGGTGTTAGCCTGCGGACAGGAAGGAGCCGACTCCCCTGGATGAAACAGGAAGTAAGCATCAAGTTACCATGAGTAGCTTTGTCTATTAATGAGTAGTTTTGAGTAGGTCTTATGTAACGGTATAACTGAGCGCATAGCGGTTAGGACGCACTTTTTGCCGACTCCTGAACTCCTTCTGAAGATGGGAGTCGCGAAAAAATCTAAAACCCGATCGCTTTCATGATATATTCAATATAGACCTGGACCCATGCGGTTACAACGCTCAAACTTTGTCAGGACCGGAAGGTAGCAGCAATACGGGATGCTTGTAATAGGCGTGGACTCCGGGTCGCCTTTTTTTTGTGGGTTCGGATTTTGCGCTACAGGGTGGAGTAGGCAAATTGCCCGGTTTTCTTTAAGCTGGAAGTAGGAAAATTTGGCATTTTTTTTAGGAGCCTAGGCAGTATGGCAGGTTTCGGAGATATGGTGCAGAAAGCGTTTTACTTGGGTGTGGGACTCGCCTCCTATGCCGGAGAAAAAGCGGGCGGCAAGTTGACAGAACTTCGCGCTCAAGCACAAAAGTTGGCAGATGAGATGGTGGAACGGGGCGAGATGAGTACGGATGATGCTCGCCGCTTCATCGATGAAATGATGCAACAAGGTCAACCCTCGCCGGGAACCTCCTCGTCTCAAACGACGCCGACGGAACCCCGCCGCATCGAAATTTTGGATGATGAAGAATCCCCGCAGGAGCGAGACGAAGACGTAGACATCTTGCACCAACAAGTTCGAGACCTTCAGGAGGAACTGCGCCGCCTGGAACGGGAGCCATAAAACGATGGATGATTGGACAAAAGAATTTTATAAAGCGGTAGAAACCGTCGCGGGAGAAGTCGATCGGATTGTTCAAGACGTTGTTCAAGAACTTGACGATTGGGTCGATGAATGGATCGAAGTTTCCGAAGAGTTTTCTACTCAGGTAGAGCAAACATTACGATCGACTTTGCCCATTGATGAGATGGCAGCCGAGTTCGATCGCTATTTACAAGAATCTCTCGATCCGCTGTTCGAGTTGTATCTGGATCTGGAATTCGATCTAGATGCAGGACAAGATGAGGACGATCCATTTGTTCCCATCACCTATGTTCCCCCCAGCGCCAACAAAAATCCGGTTTGTATCGGCTGTCAGCACTATCACGGTCAGCTCTACGGAAAGAATTTATTGGTTTGTGGAATGCACCCTTATGGTTGTGAGGGTGAGAGTTGCCCCGATTGGGAGTCGAATTCTTTGAACTAATTTTTGAATGAATTGATGCATTCTGTTTGGTTTGTTCGACATGGAAATCGGCAGGATTTTGTCGAAAGTAGATGCCTCAGAACTCTGTTGTCTATTTAAACTCGTTGAGGATCGATCGAAATGGGCGCTCGAATCTCATGATTATCGCCCATATCCCCCGGCTCAACCTTCATACCCCCTCAAGATTTATATCAAAAACTATCTTCAAAGACGGATAACGAGTATTCTAAAATCTAAACTTTGATAGAATCACCCATTATCTAAATGATATCAAATCAACAACAGCATCGATCGCAACTTGAATTTCAAAACTTTTTGGAAACCTCGCTCGATACCTTACTCGATCGAACCTCTTCAACGGATGCTGAAACTACAATCTTAGACTTATTTCGAGAGGTCTCCAGCACAGTCCCAGCCTATCAATGCTTTTTAACAGAACACGAGATCGATCCAACTTCGATTCAAACTTTCGCCGACTTCCAAAATCTTCCCTTAATCACCAAAGATAACTATCTGCGGCGCAATTCGTTACCCAATTTATGCCGTCACGGAAACTTAGCAAGCTGCGACTTCATCGCCGTTTCCTCCGGTTCCACGGGTCAACCGACATTTTGGGCCCGCTTTATCGCGATGAATTCCAAATTGTGACTCGTTTCGAGCAGATTTTTCATGATAGCTTTGCTGCCGATACACGATCGACGTTAGCCGTGGTTTGCTTTGCTTTAGGAACTTGGGTAGGGGGGATGTATACGGCGAATTGCTGTCGCTATTTGGCGAGCAAAGGATATCCCATCACTCTCGTAACTCCGGGCAATAATAAGGAAGAAATTTTGCGGGTGGTGCGAGAATTAGCTCCTCATTTCGAGCAAGTGGTGTTGTTAGGATATCCACCATTTCTCAAAGATGTTGTGGATACGGGAATCGCCCGAGGTGTCGAGTGGCATCGCGTAAGAATTAAATGGGTGATGGCAGGGGAAGTCTTTAGCGAAGAGTGGCGTAGCTTGGTGGGAGATAGAGTGGGTTCTAGCACTCCCTGTTACGATTCGCCATCGCTGTACCGCACGGCTGATGCCGGGGTATTGGGAAACGAAACTCCTTTAGCTTTGTATTCGTCGCTTCCTGGCACAAAATCCAGAAGCTGCTCGATCGATCTTTCGGGAATCTCGCTTGCCGACGCTGGTACAGTACGATCCGCACAGCCGCTTTTTTGAAGTGCAAGATGGAACTTTGCTCTTTTCTGGGGATAACGGAATTCCGCTGATTCGTTATCATATTGCCGATACAGGGGGAATTATTTCTTATATAGAAATGCTTGACATTTTAACTGAGTGGGGGTTCGATCCGATCGCCCAACTCCAACCAGAAAGCGGAGAGGAATCGCCTCGAGGAATTCGTCCATTGCCATTTGTTTATGTCTTCGGTCGATCGAACTTTACCGTTTCCTATTTTGGCGCCAATATTTACCCCGAAAATGTGACAGTAGGATTGGAACAACCGGAAATTCAAGAATGGGTGACCGGAAAATTTGTCATGCAAGTGAAAGAAAATGCCGATCGCGATCGTTTTCTATCCGTCGTGGTAGAACTATCACCCGGAGCGGAAGCCTCCGAAGAAAAGAAAGACGCGATTACCACTTCAATTCTTGCCCAATTACGCCGCCTCAATAGCGAATTTGCCAACTACGTGCCGCCAGAATACCAAACTCCCCAAGTTACCCTCACAGCCACGGCAGATCCCGACTATTTCCCCATCGGTATCAAACATCGCTACACCAGAGCCGCGACCCCTTGAAAAACCCGGCTTCTGACCCAAAATTCTGGATGAAGAGTCGATCGTTCTCAGCTCTAGCCCCTAACCACTGGCGACGAGCAACGAGCTATTCACCCCAAACTTCTGGTGAAAAAGTGTCCTCATGCTGTTATGTTAGGTTGGAAGCAATGTGAATACGATCGGTAATAACTGCATGGGGAGAGTTTATCAGCGGATTCTGCTGAAGCTGAGCGGCGAAGCCCTCATGGGCAATCTCGGTTATGGGATCGACCCAGCGGTGGTTCAAGAGATCGCCCAAGAGGTTGCCGAGGTGGTCGCGAAAGGCATTCAAGTCGCCATCGTCGTGGGTGGTGGCAATATCTTTCGCGGCGTCAAAGCCTCTTCAGCCGGAATGGATCGAGCGACAGCAGATTATATTGGTATGATCGCGACGGTGATGAATGCCATGACACTCCAGGATGCCTTAGAGCAAATGGGCGTACCCACTCGCGTCCAAACGGCGATCGCGATGCAAGAGGTAGCCGAGCCGTATATTCGCCGCCGCGCCATTCGTCATTTGGAGAAAAAACGAGTGGTAGTGTTTGGTGCGGGTTCGGGAAATCCGTTTTTTACGACGGATACCACCGCAGCGCTTCGGGCGGCAGAAATTGATGCAGAGGTCATTTTCAAAGCCACGAAAGTAGATGGCATCTACGATAGCGATCCCAAGCTCAATCCAGATGCCCGTCGCTATCAAAGCTTGACCTACGGACACGTCTTAACCCACGATCTGCGGGTGATGGATAGTACGGCGATCGCCCTCTGCAAAGAGAATAACATTCCGATTCTTGTATTTGACCTATCCGTTCGCGGCAATATCCATCGGGCTGTTAACGGAGAACCAATTGGAACGATTGTGGGAGGCTCTTGTGAAGTTATCTGAAGTTGAAAATTTAATGAAGAAGGCGGTTGAATCCGCTCAACGCGCATTTAATAGCATTCGGACGGGTCGGGCGAATACGTCTCTTTTAGATCGGGTGATGGTGGATTATTACAATACCCCAACCTCTCTAAAGAGTTTAGCCACAATTAGTACCCCCGATGCCAGCACCATTACCATTCAACCGTTCGATCGTAACAGTTTAAGTTTAATAGAAAAAGCAATTTCGCTGTCGGATGTAGGCTTGACCCCCAGTAATGATGGCTCGGTGATTCGTCTGAATATTCCGCCATTAACCAGCGAACGTCGCCAAGAGTTTGTGAAGCTGGCGGGTAAGTATGCGGAAGAGGGTCGAATCTCCATTCGCAATGTCCGCCGGGATGCGATCGATAGCGTTCGCAAGCAAGAGAAAAACAGCGAAATCTCTAAAGACGAGTCTCGGGATGCGCAAGATAATATCCAAAAATTGACAGATAAGTACATTGGCGAGGTTGACAAACTCTTAGCCCAAAAAGATAAAGATATTATGACCGTTTAAACGGTCGGGTACTTTTGGGTCATCTGCCAACGGGAAATCTATGATTTTTCCGACGACCTATTACAAAAGATTGAGGAACAATGGCATACGATTGCATTATTGTCGGTGCAGGTCCTGCGGGGAGTACTGCTGCCTACCACCTAGCAAAAAAAGGACACTCGGTATTAGTCTTAGACAAGTTATCTTTGGGGCGATCCCAACCGGGTGGCGGTGGCGTTTCTCCGGCGATCGCTCAATGGTTTGACTTCGACTTTTCCCCAGCGATTTCTCTGAAAGTGAACAAAGTTCGCTATACCCGAAATCTCTCCGATCCGGTGGAAGTCGATCTCGAAACCAAAGAACCGATGTGGATGGTGCGCCGGGATGTGTTCGATCGGTTCCTCGTGGAACAGGCACAGAAACAAGGCGCCGAACTGCGGGACAAGACTGCCGTTACCGGAATCGAGTTTAAAAACGACAGTTGGCAAGTTAACACCAGCGGCGAACCCGTTGTCGGTCGCTATCTAATTGCTGCCGACGGTGCCGATAGCTCGGTGGCTCGCGCTTTGGGTTTCAAGGCTCCAAAAACCCGGATGGCAGCCGCCTTAGAAGTTCCTGGAAGCAATGCCAATTCTAGCGATGCGGCAATCTGTTTTGAAATGGGTTTGGTGAAAAACGGATTTATTTGGCAGTTTCCCAAAGCCGATGGCTACTCGCTGGGTACGGGGACGTTTATCGGCGGAGACGGCAAAAAACTGCCGCAAACCCTAGCGGATTTTGCGAAAAATACAGGTTTGAATGTAGCGACAGCTCAAGCTTTCGATCGTCCGATGGTTTTGTGGGACGGCGATCGAACCTTACACGCCCAAAATGCGGTCATTGCTGGGGATGCGGCGGGCGTTGCCGATCCGTTTACGGCGGAAGGGGTGCGCCCCTCGATGTTCAGCGGTTTGCAAGCCTCACAAGCGGTGAGTAAAGCGCTATCGGGAACGAGTGATGCCTTAGCAGGGTATACCCAAGTCATGAACGAGGTTTGGGGTGCTGATATGGTTTGGGCGGGACGGCTAGCTGGGGCGTTTTACCGTTTCCCGGCCCGGCTACAAAATCGGCGTGAAGACACCGGAAGCCACCCAAATCATGCTAAAAATCCTCTGCGGCGAACTTCGCTATTCTGAAGTGGTCGGTCGGGCGATGAAACGCTTGACGGGTGGACTCTTCGGCGGGTAATCGAGAGAGAGTGGGCGAAGTGGGCGAAGCATTGGCACAAACCTTTGCCGTTGCGTGCATCGCATTTTCGAGCCAATGCTTCGCCCTTACCCATTACCCGTCCTCGCCGAAAAATTTTTGATTTGCTACAAACGTTCCTTATTCGCGTTTTTGGTAGGCGAAATAAACGGCTTCGAGAAATAAGTCGGTGGTAATTCCTTTAGGCATTCTTTCCAGCGCGATCGCGGCTTTTGCTTTTTGGGTAAGCTGCCGACTTATTTTAGTTTTAGCGTCGGGAAATAGAGTTGGACGGCGTTGCAAATACTCGCGAATGGCGGCAAAGTCATCGGGTTGTAAGCTGGAAAGATCGGCAACTTGTAAAAGTCGATCGGCTAAATCTCGAGCCTTTTCTGAAATCGGAAATTCTGCCGCAGCTACTGCTTCTTCATCTTGCACGACTAAGGTTCCCGCCACAAAATCCCCAAGGCGCTTTTCCCGCTTTCCTAACATAATCATAAACGCACCGATAAAAAATAATTCATCGATGGGTCGCAGCAAAGTTCTCAGCGTCGCCTGTGGCAAACCGATGGGTCTTCCATCATTGCGAATTACCCGAATTTTGGCTCGTCGTTTTCCGGGTGTTTGTCCCTGCCAGAAGGTTTCAAAAAATACGAAATAGCCGACATATACGAAGAAAAAGATTAAGCCTAGAATTGCGTAATACCATAACTTGAGACGGTCGCTACCCGCTAAATTTTGTAAAAAATCGCTCTGTGCGAAGATAAACCACAACCCAAGCAGAAGCAACACTAACAGACTGAGCAACCAATATACATAGTCAATCAATAAAGCTTGAGCGCGATTCCCAATTCCTGCCAGCGTAAACTCTATTTCTACACTTTCTGGAGTTTTAATCTTCACTCGATTAAAGAAACTCATCTCGCTTGCAACCTCAAATACTATAGCGTTTCTCGTTTAGATGCGGTAATTTTGGAGCGGGTTTTGATTGAGATATATCTTACACAGCAATAATTTCAGCTAACCCCGCCCCTATAATAGGTATCTCTTAATCTATTAAAAAATGCTATATTTAATGTAGCTATCGATCGCGCAACTGTAAATCTAATCCTTCTTTGCGACTGCGAAGATCGTAATAAATTGTGGCTTTTATAGACTGCCACAGAGGGATTAGCACTGCTCCCAAAATTATTCCAACAATATAGCTGACAATAAAATTAGTGGCGATAAATAACCCAGAAGTCGGATCTATTTCCAACAATTGAGAGAGAATTGATTGACTCAAACTACCCACAACGCTGGCAACAATTTGTAGGGGTAATGAGATGAGACCGCCAATAAAGAATATTCCCAAAATTCGATTGATGCTCCCTTGGGTCAAAGTCCAGCTTCTACCAATCGTTTGGGTCGCTGTTAATTTATTTTCGATCGCTAAAGGAACTTCAACGATACAAAATCTCATCACGACGCGAATCAAAAAAACTAGAGCAGCAATCCCCACAACGATCGCGACAATCCCTAAAATTATACTGACGATTATATTATCTAAAATGGCTAGCGTTCCCAGGATCGAGCCGGCTATTAAACCCAATACAAAGATAGCAGCATAAAAAGCAATCAAAATTCCATAAATAATTAAAATAGTTAAGGTTGCAGACCACAAAAAAGTCCATTGTTTCGGAGCGATCTGGCGACGAGCATCTTGAACTGTTTCGGGTTTATTTGCTAATATTCCAAATGCTAATCGAGAAATGAGTGCTGAATTGACGATCGATTTAGCCCAGCACCAGAAGAAAAATAGTAACCAAATGGGAACGACGATCCACAGAATTGAGAGTTCGGCTTGACCGAAAATGAACAGTAACGGAATTGGCAGTATGGCAAGAAAGGGAGCTAATGCCCATAAACTGGCTCGGATGGCAATTCCGAGGTAACTTGCAAAACGATCGCGATACAGCCGAAATGAGGCGCTGACGACATTCCCTACACTGAGGGGTTGTAATGGAGTTTGAGCCATGGATTCTATTATCCCATGCGAGACATCTGGGGTTGTGGCTATCTTAAGCTACGCTAGAGTGAAAGTGGGGCGGGAGTTACCAAAACTTTATGAATGTTCGACGTTGGATTGCTCGGCGAGAACCGAATTGGAAACAATTAGAAACACTCTTAATAAAAGTTGAAAAAAAAGGGATCTCGATATTAACAGCAGACGAAGTTCGACAGATGGCGAGTTTGTATCGATCGGTTTCTGCTGACTTAGCGCGATCGCGAACTTTCGATGTGGGAACGACAGTTATTCGAGACTTGCAGCAACTCACATCCCGCAGCTACAACCAAATTTATCAAGGTTCTCGGCAGCAAGAATGGCAAAAAGCGTGGGACTTTTGCTGTTGGGGTTTTCCGCAAGTGGTGCAGCAAACGTTTCCTTATATCGCGATAGCAACGGTTATTTTTGGAGTAGGCACGCTGGTGGCTTGGTGGTATGCTTGGCAAGATCCGGTGTTTTTATCGTCGATCGTTCCGGAACGTTTAATTGAGAAAGTGCGCGATCGCGGTGAGTTGTGGATGGGGTCGATCGTCGGGATCGAACCATTAGCTTCCAGCGGAATTATGCAGAATAATTTGAAGGTTGCTTTTACGGCTGTGGGTGGGGGAATGACTCTGGGAATTTTAACTGTTTATATTCTGTTCTTTAACGGATTGAATATCGGAGCGATCGCCACTTTAGTCGGACAGCATAATTTAGCTTACCCATTTTGGGCGTTTGTTTTTCCTCATGGTTCTCTGGAGTTGCCTGCTATTTTTTTTGCAGGAGGCGCGGGGTTATTAATTGCTAGAGCATTATTGTTTCCCGGAAAATATCGACGATCGGCTGCGTTGCGTTTTTATGGTTCTCAAGCCGCAGAACTCATTTTTGGGATTGTACCGATGTTAATTATCGCAGGAATTATTGAAGGATTTTTCTCTCCAAATCCTGTTATTCCTAATTCTGTTAAGTATATAACGGGTATGGGAATATTGGCATTATTTGTCAGATATTGCAGTCGTCACCGCAGTTTGGAGTAAATATTCCATCGTTAGAGTTGTTTAAGAATGAGTAATGTAATGTCATCGTAAACTTTGTTGTTTCCCACGTGTCGTCGCCAGTCTTCAACGATCGCCCCTCGAATTTCTTCAGCACAGCGGTGGTGGGAATGGCTAACCACCTGACATAATCTTTCTATTCCGTAGAATTGACGATCGCTATTTTCGGCTTCGGGAATACCGTCGGTGTAAAGTACCAGGACATCTCCCGATTCTAGCTTAATCGAGGTTTGAGCGATGAAGGGAGAAATATCTTCTTCCAGTCCGATGGGGAACCCCAAATCCAGGGTATCAATGCGTTCGATTTGACCGTTATTGCGAACGACGATCGCTTCTTCATGTTGTCCGCTCAACCGAACTTCACCTCGATCGTAATCTAGTAAGGCTAAGGTAATGTGTTTGTCGGTATTCATCCGCTGAATGTTTCCATAAATCGTGCGGTTGAGTGTGTTGAGAAACCGTACGACATCGGTTTCTCCATCGGCGAGTAATGTGCGGACTGCTGTTTGTACCATTAACATCAAAACCCCACTTTCTAAGCCATGTCCGGTGACATCTCCAATGCCGATTTTAACTTTTCCATCATATTGAAGAACGTCGTAATAATCTCCACCCACTTCAGCGGCGGGTTCCATAAATCCGGTAATATCTAATCCTTCAATTTTCTGAAGTTCTTCTTGTTTCGGAAGTAAAATTTGTTGCAATTTGCGCGTAACTTCTAGCTCGGCATGGAGGCGAATATTTTCAGCCTGAAGCCGATCGTTGAGTGAGGTAATTTCGGCATTCGCTCGATCGAGTTCGGCAGTGCGCTCGGCAATCACTCCCATTGCCATTTTATACAATTTTGCTTGAATGACCAGCAATCTGTGGACATCTAACAATCGACGATCGCCATCTTGGAGTTCGATAACGATCGGTTCGTAGAGTAACTCTGGAGATCGTTCTAAACAGTAATGTGCAGCAGTAGAAATCGGCAGATTTCCAGAACAAATTAAGACGTCTACTTTGGCAAATGAATAGAGCGATTCCAGCGAGCGTCGCGAGAAGAGTTCTAAGCTGTAGGGACGGCTCATCATTTCTAAGAATCGCCGCCGAGAAATCATGCCGAACAATCGACCGTTTTGGGTTAAAATTGCACCGGGCAAAAGTGGATTTGCCTCAAAAGCTTGCCCTAAATCTCGACCGGGAAGCGATACGTCTATTGTGAAGTTATGCAGGTGTAGATCCTGGAGAGTCGAATCCAACGTTAATTGCCGATCGTCCGATCCGCTAACGAAGGAAAAAGAGTGAGGTTCCAGCATTCCGAGCATGACTGGGAGGTTAAGTAAAGGGATGGTCTCGACTTCTAGTGTCGGTTCTCGAATATTTTTTATCAAACTCTAGGTTCGCAAAACATTACAATTTTACACATAAAGATGGATAAAATTGTTAGCTTCTGGCTCGAACTTGGATAAAAACTATCGATATCAAATATGTTAATATATTAACATATTATCTATTGTCACATTATCGAAGTATTTCCCAACAGAAGTTAAGATTGAGTTAATACGAGCATAGATTTGAGTTAACTCAATGTAACCCGAGAGAGACGAGAATCGCAAGAGTTGCTCAAAACTCAATGTTTCCCGATCGAGTCAGGATTGGGAGGAACGAGGCAAGGTTCCAAAAACGATCGTTGTTTGAAACCACTCATCTTCCCGAATGAGGGAGAAATCCGGCTCGGATTGGCCCCCGCCTGGAGTTGAGGATTGAGGTGCAGAGCTTGTTGCAAGCAGGGGATTGCCTGTTCTCCCTGACCTTGTAAGGCGTAACTGCGAGCTTTGCCGTACCAAGCGCGAGCATTTTCCGGTTCGAGTTCGATCGCCCGATCGTAGGCATCGATGGCTTCGTCATACTGTTGTAATTTCAGCAAGGCTTCACCTTTGGCACAAGTAATTTCCGGGTCGTATTCCCGCAGTTGTCCGGCTTTGTCGTAGAGCGCGATCGCCGCTGTGTAGTCACCCAGTTCCATTTGGGTGCGTGCGGCTTCAAGTTGATAATCGGACAATTCTTTGAGTTGTTCGCTAAAGCGATCTTGGGTACGAACCGCTTCTTCGAGAGTGGTGCGAGTATTGGCGATCAGATTTTGTACGGAGAGCGCCATCGACACCATTTCTTGGAGCTGAGCTGGGGTTTGAGCCATTTCGCTAGCCGCTAAACGATCGTTCAAAACGCCTTCGAGTCGATCGACAATTCCCCGTTCGATATCCGCTTTGAATTGGCTGGAAAGTTTACGATCGATTTCCCCAAGAACCCTTTCGGTAAGATTACGTCGTTGCCACCATAATCCGAGCGTCCCCGCCACGGATAAGAAAATCAGTAACCCCGTTAGCGATTGCAAGAGAGCAAAAGAAAGGTTGAACCGACGATCGACTTCATCACCCACACGATTTCCGACCCAATTGCTATCTTCCAAATTCTCGCGAACACCGTCGCGCACCCACTGTCGAACTTGCTCTTCAGTTTCTGGGGGAGAGGCTTCCTGTATCGGTTCCGGTTGGGGGGTTGGAGTTGGGGTTGGGATTGGAGTTGGCGTGGCAGCCGGGACAGGATTTGCCGGGGAGACAGGCGGTTTGGGGACAGGCGTTTGAGCAGTTGCCGCAGCCGCAGATCCCAGTATCGTCGATAGAATAAAAACGAGTGAAAACCGAAATATCATAGTTTGAGTGAGAGCAAAAGGAGCAATTAACAATTAACAATTAACAATTAACAATTTAAAAAGAATGCAACGATCGATTGACAATCTGTTGAAAACGAGGAGTACCCCGTAAAGCAACAAACGCCGTATCGATTCGCGCTTGTTCTCGATAACTTTCACAACCGTCGATCGCTTGTTGCAACGTTTCCGAGGCTAAATCGATATTACCCTGCAAGGCGTAGCAACCCGCTTTTCGGTAGGAAAGCTCCAGGTCTTCGGGGGTCAGTTGAAGGGCTTTGTCGTAGGCAGCGATCGCCGCTGTATACTGTTTGAGTGCCACCAGTACCCGACCGCGATGCCGCCAAAGCTGGGGTTGGTCTCGCCACTGGGGAACAGCCCGATCGTAAGACAGTAGCGACTCGGTATATTGTCCCAACTCGTAGAGAATTAAACCTCGGTTATACCAAGCTTCAGCATAGGTTGGGTGGAATTCTAACGCTTTTTCATAACAGGTCAGTGCCTCCGGAAAGCGCTGCCACTGAGCGATCGTACTACCCCGATTATTCCAAGCGACGGCATAGTCGGGTTTGAGTTGCAGGGCTTTGTCGTAGGCAGAGATTGCCCGTTCGTACTGTTCTAGATAGAAGAAAGCATTTCCTTGATTGTTCCACACCTGATGGGCATCGCGACGAACTAGAAGGGCGCGATTGTAGGTGGCGATCGCTTCAGCATACCGCCCATCTAGCACCAATCGATCGCCTTGTTGACAATCCTGACGAATTTTCGAGAGTTCTATTGCCGAGGCGTCTTCTGGTAGACGCAACGGGGAACGATCGAGACAGACAGTAGCCGGGGGTCGATACAAACAAGCCCGCGCATTGTGCAAAACCTTTTGACTTTGGGCAACCAGCACCGATAATTCCGACAGAGCATCCTCTTGCAAGCGCTCTAAGATCTCTGTATCGCGATCGGCACGTTTTTCTAACCGATGGAGAACCAGAGCCACTCCCACCCCCGCCAGCAAAGGCAATCCCATCACCCAGACAAGTGGGGGGTTGGGAAGATCGATCTTTTCTCGAGACGCTGCGTCATTTTCCTGGAAAAACGGTTGCCCAAGGATCTCGGAACGTTGGGGAGATTCACCCAACACCGGTGCGGTATTTCCCGGCAACAGCAGCCATGCCGACAAAATCATCGCATTGAAAATTGGGTACAACCGAGAGCGCTCAGTGCGAGACTTTTCGTTAAACCTCATTCGTTTCGTTTCGACCCATGAGTAAGTAAGTCGTCATCGGACCTTTTCCTTTGACATCAATAATGCCTCGTTTCTCGAAGCAATACCGCTCTTTAAGACGTTCGTATGTTTGTTCTGTGACTTGAATCGCATTGGCGATTCCGTGAGATTCCATGCGACTAGCAATATTGACTGTATCTCCCCACAAATCGTAGATAAACTTATTTCTGCCGATCACCCCTGCCACGACCGCTCCGGTATTCATGCCGATGCGAATGCTTAATGGTTCGCGATCTCGAATCGGAATGGCGGTATTAAAATTATCAATCGCTTTTTGCATATCCAGCGCCATGTCCGCCATGGCTAATGCGTGGTCGGTACGAGGAATCGGTAATCCTCCGACTACCATATACGCATCGCCGATCGTTTTAATTTTTTCCAGTCCATGCCGATCGGCAAGACGATCGAAAGCAGAAAAAATCTCGTTGAGCAGTTCCACTAGTTCGGCGGCAGAAATCCGCGACCAAAGTTGTGTAAAACCGACAATATCGGCAAATAACACCGATACATCTGGAAAACTATCGGCGATCGTGTGAGGATTTTGTTTGAGGCGTTCGGCGATCGGTTGCGGCAAAATACTCAGCAGTAAGCGTTCTGATTTTTCCCGCTCTTCACTCAACTGTTGCAAATAGGCTTTTTCGCGATCGCGCAGCCGCTTTTTTTCCAAACACGCACTAATACGCGCTTTCAACAAAATCGGATTAAACGGTTTGGACAGATAATCCTCCGCCCCCAACTCAATACATTTGACCACGCTATCGAGATCGTCGAGGGCAGAAATTACCAACACGGGAATGTGGCGCAAGTCTGGATTGGCTTTGATTTGCTCCAACACCTGGTAGCCATTCATCCGAGGCATCATGATATCGAGCAGAACCAGATCGACCGGTTCCGACTGGATCAACTCCAACGCCCGATAGCCATTTTCGGCAACTGTCACCGAGTAGCCTTGTTTTTGCAGGCGTCGCCGCAACAAATCGCGGTTGGTTTCATTGTCATCCACCACCAAAACACAGGCTTGAGCCGGTTCCATCTTATCCACAGCGCTGAGGACTTCCCCAACATTGTACATTAGGGGTTTGGGGTTAGCCGGGGCAAAGCTAGGTCGTGTGGGGTGAGCAACCCGACGATCGATCGTTGGGTTGCTCACCCGCAGGCTGCCAGTTTCGCTGTCCGGGTATCTCTTGCCGGGGAGAACGGAGTATTACGATCGACCTTACAAACAGATGCCCGATCGCTCCATGCGGTAGAGTATTGTTTCTCAGGCGATGGCGGCATCTGCGGACAAATTTTTCCGATCGGTATTTTATATATTTTCATCAATATTCCTCGATCGTCTTTCCCCAAAATTGGTCGTGCGCGTGAAAAAGAAGCAGCCGAACCGAAGTCAGCGATAGACTCAATTCACGGCGATCGAAAATATGGCATCTAAGTCTTATCTCATCTTATAGGAATTCTCAAACTTTTATAACAGAAAAAAGGCGATCGCCAAAAGCTCGTAAAATTTGCATTACCATAGATGAATCAATTCTTAGGACGATCGTCTTGTCGATAAAGTTATCTACGTAAAATTGACTAAAGTCATCTTTCGGTTCGATAGGATCTCCGCAATCTCACCGATCGTCAAGTGAGTTGCTTCTCTTCTCCTCAATTAACGTTCGTTCAGAGTTGTTCCATTTCTCTAAAACTTTCCTGGTTTAACAGACAAACACTCTCAATCGAGTAACTTCATGACACATTATATTTTTATCACTTTTGCTCCCATTCAAAGCTTCATCGAAAAGTCTCGGAAGCTGAGAGATTTATACGGTGCATCGCTGATTTTATCCTATCTCAGCCAACAACTCATCGAAGCAGCGGAAGGGGAAAATGCTAAAGTTATTTCACCGGGATGTCCCAATATTAAGAAAGGGATGCCGAACCGCATATTATTAATAGGTGATTTTTCAGAAACGGACGCTGAAAGCGCATTGAGAGCAGCTTGGAGTCAAGTTCTAGAACGATGTCGAACTTGGGTAGAGGACGCAACCCAAAAGTTTAAACCGGGAAAATATACTTATACTTGGGAATCGGAATGGGATAAGTGGAAAGGCAAGACTTGGGAAGTATTTTGGGGAACGGGAGATTCGCCAGAAGAGGCGAGAAAAGACTTAGAAAATCGAAAACTGGCGCGACAGTGGACGGCAATTAATTGGATTGGGGAAAGTTCGAGTATCAGCGGTGCAGATGCGATCGCTTATCCCCAAATGGCAGATGACGGAATTAAAATAGACCGTCGAAATGGGAAGAAGTTTCCGAAAATAGATCCGGTATTGATTAAAGAATTTTATCACGATTTAGCCCAGATGTTTGACACACATCGATCGGAATGGAGACAACAAACAGAAAATGCCGAAGTTGAAGGTAAATTCATCGCCGACAACGAACGTCTCAGCATTCCCGAACTAGTTAAACGCCTGATTACTTATTCTAGCGTTGCCAAAACTTTAGGTATTGAAACACCTCAAAAATTTGGCGATATCATTCGGCGTGCCAGCAATACGGGGGAAGATATCGACGGACATTGGACGGGATGGTTTATGGGTGATGGCGACAAAATGGGAGATGTGCTGCAAAGCATTTCTAAGAAGCGTGGCGATGATGGGATTCGAGAATTTAGCGAAATTGTTCGTCGGTGGGGAGTGGATTTTCAAAATTATTTTCCTACAAAAATAGGACGAGTTATTTACGCAGGTGGTGATGACTTTTTAGGGGTTTTATACAGTTGCAAACCCCAAGAACCGATCGCCCCTCGTCAAGCTTATGAATGGCTATTTGAGTTACATCAAAAATGGGATAAACTCAGACAAGATGTCGAAACTAAATATGGAGAAAACCTGACAGTTAGTGTGGGATTAGTTTGGGTGGCGCCGGGAGTTCCGCAGCGAGATGTGCTGCAACATTGCCGGGAAGCCGAGAAGCGATCGAAGAGTTTGGGGCGCGATCGAGTCACGATTCGAGTTGTGTTTAATAACGGGCAATACGTGCAGTGGACAACACCGTGGAAATATCTAAATATCTTGGAACGATACCGAGATTTAGAAGGTGTAAACAATTGGACGCATATCTATCAAGATTTAGCGTATCTCAAATCTCGTCACGCGATGGGGTTTGGGATTGATAACCTCGATGCGATCGAAAATAAAAATAAAATTCTCGATTACCGAAATAGCGCTTTAGAGTTTTTTGAAGTTTATTTTGGGGAGGGGAAGGAAGAAATTAAAAACAATGTCAATACAATATTCAAGTATCCAGAAAATCATCCGCAAAAAGAGATTGAAATTTCAAAAGTGATCGTGGCATGGATAGAAGACTTGATTTCTGTTGGTTGGTACTTATTCAGATAGTGTATCGAACGCGAATTCGAGTTGTAAATGCAAGTTTAATTAGGAGGATTTATGGAACAGAAAAGTCACAAATTTGAGTTTAAGTATCAAATCCGAATTCATCCTATGGGAATGCTGTATGGCAGTTCGGGTGGGTTTCTTTCCCCAGAAAACCTGGTAGGGCGATCGGGTGCAAAATTCCCTCCAGAAGCCGCTACCCTGGCTGGATTATTTTTTAGCACCCAGTATCACCAACCCGAAGCCAAAGAAGAACTCAAAAAGAATCTACGGGTTGCCGGTCCCTTCTGGGCAGAACGCAGCCGAAAAAACCAAATTTACGTTCCCATTCCCTGGAGTACCGTGATTGGCAAAGAGAAAACCGATCGATGGGAATTAACCACCCAAAAGGGCAAGCCAGTCTGGCAAAGAAAAGACCCCGAACTCGATCCCGATTTTACCTGGTTGCCGATCGCCGATTGGGATGCCAACCCGAAAATAATACGGAAAAATAACTCAGCCAAAGAAGCGCCCTGGAAATTTACCCCCATTCTTCATCCCAAAATGCAGGAACACCAACGTAGTGTCGTCGCCGAAGATGGGTTGTTTCTGGAAAATGCCGTGCAAATGGAACCCGACATTTGTTTGGTGTACCTTTCCACTGACGAACTCGAACCCGGTTGGTATCGCTTCGGCGGCGAAAATCACTTAGTGGAAATCGAATGTTTGCCCCTGAAAGGTAAATTGCGGGAATGGCTGGAAAAACCGATCGAACGCACGTTTGCCCTGATTACCCCCGGCGTTTGGGGTTCCAACCGCTATTCCTATCGCTATCCCCAAGAGTGGGAATTCGGCAAACCTTTGATGCTGACCGATAAACCCGTTCCCTATCGCTACAGCGCCGGGGGACGGTTGGGACGGGGACGCTACGCGGTTCCCGCAGGCAGCGTATACGTCTTGGAACGACCCATCAACAAACCCTGGTACGAGTGGCCAGAGGAGTGGTTTCCCACCGAAGGGTTCAACCTCAAAGACGTGGGGTGTGGGTTGTGCCTGCCAGTGGACATTCCCGGTGTATCGGATGAAAACAACGAGAAAGGAGTAGCCTAATGTACGACAAAGCTTACGGAATCATCGAAACCCTTGCCCCTTTGCACGTTGGCGCGACGGCGGGGGAAGAATCGGGCAACCTCAACCTGATTTTTCGCGACCAATTTACCCAGACGGGGATCGTGCCCGGCAGTTCGATTCGGGGACGATTGCGGGCAGAAATGCGAGAGTTTGCGGCAGAGAAGGATGAAGCGGCAAAGTTTTGGTACGGTCAAGCAGCCGATCGCGAAAAAGATGCAGATTTCGAGTCGCGGCTGAAAATCGAACACGCCTCGATCGTCTGGATGCCCGTATTTTGTCCCGGTCAGCCGATCGTTTGGGTGAGTTGTCCTCGTTTGTTAGAACGCTATCGGCGCATTGCCGAATTTAGATCGACCAAAAGACTAAAACACCCAAACCCTACACCGCCTCCAAAGGACTCAAAGGACGGGAACTAAAAGACTCCAATGCCCGAAAAAAGGTCGGTGGTAAAGAAGTGTTGTTCTTCAACCTGGGTTTTATCAGCATCGAATATCCGAACCAAGATTTATCCGCTTGGTTTCCCCTAGGCAAAGACTTGCCAGCAGTGGTGGTCAGTGACGCGGAAATGGGGATGATTCACGATATGGGTCTGTATCGCCAAAGCCGAGTGGCATTGAAACCAGACCAGAAAGTGGTCGCCGACAAAGCCTTTTTCAATGTGGAAGCCTTACCCGAAGGAACGCTGATGGTGTTTCCCATCGGTCTCAAAAAGCGAAACTCCAGACGAAAAATGGAAACCCCTAGCATCGGGAACCGAAGGCGATATTTACCTCGGTGGCTTGGAATCGGTGGGATTCGGACACTGCTATATGACCGTTAAAGGATTAAAGGAGGAGTAATCATGGCTTGGCATCCATACGATTTAGACCGCGAAGCCCAAAAGTTGGTGCTGAAATATCGAGATGATGAGGTACTCAACGAGTCCCACAAAATGCGGGCAACCGCCGCCTACGGGTTGGAACGATTTTGGGGAGAACACCTGCGCTTGTTGGGGAAGAACGATACTCAAACAAAAGGGGAATACTGGCGAGATACCTGGAAAGCTTTTGCAGGCATTATGGGGGATGCGGGAATTAAGGTTCCCGACGATATCGTCAATCCGAGTAAAACCGCTGAGATTGAAGAAATGGCAAAGAAGTTTTGGGATGAAGATAATTTTCCCCGAGACGATCGTACCGTGTCTCTAGCGGTTCTGACTCAACTGTGCGACAGCTTGGTGTGGTGGACGCAACGCTACAAGCGCAAAAGTCAACAAAATGGGGACGCAGACCCCACCGCACAGCCTTAACGCCCTCACCCCCTAACCCCCTCTCCCAACTTTGGGAGAGGGGGAACCGGAACCTAAAATCTATCGATTTCTCCCCTTCTCCCAGGATTGGGAGGAGTGGTGCGTAAGCGGTAGCAAATTGTAGGGGAGAAGCATTTGGGCGATAAATCTCAGGCAAAATCCCAGATCTGCACTCCAAATGCTTCGCCCTTCTTCTTCCAACTTCCACGTGACGAATACCGATCGCACATTGAGGACAACAACCATGAATCACGAAGATGTACCGTTGATGTTCCAAGCGCCTATCGAAGGACGCTGCCAGCTTCAGCGAGTGGAAAAAGGAAAACCTCATCCAGCCTACAAATGGAAGGAGGAGTGGACGAAACCCTATCCCAAATCTCAACCCAAATCTCAACCCAAACCTGCAACCCAAAAAGTCGATCCCTTCGCCCGTCCGACGAAGCAAACCCCGGCAGCAACGGCGGAAAACAACCCCTTGGCAAAAGCGCCCCAATTTGGCGACGGGGTGGAAACCAAAACCTATCGAATTCGCTGGCGATTAGTCACCAATTGCGGGCAAGATGAAACGATTATTCGACCTACAATCGGTGCGAAAGGCTACCCGTATTTTCCCGGTTCGGGGATGAAAGGGGCATTCAGACGGGCTTGTACTCCGGCGCAGGCATTGGATTACTGCGGGGGAACCGATGCTGAGGGCAACCTAAACCTGGCAAGTTGCGCTTTCATGGCGGCTATCCCACCGACACAAATTGGACGACGCAACTGGTGGATATCGTCCACTCTCAGGAGAAAAAACAAGTCATCAAGGACGAACCCAGAAGCACCAACGCCAACGCCCAAATTTCTCTGCATCGGGTAACGTTGCGATTTGGGATTTCTTCGACTCAAAAGGATGCCAAGATTAATTGGGATGAAGTGTGGCGTATTTGGGAGAAGGCACTCTCGAAGGGACTCGGTTCTCGGGTGAGTGCGGGATACGGGTATTTTGATAAGATTCCATCTGGAAAACCGTTAGTGACGGTGGGTTTGAAGGGAGAAGGAATTGCTTCGACGCTGTTGGGGAAAGACGATGGCAATGCAGAATACAATACCCCAGAATTTCGTCCCAATATGTTTAAGGCGGCATTGCGCGGACATACCTTGCGGTTGCTGGGGGGAATGACAGACGAGGCAAGGGCGAAGTATTTGACGAAGGTGTTGTGGGGGGGATTTCGAGAGGGATACAGCGGACAGAAGGCTGCAAACGATCGCGGCGATAATGGAATTGTCGGGTTACTGGGGGTGGATTTCGAGTCTCCCGATGGGGATATTTTGGGGGTTCATACCTATAAAAACGATCGAACTCAATCTCAACCGATTTACAATCTAAAGAATGGCACGCTGCGGGTTTTGTCGCTGACTTCAACACCAGATGAGAACCTGCAAACTCTGGCAAGCGATTTGATTCAATTTGCCATGCTGTTAGGGGGATTTGGTAAATCTTGGCGTCGCATCGACCATCTCGAGTTTTACAATTCTTACACGAAACGCAAACCGACGATCGGCTGTCACTGGCAATTCTCTTCTGGTTCGGAATCGTT
The DNA here is from genome assembly GCA_963838375.1 of uncultured cyanobacterium. GTDB lineage: Bacteria > Cyanobacteriota > Cyanobacteriia > Cyanobacteriales > Geitlerinemataceae > DVED01. Next base: position 2,918 of record CAWIQY010000021.1, on the reverse strand, counting down.
TTATTTACCCATTAATACTTTAGAAGATGTGGGGAAATTTATCGATCGAGTTTGCCACAATCTCCAAACTTGGGCATCCGGACAAATTAACTTGGGAAATACTACAGCATCCCATTGGCGCGAGGCTTGGCATCGTTACGATAACAGAAGCGGCGTAGAAGTTTGGGGACGAATGACCGAGGACGATCGAAGTAAAGCCATTCACTGGTTTCACGGCAAGTATAACCGGGCAAACTCGATTTACAAAAGTTCTTTAACTGGAAAAATGGGTCAAACCGGGCGAATTTGGCACCGAATGTATCCTTCTTATCAAATCGATGCTAGTCAAAAGTTACAGCGCCAGGATGAATACGTGGAGTTTCTCACGATGTTTCCCGATACATCAGATACCGCGAAGAACTTTCGAGATTTTCTCCAAAATGAGTCCGACTTTCAAAAAATTTGGTAATTGAGTAGGGGTCAACGGCTGTTGACCCCTACTATTGACCCCTACCACCATAAACTTCGTACAATCATTCAAGAGGAAAACAAAATGACACTTTGGATCGTAACCACAGGAAACAGCGACGTGCAAATGAAAGATTGCACCAATTGGGAAGAATTTTATGAAGAAGTAGAAGAGCAATTTCAAGACTATCATGTCGATTTTCGTGCTGATGGTTTAGAACAAGATAAAGCAACTAAACTGTATCCTGTACCCGCACGAGTCTTGGGAGAAGTGTATTGTGCGGCACTGGACGAAAATGCAGCCTACTACGACGATCTGGCTTTTCCATTATTAGACACGTTTGGACAAATATTTGAGGAGGAAGAAAGACAAAAGCCAGCGCAAGTTTTGATTTTGCTCACGAATCAAGATCGGAGTTTTTCAACAGAGGAAAAGCAACTTAAAACTTGTCCCTATTGGCAAGATACTTGCACGCTAAAACCCATTTTAGAGCGCTATTTTAAAGAAAAATTTGAGACATCGCACCAACTTTTGCCACGATCGCACCCACACCAAAGACCCCAATAATCCCGTTTCCTCTGGAATTGATAACTGGGATGCCATGCTTAAAACTGTCGGTGAAACTTTGGATAAAGCATTAGAAAAACTGGATATCGATCGAGAAAACGATGTAGTCTATGTCAGCCACCAAGCCGGAACTCCGGCAATTTCTTCGGCAGTTCAATTTTTGACGATCGGTCAATTTAAGCAAGTTCAATTTCTCGTTAGCAATCCCGTTTACGATGACGAGAGTGATGCAATAAAAGGAAAAGCACAACTCATTCGCAGTTCGAGTTACTCACGTGGGATTAAAATTTCTCAAGCTAAGCGTTTTCTCCAAAAAGGAGAACCTGGCGTTGCCTTGGAAATTTTAAGCGACATTAACTATTTTGCCGAGAAGAATAATAAGGATATAGAGAAACAATTGAACAAGTTGGTTAACCGATTTAATATTAAGGATTCTCAACCCGATCTTGATGAATTCAATCCGGCAAAAGCGATCGAGCGAGTTGTTGATGCTCTGGATTTGATTGAAATTTTCTTTGAAAATGAAAACTATGCTTTGGGTGTAGCGCTGTTGGCAGCCGCACACGAAACATTTTTGAAAGCAGCGATTTTGGAACGGGTAAGTCGTTTACCATCTCAAACCATTAACGGAATCAAAATTCAACCTACTATTTTAATACAGTGGGATAATTCGGGGTTATTTTTTAAGTCAAAAAATGGCTTAGGAAACGAAATTGTAAACGTTTTTTCTAAAATTGAAGTATCGAGCTTGTTACAGTTTCCCGTCCCCGAATATTGCGATCGCGATCGACATAAGCCCAACAGTAGTAATGATTATCAATCGTTTTGGGGAAGTTATATTAACAACACAAAATATTTTTCTCTCAATAATTGCCGGATGTTTAAGTGGCTGAATCAATTAGGTAAATTTAATGGTTGGAAGCTTCTAGAATGGACTTGTACTTATAAGCGCGATCGCGAACAAGATAAGCGCAATCAACTCATGCACAATTTGCGAGGCGTGACGAAACTCGATGTCATTCAATATTTAAAAAATCCCGATGGGAATGATGCCAATCCTGATGAAAATGTGGCAGAAGTTTATCGCAGATTTGTCAAACAACCATTCCGCGATGCGTTGTTAGATTTGGAATTGTGGGTAACGATTCGATCGAAAATAAACTGAAACAAGAACTTCAAGACTTAGCGGATAAGTTGAAATAAGTTTGTTTGAGAATTCGATCGTCTTCTCTTAATTTATCAGAAACAAAACCCCCAGATCTCGAGATTTGGGGGTTTTTGAGGTTTCCATTAATTCGACTTCCGAAGAAGCCTTGCGACTTGTCATATAAGCTTGCATCCTCATCCCACAAACTTGTTTCCATTAATTCGACTTCCGAAGAAGCCTTGCGACGCCTCAACTGCCGCCACATCCACCGCTGGAGGCGGAGTTTCCATTAATTCGACTTCCGAAGAAGCCTTGCGACACTCTTACGTGCGTTGGAATGCGGCGGAAAATCCCAAGTTTCCATTAATTCGACTTCCGAAGAAGCCTTGCGACTTCTCTCAATGATTTCAGGCTGATGGGCGAATGGTTCGTTTCCATTAATTCGACTTCCGAAGAAGCCTTGCGACGAGGATATTGGGTAGCGAGGAAGATGGATGGGTCAGTTTCCATTAATTCGACTTCCGAAGAAGCCTTGCGACATCTATGGCGGAAACATCCGACTACAAAACCAACCGTTTCCATTAATTCGACTTCCGAAGAAGCCTTGCGACATCGGGGAGGTGTACGCCGAGGTTGGGAGTGGGGTTTCCATTAATTCGACTTCCGAAGAAGCCTTGCGACTCCGGATCGTGGTCTAGGTGAGCTGTCGTCAGCGTGGTTTCCATTAATTCGACTTCCGAAGAAGCCTTGCGACGA
>CAWIQY010000020.1:0-9179 GCA_963838375.1 uncultured cyanobacterium | reverse complement strand
TTCGGAGTGGGGAAAACCGGGGAAATAAAACAAGGATAAGGAGTTATATCTCGATCGATAAGACTCAAATAGCGCCTGGAACTTAAGTTCCAGGCTAATAGCTAAACTCCATTAAAATGGACTGAAGTTCTTTTCCAGTCTTATATGCAAAGACTGTACGACTTATGACTTCAGCCCGAAGTGCTTTGATGATTCAAAGCCAGGATTCTATCAAAACCCCGACTTCGATCGTTACTATTGTTCGGCAAATGTTCCTAAAAATGCTTGTAATCCCGGAGATTCCAGGGGAAAATCTTCGACAGATATACCCGCTTTCAGCCGTTCGACAAAGGATTCTGATTGAAGATTGACGATCGTATCTGCATCGACTTGAACTAAGTAGGGTGGGAGAGGTTCGGGTGCTGGAACGGGAGGCAGAATAAATTCATCGAGAGAATTATTAAACTCTTCAAATGAATGAAATTGTCCGGAAAACTCTTCAAATGAATGAAATATTCCTTCAGATTCATTTTCGCTAGAAAATCGTTCTAGAGATATCGGCGGAAGGGTATTCGGGTCGAGGGCTTCTATTTCGGCAACTAAGCGTGAATTGGATGCAAAAATGGGTTTCGCCGCTAGTATGACATCGCTGATATTAAGCGTCCCGCTATCTTGAAATATGAGTCTCGAAACAAACGAGTTGGCGGTAGCATCAATATATAAATCATTGTCGAGATGATAGATTTTGGCTGAAATAGTAGAACTGGGGCTGTTCGCAAAACCCCAGCTATCTCCTAGAGCGAAATCGGTCACAATATCGGTGTTCTGCGCGAAGGAACCGAACCCAAACGTGCCGAGAAACTGGTCATCGCCTGTCCCACCTGTGACAGTATCAACTCCCCAACTGCCAATAACAGTATCGTTCTCCGGAGTACCAGAAATACGATCCTCATTTTGTGTTCCTTTAATACAGCGGAAGCCGCTGTATGTTTATTTAAGAGGAAACCATGTCTGAAATCGATCTAATGACCGGGGAAGAACTCGTCCCCACAACTGCCGAACCCTTCGATTTTGCCAAAAGCTATCGAGGCGAATGGGTCATGTTTAGCGACGGTTTAATTGGTCAAGTCTATACAGTTCAGCCCGATTTTACCCCAGAACAGATGGAAGAGTTGTTTCCAGGTTGGATCGAGGCTGTTGCCACTTTTAACGTTTCTCAAGAGTTTCTCACCCCCCTTCCCGAACCCGAACCCCAACCCGAACCCCAACCGCTACCCTTCGGAATGTACTATAGCGATCCAAATACCCTCGCCAATCCGACTTTAGAAGCGTTGGAACAGCAATACGGACAACCCATCCCCGTTTCCGAACTGGATATCCAACCGGGGAATGCTTTTGATGTGGCGTTGCAAACGTATATTTCCACAGGCGAACAGTCCATTTTTGGATTCCCAGACCCCACAGGCAGCGCTCCTGAACGGGCGTTGCAAAACTTTATTGACAGCTTCAGCTAAACTTTCATAATTGCAAAAGTCGGGGTTCTTCAAGAACTCCGACTTCTCTGTCAGGTTTCGATCGAACTTTGCTGATTTATCCAAGAATCAAGTGCCGCACCAACACCCGCATCACTTCGCCAGGAATGGCAGTGGGTAACGGCGGACTCCATTCGGTGACTTCGGCAAATCCTCGGCGGTAGAGGGTGTGGATGATGTTGACGACGCCTTGGGGTGTCCCAACCAGCATGATTTTAACGGCTTCGCGTCCGGAAGGGTTGGGGGTCGAGATGTCCACGGAGGTTGCGGTTTGGGTGTCGTGAGAATTGTCTTGAAACATCGGGATCTCCTTGTTTGAAGCAAGTACGAGCATACACATATATGTGTATGCTCGTACTATACCGCATAACCACATTTTTGTGTAGATTTACGTGGGGAAGATCCTCTGACACGATTAAGAGCATGGGAAAAGCAGGACAAGCTCTCAGACAAGTGTTAGAAAGTCACGGCATCAGCCAAAATAAACTGGCAGGTGTCATGGGTGTTAAACCTTTTGTTATTTTTCGGTGGTTTCACGAGAAAACCGATCCCAGTAGCCAAACTAGTGCAGAGATTGCCAAAGCGCTACAGCAAATCGATCCGTCTGCTGCCGCCGAGTTTGTGCGGTTGTATTTGGGGGAATATTTGCAAGATTGATGTCGAGTTCTCAGATTGACCCAAGTCGGATTTCTTGAAGACATCCGACTTCTTTGTCAAGATAATTTACTCAACAAACCCAATAACTTTTGACTGCGAGGCGTTAACAGAGTGCGCCGATACGCATCAGCGGCTTTCTTAATGCCTTCGGCTTGGGTGGGATAAGGATGAATAACACCCGATAGCGTACTCAATCCCAATTTGCCAACAATTGCCGTTGTCACTTCGCTAATCATTTCTCCCGCATGACGGGCAACGATCGTCGCACCTAAAATTTTATCAGAACCCTGTTGGTGTAGAATCTTAACAAAGCCTTCTTCTTCTCCATCGGCGATCGCCCGATCGACGCTGCTAAAATCAATTTTAATTGTATTAACGTCAATCCCCTTTTCTCGGGCTTCTTGTTCGTACATCCCTACATGGGCGATTTCTGGGTCGGTAAATGTCACCCACGGCATCACCAAACTGCTAATTTTGGATTTCCCCAATCCAAAGGGTGAAAACAAGGTATTTTTAATCACAATTCGGGCGGCGGAATCGGCAGCGTGGGTAAACTGCCAATTCAAGCAAATATCGCCCGCTGCGTAAATTTTGGGGTTGGTTGTTTGCAGATAATCGTTCACTTTTATGCCTTTACGATCGAATTCAACTCCCACTGCTTCTAGGTTCAAACCTTCCACATTGGGTGCACGTCCCGCCCCGACTAAAATTTCATCAACTTCGATCGATTCTTCTTTTCCATTGCGATCGAAATACAGCACTTTTCCCGTCGGACTGGTTTCAACTCGCTTCGGGGTTTGTCCCAAAATTAACTGAATTCCTTCCCGCAAAAACGCTTTCTGCACGATATCTGCCGCATCCGCATCTTCCCGATTCAACAAATGCGAACCGCGATGAATTAATGTGACTTGGGAACCCAAACGATGGAAGGCTTGCGCCAATTCGCAGCCAATCGGACCACCGCCAATCACCGCCAACCGTCGCGGACATTCGGTTAGGGAAAACACCGTTTCGTTGGTGAGGTATCCCGCCGTTTCTATTCCCTCAATCGCCGGTTGTACCGCTCTTGCACCTGTGGCAATGACGGCTTTTTTGAACCGGAGAGTATTATTTCCCACCTTCACCGACTGGGAATTGACAAAATGCCCATCACCTAAAAAAACATCGATGCCCAACTTTTGAAATCGTGCGACTGAATCGTGGTGACTAATACCCGATCGAATCTTTCTCATTCGTTGCATCACCCGAGCAAAGTTTACCTCAAAATTAGATGCTTTCACCCCAAAAGGTTCGGCATCCCGGATATCAGCAACCGCCCGAGACGATCGAATTAAACATTTAGACGGCACACATCCCACATTCAGGCAGTCTCCACCCATCAAATGACGTTCCACCAACGCCACTTTCAACCCAATGCCCAAACCCGCCGCCCCCGCTGCCACCACTAATCCCGCCGTTCCTGCACCAATTACGACTAAATCGTACAACGGTACAGGGGTGGGATTCACCCAATCTGATGGATGAACGTGGGATACTAAACGTTGATTGTATTCGTCCATTGGCAGGACATTAACGGTTTTAAAATTGGAATTTTTCATTGTAAATCATTCGTTGTCAGTAGGGGAAATTGAGCGATCGCAAAACGCACTATTTGGGTAATCAACTAGTGTTTATTTGCTAGTTTCTAGCTTTTCTGTTACTCCAATAACCAATAAATCTTAACTATTTCCCGTTTCTTCATTTAGAGCTTTGCGAGCAATTTTTGTGATGTAAATGGTCACCGCAACAGTCGCAATCAAGCCAACAATCCGAATAATCCATTGAGCCATTTTGGCATTGGGATCGGTGGTTGAACTTTCCATGCCAATTCGGGCAACATCTCCCGCCAGCGAGCCGATATAGACGTACATAATCGTACCTGGAATCATGCCGACTGAACCGAGAATATAGTCTTTTAAAGAAACACCGGTTAACCCATAAGCGTAGTTTAAAAGCACAAAAGGAAAGGCAGGAGATAATCGAGTAAGCAGAACTATTTTTAATCCTTCTTTACTCACAGCCCGATCGATCGCTGCAAACTTATCGTTGCCTTCAATTTTCTTTGCTACCCAATCTCGGGCAAAATATCGCCCGACAATGAATGCCAACGTTGCGCCTAATGTTGCGCCAATAAAGACATAAATAGAACCGAAAGCCAACCCGAAAATTACCCCAGCACCCAGGGTTAACAAGCTTCCAGGAACGAAGGCAACGGTGGCGATCGCATATAGACCGACAAACACCAAAACGCCCACGGTTCCTTGACTGTTAATCCACTCTAACGCATTTCTAAAAAGCTCTTGTAAATTAAATCCACCGTTCGAGCTAATGTCTTCAGCCAAAACAGAAGTCGCTGTCGATAACAAGACGATCGTTGATAAACTCATTACTTTCAATAGAACTCGTCCATTGAGTTTTACGAACCCGCACTTTGATTTCATCATGTTTACAAAATAATAGATGTGACAGATTCTGTCGATCCTCCTTGTCGTTTTTAACTCTTTTCAGTTCTCACTTAGGAGGATTGCCACAGTCATCACAAGTTTGGGGTTGCTGACAAACTCGCATATCCGAAAGTCGTATTAAATTGACGACACCAAATCGCAACCGAACCAAATTCTTCTAAGTTGACATCGTTGGGAATTTCATATCGCTGTTCGCCACTGTTAGCTTGCAAATTGTCAAGAAAAAGATAACTTCCTTCATCGAGTTCGGGCGAAGTCAATTCCGATGAACGTACTAAAACCACTGTTAAATCAGGACCGCTGTCGGTCTGAAACATTTCATCGAATACGAGGTAAAGTTTATCTCCTTCAACGATCGTTTTTGCCTTGCCGGAAATTTGAGTATGTCCGCTATCGGGAACGACAACAAACGGATTGCCCAGGTTTTCTGGAGTTGGGGCAACTGTGGACTTTTGTTGCTGTGCGATCGCCTCGGATGTCACTGTCGGCTCAGTTTCTGTCGGCTCAGTGTGGGAAACCTCTGCGGCACATCCCAACATCAAAAAAGTTAGGAGAGCGATCGAGATCGATAGAGGTCGTTGTTTTTTCATGTATCTACTAAGTATCTACGAAGAACTATAACTTGTCGAAATTGTCGGCAATCGAGCGATTTGTTTTTCTCGATCTTTTTTTATTTTGCCCCACATCTGTCTATCTTAGATGAATATTTCCTGAGAAATTAACGTTAATATTATTAGTCATCCAAATTATCAATTTTTTGCTAAAATTTCAGCATTCATTCAGATTCTCTTCAGAAAAGAGGAGTCCCTCATCGTGCATCCCGGAAAACGAGAGCAACGTACCCTAGAATTACTCTCCTCTCTCAGTTATCGAGCCGGAGAACTCGATCGCTATTTGCAAGATATTGCCTGCGGTGTCAGCCAATTAATCGGCTTGGATTGGTCGGTGGTGACGCTGTTGTGCGACGAGGAACAAGATCGGATACTGGCGAGCAATCTGGAACTTGCAGACCCTAATGCCGTTTACTCCTTACATGGAACACTGACCTCTAGCGTCGTGCGTGGCGGTCGATCGCTGGTGGTAGAAGATACGATCGGCTGTTGCGATTACGGCAGTGCTCCCGAGGGATATCGGGCGTATTTGGGCGTTCCTTTGCGCCTACCGACGGGTAAAATTATCGGCACGATCTGTTCTTTTAATCGTCGTTCCCGCCATTTTAGTTTAGAAGAAGTCCGCATTGCCGAACTATTTGCCGAACGCGCGGCAACGGCGATCGATAATTATCAGCTGTATCAATAACAACTTCAATTCAATCACATTTTAGAAGCCGAAGTCCAAAAGCGCACTGAAGAATTGCGACTGGCTCAAGTCAAACTTGTCGAACGCGAACGCCTTGCTGCTATTGGGGAATTTGCCGCTACAATCGTTCACGAAATTCGCAATCCTTTAACAACGATCGATTTGGGATTAAATCATTTTAAACGTCTCGAACTACCCGAATCTTCCCAGATACGATTGTCTCTTGCCCTCGACGAACTCGATCGTCTCAAACGTCTTCTGAGTGAAATTTTACTCTATGCCAAACCTCATGCTTTACAATTAGTAAAAGTTGAATTAAACGGGTTAATTCGAGAAATTATCGATGGATATGAGGATCGCTCCGTCGAATTTTATTCAACTCATGCCATCCTTAACGTTTTGGGCGATCGTGACAAACTGAAACAAGTGTTGATTAACCTCTTCCGGAATGCCTGCGAAGCCTCACCCCCAGGAGCAAAAGTGACGTGGGAGATCGAGAAAAAGATCGATCGTACCTATATTCGGATTAGTAATAGTGGCAACCCCATTTCCCCAGAAATTCTGCCTAAACTAACGCAACCGTTCTTTTCCACAAAAACTGAAGGAACCGGATTGGGATTGGCGATCGTCAAACGAATTGTTGAATCGCACAACGGAGAACTAGAAATTACTTCAAGTTCGGAATTGGGAACGACGGTTACAGTTCAATTACAAACAATAGATGATTAATATAGTCATAAATTATTGGGAGTTGAGTGTTCTTGAAGTAACCGATCTCGTGGGGTTATATTCTTCTGTATTACTTACTATAGCGTTTCTTGTTTGGATGCGGTACATTTTGGGGCGGATTTTGATTGATAGATCTCTTACACAACAAGAATTTTGGCTAAACCCGCCCCTAAAATAGGTGTACCTCACTCTATTTAGAAATGCTATACTTATTATTTATTACTTCTGACTTCTGACTTAAGCCTCCACTCGCCGAATCCATCCATTCATCGTAAAACGACTATCTTCAAACTTTTTGGATGGGCAAGATATAGGTAGAACCTCATGCTTGCAACGGCTGTTAAACAATACCATCCGGTTATTGCGAGGTTCGATATCTTTAAACGTACTATATTGAGTGGCGACTCCCCCTTTCAATTCGGTATCGTACAGCCTTAAAGCCCCTTCAGAAAATTGAGGTGGATCTTGACAAAAGTAATAAACATAAGTTAGTTCTCGCGTTGCCGTTGTCACACTACCGGAATCATTGTGAACTTTGTAATAACACCCATCATTGTGCGCTGTGAGCTGCATTTCGACTTTAGCAATTAAAAAGCTTGGCATCTTTAACTGAGCGAGCGCAGAAGGCACAGTTTGGATGATTTTTTTCTTCAGAATATCGTAAAAATCAGGAAAGAGGGTCGCGTACAAAACCCAAGACTGACGATATTTTTCCGCGTTTGTCGTCGTGGTAGAAGCAATAAACTGTTGTTGATTATCAATCGCAATTTTCAGTGCTTTTGCATTTTCTTCTGGGGATAAAAAATCATCAATTTGAACGTAGCTAGCCGGCAAAAAGGAGGATGTGCCCCGATCGAAGACAGGAGACGAGACTCGTTCTTGAAGAAAGGTTTGAGACGTGCCACCATTTGCCGAACTCACGATCGGTTGTTGGGCGATCGATGGCGAGGAAGCACCTGCCATTTCCAATATTTTGAGTGCAATTTGAGCGCGTTCTGATGCCGAAAGCGCATCGCTATTGAGTAGGGTTTCCAATGTGTCGATCGCCCGATCGACTAAATGTCCAAATTTATCAGTAGCGGGGGTTTTACTCGTGGGCGAATTGAGGATCGATCGAGAGTCTGAGGACATAACCAATCTGAAATAATAGCAATCACGGGAGCGTCTAATCTAAAAGCTGCTCTGCTGGAAATTTTAGCTCACTTCTATCTTGCCGGAAATTGGCACCCTGTCCGTTACATCTTTATATTTTTTTGTGTTGTAATAAAAGATTGACAAATGACACCCGATCGGCGAACATTCAGCTATTCGCACGCTTGGCGCAACTCAACGCGCTTCTTTGGTAACTTCGATCGACCTCAAACTCGCGATGTACCCACAAGTCTTTTACACCGGATTTCTCTGTTTGTTAGGCTTATGTTGTTTGGGCTTCAATGATAGCCTACTGCCCGCAAATGCCTTGGTGCCCGCATCGCAGAGATGGCAAGCCAAATCAACACCGACGATCGCCCCTGCCGAAAATCTTAACGATGCCGCAAGTTATTATATCCGAGGCTTTGCGCGTTACAACGACGGCGATCTCAAAGGAGCGATCGAAGATTTCAGCCAAGCATCGATCCTCGATCCCGGTTATGTAGAAGCCTATCTCTATCGAGGTTTCGTTCGATCGCAACAGGGGGATCGAGATGGGGCAATTGCCGACTACAATCTCGCCATCGAACTCGACGGAGATCGGGCATCGGCATACTTCTATCGAGGATTAGCCGGAAATCCAAACGCCATCGCCGATTTCGATCGTGCCATCGAACTCGATCCCGACTATACCGAAGCCTATCGCCATCGCAGCATTGCCCGACGCCAACAGGGCGATCTCGCTGGGGCTCTTGCCGACAGCGATCGAGCTATTTCCCTCAACCCCGACTACGCTGACGCTTACTACACGCGAGGCAACGTTCGCATCGATTTAGAAGACTATCCCGGCGCAATTATCGATTTCAATCAGGCAATTTCTCTCCAGGGATTTTATCCAGAAGCCTACATCAGTTTAGGAATTGCCCGCGAGAAACAAGGCGATCTCCAAGGGGCGTTCGATGCCTATTCCCAAGCCATCGAACTCGATCCCGACTCCGCCATAGCCTACTACAATCGCGGCATTCTCCACGCCCAACTGGGCAACTACCAAAAAGCGATCGCTAACTTCACTGCCGCCATTGACATCGATCCCAACTACGCAGAAGCCTATTTCAATCGCGGGGCAGTTCGCAACAACCAAATTGGGGATCTTCCAGGGGCAATCGCTGACTTGCAAACTGCCGCTGACTTATATCAACAACAAGACAATTCGGCCGCCGCCGGGCACGCCCTCGATCGACTTCGCGCCATTAGTCCCTAATCAACCTTTTCCCATTCCATAACTTACACGCTTGCCGCCATATATAGCGCTTTGTAAGGGCAAGCGCGCAGCGGAGGGAATACCATC
>CAWIQY010000019.1:0-831778 GCA_963838375.1 uncultured cyanobacterium | reverse complement strand
CTGAAGGAGGAGTTCGGGCATTCGGACACTCTGGAGGTCAAAGCTTTCGAGGGTATATTATCAGGATTTTTCGGATCGAGTTTTTCGCCTCTGCTCGAAATAACAAGCCCTTGAACTCCGTCTGAGTTTGACGATCCGACTGGTAAAGTTAGCCGATCCGTGATAAAACAATACGAAAATACATCGACAATCTATACCACAACAGGGTGCAAATTGCGGGTATGACGATCGGTCTTTAGCTTGGGAATTGAAACTCGCTGGAGTATGAGATTCACATGGGTTTGAGAGTTTTGAAAGCCCCAGCAAGATACCCCGTGCCTGAAGGGCTACCGCGATCGCAACATCACAACCCTCGCGTTTTCACTCCGAACTTGTGTTGGGAAACCACAACGAACCCAGTTTTCTAAGTGTTGGTTCGTGTTGGTTCGGCTCGAGCGAGCCATCCGAATCGATCTTACCCTAAAAAATCGAGTTGCCTATTGAAACCACCGACCTGCCGTACATCCTTTCAAACTATGACCGACGTTTTTCTTTCCTATTGCCGTCGCAATAAAACCTTTGTCCAAAAGTTAAATCAAGCTTTCCAAGAGGCGAAACGCGAGATCTGGGTGGATTGGGAAGGGATTCCCCTTAACGCAGATTGGCGACAAGAAATCTATCGGGGAATCGAAGCTGCCGATAACTTCGTCTTCGTCCTCAGTCCCGACTCCGTGGCTTCCCAAGTCTGTACCGAGGAAATCGAACACGCCATCGCTAACAACAAACGCCTAGTCCCGATCGTCTGTGAGGAAGTTTCTTACGATCGAGTACACCCAGAAATGGCGAAACTCAACTGGATTTTCTTTCGCAAAGAAGACGATTTTGATGTAGCCTTCCACAAACTTCTCGAGACCCTCGACACCGATCTCAACTACGTTCGCGACCATACCCGCCTGCTCAAAAGAGCGATCGAATGGGACGAAAAAAATCGCGATGCTAGTTTCACTCTCCGAGGCAGCGATCTCAAATACGCCGAACAGTGGTTGGGCGCCAGCGAAGACAAACAACCCGAACCTACTCCCCTCCACGCTCAATATATTCTCGCCAGCGATCGTCAGCAAAGACAACGACAAAAGATGGCTCTCGGAGGCGTTATCCTCGGGCTCGTTGCCACCTCCATTCTCGCCATTGTCGCCGTTAAACAAAGGAGTCTAGCCATTGTCGAGCGCAACAACGCCCGCCAACAGAGCGTCCGCGCCCTCACCGCCCTCTCCGAAGCCCGCCTGGTGACAGACGACGGACTCGAAGCCCTCCACTACGCCGTCCAGGCCTCTCGAAACTTACAACAATCGAGCGATTTGCCCGCCGATTTAAAAAAAGCAACAACCTCAACTCTTCGCGAAACCGTCTACAACGTCCAAGAGTACAACCGCTTAGACGGTCATGAAGACCAAATCAACCGCATCGCCTTTTCTCCCAACGGCGAACTCATCGCCTCAGCCAGCGACGACAACACCGTTCGCATCTGGAAACGCAACGGCGAAGTGTTGCAGAGGTTGCGGCACGACGACAATGTCAGACAAATGGCGTTCGCACCGGACGGCAAAACCGTGGCTTCGGCTTCCAAAGACAAAACCGTGAAAATTTGGCGCGTTCAAGACGGAAATTTACTCAACACCTTCGATCTCAACTCCTCTGTCCGGGCTGTCCGTTTCAGTCCTGATGGCGAACTCCTCGTAACAGGGGACGATGACGGACAAATGCAGTTGTGGAAGTCCGACGGTCAATTACTCAAAACCTTTGCCGCCCATCGGAGTGGACTCAACGATATTGTCTTCAGTCCCGACGGTCAGACCTTTGCCTCCACAAGTAATGACCTTCAGATGAAACTCTGGAATGTTAGCGAAATCCTAGACGACAATGGCAACAACGACGACCCTCAACCGCAACAAGAATTTACAGGACATTCCGATAAAATTTGGGATGTGAATTTCTCTCCCGATGGTAAGGAGCTTGCCACGGCGAGTTCTGATAATACAGTCATTATTTGGAACTTGGACGGAACGATACGGAGCCAATTGAAGGGGCATAGCACCTGGGTGCGCAGTGTTTCGTTTTCTCCCGATGGGAAAGTTTTGGTGACGGGTAGCGACGATAATACCGTTAAATTGTGGAGTTTGGGCGGAACTCTGCTCAAAACTTTTACCGGTCACGATGCCAGCGTCCGCAGTGTTACCTTTGCGCCGGATGGCAAATCCCTGGCTTCTGCTAGCGATGATGCGACGATTCGTTTGCGGAGTCTGGAAGGGGTCGTGGTGGAAACGCTGCAAGGGCACCGTGCCAGCGTTCAAGGCGTTCGGTTCAGTCCCAATAACCTGATTGCGTCGGTGAGTACCGACAACACGCTGAAAATCTGGAGTCGGGATGGAGCGCAACTGTTGCGCAGCGTGGAGTACGACACAGAAATGCGCAATGTGAATTTTTCGCCGGACGGTCAGTTGATGATGACGGCGGGTTATGACAATACCGTGCAACTGTGGGATGTGCAGGAGGTTCTCAAAACGCAGAAAGCCCAACCGATTCGTCGTTTTGTCGGACATACTTCGACGGTGAAAAACCTCAGTATTTCGCCGGACGGTCAAGAGATGGTCTCAGCTGGTGCGGACGGAACGATGCGTTTGTGGCGCATTAGCGACGGTACGCTGTTGAAAACCTTTGAGGACATTCATAAACCGGAAGTAACGGATGTGAGTTTTTCACCGGACGGATCGCGAATTGTTTCGGTGGGGGGTGACGGCAAAGTGAAGTTGTGGTCAACTGAGGGTGAGTTGGTGCAGGAACTCCAGGTCCACGAAGAGTGGATTAATGCGGTGCATTTCAGTCCGGATAATCAGTTTCTAGCAACGGCTAGCGGTGATAAAACCGTTCGTTTGTGGAAGTGGAATGCCGGACAGCTGGAGACAACGCCCGAGGTGGTTTTGCAAGGGCATACGGATTGGGTGTGGGACGTCACGTTTAGTCGAGATAGTCGTCTTATCGGTACGGGAGGGAAAGACAATACAGTTCGTTTGTGGGATACGGAAGGAAGGTTATTGAAAACTTTGTCGGCTCACAAAAATTGGGTTCGTGCAGTCAGTTTCAGTCCGGATGGTGAAAAGCTGGCATCAGCCAGTGCGGATAAAACGATTATTCTTTGGGATGTGGATTCTTTGGAGAACATGGAGAAGTCTTCTCAGGATATTGGAGTCGATCGATTGTTGATATTGGGATGCGATCGACTGAGCGATTATCTGGCGACGAACCCCACTTTGGCGGAATCTGAGAAAGCTGTTTGTGAGGGGGTTGAGTCGTCTCGAGATCGAGAGGGAAGTTCGGTCTAAATTTAAGAAGAGACGCGCACTTGTTGTTTTTGAAGTGCAGGGGAAATGGGCTGGGGTTTGGGCTTTGCCGGAGAGGAACTCGATCGTGCTATGGTAATTGCGGGTGTACGGAAACGCTATTTGTTTCGTATCGTCTAATTCCTGCAAGCCTTCTAAAACCAGCTTCTAAGACGATCGACTCGGTTTCGCTTTGCAACATCAGCCGAAAGGCTTCGCAAACGGTTCGCCGATCGGTTTTCTCAATTTTTCTGTTCTTCACCCACCGCAAGATTTGCCGCACGGCAATCAGTCGCTTGAGGGGATCGGCATCGGTTAAACCATCGAGTTTGTCGTAGAGATTGGTGTTTTCTTCTGATTTGAGCAATCCGCTCAGATTTTGCCCGAGAAGGATAGCTAAGATCGCCATTGTCGCCATCCCTTGAACGATCGCCAACGCAGCTATCCAGGGGTTCTCTACGGTCGTCCAAATGCTAGCTGCAACGTAGATTGCTAAGGCTGAAAGTCCCCCACTGGCAACCGCTACGGCAAGCGGGCGATTCGGACTGGCGAAAAACTGACGCACCACATCTTGGAATCCTCCCCAGTCCCATTGCTGCATGGCATAGGCGACCCCGAGAACCACGCTCCCTGCGCCGATCGAGACGAGCAATTTCCAGTCCCAGAGCAGGAGAACGACGATCGCAACAGTGCCAATTGTCCAGCTTGGCGATCCCTTGAGACGAGATAAGATCGGGACATCGATCGATTGAAGTTGAGATGGGGACAGCGATAAGTTTCCTAGACTTTGGAGGAACTGCTGCCACGGAGAAAATGCTTGTGCCACGTGACTTCCGGAAAGCGATCGCCTCTGAAGATGTATTGGCTAGTTTAGCAGCGATCGTCGCCTCATGGCAGAATCTAGGAATCATCAACGGCACAATGGATAACCGGTTGACCGGAAAGTCCCGCGTTGTCTAGAGAGGCGGTTTTAAGCAATCTGGCGATCGCACCGCCAACTCGATCGACGTCGGGATGAAATCGATAAATTATACTGAAAATTTAGCTTCATTTGGGATTGACTTCCCTTTCCGTCTGGTCAACAAACAGAAACGCGCGAGGAATCTGGAACGATGTGTGGAATCACTGGAATTGCAGCATTGAATGGTTCGCCGTCTCCAACCTGGGAACAGTTGGAAAAAATGTGCGATACCATTTACCATCGAGGTCCCGATCAGGATGGAATGGATGTTCGGGACGGGGTGGCACTGGGAATGCGGCGGCTGTCTATCATCGACCTCAGTGGCGGTAAGCAGCCCATTTTCAATCAAGACCGGACAGTCCTGACGGTCTTCAACGGCGAAATCTATAACTTTCGCGAACTCCGTCGCGAACTGGAATTGCAGGGACACGTCTTTGCCACCCACACCGATACAGAGGTCATCGTTTACGCCTACGAGCAATATGGAGCAGACTTTCCCCAGTATTTGAATGGGATGTTTGCCATTGCCCTCCACGATACCGTCCGCCAAAAACTATTCCTGGTGCGCGACCACATTGGCATCAAACCGCTGTACTATGCCTACGACGGTAAATATTTGGTCTGGGGTTCGGAAATCAAAACGATTCTCGCCAGCGGATTGGTAGACCGCAATTTGGATCTCGATGCTTTGGGCGAGTTTTTCGCTTGGGAGTACGTTCCCGGCAAAGCCACTTTGTTTAAAGAGATTCGCAAGTTGGAACCGGGGGAAATGCTAGAAATCGACTTGCAAAATCCCCGGTGCGAACCTCGTGTGTTTTGGGATATCCCTCAAGTGGCTGAAGACAGTCGCCTCAGCGAAGCCGAATGGGAGGAACTTGTTGATGCTCAGGTGAAGAAATCGGTGAGGATGCAATTAGTCAGCGATGTTCCCTTGGGGGCGTTTCTCTCCGGCGGGGTGGATTCTTCGCTGATTGTGGCAGCCATGGGCGAGGCGCAAACCTTTAGTATCGGCTTCGAGGATGCTTCTTATAATGAGTTGCATTGGGCACAGCGGGTGGCACAGTCGCTTGGGGTCAATCATATCGATGAAATCATTAAACCCGATGTGGCTGAACTGTTCGAGGACTTGATGTATTTCTTTGACGACCCCATCGGCGATTTTTCGATTTTCCCCACCTATTTGGTCTCGAAACTGGCACGACAGCACGTAACGGTCTCTCTGAGTGGCGATGGGGGCGACGAACTGTTCGGCGGTTACGAAACCTATTTGGCGGACGACAAGGCACGACAGTATCAGCGGATTCCGGCATTTGTTCGCAAAGGGGCGGTGGAAAAAATTGTCAAGTCTCTTAAGCCGCAGTCGCAGAAAAAAGGGACAATTAATAAAGCCAAGCGGTTTGTCGAAGGGTTGGAACATTCTGACGATTTGTCCCATGCCCGGTGGCGGTTATTTGTGGGTGAGACGGTGCGTCAGGAATTGTTCGCGCCCCAGACGTTGAAGGGGATAGAAACTCCGGCAGCTACTCATATTTTAGACTTATTCGATCGGGCGGGAGACCGGCAACCGCTCAACCGCAGTTTGTATGTGGATGTGAAGAGTTATCTCAGCGATAATATTTTAACGAAAGTCGATCGAATGTCTATGGCGGTGTCTTTGGAAGCGCGGGTTCCTTTCCTCGATCCCGATTTGGTTGAACTGGCATTTCGGATGCCCGATTCTTTCAAAGTTCGCGAGGGTCAAACGAAAGTTTTGCTGAAATCGGTGGCGGCGCGACACGTGCCTAAAGAATGTATCTATCGTCCCAAAGAAGGCTTCAGCATTCCGATTAAGACTTGGTTGGGAACGAAGTTTCGTCCGATTTTGGAAGCCTGTACCGATCGAAACACGATCGCCGACCAAGGGGTTTTCAACCCAGACACGATCGATCGGTTAAAAACCGAACATCTGTCGGGAACCGCCAATCACAGCCACATTTTGTGGTCGTTAATTGTATTTCAAACTTGGCGGCGTTTGTGGCTAGATCCGTAACTCTTTCAGACTCAGCCACTAGCCGCCAACGACGAATTTCGTGGAAAAAACCGCTTGTTCGAGCTGTTCTAAAGCCGTTTCTAAATCGTCGTTGACAATTTGAATATCAAATTCGATCGCGGCTGCAATTTCCTTTTCGGCAATGTTCAAGCGACGGGAAATGGCGGCTTCCGATTCGGAAGCCCGATCGCGCAGGCGACGTTCTAACTCGGCAAACGACGGGGGAAGAATGAAAATCGCCCGCGCCTCGGGACAATTTTGACGGACTTGCCGAGCACCTTGGAGTTCGATCTCCAAAATGACAATCTCTCCTTGGCTAATTTTCTGTTCTACGGCGGATCGAGGGGTTCCGTAACAGTTTCCGGCAAATTCTGCCCATTCTAACAACTCGCCATCGGCAACCATTCGATCGAAGGTTGGGCGATCGACAAAGTAGTAGTGTTTGCCATCAATTTCCCCCGGACGAGGATCGCGAGTGGTCGCGGAAATGGAAATTTGCAGTTGGGGATGGCGTTGGCACAAAGCACGGAGTAGAGGTTCCTTTACCAACACCACTCGGTCCGGTAAGGACGATTAACTGACCTGCTTGCATCTTCTGATTGGCGATTTTAAGATTGGCGATCGGTTCGGACAAACACGGCGATAGAATCGACATCAGCACTGTCGATCGTCGCGTACCCAAGCCCCCATTACCCTAACATTAGCTGACCGCTAACGGCTAAAAACGAGAGGCTTTAATTATGGCTGCCATAATGATCTTTGGTGAGAACAAATCGATTGGCAACGGTTTCTGGCTGGATCGAAGACAGGATAATATGACTGGAGTCGGTCACGATCACCGCTCGAGTTCGGCGACCGTAAGTAGCATCGATTAGTTTACCCTGTTCTCGAGCATCGTTGACAATTCGCTTGATGGGCGCGGATTCGGGGCTGACGATCGCCACGACTCTGTTCGCAGAGACAATGTTCCCGAAACCGATATTGATTAAGTGAATGGGTTGGTTATCCATCATGATTAAGAACGGTTATAAGTCTGCTAGATGGCCCAGAATTGAGGATGTGTCGCCGAATTCGCCTCAAAATCGCGACAAGTGACTGTTGGAAGATATCTTATTATGGTAAATAGAAAAAATTAGCCTAACAAGGTGAAAACTGGCGAAAAACCAAAGCTTAAGATTTTTTCTGCTTTTAGACCCGTTGTCCTGCGGGTTGCAGGCCCTGGGGGAGATCGATCGCCACAACTGTGACGATCTCGTGACGATCGCGAACAGAACTCGAGTTGCCGCCAAGTCGATCGCGCACGATCTAAGAGGTCACTCAACTCCATCATCTTTCGAGATTGCTCGATTGTAGAGACAAATCACGACACGCTTCTAAGAAACCGTACTGAAGCACGCCGTGTCTCAAACCGGGTTTCTTTACTGTTTAACCCTAGTTTCAATCTTCACTGATTTAGGACTGATGCAACGACTCCAGATTTCGGGGCAACCACGGTGTGGCTTCCGGGGCTTCCTACGCAGAGTCTCTACAACCCTCTATATGTGGCAATTCGGCGTAATTCCTGTTATTTGCCGGTTTGGGACAATCGCCGGAAACGGTGAAATAAAGGGGTGATTAATCGCGCGATCGAATAATTTAAAGTCTTCCGGTTCAAATAAAGTGCCAAAAATGACCATCCTTCTTTTTGGAATCGGCGGACATAGTACAATAAACTTTGATAGATATCGATCGATCGCCTGCCAAAATAGTTTTTTTGAATCCCACCGGGATCTAAGCGAATTCCGTAGAGGTTGTAGTTACTGAGGTTTAAAGGATTAAGCGGAGTCAGTCCTTCTTTTTGAGCGAAATCTTCGTAAGCAATCCCATATGGACGATCGTCGGGTTTGACATTGGGAGCAATCCATTCCCACACCGCCCAATCTTGACCGGCAAACAGAAACTCTGCCATATTGCGAGTCACTTTACGATATTTCATGTGAATGCCGACGGGAATTTCTGCCCAGGGTCCGTGTTGCCAGACAAAATCGGGTTCAAAAAAGACCTTAAATGCCAGATCTTCTCGATCGTTAATTCTCAGACGAGCCACTTTTCCGATCGCTCCTTTTCCCACTAAACTCACTTCAATTTTAATGAAACGATCGACAGAAATATTCTGGTTTTCTACTACCTCATTCAGAGTCCGAGAAAGATAGATCCAACATTTTGAATCCATTGATTTTAGAGCGCAAATGTAGAGAGCCAGTGAATCCAAAAATACTCTAAATTCTCGAATACCAATGACATCTTCAATCTTGACCGATCGCAAATTCGGCGTGCCAAAATATAACCGTGTGAGACCGGTTTGGCGTCGGACTTCCTCACAAAGAGAATAGAATTGGTACGGTGAGAGTAGTTCTTTCTGCGATCGATCGACTAAAGACTGAAGTTCGGGTGGGTCATAAGTCATATTTCCTAGATACAGTTTTCATGTTCAGAAACCCGGTTTCTCGACGAAACCGGGTTTTTAGATATTCGCTCTCCGTGTGCGGCTATGCTTTTTTCAACCAGCTAAACATCGCCCGCAAATCCTTACCCACCTCTTCGATCGGATGTTCGGCTTCCTGCCGACGCATGGCGATAAATCCAGCTTTCCCCGACTGATTTTCTAACACGAACTCTCGGGCAAACGTCCCCGACTGAATTTCTGCTAAAATCTTCTTCATCTCAGCCCGAGTGGCATCGGTCACAATCCGCGGACCGCGGGTGAAGTCGCCGTACTCAGCCGTATTGGAAATGCTATCGCGCATTTTTGCCAGTCCGCCTTCGACAATCAAATCAACAATCAGCTTGACCTCGTGCAAGCATTCAAAGTATGCCAATTCCGGCTGATATCCGGCGTCTACTAAGGTTTCAAACCCGGCTTTGATCAAAGCACTCAATCCGCCGCACAACACCGCTTGTTCGCCAAACAAATCGGTTTCCGTTTCTTCCCGGAATGTGGTTTCCAAAATTCCGGCGCGAGTGCCGCCGACCCCTTTCGCATATGCCATGGCGCGATCGCGCGCTTGTCCGGAAGCATCTTGATACACCGCAAACAAGCAAGGTACGCCTTCTCCTTGTTCGTAGGTTCGCCGGACTAAATGACCGGGACCTTTGGGGGCAACCATCATCACATCGACATTAGCCGGCGGAACCACTTGACCGAAGTGAATATTAAAGCCATGGGCAAATGCCAGGATATTACCTTCTTCGAGATTGGGGGCGATTTCTTCTGCGTACACGGTTCTTTGGACTTCATCCGGCAGCAGAATCATAATCAAATCCGCAGCTTTTGCAGCGTCGGCAACCGAATGCACGGTTAATCCGGCATCTTTGGCTTTCGTCGCCGACTTACTACCCGGATACAGCCCGACAATAACATTGATGCCGCTGTCTTTGAGGTTGAGGGCATGGGCGTGACCTTGGGAACCGTATCCGATGATAGCAACGGTTTTACCCGCTAACAGATCTAAGTTAGCATCGGCATCATAGTACATTCGAGCCATAGGGCATCTCCTTCCAAAAAAGCGTCGCGATGATTTGCAGATTTACAATCATATCAAACCATTCGACGCCCGAGGTGGGTTTTGCCCGATCGAACCTGAAATCCTGTGTTGCGTTAGAAAATGCGTTAGAAAAGGGGCAGCATTAAAGCCTCTTCGATCTCCCGTCTCAGTCCAGAACAATAGAATAATATTTGGAAACCCGATTTTTTTGAGAGATCGGGTTCCTATCGGTTCGATTTATTTTAGTCTCCCGACTTACTGATGCCGAATTGCTTCGTAGATATTTACGTATTTATCGCCGGAGATTTTCCAGGAGTAATCGCAGTTCATTCCTTGAATAGCAAGTTTTTGAAACTCTTCAGGGTAGTACTTCCACAAACCGAGAGCCCGTTCCATTGCCGATTCCAAGGCATAACGATCGGTTTGATGGAAAACGTAACCATTGCGCTCGTCGGGAAGATGAAACTCGTCGTAGTCGCGATCGAAGACGGTATTCACCAAACCGCCAACTCCCCGAACGATCGGTACGGTTCCATATTTCATGCCGATGGTCTGTGTTAAACCACAGGGTTCGTAATTACTGGGAACTACGATCGCATCTGCCCCAGCATAAATTAAATGGGAAAGCTCTTCATTAAACCCGAGTTCTATATGAACGTCAGGATTGTCGTTTAAAAACTGTTTTTCGTGCCAGAACCAGTTGTTTATCCCCTCTTCGGTTGCCGATCCGAGCAACACAAATTGGGCATCATTATGCAGTGCATAATAAATGGCATGATGAACCAGATGCACGCCTTTTTGGTCGTCCAGCCGACCGATATAACAGATCAGAGGTTTATCAGTGTCTTGCAACAACAATTTTTCGCGTAACGCTTTTTTATTTTTGGCTTTAATTTCAAAAGTTTCGGGCGTATAGGCTCGGGAATAAATCGATCGACTGCCGGATTCCACACTTCGTCATCGATACCGTTGAGAATACCACCAAACTTTTGATGGTGGAGTTCTAAAGTATGTCCCAAGCCGTAACCAAACTCACCGAAACGCGCTTCCCAAGCATGATGGGGCGAAACAGTCGTAACAAAATTGGAGTAGACAATGCCTCCTTTCATCAGGTTCAAGACAAAGGGATTAAAGTTATCCTGTAGACGATCGTATTGGAAATAATACGGCTCCCGGTTCAAACCCGTTGCCAATAACACTTCCCCTCCAATAATTCCTTGGTGTTTGAAGTTGTGGATGGTATAGCACACTCGTTGGTTCGCCATTCCATGCCACTTATTAATCTCGAAAAGAAGAACGGGTACTAATCCGGTTTGCCAATCGTGGCAGTGGATAATATCCGGTCGCTTGTTACTCACCTGCAAAAATTCGATCGCTGCTTTGCTAAAGAAGGCAAAGCGCATACCATCATCACCACATCCGTAATAGCAGCCTCGATTAAAAAAGTTATCGCTAGAGTGGGGTTGAATGAAGAAACATACACGTCCGTGTACCCAGCCACAGAATACAGAGCAGTGAACCGCACCACCCTGCCAGGGAACCCACAAATTCAGGTATGCCTCGTGCAAGCCCCAAATCTGGTCGTACCGCATACAATCGTACATGGGCAGGATCAGCTCGACGCAGTGACCCCGCGTTTCTAGCGCCCGACTGAGTCCGTATACGACATCCCCCAATCCCCCAGCCTTAATCACTGGAGCGCACTCAGACGCAATCTGGACAATGTACATTCCGACTCCTCGCTTAACAAAAATTTATTTTTCTATGCTCTCATTGAATACAAGAAAAATGTAGGTTTTGGCAAGCCAAAAGTTGGGAAGACGGTAGGAGGGGGCGATTTTTCTGTTGAACGCCACACACCTGACTCTGACTCCCAACCCCGATCTTCACAATATGCCGGATCGATATGCCGGATTAATATGCCGGATTGACAAATCGATCGGTGGCGCGAACGAATCCTCCCGCAGAAGACACGTACAACCAAGGTCGTCCCTGAGCATCGGGTTTCCAACCGTTGGACTGAATCACCGTTCCTTGGGGAAGGACGGTTTTGACAGAAAAATTCAATCCCGCATCGCTGCGGCAGTTCAAACCGCCGACGGCGATAACAACCCAGGGCCAAGCACGACTTTCATAGTAGTCGCCGTTGACATCGGGACGGGGTGGCGGTAAAGGTATAGGTTCGTCTAAGGGTTTGGGTTCTTGGGTGGCATTGAGAGTCACCGACATTCGCCGGGGTGGTGCGTCTTGTCCTTGGAACCAGTAAGTGGGAAAGTCGATCTGATATTCGCCATTGTTCGCTGCACCCAAGTCAACTTTATCGATGTACTGGTTGGTTCCACCCGCCATTAGGTATAACGCTTTTGAGGTTAATTTTATCCAAGCCATATGATAGTTTCCCGAACAAAAATGAAGACAAAACCCAGAATTACGGGTTCCGAGTTAATTTCCATTAAACCAGTATAAGTCCACCCAAAGATAGAGGAGAAGATCGGGTATGGCACGCGGCGATCAAATTTATGTGATGCGCGAGTGGATGAACCTCCAGGGAATTTACGAACACCACGGCATCGACTGTGGAGATGGGACGGTGATTCACTACCGCAAACCCAGCGAGACGATCGAGCGGACTTCGATCTCCACGTTTACTCGGGGAGGCAAGATTTATGTTCGTCAATATGATGTTTGTTATATTGCTGATACTGTCATCGATCGGGCAGAAAGTCGCTTGGGCGAACACCAATACAATCTTCTCTATAACAACTGCGAGCATTTTGCAACTTGGTGTAAAACAGGCAAAAATTACAGTACCCAAATTGAAGATTTTATACCCGTTCTCAAGCATCTCGATCCTAACGCATTGTCCGACCCGATTAAACAAGCGATTCTGGATGCCAAGCCTAAGGATTCATCGCAAGTTTTAGATCGAGCGTTAGCTGAAATAAAAGTGGCTTGGGATGGAATTCAGCCAGAGTATAACCAAGCTGTTCGGGAAATGAATGATTGGCAAAAAGTAGCAGAATTAGCACTTCGTAAAAATCGAGAGGATTTGGCAAGAGCTGCTTTGTATAAAAAAATTAGATACAAAAAGAAAGCGATCGAACTAAAAACTCACTTGGATAGACTGGCAACGATGACAGAAACTTTAGTAAAAGATGCTAAAATTCAAAATCTTTAATTTTTGAGGTTTCAAAAGTGTTCTGTGCGGGTTATCAATATTCCCTTTCCCTTTCTACATTCTGTGGGCGAGAAGAGTGCCCAGCACTTACTTATTCCTTGAATACTTATGACTTGTCCTCCACGATCGCCCGAAAGTCTTTACGAGTTTGAGTGTCGAGAAATAGTCTCTGCAATTTCTCCCATTCTTGCCATTGTTGGTATCGAGTTTCTGTTAACCGCGCGGCAAGTTCCGGCATTGTCGTTTGAACATCTGTGCCCAAACTATCAGACAAAAACTCTGAGAATACGAACCCATCTTGAATTTGCCCTAATACATCCTGTACTTGCTTGACTTGTTGGACAAAGGTTTGATATCTCTCGCCGTAACGATCGGTAAAAAGTTCCATTTGATAGCGCGTTCGCTTAGCTTCTTTCCGTAAATCATGAAGAATCAAGCCTTGACGTTCGAGCAGTTCTCGAACGGCTTCGGGATCGAGTGGATCGTGAAAACTGACAGTTCCGGCTGTCAATTCCACCCCCAACCACCAGCCGGGATGGAGTAAAAAATAAGCCATCTCTGGTAAGAGCAAATCGGGCAGAACTGCATCGATCGAGACCTGAGCGATCGTCTCATATTTCGGGCGAGCTATCCACTTTTGTAAGTCTTGTTTTAAAGCTTTGTAGCGATCGCCTGTCAGCAAGTCTCGAACTCTTTTTAAAGAAGATTTGCGTCTTTTTTTTAAAGCCTTTAAGACCCAATCGAGTTGTTTTTGCTCTGGAGAAGATACAAGAGGTTGATATTGAGAGGAGATCGCCTCTTGCAATACATCTAAATCTCGAAGTGAACCCAGAGTTTTGGCAAATTTCCCAATACTTTTTTCGGTCACTGAGCTGGGGAGGTCGATCGCTCGATCGAAGCCGACAATAGCGGTTCGCAGGCGACGCATTCCCACCCGCATTTGATGCAAGTCTTCTGGATCTTTATCTTTAAGAACATTAGCTTCATATTTGAAAATTTTGCGAGCGTGTTTGCCGAGCGCAATCGTTGCCCAATCTCCAAACGTCTGCACCTGATTTTGAGTGTTAATGTCAGTCATAGATAGTGAGTACAGCTAAGCGTAAGGTCCTTATGACAGTTAATTTCGTCGGGGCGATCCCGCGCATTTGCATCAAGTTCATCGGTTCGTAATATGGGATGAGATTTTCAGCAAAATGCTTTTCCCTGACAATAATCTGTCCGCGCCTGCTATTGGCTCAGCTATATCGCTCATCCGCTAACTAGAAGAGTTGAGAGTTTTGACTCCATTGTATGTCAAACTCTCATAGAACGCATAGAACGATCGTGCCTCTCTTATAGCAACCGCCAAGGCGGTTAGGATGCAAGATGTAGAACATCTTCGATCGCCGAAGCGTAAACAATCAAACCGATCTAATTGTTTGCGGATGCGACTTTTGAGCCAAAACCAGCATTGATGGATTGGATAACCAAGTGTATCGCGTGACGACGGGTGGTACGTTGGTTAGCCAGTTCGATACGGCAAGCCTTGGCATTAACGATCCTGAAGGCATCGTCTACAATTCGGATACGGGCAATTTGTTCATCGTTGGCGCACCCGGAGATTCGATCGCGGAAGTCACCGTGGGTGGGACTTTGGTAGATACGATCGACATTGAGGCAGCAAATGCCGACAAACCCGCCGGACTTGCCTATGCGCCGAGGAGTCAAAATCCGGCACAGAATAATATTTATGTCGCCGCTCGTGGGGTAGACAACAACACCGATCCCAATGAAAATGATGGCAGGATCTACGAACTTTCGCTGAACACCATCGAATGACCCACCGAAGGTCTGTATTTCAGCACTACGAGAAACGGTAGCGTGGGAGGAATGTCTTTTGCCGATGAAGACATTTTCGGACTCGACGACGTTACGGGAAACTGGCAATTCTATTTCGACGGGTCGGATGTGGGATTGACGACGAGTGACGAGGATGTGAGTGGGCTTTGGATCGATTCCGGCAATGGTGACATTTACCTGGCGACCAACGGTGCGTTTGATGTACCCGGTGTCAGTGGCTCGGATGTCATGAAGCTCACCCCACCTTTTTAGAGGTGGGGGTGTCTATGCTAAGTTGAGGGTAGAGCCCACAAATCACAAAGACAAGCCCAGCTTCTAGGCAAGCGTCCAGAACTTTTGCTGGGACGCTTCTCGTAGTCCTTTCGGCTATCGAGTTTTTGCCAACCTCTAGCAGCAATATTGTACGAACCGTTGAGATCGCAGTTGTACTTTTTACCGCTAGAAAATGTGGCTAAAGCATAATTATTTTTGTGGCGCTTAACTTGACCGGAGCCATCGTAGGCAAGCTTTGACGTGTAAGCAGCGAGAATCGTAATCGTCTGACCACCACATTCAGCCCATTTACGTTGAGTCAGCTCAACAATCAGACTCTTGAGCCAACCGTGAAACCTTTGTTTCAGGTTAGAGCGTTTCTTACCTCCTTTGGGTTTCCACCCTTTGAGATTCTCGAACACAATTGCATTAGCGCTTTCGCTTTGTGCAATCTGAGTGATTCGTAAAGAAACAATCTGCCCAATCTGTTGATTGATGTTACGACACTTGCGATAGGTGTTCTGGCAGAATCCTTGACAAAGTTTGCCGCCTTTCCCCATCGTCTTCTTAGCTCTCATTGAAACTGACTTCAGGCGCTTATCCCGACGGTCTATGTCTCTTCCTGGGTGAATAAATTCACGATGGATTACAGTACCATCTTGACTCACAACTGAAACCGTGGCAGTGGTATTAATCCCCAAATCGACGGCTACAACCAAACCAGCACCTTTGATCTTTTCCGGGTGACACTCAAACGGAACCGATAAATGGCAGGATTTATCGCTGATGATGAGTGAAGGCGATTTCATTTGATTGGTTGAAATTTTGTGCCGTTCACGAACCGAAACGATCGGCATTGTCATCCAAATCCAATCGGTTCCGGTGAACACTTTAATTTCGACTTGCTCAAATCCATGCAGTTTGAAACACTGCCCTTTATACAGAGTCGGATAACAGCCTGCACTACTCTTGAGAATTGGCGGTTTGGCGTCTTTACGGTTCCGACTTTGCCCCGATTGCCAATCTCGGTATCGAGTCATGTAACTGCTGACTTGTCCGGCTGCAAACATAATCGCAGCGCGGCGTAAATAGCTGGGGAACTTGTGAAACGCGCACTGAAATTGGGGATATTTCGGGTTGGGATTTTTGGCGGTTCTATGCACCAATCTTTCGACGGCCGGAACGAGGTGAGCATCGCTTAGACCCCCTAAATTAACCCAGTGGGTACAGATCACTGTCACCAAGAATCGGCATAAACGGCGGTATTCCTGCACAGTGTTGAGCAAATTTTGTTTCTGCTCACTGTTTGGGGCAATGCGCCATTTGTCGGTTCTGAGGGTTTTCGGTGCGGTTTTCGGTGCCATAGTGTTTATAGTGTAACACACAGAGAAAACTGATGGCAAGAAGCTTAAGAGCATTCGCACACAGTTATTGCAGTCTTCATGTTCATATGGTGTTTGTGACCAAGTATCGCCACCCCGTCCTGACTGAACAAATAGAAGCTGACATGATCCAACTGTGTCGAAGCATCTGTGAAAAGAACCGCTCCTACCTGCTAGAGGCCAAAGCGGATCTCAAAATGAAAGATCATATTCATCTGCTAATTGACATTGCTCCTGATGTCTCTGTATCGAAGCTCGCTAACACAATGAAAACTGTCACCAGTCGAGAGATTCGCAAACGATTTGCTGATGAACTAACACCGTACTATTGGAAGCCGGTTTTTTGGAAGCGTGGTTATTGTGCTGTTTCCGGCGGTGGCGCAACCCTTGAGGTCATTAAGTCTTATATCGAGGCGCAAGGTAAAGATGATTAGCTACGGCGTTCGGCTAACCCCCACCTGTTCCGAGGTGGGGGAGTGCGCCTCACAAGAGGTTCAAATGAGTCAATCGGTCATTTTCAATTTAGGCAAAGGCAACCTGCAACAGGGTTTTCCGACGGTTATCGCCCAATGGGGAGAAACGGGAAACCCCGCAGGGGGAAAGATTACAGGCAGTTTACCCCCCGCGCCGGAACTAGCTGCACTTTACCCGAAGTGGCAGTTGATGTATGCTGCCTTGGCTGGGCGCTTTATCGTACGTCGCCTGCGACAGATAGAAATCGAGGATGACGATGTCACCCGAGTTTCGGTATCGGAGTTTGGCGCACTGTGCCAGCAACTGCAACACCAGATCGATCTGTGGTTAGATTCCCCGTCGTTTAGCAAAATCGATCGGCAATTGCGGACTCAATTCGCCTCGACTGAGGAAATCCGCGTGGTGGTGGAAACGGAGGACGAGTTGACGAGGCGGTTGCCTTGGCATTTATGGCGTTTTTTTGAAGATTACCCGCACGCGGAGTTGGCGTTGAGTCTTGCTGAGTATCGCCAAATTCGATCGCCCCAACCCAGAACGGTGAATCGCGTCCGGATTTTGGTGATTTTGGGCAATCGAACCGGAATCGATATCGAGGGCGATCGAGGATTGCTGGAAGCTTTGCCGGGGGCGGATTTGACGTTTCTTGACGAACCGACGCGATCGCAGCTAGATGCGGCATTGTGGGACGAAGGGGGTTGGGATGTGCTATTTTTTGCCGGACACAGCCAAACGGAACGAGATACGGGTCGAATTTATCTCAATTCTACGGAAAGTTTGACCATTCCTGAATTAACATATGCGCTCAAACATTCGATCGATCGAGGCTTACAACTGGCTATTTTTAATTCTTGTGATGGTTTGGGTTTGGCGAGATCCCTTTTGGAGTTGAATTTACCCCAATTAATCGTCATGCGAGAACCCGTTAGCGATTGGCGTTGCCCACACTTTTCTCAAACATTTTCTCACCGCATTTGCTGGGGGCAAATCTTTGTATCTTGCCGTTCGGGAAGCGCGGGAACGGTTGCAAGGGTTGGAAGGAGAGTTTCCCGGCGCTAGTTGGTTGCCGGTGCTGTGCCAAAATCCGGCGCAAATTCCGCCGATATGGGCGCAGTTGCGGGGAATGCCAAAACAGCCAAAAATTTCCCAGAAGATGCCTCAACGACGTTCCTGGGGGGCTGTGGCGATCGCGGGTACAGTGATGACCAGTCTGGTGATGGGTTTGCGTTGGACTGGTGTTTTGCAATCTTGGGAACTGTCTGCTTTCGATGGTTTTGTGCGAATGCAACCCGCCGAACCCGCCGACAAGCGCTTGTTAATCGTCGGTGCAGACGAAGAAGATCTGCGTCGCTATGGCTATCCTCTTCCCGATGCGGTGATTGTCCGACTTCTGGCACAACTCCAGCAGTACCAAAGCGCCGCCATCGGTTTGGATATCATTCGCGATCGATCGGTAGAACCGGGTTCGGGAGAACTCCAAAACCAAATGCAGAAAATCCCCAATTTGATTTCCGTCTGTGCTTTTGGCAATAGTATTGAAAATAGTATCGCTCCACCCCCCACAATTCCTAAGTCCCAAGTTGGATTTATTAATCTGTTGTTCGACAGTGATTTTAATCCTCAAGATGACACGGTACGTCGCTATTTACTCTCTCGCAGCGCTAACCCCCTCGATACCCCATCTCGTTGTACGACGGACAAGTCTTTCGTCTGGAAGTTGGTCTATCGCTATCTACAAGCACAGCAAATTCCTGCAAAAACAGTGGGGAAAGATTGGCAGTTTGGGGAGATTGTTCTGCATCGCTTGCAATCTGGCAGCGGTGGCTACCAATCTCTCGATGCGCGGGGAAATCAACTTCTGATTCGTTATCGAAATCTGCCTCAAATTGCTCAGGAAGTCACAATTCGGGATATCTTAGAACAAAGCGATCGATTTAACCCAGAGTGGGTCAAAAATCGGACAATTCTGATAGGAATTACGGCTGCCAGTATTCAGGATTACCACGATACACCGTTGGGAAAAATGCGCGGTTTGTACATTCACGCACACGCTGTCAGCCAAATTCTCAGCGCTGTGGATGAGTCGGAATCTCGATCTTTGTTTTGGTGGCTGCCACCTTGGGGAGAGATTTTCTGGGTTCTGGGTTGGTCGGGGATCGGTGGAGTTGTTGTTGTTATGAGTCCGTCAACTCGGATTCGATGGATTTGGGCGATCGCTGTTTTTGCCGCTTTATACGGCATTTGTGCGATCGTTTTTATCTACGGGGGTTGGTTACCGATCGTTCCTTCTGTCTTGGTGTTAGTAGGAGTGGGTGCAATTTTAAGTAATAAGTAATAAGTAGATAAGTAATCTTGATTTATTCATACACACTTATAGGAATAGTGCCGAATCCGGGTTTGGCGGGGCGATTGCGGAGTAAATATTGTTGATAATTAATCACTGGATCTGAGATCGTTTCTATCCCGCTTTTTCAGCTATTAACTACTAACCATTAACGATCGACAAATTATGTTCAACAATCGTCTATTTTTATTAGCCTTCTTCGTTGCTTTGTTAGGACTAAATGGGGTTAATCCTCCCAAGTCAATCGCTCAATCGACCTCAGAACCCGCATCGCCGGATACGGGAACCCCTGAAGGTCAGCAAGGCGTGGGTGGAACTCGTCCCGAAACCAGTTGTCCGGATACAGAAAACAAGCACCTCATGGCGCTGGTTCAGGGTCGCGGACAAGATTTAACCCGACAGGAAAATCCGGAAATTTGGGTTTATATTCCTTATTTTTCGGAAGACATTAGTTATCTCGAATTGTCCGTACACGATCGAAATTTAACTCAAACTTTTTACCGAACGGCGATCGAAGTTACAGATAGTCCGGGATTGATTAAAATTCCTATTTCTTATACCCTGGCTCCGAATGAGACCTATCGCTGGTACTTTAAACTGTATTGTAAACCCCACCAACCCGGCGAAAATACAAAATATTATTATTTACAAAATTGGATACAGCACCAACCGGATGCTTCTGTGGAAACAAGCTGGTACGATCGAATTACCGAAACGGGCGATCGTTATTTTAGCGCTCGAGACAATCCTCAAATACAAGAAGAATGGAAAAGTCTTTTAACTTCGTTAAACCTTCCCGATTGGCTTTGGCAAGAACCTTTCGTTGACTCTATTATCGTACCGCCGGATGAAAGAAATTGAAAGTCTCCAGCATCCGGGGAAACTCTCCGATTCAGGTTATAGGATATTTCTTGTAATAATCCTATTCTCCTTTGCGGAAAAACTGGCGTAAAATTTCTCCAGCAGAGCGATCCCATGTATCGATATGTTCGTAAATTTTACCCTCAGAATTGAGTTTGTAGGTCGAATAGCCATCAAAGTATAACTTTGCCTTCCAAGGCACGCGCAAAGTTCCGCGTACCGTCCATTTGGCGAGAATTGTATCTTCTTCCGAGCGATCGATCTCGTGTAAATCAAAGTAAATTTCCGTAAAAAAAAGTCGTGCATGAAATCGCAGCGTCCAGAAGATAATCCGATAGCTAAATTTTCCCTTAAACCGATTAACCGGATCTCGGAAAGAAATATCTTGAGTGTAGATCTCGTAAGAAATATCGCGCTCGAACAGCGTTGGTAAATCTTGCTCGAGGGTCTCAATCGTTTGTTCTAAGGAACTAGACATAATTTTTTTCACTGCGGGTATCGGTTCGCTTTCAGGGTAAGATCGTAAACATTGAAAAACCCAATTATCATGCTCAAACGAATTGCTGCCATCTTTCTCGTTCTCTTTAGCCTGACTCTGACCAGTTGCTCTGTCGCTCCCACCAGCGGACTGAAAGCCTATGTAGACAGCTATGATGGCTATGAATTTCTCTATCCTAATAGCTGGATAGAAGTCAATACAACAAACGCGACACTTGATGTTGTCTTTCACGATTTGATCGACAGCACGGAAAACGTCAGCGTCATTCTCAATCCCGTCCCCGGAGATCGAACCCTTGCCGATCTCGGAACCCCGACAGAAGTGGGATATCGGCTATCAAAAAGTGCGATCGCGCCGTCAGAGTCCGATCGAGTTGCAGAACTCACCAGTGCCGAGGAACACGAATATGACGGCAATTTGTACTACATTTTAGAATACGCGGTCAAACAACCCCAGGGAGAGCGACACAATCTCGCCAGCATTGCCATCAGCCGAGGTCAACTTTTTACCTTCAACGTGTCCACCAGCGAAAAACGTTGGTCTAAAATGCAAGATCGGTTCAAAACTGTTGTTAATTCATTCCACGTTTACTAAAAAGTCGGAAAATTGGCGATCGCAGATGAAGACTCCTTTATTGATTTTGGCATCGGCTTCTCCCGCTCGCCGCCAACTCCTCAAAAGTGCGGGAATCGAGCCGATTGTTTGTCCTAGCGATCTCGACGAGTCCCAAGTGCAGTTAGATAATGCCGTGGCACTCGTCGAGACCCTCGCACAGCTCAAAGCCGACAGTATTGCTCGTCGTATCCGAGATGGAAAAGTCCCTCCTTTAGGGGACGAAGACATCCCGCCTACAGAATCGATGCTGATTTTGGGGTGCGATTCGGTGTTGCAGTTGGGAGACGAGATTTTTGGCAAACCGCTCGACGCACGAGCCGCGATCGATCGCTGGCAAAAGATGCGGGGACAAGTGGGTGATTTGTATACCGGACACGCTTTAATCGATTTGGCAAGAAATACCACTTTGGTCAATTGCCAAGTCACGCGAGTTCATTTTGCCTCAGTTAGCGATCGTCAAATCGAAGAGTACGTAGCAACGGGGGAACCCCTACGATGTGCGGGATGTTTTGCCATCGACGGAAAAGGCAGCTTGTTTGTGGAAAAACTAGAAGGTTGCCATACCAACGTCATCGGTTTGAGTTTGCCGTTGTTGCGACGGATGCTATTGGAGTTGGGATACGAACCGACGGATTTTTGGCACTGAGCATTGAGTGGTTAGCAATTCCATTAACGATAGAGTCCCGGCTTCTTGAAAAAACCAGGACTTCGACCCCAAAAGCGATGATTCTACCAACGCTCCTCCGGCGACCAACCTTCCTCCAAGGTTTGTGGCTGCTGCCGCAACCAATCCCGTCCCACCTGAATCGTAATATCCGATTCCAACGACCCCGTACTTTCAATCCGGATTTCCCCGAACCCCAGTTCTTCTTGGAGTGACTGGGCACTTTCGGTATCACCCTGTTGGGCGATGATGCGGGTAATGGCAAGCGGTTCGTTCCACTCTCGATCGATCGTAATGTTGTAATACCCTTCTTCTTCCAATTGACGCACCAAATCGTCAATGGCATAAGGTTCGTCGGTACTATCTTGAATCGCAATGCGTAGGGCATAGTCGTCGCTATTGCGTACTTTTCTTCCGCGATAGCCACGATCGAAATGTTCTGCCATCATCAGTATCGATCTGCTGGTAGCTTGGCAACCAATAGCTGGGATCGTTGGCAGTCGCCGGAGCATTAAACTCTCCCGGCAACATCAACATTTGAGTATTCTCGCGGGAAATACTAGAAGCAAACCCTGACAGCGCGACAATTTCTTCCAAACTAAGATTGGTATCAATATATTCCTGAACGACGGAGAGAATTTGGGGTAGCTTCACCACCGTTCCGGGACTGAGAGTTTGTTCCATCAACGCTCGCATAAAAGTCTGCTGGCGCTGGATGCGACCGATATCCCCCAAACCATCGTAACGGTAACGCAGAAATTCTAGAGCTTGTTCGCCGTCGAGACGTTGTTCGCCTTCTTTGAGATCGATATACAGATGTTGAGTGTTGTCTGTATACTTCATATCCTGGGGAACGTAGAGCGTCACCCCACCCAGTGCATCGATCAGTTTTTCTACTGCGAAAACATTGATTCGCACGTAACGATCGATCCGCACCCCGTCCAGCAAACGGCTCAACGTTTTCGCACTCAGCGCCGGACCCCCAACACGGTTCGCTTCATTAATTTTCGTTTCTCCAAATCCTTCCACCCAGGCATAAGTATCTCGAGGTATCGAAAGAAGAGACACTTTAGTGGTTTTCGGGTCGAACCGCACCAACAACATACTATCGGACAACCCTTCGAGAGAGTTGACGGTGGGTTCGTAACCCGATTCCGTTGCGGGTAATTCGAGATCGGAGGTGAGAACTTTCGTTCCCAAAATCAAAATATTCACTGGCCGAGTCAGTTCGGGCAGTTTTAGGTTCATTTTGGCAATATCGTCTTTGTTGAAGATGGCTTGTTCTTCAGGTGTCAGCCGGGATTGCATCAGTGGCGTACTCGAGAGCGAGACCGCAAACAGGGCCCCGGCTGTTGCCGAAATCATCGCCACACCACTTAAACCTAAACCCAGTCCCATCCAACTTTTCAAACCGAATTTAGCCATTTTGGGGGTTGAAGTGGGTGTTGTTTTGGATGGGACATGAGATTGAGAGTGACGGTTTTGAACTGGCACTGGATTCCTCACACACGATAAAATTGAAGACTTTAAAACTGAAGACATCGATCGGAGCGTCACTCTGACTTAAGGCAAACGATCGCCGATTTGGCTGATTCCTGGCAGCCAGAGTGGTTTGTTTTTCCACAAACGAACCATCAGCCCAAAGTTGACTAAAAAATAAGTCGTAGTCAAGACGCTATTAGCGATCCACAAAGAAAGATTCGGTAATTCCGAATATTGCACACCCGTTCCTAACAAAATGTAACCTGAAAGCCACATTAACGCTAGAGTCATTGCCAAACGAGCGATCGATCGCTCCTGGGCGGTACCTTTGTCGCGATACAACATCCACCATGCCGGGAAAAAACCAAACACGGGGATCAAGTAGATAAATAGCACGAGACGATTGGACGCGGCAGGGGGAAGGGTCGATCGTGGCATAATGTTTAACGGTAAGTGGTGGGTGGCTATCTATCCCCGATCGACGGATTACTCACCCGGAACCGTCCACCAGGCAAGGGCGTAGGGTTGGGTGTCATCGTTGACTTGTCGGCGATATTCGACGCGGATTTTATAGCGTCCAGTTTGGGGGATTTCGTGAAAAATGTGTTCGACGCTATCGACGGAACTTACAGAAGACCAGAGACTTTGGGCGGTATCCTCTTCATCTACCTCCATGAGATAGAGATTGAGATCGTTGAGACCCCTATCTGTAAATGTTTCTCCCTCGTCATAATCTCCATTTTGGTTGCTATCCTCGAGATCGACAATGCGATCCCATGCCAGCGTCGCGGCGACAAAGCTGCCTTGTTGTAAAGGTTGCTCCAGGATATAATCTCGATATTCGGTGGTAGCCACTTCGCCGTAGTTCCAGCCGATCGCCGGAACGGGTGCT
This sequence comes from uncultured cyanobacterium, assembly GCA_963838375.1. Lineage (GTDB taxonomy): Bacteria > Cyanobacteriota > Cyanobacteriia > Cyanobacteriales > Geitlerinemataceae > DVED01. Next base: position 807,429 of record CAWIQY010000019.1, on the reverse strand, counting down.
GAGGGTTTCCACTGACCGGGACTAAACTGTTGGTAAGCGCGAAACGCATTCAGGTGTCCGGTTCCCATGTCTCCATCTAGGGGGATTTGCCGATCGCTATAGGCATCCGACTCCAACCAATTTTTACTACTTTTATCGATAATGGTGCGATTCATGCCTTGACTCAAGCCATCCCCGCCATCTTGGATCTTATCAGCCGAGTTGAGCATCACCGCTTTCATCACTTCGTGGCGGCGAGCATCCAGACTCCACTGAGGTTGTCCGGTACTGAGCTGACGATCGCCGTATTCTTGTAAGAGGGCAACCGTCGCCACCACATGGGGAGAGGCAAAGCTCGTCCCCGTATTTTGCGAGACACTGCCGTCTTGATTGAGCAGATCGACATTGCGACCCGGAGCGAGCAAACTCACCAAGCTGCGCCCATCAAGATTGGTTTCTAAGCCCACCAACCGACGGTTTGCGCCCGTAAATACGCTGCCGAGGTTGGAAACATCCACATAGCGAAACACGCCATCCTGGGCGCGGCTGAAGGCGACGTTGACCCCGTTGAAGTTGTCTGTGGGGATGGGAATGCCACCCGTGCCCTGGTTTCCGGCGATCGAATACAATACGTTATGCACCCGTGCCGACCAATCGATACACAGCGTCAGTAGGGCATTCCCATCCAGTTTGGCTTCCGGTCGAGGATCGAGGGAAAGCGGTTCGCCAAAGCTAAAATTAATCGCTCGCACATCGTTGCCGTTTTGCAGCGCCACGTGCTGAGAGGTGAGGCATTCTTGAGCTTGACGGTTCATACCCAAGTCCAGCGCAGCGCCTGCGGAATAGAGGCGAGCGGCTGGGGCGACTCCAGGCGCGGCTTTTGCCGAGCTAATCATGACTCCGGCGACGTTTTGGGCGTGACTGTCGAGATTGGTGTCGCTTTGAGCCGGGCTATTGCGAAAGAACACCCCGGCGGGTGCAGTACCGCGATCGGGTGGGGTATCTTTATCTAAACCGAATTTGGCGGGTCTGCCAATTTCTACTTGTCCGATGGCAATTTTACGACCGAGGAGATTGTAGGGTTCGTCGTGTAGACGGCGGGCATCGATCCCCATTTCCCCAACCGAGGTTCCGGTTTCTCGAGAGACGATCGAAACGGCAAGTCCGGCAGGCGGGATCAAAAAAGTCGCTGCCACCAGGCTGCTAGCAACGGGAACGATTTGGTTGGCGAGTTTGCGGGCAATGTTGAACTCAGTCAATGAGGTTTCTCCAAGACGATCGACGATCGAAGTTTTTGGCAAATTTCTGATAAAGAGAGTTAATCTGTATACAGAATTTGTTAAAATTTTATAAAGATTTGTTGTACTGAGGACACCGGGGAGACCGTATATGACAACCCAATCAAAAAAGCCGATCGTTGTGTCGCCATCGATCCTCTCAGCGGACTTTAGCCGTCTGGGAGAGGACATCCGGGCAGTAGACGAAGCGGGCGCGGACTGGATTCATGTGGATGTCATGGACGGTCGCTTTGTTCCCAATATTACCATCGGTCCGCTGGTGGTGAAGGCGATTCGCCCGATTACCACCAAACCTCTAGACGTTCACCTAATGATCGTCGAACCCGAAAAGTACGTTGAGGATTTTGCCAAAGCGGGAGCCGACATCATCTCCGTCCACGCCGAGCATAATGCTTCTCCCCACTTGCACCGCACCCTCGGTCAAATCCGGGAACTGGGCAAGCAAGCGGGCGTCGTTCTCAATCCGGGTAGTCCTTTAGAATTGATCGAACACGTGCTGGAGTTGTGCGATCTCATCTTAATCATGAGCGTTAACCCAGGTTTTGGCGGTCAGAGTTTCATTCCCGGCGTCATCCCCAAAATTCGCCAACTACGTCAGATGTGCGACGAACGGGGTCTCGATCCCTGGATCGAAGTCGATGGCGGCTTGAAAGGGAATAATACCTGGCAAGTGATCGAAGCAGGTGCCAATGCCATTGTCGCAGGTTCTGCGGTGTTCAACACACCAGATTACGCCGAAGCCATCTCCGGTATTCGCAATAGCAAGCGTCCGCAAACCGAACCGAAATTAGCCGCCGTGTAATCGCACAGCGTACTTTCGGAATAATTGGAGCGAGCAGAACGTCGAGATTTTTCTCGGCGTTTTCCTTTTTCTCCTTGCATTGAGGCACATCTCTGGATACGTGTAGAGTGTATCAGTTTAGAATCGATGCCCCAAAACCACCGACTTTTCGGGGAAATCGGGGTTTTGAAGCCTCTGAGGCGTCGTCGGCAAAACTTTTTTTGGGAGGGGTGATATGAACCGGGGCGAGAGCGGGTAAGTTAGAGTCAGGAGTTGAAAACCAAAGTATCCTGAATTTGTTAGGAGAAGGCACGCAAATGAAGACTGAATTTAAAGCGAAGTTTCTACAAAACCTCAACCGTAAGAGAAAAGAAGGCGGTTTCACCCTGATCGAGCTGCTGGTGGTTATCATCATCATCGGCATTCTGGCAGCTATTGCGTTGCCTTCGTTCTTGAACCAAGCCGCAAAAGCCAAGCAGTCGGAAGGGAAGAGCTTTGTGGGAGCTGTCAATCGCGCGCACCAAGCTTATCGTCTGGAGAACAGCGAGTTCACGAATGACTTTGAAAAGCTGGGAGTGGGTTTGCCGACTGAAACCAACAACTATACGATGAAAATTCCAACGGCGACTTCTACCGTAGCAACGACCACAGCTACCCCTCTTGATGAAGCGCTCAAAGGCTATGCTGGTCAGGTCAAGATTCTAGACAACGGTGCAACGGGTACAGTCCTGTGTGAAGCTGATACAGCAGGGAAAGCCACTCCGACTCCAACCGCAGATGCTAAAGGCGGCACTTGCGCTGGTGGCGAGGCCACTCTAAAGACTTAACTGGTTCCTGATTTTAACTTTGCAATCTACCTAAAGAAGTGTAAGCTTCCTCTAGCGTATTAGATTAGTCTTAAACTGAAATCGCTAGTAACACATCCCTTTTCTAACTTAGAAAAGGGATGTATTTTATTAGATAAATTGCTAATAACTTTATCAGTTATCAACTTAATTTATTACATAAATATTTAGAAGTTGTATGTCGAGTGGATCGATTATTATTTTCTGTGGTGGCATGGTACGATCGGGTTCTACCTGGTCGTTTAATGTTTGTCGATCGATTTTACAAGCAGCCGATGTATCTTTTATTTCCGGCTATTTTGGGGAAGAGAAAGAAGTCGATATCGCCATTCAAAATGCAGCGATCGATCCTTCCCAGTCTCTAATAATTAAAGCTCATATTCCGGGTCAAGCATCGTTACAAATGATTCGGGATGGAAAAGTTAAAAATATTTTCACCTATCGCGATCCTCGAGATATCATCTGTTCTCGTCTTAAATTTGAGAATAGAGAGTTTGAAAGTATTTTGTCAGTCACCGTTCAAAATCTTCGGATGTACGATTGGTATCGCCAATCGAGCGAGACTCTATTTGTTCGATTCGAGTCGATGATGTCAGACCCCATCTCGGAAATTAAAAAAATTGCCAATTACCTGAATATCGAGTTAGACGAGATCGCTGTCCGCAGAATTGCTCACCAAAATAGTTTAGAAGAATCGCAAAAAGCGATCGACAATCTCCAGAATTTACCGAAAGATAGCGTTTTGTTTGAAGATTCACGAAGGATCGATCGGGATACGTTATTACAAACGGGTCATATTAATGGCGCGCAAATCGGTCGCTGGAAAAATGAATTGAATGCAGAGCAGCAACTCCTGAGCCATCTGGCATTCCAGCCTTGGCTAATCGAGTTAGACTATGAAACCGAAGAGTCTTGGAGTCAACTGCTTTTGGATGTCATGAAACAAACCAATTGGCAACATCAAGCTCAAGCTTATTGGTATCGAGGAGACTACCACTCAGCAGCCAGTTTGTACGAACAAGCAGTTGAGTTGGAACCTAATATCTTATCTCACTACTGGCATCTGGGACTGATGCTTCTTCTGAAAGGAGAAGAAGAAGAGGCACAATCCATCTGGCTGTCGGTCATGCTAGAAGCAGAACCGGAAGAAGTAGAAGATTGGACGGCGGAGTTGGTACAAGTCCTGGAAACGGAAGCTCAGCGAAGAGTCGTTCTAGAAGACTATCAAATCGCTTGGGTAATCCGAAAGCATATTCAAGAAATTGTTCCCAATTATTTTACTAATTTACTGCATTTAATTAAACTCTGTGTTCGGTTAGAGTTCCTGTTCGAGCAGGAATACATTGTAGGTCAAGCGACTGAGTATCTACAAGAAAGCACGACGGACTTGGTAGATGAGCATCTGCTACAAGAGGTTTTTCAAGAGCTTCTAGATTTTGCTCCAGATCTAGATTCAGTGATTGATTTTGTTAGGGTTTATGTGGAACGTATTGCTCATTCTTCATCATTGGCTCAGATTTTTCTCGATAAAACGGCTGCTCTTACTACAGCAGGAAATTTTGCCTAAACGTATTTTATCTCAGTATGCAGAACTGTATTTAAAACTTCAGCCAGAGAATTTACCGGTTTTAGTTAACCTGATTAATCTATACCACAATACACAGCGTTATCCAGAAAGTTTACAACTGATCGAAAAATTTATCGATCGCGCTGAAACTTTAGCGAATCGGGTTGCTGCCTATTATCTGTATGTCAGAAACTTAATGGAATGTGGAGGAAACTTCGATCGGGCTTATTTGGCTCACCAGAAATATGAAGAAAGTTTACTGAAGCTCATTGATTCTGATTTAGATCCGCAAACTGAGAGTTATCAAAATCACATTATCCATTTAATCGCCACTGTTGTATTTCGTCCCTATATTGAAGATAGTCCAATAAAATTTTATCAACTTCGGCAAAAGTCTTCTGCTTTTTTACAGTCGAAACTGAGAGATTTTTTTGCCAGTCGTTTAACGTTCTCGATCGAGTCTCGACGATTCGATCGGAGTCGCCATAAAAAAATAAAAGTTGGCTATCTTTCAAGCTGTTTGCGAAGAAACTCTGTCGGTCACTTAACTCGATGGACATTTCAACATCACGATCGCAGTCAATTTGAAGTTTATGCTTACTCTTTAAAACAAACGAATGATGAAATTCAACAATTTATCTCTACTCAGGTCGATCGTTTTCAGAATGTGTCTTTAGACAAAAATGTGGCTGAAATTGCCGAACTTATTTACCAAGATAAAATCGATATCTTAGTCGATTTAGATAGCTTGACTTATAGCACGGGTTGTGCAGTTATGGCGCTTAAACCCGCTCCCATTCAAATGACTTGGTTGGGGTTTGATGCCTCGGAAATTCCTGCTATTGATTACTTCCTTGCTGACCCTTATGTCTTGCCAGATGCCGCACAAGACTACTACAGCGAAACCATTTGGCGACTGCCGCAAACTTATATTGCTGTGGATGGATTTGAAGTCGGCGTTCCGACTTTGCGACGGGAACAATTGGAGATTCCTACAGATGCTGTGGTGTATTTTAGTTCGCAAACGGGAGCAAAACGCCATCCCGATAATGTTCGCTTACAGATGAGAATTCTCAAGGAAGTTCCCAATAGTTACTTTTTAGTAAAGGGATTGCATACCGATGTCGAATCTGTGAAGCGTTTTTTCGAGAAAATTGCCGCAGAAGAAGGCGTTGAATTTGAAAAACTGCGGTTTCTGCCAGATGTTCCCTCAGAAGCCATTCATCGATCGAATTTAGCAATTGCCGATGTGGTGTTGGATACATATCCCTATAACGGAACAACGACGACTCTAGAAACGTTGTGGATGGGAGTTCCGGTTGTGACTCGGGTGGGAGAACAATTTGCCAGTCGTCAAGGCTATACTTTGTTGATGAATGTTGGCATTACTGAAGGCATTGCTTGGACGGATGAAGAATATGTAGAATGGGGTATTCGGCTAGGGAAAGATGCGGCATTGCGGCAGGAAATTGCCTGGAAGTTGCGGATGTCTCGACAAAGTGCGCCTCTTTGGAATGCTGAGAAGTTTACTCGGGATTTGGAGGAAGCTTATACGCAAATGTGGGGAATTTATACGAAATCTATCGGTTTGTCTGGGGTTTAAACTCTAGGAAAATAAAGGGATATCTAAAATGATGCGTTACGACGTATTTTTATATCCAAGTCAGATTATAGACTTTTGCCGTCTAATGCATCCTACTCTAATACTTCTGTTTCGCCAGATATTCTACCAGGGGTTTAAACCCCTGGCTAATAGCTGAAGTCCTTTAAAAAGGACTAGTAATTCGATGTGATAATTTTTGTGATAGGTTGAGTTCAGAGTGGTTGAGGTATTCCGATTTTTGCAATCTCTTGAGAACCTCCGGGAATGATAAAATTATGGAAAATACAGATCTCGATCGAATTTTACAACAAGCGAGTTACCATTTAGAACAGGGTGATTATCAAAATTCGATCGTTCTCTACGAGAAATGTATCGAATTACAACCGAAGACAGTTTCTCATTACTGGTATTTGGGACTTTCGTATTTACTTCAAGGGGATGAATTAGAGGCTCAAAGTATTTGGGTATCTCCTTTTATCGAAAAAAGTCCAGAGGATTTTGCAGCAGGAATGGCGGAGTTACTGGCATTTTTGCAAGAGAAAGCCGATCGATATCTGAATACGCATCAAGCGGAAATTGCGGAAATGATTTACTGGCAAATTCTAGAAATTGATGCCGATAACTTTGAGGTTTATACGAATTTAGGAAAAGCTTTATCCGAACAGAGTAGATATGATGAGGCGATTTTCTGTTGGAAAAAGGCGATCGAGTTAGAACCTCGTCAGCTAGAAGCTTATCAACTCCAAGGAGAAGTATTTGATAAACTAGAACAATTTGAAGATGCAATTTCTTGCTATACTCAAGCTTTAGAAATAGAAAGAACGAGTGAAATCTTCTATCACTGTGGTTTGTGTTATTTACATTTAAATCAAGTCGAACGATCGATTGAATGTTTTAAACAATTAATTCAAATTCAGCCAACTTTTGCACCAGCTTATAGCGATCTAGGATATGCTTTCAGTCAAATCTCAAAGCCGGATGAAGCCATCGCTTATTTTGACAAAGCACTTCAAATCGAATTTAGATTTGCAACCGCATATTTGGCATCAGTAGATACTAAAATAAATCAAGATTGCTTGTCATTTGACGGTATAGCAAATAGGCTTTTAAGTCAAGTTAATTACGAAAGATCGAGCCAAGTTCAGACAACAACAAAGTCGATCGAGATCGGAAAGGATGTAGAACCAGAACGAGTCACAACAGACCGAAAAGAAACTTATACTGAAACGCCTCAAGGGTTTTATGAAACAACTCGGGATTGGTTTGCTTCTTCTGCACTAGAAAATACTCACTACATTACCGTTTTTGATAATAATAAAATTAATTTAAAATCGCCAAAAACAGTCGATCGATCCATTCACTTTAGCTTTAGATTTGGCAAGCAAATCCAGCTTCCCAACTCTTTTGTTGCTGTGATTCCGGATGGACGCTACTGGTTAAATGCTAGCCAAACCAGAAGTGCTACGATCGCGTCTGACAATCGTTTATTAGGCGATCTTTCCCCAGAGTCTCCAATTCTAGAACCCGGACATCCCGATCGACATCCCAGCAAACATTCTATTTTATCTTTAGACTATTTACCTAAAGCTTATCGAATCAATGGAACTGTCGCTATTTTGTCTGGACTGTTAAACGATGTCTATTTTCATTGGATGTTCGATATTTTACCTCGTTTTGAGTTACTGAAGTCGATCGGGTTTAGACTTAAGCGCGATCGACTTTTTTGTTATCGATAATAAAACTCAATTCCAACAAGAATCTCTGGAAATTTTTAAAATACCAAAATCAAAAGTCTTAAACATCAGTCAAACTTCCCATATCCAAGCTACTCAACTAATTGCTCCATCTTTTCCTGGCAGTATAGCCTGGATGCCACCCTGGACTTGCAATTTTTTAAGACATCATTTTTTGACATCAGAAAATAGTTATTTATCTCATGTCAACCGTCGAATCTATATTAGTCGAGGCAATGCCAAAAGTCGCAGAGTCCTCAACGAGGATGAAGTTATACAATTGCTCGAGAAGCTGGGTTTTGTCAGTGTCACTTTAGAATCAATGTCTGTTGTAGAACAGGCGTCAATACTTGGGAATGCCAGCGTTGTTATCGCACCTCACGGGAGTGGCTTGACCAATCTAGCCTTTTGCCAACCGGGAACGAAAGTTATCGAAATATTTTCACCCAATTATGTTTATCATTGTTACTGGCTGGTCAGTAACTCGATCGATTTAGAGTATTATTATTTATTAGGGGAAACCTTGCCGGGTTTGTATCTGCAAAAGCTCGTTTACCCAGATGAGCGTCATGAAGATATTTTTGTAGAAATTGGCAAATTGCGACAAATTCTTGAGTTTGCTAAAATCAGTTAATTGAAGTTCTAACTTGATGAAGTCGATCGAATCTGGAAACATATTAAACTATGGAAAAACTAAAACTTCATATCGGCGGCACGGAAGCTCATCCCGACTGGAAAGTTTTAGACGTTGAAGAGCGTCCCGAAGTCGATTTTATTGGGAATGCTTCTAATTTAGAGCAGTTTGAGGATAATTCGATCGAAGCGATTTATACGAGTCACGTTCTGGAACATTTTCATCATACATTAAGAAACGAACTGATCGAGACTTTAACAGAGTGGCATCGCGTTCTCAAACCTGGGGGAAAGCTGTATATTAGCGTTCCCGATCTTCAAGTTTTGTGTTGGTTGTATCTCAATCCCAATTTAACACCGATCGAAAAACATTATTTGATGAGAATTATATTCGGCGCTCATACCGATGAATATGACGTTCACAAAGTCGGATTTGACTTCGATATTTTGGCGATGTATTTAGAAGAAGTTGGCTTTGAAGAATACGAAAAAGTCTCAGAATTTGGTCTGTTTGACGATTGTAGTAGTATGCAATTGATGGATACACTCATTAGCCTGAATGTTGTGGCGACTAAATCGCCGGTCAACTCTGAATCCTAGGCGAAATTCGTTTCGACTCAACGCGCGATCGATTCATGTCAATGACCTTCGCTTTCCCACTTTCCCGAGCAACGCGAATCAATAAACCGGCTGTGAGTAAAGACGCAATTAAAGAACTGCCGCCGTAGCTAAATAGAGGTAAAGGCAAACCCGTGGTCGGCAAAATACCCGTTGCTACGCTCATATTCACTAAAGATTGACCCACCATAATAATCATCACCCCGATCGCCACCAATTGATAGACAAGATTTTTGGCTTTGAAAGCAACTAATAAAGCCAACGTACCGTAGGTAGCGAGCAACAATAACAACGCGACACTACCCAAAAAACCAAATTCTTCGGCAAAAACAGAGAAGATAAAATCGCTGTACTGAATCGGCAAATAAAACAACTTTTGCTGCGAAAGTCCGAAACCCGTCCCCCAAGAACCTCCCGAAGCGATCGCCAGTAAGCTCTGAATCAACTGATATCCATCTCCGTCGGGAGTGGCCCATGGATTGAGAAAAGACAAAATCCGCCGTCGCTGATATTCATTAATACCAACGCTGAGAGTTGCCAGAATAAGTCCCGCTGCCGCCGTTCCCCCCAAAAGTTGGTAGGGGAGTCCCGCCGCCAGCGCCATCAACCACAGCATCATGCCGCATAGCGCCGTCGTACTCAAGTTTGGCTGCAATAAGATCCCCACCAAAACCAATCCCCAAATGCCAATCCAGATCAGGCGAATTTTCAGATCGATGCGGTTCCAGCGACCGAATAAATTTGCTGCCTGCAAGATCAAAAAGGGTTTGATCAATTCGGAAGGTTGAATGGGAACGATGCCGATCGAAATCCAGCGCGTCGCGCCGTTCACCGTGGTTCCCAGTCCCGGAACGAGGACTAGTGCCAACAATCCCAGGAACCCCAGCACCATCGTAGGAGCAATTTTCAGCCAGGATCTCAACGGAGTGTGGATGGCAAAGTTAAATCCTAGCAAACCGACGATCGCCCAGAGGCATTGACGCTTGAAATAATACAACCCATCTCCATGCTCGACGATGGCAATGGAATAGGATGCTGAGTACAACATCAGCAAGCCGACAATCAACCAGAGCACGGTTAACCATCGCAATAGACGGGCTTCCCACGCCCATTTAGAGACGGAAAGGTCGAAGAAGGGAACGAAGCGGCGTATGTCTACAGACAAGGTTACAGACCCAATTTAGGCACGACACTAAAGACTTTTTATCATACAAGTTGTCGATCGGTAATGGGTTATTCGTCAGTAGTTAGTCGTTCGCTAGCCATTAAAGAAACCACCAGATAGGGAAGAGAACCCGCCACACAAGACCATTGGCGGATGCACACCGGAACTGAAACCCCCCACCAAGACCCCAGAGCCCGCACCCGACAAAAAGGAAACCCAAATCGAGAGGCACAAGCACAGGCAAAGGATTCGGCAACAGTTGCTGAAGCAAAATAGACCACGCACACCCAGCGAGAAAACGATCGAAGCGAAGGACGAACAGCCAGGAATGCCGCACCGGCATTGTAAGCGAGGCGAGCGACGACACCAGGTTGGGGAGCAACAATTGCCGCAGGTGTGGCACAAACCCAGCGAATTGGAGACAGGCTCAAATCGGGTAATCTTAACATTGTTGAGGATAAGGCGTTGACCTGAACACCACTATATCCTCGGCTAATGGAATTCACGGCGACAGAAACACTCGTCCGCCGGCACGAACCTCAAGATGTGGGATAGTCAACTTGCGAAGGCGGGTTGGGTTCTTGTAGACGCGGTGTTAACCGCCAGTTGAGAATACCTTTTTCATTCCCAAAGCGATCGTTCCCAACCAAACCATTCCCATCAATCCCGCCAAAGGATTAGCATCAATTCCCGTCACCCAAACCGGAACTTTCTTTTGATATTCTATCAACTGACCCACATGAACTAAGTAATATCCCCAAACCAACCCCCCGTGAAAACCCATCGGCAAACCTAGTTTTCCCTTTCCCACATTTTTTGCCCAAACTAGTGTCAATCCGAGCAAAAATAAACCCGGAAAAGCGGGTAAAGTCCGCAACATTTCTCCCACAGGTTTAATAAAATGAACCCCGGCGAACAAAAACGCATTAACCCCCGTTGCGACACCGAGGCTGTAATCGCGCTGCAACTCATCCAGCAGCCATCCTCGAAACAGCAACTCTTCCGCAAATCCAATTCCCACAGCTACCGCTAAACCCTCCAAGGCGATGCGGAGAAAATGCACGCTTGGGGATTGCCAAGCTAGCCAACCCAGGGCGGATTCTAGACTCAGTAGCGCCAGCAAACAGACCAAACCGAGACTTAAGCCTAACAACAAATCTCGACCATTTTTGCGGGTGATGACGAGTCCGTAACGCCGAAAAAGAGGTTGTCGATAGATATAGCGTCCCCAAATATTGACCAAGGCGAGAAATTCTAGATATAAAATACCCAATGTCAGAATATTGACCCAGTTTGGGTCGCCAACGAAGCGGTAAATGGGTAACGCAAAGGGAATCCACAGCAACAGCAGACTACTAATAAAAACCCCTAATCGCATGACTAAGGGTTGTCGATCGAGTTTATAAAATCGAAATTTCAAAAAATTCACACAACCCAAAATTTACACAACTGTAACTTCTATATTTTTTATTTATCATCAAAATTTTCGATCTCCCGATCTAGAAAATGACTTCGTAGGGTTGTGCTGAGTTTACAGTTGGGCAAGGCATAATTGGAACTTCACCATTTCGAGCTGCACGATGACGTTCTCAGAATTATGAATGCCTTACCCAACTGACCCATTCCAATTACCGATTACCGATTACCGATTACGCATTGCTAATTCTTATTCATCTGGCTCGATCGTACTACTCAAACCATTATTTTGTAATACTTCACAGTAAAATTCTGCGTGTTCTTGGGCGCAAGTTATGACTAAAGCCATGCCGTTTGTATGTGCTTCCATCATAATACTAACGGCTTGGGGCTGGGTCATTTGCGGTATGGTTTGAATTAACACCTGGACGACGTGTTCCATTGCATTGAAATCGTCATTATGCAGTAAGACCCGATACCGAGGTGCAGGCTTGCGGACAACCGATCGCTTTTCGACTGTTTCAACGGACATAATTAAATTTCTCCAGTTTTTGAAGTTTTCGATTCAACTCTTCTAGGACTGACGCAAAGCCCATGTGGGTAAGGTGTGTTAGCGCGCAGGGTCATGTACGGTCGCTCCCCTTAAGTCGCGTCGCGGCGTAAGTCCTGTATTCTTTTTTAGCAAAATACCCTTGTTTTTTCAATTGGCGATCGTTAAATGGAAGTTAGAGAAACCGACGCATTCACCAGCGCCAACAACGATCCGGTTCGATCGTGACCGCTGCCATCCAAATCGCTGTGACAAAGGATAACCCGTTCCTGAACTCGACCTAATAAATCCAGAAGAATGTGCCTCAGTCGCCGTTGGTCGTCTCGGGTTTCGTCTTCGGGCGTCCAAGGGGAATTGGGACGACTGCGAAGGAACAACGGCGCGGCAAACAAGACAGCCGCACCGCCACGAGACCAGCGGGGAGAACTGACATCCAACCAAAAGTGCCAGCGATGGAATTGGCGAGTGGTGCGATATTGAAAGATATTAGCGAGGGTTACGGCGTTGGCAGGCACGAGGGGACGCAGAGGATAGGGGTTGGCGGTGACGGTTCCGCGACGCAAAAGTCGGATGAACTGACCCAGGGTGGAACTGGCATCATGGAGATTGCTTTCCGAAATTCGGGCGGCAATTTCCCAGTAATGTTGAGCCGTTTCCTGGAGTTCTCGCAGGTCGGCAAGGCAATCGTCAGCCAGATTGCCATCGTGCCATAAAAACCGATCGATCGCCCGATCGAGAACGGTAATGGGATCGGGAATAAGCTGTCTATCGAGTTGCGATCGAATCTCGCTCAGCCAGTTGACAATGGCTTCATAAGCCCCGGTTGCCCGGTATCCCAGCCGATCCCAACGGGGAAATTCGGTAGCGGGTAACAATTGAGGGTTGTCCGGGTGGGGGACGTAGCATCGATCGGCAATTAAACCCGCCCGTACCGGATCGATGGCGTAGGGAGTGGGAAACGTCATGGCAAAGCGTCGATCGCTCTTATCCTCCCCAGCAGAGAGCAAAACCAGCATCTCGGCAACGGCATTGCGATCGACCAATTTGCCCAAACCGGGGTACACCAACGCTAGCAGCGTCAGTAAACCCCGGATTTGGGGGGAACCGATTAAGGGTCGCTGGAGGTTGAGAGTATAGGTGGCAATGCCGTTGCGATCGAGAATTTCCGCTAGGGTATAGCGGGCGATTTCATCCATCCCCGGCGCGATGACTGCGATGTCTTGGGGCTCGACGCGACCGGATTTGACCGCAGAGACGATCGCCTCGGCGGTGTGTCGCAGCAGTTGAGATCGGGCGGTCGTTTGAATGGAATCGATCGGCGGCGGCAATTGAGCAAAAAACATCGGATCGAGTGCCAACTGCACCACCAACTCCCCAAACTCCTCCCGCAATCCTCCCGATGACGGCAACACCTCCACCCGACACCGCGCCGCCAACTGTGCCAGATAATCGGGATCGGCGTTTAATCCCAAGCGGACACCACCTTCGGGATTGTAGGTGAACGCACAGGGTCGATCTCGATTCATGAAAAACTCGAACAGATCGCGAGCAATAGGTGGATATTCGTCTACATCATCTGCCCAAATCCCCGCATATCGCTGTGCCAAACGCTGTTGATAGAGAGGGTGCGGTAACAAATAGCGCCAATACAACTGGCAGGCAATCCCATAGGTCAACAATCCTCGATCGAGACACCAATCTCGCCAACCGACGATTGCTTCTCCCATCCCCTGCCACAATTCTGGAGAACCCGTCGCCTCTGGCATCCCGCGTTCGAGCATTAGGGGAATATCCTCGCAAGCAATCCCCGCAGTCCCCGCCAGTTGCAGCAAATCCAGCGTCCGCCGCACCAACCGAGACTCGTTCACCCCCTCTTGGTACAGCGTGCCATCGTCCAACTGCGATCGCCAAAGCTGCGTCGCCAACTCCTGTTCTGTCTCCGGACGCAACCGCAGGGGGAATTGTGCCTTCAGATTCAGTTGCTCCAGGACGACGGGCCAAAATAAGATGGCTTCATCTAAAAAAAATCCCAGCGGCGTGGTGGAATGAATCGGATACGCGCCGGATATCGCCGCATCAATGCGAGAGGCTAAAACAATCCGGTTGTCCCCATTGGCAGCCAAGACCAGCAGGGGAGGGGTCGATCGAAGGGTGGGATGTAGAGTATCGATCCTTTCGCGTAATTGATTCCCTTGCGTCCAACGCTGGAGCAGTTCCAGCAGGCGGCTGGTTTTGCCGCTGTGGGTCGTTCCGACAATCCAAACGGGCTGAGAAAACACGGATTGACCTCCAATTTTGGCGATCGGCGCAAGCGAATCGTTAAAGTTTATACTTTATTTATCAATTTGTTAGTATACTACAAAATCTAAAGGTTGGGGGCTTAACAGTGACGAATCCACTCAATCTGACCCTGAAAAATTAAACACGCGATCGCCATCGGCGCATCCGGAGAATTGCTTTAATCTATTCCTGGGTTGGAATAAACTAGGACTTAGCCCTAAAAGATACGTTTTTTGTTGACAAATTTGTATTATGAATTCGGATGAAATGCCCAACACACCCAAATTCTTGATTTCCGCTTACAAATGGTATCTTAAGACACCGGAAAGAGCTTTAGATGCGGCTTATAGAGCGGCTCAAAAAATTAGAGAGTTAGAAGTCAAGTACTTTGAAGGAAACTCGATCGAACTTCAAGCAAACTCATATAGCAGTCTCGAACGGAAAGAATTCAGAAAACTGCTCAAAAAATACTTGGGTACTCTTCAAGAAAGATTGACAGAATATAATGTCAGTCGATCGACATTAGAATTTTTCAATCAACCGACGACAACGCCTATCCAAATCGATTCAGCCGAAGGAGAGAAATATCGATATTACCCTGAAGCAAACTATCAGTTTTCTGAAACTCTAGCGAAGCTCAAGTTCATCGACGATATTCTGAAAAAATATAAAAATCCGGTTGTTCTACCGAGAATAACCGCTCGAGAATCGCCATCTCTCCCCAGTCGAAATCCCCCAATAAAAGACGATCGTCAGATCGCTGGAAGTCCAGCCGATCGAAAACCGATGAAACCCAAAATTAATACGGCAAGCGATGTGGAATCCATGCTCGGTCAAGCCAGCGTTTTGCCGCGATCGATTTTAAGAACCATCGATCGTCTCAAGCGAGAACTCGATCCCAAAGCCGAAAACGAATTTGTCGAAGAATTTCGCTACCAAAAAAACAAGACTGTTGTTTCTCTTCGATTTATCTTGATTCTCATTTTAATTCCATTACTCACCCATCAACTCTCCAAAAACTTTGTCGTCATTCCATTGTACGATCGATTCCTAGGCGATCGTACTTCGATGTTCATCAATGCCGATTTTGAAGAAGAAGCCTTGACAGAACTCGATCGATTTGAAGAACATCTCAAATTTGAAATGCTGCTCGGCAAAATCCCCAAACTATCTGAGGAAGAAGTAGAAGAAGAACTCAAAGAAAAAGTATCGGAAATAGCAGAAGAATACCAACACCGCAGCGACAATGCTATTGAAAATATCTTTTCCGATCTTTGCTCTCTCGGAGCCTTTTGCGCGGTTCTACTCCTGAGCAAGCGAGAATTAGCCGTACTGAAGTCGTTTATGGACGATTTAATCTACGGACTCAGTGACAGCGCCAAAGCATTTATCATTATTTTGTTTACAGATATCTTTGTCGGATTCCACTCTCCTCACGGTTGGGAAGTCATTCTCGAAGGATTATCCCGTCATTTTGGAGTGCCGGAAAATCGACAATTTATTTTTCTGTTCATCGCTACATTTCCGGTAATTTTAGACACTGTAATGAAATATTGGATTTTCCGCTATCTCAATAGAATTTCGCCGTCGGCAGTAGCCACTTATCGGAATATGAATGAATAATGGTAATTCGTTCAACTCATGAAATCGGCTGCCATTTACATTCAAAAAAATGTAGGCATACAAACCTTCATACGCCTACGATTAGATCTAAAGCAGCAAGTTTAAAGAAGCAAGAGTCTAGAAAATTCTGAACTCAGGTAACTCCTTCTTAAAGTTGCGAAATACTTAAGCCGATCTGGAATACTGATTCGCCAGGAGTTGAGTTTTCAAACCAAATTCGATCGCTTCTAATACTCTGGTCATTCCGGTCGTATTAATCATTTCAGGTGTTTTGTTGGCTTTTTGAGCGACCTGGAGTGCTTTTTCCGTTAGCGAGTGACTGGCATAACCCGTAATAATCAGTAACAGATCGGCGCTATAAATATGATTTTCCGCTTGCTGAGCCAGTTGCAATCCATCTTGAGCCGTACACCAAGTCAGTTCCACATGGGAATCTCGCAGGCGATTGCGGACTGAACTTGCCAAACGATCGTGTCCGCCAAATACCACGACTTTACCCGAGAGCGCCGCATAGGGATTGGGACGTTTTTCTGAAGTCCGGTGGCGCGCGCGCGGTTGTACTTCCGTTGTCCGTTCCACCCGAGCGCGATTTTCTAGCGCTTTATTGTAAATAAACGTCAGTGTTTGTTCGTGCGATCCCCGCATGCGAGCCACGGGACCTTCTTCGCTGAGACAATTAATGCGCTCGATCAGTGCTTCTACCACCTCGTCGAGAGCGCCAATTGCCTTGAGATCGCGAATGTAACCGCGAATGGAAATCGCCGCATCCGTCGCATTGAAAAAATCTTCCTGTTCGGCAATCATATCCAACAAATCGATCTTCAGTGCTTGCCGCCAATGATTCATTTGTTCCTGCATTTGTTCGTCGAGCAAGCGCTCTTCGTAAGCAATCAGTTGACGATCGACCGTTTGTGCTGCCAATAACGGAGCTTCTTCGAGCTGTTGGCGAATATCTGCGGCTTTGGCTGCCAATTTTTGGCGAGCGGCACTATCGGCAATATCCTGCGAGTCAAATTGACCGATCATTTGCTCGATTTGTGCCAGTAAAGGTTCCAGCCGCTGTCGAATCGCTTGAATGGCTTCTTGGATCTGTTCTTCTCGCCGTTGTTGCAGGCGTTTTTCTTCTAACTCAACTTTGGCTAAAGCTAACAAGCCTTGAACAGAATTTTCTAAATCGTTCAGTTCGGAAATTTCCATTGGTATTATGCTCACAGAAAGAACACTTCGAGCCTTTTTCCACTGCCGACCTACCCCACCTCGTTGACCGATCGGATTTGGGTACAATTCCAGCAGATGGAATCAGCTCTGGTCTATTCTTTCTATAATACGCTGGGACTCCGTCTCAATGAAAGCAATCTATTTGCGTTCAAACTCCCTGGGAACGAAAGATCGGACTAAGGCTTCAAATTCCGTAACAAATTGAGCGATGTTTAAACAGAGTTACATTCAGACCGCTCCTCCATCAATTATGAGAGGAGGAGCTAAGATCCACGGTTTTTCAAAGAAACCGCAGCTCGGGTCCCCAAACTTTTAGCCTTGTCATGGGGCCCATTGGGAACTATCGAGCGTACAGGCGACAAAAAACTCCATTCCTCTGTTTACATCGATCGTGCGGCGTATAGAGCCGCGCCAATCAACCCGACTTGTGGGTTCAGGACGATGTAAACGGGAACTTTTTCCAGCAGAGGACTTACTCGTCCTTTTTGCAGAAACGATTGCAGGAAGTCGCCGCGCTTCATGAGGGGAAGGACTTTCGCCGCAATCCCTCCCGCCACATACAATCCCCCGTAAGGCAAAAGCTTGAGTGCCAAGTTTCCGGCTTCCACGCCGTAGGCTTCGATAAAAAGTTTCAGGGTTTGCTCGCAGAGATAATCTCGTTCTTCCAGTGCAGCTTGAGAAATCTCAGCGGCTAGGTTGACCGTTTTGGGCGATTTGCCCATTTCTCGCGTCCAAATTTTGTACGCTGCGGCGAGTTCCGGGGATTCGCGAGATCCGTCACGATCGCGCAGAAATTGGTAAATTGAGATGATACCCTGACCCGAGACAACCCGTTCCACCGACACCCGATCGATATTATTTTTTTCCAAGACATATTGTCGCAGGGCAAACTCCAATTCCGTGCGGGGCGCAAAGTCAGTATGACCCCCTTCAGTGCCAAAGATTTGGTAGCCACTGTCGCCTTGAATGAGAAATGCCTCGCCCAACCCCGTTCCCGCGCCCAAAATGGCGATCGGGGCGTTTCTATCCGGTTTCACCGCTTGAAGGGGGTGCAGTTCGTCGTCAGACAAACCCAATACCCCATAACCGATCGCTGCAAAGTCGTTGATCAGGTTAACTCGCTCGATCCCGAGTTCTCGTTGCAATCGATCGGCTTCTAAAAACCAACTGAGATTAGTCAGCTTGCAAGTCTCTTTCACCACGGGCCCTGCAATGCCAAAACAAGCACGTTCGGGTTTGGGAACCTCTCCCGACGCTGCCTTCGCCTCGTCGAGAAACGCCCGAATCATGGGGACGAGATCGGCATAGTCGTGACTCGAATAGGTTTGCTCGTGCCGAGTGGCGAGATCGGGAAGTTCCCCATCAGTTTCGCCTTGGGTTTCCACCAATCGCAAAATGGTTTTCGTACCGCCAATATCGCCTGCAAGTAAAACGGTCATCCCAGTGTACTCCCAAAATTACCAAGTATCGTTATGAGTGATTGGTTATTGGTTAGTAGTTATTGGAGAATTGGAGCTAACCATCAACTAACAACTAACCAATAACAACTAACCCATTTTCTACATTGTCAACGACTGCGGATCGGTTTCGATAAGAATTGCCAAATCCTTCAAGAATGCCGCTGCGTCTGCCCCATAAATCACCCGGTGATCGCAAGTGATATTCACCTGCATTTGCCGCCGCACACCCAGCATTCCTTCCTCATTGGCAACCACTTGTGGACGAGACGCGCCGATCGCCAAAATAGACCCCTGACCGGGGGGTAAAATGGCATCGAAGCGATCGACCCCGAACATTCCCAAATTGGATAGCGTAAACGTGCCGCTATTGTACTCGTCCGGCTGAAGTTGTTTCGCTCGCGATCGGGCTACCAAATCTTGCCACGTCCGAGACATGGAATAAATATCCACCACATTGGCATCTTTGAGAACAGGAGTAATCAAGCCGCCATCGGGCATAGCCACCGCGATCGACACATTAATCGATGCCGGGTAGTTAATCCCTTGTTCCGTATAATTGGCATTGACGATCGGGTGTTTTTGCAGCGTCACTGCCACCGCTTTGGCTAACAGCGCCGTCATCGTCACACCTTTGGACTTCAACTGTTTCGCCAGCTTATCGAGCTTGTCGGTGGTGATGGTATAACCCACGTGGAACGTGGGAACCTGCAAGCTGACCATCATATTCCGGACAACAGCTTGTTGTAAAGTATTGAGCGGAACAACTTGACCGATGGCAACGTTCGCAGCCGGCATCGGGGCGGGAGTGGCAACCACCGGAGTGGATGTGGGAATCACTGCCAGCGCGGGAGTGGGGGCAGCCGGAGTTGAAGGCGTTTTTCCGGTTGCGGCTTCCACATCTTCAGCCACAATGCGACCGTGGGGCCAGTCCCTTTGAGAGTTGCCAAATCGACTTTCAGTTCTTTGGCTAACTTGCGGGCACGAGGAGAGGCAACCTGCCGTCCGCTACCGCCCGATGGGGTGGAACTTTGAGCCTGTCCGTTTTGCGTGGAGGCGGACTGGGCAACGGGGGCTGCGGCGGCAACGGGGGCTTGAGTTTCAGTCGTTTGGGCAGCAGCTTGTTGCTTAACCGTTTCGATTTCGGCTTCGGTTTCTGCCAACAGGGCGATCGCTGCACCCACCGGGGCAACACCCCCTTCACCGACAACGATCGCCGCCAAATACCCTTCGTAAAAGGATTCAACATCCATATCCGCTTTATCGGATTCGACAACCACCACCGTTTCCCCTTTTTCCACCTTATCTCCCGGCGATTTCGTCCAGGACACAATTTTTCCCTCAGTCATGGTGGAACTGAGAGCAGGCATAAAAATTTCGTGGCTCATAAGATCAGGGTGACTTCTCGCCTAGACAACAACAAACATAGCAAAGCCAACGCTCGATTGTATCACAGTCAAGCGGCGAGAAGAACATCCTCCTCATCCAAGTGTAGATAGAATATTTCCCCACCGCCTGAGTTCAGTCATTAAACGACGAGCCACTAGCCGCTAGCCGTTTTTTAAACTTCGCCGCGAATTTCGATCACTTCTCCATCGCGCAGGAGAATTTCCACTTGCATTTTTTGGATCAGATTATCACCTTTTTGCAAGTTAAAAAAGCTATCGATCTGTCCTTGACTCACTTCTTGATCGAGTTCCAAAAGTTGCACTTGTTGCAGTTGTTGCAAAATTTGATTTTTCTGCTCGAGGCGTTTGTTTTTTTCCTGATTAATTTGAGCGCTGATACTTTCAACTTGTTGTTGAGCTTGAGGACCGAGTGGCTTGAGATTTTTCTTTTCGATCTCGGCAATCATCTGCTGTCCTTGAAGTTCAATTTGCTGCAATTGAGAGTCAATCTGATCGATCTGGATTTGCAGTTGTTGCTGGGCTTCCTCCTTCCAGCGAGGGGTAACAATAGCTTTAACAGAGACGGCACGTTTGACCAGAAGTGGTGAATTGGACATATCCATATAAAATTCCTAAGTTGACACTCTCAGATAGCGATCGTGACTGAGATTCTTTAATCCATGAGCCAACCTGCTCGAGCAGGATTTCTCCAACAAAAGTAGAGAGTGAAAGCATTCGATCGTCGGGAGTCAGTTTGGCGCTCCCAGTGATGAATTGGGACCTGGCAATGACCGGATCGATCGTGCAGCCCAGATTCACACCCAGATTCACAAAGGGTTCAAAGCTTACTCCTCAATGCTTACTTTACAGGAAGGGCGTACCCAAACTGGGAAAATTCAGTCAAACATTCCTTGAATGATATCGCTGTAACGTTCTGTCACGACGGGTCGTTTAATTTTGAGTGTTTGGGTCATCATGCCGTTCTCGATGGAAAAAGGTTCTACAATCAGACGAAACACACCAATACGATCGTCCGGGCGGTATCCGGGGCGGTTTTTCACTTCCCGTGCTAGTTCTTGGCGAAACAGATTTTGGATGGCAGAACTTTCGAGATCCACGGGGATTCCCTGTTGACTTGCCCACAGTTCGATCGCTTCCAAATTGGGGACGATTAGCGCTCCTAATTGTTTGCGATCTTGACCGACTACCATGATTTGGTCGATGTAGGGGCTGCGAACGCAGGCATCTTCGATCGGCTGGGGTTCAATGTTTTCCCCGTTGCTGAGGACGATGGTATCCTTAGCGCGACCCGTCAGCACTAAGTCATAATGACTTGTCAGCAAACCCAAATCTCCGGTATCGAACCAACCTTCAGCATCGATCGCTTTTTGAGTGGCTTCGGGGTTTCGGTAATACCCGCGCATGATTTGCGGTCCGGTGGCGAGAACTAAACCCCGTTCTCCTTGGGGTAAAGGCTGGCGGGTTTCGGGAGCGACGATTTTGATAGCAGTTCCGTCGATCGGTTTTCCGGCGGAACCTTGCAGGTTATACCAATTCCGGCGCACGGTGAGAACCGGGGCGGTTTCTGTCAAACCGTATCCAACTAATAGATTAACACCGACGATCGCAAAGAAGTCGTCGATGTGTTTGGCGAGGGAACCGCCGCCACTGACGAGAAATTTAATCCGTCCCCCGGTTGCCGATCGCACTTTTTGGTACACCAACCGTTCGCCCAAAAGGTGCAAAGGTTGCAGTGCCAGCTTTTTCAGCGTTGCCCCCAAACGTTCTCCCCCCGAGGGTGACGGTTCGCTCAGGCTCATTCCCATACTGGTGCGCCGCGCATCTAGATAGCTACAACTCGCCCCCAGCAAGAAATTGACTAATTTTTGTTTGTTTGGCGGTTGCGATCGAAATTGCTTCTGTACGCCTTCGTAAATCGATTCCCACAGCCGAGGAACGCCAACCATCAAGTGGGGTCGCACTTCTTTGATATCGGTTTTGAAATGGCGCAAACTGGTATAAGTTAGGGTACAGCCGTGGGCGAACACAAAATACTCAAAGGAGCGTTCGTAAACGTGCCAACTGGGGAGAATACTAAGGACTCGATCTCCGGGTTCGGGGGGAAAGACGGAGCCATAGGTGTTAATTTGGTGCAGGAGGTTATCGTGGGTGAGCATCACCCCTTTGGGTTTGCCTGTCGTGCCGGAGGTGTAAATTAAGGTGGCGAGGGTATCCCGTCGGTGTTGTGCGGGTTGGAGTTTTGCCTTCGCTCCGATTTCCAGCAGTTGGGTATAGTTGAGAATTTTTAGGGTTTCCCCATCGGGAATGGTTTCGTCGGAGAGTAACACTACCCAAGCAATGGGTTGTTCGGCAAAGGGAAATTCGCTGTCGGCATTCGATCGAAGTTTTTGCAGCGTTGCCCAGTTTTCTACCACCAATCCGGTGCTACCGCTATGGTTGAGGATGTATAGCAATTCCTGACGATCGGCTCCGGACGATCGAACGGCATCCACTCCTCCTGCCATCATAATCCCTTGGTCGGCAATCAACCAGCGGGGACTATTGTCGGAAAATAGGGCAATGCGGGGCGGATTGGCATCGTCTGTCTCTGAGGCGATACCCAGTGTTTGCAAACCCGCTGCAAATTGCTGAATTTTCTCCAGCAGTTGGCTGTAGTTGATGCGAAGCGGGGGTTGGGCGTGGGGATCGTCCAAAGCAGGAATTTGAGCAAATTTCTGCGCGGTTATCGACCAAATTTCGGGAATCGATTGCAGGGCGCTATAGTCGATCGTTGTTTGCAGGTTCTGGCGTTCGTTTTCGGTTAACTGCCAAGTTTGGGGGGATGTAGAAGGGTTCATGGTTTTCGGGAAAGCCAACAAGAGTCAATCCACTTTAGTATCCAAGATAACCTGCTGAAAATGTGCCAGTTGTAGGACAGTTTCTCAACTTGACAAGACGATCTTAACCGTTCCCGTACCGTTTTGACCGTCGATCGATTCACCCGGCTCACCTACGGCAAGATCGTCGTAGCCGTCGCCGTTGAAGTCTCCCGTTGCCACCGCCGAGCCCATTCGATATTCGGCGTATCTTGCGACCCAAATCGGTCATCCGTGGAAGCACCGAGGACAAAGGGGGGACTTTTTCGATCGACTAGGGTTTAAGGCAAAAAATAACTCTACCCGAGCAATAGGTAGAGTCAAGCAAGCAATGCGATTAGTATTTTTATTGAAGCGTGCTGTCTAAAAATATCTAAGGTTGGGGAACCGGGATAGAGCTATGGAGCAATGCTTCTTTTTGTTTATATTTAAATTTTATATAAAGATAGATTCTTGTGTCATCCGTAATTTTGCGGAACTTTTGTGGAACTACCGGGCTTCAGAACGCTCGATCGCCGATCGAGCGTTCTCCGTATTTATACTAAAAAAAATTGATTTTGCGATATCGATCTCCGTGCCTGTACTGAACTTAAGTCACCAGCATAATTAACTCCAACTGTCAATATGGGTTTAGATCGGAATTATTTACGTATTTTTGCGGACTTTCGATCGCTTTTTGTGAAGTGAATATCTCCTGTGAAAAAAAGGCACTGACTTTGTAAAGATAGTTTGTGGAGTCTGTATCTCATACTCTGGTTCACGAAGGTATTCTCGACGATCGCAGCGCCGTATAAAGCAGCAGAATTGCCAACAACCCATAACCCAGCGCCCAGGAACTCCCCGTTCCCCAGCCGAAATGGATAATAGTATCCGCAGGCGTCCACTGGTAGCTGTGCATCAGCCCCACCCAAGACAGCAACGCCGCCCCCAACGCCCAAAAAGCGGCTTGCAAAAATTGTTGTTCGATAATACAAACCGTTAGAGCTGCCAAAATCATCGCAGAAAAAATAAACCCTTGTTCCAGGGCAAAAGCCCCGTCGATAAAGGTATCGCTCAGTTTGAATCGGGCAACTAAATCCGGGGTTAAGGGATTTTGGGGGGTTCCCAATCCAGCAACTCGCAAGGCGGTTTTCGCCATCAGCGCCCCCCAAGCGGCGATGGCTGGCATGAGTCCCACCACCACCGCTGGTGCATGATGTCGCGGTGTCGCCTCAAAACTTTGGGCGACGATGACAATGCCAATCCACAAAACGATCGCCATTCCCGCTTCGATGGGAACAAAATACGTCAGCAGTCCGATCGTTCCCGTCAGGCAAAAAATGCCCATCACCACCCCGTTGAGGATGGAGTAGCCCACCCGCGCCCCCATGGCTTTCCAGCCGGGATGTCCGATATAGATCGTGGTGGGAAAGCAGGAACCGCAGAGGGCAGCAACAATTGTCCCTATGCCGTTGGCGGCTAAACAGGGGGCGGCGGGGTAGGTATCCCCGGCGGCTTCGGCACTTTCTAAGTTCTGGAGGCTACCGATGAGGTTAAATAACCCCATCGGCAAAATGATGCTGAGATAGTCCACCAAAATCGATCGCCCTTGCCACAAATCCCCCAGCCAAAATCCAGGAAGGTAGAACCCTAAAGGTTTCAACGCGGCGGCAAATTGGGCATCATCCCAACTCATCAACCCACCAAAAGGCAGCCAAGCCAAAGCCATCCCCAGCAACACCGCCAGCAACCCGCCGGGAATGCCAAATCGGACTTTGCCGAAATAAGTAAGAAGGATGACGCCCAGGGGAACTAACCCCACCACCGGATTAGCATAAGTACGGAAGAGAAAGGCGATCGAAATAAACGTTAAGGCAATGCCGCCCAAGGTGGCTAGCAATGCCGCGCGAGGGGCAAGACGGCGCAGACGATCCCCTACCCACGCCCCCCCTAATTCGATGAATCCCGACCCCAAACACGCCACTAAACCCGCCTGCCAAGCCAGTTCTGCTGCCTGTTGGGGAGCGATTCCAGCCGCGATCGCAGCCAGCTTGACAGGCAACATGACTAGAAACACATAGGCAAACAAACTAACCGTATTGATCCCATAAGGTAAAGCGGTAATGTCATTGCGTCCCTCTCGTTTTCCCTGCTGGTACGCTAGCCAACTGTAATAAATATTGCCGACGATTAAACTCAGCGCGATTCCCGGCAAAATGCGTCCGTAAATTAAGCTATCTGGAAATTCCAGCACCACTCGGCACAAATTGACAATCAGCAGAATTTGAATAAAATTGTCGAGGGCAAGTCCGAAGAATCCGTCAATATCCTGGCGAACAAACCAGCGAGGAGACGTGGAAGTTTGCATACCGTTCTCCGAGTTTGTTACTTTTCCATTTCGATCTACGATCGAGAATCCATCAATTGTTCTAATCGTTTATCCCATTGTTGTTGATTGGCATTGGCATCTTGAACAAATGGAGATTTAGCAATTAATCGAATCATGCCTTCATTTAAAACAGACCAGGGAAAGGGAAGAGGTCTGATCAAATCTAAAAATAACACGACGCGAACGCTATCCGTCTCGTTCCAAGCTTCGTGTGGAAAGGAGTCATCAAAAATGAGACTTTTGCCTTCCTCCCAACTCCGAACTTGGTCGTGAACCCGGATTCTGCATTTTTCTCGAGGTTCTGGAACGATCAGTCCTAAATGATATCTTAACAGCCCTTTATAAGGTCCTCGATGTTCTGGAATATGTTTTCCGGGTAAGAGAATGGAAAAGAAAGCCGTTTTCATACCCGGTATTTTTTCGAGCAGACGAGTCGTTTGGGGGCAGCGATCGCAGTTTTTCTGGGCTTTGAGACCGTAAGCATAAAAAAAGTAAGTCTTCCAGAGATTGTCTCGAGTTAGACTGGCTTGATCGGGAGAGAGATCTTGAAAATTAGGTAAGTTGTCTTGATATTGTAAAACGTCTTCCAATTCTCGACGAATCATTTTCCAGTCCGCTTCTAAATCCGCAACCCAGCTAAACTCATCCGGATCGAAAAAGGTGGTATTACCGACTAGGGAATGATGACCAATCGGCTTTTCTAGTTGGCGAATAATCTTTTCGCCCAACTTCAGCAATAATTTTCTATTTTCAGCTTTTAAAGTTGAATAAAATTGCTCCATTTTTTGTCTGAATTCACCCTTTTTTTATTGACATTTGGACTAACACAACATCTATCTTAATGGGAGTAACCCCGAGAGATCTCCCCCCGACACTCACACCCGAGATAGACAATCTACACCAGTCCTAGACTCTTCAGTATACCTTTGGTAGCGAGAGCTTCAGTTGCCCCCACTACCAGCCTAACTCATCGATCTACTGCACTTCGATCGTCGCAGCAGGACTTTCATTAGAAAGAGCATCTACGGCACATAATCCGTAAATTCCCGGATTGACACGCAAGTTCGTGGTTTGGGCATTCAACACCTTTTCCAACGTCCAGGAATTGCCTTGTTTCCGGTACAATGTCCACGATCGGATATCGCCAGAATTCTCCCCATCCCAACTCAGTTGTCCGGCAGTGGCTTGCAACCCCGAAGGCGGACCCGGTGCTTCATTATCCAACCACTCCATCGTCGGCGCCAGCGCCGGCTTGGAATACACCGAAGATTTGAACACCTCATTCACGCCTTGAGAATTGCGGGAAAACATCTTCATACTAAAAAAGATATTGCCCAAAGATAGGTTCTTGAAACTCTTGCGAGATAGCGCCACCTGTTCTTCAAATTCGGACACGGGCCAACCCGCGCCATCGAGTTGGCTGAGGTAATTCCCCGTATAAATATGTCGGTTGCGAGGATTTTGGGCAACCCACCAACTCAGAAGTGCCGGATAACTCTGTTGTGGGGCAGAAATTCGCCAGTACAATTGGGGGGCAATATAATCCACCCAGCCTTGTTCTAACCACAATTTGGGGTCGGCGTAAATCGCGGCATATTGATCCATGCCGTCAACTCCGGCGGGTTGTCCGGGACGGTAGATGCCGAAAGGACTGATGCCGAATTTGACACTGGGTTTTTCGGCGCGAATGCCTTGGAATAAGCGTTGTACCAGTTGATTGACATTATCTCGGCGCCAGTCGTCTCGCACCATTGTCCCGCCTTCGCGCCGGTAAGCGTTGTAGGTGGAGTCGTCGGGGAAATCCATTCCGCCTTGGGGATAGGGATAGAAATAGTCGTCGAGGTGAATGCCATCGACATCGTAGCGGCGAACCACATCGAGGATGACTTTATAGGTTTGGTCTTGGACTTCCTTGGCGCCGGGTTCATCCACACTAAATCCCCATAGTTGTAAGCATATTGGGGAAATTTCCGCGCCATGTGATTGGCAGTCAGGTTGTAAGAACTGGCGTTTTGGGCGCGGTAGGGGTTGAACCAGGCGTGGAGTTCGATGTTGCGCTTGTGGCTTTCGGCGATCGCAAATTCCAAAGGATCGTAAAATGGCGCAGGTGCTTGTCCTTGGCGACCGGTCAGCCAGTAACTCCACGGTTCGAGGTCGGAGGCGTAAAAGGCATCGCCGGCGGGTCGCACTTGCAAGACTAAGGCGTTGAGATTTAACTCTTGCATTCGATCCAAAACACCAATTAGTTCGGCTTGCTGCTGGCGAACCGACAAACCCGGTTGAGAGGGCCAATCGATATTGGCAACGGTTGCCGCCCAAACCCCACGAAATTCCCGCTGGTGTCCCACGCCATTTTGCAAAACGGTACTGCTACTATTGGCGACGGAGGGAATGCTGGCAACCACCCGAGTCATTGTTAACCCGAAGACCAGCAGGCACGCCCAAATCGTGGCTTTTTGCAGGCGGCGCGGATGGCGAAAACTGGACAACAAAAAGCCAGTCCACGATCGAAACTGGCTGAAAATGTGAAGAAATGAACCCATGAATGTTTCTATGAGGAGCAAATTCAAAATCTAATACGTTAACTTAACATATGCTGGGGATCGGTGATTGGCTGTAAGGGTTCCCGCATTGGCGGCAAAATGTCATAGACGAACGGACGAGAGTCACAGACTGCCATCCTCACTTGCGATAAGTAATAAGTCACTAATATGCTCGATATTTCTCAACTTCCCCCTTTAAATTCAGATACAATTTGGGCAATTCTCAAAGAAGAAATTGAGGATGCGACGGTCAATCAGTTGGTGTGGTACTATCTGGGTTATCGCTACAATACCGATACGGAACACTGGGATGCAACGCAAGTAGACCCCAGTTGGCGAGAGGACTATCCCCAACCTCCTGATTTTATTGATAGTCGTCCGGCGACGGTGAAACTCACTCGATCGATTCCGGCACCCAATAAGCAATTATTGAAAGAAAAGTTAGGATTTAAAGGATATAAGATCGGTGAATTTGGACCTCGGCAAACGCGACGGGCAACAATGGCAAATTGGCTGTTGAGTTATATGGAAAGTGGGTTTTAATGTGATGTAGGGTTTTAAGGTAATATGGGATTCAAAGCTCGCCGCCGCACGACTGCCACGATGCCAGAGGTTCAACTCGTACCGATGATGGACGTATTGATGAGTATCTTGGCATTTTTTATTGTGGTTTCCATGACGCTGACTCGCCAACAGTCGGCGGTGGATGTAACGTTGCCGGGAGTCAAGTCAGGAACGAACGCAGCAACGGCGAGCTCTGCTTCGATCGTGGTTTTGGATGCCGAAGGGCGGATATGGTTGGGCGATAGACAGATAGTTCCACAGCAGCTAGAGTCTCAGATTGCTACTTATTTACGCGAGAATCCCACAGGAACAATTCTGCTGAAAGCCGATCGGCAATTGCCCTACGAACAAGTGATTCAGCTTTTAGGGCAACTACGATCGGTGGGGGGAGAGCGAGTTTCTCTGGCGATCTCTGAAGAATGACCGATCGCTAAATTTCACTGGATTTGAGACGTGGGATTGCCCAGAAGTGGCAGCAAATTTTTTCCCGTTAATTAGTAATTCGTAGCAGCATTCCTCTACAATAATTAGGAATAACTTGCATTAATCGAGAGTGACGATCGATCTTCATTCCCGATTATTTTCGCTCGGAAGTCCTGCATAGTCCAGATTTCGTAGGTCTGTACCACCAAGGCGGGATTAAGAGCGAACTGGCTGAAAAAATAACCTGTAATATACTCAACTTAATGCGATCGGCATGAAATGGATTAAGTACCTCTTCCTCGCAACTGTCACTGCCTTAGTAGCCATTACCATCGGTTGTGCTAATCAACCATCGGCTTCTAACCCTTCAGCAGATTCCACCTCATCTCCCTCAGGTCAACCTCAAGCCGAAAATGTTGTTAACCTCTACTCTGCGCGCCACTACGATACCGACCGACAGATATACGACAACTTTACTCAGGAAACCGGAATCCAAATCAATTTAGTTGAAGGTAAGGAAGACGAACTGATCGAGCGGATTAAATCTGAAGGAACGAATAGTCCTGCTGATGTGTTTGTCACCGTTGATGCCGGACGTCTCTGGCGAGCGCAAGAAACTGGAATTTTGCAACCCATCCAGTCTGAAGTTTTAGAGTCTAAAATTCCGGAGTACCTGCGCGATCCCGAAGGTCGTTGGTTCGGACTTTCTAAACGCGCTCGGGTAATTATTTATAATCAAGAAAAAGTCGATCCGGCAGAACTCTCCACCTACGAAGACTTAGCCGATCCCAAATGGAAAGGACGCATCATTGTCCGATCGTCGAATAATATCTACAATCAATCATTGGTGGGAGCGATCCTGGCGGCGAATGGGGCTGAAAAAACTGAAGAATGGGCGAAAGGTTTGGCTGCCAACTTTGCGCGTCCTCCAGAAGGCAACGATGTTAGTCAAATTAAATCGATCGCCGAGGGAGTTGCCGATATCGCATTAGTCAATACGTACTACGTTGCGCGTCTCGCCAATTCAGATAATGCCGAGAATCGTGCCGCCGTGGAAAAAATCGGGCTATTTTTCCCCAACCAAAACGATCGGGGAACCCATGTCAATATTAGCGGCGCTGGGGTCGTTGTGACTGCTCCTCACAAGGAAAATGCGATTAAATTTCTCGAGTATTTGGTCACTCCCGAGGCGCAAATGATTTTTGCCAAAAGCAATAACGAGTTTCCCGTTGTCGAGGACGCTAAGTTAGAAAATCCTTTCCTGGAAAAGTACATTCCCTTTCAGGAAGATGATGTCAATGCCGGGGTGGTTGGTAAAAATAATGCAGAAGCCCTGCAAATTATGGATCGTGCCGGGTGGAAGTGAGTCATTGGTAATGGGAGTTAACCACTCGCTACTGGCGAGTGGCTACAACTTCCCAGAAGTTGCCAAAATGGGATTGACATCAAACCAAGATCCATCGCTGTCGCGGTATTCGTAGACAAACATACTGCGCAGAAGGACTTCGTATCCCTCGTGACCGATCACTTGCTGTCGTTGTTTGACCTGACGCAGCAATTCCCATTCGCCATCGTCAATGGCGAGGATCATTTGATTGCGTTTTTGTTTGAGAACTTCCTCTAATCCCCGGATGGATAGGGGAAATTTGCGTTCTTTGACAATCCAATCGTTGAGCAAGCGCAGAACTTCGCGGACGTGACCGCCACTCATGTGACAGAGGAGATCGAGAGTTTCGCGTCGATCGAAAATTTCCGGCAATTTATCGAGGCGTTCCGACTCAGAAAGATCCCGAAAAGCTCTTGCCAAAACCATTTGGCGCATCAGCGCCATCCCCTCTGGCAATTGGCTGCCATCTCGCTGCATGACGGGAATCATCGGCAGAACGATCGGATCGGTGCCAAAACGGCTGGTGAGACGGCTGAATTCGTTGGAGAAAATTAGGGAAAGCGGCATCGTGTAAATAACATGACAGTTGAGTTGACGCAACTGTTCGCCACGATCGATAAATAGATATTCCGGTTGGCTGCGTCCCCATGCCGTCGGTTTACTCCAAACTCGATCGAGATTGTCTACAATAACGGCTAATCCTTTTTTGCCAATTTGTTGGAGTTTGACTTTAGCCGGTTCGATCAGTTCGTGGTTGATGGCATCGAGAATGTTGGTGGTGCGCGGTTCCAAATATTCTCGCAGTTTGCTGCGTAGTTCAGGGCTATTGCGTGTTTTCGCCGAGATTTTACCGATTCCCAGCGCAACCAGAGAAACACCTTCTTCGTTGTTCGCTGTCACTTGACCGATGCCGGGAATGCCGACCTCCGCCGAGAAGTTGCCCTCTGTGCTAGCCGAAACTTGACCGATGCCGGGAAGGCTGGCTTCTGCGGAGAAGTCAATTTCCGTTTGCAGGAGTTTGACCGCGCCTCGGAGGAGTTTTTGAAGTCCTTTGGGTTGTTCTAGGTGAATTTCTTCGTCCAGCGCCATCAGACTTTCGCTGACACGACGGGCGATCGCGAGTAAAATATCTCCAATATCCACATCTCCCATTTCCAGATCTTGGGAAGACTCGAAGTATACGACATGAAATCCTTCTTGTTTGAGTTCCGATTCCAAGCGACGTAATTCCGTGGATTTGCCGCAACCGATGTGTCCCGTAAACAACTGACAGGTGGGGTCATCGGGAGAAAAGAAGGTAATGCGATCGCGCAGTTCTTCCACCACCTGAGTTCCCCGAATGGTCGAGAAATCAATGTAGTATTTGCGATCGTTCTCGTTTTCGAGATCTAATGGTCGGCTGGGACTGGTGACTTGAAAGAATTTTTTGATATCCAATTCTGTATGCACGCTCGATCGCCTCCTGGTGTGAATAAAATATCGATCGACATCCGATTTTCTGCGATCGCGGATGTCTTCTCTTTCTCCATACCCCCAGCTTCGCACCTTTTCCGGATCTGAGTCAGAATACAATGAAGGAAGATTGGCTAAAGGTGGACTTTGGCGACTACCCCATTTTCAAATCAAACGTCTGTTACCCAATTTGAATGTTATACCTGAAAAATCTGAATTATCACCCGACTGCGAGTTCGACGGCAATTCTCAAAACCATTACTTTAGACATCGCGCCGCAACAACTCAGCTTAATCGTCGGACCGAGCGGTTCGGGTAAAAGTACCTTACTCGAAATCTTAGCGGGGTTGGTCGAGAAAACCAAGGGTGAGATTCGGTGGCGAGAACAAGACCTCGTTCCCGAACAAATCAGGCAGTTAAGCGGGTTGGTGTTTCAGTTTCCCGAACGACACTTTTGTGGGAATAGTCTGTTGGAGGAACTGCGACTGGGACATCCGGAATTAGATAGCGATCGCATGAAAGAGGCACTGACTGAGGTGGGATTAGACCATTTACCCCTACAAACCTCCCCCTACATTCTCAGTGGCGGACAGCAGAGGCGTTTGGCATTAGCCGTCCAGCTTGTCCGTCAACCTCAAATTTTACTATTGGACGAGCCGACAGCGGGATTGGATTGGTCGATGAAACGGCAATTGGTGACGTTGCTGGCAAAGTTGAAGCAGCATTGGAGTTTGCTGGTGGTGACGCACGATGCCGGGGATTTGCTAGAAATCGCCGATCGGTGTTGGACCTTGGATCGTGGGGTTTTGCAGGCTGCCGATCTCGAAAGTTTGGGAGAAAAACGTCGATCGGTGGCTTCAATTTGAGTTAGAAGTGTAGAGCTACCAGAAAAACGTTATAACCCTAACTTTATCGATATCTCGAGGCGAAAACCCGATATTTAAATTGTCTGTTTTATGGCATTGGTGGAATGGCAGACCATCTACATTTAGTTGTTTCGATTCCACCGAGTCGATCGATCGCCAATTTTGTCAAACGGATTAAAGGCAGCAGTTATCACCAGATGAATTGTAGATTTCCAAACCAAGAGTTTGCTGGGCAACGAGAATATATTGAGCATGACGATCGCGGCGGCTACATCTCGATCGGCGATTTAGCCGCATTTTTGACAGTGGTGAAAAAGTTATCCAACAAAACTTATTCAACCAAACAGTTAAAAAAACGCACTCATTCCTCAAACAAAAATACAATTCAAAAAACCTCCTCTTGTTATAGATGACCCCGTAAATTTATTATGTATTCCAATACTCGTCAACGCGGTAAACTTGTCACTTGGAAAGACGATCGAGGTTTTGGTTTCCTACAATGCGATCGCGATCGGTCTAAAGTTTTCATCCATATCTCCGATATTCGCAACGCCACCCGCCGTCCTCAAGTTGGCGATATTATCGAGTACAATTTAGCGACAAATGAAGCCGGAAAAACTAAAGCAGTTAACGCAATTATTGATAGACTACCGGTTACGGCACAAACCGCATCTCCACCGAAAAACACTTTAAAAAATAAAAGAACAAGCAGAAAACCGATCGATCGCTCATCTTCAAGCAATCGAAAAAATCGGACAGCGATCGGTCTGCGTCTTTTCCCAATATTAGGTTTAGTTGCGATCGTAGGCTATGGATTTCAGACTTTGTTATCTTCCACGCTTGCTCCCAAAACTTCCCCAACAGCGGTAGAAACCCCCTCATCGCAGCCATCGGTGAATCCCGCCCCGCGCCCACCTCAACCTTCGGTTCAACCCTCTTCTATCACTCCGGCTGAAGATGTATCCGCTATCGAAGAAATCCCTGCCGAACCCAACCCATCCTTACCGATCGATCCGGTTGAAATTCAAAGACGTTTAACAGAAACAACGTTCAGTAACTATCAATGTACCGGGAAAACCTATTGTTCTCAAATGACATCCTGCGAAGAAGCCAAGTTTTATCTGCAAAATTGTCCTAACGTTCAAATTGATGGGAATGGCGATGGAGTCCCTTGCGAGTCGCAGTGGTGTAACTAGTCCCAGTCTGATTCCCGAACTTCTGCAACTCCTGCTATAAAATAGGGTCTGGAATAGAATTCACCCTCGATCGCAAACCATGACCCTCAGCGATATTGAAGCCCAACTCGCCGCCCTGCGCCAAGATGCCCAAACGGCGATCGCCTCTGCCGATAGTTTAGACGGACTCGAACAACTGCGCGTCAACTATTTGGGCAAAAAGGGTCAACTCTCTAAAATTTTAGGCGGAATGGGGAAACTCGATCCAGCCGATCGTCCCCGCATCGGCGCATCCGCCAACCAAGTCAAAGAAACAGTTCAATCAGCTTTAGACGATCGACGCACCCAGTTACAAACCGCCCAAATCCAAGCCCAATTAGCCTCCGAAACCCTGGATGTCACCATGCCGGGAATCGTGCGTTCCCAAGGGCGCCAGCATCCCCTCAATAGCACCCTCGATCGGATGGTGGATATCTTCATCGGGTTGGGTTACACCGTGGCAACGGGTCCGGAGATGGAAACCGACTACTACAACTTTGAAGCCCTCAACACCCCGCCAGATCATCCGGCGCGAGATATGCAGGATACCTTCTATCTCCCCGACGGCAACTTGCTGCGAACCCACACCTCCTCGGTGCAAATTCGCTACATGGAACAGAACGATCCACCAATCCGCATCGTTGCCCCCGGACGCTGCTGCCGCCGAGATACCGTAGATGCCACCCATTCCGCCACCTTCCACCAACTAGAAATTCTGACGATCGACAAAGGACTCACATTTACCGATCTCAAAGGTACAGTCAAAGAATTTCTCCGGCAAATTTTTGGCGAAACCGACATTCGCTTCCGCGCCAGCTACTTCCCCTTCACGGAACCTTCAGCAGAAGTTGACGTTCGCTGGAAAGGCAAATGGTTGGAAGTCATGGGATGCGGTATGGTCGATCCTAATGTCCTTAAAGCCGTCGGTTACGATCCACAGGTTTATACTGGATTTGCTGCCGGATTGGGTGTCGAACGCTTTGCCATGATTCTCCACCAAATCGACGACATTCGTCGCGTCTACGCTAGTGACTTGAGATTTTTGCGGCAGTTTTAAATATTAGTCATTCGTCATTCGTCATTTGGGGTTTGACATTTGAAGTAATAAGAAAATTGTAGGGTGTGTTGAGGAACGGAACCGATTACCGATTACCAATCACCAATTACCAATTACCAATCACCAATCACCAATGCCTTTAGAAACTGTGGCGAGTGAACCCCTGATTCAAGAAAATTTAGAGAAGTTTCTTCTCGTTCTTTCCGTTTCCCTTAGTGTAGCAACGCTATCGCGGATGCTGAGTTGGGTGCGGCAAATTCCCTATACTTTGCTGTTGGTGATAGTCGGGGTATTTCTGGCATTCGAGGACGTGCGATTGGTGAACCTTTCGCCGGAATTGATTCTAGAAATTTTCTTACCGCCGCTGCTGTTTGAAGCCGGTTGGAATCTGGACTGGCCAAACTCAAAAAAGACTGGGTTCCCATCGGTTTGTATGCCGTGGTTGGGGTGATTATTTCGATCGTGGGGATTGCTTTTGGTCTTCACCAGTTTACCGAATTGTCATTACCGATCGCCCTGTTAGTCGGGGCAAGTTTGGCTGCTACCGATCCGGTTTCGGTGATTGCCCTCTTTCGGGAATTGGGCGTCGGCAAGCGCCTAACCGTTTTAATGGAAGGGGAAAGTTTGCTCAATGACGGGGTTGCTGTCGTTGCCTTTAGTTTGTTGCTGGGGTTGGCATTGGGTGTTGAGGACTTTTCCGCGCAAGTCACCATCGCTCGATTTTCTGTGTTTGTCGGTGTCGGTGTCGGCGTCGGCAGTCTGATCGGGTTTGGGATTTCTTACCTAACGCAACGTTTCGATCTGCCGCTGGTGGAACAGTCTCTGACGTTAGTGGCTGCCTACGGAACCTATGTCGTTACCGAAAAGTTCGGCGGATCTGGGGTGATTGCTGTTGTCACCGTGGGGTTGATTTTGGGGAACTTCGGTTCGCGCATCGGTATGAATCCCCGAACGCGAGTGATTGTCAGCGAGTTTTGGGAGTTTCTCTCCTTTTTTGTCAATTCGATCGTGTTTCTGTTGATCGGCGATCAGGTGCAATTCCAGGCTTTGCGGGACAATGTACATTTAATGGCGATCGCGATTCTGGCTGTCGTGGCAACGCGGGCGATCGGAATTTACAGTTTAGGCGGTGTTAGTAATTGGCTGGCGAAATCGGACATTAAACTATCCGAACAAACAGTATTGTGGTGGGGTGGATTGCGCGGTTCGGTTTCCATCGCCCTGGCGCTAAGTGTTCCCATTGCCCTCCCCGAAAGGGATAAGGTGATTGCGATCGTCTTTGGCGTTGTTTTATTTACGCTTCTGGTTCAAGGTTTGACCACCAAAACTTTGTTGCAACAGTTGGGATTGTTGTCAGAAGGAGAACTACAGCAAGAGTATGTCGAAGCCAGTGCCCGCCGCGCTGCCCTAGAACGGGTGCTAGAACGCTTGTACGAGTTGGAAGGTAATGC
Organism: uncultured cyanobacterium; assembly: GCA_963838375.1. Classification (GTDB taxonomy): domain Bacteria; phylum Cyanobacteriota; class Cyanobacteriia; order Cyanobacteriales; family Geitlerinemataceae; genus DVED01. The sequence goes on along the minus strand of CAWIQY010000019.1, from coordinate 771,074 downwards.
GGAGTTCGATCGAGAGTTTTACGACTACCAACTGGCACTGGTGAAAGGACAAATCGACGATATCCACATAGATATGCAAACAATGCTCGATCGTCATCCCGATTTGCGGGACTTTGCTAACGAACGACTGCGGGAAGAATTGTTGACCATCGAAGCCGATACCTATGCTCAACTCGTCCGCGCCGGACGTTTAGCTGAAGAGTTATCTCCTTTCTTGCAGGATACCCTACCCCCTCAACAAGGTGACTAGACTTGAACGATAGCCGAACCCAAAAGCCGCCCTCACCGGAAATTGTCCGATCGCATACTGACGTTAATATAGAAATATTCCCATCATTCCCGAGGAGACGGCTGTGAACGCAAACACCTCTAAATTGCTGCAACTCACCCTGTCTAGTTTAGGCAATTGGCTGACGCTCATCGCCATTGCTATTTTACTGGGCGCCGCCGGTTTAGGCTGGATTGTCAAGTCCATCTTTATCTTCTTGGGACTACTCCTGATTGTCCCTTTTATTGCCGCTTTCGTTCTGCGTTGGTGGTTGAGTCGCAACCTGATTCAAGATAGCTGCCCGGTTTGCAGCTACGAGTTTGCCGGACTCGCCCAGGGTCAACTACAATGTCCCAACTGCGGGGAATCCCTACAGATCCAGAACGGACATTTTGCCCGGATCACCCCGGCGGGAACTATTGATGTCGATGCGGTGGAAGTGTCCGTCAAGCAAATTCGAGAAGTCGCACATATAGAAGTAAGAAGTTACTGCGAACGTATCCACTGTGCAACTGCATCGAATAAATCCGATCGATCGGCATCAAACCATTGAACTTCAGGATGTTGGCGAAACCAAGTCCGCTGTCGCTTCGCAAATTGGCGGGTGTGCAAGACTGTCAGATCGATCGCTTTTGCCAGAGAGAAATCTCCTGCCAAATACTGTTTGATTTCTCCATATCCCAAAGTGGCGAGTAAGGGTAAATCCGTCCCGTACTTTTGACAAAGGGTTTCCACTTCTTCCACCAAACCCGCTTCTATCATTTGATGGGTACGCTGTCGAATGCGATCGTCCAATCGCTGCGGATCGCATTCTAACCCAATTTGCACGATCGGGTAGTTCGGTGGATTTTCGCCTTGTTGTTGAGAAATAGGCAACCCCGTCGTGTAAAACACTTCTAATGCCCGCAACGTCCGAGTTGCATCGTTTCGATGAATCTTTTGGGCGGCAACGGGATCGATCTGTTGGAGAAAATTGTAGCAGAGTGGTTGTCCGAGTTCGGCAAGCTGCGATCGCAATTCCGGGTTGGGTGGAACGCGAGGAATTTTCAACCCTCGGGTAATCGCTTTGATATACAATCCCGTACCGCCAACTAGCAGCGGCGATATAGACATTTGGTGAAATTTATCGATTAACCCTTGGACTTGCTGTTGGTAGTCCGCCACGGTGAGGGTTTCTGTGGGATCGCAAATATCGATCGAGTAATGGGGGACTAACTGACGATCGAAAATCGTGGGTTTTGCGGTTCCTATATCGAATTCTCGGTACACTTGGCGCGAGTCTGCGCTGAGGATGGGCAAACCCCAGCGTTTCGCAAGTTCCAGTGCCAAACTCGACTTTCCCGTCGCTGTAGCCCCGCAAATGACGATTAAAGGTAAGCTAGTGCACATTTAAACTCTCATTGATATAGCTCGCACGCAAGATGCTATTGACAGTTAATTCCATCGGGGTGGGCGAAGAAGGGCGAAGCATTTGCATCAATTTTATCGGTTTGTCTATGGAATTTTCCGGCAAATGCTATAGCCTACGGCATGGCTATAGCCTGCGGCATGGCTTCGCTAACGCTAACGCTAACGCCCCTACCAGAATTGGTCTGCGCCTGCTATGCACTCAGCTATACCAGCAACTATCAAATATCAACCATCAACTATCAACTATCAACTATCAACTATCAACTATCAACTATCAACTATCAACTATCAACTATCAACTATCAACTATCAACCCTTCCAGTGCCCCCTGCAAATCCCGAGTCAAGTTTCGCCACCGCTTGTTTCCCGTGGCGACGACTACCTTGATAACTGTCCCAGCGTGCCGTTACCGAAATCGGTTCGCCAACACTCAGGTGTCCTCGCTGTTTGCCCAGTTGTGGCGGACGGATTGAGGGTTGACCCGCAACGAACTGAGTGGTTTGCCACAGAATGGAACTCATCTCAGCAAAGCGTTCTGCGGTGGGGTTTTCTCGGACGTATTTCCCCGTGACGGCGATCGAATTTTCCACGACACGCATATGCCACATTTGCATCGTGGACTCTTCCGCCACCCGATCGGCTAAACCCCGTTCGATGGGTGCTAGACTCTCAATACGATCGATATCTTGGCGATAAATGCGATCCCATCCCGCTTGTTCCACACGACGACAGCGATCGATCGTATTGCCCTGGGGACGCAGGTTAAAGGATTCCTCCGCCACGGTTAGCATCTCATTTAACAACACCTGCAAACGGGCTGCCAATTCTTCATTAGACCGTGGCAAGGTGGCAACATCCGGTAAAGGGCGATCGTAAAAACGGCGGTAAAATTGCTCCAGACGCACCAGCAAATGGTTCCCCAACCCAAACAAGCGATGGTAAAGCACCTCTTCTCGGGTTGAGTTTAGGGGAGGCGGTTCGGGAGACTGTCCCATGTCTGCTTCTAGTTGCGTCAGCAGCGCGTCTATTTTTTGCCACGGGGGATGGATATAGCTGTAGCGAATCCCCAGGGGAACGATCCACACTTCCTCAGAACGCCCTGCGGCTAATAAATCTTCCACGCACCAAAATCCCAATTGCGCCACCCCAGGTTCCAAGGGACCGACAATCTCATTGTGTCCGTTCGTGCCGCCTTCTGGTGCGGCAGCAATGGGAAACTGTCCGTTGACAAAGAGATTGCGTGCCGATTTCAATCCCATCCAGTCTAACTTGCCGCGATGAATCGGCGTACCGCCGAGTTGGGAAAAAGCCCACCCGACCGCAGATCCAGCCCACAAGGGGATGCCTCGATCGTAAATGAAATGGAAATGTGACGGCGATCGTAATTTTATCCCCTGTTCTCGGGCAACTTGCGGTAGCAAATTCCAAATTAGATGAGCCAGACACAAAGGATCGCCAGCCGTTGGATGTCGAAATGCAATCATCAAGCGGATTTTTCCCGTTTGAAACCGATGGTAGAGTTCGACCAGTTGTTCTACGTTCTCGGCTTGTACGTCGCTAATGGCTGCTTGCGATCGTTGCAAGAAAGGTAATGCCAGCTTGGCACAACGCCAGACAAGAAGGTTAAATGCTGGAGGAATAAAGGCTAACGGGGGTTGAACTCGATCCATAACACTATATTGGTTGGGTCTGAGAATGCTGTCAAGTTGAAGATTGTCAAGTTCTTGTCAAGTTCTCCCGACTGGCTTCTCGAAATGCTACAAAAGGATTAGGTGGGTTTGGTTTGCACCAGAAAAGGGTCAGTCGAGAGCGCACCCCAGCCTCCCGAATCTTAAGAACTCGAAGTCTAGTCGTCTTCGCTTTTTTTACGGAAGTATCAATAACAATAACCTTGTTTTAAAAAAATAAAAAAAAGTGTAAAACTATCTCGGGAATGGACATTCTGCCATCTTGACACGTCGCACGAGGAGATCGATCGATGAAATGCATCTATTATATTGTGACTACTGCTATTGGGTTCTGGGGAATTGCTAGCCCGGCTTCTGCCTTTACCGTTACCCCGACTCAAAATGGCAATAGCTTACTGACAACACTACTGGGAGATACCACCGGACTCAGTAATTTTACTGTTTCTAGGACTGGCGATTCCCGCGCGATCGGCATATTTACTGATGACCCCTTTGGTTTGCAAACGGGCATAGTTCTTAGTACAGGGCAAGTTGCCGATTTACCGGGAGAAAATACGATCGATCGGGGTTTCACAACCTTACCAGACGGCACGACCGTGGCGATCGGAGATTTAAGTACTAATCTCAACGGGATGTGCGATCCGGTGACTAATCAATTTTGCGATCGCACATCGGTGACGATCGAATTTGATGCAGATACCACCGTCGATCGGCTATTCTTTAATTATGTTTTCGGCTCGGAAGAATTTGTAGAATTTGGCGGCAATCGCTTTAACGACTCATTTCAGTTATTACTTAACGGTCAAAATTTAGCGAAGTTGAGTGATGGTCAAACCGTGACGATCAACAACCTCATTCCCGACGCCAACAATCCGGGTTCTTTTCATCCCGACTATATCGATCGTCCCGCAGCGCCAAACACCCTCACTCGTCTCGATGGCTATACCCAAGTCCTGGGGTTTGAAGGGTTTTTACAGCAAAATGCTCGCAATACCCTGACGATCGATCTGGCTGATGTGGGGGACAATTTCTTCGATTCAGCAGTGTTTGTTCAAGGCGGAACCTTGGGAACTGTTGCACCTCCCTCCACGTCCGTACCCGAACCGACTTCCATACTGGGTTTGTTGATGTTTGGCGGGGGAATATTCCCCCTGTGGCGCAAACGCAATCCTTGAATATCGCAGTTCTCGGGCTTTTTGCGATATATCTTTAAGGGCGATTGCCAATTAATCTACCGTATATCCAGCAGCCACGATCGCCTTTTTAATCGCTTCAACGGGCTGTTGCGTCTCAATTGTCACGGTTTTGGCGGTGACATCGGCTTCAACTTTGGCATTGGCATCGACTTGTTTCACGGCTTGGTCGATCGTATTGGCACAGGCGGAACACGCCATATCAGGCACTTTTAGTTGTACACTCATTTGATAGAGAAAAGTTAAGAGAATTGCTTGTCTTTATTGTATCCCTGTTGGTCGAGCTGTTATAGCCTTCGCCACTTAGCTGAGCACGCTCCCCCTTGTTCGTTCACCTTCTGTTTTTTGCCTTGGAGGGGCGATGGCAATGGCTAAACCGAAAAAACCGCTAGAAGGCAAAACCTTAATCAAAGAAGTCTGCCGTCGCATTCGGGTTGCCAGAAGCTACTGGGACGCCCATAACAATGCTGCCTGCCGTCGGGAACGCGATCGGGCTCTGGCTCTCTACAATACCCTCAATCCCCAACAAAAAGACGAAATTCCCCAAGTTTTGCGGGTTTGGTTGCGCTATCGCAGCGAAAAATACTTCGGTCCCCAGCGAACGCCACCCAAGCAACATCCCCGGCGCCAGAATGATGGGGATATTTGGAGTTGAACGATCGAACACGGGAAAATGTTTGGATTTCTTCTATCCGTCGTTTTTCGGGTCATTCGATCGATCTAAACAGTCCGGAAGACTCGATCGCAAAGAACCCGGAACTTCGGCAATTAACTCCACTTGTCCGCGATCGTTGATGTGCCATCCGGTCGCTTCTACCAGTTGTCTCGGAGGTGGGTCAAGTATTGCCAATTGAGGTGATACGGGGTTAGAATTCGATTCCGGTGGGAAATCTTCGAGAAAGCGCCAATCCTGCCAAGGTCGATCGCTGCTGAGGGGTTGGGTGGGGTCGGGCGGTAAGCCACCGCGTCCGGTGACAATTAATTCGCTGCCTTGGTAATCGCGACAGCCGACTGTTACCAGCTTTTCGGGATCGATCTCTCGTGCGTCCAGTTCCACAACCCCAATGCCCGATTGGACGTCGGGGGTGTTCAGTTCGACGACACCCCTAAAGGCTGCCCCCAATTCCGAGGTGGCAGTAATGTCACTTTCTGGAGTCAGGGTTTCTCGAAACTGAGTGCCGAAGATTCCCCGAGTATTGACGATCACGCGACCGCCTCTGCCTTGGAGGGCGTTGGCAGTAATATCGCTATTATTGAAGGCAACCAAGGTATTTGTATCGATCGTAATGTTGCCGCCATCCTGAGTATTGGCATCGGTGACAATGCGGCTACCGTTTCGCAGTTGGATATCCGCAGCTTGTAGGCGAATATTCCCCTCAGTTCCGGCAACTGTCGAGGCGCTGAGAATGCCAGCATCGTCTAGAATGATTTCTTCTGCCGTCACGTCCAAATTGCCCGCAGCCCCGGCATTGATTCCCCGAACGCCAACTTCTGCCCCGTTGTTGACCGTTAATCGGGATGTTTGGATATTGACATCTCCGGCTGCCCCCGATTCCCGCGTATTGGCTTCGATGGCGCTGGGGACGATACCGTCGCCGATAATGCCGAAAGAGACAGATTCGACGATCGGATTGACCCCGGTGGCAAACCCGCTCACGGTAACGGATTCTGCTACATCGATCCGCACATCCCCTGCCGACCCCGAATTGCCCGTGGCGGTGGAAATCTGCGCCCCATCCCGCACCGCGAGTCGATCGGCTGTTACGGTTAAATTTCCCCCCGATGCCTCGCCCCGCTCTCCGGGAACCGTCAGCAGAGAGGTAGAAGCATAGAGACCACTGAGAAACCGATTGTCGGCTGACATCCCACTCAATTCGATGTCGTCCTGCCACAATCTCGAGATTGCCGGCTGTCCCCGCACCAGAGGAAGAAGCCGTCAGTTGCGATCCATCAGCCGCCACCAGTCGGTCTGCGGTGATGCTGAGGTTGCCTCCTGCTCCCGGACCTAGTGTCGAGGTAATCAGAGCGTTGGGAACCGCTGCCCCGGCTGGAGTTCCCCGTAATTCCATCTCGCGGGCACGGACGGTCAAATTGCCGCCCCGTCCCACACTGGTCGCGCTGGGCGAGGTACTCAGTACCGTGCCGTCGAGAACGCGCAGTCGATCGGCACTCAGCGTCAAATCTCCCGAATCGCCAATTCCCGCCGTTCCCGCGAGCAACATGGAGCCCCCGGTTAATTCGGCAGAGTCTGTGACGGTGACGGTTAAATTGCCTCCCATCCCCAACGCAAAAGGTGTCGCAAAGACACTGCCTCCGTTGCGAAGTATTACCCTCTCGGTTTCAATGGTAATATTTCCCCCCGCACCACTGCCCAAAGTCAGGGCATAGATACCATCTTTGATCTCGAAGGGGTTGAAAGTCCCCTCTACCAATTCTCGGACGCGCTGTCCGGGTTCTGTCCCGGCAATATCTATAAAATTTGCCCGGATGGAGATATTTCCCCCGGCACCGCCACCAAATGTGGAGGCTGAGAGGAAAGCGCCATCGCTCATCCGAAACTCTGTGGCACGAATATCGATACCTGCGCCGTCGAAATCGCCCACGGTATCGGCGACTCAGTTTTGAGCCTTGCGTCAGAGAAACTTCTCCGCCTCCGATCCGAATTGCTCCGCTGCCGGGACCGCTAGTATTGACGGTTGCCCCACCGGAGAGTTCGATCGAACCGCCGCCCGCCAGATCGGAATTGTCTGTAGACCCGATACCCACGGTACTAGAAGCCGCCGCGCTACCGAGTTCGATGCGTCCTTGAGGGGCGTTGAGATTTCCCCCTTCTAACAAGACATCACCCCCAATCAGAGACAATGTTCGATCGGGCTGTACCTGAAGTCCGTCTCCCGTGGCGCGGTTGACAATTGCACTGGGATGGGTTCCCAGTTGCAAGCCGATGGGAACTTCGATCGACAGTAAGGGCGGTGTCCCCGTGTCTGCCTCTGTTGCGTTAAATTCTAAGCCATCGGCAAATTGAATCCTGTCGGCGGTGGTGGCGAAAAAGGAACCGCCGATGTCCAACCGAGCTTCCAGCGCCGAAGACGATACCGCCGGGATTGATGAGGAATAAATTGGCTGTGCCGTTAGCGCGAATTAACCCGTCGATGGTGGAAAAGTTGCCTCCGGTGACACGGGTGATGATGTTGTCGATACTGAGGGCGTTGTCGAAATAGGCGGTTTCGCCTGCACCGACGTTGAAGCGATCGAAACTGTGGAAGAGATTACCTCCGGCTTGGGTTCCGCCAGAAATTCGCTGCAAGGCTTCCTCAACAGTGACAGTGGAGGGTTGAGGCAATGTAGCGTCGGGAACGATCTGGGCGCGAACACTGGCGGGGGGAGTTAACCCGATCGGAAAAATTGTTAAAAATGCTACACAGCGAGCTACCTTCATCATCTTCACGATATTCTGTCAACCCTCAAATGGCGTAAAGACCGATCGTTCATTGTTAGGAATTTATACTCACCTGAAAGCAGGAGGTCAAGATTTCATTTTCAACGGTAACATCATTCATAACTGAAAAACAAAAAAGCGTAAAATATTTACACTTTTTTAATTTTTTTAGATCGTCAAAACAATAATAAAAATCAGGGATTTATTCAGCCGTCAGCTATTAGTAACTCAAAAAAAGATCTTATTCGCGCAAGATAGTAAATCCTGCTGTCGATCCGGAGCAAAGGGTCGATCCGGCAATGTAGCTGAAGGCTGAAAAACTTAGAATTCACGACAAATTTTAACTGAGCTGTGAAGGTGACAATTTCTGTCACGAAATCCTACATGGCAACTTACTCACTTGGGAAAAAATCATGAAAAGGCTGATGTCTCAAATTATAGCAATAATCGCTTTTGCTGTCATTTTCTGTGGAGGAGATTGGATCTCTTTTGCTGGCTCGGATTCCCTTCACCGACGCCCTAGCCCTGGAAGGGCGGCTGCGCCAACGGGCGCTCAGTAATAAGTAATAAGTAATAAGTAATAAGTCGTACAGGTTCAGCCCGAACAAAACGGTATGAAGCCTCTTCATACATTAAGAAAAAATCAAGCCCAATTCATTTGTTGAGTCCTCTGATTTTAAGCTTCTTGTCAAACTTATTACTTATTACTTTAAACTTATTACTTATGAACGATCGATCGAGATTTCCTATAAATTCAAGCGCCTTCACGATCGCAAACAACCCTTTCAATCAAATATTTTTCGGTTGCCAGAAAAATCGAGAGCGATCGATGCTTATCCGAAAAAAAATGTTGCTCAGGTTTTCACTTCGATTTGAAGCGTCACTTAACTTTGCTGACGGATTTTTTGAATGTTATTCATCTTAGAATACTCTCGCTGATTGAAGTGAGTATTTTGCGGAGAGATTCTTGACTTTAAAAACAACAAGATAAGAGGTTTGAAGTAAAACAAATTTCACTTTGTGAGATTCAAGTTTGAATTTTTACTGCATTTTTGTGTTAGGTAATTTTTTGCTTTGAATTTTTTTATGTATCACAAATTTTTCACTTTCTTATTGTTTAAAACCTCGTTGTCGATCGGATTAACCACACTATCAATCGATCTCAATCGAGTGCAAACAATCGATTTTGAGCCTCGCACAAAAGGATCGATCGATGAATCTCGAGGGGGAACTTCGCGAGCGGTATTAGACCTCTGCGAAAACTCGTTTTTGCCTAAACTGGGCAAAAGTTTGAGGGATATTTCTGGAGATGTCTATTGAAAAAATACGAGTCCGACGCGATGCGATCGCCCCAAAATCTAGACACTAATCCTTAACTTTTAACCATGAAATTCTCTTTGCTTCCTATCTCCATCACTACCTTCTCCATCACCAGTCTCACTATACTAGTTCAGTCTGTGGGATTGCTTCAAACCCTAGAATGGACAGTTTACGATCGCCTTTTTAGCCTGCGTCCCATCGAACCCATAGACGATCGTCTACTCATCGTTACCATCGACGAAGCCGATATTGAAAATGTCGGACAGTGGCCCCTCTCCGATGCCGATTTAACCCGCGCGATCCAAACGCTTCAAAAATACGATCCAGTGGCGATCGGTTTAGACTTATATCGCAATTTACCCGTCGAACCCGGTCACGTTCAATGGAACAAATTGCTCGAATCGACCCCCAATTTAATTGGCATCGAGAAAGGCATTGGCACGAAAGTCTCGCCACCGAAAAGTTTGCAAAACACCGATCGTATTGCACTAACCGATATATTAGTCGATGCCGATGGCAAAATCCGTCGTGCTTTGTTGTCCCATCCCGAATCCAACGAAACGCTGAAATTGGGTTTGGGGGCAAAATTGGCATTGATGTACTTGGAAAAACAGGGAATCATTTTAGAAGAAATCGACGATCTCGAGAAACGCTACCGTTTAGGAAAATCCACTTTCGTTCCTTTTCATGGCAATGATGGAGGCTATGTTCGGACGAATTCTAGCGGCTATCAAATTTTACTCAACTATCGCGGACATCTGGAAGCATTCCGTACCGTTTCCCTGACTCAGGTATTAGAAAAACCCCTCGATCCCCAGTGGGTGCGCGATCGCATTGTTCTGATCGGTTCAGTTGCGCCTAGCCTCAATGACTTTTTTTATACACCCTTAAGCAGCCGCCTCGCCAACACGCCACCAGCGGTTCCCGGCATCGTCATTCACGCCAATGTCGCCAGCCAACTTCTGGGAGCAGCATTAGAGGGACGAACGTCGATACAGACGCTGCCAGAACCCGTAGAATGGCTGTGGATTGCTCTTTGGTCTTCTGTCGGCAGCCATCGTTCCCTCGAAATTGTTGACAAGACATGATGGGAGTCAGCGTCTTGCCTATCGAGGACGATCGATTCTCTTCTGTGGTAGCGTTGGCAGCAGCCTTCTTTTTTTGAGTAGCTACGGGGCATTTTTTCTCAATGTTTGGATTCCGGCTATCTCGCCATGGGTTGCATCTATCACATCAGCAACGGTGATGACAATTTATCACTTGAAGCAACTTCAGCGAGAACGAGAGGAACTCAAACACCAGCAATTACAACTCGATCGAGATCGCCTTCGCGCTGAAGCGGCATCGACAGCCAAAAGTCAGTTCTTAGCCAATATGAGTCACGAACTGCGAACACCGCTGAATGCTATTTTGGGTTTTACTCGAATTATGAGCGGCGATACCGATTTGAAACCCTCTTATCAAGAGTATCTCGACATTATTTATCGCAACGGCGAGCATCTGTTAGAACTGATCGATGACATTTTGGATCTCTCGAAAATCGAAGCGGGGAGAATGTCTCTTAATGAAAGCAACTTCGATTTGTACGATCTCATCAATCATTCGGTGGCGCTGTTCCAAAACCAAGCCGAACAAAAAGAGTTACGATTACTAGTTGATATCGAACCTGGGGTTCCTCAATACATCCGAGGCGATCGGCAAAAACTGCGTTCTTGTTTGGTCAATCTTCTCGGCAATGCGATTAAATTTACCCAACAAGGTAGCATCCGGCTAGAAGTTTCTACAAGGGGGAGACAGGAGAAAACCGCCGCAGAAAAGATTCAATCTGCACCCCAAACCCCAAACCCCAACGAACCAATCATCCTGTACTTTGTTGTCCGAGACACGGGAATGGGAATCGCGCCGGAAGAACTCGATCGGGTTTTCGAGGCATTCGTCCAAACCCAATCTGGACGAAATTCTAGCACGGGAACGGGTTTGGGTTTGGCAATTACCCAACAATTTGTCCGGTTAATGGGGGGCGACATTTCGGTGAAAAGTGTTGTGGAAGAGGGGACAACGATCGAATTTCAGGTGAGGATAACGCCATGGGAAAGGGAACGGGAAACCATCGAGATCGATCGATCGGTTGTCATCGGTTTACAACCGGGTCAACCTTCTTTTCGCATTCTGGTGGTCGATAATGATGCCGACAGTCGCTTGTTGTTGGTGGCACAACTCGAAAACATCGGATTTGAGGTTCGCAGCGCCGAAAATGGTTTAGAGGCGATGGTTTTGTGGGAAGACTGGCAACCTCAACTGATTTGGATGAGTATGCAGATGCCGATTGCCGACGGATTGACCGCGACTCGACAGATTCGAGAACGGGAAAACCAGAACCAAAGTGAGGAAACCCTGACGATAATTATCGGTATGAGTGCCAGCCTGGGAAACTTCGATCGCGATGCCATGTTAGCGGCGGGTTGCGACGAGATACTCAGCAAACCCATTTCAGAAGAAACTGCCCTGGAAACTATCGCTCAGTACTTGGATGTATGTTATCTTTATAAAAGTTTACTAGCATCTCGATCGTTAGAGGAAGTCGAATCTTTCATCATTTCTCAGCTTCGGGAAATGCCGCTTTCGTGGGTACGATCGCTCCATCGAGCTGCCAATGAAGTCAATGAGACACTAGTCTTGAATTCGATCGAACAGATTCCAGACGATCGACTTGAACTAGCACAATCTCTTCTCTCCCTTACACATAATTTTAGATTAGATATTATCGTTCGTTTAACACAATCGGTACTCCGAGATGTTTAAGATTTATGTCTTTTAATACAACAATCGATCGATTTAATGGGTCGGACATCAGCTCTCCAACTTCCGATCTCGACTTCAGCAAACCGAGAATTTTAATTGTTGATGACAATCCTGACAATCTCCGATTACTCTCCAACATTTTGACTGAATCGGGCTATTCTGTCCAACGGGCAATCTCGGGTCAACTCGCCTTAAATGCAGTTCGTGCCAACCCTCCCGATCTGATCTTGCTCGATATTATCATGCCAGATATCGATGGCTATGAGGTTTGCAGACAACTAAAATCCGCCGATCAAACTAGCGATATTCTCGTCATTTTTTTCAGTGTATTAACTGAAGAATTAAATAAGGTTAAAGCGTTTGATGTCGGAGGGGTTGACTATATTACTAAGCCCTTCCAAGCCCGAGAAGTTTTGATGCGAGTTAAACACCAATTAACAATTCTTAACTTGCAACGCCAACTTCAAGAAAAAAATAAAAATCTGACCGAACAAAATTTTTACCTGCACGCAGAAGTCTTAGAACGCAAACAATTTGAACAAAAGTTGAAACGATCCCAGTCTGAACTCGAATTGACTAACGATCGGCTGAAGAAAGCATTAAAAAACATAAAAAAATATCAATCGAAACTCATTCAATCTGAAAAAATTTCCAGCTTGGGAAAGATGGTGGCTGGGGTGGCTCACGAAATTAACAATCCCGTCAGTTTTATCTACGGCAACCTCAGTCATCTGGATTCTTACAGGAGAGACCTACTCGATATTATTCAAGCTTATCAAGAAGAATACCCTCAAAAATCACCTAAGATAGAAAATCTGCTCGAAGAAATCGATCTCGAGTTTATCAAAGAAGATTTACCTAAACTGTTTGCTTCGATGCGAGAGGGGAGCGATCGGATTCGGAAAATTGTCTTATCTTTAAGAAAGTTTTCCCGCTTGGATGAATCTACTCTGAAATCTGTGGATTTGCATGAGGGGATTGAAAGTACATTACTCATCATAGGACATCGGCTTCACGCAACGGAAAACCGAGCCCCAATTGTTCTCCAAAAAGAGTATGACAATCTCCCACCAATCATCTGTAATCCGGGTCACATCAATCAAGTCTTGATGAATCTTCTCAGTAATGCCATTGATTTTCTGGACTTACACTTCGCCAACAATGCCGGGGAAAACGATCGAATTCCCACCATCTGGATTTGCACCCAACTCTGCGACCCCAACACCGTTAAAATTGAGATTACCGATAACGCTTCGGGAATACCCGAAGACGTTTGCCCATATATTTTCGATCCCTTTTTCACTACCAAACCGATCGGCATGGGTTCGGGGTTAGGATTGTCCGTCAGCTACTCTATTATCGTCGAAGAACATGGCGGTAAACTTGAGTGCAATTCCCTCCCCGGTGTAGGGACTACGTTGACGATCGAACTGCCGATTCAGGGAAATCTAGTTGATAGTTGATAGGTAATAGTTAATAGGTAATAGTTGATAGTTGATAGGTATAGCGCTACGCGCATACATTAGGACAGACTTTTGTAGGGGCGAAGCATTTGTCCGACCATTTTGTCCTCGAGACGAAAAAGTTTATGCAAATGCTTCGCTTCGCCCAGCTTCGCCCAGCTTCGCCTAAAAAACAGCCAGAAGAGAGCGTTTCGATCTGAAAACTTACCAAAAACTAATCACCAATCTCATGACAAATGAACTGGCAACACCTTTAAAAATCGGTCGCGTAGAAGTCCACAGCCGCGTATTGCAATCCCCCTTATCTGGCGTCACAGATTTGGTATTTCGGCGATTGGTGCGCCGCTATGCACCCGAATCGATGATGTATACCGAAATGGTACACGCCAGCAGTTTGCACCACATTCGGGAGTTGCCCAAAATTATGGAAATCGACCCCGACGAACGCCCGATTAGCATTCAGTTGTTCGACTGTCGCCCAGATTTTTTGGGCGATGCCGCGCAAAAAGCCGAAGCAGAAGGTGCCGACACCATCGACATCAACATGGGATGTCCGGTGAATAAAATTACGCGCAAGGGTGGGGGTTCGTCTCTGTTACGGCAACCGGAAGTCGCGGCACAGATTGTTGCCGCAGTTGTCGGCGCTGTCTCGGTTCCCGTGACGGTGAAAACCCGCATTGGTTGGTCGGATGAAGAAATTAACATCCTCGATTTTGCCCGGCGGATGCAGGATGCCGGGGCGAGTTTGCTGACGCTACACGGGCGAACTCGCGCCCAAGGTTATAATGGTTCGGCGCGATGGGATTGGATTCGCCGCGTGAAAGAAGTGCTGGAAATTCCGGTGATTGCCAATGGGGATATCGTCTCGGTGGAGTCGGCAGTTCGCTGTTTGGCGGAAACTGGCGCGGATGGGGTGATGTGTTCTCGGGGAACTTTGGGGTATCCGTTTTTGGTGGGAGAAATCGATCGATTTCTCAAAACAGGTGAACGATTGCCGCCCCCGACGCCAGTGGAACGCTTACAATGTGCTAAGGAACATTTGCAAGGATTGTGGGAGTACAAAGGTGCGCGAGGGGTGCAGCAAGCCCGCAAGCACATGGCTTGGTATTGTAAGGGATTTGTGGGGGCGTCGGATTTGCGCGATCGTCTCAGTCGCATGGCGTCGGTTGAGGAAGGATGCGATCTGCTCGATCGAACCATCGACTCTTTAAACTGGGTCTAGTTAAACTTGATGTCACACAAGTTTTCCAGATCTGCATTGTAAGTCTGGAAATACGCATCCAGCCGCTGCTTCACGTCTGGATTGGGACACGAGTATTGATTGGCATAAACTTTGTCAATGTTCGTCAGGGAGTAGTCTTGTAAATTGAGAAATTCAAACACTTCGGCGACAAATCGATCGGGATTGGTTTCTAGATCGTGATAATTTAAAACGAGAATTTTTTCTCGGGGAAAGACTTCAAACCAGTTTTTCAGATGTTGGGCGTACAAACCATTCTGAATATAATGTCGGGTGGCAGAAAATGGCTTTTCTTGTAAATTCGCGAGTTCGGTTTCGCTGAAGGCTTCCTCTAGAGATCTCTTCTCATTCTGAACTCGTTTGACTTGGTGATAATAATGTGAAATTGCTCGATCGGTTGGATTTCTCAACGAGACAATAAACTTAGCTTTGGGAAACAAACTGTGAATTCGTTTCGGGGCTTCGGCATCGACTAAATAAGTGGGACTTGCTTCTCCCGTTAACAACGGTTGACCCTTTTGATTTGTCCGGATGGGAGAAAATTGCGACAAATACCAATCTAAACCTTGATGAAAATGCAGCGTAAAGAAATGCAGTTCTTTGGGATAGCGACGGAGAACTCGGGGATGGTGGCTGAGGTAGTCGTAAATAGCGGAAGTTGCCGCTTTCATCGCCCCGATAATAATAAAATCCGGACCGAGTTTTTCTATAGAATTATACTCGAGGGTTTGACAATTAAAACTAATTTTCGATAGAGTCTCCCGACTTTCATCCTCAAACACGGCTTGAATGAAAAGCTGAGATCCACCCGCTTCGCAAATCGAACTCATATCGATCGTTGTTGAAAATCCCACATGATCGTTTGAAACCGATACGTCCGGATATGCGGTAATGACATCGGGACGAGGATGATTCAAGGCTGTTGTCTGAAGGACACGATCGTTGCTGATAAATTCTAGCGCAACGATCGGCGATTTTTTGCTCAGAACCCAACCCGCTAATTTAAAATTGTTATCATTATAGTATTCTCCCTTTTTAGGTCGATCCAAATTATAAGCATAAATCGATCCAGACGGGGTTGAAGCGACTCGAATAATATCTAAAATTTGAAGACTTGCTTTTTTAAGCATTTTCTGATTTTTGAATATAAAAGGGTCGGTTTTATGAAGCCAAACTAAATTTTAAAAGATTCGTTGCCAAGACTAAATCTGAAGTGCAACACTGACCAACTGTCTCCACTCCACGGAATTACTCAACGTATAAACATCTAGCTTGTAGTTATATTCATCAGCATATCCCGTAAAGGCTTGAATCCAAGCAGACAAGGTTCTGGAAAACGAAACCGGTGTATATTGCAAAGACTTTTTCAGGTATAAAACCATTTCCGAAATGTATCCGGTATAATATAGTCGCCACGCAATCCACACTAGAGTAGAATAGCAGGCAGATTTTTCTATACGACGAATTGGGTCGGGTAGATCGGGTCGATCGAAAAATTTCCGCCGTACTTCCCAAGATTCTTCAGCTTGGATTGGCGTATTGAGCGAGTCGTTTCGATCGTGCTGTCGATACCCCACCGTAATTTGGCGCACCCAAGCCGTCTGACAACCCATTAAGACTAAACGCTGCACCAAATCCACATCGCAGGCTTGCTGGAAACCCGAATCCAAAGGACCGACTCGCTGCAAAACATCTCGGCGAAACATCATGGCGCTGAACAAAATTGGCATCCACTGCAACCATCCCGCAGCATCCAAAACGGGAACTTGATGCCACATTTCTACATCTGCGATGGGTTTGCCTTCGGCATCGACACGCCGCCACCCACTATGCACCATTCCCACCGCCTGATTTTCTTGGAAACAGGCAACTTGGAGTGCGAGTTTGTCAGCGGAACAGATATCGTCTTGATCGAGAAAGACTACAAATTCCCCGCGAGTCAGTTCGAGTCCGCGATTGCGCGCGGCAGCAACACCTTGGTTTTGTTGATAGATATAACGAATTCGATCGTTGTAGGGTTCGAGAACTTCCTTCGTCCGATCGATCGAACCGTCATCGACAATTACAATCTCAAAGTTGCGGTAAGTTTGATGTAACACCGTTTCTACGGTTTCTGCGATAAATCGATCGCCGTTGTAGGCGGGGATAATCACGCTTACTAGTGGGTTGGGGGCGATCGTTATCATAGAATCGGTAGAAACTTGCGGTTGAACGATACAGATACATCAGACCGAAAGACTCATTCTGCAAAATCGTCTTTCGATCGCCACAGCCTCTTAAAAGTGGGTTCTTGTCCTCAAGAACGCTCTAAAAATTTTCATAACCATATCATAGTTTCCCTCAAACATAAACTCCAGGATGTTCAATCCCTATTTTCTCCGTAATATTACGTAGATTTTACAGCGGTTTTCGCAGCTATGAGGTCCATAAAATTTTGGGTTGATGTAGGGGCGAATGGCATTCGCCCTTCTAGATGTACTTAAGATTTCTGTTGTAAATAAAACGCAACCCGCTCCCGAAGTTGTTCGACGGTCAAATCCCCAGTCCAATATTCCACCAACCCATGACCAAATGCCCAAGCATTACGCTCCGGAGTCGCCGGATTTTCGCGCAGCAGGGGCCACAACGCCAGCAAATCGAAATTGCGGGATGGGGAATTGTCCGCACTCAACAGCGAAAACAGATCGTATGCCATTTGCAGCTTGCCAATCACCACGGGTAACTGTTCCACCGGAATTTTCTCGGCGAGAAGGTAAGCCAGAGTAGGTGAACCGGTGGTCAGTTGGGACAGAAACATCAGGATGGGGCTTTTGAGTAGAGAAGCCAGTCCTTGCGCCGTCGCCATCTGGAACGTATAACGATCGATAATTTGGGCAGCAGCCGCCGTGCGGGCATCCAAATTGCGTAAAAACCGGGCGAGACGCAGTTGTGTTGCCGGATCGATGGTTTCTAGCAGCGCCAG
Source organism: uncultured cyanobacterium (assembly GCA_963838375.1). GTDB lineage: Bacteria > Cyanobacteriota > Cyanobacteriia > Cyanobacteriales > Geitlerinemataceae > DVED01. Next base: position 753,289 of record CAWIQY010000019.1, on the reverse strand, counting down.
GGAGAGGGCATCGGCATTCCAAGGCATTCTACCGGTCGATCGATCGCCCAAGACAACAGGTAGAACTCGGGTACAAAATTCTCCCAGCATTTGAGTGCGATACTCCGTGGCTTCCCGAATGGCTTTTTCTTTAGGTCGATCGCCCCAAACCCAGTCATAGGGCGGTTCCCATTCCCGAATCGGACGCAAACGATCGACCCCGGAGACAATGGCAATCGTCGGCAGTTCTGCAACGTCTGCCTTAATTTGTCGCAGAAAATCCGCATCTATTTGCAATGCTGGATCGAGTGCCGGAGTCACCAGCAACAATAAATCGGCGGTGGTGGCAAAGTCCAGGACTTGCTCTGCCAGTTGAGGACGGTTAACTTGTTCGTATCCCGGCGTATCCCACAGTGTCAGGGTTTCTCCTGTCTCCGTTTCCCAACAATAGTTCTGAATTTTATCCGTAGATGGCAAGACATCGACTTGTGCTAAGTCCGAGGAAAACAACGTATTAATCAAGCTGCTTTTTCCCGCCCCCGTGCGTCCCACCAACAAAATATTAACGGGTTTTTGGGCAATCGACTCCACCGGTTCGGCGCGTTGGAGAATCTCGAGAATGGTTTGGGTTTTAGCTTTGGGGAGTGCCGTTTCCCCAGGGGCTGACAACATCGGCGGCGGACTGTTACTATACAATCCGATCGCTTGTTGGCAGAGCGTTCGCAATGCCACTTCTCGCAACATTTGACCTAAGTTCACCAGCAGTTCTTGAGTCGCCCGATTTTTCGATTCCCGACTTGCCTGTCGCGCCACTGCCACCGCCGGATTCAACAACCATTGTGCCCAATTCCAAACTTGCCAGAGTTTGCGAGCGGAGGGTTCCAGCTTCTGATACACTTCGTATGCTTGGAACGCTTGCCCCACGGTCACTTGATTGAGAGCGGGGGACACCTGCTGCATCCATCGATCCATATCGTCTACGGTGCCCCGAATCAATCCGTAGGCTTGGGGAACATAGATGTTAAGCAGGGGATATTTAACTTCAGGATGGTAAATTTGGGAGGTGGCGACCACTACGTCTTGGCATCGCTGCCAAAATGTTTGCCAATCTTCCCAAATCGGCAAATCGCTGCGGGCGGCGGTGAGGATGGTTTGCAGCGCCACTTCGGCAGTGGGAACCGTGTCGTTGTCGGCAGATGGAGTCAGGGATTTGAGTTCCTCGTTGGCACGATCGATCGCCGCTTCGAGTCGATCGATTTCCGGTTGCGTCCAGCGGACTAACAACCAGCGCCAACCCACAAACATCAGAAGCACGATACCCCAGATCCAACTGATGCCCCAGGCTTGGATCTGCAATCCGGCTGATACCATCAAAAAGATAAAAATCGCCACCATCGGTGCCGCTAAGACGAACCACTGCCAAGGTTTTAATTGCACCATCGAGATTCATTCCTCTAAATCGCTACAGGAATTCGCAGATCCGATCGGCGTAACACCAACCAATCTTCGTCATCTAACTCCGCAGGTATCCCCCGACGAATGAGTTCGATAAAATCTTCATTGGGAATCATGATACACAACAAATACAACCGTTCCGTTCCCAAATTCCAGATTTCGTGAATCCCGGTGGGTGGTACTAACAAACTATCCCCAGATTCGATTTTCACCACTTTCCCATCGCAATAGGCGACCCCTTTTCCCTTAAGAACAAAGAACATTTCTACCGCCATTTGATGGCGATTGGGGGGTGTTTTCCCGCCGACATCAAAAATCTCGACGCAAACGGCGAGGGATCGATCGGCAGTTTCGGGATCGAAAACGATCGCCAGCCGATTGGTATCCTCCGGGCTAATGCGAAACGCTTGGTAATCTCGAATCGATCGCGAAACCGCGATCGTGCAATAATCGCTCATCACTTATTCTCCCTTAATATAGAAGATAAGATCTCGATCTTATCGATGGCAGCTAAAATCGCTCTTGACTGTGTAACAAATCCAAAACATTGATTGACATTGTACAAAGTTGCCAACCAACAATACTCAGGAGAAGTGGTCGCCGTACAATCTTTCACCAAAATACAGTCGTAGCCTAAAAAATTAGCATCTTGGAGTGTTGCCATCACGCATTGATCGGCATTCACTCCCGCAAACAATAGCGTCGTCTTGCCTAAATTTCGCAAAATACTATCGAGTGGCGTGTCCCAAAATCCACTCATCCGATATTTATCCACTTGGATATCTTCGGGATCGATTTCTAACTCATCCACCACGGCTGCCGCCCAACTGCCGGCGGTGAGAACGGGCGCACCATTTTTGGGCAGAGGATCGGCTAAACCGATGCCTTGTCCTGTAGGATTGTAAACATGGCGCAGTCCGGGACTAATATTGAGTAAGTCTGGGCGATTTCCCCAGTTGACCCAGAATATCGGCACATTAGCCGATCGCAGTGTCGGCAGGAGTGAGTCGATCGATGAAATCGGGGTGCGTGCTGGACTGACATCGACGCCAATATGAGCCAACCAGCCGTCGGGGTGACAGAAATCATTCTGCATATCGATGACCAGTAGAGCCGTTTTTGCCAAGTCGATGGTCAGGGTTTTGGTTTCGGTCGTCAGTTCGATCGTGCGAAGATCGAGGGAAGGACGAGTGAGATCCGCCCTGTGGGCATCCACCGTCCAAGCATTGGGAGGAATGCCTAAAGTTCTTGGGGAACGGTTCATGAGTTGACCGGGAAATGCCATTCCAGCCTAGTGTACTGAATCGCAGAGAGTTTAACCCGCTTTTGGGGTGGCAGCGACATTAAGTTTTATAGCAGTTCGGACAGGATTGGCAGGTGGGGAAGCTGAATTGGGAACCTAAACTGAGTAAATTCTTCCCGAATACTAGAGAGCGATCGCAAAGGGAAGAATGTCTCGCAGCAGCGCACCCTCAACAGAACAGGGATTGGGGGCGCATTCGAGTCCATTGGTGGTGCAAATCCAACAGGTTTAGACTCCCACAGACAGAGAATCCATGGGAACAGGTAGAATGGTGGTTGTGCCGACTCTTGAGTTGGCAAGAGTGTACATTTAATGTTAGGAAAGAATTCGAGGTGAAAGAGCTTGGGAACCAAGGGTCAAAACATCCGGAAAACCAGTCACAAATATCTGTAGAATTTGCATATTTTAACGTGTCTCAATCCCGGCTTGAATCGACCATTACCGCGTTTCAAGTGTCTCAGTTGATGAATTGTGGAGTTCCAATCCCGATTGACTCGACGGGGTCAATCTTTCAATCTCCTAATTCATTCAACTTGTTCGATCGGTTGATTTATTGAAATACCTAAAACCTATGAGTCCCACGATCAAAGTCGTCCAACCCACAGGTCTTTTAGACGGCTCGAAAGCTAATCAAGTCCGCCGCCAAATTAACGAATGTTTAGAGGCTGGAGCGCAAATTGTATTGCTTGACCTTAAGGATGTCACTTTTATTGATAGTTCCGGGTTAGGCTCTCTGGTTTCTGCCCTCAAAACCGTTCGATCGTCGGGCGCCAAAATGCTGATTTGTTCGATTAGCGACCAAGTTAGAATTCTCTTTGAACTCACGAGTATGGATCGCGTCTTTAGAGTCTATGCCAATCGAGAAGAATTCGAGCAAGACCTCAAGTCGAATTCGGATGCTTCTCACATCTGACAAAAGAGGATAGAGGGGAACTCTTCCCTTGAAAGAGAACATCTCTTGGCAAGTCGAGACCGAGTAGAGTTCGATGGGGAAAAACCGTCACTCGCTTCGCTTTTAGCTGGCGCAGTATAGCAACCACGCTTGTTAGTGTTCGAGCTGATTTGACGGGCGGGGGAAGCTGGGGGAGATGTTAACTGGACAATTTGCACTGGAGACTTCGCACCCACCCATCGGTCAAAGATTTCGCTCTCAACTGCTGTCAAGTTTTACGGTTGGGGGTACGACACCGATCCCTGTAGCGCGGGGATCGGATAGCCGATTTTTACAGAGGCGCACTCCGTCACCCCAGCGGGTATCTTCTCCTAGGGCGGCTCCTGCCTGAGACGGATTCAACCAAAAGAAAGCTGTAAGATCGACAAATCGTCATCGAGTATTTCTTGTAGACTGAGCGTCTGAATGCGATTTAATAAATGGGTCAGCACTTCGGGCAGATCGAGACCGTAATCGGTTAAGAGATGGGTAAAAGAGTCCAATCCCCAAACGGTGCCATTTTCCTGTTGGATTTCGTATACTCCGTCGCTAAACACGTATAGTTGGCTCTTGGATGCGATGTCGGTACTGGCGCTGAAGTACTCGGCTTCTGGAAACAAACCGATAGGAAGGCTAGGAGTCTTCAGTAGTTGGGATTGAATTTGACCCGTTGGGGAGCGAGACAGCAAAATCGCTGGGGGATGCCCGGCGCTGGCATAAACAAGTTTGCCGGAAGGAGGGTGATAAACGCCATACCAGATCGTAAAATACTTATCGTCGTACAGCTCATCGTTACCGTTTCTCTGAAATGTTTGATTCAGGGCGCTGAGGACTTGGCTCGGTTCGTAAAAGCTAGTATTGGGCAACGATCGCGATCTGAGGATATTCAACACCGAAATCGACAACAGAGCTGAACCGACTCCATGTCCGGATACGTCGATCAGATAAAATGCTAAATGATTCGGATCGAGCCATTCAAAATCGTAGCAATCTCCCCCTAAGTGCTGGGTGGGAATGTATCGGGTGTCGATCTTGACCGGCGATCAATCTATGGGCGGTGGCAGAATAGACCGGACATAGGCAGCCGCGTCGTTCAACTCCGTTTCCAACATTTGTTTCTGTCTTTCGAGATCTCGGCTAAGCTGATGGATGCGAAAACCCGCCCGAACTCGAGCTTGTAACTCGTTGATATCGATCGGTTTTGCCAAAAATTCATCGGCTCCCGTATCTAAACCAACCACTCGATCTTCAATGGCACCTTTAGCAGTTAGGAGAATAAAAAAGGTTGTGGATAACTCCGGTGTCGCTTTGACCCGCCGACAAACTTCTAAACCGTCCATAACAGGCATCATCCAGTCACAAACGATGAGTCCCGGTCTCAGGTGTTGGGCAAGTTCGAGCCCTTCTTCACCATTGGCTGCCACTGTAACCTCATACCCTTGTTTGGTCAGCGCCCGTTTGAGCACCAACCGAGTTGTCGGATCGTCATCAATCAGTAGAATTTGAGTCATAAATGGAAGATACTACCACCAGAAGCTTAGCAAATTTAAGGAGTTCGATCGCATTGAAAGATTCTAATCAGTCCCCGGTTACGGCTCGATCGTCCCTACAAGTGGGGACGGATCTAAACGCTCTCGGTCAAGTGTTATCGTGGTTCGATCGTTTCGCATCTCCTGCAATCTCTGAAAGAATCTGGTTACAGTGCAAAACGGCTTTGGCTGAGGGGTTTACCAATGCTGTGCGCCACGCACACAAAGGTAAGTCTTCAGATGTCATCATCGAGATCGAAGTTCAAACATCTCCAAATTCTTTTGAGATTCGTATTTTAGACTATGGTCTACCGTTTAATCTAGAGGAAAAGTTGAAAACATTACCGGAAGAAATCGATGTAGACGCCACGGGTGGACGCGGTTTAAAGATCATGCACAGTATTGCTGATAGATTAACTTATACTAGACTCAACGCTAACCGAAATTGCTTGTCTATTTTAAAATGTTATGGCGAAGAGGACAATTAGGGTTTAGTCTCCTAGCAGCCAAGCCCCTAGGCAGATCGCGGCGATCGCAATTGACCCCACGGGCAAATGAATGAAGGAGATCGCGTCTAAGGGTAAAACGACAAAAATCCGGGATAAAATATCGCAACTCAGGGCGATCGTCAAGAACACAAATAGTAAGATCAAGAAACTTTCTCCTTTTCGATCGATTTAAAAGTATTTTCCGCATTTCTCCATCTCTGAGATAGAGAGTTTTTTAAAATTAAAAATTTGGATCGGTTGCGCTGATTAAAACTTCATCGATTAACTTCTATAAAAATTCTCGTGTTGTACAATGTGGCACTTAGAAAAGTGTCCATCTTGCAGGATGGTTTCACGCTGAACTTGATAGAATGAAGCTGATAATATAAGGATGAGGCGATAGTCTGAGAATAGTACCGTGCCGAATGCACTCCATCGGAGATGGCACACTTTGAGAATTGGCTCCCGAATCCGAAAAAAAGACGGAACCCTATTGACTCTGCCCATTGTCAAACGATCGAACATCATGAACGATCGGACTCGACCCAACTTGAAATTTTGCTAAGTCCAAAAGAGAGATGGTGGCTATGAAAATTCGTCCGCTCCACATTATTGCATCGATTTCGATCTCGCTTGCCATCGCTATGATGTCAGGTTTACCCGTCCCGGCGAAGGATTCTCATTTTGGCACCCTGACCATTCCGGATGTGACTTCGGGGGAAGGACACACGGGGGGTTCGACTTCTCTTCCGGCTCTGCTAGGCAATCGCGATCGAGATAACAACTTTTGCCTGGGATTTGGCGACCCCATCCCAGACTATATTTTAGTTTTAGATGATGATGTTGCCCAACTGGTCATCCAAGTCGATAGCGAGGGTCGCGACACGACATTAATCGTTCAAGGACCTGACGAGAACACTCTTTATTGCGCCGACGATACTGAGTTGGGAACCGATGCAGGACTGACACTTTCTGATGGCAAAGCGGGTCGGTATCGCATCTGGGTGGGAGCAGCCGAACCGGGAGTCAGTTGGAATTATCAACTTTCGGTAGAACCGTAAGGGTTACTTTTCAATCGTCGATCGTCGATGGTGAATCGATCGTTGCGTGCCAGCCCGTAAAACCAACTATCTAATCCCGCGAAACTTATTGCGCTCCACCTCTTTGCAACCGCTATCGAAAGGTTTATAGGCACAGTCGAGGGTCGTGGTTTGTCCATTGGATGTTCTGGCATCGCAGGACACATACCCATCTTTGTCCGAGTCGATATTCATACAACCTATCGGTGTATAGCCTGCTTTTTGCGAATAGTTCTGCAAGTTCCGTTCGGCATTGCCACCAAATATTTTGGCGCAGGAAGATAAACCGATCGACATCGAACACGCCACAGAGACAATAGCAAGGGTTTTCCAAGGTTTCATATTAGTTAATGGTGGATGGTGGATAGTTGATAGTTGATTACGCGGGAACAAAAACTTTTTGACTGCCCGACAATTCAAAAGCAGAGTGAATGACTTGTAGTGCTGTTACCCCTTGCGCTTCGTCTACCACACAACTAATTTTAATCTCCGAAGTGGTAATCATTTGGATGTTGATCTGGTTTTTGGCGAGGGCATCGAACAGTTTGGCGGCAACTCCCGGTTGTCCTTCCATCCCCGCACCAACGATACTGACTTTGGCAACGGCGGTATCGACCACCACATCCAAACAACCCATTTCTTGTGCTAGGGGTTCGAGCAATTGTTGCGCGGTTTGGGCATCAGCTTGGGCGACGGTAAAAGCGATATCACGAGTCGGACAATCGCCAATAATGCGGCAGCGCTGGGATTGAACGATCGTATCGACACTGATGTTGTGCTGTGCCAGCAGGTTAAAAATCCGGGCTGCCATGCCGGGTCGATCGGGAATTTGGCGGATTGCCAGACGCGCTTGGTTGCGATCGAGGGCGACACCGCGTACGGGAGGTGCTTGAGGGGAAACGGCAATCTTGGCTTGGGTTTGGGCAAGGGGGGAACTGCTGACCTCAAACGTTTCGCACAGGGCAACGATCGCCCGATCGTTATCGTCGGCATCGATAACACAGCTTAATTTTACCTCAGAAGTCGCGATCATCTGCATGTTAACTTTTGCGGCTGCTAACGCCGAAAACATCTGCGCGGCAACGCCGGGACGCCCGATCATGCCCGCGCCAGCAATGCTAATTTTGGCAATATCACGATCGACGAAGACTTCGGCTGTATTTTCCGCCGTCACCGGGCCCAGGGTGGGTGCGATCGCTGCTGCCACAGCTTCTGCGGCTTCTGCCGTGCCTCGGGCGATGGTAAAGGCAATATCATTGGTATTGCCGTCGTGGATGGATTGGACGATCAAGTCTACATCCAGCTTCTGAGAGGCGATCGCTCCAAATAGCTTCGCCGCCACCCCCGGACAGTCCGGGACGTGCAGCAGGGCAATTTTGGCTTGATCGGTGTCGAATTCCACGGCATCTACCGGGCGCACCAACTCCAACCCCGCGATGGGACGCGACATCGGGAGTGGGGATGTCACCAAAGTTCCAGGATCGTCAGTCCAACTCGATCGGACCAGTAGCTTCACCCCGTAGTTCCGGGCAATTTCCACCGCCCGAGGATGCAGAACTTTTGCCCCCAAACTGGCTAATTCCAGCATTTCATCGCAGGTAATTTCCGACATCAGTTGGGCGTCGGGAACCAAGCGCGGATCGGTGGTGAGAATGCCGGGAACGTCAGTATAAATCTCGCAACGATCGGCTTGCAGGGCGGCTGCCAGCGCCACTGCCGAAGTATCAGACCCCCCGCGTCCCAAGGTGGTAATTTCCAAATCTCCCGCCTCTGCGATGCCTTGGAACCCGGCTACAACCACAACTTTACCTTCTTTGAGGTGACGTTCGACTCGATCGGTCTGGATGTTCAAAATTCGGGCGCGGGTATGGTGAACTTCTGTAACGATCCCCACCTGCGCCCCGGTCATAGAAATGGCGGGTTGTCCCGCTTCTTGCAACGCCATACTCAACAGGGCAATGGAAACCTGTTCCCCGGTTGAGAGTAACATATCCATTTCTCGACGGCTGGGATTGGAGGAAATGTCTGCCGCCAATTTCACCAACCCGTCGGTAGTTTTGCCCATTGCCGAGACAACGACAACAACGCCGTGACCCTCCCGCGCTGCCTGTTGGACTCTCTGCGCCACTGCTTGCAGCCGTTCCACCGAACCGACTGAAGTGCCACCATATTTCTGAACGATAAGTGCCATAAGTCTCAACTCCCCCGATCTCCTGCATTCGATCTATTACACCAAATTTAGGGATTTGTCAGCCTGTGCTGGAACATATCTTACAATGGTGGAAGGGCGATCGCGAACGGGACAGTTGGGAGAATGGGGAATTGGTCGATCGAAGAACTTGACACTCCCCGGTCTGAAGACACGGAGTTTTCGCGGACGACTCTATAAAGATCGGGGTCACGATCTCAGTTGCGACTGAAGAAAACTATAACCACTGTCGAATCGGGGAATCATTCGACAATTGAAGTGATTGAGTTCGTCAACAATATCAGGACTATCAAAATCTTTCGAGTTTCGATTCAGAAAACAAGCTTGCTGTGGTCGATTATTCTGCAAGTGGCTGATGACTGATGTATACACAAGGGCATCTTGTGGTCTCAAATCATAAGTCGTTTCGTCGGATGCTGCCTTAGTCAGAATCTCAGCGGTGAGTGCAATCACTTCTCCTGTTTTGATGAGTCGTTCTCGATATTGTCCAAAGCGCTGCCGTTCTTCCTCATTGCTTTGAACCATCAAGCTGGCAATATCTTGAATACTTTCGATCCGACTTGCATAGGATGCAGTCCGTGAAAGTTGTCGTAATTCAGCCTCTAACAACTGTTGCAGATCCCGGCGACTCCTGGCTTGACGACTTAGTTTCTCGTGAGGTTCGGCAAGACTATATGCGGGGATAATGAGTTTGGCTTTTCCGACTTCACAAAGTTGCAAAATCTGTTCGCAACTTGCACACTGTTCTTGCTCAAAAGCTAGCTCTAAAACAAAATTGGTTTCAACATAAATATTCACGCAGCCGCCTCATGCTCAAACTTTCCTCCAACTAAAGCAGCATACAATCCTGAATCCACTAACCAGCGCTGAGATTCGTCCAATTCTTCGGGAGACTTTTCGGAGTGAAGAATCTCTCCCAACCACGATGCAACAATCAATTCAAGGCTTTCTCCACGAATGCGATCGTCTGTTACCCCGGCTTTTTCAAAGTAAGGTTGAAGAATAGGACGTGCATCAATCGTGTAGGTAGGTTCGCTCCCATCCAGGTGGACTTCAGTATCAGTCCATAGATAAAACCGATCGGGAAAAACCATGAGAAAATAGGGAGCCTTTGGAAAAGTACCGTGTGCAAGGATATTGTGTCGCAGTCGAGTTGCCCAATCTGGCGAGGTATTGAGTTTGCTCTTGACCTCCACAACCAGCGCCAGTTGACCGTTGCAGTCGTCAATCGATAAATCCCAAAGTAACTTAGAGCTAGAAGCCACGATCGGTCTGCTTTTGAAACCAACGATTCTATTATCCGACATAATTGCTTCATCTGCGCTGGGCTATCACCCAGGAGAACCGGTCACAGAAACAATTGAGCAACTGTTGGCTTCGTCACTTTCCCCATGGCGTTGCCCGGTATAGCAGTCGCCAAGGCTGTTAAGACGATTTCTGGTAGGGGCGAAGCATTTGCACGAGAAATATCATGGACGAACCGACAAGCATCATGCAAATGCTTCGCCCGTTGGCGATGTCTTAACCCGAGTGGCGACTGCTATAATTCTTCAACCGTCAAAATTCGGATGGGAACCTGTGAACTACTCTGACTTGCCTATGGCTGAAGTCTGAGCTTCCCTACTCATTGGGAACCGCCTCAAAAACTCCGTAGCTTTGTTGGTCTTACATTTCCTCCCACTCTCCGCCTCCTCTTCGGTCATCTCTTCACCGAAATCTTCAAAACCTACCCTTGTCAGGCTCCCTATCCCCACCCTACTTCAAATTGAGGGTGGGAACTTCCGCGAAACGTTAACGCAAGTTGTTGACAGAGACCCATCTAATTAGCCTAGACGAGATCTCTACAACGGACGATATACCCGATAGTTAATGCTGGGGAAAATATTATCGATCGCTTCGACTTTTTCCAGCCAACCGGCATCCACTTGCCGCTTTTGCATATCTTCGTAGATCTTATTCAAGCGCATCAAGTGCGATCGGGTTCGGCGCACGGCATAGGGAACCATCGTCCCCGTCCGCATAATGAACGCCCAGTCGGAAGACTGTGCCAGCAGCAGTTCTCGCGCCGCCTGATTCAGCGCCCGTTCTTGCAGTTCGTCTTCCGGTTCCAGGTAGCTGAGATGAATCAAACGCTCTGCACCTTTATGCAAGTGAGGGTAGATCCAGGTATTTGTTTCGTTGAGCCAATACTCGTGAAAGCCCTTGTATCCCCAACTCGACTGAGACGGACGGCACACTTGCTGAGTTGGATTCGATCGTAAATAATCCGACAAATGCGTCATGTCAAAGGTGCTTTGGTCGTACCACGACTTGCGGAACAAGTAATCGATAAACCAAGGACCCTCATACCACCAGTGTCCGAATAACTCCGCATCATAGGGCGAGACAATAATCGGTGGGCGTCCCATAATCCCCCGCAAATGCTCCGTCTGACGCTCCCTGTTGTACATGAAGTTCTGTGCGTGTTCCGCCGCTTTCTCCTTCGCCCAATAGGGATCGTACAGTGCTTTATCGCTGAGACCTAAACCGCGCCCGGTAATCTTATGATATTTAATCCCAATATTTTTCCGCTGACCGTTGGGCATGATGTACGGCTTGATATACTCGTACTCGGCTTCCCAACCCAAATCTTTATAAAATTCTCGATATTCCGCTGCGCCGGGATAGCCCACTTCCGAGGACCATACCTGTTGGGAAGACTCGTGATCTCGGGCAAACACCGCCACCCCAGTTTCTGTAAAAATGGGGGCATAGGTGCCGAAACGGGGACGAGGACGCGCGTAGAGAATGCCATGACCATCGGTGAGGAAGTAGCGCAATCCCGCATCGGCAACCATGCGATCTAACCCTTCGTAGTAGGCGCATTCCGGCAGCCAGATGCCTTTGGGGGGACGACCGAAGGTTTCCTCGTAATGTTCGACTGCTACCTGAAGTTGTGCCCACACCGCTTGGGGATACATTTTCATCAGAGGGAGATAGCCGTGAGTCGCCCCGCAGGTAATGATGTCGAGATTATTGCTATCGAGAAATTTTTTGAAAGCCGTGACGAGATCGCCGTTGTAATGCTCCCACATTTGGCGCACTTCGTTAAACTCAGTGGCGTAATGTTCGGCGAGGTAGCGCAGATGACCGTTATGCTGGTTGCGATCGATTTCTAGCTCGGCAAGTTCTTCTAACTGGGCTAAGTGTTTGCTGTAGCGCTCTTGCAGCAAGGGATCTCGCAACATGGACACCAAAGGCGGCGTCATGCTCATGGTCATTTTAAAATCGATCCCGTCGCGCTTTAAGCCTTCAAAGACTTTGAGCAGGGGGATGTAGGTTTCGGTAATCGCTTCGTAGAGCCACTCTTCTTCGAGAACGTAGTCGCTTTCGGGGTGTCTGACGAACGGGAGATGGGCGTGAAGAACTAGGGCAACATAGCCGAGAGACATGGTGGTTTAGAACTCTATTCTAGAGGGACGGAATTGATGCGTAGAGCTGGCGAACTTCCCCAGAAAAACCGGGGAACCACAGCTTGTGGCATTGTCTCAAAAAATGACTTCTTAAGCAATTGTTAAGCTAATTGTGGGGTTTGGGAGTTTGTGAAGTGAAATCTCTCAAATTGAGGCACAACGCATTACAATTCTCTCATTAACAAAAACAATCTCGGCAGTCCAAAGCCGCCACGATCGATCGGGCGGATTGCGATCCGCTACGATTGGAATCTGATAGTCCCGTGGGACCCGCGGGCATCTAAACTTGAGGAGGCATCTGTAACGGTGCGACATGAAAGTGTCAGACGCGGTGGGGGAAATCCGATCGTGCGACTTCAGCCCAAGAAGCCCCGGCGAGCGATTCGTTGGGGAATGTCAAATCGTTCAATATACTGGGGAGATCGACGCCAAGTCGCCCAGTCAGTGCAAACCATTTCTTTCTTTGGTATTATGACAGGCAACATTCTGGAGCAGGCAAAACAGGGCAACCCCAACGCGATCGCCGCCCTGATGAGCCGATCGATGAAGTCCCAAGGTATAGACGTGAAAGCCTCTCTGGACGATCGGTGCTTGGACGTGATTTTGGAAGCGGCGAAAGTTCCCACGCCCCAGGCAACGGTTTCATTCATTCGTAAGGGAATGACCAATTTGGGGGTAAACTCGATCGATACCGTCCGAGTCTCTGCCTATCAAACGGGCGACTCGACTTCGGCTTGGCAAGAAGAAATTGTCCTTCAGGAACCCGCGTTCTCTTCGCCACCCCCAACGGTTCCCGAGCCGGGGATCGGTTTAGGCGTTGAGGAGAGTCTTGTTGAACAGGAAGAGGTGCTTCGCGAGGACTTATTAGACGACGGGTTAGAGTCTCCGAGGTATAACTCTCTACCCGAGGAAAATCTCTATAATGACGATTATAGAAGTGACGACTACGAGAACAATCTGCCCGAAGAAGTGACGGAATTTACTCCGGATGAGGAGTATTCGGCTAGCGATTACGGACTGGATGAGGAGGAATCTATGGAAGACGAAGAAGGTATGGAAATGGAACGGGAAGAAACGCCGAAGAAGAAATCATCTTCAGCCCTGCCTCTATTATTGCTGTTACTGGCAGCGCTGGGGCTGGGTGGATATTATCTCTATTCACAAAAACCCGAATTGCTGGCAGGTATCCCCGTCTTGAAGGATTATGTACCCCCTTCATCTTCCCCGGAAACTCCAGAAGCCGCCGCACCGGGAACAACTCCAGAAGCCACCGCACCCACATCCGAAGCCGGATCGCCGGCTGCGGCAACGAACGATCCTTTCCCAGAAGCCGTTCGCAAAGCCACCAGTGCCTCTCAAATGGCTCAAGCAGCATCTACGCCAGAGGAGTGGGGTGAAGTGGCAAAAGACTGGCAGGCAGCGATCGAATTCATGCAAGCGGTTCCCGAATCGAATCCTAACTATTCGGTGGCACAAGATCGGATTCCCGTGTATCAAAAGAATCTTGAATACGCCCAGCAACTGGCTCAATAGTCGGGACGATCGGATGTTCGGAGTTAGAAGCGTTGATAGTTGCGCTTTTGCGCTTTTGCTATCAACGATTAGACATCTCGTGAAATAGAGATCGAATCCTTGCACTGCCAGGGCAAAAATGGGGTTTTTCCAGATGTCTACGAACGATTAACGGGTTCTGAAAACCGATCGATCCTCACAAATCCTCCGGCATTTTCATCGTCAGTGCCAAAAATTCGATCGCCCTGGGAGTGGGGTAAAAATTCGATCGCCTCGATTTTATGACCTGGGTATATGGCTGTGGGAGTGAGTGTGGGTTCAGCTTGAAAAGCGATCGCTTCGCCCTCGATTTGAAATTGACCGATGGTATAAACGGCGGAGTCAAAAAGACCTTCATCTCCGGGATCGGTTGCCGAACCGATCCAAACTCTGCCGGTGTCCTCGATTTTGAGATCGCTTATGTGGCGTGGATTGCCTGTGGGCAGGGGAACGCGCACCTCTAGGCGTCCCACCGGAAAGACTTTCCCTCGATCGAGATCTAACTCGCCCCAGTACAAAATCCCCGGATCTTCTCCTTCTCCCCGATGCGCCCAAGCGACAACTTGTTTACCCTGGATTCGGGCAAGGGCAAATCCTTCAAAATTACTCCCGGCAGCAATATCGGGGAGATCGAAGGTTTGGATGATTTCGATCGTCCCCTTCGCAATATCTAAGGTGAAATCATATACCCGACCCCGACTACTAAGCGTCATAAATCGAGAATTGTTACCCCCAACGGCAACCAAACTTTCTAAATCGGTCGGAAGTTCGCTATTTTCTGACCAGTCGAGGGGGAGATACTGGGGTTGTCCTTGGCGGGGAATGGAAACGATCGCCAAACGTTCTGGGTAATCGGCTTTATTATCGTGAACGACGAGGAATTTCATCGCCTCCTGATGACGATCGATCCAAGCAATGCCGCTGATGCCATAAGCTTTCCCCGATCGAATTTGTATCCATTCTTCATTAGAGAAAGATGGTGGGATGAAACAGAGGGTTCCCAGGAAGGCGAGTGTACTGAAAACAATATGACATTGACGCATTCTTGTAAATCGATCGGAAGTTAGAAGGGTTATAGCTTATTCAATATTACCTTGGAATTGTTAGGAATTGGAGCATGGTTGTTTTCTAGTCGATCGGGATTTTAAGTCGAAAAAACTAATAAATTGAGGAAAAAAATTGGAGATCGCGCGCTAAAAAAAACGCATCAGTTTCGGTGAAAAAATATGAATTCCGGGACAACCTTTTTCTGCTAAACGTGCGGAAGTGGATTCGATCGTCGATCGCCAACGACGACAACAACCCAGAAATTGCCAAACAAATCGCTTCAGAATTTGTGAAAAACTCCGACATTTTAGGTGTTATCGGTCCCTATGCTAGCGATGTCACCTTAGCGGCTGGAACCATCTACAATTCAGGAAAACTCGTCACCATTTCCCCCGTCAGTACCTCCGTTAAACTCTCCACGTCCCGGCGGGGAAGCTAAACACAATATCCTATAGGGTGTGTCATTAATTATTTGAACACCAGTTTTTGTCAACATCCCACTAGCCCACTTAAATTTTTAGGCATCAACGCACCTTCTCAGGCATCTCCACGATCTCATAGCGAGGGTTGTCCGCATTTTCCGATTTCCACTTCTCGAAGGCTTGTGCGTCGCCCCCAAAAGACTCAACAGAGACGATCGATTTGCCTTGAGGAACCCATTCTGGTTCAATGGGGTCGTATTTGCACCAACAGATTACCACCTCGGTAAACTCTTGTCCCACTGGCATATCCGGCAGGTAGGATTCTACACGCGAGACCACCCAATCGCCCCAACGGGAATAGTGTGTCCCCTCTTCATCGGTCTTGTCGTCGGTCAGACGTTCTCCCACTTCGGGGATGGGACTGCCGGACGAATCGAAAGTTTCGTTGAGAATCCCTGTTAGGGTGCGGGTGTCGGTAAAAGTACGCCAACCTCGATCTTCCTTCCAGTCCGCGCGATAAATGATGTACTTGCGGGTTTTAGTCATCGTTGTTATCCTCCTCTGTCCAGTGTTTTGGGAATTGGGCGTCCCCCAGAAAGATGCAGTCAACCTTCATGATTTCCTGTTCGGGGGTAGGAACTGTAACTTAAAAACTCTTCATCTCTTGGCAAATGTAGTCATTTTTGAGTAGGTTTTACGGAAAATCTGCTAGAATGGTGGTTATATGTAACGGTTTTACCGTCGCCGTCAGAGGATACAGTCTCCACCCATAAGTGTGGCGTTTGATCAACGTGCGCGCAGCGAGACACAGGCTCCATAGACAGAGGGTCGTTAGTAGCGCCTCAAATTTCAGAAGTTTTTGAGACTTCGACACATCAGCCGTCAGTTAGACGGTGTTAGCCTGCGGACAGGAAGGAGCCGACTCCCCTGGATGAAACAGGAAGTAAGCATCAAGTTACCATGAGTAGCTTTGTCTATTAATGAGTAGTTTTGAGTAGGTCTTATGTAACGGTGTTCGTCGATCTTCCATAACTTCCAGCCGTAGCGCGCCTCCATTTCGTAACACTTGTCACGATGTGTTGCTGAGTGTTTGGTTTTCTTAGGTTCGGGGGTTCTAGGCATCGCTTCACTTCTCCCGGTTGGACTTCGGTTCGATCGGGAGATCTGGTGTGTTAGGGCGAAACTTTTCTGGTCTTTCTTCTGGGGGAACCCACTCTAGAAGTTCACCTGGTGGTATTTGAAACGCATCACAGATTTTAGTCAGGACACTGGACGAAGGGATTTGAAAAGGATTGTTGTACAGGTCGTAGGCGGTTCTCTGAGCAATTCCTGTCCTTTTCCGAAACTTGTAGAGTGAAATCCCCTGCGTGTCTACGAATTCCTTTATTCGATTTTTCACTGCATTGCCTAAATATCATCGCCCCGATATTACCTTCTAGTTAGTATTACTAGTTGATTGGTATTAACGATGCCCGTTACAAGATTGTATAACTTTTTGATATTTCTAACGGGTTGATATTTCAGTACTGGCTAAAAAAGTATCTAAATACACAGATTAGTTTTGCTCGATCGGTCTCATCGATCGTCTTTCTCACAGCTTTCACCGTAGGATTGAATGGCGGCAATACCGATCGTCTAGATTTCTAGGCATCAACCTACCCTCTCCGGAATCTCCACGATCTCATAGCGGGGGTTGTCCGCATTTTCCGATTTCCACTTCTCGAAGGCTTGTGTGTCGCCCCCAAAGGACTCAACAGAGACGATCGACTTGCCTTGCGGAATCCATTCTGGTTCGATGGGGTCGTATTTGCACCAACAGATTACCACCTCGGTAAACTCTTGTCCCACTGGCATATCCGGCAGGTAGGATTCCACGCGATCGATCACCCAATCGCCCCAACTGGAATAGTTCGTGCCGTCTTCGTCCTTTTTGCCCTCGGTGATGCGATCGCCGACTTCAGGGGTTTTACCAGAGGAGAAGAAGTTCTCTTGTAAGATTCCAGTCAAGGAACGGGAACCCGAAAACGTCCGCCATCCCTGTTTTTCACCCCAGTTGGCTCTCCAAATGATATAACGATTTTGCTTAGTCATCGTCGTCATTCTCCATGTAGTTGGGAAATCTCGCTTCACCCACAAACACACAATCAACTTTGAAGATGGGGTCAGTGGGGTGTTCGTCAATCCTGAGCAAGTCCCATCCATACTTGCGCTTCATCTCGTAACACTTGCTGCTGTCAGACGCTGAGTGGGTGGTGGTTTCTTCAGGAGGGTCGGGTTTGTTAGTCACGACGACCTCCCGTTCCGTTGTGTTGTGACCTGACGCTGTGGGGGTGGAGGTTATTTGGGAGTTCGTGCTGCATCTGCTTTTTGGGGTTTGGCTGACATATTGAACCTGGGTCGGCAAGACTCCGAATCTCGCCTGGAACTTAAGTTCCAAACTAATAGCGAAAGTCTTCGCATATAAGACTGGGAAAGAGTTTTAGTCCATTTTAATGGAGTTTAGCAATAACCCGCCTAGGGTTTTAAACCCCAGGCGGGTTATTGCTAGCTGAGAAATTGTCCAGAAAGAAGTTCTATAGGGTGTGCCACCGGCACGAAACGCACCATTCCTAACGCGAACGCATTCAGATGGTAGGGTGTGTTATTGAAGCAGATTGGAACTCGGGTGGTGCGTTTCGCTCTCGCGGTGGCACCCCCTACGATCTTAAATCACTTCAGACAATCGATCGACCCTGACTCCTTCTAAGATAGCCAGTTGTTCCGTTCCCAAGCTGACAAGGGTCGAATTTTCAACTTGAGTCAGAGTTAACTGTTCTGGAGTGAATTCACCCGAGAAGACCAGACGATCGACTCCGACTTGGAAATCGGCGATCGTATCCAGCCCACCCGTGGTAATTTGGAAGATATCGCGACCCGCACCCCCGATGAGCCGATCGCTTCCTAGTTGTCCGGCGAGGAAGTCATCCCCCGCACCTCCGGACAGGGTATCGTTTTGCTTGCCCCCTAGCAGGGTGTCGTTTCCGGAATCCCCATCGAGTCGATCGTCCCCTTCGTTACCGTCTAGGAAATCGTTTCCAGCCCCGCCACACAGCTTGTCGTTGCCGTCTCCGGTATTTTCGGGATTGCCGTTGCTGCCGATGAGGGTGTCGTCGCCATCGCCGCCGCACAGGGTATCGTTGCCCAGATCGCCGAGTAGCAGGTCGTTTCCGGCTTCACCCCAAATGATGTCGTCGCCGCGACCGCCCCGCGCTTCATCGTCGCCCGTTCCAGAAATCAGGCTATCGTTGCCCTCATTTCCGTCGAGGAAATCATTTCCCGAACCGCCGAAAATGACATCGTGACTATCGGCAGGTTCTGGATTGCCAGTGTTGCCGTTGCCACCGAGGAGGGTATCGTCGCCGTCATCACCGACTATGGTGTCACTTCCCCAGTCGCCGAAAACCAGGTCATCATCTTTTCCGGCGTAGACAAGATCGTTATCCTTTCCGGCGTAGATGCTGTCATCGCCTTCTCCGCCTTTAATGATGTCGTTTCCGTCGTTGCCAGATAGCAAATCCCGTTCGCCGGAACGACCGACGCCGTTGGCGCTGCCGAGACTGCCGAGAATCGTGTCATCGCCGCGTTCGCCGTACAACGAGTCGTTCCCCTGACCACCAGATAGCAAATCGCCATCTTTGCCGCCGTGGGCTCGATCGTCCCCGTCGCCGCCGGAAATGGAGTCACTGCCCTGGTTTCCGTACAGTTCGTCGTTTCCGAGGTAGCCGAAAAGACGATCGGCACCATTGCGACCGTCAAAACGATCGTCTTGGATCGATCCTTGTAAGATATCGATATCATCACCACCGATATCCCGTCGGGCTTGGATTTGCCGATCGAGATTGAGTTCGCCCAGGGGTTCGATGGCTAAACCTTCGATCGTCGGAACCGTGGGACAACCGCAGTCTTCGGTCTTGGCGTTGACTTCACACCGCAGTTCGGTCGTGAAGCTGGTAGGGGTTAATGCGCTTGCCGAGACGCCGACCAGGACAGCCAGGAGTTCGCCATTGGCGAGGATTTGGGCACCGCCAGCGCCTTGGATGAAAGTCAGTTCTGCGAAGGTGAGACCAACCAATCCGATGAGATCTTCGCCGACTTTGAAGTCTTCCACGGTATCCGTCCCCGAACCGGGTCGCAGGACGAAGACATCGTTCCCCGCACCGCCGATGAGGGTGTCATTTCCCTCTTCCCCGAACAGTTGGTCGTTTCCGTCGCCACCTTTGAGCAGGTCGTTTCCTTTACCGCCGAATAGGCAATCTTCATCGCCGCCGCCGTTGAGGGTGTCATCTCCTTCGTTACCGTAGAGTCGATCGTTTCCGGCACCGCCGCAGAGAAGATCGTTGCCATCTCCGGTGTTTCCGGGATCGCCGTTACTGCCGACAAGGAGATCGTCGCCGTCGCCACCGCAGAGGGTGTCGTTGCCCAAATCTCCGTACAGCAGATCGTTTCCGGCTTCTCCCCAGATGATGTCGTCTCCTTTGCCGCCCAGGGCGATGTCGTTGCCGGAACCGCTGACAATGCTGTCATTTCCGTTATTTCCGTCCATGACATCTTCGCCGTCGCCGCCGAAAATGACATCGTGTCCGTTAGCATCTTCCGGGTCGTTGGGGTTGCCATTGCCGCCGGAAATGGTGTCGTTGCCTTGGTCGCCGACTAAGGTGTCGCTACCCTGGTCGCCGAAAACGAGATCGTTATCTTTTCCGGCGTAGACGAGATCGTTATCTTTTCCGGCGTAGATGCTGTCGTCGCCTTCTCCGCCTTTAATGATGTCGTTTCCGTCGTTACCGGACAACAGATCTCGTTCGCTATTGTTGTCTGCTGCGGTGGGTTTGCCGAGACTGCCTAACAGGGTGTCATCACCGCGTTCGCCGTACAGGGTGTCATTTCCCTCGTCGCCGAACATCAGATCGCCATCTTTGCCGCCGTGAATGCGATCGTCGCCGTTGCCGCCAGATAGGGTGTCGTTGCTTTCGTTACCGAACAAGACATCCCGTCCCGCAGCGCCGTAGATTAAGTCCCGTCCGGAGGGATCGGGGTTGCTGGGGTCTTCTGTGCCGCCGCGAACGGTATCATCGCCTTGGTCTCCAATCAGGGTGTCGTTTCCGAGTTCGCCTTCGACGAGATCGTTATCTTTGCCGCCGTAAGCGAGGTCGTCGTCTTTGCCACCGTAGATGCGGTCTTCGCCTTCTCCACCTTTGAGGAGATCGCGTCCTTGGTTGCCGTACAGGACGTCCTGTTCGTCTTGGGAACCGACACCAGCAAAACGTCCCAAACTGCCGAGGATCGTGTCATCGCCGAGATCGCCGCCTAGGGTATCATTTCCTTGGTCTCCGGAGAGGAGATCGTTATCCCGACCGCCGTGAACTTCATCGTCACCGTCGCCGCCGGAAAGGGTGTCATTTTTCTCGTTACCGTTGAGTTCGTCGTTTCCAGCGCCGCCGAAAATGAAGTCGGTACCGGATTGTTCGGCATCGGATAGGTCGCGGGAGTCTCCAGCAAGACGATCGTTGCCGTTGTCGCCAAACAGGGTATCATCTCCGGCATCGCCCCAGATTTCGTCGTTGGCAATGCTGCCGCGTACCGCATCGTTGTTCGCGGTGGGTAGGATTTGGGCGAGATTGCTGAAGTCGGGTTCGACAGGAGGCGCAACGGCAAATCCGGGTAAGGGATCGAGAGGCGCGATCGCCAAACCTTCGATCGTCGGGGCAACTGGACAACACTCTTGACATTTTGGATCGGATGTGTTTTCATTGTCCAAAACTGGCTCTTCCAGTTCGGGTTCCGGTGTGGTTTCCGGTTCCGGTGCGGGTTCCGGTGTCGGTTCTGTTTCTCCAGGTTCTGTTTCTCCAGGTTCTGGTTCTCCAGGTGTGGGTTCCGGCTGCGGTTGGGGGTTTGGACGAATAGACCGGAGGGTGACGGTAGCCGCAGTGGGATCTTTGGCACCGTCTTCGTCGATCGCCGAGTAGGTGAAGCTAGAACCACTAAACCCAGGTGGCGCTTGGAATACGAGCCGATCGAGTTGGGTGGGGGTCAAGATTTGGCCGGGAGTAACCGTCACACCCAAGGCGGGATTGCCAATATAGAGCGTTCCCTGGTTCGGGAGAGTATTAATTTGGTACAGGGCAACTGTCCCATCGGGATCGCTGCCGCCCAATCCGGGAATACTGAGAGAACCGCCAGGGGGGATGCCGACACTGGAATTGTCGGTGGTAGGGGGAACGTTGTCGGAGAGGGCGCTGATGGTAACCGTTCCCGGTGTGGGGTCGATGCCACCGTCGTTATCGATCGCCGAGTAGGTAAAGGTGGTGTCTCCGGTAAAGTCTGTGGGGGCTTCGTAGACCAGACTGTCGATGAGACCGGGAGGAATGACATCACCGACATTGACAGGCGTCAGACCGTCCACCGGATCGTCTACGAACAGCGTGCCAACAGGAGGTAGACTATCGATTTGGTAGCCATCCACCGTGCCCCCATCGACATCATCACCGCCGAGTCCGGTGAGTTGGATGGTTTCTCCAGGCATGGCAGTGCCGGAAGCATCCTCAGTATCCGGGGGCAAGTTTCCGCCGGGGGTGGGCAGGAATACCGTTGCCGGGGTGGGATCTTCTTCACCATCTTCATCGGTAGCGGTGTAGTTGAAGTTGCTGTTGCCCGAGTATCCCGGAGGTGCTTGGAAATAGAGGTTGTTGATTTGGAAGGGAGTCAGAGTGCGAACGTCCGTAATCTCGATCGCCCCGGGGTTGTCTGGATTGCCGATATAAAGCGTCCCTTCCGGGGGTAGAGTTTGGAGGGTGTAGAACTCGATCGAGCCATCGGTGTCGCTACCGCCAAGTCCCGTTAACTGGGTGGTGGTGTTTTCCGTCACCTCGTTGATGGCATCGTCGGTCTCTGGCGGCAGGTTGCCCAGTCCTAACGTCACCGTTCCTGGTGTGGGGTCGGATGCCCCATCGTCGTCGGCTGCGGCGTAGGTAAAGCTAGTGCCGGTGTAGGTTGGGGATGCCTCGAAATAGAGCCGATCGATTTGCTCGGGAGTGAGGACATCGCCCGCGCTGACGGGGGTTCCATCCACTCCGGGATCGCCCAGGTAGAGGATGCCATCAGTCCCTGGCGGTAGGGAAGTGATGGTATAGTACGCGATCGACCCATCAACATCGTCGCCGCCGAGTCCGGTAAGATTAATCGTCTCTTCCGGGGCAACATTATCGGTGACATCATCGGTATCCGGCGGATCGTTGGGCGCCACCAGATCGAAGGTTGCTGGAGTCGGGTCAATGATGCCGTCATTATCGATCGCCGAGTAGGTAAAGCTAGCCTCGTCGAAGTTATCCGTGGCATCGAACACCAGTTGCTCGATTTGAGCCGGGGTCAAAACTTGACCGACGAAAATTTTGTTGCTGGGGGCGACGCTGCCTAGGTAGAGAACGCCATCCACCAGCGGCGGTAACGTCTCGATCCGGAAGCCTTCCACCGTGCCATCCACGTCATCGCCGCCGAGTCCAACCAGCGTTGTTGCCGTTCCGGGGGTAACTTCCTGCGCCCCATTGTCCGTGTCTGGCGGGACGTTCAGGGTGATGGTGGCGGGTGTCGGGTCTTCTCCATCCTCATTATCGATCGCCGTATAAGTAAAGGTAGTCCCGTCGAATTCGGGTGTCGCCTCAAAGAATAGGTTCCCGATCTCTGTAGCGGGAATCACATCGCCTTCGCTGACCGGAGTTCCGCCCGCAGTCGGGTTGCCGAGATACAGGATGCCGTCGGTGGCTGGGGGCAGCGTCTCGATACGGTATTCATCCACCGTGCCATCGGGGTCGTCGCCACCCAGTCCGGGAATATTCAGCGTAGCACCGGGGATAACCGTGTCTTCCACATTGTCGGTCGTCGGGGGAACATTTCCTCCAGTCGGCGTCAGGTTCACCGTTGCTGGCGTCGGATCGTTGACTCCTGTATCGTCCGTTGCCGAGTAGGTGAAGCGGGTTCCGGTGAAGGTGTCGCTAGCCTCGAAGAACAGATCGTCGAGATCGGCGGCGGGAATGACTTGTCCGGCTGTCACCGGGGTTCCGCCAGTTGCCGGGTCGCCCAGATAGAGGATGCCATCGGCTGCTGGGGGTAGAGTATCGATCGTGTAGCTGATGACAGACCCGCCCACATCCGGGTCGCTGCCGCCCAAACTGGTGAGGTTGATGGTGTCGTTAGGCTCGACATTTCCGGTGAAGTCGTCGGTGGTCGGCGGTGCGTTCAGGGTAAAAGTTGCCGGAGTTGGGTCGGTTTCACCGTCATCGTCGATCGCCGAGTAGGTAAATTCTCCCCCGTCGAAACCCGGTTCGGCGACGAATACCAACTGAGCAAGTTGTGCCGGGGTCAAACCCTGACCGGCAGAGACGGTGTTGCCCAAGCTGGGGTCGCCGATGAACAGCGTACCATCTGCGGAGTTGGGGATAGTATCGATCGTGTAACCGGTGACAGTCCCTTCATCCGTACCGCCGGGAACCGTTAAGGGGTTGGACTCACCCGGTTGTACCGTTTGGATACCGTCTTTGGTTTCTGGGGGAGTATTGGGAGGATTGAGGGTGACGGTTGCCGGACTTGGGTCGGCTTCATCGAGATTATCGATCGCCGAATAGGTAAAAGTGGTGCCGTCGAACTCGGAGGTTGCCTCGAAGAACAGGTTGCCGATGTCGGTGGCGGGGATAACATCGCCCACGTTGACTGGGGTTCCGCCCGTTGCCGGGTTGCCCAGATAGAGGATGCCATCCTCGAGTTCGGGCAGGGTATCGATGCGGAATTCCTCCACCGTACCATCGGGGTCGTCTCCACCCAAACCCGGGATATTCAGCGTATCGCCGGGATTAACGGTATCTTCGACGTTTTCTGTTTGCGGGGCGAGGTTGACGCCATCGGGGGTCAGCGTCACCGTGGCGGGAGTGGCATCGGGAATGCCGTTTTCGTCCGTTGCAGAGTAGGTGAAGTTGGTTCCGGTGAAGGTGCTGCTGGCGGTGAAGAACAGGTCGTCGATGTCGCCGGCAGGGATGACTTGTCCGGCGGTTACGGTGGTTCCGCCCGTTGCCGGGTCGCCCAGATACAACACGCCAGCCGTTGCAGGCGGCAGGGTATTGATCGTGTAGCTAACCACCGCCCCATCGGGATCGTTGCCGATTAAGGCGGTCAGGGGCAGGGTGTTATTGGGGTTAACTCGATCGTCCACATCCTCAGTGGTGGGCGGGGCGTTTAGGGTGTAGGTTGCCGGGGTTGGGTCGGCATCACCTTCGTTATCCACGGCCGAGTAGGTAAACTCTCCACCATCGAAACCGGGGGTGGCTTGGAAGACGAGGTTGCCGATTTGGGTGGTGGGGATAATTTGACCGGCAGTGACGGCAGTGCCGTTAAGGGTCAGTACGCCATCGACAGAATCGGGTAGAGTCTCGATTTGATAGCCCGTCACCGTGCCGTCAAAGTCAGAACCGGGGGGGACGGGGAGGGGTACGGTGGTTCCCGGTTCGATGGTTTGCAGGGCATCGACGGTTTCCGGGGGGATGTTGCCATCGATCGAGGTGATGGTGACTGTTGCCGGGGTGGCATCGGGCAAACCGAGGTTATCGGTGGCGTGGTAGGTAAAGGTGGTATTCCCAGAGAAGGTGGGCGATGCGGTGAAGAACAGTCGATCGAGTTCTACCGGAGTGAGGTTGTCTCCTACCTGCACTTCGTTACCGGGGGTGGCACTACCGAGGTAGAGGGTTCCACCGGTGGGCAAGCTATCGATGGTGTAGAACTGCACCGTCGTATCCGGGTCGCTACCGCCGAGGTTCTCGATGGGGATGGTGCCGTTGGGGGGAACTGTCCCGCTAGAATCGATCGTCTCCGGGGGTGCGTTCAGCGTCACCGTCGCCGGGGTTAAATCTTCGGCATCTTCATCGTCGATCGCTGCATACTCGAAGGTTGCGCCGTCGAAAGTCCCTGTGGATAGGAAGAACAGGTTATTAATTTGACCGGCGGGAACCGTATCGTTTGCTGACAGTGGTGTGCCGCCAGAATTCGGATCGCCGACGTACAGAACGCCATCCGCCACATTAGGGACGGAAACGATGCGGAATTCGTCCACCGTACCATTGGGGTCGCTGCCACCCAGGGGACCCACCAGACCCGTGAGGGGAACCGCCGAATTCAGGGGGACATTGTTGATGACATCGTTAGTTTCCGGGCGGGGGTTGGAGTTGATGGTGACTGTCGCCGGAGTGAGGTCTTTTGCCCCTTCATTGTCGATCGAGGCGTAGGTAAATGTCGTTCCCGTGAATCCCGCAGGTGCGGTGAAATGCAGATCGTCGATATTGGCGGCATCGATAATGAAACCATTATCGATATCGGTTTGGGTAATTTCCACTCCAGTTGTCGCCGGATTACCCAGATACAGCGTCCCAACCGGAGGTAGGGAGGTGATTTGATATTGAACCACCGTACCGTCGGGGTCGCTGCCACTCAAACCTTCGATGCTGATGGTTCCTTCTGGGGGAACGCGATCGATCGCATCCACGGTTTCCGGACGAATGTTCGGGGTTAGGGTGACGGTGTTCGGGGTTAGATCGATACCCCCTTCATTATCGATCGCCGAGTAGGTGAATTCTCCGCCATCAAAGCCGGGAGTTGCCTCAAAATAGAGATTACCAATTTGGTTGGCAGGAATGATATCGTTGACGTTGATGGGCGTGCCACCTGTTGCTGGGTCGCCCAAATAGAGGATGCCATCGGCGGGATCGGGCAGAGTATCGATCCGGAATTCATCCACCGTACCGCCATCGGTATCGTTACCGCCCATATTGAGGATGTTAATCGTCTCGCTGGGGGCAACAAACTCTTGTGCATCATCGGTTTCCGGAGGCTGGTTGACGGTAATCGAAGCCGGATCGTCGTCGCGGTAATCGTTATTTCCCGTACCATCTCCAGTGCGTTCCGTGGAAGCTGCATTGTTAGAGGTGATGGTTCCCGGAGTGCCAGCCAAGCTGGTGTAAGTGACCTGTGCCGTATCGGTAATGTCGCCAACGGTGACAGTACCATTAAGGGTGACATCAAATTCAATCACCGAGACGCTGCCATCGGGGAAGGTGCTGTAGGTGGCACTCACCGTCCCACCCGCATCATCGAAGGAATCGGGATTGACTCCAGAGACGTAAGCCAGGTTGCCCGCGTAGTCTACCCCCGTCGGCATCAAGTTAGATAACGCCACATCGAAAGCATCGGCACCGAAGGCATCGGCATCGTCGCTAGAAAGCGTCAACCGTACCCGTACCGTATCGCCGACATTGCGGCGGACGTTTTCTTGGGCGGTACTGGGGTCTTCGAGGACTTCCGTTTGGATGGTGAGAAGGGGTTCGGTGACGGTAATCTCGTCGGGACTACCCGCCAGGGGAACGCCAGAATTGGTTTCCCAATTGAAGGTGACATTGCTGTTGAGGGAGGGTCCAGTTTGCCCGTCAGTGTCCTGGTTGGTGGCATCGTTGAGGACGACAGCCGTGTAAGTTAGAACGATCGTTTCGGGAGTACCATCGGAACTGTTGGTATTCACCAAGTCACCCAAGTTGAGGGTGAATCCGCTACCGTTAGTCCCGACGCTGCTACCGTTAGTTGCGTTGTTAACTGCATTGTTGAGAGAAGCAACATCAGTCAAATCCACTGTATTCGATGCAACACCCGAAGATGGGATGATGCTGGTGAATTCGACGAAAGCTAAACCGGGATCGAAGGCATTGGCGAGAACGGACTCCGGTGTTGTGCCTTCGGGAATGGTTAGGGTAATTTGGTGGGTGACGAGTTCGCCAATAACCGCTTCAGTATTGCCGTTGTTGGGGCTGTTGACTGAAGTGCCGACCAACGCCACATTTAGGGCGGTCCGTTGATGGTCAACGCTTCGAGATTGGAATCGATATCTGGGTCAGTAATATCCCGTTCTACACCAGAAATCGGAGTTTCATCGATCGTATTTCCTTCAACGATGGTGGCAACGTTATTGAGAGTTTCCCCAGGATTGACCCCATCGTTCAATTCCACCGTGAAGACGAACTGCTGGTTTCCGCCTGCGGGGATATCTACCCCCGTATAGGTGATGCCATCGGCATTCACGTTCCCCATTCCATCGGGAGTGGTGACGAAGTTCACCGTACTCAGGTCGAACTTAGCCGGGTCGAGGAGATCTTGAATCGCGACTTCAAACGCCCCACCGGTTCCCGTGTTGCTGACATCCAGGGTGATGGTGACAACATCTCCGGCATCTCCGTTGGGAACCGTTGTATCGGCATTCGTAGCGGTTTCTCCATTGAGTTCCAGAGTTTGGGTAATGGTCAATTCCGGTTCGACTACCGTCACCGTCGGTTCCGTTGTCGGTTCGATGGGAGTAGCAATCGGAGTTCCCGTGGCATCGTTATGGACTAACTGGGCATCTCCGGTCAAGGTCGTGGTATCGACGTTACCAGCTTCGTCCAACACCACCGCTTGATATTCGATGATGAAGGTGTTGTTGCCGGGGTCGTTGTCTCCGGTGGCGGTTGCCGTGTCGATGCTGAAGGTAATCGGGTCGCCGCTGGTGGTTCCACCCGATGTATTCAAAGTTGTCACCGAACCGTTCAATCCATCGGTAATCACCGTGGGAGTTCCGGTCAGTTGCAGACCTGGCGGCAAATCGTCGGTAACGACGATGCCTTCTGTGGAACCTTCGGGGATGGTGACGGCGATTTGGTAGGTAACGATTTCTCCGATGGCGACGTTATTTCCGGAGGTGTCGCCATCGGGTTCGCTGGTGTTGGTGATGGTTTTGGCAATGCTGACTTCCCCGGTTACTGTAGCTGGGGCATCGTCGCTGTCGGCGTAGTTGTTTGGACTGCCCGTTTCGCCATCGATTCCGGTACGTTCGGTATCGCCAGTGGTGGTGTGGCTGGAGAGGTCGGTGGCATCGCCGTCGATACTCGTCCAGGTAATTTCGGCGGGGCTGTTGATTTCCTCGCCTGACTGAACGCTGTCGGCAAGAGTACCGCTGACGGTGAGGGTAATTAGCGTGTTTTCGGGAATGTCGATGTTGCTGCCTGTTGCCAGTTGCAGGGTGTTGCCTGCCCCAATCTCGAAATCGCTGTCGGCGAGGGTATTACCGGTAGTGTTGTTGGTGACGCTGATGGCATCGGCATCGGGAACGAACCCGGCAGGTAAGACATCGGTGAGGTTGACATCAAAAGCATCGGCTTGGCTGCTGCCGGTGTGTTGAATGGTGATAGTATAAACAACTGGGTCGCCCGCATCGCCTTCAGAACCCGAACCGTCAACCACCACATCCTTGATGACTTCCAATTGCGGTTCAACGACCGAAACTTCTGTCGCAGAACTAGCTGCAATGGGTGTACCGGGAGTGGGATTGTTTGTCCAGTCGAGAGTGGCGGTATTGTTGAGGGTCGGGCCACCTTCATTATCGGTGCTTTGGTTTGCCGCATCGTTAAGCACAACTGCCGTATACTCGATAACGATCGTCTCGGGAGTACCATTAGAACTGGCAGCGTTAACCAGATTACCCAGAGTTCAGGGTGAAGTCGCTACCGTTGGTGCCCGCAGTTGCCGTACCGTTTGCTGCGGTTGCGTCGGTGAAGTCAAATCCACCGGTGACGTTACCTTCTGGGGTGGAAATGCTAGTGATTTCGACAAAAGCCAACCCGGCATCGAGGGTTTCTTGCAACACCACGCCGGAGGTGGTTCCTTCGGGAATGGTGATGGTGGTGCGGAAAGTGACGAGTTCGCCGGGAACTGCGTCGGTGTTGCCATTATCCACGCCGTTATCGAGTTCGCTACCCACGAGTTCCGTGGTGATTTCCGGTGCGCCGGTAATGGTAAATTCGGCATTGTCGCTGGCGGTGTAGTCGTTGCTTCCCGTGCCGTCTCCGGTGCGTTCTTCGTCGCCCGTGGTAGTATGGGTGGAAACATCGCTCACCTCCCCATCCAAACTCGTCCAGGTGACGGTGGCGGTGCTGTCGGCAGTATCTCCCGTCTCCACGGTATCGGGAATTGTACCGCGAATTTCGAGGACGAGAACCTGACCCAGGGCGAGATCGACGTTTCCGGAAGTAACTGACAAGTTATTGCTTCCGTCGATGCTGAAGTCGCCGAGGTTGACACCAGAGGTATTTCCTGCACCGAGGCTGAAGGGGCTACCATCGGGAACGAATTCCGGTGGCAGCGCATCGGTGAGGTTGAGGTCGAAGGCATCGGCGGTACTATCCCCCGAATGTTGAATGGTGATGGTATAAACAACGGAGTCGCCGCCATCTCCTTCGGTTCCCGAACCATCAACCACTACATCTTTGACAATTGCTAAATCCGGTTCGATGACGGAAATGTTGTCTGAAGGCGCAGCTTCTTCGATGGTCTGAACCGTACCGTTATCCCAGCTAAAGGAGGGGTCGTTATTGAGACTTGGGCTGGTTTCACTACCGTCGCCTTGGTTAGTGGCAACGTTTTCTACCACCGCCTGGTATTGGATGGTGATGGTTTGGGTTCCAACGTTGTCTCCGGTATTCAGCAAGTCGCCGAGGTCGATGGCGATGTCCGAACCGTCGTTGGTGACGTTGGTATTACTGGTGAGAGACGCAACGTCGGTCACTCGTGGAGGAAGTTGCCCCACCCAGGTCGATACTGGTGAATCCGACGAAGGCTAAACCGGGGTCGAGGGTATCGCTGAGGAGAGAAGTCGGGGTGGTTCCTTCGGGAATCGTTAGGGTGAGTTCGTAGGTAACCAGTTCGCCGATCGTCGCTTTGGTGTTATCGTTATTGACGTCGTTAATTTCCGTCTCCACTAACCGAGTGGCGAGGGTGGGTTCGTCAATGCTCAACGTTTCGGTGTTGGAGGGGATATCGGTGGCGGCAATGTCCCGATCGATGCCTGATGTAGATGTACCATCGATCGTGGTGGCTTCGGTGATGTTTGCCACGTTGTTGATGGTTTCACCCGGTTCGACTCCATCGGCTAAGTCTACCGTGAAGGAGAATTGTTGGGCTGTATCTCCACCGTCGATATCTCCTCCGGTGAAGGTGACTTCTCCGGTTATGGTATTCACCGCTGGGGTGTATCCCGTGGGATAATTTACCCCTTCTGTGCCGAAGTCAACAGTACTCAAATCGAACTTCGCGGGGTCTAAAACATTGCTAACAACGACTTCATAAGCCCCAGCAGTACCGCTGTTGGTGACGTCTCAGGGTAATGGTGACTTCATCCCCGGCATCTCCCGTGGGAACCGTCGTTGTATCGCTATCATCAGCGGTTACGCCGTTGAGAGTCAACGATTGAACGATCGCCAATTCCGGTTCGAGAACTGTTACCGTGGCATCGGTGGAGGTGTTGACGCTGGTACCGCTGATGATGACATCGAAGTTGTTAACCAAGGCAGTCGGCGATACACCACCGACGTTGCCGGGAACATCGAGAACCACGGCATCGTATTCGACGACCACAAACTCGCTTCCGGCGTTGGTTCCAGTATTGGTGACGTTGCCGAAGGAGAAGAAGATATCCGTCCCAGAACCGTAGGTATCGTTGTTGCCGCTAGCGGTGGTGGAAACGT
Source organism: uncultured cyanobacterium (assembly GCA_963838375.1). Classification (GTDB taxonomy): domain Bacteria; phylum Cyanobacteriota; class Cyanobacteriia; order Cyanobacteriales; family Geitlerinemataceae; genus DVED01. The sequence goes on along the minus strand of CAWIQY010000019.1, from coordinate 722,230 downwards.
TACCATCGGGGAACAGAACGGTTGGGGTGAAGGCATCCGTTTCGTTGGCAACGATCGCTCCACTCAACCCGGCATCGCTACTGGAGAGGTTATTGGTATCGGTATTCACCAATGCAACTTTGGCGGAACCATTGACAAACTGCAACCCATCTGGTAAGTTATCCTGAAGTTTCAGTCCGTTGATGGTTCCTTCAGACAAACCTACCACCAAGCGGAAAGTGACCGTCTCCCCGATCGCCACATCATCGGTAATGACGTTGCCTTCTGCATTTGTTGTGGTGTTATCAGTATCAATTTCAGAACTACCAACGATCGACTTCACCGGCGATACGTTCTCGATGATGACCGTTCCCGTTGCCGTTGCGGTGTAATCCCGTTCGTCATCGTTGGCATTGTTGACAAATGAGGATCGATCGTCGGTGGTGGTGTTGGTGGCATCGTCCAGGATGTTGGTATCCGGATCTACCCCAGCACTACCGTCGCCATCCAAGCTGCTAAAGGTAACATTGGCATTGTTGTCAATTTCTTGGTTGGGGGCAACCGCCGAACTCAACGTCCCGGTGAGGGTGACGACGATCGTATCGCTACCTGTCAGATCGAAGGGATTTAGCGTTGTCAGATTGTTTCCAGTCAGGTCGAAAGCGCTAAGGACATTTCCCCCGTTTAACGTTGCTGACACCAGATTGGGACTTTGAATCTCGGCAGGAATCGCATTGGTTAAAGCGGTTTCAAAGGCATCTGGAGTGGAGGAGTTGTGGGTGAGAGTAATCGTCAGTGTCACCTCGTCTCCCGCATCCCCAGTACTGGTTCCGGTTTCCGTCACCACCACGCTTTGAGTGACATTGACGACGGGTTCGACGATCGTTATATCGTTGGCATTCGCCCGAACTAGCACCTGGTTCGCAGCCGTACCAATACCGTTATCCGCCAGTAACGTCACTTGGTTATTGCGTTTGTCGCCACTGTCATTGCGGGTAGGATTGGTTGTATTCACCACCACTGCCGTATAGCGAATGGTGATAGTATCGGGCGTTCCGTTGGCGGTGTTGGCGTTGCTGAGGTTTCCCAGAGTGAAGGTGACGTTTTGATTTGCCGTTCCTGCTGTGGAGGTGGCAGCAATCCCCAATCCCGCAGCCGTTAGCGGTGCAGAAGATGTAATATCCCCACTGCTGAGGATCACCTCATCCACCCGGACAAAGCCTAATCCAGCATCGAGGCGATCTTCCAAGCGCGCGTTGGGAAGTTCGCCTTCGGGAAGGGTCAAGACGACCTCGTACTGGACGTATTCTCCGATCGTTGCTTGGTTGGTTTGGTTGTTATTGGTGTCGTTAACTTCCGTTCCCAACAGGGTTTTGGCGATCGTTGGCGTATCGATGGTGACGGTTGCTGCATCGACCCAATCGTCGTTGGTAACTCCATTGGTGTAGTCGTTGCCACCTTCAACTGCCGAATACTCCAGAATCTCGGCATCGCTAGTCAGCGGTTCGTTAGATTCCGCCGTACTCAGCACTTGCAAGTCGTAGGTGATAATCAGCAGATTGCTACCATCTCCCGTAACGGTGTTTCCCGTCCGTCCTTTGTCGATAACGCCGTTACCGTCGTCGGGGATGTTGATACCACCGCTAAACAAGTTGCCAGTGACACCAGAAATCGCCGTCCCGTTACCGTTGAACACCTGCAAGTTCAGTCCCGCACCCCCTGTGGGAAGTTGGAACTGTGGGTTGCCATCGCCATCGAGGGGAATTGCATCTTGAATGAGGAGGTCGAACGCACCAGAACCCCCGGTGTTTTCGACAACGATCGCAAATGTGACCAAATCTCCGGCATCGACCCCGGAGAGGTTGCTGTCGATGTTAGCCGCAGCCAGGTTGTTGCTATTAATCCCACCGGTATAAGATGTGCCACTACCGGGTGCGGCAAACGCTGTCGGTGCGCCGGGATCGAATGTACCATCGTTGGGATTGTTCTCGGATACTACCCCTTTGGTCAGCTTCAATTCTGGCTGAGTGAGTTCGATTTGAACGATTTCTGTGGCGTTCGTTACTGTGGACTGCGTGTTACCGCTTTGAGATTGAGCCTGGTTGGTGAGGAACAATCCGTCGGCAAAAGGAGCATCCGTTGCCGTTACTGTGAAGAGTAAGTCGATCGTTGCCGGTTGACTGTTGGAATCGTCGAAAGAACCGAAATTAATCGCGATCGTATTTGAGGAACCCCCGGTGCTATCTACCGTTGGGGCGCTTAGAGACGAACTTAAGGCACTCAAATTGAGGGTATGATCGGGACCGAAGGAAATCGTCCCAGCGGCGGGAGGCACACCGGAGTAGGTCGTAATACCGCCATCGGGAATTTCGATCGCATCGAAAACCGGCAACGGCAAGAAGTCCGTCAGCACCAAGTTTTCCGCATCGGCGGCGGGTAAATTCATCGTCAGCCGATAGGTGACGGTTTGACCGGGGGTGAGCGTCAGATTTGCGGGTATGCTGGTGTTACCATCGATCGCGTAAATGGTTTTTGACGTGGTGGGACTGGCGATGGGAACCGATGCACCACTACCATCGGCTTCATCTTGCAGGGAAGAACCATCATCAGCGACGATCGTCCCGCTAATATTAACGATATTATTCAACGCATCGTCCAAGTCCACACTTCGATCGCCGGAGAAGCCAGTGGTATTGTGGAGGTCGGTGAATTCATCTTGGATGACGGTGCGATACACCAGCCGTCCGGTGGTTCCCCCTTGTCCTAAAGCGTTGTCGCCAAATCCAGACTTATCGCCGACGAGGATACCATCGGCATCGATGGCAGCGTCGATGAGTTCCTGGGAAACGTTGAAGTTGAGGGTTGTTTCACCCGTAGAAGTCCCAGGATTCCCCGTATCAACGGTTCCGGTTAAGTTATCGAATGTAAAAGAGTTGTTGACATTACCGCCGAAGTTATCGAAGCTGGTTGTACCCGTCGTGCCGTTGTTCCCGAAAATCTCCAGAGTGGGGGTAAAGCTGCTATCGAGTCGCTGTCCGTCGGAGAAGATATCCTCAATCTTGATATCTTTGAACGAGAAGTAGTCGGAAATCTGGAAATCGAGGGTGTATTCGAGCACTTTTCCCGGAACGGCATCGCCGCCACCGACAATGCTGACGTCTTTCTGAACGGCGATCGATCGCAGATTTAACTCGTAGTCTGCCGGGTCGTCTTCGGAACCTACAGCATCGGTCGTTGCATCGCTGACAGGAGTACCGTCATAGGTTCCCGTCACCTGAGACTCGTTCAGCGCTAGTTTGTCGTCTCCACTGTTGGCATCGATGACTTCAGCGCTATCGGCATCCAATTCCGGCGCGTAGGCGCGATAGGTGATAACGATATCTTCGCCAGAGTTCGTACCTGTTCTGTTACCGAGGTTGATGGTAAAACTATTATTATTCGCTGGCGCACCGAGTGTCGGTGCTTGAGTAACCGAGCCCCCGCCACATCGACAAACCCCAAAAACTGCATATTATCGGGGAGGACATCGGAGATGACGAGATTTTCGATCGTCTCCAAGTTGGCAATGTCCACTGTCAAAGTATAGAGAACCGGGAAGTTTTCACCGGTGGATCTCTCTTTCTCCGGCGCATCAGAGGTTTTGGTCAGTTCGATGACTTTCGGGGTGATTTGTTCGGTACGGATGCTGCCTTCTTGAATGGCGTCTCCTACGGTATCGAACTCGTCATCCCCATAGCGGAATCCTCCCCGAGATTGGATGTCCAAGGCGGTTCCAACCAACGCACCGTCTGCTTTGCTGAGAGTATTGCCGGAGAAGGTAATCTCGGCTTCCGGCTGTTCGGGAACGAAGCTTCCGAACGGTAATTCAACTAGATACCATTTATCCCCAGTATCCACTCCCGTCGGCAACGCTAAGTTGGTATCGTAGGGATGCTCGCTAACCGGGGTTCCACCCTGTTCCCATGCCGTTCCATTCCACGTATACTCGACCAGAGTAATTGCTGCACCCAAATAGCTGGCACTCCCGAGCGTAATTTCTCCGGGAACAACGAGATCGAAAAACGGTCCGTAACCGACATCTGTCGTACTTGTATTGTCGAAAACAACAGAAAAGTCAAAGTTCTCGTTGATAAACTCTTCAGCAGGCAGGTTGATAGAGGTAATAGGAGTGGAAGCCATGGTTAGGATTAGTTGGGTTTTAACAGGTAACAGTTGGGGAATAATGCAGGCAAAAGCATAGCCATCACGATCGGAGGTCTGTATTTACGACCTCGTAAGCATTCAGCACGCACGCTATCAGCTATCAGCTTTAGACTCTCGCCTGAAAGCCAAAATCTCAGGAGTTTTAGCTTAGAACTCGACGTTAATTTCTTTACCAGACCCAGATTTAATTACCAAAAATGCACAGAATCGTGCCACAGAACGTTCAGAAAGCTTCACTGAATATCGATCTGGAAAAATGATTCTATTACAAATTGTTTCCAGAGGAGATATAAAGTTGTTAAAGCGTCGATCGATTGATATTATTGCTCCTAGGGCTCTATGTTTCCCCAGAAGCGGTTCGACTAAATGCGTGTTTCCCTAAAGCTCGATCGAGCTTTGCATGCTAGGGAAAACTTTCTTGAGACCCTTGATTTGTTTCTTTAATTACACTTTACGCTGAGCTTGTGAAAAAGTTGTGAAAATTGGAAGATTTGGAGCATGATTCTAATTGCAAAAATGGGTGACTGAGATCGTTGACAATCCTTTAAAAATAGGATAAACATAAAGAATCGCAACGGTCGATCGTCATACATCTGGACAAATTTTCTATAGTGAGCTAATAGGTTGAGAGCCGATCGAGAAATAAAACCGGGAATCGATTGCCAATTTTCAACGATCGAGTTCAACGATCGAGATCTGCCGAAAACATCGCTTCAGTACAAAGCTCCACCCCCTCCACATATCGAAAGAGATCGTCTAGACTTCATTAGGAAATAAGGCGGTAGACCGTTTTTTTTGTTCGGGTGTGGATAAAATTGAGCGTATTGCTCTGCATCTGCCAACACATCATGCTCGAAACCCTCGATCTCGATCTATCCCTAGACAAAGACAGCTACGAGTCGCAAATCCAGCTTCTCATGCAGAAGTTGCGCAGTCTCCAGAAAGCCTGCTGGGAGAACAAACTGCCCGTCATCATCGTGTTGGAAGGTTGGGCGGCAGCCGGAAAAGGCGAACTTCTCAAGCAAATTGTCGGGTATATGGACCCTCGGGGGTTTGCCGTTCACCCCATTTGGCCCCCCACCGCCGAAGAACGTCTGTATCCGTTTCTGTGGCGGTTTTGGCAAAACCTGCCGTCTGCGGGTAATATCGGCGTGTTCTATCACAGTTGGTATACTCATGTTTTAGAGGATCGACTGTTCGATCGAGTTCCGGCTGCCAAAATCCCGATCGTCATGCGCCAAATTAACGCCTTTGAACGGCAAATGGTGGACGATGGACGGGTCATTGTTAAGTTTTGGCTGCATTTGAGTCAAAAAGAACTAAAAAAGCGCCTGAAAAAAGCCTCAAAAGACCCCTTAGAAGCCTGGCGCGTTCGACCCGAAGACTGGCAGCAAGCCAAAAATTACGACACCTACAGCGCCTTTGCTGAAGAAATGGTGACATACACCAGTACGGGTCCCGCGCCGTGGACATTGGTAGAAGCCCACGATTCCCGTTGGACTCAGATTAAAGTCCTGACGCAAATGGTCAATACCATCTCCGAAGCCTTGGAACGGCGGCAAATTCTCACCCCAGCGCTTCAGTTACCGCCGCAAGAACACCTCGAACCCACGGAACCCAATTTCCTCGCCCAGGTCGATCTGAGTCTGCAACTGCCCAAGGATGAGTACAAAGAACGCTTGAAAGAAGCGCAAGTGAGTCTGCGGAAAATCCAGATGAAGATTCACCAGCAGCAAGTCCCCGTTCTCATGTTGTTTGAAGGGTGGGATGCGGCAGGCAAGGGCGGCGCGATTAAACGCCTCACCGATGTCTTCGATCCCCGTAGTTATAAAGTTCATACCTTTGCTGCCCCCACCGACGAGGAACTGGCTCATCATTACCTGTGGCGGTTCTGGCGGCGATTGCCCAAAGCGGGGCAAATTGGAGTTTTCGATCGAAGTTGGTACGGGCGCGTCTTCGTCGAACGGGTAGAAGGGTTTGCCACCGATCCCGAGTGGCATCGCGCTTACCAAGAAATCAACGAATTTGAAGAACAACTCACCAGCGCAGGATATGTGTTGGTTAAGTTTTGGCTGCATATCGATCGTGAAGAGCAACTCAAGCGCTTTACCGAACGGCAAAACAATCCCTTCAAAGCCTACAAACTCACCGAAGAAGACTGGCGAAATCGAGAGAAGTGGAACTTATACGAAGTGGCAATTAACCAAGCCATTCAACGCACCAGTACACCCACTGCGCCGTGGACGGTGATTCCCGGCAATGATAAATACTACGCCCGAGTGGCGATTATTGAAACGGTGACTGAGGCGATTAAAACCGAACTGAAGCGCCGAGATTAGCGGGTTTTTGGTATATCTTACTCAGACCGGCTCGATCGATATTTTATTCTTCAGAGCGTTATTCGGTAGGTTCGACAGGCGATGCCTGCGGTTCAATTTGCTTGATGCGATCGCGTAAAAGCTGTAACTGTCGCTGATTGGCTTGAACGGTTTCCGTCAGGGTTTTGAATTCATCGGGAACTTCTTCTCTGAAGGTTTGTAGTTGTTCTTTTTGGCGCTGCAATTGGGCATCAATTTGTTCGAGCTGTTCGAGCATTTTGCCATTGTTTGCTGTTGCCTGTTCTGTGTCGCGTCGCATGACTTGTTCTTGTAAAAGCAGGCGGTAGGCAAACCAGCCCGAAATACCGATTGCGAGTAACACAGCAATCCCTAAACCCACGACTAGGGTTTGAAGTAACCCCCGAATTCGATCGACTCGGTTGCAGAGTTCTTCAACACTGAGTTTGAGATTGAGATGTTGCTCCTGAAGCATTTCCAGAGAAAGTTCCTTTTCCGAAGTGCTGGTTCGATCCGGATTAGATGGTGAGGGAGAAGGGGTATTCATATCATCTGTAAGAAGGTAACGGTTTTAAACAAAATAGAGAGTCAAAGTAGAGCGCTAGACCTTGACAATCGACACAACCTTTTGGCTATAGAGACATAGGCGAATCGATATAAATTGTGGGTTCTGGAACAGTAAATCTCAGATTTTGAACGGCTAGTTTTTTGGCGATCGCCTGATTAGCTAGTTCTAAGAGTCGCTTGCGAAGTTCCAGCGAATTTTTACTGGGACTGGTAATGAAAAAGAACACTCGGGCGCGTGTCTTGGAGACACGATCGATTTCTTCGTACTGTATTCGCGTACTCGCTTTTTCAAAACCCCAGAACAGTCGGCTTTCCTGCTCGATCGTATGAGTTACCAGTGCTTTTTCGTCTTCTCTCAAACAGTTGGGAAAGTCTAAACAAAGCATCGCCATAATCTTTTTGCCTCGGCTCACATTTTCAATATTTTTACTAGCCATCGTTGAATTCGGTACGATCATCATGGTATTTTGAGCGAGGAGCCGAATTTTCGTCGAACGTAAGCCGATAGACTCGACCCGACCATATACATCTTCACCGTAAGGATTAAAGTTGACTCGGATGTATTCTCCACAAATATAAGGTCGATCGAGATATAGCTCTAGCGTGCCGAACAGTCGTCCGAGTGCCTGTTGAGCGGCAAAAGCGAATCGCCACACCGCCAATCCCTAAACTAGCTCCCAGAGCCACCAGATTAATCCGCAATCCGATCGCAAAAATGACCACAGCCATAAGAACAATTAAGACATAAATTAGAGTCTCAAAAATGAGTACAACTTCATTAACTTTTCCAAACCACCGATGCACTAAACCGATCGCCGATCGATGAATAATTTGATGAGCGATTTTCGAGGCAAACCAACCAATTCCCACGGACAACATCGAATATACAAAAATACTGATAAAGTTGTAAAGATCCTCATATTTTATGAGTAGATTTAAGCAAATTGCGATGAAGAGAAACATCCCTGTTAATGAGAGTGGCGTCTGCAATGGCTCGATCGTTCGATGGTAAGCCTTGTCACTGTCGATAATTCCAAAGGACTCCAGTAGCCGGAGTCCCCGGCGAATGAGTCGAAGCCCCAATCGCCCAGCAAACGGTGAGACAATGACGACTAGGGAAAATAACCCCAACCGCACCATCAGTTCTAAAACATATTGAAGTATTTCTGATTCAATTGGCATTGCTTCCAATATTAGACTGGGTTACGCGGACTGTAGCCATCCTTAAATGAGTGGTAAATGTTTAGATAGAGCTTTGACGTGCATTTAAGCTCTCTGAATGCCCAATGCTTACACTTAAATATTCATGGGCTGACTGACATCAATTGTACTTTCCTGAATATCGAAACTAATTCCATAATCTTGCAGTCGTTTGATGATGTTTTCGCGAGCCATTCCCAGCAAACCCTTGCGTAATTCCATTGAAGTTTCTGCTGCCCCTAAAATGAAGAAAATAACCTGTGCTTGTGCGAGAGCTTTACCAGACTCATCAGTTCTATCCTGAAATTCGATCTGGGTCAGTTGACGATCGATTCCGAGAATATCACGGGTACTGTCCAATAGAAGCTGCTGGAGTAAAGCTTTTTCCTCTTCGGAAATCATCCTCAAAAATGTGAGGTTAACCATGGAAATTAGACGCCGCGCACTGCTGAGATTTTCAATATTAATCTGTGCTAAGTTGCTATTGGGAACGACCATCAGAGTATTTTTGCCAGACAAGCGAATTTTGGTAGAACGCCACCCGATCGACTCAACCCGACCTAGAGTACGATCGGGTAAACGGATATAGTCGTCAACCGTAAAAGGACGATCGATGTAGAGCACAACGCTCCAGAGAATTTGCTCGATCACTTTTTGAGAGGCAAAAGCGATCGCAAATCCTCCGACTCCCAAACTGGCAACTAGACCAATCACATTAAATTGATGAGCTTGGGCAAAACAAAAGATAATAATCAGAACGATAAAAACCTTAGTCAAAAACTTGCCCAATGTGATCAGTTCAGTATTAATCTTTCGATCGTCTTCTAGTGCTACTCCCAACAAGTATCGATCGAAGAGTTCTTCAAAGAGTCTAAATCCTAATAAAGTGGTACTGAACGCTAACAGTAAGCTCAGTGGAAACTCAAAGAAAAGCAGCCAGGAAGGTATGGGACTCGATAGAAGCAAAAGATCGATCGCCCCAGAAACGATGACCCAAATCACCCAACCCTGAAATGGCTGAATTAGCTTCAGAAAAACGGCTTTGGACTCTGCCGAATCTAACATCTCGACAAGAGAATCTATGAGATCCGGAAGCTTCACATGGGACATTCCTCTAAACAAAAAAATCGTTAACAGACTAATGAGACTCAGTAGCACCATCACAATTGCCGTGCTGGCGACAAGATCGGGCAGCTGGACATTCAAGCCGAACACTGCGAGTGTGCGATCGAACATAAACTACCTCTAAAACCTAATCAGTAAATCAGTTAAACTTGAATACATTCCCACACGGACTTCAAAGGTCTCAAGACTTACGCATCGCATAAAATCGACTGCCGTGGTTTTGCCTAGAGGCTGGATCGACCCACCCCGATAAATTTTTCGCTTCTAGAGTGCGTCAGTCTTATGTATTATAGGGCGACCCCCGTACTTACCTCATCTGGATGGGAAGTTCCGCTCTTCTAAATTGCAGTAAACTAAAATTTCACTCGTTGTCTTGCTATGCCTTGGATTCCGTTTCGCGATCGCCTGTCGCAATTGCCCTTGATTCTAGCCGGACCGACTTTACAACATACAGCTTCCGACTCGGTGACGGTTTGGCTGGCGCTTCAAGAAAGTCGCCAGGTAGAACTCCAAGTATATGCCACCACCGACGGCGGGTCTGTTCTGGGCGAGTTAGTGGCAACCGGAGGGCTCGAGACGGTACAGATCGGTCAACACCTGCACGTTGTCGCCATCACCGCAAAACCGATCGGCGATGTCCGGTTGCAACCCGGACAAATTTACGCTTATACGCTGCGCTTCGAGAGCGATGCCACACTGCAACAAGCACTCACGTCTCCTCTGCTACCCCAGGTTTCCATCAGCTATTTCCCGCACCAACTCCCCACCTTTTCCCTCCCTCCCAACCATCTCGATCGCTTGACTCTGGTTCACGGATCGTGCCGTAAAATGCACGGTCGATTCTACGATGCACTGCCGATTTTGGATAGTCAGATTCAGTATTCAGCCGGAGAAGCTGACGATCGACCGCACCAATTGTTCCTCACCGGCGATCGCATTTACGGAGACGATATTGCCGATCCTCTACTCTGGGTTGCCACCCAACTCGGCGATACGTTACTCGGTTGGCAAGAACCGTTGCCGTTACTCCCGGCTGCCTGCACCCACGGCGCGATGGAAACAACCCCGAAGCAGTTAAAACCCGGACACCGCAGCGACATCGCCGAACAGCAAGCCGGATTGACTGCCGGGTTACACGGCAAATCTCAAAATACCAAAAGCCATTTATTCAGTTTTGGCGAGTATTGTGCGGCTTATTTGCTGGCGGAATCGGAGGTATTTTGGACGGAACCGTTCCCCAGGAGAAAAGAAATGGGTGGCAATTCCTCAGATCTCGATCGATGGGATCGCGAACTAGACCAATTAGAGCGGTTTTCCCGGAGTTTGCCCAACGTGCGACGGGCACTGGCAAATATTCCCACTTACACGATTTTCGACGATCACGATGTGAGTGATGATTGGTTTTTGAATCAAGCTTGGTGTTTGCAAGTTTTAGGCAAACCTTTGGGACGACGGGTGGTACAAAATGCGATGCTGGCATATGCCGTTTTTCAGGGGTGGGGAAATACACCCCAACAGTTTGAAACGGACAAATCCGGGGCAAAACTGCTGGCTGCGGCGCGGGATTGGTCGAAATCGGGGGGAAAAGACGGGAAGATGGGCGATCGCATCCGCCGATATTTGGGACTGCCGGATACCGATGCAGTTACCGACTTACCCAAAATGCGTCAAGAGGGTTCTGTGTTGGTGTTGGATCGCGATCCCGAAGCTCTGACCTGGAACTATACTATCAGAAGCGATCGTCACGAAGTCATTGTTCTCGATGCGCGTACCTGGCGGGGTTATCCCATCGATGGCAAAGGGATCGCCCCCCCCATGCTCTTGTGTCCCAGTGCCTTCGATCGTCAACTGCGCGACTCGTTACAGGAAACCGATCGTCTTAACGCCACAGGTGCGTCCCACATCGACGCCACAATTGTCATCGCATCCACCAACCTGTTCGCATTAGAAGGAATCGACTGGATTCAGCGCTTTTACCTTCGGCAAAACCAGGTTTTTCATCGAGATGTCGGCGATGCCTGGAACCTCAACGAGGAGGCTCGAACTCAATTCCTCGCAACCTTGTTTGCGAACCGAGAGCAAGTGACTATTCTCTCTGGAGACGTACATTACGGTTCGGCGGCGCGTTTGGACTACTGGTGGCGCGACGATCGATCGGCTTCGTTTCAATCCCACGTTCTGGCGCAACTCACCTCCAGTTCTCTCAAAAATACTGAGTTTCTCACCCAACTCATTCATACCAAACTCAAACAGATGATTTGGTCCGAACGCCAGCGCTGGTGGATTGGACGAACAGACCCACCAGAAGAAATCGAAGTGAAGTCGATCCAGGGGAAACTGCCGCTTCCGTCTCCCAATTGGGTGATGAGTTTAGATTGGATGCCGCGCCAAAGCGCCCACAATGTTCCTTGGATGAAGGATGTTTCTTGGTTAAAATCTCCACATCCACCTCAAAGTTTGTGGCTGCGGTTTATCAATCTGTTTTGGCGGAACCGTTGGTTGCAAGAAGGTAGAGAGGTGGTGGGATTGAATAATTTGGGGATCGTTCGCTGGGAAGGGTCTGAGAATGCAGATACAGTCGCGATCGTTCAGGATCTTTACTGGTATGCTTCCTGGGGCGATCCTCGCATCGTCTTTAGCCGATTCAGGATTCCTCTGAACTGTCGCCCTTTTCCCAAGTGAACCACCATCTGTATGGGCGAATGGCAGGGGCCCGAGGGCTGATGTCGTGTCTATTTGTAAGTCCAGATCGAGCGATCGAGCTAATCTCAAAAGTTCAATAAATCCTAGAGATAAATTAAACGATAGCCTCAGGAATGAGCAGCGCTTTTTCCCGTGCCAGAGTCCATAGAGTTCGTGCCTATCTTCGGAGTTATCTTCGGAAAAATGAGACTTTCCTGGGGTCGAGCCTATTAGCAAAGAGTATACTGAAGGCGTTTTTGGGATGATAGATATCCCCAGGGAAAATTTAACGATCGAACACCCGGACTTTACAGAATCTTTTCAGAAGTGGCTCTTTTATTAAAACTTCTATAAAGAGTTACGTCAGTAGATTCGAACGAACGACAATCGTATATCCGTAGACCAAAAAAGCTCAAAGCCCGCTTCTCGACTGCATCCGTTGGCTTACCTCAACGAAGAAAAATCATCCATATCTACCGATCTATACGGAAACAATCGGTAAAAACTCGCAGATAGACACATTTATCTCAGCTTGACACCTGGATAAACAGCAAGCTAGCATAGAAAAATGCTGAACTTGACTTATTGCTATCGAATTTATCCGAATCAAGAACAAGCCTCAAGAATGGAAGCTTGGCTCGAACAGCTTCGGCAAGTTTACAACTATGCTTTAGCCGAGCGAAAAATTTGGATTAAATCTCGAAAGTGTGAGGTCAATTTTTGCAGTTTACAGGGAGAATATATTCTTCCGGTAGACAGTCCGAAACCTACTTTTTATTCTCAAAAAAAAAGTTTAACTGAAGCGCGAAAACAGCATCCCGAAATTGCCGATCTACACTCTCAGGTTTTGCAAGAAGTTCTGGGACGAGTGGATCTAACATTTAAAACCATGTGGGATCGAGGATTGGGGTTTCCTCGGTTCAAAAAAACGGGCCGACTACGATCGATGGTATTTCCTCAGTTGAAATCCAATCCGATCGTTACGACTGGTCATGAAGAACGAAAGCACGAAAGTGGAGATCGTATTTCGTCGATGGGCTGTGACAATTGGCAGCTCAAACTTCCTAAAATTGGGACGATCCCGATCGCGTTGCATCGTCTTCCTCCCAGTAGATTTGTGGTGAAGCAAATTAGAGTCTTACGCAAAGCGTCTGGCTGGTTTGCCTTACGAGCCCTCCAAGCCAATATTTCCATTTCCGATCCAAAGCCCCTAAGTCCGATGTTGGGTATCCACTTCGGCAAAGAGATCCTCTTGGCGACTTCCGATGGGGAACGGATTGCCAGACCTCGGTTTTTCGAGAAGCGACAGCGCCAGCTTAAATTGCTGCAACGTCGATTGAAACGGAAAAACAAAGGGTCGAACAACAGCAAAAAACTGCATCGAAGAATTGCTCGCTCTTACGAACGCATTGATGCAGCAAAGAAAGATTATTACTACAATGTCGCACATCGTCTGTGCGATCGCGCCGGGACAATTTGCTCCCGAGATTGGACCGTCAATAGAATCAATGACGGCGAACCATTTGGGAATTTGCCCGATGCTGACAATCATCGGTTCGTGCACATCCTTGCCGGGGTGTGTTGGAAACGAGGTGTGTATTTCGATCGGGTTGAGGTTCTCGGTGCGGAACGAATGTGCCCTCAATGTGGGGTTCACATCAGTAATTCCCACACTCGAGATCGGGCATATCGATGTCCCGAATGCCAATACCAAACCGATCGAGAAGTCGGCGCCGCCCAGGCACTGGTGCAACGAGGACTCGCTGCTGTCGGACATGCAGTAGCGAGAGCGGATCGCGGTTCGCTCGAATGTATAGCTTGTGGAGGCGAGAGACCGGGGGCAGCAGCCTAGGTTAGAGCCGGCGAGACAGGAACACTCGTTGCTCTGCGACTCGAGCTAAACCTTTTATGTACTTACCCCCAGTCACTTAGGATAGAACTTAAGATGCAGGAGACAATCAAACACCCAAAGAGCGTCATCCCAAGAGCGTGGTGTGGGATCGCTCTGTTGATGTTGTTAGCAACGGCATTAAATCTTTATCAGCTCGGAACGGAGAGCGTATGGATTGATGAAATTTTCAGCCTGGTGGGTGCCCAAGACTTTAATTGGACTGAACCCCACGTCCGTCCTCTCTACTTCATCCTCCTTCGTTTTTGGATGCGCTTTGGTGAAAGCGATGCCGGGTTGCGAGGATTATCCGTCCTCTTCAGTGTTAGCAGCGTTTTTCTGATCCAGCGGCTGGGTCGGCGGATGCTGGGAAACTCAATCGGATGGGTGGCGGCTGTGATGATGACGCTTTCGCCTTTGTTTATCAATCACGCCCAAGAAATCCGGATGTACTCATTGAGTGTATTTCTCAGTCTACTCGGGACTCTAGCCCTAGCCGAAGCCTTCGATCGACCCTCATGGCGTGCGATTAGCCTCTGGTCTCTGGCGAGAGCGGGTGCGGCTGTGACAACACCGCTCAATATCCTACTGTTATTTCCCGACATCCTGCTGTGTGGATGGAAATTTTACCGTCGGCGTCGTTGGTGGCTGGCTGTTGGTAGTGGTTTCCTCTTTATCGGGGTGGTTTTTCTCCCCTCAGCATGGCTTCTGACCTTCGGTAGCAAAGCTGAAGAGTTTTTTGAGGGTCCAACACCTCCCACACTGGGATTGGCTCGGATTTTGACCATGCCGCTTCAATTCACAGTGGGTTGGCCGATGAAATATTTACTCGCCCCTGACCAAGCGGCTCTCGAACCGGGCGAAACCACCAACCTTTCCCTGGCTGCGACATCTAACCTATTTTCCGTATTGCTCTATGGCTTGGCTACCGTCATTCTACTGGGCTTGCTCGGGGTGGCACTCATCTCGCTCCTGAAGCAAAATCGCTCGGAAAAACTGCTAGCCGTGGCGGCATGGGCGCTGATTCCGACAGCAGGAATCTTGTTTGTCTCCTACGTCAAGAGTTCGATTTGGGTACCTCGCTATCTCCTGTTCATTGCGCCCTACTTTATCCTATTGATGGCATTCGGATTTATTTGGGTTTGGCAACACTGGCGGCGAGTTGCACTGGGAATGGCTGCTGTCTATCTGGTTGCGGTTGGGGGTGGATTGCGAAGTTACTACACGATCTTGTACCGTAACGATTGGAAAGGGGTAGCGCAGGTTCTCAGCGATAACCAGCAGTCAGGCGATACGATCGTGTACCACTCAGTTGACCGGTTTAAAGACCAGTCTCTTCTTCGCTACTATCGGGGCGCCACCCCAATTCAGTTTCTTGACAAACAAGCAATCACGCCCAACTTGGATGCTACAGAGGTTGAGCAATCTCTTGGAATTGAAATTCCCATTCGATCTCGTTTGTGGCTCGTTTGTTGGCTCACCTGCGAGGACAAACCCGAAACCGATCGCGTCTTTGACACTCTCGTCGGCAACGAATTTCAAATCGTCGATCGCGACACCTTTACCAGCATAGAAAATATGCCGATCGAAGTCTTTCTCATCGAACCTGAATCTCCCGTGCCTCTGCCTAAATCCTCTTCTACCCCGCCATCATCGTTATGAAAGTTGCGTACTTAATCAATCAATATCCTAAAGTCAGTCACAGCTTCATTCGTCGTGAAATTGTGGGACTGGAATCTTGTGGCGTTACCGTAGCTCGTTATGCCATTCGTACCTGCGATGGCGAATTAGTAGACGAAGAAGACAAAATCGAACTGCAAAAAACGCGAGTGATTTTGGCAAGCGGAATCGTCGGTTTGTTATCAGGACTCTTGCGAGTCGCCATCGGCAGACCCGGTAAATTTTTGGCAGCCCTGCGCTTAGCATTGCAAGTGGGTTGGGGTTCCGAGCGCGGTGTGTTGCTCCATTTGGCGTACCTCGCCGAAGCCTGCATCCTTTTGGGATGGATGGCAGAAGATGGGGTCGATCGGGTTCATGCCCACTTTGGAACCAATCCGACCGCAGTGGCGATGCTGTGTCGAGTTTTGGGGGGTCCTCCCTATAGCTTTACGGTACACGGTCCGGAAGAATTTGATAAAGTCCAGGCGATCGCCCTACCCGAAAAGATTGCCCGTGCCGCCTTTGTGGTTGCCGTCAGTTCCTTCGGGCGCAGCCAACTTTACCGCTGGTGCGATGCCCGAGATTGGTCAAAAATTCATGTCGTTCATTGCGGAGTCGATCGAAAATTTTTAGCCGAACCCCCTACGGCCCCTCCGACTGCACCTCAACTGGTTTGTGTGGGTCGATTGAGCGAACAAAAAGGACATTTGTTGTTGGTGGAAGCCGCAAACCGTCTCGCCCAAGAAGGGATACCCTTTAAATTGGTTTTTGTGGGTGACGGAGAATTGCGGAGCGCCATTGAAACGGCGATCGATCGCGGGAATTTGCCAGACCGAATTGAGATTACCGGATGGGCAAGCAACGCCGAAGTTCGAGATTACTTACTCGCATCGCGGGTGCTAGTGCTGCCCAGTTTTGCGGAAGGGTTGCCCGTGGGTATAATGGAAGCGCTAGCATTGGGTCGTCCGGTCGTGAGTACCTACGTAGCGGGTATTCCTGAATTAGTCGAAACCAATGTCTGCGGCTGGTTAGTGCCTCCTGGCTCTGTCGAAGCCCTAACCGACGTCCTTCGAGTGGCGTTGCAAACCTCGCCAGAAGTCCTAGCACAGATGGGACGAATTGGAGCTGAGCGAGTAGCACAGCACCACGATGCGACATTAGAGGCTCGCAAATTAGCCATGCTGTTTGGCTCTGATGTCGAATCGAGCGCGATAAACGATTCCGTCGATCGACAAGAATCAACTGTAACTGTTGATTCTTCTACTTTTCAGAGATCTTGACACTCTCATAACGCTTTGTGACTGAGCTTTGATGTTCCCATCCTATTTTTGTCAGGGTCGCTCTGGGAACTTTAAACTGAGAGATTGCCAACTCCCTTTAGGGAAACCAATCGCTGAACGATCGTTCAAAGGCAGGTATCACAAACGTTCTCTGATTGATTAGGTGTGTCGGGAAATTTAGCAAACGATGGAAGGAGTGCTTAGATGCGTAAATATATCTCAAAAGTTTTATACGTACTGACCGGTACGAGACGGAGTTTGATCGTACTCCTCTTGATGTTTATAGGTACCTCAATTTTAGAAGCCTTTGGAATTGGATTGCTCGGTCCGTTTTTCAGTCTAGCATCTCAGCCAGACTCTTTTGAGAATATGGGATTTCTCAATCAGATTTACAACGGGTTGAATTTAGAGTCCAGCAATCAACTCGTGGTAGTCCTTGGCTTAGCGATCGTCATTGCTTTTTGTATTAAATCGGTCAGCTACTTTGCGGTTAGAACCTACATTTTTAAATTTGGATTTCAGCAAAAGAAACTTCTGATTTCCCGACTGCTCAGTGCTTATCTATCGGTTCCTTACACCTTCCATCTCAGTCGAAACAGTTCTCACTTAATCAAAAATATTATTGTCGAAACGAATCAATTTACCAATGGTTGTCTTTTACCGATGTTAGAGGCTACATCTAACTTCGTAATGATGATTACTCTTTTGGTAGTGCTGGCTAAAACTGACCTGCTGCTACTCTCGATGATCTTAGGAATTTTACTTCCAACTTTTTGGTTTTTCAAAAGGTTAGGGCGTCGATTGAAGCACTGGGGACAAGTTAAGTCTACATCCCAAAAAGCAATGATTAGCGTTCTCAATCATAGTTTGGGCGGACTAAAAGAAACGCGGGTCATCGGGTGCGAGCCATATTTTCAAGCGCAAATGGACGAACAATCTCAAAAGTTTGCCAGAGCCGCAACGCGATTTCAAAGCTCTCAACTTCTTCCCCGCATCTCGATCGAGACAATGCTCGTCGTCATTGTCGTTTTGTTTATCTGCGGTGCTCAACTGTTTGCCGATGAAAATTCCAAAGACTTCACGAGTATCATCGCGACTTTTGCCGTCGCATCGATGCGCCTCATTCCCGCATCCAGCCAGTTTATTCAAGGCATGGGACAACTACAAAACTCCAGCTATGCTCTCGATATGCTCTATCTCGATCTCCAAGAGATTGGCAAGCCAGGAGATCGTCGGAGGTCAGGCAGCAAGAAAACAGACGATGGCATCAACGATCGAGCCATGGACTTCTCGGGTCGGGTCGAACTCCAGAATGTAACCTATTCTTATCCCGAAATCGAAGAGCCCGCCCTCAAAGATATCTCTCTAAGCCTTAAAAAGGGCGAGTCGATCGCTCTGATTGGTAAATCGGGTGCTGGAAAAACCACTCTGGTCGATGTTCTTTTAGGATTGCTCGAACCTCAAAGCGGAGATATTCGTGTAGATGGTGTTTCTATCTATGACGATCTCCGATCGTGGCAAAACCTAGTGGGATATATTCCTCAATCAATCTTTCTGACAGATGATACGATCGAACGCAATATCGCCTTTGGAGTGCCCGATCCTCTCATTGACCCAAAACGATTGCACAAAGCCATCGAAGCTGCACAACTTCAAGATCTGATGACTCAATTGCCGAAAGGGATTAAAACCGGTGTCGGCGAGCGAGGCGTCCGCTTATCTGGCGGACAGCGACAGCGCATTGGCATCGCCCGCGCTCTTTATCACGAACGCGAAATTTTAGTGCTCGATGAAGCAACAGCGGCACTGGATAACGAAACCGAACGGTTTGTCACCGAAGCCATGAAAGCACTAGCAGGTACGAAAACCATGATTATTATCGCTCACCGCTTATCTACCGTAGAACATTGCGATCGTGTCTATTTGATGGAACAAGGTCGTGTGGTCAAATCAGGCAGCTATCAAGAAGTTGTCGTCGAGCCGTCAAAATAATTATTCCGATAAGATCCCGTCTCTAGAGTATTTAGCGATCGGGATCTTAGAGTTGGAAAAAACTCAAAGAAAATTGGGGCATCTATTGTGAAGGATTTACGTGTAATGGACGGTAGCTAAACTTTATCGAAACCCGTTGTAGGAGTTAAAAATGCGATTACCAAACTTTCTCATCATCGGTGCAGCGAAAGCCGGAACGACAACTCTCTATGAATATTTGTGCCGACATCCTCAAATTTTCATGAGTACCCCAAAAGAACCGGAATTTTTTGCTCGTGACGAGAATTATGCTCGGGGAATAGATTGGTATTCTTCATTGTTTGACAATGCCCAACCTCACCAAATCTGTGGGGAAGCCTCGACGATTTATACCCGATCGCCGCAGTTTCCTCATACAGCAGCCCGTATCGCCCAACATATACCGCAGGCGAAATTGATTTACTTGATGCGTCACCCCGTCGATCGGGCATACTCTCATTACGTTCAACGTATTAAAACAGCGCAAAATAAAAAAGAGAAATTAGAAGTAGGAGAGACGTTTGAAGAACGCATAGAAAGAGAATCATTTTTTATTGATAGCAGTAACTATGTTCTCCAAATCGAACAATATTTGCGCTTTTTTCAACCGGAATCGTTTTTGTTTTTATTAATGAAAGACGTGACGTCTAATTCAGCAGAAACTTTGAAGCAGGTCTGTCGTTTTTTAGAAATAGATGATACGATCGATCTACTCAATCCGGCAGCGATTACTGCAAATCAAGCTAAAACTCATGAAACTTGGTTTGTTCGCTCTCGCATGACGGCACCCTTGAAACGAATTCCTGGTGTTTCTCAGGTCGCATCTGCTCTGCCACAAAATGTTCGAGATGTGGCTTATAATTTTTTAAATAACCTGCCTTACAAGTCTAAGATAAAGAAAAAATACGTTCCCACTCCGATGCTTGCGGAAACTCGTCAGAAGCTGCTAGAAACCTTTCGAGAACCCAACCAACAACTGGCTCAATTTCTCGATCGCGATCTCTCACGTTGGAAAGAGTAACCCCATGCCAAATAGACACTATCATGAGAATTACCTTTGTTTTGCCCACCGTCTCCCTTCGAGGTGGAATTCGATTCGACCGCAACCCTGGCTAATCGCCTCCAGAAACGCGGTCACTCAGTCTTTGCCGTATCCGTTCCCCGGCGCCCACCCTCCCTGCGGGATCGGGTTCGGACTCTCCTGGGGCGCAACAAATTTGTTCCTCCATCATCGAACTCTCATTTTGACTATATCGACGTTCCTCTCCACACCCTCGCACGGCGCCGTCCCGTTGAAGATCGCGATGTTCCCGATGCAGATGTAGTGGTAGCGACGTGGTGGGAAACCGCTGAGTGGGTGGCTCGGCTATCTGCGGCTAAAGGGATTAAAACTTACTTTATCCGACATCACGAAATTCACGACAGTCAGCCCATCGATCGGGTTATGGCAACATATTCACTGCCAATGCATAAAATCACGACGGCACAGTGGATGGTTGATTTGATGAGTAATCGATATGGTGACAATTGCGTTTCCGTCGTCCCGAATAGCGTCGATACCCAGCTTTTCTACGCGCCACCCCGTGGCAAGCAACCCGTGCCCACAGTAGGCATGATGTACGCTAAAGAGTCTTGGAAAGGATGCGATATCAGTCTGAAAGCGTTTTCTTTAGCAGCCCAAAATATTCCTGGATTGCGTTTGATTGTCTTTGGCATAAAAGATCCCGTGCCGGAATTACCACTCCCTCCAGGAACTGAGTATATCTGCCAACCGCCTCAAGAAACCATCAGAGATATTTATTCTCAATGCGATGCTTGGTTGTTCGGCAGTCGCATCGAAGGATTCGGTCTCCCGATTTTGGAAGCTATGGCGTGTCGGACGCCAGTGATTGGGACTCCGGCTGGCGCGGCTCCTGATTTCTTAGCCGATGGAGCCGGTATTCTCGTTCGACCCGAAGATCCCGAAGACATGGCGCGAGCGATCGAACAGATTTGTCACTTCAGTAATCTTGAATGGCAAGCCATGTCCGATCGGGCATACGAGACAATTATCTCTTATACCTGGGACGATGCAGCTAAGCTGTGCGAGGAAGCCTTTATCACCGCGATCGATCGTTGGCGGAGGGGGGATTTCAAGACCCATTGAGCCAACAACCACCGACCCCACTCGAATGCGCTAACTCATAGATGGGACTCTAAACCTATGACTTTACCGAATTTTATAATAATTGGGGCGATGAAGTCAGGAACGACTTCGCTCTATCACTATTTAGCACAGCATCCGCAAATTTATATGAGTTCTGTCAAAGAGCCTAAGTTTTTTGCTCTTGAAGGAACGACATGGGATGCGGAACCGCTAGGATCTGGCGGGTTGGCTAAAGTTAAGGGAATTCGAGACTGGGATGCTTATCAAGAGTTGTTTTCCGGTGTTTCGGGAGAAACGGCGATTGGAGAAGCCAGTCCCCTCTATATTTACGCACCTCTAGCCGCCCAGAAAATTCAGCAGACCCTGCCGAATGTGAAAATCATTGCCATTCTTCGTCATCCCGTCGATCGAGCTTACTCGCATTTCCTGCATTGGGTGCAACGGGGACTCGAACCACTGGGGGCAGATTTTTTAAAGGTTTGGAACGAAGAAGATGCGCGTGTGGCACAGGACTGGAGTCCCAATTATCATTACAAACACCGAGGATTTTACTATACTCAACTCAAACGATACTACGATCGCTTCTCGAGCGATCGCATTCGCGTGTACTTATTTGAGGAATTACAAAAAGATCCGATCGCCCTGGCTCAACATATATTCAACTATCTAGAAGTCGATCCGTCTTTTGTTCCCCAAACTGACCAAAAATACAATATTTCCCAAATTCCGGGAAATGCCCAACTCGATCGATTAATCGATCGTCCCAATTTCGTCAAAAAGCTTCTTAAACCGTTCATTCCCCAAGCTTGGCGCGATCGTCTCAAAAAGAGCCTCAAGCAAAAAAATGCGATCAAACCTAAACTCGATCCAGAACTTCGTCACCAACTCACCCAAGAGTATCGAGAAGATATCTTAAAACTTCAAGATACGATCCAAAAAGACTTGTCCGTCTGGCTAAAATAAGATTTCTTGAGTACATTCATTCATTGATGCACGAATGGGCAATCGCCGTTCTAGATAGATGGTTATATTTTATAGTTTACCAACCCTGCTGTGAAAGGGAGCGAACCTATTTTTTGGTAACGATCGAAATAGAATTGCTATATTGAAATCGTTAATAAATGGCTGTCTTTTCGTTTTCCTTATCCCGCTCTTCTTCTTTGCCATGACACCCCAAGCACAGCTTGCCCTTTTGCTCTGGTTGCCGATCGTTTTCTACTTCTTTACCCGCTATCCAGTTCGGACAGCAGTGATTGTCAGTTTCATCGGAGGTCTGCTCTTTCTACCCGAAAGAACGTTTTTTGCATTGCCACTCATTCCCGACTACAAAGGAATGATCGCCACCTGTTACGGCATTGTACTTGCCTTGATTGTTTACGATTCCCAAGGTTTAAGTAAATTGCAATTAACTTGGATAGACGCACCCATGGTCATTTGGTGTATCTGTCCGATAATATCGTCCTTGACGAATGGCTTGGGTGCTTATGACGGAGTCAATACTGCACTAGAACAAACGGCAATCTGGGGATTACCTTATTTTTTAGGTCGGCTGTATCTCAATAGCTTGTCGGGAATGCGGGAGTTGGCGCTCAACATCTTGAGAGGCGGACTCATTTACGTTCCTCTGTGCTTATACGAAGGTCGCTTCAGCCCGCAGCTACATCTAAAAGTTTATGGTTTCTTTGCCCATTCCTCGGGTCTGCGACAAGCTATGCGTTACGGAGGGTATCGACCGAATGTCTTTATGGAACACGGCTTGATGGTGGGCATGTGGATGATGACAGTAGCATTGGTTTGCATTTGGTTGTCGAAAGCCAAAGCCCTAGACAAAGTTTGGGGTTTCTCTCTAGGCGGACTGAATTGGGTCTTTTTTTTGGTCTTCTTGTGGTGTCGTTCCACCGGAGCCTATATCTATATGATCTACGGACTGTTGGTAATGTTCTGTGCTAAGTCAGTAAAAACCACACTACCTTTACTCCTGTTGATAGTGGGAATGTCCTACTACTTGTATTCGGGTGCGGTGGGAACTTTTGATGGCGATAGTATTACGCAGGTGATTACCGAGAGATTTAATGCAGATCGAGCACAATCGCTACAGTTTCGATTTGATAATGAGGAAATTCTGGCGGAGAAAGCTCGAGAGAAAATGCTATTCGGTTGGGCAGGTTGGGGACGCAACCGCGTTTACGATTACAACTGGGAGGGGGTATTAGAAGATACGACAACGGTCGATAGCATGTGGATTCTGGCTTTTGGTACCAATGGTGTTATTGGCTTAGTCAGTGTCACAGGATCGTTATTATTGCCAGTTCTGGGTTTTAGCTTCCGCTATCCAGCACGCTTGTGGTTCAAACCCCAAATTGCTTCGGCTGCCGTCCTGGCTATATGTACGACATTGTTTATGTTGGACTCGGTTCTGAACAATATGTACAACCCCGTGTTTGCGTTAATTAGCGGCGGACTGTCTGGCTTAGCAACACAACCGACTGAATCTTTAACTCCCAAAGCTGCACGTCCAAAGCTCTTGCGCCGGGGACCTCCCAAACGAATTGTTGCCGGTCGAGCTTATCCAATTCGATCGGTGAAACGTTAATTCGAGAGGGAGGAACGCAACGACATTACAGCTCGCTCGGGGCAAATGCGGGATCGCCCCGATCGAAGGTGATTCAAAGATAGACTTGCTCTCCTCTTAATTAGGTTTATGTTTAGCCGTAGTACCCTCAAATATTTCATTTATTTTTAAGTTAACGGAAACCAGATTCTCATGCAGCTTGGAATTGTTATTGTCAACTATAAAACCCCATCTTTAGTCGTCGATTGCTTGACTTCTTTGGAAAAAGAAGTACAAATCGGTCGAGATCGGGTAGTCGTGGTCGATAATGCTTCAGGCGATCGATCGGTCGAACAAATCGAAGCCGCGATTGCCCAACATCAATGGAGCGAGTGGGCAAAGGTGCTAGCCGCGCCGTCTAATGGCGGGTTTTCTGCCGGAAATAACCTCGGTCTAAAAGCAATGGAGGCGGACGCTTACTTGTTACTCAACAGCGATACCTTAGTCCGTCCCGGCGCTCTCGAGATCTTAAAAAAAGCTCTGCAAGACAACCCAGAAGCGGGTATTATCGGTCCGCGATTGGAATGGCCCGACGGCACGCCCCAAATTAGCTGTTTTCGCCATCGTTCTCCCCTGAGTGAAACCATTGCCTCGGCAGCAACCGGACCGATTACCAAACTGCTCAAGTCCTTCGATGTACCCCTACAAGTCTCCGATAGTCCCATCGAACCCGACTGGATTAGTTTTGCCTGCGCTGCCATCCGCCGCGAGGTGGTCGATCGCATTGGGTTGATGGACGAAGGTTATTTCATGTATCGCGAGGATAACGATTACTGCCGTCGCACTCAAGATGCCGGCTGGAAGATTCTCTATTGGCCCGGTGCGCGGGTGGTTCATTTGCGAGGAGGCAGCGGCCCAGTGAAAGCGGCAATTTCTAAGCGCAAACGCCCGCCCGAATATTTATATGCCTCTCGTTCTCGCTATTTTGCTAAATTTTATGGCAAAACAGGGTTATGGACTGCCAATGTCCTCTGGCTTGCCGGTCGATCGCTATCACTGGCTCGCGAGTGGGTGGGAAACAAACAGCCGCACACTTGCGATCGCGAGGCGATCGATATCTGGACGAACTGGCTAGAACCGATGAAAGACCGATCGCGGTAGACTAACCCGAACATCCAGTCTTTCTTGAGAACGTACGATCGAATCCCAACTGCTAAATACGATGGATAAACATCCCGACTTTTTAATCATGGGTGCGATGAAGTGTGCTACCAGTACGCTTCACGAACAGCTCGCTCTGCAACCCGGTTTTTTCATGAGCGAATTGAAAGAACCGAATTTTTTCAGTAATGACGAGCAATATGCTCGAGGGATGGACTGGTATTTGTCTCTGTTCCAAGGGGCACCGGAACACTCGCTTTGTGGGGAATCGAGCACCCACTACACCAAACTTCCCACGTATCCCAATACGATCGATCGCATCGGGAAGCATTTACCCCAGGTCAAACTGATCTATGTCATGCGCCATCCGATCGATCGTCTGGTTTCTCAGTACGTTCACGAATGGAGCCAAGGTCGGGTTTCTACAGACATCGATCGTGCTTTGGATTCCTACCCCCAACTGATTGAGTACAGTCGCTATAGTCGGCAATTGCAACCCTATTTCGAGACGTTTGGATCGCAGCGGATTTTACCCGTTTTCTTCGAGCGGTTGTTTGCCTATCCTCAGTCAGAATTGGAACGAATTTGCCAGTTTTTGGGATATTCCGGTCAACCGCACTGGCATGAGAATTTAGATGCACAAAACGTGTCGAGCGAGCGGGTGCGGCGCAGTGCTTGGCGGGATGCGATCGTTGAGATGCCGTTGTTGCGACAAATTCGACAGCACCTCGTTCCCAAGAAGGCTCGCGACTGGGTTCGCGGGTTGTGGACGCTCAAACAGCGCCCACAACTGGCTCCGGAAAACATCGATCGTTTGCGCGTTATCTTTGATGAAGATTTGACCGTGCTGGGTGGCTGGTTGGGACTCGAACTGTCCTGCGACAACTTTAAAGCCACAGTCAAAGCTAATTCCTCCCAGTGGGTCAATCCTCCCGCTCCTGTTATCAGCAAGCGTTAAAAATCGAGGCAAGGTCATATCTAGCATCTACCCAAAACTTACAGTCACAAGCAAGAGAGCTTTCTTATGAGTAAAATCGGATTAGTAGCGATCGGACGGAACGAAGGCGAACGGCTGCGTCGCTGTTTGGAATCGGCGGTGGGAAAAGTCGATCGGATTGTTTATGTCGATTCGGGTTCGACAGACGGGAGTTTAGAGTTTGCTCGCAGCTTAGGGATTGACGTTCTCGAACTCGACCCTTCCAAACCCTTTGCCTCTCCTCGATCGCGTAACGAAGGATTCTTCCACCTCCTCAAACTCGAACCGGATCTCGACTACGTTCAATTTGTGGATGGGGACTGCGAATTGGTAGATGGCTGGCTGGAGAAAGCCGAACGAACTCTCAACGAACGTCCCGATGTGGCTGTGGTTTGCGGTCGCCGTTTGGAGCTGTTTCCGGAACAATCCATTTACAATAAACTCTGCGATATCGAGTGGAATACACCCGTGGGTGAAGCCAAAGCCTGCGGCGGTGATTCTCTGATGCGTCCGGAGGTGTTTCAATCGGTAGGCGGCTTCAATCCCACTTTAATCGGAGGAGGGGAGCCGGAATTGTGCGTGCGGTTGCGCCGAGAAGGTTGGAAAATCCTCCGCATTGAAGCCGATATGACCCGGCACGACGCCGCGATCCTCAGTTTCCGCCAGTGGTGGAATCGCAATCGCCGCGTGGGTCATGCCTATGCCGAGGGGTCTTGGTTGCACGGTCGCACTCCGGAGCGGCATTGGGTGCGCGAAAGCCGGAGTATCTGGTTTTGGGGGTTAGCCATACCGTTGTTGGTTCTGGCGACACTTTTACCCAGTCAGGGTTGGAGTTTGTTGTTGCTACTGGGTTATCCTGTATCGATCGCTCGCACGATCGTTCGTTCTCAGTCTCAACAAGGACTCACTTTTAAGGAAGCGGTTCTCTTTTCCACCTTTTGTTCGATCGCTAAGTTTCCCCTCGTTTTAGGTCAACTTCAATTCCACTTCAACCGATTGCGAGGACACAAAACCAAGTTAGTCGAATACAAAGCCGTTGAGGCAATGGAATCGGCGATCGATACTCCCCAAGCTGAGATGTGAGCCACATGGAAGCTGAGTCGGCAGTCCCAACTCAGCTTCCGAAAATCCGCCGATCGCGCCTCTTGCCAAATGCCGATGGGTTTGCTACGCTAGTTAAGTGTTAAATATTAACGCCGGGATAGCTCAGTCGGTAGAGCAGTGGACTGAAAATCCGCGTGTCCCCGGTTCAAGTCCGGGTCCTGGCATTGAGAACTAGAGAAAAGAAAATGGGGAAAAACCCATGAGTTCATTTCGTATCGGCATTGCCGGTCCGGTGGGTTCTGGCAAAACGGCTTTGTTGGATGCCCTGTGTAAAGCGATGCGCGATCGTTACGAAATCGCCGTCGTCACAAACGATATCTATACCCAGGAAGACGCTCAGTTTTTAGTCCGTTCCCAAGCTTTAGAGAGCGATCGGATTTTGGGCGTCGAAACAGGAGGCTGTCCGCATACAGCCATTCGCGAAGATGCGTCGATTAATCTAGTGGCAGTAGAAGAACTAGAACGCCGCTTTACTCCCCTCGATCTGATTTTTGTCGAAAGTGGCGGAGATAACTTAGCCGCCACCTTCAGTCCCGAACTGGTCGATCTCACACTCTACGTCATCGATGTGGCTGCCGGGGACAAAATCCCCCGCAAAGGGGGTCCTGGCATCACAAAATCCGATCTATTAGTGATTAATAAAATCGATCTCGCGCCTCTGGTGGGTGCAGATTTAGGCGTGATGGAACGAGATACCAAAATCATGCGCGGCGAGAAGCCGTTTGTGTTTGCCAATTTGAAAACGAAAACGGGATTGCCAGAAATTATCGACTTTATTCGATCGCAATCCCCCTTTCCCAACTAAACCACTTGGGCAAATTTAAGAAGATCGACAATGCCGAATTGTCCTTCCTGTTGACCGAGGGTGGGTTTCCACGCAGGCGCTTGAGACAAGAACGACATTCGATCGCCCTGAAGCATTCCGATAAAGACCTCAGCAACGATGCGACCGCCCACGGGCCCCAGGGTTTGACCCCCACATCGCTTGTCGGCTTCCCGGAGAATGTAGAACCACAGCGGCGTCCGATATTCCATCCCCAGATTCAAATCTGCCACATCGGCGAGTTCGCCAGGGGTGAGGGGGTCGAGATACATTGCCCGCGCCACGGCTTGTCCCGAAGGCAGGCTGAAGGTCAAATGCCGCAACAGGTTGCGCTGCGCCAGCGAACTGGGATTGCTGGGCATATTCGGTGGAATGAAAGGCAACCGGAACAGCGGACTGGCAATCGTGGTATCGATACGCTTGCTAAGCTGCGGCGTACTACCGTCGATCTCAAAGAAGTTGTGCCAATCCACCACCCGAGTGGCGTCAATCCGCCGATTTCCCGATAAATCGTTAGAACCGGGCGCGCCAAAAATGGGGGCTTCAAAGCGATCGTTAATTTTGAAAGCGGGCCGCACTTGGCTGTGCCCAAAACGGTAAGCCGCCACGGAAAATTCTACCGGAATAAACGGCTCGTTTTTCCAATTATAAAATCGACGACCCCGCAACAGAACCTCCTCCACAACTTCCCGTCCCACTAAACTCGGCAGAAATTCGTGGAGAACGATCCATTGATAGTGCCAGCGAACCAGTCGTTGCGCTTCTTCAAATCGTTGCGCTTTTTCAAAATCCACGCCAAGCCGATCGATCGTGGCGTTGTGAAATTTGAGAAACGCCAAATGAAGCTGGGAAACAATCAGGTTTTCGTCGTTGCGCGGGTCGCCGATGAGAGCAACATTCACCGAGTTGCGCGGTAAGTCGTTGGGGAATCCGGCATCGATGAGAAACTTTCCCGTTCTACCTTCATACAAAAACGGATTGGCTTCGGGACCTGCGCCGTAAACGCTATCTAGCTCAAAAACCGGGGTGCGGAAGTTTTCGATCGACTCGGGATCGACGTGGCGTTCCAAACTGGATGTGGGGTCAAAGGTGAGATCGTGGTCGATAAATTGCCCGAAGAAGGTAAAGCCCGACGGAAGGCGGGGATTGTCGAAATTTTCGGCGTCTCCTTTATCCATAATGCCTGCCGCTTTGCCGATTTCTAGTAATCCGTGGCGAACGGGTTCGAGATCGGGAGCAAAGGGGGGCAGATGGGAAAACAGTCTGCCGAATTTCCCTTGGTTATAAAATTTCGATCGGGGGGGAACGATATCGCGTAAAGACATTTGACCGTGGCGTGTCATAGTTTCTCCGAATAATATTTGATGAGTTTTTTCTTGAAAGTAGTGCGATCGACTCGGTTGTTTTCGATTGAATTTGACATTCATTTGAGGAGCTTAATATCACCCGAACTTCGATCGCACTCAAATGAGATCGAACCGATCTCAAAGAGTGAATGCGAAGGGCGATCGCCCTTCAACATAGACCGCATCCAAGTGAAAGTTTTTCCAGACAACCGACGACAGATTTATTCGCCCAGTTGTCGCCAAGTTTGACGACCGACAATGCCATCGGCAACCAAGTTAGCCCGCTTTTGATAGGCGATAACAGTTTTCTCGGTTTGATTGCCGAAAATGCCATCAACGGCGATTTCGTAACCGGAATTTTGCAGGCGTATTTGCAAACATTCCACCGCTTCTCCGGTGATGCCTTGCCGTAAGCTAGGCATCCCAATATCGTAAGAATAGGTCGTGGAAATAAATTCAGCCTCGAAGAAGTAGCCGTAGACGTGAACGCTCTCGCACAAAGCTTTCCAAGTTTGCGATCCGACAATTCCATCGACGAGTAAACCACCATGATGTGCTTGAAAATGCTTGACGGCAGTATCGATTTGCCGACCGAATTGACCGTTAAAATCAATTGGGTATTTAAAAGTTTTTAAGCGTTGTTGCAGGAAACGAACGGCTTCGCCAGCTTGTCCGATTTGCAGGGTCGGTAAGTTTATTGCCACAGTGGAGGGGAAAGCTTTTTCCGAAACGGTGACAGGGGGAACAGCGGTAGAAATTGCGGGAGTGGTTACTGTAGAATTGGCGATAGGGGGCATTTTAAATCTCCGAAATCGGTTAGGTATTGTTTGTCGAACTGGGAGAATCGGTTGTGCATTTTCCCGTTCTGTCATTGAGACGATGGGCGATCGATCTTTGTGAATTTTCGATCGGTAACTCTTTTCCCGTTCTTGAGTTTGATGGCAATGGAGATTCGTCAACTAAATCGATCCTTAAAAATTTTTGAGAATGTCGATTTCACGAATACAGGCAATACGATCGAACATCTCTCGTCACGGTTTTGGGACATGGCAAAGCTTCTACAGACGAGTCTTCCCCCATTTTTCTGACGGCTGCGATATTGAGACGCGATCGCCCGCTTCACGGAAACTTGACAGTTCTGAACCTACCCAAATCAAAATTCCCGTGCTATACCTGATACAGGTCAAATTTAAGGAGTCTGCTCCAATATGCCAACAACATCCAAAAAATCCGCTCAGATCGAAGAAAAGCTCAACAGTGCCAACCAATTGAACGAGGAAGGCAAATTCGAGGAAGCGATGCCTCTCTACGAGGAAGTTCTCAAATCTTCTCCCAACAATGTTCCTGCCCTGCGTAAGATGGCAGGCATCTACGAAAGCCAGGAAGACTGGGACAAAGCGGCTCAATACCATCAACGCATTATTGCCGCTCGACCTGAGAATGCTTCCGGCTACGTCAAGCTAGCAACAGTCCTCAAAGAGCAAGGCGATGTTAATGGATCGATCGCTGCTTACCAAAAAGCGATCGCCCTCAAACCCGAACAACCATTCCGGGTGTATCTGGATGTCGCTAAAACCCTGAACGAGCAAGGTCAAACCGACGCAGCGATCGAAGCCTATCGCAAGGTGGTTGAACTCAAACCTTCTGTCAAGTTCCACACTCAACTGGGCGACTTGCTGCAAAAACAGGGAAGCTTGGACGAAGCGTCAACCTGTTACAATCAAGCACTGGCAATCCAGCAGGAAGCCAAACCGGAAGCCACTTCTAAGTACTACGTTAAACTCGGCGCAATTCATCTCAAGCAAGATCGGATCGATGAAGCGATCGCCAGTTACCGACAAGCTTTAACTGTCAATCCGGATTTGGTATCGGCTTACAAAGGTTTGGGCGATGCTTTCCAAAAGAAAGGCTTGTATCAGGATGCTGTGGGTTGCTACCAAAAAGCCAACCAACTCAAGCCCGATAGTGCAGCCATGAATCGCACTCTCGGAGATGTGATGCTGCGTCAGGGTCGCAATTCAGAAGCGCTCGACTACTATCGTCAAGCCCTTGCATAATCCTTGTTCCTAAGCCGTTGTGCTTAGCTCCTCTTACAGCCTGTGAGTTCTGGGTCTTTGGCTTCCCGCAACAATGAACTCACAGGCTTTTTGCATAATCCAAAGCCGCCAAGCGAACGGCTTGGCTTTAAACCCAGTTTTTCGGTAAGATAGTTAATAAAAGTTAACAATCTTTCTAAGAATCGATCGTGCAAACAGCAACCACAGCTTCAACAGCTTCAACCAAGGCAATTGACGGTCAATACTGGAATTGGCGCGGACACGAGATCTATTACGTACAAGCAGGGTCAGATTGTTCCCAACATCCTCCCCTACTCCTCGTTCACGGATTTGGCGCGTCTACAGACCACTGGCGCAAAAATGTAGAAGAATTAAGCCTAGAGTTTCAGGTATTTGCCATCGATTTGCTAGGATTTGGACGATCGGCGAAACCTAATCTCCAATATAGCGGCGAACTGTGGCGCGACCAACTCCACGACTTCATCACCGAAGTCATCGGTCAACCTGCGGTTCTGGCGGGCAACTCTCTCGGCGGTTACGCATCGTTGTGCGTGGCGGCGCAACGTTCTCAATCGGCGAAGGGTTTGATTTTGATTAACAGTGCCGGACCCTTTAGCGACAGCGAACCCAAACCCGAACCCAAACCGACTCGGAAATTACTCTCTCGGGGATTTCGATCGCTCTTTTTGCAAGATTGGGTAACTTTTCTGGTATTCCAAAATACCCGCCGCAAATCGGTGATTCGTAAAACCTTAGAAAAAGTGTATGTCGATCGTAGTGCAGTGACCGATCGATTAGTAGAAGAAATCTACCGTCCATCGGGCGATAAGGGTGCTTTTCGCGTGTTTGCCTCCATTTTCAAGACCCCTCGAGGAGAAACCGTCGATCGACTCTTAGAACAACTTACCTGTCCTTTATTGATGTTGTGGGGAGAAGGCGATCCGTGGATAAAGGCACGAGAACGGGGAGCGAAGTTTCGGCAATACTATCCCCAACTGACAGAATATTACCTCAATGCCGGACACTGTCCTCACGATGAAATCCCTGGCGAGGTGAATTCTCTCATGAGTTCTTGGGTGAAATCGGCAATTTCCAGTTTGGAAAATACTAATTAATCGTTATTCTAAAAAATATGGGGATGAGCTAATTTTAAGATCGATCGTTCTGAAATATTCTCGTATTTAGCCAATCGTCAACTGTTGGCGATCGATCTCAACGATTAGTTCATCTCCGTATTTTAAACCCTCGATAAAAGGTGTCAGAATTTCAAGAATATCGGGAGACTGAAAGTGATCGGGCTTCGTTTCCGGATGGGGATAGTAAATTAAACCTTCGATCGATTCACCTGTATTTAGTACGATCCGGCAATCAAAAAATGAAAAATCTTCCGGTGGAGCTTCGGGCGACCATTGAATATTTCTGAATGTATATTTAGCTTTGATAATATCGTATGTATGAGGAGAAATGGAAAGATTAATTGTCCCAGAAAAATATTTATTTAGATTCAGTCCTCGATCGAAGAAAAAAGGTTTCTGCATTTCTAGAGTCCCTTGAGGAAAACGAGGATCTCCAGATTTTCCAGATGCCACCCCATACCCTTTTTGAACCAGACCTTTGACTCGTATCCGATCGCTCATGAAAATATCTTATTTAAATTTAGATTTAAACGGGTAAATCTCTGCGGGGATTGAACGTTTCCACCTCTCGCAATTTTTGATACAAGTCCCGTTCCTGGGGAGTCAACTCCACGGGAACGACAATTTGCACTTCCACAAGCTGATCGCCACGTTTTCCCCGCGACGAAACATAGCCTTTACCCGAAAGACGCAGCCGCTGACCCGATTTTACCCCAGCCGGCAAATTCATTTTCACCCAGCCATCCAACGTGGGCACTTCCACCGTTCCACCCAATACGGCTTCGCTGGGTAAAAGTGGTAACTGACAGAAAACATCTATTCCCTCAATCTGAAAAAAAGGATGAGATGCCACGGAAATTTTCAAGAACAAGTCACCGCCGTTGGGGCCTTGTCCCTTGAGGCGAATTCGCTGTCCATCGATGACTCCTGTCGGCAAATTCACCTCCAACGATCGACCATCCTCCAGACGAATCCGTTCCCTGCCACCGAGATAAGCTTTTTCTAGGGGTAACGTCAGGCGAGCTTCCATGTCCCGAGGCGCCGAAGATCGCGGAATGGTGTAGGCAGTTTTGGTAGTTTTCGGGCGAAAGGCGTCGGGTGTATCCACCCGCATGCGAGAACCCGGTGGCGGCGGGGGTCGATCGACCACCGTCGTGCGCCGATTGAGCAAATCATCCAGAAAGCTTTCAAAAGTCGCATACTGCTCGAATTGGGCATTGGACGATGCGCCATTGCGAACACTGGAGCGGACATTTCCCGGTTTAGGAGTGGTTGTGCGTCCGGAATTTTTCTGCTGCCAAAATCGACTGAATCGATCGTATTGTTCCCGTTTGCTGGGGTCGGAAAGCACTTCGTAGGCTTCGCCGATCTCCTTGAACTTGTCTTCTGCGGCTTTGTTGCCGGGATTCAAATCCGGATGATATCGGCGAGCGAGTCGGCGGTAAACTTGTTTGATTTCCTCTGGCCGCGCATCCCGAGTTACGTCCAGAATCTGATAGTAGTCCCGAAAGTTTTGCATCGTCGTCCGTTAATTTCAGATTTCTTTTCTGGCGTATCGATCGCCCATTTTCCTAAGAACCCGAATCAAAACTCACTGAGTTTAGAACCAATCATCATCGTCATCCCAGGTTTCATTGTAGGCATTGGTGCGGGGCAGGCGAGACGTTGTATTCTCCATCGATCGACGTTTTTCCAAACCGTAAGTATCGTCATCATCTCCAGTTAGGGTGCGGCGCAGGGTGGTGAAGATATTCTCGTCGTCACCATCCATGGAATACTCAGACACTTCACGACTGAGTTCGTACAACGCATCTTGCAAGCTAGAAGTGGCTAAATCGAGTCCCCGATCGTCGTTACGTCGCAAACTCTCCCGCACTTCCACGACTAACGCATCAATGCGACGGCGATTGCTTTGGGCAAATTGTAGACCGAAATCGAGAGCAACGGTTCGCAGTTCCCGTTCGGCTCTAGCCGCTAAGGCTTCTGCCCGGTTGCGTCGTTCCACCTTTTCCCGACGTAGGCGATCGACATGAGCATACTGCTCGGCTTGGCGAATTGCCTGAGCGATTTCGGGTTGGCTCAGGGTCGATGTCCCTTGAATGGTGACACTTTGTTCTCGACCTGTTGCTTTATCCACGGCACTGACTTGGAGAATGCCGGACGCATCGACATCAAAAGACACTTGAACCTGGGGAATTCCTCGGGGTGCTGGAGGAATCCCCACCAGCAGAAAGCGACCCAAGGATTTATTATCCGCTGCCATATCTCGTTCGCCTTGGACGACGTTAATTTCGACTTGAGTTTGGTTGTTTTCTGAAGTGGAAAAAATATCCGATCGTCGGACAGGAATCGTGGTATTGCGCGGAATCAGGGTCTTCATCAAGCCACCCACGGTTTCTAACCCCACGGATAGGGGGGTGACGTCCAACAAAAGAATATCCTGCACGTCTCCTTCCAAGATACCCGCCTGAATCGCGGCGCCGATCGCCACCACTTCATCGGGATTGACATTTTGATTGGGTTCTCGATCGATGATGCTGCGAACGAGTTGCTGTACCATCGGCATGCGGCTGGCACCGCCCACCAGTACCACATCGTCGATCTGTCGGGGTGTCAGTCCCGAATCGATCAAGGCTTGTTTGACCGGCAACTTCAATCGGCGGACTAAATCATCGCACATCGCCTCGAATTGACCTCGCGTCAGCCGCGTTTCGATGTGCTTAGGACCATCTGGGGTGGCGGTGATGAAGGGGAGATTAATATCGGTGACACCAACACCGCTGAGTTCGATTTTCGCCTTTTCTGCGGCTTCCATCAGGCGTTGTAGGGCTTGACGATCGCGCCGCAAGTCCAATCCCTCTGCCTCCAGGAACTGTTCGGCAAGCCAGTCTACAATTTTTTTATCGAAATCGTTGCCGCCAAGTTGGGAATCGCCGGATGTGGCACGGACTTCAAATACACCATCCCCGACATCCAACACCGACACATCAAAAGTCCCACCACCCAAGTCAAACACTAGAATGGTTTGATTGTCTTGACGATCGAGTCCATAGGCTAAGGATGCCGCTGTCGGTTCGTTGATAATCCGCTTGACATCCAACCCGGCAATTCGTCCGGCATCTCGGGTTGCCTGCCGCTGGGCATCGTTGAAGTAAGCCGGGACGGTAATCACCGCACCGGTTACCGGTTCTCCCAAGTAGCGACAGGCTTCATCAGCCAGCTTCCGCAGCACCATTGCCGACACCTCTTCGGGAGCAAAGTCCCGTTGGAGACGGGGACACTTGATGGCAGTCCGACCGCTTTCGTCCTGGCGGATGGTGTAGGGAACTCGCTTAGATGCCGGATTGAGTTCGTTGTACTGGCGACCGATAAAGCGCTTCACGCCAAAAAACGTGTTTTGTGGATTGAGAACGGATTGGCGTCGCGCCATCTGGCCCACCAAGCGATCGCCGTCTTTACTAAAAGCCACCACAGAGGGCGTTGTTCTCATCCCCTCAGAATTGGCGATCGCTAATGGTTTTCCTCCTTCCATCACCGCGACCACCGAGTTGGTTGTCCCCAAGTCGATGCCAACTACCTTGCCCATGATCTGTCTGTTCTCTCCTGGCGGATTCGAGCGAACCCCATTCTGTTCGTTAACACTACTTTATATTGTATTTACTTAATATTTATCCACAATTTTTCCAAGGAGTTCAGGATTTGCAGGAGTTGCAGGAGTTCAGAAGGTTCTGGCTATGCCTAACAGAAGGGGGGATGGGCAATCAGAAGGTGAGAAGGTCAGGGGGCATAAGGGGGATGGGATTACCACTCTTATGCCCTCTGCCTTTTACCTTCAATCCGGACTAAAATTTTCCAAAGCTTCATTGAGCAAATTTCTCATGTGCTCGGCGGCGAGTTTGATTTGCTGGTGGTAGTGCGATCGATCGTCTTCTTGTTCTCCGTCTTCTACTTCCAGTAACTCGACCGACATCAAAATCGTATTTAAAGATGTCCGAAATTCGTGAGACATCAGAGTGTAAAAACGGGCTTTGAGTTCGCTCAGTTCTCTGGACGATCCGCCTGGTATCATGTTGGTTTAACTCGTGGCTAGGACTAGAAAATTCTTCTCTAGACAAGGCTCTGTCGATCGAAGAAGAGGAGTTTGGGCAAGGGCGATCGTCACGGGTTCGATCCGCCGATCCTCACTTTGAGAGGGTTTCCCATCTCGGCTACAGCCTGCCTAGATCTAGGCGGATCGGCTGCTGGCATTCAAGAGCATCAAAACGGAAAAAACTCGAGACAAACATTGCCAAATTTTTCATTATATCGCTTTTTTTAGGTTAGCACAGACTGCGGGGCAGCTCCCCTTGTCCGAGTTGTCGGTAAAGAGATTTAGTCTGACCTGCAAAATGTAACAAAATGCAACGTATAATGAAAATCAAGTAATTTTTGCACGAATTAAGGTAATCGATTTACATGAAGGTAGCGATCGCGGGAGCCGGCTTAGCAGGACTTTCTTGCGCGAAAGACCTGACCGACTTAGGCTATACTCCCATCGTCCTCGAACGTCGGGATGTTTTAGGTGGTAAGGTTGCAGCTTGGCAAGATGAAGAGGGCGACTGGTACGAAACCGGGCTGCATATTTTCTTCGGCGCTTACCCGAATATGCTACGGCTTTTTAAGGAATTGGAGATCGAAGATCGGCTTCAGTGGAAAGAACACACTATGATCTTCAATCAACCCGAAAAACCCGGAACTTATTCCCGGTTTGATTTTCCGGACTTGCCTGCCCCCATTAACGGTATGATCGCCATTCTCCGGAATAATGATATGCTGACGTGGCCCGAGAAAATTCGCTTCGGCATCGGCTTGATTCCGGCGATGCTCAAGGGTCAGAAATACGTCGAAGAAATGGATAAGTATTCCTTTTCCGAATGGCTGAAACGTCAAAATGTGCCAGAGCGGGTGGAAAAGGAAGTCTTTATCGCCATGTCGAAGGCGCTTAATTTTATCAATCCCGATCGTCTTTCGGCAACGGTTGTCCTGACTGCCCTCAATCGCTTCTTACAAGAAAAAGAAGGATCGAAAATGGCATTTCTCGATGGCTCGCCCACCGAACGACTCTGCCAACCCCTGGTTGATTATATTACCGCTCGCGGAGGCGAAGTCCGGCTGAATGCGCCGATTAAAGAAATTCAACTCGATGAAAATGGCAAAGTCCAAAAGTTTTTGCTGCGGGGATTAGATGGGGCTCCCGACGAAGAACTCACCGCAGATCTCTATGTTTCGGCAATTCCCGTCGATCCTCTAAAGGTGTTACTCCCAAAACCCTGGCGGCAACTGGACTACTTCCAAAAGCTCAACGGACTCGAAGGCGTCCCCGTAATTAACGTCCATTTGTGGTTCGATCGCAAACTCACCGAGATCGACCACCTATTATTTTCGAGATCGCCTTTGCTGAGTGTCTACGCCGATATGAGCAACACTTGCAAAGCCTATGCCGATCCCCATAAATCCATGCTGGAACTGGTGTTAGCACCTGCAAAAGACTGGATTTCTAAGTCCGACGACGAGATCGTTTCGGCGACCCTGATCGAGCTAGAAAAGTTGTTTCCCAACCATTTTGGAGGAGAAACGCCCGCAAAGCTGATAAAATTTCATGTGGTCAAGACTCCCCGATCGGTGTACGAAGCGACACCGGGTCGTCAGCAGTACCGTCCTTCTCAAGTGACCCCCATTGAGAATTTTTATTTAACTGGGGACTTCACAATGCAACCATACCTTGCCAGTATGGAAGGGGCTGTACTCTCCGGGAAACTGACCGCCCAGGCGATCGCAACCGCCCACCCGACTCCGAATGCGGCCGCGACCGCATCTCAATCTATAGACTCTCCTTTGGCAACGAATGCTGCAACTGCCTAAGTCCCCGCCTACCGTCAAAATGCTGGTTTCAACTGAGGAGTCCTACGAGCTGTGCCGTCAAATTACGGCAAAGTATTCCAAAACCTTTTATTTGGGTACGCGGCTGATGGCAGAGGCAAAACGCCGAGCCATTTGGGCGATTTACACCTGGTGTCGCCGTACAGACGAACTCGTTGACGGTCCTGGAGCCAGCCAAACCACTCCAGAAACTCTAGATGACTGGGAAAGTCAGCTAGAGTCTCTGTTTGCCGGTCATCCCCTCACCGACACCGATGTCGCGTTGGTCGATACCCTCCAAGGCTTTCCCATAGAGATTCAACCGTTTCGGGACATGATTGCCGGACAGCGGATGGATCTCTACCGCAGTCGCTATCAAACCTTTGAAGAACTCGATCTCTACTGTTACCGGGTCGCTGGAACAGTCGGCTTGATGTCCGAAGCGGTGATGGGAGTCGATTCGCGATCGTCTACTGCCCCTTGGTCGGTATCTGCCCAGCATCCCACAGAGGAAGCGGTGGCTCTAGGAATTGCCAATCAACTGACGAATATCCTGCGCGATGTCGGCGAAGATGCCCGACGCGGTCGCATTTACCTGCCCTTAGAAGAGTTAGCCCTCTTCGAGTATACGGAGGAAGACTTGTTTCGGGGTGTCGTAGACGATCGATGGCGCGCGCTCATGCAATTCCAAATTCATCGAGCACGCAAGTATTTTACCGAATCCCAGAAAGGAATTAGCCGTCTGAGTCCCGATGCTCGCTGGCCCGTGTGGTCGGCGCTGATGATTTACAGCAAAATTTTGGATTCGATCGAAGCCAATGGATACGACGTTTTTAGCAAGCGGGCTTACGTTCCCAATAGGGGCAAACTGTTGTGTTTGCCGGTTGCCTGGTTGAGAGCACAAGTGCTTTAAAGACTATTAGCACTTTGGCACTTTGGTCGATCGTGGGTCACTGTAACGTGGGAGATCGGGTAAAATTTGGAGGAGACTCGGCACGGATTCGTTTCGGCTTTTTCGGACATAAACATGACGAAAACACCTCAATCTTCTCAAAACAACTCTCGAAATTCATCTTCTAACCATGCCCCTTCGCCCCAACTTGAGTGGATTGCCAATCCTTTTGATGAGGATGATAAAATCGCAGTGACCAACGGAAAAGTCAAAACTCCAACCCCATCGAAGTCTGTTTCCAAATTGACGCCCACCTCCGAACCCGTCTCTCTCACCATTCGCCCACCCAAAATCGGCTTCGATCTCTTCAACCTGGGGACAGTCGTCTTCGGTTCGATCGCGCTGATGATCCTAGGACTCGCCATCGATAGCCTCTGGATGGGACTCAGCGGCGCTTTTGTCGCTTTTGTCATCTCTCTCGGCATCATCTGGCCCAGTTCCAGCCAGCTTTGGAAGGAACTCATTCCCAAACCTTGGCGATCGTTAATCGTTGCCGGTTTAGGCATCCTGGCATCGGGGGTTGGCTTACTGATGCTCAGCAGTTCCAACCAACAGGGACATCGATCGATCAAAGTCAGTTGGGACGCGGTTGGCGCTTTAGGTGAAGTCATCGGTGCTCTCGGTCAAATTTTGATTGCCGTGATAGCCGTCTATGTGGCATGGCAACAATATGTCATTTCTAGAGATCTG
The DNA here is from genome assembly GCA_963838375.1 of uncultured cyanobacterium. Taxonomy (GTDB): domain Bacteria; phylum Cyanobacteriota; class Cyanobacteriia; order Cyanobacteriales; family Geitlerinemataceae; genus DVED01. The sequence goes on along the minus strand of CAWIQY010000019.1, from coordinate 682,461 downwards.
ACGATTCAACAAAACCGCATTACCCAACAACAGACCATCGACTCCTACTTCCAAGGCGTCTCTGACTTGGCGTTGAACGACGAAGGATTACTGGAAGATTGGCCCAAGAACGCGCCATTGCCGAAGGTCGAACCGCAGCCATCCTCAGCAGTGTCGATGCTTCGGGAAAAGCCCAAATCATTCGATTTCTGTCTCAAGCGAGATTACTTACACCGCTGATGCGCGATCGACATCTGGGACGACCGATTTTCGATGGCAAAGGCGGCTATGCCGAAGATCGCGCTCATGGCACGCGCGTCATCGATTTAGGCGTGATGCTTGCCTGTGCCGATTTGTCAGGTAACGACTTACGCTGGACGGAATTGGGCGATGCCAACTTGGTCAAAGCCAACTTGCGAAATTGCGATTTAGTCAAATCCAACTTCTCGCGAACCATCCTCTACGAAGCTAACTTGTCCGGCGCCGATCTCAAAGGAACTCGTTTCTTCTATGGCAAAGCAGAAAACGTCACACCCCGCAGCCGCACCGAACCCCCAGACCATAGCACCGGAAAACAAACGGGTGCGGTGGTCGAAAATGTGGATTTTACGAACGTTCGGAATATGTCAGACTCTCAGCGCTATTACTGTTGCGCTTGGGGAGGATCGAAAACCCGAGATACAATTCCTGGCGGCTGCGAAGGCATTCCTAATAAACTGGGACGTTGACTTTTAAGTAATAAGTAATGAGCTAACCGTTATTTCCGAACTAGCGACTCACCCCAAATGACTAATAATATTAATGTAGGTGTAATCGGCACGGGTTTCGGCTGCGCCGTCCACATTCCAGGATTCCAACTCCACCACCGAACTCAAGTAGTGGCAGTCTATCACCGCAATCTAGAGAAAGCTAGAGAAATTGCCCAATCTCGAGATATTCCCCACGCCTGTCAGACTGTTGAAGAAATCGTTGCCTTGCCCGAGATTGAGGCTGTCAGTATCGCCACACCGCCTTTCCTGCACTACGAAATGGCAAAGATGGCTCTAGAAGCTGGAAAACACGTCTTATTAGAAAAGCCGACAACGCTAACAGCCTTAGAAGCGAAAGAACTTTACCAAATTGCGGCTGCCAATGGGGTGGTGGCGGCGATGGATTTTGAGTATCGTTTTGTCCCGGCGTGGCAGTATTTGTCAGAACTGTTGGAGTCAGGATCTGTTGGCAATCCGCGTCTGGTGACAATTGATTGGTTGATGTCGAGTCGGGCAAATCCCGATCGAGCTTGGAATTGGTACGCCCAAAAAGATAAAGGGGGTGGGGCTTTGGGGGCTTTGGGTTCCCACACTTTCGATTATATTGCCTGGTTATTCGGTTCTGTGCGGCGACTGTCCGCGAAACTGAGTACTTCAATTGTGGAACGACCCGATCCCGCTGAAGGAGGAAAACTCAAACCGGTTGATGCAGATGATACGTGCTTGGTGATGCTGGAGTTGGCTGATGGGACGCCGGTGCAGGTGAGTATCAGTTCGGTGGCGTATGGCGGACGAGGACATTGGGTGGAGGTTTACGGCAGCAAGGGTTCCCTCGTTCTCGGTAGCGATAATCAAAAAGATTATGTCCACGGATTCCGCTTGTGGGGATCTCAAGCGGGAGAGGTGATGACAGAACTCAGTGTTCCCCAACGATTGGAGTTTCCACAAACTTATCCAGATGGGCGCTTAGCTCCGTTTCTACGGACGATCGATCGATGGCTCCAAGGTATTGATGGCGGGAAAGCACTCACGCCTTCTCTACGAGAAGGGGTTTACTCCCAAATGTTGATGGACTTGACACAGGAATCGAGTGTGACGGGAAATTGGGTAGATGTACCAGAATTAGATGCGTTTCTGGCGAGCTGAGTCTTTAGATTTCCTTATTTTGTCTGCGTTTGAGGGTACTTAATGCGCCGCCAATTCCCAGTAAGCCGAGGATCGATGCCGGTTCGGGAACGGACTGGCTAATTTCGCCAACTCCCAAGGTTAGTTCCGCGCGCGAGACCAAAGCGTCATCGCGATATTCCATCTTGAAACGACCGCCTTTATCGTTAAAGTAGGAGATCAAGTCGGTAGGACTGTAGTAGTCGAATAAGTTAATTTCTACGGTTTGAGCTTGTCCGATTTGCAAGTTGGCAAACGGGTCTTGGATAAAGTCGAATCCAAAGTTATTTCCACGAATTCTGACGCCGTCGTTATTCGAGCCAAACTCTGGAGTGAGTGTTAAGGATAAAAAGGCACTGCTTAATGTGTTGGTAATTGAGGTTAACGTGGAGGAAAAATCAAAATCCCACCAGGTTTTTTCATTTTTACCATCACCCAGGTCGCCTCTGCCGGGATTGTTCCGCTGAATGAGAAAATCTCCGTTGTTGAGAAATTGTTGATTTGGGTCAGAGATGGATGAGATATGGGGATTTCCGATGGCTGTAGAGGTAAGAGTAGCGGCTAATACTGTATTGGGAATCAGGCTGGCGGCAGAGATCGATACAACCGCAACAATAGAGAACTTCTGAAAAGAAGCCATAGGATTTAATCTCCGAAAGAGGTTTAGATAGGATCTGGGAAAACTGTTGGTGTTAGGGGAGTAAAACTGCTTCTGAATTTAGCACAAGGCATTTTTTAATGCTCGCGTGCTGGGGCAATTTTACAGAAAGTTCAAACAATATATCGATCGAATTCCATTGTGTAAATCGTCAAACGTTAATCCTATCAAGCATTTCGCCTATGAATTGACTGAAATTTAATATGATTTTTATTTAAACTTTAAACGATCGTCTCTTTTCGCTCGAACTTTAGATTGAACGAGCGCAGCCAAATAATCCATACAAATACTGACCTTTAAATCTAATTTTTGCAATAAAAATGCGTACAAATACTGATGTTCTGGAGATACAGTAATCCTAAATAGGTAAAGTACACCCCTCACCCCATCTGCGCGAACGATCGTTCCCGATTTCCTAGAATCCGAAACTCCGTACCTCACCAGTAAGAACGATCGAGAGTATTGTCTCCAGAACGCGATCGATCTGAAAACAGGTGGGAGCGAGCCCCTTTTGTCTGTGAATATAAAGAGGCAGACGCCTATTTTTGTGAAAGCGGTCGAAATACAGATTCGGTAGGAGCGATCGATGGAGTCTAACTTAAATTCATGCGTAAAATTTCTGAGCGATGATTTTTTGGGTTTTAGGCGGATCTACCAAAACCTCTAGAGTGACCGTGGCGGTACACAGAAAGCGAGCTGGGCGAAATCGTTGAAGGCAATAGGGGGAATATTTTTCTAGTAGGACGGGCAACACCTGACGCTTATTTGATACGATGCGGGATAGAAAATCCCCTCTGTCTTGGAAAATTGCTTGACCTAGGCTCTCCCCAAGTCGAACAAGGTTCCGAGATCGTCGCAAAATAGATCGCGGGTTTCGATCCCGAAGATGAAGATGAGTGTTTCCCTGGCTCAAGATGCAATTGCTTTGTTAATCGAATTGGCAGAAAAAGGGGAAATCGATCCTTGGGACGTTCGAGTGATCGAAGTAGTCGATCGCTACTTGAGCGGATTGACCCCAAAGCCAACGCCCTCGTCCGAGTTGGGGGCAAGCCCTTACCATGCGGATTTGTCTCGCTCTGGACAAGCTTTTTTGTATGCGTCCATGCTGGTATGGCTCAAAGCCGATAGCCTATTGCGATCGGAATCGCTCCAGGACGACCCGAAAATCCAGAAGCCGAAGAATGGATCGAAGATATTGCCGACGCGACATCTTCCCTGCCGTTGAGACTGGAACGACAGTTGCACCGTCGAGCGGTAGCCCCTCCACCTCGTAAGCGACCGGTCACTTTGTCGGAAATGATCGAGCAGTTGCAAGTGATGGCGGCAACCCTGGCTGAACCCTTGCGTCCTCTGCGTCCTCGTCGCAGCCGCGCCCTCTCGAAAAGCCAAGCCGAGGGACAAATCGCCGAACTGGCTCACCAAGAAAACCTCACGGAAACCGCAGTCGAACTCGATCGATTTCTCGTCCAAAACTGGTCGAGTTTCTCACCGGATCGAGATTGGCTGGAATTCGATCGACTGTTACACCTCTGGTCGGCTGCGTCCCCTATATCGCTTCCTCATGCTTCCCCTGCGAGTCATCAAGTTGCACTTTTCTGGGCGCTGCTATTACTCTCATCCCAGTCTAAGGTGGAATTGATGCAGGAAGATTTTTATCAAGAGCTAAAAGTTCGTCCGATCTCCGATGACGATCGATTTTCCGGATCGATCGAACTTCAAAACCCATCAATAGATAATCCGGTAGCGATCGATTCTTCTAACAGCTCGATCTAGTCGTCGTAGAGGAAATGGGAATGGCTTTTGGGGAGTGAAAACTTGCCAAAAGCCAATTCACGATAAGATAAAGTCATGGCAACTATCGAGATTTTGGGAGTCCGGCATACTTACGAGCTGAGCGATCCCACACCATCGGGTCAAGTTCTTGTATTTCTGCACGGCTGGCTGCTCAGCCGGCAGTATTGGCAGCCGATCGTCGATCGGCTGTTAGATGACTATCAATGCCTTTGGTACGATCTGCGAGGCTTTGGGGAGTCCCAACCCGAATCGGGGACTCAACCGCATTCCCACGCTCGGTACACACCGGCTGCTTATGCTGGAGATTTGGCGGTTCTGCTGCAAAACTTGGGCATCGACAGCGCCTGGTTAGTGGGTCATTCCCTTGGGGGGACGATCGCGCTTTGGAGTGCGGCGCAAATGCCACAACAGGTTAAGGGCGTGGTGTGCGTGAATGCTGGAGGCGGCATTTACCTGAAGGAAGAGTTCGATCGGTTTCGCGCGGTGGGCGCACAAATGATCCGGTTGCGTCCTCGCTGGTTATGCAATTTGCCGCTAGTCGATCGACTGTTTACCCGCGCCAGTGTGGCAAATCCCATCGAACCCAAATGGGGACGGCAGCGTTTGGTGGATTTCGTCGTCGCTCATCCCCAAGCGGCACTGAGAACCTTGTTGGAATCGACAACGGAGGAAGAAGTTCATCGGCTTCCCCACCTGGTATCAAAGTTGACTCAGCCAGTCTACTTTATCGCCGGAATGGACGATACGATTATGGAGCCGAAATACGTACGCCACTTAGCCAGTTTCCATCCAACGTTCCAGTTTGGAGAAGAAAATGTTTTGGAAATTTCCCAGTGCGGTCATATGTCGATGGTGGAAAAACCCAACGAACTGTCTGACCATCTCCGCAATATTGTGAGCCAAAATCATGAGTTCCGTCAAGCTGGGTAAATACTTAACTCTTGACGCATTTTGTACCTGTACTCAGACCTATCGCCAGTATCGCGATCGCATCGATCCGTTTCCAGAAAATCTTACCGAAACTATTCCAGCACTCCAAGATTTAAATCGGTGGATTCTAGACCCCATTATCGATCGTTTTGGTCTGGACAATTTTCAGCTAACCTATGGATTTTGTTCTAAGGATTTGATAAAGTTTTTAGAGAAAAAAGATCCGGACACGGGTCTAAAAAATGGTCGAGTTGCACCCGCTCTCGATCAACATATGGTTTACGAAAAAAATAGAAAAGGGAATTATTTTTGTAAAAGACCGGGTGCCGCGTGCGACTTCAGGATTTTGGGTGAGACGAGCGATCTCATTGTCGAATGGATTTTGGAGCAGAAATTACCTTTTGATTCTCTTTATTTCTACGGCAGCGATCGTCCCATTCATATTAGCTATGGCAGCCAACATAAACGATCGATCTGGACGTTTACTGAGGGTAAACAGCCCACCCAAAAAGGGAATTAAGTCTTGGGTCGATCGGGCTAAAGAATTTTAGAGAATTACCAATTACTAATTACCAATGTCAACATTACTGCAACAACTGATCGATCGTCAACCCGTCGATCGTGCCACCGCCAGCCAACTGATGCGGGGTTGGTTGAACGACGAGATTCCCCCCGTCTTATCTGGAGCAATTCTGACTGCAATTCAGATGCGCGGTGTTTCGGCGGAAGAGTTGGTGGGGATGGCGCAGGTGTTGCAAGAACAGTCTGTCAATGTCGCAGCTACCCCCGCTTCGGCGTACCCGATTATCGATACCTGTGGAACCGGAGGGGACGGAGCATCCACCTTCAATATTTCTACGGCAGTGGCATTTGTTGCCGCAGCGGCCGGGGTTCCCGTTGCCAAACACGGAAATCGATCGGCATCGAGTAAGGTGGGTTCGGCGGACGTATTGGAGGCGTTGGGAGTCAATCTGCAAGCGCCGGGAGAGAAAGTATCGGCGGCACTATCACAAGTGGGGATTACGTTTCTGTTTGCTCCCGGTTGGCATCCGGCGATGAAGGCGGTGGTTCCGCTGCGAAAAACGCTGAAAGTCCGGACGGTGTTTAATTTACTCGGTCCGTTGGTCAATCCCTTGCGTCCGGGAGGACAGGTGATGGGGGTTTACGATCCGGCGCTGCTGGAGACGCTGGCGACGGCTTTGGGACAGTTGGGGGTGCAGAGGGCGATCGTGCTTCACGGACGGGAAAAGCTGGATGAGGCGGGGTTGGCAGACATCACCGACTTAGCGATTTTAGAAAACGGGGAGGTTCGCAAAGCCGAATTGAGTCCCCAAGACTGCGGGGTTTTTGGCGCACCGACACAGGCGCTACGCGGCGGCGAAGTGGCGGAAAACGTCGAGATTTTGACGAATGTTTTGCAAGGGAAAGGAACGGTGGCGCAACAAGATGTGGTGGCGTTAAATGCGTCTCTGGCGTTGCAAGTGGCGGGGGTAATTCCGGTGGGAGAACACGTGCTAGGGGTGGCGAAAGCGAAGGAGATTTTGGCAAGTGGGACACCTTGGGAGAAGTTGCAGGAGTTGGTGCGATTTTTGCAAGTTTAACCTCACTTCTGGGTAATTGGTAATTGCTAGTTGCTTTCCCTCATCCCTTCCACCTGCTATAGGCGAGAAGAGTGCGCAGCACTTACTCCTGAACTCCTTTAAATTCTATGGGTTATTGGCAAAAGCGTGGAGCTAAGAAAACAGATGGGTGAAGGCTTGCCACAACTCTTGGAATAAGCGGATAATTCGTTTAATCAGTTTATACAAAAATGATTTTTTCTGGATGGATCGATCGCGTTTTATAAATGTTTCGTTGGGAGTAATACCAGAGACTTCGTACAGGGGATACTCACCGCTTTTTCCCTTGAGTTTGACCTTCATGCAGCGCTTGACTTGTACCCGATCGGCAATTTCTTGGTAGGCGGCTTCGGAAATCAGCAGGGTGGTTCCCACCTCTTTATTTGCCGATTCGATACGCGAAGCCAGGTTCACAGCATCGCCAATGGCTGTTAATCGACGATTGTCGATCGCACCCACTTCGCCAATCACAACCCCGCCGTAATGAATGCCAATCCCGATTTTGAGTTTTTGGTGATAGAGCATTTCAAAATGAGGGTTAATCTTGTCGATCGCAGCCATCATATCGATTCCCGCATTCACCGCACATTCGGTCGCATTTTCAGGATCTTCTAACCCAAACAACGCCATCAGTCCGTCGCCCATATAATTGTTAATAATGCCACCGTGACGATCGATGACTTCTCCCATATGTTGAAAGTAGCGATTGAGCAGATAAATAACATCGTAGGGTAATAACTTTTCCGATAGGGTCGTGAAACCTCGCAAATCGGCAAATAAAATTGCTACTTTTTTTTCTTGACCAATACTATTGGGCGAAATTTTGCCTCGAATTTGATTTTGAATGAACTCGAGATCTTCGCTATCGATCGCCAGTCGCCGTACCGTGATATCGCCCAAAACTTGCGTTTGGCAGGCGAGTCGGACGGACGGTTCAAAACCCAATTTTTCGGAAATCGCCCTTTCTGCCGCATTGCGCTCGCCGCAGTTTGCCAAACCTTCGACCACCAGTACCCGGCAAGTGGAGCAGCGGGCAGCTCCGCCACAAACGTGGGTGTGGGGAATTCTCGCTTGTGTGGAACTATCGAGAATGAAGTCCCCTTCTTCTACTTCAACGCTCTTGTCATCGGGCAAGTAGAAAATTCGTGGCATCGTGGACTAATCCTCTCGTTTCTCTAAACTTCAGAATTTCTCGGCTTGCACCCGGATTTTTAAGATCGCGTCGCGGCTTTACCCATTAGCCAACTGCTATCAGTATATGTTTTACTTCAAATATTTGCGGGGGCGATATGACTGGAAAAAACCTCTCCAACCGAAGCTGAAGAGGTTTCTGAAGCTAGCCGAGAGAATTAGAGACAAACCCAGAGCGATCGAGTGTGTAGTAGTCTATACATCGTAGAAGACGTTGACTTCACCCGCATCGGTAATCCCGTCAATGTCCTCGTTGGGAACACCCACCGCTAAGTCAAAATGACCGTCGCCGTTGAAGTCACCCGAGGTCAAACTCCAAGCAAAACGATCGTGTGCTTCGGCAGGATTGCCGGTAATATCTAAGGTATTTTGGGAGAGGAAACGATCGTTCAACCCGGTCAGACGATCGACGGAACCGCGTAGAATGTTCACAGCCCCGGCATTGGTCGAACTGGAGTCGCTTTCTTCTAAGGGAACCCCCACACCCAAATCGTCGATACCGTCGCCGTCGAAGTCGCCCGAGGTCAGGCTCCAGCCGAAGTAATCGCCGTATTCCGAGTTACCTTGAATGCCCGCACTGTTTTGCGACCAGAATTGGTCTCCGGTGGCGCTGAGGCGGTTGGAGGAGCCGTAGATGACGTTCACCGCTCCGGCATGGGCGATATCGGCGATATCTTCCGAATACACGCCCACTGCCAAGTCGTCGATGCCGTCGTCGTTGAAGTCACCGGAGGTTAAGCTCGCCGAAAATCGATCGCCTTGCTTCGGCTTCATCCAGAATTCCGGCGCTGTTTTGATGCCAAGTTTGATGTCCGGTTGCCGTCAAGCGGTTGGCGGAACCGTAAATCACCGTGGCTGCACCCGCACTGCCGATATTCCCCACCGATTCACTGGGAGAACCGATGGCTAAGTCGTCGATGCCATCGCCGTCGAAGTCACCGGAAGTTAAGCTCGCTCCGAAGCTATCTCCGGCTTCGGCAACGGAACTGAGAACCGGACTGGCTTGAGCTTGTCCGCTATTTTGATGCCACATTTGGTCGCCCACCGCAGTCAAACCGCTGGCAGAACCATAGAGAACGTTGACGGCTCCGGCATTGGCGATGTCGAAGACATCTTCTCCGGGCGCACCGATGGCGAGATCGACGTAGCCGTCACCGTTGAAATCCCCGGCAGTCATAGCTTTCCCGAAGTTGTCGCCCGCTTCGGCACCGAACCCGGCATCGAGTCCGGCACTATTCTGCGTCCAAAATTCACTGTCGGTAGCGGTCAATCCGTTGGCAGAACCGTAGATAACGTTGACGGTTCCGGCGTTGTCCGTGCTGTTGACATCTTCGTTGGGTGCGCCGACAGCCAGGTCAGTATAGCCGTCGCCGTTGAAGTCTCCAGCCATGACGCTGGCACCGAAAGCATCGCCAGTTTCTGCGCCAAATCCGGCATTGAGACCGGTACTATTCTGCGTCCAAACCTGGTCGTTGAGGGGGGGACCGTTGGGGACCAAACCGCTGGCAGAACCGTAAATCACGTTGACTGCGCCGGCATCTTCGATGGGATTGCTGACACCGACGCTTTCGCCGGGAGCACCGACCACCAAGTCAGCGTAGCCGTCGCCGTTGAAGTCTCCGGTGGTGACGGCTTGTCCGAAGAAATCGTAGGCTTCGGAGTCGTATTTGATTCCGGGTGTATCTTGCGACCAAGTTTGGTCGTTGGGAGGGGGTAGGAGGGCTTTAAAATCGTCGATGGCGGCGGGTTGGACGCCGATGAGGATATCGGTGTCGGCATCGAAGGCAATGTCGATTTCGTCGGGTTCGACTCCGGCTAAGGCGCTGGGATTACCACCGATCGAAATTTCATCGACACTGGCAATTTCGGGTAAGCGGGTTGTGGGAGATGGGTCGCCGCCGCCTGTGGCTTTTTGGACGGCGGGGAGGAGTAATCCTATATCGGGATCGATCGATCCGGGTAATAGCATTTGTTCGTTATTATCGGCGGAAGCGAACAAATTGGTGGAGCGGCTGCCGAAAAACATCATGTCGTCATTCATCGTTGTTTCTCCGTGAAAAGTGTTTCAAGCAAGGCGATTTATCCTTCTGTGGCGTTATAGGTTGGGAGGATGGAGGATTTATGCACTTGCGAGATTGGGAAGGGTTAAAAATGATTGGCTCAAACCGTCAAACCCAGAGCCAGAAGAGATTTAAGAGTTGAAGGATTGCTGGGACGATCGAGATTTTTTCTAAATTCCAGGGAATTAGGGTAGGGCAGGTTGCATAATTTGCCGGGGGTGGGAATCTATAGGAGAGTGGGGAAAGAACCGCCCAGACAATTCTGGTAGGGGCGAAGCATTGGCCCGAAAATCTTGTACGCGAACCCATGAAGTTTATGCAAATTCTTCGCCCGCTTTCGCCCGCTTGCATTCCATCATCGGGGGCGAAGCATTTGTATTGATAGTTTTGGTTTTACCATTAGATTTTTTGTGGGTGTATTCCATCATCGGGGGGCGAAGCATTTGTATTGATAGTTTTGGTTTTACCATTAGATTTTTTGTGCAAATGCTTCGCCCCTACGGATAATCAACATCAAACACCAAATACCCAAGAACGAATGACTCATAATATTTCGATCGATCGATATTACACCATTATCCGACTCGACCCGGCGACGGGGGGAAGTGGATATAAACGACAGCGAATTAAACTCGCGAAGAACTATTTTTTTCAGCGGTATTCCCAATTGCGAGATGAGGAGGTTTTGGGGGAAGATTTCGATCGGCAGATTCAAACAGAATTGCTGTCGGAGTTGGAGGAAAACATCGGCACGGATGGGGATTCGATCGACGTTTTAGGAACTTCAACAGCGGCGTTGTGTTTGCGGTGCTATTTATCGTACTTCGTTCTGTTTTCTTGTCAAGATTTTGTGAAGAAATTTAGCAATCGCGATACGCGGTTCGAGTTGCCGGAGTTGTTGGCGTTGGTGTTAACTGATGATGGTAAAGTTGTGGAGAAATCTGGGAACGATCGATTTCAGATGGAGTCTTTACAGATTTTGCGAGATTATCTCAAACGCGATCGATCTTTGCGGAAAAGTTTGGGGGGTTGGACGTATCTGAGAATTCGCCAAAATCAGACGATCGAAGATTTTCTGCTGGAACGGGGGATTTATTTAGAAAGCAATTGGGGCATTCTCAATGCGACTTCGGTGACGGCATTGAAGAAAGTATTAGAGGAAGATAAAATCGGTCAGCTTTGCGCCATATCTTCAATAGAAAAAGCTACGGCGATTCTACAAATTTATCATACCATTTATCGGGGCGATCGGCGCGAAAAACGGCAATACGGACGCTGCCAACCGCCGACGGATAGCCAACTGCAACGGATGATTTCCGATTTAAAATTGAGAGGTAAAATTGAGATATCGCCATCGACTTTGATGTCCCAATTAAACTCGATCGCTCAACAGTTACGCGACTATCGAATTGCTTGTGAGAATCCCCTGGGAAGGGGTGAATCTCTCGATGCGATCGACCCGGAAACCGGACAAAACAAACTCGATTCTCTTGCCGATTCGGACGAAGATAGTGACTTTGAGATAGAAGCAAAGACAACGGGACAGCTTACGACAATTTTTACAAGAAAAAACGCATTGTTTGTTTGGATTGGGGAATCGATCGGGGATTTCGAGATTTGCTAGAAGCTGTGGGCAAAAAAAGCTCACATTTAATCGATTTTGTCAAGCCTGCCTTGAGACTGCTTTATTGCTACCAAATTTCTCAAACCGAAGTTGCCAAACAACTGAAGTTAACGCAATCTCAGGTGAGCCGCCAAATTAAACCATTAGCGCCTAAATTGTTCGATCAGGCGCGATATCGCACCCAAGAAAATCTGATTAAAAATATCCTCAATCGGGTCAAAAACTGGAAAATCGTAGACGATCCAACTCAGCGTGATTATTTCGATAACTTGGTGCAACAAGTCGAGCGATTTTTACAGCAGAGTATCTTTATAGAAAGTGAAGCCGATCTCAAGGATGCCAGAACTCGCACCGCTAACAGTCCCTATGTCAAACATCTTTGCTTGTACCTCGATCGAGATCGGAAGAACTAAACCATGAACACCAAACACGTACTTGCCAATTGGAATAATTCAAGACTAGAAACGATCGATCTCGAACCGGAAGATTTCGATCGTGCGGGAGAAATGAGCGATCGCATTGCCGACGAAACTCAACAATGGCAAACTTATGTTAATAGTCTAGCTGTATTAAGTTTTAAGAAATGGTTACAAGACCAAAATTCGGATATCTCGATCGGTCAACTTTCTGATACAATGGAGGTGGTTAGTTATCTTCAAGTTGGGTCTTTTAAAATCGGAATTATCGCACCTGAAAGCTTCCTCGATGGCGTTATTTCTATTCCTAAAGTTGCGATTGAGACGGCTCATTTCTACATCGCGATCGAAGTTTTGGAAGAACAACAACAATCCATCCTTCGCGGATTTCTACGACACGATAAACTCACCGCATATCGGCAATCAGAAAACTTACAACCCGATGCCGCAAACAACTATCTTATCCCGTTTTCGCAATGGGAACAAAAGTTCGATCGATTGTTATTAAATTTACGGTTTCTCGCACCCAGCGCCATTCCATTACCCAACCGAGAACTCTCTATCCCAAACCTTGTCAAACTGACGCAATGGCTAGACAATCTCTTTGACTTGGGATGGCAAACCCTAGAAGAATTATTGGAAACTGAAAATGTCGCTTGGAGTTTTAGAAGCGTTTCTCAAATCAATCGAGAATCGGGAACAAAAGGCGTAAAACTGCTCGATTTTGGCATGGAAGTCGGCGATCGATCTTTAGCTTTACTCGTTGCTATTATCCCCGAAAATGAGGAAAAAATCGGCATTCGTATCCAGTTGCATCCCAGCGGAAATAGAAGATTTTTACCTGAAAATCTGAGTTTAACCATGGTTGCAACCACCGGAGAAACGATACAAGAAGTTCGATCGCGCGATCGAGATACTTACATTCAATTAAGGTACTTTAAAACTAACCCCGGTACTCAGTTTAACGTGCGAGTAACATTAGACGATCGAAGCCTGACTGAAGCTTTTATCGTATAATCATTAGTTGAGATACATTTTGATTATCGGACTTTTTGATTTTGTAGTTGTGGGTAAGAATTCAGTAGGGGTCAACGGCCGTTGACCCCTACGATTCTCTAGAAAATACTTACACCTGAATGTTTACAGCTAAAATAGAGAAGCTATCAAAACCAGCATGAATTTAAGTTCGATAAAAATCAGTTAATATCTTATAGTTTGCATGAGTACCCTCGTTCTTCTTAACTTTATCGGTGGCAGTTTGGCAACGGGTTTTCCGGTTGTCACGGCTCAAATTACGATCGAAGGAGACGATCGATCGATGCAGTTTCGAGGTAGCTTACCTCCCGCGCCGGAAATTGGAGAACGGTACAAACGCTGGCAATTGCTATATACTGCACTGTACGATCGAGGGATTCGATCGATTACTTTTCCTGCATTTGAAATCGCATCAGATGACATTACCAATGTTTCTGAAGTCGATTTTGAGGAAACCCATCAGCAGTTAAAAGATCGGATAAATTTGTGGTTAAATTCCCCTTCTTTTGCCGAACTCGAACGTAAACTCAGAACCGTCTTAAATCCCCAGGATGAAATTCGAGTGATTCTAGAAACTGACGACGATCGCCTCGATCGATTGCCTTGGCATTTATGGAATTTCTTTGAAGATTACCCTCAAGCAGAAATGGCTTTAGGTTGCTGGGAAAGCGGACGAGTTTACCCATCGAACAGATCTTCAGAACGAGTTAGAATTTTAGCCATTTTTGGCAACAGTGAAGGTATTGATACCACCACCGATCGACGCTTATTGGAAACCCTATCCGATGTAGAACTGGTCGTTCTGGAATCTCCACACCGTCAAGCGTTAAACGAAACCCTTTGGGACGATCGAGGTTGGGATATTCTCTTTTTTGCCGGACACAGCCAAACAGAAGGTGAAACGGGAAAAATCTATATTAATGATACGGAAAGTTTAACCATTTCTCAACTTAAATATGCCCTAAAAACGGCGATCGCCCGAGGATTACAATTTGCCATTTTCAACTCTTGCGATGGTTTGGGACTCGCCAAACAACTCGCCGACTTGCAAATTCCCCAAACCATCGTCATGCGCGAACCCGTTGCCGATCGGGTGGCGCAAGCTTTTCTCGCCTATTTTCTCACCGCTTTTTCGGGGGGAAAATCCTTCTATTTAGCCGTTCGGGAAGCGCGGGAACGGTTGCAAGGTCTGGAAGGCGACTTTCCCGGCGCCAGTTGGTTGCCCGTCATCTGCCAAAATCCGGCGCAAATACCCATTTCTTGGGAAATGTTTCGCCAGCAGCCAGAAGTGCCGATCGCGCCGCGACGGGGCTGGCAGGCGGTTCTGGTTGCCAGTTCCATCGCCGCTGCATTGGTGATGGGAGTGCGATCGACCGGGTGGCTGCAAATTGGGGAATGGCAAGCGTACGATTTTCTGATGCGAATGCGTCCCGCCGAAGAACTCGACGATCGCTTGCTGGTGGTGGAGGCGACGGAGGAGGATATCGGCAAATATGGGTTTCCGGTTCCCGATGGCATTTTGGCGCAGGCGATCGAAACCCTGGAACGCCACCAACCCCGGACGATTGGCGTGGATATCTATCGCGATCGTCCGGTGGGAGAAGGCGGAGATCGATTATTGCGACAATTTCAGCAGAACCCCCGCCTCGTCGCCGTTTGCAGCGATAAAATCGTCCACAACCCCAACAAACCGGGAATCGCGCCACCTCCTGGCGTTGCCGAGTCGCATCTGGGGTTCAGCGATGTCGTCAAAGATGCCGATGGCGCGATCCGTCGCCATCTGATGTTCATGCAACCCCACCATACCAGTCCCTGCATCGCCGATTTCGCCCTCAGTACCCGACTCGCCCTCAACTACCTCGCTGCCGACAGTATCGTTCCCCAAACGCTGCCGCCGAAACAAATTAAAATTGGGGATGTTGTCTTTAATCCCCTGAAAACTCGTAGTGGCGGATATCAAAATTTAGACGATCGTGGTTTTCAAATGATGTTAAATTACCGCGCATCTGCCGAAGTTTCTCGACGAGTGGGATTAAGTCAACTTTTATCGGGAGAAATTAATCCCGACTGGGTAAAAAACAAGATTGTTTTAATTGGCGTTACCAGTCCGATTTCCACCGATGAATTTTATACGCCTTATAGCGCGGCTGCATTACCGTATCAAACGATGCCGGGGGTGATTTTACAGGCACATATGACGAGTCAAATTGTCAGTGCTGTCAAAGATGGAAGATCGCTGATTTGGGGGTTGCCCGGTTGGGGCGATTTCCTTTGGGTTTGGGGTTGGGCAACTTTGGGAAGTTGGGCGATACGGGGCGATAGAATTTGGAGATCGATCGGATTTTTGGGTGGAACGATCGTTCTTTTGGGCGGACTGAGTTGGGGATTATTCATCCTCGGTATTTGGCTGCCGATCGCTCCTTGTATTATCGCATTATTTTGCACCGTTGGAGGGTTAAGAATTGATACATTTATCCGTATCGATCGTCTTGGGGACAGAAGGAAGAAGGTGATATTCTTATAGGTTCAATGTCTTGGGTGTTTTATGAACGTTACATACAAGTTTTTCTCGTCGATCGCTCTAAGTGCGATCGCTATCTTCGGTCATTATAATGGATCGCGGGCTATACCGATTATCTCCCTCGAAACTTCTTCAGTCGATTGGGAATTCGTACCTCCTAATGATGGCGCACCCGACGATCGAGGTGATGCCGGAAGTCGGACAAGTTGTCCATCGTCCGATCGATCTTTTCAAGCTTTAATTCCCGCGACAAATATCGGGCTAACGCTTTCGGAGTTTCCCCTCTTTTGGCTGTATCTTCCGTACCCCGTTTCATCACCGCATACAGTCGGATTTATCTTGAGAGATGAAACCACAAAGGACGAAATCTACCACACTGAATTTCAAATCGATCGAGGGGAAGGCATCTTCAGTTTTCGCTTGCCAGAAGACGCACCCCCTCTAGAAAAAGGTCGTAAATATCGCTGGCGATTCGATTTTTTCTGCAATGACGATACGGGTGATTTTGTTTCCGATAATGGTGTAATTTTACGAACTGCGATCGAATCCGAAGTGCCGACGTCGATCGCCGATAAAATAGAAGTTTATGCGAGAAACGGCATCTGGCACGAACTACTCACGGAACTCATCCAACTCCGCTGTGTCAATCCCGAAGATCCGGACATTGTTGCCGAATGGCGGAAATTGTTACAACATCCCGTTGTTCGTTTAGAGGATTTTGTTTCCGAACCAATTCTTGAGAGATGTGGCACGGATTTGTAAGGGCGAACAGTAGGGGCGAACAGCCGTTCGACCCTACTCGTTTTTAAGATAGAAGTTTTACCCTCGATCGATCTAAATTTGGGAGTCAAATCTCATGAGTTTTACACTTTTCAAGTTAAAATTATGTCATCATCAATACAGAATAAAAGATCGATCGCCCGGTAGAAGTTTGACGATCGTAGCTTTGTTCTGTTCTATTTTCGTTGCGTTTCCCAAAGTTGCTCGATCGCAAATTGTCCCGGCAGACAACAGTACAAATACGATCGTCACTCCCGAGGGAAATCGCTTCGATATTAATGGAGGACAGCGTTCTGGAGACGGTCAAAATCTCTTTCATAGCTTCCAAGAGTTTGGGTTGAATTCAGGGCAAATTGCCAACTTTTTGTCAAGTCCTGAAATTTACAATATTTTCGGGCAAGTTGTCGGCGGGAATGCGTCGTATATCGATGGAATTTTACAGGTTTCTGGAGGCAATTCTAACTTATTTTTAATTAATCCAGCGGGGATTATATTCGGATCGAATTCCAGCTTAAATGTCCCGGCAGATTTCACGGCGACGACGGCAACAGAAATCGGATTTGGGAATAATTTATGGTTGAATTCTTCTGGAGAAAATAACTGGGCGAATTTACTAGGAAATCCGAGTTCATTTAATTTTGCCAATTTGCAGAATGGATCGATCGCGAATTTTGGAAACTTAGCCGTAAATTCGGGAAACCATTTAAACTTAGTCGGAGGATCGATCGTTAATTTAGGAACCGTAGAAGCACCCCATGGCACGATTAATTTAACCGCAATTCCCGGCGAAAGCTTAGTTCGATTAACTGCGACGGGAAATGTTCTCAGTTTGGATATTTCTGCAAATTCTGGAAGTCAGAATACCTTAAATCCCCTGTCTTTACCGCAACTCTTAACCGGGTACGATGGAGGCAACGCCGATCGAATTTCTGTCAACCCAGATGGCACAGTCAATTTAACAGGTTCAGGGTTACAAATCGAAAACGGCGATGTGGTTGCGAGAAACGTGACTGCCGACAACGCTACTCTATCCGCAGTCGAAAATTTAACCTTATTTGAAAGTCAACTTTTTACCCCAGGAAATTTAAATCTAATTGCCGGGGATACAGTGCAAATTCGTGATAGTATTATCTATCCATTTGTGGCGCAAACGGGGGGAGATTTAAAGATTAGCGGCGATCGAAATGTTGATATTTTTGCTCTGAATCATCCCGAGAGTGGCTTATTTTCCGGTGGGAATTTGGTGTTGCGATCGGCTAATCCCGTTCTCGGAGATGCTCATTATACCACGGGAGGAAACTTTTCGATCGAGCAAATTGACGGACAACCTGGCAGCTTTTGGAGTCCTCGAGATCCCGTCATTCGCGCTAGTGGCGATGTTAGTTTTGCCAGTTATAGAGGCGCATCGCTACATATTTTTTCCGGCGGCAGTGTGAATATTTCTGGAAATGTTTTGATTACCGGAGTGGATGCCAATTTTGGCTTAGTAGATTCCCTTTCTTTATCCAATGGAACGGTTGTCAATATCAACGGTCAAACTCGTCCGACTTTGGATATTCGCGCCGGAACTACCAATTTTGAACCAACGGGAACGATTGGCAGTGGCTTTTTTACACCCAATCCTCCCGATACCGATTCTACTCCCACGAATGCCGACATTAATATTGGTTCGATTCAAATCGTAGCAGAAAATGGGTTGATTTTATTAACCAATCGCGATCGACCTAATACGAGTTTACCCGGTGGTAATATTCAGGTGGGTTCTATTTCGACCAACAATTCTGCTGGAAATAGTGGTGATGTTTTTATCGATGGTCGCGGTAGCTTGCAAATTGGCAATATTAATACTTTGGTGGAAGGATCGATCGACTCATTTGGGATAGAAGGCGGATCGGTAGAAGTTGTGGCGGCAGGGAATATTTTTGCAGGTGCGATCGATACTTCTACTTCAACCACTTCTTTGGCAACATCGGGTTCGGTGAAAATAGATGCTGGAGGAAATTTAACGGTGGGTGCGATCGATACTTCTGCCGAAACGATCGGTTCTGCAAGTTCGATTCTTGGCGGAAGAGTTGATTTAAATGCCAGAGGAAACATTATTTTTTCTGCGATCGATACTCACGCACAAACACCGGGGTTGGGAAATGCCACGGCGGGACGAGTTAACGTATTATCTGGGGGGTTAGTTCGAGGAACGGAAACCATTTCTGGAACCACGATTAATTCTCAAGCAACCACATCGGGAACGGCGTTAGGCGGTGCCGTTCGGATTCAACACGACGGCGGTTCTGGGAATGTACCATTTGTCATTGGAGATGCCAGTATTAATGGTACGGCAGGCGCAATTCTTACCGGAGGTGCGACGAGTTTAGCAGGTGATGTATTTCCGCAACCGGGAACCGCAACCCGAGGCAGTACGCCAGAAATTGATGGAATTTCGGTCACATTTTTAAATACGCCGCCAACGCTGAATGCTGCTATCAATTTAGAGATTCTATCTGGAGAATCTGTTACGTTTACCGTTGCAGATTTACTCGTCGAAACTAGCGATGCAGACGGGGACATTACGGAGATCAAAATTGTGGCGATTTCCACCGGAACATTGACTCGAAATGGAGTTGAATTACAACCGGGAGATACGATTTTATTAGAAGATGAGTTGACGTATACTCCTCCCGAAGGAATGACGGGAACTTTAGAAGTATTTCAGATTACAGCGAACGATCGCATTTCGGTCTCGCCAACGACTGCAATCGGGATAGAAATTATTCCCACCCCAACGCCAACGCCGACACCAACGCCGACACCAACCCCAACACCGACACCGACACCGACACCCACGCCGACACCTACAAATCAACCGCCGATTCTCACCCTTGATTCTCAACTGGCAGAAACGGGAAAAAATCGATCGATCTCGTTTACTTTGGCGCAATTAAATGCGATGGTAAACGATCCCGATGGCGATCGAACTTCCATCACCTTTCAAAGTCCGATTGCCGGAACTTTAACCCGAAATGGAGTAGTCTTAAATCCCGGAGATCCGATCGCACTCACCGACGAACTCACCTACACACCACCTGCCAATTCGGCAGGTTCTTTAGGTGCATTTGCGATCGCCGCCACAGATGGTAAAACCTTATCTCCTCTCGTCCAAATCTTTGCCAACATTCTTCCCAACCAATCGCCAATTCTCACCGCAGATCGACAACTGACAGAAATCGGTAAAAATCAATCCATCGACTTTACCCTAGCACAGTTAAATGCGATGGCAAACGATCCCGATGCAGATAATACTTCTATTCAACTTCAAAGTCTGACTACCGGAACACTCACCAGAAATGGTGCGGTTTTAAATCCTGGAGATTCGATCGAACTCAACGATGAACTCACCTACATACCCCCGACAAATTCCACCGGTTCGTTAGGTGCATTTTCCCTCGCCGCCACCGACGGAACTGCCTTATCATCTCCCGTTCAAGTCGTTGCCAACATTCGTCCCAATCAATCCCCCACTTTAACGCTAAATTCGCAACTGGGAAACGTGCAAACGAACGGATCGATCGCTTTTACCCTTGCCGATTTAAACGCGATGGCAAACGATGTAGATGGCGATGCCACCCTCTTGCAGCTAGCGGGAGTAACGGCGGGAACCTTAACCCGAAATGGGGCACTTCTGTCGGCAGAAACATTCCTCAATTTAAGCGATGTTTTAGTTTATACACCGCCGACAGGTACAACGGGTTCGTTGAGTGTATTTTCGATCGTCGCGAACGATGGTATGGCATTTTCTGACCCAATTTCTGTCTCAGTCAATGTTCTCGCGCCACCCTCACCACCATTCCCTTCACTCCCTCCAGAAACAACTTCTCAACTGCAAATCGATAATCTCGATCCCACTCGTTTTATTATCTCCCCCATTTCCCAATTACCCCTCACAGCAACGTTGAATTCTGGGGTTCTCCTCGGACAATTCTTACCCACTGCACCCGCGATCGACAATCTGAGCATTTTGCCGAATATTATGCCAGAAATGGGTTTTTTACTGTTGCCTCCCGTCGAGACTTACTATTATCAAATGTCGAGTGACTTTACAGGTGGAGGACTCGGCAATTTTATTGCGCCACCGATTAACCCCGTTCCGATTCTCCTGCCGCCCGATGGCATCGCTTTACCCCTACAACCCCAACCCTCCGAACCTCTCCCGCCAAATCCGATCGATATCGGTTCCCTACCGCCTCCGGAAGCCACCCGCAGAGATTCTACCTCCCCACCCAATCCATCAGGAAATCAAGGGCAACCTGCGCCATCGCCAGGGAGAAATCAAGAACAACCTTCCCTTCCCACACCTTCACCCGATGGAAACGAAGCGCCATCGGCAGGAGGGAATCCGGAACAACCTTCGCCACAGATGTTCCCTCAACAGGGGGAAATGAAGGGCAACCTTCTACAGAGGTTTCTTCTGAAGATGTTTCCTCTAATGAGGCAGAGAATAACGCACCCACTGCTGAGACACCGGGTGAAGCTTCTTCTGGAGACACTTCTTCCTCCGAGGAAGCAACATCCTCGCAAACCGCCACCACACCAAGCAACGCAGAAGTTGCCGCCAAAATGGACGACTGCCAGCAACTGGTCAGTTCCATCGCCCAAACCCAAGCCGGAGAACGCAACCGCGCCACCTACAGCGATCTCATCGCCTGCTACCAACAAAATCTCAGTGTCGCCAAAGCTTCGCAAAACCCCCAGTGGGAAGCCTACGCCCTCAACAACCTCGGCATCGCCTCCTTCGTCACGGGGAATTATACCGAATCTTTGGAGTATCACCGACAACATCTCGATCGCGCCCGGGAAACTGGAAACCGCCTGGGGCAAGGGTTAGCCATGGTGGGCATAGGTGCGGCATACGGCGCCTTGGGAGACTACGAGGGATCGATCGAATATTATCAATGGAGTATTGCCCTTGTGCCCGCCGAAACTGCGCCGCAATGGAAAGCTTTGGCGTTGCGAAACCTAGGCAGCGCTTACCTTGCCCTGGGGGAACCGGAAAAAGCTTTAGAATATCAACAAGAAAGTCTGAACCTTTCTCAGAGTATCGCCGATCGATATGGAGAAGCGCAAGCCTGGGGAAACCTCGGCAATACTTATGCTGCCTTGGGTAATTTCGATCGTGCCTTAGAGTACCAACAACAAAGTTTACAACTCTCCCGAGACATCGACGATCCTTTGCAAGAAGCCCAAGTTCTGCTAAGTTTGGGAACCACCTACGCTTATCGCCAAGAATACGAAAAGGCGATCGAATATCACCAACAAAGTTTAATTTTAGTCCGAGAATTGAAAGCGCGTTTGGGAGAAGGAATCGCCCTCAATAACCTTGGCGATGCCCTATTGCGAGTGGAACGGTTGGCAGAAGCAGAAGGGTATCTCTTTGAAGGGATCGAAGTTTGGGAATCTTTACGGGCGGGATTGGGAAATAACGATAACTTTAAAGTGTCGATTTTTGAAACCCAAGAAGCGACTTATCGCAATCTCCAGGAAGTTCTCGTCAAACGCGATCGCAACGAAACCGCCCTAGAAATTGCCGAACGAGGACGCGCCAGGGCTTTTATCGAATTAATTGCCCGCCGCTTTCAACAGCCGGATTTAGCCATCGAACCGCCGCAAATTGCCCAAATTCAAGACATCGCCCGATCGACAAATTCTACCCTAGTTGCCTACACCCTAATTCGCGAACAATTCGCCGAAACCCCCCATGGCGCATCCCCTCAATCTCTCGAACCCCAAGATTCTCAACTGTTAATTTGGGTAGTTTCTCCCCATGGCAAAGTGACATTGCGCCAAACCAATCTCGAAGGAATCTCCCTACAAAATTTAGTCGCCACCAGTCGGGAACTGTTGGGAGTACGCGGCATCGGCGTCACCCGACGACTGGCATTTTCCCCCGGAATGCGCGTCAAACTCAACACCGACGCGCCAGATAGCGAAGCCTGGGAAGTCGTCACCGTCGATGCAGACACCGAAACTCTCACCCTCAAACTCCCTTCCTGGGAAGCCGGAATTCCCCCCATACAGCGTCCCTTTACCGATGTTGCCGCCACCGTAGAATCGCCCAACATCAACGATCCCCGCCTGCAACAACTTTATCAGTTACTCATCGATCCGATCGCCGATTTACTCCCCACCGATGCCAATTCCCACATCGCCTTCATCCCCCACCGGGAACTCTTCCTCGTCCCCTTCGCTGCCTTACAAGACGCCAACGGGCAATATTTCATCGAGAACCACACCCTTCTCAGTTCCCCTTCCATCCAAGTTCTCGCCGCCACCCAAACCACCCGAGGAACGCCGTCGCCCCAAAACGCCCTAGTTGTCGGCAATCCCACCATGCCCAAAATCGGCAATCCCCCGCAACCCCTGCCCGCCCTACCCAGCGCCGAACTCGAAGCCGTCAAAATTGCCCAAATGCTGCAAACTCCAGCCTTAACGGGCAATCTCGCCACGGAAACCGCCATCCGCCAGCAACTCCCCACCGCCAGTCTCATCCACCTGGCAACTCACGGACTCCTCGACGATCGACTTGGCATCGGCAGTGCGATCGCCCTTGCCCCCTCAAATACCGACGACGGCTGGCTTTCGGCTGCCGACATCCTCGATCTCAACCTCAATGCCAACCTCGCCGTCCTCAGCGCCTGCAACACCGGACAAGGCAGAATTACAGGGGATGGCGTCATCGGTTTATCCCGTTCTTTGATTTCTGCCGGAGTTCCCAGCGTCATCGTCTCGTTGTGGGCGGTTCCCGATGCGCCAACTGCCGATTTAATGGTGGAATTCTATCAAAATTGGCAGCAAAACCCCGATCGAGCTCAAGCTTTGCGAAGTGCGATGTTAACCACAATGAAACAACATCCCCATCCCCGAAATTGGGCAGCGTTTTTGTTAATTGGAGATTCTTAAAGGATCTGAAACGATCGGGTGGACAAGCTCGATCGAACCCCAATTTAAAAAAATATCCAATGTATCACTCAATACCGGGAATCCGTTAATAGTAATCGTCTTGTTTCGCGTCCAGCCGGTCTTAAAGTTACCGAAAAACAGGGTTTAAATCAGAGCTGTTTCCGTGACGGCTGCACGATATTCTTAACATTTTTTTTAGTAAGAGCGTAGATAAAAATTGCTATAATTAGAAACAACCCGTCAAAAAAGCCAAGATCGAAAACGGCACAAAAAATAGAAATTTGGCAACTGACGAAGCTATCCGAACAGCACAGTTCATGAGAAACAAAGCTGTGCGATTTTGGATGGATAATGCTCGGGTGGATAAGGCGGATACGCACTCGGCTAAAGATCTCGCGAAAACGTTAAATCTGACAAAACTCCATGCAAGACCGAACGCAATTCGATGAAATGCCAATCTTCTTGCAAGAATTAAAATCGGCGATCGAAATTGAATCATTATTCAGTCCAGTTGCCTCTACCGCAAATCGGATTCGCCAGCGCTTTGGACAGCAAAGCTCTCTTGTGGCGCGTCTCCAGCCATCTCGATCGAATGCGAAAGCCAACCGCCTGAGCTTTTGGCAACTGTGGAACATGAGTTTTGGTTTCCTGGGGATTCAATTTGGCTGGGGATTGCAGATGGCAAATACCAGCGCTATTTTCGAGCATCTCGGAGCCGAGGCACACCAAATTCCGATTCTGTGGATTGCCGCACCCATTACCGGTTTAATTGTCCAGCCGATAATCGGCAATCTCAGCGATTGTACCTGGGGATTTTTGGGGCGGCGGCGTCCCTACTTTTTGGTGGGTGCAATTTTCAGTTCGATCGCCCTAATGGCAATGCCCCATGCCTCTAGTTTGTGGATGGCTGCGGGAATGCTGTGGATTTTAGACACGGCTGCCAACATCAGCATGGAACCGTTTCGTGCCTTTGTCGGAGACTTGTTGCCTGCCGAGCAGCAAACTCAAGGATTTGCCCTGCAAAGTTTATTAATCGGCGTTGGTTCCGTTTTGGCTTCGGCTTTGCCTTGGATTCTCAATCACGGGTTTGGGATTGCCAGTCGCGGCGGATCATCGCACGCCATTCCCCAGACGATCGAATTCTCCTTTTATTTGGGGGCAGCGGTCTTTTTGGGTACCGTGTTGTGGACGGTGCTGACGACCCGAGAACACCCACCCCAAAACTGGCAAGCCTTTCGGGAAAAGCAACGGCAACAGGGCGGTTTGCTGGGCAGTTTTCGCGAAATTGGACTGGCTTTGCGACACATGCCGCCGACGATGCGCCAACTGGCTCAGGTGCAGTGTTTGACCTGGGTAGGGTTATATTGCTTTTTTCTGTATTTCCCGCCTGCGGTGGCTCGCAATATCTTCGGCGCCATCGATCGATCCAGTCAATTGTACGCCGATGGCATCGAATGGGCGGGGATTTGCATTGCCGTTTACAATGCCGTTTGCGCTCTGTTTGCCCTAATTCTGCCCTATTTCGTCCGCCGGACGAGTCCCCAACTTGTTCACAGCCTGTGTCTGTTGGCAGGTGGTGTGGGGTTGATTTCGCTGGTAGCGATCGACAATCCCCTTCTCCTGCTGCCGGCGATGGTGGGGGTCGGCGTGGCTTGGTCGAGCATTCTTGCCCTGCCCTATTCAATTTTGTCACAGTGTTTGCCAGAGGATCGCCGGGGCATCTATCAAGGGATTTTTAACTTCTTCATCGTCTTGCCACAAATTGCCGTGTCTTTGGTATTTGGTTGGATTGTCCGATATTGGCTGCACGACGATCGTCTGCTAGCCATTGTTATAGGCGGTTTTTTCCTGATCTTGGCGGCTATTTGGACGCATCGGATCGAGATTCAACCGCCCCGTCGTCAGCAGGTTTAGGCGAATTTGGCGTCTGTCGCCGAGGAATCTCGATCGAAAATTCCGCGCCTTGACCGAGTGTAGACCAGCATTCCAACTTACCGCCATGACGATCGACCACGATCCCGTAGCTGATGGACAATCCTAACCCCGTTCCTTTCCCCACGGGTTTGGTGGTAAAAAAAGGATCGAAAAGACGCGATCGTAATGAGTCTGGAATACCCTTACCGTTGTCAACGATGCGAATTGCCACCCAGTCGCTGTCGATTAACTCCGTGCGAATACGAATTTGAGGATCGAGGATCTGACTTTCCTCCAAAGCATCAATGGCATTCACTAGCAAATTCAGAAACACCTGATTCAGTGGTCCGGCATAACACTCAATGGGGGGTAACTGCCCGTATTCTTTAATCACCTGGATTTTCGGGAAGTTAGATCGGGCTTTGAGACGATGCTCCAAAATGGTCAAGGTATTGTCGATCCCTTCATGAATATCGACCGCTTTGAGATCGGCTTCGTCGAGGCGGGAGAAACTGCGTAGAGACTTGACAAGATCTCGAATCCGTTGAGTTCCCATTTTCATCGAGTCCAGGATTTTGGGCAAATCCTCCCGGATAAATGGGAGATCGATCGTCTTGATGGCGGTTTCAATCTCCGGATGCAGATTGTCATCGTGTTTTTGGTAGAGGTACAACAATTCCCATAAATCTTGAATGTATTCCTGGAGAGGCGCGAGGTTGCCGTAGATAAAATTGATGGGATTGTTGACTTCGTGGGCGATGCCCGCCACCAAATACCCCAAACTCGACATTTTTTCAGCTTGGATGAGTTGGGCTTGGGTGCGTTGCAGTTGCTGCAAGGCTTTTTGGGCTTCTTGGGCTTGGAGGGCAGCCGTCGCCGCATTCCCTTGGCTTTCGGCATAGAGTTCCGCTTGGGTGAGGGCAATCTTTACCTGTTTTTGCACTTCCGATAGCATTTCTAGCTCAATTTGACTCCACTGGCGCTCGGGGGAACTATCACCCACGATCAAGATACCCAAATCCTTCGATCGTGTTTTCACGGAGAGTGCTAATAGCGAACTATAATTACGATCGCGCAAAAGCTGCTGTAATGGATCGTCGTTTTGGGCGGTTTCGGTAGCAACAATCTGTACCAAAGGTTGTTTCTGAAGCCGTTGAGCTAGAGGAGCAATGCGGGATGCCGGATACTCGCCCAGCAAACTGTCCCAGTTGGAATTTTTGGCTTCTGCGACGACCTGCCAACTGGGCGTATCGCCATCGGCACGATACCAACCAAAGGTACAACGATCGACTTGCAGTAGGGCTTGAAGTTCTTGCACCACGGTTTCCAAAATCCTGTTCAGTTCCAGAGAATTGCGAATTTGACTGGCAAGACGACTGCTGAGAATCTTTTCCCGCTGGGCAAATTCCCCGAGTTGGAGATCTGCCAACCGTTGCTTCACTCGCCCCATTGCTAGTGCCCCCGCACCGAGGGCTGTCAGCGCCAGCAACCCCCCATAAAAGGTTAATAGGGGTTTTCCCAGTTGTCGGGAGCGGGTTTGCAATATTGTGGGTTCGATGTGGGATACTAGCTTCCAAGGTTTACCCGTCGTGACGATCGAATATGGATTGGCGGTCAGTTCCGGATTCGCCCCGGCAGCGGCACGGGCGGGATCGACGGTGGTGAAAACGAATAGTCCTCGGGGGGTTTCCACTTGTCCCGATTGAGAAACCGAAATCTGTTGCCAAGCTTGGGGATAGGCATTGGCAAAGGTTTTGTCTCGGCGCTGGGGAAGCTGGAAGCCCCACTCGTTATTGGGATTGGAGCTTTGCAACCAAAATCCAGATCGGTTGAGGAGCGAGATTTCGCCCGGACTGATGGCATCGGCTTGACGGATACTGTCTCGCAGATTCTCGGCGAGATAGTTGAGTACCAGGATGCCGCGTTTGTTGCCGTTGCCGTCGAAAATGGGGGTGGCAAGACGGATCGTGGGTTTGAAGGGGTTCTCGATCTGTTGGTTGTCGCGGTTGAGTTCCAACGCCGAGATAAAGATTTTTCCCCGATCGAGGGCGATGGCTTCTTGGAAATACGCCCGATCTTCTTTTGATTGTAATCGATCGGGGGCAACGAGTTGGGGATTGCCTTGGTTGTAGTTGAGGCGCAGGATTTCTCGACCCTCGAGATCCAATACACTAATTTGGTTGTAGATTTCTTTTTGTTGTAGAAAGGCAACTCCATCTTGAACAAGATTAGACCGAAGTGTAGCGCTTCCAGACCAAAAGTTTTTTAAGTTCTTTTGTTGAGATGCCGTTAAGAGATCTGAACTGAGAGACTGGAAAATGTCATCGATGGATTGAGCTTTAATTCTCAGTTCGATTTCGACTTGTTTCTCCAGCAACTTCTTTTCGTATTGGAAGTTGTTGTCGTGAAGCAACCCAAGTGAGACGCCACTGAGAATAGAAATGGGAATGAATAGAGATAAAAACTGCTGTAAAAACAGTTTACTCGTTTGACGAGATTGCCAAGCTTTCATGGTTTTACCAGACTATATGGGAGTTTAAAATGCTCTGATGGACTCGACAAAAAGTAAGCCAAAGCAAAATTAAGCCAAAGCAAAATAAAGACAAGGTAGATGAATTCAAGAAATTAACAGTCATAGGTCAAATGTGTGAATATTTTTTGTCTAGGCTGTCTGCGGTTGAGAAAAATGAAAAGGACTGGATGAGTTGAGAGAAATCTTCAAATTTTAACGAATAAAATCATTTTTCATGAGAGAATATATGAAAGTCTAAGATCGGCATTCAGATCTCAGCGTTGAAAAGTAGAATCAAAATAGTTTACAAGGTGTTTCATCTCCAACAATTCACCCATTCGGGTCGATCGAACTTCATCTGGAAAGTTACTTCTCGATCGCCCAAAAGCAGGATGCTTAGTCACGTAGACTACAAATTCGGCGACTGTGGAGTGCTGTAGCTATCCACAATCCCTTAAAATTGCTATAAAACCCCATGAAGTATCAGAAAATCTAGTGGTTTCTATCAATGTTTCTCCCATGGCGGCGATCGCGACAACCGCCAACAGCGCCCGACGCCTTCAACAACTTTGCCGGGTTGCCGACATCACTTTGTGGGTTCCGCCTTCGGTGACAGACATTCCCCAGGCGCAAATTTATACCGTTTCTTTAAAAGAACATATCGCCACAATTTGGTCGCAAAATCGCGCATTGGTGTTCGGTTTGGCAACCGGGGCGGTAGTACGCTTAATTGCCCCATTATTGCAAGATAAATCGATCGATCCGGCAGTAATTGTGGTGGACGAAGCCGGGAAATTTGCGGTAAGTTTGTGTAGCGGACACCAAGGCGGTGCCGATCGACTCACAGAGACGATCGCGTTACAGTTAGGGGCAATTCCAGTTCTCACCGGGGCATCTGCCAGTTTGGGACTTCCAGCGGTGGATTTGTTGGGAACCCCTTTCGGTTGGACAAAAGGAACGGGAGATTGGACGGGAGTTAGCGCCGCAGTAGCGCGAGGAGAAACAGTAGAAGTTTTGCAGGAAGTCGGTTCGACGCTGTGGCAAAACCATTTACCCTCCAAACACCCCTTTGAATTTGAGGTCGATTTTGGGGAAAAGTCATCGGCAAAACCCACAGTTTCATCTCCAAATGCTTCGCCCTCCTCCTCTGTTAGAGGCAGGATTTGGATTAGTTTCACCCAACGTCAGTTTTCCTCAGAATCATCATTGCCGAAAGTTCAGTGGCATCCCCGCGTCTTGTGGGTGGGAGTGGGTTGCGAACGGGGAACCTCTCGGGAAACGATCGAAACGGCAATATCAAGGGTGTTTCAGGCAAATCATTTAGCCCAAGGTTCGATCGCTGGAATTGCCACAATTGAGTCTCAAAGCGGATGAAGTGGGGTTAGTTGAATTGTGCCAAGCGCGAAATTTTCCCCTCGTTGTCTTTACCCCAGAACAGTTACGAGACATCCAAGTTCCCAATCCCTCGGAAGTGGTGGCACAAGAAGTGGGAACCCCCAGCGTTGCTGAAGCCGCAGCGATTTGTGCGGCATCTTCCCCCTCCCTCACCCGTAGGGGCAATCCCCCCGTGGTTGCCCCAAATCCAGTAGTTGCCCCATCCGAACGGGGTGGGCCGAACGGGGTAGGCACGGGGGCACTACCCCTACGGGTACGGAGGACAATTTTGGCGGTAAACTACTCGTCTCCAAACAGATTTATAAAGAAGAAAATCAACCTGGCGCAGTGACAGTAGCGGTTGCCGTTGCCCAAGAGGAATATATTGGACATGATGGTAAATTGTGGCTGGTGGGAACGGGACCCGGTGGTTTAGAACAAATGACTCCGGCAGCACAAAGTTCGATCGCTGGGGCGGATGCCATTGTCGGTTATTCTCTATATATTGACCTGATTCAACCCCTTCTCCATCCCGGTCAAATAGTGGAAGCATTGCCCATAACCCAGGAACGACAACGGGCGACAACGGGCAGTTGATCTTGCCCAATGGGGTCTGACTGTGGCGGTGATTTCTTCCGGGGATTGCGGGATTTACGGCATGGGGGGCTTAGTTTTAGAAGAGTTGCAATTGAAGCCATTGGGATGGCAAAACTCCCCAGCCTTGCAAGTCTTTCCCGGCATTTCTGCCCTACAATCAGCCGCCTCTCGGGTAGGAACACCTCTGATGCACGATTTTTGTGCCATCAGTTTAAGCGATTTGCTGACGCCTTGGGATGTCATTGAAAAACGACTCAACGCTGCCGCTGCCGCTGATTTCGTGGTGGCGCTATATAACCCCAAATCCCAAACTCGTACGGAACAAATTTCGATCGCCCAACAGATTTTCCAACAACACCGTGCCCCCGAAACCCCAGTCGCGATCGTCCGTTCTGCCTACCGAGACGACGAACAGGTAACCTTAACCACCCTAGACCAGTTTCTCGATTTTGAGATCGATATGTTAACCACGGTTCTGATTGGCAATAGTCAAACTCGATCGTACCAAAATTGGATGATTACTCCCAGAGGGTATTATTCTGCCACCATGGGTAATTGGTAATTGGTAATTGGTAATTGGCTAATAGAGATAATTGGCTAATAGATCCCTCCGTAAATTCAAAATCCAATCAATTCTGACTCAGAAACAATCAATTCTTATCACCATTCCCTATCTTCAGTTTTTCGGAGATGTTTAATCGCCAATAACCTAATAGCCACTCAACCTAATAGGTGCGTTTCGTTCCTCAACACACCCTACCCACTACCCACTAACCCAAAAAACTCTGTAGGATAGCGGGTAGAGAAAACAATCCCAACTCCCGAGTTGTTTAAGTTTGAGTTAAGTATGACTTCATCTTTTATTCCCGTGATCCTGGCTGGTGGTAAAGGCGAACGTTTTTGGCCCGTCAGTCGCAAACATCGTCCCAAACAATTTCTCTGTCTCGATGGCAGTGGATCGAGTTTGCTTCAGTCAACCGCCGATCGACTTTTGCCTCTAGCTGGAGGTTGGGATCGGTTGTGGGTGGTGACGGCATCGCACCTTGCCGCAGGTATCCAAGAACAGTTACCCCAACTTCCCCAGGAGAATATCCTGGTGGAACCGGAAGGACGAGATACTGCCCCGGCGGTGGCTTGGACGACCTTGGAAATTGCCCGCCGTTATGGTGAAGATGCGGTGGTGGGATTTTTCCCGGCGGATCATTGCATCGCGCAACCGGATAAGTTTCAGTATACTCTCTCAGCGGCTGCGGATCTGGCGAACGATCGAGCAGCGATCGTTACCTTGGGTATTACACCCGACCATCCTGCCACCGGGTATGGATACATCGAACGCGGTGAGGAGATCGGAATATTTGGTGGATTGGAGGCGTATCGCGTCAATCGGTTTACGGAAAAACCCGATCGATCTAAAGCGGAAGAATTTCTGGCAACGGGTCGATTTAGTTGGAATAGTGGGATTTTTGTGTTTCGCGCTGGAGTCGCCATCGAACAATTGCGTCTTCACGCGCCGGATCTCATCCAAATGCTGGAAACCCAAGGAGTTGAAGCATATCCGCAATTGCCTAAAACCAGCATCGATTACGCCTTGATGGAAAAAACCGACTTGGCGTGTGTGTTGCCAGTGGTCTTCGGATGGGATGATTTGGGAGATTGGAATGCGATCGAACGGTTACTCAAAGGTGATGCTGACAATGTAGAATTAGCGTATCACGTTGGGCGCGATACCCGAGGCTCGATCTTTTACGCCAGCAGCGATCGAGAAGCGATCGTCACCATCGGTTTAGAAGATGTGGTTGTGGTTCGCGATGGCAATGTCACCTTAATTGTCAAAAAAGAGCGCACTCAGGAAATTAAACAAGTTCTGCAAGAGATTAAAACCCACCCTCAATATGCGGAATTTATCGAAGAGTAGGGGCGAATGGCTGTTCGCCCCTGGTATTGTGGTGTTTAACGGGATGATGTCGAGAAGAACGTACCGCGTTACGCACCCTCTCACTTCCAGGTGCATTGTACCCCTTTCTGAGAGACACCAGATTTCCTTGACCGCTTCACTCACCTGTAAGATGTTCGCCCAAATGTCGTGTTACGCACCGTCCACTGTTCACCCCTACCCAGTTGCAGTAATAGCCGAACCCACCGAATTGATATATTTCGTTACAATAAGAAATAAAGAGACAGTAAAGTCCTAGGATAAGCTAGAAACTGTATTACCTATTTATAGCCGACCCAAACGATTGAATTCAACTAGAACCGCTATAAATAATACCAGATTATATCCTAGTTTTGCAGTACCCCATTCTTATTTTAGGAGGCGACAATGAACGGTTCATTTCGCGTAGGCAGTTTATTTGGTATCCCCTTTTTTATTAACCAATCGTGGTTTTTAATTCTGGCGTTAGTCACTTTAAACTATGCCACACGCTTCTTATCGTTAGGGGGAATTTTGCCTTGGATAATGGGGTTATTCCTGGCGCTTCTGCTATTTGCCTCAGTTCTGGCGCACGAACTGGGACATAGTGTAGTTGCCCAGCGCCAAGGCATTGAAGTCCAGTCGATCACCCTATTTTTGTTTGGCGGTTTAGCCAGTTTAGACCGAGAATCCAAAACCCCTAGTCAAGCTTTTTGGGTTGCCATCGCAGGTCCCGTGGTGAGTTTGATGCTATTTGGCGTTTTTACTGCCCTGCAAACTTTACCGGTTGTCGATCCATTTCCGGCTGTGTTCCAACTTCTTGCCTCCATTAACCTGGTTCTGGCGTTGTTTAACCTGATTCCCGGTTTACCTCTCGATGGCGGCAATGTCCTCAAGGCGATCGTCTGGAAAGTGACCGGAAACCCTTATAAAGGTGTAGTTTTTGCCAGTCGCGTCGGACAAGCGATCGGTTGGTCGGCAATTGGGTTGGGTGTTCTGATGCTATTTGCCAACGCCGGTGGATTCTGGACGATCTTGATTGGGTGGTTCCTGCTTCAAAATGCAGGTCGATCGGCACAATCGGCAACTCTGCAACAAAAATTGTCCGATCTCACAGCCAAAGATGCGGTGACGCCAAACAGTCCGATCGTTCCGGCAGATCTGTCGCTGCGAGAGTTTGCCAACACTTTCATTATCGGACAAAAAGAATGGCGGCAGTTTTTGGTGACGGAGGGTGATGGAAAACTTTTGGGTGCGATCGTTGCTGACGATTTGCGACACGTTTCCACTTCCGAGTGGCCCACAGTATCCGTCCGAGAACTGACAAAACCGGTGGAATCGACCACTACAGTTCGATCGAATCAGTCTTTGTTGGAAGTGGTGAATTTGCTCGAAGAAAAGAAACTCACGGAGTTGCCTGTTGTGGCAGAAAACGGGGCGATCGTGGGTATTCTGGAAAAAGCTTCGGTGATTCGCCTGCTACAAAATGAGGCTCAAACCAATCCTGCATAATTGCAGTTTTCGAGGTGGGGAGTCAACTCTCAAGAGTTGACTCCCCACTCATTATTTGGGCTAAATTTATTCGTTAGGAGTGCTTCTCTAACAACTTTTGCAGCAAGATTTCTGATGCCCAAAAAGATGTGTTTTGGAGCAGTCGAACGGCAACAGGTAAATCGATATAGTTCTGGCAGAAGGTTAATATGCTCAATTAAGATGAGATAGTTGATGGGGGAAGTATTGGAAACAATAATCATTCCGTACCTAAGATGCTGCAAATATTTTGAACATCCTGTTCTAGGTCTTCTTCAGTGTAAGGAAGATAAGATTTTTCCCGCTTTAGAAATTCGTAGGTTTCCCAACGAGATGAAAAGTTAAGCATTCGACGAACTTCAGCAGCTCCAATCCGACCCTGACGATAGGAGTCAGCCGCAATCAGTTCTAAAATTCGGCGGGAGATATCGACAGGTTGTAGTTGGTTGGCGATGTTGTCGGGAAGTTCGATCGTAATTTGCATGATGGTATTCCTTAAGTGAATATTTCCACCTTGTTCATCATTTTACACGGTCTTAAAATACAGTGTATAAACTTGCATCGGAAAAGTTATTATTTTCTCTAAAATTCAATTCCTTCATAAAGATCCACTAAACTAATATCAACGGGAATCGATGCCAACACCAGACTCGACTCTAAACCATCATATTCAGAAAAAATCCATTTCTGCGAATCCGTTTTAGAGTATTGCTCAACGTGCGGTGTATATTGGTCGATTAACAGATACTCCTGAAATGTGGGAATCGTGCGATAAGCAGAAAATTTCTCATCTCGATCGTAACTTTTAGTCGATTTTGACAGCACTTCTGCGATCGCTATAGGGTTGGTAATCGTATCTTTTCGTCCTATTTGCAGTTGAATCGGACGCTGGACAACCATCACATCGGGATAAGTATAGAGACTACGATCTGGAATCCACAGGCGTTGATCTGCAACAAAAATACTGTAAGGTTTTCCCTTCAAACTGACTCTGAAAATGGCATTGAGAATACTGGCAATTTCATTATGTTCTGGAGTTCCGCCTGTCATTGGCACAATTTCTCCATTAATATATTCATGCCGTTCGTCAGAATTCAGTTCAAATTCTAGATATTCTTCGATCGTGTAGTTGCTTTTTCCTGTTTGCGCAAGCATATCATCTAACCTCCACTCCAGAACCTATGTTGACATTCTGAAATACCGCTCTATTAACCTATCACCTATCACCTATTAACTATTAAATAACCCGATCGTTCCCGCCATCCACGGGAATTTGTGCCGCTGTCGTATTAGCAAACAAATCGCCACACAGTTCTGCCGCCAACTCCGCCACAGAATGACTCGTCACTTGCACTTTCAACACATTATTCGTTTTGTACTCTTCCACCGTTAACCCATAATGTTTAGCACGAGATTGTAAGACTTCCTCCGTCCAAACTCCGGTATCAAAAACAGCATTGGGATGCAATGTATTAATCCGAATCCCATCATTTCCCCATTCCAAAGCTGCCACCCGCACAAGCTGGTTTAATGCCGCTTTAGACGCAGAATACGCCGCCGCGCCAGGTCCCGGTGCGGGGACATTTTTCGACCCGATAACGACGACGCGACCGCCTTTTGGGGCAAGTTTCAGGAAGGGGTGACATTCCCGCATCAACACCAAATTGGCATCGAGATTAATCGACATGACTTTGCGCCATTCGTCGCTTCCCAGTTGGGAAATCGATCGCCCTGGGGGAAAAATTCCGGCGTTGAGAATTAACAAATCTACACCGCCAAACTTTTGAATTCCCCGTTCTAACGCTGCAAGAATTGCCGATTCATCCGTGACATCGCAAGCAATTCCGCAAAAATCTGGGCGAGAATATAGGTCTTCAATTTGGGAATTGATATCTAATCCGATGACGGCGGCGCCGCGTTTTAAGAGAGAATCGACACACGCTTTACCGATGCCAGAAGCTGCACCAGTTACTAATGCGACTTCTCCGGTAAATGCCGGAGGTTTTCCACCTTGGCGGAGTTTAGCTTGTTCCAAATCCCAGTATTCAACCGCGAAGATATCTTTGGGGGATAATGCTTGATATCCACCGAGAATTGTTGCCGATTCGATCGCATTTATGGTTCGATCGTAAATATCCGCCACAATCTGTGCTTGTTTCGCCGTTTTTCCCACAGTACACATCCCCAAATCCGGGTCGAGAATCACCCTGGGTACGGGGTCAAGCATGGTTAAATTGGCAGCAGCATGGGCTTGGAAATAGGCGCTATAGGCATCGGTATACGCCTCTAGATCGCGTCCTAACATGGGGATACGTTTGGTGCGGATGACGTGATCTGGTGTCAGGGGACCTTGTTGGGAAATCGTGTTGATGTCATCGCGGCGGGCGTAGGCGATCGTTTTGGGGTGGCGGTGGGTTGCCAGAATAACCGGAAATCCAGCAGTTTGGGAGAGTTTGTAGCGCAGTTCGGCGAGGGTGTGGCGTAGTTGTGTTTTGCCTTCTGGCGCTGTCGTCGCTTGGGCGGAGGGAGGGCTGCTAGCGCCGTGTTTTTGCAAGTAATCTTCTGCCAGGGAAACCAGTTCGATGGTGAGTTCGTAGGATTCTTGGGCTGTTTCTCCAAAGGAAAATAAGCCGTGGTTCATCAACACCATGCCGACGGTTTTTTCGGTGGCATCGGCAGCAAATTTTTGAGCACACAACCGGGCGAGATCGAATCCCGGCATGATGTAGGGAATAATGACTAAACGATCGCCGTAAATCTCTCGAATTCGATCGAATCCGTTGGGGGTATTGGTAATCGCAATTACCGCATCGGCGTGGGTGTGATCGACATATTTGTAAGGCAACGTGGCGTGAAGAATCGTTTCTACCGAAGGTGATGGGGCGCTGGCGCGAGTCATCTGAGTTTTCAGTTCGTTGACCATTTGGGGGTCACTGAGGGTTTCCAGTTGCGCCAGTTTCAGCAAGTGGGGGATACGAACGGGAGAAAATCCAGCCGCTTCAATGGTGGCGAGATCCCAACCGCTGCCTTTAACGTAGAGGATGTCTTCGTCTTCACCGACAATATTTTTCTCGCGGATTTTGACGGAGGTATTACCGCCGCCATGCAAGACTAAAGCGGGTTCTCGTCCCAACAAGCGGGAGGTGTAGACCCGCAAGCCTAAATCACCGGAGTATTGTTGTGCTTCTCGATCGTTCCACAAGCTTTTCATAGATTCTCCACCCGTTTTTCCGACAGTTGCGATCGCCTTTACAACTCAATCATAACCTATACTCTGTTACGGTTCTAGCGATTTTTTAAGCAGATTGAGGCGAAATACTGTGTTACAATTTATACAAGCTAAGGTTGAAACGAAACTCAATTAAGGTCTGAGGTTTCCGCTACAAAACCAACATCACTTAGGCTTTGAAAGAATAACCTAAATTTATGTAGTTTTCACTACATCACGTTTTTTCGGATTCCCGAAAAAATTACAAGACTCGAGTCATGCGAAGTTTGTGCGACTATTTCGTATTCGGACAAAATGTAAGATTTTTAGAGACGGTTAGCAACCTGAAAAAATCTTAGATAGTTGAAAATAAATTGAAACAAATTAATTTAATGGCGATTCATAAAGAAACAGCCCTGGTTTACTGCGAAAATCAATTTGGCTTAGTGGATGGAAAAACCGCAGCAGCATTAATTCGACACTCTGAAATCTATACCGTTGTTGGGGTTATTGATAGTTCATTAGCGGGCAAAGATGCCGGGGAAGAATTAGGGGGAGAAAATCGTGGCATTCCCATCTTTGCCAATTTGGCTGAAGCTTTGAGTCAACTGCCAGAGGTTCCCAATTGTTATATTTATGGAAAAGCTCCCTTAGAAGCTTGTATCTCCACGGAAGAAAGGCTTCTCATTTCAGAAGCGATGGAAAAAGGGATGGACATCATTAACGGTCTTCATCAGTTCTTCTCTGAAGATCTCGAGTTTGTCCATCAGGCTGCCGAGTACAATATCCAAATTAAAGACATCCGAAAACCTCCGCAATTAAAAGATTTACACGTTTTTACAGATCAAATTTCTGAAGTCAATGTTCCTGTAATCGCTGTACTCGGAACGGATTGTGCTTGCGGAAAAATGACAACCGCAGTAGAACTCAACAAAACTCTAAATCATCTTGGCATCAAATCAATATTAGTGGCAACAGGTCAAACGAGCTTGATGCAGGGAGCAAGGTATGGCGTATCGATCGATGCTTTGATTTCTCAATTTGTCATCGGTGAAATCGAAAACTCTGTTCTTCAAGCCTTCGATCGCGAAAGTCCTGACATCATTTTAGTTGAGGGACAAAGTGCTGTGAGTCATCCGGCTTTTATGAGTTCTCTTGGCATTTTGAAAGGAAGTAAACCCGATGGAATTATTCTCCAACATCCACCGGCTCGAAAGTTCCGGTGCGATTTTCCCAAGTTGGCAATGCCCACTGTTGAGAGCGAAATTAAACTGATTGAAGCGATTTCTCAAGCGAGTGTGATGGCGATCGCTTTAAGTCATGAAGACCTAGAAGATGAAGCCATTTTAAAAATTGTAGAAGAGTACGAAACGCAGCTTCAATTACCAACAACAGATGTATTGAGTCACGGATGCGAAAAACTCGTTCAAACCTTATGCAATCATTTTCCCAAGCTAAATCGAAAGATTCAGCGAAAAAACCCAGAAAAACTTCCGGCATTGGCAACAAAGTAGATGAAATCGTTCATGCCAAGAATAGAAATTTCTCTCTCCCAAATCCGGGATAATACTCGGATGCTATCCAAACTTTATGGGGAAAAAGGGATTTCTTTAATGGGTGTTTCTAAAGCGGTGCTAGGAGAACCTTCTATTGTTGAAGCAATGATTCAAGGTGGAGTCAGATTTATTGCTGACTCTCGCC
The DNA here is from genome assembly GCA_963838375.1 of uncultured cyanobacterium. Lineage (GTDB taxonomy): Bacteria > Cyanobacteriota > Cyanobacteriia > Cyanobacteriales > Geitlerinemataceae > DVED01. The sequence goes on along the minus strand of CAWIQY010000019.1, from coordinate 644,242 downwards.
TTGAAAACATTCAAAAAATGAAAAATGCGGGGATATCCACTCAGTTTGTGCTTCTCCGGACTGCTTTAAGTCAAGCTGAATCTGTTGTTCAAAGTGTAGACATTAGTCTAAATACTGAGATGGAAATGCTGAAGAAGCTTTCCTATTATGCAAAAGTACATCATAAACAGCATCAGGTCATTTTAATGGTGGAGTTGGGAGATTTGCGTGAAGGGATACTTCCTGGCGATCTTTCTCAATTCATTCGGCAAACTCTTTCTCTTTCCCATATCAAACTGGTTGGGATCGGCTGCAATTTGGCTTGTTATGGCGGAGTCAAGCCAGATGATAAAAATATGCACGAACTCTCCGAATTAGTTAAGAGCGTTGAGAAAGAATTTCAGATTAGTTTAGACATAATTTCCGGTGGAAATTCTGCAAATTATGAGTGGTATAAATCTGCTGACAATATCGGTAAAATCAACAATCTTCGCTTGGGTGAATCTATTTTGTTAGGTTGCGAAACGGCGAGTCGAAAAGCGATTCCCGGTTTACACACGCACGCATTCCAACTCGTTGCAGAAGTAATTGAGTCCAAGAACAAACCATCTCTTCCATTGGGAGAGATCTGTCAAGATGCTTTTGGAAATATTCCGAGTTTTCACGATCGAGGAATTCGCCAGAGATCGATTATTGCTTTGGGAAGACAGGATATTTTGGTATCTGGATTGAAATCGAATCAAAATCTAGAAATACTAGGTTCTAGCAGCGACCATCTTATTCTCGACAGCCAGAACCACAATTTACAGATGGGAGATGAAGTCAATTTCAACCTAGATTACGGTGCTCTTCTGGCGGCAATGACTTCTCCTTTTATTAAAAAGCAATTTATAAATTCTAAGAGTCACGCGGTAGCAGATAAAATTGAACTCATTGCCGCCGTTACGCAAGACTAAAGCGGGTTCTCGTCTCAACAGATGCGATGTCCGCAGCCTAAATTTTCTCTAAATTTTCTGGGTATTGTTGCGCTTCGAGATCGTTCTACTTTTCCTACAGTCGCGATCGCCTTTCAAAATAGTAGCAAGTTCGAGGCAATGAGGGAATTCTTGTTGAGGGAATGTTACTTAAAATTTTAGATGACGATCGGTTTCTTTAGTTGCCATCTTATCTTACACGGGTTTACGAGCAATGAAAGCGGCATGGGCTTTTGGGAGTTCGTACTGACCATAACTGCGCGTCATCTGAACTTGGAAACCGACTCGATCCAATTTGTCAGCAATATTTGTGGCTTCATACAACTGTATGAGATGAACTTCATCATCTCGTCTGTAGTCCTTTCCCATCTGACGCAGGGTAATAATTCGACATACCAATGTCGATCGATATAGAATTGATGATGGGGTTATGGAAATAAAACTTCAACCATAACCCCAAACGATCGACCTAAGTCTTCGGCTTCGGTTTAAATGTCGAAGCCACATACAGTTCTTTCAACTGCTTGGCATCTACTCCAGCCGGCGCATCAGCCAGCAAGCATCGCGCTTGTTGGGTCTTCGGAAAGGCAATCACATCCCGAATCGATTCTTCTCCAGCTAACAGCATGACTAAGCGATCTAAGCCGTATGCAATGCCGCCGTGGGGAGGAGTTCCGTATTCAAAGGCATCGAGTAAAAAGCCGAACTTATTGTAAGCTTCTTCTGAGGATAAACCGATCGCCTCAAAGACTTTTTCTTGGATGTCTCGCTGATAGATCCGCAAGCTGCCGCCACCGATTTCATAACCGTTATAAATGATATCGTAAGCCTGGGCGCGAGCAGTTTTCAAATCGTTTATATCGTCTGGATGTGGGGCGGTAAAAGGGTGATGTAGGGCTTCCAGGCGTTTCTCATCGGCATTCCATTCAAACATGGGAAACTCGAGAATCCACAGCAAATTAATTTTGTTCTCGTCAATGAGATTGAGTTGACGACCGATGACTTGACGCAGCCGATCGAGGGTTTTATTCACCATATCGGCATCCCCTGCACCAAAGAGCAGTAAATGTCCAGGTTGTGCACCCGTTCGCTCTAACAACTCTTGCTTTTGTTCGGGGCTTAAGTTATCTTTAATCGCGCCGATCGTATCGATTTCTCCGCCTTCTTTCACCCGAATATAAGCCAATCCCTTAGCACCTACACTGGCAGCTTCGTTAAATAGATCGCCACCGGGTTTGATGCGAACATTTGAAATCAAGGCATCGGCGCCAGGAATCGGTAAAATCTTAACAATTCCCCCAGCTTTCACTGCCCCAGAAAACACCTTAAATCCAGAATCTTTCATCAAGTCGGAGACATTAACCAATTCCAACCCAAAGCGGGTATCCGGACGATCGGTTCCGTAGCGATCCATCGCTTCTGCATAGGTCATTCGAGGGAAAGGTGTGGGGATTTCGACCCCTTTTACGGCTTTAAAAATCTGACCAATTAATGCTTCATTGAGTGCGAGAATTTCTTCTAGTGACATGAAACTCATTTCCATGTCCAACTGGGTAAATTCAGGTTGACGATCGGCGCGTAAATCTTCATCTCGAAAACAGCGAGCAATCTGATAGTAGCGATCGCAACCCGACACCATTAATAATTGTTTGAAAAGCTGCGGCGATTGCGGCAGCGCAAACCACTCGCTAGGATTCACCCGCGAAGGAACCAAATAATCCCGCGCACCTTCAGGAGTCGATCGAGTGAGAATGGGCGTTTCTACTTCCATAAAATGTTCTTCATCTTCCAAGAAACGTCGCATGGCTTTAACAACTTGGTGGCGCAGTTGTAAGTTTTTCGCCATACGACCGCGTCGTAAATCGAGATAGCGATATTTAAGGCGCAAATCCTCCCGAACCGATTCGTCTTCAGCCGTGGAAACTTGGAAAGGAAGTTGTTTTTCGACTTTATTGAGTAGCTCAATTCGATCGGCGTAAATTTCGATTTCTCCGGTGGCAATTTTGGTGTTTAGGGAGTCGTCCGGACGCTGAAATACGCGACCCGTCACGCGGACGACATACTCGTTTCGTAGCGATTCTGCTTGGGGATAAGCGTCGGGCGTTCGTACCGGATCTCCGGCAATTTGCACCACTCCGGTGCGATCGCGCAAGTCTATGAAAATCACGCCCCCATGATCGCGGCGACGATCGACCCAGCCGCAAACGGTAACTGTTTCTCCAAGGTGTTCGCTGCGGAGTTGTCCGCAATAATGGGTTCGCATGGTTTGAAAATGAAGAGTTTAGGTCTGAACTACAATAGGCTAAGCCTATTTATTATGTAGCATTTTGTCTCTCAAATGCGAAGGGCGATCGAATTCGACAAAAGGTTCGGCAAAAGAGGTTTGGGTTTTCAAAGGGCGATCGCTGCGTTAGAACATTTAGATTGAGGTGAAGTCATGCTTTTAGAACTCGTACCACCGGGACAACGGGTCTTGTTGGCAGAGGTTAGCTGGGACGAATTTGAAGCGATTCTGGAGGAATTAGGCGATCGACGTGTCGCCCGAGTTGCCTACGATAACGGACTTTTGGAGATTATGACACCACTGCCCGAACATGAATTTGGTAACGATCGGTCGGAATAAAACCATGAAAGCATTTCGTCAATGGGTGAGAGAATCGGCGATCGGCAATCCGTGAGTTGTGATTGTTGACCCAACTTGGAAATTATGAAAAAAATCGTTATCGGTATTATGGGCCCCGGAATTGGAGCGAGAGAAATCGATCTCCAAGTGGCTTACCAACTCGGTCGATCGATCGCTTTGGCAGATTGGGTTTTGCTGACCGGAGGCAGAAATGTCGGAGTTATGGAAGCGGCAAATCAAGGTGCAAAACAGGAAAAAGGTTTGACCGTCGGAATTTTACCCACGGCTGACGATCGAGGAATTTCTCAAGCGGTGGATATCGCTATTTTTACAGATATGGGCAATGCTAGAAACAACATCAACGTGCTGTCTAGCGATGTGGTGGTAGCGTGCGGGATGGGGTCGGGAACGGCATCGGAAGTCGCGCTAGCATTAAAGTCAAATAAACCCGTAATTTTGCTGAATTGCGATCGACCCACTCAAGTCTTTTTTCAACAACTTTCCGCCGATCGAGTTTGGATTTCTGAAAGTGTTGAGGAAGGAATACGAACCATCAAAACCATCTTAAATCTTTAGAAGTCGGGCTTCGTGAAGAAACCCGACTTCTGATACATTACTTCTGATAGATTACTTCTGATACATTACGACCCAACTTCGGCTAATTTCTGAGGCTCAGACTTGGGTTCGATCGGCGCCGAAAGTGCTTCTTCCAAAGTCGAACAGCCAAGTCGTTCTTCTAAAATCGTCATCACTTCTCGACCGAAATCATTGGGATTGCGCTGCCAAGCCTCCAAGCAAACTTCTCCGAAAAACGAGCCTAACGGTTCGGGATTCCAGAGTAATTTGCGTGCCGTCCAGGGCATCAAACTCATGGGATCGTAATCCGGTTCGAGGATGTCGTTTTTGAAGGCATATTCCTCGAGAATGGTGTGAGGTTGCAACCCGATAAAAAAGATCGCGGGTTCCACTTTATCCGCACCGAAAATGCGTTCCAATTCTCGATGGTAGGCGATCGTCTGGCGAATGGTTTCGTGGGTTTCGTCGATGACATTAAAAGAGTAGTTCACAGACACCAAATCGTTGAATCCAGCCGCTTTTAGATCTCGACAATTTTCCAGAACCACTCGTAAATTGTAGCCCATCCGCATTTTGCGAACTAATTCCTGAGAGCCGCTAGTGATGCCGATCTCGAAATAGTTCATTCCGGTTTTTGCCATCAACTCGCATAACTCAGGAGTGAGGTTGTCCGCACGAATATAAGCCGCCCAGTGGATGTCATCCATCCCGGCATCGAGGATTTTTTGTAATAATTCGATCGCATCGTTGATAAATCGACGGGCGGGGATAAACTGAGCGTCAGTGAACCAAAAATTGCGAATACCACGATCGTATAATTGCCGCATTTCCGCCACCACTTCATCTGCCGGATTGATACGAACTTGCTTGCCTTCAATCACCGTATAGATACAGTAGCAGCAATTGTGTGGACAGCCCCGCTTGGTTTGTACCCCAATATAGAAGTCGAGATCTTGTAGGTAGTACTCGAATTCTGGCGAAATTCGATCGATATAGTCATAGTTGCAGGCGGTTTTTTCCAACGGCGCCGGGAGTTCGTGAATCAGGCGTTCTCGCGGTTGGGTTTCGCCTGCAATATAACAACGTTCGACACTGAGATCCTCGTTTCGCAGGATTTTTTCCAGCAACACTTCGCCCTCACCTACAGAAACCACCGTTCCTTTAGGCAAGCTGCGTCCCAGTTGTTCGTAGAAGACGCTCACGGCACCGCCTCCCACCATGGCTCTAGCTTCGGGATGATATTGTCTGGCTCGTTTCAAACCGCGTTTAATCAGCCCCAGATTGCGCCACAATTCCGTGTAATAGGAGGCTGCCAACCGCAGTCCACCAAAGGCTCCTCGCAGTTTGGTGACGGGATTTTTGGCGTAGTAAAACTCAAAGGCATTTTGCAGGGGATTGCCGCCGCGTCCGCCCACAGGTGCGTAGATTTGGATATCTCGCCAGGAGAAGACTAAAAGGGTGGGTTTAAACTCATCCACACAGCGATCGAGGGCGCTGTTAAAATCCAAGGGTGGTACGGTTCCCAAGTCGAAAATTCGCTGCTCGATGTCGGGAAAAACCTTGCGGACATGATCGGCGAGATAGACTACACCGATGGGGAAAATGGGATTGCAGGGAAGGCGGACGTATAAAACTTTGTTCACGATCGGGACGTTTTGCAATCTATTTTTATATATCTTAACTTTTAAGATACCACCGTTCGCCTGGAGGTAGGGGAGAGATGAGTGCCGCGATCCCCGAACGCTCGATTTTGCCCTCGATCCCCAATCGGGGATCGCATTTTCTCTTTCGGAGGTATCGCGTCGATCGGGTAAGCTAGTCGCAGATGTCAAGGCAGTTAGCCCGGAAAAAAACTTAAAAAGTCAAATTTCCCCAAAAATCTCCCAAATTCCCAATTCGTCGATCGTAAGTCAGGAAACAATCACTAAATAAATTTTGTCTTGGTAGTCGCTTTTACAACACATCCCTATGGCGAGATGTTAAGGTAAAAATATAACAATCAGACACTTTAGTTCAAACTCAACGACACAATATCATGGCACAGATACTCGATCCCTTACCCATAGAAAACTCCGGTCACATTCTCTGCTGCTACGTGAATGCCACCAGCCAAATCCAGGTTGCTCGCATTACCAATATTCGCAATTGGTACTTCGAGCGGGTCGTGTTTCCCGGACAGCGTTTAGTTTTTGAAGCATTGCCCGAAGGACTACTAGAAATTCATACGGGTATGATGGCAAGTTCTATTCTTTCGGATACGATCCCCTGTTATCGATTGCAACTCGAAGCACTCGACTCATTAGGAGAAGCTTCGAGTTTAAAGACCGGTGAAACCTATCCAGCCTCTGAGTCTAACTCCAGCCCCAGTTCTCCAGGCGAAAAGGTCTTGGCTTCCGTGGAATAAACTTTTTAGAGATCGTCTCGATCGAGAGTTCGTTCTCTTCGAGTTGTTTTCCCTGAGATAGCTCGATCCCGAAGTATTCCTGTTAACAAATGGTAAACACCAAACATGGCAATGCTGGGAATCACTCCAGATAGTCAATAGACATCTTCAGATATTCATTGTGTGTTACCCAAACAGCGAGGTAGGGAGGAACAGCCGTTCTTTCCTACCTCGTTTTCTCTGAGGTTTAATCGGTTCGACGATCGCATACAGCCATCTCAACGGTCGGAAAACGATCGATCCCCCAGGGTTGATTCGGAAAATATAGTCTGTTGTGGGAGAATTGAAATCAATCTTCTCGGTCTGTACTGTTTTGAACTTACCTTCTTTTCTCTGGCTATGGCGCATTGCCGCATGGTCTATGGGTCTCTCGTTACTGGCGTACTCGCTACTGGCAGTAACGGGAGGCTGGCTTTTTTACAGCCGTCACACTCAGCAGCCCCGACCCCAACAATTACGATCGATCCACATCGTTTTTGGCACCAGTCTCGTCGGCTTAGTGTTATTATTGCTTGCCGTGGGGATTGTCGGCACCTTGGGACATTTTGGCAGCTTAGGTCACTCCGTACACCTGTTTGCCGGGTTAACCGTTGTCACTCTGGTTTTGGTTTCCGCTGTCAGTGCCACCCAAATTAACCCCAAACGCCCCTGGGTGCGGAACCTCCACATTGGGACGAATATCGCTTTGTTTGTTGCTTTGATGTGGGTGTTGCTGACGGGTTGGGTGGTGGTTCAGAAGTATTTGCCTTGATGGGTTATGGGTTACTGGTGATTCTCGACAATCTGAAGATCTCTCTCAAATTAAAATAGATGGAAATGGATGGAAGAAAATCGCTCTCTGTGACGGGTATACGATCGCAGAAAATACCGTTTTAGAGTTTGACTTCCAAAGCGAATCTGAGGGTGAGATTCATGGCATTGGGTTCGATGCTGACAATAATCTATCGGGTTCGGGAGCTAATCAATTTCAACTGTTTGGGACAGAACGCAACGGACGCCAGACTTTCAAGAACTACGATCCATCCCAAGGTCTGAAATCTTATCAAATTCCAGTCGGTAAGTTTTTTACCGGAGACTTCAACTATTTAACTTTAATTAACGACCACGATGTAGACAACCTCACCGATGTTAAGTGCTAGTCAATTTTCGATCGTTGCTTGACCAATCGATGAACCCGCAAATAACATTTTGCCTCAATTTTCGCGCAAAAAATGGAATTGCAGATTAGATCTTGCTGAGTGGTTAGTGGTTATTCGTACTCCTGAACTCCTGAACTCCTGTAGGCGCAGCCAGTGCGCAGCACTTACTTCTGAACTCCTTCTGAAAAATAATCTCCAGATTTGCCCCCGGTTTTACGCAACAGCCGAATCGATTCAATTTGCATGGATTTGTCGATCGCTTTTGCCATATCGTAGAGGGTGAGCGCCGCCACCGAGACAGCGGTGAGCGCTTCCATTTCTACTCCGGTTTCGGCTTTGGTTTTGACAGTGGCTTGAATTTGATAACCGGGTAACTGGGGTTCGGGAAGAATTTCTACCTCGATTTTTTGTAAGGGGAGAGGATGGCACAGGGGAATCAGATTGGCGGTTTGTTTGGCTGCCATAATCCCTGCCAGTCTGGCGGTGGCTAGCACGTCGCCCTTGGGGGCATTTCCGGTCTCGATGGCGGCAAACGCCGCCGGGGTCATCCTCACCTGTCCGGCTGCCGTGGCTTGGCGTACCGTGGCGGATTTGGCGGAAACGTCCACCATGTGCGCTTCTCCGGTGGCATCGACATGGGTTAACGATACATTGGGTTGGGGATTGGGCTGGGGATTTTGCATAATTCGATCGGGTGTGCTATTATAATCAAGTTGGTTAAATACTGACCTATTCTAAGGGCTTGTAGCTCAGTGGACTAGAGCACGTGGCTACGGACCACGGTGTCGGGGGTTCGAATCCCTCCTAGCCCGTTTCCAAGACCCACCGGATTTATGAAATTCGGCGGGTTTTTAGTTTTTTAATTTTAGTTTTGTCATGCTTTCATGACCAGCGTCAGCGATTGTCCAATAAAGTATACTTTCAGCGCTATTTCCGAAGCAGATGTTGATTGGCTAACAGACGACCGAACGTCATACGCCATAAAAATATAGCTCCAATGGTAAGCAAAGCAAAAGGTAAGGCAAGTACACCTACAACAATAAATAACGCCAGTTGCCACTTGCCCCGACTAGCAAATTGGATAATCTGCTTCATCCAGTTAGGATAGGGCATACTTGCTAAAGGAATCTCTAACTGTTGCAAAATTGAATTAGCTTGATACGCTGTTGTGTATCCTTCTCGAACTCTACCAATTTGGTTATATAACGTTGCTAACTGTTGAAGCGCCATTGCTTCGCTCCACCTATCTCCGATTTCTTGGTAAATATTCAAGGCTTGTTGGTAGTTTACCAATGCTTCTTCAAACTGCATCAGGGTCTGCTGCATACGACCTATCGCTTTCAGGGTGTTGGCTTTCCCCAACTTGGCTCCCACTTGTTCGTACAGTGCCAAAGCCGTATCGTAGCGTTCTAGAGCTTCTTCACGACGGTCGAGGAATTGCAACACATCGCCGATGGCTTGAAGGGTGTTGGCTTTCCCCAACTTGGCTCCCACTTGTTCGTACAGTGCCAAAGCCGTATCGTAGCGTTCTAGAGCTTCTTCACGACGGTCGAGGAATTGCAACACATCGCCGATGGCTTGAAGGGTGTTGGCTTTCCCCAACTTGTCTCCCACTTGTTCGTACAGTGCCAAAGCTGTATCGTAGCGTTCTAGAGCTTCTTCACACCGTTTGAGGAATTGCAACACATCGCCGATGGCTTTCAGGGTGTTGGCTTTCCCCAAGTTGGCTCCCACTTGTTCGTACAGTGCCAAAGCTGTGTCGTAGCGTTCTAGAGCTTCTTCACACCGTTTGAGGAATTGCAACACATCGCCGATGGCTTTCAGGGTGTTGGCTTTCCCCAACTTGGCTCCCACTTGTTCGTACAGTGCCAAAGCTGTATCGTAGCGTTCTAGAGCTTCTTCACGACGGTTGAGGAATTGCAACACATCGCCGATGGCTTTCAGGGTGTTGGCTTTCCCCAACTTGTCTCCCACTTGTTCGTACAGTGCCAAAGCTGTATCGTAGCGTTCTAGAGCTTCTTCACACCGTTTGAGGAATTGCAACACATCGCCGATGGCTTTCAGGGTGTTGGCTTTCCCCAACTTGTCTCCCACTTGTTCGTACAGTGCCAAAGCTGTATCGTAGCGTTCTAGAGCTTCTTCACACCGTTTGAGGAATTGCAACACATCGCCGATGGCTTTCAGGGTGTTGGCTTTCCCCAAGTTGTCTCCCACTTGTTCGTACAGTGCCAAAGCTGTATCGTAGCGTTCTAGAGCTTCTTCACGACGGTCGAGGAATTGCAACACATCGCCGATGGCTCTCAGGGTATTGGCTTTCCCCAAGTTGGCTCCCACTTGTTCGTACAGTGCCAAAGCTGTATCGTAGCGTTCTAGAGCTTCTTGAGCTTCGTAGAACCGGAAATGGATGTTCCCAAACTCATAAATGACCTCTGCGGCGAACGTTTCTGGAACCCGTTGCGCCTCAACCTGTTCCTGCATGGCGGCGAGTAATGCCTCGGCTTCCCCCCGACGAAAATTATGGTCGAGGTAGCGGATGTAGCGGTCAAACTCACGGCTGCCTGCCTGAAAATCCGCCACCACCCGGTGATAAATCTCCTCGACTCGATGGGTTTCATCGGTGGCAAAATACTCTGCCAAACGCTGGGAAAACTGCCGCAAGGCTTCCTCATCGGTTTCCCAAAGATGGTTCAGTATCGCCTGCCGGGTGCGCTCGTGGAGATTATGCCCTTTTTCGGGAAAGACTTCCACAAAGGAGAGTGCCTGGAGTTCTCGATAGAGCGCTTCTGCCTGTGGAGCCAAATCGGGCTGTAATGCCGCTAAGATATCAGCATCGAACCAATGGGGGACAGCGGCTGCCAGTGCCATGGCTCTCAACCCCGGCGACAGCACCGACAGGGAGAGTTCCGTCAGCAGCCAATCTTTTTGGGTCTCTGTCTGCGCCTGTGCCAATCGCGCCAAAAACTCGGCGTTCATGTCTGCTGCCTCGTCTGCGCTGCACTCTCTAACAGTTGAACCACTTGTGCAGGTACACCTCCCACCGCATCCACCACCATATTAATTTCTTGGGGACTGAAAACAAACCCAGCCTCCTGAGCGTAATCATACCAAGCGTCGCGCTCCAAAATTCGATCGAGCTTGCAGCAATGATGCAGGTGTTGCCATTCGATGTTGGGTTGGGGGATGTTTTGTCCGGCGACGATGGCAAACAAGTTCTCGTTGTCTGCCACTTCCGTCAAAAACTGACTCTCAATCCATTCTGCCAGTTCTTCCGTCGCACGATTATAAGTATCTAGAATAAAGACAATCGGGCGATTGAAGCGGTCTAAATCCTCAAAAAATACCTGCTGGAGACGAGTCAACCGATACTGTCGTTCCTCTGGCGGCACGTTCAAAATCACCTGGATTTGGCTACCTTCTCCGGTCAAACGATTGTTGCCAATTTCTACCCCAGAATTGAGAAATCGATCGATCTCGGCATTAAACTGGGAAAAGTGACGTGTTCCCAGTTTGCGCGCAATTCGGGAAAACACATAAGCAATGCCTTCTTGCGCCGCTTTGAGATCGACGGGAACCGTACGAATTGTCCGGGAATATTGGGGACACAGCTTGGCAAACCGTGCCATCAGACCTGTTTTCCCGTAACCCGACGGCGCTTCGATTAACAAAATTCGCTCGGGAATCTGCTGCTGCAACATCTGCCTGAATCGTTCCAGTTCTCGCGTCCGATTGGCGAAGCGCGTCATGGTTGCATCCCCGAACCATCGTTCGTGCTGATGCTAGAACCCTCTCCTCCCAGTTTATTTTTCTCAACCACCGCATCCGTGGCTTTGATGCTACTCTGTTTCCCGTCTAGACGATTCCCGCTAATCTTTGTCCGCGCCGACGAGTTCCCCGAGTTGCTCTGTTGAATCAGCAAAATCGATCCGATTAACGTCAAAACCGCCAGCGCCAAAGGAACCCAGGGTTTCCAGTTTTCTGGCAAATTCGGCAACTGGTTGGTCAAATACCCCACCAGAACGGTAATGAAGCCAGAGACAAGGTACAGCAAAAATTGATTCATAGAAGCGGAGGGTCAGTCAATACTCTCGATTGTATAGTCATTAGCAGTTATAGCAACTGTCCGGGAAATCTGGCGGTTCAAACCGCGACTACAGAAACCAAACCTGCCTACGCAGGTTAAAAATTCCTGGGATTCTGTCTTAACCGCGTTGTCAACTGCTATAGCAATTAGCAGTTTGGGGTTGCGGGTGCTGTGTTTTTTCTGCCCAAATCGATCGCGGTATAATTCAAGCAGAACAGATTGCAGCACACATCAACGACGGGGAATGCGATGACCGCCAAAATCACCCCCACCACAAATCCAGAACCGAATTTCCCACCGGAAGACGTCTGGATTCCCGAACTTCCCCCCACCGACTTAGTTTTTGATGACGGAGAACCTTTGGAAAGTAACCGCCACCGTATCGCCATGAATACGCTGATTGCATCGGTTCATGAAGCGCTGACTCCTCGTGAAGACTTTTTTGTGGGGGGCAATATGTTTGTCTACTACAGCCTGGAACAGATTAAAAATCGCGATTTTCGCGGTTCTGATGTTTTTGTGGCGTTGGATGTGGAGGGTTCCAAAGAACGACAGGGTTGGGTACTTTGGGAGGAAGGTGGTAAATATCCGGATGTGATTATCGAGTTGATGTCACCCTCGACGGCAGCGGTAGATTTGGGGGCGAAAAAAAGGATCTACGAACAGATTTTTCGCACCCGAGATTATTTTGTTTACGATCCTTTTGATGCCAATTCTTTGCAAGGTTGGGGCTTGAACGATCGTCATTTTGTCCCCTTAGAACCCAACGATCGAGGCTGGTTGTGGTGCGAATCTTTAGGTGTTTGGTTGGGGACTTGGGAGGGTGAAATACTGCGAGAAACGGCTCCTTGGTTACGGCTTTACGATCGATCGGAAAATTTGATTCCGTTGCCGGAAGAACGGGAACATCAACGCGCTGAACAAGAACACCATCGCGCCGAACAAGAACGTCAACGCGCCGAACAAGAACAGCATCGCGCCGAACAAGAACGTCAAGAAAAAGAAAACGCCCTGGCGACTTTAGAACGAGAACGCCAAACCCAACAAGCCTTACGATCGAAGCTTCAAGAGATGGGTATCGATCCCGATTCGATCGGGTGAAGAGAAGAGGGCGAAGCATTTGCACGGGAAATCTCATGTAGAAACCCCAAAGTGAAGGCAAATGCTTCGCCCCTACCTAAAATTCTCTTTACCGCTTATTGTTTCCCGTCACCAACTGTTTCTCTACCCGAACTAACTGATACGCCCGAACTTTTCCCAAAGTCCGATATTGAGAATTTTTCAATCCCATCTTGCCAATTTTTCGCTCTTGTCCGAGAATGAGAACGGTGTCTATTTCTGGCGCTTTGGGAACACTTTCTTGGATGTAACCAACAGCGCTTTCCGGACGAATGCGGAAGACGATCGGCTGTTGGCTGTAAAAGACTAAACTGGTTTTACTCAAGTCGATCATCACCACTTCTTCTCCCGGTTGGCGAACTTGGGGAATCAAAGCTGCCAGTTGTCGCAAGGGAAATTGTCGCTGGCGATCGAGGACTAAATACATCGGATGTAGTGCTAAAATGAGGAAGGCAAAAAAGGCAACGACATTCACACTCCACATCCAGCGCCCTTGTTTCCCCCACAGCAGCCATTCTCCGGCAACCGTTGCCCCCAACCAAACGATCGCTGCCACCACGGCTAAGCCCGTTTTGGGAAGCACTTCATCCAAATCCGGCGCTGCGGGATCGTATCCCAACCAAGCGGGAAGGGTAAAAAAGGCGATCGCAAGTAGGAGAAACATCCCCACATTTAACCCACGACAAACCGACTTCAACCGTGAAAATTGCGGGTTGGGAACGGGAAGACAAAAGTCGGAAGTCAATTGCAACGCCACTAAGATGGCAGCAGCGGGAATCAGAGGGAGAAGGTAGCTGGGAAGTTTCGTCACCGAAATACTGAAAAAGCCGAAAACCCCGACAAACCAACAGAGGGAAAATAGTCCCAATCGATCTTCGCGAGGTTGACTTTGCCAGAAGGAACGCTGCCAAAAACGGAGTCGGGCGATCGAAATGGGTAAATATGCCGACCACGGCGCAAACAACAGGAAGACGATCGCAAAATAAAAGTACCACGGCGCACCGTGTCCGTTAACCACTCGGGTGAAGCGTTCGATATTGTGATACCCAAAAAAGCTGTTGACGAAGGCATCGCCGTTGGCGGCAGTGACGACAACGTACCAGGGGAGAGTAATCGCCGCGACGATAATCAACCCCCACCCCAACCGCATTTCTCGCACCACTTGCCCAAATTCGCCCAGATACAGCAAAAAAATACCGATGCCGATCGCCGGTAAGACAAACCCCACAGGACCCTTAGCGAGGACAGCAAGGGCAGTGAGGACGTAAAATGCAAGATACCAAACTTGAGATCGGGTGACGTACCCCCAAAAAAACGCCAGCAGCGCCGAACCGACACATCCGGTTAACAGCATATCCGACACGCCAATGCGACCCCACACCAAACTATAGGGATTGAGGGCAAAAATGGCTGCCCCCAAAAACGCACAAACCCACGGATCTAATAACCGTTTCTCCGTCGAGTTCTGTCCGTAAAGCGATCTCCAGGGTTCCCCTGTTTCCGAGATGCGGGTTTCGCCCACAGTTCCCCGCAGTCCGGTTGCGCTGCTACTGCTACGGTGTAAGGTGTAGAACAGTAACCCCATCAACCCCAAAGCTGCCAACGCCGACGGCAACCGCGCCGCCCACTCGTTGACGCCCAAAACTTGATAGCCGATCGCCATCAGCCAGTACACTAGGGGAGGCTTATCGAAACGGGGTTCCTCGTTGAAATAGGGCGTCAGCCAATCGTTGCGAACCAGCATTTGGCGGGCAGCTTCGGCAAATTTGGGTTCCGTTTCGTCGATTAAGCCGATCGCCCCTAGATTGTGAATGAAGGCGAAATAGCCGACAATTATCATTGCAGCAATTGCCCAAAACCCAGGAGAGAAGCGATCTGGGAACGTTACCCCAAAATTGTCCCCAACTTTCCCAAATTTCCGCAAACGCACCCACAGATTGTCCGAGAGTTGGGCAAGCCATTTGGAGAGACGGGCAAACGGGAGACGGGGTTTCATGGAAAGTGAGTCTCAAAGAAAGTGGGTGTCAAACGGGAGAACGATGCGATCGCACGATCGTCAAATTTTACTGTACAGCGACCTGCGCCCAATGGGTAATGGGTAATGGGTAATGGGTAATGGGTAATGGCACTCTGGCTAGCGTTGACCCATAACTAATAACGACTCACCAATCACCAATAATCAATAACAAACCCCCAACCTGTAAAATAAAAAACACCCGTACCCTATCGATCGCCTCCTGAAGAAAATCGATTTTTAAATCATCATGACTGTCAGCGCACCAACCACCCCCAATTTGAAAACTGTATCCCGACACCGGGCAATTTTTCCCTTCACCGCGATCGTCGGTCAGGAAGAAATGAAACTCGCCCTACTACTCAACGTCATCGACCCCAAAATCGGCGGAGTGATGATTATGGGCGATCGAGGAACGGGCAAATCCACCACCATTCGCGCCCTCGCCGACTTGCTACCCGATATCGAAGTTGTCGGTGACGATCCCTTCAACTCTCACCCCAGCGATCCCGATTTGATGAG
Source organism: uncultured cyanobacterium (assembly GCA_963838375.1). GTDB lineage: Bacteria > Cyanobacteriota > Cyanobacteriia > Cyanobacteriales > Geitlerinemataceae > DVED01. The sequence goes on along the minus strand of CAWIQY010000019.1, from coordinate 628,772 downwards.
CGATCCCATTCGCGACCAAATCGAACTCGGTATCTCTGTTGAGGGAACCACAAAAAAAGTGCCGATGGTAGACTTACCCTTGGGCGCGACGGAAGACCGGGTTTGCGGTACGATCGACATCGAAAAAGCCCTCTCTGAAGGGGTTAAAGCTTTTGAACCCGGACTACTCGCCAAAGCCAATCGCGGCATCCTCTACGTCGATGAAGTCAACCTCCTCGACGATCACTTAGTCGATGTCCTCCTCGACTCCGCTGCCTCGGGTTGGAATACCGTCGAACGCGAAGGCATCTCCATCCGCCACCCCGCCCGATTTGTCCTGGTGGGTTCCGGCAACCCCGAAGAAGGGGAACTGCGACCCCAACTCCTGGATCGATTTGGGATGCACGCCGAAATTCGCACGGTTAAAGATCCCAGCTTGCGGGTCAAAATTGTGGAGGAACGCACTGCCTTCGACAGCGATCCCCAAGTCTTCTTAACGGAGCATCTTCAAGAACAAGAGCAACAGCAACAGCGACTCGTTCGAGCCCAAGAATTGCTCCCGAAGGTGACGATCGATCGCGATTTTAGAGTCAAAATTTCCCAAGTTTGCTCCGAACTCGATGTAGATGGATTGCGGGGCGATATCGTCACCAACCGCGCTGCCAAAGCCCTCGCTGCCTACGAAGGACGGACGGAAGTCACCGTTGAGGATATCCGCCGCACCATTACTCTGTGTCTGCGCCACCGCCTGCGGAAAGATCCTTTAGAGTCGATCGACTCGGGATACAAGGTCCAGAAGGTGTTTTGTAGCGTCTTTGGCTTGGAAATGCCGGAGTAGGGAAGTTTTGGGCTGCACTAGCTAAACTAAAAACTGTAACCCCAATTCTGGGTATAGCCAAGCGCATAACAGGCGCGGACGGATTTTGGTAGGGGAGAAGCATTTGCCAAGGCAATCTCATAATACAAATCCGTAAATTTGATGCAAATGCGCGAGCCCGCCTTCGCCCGGTGCGATCGCATTGACCGTCCTAAGCACACAGCGCTTAGCTATAAAAGTACGATATTCCTCTCGAGTCGCAGGCTCGAGATCGATCCCCTGAAGTGCATGAAAATCCGTTTAATTCACCCATTTTCCCTGTGGTGTGCGGGCGTCTGCCTGCTCTTGACGACCTGTGCTTATGCTGGCAATGTGACCCCTGTAGAGGTTGTTCCCGTCGTCGCCCTTCAACCGGCGTCTACCCAAACCGAGATCCTCAACGATCTGGCTGCTGCTGATATTATCTATTTGGGCGAAATTCACGATCGACCCGAAGATCGCCAAGGGCAACTGGAAATCCTCGCCGCTTTGTATCGAGACAATCCCAAAATGGCGATCGGTTTGGAAATGTTTCAGCGCCCTTTTCAAGGCGTTTTAGATGACTATTTAGCCGGAAATATTACAGAAGCAGAACTGGTGGAACGCAGCGAATACGATCGGCGTTGGGGCTTTCCTTGGGAATCCTACGCACCGTTATTACGATTTGCCAAAGAGCATCAATTGCCAGTTCTGGCGTTGAATGTTCCGTCTGAAGTGACGCGCAAAGTTGCCCGCGAAGGACTCGAAAGTCTCACCGCCGAAGAACGAGAATACATTCCTCCTTTCTCGGAAATTCGCACCGACAACGCCGATTACCGTCAAATGGTGCAAGAGGTGTATGAAGCCCACGCCAGCGCCGGACATGGCAACAGTACGGGATTCGATCGCTTTTTCACCGCCCAGGTTCTCTGGGATGAAACCATGGCAGAATCGATCGCTCAATTTCATCAAGCCAACCCCGACACTCGCATCGTGGCAATTGCAGGGCGAGGGCACGTCATTTACGGCTACGGCATTCCCAGCCGCGTTACCCGACGCATCGGCGATGATATCGTACAGCGTTCCGTTTTATTTGGAGAAATTGACGGGGAAGAATTTTTAAAATCGCCGCCAATCGCCGATTATCTTTGGCAAGACTCCCCAGATGGAGAACCCAACGACGGAAGTTCTTGAACCCGGACACCCGAGGTTAACAGTCTCAAAGAACAGGCATCGGCACGATGTTTACAAAGGTTCGGAAAGTACGAAAAAGAAAGTCGTCACTGCCGAATTTACTCCCGGTGCGATCGGAACTATCCTAAAAGTATCGAAGAGTAAAAAAACTCTGCTTCAAACCGATTAAAAGTCTGTTCAAAGGAGGTCTGATTATGACACTCATTCGTTGGCAACCTTTCCGGGAAATTGACAGCCTACAACGGGAAATGAATCGTTTGTTCGATCGCGATCGTTCCCGCAGATCTGGAAAGTATGGAAACCGCTTTTGTTCCGGCAGCCGAACTTAGCGAAACCCCAGAAGCCATTCACTTGAAATTAGAAGTTCCTGGAATAGAAGCCAAAGATCTTGACGTTCAAGTCACGGCGGATTCGGTATCCATCAGTGGCGAACGCAAGTCCGAAACCCACACCGAAGAAAACGGGATGACACGCACGGAATTCCGCTACGGGAAATTCCAACGGGTGATTCCTTTACCCGCCCGCATCGAAAACACTCAAGTCAAAGCTGAATACAAAGACGGTGTTTTGAAAATGTCGCTCCCGAAAGCCGAGGAAGAAAAAAATAAAGTGGTTAAAGTCAATCTTGGCTAGTCTTTTCGATCGAGAGTTCGATCGATTCAATGAGCTCGAAAGTTCCTAGATTCAAGAGACACTCAATCTAATTTTAGAGATCCGAAGATAGATCGATCTGTCTTCGGATTTTTTAATCTATAGAACCGGCGAAGCATTCGCATGATGCGGGTTGATTCGTACATGAGATTTCCCTGAGGCAAATACTATAGCCTACGGCATGGGGAAGAAGCACGAAGTGCGCTAACGCGAATGCTAACTACCAGACTTTGTCCTAACCGCGCTGGCGCGACTGCTATATCTGTCAACTCATTTAAACTCAACTGATGTGAACGGGCGATCGATCTCGGGGTAAACTATGACAGGGAAAATATAGAAGCCGAAGTGGACATTAGCGAGTCAATGATTCGATCCACAATCTTCTTGAAATTTTCCCCGATCGATTACTCAATTTACCCCCAGAAAGAGGTTGCCTTAATGACTAAAACTAACGGCACCATGATGCAGTATTTCCACTGGTACGTTGACAACGACGGTACGCTGTGGAATCAGGTCAACCAAAAATCAAAAGAGCTCGCCGATGCAGGCTTTACAGCCCTGTGGCTGCCTCCCGCCTACAAAGGGATGTCGGGAACCTACGACGTCGGCTATGCCGTCTACGATATGTACGACTTGGGAGAATTCGATCAAAAAGGCACAGTTCGCACCAAGTACGGCACGCGCCAAGAATATTTAGACGCCATTCAAGCCCTGCACGATGTGGGAATTCAAAGCTACGCAGATGCCGTTCTCAATCACCGCATGGGGGCAGACGTTGCAGAAGTTGCCAAAGCTATCCCTTTTTCCCAAGACGATCGTCTCACCCAAAAAGGGGGACTGCGAGACATCAAAGCTTATACCCATTTTACATTCCCCGGTCGCCAAGGTCAGTATTCCGATTTTCAGTGGCATTGGTGGCACTTCGATGCCGTCGATTACGACGAATATGCCAACGAACCCGGTACGGTTTATCTATTTGAAGGGAAACAATTCGACGATTACGTCGCGTTAGAAAAAGGCAACTTTGCCTATCTCATGGGTTGCGATCTCGACTTCCAGAACCAAGAGGTGCGAGATGAAGTGACTCGCTGGGGAAAATGGTATCTCGACACGACTAACGTTGACGGTTTCCGCCTCGATGCCATCAAGCACATTGCGTCTTGGTTCTTCCCCCAATGGCTAGATGAAATGGAACGCCACGCGGGGAAAGATTTGTTTGTCGTCGGCGAATATTGGTATAACAATCTCTATACGCTACATTGGTATCTCGATGCGGTACAGGGCAAAATGTCTGTGTTTGACGTGCCGCTTCATTACAATTTCTATGCTGCTAGCAAGGCAGGTGGAAACTACGATTTGCGGCGCATCCTGGATGGAACGATGATGCAGCAACGTCCCACCCATGCCATGACTTTTGTCGAAAATCACGATTCTCAGCCCTTACAAGCCTTGGAATCTGTGGTAGAACCTTGGTTTAAGCCTTTAGCCTACGCAATCATTCTGTTGCGCCAGGAAGGCTATCCCTGCGTGTTCCATGCCGACTATTATGGGGCAGAGTACGAAGATTACGGAAAAGACGGCAACCGTTACAACATCGTCATGCCATCTCACCGCTGGGTGATTGACAAATTCCTCTATGCCCGCCAGAATTACGCTTACGGACCGCAGTACAATTACTTCGACCACTTCAATACTATTGGTTGGACGTGTTTGGGAGATGCCGAACATCCCAAGGCGATGGCGGTGATTATGAGCGATGGTCCGGAAGGTTTTAAATGGATGGAAGTTCAGAAATCCAAAGCTAAGTTTGTCGATATCACCGAACACGTGAAAGAACCGGTTTATACCAATGAATGGGGTTGGGGCGAGTTTCGCTGCTTGGGCGGTTCGGTGTCGGTTTGGGTGCAAGAATAACCTCGATCGATCGACTCTAAGAAAGCCTTTGACGATCGAACCTTCGATCGTCAACACCCATTTTTTGCCAGCCATTTCACATCAAAAATCCAATCAAAATTTTCCCGGTCGAATACTTTGCGCTTGCCCGGCGGCGAGTTCCCGATTCCGTTGCTGCATTCGATCCAAGACATCGGAGGAAAGACAGCGAAACTCGGAACAGTAGGTCATTAAGTTGATCCCTCCCATCATCCGCACACTGCTGACGCGGACGCGAAAATCGTCGGAGACGAACCAACACCGTTCTTGACCCTGGTTGTTATCATAATCGGTTTCGATGGTTAATACGTTGTCGGGGGCAAATCGGTAGCGACTGATGACGGGGAGGTTTTCCACGTAACCTCGATCGCGCAGAAGCTTTCCGGTGCGCCCGGTGGCATCGTCGGGAACATCGATGAGAATTGCGGCATAATGAGGGTTGGGTTCGCGATCGTCGAGGTTATCTTGCCAGGAAAAACTGGCTCCCCCGGTGGCTAAACTGGGATCGAGTCCTTGTGAGGAGCAGATTTTCTCGACTTCGGGACGATCGGGGGCGATCGTGTTGATGTATAAATTGGACACCCCCGACTGATCGGCAGTGCCATCAAAGTGATGAACCGAACGCTGAGTTAACCAGATGCCTTCGCTTTTACGGAAGAACTCCATCATGGTTGTGGGTGGCATGAAGGGCATCGCAGGGCACAGTCCTCACCGGAACTGTAAAATAGAACAATTTCTGGACACTAGATAGTGTAAAGCGACCGGGTTCGGGGAAGTACGATCGCGGCGCGTTTCTTCATATCCCGTTACACAGGTTTGGAGGTTCGCCCTCTCCCGTAAAATATTTCAACGAGCCGGATATCACGCCAATATCAACTATTTTATGAAACAACCACCCACTGAAATTCTCAATGCGATCGCTGCCGGACAGGATCTTAACAGTCTCAATTGGGTTAGTCTCGATTTGAGCGAAGTCGATCTATATCAAATCAATTTAAGCGGTGTTAACCTGAAGAACACCAACTTTAGCGGTGCGATCCTCACTAATGCCCTGTTCGAGGGTGCCAATTTGAGCAATGCCAACTTCTCGGGTGCAGATTTGCGCGGCACGGATTTGCGCTCGGCAAACTTGAGCGGTACAAATCTGCAAAAAGCGTATTTGTGCCGAGCCGATTTACGGGGCGCGAATTTAACTGAAGCGGATCTCACAGATGCCAAGCTGCAAGTGGCGCGTTACGACAGCAAAACCCAGTGGCCCACAGGTTTTGCTTACCCAAAATCTGGAGCAGTCGGTCCTGGCGCACAGCTTAATGGCGCATTTTTGAACTCGGCAAACCTGCGCGATACCGATTTGCAGGGCGCCAATTTCTTGGGCGCTTACCTCAGCGGCGCCGATCTGACGGGGGCGAATTTGGCGGGGGTTTCTTTCAGCGGTGCGGACTTGCGTCGGGCGTCTCTGACGGGTGCTTATTTGCGACGTGCCCGGTTGAATAATACTCAGTTAGACTACGCAGATTTCCGGTCTGCGGATCTGACTGATGCCGAGTTGGAACACGTTCAGAGTGTCACCGGAGCGGATTTTTTCGGGGTGGAAGGACTCGATGATGCCACCCGCGCTAATCTGTGCCATCGCAACGATCGAGAAATCGATACCTGGAATCCCTTGACTCGTCGGACAACTCGAGAAAGTTTGGCTGGTTGGTAGGGTGTGTTGACGAAGGAAACGCACCGAGGGGTTAGTTGTTCGGAACCCACTCCAATAACCACCAACCAATTACCCATTACGGAACCAAGCTTTCTAGCGCCGCTCCCACAACCCGATGATCTGTATCTTTGGTGAGATAACTGAGAGCCGATTTGGCTGAAGGTGCATTGAAGGGTTTGAGGGCGCGAGCGACGGCATAGCGGGTGCGCCAACCGTCGGCATTGACGAAGGGGAGTAACGCTTCTAGAGCGTGTGCTTCTCGGCTTGAACCGGCGAGCAGGGCAAAACTTTCGATCGCTGCATCGCGAACGGTGAGATCTTCGTCGAGCAATCCAATTTGGCAGATTTGGTAAAGGGCTTCTGGGGCGCTCATTTCGGCGATCGCTGCCAGGATGCTGCGCCGTACCAACCATTGCTCGTCTTGCTCGAAGGCGGCGAGCAACGAGGGGATCGATCGTTCTCCGTAGAGGGCGATCGAGTTTGCCGCTTCTGCCCGTACATTGTAGTCTCGATCGGCTGTCAGCATCTCTAACAAGCACTCAAAAGCTTCATCAGACCGCTTTTTCCCCAATCCCATGGCGACGAACGATCGAACGATGAACTCTGGATCGTTTCGGGTTTTCAGCAACAGAGGAATGGCTGTCTCGGCGTCGTACTGTCGCAACTCCGTCAGTCCCTTGAGTCGATCTTGGGAGTCATTGCTATTGAGATAGACTTCGATTTGATGCAGATCCATAGTCGATAGGCGAGAACCGTTAGATTCTTTTACTGTAACCTCGATCGGGTTGAATTCGCGTCATCCTAAAAAGAAGTGGAGACGTTTGATATACTAAGTTGAAAGTCAGTTGAAAGCGATCCCAGGAACAAACGTCCATCGTGAGCGCAAAACGCATCTTAATTTGGTATCGCAACGATCTGCGACTCCACGATCGTGAGGCGATTAGTCAAGCCTTGAGCGAAGCAGCACAAATCATTCCCCTGTACTGCTTCGATCCCAGGCACTTTCGCCACACGAGTTTCGGATTTCCTAAAACTGGAGCATTTCGCGCCCAGTTTTTGCTCGAAAGTATTGCCGACTTGCGCAAAAATTGGCGATCGCGCGGTAGTGATTTGCTGGTGCGTCGAGGCAAACCCGATCGAGTAATTCCCGATTTGGTGAAACAGCTTGAAATCGATGCAGTTTACTATCAAGCAGAAGTCACATCGGAAGAGTTAGCAACTGAAAATGCTCTACAACGCGCCCTCAAACCGTTAAGCGTTTCAGTTCAAATCTTTTTGGGAATTGACGCTATACCATATTGATGCTCTTCCCTGCGAACTCCATTACTTGCCAGAAATTTTTACCCAATTTCGCAAGCAAGTTGAAAGTAGCTGTCACGTTCGTCCTCCTTTTCCGACCCCCGAAAAACTCCCTCCTTTACCGGAAATAGAGATTGGAGAAATTCCCACGCTGGCGGATTTAAAACTATCGGAACCTGTTTTCGACGATCGATCGGTGTTGCGCTTTGTGGGCGGCGAAACGGCAGCCTTGGCACGTCTGAATACATACATCTGGCAACTCGACTGTCTCAAAGACTACAAACAAACTCGCAATGGAATGTTGGGGGCAAACTATTCTTCTAAATTTTCGCCTTGGTTGGGTTTTGGTTGTTTATCTCCCCGGCAGATTCACCAACAAGTTCAGGAATACGAACAGCAACGAGTCAAAAATGATTCAACTTATTGGCTGATTTTTGAGCTCCTGTGGCGCGACTATTTTCGTTTTATTGGTGCTAAACACGGCAACCGAATTTTTAACAAATCGGGTTTACAAGGGATCGATATAGAGTGGAAAGAAAATTGGGAACAATTCAAACTTTGGCAAACTGGAAACACGGGAATTCCCTTTGTTGATGCCAATATGCGAGAACTGGCTGCCACCGGATTTATGTCGAATCGAGGTCGGCAAAATGTTGCTAGTTTCTTGACCAAAAACTTAGGCATCAACTGGCAAATGGGTGCTCAGTGGTTCGAGTCGAAACTCATCGACTACGATGTTTGTAGCAATTGGGGAAATTGGAATTACACCGCAGGTGTCGGTAATGATGCGCGGGGATTTCGGTATTTTAATATTCTCAAACAAGCTAAAGATTACGATCCCGAAGGCAAATATGTCAAGCATTGGTGTCCGGAATTAACGCAGGTTCCAGCCAGTAAAATTCGCGAACCCTGGAAATTATCGCCCGCCGAACAAGAGCGTTTTGGGGTCAAATTGGGGGTCGATTATCCTCATCCCATGGTAGATTTGATGAAGTCTGTGAAGGAAAATGAGAAGATTTATCGATCGGCATTTGATGGCTAGTCGATCGATTTATAGTAACATAAAATCTAGTAGGGGAGAAGCATTTGCCGGAAAATCTCAGAAATCCACCGATTCAATTGATGCAAATGCTTCGCCCAGCCCAACTGTCCTGGGAACTTTACTCTTAATTATAACATAAAATATAGACATTCGATCGAAAATCTCATGCAACAATCGATCGAAATCATACAAATGTTTCGCTCATTCTTCTACACCGAGAATTGATTCTACACCTCCCTTCACCAACGATTCTGCACATATTGCGCCGCCTCACTCACCCACGCCCTTAGGGCTGAAGTAATAAGTAATAAGTAATAAGTAATAAGTAATAAGTAATAAGTAATAAGTAATAAGTAATAAGTAATACAGTTTCAGCCTGAATAAAACGGTATGAAGCCTCTTCATTCATGAAGAAAAAAACAAACCCAATTCATTTATTGAATCCTCTGATTTTAAGCTTCTTGTTAAACTTATTACTTTGGCGAAGCGAACTCGCAGGCAAGTGCCGCAATCTTGTCCCAACGCACCTAGAATCGCACTGACTAAATTGTTCTCATACACATCGCGGTTTTTGCGCGTGTCGAATTTGGGGTTGTAGTAATGGTGCGTTTCGTGCCTCAACACACCCTACAGTTTTAATCACCCAATTCCCACTTATTACTTATTACTTATTACTTAATCGTCCATAGGCGGCGAGGGTGGCTTGTTTCACCGTGTCGGGAACCAGGGGAAAGGTGCTGAGAATGTAGCTGAATTCCGCTTCGGTTAAGCCGTACAGATGTGCGATGATGCCGTCGAGTTCGGCACGCAATTCGGTACGTTCGTTTTCGGAGGGGATGCCGTTATGGTGGGAACCGATGCCGACGGCGGCAGCTAAGTCGTCGAATTCCGGGGTGGTACAGATGAGTTTGGCGGCGCGGTGGACGATTTCGGGGAAGGTGGGGTCGGTTGCGGTGAGGCGGGGGACAGGGAGTTGGTAGATGTAGAACATATTACAGTTTGCCGTCACTTTTTGGCGCACCATGAAATAGCACGTAAAACTGTTAAAAATTGCACCGATAAATAAGAGTTCAGTAACTTGTTCGGGTGACTGAGATAAAACTAACGTGTTACCTGCAAAAACATTCGGCGGAACGATTGTCGCAATCATTGTCCGGATATCTGTATTGCGTGCAACATCTCTAAATGCCAAACGATAACGCTGATAATCCAAAATCTGACCGCTATCGATTCCCTTGCGTCTCAATACCGCTTTTCTCCCTTCCCCAGCATCCACCCAATACCGAGGTTCGGCATATTGATGCGTAAACTGATGAATCATCTTCCCTTCATATGGCGGCAGCTTGCCTTCCCCCGACTCCTGTTCAAATAAATGACTGTCCGTCGTCATATTAAACTCAGAAGTCAATCGTAAATTCCACGTCCCTTCCCGTTCTTCCCCCAACAGCGGAAACTGAAGCATCTTCTCGGCAATTTGGATATCCAGTTCCCGCTTAAACTCCATCACCGATAGTGAATCTGGCGACAGCTTGCGGATGAGGTCAACCTGAATTCGCAGACTATTTTGGTTAGGAAAACCTTTTAGCTCATCCACATCCAACCGCATGAACGCAGACGGAAACTCTAGCGTGACACCGCCTTTCTTAAACGTCAGAACAACAATCTTGAAACTCCGGTGAACCCCCTCAAAAATTAGTTTGCGATTTTCCAGACAAAATAGACTGGTGATTTCCGTTTGTCCGAACAGTAACTCTCGCAATTGCTTCGCACCCAAATCGGTATAAATCCCACTAGGAACTACAATCCCACACTCGCCATCGGGACGCAACAAATTAAAACACTGTTCTAAAAACAGCTTATATAAATTAATATCCGTCCCCGCCTTCTTCCCATTCACCACCGAAATTTGATTCGGATACTGTTCCGCCGTCCGATAATACGCACTGACATGGGGAAACTGACTTTGATACTCCAACCAAGCTTGCACCACTTCCGGCTTTTCCAGCAGCTTCTTCTTCTCCTTCTCAAATGCCTTAATATCCATCTTGTTCTTCGTCACCAGTTCGTTATGCTTCGCGAAAAACTCCTTTCCCTGTGGCTTAAACGTCTCCCACGGCGGATTGGTAATAATGGCATCAAAGCCACCCCGTTCCAACACCGCATCGAAATGATATCCCCAATGAAACGGCTTCAACGCCGCCATATCCTCCATCTTCAGCACCCGCTTTTTCGCCTTCCCCGTCAACTGCACCTCTTCATACTTAATCCCCAACTTCGTACTAAACTCCTCCAGAAGTAACTGATTCAACTTCCCCTGAGATTCCCGATTCAGCGTTTCGATATGTTGGCGCAGCATCAACAGACGATTTTCCTGCGACGTTCCCTGCTGTTCTCCCGGCAGAAAGGCGTGTTTCTTATACTGCTGAATCGAGGTGTTCTTCTCCTCCAAAATTTCCTGGTATCGATTCGCCGCCAGAATTTGCAACAAATCCTGATTGATGCCATCGAATCGTTCCGCATCCACCCGAATCAATCCAATCAGCGAATTCCCCGCCATAATATTAAAGTCAATATTCGGCAGCGGTTCTAACTCGTTCACCTCGTGCGCCGCCGACACCAGCGCCAAAAACAGCCGCAACTTGGCAATTTCCGTCGCCTCCTCCATTAAATCCACACCATATAAATTATCGGTAATAATCCGTTTTTTGATATAATATTGTAAGGACGGATGTTCGGCTTCAATTTGCTTGAGCCAAGCGTTCAACTGGTGGTCGGTAATAAACTTAATACTCGCCACTACCGCCGAATAGATATAGATTAGCGTCTTCATCGCCGCCACCAAAAACGCACCGGAACCGCAAGCGGGATCGAGAAGCGTTAAATTGGGTAAAACTTCCTCTAACAAATGGCTGCACAGCGGTGCATCGGGAACGAGAAGTTGGGGATACTTCTCTTCAATCGGATGCTTGAGAAACAGTCCACCATTGAGATACTTAATATTCCCAATAAACTGCCGAGTTTCCGATTGCCGTTCCTCCTCCCGTCGTCCAAATCCCTCAAAAAAGAGTGCTGGCAAAAACTGCCGATAAAATAAATCCGTTCCCCGCTGCTGACTCTCCTGTAACTTCTCCTGTAAATACAGCAACTTCCCGCCATCCAGAAATCCCTTCCGCTGCAAAAAATAGACAAACATCAACCGATTGAGAATCACCGAAGCATACCAACGTTTCTCAACTTCCGTCTCAATCCCTTGAATTCCCAACGTGGAATCGGTTAGCAACTGATGCTGCTGCTTGAACTCCTCAAAAAACTGCTTCGTCACCCGTTCGACATCGAACCCTTGCTGCAACCGTTGCGCCACATCTAGCGTCGAAATCGATTCCTGTTCAGTCAAATCGACACGTAGCGCACTGATTTTACTGAGTAACAAATCGCAAGGTTCACGCTTGATATAAACATGATTTCGCGGGTGAATTCTGGTTCCTTCCCGTTTCACCCAATACCACAGGGAACGCGCATGGGTTTCGTCTGTGGTTCCATCGAGAAAAATTAGCAGGTTTTCTAAATGAAACTGAGAAATTTCTCGATACACCGCTTCGCAAACATTTCGCTTGGGAATTTCTCCCGATTCTGCGACAATGGTAAACACCCTGACATCGCACAGTTCGGCAACTTTGGCGAGGTAAATTTCTCGTCATCGACTTGTATCGGAATTGCTTTTTGTCGTCCTCCTGGTGCAGACCATCCTAACTGTTCGACGAACAAGTCTTCAAATTGAAACGTCTGGAGAAGTTGGCGAGTTTTGGTGAGATTGAAGGGCATTTTAGGGTAACAGTCTTGAAGGGTTATGTGATATTATAGATGATGATGTATGATGTCGACAAATATATTGGCGAATGGAATACCCGTCTTACCAGAGCGAAACTCGCCTGCGCGGGTTGAAGAATTAGCGATGAGTTACCGATGATTGACAATACTCAGGTATCTATGGGAGATACAACGATGCCACAACAGCAGTTATGAGTTTATCTCCCAATCACCAATTACCGATTACCGATTACCGATTACCCATTAATCGATTTAGACAGCTATCTGGATCGATATTTAATTCGCGCAGTTTAGCCGCTAATCTTTCAGCCTTCTGCTGGGCTAATTGTGTTTGTTCTTCCAATTCCGAATAGGACAGAAATTTTTGTCCGTCGGGGCGATAAATTTCCAACCCCTCTTCTCCCAACTCAAATCGCACTCCCAATCGCGGACTGACCCATCCTAAAATGGTTTCAATCACTTCGAGAAATCCCTCAATTCTCTGCCAACCGCTCAACTCATTATCTTGCGGATCGTATAAATAATACTCCTCGACTCCATAGCGATTGTAAAATGCCAGTTTCCGATTCATTTTAGTTTGAGTATCGCTGAAAGAACGAATTTCAAATACCACTTGGGGAGCGATATTATTTTCTTCCCATTGCAAGTAAGAACGTCGATCATCTTTTGGTCTGCCAAAGATGACCATAACATCGGGTGCTTGGGATATGCTCGCATTTCCTTCTACGGGATACCAGAGTAAATCGGCAGCGACAAAGACATTTTCATCCTTTCTATAGAGAGATTCGCATCCTTCTTTTATTTTAGTGATGAGTTTGTACTGAATGGTACTATCTGCCATCGGTTGACCGTCACTTGAGGGATAAATAATCGGTTGAGTGGTTAGTTGCATAACTGTCACCTTTTATATCGGCTCTTGCGATCTGCAATTTTATTATAGCAAAAATGAAACAATTAGAGGCGAAAAAAAATCAATTATCACCCATTACCAAACCCAGAGAACAGATAATTTGAGGTTCACGTTTGTCCATTTCTTCACCGACAATACACAACCGATCGTCCGTTTTTAATGCTATAATTAGTTCAGCAAGTTGTCGATCGCCAATCCCACTCCGAAGTTGTCGATTCAGGGTATCTAAGGCAGATTGTCGTAAGGGATAACGATAAATATCTTCGATCGCTTTCACCAACTCTTCCGTGACAAATAGCGTTCCCTGTTGCCGTTTAACGTACTGTTTGAGGCGATCGTAAGTCCGGAATCTTGCCCCCGAAGGTTTTCCCAATTGACCCCCCGTATTTTATTCTTCCTCGGCAATTAATTCTGCCCCTCGCTGTACCAATTCATGATGCTGAGGGTCTTTAGGAAGTGCCGGAGTAAATTCGTCGCAGGCAGCCGTTCGGAGGATTGCCAATTGCGATTGAGTAACGCTATTGCCATTTCGATCGACCCACACCAAAGAATCGTTTCCTTCCGCTGTTTTCATGTATAGCAACACCCCTTCCGGTTGCAAGGGTGTCGGAATATGCTGCCGAGTCGAATAGACGACATTCGGCATATCCTCGATGAGTTGCTTTAATCTGGGATTATCTTCTGTCGATTGTTTCCAAATTTGAAATGCTTCGGAAGTCAAGTCAACTTCCGCATCTTCATCGCCCTCTAATATCCCACTCTTTTCATTATAGATATCGAGAATCACTTGTGGAGAATCATCTTCAAAAAACGTTTCATCCGTTCCTACCACTTCCGCATTTTCTTGCAGTCTCTGGCGCAACCGTTCCCGCAAGCGAATAATCCGTTCGACTCCTTCGGCAGGGAGGAAAGAATAACAGAGAATTTGTTGGGCAGTTTTTCCAATTCGATCGACCCTTCCTGCCCGTTGAATCAAACGAATAATTGCCCAAGGTAAGTCATAATTAACAATAATCGCACAGTCTTGTAAGTTACAGCGGGAACCGCTGTAATTCCCCAAACCGTATCGAGGTAAATTAAGCTGATTGATGACTTCAATCACCATTTCTGAGTATAATTGAGTATAGGAATTGTCCAGAAACTTCTGACAGCCTTAAATCGAACCGTTTTGGGCAATCGTTCGGGAAAATACGATCGCGTACCATCGGCAAATTCTAAGTATTTCTGTCCTAAATTATCAGTTTGAGTATAATTATCTTGAATGAACGATCGCGTTCGTCGCACCATGTAACGTTTCATTCATTCTCGCCAATCATCCGCCCGATCGCTCTTCTCAAAAGCTGCTAGCGATCGCACCGAACATTGATGTCGCCGAAGAAATTCTAACTCGCCCAAACCCACACCACCGAGTTCGGAAATCAGTGCTTCTGGACGCACCCCCAAATCTCGATCGTCTGGGAGAAATAACCTTAATTGTGCCGATAAATCTAGATAGGTTTTATTATACGGTGTGGCGGAAAGAAGAATACACTTACTTTCATTTTGAGTGATATATTCTGCGATCGCCCGATATCGCTTTCCCTCCCGATTTCTTAAGTTATGACTCTCATCAATTAACACCACTCGATAGCGGCGCAACTCCGGTAACTGACTCTGCACTAAACTCAGGGATAAAACCTTGGCATATAACCGATATTCATCGACATATTCTTGCCACATCGGTACTAAATTCTTCGGGCAAATAATCAACGTTTCTAATAAACAGTCTTCCTGTAAAATCTTAGCTAGTGCCGTTCCCACCAAAGTTTTGCCCAACCCCACTACATCCCCGACGATTACGCCACCGCGACGGGTAACGTGCCTTGCTGCCAATTGCACTGCCGCCTTTTGAAACCCGAATAAGCGATCGAATTCTTTGGGAATGCGAAACTCAGATAATCCGGCGATCGCCTCATGCGCCAGATGGTATACTATCTTTAAATAAATCTGATAAGGTGGGAATTAATTTCTGCTCTTGCCCAACTGCGATCGATAATTTCTGCGAGTTCTTGAGAAATCTCAATACAACCATATTCATCCCAGCGATCGTCAAACCAACGCTGCAACTTTTCGCCAGCATCTCGATCCAATACATCGATATTTAATTCCCCTTGATTTCTCAACCCAGCAATTGTCAAATTACTACTGCCCAAAAAGCCGATGATGGGATTAATAGAATCGTGACGATGAGCCAAATACAACTTGGCATGAAGCGGATGTTTTAAAAATAGTTTAATAATCAACTTTTTAGACTTCAATTGACGGCTGAGTTGACGCAAACCCGTCTCATCTCGATCGTTCGGCGCTCCCAACATCAGTTGTTGGCGAAACTGTTCTGCCATCTGTTTTTTTAGACGAAGAATCGTCCGATCGTCCAGTCTCCCCGCTTTTCTTCCCAGAGATAAAGCCGTTTTTAATTCTTCTTCAGCGGGAGTTTGCATCCCAATTAACAACCGACAGCAAGACAGTTCTCCACCGACATAACGATCGATGTCATTGCCAATGCTCTTCCACCCCCGCAAATTAAAATATCCCACGCAAAAATCAGCTCGATAGGATAAAGCGATCGCCTCTCTAAGTTGGGGAAGTAAATGACTTTGAATATTGTCAAAAATCTGGGGCATTTTTTGAATTTCAACAAAAATATCAACCAATTTTGTAAATTTTGTGTCTTATCCAACCCACCGCTTTTTCCATCGAGAAGTCGGTTCCAAAGAACTCGTTTGTTGCTCTTGTTGACGACGTTGGAGAATGATTTCAGCCGTATCAGTTAAACTCGGATCGCGATAAGGAATAGCCGCCCGAGTTTTCAAATGTTCCCGTTCTTGTAGCGATAAGGGTGGCAAATCTACAGCCGAAAAACTCGCAACCGTTCCTGGCGATTTTCGCCCCACTGGAGACGTTGAACCGATGTGCAATCCCGCTTCCATTAACGCCGTTCGGACCGCCGCCGAACAGGAATAGGTTGCCAAAGATCCCGAGGGTTTCAAGCAATTTGCCACCCGTTCCAAAAATTCCACTGTCCATAATTGGGGACAGTTAGGAGGCGAAAAGGGATCGAGGAAAATAGCATCCGCGAGGAAACCTAACTGCCGAACTTTCTGGATCGTTTGTCGTGCATCACCGACGAGAAGTTGCCCGTTGAAGCGATCTATTTTTAGGGAAAGATCGATCGCACATCTTGCGAGAATCTTCTGAATAGATGCAGGAAATTCATCAAGAAGATTCCGATCGATCGCCGCTTTACAAACTGTTATATCCGATTCTAATCCAATCCATTCAATTTTACACTTGGGATTAACTTGCCAAATTGCAGTGAGCGCCGCAGCCGTATTGTATCCCAACCCATAACAAATATCTAACAAATACACAACCGATTGCTGCGCTTTGAGTGCCAGTTGGGTCGGTTGTACGAACTTAAATTGGGCTTCCTGCTTTGCTCCATGATAGCTGTGGAATAGTTCGCCAAACTCTTGCGAAAAAAAAGTCCGAGAACCATCTGCGGTCATTTGAGGGGTAAAATGTGTTGAAGAATCATTGTTCATGACAGATCCCGCTGAAAAAGGCTACCGCGTATGCGGTAGCCTGAGAAGGAAGAAAAGGAGTTACTTTCAAGGAATAAAACACGTTACCGCGTCAACACCCGACGCTTAGTAACCATGCGATAAACCGCGATGAGATCTCCCTCTTTCCATTCATTGAATCGATCGAGTCCGATACCACATTCGTAACCCGTATTGACTTCCTTCACATCCTCTTTCATCCGTTTCAAGGAATCGAGAATGCCTTCGTGAATCATCTTACCGTCTCGCATAACCCGGACTTTAGAGTTGCGGACGATTTTGCCGGACAGCACGTAACAACCGGCAACCGTACCTCGACCGACGGGGAACACTGCCCGGACTTCGACTTGACCCAAAGGTTCTTCGACCAGTTCAGGTTCGAGCAGACCTTCCATTGCCCCTTGGATATCATCGAGCAATTGATAGATGATATTGTATTCCCGCACGTCTACGCCTTCGCGTTCGGCAGCTTGTCGGCGCCACTCGCCAGAGTCGTGTTGAAACCAATAATCACTGCTTCACTGGCAGCAGCTAAATCTATATCGGTTTCTGTGACTTCGCCGGGGGCGGTTAACAGCAATCGCAGTTGAACTTCTTCTTGGGGAAGTTGTTTGAGCGAACTGACGATCGCTTCGACGGAACCTTGGACATCGGCTTTCAAAATCAGGTTGAGTTCCTTGAGTTGTCCTTCCCGCTTCGCTTCAGACAAACTGCTGAGGGTGACGCGACGAGATGCCATCGCCGTTCGCAATCGATCTTGACGTTGTGCGTCTAAGCGCTCATCGGCGATCGTCCGAGCTTCTTTATCGGTCTGGTACACCTCGAACTCATCGCCCGCAGCCGGAACGTCGCTCAAACCCAACACTTCTACAGGGAAGGATGGAGTGGCTTCTTCTACCCGCTGTCCGCGATCGTCCATCATCGCCCGGACTTTGCCCAGCACGGGACCTGCTACCAAAATATCCCCGACCCGCAGTGTCCCGTTTTGAATCAGGAATGTTGCCACAGGACCCTTGGCTTTATCCAAGTGGGCTTCAATAATCGTGCCCCTTGCCGAACGATCGGGGTTGGCAGACAACTCTTCGATTTCCGCCACCAGCAAAATCATCTCCAGCAGGGTGTCGAGATTGTCACCGTTAATGGCGCTGACCGGAACCATAATGGTATCTCCGCCCCACTCTTCCGAGAGCAGACCGTATTCCGTCAATTCCTGCTTCACCCGATCGGGTTGGGCTTCTTCCTTATCAATTTTGTTGATTGCCACCACAATCGGCACTCCGGCAGCTTTGGCATGGCTGATCGCTTCGATCGTCTGGGGTCGCACCCCATCATCGGCAGCCACCACCAAAATGGCAATATCGGTCACCCGAGCGCCCCGCGCCCGCATCGCAGTAAACGCTTCGTGTCCCGGCGTGTCCAGGAAAACGATTTGCTTCATCTCGCCTTCCCGTTCCATATCGACATGATAGGCTGCCGTATGCTGGGTAATTCCACCCGCTTCCCCTTGGGCGACTTTGCTTTGGCGAATGGTATCGAGTAAGGTGGTTTTGCCGTGATCGACGTGTCCCATAATGGTGACCACCGGCGGTCGGTGCTGGAGCTTTTCTAAATCACCCGCCTCGATCATTTCGGTCGATTTGATCGCTTCAGACTCGGCTTCCACTGTTTCAACGGTGACACCCAACTCTTGGGCCACTAGGGTCGCGGTGGGTTCGTCCAGGGTTTGGGTGACATTAACGGGAATGCCCTTTAAAAATAGCTTTTTGATGATTTCCGTTTCCGGAACAGCTAACGTCTCAGCCAGTTCTCGAAGGGTGAGGCTTCCGCTCAACACCAACGTCTGCGGTCGTTCTTTGACCACTGAATTGTTGCGACGATCTCGATCTCGGGAAGAACTGCCACCCTCACCGCGAGAGGATGACGCTTTTTTCGGTCTGCTTTGTCCGGAAGAAACTTTTGCGGGCGTCGGTCGTCCAGCCGGTTTGGGCGGACGTGCCAGGGACAGACTGATTTGGGAAGCACCGTCGCCATTCTCCAACCGATCGCCATCCAAATCTTCGTCCTCGTCGTCGATTTTCATCCAACGCTTGGACTTGGCGGGTTTCGCGGCTTTTGCACCCAATTCACCCAGATCTTCTTCCTCCTCCTTGTGCTTTTTATTCGCGCGCTTGACCGGACGGGAGGGCTTGGGCTTGAGAAGAATCTCGTCTTCGGTCTCTTCAATGGGGATTGTGGTTTTGTCGGGCTCGTCAACGTCATCTGTGGCGGAAACGGTTGCCTTATCGAGACGCACCAGTTGGGGTCGCACCTCGGGTTTCCGTTGGGGAGGACCCGATAACGGTGGCGACGGTTTCTTCGTCGGTCTCGGAGCGGATTTCGAGACCGTTACAGGTTTCTGGGATGACTCCGCAGCCGGCGACGCTTCGGAAACTTCCGAAGCCCGCTCGGTTTTTGCCGACTTGAGAATGGGTCGATTAAACCGCTCGGCAGTTCCACCCACTTTTCGACCCCGAGTTGGAGATGCAGCCGGTTTTGCCGGTGGTCCCAAAAGAGGTTTTTTTTCTTCTTCGACAGTGGGTTTTTCCGCAGCAACTGGAGTTAACTCAGTCGGTTCAGTTGGTGGAGAGGGACTCGCTTCAGTGGAAACGTCGGTTTGAACCGGGCCGCGGGATCTACTCTCGATCGCTTCGGGTTTCTTCGGCGTCGGTTTAGTCGGCCGACTGGGAGCGGGTGCAGAGGACACCTCTGGCGGTCTATCCGGTTTGGTTGCCGAGGGGGAGACTGCCGCATCAGAGTTTGACGGTCTGACCGGACTGGGATGGGTATTCGGGATGGAACGAGGTTGAGGTTTTAGTTTCAAAATTGTCGGTTTCTGGGAATTGGAAGAGGGTTCGGAGGATATAGGGTTTTTGGTGGTAGATCTATCTGTATCTTTTGGACTGCGCAACTGAGAAGAGCTATCGACAGACGCTCGGGCTGCCGATCGAATGCGTTCGGCATCGTCTTCTGCAATTGTACTGCTATGACTCTTCACTGCAATATCTAATTGCTCGCAAAATGTCAAAATCTCTTTGTTTTCTAAATTAAGTTCGCGCGATAGCTCGTAAATTCTCACTTTGCCGTTGTTCATCCACTCTGACCTTACTTTTGGGGGAATTGGGACTCGGGAATTGGGGCGATTGAAATTGGGACTTAGGAATTGGCTGTAGGAAGAAGGTGCTGGGTTTTGGATTGGGGAGTGATTAAAAATCCCTCAGCCACCTCCATTCCACACTTCTTCTGGCTCGATGCCCTCAGTCCGATCCCCCATTTTCCGTGGGCGATAGCCGCTGCCACAAAATTTGGTACAGTTCTGGGGGAACCGTTGTTTTCAGGGCTTTCCCCAGTCGATTTTTTTTCTGAGCCGATCTCAAGCAATCTGCCATGGTACAGATATACGCCGAACGCCCCATTCCCTTGTCTAATTGTAACTGATGGGACGGGTAGAGCCGGACAACCCGCCAGAAAGTTTCTTTGGGAGCGGCTTGCCGACAACTGACGCAACGTCGGTAATTAGGTTTCATCGTCGGCTTCGTCCGACGGCAAAGTCGGATCTTCCGAGGCGGTGAGGGGCTCATCGGTTTCGCTGAGTTCCTCAGTCTCGGAGGTGATTTCCTCCGGGGATGGGTCGTCGGGCAGATCGTCGGCTTCGTCTACCGTCTGTGGAGATCCCGCGACCTCTTCTTGGAGCGCGTCGTATTTGGCGCTATCTTTGATGTCGATTTTCCAACCGGTCAACCGGGCGGCAAGACGGACATTTTGTCCTTCTTTGCCGATTGCCAAACTCAGTTGGTTGTCGGGAACCAGCACGAGTGCTTGGCGGGCTTCCGAATCGATCAAGCGCACTTCATCGACACGAGCCGGACTGAGGGCATTGGCGATATAGGTCGCCGGGTCGGGCGACCAACGGATCACGTCGATTTTTTCTCCGCGCAGTTCGTTGACCACCACTTGAATCCGCGATCCCCGCGCCCCGATGCAAGCGCCGACGGGATCGACATCGCGTTCGAGGGTATCGACGGCGATTTTGGTCCGCGGTCCGACGTAACGCGAAGGGGGGTTGGCTTCGCGGGCAACGGCAACGATGCGGACAACTTCGTCTTGAATTTCTGGGACTTCGTTGTCGAACAAGTAGACCACTAACCCGGCATCGGCGCGGGAGACGAGCAACTGCGGCCCTCTCTGCTGTCCGGCACAGACTTTTTTCAGATAGAGCTTGAAGGTGGCGTTGACCCGATAGCTGTCGTTGGGCAACTGTTCTCGCTTGGGCAGTTCGGCTTCGACTTCGGGCTGACCGAAACCACTGGTAACCGCGACGATCGCCGACTGACGCTCGAATCGTAGCACTCTGCCCTGCAAGACACTTCCTTCTAAGTCTTGGAATTCTTCTTGAATCAGTTTTCGCTGCTGATCCCGTAGTTTTTGGGCAAGAACTTGCTTGGTTTGGATGGCTGCCATCCGCCCAAAATCTCGTTGTTCTGGGGTGACATCGAGAACCACTGTGTCTCCGAGTTGGGCTTCGGCGGCGACTTCCTGAACTTCTCGCAATGAGATTTCGTGGTCGGTGGTGGTGATTTCTTCGACGATCGCTTTGGTGGCGAGGATGCGGAAGCCTTCTTCTTCTACATCGAGCTCCACCTCGAAGTTCTCGAAGTAGTTTTCGTCAAACCGATCGTCACTCTCGAGGTGCTGGGTGCGGCGAAATCGCTCGTATCCCTTCAAGAGCGCTTCTCGGAGGGCGGCTTGAACGGCAGGTTTGGGCAAATTCCGTTCTTGGCTGATACTGTTAATCATTTCCCCTAATCCGGGGAGTTTGACCATGGACATAAGATACTATTCCGTTTTTAAGTGTATGGACGAGCTCGCCAGACTGACTGGAATCCGGTCGTATTCTAAGCGCGATCGTCGAGTTTGACTTGCGTCACTAAAGTTCGAGGAATGGCAACAAGACGGCCTTTACGACTGAGATGGAGGGTGGTTTCGTCCCGACCGACAAGCTGACCGATCCATGTTTCATGACCTTCAAAGCGTTCGGAGGTTTCAACCCGCACGGCAAATCCTTTAAATGCAATAAACTCTCGATCGGTGGTCAGGGTTCGCGAGATTCCCGGACTGGAAACTTCCAGCACATAAGCTTCGGGGATCGCATCCAGGCTGTCTAACGTCGCTTCCAAAGCGCGACTCATTTGCTCGCAATCGTTCAAATTTGTATCTTTCTGTGGGTTGCGAATATCCAAGCGCAATATGGGAGGATTTTGATGGGTTTGAAAGACGGCGCTGACAACTTCCAAACCCAAATCCTGGGCAATCGGTGTGGCTAGGTCGATAATTTGAGGAATTAGAGGATGAGTCATCTTCGCAATAAAAAAAGAGGGGATTAACCCACTCCCTTAGAGTTGACATTTCCCCAGCCTTCAGGCGTAGGGATTCAAGAAGGTTGTTGGGAAATGCAGCAAAACCTGCGTTTCTTTTCCTTCTCTTCCTGTCTCTTCGACTCGTGAACTACTCAGACTTGCCTGCGGCTGACGTTTGAGCTTCCCTATTCATCGGGAATCGCCTGAAAAACTCCGTAGTTTTTTGGGTCTGACATTCCCTCCCAGGGCAGGAGTCTTGGTTCCCAAGACCCAATCTAACTCTTGCAACGCTTACCTCAAAGCTTGATTTTCGCACTGAGGCATAGGTGGGCAAGATACTTTGATTTTACTGGAGAACATTGGGGATTCGTCATGCATCTAGAATAGAGTTTGACGAGTGCCAAACTCTATTCTAGATGGAATTCTCACCCCCGATCCCTATCTTCACCCTACTATAAAGTTGAGGGTTAGGACTTGGGCGAAACGTTAACTCGCGCAGCCTGATGGCTGACACCGTATTAGACCGTCTCCACAGGCAACTTGGTTTGACATCGACGCAGTGCCTCGGCGCAGATGGAACTAAAAATCCGGTTTGAGTTTGTCCGTTTCATCTTGCTAGTTTATCATATGCTAGAAAACACCGATGTCGAAGGCGGTTTCCGGCGTGACCGTCTGGCTTTGACCGCACTCTGGCATGATTCAAAAAGAGCGGGGTAGCCCTCAAACTGAAGGGGGTAAACCACCGCTAACCGGACATCTGAAGGGCGAGCTGAGATCGGTTCAAAATACCGATCGGACTTCCGCACTGGCGCTCTGGATAGGCGCTCTGGCTTTGTCGAGAGGCTTGCTCAAAGGTCAATTTGTGTAGGTTCTGGCTTCATTCATCTATCACACCTCCTAAACCTGATGACTCATTCTTCAAATTCCCCAACCGATTCACTCGACGCCAGCGTAGAAGATCTCGGCGGCGCGGCAGCTTTGAGTGCCGAGCAATATCAACAAAAAATGCGGCGGCGCAAGGAAGTTCAGGATCGCCGAGTTGCCGAACGCGATCGCGAGAAGGGCTTGATTATCGTCCATACGGGCAATGGTAAGGGTAAAACGACCGCAGCATTAGGAATGGTGTTACGATCGCTCGGACATGGCTATCGGGTGGCGATCGTTCAGTTTATCAAAGGGGCTTGGGAACCGGCAGAAAAGGAAGCTTTTTCCAAATGGGGGGATCGACTGGAGTTTCGGGCAATGGGTGAAGGTTTTTCCTGGGAAACTCAAGATCGCGATCGAGATGCCGCCAAAGCTCGAGAGGCGTTGGCAACCGGACTGGAGTATATCACCAATCCTGAGTTTAAGTTGGTTCTTCTCGATGAGATTAACGTTGCGGTGAAATTGGGCTATCTTCAAGTTGAGGAAATTATTGCCGGACTCGAGGAAAAACCGGAAGATTGTCATGTTATTTTAACGGGTCGAGGTGCACCGCAAGCTTTGATCGATCGGGCGGATTTGGTGACAGAAATGACCCTCGTTAAACATCCTTTCCGAGAACAAGGTGTTAAAGCTCAACCGGGAATTGAGTTTTAAATTGGCGCTTGGGTTAGTCGGAATAGGAAATAGCAATCTGTGAACGGCTGAACTCCTGAACTCCTAAACTTCTGAACTCCTGAACTCCTAAACTCCTCAAGAAAATATGCCCAAACAGCTCATTGCTATTTCTTTATCGACGATCGCGATCGTAACCAGTGTCGTGCTGTCTATTTTGATTTTGTGGCAGCTTCAGAGCTTGATCGTAATTTTGATGATTTCTGTGGTACTCGCCACTTCCATTGCACCGGTGGTGGACTGGGCCGAACAGTTCCGCGTTCCGCGCTGGTTGGGGACTATCTTGGCATATCTGAGTACGATCGGTGTTTTAACTGGGATTATTTTGTTAATCGGTCCGACTGCTAGTCAGCAAATCGAACGATTGACAGTGCAACTTCCGGTATTTGTGGAAAATTTGGTGGGGATTGTCGAAAATTTGGCGATGCGCCTGAACGACTCTAATCCGGACTTGTTGAGCGAACTGATCGATCCCCAATCTCTCACGAAATGGGCGATCGGATCTTCCCAACAATTGGTGCTGCGATCCTATGGAATTACCCGAGGCATTCTGGGGGCGGTTGCCAGCTTGTTTTTATCGTTGTTTATCTCGGCTTACATGGTTGCCGATAGTCGAACTCTGACTCGGGGACTGGTAAATCTGTTTCCCCAACCGTGGAAAGATCGACTCGCCACACAAATTCGTCCCGTCAGCGGGCGGATGGGGGGATATCTACGAGGACGGGTTCTGGTTTCGGCAATTTTGGCAGTGGGGACGACAACGGGGTTGAGCTTTTTAGGAATGCAGGAGTATGCTTTGGGTTTAGGGGCGATCGCTGGCATCACCAATTTGATCCCCTTTCTCGGTCCGATTTTGGGGGCGATTCCGGCTTTAGTCGTCGCCATTTCTCAAGGCGGATTGGTCTTCCTTTGGGTATTGATTTTATTTGTGGTGATTCAAAATATCGAAACCTACGTTCTCGATCCCTTGTTAGTGGGCACGTCGGTGGGTGTTCATCCATTGTATCAATTACTAGCGGTTATTGGTGGAGCACAAGTTTTAGGCATTTTGGGGGCGCTGATCGTGCCGCCGTGGGTTGCGGGCGCATCTACGCTCCTGGAAAACCTTTATCTGCGTCCCAAACTCGAAGCCGAACGACAAAGCGAAGTGACCTTAACGCCACCGGCAACCGCTCCCCCGGAAACGGTCTCGAATTCGAGCTGATTCTCTACGATCCTTGAGTGCCGCATGGCGAAAATAATTAACCAGTAGGGGCGAACAGCCGTTTGCCCCTAACATCCTCTCACCTCCGGGCAAGTGCTGCACTAGCTGCGATCGTGCCCGATACTGACCCACAATCGGAGATCGGGGATCTCGGATGCAGAAAATGACTGTCCGCGTATTACAGATTATTGCTTTGTCCATCAAAAATGAGACAGTGTGGTCGATCGTCCTCTATGCTCAGCGAAGATTTGACCCCGGTAGGCTAGCCCTTTTATGTACAAGCCTTTTCAAAATTATCTAGAACAAGAGCTCTTTCAACGATTCGATCTGCAAAGTCAGCCCATTCCTCCGGGACTCGATCGCAATGTTTCCGATCGGGGAAAAAACTCAGCGACGATTCAAAGTTGGTGCTATCGCTGTCCGGAACTCCGAAAAATTCGCTACACCTATATCGATGCCGGAGAATCCGCCCAAGTCTTCAACAGCGTTATTTATCCCAGCCCAGAGTACGATATCCCTCTACTGGGCATCGACTTACTGTCTTTTGGCAAGAAAAAGATTTTGGTCGTCATCGACTTTCAACCCCTCTTTCGAGATCCGGCTTATCAACAGAAGTACGTCGATCCGATGCGAGAAATGTATGAAAAATACGACGATCTCGCTCAGAACTTAGGCATGAAGTTCTACGATGCCAATCAGTATTTTTCTAAATATTTACTGTTTGCTAAAACTGATGCCGAGACGGTAGAATCTCGCGTTTTTCCCGCCTTTCAAGATTATCTGAGTTTCTACTGGCAGATGCTAGAAAAAGCAACGCCCAGCGACGACCCAGAAAAAATGCAGCGTATTGTCAAAGCCCAGAAAGATTACGATCACTATAGTGCTGAACGAGATCCCGCACACGGTTTATTTAGTAGTTACTTCGGTGCTGACTGGGCGAATCGTTTCCTCTACGAGTTCCTGTTTGAAGATGCCACTCCTTTAGCGGTCAGTAGTAGTAAAAGATGACGCTCTACCAACCCTTTTTGGACTACGCGATCGCTACCCTCGAAAAGCGCCTCGACCTTCAACCCTATCCCATTCCCGAAGGTTTCCAACAGAAAAGTGCCGTGACAGGGAGCAAGAAGAAAGCCCAGGAAGTTGTCACCACCAGCTATGGATATGCCACGGAAAAACTGCGGCAAATTCGCGCTGCCCACGTCCAGGGAGGCGACGCTTTACAAGTTCTCAACTTCGTCATTTTCCCTCAACTGGACTACGATTTACCCTTTTTTGGCGCGGATTTAGTCACACTTCCCGGCGGTCATTTAATCGCGTTGGATATGCAACCCCTATTTCGCGACGATCCCGGTTATCAAGCTAAGTATACTCAACCCCTTTGGGAGACATTTCAAAAACACCAACAACACTTGAGTTGGGGCGGAGATTTTCCCGAGGAAGCGCGACCTTTCTTTTCTCCAGCTTTTCTGTGGACGCGCCCCACAGAAACAGAAGTGGTGGAAACACGAGTTTTTGAGGCGTTCAAAGACTATTTGCACAGCTATTTAGACTTTGTGGATGTCGCAGAACCGGTTCCCCCAGAACAACGTCCCCAGGTGCGGGAAGCTCAACTACGCTATCTGCGCTATCGTGCCGAGAAAGATCCCGCACGGGGAATGTTTCAGCGGTTCTACGGGTCGGAATGGACAGAAGAGTACATTCATGGCTTTTTGTTCGATCTAGAACGCAAGCTGGGGATTGAAGGTTAGGGCTTCGGGGGTGGGAGTTAGGGATTGTTATGGGCGCAAACCTATCGGGGTACAAAATAACAGATGAAGAAGAAATGTTAATTATTGCAACAAAATCGATCTAAAGATTCACATTTTGAGGAAAGATGACGATTAATACTCATTGGCTTTCTGAAGCAGAATCTCTGACGATCGACTAGTCAATGAGAACGAAATTAATTTAAATTGGGAGAACGTAAAATTGATTAACTTAATGCTACTGGCAACATCCGTCCCTCACACACCCGAATGGAGTCCCCAAGTGGCGATTACTATGATTATTTGCAACATCATCGCGATCGCTATTGGTAAGTACAGAATCGACCGCCCCAGTTCGCCCCCGGCAATGCCTTCACCCGCAATGTTTGGGGGTATGGGTTTGCCGGCTGTGCTGGCAACCACCAGCTTCGGACATCTGCTAGGAATCGGAGCAATTTTAGGATTAGCTAACATGGGCGTTCTCTAAAAGAGATCTGTTACACTTTTTCCGCACTGATTCTTGTTGGGTGGTGAGGGCTTGGCATTCAGCCAAGCCCTCGAATCGATCGTTATAAAATTAATCAAAAAGTAAATAATTGGACAAATAAAAGATTTACTTATAAAGCCAAGTTGAAAATCTGCTGTGCGGATAATTTGAACTGGGGAAAATTAGGGGAAACAATGAGAGTATTTCCCCTAAATAGGTTCATCTGATATTCTCCATCAACCAAATTACAAACAAAAAATGTAGGTTGCTTGGGGTTGCCGATAAATTTTCTCGCCCCCAATGCTGCGTAATCGACAATCCAATATTCCTTGATGCCCATCTCTTCATAATCTCGAAGTTTATTATAGTAATCGTCACGCCAATTACTTGAAACAACCTCGACGATTAATTTGACTGAATCAGAATTCTGAATAATTGATTCACTTTCCCACCGAGATTCCGCCCCAATCACTTCTTGGTTCAAAACGACAATGTCCGGTTCATAACCTGAGTTTTCCCTTTTGGGTTTGACAATTGACTCTCTAGGAATAGTCCAAATGCCTCCTTTGCCTATCTGCCTGATAATTATCAATAGTTGCTCAATCAGGGAACCTGTGAGATTTGAATGTTTCCCCTTTGGCTTGGGCATTTCGATAATTACTCCATCATGCAGTTCGTATCGGACTTGCGAGTTTTCGGAATACCAGCTTATAAATTCATCAAAACTATATAATTTGGGTTCGGTTTTGGCTTGAGTCATAGATCATTTTTAAAATCAATTTACGTCAAATACGTATAACTTCTGAGACTGCGCTCGTAATTTTTCAACAGCAGTTGAGACTCAGAAATGGATATTTTCCCCTCTTTTAAAGCACGTTCGCTTTGACGGCGAATGCTTTCTAACAAATCTTCTGAATCGTACTGCACATAACCCAAAACTTCCGTCATCGTATCCCCTTTAACAACGTGTTCGATTTCGTAGCCGTTGGGAGTTAATTGGATATGAACGGTGTTCGTATCGCCAAATAGGTTGTGCAGATTTCCCATAATTTCTTGATAAGCTCCAGCCAGAAACATCCCCAAATAGTAAGGTTTTTCGGGAGAAAAAGGGTGTAATTCTAGAGCCGATTTGACATTGAGACGATCGATGAATCGATCGAGTTTCCCGTCACTGTCGCAGGTTAAATCGGCAAGAGTTGCCCGTTTTGTGGGTTCTTCATTGAGGCGATGAATGGGGAGAATGGGAAACAATTGTTCGATCGCCCAACTGTCGGGAGCGGATTGAAAAATGGATAAATTGATATAGTATATCGAGGCTAAAATCTCATCCAATTCTTCTAAATCTTTAGGCTTTTCTTCTTGTTGCTGTGCCAAAGCGTGAATTTTTTGACAGCACGCCCAATAAAGTTGTTCGGCTTTGGATCGTTCTGTAATGCTCAGATAACCAAAGCCAAATAAACTAACAGCTTCTTCCTTAAATTGAATGGCATCGTGATACGCTTCTTGATAATTTTCCAGGCTAATCGATCGATAAGTTTCGTAGAGATTGCGAATCACCAGATGTTCTTTTTCTTCACAGGGTTCTGGCAATGTGGCAGAAACCTCGCTGGTTCCGAGAACATTAAAAATGAGAACCGATTGGTGAGAAGCGATCGCTCGTCCACTTTCGCTAATTAAAGTAGGAACGGGTTGATTTCTTTCTTCGCAGGCTTCTTTCACTTCCGCTACAATATCATTGGCATAGTTTTGCATATTGTAGTTTTTAGACGCATGGAAATTGGTTTTAGAACCGTCATAATCCACCGCCAAACCACCGCCCACATCGAGATAATTCATATTCGCCCCTAAATTGGCGAGTTCGACGTAGATTTGACTGGCTTCACGAATGGCATCTTTAATCGTGCTAATCGAAGAAATTTGGGAACCGATATGGAAGTGCAAAAGTTGCAAACAATCGACCATTTCGGCGGCTTTCAACTGTTCGACAGCAGTAACAATTTCCGGGATACTCAGTCCGAATTTGGCGCCTTCGCCGCTGGAATGACCCCAGCGTCCGACGCCTTTGCTGCTGAGTTTGGCGCGAACGCCGAGAAGGGGTTTGATGCCCAATTGACGGCTAACTGCGATCGCTAAATCCACTTCTTCCGGTTGTTCGAGAACGATAATGGGCTTTTGTCCCAAACGAGTTGCCAACATTGCCGTTTCGATATATTCCCGATCTTTATAACCGTTGCAAATCATCAAGGCGCCGGGAGTCGATAGAGATGCCAAGGCGATGAGTAATTCCGGCTTGGAACCGGCTTCTAAGCCAAATTGATAGGGTTTGCCAAAACGCACTAATTCTTCGATCAGATGGCGCTGTTGGTTGCATTTGACCGGGAAAACACCGCGATAAATTCCGGGATAATTGTAGCGGGCGATCGCTTTAGAAAAACAGGCATTTAAACGTTCGATCCGATCGGCTAAAATATCTGAAAAGCGAATCAGTAATGGTAATTCTAGATTGCGTTGTCGGAGCGATTCTACCAACTCATACAAATCCAAAGATCCCCCTCGATCGCCTTTAGGAGAAACCGTAACCCGACCGACGGCATTAATCGCAAAATACGGTTCTCCCCAACCTCGAATTCGATACAATTCCTCGCTATCTTCGATCGTCCATTGGGGTTTTGTGTCTGAGGATCGATCGATCGATCCGTTACTGTGTTGCTGTTCTAGTTCGGCGGGGGTAATCCCTGGCTGCAAACCCATGTTCGGACATCTCCATGACGATCGCTCTCACGACTAGCAGTGTATCGTATTTTTGATGAGTGGCTAGTCGTTTTCCATCGACCCAACATAGTAGGGGCGAAGCCTTTGGGCGATGATTTATGGGTGAAAGCGCCAAACTTAGCCCCAAATGCTTCGCCCATCTTCGCCCATCTTTCTATCCCCGATTAGTGTATCCTGAGCTGCGGGGGCGATCGCCAAGGAGACCGGAAGTGGCACAGCGACAGGACAAGTTTATCGCCACCGAACCGTTGGGA
The DNA here is from genome assembly GCA_963838375.1 of uncultured cyanobacterium. GTDB lineage: Bacteria > Cyanobacteriota > Cyanobacteriia > Cyanobacteriales > Geitlerinemataceae > DVED01. The sequence goes on along the minus strand of CAWIQY010000019.1, from coordinate 598,344 downwards.
AACAGTGGAGAAGCGGGGGAAGCGCGGGTGTGGGATGCCGTGTGCCGTGGGTTTGCCCATCGTCCTTGCCTGGGATACTGGCGCTATCCGGTGTTTTCCACCCACACTCGCAAAGAACCGGATATCCTCATCGCCGATCGGCAATTTGGGTTAATTATTATAGAAGTCAAATCCATCCCCATCGATCGAATTATCGGTATTTGGGGGCATCAATGGCAGTTTCAAAATTTTTACACCACCGCCAGTAACCCCTACCAGCAAGCCGAAAATCAACTGTATGCCGTGTTGCGCTATAGCGACGGGGAACCCCTATTGCATCGCCAAGTCTGCGCCAGGGCGATGGTGGCGTTGCCAGAGATTACGCGGCAGCAATGGCAGGAACGAAACTTCCATCGACTGCCAACTTGTCCGCCCATTTTGTTTCAAGATACTTTAGAAACCCTCTTAGAAGAAATCGATCGAATTCCCCCGGTACAACGCGGCAACCCCCTCACCCCAGAACAGTGGCAACTGCTGTTAGCCGTATTGGGCGGGACTTCTATTCATCGTCCGCCACCACGTCGGGTACTCGCACAGGGTCAAAGCCGCGCCGCCGTTCTGGCACAAGTTCGGGAACGATCGATCGATCTCGACTGGCAGCAAGAACGCATCGGCAAGCAAATTCCCCCCGGTCCGCAGCGGATTCGCGGCATTGCCGGATCGGGAAAAACCGTTTTGCTGTGCCAAAAAGCTGCCCATATGCACCTCAAGCATCCCGATTGGGACATCGCCTTCGTGTTTTTCGTGCGGACGCTGTACGATACCATCGCCCAACAACTCGATCTCTGGCTGCATCGCTTCAGTCAAGGCAGTGTGGGATACGATGCCAACAATCCCAAGCTGCGCCTTCTCCAAGCTTGGGGTTCCAAAAAACAACCCGGACTCTACAGTCTTTTGTGTCAATCTGCCGGAGTGAAGCCACTGGCTGTCAAGGATTTGGCAAAGCGAAAACCCAACGATGCCTTAGCGCAAGCCTGTCATCAACTGCTGCAACAAAACCCCGTTCCCCAAATTTTCGATGCCATCCTCATCGATGAAGCCCAGGATTTGCTGGTAGACGACACTCAAGCTTTCGGAAATCGACAGCCGTTCTACTCCATGGCATACCAATCGCTAAAACCGATCGATTCTCAGCCACCCCAACTGAGACGGTTAATTTGGGCATACGACGAAGCGCAGAGTCTAGAAAACCGGAAAATTCCCACAGCGGAAGAACTGTTGGGGACGGAATTTCGCGATTTGGTTACGGGTCGGTATCCGGGAGACATTGCCAAAAGCGAGACCCTCAGTCGTTGCTATCGAACGCCAGGACTGATTTTGACGGCGGCAAATGCCATGGGTATGGGGTGGTTGAGACCGGGGGGAATGCTGAGTGGATCGACCCAAATTGAAGACTGGCGGGCGATCGGTTATGATGTTTCCGGTCGTTTTTTGCCGGGGGAACCGGTGACGCTACATCGTCGGCACTCTCCGAATCCGATTCCGGATATGTGGTCAACTCCGGTTATTGAGTTTGAAGCGTATCGATCGCGTCGGGACGAGTTAAGCGCCCTTGCCGATGGGATTTGGCACAACTTGAAGTACGATGGGTTGCGCCCCAGTCGGGACATCTTGGTGGTGGTTTTGGGTGCGGCTTATGAAGTGGGGAATTTGGAACGCTACGTCGCTCAATTTTTAATCGATCGAGGTATTGATATTTTTATGCCGACGGCAACGGATTGCAACCAGTTGCATCCTCATCCCCAGGATCGATCGCGATTTTGGTGCGTTGGCGGTGTCACTGTATCGCGAGTGTATCGCGCCAAGGGTCACGAAGCGGCGATGGTTTACGCGGTGGGGTTGGATCGGGTGGCGCAAGAGGAAAGCAACCCAAACTTGCGAAATCAACTGGTGGTGGCACTGACGAGATCGATGGGTTGGGTGCGGGTTAGCGGTGTGGGAACATATCCTCTGTATGAAGAGTTTCATCGGGTAATCCGTAGTGGTGAGAGGCTGGCATTTACGTTCGATGAGCCTCCAATGCGGCAAATGGAGAAAACGGAGATGGGGGAATTGATGCGGCGATACGCACCGGGAAAAGATAGCTTGGCTGGGGCGGATTTAACTGGGGCAAATTTGGGCGGCATCGATTTGCGCCACGCTAATTTGATCGGCACGCAGTTTGTGGGGGCGGATTTAACCGGGGCAATTCTGGATGGGGCGAAATTGGCGATCGCGAATTTGACGGGCGCAAAGCTGGTGGGGGCGAGTTTGAAGAGTGCTAAATTAGTGGGAGCCATCCTTACGAATGCCCAGTTAATGAGAGCGGATTTTTCCGGGGCAAATTTAGACGGGGCGGATTTTTCTGGGGCAGATTTGACCGATGCCCGGATCGATCGAAGCGATTTGGCAGACGCCATTTTGCCCGATGAGTCCTGAATACCTTGATATTTGGATGATGGAAAAAATACCTCAATACATCGAACAAAGCGATCCGGGTTTCCAGGAACTCACGCCAGAGGATTTTGCTGTTCCCGAAGACTCGATCGAGCAACAGACGCTGAGAATGAATCTGTTGCGGGAAATCGTCCGGGAGTTCGATCGGCTGAAGCTGGACGGGCAAACTTGCGAGTTCTTGGCACACAGTCGGGGTTTAGGCAGCGATCCGGCTACTGCGTCGTTGCTGGATCTGCGGTTGTTTCTGGATTGGCTGCGGAGGTTGGAGGCGCGTTGACGGCACAACTCAACGCAACAAATAGAGAAAGAGTTTCAGGGGATGGGCGACCAGGGGCTCGAACCCTGAACCGGCGGATTAAGAGTCCGACGCTCTACCATTGAGCTAGTCGCCCGTTGTGGTTTATCTCTATATTCTAAAAAATAATAGCAGATTTTTGACGGGACTGTCCGATCGCACATGAATCTTGCCCGTTGTTAATTCAAGCCCTTTTTCGATCGACTGCGAGTTTGAGTCAAAATCCCTTGAGTCGGACTTAACAGCAGCGCGAGCAAAAATAAAGCAAACACCACCATGACGATCGCCGGGCCTGAGGGCAAGTCTAAATGATAGCTCAAATACATCCCGCCGACACTGGAAACTATACCTAAAATTGCTCCCACTGCCATCATTTCATGCAACTCTTTGACAAACAAATATGCCGTTGCCGCAGGTCCCGTTAACAGCGCCATCACGAGTAAAACGCCGACGGTTTGCATACTAGCGACGATCGTCAGGGTAATGGCACAAATTAGCCCGAAATACATAGCATTGACGGGTAAACCGATGGCTCTAGCTCCTAATGGATCGAAGGTATAAAATTGGAGTTCTTTATAAAAAAGCTTGGTCAAAACTAAAATGAGGATCGTAATTCCTGCTGTTTTCCAAACATCGGCAGTGGTCACGCCTAAAATATCGCCAAATAACAGATGAGACAAATCTAGTTGATTCGTCTTTAATACCGTTATTAAAATAATTCCCAACCCTAAAAAACTACTTAAAATTAGGGACATGGCTGTATCGACTTTAATCCGAGAAGACGATCGGATGAAGACCACGAAAAAAGCACTGATAACTCCTGATATAAAAGCCCCGATCGACAGATCGATCCCTAAAAAAAACGCAATGGAAACTCCAGGTAAAATCGCATGAGAAATGACACAAGACATCATGCCTTTTTCCTGCACGATTAAGTAACTACCCACGATCGCGCACAAAATTCCCAGGAACACAGAAATGACGATCGCCTCTCGAACAAACTGAAATTGCAGCGGTTCGATCAGCCACTTCTCCAAAAACATTAAAATTGGGAAACTCGAACTGACAAAAATCGGACTCATAGAGCGATAAATTGTAGCGATCGACCATAGGCTTTTTGGAGGTTTTCGGGTGTCATTACCTCATTTTTAGAACCGGAAGCAATTAATTCCTTATCGAGCAATAATAATCGATCGTAGCGATCCAATGTTTCGCCTAAATCGTGGCTGATGACCAATATCGTTTTGCCTTGTGCTTTCAGTTCGTCAAATACCTCAAATAAAATCTCTTCCGTTTTACGATCGATCCCGGCAAAAGGCTCGTCAAAAAAGAATAAATCGGCTTGTTGCGCCAATGCTCTCGCTAAAAAAACTCGCTGTTGTTGTCCCCCAGATAACTCCCGAATTTGGCGCTGGCGATTCTCCCACATTTCCACTCGCTTCAGCGCGGTATTGGCAATTTCTCGAGAACGACGACTAGGCGATCGAAACCAACCCGTTGCCCGAATTCTCCCCATCATTACCACATTTTGTACCGTAATCGGATAATCCCAATCGATTTGCGTTCGTTGCGGCACATAGGCAATTCGTTTTAACTGGTTTTTCAACGATCGATCGTTCCATGCCACCCGACCGCATTCTACCGGAATTAGTCCGAGAATCCCTTGTACTAGCGTACTTTTGCCTGCACCATTCGGTCCCAATAATACCGTAACTTGTCCGGGTGGGAGACAGAAAGAGACATTCCGTACTGCTTGAGTTTCCCGGTAACTGACCGCCAGATTGCGGACTTCTAACATAAACAACTTGCCATGAAAACAAACCTATTTATCATAGTATGGATAGAATGAGAATCATAATCATTTTTTTAAAAACTTTAGGAAGTGTCCGATGAGCCATTCCATATCTAACCCTCAAACCCCACACCGCCATCTCCCGAACGATCGATCGGACACAAGATCGAAAAAAGCACAGAAATGGCATCCCTTCCTCGCTGCCGGACTGTTCCTCGGATTAGTGGGTTGTGCCACAGGATCGAAGCCGCCCGAGTCTGCCACACCGGGAACACCCACAGTGGTTGCCGCCTCCAGCGTTCTGTGCGATTTGACCGAAACCCTCGCCGCCGAAACTGTCAACCTCGAATGTTTGATCGATCGCGATCGAGATCCCCACACCTACACCGCGACCCCATCCGATCGACAAATCATCGAAAAAGCACAACTGATTCTCTACAATGGCCATGGATTCGATCCGGCTGTCAAAAGTTTAGTCGAAGCGACCCAAAATACTGCACCCAAAATCGCCGTCAACGAGGAAGCGGTTTCCCAACCTCTAATGGGTCATCATCACCATCGACGAAGAAGAGGAAAAACACGAAGCAGAGGTCGAAGAACCCGATCCCCATATCTGGCACAATGCGAAAAACGCGATCGCCATGGTCAAAGTCATTGGCGATCGACTTCGGTCTACCAACCCCCAACAGGCAGCACTCTACACCAAAAATGCCGATCGACTCATCGGAGAACTCGAAGATCTCGATCGATGGATTAAAGCCCAAATCGCCACCATTCCCGAAGGAAAACGCACCCTCGTCACGACCCACGATGCCCTCGGTTACTACGCCAAAGCTTACGATCTAGACGCGCTGGAGTCCCTACAAGGCTTGAGTTCCGACGAAGAACCCACCCCCTCTCGGGTCAAAGAATTGGTCGAAATCGTCCGGGAAACCCAAGTTCCCACCATTTTTGTGGAATTTACTGCCAACGATAAAACCCTCGAAACCGTTGCCAGAGAAGCGGGTGTCACCGTTTCCTCTCGCCAATTGAGAACCGACGGACTGGGAGAGAAGGATAGCGATACCGGAACCTACATCGGTATGATGAAAAACAATACCTGTGCGATCGTTGAAGGGTTAGGGGGTCAGTGTCAACCGTGAAGGTAGGGGGGACAAGGCAGAGAACCGTTATTCGCCACCCGCGACTAGATCGCTGTTACAGTGCTGCTATAGTAAAGTTAGATATGCCATGATTTGTCTGTTTTGTTAAGAATGAGTTCTCCCACTTCCTTGCCCCCGACTTTAGACAAAATGGTGCAGCGCTTCAAGCGGGCAACAGAACCCAAACGACGTTACGAACAGTTACTTTATCTGGCACAAAAACTCGACGATTTTCCAGCCGACGCCAAAATTCCCGAGAACAAAGTCCAAGGATGTGTGTCTCAGGTCTATATTACGGCGACTTTAGAAGACGGAAAAATTCAATTTCAGGGAGATTCCGATGCTCAATTAACCAAAGGTTTGCTTGCCTTTCTCATTGAAGGAATCAATGGTATTACCCCTGGCGAAGTGATTCAACTCGCTCCCGACTTTATTGCAGAAACCGGACTGGCTGCCAGTCTGACGCCTTCTCGTGCCAATGGTTTCTACAATATCTTTAAAACAATGCAACAAAAGGCATTGATTTTGTCGGGGGAAGTTCGATCGAGCGATCGAATCAACTAATCGGTAGGGATTTCACCATCGATCGTCAAAGCAATGCTTTGATAGTTCTAGAGCGGTTTGCTCAGACCTTGATGCTCACCGTTTGAAACGGACGGCTACTTTTGCCCGGTCGATCGCCCTTGTCTTCTCGTTTTTCCCAATATGTCAACAGTCGATCGTGTACGTCACTGCCCTGAAGCCAAGGATTCATAGGACTCAGGATGATAGTCATCATACGACTAAGCTCCTATTTTCAAAGTTGATATCATTATTAATACTAATATGTTAACAAATCGTCATGGTATTGGCAGTACCTCAAAGGATAGATACACCACGAACACCATAATGGCGATTTCTATAACAGAAGCAATTTCCCAACCATTTCCCAACCATTTCCCGGTCAATCAAGACGATCGAGTTCTTCTTGTAACTCTCGTACAGAAACGGGAAACCAATTTTCACCCCGCAGTCGGCGTAACATTTCGATCGCTTCGTCCGGCGACTGTCCGGTATTTTCCTCGTAACGCTTCCAGAAATCGTCCCACCAATTCGGGGGCTCGATCTTAGAACCATCGTATTCCGTCGGTCGGTCGGTGGGTCCATCAACAACAAGGCTGCCGACGTAATCGGCATCGGCGTACACTCGGGAAATTTGCTGGCGGATATCCTGCATATCCCGTTCCGACACCACCCCGTTACTGGTGGCTTTATAAAATTGTACTGTAACGCGGATGGGAAAATCCGGGTCGCGATCGATCGCCAAATTGTCGATTTCGGTAAAGGGCCCTCGACTTCGCCGTGACCGATAACCGCCGCTTCCACGTTGCTATCTGGCGACGCGCCAAGAACTTCGTCGGATAGCAAATTGATGCCGCCAAAGCTCACGGGTGCTTCTGGCATAGGGCGTTCTTTCTGTTTCAACGGCACTTGAATCAGCATCACCATATTCAACCCTTCTTCCCCTACTGCCTCTGCCGAAGGAGTTTGGACGCCGCCGCCTTCGCTGTTAAAGTCACTCAAGCGCTGTCCGGTGAAGCTGGCGCGTTCCCCATTTTGGTTGAAAAAGAGGCGCTGTCCCCAAGTTCTCCCGGCGTCGAATCCATCTCGCACATTGTCGATAATGGTGACGCTAGTTCCTTCGCGGGTGGCGAGAATCGTCAGGACGGCGGGGTTTTCCGGGTAGGATTGGTAGTTGAATAGCACCGGGTTAAACTGGGCATTTCCGCCTTGGGGAATGGGGAGAAAGCAGGCTTGGGCGCTGACGAGAACGTGGGTATCACGATCGGCAAGTAGCGAGTTTTTGTTGCCCTTCCAAGAGTCTGGTTCGTGGAGGTAGCGCCGCAAATCTCCTAGAACATCTCGCAACGACACTCTTTTAAGATCGTCGTTTTTCTCGTTACCGACGAGGAGGAAAAATCGATCGAGGGGGACATCTGCTGATTCGTCGGTGAAGTTGGGATGTCGAATTACAGGCATCAAACTGAGTTTGTATTCGTCAGCAATGGGGTTGTGCTGTTGTACCTGAATTGTCATGTCGCTGATGTTGGGACCGACGGCGGAGTTGTAGTAGCGTCCGGTATCTTCCCAAGTGATATCGAGAATATTGAGTCCGTATTTTTGGGCGAGGGATTGGGCCCCTGCATCAGACACCATCGATGCGGTTTGTCGGACGACTTCTTCGTAGTCTCGGTAGTTGTAATAGGAGGTTAAAAGGCTGGGGTTTTCGTTAGAGTTTGCCACAGTTGGAGGAGTTTCGGCGGATGAGTTTGGATTTCCGGGAGACTGGGCGATCGCCTGGGAACGTCCGACTGCCGCTAGACTGAGAATGAGACAAGCTAGTTTGAAGACCGGATTTTGTAGAGGGATTCCGATTTTGGGGGGCTCTTTCATTGTCTCAATTCTCCTCATCTTTTCTAGATTCTTAGGACGGGCGATCGCAACGAGAAGTTTCCCGGTCTTTGGACTCTTTTCTCGATGTGCGACGGAGCTTTCTATTTCATTTTCAGGGTAGCTTGTTCGTCTCCTAAATCGGTTGTGGTTACGAAAATGGAAACCTGAAATCGATCGTTGTCTCAATTCGTGTCAATTCCCATTAAAGCCGCATTCAATTCTTCTGTTCGATCGATCGTTGGTTAAATTGTTGACACTCCTCCGGTTGAAGTAACGCACCATCGCCATCATCAGTAGCGTCGTGGCGATTGTCCGGTTTGAGCCAAATCTGCGATCGAGGATGATGGTAACTTCGTCCGAGTCTTAGAGGGAGAGGCTTGGGAAAGACGCTCTCCAGGACTTCATCCCGTCTGATTCCAACTTGGCAATCAGAGATCCCGCTGCTCGATCGCGATCGATTGTGTCTGGGTATTTACAAAAATTAATTTATGCGTTACATTAGTTTACAAGATGATAAAAATCGTAGAGTCAAGTCAATTCGATCTGGGTGACAACTCGCGCATCAAAATCTATCTAGCTTAAAAAGCGTCGTCATTGGACTTTCTCCTAGGCTCTAGCAATTGCGAGGGCCCATTTTTTTGTCTAGAAGATTGTGAGGTTCGATCTCGTACTAGAGTGCCGCCAACAGAAGACTTGGCGAGCGATCGCTGCCGATAAAATGGGATATGTTTGGCAAGGGTTATTTGTTGAACCAATAACCCATAACCCATCACGATTAACTGTTCAAAGGTTCGATAATCCCGCCCCCCAGCAAGACTTCACCGTCATACCAAACCGCCGCTTGACCGGGAGTTATCCCAAATTGGGGTTCGTCGAATACCAACTTGAGCCGATCGTTTTCCAGGGGGATAACATTAGCCGCAACGGGAGGAGTCCGATACCGCACCTGAACTTGAGCGCGAATGGGAGTGGTGGGAGCGGCAATCGACACCCAATTCACCCGTTGGACGGTACAACCGGCATTGTAAACCCGATCGCGAGCGCCCACGACGACCTGATTGCGTCCAGCATCGATCGCCACCACGTACAATGGATTCGGTGCGGCAATGCCCAACCCCTTGCGCTGACCGATGGTGTAATGGTGGATTCCCTCGTGTTGTCCCAACACGTTCCCCGCTTCGTCTACAATGTCCCCCGTTTGAGGTGCGAGGTACTTATCCAAAAACTGCCGCATCGAGCCATTAGCCTCCACCAAGCACAGATCTTGACTTTCGGGCTTATCCGCCGTACTCAAGCCGTACTCAGTGGCGATGCGGCGGGTTTCGGCTTTGGTTTGCTCGCCCAACGGAAACACACAAGCTGATAGCAAATCTTGAGTTAAATCGTAGAGAAAATAAGACTGATCCTTACCCCGATCGATCGCCCGTAAGAGCTGATAGCGATCGCTATCAGCATCATACCGGATGCGAGCATAGTGACCCGTGGCAATGCAATCGATTCCCAACTCTTGGCGAGCATAGCTCAACATCGGACCAAACTTCACCGTCTTGTTACATTGAGAACAAGGCAACGGTGTCACTCCTGCCCCATACCCCGCCACCAGGTAATCGATAATATGGGCTTGGAAGACATCCCGACTATCGACAACGTGATGGGGAATACCCAACTGTTCGCAAATTGCTGCCGCATCGACCATTCCTTCGGAACAGCATTGACCCTTCCCTTTCATCAACCAAAGGGTTAACCCCACCACTTCATAGTCTTGGTGGTGCAAAATGGCAGCAGCAGCCGAACTATCGACTCCGCCGGAGAGACCGACAACAACTCTGTTCATAAAAAAATCAAGTGAGTGGGAAACTCAGCTATTGTCCATATTAGACCGATTCTTTCAAGGACGGGGAAAATATAGCCCAAGCTAGCTTTGTATCTGGCAAATCAGTTCCGATTTCCCTGAAGCCCGTGGATAAAACGGCAAGACAGGGGACTACGAAATGCTTCTAGAGCATCAGCAAATGTCTCTAAAAGTTTCGATCGATCGAGTGTCTAAACTCTTTTCTTTGCGCTTTGGTCTTGAATGGCTTTGGTCTTGAATGGCTTTGGTCTTGAATACATCATCAAAGCATTTGCACCATCTGGAGCAGCATGGAGGTATCGCTGTGGATACAGTTGCTTTCATTGGCTTTCCCTCCAAGCGTCGATCGCCAAAAAAGCAAAGTACCTCTATAATACCACTCGTTTTAGCCCTATTTCTGACTAAAGTACCACAGATGAGTTAAAATTGGCAACAAACATTAGATTTCTGGCAAGATCGACAAGTTGTGTTGCCCAAATCTAGACTCAGTGTAGCCTAAAGCAGTCTGTCGGTAAGGAAAAGCAGTCCCGATCTCCGGCGAAACGGGCTAGCAACGGTCAGAGAGCGATACTCTTGCTAGCAGAGTCTCTGTGTCAACCCTCCCCATCCAGCCAGATAGCGATCGACAATATGGTGATTAACATAGAGTGCTTTTAGCAAATCGCTGGTTCTGGAGAAAGGCTTTTACTCCACCGGGTTCGGGGGTGTTCGGGAACTGGAGATGCTCCCATGGATGTCTTAACCCGCGTGCGCGTCAGCGATATCGGAAATTAGGGGAAATGGGACAAGCGAGCATTGCGGCAATTTTTATCATTTTGCCGATTGCATCGTTAAAAGTGCTGACAAACAAACCGTTTTTGATTAAAGCGATAGGACACGGCACTCGTCAAAGGTTTTCACAGAGGTGACGAAATTGTGAAAGCAGCGATCGATCGCCTCTGGAAAGAAAATGGGTGAATCTGTGGGTTGTGTTGCCCTCAGAACAACAGTTTCATTTAATATTTCGGCATCGCAATGGGTGCAAGGAATGAATCATCAATATTGCAAAATCGTGCGCCAAAAAGATGGTTACAGTAATGCGTTATCAGATTCGCGGTGGTTAAAACCATCGGTGTCGTTTCCCTCTGGGGGTTCAAGCCTCTGAGTTTCCCACTCACTTATTTTTTGATGAAATCCTATGTTGAAAACTAAGCTCAAAACCTTTCTCTTCCTTCTCGTGTCCGTTTTTCTGGCTGCTGCCATTATCGTCACTTGGCAAGTCCCATCTTATTCGGTAGAATTTAACCCGCCCGATCGCGGTGCCCCTGGACGGTTGGTCGGCGCGGGAACCCGGTTTTCCCAACCTATGGAAACGACGCGGGGATCTTCGGGGCGGCGTCAAGCTCCGATCACTGTCAATGGGGAAACGTTAACGACGCCGCTGGTGGCTCTGGTTCCATCCAGTTCTCTGGGTAATTACGGATTGACCCTAGACGGCTATCCTTCGTTCTACATCCATATGCCTGCGCTCCCAGAAGCCCGGTTGGAGTTTATTTTACTCGACGAATTGGGCGATCGGATTTACGAAACGAGCTATTTAGTTGCCAATCGAGAGGGAACGTTTAGCATTGATTTGCCCCGCAACGCCAACTTACAGCCTTTAGAAGTTGGGATAACTTATACCTGGCAAGTTCGGTTGAAGCTCAATCCCAACCGCGTCGTCACAGATTACCTCGTTCAGGGTCAGATCGAACGTTTCGATGCCGAAGCTGTTTTGGCACAGGATTTAGAAGCGGCAAGTCCTGAAGAAAAATTGGTACTGTACGCTCAGTCCGGTCTTTGGTACGATGCGCTCGATACTTTGGCGCAATTGCGTCGGGCGAACCCGAACAATCCTCTGCTGGTTAACGAGTGGGCGCAACTGCTAAGATCTGCGGGTTTTGATGAAATTGCCGACGAACCGTTGATTTGACCGATTTGGTAGAAGAATATTGTTCAAGATTGCCAACGGGGATTCCCGAAACCCAAATTGATTCACCGAGATGATGGAAAGCGATCGCAACCGACTCGAACAACTCCAACACTTTATCGTTACCGCCGCGCAAATGAGCGCCATCGAAGGAAGGGTATTTGCCGCCGGGATGCCCGTCTCAGCGCTGATGGAAAAGGTGGCGGGATTAGTCGCCCGTCGCATTGCCGCGTTGTATCCTGCTGCTCGGAACGTGGGGGTTTTGGTTGGCCCGGGACACAATGGGGGCGATGCGTTGGTGGTGGCTCGCGAGCTATTATTTAGAGGCTACGCGCCGATCGTCTACCAACCGATCGTCAAAAGCAAGGAACTGACGGAACAACACGCCCGATATGCCGCCAGTTTGGGGATTCCTTTCATGCAGGAAATCTATCCCCTTCTCCAATGCGATCTTCTCGTCGATGGTTTATTCGGATTTGGCTTGGAGAGATCGATCGTCGATCCCCTTGCCCAAACGATCGCCAAAATTAACCAAAACCCTGTTCCCGTGATTAGTATCGATCTTCCGTCTGGGATTCAGACCGATACGGGGGCAGTGTTGGGAACGGCAATTCGCGCCAAGCACACCCTGTGTTTGGGGGTTTGGAAGCTAGCGTTTTGTCAAGAACGGGCGCTGGAATATGTCGGTGCAGCAGAGTTAATCGATTTCGATATCCCGTTACCGGATATCCGGGCAATTGTGGGAACCGTACCTCGTTTTCGGCGGTTGACTGCGGCAGAGTCGATCGCCCCATTACCGCTGTCTCGACCCCCCAACACCCACAAGTACAAGCAGGGGCATCTACTCTCGATCTGCGGCTCCCGTCAGTACACCGGGGCAGCGCTCTTAGCGGGATTGGGGGCGAGAGCAACGGGGGTAGGGATGCTCTCGGTTGCTGTGCCCGAATCGTTGAAATTGTGGCTGAGTGCCCAGTTACCGGAGGCGTTAATTTTGGGCTGTCCGGAGACGGCAACGGGGGCAATTGGGCAATTGCCACCCCAGATCGATCTGGGGATTTACAACGCGATCGCCTGTGGACCGGGTTTGACTCCCGAAGCCTCGGCGGCGATCGAAGGGGTTTGGAATGCTCGATGTCCTCTGATTCTCGATGCCGACGGCTTGAATATTTTGGCGCGACTGGGGACGTTTTTGCCGAAAGAATCTCCGCTGTTGCGCGGTGGAAAACAGGGATTGCGGAACTTTCCCACGATTTTTACCCCCCATGCGGGGGAGTTCAAGCGGTTGTTTCCCGAATTGAGCGATCGGTTGGACAATCCGCCGATTGCTGCCGGGATGGCAGCACAACAAAGTGGTGCGATTGTGGCGCTGAAAGGGGCGAGAATGGCGATCGCCTATCCCGATGGAACTGTGTGGTTGAATCCCGAGAGTACGCCCGCGTTGGCGCGAGGAGGAACGGGAGATGTGCTGACGGGGTTAATCGGTGGTTTGGTGGCGCAAGCGGCAGCCGGACAGCAGCCGATCGAACCTCTGGTTTCCAGCGCGGTTTGGTGGCACACACAAGCCGCTCTGAGAGCTGTTCGAGATCGCTCTCAGTTGGGGGTTGATGTGTTGACGCTGACTCAATATTTGGGGAGAGTTTTTGAATAGGATTTCCGTCCTTGCAGGAGAAAGGTGGGAATTTCTCCTTTGCCTTCGATCTCGACCCATTTTCCTTCTGTTAAGAGAAATTGCTCCTGTAGTTGAGCCTGAATTTGGGCAGTGACCTGAATTTGTCCCGGTTGTGCGGTGCTTTCCATCTGGCGGGCGATATTGACCGTTTCGCCCCAAACATCGTAACTAAACTTGCTCGAACCTACCACCCCAGCCACAACCGATCCGGTATGAATGCCGATCTGCAATGTCACGGGGTGAGTGAGGGTTTCGCTGATTTTTAGGGTTGCCGCTTGCATCTCTAGTGCCATTTGGGCGATGGCGCCGGCAGCGTTCGATGAAGACATCGGCACACCACCGGTCACCATATAGGTATCTCCTAGGGTTTTTATTTTTTCTAATTGGTGTTGTTTGGCGAGTTCGTCGAATTGACCAAAAATTAGATTGAGAAAATTGACTTGTTCTTTCGGGGTTCGAGTCGCAGCCAATTCGGTGAATCCCACAATTTTGGCAAATAAAACACTCACATCCTCAAAACGATCGGCGATCGAATTTTCATCTTGTTGTAGTCGTCTAGCAATTCGAGCGGGCAAGATATTGAGTAGCAGTTGCTCGTTACGATCTTTCTGAAAGGTGAGTGCTTCTAGGGCTAATTTCTGAATTGTAATGTTGGTGACGGTGGTTTCGTAGTACAACAGGTGTCCTGTGGCATCGCGAATGGCACGAGCATTTTCATTAATCCAGATGACTTTCCCATTTTTTTGATATACTAGCGACTCGAATCCGGTTACATTGTCTTGGCTTTCGAGTGTATCGATGAGTTCTTGCCAGCGCTGAGGTTCGATGTAGAGCTGAGAAATATGCTTGATGCTGGTAATGAGTTCCTTGAGTGAATCGTATCCTAACAAACGAACTAAGGCTGTATTTGCACTGAGATATTGCCCGGATATATTAGCTTGAAATAAGCCTTCGATCGAGCTTCTAACTAAGTTGTTATATCTTTTTTCTGCCAGCAACAGCGCTTGTTCTGTTTGTTGCCTTTCTTTGATTTCTTGTTGTAGTCGTGTATTTTGCTCCTGAAGCTTTTGAGTCAGTGCTCGCAAGTGTAAGTGAATTTTAATGCGAGCAACAACCTCTTCATTTTGAATCGGCTTACTGATAAAATCGACCGCACCTAAATTTAATCCTTGAACTTTTTCGACGGGCTGAGTGTTAGACATCGCCGTCAAAAAAATAATCGGAATATCTTTGGTTTGTTCGGAAGATTTTAATCTACGACAAGTTTCAAAGCCATCAATTCCCGGCATTCTCACATCTAGAAGAATCAGATCTGGACGAGTTCGTTCGGCTTTCTGAATTCCACTTTCTCCATTTTTTGCACTAAAAATCTGATAACCTGCTTCGCTCAACAAATTGGAAATTACTTTTAAATTATTGAGATTATCATCAATAATTAATACGCAAAATTGGCGATCGATATTCATTGGTTTATGAGACAAGTTGCTGAGATTATACACCCAAGTTAGTATTAATTCCCTAAAATATAAGGTTCGACTAAGCGAACGATCTCTTCATCTTCAAAAAATTCAGCTAACTCTATCACTTGCTCTGCAAAATCTCGGTACTTTGGATCTAAATTATACAGCCTTAGCGCTTCTTGTTTGATTCGCTGAATATCTCCATTTTGGGCGTGTTCATAGAGCGGTAACAGTTCTTCAAAGGGTGGAATGACAGAGGATTCTACAGAATTACTCTCCACCTCAATTTCTCTATCATTTTCGTAGATCCAGTGTAAATTCAAATGAGTTTCTAGTCGATCGAATAAATCCTCTGCTTGGATAGGTTTTGCCAGAAAATCGTTGCAGCCAACTTCTTGACTTTTTTGCCGTTCTCTCTCAAAAACGCTAGCCGAAGAAGCTAGAATTGGTACAGTTTTCAACTGGGGGTTTTGTCGCACTTGACGAGTCATTTCCCAACCATCCATCTCGGGCATCAACAAATCCACAACGATCAGATCGGGATTGACACGCAATGCGGTTTCTAACCCTTCTTTGCCATTACAGGCTTCGACGACTTCAAATCCCATAGGTTCGAGCAAATTGACGAGAACCGATCTATTTTCCCAACGATCGTCTACGACTAATATTTTTCGAGGTTCGCCTTGATAGCCGACGATCGATCTCAAGGCACGGGAGATCGTCATTTCCGACTGAATAGAAGCGACGGGAAATTCCAGATCGATCCAAAACAAACTCCCTTTCCCCAGAGTACTTTTTACGAAAATTTGACTGCCCATCATTCCGGCAAGTTTTTGACTGATTGCCAATCCCAATCCTGTGCCTTGGGCTTGACGCGAACTTTCTCCCGCTTGCTCGAAAGGTACAAAAATTTGCTGAGTGTGTTGAGGCGCAATGCCGATCCCTGTATCTTCAATTTGAAAGCGAATTCGAGCCATATTAGCAGAGTTAGCACGATCGCCACCGACGATCGAACCGACCTTGAACGTGACACTCCCCCGATCGGTAAATTTGATCGCATTACCAATCAAGTTTAGTAAAATTTGGCGCAATCGCTTCTTATCGGCACAAATTCCTAGGGGTAGTTGGTTGAGAACCTGAAACGAAAACTGAATTTCTTTTTGCTCGGCTCTAATGCGGCAAATTTCTGCGATTTCTTGAAGAAAAGACTCGATCTTAAACTTCTCCGGAATCAGTTCTAGTCTTCTCGCTTCTATTTTTGAGAGATCTAAAACTTCTTCAATTAAAGTCAGCAAATGATTGCCACATTGATAAATAATTTCAAATCCCTCTTGTTGTTTTGTCGTACTGTTTCGATCGCGGCGAAGAATTTGTGCGTATCCTAAAATACCATTTAAGGGCGTTCGCAGCTCGTGGCTCATGTTGGCAAGAAATTCGCTTTTGGCTTGATTTGCCGATTCGGCTGTTTGTTTAGCCTCTTCAAATTGAGCCGTTCGTTCTGCTACTTTTTGTTCTAGGGAAATATTTAATTGTTTCAGTTCTGCATTCATTTTTTGCAGACTTTCGTTTTGCTCGGCGAGTTTTCTATCTCGATCGTAGCTTCTCAGTGCTTCAGTCACCGTCAAATTGAGATCGGCAACATCCCAAGGTTTAGAAATATAACGGTATAGATTCGCCCAATTGACAGCATTTCCCACAGCATCGGCATCGGCTTGTCCGGTGAGGAGGATTTTTAATGTTTTGGGATAGCGCTTGTGGATTTGAATTAACAGTTCATCTCCTTTGACACCCGGCATAATTTGATCGGTGATAATTAAAGAAACCTCTATATTATCCGCTTGACATTCTTCAAAGATCTCGATCGCTTCTTCTCCGCTTTCTGCCAGTTCAATTTCATACTCATTGCCAATTTGTTGAGCTAGCTGATCTCGCAAACTGCTCAGTATAATTCGTTCGTCGTCAACACAGACAATAGCCTTTCTAGTCATCTATTTCTTCTCATTTGCATGGGTTCCTGGGGAACCGTATTTTTAAATGCGGCATGGCTTTTTGCTAGCTATAATCCGATCGATAGGGCTAGGCTGACTCGACCGGAAGCCACACGCTGAAAGTTGTTCGTCCCGAGCGGCTTTCCACTTCAATTTTACCGCGATGTCTCTCAATAATCTTGCGAACAATGTTTAAACCCAAGCCGCTCCCTTCACCTGAAGGTTTAGTGGTAAAGAAAGGATCGAAAATTTTTGCCTGAATTTCCGGAGGAATTCCACAACCCGAATCGGTAAACTGCACTAACACGAAATTATCTTTTTGGCAAACCAATATTTCTAACATTCCTCGAGCGTTCATCGCCTGGATGGCATTATGAATTAAGTTAGTCCAAACTTGATTGAGTTCTTCAGGAAAACCATAAATCGGAGAAACTCGTTCGTAGTTTTTGATTGTTTCTATACCTTGTTTGAGCTGATTTTGATAAATGGTCAAGACGATATCGATTCCTTCTGTCACTAAAAATTGTGTCATTTCACCGGAATTTCCCTGTCGGCTATAACTCTTCAATGCAAACACGATTTTTGAAGCACGTTCGACAGCAAGTTTAATATTGTTACTGCTTTTTTTGAGGATAGATAAATTATCGGCTGTTTCTAAAATAAAGTCTCGATCGCGATCGTGCAGAATCGGCATTAACCATTCGATATCTTGAGTAATCCCCAAAGAAACTAAAGTGGCAGCTAAAGTATCAGCATCAGGGATATGTAGCGTTTCTAACTCATTTCTCAGTGCTCGTTTGAGCTTGCGTTCTTCTCGAAAAGAAAGCATGGGAGATCTTTGAGATGATTGGCGCTCAGCTTCGTCGAGCAGGGTTAAAAAGTCAGCTAAGCGTTCGGGAGATAACTTCTGGAACAGTTTGGGAAGGTCTTGTAAAGTCCGATCGAGAGCACGAAAACTATTCTCATTTGAAGCCAGAATTGCACCCATTGGCGTATTGATCTCATGGGCAACTCCAGAAATTAACTGA
Source organism: uncultured cyanobacterium (assembly GCA_963838375.1). Lineage (GTDB taxonomy): Bacteria > Cyanobacteriota > Cyanobacteriia > Cyanobacteriales > Geitlerinemataceae > DVED01. The sequence continues at coordinate 580,262 of CAWIQY010000019.1, read as the reverse complement.
CCTAAAGATGCCATTTTTTCCGATTGAACCAGTCCATCCTGTGTGGCTTTAAGTTGTTCCAATGTTCGGGCTAACTCTTCGTTTTTATGCTGCAATTCTTGTTCGTAATTCTTCCGATCGGTAATATCGTTGGAAATTGCTAAAAGGCACTCTTCTCCGCGAATTTTAACAGTTTCCACGGAAAGTAATGCCGTTAAAATTTGACCGCATTTAGTCCGAAAGTCAAACTCGTAGTTGCGAACAATGCCATCAGATTGAATCAATTGGAATAGATTTTTCCGATCTTCTGAGTTCACCCAAAGATTGAGTTCGAGTGCTGTTCTGCCGATCAATTCTTCTGGAGTATAGCCGGTCAGAGTGCAGAAAGTGTCATTGACTTCAACGTGTCTTCCATCTGCTAATCGGGTAATTGTTATGGCGCTAGGACTTGCACGAAATGATTTGGAAAACATTTCTTCCGAGAGCCGAAGCGCTTCTTCTGCTAAGACTCGATCGGTAATATTCCGCGCCACCCAAATAACCGATCCACCGGGAATAGGAGAAATACTCGCGGTGAACCAGATCGGCGCATCATCGAGCCGTAGAGCATAATCGAAATTCTGGGTTTTTTGAGTTGATAAAACTTGTTGAATCGGCACTTTCCAATCACTGTTTTCCTCGTAGAAACGATCGACAGTTTGTTGGACGAGAAACTGGGTTTGTTCGGAGACGCGAGTGGGAGAAGTGGGAGAAACCTCGAGCGTTTCTACACCATCGTCTCTAACTTTGATGATGAGAATAATATCGGTCATGGCTTCAAAAATTGCCCGCATTTTACCCTCTTCCGATCGCAGTCGAGTTTCTAGCAATTTGCGTTCGCAAATTTCCTGTTGTAGTTCTTGCGTTCTCTGCTCTACTTTGTCTTCTAGGGTATGAGAATACTCTTCTAATCGATCGTATAGTCGGGCATTTTCTAGAGCGATCGTGGCTTGTTGAGACAGTAGCCGCACGACTTGCAATCGATCGGGCGTGAATGCAAAGTCTATCAGGTTATTTTCCAGATAAACAACTCCGACCAATTGACCTTGATAAAGTAACGGATCGCAAAGAACGGACTTAACGCGAGATTGTTGAATATAAAAATCTGCGGTGAAATTACCTTCTTGGGTAGCACGGTCTAAAACGATACTCTCTTGCGTGCGGGCAACATAACTCACGATCGCCGATGAAACGAGGGGTAATTCGCCATCAGCCGGAACCCATTCCAAAGGCGTCGATTCCAATACTCTCGTTTCACCGTCTACACTACTTTGGGCAACAATATAAAGTTGGTTATTCTTCTCTTCTATCCCTCGAGAGGGTACGATCAAAAAACCTCGTTGCGCTCCAGCATTTTCGACGAGAATCTCAATAGATTTGGAGAGAAATCGATCGAGGGAAATCTCTTGAGAAATTGCACGAGAAGCTTTCATGACAGTGGCTAAATCTAAAGCCGTACCCGGTGACTTTATTGTCGTTTGATTCTGAATACTCGAATCGTATAAATCACCGATCTGATTTGGGAAAGAGGTTGTTAATAATTGCGGGTACTGCTGTTCTAAGTCTGTCGTTTTTACCGTTGCACCCCAACGGGTATAGGCATAATGAGCCTCTTTTAAGTATGTTTGGGCAATTCTCTGTTTGCCCCAGTTTATATAAAATTTAGCTGCGCGTTCGCAAGCTAGTGCTTCCTCGTGAATGAATTGATACGATCGGGCGAGCTCGATGGCACGATCGTATCGTTCTATTGCTTCAATAAATCGATCCGAAAGCCGATCGAATTCGGCTTCGATCAGGAGTATTCTATGGCGGGTTTCTTCTGGATATTGTTCTACCCAGAGTTCCATTTGATTTTTATTCAGCTCGATTTGTTTCTTGAAGGTTTGTTGTTCGATCTCGGAAACAACAGGATACAAATCAAGTAACGTTAGTGAATAGTAAAAAAGATAGGCAATTGTGAGTGATGGACTCAAAACATAATCGATCGATCTCGACACCGAACTTGCCATATTGAAAGCTTCGTCTATACGGCTTTCAAAGTAATAAATCTGACACTTACACATCTGATATTTAGCGAGAAGCGTAGCCGAGTTCAAACTAGAATAACCCAACAATAGATCGGGATTAGCCACTGCCAAATTTTCTCGATCGGCTTCTCCGGATAACCGGGCTATATCCTCTCGCAACGATTGAATATAGCTTAATGTTTCATTAAACTTATCTCGCTCTAGAGCAAGAGTTAAATATCGATCGATATCCCGCTTTAGATCCTCAATCTTCTTCCCTTGAATTAAAAGTTCTATCGATAAGTTCAAGATAGTATCTGACTGTTCTACAAAAGATTGTAACGAAGCAATCTCAGAAACTTCTTGATGTAATTCCTTTGCAATTGTAGAGTTGGGACTTGAGGAGAGAATCGAAATTCCTCGATTTAAATAATCGAACGCTGTTTCCAAATTCATCGATGCTTTGGCTTTTCGACCCGCTTGCAACTGTAATTTTGCAACTTCCTGTTGCTCTTCGGGGTTAGAAAGGCGATCGACTCCTAAATAGAACTGATTGGCAATTTTTAAAATATGACGATCGACCCATTCTTTCTCCGATGCTTGATGAATCCAAAAGCGCCCGATTGCTAAGTGAGTCGCTTTTTTTTTTGATTCTTCTATGGAATTGTAAGCGAGTTTATAAATACGATCGTGTCCGAACTTGTATGCCCGAAAATCGAAACCTAAATCCTGAGAATCTAGATTTAAAATTGAAAAAATTGATTCCGATCGAATGGCAGGAAGTAACTTTTTGAAAACATCGGCAGGAAGACTATTGACGATCGCAGATAAGGTATTGAGGTCGAACTCTACACCAATACACGCAGCAAACCCTAAAAGCTGTTGCGTCTTTAAAGGCAGTTTTTGAAAATTAGAAATCGTCAAATCTACTAAATTATCAGTGATATTTGTGGACTCAACACGAGGAAGATCCCACTGCCAGCTTTGAGACTCTCGATCGAAATAGATAATCGCATCCGCATACAATTTTTTTAACAACTCGCGAATAAAAAATGGATTTCCTCCCGTCTTTCGGGCAACGACTTTAGCTACAACGTGAAGATTACTACTATCCCGGTATAAAATATCGGCTAAAAACCGAGCAATATCATCAGTTTCTAGAGGAGATAACGCTATTTTTTTAACAACTGCACCTGAGCTTTCGAGGTCTTCTAGCATTGTCCATAAATAGCGGTCGGGACAATCTTTTTTCTCCAAAGAAGTTCCAATTAACAAGACTTTTTCCGATAGATTGTCGAGAGCTTCAGCTTCCTTAAAATAATCTTTCCCAAGCGGTCTAGCCTCATTTTGAGCGAGGCTAGATCTCGTCAAAGTGTTATCGTCCCAACGGCTTTCTTTTTTGAGCGCGAGGGATGAGATCGTCACATCTTTTATAATTTTTAATGATGCGGAATCTATCCATTGCCAGTCATCTAAACAAAGTACCAATGGATACTCTTTCTTCGCTAACACTCGAAAGAGAATGGGAAAAACACGATCGTACTCTGGCAACTCGCTAGATTTTATACTCGAGCTAGTTTCGGGGACTTGTCGCGATCGCTTTTAATTCAGGAATTACCCGGACGAGAGCGGGCAAGTCTTTATCGATCGCCGTTAGCAAATTTTGCCGACAGAGATCGATCCGATTTGTGTTTTCTGTTAACAGTTGTCGCGCCAATCCACGCAAAATATCCACCATTGTTGAATACGGCACTTTCTCCCGCACCGGATCGCATTCAAGGTAGAGACAAGAGCTGTGGGTTGATGCTATCAAGGTTATGGAAAACTTCTCGCAACAGAGCTGACTTTCCTACACCGAAATTCCCTGAAATCAGAATAGCTTCTGCAAAATTTTCTTTATTGTTTTCCAAAGAAAAGCGATCTTTGCGAGCAGATTCAAAAAACTCAAACGTATCGATAATCGATGCGATTTCCAGTGTTCTTCCGTATAATTTTTGAGGAAAATGAAAGCGATCGCTGACGTCATTTTGTGCGAGAATAAAAGGATCGATGTTACCCGTAGCTTCTAAACAAGTTAGACACGTCACGAGATCGGCATGAATTCCCCAGGCGCTTTGATAGCGTTCTTCTGGATTTTTTTCCATCATCTTCATGACCAGATCGGATAGCACCGGGGGAATTTTATCTTCAGATCCGAGTGATGGTGGTTGCTTGGCAAGGTGGAAATGTATCATTTCCAACAACTCGGTTGTGACAAATGGCAGATGTCCGGAGAGTAACTGATAAAAAGTCACGCCGAGAGAGTAAAAGTCCGTGCGATAATCCAGAGACCCGATTAGTCCGACCCGTTTGTTCTGGAGAGACATAGGCTAGCGTTCCTTGTAGCTCGGTGACATTTTCCATGTTGAGATTTTCCGACTCTAACAGGGTCGAAATGCTAAAATCAAAGACTTTGATTTCTCCGGTGTCCGGGTTCAATCCAATATTCGCCAGATTTAGGTCTTTATGAATCACACCCGCACCATGAATGCGTGCCACAATTTTGGTAATCTCGATCGCCCACAGCAAAAATTCTGACAGCGCTATTTCGCCTCCAGCCACGCTGCGATCTTGCATCAAACTACTCAACGATTGACCACCAAAGTCTTCGAGAACCAGCGCCACTGTGTGCCGGGTGTACTCTAATCCATATACGGTCACAACACCCTCGACCTCTAAATTCTGGAGACGCTGAAAAATCTCGTATTCCTGTTGGAAACGCTCCCGTTCTAAAGGGGTCGGATACTGAGATTTCAGAACTTTGAGAATTACGGGATGGAGATCTTGTTCTCGAATCCCGCGATAGATAGAAGAATTCGCACTTTCATCAATTTGTGCGAGAATTTGGTAGCCAGGAAGGGTAATCATTGCTAGCTAGCTCCATAAGCTTGTTGCAATTATACCGAGTTCGATCGGTCGGCGGGAACCTCAGACTCTCGACGGCTGACAGTGAGTGATTGGGTATATTCGGTTTTCCACACTGTCAACTGTGTTAAACCTCAGAGCCAGAAAGACTGGAGGCGAGGGGAGAGCGCCAGCAGGGATTGGCTTGTAGCAGTTCGGTTGCCAACTGACTATCCAGCGGCGCACCGAATAAATACCCCTGACCGAAATCGCAATGGAGATTTTGCAGTTGTGCCAATTGCGCCCTGGTTTCTACCCCTTCAGCGATCGCATTAATCCCCATGGTATGTGCCATATTGATAATCGCCGGAACTAGCCCCATATTGCCAGACTTTGTGTCCATTCGCTGCACAAACGATCGATCGATCTTCAGTGTATTCACAGGCAAGCGGTGAAGATAACTCAACGAAGAGTATCCCGTGCCGAAATCGTCAATACTTAATTGAATGCCGCGCGATCGCAGTTGGTGCAGAACCTCGATTGCCGCTTCTCCATTTTCCATCAGAGTGCTTTCAGTAATTTCAAGTCTCAAACAGTGGGGATTGAGTTGAGTTTGCGCCAGCACTCGATCGACTTGTTCGAGCAAATTGCATTGCAACAACTGCTGCACTGCCAAATTGATACTCATCGTCAAATCGGGCATCGATTCTTGTTCTTGCCACATCCGTAATCGATCGCAAGCCTCCTCCAGCACCCAAATCCCCAACGCCAAGATCGACCCCGTTTCTTCAGCCACGGGAATAAACTCCGTCGGCGACACCAAACCCCGCGTGGGATGCTGCCAGCGAACCAACGCCTCAAATCCCGCCAGTTTACCTGTAGACAAAGCGACGATCGGTTGATAGTACACCATAAAGCCTTGTTCGTTGAGACTGCGGCGCAAATCGGTTTCCAATTGCAAGCGCCAGATGGCGAACTGGTGCATCTCGGGATCGAAAATGTGATACTGCCCCTTCCCCAGGGCTTTGGCGCGATACAGCGCCGTATCGGCATCTCTGAGTAGATCTTCGGGTTGCTCGTAGTCCGATGCCCCCAGAACGATGCCCAAACTGGCATTGATATAAACTTCGTGTTGGTGAATCTGAAAAGGTTTTGAGAATTGGGCGAGTAAATGCTCCGCCACCCCCTTAGCCGCATCGAGATCCGCAATGTTTTCCAGCAAAATGGCAAACTCATCACCTCCCAACCGCGCCAAGGTGTTCCCTTCATCCAAGGCACTATCCAAGCGCTGTCCGATTGCCTTGAGCAGTTCGTCACCCATGGAATATCCCAGAGAATTGTTCACGACTTTAAAGCGATCGCAATCTAGCAGCAACACGGCAAAATGAGAGTCAGGATCGGCTTGAGTGCGGCTGAGAGCACCATGCAACTTCTCCAGAAGCAAAGCTCGATTAGGAAGTTTAGTCAGCGCATCGTGAAACGCCATGTGGATCAAAACTTCTTGAGTCCGTTCGTGTTCTGCAATTTCTCGTTGCAGCTTTTGATTTGTTTGCTCCAATTGAGCTGTCCGTCGTTGCACCCGCGCTTCCAGTTCGGTGTTGAGTTGGCGAACTTGTTGTTGTGCCGACACCAACACCAGTTGATTTTGTACTCGTGCAATCACTTCTTCAAACTGAAACGGTTTGGAAATATAATCAACTCCTCCCATTTGGAAGGCTTTGACTTTATCGAGAACCCCGTTGAGAGCGCTGAGGAAAATCACGGGAGTTTCTACCGTTTTGGGGTTCGCTTTCAGACGCTGGCAGACTTCATAGCCGTCCATTCCCGGCATCATAATATCAAGCAAAATCAAATCGGGAGGAAGAACCATTGCCGATTGCAACGCCATCGTCCCGTTTTTGGCTTGACGAACTTTATACCCCCGCTTTGTCAGGATTCGCGTCAACAGGTGCAGGTTTTCGGGTGAATCGTCCACGATCAAGATGTCATGGTGATCGAGCCGGGCAGTATTCGATCGATCTGAATGTATATCGACTTTATGGTTGGAAATGGTCATTTCTCACACCCTGTTAGTCGCACAAGAGGTCTCCACTCTGTTGTACACCCCGCAGGGCATTACTGTTCGATTAACCGAATTCTCGCGCTGGGAATCCTTTATTATGACAGACTTGCATCTCCGGTGTCGCTGCCGATCGCGATCGAACTCGGCAAAAAGCGATCCAAAACAAGATTTCTCGTTCAATAGGGAATAGAGATCGAAATTCAACGATCCATTACCTCACTTCTTTATCTAAATGTCGAAACCAGACAAAATACAATGCGATCGATAGCAGGAGAAATATCAGCAACAATACCCCGAAACGATCCCACTGTTTCATCACAAACATCATCCCCATCAAAAACATGACCAACTGCCAGGGAATGGCGATCGCAGTAGCCTGAATATCTCGGGAGTTTTCTGCCCGAATTTTCGCTCTAATATTTCCGGGTAACTCTCGAGAAACAATGCCCCAAAACCCAAAGGGTCGAGTCACATTATAAAAGTTTTCCAAGGTGTCTCGATCCGTCGGTGCAGTGAAAACGGTTCCCAAAATACAACCCAACAATGACGAAAGACTGGGAACCAAGAACAAAATATACTCTTGGATTTGCGGATCGTTGGTATTGGGAAGAATCACCGCTTTGCAAAGAATTGCCGCGATCGTTCCGGCGAGAGTACCGATGGCAAATCCATACCCATTAAAGCGCCACCAATACCATCTCAGCAGCAGAGGAACGGCTAAACCCGCCCCCAATCCCAAAGTTAACCAGCCCCAAATATCGTTAATATTTTCGATATTGAAACTGAAGAGCAATCCCACAATCACGATCGCGACGGAAGCCATGCGACTTTGAAAAATGAGTTGCGAGTTTTCCGCCTCTGGATTGAGATATGCTTGGTAAATATCCTTCACCCAATAGGCAGCACTGGAGTTGATAATCGAGTCGAAGGTAGACATTGCCGCCGCCATAAAACACGCTACCAATAAGCCTTTCATGCCGATGGGAACGTAAGTCGCGATCGCCGTTGGCAATACCAATTCCGGATCGGAAATGATGTCTTGAGTAATACCGTAATGGATGCCCAAAATTGCCAAAGCCGTGACCATCGGCCACCGAAACGACAGGAGAAAAATCCAAAATAGGGAAAGCAAACCCACTTCTCGATCGCTTTTGGCGGCAAAATAGCGCTGCATCATATAACCCCCACCGCCACTACAGCCTTCCATAATCGTTTTGAGAACATAGAAGAAGAGGATGACACCCAAAAAGTTAAAAATCGCATAATTACCCGGTAGATCGACCTGCCAAGGCGGGGCTAAACTACTCCATTCTGTAAGCGTCCAAGTTTTCAACTCTTCCGTTCCCGAAATCGAAACTGAAAACGTTTCGGGAATCGTTACAGTTTGCATGGCTATCGCACAAATATAAACGATCGCCAGAAAAATCAAACCACCTTGAAAAACATCCGTCCAAACCACCCCATAAAACCCACTTACCGCAGTATAAAATGTGGCGAGTAAAATTAATGAAATTGCCGCAATTCGATCGTCAATTCCCGCTAACTTTCCTAAAAACTTACCACCCCCAACGGAAAAATAACTAATCGACCCAACTGCAAACACCAAATTTGCCCCGGCACTAACAATACGAGCGATATTACCTTCCCGTCCCGTCCCAAATCGTAAGTGCATCCATTCCGCCATTGTCATCATGCGCGATCGGCGATTCCATTTGCCCATAAACGTCATTAAAAAGGGCATAATCAACACCAAACCGCCGCGAATTTCGATAAAGAATCCCTTCGTTCCCAGTGCGTAAATTAATGCAACAATGACCGTTGTTCCGGCTAAATCGATATTCGATGCCATCCCCGATGCACCCAAAACCCACCACGGCAAATCGCGATTTCCCAAAAAGTAAGCATCGATCCCCCCAGAAGCTTTGCGTTCTAAAAATATTCCATAGGTAACGATCGCAACTAAATAAACAATGACAATACAATAATCAATCCAGTGCATAATTAATGGGTAATTGGTAATGGGTAATGGGTCGAGAACAACTAACCCATAACCGAGAACTGACGATCGATAACCAAATTACGATAGTATCTTTAAAGCGATCGCACGATAAAAATTTGCACAGAGGAACACCGTGGTTAACATTGGGATTTTGGGAACGGGTTTGATGGGACAACCCATGGCACAACGCCTGTTAGAGTCGGGTTTTTCTGTCACGGCCTACAATCGCACCCCGTCGAAACTCGAACCCTTGCAATCGGCAGGCGTCCACATTGTCGCCACTCCCCGAGAAGTCCTAGAAGCGTCCGATTGTATCATCCTGATGCTGACCGATGCGGCAGCCATTCGTAGCCTGTTGCTTTGCGAGGATACCAGATCCAGATTGCGCGATCGCACCATCATCCAAATGGGAACCATCACCCCGACCCAAAGTCAAGCCATTCGCGATGAAATTGTGGCGGCTGGCGGGGAATACCTGGAAGCCACGGTGTTGGGTAGCATTCCCGAAGCCAAAAGCGGAACGTTGATTGTCATGGTGGGATCGACACCGGAACAATTCGATCGATGGTTGGAGGTGTTAAAATCCTTTGGGTCTGAACCGTTGCGGATGGGAGAAGTCGGTAGTTCTGCCGCTGTTAAATTGGCAATGAATCAGTTAATTGGATCGTTAACCAGTGCCTTTGCGCTCAGTTTAGCATTCGTTCGGCGTCAGGGACTTGATGTCGAAGATTTTATGAAAATTGTCCGTCAAAGTGCGTTGTATGCACCCACTTTTGATAAGAAGTTACAGCGGATGTTAGAGAATAATTATGCCAATCCGAATTTCCCGGTCAAACATTTGCATAAAGACGCCAACTTATTTTTAGAAGAAGCCCAAACTTTGGGGTTAGAGACGAGTTTAGTCGAAGGCGTCAGTCAAGTCTTGCAGCGTACCCTAGATTTGGGGTTGGCAGATGAAGATTATTCGGCATTATATCAGGCGATCGAAAACGAAAATAAGTAAACAGCCTTTGACCCCTAGCAGATTTCGCGATTTGGCTAGATGCACCCATAACTCTCTTTAACTCAGAGCAAAATTGACTTACAGCCGCTGTTTTAAAACGGATCGAAGTTCCTCTTGCTCTTCCACAGACCCCGCGAGCAAAACACCAAGATGACCCACCAGAAGCACACCCCAGTTCACTAAAACCACACCCGTCTGGGTTTGGGAATTAAACTCAATTCCACTGAGATCTATCTCATCCAGAGAGCGATATTGAGTCGATAAAACTTCTCCACTCCAACGATCGATCTTGAGTTTGTTGGCAATTCCCGTTGGGTAAGACGCACCATTAAAACGGGGATTGCATTCAATTGCCAGATAACGGATCTTTTCTTCTTCTTCTACCACTGCCACATCAAAAGCAAAGACTTCTTTCATTCCCTGTTGTGCCATCCATTCTGCCATAGGATCGACCAGTTCCCACGGTTGGTGAGGGCTAGGATAGCGGTTCCCAATATGGGTATAACCCTTAAGAATTTGGAAAGTTGCAGCTAAACGTTGCCATCCTGAATCTGTTACCTGATATTGCAAATTCAAAAAGGAAGAAGCAATTACTTCTTCCTGTATTTGTAACGGAATATCATTGGGAGTTTTTTGCAAAATAGAAGCAAGAGCTTCAGCGTTGTCACAGCGGTGGATTCCCGCTCCTGCAACCGCCACAGCCGGCTTTAGATAACAGGGATAGGGAAATTTGTCTAGATTAGAAATCTCCGTCTTCGTTTCAAAACAAAAGGTCTTTGGTACTGCAACTCCCAAGTTTTTGGCAATTTGCATGAAGTTGTTCTTAGAGTCGATCGACTCTACGACAGAAAACCGCTGAGGATCTAACTGTTTAAACCAATTAGACTGCGGGCTATTTGGGTTTCTGGTGTCGCCAAAATAAAAGACTGAAATCTCTAAGTTTGGGTAACGATCGTAGAGTTGCAGCGAGACATCCCAAATGACATTTTTGCTATACGTTAATCCTATACGATCGTAGTGAGCGGTAATCGCTGGAAACTGCGATCGTAACTCCGGATGCAACTGAATTGTATCTTCGACTTCCGTCAGCCCTAGCGCCCGACCCGAATAAAGATGATTACCCACAACAGACTCGTGAGTACAAATCCCGATATCGTGGTTAAATAGCTTTGGCTGTACCATTTCTCGATCTCCATTATGTCAGGACAAAAGCTTGAACGATCGACAGTTATAGAACTGGAATATTAGCAGAAGTGTCGATCGTTGATGGTTGATTGTTGATGGCGAATCGATCGTCTTTTTAACAGATTGCTGTTACTGATTAGTGTGACTGAACTGCCGACGGCAGCTTGTACCACGGCAAATGGGGAAACTCGTGATGTTCCCAGTGATAGCCAAAATGGTAACAGGTGACAAACGACCAAAACACCGAGAAATAGCTACTTTGAGCGTGGTGGCGATTCGTGTATCCACCTTCGGGTTCGCGATGGGGTAAGAACACCCCAAAGTAAAACATTTGCGCCGAACTGAAAATCATCGGCAACGCCCAGAAAAATAGTACATTCCAAATATTAATATGCAAGAACAAGTGTAGCGAGTGAAACAGCGCGGTCATGGCGACCATTTGTACCCAACTGTGCTTGAATTTCATATATTCAATCATGAAGTTGATGTACCACAAAACGGGATTGTTTTGGTGTTTTTGAGAATAATCGGGATCGCCTTCTCTGCCGGGATGGCGATGGTGCATCATGTGATTTTCCCGCAAGATGTTGTAGGGAAGAAGGGCATATGCCATACTGACGATCGCCCCGATGGCGTGGTTGAGCTTGGGGTTGGAGGGGCAAGCGCTGCCATGCATGGCGTCGTGGGCGGTGATGAATAATCCGGTGTGCATGAACATTCGCACGAAAAAGATGACTGCCACAAGCCACAGGGGAACCGTTGAAAAGTCTACCCGGAATAACCAGATTAAGCTACTGCCCCAAACGCCAAAAACGATCGCCGCGCTAGAAATACCGATAATAGAGTCGCGGTGACGCTGAAAAAACGATTCGATCCGAATACTGGAATTACGCATGGGGTGAGTATCGAAATGGTGGGTTTGAAATAGCCGAACGATCGATCGTCGATCGGCAGCGTCAGATCGCCAAGACAAGATCGGGGTCGTTTAGACCCGCCAATCCCCAATTCTTGAGCCATTTTACGCTTTCATAGGCTTTTTTAATATAACTTTACCGGGTCTAACTGGGTAGAGCGTTGATGACAGTTTTCACGAAAAAGGGCGATCGCTCTCTCTCTAGCGCGACTTCGGACGACCGGTTTCCGGAACGATCAAAACGGGTTTGAGAATTTCCCAAGCCTCTTTCGCCTTTTGGGCAAAGGTATCATATTCCACTTTCGCCGTTGCCAAATTGCTCAGTGTTTTCGCAAATTCTTTACTTCTGACTATTTCGATTTGTTCGGCAGTGAGCGGATCGCTACCAAACAATGCCTCAATGACTTTGACATAGGGTTTTGCCGTTTCTTGTAACTCTTGAATTCCCACCCGCAAGAGAGAAAACTGAGCAATTTCGGCAGCAGCTACTTCGATCGGTTCTAACTCACGATCGATGGTTTGTTTGGATTTTCGGGGACTTTTGCCCACCTCAGACTCGGGAGATTCAACTACGACTAATCGATCGATGCCCAAACCATCGGCAAAACTTTCCGCATCCAGCGTCGTATCATTTTCATCATCCATCTTCGCCAAAATCGCCTCTAGCGCCTGTTCTCGAGCTTCTGGGCTATCCTGACGCGCTTCGATCGCAATCAATAGCGTATCGGCATATTCTGGAACGGTGTAATAAATAACTTTCTTTTTTCTAGGCATAGTTAGTTAATGGTAAGGTGTGTTGAGTCACAGCAAAACGCACCATTTTTTTAGTTTTTTTCGTCATCAGTTCATTGTACCAATAACTAATAACTAATAACTAATAACTAATCAGGTGGACTGTTCGCCCACCCGATCGAATTTCAAAATTGAATTACAAACTCGAAAGAACGTCTCGTGCAGCAGCGATCGTCCGATCGATATCTTCTTCCGTATGAGCCAAAGAAGTAAACCCAGCCTCAAATTGAGAAGGTGCCAAATAAATTCCCCGTTCTAACATTCCGCGATGGAACTTCCCAAACTTAGCTAAATCAGACTTCTTCGCATCCTCGTAATTGTGGACGGGACCGTCGGTAAAAAACATCCCGAACATCGCACTGAGAGATCCGCCACAAACCGTGTGACCCGTCTCTTTTGCCGCTGCTAGCAGTCCTTTCGCCAGTTTTTGCGTCCGACTCTGGAGTTGTTCGTAAACCCCCGATTTTTGCAGCAACTCCAAGGTTTTAATCCCCGCCGTCATCGCCAACGGATTCCCAGAAAGCGTTCCGGCTTGATACATAGGACCTGCCGGTGCCACCATCGCCATAATATCCTGGCGACCGCCGTAAGCGCCCACAGGCAAGCCACCGCCAATCACTTTCCCCAAAGTGGTTAAATCGGGAGTGACGCCAAATTTAGCTTGTGCGCCGCCGTAGGCGATGCGGAACCCAGTCATCACTTCATCGAACACCAGCAATGCGCCATGGTCTTGGGTAATTTCCCGCAAGCCTTCTAAGAATCCCGCATCGGGGAGGATAAACCCAGAATTACCCACCACGGGTTCGAGAATGACACCCGCGATTTGGTCGGGGTTTGCCGCAAACAAGGCTTTAACGGCTTCAAGATCGTTATACGGAGCTGTCAGCGTATCTTGCGTGGTTGATTTGGGCACGCCGGGGGAGTCGGGAAGACCCAGGGTGGCAACTCCCGAACCCGCCTTCACCAGGAACATATCGGCGTGTCCGTGATAGCAGCCTTCAAACTTGATCAGCTTTTCGCGTCCGGTAAAGGCTCTCATCAGCCGCAGCACTGCCATGCAAGCTTCGGTACCCGAATTGACAAAACGGACCATTTCAATGCTGGGAACGGCATCGATGACCATTTCCGCCAGCACATTTTCTAAATAGCAGGGAGCGCCGAAACTCGTCCCCTTTTCTAAGACATCGTGTAAAGCCGCGATGACATCCGGGTGCGCGTGACCGCAAATAGCCGGACCCCAAGATCCCACGTAGTCGATATACTGGTTTCCGTCTACATCCCAAATATAAGCCCCTTTGACCCGATCGAATACGATCGGTTGTCCGCCGACGGATTTAAACGCCCGCACCGGAGAATTGACGCCACCGGGCATCAATTTCTGGGCAGCGGTGAAGATTTCTTCCGATTGGGTTGTTTTCAAGGTCGTGCTAACCAAAATTCTCTCCTTAAGCTTTCAAGACAAGCTCTCCAGTCTGGTCTGATTCTCTGTCGAGCTATTATCTTAATCGAAACCTGGGGGCAATTTGGCAGGCTTCAGTCTTAATTAATGTGAACTCCCTGGCTTTTGAGTTGCACCATTGGCGATATAGCATTTCCTCGTTGGTCTAGTATTGAAGTCAATAGCAACCCACCAGAATTCTCTGAAACACGGCAAGAACTCGAAGCCACCCATGTCTGTTTTGGTAGATTATTGGCGATACTGTATCCGATAAATGCGGTTGTTGGACTCTTCTGTCACCAACAGACTGCCATCAGGCATCACCAACAAACCTACGGGTCTTCCCCACACCGTTGGCACTGTGGGGTCGAGGAGAAATCCGGTCAAAAAATCCTCGTAATCTCCGCGAGGACGATTAGTCTCGTCGAAGGGAACGAACACCACTTTATACCCCGTACCGCGATCGCGATTCCAACTGCCGCGAAAGGCGACAAACGCCCCATTTTGATATTTTTGGGGAAACGTCGTCCCATCGTAGAATTGCAAGCCTAATGCGGCGGAATGCGACTGAAATAGAACGTCTGGGGTGCGGGTTTGTTGGGCTAAATCCGATCGATCGCTGGTTCCATTTTGCGATCGTCGCGGATCGAGCCGATCGCTGGTTAAATAAGTATAGGGCCATCCATAAAATTCCCCTTGGCGAATTCGCGTCAGGTAGTCGGGAACCAGATCGTCCCCCAAACCATCCCGTTCGTTCACGGTGGTATACAGTTCCCCAGTTTGGGGATGAAAATCCAACCCCACGGGATTTCGCAATCCAAAAGCAAAGGTTTCTCGGTTAGACCCATCCAAGTTCATCACCTGTACCGAAGCACGGGGTAATTCCTCTTCATCGACATTAGACCGAGAGCCGATGGAAACATAGAGTTTTTCTCCGTCGGGAGAAACCACCACGTTGCGCGTCCAATGTTGATTGTATCCCCCTCCCGGTAAATCGGTAATTTTTTCACCGCTTCCGGTAATTTGCAGTTGACCCTCGCCGTAGGGAAACCGCCGCACTTCCGCCGTATTTCCCACATAAAAATACTCTCCCACAAACGCCATGCCAAAGGGAATATTCAAACCGTTACTGGCATCGGCAAAGGTGCGATTCACATCGGCAACTCCGTCGCCATCGGTATCCTTCAGCAAGCGAATGCGGTTTTCGCGGGTTTCGGTGACCAGAACCTCTCCCGTCGGTGTCAGCGCCAACCAGCGGGGGTTGTCGAGTCCTTCGGCAAAGACATTCACGGTAAAACCGGGAGGAACTTGCAAGACACCAGAGGCGGGAATGGGAACGACTTGCGGCGGTTGGGAAGCACTTTCGGTGGCGAAGGGAGGGGGTAAGGTTTCCAACGGGATGCGAATGGGAGTAGGGGAAAGCGGTTCGGTGGTGATGGCAGTTGTCGAGGTGGGGGTGGTATCGACGGAACGGACAGGTTGGCAACCGATCGCCACGATCGACCCGAGTAACAGTAAACTGGAAACACGCACGTTGAAGTCCTCTTCGAGTTTGTCCCATTTTCCGACGATCGGTTTCACCGCTTCAGTTAAGGGTTTGAATTCCTGTATTTTATTGTAGGACTGACGCAACATTCTGGTTAAGCCGCCATCTGTAGGGGTGAAGCATTTGAGCGGTAAATCCCAGGCAAAACGAAGAGCTGTAGTACAAATGCTTCGTCCTTCTTCTTCGGCAGTTTGAAAACACGTCCCAGACCCATTGTCACATTGTCACATTGTCGCTAACCCGTCGTCACAGCATTGTCACAAGTTCTCGATAAATTGGGATTACTGGCAAAGAATTCTGGCAAAAGACCTGCAAAGTGCTAGGGGTCGGGTTCTGAATTCTCGTCCAAAACCCGGTTGACTCACCCAGAAAGCTCCTTTTCTGGGTTTTTTATGGGTCAGCATTCAGCTAAAAATTAATATTAGCTAAGTATCAAACTTTTGACGTTCTTGCAGTTTTTTCCATCCCCAAATTCCGCCCAAAACGATCGAACATAAAACAAACTCAAAGATCAAAGTGGGTATGTAGCTAGAATCCCAGAGTCCTTTTGAATAATGCAGTCCGGGAAAAATTTCGATCGGTGCTTTATAGAAACCATCGACAAAGGGCAGAAATAGTTTAATTCCTCGACCCTCTGAAAAATAATCTAATAACAGGTGAGAACCATACAGAATAACACTGCAACTTAATAGTTTTTGATAGGAAGTTTTCCACCAAGAACTGACAAAAAAAGCCGCGATCGCACTCACAACTACCGTGAAAAACAAACTGTGGCTCAACCCCCGGTGAAAATCACCACCCAAAATCAGTTGAGGAACAAAATCTAAATCGGCAGCCGCTGCCATAAATACCGAATAAAAAATGGGCAACTTCCACTGCCGAAATCGATAAGATTGCGGTTGTTCTAAAGGTAAAAACTGAGACAGAGCATATCCAGCAACAGCATGAACGATCGGAGAAGGCATAGCTAAAAACTTAAACAAAAATTAAAACTTAATCTCTCAGAATCCGCAGCTCCTCCAATTCTCACCACTCACCCCAACCTATACAATAAAAGGTCAGACCCCTCAACGTTCTGCCTTCTCCCTTTTCGATTAAAACAATCCAAATTGAAGGAGCATTACCCCAATATTGCCTAGTGTATCGAAAAAACCCGGTTTGCGCGGACCTCGGGCAGCGGCTTCAATCTCTGCTTCCAATGCTGCCGTAAACAGCATCGCCGCATCGTAGCCCGGTTCGTCGCCCTCCACAAAATAAAGTTCCGACGCCAACTGGGCATCCGCCAGCGCCCCAGTTTTATCGCTCATGCGGTTGCGGGCAACACTGCGAGACAAGTAAGCTTGAGCATACTCGGGATCGAGACTGAGCGCTTCGTTATAGTAAGAAATGGCATTCTCAAAGTTTCCGCGCCCGGCTTCTTCATTCCCCCAGGCTAACAAATCTTCTTTCGCCACGGCGTAAACTGGGATACCAACTGCCCCCTGTAAGTTGGCATTGCTTAAATCGGCATCCTCCAAATTGGCACCCATCAAGTATGCCCCGCGCAAGTCCGCACTGGCTAAATTCGCCCCGGCTAAATTCGCCCCGGCTAAATTCGCGCTGGACAACGACGCGCCCACTAAGTTAGCATTGCTTAAATCTGCACCTGTCAAATCCGATTGGCTGAGATTGGCACGCACCAAATTCGCCCCGGATAAGTTCGCCCCGGCTAAGTTGGAAAACACCAATCCCGCTGAACTCAAGTCACATCCCGGACAACTTTTTGTTGAGAGTAGTTGCCGCATATGTTCTAAGTTTTCAGCAATAACGGGTGCTGTTAGACTTGTTGTCCCGATGAGGGTAACTGTGGCTAGCATTCCCAGTTTCATGATTTTCCCCTGCCAAATCCTAAACGAACAGACCGATCGATCTGTTTGCTCTAGCAGTGTAACTCAGTTTGAGCCCTCGTGTTTTCCGGGACGTGGCTTCACCGATAAAACGCAAAGCCCATATCTGTAGGGTGTGAAGCGCGCAGCGTAACGCACCATCACCACCATGAGTAGCTTCGGTGCTCCGGTGCTCCGGTGCGTAAGTCCTGTAGATTTCAGAGACTGAGATTTAGAGATCCCAAGAAAGCCATCCGTCAGACCCAAGTCTGGGCGATCTTTCTACTAGATATTTCTAGTACAATAAAGTGGCAAGTCAGAACAAGCATCCACGCCAAGAAACCCTATAACGTCTAGTTTAACTTCTCAATTCGACTTCTAAAAAGGTTTCTTGCACCGGAAAAGCGATCGAAATTGGCAGTTCTCAAGGACGGGTATCTAAATGGTGTACGAGAGATTTTCCTGGAGTTGAGTGCCGATCTCAACTTATAGATTTGTTAGCTAATATTAGCGAAAAAGTATCGGTTTTAAAGTATGTCTGGATTTACCATCTCGAGAGATCTATCTACCGCCTGTAGCAATTCTTACGATCTCATCGTCGTCGGTGGCGGTGTTTACGGAGTCGCCTCGGTTCTGGAAGCTGCACGCCGGGGGTTGCGTCCCTTGCTGCTAGAACGCGGCGACTTCGGCGGCACAACCAGCTATCACAGCCTTCGCATCGTTCACGGAGGGTTTCGCTATTTGCAAACCTTGGATTTGCCTCGTTTTTACGAGTCTGTGGGTGAACGGCGCTGGTTTTTGCAAAACTTTCCCGAGTTGGTGAAACCGCTGGAATGTCTGATGCCACTTTATGGTCGGGGAATTCGCAAACCCCCGGTGCTGTATGCGGCGTTACGAGTTAATGATATACTTTCCTTCGATCGGAATTGGGGAATTCGTGACGATCGGCATTTGAGCGATGGTAAAGTAATATCGGCGGATGGCGTGAAAGAACTGTTTCCCCAAGTTGATGCAGAAGGATTGCAGGGCGGTGCTGTCTGGTACGATGCTTGTATGCCAGATTCTCAGCGTTTGCTAATGGGAATGCTTCGCTGGGCGTGCGGATTGGGAGCCACGGCGCTGAACTACGTTGAGGCGCAATCCTTGCTACAAGAGGAGGGTCGGGTGACTGGCGTCTCGGCGCGGGATGTACTCACCGGAGAGTCTTACGAATATCGCGCCAATCATGTTGTCAATGCGGCGGGCCCCTGGTGTCGGGAATTGGCGAGTCGGTGGCATGGCGATGTTCCCGAGCTATTTCAGGCTTCGATCGCTTGGAACGTTCTTTTCGATCGTCAGGCACCTTCGACTGCGGCGCTAGCGGTGGAAGCGAAGAAGCCCGGAGCGCAAACCTATTTCCTCCATCCCTGGAAAGGCAGACTCCTGGCAGGTACGGTACACGATCCTTGGACGAAGGACATTACCGACGTACCAATGCCTTCTCCCCAACGGTTAGCCGAATTTATCGACGATTTGAACTGTGCGATTCCCGGTCTGGAGTTAACCGAGTCGGAAATCTTGCGAGTGTTTTCCGGATTGCTTCCCGCCAAAGAAAGTGGGTCTAACCAACTTGCCAAGCGCGAGGTGATTTTCGACCATGCGGCGGCGGGAGGGCTGACGGGTCTTTACAGTATTTCTGGGGTCAAGTTTACCACGGCGCGGTTGGTTGCCGAGAAAACGATCTCGACGGTGTTCCCGAAATTTAAAGGTGTGGCGCTGAAGGAGGAACGAGTTTTGACGCCACCGCCGGAAGCGAGCTGTCGGCAGGGTTTGTTTGATTACCATTGGTATCCCGACCCCGAAGATGAGTCTTGGAAAGCGGAGCTATCCCAACTGATTGCCGAGGAATCTGTTCAACATTTGGATGATTTGGTTCTCCGTCGCACAAGTTTGGGAGATAATCCAGAACGGGCAATCTCTATGCTACCGGAGCTGTGTGAGTTGTGGGATTGGGACGAGACTCTGCGTCAGGAGGAGATGGTTCGCGTTCGGCGGTACTACGACGGGCGAAAACCGACTTTGACTGCGGTTTCTCCGGTATAGCCGCAGAACCATTCTGTCACAAAAAAAGAGTCAAGTTTTTCTAGCTTGGCTCTTTTTTGTTGGACGGGTTTCCAACTAATCCGACTTAACCCAATCGGTAGGGTGTTCAATCTGGGAAGCCAGACTGGGAGGGAGTTTTGAGAGCCGATTTGACCCATCTCCCAAAAGTAGTATAGATCGAATCTGCAAGACCCGCAACCAAAATTTGCAACCGAATGATGCGATCGAGTAATTTGTCAAGACTCTCCTTACAAACCTTAATAACTCCCCGATCGACGACGTAGCGCGAAGAAAAAACTATTTGCAACAAGGGTGTCAATAAGAGAGGGACGATCGACGAAAAATCAGGTGTTGTAGCGATATTTTCCCGCAACGGCTGAATTTTAGACAAAAAAATTCCCTTGGCGTTTCAATTATTCTACCCTAAAACACCATTTCCCGCAAGCCCCAATTTTCGTTGCTTATTGACACCATTCTCACACATAAAGTTATGTTAAGAAGCGCCTCTAAACCCCCAACTATAAAAATATTTAAACGGAATATAAATTAAATCCCCGGTAAACTTATGATTGAGCGATCGAAAGTTTACCGATAGTCCATTCTCCAACACCTCAGAAACGGTAGAATGTCTATTTGCTTTAAAAATCCTTCTTTCCATCCTTCTCTTGTCACCCCCCGATCGATGAACCCAGATATCAGTACCGCCGTCCGCAACCTCTACGACACCTACCCGTTTCCCCCAGAACCCTTGCTGGACGAGCCACCACCGGGTTATAACTGGCGCTGGAACTGGCTGACTGCCTCTAGCTTTTGTACGGGGATGAAACCCGACAAATTGGATATCCGAATTTTGGATGCGGGATGCGGGACGGGTGTGGGGACAGAATATCTGGTACACCTCAACCCCCAAGCACAGGTCACGGGAATCGACCTGAGTCCGGGAGCGCTGGAAGTGGCGCGGGAACGGTGTCAGAGATCCGGTGCCGATCGCGTCGAGTTCCACAATCTCAGTTTGTACGATGCCGCCGAGCTGGATGGCGAATTCGATTTAATTAACTGTGTCGGGGTATTGCACCATATAGAAGATCCCATTCGCGGCATTCAAGCCCTCGCCTCGAAGTTAGCGCCGGGGGGCTTTTTCCACATCTTCGTCTACGCAGAACTGGGACGGAGAGAAATTGTGTTGATGCAAAAAGCGATCGCCCTACTGCAAGGAGACGATCGCGGCGACTTCCAAGCCGGAGTCAGTTTGGGACGGGACGTGTTCGCCAGCTTGCCGGAAGACAACCGCATCGTCGTGGAAGATAAACGGCGCTGGTCGATGGAAAACCATCGAGATGCCAACTTTGCCGATATGTACCTCCATCCCCAAGAAATCGACTACAATATCGAGACGTTGTTTGACCTAATCGACGCTTCGGGGTTGACGTTTATCGGTTTTTCCAATCCGGGGTACTGGCAGATCGATCGGTTGTTGGGGAAATCTCCAGAGTTGATGGAACGCGCCAGCCAACTGAGCGATCGTCAGCGATATCGCCTGATCGAACTTCTCGATCCGGAACTGACGCACTACGAATTTTTCTCTGGGGAAAAAACCCCTCGTTTAAGGCGGATTGGTCGCAGGATGCATTCCTCCTTAGTGCCACCCCAGAACTAAGCCCCTGCCTGCAAGGTTGGCCCGCACAATCGATTTTTGGACCGGACTACCAATGGATTCAACTCACCGATGAAGAGTTTTCCTTTTTGCAAGGTTGCGAATCGGCAGAGAGATCGGTGGGAGAGTTACTCTCAACTGGGGGTTTGGATCTAGCGGGAGTGCGATCGCTCCTCGATCGGCAATTGATTCTCCTCACCCCTTAGAGGTTAGGTTTTTGGAGTGTAAAATACAGATTTTGGGGTTGGGTGTGGCTTAGTCCTTCGTGCTGAATCACTGTTCCCCATCCCCCCTCTGCCTTGTTCCCCATCCCCCCTCTGCCTCCCAGGGCTGTTTCATTGTCGCGGAAAACGAGAATTTTGTAGGGGTAGTGCCCCGTGCCTACCCCGCCCACAACGAGAGAATGGGGGTTCCAGAGATCGGGTCAACCACGGGGGGATTGCCCCTACAGAAAATGAAACAGCCCGCTTCTGCCTCCTGAACTCCTGCAACTCCTGCAACCCCTGAACCCTTTTATTAAATTTTTTTTAAGTCTTGTTTCCCCTTCGTGATAAGATTACTTCTGGCTTGGATCGTCCGAGCTACGCACTATGTAATGGGATATGCCGCGTCGATCGTGGCAAGTTGGGTTGTTGAAAACACAGCTTGTCAATATTGCTATGGGATAGAAACCAATGCTTCGCGATCGTGATATGGAAATCGAGAACAACTCGATTTATCCAGGTTTCCGGCGATCGGGGTCACCCGATGCGACTTCCCGGAAATCCAACCCCCAAACTCTCGACTCCGTACCCGTTATCTCCAACGAGGTAGAGTCAGACCTCACTGCTAACGTTCCCGATTCGGGAATGGATGAGTATGCCCAACTCAAGCAGGAGTTGTATGGGGTGACGCTCATCTTGATGGGAGTCATTTTTGTTTCAGTGTGGGTGTTTTACACGCGCTCAATCGCGCTGAACTACCTGCTAGGGGCAAGCACGGGTCTCGTGTACTTGAGACTGTTGGCGAGGGATATCGATCGCCTGAGCCAAAATTTTGGCTCCTTTAGCAAAACGCGATTTGCGGTCTTTATTGGAACGATCGTCCTGGCAACCCAGTTAGATGGACTCCAAATTCTACCAATTTTTTTGGGGTTTTTGACCTATAAAGCCACGCTCATCGTGTACATAGTGCGCCTATCACTGTCTCCCGAGCAAAACTAACAATTTTTCGGGTCGTCAGTGAGTCCTCCCTCACCCGTTGAGGAATCTGCCTAAATCGATATGTTGGATGTTTTAGACACCTTTAGCGCTCTGCCGATCGCTTCTATAGAAGTCGGACATCATTTGTACTGGCATATTGGAAACCTGAAAATTCACGGTCAGGTTTTTATCACCTCCTGGTTTGTCATTGCAGTTTTGTTGACGGCTTCTGTACTAGCCACTCGAAATATCCAGAGAATTCCCAAGGGCGCCCAAAATTTGATGGAGTATGCCCTGGAATTCCTGCGAGACTTGGCGAAGAATCAGATCGGAGAGAAAGAGTATCGTCCTTGGCTCCCATTTATTGGTACTTTATTTCTGTTTATTTTCGTGTCCAACTGGTCGGGAGCTCTGGTTCCGTGGAAACTCATCCATATCCCAGAAAGCGAACTCGCCGCTCCCACCAATGACATTAATACAACAGTAGCTCTCGCTTTATTGACCTCCATCGCGTATTTTTACGCCGGTTTCAAGAAAAGAGGGCTGGGATATTTTGCCAAATATATCGAGCCAACACCGATTCTATTACCGATCGCGATTTTAGAAGATTTTACCAAGCCCCTCTCCCTAAGCTTCCGTCTATTTGGTAACATTTTGGCAGATGAATTAGTCGTTGCCGTATTGGTTTTACTAGTTCCTCTGTTTATTCCCATTCCGGTGATGATGTTGGGTCTGTTTACGAGTGCCATTCAAGCTCTCGTATTTGCCACACTGGCAGCAGCCTACATTCATGAAGCACTCGAGGGGCATGGCGAAGAAGATCACTAGCGATCGCGATCGCTAATGCCAAAAACTAGATTTCGTTCACCCGTTCAATTCGTAACTTAGAGTAAGGAAAATCATCATGGATCCATTAGTTGCTGCTGCTTCCGTTTTAGCTGCTGCCCTAGCTGTCGGTTTGGCGGCAATCGGCCCGGTCTCGGTCAAGGTAACGCAGCCGGTCAAGCTGTAGAAGGAATTGCCCGTCAGCCAGAAGCCGAAGGAAAAATTCGCGGAACGCTACTGTTATCCCTGGCATTCATGGAATCTCTGACCATTTACGGCTTGGTGATTTCCCTCGTGCTGTTGTTTGCTAACCCCTTTAGCTAAACCGATGGGTCGGGGATTCGGAGTGCTAGAAACGCACCCGTTCCCCCAATCGAGAGAGGGGGAATTTCACCCCCCTTTGCTTCTTTTGAATTCATCCAATCGAGTTCCCGTATTTTTGAACCCAAGCAATGTTTGATTTTGATGCCACTTTGCCCCTAATGGCAGTGCAATTTTTAATATTGATGGCGGCGTTGAACGCAGTGTTCTTCAAGCCGCTCACCAAAACGCTAGACGAACGAGATAATTATATCCGCCAAAACTACAAAGATGCAGAAGATCGCTTAGCCAAAACCGAGCAACTCTCGGCTCAGTACGAACAAGAGCTAGCAGAAACTCGCAAATCGGCACAAGCAGTTATTATCGCCGCTCAAAACGAGGCACAAGAAATATCAAATCAGAGAATTGCTGAAGCTCAACGGGAAGCCCAACAAGCTCGAGAACAAGCGTCTGCCCAAATCGAACAGCAGAAGCAAGAAGCAATGCAATCTCTCGAAAGTCAAGTCAGCGATCTCAGCCGCCAGATGCTGGAAAAACTGTTGGGTGCCGATTTAGTCAACAGCTAACGATCGCATCAAGCGCGTCAATCACGACCCGCAACAGATCGACAACGGATACAGGACAACAGATAAAACATGGAGACTTTTGTGTGGCTGGCAAATGCCAGCGCCGAGGTAGAAAGTGGGGGTTTTGGACTCAATTTCGATATCTTTGAAGCCAACCTGATCAACCTCAGTATCATCATCGGAGTATTGGTCTACTTCGGGAAAGGGTTTTTGGGTAAAACTCTCTCAGAGCGCAGCGAACGCATTGAAACCGCGATAAAAGAAGCCGAACAGCGAGTCCAAGCCGCCAAAGAAGGACTCTCGGATTCTCAGCAGAAACTGACCCAGGCGCAAGCCGAAGCCCAACGGATTCGGGCAAACGCCGAAGAACAAGCCGAAGTCGCCAAAGCCGCGATTCTCGCCAAATCCGATCGCGAAATCGAGCGGATGAAAGCAACGGCAAGCCAAGAGTTGGAAGGGGATCGCGATAAAGCCATCGCCGAACTCCGCAACCGGGTGACGGCACAAGCTCTCGAACTTGCCGAAGCTCAACTGCGGGATCGTTTAAACGATCGCTCCACTCAAGAACAAGCCGTCGAGCGCGGGATTGCCCTGTTGGGAGGTAACGGATGAAAAGTAGTTCTATGGGCAGCGAAATTGCTGAACCCTACGCGAAGGCGCTGATGTCCGTCGCCGAACAACAAGATTTAGCCGATCGCATCGGCGAAGATGTGGTGTTTTTGCGGCAAGCTCTCAAAGAGTCCGAAGACTTAGCCAACTTTTTGGCCAACCCGATCGTCAAATCCGACGATAAAAAATCGGTGTTGCGCCAGGTCGCCGAGTCGGAAATTCACGCCTACACCCTCAACTTTTTGATGTTGTTGGTCGATCGGGGACGCATTCTCTTCCTCGACGATGTATGCCAGCGCTATCAAGCCCTGCTGCGCCAACGCAACCAAGCCGTTCTCGCCCAAGTCACCTCCGCCATCGAACTGACGAAAGGGCAACGGCGAGCGATTGCCGACAAGGTGAAAACGTTGACCAACGCTCGCGATGTCGAACTCGAGACCCAAATCGATCCCGAAATCATCGGCGGCACGATCGTCCGTGTGGGATCTCAAGTCCTCGATGCCAGTCTCAAAGGACAACTCCGCCGTCTCGCCTTGCGCCTGAACGCCGGGTAGTCCCTCGGTGCAATTTTTCAGTGCAATTTTCACGATCGCCTCTAACCACTCAGTAACAGACTAAGCATATGGCAGCTATCAGACCTGACGAAATTAGCAGCATTATTCGGCAGCAGATCGAACAATACGACCAAAATCTGCAAGTCTCCAACGTCGGCACCGTCCTGCAAGTCGGCGACGGCATCGCCCGTATCTACGGCTTAGATAACGTGATGTCCGGCGAGCTTCTCGATTTTGAAGACGGAACCGTCGGCATCGCCCTCAACCTAGAAGAAGACAACGTGGGCGCAGTGCTCATGGGCGAGGGTCGCGAGATCCAAGAAGGCTCCTCCGTCACCGCTACAGGCAGAATTGCCGAAGTTCCCGTGGGTGACGCCATGATCGGTCGCGTGGTAGACGCCCTCGGTCGTCCCATCGACGGTAAAGGTGACATCAACACCACCGAAACTCGCCTCATCGAATCCGCCGCACCGGGGATCATCGAACGGAAATCGGTATACGAACCCATGCAAACGGGGATTACCGCCATCGATGCCATGATTCCCATCGGACGGGGACAACGGGAACTGATCATCGGAGACCGTCAAACCGGAAAAACTTCGATCGCCATCGACACCATCATCAACCAAAAAGAAGAAGATGTCGTTTGCGTTTACGTGGCAGTCGGACAAAAAGCCTCCACCGTCGCCCAAGTCGTGCAAGTCTTGCGCGAACGCGGTGCCATGGAATATACGATCGTCGTGGCTGCCAACGCCAGCGACCCGGCAACTCTACAATACCTCGCGCCCTACAGTGGTGCCGCTCTTGCCGAATACTTCATGTACAAAGGCAAAGCCACTTTAATCATCTACGACGATCTCTCCAAGCAAGCTCAAGCTTACCGCCAAATGTCCTTGCTGTTGCGTCGTCCCCCCGGTCGGGAAGCCTATCCCGGAGATGTCTTCTACCTCCACTCCCGTTTGCTCGAACGTGCGGCTAAACTCAGCCCCGCCCTCGGCGAAGGCAGCATGACGGCACTGCCGATCATCGAAACCCAAGCCGGCGACGTTTCCGCTTACATCCCCACCAACGTGATTTCCATCACCGACGGTCAAATCTTCCTCTCCTCCAACCTGTTCAACTCCGGTCAACGTCCGGCAGTGAACCCCGGTATTTCGGTCTCCCGAGTCGGGTCTGCCGCCCAAACCAAAGCCATTAAGAAAGTTGCCGGGAAGGTGAAGCTGGAACTGGCACAGTTTGATGAATTGGAAGCCTTCGCCCAATTTGCCTCCGACTTGGATGAAGCCACCCGGAATCAACTCTCTCGGGGTCAGCGCCTGCGGGAAATCCTCAAACAGCCCCAAAATTCGCCTCTGCCCCTCAGCGAGCAAGTGGCGATTATCTATGCAGGGATTAACGGCTACCTCGATGACATTCCCATGGAGAAAGTGCTCAGCTTCACCGTCGGTTTGCGGGAGTACCTACGCACCAGCAAGTCCAAGTACACTGAAGCGGTGCAGAGCAGCAAAGTGCTAGACGAAGCCTCCGAAGCATTGCTCAAGGAAGGCATCACCGAGTACAAACAGACCTTCTTGGTGTCGGCGTAGTTAGTCATGGGGAGTTGGGAGTTAGGAGTTAGGGATTCGTTATTTGTTATTAGTTAGGGGTTGGGAATTTATCCGATAACTATTAACTATTAACTATTAACTTTGACAATTAACTCCTGCAACTCCTGCAACTCCTGCAACTTCTCAAAAAACAAACATTATGGCTAATCTTAAAGCAATTCGCGATCGAATTCAGTCGGTCAAAAATACCCGTAAAATCACCGAAGCCATGCGCCTGGTGGCAGCCGCCAGAGTCCGTCGCGCCCAAGAACAGGTGCTGGCAACCCGTCCCTTTGCCGATGCCTTAGCTCAAGTTTTGTACGGTTTGCAAGACCGTCTCCAGTTTGAAAGCGTAGACCTGCCTCTGTTGGAACAGCGACCCGTGAAAACCGTGGGATTGTTGGTGATTTCCGGCGATCGAGGGCTGTGCGGAGGATATAATACCAACATCCTCAAACGGGCAGAAACTCGGGCTAAGGAACTGCAAGCTGAAGGTGTAGACTACAAGTACATCTTGGTGGGACGCAAAGCCGTTCAATACTTCCAACGCCGCAAAGCCCCCATTATTGAAACCTATACTGATAACGAGCAGATTCCCACGGCTCAAGATAGCGCCAAGGTGGCAGATTTGCTCCTCTCAGTCTTCCTGTCCGAGACAGTAGACCGGGTAGAACTAATTTATACCAAGTTCGTGTCTTTGGTTAGTTCCCGTCCCGTGGTGCAAACCCTACTACCCCTAACAGTTCAAGGGTTGGAAGTTCAGGATGATGAAATCTTCCGACTGACCACCAAAGGCGGAGAGTTTAAGGTGGAGCGGGAGAAAGTCGAGAGAAACACGACGGATTTACCCCGAGACATGATCTTCGAGCAAGATCCCACACAAATTCTGGATGCTTTGTTGCCGCTGTACGTGAACAACCAGATGCTGAGATCTTGGCAGGAGTCAGCAGCAAGCGAACTGGCTGCGCGGATGACCGCCATGAATAATGCCAGCGATAATGCCAAGGAATTGATCCGGACACTCTCTTTGTCCTATAATAAGGCTCGCCAAGCTTCGATTACCCAGGAGCTGTTAGAAGTTGTCGGCGGAGCCGAGGCTCTATCGGGTTAGACAAGTACTTGACAATTTTTCTTTCATGTGCGTCTGAGAAAGCTCGGGCGCTTTTTTTTACAAAGTCCTTCGAGATTCCAGTAAACTGAGAATTTGGCTGGGATTGTCTAGTGCACCCACAATGCGCTGTACGGGTGTGGGTGAAACTCGGATCAAGGTCGGTGTCGCAGAGATGCGTTCGGCTTCTGCCCGATCGGGATGTTTTAAAACATCGATCACTTTTAAAGTATAGGGTCGATCGAGCGATCGATCGAGAAACTGGTACAAATTCAACAGCGATTGCTCGATCGCCGCATTCTGACCTTTAATAAACAAGTGTAGGATATATCCATCGAGTTCTGGCGGCTCGAGATCTCCCTCCAGAGTCTTCGGCACAAATCGATCGTTAAGCATCCGGTCTGGAGTATCGGGCAATTCGGCTAACTTCACCGGCACCACCAAGTCGTGTTCTTCCCACAGTTGGGGAAATGAATCCCGATATCCCGACAAACCCAGGGGATTGCACCACTCCGGTATATCAATCGCCGGTTGCCACACCGAATTGTCGGTGCCAAAGACGGCATTTAACAACACTCGATATTGAAACAGAGGTGGAAACGCTTCGGCAAAGACTGTCACTTTTTGCGTGTGCGGATCGAGACACCGATCGATCGTTGCCGTATAGAACGGTACCAGAAAATGAGGCGGTTCGCTCAACCCCAACGATTCCTGAATCGACGTACATAAATTCACGTGCCAGCGACTGCGTTTATGCACGTCGATACAGTAGAAAAAATCTCCCCCAGGAGTCAACAAGGCAATTCCTTTAAACAACTGAGGGAGTACAACTTGAGATAAACTCATCGAACACCAGTTAGTAGCTAAGAGTGCGGAGTGAAAATCTTCCCCTTTTCCCTCCTGAACTTCTGAACTTCTGAACTTCTGAACTTCTGAACTCCTGAACTCCTGAACTCCTGAGTTATTACACCCGACCCCGGAGGAACTGAGCCATTTCATTGGGAGTTGGCGATTTTTCCAAAGCGACTTCTTCCGTAATCCGACCTTCCTGATACAGATTCAGCAGCGCCTTGTTCATCGTCATCATTCCATCAAACTCAGAACGGAGCATCACCTGTGTAATTTCCTCCATTCGATCGGTGACAATATATTCTTTGATAGAATCAGTGGCAATCAAGATATCGTGGAATGCCGCACGCTTGCCATCGGTAGTCTTACATAGACCTTGAGCGATAATCCCCACCAAGGACTCCGCCAGCGACACCCGGAATGCAGGCTGTTCCGCAGGGGGGAACATCCCCATCACCCGTTCGATGGTTTTCACCGCACTGTTGGTGTGCAGCGTTCCCATGACCAAGTGTCCGGTTGAGGCAGCTTTCAGGGCAATATTCATCGTTTCTTTGTCCCGAATTTCCCCCACCAGAATCAAATCGGGATCTTCCCGCAGAGCCGCTTTCAAAGCGTTAAAGAATTGTAAGGTATGGCGACCCACTTCCCGGTGCTTAATCAGGGATTTTTTACTGACGTGGACAAATTCCACCGGGTCTTCAATGGTGATAATGTGATATTGCAGGTTGCGGTTGATGTAGTCGATCATTGCCGCCAAGGTGGTGGACTTCCCCGAACCCGTGGGTCCGGTGACCAAAATCAGTCCTTTATGGTAATCGAGACTGAGGCTCTTGAACACCTCTGGCAATTTCAGCTGCTCTAGGGTCAAGATGTCGTTCCCAATCAGTCGCAACACCATCGACGGACCGTTGGAGCAGTCAAAGACGTTAATGCGGACGCGCACGAAGCCCATGTGTGCCGCACCATCAAAATCTAGCTTTTCCTGAAACTGACGAATTTCTTCGTCTGTCATGATTTCCCGCAACCAACTCATAAAGGTTTCGAGATCCGTCGTCGGCCACTCCGTTCCCACGATGTCACCGCGATGGCGGAAGCGGGGGGTTTCTCCAACACCTAAATGTAAGTCAGAAACACCCATTTCGTTGGCTTTGTGAACCATATCCCTCAGCGTGGGATGACCGGGACTGGGACCCACACCGCGACGGGGTGTTGCGGTTGCCGGACTGGCTTGAGGTGGGGGGGCTGCGGCTGCGGGAGAGGGACTGGGTGCGGCGCCGGGGGCAGGAGCAGCGGGCCGACGACCGGCAGCCGGGGGAGGAGGGGGCATGGGGCGACCGCCGGGGGGTGGTGGTGGAACGGGCGGAACCTTCGATTGCGTCATAATCAGTTCTGGCTTAAGAATTCAAATCGGAGTGCATTCCTTCCTCCAATGTATCAGGAATTTCATAGGTTGCTGGTGCGATCGAAAACCTTCTTGAGGGTTGATTTAAAAAACACAAGGGGTAGCGCATTCAAGTGCTACCCCTCAAACAATGATACGGAATAAATAACCCTTTACTCTTCCTCTGCTGTCTCCTCGGATGGAGGTGCTTGGGTGGGTACAGGTTGTGCCAACGTCATATAGCGAATCACGTCTTCGCTAATTTTCATGGCTCGTTCGAGAGGGGCAATGCAAGTGCCAGGACCTCGGTAATTCATCTGGATGTAGATGCCATCGCGTTGCTTACCAATATCGTAAGCCAGACGACGTTTGCCTCGATGCTGGATATCGACTTGTTCGGCTCCCAAATCTTGCAGGAGCGTGCGATATTTGTCGATCGCCTGTTCCGTGCGCTCTTCCCCCAGATCGGGACGCAGGATGTACATGGTTTCGTAGATGATTGGTCTTTTCTTACCCATTTTTTGCTGATTTCCTTGTGGACTTGGTGGCTTCCGTGTTCGGTGGAGTCAAAGAGATCTAGTCTCGGGACTCTTGGAAGCAAGGACTTTTTATTGTACCTGACAGCGGACATCTAATCGAACTTATCGATTTCTATCCTTAAAAGTCGTCAAACTCATCGGGTGATGACCCGCGACGATCGAGCAGAATTGGACGGTTAACCTGTGGGATTTATTTGGGAGACTCAACGGCATAAAATGACCGCCCGATCTCCACTGTTACCCATGCCAAATGAGCTGCTATTCAAACGTTGACAACCCAAAAGATGTCGCTATATCTAGAGTGTAAATTCTATGGCGATCCGGTTTCACTCCATCTCTAGTGCCGATCGATCCGATTTTTTGATAGGACAACGATCTCATTTTTTGCCGATCGCGACTTTCCCAGTCTTGAAAAAGTACGATAAAATAAAGACAATTCAACTGAAATTCAAGCTGAATGAAGTCATTTCCTCTTCAAGTCAATCGCGATTTTCTCAGACAACTTTCCACCTTGGTGGCAATTTTTGCCGCGTTTGGGATCAATGTCCAATCGAATGTGGCTCCGATCTCGGGAGCGAGTATTGGCGAAATCTCGAACACCCAATTTCAAAATGTATTGATTACCCCGGCTAATTATGCGTTTGCCATTTGGGGTCTAATTTATCTGGGTTTGTTCGGTTTCGGGTTCTATCAAATGCAGACCGCACAACGCACCCATCCAATCTTGCGACGATCGAGTGATGGATTGACGATCGCCAGTTTGGCACAAATTGTCTGGGTGTGGCTGTTTCAGACGCGATTTTTCGTAGCATCTTTAGGAGCGATGCTGGTGATTTTACTGGCATTAATTTATAGCTGGCGATCGCTCAAAAGAGTTGACAGTCCCGGACGAGCGCTGCCCAAATTGTGGGTCGATTTTCCCATCAGTATTTATTTGGGATGGATTAGCGTTGCCACCATTGTCAACGTCGCCATCGCCCTAACCTCGATCGGCTGGCAAGGATGGGGAATTTCTCCGTCAGTTTGGACGGTTATTCTGACAATTGTGGCAACAGGATTAGGAGCGATCGTATGTTGGAAACAGCAGGATTTTGCGTTTACTGCCGTGACAATTTGGGCATTAGTGGCGATCGCCGTGCGTCAAAGCAATGTGCCTTCGATCGCCCGAACAGCCGCAATCGGAGCGATCGCTTTACTGGGGTTAATGGCATGGACGAGTTACCGCCGTCGGGCGATCTCGAAACATAATGTGAGGAGAACAAAATGAGTACCAACGCAAATTTGAAAATCGGGTGTGCGGTGTGGGCGTATAAAGGTTGGGTGGGAGATTTTTATCCCCCCGGCAGTAACACCCGCGAATTTCTCCATCTCTATAGCCGCCGTTTCACCGCAGTGGAAGGCAACACCACATTTTATGCCGTTCCCGATGCCGACACCCTCGCCCGTTGGGTTGACCAAACCCCAGACGACTTTGAATTTTGCCTGAAACTCCCCCGAGATTTGACCCACAGTGGATTGCTGCATTCTTCCATAGAAGGTACGTTGAGATTTTTAGAACAAATGGAAGGATTGGGAAACAAACTCGGACCCGTGTTTGCCCAGTTGCCACCCCATTACAGTCCC
This sequence comes from uncultured cyanobacterium, assembly GCA_963838375.1. GTDB lineage: Bacteria > Cyanobacteriota > Cyanobacteriia > Cyanobacteriales > Geitlerinemataceae > DVED01. Next base: position 547,674 of record CAWIQY010000019.1, on the reverse strand, counting down.
GAATATCTTGATGATTTGACCCAATTTTTAGAAGCGCTACCCCAAGATAAATCCTTCGCCTTAGAAGTCCGCCATCCCGACTGGTTTCGATCGCCCCATGCCGAAAATCTGACCGCCGTGTTGCAAAAGTTGGGTGTGGGACGGGTTTTACTCGATAGCCGCCCGGTGTACGAAGGCGAAGACGACGATCCACAAGTGTATAGCGATCGTCGCAAACCCGAATTGCCCCTACAACCGGATGTTACGGCGAACTTTAGCGTCGTCCGGTTTATCAGCCATCCGTCGCGATCGCAGAATTTGCCGTTCTTACAAGACTGGGTATCCACCCTGGAGCAGTGGTTGCATCGGGGAACACAGGTATATTTCTTCGTTCACTGCCCGATCGAAGAAAACTCCCCGGCAACCGCCCGCCACTTCCAACAAATGCTCGAAGCCCAAGGCGTTTCCATTCCACCCCTGCCCTGGGAGAGCGTCGAACAGCCACCTTTGCAACTCAGTTTATTTTAAGACAGAGGAATAGGCAAGTGCCGCATGGCGAAAATTATTAACCCCTTGGGGCGATCGACCGATCGCCCCAAATGCTTTTTCAACTCGTCATTAATGGTCAATTTCTATCCTCCCAATGAGTGAGGATAAAATAACCATTTTGGTGAAGTGTAAGTTAATCTCGATTTAGTATTCTATAGATAGAAAGCAGACGACTTTAAGTCGGCGAAACTCAGCCAGTTTATCAACTGTCCTCAACTTAAATCGAAGCAACAACTGGAGACAATCGTCCATCCGATATAACTTTTTACATCTTGTTGTTAGAGGACAGAATTCGGCTCAGCTTAGTGTTTACAAGGGAAGGAATTTAACCCTATGTTTGCAGAGTATCTATCTATGAATAGTATCAGAAAAACGGCTGTAAAAATCCTTTTTTTGGAGGATAACGATCTGTACCGGGAAAGCTTGAGCGAACTGCTGGAAACCCTGGGATACGAAGTATTAGCCTTGCCAGACGGTTTTGCCTTTATGCAATGTTTGGAAAAATTCAAGCCGAATCTTATCCTCATGGATCTTCACTTCCCTCCTCTCGATGGGTTTAAATTGATGAAAAAATGGCAAAAATCAATCCATAAAGATGTACCGATTTTTATTTTGTCTGCATCGGAATTGCCAGAAGATCGGGACAAAGCGATCGCCTTGGGAGCAAGTCGTTTTCTGCCAAAATCTACCACCGTTCGAGAGATCGAGCGAGCAATTAAAGAAGAACTGAAGAGCTAGCTAGAACAGTGAAACTTTTTCCCGCACTCAAAAGACTAGGATCTCCGCCCAGAGCTGCGTTGTCAATCTTGACTTTTTAAGTTCGCGTAGCCTTGCTGGGTCGATCGGTTGCAATTCTTAACAATTTAGTGAGGGAAAGAAATTGACCCCAAATGTCCCTAGACGATTTAGTATAGCTATATACAGATTACCGATCGTCTGGGGAAATGACCCATGCAACAAAATGCCCGTTTGGCTTGGATTGTCCTCGGTTTGAGTGTGGGGGGATGGGGATTATCTCCGTCGGCGAACGGGCAAATCTTACCCGATACCACATTACCCATTAACTCGATCGTTACCCCGCAAAATAATACTTTTCAAATCGACGGGGGAACCGCTGCTGGAGGAAACCTATTTCATAGTTTTCAGGACTTTTCTCTACCAACAGGTTCAGAAGCCTTTTTCAATAATACCTTGACAGTGGATAACATCATTACCCGAGTCACAGGCGGTAATATTTCCAATATTGATGGGCTCATTCGAGCCAACGGGATGGCTAATTTATTTTTTATCAATCCTAACGGAATTGTCTTTGGAGACAATGCAAAATTGGAGATTGGCGGATCATTTTTAGGTTCTACAGCCGATAGGGTATTATTTACCGATGGTAGCTTTCTTCAGCGCCACAGACACAGGGGCAACAGCACCCTTATTGACGGTTAATGTTCCCATCGGCTTGCAATTTGGGGCGCAACCGGGGGGAATTAGGGTAGAGGGAGCGGGTAGCAATCTACTCAAGCCGCAAGGCGCTCCCTTTGAACGAGATCGTCGTACGGTAGGACTTCAGGTGCGTCCCGAACAAACTTTAGCTCTGGTTGGGGGCAATCTAGAACTCGTAGGTGGTAACTTAACAGCCGCTGGGGATGTCACTCCAACGGGGGAAAAAATGGGTTCTGGAATGGCTCCTGGAGGAAGAATCGAGTTAGGGAGTGTGGCGGGAAATAATACCGTCAGTCTCACTCCAATTTCAGAAGGTTGGGCATTGGGATATGAAGCAGTGCAGGACTTTCAAGATATTCACCTAACTGGAGTTCCCGCTCCTAGAGTTTATCAAGTTGAAGGATCTTCCCTAGATGTGAGTGGATCGAGAGCGGGAACAATTCAAATCAGGGGACGATCGATCTTTATCCGAGATGGTAGTGCATTACTCGCATTGACATTGGGGAAAGAATCCGCTCCCGGAGATGCGATTTCGGTTCAGGCTGAAAATTTATTAGAAGTTAGTGGTAGTGCCGAGCCGAAAGACACCTCAAGAAACGCTCCATATGAGGTTTTTCCCAGTACGATATCGGCAGAAGTGTGGTCAGATGCCTCGGGACAAGGAAGAAATATTTCGATTGAGACACCTCATTTAGAGGTTGCAGATAAAGCATTCATCTCTGCTCGAACGGGAGGGATGGGTGATGGGGGAAATTTAGCGATTACGGCAACTCAAGTAAACTTAATAGGCGCAAGCTTGCTCTGTTAACTCGAGTGTAGAAGGGAGTGGAAATGGGGGGGATATATCTATTAGTACCGATCGCCTAATCATAGACAAGCGCGGCGCGATCGAAGTCTCAACGTTGAGTGATAGTGATGCCGGAACGTTAACCGTCAATGCTCGAGAGTCGATAGAACTGAGCGATCGATCCGCGATCCGAGCCACCAGTACGGTAAATTTCCAAACAATCAATTTGGAGGATCTCCCCAAGGGGAATGGCGGTGAGATCTTACTTCAGACTGGATCTTTACGTGTCCTCAGTGGCGCGAATATTGCCGCAACGACCCTCACAGCAGGAGATGCTGGGAATTTGACGATTAACGCAGACTACATCGAATTGATCGGCGTTGCGCGAGATGAACAGGACAAACCGATCGAGAGGCTGCCTAGCCGACTGGAAGTGCAGGTTAACCCCACAGCAACAGGGAATGGAGGGGATTTAGCAATTCATACGCATCGTTTAGCGATCCTCGACGGTGCAAGAATCTCTGGGGTGACTCAAAGCCGGGGACGTGCCGGCAACCTGACTGTGGAGGCTGACGAAATTGAAATTAGCGGCGCGACTGGAAATACCCCGAGTCAATCGATCGCCGCTGCCGAAAAACCTGGGACTCAATTTATACGGCGATTCCCCGAACTCGAAGCTTACAGAACAGGCAGTCCCGGAAATATGACGATTGAAGCGGATCGCCTATTACTTAGCAATGGAGGGAGACTCTCTGTGAGAGACGAAAGAACTCAACTCGGAGGATTCGGAGGAAATACGGGTAATATCAATGTGAGGGTTTCCGATCTGCAATTGCGTAATAGAGCTTCGATTACCACTCAAGCTCTGAATGAGTTCGATGGGGGTAATATTACGATCGAAACTGATACGTTTGTGCTCGAAGATAGCCGGATCGATGCAGATGCGGTTAGGGGAAGTGGCGGCAGGGTGAACATCTTCACTCGGGGTCTGTTTGCCAACCAGAATATCGATCGGGCAATCACAGCCAATTCCAGACTTGGAATCGATGGAGTGGTGACGATCCAAACCCCAGATATCGACCCCAGTTCTGGACTGAACCCGTTACCAGAAATACCCATCGATGCCCCATCCCTGCTGGGGAAAGATGCTTGCTCTGGGGGTGCAGATAGCAAGTTTGTCTATCCAGGTTCAGGGGGATTGCCACCCACACCCAGCGAAGAGCTGCGGGGGGCAGAGTCCTCAGCGGAATTGGTTCCGTTTCCGCCAGGATGGGAATCGGATGCTCAAGAAGAAAACGGGACTCCCGAACCTGTGCTAGAACAGCCCGATCGCCCCTTGGTAGAAGCTCAAGGCTGGTTCATCGACGATCGAGGTCGGGTGATTCTGACTGCCAATCCCTCTGTCGTGACGCCACAGGGTAGTGTGGAAGCACGATCGAGTTGTCGCTTTCCATAATGGAGGCACTTTGAAGCGTATTCTATTCTTCTTTGTGATGTTTGGATTCGGATTTCTCCTGACTTGGGGATGGATCTTTTTGCCGGATTTCTCGTCTCCAAAACCGGCTTTGGGGATGGATTCCTCACACCCGAGAAATCCGGCGACATGGATGGACAGAGGAATAGGATTTTATGAAACCCCGATCGTCAGCCAAGGTTTGCCGACGGGCACAGCCGGGATTGATCGAGGTCGCCAGTTGTATAACTCGGGTAATTTTGAGGAAGCTGTTGGGATTTGGCAAGCCGTTGCTGATGGAAAACAGGGACTGGGGAGATCGATCGCCCTGAGCAATTTGTCGCTGTGCCTGCAAAAACTGGGACGGTGGGAGGAAGCCACGGCAGCCGTGGAAGAGAGCGTTTCGCTACTACGTTCCCTTGCCGATGTCGAGGAATCCGCGCCCGCGCGAGTTTTGGCGCAAACCTTGGAAATTCAAGGTGGATTGGAATTCGATCTCGGACGCTTTGATGTCTCTCTCGATCGATGGAATGAAGCTGTTGAATTATATACGAAAATCGGCGATCGTGAAGGCAGCCTCCACAGTCAGCTCAATGGCGTACGATCGTTACAAGCGTTGGGACTCTACCGCCGCGCCGAACAAACCCTCACGGAAGTTGCGGCGACCCTACCCGAATTTCCCGACTCTCAACTCAAAGTCCTAGGATATCAACATCTCAGTTACGTACTGCGCCTCTTGGGGAAGTTAGGAGATTTGCCCGACGATCTCAATCGATCGAACTGTCAAGCCAGCCGTACAGACATCTCACAGCAACCTGAGTCGGCAATGGAAGCTGGGTTATGGAGTTTGAAAGTTGCCCAAAACCTCCCTTCGACGGAAACCCTCCACCAATCGCAGTTCGGTTTGGCAAACATTGCTCGCGCCATCTATCAAAGTCAAAAAAACATAGAGGATTCTAAGATTGCCAAAACCTCTGCCAAAACCGCTGCCGAAACAGCGATGATTTGCTACCAACAAGCTGCGACTTCTACGGTAAACTCGACTCTACTGCGAGCCCAACTCAATTTGTTGAGCTTTTCCATCGATTTAGCAGGGAGATGGATCGATCTCCCCGGTGTTCAGTTCTCGAGATCCATTCGTTCTCAACTCGACACCCAAGTTGCCAACTGGCAAGACTTAGCGAATCTGATTGACACGCTGCCTCCCGGTCGTACAGCCATCTACGCCCAACTCGATCTCGCTCAAAGTTTAATGAAAGTCGATCGTCTGCGAGAGTCGCAAGCGTTGCTTTCAAAAGCTGTCCAACAGTCTCAAACTCTCGGAGATCCCCGGACTCGCTCTTATACCCTCGGCTATCGGGGACAACTCTACGAACGCCTCGAAGACTGGGACAATGCCAGACAGAACACGGAAGCCGCAATGTTGCTGGCACAGTCGATGCAGGCGGGGGATATTGCCTATCAGTGGCAGTGGCAATTGGGAAGGATTTTGAAACAACAACCGCAGCCGAACGTGAAAGATGCGATCGCTGCCTATGATGAAGCTGTCAATACCCTCAAATCATTGCGGCGCGATTTAGTAGCAATTTCTCAAGACGTACAATTCGATTTTCGAGATCGGGTGGAACCGGTGTATCGAGAATATGTCGATTTGCTCCTGCAACCGGAAAATCCACCCCCAGAAAACCTGAAACGCGCCAGAGATGCGATCGAAGAACTTCAGCTTGCCGAACTGGATAACTTCTTCCGGGATGCCTGTTTGCAAGTTACACCCCAAACGATCGATAGCATCGATCCCAATGCCGTTGCTATCTATAATATTGTCTTAGACGATCGTCTCGAAGTCATCGCTCGGTTGCCCGGTGGGGATGACAACCATTTGTTCCATTACCGCGTTCGCCTTCCCAAAACCGAACGGGAGGAAGTGCTAGAGGATCTACGGAAGGCGTTGCAAAAACCCTACGCTTACGAAAAAATTAAGCGGTTGTCAAAGAAAGCTTATCAATGGCTGATCGCACCTCTTGAACCGCATTTACAAGGCGACGAAACCTTGGTTTTCGTTCTCGATGGAGAATGGCGCAATATTCCCCCGGCGGCGCTGTACGATGGCGAACAATATTTAATAGAGAAACATCCCATCGCGATTCAACCCAGTTTCCAGCTTCTCGATCCACAATTGCTGTCTCAACCTCTCAAAATCTTAGCTGCGGGATTATCAGAGTATCCGGATTTGCCAGATTTGCCGGATTTGCCGGATTTGCCCAATGTCGAAAGAGAATTGCAAGCCATATCGGACGCAGGTGTGGAAACTTCCCAACTTCTCAATAATGACTTTACCCGAAAGGAACTCGAATCGCTCATTCGATCGAAGGCATTCGGAGTGGTTCACCTGGCTACTCACGGTCAGTTTAGTTCCCAATCCGACCAAACCTACATCCTGGCAGCGGATGGTCGGATTAATCTCAAACAATTGGATAACCTGCTACGAAGTCGAGATCTCAGACAAGCTAAATCCATCGATTTGCTGGTTTTGACGGCTTGTGATACCGCAGAAGGAGACGATCGGGCTATCTTAGGATTAGCTGGGGTTGCCGTTCGTGTGGGAGCACGCAGTACCCTGGCTTCCCTATGGAGGTTGCAAGACAAGTCTGTGCCGGAATTTATCGGTTACTTTTATCAAAATTTGACCGCCGGTGCATCGAGAGCGGAAGCTCTCCGCCAAGCTCAACTCGAGTTTCTCAAGCGGAAAAATGAATATGATGCTCCTTTATATTGGGCTCCTTATGTTTTAGTCGGAGATTGGCGATAAACTCCCAACGATTAAGCTGGATTTGAGCGTAAACTTTTGACTTCTTCAAGACTCAATCCGGTGGTTTGACTGATGGTTTCATCGTCAAGACGATCGAGTAATTGTCGGGCGATCTCGATCGCTTTTTCTTGCATTCCCTGCTCTAGTCCTTCCTGTCGTCCTTCCTGACGTCCTTCCTGTCGTCCCAGCGCGATCGCTCCTTGTTGGTCGTAAATAAACTGTTCTCGCCGTTCCAAGTCTTCAATCTCTTCCCGCGTTAAATTTGCTTCGTTAGCAATTTCAAAGGCATGGTGAATTTCCGGGATATTATCCATATTTGCGGGAACTTGAGTCAACGATCGAGCTGATTTTAGGAAATAAATCCATTTATCTGTCAATGTTTCTAATTGAGATATAGATTTATGAAATTTCGGCAACTCGATGAAGAATAAATCGAGTTCGCCATCGGTATAGGTGACATTTTTTGTTTTTTCTTTGTAGACAAATTGAGAGATATACTCCTGAAATTCGGGAAACATCTCAAAATCTGTAATCGTCAGCGCAATGACGGGTTTGAGCATTCGATACCCTTCTCCCGATTGCAATTGAAAAGCGTAGGTTTTGGCGGCATTGTACAAGACTCGCTTGTCGAAGGATAAGACATTCAACACTTGCATTTCGATAATCACCAAAGTGCCATCGTTGAGTTTCGCTTTGACATCGAGATAAGTATCTTTTAATCCCAATATTTTGGGCGGTAAGTTTGGATTGATAATTTCCAGATCTTCGATGATGGGATTAGCATCGTAAATCAGGGCATTCAGAAAGCTGATGAGGATATTTTTACTTTCGGAGGAACCGAAGATCTTCTTAAAAGCATAATCAGTTTTAGGATTAATAAACATGAGTTTTTCCCAACAACGATGCAATTCAATTCACGCGAAGCTTAATGTTATCAAGGAAATCGATCGATTCCTCCCGATGCGAGGCAGGGATGATGCGTTCTTAAATTGATAGGAGTCGATCGATCTTTTCTGGATATTTCAACATAATTTTATAGGATTTTTGTTGCTTTTCTGAGTCTGTTACCATTCAGCTAGTCGATCGTTGTGAAATGCACTGAATATTCTCGAAAAAGAGTCTTCTCTTCAATCGAAATATGCTAATAAATTGACAAATGGTGCGTTTCGTCACGGGGTAAATTCTACAGTCGATTGGCACGTTTCATATCATCACAGCAGTCAGCGATCGAAACATCGGCGAGAGATTCCAACTCCACAGCTTTTAAGAGATCTACCCAATCATTTTGCAGCGTCGGATTTGGCTCTTTTTGTTGGCGCATCCGTGCTAGAGGTGTGAGGGCATTGTACCAAATCCCCCGTTCGGCATAAGCGATGTAATCGTCGGGTTCTATACCCGGAATCGGTGCGACTCGCTGAACCCACCCCTCAACCCACACATCAACTTGGGTATTCTCTGATGAGTTTTCGGCATCACATTCTAATTCAAAGAACCAGCGATATTTTTGACCAATCTCGAGTTCTTTTTCTGTCGTGGGAAGGGTCACGCTGACGAGTCCTGGAGTGCCCGAGAGAGAGACTAAAATGGGCTCTGTTAGAACCGATTTCTGGTTTTCATCCAACAGTGTAAATTTGGCATGACTCACCATTTGATCATTTTCAGGAACGTAGAACCAAAATGTCGGATGTCCGTCTACTGTAAGTCCTAAATTTGTTTTCGGAATCAGTGCATTTAGATGCGAAGCCATTATCGAATTATCACCGCGATTGGCTCCTCCCTTGCGATTACCTGCGTGAGTTTGTCCGTCGCCCTCAAATAGGTTTACCCAACGTAGATATCGGACATAAGTAGCAAAAGGAATCAGCCATTCGCCGTTCGTCGAACCATCAAGTTCACCACTTTTTAACCAATGGGTTACGAAATTGATCGGCGATTTTACGCTAGAGATACTTTCATCAAAAAGCAGGTCATTTTTATTTTTGTCATCGGCTGACAGCGATCGAGCTAAAACTTTGGGAGAAAAGGCGATCGCCATCAAAGTTAAAATGGGTAACAGTTTGAAAAAGTTGATAAATTTTGCTTTCATATTTTTAAATTTGTTGTAAAAAAATGAGTTGAAACACAGATCGCTCCTCGCTAAATAGGAAATACCTCCTCTAACTCGATCTCAGACAAAAGCGATCTTAAATTCTCCCTTTTCTAATCAACTAGTTTGCGAATTTTATTGATCGATTATTCTGAGAATCCCCCAGAATTGCCAACGATCCTCCTGGCACTTGCCATCATAAATGCTAACCCAACTGGGACGATCGAAATCCACACCCCTTGAATCAAAGCCAAATAACCGATGCCCCCAATCAAAACTAATCCTCCCATCCCCATCACGAAATACGCAGTGAAATCTCGTTTCCCAGAGCAACCCCAAATAAAAATCACTTCTGGGGCGATTGCCCCCATCCAAATACAGAGAAATTCCCCCCATTCTGGCAGCGATCGTAATACCGGTCGATTATCCTTGACAGCGCTGAGAATTTGGCTGACGGCTTGCGCTTGGATGAAGATACCAGGAATGGTTTTGGTGGGCGAATATTTTGCACTGTAGGGCGTCGGCAAACCGTCTTCGATACTACTCGCCGTTGTACCGATGAGAATGATGCGATCGCGAATCAATGCCGGATCGAAGCCATCGTCGAGAATCTCTCCCAGCGTCACCGTTTGGGCGGGCGCACCCCCCGAACGGTAATTGAGCATCACTTGATATCCGCCGCTATCGAGTTGATGATAGCCTCCGGTATTCGGTTGCACTTTGGGAAAGTTCGCCGTGCCGATTTGAAAGGAATTGGGGGAAGTCCGTTTGAATTCAATCCCTTCGGCGCTGAGGTACTGTTGGGCGATGGCAAAACTAAAAGAAACGTCGGTGGCGCAGTCTTTGCCGGGACTCATGCCGAAGAACTGGCGGCGGATGATGCCGTCGGGATCGATCGGGACATCGCTAAATCCGACGCGGGTTAAGGGAATATCTGGCGGAGGGGGAATTGGCGGGTTCTCTTTGCCGCCGCCCACTTCGCAAACAACGATGAAGTTTTCGTTATTCTGAAATTGGTTGGCTAAGCGTCGATGTTGCTTTCCCAAGGGAAAGGGGCGATAGATATCCAAACCAATGACACGCGGTTGATGGGCGTTGAGTTTCTGCAACAGACGATCGAGGGTTTCGTTGGAAAGCGATCCTTGTCGGGCTTCTGGATTTTGCGCTTGGATATCCTCTTCAGTAATGGTAACGATCGCGATCCGAGGGTCGAGAGGTTCGTCGGGTTGCAGTTGCACCAGTCGATCGAAGGCTGGCAATTCCCAAGTTTGCAACAGTCCTAACGATCGTATCCCCATGGTAACGCCAGCCATTACCAGACTGGCGGTGAGGACTTCTTTCCATCTCCACTGTGGTTTGGGAGGGGGATCGTTGTCATCCGGTTTCTGCCACGGCTTCCAATTCAACGATCGGGCATTGGGGTGGGCGACGATCGTCGGCAGCCAACTGGCACAGGGGCAATCCTTTTCCAGTCCCTCCAAGCGTTCCCGCGCTTGTCGCACTGCTGTGGTGAAGGGTTTTCCACTGGCACAAGCACGGAGGAAATACTTTAAAAACTGCTGCGCCACTTCATCGCTCACCACCTCCCGCATCACCACCATGTGCGGGAGTTGCAAGTCTCCCAGTTCTTGGACAAATCCCAACCCATCACAGGAGTTGAAAATTGCCAGTTGCAATCCGCGTGTGACGGCTTGGCTCAAGCTGTACCAAAGTTCGTTGAGGGTGAGGCTATCATCAGGATTGAGATAAATCCGTCCTCGATCGTCTTCGGTTTCCGAATGCCCAGCAAAGAACAGGATATCCCACGGTTTTTCCCAGAGGCGATCGCCCAAATCCTGACGCTTTGGTTCCACCAAAAACAAAACCTCAGCATTGGGGAGATTTTCCAGCAGTTGACGATCTTCCTCGATATTAATCCCTTGTGCTATGACCGAGAATGGCTAAGATTCTCACTTTGGAGACGCATTCTTTCGGTGGATTCAGGGGTAAAACGGGGTTGGGGAGAAAGCTTAACTCTACCTCTGTCTGAAGCGCCTCTGTCTGATGATTTGCCAGCCAATCCCACAAATGCCAAGGAAGTTTTTGCAGTTGGGGATCTTCCGTCCGAATCTGCACCCGAATGGAGTCATCGATATTGAGTTCTTTGAGCAAGCACTTTTCGATGGGAAGAAATTCAGGCGAGTCAAGCCATTTGTGGAGGAGATTCTTCAGCTTCCGTGCCGACTCCCGACATTTTTGGGTGCGGTTTATGCTGTCTGTGACGATTTCTTCCGGTTTGAGGCGAGAATTACGAGCGGGATCGCCAAGCGATCGATAATTTGCCCAATGAGTGGCTGCAAAGTCTGCGAGTTCGGGATTGGGAGGCAAAGAGCCAATGGCTTCCAGAGAAAGATTTTGCTTTGACCAAATTTCCAAAACAACTCGACACCCATGCTCGAGGATGCCATGTAGTTTAAGAACGACTTTTTTATCCATGACTTCGATCTCCCCATGCTAGCGCGAATCTAACGAGATCGGTTCTTGTCCCGTTTGGTTCTGGTCTATTTTTGTCGGTTTGCCCTGCTAGATGCACGCAAAAATGTTCGGGGTTGTTGGGTATTTTCTAGATTGGCGATCGGATCGATACAACTCGAATTTAGAAAAAAAGCATTGAGTCTGAATGCTTATATTATAAGCGCGACTCGTCTTTTTCATAATTTTTTCATAATAATTTTAGCACGGGATTCAAGCACGAAGAAGAGGCAAGGTAAGACTCGATCGGGTGAAATAGCCTGACCGGCAATAGTTCTCAAACTCCCCAAAAGTTGGAGGCGGAATCGATTTGGAGAACCGATCGGCAAAGAGCAATCTACTGCCAGAGCGCTTCAAAATTCTTAACACTTACGCTGTGGGGATTTTGAGCTTTGAGAGGGTCGCTTGCTGTGGTACTCTGAAATGCAGGCATTTAAGTATTTATTCAGATAAGAAGGTAAAGTTTAATGGCGGGTTCAACCCAAATTCCCTATCTGTTGAGGGCTGCACGCGGAGAAAAACTCGATCGCCCGCCCGTGTGGATGATGCGGCAAGCCGGTCGATATATGAAGGCATATCGAGACCTGCGGGAGAAATATCCCAGCTTTCGCGAGCGCTCGGAAATTCCGGAAGTGGCGGTCGAAGTTTCCCTACAACCTTGGCGAGCGTTCAAACCCGACGGTGTCATCTTGTTTTCCGATATCGTCACGCCTTTACCCGGAGTAGGCATTGGCATGGACATTGCCGAAGGCAAAGGTCCGATTATCGATGCACCCATCCGCACCCCAGAACAGGTGGATGCCCTACACCCCATCGAACCGGAAGAATCCCTACCGTTTATCCGCACGATTCTACAAACGCTCCGGCAAGAAGTGGGGAACGAATCTACTGTTCTGGGGTTTGTCGGCGCACCCTGGACTTTGGCAGCCTATGCTGTGGAAGGAAAGGGGTCAAAAACCTATTCCATTATTAAAGGCATGGCGTTTTCCGACCCCACCGTGCTGCATCAACTGCTGGGAAAACTGGCAGATGCGATCGCGGTTTACGCCCGCTACCAAATCGATAGCGGCGCTCAAGTGATACAAATGTTTGACTCCTGGGCGGGTCAACTCAGCCCCCAAGACTACGCAACCTTCGCACTGCCGTATCAACAACGGGTATTCCAACAAGTCAAAGCCACCCATCCCGATACCCCTCTGATTTTGCTGGTGACGGGCAGCGCCGGGGTGTTGGAACAGATGAGCAATTCGGGCGCGGATATCATCAGCGTAGACTGGACGGTGGATATGGCAGATGCGCGACGACGTTTGGGTCCGGATATGCACGTTCAAGGGAATATCGATCCCGGCGTACTTTTCGGCTCGAAAGCGTTTATTCGCGATCGGATTCTCGACACCATTCGCAAAGCCGGAAATCGCGGTCACATCCTCAATTTGGGTCATGGAATTCTGCCCACAACTCCCGAGGAAAACGCGGCGTTCTTCTTTGAAACGGCGAAGCAAGCCGATGAGTTGTTAACCGCCACGGTGTAACTGTTGAGGGGTTTGAGAAGCTCTCTGTCCCCTCCGGGTTCGCCCGTCGCTCATGGGGGAAACCCAGTCATTTGCTCCCTAAGCTCGCAAGAGATCGCTCCTCTCTATTTGACAGCGACACAAGGGATTTTCGCTTTTAGCGTCGTTCAAGAGTTCTAGCTATGTATTCTGAACTTCTGTAACTCCTAGAACTCCTGAACTCCTTCTTTATATCATGATTAAGCGCATTTTTATTACGGGTGCGAGTGGCTGCATCGGTCAATATATTACCGAAACTCTGATTCAAAATACCCAGCACGAGCTGTATTTGCTGGTGAGAAATCCGGACAAATTGAAAATTAAACTGGATGTACGTCCGGGAATTCATGTTTTGTCTGCGGATTTACGATCGATCGATCGTTTTGCCGATATCCTGAAGACGATCGATTGTGCTATTTTGACGGCAGCCGCTTGGGGTGGAGAACGAGACTGTCTCGATATTAACGTCACTACCACTTGTCAGATAATGGATTTGCTCGATCCTCAACTTTGCGATCGAGTTATCTATTTTTCCACGGCAAGTCTACTCGATCGAGATAACAAAATTCTCCCCGAAGCAGGAGATTTAGGAACCGATTATATTCGGTCTAAATACGATTTTATTCAGCAACTTCCGAGCCATTCTTTAAGCGATCGAACGACGGTTCTTTTTCCGACATTAGTTTTGGGAGGAGACGAAACTAAACCTTTATCTCACCTCACTTCAGGATTACCAGAGGTTCTTAACTGGATCGATTGGATTCGGTTTTTCAAAGCAGATGGGAGTTTTCACTTTATCCACGCTCGAGATATTGCAGAAGTCGTTCGATTTTATGTTGAAAATGAATCTTGTCAACCCGGTCATTTTGTGTTAGGAAATCAACCCTATACCGTCGATCGAGCAATTCGCGAAATTTGTAACTATCTCAATAAAAAAGTTTACTTCCGCATTTCTTTATCACCTTGGTTGATTAATTTTTTTATCGCAGCTTTCAAAATTAAAATGGCAGCTTGGGATAGGTTTTGCTTGCAATATCGGCATTTTATCTATCAACATCCGGTGAATCCCGCAACATTCGATTTGCCGACTTATTGCGAAACTCTGTCAGATGTTTTGACGGTGAGTGGCATTCCTCCATCATCACAGAACAAGGTAAAACGTAACCACTGAGGTTTGATTAAGTATAAATACTTAATAACCGGAAGAGGTGGGATGCCCAACGAAAGATTCATCACAAAAATCTAGAATCGATCGCAAATCGAACTGACGCCGCAACGCTATATCTAGTCAGCGCGAAGGCAACCCTCATCTACTGATAGTGCCAAAGACTCGATGTATGTAAGTCCTGACAAAATTAGGTTGACAAAAGCCGAAAATTTTGTAAGTATAACTTAGCTAATCGTTCATCTGAGACTCGATCGTATTTAGAGAAGATCGATCTCAGACGGAAGTAGGGATTCAACACCGAAGGAACGCTCCGCATCAAGTGCGATCGCGTCTAAACATGGCGCAGATGTAACTTTATCACTTATTGCTGATGCTTGTACCCTGTTTGATTACCCTAATTGCCGCCTTGGTTTCCGTATTCTTAAGTACGAATACCAACGAAGAAATGGTTCAAATTGCAGCGACGGGTCTCGCCGCATTCTTCGCAATTTTAAGCCTAATCTTCTTACCTTGGCCCATTAAACTCTCACTAGTTATTCTTCCATTTTTAAGCGATCGTATCCCTGGATTTAAATTTCTTGGATCTCGCTAAATGGAATCAATATTACGTTGCGTGAATTCATCCTCGTCTATGTCTAGACGGGGATGTCACTTAATGACAGCAGGTTCCGAGTATCGCAACGGAAACTAACCACGAGCAAAAGCGCCAAGAACCAATGACCATCCGAGTTGGAATTGTGGGGACGGGATTTGCTGCCCGACGCCGCGCCGAAGCCTTTTCTAGCGACGATCGATCGCAACTTGTCGCTGTGGCGGGTTCGAGTCGGCAACGCACTGAGGAATTTTGCCAGTCTTATGGTGCAGAAGTCTTAACAAATTGGCGCGAATTGGTACAACGGAACGACATCGATCTCGTCGCCATTTGTACCACCAATCAATTACACGGGGAAATCGTCCGCGCCGCACTCGAAAACGGGAAACACGTCGTCGTCGAATATCCCCTGTGTCTGAACCCCACAGAAGCCGCAGAACTCGTCGCCATAGCCGAAACAACGGGGAAACTCCTACACGTCGAACATATCGAATTGCTAGGCGGTGTGCATCAGGCACTCATTCAATGGTTGCCAACCATTACCCCAGCATTCTCCGTCCGCTACGTCACCATTTCTCCCAAACATCCAGCCCCGCGTAAATGGTCTTATCAACCGGATGCGTTCGGATTTCCGCTGGTGGGGGCGTTGTCTCGTTTGCACCGACCGATCGATCGATTTGGCGCAGTGGCAACTGTCAAGGGTCGATCGAAATTCTGGGATGCACCGGAAGCGGGATATTACAAAGCCTGTTGGTGCGAGGCGCAGTTTACTTTCACCTCGGGGGTGATGGGAGAAGTCGTCTATGGCAAAGGCGAGACGTTTTGGCAGACCGAAAATCAGTTTGTGGTGTATGGGGAAGGGGGAACGCTAATTTTGAGTAGTGATGGTGGAATGCTAGTGCGGGGAGAGGAAAAACAGTCGATTGAAATTGCCAGTCGTCGGGGATTATTTGCCAAAGATACAACCATGGTACTCGATCGTCTTTTGGAAGGAACACCGCTTTATATTGCCAATACAGAGAGCGTTTATACCCTGAAAGTCGCTGATGCCATCCGGCAATCTGTAGAAACCGGTCAAGTTCAAGACTGTTAGATGCCCGACTAGATGCCCGACTTCTTTAAGAAGTCGGGCATCTGGGTGTTCTGTTTTTTTTAGCTCTGTTAACTCCTGAACTCCTGAACTCCTTCTTAAAACCTCGAACCCACAATCATCGAACCGATACCAGAATCGGTAAACACTTCCAACAGCAAAGCGTGGGGAATGCGACCGTCAATGATGTGTGCGGCTTTGACCCCTTGCGCCAGAGATCGAACGCAGCACGTTACTTTCGGAATCATCCCACCCGCAACAGTACCGTCTTCAATTAACTCTCTGGCGCCGGAAATATCCACTTTCGGAATCAACGTGGAAGGATCTTTGTAATCCCGAAGAATGCCAGCGGTATCTGTCAGCAAAATCAATTTTTCGGCTCCCAGAGCGGCAGCAATTTCCCCAGCCACCGTATCGGCATTAATATTGTACGCCTGACCGGTTTCATCGGCAGCCACACTAGAAATTACGGGGACGTAGCCATTGTTGATCAGCGCTTCCAAGACGCGAGTATCCACCGAGGCGACTTCACCGACAAAACCAATCCCTTCTTGACCTTGAGGACGCGCTCCGACTAAGTTTCCATCTTTACCGCACAAGCCGACTGCCGAACCGCCTGCTTGGTTAATTAAGTTGACGATTTCTTTGTTGACTCGACCGACGAGGACCATTTCTACCACGTCCATTGTCGGCGCATCGGTGACGCGCAACCCGTCTTTAAATTGGGGAGCAATGCCTAATTTTCCCAGCCAGGTGTTGATCTCAGGTCCCCCGCCGTGAACGACGACGGGTCGAACGCCAACACAGGACAAAAAGACGATATCGCGGATTACTTGGTCTTTGAGCATCGATTCTTTCATCGCTGCACCGCCGTATTTGACCACAATCGTACGACCGGCAAATTGTTGAATGTAGGGGAGTGCTTCGCTGAGAACTCGGACTCGCGTGGCGTCGGCTTCTCTTAAATATTCGTGTTCGTTTAGCATGGATTGATTCAAAAAGGCTCAGTGATGGGCGATCGAAGACGGTTGTTCAAACAGCACCCAAATACCGGGTGGCACATTTTTCTGAACTTTTTCCCAAGGGATTGCCATAGCCGGTGCTGCCGCAAATGGGAAGCCGATCGAACTGGAGGTCAGACTACTCGAATTCTTTGTCAGGATAACAGAATCTCGATCGCTATACCGATCCATTGGTGGTTTTTTAGTTCGGGGGATGCGCGGTTGCTACTGAGATTTGAGGATTTTGGCAATTTCTTCGATCGCCCGTGGTGTCAGCTCTTCTGGCGTTTCTTCCCGACGAACTTCCAAATGCACATCAGCTTGAGCGTACAAGGATTTCCGCTGTTGGAGCAGGGTTTGCAATTTGGCTTGTGGGTCAGGATCTCTTAACAAAGGGCGAGTGAGATCTCCTTGCAAACGAAGATAGAGTTGTTCGACGGGAACATCTAACCACAGGACAATCCCTTGGTGGAGGTAGCTCCAATTCATCTGTTGTGTCACGATTCCTCCTCCGGTAGCTACAACACAGTGATGATATGCTGAAATTTCGGCAAGCACTTGAGTTTCCAGTTGCCGAAAAGCCTCTTCCCCGATGTTGGCAAAAATCTCGTTAATCGATTTTTGGGTCACTTGTTCGATGCAGAGTATCGGTATCAAAAAATCGATAGCCTAATTGGGTTGCGAGCAATTGACCGATGGTACTTTTTCCCGCTCCCATCATGCCGATGAGGTAAAGGTTGACCCCTTTTAATAGATGTTTCATGGACAATGGCAAATTGAACGGACTGCGGGAAGACTTGATACCAAAGTGTACCAGGGGCAACGAAATCTGAGAAGATCGATCGGTCAACGGGTATAGACAGACACGATGAGTAACGCAATTGGCAACGAATCCCCATCCGAACAGGATGCGATCGCAATTTCTTCGGCAGAAACCGATGTTTTGCTGATAGAAGTTAACCACCAACTCCAAGCAGGAACTTTCGATCCCCAGAACCCACACATCATGCAACAGCTTGTGGAATCTCTCGGCGATACGCGGGGACTGGTACGATTGCGCTGTGCGGCAACCCTTGGCGATATTGGTAAACCGGCTACGCCATTTTTGGTGGCAGCATTGGCGAATCATGCCAATGTGGTGGTGCGGCGTGCGGCGGCGAAAACTCTGACTCTGATTGCCGATACCACTGCACTGCCGACATTGATCGACTCTCTTCTCAACGATGAAGACACGGTGGTTAAGGGTTCGTCGGTGGGAGCGATGGCGAGAATGGGGGAAGCTGCCGTTCCGGCACTGCTGGATATCCTAGCGTCTAGCGAACATCCAGAAAGTACCAAAGGTCATGCCGCCTGGGCTCTGGCATTTATTGGCATCCAAGCGAAGGAACTGGTGTACCGACAGATCGATTCTAACTCGGCAGTGGTGCGGGCAGCCGTGGTGGGTGCGATCGCCAGTATCGCTCAAGAACACCCAGAAAAACAAGCGTTTAACGTCCTCACCAATGCGCTCGATGATGCTGATGTGAATGTCCGCAGCGAAGCCGCCTCCGCCTTGGGAACGTTGGCATATCGTCCGGCAATTCCCCAATTCGTTGAGTTACTCAGCCATGATGACAGAGAAACTCGCAAAGCGGCAGCGCTAGCATTGATGAAAATTGGAGATGTGCAGGTTCTAGACCACTTGAACGCCGCGCGGGAAAAAGAACCCGATACTGCGATTCAAGGGGTGATGAAATTGGCGATTTCTCAGTTGGAAAAGCAATCAAAAGATGACGACTGGGAATAGCTGACGACAAGCTGCTACGAGTTGCGGGGAGTATTCCGACGAACCATTTCAATTCGGGATAATGCACTGGTTGCCGTTTCACGCACATAAGAATCTGCTGATTCATCTTCGGCTAAGGCTTCCAAAATTGCTGATGCCCGATCGTCTCGGGTGGACACCAGCGCGTTGGCAACGGCGACTTGCACTGCCACATTCTCTGTCGTTTTCAGGGCTTCGGCTAACAGATCGAATGCTGGAGTCCCCATTTCGCCCAATGCCATGATCGAGGCGATATTCACCACCGGATTGGGATCGTCGATCGCGTTTCGCAGCCCTTGCAAGCCTTCGGCGGGAAAAGGTTCTTCTGGATAATTGAGGGCGACTTGGGCTAGAGCCTTCGCACAACTGCTGCGTACGGTGGCGTTATCGCTGTTTTGTAACGTTTCAAGTAGTGGGGGGACAGTATCTAGACCGATCGCACCCAAGGCTTTGACGGCTGCCCGACGATAGGTGGTATCTTCTTCATCTAGAATACTCATCAACCGATCGATCGTCGTTTCGTCTCGGTTGTCTACCAGTTCCCACATTGCTCGTTCTCGCAGATGGGGATTGGGGTGTTTGAGTTGTTCGAATAAAGTGTCGTTGGTCATTGTTATTGGTTATTGCTAGTTGTTTGTTGTTCGTTGTCAATAACTATTGACTCTTAACTATTTTTGCTTTGGCACGAACCAACCAGTCAGAATCGTTGGCGGCGATTTCGCAACCGCTGGTATCGCCTAATTTTTCTAAAGCGAGGAGTGCGGCATATTTGAGATCCCAAATCTGGGTTTCCAGACAAGCTTTGAGATCTCCAATTGCCCGAGTGTCAGCCAGTTCTCCTAATGCGATCGCCGCTGCCGCGCGAGATTTCTGGAATTGCGGTTCGCGGTTATGTAAGGCTTCGACCAACAAATCGTAAGCCGGAGTATACCTCAGCCAACCTAACACCTTGATGACGTGGTAGTGAGCACCATAATCGTTGTGGGCTTCGTCTTGGTAAGTTTGCATCAGCGCAGTCGGGGCTTCTGTGGCATAGGCTTCCAGGAGCATTTTGCTGGCTAGGTAACAGCGCCCGAAATCAGTTTTGTACAGTTCTCGCACCAGGAAGTCTAACAGGGGAAATCGATCGTATTCGTGGACGAGATCCAAGTCTTGAGGACGATCGCGAATTACCCGATCGATCGAGGGTAAAATCTCTTCAAGGGCGATCGATCCCTCCTTTTGCCCCGCTTGTGCCAGAGATCGAATCCCCCGCAGGCGAAAGACTAACGAAACCGGACACCGGGCGATTTCAGGAATGGCATCGTAATATTGGGTATCGATAAAATCTTGAATGCACAATCGACGGGCGTATGCGTTCGGATGCTGCAGAAATGCGATCGCCTGTTCCATCCCGGTTGTATCGCCCGTCAGTCGGCAAATCGCGGCAATTGCAGCGCTGGCGATCGTTTTATCCTCATTTTCCACAAACGGGCGAATCCGATCGATGGCAGGTTTGTAGTTCAGCTTTGCTAGGGTATGAAGAATCACCCGATAGGTTTGTCCCGGCTTGTCTAACAATTGCGCCATTTCTTCGAGGATTTCCGAGTCCTCAGTACCGATTTCCCCGATCGCCCAAACGGCATTTTCCACCGTATAGCAATCGTCATCGGCAAGGCAAGCACGAATGACAGACAAGGTGGATGTGGCTTGCAGTCGCCCCAAGGTTTCGATCGACTTCCGGCGGACGATGCGATTATCCAATGAAGGATCGGTGTTTTGTACCGCTCTGCTCAAAGCTGAGATCGATCGATCGGTGGGAAAATTCACCAAATGGGAAGCCGCGATGTAGCGAGAATCCTCTTCTCCCAACCGATCCAAAGGCGTATCTAAAATTGCGATCGCTTCATCTTCAGTCAGATTGAAGAGCTTGAAAAAGCGCTTATCCATCTTTTGAAAGAGTTAAGGAGTTTAGTTGTAGAGGCTGAGCATTGGGTTAAAAGTTTGACGCTTCAGACGATAAACGATCGCCCCTACAGGAGTCAGCACGAATCGCGCTCTTCTCGCCTACAGAAGTTTCCCACAATTCAAACTGGGGAAGTTAACACAGAAAATGTTTGGACTGTTGCCACGAAGAAATCCGCAGGCTTGTACCCTGGATTGTTTGGGTTACTTAAAGCATTAAAACACAAAACAGCCTGGAGACTCTTGGCGATTACTCAACCGCAGTCGGCAAAGTAACAGGCAAAGAGACTCCAGGCACTGACAGGACTTACATCCCTTCAGTCAGCCCCATCCCAATTAGGAGAGGGAGTTGATTGCATAGTCAAGCAGCGCGTTGTATTCGGTCAGCGCTTGAGCGGACATATCGCGAGGAGCGCAACCACGGCTGCGAGCGAATCTGAGAGCTTCAACGTAAGGAGCTGTGGGCAATTCCAACGCGCGATAGACTTCGCGACCACCCGCAATACCCCATTCGTCCAAAGGACCCGTACCGCCAACAACCAGGCAGTATTGGATCAAGCGCATGTAGTGTTTGATGTCGCGAGCGCACTTCGATTTGAAGGTGTCGGTGGAGTTCGCTTCCCCCTCATTGTTCAGGTAGGGATATTTTTTGATGCAAGCATCGTAAGCTTCTCCAGCAACGGCGTCAAGATTGTTCGCTAATTTTTCAGCGGCTTCCATCCGAGCAGCAGCCCGTTGGATAGAACCTTGGACGGACTCCAGGTCGGAGGTGCTGGGGAAACGACCTGCTGCATCAGCAGCAGAAACTACTGTCGTTACAACTGATTTCATATTTTTACTATCTCCAGAATAGACTTGATTGGATGTAGATTTCGATCGGCTGGGCTAATCGGGACTGGCGAAAAGCCACGAGCTAGATTGCTTTGAAAGTTTTTGCTCGGGTGAGAGAACTTAGCTCAGAGCCGCAATTACGCGATCGAAGTAGCTGGAAGATTCAGCCACAAGGCTAGCGCAGCGATCTTCAGTCAGGGTGGGGTTCATTTTGCGCAGTTTGTTGCCAGCAAACTTTTCACTGGGTTCGTCTTTGATGTGAGCGGCAGCTTGAGCCTTCATGATCTGAACGGCACGCACGGTGGAGGTGGAGGGCACGCCCAGAGCAGCATAGGTTTCTTTCAAACCGTTCAAGCAACGATCGTCGAGAACCGAAGCATCGCCAGCCAACAATGCATAGCTCACATAGCGCAGAATGATTTCAGCATCGCGCAAGCAAGCAGCCATGCGACGGTTGGGATAGCAGTTACCACCAGCTTGGATCAAACCTTGGTTTTCGCAGATCATACCCGCGACGGCGTCAGACACCATGCAGCTCGCGTTGGAAGCGATCGCATTGACGGCATCCAAACGACGGTTGCCAGAATCGACAAAGGCTTTCAGGGCAGCTAGATCTGAAACTACGCTGGTGCTAGCATCTGCCGAAACTACGGCTCTGGAAAAAGCGTCAAGCATTGCAGCTCTCCTTAATGTTACAGGACAAAAGTTTGTTGTTTATGCGGTCGGTCTCCATCACTGTGCGACCAACCACGATCGAACATACGGGGGAGACCGGACTTCTGTCTCGCTTCTGAAAAACAAAGTCACAATTTGTAATCTTTGAGACAGAACTCCCCATTTTTTCTCAGTTGGGTCAGGCAAGTCTTAAGAACGGCAGGGGTCAGCACAGACCGGCAACATCTTCAGTGTTCCCCATTGTCTACAAATGTTGCGTAGAATCGCATTTACTTTTACATTTTGTTTCAGTTTACGATCGAACCTCAGTCTATTTGTCTATCCTTTAGAGCAAAATTGGCAAGAAATACTCATGTTAATTACAAATCTTAATATTTACCGAGTTTGTAACTCTATATTATGAGAGCTTGAGAGCATTTTTTGACATGACTTGGGCTAAGGTTACCTAGCTTTAACCCGTCTCACTTTGCGAGACTCTAAGCGATCGAACCTTGGTCTTTAAGAAAGGAATGTACACGTTCGGTTTTTTGAACAGTTTGCCCACAGACCGAGCAAACCTTTCCACGTCAATTGCTTTAGAATCCGGTGCGGTCATTCCGCGTCGTCGAGTCAGCTTGCCGAGCCACCGAAGCACTTGGTGTTGGCAAGAAAACTCCACCCGCGCTGTACTCTTGGAGTCAGTGTTGAGAGTATGTCACTAATCTAGGAGACAAATTGAATGGTTTTTGGACCAGCATCCCAACTAGGAGTTGCTCTTTATGAAGACACTCCACCCGTCGAGCTGTGGCCCGGTGCCTCCGCAGAAGAAACCGAAACCGTCATCAGTGCGGTTTATCGCCAAGTCTTAGGCAATGCCTACGTCATGGAAAGCGAGCGGCTGGTTAGCCCCGAGTCTCAACTCAAAAGCGGCGAGATTAGCGTTCGCGAATTCGTGCGGCGCGTTGGGAAATCAGACTTGTATCGTTCCCGGTTCTTTGATAGCTGTGCTCGCTATCGCTATACAGAGTTGGCTTGCAAACATTTTCTCGGTCGTGCTCCCAACGGCTTCGACGAAATGAGAATGCACAGCAACATCCTCGATACCGAAGGGTATGAAGCGGACATCGACTCGTATCTCGACAGCGAC
This sequence comes from uncultured cyanobacterium, assembly GCA_963838375.1. Classification (GTDB taxonomy): domain Bacteria; phylum Cyanobacteriota; class Cyanobacteriia; order Cyanobacteriales; family Geitlerinemataceae; genus DVED01. Next base: position 524,282 of record CAWIQY010000019.1, on the reverse strand, counting down.
GAGTACCAAACCACATTTGGGGAAAACACCGTTCCCTTTGTGCGGGGTTACAAAACCGAAGCCTGCCAGACGATGGTTGGCTTCACCCACTTCTTCAAACTGCAACGCGGAGCATCCAGCAGCGATCTCAAAGGCAGTGTATCGGGGAATCGTCCTCGCTTAAATCGACTCGTGATTCAAGCCATCCCCACCGCTGTTGTTGCGCCTTCCGGCGGTTCTGATGGTTGGTCGTTTGCCGAACCCCCCGTCGATCCTCGTGCCAAGCAAGGTGCTGTTTCCGGACAAGACGGCAAGGTGTACCGGATTGAAGTCACTGCCTATCGTAGCAAGAGTGTCAATCGGGTTTCTAAATTCCGTCGTAGTAACCAAGTGTATTTGGTTCCCTACAACCGGTTGTCTGAAGAGTACCAGCGGATTCACCGCCAGGGCGGCGTCATTGCCAGCATCACCCCTGTATAAGTCAACTCAGATAGAAACGCAATTAGCCCAGTCGCCAATTGCGTTTCTTCGAGGATGGGCAATCTACCATCCGATTGGCACTGGATTTTTAATCGCAGGTGTATCGGAAAATGGGTTTCCATGTAATTGAATTGAATTTTAATCCGATAAATTAGGAGAGATATAAATTATGGTTAGTACGGCTCCAGCAGTGAAATTTGGCATCGATGCCTTTTGGGGTTCCCCGGTAGAACTTTGGGCAACTAGTAGTGCCGAAGAAGTCCAGGGGGTGATTCGGGGTGTGTATCGCCAAGTTTTGGGGAACGCCCACGTGATGGAGAGCGAACGGTTGGTAAGCTTGGAATCGCAATTGTGCGATCGTAGTATTTCCGTGCGAGAATTTGTTCGGGGCGTCGCCAAATCGGCAAACTATCGCGCGCGTTTCTTTGAATCCGCTGCGCCTTATCGATTTGTAGAACTAAACTTCAAGCATTTGTTGGGACGTGCCCCTGCCGACCAAGCTGAGGTTTCCGAACACATCCAGCGTTGCATTAACGAAGGCTACGATGCAGAAATCGATTCTTATCTCGATAGTGCTGAATATCAGTCTGCGTTTGGTGACAATGTTGTGCCTTACTATCGTGGCATCCAAAGCCAAGTGGGGCAAAAGCAGATCGCTTATAACCGGATTTTCTCCGTGTTCCGGGTCCGGCCGAAAGCGACAGTGCGGTGAAGGCTTCCCAACTGGTGTATGCCGTTGCCACCAATAGCACGTCTGAGATTAAAGCGCCCAAATCGATCTCAACCACTGAGAAGAAATTCAAGATTGTGGTGAAAGGCGCGAAATTCGACTGCAATCGTCGCCGTCGCAGTACCACTGAGTATATCGTTTCGGGTCGCAAGATGACCCCGCAAATTCAGCGGATTCATCGCTCTAGCGGTACGATCGTTAGTATTACCGAGATTTAAGTCAAGGTTTGGGGAAATCGGAGCGTTGGTTGGGAACTGGAAGTGAGGAAAAATGTCAGCGCTTTTTGGCTACTTTAGTCTGCCTCGATCGAGTTCGAGATTGAATCTCCGATTTCCTCCTAAACTCGTGCTATCGATTTAGTCGTGGGATCTGGTATGAATATTCGCGAATTTGTGGAGAGATCGATCGGCTGTTGGCGATCGCAACGCAGCGGTCACAATCTGGCATTTCAGCATTTTGAAGAAGTCCGATCGACGATCGAAATTACCGCTTTAGCTGTCAACAATCCGGCAGTGCTAGAATTGTGCAAAACCCACGATATCGATCCAGCAATCGCCGTCAGTCCTTTTCATATGAGTTGGGAAGGAGAATCCGATTGGGATGAGGAAGAAACCATCGAGGGAAACTGCATTTTAGTGCCCATTCCCGATCCAGAACTTCCGAATCAAGGTCGATTATTGCGATCGCAAGGGTATGCAGAAACGATACCAGCGATCGGCCGCTATCGTCTCACAGAAGACGATCGATTTATTTTGGTCACCAACTACGATCGTGCGGCAGCCGAAGAACAAATTTGGTTTGCCAATCCCAACACTCGATTTCGCGTTTCTCTGATTAAAACCAGCGCAGGAACAGCCGTAATTACCGCCTCATTTGCCTCCGAAATTCGTGACTTATCCCGGCAATCTAACTGATTTTTTATTTCGGATTTGGGATTGGCCATAAACCCCTAACAACAAACAAAAGCGCAACTAACCACTATGTGAAAATGTTTTCTAACGATTCGATCGTCCTAGCCCAATGGATGGCTGGGGAATTTAGCAACTACAAACAATCTCAAGAAGAACCCACCCGATTTGCTCATATTCGAGTGTTTTTTCGTCCTTTGCCTTGGGAATTTTTTTCAGGAATTGGGTTTTATTCCGAACAAGTATACGACTACGATTTGTGGCGTCCCTATCGTCAGGGCGTTCATCGATTCGTCGATCGAGGTAATGATATTTATATTGAAAACTATGGATTGTCCGATCCGTTGTGGTTTGCTGGTGCGGCTCGAGAGCTGAGTATTTTAAAAACGATTACGCCCGATCGTCTTCAACGACGATGCAACTGTTCGATGGTTTTCCAGCGCGATGGCGATCGATTTATCGGCGGCGTCGAACCGGGAAACAACTGCCTGATTCCAAAAAACGGTCGTCAAACTTATTTAGTCAGCGAAGTCGAACTGACAGAAAAGACTTGGGTCAGTCGCGATCGGGGTTTTGATGTCAGTACCCACGAATACGTTTGGGGTTCGGCTGAAGGACCTTTGCAGTTTGAAAAGTCAACCTGTTTTGCCCGCGAAGTCCCCGTGCAAATCCCCAAAACAAACGAGAGTTGACTCGCCTCTTCCAGAAACCATGCTGCCTCCATTAGCCGAAAACACAATGAAGTCTTGGATACGGAGTCGGCATCTGATTTGTTCGGGTAACTTTTTTTTCTTAGAAACCGTGGAATATTCCACCGTCGAGCGATTTGAAGAGTGCGTGCAAAGCTTGGGAGGGGCGATCGTTTCCGTCCGTCCTAGCAAAAAAATCTGGATTGGCAATCACCGCAAAGTGATCGTTTACCAAGCCAAAGCCAGCTTACATACTCCCACCCACAATCTCAAGCAATATTGGGTAAAATACGGCGGTTTCTATAGTCGATTTGACGAACGGGGATGAGAAAGAAGTTTAGAATACAGAAGTTACAGGAGTTCAGATCGTTGCTAACTGCTAATCGCTATCACCGTGAGTTCAGACAATCTCAAAGTTGCCAATACCGAGTATCAAACTGGAAAACAAGCATTCGAGTGCGGACAGTATCGCCAATCTGTCGCCGCTTTAGAGAAAGCTTGTGCCTTAATCAACCGCAATTCTCCCTTGGGCGGAGAAATGCAAATGTGGCTCGTCACCGCCTATCAAGCTAGCGGTCAATCCCAAGATGCGATCGCCTTGTGCCGCCAACTGAGCAAACACCCAGATGGGCAAACTCGTCAACAAGGTCGCCGTCTGCTGTACATTCTCGAAGCCCCGAAGTTAGAAAAACGTCCGGAGTGGCTCACACAAATTCCAGATCTTAGCAATATCGAAGACAGCGCGATCGAAGATCGACGCGGATCGAATGCACCCAAACGTCAACGTCCCCCTCGCCGTCTCCAACCGGAACCCGAACCTCTCGATCCCAGCCAAATTGAAACCGAAGACGATCGATTTATGTGGGGATCTCTGGTTTTGGCGATCGCGATTTTAGCCATTTTAATTGGGTTGAGTCTGGGATAGTCTCCGGTTATAGCGATCCAGTAATAAGCAAGCAGAAAGCCAAAGGTAAAAGGGGAACAGTGCCCTGAGTAAGAACTACATAAGTAAGAAATGATAAGTAATGGTGATTTCCCGCTAGTCGCTAGCCACTAGCCACTAGCCCATAAAAATAATCCCGAGCGCTAACCAAACCAGAAAACAGTCGCGCGTCAGTTGCAGAGCTTTCAAAACGATTTCTGGGGTAATGGGGCGATCGAAATCTCCCAACAAAGGTTTCTCCTTCACCACTCCCCGATACCAGTTCGTGCCGCCCAGTTGTACCCCCAAAATCGCAGCATAAGCACACTCACTCCAACCGGAATTGGGACTGGGATCGCGGATGGCATCTCGTCGGCACAGTCTCCAAACCCTTCTCAATTTACCCTTCAATAGCCCTAAAGTAACGACCGTTAGCCGACAGGGAAGCCACGTTAAAACATCTTCTATTTTGGCGCTCCACCATCCCAAATGGGTGTAAGGTTCTTCTTTGTAACCCACCATAGAATCGAGGGTACTGGCGGTTTTGTAGGCAAGCGCTAGAGGAACAATCCCGATCTCGGGAAATCCAAGTCCCACCAGAGCATAAAATAAAGGAGCCATCACCCCATCTACCGCATTTTCGCTAACGGTTTCTAATACTGCCCGCAGCATTTCCACTTCGGTCAAACGATCGGTATCCCGACCGACGTAGAGAGCCAATCGACTTCGGGTAGTGGTAAGATCTCCTGAGGTTAACGGTTGCAAAACATCGACCGCTGCATGGCGCAAACTGCGTCCGGCAAAACAGCTGGCTAACAAAATAGTCGCGGTTATTCCCCCCAAAAGTGGATGGAGGGAGTTAGCGACTTCGATCGCCATTCCCCCGACTAAACCGCTCCCCACGATCGCTACGATCGCTAAAAATCCTCCAGCCCACCACCGCAGTGCCGGACGTTTCAATCGATCTAAAATGATGCCAGAAGTGCGATCGATTGTCCATCCCACAACTTGTACTGGATGAATCCATCCCCAGGGATCGCCCACGAGGTAGTCCAATCCGGCAGCCAGAGCTAAGACAACAATTGGGTACAGATCGAGAGTCATATACGGGGGATTAGCTGGGGACTTAGACCGACTTTAGACCACAAAACTCGTCTCCTCTCCTTGAGCCGCTTGCCAACTGCGAGCATCATAATATAGATCTTCCAAGGAAATACTGTAGAGTGCTTCTTTGAGCTTTTGGTGCAAGCGATTCCACAGGGTAAAAGTCACCCAGTCTTCCGCTTGTTCGGCATCGGGGATATGATGGGGTAATGGTTCCAAAGTTTCACCCACCGCCTCGAGTATTTGTCCTAAAGAAATTTGAGATGGGGATCGGGCGAGTTGGTATCCCCCTTGTACGCCTCGAGTAGATTTCACCAATCCAGCACGACGCATCGCAATCAATAGCTTTTCCAGATACGGGGCGCTCAAGTCCTGACGCCGGGATATAGCCTTGACTGAGGTCGGGGCGCGATCGGGTTGCAAACTTAAATCTAGCAGTGCTTTGACACTATAATGACCTCGGGTAGTTAACTTCATACGTCACTTCAACCTAACTCTAATTCTCTTCTTTGCCGGAGGTGAAAGGGCTGCTTTTTTCCATCTTTCGCCGCCGCTTCTGAGGTCGATCCATGTCCCGGAAATTGATTTGGATCGGTTGGATGGAAACCCCAAAGATCGACTCTGCTTCTTCTCTCGATCCATCGATCGAGATCTTCATGCCATCTCTGCTGTAAGTCTGGAAAAGTTGACAGAAACCCACTGAGTGAGCCTCGATCCTTTCTCTCTAAGACAGCTCTCGATTTTCCAATCGAAGAACCTTGAGTCTCGATCCTAACCGAGTGCGACCTCTAAGTGCTGATTTTCAATCTCCAAGCTCCCCTTAAACGTCGATCGATTCTAAGTATGATAAGCTAATAAGCCAACACCAAGCTAAAACTTTGCCAAAGCTTTTATACTTAGCAAATGTCAGGTAAAATTACCGTAGCAGATAACTGCTATGCTAGGGTTGAAACGAAACTTAAGGTTGACAAACTAGAATGAAGACAGTCGAAGCATTAACTGGAGAAAGCTTACTTAAGAAGGTCAAAGACCTCGGCAACCTCAGTAAAGAGGAGAAGGCTAGAGAATGCGGTTACTATACCCAAACCAAAAATGGTGTAGACCGAGTCAACATGATGAAATTCTTGAATGCCCTGATTGATGCCGAAGGCATTCAGCTTGACAGCAAACAATCGAGTAATGGACGAGGTGGACGCAGTGCCAGTTATCGGATTAGCGTCCAGTCCAACGGGAATTTACTCATCGGTTCGGCATATACTAAACAAATGGGTCTCCAACCCGGAGATGAGTTTGAAATTAGTCTGGGACGCAAACACATCCATCTCAAACAAGTTGGGAGCGAAGACGAAGAAATGTGAGTTCGCGGGTTAGCGCCGCACCCAAACACCAACTCATTCAGTTCGAGTTTTCCCATCTCCTTTAACAATGCGATGAAGGAAGAGCGAACCTATCTCTTTGCGATCGAATTCGGTGAATAGCCCGAGTCAGTTTTGACTGGGTTATCATCAGAACACTGGGTCGCAAACCTGCCCCTTGTAGAGGGATTTGTCGTTTAAACTACGAGATTTACCGCAGGGCTGGCGGGAGGCTATAACCAAAGCCCGTGAAACGAACGTCAGACGGGACAAGCCTTCTAAAAGTGGAGGAAGTTGCGATGAAGACCGAACCCAAACATCACTCTTTGGGCATCACCGCTCTAAAAATGCGGTGAGGATGTCAACTCTCACTCTGTTTCCCGTGTTCTCATATGCGCAGCCACGGGAAAAGAGGAGGGTCTGGCATGGCTGTAAATAATCGTCTTTGGGATTTGCAGGAGACAATCTTCTAACTGCTGGGCGCAAAGCGTATGAAAGTTGCCGAAATTTGCCAAATCGGGCAAAAATAGTAAAGGTGATTGAAAATCCCCAGACGTATGTATGAGGGATTAAAATCGGCGTCAGCGGTTTCAACCGCTTGGGACTATAATTAAGTGTAGCGAGGTGGTCAAAACGACCCTAACCGCTAGAGCATCTAAATAAAAGTTAAGCTAGGGGGTGGTAGAATTCCGCTCTCTCCCCAAGTTGAGGCAATCATCTACCGCAAAACTCTCCGCTCTGATTCGTGCAGTTCGATCGATCGCGATGGAGTAGCCGAAGTTCCAGTCGGCGGAACCCCGTTCAGTCATCTGCCTTGCCCGGAGAAACAACTAGTCACCTGGATGGCATAGACTTTATAGATGGCATAGACTGTAGAAAAATGCAAAATCTGGTTCATGAACCGAAGTGCGCGAGTCCTGCAAAATATACCCATGCCTAGCACGAAAGACCAATTCACGGTTCACTTCTGGGGCGTTAGAGGAAGCATTGCCTGCCCGGGACCCGAAACAGTAAAATATGGAGGTAATACGCCCTGCATTGAAATGCGGGTGGATGGCAAACGTCTGATTTTTGACGGCGGGACAGGATTGCGGGTGTTAGGACAACATCTGCTCTCGAAAACGCCAGTCGAAGCTTATCTATTTTTTACCCATTCTCACTGGGATCACATCCAAGGTTTTCCCTTTTTCACTCCGGCGTTTGTCAAAGGCAATAAATTTCACGTGTACGGTGCGGTTGCGCCCAACGGTGCAACGATCGAGCAACGGTTAAACGACCAGATGCTTCATCCCAACTTTCCCGTCCCATTACAGATCATGGGAGCGCAATTGGATTTTAACGATCTTGAAGTGGGGGCAACCGTGCAGCTCGATGACGTGAAAGTGGAGAGCGCTTTGCTCAACCATCCCGGAGAAGCCGTGGGCTATCGGGTAAGCTGGCAAAATTACTCAGTCGCTTACATCACCGACACCGAACATTATGCCGATCACCTCGATCCAAACGTTCAGAGGTTGGCTCATCAGGCTGATGTGATGATTTACGATGCCACCTACACCGACGAAGAGTACCACGATCCTCGATCGAGTAAAAAGGGATGGGGACATTCGACCTGGCAAGAAGCGGTCAAAGCCGCACGCGCCGCTCAAGTCAAAACATTAGTCATATTCCATCACGATCCCCTTCACAAAGATGAATTCTTGGATCGAGTCGGTGAAGATGTCAAGCAAGAATTTCCCAACGCGATTATGGCAGTCGAAGGATTGGAAATTGCCGTTACCTCTCAGATAGCGGAACCTGCATCCGACTCATTAAAAGATGCCAAAGTATCTGCATGAGGTGGCAGTTGCCACCTCGCGTTCTGACTTGCAGACGATCGAGTCTACTTGACAAAGTCACGCCAATATTCACAACGTCGAAGCCTTGAGATCGGTCAGAGGGGAGCAAGTGCGGGTAACATCTTCTTTAACAACGGCACTCGTGCCAACAACAGTTGCCCTAGGTAATTTTGATGGGGTGCATCAGGGTCATCGACAAGTCATTGGGCAGGTGTTGGCGCAGGAATGGAGTCCAGACCGCCAGATTCATTCATTAGAAGCACAAGCGGTGGGATACGGTGGGGGGAAACTCCAGCCGACAGAGCCTGATGGAGAAGCTTTAGACTGGCGACCCATCTACACGACGGTTGTCACCTTCGATCCTCATCCTCAAGAATTTTTTAGCGGACAACCTCGATCGCTGTTAACTCCCAGAGCCGAGAAAGCCGAGCAATTAGAGGCAATTGGGGTCGATCAACTCGTGTTGTTGCCCTTCGATCGCGATTTGGCTCAGTTAGAACCCCAAGCCTTTGTGGAAGAGATTTTAGTCCGCCAACTTCAAGCTAAACGGATTAGCGTCGGGCAAGATTTTCACTTTGGGAGGAAAAGGGCGGGAACGGCGATCGATTTGCAGACAATCGCGGCAAACTACGGCATCGACACGAAAATCGTTCCACTCTACATATTACAGGGAGAGCGGGTGAGTAGTTCCAATATTCGTCAAGCACTGACGCAAGGTAACCTAGATACGGCTCATCGCTTGTTGGGACGTTCCTACAGTTTGAGCGGAACGGTTGTGAAAGGACAGCAGTTGGGGCGCACCCTGGGGTTTCCCACCGCCAATCTCCAGATGTCTGGGGATAAATTTTTACCTCGGTGGGGTGTTTATAGCGTGTGGGTGGACGGTTTATCGTTGCAGTCGCAACCGGGAGTGATGAATATCGGTTGTCGTCCCACGGTTTTGGGCGATCGTCCCACCGTCGAAGTTTATTTGTTAGATTGGTCGGGAGACTTATACGGTCAAACTCTCACCGTGCGTCTGGCTCACTTCTTGCGCCCCGAAGCCAAATTCGACTCCCTAGATGCCCTTAAAGCTCAGATTCAGCGGGATTGTGAAATGGCAAAGTCAATAATAAGTAATAAGTAATAAGTAATAAGCAATAAGTAATAAGTAATAAGTAATAAGTGTTTCTCAGTATCAACTAACCACTAACTACTAACCAATTTATGAGTTCTCCCCAAATCGATCGACTGCTCCAGAATCTCGGTAAAACGATTGTCGGCAAAGCTGAAGCGATTCGATTGGTGCTGGTGGCGCTGCTGTCTGGGGGTCATGCGCTGCTCGAAGACGTTCCCGGTGTGGGGAAAACGCTGTTGGCAAAATCTCTGGCTCGATCGGTTTCGGGGAAGTTCGGACGCATTCAGTGTACCCCTGACTTGCTACCTACTGATATTACCGGAACCAACATATGGAATCCTCGCACGGGAGAATTTGAATTTCTGCCGGGACCTGTGTTTACCAACGTCCTGCTCGCTGACGAAATCAACCGCGCCACGCCGCGCACCCAGTCGGCTTTGCTGGAAGTGATGGAAGAGCAGCAAGTGACCGTAGATGGGGTTTCTCGGCTTGTGGAGCGCCCTTTTTTTGTGATTGCCACTCAAAACCCGATCGAGTATCAAGGCACGTTCCCCTTGCCGGAAGCGCAGATGGATCGCTTCACTCTGGCGTTGTCCTTGGGATATCCCACAGAGGCAGAGGAATTGCAGATGTTGCAACGCCATCAGCACGAGATGAAGCCGGAGGAGTTGGAACCGTGCATCACCCTGGAAGAGGTACAGGAGTTGCGATCGCGGTGTGCCAAAGTTAAGCTGGAACCTTCGTTGCAGCAGTATATTCTCAACTTAGTTCGCAGCACGCGAGAAGACGACGAAATTACGTTGGGGGTCAGTCCTCGGGGGGCTGTGGCGCTGCAACGAGCGACTCAGGCGTTTGCGTTTCTCGAAGGTCGGGATTATGTCTTACCTGATGATATCAAGATTCTGGCTCCAGCGGTACTGTGTCATCGAATGATTCCCGCTGGGGGACGCAAAGCAGCAGCGATCGTCGATCGACTTTTGAGAACGATTCGGGTACCGTAACGATCTTCAGCGATCGTACCCTGGAGTTGAATTTTGTAGATCGAGAAACTTATTACTAAACGGAAGAAAAAAGTTAGTTAAAAAGTGAAAAAGTTTAGATAACTTTAAGAGAGTTTAGCGTACAATACGCCCAGTCTCACATCTGCTCTGACTGATGAAACTGGGTATATCTGTACTGGCAGCTACCATTTCTATATCTAGTTTTGGCGGTATCTCGTCGGCGATGGCGCAAATTGTGCCGGATGGGACGCTACCGCAAAATTCGATCGTTCTGCCTCCCGTTAACGATACCTTAGTCATCGAAGGGGGAACCCAAGTCGGTGGCAATCTGTTTCACAGTTTTACCGACTTTTCTTTGCCGACGGGATGGGAAGCCTTTTTTAACAATTCCGTTACTGTCGAAAACATCCTGACGCGCATCACAGGGACAAATGCCTCGAATATTGATGGACTGATTCGCGCTAACGGTACGGCGAACCTGTTTCTGCTTAATCCCAACGGTATCGTGTTCGGACCGAATGCGCGGTTGGATATCGGGGGATCGTTTTTTGGCAGTACCGCCGAAAGTTTGGTGTTTGCTGATGGGAGTTTGTATAGTACGGCGAATCCCGACGTGCCACCGTTATTGACAATTAACGTTCCCATCGGGTTGCAATTTGGTAGAAACGGGACGGAGGCAATTGTTAATGCCGGGAATCTCAGCGTTGCGACGCAGCGAGATTTGACATTGGTGGGGGGAACGGTGGTGAGTACGGGGGAACTTGCCGCGCCACAGGGGACAATTTCGATCGCCACTTCCCCGATTTCTAACACGAATTTAACGCAGTTTCTTAGTAATTTTGGCAATCCAGAAACATTGGGGTTGACAGTGACAGAAATGGGAATGCAGTGGGGGGAAAGATCGATCGAACCTGGCGATATTGCGGTGCGGCAATTAACGGCGGGTGACGCCACTCTCGCCGCTTCTGGGAATTTAACCCTCATTGAAAGTCAACTGGAAACCACGGGAAATTTGAATGTATTGGCGCGGGATACGGTGTGGGTTCGCGATAGTGTAGCGTTACCGTTTCTGGCGGTTGCGGGGGGAAATTTGTGGATGCAAGGAAATCGCGGTATCGATATTTTGGCGCTGAATCATCCGCAGACACCGTTTCAAAGTGGGGGAAATCTTACTCTGGTTAGCGATGGGATTATTTCTGGGGACGCGCATTTTGCCAGCGGGAATCGATTTTCGATGTGGAATTTGTCGGGAAATCCGGGTAATTTTGTTAGTTTGTACGATCCGATTATTAGTTCCGAAGGGGATGTGATTCTGGGGGATTATGCGGGTGCGTCGCTGAAAGTGGAGTCGATGGGAAGCATCACGACGGGGAATATTACGATTACCAGTCCGGATACGCAATTGGTGGGTTACGACCCGGATATTCCGATTTTAACGAGTAGTCCGTCGCTCATTTTAAGAGCGGGAGTGGAACAGTTACAAAATCCGCCGACGCTGCCGATTCCGCCTGTGCCGGAGAGTCCGCCTCCGGTGGTTTTGTCTTCAACTGTTGTATTCGAGGATAATTTTGAAAACGGCGCAAAGCCACAATGGTCGGATACGCGAACGAGTCGAACGCCGATCGGAAATCGGGGGTTTTTAGGGGAATTTAATAGCGATACGGTGAGTTTAACTCTGGATAATTTGCCGCCTCATGACCAAGTAACTATTGCTTTCGATCTATTTATAATTCGATCGTGGGATGGAAATCGAACCGATTTTGGTCCGGATCTCTGGACTTTAAATATTACTGGAAGACCGCCAATTTTACTCACAACTTTTATAAATGATAATCCTAATTTAAACCCAGGACAAGCTTATCCTGGTCAATTTCCTGGCGATCAATTTATCGGTGGTACTGGAGGAAGTCATGTCGATTTGGGTTATCCCTTTAGAGAGAGGTCTATCGATAGTGTCTATCGAATTGATCGGTCTGTCAGACATACCGATCGTTCGCTCTATCTCAATTTTGCCGATTCCCTAACTGAAGGAATTCTGGATGAAAGCTGGGGATTAGATAATATTACAGTGAGTGTAGAAGAAACATCTTCCCCAATACCAGTAGATCGAGGATTTTCTGATTTTATCACTATGCCGACTCGATCTGATGGAAGCATTACAACAGGAGATATTATTACGTTTGGCGGAGCTGTGATTTTATCAGGAACTGGCGATATCACGTTGAATGGTTCAATTCGATCGCGCGAGGTGATATTTCTCTCGTCAGTGGACAAAATATCGATCTGAGACGAGAAGTTATCAATTCCCTTTGGGGAGATGGTCGAGGTGGAGATGTCTCCTTAACGGCAACTGGCAATATTTTAGAAAGTCCAATCATTTCCGGTGGGGGGAACGTTTCTTTTTCCAGTGGTGGAACAATTAATACAGGAGTCGAAGTTCTCAATTCTGCTTGGGGAAACGGTCAAGGTGGCAGTGTTATATTAACGGCAACTGGCGATATTATCGGTGGTGCAACTATATCTGGTGGGGGTGATATTCATTTCGATAGTGGTGGAACGATCGATACTCGCTTGGGAAGAATAGACTCTCGATTTGGAGATGATCGAGGTGGAGTCATTTCTTTAATAGCTGAGCATGACATTGCCACGGAAACAATTCAATCTGGAGGAAGAGATCTCGAGCTAATTGCAGGAGAAACGATCGATACAACTCAGGGAGAAATTGACTCCTTTCATTTTAGCGTTGGGGGAAATATTAATATCCGATCGAATGGCAATATTTCACTAGCGAATGTACGATCGTCCGGAGATTTGGGTGGAGGAAATGTTGAAATCTTCACATTGGGAGATTTATCGATAAAAAATAGTTCCTTACTCACCAGTGCCTTTAAATTCGGAACGGGTGGAGACGTGGATATCCATGCTAGAAACGTTAATTTTGAAAGGTCTAGAATTCTTACGGGTAGTATTATTCCTTCGATATCAGCAGGAAATATCTCCGTCGATGCCGAAGAATCGATTAGCTTGAGTGGATTTTCTCCTAGAGAAGAGACAGCAGATATTTCGAGTGCGATCTCGACGGCGAGTAGTAAAAATTCTGGAAATATTACAATTAATACCGGACGATTGATATTGAGAGATGGTGCAGTGATTACCACAACCACTGGACTGGAAGGAGATGGAGGAAACATCACTGTGAATGCATCTGAATCCGTCGAACTCGTGGGTTCCGATCGAGATTCTATCTTCCCTACAACGATCGCAACAGATATGTTTGGAGACGGTCAATCGGGAGATTTAACGATTAATACGAGAAGGCTGATTCTCCGAGATGGCGCATTTATATCCGCCTCTGCTTTTTCAACCAACTTTTCTGCAAATAATAACGATCGACCCATTAGTAATGGAGGCAATTTAATTATTAATGCTGCGGAGTCGATCGAAATTAGCGGATCTTCTCCCGAAGGATTTGGCAGTGGGTTTTACAATCAAGCCTTTGGACCGGGAAATGCTGGAGATATTACGATCGAAACTGGAAATTTGATACTCCGAGATGGAGGACGAACTACTGTGTCAGCCAGAACTGTCCCACAAAGCAGATTGTTCATCCCTGGATTGACTGGTTTTTTTGGAACGATACCGGACAATGATATTCGGACTACTTTAAGTATTCCTGAAGGCGTTGACACTTTAGACTATATGATTCAGCAGATCGTTAGTACAGAAGCGACCGGAAATGCTGGAAATATCGACATTACCGCAGATACTATCTTAATCGACGATCGTAACAGTTTTCCCAACGCTCGTGGCGGCATCATTGGCGTTACCAACTCCAGTACCGGAGGCAATATTACACTCAACATCGGAGACTCTCTCATCTTGCGTCGTGGCAGTCGCATTTCCACCACCGCCGGAACCCAACAAGCAGGCGGTGACGGCGGCAACATCAACATCGACACCCCTCTGGTGGTTGCCATTCCCCAAGAAAACAGCGATATCACGGCGAATGCCTTTGCCGGAAACGGCGGCAACGTGGAAATCACCACCCAAGGCATTTTCGGCATCGACCCTCGGGATGTGGAAACGCGATTCAGCGATATCACCGCCAGTTCTCAACTAGGAACCGATGGCGAAGTCACCCTCAACACCCCGGATCTCGATCCGACTTCGGGTTTGGTGGAATTACCGGAGGATGTGGTCGATCCCGACAGTTTGAGGGATACGAGTTGTACGTCTGAGAACTTGCAACGCAGTCGGTTTGTCATCACCGGACGGGGAGGTTTACCCCCCAACCCCCGAGAATTTCTCAATTTGGGTGTTGGATCGATCGACTCTAACCCAGCAAAAGAACCACAAAATTCTCCTCCTCAACCCCTGGTAGAAGCGCAAGGTTGGATTATTAACGAAAGGGGTCAAGTTGAATTGGTGGCGGTGATGCCGAATGGACGGTCGAATGTAGCGATCGATCGTTTTCCGTTTGGTTTACCGAGTTGTGGATTGGTGAACAGGAAACTCTGGTAGGGGTCGACCGCCGTTGTTACGACGATGGGATTGCCAACGATCGACTCCCACAATCGGGATCGATCGATCCGGTTGCTGGAGCCACTTTTGTCGTCATTGACGATTCCGTCGTTATCCCAGAATCCGATTGGTCAACCGAGACAGATGACCCGATTTTGGGAGATTCTAGTGAGACAAAAATTGATTCAACGCTATCAGATCCGATCGGCGGGACACCTTCATCCGAGAGTCTGGAAACCGAAAATCCCGATCCGTTGATTAATCCAGGGAATGAGGCGATCGAAGATGCCAAATCCTTATCAGGCGATGAGATCGACGATACGAGTGTTACTGAAACCGAAGATTTGTCGGAAGCAACGGCAGAAGAAACTGATTCTACCCCAGAGGAGAATAGCGACGATCCAGAGACAACTGCTGAAAATGCCGAAGTGGAATCGGATGACAACAGCGATGATGCAGAAGCAGTAACGGAATCGACAGCAGAAGAAACTCAACCGGAAGCGGAAGACGACGACAATACCGAAGAGGAGAGTCTCGCCGAGGATGCAGAAGTTGCCGTCGAACCGGACACGACAGAAACCCCGACGATCGAAGATTTTGACTTCACTCAAGTCAAATCCGGCATCTTCACCGCTAACAGCGATGGTCTCGTCCAAATCGACTACCTCTTCGATGATGGTAAATTTGAGTCCGAAGTGGCGATTTTCAGCTTGGAAGGGATGGATGAATTGTGGTCGGCAGACGATCCAAAGCAGTTCATCGCCGAAGCCTCACGTCGATCGATCTCGAACTCCGAATTAGGCGGCATTGCCATTAATGACGCTACCCAAGGCGCACGATTTAGCGATGCTAAGAACCGCTTCAATTCCGGCGAGTATACGGGGGTGAAAACCTTGCAGATGCGTCCCGGCGATCGATTTGCGGTGATGGTGGTTCCCAACGGTACGGTACGAAATCTCCTGGATAAGATAGAAATGGGTCAGTTGCCGCGTCCTCTGTTTTCGATCGCTGAATTCAACCGTAACGGCGATGAGTAGGGATTCAGTGAAATAGTCATCAACCCAGCTAGTACTGGTGCGGAAACTCCGAATACTGACTCTGAGATCGATCCTGAAACCCAGGAAACAGAACTGATGACTTCAGAAATTGTGGCTGAAGTTAATCCGGTGGCAAAGATTCAGGTTAAGACTGCGGCTGAACACTGGACTGAAACTTTGATTCAATCGGTCGATGCTGTCAAGGAATCCCGGCAAACCAATGGGATTGTGGCGCTGAATTTGAATTTAACGGAGGTCAGTGAAGATGGCAGCATTACGCCGCGTTACGAACTAACAGACGCTGAACTCGAAGCACTCACTTACGCTCAAAAATACAACGTTCTAGTGGTCGTTCCTGCCGGAGATGATGGTGAAGCGATGTCGGCTCTGGGTCAAACATCCCAGTATTTTGACAATATCATTACCGTAGGTGCTGCCGATCGAGTTAACGATTCTGTTTCGGTATGGAAAGCTTACGATCGCGGAAGATTCGGGTAACGGTTTTACCCTCGATCTTCTCGCAGAGGTCGCCAAGGAGAAACGTTCGCCTGTTGCTCCACGAAGGTAGCCGGATGATGAGTAGGGATTCAGGAAAATCTGGTAGGGGTCAACGGCCGTTGACCCCTACCAATCCCCCGATAACACCCTGACGCCTGAATGCGTACAAATACTCTTGGTAGGGGGCTACGGCCGTTGACCCCTACGATCCCCCGATAAACTCTGACGCCTGAATGCTTACAATCGGAGTTTGCCTCGTAGTGGAGAAAGAAACATCGAACCCATTTGAAGCTTTTTTTGATGCTATCGTCGATATCCTCATTAAAGCAGAGATCTCCTAAAAGAATCAGGCTTCTCCAGCGATACACCCACTGATACCAACCTGGATTTTTCTCTTCCCCTCGATGTGGGAGTTGGTGAAATGGCAGGAACATCCGTTGCTGCCGCTAAGGTTACGGGGGCAGTGTCCCAGGTTTGGGCAGCTAACCCAGGTTTGAGCTATCCCCAAGTCAAAGAAATCCTCAAGCAAACGGCAGTCGATCTCGGTCAATCGGGTTGGGATGTGGAAACAGGTTCGGGATTGGTGGACATTGCCGCCGCCGTGGAACTGGCAAAACGAACCCCACCCCAAGAATATCAGCCCGACCCCATCCAATCTCCTTCGATCTGGAGTGGAGAAGATCTGGTGGTTCCAGGGGAACGTGCAGTGAGTGTTTCGGTTCCAGCTTTCCAAGCTCGGATAATGAACGCTGGATATGTCAACGTAGTGGGATCTTTAAGGATACGTTCGGGCCCCGGTACGAACTATGCTGAAGTGGGTCGTAAGCGTCCTGGCGAAGAAATTACCTTCGATGCTTACGAGAACAACGGTCGTTGGGTTCCCGATCCACATATGCCAGAAGGTGGTAGTCGTCATTGGTACAAGATTGCCGGAACAAACCACTGGATGTCCGCGCTCTATATCGACAATACGCCAGAGCGTGCTGCACAAGAACGCCAACGACAGGACGCGATTCGACGGGCGGAAGAAGAAGCTCGTCGTGCTGAAGAAGAAGTTCGCCGTGCCGAAGAAGAAGCCCGCCGTGCCGAAGAAGAATTGCGTCGCATTGAAGAAGAGGCTCGTCGGCAAGCCGAGGAAGAAGCCCGTCGGCGAATTGAAGAGGAGTTACGACGCATTTTAGAAGAGCAGCGTCGGCAACAGGAGCAACTTCAGGCTGCCATGAGTCAAGTTGCTCAAAAATTTGGCGACTTGGGCGAACCATTAGGAAGCTATGTAAGTAATGGTGTTCGGGTTTATCAGTTTGCTACAGGTCAGTTATTGATTCAAGCTGATGGGAGTCATAGCTTCTATCAAAAAGGAACCGAATTATATGAAGCAGAAAAACAAAAAATAAAAAAAATAAAACAGCTAGGGACTGTCTATAAAGCAGGTAATTTCATCAATCAAAAAATTGTAGATCCAAAAGGCTTCTTCAAAACTCTAGATCAAAGCTACCCAGTCTTGAAACACCTCCCTCCAGAATTAGTTCTAGATATTTCTCAAAATAGTCGAGAGTTTTTTGTTAATGGTAAAGGAAAGTTTATATTACAAGCCACGGACTCCCTAAAACCTGTAGCTAGTTATTTGGACGACGATCTAATTAAACTTGGTGGCAAATCTGTAATCAAGCGAGCACCAGCAATAGATATTCTGTTGACCCTTGGAGATGCTTCACTCTCTCAAACAGAAGAACAAAGGCGTAGAGCACAACTCAAAGCGGGTGCAATGCTTCTAGCTGGTGGTATTGGGGCAGTAGCTGGAGGAGTCTTTGGTTTTGGTGCCGGAGCATTACCTGTGGCAGTAGGAGCCGCAACAATAACAGGTACAGCTATCGATAGTATCTATCTTGGTGCCGATCTACTGGGCTTTGGAGATGAGGTTGACAGCTATATCGGTAATAGCTTCAATGCCGTCTCATCTTTCACAAATAGTGCAGTAGAAGCCGCCAAGCAAGCAGCACAAGCAGCCAAAGAAAAAGCTCAAGCTGCGGCAGAAAAAGCCAAAGCAGCCTATCAGACAGCCAAAGCCACCGTACAGCAAGCCCAAGCAGCCTATCAAACTTTTAAACAAGAGGTTCAGAAAAAGACAACTCAGATCGTTCAGCAGTCTCAGCAGCGCATCAAAGAAGAAGCTCAAAGGATTGCTCAACAGGTGGCTCAAAGGGTAGCTCAAGCAGCTCCTAAAGTGGTTCGCCACGTCGCTAGCTACGCTCACAAAGCCGTTCGAGCCGTTAGTAATGTAATCAATGGAGCCAAACAGTTTGTCAGCAATGTTGTGGAGACAGGTAAAAAGATTGTCAAGAATGTTATCGAGACAGGGAAACGAGTCTATGAAACTGTGAAAAAAACGGTTGTTAATGCTTACAATACAGGTAAGCGTGTTGTCACGGGAACCTTTAATAAGGCAGTCAATACTGTGAAAGACACATTCTCGGGTGACGGAATCAAGCTAAGTCTCCCTTTGGATGGTAGCCCTTTGCCGGATATCGTAGGGGTCAACGGCCGTTGACCCCTACAGTAATGTGGTGGGTTGGTGAGGCTCAATCGAATTGGTTACGATCGAGATAAATAGCAAGCAATTCTACCCCTCAATGAAATACGATCCCCGCATCCATAATCGTCGTTCTATCCGCCTTCCCCATTACAATTACGATCGACCAGGATGGTATTTTCTGACCCTTTGCACTCATCAACGACAGTGTTTGTTTGGTGAAATTATTGACGGTCAAATGAAGCTCAATATCTATGGTGAAATTGTGGCAGAAGAATGGATGCGATCGCCCGAAATTCGTCAAGAAATTGCTCTTGATGCTTGGGTGGTGATGCCCAACCATTTTCATGGATTGGTGGAGATTATAGAGGTTGAACCCAATAATGCCGGGATAAATGACCATCCTGTAGGGGCGAACGGCCGTTCGCCCCTACTACTACTACCACACCGTTCGCCCCTACGAGATCGATTTCGCATGAAACCCCGATCGATCTCTTCTTTTGTTTCCGGCTTCAAATCTGCCGTTACCTGTCGTATTAACACCTTGCGTCAAAGCCCTAAATTCCCAGTTTGGCAACGAAATTATTACGAACATATCGTCCGCAACGATCGCGATTTAGAGCGTCTACGGGATTACATTGTCGCCAATCCCTACATCTGGCATCAAGACCAATTACATCCAAATAATCCTTCAAAATGGTAGGTGTAAAATCTCGATCGCTTTTTACCGATAAATGGTAGGGGTCAACGGCCGTTGACCCCTTCGCTTCGCGAAGCCAAAAACCCATCGATCGACAAGTTGACCAGATAATAGTGTAGAATCATCCCGGCATCTTCATCGGCTTGAAGATCGCCGTTGCACGCAACTGGAGGATAGAGCCCTGGCTACTCGCGTCATCATCGTCCGCCACGGACAAAGCACTTACAACGCCCAACAGAAAATCCAAGGTCGCACCGACGAATCGGTTTTGACCGAAAAAGGTCGCGATGCGGCTACAAAAGTAGCAGGGGCTCTGCTAGATATTACCTTCGATGCTATCTACACCAGTCCTCTGCAACGCGCCAAACAGACTGCCGAACTGATTCATGCCAACTTACCGGACTCGACCCCTGCACCTCAAGCATCCGACTTATTGCTGGAAATCGATTTGCCATTGTGGGAGAGGATGGTCAAAGATGAGGTAGTGGCAAAATTTCCCGAGGACTATCAGTGTTGGAAAGAGCGCCCTCACGAGTTTAAAATGACCGTTTCTCGTCCCGAGGGAACTGTGGAACATTTTCCCGTTCTGGCGCTGTACGAGCAAGCCAAGCACTTCTGGGAGGACGTTTTAGCTCGCCATGCAGGCAAAACCATTATGGTGGTGGCGCACAATGGGATTAATCGGTGTTTGATTAGTACCGCCCTGGGGTTTCCGCCGTCGAGTTACCATTCGGTGCAACAGTCGAATTGCTGTATCAGCGTGCTGAATTTCAGCAGTGGTTTGGACGATGTGGTGCAATTGGAGTCGATGAATCAAATCGCTCATTTGGGCAATCCTTTTCCCAGACCCCGCACTCCTCATCGCGGTCCGCGTTTGTTGCTGGTGCGTCACGGGGAAACTCAGTGGAATCGGGATGGTCGATTCCAGGGACAAATGGATATTCCACTCAACGAGAATGGTCGCCAGCAGGGAAAACGCGCGGCGGAGTTACTGAAATCGGTTTCCCTCGATTTTGCGGTGAGTAGTCCGATGCTGCGTCCCAAGGAAACGGCGGAGTTGATTCTGGAACATCATCCTGGTGTGGCGTTGGAGTTGAGTCCGGGTTTGGCGGAGATTAGCCACGGATTGTGGGAAGGGAAACTGGAGGCGGAAATCGCCGAGGAGTACGATGAGTTGTTGCAACAGTGGAAAACGAAGCCGGAGACGGTGCAGATGCCGGAAGGGGAGAATTTGCAGCAGGTTTGGGATCGATCGATCGTTGCTTGGAAGGAAATTGTAGCAAAGTATGCCAAAAGCGATCGACCTTTGACGGGGATTGTTGTCGCTCACGATGCAGTGAACAAAGCTCTATTATGTCACCTTTTTGACTTAGATCCGGAAAATTTCTGGACGTTTAAACAAGGGAATGGTGGTGTCAGCGTTATCGACTATCCGTATGGGACAGAGGGCGCACCCGTGCTAGAAACGATGAATATTACGTATCATCTTTCTGGGAGTATTTTGGATAAAACCGCAGCGGGAGCGTTGTAGTTAATAGTTAATAGTTAATAGTTAATAGTTGATAGTTAAGGGGTAATTATCCACTAGCAACTAGCCAAATTATGAGTGAATTGTTGCAGCAAGTACGGGTTCTCGATCCGGTTAGTGAAGTCGATCGAATTGCGGATGTTTTAATTGTTGAAGGTGACATTCGGGGTATTGACGATCGAATTTCTGACTATCCCACCGATACCCAACTTCGCGATTGCCAAGGGCTGGTTTTGGGTCCGGGATTGGTGGATCTGTATAGCCACAGTGGCGAACCGGGGTATGAAGATCGAGAAACCTGGGAGTCTCTGCGCCAAGCGGCTGCGGCTGGGGGTTTTACCCGGATTGCTATTCTTCCGGATACAAATCCCGCGATCGATCGTCCTTCTGTTCTCTCGTTTGCGCGATCGAAACCCCATCCTGGCAACTCTCCTCAGTTTCACTTTTGGGGGGCGCTGACGCTGGATATTGCGGGAGAACGGATGGTGGAATTGGTGGAGTTAGCCGCTGCTGGAATCGTGGGATTTACGGATGGAAAACCCCTCACGAACTGGGTTTTGGTGCGTCGGTTGTTGGAGTATTTGCAACCTCTGGGTAAACCCGTGGCGTTTTGGTGTTGCGATCGCACTTTGGCGGGGGATGGCATTGCGCGAGAAGGTGGCGAGTCGGTACGGTTGGGATTGCCGGGAAATCCAGCGATGTCGGAAACAACGGCGATTGCTGCCCTTTTGGAATGTGTGGCAGCGACGGGAACCCCAGTTCACCTGATGCGGGTTTCTACCGCCCGTAGCGTGGAACTGATCGCAGATGCCAAGGATCGGGGATTGCCGGTGACGGCAAGCACCACTTGGCTACATTTGCTGCGGGATACTCGAAATCTGGCTAGCTACGATCCCAATTTACGCCTAGAACCGCCGTTAGGCAACCCGATCGATCGTGAGGCATTAATTGAGGGGATACAAACGGGGATAATAGACGCCATTGCTATCGATCATACCCCCCATACCTACGAAGACAAAACAGTGGCTTTTGCTCAAGCGCCACCGGGGGCGATCGGGTTAGAATTGGCACTACCCTTGTTATGGCAAGCTTTCATCGTTGAAAATAATGGATCGCCTTTGGATTTGTGGCGGGTTCTCAGCACCAATCCCGCCCGATGTCTCCAACAAACACCTCCACAACTGACGATCGATCGATCGGCGGAACTGACTCTTTTTGACCCCGAAAAAACTTGGACGGCGAACGGAAAAACTCTCAAATCGCTCTCTCGAAATACCTCTTGGTTGGGACAAACAATTCAGGGTCAAGTGGTGCAAATTTGGGGTTTATAATACTAGAGGAAATCCCATTCCATCTTGCCAATCATCTTGCCAATACCGATTCGGCACTCGCAGTCTTCTGCCAGGAAGCGGCGACAAAACCACGGCACACTCCCTGAATTTCCCAAACACCGCATTTTCCGCCATCGACGCCAATATAATCTTGTTGTTACTCGCTTGTTTTTACTCGCTGCTGCCTACCTATGCAAGTTACCCTCGATTGTTTCTCAGAGCTTCTGCTCACTCCACTTCTCAATGGATCGGATCTAGCCTCGGATACCCTGTGTACCGGAATTGTGACTGACAGTCGCAGCGTGAAACCGGGGGAAGTCTTCCTGGCATTGCGGGGAGAAACATTCGACGGACACGCTTTTGTGGAAACGGCTGGAAAACGAGGGGCTGTTGCGGCGATCGTCGATCGTCATTTGCCGTTGCCGATACCGCAATGGGTCGTTGCCGATACTTTAAAAGCATACCAGAAAATTGCTCGTTGGTGGCGCGATCGATTTAAGATTCCCGTCATTGGTATCACCGGTTCTGTGGGGAAAACTACGGCAAAAGAACTGATTTCTGCCGTGTTATCAACCCAAGGCAAAGTTTTAAAAACACAAGCCAATTATAATAACGAAATTGGCGTTCCTCAAACGTTGTTAGGACTGACAGAGGAACATGAGTTTGCGGTTGTGGAAATGGCAATGCGCGGACGAGGACAAATTGCCGAACTGACTGAAATTGCTCGTCCTGATATTGGGATAATTACTAATGTGGGAACGGCGCATATTGGCTTGTTGGGTTCGGAAGAAGCGATCGCCGAAGCCAAATGCGAACTCCTTGCCGAAATGCCGAAGACGAGTATTGCCATTCTCAATCACGACAATCGACGGTTAATCGAAACGGCAGCAACGGTTTGGCAAGGTGAAACTCTCACATTTGGTTTGAGAGGTGGAGATGTTTTCGGCAAGTTTATTGATGCCAACACTCTCGACTTAGAGGGTATCGAGTTACCGTTACCCTTAGCTGGAGAACATAATGCTCTCAATTATTTAGCCGCGATCGCTGTTGCTAAAGTATTAAAGATCGATTGGTCAATTCTTGCCGATGGGTTATCTGTAATCTTACCAGATGGTCGAGCAAAACGCTACGAATTAGACAACGATATCATCATTTTAGATGAGACTTACAATGCGGGTTTGGAGTCGATGTTAGCGGCTTTGAAACTGCTGGCGCAAACTCCCGGAAAACGACGCATTGCCGTGTTGGGAACGATGAAAGAATTGGGCGATCGATCTCTTGAATTTCATCAAAAAATCGGTGAAGCTGCTAGACAATTAAATCTCGACGCTCTATTGATTTTAGCAGATTTACCCGAAGCTGAAGCGATCGCAACGGGAGCTAAAGGTTTATCGGTTGTCGAAGTGACTGATTTTGCCACACCCAACGCTCATCAAATTTTGGCAGAACGTTTACACAACTTTATTGAACCCGGAGATCGAATTCTATTTAAAGCCTCTCATTCTGTCGCACTCCATCGAGTAGTCGAACAGTTGAAAAATCCATAACTATACAGAATTGGATATGTTACTGCACGGCAATGCCTCTGACTGTGGAATCGGTTAAATAGAAGTAAAACAGTTAAGGGAAAATTTTGGCGATCGAAGGTTGCAGGAAATTGAAAAGTAAGCTATACTCTTTATAAAATAATGGAAATATTTTAAGTTAAAAATATTTTGTCGCATATTCCATTATATAATAATAGTATACCACATCTTCCATCGATCGCGGCAGCCCAAATCTTACATTTTTCACTTTACAAAGAAAGATTTAATCAATCCGATCGCGCTGCCAGTTGTGCCAAGTTTTCAAAGTCTTTTGCCAAAACCCATTCTGCGATCGTTGAATTTGCCGCCAAGCCATCCCCATCGGGTGATAAATTTCCGAGAAAGATGGTGAAACGGGAATCAAATCGGCGATCGCCTCTAGAGTCAAATCCTGCTGTATTGCCAGCGCAAAGGGATGAATCAATTCTTGTGCTGAATCTCCCCAAATATGGACACCGAGAATAGTTCCATTTTTGCGAACGATCGCCTTACAAAATCCCGTCGTCTTGCCTCGAAATTGAGCCAGAAAAAGAGATTGAAACTGTTGTTTTAAGACGACGATATCATTCCCATATCGGCTTCTGGCTTGAGGTTCGGTATATCCCACGCGGGCGAACGGCGGATCGAGACCGATCGACCAAGGAACCGTATGATAACCCACAGAACAACGCGACAAAAGGAGAGCATTTTCGATCGCCACTTTGGCTTCGTACTGACTGATATTATCTAAACAATAGCCGCCCAGAGCCACGCCACAGGCATAAATCCTCGGATTGGTGGTTTGTAGCTGGCTGTTAGTTAGCAATTTACCCCGACTTCCCCGAACCCCAACCGAGGCTAAATTAAGAGATTTGAGATTGGCAACTGCCGCGATCGCCAGTAAAATTTCATCCGTTTCGATCGCCCGATCTCCCGCTTGCACCCACTTTTTATCCTGAATTTTCTGAATTTGAGTCACTTGGGATCGAGTGAGAATCCGCACGCCTTCTGCTTCTAAATGCGCTTGTACCCAACGAGAAATTTCAGGATCTTCGTAGGGTAAAATTCGCTCTCTGCGAGTCACCAGCGTCACCGAACTTCCCAAACGAACTAAAATTTGTGCCAGTTCCACCCCTTTAGGATCGTTGCCCAGAATGACAAAACTTTCAGGAATTGTTTGTCCTTTTTTCACCCAATATCCGAGCGTTTCGGGTGTCAGATAGCCCACACGCGCCAAACCCTCAATCTCGATCGTTTTCCAGCGAGAGTTCCTCGCAATCAAATACCGCCGCGATCGCAGAAGTCTTTCATTGGCTAAGACTCCCAAACGGGGTTCCGGGCAAAATTCTGCCTCTGCGTGGATAACATCAATCCCCAAACCCGATAACACCGCCGGAGAATCCCATTGGGCAACATTTGCCAAAACCTCCGACGCCCACCGAACCGGACGATCGAAATTCAAACTCGACATCAACCCTGAAACTTCAGCCTCCCCCAAACATCCCAACTGCCGCGCTTGGGCGATCGATTCCCTCAGTTGGCTGACTTTAAATAACGCCATTAAACCGCACTGGCGACTACCCGGTTCTAATTCCGGATGGGGTTCGACGAGGGCAACTCTCGCATTATACGAACTAGCAGCCGTCACAGCGGCATAGCGCCCCGCCGAACTACCGCCCAGAATAACGAGATCGTAGTCAACTGACATTTTTTGTTATGGGTTATGGGCTATTTATTGGTTAACCGAACGACTATCAACTATCAACTATCAACTATCAACTATCAACTATCAACTCTTTTAAAGCATCGAGGAGGCGTTGATTCTCCGACTGAGTGCGAACCGCCACCCGGAAGTAACGATCGCCCAATTCCGGAAAACTGAGACAATCGCGAATCAGAATGCGATGGCGTTGCAGCAAAATTTGTTGCAATTGGGAACTGGGAATAGGCGATCGGACTAGCAAAAAATTAGCCCGTCCTTTCAAACATCGTAACCCCAACTGTGCGAATCCTTCCAACAACCTCGCTCTCTCAACTGAAAGCCAATTCCAAGTTTGCTGCTCAAATTCCGTATCGCCGACCACTGCCTCGCCTACAGCGGCGGCTAGAGTGTTGACCGACCAAGGATCGCGCCACTGCTGCCAGCGTTGCAGTCGATCGGGATGGGCAATAGCATAACCCAATCTTAGTCCGGGAATGCTGTAAAACTTTGTCAGCGATCGAATCACGACTAAATTCTCACACTGCTGTACTACGGGAATCAGGCTTTCCTGTTGGTCCGGTGGCAAAAATTCCATAAACGCTTCGTCTGCCACCACCAAGGCAAACCGTTGGAGATCCGGCAGAATATCCTCCCGCCGCCACAGAATTCCGGTAGGATTGTGGGGATTGTTCAGAATCAGACCCGCACGTTTGCCCGATACAGAGGGAGGAATAGGAAAGAGATGGGACGGTCGATCGAATACCGCTTGCCAATTTTCCTCACTCCAAAGTGGCAAAGACTCAACCCGTCCTCCAAAAGCTCTCAGCGACCTTTCATAGTCACTAAAAGCCGGAGCGATCGAATACGTGACATCCAAACGGGCTAAATCCCGTCCCGCCCAGGTCAAAAGTTCTGCTGCTCCGTTTCCCGGTAAAATCCATTCCGGAGGCAGTTGGTGCATTTGACCCAGAACCTGTCGCAGCCGACGGTACTCTGGGTCGGGATAGGCTTTTAAATTAGGAATGCCCGCTTGAATCGCGGCGATCGCACTTCTCGGGGGTCCGAGGGGATTGATACTAGCAGAAAAATCCAGGATGCTCGAAGCTGGACAGCCCGCGATCGAGGCTGCCCAAGCCAAGTTTCCCCCGTGAATGGGTCGATTCAAGGTCGGATTTACTTCGCTGCGACTTTTTCTTTAAACAGTTTGCCCGCAGAAAAAGCCGGGACTTTGGTTGCCGGAATTGCCATTTTTTCCCCAGTTTTGGGGTTGCGACCTTCGCGGGCTTTACGCTCCCTAGACTCGAAGGAGCCAAAACCGACTAAAGTCACTTTATCATCGCTGGACACCGCTTCCATGATGGCTTCGAGAGCTGCCGTCAGCACAGCGTCAGCTTCTTTTTTCGTAACTTTGGCTTTAACCGCAACGGCGTCAACCAATTCCCCTTTATTCATTTGAAAACTCCTTTGTGTTTGGATATTGATATGGAAACGTCCCAAGGGTATGAGATTTGGCTGGGGACGGTCAGCTTCCGGGACGATGTCCGTCTTGAGAAGCTGAAACTCCAGTGTATTCAAAGTTTCACTGAATTATTCTAAGGGTTGCAAGACCGCTATGGATCGGTGAAAGCTTGATTTTATGTATATTTCAGGATTTTTTTGAGATTTAACTGCCAATTAGGCAGAAAAAAGGGGCGAATATCTCAAAGTCTTTACAAAAGGCAGAACTTCCAACCCCAGGTTTCTCCCGGATTGGGGTCGGTTAAATGATATCGTCGATCGCCACTAAACGACTTGCCACATCCGCCACAGAGGCATTACTGACAAACCCCAAAATCGTCGGGAGAAGCTGTTCGGGGGGCGTTTCTGGGGGCTGTGCGGGCAACTGGATCAGGGTTCCTGCCAACCCAGCCAGCGTCGTTGGCGTCAACACGAGACCTTCGGGTAAAGTCAGCACATCCTCTGGAGTCCGTACTCCGTTTAGGGCAATACGATCGTCTCCTGGAGCAAAATCTGCGATAATATCGGCTTGGTTGGGGTCAATGACAGCAGCAGCGGTTCGCAGAATAAATTCATCGCTGCCAAAACCGCCAATTAGAATGTCGCGTCCCAAATCTCCACTAAGCCGATCGTTCCCATCACCTCCGGTGAGTACATCGTCATCCTGACCGCCGAAGAGGACATCATCGCCGCGATCGCCATTGAGACCGTCATTTCCGCGATTCCCCAACAGCGAATCGTTTCCCTCTCCCCCAGAAAGGATGTCATTGTCTCGTCCTCCAAATAGCACATCGTCTCCGCCGAAACCGTCGATCGTATCGTTTCCTTGGTTTCCCGCTAGAAAATCATTTCGATTGTTTCCGGGAATACGATCGTCCCCTTGGTTAGTCGTCGCAATAATTTGATTGATATAACCGCCGTAAGGCAACACGCGAGTATCCACAAAAATTTCGCCAAAACTCCCGTCATTTTGACCGGCTGTGACATCAATTCCGGGACGAGGAGGACTAAAACCATAAGAGAAGATCCCAGCAATCTTGCCGTCAATCAACGAAGTGACCCCCATCGTCCCCACGGCTGGCAGCCACCTCCTGCACTCCAAACCCCGTATCGAAAATCCGCAACTCCTGTCCAAACGCATCGTTTTGTAATAAACCATTATCGAAATCATAGGCAAGCTGCGTTCCTGGAACGACCTGAAAAAAGGGGTTCGTATTGAAAATCTCGCCGAACGCATCGTAGCGGTTTAGACCTTGACGTTTGATGGGAGTCGGATCGAACAGGACTTCTCCACCATTACCCGTGCCTTTGTTCCCGTAGCCAACGCGGGTAATGGTTTGGAAAACTTCATCTCCTTCGGTGTAAATTTGATAACGATCGGCGGCGGGGGGTGCAAATTGGGCCAGTTCGACGATCGCAATATCGTTATTAAAGTTTCGATCCCCTTCCCATAGTGGGTTAATGGAGATGCGAGAAACCGCAACGGGAACGCGACCGCTAGGTAGATCGAAGAAAACCGTATACTCGGCTTCGTTAGGGTCTAAGTTGGGCGTTACAGCGTCGAAATTGAAGACATGAGCGGCAGTGAGGATGTGGCGACCGGAGTACAGTAGCGCCCCTGTCGCTTGGATTGTCCCCCCTCGGGCGATCGCCACCACTCCATCCAATCCCGTCCCCGGTTGCACGAAAAAGCTTGGATCGTCAGGGTTGTTTGTGGGAACACCGATCCGGGGATGACGAAGAGGTTGGATTAACTCAGTCATAACAATTTAAAATTCGCGCCTCATCAATTACCGATTACTGATTACTGTCCAGCATTGGCGATCGCCCCTTGTCCCGACGGCGAACCCACAAACCCCAGAAATTCCGCAACGGCTGGACCGGGCGGATTCTTGTAAGCGTAGTACAAAGTTCGTGTATACGGATAGTTTGCCGCCGCTGGGGTCAAGCCATCTACTGCGACCATCCGGACAGTGCTTTGGTTCCGGATCTGGGCAGCAGTGGCATACCCAATGCCATCATCTCCTAAACTTTGTAACATGGGCGTGGTAGCATCTCGTTCCATGGTCGCGATGTTGGGAGTCGTACCGAAGTCACCCCCTCCCAGGACGAGTTCCCGAAAAGCCTGATGTGTCCCGCTGACAGCAGGACGGTTGATAACTCGAATGGGTTTATCGGGCCCGCCAATTTCCGACCAATTGGTAATTTGCCCCTGGAAGATGCCCACAACTTGCTGTTGAGTGAGTCCTTGTCCGAAAGGATTGCCAACACCAACCACGAGTGCGATCGCATCAGTCATCACGGGAACGGCGATTAATCCCGAACTTTGCTCTGGGGAATTTAGGGGTCGAGAAATGGCAGCCAGATCGGCGCTTCCCGACTGAATTGCTGTAATACCCGTTTCCGAACCTTTGGCTTCCGTAATCACACTCGTTCCGGGAAACTGCGCTTCAAAAGCATTTTTCAAATTTTGATTAATCGTCACCATGCTGGTAGACCCGTCAATGCGAACGGTTGTCCCGCTCGCAACATCTGTGGGTATAGGAAAGGGATTAATCGCACTAGGTGGGTTGGCATCAGGGACGGGAATTGGTGCAGTCGGAGAGTTTGGCGTTGGGGTAGTCGGTGCCAGCGCCACGGGTTTTCTCATAAAAAACCACCAATATCCGCCTCCGGCAAGCAAGAGGAAGATCAGAATATAGAAAATCGGTGGCGGTCCGCTTCGAGTTTGAGACATTTTTTATGGGTAATGGGTAATGGGTAATGGGTCAGAACTATCAACCATCAACTATTAACTCTCGACTATTCTTGCGATTCGGATAACTGGCGGAGGCGACGGGACACCTCATCATCAAGAGTCATTCGGTCTAAATCGGCTTCTAGCTGTTCGGCAGGATTTTCGGATAATTCAGCATAAGCTTGTTCTTTGAGAGTGCGATGTTCGATCGCATTTTTAGCTTGCTCGAACTGCGATCGCGCTGAATCGATTCCCAGTTCACTATTGACTTGAGCTAGCGTTGCCAGTGCCTCGTTGATTTCCGCCATATCTTTGAGGTTTTCCATATCCATTTTGTAAGCTTCTAGTTTCATTCGCTCTCGTTCTAGCTTTTCTCGAGAAGCATTGACGAACTGTTCGGCTTGCCCGACTCGGGTTTCTAATTGTGGCAGAAGTTGTTCGATTTGAACGACTTTAGTCATTGCCATACGCGCAGCAGAGTCGTTTCCTTGCTGCTGAGCAACGATCGCACTGTGTTGAAACTGCTTGAGATCTCGAACTTTAGATTGATATTTTTGTTGAGCGCGTTGGTACGCTGCAATTTGGGTCGAAACTGCTTGAGTCAGCCGCTGCACCGATTCCTGCATGGAACGCAGGGACTCTTCGGCAACGGCAACAGCCACCTTCCCTCCCGATTCCACCGGTATACCCCACAGCCAGTTCCACGTCCCGACGATCGTTCGACCTGCCTTTTCCCCCATCAGCCAGTAAATCGCTCGTTTCATACCCGATCGCTCCTCTCTTTCGATTTTGAGGCTAGTAGCACGTACTCATCTTGCTGCTATTTTAGCTTCAGTCGGTCGCGATCCCGCACAGCATCAGTCGATCGACCGAGTTCGATCGTGACATTCAGAAAAAGTTCCGGAGTAAGCGCGAAACTCCTGACGAGGCTAGATTTTCCTGAAACTCACCGATTACTTATTACTCGTTCCTTTCGGTTGCGGCCAAGGAATTGCCGAGTCACTAGCCAATTGGCGGGCAACTGCCGCTGCACCCGCGGCATTAAGATGACTGGGATCGGCGAAATAGTCGTTTCGATCGAGTCCGCGTCCAGTGAGATCGCGCCAGAGAAACCCAGTTGTCGGGGCGATTTGCTGCATAAAGCCACGAAATTCTCGCTCGTAGGTTTGTCGCACTGGATCGAGGTAGTCTGGGGTGAGCGGTAAGTTGACGAAAACCACAGGAATTTGACGAGAACGGGCAAAGGTAACAAATGATTCCATTGCCTGGGTTTGGATGCCGTCTAAATTGAAGTTTTGATAGTCGCCATCATATTCACCAGACACATAAGGATATTTTTGATAGTAAGTATCGGGGTTGTATCGATCGGCAACGGGCATGAAACCATTGGCATCGATCGCGCTGACGAATAAGGGAATAGGATCGGCAGCAATGGCGGCGAGTTGAAGTTCGAGATCGGATTCTGTCGGCTCGATCGCTTTGGAGGGTTGTATCCTGGATGCTCCCGATCCCTGATAGCCAGGAGAACTAACGATCGCCTCAAATGTCCGATCGACGCGCCCACTATTAAGCGCCCGAGATCCATCAACCCACAAAATCAAACGCGGTAACTGTTCTGAAGCTAATAATTCCCGAAGTTGCCAGTTGACAACTTGAGCAGTGGCACCATGAATGCCAAGATTAAAAATCTTCAGCCCCGAATAGCCCCGCCCTGCCAAAGCATATTGCAATTCTTTGGGATCGATCCCTTGAGCGGCACGGGAACTGCCAAGAATCAGGACATCTGGCGTGCCGACTGCTTGGAGATAGGACTGATACAGAACCCATTTTTCGTCTAAAAGAGGGCTGTTGAAGGTGGGATAAGAGAAACCCAAATTGGCGGTGGACGCCTGGGAAATGGCGTAAGCAGCATTACGCAGGTACTCAACCACTTTTTTCTGGGCGAAGGCTCGTTTGGCATCCCCTGGCGGGACAGATTGCATCAGCGACACGGCTTGAATCCACACTAAAGCGACGCGATCCCAATCTTCGGGCGATCGCGCCGACTGGGTGAGAGTCCAAGCCTGCAAAGCCCGATCGGTTGCCTGGGAAAACGGATCGGGTATTGGCTGTGCTGATTGGGCAGTATTAGAACTCAACGACTCGGATTGCAGATCCTCTGGACTAAGGCGAGTACCAGCAATACTACCGTTGAGTTCGGTATCTCCCCAACTGGGGGCATTGGGGAAACAGCCCCAACTCACGAGTGCTAAGGTGACAATAGCCAGAAAGCGCATAAGTCAAATTGTGATAGGTAATGGGTGAATAGATAGTTGTTAGTTTTTAGTTGTTAATAATAAACTTTCACCTGTCAACTATTAACGATCGCGCTCATCTTTTAGTCGTAGAAAGCTAAAACGCTCAAATCCTTTTACAGTAAGTCTTCTGAACTTAAGAATACTACGACCGATCGAAGATTGCTAGATTAACCATCAACTATCAACTATCTACAATTACCCTTTACTCCTTACTGGGTTACTCCTGCTCGTCGTCCAAGACAGAAGAAGAATAATCAGCCTCCTCTATTCCCTCTTCCTGTGGCGACGTATAGCGATTGCCTTCGATGCTGTTCATCCCAAACGCACGAGCCGTGCGATCGTCGATGATATCGTCGGTCAATTCATCTTCCTCGTCAACCGCACCAAAGCCCGGTCCAAAATCCGCAGTTGAGGGCGAACCAAAATTGAGATCCTCATAGGCATTGAATCCGGTTCCCGCCGGAATCAAGCGACCGATAATCACGTTTTCCTTGAGACCTCGCAACCAGTCGGATTTACCTTCGATCGCCGCTTCGGTAAGTACCCGCGTGGTTTCTTGGAAACTGGCAGCACTGATGAAACTATCGGTATTGAGAGAGGCTTTAGTAATCCCGAGTAATACCGGAGTATACTGTGCCGGCGCTCCGCCCGTAATTGCCATCGCTTCGTTGACCTGTTCCACCTGCCGTAGTTCGATCAGTTCCCCCGGCAACATGGTCGTATCGCCGCCATCTTCGATCCGAACCTTATTGGTCATCTGCCGGACGATCACTTCGATATGCTTATCGCTAATATCGATGCCTTGGGATTGATACACCGATTGCACCTCATTGACCAGGAACATTTGAACGCTGCGGAAGGCTGTCAGTGCCGCTGCATATCCTCCATTGGGGACTAGGTACTCGAACCAGACCTCTAGAATTTCGTGGGGATTGGCGGGCCCATCGGTGAGACGATCTCCAGTATTCACCTCTTGACCGTCGGACACCATGACGTTCTGTCCCGGCATCGGTCGATACTCTGTGACCATGCCATCGGCTTCGACGACCTTAACTTCCACGGTCTCGTCTTCTTCGTAGACCACCTGTGCCACTCCCGGTCGCCGTGCTAAAATGCACGCTTCCTTGGGCTTGCGGGCTTCCAATAGTTCTTCGATCCGGGGCAAACCTTGAATGATATCCCCAGTTTTCGCCCGCTCGAACACCAGCAGCACCAGATTATCCCCCCGCTGCACCAAGCTACCATCGTCTACGTGCAGCACTGCACCGGGAGACACTCGGTAGGGACGTCCCACTCGCAATACATACTCTGTATCCGATACGGCAACCACTTCACCGGATTCAGGTGCTTTCATACCCTTGGCGACTCGATCTTTCCCTTCAACGAGCAAGGTGCCGACGGAAACGGTGGGTTTCTCTGTTCCAGTGTCGATCGTCCGTCGATCGGCGTGACTGACCACTAAGATCCGACGCTGAGCCGACTCTCCCTGACGCACGCCCTGCACTTCTCCCTCGTCAAGATCCGTTGCCCGTAGTTCCGTCCGGGCAATCTCAGCCCCGGCGCCCACCACTTGACCTTCTTCCACCAGCAACCGGGTGGTCGTTCCTTGAGACATCAGAGGCTCTGCCGTGACCGCACTTTCACGTCGAATCGTCAGCGACTCGAGGACAACCAGTTGCAGCCGGATAATCTCGGGATCGTGGGGGTCAGTCACTAATTCGATATCGGCTTCCAGCGGGCTGCCTTCTTGCCCCATTTCCAGTACCAATTGAGTGCGTAGCAGTTCGAGTCCATCAACCGATTTAATCCGCTCCCCGTCTTTGTAGGGCAGAAGTCGCTGAACGGCTCGCAAACCGATGGGGAAAGCATTTTCTTGGTCGCTGACCGATCCTTGGTTGGGAACGGAGGGAACGTCGGGAACGGCATATTCAATGACCGGACGCAACAGAATTCCGGGTCCTTCTGGGGTTTCTACCCACTCCAAATAGGAGAGCTTGTTGGCGACTAACTCGGGCATCACTTGTTGACCGGGATTGACGAGCGTTCCGCTCTCGAGTTCTAGTTTTGAACGATCGTCTACGAGGTGTAACTCACCGGGTTTGATGGAAATTTCCCGCAAAATGTCGTTTTTCTGTACGACTTCAACGATGCCACCACTCTGACAGAAGATGTCCTTGACGATTTCCGTTCCGGCTTCGACGTACTGACTGTCTTCGACCTCCAGGAGGGAGAGATCTTTGTTGATTTCGTGGGTTTCTTCAGGAATCCACAACAGCGACCCGCCTTTGACGACTTCGTAGCTCCCTTTGCTGCCTTTGCCACGTTTGGCAACTTCCAATCCCGAATATCGCAACAAACCGCCCGTCGCCGTGCGATAGCTGTCATCAATTAGTTCGGCAATGACCTGATGGTGGCGGACTTTAGTTCCTGGGGTGGCAGTCAGGGCAAATTGCTGTCCGTCCTGGGTTTCGATGATGAACTGATCGCGGCTTTGGGTGCTGATCTCCCGAATTTGAGCGGTTTCGAGAAGAACGGAGGCTGTAACGATTTCGACTTCCCGAGGAATTTTGGGTTCGAGATCGTCCGTCTCGGAATCAACTTCGGGTTGATTTTCTTCGGGGGTAATGCGGACAATCCCCCCGTGTTCGGTGAGAATTTTTGTGACAGCCAGAACGCTACCGGATGAGATGCGATCGCCTTTTTTGACGGCGGGTTCGGCACCGGGCGGCAAGTTATAGACTTGACCGGACAGCACCCACATCAGTCCCCCACGCTGGGCGGTTGTGGTAATGTTCCCTTGGCGGTCTTGACGTTCTTCCGGAACGATATCGGCGAATTTCACCTCGCCGGCTAAATCTGTGGCGACATCTTTGGTGGCTTTTTCCGTAGTTTTTCGGGTTGTTCCACCCACCGGAACTTCGGCGAGGGGCCGACCGATACTGACGGTTTCGCCATCCCGAACGAACACCGTGGAACCCGAAGCGACATCAATGGTCAAGAGGGTTTGAGCCAGTGCCTTTTCGGACTTGGATTTTCCGTCGCCACCGATCAAGTGCATTTCTCCCCCTTGTTCTGCAACTAGGGCGTCTTCTCCGTGGCGGGTGCGTAAAGGGCGAACGCGCAGGTTGCGCGAATACTGGACGGTTCCGTTTTGGGTGGCTTTGACCAGTTCGGCGACTTCTCCGGTAAAGACGCCCCCCGTGTGGAATGTCCGCATAGTCAACTGCGTACCGGGTTCGCCGATGCTTTGTGCGGCAATAATGCCGATGGCTTCGCCAAGATCGACGAATTTAGCATGGCCCAGACTCCAACCGTAGCAGTGCTGGCAGACGCTGCGAGCCGATTCGCAGGTGAGGGGCGATCGCAAAATCACCTCGGCGACGCGATGCTCCTTGAAGCTGTCAGCGATTTCTTGGGTAATGGCTTGGTTGCGCGCGCACAATACTTGACCGTTGATGACAACATCTTCTGCCAAGACTCGCCCCAGTAGCCGATCTTCTAGGGGAATCAAGACTTTCGGTCCATTGGTCATGCTGCGTACGGTAATACCTCGTGGCGTACCACAATCGAGTTCTCGGACGATGGTATCTTGGGAAACGTCTACCAGACGACGGGTTAGATAGCCGGAATCTGCCGTCCGCAGGGCTGTATCGACTAATCCTTTACGGGCACCGTAGGAAGAGATGATGTATTCAGTGACGGTTAATCCTTCGCGAAAGTTGGTTTTAATCGGCTGGTCGATAATTTGCCCTTGCGGATCGGCCATCAGTCCCCGCATCCCCACAAGCTGGCGGACTTGGGAGATATTCCCCCGCGCTCCGGAAAACGCCATCATGTAAACCGAGTTGAGGGGGTCAGTACGCCGGAAATTGGCGACGACTTCGTCTTTGAGTTCTTCGCTAGTGGCGTTCCAGGTGTCGATCGCTTTTTGGAAGCGCTCCACTTCTGTAATTTCACCTCGGATATACCGCGCTTCGGTTTCGTCGATCTCTTTCTGA
This sequence comes from uncultured cyanobacterium, assembly GCA_963838375.1. Taxonomy (GTDB): domain Bacteria; phylum Cyanobacteriota; class Cyanobacteriia; order Cyanobacteriales; family Geitlerinemataceae; genus DVED01. Next base: position 488,221 of record CAWIQY010000019.1, on the reverse strand, counting down.
GCGGCTGCTAAGAGCTGCTGTTTTTGGGGAGGGACTTTCAGGTCGTCAACGCTGATGGAGATGCCAGCTCGGGTGGCGTAGCGAAAGCCCAAATCTTTGAGAGCATCGGCGACTTTTGCAGTGCGAGCGGTTCCGTAATGGATAAACGACCAGCTAACAAGGGATTTTAGCTGTTTTTTATCGATGATGCGGTTACGAAAAATCATATTGGGGGAATCGGTAATCGGTAATCGGTAATCGGTAATCGGTAATTGGTCATTGGTGAGTATTCGCCACCCACCAGCCACTAGCCACTAGCCACTAGCCCTTCTAAGCCAAAGCTTCGACGATCGCCTGATTGTAGATGATCCGACCGGCGGTGGTGCGAAGGAACTGGGAAATCCGGTTGCCTTGGGCATCCATACGGACTCGTCGGTAGGTATAGAGTTGGGTGACACTACCGTCGTCATTGGTGCTTTCTTCGAGCAATTCTTCTGGACCGCTGTCTACTTCGCCGTCATATCGCACCCAAACAAAAGCGTGCAAGCTGAGCTGCTTTTGTTCGTAAGCGATCGTCACATCGTCCAAACTGCTAAAGTTGGGAATGGGATCGAGTTGTGCGGCTGGATTTTCGGCGGTGAGATAGTAGCACCCCAGCACCATATCTTGACTGGGAGTCACGATCGGCGATCCGGTAGCTGGAGAGAGGATATTATTACACGCGAGCATCAACAATCGCGCTTCGGCTTGGGATTCCAAGGATAGGGGGACGTGAACCGCCATTTGGTCGCCGTCGAAGTCAGCGTTAAATGCCGGACAAACCAGAGGATGCAGTTGAATGGCGCGACCTTCCACCAGAATCGGCTCGAAGGCTTGAATGCCCAGACGGTGCAGCGTAGGAGCCCGGTTGAGCATGACGGGATGCCCTTCAATCACTTCTTCCAAAACGTCCCAGATGTTGACATCGTTGCGGGCGATCAGTTTTTTCGCCGCTTTAATGTTGTTGACCAGTCCCTGGCGGATCAGTCGATGGATGACGAAGGGCTGGAAAAGTTCGATCGCCATTTCCCGAGGCAATCCGCACTGGTGTATTTTCAATTTTGGCCCGACAACGATCACACTCCGTCCGGAGTAGTCTACCCGTTTCCCCAACAAGTTTTGCCGGAAGCGCCCTTGTTTCCCTTCGATGATGTCTGACAGCGATTTCAGGGGTCGATTGTTGGCCCCGACCACCGTGCGTCCCCGACGACCGTTGTCGATCAAAGCATCGACGGCTTCTTGCAGCATCCGCTTTTCGTTGCGAATGATGATTTCTGGCGCTAAAATTTCTTGTAACCTTGCCAAACGATTGTTACGGTTGATCGCTCGCCGATACAGATCGTTGAGATCTGAGGTGGCAAACCGACCCCCATCGAGCTGCACCATGGGACGCAAATCTGGAGGAATGACCGGAATGACTTCGAGCACCATCCAAGCGGGGTCGGATTCGGTGGCGATGAAGTTATCGATGACGCGCAGGCGCTTGATTAGCTTGGCACGCTTTTGCCCTTTGGCATTGGCAATTTCTTCTCGTAAAGATTCAGCCGTTGCCTCGAGATCTAAGTCTTGGAGCAATCGCTGAAGGGCTTCTGCCCCAATGCCCACTTCGATCCCTTCTAATTCTGAGTCTTCATCGTAAAGCTGCTCTTCGATTTCCAGCCATTGGTCTTCGAGCAAGAGTTGCTTGTAGGATAAATTATCCGCATTGCCGGGACTGAGCACGACGTAGGCGTTGAAGTAGACAATTTGCTCTACATCTCGCAACGGCATATCCAGCAAGATGGCAATATAGCTGGGAATCCCTTTGAGATACCAGACGTGGGCGACGGGAGCCGCCAGCTTAATGAATCCCATGCGGTGGCGGCGCACTCGCGATTCGGTGACTTCTACTCCGCAACGTTCGCAGACGATGCCGCGATGGCGCACGCGCTTGTATTTGCCACAATGACATTCCCAATCTTTTGCCGGTCCAAAGATGCGCTCGCAAAACAACCCGTCCATTTCCGGCTTGAGGGTACGGTAGTTGATGGTTTCGGGTTTGGTGACCTCTCCTACCATCTGTCCGTTGGGTAGAGTCCGTTCGCCCCAGGTCCGAATCCTCTCTGGGGAGGCGATGCCAATTTTGACGTAATCAAATCGCTGTTCTAACTTAGCCATGTTTATTTTGTTATCCCTTTTCCTTGGCTCGGCATCTTGTGGCTCGAGTCGGGCTCGAGTTTGACGGTTGGCACGTTGTCTCTTTTCCAGGAATACCGCTTCACTGCCAACCGTCGATTGTGATTTACCCGTTTCTAGGTATCACTATCGTCTTCGTTGCTTAACATGGATTCGTAGGTCGGTCGAGAGGGGGTACGGCGACCGCCGATATCGGCCATCAGATCGACTTCCGAGTCTCGAGAACTCCCATCTTCAGCCGTTTCTACTTTGTGGACGGCGATGTCGAGACCTAAAGATTGCAGTTCCCGCATCAGCACTTTGAAGGATTCTGGCGTGCCCGGTCGCGGAATTGCTTTTCCTTTGACGATCGCATTGAGCGCTTCATTTCGTCCTTGCATATCGTCGGATTTGACGGTCAGTAGCTCTTGCAAGGTATAAGCCGCACCAAAGGCTTCCAGTGCCCACACTTCCATTTCCCCAAACCGCTGACCCCCTTGCTGGGCTTTCCCGCCCAGGGGTTGTTGGGTGACGAGGGAGTAAGGTCCTGTAGAGCGAGCGTGAATTTTGTCGTCTACTAAGTGGACGAGCTTGAGCATATAGGCTTTGCCGACAGTGATGGGTCGGTCAAAAGGTTCTCCAGTGCGCCCGTCGTACACGACGGTTTTACCGGGATGATCCTCGTTGAACAACCAGTCTTTCCCAGTCTTTTTCCGTGCCTGTTGCAGTTTCCCGTTAATGGTTTCGCGGGACATTTCCTGACCGTGCATTTCATCGAAGGGGATGATTTTAAACCGCGAACCCAGACATTCTCCAGCCCAGGCGAGCAGGCACTCGAAGATTTGACCGACGTTCATCCGGGAGGGAACCCCCAACGGATTGAGGACGATATCCACAGGTGTGCCATCAGGCAGGTATGGCATATCTTCAACGGGCAAAATCCGGGAGATAATCCCTTTGTTGCCGTGGCGTCCTGCCATTTTGTCGCCGACTTGAATTTTACGTTTCTGGGCGACGTAGACGCGGACTACCATGTTGGCGCCGGGTGGCAGTTCGTCTCCTTGTTCGCGGGTGAAAACGCGCACGTCTACCACGCGACCTTTTTCGCCGTTGGGAACGCGCAGGGAGTTATCCCGCACGTCTCGAGCTTTTTCGCCGAAAATCGCCCGCAGCAATTTTTCTTCGGGGGGTTGGTCGGATTCGCCTTTGGGGGTGACTTTACCCACCAAAATCTCGCCTGACTCTACCCAAGCACCAATGCGGATAATGCCGTTTTCGTCGAGGTGACGCAGGGCATCTTCCCCAACGTTGGGAATTTCTCGCGTGACTTCTTCGGGTCCGAGTTTCGTTTGCCGAGCTTCGATTTCGTATTTTTCGATGTGGATGCTGGTGTAGATATCGTCGTACACCAGGCGTTCGGCGATCAGGATGGCGTCTTCGTAGTTGTAGCCTTCCCAGGGCATATAGGCGACTAGGATGTTTTGACCCAGCGCCAGTTCTCCGCCTTCGGTTGCCGAACCGTCTGCCATGACTTGTCCGGTGACCACTTCATCGCCTTCAAAAACGATCGGGCGTTGGTTGAGGCAGGTATCCTGGTTCGATCGATGGTATTTCTGTAATTCGTATTCGATTTCCGCCGGATTTGCCTTGTCCGTGTCGGTGGGACGCACCCGGATGCGCTGGGCATCGACATAGGTGACGACTCCGGGGGTCCGGCTGACGATCACCATACCGGAGTCCCGCGCGGCTTGGGCTTCCAATCCGGTGCCGACGAGTGGACGTTCGGGCTTGAGCAAGGGAACCGCTTGGCGCTGCATGTTCGATCCCATGAGGGCGCGGTTAGCGTCGTCGTGTTCCAGGAAGGGAATCAAGGAGGTTGCCACCGAGATGATTTGTACCGGGGAAACCGCAACGAAGTCTACCTGGTCGGGGGGAATCGTGCTGAAGTCCTGGCGGTAACGAACTGTAACCGTTTCCCCTCGGATAATGCCATCTGTACCGAAGGGCAAGTCGCCGGGGGCAACACGCAATTCGTCTTCTTCGTCAGCGGTCATGTAAATGGGGGCTTCTTGTAAGAGAACCTGTCCGCTCTGAACCCGATAATAAGGGGTTTCGATGAATCCGTAGGCGTTGACTTTGGCGTGGGTTGCCAGAGACCCGATCAATCCAGCGTTGGGACCTTCAGGAGTTTCGATCGGGCAGATCCGTCCGTAGTGGGAGGGGTGAATGTCTCGCACGGCAAAGCCGGCGCGTTCGCGCGTCAATCCCCCAGGACCTAGGGCAGAGAGTCGCCGTTTGTGGGTCAACTCCGCCAATGGGTTGGTTTGATCCATGAACTGGGAAAGCTGGGAGGAGCCGAAGAATTCTTTGATGGCGGCAACCAGGGGTTTGGGGTTCACCAGGGAGGCGGGGGTCAAGGTTTCCGATTCCGAGACGGTCATCCGTTCTTTGATGATCCGTTCTAAGCGGTTGAGTCCGACGCGCACTTGGTTTTGCAGCAGTTCTCCGACCGATCGCACCCGGCGATTGCCCAGGTGATCGATGTCGTCAATTTGCCCCATGTCAAATTCTAGGTCGATCAAATAGTCGATCGCCGCCAGAATGTCTTGAGGGGTCAAGACACGCATGGTGTCGGCGACGTTCAAGCGCAGTTTTTTGTTGAGTTTGTAGCGCCCGACTCGCCCTAAGTCGTAACGCTTGGGATCGAAAAACCGCGATTCCAGCAGCGCCCGTCCGCCGGATACGGTGGGAGGTTCGCCGGGGCGCAGCTTGCGATACAACTCCATCAGGGCTTCGTCTTCGCTGAATTGCCCTTCTTTTTCGATGGTTTTTTGGAAGTATTCCGGGTGGCGCAGGGCGTCAAAAATTTCGTTGTCGGTCAGTCCCAGGGCTTTGAGTAGAACTTGGGCTGAGAGTTTGCGGGTTTTGTCGATCCGAACCCAAACGAGATCGTTTTTATCGGTTTCAAATTTGAGCCAAGCGCCTCGGTTGGGAATCAGAGAGGCGTTATAAGCTCGACGTCCGTTCTTGTCGGTTTCCGACTTGTAGTAGACCCCTGGAGACCTCACGATTTGGTTGACGATCACCCGTTCTGCACCGTTGATGATGAAGGTGCCGCGATCGGTCATCAGGGGAAGATCGCCGATGAAGACTTCTTGTTCTTTGATTTCCCCGGTTTCTTTGTTAATCAGTCGGGTCGGCACATACATCTGGACGGCATAGGTACTATCCCGTCGTTTGGCTTCATCGACGTTGTATTTCGGTTCTTTGAGCTTGTACTTCTTCCCGAGAAAGTGCAATTCGAGCTTGCCGGTATAATCGGTAATAGGAGAAAAGCTGTTGAGTTCTTCGATTAAACCGACTTCCAAAAACCATCGGAAGCTAGAACGCTGAATTTCAACGAGATCGGGCAGGTAAAAGGGAGGGGCGATGTTGATCTGATTAGTCATGCGTTTGCCAGAAACAGTATGGGGGCGAAGTCCAGCAGGCTCTCGATTTTACTATTTCTTTATAAAAAAGTCAATTTGACCCCAGACTTGGAGTTTCAAGACAAACTCTCTGAGTCTGGGGTCGGTGTGAAAGAGAACGCTGCTGGGGTTCCGGATGTGCCGCAATAATTCGATTAATTTGCTGCTAGGCGTCGTTGGCAGGGATTCGATTCGGGTCGGCTCCGTGAATGTCGATTACCCTATTTGTTTATTATGACGCAAAATCGGATTTATATCGATCTCCGATTTTCCTAAATTTTGGCAGGTTCGACAGAGACAGAACTGATGCAACCGGTTCGACTCGATCGTAGCCCCCTATTGTGGCGATCGAGTTCCGATTCGCTACAATAGGGGGTGATGCAAATCGCGATCTCGTAGAACCCAGAATCCCCGTAGCATAGGGCTGGGGACTGTCAAGAAGTCGTTTTCGGTTTTAGGCTCGACCCATTGAGGCGCGATCGAATCGATCTGACGTGATTTATTCAACAGGAGCTTTATCAACATTATGACACTAGCAACTCAACCTCAACAGCGAGGCATCCAAATGACGGAATCTGCTCTCAAGCAGGTTAGATTTCTTCGGGAGAAACAAGGACAGGATTTGTGCCTGAGAGTCGGCGTACGTCAAGGTGGTTGTTCCGGGATGTCTTACTTGATGGACTTTATCGATGGCAGTGCCATCGACGAAAAAGATGAAGTCTACGATTACGAAGGGTTTCAAGTGGTATGCGACCCCAAAAGCCTGCTCTATCTTTACGGTCTCGTCTTGGACTACAGCGATGCGTTAATTGGCGGTGGCTTTCAGTTTAGCAACCCTAACGCTACTCAAAGCTGCGGCTGCGGTAAGTCCTTTTCTGCCTGATCGATTCTGATGTTTCCCTCTCGAACATCTATCGAAGAGACGTTCCCCCGCGAGCGTCTCTTTTTGATTTCTCGATAAATTGTCTTGGAAAAAGAAGGGCAATCGGCGACAATTTAGTAGCAAAATAGACAAACTCAATTCGATCGAGCATGACTCAAACCGCAGAATCTTTATTCCAAGACGCCATTCAACGCTATCAAGCTGGGGAAAGCGCTCAAGCTTTGATCCCGATTTTCAAGCAAGTTTGCGATCGATCGCCCAATAACAGTCCGGCGTTGACTTGTCTGTCCTGGTTATACTTACTGGAGGATCGACCAAAGCTCGCCTACAAAGCGGCTCAAAAGGCTGTGAAACTGAACCCCGAAGATCCCCAAGCACGTGTAAATCTGGCGCTGGCAATGATTGAAAGCCAGAAAAAAGGCGTGCGGGATCAGGTGGAACGCGCCTTACAATTGATGATGGTGTCGTCGGAATGGCAGGATGAAGTTCGGAAAAATTTTGAAGACGGATTAAGCCGAAAGCCCGACTGGAAGAGCTTGCAACAAGTCCGACGCTGGCTCTTTGAAGGATAAAGATTCCAGAGAAACAGGGAGTACACGCATTGGGGATCGCGGCTTTCTCCCTTGGCTGGCGATCCGGATGCCAACGGCGATCGTTACATCTGCTTCATAATTTATTAGATAACTTCATGAAAAAAGCTAGAAGTCAATGATAATATTTAGTGAAGTAAGGGATTAACAATCGTTATCTCAGTTCCAATCTGAGGTTTCTATTTAGGGAGTAACAGGTGTCATGGAAAATAATACAAACGTAGAAGTGAAGCCAGAAACCCGCAATCATAAGGGTTTCTTTGTTCAAGAAGGTTCTTATACATTAATGGGCGTTGACGATTCAGGTTGGGCATTTATCTGTATTGACGACGTTAGCTGCCACTATGTCGATCCCGACAGTTTGCAAGTTTCAGAAGCCAACGATTAATCTTATCGATTGAAATTTTTTACCTAATTTAAATACTTTCATGGCTTAGCTCAATGATAAATGTTAGCGGCTGCATTCACATATGTGCAGCCGCTTTTTAGTATTCAAAGTGTTGAATAAAAGTCATGAGAAGCCATAAGGAATCTTCCTGATTTTGAAAAGACGACAGACCTAAATTTTTCTTTCTCCTCTTTTAACAGCTTGAGCTGACTCAATTAATTTTGAGTGAATACGACTTTGGGCTGATTTTGCATCCTATCAAGCCGTACTCCAAACCTTCCACCACCGCTTGACAGGATGCATCAATAATATTGGTAGAGACACCCACAGTTGTCCAGCGCTCGTGCCCATTGGCAAACTCCACCAAAACGCGGGTTTTTGCTGATGTTCCCGCCCCGCCGTCGAGGATGCGAACTTTGTAATCCACCAGTTGAACATTGGCGATATCGGGGTAGAAATTTACCAATGCTTTACGCAGTGCCGCATCCAGAGCTGATACCGGTCCGTTGCCTTCGGCTGCTTCCAAAATATCTTTGCCTTCTACCGCCAATTTCACGGTGGCTAAGGCTTGGCTGTTCCCATGTCCCTGTTCGCAGTGAACGTGGAAGCCGTTGAGGGTAAAAAAGCGATTTCGCTTTCCTAGGGTTTCGCGCATCAATAGTTCGACACTGGCGTCGGCGGCTTCAAACTGATAGCCCTGACTTTCGAGATCTTTGAGCCGTTGCAAAATTTGACGACAGGCGGGATCTTGCTTATCCAAATCGAAGCCAAATAAGTTAGCTTTTGCCAGAACGTTACTCAATCCCGCTTGTTCGGAAATCACAATGCGCCGTTGATTGCCCACCTCTTCTGGGGAGATATGTTCGTAGGTAATGGGATTGCGTTGGACGGCGCTGACGTGGATGCCGCCTTTGTGGGCGAAGGCAGAACGACCGACAAATGCGGCGTGTTCGTCGGGCGCGAGGTTGACGACTTCGCTGACGAATCGACTGGTTTCGGTTAACCGGGCAAGTTGGCTGTCTTCGATGCAATCATAGCCCAGTTTGAGTTGTAGGTTGGGGATCAGGGAACAGAGGTTGGCATTGCCGCAGCGTTCGCCGTAGCCGTTGATTGTGCCTTGAACCATTTGTGCACCTTCGCAGACGGCAGAGATGGCGTTGGCGACAGCGGTTTCCGAGTCGTTGTGGGTATGGATGCCCAATTTCGGGGCGTTTTCGTGGCTGCCGATGCCCGTACGATCGATCGTTTCGCGGACAATTTGGGCAATTTGGTGGGGCAGCGTACCGCCATTGGTATCGCACAGCACGATCCACTGCGCCCCAGCTTCGATCGCCGTTTCTAGGGTATGGAGAGCATATTCGGGATTTTTCTGGTAGCCGTCAAACCAATGTTCGGCATCGTAAATCAGTTGACGATCCTGACTGCGCAAAAATTCGATCGAGTCCCGAATCATTGCCAAGTTTTCCTCCAGGGTGGTTTTGAGTCCGGCGCTGACATGGAGATCCCAGGATTTTCCGAAAATTGTCACCCAACGGGTTCCCGCAGACAGGATGGCTTGGAGTAAGGGCGATTTCTCGGCGAGTTCTCCCGGACGGCGAGTGGAGCAAAAGGCAACGATTTGGGCGCTGGTGAGGGGTTGTTCTTGCAGTTGCCAGAAAAATTGGACATCTTTAGGATTGGCGCGGGCGAACCGCCTTCGATAAAGGGAATTCCCAGGCGGTCTAACTGACGAGCAATGCGTAATTTATCTTCGACGGAGAGGGAAAGTCCTTCTCGTTGAGCGCCATCCCGCAAAGTCGTATCGTAGATCCAAAGATGATTGGCAGACATGAGAATTCTAAAAATAAAGTAAAAGCGATCGCGCTCTGGGAAATTAAGAATTAAGACGTTGAATTTGGCAATGCAACTATTCTAGAAAGTATTATTAGAAAATAGAGTTAGAATCGAAACTACTTGATTTTTCTTAAGCATTGGTTGTCAGTGCGACGCCTGTTGCCTGAAGATCGATCGTCAGATGAACTGGGAGGAGGAGTATTTATGCCAACTGTAACGGTTTGTGGAAAAACGATCGTCTGCGATGAGGGAGCCAATCTCAGAAAAATCTTACTCGAACATGGGATTGCTTTGTACAATGGCAATGCCAACCTCATCAATTGTCGCGGTATCGGGAGCTGTGGCACTTGTGCCGTGGAAATTGACGGGGAAGTATCCGAGGCGAATTGGCGAGATCGCACGCGGCGATCGTTGCCTCCCCATTCTCCCGATCGAAACCTTCGTCTGGCTTGCCAAACTCGGGTTCTTGGAGATCTCCGAGTCGCCAAATTCGATGGGTTTTGGGGACAGGGTTCTCAACTGGTTTGGACGCCTGATGATGTCGATCCCTGACTTCCCCCTTTTTCCCCAGGGCTGTTTCATTGTCGTGGAAAACGAGGATTTTGTAGGGGTAGCGCCAAGAGTGCCTACCCCGCCACCGACGAAATCATGGGGGTTCCAGAGATCGGGGCAACCACGGGGGGATTCCCGGACGCCTTCGCTTCGCCCCTACAGAAAATGAAACAGCCCTGCCCTTTTTCCCCGGTCTAGCATTTTCGATCGTAATTGATATCCACTCAAAAATATCGTTTTATCTACCCATGACTAACCAATCCCCCACCCCATCGGGCCCCACCCTAAACACCACAGGTATTTGGGTGTCCGGTTTTTTCATCGGACTGCTCGTCGGCTTAGTGCCTTGGGCTATTTCTCAGTTCCTCCCTCGAGGAGACAGATCCGCCGAACAACAAAGTCTGAACGTCATTAGCCCTGGAACTCCCCAGCAGGAAGGGTTTAGTATCCCCCAAAACCAAACGCCTCCGGTCACGGCTACGCCAGTGCCGACTAGTTCATCGCCCCAAACGGTGACACAGGCTCCCAGTACGATTCCCTCTCAACCTTCGACTTCTCAGCCTTCGATTTCTCAAACCTCAACGAATGTAAATGTGTCCAGCCGCCCGATTCCCGCTCGCTGGTAAGGACTGTCAACGGTAATCTCACTAAAGAAAACAAATAGGGGTAGCTCGATCGACCTTGCTGTTAAATGCGTGTTAAATGCACGCCATCGGTCAGGTGCAGGTGAGAAAATAAGGAGATGGGGCGAGGCTTCAGGTTCGATCTGTATCCCCCTACGATCCTTTCCCCCTGCATTGAAGGAAGATGACACACGAAATCCTGATTATTGGCGGCGGTATTGTCGGTCTATCTCTGGCTGTGGAATTGCAGTTGCGCGGAGCGGGTGTGACCGTCGTCAGTCGCAACTTCCCAGAAGCAGCGGCGCTGGCAGCAGCGGGAATGCTCGCCCCGCAAAGCGAACAGATTCCCCCCGGGGCGATGCGAGATCTGAGTTTGCGATCGCGCGATTTGTATGCCGATTGGACGCGCAAGCTGGAAGAAATTTCTGGCGTTTGCGCCGATTATTGGCCCTGTGGTTTTCTCGCACCCGCCTACACGCCACGGGAAAGTCCAGAATTAGAAGAAACTTCCTCATCCCCAGCTTATTGGCTCGATCGAGATGCGATCGATCGGTATCAACCCGGTTTAGGATCGGATGTGACTGGAGGATGGTGGTTTCCCGAAGACGCGCAAGTAGATAATCGATCGTTGGCACGATCGCTGTCGGCAGCAGCGCGGGAACTCGGCGTTACCCTCAAAGAAGGGGTGACGGTGGAAGGCATCCTCCAGAAGCAGGGAAAAGTGATCGGCGTACAAACCTCTGCGGGAGTCGAAAAAGCCCAACACTACGTTCTCGCTACGGGTGCTTGGTCTAACGATTTACTCCCCATTCCCGTTGTTCCGAAAAAAGGTCAAATGCTGTCGGTGCGTTCGCCGGAATTAACCCTCAAGCGCGTTCTATTTGGCAGCGAAACCTACATTGTTCCGCGTCGCAACGATCGGATTATTATTGGCGCAACCAGCGAAGATGTAGGCTTTCGGGGAGGAAATACGCCCCAGGGAATCCAAACTCTGATCGATCGTGCTATCCGTCTGTATCCAGCCTTAGCTGATGCTGAAATCGAGGAATTTTGGTGGGGATTTCGTCCGGCAACCCCCGACGAACTGCCGATTCTGGGGGCAAGTCACTGCGAGAATTTGACGTTAGCAACGGGGCATTATCGCAACGGAATTTTACTTGCTCCAATTACCGCAACATTGTTAGCAGACTGGATTTTAGACCAAAAATCCGATCGGCTGTTGTCGCATTTCAACGTTCGTCGATTCGATTCCCCAACTTCAAGTCAACCTGCCCTTTCTCCCACGCCTCAACCTATGGTTATTTCTGTCGATATGCACGATCGAACTTCCCTTCCCATCCCCTCAGACGCTGCTGAAAATCCACTTGACGATCGCCGGACGTTCCTTCCGTTCTAGGTTGATGACAGGCAGCGGCAAGTACCGCAATTTCGAGGATATGCGCCAAAGCATCGCGGCGTGCGGGGGCGAAATTGTCACGGTGGCGGTGCGCCGCATCCAAACCAATGCACCGGGACATGAGGGGCTGGCAGAAGCGCTAGATTGGCAAAACCTGTGGATGTTGCCCAATACTGCCGGATGCAAAACCGCAGAGGAAGCCATCCGGGTGGCGCGACTGGGACGGGAAATGGCGAAGTTGTTGGGACAAGAAGACAATAATTTTGTCAAACTGGAAGTGATTCCCGATGCCAAATACTTACTGCCCGATCCCATTGGCACCCTAGAAGCTGCCGAACAGTTGGTCAAAGAAGGCTTTGCCGTATTGCCCTACATCAACGCCGATCCCATGCTGGCAAAACGCTTAGAGGAAGTGGGTTGTGCTACGGTGATGCCTTTGGGTTCTCCCATCGGTTCCGGTCAGGGGATTCAAACCGCTGCTAATATCCAAATTATTATCGAAAATGCCCAGGTTCCAGTGGTGGTGGATGCAGGCATTGGCACGCCTAGCGAGGCGGCACAAGCTATGGAAATGGGGGCGGATGCCGTTTTGATCAATTCGGCGATCGCGTTGGCGAAAAACCCGGCAGCGATGGCAAAGGCGATGGGTATGGCAGTGGAAGCCGGACGCTTGGCATATTGGGCGGGACGCATTCCGATTCGATCGGCTGCCAGTGCGAGTTCTCCGTTGACAGGAACCATTTCTTGACATCTTTAAACGGTATCGGGATCGATGCCTAATTCTCGCAGCTTTGCCGCAAGCTGTTCTTTCCGTTGCCTTTCTATTTCGAGCTGCTGCCGCTGTACTTCTAACTCTTGCTGTGCCGAAAGTGCATCTTCTTCCGGTGTGGGAATCAGTTCTCCCTCTGCCGTGAAAAAACGCACGAAGTTTTCATGAATTCCCAGATACAATTCTAGTTGTTGACTCCACAGCAGCCCTCGATCGTTGAGTTCGAGGGGTTGGTATTTCCCATCAACTAAATGAAATCCCGCCCATTCTAGGGTCTGTGGATCGAACCAAAAATAATCGGGTGTGCGAAAGATATCTTGGTAGAGCTTTTTCTTCTTCGTTCTGTCTACTTTCGCAGTTTTATCCGAGAGAACTTCTACGATGAGATTGGGATATTTTCCCCCTTCTTCCCACACCACCCAACTCCGACGCATTTTTGGGTCTGTCTCTAGCACCACAAAAAAATCCGGACCGTTGAAATCTTCGGTCTTGCGTTGATGAGGACTGTAGTAAATGCTTAAGTTTCCGGCTGCGTAATAATCCGATCGATCCCGCCAAATCCATTCCAGGCATTTGAGAAATAGCAGAATTTGTTTGAGGTGTAGTGAGGTTTCCAACTGGGGTTCGTCGCTATAGATTTCACTTGAAGGAAAGATTGCCTCTTCCCAGGAAATTGCTCGATTCTCTTTGGGTTGAGTTTCTGGGGGTTGAACCGGGTTTTTGAGGGGAGACATGGCAGAAAAGGATAAACAATTCTGTGTTGAGGGCTGAGGTTTGAGGATGAGCGATCTCAATGTGTCAACACGATCGACTTTGCTTTATTGTATAGCAGCCCAGTTGGGTGCGTTTTGTCTCTCAACACACCCGACTATCAAATCCGATCGTTATCTTTCCACCATTCACTGTTCGGGTTCCAATCCTTCGCGTTAAGATCGAACCAGGGCGAGGTCTGCCAATTTCACGCGATCGATCGTCCGGTTTGATTCCCTGTTCGCACTTGTATTTACCCACGGCTTATGAGCAATAGTGTTGCACCGTTTGAGTCGAAGGCTCGCACTTTAGACGAATTTGCCGATACCAATGGCATCGGCGAATTTATCCAAGAAACCCTCGCACTCACCCGTCGGTTATTTATCCAACTCCAGCGCCGTCCCTCAACGTTGATTGCGGGGATTATCCAGCCTTTGATGTGGTTGATTTTCTTTGGGGCGCTATTCCAGAACATTCCGGCGGGGATGTTTGGCGAGAGTCGCAATTACGCCCAATTTTTAGGCGCTGGAGTCATCGTCTTTACGGCATTTGCGGGAGCGCTCAACGCCGGTTTGCCCGTAATGTTCGATCGGGAGTTTGGCTTCCTCAACCGCTTGCTGGTGGCTCCCCTAACCTCTCGATTTTCGATCGTTGTCGCATCGGCGATTTTTATTGTCACCCTGAGCATGATTCAAGCGGGAGTCATTATCGCCGCCGGGGCAATTTGGGGCGCGGGATTGCCCGGTATTGCCGGATTGGGCGCGATCGCCGTCATTCTGCTGCTGTTGATCCTCGGCGTCACCGGACTGAGTTTGGGTTTAGCGTTTGCTTTGCCGGGACACATCGAATTGATTGCGGTTATTTTTGTCACGAACTTACCGCTGCTGTTTGCGAGTACTGCACTAGCACCGCTCTCTTTCATGCCGAATTGGTTGCAGTGGGTTGCCAGTCTCAATCCTCTCAGTTATGCGATCGAACCCATTCGGTATTTGTACGTTCATCCGGATTGGACACTCGCCAGTGTGGTGTTAACTGCACCCTTTGGCACAATTACTTTTGGTGGGGCACTTTTGGTGCTTCTGGGGTTTGCGATCGTGGCGCTGACGAGTATTCAACCTTTATTACGCCGTCGATTTCAGTAATGGCTAGTAGGGGCGAAGCATTCGGATGATAATTTATCGGATTAACCAAAGATCTTGAACCGAATGCTTCGCCCGTACCATGGTTAGTGGTTTCAACGACCAATCGCCCATCATCATAGTTAAAATTGTTGTATTTAGCGAAAGAAACATTATGTCAAAGTTTGTTTTCAAGCCGTCCGCCCGCTGGGCAATTGCGGCTTTCGCGGCGATCGGTTTTGCCCCGGTTTTCTTGCCCCAAACCAGTATCGCTCAAGAAGCCAGCGATAATATCCAACCTTTGGATAACTTCCAGGATGGGTTTAGCAATCCTAACGAAGTCAATCCGTTTACCGGTTCGAGCGATGGCGGCTTTGATGTGTTCGATCTCCTGCATCGCGCCCGATTCGATCGGGGTCGGACTGCCAATGAGTTTCTTGCCGATCAAGATGCCCTTCTTCTCGACGATGCGGCGGCTTTTCGGGCGCGGCAATTGGAACTGATTCGCAATCAAAACCAGATGCCTGAAATGACTGAGGATGAAGCACCTACCCAAGAGTAAAACGGCTCGGGTAGGCTCATCTGAAATGGGTTTTCTGGGGACGCTTTTGGGCGTCCCTTTTTAATTGTGAGTTCAATTTTGAGACATATAGTTGATGGAAAGTCGCGAACTGCTCGAACGATCTGCAAGTAAACCTCGAGATTTTACAACAAGCAACAAACCCTACAATCAACGGCTAGGGTTGCTTCTCTGGGTGGGATTTGGGAGTATGTTGGATACTTCTTTCTCCGTAGACTCACTGATGTTACAAAATTGATTGAAGTTTGATACTAAAATTCGGAACTATACCGTTGCTTTACTCTCGATCCGCATCCACGAACCATTATCAATTTTCGTAAACAAATAAAAATCCCCATTAGAGATAAAATTTATACTGATATACAAATCTTTAAGTGGCTTGTTAAAGCGGAGCTTTAATTATGCCCTACTCCAAAAAATTAGTTTTGTCTGCGATCGCGATCGCACGTCAAGTAGAGATCGATCGCAAGTTTGTTGTATTTACGATCGCTAAAAGAGACGATCGCGATCGCAGATTTTTGGGTGAATTTATCACGAAAATTTATAGAAAAAAAGGGAATAATAGAAAGGAGATACGAGTTTTCAAAAATCATGACTTACCCAGTCACATTAATCCCAGGAGCAGTGTCGGAAATTTTAGTTTCGGCAAGAAATACAGGTGCGATCACCCTAGCCGATCGCTACGGACTGATGGCAGCCATCCTCGATGAAACTCTGCCAGAAGATGATGCCCGATCGATCAACCGACTTTTGCGGGCGATTATGAGGGGAAAAATCAAAGTAGCAGACGATCTATCCGCTGTCTGTTAACCTAACCAATCGTTGCCGAAACCCGATGGCTAGCATTGTCCATCGCCGCTTTGACCAGTCGGATCTCGCCGTAGCTGTGGCGTTCCCCTAGGTATTCGTAAACGGGTTTGAGTGTCTCAGAACCAACGGCTTGGATCGCCTGCTCGATCGTCGATCGTATTTCAGGGGGGATCAGCCGATCGATCTCGACGGGTTGTTGACGCTCGATCAGTTCGGCAAGATGCGTATAAATGGTACTGAGCTTGAGATTGCGTTGTGTGGCAATTTCGTCAACGCTCAAGCCTTGGCGGTGTAACTCTAAGGTTTGTAACTGGGTTGTCGAAAGGTTAACTTGGCTGAAATCTCGAATCGCATCCACAAATCTCTGTCCGTAATGCTCGAGTTTGTAAGTGCCAACCCCGGAGAGTTGGGCAAAAGCAGAGATCGTTTGAGGGCGTTTCTGGCTCATCAGCCGTAGTGTCGAATCGGGAAAAACAACATAAGGCGGTACGGATTGTTCGTCGGCAATTTGCTTGCGAAGCGATCGTAACTGAAAAAACAACAATTCGCTGTCCGCTGCCGAGGAAGAACTTTTCTCCGTTGCCAGACTTTCGGAAACTTTCACCACCGCAATCTGTACCGTTCGTTGTCGTCGCATCACCTCCCAACTGAGAGCATTCAACTTGAGAACCGGATAACCATCGGTGGTTTCGTCCACGAGTCTCTGATGAATGAGCGATCGCGCCAGCAGTTTCCATTCCTCTGCCGTTCTATCCAAACCAATCCCATAAGTTGAGAGTTTATCGTGACCTTTTTGTAGCACTTTCTTATTTTTCGATCCCCGCAATACATCAATAATATGCGTCGCGCCGAACCGTTCTTGGCATCGCGCCACGCATGAGAGAAACTTCATCGCCTCGATCGTCCAATCTTCGATCGGTTTTGCCTCTTTGCAGTTATCGCAATTGGCGCAGTTACCGGGAAAATTTTCCCCAAAATAGCTCAATTGAATAGTACGGCGACAGTCGGTTCCCTCTGCGTAATCAATAACGCGGCGCAGTTGCTGACGAGAAATTCGTCGCTCATTTTCGTCTGGTTTCTGCTCGATAATCCAATCGATTTTGCGTTCGTCGCCATAACTAAAAAATAAGATGCAGCGAGAAGGTTCACCATCCCGCCCCGCCCGTCCGGCTTCTTGGTAATACCCTTCTAAATTGCGCGGCAAGTCGTAGTGAATGACATACCGGACATCGGGTTTATTAATCCCCATGCCAAAGGCGATCGTTGCCACCATCACCTGTACGTCATCGCGAATAAAACGGGTTTGATTAGAGGCGCGTTCCTTGTCGCCCAGTCCCGCATGATAAGGCAATGCCAAAATCCGATCGCGTTGGAGTTTGAAGGCGAGTTCTTCGACTTGGCGGCGGCTGAGACAGTAAATAATTCCCGAACCTCCAGCTTGGATCGTTTTGAGAACTTCTACATACGTGCGACTATTTTTCGATCGGACTTCATAATACAAATTGGGGCGATTGAAGCTGGCAACGCGAACATAGGGTTGACGGAGTTTGAGTTGCCCGATAATATCTTGACGAACTCGATCGGTAGCCGTTGCTGTCAGCGCCATCACCGCAACTTGGGGATAGCGGCGTCGCAGTTGGCTCAACTGGCGGTATTCTGGGCGAAAATCGTGTCCCCACTCGGACACGCAATGGGCTTCGTCGATGGCAATGGCATCCAACCCCACTTCTGCGGCAACACGGTCTAGAAATGCCAGGAAGGCATCGCCCAGCAAGCGTTCTGGTGCCACGTAGAGCAGTTTGATTTTGCCGCAGAGAATGTCTTCACTGCGCGATCGCACTTCCCCCGCACTGACGGTACTATTGAGAAAGGTGGCGCCAATCCCGTTATTTTGCAGGCTCTCCACTTGATCTTGCATCAAGGCGATTAAAGGAGAAACCACCACCGTTAAACCCGATCGAAGTAGCGCCGGTAACTGGAAACACAGGGATTTCCCTCCACCTGTCGGCATGACGATCAGCGAATCCCGGTTGGCAAGGGCATTTTCGATCGTCTCTTGCTGTCCCGGACGAAAGCGATCGTAACCAAAATACTGTTTGAGCGTCTGATGTAGTTGTTCAGACGAGACGGAGATCTCTGACATTCGCGATCGACAGTGGACTTCTCCCCCATTCTACGATCGTCATCGGGATTGGGCGAACTCGTATTTCAGGCAGAAAACAGAAGGTTAAAAGTTAAAATCTTTCCTTTTTACTCCGCACCCCACACCCCGCACTCCTAATGAGCGATAACCCACAACAAGTTTTAGTTTGTCAGAATCGAACCTGTAAACGACAAGGTTCTGCGGAAGTTTTAGCCGCATTTCAATCTCAGTCGATCGTCGGAATTTCGGTTCGAGGCTCCGGTTGTTTAGGACAATGTGGCAACGGACCGATGGTACTCATATTACCCGAAGAAATTTGGTACTCGAAAGTGCATCCCGGCGAAGTCATTGCCATTGTCGAACAGCATTTGTTAGGGGGTAAACCTGTGAATACCATGCTGTATCGCAAGTTTCATCCTCGTATTTGATGAAGGTTCATCACGATCTCGATCGACATCTTAAATAAATGACAATTGTACAAGTCCGAGTCAAACCGAATTCCAAACAAGTTAGCATTACTGAAGAAACCGATGGTAGCCTCACCGTTCGGTTGCAGTCTCCCCCGGTCGATGGCAAAGCCAATCAGGAACTTATTGCACTTTTATCCAAAAAGTTGGGAATTCCCAAATCTCAAATCATCATCAAATCGGGATTATCCTCTAAAACGAAACTCATCGAACTTCCCGATTAGTACGGTCTAAGTCTGGACGAAATGCTCAGTGAAGTCTTTCTAGGTTTAACCTGTCTTCGAGATCGCAACTAACAACTAACAAATATACAGACGAAGCATTTGGGAGCGTGTTCTTTGGATGATAGTGCCTAGTAGGCTCGAATGCTTCGCCCTTACTAGGCACTACCTCGATCGATAATCCGGACAATCGATCGCTTCTTCCGTCATTGCCCCTTTCGGATTCACCGGACATTTGAGACGGTAATCATTGGTGAAAAAGACACAACCCGAACAAGGGATTTGGTGCATTTGCTTTGCACTAGCCGTTGTTGCAGCGATCGCTCCCCAAACACTCGCGATTCCCAAAAAGACGATCGTCCAAGCACAAACCAAGCAAATCGGCACGAGAAACGGTTGAATAGCATGAACCAGATAGTACAGCAGTTGAAACACAACGCCAAACCTATAATTTAAACTTATCATTTATATTAGTATAATTGGGAGAATGTCAACCTAGTTTGTCAGGATAAAGATAGATTTGGGGCGAAGGACGATCGATATATTAAAAATCGCTAAAATCCCACCGATAAGCCGGGGTTTTGTGAGAGGATCTTCCGGTAAAATCATCAAAATGTTCACCTATTAACAGATTTAGGATTCCTCTTATGGCATTACAACTCGGCGATCGAGTTCCCGACTTTACTCAAGACTCTTCCCAAGGCACGATTAACTTCCACGAATGGGCGGGAGATAGCTGGGTGGTTCTGTTCTCTCACCCCGCTGACTACACCCCCGTTTGCACCACCGAACTCGGTGCAGTCGCCAAACTGTCCGCAGAGTTTGAAAAACGCAACGTCAAAACCATCGCGCTGAGTGTCGATTCCGCCGACTCTCACCAAGGCTGGATCGGCGACATCAACGAAACCCAGTCCGCCACAGTGAATTATCCCATTTTGGCAGACCCCGATCGTAAAGTTGCCGATCTCTACGGCATGATTCACCCCAAATCCCTCGACAACCTGACGGTGCGTTCCGTCTTCATTATCGATCCTGCCAAAAAGCTACGCCTAACGATTACCTACCCCGCCAGTACCGGACGCAACTTCGACGAAATTCTGCGCGTCATCGACTCCTTACAATTAACCGATAGCCACAGCGTTGCCACTCCCGTGAACTGGAAAGATGGCGATGACTGCGTTGTCGTTCCTTCTATTTCCACAGAGGAAGCGAAACAGAAGTTCCCTAAAGGGGTTGAGGAGATTAAACCTTATCTGCGGATGACGCCTCAGCCGAATAAGTAAAGTTGAGTCGGGGCACAAATTCCCATCTTGAATTTTAGCCCCATTGCGGAAACGACTTGGGGGTGTTGCTGGGCAAAAGTTCCCAGAACACGGCGAGAATGCCGCCTGTCGGGAGGGATAAACCCTTCTAATAGAAGACACCTCAACCTCGCGTCAGCAGGTGGAGGAGCATTCATAAGAGCGAAGCAGTTTGCGGTATAGTCCCAAATTTGAAGGTGTTATATCGTACTTATGTTTGCCAATGTGGCTGCGTTCTCGATCGCGATCGAGAACGCAGCCCGAAATATTTTAATGAAAGGACTACGTACTCATCTTTTGTAGCGGCAATCCCCCCACAGTTGCCCCTATATTGGGAGCCATTGCGTCAGTCATCAATACATCTAATATCGCAATGCGAGATCCCGCCGGGGGTATGGCACAGTCTCACCCCCAGCATCCGGGAATGTCACAGGGTCGATCGAGTCTACTCTTCCCCAATCCGTAACATTTCTGAGAAATTTTTCCCAAAAATCTGCTCTCCCTGACATTCATCGGTCAACATTCATCGGATAATAAACACTCGTGTTATTCAGCAAGAGAGACATACATGGGACGTGCTAAAAAAGCTGTGCTCGCCTATTCCGGCGGCGTCGATACCTCCGTTTGCATCCCCTACTTAAAGGAAGAATGGGGCGTAGAGGAAGTGATTACCCTCGCAGCGGATTTGGGTCAGGGAGACGAACTGGAGCCGATTCGAGAAAAAGCCTTGACCTCCGGCGCCAGTCAATCTCTGGTTGCCGATGCCACCGAGGACTTTATTACCAACTATGCTTTCCCCTCCATCCAAGCCAATGCGCTGTACGAAAATCGCTATCCCTTGTCTACAGCGCTGGCGCGTCCGTTGATTGCCAAACTGTTGGTGGAAGCCGCTGCCGAATATGGAGCCGATGCGGTCGCCCACGGCTGTACGGGGAAAGGGAACGATCAGGTGCGGTTTGATGTTGCCATAGCCGCGCTAAACCCCAATTTGAAGGTACTGACCCCTGCCCGAGAATGGGGGATGTCGCGGGAAGAAACGATCGCCTATGGAGAGCGTTTTGGCATTGCCTCCCCGGTGAAGAAGTCTTCTCCCTACAGCATCGATCGCAACCTCCTCGGACGCAGTATCGAAGCCGGTCCCCTGGAAGATCCCTGGACGGAACCCTTAGAAGAGGTGTTCTTGATGACCGAAGCCATTGCCAATACCCCGGACGAACCGGAATACGTGGAAATTGGCTTCGAGAAAGGCATTCCCACCAGCCTCAACGGAAAAACGCTTTCCCCAGTGGCGCTGGTGACTCAACTCAATGAGATTGCCGGACGCCACGGTGTCGGTCGCCTCGATATGGTGGAAAACCGCTTGGTGGGGATTAAATCGCGGGAAATTTACGAAGCGCCAGCATTGCTGGTGTTGATCCAAGCTCACCGCGATTTGGAAAGTTTGACCCTAACCAAAGATGTGACGCAGTACAAGCGCGGCATTGAAGAGACGTATAGCCATCTGGTGTACAACGGACTGTGGTTCAGCCCCCTGAAAGCCGCCTTGGATGCTTTCATTAGCCAAACTCAAGAACGGGTTTCTGGAACGGTACGGATCAAGCTGTTGAAGGGCAATACCTTTATTGTCGGACGCAAATCGGCAAATTCGCTCTACTCAGATGATTTAGCCACCTACGGAGCAGACGATCGTTTCGATCACAAAGCGGCTGAAGGTTTTATCTATGTTTGGGGACTACCCACGCGCATTTGGGCAGAAAAATTGCGCGGCTAGAAGCCTCAGAAGTCGGAGTTCTAGTAGAACTCCGACTTCTACCCATGAATTTTGACTGAGTTACGACCTCGATCAAATCCTTGAAGGATATTTAATTTTCTTAAGGTTTTCTTTAGAAATAAATCAGCTTTTGTTAATAAAAGTATCTAAATTTTAATCTTGATTGCAAAAGATAGTTAATTATATAGACCGAGTAAATTTGGGTGATAAGTTTAGAGAAACTTAAAAGACTTCAACTCAAACTACAACAAATCAATTGCAATGTATAACAAAAATGCACGGAAAGATCCTCTCGTGGCTGCGGTTACGGCTGCTTTAGGAGCGGGAGTTGCCACTTCTTTCGCCGTTGCACAAGGACAAAATCCCTTTTTGGCACTGGGAATTACTGCCTTTGCTGCGGCAGTTGCGGTTCTGTGCGATCGTCTGGGTTGGCTCTAAGCCTTCCGTCTACATCCGATCGAATTAGTGGGTAGAGCCGAATACCGATCGGACAGTTCCATCCAACTTCTGGGGATTCTCTCGCACAAAGAGGATCGATTGCTTAAGAAATCCCGATCTTCAACCCGATTTGAGCTAGCAGTTCTACAATCCAACGGTTGAAGATCGTTTTCAATATTTCTTCTATACTACTGAGTAAGTCTAATCACTAGTATCGAGTCTGAATGTCCCAACAATCCGGCAATAATCCCATCCTTCCTCAAAATATTCAACAGACCTCAGTGCGGTGGCGATGGTTATTTCTAGGGTTGTCCGCTTTCACCCTCTGTTTTCTTGGCAACACCTCGCTACTGCCTCTAGGGAGCCAATTGGCACGGGCTCAGTCGATCGAATTGTTGCCTGTGTTTAAATTTGGCAGCCGCACCCTAGAACTCGGCATGGCGGGAACTGATGTTGCCGAACTCCAAAGCCGTTTACGACAGTTGGGGTATTTTGACGGTAGCGTCACGGGGGTTTTCGATCGCGCCACTCAAGCCTCTGTCATCCAATTTCAGCGAGATTTCCGGTTTGATGCCGATGGGAAAGCCGGAGTGGAAACTCAAACGGCACTGCTGGAATTAGATCGACGGGGAGACTTTTGGCAAACTCGTCCTCTTGTGGGGTTACGTCAGGGGTCAGTTGGGATAGAAGTCCAACAACTTCAGCTTTTGTTACAAAACACGGGATTTCCTCCCGGAAACATCGATAGCCGATTTGGTACAGATACCCAAGACGCACTAGTTCAATTTCAACGGTATTATGGTTTGACCCAGACCGGGGTGGTGGACGAACGGACGGCAAATCGCTTAGTCAGAGTCAACAATCCGTTGCCAGTACAGACATTTGTTCCAGAACCGGAAATCGAGGCAAAACATCTTTACGTCGTCGTCATTCCACAAAGAAATGACGAGTTGCTTCTACAAGATGTGCGTGGATTTTTCCCGAATGCCACCCTTGTCGAAACCGATCGTCGAGGAGTTTATGTAGAAGTGGGTCGATTTTTGGATCGAGATTTTGCCCAAAACCAATCAAACAACGCGCGCGATCGAGGATTTGATGCGCGAGTCGTTTACCTGAGAAATCACTCCGTTGCCTCTACAGACGAATCCTCTTTACAACCGTTTAACATCCCCACCTTGCGTCCCTTGCCCGTTCCGTTCTAGAACGGAGTTAGCGCCCGCTGACAAGCCGGACAAACGGCATGAATGGTTAACTGACAATCGAGGAGGTGATAGCCCTCTTTTTGAGCCGTCTTCGTACCGGTCTTTAAAATGGAATCGCTTTTAAACTCGATCGTTTTGTTACACTTTACGCAAATTAAATGATGGTGATGGTAGGGATGAGGCTGGTTGATTTCATAATGCTTGTGGTCTTCTCCTAACTCCAGTTCTCGGAGAATACCCATCCTTGCCATCAACTTCAGCGTTCGATAGATGGTCGATAGACTGATTCGTTCTCCCTGTTCGTGCAAAAGATTGTATAAATCCTCAGCACTCAAGTGTTTTCCTTTGTGCAGATTTTGAAAAATCTGCAAAATCGTTTCTCGTTGGGGAGTCATCCGCCAGCCCCTTTCGTTCAGCTCGGATTTGAGGGCGGCTGTTGTGTAGGTCGGCATAGCAAGTTTTATAAATTCCCTATATTGTTATAGAGTACAGAACAAGAATGCTTTTTGTCAACAAGCATCTTTATTGAGAATAATTTTAAACAAACTCATGGGTTGATAACCGTAACCTCGTCTTTTCTAGGCGATTCCACCCCCCTCCGAGTTCCGAAGCTCTTTTCCTCCTCCCTTGAGTTGAGGATCTCATCACCAAACGGACTTCAGAACTCTTCTTTGCGGGGATATGGATAGAGCCCGGAGTCCGATCGTCGGGATGCCAACTCAGATCGGATAGCTGATAGCCAATAGCTATAAGAATCCAACAAAAACGAGCGCCACAACTTGAAGTTATAGCGCTCGGGTTCAATGATAGGATGGAGCAATTTTGCTGTAATACTTCTTAATATTCTAGAGGAATATCTGGGCGATCGATCGCCCAGACCCGTTGCTTAAGCCAATGCTTCCAAGTAATCCCGAACCCGGTTGCGACGCTTGGGTTGGCGCAGCTTTTGCAAAGCTTTTGCTTCAATCTGACGAACCCGTTCCCGAGACAGATCCAAAGCGCGACCGATTTCGGCTAGAGAATAGGGGTTGCCATCGCCCAATCCATAGCGCAAGCGAATGACATCCCGTTCGCGACTGCTTAGATCGGAAAGCAGGTGTTGCAAATCCTTTTGGAGGGACTCGCGCATCAGCATATCTTCGGGAGAAACCTCATCGGTTTCCAAAAGATCGCCTAACTCCGTGTCTTTATCTTTACCCACCTTGGTATCCAAGGAAATCGATCGAGGAACCCGCAGGAGAATTTCCCGAATTTGCTCGGGGGTCATCTCCAATTCTTTAGCGATATCTTCGAGGGTGGGGATACGACCTTTCTCCTGAGCGAACTGTCGTTGGGCTTTTTTAATTTTGTTAAGTTTTTCGGTGATGTGAACCGGAAGGCGAATTGTGCGACTTTGGGTTGCGATTGCCCGGGTAATGCCTTGACGAATCCACCAGTAAGCGTAGGTGCTGAACCGATATCCTCGAGTGGGGTCAAATTTCTCAACGGCTCGTTCTAAGCCGATGGTTCCTTCTTGGATCAGATCCAACAGTTCCAATCCCCGTTTTTGATATTTTTTAGCAACAGAGACCACCAAGCGCAGGTTGGCTTTAATCATATGCGCTTTGGCGCGCTTGCCGTTGGTTTGAATCTTGTCCAGTGCTTCGACAGTCAAACCCGCTAACTGCGCCCAACGACGCTTTCCTTCCGCCAGCGTTGGTTTGAGGTCGCTAACAACAATCCCCGCGTCTGTTGCCCAGCGTTCCAGGGAAGGACGATGCCCCAATTGAGAGGTCAGACGATCGCGCACTTCCACCAAATGCACGCAGCGCTGCATCAACTCGTCTCCGTCTTCGGCAGCTTGGCGGCGTGATTCTAGCAAGCTGACATACTGCTGAACTTTTTGTGCTTCAGCAACTTCTTCGTCGCGACCGAGCAGTTCTACTTTACCAATTTCTTGGAGATAGATCCGCACGAGGTCGGTGGTTGTCCGATTTCTAGCATTGGATGGCAGGCTATCGGCATCTGTATACTCGACTTCCATACCCAACGAGGAACTCGCAATATCGTCTGGAGTGGCAAGTTCCAACTCATCCAAGCTAGGATTTAGCTGGGCGTTGTTTTCAAGATCTTGATAGAAAGCTGTTCCTGGCATCGTAGGTCTCTCAATAGCTCCTGGCAAACTGGAAGTGGGTCGGGCTGCGTATTGGCTCATTGTCAAAATGAATCTTTAATACAAATTGACTCTGGCGGTTGACGCTGAAGTTCAATGACCCCCGGTGAAAGAGTCTGCAAACCGATTCGAGAAGAAAAGTATAAAGTATCTTTTGTTCGCCGAACCTGTTGCAGAAGCTTTCAGAACTTCGCCTCATAAATTCAGTATAGAAACATCCCAGGGAAAGTTAAGTGATGGGGGTCAGAGACGCCTATTAATCCTCATCACAACTTACCTGTGTTTTCGATCGCTTCCGAAGGTTTTCGCAAAACTTAATGGGTCTTGACTTGTTTTACGTAAAATTACGGTAAGTTTTGAGAAAAACCACTTGACACAAAGAAGACTTATCTCCTAGAAAACTCGGAACTAACTGCACTTCGGGTTGCCAATTTTATCCGTATGGCAATCCATGAGTCTCGATATTTATTTACAGCAAAGTCCGCTTATGTTCCCACTTTAGCACTGAAATTGAAAAGTCAAGGGAATTGAGAAATTAGCTCGACTTTTGTCCGTATGGGGAGAGATGAGGAACTTCTACGTGTGGCGCTACACCTCTTTGCCCGATCGGCGATTTGGCACGTCTTTTGGCGGCAAATCGTTGCGGATATCGAGTGAGACAATGCTCAAACAAAGACAAAGACGCCACCTCAGTCGAGACGTCTCTGTCGGTCTCCCATCCGTAACCCGAGTGATGTAGAAACTCGGGAACGATCGATGCCATCGGTATTTATCGAGGATAGCGTTCCATTAACGCTTGCACTTGTTCGGCATGGTAGGAACTCCGAGTCAGCGGCGAGGAAACGACTTGCAGGAACCCGATGGACTCGCCAAAAACTTGCCAGGCGGCAAATTGCTCGGGAGAGACGAACTCCTGAAGTTGCAGGTGCTTGGCACTGGGTTGTAAATATTGTCCGATGGTGAGGATATCGCAATCGACCGATCGCAAATCTTGCATCACTTGCTGCACTTCGGCATCGGTTTCCCCCAAACCCACCATAATCCCGGATTTGGTGTAAACCCCAGGAGCAATTTTTCGGGTGCGCCGGAGGAGATCTAAGGTTCGATCGTAATCGCCTTGGGGTCGAACTCGCCGATACAGCCGGGGAATCGTTTCGGTGTTGTGGTTGAGAACTTCGGGTTGTGCCGAGAGAATGGTTGCCAGCGCCTGCCAATTGCCGCACAAATCGGGAATCAAGACTTCGATCGTGGTTTTGGGGGATAAATTCCGGACTTCCTCGATACAGCGGACGAATTGGGACGCACCCCCATCTTCGAGATCGTCGCGGTTGACGGAGGTAATCACCACGTGGTTGAGATTCATCCGCCGTACCGCCTCCGCTAAACGATCGGGTTCGGTGGCATCCAGGGGTTGGGGTTTTTTCTCGAAATCGATGTCGCAGTAGGGACAAGCACGGGTACAGGCCGGTCCCATAATCAGGAAGGTTGCCGTGCCGTTGTTGAAGCATTCCCCGATGTTGGGACAAGAAGCTTCCTCGCAAACGGTGTTGAGCGCTAAGTCCCGGAGAATTTCTTTGACGTTGCCGACGCGCTCCCACTGGGGGGCTTTAACTCTTAACCAATCTGGCTTGACTATCACGGGGGGTATTCGAGCGATCGCAATGACTTCGTAATCATCGTAACTGAATTCACCCAAATCGGGCGATCTGTTTGGTATGATAAACTAGATGCACTTACGGGATGTGGCGCAGCTTGGTAGCGCACTTCGTTCGGGACGAAGGGGCCGCTGGTTCGAATCCAGTCATCCCGATTTTTATGGGTTAGAAAATCAAGAGTATACAGATTTCAGAAATCTGCCTGACGAATCGACGGCAGCCAAAACATCTGTATTCTCGGTCTTGCCGATCGCCCCCTCCACATCGAAGACGGCAAACTCAGCCCAAAAAATCTCAGCCCAAAAAATCACTGAATACCCCTTGAACCTCACGTAACGTCAGGCTCTAGGATGAAATCATCAACTGCATTCTTCTGGAAAATAGGAGCTGAGATCGTCCATGTCTAGCCTTTTAAAGATTGGGGAACTGGCTAAACAAACCGGACTCTCGATTCGGACGCTGCACTACTACGACGACATTGACTTGCTTTCGCCCTCTCATCGAACCGAAGTCGGACATCGACTGTATGGCGATCGAGATATCATCCGGCTTCAGCAAATTCTGTCACTACGGCAGCTAGGCTTTTCTTTGCATGAAATTCGCGAATGTTTGGAAAACCCGAATTTCTCCTTGCCCAGAACGATCGATTTACATCTAGCCCGGTTGCAAGAGCAGATGGAAGTATCCAGAGCGCTATTTAACCAGTTGAGTAAGATCGCCAAAGAACTAGAAACAACCCAATCGGTGGCGGTTGAAAACCTAATTGAAGCAATAGAGACGATTTCCATGACCGAACAATATTTTACACCCGAACAACAAACCGCCCTGACATCCCGATTTCAAGAACAAGAGCACCAGTGGCAAGAGATGCTAAACCTAACACGTATTGCTCGAAGTAAAGACCCTCATCTATGCAGTACTCTCACTCGTGCATTAGCCAACTATTGGCAGCAAAACATGAAATATTTGATAGGTGGCGACCTCAAAATTTATGAGTCACTCATCAAGCTGTATCACAAAGAGGGAGCAGAATCAGCGACTTGGGGGACGATGGATACTGCTACGTTTGAATACATCTTGAAAGCTGTAGCATTCGCGTCGCTGACCGACGATATCCAACCACCGGAGCGGAACCTCACACCAGAGGCAATCCAGGTCATGCATCTAGCGCTAGATGCCGTTGGCAATTTACATGTGGATGTTGTAGGGACAGAAGCCCTACTGCTGGGACTGCTGGCTGAAGGCACCAGCACTGCCGCCCGAGTCCTGAAGGCAGCCGGCGTTACTTTTGATGTTGCACAACAATACACTTTGCAATTGCTCGGCTCACCTCCGACGAATATACACGTACCCGAGGATGAGCCTCCTCTGGCTCCAAGGGTTGTACGAGTCTTTGAACTAGCCACAGATCGAGCGCAACAGTTGCAGCAATCTCACATTACACCCGAACACTTACTTCTCAGTATTTTGGAGGAAGATGAGGAAACCCCAACTCAATACGTTGGGGTGGCAATTCGCATCCTCAAAGAGGGTTTTGGGATCGACTTAGCGCACCTGAAACAACGACTCCGAGAAGCGATGGCGCATTGAAACTCAACAATTTACATCATTGCCTTACATCATCCGCCGCCGCCACGGCAACTTCCCAGCGACGAAACCAAGACGATCGCACGCACCCGACGATCGTTACTAACGGCAGCAATAGCAACAGACTCACCTGTCGCATCACTAAACTGCCCTCACTTTCGAGCAACCCGAGAAGTCCATCAGTGACGCGCTGATGTAACAAAATTGCTAGAATTCCAGCTAACATAGACAACCCGACAACCTGCCCGGAAGAGACCTTCCCAACGGTGATTTGGAACGGACGACGCAGCCACCGCACTGTAAAAATGGCAGATTTCTCGATCGTCCCCAATGTCGCGCCGGGTCGGAGGAATTCCCACAATACCAATAACACGAACCACCCACTCAACCGCAGTTCTAAAGTATGCATGGGGAAAAATGCGGCTTTGACCAGTTGAGCGACCCAATAACCGCTCCACAACAGCCATTGACCGATAAACTGGGGTAAGCCCAGCAGATAGACAGGTTGATGCCAAAGTTCTCCCAAACCGAAAATTAAGGCAGGCAAAAGTACAGCAAACTCCAATAACAGGGCGTACAAACCTAATATACGCAAGGCTTTGGGGAATTTTTCCGGGTCGCGTAGCGTATAATTGCTGGTGAGTTGGAGAATGTAGAAAAATAGTAGGAAATTGGCAGCGGTGTCTGCTGATTTGTCATTAAAGTATCCCCAAAGTGCGATCGTCACCATCAACAAAAACGCTGGATTGCCGTATCGCCAAAGTCTTCGCCATCGAGACCGACGATCGAAAACGCCATCAAGTTGCCAAATTCCCCAAACACCAACTCCGATGCCTCCCCCGAACATTAGTCCCCAACCCAAAATCCATCCGGGAATAGGCGAACGGGCGAAGCATTTCCATGATGCTTGTTGATTCGTACATGAGATTTCCCGTGCAAATGCTTCGCCCCTACCAGAATTTGTCCTAACCGTTTTAGCGACTGCTATATCTTGGGTTTCTAGCGCGAACGATTTCCTCACCCAATGAACAACCGCAGCGGTTAATCGCCCGTCGTAGGGTGCGAAAATGTGGTCAGCAGAAGCGGATACCGCAAGCTGGCGTGCCGTACCCGTAGCGAAATCTCCGCAAATACCGCCATTGAGACAGATTGCATCCCGGCTTTCGGTGGCTGCCTGCATCGCGATGCGCGCGTCGCGAGGGGAATTCATTTGTTCGTAAGCACCAATGCCGAAAAACAAGTTCTTGGGGGCGGATGGCGTTGCTGTTCCGGTCATACTCAGCACCACTGTCGCCCGTAATTGCGGGTCTATTTGTCCCAGTTGTAAGGCTGTCGTTCCTCCCATAGAGTGACCGCCGATACCGATGCGAGTGAGATCGAAGCGTTCGGGTTGCTGGCGAATCCAAGCCAAAATCGATCGAGCATCTTTTAAGGTACTGCTTTCTAGGCTTTCGATGGATTTTTCGGCGGTGGATAAAGAGTAAGATTCTCCATATCCGCCAAAGTCGAAAGTCAGCGCGGCGATGCTGTGTCGTGCCAATTCCATCGCCAAAGGTGCGATCGTCGCTTTGCTATTATTGACCCCATGACCCAAAATCATGATGGGGTGAGGCTTCGGTTTGCCTCGGGGAGTATACAGTTGAGCCACTAAAGATCGATCGGCATCGAGAGAAATCGCCATCGATTCAGCAGCGATAAGTTTTCCGGGGTGGAAAACAAGATATAACCCGAATCCAATTCCCAGCAGCAAGCAACTCAGAAGAAACCAAAGCGGAAGATTGGGCGTTTTTATGACTTTCATCTGTATCGGGAAATATTCGATCGATGACTCAATCCCACCGCTTGGGAAATCTCAGTTAACCCGTGTCGATCTAATTTTTCCAACAACCCTTGGAGAATGCGTTTAACCATCCACGGCCCCTCGTATGTCCAACCCGTATAGACTTGAACCAAACTCGCACCGGCTGTAATTTTCTCCCAAGCATCCTCCACCGTGAAAATACCGCCGACACCAATAATGGGGAGTTGTCCCTCCGTTTGCTGCCAAATCGATCGAATAATCTCAGTCGATATCGATCGGACCGGTGCGCCACTGATACCTCCAGCTTCTTCAATGATGGGTTTTCCGGTTTTGGGAAGAATTTGGGTTTGGAGTCCTTCGCGACGGGTGGTGGTATTGGTAGCGATGATTCCGGCTAATTTGTAAGTTTGAGCCAGATCGACCACAGCGGCAATGTCGTCGAATGCCAAATCCGGGGCAATCTTTACCAATATCGGCTTAGAATCGCGATTTTTGGCTTGCAAGTTGCGAAGGATCGGTTCGAGCTGTTGTGGGGCTTGTAAAGACCGCAATCCGGGGGTGTTGGGAGAGGAGACATTGACCACAAAATAATCGCCCAAATCGTAGAGGGTTTGGAAACTGAAGCCGTAATCTTGAGCCGCCTCCTCTAAAGGTGTTACCTTAGATTTACCGAGATTGATCCCCAAGGGGATTGTAGGAGAGAGAGCGGGCTTAACTGATTCTAAATTCGCTGCCATGCCACAAGCACCGCAGTTGTTAAACCCCATGCGATTGAGCGCGGCACGATCGGCCGTGAGACGGAAGAGTCGCGGGCGAGGATTTCCGCTTTGAGCGAGCCGAGTGACGGTTCCCAGTTCGGCAAATCCAAATCCTAAACTCGACCAAATCCCAGCCGCTTCACCGTTTTTATCGAATCCGGCAGCTAAACCCACGGGATTAGGAAACATTAATCCCCAAAGTTTTTGTTGGAGACGAGAGTCCGGGTAACACAAGGCGGTTTGCAACTGTGCTTGCCCCCAACTCCCGATCGGATGGTTTGGCGATCGTGCCAACCAGGCTAGCACTTCTATGGTCTGACGGTGCAGCCACTCCGGATCGGCGTTCGCTCCGGAAAACAAAATCGGTCGCAAAACCGTTTGATACATATCCATCGTTCAACTTTAAGAAGGGGTTGGGGGTTAAAAATAGAGAGGTTAGGATGGGATCGGGGGGTAGACCCCTCAAATTCATCCACTCTCGACGCGGCGATACTCCCTTGGAGTCACTTTGCCAACGGCATGAGCAGAGGAACGACACCAACATGGCGTCGAGAGTGGAGTTGGCGATGCCAACGCCCTCTATTTAAGCGCATTTGTCCCTCACACGCCTCTAACCTTCACATCCCATCCCCAAATCCTATGATCCAGCCCAAACAACAGACCGAATACGGACAAAAACTGATTGCTATTGGACTGACTCTTCAAACCCTACGAGAGGCGAATACTCTTGAGGTTTTGCTAGAAACAACCTTCAATTATCTGAAAACCGAGTGTCAGTACGATCTCATTTGGGTCGGTGCTTACGATCGTACCGAACATAAACTGATCGGTCGGGGGGGCAAAATGACAAAAGGAGATTTCAAAATTCTCAGGCAAGCATTTTCCCTGTCTCCGGGGGATTTAATGGAGCAAGTGGTGGTTCAGCAGCGCCCCGTAGCGGTGGCGGATTTGCGAGAAGAAGTCAAAGGCGGAGATTGGCGGAAAATTGCCAAACAGTGTGAGATTCAAGGTGCGGTCATTTTTCCGCTGCGCTACCGTAACCTTTGCTTGGGTGCCATTTTGCTCGGTTCTCAGCATTGGGGGATCTCCACCTCCTCCGAAGAAAAAGCGCAACTGTCGATCGTCTTTGGGGAATTAGCAGCCACCTGGGCTCAACTTCAACTCCAACGGCAAAACCTGCAAGCGAAGCGTCCGCAAGAGGTGTTACTCTCCCTGTTGGGGCAGTTGCGTTCTCTGACGCGCCTGGATGACTATCTAGATCTGCTGGTTGCCGAAACCCACCACTGTTTGCAACCGTCTCGCACCCACATTTATTGGTACGATCGAGATCGGGGTCTCTTCTGGCGTCGGGCGACCAATCGCGCTCAACTCGTTCAAAATCGAGGCAATTCCAAAACCCAGGAAGTCGAAGAAATTCGATTACCCGATATTAATGGTTTCTATCAGATGTTGCTAGAGAATCGGGCAATCGCCATGAGCGAGTCTAATTCGGCTCTCAAAGTCGATGCCACCGGTCGTCTGATGCGCCTGCTCAAAGCACGATCGTTGCTGGCTGCCCCCATTTTCAATGCCAAAGAACTGGTGGGGTTTGTGTCTTTGGAAGGAAAAGAACCTCGGGTTTGGCAGGAAGAGGATAAACATTGGCTGCGAGGGGTGGCTGGGCTGGCGGGTTTGGCGCTTCCTTTAAGCCAAATGGAAGAAACCATCGGGCAAATTCAACTCGACGGGGAATTAAGAGCCGGACTGACTCAAGCGATTTCCTCACAGAAAGATTGGAAAACGACCCTAGCCCATTGCGCGGAGAAACTAGCGACTCGGTTGAACGTGCAGCGATGTTTCTTTTTGCTTCACGATCGCGATCGCGATCGCTTTGAAATTGTTTACCAGAATTATCCCCCCACTCGACAGCCGGTGGAATCCCCACTGCCCATTTTATCATTGATGGATTGGCGGTTACTCGAAACCGCTCGAGACCCCATCGGCATCGAAAATTGGCTCGATAGCTCGGC
The DNA here is from genome assembly GCA_963838375.1 of uncultured cyanobacterium. Taxonomy (GTDB): domain Bacteria; phylum Cyanobacteriota; class Cyanobacteriia; order Cyanobacteriales; family Geitlerinemataceae; genus DVED01. The sequence continues at coordinate 454,785 of CAWIQY010000019.1, read as the reverse complement.
GCGTCCTTACTCATCGGAATTGGACGTGCGCTTCAGTGCTTGGCGAGACTCTTTTACCGAAGTGGGGGTGCGATCGTTACTGGTCTGCAACACTCACCTCGGACACCCCTTGGAAGGCGTCTTAGCGGTGGCTGGCGATACCCCTCGCGTCTGGACTCACGCCGAGAGAGAACTGCTGGCAACTGTCAGCCAACAAATGGGTCTGATCTTGCATCAGTGGCAGCTCCAACGTCAAACCGAACAACAACAGCAAATCATTCAAACACTTCAGTGGGGACTGACGCAGCTCGAAGGGACTGAGGATGAAGAGCAGTTCGAGAAGAAGATTTTACGACAAATTGCCCGAGTCCTTCAGGTTCCTCTGGCGGCGCTGGTGACGTGGCAACCGGGACGCCCTCAAGGTCGAGTCAGCCACGAAATTTCCTCGCATCCGGGGTTAAAACTCGATCGAGACCGAGCCATTTTTGTACACCATGATGCGTTGATTCAAAAGGCGCTATCGGCTTCTGGGTTAGTCGGTCCTGTGAGTTTGGAGGAACTGCCGCAGGAAACGGCGGATTGGCTGGGAAATCGTGCGATTCAAGACTTGCGGGTTATCGCCTTGCAGACATCTCCAGAACAAGCGCCAACCGGGGTGGCAATCGTTGCGGATTTAGTCACTCGCCACTGGACGAATCAAGAACTAGAACTGGTAAATTTACTGGTGGCTGAGTTGGCAAGATCGCGCCGAACCGCAATGGTGACCCAGAAGTTGCTGTCTCGCAAGCGGAACATGGAAATCCTCAATTGGTACAAACACAACTTATTGGAGGAATTGTGTCGGACTGCCAGCACCGGAACCACTCAACTCAACCAACTGGATTTGTTTCTAGTCGGCAACGACAATGACGATTCCCAATCGCAGTCGCTGCAACAAATGCGCTACCAACAAACTCTCCAGCAGCTAGCCAACTCGCTCTCGTCGCTGAATCAGTTCCTACATCGGGAGCGATGGAAGATTGCGCTGGCGATCGAAACTTTTTCGATTGCCGGTTTGCTCAAGCGGGCGATGGATCGGGTAGAACCGGTGAGAAACCAGCGTCAAATTTGGATGAAAGTCTCCCGAGAAGGACATTTCAGCATTCGCGGCGACCGGCAAAAGCTGGAGTTTATTTTTGCAGAACTGTTGATGGTTGCCTGCGGGCGCACTGAAAACAACGGACGGATTCAGATTGCTTATCGACCCCTGCCGCCTGAAGCCACCACCCGCTCGTTTCCGTTGCTAGAATTGTCGATCGTCGATTGGGGCAAAATCGAACCGCGAGCGATCGAAGCCTATCACCAAAGTCGCAAAGCCGATCTGCTCATGTCTTCCTACATCGATCGTCCTCCGGGCTTAAATCTGATTATCTACCAACAATTGCTGCAAAAAATGGGAGGAGATTTCAATTTTTATCGACTCGAGGACGGTCGAGTCGTCAGTCAAATCATCATCCCGCTAGCTCCGTCCATTTAGCTCCATCCAGATTCGATCGCTTTTGTGACTGAGGAGCTGCCATCCTTGATTTAAGGTTTTCTTCATGTTTGACTGGAAACTCTGGCTCTATCCTGGAATTAGGTAAAGACCCCACCACATCAGGGTTCCCAGAAATCTTCGTCATATGAAATCTCTCACCAGCCAACTCGTCGAAGTTTTTTCTGCGATTCAAGGAGAAGGACTCAACGTCGGTACTCGTCAAATTTTTGTCCGATTTGCATTGTGCGATTTGCGCTGCTATTTCTGTGATAGTGCCCATACCTGGAAGATCCCAAAGGACTGTCAAATCGAGCGCACCCCCGGACTACGGGATTTTGAAACACATCTCAATCCCGTTAGTCTAGAGGACTTATTACATTGGGTAGAGCGACAAAATCAACCCGGACTGCACGATAGCATCAGTCTTACCGGAGGCGAACCTCTGCTGCACTCGCCCTTTTTAACCGAATTCTTGCCTCGGGTTCGAGACTCAACAGGCTTACCCATATATCTAGAAACCGCCGGACATCGACCGCAAAATTTAGACCCCATTTTGCCTTATCTTGATGTCGTCGGTATGGATATCAAGTTGCCTAGTGTCAGCGGTGAGACCTGGTGGACAGAACACGCAGCGTTTCTGCAACGCTGCGATCGCGCTCATCTCGAAGTCTTTGTCAAAATTATTATTAGCGATCGAACTCGTCCCGAGGAACTAGAAATTGCTTCACAGTTAGTCGCAAAAGTCAACCCCCAAATTCCCGTTTTTTTACAACCTGTCACACCTCTATCCGCATCCCTAAAAGCTAGCAACGAAGCGTTAAGAACGGACAAACTCATCGACTCGATCGAACCGTTGCCAGAACAGGTCTTATCCTGGCAAACATTGATGAAAACACAACTCAAGCAAGTGCGGGTTATTCCCCAAACCCACAAAATGCTCGGTCAATTGTAATTGGTAATTGGTAATTGGTAGTTACCCATCAACTATCAACTATCAACTATCAACTATCAAAGATTACGCACCACCCAAAGACGGTAGAGAAGTATTGCCATTATTGGGTTTGAAACTGGGCAAATCGAGCTGACCTTGTGATTGGCGAGAACGCATTGCCAGACGATAGCTGACACTTTGGAGTTCGGCGTGCAGCTTGCGATTTTCCCGTTGAAGCACTTCCACCTTTTCTTTGATCGGTTCCAATCGTTCGGCGAATTTCTGGCGGTAGATTTCCGGTAGCTCTTGCACCACTTCCTCCAGCATCCTGGATTGATCGGTCAATTCCTGAACGGCTTGCCGCTGCTGGTACAATTGAGAATCGCGATCGGAAATTTGCTGTTGGTAGAATTCTACCTGTTGTTCCACCTCTTGCAACTGTTGGCGCAGGAGTTGCATCTGCTCTTGGTGGTGTTCTGACACCTCGGGGGTTGGGGTAAAACTGGTGTTTCCCTTGACGAGGCGGAACAATTCTTGTGACAACTGTTGAATGAGTCGATCGCGCATTTGAATTTCGGCTTGCAAGCGCGACACCTCGGCTTGCAGTTGTTGAGGGTTGAGAGATTCAGTTGAGTTCACCTAAGTATTGCCTCCTCAAGATGGAAGTTTCTAGGAATACAGATATCAAGGACAATTGTCACATACTGCCGACACTGACCCGGCGATTACAGCGCAATCGGGAAAATTGGAGGGTTTTTACCCACGCCCCGATCGACAGTTCTCGATCGGCTTGGCTAACGATACGCAATGCCCGATCGCGCCAGAACAACACAAGAAGTCAGGATCGATTTTGTAGGCGACGGTTAGCTCTAAACTACAGTTAGATTGTATCACTTGTCTCTCTAGACCCAACTGGCTATTCTTCGCGACTCTGCGCATTGAATTGGCGCGGGAGCTAACATTCCTGTAACCTAAAACCAGTGCTAATCATAGCACAGCCCACAACATGGGGAACCGCTGTATTGGGAATCTGACACTATTCGAGCTGGCTAAGTGAACTGAGTCTTGGAGATGTACCAGATTTTTCTATAATGTACCATTGACCATCGTCCGATCGGGCAGTTGCGGTCAATCTCGCGCCCAAGCCCAACCCAGTCCCAGATTTTTGGGAAAATCTAATGTATCAGTAACCGCTCTATGGATGGAAAATTCATTATCTTTGAAGGGGTCGAAGGCTGTGGCAAAACGACTCAGATCCAGCGAACGTACGAATGGCTCTCGGCGCGTCAGGAGAGCCATTTGCTTCCGGTAATCTGTACTCGCGAACCAGGAGGAACCCAAGTCGGTGACGCTTTGCGCCAACTGCTTCTAGACGTGGAGCTGCGAGAACCCCTTCAAGAGCGCGCTGAATTGCTGTTGTATGCAGCCTCTCGAACTCAACACGTCGAGCAAGTTCTCAAGCCACAGCTAGAAAAAGGTGCCATCGTGTTATGCGATCGTTATACCGATTCGAGCGTTGCCTATCAAGGATACGGCCGTGGACTGAGTTTAGAACTGGTCGTTCAAATCAACTACATCGCCACAGATGGACTCAATGGGGACTTAACCCTATGGCTCGATGTCGCGCCGGAAATCGGCTTAGCCCGAGCGCGAAAACGAGGCAAGGGCAACCGGATGGAAGAAGAAGACCTGGCATTTCACCGCCGGGTACAACAAGGTTATGCAGCCCTGGCTCGAGCCTATCCCCAGCGCATTGCCCGCGTCGATGCCAGCCTAGGCGAGGAAGAAGTTCAAGCGCAAATTCAAACACTCCTGATCGATCGTATTCCCCAGTTGGCAGCAACCTAAGATTCTCGATCGGATTTGTTGGACAGATGTCCCAAGAATATTCTGTAAATCGATACACACTTACCGAGTTTCTGGTAAGTTAACCTCAAACATATCGCAATTCGTCGGAAAAGATTGATGCTTGCCCGGAAACCCCGAGCAAGTTCAGACCCAGGGATCGCTTAAAGATCCCCAGCGTCCCCTCATCTGTTACCGATCGATCGTTACCAGTTAGCACAATGGGAAAGTCATGCCAGCTCAATGCTATAGCCCCGGTTTAGATGGGATTCCTGCCGCTCAATCCAGCATCAGCTCTGTCAATGGTCAGCAAGGTGTGTTGGAATATCGGGGTATCCGCATTGAAGAACTAGCCGAAAAAAGTACATTCTTGGAAACGTCTTACCTCTTAATTTGGGGTGAGCTACCCACACGCGAAGAACTTGCCACGTTCCAATACGATATCTGCCACCATCGACGGATCAAGTATCGCATTCGCGATATGATGAAGTGTTTTCCTGAAAGCGGTCATCCCATGGATGCTTTACAAGCCTCGGCAGCCGCTCTGGGCTTGTTCTACTCTCGTCGAGCGCTGGACAACCCGATCTATATTCGCGATGCCGTCATTCGATTGTTGGCTAAAATTCCTACAATGGTGGCAGCCTTCCAGCTTATGCGCAAGGGCAACGATCCCGTACAGCCTCGCGACGATCTCGATTACTCAACGAATTTCTTGTACATGCTCAATGAGCGGGAGCCAGACGAGTTAGCTGCCCGCATCTTTGATGTGTGTCTGACCCTCCACGCCGAGCATTCGATGAATGCTTCGACTTTTTCGGCGATGGTTACGGCTTCTACTCTGACCGATCCTTATGCGGTGATTGCTTCGGCTGTGGGAACCCTCGGCGGTCCACTCCACGGCGGCGCGAACGAAGAGGTTATTGAGATGTTGGAGGCAATCGGTTCTGTGGAAAATGTCCGACCCTATCTAGAGCAGTGTTTGGAACGCAAGCAAAAAATTATGGGGTTCGGTCATCGGGTTTACAAAGTGAAAGATCCCAGAGCCACCATTTTGCAAGGTTTGGCAGAAAAGTTGTTTGAAACAACCGGACGGGATGAGTATTACGACATTGCGATTGAGTTGGAAAAAGCGGTAGAGGAGAAGCTGGCACACCGGGGTATTTACCCGAATGTGGACTTCTACTCGGGTTTGGTTTATCGGAAACTGGGTATCCCGACAGATTTGTTTACGCCGATTTTCGCGATCGCTCGGGTTGCAGGTTGGTTAGCGCATTGGAAAGAGCAACTGGCGGAAAACCGCATTTTCCGTCCAACTCAAATTTATGTGGGTCTTCACGATCGACATTATGTTCCCCCGGACGAGCGACTCGGTAACTAAGCCAGGAGGCAACGACGATTGACTGACTGAAGGGTTCAAGGTCGATATCTTCTGGAAATCTTAGAAGGACAAGAGTGAGCGGGAATTTTTTCTTTCTTCGTCGATCGTCGTCTTTTGCCCTCATTAGAAGCTCGATATTATTTGCGTTGTGTAGAGCTTTTATAAGACTTCTAACAGGAAAAGCCAGAAATGAATCACACTTTTACGGGGAAAAGAGTGGGTAGGAAATAAGCCCGCTCAACTCCAAAAAATAATCGAGAAACTTAATGTCTGCGTAAAATCACGGATCGTTTAAACTATTTTTTTAGTTTTGAATCTGAAAAAATACTGAAAAAACCATCGAGAAGCTCGGCAGTTGATGCAGCGAATTTCTGGGATTCACAAATGAGGATATTTCGAGGACTTTCCGGCGATCGCTTTGCAGATTCTCAATGGGCGATGTGTTTGGAAGTCTTTTTGTCCCGTGAAGACTTCTACACCCGAAAAATCGTCTAGGCGATCCCATTGGGTTCCATCCTGCTTGTGTTTTCTTCCTCTGACTGATAAGTTCAACCTGAATTGTCCGGATTCACCCATCTAACCGCAGTAAAGTTAAAAATGACACATTAATCGGGAAAAGTCGAACTTGAAGGAAACAGGATTTTTCAGAATTCCGGCAATGGGTATTAGAATACTTGTGGGGTTTCTTCACTCTTTTCGGGATAACCGATTAGGAAAATGGATCGAATTTAAATAGGGATGACGCTTGTCTAAGCAAGTACACGGTTAATGTGCTCTTTGGTTACATATTTATTCTCGGTGTTTCAATTTTAGGTAATCGGCAATGAACTCACCATAGCGCTCTCGAGCTTCTGAAGGAAGAGCGAAGAATCCGTATAACTGTCCTCGGCAGTTTGAAGAGCGACACTGACACTGAAACTTCCCGGCAAAAGCGGTTTCGGTCGTCTCGTAGTCGTAAACGATCTCTTCTCCTTCCACAATGTCGGCGATCGCAATAAAGTCGTAGCCGTTAGACTGATTATTTCGGACACCCACATTGGGAAAACAACAATGGTTGAGAAAAACAGCCGGTTCGTCCAGTAAAACGTGTAGATTGAGATTCGTTTGGATCGAATGTAAAGTTCGGGTTGACAAAACCTTAATTCCTCGTCCAACCAGAACCCTTTCTCCTCGATCGAAGTCCTTTGCAGCAAAGACTCCGATTCCTTTCTCCGGAGTTTTTTTGAGAACGACATGAGCGGTTCTTTTCGCATTCATCATCTTTATTTTTCGTTAGACAACTCGCTGGTAGAGTCCCGATGCGGAAATCTTTAAACCCTCAATTTTTATTTTTTTTTCGTCGAGGTAAGCTCGGACGTCTAACGCCATTCATGGGTTTAGCCGCTTCGATTGTAGCGCTCAATGTGTTTGCTTATACCCTGGCGAGTTCTTTATTTATTACTCATGCTGGAGCTGAAGGATTACCCCTATCCTATATTGCCGTCGGACTGGTTGCCGTGCCGCTGTATACTTGGTTCTCACAAGTTGTCGATCGCTACAAGCATACCCATATTTTAAAAGTTTTACTGGTTGGGGGTATCCTTTTTAGTGGGATGTTGAGAGCTGCGATCGATCTCGATACATTGCCAGTATACTACACAATCTATATTGTCTTTTATTTTCAATGGACGTTACATCTAGATGTTATTTTCCCCAGTTTAATTAGCGATTACTTTACCTCCCGAGAGTATAACCGCAATATTCCTTACTTGACAATGGCACAAGGGGTGGGAGGTCTGATAGGAGGAGGGATGACGAGCCTTTTGTCAAGTTACTTTTCGACTCAAGATTTATTTTTAATTCTTCCTATTTTCTACGCAGCGATCGTCCTTCAACTCGTGTACCTCGATCGCGTAGAAGCTCCGTTAGAAACAACTCGAAGCCCCTCCGCCACCAACAATAGTGTGGTGGAAAATATTAAAGTTTTACCATTGTTGTGGAAACGTTATCCAATTATTGGATTTTTAATCGCCAGTATTGTGTTGTGGATTACTCTCTACAGCTTGGCAGAATTTCAGTATTATCAAATTTATGAAGAAACATTTCAAGGCAACGCTGAAGCCTTAACCCAATTTCTGGGACTGTTTCGAGCGGGCAATGACATTTTACAGCTTTTGATTTTGTACTTTGTCACTCGACCCTTGATTGCTCGTTGGGGGGTTGTGCGGATGAATCTGCTGTATCCTTTAACAACCTTTATCGGTTTTCTGTCTCTGGCATGGCGACTCACTTTTCCCAGTGCAGTTTTCTTGAATTTCAATAATGCCGCCTTAGAAACATCCGCGAACCAACCTGTCTATACGCTCAACTACAACGCCATTCCCCAAAACTTTATGGGACGGGTACGATCGCTTGTCGATGGGATCTTCTACTCCCTCGGCTTAGCCCTATCCGGCGTATTACTACTCGTTTCTCAATCCTTTCTGACGCAAGTCCAAACCGTAAGTATCGGCGTGTTTCTGAGCGTGATTTTTTTAGGCGTGCGCTACGCCATCGGCAAAACCTATCTCGAATCCTTAATTTCGATGCTCAAAGCAGGTTCCGCCCGATGGAACGAAGTCAATGAAGGCTTAACCCAGCTCCCCGACACCTACCGACCGCAAATCCGCCAACTGCTCCAGAGCGATAATCGCCAGTCTCAAATTCTCGGACTAGAGCTAGCCGCTCGCATCGATCGACCGAGCCAGTTTATCACAGACATTGAGAACCTGCCGTTAGAACAGGATGCCAAACTCTACCGAGAAGTTGTCAGCCTCTTCAGTACCGTTAACGATTCTGGTATTCATGCTTACTTGCGCCACCAACTGACTGGCAAATGGGAAACCCTGCGATCGATCGCCCTCGAATCGCTGATTGCCAGCAAGCAACTCCTCTCCGATATCGAACTGCGATCCTTACTGGCAACAGCAAATCCCCATCTTCAGATCCTCGCGTGTATCGCCGTAGAAAACGCCGGAACCACCGATCCCCAATTGCGCCAAACCTGCCAGCAAGTTTGGCGATTGCCAATGGACGACACCACGCAACGGCTGGTAGTACGCGGTATCAGTAGTACGGGCAACTCCAAATTAATCCCCATTTTGAGAGAAATCCTGGTTCATGCCTCTGCTGAGGTCAAAAGAGAAGGATTAAACGCTTTAGCTGCCCTCAAGCCTCTGGGTAACGAATCCTTAGCTAAATTGGCAACGCCCGAACTCGATCACCCAGCGCCCGCTGTCCGGCTAGCAGCCATCCACTTATTGGGGGCGATTCGCAGTCCTCGATTTTTAGATGAAGTCGCCCGTGGCCTGAAAGATTTTGACCTGAACGTGCGGTTGCAATCGGCAAAGGCAATCGCCAAGTATGGAGAATCCGGCTTGTGGCGAACTGAGCCGCTGCTGGCGTCATCTCGTCCGGAACTGGTGGAGACGGCAATCGCCGCCATTGCCCAAGTTCGGACTCGCCGAGCCGAAACCATACTCTGGCAGCACCTCCAGTCCGACTACGAGCAAGTGTCGCGTTTAGTACGGTGGCAGCAGCAAATTCCCGCCCAAGATCCCCGATGGAAAGCACTCAGGACTGTTCTTCGCGACTATAGTCAACGCCTGATTCACAAGGTCTTGTACGTTCTCTCTTGGCTCGGTCACGAACGTAGTGTTGGTTACGTCTATCAAATGCTGAACGCAGAAGACGTGCGTCGGCGGGCAAATGCCATCGAAGCCTTAGTCTCGTTGCCACATCGACGCTTTGTTTTACCCATTTTGCCTTTATTAGAAGCGATGGATGACGAGAGTCGCTTCACAGACATCGATCCCCACCGCTTGCTGCGGGAAACGCTCAAAGCCGGAGATCGATGGATTCGCATCGGTGCCATCTTAACCTTCGTCGCCCAAGGTCAATCCGCCAAAATTAAGGAGTATTGCTTGACCTGCGATCGCAATTCTCTCGTCCAGCAGGTCGCCATTCAAGCAGTCGAGTCTCCCGAATCGGTTTCGGCATTAGAATCGCAGATCGAACGAGTGCTTTTTCTCAAAACCACAGCCTTGTTGAATTATCTTTCATTAGACGAACTTTTGCCGATTAACCGTGCTTTTACAATCGAGACGTTTTCAGCCGGCGATCGGATTTGTACCGAAGGGGCAATCGTCGCTAAGTTATATGTGGTTTACCGAGGTAGGGTTCGCTTGAGCCGGGGAGAAGGTCGTTTCAAACAAGTCTTGTCTCGACTAGAAGTCAAAGATTCCTTTGGTGAAGACCATTTGTTTAAAAACGATCCGACTTCTTTTTCAGTGTTTGCAGACTCGGATTGCGTGCTGTTGAGCTTATCTCGAAGTAGTTTTGAGATCCTCGTCGATTTGTATCCCAAGCTGCTCATTTGTTTTCAACACGCAGGGATAGCAACATCTTAGTGCGGATATAGAGAGAACGAGACATTAGTTGTTCCCAATTTCTGTCTCGATTACAAAATTCAAATGTGCCGCAGTTGGTTAGATGGGGTCGATCCCAGCGGTGAGGTGGAAAACTCGGGACGATCGTTTGGCGGGATCTGCACGTTGGACGATCTTCAGGAAGACCGGTTTTCTCTCCTAGGAGGGATGTAACCTCATAGAAGTTTTGTTTTACTCAAGGTATCGCACATTTTGGGCGGTGTCAGACTGCCACTTTCCAGACTTAGGTCTTGGGAAATGCCATTTCTGACCCTAGCCGAGATCGAGCTCTCCAGTCCCTATTCTCAAGAGAAATTTCGATTCCTAGGAAAGAAAATCTCTAAAGTTTTGGGGGGATCGAGTATCGTCAGCCTTCGACCGATCCGATCTAACCACGTATAAAAGCCCATACTATCCCGGCTAGCTTAGCGACCCGGACAGTATGGCCTGACAGGTGTTAGCTGGTGGTCGTTATCCAGAACAAAAGGGCGATCTGGTGTTCTCGGTGGCTGCTTCTACTTAGCCCGCTGGGAACTCATTATTATTGAGAATAGGGTTCGAGATCGGCTGTCTCTTTTTCCGATATCCATTCTCGATCGATCGCGGTATTGAGAAGATCGGATTGATAAGAACGATCCGGACATATGGCAATCGAGTCTAGAATTGGGTACGAGGTCAATGTTGTTGACCCTCATTTCATCGCATCGAGAACCGCGATATCTTGATAAGACCTGAGATTGCCCAATCATTCCTATTACCGAACGACAAATATGATGTTTCCCTCCTACCTGTTCATTTCACAACTGTTTCGATCGCCACCGTGGCTGGCTCAAGTCCTTGTCGATCCCGACGTCAATACCGCAGAAGATGCCGCCCTCGTCTTTAGCGGACCTCAATTTTTTTCCGCCTTGGTTGCCGGGGTGGTTTTGGCATTTGCTTTCCAATTTCTGCTGACCAATTTGGGCGTGGCTGCGGGAATTTCCTTGTTGGGTGGTGACTCGTCCGACAAGTCCGATGACGACGGGGACAGCTTGGGGACAACAGTCCGCAAAGTCGGTTTCGCCGTAGGCTTGGGGACGTTGGTGAGCGTTAGTATTGCTCTGTTTTTCGCTTGTTTGCTAGCGGTCAAATTGAGCTTGCTGGCATCAGCAGGTTTGGGGGCAATCGCCGGTTTGGTAATTTGGGCAACCTACTTCTCGTTGCTAGTTTGGGTGAGTTCAGCCACCGTCGGTTCTTTCGTGGGTTCGGTGGTCAATAGCGCCACTTCCGGCATCCAAGCCATACTGGGAACGGCAACCGCCGCCATTGGTGGCAAAATGGCAAGCCAGCAAGTGGTCGCCACGGCTCAAGCCGCAGCCGGAGCAGTCCGCCGCGAATTGACATCTGGTCTCGATCCCGAAGGATTGCGAGAACGGGTGGAAGACTACCTGGAATCGTTGCGTCCGGCAGACTTGAATCTCCAGCAAATCCGGGCTGAATTTGAAGAATTGCTGCAAGACCCAAATTTTAAAGAAATTGCCCAAAGCGACAGCCTGAGCAACATCGATCGTCAGACCTTTGTAGAATTAGTCAGCAGCCGTAGCGATCTTTCCAAACGAGATGTGAATCGTCTTGCCGAGCAACTCGAAGGCGCTTGGACAAAGACGGTGAAGACACTTCCGAATAAAAATCCGGTTTCCGAATTGGTGGATTCTCTCAAGTCTGCCGCTCCAGAACGTCTTTTGGGTAAAGACTTGAGCGACCAAATTAGCCAAGTTGCCGATGAATTACGATCGAGCAACAAATCTCAAACCGCAGGTCCGATTTCCCAAGCAGCTACCTTAGGCTTTAATAGCTTAGTCGGAATGGTGATGGGACGCACGGACTTGTCCGATCTCGATGCCGAAAAAGTGATCGGTAAACTATCGACCCTGAAAGACGACTTGGGCGAAAAAACCCGTCAAGTGGGCGATCGACTCAGCAACGACCAATCGACTTACAATCCTCTAAGGGCAGATATCGAAAACTACCTGCGGACGACCTATTCGTGGCAGATGAACCGGAACGCGATCGAGCGCCAGTTTCGGGACTTGCTATACGATCCCGCTGCCGATCCGCAAATTGTGGCTGAGGAGTTGCGCCAGTGGAGCCGATCGGATTTTGCCGATATTTTGCAAGAACGTGGTGTCTTTACCCAAGCGAAGGTTTTCTCGCTGTCTCAGTTGCTCGACGGTATCCGCTTAGAAGTGCTGGCAATGGCAGAAGCGGCGATCGAGCGGGAAGCCTCGATTGCGCTGTTGGCTGATGTGGAGCAGTTCCTGCTAAGCACCCCCAAAAGCGAGTTTACACCTGAGAAAATCCAGATTCACTTCAAACCGATTTTGGAAGATTCCGAGGCGACGACAGAGCAAGTCACCAATCGCTTGGCTCAGTTCGATCGGCTGATGTTCCAACGACTTTTAGAACAACGCGGCGATGTGTCGGCAATTGAAGCGTCGGCAATTTCCACGGAGTTGGAAACGGCTCGAGATCGCACCATCGAGGAAGCCGAAAACTTACAAGTTGCCATTAAAAATAAAGCCGAACAGCAATGGCGCAAAGTGCAAGCTTACTTGCGCGATACGGGTAAATCCGAATTGAACCCCTATGCTCTCGAGCGAGAACTCAAGCTGATGCTGGACGATCCCGAGGCGGGATTTTCTGCTCTGCGTACGCGCGCCCAACACTTCGATCGCGATACTCTGGTGCAATTGCTCAGCGCGCGCCAAGACTTGAGCGAAGCCGAAGTGGACAACATCCTCGATAAGGTAGAACGCAGTTGGACGCGCATTCGCTACGCCCCCAAACAACTCGCCGGAGAAGCCAAGGCTCAATACGATCGGGCGACGTCAGCCATTTCCCAATACCTACGGGAAACCGGCAAAGCGGAACTCAGTCCCGAAGGCATCCGCCGCGATTTGAGAAAACTGCTCGACGACCCCAAAGCTGGCGCTAGAGCCATTCGCCACCGCTTGGCGGCAATGGATCGCGATACGTTGGTACAGTTGCTCTCTCAGAGACAGGATTTGAGCGAGGAACAAGTTAACCAAACTATCGACGAGGTGCAAAGCACGCTGCACCAAATTGCTAAAGCTCCCCAACGCTTGGCACGCCGCGCCCAGGCTCAGGTGCAGAGTTTCCAAGAAACGATCGCCGATTATCTGCGGGCGACGGATAAAGCAGAACTCAGCCCGGCTGGCATTCAACGGGATGTGCAATTGTTGCTCAACGATCCCCGTGCCGGGATGGAAAGTTTGAACGAGCGTCTGGCTCATTTCGATCGATCGACCTTCGTGTCACTGCTGGCACAACGGGAAGATATTTCGGAAGAGGAAGCCAACCAGATCGTCGATCGAGTCTTGGAAACGCGAGATCGGGCTGTAATGCAGTTGCAAGCGATTCAACAGCGCATCCAGTCGGTTCTCGATCGTATTTTCGATCGAATCCGCAACTATCTCAACAACTTAGAACGTCCCGAACTCAACTACGACGGCATTAAGCGAGATGTTGCTACCCTATTTGACGATCCCGAAGCCGGATTCGACGCTCTGCGTTCTCGATTGTCTAAGGTCGATCGCGATACTCTAATTGCCGTCGTCAGTTCCCGCGACGACATCTCCCAAGTAGATGCCGAGCGTCTGGTGGGTCAAGTCGAACGCACCCGCGATCGCGTTCTCCAAAAAGCCGATCGTCTACAACAGCAAACCCAAATGCGCCTGGAAGAAGCCAAGCAGATGGCGCACAAACAAATGGAAGAAACTCGCAAGGCGGCGGCAACAGCCGCATGGTGGCTGTTTGCGACCGCCACAGTTTCGGCGATCGCTGCCGCAGGCGCAGGCGCTTTGGCAGTCGGTTCCTAACACCAAACACGATAAAAGTGGGGTAAAGCTTAGCTTTACCCCACTTTTAATATTAAAAAGATTTTCAACGAGCTTTCATGTACATCATTATCTTGACATACTCACCGCCGTAAACGAGCGGCGATTCTTGACACTTCATTGGGTCGTGCTGCCGGTGCAGTCTTACCAACCCTCCATGTTCGTTTAAAGTCTCCCAATGCCCTATGGCGACTTCTTTAAGAATAACATAAAACGCCCTTAAGGGCGGGGCTTGAACCCTTCACGGTTTCGGTCAGTCGAGAAACGAAAACTCGTAAAAAATAATTTCATTTATCCACAAATCCAGAAGCTTGTATTCACGATTATTTTTGAAGCGAAATAAGCAATTTTACTCTTGCCTAATGTCTCATTAGTGTCCTCGATCGAATCTATCTGGAGATAGAGGAATTGGGGAAGATTGTTTCAGTATATTAAGAGGGTTAAAGATTTCAACTCGTACTCGAAATAATATGAACCCCTTACCCGGAAAGCTCGCGTCCTATTGGATCGATTCTACCTCTACCGGTAACTTTTCTTCCCTCGAGAGCAACGTATCAGTCGATGTGGCGATCGTTGGCGCGGGGATCGCCGGGGTCACTGCCGCAACATTATTAAAAAAAGCCGGGAAAACCGTTGCCCTGATCGAATCCCAAGAAGTTGGTATGGGCGCAACGGGATATACCACCGCCAAAGTCACTTCTTTGCATCAACTGATCTACGCGACGTTAATCGATAAAGTGGGCGAAGATAAAGCCCGTCTTTATGGCGAGTCACAACAAGCGGCGGTAGAACAAGTTGCCACCTTAGTCGCGCAAGAGCAAATCGACTGCGATTTCGCGCGAAAAAGCACCTATACTTTTGCTGAAACTGAGGAAAATTTAAAGAAAATTGAAGATGAAGTAGAAGCTGCGCTGCGCTTTGGACTACCCGCCAGTTTTGTCCGCGAAACCTCACTTCCCTTCCCGATCGCCGGAGCCATTCGGTTCGACAACCAAGCTCAATTTCACCCGCGCAAATATCTCCTCTCTTTGGCTAAACTCTTGCCGGGAAATGGCAGCTATGTCTTTGAAAATACCCGCGTTCAAAGTGTAGAAGAGGGAGAACCCTGTAAAGTCATTACCGAGCGCGGTACGCTGTCTGCGAAAAAAGTCTTGGTCACCACCAACTTGCCCATCTTAGATCAGGGACTCTTCTTTGCCAAAACCTATCCCAAAAGCTCCTATCTCGTTGCCGCACCCATCGACGATGCTAAAGCACCAGAAGGGATGTTTATTGGTGTAGGAGAAGGGTATCGATCGATTCGGACAACTCCTTCTCCAGAAGGAACGCTGTTAATTGTGGGCGGCGAAGGACACAAAACTGGAAGTGTTTCCGAAACAGAAGAAAAATACTTAAAATTGGCAACCTATGTTCGCGATCGCTTCGGCACCGAGGTGAAATATCGCTGGTCGAGTCACGATATGATGTCCATGGATATGCTACCTTATATCGGCAAGCTGACCCCTTTGAGCGATGCCGTCTACGTCGCGACAGGATTTAGCTTGTGGGGCATGAGCAACGGTACCGTGTCCGGAATGATTCTTTCCGATTTAGTCCTAGGAAACCAAAATCCTTGGGCAGATGTGTACGACGCCACTCGTGTTACCCCGTTCTTGAGCCAAGACTCTCTGAAAAACAATTTGGATGTAGGCAAACATTGGGTGGGCGATCGACTCAAAGGTTCGAGTGCAGACACCTTGGTAACATTAGCCAGTGGCGAAGGTAAACTCGTCAATGTTGATGGCGACAAAATTGCCGCTTATCGAGACGATGAAGGCACATTGCATACCTGTTCTGCTGTTTGCCCTCATCTCGGCTGCATCGTCAATTGGAACAGTGCTGAGAAAAGCTGGGATTGCCCCTGCCACGGTGCTCAATTTTCGGGCGATGGCAAGCTGTTCCACGGCCCGGCAGTCACGGATTTAGAACCGAAAAACGTGGAAGTGTAACTCCTAGCGGCTATAGGCAAAGCGGGCGAAGTATTGATACGAACCCTGGTGAACTCGTGCATTAAGTTTCTTTGGCAAATGCTATACTAAGGCATGGCAAAGAAGTACGCCCCTAAATGAATTTGTCCTCGCTGCCATGTGTGCGAGTCATAGATAGAAATCGTTCAAATCCAATGATTGGGTTTGAACGATTTCTATTTGGATTTTTTCTTGTCTAACTTCAGCCCCAAAAATGGGTGATGTATCCTCGTCCTTCGATCCCCAATTCTTAATGTCTTGTTATAGCAGCCGCCAAGGCGGTTATGGTGTAAAGAAAGTGGAAGTAGTCCCCGATCCATTGTGCTGTTTACCCGAGCGCACGACCAGACTCATGGGGATAAAACTCAAGTTGAAATGGCCTCACTTTGGGATGGAGAAATTAGCGATCGCACAATCTCACGGGCTTTGAAAAAAATTGGTTTTACTCGAAAAAAAAGACTTACGGCTACCGGGAGCGGGATGAAGTCAAAAGGCAGGCTTTTGTAACCGAATTGTCCACCATTTCATCGGCTCAGATTGTCTATGTGGATGAATCGGGCATGGATAATAGAGACCAGTATGATTACGGTTGGAACGAACAGAGCCAACGGTTTCATGCACTGAAATCTGGGCGGCGTGAGGGTAGGGTAAAAAAGATAACTCAACAATACCGCCGGAGGTTGCATTGCTATCGGCGACATACAAACTCGTTCGGTTGGCAGGGTCGGTAGAGTCGCCGCTGGGAGCAAATACCAGGGCTTGCGGATCTGTGAGATCCAACCCCGATAAATTTCGAGTGGCAACGAGATTCCCCTTCTCGTCGAGTTCGTATAACCGCTTTTGGTTGGGACTGAGGACGTGGAAGTGGTTGGTGCTGGGATCGATGGCAATCCCTCGGGGATTGTTGACACTTTTGGGAAACATCGAGATCGAAACCCTTGCCCACCGGGTTCAGACTCAGTTTTGCCAGAGGTCAATTTTGTGATGCTTGCAGGTCAGTATTAGCATTGGATGACGAGCAATATTCCTCAGCGATCTTCGATTCGATCGTCAGAACCCGAAACCGTTCTCCAATTCCGGTGTTCTCGATCGAAAAAGCAGCAGAAACGGATTGCTACGTGAAAATCCGCAACACCCGCTGAAGATGTGCGAAGTGCTTAGCATTGAATGCTTAACCTATGAGTTCGCGAAATTTACTCTCGATGCAATTTCCCATCGGGAAACAGACCCATAACGCGACGGACACATGGCTTGATGTAGGGCGACATTTTGCCGATGACAACAGGAAAACTAACTCGGCGATCGTCCTAGCTCGTCCGATGAGAAGTTTGCGAGTTTATACCGATCTATCTTAACCTTTCCTTAAATCAATCGGCTAAATTGAGACATTTATCTTTAAGTTTTGCAAACGGTCGCAACACATTGAAAAATGAGTCGAAAAATTAAAAAGATGGGGAAATCGGACAAAATCCACTCCCCATCTTTTTGATGTTCTACTTTGAACGAGCATGGAGGGAATCGAACCCCCGACACCCAGAACCGGAATCTGGTGCTCTATCCCCTGAGCTACATGCCCTAATATCAGGTTATTATAACCCCGATTGTCCCTAATGTATAGTGTGGTTGAGCAGACCAGCCGAGCGATCGGCTCTGCGGATCACCAGGAGTTTTGAACCCGATGCCAAAAATCGCCATTCGTAATCTTTCGCTTGCCCTAGTCACCGCCCTTTGCGTGGGTGCGAATCTGTCCGTTCCCGCTCTAGCGGCGATCGCTTCTGTCAAGCAAGAAGCACCGAGCAAACCTCGGATTGTCCCCGAGGTCAGCCCTTCCCCAGAAGCCAAACCCCAGATGGTTCCCCAAAGCACGTCAACCCCGCAACCTAGCAGTTGCCGCCGCGTCGAAACTTCCGATGGGGAATTAAACGTTCGCGCCACGCCGGCAGGAGAGATTATCGGCTCGTTGCCCGATCGAACCTTAGTCACGATCGATGACCTCGGTCGTGAAGGTTGGGTTCCCATTTCTTCCCCCCAAACCGGGTACGTCTTTGTGTCGTATCTGGCACCGTGTACCGAACCCATCGCCGAACGACCGACTCCCACTTCGAGTTGTCGTCGCGTAGCCGCCAAAGAAGGAATGCCGGTTCGCCAAAACCCGTCCTTAAACAGTGCGGTACTGGGAACAGTAATCGACGGTCAGGAAATTGTCATCGTCAATCGCGGATCTAATGGCTGGGTTCCCATTTCTTCACCGATTAATGGTCATGTCTTAGCGGTGGGTTTAGTAATGTGTAACGAATAAATCAGAAAACATGGCGGTTCAAACCGCAACGACAGAAGCCAAACCGGCATCGGCAGGTTAGACAATGTCTCACTTTGCTGGCGCAGACTTCCTTTGTGGGGGTGATGGTAGTGCGATGTGGGCTAAACCCAAAACCGCACTACTATTACCCGATCGACCAGGAGTCCTTCCACAGTGATTCTCCCCTAGAGATTTGTATCGATTGTTCCGAAAAACTGCCCTACAGAATTTTCGGGATCGCTCTACCTTCTCAATAAAAATTTAAGAGTCAACACTTGTGCCAATGACATTCACTTCATCCATCGGTGGCGCCAAACGATCGGGTAAATGTACGGTAAACGTCGAACCCTTCCCCAGTTCGCTGTCCACCGTAATATACCCCCCCATCATTTGGCAAAAATTCTGACAAATTGCCAATCCCAACCCCATACCGCCATAGCTTC
This sequence comes from uncultured cyanobacterium, assembly GCA_963838375.1. GTDB lineage: Bacteria > Cyanobacteriota > Cyanobacteriia > Cyanobacteriales > Geitlerinemataceae > DVED01. The sequence continues at coordinate 436,047 of CAWIQY010000019.1, read as the reverse complement.
GAGTCGTGGAATTGTCGCCTTGGGTAAACGCTTCAAACAGATCGGCGTGCTGTTGCGGATCGATGCCGATTCCCGTATCTGTCACCGAAAAAACGACCCAATCGGTTTGTTCTTTCTCATCATTTTGGCTGATGCGGCTGACCTTGAGTTCGATCGTACCTTCATCGGTAAATTTCAACCCATTCCCGAGCAAATTGAACAGAATTTGCTGCACTTTGACCGGATCGGCATACATCGAACCCACAGAGGGATCGCACTGAACCACTAGTTGATTGCCGCGTTCGGAAATCGTCGGCTGTAGGGTTGCCACCACATCCTCGATCAGCGCCACCACCGGAAATCGTTCGAGACGCAAATCCATCGTTCCCGCTTCGATTTTAGAAATATCCAGAACATCTCTAATCAAGGCGAAGAGTTGTTGTCCGGCTCGATTGATCGTTTGTAGATCGGCAACCACAGTCTCGGCAAGAGCATTGGTTTCTTCTCGACTGGTTGCTCCCAAAGCCAATTCTCGAGCATCATCTTGCAGTAACTCACTGTAATTGATGATGGCGTTGAGGGGCGTGCGTAATTCGTGGCTCATATTGCCCAAAAACAGATTTTTGGCTTCGCTAGCCGATTCTGCCGCTTCTTTGGCAATTTCTAGCTCTCGGCTGCGCAGTTCGAGTTGTTGGCTGCGAACTTCCAAACTTTTGAGCAGAGAGTTAACCTGTTGAGCCAGGGTGTTTAAGGTCGAGGAGAGAACACCGATTTCATCGGCAGAGACGATCGGCGATCGAGCGCTGAAATCCCCGCTGGCTAAGAGTTGAGCATTTTGACGCACCACCGTCAGCGCTTGGGTAATTCGCAAAACCACTAACAAGGCGACGGGCATCATCACCAAACTGAGGAGTAGTGCTGCTACCAACAACGATTGGGATCGATCGGCGGCACGCAGCGCTTGTTTGGCTTGCTCTTTGGTCAGTTCACCTCGATCGAGTGCCGTTTGCGGCACGGCTCGCACCAGGGTTTTGATATGATTCTCCAGATGGTTGGACATCCGCCACCCAACGCCGATCGTCACCAGAGTAACACCGGCTAAGGCAGCAAACAACCCGATTAAGGTGACGCGAATGGCGCCTAAAAAACCTTTGGGGGACAGTCCCGCTGCCCAAGTGCAGGTTTTGAGGAAGGGATCGGGAGCAATCGGCATCTGCGACGACCACACTTCTTCGATGGAACCGTCGGCACGCACCCGACCCACCCGAGCGGTTTTCCACAAATGCTGCGTTCGTTTATCTAGCTTGACCTGACCTCCTGGCGCGGCAAATTCCACATTTCTCAAGGCTTCGCGCACAGAGAAAATGTCGAGAGATCCGGCTTTTTCCACCGCAGCTTTCCACAAATAGACGCCGGTATAAGCGGCTTCGATGAAATCGCCGGTCACTCGATCCGCACCGTATTTGGCTTGGTATGCTGCAATAAAACTGCGATTTTCTGGGGTATCTACTGTTTGGAAATAATTCCCTACGACGAGATGTCCCACAACGTTGTTAATTCCGATACTGCGGATTTCTTCTTCGCTAATGGTTGTAGAGATCGCCAACAACCGATCGGGCGTGAGATCGTTTTGGCGCAATTGCTCGAAGAATATAATATTACTGTCTCCGACAAGGGTATTGAGAATGACATCGGGCCTTGTCGCCTGAATATGGGCGATTGCCGTACTCAGATCCGTGGAGCCGAAGGGAAGGTACTCCTCCCCCACCCATTCCGTCTCGTGCGCCACCAATTGGGCTTTGACAATCCGGTTCACCGTTCGCGAGCAAATAGAATCCGATCCCATGAGAAATATCTGCCGCTTGCTGCGATCTCCGGACGACTTGACTGGAGTCTCGAGCAGATAATCTAAGGCGGGGATAATCTGTTGATTGGGGACGGCTCCTGTATAAATGATATTGGGCGATTGTTCCAACCCTTCATAGGGTGCGGGATAAAACAGCAAGCCGTTGTATTGCTCGAACAGGGGCAAAACGGCTTTACGGCTCGAACTTGTCCAACACCCGAAGACGACCGCAACTTGCCGATCGATCGAGAGGTGCTTAGCTGCCCGCGCAAAGGTTTGCAGATCGCTCGCACCATTTTTGACGATCGGCTGTAAAGGGCGTCCCAAAACCCCTCCGGTGGCGTTAATTTCCTCGATTGCCAACAAGGTAGCATCTTTAACAGCAACTTCGCTCATCGCGAGAGTTCCAGTTAGGGAATGCAATATCCCAATTTCGATCGGATCGTTTGGGGGACTGACGGGCAAAGAAGCGTTGCGACGGCTTGGCGGCATAAACAGTCAACTGGCAGTTGTTTTCTACTTTACTGGGTAAGAGTCAGAAGATGAATGGGTAGATTATCCTGCCATTTTACCGATCGAAACGAGAAACTTCGCGTTAGGGTGAAGAGGAGGGTCGGGAAGAAAAGGATCTTCTCTTGGCACAAATATCAAACGCAATCAAACGTAGTGCGGCTTGTAGATGGGATGAACAATGAATTGCCAATCTCTTATGATGCAGTCAGCAAAAAGGTTTGACTGGGATCGCTCCCCAAAACAACAACTCTCAGTGGAGGATTAATCGATGGCGAGAGTCGAGGGTTTACCTGAAGATTGGGGCAAACCTCCGACGCCAACGCGGTACAATTGGTAGCGAAATTAATGTGCCAGCCGGACTCTCCGAGTTGGGCGATCGCCTTTCACTCGCCATGGATCCAAAAACTGCTGCCAATTTTCTCGTCGATCAAGGAACCGCTCTGGTGACGCAACGCAATCCGGATGCGTTTCTCTCTTTGCTGTCTCGAGGCGAACCTCCTTATCCCGGTCAAATGACTTCGATTTTACTAGCGCTGAAAACCGTTTACGATGCACATCGGGAAGTGACGCAGATCGATCGTCTTTTGGCGCACGCTTTACATCTATTGGCGATGGAAAGTCACCAACTCTACGAAGCTGGACGCCGCAATGGGGTTCAGTGGCCCCTCTCTTGGCTGAGGATTTGCAGCGCCTGGAACTGGCGGTGCAAAGCATCTTCTCTGGGGAGTGGCAGGGTTGAGACGATCGTTCTGGGATTATAGCCATATGCAGTCTTGTGAGGACATCGGTGAAGGTGAGCTGGGGGAAACCCCCCTACCGGTGTTTACGAATGATTTAAAACCGCTATCTATCAATTCGAGGCTAACAACTGGTAACTTTCAACTAACCGAATAAAATCGGCACGGTAGCCTTCTCGATCCTCTCCTTTTGCCTCATTGGCGAGCTGTAATACTAATTCGGGATCTGCACTTCCTTTGTACTGAGAATCACGCAATAACATCCCAAAAGCCGCCACAGAAGAGGCAAACCTGAAGTCTTCGGAAGTCGATTGTAGGGGAAGATCTCGATCGACTAAAGGCTGTTCGATGAGTTGAGAAATATCTCCGCTTGGTAGTTTATAGCGCAATTTGACCGTCATTAATTCTTCCGTATTTGTTGTTTCCGCATCGGAGGAGTTTTGCTGGTAGCGCAATTCATCGACTTCCGGCAATTCCACATCTGGCGTCGCACCCACTGGCAGAATTTCGTAAAGTGCGGTTACAGAATATCCCGCACCTAATTCTCCAGCGTCTTTGGTATCATCATTGAAATCCTCCGATCGCAACAGTCTATTTTCGTATCCGATTAAACGATAGGCTTGTACTTTTTCCGGATTGAATTCAACCTGAATTTTGACATCTTTAGCAAGCGTTAACAAAGTCGCTCCGAGTTCGCTCACCAAAACTTTCTTCGCTTCGAGAATTGTATCGAGATAAGCGTAATTTCCATTCCCTTTATTCGCCAGTTGTTCCATTTTGGCGTCTTGGAGATTTCCCGTCCCAAAACCTAAAACCGTTAAAAAAATATCACTGTCTCTCTTGTTTTGAATCAAGCGAACTAACTCGGCATCGCTAGAAATACCGACATTAAAATCACCATCAGTTGCCAAAATCACTCGGTTACTGCCTTCAGAGAGAAAATTTTCTTGTGCCAGTTGATAGGCAAGCTGAATCCCTTCACCCCCGGCTGTAGACCCCCCAGCTTGCAAGTTCTCGATCGCTGCGAGGATTGTTTCTTTCTGACTTCCCGGAGTGGGTGGCAACACCACCCCCGCAGCTCCGGCATAAACCACGATCGAAACGCGATCGGTGGGTTTTAACTCATTCACCAGTAACCGAAAAGCCGACTTCAGAAGCGGCAATTTATTCGGTTCTGCCATGGAACCGGAAACATCGAGCAAAAAGACTAAATTGCTAGGAGGTAAATTGGCAGTTGGGATACTTTTTCCTTTTAACCCAACCCGAACTAATTTGTGGTTGGAGTTCCACGGCGCGATCGAACTTTCTGTAGAGATAGAAAAAGGGCGATCGCCTTCGGGTTCGGGATAACTGTAGGTGAAGTAGTTGATTAGTTCTTCGATTCTGACCGCATCTTTGGGGGGGATTTGACCGTTGTTGAGAAAACGGCGAACATTGCTATAAGATGCCGAATCGACATCGATCGCAAAAGTAGAAAGGGGGTTATTGGTAACGCGGAGGAAAGGATTTTCGTCAATTAGGTTGTAACCTTCTCGGTTAAAGTATCCTTCCTCATCTTCCTGGGAAATATCGATCGGACTGGCGGGAGGAAGTGCGTAAAGATCTCTTGCTCGTCCGCTTCGGGTAGCAGTTCTCGAACCCAAAGAGCTACTCGAATCGAATACAACCTCCCCACTTAAACGTGTGGTATGTGAAAATTCACGATCTGAGAGTTCAGAAAATTCGTTTGCCAAACGATCGATCGATTCTCGATCGACTTCAGGAAGGCTGTCGATCGTGCCTGTAGCGTTGAGACGATCCAAACAAACGCGGACTGCATTGGCAAATTCTGACTGAGTGAGGGATCGATTTCCAATAGCCGTACCATCAGCATAGTAAATGGGACAGCCGTAGCGTTCTCCAAAAGAGCGTAGTGTCTGAAAATCTGGATGTTTCAGTGGAATGACTTCTAACTGGGAAACTGGGGGATAGGCTGGACTGCTTCCTTGTGCCAACACGATTGTAAACGGTGTGACCCCCAAAGCGAAGATTGTGGCGATCGTCCAAACTCGCTTTTGCCAAAATCTGTGCATGAATTCCCTCCCCTAGAAAATCAACTTCTATTTCAGTGACTCAGTTTTGATTTTTCTGAAGCAAGTATCACCGAGCAATATCTAAAATGAACCCTAACACAAGAGTGAAGTTCCCAGATTCTGGGGTTACAGAAAGTGTAACGGTTAGGGGGAGAAAAGTCACTGAGTTGGAAATATCGGAGGGAATGGCAACGTGCGATCGGTTAAAACTAGACCGCACCGACTTTGGCAAAAACAATGTAGAAAGTTTTCCAAAGAATCGCCAAATCGTACAAAGGTGTCCAGCATTGCTGATAACGCAAATCTAAATCGACAATTTCTTCAAAATCAGAGATTTCAGAACGACCGTTGACTTGCCATTCTCCGGTAATACCCGGTTTGACGTTGAGCCGCTGCCAATGGCGATCGTTATATTGGCGAACTTCGTCTGTTGTAGGAGGACGAGTACCCACCAAGCTCATTTCTCCAAGCAATACATTCCAAAACTGAGGAAATTCATCGAGACTGGTACTCCGGAGAAACTTACCCACTCGAGTCACACGAGGATCTTGGAAGTTTTTGAAAATCAGTCCGTTGGCTTCGTTTTTAACCTGATGTTTGAGGTTATCAGCATTGACGACCATCGATCTAAATTTGTAGATCGTAAAAGGTTTGCCGTTGAGTCCGTGCCGTCTCTGGCTGAAGAATACGGGTCCTGGAGCTTCGATTTGGATGGCGATCGCTATAGGCAAGAAAATTAGAGCTAAGATGACCAATCCCACCAGACTTCCTACAATATCGAAAAACCGCTTGACAACGCAGTACGCAGAGCGATGAGGTATCTGAAAGTCAGAGAAGATAGATGGTTTGGCAACGGACTGTTTAGCCGTAGACTGGTGGTCAGTAAGAGAAAATACTGAATTCATGGTTCACCCCGATTTCTAATGTTTACGTGAAATTACTGAATAAATGTGAGAAACACCTTTTTTCTTTCTCCTGATTCCCATTGAAACTCTGCCATCTATTATTAGTCAACCGAGGCAGAAATCATAAAGTTCAGGTAATGAATCTATAAAGCTCCGGATTAAGTTACCACTTATTTTTTAGCAGGTATTTCTATCATTCTTCATCTACCCTGGGGCATAGACAGCAAGGAGAAAGGGTTCCAACCCGGATGCTGCTTAGTGATTAGTATAAACAGTTGCCAAAAAATCCCCAATCTAATGGCTATTCTGTAGATAATCTTTATTGAAAAAATAAAGAAATCTCGCCAATATGAAGTTTTAGTAAAGATACGTACGTATATAGAGTGTGAATCTTCTTCAGCTTGCTAGCATTGCGCAATCCAAGATCGACCTTGGGGAGGATGAGTCTTTAGGTGTATTTGAGAAGAGTGCGCCCAATCGTCGGCTGTGCAGGAATACTTGCGACTGTATGTATCTGGGTGAAAAATCAAATGAGTCCGGGAAATTGCGGACAGAGGAATGAACGGCTGACTCCTCAGACCTCACCGCCTGCCACAACAAGGGGCAATTTGCGACAAGAGACGCAAGCTGTAGGAGAGCGGTTCTCGGGGAGCAGTAGATCTCTTCAGTCCTGTGCCGATACAGTTTTGCCGGGGCAACCTGTCCAAGTCAAAGGTAAAAGGGTAAGATTTTGTAGAGCGGTTAGCCCAGTTCCATTCAGTGTTGCCATCGATATATGGAAGCGGAAAAGTTCCTGTCTATTGACGACGAGTCGATCTCCCTGCGCCAAGCGATTGCCTATTTGCGTACCGTGGGGGAGTTACCGAGATTTTTACAAAAAATTCTGCACCAGCACGTCTTGGAGCAGGAACTCCAATCGCGATCGGACTTGGAGGTCGATCCGACACAGGTAGAACAAGCGATGGTTAACTTCCGGCTGCAAAATAAACTCACTGAACCCGGACAATTCGAGAAATGGCTGCAATCTCAGGGGATGGATTACCCTCAATTCCGCGATCGGATCTCGATCGCTCTCAAGCTGGAAAAGCTCAAAGTCGAAACGGTGAGCGCCACGGTAGAAGAGCATTTTACCCAAAATAAGACATCCTTCGATCGGGTAGTTCTCTCTCGGATTGTGGTGGAAGAACCAGAAATGGCGCAGAACTTGAAAGCGCAACTTCAGGAAGGAGCGAGTTCTTTTGAGGCACTGGCTAAAGCGCATTCGATGACTGACGATCGATCGGCAAACGGCTTGATGGGAGCAGTCGCAATGGGACAACTCCCCCCTGCTATCCGCAACCAAGTCCAAGGCAAAAATCTGGGAGAGGTTGTCGGTCCCTTTCAAATGGAAGGACGGTATATGCTGTTACGCATTGAGGAGTGGCTACCCACCTCCCTAGATAACAACCTCAGACAGCAACTGCAAAATCGATTTTTTGACCAGTGGGTGCAAGATAAGCTCAAAGGTAAACAAATCCAGCTTCATCTCGGTTGAATCACCCAGTCATGGATTTTAGATCGCGAGCGATCTAGGGCGTAAATATAATAGAGAGTGTAAGCCTCTCCCGTGCAATGCTCACACGGCGGTTGCCGAATTTCCACAGCTGCATCGTACTCGTCATCGATCTCCGATCGCGGGTCATCACTCGTTCGGACAAAGACCGACGACGAAGGACACAATTTTGCCATGTCTTACGAACCGCTCCATCACAAATACCGACCGGCGACGTTTGCCGATTTAGTCGGTCAAGAAGCGATCGCCGCCACCCTCACCAGTGCCATTCGCCAACAGAAGATCGCACCCGCTTACTTGTTTTGCGGACCGCGAGGAACGGGAAAAACTTCCAGCGCCCGAATTTTGGCAAAGTCGCTCAACTGCTTGGAGAACCCAGTCCCCACAGAAAAGCCTTGTGGGGTTTGCGAAGCCTGTCGGACGATCGCATTGGGTTCGGCATTAGATACGATCGAAATCGACGCAGCCAGCAATACCGGGGTTGATAATATTCGAGATCTAATCGAACGGACACAATTTGCTCCGGTGCAGTGTCGCTACAAGCTTTATATCATAGACGAGTGTCATATGCTCAGCACCGCCGCATTCAATGCGCTGCTGAAAACCTTGGAAGAACCGCCCGATCGAGTGGTGTTTGTTCTGGCAACCACCGATCCGCAGCGAGTTTTACCCACCATTATTTCTCGCTGCCAGCGGTTTGATTTTCGGCGAATTCCCATAGCCGCCATGGTCTCCCATTTGCAAACCATCGCCCGCAAAGAAGCGATTGCTATTGACGACGAAGCGATCGCCCTAGTGGCACAAATCGCCCAAGGGGGACTGCGAGACGCCCAAAGTTTGCTCGATCAACTGGGGCTCTTCGACGAGCGAGTTACCCTCGATCGGGTTTGGGATTTGGTGGGGGCAGTTCCCGAACGAGACTTGATGTCGCTGCTGGAATCGATTGCCGACGACAATCCGCAAACAGTTCTCGAACGAGTGCGACATCTGATGGATCGCGGTCGCGAACCCCCGATCGTTCTGCAAAATCTAGCGGGATTTTACCGCGATTTGCTCATTGCTAAAACCGCTGCCGATCGTCGAGATCTCGTCGCTGTCACCTCCCAAACCTGGGAAAAGCTGTGTCAATTTTCCCAGCAATGGAGTGTCGAATTGATTTTGGCAGGCGGACAGCACTTGCGCGGGTGCGAGGGACAGATCAAAAGTACCACTCAGCCGCGTTTGTGGTTGGAAGTGGCACTGTTGGGATTGTTGCCTTCCGCGCTAGTACCTCCGTCTGCGAGTTTGCCCGCTGGATACACCCCACAAGGCAATTTTGTACCCGCCAGTTCAGCGCCGCCTTCGAGGAGTTTACCCCAACCTCCGAGAAACGATCCATCTCCATCCTTTTCGGAGTCGAGAGCCCCAGAACCGACCCCCACCCCTACCGTTTCGCCTGCGAGTGGAACCCAGAACCCGCCAACTGAGAGACTTTCCGTTCATGGGACGCCAGCGACGACGAGTTCGGAACCCTCTCCCGAACCCCAAACACCGGACAATGATGATATCTCCCCGGAAGCCATTTGGGACACCATGTTGGAACACATTCCCCGGCGGGCTACCCGAGAACTACTTCGTCAGCAGGGTTGTTTGAGTTACTTCGATCGATCGGTTGCTAAAATTGCCCTCAGTCCGGGGTTGCTGAAAGTTGCCAGTTCCAAAATCGAGGAGATCAAACAGGCGTTCTTTAAAGCGTGCCAAGGACCGATCGAAGTCAGACTCGAATCGAAGACCGCGACTTCTGGGACACCTGCACCGATCCAATCGTCTCCGGCTGTACCCGAATCGACTCCCACAACACCTCCACCGCCCCAAGTACCCGTTGCCGCACCCTCCCCCGTGCTGGAGACCGAACGAAATGCCGCACCGCCTTTGGTTGCCGCGCCACCAATACCCCCTGAAAATACCCCGATTCAGCGATCGTCTCCTCCAATTTGGGAAGAAGATGAAGTCGAAATTGCAGCCCAACGCCTTGCCGAATTTTTTAATGGTGAAGTCATTGCCAATCTCGATGACTCTGAACTCGAACCGAGTGCGGAAACAGAAGAGAAAATTAATTAGTCAGAATATCCCAGGCTTGCCATAAAATTTGGGCTTGAGTTTGGGCATTACTGGTCAGGAGTAATTGTTTCGCTTTTTGCAAACAACGCTGTGCTTCTCGATCGTCGCCCAATCGCTTGACTGCCGCACTCAAACAGAGCCAGACTAGGGGTCGATCGCCTTGAATGGCTAATGATTTGAGATAGCTTTCCACGGCTTCGCGATCGTGGCGATTTTTGTAGCGCAGGTGTCCGAGATTGCTCCAGGCTTCGGCGTGTGTCGGTTGGATTTCAACCGTTTTTTGATAGCAGTAGATCGCTTCGTCAATTTTCTTGAGGTTGAGATAGACTGTTGCTTTTTTATACCACATACTGGCATTATTGGGATTGACAGCCAGGGCGCGATCGTAAGCGGAAATAGCAGCTTCTGGACTGCCGAATTCTTCAACTAAACGACCGACAATTGCCTGGGGAATACCGCCTAAAACGCGATCTAAAAAGGATGGATTGGTTGGCAAGGGCGCGATAGTTGGTGAAATTTTTGGCAACGATCGTAAGACTTCTAAAACTTCCACAGCACTTTGATAACGTTGGTTGAGATAGGGAGAAACTAATCGATCGAGCAGTTCCCCGAAGGGAGGACTTATAGGAACGGATAAATAGTCTCGCCATTTCCAACGACTTTCCGCCATATCTAATAAGTCGAATGGCTCAACTTGAGTGAGTAAATGCAAGCACGTCACACCCAAACTGTAGAGATCGCTGGCGGGAAAGGCTTGACCTTTTAATTGTTCGGGCGGAATATATCCAGCAGAACCGATCGTCGTTCCGGATTGACCCAAACTCGTCGCTGAAATCACCTTGCTCGCACCAAAATCGACAAGGACGATCGAACCTTTCTTTTTGTGGGTTTCTGAAGAAGATAAAGGCAATTTCCGGCGCAGAATATTTTCGGGTTTGATATCGCGGTGAATTACTTGAAAATCGTGAATAAATTCTAAAACTGGTAACAAATCGAGCAACAATTGACGAATTCGATCTTCATCAAAAAGCCCATGAGTTTGCAATTCTGCTTCCAAGTTTTCACCATCAATAAATTCTTGAACTAAATATTGTTGTTGATGCTGCTCGAAATGTGCTAGAAGTTCGGGAATTTGAGGATGTTTTCCCAACTTTTCTAACTGCTGTGCTTCTCGCAGAAACAACTGGGCTGCTTTTTGAGCCGTTGCCGGATTGGGTAATATAAACTGTTTGATAACACACGCCGATCTTGAGGGTTTGTATTCATCAACTGCCAGAAAAGTTCTACCAAAACCGCCTTGAGCGATCGCGGCAGTTGCCCGATATCGATCGCCCAGCAGCAACGGCGAACCGCAACTTTGACAAAACTTACCATCCGGCGGATTTTGCGGTTTGCGGCATTGGGAATTGAGACAATAACTCATAATCGATCGTGCGGCATTGAGACTTGTGCCGGGGTGCGTTTTGTGCATCAATACACCCCACAGTCATCCTATTGGATTTGCCCGATTTTTGTAGCCCTTTTTGATAGCCATAATTTTCACCCAGGACGAATTAGGCGAGAATAGTGCAAGATGCGTGAAAAATCCCCTTGAAACTCTAGGTTATGTCAGATTCAGATCTCGTCAAGCAATTGCAACACGTTACTTCCGGATTACTCTGGATGAGCGAATCAGACTATCCCTTTGAAGTGTTTGTTTGGGATATCAAGAGTGCGGCAAATTCTCTCACTCCCCAGCAGTTACTCCGACACGTCAGACGCGCACCGGATACCTCTGTAGAAACTCTGGAAGTCGATCGATTTTTTGCTCGAGCAACTCGGGTGCAAGACTGGCATGACGAATCTCAAGCTCAGGAAGTTCGGCAGTATCAGAAGTTGGTCAAACGGCTACAAGAAATGCTCCAACAAGTTTTAGTCTATCGCCTAGGCACAGTAGAAGTCGATATTTACATCGTCGGCAAAACCCCCTCGGGCAACTGGGCAGGATTATCGACCAAAGCAGTAGAAACTTGAGCGTTGGACAAAAAAACAAAAATCGATCTGTAGGGGCGAAGCATTCGATGGGCAAATGTAATGCACAAACCCAGAAAACTTCTGGCAAATGCTTCGCCCCTACTTCTTCCGATCCCAGATTGGCTGAAAATTCATTGCGTCAATCAAGAGGAAGATACGATCGAATATTCAGCAGGGAGCATCGCAGTTAACGCCCCCTATTGCACCGATTTTATTTACCCATCCCCAGTTGTTGCGCTTTCTGATACACTTTCCCTTCCGTCAGCAGCGAAGGCGCAATAATCACTTCAACTTGCTGCATCTCTTTGATATCCTTCGCTCCCAAGGTTCCCATACTGGTTGTCAGCGAACCCAAGAAATTATGGGTACCATCATCTAGTTGTGCAGGACCGCGAAGGATTTGTTCCAAAGTCCCCGTCGTCCCCACCCGGATGCGCGTACCTCGAGGTAACACCGGACTTGGCGTTGCCATCCCCCAATGATAGCCGCGTCCCGGCGCTTCTGCTGCTCTGGCGATGGGAGAACCGATCATCACCCCATCAGCTCCGCAGGCAATACACTTACAGATATCTCCTCCCGTAATCAGTCCCCCGTCAGCGATCACAGAGACATAGTTCCCGGTTTCTCGGAAGTAATCGTCTCGTGCTGCCGCACAGTCGGCAACCGCCGTTGCTTGAGGGACGCCGACACCCAGAACCCCTCGAGAGGTACAGGCAGCACCCGGTCCGATCCCTACCATGACCGCTGCTGCACCCGCTTTCATCAAATTCAACGCCACTTCGTAAGTGACACAATTGCCCAAAATCACGGGCATGGGCATTTCTTGACAGAATTGCGCCAAATCCAACGGCGTGATGGATTCGGGAGACAAATGAGCCGTAGAAACGACCGTAGCCTGGACAAACAGCAAATCTGCTCCCGCTTTGGCAATGGTCGAGCCATACTTCACGGCAGCGGCAGGAGTGGTGCTAACTGCGGCAATGCCACCCTGGCTTTTAATTTCCTCAATGCGTCGTTCGATCAGTTCTGGCTGAATCGGTTCGGCGTAGAGTTCCTGCATCAACCCCACAAATTCGGTTTTGCCTACAGAGGCAATTCGATCGAGAATCGGTTCTGGGTCAGCGTAGCGGGTTTGGATACCCTCTAAATTCAACACGCCCAAAGCACCCAACTCAGAAAGCCGGACTGCCATCCGCACATCGACCACTCCATCCATGGCGCTGGCGATAATGGGGATTTCTTCGATCGATACCGCCGATCGTCCAGCTCGTATTCGCTAGACTGGGATCGAGGGTTCGCATTCCCGGAGCGAGGGCAATCTCATCAATTCCGTAAGCTCGGCGAGCTGTCTTTCCTCGCCCAATTTGAATATCCACTACCGTTAATCTTCTCAAGACGTATTTTAGCTACACTAGCAAATTCCGCGTAGCGGGACTAGGGTAATTTCCAGGAGTTCAGACAGTGACCAGTGATCCGTGATTCACAACTAGCCAAAGCGACCATGACTAACGATCGACCGATCCCATAATCACATCGATACTGCCCAAAATGGCAATCAAATCTGCCACTTTAGCGCCTTTAAGAAGATGGGGCAATACTTGCAGATTGTTGAAGTCTGCCGCCCGAATCTTCCAGCGCCAGGGAAAGATATTATCGTTCCCCATAATGAAAACACCCAATTCGCCTTTACCCGACTCGACCCGAACGTAATGTTCTCCTGCGGGAATCTTGAACGTGGGGGCAATGCGCTTGCCGAGGAACTGGTATTCAAAATCGTTCCATTTCGACTTAGGACCTTCGGCGATCCGCTTGGCTTCGAGATTCTCGTAAGGACCCCCAGGAAGCCCGTCGAGGGCTTGTCGCAGAATTTTGATCGATTCGCGCATTTCCCGAATCCGTACCACGTACCGCGCCATACAGTCGCCGGCGGTGTCCCACTGCACGTCCCAGTCAAAGTCGTCGTAGCATTCGTAATGGTCTACTTTACGCAAATCCCACTTGACGCCAGATGCCCGCAGCATCGGTCCTGACAGTCCCCAGTTAATGGCTTCCTCTCGAGAGATAACGCCGAGACCTTCGATACGGCGGCGGAAAATGGGGTTATTGGTGATTAACTTTTCGTATTCGTCGATTTTGGGCGCGAAGTAGTCGCAGAAGTCGCGGCACTTCTCCACCCAACCGTAGGTTAAATCGGCGGCAACTCCCCCGATACGGAAGTAGTTATTATTAATCAATCGCTGACCCGTGGCGGCTTCCCACAGGTCGTAAATCATCTCCCGTTCCCGGAAAATATAGAAAAACGGCGTTTGCGCCCCAACGTCAGCTAGAAAGGGTCCCAACCACAGCAGGTGGTTGGCAATCCGGTTGAGTTCGAGCATGATGACCCGAATATAGCTGGCGCGTTTGGGAACTTCGATGCCTGCCAGTTGTTCGGGAGCATTGACGGTGATGGCTTCGTTGAACATTCCCTCAGCGTAGTCCCAGCGGCTGACGTAGGGAACGAACATGATGTTGGTTCGGCTTTCGGCAATTTTTTCCATGCCTCGGTGTAGATAGCCGATGACGGGTTCGCAGTCGATCACATCTTCCCCATCCAAGGTGACGATTAAGCGCAAAACGCCGTGCATGGAGGGGTGGTGCGGTCCCATGTTCAGTACCATGGGTTCGGTTCTGGTTTCGATCTTGGGCATAGGTTTCTGGTTGGAAGAGATCGGTCTGAGAAACTGTTTGAGAGTTAGATGTCGGGTGACGAATCGATCGACACTGGACAATGGATAACAGCCAATGGCTATTATGGAGTTAAGGCTAAATGAATGTTGATTTTTGTTTCATTCATATCATTATAGGGAGATTGGGTTGACTCGAACAGATACATTAACCTCCGATCGTGAGGATTCAACGACCTTTGAGCATATCTCCGTTCTGGGTGAAGAGCTGATCGAGGGATTGGAAATTTGTCCCGGCGGGTATTACCTCGATGCTACGGTGGGTGCTGGGGGACACAGCCGATCGATTTTGACCGCAGCCGATGATACTCGCGTGATGGCGATCGATCGCGACGAACAGGCATTAGCCACCGCTGCGGTGAATTTAGCACCTTGGAGATCTCGCGTCGAGTTCTGGCAGGGCAATTTTGCGGACTTTCCCGTTGGGGAGCGCAAATTTGATGGAATTATTGCCGATTTGGGGGTCAGTTCGGGTCAGTTGGATCGATCGGAACGCGGCTTTAGTTTTCGCCAAACTGCGCCTTTGGATATGCGCATGGATCGGCAACAGTCACTCACCGCTGCCGAAATCGTCAATCATTGGGACGAAAAAGAACTGGCAGATCTGATTTATCAATACGGCGAAGAACGATTTTCCCGTCGAATCGCGCGGCAGATCGTGCAACAGCGCCCGTTGCAAACCACAACAGAACTGGCAGAGGCGATCGCCCGCTCTGTCCCTCGTCACTATCGATATGCTAGAATTCATTCGGCGACTCGTACATTTCAAGCTCTGAGAATTGCGGTCAATCAAGAGCTAGCTAGCTTGGAAACGTTTTTAGATAAAGCTACCGGATTACTCAATCCGGGCGGTCGTGTAGGGGTGATTAGTTTTCATAGTTTAGAAGACCGACGGGTGAAATACCATTTTCGGGATTGCGAGCAACTTCGGGTCGTGACCAAAAAACCGATCGTTCCCCAAGTTGAGGAACAAGACGCGAATCCCCGCTCTCGTTCGGCTAAGTTGAGATTTGCCGAACGGCTGGAAGAGCCGTCGATGGGGTGAGGATCTATGAATTTATCTAAAGTTGGCATTGGGTAATAGAATGAGGTCTACTGCACCTGAATCGATCTACCCAGTTTTTGGTTCAAACGCTCAAACCAAAAAGAAGAGATTCTTTCTACTCTTATAAGTTGCCAAAAATATAACCCAAGGCGGATTGTAAGTACAAATGTTAGACAAATCGCCATTGTCTTATTCAGAGAGCGAACAGGAAACAACGAATAAAATTATCTGAGCTGCTCAGCTCATTCGGATTGAAATCTACTTGGCTTCATCCGGAAAATCGCAGCTCAGACAGACACAATTCCCAATCTATGAAGTAGCCTGAATGCAGGAGAAAGGATGAGTCGGGGAAAAGGTGAAAAACTCAAGCTTTTAGTGGTTGACGATGAAACGGACAACCTCGACTTGCTATACAGAACTTTTCGACGGGACTTCCAAGTCTATAAAGCTGAAAGTGCTCCCAAAGCTTTGGAAATCTTGGACGAGTACGGAGAAATGGGGATCATTATCTCCGACCAACGAATGCCCGAAATGAATGGGACGGAGTTTTTAAGTAAGACGGTCGAATCGATTTCCCAATACCATTCGGATTTTGCTCACGGGTTATACCGATGTTGAAGATTTGGTCGATGCAATTAACTCCGGTCAGGTATTTAAATATATCACCAAGCCTTGGACACCAGAAGAACTTAAAGAAACCGTCGATCGAGCTGCCGAAACCTACAAAGTTCTTAAGAAGCGCACGGACGAACTGAGCCGCGCTCTCCAACGAGAATCTCTGTTCAACGACATCATGCGAGCGATTCGTGAAGAAATCGATTATCGCCGAATGTTGAGCGCGATCGTCGAAAGTGTGGGTCAAAACTTTGAAGCCACTAGCTGTATTCTACACCCCGTAGAAGACCATCATCTGATGTCGGAGTCTTTCTCGTATTGGGCAACGGATGCTAACAAAACTGAGCTATCGCCCACAGACAAAACTTTGATCCAATCGGTGCTAAAAACGCGCCAAACTCAATACAATCCCCCCGACGGCAAGTTGATTACCCAACTGGCTGTCCCCTTGACAAATCGGCGAGAACAAACTCTCATTGCCGTACTCGCCCTCGATCGAGAATCCGATGAAACTGCTTGGACTCCCGAGGATATTCGCTTGATCGAAAATGTAGCCGAACAAGCCGCACTCGCCCTTTCTCAAGCGCGGCTCTATCAGCGAACTCAAGAACAAGCCCAGAAAATGCTCGCCGAGTTGGAAGTGGCGCGCCAGATTCAGTTTAATCTCCTGCGCCAAAGCTTGCCCGAGTTAGAGCAAGAAAAAGTACAAGCCTGCTGCTACCCAGCGCTGGAAGTTGGGGGCGACTTCTTTGAAGTTTACGTCCACCCCCAAGGAGACTTGTGGCTGGCACTGGCGGATGTCTCAGGAAAAGGTGTTCCGGCAGCCTTGTTTATGGCTAGTGCCATTTCGGTGATGCGGCGGGAATTATCTCAAGATAATCCTCCCGCGCCGAGATCGTCATGCAAAATTTAAATGCTATTTTGTCTGAAGATCTCACGAGTAATAACTGCTTTATTACCATGGTTTTGGCTCGGTATACTCCATCGAGTCGGCAACTGGTTTATGCGAATGCCGGACATATTTACCCGCTGGTTTGGTCGCACCGAACGGTTGCGAAAAAAGCTGCCTTGTCTCAAGCCAGTGGCGTCGATCCGCAATTTTTGAAAACCCGAGGTGTTCCCTTGGGGATTCTCCCAATTTGGAAAGCCAAATCGGGTTCTATCTTCCTTGAATCTGGAGATGTTTTTTTGCTCACCAGTGATGGAATTACCGAGGCAACTGTGACAAAAATAGATAGTAACGGACAAAAAACGACCGCTATGTTACAACAGGAAGGGTTGTGGAAAATTCTCCAACAAGAGCCAAGTCCACTCGATCTCTCTCTCTTACTGAGTCGGGTGCGAGGCGATTCTCAAGAGCAAGAAGATGACCAAACCATACTCTCTCTGGAGGTTCTGTAATCGATGAAAACGGAGCTGCAAATTCCCAGCGAATTGCGGTTTTTAACTATTGTTGAAAGCTGGCTATTGGGATGTTTAGAGATGGAACTGGGCGAACATGGAGATTGGCCGCGCCAATCGAATCGGCTGCGCCTAGTCCTGGCAGAAGCGTACTCTAATGTGGTGCGCCACGCTCACCAGGAACAACCTCACCTCCAGGTAACAATTCGTCTGGAACTCACTTCTGGAGATTTGCTTTTGGAGGTTTGGGACTACGGAGAGGGATATGACACGGGTGATTACACGGCTCCCACCCCGCAAGATTTAGACTTAGGGGGATACGGTTGGCTGATCATGAATCGGCTGATGGATCGGGTCGAGTATATCGCTCAACAAGACGGTCGCAATTGTTTGAAATTGGAAGCCCGTTTATCGGAGGTTCCTTAGTTCTGGGAACTGACTGGGACTAAACGATCGACACCTAATAAAATTGTGAGGAATTTAGAGACGACGATATCTTATCTTCAAGAGTCTGTTGCGCCTCGAGCTGCAATACTCGATCGCGATCGGTCGGCTTTACAACAGGCTTTAGCCGGATTGGGCGATCGCGGGTTGATGGCTTTACAGGTGACGGGTTGCCAGGAAGAATTTCGTCATTGTCAAGAGGCGATTGCCCGGTATTCTGGGGCGCTGGCATTCTTACAAACTCAGCATCAAAGCGCGGCGGCAATGCTGGCAAATAGCCCCAATGAGTTGCTAAAACAGGAGTATCTTCCTTCTTTGGCTGATGGATCTCGTCTGCTAGGAGTGGGGTTCTCCCATCTACGACGCGATCCGTCTCCTGTCCGCGCTGTCTCAACGAACGGCAGCTATACCATTGATGGAGAGGTTCCTTGGGTGACGGGTTGGGGTTTTTTTTCAGAGTTTATCGTCGGTGCGGCGCTCCCGGACGGACAGTCGGTTTTCGGACTGGTGCCGCTGAGCGATACCGATGGAGACACCGGGGGGAACATTACCCTCAGTTCTCCGATGCAACTGGCAGCCATGAACTCGACGCAAACAGTTACCGCTCGATTGCATCGCTGGTTTCTTCCCCAAACCAAAGTTGTGATGCTCAAACCCAAAGGTTGGATGGACGAGCAAAGTCAAAAAAACGTTTTGAATCACAGCTTTGCTGCCCTCGGATGCGCTCGTGCCGGGTTAGACATTGTTCTAGAGGTGGCTCGCAAGCAACAGCAGCCGTTTGTATTCGAGGCATTTGCGGCACTCGATCGAGAATTGACGATC
Source organism: uncultured cyanobacterium (assembly GCA_963838375.1). Taxonomy (GTDB): domain Bacteria; phylum Cyanobacteriota; class Cyanobacteriia; order Cyanobacteriales; family Geitlerinemataceae; genus DVED01. The sequence continues at coordinate 417,277 of CAWIQY010000019.1, read as the reverse complement.
GCCCGCGAGGCGATTTTTGCCGCTCAGTTCCGCCCGGATTGCAACTCGGAAAGTCCCATCACTTTGAGGGCGACGGCGATCGAACTTGCCGTACGCTGCGCCCATGCGGCGATTGTTGCATCCGGCGGTTCGGCAAATCTCTCGAGCCATCCGGCTGAGCGCATATACCGAGAAGCCCTCGTCTACACGGTTTCCGGACAAACTCAAGCGGTGATGGCAGCTACCCTCGCTCGACTTTCGACGGATAGAAAAGGGAAAGTATACGTTTAAAAGGGGGCGTTCTGTCCTTCAACACACCCCACAATTTACAAATCGCACTCAAAACACCGTCGCGCTAGTAACTGAGGTTTCCAGCCTTCGTAGCCCCCAACGAGTACCCAAGTAATTCGAGGCAAGTGTCCTTTGGGCGCGTGGAGATCGAATTGGAGATGGTGATAATTCAACCATTCTCCCTCTTTGCGCCAACCCACACGATCTCCAAATTGCTGATAATCCCGATCGACAGCAGTGTAAATCTCCTTCTGCACGCTGAATCCGAAGCGTCCCTCGCTATAGTGTATCCAGAGCCGATCGATCGTTTTCAAATCATTACACGGAAAGGGAAGCGAGTCTTTAGGGTGTCGCTCGACTTGTTTGATCGTCCGACACACCCACACCATCACTTTACGGGTTTCGAGATCGGCGGCTTTATAATTTTCTGCGGCTAGGAAGTCTCGGAGCTTGGTGTAGTCGGCATCTATGTCGCTTGCCAGGTCGCCAAAGTCAGTTTGCGGCACGTCAGACGCCAGACTTTCATCTTCTTTTTCAGGGATTTCAGGTATTAATAGTTCCTCTTCTTCAGATGCCTCCATGTTTCCTGAAGAGTATAAGTCGCCGGAAACGGATGGATCGGAAGTTGGGAAAGTCTCGGTCAAAAGTCTGGATTCTTGGAGATTTTGGCGCTCCCATTTCCACGCAATATAAGCTGACACGATCGCTGCCAATGCACCAGCTAGAGCGACGATTAACCTCCAATCCATAGCACTCCCAATTTTTGAAATGACACCACAAATGGCAGGGATACAAGCCGATGAATCGCATCGCGCCCTAACCAGGGGAACGCTTATGATAATACTTGAATTTCATCCAATTGGGCGATCGTCACGTCTGCTATTTTGAAACGATTAGCAGCGGGTTTATCCCAGCAAATCCCAATACACCCAGCGGCATCCGCCCGTTTTCCCATCTCGATATCCAGCGGAGAATCTCCCACCATCAGCGTCTGCGAAGGTTCGACCTCCAAAGCCTGACAGGCATCTACAAATAAAGATGGATCGGGTTTACTCGGTCCGCAGTCCACACCCATTTCGAGCTGAATATACGGTTTGAGTTGGTGTCGGGCGACAAATTCTCGGACGCGAGAGGTGGTATCGGCGGAGACAATACCCAATTTCAGTCCCGCACGAGACAATTTCTCGAGAGTTTCCCAACAACCGACAAATAATGGGGAAGGAGCCGCATCTTTCAACATTCGATCGGCGTCATCAAAGGCTTTACGAGCCACTTCCAGCGACTCTAGCCATCCTCTACCCGTCTCAGCCACATAAACTGCCGCCGCAATCTCATTTTCGCGCCGACTACCCACTGCTAGCAATCCAGTAGGATCGAGGGTATTGCCATCAAGTCCGCAAGCAACCAGTAGTGAATCTCCAGCACCGGGAATTTGGGCGTCAAGCAAGCGCGATCGTTTCCGTCCCAAATTTCTGAGAAAATCTTCTGAATCGACAAGAGTCCCATCTTTATCGAATAAAATAGCTCGAACATTGGAAAAAATAACTTTTCCACACTGAATATCTACCAACGCTAACGACTCCAAGATCATCAATGAGGTCTAATATCAATCCAAGGTATCAAATTACTAAGCGCCAATTGCTATGAGTTGATAGCAATTGGCGCTTAGCGGTTTACTTGGGAAATGTCTCTCTACTCATCAATAGCGGATGGAATTTCTTCCTCTTCGCTATCGAGGGTGGAAACATCTGCTTCTTCACTAGCAGCAGCCTGAATCCGAGCACGCATTTGCTCCCGGAATTTAGCAGCCATTTCCTCAGCTTTCTCGTAAACGAGTTGAGGGTTTTTCACCATATCACCAGGATCGGGTTCTAGCTGCTTGGTAGACAGAGAAATCCGACCTCGTTCGGCATCGAGATCGATAATCATCACTTTCAACTGATCGTTGACATTGAAGACACTATGCGGTGTGTCGATATGATCGTGAGAAATTTCTGAAATGTGGAGCAAACCGCTAACCCCACCAATATCGATGAACGCTCCGTAGGGTTTAATCCCGCGCACGGTTCCGATCACCACTTCTCCCACTTGTAAGCCGTTCATCTTATGTTCGACGAGCGCCCGTCGATGACTGAGAACCAAGCGGTTGCGCTCTTCATCGACTTCTAAAAACTTCAATGGCAAATCTTCGCCAACCAAGTCTTCTTTTGGCTTGCGCGTACTGATGTGAGAGCCTGGAATGAACCCACGCAACCCTTCGATGCGGACGAGCGCCCCACCGCGATTGGTGGCAAAAACCCCAGAATGCACCGTGGCATCCTCGGCTTGGAGCTGGCGAACCCGCTCCCAAGCACGCATGTATTCGATTCGACGGATGGAAAGAGTGAGCTGTCCATCTTCATTTTCATCGGTGAGGATGAAAAATTCCCGAGTTTCGTTTGCCTGTAAAACTTCTTCAGGGGCATCAACTCGGTTGATCGACATTTCCTGAAGCGGAATGTACGCAGCAGTTTTGGCTCCAATGTCAATCAGAGCGCCCCGAGGTTCGATACTGAATACCGTTCCGGCTACCACATCTCCTGGGCTGAAGTGGTAGTCGTATTTGTCCAGTAGGGCGGCAAAATCTTCGTGTGTAAATCCAACGTCTCTAGTAATTGTTTTCCGATCGAGCATGCGTGTTGTTTCCTAGAACTGAATCTCTTTGATAGCGAACTCTGCCTCCTGCTAGGTTGTCTGTTTGGTTTAGACGGGATGGCTTCCGTTACATAGCTTCAGAGTTTTGGGTAACCGCTAGCGTTTACCCTGCGTAACTAGGTGCCTGGTGACACCCTTGATTTTTGAGGTGAAGGCGTGGTCGAGAATCTGAACGTGACACTTTCCATACGCTGACCTGACCTCCCTAAATTCATCCTTTTAAGAAAGGTTGGAGGGGCAATACAACGTTGGATGCCTAAGATGGCTCTTAAGCTTTCCTGCCCTATACTACCGGCTTAGTTTATAGACCCCCGACAGATAGATTTGACAAGATGCTTTAGTTCCCCAGAGTCACTGGGTACTATTTGAATGAGCGTATTCCAGGATATCACGCATCAACACCAATTAGCAATCCCCAAACGCTCCGACTTCCTCTCTTAGGGCATGGGTCACAATCGATGTTGGGATTGACTGATTTTCTTGCGGACGTTCGCGTCCAACACGAACCCGGGACTTTCCGTTTAGAATTAAATTATTCTACTCGACCCAAGCCGAAAGTGTGATGTTTTGAGGCTTGAATAGAGTCGCTAGATTCCATCGATTTGGGCTTCGCGATCGCAAGAAACTCTTCGGTTTCGGAGGTAATGGGAGTCCTCTCGGTTGAGGCGGAGTCAGAAGAATCCCCTTTCCGCAAATGATTTAACGTCTCGACAAAATCCAAAATTCCTTGAAATTGCCGATAAACCGAGGCGAAGCGAACGTAGGCAACTTCACTCAACGGGCGTAAATACTGCAAAACGAGATCGCCAATCTCTTGGCTGGTGACTTCACGAACGGATCTTTGTTGGAGTTCGGCTTCTAGTTCGTCAACGAGGACTTCCAATTGAGTAGCAGACAAGCCTGTTTTTTCGCAGGCTCTGACGATACCTCGCAATAATTTGGAGCGATCGAAGGATTCGCGTTTTTCGTCCCGTTTGATGACGGTAATCGGCACAAATTCGATCCGTTCGTAGGTGGTAAAGCGACGCTGACACTGAAGGCACTGTCGTCGTCGCCGCACGCTATGACCGGATTGAGCCGATCTCGACTCAAGAACGCGACTGTCTGTATGCTGACAGAATGGACACTGCATGGCTTGTCGCTAGAAAGCGGAAGGGAACAGACTGCAAGCTCGCCGAGATCTCTGAGAACATAGACCATTTGCTCAGCGATTTCGTTTTTCCTCTGAGTGAGTTAGAGGGACTGTCTGCTGGACGATGGTTGGGATGAACTGACTTTTTAATGAGGAGAGACGACAACGGATGCACCGATGGTGCTCTGCCACCCACACCTCTAAATTTTTCTGGGTGAACCACCCGGCACTCTATCCTAGGATAGAGTGCCGGCTTCCGGTATTATTCAGTTGTAGCTTCCATACCCGAAGGTATTTTAGTCTTGCGCCAGATCTACGGGTTAGACTCGGCTTCCCGGCACTTACAGCTACAAAGCTCGCGCTACCAATCTTTAAGATTTAGATAGCTTTAGCTATTTGCCAATCCGGGGCGTTTCCCGAAAAGCGATCGCAAAGAAGATCGTACCCAACGCTAATGCTAAAACTAAAATATAAACAAGACTTTCCATGACTCTATTACCCAGGTATGAGTTAATGTTATTACCAGTCTACCAAAGGAAAGGGCTAAACTCCTAACTCTTGGTTTGACTGAAATTTGGAGCGACCAGTCACTCATGCTACCAAAGAGTGCCCGCTTCCGGTTTCATTCGCCGTGACAGCCATACCCGAGGGCATCTTGGATTGAAACAGCGTCTGCGGTAAGCACTGGATTTCCCGGCACTCACTGTTACAAGGCTTTGACTTTGACCCGGCACTCTCCCTTGCTCCCAAGGAGAATCAATTATGGGGCGAGGTTTATTAGCTTGAGGATTTTGCATCAGACCAGCCTACGGATTATAGACCCACGAATCGATCGAAGATTTCTAGGGGTGACCCAAGGCAAGCCATCGATAGGGTAGGGGCTAAACTTGTCCGAGGACTGACTTGCCCCTACCTGATGACTCAATTGTCGCAAAAATCCGGAGCACTTGAGACTTGAGCAGTTAACTCACTTCTTGCTTCCGAGTTGAGCGGTCTCCCACTTTCTGGAAGAAGCCGAATTCGACTTGTTCTTCGTCCAAATCCGGGTCGATGCCAGCAAACACATCTCGGTACAAAGTCCGAGAGCCATGCCAAATGTGACCGAAGAAGAACAACAACGCAAAGCAGGCGTGTCCGAAAGCAAACCAGCCGCGAGGACTGGTTCGGAATACCCCATCAGAGTTTAGGGTTTCCGTATCGAACGCGAAAGGCTCACCCAATTGGGCTTTGCGAGCGTATTTCTTCACCTCAGCCGGAGAAGTGATGGTTTGACCGCTTGATTCGCCACCGTAGAGGCTAACTGTCACTCCAACTTGCTCGAAGCTGTAGCGAGATTCAGCCCGACGGAAAGGAATATCTGCGCGGACAACGCCATCTCTGTCCGTCAAAATAACAGGGAAGGTTTCAAAGAAGTTGGGCATCCGGCGCACTGTTAACTCGCGACCCTCGCTGTCGGTAAACACCGGGTGTCCGAGCCAACCTTGGGCAATACCATCGCCTTTATTCATCTGTCCAGTTCGGAATAGACCGCCTTTGGCAGGGTTATTGCCAATGTAGTCATAGAACGCCAGTTTTTCAGGAATTTGCTCCCAAGCTTCCGCTTGACTAGCTCCACCTGCTACGCTCGCTTGAACTCGACGATTGATTTCCTGCTGGAAGTAACTGCTATCCCACTGATAGCGAGTCGGTCCGAACAACTCGATGGGAGTTGCTGCCGTGCCGTACCACATGGTTCCAGCAACTACAAATGCCGCAAAGAAAACCGCTGCAATACTGCTAGACAAGACGGTTTCAATGTTCCCCATCCGCAACGCACGATAAAGTCGCTCGGGAGGACGCACGCTTAAGTGGAACAGACCGGCAATGATGCCGATGATTCCGGCTGCGATATGGTGAGCAACAATACCGCCCGCATTGAACGGGTTAAATCCTTCGGGCCCCAGGATGGGGCAACAGGCTGTATACTCCCCGTCAAACCATAGGGATCGGAAACCCACATTCCCGGACCCCAAAGCCCAGTTAGGTGGAATGCTCCAAAACCGAAGCACAGTAGCCCCGACAAGAACAGGTGAATGCCGAACATTTTGGGCAAGTCCAGAGCGGGTTCCCCAGTGCGGGGATCTCTGAATAGTTCCAAATCCCAGAACACCCAGTGCCAGCAGGCAGCTAGGAATAAAACTCCCGACAGAACAATGTGGGCAATGGCGACGCCTTCAAAAGACCAATATCCGGGATCGACTCCCGTTTCCCCCGTGACGCTCCAACCGCCCCAAGAACTGGTAACTCCCAACCGTGCCATGAAGGGCAGGACAAACATTCCCTGCCGCCACATGGGGTTGAGAACCGCATCACTTGGGTCGAAGATGGAGAGTTCAAACAACGCCATCGAACCTGCCCAGCCTGCCACTAGGGCAGTGTGCATTAAGTGTACAGCAATCAATCTTCCTGGATCGTTCAGGACGACTGTGTGTACCCGATACCAAGGTAGTCCCATTGACTACGCTCCTCCTCTATTACATCTTGCTCAACGCTTTTATACTTATATTCATTTACCAGAACGATCGGCTAGACGGTGTTAGTCGAGCCGGATCTGGAAAAATGAAGCTGATTGTGAATTACCCCACCATGATATGAGGATTCTACATTCAGGGGAAACATCCTCTTTCTATTACTAGGATGTTTTTTTACACTCTCCCGGTTAAAACGCGGGGGAGTCTTGGTTCATTGACCTGGACTTACTCAAAATCATTTTGATATCGAACAGAGGTCTAGATCTCCCCAAGCTTTAGATTCAGTGTGTCCCAAGGGATTTAATCCTGTGGTTAGGATATCACACCTATGCCGGTTAAAACCGCGCTGCCGCTCGACTACATCGCCCAGTTAAAAGGCGCTTTGTCTGGCTCATTACCTCGGTAGGTGAAAACCGAGTGAATTGTCTTTCATCCCCAGATTTTAACACTGTGGTTTTCATCTTTTCACCCTTTATCCGGGTAGTTTAGCACAAATCTCTTGATGATTCTTCACTCTTTTTACTTCCGGTTGGGAGCAAAATCCGTCTGGAGTGGATTGTAGGGGAGTGGGAAATTTCGAGGAATGTGTTAAGCCGTGTATCGATTGTGAGATTAGCAGGGCCACTCATTTTGTGGAGATCGAGCGGCTTTAACTTAAAATTAGACTTCCGTAGCCACGTTTGTCTTCCCATCTAGATCCGGCTCGCTCCTCACCCAACTCTCAAGATTATTGTCGAACTAATTGACAAGTTACCGACGATGTGCATAAAAGCTCGATCGCCTGTTCGGCGCTCATCAGGCGTTTGAGAACAACTTGACCGATCGTTTCTTGTGCCGATGTCGGGTCGCGTATGGGCTTGACTTCGACCATGACCACGGCTTCTTCAACTCTGTAGAGCCATAGCTTTTCGTCGGGTTCGACCAGGCATAAATTGACCTGTTCTATTTTGGGTTCTCGTCGCCAAGCATTGACATTCCATAAACCTTCTGACCCCCAGGTACGGGTCACCATCCATCCCTCAGATAAAAAGAAGTATTTCACAGATTTTGCGTGAGTGAGTTTTCGAGTGCGAGTTGTGGAGAATTAAGAGCGCTTGAGTAGTCAGGGCAACTCGGGGATGAATCTTGCGAGATTGTCCCTTTGTAACCGGACGCCAAATACATCTGCAAACGTTTGGGCAACGATCGGGCGGACTGCTTCTACGGTAATCCCCGGAAGAAATTCTGCCAAGCTACCCACCGATCGATCGGCAATCCCACAGGGGACAATATACTCGAAGCCAGTCAAATCCGCACAGACATTAAGCGCAAACCCGTGCATGGAGATCCACCGACTGACTTTAATTCCGATCGCCGCCACCTTGCGTCCTTGCAGCCAAACCCCTGTCAGCCCCTCCAGGCGCTCTCCGCGAAGTCCCAACTTTGCCAGTACCCGAATCTGGACTTCCTCCAACTGCCGCAAATACCAATGCAAATCCTGGCGGTAGTACCGGAGATTCAAAATCGGGTAGCCCACCAGTTGACCGGGACAATGATAGGTGACTTCTCCACCCCGTTCGACCCGATGAATCTTCCAACCTGTTTGATAGGCTTGGGGTTTGAGAAATTCTCGGCTGGCGCCTTGTCCTAAAGTGTATGCCGAGGGATGTTCGAGCAACAGCAGTAAGTCTTCTAGGTGGGAATCATCTCGACGACGGGCAACCCAAGCCTGCTGCCAAGCCCAGGCAACCGGATAAGGGACAGGTGCGGATGCCGATAAGTAATACAGGACACGCCGATCGCAATTACTCTGAATCATGTCAAAAATCAAGAGGGATTTAATGCAAATGTGCCTTTGAGGTCGCCCAATCAAATCACAAATTGTCAAGGAATGCAAAGGATTTTAAAGTTGGTTCAGCGATCGTGCCAGATGCAATACAATAATTGTAAGGAAAGACAAAGACAAAGCTATCAAACTTTCCCGAACCAAACCGCTCTTGGACTTGGTATTGGTAGGAATCGGTAATCCCCGCCCCGTTTCCTTTTCGATCTAAAAAAGTGAGTTAAGGCAGTTGTTTTGTTCTGCAAAGTCGCCTAATTCAGGTATAGCCTTCAGCGGGAATATGACAGTATGAAACTAGTTATCCAAGGCAAAAACATTGAGATCACTGATGCGATCCGCGAGTATGTCACGCAGAAGATCGATAAAGCAGTGAACCACTTTCAAAATCTCACAATGGAAGTGGATGTCAATTTGTCAGTGGAGCGTAACCCTCGGATTACGATGGGTCAGTCGGCAGAAGTCACCATTTATGCAAACGGAGCGGTGATTCGAGCGCAAGAAAGCAGCGAATCAATGTACGCCAGCATCGATTTAGTGGCGAATAAAATCGCTCGCCAACTTCGCAAGTATAAAGAAAAACGCAACGATAAGAAAACTCACGCTCAGATCAAGACGGGAACAGTGGTGGAGCAAAAGCCCATCGGCGAGAATCTCATCGGAGATCGCATTCCCGAGTTGCCCAGCGAAGTGGTCCGCACCAAATACTTTGCCATGCCGCCGATGACACCTACAGAAGCCTTGGAAAACTTGAAACTGGTGGATCATGATTTTTATATGTTCCACAATGCGGATACTGGAGAAATCAATGTCATTTACGAACGTAATCACGGAGGTTTTGGGATTATTCAACCGCGCCCCAGCAATGGCGATCGCTACAAAGATGCCAACGGAAATGGTTATGCTTCCCACCCCCAGGCGCATTCTCAAGCCCTAAGTTGAAATTGGTATTGTCGCATTTGGCGATGTACTGAAATACCTTAAACATTAACCATTGTTCACTTCACGAGGGTATCCGAATGTCAAGATACCCTCATTTTTCTGCGATGACGGATCGACCGTTACACATTGTGGTGCTTGGGGGAGGGGCAGCGGGTTTTTTTGGGGCGATTGCCTGTGCCCAAACCTATCCCCACATCCGAGTCACGCTACTCGAAGCCAACCGCCAGCCACTCGCCAAAGTTCGCATTTCTGGCGGCGGGCGGTGCAATGTCACCCATGCTTGCTTTGAGGTGGCAATGCTGGTTCAAAATTATCCTAGGGGGGGTAAAGCGTTACGGGGCGCATTAACTCGGTTTCAACCCCGCGATACCATCGACTGGTTTGCCTGTCGCGGCGTGCAACTGAAAACTGAAACCGATGGACGGATGTTCCCGACTACCGATGATTCTACAACGATCGTTGATTGTCTTCTCCACAGGGCGAAAGCCATTGGAGTAAAGATTTGTACGGCAACACCGGCGATCGACCTTCGTAAAAAAGTTGATGGATCTTTTGAAATAGAATTAAAATCGGGAGAACTTCTACTTGCCGATCGTGTATTAATCGCTACGGGAAGCAATCCCAAAGGATATCAATGGGCGAGGGATATGGGACATATGGTGGAACCTCCTGTTCCGTCTTTATTTACTTTTAATATTGCCGATCGATCTCTGCGAGATTTGGCAGGGGTTTCGGTAAGTTCTGCTTGTCTTCGATTACCGGATGCCAAACTCACCCAAACTGGACCGTTACTCATCACCCACTGGGGATTAAGCGGTCCGGCAATCTTAAAATTGTCGGCATGGGGGGCAAGATTTTTGTCGGAATGTCGGTATCAGACAAAGTTATCTATCAATTGGTTGCCCGACGATAATCCGGAAACTTTGCGCAAACAGCTTCAAGAACTTCGATCGCAATCTTCTAAAAAGTCGATCGGTTCCCATTGTCCGTTTTCCCTGGCTAAACGGCTGTGGTTGTACTTGCTCGATCGTTCGGGAATTGACCCTCAAACTCAGTGGGCTCAAGTGTCGAACAAAACTCTCAACGAGTTACTCCAGATTGTGACTCAAAGCCAATATAAAATTACGGGTAAAGGTGTTTTTAAGGAAGAATTCGTCACTTGTGGGGGCGTAAATCTTAAAGAAGTTAACTTTAAAACCATGGAAAGTCGCTGCTGTCCTAATTTGTATTTTGCCGGAGAAGTTTTAGATATTGATGGAGTGACGGGAGGATTTAATTTTCAAAGTGCTTGGACGACGGGTTGGATTGCGGGAAATGCGATGGGGAAGCTTGACGATAGAGATCTAGATTTGAGCCATTAGCTGTTAGTTCAAGCAGGCATTTATCCAAACCGGAATTCGTCGCAACCCAATTCCGGTATTAATCTATCACACAAAAAAAAGGGAGGTATATCAAATATTGCCCATCGGCAAAATTTACGAATTCAGGTGCTTCTGACACAATGTAAGTAAAGGATTGCAGCAGTCAGATGGATATTTAGCAAGATTGGTGCAAGATTTTGGTGGGTTGATAATATCCGATCGTAGAGACAATGCACCCGAACTAGAAGAGCGACTTAAAACCGAAACGTATACTACACAAATGGGGCGAGAGATCGCGATTATTCGTGCGTGAGAAACACGATCGCCTTTCGGTTTTCTTTTCCCTTCAATTTCTCCATCTCGAGCCAAAACATTTAAGATAGGATGCACCAGGGTTTCAGGCGTTTCGAGGCGATCGCCCTGTTTCCCCGATACCGAATGGTTTTCCCGTGTCGATCGTTACCCGTTACTTTTATGAATTTGCGTTTTTGGTTTCCGGTTCTCTGTTTTGGGTTGTGGATGGACATCGCGCCGTCGATCGCTGCCGATCCGCCCCAACCCCCTTCCTGTCGGCAATCTGCCCTCGATCGCGTCCAACGACACACGATCTCCCCCGGCGAAACCCTTGCCAGTATTGCCCGCCAATACGATCTACTCGAAGCTACATTAATGGGGATGAATCCAGAGTTACGCAACGGCATTGCCCCCGTCGGCATAGAAATACTGATTCCGCCTTACAACGGGATTCGCGTAGAAGTTGCTGCCGGAACCACTTGGCAAGATTTAGCCGATCGCTACAATGCCCGTGCTGATTCTCTTTTTGAGGTCAATGGCTGTCAGCCCAATCCCACCATTGTCTTCATTCCGGGGACGAACTGGTCGCCTGTGGAATTGAGCAGAGGCAATCGAGATGGGGTGTCCGCCCCAATTTTAGCCGTCTATCCACTGCCCTCTGAGGCTCGAGCATTGGTCGGTTACGGCTGGGTCTTGACACCCCGTAGTAGCGAAGTCGTCTTTCATAGCGGTGTAGATCTGCCATCATCCGTGGGAACCCCTGTAGAGGCGGCAGGTGCGGGAACCGTTGCTTTTGCTGGAGAACAGGGAATTTACGGCAATTTGGTCGTCATCAACCACCAGCAAGGGAGACAAACCCGATACGCACATTTAGAAACGATCGAAGTGCAAGTCGGTCAGGAGGTAGAAGCAGGCATCCAACTGGGAACAGTCGGACAAACCGGAACCCCAGATACCGACGAACCGCATTTGCATTTTGAAGTGCGCTACAACTCCGAGCTAGGTTGGGTTGCCGAAGATCCAGGCACTTATTGGCGATCGATGTCGGCTACACGATAGTAACACCGTTACATAAGACCTACTCAAAACTACTCATTAATAGACAAAGCTACTCATGGTAACTTGATGCTTACTTCCTGTTTCATCCAGGGGAGTCGGCTCCTTCCTGTCCGCAGGCTAACACCGTCTAACTGACGGCTGATGTGTCGAAGTCTCAAAAACTTCTGAAATTTGAGGCGCTACTAACGACCCTCTGTCTATGGAGCCTGTGTCTCGCGGCGCGCACGTTTATCAAACGCCACACTTCTGGGTGGAGACTGTATCCTCTGACGGCGACGGTAAAACCGTTACATATGACCACCATTCTAGCAGATTTTCCGTAAAACCTACTCAAAAATGCTACATTTGCCAAGAGATGAAGAGTTTTTAAGTTACAGTTCCTACCCCTTTGAGATCGCACCAAGTCAAAGATTATGGCGTGAAGCCTCTGCTGCTTGAGGTAAAGTTTCCCATTGAGTTGCCTCCTCAAGTTCGAGTGTCTGACTGTGGAACTCGGGAGGAATATCGTTAGATGCACGAGCTGAGGCATGGTTGGCAATGATCCCTAAGCAGGGTAAACGAAAGGCATTGAGCTGGTCTAAAGTTTTGAGTGTATTTGATTGATGAGTCTTTTTCACCCCAGCCACCATCAAAATTCCATCAGTCTGAGCGGTCACGAAAATTGCATCCATGAAATCGCCCAAGGCTGGTGTGTCGTAGATCACCAAATCGAAAGTTGCCTGAAACTCGTCGGCAATATGCAGCATTTGAGCTGAACCCAGTAGCTTAATCGCTTTCGCCGAGGGATTCCCCGCATTAAGAACAAACAGATTATCAGCTAAAGGAGAAGGTTCGACCAAAGCGTTAGGAACCAGCTTGTCCGTCAGGAGTTCGCTTAATCCTTTATGATTAGAAGTCCCCAAATGATTGTGGAGTTGCGGTTGGCGCAAATTGGCGTCCACCAGCAACACTCGCTGACCCATGTTGGCAACTGTACGCGCCAAATGCAAAGCGATCGCCGACTTTCCATCCCCTGGCTCTGCGGAGCCGATCGTCAAGCTGCGAATCGGCGCGTTGGCATACAAAAAGCGAATATTGGCATATAGAGCATCAAAGGCATCTAAAAACTCAGGATCGAGGGCTGACTCCGATCGCTCTAACGTCATATCGGAGACAGCTAGCGAATGAGAGGGAATCACTAGAGATTTTTGGGCGGGAATCTCACCTAAAACAGGGGGCTGAACCGCATCTCGAATATCGTCGGTCGTATAGAAGATATCGCGCCACTTTTCTAAGGCGATTGCTACCCCTAATCCCAACATCAGACCGCCTGCAATACCTGCCAGTAGCTTTTTACTTGAATCTGATGGCTGCGGTACAGCTTGACCTGTTGCTGGGTCGCGAGGGATTTGTGGCGGCGAAATCAATTCCCAAGGCACATTATCCTGAGCGGCTTCTACTCGCAGTTTCTCTCGCTGAGCTAAGAGCTGGTTGAGAGTTTGCTGGGTTAGGTCTAGTTTCTGTTGAATTTCGGTATACTGGCGAGTCACTTCCGGAAATTGACTCGCGTTCTTTTCTAAGTTAGCACGTTCTTGAATCAAGGTTGCCAGCCGCACTTCTAGTAACTGGATTTGATTATTTGTGTCTACAAGCTGTTGAATTTGACCCTGACGTAGTGAGGTAGGAACGGCAAAAACGTTGGGGTTATCTCGTACTCCAACAGAATTCACACCCGGAATCTGCTCCGTTTCTTGCTCTAGCAAACTGAGGACATTCTGACGTTGCTCGAAGAGCAGTTGGATTTCAGGGCTTTCTGGTCGAAATGTTGCGGACTGAACGGCAATCTGACTTTCTATTTGCTTGAGCTGAGCTAGCAAGTTGGTGCGATACGGGTTTTCGCTTAATTCTGAGGCGACACGCGCTTCTTGGGGCGTCAACTGCAATTGCTGTTGCAAGTTATTCGACAGGGTTTTGAGTTCCTCCAACTCTTTAGCCGTTACGAATTGCTCGCTTTCAAATTGACGGATTTGTGCGTACAGTTCTCCAGCTCGCGTGGTGGGATCGATGAGTTCGTACTGTTGTTGGAGTTGTTGGAGTTGAGCTTGAAAAACATCTACCCGCTCTTGCAAATCCGGAAGTTGCTCTTCAATAAACTTAACCCCTTGACCGATACTCGTCTTTCGTTCCTCAAGGCTGTATTTTAGATATTTTTCTGCCGTTTTTTGCAGAACCAGCTCCACTACATCTGGATTGAGTCCCTGATAAGATACGCTCAGAATTTTGGTGCTATCAAATCTTCCTTTACCAATTCGTTCGACGAGCAACCCTTGGCGTAAGGCATTGATGCCAAAGTTTGGGTAACGCGTTCTCACTAATTTGACGATACTATCCAACATCCCTGGGCTTCTCAAGATCTCCAGTTGGGTGGGATAATCCATTTGGTCTTTTGCTTGGTCTCCAGCCCGAGTTAAGGTACTCGGTTCAGCTAACCTGGCTTCGGAAGTGACGGGTTCGACTAATACCTGAAAATTACCCGCATAGATCGGCGGAGCCTTGGCAGCTAAATTCCACATCCCAGCGGTCACAAGTCCCGCAATCCCACCGATCAGAAGTGCTTTGCGGCGAGCTGTTCTTAAGAAAGGACGCAGATTCAATCCTTTTTGAGGCGAAGTTGCCACAGCTTCCGTGTCTTCTACGATCGGAAACTCCGTTGGCTCTATTCCTCCCATATGACTTTGCATTACCATGCGGCTGCTAGATTTAACTCTATCTTATCAGGCAAAAATAGACTCGTGCATTCTATTGGCACTCTTTTCGGTGAGGGATGGACTTTATATAGCCAAGTGCAAGTGTCTGTATAGCACGCGACGCGACATGAATAACTATGGCAACAGACAGATTGGGGTTGGACTTGCTCGATGAGTGTCATCTAAAAATTTGGGTTTGAAACCCCGTCCCTTGATTGACGGCTTTGCATTAAAATCAAGGAGAAGTCACATTGACCTTAAAGGCGGGTGAAACGCGATCGTGGAGGGACAGCTTGGTTAAAAGACGACGAATCATTTCGATTCGTTTGGTGGAAACACTCCAGCCCCCGCCCCCACAAGCAAAGACTTTGAGTGAGTGAAGCCACTCCCCCTCCCATAGAAAAGTCGTCTGAATGGTGGCAACACCGGACAGAGTAGTGGCAATTGACACCGCCTATCGCGCAACACTGGTATTGGCTTAAAAACGGTATTGGGAGTTGTGGTTCGAGCAATTTCCCATGGTGGATATCTCCTTTTAAAGAATCCTCGTGCCTAAAGGCACGAGGTGTGTCAAGATGTTGTTGGAACATCAGCAAGAGGTTAAACCTGCTGGGTCTGACACAGTATTGGTTTGCTGTGTTGCGCCGCCCGCTGGGCGACTGAAGTCTGGGCTAATCGCGAAAGTCTGTGGAAACGGAATTCTAGCCAGACTTCTAGAGGTATGAGGGGTTAGAGGCTTGGGAAATCAACTAATAGCATTATGCCACTAGTCCTTACCACTAATTATCCTAACGGCTCGATCTCCAAAAAAACAAGTTCGCTAAGACTCCACTCCTAAGACGTTGGCATTGACGATCGGTCTAGCGAGGTCGATCGACTTTTCTGTGCCAAACCGATAGACTCTGTTACCCATTTGGAGACTAGATATAAACCCGATAGCGTAGCAAATGTGACGATCGTTATCAGTAAGGGACGTTGACTTACTAAATCGTTCATGGCGATGGTGACCACTCGATCGGGCGCAGTCACCAAATCCCAACTATTAAACCGCCGAAATCGACCGAGATAAATTCCGATCGCGGATAAGGCATGAACCATAAACTCTGTGGGAATCACAAACCGCCCCCAACCTCGATATTTCAGGTATTGCCCTAATCGCATTAAAGACGACACATAGGCTTGGAATCCCAACCCCATAAACAGCAGATATTTAGGAATGAGAATCAGGGTAATCAGCCAAATCGAATCGTAATATCGGATATCTCCAATTAAATGAATGATGTCCGTGAGAACGTAAGGCGCGTTGGGCAAAAAGGCAATAAACACCAGAAAACCCAACCACCACAGCAACGAACGAGAACCTTTGCTTTTTAACTTCCATCGATCGAAACCGATCGACACAGCCGTCAGGACGATCGCCCAAATGAGATAACTCGTCTTAATATATTTGAAAATAGATAAGCCCGCATTCAGGGTCTCGGACGCATGGGGAATGAAGGTTGCCACGACCAAACTCACCACACCCCAGCGCAAAAGGCGCGATCGCGGTTGTCCAAACAACCACAAACTTAATGCCCAAGGCAGTAATGCTAGAAATAGATTCCAGGTCATCCAATCCTGGCTTTCCAGAAAGGCTTGCCATGCAAAGGCGATCGAGCCTGTCAAATCCACATTCATAGTTTTCGATTGCTTAGAAGTCGGGGAGATTTCCAAGTCCCCTATCTCCTAGTCTAGAAGCCTGTCTCGAAAATGCCCACTCTTGCTTCTAAATAGCTTTTCTTTCGACCGCCAAGCTCCTTTGATTTCAACGTCTAGAAATTTAGGGTTGCCAATCGACAAGCAAAAGGGAGGTTAACCTCCCTTTTGCCCGAGCTTGCCCAAATCCTTATCCAATCGCCATTACCTCAAATAACTCGCTTCTTCCTCTAATTGACGTACTAATCTTTCATTCCCATTGGCTCTCGCCATTTCTAAGCGATGTTCGAGGGCTTTCAGGATATTGTCGCGATGTGCGGCGGCAGCTTGCTGAGCGGCTTGGCGTTTGTTGTTCAACATAGATCGGATCTGTAGCGTTACAACTTAAATCTAACATATCGAATTAAATACTGTATCAAAATTTACATAATGTTTTATTTTTCCATGCATTTCGGTTATGGATTGTTAACAATCTAAATTTTTGTCACATAACGGCGATCGAGGGATCTCCTGCTGTATTTTGAGGCTGGTTTGCCAAAATATCGTAGATGTCGTGTCAAAACCCACCCGACGATCGTCCAGTTTCCAGTATTGGGTCGTGCCTATATTTATGGGTTTGCTCGTGGCGAGCGTTGCTGTGTCGGGGTTTAGTTACTGGACGATCGCCCAAAAAGTCGAGCAATGCGATCGACTGATTGGGGCACTCAACGAAGCTCACTCCACTGTGCTAATGTTGAAAGTTCAGGATGCCAGTTCCAGTTATCAGCTCGCCACAAACTTAGAAAGAATGACCTTAAATTTAGGATTGGTAGAGTTAGAGGATTCGCAACTTCAGGCGTATAAGCTCGACTTTGCCCGAATTTATCGCGAACTGAGTCAAGCCTTCCGGAAAATCACTCGGGTTTTGCAGCTTGCCAATGCATCGGAGAACACCCAAGAGGGTCTCCAACAACTCGAACGAGCGAGAACGGATGTGCAGTCCGTCCAAATTTCAGTCATTGGGACCGCGCGGGAAGCCGATCGACTGACTCAACAAGTCAATCTCTATTGCGATCGTTAGGCTCAAGGAGGTTCGATATTAACGACATAGACGATCGCCTTCAAACTCTCACCATCGCCGTCGTTGGAGATGTTCACGATCGATGGGAATACGCCGACGAAATAGCGCTGAAACATCTCGGCGTGGACTTGGTTCTGTTTGTGGGCGACTTTGGCAACGAATCAGTTCCTGTGGTGCGGCAAATCGCCCAACTCGATCTGCCCAAAGCCTCGATTTTAGGCAACCACGATGCCTGGTATACCGCAACAGAATGGGGTCGAAAAAAATGTCCCTACGATCGAAACCAAGAAAATCGGGTACAACAACAACTCGATCTCCTCGGCCAGACTCACGTCGGATACCGTGCCTTAGACTTTCCCGAGTTGGGATTGGCAGTGGTGGGGAGTCGTCCTTTCAGTTGGGGAGGGTCAAAATGGAGAAACTCGGAATTTTATCGGCAATGGTATGGCGTGACGAGTTTTCAGGAGTCGATCGATCGGATTGTGTCTGTCGCCACCGAGACAATCTGCGATACCCTAATTTTTATCGGACACACCGGACCGACCGGTTTGGGTGACTTACCGGAAGATCCTTGTGGCAAAGATTGGGAACCTCGGGGAGGCGACTACGGCGATCCAGATTTCGAGGCAGCGATCGATCTCGTGCAGCAATCGGGAAAAAGTATTCCCCTCGTCACCTTCGGTCATATGCACCACCAACTCCGCCACACCAAACAGCAACTGCGTCGGTGTATCCATCTCAGTCCCCAAGGAACAGTGTATTTGAACGCGGCGAACGTTCCGCGCATTGTCTCTACCCCAACGGGAACCGTGCGCAACTTTTCCCTAGTATCCTTCCAAAGTGGCGTCGTTCGTCAAATTAACCGAGTGTGGGTTGATGAAAACTACAAAGTCATAAAACAGATCTGGCTATACGATCGAAATGCGCCAATTCCCGTCAATTCCATTAACAACCTCGACGGTGTGGGTTAAAATACTGTTGGGTACAGAATACATCGGGAGAGGTGGCAGAGTGGTCGATTGCGTCCGACTTGAAATCGGATGAAGCGAAAGCTTCCGGGAGTTCGAATCTCCCCCTCTCCGTTTAGATCCAAATCAGATCCACGATCGTGCCAACCGTGTCGCCGGAGCCATTGTCTCGACAGCACAAGTTTCTTGGCTTTTACCGATTATCCATTACCAATGACCCATGATTCAAATCCGTCGTCGATCGCCCAATCCTAGCATTAATGTCGATACCTGCCAGTATCAGATCGAGATTCCCGATGCCGAACCCCGTCACATTTTAGAAAAAATCGTCTGGCACAAAGAAGTCGAAGTGGGACGGATGCGCGAGACGGTGACGTTAGCCGACCTGCATCGTCAGCTTGCCAGTGCCCCCCCAGTTCGGGATTTTGTCGCCGCATTGCGCCAAGGCAAGACTCATCCGGCAGCGATCGCGGAAGTCAAAAAAGCCTCTCCCAGTAAAGGAATTATTCGCGAAGATTTCGACCCCGTAGCCATTAGCGAATCTTACCAAAATGGCGGAGCGAGTTGTCTTTCTGTGCTGACCGATCGAGAATTCTTTCAAGGCAGTTTCGACTACCTCCAGCAAATTCGCGCTACCGTCGATTTACCCCTACTGTGTAAAGATTTCCTGATTTATCCCTATCAAATTTATTTAGCGCGGGTGCGCGGTGCTGATGCCATCTTACTAATTGCGGCGATTCTACCCGATCGAGATTTGCAATACTTTCTAAAAATTGCCAAAACCCTAGGTATGGCAGCATTAGTAGAAGTTCATACTTTGGAAGAACTCGATCGAGTCTTGGCGATCGAAGGTGTCAACCTCATCGGCATTAATAACCGCAACCTCGAAGACTTTTCTGTCGATTTAAACACAACTTGTCAGCTCTTGGAAGCACGATCGACAATTCTCCAAGAACGAGATATCCTGGTTGTCAGCGAATCGGGACTTCACATCGCCGCTGATTTGGAAAAAGTTAAAACAGCGGGAGCTGGAGCGGTGTTGATCGGGGAATCTTTGATGAAACAGCCCGATCCCGGAGCAGGTATCTCGACCCTTTTTTCTGATACACCTTTGAACTAGTGCAGCTTGGCAGAAATTCTTGAAAACTTTGGTGGATTGCGATAATCGATCGAATATTTTTGCTCGCCTCCACTAGTGCCGGGTTGTGTGTCCTATGGTGGATTACCCAATCGAATTCCTAGATATAGACGTGGTTTCAGGCGAAGTCTTTACAGAATTATTGTCACTGCGTATCTGAAATTTTCGAGCAAATGCGCGAGTTCCGACCAGCCTTTGTCATCTGCGAACCTGAGAAGCCGGTTCGCACATCTCTCTGCGCGCAAAAAAATGGAAACATCTGAAACATCGCGGAAACATCAAAACATCTAGTTGACATTTTCAGAAAATCGGTGTCAGAATCGGTCAAACACCTGACAGGAGGGACTGACAGAAATGAAAGTCACCCGACATCGAGACAAAATCCTCGAGGCGCTGCGGGAATGGTTTCGCCTGCATCCACACGGCCCAACCCTAGAAGAATTGTGCGTCGAACTAGAAATGCAGCCCCGGCAAAAAGCGACGGTACAGCGATGGTTGCAGACAATGCGAGGCATTGATGTGGAATGGGAAGATAATATCGCCCGAACTCTGCGCTTACTCGAGCAAGAACCCGATGGCGAACCGGGAGTTAAAGTTTCCGTTACGGAAACCTTGCGCTATTTAGCGACGGGATTGGCACAGTGGGAAAGGCAAAAACCGGAAACGAGAGCGCGCATCCCCGCATCCCTACGCCTGGGGATGTCCAGAATGTATTTAACCTCTCTGTTGCAGGGCGATGATGCAGTTCCCTCCAACATACCCGAATTGTTTGACTGGGCAAAAAAAACCGTCGTCGAGTGGAAACCCGTTGCCGGGCTCGGAAACCTTTCCCCTGAAGTTTCCCTAATTGACGATGGCTTGCTTTCTGACGTTGCCCATCAGTGGCAGGTTGCGGGGTTCGATACCCAGATGCAAGTCCAAGAGAAGGTTTTGCAAGATGTCCTCCAATACTGTCGGATGCACCAACTCGATGAAGCTTACCGCACCTTTCGCAAACTAATTATCGAGCATCCCGTCCTTCCTTATCGCGACTACCGCCGCCTCCTCTCCTCGACTCAACTCAAACCCCTACGCCCATTTCTCCAGCAAACCTACGTGGATTTAATCGATTTAGCTGAAGAAAACAACTATCACTTTTGCCCGCGCTGTCAATATCTGCTACGCCGTCGCCGGGATAGAACTCATACCTGCCGTAACTCAACCTGCGAAGAACTGAATGCCCAACAACAGCACCCGCCCAAACCGACGATTTCCAAGCAGGAAGCCGATGGGTGCAAAGCGGTTACTCCTGGCGTGCATCGGTATGGAACTCTCCCCGGATTGTGGGAAATTAAGCTGGCTCAAACTTTCACCCAACTCGGCATCCGCGTGACGCTGTGGCCAGAAATCGACGAATTTGACCTCGGGGTGGAATTTAGCAAAAAAATTCGTTGGGCGATCGATGTTAAAGATTGGTCGTACTTAGATGAAGAGCGTTTGCGTGACGTTAAATATCGAAGCGATATGACGGAAACTTTTATCGTTTTCCCCGACGAACGAGAAGACAAACTGCGAGTCAAAGTCCGACGCGAACAACTCGAACCCGAACTGGGAGGCGTACGCTTGATGTTGGCAGGCGAAATCGTTGCTCTGGCTCAAGAAAAATCGTGCGCGATCTGACTAAATGGAGCAAACCCTTGCGGGAGGCGCTACGCCAGTCCCAAGACTTACAGGATTTTGTCACCTGCCAATTCCCCGATAACGAACCCCCAATGCTGCGGCGAGAAATCAGCCGTTTGGCTCAACTCATCGCCGAAGTTGAATTAGGACTGACGCTGCTGCGGGAAATCGCGCCAGAGGAACCTGCCATCTCGGTTTCGGCGTTACTGTTAGGATATCGCTTTCCCGTTGTACCTTTAAGCGAGGAGAACAACTGGAAGCGGGTACAAACCGCCCGTTTTTATTTAGTGCGTCGTAAAGGCAATCAATGGGAATATTCTTTGGGCGAATATATCCGCTTGCCGGAAATCTTGAGAATCTTTAGTTTAACCGAACCCGATGCCGTTCCCCGACGGATTCCCACCAGTACTTATCCAAAACGTTTCGGGCTTTACCAGCAAACGCTACTCACCACACCGCCCCACAAAAAACGTAAAACCAAATGGGTAACGGCGGGGTATTGGTACGCTCGAATTTTTCATAGCGATCGCAGTCCCCTAGAAATTCCCATTAATATTCCCGAAGCGGTGGCGGGTCTCGAGCCTTCGCCGCAGCTTTCCCAGCAACGCGCACGCAGTCCCCAAAATCCGCCCGTCACCGTGACGCTGGAGGAGTTGCAGCAAGCTGCTGTGGAAATGGACGAAACATTGGTGCAAGCGCAGTACGAAGCCGAGAATTATGGCGATCGCCTGCAAGGAATAGCCTTACAACTCTACAACGCAGCGACAGAGGATTTTCAACCCGGAACCGCATTGAAATTAGAACGATTGATTCACATCGTCGGTTTATTGAACGTCGGTAAATCGACACTGTTAGAAGTGTTGCTCTATTACCTAGCCAAACAGGGATATCGCTGCGGCTTAATGGTGAATGATGTTGTCGCGCAGGTTCGTCTCGCCTCTTTGTTTTGGTATGGGTTAGGGATTCCTGCTGCACCCATCCTCGGCAGCGATCGCGCGCAACAATTAGAAAAAGCCTACGCACCGCTGCTGGCAACCCAAGGCGAAGAAATCGAACAAGGTGGAATTCATCCCGCTTGGCGTTGGTTTAGTCCAGTTTGTCCCTTACTTGCTTTAGTCCAATCCGCAGAAAAGTGGGAATTTGGCGAAGAACCCTGTCACGCGCTTTACCGAAAAGTCGTTCCTTCCGCACCCGATGAATCAGACGATGAGGAGAGTCAAGAAAGCGAGACGGAAGATAAATATACTTGTCCCTTTTATGACCGATGTCCCCGCCATCAACTCGAACGAGATATCATAAGCGCTGGGATTTGGGTATTAACCCCAGCGAGTTTCATTCATACCCGCGTACCCCGCCAAGGATTTGCCGAACCCCTCACCTTTGCCGAAGCGGTTTATCGCCAATGCAACTTTCTCTTCGTTGACGAAGCCGATCGGGTGCAAGTGCAAATGGACGAAGCATTTGCTCCCAATGAAGTCTTAGTCGATGATTCGGGAAATTCGTTACTCAATCAACTCGGACTCAAATTTGCCGCCGCGACGTACTATTGCGATCGCCGCAACATGGCACCAGAACGGATTGCCACTGCCAAAAAAGCCCATGACTTCGCGCAAATCGCCACCGATATTATCCTTCCCAAACTCCACACCCAACCCAAACTGGAGCACCTGCACTTTGCCATTTTGGTAACGGTTTTAAGCAATCGATTGGGATATTTGGTTGACCATTTGAGCGAAATCGCCCGATCGAGATCGATCGACTTGCACGATACCAGTCTTTCCGTGGGGTGAAGTTCGGGATGTAAAGCAACGGTCGGTCAAAATTTTAGTGGCTCCCTTAATGGCGCTGGAACGGGGGCATAATATCCTCAACGATCGCCGCCTCGCCGCCTTTGGAGGTGCGGTTTTCTTCAGCCGCCCGATGCCCGTTCCCGATGATTGGCAGGCAACGGTGCGGCAACTCAATCATTGGGCGCTGGCGAATTACGCGAATTTAGGGTTGTACGCATCGATCCCAAAACGAGGCAAGAAGCTGACGCTGGCGAATGTGGAAAACGAATTTTATCAGTATGCGATCGCGCAAATGCTCGAATTGAACTGTCGGGCGATGTCCTACAAACAATTAACCGACGACGAACGCAACGTACTTGCTTGGACTCAATTGGTGAGTATTTGGCAAATTATCGGACGTTTGGTGCGGGGTGGCGTGCCTTGTCTGGTTCATTTTCTCGATGTCAAGTTTGCCCCTCAATCGGCTGAAGGCGAACGAGATCTGGCGACGACTTCGCTTTTAGTCGGCATTCTTGAAGCCCTTCAGCAAGAGATAGAAGGCGATCGAAAACGCCACGAACAAACCCTAGCACGATCGCTCTACGGCGCCTTTTTCAACGCACTCAAAGCAACTCAGAACTTCAACTATGACCTCTAAAACAAACTCTAAAATCATTCTCCCCGGTGCATGGGAACTGACTGACAATGCCCATTACGAACTGTTTTCTCTCTCTGTTCCCACTCAATGGCAGCAAGCAGCAAAAGCACTTGCCCAACAGCGTTACCAACGTCTTGGTAAGGGCTATCCGTCAGTTCCCGTTCGTTCACTCGATCGCATCATCGCTGCAAGTTTCCCCAATATTATTCAAACGGCGCGCAATGGCTGGAAATATCCCAGTGTGCCGTGGATTTTTGCCACAGAAAAGGCAGATCTTTCGGACTTGCCAGAGCTGATTAAAGATTGGCTGCGCGAAGAGTTTAGCGACGATTTGGGAGAAGAGGAAGTAGACTCAACTCTCGAGAAATTAGAGAATGACTCTTGGCAATGGGGAGACTCAAAAACTTATTCTCTGCTGCATCCGCCCGCCGATCGAGATGCAATAGATCTTGATTTTCAGGCAATCCCCCATTATCTAGCAGAAAAGTTTCTCAAAAATCCGATCGTGCAGTTCGGTAATAATTGCCAACACGAACTCACCTTTTACCGGGTTGTCTGCCTTGATAGAGGCGCAGAATTGATGTCATGGCCTCCTCGGCAGGTGTATTTAGAAAAGAAAAATAAAGCAATTGGAGAAGCCTATCTTTCCTTTGTGATTCGGTTTAAATTACAAACCGTTCCTTGGCGCGATCGACCGCTAATCTACTCTCAACTTTCAATTCGCCGTTGGATTGTTAAACCGTTTGAAAACTATCCTTACCGAGGCGCAACGGTTTATGTTGGCGACAATCGCCGCTGGTTAGATGGAGTTCGCCAACCCTTTCGTTTAATACCATTAAAAATAACCCGAAAAGGAAAAAAACTGCAATGGCACAAAGCTCTTCACAACTTACTCGAGCTTAACGATTCTTCTCTGCCTAATATTAACACTCTGGCTTTTGAACCTGCTGCTCGTTGGTCGGCAATCCGCGAAGCTCCGGTAGGCATACAAGCAGCGATCGTCTATAATAATCGCTGGGGAGAAGAACCTTGTAAACCGGGGGTCAGTCCGCTAGATTTATACCAACTCGATCGGGCGATTTGCGATCGGATCGATCGCCAAGATTTGCCGCTTTTTAGAGCCGGCGAAGCAACTAATATAGGAACGAGTCATAAAACTTTATGGGGGAAAGGTCAAAGCCAGTCCAGAAGCGATAAAACACCTAAAAATCGCGACCATTTATCGACGGTAATGTTGCGACCTACAATCGCTGCACCGGCAACATTTCGACTCTCAGAACATTCTCCCAATACTATCCTCATTCTCTGGGAAACCGAAGATTGTCGAGATGCGCTAGTTGAGGAGATCTGCACGGTCTTAGAACTATCACTTAAAGTTCCAAAAAAATCTTTTCGATCTTCACCTGACAAAAGCTTAGAAGAGATCGTACTTCAAGGCAAGTTAGGGGCTTTAAAAATCAAAACTCAACACGTCGTCGAATTGACACAAAAGCTAGATTTGGATAGTTTGTTGGTTTCTGGACAAAGCACACAACAGAAGCGCATTTATCTAATTAAAGAGCGGTTAAAAATATTATTTTATCCTTGCCCAAAGCGTAAGGTATTAGCGGTGCATTAATTGAAATTAAGCCGAAAAACAAATTTTTCCCATCTGAATCCGATCCGAAACTGGCTTTGCGAATTGGCGCAATGCGAATCGGGCTATGTCAATCAGCACATTAATTCTTTAACCAATTTTACTAAAGAGGGGAAAGAGTATAATACTAAAAATGCACAGATTAGAGTTCAAAGATCGGTTTCAGATTTATTGAGACATTTGGGAATTTTGCCACTTCCTTTAATTGATGCAGAAAAACGATGGTATCGAACCCAATCTCTGGCTGACGTGCTTTTATGTTCTCCGTCGAACTCGAAAAACAACCGCTACAAATCGACCTTCTACTGTAGCGTTAACGATCCGAGTTAACCCGATAACTGGAACCGTACAAATGACAACTCCTTCTTGGTTTCTCGATCGGGTCAGTGCTAAGGATACAGACGAATCCGAATCGGAGGATAATGACAGTTAAAGAGCGGTTGACATTCTCCCCACCCTAAAAGAAAGGGTTTTCTCTTTCCTCGAGCCAACTTACATCAGTTAGGTTGTCTGAACCCCATCCCCCTACCCTCTCACATACACTACGAGCTGTTACTCCAGTTGCTCGAACGGCAAACCCTCTATGCCGTCAGCCAACAACCCGATCGACGCTTGTTCTCGTCGATCGTCGGCTCATCATCACGCTACGCAAAACTTTTGCTCAACTCAAACAACTCGAAGCCCGTTGCCAGCAAACCAACGTCGAGATCGAAGATCGCGGGTCGATTCACGATCCGATCGATACAGAGTCAGATTCATAGCGATAGCGTTCTTCTTCGCCATCGGGTAGGCTACACCAGACTTCTTCGTGAACTTCGGCTGTGCCGTCGCGAACCTAAAATAACCTAAAAGAAAGGCTATTTCGACAAATTTACTGCTAGATTAAACAATCTGTAAAGATTGGTTGAGAGAAATTGCATGGACAATAAATTAATGTTGATGATCCCCGGACCCACTCCCGTTCCGGAAAAAGCATTATTGGAGCTAGCCAGACACCCCATCGGGCACCGCAGCGAAGATTTTAGCAAAATCATGGCGGAAGTGACCCAAAACTTAAAATGGCTACACCAAACCCAAAATGACGTACTCGTGTTGACCACCAGCGGCACAGGGGCAATGGAAGCAGGTATGATTAACTTCCTCAGCCCGGGCGATCGCATTTTGGCAGGAACCAACGGTAAATTTGGGGAACGCTGGGTAGAAGTGGGCAAAGCCTACGGGTTGAATGTGGACACCATTACCGCCGAATACGGACAACCCCTCGACCCAGAAAAGTTCCGCGAAACACTCGAAGCAGACACCGACAAGCAAATCAAAGCCGTTATCCTCACCCACAGCGAAACTTCCACGGGGGTACTCAACGACCTGGAAACGATTAACCGCCACGTCAAAGCCCACGGAGAAGCCCTGATTATCGTCGATGCGGTGACGAGTTTGGGTGCCTACAACATTCCGGTTGACGAATGGGGTTTGGATGTGGTGGGTTCTGGTTCCCAAAAAGGCTACATGATTCCGCCGGGATTGGCATTTGTCTCGGTCAGCCCCAAAGCCTGGGAAGCTTATAAAACGGCGAAACTTCCCCGATACTATTTGGATTTGGGCAAATACAAAAAAACCGCTGACAAAAACAGTAATCCTTTCACCCCCCCTGTCAACCTATTTTTCGCCTTACAAGCGACTCTACGGATGATGCAAGAGGAGGGATTGGACAACATCTTCGCACGTCACCAGCGCTTGATGAAGGCTACTCGGGCGGCAGTTAAAGCCATGGGTTTACCATTGTTCGGGGCTGACGATTGTGCCAGTCCAGCGATTACGGCGGTGGCACCTACCCAAGTCGAAGCCGAAAAAATTCGATCGGTGATGAAAAAGCAATTCGATATTGCCCTTGCTGGCGGACAGGATAGCCTCAAAGGAAAGATTTTCCGCATCGGTCATTTGGGGTTTGTCAGCGATCGCGATGTGTTGTGCGGTATTGGGGCATTAGAAGCGACGCTGCACATCTTGAATGTCGAAGGGGTCAATCCTGGTGCCGGGGTCGCGGCTGCTTCGGAAGTGTTATCCCAGTAAGTTGCCAAATGGGTCGGGGCGGGTTTAGCAGAAAACATTGTCACGTTTGAGATGTAACGCTCAAAACCCGCCTTCTTGAGGATGTTCTACTGATTAAGTATTACTGATTACTTATAAACTCACGCACGACTTGGAGATAACTATCCGCATCTTCGAGCATGGGGAAATGCCCAGTAGCGGGCATGACGACATACCGAACGGTGTCATTGAGATCGGCAGCTTGTTTGCCCATTTGAGCCGAGATAATTCGATCGTACTCTCCCGAAACCAACAACGTGGGAACAGTCAGTTGGCTAAATTCTTCCGGCATGGTTTCGGCTGCCTTTTTACTGACGCAAGAATAGATCGTCCCCAGGGCTGCCGTTTCGTCGGCAATCAGAAAATCTTCTAAAAATGCTCGACTTAGGGAGCGATCGATCGGTTGATGGAGGAACCGAGCCATAAACATTTTATCCATCCCAGGAATCGCCATCAGCCATTTTGGACGAAATTTAACGACCCAACCCCCAAACTTATAAAAAGCAGCGAACTCTTTCTCGTTGTATTCAAAAATGCCGCTACAGGTCAAAATTGCCCGTTCTACTCTTTCTCCATAGCGGTTGAGAAATAGAGTGGCGATGGAAGCACCCATGGAATGGGCGTTCAGATACACTTTTTCTAAACCCAGGGTATCCAACAACGTGGCTAAGTCATCGGCATAGGTTTCCAACTCGTAGTCGGATAGAGAGGGGGGAAACAGCGGAGAACGTCCGAATCCCGGCAAATCGTAGAGCAGGCAGTCAAATCGATCGCTCAGAGCACGAGCGGTGCTTTCCCAATATCGAGCTGATCCTCCCCAGCCGTGCAGAAAAACCATCGTGGGTTTGGGTTGGGATGGCGTAGGGGGCTTGATCCACTGGTAATACCGATCGACACCGCCAACTTGAAGATAGGGCATGGGTGACTGGTCAACGAAGTAACAACGATTTTTATCTTAGAGCTTTCACCGAGCTGCGATCCGATAGTTTTTTACCGTCTCGATCGCCCAATTGTGATTAACATACCGTATTGTAAGATGGGCATGATAAATTGATTGAAGCGATATCAGCCTAGGAGTATTCATGACCGGTTCACAGTCTGCTGCTACCCCGATTAACGCTGCTGCAATTCCGATGAATAACGTCAGGCCAGCAGCAGCGCCTAATCCCGTCAAAACGAGTGCCAATGCCAAGAAGTCAATTCTCAGCGTCGATCTCGGCCGGACTTCAACTAAAACCTGCGTGACGCGCCAACCCGACGATGTGGTCTTTATTCCCGCAAATGTCAAGCAATTGGCGGTGGAACAGGTTCGAGGCGGAATTTTTGAAGCCCGGATGACCGATCCATTGTCAGATTTGTGGATCGAGTACCAAGGTAAAGGATATGCCGTTGGGCAGCTTGCTGCTGACTTTGGAGCGAATCTCGGAGTCGGTCAATCTAAAGTGGAAGATGCACTCGCTAAAGTTTTAGGATGTGTGGGCTACTTCGGTTGTAAAGACGAGGTGTCTGTGGTTATTGGTTTGCCTTATCACTCTCAAGAGCAGTTTGAGAAAGAAAAAGAACAACTGATCAGTTTGCTGACCGGTCCCCATAAAGTGAGCTATCGCGGAGAACCGATTTCGGTCAGCATTACCAAAGTTTGGGTTATGCCCGAAGGATATGGTTCGATTTTGTGGAGCGAGGCTCAATCTAAAAAATTGGGTATCGGTCCAGACTTTACTCAATTGCCTGTCGCGATCGTCGATATCGGACATCAAACAATGGATTGCTTGATGGTCGATGGTTTTCGGTTTGCACGAGGGGCTTCTAAAAGTGAAGCTTTTGGGATGAGCCAATTTTACGAACAAGTTGCCACTCACATTGAGGGAGCTGACAGCCAATCTTTATCCTTGATTTCGGCAGTCAATCGTGCTAAAGGCGATCGCTTCTACCGTCCTCGGGGGGCAACCAAACCTAGCAATCTCGATGATATTTTGCCCAGTTTAAAAGAGACTTTCTCGCGGGACATTTGCAGTCGCGTTCTCGCCTGGCTGCCCGAGCGTGTCACCGATGTAATTTTGACCGGTGGCGGCGGTGAGTTTTTCTGGGAAGATGTGCAACGCTTGCTCAAAGATGCGAAAATTAACGCCCATTTAGCTGCACCTTCGCGGCAAGCCAATGCTTTGGGGCAGTATATTTATGGAGAAGCTCAGTTAGCCAATGCTGCTAATCGAGCAGCCCGTCCTAACGTGGGAAGCTGATGTTTCAATGGTCGAACAAAACCCATAAATCAGTCAGGTTCAATCGGGGGGTAGCAGACCAAAGCTTGCTAGACCTAGTGGAAGCTGAATTGGAAAAATACCCCGATAAAACCTTTAGCCACCTCTGCAAAGAAGCACTTTGGCAATTTTTGGGCATTCCTGTCGCGTTTCAACCTCATCAAGCCCAAGAGTCGGCGAATGCCGATGTAGAAGCGGTTGAACTGAAGCGCGTGTTGACCGATTTCAAGCAGGATTTTTGGGAGCGCGAGTCGAATCGAGACGAAGCGATCGAATCATCTCTCGATCGCCTGTCCGAGCAATTGAGCTATTTACAGCACCAATTGACCCATTTAGAAGTTCTAGCCGATCGGAGTCCCCAGTCCGCGCCTGCTGCGGAATCTGGAGCCACTTCCGCGACTTTGCCCGAGTCGCCTACTCCAGAGCCATCCCAGCCTAGAGAGGTCGATCCGGTTCTCGACCACCTGAGTCAGTTTCTCGACGAGTTTTAAGGGAGAAATGCCGTTGCCGAACACGGGGGACTTAGGCAGTTTCCGGTCTAGGCAACGAAGAAGGGTGCATCAAAAGTTCCGAAGTCGATCGTTTCTCGACCATTTCTCGCGTAATCGTGCATCGCGTTACGTCTTTACGAGACGGCAGCTCGTACATAATATCGAGCATTAATTCTTCGACGATACTACGCAGTGCCCGAGCGCCCGTTTTGCGGCGATAGGCTTCTTGAGCGATCGCACGCAGAGCCTCGGACTGAAACTCTAGCTGGACGTTATCCATCACCAAGAGTTTTTGATACTGCTTCACCAGGGCATTGCGTGGCAGGGTCAAAATTGCCATCAAGGCTTCTTCATCTAAGGGATCGAGAACCGCTTCAATGGGCAAACGCCCGATGAATTCTGGAATCATCCCAAATTTGATTAAATCCTCGGGTTCGACTTGTCTGAGCGAGTTGACAACCCGCTTGTCATTGACTTGAGTATCTCCAGGCTGAATGAAGCCCATGGATTTTTGACCGCTGCGCTGTTCGATGACTTTATCCAAACCGACAAAGGCTCCACCACAGATAAACAAAATATTGCTCGTGTCGATCTGGATGCAATCTTGATAGGGGTGCTTGCGTCCGCCTTGGGGAGGGACATTAGCTGTCGTCCCTTCTAACATTTTTAACAGGGCTTGCTGCACTCCTTCCCCGGAAACATCGCGGGTAATGGAGGGATTTTCGCTCTTGCGAGCGACTTTATCCAGTTCGTCGATATAAATAATGCCCCGTTGCGCCTCTTCTACATCGAGATCGGCAACTTGGAGCAACCGCAGTAGAATATTTTCCACATCTTCCCCAACGTAGCCCGCTTCTGTCAGGGTCGTCGCATCGGCAACCGCGAAGGGAACATCCAGGAATTTTGCGAGGGTTTGCGCCAGTAGTGTTTTTCCGCAACCCGTCGGACCGATCAACAAGATATTCGACTTTTGCAGTTCTACCCCATCTTCGTTCGATCCTTTAGCCCGCATCTTGGCTTGTTGGGCAACATTCAACCGCTTGTAATGATTGTAGACAGCAACGGAGAGAACTTTTTTCGCTTCGTGCTGACCGATGACGTGATCGTCTAAATATTTCTTAATTTCCTTGGGCTTGGGAATCTGACTGAGAGGGATATTTCCCGAATTCGATCGCCGTTTTTCGGATGCTTCAGAACGGGGAGCATGGGTTGGGGGGGTTGTTCGCGTATCGAACAGCTCTTCATCTAGGATTTCATTGCACAGATCGACGCATTCATCGCAGATATACACTCCCGGTCCGGCAATTAGCTTGCGTACCTGCTCTTGAGACTTACCACAGAAAGAACATTTTAAATGGGAGTCGTACTTGGACATAAGCTGTCTGATACTTTTATGCTAAACAACCCTAACCGTGCACGAGCATCGATCGGATTTTGGACTATCACAGGGCTACCCAATTAAAAGAAACTGTCTTCAATATTTTTCTCGCATTGGGCGGGAGAGATGAGACCGACTTTTATAGAGATGGAGTTCGATCGACCTAATGGCTGTAGAAGTTTCTTTAGCCAACCGATAGCAGTAGAAAAATCTAAGCTATTAGGTCAATCCCCACGGTGAATTTGGTTTTATTCTAGCATTTTTAGGCTGACAACAGGAGGATGACTCGCGGTCGGAGCGCTAGAATTGAAATCGGTAGATTAGCTGGCTGGGGTGGTTTCCATGGCGGTTTGTGCCAGCGCAGATCGCGAAATTACCCGATCGATTAAACCATACTCTTTCGCTACATCAGCCGCCATAAAGAAATCCCGTTCCGTATCTTCCTCAATCCGTTCGAGAGGCTGCCCGGTATGGTGGGCCAGTAACCCATTGAGGGTTCGCTTATGGTGCAAGATTTCTTTAGCTTGAATTTCGATATCCACGGCTTGTCCCTGAGCACCGCCTAAGGGCTGGTGGATCATAATCCGCGAGTTGGGCAGAGACATGCGCTTGTCCGGGGCTCCCGCAGCTAAGAGAAAAGCCCCCATGCTGGCAGCTAAACCGAAGCAGATTGTCACGACATCCGGGCGAATTTGCTGCATGGTGTCGTAAATCGCCATGCCGGCTGTGACCGATCCGCCGGGAGAGTTGATATAGATCTGAATGTCTTTTTCAGGATCGTCGGCATCGAGAAATAGTAGTTGCGCCACGATCGAATCCGATACCGTATCGTCGATGGGCGTCCCCAAAAAGATTATTCGCTCTCGCAACAGCCGCGAGTAAATATCAAATGCTCGCTCTCCCATCCCGGACTGTTCCACCACCATGGGAATTAAACCGCTGGGTTGAGAAGAACCGCTCGAAGAGATTTGGCTAAAGAATCGATAATTGGCAGACTGGGATCTCATCATAGATAACGATCGCTTTGTAGATTGGATTGGGGTAGGGTTCGGGTAGGGCATCGATTCCCAAAAAATCAGCCATCGATGCTAGACTCGCCGTTGTCCTCTTATTATGCCGTAACGATTTTGGCAGGGGAAGGGCGGGATCGCCGAAGAGGCGAACAGGTAGCTCGAGGCGGCTTAATCATCTTCTACCACTTCGGTCGCCACCGCCTCGCTCGAGTCAGATTCTGACAGTTCTTCTTCCCCTTCTTCTTCTTTGGGAGCCAGCGTCCCTTCCGGAACTCGTTCGATTTGGGCGCACTCTTGGAGCCAATCCATGGCTTTTGCCTTCTTCAAATCGGCGATCGCAAATTCTCGCAAGCGATCGGCATCTACCTGGCGATCTCCCAATTGTGCGGAAATATCCTCAATCTGTTTCTCGATTTCCGACTCGTCTGGCTCCAAAGATTGCTGTTTGGCGATTTCTTCGAGCGCTAACTCTTGTTGGATGCGGGCGACGGCTTCCGGACGCGAGCGTTCCCGCATTTGGGGGATATTTTCCGGGGTGTACAACTGCTTGACATCGATCCCGTACTGCTCGAGTTGCATGGCGCGTTGGGTGAGAATTGTTTCTATTTCCTGGCGAACCAGGGTTTCTGGCAACTCGACCTCCACTTTTTCTAATAGCGCTGTCATCAATGCCGCACGAATGTTTTGCTGGGTTGCGCGCTCTGCTTCTGATTTAAAGCGAGACTCGATCGACTCGCGCAACTCCGCCATGGTTTCAAATTCGCTCACCTCCTGGGCGAAATCGTCATCGAGTTCGGGCAACTCTTTTTCTTTAATTTCTTTGAGGATGACCGTAAAAATCGCGGGTTTTCCCGCCAATTCGGGGCTGGCATAATCTTCGGGAAAATCCACCGAGAGTTCTCGGGTTTCTTCGGGATTCATCCCCACCATTTGCTCGACAAATCCAGGAATGAACTTACCTTCGCTCAACTCTACCTGAAAGTCTTGGGCGCTGCCGCCGGGAAACAGTTCGGGTTCTTGCCCTTCTTCTTTAATAATCTTGCCTTCGAGATCCACGACGGCGACGTCGCCCATTTGCAGGGGTCGATCCTCAACGGGAATTAGAGTGGCATTTTCGGTACGTTTCTCGTCAAAAAAGTGATCGACTTTCTGAGGATCGTACAGAACCTCTTCGGCTTTAATTTCTAATCCTTCGTATGTCGCCAGACCGATTTGCGGTGGCACATCAACTTTTGCCAATACCACGATCGGTTGTCCCGGATTGTACTGGATTAGCAATTCCTCGAAATCCGATCGCAGTTGGTAGTTGCCGATTGCCTCTATTTTCTCCTGTTCGATCGCCTTGGGTAGGGCTTGTTGGATCATTTCTTCCAAAGCCGCTGCTTTGAGCCGCTCTTGCCCGAGGCGTTGAATCAAGACGTGACGCGGAACCTTGCCCTTACGGAACCCAGGAATATTCGCCGAACGGGTGAAGTTTTGCAGCGTCCGATCGTAAGTTTGCTGCGAAAGATCTGAGGGGATTTCAATTTCTAAGCCGATCTGGCTACCGGGAAGTTTTTCCTGGGTGACTTTCATTTGTGGACTCGGTTGTGGTGAAGAACTATTGCCATAGTCTAAAGTTGGACTAGCAAAGACAAAGCAGAACTACCCATACTACCCAAAAACTGAGGACTTTGCACGAGTATCGACTCCCAGTGTACCACTTAGCGGAATCTAATTTTTGGCGCGCGTGCAACAGTATCTATTTAGCTTTGGGGCAGACCTCGAGCCAGCGCGATCGTGCTATCCGAGCCTGAGACCTTTGTGATACCCTAGAGATGTGGAGCATATTCCCATAATTTCAGCGAAAGCGGGCGATTGGATAGAATTCTGGGGGTCAGCTCCCAGGTCAGCTAGGTGTCAAGAGTCTACCCGCCTTGCCGACTGTTTCGATTCAAAGTTGCCCGACCGAATCGATCGCCAATGGATATATGGATATATAGTTGAGATTGGGCGTCACCAGCCGACAATTAGCGGAAGCCTTACTCTACTTCAGGTCAGCGATGCGTGCATCGGTATTGTCTGAATCGGTGAAATCGTCTACATTACCAAGTAGTGTAAGTCATCTCGAAATCGCTCAGTTTAAAAAAAGTTTCTTAAAATAAAAACCGATAGAACGTCGGAATCCGATCGGGAAATTAATTTAGAGATCGAAAATTTAAAGTGTAACGAACTTCACGGAGGACAGACAATTTGTCGAAAACTTATCGAATTGCCATCTTAGGTGCCACCGGGGCTGTAGGCACAGAGTTAGTTAAACTTCTCGAAGAACGGAACTTTCCAATTGCCGATTTAAAGCTGCTAGCTTCACCGAGATCGAGCGGTCGGACACTTTCGTTTCGGGGAGAAACTTTAGCCGTTGAAGCCCTGGAAGAAAAGTCGTTCGAGAACGTCGATATCGTTCTCGCTTCCGCCGGAGGAAGCATCTCCAAAACTTGGTTACCAAAAGCCGTCGCAGCCGGAGCCGTTGCGGTTGATAATTCTAGCGCCTTCCGCATGAACCCCGAAGTCCCGCTAGTGGTTCCGGAAGTCAACCCAGAAGCCGCTCGCCACCACCAAGGGATTATCGCCAACCCCAACTGCACCACCATCTTAATGGCAGTGGCGATTTGGCCCCTGCATCGGGTTCAACCCATCCGTCGTATCGTTGTCGCCACTTACCAATCGGCAAGCGGCGCTGGAGCTAAGGCGATGGAAGAATTAAAAATTCAAGCCCGTGCGATTCTCGACGGCAAAGAACCGCAGCCTGAAGTCTTGCCGTATCCCCTAGCCTTTAACCTGTTCCCTCACAATTCCCCCTTAACAGAGTCTGGGTATTGCGAAGAAGAACTGAAAATGGTTAACGAAACGCGCAAGATTTTCGGGGCGTCGAATCTGAGAATTACGGCAACTTGCGTTCGGGTTCCCGTATTACGGGCGCATTCCGAAGCGATTAACCTAGAATTTGACGCACCCTTCGAGGTCGAGAAAGCGCGAGAAATTCTCACTCAAGCACCGGGTATCCAATTGGTCGAAAATTGGCAAACGAACTATTTTCCCATGCCGATGGAAGCCACCGGACGAGACGAAGTGTTGGTGGGTCGAATTCGCCAAGATTTGTCCCATCCGAGTGGTTTAGAATTGTGGTTAAGCGGTGACCAGATTCGCAAAGGGGCGGCACTAAATGCCGTTCAAATTGCGGAGCTGCTAGCAAATCGTAATTTGTTGCGCTCTCAAGCCATAGAAGTTTAGGTGCTACCCTGGGTGCAAGAATCTGGAATAGGTCAAAGATATTGACGGAGCGCGGTGTGGTTAATTTCGGACGAGTTCTGACGGCGATGGTTTCGCCTTTTAATGCTGATGGCAGCCCCAACTACCCGATGGCGGAAGAGTTAGCGGCTCATTTGGCAGATAATGGAACCGATGCGTTGGTGGTGTGCGGGACGACCGGAGAATCGCCAACCCTGACAAAGGACGAAGAAGTAGAGATCGTTCGGGCTGTAGTCGGTGCGGTTGCGGGAAAAGCGAAGGTCATTGCCGGAACCGGGTCAAATTCGACTGCCGAAGCGATCGAATATACCCGAAAAGCTGCTAAACTAGGAGTAGATGGATCGTTACAAGTCGTTCCCTACTATAACAAACCGCCGCAAGAGGGGCTTACCCAGCATTTTCAGGCGATCGCCAGTGCTTGTCCCGACATCCCCTTAATGCTGTACAACATCCCCGGTCGTACGGGCGTATGCCTTCAGGCTGAAACGGTCGCGCAACTGGCTCAAGTGCCAAACATCGTCGCCATTAAAGAAGCCAGCGGAAACTTAGAACTCGCCAGTCAAATTCGTCGCCTAGTCCCTGCGGAATTTGCGATGTACTCAGGAGAAGATTCCCTGACCTTGCCCCTGCTGTCAGTGGGGTGTCAAGGAGTGGTCAGCGTCGCCAGCCATCTGGTAGGGAAATCCCTCCAAGAAATGATCCGAGCCTTTGAAGACGGTCAAACTCAATTAGCCACTCAAATCCACTTGCGCTTGTTTCCCCTGTTCAAAGCTCTGTTTGTCAGCACCAATCCCATCCCGGTGAAGTTCGCGCTCCAATCTTTGGGTTGGGAAGTCGGAACCTGTCGCTCCCCGCTATGCGAACCCAACAAGGACGTTCAACAAAAAGTAAATGGTGTCTTAAAAGAGGTTTCGATCGATCTCCAAATCCGATCGACCGCCAATCTGAAATTTTGAAAAAACTTCATATCTCGAGTTAGAGAAAATGAGGAAGACCTGGAGAGAAATCCATGAATTTCTCTAGAGGGTTTCTATGCTAGTTCGCTACATTCGCGACAAAAGTAAGAATTCAATGTTTGTTGAATCGATTGTCAACTGTTGTCAAAACCCATGTCTAAAATAACCTCCAAGCTAAAGATAAAGATGAACAAAAATAAATCCCAACCCGCCTTGAAAATCATTCCTTTGGGAGGGCTGCACGAAATTGGAAAAAATACCTGCCTATTTGAGTTTAATGATGAAATTTTGATCCTAGATGCTGGGATTGCCTTCCCCACCGATACCATGCACGGGGTCAATATCGTCTTGCCGGATATGACGTATTTGCAAGAAAATCGGCATAAAATTAAAGGAGCGATCGCCACTCACGGTCACGAAGACCATATTGGTGGGTTTGCCCATCACCTGAAACATTTAGATATTCCCGTCATTTATGGGCCGAGACTGGCGCTGTCGCTGTTGGCAGACAAGCTCGAAGAAGCAGGTGTTTCCAAACGGACAAAATTGAAAACCGTGGCACCGCGAGATGTCGTCCGCGTGGGCGAGTCCTTTAGCATCGAGTTTATTCGCAACACCCACTCGATCGCGGATAGTTTCACCTTAGCCATCACCACTCCCGTGGGAGTGGTTGTCTTTACCGGAGACTTCAAAGTCGATCACTCCCCTGTAGACGGCGAGTATTTCGATCTGCACCGATTGGCCCAATACGGCGAAAAAGGCGTCCTGTGCCTGCTGAGTGACTCCACCAACTCAGAAGTTCCCGGATTTACCCCTTCGGAACGATCGGTCTATCCCGGTTTGGATCGGGCATTTTCCCAAGCCCCAGGTCGGTTGATTGTCACCACCTTCGCCTCGTCTGTGCATCGACTGAACCTAATTTTAGAACTTGCCCAGAAACACGGTCGTTATGTTTCTGCTGTGGGTCGATCGATGCTGAATGTTATTGCTCATGCCCGAAATTTAGGCTACATCAAATGTCCGGACGCCGTGTTCAAACCCATCCATGAAGCGCGGCAGCTTCCCGACGAGAAAGTGCTGATTCTCTGCACGGGTTCCCAGGGTGAAGAATTGGCAGCGATGAGTCGGATTGCCAAAAAAGAACACCGCCAAGTTCAAATCAAACCGAAAGATACCGTCGTCTTTTCCGCCAATCCGATTCCTGGAAACACCATCTCCGTGGTGAATCTGATCGACGCACTGATGAAACAGGGGGCAAACGTCCTTTATGGTCGCGGACAAGGTTTACACGTTTCCGGTCACGGCAGCCAGGAAGACCAAAAACTAATGCTAGCGCTGACTCGTCCCCAATTCTTCATGCCCGTCCACGGCGAACATCGGATGTTGGTGCAGCACAGCAAGACCGCCCAAAGCTTGGGAATTTCCCCTGACAATATGGTGGTGGTTGAGAATGGCGATGTGGTCGAACTGACCCAAGAAAGCATCCGGATTGCCGATAGTGTTCCCTCTGGCATCGAGTTAGTCGATTCTTCTCGCAAGGGGATGGTTGCTGATAGCATTCTCAAAGAGCGGCAGCAACTTGCTGAAGATGGCGTGGTCACGGTGGCTGCTGCCATCGGCTGGGAGGGCAAACCGATCGCTCGTCCGGAAGTTCATATTCGAGGCGTGGTGACGACCCTAGAACACGCCCAACTTCAACAACGGATTGTAGAGATTGTCGAACGCACCTTAAACGATCGGTGGCGGGAATTTGCCAAAATCTATGATGGTAAACCCGAAGTAGACTGGATTGGCTTGCAAACTCAGATTGAAGTTCAAATCCAGCGGATGATTCGTCGCGAACTCCAAAGCAATCCGATGTTGATGGTGGTGCTACAAGCGCCTCTCGATCGTCCTCAACCCTCGAAAGCTAAGGTATCCGAATCTTCCTCTTCCGTTCCGGTTCCGGTCACGGGTCGGCGTCGCCAGCGAGCTTCGGCTCAGGTAGCCTCCTAGGATTGCCTAACGACAGCAACCGCTCTGTCTTAACTCACCAGCGCGGTTGCGATACATAGTATTAATATGGCGAATGCCGTCAAGCCGAAATTCCGGAGCCAACGGCTCCGGAATTTCAGTCTAAGCTTTTTGTTGGAATTTGCGCTTAAGGGATGAACCCACACCTAAAGCGCCGAACCCTAATAAACCGAGGATAGAAGCCGGTTCTGGAACCGCAGTAGAAGAGAGTGATGATGTAGCTCCCCAAATCTCACCATTGACTCCTGTTACCGTTCGATCGAAAGTGCCTGCTCCGGTTGCTACATCGATCGTAATCTGTTGTCGATCGGCTGTGTAACCCAGCAGAATGTCATTTTCAAAGGACAAGCCATACACATTAGAAAATCCAATACTACCCAGTTCGGTGGCTGTCCCGTCTAGCGCAATGGAGAACAAGGAGTCAGAACTACCCGCAGATGATGTTGCCAAAAAACGATCGTTGACTGCATCAAAGACCAAATCTCCACTACTGGCGAAACCCGAGATGTTCGCGATCGACGTTGCGACACCTGTAGCGGAATCGATCTGATAGAAACCCGAACCACCCGTGCCGTAAAGAGCGTTACTAGATGTAAACCCCAGGGCATTCATGGACTCACCCAAGTTGCCAATCAGCGAGGATGAACCGTTATCAGTATCGATGCTAAAAAGTTGAGAAAATGTGATGCCAAACAGATTATTGTCACTGGATAACGCCAGATCGGTAAAAGTGACACCGGTGGCTAAAGCGTTGAATGTCCCGGTGGCACTATCAACCGTCCCGATTTGCCCAGTATTGGTAGACAAAAAAGATGTGGCTTGGGCTGAACCTGATGTTATGAAAGAGAGCGAGGCTCCGGCAACCGCAATTGAGAATACTTTCAAAAACTTTACAGTAGACATATTAGTGAATAGTGATTCATTTGTGATGAAATCACCATTTTAGTCAGAACTTCCGAGTTTATACGTAGATCTTTGCTTACTTTACACGGTCTTCAAACTTCATTTTGATAAACACTTAATTCCTTTAAATTAGTTTGCGTGAAAACCTCAAAAAATCCCCCAACCCCTCGATCGATATCGATCGAGGATGGGGGATAGAGACTCTATTCGTCTCAGTGTGTCGGGTTATTTCGGTCCTAAACCGATGGTTCCGGCATAAACCGCCCGATCGCCCAATTCGTCCTCAATGCGTAACAAACGGTTGTATTTTGCTACCCGTTCGCTACGACACAGGGAACCGGTTTTAATTTGTCCGGCGCGAGTCGCCACTGCCAAATCGGCGATCGTGGTATCTTCAGTTTCACCCGATCGATGGCTGATCACCGATCGATAACCATTGCGAAGTCCCAGATCGATAGTTTCCAGGGTTTCGGTCAGCGATCCGATTTGATTGACTTTAATCAAAATAGAATTGCCGACACCTAACTCAATCCCTTTTTGCAAACGCTGTGCATTGGTGACAAATAAATCGTCACCCACCAGTTGAATGCGATCGCCTAATTTTTCCGTCAGCAATTTCCAGGCATCCCAGTCTTCTTCGTGGAGACCATCTTCGATAGAAACGATCGGAAAACGATCGACTAAATTGGTCAGATAATCCACTAACTCCGCAGGAGAATGGGCGCTGCCATCATAAGTATATTGACCGTCCTTGTAGAACTCACTGGCGGCGACATCCAGCGCCAGAGAAACCTGTTCTCCGGGTTTGTAGCCGGCTTTTTCGATCGCTGCGACTAGCAATTCGGCAGCTTCTATGTTCGATCCTAAGTTAGGGGCAAAACCGCCTTCATCGCCCACTCCCGTCAGCAATCCTTTCGCATCCAACACCTTGGCGAGAGAAGTAAACACCTCCGCCCC
The DNA here is from genome assembly GCA_963838375.1 of uncultured cyanobacterium. GTDB lineage: Bacteria > Cyanobacteriota > Cyanobacteriia > Cyanobacteriales > Geitlerinemataceae > DVED01. The sequence goes on along the minus strand of CAWIQY010000019.1, from coordinate 376,542 downwards.
CCAGCGCAGCGCCTCCCGGAACGATGACGCCCCCACCGGGACGATCATGTACTCTTGAAAGTCAATATTATTAGCTGCGTGTTCTCCCCCGTTAATCACATTCATCATGGGAACGGGTAACAGGTTCGCCATCGGTCCGCCAAGGTAGCGATAGAGGGGAAAACCCAAAGCATTGGCAGCGGCGTGGGCATTTGCCAGAGAAACGGCGAGAATGGCGTTGGCACCTAAGTTGGACTTATTCGCCGATCCGTCCAAAGCGATCATTGCCCGATCGACGGACATTTGATCCAGGGCATCTGCTCTTTCGACTAACTCCGGTGCAATTTTATCACCGACGTTGCTGACCGCCCGCATAACGCCTTTACCGCCGTATCGCTTGGGATCGTCATCCCGGAGTTCGTGCGCTTCAAAGGTTCCAGTAGACGCGCCACTGGGCACTTTGGCGACGCCGACGGCACCATTCATCAACCGGACTTCGGCTTCGACTGTGGGACGCCCCCGCGAATCGAGGATTTCCCAGGCTTGAATCGATTCGATCGTTGTGTCTGAAATATTCATCATCTTCGGCATGATTGTCCGTTGCCAAGTTACCACTGTTTGAATGCAATCAATTACAGTAGATCACCTTGCAGTTAGAATAAGGGTTACAGATCGGTCATCCCCACGAAGTTAAGGATATTTGCGGGATTGGATTGTCAGTGACTCGTGATTTAAGGCAAAATTGTATCCGGCGCTCCACACTCTCAAACTGCATAAGTTCAGGAGATTCAGATGTATATATAAATAACTCAGGGAAACACGATTTAGGAACAACCGTCATGAATTCGACTTTGACTTCACGCATCGACCGTTTTCAATTTGTTACCAACGATCGAGATTCCGGCTTTATGTCATCCGAGTTCGATCGGTTGCCCTCTCTCCCCCCTCCACTCGAGACAGACACCGACTACGATCTGATACAACTGTGCGACGATCTCGCATCGATCGAAATCAGGACGAATCCTCCCGAATTCGTAAACTGGGCCTGAGTATAGCTAAGCGCTGTGTGCTTAGGACGGTCAATGCGATCGCGATTGCATAAAATTTACGGATTTGTATTATGAGATTGCCTTGGCAAATGCTTCTCCCCTACCAAAATCTGTACGCGCCTGTTATGCGCTGGGCTGATACCTTGAAACCCGATTTCTGTGAAACTCCGTACTCCCGCACCTGTGCTAATCTAAAAAATCTCTAAGAAAATGCGATCGCGGACAGGTTGTATGGTGACAATTGGTATATCAATTAGCCTGCATCCGATATCCTATGTCGTCATCCACACAACCCAAGATGAATCCTTCTGTTCCGCCTACAGGCGAAGCGCTACACTACCCAGTCGTCATCGTTGGTGGGGGTGCAGCCGGAATTACTGTTGCCTCCCAACTCCTTGCCAAAAATAACACGCTTAAGCTGGCGATTATCGAACCGTCCGATCGACATTACTACCAACCTGCCTGGACTCTAGTCGGTGGCGGCGAGTACAAAGCCGAAGATACTTCCAGATCTCAAGCGCGTTGCATCCCCGATGGTGCAATGTGGATCAAAGACTATGCAGACACCTTCGATCCTGATAATAATGTCGTTGTCACCCGATCGAACAAACGAGTGACCTACGATTATTTAGTTCTGTGTCCCGGCATCCAAATCGACTGGAACTCGATCGAAGGTTTGCAAGACGCACTCGGCAAAAACGGCGTTTGCAGCAACTACGCTTTCGAGTACGCGCCTTACACCTGGGAAACCATTCGAGACTTCCAAGGCGGTAACGCCCTCTTTACCTACCCGGCAACCCCGATCAAATGCGGCGGCGCACCCCAAAAAATCATGTACATGGCAGATGATGCCTTCCGCAAGTCGGGCGTTCGCGACAAAACGAAGGTGATGTTCTGTTCGGCGGTTGGGGCAATTTTTCCAGTATCTGCGTACGCTAAGCCATTGATGGATGTGGTGGCGCGCCGCGATATCGACTTAAAGTTTAAGCACAATTTAAAAGCCATTCGAGCCGATAAAAAGGAAGCGGTTTTCGATGTCACCACCGACAACGGCGTGCAAGAAGTGGCAATTCCCTACGACATGATTCACGTCACCCCGCCGATGAGTGCGCCGGACTTTATTAAAAATAGTAAACTTGCGGTGACTGAAGGCGCGAGCAAAGGTTGGGTGAATGTCAATAAAGACACATTGCAGCACAATGTGTATCCTAACGTGTTTAGTTTGGGCGATGCCTCGTCGTTGCCGACTTCCAAAACAGCAGCCGCCATTCGTCGCCAAGCGCCCGTTCTCGTCGAGAATTTACTGGCTCTGATGAATGCCAAATCCCTTAACGGAAGCTACGGGGGTTATACTTGCTGTCCCCTGATTACCGGGTATGGCAAAGTGATCATGGCGGAATTCGACTATAGCAATCAACCGATGTCTACGTTCCCCTTTGACCCTCGCGAGGAACGGTACAGTATGTGGGTGATGAAGCGTTACGTGTTGCCTTGGGTTTACTGGAATCGGATGTTGAAAGGCAAGCAGTTTGAGGGAGAAGTGCTGAATTTGAAGGGATGGAAACCGGACGGAAATTAACTCAAAACTTAATCTTCAACACTTCTATGTAAATTTAAAAGATTGAAAAACAAATGTTTTCAATCGATTCAGCCAAGTCATTTCTGACTGTTCTCAATGCTGGGAATATAGATTCCGAATCAGATAGGAACCCGTATCGGGGTAGTCTCCCAGTTTCTACCCCGATATTAGTCGATCTAGCTCAAGGGGGAAGATTCACCTAAAATGTTCAACTTTTTTTCCATTGAATTGGACAACCGATCGCTTCGGTTTGGGATATTAAAATGTTCTCCCCAGTCAACAATTGAACGATCGCTTGTTTGAGATAAGGCATTTTCACCGCTGTGGGTTCCTCGGCATTATCGTCAATTCGACCCCGATAGTGTAAAACTCCCTTGCTATCTAATAAAAAGGCTTCCGGTGTTCGGGTTGCATCGAACCCTTTGGCAACATCTTGTGTCACATCGCGAACGTAGGGAAAATTGAGATGATGGGTGGCTTTAAACGTCATCATGTTTTCCAAACATTCTTCAGGAAACTGAATGGCATCGTTAGAATTAATGCCGATTAGCGTAACGTTTTGGTCTTGAAAGTCAGTTTGCAGTTGCTTGAGGCGATCGAGATACGATCGAACATGGGGGCAGCGATCGCTGATGAACACCACGCAAACCGCCTGGGATGTTTCCAAATATCGAGCTAAGTGATGTACCGTTCCATCAATCCCCGGTAATTCAAAATCGGGAGCGTAACTGCCGATCGTCGTGCCTATTTTTTCCATACCCTTTGTCTCTATTCGGTTATCCGTTTTTGGCTATGAGCTATCAACGATTTACAACGCACTACCAGCCTTGAGATAAAGCCTGATACCCTATCAGTTTATAAGTCAATGTAGCTGCCGTAAATTCAGAAACCACTGAATCTTGGAGGGGGGCTAATTCCATGATGTCGCAGCCAATCACCGTGCGAGATTCAAAGACGCGGCGCAGAAACCGCAAGCAGCTATACCAACCGAGTCCTCCGGGTTGCGGTGTACCCACACCGGGAATCAGAGTCGGATCGATGCCATCTAGATCGATAGTAACAAAGACTCGATCGGTTTCGATCGCCGCGATCGCCCGATCGATCCAGTTCGGATTTTCCGCCACATCGCGTCCCCAAAATACCGGAATCTGCCGTTCTTTAATCAGTTCGGCTTCTTCTTTACAAATGCTGCGAATGCCGATTTGTACCGTTGGCAATCCCATATCGATCACCCGGTGCATCACGCAAGCGTGGTTGTGAATCGACCCTTCGTACTCATGGCGCAAATCCCCGTGTGCGTCGATTTGCACCACAGTAAACGGTTCATCCCCATAAGCCTCACGATATCCAGCCACTACCCCCGCCGTAATGCTGTGTTCTCCCCCTATGGCGATCGCGAACTTGCCATCGGTGGCGAGTCGTCGTATCGTATTTTGAGTCGCCTCTAGCATTTGCTGGGCAGAGACGATCGCCCCGTTGCGCGTATCGGCGATCGAGTTGTGGGTGTGAATCCCCACCTCAAAACACAGTTCCCGGTCTAACTCTTCATCATAATATTCAAGCTGATCCGAGGCTTCTAGCATCGCCTGCGGTCCATTTTGGCAACCTTTCCGATACGTGGTAGTTGCCTCGTAAGGAATCGGTAAAATGACCACCTTCGAGGTTTGATAGTCTACCTCCACCTCAGAACCGATAAACGGAAAGACGGCAACGGGAGTGGTTACAGGCATAAACGATTCGATGTTGTGTCACAGAGGGTTTGTTGTTCTATTGTCCCATTCTTCTAAACTCGGACAGTCTTCATTGAATTAAAAAGTCATGAAGCTTGCAGTGGTGGCAACTTAAGGCTGACCAACCTATGGAAACAGAGAAGTTTCCTTACCCATGCAGGTGGGTTTCGCTCCGGTTGTCACGGTTTCAACCGCCATATTATATCGCGAGAATTTTGCTGACGCCGATCGTTGGCATCACTCAGTATCTCCTTTAGCAGAGCCAGCTTTTTGGCTCCAAGGCACAAGCAAGACACTCGCATTCCCAACCCATGCAAACTCAATTGAAAAACTACTAGTACAAAATCGATAAAATCTGTTAAGCTAAAACACATTTAGAGGGCTTTGCCAAACGGACTGCACAGTTCAGGGTGCCAGATGCAGTAGTTTTGAGCATAGGCGGTTTAGACTTACGACTTGGAGGCAAGATCGCTAACTCATTCAAGATCCATAGACAACCGATCTTGTAGGCTTTTTTGATTTTTTGGCAAGTTCAGTCATTAAAATAAACCCGTGCATTAGACCCGTACGGGTATTGGCGGTTTTCGTCAAACTCAATTGGATCTCGACAGAAGTTGAATCGACCTGGGTTTGCAAGGCGTTTCCATACCACAAACCCAAAAGTTTTGAGATTTTTCCCCTGTGGAGAAACTCTTTGGAGGGGATGGATTTTCGTCTGCGCAGCTTGCTCGATGAAGACAACCTCTAAATGCAACTTCTCTCCGTTTAACGTTTCCAGACGAATGATGAATTTTGAGTTCCCCATAGCGGTAGGGGTAGGAGAGGGTGACAGATCCTTATGCGATTCTGCGTGCAAATTTCACCATGGCAGAACTGTCACTCTGACGAATATCTGACGAAACAAATGAGTGCATCACAAAGATGAATAACGATTAGTTGACTCGTTTATCATCCACAGACCGCTGATTCTGTAAGCATTTTGACGTTTAAAATTGGAAGGTTCCCATGACATTTTCAAGTATTATTATCGGTCCTGATTATGACTTTGCCATCGCCAGCGTTGGCAACGACTTTCTCACCTACGACAGCATACCTGCCGATCAAAGAGAGTTGTTACTCCTGTCTCCTGGGGTTGACGCGATCGTTTTGCAGGATGGAGATGACAGCATATCTGATGATGCGGGCAGTCGCATTTACTTCGGCAATGCAGGAAATGATTCTCTTACGGGAAATGAGGGTGCGGATACCTTAGTTGGAGGTCGAGACAACGATATCCTCGAAGGCAATTTGGATAATGATGTTCTGTTTGGAAATATAGGGAATGATACTTTGCGCGGCGGAGGGGGTCGCGATATTATGTTCGGTGGTAAGAATGAAGATGTACTAGTAGGACTCAGTGGCGAAGATCTACTGTTTGGCGATTTGGGAGACGACTTATTGTTAGGTGGGGATGGAGATGACACCCTGACAGGCGGCGACGGGACTGATGTTTTTGTCATCGATGAACCGGGTTTGGGAATTGACGTGATTACGGATTTCTCGACGTTCCAAACCAGCGGAAGTCTGAGTGGGGTTGACGATAAAGTGCGGCTGCCACTGGGAATCGCTTTTGAGAATATCGTACTCCAAAGCACGGGAACTTCTCAAACGACGATCGCTCTAGCCAGCACAGGTCAACCATTGGCAATTCTGCAAAATATTGCACCTTCTGCACTTTCGGCTGCCAACTTTACCATTACGAACCCTGGGACTCCGTAGGCGTCTGAAGACGGGCGAAGCAGAAGTGTTGATGGTTGATTGCGAATCTCTCACCTGTTCAATCAGCTCTTCTTGTTGAGCAGGTGTGATTCAACACTTCTGCGGGCGAAGCATTTGTCTGAAAGTTTGTGGGTTTGTTCGTGACATTTTTGAAGAAATGCTTCGCCCCTACAAATGGTGGGTCAAGGTGGATTGGTCTAAGTCGCGATCGTGTAGAATTTGGATAAATTGCCGCCTACTCTATAAACTCTTCAACCCATTTGAAAATTGCCGATGTCTTCTCCAACTGCGACACCATCCACTCCATCCATTCCTACCTTCTCTTGGCAGTGGCGAGGATTCTCCATCGGTTATCAAACCCTGGGTGAGACTGGACCTGCGGTGGTGTTGGTTCACGGTTTCGGTGCGTCGGGGGGACATTGGCGCAAAAATATCCCGGTGTTGGCGCAAACTTGCCGGGTGTATACGATCGACTTAATTGGGTTCGGACGTTCTGCCAAACCGACTCCGGGGGTGGAAATCGATTACACGTTTGAAACCTGGGGCGATCAAATTGCCGATTTTTGTCGGGAAGTGGTGGGGGAAGCGGCGTTTTTGGTGGGAAATTCCATTGGCTGCATTGCCGCCATGCAGGCAGCCGTCAGCCATCCGGACATGGCTGTGGGTGTGGTTCAGCTTAACTGTTCTTTGCGCTTGTTGCACGATCAACGTCGGGAAACTCAGCCTTGGGTGAAACGCATGGGTGCGCCGCTGGTGCAGCAATTTCTCAGCTTCAAACCCGTGGGTCAGTTTTTTTTCAACCAATTGGCAAAACCGAACACTGTCCGCAATATTTTGCTCAAAGCGTATCGGCGACGGGAGGCTGTTACCGACGAGCTGATCGATCTAATTTTACAACCGGCACGGGATATGGGCGCGAGTGATGTCTTTATTGCTTTTACTCGCTATTCCAATGGTCCATTACCGGAAGACTTGCTGGAGAAATTATCCTGTCCGACACTGATAATCTGGGGTGCGGCAGATCCTTGGGAACCGATCGAATTGGGACGGAAATTTGAGGAATTTGCCGCCGTCGATCGATTTATTCCCCTAGAAGGGGTGGGACATTGCCCCCAAGATGAAGCACCGGAGTTAGTCAATCCGATCGTTCGGGATTGGATTTTAGATCGATCGAAGCAATAAAACCCGCTAAAAGAGGAAGATTTTCACCCCGCACCCCGCAGCTTCCAGGGTCAAAAAAAGGGACGCGCCGCGCTATGATAACAATTTGACCGTCACGTAAGCGCGATACCCCATCAAGATGGCAGAAACCTTATTATTTAACGCCTTGAGAGAAGCCATAGACGAAGAAATGGCTCGAGATTCTTCTGTATTCGTCCTCGGTGAAGACGTGGGTCAATACGGGGGTTCCTACAAAGTGACCAAAGACCTCTACGACAAGTATGGCGAGCTGCGGCTTCTGGATACTCCGATCGCCGAAAATAGCTTTGCAGGGCTAGCCATGGGCGCGGCAATGACCGGATTACGCCCCATCATCGAAGGGATGAACATGGGGTTCCTGCTGCTAGCATTCAACCAAATTTCTAACAATGCAGGAATGTTGCGCTACACCTCTGGGGGCAACTTCAAAATCCCCGTTGTCATTCGCGGACCCGGTGGTGTGGGACGCCAACTGGGTGCCGAACATTCCCAACGTCTAGAAGCTTACTTCCAAGCGGTTCCCGGTATCAAAATCGTGGCGTGTTCCACTCCTTACAATGCCAAAGGCTTGCTGAAAGCGGCAATTCGCGACAACAACCCGGTGTTGTTCTTCGAGCACGTTTTGCTGTACAACCTCAAAGAAAATCTGCCGGAAGAAGACTATGTGCTGCCTCTGGATAAAGCTGAAATCGTCCGCCAGGGGAAAGATGTCACCATCATTACCTACTCCCGGATGCGCTATCACGTCACCAAAGCTGTGGAAACCTTAACCAAGCAAGGATTCGATCCCGAAGTCATCGATTTGATTTCCCTCAAACCCTTGGATCTGGACACGATTGGCGAGTCTATCCGCAAAACCCATCGGGTGATTATTGTCGAAGAGTGCATGAAAACGGGTGGCATCGCCGCGGAATTGATCGCATCGATTAACGATCGATTCTTTGACGAATTGGATGCTCCGGTTCTTCGCCTTTCCTCTCAGGATATTCCCACTCCCTACAATGGTGCTTTAGAGCATTTGACGATCGTTCAACCGGAACAAATTGTCGAAGCGGTTCAGAAGATGGTGGCTTTGAAAGTTTGATCCTTGTTGGCGCTTTGGCTAGTAGTTAATAGTTACTGGTTATTGCTTCAAAAATAACGGGTAACTATTAACTAACGACTTTATTAACTATTAACTATTAACCATTAACTAATCCTCTATCTATGCAAAAACAAAAAGCGCTTCTCATTACCATTTTCCTTCTGGCGATCGCCGCCCTGACTGTCCTGATTCAAGTCCCCCTACGTCAGGGTTTGGATTTGCAAGGCGGGGCGCAACTCACCGTCCAATTGCAGACCAACGATGAGGTAAAAACCATTACCCCAGAAATCCTGCGAGATGTGGAGAGCGTCGTCAGAAATCGGGTGGATAACTTGGGGGTTGCCGAACCCCTGGTGCAAAGCATTAATCCCGATAAAATTCTGGTGCAGCTTCCTGGGGTCAGCGATCCCGAACAAGCCGAACGGGTGCTCGGAGGCACGGCACAGTTGGAGTTCCGGGAAGAAGTGAAGAATGGAGAAGTGCGGGCGCAACTGGAAGTCAAACAAGTTGAGCTGCAAAAACTCATCCAAGAACGGGCGCAGTTAGAAGAGACAGAAGATGCAGCGGCGATCGCCGAAAGTGAGGTAAAACTCGAGTCAGCTAGCCAGGAAATTAACCGCTTCACAGAACAATTATTTGAATATACAGGGCTGAGTGGCAAAAACCTCAAATCAGCAAAAGCCGTACCCTCTGGGGCAAATAACTGGAATGTGTCGATTGACTTCGACGGCAAAGGAGGCGAAAAATTTGCCGAGTTGACCAAAAATCTGGCAGGCACAGGACGCCGTTTGGGAATTTTTCTCGATGGCGAACTGATTAGCGCCCCCGTGGTGAATGCCGAATTTGCCGACACGGGAATTATCGGCGGCAGTGCGGTGATTGAAGGTCGGTTTGAAGTCACCGAAGCTAACGATCTCGCCGTACAATTGCGAGGTGGCGCGTTACCCGTGCCCGTCAAGATCGTGGAAAACCGTACTGTCGGCGCGACTTTGGGACGCGACAGCATCCAAAGCAGTATTTATGCAGGGGCGGGTGGTCTGATTCTCGTCTTGGTTTTCATGGTGGCTTACTACCGACTGCCGGGAGTCATTGCAAATATTGCTCTAGTTATTTACGCTCTCCTGACTCTAGCGGCTTTTGCACTGTTGCAAGTCACACTCACTTTGCCGGGAATTGCCGGATTTATCCTCAGTATCGGTATGGCAGTGGATGCGAATGTGCTGATTTTCGAGCGAACGCGGGAAGAATTACGATCGGGCAAAAGCTTGTATCGATCGGTGGAGTCGGGGTTTTATCGCGCTTTTTCGAGTATCCTAGATGGCAATGTCACGACCATGATTGCTTGTATCGCTTTGTTCTGGTTGGGTGCGGGATTAGTGAAAGGCTTTGCTCTAACTTTGGGAATTGGGGTGGCGATCAGTATGTTTACTGCCCTGACGTGCAGTCGGACTCTTCTGTTTACAGCCCTGCAAATTAAAGACTTGAAAAAACCGGAATTGTACTGCCCGAATTTGCCGGTAGCGAGTAAATAGTTAATAGTTGATGGTTGATGGTTAATAGTTGATGGTAATTTCAGGAACGATCGATCGTTAACCCACCTTACATAACTCATCAAGAATAACCCATAATATGAAAATTAGTGTTAGCAAACAGCGATTTCTCTGGTGGTCAATTTCTGCTGGTTTAGCGCTAGCGGGACTGATTGCGGCGATCGTTTCTTTTTCGACTCTAGGTGCTCCTTTAAGACCCAGTTTAGATTTTGTTGGTGGAACGCGATTACAGTTAGAACGAGACTGTTCCTTGCCCGGTAACTGCGCTGAACCGATCGAACTTGCCAGCATCCGGGAGGTGATGAACGCGCAAAAACTAGCCAGTCAAGGCGTGCAAGTCGTCGGACAAGAACGCCAAGCTATTTCCGTCCGCACCTTAGATTTAGATGTCGATGAACGCACTCAGTTAGTGACGGCTTTAGAAGAAAAGATTGGTAAATTCGATCCCAGTCGCACGCAAATTGATACTGTCGGACCGACCATTGGTCGAGAATTACTATCTTCTGGTTTGCTATCTTTAATTGTCTCGTTAGCTGGAATTATGGCTTATCTCAGCTTTCGCTTTCAATTTGACTATGCAGTTCTCGCTATTCTCGCGCTCATTCATGATGTCGGGATTACCGCCGGAATTTTCTCAATTTTAGGGCTAACTTTGGGATTTGAAGTTGACAGCTTGTTCATCGTGGCACTGCTAACGATTACCGGATTTTCGGTGAACGATACGGTCGTCATTTACGATCGTATCCGAGAACTGATCAAACAGAATCCCGATGGCGACATTAGCGAGTTAGTAGACAATGCGGTCAATCAAACATTGACCCGTTCTATTAATACCACTGCGACGACTTTGTTACCCCTAGTAGCAATTTTTATCTTCGGCGGGTCAACGCTGAAGTTTTTCGCTTTAGCACTGATTATCGGATTTATTTTAGGGGCATATTCCAGTATCTTTATTGCCAGTTCCGCACTGGCTTGGTGGCGCGAACGTCAAGCTAAACTGCAACCGGTTTTAACAGAAGGAGAAATGCCTCAAGATTCGGAAATAGAAGGACAAAATGAAGGTTGAAACCTAATCAAAAGCCTAGATATTCGGTACTCCATTCTCGATCGAAATCGATCGAACGCTTGCATCGTCTCACCGTTTGTGGGCGTTGGTTGATGGTTGTTGTTCTTTGGTCGAGTATTGGTTTGCTAGGTCTGTGGAGTATGCGGCATGAAATTGAGCTATGGTTAGAAAATTTTACCTGGGTTTCTGTTTTATATTCCCTAATATCTCATCCTTTCGCTGCTTTAGGACTTGGGATTTGTGTTGCCATGACGTTATCAGTTTTAGTCTGGCAAAGTCGTAACATTTTATGGGGTTTATCTCGGGAAGAAGAACTGCGCCTCGTGCGACAAGTTCGGCGAATTCGTGCTGTGGGTTCGAGACATCTTTTGTGGAAATGGGTTATTAAAGGTGATAAGTCATGAGTTTAGATGTCCTATTTTTTTCCACTAGTGAAAACCCCAATTGCCACAACGATCGTAATTCCGAGATATGTCCCGACCACTAACCAATCTAATAAGCTACTTGAAAATTCCATATTTCTGAAAATTACGCCTTAAAATTCGATCGAACTGGCAAATAAACTTTGCAATCGCTGAACTTGACTGCCTCCTTTGTAGAGTAAATCGCCTTTGCCTAACAAATATGCGGCTTCTTTTTGATTGCCATCTAAAATAATAATCGAATCGGCTTCGGTGGCTGTCCTGAGTGCCACTCGTCCGGGTAAATTCGATCGAATAATGGGTGTCACAACTTTGGCTTCAGGACGTTGGGTGGCGATAATTAAATGAATTCCGGCGGCGCGAGACATTGCTCCCAAGCGTTTGATACTTTGCTCTAAGGTGTCTTTTACGGCTTTTTCTGCCATGAAGTCTGCATATTCATCAAAGATACAAACAATGGGAGGTTCTGGGGGTTTATTTCGATCGATTCGGTTCTGATTGTATCGGCTCAAATCGGCACATCTTGCGGTTTCAAAAAGTTGATATCGTCGTTCCATTTCGGATATTAAATCGGTCATCAATTCGATGGCTCGATCGCTATCTTTGACGACAGGAGAAAGCAACCACGGCATTCGTTCAAATTCGGGAAATGTGACTCGTTTGGGATCGACTAAAGCAATTTTTAACTGTTGCGGCGATCGTCGTTGTAGCAAACTTAAAAGCATCGATCGAAGAAATTCACTTTTTCCACTTCCCGTGGTTCCTCCGACTAAAAAATGACAGGTATTAGGGTCGGATAAATCGGCTTCGACGAGTTGACCTTCTAAGTTAACCCCAATGGCAATTCTGACGGGTGCGGTGGCTGGGGTTTCGATGGGTTTGACGTATTTTTCAAAACAGGCAACTGCGCGATCGATCCTGGGTAAATCGACACTTACATAACCCGCTTGTGGCGCGATTAACGGCGGTGCAAACGTCCCGAGTTGCACTTTTAAATCGTCAGATAGTTTCAGGATTGCAGCCACTTTTACACCTAAATTTGGCTTGATTTTGACACGGATAAAGGATGATCCGACGGCTGCGCCTTGATAGGTTACGCCGATATTAAACGATTTTAGAACTGAAATCAACTGTTCGGCGATCGCATCAATTTCTGCGGTGGAAGGGGTGGAAATTGGATGAGATTTTACCGGATCTTCGATCGGCGGATTCTGTGAATTTTTAGAGACAGAAAAGTTCTGGAGTTTCAGATGGCTGTTCGATGTCATCGAGTTTAAAATAACTTTGACATCTTTTCTGTTGGGGACAAATTTCACACAAATGTGGTTGAGATGTTGGCGGCGGTGGGTTAGATTGCGACGGTTCCCATTGCAACCACTCTTGCATTTGCTGTAACTTGAGAGGAATAAGCTGATGAACCGTTTGTTCGAGTTCTTCCCAGGTAAAGTGATAGTCTTTAAACTCGGGTAAAACGCAGTATACAGCAGCATCAATGGGTTCATTTTTCTGTTGCTGTAACATATAGCTGTAGAGTGCGACTTGCACCAATTGTGCTGATAAATCTACGCTTTGATAGGTTTTGTATTCTACCGCGCACAATCGACACTTAGCAAAGTTATAAACTAAGCTATCGAACTGTCCTCGTACTTCTTGTTTTGTGCCGTTCGGTAACTCAAAGATGGAACTCACTTTGAGTTCTCGATCGACAAATGTTGCTGAAATGACCGCATCCCCATGGCAATACGATCGATTAGAAACTAGTAACTCGGCGTAATTGCGAATTAATCCTCGGATACCTTGCCAAATTTGGTTCAATGTTGTGGCGATATTCGGGTTTTCTTGAATTTTAGATTGTAGATAGTCAAAAAATACTTTTTCGTAAAAAAGCTGCTGCATTCCACTGGCTATTTCTTCAGCCTTCAATTGTTCGGCGGCAGGAGAAAGTAGGGAACGAAATCGAGAGTCTTTGAGTGCTAATTCGACGAATTTTTGTGCTAGACTATGAAAAGGATTTCCGACACTAAATGACGAACGATCGGTAAAATTGGGAATAAATAATGTTCTTCCGTTAAAGCATTTACTCAGATAAAATAGGCGAGGACACTCCACAGCGACGCGAACATCGGTGGCACTAAAGGAAGAACGATCGGCTTTTTGAGATTGCGGCATGGTATTTTCCTCATCAGTTTTGGACGATCGAGGTTTAGAGGGTTTAGAGGGGAGAAATTCGAGCAAACGACGGTGAACATTGACTAAATAAACTGGATCGAGTCGAGCATACCGGAGTTGTCGATCGCTCAGGGGTCTTTGTCTCCAATCCATGCTTTGGGGTTCGGCATCGATGTTCGTAAAATTACACAATTCAGCCGCTAACGTTTTGAGTTTTAAGTTTGTCGTCCCAAGTTTTTGTCGAGTAATTTTTCTTGCCAACTTTAAAGTACAGAAAATATTCTTTGCACGCTTTTGACCGAGAAACTTCACATCGTAAACGGCATTATGAAACACTTTCCGAATTTCAGCATTCTCCATAATTTGCTGTACAAAGTATTCGACAATTTTAGGTCGATCGAGTACATCGAGTATATAAACAGATTCACCCGATATATCTCGTGAGTTTGCCAATACTTGTATCAGCGAAATTTTAGGGTTGGAGGTTTTCCAGTCAGCAGTTTCTGTATCCACCCAAAGAATGTTTGTCGAACTTAAATGTTCGATCGTCGATCGCATTTCGGATTCTTGGGTTAAATACACTTATTTTTTATCCTATCTTTGAGGAATGTAACAGATACACTAAGCGATTCGGGTTTAGCTTCATCCCCAATAATACTTCAGCGAATGTCTCCTGCACCAGTTCTTGAACAAGTTGCTTCAATTGAAGATTGTCTAATTTCGAAACTTAGGCTGATTTTGGTGCGATTGATTAAACTTAGAAAGTCCAAATCATTCCCTCAATTTTAATCACATTCCAAAGATAAACCTTCGCTTCTGACAAGAGTAACTCGATTTTTTCTCGATCGTTGCTAGTTTTAGCAGATTTTTGTGCTGGAACAATTCCCAATTCTTGTAATAACGTGCATTTGTGCAATTCTTGCGATTCTCGGACTAACGCTTCTAACTGGGGAACGTTCTGAGTATCGTATCCTACTACCAATTCTCCTGCGCCTGCTGCCTTGACTAAATTACTATAGGCAGCAAGATAGTGGAGTGAGTCGAGATGAGGATTCAAATGGCTGTGTGGCGCACCGTTAAAGGTTTGTTGAAATAACGTATATCCTCGATTTCCGGATTTTCCTAAACTTTCCGATCGAATCAAAAAGAGAGTATCACATTTTTTCGATTGAATGTCTCTTTGGCAAGCTTGTACACAGTAAAAAAAACTCTGTAATTTCGGCGCTTCGATCCAAACCACTCCCACGGTTTGTTTAGAATTAGGATGTTGGTAACTCAAAGAAAAACTCGTATAGTCGCACGCTAAGATATACAATTCCGGATTGGTGAGATCGTAGAGTACGCCAAAAAACTCTTTCGGTCGATAAATACCAACTGGATACGTTCCTCTAAAGTTTTGAATAAATAAACCCCGTTCACCCAGAATTTTCTTTCGTAAACTTTGCTCTTGAAAGGCGGACATTCCTTTAAGCCACAGCAGCAATTGTGATTCCTTCTGTCCTTCAGGAATGTGCATTAAACTATCAATTGTACGACGCAGAACGTGCCGCCAAATATAGTCATTATCTGTCCAAGAGCCGATATAAGCAAAAAAGGCTTTGGGATTGAGTTGTTTTTTTAAACGTGCCAAAAGATAACTTTTGCCTGACGCCACTTCTCCTCTAATAAAGATCGAGCGAGTTTGGCGGTTTTGAGCAACTCGTTCGATTTCCAACATTATTTGATTGAATTCTTTCTGGTGAATCGACCCTACTGTAAAATTACTATCTTGCTCTTCCTCCCAAAAATTGCCAGTTGTAGGTTGAAAAGCACTGAAAGGATTGACGCTGTGCGGCAGGAATGCCTGAGATCGAACCTGGTGTAATCGTGCCTTTGCTAGCAGCTTTGAGAACTTTAAGTTCAGTTTCGGTGATAGGCAGGTTTTGAGGTTCCAGGGTTAATACCGTCTTTCCTGGTGGCGCAATTGTCAAATTTGTAACTTTTTCTGAGCAGGCAACATAACCGAAATCACAAAGTTGGCGACAGATGTTATCTCTTTCGCTGGCAGGAGTTTTGGTATTTGGTTTCAGCTTAGGATTAGAAATCGAAGTTCGATATTCTTTAAAGCCGAGTAATTTTAAGATTAATTTTATCTGTTTTACTTCCATATTCCTCAACTCTGTTTCTGTTTTAACCTATATTATACAATACAAATTAATTGTTCGCTCTGACTCGCTTCGGGATCGAGAATGGCAATTCGAGAGTCTCGACTCATGCGATCGATCTCACGATCGACTTCAATTTTGTCCAGTTGCGGAAATCGCTCGATCGCTTTTTCGATGAGAACTTGTCGTCCAATAAGCTGCTGATTGGCAATTAAATTAATTAAGAATTCTTGCAATCTATCTTCGATCGTTTGTTCCGATCGATCGCTTTTCACCCATCCCAAATCTTGCAACAATGCACAATTAAGCAGCAATTGAGAATCGTCCAGAAGTTTCTCTAAGCTTTGAATATCTGGAGTTTGGTTGCCGACGACTAACTCCTCTGCACCAGCGGCATGGAACAAGTTTTGATAGGTAACGAGGTAATGAACTGATTCTAAACTCGGGATAATATGGTGGTGAGGAAACTCAGAAAAGAGATGTTGATAGAGTTGATAGCCTTTATTCTTTATTGTGCCTAAATTTTCCGATCGCACAGGAACTGTAAACCTGACATACATCTCGCTCTTTAACATCTTCACAAGCTTTCATTAAGTAAAAAAAGCTGGTCAAATTTGGATCTTCCATCCAGACTACGCCAATTTTTTGTTCAGCTTCGTTATAACTGAACGAGTAATGAGTATAACGAGGATTGGGGAGAAATTGAGTAGAAACCCGATCGAGTTGTAACGCTCTCGCCACTTTGTACAACATTTGCATCAGTTCGACTGACGAAAATTGCCGAATTCGATTCACTCGTTTTGCGGTTTTTTGAAATGCTTTCAGCCAAACCAGCTTAAACGTCGATAACAGATCTTCGGAGTCGATCGACTGTCCCGTTTTATATTCAAAAACGACTTTTCGTCCCAACTCCAACGCATTTCTCGGATTCGTTTTCTGTCCGGGAAAACGACTATCTAACAATTGGCGAGTTAAGGGAAAAATTGGGGAAGGTGGCGGCGGAATGGCTTGCTGATGCAGCGGTTGAAGTCTGGCGGCGTAGAGGGTTTCAACTTGAGCGAGGCGAATGGGTTTGAGGACAATTTGAGCGTCAATTCTAGCTAAATCTGATGGCTGTAAGCGATCGACATAGTTATACGCCGTATTTGTAATCAAGACTGACAATAATCAGAAAATTTTTCAGCTTTTCATTATGAATCGTCGAATTACAATTTAATAAAGCTTGTAAATTCACCGTTCCTTCTGGCGTTCCAGCAATACAATCTAAATTATCAAAACACAAAACGATCGGCTGCGTATCCGCCGAAATTCGACCAAAATTGGCTAACACTTTTTGTGCCGCATCTTCCGTATCGATCGGCTGTCGCACTCGCAGCAACTTTAAATCTTCATCATCCAAATTTTCTCCCCGTAACCAATCCGAAGCCAGCCAAAACAACTCCGGATCGAGGAGATCGTACAATACTCCAACAAACTCATTGGCATTGTACAAATCCGACGGATAGGTTTCTCGCACTTTCCGAATAAATGCTTTTCGATCGCCTAACAATCGATCGAGCAAACTTCGTTGTTGAAAAATCGAAAAACTCTTCAACCAAATCAATAATTGCGATTCCTGTTGTCCTTGGGGAACCTTCAGCAAACTATCAACCGTATTCCTGAGAATATGTCGCCACAAAAACTCTCGATCGGGCCAAGGACCGATATAGGCAAAAAATGCCCGATCGTTGAAATGCTGCTTCAAACGATCGAGCAAATGACTCTTTCCCGCACCGGAATCGCCGCACAACAAAATTGTTCGTGTACGACGATCTCGAGCAATTAATGCCAGAAAATCAGCAATTTGTTCGATCGCTTCATGATGAATTGAATCGATCGTTAAAGCCCGATCTTGCGTTTCCTGCCAAAAGTTTCCCGGTCGAAAATTGACTGAATCAAAAGGATTGATCTCCTGTCGCAGAATTTGCTCGATCGAAGGCATATTGAAGGAGTTAATCGTTAATCGTTAATCGTTAATAGTTAAAAATTCCGATCGCGAACCATTAACCACTAACATCCAACCCCAAATGACCCAAATAATTACCGTGCCGCCAAAACCTTAAACGCAAATTTCGGTAAAGCCAGCATCCGCCGCCAACGCCAGGGTTCTTGATAGAGTCGGTACGCCCATTCTAGATGATTATCCCCGATCCAAGCAGGCGCCCGAGACTTCGTGCCCGACCACACATCAAAACTACCCCCCACGCCAATCCAAATCGCCTGGGGACAGAGATGGCGATGTTTGGCAATCCACAACTCCTGACGAGGAACACCCAAACCGACTAAAATAATAGAAGGCTGCAATTGCTGCAACATCTCGCAGAACTGCTCTTCATCCTCCGTTGTATTCATGTAGCCATGTTGGGTTCCGGAAATAGTAATTCCTGGATAACGCTGTTTCAAATCAGTCGCCGCACTGTGCGCCACCCCCGGTGCACCGCCGTAAAAAAAGATCGGATGCCTGCCTTGTCGAGATCGATCGATCGCCGACTCCGCCAATTCAATCCCCGGACACCGCTTCACCTTGTGTCCTTGCAACCGCAGATACAGCACCACTCCAGCACCATCAGGAATCACCAACTCTGCCTGTCGAATCACCTGCGCCAAAGCCGGGTTCGTCTCCGCCTGCATCGTCATTTCTGCGTTCAACGTCACCACATGACAACCCAAACCCTCATCCAGGCGAGACATCAGCCATTGTCCGCTATCCTCCAGACAATGAACAGGCATTCCCAGAACCGAAAACGTATTTTCTGTGATTGACATACCTCTACACCACACAATGTTTACCCTAAAATATACCGGGAGCGCGAAGAATTATTAAGAAAAGTTTGTAAATTTGCGAATGGGTAATGGGGAATGGCAAATTCTCTTGTAATCTTCCAACTTGGCTTTTGCCTGCCACCCGACTAAAATGCCAATAACAACGCACGACACACAACAAACGATGAAGCTGGCAGCACGAGTAGGTCAAGTTCCTCCCTCCATCACCTTGGTGATTACCGCCAAAGGGAAAGCGATGAAAGCTGAGGGGATTGATGTTTGTAGCTTTAGTGCCGGAGAACCGGATTTCAATACCCCCGACCACATCGTCGCAGCGGCGAAGAAAGCATTGGACGAGGGTAAAACCCGCTACGGTCCGGCTGCGGGAGAACCCAGGTTACGATCGGCGATCGCACACAAGCTGAAAACCGACAACGGTTTGGACTATAAAGCCGAAAACATCGCCGTCACCAATGGCGGAAAACAATCTCTCTTTAACCTAATCCTAGCGTTAATCGAAACTGGGGATGAAGTGATTATCCCTTCCCCCTACTGGTTAAGCTATCCCGAAATGGTGAAGCTGGCAGAAGGAACCCCGGTCATCGTTCCCACCACAGCAGAAAGCGGCTATAAAATCACGCCGCAACAACTGCGCGACGCCATCACTCCCAAAACAAAGTTGTTCGTTCTCAATTCCCCCTCGAATCCCACGGGGATGGTGTATACCCCCGATGAAATTCGCGCCCTTGCCGAAGTGGTGGTGGAACAAGATATCCTGGTGGTAACTGACGAAATTTACGAGAAACTGCTCTACGATGGCGCAGAACACCTGAGTATCGGTGCGGTGAGTCCCGAGGCGTTTGAGCGAACGATCGTCAGTGGTGGGTTTGCTAAGGCCTATTCCATGACCGGGTGGCGCGTCGGTTATCTAGCCGGTCCCCTGCCCATCATTAAAGCCGCCATTACCCTTCAAAGTCACAGTTCTTCTAATGTGTGTACCTTTGCCCAATACGGGGCGATCGAAGCCTTAGAATCCCCCGAATCCCCCGGCTGTATCGAGATGATGCGCCAAGCCTTCGATCGACGCCGCCAGGTGATGTTCGATCGGCTCAACGCCATTCCCGGACTGAGCGCCCCCAAACCCCAAGGTGCATTTTATCTCTATATCGATATCAGCAGTACCGGGATGAAATCCGCCGAATTTTGCAACCGATTACTAGAAGACTATCATGTTGCCGCAATTCCGGGAATTGCCTTCGGCACAGACGACTGTATCCGCTTTTCTTGCGCCACCGATATGGATTCGATAGAAAAAGGGATGGATCGATTAGAGAAGTTTATGCGATCGATCTAATTAGTTGTTAGTTGTTAGTTGCTAGTTGCTGGTGGCTAGTTGCTGGTGGCTAGTTGAGACAATTACCAATTACCCATTACCCGCCCTCACCGGAAACTGTCTTATCCCGAACTGAGGTTATTTATGTTCGAGTCGGAGATTGAAATTCTAAATCGTGGTTATGTTCGCCAAGTTTTTATCCGTCGCCAAGCCCATCGACTTCGTTACGATGAAGTCCTGAAATTGTGGCAAGAGGATGCAGAATTTCGATCGTTTTTCCTCTCCATTTTGGCAGAAGTACCATTTTCTGCCTATCGCTGGGAAACCCCGCCCATTACAGCCGCAACCGCAAACCGAACTTTTGAATTTGTCCTTTTCAACGATCCCGGACTCGATCGAACTGCCGACAGCCAGACCTTTTCCAGCTATTTCGACACCGACTCAAAAGAAGGGATTGTCGCGTTCCCCAACCTCGGAAACGATGCGTTTCTGGTTGTTCCCTCTCCAAGGGGTAAAGCCTACGCCTACGGTCATCTTGCGGCATTTGTGCGGAATGCTTCTTCCACTCAAAATCATGCCCTTTGGCAAAAAGTTGGCATCGTTATGGAACAAAAGTTAAACACAAAACCCATTTGGTTGAGTACGGCAGGCGGAGGCGTTTCTTGGCTGCACGTCCGACTGGATTCTTACCCCAAATATTATGGATTTTCGCCTTATCGGAAATTTGTATGATTCTTTTAAAGTTACAAAATTAATTAAAATTAAACCGTAATGAAAACCCTCGTTCTCGCTACTGGAAATCCGGGCAAACTCAACGAAATGCAACCCTACCTCGCCGGATTGAATTGGGAATTGCAGCTTAAACCACCGGAATTGGAGATTGAGGAGACCGGGAAAACTTTTCTAGAAAATGCTCGACTGAAAGCTTCTTCAGTTGCCCGGGTTATGGGACGATGGGCGATCGCCGATGACTCCGGATTGGCGGTGGATGCTCTCGGCGGCGCACCCGGAATTTACTCGGCGCGGTACGGAAACCCAGCCGAGAAAGTAGCCGATCGCATTTCCCGTTTATTGACCGAATTAGCCCAAAACAGTAATCGCAGTGCCCAATTCATCTGCGCGATCGCCATTTCTCGTCCCGACGGTTCGATCGCCTTGGACGTTGAAGGGATTTGTCAGGGAGAAATTTTAGAACAACCCAAAGGAACAGGTGGTTTTGGTTACGACCCCATTTTCTACGTCCCCGAACATCAAATGACCTTTGCCGAAATGCCGCCAGAACTCAAGCAAGAATGCAGCCATCGCGGCAAAGCCTTTCAAGCCTTATTGCCTCGGTTTGTCGAAATTCAGGCTTGAGGGGGTCAGGAAGTCTCGCCTGGGCGCATAGCAGCCCTAACCCAGCAATGTCCAATCCCGAACTGATGAGATCCTACGGAGTGGAGTCCTCAAACAATTCGATATCGATGCGATCGCCGATTTGTAAACCCAATTCTGACGATCTGCCCCCACGCAACTCAATCACCCGATCGATTTCAATCTCTCTTTGCGGTCCGTAAATCGGACAGGGTTCATCCGTACAAGGCGGCACGTTCGCTTCAATCGCTTTGACTTCTCCGTCTCGTAGAAATACCATATCCAGTGGTACGGGGACGTTCTTCATCCAAAAATGAACGGGACGCGGAGGATCGAAGGAAAACAACATTCCTCGATTATCCGGTAAAGCCGCGCGGAACATCAATCCCATCGATTGCTGTTGTGGCGTGCGGGCAACTTCGAGATCGATCCAGGCATCCCCAACCCTAGCTCGGGCTGTAATTGGCAATTTTTGTCCTTGCGGCTGCATCTGTCCGACCTGGATTGACGGCGAGGCTGTTGGTGTTTCCTGTGAAGAGGTTGCTACCGTAGAGGCAGAACACCCAAGCAACCAAAGACAGAATGTCACGCCGAGAAGGGAAATTGGAAGAGATGGGTAGATTGTAAAAATATAAATAGGACTTCTCCCCCCGTGAGTTTTAGATATCACTTTAGAGATTTTTTGTTCAAATAGTCTCTGACTTGATTGTTACGATCGATGTACAATCTCGATTGACGTTCGGTAAGTTGCTTAATCCTCTGCAAGTCTTTAATGGATTGCAGTCTGGCATTCTCTTTGTTGAACCACTGGTTAATGGATTTAAGTTTACGACCATCCACAATAAAGGATGCCCCATTGGAGTCAACACAAGTCGCCAAATTGTCAAGCCCAAAATCAATCGCCAAAGCACTATTTTTGACAGTTTCTACAGTTTCGACCTCACCTTCGGAAATATACTCAACTTCAAAGAAGTGCATAAGCTTTGTTCTCACTGAGAACTTGACTGTACAGCGAAAGTCATGAATTGGCAATACAAGTTATTGAAAAAGAACACGGGGACTGAAATCCCTCGGGTCGCTTACCTCTGAGCTCTAAACAGACTGAGTTTCCCGCATACCGTGAGGTCTCTATGAATCTCGTAACACGTAGCCCACACCGCGAACAGTCTGAATCAGGCGCTTTTGACCTTCTTCTTCGATTTTCAGGCGCAGATAGCGAATATAGACTTCGATAACGTTCGATTCGCCCATAAAATCGTAACCCCAGACATTCTCTAGGATTTGTTCGCGGGTGAGCACTTCTCGGGGATGTTCCATCAAGAACTTTAACAACTCGAATTCTTTCATCGTCAAATCGATCTTTCGATCGTGACGCAACGCTTGGCGAGTCACCAGATCGAGAGACAATCCCCCAAACCGCAGCCGATCGACGTCACCACAGGCAGGTTGAAGATAAAATTTTACCAGGTTGAGAAACCGATCGCTTTGATAAGGTTTCAGGAGATAGTCATCTGCCCCGGCATCCAGGCACGCCACTCGATCGGCAACCGTATCGCTCCCTATCGCCATCAATACCGGAAATCGATGTCCCTGCTTCCGGATATGACTGCACAACCACAATCCAGACTTTCCTGGCAATGTACGATCGATGACAACCAAGCCGGGTTGTGATTCTCCCACTTGATGCAAACCGCTCGTGGCATCTCGTGCCACAATGGGAGAATATCCCGAGTCTTTGAGATCCCAACTGGCGCGCTCGACGGTTGTTTCATCTGTTTCCACCAACAACACACAAGAACTTCGATCGAGGGTGGCAGTTTTCATAATGTAACTCGGGGATCTGAGTATATATACTGGGCGGGTTCTCCCTCCATTGTTTTAGCACGTCTTCGCAACCATTGGTGATTGCTTATTCGCGCTTTGGCGCTTTGGCGCTTTGGATTGTATCGTGCGGGGAGAAGATATTTTCCCGAACTCCTGTAACTCCTGTAACTCCTGTAACTCCCCATTACGGCAACTCTACCGAAGTCGGTTTAGCAATGTGGGGTAGTCCCCAACCCAATTTTTCGCGCAGAACCCGGAAAAACTCCGGACGACCCAAACGAATCAGACGAACATTATAAGGCGATTTCTCGATGCACACCCAATCGTCGGGCATCACGTAACATCCAGCATTGCCATCAACCACCATCACCATCCGGTTGGGATGAGCGGGAAAAACGGTCACGGGTTCGGTGTCGGCAAACACCAAAGTGCGAGAAGCGAGGGAATGGGGACAAATGGGCATCAGTTGCAGGACGGGCACATCTGGAGTGATCACCGGACCCCCAGCGGAGAGACAGTAGGCAGTCGAACCCGTCGGAGTCGAGATAATGACCCCGTCAGCGGCAATATCCACCGGTGCGTGACGACCCACTGCCACCTCAAAGTGGCACATACTGGTCATCGGTTCGCGATGTAAGACCATTTCGTTGAGGCTGAGGGCTTCCCAGATGGTTGTTTTGTCCCTCACCACTCGAACAACGATCGTGCTGCGTTCTTCGACTTGGTATTTTCCGGCAAGTACGGCATCGATTGCCGGATGCAATTGACTGAGATAAGCTTCGGTCAAAAAACCCATGTGACCGGTATTAACGCTCAAGAGTGGCAAACCGAGAGGAGCAACTTGACGACAAGCAGACAGTACAGTGCCGTCTCCCCCCAGCACGATCCCAAATTCGAGATCTCGATCGAAACCCGGCGGAACTAAGGCATCGATCGGGGTGTGACAGACCAAACTGTCCGGTTGGGAATACCCGAGAATTCCTCCCACTCCGGTGGCAACAACCGTATCCCAGCCCAAGGATTTCAGCTTGTCACTAACTTGGTTAGTTGCGCGACAAGCTGCGGGTTTAGTGTCGTTATAAATAATGCCGACTTTAGGCACGCTGACAATCCAGTTCGTGAGGTGAGGTTAATTTACCACGCCAAGTGCATTTACGATTTAAAAGGGGATCGCTCCTTGGCTTTTTTCCGTTCTTTGGCTTTTGCCTGCTCGTATTCGATCTGTTTTAATTTTTTCATAATTCGATCGAAATATTCTTGCAAATAAGATTCTAAGGTTGTTATTTCTGTGGGATCGAGTCCGAACGTCTCGTAAACATCCTCCATGGGGGCAGTTGTTGGGTTGCCCGCCGCTAAGACTTCAGCAAAGGCTAAACGATCGGCAACGTTCCAACTCCACTGGAAAAACTGAGCGCCTTGACGCACGGCACGGAGAACCGCTAGGGGGACTCGCGTCACCTTGGCGTTTCGACCCGAAAGGCGTTCGCACAGTTGGATGATTTCTTCCCCACTCCAGGTACGAGAACCCACAACGGGAAAAGTCTGTTTCCCGGCCGCTTCGACCGAAAGCGCGCGCACGGCAAATTTCGCAATATCCTGAGTGTTCATATACGCCACTGGCGCGGGTTGTCCCGTAATCCAGACGGTTTGATTTTCCAAAATGGGAATGGCGTACTGACCGATCAATCCTTGCATGAAGCCGCCCAAACGCAGGATCGTGTAGTTGAGTCCCGACTCCGCTAAAAATAGCTCGGTACACCGCTTGATTTCCATCAGCGGCACTTGGGGATATTTATCGTTATCTAAAATGGAAAAGAACACAAATCGCTCGACTCCGGCAGCTTTTGCCGCTTGAATCAAGGCTACTTTTCCCTGCCAGTCCACTTGTTTGATACTGAGCGAATCTGTCAGCTTGGCGGTTGAGGCATCGATCACTGCCGTCACGCCTTCCAAACAGGGAGGGAGGGTGTTTGGGTAGCACAAATTTCCCCTAACTAATTCGGCGCCCCACTCTCTTAAAAAAGCAGCCCGCTGGAAGTTACGGACAAGACAGCGGACAGTGTACCCTTCATCTAGGGCGCGGCGGGCGATTTGTCTTCCTAACGTGCCAGTAGCACCGACAATTAATAAGCTCATTCAGTTCTCTATGGATTTCTATCGCCCAAGTTGGGGATAGTGGTGTTCTCTTGAAATTGATATTTTGTTAAATGACGATCGCCGGTCGATGAAACTGGGATACCGATCGAACCCGGTATTGAGACAGACGCAGACCGACCTGAAAAACGGCGGAGGATCGCATTTTCAGAAAACGGGTTTCTATCTAAAATGAATATAGACAGATTCCTGATATTGTGAAAGCAACCTACCTCTAGCGTTCGACTGACGATCGACGAGGGTTCGGATTGGATCGCGCTGTAGGCGAATGTAACCCGTTGAAACTCGCTGGGTTTGAAACCCGCTTCGATCCCTAGCTCTTCTCACAAAGTGGTACGATCGGCAACCGAAAAACCCCGTTTGATGAGAGTGCTGTGACAATTCTTAACGTTTTATAGAATATTAACAGATTTAACTCGCTTTTTGTCTACTTGGTTCGATCGATCGACTCCCGATCTGAAAAAAATACAGCAACTCTAGCGATGGTATCCTCTAAACCAACGGCGATTTCCCAGACTCCCCAAACTCCCGATAGCAATGGTGGCGACCTCCAGTGCACCGAGCGACACCCGATCGATCGGGGAACGGTGCGACAGATTCAGCCCGAAGTCATGGGTGTGGAAAAATCCCAGCGCATGGCAGAATTTTTTAGTTGCTTGGGAGATGCCAACCGTTTGCGGATTCTATCGGTGTTAGTGGTTCAAGAACTGTGCGTGTGCGACATTGCTGCGGCAGTGAAGATGAGCGAGTCGGCAGTGTCGCACCAATTGCGGACGTTGCGCGCTGGGCGGTTAGTCGGATATCGAAAACAAGGACGTAACGTCTTTTACTTCTTAAAAGACAGTCACATCCTCAATTTGTATCGGGAAGTCGCCGAACATCTCGACGAACCCGAAGATTAGTTGACAGGGAGCCACATTCAGGCTTCTTCTCCACCCTGGATTTTCAGGAGGAGAAAACCGATGGATAAACCCACCAGCACTAAACCAAATGCTAAAACTCCCGTATTAAAAATTTCTGATCCCATTTGCTTAACTCTCTTTACAAAACGAATTCTTGAAAAATTCCTTCCTTAGTATAGGGGAAAATGGTGATTGGCACTTTGGCACTTGCCCAACCCAAACCCCAAACTCTAAACCCCAAATGACCCAGAACAAATTGAGAAGAATAGCAGTGACGTTGGGCGATCCGGCGGGGATTGGGCCCGAAGTGGTGTTGAAGGCGCTTGCCGATAAAACGATCGTTGCGGATTGTCAAATTTCCATCTTTGGCAATCGATCGGTTTTGGTGCAAACCTACACGCAACTTTGTTCTCAAGCACAGGTGGCAGCCAAGCCGGATGAGTTCGAGATTGTGGAAGTGGAAACAGGAGACGATCGATTCATCCCTGGAGTGGGGAATACTCTAAGTGGGGCTGCCAGTTTTGCCTATTTGGAAACGGCAATTTCCCGGACTTTGGCGGGAGAGTTTCAAGGCATTGTCACCGGGCCTATCGCTAAATCTCTGTGGAAATCGGCGGGTCATGAGTATCCGGGTCAAACGGAGTTGTTGGCGCAACAGGCAGGGGTAAACAAGTTCGGGATGCTGTTTGTCGCCCGATCTCCGCATACGGGTTGGACGCTGCGGACGTTGCTGGCAACCACCCACATTCCCCTGTGCGAAGTGGCGAGTGCTTTAACCCCCGATTTGCTAACGCGAAAATTAGAGTTGTTGGTGGCGTGTTTGCATCAGGATTTTGGCATAGAATACCCGCGAATTGCGATCGCCGGATTGAACCCCCACAGTGGAGAAGACGGACAACTGGGACGAGAGGAAAAAGATTGGTTGATTCCGTGGTTGGTGGCGCAACGCCATCGGTATCCCGGCATTCAACTCGAGGTGCCCATTCCCCCGGATACCATGTGGGTCAAACCCGGTCAGGCTTGGTATGGCGGCAATTCCCCAGCCCATGATGGGTATTTGGCACTGTATCACGATCAGGGGTTAATTCCGGTGAAGTTGATGGCATTCGATCGGGCGGTGAATACAACGATCGGTTTGCCGTTTATTCGCACTTCCCCAGATCACGGGACGGCATTTGATATTGCCGGACTGGGGATTGCCGATGCTTCGAGTATGAAAGCGGCAATTTTGTTAGCAACTGAGTTGGCTGAAATTCGGGTTGGGGACGATCGATGATGTGATGCCAAAATTCTCTTTGAATTTCTAGTTAGAATTTCTAGATGAATGAACTGCTCAATGGGGCGACTACAAAATAAACCAAACTAACATATATTAACGTCAGTTTTGGTTAAGCGATCACCGGTAATACCCGCTCTAGGCGGAGGGAAGGCTTTTTGGGCTGGTGGCAATAGGCAATCAGCCCAGCCAACAGATTAATCAGAAAATTGACGGGACTGCGATGGCGGGTGTGGCTCGATCTGAGAAATGTTCTTCAACTGGTCAAGAATGGTCTCGATAATGCTTCGCCTGCGGAGCAATAGCTTGTCCCACAACGGTATGAGTCGGTTCTTCATATTCTTTTTCAACGGGGTAATCAGTTGTACACCCGTAGTTTGCCAAAGTTGCTGACTCAGTTTTTTGGAGATGTAGCCTTTGTCCCCAAACAGCTTACCCGTCAAGCGTTGGACTAGCTGGACAACGGGTTTCCGGTCATCTACATTCCCTGGTGTCAAGGTAATGTTGAGCAATTATCCGCGATCGTTGACCACCAGATGTAGCTTAAAGCCAAAGAACCAGTCAACAGAAGTGCGTCCTCGCGCTGCCTGTCCAGAAAAGGTACGATGTTGAGAAATCCGTCGATTGTGACAGACTTTCAGCTTCGTGGAATCGATAAAACTTACCCCTGTATTTGACCCAAAGCAGTATCGCAGGTAGGCACACAAGGGTAACAGGGTGGAAGGGAGTAACTGTACGAAACGCGAGTAGCTCACCAGACCTGGAAAAGCATCGTGCCAGTAAGGTTGAACTAGTTTTTGGTAAAAGTCCTTAAAAGTGCGGTAGCCCATTTGATGAAAGGCAATCAGAATCGTCATTCGTTCGCTCAAACATAGACCGGATGACCGGTTGCGGGTTTTTAAGCCCGCTTCTAATAGCTGTGTGTTCCACAAAGGCTCAAATGTTTGGCAAAAGTCATCGACATGACAAAACAGGTCTTCTAGACTAAGCATGGGGCAAGTGGGAGGTTGACGGTTGGCACTTTCAGCCTACCTGCTTCGCTCCTCCTTAACCAAAACTGACGTAACTTTGATGTTTATAGCATCAACAACAAGATTGCAGTCGATCGAGTTGGACGTTTTAAAAATTTGTAAAATGAACGACAAGAAATATCTGAAGTTTGAAAGCTTCCCGATTGCCTACAACTTCCTAAAGCTAAAGGAAATTATAGACCCGAAAAGAAACTATCTAAACCTGATAGGATCAAAAAAAAAAGATAATAGCAAATAGTTGATATAGAGAGATCGAATCTTTGGGCTATAACTTTTGTGGAAGAATATCTCAATGGAACATAAAAGCCATAAAGTTGTATTGGGATATTCTTCTATATTTCACGCGGGAACTAACGCATCTTTCAGAGGCATCCACCGAAAAAATCGATCGCTACCGAGTTCCACAGCCACCTTCACTCGAGGTTCTAAACTCGGCAACACCGTCAAATACTCGATTTCCTGCCGAGACAACACTTTCCCATCGATAATCCACAGCAGCAATCCCTTAGATTTGGCAGGCAAATGCGCCAATTGGGAATCCACAATCGGGGGTAGGTAGTAAATCGGTCCGACGGAACCTTCCCCGTAGTCTTTCTTGCCTAAGTGCGGAGGGCGAACTCCATGAACGCCCTTCAAATAGGCAGCCAGATCCCCTAATCCCCTAGCACTCAGGCTCAGACTGGTATAACCACTCGCTCTCAAGCGGCGCTGGTAGCGACCTTCAAATCCGCCTTCGGGAGGCACGTACAATCCCAAAGCTCCCGACTTTTCCATTTCCCGAATAAATTTTTTCCCCGTTTCCAGCAGTGCCATAACGTTAGATTTTCCTAGGGTTGGTACATTGTCTCAGCGGTTATTGCCCGGATTTCTCGAGCAGGAACCATTTGCAGACGGCGCTCTTAAAAAAAGTATACCTTGCAGTTCCCCCGGTTCGATCTGCGATCCGCACTCTGTCTGAAGTTCCCGCGACATCTCAACAATTTACTCAAACATACTAGACAAGTGTGGCTACAGTCTGTACAATTAGAAGTTGCGAATTAACTGCGATGCAGTTGAATGCTGTGCCTATAAGTTCAAAAGAGTGTTAAGTCATCTCCACTTGCTCGTCAATAGGTATAGCGTTGGCAAAGCCCGTGGCTTCCCCGATTAATCTCTAGCTGAGAAAAAAGAGGGAAAACCAAGAAGAGTCGTCTCCTAGCTGTAGGTATAGAGCTAAGAAGTGATCGACCCTGAAGGGATACTGAGTAGTCATCTACTTAAGTCCCCGCCAACCAAGGCAGCCCCGGCAACCCATTGAGCTTTTCGAGCTTCAACTCGCACTGCTAGATCCATCCAGTTGTCAGCCCAGTCCGTTCCGTTGTTTCGATAATGGTCGGGCTTGTTTTGACCTGCTGAATAAGATGTAGAAACGACCGATTGAAATTCGATCGGTGGTTGAATGAGTTTGTCGGCGATCGCAAGTTGGTCAATCAGTAAAGAGGAACTACCGTGTCTGTTGGAATTCTCGGAACCAAGCTGGGCATGACTCAAATTTTTGACGAAGCGGGTAAAGCCATTCCCGTTACCGTCATTCAAGCAGGTCCTTGCCACATTACCCAAGTCAAAACCAAACCCACGGATGGCTACAGCGCCATTCAAATCGGTTATCAAGAAGTCAAAGCCAAAGCTTTAAATAAGCCGCTTCTAGGTCATCTAGCAAAATCAGAAGCATCTCCCCTGCGCCATTTGCGCGAATATCGCTCCAACGGAGCCACCGACTATCAAATCGGTCAGACCTTGAGTGCGGACATTTTCAGTGACGGTCAACTCGTCGATGTTAGTGGCAACAGCATGGGTCGAGGATTTGCCGGATATCAAAAGCGACATAACTTCAAACGAGGGCCGATGTCTCACGGTTCCAAAAACCATCGAGAACCCGGTTCGACCGGACCTGGAACCACACCGGGTCGGATCTACCCCGGTAAACGCATGGCGGGTCGAATGGGTGGTAAGCGCGTCACCGTTCGCAAGCTGACAGTCGTTCGCGTCGATGCGGATCGCAACCTCCTGCTCATCAAGGGAGCCGTTCCTGGAAAACCTGGAACCTTGCTCAGTATTTCCCCTGCGAACATTGTCGGCAAGTAAGTGAAAGA
This sequence comes from uncultured cyanobacterium, assembly GCA_963838375.1. GTDB lineage: Bacteria > Cyanobacteriota > Cyanobacteriia > Cyanobacteriales > Geitlerinemataceae > DVED01. Next base: position 346,005 of record CAWIQY010000019.1, on the reverse strand, counting down.
TTGAATTAAAGACAAAGTTATGGTTAACTGCGTAGTTAGGAACTGGCAAGGGGAAGAAGTCGGCAGCGCCACCCTCGAGCTGAGAGTGGCAAAAGAAGAAAACGCTGCTCACATCGTCCATCGGGCACTTCGCCGACAAATGACCAACGCCCGTCAGGGAACTGCATCCACCAAAACACGAGCAGAAGTCAGAGGGGGCGGACGCAAGCCTTGGAGACAAAAAGGCACGGGTCGCGCTCGCGCCGGATCGAATCGTTCTCCTTTGTGGCGAGGTGGTGGGGTTATTTTTGGACCAAAGCCGAGAAACTTCGAGATTAAAATGAACCGCAAGGAACGGAGGCTGGCGCTGAGAACAGCGTTCCAAAGTCGGTCTCAAGAGATGGTGGTCGTCGAACCCTTTAGCGAAAATTTCCCCCGTCCCAAGACCAAAGATTTGATGGCAGCGATCGCCCGTTGGGGAGTCGATCCGGAGTCCAAGGTACTGCTGATCGTACCCGAAAAAGATGACAACGTGTACTTGTCGGCTCGCAACATCGAAAACGTCAAATTGATTTTAGCAACCAGTTTGAACGTGTACGACTTGTTGGCAGCAGACACGATCGTGACTACAGCAGCAGCCCTGGAGAAAATTCAGGAGGTTTACAGTGACTGAGATCAGAACCAAAGCCAGAGATTTAGCCGACTTGATTCGCAAGCCGATCGTCACCGAAAAAGCGACGATGTTGATGGAAAACAATCAATATACGTTTGAAGTCGAGAGAAAAGCCACCAAACCAGAAATTAGAGCGGCGATCGAACAACTGTTCGATGTCAAAGTGATCAGCGTCAATACCCTGATCCAACCCCACAAAAAAAAGCGGGTGGGTCGGTATGTTGGCTACAAACCTCGGTACAAGCGCGGATCGTCCGATTAGCGCCCGAAGACAAGATCGTCTTGTTCCCCGAAGTCTAAACCGTATTCAATCTTCAATTCAGCCATTTGAATTTTGAATTTTGAATTTTGAATTTTGAATTCCAGAAACTATGGGTATCCGCACTCTTCGACCGTACACACCAAGCACTCGCGACTACAGCGTCTCTGACTTTGCCGAGATCACTCGAAGCGAGCCGGAAAAATCTCTCACCCACCACATTCACCGACCCAAAGGGCGAAATAACCGAGGCGTCATCACCTGTCGCCATCGCGGTGGCGGACATAAACGCCTTTATCGCATCATCGACTTTCGCCGCGACAAACTGAATATTGTTGCCCGAGTCGCCGAGATCGAATACGATCCCAATCGCAATGCCAGAATTGCCCTGGTTTACTACCGCGATGGTGAAAAACGATATATTTTGCACCCCCAGGGTTTGAGCGTGGGAACGACGATCGTTTCGGGTCCCGACTCGGCGATCGAAGTGGGCAACGCCTTACCTTTAGGTAACATTCCCCTAGGTACTAGCGTTCATAACGTCGAATTGACTCCCGGCAAAGGCGGGCAGATCGTCCGCGCGGCTGGAACCAGCGCTCAAGTGGTCGCCAAAGAAGGTGACTTCGTCAGTCTCAAGTTACCCTCCGGGGAAGTTCGCATGATTCGACGGGAATGCTACGCCACCATCGGCGTGGTGGGCAACGCCGACATCCGAAACATCACCCTCGGCAAAGCCGGTCGAACTCGCTGGTTGGGCCGTCGCCCTCAAGTCCGAGGCAGTGTGATGAACCCCGTCGATCACCCCCACGGTGGTGGAGAAGGACGTGCTCCCATCGGTCGCAGCGGTCCGATGACGCCTTGGGGGAAACCCGCATTGGGCGCCAAGACCCGCAAGAAAAACAAACCCAGCAACAAATTAATCGTGCGTCGCCGTCGTAAATCATCCAAGCGCGGACGTGGCGGTCGCGACTCTTAGATGTTAAACGTTACTGTTTTACAGGCGAACGAGTTTTGAAGATCGATTGCCGATAAATTTGCTCGCCCTTCGTTAGTCCAACATTCAACATTTAAAACCGCTATGGGTCGCTCACTCAAAAAAGGTCCTTTCATTGCCGACAGTTTATTAACTAAAATCGAGCGTTTGAACGCCCGCCAAGAAAAGCAGGTGATCAAAACCTGGTCGCGAGCGTCCACCATCGTTCCCCAGATGGTGGGTCATACGATCGCCGTTCACAACGGGAAAACACACGTTCCCGTCTTTGTTTCCGAACAAATGGTCGGGCATAAGTTGGGCGAATTCGCTCCCACCCGCACATTTCGAGGACACGCCAAAAGCGACAAAAGAATGAATCGATAAACCCTCGAAAATTTGTCCCCCGTGCCGGACATCCCAATCCCAGCCTAACGAAGGACAAACGAGAACTTACAAGGAGAAGCCGAATGGCTGTTGATACCACATCGCAAGCTCGAGCGATCGCCCGTTACATCCGCATGTCACCCCGAAAAGTCCGTCGAGTGCTCGACCAAATTCGGGGACGTTCCTACCGGGAAGCTCTGATTATCCTGGAATTTATGCCCTACCGCGCCTGCGACCCCGTCTTGAAGGTCTTGCGGTCTGCCGTTGCCAACGCTGAGAACAATCTGGGACTCGATCCCGCCGGGCTCGTCGTGTCTCAAGCTTTTGCCGACCAAGGACCCAGCTTAAAACGCTTCCGTCCCCGCGCTCAGGGTCGCGCCTATCGAATTCAAAAACCCACTTGCCACATCACCGTGGCCGTCGCCCCCGATCTTGAGAACGAATAATTAGAGGTATACACTCGTGGGACAAAAGATACACCCCATTGGTTTGCGATTGGGCATCACCCAAGAACACCGCTCCCGTTGGTTTGCCGATAGCAATCGCTATCCCGAACTTCTGCAAGAAGACCGAAAAATTCGCGACTACATACAGAAACATCTGTCAAGTGCGGGAATTTCTGAAGTTCGGATCGAACGCAAAGCCGACCAGGTCGATCTAGAAGTGCGGACGGCTAGACCGGGCGTTGTCGTCGGTCGTGGCGGTTCTGGCATCGAAAACCTCCGCAACAACTTGCAGCAACTTCTCGGTGGACCAACCGCCAAATCCGTATCAACGTCGTGGAAGTCACCCGCGTCGATGCCGATGCCACCCTGATTGCCGAGTATATCGCCCAGCAACTCGAACGACGAGTTTCCTTCCGTCGGGTCGTGCGCCAAGCCATTCAACGCGCTCAACGCGCCGGAGTTGAAGGCATCAAAGTGCAAGTTGCCGGACGCCTCAACGGCGCAGAAATCGCTCGGACAGAGTGGACGCGCGAAGGTCGAGTCCCCCTGCACACCCTGCGTGCGGACATCGACTATTCCTATCGTACCGCTCGGACGATCTACGGCATTTTGGGCGTCAAGGTCTGGATTTTCAAAGGTGAAGTTCTGCCCGGAATGGAATTAGAGACAGCTCCTGCAAACAAGGATCGACCCAGCCGTCGCCCTCAGCGCCGCCGCCAGCAGTTTGAAGATCGATCGAACGAAGGCTAAATCGATCGTGGGTAGCCCTCCCCGCCATTCTTCATTCCCGCTCATCCATTCATTACCCATTCCCCAGTCATGTTAAGTCCCAAAAGAACTAAATTTCGCAAACAGCAGCGCGGACGCATGAGAGGTCAAGCAACTCGAGGCAACACCGTAGACTTCGGTGATTTTGGGTTGCAAGCGCTAGAACCCACCTGGATCACCTCCCGCCAAATCGAAGCGTCCCGTCGTGCCATGAACCGCTATATTCGCCGGGGCGGTAAAATCTGGATTCGGATTTTCCCAGACAAACCGATCACCATGCGTCCGGCAGAAACACGGATGGGATCGGGTAAAGGATCTCCCGAATTCTGGGTTGCCGTGGTCAAACCGGGGAGGATTTTGTTTGAAATCGCCGGGGTCAGTGAAGAGATCGCTCGAGAAGCCATGCGTTTGGCGGCATTCAAGTTACCCATCAAAACAAAGTTTATTATCCGCGAAGGAGAATAGCGATCGCCATGTCTTTTCCCAAAATTGAGGAAGTCCGAAGCCTGAACGACGAGGAAATTGCCGAGCAAATTCTTGCCATCAAAAAAGAACTGTTTGAATTGCGCTTTCAACAAGCCACTCGTCGGCTGGAGAAACCTCACCTTTTCAAACACAAGCGCCATCGTTTGGGTCAACTGCTGACCGTCGAACGCCAGCGCCAAATTGCTGCCGCCGGGCAGCAATCTGAGGCATCCGTGCCGGCTCCTCCGGCAACGGATGAGTAAGGTCTCATCCGTTGCCGGTCCCGATTTCCTCTTACCCCTTACCCCTTATGGCAGTTAAAGAACGAGTTGGCGTAGTTGTCAGCGACAAAATGGATAAAACCGTGGTCGTGGCGATCGAAAACCGCTCCCCTCACCCCAAATACGGCAAAATCATCGTGCGGACAAAACGGTACAAAGCCCACGACGAAAATAATGAGTGCCGAGCGGGCGATCGCGTCCGCATCCGCGAAACCCGCCCCCTGAGCCGCACGAAACGCTGGACGGTGGTGGAAACCCTGAATCAGGCAACACCAGCCTAAGACACCAAGCTATTACGCGATGCCAAGGGAGACACGATCGTGATTCAAAAAGAAACCTACCTAAACGTAGCCGACAATAGCGGGGCGCGGCAACTGATGTGTATCCGCGTGCTAGGTGGCGGCAACCGCCGTTATGCCGGGGTCGGCGATACCATCGTTGCCGTGGTCAAAGAGGCTATTCCCAATATGGGAGTCAAAAAATCTGAAATCGTTCGAGCTGTTGTCGTGCGGACACGCAAAGGAATCCGCCGCTCTAGCGGTATGAGCATTCGCTTTGACGACAACGCAGCCGTGATTATCAACCAAGACGGCAATCCTAAAGGAACGCGGGTGTTCGGTCCGGTGGCTCGCGAACTCCGCGACAAGAACTTTACCAAAATCGTTTCTCTAGCACCGGAGGTTCTCTAATGGCAAAGACGACAAAGCAACCTGTTCGCTATAAAGTTCACGTAAAACAAGGCGATACCGTACAGGTCATCTCGGGGACAGATAAAGGTAAAGTCGGTGAAGTCTCGCGCGTGCTTCCCGCGACCTCTCAGGTCGTTGTGAAGGGAGTTAACGTCAAAACCAAACACGTTAAGCCCCAACAGGAGGGGGAATCTGGGCGGATTGCCAATCTAGAATACCCGATTCACAGCTCCAATGTGATGCTCTACTCCGAAAAACAAAAATTAGCCAGTCGGGTTTGCTACACCTTCACTGAAGATGGACGCAAAGTCCGCAAGCTGAAAAAAACCGGGGAAATTATTGATTAAGCGCATTTTTCGCTATGGCAGAACCACTGAAAACGATATACCAAAAGACCATCGTTCCCAAATTGACGGAACAGTTTCATTACGAAAACATTCACCAAGTTCCTAGACTGGTGAAAGTGACCGTCAACCGAGGTTTGGGAGAAGCATCTCAAGACGCCAAAGCCCTGGAATCGTCCCTCAAAGAATTGGCAACGATCACCGGGCAAAAGCCTGTGGTGACTCGTGCCAAAAACTCGATTGCCGGATTCAAAATCCGCGAAGGGATGCCCGTCGGAGTCATGGTCACTTTGCGATCGCAGCGCATGTACTCCTTTCTCGAGCGACTGATCAACCTGTCACTGCCTCGTATTCGCGACTTTCGAGGTGTCAGTCCCAATAGCTTCGACGGTCGGGGGAACTACACCCTAGGAGTTCGGGAACAGCTCATTTTTCCCGAAATCGAGTACGACAGTATCGACCGAATTCGCGGCATGGACATTACGATCGTCACCAGTGCCAACACTGATGAAGAAGGCCGCGCTTTGCTCAAAGAAATGGGGATGCCCTTCCGGACGAATTAAGGTAGGTGGACACGAATAAATCATGGCAACCAACGATACCATTGCAGATATGCTAACTCGCATTCGGAATGCGACTTTGGCGCGACATCAGAATACGCAAGTGCCCTCCACCAAAATGACCCGCAGTATTGCCAAAGTTCTCAAAGACGAAGGCTTTATCATCGATTTTGACTCGGCGGGGGAAGGCATTACGCAACATTTGGTGATTGCTCTCAAATACAAGAAAAACCGTCAGCCGGCAATCAAAGCTCTGAAACGGATCAGTAAGCCCGGTTTGAGAGTTTATGCCAACCATAAAGAGGTTCCCAAAGTATTGGGAGGAATTGGCATTTCCATCATCTCAACCTCACAAGGCATCATGACCGATCGCGAAGCCCGCCGTCAGGGGGTTGGCGGGGAAGTCCTTTGTTCGGTTTACTAGTCCGAAGCGATCCATGGCGTCACAGCTCGACGGTCTGATTCCCCCTGGAAACAGATAACTGACAACTCAGTAACCCACGAATGAATTATGTCTCGAATTGGTAAGCGCCCGATTTCGGTTCCGGGCAAAGTTACCGTCACTCTCGAAGGTCAGCACGTCTCGGTCAAAGGACCCAAGGGCGAACTCAATCGAGTTTTGCCCGATGAGGTCGGTATCGAGTGGGATGGTGACCTGTTACTCGTCAAGCGCAAAAACGAATCTCGCGCTGCTCGTGCCCGTCACGGACTCTGCCGCACGTTGGTTTCCAATATGGTCGAAGGTGTATCCCAAGGGTTCGAGCGCCGCCTGCAAATTCAAGGTGTTGGCTATCGAGCTCAAGTTCAAGGTCGTAACTTGATTCTCAACGTCGGGTATAGCAAGCCTGTCGAAATCTCCGCTCCCGAGGGGATTCAGTTAGCCGTCGAAGGCAATACTAATGTCATCATTAGCGGCTATGACAAAGAGATTGTTGGCAACACAGCCGCTCGAATTCGAGACGTGCGACCTCCTGAAGTCTATAAGGGCAAGGGGATTCGCTATGACAAGGAAGTCGTCAGACGGAAAGCGGGTAAGACAGGTAAAGGGAAGAAATAACTTATGAAACTCACGCGCAAACAATCTACCCAGCGACGGCATCGTCGAGTCCGGCGCAAAGTTTCCGGAACCTCAGAGCGTCCTCGTTTAGCAGTATTTCGCTCGAATCAGCATATCTACGCCCAAGCCATTGATGATACAGCACACCATACCTTGGTTGCGGCTTCAACCCAAGATCCGGATTTAAAAGTCGAGCTGTCCTCTGGATCGACGTGTTCGGCATCCGCCCAAGTCGGCAAACTCGTGGCTGAGCGCTTGCTGCAAAAAGGCATCAAGCAAGTCGTGTTCGATCGTGGGGGCAACCTCTATCACGGTCGAGTCAAAGCCTTGGCCCAAGCCGCTCGCGAAGCTGGTCTAGAGTTTTAATCTCGTTAAGGAACAACCATGGCAGAACAAAAAGAACAACGCCGGGGCAAAAAGAACAACCGTACCCGCGAAAAAGAATCTGAGTGGCAAGAAAGAGTCGTTCAAATCCGTCGAGTTACCAAGGTGGTTAAAGGCGGTAAAAAACTTAGCTTTCGGGCGATCGTTGTTGTGGGTAACGAACGCGGTCAAGTGGGCGTTGGAGTTGGTAAAGCCGGAGATGTCATCGGCGCCGTCAAAAAAGGCGTGGTCGATGGCAAAAAACATCTGATTACGGTTCCCCTGACTAAATCGAACTCCATTCCACATCGCACGGATGGCGTAGCCGGCGGCGCAAAGGTGATGATGCGGCCCGCAGCTCCTGGAACTGGGGTTATTGCTGGGGGTGCCGTCCGCACTGTCCTGGAACTGTCTGGCGTCAAAAACATTCTCGCCAAACAATTGGGTTCGAGCAATCCGCTCAATAATGCCAGAGCCGCTGTTGATGCCTTAGAAAGCTTGAGAACCTTTGCTGATGTTGCCAAAGATCGAGATCTTTCGATCGAGCAACTGTACGCCTAATCCCGAAACTTTAGTCGAACATTCAATCTATTATGAGACTATCAGATGCTGTCCCTAAAAAAGGTTCTACTAAACGCCGCAGCCGTTTAGGTCGGGGTATTTCTGCCGGACAAGGCGCCAGTTGCGGGAAAGGGATGCGCGGTCAAAACTCGCGCTCTGGGTCTAGCACCCGTCCGGGATTTGAAGGGGGGCAACAACCCCTATATCGCCGGATTCCCAAACTCAAGCACTTTACGGTAATTAACCCCAAACATTACACTGTAATTAACGTCGGTAAACTCGCGTCGCTTCCCGCCAGCACAGAAGTCACGATGGCTTCGCTGATGGAAGTGGGAATCGTGACAGCCAACAAGGGAGCGCTCAAAATCCTGGGCGATGGGGACTTAACTGTCGCACTCAACGTCAAAGCGGCTGCTTTTACGAAGAGCGCTCGCCAAAAAATCGAGACGGCAGGGGGAAGCTGCGAGATCGTAGCCAACTAGTGCGATGCGAGGAAATTGACCCGAAGCATACGGCAACGATCGCGAATGTAGAGGAATGCCTTTATGGTGGTAAATCGAGATAAAACCCCAACCGCTCAAGAGACCTTCATGCAGATGGCTCAAGCAGCGGGCTTGAGGGGTCGAATTTTAGTCACGATAGGATTAATTGTTTTAGTCCGCTTGGGCGTTTGGCTCCCCGTTCCCGGTCTCGATCGGGAACGGTTTGCCCTGGACTTTCAAAATAGCCCGTTTTTTGGGCTATTGAACGCTTTTTCTGGCGGGGGCTTAGAAACCTTAGGGATTTTTGCCCTAGGAATATTGCCTTATATTAATGCATCGATCGCTATTCAACTTTTGACCGCAGCGATTCCTTCCCTCGAAGACTTGCAGAAGAATGAAGGCGATGCCGGACGGCGAAAAATTTCTCAGATCACGCGCTATGTCGCCTTGGGAATCGCCATCTTGCAAAGTACGGGAATTGCAATCTGGACAAGCGCTTATTCGATCGAACCCGATCCGGGTGCTTTCTTTATTGCCAAAACGATGTTGGCATTGGTGGCTGGATCGATGTTTGTCATGTGGGTCTCGGAATTGATGACCGAACGGGGAATTGGCAACGGTGCATCTCTGTTGATTTTTGTCAATATCGTTGCCGTTTTACCTTACTCCCTAAAAAATGTAGCAGCTCTTGCCCAACAAGATCGTGGGATTGTTGGGGGCGTGATTTTATTGAGTTTGGTCTTTCTGGTGACGATTGTCGGTATTGTCTTCGTGCAGGAAGGCGCCCGTCGCATTCCGATCGTTTCCGCTCGCCGGCAAGTCGGTCGTCGGATGTACGGAGAACGAACCAGCTACTTACCCCTGCGGCTGAATCAGGGGGGGGTGATGCCGATTATTTTTGCATCCAGTTTCTTGATTTTGCCAGTATTCTTGGCACAGGCGACTAACAACGCCACCTTGCAGAAAGTCGCGACCTATCTTGGACCGGGTAGTCCTTGGCCCTTGCTGTACGTGACTTTCTATCTGGTTTTGATTTTGTTCTTTAGCTATTTCTACGCTTCTCTCATTCTCAATCCCGAAGATCTCTCGAAAAATCTTAAGAAAATGGGGTCGAGCATTCCGGGCATTCGTCCCGGCAAAGCCACAGCCCAATACATCACACAAGTGGTCAATCGTCTGACTTTCTTAGGCGCTGTTTTTCTGGGTGCTGTTGCCATCATCCCGACAGCTTTAGAGAGTGCGGCTCCCGCTTCACCCTTTCAGGGTCTAGGGGCGACGTCTCTTCTGATTTTAGTGGGGGTGGCAATCGACACGGCGAAGCAGATTCAAACCTATGTGATCTCTCAGAGATACGAAAAGATGATCGATCGGTAACTCGATCGAAAGGACAGGATGTGAGGCTCTCTTTTGACCCGTCCTTTCCAGGCGATGAATGGGCGTCGCTTTGTCTCCAAAGGTGACGTTTCTATCGCCACCTGACGATCGCGATAGAACCCTCATAGGGACTCTCTCAAAGACCTGGGGAAGTTAAAATCATTGTCCCCAGCCAAACCAGAAAGGGTCATTGCCAATCGATCCCATCCCAAAGCCGAGTTTGAGCCAAAGCCGGTTTTGAGTTTCTTGACAACGACATTAAACGTTTTGTCAAGTCGAAATTTGATAAGATCTGTTAAAAGAGTCGAAATGGGGACTCCGACTCTTTGTACTCAACTCACGGAGCAGTGGAAAACTGCAACCCACGTAGCTTTCAGGGGAAAAAATTGGCTAAGCAAGACTTAATTGAAATGGAAGGCACGGTCACCGAATCGTTGCCGAACGCAATGTTTCGAGTCGATCTCGATAATGGATTTAATGTCCTGGCGCACATCTCCGGAAAAATCCGGCGTAATTACATTAAAATCCTTCCCGGCGATCGCGTCAAGGTAGAACTCACCCCTTACGATCTGACCAAAGGTCGGATTACGTACCGTCTCAAAAAGAAATAGTCGGCTATTTCAGCGACTGGCTATTTGCTTTGCGCAAATTACAAGGCATTTTTCTTGTCACTTTGCAGCAAAATTAGTATAATATAAAGTTTGTAGTATTGCTCACAACAGCATGAAAGTTCGAGCATCCGTCAAAAAAATTTGTGAAAAGTGCCGCGTTATTCGTCGTCGCGGTCGAGTCATGGTGATCTGTTCCAATCCCAAACATAAGCAGCGGCAAGGCTAGCTCGCCGGACTTCCAGCAGACGGACAGTGGCATTCACCAATCCCACTGTCGATTTTGCAGACCAAAGTAAACCAAAAACGTAACTCGATCTAGGGAAAAAATAACGTGGCACGGATTGCAGGAGTAGACCTTCCGCGCGATAAGCGCATCGAAATTGGGTTGACCTATATCTACGGTATCGGACTGGTCAGCTCGCAAAAAATTCTAAAAACAACAGGAATTAATCCAGATACCCGAGTCAAAGACCTCCAAGATAGCGAAGTTGCAGCATTGCGTGAAGCGCTAGAAAGCAACTATCAAGTCGAAGGCGATTTAAGACGCTGGGAGTCGATGAATATCAAGCGTCTGGTTGATATCGGCTGCTACCGAGGACGCCGCCACCGTATGGGTCTTCCTGTCAGGGGACAGCGAACTCGCACCAACGCACGAACCCGCCGAGGGGTTCGTCGAACGGTTGCTGGGAAGAAAAAAGCTGCGTCGAAGAAATAACCCTCAAAAGGGTTTGCGATCGATTCCAGGGGCGATCGCCATCTCGAGCGAGTATCGACAATCCCAACCAGCAGGACATTCAAGAATCTTCGTCCCTCTTCAACACCCCTACGACTCAACAACGAACGCACTCAAAACACGGATATGGCAAGACAACCCAACAAAAAATCGGGCGCGCGCAAGCAAAAGCGAAATGTTCCCAATGGAATGGCTTACATTCAGTCTACCTTCAACAACACGATCGTTACGATTACCGACACCAAAGGCGAAGTAATCTCTTGGGCAACCGCTGGCTCCAGCGGGTTCAAGGGCGCCAAAAAAGGTACGCCCTACGCAGCCCAAACCGCAGCAGAAAGTGCGGCTCGGCGAGCAGGCGACCAGGGAATGCGTCAAATCGAGGTCATGGTCAGCGGTCCGGGTGCGGGTCGAGAAACCGCGATCCGAGCTCTGCAAGGCGCAGGTTTGGAAATTACCCTCATTCGCGACATTACCCCGATTCCCCACAATGGTTGTCGTCCGCCCAAGCGCCGGCGAGTTTAGAACAACCGAGCAATCGAGTTCCAGTTCGCGCGCGCATCAATCGAGCGCAGTGCCTAAAAGATTTTCTGGAAATCAACAATTGGCTGAGTCTCAACTCAGCTATCAATACGATTGAAGCCCGTTTGCTGGGGATTAAAGGATAAGGGAGGTCATGCCGTGGCGCAATATCAGATTGAGTGTGTAGACAGTAAAAATCCAGAGAAAAGTCAAGGGCTGTACGGAAAATTTATTATCGAACCGCTAGAGCGAGGGCAAGGAACCACTGTTGGCAATGCTTTACGGCGGGTGCTGCTGTCTAATTTGGAAGGTGCAGCCATCACCGCCGTTCGGATTGCGGGTGTTTCTCACGAGTTCGCCACCATTGCGGGTGTCCGGGAAGACGTGCTGGAAATTCTTTTGAACATGAAAGAAATCGTGCTCAAAAGCCAGATTGCCCAGCCTCAGATCGGGCGATTGCTGGTTCAAGGACCTGCAACAGTCACAGCCGAACACTTTGAGTTACCGTCCGAAATTCAGGCAACATCTCCTAATCAGTATATTGCCACCCTTTCCGAAAAAGCCACCTTAGAAATGGAATTTCGGATTGAAACGGGAGTGGGATATCGGGCGATCGAGCGGAACCGCGATGAATCAGGGGCTTTGGACTTTCTCCAAATTGATGCCATTTTCATGCCCGTGCGCAAGGTCAATTACAGCGTCGAAGATGCCCGAATCGGCGGTTCTATGGAAAAAGACCGCCTAGTGATGGATATCTGGACTAATGGCAGCCTGACGCCCCAAGAGGCGATCGGCGAAGCGGCAAATATCTTGGTGGATCTCTTTGCGCCGCTTAAGGATATCAACCTAGAATCGATCAAGGATGACTTTGCTCAAGATGAAGATCCCACCAGCCAGATTCCGATTGAAGAATTAAACCTTTCCGTTCGGGCTTACAATTGTCTGAAGCGGGCACAAATTAATTCCGTGGCAGATTTGCTTGATTATTCTCAAGAAGACCTGCTAGAAATTAAAAACTTCGGTCAAAAATCGGCAGAAGAAGTGATTGAAGCCCTGCAAAAACGTTTAGGGATCACCCTCCCTCACGAAAAGCCAGCAAAAAGCTAAATCATCGAGAAGTGGGGATGTCAATCCCCTTTCCCGTCTCAGACACCCGATATTTTTAGAGGGAGTCAGAGACGATCGAAGTTTGACCGAATCCTTACCTACGAATTGAAGTCCTATGCGTCATCGTTGTCGTATCCCCCTACTTGGAAAACCCGCCGATCAGCGGAAAGCTCTCCTTAGAGCTTTGACGACCGAACTGCTGCGTCACGGTCGAATTATGACCACCAAAACTAGAGCGCAAGCAGTTCGTTCCGAAGCCGAACAAATTATTACGCTGGCAAAGGACGGAACCCTAGCGGCTCGTCGTCAAGCCATTGGCTACCTGTACGATAAAGCCTTGGTTCATTCCCTCTTTGCCGCCGTTCAAGACCGTTACGGTAATCGCAATGGTGGTTACACCCGCCTCCGGCGCACCGTTCGCCGACGCGGTGATAACGCCGAAATGGCGATTCTCGAACTCGTATAACTCGACGGATCGATGTCTGTCTCAGCTATGGGCGACGAGATCCGAGTTGCCATGGTCATTCAATACCTTGGCACTCATTTTCATGGATGGCAGCGGCAAAACGATCGTCGAACGATTCAAGAAGAGATCGAAACGGCTTTGGCAAATGAGATCGGTTGCCCCGTAACACTCTATGGTGCCGGTCGCACCGATGCGGGCGTTCACGCGGCTGCTCAGGTTGCCCACTTTAATGTTCGCAGTCCCATTCCCGCTCAGAAATGGGCTCCGGTACTCAATACCCGACTGCCGGACGGGATTATTGTCAGGGCTTCGGCTGAAGTGGACAGTGACTGGCACGCTCGGTTTTCAGCGTTGTGGCGGCGATATCGGTACACGCTTTATACCGATCCATGTCCCAACTTGTTCGTCAAACCCTTTGCTTGGCACTACTATCATGCGCCTCTCGACGAATCTCTGATGCAACAAGCCTTGAACCCCCTAGTCGGTCGCCACCATTTGGCTGCTTTTCGTCGGGCGGGATCTCAACGATCTCATTCTTGGGTAGACGTTCAGGTTGCCGAGTGTCAGCGCTGCGGACCGTTTGTTACCATTGAAGTTCAGGCAAGTGGCTTTCTGTATGGTATGATGCGCCTCTTGGTGGGTATGCTCGTACAGGTGGGTCGCAACGATCGCACGCCAGACGAATTTCGAGAGATTTGGATGCACGAGCGGCGAGAAGCTGTCAAGTATGCCGCCCCGGCTAGCGGGTTGTGCCTGTTGCGGGTCGGCTACGATCGCTGTCCCTTCGCGCCCGAGGTGTGGATAGACGCCATGCCCAAATTTGTTTTCAATCCCCTGCCCGCATCGTGAATTCACGCCAATTATTACATAAGCACCCATGACTAAAACCTACCTTCCCCCCGTCGATTCGATCGATCGTGCATGGCACGTTGTCGATGCTAGCAACCAACGCTTGGGACGACTTGCCGTTCAAGTTGCCGAAATATTGCGAGGCAAAAATAAACCCACCTTTACTCCGCATTTAGATACCGGGGATTTTGTGATTATCATCAATGCGGAAAAAATTCAGGTTACGGGCAAAAAAAGCTCGCAAAAGCTGTACCGCCGTCACTCGGGACGTCCCGGTGGGATGAAAACCGAAACCTTTGAAAAGTTGCAAGCACGTTTACCCGAAAGGATTATCGAAACCGCTGTTAAAGGGATGTTGCCCAAGAATTCTCTAGGTCGGCAACTGTTTACCAAGCTGAAAGTGTACGCCGGACCCGAGCATCCTCATGACGCTCAGCAACCTCAAGTCTTGAACATCAATACCATTCCTGGAGTGAAAGCCTAATGCAAGCCACAAATTCATCGACCCGCGTCACCTACTGGGGAACTGGACGCCGCAAAGAATCGGTTGCTCGAGTTCGCCTCGTTCCCGGTACCGGGCAGTTAGTTGTCAATGGAAAGCCAGGGGACTTGTACTTACAATTCAATCCCAATTATTTATCAACTGCCAAAGCCCCTTTAGAAACTTTGGGACTCGAAGCCGAGTACGATATTCTCGTCAATGTTCACGGTGGTGGGTTGACCGGACAAGCCGACTCAATTCGCTTGGGTGTTGCCCGAGCTTTGTGCGAACTTGACCCCGACAACCGTCAACCGCTAAAAGCAGAAGGGTACTTAACCCGCGATCCCCGCGCCAAGGAACGTAAGAAATACGGTTTGCGAAAAGCTCGCAAAGCCCCGCAGTACTCCAAGCGTTAAGGACGTTTCTTTTTCCTCTATTTTGGGCAGCGCTCGAGATCGGAGAGAAACGCTAAAATACTCTTATCAAATCTAGATTTGGAGATGAAAATCAATGCCTAAACCGAATATCCATCCCGAGTGGTATCCCGAAGCCAAAGTTTATTGTAACGGGGAAGTGGTGATGACGGTGGGTTCGACCCGACCGGAACTTCACGTCGATGTGTGGTCTGGCAACCATCCGTTTTATACCGGAAGCCAAAAAATGATCGATACGGAAGGTCGCGTCGAGCGGTTTATGCGCAAGTACGGGATGATCGATCCTCAAAGCCAAGCGTCCGAGTCTGAAAAATAGTTGGTTTTTCTGTTGGAGTTTAGATTTTGGGCAAGCATTGCAGGAGCGGATCGAAATCCTGTTCTGGGGTGAGTGCCCGCCAGTTTGAGACTTGAAGCCGATCGATCGAGAATTTTCGATCGCGTACCGGCTTGGGTTGAAAATGGCGATCGATCGACCGATTTAAGAACCAACTGTGCTTCTTAAAATCTAAAACGATACTGATAAACCGACAACTTAGACGGAGATGATTTGGTCATGGCTGAAACCTACCTGCTAGATAAACTGAAGTCTGTCGAGCAAACCTTTAACGAGCTGACCCGCCGATTAGCCGACCCGGATATTGCACGCGACCCGCAAGAGTTTCAGCGGGTCGCCAAATCTCGCGCTTCCTTAGAAGAAGTGGTGACGACTTACGAAGAGTGGAAAGCGGTGGGGAACGAGTTGGCAGGTGCTGGGCAGGTTCTTAAAGAAGCCAGCAACGATCCGGAATTGCAAGAAATGGCGGCGCTGGAAGTTGAGGAACTCAAAGAAAAGCTTGACAATTTGGAAGAGCGCTTGAAGGTTTTGCTGCTCCCCCGAGATCCCAACGATGATAAAAACATCATGTTGGAAATTCGCGCCGGAACCGGTGGTGATGAAGCCAGTATTTGGGCGGGAGATTTGTTGCGAATGTACTCTCGTTATGCCGAGGGTCAGAATTGGAAAGTCAAGCTCGTCAGCGAGTCTCTGGCAGATATGGGCGGCTTTAAAGAAGCAATTTTAGAAATTAAGGGCGATTGCGTTTATAGTAAGCTCAAGTTTGAAGCTGGGGTTCACCGGGTGCAGCGCGTTCCCGTTACTGAAGCGGGGGGACGAGTTCATACTTCCACCGCCACCGTAGCGGTGATGCCCGAAGTGGACGATGTTGAGGTGCAACTCGACCCCAAGGATTTGGACATTTCTACGGCAAGATCCGGCGGTGCGGGCGGTCAAAATGTCAACAAGGTGGAAACGGCGGTAGATTTATTCCACAAACCGACGGGCATTCGGATTTTCTGTACGGAAGAGCGATCGCAGTTGCAAAACCGAGAGCGAGCCCTGCAAATTTTGCGGGCGAAATTGTATGAGATGAAATTACAGGAACAACAGGCGGAAGTGACCTCTCTACGGCGTTCTCAAGTGGGAACCGGGTCGCGATCGGAAAAAATCCGCACCTACAATTATAAAGATAGTCGAGCCACAGACCATCGCCTCGGACAGAATTTTAATCTGAATGTTGTCCTGGAAGGGGACTTAGACCCGGTGCTGCAAGCTTGTATCTCTCAATCGCAACAACAGCAATTGGCTGAATTAGCCGCGTCTTCATCGTCGATGCCAACATCTGTCTAGGTCTGTTTGCATTTTACTCGATCGCTCTTGAGTTGGCGATGGAAGTTGTTAGATGCCTTCGCACCCGAAGCGTGGATGCTATGCGATGTCTTAGAGCGAATCCATTATTTAAGCGTTAAAACTCTCATGTCTCAAGCACTAGACATCGCTGTTGAGTTTCAAGATGTTAGCTTTAGGATTAATCGCCGTCTTCTTCTATCTAATTTAAATCTGACGATCTACTCAGGAGAAGCCCTGGTATTACTCGGACGCAGTGGTAGCGGTAAGACCACCACCTTAAAATTAGTCAATCACCTCCTGATGCCCACAACTGGGCAAGTTTTAGTTCAAGGTCGCTCTACAACAGCCTGGGATGCTATTCAACTGCGGCGGCGCATCGGCTATGTCATCCAAGATATTGGCTTATTTCCTCATTTCAGTGTCGGACAAAACATTGGACTGGTTCCCTCTTTAGAAAAGTGGGCTCCACAACGCATTGAGGCGCGAGTCGATGAAATGTTAGATTTGGTGGGTTTAGACCCCAAAATCTTTGCCGGACGCTATCCCCATCAACTTTCTGGTGGTCAGCGTCAGCGTATTGGTGTGGCTAGAGCCTTAGCTGCCGAGCCACCCATATTATTGATGGATGAGCCTTTTGGCGCACTCGATCCCATTACTCGTCTAGAATTGCAACAGCAGTTCCGTCAATTGCAACAACAACTGGGAAAAACTGTCGTTTTTGTCACCCATGACATTCAAGAAGCGTTCTTTCTCGCCACTCGAATTGGGTTAATGCACGAGGGGAATTTAGTGTTTTTAGGAACGAAAGCCGAATTTTTAAAATCTCAACATCCAGAGGCAAAAGCTTTTATTGCTTGTTTAAATGCTGGAAATAATTGAACGCTTTTTCATTTTAGGAGATTGAGGAGATTAATTTGTTTTTCAGTCAATACGTACCGGAAATTCTTCTCCGCACTGGAGAACATTTAGTCTTAGTGGCGATCGCCATGGTGGTCTCAATCTCTATTGGTCTTCCTTTAGGAATTTTAATCACCCGCCAACCGAAACTTGCTCAAACCATTCTCGGTGTGGCTAATGCTGTTCAAACCATCCCTAGCTTAGCCATCTTTGGCTTTCTGATTTCTGTACCTTTCTTGGGAGGAATTGGCAAAGTTCCGGCGATCGTGGCTTTGACTCTCTACGCCTTGCTTCCCCTAATTCGCAATACTTATATTGGGATTAATAGCGTCGATCCAGCCATTCGAGAAGCGGGAAAGGGAATGGGAATGACCGATCGGCAATTGCTGTTTCAGGTGGAAATTCCTCTGGCTTTAGGCGTGATTTTAGCAGGTGTTCGAGTTGCCACCGTTATTTCTGTGGGAATCGCTACCATTGCGGCAGCGATCGGGGGTGGAGGATTGGGCATATTTATTTTTCGAGGACTTTCTACGGTTAATAATCAACTGATTCTTATTGGAGCTATCCCGGCTACTCTGATGGCATTAGTAGCCGATTTTGCATTGGGATATTTAGAAAAGCGGTTAACGAGCAAAAGAGAACAAAAAATAAAATCATACCCGAAAAAGCTCTGGGTGTTTTTCGCTTCTATATTGGCTTTGGGTGGATTAATTTTATTTGTATATCAGCCTAAAAGTTCTAGAATTATTATTGGATCTAAAAATTATACCGAACAAGTATTCTTATCGGAGTTGCTAGCACAACAAATTGAATCTAAAACCGATATTAAGGTTGACAGACGCTTTAATTTAGGAGGAACTTTTATCTGTCATGAAGCGGTTAAAGCCGGCAAAATTGATGGTTATTTTGAATATACAGGCACAGCATTGACCGCTATTTTACAGGAAGAGCCTATTAGCGATCGTCAGAAAGTGTATGAGATAGTTAAAGAGAGGTACGATCGAGATTTTAAATTAGATGTCTTGTCGCCCTTGGGATTTGATAATGTTTATGGGATGATGATTCGAGGTGAAGATTCTAAACTTTTTCAGGTTAAAACTTTGTCCGAAGTGGCTAAGTATACTCCAAAATGGACAGCCGGATTTGGATATGAATTTCTTGAAAGAAAAGATGGTTATCCGGGATTAGCTGAAACTTATGGTTTAAAGTTTTCCAATATTCAACAAATGGATGGCGGATTGATGTATAAATCCTTGGCAGAAAAGAAAATTGATTTTATAGCAGGATCGAGTACCGAGGGTTTAATACCAGTCTTGGATTTATTTGTGTTAGAAGATGACAAGCAATACTTTCCTCCCTACGAAGCTGTTCCTGTTTTTAATCAAGCAACGTTGAAAAAATATCCAGAGTTACGCGAAGCTATTTATCCATTAGCGGGTTTAATTTCGTCTGAAGAAATGCAAAAGATGAATTATCAAATTGATAATCAATCACGTTCCGTCGAGGATGTTGTTCGCCAGTGGCGCAAAGCTCAAAATTTTGAGAGTAATCATCAAGGTAGTTAGCCAGATTAAATTCAGTCTCAATAGCACTGACTATCGATATTAATGACATTCTAGAAAAAGACTATAAAAAATGAGTAATCCTACAGCCAAAATCCGGCTCGAAAATCTTATCAAGATTTATGGAGATCGAGATCGTGCGGCTCTTAAGCTGTTTAGGAAAGGAGCCACTCGAGATGAGATCTTGAAAGCAACCGGTCAGGTTCTCGGTATAGCTGATGTATCTTTTACCATCAACTCGGGCGAAGTTTTTGTGGTAATGGGATTATCGGGTTCGGGTAAATCGACTCTCATTCGTTGTATTAATCGTTTGATTACACCGACTAGTGGACATATCTATCTTGATGATGAAGATATTGCCAACGTGGATGAAAAACGAATTCGTCAAATTCGCTTGACTAAAGTGTCTATGGTGTTTCAACATTTTGGCTTATTTCCCCATAGAACCGTTGCCGAAAATGTTGAATACGGACTAAAATTACGAGATCTGAGTCAAGCCAAGCGCCGAAAAAAAGCTTTAAAAATGTTGGAAGTTGTGGGACTGACTCAATGGGCAAATTATCGACCTTCTGCTCTCAGTGGTGGGATGCAGCAACGAGTTGGATTGGCTCGTGCTTTGGCAACGGATGCTGATATTTTACTGATGGATGAACCTTTCAGCGCCCTCGATCCCTTAACTCGAAGGGATATGCAGGATGAACTATTAAGACTTCAGAAAAAGTTGAACAAAACGATCGTCTTCATTAGTCATGATACTCAGGAAGCGATGAAACTAGGCGATCGAATCGCGGTGATGAAAGAAGGAGAGATCGCTCAACTGGGAACTCCAGAAGAACTGTTAAATCAACCCGCTAATAATTACATTCGTGGCTTTATTCAAGATGTTAATCGAGGGCAAGTTCTCAAAGCAGGAACGATCGCCCGTCAAACGATTTCCTTACGTATGGGTCAAAATTTCGATCGAGGAATCATCGAAGAGATACAAAGTAATGATTCTCCACGAATTTATGTGCTCAATGCTCAAGGAGAACCTGTCGGTTTTGTCGATCGGCAACAAATTCATTGTGCGATTCAGCAAGAAGTGAAAGACATTAGAACATTAATGCAAACGAAATTCTCCAAAGTTGAAGCCACAGATACTTTGGAGGATATTTTTCACATTTGTCGCAACGAACCCAGCCTAGCTGTAGTTGATGAATATGGCAAATTTAAGGGAGTTATCGCTCGATCGGATGTCCTGTCTAGTATTAGCAGGTTTAGCGGAAGTTCGGACTAAAACTACCCATTTAGCGTCAAGTATTTCAAATTAAATTTATGTTTAAAAAACACCTAAAACAATATAGTTTGTTAGTTTTGGCAACGAT
Source organism: uncultured cyanobacterium (assembly GCA_963838375.1). Lineage (GTDB taxonomy): Bacteria > Cyanobacteriota > Cyanobacteriia > Cyanobacteriales > Geitlerinemataceae > DVED01. Next base: position 325,658 of record CAWIQY010000019.1, on the reverse strand, counting down.
GTTTCTCATAGGTTTAACTGCTTTTTATTCTGTGGCACAAACGACGACAGACTCTGCGGTGTCTGAAAGGGGAGTTACTATTCGTTCTGGAACGAGCGATTGGATTGAGGAGCGGTTTCAAACTGAGATTATTAATATTGGCTTGGAAAAACTCGGTTACAAAACAGCGCCACTGGTAGCGGTAACCTATCCGGCACTCTATATTTCAGTCGCCAATGGTGATTTGGATATTGCCCCAGTCTTTGGAGAACCTGCGCATAATGAATTTTATGAAAATGCTGGTGGCGATGAAAAGTTGGAGAAAGTCGGTGAGTTTCTTTCTACCAGACAAGGCTATCAAATCGATAAAAAAACGGCCGATCAATATAATATTACTAACTTACAACAACTTCAAGACCCAAAGATTGCCCAGTTATTTGATACCGATGGAAATGGCAAGGCAGATCTCATCGGTTGCAATCCGGGTTGGAATTGTGAGTTAGCAATGGAGCATCATATGGATGCTTACCAACTGCGGGATACGGTTGAAGTTAAGAAGGGAAACTATACTGCCCTAATTGCTGATGCATTAGCTCGTAACAAAGAAGGAAAGCCGTTTTTCTCCTATGTTTTTGGTCCTTTTTGGCTGAGTGAGGTGCTGAAAGTCGATGAAGATGTGATCTGGCTGGAAGTTCCTTTTACTTCATCCCATCTTGAAGGCATTACTGAAAAAGATACATCATTAAATGGAAAAAATTTAGGAATGCCTCAAGGTCGATATCGGGTACTTGCCAACAAGAATTTTTTAGAACAAAATCCAGACGCTAAACAATTCTTTGAAATCGTGAAAATTCCTTATGAAGATATTCTTCAGGAAAGCTATCGCATTAAACAAGGTGAAGATCAACCACAAGATATTCGTCGTCATGCCGAGGAATGGGTGAAGCAGAATCAAGACCTTTTTGAAGGCTGGTTAGCTCAGGTCGAATCAGACCAGCAACAAGCTAGAAGACCAACCCTCAAGTATGGGGAACAATGCTACCCGCAAAAGTTTAGAAGGACTGAACCTCTTTCTCAATCCCTTCCAGCTTTATACACTTCCTCTGGACAAATGGATTACAGCCGCTATTAATTTCCTGGTAGACAACTTTCGTCCGTTATTCCAGATCGTTCGTATTCCAATAGACTGGGTACTCAAAGAAATTCGTGGGCTATTATTGGCTGTCCCTCCTCTAATTTCTATATTGCTAGTTAGCTTAATCGCATGGAAAGTTGCGGGAAGAAGTCTAGCAATCTACAGCCTGCTTGCCCTGACACTGATTGGCTTTCTCGGGCTATGGGAAGCCGCGATGATTTCTCTTGCCCTAGTCGTGACGGCTGTTATATTCTGCATCATTGTTGGCATTCCTTTGGGTGTGGCTTGTGCGCGGGGCGATCGATTTGAGCGAGTATTTAAACCACTCCTGGATGCTATGCAAACTCTACCCACATTTGTCTATCTTGTTCCCGTAATTATGCTATTTGGAATTGGAGAAGTTCCCGGGGTGATTGCCACAATTATCTACGCTCTTCCTCCCTTAATTCGCTTTACGAATTTGGGCATCCGTCAAGTGTCTCCAGAGGTGGTCGAAGCGGCTTATGCTTTTGGTTCAACGCCTAGACCAAATCTTGTGGGAAGTACAAATTCCTCTGGCGATACCAACCATTCTGGCTGGAGTAAATCAAACCGTGTTGTTTGCTTTGGGGATGTCGGTGATTGCTTCCATGATTGCCGTTCCTGGGCTGGGTTTAACGGTATTGCAAGGAATGGGGCGTCTGGATGTGGGCATGGCGGCGATCGGAGGGCTAGGAATTGTGTTGTTGGCAATTCTACTCGATCGAATTACTCAAGCCATTGGAAAGGCACATCACTAAGGTTCTTCCGTTATTTTGAGATTTTACCCTGAGAAGTTCCCTGTTTAGATGTCAATTAAAAGGAAAAGGAAGTACGCAGTAATCCGACCCAAATCATATCGTTTTCTGTATTATGTTCTGGATTGGTAATCATCAAAAATCCAGGGGTGAGAAAGATTCGATCGGTCAATGGGTAGCGATAGGATAATTCCCAATGTAAGGAAGTATCTGGATCTTGACGATCGGTAGTATCATTATCGGTGACTTTAGGAGGCATCCCAAACACAAAACTGAATTGACTGCCTAATTTGCCAAAATCGGATAAAGACGCAGTCAATGCCCAACTCCAAATGTCTGCACGATCGCCTGAAGAACCATTAACATCACTAACACTGGGTGAACCTTCGGCTCTAGCATTAAAGTAGCTCGCCCAACTGCCTAAGATCAAACGATCGCTCAATTTATAAGTCAATTGTAAGCCGAAAGCATCGGAAGACGTTGCGGTACTTGTACCAAAGGGGTATTGAGCAAATTGCTACCTTTACTCCCGGTCGTATTGATGGTGGCAACGGGTTCGGGAGTATAGTATCGACCATAAGTAAACGCGATACCCAGTTCATCAGAAGGGGTATAGGTGAGTTGAGTTAACGCCGTATATTGACCCCCAAATAATCCCTGTGTAGCATCGCTACCTGAAAGGCTTAAATAACTGACACCCGCAGCAATTTCGTCAGTGAATTGATAGTAGGCGACTGCACCGCTGCCAAATGCAAAAGAGTAGATCGGACTTTCCGCACCAAAATTAGAGATGGAAAAGACAGGGTTCAGTGCCGGAAAAATCCGGGTGGGAAAATCAGCGGCTGTCGCCACCGCTACGATCCCTCGATCGCCGATCGGAAACTCATAAAATAGGTTCCCCAGCCTCACGTCATTGCCGGTATTGGTTGCACCGATCAAACGAGTCATATCCGTGCCAGTGACACTACTTCCAAGACCATTGATATTCCCCGCTTGAATATTCGCTTGCAGTCTATCTTTCCCGGTAAAACTAGTATCAAAGGTCAGAGACATTCGGGATGAAAAAGCTAGATTAGAATCTAATCCCTCGCTCAAGTTACTTCCTGGAGAATTTGCTTTTTCATCACCAAAAGCACTAATTAAATTAAAATCTACTCGACCTCTCAGAACTGTATTTGCGGTGAACTGTTGATCTTCTAGAAGGGCTACTTGTTGTTCTAAATCGGTTATTTGGACTGTGATATCTTGCAGTTCTGCATCAAATTCTGATTGCAATCTTTGGATGACTGCTAAGTCTTCTTCATTTGGCAGTTGGGCGATCGCACTATTAAAAGAGCGTTCGATTTTTAGCAAGCAACTATTAACTGCACTGGCAAATTCATAACGGGTTAGAACTCTATTGCCATTAAAAAGACTGTCACTCGAACCACTAATACATTGGTATTTTTCAACTAAGCTCCGCAGCGCTTCATAAGCCCAATGAGTGGGACTCACATCTTCTAAATCATTGACATTGAGAACCTGAGCTATCTTAAAAGTTTCGTGACTCGATCGTTGTTCATTTAGCCTTTCTCGAGTTGGTGTTGCCTGAATTTCTGCAAATTGAGGTTTTGTACTGGATGTCACTAACGACAATTCATTTTTTGTTAGAAACAAGAGTCTTTAAGCTTTTATCCGTGTCACGTAACTCGATTCGAGAGTCTTTTCCTTCGGAATTTCTTGTGCCAAGACGGGCGATAAAATCAATAAACCTTTAAAGCAACCCAGGTAAAAGAACAAGCTTTTTTGAAATCTGTCATTACGAATCTCTTGATTTTTACAAAAACTAATAACGAGCCATCGATAAAAATCTATGAGCGTGTCGCCGCGAAGACTTCAGTCCTGATTACAAGCAACAAAAAATTTCACACTAAATCTATCTTACCAACCCATTGTTCCTGGAGTCCCTTTAAAAGGTCCGACAATATCAGCAGTAATCCATCCGCCATAAAAATTACCCGGTTGGGGTGAAACTAGCTCATCATTGACATAACAAGCATCCATTAAATTTGCGAAAAACCCATAGTATTCCTGAATGGAAACAAAATCAGGTGTGGGAACAAAGAATCGCCAAGCACCATTGTAGATATGCCGATCGCCAAGGCTGATATCATAATATTGATATCGACCTTTCCACTCACACAACCCTTTTCTAGATCCTTCGGTTAGATATTCTAACTTAATGTCTTCAGGCGGGAAATAATAAGTCGGAGGATGGCTAGTTTCTAAGACTCTTTTGCCTCTGTTTGTTTCTGCCAACACAACCCCATCACAGACTACCTTCAGATGTTTATTAGTATCCTCTAAGACAGCCGGACGGGGATAATTCCAAACAGATTCTTGACCGGGTTCTGGGGTAATCGGAGTTGGTTTCATGGTGTATTCTTTCCCGAGTTCATTTTATTCCTGAATTTCACTTCAGCCGGCTGAAGTCAATCGCAATATTTAGTTATTTACCAGATTTACTGACAGCCGCCATCTTCGTCAGTCCTCCGCGATCGTCGATCGCTCGATTTAGATTCCACTTTGCCGATATTAGCCAAACACTAGACGTTCGACAGGAATATAACCTATAAAACCACCGACTTTGCCGTTCCAAAAGTGCTTTTATGAGTTTTTCGTCAGGTGGGAAACACCAACGACTACTCGCTTACCCTTACTAACCAGATGAAAGATTGCCATACAGGTCTCTTGGCGCTCTTGGGTGACATGAACCGTCACTGTTAATTATGAATATCTCGAGCAATTCTAAACCCAGCGTGTTGGTAAAAATTGGGACGGAACCAATTGCGATAATACTTTAAAGCTTCAGTACCATTGGTGATCCAACATCCCCCTAACATCATATGATGTTGGGTATCAAAAAAGATCGCCGAATTATCTTCATACAGAACATGAGGTTCATATCCTGCCAGAGGGTTCAAGTTATCGCTCAACCATTCCCAAACATTTCCCCGCAAGTCGTACAATCCATCCGAACTTTTGGCGGTTTCTAACCTCCCAACGGGACTGGGTGAGCCGAACTTAAAATTGAGATTGTAATTGTCTACCTCTTCTGACAAACCATTCCCATAAGTGGCGACATTGTACTCTGCTTCACTCATTAACCGAGTCCCTTGACCTTGAGCGCGACAGTAAGCCATGGCTTCATAATGATTGACTTCTACGGGCCAATCTAGAGGTAACTCCATTTCGTCAAACATAGCACGATATTTGTAGCTACCATTTTCCGGTATCCAAAATTTGGGATATTGGACGTTATTTTCAGTTTTCCAACGCCAAGCTTCTTCATCCCAATACTCTGAATTTTCGTAACCACCATCCTTGACAAAATTGAGAAATTCGCCGTTGGTAATCAGATATTTGCTGGCTAAAAAAGGCGAAACTTCAACAGTCCGGGAACCATAGTCAATATCCCATCCATAAGTTTGGTCGTCAAAAGCTTTACCGAGTTTTGCCACGCCTCCAGCGACCTCCAGCATTTCATTCTCAGGCGTGTAACCATTAAACGGGGCATATTCCCAATTTTGAGGACGTTTGACTTTCTCAATGGGTAATTGGCGAAATAACATCGAAGAGGTTTCAATGTGAATTCGCTGGTGTTCAATTCCCATCATCAGCGCCCAAAGGGGAGAATCGGGAAGAATAGGCAAAGTCATTGGGGTTGTTTTGATGACTTCGGAAATAACAGAATAGGCTTGTTCTCGATACTTCCAAACCTCGGCAACTTGGGGCCACTCCACATGAGAAATAGCTTGATTCAATTCTTCGGGAATTTCCGGATCGACTCCAAATTCAAATAGAATCTCATAGTCAGGATTGATGCGGTTTTCTAATAATCCAACCCGAATGAGTTTATTGATATAAAAAACGGCAGAATGTCCGAGATAAAAAATCAAAGGATTCCTCAAGGGGTCAGGATTGAGATAAAATGGATCTTCACCCACAAGGTTTTTCAGCAGCAAATCTTCCAGTTGCCAAGCATTCTCAAAGTAATCGAGGATATCTTGGTTACTGCAACGATCGAGTTTTGGAGGAAAATTAGATTGAATAGTTTTCATTATTTCTATCCTTTTGATTAATCTTCTTGAGAAAATCGAGAATTATCGATCGCCAAAGATGCTTCTTCCGACCCGAATCATTGTCGCCCCAGCTTGAATTGCCAATAAATAATCTCCCGACATCCCCATCGACAATTCTTGCACTTGCAACTGACTTGTCTGGTTGATTTTATCCTTAAATTTTTGTGTTTCTTGAAAAGCCTCAAAAATTTCCGAATCTGATAAACCCAAGGGCAGAATCGTCATTAACCCTTGAATATCCAAGTGTTCGGCGGCTTCCAATTCTGGGCAAGCCGCCAAGAGTTCATCAGGCAACCAACCATATTTATCCGGATCTGGAAGCATTTTAACTTGCAGACAAATTTTCGGTTTTTTATTTAATTCTCCCGCCAATTTATTCAGACGCTGGAGTATTCTCAAGCTATCAACGGTATGAATCCAATCCATGGATTCCACAGCTTGTTTAGCTTTATTGGTCTGTAAATGACCGATAAAATGCCAACAAATGTCATTTAAGTCTTGTAGTTGTTCCTGCTTCTCCAAAGCCTCCTGTACGCGATTTTCTCCAAAATCTCTAATTCCGGCAGCATAAGCTTCTCTAATTTTTTCTACCGAGACTTTTTTGGTAACCGCAATCAAGCGGATATCCGGCGTTAACTGCTGATTAATTTCTTGAATTTTGTCGGAAATCGAGAAAGACTGGGTATTCATCTGGGTTGGAGCAAGAGAGAGGTCTAAACAAACCTAATTGTTCATCGCATTCCGACTCAGTTTATATTTTTCCGGATCCGTTCTGATCTCGACATGCAAGAAATCGATGCCCTCTTTCTCTAAGAGTCCTAGAATGGCTAAGTTTAGGTTTGTCTCAGCATCAAAGTACAGATTGTCATCATTGACAAACGTCATAATTTTAATAACACGGGAATTTCCTTCGATTTGTGTAAAACGAATTTTGCATGATGGAGAAAAACCGGGAATCGATTTTGGCATTTCTCTAATTGCATCACAAATTCTAGACGTTTGCTCTGCGGAAATTCCATCAATTTTGAGATCTAAAACTAGACCCCATTTTAACTCTTCACCCGGATTTTGTGACCAATTTTCCACAATTCCCGTAATCATTTTAGAGTTGGGCATTTTGAGAATCGAACCCCACTTAGTGATATGTAGCGTTGTCGTTCTAAATCCGATTTCCTTAATTTCTACAAAACCATCTACTCCTGATACTCCTACCCAATCCCCTTCTCGATAAAGCTTATCGGAGTAGATAATGACGGTACAAAACCAGTCGTAGACAATATCTTTCAACAGCAAACCGATGGTGATCCCCGCACCACCGAGGAGACCCACCAGTGCGCCTGCTGATTGTCCTAAAAAGATTTCACTGACCTTGATGGCGATGACCACAAGTGCTGCCGATTGAAAAATTTTCGGCATCAAAGGTCTGAGCAAGTCATCTAGCTCCGTCTCCGTATGTAGCACCAACCCAGCAATTATCTGACCGAAGATAGAAGCGGCTCGGAAAATTGCATAGGCAATGATGAAAACAGCTATTAGGTTCAGGGTTCGATCGATCGCTTCAGCAAATTTTGGTCCGATTTCTTCTGCCAAAATTTCTTTAGAAATCCAAAATCCAGCAAGTAGAATTAACCAACTTAATGAGGGCTTAAGAATCGCTACCAATTCATCATCGAGGGTTGTCTTAGTATTGCGTGTAAAGCGCTCGATCGTTTTCACGATCAACGCAATTATAAATCGCCTCAACGTTTGGACTAAAGTCAAAATCACAATAATGGTGATGATTTTGCCCAGAGGTACACCGGAGTAATCGAAGTTTTTCAGTGTGTTCCAAATGGATTCCAGATTCATAAGTTCGAATAGCCCTTTGATTGAGTAGGTGGAAACTTTAAGCTTGACAAAGAACGACCGCAAACCACTGTTGGGGGTCAGTCCAACTTTTCACAGTTTTAAGCCCTTGCCGTTCTAAGTCTTTTTGAAGCACTGCCAAATCAAACTTGCGAGAAATTTCAGTGAGAATGCTTTCTCCAGCTTGAAATTCGACTTTTAAATCTAGCACTTCCAAAGACACCGAATGAGCCTTCTGGCAATGTAGATACATCTCAATTTGAGCATCAGTTTGATTGTAAATCGCTTGATGCTTGAATAAGTTGAGATCGAAATTGCCTTGAAAACGCCAATTTAAATGCGAAAGCATATTCAAATTGAAAGCTGCCGTGACTCCCTGACTGTCGTTATAGGCGGGTTCTAAAATCTCTTTGGGTTTCTGTAAGTCAACGCCTAACAGAAAGTAATCGCCAGATTGTAACGTCCTCGCCATTTGCTTGAAAAACCCATCACAGTCTTGTGGGGTAAAATTGCCCAGGGAACTACCTAAAAAGAAAATCATCCGCGGCGATTCCCAGGTCGATTCTAGCTGCACCAAGGCTCGATCGTAAGTGCCGATTAATCCTTCGATCGAGAACTTCGGGTATTTTTGTCGCAGATTAAGGACGGTCGATTTGAGAATTCCCCCACTTACATCAATGGGAACATACTTACATCGATCGGCAATTTTCTGATAAGCATCTAACAGAAATAGCGTTTTTGTAGAACTGCCACTGCCCAATTCCACCAGTTCACAAGCCCCGGTAATTTGAGCAATTTCATCGGCATATTGGCTCAAAATAGATGCTTCCGTTCGAGTCGGATAGTATTCCGGCAGATCGCAGATTTTCTCGAATAATTCCGACCCTCGATCGTCGTAAAAATACTTGGGAGGTAAGCTTTTTTGATTTTGACTTAATCCCTTAACGACATCTGCCTCATCATTGTTTAAACAGTGAGACTGAGGATTTAGAATATCGATCGCGGTTGTTAACATGAAATCTTTCTGGTCTTCTAAATTTACGCTAACTCTAAGTTAACACCAGAATTATAAGCCTTATCTCTCAGAAAATGAAAACCAACCCAATCGATCGGAAAAACTAAACGATTCCCCAGCTCTGATTGAGTTCATCTCGGCTCGAGTATTGTTTTTCCCTGAGAACTATCTCACCCCACGGTGAGAAATGTCAAGTCTTTTGCCATATTTGTTGACAGATGGAAACAAAACGAGGTGGCTATTGGCAAATTCGTTGAGAGCTCAGCCCACGCACCCTAGGGATTTTGGGACAGCTAGCGATCGATTTCATCGCGGGGTTAAGAATTATTATTATTTTCGCCGATCGCAATCCTCTTTTTGGGATGAGGGTTTCCAGCCCTCATTTTCTTCGTATTTACAGATGCGAATTTCCGGAAAATTTACATCTGTTCGAGTCTTTTATAGGGTAGAAAAATCCTGACTAGAATTATTTTTTAATGGCAATGATTGAAAGGATGAGAACATTTTTTGAGTCAGTTGAAAAACGGATCGGGAAATCCTTTTGTTGTGTGTCTCGTTGTCAAACACCCGCTTGTCCGTTACTCCGACATCTGGATAAGTTGCATCAGTTGTCTTGATGCGAGTTCTGCCAGTAAATCTCAATCCCGGTGGAGAAAGCATCCCCACTTTTGAAGGTTGGGGAAACAGTGAATATTTGTCAAGGTCCCAATAGAGCAAATAGTGTTAATCGAAATAGAATAGCGTCACAACGCGACGCTGCTCTTCTGCATCTCGACAAGTTTGTAACAACGTATGGCTATCGTGAAAGGCAAAACAGATCAACTGCTGACACCGAGTAATAATCTCGAGATTACACAAGGCACTTGCCTCTCCCAGAGGGAGACTATCATTGCCAGGATTTTCCACCAGGTGCATCACCTTAGACAGAACCGATCGCGATTCTTGAGGCTGGCGTTTGAGGCTTTGAGGAAGAATCACCGTGAGCTGATTGGGATCGGCTCGCATTGCACCTCGGATAGCGGCTAAATTCGTCCCGGTTGCACCTGAAGTAATCAAACGATTGCCACCGAGGACGAGGGCATAGCTCATAATCTCAATGAGGTGTTGATGAGTAATCGGAACGTGGCGCGACCCCAGAAGGGCAATTCGCTTCGAGCCAGACTGCTGGATCGTTGCTAGTTCCTGTAGAAAAACATCAACTTTATCGAAGGTCTCTGTGGATTGACTCAAAGACTGAATGGGATGCGAAAAGGACAATCCTGTTATTCTAGCAAAACTCTCGATCGATTCCCTATGTTTCTGGACAAAAGCAGGGGCTTAGTCAGAACCAGCCCCCAAAACGGTCGATGATGACGGTCTTTTGCCCGATGAAAAACTTCCATAGCGATCGAAGGATGAATAGTTCACCAGTGGGTTCGACGATCGATCGCATTGGTTAATTCACCACTTTGAGATACTCGGTATTGACACCCGATTCGCGGGTGAGGGCAATTTTACCCGTACGCGCCACCTCGCGCAAGCCAAATTTTTGCAAGAGTTGCATAATAGCAACCATCTTACCCGGATCGCCGACGACTTCCACAATGACAGAACCTTCCGCAACATCGACAATCCGCGCCCGAAAAATCTGGGCGATTTCCAGAATTTCCGATCGAGTGCTACTAGTGGCGTTGACCTTCAGCAGCATTAATTCTCGCTCGACACAAGGAATTTCCGTAATATCCTGCACCTTGAGGACATTAATCAGCTTGTAAAGTTGCTTAGTTAATTGCTCGATTGCCTGGTCGTTGCCGGGAACCACCATGGTAATGCGGGAGACGCCGCCTTGTTCGGCAGCACCCACTGCTAAACTTTCGATGTTAAATCCCCGACGGGCAAATAAACCGGCAATGCGAGAGAGGACTCCTGCCTCATCTTCAACTAAAACAGAAAGGGTGTGTCTCACGATCGTTCAGGAAAATCTCTATAGAGTTTGTGTGAGTTTATTTTAATCGCTAGTGGGTAGGGTGTGCCCCCGGAACGAAACGCACCTATTAGGTTTAGTAGCTAGTTGCTAGTGGTGAATTACGGTTCGGGTTTCACTGCAACTTCAGCAACTGGCGAACTCTTTTGAAAAACGCTGCGCAGCCAAGGCGGCGCAATAAACGTCGTGAGAATCACCATGACGATAATGGCGGCTTGCAGAGAGTCCGACAACGCACCGCTGGCTGCCCCTACTCCAGCAAAGACCAATCCGACTTCACCTCTAGGAATCATACCCACACCGATCGCCCATTTGTTAATTCCGGGTTGACCAAACACCGTCAACCCCGTCACCACCTTCCCCACAATTGCCACCACAATCAGGAAGCTGGCAATAATCAACCCTTCGCGATTGCTGGGAACAGCGGGATTGAGCACGCCGATATCCGTTTGTGCTCCAACGACGACAAAGAAAATGGGGACGAACATATCGGCAATGGGAAGCACTTGCTCTTCCAATTCCCGTTGGATTTCCGTTTCTCCCAACACCAATCCAGCAGCAAAAGCCCCCAAAATGGCTTCTAAGTGAATGGCTGCCCCCAGGTAAGAGAGAATAAACGCAAAAATGAGCGCAGAAATCAATAGCGGTCCGCGAGTTCTCAGCTCTTTCACCAAAGCGACGAAATAAGGACCCAATAACCGACCGAGAACGATCGTCCCGATCAAAAACGCACCGGCTGTAATTGTCAAAAATAGAATATTCGTGACTTCGATTTCCCCGGTTTTCACCAAACTGGCAACCACCGCCAAGACGATAATCCCCAGAACATCATCGAGAACGGCAGCCCCAATAATAATTTGACCTTCCTTGGAACTGAGACGATCGATTTCTGCCAACACTTTAGCGGTAATCCCGATACTGGTAGCAGTTAACGCCGCCCCAGCAAAAATCGCCGGAACTGCGGGAGTGCCAAACAGGGTCATCAGTCCCACCGTTCCCAAAGTAAAGGGGACGACGACCCCAACAACAGCAACTACAGCCGCTTGCGGGCCGTACTTAATCAACTCCGATAACTCCGATTCCAACCCAATTTCAAATAGGAGGATAATCACCCCCAATTCCGAGAGAACGGAAATCACCTCGGAGATGGATTCAAACGTGGCATCGGCAGCCGCTGGGGTCAGACCCCCTGTGGTTTGTAAGAAGCTGAGAATGGCAGAATCGGCAGCATGAGCGCCTCCTTCTGGAAAAACCAACAAATTCAAAGCAGACACCCCGACGATCACACCCCCAACTAAGTCGCCGAGTACGGGGGGTAAATTAATCCGGGCACAGATTTCTCCGCCAATTTTGCTGGCAAAGTACACGACGACCAAACTCAGCAGCACGCCGGACATCACCACAGAAGATTCGGCACTGGCTTCGGATTCTGTAGCCGTTGCTAGTAGGGTCAGGCTCGAACTCGCCTCAGACAAGGAAAACATGGGTGCGATCGAACTCACCCAAGGAATACAATCGATCATTAGCTCTCCAAAACTCGCTCTTTGACACTCTCAGGTCTCAAGACACTGAGATTCTTGGTTCACAGAAGCTACTTGCCGGGGTAGGATTACTCCAACCAACGTAGAGGTATCTTCTCCTCAAGTGTGAATTCCGGTATGTCCTACCGTACAAAAAAAGTTTTTGTTTCGTTGAGTCCCCTCAAACTCTAGCTTTCCTAAACGGCAACACTGTTAGGTGAGACTACGCACTTAACCAATAAGCGTTAAGTTTTTACGCTGTTTAGTTATACTCGATTTTGAACTCGCGCCAATTGTATCACAGACTCAGCCAGTCGAATCCAGGAAGTGAACTTACAGACCATGTGTTTGTGAACTAGGGCTTTAATTAGTGTCAACAGATGCTTTAGTATTTTTGAATGCCGTTTGAGCGGCTATTTCACAAATAGGATTCTTGTTTTTATCGATATCACTAACACTCCACCTAAGAATTTGAAAGATAATTTCATCAGCCATCCTACACTCCTCAAACTCTCTTAGTTCTACCGCTGCTAAAAAATAGGCACGATTCCCATAAAAACTCCCACACCCATCCTCAAACGTTACCAGCGCCCGAATCAATGCTTCCTTCTCCTCCTTATCCACATCCCCCCGTCCCAACCCCAGTAAAATCGCCTCTCGCCACGGCGATTCAAAAATCCGGTATTTCTTCCCTTCCAGCGGATAATTCACATGATTTCGAGGTAACAAATCATCCCAATCCTATACCGCCAACGCGGCAAAATACTCCTGAAACGTCGGATGGTAAAACGCATAAACTTTCTCTCGACATTATCCGAGGAGTGGAGTTAATTTTGAAAGCACATCGAACCGAAAAAAGCCAGAATCAACGACGAGAAAAAGGTTAAAAGCGAGAATTTCAGGAGTTTTAGCTTTGAAGAGGCGATCGAACGTCAGCTAGATCGGGGTTTTAAGCTGACGTTCGATCGGCCCAAGCGCTGAATGCTTACTTAAAATCTTCGTTTGTTTTCCGATCTTCCCCTATCTTAAAATTGAGATAGGGGAAAACCAAGAGATGTGAACTCAAACAAAAACCCGATGTTTCAAAGAAGGCATCTGAGAGCGAACTTGTTCGATGCGGTTGGGATCGATTTCGGCGATCGCCACTCCCGGTTTTTCCCCAGCATCAGCCAGTACCACACCCCAGGGATCGACGATCGTCGCATGACCGTGAGAATAGCGCCGACCGTAATGACATCCAGTTTGTGCGGGAGCGATGACATAACAGGTATTTTCGATCGCCCGCGCTTGCAGGAGAACTTGCCAGTGATCTTTCCCCGTATAAGCGGTGAAGGCAGCGGGGACGAAGAGAACATCTGCACCTTGGCGAGAGAGATGGCGATAGAGTTCGGGAAAGCGAACATCGTAGCACACCGACAATCCTAAGTTTCCCCACCGATCGGAATTACTGATGGGCGGCATTGCAGTTCCGGCTTTAACTGTGACAGACTCTTCGTAGGTATTGCCGTCTGGCAGGTTCACATCAAACAGATGAACTTTTTGATAGCGAGCCAGTTCCGTGCCATCCGGTCCAATCAATAGAGCTGTATTATAGAAGCGATCGCCTTCAACTGGCACGGGAAATCCCCCGCCCATCAAAGCAATTTGGAAGCGCTGCGCCATGGTTTTGAGGAACTGTTCGCTCTTGTCGGCAATTTCTGCTGAGTGCGCCACTTTTTCGGCTTCTTCTCCCAAGAACGAGAAATTTTCCGGCAGACTGACCAACTGGGCGCCTTGACGGACAGCCAGATCGATCAGTTCTTCCGCTTGTGCCAAGTTTTTGGCTAGATTCGGCACGCTGGTCATTTGAATTGCCGCAGCCAGATAAGACTTCATAGATTGCGTTGCTAATAGATTACGAGCATCCCTCTGGAGGGGATCGTGATGATACACACATCGTAATTGTCCATCGGACAACTCAGACATTGAAAGCGAAAAATTTGTGCGCGATCGGGAACGAGGGATCGAGAGATCGATTCCCCAACACAAATATATAGCAGTTGCCAAAGTGGTTAGGACACTGGAGAAATCAAGCTGAGGTCAGCATCCTCTTCTCTCCCCCAGCTCACCGCCACCTCTGTTAGAACAGAGGTGGCGGTTGCTATATCCCCAGAAACCCGATCGCCAGAAGCCGCTGAGGTTCGCTCTCCAGCGCGGGGAAATTAGCGGCAGATATCCGACTCGGATACCCTAAATCTCGCCCGACGGCAGCCCAGTCAACTTGGGGAAATTGAGCGTAGTCGAACCGAAAGTCCCGGAACAAACCACAGGCAAATTCCGCCAGATTTCCCAGGAGGGATGGAGATTGTGCGATCGTCACACAGACTCTCGGCAAGCGATCTTCGATGCCGCCTCGAGCCGACAAACGCCGTCTCGTCATGGCATCAGCACCGATCTCACATCCACTCCAACCCGGAGTTCAATCCCATCTTACCCCCCATAGTTTTCGGAAAACCGGTGGGTTAGATTGAAGTTCTTTAGAGAAATTCTCCGAATCGTTATAGATATGGGTTAAATTGTAACTAGAATCTGGCAGCTAGATCGGTCTTTCAGCAATCTGGCATTAGGCTTGGTGACTCGTTAACTTGGGGAGTTCGTTTGGGGCGTTATTGTTTGCCACAGCAAAGTCGTTTTTGGGGAAGCTGTTAGCAAGCATTTTCTAGTGTAAATCTCCCGATCGCCGTCGCTCGGCTCGCAAGAGTTTATCCAGCAACCGAAATTTGACTTATGTCCCTCAAGCAAGAGAATTGGGAGCTTCGACAATCCGATCCCAATTTAGATCGACCACTCTCGCCGGTTAGAAGTTTATTGAACAAAGAGCGCTTTTCTGTTCAAAATTCCGGTTCGGGACCTTTCGCGTCTTTGGCAGCCGGATTGCAAAATTCAGAAGAGCTGTTTCGCGCCTACATCGAAACAGCAAACGATATGGTGTGCGTTCTCGATTTGATGGGGAATTTAACTTATGTTAATGCCTACGGACAAGGACTCCTCGACTGCCCAGAAGACCAGTGGCGCGGGCGAGCTTATCTGGAGTTTGTCGCCCCAAAGTACCACCAAGAGACAGCCCAAGCTTTTGCACGACTCCTGACAGCCGGGGAGTTGAAAGACTTTGAATTTATCTTGCAATCGCGATCCGGTCAGTTAGTCCACATGGAAGTAAATGGTTGCCTGCTCTATCGCCACGGAAACCCGATCGGCGGTTTGGGAATTGCTCGAGATATTACCGAGCGCAAGCGGTTCGAGAACCAACTGCACATGTTCGAGAAAGCCGTAGACTCGGCATACGACAGTGCCACCATCGTCGATCTCGAAGGTAAGGTGGTGTATGCCAATTCGGCAACCCGTCGGATGTTTGGATACCAACAGGGGGAACTGGTCGGCAAAAATGCCGCTATTTTTTACCCAGAAGATTCTCGAGTTTGGCTCGAATGGGTACTTCAGCAAGCTGGCGTCACGATCTCGAGCACTTTGGGATCTCTCAAGGACAGGCAGTCCCAGCTTGCCGAGGGATGGAGTGGAGAGGTGATTTGTCAGCGCCAGAACGGCGAGCATTTTCCGGCTTTAGTTTCGGTCAGTGCCATTCCCAACGATCGGGGTCAGTCCACAGCGGTTTCTATGATCTGTCGGGATATCACCACCCAAAAAGCCACGCAAGCCGAATTAGCCGCAAAAAACCTAGAACTCGAACGAGCCGGACGCCTCAAATCCGCGTTTCTTGCCAATATGTCCCACGAACTGCGGACGCCTTTGACTTCGATTTTAGGATTTTCCTCCCTGCTGACCCAGCAAATTTTCGGTCAGCTTAATGCCAAACAAATGGTCTACGTCCAGCGCATTCACGATAGCGGCGAGCATTTGCTCAAGCTGATTAAGGATGTTCTCGATTTGTCTAAGGTGGAAGCCGGGAAGGTGAAGCTCGATATCGTGCCGATTTCCGTTTCCCAGGTCTGCGAAACCACCCTGGCTTTGGTCAGCGAACAAGCCGCCGAACAGGATATCGCCATCCAAACTTCCATTCAACCCAACTTAGCGCCGCTGATGGCAGACGAGTTGCGGGTGCGCCAGATGTTAATTAATTTGCTCTCCAATGCGATTAAATTTTCATCCCCTGGGGGAACGATCGGTCTGGAAGCCACCGCTCGTGCCGGATATCTACATTTGATAGTTTGGGATGAAGGCATCGGCATTCCCGAAGAGAAGCAAGCTCTCTTATTCCAGCCGTTCCAACAAATTGAAAATGCTTTGAGACGCCAGCATGAAGGCACGGGTTTGGGGTTGGCGCTCACCCGACAGCTTGCCGAACTTCACAGCGGGACGGTGGAGTGCGATTCCCAACCGGGCAAGGGCAGTCGGTTTACGATTTCTTTACCCTTTAATTTGCATCACAATGCCACTTCGGAGGAATGGGAACCCAAACCGCCGGAAAATACGATGGAGGCATCCCAGACTTCTCAAAGATCGACGTTGCTGTTGGTTGAAGATCGCCAAGATAACGCCATGCTGTTGCGAGATATCTTGCAATATTGGGGCTACGAGGTGTTTCATGTCAGCGATGGCGAGACGGCATTGGATTGGCTGTGTTCCCACCGCCCAGATCTGATTTTGATGGATATTCAGTTACCCGGACTCGATGGTTTGGAAGTCACTCGCCGCATCAAAGCCCATCCGACTTGGAAATCGATTCCGGTGGTGGCGACAACCGCTCTGGTGATGGTAGGCGATCGGGAGCGTTGCTTGCAAGCGGGTGTAGATGACTATTTGAGTAAACCGGTCAATTGCGAACAATTAGCGGCTGTTCTGGCAAAGCATCTTAAATCTAGTTCCAGTAACAGCGAGTTGGGATGAATTTCCCTGATAATAAGCTATAGTCCTCATGGGTAACTCCAAAAAAATTAGGGGTACAAGCCCCCAGATTCATCCGTAGAAGAACTTCAAACTTCTTCTGGGTTATCCCCCAGCTTAAGCTTTTGAAATTCTGTAGGCGTAGACAGCTCTGACTTCTGAACTTCTGAACTTCTTCTTAATCCCGTCGTGCCTTTACCTATCCTTGCCTTTCAATTTGCATCGCCCGGTTCGACGATGTTTCAACTGGGACCTGTTACCATTCGTTGGTATGGGTTTCTGATTGCCAGCGCCGTTTTGACAGGGGTGGTGCTAGCTCAATCTCTGGCTAAGCGCCGCAACATCGATCCGGAGTTGGTGGGAGACTTGGCGATTTGGCTGGTGATTGGAGCTATTCCTTGTGCCCGAGCCTATTACGTGCTATTTAATTGGTCTAGCTATGCTCAACATCCCGACCAAATTATTGCCATTTGGCGGGGAGGAATTGCGATTCATGGGGCGCTGCTGGGGGGAACGATCGCGGCGATCGTTTTTGCTCGGCTCAATCGAGTGTCTTTCTGGCAATTAATGGATGTTGTCGCGCCGTCTTTTATTTTAGGACAGGCGATCGGACGGTGGGGAAACTTTTTCAACTCCGAAGCGTTTGGCGCTCCCACGGATTTACCCTGGAAGCTCTACATTCCTCCCCAATTTCGACCGGCTGCATACCAAAACTTCGAGTATTTTCATCCGACTTTTCTCTACGAATCTCTTTGGAATTTGATGGTTTTTGCACTCTTGCTTTTCCTCTTTTTCCGCAGTACAAATGGGAAGCTAGCGCTCAAGCCGGGGACGTTGTTTCTCATTTATTTTGCCAGTTACAGTTTGGGACGGTTTTGGATCGAAGCCTTGCGAACCGATAGTTTGATGCTCGGTTCCCTGCGGATGGCACAGGTTGTCAGTTTGCTGGGGATTGGCTTGGGACTGGCTGGATTGGTTTGGTTGTATCGAAACGATCGATCGTTACCGGATGTGGTAAAAACAGTCGATAGTTGATAGTTGATAGTTAAGCCATCTTGAGTTTTGTCGTGCTAAAACCAGCTGTATATATTGTCGGTGCGGGTTCTGGAGACCCGGAATTGCTCACTGTTAAAGCTTACAAATTGTTAGCGGATGCCGATGTGATTCTGTTTGCGGATTCTTTGGTTCCCCGGCAGATTTTAGAGCATAGTCGATCGGATGCAGAAAAGATTCCCACCGGGAATAAAACTTTAGAAGACATTTTGCCGGTGATGATCGATCGAGTCCGATCGGGCTGTTCGGTTGTCCGTCTTCACTCCGGCGATCCGACTTTGTATGGTGCGGTTCACGAGCAGATGCAAGCTTTAGCAGAAGCGGATATCCCCTTTGAAGTCGTTCCCGGTATCAGTGCGTTTCAGGCGGCTGCGGCTAAACTGAAAGTGGAATTAACGGTGCCGGAGTTGGTCCAAACTATTATTCTGACACGGACGAGCGGTGCGGCTTCTGCGGTTCCCGAGGCGGAAGAGTTGACTTCTCTGGCGGCACATCGCGCCAGTTTGTGTCTGTATCTGAGCGCTCGCCACGTGGAAATATCGCAAGAAAAGTTGATGCGGCATTATGCTGCCGATACGCCTGTGGCAGTATGTTATCGAGTAGGGTGGGAAGATGAAAAGATTTGGGTGGTTCCGTTGTCGGAAATGGCGGCGGTGACTCAACAAGAAAAGTTGATTCGGACGACGATGTATATTATTAGTCCGGCGTTGGCAGCCAATACCAAAACCCGATCGCGCCTTTACCATCCCGAACACAGTCATCTGTTTCGACGTTCTCGGGAATCGTTCCAAAATTGAGGGTGGTTTTAGGTTATCGTACGATAACTAGTCATAGCTTCGCCCTCGACCTATAATAGCAGATCGCGAAACCCCCGTCAATTCGTTCTCCAATTGACGCCATTCTCAATAATTTGGGTAAAATCGAGGGTATTTTTGGCAAAATTTTGCGCGGCGATCGAAATTTTGAGGAGTTTGGGTCATCGATTAGGCGATGATGCCAGCGAAAAATTGGTGTTCCGAACTCAATATCCCATAAATTTACCCTTGATTTTCGCAAAAATATTGAGAATGAAGTCAATAATCTAACGATTTGACTGGGTTTTAGAAGTGTGATATTTTAGGTGGATGGCGAAGCTATAACTACTTGTCGTACAAAAAACAAATAGGGAAGGGTTTTTCGAGAAGTTACGGCTTAATGAGATGCTGTTGGGATAGGCGATACTGACGAACTTGCAATGCGCGTCGGACGGGAATGTAGACCACCATAATACTGAGCGGAATCGCAACCGCTCCGGCGAGCATCAGCCATAGCGGATACAAACTTCCCGCCTGTAATGCGCCGCCTAAACTAATTCCCAGAACCACCACCGAGATGGGTACAGCCAGCGCTATTCCTTCGTTAAACCCGCTTTTGACCATAACTTGAATAGTTTTGACTACTTCCCAAGCGATTAATGTGGGGACGAGGAAAAAAATCAGACCGATCGTCGCCAGCAAAAAAATCAAGATAATTCCTTTGAAAAGCAGTCCTAAAATCACCGGAGAAAAGGAAAAGAAGCCGAAAACTAGATAAGTCAAAACGATCGGCGCAATTAATAAACCGACAACCATTCCCCAAAAACGGGTTTCTCCGGACAAATTTAGTTTTTGTTTTAGGCTGTCGATGTTCAATTTGCCAGATAATTTCTCTGGTATACTTGGAGGCGTTTTTCGAGTCATACGATCGTTATTATTTATGAGTTTTGACATCTAAAAAGAAATCAGTTTATCGATCAGTCGGGCGATGGAAGTTGCTGTCTGTATCGACAGACCTCCTAAGAAACTAAATTTAAACGCAAACACAAAAGAGACGCCTAATAAAATTGAGAGCCGAGTCAAAGGCGGATGTATAACTTTTAGAGGAACCGGAGCCGTTTTGACCTTGATGCGGATCGATCGGGGAGACTCGGCAGTATTGGTATTGAGGATCAGATCGCGATCGTAGCGCTTATTTGCCATCAGCTTCCCTGTATAAACCGTAATTTTACAGAGCATTTGGTTGGCTTCAAAACGATCGGGAGAGATAGAAATCCAAGGATGAGATTGGGGAGGATGGGGAGGATCGTTTTGATGGGGAGTAAATTCCCAATGACCCGAAAGTATGGTATCGGGAATCGGATTTTTGAGAACGATCGTCTGGGTGACTTTTTCCCCAAGTTTTTTCGCCCTAAATTCGATCGTTGGTGGAACGAAGCTAATAGAAGGCGATCGGGTAACATAGATGGGTTGTAGTGCTTTCAGGGCTGCCGCCGCATTGCCATAGCGATTTTCGGCATTGGGCTGTACCATAGTTTCTAACCAAGCAATCCACGGCAAACTGAGTTGGGGAACAAGATCTTGAAAATTAATCCGATAGTTACTATCCATCAAATTGCCAATATCGATGGATTTGGTTCCCGTCAGTATGCAAATCAAACTTGCTCCCACGCCATACAAATCAGAAGCTTCCGTCAGTGGACGGTTAAATAACTGTTCCGGCGGCATAAAACCCAGCGTTCCTTTGACAATGCTGCTGAGTGCTACCTCTCCTTTACCGATGCGCGCAAAACCGAAATCCACCAAATATACCGGGAGATTTCCGTCTTCGTCCGTTTCCCCTACCAAAATGTTTTCTGGCTTGATATCCCGATGAATGATGGGAGGAAAGCGATCCTGTAAATAGACCAGAATTTCTAACAGAGCGATCGCGATTTTCTTGATATCTTGCGAGGCGAAACTGCGAGTTTGTGCCAAAGACAGTGCGGGTTTGTATTCCTGTACCAAACAAAACCCATCTGAAGTTTCAAAAGAGTCTAGATATTGGGGAATTCCCGGATGATTTAACTCTCGTAAAATTTGAATTTCTCGTTCGCAGTTGTCGTACCCCGACCAATCTGAACCGAAATTGGCAAACCGAAACTGCTTGATGGCAACCGATCGTTGACTGCGAGTATCGGTTGCCAAATAAGCAATGCGTCCGCCCGCCGGATTGCGACCGAGTTCTCGGACAACTTGGTAATGATAGCTGGAGAAATCTGAATATGTCGTCACCATCAAAGACTCGTTGCAGCTCGCCAATCTTATTGTAGTGCGGTAGATTCGAGAGCGGCTACAGAAACCGGACGAAGATCGAGTAAAGCCTGGAGATGAGAGAGTTGTTCCCATGCTTCGTTGACAAAAGCGGGTTGTTGTCGAGCCGGTAATTGGGGGCGACGGCATTTTCAATAGCCGGGGTTAGAGTTGATTCCTCGGGGTGAAGAGGGATGTAACAACACAAAAGCTGGAATTTAGATAGAGCCTATACAGAAATCTATTTAAGGTGTATGATAATTGAGGTCTAAACCGTTGCGGTTTGAGGACTGAGTTAGGAAAAATTTTGACCAAGACGATCGTCCACACGACGATCGGACTTTTGGGTAATGCCAGAAACTCTAGGGATTCTGCCATACAGGCGATCCAAAACTCGTTTCACCGAGATCCGACGCCATTGATGCCCTCGCTTGGTTGTATACTGCTGGCGGTTCAGCCAGTCGGCAATCTGTTGCAGAGACTTTCCCGATTTGTGATGGCGGCGAATCAGTTCGATGGCTTGTTGTTCGAGTGGAGCGCCAACGAGCTCGCCATCGACAGCTTGCTGACCGAAAGCCGGAGACCCATATCCAGCATATCCCCCTCGCTCCGCCTTGGCTTGGCGACCTTGCTCTAACCGAGTCCAGGTTGTCTGTCTTGCCAAATTTTCCGCAGTCATGGATTTTAGGATTCAGCGACAAGTTAGGAATATGGTAACTCAAAGGCGTAGAAAAATCGATCGGTTCTGTCATAAATGGTAAATTTAATGGTGTCTCCCACCGATTCTAAATATCCAGTGTTGGTGGAGATGATTAAATTTTTCTTTACATAAGAGTTTCATCTTTTATCCCTTGACGCAAGTTTATGAATCAAACTGTTGCTCTGCATCGCGATGAATGGGAATTGCTGTTTAATTCCAGTTCGTTAGTGGCGATCGATTGTTTTGCAACTTGGTGCGGGCCGTGCCAAGTTACCAGTCCGTTTCTCGATCGGTTGGCTCGAGAATATGAAGGTCGCGCCACTGTGGTGAAACTCGATGTCGATCGTGAAAAAGAAGTCGTGAAACAATTGGGAATCCGCAGCATTCCAAGTGTTCTAATTCTCAAAGAAGGGCAACTCGTCGAGACGATCGTTGGCGTCGCACCCTATGAAAAGTTTAGTCAAGCGATCGATCGGTATCTTTAAAAAAGCCCTGAGTTTCTGAAAGTCAATCCCACAAAGTAGGAGAAAACTAAACCATGATGAAAGCCTCAGAAATCATGACCAAAGAGGTCATTACCGTCAGCGGTTCGGCTACAGTTGCCGATGCTGTAGCATTGATGAAAGACAAAGGATTGCGAGCCTTAATTGTCGAACCGCGCACCTCAACCGATCCCTACGGCATGGTGACAGAAACTGATATTATTTATAAGGTGGCTGCCTACGGACACGATCCTAAAACAATGCGGGTTTACGAAATCATGACAAAACCCTGCATAGTCGTCAATCCCGAACTGGGTGTGGAGTATGTAGCGCGGTTATTTGCCAATGCTCGCATCCGCCGCGCTCCGGTGATCGAGGGGAAACTTCTAGGAATTATTTCCATCAGCGATATTCTCCTGAAAAGCGATTTTGTCGAAAGACCAAAACAGCTCTTTCTCGCAGAAAAAATTGAAGCGGCACGAGAAGATGCTCGGCAGATTTGTCAAGAAAAAGGTGCAACTTCTAAAGAATGTGCAGCGGCTTGGGATGTTGTGGAAGAAATGCAGGCTGAGTCAGCTCATCAACGAGTTTCTAAAGAATAAAACTCTCTGCAACATGACTGTAGCGATCGGTCTATTCACCCATCGTCTTCTGATGGTCGAATGACCCTTAACGCCCTTTTCCATTGTCTAGAATCTATCAAAAGAAAAAGACGATCGCTTAAGCGATCGTCTTTTTCTTTTTTACCGAGCGGAAAAAGTGTTAGATCAACTTGACAGCCCGCAAGCCGAAAAATAGAACGATAGCGGCAACGGTTGCCGAACCCAGCATTAAAATATAGGTAATTACACCAGACATGATAAATCTCCGTCACAAAAACGATAATTCATTAAATCATGTCATGGGGTACAATACATCCCACAAGCATATCTATTGGGTTGGGCGATCGAATGTCTGCGATTGAAGTGAAACTGCCCCAGCAATCTTATCAAATTGAGATTGCGGCGGGAGGGTTGGATCGGCTGGGAGATCGAATGCAGCCGTTAAATTTGGGTCAAAAAGTCTTAGTGGTTTCCAACCCCGAAATTTTCCAACACTACGGAAAAAGGACGATCGATTCTTTGGAATCCGCCGGATTTGAAGTCTCTCGCCACATCCTCCCCGCAGGCGAACAATACAAACACCTCGACGCCATCCAAGGGATTTACGATACAGCCCTGGAGAACCGCCTAGAACGCTCTTCAACCCTGGTTGCTCTGGGTGGTGGTGTGGTGGGGGATATGACCGGATTTGCGGCGGCAACCTGGCTGCGAGGCATCCATTTCATCCAAGTTCCCACGTCACTGCTGGCGATGGTAGATGCTTCCATCGGCGGGAAAACCGGGGTTAACCATCCCCAAGGCAAAAATTTAATCGGCGCATTTTATCAACCCCGATTTGTCCTCATCGATCCCGAAGTTCTGCAAACGTTGCCAGAACGGGAGTTTTGCGCGGGAATGGCAGAAGTCATCAAATACGGGGTGATTTGGGATGCTCAGTTGTTCGAGAATCTGGAAGCGGCGGGGGCGATCGATCGGCTAGACTGTCTGGATGCGGCACTGTTGGCGGATATTTTAGGACGATCGTGCCAGGCAAAAGCCGATGTGGTTTCCCAAGACGAGAAAGAAGCCGGATTGCGCGCCATTCTCAACTACGGTCACACGATCGGTCACGCTGTAGAAAGTTTAACCGGATATACCCAGGTTTTACACGGCGAGGCGGTGGGCATTGGTATGGTGGCAGCCAGTCGCATTGCGATGGAGTTGGGACTGTGGGACGCAGCCGGCGATAGGCGTCAGTTTGCCCTGATTGAAAAAGCAGGATTGCCGACTCAAATTCCTGACGGTGTGGCGGTAGAAGACATCATAGAAGCCCTGCAAAACGATAAAAAAGTGAAAGCCGGACAAGTCCGATTTGTGCTACCCACACAAATTGGGGCAGCCACAGTCAGCGATGGTGTGACTGCCGAAATGATTCGTCGCGTGTGTTGAGAGGTCGGGTGTCGCCCCGGAACGTTTGGCACCATCTTAGTCTATGGGTGATTTACAGCGGTTTTCGCAGCTATGAGGTACATGGCAATTTTGGGTTGATGTAGGGGAGACTGGCAGCGAAAAATGCCGTGTTGGGGTTCGCCCGGTTGGAGCAATTTTTCAAGACAATCGCCCTTCTAGATGTACCGTATAATACCGGGAACTGCTATCAGTTTTAATCAATTTGAATTTCCCCTTCCCAAATTTTTTCTTGAAGCGATCGCCAAATTTCACATTCTTCTGAAGATACCTTACCGTCGGCATAAATTCGACGTATAATATCGTCTCGTTCGTTTCGAGACAGGCGACAATTAACAATCGCCCGTTCTACTCTGGCTTTCAATTTTTCTAAATTTTTGACTTCGTTGGAGTTGAAGTGTAATTTTCGTGCAGATTCACTTGATGTTAGACCGGAAACTTTCATCTGTAGCTTCCTCCTTAATGCCATCTATCTCAGACAGATCTCGCTCTTTTCTTGACGTTTGAATACCCCTGTAGTTTGATTGCGTTTTCAGCAATAACAGCAGGATATTTTGTCTTACTTCTAGCTTACCTCGGTTCAACAGAAATACCCGTAACGAAACATTTTTTTAACTTTGAGTTTCAGGATTCAGTATGAGGAGCAATCGATTTTGGGATGAGGACGGTGAAAACCACAACGACAGAAACCAACCGGGTTGCACCGATTGAAGAGAATTCGCCTAGGATCGCCCGAAGGGTCTTAGCCGTCCCCATCAGGCATGGGTGCAGCTTGCCGTTACTGGCGATCGAAAAATTATTCGAGGGCGATCGCTATTGAGTCTCAAAACATCGCGGTATCGATCGCACTTTCAGGTATGATATCCGTGAAACGAACAGCTTGGGGCTTCATGAGATCGGCAAAAGGTTGTATCGGGAGCGTACGCTCGATCGCTCGAGGCTTCCCTTTTCTTCCCTGTTGTTTCCCCAACCTCCAGCCGAGGATCGCAGCTCAAACTGGCTGGAGAGAGGATGGTTTCCATCGCTAGATGTCTTGTGAGTTGTCACTCGTGCAGCTCGGCTCCACTTCTCTGTTCTATCTCCACTTCTATCTGCACTGTCCACCCTAATGAAGATCTAGCGATGAAAACTCGTGTGGTATTACGGGAAGACGATAAACTCGCTTTAGAACAAGTGATGGCAGTCACGGGAGTCGAAAGCTACTCTGCCGCCATCACCTTGCTGATTACTCGCTATGCGGACTCCTTGTGC
Source organism: uncultured cyanobacterium (assembly GCA_963838375.1). Classification (GTDB taxonomy): domain Bacteria; phylum Cyanobacteriota; class Cyanobacteriia; order Cyanobacteriales; family Geitlerinemataceae; genus DVED01. Next base: position 299,803 of record CAWIQY010000019.1, on the reverse strand, counting down.
CGATGGTGGCAATCGAGCGTACACGATCCACCCGGACTGCCAGCAACAATTGCCGATCTACCGATCGACGATCCTCCAATGCTCGAGACGATCGATCGTTGTGCCAATTCTCCCGACTCCGAGGAAGAAAATCCGACAATACTAGCTTCTTCATTCGCGTCTCCAACGCGCCCCCAAACGACTTCTCACCCCTTCGATCTATGACTTTACAACCCAAAAATGCGGGATTTGGAGAACTCTGGACTAACTCCGATTGGAGTACGGGCAGTTTCCGGGCGAAGTGCCTCTTTGGGATTGCCCTGCTGGCAACGGTCGGCTTTGTCGCCAGCAACGCCTTCGAGACTCCAAAGCCCACCACGATGGCAACGATCAACCCCAATCAGCAAGCTAGCGATCTGGCCCTCCAAGAATCCTGGGCGGCGGAATACAACGCGCTGACAGACTTCACTCGCGCGACGGTGGCAGCCTGGGACCTCAGTCAAACCCCCGATCCTCAGCGCATGAGCTTTATGCAAATGGTACTGGAAAACGAAACATTGCAAGCGGCGGGAGAACTCCAAAAACAACTCACCACCCCGGGTAGCCCCTGCAATATCGCCCCCATTCGCCACGAACTCGCTTGCGGAGAAGGGGTGATTCAATCGGAAGTTCTGCCGGAAATGTCGGCGGCTGCCTCTGGGGGAAGCCGATTTGTGTTGGTAGAAATGGATGCGGCGACGGGGAAAGAAATCGATCGGCGATCGATCTCAGCCAGCGAAGTGGCAGGCGCCAACCTGATTCGCTGGCAAGGACTCCTGCGAGCGGGAGCTGAATATCCCCGACGGGAATTTCCTCTTAACTTCGCCCAGCAAAGTCAATTGGGAACCCGCTATCTCGATACGATTAAAAATCGATTGTCCCTCCAAGGAGTCGTCGATTATCAGGGAACCCAGGAAGCTGGCAAAAATTATTGGCAGCGGATGAATGAAGCGATGCCAAACAACGGTACGGTTGAAAACAATGGTGCGGTTGAAAACAACGGTGACAAGGATGAAAAATAATCTCTTTCCCCTGTGGCTGAGTCCAGTCTTGATGGGTGCAGGAACGATGTTGGTCTATGCCAGCAATGTGACGATCTCGTACACTCCTCCCAATGCCTCCCTGAATACGCTATTGACGGGAGAGTTGGTCGTCCCCGCACAAATGCCCATTCCCGGTGCCGAACCGCTGAAGTTATTGGGACTGGGATCGATCGGTGCAGGATTAGCTCGTTTGGGAGGCTATGCGTTCGGCAAAAAATCCGAGTCTTCAGACTTGGCTCAGTTACCGCCTTGGCAAGGTGCTCGGGGAGTGACTCCCATGTCGTATACGACGCAGCCGATGAGGGATGCCAGCGCACCGGAAGCGGAAGTTCCCCTGGATCTGACGACAAACCTCGATCGAACCGGAGAAACTGCCCCCACCGCAGTCGTTGCCCCTGCCCCCACGGAGAACCTAGCCGTTGCCCCCACCGCAGCGGTTCCCCCTGCACCAACGGAGAACCGAGCCGTTGCCCCCACCGCCACCGCCCCGATATCGGCAGCCCCAGATCCTGTAGCTCTACCCCCTTCAGAACCGCCCTCACCTCAGCAGGTATCCCCCTCCACGCCCAAAGCGGAAAGCCCCGCTCCAGCTCTTCCAACCCAGCCTGTAACCGTCAATCCCCAGCCGCCCGGAGCCGAGAAGGTCGAAATCCAACCCCAACCCGTCGCGTCAACCGTCTCCGAGACGATCTCCCCGCCAGCAGAATCCCCAGAAGCCCCCTCCACCGAGATCTCTGACAACACCACCACCGGACAAACGACCAATCCCCTGGGCGTCGTCAGTCGCATCGTCGAAGCCCTCACCAGTTCCTCTATGCCCCAACACGTGGCGATCGCCGGCATTCCCAGGGGCGGTAAAAGCTATAGCCTGCGCGGTATCATTTGGGGCATCAAGCAAGTCGAACCGGAAGCCACCATCCGCATTGTCGATCCGAAAAATTCTCCGGTGGGTTGGCTGGGACTGGAAAAGATTCCCGGCTGCGTGCGTTTTGCTCACCACGGGTTGCAAAGCGCGATCGAAACCATCGACGAAGCCATCGCCCTACTCGATCGGGCGATCGATACGCGAGACACCCGCCAAAAAGCTTACTTCATTTTCGACGATTGGAGCGGTTTACTCGCCGAAGCCAGACGATTAGACGCCAAAGCCGCCGACACCGAACCCCACGCCTCGAAAATCTACCCCGACCTGATCTACAACATGGAACGACTGGCGCTCAAAGGGCTAGAATACGGCATTCACCTAATTGTCGCCACCCATAGCTGGGATTGTGTCGAGTTCGGCTTCGACGCTCAATGTCGTTTTGCCTTTGCCATTGCTGCCCTCGGTCGTCAAGGACGCTGGGAAACTCTCTCGAGCCTGCTCAAATCCGATGTATTAATCCCGGATGACGAGGTACGCGAACGCCTTGTCCGACAAAAAAACGAGGCGATCGAAAAAGTTCGCGATCGAGAAAGTCCCATCGTCCTGTTGACAGGCGACAACGGTGTTTTAGAAGCGCTTCCCGATTTTGAGTGGTTGGATTGGGTCGATTTGTCGGTATTTGCTGACAAATTGGTTGCCGACACCGACGCGATCCACCGAAATGGTAATGCCTCGATGCCGATGGCAGAAATGGCTTGAATCGGCTCTAGCTCCCATCGCATCGCTCTGGAGAGTTGAGGTGTTGGCGGTTTTGAAGGGTCTTATCCCCCGGAGATCCCCGACCTCCCACACCAATGAGGGGTTCGAACCCCCTCCGATGTTTGGGCGAATGCCCAGGTACAATACGGGGCGAAGTTAGTCCGCTCCTATATTAGTGAGGTGAAAGACTCATGCACAGACCAAACTATGAAACGGTCGATACTGTCGTTCGACCCATTTATGACGTTCAACCGGTTCGAGCTGAGGATGGTTTTGAGACGCCTTGGCAAATCGTCACCGGTTTCCTCGGCTCTCTGATGCCGATCGGTGCGAATATTCCTTGGTTGGGAATTCGAGGACGCTGGCGTTTGTGCCCCCTGCGTCCTCTCAAATCAGCAGTCGTCTACTGTGGCGTTCCGGCTGCGTTTATGTTCTTTGGGGGCTGCATGGCGTCGCGGGTGAATCAAAACCCCCTGCCCACTGGAAACCCCTTTACCGATGCTGGATATACAGCGGGTGTGAATTGGGTCAATCCCAGTGTCGATGTGGGATTGCAAACCACAGGCAGCACCGTCCAAGTGCTGTGGAACCAAGGCGGCGATGCCTACAAAGCTTCTTTGGTAAACCTCGATCGCAGCATCCAAGGGCAATACACCCCTCTCTCAACCCAACAACCCCTGGCTCAACCGGGAATCGAGGGCGCGAGTCGTTCCGTGGTTCCTCCTGCGCCCGTTCCCGGCGTCACCACCGTGAATTTCTCCACTGTGGGAGGAAAATAATTATGAAATTCTCCCCTCTCTCGTTCGCCTTAACGATCGTTGCTCTGACCATTATGGCTGCCGACTTGGCGGTTCCCGGTTACGGGCAAGTGCTGGGTAAAGCCGAAGCTCAACGCTTCATCGCCGAATTGATGGAGGGGGGAGTTTCATTCTTTGCTCAAAATCCCTCTGCCGAAGAGACGAAACCCACTTCCACTGCCACCCCTGCGGACTTCAAACCCTCCCAAGGTGCAACTTTTGTCGATTGGAATCGCCAACATGAGAATCAGTAGTCCGCTGCCCCCCCAGAAGCAATGGGAAATTCAACAAGCTGAAGAAGCTCGCTATCGCCGAGGAGACATCATCTCTGCCATCCTCTGCTTTTGTTGTTTAGCATTTGTCGTTGTTCCTCGCTTTAACAGTTGGGGGGATGCAGCCGTGGCTTGGGCGTGGATGGGCGCTCCGGGTTGGCAGTTGCCCCAACTCCCCCAAGGTTCGGAAGAACCCGCTAAACGTGGGGATGCCGTGGGGTCTTATCGAGTTTCCGACCCCTTTCTCCCCTGCAAAAATCCAGCCAAAAGTACCGCCGATTGTCGGACTTGGGAAGGCCGAGCCCGGGCTCATTTGGGGGTAGACGTGGCATTACCCATCGGGGCACCGCTGTACGTCCCCAGCGACGGCAGAGCCAGAAAAGCTAAGGTTACTTGCGGTCAGTCTGCTGGGGGCGGCATCACGGCATCGATCGAACTTGAAGGGAGCAAGCTGAGTTTTCGCGCCTTACATTTGTCGCAATGCCTAGATGGCACCAAAGCGGCGGGAGAGGTTTATGCTTATTCTGGAAGTACCGGATACAGCACCGGACCGCACCTCCATTGGGAGGAATACCGAGATAAACAGCTCGTCGAACCGAGTTTTAGATATTTGGAACAGACTGTTGTGGGAGCCGGGAAGAAGTGAACGCCTACCAATCGATTAGTGCGATCTGCGTGAGTTTGATGCTAGCCAATTTGACGATCGCCTCAGGGCCGAGAACGAACCGCACTGTGGAGATGTTGTTTTCTTCGCCTAATAGTACGGGCAGCCTTGCCATCGGCATGGCAGAAGGAACGCGCACGGTTGATGGAGGGAAAACATCGCTTTGGCAGTCTCACACCGATCCCGGCAATTATAAGCGCAATCAAGGCACGTTTAGCAATCAGATTGATGGTGCGAATGCCGACGATGCCGATCGATTGCAACTGGTTCGCGTACGGAAATTTGCCAACAAATTGGCGTGGGAAAACCCCGAACTGACGGAGTTAGAACTGGTAGGCGGGGCGGATCTTTACAATCAAGCGCCTAGGGCGGCGGCGGTGTATCTGGAAGAATTGGAAAAGGCACGGGAGAAGGGGTTGAGCGATCGAGAAGCGATCGTCGAAGCGCGGACGAATTCTTATATTACCCCAGAAGGCAAACTCGATGCACCCGGTTTGCGAAATAGTTTGGATTTTGTCCGTTACGATCAAAATCGGCGAATGGCGGAAATTGAGAAAGCTTTGAAACGTTGATAGGCAGTTTTATATTTAAACTTTTGTATTTCGCCAATCTTCTAATGCCGCGATCACAAAACTGGAAAGCGGATGATTGAAAAATTGTTCGATTTCGGCAATTGCACCCGTTTTACTAGCACTTAGAAGGCGTTGGCTGAGGGACGGATCTTCATCGATCAGTCGGACAATTTCATTGGTAAATTTGTTTTTGTCTGCCTTTGTATCCGTGGTATACATTTGCGAAAGTCGTGCCATCAACTCTTGAATTTCTGCGGCAGCGTCCGCCAGATTTTGAGAAGTAACGACTGGGTGAGCGGCGATCGCATCTCCAGCACTATTCTCGGTAAATCTATCACCTCGAACGCGATCGTCATATAGGTTTTGTTGTTTGTCGTGGCTCATTTCTTTTTCCTGTTGGTTGTGGTTGTGAATGTGATTCTCGACAAGGATTGGGATGGTCTCTCTCTGTTCTAACAAATTTCGCCGCGATCGACCTCGACCTCGATAAAACTTCTCCGGCAAACCTTCTCGAAACTCGTCATCTGCCGCCAAATGAGTTGTAAAAGTCGATGGAAACATTGACCAACAGCAACAGGAATACGATCGAGAACGAGATCTCATCCTGACCGATCGAGATTTCCACATCCGACAAGTGAGTAACAAACCCGTGATTCAAAAGTTGCCAGATATTTTGGATCGGATTGTAGCAGCCTGTAAGATTGATTAGATATCATTCCACCCAGCCAGTTACAGTCATGCTCGGAATCTCCACGGGGGAAAACGGATGAGAAAATTTCTCGCACGCTTAGATCTGTCTTACTTTTACGCGCTGTTGGGAGAAGCAACACTCGGGTTGACACTGATCTTCCAAATTTTTATCGGGCGCGTTCTCGGTCTCGAACAATACGAACTCTTTGCCGCAGCCAGTGCTTTGGGGGCAATTCTGGCGCTGTTGATTCAGTTTGGATTGCCAGTTCTGCTCAATCGGGAAGTCGCTGCCAACCCCCAGGAAGCGACCTAAATCCACGATCCAATTCCTGGTGCTAGAACTCCTGATGTCCTTGCCGGTTTTTCTGATTCTGTTCCCTCTGGCGCAACTGCTCAAGTACGAAGGCAACGGGATTCTCGTTTGTTATATCGTCGTTTTTTCCGAAATCTGCCGTGCCATGAAAATGACGCTGCGTAGCGTTTTGCGAGGACAGGGATGGTTTCGGGGGGAGACGATTTCCGTGGCGTTGGAGCGATCGAGTACCGTCTTGCTGGCGGGGACAGTGCTGGTTCTGACGCGAGATTTAGTTTGGTTGGTGGTCTCGATCTCGATCGTCCGCGCTCTAGATATTGTCGGACTGATCTACTACTTGAGCCGAAGGCTCAGACTCTGGTCTCCCATTAGTCCCAGTCGCTTTGCCGAAACCTTGCGCGTTGCCTATCCATTTGCCATTTCCGGCGTCCTCTGGATTTTGTACTACCAGGTGGATGTGGTCATGCTCAAAGCGATGGCACCCCCAGGAGCAGCGGGAGCTTACAGTGCATCTTACCGGATTATGGAAATGTTTTTCGCACTGTCGCGGGTGGTGTTTTATGTGGCTTTTAACCGGTTTGCCAAGTATCACGCCAGCGATCCCAGTCGGTTGCCAGAGCAATTGTACAAAGCCACTCGCTTGTTACTGGGAGTTGTTTTACCGGTGGTTATCCTGGCTGGAATTTTTCAAAACAACTTAGTCCACATTTTTGGAGAAGAGTTTGCCGAATTGTCGATCGTTTCTCTAAGCATTCTTCTCCCGAGTTTGGGTATTAGTATGTTTGGAAACTTGTCGCACCGATTTCTACAAGCCACGGAACAAGAGAAATCTCTGCCACCCATTTTGTTTATCACCACAGGGTCTAACGTAACTCTGAATCTTCTTCTCATTCCTTATCTTGGCGGAATGGGGGCAGCGATCGCAACGGTCGCTAGCGAAGTGATTCTCTGTATTCAAGGGATGAGTTTAATTATGCGGATGGGATACAACGAGATTGGCAAACGTTTGCTTGCCATTTCACTGTTGAGTCTGACGACGGCGGCTTGTCCTTCTTTGATTTGGCACGGCTTATACCCACCTGTTGTCTTTGCTTTGATGGCGGCTTGTATCGTGGCGCTGTTGGGGCTCATGCGTCCCTCCAAGTTCTTGCACAGCCGCGATGGCGGTTCTGATGATGCCTAAATCGATCGATTCGTTTTTCCCGTTGCGATCGTCCCATAGCCGAAACTTCCCCAGCCTTGAGGAAGTTCCAGTGAACCCGACTCGATCTTACGACTTTCGCCAGCGCCGCGCAAACTCCGCGAAGGTTTCATTGGGAACCTTTTGCTGCAACCATTCCAAAGCTGCATTTTGGTGGGGTAAACCTTTGTAGAATTTAGCAACGTTCACCAAGGTGAGCGTTTCGGAGAATGAGGGAGAAGGTGTTGGTGTTGGTGTTGGTGTGGGTGTTGGTGTTGGTGTGGGACTTTTTGGGTTAAGTCCCCGAGAGATGGCATAACGATCGATCCCATCAGCGATCGCTTGTGCTGCTTTTTCCGTATATCGCCGTGCCGTCGCTGCATCCACAGCATCCACAAAAAACGATTCGGTCAAACAAGCCGCTCTGACGCTCAGCGGTACGCCAAATAATACCGCAAGTCCTTGTCTTTTCACACCTCGATCGTTTAATCTCAAAGTCGCAAGTAATTCATCCTGAAGAAACTGGGCAAACTTCTCATCTTCTGCAGTTCCGTTCCGGTGAATCAAAACCTCAGTTCCCTGCGTCACGCCGTTAAACGCATTCAAGTGGAGACTGACAAACACCTCGCTTCCCCTAGCATACTCTCCCATCTCCTCGAGAGTATCCATTGGATCTAACACATCCACCTCGTAGCCTTTATCTCGCAGCAGCCGACTCGTAATGTTCGCCATCACGGTGACTTCTTTGTATTCGGTCGTCCCGCGTCCATTGGCGCCTTCTTCAAAGCCTGTCGAACCATCTCGATCTCGATAGGGGCCATGACCCACTTCCAGGGTAACTTTCATAAGCAGGTAAAACGTCGTTACTCTACATTTAAACCTATGTTAGTATAGCCGTTGCCCCTTGCCTATCAGATGCCGATCGCCCCAGAAAAGTCCAGGCAGAAGCTTTGTCACATTTGTCGTAAATCAAGCCACTTTGCTAATCCAGGGAAAACCCAGCATAGAGAGATTTTTTTCTGGATCTAAAGCGATCGATTCATCAACGCTAAATTATTCGCAATTGAAACCTCGATCTCCTCGCCTCCACTCTGGTTATTTGAGCGACCCACATGAGAAACAAATAATGCAAACTCACCCTAATTTTAAGTTTCTTAAACTCTATACATCGCTGATTGTTGAATACTGACGATCGGTCGTTTCCTATCTTAGGATGGCTATAGGAAATTAGCGAGGGTTATTTTTCCATTATCCATCATCCTATTACCGAATATTCATATGAGTTCCGATACAACATTGGGCGATGTCGCCCAGAATTGGGCGAAGCCCTTTATCGAAGGCTTGGCGCAACGAAACATCATTCGCGGATTTCCAGATGGCACCTTCCGCCCGGACGAGTCCATGACTCGCGCCCAATTTTCTGCCGTTTTAGCCGGTGCATTCGAGAAACCCAAAACCCGAAGCGCGATCGAATTTAGCGATGTCCCCAAGGATCATTGGGCAACAGCCGCCATTGCCCGAGTCTACGAAATGGAGTTTCTCTCCGGTTATCCCGGCAATCGCTTCGCCCCAGATCAGAAAATTCCCCGCGTGCAAATTTTAGTAGCATTGGTCAACGGTTTGGGGATTGGCGGTAGCAGCGCCCCCCTCAATCGCTACTATCGAGATGCCGCACAGGTTCCCAGCTACGCCACCGATCGCATCAGCATCGCCACCCGCAACCAATTGGTGGTCAACTACCCCGATATACAAACCTTTTTCCCGAACCAACCCGCCACTCGGGCAGAAGTCGCCGCACTCGTCTATCAAGCCCTGGTACACCTCAAACGCGCCCCCAAAATCGAATCCCCTTACATCGTCAAAGATCCCTTACCCGAAGGCACGATTCCCCTTTCCCCGACGGTGAATATCGGTCATCGCCGGGAGTTGCGCGGTGCCTGGGTGGCATCGGTTTGGAACATCAACTGGCCCTCGCGCCGAGATTTGTCTACAGATCGACAAAAGGCAGAATTGATTGCTATTGTCGATCGAATGGCAGAATTAAACCTCAACGCTTTATTTTTCCAAGTTCGACCGGAAGGCGATGCCCTCTACGACTCCCCACTAGAACCCTGGAGTGCTTGGCTGACGGGGACTCAGGGCAAAGCACCCAGTCCTTTTTACGATCCCCTCGAATTCGTCATCACTGAATGCCACAAGCGCAATATCGAACTACACGCTTGGTTCAACCCCTACCGCGCCCGAACCTCGGCAACGGTATCTCGACCGGTTTCGCCCCACATGGAAGCCGTCAAACCTCAGTATGTCTATACCTACGGCAACCAACTGTGGATCGACCCCGGCATCAAGGAAGTCCAGGATCGCGCTTATGAAGTGATGATGGATGTGGTTCGCCGCTACGATGTGGACGGGATTCACCTCGATGATTATTTCTATCCCTATCCTATTTCCGGACGTGCTTTTCCCGACTACGATACCTACGGGGAATACCAGGATCGCGGCGGTCGGCTTTCTCTTGCCGATTGGCGGCGGGAGAATGTGAATCTGATGGTGCGCCGTCTCTACGAAGGGATTCAATCGCGCAAGCCTTATGTCAAATTTGGGATTAGTCCGTTTGGGATTTATCGTCCGGGACAACCGCCGGGAATTTTTGGTTTGGATCAGTACAATCAACTGTTTGCCGACCCTCTGAAATGGATGCGGGAAGGCTGGGTGGATTATATCGCCCCCCAATTGTACTGGCGAATCGACCAAAGGGAGCAGAGTTACTGGACTTTGTTGGAGTGGTGGACGCGCAATAGTTCTCAAAATCGGCACGTTTATGCTGGAAATAATTTGGCGAAATTGGGAGAAGCGGGTTGGACTGTTGCCGAGTTTGAAGAGCAAATTGACATCAGTCGCGATTTGGCGTCGGGTCAATCTTTGGGGAATATTTTCTATCAAGTGACTCCCCTGATGGAAAATCGCAGCCGAATTAACGATCGACTCAAAAGTACCATTTATCCCGATCCGGTTCTACCCCCAACAATGCCTTGGATCGATGCTGTACCCCCCGCACCACCGACGGGGGTCAGTGTCCGCAACCAGCAGCTAAACTGGAATGTGGCATCGAGTGATATTCGCGGCTGGACGCTGTATCAACAAGTGAGTAGTCATTGGAAACTTCTGCGGATTTTGAACCGCGATACGACTCAAATTTCCCTGGATTCGGGGACTTATGCACTGTGCGCGGTCGATCGTCTCTCCAACGAAAGTCCAGGTGTTGTTATGTCGGTTTAGCGCGGGTTATAGTCCTATACAGTCTTGTTAGGACATCGGTGAAGGTGAGCTGGGGGCGGTTTCCGGGAAGAAAGATGCGCCCCCCGAACTCGAACCGTCTTAACTGAACTGAATATAGCTATAACCATCGCTCTGCGATTTTAGGACTTGCGCGTACACGGGTACTGAGAAGTGATTTCGCGTAAGTCCTATGTTCGCTGTCTCCGTAATTACCGATAGTGTCGCACAGCTTCTATACAAATAGATGTCATTTTTTCGGATCGAGATCGCGCAAATCGTCATCTTTTCGATCGACTTCACAGTATTTTTACATAAAATCACTCTTTAACCGCTCAACTTATACGAAGCTTTACAGACAAATACGCAACTGAGCGGTTATCATTTTGACATCGGTCAACCCAAATTAGCTTTTCACCAAAACCCGGTCGAACTTTCAACAAAAATTCGATAAAGATTTAACCGATTTGTTGAAACTTCGACTATCTTCCATCGAGTTGCACTTCTACCCCAGACACGAGAATGTTTCCTATCCGAAAACTTCGTAAAAACTTATCTCGAATTCGATTGCCGCAAACTGTATCTCTAACGGTGAACAGTTTTGCCGTCTGGCAAATCCTCTGAGCTTTTCCAGCGTCAAGAAGTCTGTGGAGCTTTGGCTCTCTTTGCGTCGATCGCTGATAGCTAACAAAAACGCCAGGAAGCGATCGTTTCAAACTCGATCGTTAACTGATTCTCGATATTCTGTTCGTGCATCACTCGATCTCCACAACAGTAACTTTTCAAATATATCGTAACAGCCATTCGGGTGTTTAACATTGCCAACAAACCCATGTATTGACACGATGATAATTGACTCGTGCATGACAATTTCCTGGAAATGTGCGGGTCTTGACCCAAAAATGTGTTAACCGCCTTAACTGCGATCGCCCCAAATATAGACCCTCGACATCGTGCAGTGAAACCGCTGCCGATCGTTGAATTTCGATGGCTAGAAATCGATCTCATGCGTCTTTAGGACTTCTTTCGAGAGCTTCAGACACATTCAATTCACCCGAATCAAAAGCCAAAATCAAAAATAGAAGGAGAGAGCGAAATGGTAGATATTATTACCTGGAATTTTAACGATCGAGATCTGGTTGCCGATGGTGGCATTCGAGTTGCGGGAGCGACAGCCGAGGCAGGCGGAGATCTTAGAAATGTTCGTTTTGATGCTGTTGACGATCTAGGCAATTTCGGATGGGAAGCCAGAGGTTGGAGTACTGCTGCTGGTTTCGATGTCAATTCTGGCAGTTTCTTTAAATTTACGATCGATTCAACCGATTACAATAATCTCCAATTTTCCTTTGAAGAACGAGCCAGAAATAGCGGACCGACCCAATTTGCTCTAGCTTACCAAATTGGAGACGGCGCGATCGCATTACATCAAACCAGTGCCGCCAAAGACGACAATCCTGTTGAGTTTCGCAGCTTCGACTTAAGCGCGGTTGCGGCACTGCAAACCGTGAATACCAACGATGTCGTTCCTCCCGTCTCCTTCTATCTCTACGGTTTCGGTCAACCTGCTGACGCACCCAACGGCGCCAACTGGCGCATCGATAACGTAACTATTAGCGGTGATATCCTTCCACCTCAGTTTGCCATCGTCGCCACCAATACCGATCGACTCGAAGGCAACATAGGAACAACCCCTTTTACCTTCACCGTCAACCGGACTGCCGATCCGGATGTTGCCACCACGGTTAGTTATGCCGTCGCCGGCAGCGGCAACAATCCCACCGACGCCGCCGATTTTGCTGCCACCACCGGATCGATCGACTTTGCCGCCGGAGAACTCAGCAAAGACATTACCATCGATGTCATTGGCGACACCCTCTCTGAACAGAACGAAGAATTCACCGTCACTCTCACCAATGCGACAGTGGGAGCGATTAAAACCGCCAGTGCGATTGGTATAATTGGCAACGACGATCGTGCTTTCGAGATTGCCGCACTCAACGCCATTCAACTCGAAGGCAACAACGGTGCGATCGCTCCCTTTACCTTCACCATTAACCGCAATGGCGATACCGACGGCGCCACCACCGTCCAATATGCCGTAACCGGTAGCGGTACCAATCCCGCAGATGCAGCGGATTTTGGCGGTGCACTCCCCACGGGAACAGTCACCTTTGCCGCCGGGGAAGCCAGCAAAGAAATTACCATCGGCGTCAGTGGCGATTTTGACCCAGAAACGGCTGAAGACTTCACCGTCACCCTATCCGCACCCGGTAATGGAGAAGTCATCATTACTCCCACCGCCACAGGAACCATCGAACCCGATGACAGAGGATTGACGATCGCAGCTTCCCCCGCCAGTAGCGTGGAAGGGAATGCCGGAACCACACCCTTTGCCTTTACCGTGACGCGAATTGGCAATACGGCGGGAACAACCACCGTCGATTATACCGTTGCCGGAAGCGGCGCCAACCCGGCAGATGCAGCGGATTTGTCCGGACTTTTGGAGGGAAGCGTCGCTTTTGCCGATGGCGAAATCAGTCAAGAAATTATTGTAGAAGTCAATGGCGACACCATCAACGAACCGATCGAATCCTTCGCCGTCACCCTCTCCAATCCCGGTAATGGGGAAACGTTGTTAACCGATATGGCAACCGCTGCCATCGTCAACGATGATGCGACAATCTCGATCGCTACCGTCAACGATCGACAAGTTGAAGGCAACGCCGACACCACTCCTTATACCTTTACGATCGCGCGAGGCGGCGATATCAGCAATGCCACTACTGTTAATTACGCAGTTTCCGGTCGCGGTGTCAACCCAGCAGATGAGGCGGATTTCGGCGGACAGTTCCCCAGTGGAATCGTGGAGTTTGCCACCGGAGAAACCCAAAAAGACATTACTGTCGAGGTGACTGGGGATACCGATTTTGAACGCAACGAAACTTTTGCCGTCATCCTCTCGAATCAGGCAGGTGCGGAACTCCTCACGCAGTCGATCGTCCTCGCAACCATTCAAAACGACGACTTGGCGAATAATGGCGATACTGGCGTTGATGATGGGGGTTCCGCAGGAAGTGGTGGCGGTGGTTTCATCGATAATGGTGCAGATGATGATGCAGATGACGGTGCAGATGACGGTTCCGACAATGGATCTACACCCGGAAACAATGTGGGGAATCCCGTTCCCTCAACCGTTTCCGACTTTCCCACTCCGCCAGTGACAACCAGTACGATCGCAGGGACGATCGGCAATGATAGTCTATCAGGTGACGAGAACTTCAACACGGCGATCGGCGATGCTGGCGACGATATTGTCATTGGCTTAGGTGGCAACGATCTTCTACTCGGAGATGCCGGACAAGATGCCATGTTTGGCAACCAAGGCAATGACTGGATAGATGGTGGCGAAGACGACGATGCGATCTTTGGCGGACAAGGAGATGATGCGATCCTCGGTGGTGTCGGGAATGATGGCATCGCCGGACAAATTGGTAACGATCGTCTCGAAGGGGGAGATGGAAATGATACACTCTTTGGCAACGTCGGAGACGATTCGATTAAAGGAAACATTGGCGACGATGTAATTTTTGCCGGACAAGGGAACGATACCGCCGAAGGCAACGAAGGGAACGATATTATCTCCGGGGATATCGGAAACGATGATATTACTGGAAACGACGGAAATGATATCCTTTTTGGCAATGCCGGAGACGACTCGATTCAAGGCGACGACGGAGATGATTGGCTTCTCGGTGGCAAGGATAACGATACGCTGATTGGCGGAGTTGGCAACGATGCAATTTTTGGCGAGTTAGGTGATGATGTGCTCACAGGCGGCGACGGCGGCGACTTTTTCGGCTTCCGTTCCGGCGACGGTACTGACATCATCGCCGATTTCCAAAATGGAGTGGATATTATCGGTCTGGAAACCACATTCTCCTTCGCGGATGTGGCAATCACCCAAGTCGATGCCAATACCCAAATCGTCGTCGGCGACTTTTCTATTACTTTACAGGGAGTCAATGCCGCTTCCATGACAGAAGCCAATTTCTCCTTCACGGTATAAGCCAAAACCGGGGTGGGGAAATCGCTTTAGCTAAAAACCCCGGCTTTGTACAGCTTTCTCTCGCAGAGAAAAATACCGGGGTAGTTCAGCTACCCCTTTTTTTACAACTTGGATTGGGAAATTCTTGAATCGAACTCCCCGTTTCTCCGTATAATCACTGAAACTTCGGTGTCTCACTCGCCTTTTTTAAGGGGTTTTTAAGATTCTGGATTTATATCACCAAACCGTCTATTACTAGCAGAATCTTCCGACCCAAGTTCAACTCATTACCCCTTCGATTCGACCTCTAAACTTACGTGGAATCAGTACAAATACTATAGAAAAAAAAGCATTCGATCGGGGTTTCTATGCAGTAACTCCGTAGTTTTTCGGATCGTTTTTCTAAATTTTATAAATTCGGCTGAAAAACGGCATTATCTTCTCGTAATCTTTATGAGAATATACGCCATTTGGCTGATCTCATCCTAACTAAAGTCATTTAACATTACCAATAAGAGAGAAGCCAACCAAGTTACAGCGACTGGGTTAAACATAAAGTTAAGCCAAAAGCTGATATTCAATCTCTGTGCATCGGTATTTACTGCTATCAAACTCTGCGAGATGTTAACGATACTAGCAACTGTATTCCAAGTTTTAAGGGGCGATAGAGCGCAACGGACTAAATTCTGAAAAACGAAAGACTACTTTTAGTTTCTTTTCCCCGCTCTCGAGTTGCTTTTTTCCGAAACTCGATCGCCTAAATAGTTCCACGATTGACAACAAACCGGATACGAATCGGATAGTTTTCTACGACTTGCCAATGTGCGTTGGAATTCCATAGAGAATCCAGATCGATCGTCCTAGAATCTCGTACCAATCTGCCCGAAAATCCAGCTTTTCTTTCAATTAATTTCGAGCATTCGATGCTAAACACTCGAGGTGTGTCGAGTCTTGGCGGCGATTCGCTCCAACCCGCTCCGTTTGCCAACGGGAGCAGGATTTGTATACCCGAAAACGAACAATTCACTCAGAAACGAAGGAGATTATTATGGCTAACATTGCATTTTGGGATTTTAACGATAACGATTTAACAGTCGATGGTGGAGATCAAATCAATGGTGAGGTAGCTGTCGCTGTCGGTTTGACCGATGCTAGCCGAGATGGTTATAGCCAATTCAAAGACTGGTCTACATTGCCGGCGATCGACGTAGCAACTGCCGATACAGATTACCTGGAATTCCAGGTAAATTTAGCCAACTATAACAACATTGGGTTTCAGTTTAAAGAACGCCAGAATGCGGGTCCCCAAAATTTTTCCCTTGCCTACCGAGTTGGAGATGTGGGAAATTTCACGCTATTGGGGAGTGGCACTACTAATGAAGGGGACTTAGTCGAGCAGACATTTAATGCAACGAATGCTCCAGGCATGGCAGCGCTAAACGATGCCGGTTTAACGGCTTTTCGTCTTTTTGGTTACAATCAAGCTGGTAACCAAAACTGGCGGATTGACGATGTATTCATTACTGGAGACATCCTGCCATCCAAGTTCTCCATCGCCGCCACCGACGCCGACAAAGCAGAAGGTAACGATCCCAATGCAACCACACCGTTCACCTTCACCATCACCCGTACGGCAGATCTCAGCCAACCCGCAACCGTCAGCTATAGTATCGCCGGAAGCGGAGCCAATGCCGCAACCACAACATCCCCTGATGACTTCTCCCCGGGAACGGCAACCGTTGGCTTTGCCGCCGGACAAGACACCCAAGACATTACCATCGGTGTTGTTGGCGACACCACCGCCGAACCGGACGAGGAATTCACTGTAACCTTAGACGCAACCACCTTTGGGACGATCGTAGGCGCGACGGCGACGGGAACCATCCTCAACGACGACAAAGCCATTTCTATTGCCGCCACCGATGCCGCGAAGCTCGAAGGTAATGATGGCGTAACGACAGACTTCACCTTCACCCTGACTCGGACGGGAGACCCCACAGCCGCCACCAGCGTTCAGTACACCGTTTCCGGTGGCACAGCAGATGCCGCAGATTTCGGCGGCACGTTTCCCACAGGTACAGCAACCTTTGATCCCAACGCTGCAACTGTAGACATTACCATTCCCGTCACAGGCGACCTCGACCCCGAAGCGGCTGAAGACTTCATCGTCACCTTGTCTAACGCACAGAATGGCGAATTATTGATTGTTCCCACGGCAACGGGAACCATTCAAGGCGACGACAACGCCTTCGAGATTGTGACCGACAGTGCTTCTCAATTTGAAGGCAACGGCGGCACAACTCCCTTCACCTTCACCGTCAACCGCTTCGGCGATGCCACTGTCGGCACCACCGTCGGCTATACCGTCGGGGGTGCTGGAGACACAGCCGATGCGGCTGACTTTGCAGCAATGATCGGTACGGCGACATTTGATGCCGGTGAAACGACGGCTACCGCAACGGTAAATGTCAACGGCGACCTGGTCAACGAAGGCGTAGAAACCTTCACAGTCACCTTAAACCCTCAAAATGGAGAAGCACTCGTCCTCGGCAAAGAAAGTGCCACGGGAACCATCCTCAACGATGATGCCACTCTAGAAATTGTCGCTACCGATGCTCGCAAAGCAGAAGGCAACAGCGAAACCGAGAAAACCCCCTTCACCTTCACAATCAATCGCGGCGGCGATATCAGTGCTCCTAGCAGCGTCAACTACGTCGTCCAAAGTGCGGGTATCAATCCAGCGGATGCGGCAGATTTTGGCGGAGCTTTCCCCAGCGGACTGGTGGAATTTGACACCGGAGAAGCCAGCAAAACCATCACCATAGAAGTTGCTGGCGACACGGTTGTCGAATCCACAGAAACCTTCCGTGTCGTTCTGACCAATGCGGCGAATGGCGAAGCTTTGACAACGAGCGTTGTTCTGGGAACAATTTTAGACAATAGTGGAGCAGGTGGCTCCACCGGCGGCGATACCGGTGGCGGCACAGATGACGGCAGCACCGGCGGCAGCACCGGCGGCAGCAGCACCGGCGGCAGCACCGGCGGCAGTACCGGTGGCAGCACCGGTGGCGGCACAGATGACGGCGGCACGGACGACGGCACAGACGACGGCAGCGCCGGTGGTGGTGGAATCTCCACAGGTGGTACAGACGGCTTTACCTTTACTGACTTCCCCCTAGCTCCAGCCACACTGACGACAGCCACAGGAACCGCTGACAACGAAACCTTCTTCGGCGATGACAGCAGTAACGGTGTCAATGGTGGAGATGGCTCGGATATTCTTGCCGGTTTCGGTGGAGACGATGCTCTTTCTGGAGATGCCGGGTCTGACGAAATGTTCGGCAACCAAGGCAACGATTGGATGAGCGGTGGCGGGGATGATGACCTGATGTTTGGGGGTCAAGGGGATGATGCGATTCTCGGTGGCACGGGGAACGATGGCATTGCCGGACAAATTGGTAACGATCGTCTCGAAGGCGGTGACGGAAACGATACGATTTATGGTAATGTCGGCGATGATTCCATTAAAGGCAACCTGGGTGACGATCTGATCCTGACTGGACAAGATAATGATGTCGCTGAAGGGAACGAAGGTAACGATACCATTGCTGGAGATACCGGGAATGACAACATTGCCGGAAATGCCGGAAATGACTTCTTGTTCGGCAATACCGGAGACGACCTGATTAAAGGTGGCGAGGGAGACGATTGGCTCCAGGGTGGCAAGGATAACGATACCCTGATTGGCGGACTCGGTAACGACGCGATCTTTGGCAACTTGGGTGACGATGTGCTCACAGGCGGCGACGGCGGCGACTTCTTCGGCTTCCGTTCCGGCGACGGCGCCGATATCATTGCCGATTTCCAAAATGGAGTAGACATTATCGGTCTCGAAACCACATTCTCCTTTACGGATTTGACAATTACCCAAGTCGATGCTAATACCCAAATTGCGATCGGCGATGTTTCTATCACGTTACAGGGAGTGAACGCCACTTCGATGAGTGAAGCGAATTTCTCCTTCACGGTATAAGTTCGATTTACAAGAGGTGTCGGGGGACTCTCTCTACTCAAACCCCGACACGGCTACAGCTTTCTCTCGCAGAGAAAAATAACGGGACAGTCCGACTGTCCCGCTATTCGCGTTTATGGGTAGTTGATTCTGTTAAAATAAAGCTAACTTCCCAGACGATCGAAGGCTTTTCTGTTGCGGCATAGACGAATAAGGCGATCGAGCCTCACGCTCATATAAGCTAACCCATAACTTACCGATCTTGGGAGGTCGGGCGTTCCATCAATTGAATAAGCAGATGAGCATTTCTTCAAAGCAACTGGCAGTCTATTTATCATTGTTGGTGATGGGCGGCGGTGTGGGAATTGCGGGCAGTCGTTATGTCAGTTTGACATCAGGAAATCTACGCAATAGACCCACAACCCCGGAAAATCTAACGCCGATCGCGGTTTCACCCTCTCCGAGCTACGAACCAGGCCCGATCGTGGAGGAGAATCGCAATTTTATCGCCGAAGCCGTCGATCGGGTCGGGACGTCAGTGGTGCGGATCGATGCCGCCCGCGCTGTGGCTGTCCGAGATTTGGAGGGATTCGAGAGTCCCCTATTTCGGCGATTTTTTGGGGACGAGGTGCCGCAACTCCCCGAACGATTGGAACGGGGAACGGGTTCGGGATTTATCTTGAGCGAAGATGGTATCATTCTCACCAACGCTCATGTGGTAGAAGGGGCGGATGAGGTAGACGTGCGCCTCAAAGACGGTCGGGTGTTGAAGGGTCAAGTGATCGGGAGTGACTCGCTAACGGATGTAGCGGTCGTGCGAGTGGATGCGGTCGGATTGCCGACAGCGCCGTTGGGTCGATCGGTGAGTTTGGTTCCCGGACAGTGGGCGATCGCCATTGGCAATCCTTTGGGGTTAGATAATACGGTGACGATGGGGATTATCAGCGCGATCGATCGCTCTAGCGCTCAAGTGGGGATTGGCGACCAGCAGCGGGTGCGCTTCATTCAAACCGATGCGGCAATCAATCCAGGGAATTCTGGCGGGCCCTGCTCAACGATCGAGGTGAAGTGATTGGCGTCAACACCGCAATTCGAGCCAACGCCCAAGGTTTGGGCTTTGCCATTCCCATCGAAACGGCTCAACGCATCGCCGACCAAATTTTAACTCGAGGACACGCCGAGCATCCGTTTTTGGGTGTTCAGATGTTGGATTTGAGTCCGACGGTGCGGGAGCAAATCAATCAAAAAGAGGATCTGGGCTTTACAGTCGATCGCGATGAGGGGACGATCGTCATTGGTGTCTTAGAGGACTCCCCAGCCGCCGCAGCCGGCTTCGAGAGCGGCGACATCATTCTCAGCATTAATGGCGTTCCGGTCAACAACGCGGTGGCAGTTCAGGAACAAGTCGAGCAAAGTCAGGTGGGGCAAGTCTTACCCGTGGAAGTGGAACGCCAGGGCCAAAAGAAGACTCTCGAGGTCAAACCTCAAATGTTTCCCGATCGATCGGACCGGTCGGGCTGAAACACCCAGAAGGCAACAGGCAGACGGACTTTGCGGGAAATCAATTCAGACCCCTCTGTTCGAGTCACGTGTCGAGTTGGGGTCAAAATCCGTTACATTAAAAGCGTAGCCCTTATGCGGAAGGTAAATCCTTTTTTGGGCAGGCGATCGCGTTTGGAGTTGGGGTAGGAACTGTAACTTAAAAACTCTTCATCTCTTGGCGAATGTAGTCATTTTTGAGTAGGTTTTACGGAAAATCTGCTAGAATGGTGGTCATATGTAACGGTTTTACCGTCGCCGTCAGAGGATACAGTCTCCACCCAGAAGTGTGGCGTTTGATCAACGTGCGCGCCGCGAGACACAGGCTCCATAGACAGAGGGTCGTTAGTAGCGCCTCAAATTTCAGAAGTTTTTGAGACTTCGACACATCAGCCGTCAGTTAGACGGTGTTAGCCTGCGGACAGGAAGGAGCCGACTCCCCTGGATGAAACAGGAAGTAAGCATCAAGTTACCATGAGTAGCTTTGTCTATTAATGAGTAGTTTTGAGTAGGTCTTATGTAACGGATATGGTCAATCATGCTTGCCTTGCTATCGGTATCAATCAGTATGAATTCCTGCAACCCCTGCGCTATGCCCAGCAGGACGCACAGGCATTCCAAGAATTTTTAGGAGACAAAGTGTCGTTAACACCGATGTGGAATTGGTTGTTAACGGAAATGTCACCCTCGAAAGAGGGAAAATCCACTCATCCCACATTCAGCAATATTGAGAGATCGATCGACGAAATCGCTCAAACGCCTTTGGAACCCGACGACGTTCTCTGGTGCTTTTTTAGCGGTTACGGAGTCAACGTCGCGGGTCAGGACTACCTGATGCCGATCGAAGGCAACCCTGCCAACGTCGAAGAAACAGGCATCCCCATCCAATTACTCTTAAGCCGCCTCGCCCATCTCCCCACCCAACAGATCCGGGTATTTCTGGACATGAGCCGTCCCACGGGATTGTACGGGGGAGCCGGCATTGGCAGCGAGACGGCGGAGATTGCCCGCCAAAAAGGCATTCCGACGATTCTGTCCTGCCGACCCAACCAATTTTCTCGAGAAACGAGCGCTCTGCGCCACGGTCTGTTTGCGGCGACATTGCTAGAAGCCTTGCGCCAACCCAACTGCACCACTCTTGCCGAATTAGATGGCTATTTGCGCGATCGACTACCCCAGTTGAGCGAACATCATTGGCGACCCCGACAAGATCCACTGACGATCGTCTCTTTGTCCCAACAGCTAGATCGGCAACTCTTTCCCTCGATCGAAAAGGGGTCTGTACCCACTTCGCAGTCCCCAGAAATTTCTGTTGTGGCTCCCATGACCCCGACCCACGATCTCGTGCCGATCGGCTCCAACGATCCCGTTTTTCCCGCCAATTTACCCCTCTGGCAGCATTTTGTCCTCGGAGGCGGTTTGATTGGAGCCGCGCTGCTGTTGGGAGTGCTACTGAGCCACGAAATGGAACCCACGACATCCGAAACCCCCCAAGCGCGAACCCCAACGGCAGAGGATCGAAACGGGGCTGTGGCTGCGCCCCTGTCGAGCCAAACGTTCGGCTCGTCGGCGTTCGGGAATTCGGCAGCCGCGATGGAGTCGAGATCGCCAGATGAAGAGATAACGCCAAACAAACAGTCTCCTCAGACTAACGGAGAAACTCCGGAGCCGGTGGTATCCCAATCCCCTAACGCACCTGTTCCTACCACGCTTGCCACCGCAACTGTCTCCAACCCAGAGTCGATCTATCAAGGTTTGCTCGACGAAGCCAAAGCTTCTATGCAATCGGTGTCAGCTTCTCAATTTGCAGCTGCCATCGCCACTGCTCGCAAAATTCCGGCGGGCGATCCGCTATATGCCAAAGCGAAAGCCGATATCGATCTGTGGGGACAAGTGATTTGGGAGATTGCCAAAGCTCGCGCCCAACAAGAACAATTTGACAGTGCCATCGCGGCAGCCAAACTAGTTCCGTCCGAAAGTCCCCAACTCTATACCCAAGCGCGACAAGGCATCGAAACTTGGACGCGAACCCAACAGCAGAAAAAACAAGTCAGTCAGCACCGTTTAAACTTGGCACAAGAGAAAATCCAGCCGGGACAAGCCTCGTCCTACTGGCGGGCGATCGCCACCTTGCGACAAATTCAGCCCCAAGATCCGTTATATCTAGAAGCGCAGCAGCTCGTCGAGCGCTGGAGTCAGGAAATGTTGCAGATTGCCCAATCTCGCGCCCAACAGCGTCAGTTTGAGTTGGCAATTCAGGCTGCTGTTTTGGTTCCTGCTGATACCAGCGTCCATCCAAGCGCACAAACAGCGATCGCCACCTGGAAACCCCAACTCGGGCGCTAACTTGGCAATGGAGATCCGATCTCCACACAACGAAGCCAACCGAAACTCACATTCGATCGCTTCCTGTTTGCAAAAATTTGATAAATTTTCTAAAAAAATGTTACCTTTAGAAGGTGTCTAACCCCTCTTCAGGATAAGATTACCCCGAGTGGGCAGTATAAAAAGGTTTTCGCCACAGCTCCAAAACTGGACAATGACTATGACGAAAACCGGAACTCCTGCCTAGTCGCTTGCTTGAAACAATCCCCTACGTAGTCTTTGCTCCGGTAGGGGTTTCTTTGTACGAGAAGTTTAGTCTGTCTCGACAGTAAACAGCAATAGGTCTCGATCGTGAATTTGCTGAAAGTTCACTCAGATCTCTGTTTTTTAAATTATTTTTAAAGATTGAGTCGATCGCCTCACAAAACACTTGACTAAATGACACTTTTTAAGGTATAGAATAAGGACTAAATTTTTTCTACCCAAGAACGAAACCTCACGGCGATCAAAAATCCAGAATTGCCTGGAGACAAACCCACACAACTCATGAGCTGTAAGCTTTACCACAGATCGATATCATCCTCTGGAGGCGGCTAAATTCCCCTATTCGTCACAATCTTTATCGTGTGGGCGATCGATCTTTACGATTCCTTTGCCTAATCCCCCAAATCGTTGCAGATACTAAGAGTAAAGCTGAACTTGCACCCAAGTGTTCGCCCCCCAAAATCCGTAAGGATCTTGGGGGGCTTCTTTATAATGATGAGATGTCTGCTGATGAATAACGGAGCGCGGACATTAAATCACCGTTCCATTCTCAATGACAGCATTTTTCAGCACCACGACAATCCCGCTGCGAATGTAAAAGCCCTGATCTTCCCGATTCGCTTCTTCTACACCCTCTTTATTGAGGATTTTGACATCCTGACCGATACGAGCATTCTTATCGACGATGGCACGGCGAATGGTGGTATTCGGACCAATCCCCATGGGAATCTGACTCTGAGAGCCTAATTCAGAGTTTTCTTCTCCAAAAGACTCGTAGGAGTCTGCCCCCATAATCAAACTATCTTCAATAACGCAACCCGCTTGGATGCGAGAGCGAATGCCCAAAACCGATCGATCGATCCGACATTCCTTTAAAACGCACCCATCGCCAATCATCGACTCCGTAACCCGACAGTCGAGAAGCTTGGTTGGCGGCAAATAGCGAGCACGGGTGTAAATCGGGGCATTTTTCTGGTAGAAACTAAACGGGGGTTTCGGCTGCTTCGTCAAAGCCAAATTCGCATCGTAGAAGGCTTCGATGGTTCCGATATCCTCCCAATACCCCTGAAACAAGTAGGCTTGAACATTATGGTCTCCAGAGGCATTGGGAATAATTTCCTTACCGAAGTCCGTTTGCTCGGGCCATTCTTTCAAGAGCTTAATTAGTACGTCCTTTTTAAAGACGTAAATTCCCATGGAGGCGATATATGGACTTTCTTGAGCCTCTTGGGGAGATAAACCCAGGGTAGTCGTATCCACTTGCATGGCTTTGAGGGCATCGCCTTTCGGTTTTTCCGAAAAGTCAACCACCCGACCCGTTCCGTCAATTTTCATCAACCCAAAATCCGATGCCCGTTTCTCATCGATGGGAACCACTGATAAGGTAATATCGGCATTCGTCTCGCGATGACGATAAACGAAATCGCTATAATCCATGCGATACAAATGATCGCCCGAGAGAATCAGGTACTCATCCACATCGCACTCTTCGAGCATCCAAATATACTGGCGCACCGCGTCGGCTGTGCCTTGGAACCAGCCAGGATTGTCCTGAGTTTGCTGAGCGGCAAGGATCTCCACAAAGCCGTCGGTAAATCCAGAAAAACTGTAAGTTTGGTTGACGTGGCGATTGAGAGACGCAGAATTGAACTGCGTCAGAATGTACATCTTTTGAATTCCAGAATTTATGGAGTTGCTGACCGGAATATCGATTAATCGATACTTCCCGGCTAGAGGAACCGCAGGTTTAGCTCTGAGTTTAGTTAGGGGATACAGACGGGTACCCGCGCCACCACCGAGTATAATGCTGAGAACTCTTTTCACCGGAACACCTCTTAACTGCTGAGTGACTCTCCTGTCCTAGTGTCCAATTGTCTGGGTTTCTTGGCAAGAGGATCGCAGAAAATAAACATTAGCCGAGGATTCAAAGACCTCAAAACAGCAGCAACATTTGCCCATCGAAACCGACGATCGCAGTTGGGGGAGTCTAGTGTCCGCGTCGGTGTGAAAGTTAAGTCTTGTATATCGGGATCGAGATCCAGGTTGATGTTGTGTTCGACGCACCATCGCGACTTGGGAACAATTCTATTAAGGGAGTGAATCTTGGGCAAATGCTAACTGCTGTTTTGATCGTTAACGCTTCTATCGCTCTGTTCGGTTTCTATTTGGCATGGCACTTGTGGAGATTTCGACAGATCCTCGTTCGGGTTGCCCGTCTTTTGTTTGAAGTCGATCGCAATACCGATCGGGTTTTGCACGATGCTCCCAAGGCGATTGGTATCGGACAGATTGGCACTCGGCAACTGGGCGATCGTTACCGACTTTTAGAGTGTTATCTTTTGCGACTCCAGACAATTTTGGCGCTACTCAACGGGGGAAAACGGATTTGGCAACGGCGAGGATTTCGACGAATCTCGCCGTTGCACGAATCTCGCCAGAATGTCCGTCGGGGTTCTATTCGTAACGCTGCGCGCAAGTAAAAAAGCGTCCGGGAAAGCCGAACGGGACTGGGACTAACACCAGCAAATGGCGATCGATCCCGATCCCCCAGAAGTCAATGATATAATGCAGTTGGTTGGGAAAAATACAACTAGCCCCACTGGCGAAGACGCGATCGCAGTGGTATAAATGTACTCGGCAAAGGTCGCTGTAAGTCACGGGAAGCCGAGTCAAACCAGCAGACGAGGTGTAAGTCCAAAATGTCCTAGACATGGCGGCAACGGCGAAGGAAACCGCAAGTGGGCACTCATCCTACGGAGGGGTGTCTTGTAGCTCACAGGGTCAAAATATTTATATCCCATGTCACAAGATCGTACAGAAGTCTTTATTGGCGGTATGCTACTTGGAACGGCGATCGGATTGGTTAGTGGTTTGCTTTGCGCGCCGAGGACGGGCAAAGAAACGCGGCAGGTTTTAAAGAAATCGGCTCAAGCATTACCCGAATTGGTGGAAGACTTGTCAAGCAGTATCCAGGTGCAAACCGATCGTCTTTCCGAATCGGCAGCGCGCAATTGGGAAGGAACACTCGACAGGCTCAAACAAGCGATCGCCGATGGAATTGAGGCATCTCAACAAGAACATCACTCTCTGTCTTCGGTAGAGGCTTCGATCGATCCCGAAGCGCATCTCTCAAAAAGCGATCGTTCGATTTAGGCAGCTTTTTGTGAGCGATCCCGTATTTTGGCTAGGACTTTCTGTTGGATTGGTCGCCCTCAGCCTGGTGATGGTATTAGCCGCTTTGATTCCGGCTGTCCGAGAGTTACGGCGGGCAGCGCGTAGTGTCGAAAAGTTAGCCGATACCCTCTCGAGAGAGTTACCGCCGACCCTCGAAGCGATTCGCCTCACTGGACTGGAAATGACCGAACTGACCGAAGAGGCGATAGATGGGGTCAAGAGTGCCAGTGAAGTGGTGCAGCAGGTGAATCAGGGGGTAACACGAGTGAAAAAGCAAACTCAGACTGTTCGGACAAACACTCGTAGCGTTTTTGCCGGTGTCAGGGCGGCTTGGAGAACCTGGAATCGCCAACCCACTCGAGATCGCCGCCGCGCTCCCGAACCGCTCCCGAATTCTCGCGCAGACGCGGTAGAATTTGGGCAGCCTTATGTCTCTAGTTCGGATGAGAGCGACGAACCGTGATTGAAGAATTTCAGGATCTAGAGATCGCTGTTTCTTGTTTTCTCAATTCTCACCCACGATCGACAATTAATCATCATCAATTAACCACCATCAATTAACAATTAATATCGATCGTGATTGCTTCCAAACGAAACCGAAAAACTCCCCGTCATATTCTATGGTTTGAAAAAGCGATGGCAGCGATCGCTTCTGTGAATCTGGGGTTAGTACTGTTCGATCTCAGCTACGTCCCTTACCGCGATTTGTACGTTCGCCGCTTTTGTCTCGTTCCCACTGTATGTTTCCAGTTACCGTCTAGCTGGCATCAATATTACGATAAAAAGAAAGGGATCGAACCCCATCGAGAAACCCAGAACTATTTGCAAACTGTCGATGCCCTCAAAAATCAGGTGCAACAAACCGGAATCGATTCTCCAGAAGTCGAACCGATCTTAGCCCAATTGCGTCAGATGAGTACGCAAATGATTGACGAAAATCCGTTTCAGATTGCCAATAAAACGGGGACTCTGGAAAGACTCAAAAATCGGATGCGCGATCGAATGGGGAATGATTCCTCTAAACAAGCATTTAACCAGTTTTGGAATCCGTTGTACTTGACTGCTAAAAACTGGAATCGAGAAATTTCTTTTTTTGAAAATAATATTAGACCTTATATCGCTAGTAATTATTTCAGAAGATACTCTGAAACTGGAGAGTTTGTCAATAAATTTTGGCAAATAGACCTGATGTTTAATCTCCTATTTGCAATTGAATTCATTACGAGAACTCGATTGATATCTCGTCGATTTATCGGCGTCAAATGGATACCAGATGCCTTGTTGTGGCGTTGGTACGATGTTTTTTTGATTCTGCCATTTTCATTGCCTTTCCCCTTGATGAATCCGGCGTGGGGGTTAATGCGAGTTTTGCCTGTAACTATTCGTCTCGGACAAGCAAAGCTCGTCAATCTTAACCCGCTATGGAGGCAAATTAATCGGGGAATTATTGCCAACTTTGCCAGTGCATTAACAGAGATTGTTATCATTCAAACCATCGATCAGCTACAAAATGCCATCCGAAATGATTTGCAAACCTGGCTGACCAATAGCGTGCAGAAGCGTTATATAGACTTGAATAACGTTAATGAAATAGAAGCCATTTCCGGTCGTCTTGTTAAGCTGAGTGTTTATCAAGTTTTGCCCAAGATCAAACCCGATCTTGAAGAAGCATTGCGATACTCCGTAAAAAAAGGTTTAGCGGCTATTCCCATGTATCAGGAGTTAGACCGGATTCCCGGTATTGGGAATTTATCGAAAACCCTGACGGAGCAAATGGTTGATGGAATTTTGAAAAATGTTTACGATCTGTTGACCGCTTCGATCGAAGATCCTCAAGGGGCACAGTTGACCAGTCAGTTAGTTCAGAGTTTTAGTGATGCCTTGATTTGCGAACTCAAACAAGGTGTAAATCTCCAAGAAATGCAAATTCTGATGTGTGAATTTTTGGATGAAGTTAAAATTAATTACGTGAAACGGCTAGAAGAAGAAGATATCGAACAATTAATTGCTGAAACCGAAAAGTTGCATCAACGTCCGAAACCCAATTCCCAGTCAAGGAGTATTCAGCGACGATCGAGCTGAGTCGTTCGACAGAATTGTTGGAGAATGGGTAGAACGCGATCGAGACCTATCTATAATTTGAGACGATCGACTTTTTGGAGCGATCGAGACTTGGGTACAGTCCAGGGTTGACCAAAAAAAACAAAGATAAACGACAAAAAAAGACCAACAGACGATCGCTTGTTTTACCATGAAGAGAGGAAAAGACGCGATCGTCCATTAGTAAGATCGACTTGCCAACGCCAAAGAGAGTTATGCCAGAACCTTTGAGACTAGAAGAAGCCGTCGAATTTGCCGAAAACCCCGAACCCCGTTGTCCGTGCATCTTGCTGCTGGATACTTCGGGTTCGATGGGGGAGCTCCCATTGAAGCGTTAAACGCGGGATTGCAAACCTTTTGCGAGGAACTCAACAAAGACGATCTCGCTCGCAAGCGGGTAGAAGTGGCGATCGTTTCGTTTGATTCCCAAGTTAAAGTGATTCAGGATTTCGTCACCGCCGATCGCTTTGAAGCGCCGATTTTACGAGCTCAGGGAATGACGAGTATGGGGACGGGAATCGAGCAAGCCTTAGATCTGATCGCCGATCGTAAATTCCAGTATCGCAATAATGGCGTCACGTACTATCGTCCTTGGGTGTTCTTGATCACTGACGGGGAACCCCAAGGAGAATCCGATGACGCCGTACGTCGCGCTGTCGATCGACTTCGCGACGACGAAACAGGCAAACGGGTGGCTTTTTTTGCCGTCGGCGTGGAAAATGCCAACATGAAACGCTTGAGCGAAATTTCCGTCCGCGCGCCACTCAAACTCCAAGGTTTGAATTTCCGAGAAATGTTCGTGTGGCTGTCAGCGAGTATGCAGCGCGTTTCCAATTCCAAACCCGACGAGCAAGTCCCGCTACCCCCACCGGGATGGGGAGAAGTTTGATTTTAGTGGTTAGTGGTTAGTTGCTAGTTGCTAGTTGCTAGTTGCTAGTCGTTCATAACTATTAACTATTAACTATTAACTATTAACTATTAACCCATGACAAATCCTTCTACAAATTGGCGAGTGGTGGCGGCTTCGGTCTGCGGAACGAGTCACCAAAAGCGATCGCAACCCTGTCAAGATGCCCACTGCTGGCAGATTACCCCGGAAGGTGTTCTGGTGGCGGCTGTAGCCGACGGAGCCGGTTCAGCCGCGTTTGGGGAGGTGGGGGCGCAGAAAGCCGTTCGTACCGCCGTCGATCGTCTGTATCAAGCTGATTGGCACTCGCTTCGGGAGACTTTCGATACCCAGAAACCGTCGGAAGCCGTAGAACCGGATACCGACGATCCCGATATCGAGGAAGTCAGCTCGTCTCATCTTCCCAAACCGATCTTCCATGCCTTAGAAGCTGCCCGAGACGCTGTGGAAATGGAAGCAGAAACTCGGAATATTTCGGTACGGGAGTTGGCAAGTACCCTACTGATTGTAGTGGCTACGCCCCAGTGGGTCGTTGCCACACAGGTGGGAGATGGGGCAGTGGTGATGGAAGAAGCCGATCGAGCCATCGCCCTCACGGCTCCGCAAACAGGGGAATACATCAACGAAACCACATTTCTGGTTTCGCCCAATGCTCTCGAAACAGCCCAATTCTTATTCTGGCGCGGAAATCCCACTCACTTGGCGATGTTTTCCGATGGCTTACAATTGTTAGCTTTAGAAATGCCGACGGCGAAACCCCATCCCCCGTTCTTTTCGCCTTTGTTCCGCTTCATTTCCCAAGACGAGATCGACACCACCGACGCACAGGCTCAACTCGAGGACTTTTTGACTTCTCCTCGCGTCACCCAACGCACGGACGACGATTTAACGTTGTTATTAGCCACTCTTAAATATTAGAGAAAGGTTAATGGCGCATCTTTCACCGACGGGTCTGCTTGTGGAAATTATCCCCCGGAAATGATGATTTTTACGGAAAACAGCCCTGCATCATTTTCTGGATAGATCTCATTACTTAAAATTCAAGACTTCTGCTCGTTTAGAATTACTAGACATTTATCGAATTAATTATTTTAAATATTTTTCTGTCAAAAATGATACCAATCTACTTTTAATAATACTTTTTTAAGATAATTGATACTTGCAAGAAACGCATCGAATTCTTGCTATAATTGCATTCGCAAGCTGACTTTTTCCGGCAGATCGCTTAAAGTGATGACCAAAGAGTTTGGATAAACCCTAATTATGACCGCCAAGAAAAACTTAGTCGTTATCGGAAACGGGATGGTAGGTCACAAGTTCCTCGAGTCGATGGTCAAAAAAGGAGCCCATCGACACTGGAACTTAATTACCTTTTGCGAAGAACCTCGAGTTGCGTACGATCGTGTCAATCTTAGCGGCTACTTTTCAGGTAAAACCGGAGCCGATCTCACCCTCGTCGAACCCGGTTTCTACTCAGACAACGATATCAAAATTCATCTGGGCGAACGCGCCGTCGAAATCGATCGCGATCGGCAAATCGTCCGCTCCGCCAACGGTCTAGAAATCCCCTACGATCGCCTCGTACTCGCCACAGGTTCCTATCCCTTCGTCCCCCCCATCAAAGGCAACGATGCCCCCGGAAACTTCGTCTATCGAACCATCGAAGACTTAGAAAACATGGAAGCCTGGGCAAAACAATCCAAAATCGGCGTGGTTGTCGGCGGCGGATTGCTCGGACTCGAATGCGCCAACGCCCTCCAATCCCTAGGATTAGAAACCCACGTCGTGGAATTTGCCCCCCGACTGATGCCCGTCCAAATCGACGATGCAGGCGGCGCGATTTTACGCGAAAAAATCGAAGCCCTGGGAATCAAAGTTCACACCAGCAAAGCCACCACAGAAATCGTCAGCGAGAACGGCAAAATCGTCAAAATGCTGTTTGCCGACGGCACGGAACTGCACACCGATCAGATCGTCTTCTCCGCTGGCATTCGCCCTCGCGACGAACTCGCCCGCCAGAGTGGATTGGTTGTCGGCGATCGAGGTGGTATTATCATCGATGACGCCTGCCAAACCTCCGATGCCAACATCTACGCCATCGGCGAATGCGCCCTACACCAAAACCGCATTTACGGCTTAGTTGCCCCCGGATACCAGATGGCAGAAGTGGCAAGCGATCGTCTCTGCGGCAACCCTGAAGCCACTTTCCCCGGTGCAGACTTATCGGCAAAACTCAAACTCCTCGGCGTCGATGTCGCTAGCTTCGGAGACAACTTCGGCAAAACCCCAGGCGCCAAAGAACTGGCAATTTCCGATACCGTTAACGGAACCTATAAAAAGATCGTCGTCAGCGAAGACAGCAAATATCTCCTTGGCGGCATCCTCGTCGGCGATGCTTCCGCCTACGGCACCATGGTGCAACTGATGCAAAATCAGATCGCCCTACCTCCCCACCCCGAAGACTTACTCGTACCCCCCCGCGAAGGTGCAGTTGCCATGGCGATGGGTGTCGATAGCTTGCCCGATACCGCTCAAATTTGCTCCTGCAACAACGTCACCAAAGCTCAAATTTGCACGGCAATTCAGGAAGAGAATCTCACCGATGTCCCCAGTGTGAAAAAATGCACCCTAGCTGGAACCGGCTGCGGTGGCTGCGTTCCCCTGGTTAAAGACATTCTGCACGCAGAACTGAAAAAAGCCGGAGTCGAAGTCAAAAACCACCTGTGCGAGCATTTTGCCTACAGCCGTCAGGAACTCTATCACCTGGTGCGGGTGAATGGCATCCAAAGCTTCGACGAACTGCTGCAACGCTTCGGCACGGGACTGGGATGCGAAATCTGCAAACCCACCGTGGCTTCCCTGCTGGCTTCCACTTGGAACGACCACATCCTGGAAAAACCCCATGTCGGGTTACAAGATACCAACGACTATTACCTCGCCAACATCCAAAAAGATGGGACATATTCGGTGATTCCCCGCGTACCCGGTGGCGAAATTACTCCAGACAAACTGATCGTTCTTGGGGAAGTCGCCAAGGATTTCGGACTCTATACCAAGATTACCGGAGGGCAGCGCATCGATTTATTTGGCGCGCGGGTTGACCAGTTGCCGTTGATTTGGCAGCGGTTGATCGATGCCGGATTCGAGTCGGGTCACGCTTACGGCAAGGCTTTGCGGACTGTTAAATCTTGCGTGGGCAGTACCTGGTGTCGCTTTGGAGTGCAGGATTCGACGAGTTTGGCGATCGAAGTCGAATTGCGCTATCGGGGGTTACGATCGCCCCACAAGCTCAAATCAGCGGTTTCCGGTTGCACCCGCGAATGTGCCGAAGCGCAAGGGAAAGACTTCGGGATCATCGCTACGGAAAATGGCTGGAACCTTTACGTGTGCGGCAATGGCGGTATGAAACCCCAACACGCGGTATTGCTGGCGACAGATATCGATAAGGAAACCTTGATTAAATATATCGATCGCTTTTTGATGTTCTACATCCAAACCGCCGATCGTTTAGAGCGTACTTCTGTTTGGTTTAGCAAACTCGAAGGCGGCATCGACTATCTCAAGCAAGTGATTATCGAGGATTCCTTGGGCATTTGCGACCAACTCGAAGCGCAGATGCAGCATTTGGTGGATACGTACCAGTGCGAGTGGAAAACGACGGTTGAAGATACGGAAAAACTCAAGCGCTTCCGCCATTTTGTCAACACCGATCGACCCGATCCTACTTTGGCATACGTGGACGAACGGGGACAAAAACGTCCGGCAACTCCCGAAGAGCGGGAAATGACGGCATCGACTCATTAAGGTGTGTTTTCACACCCTCCCAGAGAAGCATTTGGACTGTATACCTTGGGTTCGATCTTGAACTTATCGCCCAAATGCTTCTCCCCTAACACCACCTATTGCGAACTCCGACTTCCTAACCACTCAACAAAATTCAGAAAATTATCATGGTTCAAACCCCATCCGCACCCAGTACAACCATCCAATGGATCGCCGTTTGTCCTTTTTCGGATATCGTTCCCAATACCGGAGTTTGCGCCCTCATCGAGGGTCAGCAAATAGCGGTTTTCCGGGTCAGCAATAGCGATCGTGCCTATGCTATTGGCAACTACGATCCGTTTAGCCAAGCCTTTGTTCTTTCACGGGGAATCGTCGGCGATCGTCAAGGGGTTCTCAAAGTGGCTTCTCCCATTTACAAGCAAAACTTTAATCTCATGACGGGAGAATGTTTGGACGATCCTAATGTGACCGTTCCTTCGTATCCTACCCGGATTGTGGATGGCATGGTGGAGATTGGGGTTTCCAGTCATCAGTAATTGGACGATCGCCGCTGCGCACGCAATGGGATAGGATAAACATTGCCAATCGAAATTTCAGTCAAAACTGAGTTTCATGGGTGTCATTCAGGAGTATAAAAAAATGGTCTCATTGGCAAATGCCAGAAAGGTTATTGCGGCGGCTGAAAAAAAAGCGATCGAAATCGGTCAGCCGATGAATATTGCTGTCGTTGATAGTGGGGGAAATCTGGTTGCCCACGTGCGAATGGATGACGCATGGATTGGGAGTATTGATATTTCCATGAAGAAAGCTTGGACTTCTCGTGCCTTTGACATCGCCACAGCGGATTTAGCCACTCACAGTCAGTCGGGAGGGCAATTCTTCGGGATTCACGCTTCTAACAATGGCAAGGTGATAGTTTTTGCCGGTGGTATTCCTCTGATACAAGAGGGCAATGTTGTTGGCGCAATCGGGGTCAGCGGTGGTTCCGGCGAACAAGATAGCGTGGTTGCGCAAGCTGGAGTTGCGGCTTTTTGAAGCTCGGGGGACAGAAGGCGCATACATGGGCTTTTGAAGCCATCTTTTTCGGGGCGATCGGACTGAGTGAGTCGGTGGGGTTTTCTGGGTCTACCCCACTGACTGATTACCCAGATTCTATGGACTTATTTTCGATCTAAATGGGTGGGAAATTCTTCACTCCAAAAAATCGATCGCCCCTTGATTTTCTCCGCTTGACATGATATTCTATTCATAGTGGAAAAGCCTTGCACATACGAACCCTCTACACGCTGCTAGGCAACTCAGAAATTCAGGCAACCTCGTAGAACCAACCCCATTCCCCATCCTCGCGGGCGGATGAGTGCTTCTGTTGCCGCGAATTGCATTCGTCGGCGAGATGAAACTGTGTTGAGTGAAGATTCTAGCTCATTCTCCTGAATTCCTGATGTTTACAGGCGATCGGGAATTGGAGGAGGTCTATACGTAAGTCATAACGACTTCCATATAGACCCTAAATTTCGGGAAAAGTTACATCACAAAATTGATGTCGCCTCGTCAATTTTGTTCCCCGAATGCTGGAAAATTATTGAAAATAGCGTCATTAAGTTAACGAGTTTACGTCGTTTCCGCGTTTTGCTATACTGTACCGTGTAGCTACTGCTTTGATGACTTATCGTACAAAAAACAAAATTCGATCTTCAAACATTGCGGTTCTGGGGGTAGAAACGTTGACTCGAAAATGTCATGGTGAACCCAACCGCCCCAAATTTGTTCTAATGCCAGTAGTGACTACCAAAAAAGCCGATCGCCGCCAATGCCAGCAAGAGCGGTGTCAGCCAATCTCCCCAGCGGACGTAAAGTGTCCGAGTTTGTCGGCGATTGATGGTATCGGCATGGGTTTCGTAAGTCTTAATCCCGGATTTCCAAATCGTTCTGCCGTGGGGATCGACGATCGCCGAATATCCGGTATTGGTTGCCCGCACTGCCCACCGATCCGTTTCGATCGCCCGCATCACATCCTGGGCATGGTGCTGGGCGGGCATAGACTCGGCGTAGTGAGCATTATTAGAAGCACTGAGAAGAAATTCACCCCCAGCGGCAGCTTGTCGTCGGAAATGCTCGGAAAACGCCGATTCGTAGCAAATCCCAACGATCGCCCGTCCGAAAGGCGTCTCAAAAATTTGATTCGGTTTGCCGGGAATGAGACGAGCATCTAGGGGAGAAAGACGATCGATAAATTTGCCTAAAATGCGTTCAAAGGGAATATATTCTCCTAGGGGGACGAGTTTTATTTTATCATAACGACTCACCGTTTCTCCTCGGTTATTGACGCTTACTAAGCTGTTGGTAAAGTCTCGATTTGATAATCCAAAAGTTCCCACCCAAATGGGAACGCCTCGATCTAGAATGGCTTGATAAAAATGTCCGACAGCCGTTTTGCGATCGAGTAGATTCGCCTTTGTCCACAACACAGGTAAAGCGGTTTCCGGGGTTAAAATGACTTCCACTCCCGTATCGGCTAAACTTTCATATCCCCGAACGTAGCCTTCCAAGGCTTTTTCAATTCCGCCGGGATAGAGTTTAATTTCGTTGGGAATATTTCCTTGAATAATTCCTACTTTTAAGGTCGTGTTGGGCAACCTTTCAAAAGGGCGACTGTATAAATAAAAGCCGCATAGATGTAACGTAAAAAACAGGAGAATAGCGCTGGTTAAATATCGAGAAAATATCGGATAATTCAGTTTTTCCAAACGACGATCGAAAACAGAAATCCCGGCTTGAGCGAATAGTCCATTAACCGCAACGATCGCAGCCGTGACAGTATTCGGTCCTGATAATTTTCCTAACTGTAAAATCGCTAAATTGTGGGGACTTTGGGTATAAGCTAGAGCCGGCCACCAGAGGGGACTAGAACTCCAAATGGCTTCGAGCAGACACCACAATGCCGTTCCAATTATAACTCGAATTAAGGGAGTTAAACTTTTAAATTGAGCCGATCGAAATCGATGTTGAATCCAACCTAGGAAAAATCCCCAAACCCCAACTAAAGCCGCTCCCCAAAGCGTAATAAAAATCCAACAAAATAGGGCGATCGCCAAACTCGGCAACCAGGGAACTCCCATCCACGTCATGGGATGAATACCAGTAATCCAAAATAAGGCAACACCATTGTACCCGATGCCCCAAATCAAGGCAAGAAAAAAGAATTGGAACCGCGATCGAGGAGACTGACAAATCCCAATCCACAACGGAACCAGCGCCACCCAGGCGAACATCCACCACTCAAATGGTGCAACGGTGAACCCCATCGCCACACCGCTGATAAACATGGGTATAAAAGGCGATCGTCGGGCGATAAAAATAGGGAATTTAAGCGCGTTCAATAATTGAAGTAGAGTTAAGTTGATATTTTGGGTGGATTATTCGATCGACAGAATTCTCAATCTATTTTACCATTCATTATTTTCCATTTTTCGATTTTAGAATGGGGTTAGTCTCATTTTCGATAGAGGTCTTTCCTGAGTGTAGATACTTAAATCAGTAAATATTTTTTGTGAGTCAGAGTAAAAACTCAACTATGACAGTCAAGTGGATTAGACTTCAGGTGTGGAAGTCAGCCTCAAGATTGACACTTGTGTCTTGATTTTGTATGGTGAAGTGAAGGAGTGAAAATCTGTGGTCTATCTTGATTTAATATTATCTTTAGATTTAAGGATTGACATCCAATCGCTCGTAATGCTAATAACCGTCAGGTAGATTAAGACATGGTGAATCGGGAAAATATAGCCGTTAAAACCCCGAATACAAAGATGTTTTACTTGCGCAGGTGAAATATTTCTGAGTCATAGAGAGCGGACTTCGTTTTTATAAGCTAGAATTTCATGAAGCCTGCTTTTTCCAGAATTTGTCCTGACCGGCAGATGCAACTGCTATATGTTTAAGTTAGCCCGATTGACACGATTTTTGGCTGAGGTGGCTTCCAGAACCCCTTTTTAAGGTTAAGGAAAACCCGCCAAAATCAGATTTGTCCCAATAATACCCTTCACACATTGACAAGATATCGATCGACAAAAATTCATAGAGTGCCGAAAACACAAATTGAGAATTGAGAAATTTTGTTCTGCTTGCTAACTTGGGTGTCGTATTCCTGAATTCATTAGAAACAGCTATGACCGAAAAGATGAAAAGTCACATCAGAGAATTTTATATTCTAAATAAAAATCATAGGAACTCTTCGATAATGCGAGTCTTAAAATAGCGTTTTTTAAGTGCAAGTGCGTGAAGTCTTCCTCGTAAAAGAATTTGAACTAGGAAAATAATTAGTTCCTCACTTCTTAAAAAATTGCTATATGATATTTCAGATTTTTGGTTGTTTTATCGTTGTGGAAATTATTTATCTAAAATCTGTACAGATTTTAGCGCACCTTTGAAGAATACATGAATACAGATCTAAATTTATCGATCGCATCTGCCTGTTTTGCAATTGCCATTTTGCTAGTACCACTATTAAAATGTACGCACAAAACAATTCGACATAACTTGTGGGCAGGTGCTTTTTTTCTTTTAAGTTGTGGTATCGGCTATGGCTTACAAGGTTTGAAATTCAATGTAGAACATTGGCGTGATTTTCATCGCTTTTGCATCTTGGATAGCGGCGATCGTGTTAGTCAAAAGCCGATCTAAAATTCTGTATTTATCCGAGAGCTTTAATCTGTTAGAGACCACTTGGAATCAGTCAATTGCCGGAAAAATGCTCTTCGATCGAGTCGGCGACGATCTGCGATTGGTTAAAGTCAATCCCATGGGTTCAGAAATTACCAATTATCTGATGAGACCGGGAGAACTGCTCTGCGAGAAGATGCCGAGCCATCGGAACATTGTCTATCCCTACAATCGACCGTTAATCGATCTGTATCTTGAGGTCTTAGAGACCGGAAAATCCCAACAGTTTGAATTTCGCTACGAGGGAGAAGTCAGCGGTTGGTATCTGGTCATTTGCGTACCCATCTCCGAGCATCGACTGTTTATCACCTTTATCGAAATCAGCTCCTTAAAAGACGCTTCATTTCGAGATTATTTAACTGGGCTGTACAATCGTCGTTTTTGTCAAGCCGAACCGGGGAACTGGCAATCTTGCTTGTATATCGATCTCGATCGATTCAAGCTGATTAACGACCAACGGGGACACCGATTGGGCGATCGGATTCTGATGGCAGTTGCAGACGTTCTTCGCAATTGCGCTCACAAACAAAATGGAATTGCCGTTCGAGAAGGGGGCGACGAATTCCTGATACTGCTACCCACCCCTCGAGCTGATGAGATTGCCGTGTCTGTATTGCAAGATATTCAAGCCATCGAAATTGAAGGAGCAACCATTAGCGCTTCCATCGGCATTGCCACGACAGAAACCATCGACGATGGAAACGGCGAATTGTTAGATTGGTTGCAACAAGCCGCAGAAACAGCCGCCCGAGAAGCCAAAAGCGATAAACGCTCCAACCTCCCGCAAAACCGCATCAAGCGCTGGAATTTTGACTTAGATCGACGACAATCTCGTCGCAGCGCCATTGAAGCTCGTTTGCGCGAACCGAAAGTCGAGCGAGAGTTTTGGCTCGCCTATCAACCCATTTGCAATATGCAAACCGGAGAAATTATCGGCGCTGAGGCTCTGTTGCGATGGGATTCGCCCAAACTGGGTACGGTGGAACCCACAGAGTTTATTCCCATTGCAGAAGCCACCGGACTGATTTACAAACTCAGCGATTGGGTGTTGCAACACGCACTGGCACAACTGGCGTATTGGTCGAAAATTCAGCCGAATTTTTCGGTATCGATTAACATTAGCCCCGTGGAACTCGAAGAAGATGATTTTCCCGAACGCATTCACGATATCATTGCCAAATGGGAAGTTCCCAGTCGCTTGGTGGGGATCGAAATTACCGAACGCGGAATTTATCGCAATCTCGATCGATATGCCCGCAGCTTGCAAGCCTTGCAGGATATGTCAGTTCGCTTGAAAGTCGATGATTTTGGGACGGGACAGTCGGGGCTGGCACAACTACTTCAGTTTCAATTCGATGAAGTCAAAGTCGATCGAGCATTTATTCCCCAAAGCTCTGACGATACGCATCACCTCTCGATTTGTGAAGCGATTTCCGCCTTAGCTAAAGGATTGAACTTCAATCTCATTGCAGAAGGAATCGAACATTTAGACCAGAATACAATGTTATCAGAATTGGGCTATCAATTCGGGCAAGGCTATTACTTTGCCAAACCCATGACCTGCGAACAAATGACCGAAACGATCGAAAAGAAAGTTTGCCTGCCAAAAATCCGTGCCGCTTCAGTGTTAGTGTAGAGCGAAACTTTGCGTGGATGTGCGGTTATTTTGGAATGTCAGACTCGATGTTGGCATCTGGTAGTTGCGCCAAATACTCCGCCATCATCGGCGGCCAAACCACCAGGAAGAACCCCATCCACGCCAAAATGGGAATTGATACCAAAACTGTTATCCACAGGCTGTGGAAAAGCAGCCAGCTACCGCTAATGATACTAATTCCGGTCAAAGCGATCGACCAGGGTTGACACCACCAGGGTTTGTACTGCCAAGGATTTAGGGGTTGGGAAGACATAGAAACTTTCTTCGATGGGAAATTGTAGCTGGGAATGAGTTTACAGGATGTTGGGACTGTGGTAATCTAGAACCGAGGGGGAAACTGTGACGACTTATCGTACAAAAAACAAAATCAGAAAATAAACGAGTCTGGGTCAGAAAATATCGGTAGACTTAACCACCTTCATCCCAGCCGCCGCAAACCGATCGAAGGCTTCGTCGGCGGCATCGGTGTAGTCTACCACTCCCGGAACCACCACCGGAGAGGTGCAATCCTCCAGCAAATAAACTTTTTTCGCCAATTCGGGATCTCGAGCTTGAATTTCGGTTAGCAAATCGGCGATCGTCCAAGCAACGCAATGACTTTTGGCTTGTCCGGCAATGACTAAAATATCGAATCCTAATAAACGATCGATAAAAGTCGTATTTTTCTCGGCGATCGTCTTTCCTTCGCCATCGGACATCACCTCCGGACGCAACACCGAATAATTTTCCGTTAACGGATTTCCCCCTTTGAGTTCAAAAACCGTGGGACTGCTGCGAACAATATTGTGAAAAAAACAGGCTTCTTCAAAAGCAGAAACTAAAGCATGACCCAGACCGCCCAACATAGAATGATAGGGCCAAATCGTCAGGGGGTATTTGCCATTTTGAGTTAGTTCTCGGACATAGTGAAGGGCATAATCTTGTAATTGTTGAGGGTTTGTGGGAAAAAGTTGAGAAGCGATCGCCGAATTAACTTGCCATTTTTCCCGTTCCAAATCTTGGAGAGAAATCGACGTCATTGCCGGCGGATGTTCCCCAGAGTCGTTCACCCAAAACACCGGATGAAAAATCTGAGCGGCAGTGTGGGTATCCATCGTCGCCGCAATTTCCGTAATGCTGCCCAAATTGCGGTAAATAAACTCGCACAATCGGGTATTATCTTCGATCGCCCCCCTCCCCGATGGTCCCCCCACAAATAACTCGAATTCGGGGATACAAAATGTATTTTGCACGTCGATCGCCAACAGACAAATTCGGGGACGATCGATCGCAGCCAGTGGAATCTGATATTGCTTCGCCCAAGATCGGGCTTCGATCGATCGCCTAGAATACGGAACGCGCCAAACTTCACCCACTCGGTGCGGTTGAAAATGGGTGGGAATGGGTAGGGATTGAGGGAAGCGGGATGTCATGGGAATTTTGCATGGGAATTTTACAGTGGGCGCGAGATGGGCATACCGCCAATTTAACAAACCCAAACTCCCGAATTCCGGAATAGACTCCATTTGTAGCTAAGTTTGACGCCTTCGCCCATACATTATCGCCCAAAGGCGATAGCCTGCGGCATGGCGAAGAAGCACGAAGTGCGCCCCGACAACTCAAGTCCTTCAAACGATCGATCGTGGTAAATCGATCCGGATATTTAGGGAAAATTCCCCCAAAATCCCCGCCACACAAGCAAAGAGAGGTCTCGATCGCGTGCCGACGGGGAAAGCTTCAGGCTATAGTGAATGTAGAACCGAGAGCCTCTCGCTGGGTGAGCTACAGTCCGTGAGTTATTGCCTCAATCCCAAATGTCCTGACCCGTCTAACCAACCCAACCCCAAGGCACGTGTTTGCCCACATTGCGGGTCGGAGTTATGCTTGCGCGGTCGCTATCGCATCACCCAAGTCTTAGGTGGTGGTGGTTTCGGTCGAACCTTCGAGATTGAAGAGAACGGCGATTTACAAGTCTTAAAAGTCCTCTACAAAAACCATCCCAAGGCAGTGGCACTGTTTCAGCAAGAAGCCAAAGTCCTCAGCCGCCTGAACCATCCGGGAATTCCCAGAGTTGAGGAAGATGGTTATTTTATGTATTGCCCCAAAGATGCCAAAGAGTCCCTTCATTGCTTGGTGATGGAGAAAATAGAAGGCTCCAACTTGATGGATTGGCTCAAAGCGAGAAATCACAAGCCCATCGATGAAGCTCAAGCCATGATTTGGCTCAAGCAATTAGTGGAAATTTTAGGGCAAGTTCACCAACAACATTACTTTCACCGGGATATCAAACCCCACAACATCATGCGTCGCCCCGAAGGGCAATTGGCGCTGATCGATTTTGGCACCGCCCGCGAGGTGACAGGAACCTATCTCAACAAAGTCGGTGGCGGACAGAACGTCACGGAAATTATCTCAGCCGGCTATACGCCGCCAGAACAAATTAATGGAAAAGCGGTTCCTCAATCAGATTTTTATGCTTTGGGTCGCACCTTTGTCTATCTGCTGACCGGAAAACGACCGACAGAATTCCCCGAAAATCCCCGCACGGGAAAACTCCTTTGGCGGGATGGCGCTCCTCACGTTTCTAACGAACTTGCTAGCGTCATCGATTATATGATGGCACCGTTTCCGGGCAATCGACCGCAACACGCCCAGATGATTTTGAAATCGCTCGCCGAAGCAGAAGATGCCAGCTCCACCTCCAATACATCAGGTGGTAATACCTTGGGTCGATCGACCGATCGAACTGGATCTTCAACGGCATCGCGGGCTTCTGTCTTCGAGATCGAGGTCTGGCGGAATCTGGCTTTCGTTCCAGTGCGTCGGGGTGGAGATCGACCAACTCTGGGTTTTATTCCGGCTTATCCCGCCGTCGGGGGCCCAAATGGTGGCAAAATCTGCGAGATCAGCTCGAAGAACGGCCGATCGTCTCCATTGTCGCAGGCAGCGTGTTATTCCTTCTGGTCGGAACCCAGGTTTACGGGATGTGGCGCTACAGCGCATTCCCCAGCAATCCCATCAAAACCATCGCCAATATTCCCAGCAATTGGTTCTTGCAGAAGACCCTCCGCCAGGATGGAGAAGTGGCATCCGTTGCCTTGAGTAGAGATGGAAAAATTGTCGCCAGTGGCAGTTTTGGAACGATTCGTTTTTGGGATGTCGCCGACGGAGAACTCAAGTTCGATCCCATTGCCGCTCACAACAAATGGATCGGAGCGCTGGTGTTTAGTCCCGACGGCAAAACGCTCTTCAGCGGTAGCGATGACGGTGCGATTCGCTTGTGGAATCCCCAAACCGGCGCGCGGAAACTAACGATCGCCACGGGAGGGGGGTCAGTCAAGGCTCTAGCGGTCAGTTCCGATGGTACAATCCTTGCCAGTGGCAGTGCTGACAAAACCATCAAACTGTGGAGTCCCGCCAATGGCGATCGTTTCCAGACATTTAGCGGACATCAGGGAGCTGTCAATTCCCTCGCCATCAGTTCCGATGGTAAAATCCTTGCCAGTGGCAGTGATGATAAAACCATCAAACTGTGGGATCTCGATCGAGGAATACTCATGCGCACGCTCAGCGGGCATTCGGGAACCGTTCTGGGAATCGCGATCTCACCCGATGGGAAAACAATCGCCAGTGCCAGCAGCGACAATACGATCGCACTTTGGGATCTGGCAACCGGAAAGCGAAAACGCATCCTTGTCGGTCATCGGAAATGGGTCAGAGCGGTGGCATTCAGTCGCGACGGTCGGCACCTGGTCAGTGCTGGCGAAACCCTCCGCATTTGGCAGCCTCAAACGGGAGAACTTTTGCGATCGCTCTCGGGTCACGATCGCCAGATCGAATCGATCGCCCTCGGGTCAGACAATCAGACCGCCATCAGCGGCAGTTACGATCGAACCCTGAAAATCTGGCGCTTACCAAAGTCCGATTGAAACACGCATCTCCCAGGAATATCCTTGCAGATTTCCAATAATCTATCTCACAAAAAGGAACGGATCTATGGAATCATTTATTGCTGCTTTAATCTTGCTAACAACCGGGTATTATGCTGGGGGAGTAAGAATTATCAATCAAAGTAATCAGGCATTAGTCGAGCGACTCGGTAAATACAAGAAAACACTCGATCCCGGCGTGAACTGGGTGGCTCCACTTCTCGATACGATCGTTTGGGAAGACACCCTCCGGGAACAGCTAATCGACACGGGTAGACATCAAGCATTTACCAAAGATAGTGTGTCGCTACAAATTAAGGCGGTTGTGTACTGGAAAATCTTGAACTTAGAGAGAGCATACTACTCGGTCGATAACGTTCAAGAAGCGATTAAAAACCGAGTGATTACCGCCATGAGTGCAGAGATCGGTCGCCTCGATTTGGCGCGAGCGGTTTCGGCACGGGATGATATTAACAAATCCCTCTTGCGTCAGCTCGACGACGAAACCGGAGACTGGGGTATTAAAGTCACTCGCATTGACATCCAGGATCTGAAGCCTTCAGAAAGCGTGATTGAATCGATGGAACTCGAGCGAGACGCAGAAAGCAAGAAAAGAGCCGAAATTGCCCAAGCGCAAGGAACGGCTGGATATTTGCGGGAAATTGCCAAAGCCTTGTCTACAGAAGATCAGCCCCCAAGCAGTCAAGAAATGTTGCATTTCTTGCTCACCGATCGCTATGTAGAAGCGCTGCAAGAACTGGGCAAAAGCG
Source organism: uncultured cyanobacterium (assembly GCA_963838375.1). Taxonomy (GTDB): domain Bacteria; phylum Cyanobacteriota; class Cyanobacteriia; order Cyanobacteriales; family Geitlerinemataceae; genus DVED01. Next base: position 256,151 of record CAWIQY010000019.1, on the reverse strand, counting down.
ACAATACTAAGATTGTTTTCATCGACCCCAAAGCACTTAACGAGTCGATGGAACCTTTATTTGGCGAAGATTTGGCAAAAATGACCAACAAGGTTCGCCCCATCAATGGCGGCGGGAAATCGGGCGGATCGGGAGAAGCTAGCGCCTGAAAATTGCATCGGCAACCCGGCAGATATCCCCCATTTCTCGAACGTCGTGAACGCGCAAGATATCTGCCCCGCCGACGATCGCCGCCGCACAAGCTGCCCCCGTTCCCCACACTCGATCGTTGGGGTTCGGTCGATCGAGGATGCGTCCGATAAAGCTTTTGCGAGAGACACCCACCAGAACCGGATACCCCAACGATCGCACTTTGGGCAACTCTCGCAAAATCGTCAGGTTTTGTTCGTGGGTTTTGGCAAAACCAATCCCCGGATCGAGAACGATCGCTTTAGGATCGACTCCAGCAGAAATCGCCGCATTTGCCCGTCGTTCTAAAACCTGGCAAATTTCCCCCACCAAATCCTCGTAATCCGTCAGGGTTTGCATCGTTTCGGGTGTACCGCGCAGGTGCATCAACACCACCGGAACCCTCAGTTGGGCTACCGTGGCTAGCATTTGGGGATCGCCGGTGCCCCCGGAGATATCGTTGACGACATCGGCTCCGGCTGCCACTGCCGCACGAGCAACGATCGATCGGGAAGTATCGACAGAAATGGGAATCGAACTCACTTTTCGTAGCGCCCGCACCACCGGAACCACCCGATTTAATTCTTCTTCTACAGCGATTTCCATCGCCCCAGGACGGGTAGATTGACCGCCAATATCAACGAGATCCACCCCCGCCTCTTCCATACATTTTGCCTGCCCTAGCGCAGCGTCTACGGTGTCGAATTTCCCTCCATCGCTAAAACTATCCGGCGTGACATTGAGAACGCCCATGAGATAGGTCTGCGCTCCCCAGTTGAATTGGCGTTCCCGAAGTTGCATAGTTGGGTTGAACTTTAACAAGATTTACAATTCAATCATAAAAAACTGGAGAACTCCCGCAAAGGAAAGAACTCCAGCTTAGTCGATCGCTTTAGGGACTAAACGTAACTAAAGGAACTATCGGTGAGATCGAGTTGAGCCAACGGCACGTTGCGGACAATGCCAATCAATTCGTCTGTGCTTCCGGTTTCCAGGAAAATTGCCGTTCCGGTTGGCAATCCCGACGGAGATTCTGCGAGGCTGTAATTGCTGGCACTGCCGGATAATTGGATGACATCCTCACCCACGGTAAAGTCCTGTATCCAGCCATAATCGCCGAATCCAGAATGGGTATCATCGCCATCGTTGTAGTAAGTTCGATCGGAGTCTGCCAAGGCAAAGGTATCAATATCCGCATTTCCTCGCAGTCGATCGATTTCACCCAATCCAGGAAGTGCATCGAGGGTATTAATCCCTGTCAACACATCCGTACCAGACCCTCCTCGGAGATTATCGTTGCCTTTGCCGCCGTATAATAGATCGTTTCCGGCATTCCCAAAAAGGTCATCGTCGCCGCCACCGCCGTAAAGGCTGTCGTTGCTGCCACCGCCTCGCAGGGTATCATTGTCTTGGCGACCCTGCAAGCGATCGTTTCCAGCAAAACCTCGGATATCATCGGGAATCGGCGTTCCTGATAAGATATCATCGCCGGATGTGCCAGTAATCGCATTAAAAGCTGGACGGTTGCCAAAGTCGGTGTTGGTAATGTCTTCCCCCACTTCGAGTTCCACGATATGGCTTCCGCCGACGGGATAAGTTTGTACCCAGTCCGGTTCGAGAACTTCGGCGACAGTATAGGTTCCGGGTTCTAAGGAGAAAGAATAGTTCCCCAACTCGTCAGTGGTGACAAACGTTTCGTCAGCGTCCAATTGACCGTTGTCATTGTCGTCGAGGTAAATCGTCCAGTTCGCCAGTCCCGGTTCCCCGCTATCCCGAGTCCCGTCGCCATCGAGATCCTTCCATTTGCTGCCGGAAATCGTGCCGCGTTGGTCTTGGTTGCCAAAATCGATATCGGTGACGATTTCTCCGTCGTCAAGCTCAACGGTGTGAGTTCCCGGTAGAACATTATTACCACCGCCATTGAGGAGAATCTCGATGTTGTAATCTCCGACATTAAATCCACTGCCGCTTCCTTCCACAAATGGATTGTAGTCGAAGTTGGAATAGCCGCTGACGCCGACATAGTAGGTTCCCGATGTTGAAGCGGTGAAATCAATGTAAGAATCAAACGAGGACGTTTCACCGGGAGCGGTTGCGTCGTCGCTGACAGCCACTTCATTGCCATTTTCATCGAACAGGCGCAACACGGAATCGGGTAACAAACCTAAAGTGGCAGCATCGATGTCCACCGTGATGTTATCGCCAGTATTGAGATCCAACCGAATTAAGTCTACATCGGATTCGGCAGTGACATTGGGATTATCGCCGATCGATCCGGTATCGCTAAATGTGCCAGGATTGGAGCCATTCAATCCACTGTCGATGGCAGTGGCAATGGTATCGTTAGACTCATCTTGGAGGCTACCAGCGGTGGGAATTCCAGGAAAGGTTTGCTCCCAACCACTTCGCTGCACTTCAGCAACCGTATAAGTTCCTGCTGGCAAATTGGTGAAAGCATACTCCCCGTTGGTGTCAGTAACGGTAGACTCTTCACCAACATCGAGTTGACCGTTTTGGTTGTCGTCTAAGTAAATCGTCCATCCTTCCAATCCCAGTTCGTCGGCGTCTTGGTTGCCATCGCCATCGATGTCGTTCCACTTAATGCCGTAGATTTCTGCGGGAACGATTTGTTGGTTGCCGAAGTTGACATCAGTGACGATTTCGCCATCGTTAATTTCTACAGTATGAGATGTAGTCAGTGTGGTACTGATATCATCGCCACCCAAAGCGGAGACGAGATAGGGTAGGCTGACTGTATTTTGCAGGGTTCCAGAGCGATCGAAAACGTTAGTTGCCAAATTTGGACCGAGAGAACCCAAGTAGATCTCGCCATCGAGAACCGCTACCCCAGCCTCAAAATTTCCCGTTCCCAGAGCTAAGGAATTCGTGACTGTACCCGTTGCCGGATCGATTTCAAAGACTGTAGAACTACCATCGGTTGCTAACAACGCATCGGGTTCGGCAATTCCAGACAATCCACCCAAGACGAATGTTCCGGGATTGATGCCATCGATATCGAGAACGTTCGTCACCGTATCGCTACCCGGATCGATTTCGAGAATGTCGCTGAAACCGTAGTCGAGAACGTAGACTTTACCATCTAAAGTTGCTACGCCGTCAAAACTGCCAGACCCACCACCCACAGAATCGACATCTCGAACAGCACCTGTATCGGGATCGAGTTCCCACAATTGACCCGTCCCGAATCCATTAATAAAGAACAAGCTGTTTCCATCGTAGGCTAAGCCATCGGGACCGCCACTGGTGAATTCGGGAGCGGCAAAACGGTTAATTTCTGCGCCTGTTTCGGGATCGAACTCGACAATTTCGCTGGAACTATCCACCGGAATGGCAAAGAGCCGTCCCGAACTAGTGGGATAGGTTTGTGTCCAACCCTCTTGCTCCACTTCAGTAACCGTGTAGGTTCCCGGAACCAGTTCAGTGAAGGAATATTCGCCGTTAGCATCGGTAACGGTAGATTGTTCGTCTTCGTCGAGTTCCCCATTTTGGTTGTCATCGAGATAAATCGTCCAACCCGACAATGCCGATTCGTTGCTATTCCACTCGCCATCGCCATTTTGGTCGTTCCACTTATAACCGTGGATTTCGCCGGGTTGGAGTTCGGCGTTACCAAAATTGATGTTCGTTGCGGCTTCGTCGGGGTTGAGGTTGACCAAATGAGTTCCTGGAACGACTCCACCGTTGACGGCAATCTCAATATCGTAGATTCCCGTACTAGATCCGCTATTGCTACCCTCAACAAAGGGATCGTAGTTGAAGTTGGCGTAACTGCTGACCCCGACGTAGTAGGTATCCGAAACCGTTGCGGTAAAGTTGATGTAGGAATCTAGAGAAAAAGTTTCACCGGGTGCGGAAGAGTCATCGTTCACCGCCACCTCAGTTCCGGTCGAATCGAATAATCGCACGATCGAATCGAGAGAAGACCCTAATTCGGCAGCATCGATATCGATGGTAACGCGATCGCCGGCGTTGAGTTGCACCTCGATAAAGTCTACATCCGCAGGAGAACTGACATTTGGGTTATCTCCAATGGAACCTGCATCGTTGAAGAGTCCAGGATTGGCGGGAATCAGTCCGCTATCGACGGCTGTAGCGATCGTATCGTTGGACTCATCCCTGACGCTGCCACTACTGACCGTTACCGGATAGGTTTGCGTCCAACCGGGTTGTTGTACCTCGGCGACGGTATAGGTATCGGGAGACAGATTCTCGAAGCTGTATTCGCCGTTGGCATCGGTGACGGTGGATTGTTCGCCATCGTCGAGTTCGCCGTTGTTGTTGGTGTCGAGGTAAATCGTCCAACCTTCGAGAACGGGTTCGTCGTTGTCTTGGATGCCATCTCGATCGACATCGTTCCATTTACGACCGGAAATTGACGCCGGGTTTGTCAGTTGGTTGCCAAAGTCAATATTCTCGATCTCCTGGTTTTCTGCGACGATAAGGTTGTAGGTTTGTGGAGAACTCGTCTGTGTCCATCCGGGTTTGAGGAATTCGGCGACGGTGTAATTACCCGATGTCAGGAATTTGAAGTCGTAGTTTCCTTCGGCATCGGTGACGGTGAACTGTTCGTCTTCGTCGAGTTCGCCGTTGTTGTTAGCATCGAGGTAAATCGTCCAGTTCGCCAGTCCGGGTTCGTCGGTATCCCGTGTACCATTGCCGTCGAGATCGTTCCATTTGGTTCCGGAGATGCTACCGGCAGTCGGCGCGACTAAAGCATTATAAGCATTCAGACGACCGCCACTCACAGTCAATCCATCCAATGCGGCAATGGGATCGACGGTTCCCAAGATGACTTCTTTGACTTCTGCGGCAGTTAAGTTGGGATACTGAGACCACAGCAAGGCAGTAACTCCTGCCACATGAGGGGTTGCCATGGATGTCCCGCTGAGAAAGCCGTAGTTATTTCCCGGAAGGGTGCTGTAAACGCTGACTCCCGGCGCACCCAAATCTACGGAAGTTTCCCCGTAGCTGGAAAAACCTGCCTTGAGATCGTTCTGGTCGGTTGCCGCCACGGCGATGATATTCTCTAAGTCGTAACTTGATGGATAATTGAGAACAGTATCATTATCCGACGCGGAATTTCCCGCAGCAGCGAGAAACAACTGGTCTGCATCGCCAGCCAATTCGATCGCATCGGACAACGCCTGGGAAAAGCCACCCCCACCCCAACTGTTACTGGTCAGGTTGATGTTGACCCCGTAGGTCTGTTTCATCATCGTGGCGTATTCCACAGCCTGAATGGCATCGAAGGTCGTACCCGAACCCGATGCACTCAGAAACTTCAACCCCATAATTTGAGCCGACCAATTCACCCCCGTCACCCCAGTGCCATTGTTGCCACTGGCGGCAATGGTTCCCGAAACGTGGGTTCCATGACCGTTATCGTCGAAAGGATCGCCGTCGTTGTTAACAAAATCGTAGCCGTGAACGTCGTCTACATAGCCATTGCCGTCGTTATCGATGCCGTCTCCCGCCACTTCTCCAGGGTTTGTCCAAATGTTATCCGCTAAATCCGGATGATTGTAGTCTACTCCGGTATCGATGACACCAACCACCACATCGGAACTTCCGGTAGCCAGATTCCAAGCTTCGGGTGCGTCAATATCGGCGTCCGGTGTACCGCTTGTTTGTCCGGTATTGTTGAGTCCCCACAGTTGACCGAAACTGGGATCGTCGGGAATTGCCGAAGCGCGAACGATATAGTTGGGTTCGATGTATTCGACGCGAGGATCGCCTTCGTAGGCGGCAACAGCTTCGTCTGCCGTCATCCCCTGAATTTGCCAAAGTTGAGATCCTAATGTCCGGGTAGTTTCGAGAGTGGTTGCTTTTAAATTGGACTGAAGCTTGGCAACATCTGCCGTTTGTACGCCGGATTTGAATTTAACAATCACCTCATTGGGATTGTAGTCCCATGCGGCAGGAGAATTGTCCGCAAGTTGGGGATTGCTTTGGGAAAGACCGGACTGGGGATAAGCGTTATCTCGATCGAGCGATTTGTCAAGTGTCATAAGCTGTTCGTGCAAGATTGCGATCGGACTGATTTCTGTCAAGGAGCAGAAAAAGAAGCGAAGCTGTCACTTCTGCCTCTTACTCAGGAGTTCCAGTCACTTCTGGCACGATTTGTCACAAAGCTTTACAAATAACCCAATCCTGAATCACCAAGAACTAATGGCAGGAGACACCTAACAAACTGTCACAGCCTATCCGATCCGCAAATCGACGCCTCGTCTGTTCTACGGCGCGGGAGTATATCAAAACCAACGTTTGATTGTTTTCACACTTTTTTGTAGTCAGGCTCAATCCGAGCTAGTTTCACAGCGAACTAACCACTTTTTGCAGCGCCGGTTTCAGAGTCGAATATTGATAGTCAAACCCAGTTTCCAAAGTCCGTTTGGGCAACACTTGCTGACCTTCCAAAACGACTTGCGCTGCTTCTCCCAAAATCAACTCCAACGCGAAATCCGGAACCGGCAACCAGGAAGGACGCCCCATCACCTCTCCTAGAGTTTCGCACAACTGCGACATCCGTACGGGATTGGGCGCGGTGGCATTGAAGATTCCTTGCATCTGGCTGTCAGTCAATGCTTGTAGAATCGAGTTGACGAGATCGTCGATGTGAATCCAGGAAAACCACTGACGACCGCTACCCAGGGGCCCACCCGCAAAGAGTTTAAAGGGCAGTAACATTTTGCCGATTGCGCCGCCGTTGCCCAAAACAATACCCAGCCGCAGAATCACCAACCGCGTTCCGGTATCTTTCACCTTCTGAGCTTCGGCTTCCCAAGCTTGACAAACCTGCGCCAGGAAATCATCTCCCGCAGGACTGGTTTCATCAAAGGTCGCTGTTTCGCTCGTGCCATAGTAACCCACGGCTGACGCATTGACCAACACTTCCGGTTTAGAATCAGCCATGGCAATGGCTTCGACAATTTTCTGAGTTCCCAGTTGGCGACTATCTAAGATTTCTTGCTTGCGCGCAGGCGTCCAGCGTTCGTCCGCCAGTGGTGCTCCGGCTAAGTTAACGACCCCCGTACAGCCAGAAATTGACTGCTGCCAAGCGCCGGACTGGGTAGGAATATAGTCAACGATTTCCAGTTTAGGGAAGGCGCTGGGGGGAAACAGGCGCCCAGCTTTTTCCCGACTGCGAGTCAAAACCAGGACTTGGTGTCCTTGCTGTTGTAGAACTTCGACTAAGCGACTCCCGACAAATCCCGTTGCTCCGGCGATCGCAATTTTCATGCGTTTTGTACTCCAACCTAACTGAACCCTGTTTTTATGGTAGGAGGTTTAGGGCATTTTCGATCGGAGTTCCCTCGGGGACACCGGTCTCGCAGCCACCATTAGGGTGTAGTCCATGGCGCCTTCGGCAACCCATGGAGTGGAGCGAACAGTTGCTAGCCTAGAACTGACGCAAAGCCCATATATGTAGGGTGTGAAGCGCGAGCGCGTAACGCACCGTCATTACCATGAGTAGTGTCATCGTGTAAATCCTGTAGCCGAAGACGTATAGAATTTTTCGTTCGATCTTAATAAGGTCAAGAAGACGATCGGGTTTATGCCGGAATTCAGGAAGTCTTAGCCGCGATCGATCGCCGCGATCTCAGCCTCGAAGATTGGGTAAATTTAGCACTCAAAGTTGGGGAAATCAACTTTCGATCGATGGAACTGTTGGATGCCGGACATACCCAAACCTACGGTCATCCTGTCCCCACTGTAGTCCCCCTCAACGTCAAAGCAGGTAAAGCCATCCTCGTATCCGGTCACGATATCAAACAACTGGCATCGCTCCTCGAACAAACCCAAAATACAGGCATTACCGTCTACACCCACGGCGAATTACTCCCCGCCCACGGTTATCCTCTTTTGAAACAAAAATACCCCCATTTATACGGTCACTACGGGACAGCTTGGCAGAATCAAACGAAGGACTTTGCCAAGTTTTCGGGGGCGATTATTTTGACCACAAATTGCTTGATGCCGCCCCATGAAAACTACGAAGATAAGCTGTTTACCATCGGACCGATGGGGTATCCCGGTCTTCGTTATCTACCCCACACAGAACAAGGTACACCCGACTTTTCTCCAGTTATTCAAAAATCGATCGAACTGCCGGGATTCGCCGAAGATGGGGAACCTCGCAGCGTGATGACGGGATTTGCCCGGAATGCGGTTCTCAATGTTGCCGATACGGTTGTCGAAGCCGTCAAACAAGGCAAAATTCGGCATTTCTTCCTAGTGGGTGGTTGCGATGGCGCCAAACCCGATCGGAATTACTATACCGAATTCGTAGAAAAAGTGCCTGAAGATTGTGTGGTTCTCACCCTCGCTTGTGGTAAATTCCGCTTCTTCGACAAAAACTTGGGCAGCATCGGCGAGATTCCTCGCCTGTTGGATGTGGGACAATGTAACGATGCCTATTCTGCCATTCAAATTGCCTTGGGATTGGCGAATGCTTTCAATGTGGGAGTCAACGAGTTACCGCTGTCGATGATTCTGTCTTGGTACGAACAAAAAGCCGTCGCCGTGTTGCTGACACTGCTGTATTTGGGCATCCAAGATATTCGCTTGGGACCGACGCTGCCTGCATTTATCTCGCCCAACGTGTTGGCATTATTATCCGAGAAATACCAACTCAAACCCATTTCCACGCCAGAGGAAGATTTAGCTGCTTGTTTGGCATGAGTCAGCACAAGGATGCGTTGAATTGAGATGGGGGCAATCTGGCTGGGTTTGTCCCCACTTGGTTGACTTTCTGAATTGGATTTGGGAAGATTTAAGCTACGATACTCCTGTGGAGTCGGTTCGCGATCGAAGAAGCTGACTTTCAACCACGAGGGTTGACATCCATGCAAATTTAAAATTACATTACATCGTCGAATTGAGTCTCTTCTTTAAACAATTAATAATTTCCCCTCTAATTTTACCCTTCTAATTTTAAACTTGTGAATCGAACCAATCGAAATAAAGTTTACTATCAAACCTTTGGTATTATTCTCGGTCTAACGTTTTTTGTTTGGATACTCCGAGGTTTTGGAGTCTTGACATTTTTGCCCGGAATTGTCCTTTGGATGTTGATTTTACTTTCCATCGCCTCCGGTGCGATCGCTGCTTGGCAAAGTTCGAGGCGTTGGTAATTTCAGTGCAGGATCGGATATATTTCGGTTAGGGCTGGTAATTGGTAATTGGGGTAGGAACTGTAACTTAAAAACTCTTCATCTCTTGGCAAATGTAGTCATTTTTGAGTAGGTTTTACGGAAAATATGCTAGAATGGTGGTCATATGTAACGGTTTTACCGTCGCCGTCAGAGGATACAGTCTCCACCCAGAAGTGTGGCGTTTGATCAACGTGCGACAGCGAGACACAGGCTCCATAGACAGAGGGTCGTTAGTAGCGCCTCAAATTTCAGAAGTTTTTGAGACTTCGACACATCAGCCGTCAGTTAGACGGTGTTAGCCTGCGGACAGGAAGGAGCCGACTCCCCTGGATGAAACAGGAAGTAAGCATCAAGTTACCATGAGTAGCTTTGTCTATTAATGAGTAGTTTTGAGTAGGTCTTATGTAACGGTAAGAGTTCACTGTCCTATAGTAAAAACAGAGACGATCGAAGAATAACCCTTCGATCGTCTCTATTGATTTCTAGGGTCTGCTTTCTATCGTCACAGAATCGCCGCAACGATCGTTTGTAAGTTATCCGCCACAATTTGGGTCAAATGGTGGGTAACAGGCAGGCTATCGACCACCATACCCACAGATAGCAACATCAGGTAAAGAATAGAGTATTTGAAAAGCGATCGAGCGCTGTCGCGATCGTCTGGGGTTTGTAACAACTGCCATGCTTTGTGGGCAAAAATCCATCCCAAGTATGCAGCAATGCCAGCATACACCGCACCGCAAACCCCCAGAGGATACACCAATAAGAATGTGGTCGGTAACATCACCAAGGTGTACCACCAAATCTGTTTTGCAGTTTCTTCATTGCCCGCAATCACCGGTAACATCGGCACGTTGACTTCTGCATATTCGTCCCGAATATAGATCGCCAGCGCCCAGAAATGAGGCGGAGTCCACAAAAAGACGATAATAAATAACATCCAAGCACCCCAGCTCAAATCGCCGGTGACAGCCGCCCAACCCACCAGAGGAGGAATCGCTCCCGCAGCACCGCCAATGACGATATTTTGGATGGTGTGGCGCTTGAGCCAATGGGTGTAAACCAGGACGTAGAAAACGATCCCAGACATGGAAAGGCAGGCTGCCAATAGATTGGCAAAAACCGTAAGCAGAGTAAACGCGAGAACAGCAAGTGCGATCGCAAAAATCAGGGCATCCCGAGGCTGAATGCGTCCCGAAGGCAGGGGACGATGGCGGGTGCGTTCCATGATGTAGTCAATATCACGATCGTACAAACAGTTAATCGCATTGGCTGAGGCAGCCGATAGCGCCCCTCCAGAGATCGTGGCTAGTAACAGTACCGGATCGACACGACCCTCTGCGGCAACCCACATCCCCGCCACCGTCGTGATCAGTAACAGGATAATGATGCGGGGTTTGGTGAGCTGGTAGTAGCTCTGAATCACCTGAAGAAAGTTTTGGTGGTGTCGTTGGGGGCTAGTGCCGAGAATTTCTTGCATGAATTTTCATCCTCTCATTTCGCTGCGGCAGGCGATCCGCTTGGGGAATCGCGTTGTGAAGAGCATTGTGAAGCGCATAGCCCACTCTGAGGCAAGGCGCGATCGTCATGTAGATTGTCAGTATGGGTTCAAATTGGCTGATGGGCGCGTACTCGTTTGTCGGGGGATCGATCGCGATGTTTATGCCGTTCGAGTTGGGATTTTCCGAGAAACATCGCGCATTGCCAAGACGGTGAAGGCAACTAAGGTTCCGAGCAAAGTCGCTCCAATAGTTTGGTGAGCGACAGTCAGAGGTTCGACTTGCAGATGCAGCTTATAGGTCGCCACCCCTAAAACTATTTGTAACGTTAACAAAATTCCCGAGAAGTTTGCCAGTTGCCGCAAGGTTGGATGCAGTCCGGGGGTGCGCCACGCCCAAATTATCAGAACAAGGGTTGCCAGTGTTGGAGGAACCACCCCAAGCATATGACTATTCATCACCGTACAGAGTTGCTCGTTACCCAGACATTGATGTAGCGCCCACTGCGAGGCAACTAATCCCCCCAGTAGGCTTTGGAGATAGACCAAAATGGCACCGGCTAAACCGACGAGCGCAGCTTTGAGGCTGTACCCGTACCTTGGTAGGGCATCAGTGCAAAGCCGATCGTCAGCACTGTGACAAAGAATAACAGAGCCGTTCCTAGATGAGCCGTGACGATATCAAAGCGGAGCAATTGCGTGACGGTAAGTCCCCCCAAAACCCCTTGAAACACAACTAATGCCAAAGCCCCTATTGCCGCCCAAGGTAACCATCGGGGTAACTCTTGCCGCCACCACCAACACATCGCCGTCAAGGCGATCGACATCAGTCCGATTAGGGACGCATCCAAGCGGTGAAACCACTCCAGAAAGACTTGCAGGTTCATCTGCTGGGTGGGAATCAGGGTTCCGTAACACAGGGGCCAATCGGGACAGGCGAGTCCGGCATTCATCACCCGCGTCGCACTACCGATCGCCATCAGTACCAAGGTCGCGATCGCCAGTTTCCAGACCAGACGGCGAACGCGGTCTACAGGTAGAAGGGTTTTGGGTGTGTCAGCCGCCGAGGTTCGACGGAGTACGGAGTCGAGCATGAGTTACGAAAGTTAACCTTTATTGAGTGCTTACCGATCGCGAGTTGATTCTCCAATTCGGTTGAGATTTCGATCTCGCACTCTTACCTTAAAGCCTACTTCTGGGATAAGCCCAAAGCTTTAGGAATGTTTTAAGGTCTGTCATATGCAAGATACCCTTGGCAAGCTGTACGGTATAAAAATTAACAAAAAATAATAACTGCTAACAATCGAAAAAAAAGCTGAAGATTTTAGGGTCTAACCGCTCGCTTTGGGCGATCGAGCCTAGACTAAAACCGGAACATCCAATATGTGACGGGCGATCCCCCGATTTGATGGGCCATTGCCACCCAAATTACGCCCTTCGCCTTCTACTGCAAACATCCCTGATAATAGAAAAGACTCGCAAAGCATACGTCTGCAATGCTGCCAGCGACAGAACGTACCGCTAGAGGAAAAATCAACGTGAAAATCCCAACTGCTATTACTACGATGCTAGCTGGCGTCGCCATTACTCTAATTAGCCTGTGGTACGGGCAAAATAATGGCTGGATGCCTGTCGCCGCCTCCTTAGAAGCCCCGCTTGTCGATGGCTTGTTCAATACCATGATGACGATCGCCACCGCCTTATTCTTACTGGTGGAAGGCGCGATCGTCATTGCCGTCTTTCGATTTCGCCAAAAACCCGGAGACAATACAGACGGACCGCCGATCGAAGGTAATTTACCCCTAGAAATTCTGTGGACGGGAATTCCCGTTGTCATCGTTCTGGGTTTATCCATCTATAGCTTCGAGGTCTATAACAGCATGGGCGGTCTCGATCCCATGGCATCGGGCGATCCCCATACCGAGCAAGTGGCAATGCAACCCGGTGCGGCGATCGCTGCCACCCTCGACGGTACCACCCCGAAAATGAACCATATGCACAATCATATGGCGCTCGGTGTGGGGGCTTCCCCCGACAGCCAAGGCAAACCCGCCGATGTCGAAGTCGATGTCATGGGATTGCAATTTGCATGGCTGTTTACCTATCCCGGCAGTGGCATTGTTTCCGGGGAATTGCACATTCCCGCCGGCAAAGAAGTCCAGCTCAATATCAAAGCTCAAGATGTACTGCACGCCTTCTGGGTGCCGCAGTTCCGACTGAAACAGGATGCCATTCCCGGACGGACTTCCCAATTGCGCTTCCATCCCCAAGTACCTGGCACTTATCCAGTCATTTGTGCAGAACTGTGCGGTTCCTATCACGGTGCCATGCAGACTCAAGTCATCATCCATACTCCCGAAGATTACGATGCTTGGTTACAGTCGCAGATTGCGAGCAAAACCGTGGACGATAACACCATCGCCATGGCATCCGCCGAACTGAGCGATCGCGATCGTCTGGCGATGCGGACTGCGGATTTGGGGATCACCGAAGACACCCTCGCCCAAGTTCATCCTCATTAGTAATGGGTAATTGGTAATGGGTAATTGGTAATGGGTAATTGGTAATGGGTAATTGGTAATGATTCACCAACCCCAAACCTCTAAATTCAACAAAAACTCGATTTATGACCGCAACATCACTCGAACCCCAAACTCAACCTCATAAGTCGCCAGCGACAGAAGACCGACCGTGGACGGACTATTTTACGTTCAATACCGACCACAAAGTCATCGCCATTCAATATTTTGTCCTCAGCTTCGTCTTCTACCTCATTGGTGGGGCGATGGCAACGGCGATGCGCGGCGAACTGGCAACTCCCAATCCCGACTTGCTAGGTTACGAAAACTACAACGGCGTGCTGACTCTCCACGGCACAATCATGATTTTTCTGTGGATTGTCCCCGCCGGAACCGGGGCGTTTGCCAACTACCTATTGCCCTTGATGATTGGGGCAAAGGATATGGCATTTCCTCGGTTGAATGCCATCGCTTTTTGGATACTGCCCCCCGCCGGGATCATGTTGATTGTCAGCTTGGTGACAGAAACGCCCAGCGCCGGTTGGACATCCTATCCGCCGTTAAGCGTCACCAGCGGTCAACTGGGCGAAATGCTGTGGATTCTCAGCCTATTGTTGGTGGGAACTTCGTCTATTTTGGGCGCGGTGAACTTCATCACCACCATCATCAATATGCGTATCAAAGAGATGACGCTGTTTGATATGCCCTTGTATTGCTGGGCGATGTTGGCAACCTCGATTTTGGCGTTGGTTTCCACTCCCGTTCTGGCTGGGGCATTGATTTTGCTCAGTTTCGACCTGATTGCCGGAACGGCATTTTTCAATCCCACCGGTGGCGGAGATCCCATTGTCTACCAGCATTTATTCTGGTTTTACTCCCACCCGGCAGTGTATATCATGATTTTGCCCGTCTTCGGGTTGATCTCCGATATTTTGCCCGTGCACGCCCGCAAACCGATTTTTGGCTATCGAGCGATCGCCTATTCTAGCTTAGCCATTTGCTTTTTGGGTTTGGTTGTCTGGGCGCACCATATGTTTACCAGCGGCACTCCCGGTTGGTTGCGGATGTTCTTTATGGTGGCGACGATGGCGATCGCCGTTCCCACCGGAATTAAAGTATTTAGTTGGGTGGCAACCATTTGGGGCGGCAAAATTCGCCTCAACAGTCCCATGCTATTTTCCATCGGATTCGTCGCCCTCTTCCTGGTTGGCGGACTCAGCGGCGTCATGGTGGCTTCTGTTCCCTTCGACATTCACGTTCACGACACCTACTTCATCGTCGCCCACTTCCACTACGTCCTTTTTGGCGGTAGCGTCACCGGAATTTACGCCGGACTCTATCACTGGTTCCCCAAAATGACGGGTCGGATGATGAACGACAAGTGGGGTCAGGTTCACTTTGTCCTGCACTTTGTCGGGTTCAACCTCTGCTTCTTCCCCATGCACATCTTGGGACTTCAAGGTATGCCGCGACGGGTGGTTCAGTACAATCCCGAATTTGCCACCATCAATCAGATTTGTACCGTGGGGTCTATCATTCTGGCCCTTTCCACCATTCCATTTACAATTAATGCCGTTTGGAGTTGGCTGTACGGACCCAAAGCTGGTGCGAATCCTTGGAAAGCGCTAACTTTGGAATGGCAAACGAGTTCTCCACCGCCGATCGAAAACTTCGATGACGATCCCGTTCTTTGGTCGGGTCCTTATGAATACGGGATCGACTTCGATCGAGAACCGGAAGCAATCTCAATTCGGGATTTGTTAGAAGAAGTCAAAGCGGAAATGTAATTTCTTAATGGGTAATGGGTAATGGGTAATGGGTAATGGGTAATGGGTAATGGGTTATTAGAGTTAACAACTAAAAAATGACCTCAACTCACCCATCACCGATCGCCCATCACTTATTACTTCAACCAACCACTAGCCACTAACAACTAGCCACTAACAAAACAATATCTATGACTGGTTCAACTCTCGACTCCTCTAAAACAGCGCTCAATTACCATCAAGAAGAGACAGCCGCCGCAGGACATCACGAAGAGCATCCCGACCATCGACTGTTCGGAATTTATATGTTCCTAGTTGCTGAGTCGATGATTTTCTTAGGCTTGTTTACGGCTTACCTGACGTTTCGTGCAGTGTCTCCGGTTTGGCCCCCGGAAGGGACTCCAGAAACAGAACTGTTACTACCCGGAATTAATACCATCATTCTGATTTCTAGCAGTTTCGTCATGAACAAAGGAAATCAAGCCATTAAGCAAAATAATGTTGCCGGATTACGAGCTTGGTTTGGGGCAACGGCGCTGATGGGGGCTATTTTCCTAGTGGGACAAGGCTATGAATATGCCCATACAGGATTTGGACTAACCACGAACTTATTTACCAGTACGTTCTACGTCCTAACTGGGTTTCACGGTTTGCACGTTTGCTTTGGATTATCGTTGATTTTGCTGGTGTTATGGCGATCGTTCAAACCCGGTCGTTACTCCAGCGAAAGTCATTTCGGCATCGAGGCAGCGGAAATTTATTGGCACTTTGTCGATGTCGTTTGGATCGTTCTTTTTGGCATTTTGTATTTGTTCTGATGCCATTTTTGATGATATTGATAAGGGTAATAGAAATATTGCCCTTATTTTTTTTGTTCGATCGAACCCCTGGGTAAACACTCATACTAGATTTGATAAAACGCGATTACTCAAACCGATCGTCGAAGCATTACTATTGTCGATCGAAGGTTCTCGCCTTTTGAATCATTTCTTGGATGGTTTCAGTTGCGCCAATTTCGTAAAGACTAATCAAACCATTCTCAATAGTAAAGATTTGCTGAACTGTGGCATCCGCCAGTAAATTGCCTTGTACATCTTTGATGACTTGATGAACGGTAACAACGTTGCGATTATTTTCGTCCGTCTCGAATTTTAACGTCTCGAGTTCCGGTTGAATATCCTTAAATTGATTCGTCCAGTATTCGCGCACTGCGTCGCGTCCGTAAACAAAACCGCCTTCCAATCCGTTCGCCCATTTCACATCCGGACGCATAAATGAGATAATTGTTTCAATTTCACGGTTATTAAAGGCATCATATAAACTTTGCAGAAATTGTTGATTGTAACTCATTCTTATCACTATATACTACGAGTTTTATAAAAAAAGCAGCACAACGGCAGCCTCTTCGCAATTTATTATATATTACGACTCATAGATTACTACTTCTCGCCTTTCCACAGGTGGAAGCCTGTTTACCTTGGAACGAACCCATGTTCCATTACAATAGAAATTTAGCTGAATGGTAATAGGGTAATTCCTGAAGGTGTAACGGTGGTCTGACTCGCAGACCGAGATTTTGCCGATGGCAAGTTGATGAAATCTGTTCGAGTCAACTCTCGTTGGCATTTGCGCATCGGCATCCAACGCTCCTTTGTGTTTCAGCTACACGGTCGATGGAAACAATGGAATTGGGTTCGACTCGCCATGACTCGACAGTGGACAATTCACCGATGTCTGTTTCTCGACAGTTTTCCTGACCTCCAGCGGGCACGAGCCTCCAAAAAACAATCTCGACTCTAACTCTCCTTGAAGCATGAATTCATTGTACTCAGACCGCTTCGGGCTTTTTAGTTGTGTCAGTCAATCAGGGGTCGCGGTGAGGTGCTGCGTCGGGTGCAGTTGGAAATGCTCGACGGGGAAGAGTACAATCATCCTTACTACTGGGCGGCGTTTATTCCTTCTGGGGATTGGCGGGGGATAGAGGGGAAAATATAGCGGTTTAGAAAAGTCTATTCCAGCCTGAAGTTGACACATATCCTGAAACCATCCCTTGTATGGTAGTGTTTGGGGTTAATCTTTGGGGCGAGTGGAGATCGCCGCAAGAAGATAGAGAATTGTTTGAGTTGTCAGTAAGGTCATGGGAGGTCACTTGAATACAGCCGTTTGGAGACGAGAGTGGTTTTTTAATACTCGTAAAGATATTTTGGCGGGAACGGTGGTGGCTTTGGCTCTCATTCCCGAGGCGATCGCATTTTCTATCATTGCCGGGGTCGATCCGAAAGTAGGGTTATACGCTTCGTTTTGTATTGCCGTCACAACCGCGATCGTTGGCGGACGACCGGGATTGATTTCTGCTGCCACGGGAGCGATGGCACTGTTGATGATTTCCCTGGTCAAAGATTACGGGTTACAGTACTTATTTGCCGCGACAATTTTGACGGGAATTTTTCAAATTCTGTTTGGTTTTCTCAAATTGGGTCGCCAAATGAAGTACGTTCCCCGTGCGGTCATTATCGGGTTTGTCAATGCTTTGGCAATCTTGATTTTTATGGCGCAATTGCCGCAACTGACTAACGTTCCCCCGTTGGTTTACGTGATGGTGGCGGTGGGTTTGGGAATTATTTACTTATTGCCAAGAGTAACAAAAGTTGTGCCTTCTCCGTTGGTGGCGATCGTCGTTTTGACAGCCGTGGCGATCGGCAGTAATTTAGAAGTTCCCACGGTGGGAGATATGGGAGAATTACCCAGTACTTTGCCATTTTTTCTGCTCCCAGATGTACCGGTAAATCTGGAAACGCTCAACATTATTTTCCCTTATGCCATGACAATGGCGATCGTCGGTTTGCTAGAATCGCTATTAACTGCATCGCTATTAGACGAACTGACAGACACCCCCAGCGATAAGAATCAAGAAGCCAAGGGTCAGGGAATTGCTAATATTATCACCGGATTTTTTGGCGGCATGGCAGGATGCGCCATGATCGGACAATCGGTGATTAATATTCAGTCCGGAGGAAGGGGTCGTCTCTCGACATTGTGTGCGGGAATTTTCCTCTTATTTTTCATTTTGGTGTTGGGAGATTGGGTAAAACAAATTCCCATGGCATCGCTAGTTGCGGTGATGATTATGGTTTCGATCGGGACATTTAACTGGTCTTCTATTCGCAATTTGCAGCGCATTCCTCGCAGCGAAACAGCGGTAATGGTGACCACGGTATTCATTACCGTATTTACGCACAATTTGGCGATCGGAGTGATTACGGGAATTGCGCTGAGTACGGTATTTTTCTCCCGCCAAATTGCCAAGGTTATCTTCGTCGATACGGTATTAAGTCCGGACACAACTCATCGTACTTATAACGTTGCCGGACAGCTCTTTTTTGTTTCCGTGGATGATTTTATCGAGTCTTTCGACTTCCAAGAAGAACTGGAGAAAGTAACAATTAATTTAACCCACGCTCATATTTGGGATCAATCTGCTGTGGTGGCAGTGGATAAAGTCGTTCTCAAATTTCGTCGCAATGGCGCTGATGTAGATTTGCTGGGATTAAACGAAGCCAGTGCGACGCTGATGGAAAAATTGGCAATTCACGATAAACCCGAATCGCAAAATGCGGCTTCTCACTAGTTTAAGAACTTATGAAACGAATTTTAGTTTGTACCGATGGCTCGAAATTTTCCCAAAGTAGTTACCACTATGCGGCTTGGTTAGCACATCGTTTAGATGCGGGTGTCGATATTCTTCACGTGACGGATGTTCGCAGCCAAAAAGTGGTTTCAACAGACAATTTTAGCGGAACTTTGGGGTTAGATGCTTCTCGCGAACTGCTGGATAAGCTCGTCGAACTCGAGCATGAAAAAGCGAGGCTCGCGCATCAGCAGTCTAAGCTAATCCTTGAAGATGCTGCACAATTCTTTTCGGGTGAAGGAATTGCATTTAATACGATTCACGAAACGGGATTTTTGATCGATATTTTCCATGAATTTGAATCTAGAGCAGATGCGATCGTCTTGGGAAAACGAGGTGAACGGTGCTGAGTTTGCTTCCGGACATTTGGGATCGAATATCGAACGCATCGTCCGATCGAGTCACAAGCCTTGCTGGATAAGTTCTCGCGAATTTAAACCCATCGATCGGTTATTACTGGCTTATGATGGCAGTCCGAGCAGTGAAAAAATGCTCCAATTTATGATAGACTTTCCCGTGTTTGAAGGGTTGGAACTTCATATCTTGAAAGTGACCAAACATCCAGATGACGCCACGGCAGTCCAACGTTTGCGACAAGCCGAACACAAAGCTCGATTGGCAGGCTTCGATCCGGTGTGTTCCTTGCTTCCCGGTCATCCAGAAAAGACGATCGCCACTTACATCGAAGAACAGGACATTAGCTTGCTTTTAATGGGTGCTTACGGACACAGCCGAATTCGACATTTAATTGTCGGTAGTACCACGATTCAAATGTTACGCAGCAGTCATATTCCGGTATTGCTATTTCGGTAATCGATCTGAATTTAGATCGATCGAACAGATCGAGTATATCCCTTCACAAATTCATCATAAGCTTTATTTAAAGCTTGCATTCGCTCGATCGCCTCTTTTGAAGGATTGAGATCGGGATGATACAATCTTGCTAGGCGGCGATACGCCAGTTTCACTTCTTCTAAGGAAGCATCAATATTTACACCTAAAGCTTTCCACCACTTGCCAAATAACACCGAACGATCGTCCTTTTTTCGTACGGATTGTTGCCAAATTCGCAAGTTATTTTGAAGATCGCCTGTCACTAAGCGATATCCATCGGGACTAAAAATGACAGGAGAATTTCCCGCCAGATCTTGTATACATTCTCCCGTTTGTATTTCCCAAATTATCACTTCATTTGAACTAGCAGTCGCGATCGTTTTTCCATTGGGAGCGATCGAAATAGAGAGAACCGTAGAGGAATGTCCGGTTAATGTACGCCGCAATTCACCGGTTTGCAAATCCCATAATTTCACGGTACGATCGGTACTACCACTGGCGATCGTGTGTTGAGTGGGACTCAAATCTACAGCCAATACAATTCCACCATGAATTCCCGAAAACGATCGATTACTCAAGGTTTTGTGTAAAGCTTTACTCTCGAGATTCCAACTCGTAATCGTCCCCTCAAAATCACCTCCAACTAAGAGGTTACTATCGGCATCGATCGCTACCGTATTCACCTCTTGAGTTCCGAAAAAGGTGAAAATAGGTTTTCCGTCGTCGAAAATTTGTATTCCAACTCCCATTCTTGCCACATTGGATCTAACTCTATAGGCTTGAATATAAGATTCACATACGCTTCCCGTTCCAGAATTTGACTTTCAGCACGATCGAATGCTTCCACTGCTCCGGCAAAACGCTGACCGACTTCTGGTGTAAATGCCTTATACAACCCATAAATTCCCAACCCGACAATGCCGCCGGTAAACGCCATCGTTCCCATGCCGATGCCGATGGCGCTGCCACCCACGCTAAACCCCATACCGCCGATGGTTGCCGACACTCCGATGCCACCCACCGTACCCAATCCGATCGCCCCAAACGCCGCCATATCCCCATCACTGATGGCGCCAAACGCCCCGTAGGCAGCCGATCCCAGGACCGCACCCGCCACTGTTACGGGAGCCATCCCCAACCCAATTCCGCCAAAACTCCCCACCAATCCAATACCGCCGATAGTGGAGGAAAAACCCGCACCCGCAAACCCACCCCCAGCGATAAAAACCGAAGAGGTTGCTTCTTTGGATATCATGACTTCAGACTGAATTTGCTAACTTTATTCTACCTTAGACAAGTTAGTTTGAGCATGACCTCCGTTAGATTACGGAAGTTTCAGTCACTGGGAATCTGCGTCGTCGGGTGCGTTTCGTGCTTCAACCCACCCGACGGCGGATGATTAAATTGGGCGCAATCGTGTCACTTTGAGGTTAAACGGTCCGCTTCCGGTTTCTCCGAAGGCGCGAACTCGAACAATGTAGGTTCCCGGACTGGTAATGCGGGTAAACAGGAGAGAATTGGTGCTACCGTCAGGACCGTCGTCATTTTCGGCGATCGTTAAGCCATCGGGCGCAATTAATGAGACGATCGAATCAAAGCTATCGGAAGTGACGTCGATCGTCATTTGATCGTTGGCTTGCAATTCGATCAGGTAATCGCGGGCAAATCCTCCCTGACCCGTGGGGATATCCTTTTCCGATAAAGTATCAGTCATTTCGCCGTTGGCAGGCAGGCGAATTGGGTTATAAAGGGTCTGAGCTTGGGTGCGGATCGAACTAGTTGCGATCGCCATTAAGGTCGCGGGAACCCAAAATGCGTGGCGAACTCTCGATGAAATAAAGCGATTCATTAAACTCCTGGGTCGAATGCGTTGAAAGAGATGACACTCCTACGCTTTAGTATAGGGATGTCGAGGTGGCTAGTTGGATGAAGCCGAGTCAAAGCAAAAGAAAATTTCCTCAGTTTCAAGGTTTGCAGATCTTGGCAGTCATGTGGCTGGTGGCGGCGGCGATCGATCGTCTTTGGTTAGCCTTGGATCGATCGATTCCGTCTTGGGACCCGGCGGATTACCTGATTGGTTCGATGAATTATTGGCGATTTTTACAACACCCCCAATGGTTATCCGCCGACTGGTGGCAACAACTTTGGCTCCTATCGTCCAAAATTCCCCCCTTAACTTACATCGCGACTGCCCCGTTTCTCAACATTTTGGGGACGGGATTGGATGCGGCAACCTGCGTTAACCTGTTTTTTACAGCGGTTCTTCTGGCGTCAGTCTACAGTTTGGGCAAGCATTTATTCGAGCCTCGCGTGGGATTGTGGGCGGCGGGACTGTGTTTGCTGTTCCCGGGACTGTATGGGGTGCGCTTGGATTTTCTGCTGGATTATCCGCTGACGGCGGCGGTGACAGGGGCGTTTTTTTGTCTGACGGTGTGGCGCGATTGCAGCCTTCCCCAGAGGGAATTTAAATGGCAACAAGCCGTCAAAAGCTGGCTGTGGGCGATCGCTTTTGGGGTTGCCTTGGGGTTGGCGCTGATGGTCAAACAAACGGCGTTGCTGTTTTTGTGGTTTCCTTTGCTGTGGGTGACGGGGGAAATTCTGGCAAGTTTCGCCTGGGGACGCCTGTTGCAACTCGTCGGTGCGTTGTTGATTTCCGTGCCGATTTGGGGTTGGTGGTATCGCGCCAATTGGCTGCTGATTCTGACCTCTGGGAAGCGAGCAACGATCGATTCGGCACTGGCTGAGGGCGATCCGCCTCTGAATTCGATCGACGCTTGGACGTACTACTGGAAACAGCTTCCTCAACAAGTTTCTTTCCCGTTGCTGGTCATTGCGCTGGCGGGATTTTTGGTCTATGTTTTCAGACGGGCTTGGATGCGATCGAAGACGAAGAGATCGGGGGAAAATGCAGAGGCGAACCGTTTGCCAGATAACGCTCCGGCACAACCCCAGTACAGTGCAAATGCTTCGCCTTCTTCTTCTAACGGTGTGAAAACCCGTCCCAATCGCCTATCTGAATTTCCAGTCGGGGCTTTTACTTGGCTGGCGGTGTTCTGGGTGGGGGCTTATGTACTGTGTTCTCTAAATGTGAATAAGGACTTTCGCTACGTTTTGCCTTATTTACCGGTGATGTCGATCGGTCTGGCTTGGGGATTTCTACAGTGGGGATGGCTAGTGCGGGTGGGGACGGTAACAGTGGCGATCGTCTTGTGGATGATTAACATCTTTGGCAGCGAGTTTGTGCCTCTGCCCACTGAGTTGCGAACGCCCCATCAGGCTTACTTGGGAGCGGAGTTTCCTCATACCCAAGTCATCGCCGAAATTGTCAAAACCGAACCGTATTTACGATCGACCCTGGGTGTTCTCCCCTCTACTCCAGAAATTAACCAACACAATTTCAGTTACTACGGCAGTCTCGCCAATTTCCAAGTGTACGGTCGGCAAGTGGGGGTTCGCGCCTCTCAAGTCACCCCAGATGTGAGATCTTTGTCTTGGTTCTTGACGAAAACCGGGGAACAAGGATCGGTGCCGGAGTCCCAAGCACAAATGGTAGAAACGATCGCCGCCAGTCCGGAATTTGCACCGCACCAGAATTGGTCGTTACCCGATGGTTCGAGGTTGCAGCTCTACCACCGCAAAGCGCCGTTAGTAGCGGTCAATCCGTTGAATGGTTCGGGCAGCGCTCGCATTCAACTCGATCGGGCGATCGTTCCCGGTCGCGTTCCGCCTGGGTTTCCCGTCCCCCTAACTTATATCTGGTCTGGAGATGGGGATTCGTTACGATCGGGCTTGGTTTTGCTGACTTGGAAACAATCCCAGCGCATCCGATCGAATCCGCAGTCTTCAAGTAACTTTATTACATCCGATGGCAAACAATCGATACAATGGTTGCACGATCGGGCGATCGGCATGGGAAAACTCGTCGATCCCAGTAACGAACCGGGAACCGGACGCTTCATCGTCACCGAAGGCACGGCAATGCTACCTCCGGCCAATGTTGCACCGGGAATTTACACCCTAGCCGCGACTTATCTCAACCGGGAAACGGGAGAAAACTACCCCATTTCCATGCCTTCGGTGACATTGACGATCGATTCTATCGCAGCGCCCCTTCCCGCACAAGAGTTAGATTTAGTGACGCAACTGCGGGAGTTGGCAAAAGCCTTACCCCAAGGCGTTGGCGCTCTCGAACCCGTGTTTGAGAACATTGGCAGAATCAATCAATACGATCCGATTCAAGATTACTTAGAACAAACCATTCTCACCTTAGAATACCGACTGCAACAAGACCCCCAAAACTCAGACTGGGCATATGCTGTGGGGTTAGCGCGGGTGTTGCAAAAACGGGTTGATGATGCGATCGTTGCCTTCGAGCGGGTTGTGGAACTCGACGCAGACAACCCCAACGCTCATGCCTATCTCGCCTTCCTCAATTTGTGCGATTTGAGCCCCGGTGCGGCTCAAACAGAAGTCGAAACGATCGCTGCTCTCGATCCGGATTTCCCCGAATTGCCCATCCTCCGGGGTGCAACAGCGCTGATGCGGGGCAACTTATGGCAAGCGTGGCGAGATGCACGAACAACGATCGGCTCCCGGCGCTCTCGTTAGATCGAACCACATCGTACAATAGTTGAGAATCTGTTACGGGTTCGGGCGATCGCTTCGGCGACTCCGGTGGAGTATCGTCGTCAGTCCTGTATCTCGATCTCATCTCCTAAACCTACAATCCCCGATCGATTATGCCTCCCAAAGCCAAAGGTATTAAAAAAGGATCTTTCGTCCGCGTCGTCCGCGAAAAGTTAGAAAATAGTGTGGAATCCAAAGCCAGCGACACTCGCTTTTCGTCCTACATTTTTGACACCAAAGGCGAAATTTTGGACACTCAGGGCGATTATGCTTTAATCAAATTTGGTCTAGTCCCCACTCCCAATATTTGGCTGCGGCTCGATCAACTCGAGGAATTCGAGTAATTAGCGCTTCTGCGCTTTTGCTTGTCCCGTACGAGGTTACACTCTCCTAGACTTCGGCAACTCCTCGATCACAGAATCAAAGCCTAATCCCTCTGTGAGGTAGATTAGGATTTGATGATTATTCTCCCTTAACCGATCGATCGTGCAAACTCTGAATCCTTCCGTTTCAACCACTACACAGAACCGCGTTTCCATCATTGGCGCGGGGAAAGTCGGCAGTACTCTGGCCCATGCCATCATTTCCAAAAACCTCGCCGATGTGGTGTTGCTCGATATCCAAGACGGATTACCCCAAGGCATTGCCTTAGATTTGATGGAAGCGCGGGGATTGGAAGGACACGATCGTCATATTATTGGTACGAGCAACTACGCTGATACCGCCAACTCCGACGTGGTGGTGATTACTGCCGGACGGGCGCGTCTTCCGGGCATGAGTCGGGATGATTTGATCGAAACCAACGCTAAGATTGTCATCGATGCGGCGAAAAAATCGATCGCCCAATCTCCCAATGCCGTTCTGATTGTCGTTACCAATCCCCTAGACGTGATGACTTACCTCGCTTGGCAGGCGACGGGACTTCCTGCGCGTCGGGTTATCGGCATGGCAGGAGTGCTCGATGCCTCGCGGTTGCAAGTATTTATCGCCACAGAATTGGGGGTGTCGGCGCGGGACGTACAAACGATGGTTTTGGGCAACCACGGTAATATGATGGTTCCCTTGCCCCGCTATTGCACCGTGGGTGGCGTTCCCATTACCAAGTTGATGGATGCCCAGAAGGTCGATCTTTTGGTGGAACGGGCTCGCCAAGGGGGGACAGAAATTGTGGAACTGATGAAAACCGGGGGTGCGTATTATGCGCCTGCGGCTTCGACCTGTTTGATGGTGGAATCGATTTTATTAAATCAGTTTCGCTTAGTCAGTGCGGCGGTTTATTTACAAGGGGAATATGGGATTAAAGATGTATTTTTGGGAGTTTGTTGTCGTTTGAGCGGTCAGGGGGTCGAGCAGATTTTTGAGTTGGATTTGACAGCGGAGGAACAAAAGGCTCTGCAAGCTGCGGCGGATTTGGTGCGTCAAAATGTGGAGAAAGCAAAGGTGCTTTTTCCGACTTCAGCATTGTAGAAGCGGAATCGAGAATTTACGAAAAGGTGCCGAGTAACGGAAGAACTTTTTGTTGCAGTAGCTCGATTAATTCGGGTTGCATATAGCGATATCGATCGGGAATATCTAAGCAAACGACTTGTTTATTTTTGAGCCAAACTCCAAACTTTTGAGATAGCTTGCGGCGTTGCGATTGTTCCATGACAAAGACAATATCCGCATTTTGGATAGCGTCACTACTTAATGGGAAGTCTGCATCTCGATCGATTCCTGCTGATTCGACTTCTAACCCTTCATACTTAGAGAAAAGAGCTTCGGCAGTTGGACTGCGCCATCGATTTTTTCCACAAATAAATAATAGTTTTTTCATATTCGTTGCTCGATTGCATCGATCGCTTTTTGACGTGCTTCGATAATTTGTCCGATTTCCCGTGCCAAACTCGGCTGACTACTGAGCATCAGATCCACAACATCGGAGAAAATAGCAATGACTTCTAAATCGTCAAGTGCTGTGATGGAAATTTGACTAGGTTCGCTACTAAAAAGCGCCATTTCTCCAAAAAATTCACCCGGATACATTTTCAAGACTTCTCTTTGTTTGCCCGATCGGTCTCGAACCCCGATGACTGCATGACCGGAAGTAATAATATACAACGATTGAACAACTTCCCCAACATGAATCACTTTTTCACCCACCCCAAATTTTTGAATCGCTGCACCTTTGGCAAATCGATCTAAGGATTCGCTGTTTTTTGTTAAGGGAAAAAATACCGGAATTGATTGTAGAGTTTTCGTGAACTGCTCGGTTGTTTGACTTTTTTTCACCATAACTGAAGGTGGATTATCTACATTATATACCGTACGAATTGGGTAAGGAAGTGTTAGCTCGTTTCGCTGTGCGGCATACCAAATTCGCGTCATCAGTCGATCGCGAATATCTTCTACATCATGATAGTCTTCTATAAAAAAAACAATTTTATACGTAATTTCAAAATCTTCATAGCCAACGACTCTAATCCGAGGTTCTGGATCGGATAATATCCCTTGAGTCGAAAGAGCTGTATCGCGTAAAACTTTCTTAACAAAATTGGGAGGATGGTCATAAGAAAAACCGAGAATTACGGGTTCTCCATGGAGTGGTATCGGTTGACTGTAGTTTTTGATCGCTTGAGATGAAATGAGTTTATGTGGCATTACAACCATCGCTCGAGAGCGAGTTTCCAGACGAACTGCGCGCCAATTAATATCGATCACTTTACCGATCGTTCGATCGACAGATAACCAATCTCCCACAGAAAAAGGACGCTCGAACAGCAGAGCAATACCCGACATGACACTCCCTAATGTGTCTTGCAGTGCTAAGCCAAAAACGATGGAACTAACCCCCAAAGCCGCGACTAAACCGGCTAAATTTGCACCCCAAACTTTAGAAAGAACAATCGCAATTCCAATACCAATTAAAAAAAATCGCGCCAAATCGATGAGTAATTTCGGCATTTTCGATCGCCAAGAATTTTCTCCAGCATCGGCAAATAAAATACTATTCATAAAAGAGAGGGTTGCATTGAGTGCGCAGATCCAAAATAAAGTTTCCAGGAGTTTGATGGAGTTGCTTTTTGTATTGAGTTCGAGAACATATTTACAAAAGAGTAAAACCACCCAAATAGGAACCACCAGATTGCGCACGATCGATAGTGTCTCTGAGACCGATCTTACCTCTTTTTCGATAACGATGAATCAATTCTCCTAAAACTAGAATAGTCAAAGGAAATCCCACGGCTAGTGCTAAAGCGTAAAGAAACCACTGCTGTTGTAGAAGTTTTGGTAAATCCGTTAAATTCATAGACTATTTTGATATTAAGCTTTTATTGGCTGAGATTGGCTGAGTTTTTTACTAGTAAATTGCCAAGCTTGTATTGGTTCTTTACAGCTTACATTCACAGATTCCATAGATTTAAATTCATACAAGTCGTGCAGACGATCAAAAATTATTTTGGACACCAAAATACCTCCAGGTAAGGCGTGTATCATGAGGTTTCTTGCTGTATCAACGGTATTTCCCCACAGATCGTAAATTAACTTATCGCGACCGATAATACCTGCGATCGCTTTACCTGAATGAATGCCAATTTGTAATTCTAAATTAATATTTTTTTCATGATTTAAGCGAAATACAATGGATTGTAACGATAGAGCAAATTCGATCGATCTTTTATCTCCGTCTAGATAAGGATTCGATAGACCACAAGCTGCAACATAGCAGTCTCCAATCATCTTGACTTTTTCAATGGTATAAATTTCTGTATTTTTGTCAAATGTCTTAACTAATTCATTGAGGAACAAAAAACTTTCCTCATCCGACCAACTTTCAAAAATTTCTTTTAAGCCGAGAATTTGAATAAATAAAATAGAGACATCATCGATTCGATCGAAAATATCTTCACCTTCTTTTTTAAGACGTTGAGCAATTCCCGGAGAAAAAACTCTTGTCACCAGCTTCTCATTCTCAAAACTTTGGACTTCAGCGGCTACTTTCTGTTGTCGTAGACTAAAAACTGTTTTGTTAAAAGATTGAGCTAAATCTCCCAGTTCATCGTAAAGTTCTAAATTGTCGAAGTTTTCGGCTTCTCCAGTTTCAACTTGATGAGTTCGGAGCATTAAATGATTAATCGGTCGAACAAAGATATATGTCATTCCCATAGAAGCAATAACAATGACCAAAATCATCAAACTAGATGCGATCGAAAGTCTTTTCTGAAACTCGTAAATAGGTGCATAGGCTTCAGATACATCAAGTTCTGCTAAAATAACCCAATCCAAATCCGGAATTGCCAATTTAGTATAGGAACTCAACACCGGAACATCTCGATAATCTTTAACAATTTTTGTTCCCGTTTTTCCTGAAATCGCTTGTGTTACTGTTTCTGTTTCTACCTTCTGCTCCAAAATAGAAGTATTATACTCCTGAATTTTGGTCAGTGTTTCTTCGGCAACTCCCTGAGAACGTAAGGTTTGAATATACCCGTCGCGATCTTCGATCAAAAAACGAGAGATTGATCGCATCAAGTAATCCGAACCTACCAGATAAGTTTCTCCAGACTCTCCCAATCCATTGTCTTGCCAATTGCGATCGCCTGTCATGACAGAATTAATTTTATCGACGGGTAATTGTAGTGCTAAGACTCCAACGAACTTTGATTCTTGATAAACTGGAGTGGCAATAAATGCGGCTGGAGCATCATATGAAGCTCGATAAGGTTCAAAATCAACGAGTTTTGTATACTCGCGTTCCTGAGCATTTTTGGCATACTCAAATACTTTAGCTAAATTACTGTTGCGATATACACCGGTTTCTAGATTTGTCGTGTAGTCTGTTTCTTTGAAAACTGTATAGACGATGTTGCCTTGAGGATCGATGAGAAATAAATCGTAATAGCCGAATTTTTCAATAAAGCTGCGGAAAAAAGGATGAAACCGATCGTGCGCTTGACTGTATTTGCTAGAATCTCGAGCAAAATCGAGCTTTTGTTTTTCTCCCAGAGGATGAATATTATCGGCAATGTAGTAATATTGAAGGTAACTAGAGGCAATACTTTTAGGAAGATAAGACTCCATTACCGGTTTAGAGTTTTGCAGTTTGGCTAATTTAGGGATAAATTGTTGAGTATAGAAGCTTTTTATTGTTCGATCGGCGTTGGCAGGAATTTCAGCATTTTCTAACTGGAGATAGGCGTCTGTAAACTCGGAAAGAGCCATTTGAACTGTCAGATCTTCGCCCAGTGTTTTCGCTTGATTGCGAATAATTTCCATATAAGATTCTATTTGCTTGGCTTTAGCCGATCTCAAACTCGTGAGTTGACTAAATACCCGTTCGGTTAAATTTTTTCGACCACTTTGATAACCGACAATGGCTGTCACCCCGATCGAAAAAATACTGGCTGCTAGCAACATCACAATAAGTTTTGAGCGAATCGTAAGTCGATCGAGAGTTCGCATCATAATTTGAAGTTTAGTTTTATGAGATGTCATGAGACTACTTTAACTGGCTTAAAAGAGATAGATAGAATGCACCCGGTTAAAAGTTAGTCGATCGACAATTAAGCAACACTTGAAAAAGTTTTGAATGTAAAAGTTAGCGCTCAGAATGAGATAGAAACAGTTTGAACTTTTTAAGTTACAATCGTCTCTATCTTGAATGATTTCTTTTCGTTTGCCATCCGCCATTTGGCTGATTATTGTATTACTTTTATTTTAATACTTTAAGTAACACAATTAATATTGTGAAATCGGACTTAAGTCAAAATATCCAACCGTATAGTCTCTCCCTTAAAAGAGATCCACAAGTATATATTTCTCTGGCTGCTAACTTCTATCCGGACAAAATTTTAACTAGCGATGGTAATTCGATCGCTTTAGGTTAGCGTAAGCTTTCTCGTACTGCCATCAAAATCTGACCCGGCTTATTTTGACCGCTACCATCTTTCCCGCATCCCCAATAATAATCTCCGGGTGCATTTTCAACGATTAATTCATCACCGGTGTCTAATAAAATATCTCGGATTTCACCATGGGTTTCATCCTTCTCGATGTTTCCATAATTTTCTGTTTGGATTTGTCAATCCAAATTCATCTGAGATCCCCAAACATCTTGAGGCACAAACGATCGATCCATCGGAATTGGGGCAACGGGTTCGGTGAGGGTGAATTTGCCCAAATCGATCCACTGCTTGAGCTCCAATGCCACTTGTCGGGATCGGGAAATACTAGCCAAAGGTGCTGTTCGGACGGATTTCATGTCGATGTTGATGCGCCCGGATTTGAGTTGGGCGTAGCTAACCAAACCGAAGGTGGGACGCACGCGGCGGGGAATGGCAAAATCGACAACCGGGGCAACTAAATCCTCATCTCGTACCGCACAATTGGCAACAACCGATTCGTCGAGAACGGGAAACGGCACGCCAACGCCCAACATCAGGGAGGGACCGTAGTTGTGGAAGTAGCAGCCGCGCACCCATTTAGGGTTCATTTGCTTGGCATCTCCAATTAACGCTAGAGTCGCCGCCGGACCGATGGGAGTCCGATTGGGTAAGCGCTTTTGTAGGGGAAAATGTTGGGTTCCTTCCCAGGCAACGTAGCCAACGCCACCGCCGAGGAAAATGCGGCTGCCAATGCCAATCGCTTTTAAGTCGGGATCGTTGAGGAGGGGAGAAAGTTCCCCCGGACTGGAGTAGACTGCATTTCTCAGTTGGGGTTGCAGCAGCCCGAGATAGGTGTGGAGAGGACGATCTCCACCGTTAACACCGACAATAAAATTTTGGTATAAGTTGCGAGTATTAAATAGATACAGTTGATTGACAGTATGACGATCGATCGTGGTGTCGAAAGTCGCCCGAGGATAACAGTCTGTCCCTTGTCCGATCGCTTTCAAACTAATCGGTTTTCCGGCAATCAGATCTTCGATAACGTGACCCCCACCGCGTAGCTCTTTGTAGACTGTTTCTCGACCGTAAGATTCTTCAGCCTCGGTATTTTCAGAAATTTGCGCCGCTCCCAAATACAAATCTACCGCGCCAAATCCAGAATAAGCAGGAACGTTATCCAACCAGCAGCGACGAATTTTGATCGGCGGATCGGTTTGTCCTAAATTGAGCGTTACTCCGCTGGATTCCATGGGTTCAAATGTCCCGGCAACCACCACATCGACTGTTTTTGCGACTTGAGTTACGCCAATTTCTGCCACCCGCGCCTTCAATTCCTCTACTGTCCAGACAACGGCT
The DNA here is from genome assembly GCA_963838375.1 of uncultured cyanobacterium. Lineage (GTDB taxonomy): Bacteria > Cyanobacteriota > Cyanobacteriia > Cyanobacteriales > Geitlerinemataceae > DVED01. The sequence continues at coordinate 224,656 of CAWIQY010000019.1, read as the reverse complement.
TTTTTTTTCTGTATTTTTTCGTTGATTTCGGCGATCGATCGCATCATATAGTAACCCGTTATTTAACGTAAAAAATAAAAAGTTAAAAGGAAAAGCCAGACGTGTGGCTCGTGGCTAGTCGTTTATCTCTACCCCTGAACTCCTTTCAAGTTCATTCTATTACTTATTATTTATTACCGCTCCGAATCGATCGCCAGCCGAGGGCGAGTCCCAGGGCAACAGGCGGAAGAAAAACCGCGACTAAAGCGGTGATATTATTACCGGGAATATTCGCGCTTGGTGCAAGATATTTAATCGCTAAGGAAACAATTAACGAAGCGACGAGAACTTTGGCAATAAAAAGAGGACGATCGTTCATTTTAAGTTGTCGAGATAAAAGTCAAAATTTAATTACTTTATCGGCACGTTAGCCCATCGTTCTAACCCACTACTTCAATAACAGCCGATCGGGTTGGGAGAACTTTTTGCCATCGTATTCATTGCAACAATTCACATCAAAATGAGAATGAGCCAGCAGTTTTTCCTCACTCAATTTCTGGATTGGGTAGCAGTTCTTCCTCACTCGTCACGGTAGAAGGGGGCGCGGGAGGCTGACAAGTGTCGGACGGAACACTCTCAGACGAGACACTCTCAGATTGAGAACCATCGGATTCGAGCATCTCGAACCCAATTCGATCGAGTTCGGCAGCAATAATCCAGAAGGTTTCCGATTCGAGTGTTTCTGCCTCTTCAGAATCCTTGTCGTCGTTGTTTGACGGGGAAGAGTTTGACGGGTCTGCGGTTTCCGTTTCCCCCTTTTTCTCGTCGGATTTGGGGGTCGGACTGGCGGACGAGGTTGCCTTAGTTCGATCCGCCTCTTCTGCTTTGGGTTCAGCTTTGGGAGTGGGAGTCTCTTGGGGTTTGTTATCTTTTGCCTCGGGGCTGGAACTGGGTTTTGTCGTTTCGATCGCTGCCTCTGGGGTTGTACCCTCCGGTGTGGGACTTGCTGCCGTTGACGATCGCTGGCAAACGCGCAATTCCAGCCATAGATTCTCTTCAATTTCCTGCTGATTGACGACTTGCAAGATTGTCTCGGCGGGAACCTCTTCAAATCCTTCTGTCCTTTCTCCAGGAACCTTCCACAACTGGGTTCCCGTTTGGATGCGGATCGGCACTTGTCCATCCAGTGCTAAGACCGCATCCGATGGCACAGAGACGCTGGGACTGGGGGAAGCCGCAATTTCCCGACCCAACCGATCGTCCACCCATTTTCGCACGACAGGCTGCCTCAGATAAGCAAAATATCCAGCTCCTGCCAGCGCCAATCCGGCAGTTAAAAGGGCGATCGCCATAGGCAGAATGGAAGCCGCACGAGAGGGCGATTGCCGGACGATTACCTGAGTGGGCAGATCCTCCGACTCAGACGAGTCAGAAGACGCAATATTGACCGGTGGTTGGGTTTGGGATCGCGAAATTGGCAGCGAGTCGAGTTGGTCGAGGAGGAGGCTGGGAGAAATAGATTTCGCATCGGCAGGGGCGACCTGAATGCGGATGAGTGCCACCGTTACATTATCGTGACCGTTGAGTGTATTGGCGATCGACACGAGTTTTCGGGCAGCCTCTCCCAGTTCGATTTTCCCTTCCAAGACAGGCAGCAGCTCATCTGCCCAGTATTGCTCGACCCGATCGTAATCGCTCAATCCATCGGAACAAAACAGAAACAAGCAATCTTCATCGACGATCGTGCGGTTGATATTCGGATATAACGTGTTGGACGATCCCATGCCGAGCGCTTGTACCAGCGATCCGGCGGCAACCTGTTGCAGGGCATTGCGATAAAAGGCATACCCCAAGCGGACTTCGCGGCTGGCAACGTCGTCATCTAAGGTCAGTTGACGGCAACCTTTGGAGGTAATGCGGTAAGCGCGACTGTCCCCCACATGGGTAATGTAGAGTTCGTGAGCGTGGGTCAAACCGATGGCGACGGTGGTTCCCATCCGCTGCCGACCTTGGCGCTTTTCTTGGTTATTTTGAGCGCTAATGGCATTGTTTGCTTCGTAGATCGAAGTCTCTAGCGCGGAACTGAGCGTATCGAAACTGACGCCATCCCTGGGGTGAAGAAACGGCTGGAGATGTCTAGAGATCGCCTCGATGGCAATGCGAGATGCCACATCTCCCCCTTCATGCCCACCGACACCATCGCAGACGATCGTCAGCGTTTCCGGGGTCACTTTTCCCGTTGTACCACTGGGAGGATAACAGGCATCCTCGTTGCGCGTGCGGCTGGGACCTTTGTCCGATAATGTTCTCACTTCAATCCGGCGCCCCCACTCCCGCCCCACCACAGCCAATCCTCGATCGAGTAGCGTCACCAAATGCTCGGCACTGTGGACTTGACCTTCGGTTAACAACCCACACAGGCGATGCAAAAAATCCCGCATGGGAACCGCCGTGCCACCAATCCACCTCGACCAAAATTGACCTAACTGTTTCAAGGTCGGTGTTTGAACATCTTCAGCTAGTTCGAGCAATCGCACAGTTGCCCCCTCCACCCGCACCCATTGTGGATCGAGCAAGCTAGACGCGACTCCCACTTGGAGCAAGGGCGACCACAAGTTGGCAATTTGCCACAGCCAATTTAACTGTCGCATGGGGGAAGCACTGGACCATGCCTCGGTTAAAGCCGGTTGCAGACAGACATCATTCTTTTCCGAACCCTCTACGCAGATTGGGGCTTGTTCCAACAGCCAGATGTCTGGATGCGCCGTCTGGGACGATCTCGATATCCGCCCGTAGACTTGGGGAACGTGTATCCGATAGGCAAATAATTTTAAATATGGGGCGATGTGGGGCGGAACGTCTTCTGGGGTTTCCGGCAGAAGACCGGGACGGGTATCGAGTAAAATTCTCTCAGTTTTCCAGAGGTAGCGATCGTTCAGTAGCTTTGGCGATCGCGCGCGATCGATCTTACCGTCAGCCAGAGACCACAGATAATGCTTGGGCAAGAAAGAGCCACATTTGAGGCAAAACTGGTTCCCTTCGGGATTGAGGGTTTGACACGAAGGATTGGGACAGTGGAGTGTTGCCGTTGGATTTTGCATTGTGGTTCCTTGCCAGCTCGGCGGATTGAGATGGGGGACTAGAACGGGGTTTCCAAGTCCTTGCTTTGGGTGTCGGTGGCAAATTACTGACCGAACCCAGAATCGATCGTGTCTCCAAAGGCAAAGCCTTTCCTTCTAAGGTTTAACAATACTGGGCGATCGGCACATTTTTGCATCCTCATCTAGCCTGAGGGGCTAAGGTCGTCGATCCCGATTTTAACATTTCGCGGAAGTCCCCACCCTCAGCAATGCAGGGTGGGGACTTTCGTCAAACATCTATAAGTCAAACATCTATAAATAGGGTTTGTCAGCTTCGTGTAGCGCCGCATTGCCACCACGAGGGGCGTTGTCGTAACGGTGCGGTTGAAGCCATGCCTTAACCGCTATCCCAATTTTCCATTTCTATCTGGCTCATTTTTGCCGAACTGCATTAGGATCGATTTGCGGTCAGCTTCAAAAATTCAGTCAGCCTGGGTGGGTCTGTTGTCAGACCCCCAGGCTACAATCGCTGCGATCGATATTTTACTCTATATATAGCACAAACCACCGTTTTTTTTTGTATTTTGGCACTATCCATAGCGCTTAACCTTGTCGTAAACTGGTCAAAGTTCGATATATCACGTACCAGCTCTTATGACGATGACACCGACCTTAACCGTCGCAGCTCTACCGAAACCCTCTACAATTCAAGTTATCCGGCGAGATGGAACGCCTGCTCCCTTAAATATTTCTAAAATTCGCACGGTGGTTGAGTGGGCGTGTGTTGGGTTAGAGGCTAATCCCATTACCTTGGAAGCGGGATTGACCACTCGCCTGAGCGATGGCGTCACCACCCGCGAAATTCAGGACAACCTGATTAACTGCGCCTTAGAGATGTGCAGTCCTGACGAACCGGATTGGCGCTATGTTGCTGGACGGTTGCATATTTGGAGTTTGTGGAAAGATACCCTCGTCAGTCGGGGATATCAGTACGGCGACTATGCCAAAACGGTGTTCGCACAGGTCAGTTCCGGTCGCTACGACGAACGCATCCTCACCTACTCCCTCGACGAGCTCCAAGCGGCGGGTTCCTGGATTCACCCGGACTGGGATACGGACTACGACTATGCTGGGGCGGTATTGCTGACCAAACGTTACTTGCTGCAAGACGAACTGCCTCAAGAAGCCCTGCTCACCTGTGCGCTACTGCTAGCGGTGGTGGAGGAACCCCAAGAACGGCTGAAGTGGGCGAAACAATTTTATGAGGCAATTGCCACTCGGAAAATTTCCCTGGCGACGCCGATTTTGGCAAATCTGAGAATTCCTAGCGGATCGCTGTCTTCGTGCTTTATATGCGCGATCGACGATAATCTAGAAAGTATTTTTGAAACCCTCACCGATACAGCCAGAATCTCTAAAAATGGTGGCGGTGTCGGGGTGAATATCTCTCGGGTGAGAGCCACGGGAAGTTGGGTTATGGGCAAATCCAACGTCTCTGGCGGCGTGCTGCCGTGGACGAAACTGCTGAACGATACGGCGATCGCGGTCAACCAAGGAGGACGCCGTGCGGGGGCAGTTACGGTCAGTTTGGACATCTGGCATTTGGATGTACCGGAGTTTCTGGAATGCCAGACGGAAAATGGCGATCAACGGCGCAAAGCTTACGATATTTTCCCGCAGTTGGTGGTCAGCGACGAGTTTATGCGGCGTGTGGTTGCCGAGCAAGAGTGGACGTTGGTCGATCCTTACGAAGTGCGTCTGAAGTTGGGGGTCGAACTTGCCGAATTGTGGGGAGAAGAATTCGATCGGGTTTATCAGCAAATCGAAGCGGGTTTGGGTACAGAAATTGAGCTGTACAAGCGAGTTAGCGCTCGAGAATTGTTTAAAACCATCATGCGATCGCAACTGGAAACGGGGATGCCTTATCTCTGGTTCAAGGATACATCAAATCGCGCTAATCCTAACAAGCACGATGGTTATATCCCTGGTGGGAATTTGTGTCAAGAAAGCTGGTCTAATGTGTCTCCGCACAAACTCGCCCATACCTGCAATCTCGACTCGCTCAATCTGGCGAATATTGAAGAATCTGAACTACCGCAATTGTGCGAACTGGCGGTTCGTATTCTTGACAATACCATCGATATTACTGTACCCCCATTTGCCGCAAGTGTGGCTCACAACGATCGTTACCGGACGATCGGCGTTGGGGTGATGGGGTTAGCGGATTGGTTAGCCAAAAAACGGTATTCTTATCAAGATTTGTCGGCGATTGACGGCTTGTTTGAAGACATTGGCTATCATTGTACTCGCGCATCCATGGAACTGGCAAAAGAACGCGGTGCTTATCCGGCTTTTGCAGGAAGCGAATGGAGTCAAGGTAAATTAATTGGGGCAAAACCGGTTGAATGGTTTGTGGAAAATGCTCGAGAGAAAGAGCGTTTTCGTCAGCTATCTGCGGACATTCGTAAATTTGGAATTCGCAATTCTCATATCACGGCGATCGCCCCCAATACATCCTCGTCTTTGGTTCAGGGATGTACGGCGAGTATTCTCCCAGTTTACAGTCGATTTTTCTACGACAAATGGGCAAAAGGAACCGTACCGATCGCCCCGCCGTTTCTCAAAGAGAGCTTCTGGTTTTATCCCGAAAATAAGACGATCGACCAAAAAATTGTCGTCAAAGCGGTAGCGACTATGCAAAAATGGATCGATACGGGAATTTCGATGGAGCTACTCTTTAACCTCAATCAAGGGGTATACTTTGCCGACGAACCCGATCGATCGCTCAAAGCTAAAGATATCTTTGAGACTTTAGTGCTGGCTTGGCAAGAAGGCTGCAAAGCCATCTACTACATTCGTACCGTGCAGAAGGATAATTTCAAAGACTCTGATAGTTGCACGGCGTGCGCCAATTAACGATCGAATCTCAATCGCTCTCTAAATTTAGATACCACATGTGGTATCTAAATTTAACTTTTACCTTTTTTAGATTTAATTAATTAGTAGTAATGATTGATTCTCACTCCACACTTCGTACTGGACAATCCGCACTATCCATTTCGGCAATGCCGATTAATCCCATTTTCAATCCGGGGGGAGACGATCGCATTGAAGCGCGATCGATTTGGTTTGGAAATACCACCAATTTGATGCAATTGAACGATGTTCGCTATTCTTGGGCGATCGGATTGTATCAACAGATGCGGGAAAATTTCTGGATTCCCCAGAAGATAGACCTAACTCAAGATGTCACCGACTACTGGAATTTGACCCCAGAAGAACGTCGAGCTTACGACGGGATTTTGTCCTATCTGACGTTTCTAGACTCGGTACAAACCTGCAACATTCCCCACCTCAAAAGCAGCATTACCGCCCCGGAAATCAGTCTGTGCATGGCGGAACAACTTTCCCAAGAAGCCCTGCACAATCAGAGTTATCAATATATTATCGAAACGGTGATCCCGCCCGATCGACGCAGCGCTGTCTATGAGTTTTGGCGCACAGATACCGTGTTGCGCGATCGGTGCGAGTTTGTGGCAGGTTTCTATCAACAATATATCGACAATCCCACCCCGCAAGCCTATTTTATTGCTCTGCTTTCCGACTACATTCTCGAAGGAATTTACTTCTACAATGGCTTCATTTACTTCTACAATCTCGCCTCGAGAATGCTGATGCCCGGAAGTGCGGATATTTTCAAAACCATCAACCGAGATGAGTTGAGTCACGTCCGTTTATTCCAACGGCTCATTCCCGAAGCCATGCAAGTTTTCCCTTATTCCGTCGATCGAATTTATGAAATGTTCGATGCTGCCGTTCACCACGAATGCCGATGGACAAATCACATCGTGGGTAATGATATTCTAGGCATTACTGAAACCAGTACCGAACAATACACCAAATATCTGGCAAATATGCGCTTGCGGGCGATCGGACTCGACCCCTTATACACCGATACCAAATATCAAAAAAGTCCTTATACTCATCTCGAACGCTTTTCCGATACCAAAAACCAAGCGCACACCAAAGCCAACTTTTTTGAAGCCAGTGTCACCAGTTATGTCATGTCCTCTGGCGTTGGGGGTTGGGACGAAATTTAAAGTCAGCATTGAGCTAAACTCCTTTGGAGACGCTACGCGAACAGCCGCTACTCCGTCAGCTAATCAACCCGAAAGCCCGAACCCTCTCACGGTGAGCCGCGTTCCTGTCGTGAAAATCCTCGCTCGTTTTTCCCGCGTCCAAATCTGTGGATTTTTTCGATATTCTAGCTAAACTCTGAATGCTTACAATGTAGCGTCCAAGGGAAAGTCCTATTTCTTGTTAAAATTAAACGATCGTCTATTGGAGTATTGTATGCCCAGAGCAATTTGGAACGATGTCGTTTTAGCCGAAAGCGACAACTGCGAAGTGGTGGAAGGAAATCAGTATTTCCCCGCAGATTCGATTAACTCGCAGTATTTTAAACCTAGCAATACCCAGAGCAATTGTTTTTGGAAAGGGGTCGCTAGCTACTACACGATCGAAGTGGACGGCAAAGTCAATCCGGATGCAGCTTGGTACTACCCAGAACCCAAAGAGGCGGCTAAAAATATCTCTGGATATGTTGCCTTTTGGAAAGGCGTTCGCGTCGAAAAATAACGAATCGGATTTTGAGGTTCAGCCGATCTCTTGCGAAAATGGGAGAGGGGTCTGAATTATTTTTCCTAGATGTTTATCTCTATGTCTGGCGACGATCGATCGGTTCGGACTCTAATATTAATCGATAGCGATACAGAGCCACCGGTCGATCGCCAGCTTTGAAGTAATTCGGATCTTGAGACGAAAGGTAGATAGCCGTCACTTGTTCGGCTTCGATTTGCGAGGGAGACAGTTGGTGATACGCCGTTGTGCTTTCAACTTGATTGAAGTAAATTTGCGACGAACTGCGAAAGACTTGATTGAGTAGTTCGGTGGCGACAAATCGATCGGTTTCGGGGGTTTCGCTGCTGCGTCCGGAAACGATCGAGATCAATTGCCGATCGCCGCGTAATGCTGTAATCTGACGATTGGGATCGTCGGGATCGACTTGTACGGAAAGGATGGCTTTGTCTCCCAAGTACGATCGAGCAATGTTGGTTCCGTTGAATTGACGATCGGCAACAATGGGTTGAGAATCGACAACGGGTTCTGGCAGGGGAAATGTCGATCGATACCGAGATCTAGAGATTTGAGGCTGGAAGCGTACGGAAAACGACATCGGTCGATCGAGATATTGGCGGTTGCCTTCAAATCCAGGTGTCACCAATTGTGGTGCTAGCGGCGCGACCATATCGGTGAGGGTACTCGTCACCGTCCAAGTTCCTGCCATCCAATCGGGATACTCCAAGTCACCCTGCACCCTCGAGACCGGTGGTTTGCTTTGCCAGTCGGGGAATTGTTCCAGTCTCTCGACCAGAGGGCTAGCCAACACGCGAGGACTCCACAGTATAACGATGGCGACGAGTAAGCTGATACAAATCGAGAAAATGCCTGGAACATTGCGGTTGATTCTCGGGTCTGTTTGCCCATCCTGAGAATGTGTCGATGTCGCCGCGTGCCATCTGGCGATCGCATTTGACCACCCAATTTTAGTGTCGGGTTTAGCGTCCGGTTTAGGTTCCATTGGCAAGCAATTGCTCAAATCTCTAGCTGCGCTCCATCGAATTACGTATTCTCCCCATTGCGTTTTTGTCGAAAATATGCATATTCACAAAAACGAGACTCGATCTTTAATCATATTAAGGCTAGCTTTGCCCTAACTCTATAAATAAATTGATAAAATTCGCTCAGTTTCCCCCAGTTTTGTTTTCCTGGATGCAGTTCTAGCTCTCCATTCTCAGTACCCTAAAGAATATAAAGCAATCGCCATCAGATATTAAAACGATCGTCTAACCTGTGCGTGACCTACATTTTCCAACGACGATCGACCTCTCGAGGTGCCACTACCCGTAAAAGTTTCCCAAGAAATTCCCAATCTTGTTTAGAAATGTTACAATTATGAACATAATGATCCCAGACAGCCAACTCTGATGATACGGAAAGCGGCTCTTACTACTATTCCTTGTCCATCAGAGAATATTCCAACTCCCTCCCCTCGCGTTTTCTTTGACCGGATAACGCTTTATACCACAAACCAATGCTCGTCGCGATCGAACAGAGAGATAGCGCTATGAACACCGCCCAGACCTCCACAGATTTAGTCCGTACCTACCTGCGCGAAATTGGTCGAGTTCCTTTACTCACCCACGAGCAGGAAATTCTGTACGGCAAACAAGTCCAACGGTTTGCCGCCTTAAAAGAAATAAAAGACCAGCTTACCGAGCAACTCAACCGAGAACCCACCGAAGACGAGTGGTGTAGCGCTGCTGGTGTTTCGGAGAAAGAACTCCAAAAAGCGATCGAAGGAGGAGAAACGGCTAAGCGCAAAATGGTTGAAGCCAACCTGCGTTTGGTCGTTTCGGTGGCCAAAAAGTACCTGAAGCGAAACGTCGATCTGCTCGACTTGATTCAGGAAGGAACGATCGGCATGCAGCGCGGGGTAGAAAAATTCGATCCCACCAAAGGCTACCGTTTCTCGACCTACGCCTACTGGTGGATTCGCCAAGCCATCACCCGAGCGATCGCCGAAAAAGGTCGCACGATCCGCCTACCCATTCATATTACCGAAAAGCTCAACAAAATCAAGAAAGTTCAGCGCCAACTCACCCAAGAACTGGGACGAACGGCAACCACCGCCGAATTAGCCAAGGAAATGGAATTGACCCCCCGGCAAATTCGAGAATACCTCGAACGAGCCCGTCAGCCATTGTCGTTGGATTTGCGCGTCGGCGACAACCAAGATACGGAACTAGCCGACTTGCTCGAAGACGACGGTCTTTCTCCCGAAGAATTTGCCGTGCAGTCCTCATTGCGGAACGAATTGGAGTTGCTGATGGAAGACTTGACTTCCCAACAAAAAGAAGTGCTGTCTCTGCGCTTCGGCTTGCAAGACGGACAATCGATGACGTTGGCAAAAATCGGCGACCATTTGCAAATCAGCCGCGAACGGGTGCGCCAAATCGAACGGGAAGCCTTGACTAAACTGCGTAAGCGCAAAGCCGATATGAACGAGTACCTGGCTTGTTAACGTTGCCGTCCCGATAATATCGCATCGTTGAAGCCGAGAGTGGGAGATCTCCCACTCTCGGCTTGCTTTTCTTGTCGGGAGTATTTAAGGCGTAGTGAAATTATCAACGCCGATGGTATCCGAGTCTACACCTAACAACACCGCCAAAAACGTTCCTGGAGCATCCACCAAAGAGATTCCCGTGGCATTGGTCAGCGGAACGATCGCAATCCGCTCGATCGTCAACCCCCCGGTTAACAATAGCGTATCTTCTCCCGCCACAAAATCGGCAATGCTATCGGTTCCATCGCCAACAGACAGAACAAATCGATCGCTGCCAGCCCCGCCAAACACCAGATTATTGCCCAAATTGCCATCTACATAATCATTTCCTTGACCGCCAAACAAGGTGTCGTCTCCCTGACCCCCAAACAACGTGTCACTGCCGCTGCACCCATCCAACACATCCCCATCGGCATTACCATACAGCACATCCTCCCCAACTTCCCCCGTCAAAGCATCCGCACCCAATCCACCCGATAAAGTATCATTCCCCTCCGACCCTTTAATCGCGTCATTTTCCGTACCGCCGTCGATGGCATCATTGCCCAAACCCCCGTCAATGACATCATTTCCCTGACCGCCAGAGATGACATCGTTGCCCTCGTTACCCAGAACAGAATCATTCCCCAAATCCGCCGAAATCGTGTCGTCGCCGAGATTTCCATCCAAGAAGTCGTTATCTCGACCGCCAAACATTTCGTCGTTGCCGTCGCCCCCTTGCAGGAAATCGTTGCCCTGATTGCCGAAAACCAGGTCATCTCCCTCGTTCCCCGACAAGTTGTCGTTTCCAGCTAAGCCGACAATTAAGTCACCGCCATCGAGTCCCAAAACCTCGTTACTATTATTGTTGCCCAGTAACAGGTTGCCCGATGCCGTACCTTGCAAGGTATCGAGAGTGACATTGGCAGCAGGCGGTTCCGGTGTGGGTAACAGGATATCGCAAGTGGGGGTTTCTGGCGATGGTGGGCCCGGTGGGGGGGTCGGCGGTGCACCTTGCTGAACCACGGCGATAAATACGCCTCCCGTCGCGCGACCGCCTTGACTGTCTTGGACGATATATTGGAAGCCGTCATTCCCGATAAAGTTCGGCGGTGGCGTGTAGGTGAGGACGCTTCCTGCAAGGGTGAGAGTGCCCTGGCTATTGGGGTTGGTGAAGCTAACGAGCGTGAGGGTATCGCCGTCTGGATCGCTGTCATTCGCCAATACATCGATGGGGACGCTGGTTCCTTGATTGATGACGAGGTTATCGTTGTTGGCAATGGGCAGATTGTTCGGCGGCGGGGGTTGGCGAACGTCGATGGTTACGGTTGCCGTATCGCTGCTGGTTCCGTCGGTGATGGTGTAGGTAAAGGTATCCGTGCCGCTGAAGTCTAGAGGAGGCGTGTACACCAAGTTGCTGATGCCAACTCCGCTGGTAACGCTGCCGCCAGAAGTCGAAGTGGTGTTGAAAGGGAGGGGAAAGAGGTTGATCGGGTTGCCGTCGGGATCGCGATCGTTGGTGAGGATGTTGATTGTAACGGGGGTATTCGTCAGTGTGTTGGCACCGTCGTCTGCGGCGATGGGCGTCTCGTTGCCGCCGGTGACGGTAATGCTGGCTGCTACCCGTTGCGGTTGCCCCGTTGATATCGGCAACGGTGTAGTTGAAGGTATCGACGAGCGGTGGCGCCATCGGGCAACGCGGTGAGAGTGGCTGAGTTGCGAGGATCGTAGATGTAAGTGCCGTCGGGGTTGATGGTGACGCTGGCGCCTTGGGGAGTGGTGATGCTGGCGGCAACGGCGATTAAAGAAGCAGTTTCCCCGGTATCTGGATCGGTATCGTTAGCCAGGAGTGATGTGGTTCCATTTAAGACGGCGGCGGCAGCGATCGTTGCGGTGTCGAGGGTGGGAGTTGGGGCATCGTTGACCCCGGTGACGGTGATGGTGACAGTTGCCGTATCCGTGGGAGGATTTTGAGTCGGATCTGCGGCGATGTAAATAAAAGTATCTGCCGTGGTGACTCCCTGGGGCAAAGCGAGTAATATTGGTGCGCTAACGGGATTGTAGGTGTAACTCCCGTCTAGTGCTAAGTTCACCGGTGCACCTTGAGTACTGGTAGTCGCACCGGGCAGGAGGGAAGCGGTTAAATTTAAGGGGTCGGGAGTATCGTTGAGGAGGACGCCACGGGCGGGTATAGTCAATACGGCATTGGCATTGGTGGCGGCTGTGTCGTTGTTAGCATTCACCAAAACCCCGGTATAGGAGGATCGCGCATCTTCCTCCAATGCCAGCGCCACATCCATCTCCCCGGTTCGGACTTCCAGGTGCCAATCTCCCCCTAGCGCCGCACTTCCAGTTAAACTTGCCGAAGCGGCTATGTTTGCCCCCGTCAACCGGCTCAGTTTTTCGAGAAACTCTGCCCCCGCATCCCCCGCCGCCACGTTGCAACCGTAGAGAAGGATATCTTCGATCGCCCCAAACTCGCGCCACAGTTGCCAGGTATAAAAATCGATCGTCTCTAAATCGAGAAAACCATTCCCCAGTTGCAGGCTGCCGGGACTGCCGTGAGAAATAATATGAAGTTGGGTAACAGTTGGAAATCGAGCCAAAGCAGAGGAAATTTGTTCGATGCCATCCCGATGAGGATCTAGTTCGATCGTCGCGATTGGCGATCGAATTCCCTGGATCAGGTGTGGGTAATCCGGGACTCGGGTATCGACGATCGCCAGAATCTTGGGGCTATCGAGAGAAAAGGCGGCGTCTGACATAGTTTCTCGGGTGGGGAGCGATCGACGGTTAAACAAATGTTACTGACATCAAAATTAGCTTAGCACCCACGATCTAGGCAACTTAGATGGAAAATCGGGAACATCAGTTCCCCAGAGTTGCAACGCGATCGACTCTGGCGGAGTCTCGCTGCATTTGTCAGTTTTGCACGATCGTCTCGAGCAAATCGATCGCAGATAATAACGATCGTTGTTGAAGTTGACTGTCGATGGCGCTAGCGGCTGCCAAACCCGATCGTAACCCCGTTTCGATGCGTTTTTCCCCGCACCAATCTCCGCAACAAACCAGCGGTGAAGGGAGATCGGCAGTCAAACAATCTTGAGAGTAAACCCGGTGGGGAAAGGCATACCGCCAGCGGTGAACTTGGAGAAATTCTGGCGTTGCCAAGGCTGGTTCCAGCAAGCTAGCAACCCGATCGAGTAACTGTTTCCCCAACGGTTCTAAATCCTCAGATTCTAAATAATGGCGGGCAAATCGAGCGCTGCTGTGGAGAACAAAAATCGGTTGAGATGCATCGGATCGCTTGCTACTGTCCAAACCCAGCCAACTGAGTTCATCGTGTTGGGGAAAACGGATAGCACGCCACGGACGATCGAGTTCTTCTAATCGTGCACGATTGTGGACGGGATATCCCGCGATCGCCACAAAACTGGGATCGTACTCCACCCGTTGCAGCGGTTCTAATAACTCAGAGGATACATCGCCAAGGGTTTCGAGAATGGCAACAGCTTGGGGTGCGGGAATGGCAACAACGATCGACTTTGCCATTAACTCCAAAGGAAAATCTGCCGAATGGCGAGGCGAATCCAGACTCAGATGCCAAATTTTATCCTGAGATCGGGCGATCCGACAAACTCGACGATCGAACCAAATCTCGAGATCCGTTGCCAAAAACTTACCGACGGCACTCATGCCAGCAGGCGCAATGTATCGAGGTTTGGGGGGTTCGGGTTGCGCCTCGCCTGACGGGTTCCACTGCCAAACCGTCTCCGTCCAAGATTGAAGAATTTGCCGATCGGACATATTCTCAAACAATAGACCCGATAAGCGACCCTCCGCTTCCACATACGGCGCACCCAAATCCGCCCTCGTTCCGGCAATTCGTCGCGTTGCCAACCGTCCCCCGACGCCTCGCGACTTCTCCGACACCACCACCCGATAGCCCGCACGATCGAGTTGTCGGGCGCAAATGAGTCCGGCTACACCCGCCCCAATGACGGCGACATCAAAGATTTCCTGGCTCATTTAGTCGTCACTCCGTTAAAACTTTCACACCACCCGAGAAGGTGCATACTAAAATAATAGGCAAGTGTCAATACTTTGGGGTTGAGGAGGAGAATATTGTGGATGAAATGAGAAGTGCGCTGAATTTAGCCACAGACGAGGAACTGCAAGGATTAACCCAAATTTTATTCCAGCCTCGCTTCAACCCCCTCGATTATGTCAGCGCACCCGATCCGATCGACCTGCAAAGCCAAAGCCGCGAACTCTGGTTTGATGCCATCGAAAAGCGATTTCGCTTTTTAGCCGCAGACGGTGTTACCGTATTACTCGGACAAAGCGAGCGCTTTACCTACCGCCAATCCTTGATCCAAGTTTGTCGTTACCTGAAAATCCCCTATTTTGAAGACCTTTCGACAACCGACTTAGAAGCCGAAATTTTTCTGCATCTGATGGGGAAAGCATGGCAAAAGCTGCCGGCTGGCGATCGTGAAGCCCTCGCGGTTCGCATTGGGCAATCTCTCGCCCAATCCCCGCTGACACAGCCTTTGCCTTTATCCATCCAAGCCGATCCCCTGCGCCTACTGGTGAAAGGAAGCAGTGCCCTAGCTGTCAGTTCCGTGATCCAACCCTTTCTCTTGCAGCAGATTGCCCGCCAGTTTGCCGTCCAATTCGCGCGATATCAGCTTGCCAAAGAAACCGTCGTTCGGGGTGGGGCGATCGCTGCCGGTCGATTTAAGAGCTATGTGGCACTCCAGACCGCCCGCCGGGGTATGGCGCTAAGTGCAGCCCGCTATGGAGCCGCGCGCAGCGTCTTCACCCTCCTAGGACCTGCTATGTGGACTTGGTTTTTTGCCGATATTGGCTGGCGGGCGATCGCGACCAACTATGCTCGCATTATCCCCACCATCTTCGCTCTGGCTCAAATTCGCCTAACTCGATCGGACTGTTGGGAATTTGCTTAAAGGATTTAGTGGCTAGTGGCTAATTGGAGCTAACAACTATCAACTATCAACTATCAACTATCAACTATCAACTAACAACTATCAACTATCAACAGTTTCTATGCCCTCTTTCCTCTCCACTCATCCCGAACAGCGATTTCGCCGATCGTGGCAAGCTTTGCAGATCGGGCTGTTGCTGTTGCCGCTGAGTCCATTTTTGGGAGGATTGGGAGCGATCGCGGCAACGGTTTTGGTGTGGCGACAGCAGTTTTCCAGCTTAATCAGATCTCGCCTCAATCAGCTTTTGGGGGTTTGGCTGATTCTGTTGATGGTTTCGGCAGCCACAGCCATCGATCCACAAGCTGCCGGGTTGCGAATCTTTAACTTTTTGCCGTTTATCCTCGTTTTTGCGGCGGGGAGTCGCCTGATCCAAACCCCAGACCAATTGCGACAAATCTCCTGGATTTCGGCGATCGCGTCCATTCCTGTGGTACTTATCGGCATCGGACAGATGTATTCGGGTTGGCACGGTCCGATCGCTCTGGGACTGAGTCGTCAATTGGTCGTTACCTGCGGGCGGAATCCCACCGGATCGGATGGCGTCGGTATTCGGCTATGCCAACACCCTGGCTTGTTACAGCGCGATCGTTTTTTTGCTGGCGTTGGCATTGTGGATCGAAACCCATTGGCAGTTATCGGAATTGACTCCTAATCTTTTTGAAACGAGGGTCGCTCGAAATCTGTACAGGCGATCGCGGTTGTTGCTGGGGATCCTGGTCGGTCATACGATCGTTCTGGTTTCGACGGCTTCCCGCAATGCTTGGGCGATCGTCGTTCTGGGTTGTCTGGTTTATGCTATATATCTGGGTTGGCGTCTGCTGGTGGCTGCCGTGACTGCCATGACTGGATTGGTGTTAGCCGCGGCGTTCGCCCCGTCTCCGGTGAATTTGTGGCTGCGGACGATGGTTCCGGCGTACTTTTGGGCGCGGCTAACTGACGAACTCTACAGCGATCGTCCCCTCGCTCAATTTCGCCGAACCCAGTGGGCGTTTGCCAGCCAACTGACCCTAGACCGACCCGGAACAGGCTGGGGTCTGGGCAGTTTTACCCCCCTATACGAGCAGAAAATGCAGCTCTGGTTGGGTCATCCTCACAGCCTCTTTTTGATGCTCAGTGCTGAAACGGGTTTGCCTGCCACACTCCTCTTAGTTGGCATCGTCGGCTGGACGATTTTCCAAGGATTCAAAACCTGGCATCGCTGGCTGCCGAATTCCCCAGCACATCCCGATCTCGAATTGGTAACACCGGATGGCAAAGAAACACTGGACACCGATCGACGATCGGATCGATTACTATTATTGAGTTATTTAATTACGTTTGGGGCGACTCTCTTTCTTCCACTGTCTCGATGTTCCCCTCTTTGACGCTCGCATCAATCTACTGGGATGGTTGCTTCTGGCGGCAATTTGGGGAGTTGCCAATCGCCAACAAGGATCTTGGGGAAAGTAAAGGGGAAAAGTCCGGCAGTTTCAACCACCGTCAGGATTCTTCGATCGCAATATCGAACTTTCCTGGAGATTTTTAATAGAGAAAGTAGTCGTAAGCCGGGTTCTGTTCTCCGAACTGCAAAACAGCCAGAGGGCGGTTATCTATCTGGGACATTTGTTACCAAACGCCTCTTGCGGTTCACTTTGGGTGGAACGGGTAAAAGACCAACCGTTGTTCCATCGACCTTGCACCCAACCGGGGTTTACCGAGCCAGCACCTCTCGATACTGCTGGTGCGCTCTTACCGCACCTTTGCACCCTTACCAATTCGTCCTTCGTCTTTAGTCCCTTGTCATCTGCAAACACAATTGACAATGACGATCGACATGACTGATTGGCGGTATCTTTCTGTGGCACTATCCTCACGATCGCTCGCACTGGGCGTTACCCAGCAAGTCTGGTCTTTGGGGTGCCCGGACTTTCCTCAGATTGAGTTTCCCTCAATCCGCAACCACCATCACCTACTTTCTCTACTTCTAGTTTTACATATCGTGGTCAGTAGGAAGTCTCAGTGAACACCGAGATAAATCCAAAAGTTTAAGCACTCGCGGTGACAGGATAAGGGTTTGAGGTATATTTCCCCAGATGTCTATTGAGCAGGGTTCGAGTTTTCCAACACAATAAGCGCTCCGCGTCCGGATTTCTGTGTTTTTACGGTAAACTCCTTTACGTTGAGTACCAAACCTCAGTAAGATCGAAGTGTCGCTTGCTCGACACATCCCCTATCTGTTGCTCCGGATAGGGGACAAAACTTTTTTGGGGTTATTTGGCTTCCATCCAATTCACCCCAGCATGGATATCCACCACCAAGGGAACGCTGAGGGTAACAGCATTTTCCATGATCGATCGAATTTGCGGCTGTAACTGCTCCCATTCCGATGGCGGCACTTCAAACACCAATTCGTCGTGAACTTGCAACAGCAGTCGCGCTTGGTACTTCGGCAAAATGTCGTGGAGTTTAATCATCGCAATTTTGATGATATCGGCACTAGAACCTTGAATGGGCGCGTTAGCGGCGGCGCGAAGGAGCCCGGAGTCGTATTGTCCGAGTTTTAACCCCTCAAGTTCGATTTTTTGGGGATCGCTTCCTTGGAGTTTGCGCAGATTCCCGGACTCGAATTGGAAATAGCGACGACGATCGAATAGTGTTTCTACGTAACCTTGAGCAATGGCTTCTTTTTTGACCTGTTGTAAATACGCAAACACTCGAGAATAGCGCTGGTTGTAACGATCGATAAATTCCCGACCTAGAGCCATCGTAAATCCGGCTGCTCGGGCGAAGCGTTGAGCGCCCATGCCATAGATAACCCCAAAATTGATAGTTTTGCCAAAACGTCGTTCTTCGGGGGTTATATCGTCTTTTTCAAAAAGTAATTGGGCGGTGAGTTTGTGGACATCTCTGGCATTTTGATACGCCTCGAGAAGAACGGGTTCTTGGCTTAAATGGGTGAGGATTCGCAGCTCGATTTGCGAGTAATCAGCAGACACCAACATCCAATCTTTTTCGGGGATGAAGGCTTGGCGAATTTTGCGCGAAAATTCCGTGCGAATGGGGATATTTTGCAGGTTAGGATTTGAGGAAGATAATCGTCCGGTTGCGGTTACGGTTTGATTGAAACTGGTATGCACTCGTTGGGTATCGGCACGCATCAAAGCTGGCAACGCATCCACATAAGTTGATTTTAGTTTGGAAAGAGTTCGATATTCTAAAATTGCATCGATGACAGGATGATCGCCTTGCAATCTTTCTAAAACTGTGGCATCGGTTGAATATCCGGTTTTCGTTTTGCGCGTTTTTTTTGTATCTAATCCCAAGGTTTCAAATAACAGTTGGCTGAGTTGTTTGGGAGACCCGAGGTTAAAGTCTTCTCCGGCAACATCGTGCGCTTGTTTTTCGATCGTCTGTAACCGTTGTTCGAGTTGTTGGGAAAGTTCCTGGAGATAGGTTTTGTCGATTCTAATTCCCTGCCATTCCATTTCGGATAACACGGGTTCTAGCGGTTGTTCTATCTCCAGTAAAAGTTGATGAAGCTTGGGAGATTCTGCGAGTTCTGCACGCAATTTAGGAACCAGGGAAAAGGTGGAATAAGCATCCATCCCACAGTAGTAAGCAACTGAGGGAATATCGATATTGGCGATCGTTTTTCCTTTGGGAACTAAATCGGAGTAGCTTTGTGCGCGAATTCCTAAATAGCGTAAGGATAAATCGCTGAGATTATGGCTGGATTCTGAGTTGAGAATATAGCTGGCAAGCATTGTATCAAAAACAACACCGGAAAGTTGAATTCCCTGCGATCGCAGAATCTGACGATCGAATTTGGCGTTCTGTAATGATTTGGGATATTTTGAACTTTCTAATATTGGCTTTAGCGCTGCTAATACGATCGGCAATTCTAGGTTTTTTCCGTGTTCGTGACCGATGGGAATATACGCAACTTCCTGTTTTTGGGTTCCCCAACAACAGCCGAGACCGACGAGTTTTGCCTCTCGCGGGTCGAGTGCGGTGGTTTCTGTATCCCAGGCAACTGGATTGTTTGAATCCGTTTGTTTTTCTAATAGGTTAACCAGTTTTTTCAGTTTTTCGGAAGTATCGATAATTTGTGGATTGATCGGTGAATCTTCGGAATTAATCTTGTTGGTTCGAGCAGATTCTGTGTCGTCGGCACTGAAAAACCAAAGATCGTTATCTTCGGCGTCTGTTTCTGTTTCTCTATCGATCGCGCTGCCACCAAATTTAGTTTGCAAACGATCGATTGTCTGCTTAAACTTATTTAATTCTAATTTTTCCAGTAACGGGATGACGCCTGCTTCAGAAAATCCTTGAAGATGAGCCGTTTTTAGATCGAATTCTAAGGGAACATCTTGGTCTATTTTCGCCATAAACTGGGAATGATAAGCCTCTTCTTTCCCTTCTTCCAACTTCTTGCGGGTCGATCCTTTTATTTGTTCGATCGCAGCATAAATTCCCTCCAGAGATCCATACTCTTGGAGTAATTTAACGGCGGTTTTTTCGCCAATTCCCCGCACTCCCGGAATGTTATCAGATTTATCTCCACAGAGTGCTTTGTAATCCACCACTTGATGCGGTTCGATCCCTAGTTTTTCTTGGACTCGAGGCGGCGTGAATTCGACCATTTCTTCATTTTTTGCCGACCCGCCTAAATGCAACACTCCGATGCGTTTTTCGGTATCGACAAGTTGAAATAAATCTCGATCGCCGCTGAGTATTTTTGTGGTATAATTAGCTTGGCTGGCTCGTCGTGCTAGAGTTCCCAAAACATCGTCGGCTTCGTAACCGGGCGCGAGGACAATTGGGAAATTAAAGGCGGTGAGGAGTTCCTGAAGATTTCGCATATCGATGATAAAATCTTCCGGAGTTTCTGCACGATTGGCTTTGTAAGTTTCATCCGCTTCGTGACGAAATGTCGGTTTGGCGGTATCAAATGCGATCGCCACCGAGTCAGGCTTGTATGTCGCGATCGCCTCACTCAAAGACTTTAAAAAACCAAAGCACACGCTGGTGGGAATTCCCGTCGAAGTTCTCAATCCTCCCTGCCGACTTTTCGCAAAGGCAAAATAAGCGCGAAAGGCTAGAGAATGACCGTCAATTAGTAGAAGTGTGGGAAGATTGGACACGGGTAATTGGTAATATAGCGGTTTTCAATAAGTTGAGGTACGTGTCTTGTCGGGATGGGTTTTGCCAGTAGTTTGAGCCACGACCCGAATTTCACGATCGAACCTACCGGTAAAACTCCCGCTCCTCTTAAAATTGTACAGAAACCCTGCCAGAAAACAAAAACCCTTGGCACTTCTCCATTTAACTGCTTATGACCGTTGAGGATATCCGGATTTATACCCAACCCGAACGGGGAAGACAGTGGTTGCAGCGCTATCGGGGATGTGCGCCGGTGTTTGGCTGCGTGTTGGGGTTTACGGAAACGGGTCTGATTCCGGGGATTTCCGCCGCTGGCGCTACGCCAGACGATCGAAAATTGACCGCTATTGCCGATGCCGAATTTCTCCTCAACGGACCGCAACCCCATCCCCGCTATCCCTTGCCTCCCCTGGCGGCGGGTGCTTCTCCCGTGCTGATTTCGCGTGCAGTCGTCGAAACTCAAAATATTCCCGTTTACCTATTCGATGCCGGATTGCCAAAACCCCCGTCTGTAAAATCGATCGATTTGGGAGGGGTTCCGGCAGCTTGTCTGACTACAGGGAAGGCGCTATCGCCAGAAACCACAGCTCATTTATTACAACAAGGATTGCACTGGGGAGAAAAATTAGCCACCGAGGGAGAATACCTGATTTTGGGAGAATGTGTCGTGGGTGGAACGACAACGGCTTTATCTGTTTTAACGGGATTGGGGTTTGCCGCAGTCGGGAAAGTCAACAGCAGCCACCCCCACTGCAATCACAGTCAAAAATGGACGGTGGTACGAGAAGGATTACAAGCTGGGGGATTTTGGCAAACGGAGAACGGAGCGCGAGATCCCCTGTCTCTGGTGGCGGCAGTGGGCGATCCGATGCAAATAGCGGTGGCTGGCATGGCGATCGCCGCCAGTCGCCGTGTGGGGGTTTTACTCGCAGGAGGAACCCAAATGCTGGCCGTCTACGCGCTAATTCGGGCGATCGGGCGAGCTTTTGACTGGCAGTGGAACGCCGATCGGGTGGTGGTGGGAACAACGCGCTGGGTGGCGGAAGATCCCACGGCAGATACCTGTGGTTTGGCGCGGGATCTCGGTGATGTGCCGTTGTTGGCAACCCAGCTAAATTTTGCCACGTCTCGTTTTGAGTCCCTGAGAGCCTACGAACGAGGATATGTCAAAGAAGGGGTGGGAGCTGGCGGTTGTGCCATTGCCGCTTCGTTGTATCGTGGCTGGAGTTCGAGTCAATTGTTAGCAGCGATCGAAACCTTAGCCGATCGATCCTAGTACAGACCAGAACGGTCGGATATCGGAGCGAAGTAGAGGGGATGCGATCGGTCCGATCGGGTTTCGAGCAGAGCAGGAAATCAGAGGATCTGGGGGAGTTTCATCCGCAAATCGCTGATTTGCTGACCTAGACTTTTCAAACATTACATTTGCATCTCAAATCGCTAATGAGCTCTGCGCGAGAGCAACTGTTCTTCCAGTGCGGCGATGCGATTATACGTCGCAGTCAATTGAGCCGTCAGACGCTGAATTTGCACCTGTGCGCTTAATTCCTTGTCGCCTGTGCCATGACTATGACTATCTAGGTGATGGTCTTCCACCAGAACATCTTTATGTTCCATCAGAGCATTGAGGAGACCGAGTTCTGGGGTACGACCATAAACCGAAGAGCCAGAGAACTGGTGATAGTCTCCGGTGGAAGAAGACACTAAAGTGCGCTGCGCCAGCAGTTCGGCAATTTGTAAGCTCAGCCGTTCGATAATGTCATACAACCCATCGACCTTGCGGTTTAAGGTGGTAACTTGAACTTGTAGTGAATCCATACGAGTTTATAACTCCCCCTATTTCGTTTCTACTTCGATATTAGAGAGAGAAAGCCCGTTGAGTGATTTTGTTCTAGATTATTTAACTTTTGCGAAAAATGTCTGCTAAATCACAACTTTTTCGAGGTTTTGTTACGAATGTGTCAGTTTGGGCATAAAACGAGCTAAAAAGTATGATTCTGTCATGAAATCGTAAACTATTATTTGAAATGATTAATTTAAGTAAATCTGCAAAAAAATTTGCATCGGGGTCGAAAATTCCCGCATCGATCGTCAAAAAATACCAAAAACGTTTCAATTCCCCATGATTCATCCCCCAGCCACTCACATCGCCCGTCGATCGGTTTTATTGGGTTTGGCAGCCGTTCTGGCTCAGTTCGCCCTGGGGTGCAACCGACAAAACCCCAATGCTTTAAACCTCGAAGTTTTAGTCAAGTCGATTCCCGCTGTCTTGTGGGCAAAATTTCGCCAAGAAACCGCACAAAAAAATGGGTCGCAGCTTTCGACTCAAGATCGGTTAACCGACTTATTTGCCTTATTGCAAAAATCCGCAGTGCGATCGTCAAGTTCTCCATCACAGGTAGCGGATTTGGTCATGGTGGGCGATTATTGGTTGGCAAAAGCCATCGAATGGGAATTGATTCAACCGTTCGATCCCCGATTACTTTGGGAATGGGAGAAACTGTCTGCCGAACCGATTGCTTGGCAAGAGTTGGTCAAACGCGATCGAACTGGTAAACTCGATCCCAAAGGAGAAGTTTGGGCAGCGCCCTATCGTTGGGGGAGTACGGCTATCGCCTATCGCACCGATAAACTAGAAGAACTGGGGTGGGCGCCAGAAGAGATGCCAAAAGACTGGTCTGACTTGTGGAATCCCCAACTCCAAGGACGGATATCCTTACCCGACAGTCCCCGACAAGTGATTGGTTTGACCCTGAAGAAGTTGGGTCACTCCTACAATACTCCCAATCCCGATGGGATTTCTCAACTCGACTCGGAACTTGCCACACTACACCAACAAGTCAAACTCTACAGTTCCGATGCCTATCTCCAACCCTTAATTCTCAAAGATACCTGGGTGGCTGTGGGTTCGTCGGCGGAGATTTTGAACCTGATGCAATACAATCGTGACATTACCGCAGTGGTTCCCCAGTCCGGAACCTCTCTGTGGGCAGAGTTGTGGGTGCGCCCGACGGGTGCGGCGGCAACACCGGGCGAAACTCATCCTCTGTGGGCGCAATGGATCGATTTTTGCTGGAAACAGGGCAACGCCAGCCAACTCTCGGTCGTCAGTCGCGCAGCCTCTCCTATCCTCACCGGATTGAGTCTGTCGCAGCTACCCGCTCCCGTCCAAGGCAATCCGATTTTGTTACCCGACGCCCCGATTTTGGAAAAGAGCGAATTTCTCAATCCCTTGTCCGATGAGTCCATCGAGCAGTATCGCCAAATCTGGAGAACCATGCGAACCTCTTGAGGGAACGGTCTGACTTTTGTGGCTGTGCCCCCACAGTCAAAAATCTCAGAGCAACGTTAGGATAGGGAATGCTTCAATTGACAGATGTATCTGAAGAGTTGACAACTATGACTCATTTCTTTGTACAGGGTGTCGCGATTGCTGGAACCATCGTTTTGGGAACGACGATTTCGATCGCCGCCACAACTCCAGCAGACCCAACCCAAATCGCCCAAAACACAATGGTAGAGGCGATTCTGGGTGCCCATAACCAATATCGTGCCGAAGTTGATGTCCCCCCTCTGGCATGGTCCGATGCCTTAGCAGGCGACGCGCAGGAATGGGCGGATTACTTGGCGTCTTTGGGCGGAGATGAGTTGGAACACGCGGAAAATACCGGTCAAGGTGAAAATTTGTGGATGGGAACCGCTGGCTTTTTTTCCTATACCGAAATGGTGACATCCTGGGGTGAAGAACAGCAGAATTTCATCGGCGGGACGTTTCCGGATGTCAGTGCCACCGGGAATTGGTCGGATGTCGGACATTACACGCAAATGGTGTGGCGGGAGACGACGCAAGTGGGTTGTGGGATGGCGACTGCTGGGGGGAACAATATTCTGGTTTGTCGTTACAGTCCGCCAGGAAATTTTGTGGGTGAATTTGTGTATTAAAAGGCTAGTGGCTCGTGACACATTTTTCTTCACAGATTTTATGAAAACTAAAAACTAGTTTGTATAACTTTAAATGAGTTTGACTTTGTGTTAAGACTGACCTCGATCGACATGAAGAATCCCTGAAGCGTTAGATAATGATGTCATATAGAAATCTACGGTAGTCTGGATGGGGATCGAAGGTTAGGGTCTCAGGTTTCGAGTGCCAGTCTCGATCGTCGTTCAACTGAATTATCTCAAATTCTTTGGATTTCGGGAGGCAGTTATGAACCAAAAAGGAGTCTCGAGCTGGCGAAATGTCGCGATCGTCGGCTCGTATTTGAGTGGAAAAACAACTTTACTCGAAAGTTTGTTATTTGTCACAGATGCCATTTCTCGCAAAGGCAGCATCAAAGACGGAAACACGATCGGCGATGGCGATCCAGAAGCGCAAAAACGACAGATGAGCATCGAAGTTGCCGCTGGCAGCACTGAATATAACGAGATCGATTTTACCTTTCTCGACTGTCCGGGATCGGTAGAATTCGCCCAAGAAACTTATAATGCTTTGATGGGAGTCGGTGCGGCGATCGTTGTTTGCGAACCCGAACCCAGTCGCGTCCTCACCTTAGCCCCCCTCTTCAAATTCCTGGATGATTGGGAAATTCCTCACCTGGTTTTTATCAACAAAATGAATCGCGCCACCGCCGGAAGTAACGAGTCGGCAGGAGCGATTTATAACAACCTTCTCCAAGCTTTAAAATCGATTTCTAGCCGTCCTTTGGTTCCTCACCAATACCCGATCGGACAAGGGGACAAACTACTCGGATTTATCGATTTAGTCAGCGAAAAAGCCTATCATTACCATCCCGGTGCGCCCGCCGAT
Source organism: uncultured cyanobacterium (assembly GCA_963838375.1). GTDB lineage: Bacteria > Cyanobacteriota > Cyanobacteriia > Cyanobacteriales > Geitlerinemataceae > DVED01. The sequence continues at coordinate 199,474 of CAWIQY010000019.1, read as the reverse complement.
CCCGTTCCTTTTCCAGAATCACTGCACGCAGAAGAAAAAGCAGCGCGTCAGGAAATGCTCGAAGGTTTAGCCGACTTTGACGACCATTTGCTCGAAGAACTCTTAGAAGAGATCGATCCGCCCCAGGACGAAATTCTCAAAGATTTGAAGATGGAATTGGGGGCAGATTTAATCGTTCCGGTGTTCTTAGGCGTTGCCGAAAACGATTACGGCGTGCGCCATCTGCTCGATGCCTTGGTGCGGGAAGCGCCGGAACCGTCCCTGACTGCCGATCGTCGTAAACTTGAGAAAACCGGAGAGGAGCCGATCGCTCAAGTCATCAAAACCTACTATACTCCCCAAGGCGGTAAACTGTCTCTGGTGCGCGTGTGGCAAGGAACCCTCACCGACGGAATGTTGCTCAACGGCGTCCGTCACGGCGGAATGTATCGCTTGATGGGACAACAACAAAATAGCGTTACCGAAGCTCATGTCGGCGAAATCGTCGCCCTCAGTCGGTTGAACGGGATTCAAACTGGGGAAACTGTGAGTACGGAAGCGATCGATCGTCAACTCCCCCGCGCACCCAAACTCGCCCCGGTTTTTGCCCTAGCCATTGCCCCCGAAAAACGCGATGATGAAGTCAAAATCAGCGCGGCGGTGGCAAAACTCCTGGAAGAAGATCCCTCCCTGGCGTGGGAACAACACGGCGACACCCACGAAATTATCCTCTGGGGACAAGGAGAAATTCACCTGCAAGTGGCATTGGAAAGGTTGCGGCGCAAGTACAACCTGTCGATGGTGACGCACCTGCCGCAAGTGGCATACAAAGAAACCATTCGCAAACCCCTAGAGTCCGTACGGGGACGCTACAAACACCAAAGCGGCGGACACGGACAGTATGGCGATGTCTACCTGAACATTCAACCCCAACCGCGCGGCGAAGGCTTCCAATTCAGCGAAACCATTGTCGGCGGCGTGGTTCCCAAGCAGTATATCCCCGGCGTGGAAATCGGCGTGCGGGAGTATCTGGCACGGGGTCCGCTGGGTTTCCCGGTGGTGGATGTGGCGGTGACGCTGACCAATGGGTCTTATCATAATGTAGATAGTTCCGAACAGGCGTTCCGACAGGCGGCGCGTCTGGCAATGCAAGAAGGCATGGCAAAATGCGAACCGACGCTATTGGAACCCGTGGTGACGATCGAAATTTCTGCCCCGAACGAGTTTACCTCCAAGGTGTTGCAATTTATTAGCGGTCGTCGCGGTCAAATTTTGGGTTACGAAGCGCTGGAAAACTGGAAAAATTGGGATAAGATTTCGGCGTATATGCCTCAAGCAGAAATGCAGAATTCGATCGTCGAATTGCGATCGTTGACCATGGGGGTGGGTTCCTTCCGGTGGAAGTTCGATCGCTTGCAACCCGTGCCGGATAAGCTGGCTCAACAGGTGTTGGTGTCCCACGGGAATGAGAACGGGAATGGGAATGGTGGTTAATTGGGGTTGAATTTCCCCAAAATCAAGTCGGGTGAGCAGTTAATTGCCTACCCGACTTTTGTGGCTCTCTTTAGAACCTGCGCAGGCAGGTTTTGCCTTCTGTAGTAGCGGTTTCAACCGCCATATTTTCTATATATAAATTCTTAGCAGATCTAAATTCAAAACTCCAAAAATGAACCCAGAAAAAAATATTTTCACAACCAACTGGATTACGGTTAAGGAAACCGCTAGGGGATATCATTATTTAGAACGAAAAGGAAGAGACTCTGTAGCAATCTTCTTAGTTAGAAAAAGCAATGTTAACATAAAAGAACATGAAGTTCTCATTAGACAACAACCGCTTTGTATCGATATTACCGAGACCGATGGAAAAATGAGGCTGTATCCTTGTCCAATTACTGGGGGAATCGAGCCAAATGAGTCACCAGAGGAAGCCGCAAACCGAGAAGTCTATGAAGAATCAGGTTTTTCAGTTCGGGTTTTACCGCTAGGTAAATATATTGTTGGCACTCAAACCAATGAAATTTGCTATATTTACTATGCCGATGTCAGCGAGATAAAACCGGATATGGCACAGCAGGATGGCAGCTATTTTGAATCCATCAGCAAAAATGAATGGCATCCTTTGGAGTATTTAAATCAATGCGATTATGCCGCTTGCCAGATTGGGTATTTTAGGCTGCGAAACATTCTTGTTTAAGTATTGGTAGAATTGTTATTCTACTGTAGGGGTAGTGCCCCCGTGCCTACCCCATATGCCGGGGCAACCACAGGGGGATTGCCCCTACTATAATGTTTTAAATTAAATTGCGAAAAACATTATGCATTTATTTTTCCACGCCTACAATTTCTGCCAATGCCTTAACATATTCATCTAACTCTTCACTAAGTAATTGCAGTTCTTGACGCAATTCTGGCTCTTGCAACCAGTTTTTTTCATATTCTTTGGGACTAGTTGTGGGGAGACGCTGTGCTTCCCATGCCTGTAGTAACGGATGCCACTTAGATAAAAATGGACGCAAACCTCGATTGAGTACGGCTATGGCGATTCCACCCACAGAGTTATGTGATATACCGACATCGGGACCGGCTTCTCTGAGGATTTGACGGGTAATTGCAAACATACTGTAGAGCGAATTGAGCGCTTCTCGTAACAGTCCTTCATCAGATTGGAGTGATTCTACAGTAATGCGCGTGACCAGTTCAACATAAAGCGCCCATGCTGCTTTTCGTTCGGTAATATCAGCTTCCCATTCTGCACCGCCAATGCCGAAGGGGAGATTGACAGACACTTTTTTCAATTTCGCGGGGTCTTGTTTTGGCATTGGGTTAAAACTCTTAAAAATTGCTCAGGAGAGAAAACAGCTTAGTAACTTGAAGTTCTGCGAGTCTTTCTCCTTTCCACCAAGCTTCATCATGAGAGAGTTCGTATTCTAAATTTCTCTTCATTTCTTCCTTATCGCTTTTATCTCCTGTCACGGTATTCATAAAATTAACAAAATCTACGATTAGCTGTTTCTGCCAGTCTGGTGAAGAATCCTTTTGTTACTTCTTGACTATAAAAGTTAGCAGAGCAGATTTGATATGGTTGCTATTTTTGACAGTTTTCTAGTCTCGACATCAGGGCAGAAAAACGTCCCGGTTCATGTTCAGCTCGGCTTCGCTTCCACCATTCTCTACAATAGGGGAGGTGTCCTTCAGGGGCATTGATATCAAATATTAGAGCTTGATACTGAACCCAATTTTTTTGACCTTGCTTATATTCTTTGTACCATCCGACTCTTTCTCCAAAACTGTACCAATAGTTTTTTTCATTATTATTGTCATTATCACTATTACCAAAAATATCAAAAATATCAGTTGTGAGAATCTGCCGCAAAGACTTTTTTCTGGTTTTATGCCAAATTCTATTCTGCACACTAAAGCCAAAGCGACCGTCGCTGTAATTTATCCATAATTCGTCTATGGTTGATAAAATCTCACAGGAAAAGTTTCTAATGTCATCCACGCCCAGTTTTTCATCTTGTGTTTTACCAGATAATTTTAGCAAAATTATCTTAGTTTCGCGATCGGCTTCCTGCCATTTTTCTGCTACTAGTAACTTCTCTAGATAAGCAAAATTAATTTCCGAACTAGAAGAATTATTTTCTTCTAATACTATCGGTGCAATTTCTGGTTTTCTTTGGGTAATACCCCATTCTAAGTGGTAAAGTGGTTCAGCCTTATCCTGACGGAAATCATTAACTTCAGGTATGCCATTGACTAATTGCGTTATCGGTTCAGGGTCTAGCTGACGAAAATCTACCTTCATTCGGCGCCGAAGGTAAATGGGAAGTTGCGACTCTTGCAGAACATTGGGCAGAATAACAGGAATAACAGGACATTTTTGTTCGATAAATTCCTGTATAAAAGACTCTATTTCCTCTTTTTGCCAGGGTCCCCCATTGTTGCCGATAAAAACAGCCACTGAGTTTATTTTATCTATCTGCTCAGTTAGTAGGCTTTGCCAGGAACTACCAGCCGGGACTTCCCATATCAGCCACGGTTTGAATCTGTCTTTCCTTGAGTTGCTCTGCAATTTGTTTGACTTCATTGCTATCTTCGTCGTTGTAACACAGAAAGAATATCGAAGTGTCTATAATTTTTGGGTTGGCTTCTTACCGTTTTTTGTCGAATCCCTGACTCCAATTTGTCTAACGCCTCAATATCATCTATCCCACTCTCAAACTTCACATAATTTAGTTCTTTAAGAAAAAGCAAATCCTCGGGAATACCCTCCACTCCAGGTAACAAAATAGGAATGACGGGGATATCTGCATCTACAAAGCGGGTGAGTAACGATCGCGATTCTAGGACTTGCCACTTCCCCAATCCCTCTGGACTAATAAAGATTGCCGCGCAACGAACATTTTGAAGTGCCTGTTGGATGACATCCTGAAATGGGCGTCCTGGCGGAATTTGCTCCTCGTCTAGCCAAACTTTGAGACCGCGCCGTTTCAGTTTAGCTGCGATCGCTCTAACTTGAGGCTTATCCTGGCTATTGTGAGCCAAGAAAACATCAAAATACGGTTGATTCGTCATGCAGAAAATTCTCCCACCAGATAAGTACATTCAAACGAGGATGCTGAATGAGTGGCTAATGACTCTGGTCTTAGTTTTGAACCATTATAACTCACTTATCGTGCTATTTCCGTACAGAATACAGCCTATTCCGATATTCGATCGAGCAAAAACGCTATCATTCAAACGGTTTGTTACTGTATCTTGGTGACAACCCTTGGGAACCCTGACGCTACAAATTCCCAAACCTTTGTACCAACGCTTACTCGTCACCGCCAGCGCGACGTAGCAAACCTTAGAAGCTGTCGTTCTACGATCGATCTAAGTAGATATTGCCGCTTTAGATTCCCCTACAGAGATGCTACGCGAACTACTCGACGACGACCCTACTTTCGCCCAACACCACGACGAAACAACCTACCAACTCTTCACCTAATTCCGCACAAAGAAAAACATCGATAAAATAGAGAGAGAATGGGGAAATTTGAAAGTTTAGAGAAATGTGGCAACCGGAAGCGATCGAACTTGAGATAACGGGACTCGATATTGTTTGATGCGATCGATTTTTTTAGCGATCGCAGGTATGACCAAAAACGGCATAGACGCTAAAATATAGAAGTACCGATCGGGAATGTCTACCCATGACGATCGCCAAATCTCAACCTGCGCTTTCCCTCCCCGACCACACACAACTGCCGGAGTCCGATGGTACTTTCGTGAAAAACTTTCAGGAACATCCCCAAAGCCTCCTGCTTACGAGTTCCATCCACCCCGTCTTAGATACCCTGCACCCGGATGGTCGCTACAGCATCGGGCAAGATTGTGGCATCTATTGGCGGCTGACTGACCCGCCGGAACGCGGTGCTGAAGCTCCCGACTGGTTCTACGTGCCCAACGTACCGCCCCTGTTGAATGGCGAACGGCGACGCTCTTATGTTCTGTGGAAAGAGATTATCGCCCCGCTGATTGCGATCGAGTTTGTCTCTGGGAATGGAACCGAAGAACGAGATGCCACTTCACCGTTTGCGGGGGATGAGTCGAAAGCTGGGAAGTTTTGGGTTTACGAACAGGCGATTCGCATCCCCTTTTACGCCATCTACGAGGTAGAAAAAGCCTCTGTAGAAGTCTATGAATTGATCGCTCACGAGTATCGCAAATGCCAACCAAACGATCGAAACCATTACCCGATTGCGCCACTGGGTGTGGAGTTGGGGATTTGGCGAGGGGAGTATATGCACCAAACGCTCCCCTGGCTGCGTTGGTGGGATAGTCAGGGGAATTTGCTCTTGACGGGAGATGAGCGTGCCGAACAGCAACAACAACGTGCCGAGCGGGAACAACAACGTGCCGAGCGGCTGGCAGCTAAATTACGAGAGCTTGGGGTCGATCCGGACGAGGTGTAATTCCCTTTTTATCAGACAGTTTATTAGACATCTCCAAAAACTCGATTTTTGCCCAGGCGGTGCCAGGATTTGAGGTGTATTTCCCAAGATGTCTAATGTTTTTTTGAATCGATCGGCGATCGCCCCGACAATTGGATGTACAGTTATCAGTAGCGTATAACGTCGCACGCCTGTGGCAATACAAACAAATTGGAAACTCGCCCCGGTTGTCGAACTGCCTGATTGGTTTGTTGCAGAACTGAAACATTGCACATCCCATTCTTCTAAATATCTAGCAAAATTATTGTGGCAACGAGGAATTCGCGATCGATCTCGACTACCGGGATTTCTCGATCCCAACTGCTATCAACCCAGTAGTCCTTTCGAGTTTGGAGAGGAAATGTACTGGGCAGTGGAACGCTTGCAGCAGGCGCGAGAACAGCAGGAAAACGTTGCCATTTGGGGGGATTTCGATGCGGATGGCATCACGGCAACAGCGGTGTTGTGGGATGGGCTGGGGGAGTTTTTTCCTCGTCCGCAGCATCTGCAATATACCATTCCTAATCGCTTGACCGAATCTCACGGTTTGAACATTTCGGGAATCGATCGATTAGCCAAAGATGGGGTTCAATTAATCGTTACCTGCGATACGGGTAGCACCAATTTAGCTGAAATTGAATATGCCCAAAAACAGGGAATCGATATCATTATTACCGATCACCATACTTTACTCGACACTCGACCTCCCGTAACTGCGATCGTCAATCCACGATCGTTATCCCCAGAACATCCTCTATATCATCTCTCTGGCGTTGCTGTTGCCTACAAACTGATCGAAGCGTTATATCAAACCCTGCCCGAAGTTCCCCAAAAACCGTTAGAAAACTTGCTAGATTTGGTAGCGATCGGGTTAATTGCCGATTTGGTCGAGTTAAAAGGGGATTGTCGCTATCTGGCACAAGTGGGCATTCAAAAATTGCAACAACAACTGACAAATCCGACTCGTCCCGGTGTTGCTAAACTGCTAGAATTATGTAAGAGAACCGGCGATCGACCTACCGATATTTCCTTCGGCATTGGACCGCGAATTAATGCCGTAAGTCGCATTCAAGGAGATGCCTCTTTTTGTGTGGAGTTACTCACACGTCGAGATCCGCAGCAATGCCACCCATTAGCCCAAGAAACGGAACTCGCAAACACTCGCCGCCAGTCTCTCCAACGAGATGTTGCCAGACTTGTTCGAGACAAACTTTCCCAGTTAGATTTATCCACAACTAATGTCATTGTTTTGACAGATCCGCAATGGCAAGTGGGAGTTTTGGGCTTAGTTGCCAGTCAAATTTCCAGAGACTACGATCGTCCGACGATTCTATTAAGTACGGGTTTATTAAATCCGGGAGATGCAGAAACGGAACTTGCTCAATTCCCAACATCTCAATCGCCAATGGCGAGAGGTTCAGCACGATCGGTAGAAGGCGTCGATTTATATCAATTAGTCAAGTCACAATCGCATCTTCTGGATCGGTTTGGCGGTCATCCCTTGGCGGCAGGATTGAGTTTGCCCGTTGAGAATATTCCTCTATTCACTGAGGGAATCAATCGACAACTGGGTCAGCAAATCGAAGCTGAAAACCTGCAATTGGGACAGGTTATTCAGGCAGATCTGCGGGTAACGGTTTCTGAATTAGGACAAGAATTGTTTCAAGAGTTGAAATTAATCGAGCCTTGTGGTGTGGGCAATCCTGTTCCAAAGTTGCTGATAGAAAACTGTTGGTTTAAAGATATCAGAAATCGCAATCTGAAAGATTATAAAGGTCGAACGGTTAAATATATTAAAACCGAATTTAAGATTGGGGACGACAGCGAAACTCAGGGGTTTGATGGGGTGTGGTGGGGACACTATAAAGATGAAATCCCCAGCGATCGCTGCGATGCGATCGTGGAGTTAGATTTCAATGCCTATCATCGTCGTTACGAAGTCCGATTAATTGCCGTTTCTCCTCACCAAGTAGCCGAAGAAATCCAGACTTCAGAAAAGTTTTCGGGAGACATTTTAGATTGGCGTCGCCAGAACAGTTCGACAAACGATCGAGTTCGAGAATTGCCGATTCTCAAACAATCTCCCAGCAGTTGGGAAGAACTGCAAACATGGGTAAAATATACCGGAAATCAAAACCCGATCGCCCTTGGCTATCCGCCGCCAGAATCCATTTCACCCGAACAAATTTGGCAACAGTCTATCGGCATCGCCAAATATTTCAGTCGTACCGGAAAATCGGTAACGCGCCAACAACTCTGTGAGAAACTAGGAATTGGCGATCGGGCATTACAACGAGGACTTCAGGCATTACAAGCGTTGGGATTCGAGACGATCGAAGTTGAGGACTCCTTGCAGTTTCGATACAACGAAATCAGCAAGAAAAAGCCGGTTCAAGCTGACGACGATCGAGCCATTTATCTATTTATAGATGCGATCCGCGAAGAACAATTTCGTCGTCAATATTTCTCTCAAGTCTCCATTTCGACGATCCAATTAATGGCAAACCCTTTTTGAGCCTAATTCGATCGCCACCGCCACTCGGTTATTCGACATCGCTAACGGACTCGCGTATTTGCATGATGCTTAGAGATGCTTACACGATCGAAAAAACAAGGATACAAGCCCCCAGATTCATCTGTGGAAGAAATCCAGAAATCTTCTTTGTGAAATCCCCGACCACCGAACTCCTCAACTCCTGTCAAGGCGTCGCTATTTCTTTTGCCACGGTGTGATACTCTAGCAACAGACTCGGAGGTGTAAGCTAAATTCATCGACTCACCTTCAACACTGGATAATTAAAAATTGGTAATGAACCAGCCATCGCAGCCCAATGGTAGCAACTCTCTCGAAACTGTCACCATAAAGGACGAAACCGGAAGATCTCTTTGTTGTACCCTGGAATATTCCTTCGATCTCGAAGGTGAAGACTACGCGATCCTGATGCCGGTTGATACTCCGGTGGAAGTTCTGGCACTCAACGAGGATGGAAACGATGAAGATGCGGTCCCCGCTAGCGAATCGGAAATCGATGAAGTTTTCGCCACAGCCAAAGCGGTGCTATCCGAGTATAATCTAAAGCTTCAGCGGACAGCGATCGTGCTGACGGTGGAAGGAGAACTACCGGACATCGAAGATGAAGAACCCGAAGAAGACGATCGAGATGGCAGCGACTACGAAGAATTTGTATGGATTGCCAGCTTCTACCACGAAGAACAAGAATACGCCGTGTGTAGTCCTCTCGAACCGTTTTTTATCCTTTCCCGGATTAACGAGTCAGGACAACCCGAGGTTCTCTCAGATGAGGAGTACAAAAAGCTCGAACCGATGATGCCTTCCATCGAAGGCATTTTGGAAGAACAGTTATTTGCTGACTTAGATTGAAAGGTAAACCCGTGCGACGGATTCTCTCTCGAGTTTTGTTTATAGCGGCCCTCGGTGCTGTGGGTTGGGGAACTTGGCGAGGCTGGACTTGGTGGCAGTCGTCAACAGCTCCCCCTCTAGTCAGTCAGGTCGAAGGAACCGCACCCCCCACTATTCGCGTGGAAATCTCCCCAGGAACTCCCGTACAGCAAATTGGCAACAAGTTAGAAACCTCCGGTGTGATTCGATCGGCAATGGCATGGAACTTGTGGTCGCGTTGGCTGCGGTTGCGACGAGATACGGGAGATTTTCAGGCGGGAATCTATCAATTGTCACCCGCCGAACCCCTAGAAACGATCGCAAGCAAAATTTGGCGGGGAGAAGTGATGCAGCAGAGCTTCACCATTCCCGAAGGTTGGTCGCTTCGGCAAATGGCACAATACTTTGAAACCGAGGGGTGGTTCTCTGCGGAAGATTTTTTGGCAGCCGCCAGCGAAATTCCTTACGCTCAGTTTCCCTGGCTACCCAGTGGATTACCGCATTTGGAAGGCTATCTCTATCCCGATACCTATCAGCTTCCCGGTGGGGATGTGACTCCCGCAGCGGCGATCGAACAAATGCTGCGCCGATTCGAGCAAGTGGCGCTTCCCGCTTATCGCCAAGGTCAAAACCCTTTACAATTGACGTTACACCAGTGGGTGACGTTAGGGAGCATCGTGGAAAAAGAATCCGTCGTCCCCCAAGAACGCCAGCGCATTGCCGGAGTCTTTACCCAGCGGTTGAAAAAAGGGATGAAACTCCAAGCCGATCCGACCGTCGAATATGGTTTAGGCATTCGCCAAACCGTGGATAAACCGTTGACGTTCGCCCAAGTGGAGACGCCTTCTCCCTATAATACTTACCTCAATACAGGACTCACGCCAACACCGATCGCTTCTCCCGGTATTGCCAGTTTGGAGGCAACACTTTCCCCCGAAGAAACCGAGTATCTTTATTTTATGGCTCGTTACGATGGCACGCACATTTTCAGCCGAACACTGGCAGAACATGAAGAGGCGATCGCCACAGTCGAGCAACAACTCCAGAATCAGTAATCCTATTGCATTTTACAGTTTAAATTATTATGTCTTGGGGCAAATTTTTACAACCTGACTTGGTATTAGGCAATTCAATTGTCGGTTTGACACCAGAGATTTTGGATCGCTACCAGATTGAAGGATTGGTGTTCGATGTGGACGATACCCTAGTTCCCCTGAAAAATACCGATCTACCGGAATCGTTGAAAGCGCAAATTGCTCAACTTCGACAGAAAGCGCAAATCTGGCTGGTGAGCAATAATACGAGCGATACGCGCATCAGCACGATCGCCCAGTCTCTAGATGTTCCTTACATCAGCTTCGCCATCAAACCTTTTCGGCGCAATCTCCGCAAAGCCATGAAAGCGATGAACCTACCGCCCGAACGAGTGGCAATGGTGGGCGATCGTTTGTTTACCGATGTGCTAGCGGGCAACCGACTGGGGATGTTTAGCATCCTCGTCGAACCGATGGTCGAACCCGGTCAAATCGCCAAAAACTCGAAAATGCGAGCGTTTGAAATCTGGTTTTCCCAAAAGCTGGGTGCGTCTTTAACACCCAAGCAATAAAACTTTATAGATATTTGGAAATCTTGAGATCTCGAAATATAAAAAAAATATTAGGGTTGTCAGGGTTTTCACAAATTGTCTGGCAATATAGATGAAGTTCAACTGAGGTCAGCTTTTTATAAAGACCTTAATGTTCAAATGGGGTCAGTTTTCATAAAGACCCTAAGTGATAACAAAATAAGTCTAATGATTTTATCGAGACGCCAGCTTTCTAATATAGAAAGCTGCTGCCTCGTTTTTTATTGTTGGGGTGTTAATGCTTTTCTAAATTCTTGTAGGCGTAGCCGACGATCGAAGCGTTTACTTCTGAACTTCTGAACTTCTGAACTTCTGATTCAATCATGTCCCAAACCCTCGTCGTCAAAATTGGTACGTCTAGTTTAACTTCTCCCAAGACGGGGAATCTTGCCCTATCGACGATCGCCGCTTTGGTCGAAACCTTGGTGAGTCTTCAGAAGGCGGGACACCAAGTGATCTTAGTATCTTCGGGCGCGGTAGGGGTGGGTTGTGCGCGATTGGGATTGACCGAACGTCCCCGGAATATCGCCCTGAAGCAAGCCGTTGCTGCCGTGGGACAGGGGCGGTTAATGCGGATTTACGACGATCTGTTTACCTCACTGCAACAACCGATCGCCCAAGTGTTGCTGACCCGCATCGATTTAGTCGATCGTCACCGATACGTCAATGCCTATAATACGTTCCGAGAACTGCTGCGTTTGGGGGTGGTTCCCATCGTCAACGAAAACGATACCGTAGCCGTCGATGAGCTCAAATTCGGTGATAACGATACCTTGTCTGCACTGGTTGCCAGCCTAGTCGAAGCCGACTGGCTGTTTTTGCTCACCGATGTTGATCGCCTCTACTCCGCCGATCCCAACCGCAATCCCGACGCGCAACCGATCGATCGAGTCGTCCACCTCGACGAACTCGAACAACTCCAAGTCCAAACCGGAAACTCGGCGAGTGGCTGGGGCACTGGGGGAATGCAAACAAAAGTCACCGCAGCGCGTATCGCCACCGAAAGCGGTGTCCGGACAGCGATTACCGCAGGTCGGCATCCCGGCAATATTGAGAAAATTTTACAAGGAGAGGCGATCGGTACCATCTTTGAACCCCAATCGATCGCCGATAATGCCCGCAAACGCTGGATCGCCCACGGACTCATCGCCGCCGGAAACATCTACATCGACGATGGAGCCGTCAACGCCATTTGCCAAGCAGGAAAATCTTTACTGGCTGCGGGAGTCATCAACCTGGAAGGGGATTTCCAAAATGCCGATGCTGTCCGGGTTTGCAATGCTGAAGGACGCGAGATTGCTCGAGGAATTGTCAATTATAGTAGTGCGGAACTGCAAAAAATCCGAGGCTGTAAATCCGAAGCCATTCGCAGTCTGTTAGGGGATGGCGTTGCCGATACTGTCATCCATCGGGATAATTTGGTGTTAGTGTAGCAGTTGTTATATCGGTGTTTGACAGAGCAAACGGGCCCGCGCATTTGCACAATCGCGATCGCCAATCGATCGGATTTCCCAAAAATAAAGCTTCTCCCCTACCGAAATGTGTCCTAACCGCCTTGGCTGTTGCTATACATAAAACTTGGTATTTTAAGTGAAATGGGGATAAAACCACTGCCGATCGACTCCCCTCATTTTTCAACAGCGACCGATGCAAAAATTAAATATCCTTAATATTAAGGTCGATCGTTTTTCGAGTTCATTATAATTTAGGAAACTCGATCGAAATCTGGCATTCTATTTCTTCTATGAAATCAGACAGCCCGTTCTGTTGATGAGTTTGAGAAAAGAGTCCTAGAACCTAATTTCTGAGACGATTACCCATAAAACCAAGAGTAATATTATGAGTGGAACAGTCCGGACGGGTGTCATCCGAACCACAGAGAGAAAAGACGGGGTTAACGTTCGCGTTGCCCCCCAGGGAGAAATCATCGGCGGCATGGTCGAAGAAACCCCCGTTGAAATCCTCAGTACGCGGGTGGTAGAAGGTCATACCTGGTACGAAGTCAAACAAAAGAATGGAACCCTCAAAGGATGGGTGTTTGAAAATATCTATGAAACCACGCCCGCACCCTCCCCAACTCCAACCCCGACTCCAACTCCGACTCCAACTCCAGCGCCCACTCCCAGCCGCCAACTCAAAAACTTAAGAGTAGTGGGCGGGGCAACATACGATAAGAAAGACGGCACTTGGTTTAAAACCTATCCCGCAGAAAAGCATACCGACCTCAGCAGCGACCTCAAAGAATTCATTTCCGCCAGCAGCCAGTATCAGGTTGAAGTGTTGGGTGAGGAAAAATTGCACTATCGAATTCGATTAGTCGGTTCTGCCATTCGGGGCAAAACTGAATGGTACGTATACAAGTTTCATGTAGAAGTAAAATAATGCTTCTCAGAAGTCGGGTTTGTTCGATCGATCCGACTTCTAGATCAAGATTTGTTAATCCACTTCAGTAGCCACAAAGAAGAAACCAACCCAGCGAAATGAGCCACGAGGGTGTGAGTATTGCCCAAGACGACAAAAATATCCAGAGGTTGAATTAGCGTTTTTTGTGCCAGGTCTGAAAAGGTAACACCGCTGGACTGTAGGGCTTTAGCTAAGAGAACACCTGCGATCGTTTCAGCAGCGAGCAAACTAAAAAACATTCCCACCAGGTTAATAATCAACCCGCGTTCGATCAGTTTCAGGGTTTCAGATTTGCTGGGACGTTCGTTGGGAACGGTCAACCGTTTCGCCAATTTGGGATAGCGGCTAGACCAATAAATACTGATAAATAAGGCGACTAAACCCGCCACCGCCAAAAAACCACTCGGACCGGTTTCGGGACTGACTGCTCCCTCGGCTTTGCTGGCAGTGGCAACCGGGACGGCAAACAAGAAAATCAAACCCGCAACCACACCGAGGATCGTCTGTATCCAAAAGCTAATCCATCCGAATCGACGCAGAACCGGGATGGCTCGCTCGACTGTTGGGGGTAAAGAACGGCTATGGGGCAAGTTTGACACGATCGCACTCCGGGTTGCCAGACACTCGATCTATTATCGCTTATTCTGCGAGTCGATCGATCGGCTTCGATCGACTTTCGCTCTATTTCACAAACCCTACCCCAAAAGAGTATCTTAATTTACACAAAGTGGAGAAAATTCACGATCGCCTTACCGTTAACTGACAGACGGAGCCGTAGCTGCATCTTCAGATGGCTTGAAAAACCGTTGGCTCACCCAAGCTGTGACAATATGAGAGAGCAATCCCAAAGGACCTGCAAACAAGCACATCACTAGAGAGTGCACGGTCCAAACCCCTGTCCGCTGTCCTTCCCAGTAAATCCAGCGTCCGACGAATAAATCCATAACCAGAAAGTGAACCCAGGCAATGGCGGCAGCCGATTCTTCAGTAAAAAAGCGAGCAATATCGGCAAGTTTAGGATTGGCTAAAGCTTGTGCGGCTTCGGAGTTGAGGCTGAGGGTGAATAAGTAAACGTACACCGCAGCTAGGGCAACAAAGGGCAAGAAAGACCCCATCACCCGCCGTGTCACGCCCCAGTTGGGCAAAACAATCATCAGCGCCCAGAACGGTAACACAAACAGGTTAGCACCGTCGAAGAGAAAACTTAAGGGTAAATTTAGAGTCATCGCGCGATCGATCTCAAAAAGGACGTTAAGCTGGAAAAGTTAACCGAATACTCGAAACGGTCTTGTAAGTATTTTAGGATATTAAGAAATGTTTCGGGTGCGAACTTCTAACGCCAAGCACTAGGAGAAATTTTAGATGTCACTGCACGACTTATTCATGTTAGCCCTGCTTCTATCTCCGGGATTGTTACTCTCGGCACTCATTATGGGTGCTTTTTCTGCTGGCGGTTGATCGCGAACCCATGAGAAAACAACCCATGAGAAAACAGAGTCCACCCCTCCATCTTTACCGTCCTCTCAATGACACCTGACACCCTACTCGCCCTCCTCGTTTTCATTTTCATCTTCACGATCCTCGCCTCTGTCTCTCCACTGCTGGGTTATTCGGATAAAAAGTGGATTTTGCCCTTTATGTGGGGGTTATTTGGCGTTTTCACTCTATTGGGATGGGCGGTGTTTTTAGGAATCGGTTGGCTGAATTTTTAAGCGTTAGGTGGGCAGTCCGGTTGGCACTGGGGACAGAAATGGGAAGATCTCCCGCCGAGTTTGACACGCCGAATGGGGGTTTGGCAAACTCGGCAGGGTTGTTTTTCTCGGTTGTAGACCCAAGCGGTTGCGCCGTAGTTGCCATTAATGCCCTGTACGTTGAGGAAGTCGCTAAAGGTCGTGCCTCCGGCTTGGATAGAGTCTTGCAAGACTTGAATTAAAGCCGTTCGCAGACGATCGATTTCTTCTAGCGTTAATTGACTACAGAGTTGAGTCGGAGGGATTCTACTCAGAAATAGGGCTTCGTCGGCGTAGATATTTCCCACTCCAGCAACGATCGATTGATCGAGAAGAGCCGTTTTAATCGATTTCTTTCGTTTGTACAGTTGCTGGGCGAAATAGTCCGGCGAAAACTCATCACCGAAGGGTTCCGGTCCGAGTTTTTGCAATCCCGAGATAATTCGATCGGGTTCGACATCGGGGGGAACCCACCACATTTTACCGAAAGTCCGTTGGTCTACAAATCGTAGTTCCTGGGGGACTTGGGAGTTATGGGCAAAAAAGAGGCGGACGCGGGTATGTTTTTGTAGAGGATCGCTGGATTGACACCACAACAGTTGACCCGTCATCCGCAAGTGAACGCCCAACCAACCCGAATCACTTTGGCGTTTGACCAGTTTTGCGAGTAAATATTTTCCTCGGCGATGCCATTGGGCGATCGAACTATCCTGGAGTTGGGGAATAAAATCACCAACAGAAACGGGGTGGGCGATCGTGCTTTCGCGCAACACTTTCCCACCCACAATTGTTTGGTTCGGGGTGACTGCATTGAGACCCCGACACACGGTTTCGACCTCTGGAAGTTCGGGCACGATCTAACCTGCCGAAACTCTGTGGTCTGAGATTTTATGAATTCTTATCCACAGGGGACGAATTCTTCGTCGAAAGAGTCGTACTCGTACCTTCGGGGGACGCAGCCTTAACCGGAGGGGACGACTTCTTCGCCGCAGGGGAGGAAACTTCTTCCAGTTCGTCCATGGCGAAGTTATTGGTATTCAGACCGTAGGCGCCTGCACCACCGCTGAGACCGGCGTAGTTATTCTTCGTAAAACGAACAATAACCGGGTAGATAATACCGCTTTTATCGACAGATGCGACTGTACCGACATCCCGATACCAGTAGGACTCTTTACGGAGAATCCGCACTTTAGAACCGCGTTGAATCATTCTTTGTTCTCCCTTTATGTGATGATTGCTTAAATAGCTGGGACGATTATCCTCCAGCGTACTACTTTGGGTGGATTCTCCGTAGATTTGGTTCTTTAAGTTTTATTGCTATTGGCTCCAACGAACGCGGACGAAATAAGCTTGACGCCCCCACATATCTTGTGTCGGAGCGATATCGACGATCGTTAAATTGAAAGGAATGGAGGTGGTGACGTATCGTTGTACCCACTGACCCAAACCGGGCGAGATCTCAGCAGCAGTCGTTGCCGCAATTCCCAATCCCAGAATTTGCTCTAAGGGCGTCTTCGGCAAAACTTGGTTGAGAGTGAAGGCTAAACCCACTCCCAACAGCATTCCCACCGAGACATTCGTGCCGCAACGTGGATGAACCGCTAAATCCCATTCACCATTCTTAATACGTTGTAGGGCTGTTTGTACGGCGCATCTGAGGTCACTGATAGAGACATTACCGTAGAGGTAAAAACCGTTTTCTGTGGACATCCCGCCCAGGGACTCATTATCCGTTAGACCATTGGGGTTGCCGTCTGCGGGTACGCGCGATCGATTTAATTCGCCCAGAACCCAAACTGTGGCGTGTTCGAGAGCGTGAACTTGGCGGACGGTCAGGAGTTCTTGGAGTCCCGGCAGAAAGCCGAATTGCGCGACTAAATCCGCATCCTGGGCGGTCTGGGGTGCGAAGTCAAAGGAAAAGGGGTTGGTGGGTGAGGATGTAGCGGTCATTGGTAATTGGTAATGGGTCATTAGTCATTGGTCATTAGTCATTGCCTACTGCCACTGACCAAAAATTGCCGCAGTTGTAATAAACTTAGGGTTTGCCCCAGTTTCAGCGGTAGGAGGGACACGCCTTCTAGACGAGATTGTATCCAGCCGTCGCCCCAGTACCATTCGTGAAAGCCATCGATTCCGCCACTTAAGAGCAGTCGAACATGATTGGTGTTGGCAATTTCGACATGGTGTCCAATGGAGACCGGTCCGATGTGGCTGTTGAAGGAGAGTCCTGGGGACAGTTTCTCGGGTAGTCCCGGTGGGAGGGTTTGCAGCGATAACCATTGTTTGAGACGATCGCAATGTAGCAAACTGCGAGCGATATCTGTCGCGGGCGCGTCTACTTCTATTCGGAGATAGCTTTGTTGAAATGTACCCAGCATAAGCTTTTGGAACTGTTCGAGAGTGGAAAATGGGGAAATCCGAAGGGATGACTTTCGTCTTTAGAATAGTATGACAGACAAAACAGGAGTTGGTGGCTTGTGGCTTGTGGCTAATACCGGGGGCAGATCCGACTTACTTTTTTGGTGCGTTTCGTACTGACTTCCATTCACAATTGTTATTTGCGTGACACTCTCATGTCTAGCTCAATCCAACTCACCCGTGTCGGTCAATACTATCAAGCCGTCCCCCAACAAACCCAAGCTTTAGAGTGGCTGCAAAGCCAACTGAGCGCTCCAACCGTCGCCCAGTTTGCCCGGATTTGGCGCAACCAACCCTTAGCTAAAGCGCCATCTATTCGGTTAGTGGATGCAGCGGTATACTATCAAGGTTCTACCCACCAAATTCAAGCTTTTGATTGGTTGCAAACGCAAATCGCTCCCGACACCCTAGAGCAATTTGCCGAGAAATGGCGCGCTGCACCGCCACCAACGATCGATCTCATCGAAGCTGCTCGCTACTACCAGGGTTTACCGGCTCAAGCTCAAGCTCTCGACGAGTTACAAGGGCAAGTCTCGGGTGTGGCGCTTGCCGAGTTCGCCCGCCAGTGGCGCAAGCAAGCTGCCGCCACCAACTCCCCCATTCGGTTAGTGGATGCGGCTACCTATTACAAGGGAGAACCCTATCAAAACCAAGCTTTAACCGGGCTGCAACGGCAAGTCAGCGCTGCTGCACTGGAGAACTTCGCCCAGCAGTGGCGTTCTGCCCGCCCTGTACCCATGCGCTTGGAGAACGTTGTCCAATATTATCAGGGGTTATCCTCTCAAGATGCGGCACTCGGTTGGCTGCAATCTCAAATTCCCAGGCAAACTTTTGAGGAATTTGCTCGGAAGTGGCGGGGTTGAGATCGTGCTGCCATGACTAATGACTCAGAACGATCGCGCTTGCGCAGACACTTACGTATACAATAGCAAAGGTTTTTCAGTTCCTATCAGGGCACAAGTCGATAATTATGGCACGTCTAGCACTCTTAAGCGTTTCCGATAAAACTGGGTTAGTCGAATTTGCCCGATCGTTGGTGGAAGAGTTCGAGTTCGATTTAATTAGCAGTGGCGGAACCGCTAAAACGTTACAAGCGGCTGGATTGCCTGTCACTAAAGTTTCAGATTATACGGGGTTTCCCGAAATTTTGGGCGGACGAGTGAAAACCTTGCATCCTCGAATTCACGGCGGGATTTTGGCGCGGCGGGATTTGCCGGAGGATGCGGCGCAGTTAAAAGAAAATCAAATTCGATCGATCGATTTGGTGGTGGTGAATTTGTATCCCTTTGAAGCGACGATCGCTAAACCGGATGTGACCTCAGAAGAGGCGATCGAGAATATCGATATTGGGGGTCCGGCGATGTTGCGAGCTGCTTCTAAAAATTATAAGTATTTAACAGTATTGTGTAATCCCGATCGGTATAACGATTACCTGGAAGAATTGCGCAAAAATGAGGGAGAAGCCACGCTAGAATTCCGTCAAGGTTGTGCAAAAGCGGGATTTTGGCATACGGCTGCTTACGATCGATTGATCGCAACTTACCTCAATTCTCAGTCAGAAACTGAAGGAATGCCCGAGAATTTCGGCTTAGTAGGCAGCCAAATTCAACCCCTGCGCTACGGCGAAAATCCTCACCAAAGTGCGGCGTGGTATCGCATCGGCAATACTCCCTCGGGTTGGGCATCTGCCGAGAAGTTGCAGGGCAAAGAATTAAGCTATAACAACTTGGTTGATTTGGAAGCCGCACGCCGGATTATTGCCGAATTTTTGGGAGAAGAAAATCCTCCGGCTGCGGCAATTTTGAAACATACGAACCCCTGTGGTGTCGCGTTAGGCGATAGTTTGGTAGAAGCGTACGATCGGGCATTTGCGGCCGATTCCGTGTCGGCATTTGGCGGCATTGTGGCTCTGAATCGCTCGATCGACTCCGCAACGGCAACGGCATTAAGTAAAACCTTTCTCGAATGTATTATCGCCCCGGATATCGATGCCGATGCTCGAGAAATTTTAGCCAAGAAATCGAATCTCCGCGTTCTGATTTTACCGGATTTAGCCATGGGAATGAAGGAAACCATTAAAGCCATTTCCGGAGGATTTTTAGTTCAAGCTGCCGACGATTTAATCGAAGAACCCAGTCAGTGGGAAGTGGTCACCGAAAAACAGCCAACTCCGAAACAATTAGAAGAATTGCTGTTTGCTTGGAAAGTGTCGAAACACGTTAAATCTAATGCCATTGTTGTCACTCGCGATCGGACTACTTTGGGGATTGGCGCGGGACAAATGAACCGCGTGGGTGCAGCCAAAATCGCCCTAGAACAAGCCGGAGAAAACGCGAAGGGTGCAACTTTGGCAAGTGATGGTTTCTTCCCCTTTGATGACTCTGTAAAATCGGCAGCAGAGGCAGGAATTGAGGCGATCGTGCAACCTGGGGGTAGTATTCGGGATAAAGATTCGATCGCGGCCGCGAATGAATTGGGGTTAGTGATGGTGTTGACGGGAGTTCGTCACTTCTTACACTAACGAAATATGGGGTGCAATCGTGCGAGAACTAGCGCGATCGCACCTCGGCTTACATTCAAATATTTATTTCAAAAGGGGTTCCGCTTGACCATAAATTTTGGCAGGCGCTCGATCGAAATATCGAAACAAAGCCGGACAAAGCCATCCTTCTAAGTCTCGATCGTCCCAACGATACCAGTTGCCTTCAAACTCTTCTCGTTGCCAGGTTAACTCGATTTGATAACTGGGAAAAGGTTGCTCTGAAAACAATAGCTTAAAGCCGGATTCAGCATTGGGAATTGACTCAATTAATACATCGATCATTTCCGGAATACCACAGACAAACGGTTCTTTGAGCAATCCCACGCGATCGTCATCGAAAACCCAAGTATTTTCATAACGATAGGGAAATATCACCATCATCGCATTTGCCATCAGACTCACTTCCAATTAAGAAACGAAACGATCGGGTGGGCAGTTTTTCCATCTGGATTTGAATTTAACACTCGTTATTGAAATGCTCACCCTACTCCAACTTCACTTCATAGAATCTTAAAAAAAATCGCTCGAACTTTATTTTGCCTTTACCCGGAAATCCCAGAATCGACTTATAGTTAAGGAAGTTCGGTCTCCGAAAAAATACTGAGACTATAAATCTAGTCTAAGTTATACGTAAGTATCACAACCTTTATGGCTGTGAGGATAAATAGAACCTAGGAAAAATATTCGCTCCCAGATCGAATATAGCGTTTCTCAATGTCTTGTAAGTGTCGAGATCTCTCGATCGCTCCCAAATAGATTGTCAATATTTTCAGAATCACAGCTTGGGGGAATTGTCCCCGTAGCTGACCCGTCCTGACCTCCCTCGATATTTTGGGGAAGGGGAGACCTCATATGTTTATCCCAGTGGCACAACCGCCCAAATATCCTTCTATGAATACTTCCCCATCGACTCTCGCGCAAAGCACCGCCTCATCCCTCAAAATTACAGATTCTCGTCAATTGACGGCTTGGCTAGCCGAGCAAAATCTGAGCTTAGTGTTCACCACCTACCAAGCCAGTCGCGCATTCTGGATTGGTTTGCAACCCACAGGTAAACTGGAAATTTTCCAACGAACTTTTCCCCGGTGTATGGGTTTATACGCAGAAAGTTCGACGTTGTATCTGAGTTCTCTGTATCAACTGTGGCGATTGGAAAATATCCTAGAACCCGGACAGACTCACAACGGATACGATCGCCTCTATGTCCCTCAAGTCGCTTATACCACCGGAGATCTCGATATTCACGACGTGGCGATCGATTCCCTTAGTCGAGTCATATTTGTCAACACGTTATTTAGCTGCGTGGCAACCCTCAGCGACACCCACAGTTTCCGTCCTCTGTGGCAGCCTCCCTTCATTTCTCGTCTGGCTGCCGAAGATCGCTGTCATCTCAACGGTTTAGCGATGCGAGACGGACAACCCCGCTACGTCACCGCCATCAGTCGCAGCGACGTTGCCGACGGGTGGCGGGAACATCGACAACAAGGCGGTTGCCTGATCGACATCGCTACTGGGGATATTCTCTTATCCCAATTGTCCATGCCTCACTCCCCGCGATGGTATCGCGATCGATTGTGGTTGCTCAACTCTGGTACCGGAGAATTTGGCTATGTCGATCTCGAGGCGGGACGCTTTGAACCCGTCGTCTTTTGTCCAGGATACCTGCGCGGCTGTGCCTTTAGCGGCGACTTCGCCATTTTGGGAATTTCCAAACCGCGCCATAACAGTACATTTTCCGGTTTACCCCTAGAGGAAACCCTGCGCCAGAAACATGCCGAATCTCGCTGTGGATTGCTCGTTATCGATTTGAGATCGGGCGATATCGTCCACTGGCTGCAAATCGAAGGAGCGATCGAAGAATTATACGACATTGCCGTTCTGCCGGGGGTACGGCGACCGATGGCATTAGGTTTGCAAACTGACGAAATTCGCCGCGCCATCTCCATCGGTCCGGCGATGGATTTATTCACCCAGGAGTAACTATTATGTTTGTTTACGATCGCGATGTTTCCGAACTCAATGGCTCGAACGGTTTTTCGATTAACGGATCGAGTTCGATACCGTTTGCCACCGAGCAGGAGACGTCAATGGGGACGGCTTCGACGACTTTCTCGTCATCGAGAGTCGATCGTTAGATTCCTATTTCGGAACCAATCATTCCTATATCGTTTTTGGCAGTCCCGAGATCGGTGAAAGTGGCAATCTCGACCTCGCGAACTCGAAGTTTCGGAGTTCGGAGTTTAGATGCCGCAATTCACCCAGCAGGGGATTGGAATGGAGATGGTATTAGCGATCTGTTTGTCGATTTTCGGCTGAGCGACACCAACTATATTGTCTTTGGCGGCTCGGCAGTCGCATCCGACGGGGTTTTAGAATTATCGGAACTCAACGGGAGCAATAGCTTCGCGACAACCCTATCAGGGACGGCAATTAGCAATATCGGCGATGTTAACGGAGATGGTATCGACGATTTAGCCTTGGGCAGTTCTTCATTTGATAATAACTCCATCGGAGTGGTGCACGTTATCTTTGGCGGCACGGAAGCTGACACAGATGGAATCCTAGAGGTTGAAGAACTCGACGGTAGCAATGGCTTTAGCATCGACGGAATTGACGATCGAAGCCGGTTTGGATTTTCCGTCAGCGATGCGGGCGACCTCAACGGAGACGGCATTGACGATTTCATTGCCGGCGCGCCGTTTACCGGTCGAGATCCCTACTATAGCTACGCACCCGGAGCAGGTTACGTCATCTTCGGTAATGGCAACCTCGGCGAGAATGGGAGTGTCGATCTGGCAGCTCTCGACGGCAGCAATGGCTTCCGCCTGGGAAGCTTCGATTTTTATACGGGTTGGTCGGTCAGCAGCGCGGGAGACTTCAACGGAGATGGCTTTGACGATGTAGTTGCTGGAACACCGGGTCTGCGTTTCTTGGATCGAGATCCCCGAGGTACGTCTGCTGTCATTTTTGGCGGGACGGATGTGGGTGCTGGGGGAACTTTTGCTCTCGATGAACTGGATGAAACCATTGGGGAAAAAGGCTTCTTTTTCGATCGTCGCGGTTCTGCAGGTTGGTCGGTCAGCGGTGGGGGAGATATTAATGGCGATGGACTCGACGATATTTTAGTCGGCGCGCCGAATACCTATACCTATCGACCCAACTACGACGGCTATCAAACCGGAGCGGTCTACATTCTCTTTGGTAGTTCTGACTTGGGAGTTCAGCCTCCAGAATCGCCGCGAATTGCGGGTGAAAACCTCTACAGCTATTTGGGTATCGAGGTGAGTCATGTCGGAGATATTAATGGGGATAGCTTGGACGATTTTATTGTCCGTGGTTGGGGTTCCGAAAGCTATGTGATTTTTGGGAATTCGCCACCCGAGTTGGATCTCAACGGGAACTCGCCCGGAATCGATATTACCGCGACTTTGCCAGAGGGCGAAACCTCGGTTTTGCTGTCGCCAGACGTGACGCTCGATGATAACAAAAATACATTAGTGTCGGCTCGAGTTTCGATCGTCAATTCAGACGTTTCCCCAGAGGAATTTCTGAGTGCAGATACTAGCGGAACCAACATCTCAGCCAGTTACAGCGATCGCGTTCTCACGCTTTCGGGAACGGATTCTCTGGAAAATTATCAACAGGTTCTCCGCACCGTTCGCTACAACACGACAAAATCGACAACGGAAATTCTCGATCGAACGATCGAATTTATCGTCGATGACAATTCGATGGTTGCTAACTTCAGTCCAGTAGCAACCACCACTTTGAATATCGGTACGAGAACAGAACTTTCCGGTACATCTGGAGCGGATTTCCTCATCGGAACCCCTAGCAAAGATGTGATTACTGGATTCCAAGGCGCGGATTATCTTAGTGGCGGAGGAGGTCGAGACCGATTCGTTTATACCGATCTAACCGATGTGGGCGATGTCATCGTTGATTTTGAAGTCGGTATCGATGTTATCGATCTTTCTCAACTTGTTGAGAATTTGAATTATGCAGATTCTAACCCATCTGCTTATGAAGTCGTCGAGATAACTGATATCGGAATCGGCTCGATGGTCAGTATCGATCCCGATGGCTATGGAGGCTCTAACCCGGCAACCCCCTACCTATTTTTACCCGGTGTGTCGACTGAGAGTTTGGACTATAGCCGTGATTTCTGGGTGTCGTTTCTCTGATTTTCTCGATCGTTCATTTGTTAATATCATGAATTTAAAAACTTCAATCATCTCGATTTCTCTCGGCTGTTTCGGAAGCTCTTTTGTCATAAATTCTAGCCAAGCTGCCATTCTCAACGGTGACTTTAATAACGGGTTACAAAATTGGCAAACGATCGGCGATGTCAGCGTTCAAACTGACTTTTCCAGTGGCAACCTCAGCAATCCTCAAGCTTTACTCACCACGGCTTCGAGTCTTTTGCAAGATGATGGTATTCCTGCTGGCGCTTTTAACTTTTCTGGCAACGATCCGGCTAGCGCTCAATTTCCGGGTTTTAACTTACAAAGTTTTCTGGGTTTGGGTTCGACCAATCTAAATTCGGGATTTCTGCCAGCGACTGAAGGTTCGGCAATCAAACAAGTGTTCGCCGCCAAAGAGAATGATGTCTTGAGCTTTGAGTTTAATTTCTTAACTAATGATGCTTCTTTCTTTGGCAGTCCTCGCGATTTTGCCACCATCGCATTACAAGACAATTCATCGGGAGTTATATCGACTATTTCCCTAGCCCAAAGTACGGGTAATTTATCCAATTCGAGTACGATTTTTCAGCAAGAAACGGGATGGCGGACTTATAGATCTGGTCAGTTAAAAGCCGGAAACTACACCTTGGGATTTGGGGTTATCGATGTCTTTGGAACGGATAAAACCTCCGCACTGTTAATCGATAATGTTTTGCTCTCCAGTGAAACGACTACTCCGATTCCCGAACCGACTTCGCTAATGCTGGGTGCTTTGATGGCTCTAGGCGTCGGCTCGCGTTTAAAAAAGAAAGCAAAGTCTAATCGAGGTTAGTGACGCCTTTCAGCCAGCATTCAGCCAACAATTAACTCCTCTTCAGTTCGTCTGTCCCCACACTGTGTCAGACTTAAAAGAGTAGCACTACCATTGCAGAGGAAACCGCCATGCAGCTCTCTAAAGGCTTTGAAGTCGAGATGTATACCGGAACTCCCAAAGGCGATATCGTGGGGTTCTCAGACCGAGTGGCTGCCGATTTAGAACGCTTCGTTAGAGAGCCAGACAAGCGGAATGTGGAGTATACAACCGCGCCGATGTGCTGTTACGACCAGTTGTTGTGCGAGTTGGTGCGTCCTCGGCAGCAATTGCGGGAATATTTACGCGGGATTGGGGATTATACCGATCGTACCGGGGAGTACCCTCTCTTTAGGCGATAGTAGCTATTTCGATCGATCCGATCCCGGCAACCCCTATCATGCGTATATCGAAAACACCTACGGTACGAAGGTAGTTACCGCCAGCATTCACATCAACATCGGCATTAGCGATCCCGAAGTGCTGATGCGAGCAACTCGGTTGGTGCGGATGGAAGCGCCGTTGTATCTGGCGTTGAGTGCGGCGTCACCGTTCCTAGATGGAGAAGTGACGGGTTCTCACTCGACGCGCTGGCAGATTTTTCCCCAAGTTCCCGATGTCGTTCCGTTGTTTGAAAGCCACAATCATTACATCCAGTGGACGCAGGAACAGTTATTGCTCGGGACGATGCAAAATGTTCGTCATTTGTGGATTTCGGTGCGTCCAAATGGCGATCGACGTCCCTACAATCTCAATCGGTTAGAGTTGCGAATTTGCGATTTGATGGTCGATCCGATCGCTCTTTTAGCGGTCACGGCATTGTTAGAAGCGCGTCTGTGGCAAGTGATTACCGATCCGGGGTTAGATCCTCTCGAACGCAGCACGCTCCCGGCACAAAATCGAGCGGAAGACTTACTGGCGATGACCATGGAAAATGAATCCGCCGCCGCGAGAAATAGTTTGGATGCTCGGTTGCGCCATTGGGAAGACGGTCGATCGATTTTGGCTCGCGAGTGGATCGAACAGTTGTACGAAGAGACTTATTTAACTGCCAAAAAACGAGGATTTAGTTGCTTTTTCTCTCCGGTTCGCAAAATTCTCCGAGAAGGAAATACGGCTCAGCAGTGGCTTTCTTTGTACGAGAAAGGGATGAGTGTTCGGGAAATTATCAGTCAAAGCACTGGGGAGATGGTGTTACAAGAACAAGAGTTAGAAGATCAGCTTTGTCAGATGCTTGTGGCTTAATGACAAATCCACGAAAAACCCATGAGATCTGCCTCCACAAGGCTCGATCGGATGGCGCTTAAAACTTCGACGACAGAATCTAAGACCACTTTCGTGGGTGGAAACGGCGTATCTTTCCCAAATATACTTCTCGGTTGGAGGCAACTGGGCAGTTCGATGGATTCTGTCGATCCATAGAGTTTTCCCAAACTTATCGCAATCGGTAAAAAAGAGGAACGATTGTCCAAAAAAGAGGCGACAATAGTTGGTTGCTTTCATCAAAAATGCGATCGCCCATTAATAGTATTCAAATCAAAGAAAAAGCCAAAACATTAGGATTTCACCTCGTGGGAATTGCGGCTGTCGATCCGGCTGACAAAGATGCCGTCGATCGCTTGCAAACTTGGCTCGATCGCGGGTATCATGCCCAAATGGAATGGATGGCAAATCCCAAACGCCGAGACATCCGCGCCTGTATGCCCGAGGTGAAGTCGATCGTCAGCGTTGGGATCAATTACTATACGCCTCATCCTCACTCTGAGAGCAAAGATTCTGCCAAGATTTCTCGATATGGTTGGGGGCGCGACTATCATCGAGTAATGCACAAAAAACTTAAAGCCTTGACGTTGTGGTTGCAACAGCAAGGTGACGATATTCAAGCGCGATACTATGCCGATACAGGTCCGGTTTCCGATAAAGTTTGGGCGCAACGATCGGGATTGGGTTGGATTGCTAAAAATGGAAATTTAATTACGCGACAGTATGGATCTTGGGTGTTTTTAGGGGAAGTTTTGACGAATTTGGAGTTAGAGATCGATCGATCGCATACGGCACATTGCGGCACTTGTACGCGCTGCCTGGAGGCTTGTCCCACTGGGGCGATTACCGAACCGTTTGTGGTAGATGCCAACCGTTGCATTGCCTATCATCCGATCGAAAATAGATCGGAAACTTTACCCGAAGAGATGGCAAAAAAATTAAACGGTTGGGTTGCCGGATGTGATATTTGTCAGGATGTTTGTCCCTGGAATCAACGCTTTTCTCAAGAGACGGACATTGCTGAATTTCAACCCTATCCGCACAATATTGCCCCCACTCTGACTGAACTTGCGGACTTGTCTGAGGAGGAGTGGAACCAACGTTTTCCCGCTTCGGCGTTGCGACGCATCAAACCGACGATGTGGCGGCGTAATGCACAGGCGAATCTAAGTAATCAGTAATAAGTAACGATCCGTTTTCGGAGTGGCTACGCGATCGAGACTGGCAAGCCATAATATAAAGATAATCACCGTAGGAGAGTCGCGCAATGTCCGATGCCGCCACTCAAGAAAAAATTCTCCCAGAAATGTCTCAGGATGCCGCGAGTGCGGATTGGGAACCGCCGATGCCGCCCACGGATTTAGTCTTTGACGATGGAGAACCCTTGGAAAGCAACCGCCACCGTGTGGCTATGAATGCCCTGATCCGATCGATGCTTGTTGCCTTTGCCGATCGCGACGACTACTTCGCCGGGGGCAATATGTTTATCTATTTTAGCAGCGAGCAAGTTCGCAATCGAGACTTTCGCGGTCCGGATTTCTTTGTCGTTCTCAATGTTGATAATCAGCGAGAACGCGAAGGTTGGGTGGTGTGGGAAGAAAACGGTCGCTATCCCGATGCGATCGTAGAATTGATGTCAGCTAGTACGGCGAAAGTCGATATCACCACTAAAAAAGAAATTTACGAACAAACTTTTCGGACTCCTGATTATTTTGTGTTCGATCCCTTCGATGCGAATTCTTTACGGGGATGGCACTTGGATGAAAACCAATCCTATCAAGAATTGGTTCCGAACGATCGTCGATGGTTGTGGAGTCAGCGCTTGGGTTTATGGTTAGGAACTTGGGAAGGTTCGATCGATGGGATATCCGCCTTCTGGTTGCGGTTTTACGATCGAGATGGCAACCTCGTTCTGTTGCCTGAAGAAGCTGAACATCAACGTGCTGAAGCTGAATACCAACGCGCTGAAACTGAACGCCAACGCGCTGAAACTGAACGCCAACGCGCTGAAACCGCAGAACAACAAGTGGAACAGGCACGACGACAGGGTGCTATTCGGCAGTTGATGCGTTTGCTAACCGCTCGTTTTGGGGAGGTTTCTTCTGAGGTAGAAACGAGTCTACAAACCTGGACTGACGATCGATTGGAAAATGCGATCGATATGGCTTTATCGGTCAACTCGATCGAACAATTTCTCGATCGATCGGTTCACAAGTAATAAGTGTTAAGTAATAAGTAATAAGTTTTACCTCCGGCTAAAGCCAAAGGATTCAATCGAAGAAATTGTGTTTGAACTTCTTATTCCTTTTAGGAAGAGGCTTTAAACCTTTTTCGTAAGCATTCAGCTATCAGCCATCAGCCGTCAGCTTGAATAGGTGTAGGGCAAGCGTAGGGAATCTCTAGGATCAATGCTCAGCAATCATAGAAAAACCCTCGTGCCTGTGGGGGCTTAAACCCCAAAATTTTTGAGCTGATAGCTGAACGCTGACGGCTGAATGCTTACCATTATTACTTATTACTTATTACTTATTACTTATTACTTAAGCCCAAAGAGCTTTGGTGATTAGAGAACGCCCTATTTAACAGTAAGGCAAACGAACTGTGAAGGTGCTGCCACGACTGATTTCGCTTTCGACTTCAATTTTGCCATTGTGGAGTTGGGCGATGGCGCGGGCGATGGCGAGTCCCAATCCGGAACCGCCTTGGTGTCGAGAACGATCGACATTTACTCGGTAAAAGCGATCGAAAATTCGCGATCGATCTTCTGCGGCAATGCCAATCCCTGTATCCCGAATGCGAATGACTGCATAGGTTGATTCTTTTTCTAAGGAGAGAGTCACCTTGCCGCCGCTAGGGGTATATTCGATGGCATTGCTGACCAAGTTATACACCATCCGATACAGCTGTGCCTCGTCGCCCATCACTTCTAGCGGTTTCCGTACCCGCTTCTCGATTTTCAGGTTAACTTTCGCTTGCAATGCCAAGGCGGCTAACTCTTCTTCCACATCGTCGAGGAGATCGTTGAGACAGCAAGGTTGGGATTGCGTTGGCGTGGTTTGCCGTTCGGTACGCGAGAGTAATAGCAAATCTTTGACCAATTTAGCGAGGCGACGGTTTTGTCGTTCCAGGGTTTGTAGGGTATTTCGCGTTTCGATTTCATCGATTTGGGGCAGTCGCAGGGTGGATTCGATCGTTGCTTGAATGGCGGCTAAGGGGGTTCGCAATTCGTGGGCAGCATCGGCGGTAAACTGCTGAATCTGGCGGTAGGAACGATAAATTGGGCGCATCGCCAACCCTGCCAATCCCCAACTCGCACCGCCGACACCCAACCAAGCAACAGGCAATCCCAGCAGCAGAACCAGCCGCACCGTTGCCAGGTAATCGTCAAAGTCTTGCAGAGAACGTCCTAATTGCAAATAGCCCCAATTTTGTAGTGTATTAGTATGTAGAGAAATGGAGGTTTGGCGATAGCGAATTCCAGTCTTATCCTTCAAGATTTGCCAGTTTGCGGGGTTGGGAGTGGGGGGTAAATCAGACGGTAGCATCCCGGAGACGGCGACAACTCGGCTGGATCGATCGAGCAGACGAACATAATAACGCCCTTGATGGATAGCACCGAGAGCGTGTCCCGTCGGTATAATGTTGTTACAGGTTCGATCGATGTCGCACAAGTCGGGCAGAAATCGCCGCACTTCGGGTTCCAAACGTCCGGGTTCTTGTAACACCAATTCCAAGCTATCGTGGAGGGTTCCCGCTACCGATTCGATTTCTCGATCGATCGTGACGCGATGGGCGTGGGAAATCGCTTCGTAAGCCCCAAATCCGCAAGCGCTGAGAATTAATCCAATGGCGGCGGTATACCAAACAGTCAGTTGTATTCGCGTTTTGCCAAATAATTGATTGCGCTGCATAACAAGTTATGGGCTAGTTTCCAGTGGCTATTTTTTGCGAATAACTATTAACTATTAACTATTAACTATTAACTATTAACTATTAACTATTTCAACCGATAGCCCAAGCCGTAAACCGTTTCTATTAAATTATCGCAACCATATTTTTCCAGTTTGCGTCGCAATAACCGCATTTGGGCAGCCACGACGTTACTTTCCGGTTCGGCTTCCATTTCCCAAATTTGCAGCATCAGGCGATCGCGCGTGACGATTTGATGGGGATGGCGCATCAGATATTCAAGAAGTTGAAACTCTTTATTGGTGAGAGAAATCTCGATGGATTCTTCGTCGTTTTGCCAAATTAAGGTTCGAGAACTGTAGTCTAAAGTTAAATTTTTAAATTGTAACTGTTGAGCTTGAATTTGAGGCGATCGTCGCTGCAAGGCTCGCAATCGTGCCAGTAATTCTGCCATGCCAAAGGGTTTAACGAGATAATCGTCTGCACCCGCATCTAATCCTGCAACTTTATCAGCTTCCGTATCTTTGGCAGTTAGCATTAAAACGGGTAAAGACTTGTGAGATTTTCTCAGGCGCTGGCATAGTTCTATCCCCGACAATCCGGGAACCAACCAATCAAAAATAGCGAGGGTATATTCGGTTTCTGGATACTCCAAATATCCCCACGCTTCTAGTCCATCTTGTACCCAGTCTACGACATAGGCTTCTTGGGTCAGCGTTCGTTTAATGGCTGCCCCCAAGTCAGGTTCGTCTTCCACTAATAATACCCGCATTGTTAGAATTAGTAAGTGGCAATTCTGGCGGTTTCTAAAGGAATTTCTGCATTTAAACCTTCGCTGCGAATTGAAATGGGATACAACCAAGTTCGACCGGAAAGCGATCGACTTTTCATTCCTTTCATCACGATCTCAAACTGAGTTTCTGGTGGAACAGGCGCAGCAAAAACAATCTGAATTTGACGATCGATCGTGGAAATGTTCGCTTCGATGGGTTGTCCAGACTCATTGGTAATCTCAATCCCTTTATTGAGAGTAACATTGGGAGGTAGCTCGATGGAGATTTGAGATAAAGATCGATCGTGAACGTGAAAGTTTATATAATTATTGACAAATCCAGAATACATCAATTGTGAAGTGCGCGGGAGAGCTGTGGCGCGGCTGAGATGGGTTGAAGTTCCGTCGGCGAAAGCCCGATCGACGGGCAAAGCCAAGAGACCCATAACCAGCGATGAAATTGCCCAAGCTATTTTTTTCAGCATTTTAATTTTACCCTATTTTTGAAGTATTTACAATCTTTTTTTTTACGGTTTAACCTCAACCCAGAAATCTGCCGTGACAATCTGACCGTCGCGGTTGAATTGACCCCACATTTTGTAGGTTCCCGGTTGAGAAAACTTCGTATGAAACTGAACTTTACCTGTGGGAGAATCTTTCATCGCGTGAGCGTGAAGGTAACTCGAGTCCGTCAATTGATCGCCTTTTTGGACAATAACTAAATGACCGAGTTCCCCTAAATAGGGTTGCAATTCAACAGGATTTCCGCTCGCCTCTTTTAAATTAAATTCCAGCATCACATCTTCGTTGGATTTGATGGTTGGTGGAATACTCAGTTCGATATTCGTATCGTCGATCGTTTTAGTTCGCGTAAATTCGGGTGTCGGTGCGGCTTCTGGTGTACCGGGAACGGAAACGGTTACGAGGGAAACTCTTTCGGCTTCTCCGGCAGGTTTGTAGTCGAGAAAGATGGTGTAGTTTCCCGGTTTAGGAAATGTGGCGGTTGTGGTGAATTTACCGTTTTCTTGGTAGTCGGGATGGATGTGATTGTAGAATTGGAGATCGTTACTGATAGCGATCGCGTGGAGTAGTTTTTCTTGAAAAATATCGAATTGGGGAACCGCTTTGCCTGCGGAATCTGTAATTTGAATTTCTAACGGAATCGGTCGATTGGGTGCAATATCTGAGGAAACTGTTAGTTGCGCTTGGGTGGTTGTCGAATGTCGATCGTTGGGCTGTTAGAAGAATGGTTATGGGGTTTTTCTTCATCACCTCTATGGTGCATCTGCGCCATATCCGCATCATTTTTCATCTGGGCGGAGTGGGTTGCAGACGAACAACCGGATACCAGAAATAACCCCGAGGAGATGGCAATAGAAAGTGCCGGATTGACCCAGTTAGAACTCAAAAAGTTAATCATTTGGATTTGATCGTCGTTGGAGGTTAGATGAACAGGGCAAAAAGTTTTCTATAGCAACCGCCACTCGGGTTAAGACATCGCGAACGGGCGAAGCATTTGTATGATGCTTGTCGGTTCGTCCATAACATTTCTCGTGCAAATGCTATAGCCTGCGGCATGGCTTCGCTAACGCCCCTACCAGAAATTGTCTTAATCGCCTTGGCGACTGCTATATCTGTCAGTTTGACACTCAAAAATAAAATTAGGATGAAATCAGACTAAAACGATCGATTATCGCCAGTCACAAAAATATAGCCGTAGCCACTTTCATTAGAACAAATTTGGGTAGGGGCGAAGCATTTGCCCGATCATCTCATACATAACCCGACAAAGTTTATGCAAAGGCTTCGCCCTTCTTCTTAGCATTTGCCCGATCATCTCATACATGACCCGACAAAGTTTATGCAAAGGCTTCGCCCTTCTTCTTAGCATTTGCCCGATCATCTCATACATGACCCGACAAAGTTTATGCAAAGGCTTCGCCCTTCTTCTTCTTATCCCTGTATTTCCAGAATGCCCATCATCCCTAAATCTTCATGGTCTAAAATGTGACAGTGATAGACCATTTTGCCCGGAAAATCGGCAAAGCGAACCCGAATCCGTACTGTTTCCCCGACGGAAACTAAAACCGTATCTTTCCAAGCTAAATAGGGTTCCGGGCGATCGTTGCGACTGACAATCTGGAACGGGTTCGTATGCAGGTGGAAGGGATGATCCATCGTTCCCGTATTGACGAGTTCCCACTCTTCGACGGTATCCAATCGTACGGTGGTATCGATCCGTTTCGGGTCGAAGGTTTTCCCATTAATTAAAAATACCATTCCCATTCCCGGTGACATCCCGTGGTTCAGCACAAAACGCCGTACGGTTTCCGATTCGGGTAACGCTGCCACGGGAATCAGTTTCTCGGGTAAAGAGACGGGGCGCGATTCTCCGGTATACGTCAGCGTTGCTAGGGTTTGGGGTTCGTCGGTAGGTTCGGGAATGTCCATCATACCACCTCCCATCATGCCGCCTCCCATCATGCCGCCTCCCATCATCCCCATCCTGCCTCGGTTGTAGGGTAAATTCAGCAGGCGATATTGACCGGACGATCGATCGCCGCGTACCACCACATCCGCCCGTTCTCCGGGAGACAGCAGTAATTCTGGCAGTTCCACGGGGGTAGACAGCGAACCGCCATCGGTGGCGATGAGATACAGGGGATGGTTTTCGATCGCCAGACGGTAAAATCGGGAGGTCGAGGCATTCAGCAAACGCAGGCGCAACAGTCCATCTGGGGCGATTTCCAGCGACGGATTGACGCGACCGTTTGCCGTCAGCAGCGCCCCTTCCCGTCCCCACATTCGTTCCATGTGGCGTGGTGGCGTTACGTTTCCGTCAGCATCGATGGCAAAATCTTTGAGGACTAAAAAGGTTTCAGAAGCGGCGCGAATTTCGGGAATTTCATCTAATGTACCGCGAACGACAAATACACCGCCCAATCCTTTAAAAATTTGCTGGGCAACTAAACCGTGATGATGGGGATGGTAATAAAAAATGCCTGCGGGATGATTTTGGGGAAGGGTAAATTCGTAGGTAAACGTGTCACCTGGAGGAATGTCTAAAAACACGTTGTCCGCGTTTCCGGTGGGGGGAACGTGCAATCCGTGATAGTGCAAATTGGTGGGTTCGGGGAGATTGTTGGTAAAGCGAACGCGCACCGTATCGCCCGGTTTGGCTTCGATCGTCGGACCGGGAATTTGTCCGTTGTAGGCGAATAAATTCGCTTGACGATCGCCGAGATCGACAAATCCAGAAACCGCTTCTAGGTCAACTTCTACGAGAGAACTTCCGGATGTTTGGGAAGTTTGGGTAGGAATGGAACTCGTCGGTTGGGTGCGGACTGCCGCGCATTGGGTGAGAAGATCGCCCCGGCGCTATTGGCACTTAATGTGAGAAATTGTCGGCGTTTCATGGGTCATAATTTATTGAGTTTGGGTTTTTCCATTTCGCACTTCGATCGTCCCTCGAAACATATTCATGCCGCAGTGAAAAGGATAGATTCCGGGATTTTTGGGAGTGAATTCGACAACGGTTTGGCGATCGAGTTCTAAATTTACAGCTTTATGAAAATCGGGCAGTAAGACTTTTTCTAAACAGCTACTGGGGTCTTTTCGGAGAAATTTCAGGCGCACGGGTTGATTCGAGTTAACGGTAATCCGATCGGGACTGTAGCCGCCATCGACGGTAATTTCGATTTCTTGAACGCCTTCTTGAGTTTTTGCGGCTTGTGCTGGGGTATGACTGCCTAAAAACCACCATAGTTCTAAACCGATTAAGGCTAACCCACCCAAAGTTACGCCCACTTTCATCGGGAAAGGTTGATTGATCGATTGGAAGCGATCGCCTGTTGGAGTTTCGGGTTCTTTCGCTAAGGTTGTTTGAGCGATACCCAACAAAACGATCGCACTGAGTAAATTTATTAGAATATTTCGATGTGAAAATTGAATCATTAATCGCACTCCCAATGGTAGGATTTTCTCAATATGTAGGGGTAGTACCAAGAGTGCCTACCCCAGATTTGGCGGGGCAACCACGGGGGGATTGCCCCTACGAAATTCTGCGAAAAATTTGAAAACTTATTTAGGAAATCTGGAAGGGCGAATGCCATTCGCCCCTACAATTGTATAACTTTAACCTCACCCAACTGACGATCGTCCTCAACCTCTAAAATTCCGCAACCGCAACGCATTGGTAACAACAGAAACGGAACTAAACGCCATCGCTGCCCCGGCGATCGTCGGATCGAGTAACCAACCGAAAATCGGGTACAAAACACCAGCGGCGATCGGAATTCCACAGACATTATAAATGTAGGCAAAGAAAAGGTTTTGGCGGATATTTTTCATCGTCGCCCGACTGAGTTGAATCGCGGTGACGATGCCGCGCAAATCGCCGGAAATTAGAGTAATATCGCTAGCAGCGATCGCAACATCGGTTCCTGTGCCGATGGCGATGCCGACATCCGCTTGGGCGAGGGCGGGGGCGTCGTTGATGCCATCGCCCACCATGGCGACGATTTTGCCTTCTCCTTGCAGGGTTTTGATGCGATCGGCTTTGCCTTGGGGGCGAACTTCGGCAAAAACGCGGGAAATCCCGGCTTCTCGGGCGATCGCTTCTGCCGTTTGGCGGTTATCTCCCGTCAGCATCACCACTTCTAACCCGATTTTTTGCAAGGCGCGTACCGCTTCTGCGGAGTGGGGTTTGAGGGCATCAGCAATCCCGAATACGCCTTCAATGCGATCGTCGATGGCGATCCATGCCGTGGTTTTCGCCGCCGCTTCCCAGTTTTGCGCCGGGGATAATTTTTGGGTATCGATGCCCAATTCTTCCAGCCAGCGGCGGGTGCCGATGCGGACGAATCGATCTCCACTCGTCCCCTCGAACCCCCATTCCCGCCACCGCTTCAAAGTCGCGAACTTCCGGTAACGGCGTCTCGATGCCTTGAGATTTGGCATATTCGGACGATCGCTTCAGCTAGGGGATGTTCGGAGTTGCGTTCGACGGCAGCAGCCAATCGCAGCAGTTCCATCTCGTTTGCCGTCCCCCCAACCGTGGCGTAGTCGGTGACAGTGGGTTTGCCTTGGGTAATCGTCCCGGTTTTATCGAGAACGATGGCTTGGATTTGGTGTGCCAGTTCCAGACTATCCGCCCCTTTAATCAAAATGCCGCGTTGCGCCCCCAATCCCGTCCCCACCATAATCGACGTGGGGGTTGCCAAGCCTAACGCACAGGGACAGGCGATAATCAAAACTCCTACCATTGTGATCAATGCCAGGGTTAAGTTTCCCGTGAAATTGAACCAAAGGATAAACGTGACGATGGCAATGGCAATCACCGCCGGAACGAACCATCCTGTAATCCGATCGGCGAGTTTCTGTATCGGGGCTTTGCTGCCTTGGGCATCCTGCACTAATTGGACGATTTGCGCCAACACCGTATCTTTGCCTACCCGAGATGCCCGAAACTGGAAACTGCCCGTTTTATTCACCGTTGCGCCGATAACTTCCTCCCCCGCTTGCTTCTTCACCGGAACCGATTCCCCCGTCACCATGGATTCGTCTACGGTAGAACTGCCTTCGATGACTTCCCCGTCTACTGGGATTTTTTCACCGGGACGCACTAAGACGAAATCGCCGATATTCACCTCCTCAATGGGGATATCGATTTCCTTGCCGTGGCGGACGATGCGGGCAGTTTTCGGTTGCAATCCCATCAGTTGGCGAATGGCTTCCGATGTTTTTCCCGCGCCCGATTTTCCAGCAACCGCCCCACCAAAATGAGGGTAATGATGACGGCGGCGGCTTCGTAGTAAACTTGGGGAACCAGACCTCGATCGCGCAAAACCTCGGGAAACAGGGTGACAAAGACTGAGTAGACATAGGCTGTCCCCGTTCCCAACGCCACCAGGGTATTCATATCCGCCGCGTGTCGTTTAAAAGCTTTCGCCGCACCGAGAAAGAAGGAACCTCCGCACCAAAAGAGAACGGGAGTTGTGAGGACGAATTGCAGCCAAGTATTGTGCAGCCATCCCGGCAGAAAAGGCAAGTGTAACCCCAACATGGCGGGTAGCGAACCCACGACCAAAATGGCGCTGATGATGCCACCGACGATGACTTTTTGGATTAAATCTCGTTGTTCGGCTTCTCGCGCAGTTTTCTCGGTATCGGTGGTGGGGGTGTCGGGATCGATGGCTTCGGCGCTGTATCCGGTGTCGGCGATCGTTTTTTTGAGGGTGGCAACATCGGTGTGTTGGGGATTGTAGCGGACGGTGGCGCGATCGATTCCGAAGTTGACGTTACATTCGGCAACACCGGGAACGCCGCGAACGGCTTGTTCGATGGTGTTGGCACAGGATGCACAAGACATCCCTCGCACTCTGAGGTTGACGGTTTTCATGGCAGCCGTTTTTCTCGATGATAGTCAAGGGGATGATAAGCTGCTACGCTTCTCCCTATTTCTTAGGGTCTCACACAAAAATGAAATTAGGATGAAACTGACATCTTACCACTGTCAACAACCGCCCGCAATTGAAATGTGGGCTAACCGAATAAGTCTACTGAAGTAGACTGAAATGCCTCTTAGTCTTAGAAGACTTTAGCTATTAGCCCGCAATTGATTCGCGGGCGGGTTTTAGATAAAACGTTACTTAGAAAACGAAAATCGACCGTTCACTTTCTCGCCATTAATATCCGTTTGCACCGCAACTTTATATTCCCCCGCTGCTTGTGCCGGAAGAAACGCCGCGTAGTGTTTTCCCTCAACGTCGTATTCCATATTCAGGGTTTTCTGTTCGCCGTCGGGTAACTGGACTTGTGCCGTAACATTGGCATCGGGAATGGCTTCGTGGTTATCCCCTGTTTGCAGGAAAAAATCGAGGTGAATGCCGTCATTTTCGGGAGCGGAAACCAATTCTAAGTGATAGGAACCTAGATTCGATAACTTGACCGCCTTGAGAAGCTTGGGAATGCTCGGTAGCGGCGGGTTTTGATGGGGCAGAATCTGTGGCAGTTGCCGTGGTTTCCGGTGCGGAAGATGTTTCTGGTTTTGTCGCTTGGGGAGGATTGCTGCAAGAGGCAAGCAGTAATACTTCTAGACTAAGGATGAGTTTCCAGATAGGGGATAGTTTTTTCATGTTTCACTTTAGTGTAAATGAAGGTAGGGATTTTTCCAGATGAGACAAATCTACGATGTCGGAAGTCACAAACATAAGGATTCAGGTTCGATTTCAGATACAGGCTGGGTAAGGGAAAAATCTGGTAGGGGTCAACGGCTGTTGACCCCTACGATGCCCTAATACACACGATCTTACCTTTATTCCTGAAGGTTTACTCACCAACTTTGAATGGATAGATGACGGTAAAGATAGAAGTTTTAAGATTTTTATAAATTTTAGCTTTTTTCAACGATCGCATAGTCTGATTCTACTCGATCGAGAGATCGATTTACAATATTTTTAGGCATTAATAATCCCCTAAACTGCGAGTATAAAGCTGGTAAAACTAAAAGGGTCAGTGCCGTGGAACTAAATAACCCTCCTAAAACAACAACGGCTAAGGGTTGTAAAATTTCTTTTCCCGCACCTGTACCAAATACTAACGGCATCATTCCCAACGCTGAAGTTAATGCCGTCATCAAAATTGCTACTAACCGTTCGATCGATCCTTCAAAAATTGCAGTTTTGAAGGGAATTCCCGCTGCAAACTTTTGATTGTAATTATCGACTAACAGTAAACCGTTGCGCGTTGCCACTCCAAATAGGGTAATAAATCCCACCAGGGATGCAACAGACAGAATTCCGCCACCCAAGGCAACTGAGAAAATTCCTCCGGTAATGGCGAGGGGTAAGTTGAGCATAATTATCGCAGTGGCAGCGATCGATTTAACGGCAAAATACATCAAAATCGCAATAACTACCATTGCCAAACTACTAAACACTAATAGGTTTTGACTGGCGCGTTGTTCGGATTCAAATTGACCGCCATAGGTGATAAAATAGCCAGAAGGAAGTGTGACATTTTTAGAAATTGCCGCTTTCACTTCTTCCACAACACTGCCTAAATCTCGATCGGCGACATTTGCCGAAACTACAATTAACCGCGATACATTTTCCCGATTGATGGTATTTGGTCCGGTTCCGTAGTCGATATTGGCAACTTGTGCCAGGGGTATTTTCGTTTCGCTTGGCGTATCGATTAATAAGTTACGTAATGTATCGATATTATTGCGATCGGCTTCTGGCAACCACACCACTAAATCGAACAATTGCTGCTGTTCTAGAACTTGAGAAACCACAGTTCCATTGAGTGCTGTTTCGATCGTTTCAGAAAGTTGACCGACACTCAAACCGTAACGCGCCGCCGCCGATCGATCGAATTTAATTTGAATTTGTTGAACCGGAACTTGAGGTTCGAGTTGTAAATCGACCAAACCCGAAATATCGACGATCGCATCTTTTGCCGCCGCACCAATTTTTCTTAACTCTACCAAATCTGCACCAAATATTTTAATGGCAATCGCACTTCTAACTCCCGATAAAACTTCATCCATTCTGTGAGAAATAAACCCACCAATACTGGGTGCAACGCCGGGAAGTTTGGCAAATTCTTCTCGAAGTTTAGATATCGAACCTTCGCGATTTTTAATGCCTTCTGGTGTTAGTTCGATATCCAAATGTCCTAATGTGACGCTTCCCGCATCTGCGTCCCCCGGTGCGCGTCCCGATCGTAATTGAACGAATTCAAATCGCGGGTCATCTTTCAAGGCTTCTTGAATTGCAAATCCGGCGCGATTTGTACTTTCTAAAGATACGCCGGGATAGAGAATCATAGCATTAACAAGAGAACTTTCCTGAAACTCGGGTAAGAACACTCTTCCTAAAGTTGGCAGGATAATTAAGGAAGCAATAAAAGCAGCGATCGCACCGATTAAAATGATTGGAGGAAACTTTAAAGAAAATCTCAAAATCGGACGATATAACCGCTTAGCAAGCTGGGAAATCCAGGTATCATCTTCGGGTAAGTCTTGTTTGGCTAACAAGATCGCACACAAAGCCGGAGAGAGAGTTAGCGCCACCAAAGTTGAGGCAAAAATAGAAAGCAGATAGGCAACTCCCATCGGTGAAAAAATCCGACCTTCAACCCCAGCTAACGTAAAAATTGGAGCAAAAACAACTGCAATAATAACGGTAGAAAAGAGAACACTAACCCGCACTTCGACAGAAGTATTGTAAACCACTTCAAAAGGATGTTTTGGGTTTTCCAGTTGCTTGTTTTTCCTCAAACCTCGATAGCAGTTTTCCATGTCAACGATCGAATCATCAACCACCGATCCGATCGCAACTGCTAACCCGCCTAACGTCATCGTATTAATGGCATTTCCAAATAAATTAAGTAGCATTAATCCGATAATTATAGAGAGAGGAATGGCGCTAAGGGTAATGACTGCCGTTCGCCAATTCATTAAAAATAAGAGCAAAATAATCGAGACGATAATAATGCCGTCTCGAAGCGAACTTCTGACATTTTCAATTGAAGCATCGATAAAATTTGCTTGACGAAAAGTCGTCGTGACAGTGACATCCGATGGCAAACTTATTTTCAATTCTTCCATCGCCGTTTCTACCGCTTTTGTCACCGTTGGCGTATCGGCAAGTGGCTGTTTGTTAACCATCACCACCACCGCACGTTTGCCATCCAAAGCGCCATCACCGCGTTTGAGTGCCGCACCAATTTTCACCTCAGCAACATCTTGTAATACAACAGGAATTCCATTGCGAGAAGTAACAACCGATTGCCTTAAATCTTCGATCGATTCGATTCGTCCGATACCGCGAATTAATAACTCTCGATCGTTGGTAATTAAAAAACCACCTGCCGCATTCGTATTCGCATCCTTTGCCGCTTCGGTTACTTCATTTAACGAAACATCAAAAGCCTTTAACTTTGCCGGATCGACCAAAACTTGATACTGGCGAACATCTCCACCATAAGCAATAACTTGAGTGACTCCCGGAACCGCTAACAAACGATTGGTAATATCGCGATCGACCAATCGTCGTAACTTCCATTAACGAAGTCTTTTCTTGAGTTTCATCAACCGTTAAAGCATATTGTAAAATTGTTCCGATTGGAGAAGAAAGGGGCGAAATCTGTGGCGTTTCTACCCCATCCGGTAATTTGGGAATTGCTTGCTGCAAGCGTTCGTTCACCAGTTGCCGCGCTTGGTAAACATCCGTTTCCCAATTAAAAATAATGCGAACCACAGAAATTCCTACAGCAGAAGACGATCGAACTGTCTCGATTCCCGGCGTTCCATTCACCGCACTTTCAATGGGGAATGTTACTAAAGATTCGATTTCTTCCGGTGCAAGTCCCGGCGCTTCTGTTTGGATTTCGACTTGAGGTGGAGCAAAATTAGGGAAGACATCTAGCGGCATTTGAGAGACCGTACGAATTCCCAAAATGGTGACGATAATTGCCCCGATAACAACGAGCCAACGTTGAGCGATCGACCATTTTAAGATAGAATTTAACATATTAGGGTTTATTGGTCATTCGTTATTGGTCATTGGTAGGGGCGAAGCATTCGGGCGATCGATTATTATTTTGACGCCAAGATAATTTCCCGAATGCTTCGCCCGCTTTGCTGCGATTGATGTGAAGCTCGACTATCAATTTGCTCACAAGATAGATACTTGAATGCTTTGTGTTTTTCCGTTTATTAATGAAACTGACTTTCTGATAACTCTTTAGCCGGAGATTCTAGCTCTGATTCCTTCTTAAAACTATCATCCCAATCCGGATCGGGAAGCGAAGTTTCCACTTTCGTCGATCGCCGTCCCGCCCAAAAAGCTCCTCCTCCAATTGCCACGATCGCACCGCCAATCGGAACCCACATCCATTGGGAAAACGGTGTTGACTTTACTACCATTTCTTCGGGTTTATCATCATGTTTTTTTCCCCCACCCCGTAACGATTCCGCGTAGATCAACATCCCTCCTTGAGTCACCACTCGATCGCCCTCAAATAACCCATTTTTCACTTGTAAAAAATTATCAAACTTTTCTCCTAACGTGACTTCTACAGGTTCAAAACTCTGCCCATTCTGCACGTAAACCAATTGCTGCCCATTCGCCTCCACCAAAGCACTGTCAGGAATTGCTATAACAGGTTCCGAACTCTGACTCGTGGCAATTTCCAAATTAGCAAACATTCCCGGTTTCAAAACCTCTCGATCGTTCTCTAATTTTGCCCGAACTTCAACCACCCGTTCCGTCTCTTCCACCGTCGGTGAAATTCGATCGATCGAACCCGAAAACGTACGATTCAACCCATTCACCCGCACCACAACCGATTGTCCTTCCCCAATTCGATCGATATCTTTTTCATACACATTTGCCGTCGCCCAAACCCGACTATTATCCATAATTTTCATCAACGCTTCCCCCGACTCTTCCACCGATTCTCCTAACGTAATTGTCCGTTCGCTCACCACTCCGGAAATCGGTGCAGAAATCGTCACCATCCCATCAACATTCGCCACCGTATCCACCTGGCGAAGTCGGGCGGCATAGGTCCCGTTACTCAACTCCAAACGCGCCTGTGCCACCTGTAGCGCCGCTTCCGCCTTTTGTATTGCCGCCTCAGCTTCCCCCACTTCCCGGCGCTGGTTCGCTGTGGTTAACTGCGCCTGTGCGGCAGCCAGCAAATCCTCCGACTCCCGTAAATCCCGCGTTGGCAAATCCACCTCCGCTTGGCGCACCGCCGTTTCCGCCTCCACCACGCTCAATCGACCCCTAGCGCGGGTTAACTCAGCATTGGCATCCGCCAGTCTTGCCTGGGATTCCAGCATTTGCCGCCGAGGTAACGCCCCCCCTTCCACCAACTCTCGATCCTTGTCGTAGCGCTCCTGAGCCACCGCTAATTCCGTTTTTGCCTGGGCAATCTCCGCCTCGGCAACCTCCACTTGGCGCTGATAACTTTCCCGCGCCGCTGCCACCACACTGCCTTCATCCACCAAATTGCGATCGCGATTGTAACGTTCCCGCGCCGCTTGTAGTTGGGTTTGCGCCTGGACAATTTCCGCCTCAGCAATGTTCGAGAGTCGATGGAAATTATCCCGCGCTAACTGTAAATCTGCCTCCGCCTCCAGCACATCCGCCTCCGCTTCGGCGCGTTTCTCATCCGCCTCCACCCCCAACTGTGCCAATTCCGGACTCGACAGGATCGCCACCACCTGACCCTTTGCCACCTCGTCCCCCGGTTCCACCAGCAGTTCCACGATTTTTCCCGGAATAGGAGAAGTGACTTCTACCGTATTTCCCGGAAGCGTCTCGATTTTTCCGGTCACCTGAATCCCCGTCTGCATCAACTCTCGGGTGACGGGTTCGACTTTTATCCCCATGCGTTCTGCTGTTTTTGCATCCACTTCGATTCCCGTCGGCGAAGCGGAGTGACTGTCTCCAAACTCGTCTCCATGTCCGGCATGAGCCAATACACCCTCCGGCATGGCTAATATCAGTAGACTCAATAACAGGAAGATTCGGGTTGGGCGTCCCATAGCAGTGCGATTTGGGCATTTTTACATCTACTCATCAGTGTTGCACCCAAAAATAAAATGAGGATGAAATGCAAAAACAACGCCCAATTTAACTGTTCTTCTAAGTCTGCGATCGATGCTTGCGAAAAATTCCTGACATCTGAATTCCGGTAATTAATAAACCAATTAAACCGATGCCGACCAGTCAGTCAATCCGGAAAAAGAGTCCCAAAACGATCGCCGTGGGACTCTTTTTTTTACTCAAAACACAGTTTATGACTCACATCA
This sequence comes from uncultured cyanobacterium, assembly GCA_963838375.1. Taxonomy (GTDB): domain Bacteria; phylum Cyanobacteriota; class Cyanobacteriia; order Cyanobacteriales; family Geitlerinemataceae; genus DVED01. Next base: position 155,596 of record CAWIQY010000019.1, on the reverse strand, counting down.
TAAAATATCAAATCCTCCTGGAGGGGCAGCTACAAAGTCCGCTGGGGAAAGTTGAGATGGCGCGACATTTTGCAACAGGGCGATCGATCGATCGCTGACGGATAAGCCAAAAACGCCAAATTCTTGAGAGTGAATAAACGTACTTTGTCCGAATGTTCCCGCAGGCGAGAAAGTCAGTTGCTCGAAAGCAATGCCCTGTGGGAGAACCAGCCGATCGACCCCATCTTGGAAGTCAGTAATTAGATCCGCTGTATTGGCATCTGCCGGGGGTGCGGGATCGAAGCCAAAGGGTTCGCCCGGTTCCGGTGGCGGGGCAGAAGTTGCCGCCGCGACACGCAGCCCGAATGTATCGCTCCCTGCGCCTCCGGTTAGCGTATCTTTGTCTGCTACAGTCACAAACGTTCCTTCTCCGAAATTGCTGCCTCCAATTAGCGTATCGTTCCCAGTTTCACCAAATAAATTATCGTTCCCAGCACCTCCAGAGAGGTAGTCGTTTTCCGTACCGCCAAAAATCAAATCGTCTCCCGCTTCACCTTGTAATGTATCGTTACCTGATGTCCCCGATAGAAAATCGTTTCCCGCCCGACCTAACATGGAATCGTTGCCCAATGCCCCAGAAAGCACATCATTTGCCGAGGTTCCCAGAACCAGATTGTCCAACAAACCACTGGGGGATTCCCAACCCGAATCGGCAGCCAAAGGAGGCAACACCGCACCGCCGATGATGTTTGCCCCATCCATCAGCCAAATGAGGTTTTCTCCGGTTTCGTAATTGCGCCAGCGGAAATCGGCAAATCCATTACGATCGAAATCATCCGCGCCTTCAATGCGCCATTCGGCTTCCGGTACTTGCGGCAACGCCACACCCCCCAATACCGTCGAACCGTCCATGCGCCAAATGACGTTATCTCCGGTAATCGAGTTGCGCCAAAATAGATCCGGCGATCCGTTTTGGTCGATGTCACCGCCTGTGGATAACCGCCATTCTGTGGAGAGTGCCGGGAGAGCAACCCCTCCGGTAACTGTGGTTCCATCCATCGCCCAAATGACGTTATCTCCGGTAGCGGTGTTGCGCCAGACGATATCGGTTTTACCATCTCCGGTGAAGTCTCCGGCAACTCGCGGTTGCCATGCTTCGTCAGGCAGCGAAGGCAATAAAGCGCCGCCGATGATGTTGTTGTCGTTCATCAACCAGACGAGGTTTTCTCCGGTTTCGTAGTTGCGCCAGAGTAAATCTGCTTGGTTGTCGCCGTTGAAGTCTCCGGTGAGTTCTAGGCGATATTCCGGTTGGGGAACGTTGGGTAAGCCAAGTCCGGCGCCGACGGCTGTGCCGTTGGGACCAGCCAGAGACCAGATGACATTATCTCCGGTTTTGTAGTTGCGTAAAACGATGTCGTTGAATCCGTTGCGGTTGAAGTCAGGCATCACAAACCTCCTTGTGGAATTGTCGTTTTCAGTCTTTACACTGCTTACTCTGGGAGTTTTCGGTTGGGTGATGCAACTTGATACAAAGCTTTACATTAGGGTCGATCGACAATAGGACTTACGCACGCGCATCTATATTTAGGGTGTGTTGAGCGTAGCGTAACGCACCGTTGTCAATGAGTTTCCCGAACTCAATCCCAGTAACCTTACCCCGAATTTTGAGAGAGTCAAGACGTTGAGAGTTCGATCGCCAAGGGGTATATTCTTATTATAATAAATCGAAACAACTTTCTAGACTAAAGTTACGATCGTAAGCAAAACTATAAATTACTCAATCAGGTGTTTTGAATGCGGATTTCAAATTGAAAATTAATAGTTAATAGTTGAAAGTGGGTAAGGATTTAGCTACGATCGGGAGATTTTATGGCAATTCCTAGCTTGATGCCCGAGACAGAGAGTGCATCGGGCAATTCTTCTTGAAGATTAAGAAAGGGGAAATGGAACGAAATCGGCAGCGGTAATCAGACTAGAATCCACATTTTCGAGGACGGCAATCCCCCAAGCTTCACCGCTAATCAAACGAGTCGAGATCAGAGTATTTTCCCCATTAAAACCCGTAGACTGAAACTCCAACTCGGCAACATTCCCCGTCCAACTGAGAACGTCAACCCCGTCTTGGAAATCGGTAATTCGTAGCACATGAGTCGGGATCGATCGTCACCATCTTCAAAAGACGTATATTTATTAATGGCAAACGTGTCGCTACCTTCTCCTCCGGTCAGGATGTCGGGTTGTACATCGCTGGGAAGAGCTTAAATTATTCGTCAAATAGTCACCCGCAATTAACATATCGTCTCCCGAACCTCCAAACAAGTGATTGTTGCCACCATCGAGACCATCTGTATTTTGAATCCCGTAAAACAAATGGCAGTCTAGTTACTCCACCAAGTAACGTATCATTTCCTTCATTCCCATAAAGGAAATCTTCTCCGATCGAACCAATGACGAAATCGTCTCCCGCTAAACCAGAAATTGTATCGTTACCAATATCTCCCATCAAGGCAAATGCTTCACCCGTCGTAAAAATAGATGTTTGAAAATTATCATTAGGCGTTCCCACTATGTTTAAATCGCCACCGATAAAGTCGGTAGCAGAGAGTTGAGAAGGGGTAATATTTTCGAGAATGGCGATCGGAGAATCCTTAAAAGTGGCACGGTATGTGCCAACTTGATGGATATACGTATGTTCTCCGTTGGGACCGATGGGCGAAAAGACCAGATTTGTTGCAGGGAAGAAAGAAGAAGAGGTCATTAAAATAAGAAAAACGAACGTTTTCGGGGAGAACTAAGCGATCGACTCCATCTTCAAAATCGGTAATAATATCCGCAAAAATCGAAGCATTGGTATTTATCGGTGCAAATATCGATTGTCCTCGGAAGCCGATGCGAAGTTTGAACAGATCGCTACCAGTGCCACCGGTTAGCGTATCCTTATCTTGTGGTTCGCGCAGAAGATTATTAGATCCTCCTTCTAAAGTATCGTTACCCACCCCGCCTAAAAGTCGATCGCTGCCGAGCTCGCCACGTAAAATATCGTCTCCCGCTTCCCCTCGTAAAATATCGTTTCCCGCTTTTGCAAACATCGAATCGTTGCCAGCACCTCCGAGAGCGAGATCCGCGTCATCAGTCAAGCTGAAGACATCCGCATCGGGGGTTCCCACGGCGATGTTATCCACGGAACCGCTGGGTGATTCCCAACCGGAATCGGCATCCAGAGACGGCAACACCGCGCCACCGATGATGTTAGCGCCTTCCATCAACCAGATAAGGTTTTCTCCAGTTTTGTAATTGCGCCAACGGAAATCGGCAAACCCATTACGATCGAAATCATCCGCGCCTTCCATCCGCCATTCCGGTTCGGGTACTTGCGGCAGCGCCACACCTCCCAACACCGTCGAACCATCCATCCGCCAAATGACGTTATCTCCGGTAATCGAGTTGCGCCAAAACAGATCGGTTTGACCATTTTGGTCTACATCTCCCGCCGTGGATAATTGCCATTCTGTCGAGAGTTGGGGTAAGGCAATGCCTCCAGTGACAGTCGTCCCATTCATCGCCCAAATGACGTTATCTCCGGTGACGGTGTTGCGCCAGATGATATCGGTTTGACCATCTCCGGTGAAGTCTGCCGCCACACTCGGTTGCCATGCTTCGTCGTCCAAAGTGGGTAGCAGCGCGCCACCGATAATATTGTTGTCGTTCATCAACCAGATGAGGTTTTCCCCGGTTTCGTAGTTGCGCCAGAGGATATCCGTGAAGTTATCGCCGTTGAAGTCGGCGGCGAGTTCTAGGCGATATTCCGGTTGGGGAACGTTGGGTAAAGGCAATCCGCCGAGAACCGTCGTGCCGTTGGTTCCACCCATCGACCAAATGACGTTATCTCCGGTTTCTCCGTTGCGCCAAAGAATGTCGTTGAATCCGTTGCGATTAAAGTCAGGCATCTGAGGTTTTCTCCGTGAGTCATTTTAGGGATCTTCTTCCTATCACTCTTGGAGTTGTCTGCCCGATCGTGCAACTTGAGACAAAACTTTACATTACGAGTGAGCGATCGCTGCTAACTCCTGTTGGCATTGCTGAAAAACATAACGAACTGCCCCAAATAGCCGATCGAGATCGTAAATCGTATAAGCTGTAAAGTTTTTGGTAAATAACATATTTTTCAGTTGACCGAATTCCCAGACTTTACCATTAGTGACAATCCCGAAAACTGTTAACTGTTCGCCGTTTATATTCATTTCGCGAACGGCTACCATTTCAGCCAAGCATTGCCCCCATCCTCGCCCGAAATCGTCTTGTTTGGCTTCAACAACAATCAAAAAAGGCTGTTCCAGCACTTCTCGACCCAGATCTGATTTTTTAGACAAGAGATAATCCGGCGTTCCGGAAAGTCGATCGGTATATCGAATAAACTGATGGCTCCAAAGTGTAAACTCTGCGGTAAACCCTCGATAAACTTCCTTCAAAATCGGGTAAATTAAATTTTCACAAATTGCGTATTCTGAATTATCGAATACCAGTTCGTGCCAACAAAATTCGAGTTCTTCTCGAAAGTAAGGACGAATTTCACAGTCGATCTCGACGATGTAATCCCTTTGAGTCGATCGAATTTGAAACTCTTGAAGCACCTCTCCAAGGCTTGAATAAGCAGGAAACGGCATAAGAATGACTTTCCTCGATCGACTGCTAAAAATTTCAGAATCAATTAGTTAACGAGTTAACTTACAATCCATTTTCCAAAACTTCCTGAATTTGAAACTCCGATAGATAACCCTTGTAAAAATCGGCAACATTCAAGCAGATCTTGAGCATATAATCGTCCATCGAAGCTGAGACGTGGGACGAATCATTGACTTGTTTAATACAAACAGCTTTCAAGCCATCTCTAATCGCATGTCTGCCAAAATCATCGGCACAAATCGAGACGATCGCCGCTGAAATTTTGTTCAAGCCAAATCGTTCGATCCGCTCCAAAGCTTCTTCATTACAGCCCGAGAAACTGTCCCAATCCACCTGTAATTCAATAGAAGCGCCTCCGGTCTTTTGATGCCATGCTGCCTCGTATTTCGGCAAAACTTCAGCGTGCAATCGGTGAATGAGTCTCTTCTCTCGCAGTCCCATCGTCGATCGGTCTCCCCCATTTGATACAGTAGAGTTGCCTGTTTGCTTCAGAGCTAATCCTACCACTTCCGAAATGGCATCCACCCTCGAACTACTGAAAAATCGATTCGATCGTGCCCTAACCGCCGCATTTGGGGCAGAACTGACCGGAACAGACCCCCAGTTGGGTCCAACCAAAGACCCGAAATTCGGCGATTATCAAGCCAATCTGGCGATGTCTTTGGCAAAACCGCTCAAACAAGCACCCAGATCGATCGCCCAACAAATTATAGATCGTCTTGAGGTTGCTGACTTGTGCGAACCCCCAGAAATTGCGGGGCCCGGATTTATCAACCTTACCCTAAAACCCGCCTATCTGGCAGCGCAACTGCAACAGATGCAATGTGGAGATCGATTGGGGGTAGAACCCACGCCGCATCCTCAGCGCGTGGTGGTGGACTTCTCCAGTCCCAACATTGCCAAGGAAATGCACGTCGGACATCTACGATCGACGATTATCGGCGATAGCATTGCCCGAATTCTCGAGTTTCAGGGACATGATGTTCTGCGCCTCAACCATGTCGGGGATTGGGGGACGCAGTTCGGGATGCTGATTACCTATTTGCGAGAAGTGTATCCGGATGCGCTGACGACGGCGGATGCGTTGGAGATTGGGGATTTGGTGGCATTTTACAAAAAGGCAAAACAGCGCTTCGACGAGGATGACGAGTTTAAGGAAGCCTCTCGGCAGGCGGTGGTGAGTTTGCAGGCAGGAGACGAACCGACGCGCCGCGCTTGGCAATTGTTGTGCGATCAGTCGCGGCGGGAGTTTCAAAAGATTTATGATGTACTAGATATTCAACTGACGGAACGGGGAGAATCTTTTTACAATTCCTTGTTAGCCGATGTGGTATCCCAGTTAGATCGGTTGGGTTTGTTGGTGGAAGATGCGGGGGCAAAATGCGTTTTTGTGGATGGGTTTACGAATAAGGAAGGTAAACCTTTGCCGCTGATCGTGCAGAAGTCCGATGGTGGATATAACTACGCCACGACGGATTTGGCAGCATTGCGATATCGCATCGAAAAAGACGATGCCGATCGACTTATTTATGTCGTGGATGCCGGACAAGGCAACCATTTTGCCCAAGTGTTTCAAGTGGCAAAACGGGCTGGATGGATTCCGGAAAATGTGGATGCCAGTCATGTTCCTTTTGGGTTGGTACAAGGGGAAGATGGCAAGAAACTAAAAACCCGTTCCGGGGAAACTGTTCGGTTACAAGATTTGTTAGATGAAGCGATCGATCGCAGTCGTGCGGATTTGGAAAAACGGTTACAAACAGAAGAACGGACAGAAACCGAGGAATTCATCGATCGGACTTCGCGAATTGTCGGGTTGAGTGCGGTGAAATACGCCGATTTAAGTCAAAATCGCACCAGTAATTATATCTTCAGCTACGATAAAATGCTGGCGCTTCAAGGGAATACCGCTCCGTATTTGTTGTATGCTTACGTTCGGGTTCAAGGAATTGCTCGAAAAGGTGGCATCGATTTTGAAAAAATTGCTGCGGATACCCCAATTCAGTTACAAGAAGAAACGGAATTAACCCTGGCAAAACACTTACTGAGTTTGAGCGAAATCCTCAACGATGTCGCTATTGATTTGTTACCCAATCGTTTATGTTTGTATTTGTTTGAACTTAGCCAAAAGTTCAATCAATTTTACGATAAATGTCCGGTTTTGCAAGCGGAAGAACCGCAACGAATTTCTCGGTTAATTCTCTGCAATTTAAGTGCGAGAACCCTTAAATTGGGGTTGTCTTTGTTAGGAATTGAAGTGTTGGAACGGATGTAATTCAGGTAATAAGTAATATATTCCTGGGTTCTCTTAACAAAAAGTATGGTTGTTCAGCCGGATTTGATATTACTTTTACTCCTACTCGGAATCCTCACAGGTGTGGCGTCGGGAGTATTAGGCATTGGCGGCGGATTGCTGATGGTTCCGGCGTTGATGGTGTTCGGCGTTCCGATTTTGCCCGCAACAGCGACGAGTTTGGTGGGGGTATTGCTGAGTTCGGTTTCTGGGACTTTGCAGAATTGGCGAACCGGAGAGTTACAAATCGGATTGTCGCTCTTGTTGGCGTTGGGAGGCATTCCCATGGCGCAAGTGGGGGCGGTATTGGGCGATCGACTTCCTGCGTCAATTTTGGCATTTAGTTTTGCGGGATTGCAACTGGTTGCCATTTATTTGATGGGGTTACGACGCCAATTAGGAGAACGCAAATTGGGGGATAAAGAAATATTAAAAGTAGATACGACGAGCGACTTTTTGAAAATTCTAGGAATTGGGTTAATTGCGGGTTTCCTGTCAGGATTATTTGGTGTAGGAGGCGGTTTAGTCATCGTTCCCCTACAGATGTTGTTCTTATCCATACCGATTAAGCCAGCGGTTCGTAACAGTTTAGGTGCGATCGTTCTCATTGCCGCTTCGGGGTTAATTCGACACGCTTACAACGGCAATGTTTTGTGGATACCGGGTATTTGTTTGGGTATCGGTGGTATTGTCGGGGCACAGTTGGGAACGCGAATTTTGCCGAAGTTATCCCCCCGAGTGGTAAATTTGCTATTTCGGTTGTTGCTGTTGGGGATGGCGGGTTATACGATCGTTAAAGGTATTCAGGTTCTCGGCTAAAAAAGATATTGTGTCACGATTGCACTAAACTTATATGCGCCAGTTCGTAAAATTTGCGATCGGTTAACAACGTTCTTGTTCTTTCATTTCTAGATACCATGTCTCCAATCATTGAATCTCCAGAAACATCCATCTTCCGGATTTCTCCCCTGATTCGGATTACCCTGTTAGGCTTATATATTGCCCTCACGGTTCCGTTACCATTTTTGGCACAACTGACAGATGCGCCGATTCCGGCATCGGTATTGTGGGTGGGAATTGCCATCGGATTGGTGTTGCTGTACGGTGCTCTCAGCGAACGGGTAGTCTTAGACGATCGTGGCATTCAAGTCACCTATCCGGGTTGGGTTCCTCGATTATTCCGCAAAGGATGGTCGTTGCCATGGTCGCAGGTGAAGGCGTTAAAACCCCGCACCACGGGTCAAGGCGGCTTGGTGTACTATTTCCTATCTCAGTCGGGAGAAGGGTATCTGTTGCCGATGCGAGTGGTGGGATTTGCCAAGTTGGTGCGACAGGTACAGGCGAAAACAGCGATCGACATGACGGATGTTCGTCCTTTGGCACAGCCGTGGATGTATCTCATTTTGTTGGGTTGTACGGTGCTGTTGCTATTTATTGATGCCGTGACGATCGTTGCTGCAATTTAAGCCGTTCCGTTACAAAATAGCGTTTTGTTTCTGCTAGAACGACACCGTTAAACACAATTTTTAGAGGTTTGAGAGTGTCTTCCAGACGGGCGGGACGCGGGTAGTCCCAAACAGATTTTTGACCGGGTTTTGGGGGAATCGAAGTCGTTTGGTTAATCTTGACTTCGGCTAATGCTTGTTTGATTAAAGTACAATAACTCTTTAAAGCAGTAGCCGAAAAAATAGGATAACACAAATTTGAAATGGCGTAAACTCGTTCTCTTGATGACGCCATTCTCAAAATTATTGAGAAGGTTCCTAATAGGCAGGATGTGGAGACATTGATTTTGTCAGTGACGACTGAATTATTTAAGAGTCTATATGGAAGTCGTTATGACTTACGTATAGGGGGATTCACGTCCGCGAAGCGACGGTGACGGATGCGCTGCAGATGGGGGTAGCGGTGGGGAACTATGTGGCAGAAAATCTGTTGACGCCCCTTTCTGATAGCAGTCAAATCGTCTAAAAAACGTCAGTACGGGTTAATAATTTTTTCGGTGATAGCTGGTAATGGGTAATGGGAAATCTCCAGAAGTGTTGAATGTTAATAAATATACATGAAAGAAGGCCTTCAATTTGATAAACTGAAGGCAGAAAAATCATATAAAACTGAATTCAATGCTATCAAACTTTCCCAAGATTGTCAAAGAAGTTTTAGGAGATTTCCCTCGTTCAGACTACCCAGTCCTAAGTACATTTCGCTGGGTTTCCTGTTGGCTAACTTTCACCCTAAATCCCAGCTTGATGAGTATGAGAGATTTATTTTACCGTCTCAAATATCAAGGAGAAAAGTTACATATATCAACATTTTCCAAAGCCAATAAAACGAGAGATCCAGAAATTTTCAAAGAACTCTTTAAGAAACTGGCTAAAAAAGTTAATCAAAAGTATAAAACAGAAGGAATTTGCTTGTATCCTTTGGATTCAACGACAATTACTTTAACCAGCCAACTTCTTTGGAATCAAGGATTTCGTCAAGTCAAACTGTTTAGTGGAATTAATACAAAAACCTCAGAAGTTGTAGGAGTAAAGCTTCATTTTGGAAGTGGACATGACCATAAATATGGAAATGAAACTCTCCAAGCCATTCCAGACAATGGCGTGAGAATCTTGGATCGAGGGTTTTTTAGTTGTCAAAGAATTAAAGAATTATGTCAACAAAATCAACTTTTTGTTGTGCGAATTAAAAACGATACAAATTTGTCAATAAGAGACTCGAAAAAAACTTGCATAGGTAAAGGAAAGAAAGCTATAGAAGTGCGCGTGGTTTCTTTTTGTGACCTCCAGGAGAAAACAGAATATCGCTTAGCAACAAACCTACCTGAAGATGGAGAGTTAGAGATTTCTTCATCAGAAGTCGCGGAAATTTACCGAAACTAGAGGGTTTGAGTCTTGGGCTTTTTTGAGATGATTTTAGCGATCGCCGGAGGACTCTGAGCCTAAATGTAAAGTTTTGTAAATAGATTCAACACTTCTGGGAAATCTCCTATTACCCATTAACAATTAATACTTCTAACAACAACGTTAAAAAAGAAGGAGAATCGATCGATCGAGCGCTTCTCTGCTAGCCTAACAGAAGGACAACATCGACGGCGAGGAGGCGATCGCGATCGACAGGATTTGGCAAAGACTGCAAAAACTGTGGAGAGTTTTCCTAGGCGAGGAACCCGAAGCCCTAGTTGAGACTCGCTGGCATTACCAGCTACAACAGTCGGCTTTTGCACTAGATTTGGTGTTGCAACAACTCAATCTTCAGCCAGGACGGGACTATTCGATTCGGATCTCGCCTACTGCTGTGGGGGTTTCTATCCACAGTTCCCAGGCGGCGGCGGCGGTTAAAACCCATCCGGCGGCGAGAGTGGCGTTCGATCGATTTATGGGTCATCTCGGGGCGGTAGAAGGTGGCAGCGGTCAACCCTGTCGCTTTCCCAAACACCCAAACTACGCCCAAAATTGGAAAAAAATGAAATAAACCGCCCAAATGATAGTCGGGAACGATTACACCTGCTAAGATATCTTGGCGAACTCGATAGTGCAAAGATTTAGCATCCATGAACAAAACAGAACTAGTGGCAGCGATTGCCGCCAAAGCGGGCATTAGCAAAAAAGATGCCGATGCCATCTTGAGCGCGACAGTAGACACAATCGTGGATGCCGTTGCCTCCGGCGAAAAGGTGGTACTGATAGGCTTTGGCTCCTTTGAGGTCAGACAGCGGAGTGCCAGAACGGGACGCAATCCCGCCACGGGAGAACCCTTGGAAATCCCTGCCGGTCAAGTCCCTGCATTTAGTGCGGGTAAGGCGTTCAAGGAAAAAGTGAATGGGTGAGTACCGGGTTGCCAGCCTTCTGGCAATATTTTGCTCCAGCCAGATGCTTGGTGTCGTGTCGAGTCGAGATCGATTGCGCCTCGACATGACCGGAATGGGAGCATGAGAACCACGGTGTTTTAACCCGTGGATGAACGGCAACCCTGCGGGTTAAAACCCATCGACCGGCGAAATCGAGATTGAGGGGTCTGTTGTCCGGTATCGAATCTGTCGTCTTGGGTTGAGGTGCAGTCCATGAGCGATCGAATTCTAGTTCTGGGCGGTTCCGGGAGAATCGGCAACTGTGTCGCGGCGGATATAGCGGCTCATACAGGTGCGGAAATTACGCTCACCAGCCGCGATCGGAATTTTCAGCCCCCGGACGATCGATATCTGGTACAGTATTGCGATATCAACCAGACCGATCGTCTGCCAGAACTAATTGCGAACTACAATTTAGTCATTCACTGCGCGGGACCTTTTCTACATCGGGATGCCAGGGTTCTGGGAACTTGCATCGAATGCGGGGTAAATTATTTAGATGTCAGCGACAGTCCTGAGTTTACCCAAAAAGCGCTGGCTTATCATCCGTTTGCGATCGAAGCTGGAGTGACTGCCATTATCAACAGCGGGATTTTTCCGGGTATTTCTAATAGTATGGTGCGCCAAGGGGTGGAACAACTCGATGGGGAGATCGATCGGATTCATTTGAGTTATGTGGTATCCGGATCGGGCGGTGCGGGAATTACCGTTTTGCGAACGACGTTTCTGGGGTTACAAAAGCCGTTGAATGCTTGGATAGAGGGACAGTGGCGATCGATACAACCCTACAGCGATCGAGAAATGGTTGAGTTTCCCGCTCCCTACAATCGCGTTGGTGTTTACTGGTTTGATGTTCCGGAAACACTCACTCTGGCGGAGTCATTTCCCGTGCAAACGGTGGTTACAAAATTTGGTTCGGTTCCCGATTTTTATAATTATTTAACTTGGGCGATCGCTCGTTTTGCTCCCAGTCGATGGCTGGAAAATCCTCAACTTGTTGAGTTCTTATCTCGTGTCAGCTATGGCATGACTCAATTTACCGATAAGTTTACTGGAATTGGTGTGGCAATTTGCGCTCGAGCTGAAGGCAAGAAAGAGGGTAAACTTGCACAATATTCTTCGAGATTAGTATTAGAAAATACAGCGATCGCCGCAGGTGCCGGAACGGGTAGCATCGCCGAATTGATGCTGAGCGGTCAGTTAAATCAACCGGGAGTTTCTCCAGTTGAGCGCGTGTTGCCGACCTCTCTATTTGAGTGGGCAATGCAAAGCCGGGGAATTAATATTGAGTCTGAATGGTTGAGGGTTGAGGATTGATGGTTTTAAGATCGATATTAAAGATGAAAAAATCAAAACTTCCCATCTTGTTACTTATACTTTTCGGGTCGATCGGTTGTGGGCAATCGGAGTCTAACTTGGAAGAAAAATCAACATCTATTCAACCCGAAGTTGTGACATCAGCTCCATCCAAACCTACGGAAAATCCTCGATCGAATCCTACCGAAAACCCTCAATCCCCAGCTACTGACAACGCTCAAACATCTCCAGAATCTTCAGGCGAGAATCCACCTCAATCTACCTCAGAAACAACTGAGACTTCAGAGTCCAATCTACCCAAATCTGAAGAATCTCAAGAAACCAATGCTGCACCCACAGAAACTCCGCAGAAACCCGATGGCGATCCCATTCCCACCGAATACAATTTCAAGGCAGATGAAGAGCCGATCGTACCCGTAGGCAATTTTGAATTTCAACTCAAACAAGCGTCACTCAAAAAAGAACTCGTCGATTCATCCACCCAGAAAAACTATAGTACCCAAAGTGCGGCAAAAACCATCTTATTACCTCTTTGTAGAATTAGATCTAACCAACCGCAGCGATCGTCCAGCCTTCGATCTCTTTCGCTATCAACTCGATTGCGGCGACGGAAAACCTCTAGAAAATGCCGCTGATGCTGCCGTTGCCTACCGCAGCAACCAAAACCTCAATCTCTTTGCAGAAATTCAACCGGGAGAAACAGAAACCGTTGCCGATGGATTTCTCGTTCCCGAATCTTGTCTGAATTCCGATGATATGACGTTAAATATCTCCTCTGCCGGTGAAGGGAAAGGCGAAATTCCAGTTCGTTTGAAGTAGGGGCGAACATTAGGGGCGAACATTAGGGGCGAACAGCCGTTCGCCCCTACCCCGGTTTTGGGATAACGCTAAATGAGTTGTAAATTCTTTCCATCGATTTGTAGTTGTAGGGGCAATCCCCCCGTGGTTGCCCCGGCTGCCGGGGTAGGCACAGGGGCGCTACCCCTACAAGGATTTACGAATGAAATAGGATTGCTATAGCAGTCGTGTCTGGCAGTTAAGACAATTTTTGGTAGGGGCGAAGCATTTGCTAGAAATGAATTGTGCACGAACCGACAAGCATCATGCAAATGCTTCGCCCTTCTTCTTCGCCCTATTGCGGAATCTCAACCCCAGAAACCGGAGTTGCCAGCGTGCCTTGACTCTCCAACAACGCCGCAGTTGCATTGACGACGATTTGCGCCGCACCATTAAAAAACGATCGATCGAGAGTTTCGGGTAAATCGCTGGGTTGATGATAGTTGGGATTGCGGAAATTTGCCGTATCCGTCACCATCACAGCTCCGATGCCTTTAAGCCAAAAAGGAGCGTGATCGCTACGCAACAAATCGGGGGTGAGCAAACCTCGTACGGGAATGGGGAGGGCAACGATCCGGGGTAAACCTCCAGAACTGGCAGCGGAAACCGCATTCAGCAGCGGCAAATGTTCGGCATCGCCCAAAACCGCGAGAAAATCACCGGTATCCGGCAAAGCCACTGTTGGCAACCCGTTGGGATAGCTTTGACAACCCGGAGTATGACAGGCAAATCCCACCATATCCAAGATAATCGCGCCGCGCAAGGTTTCGGGATTGGCGTCGCCTGCGGCAAAGGCAAGACTCCCTAACAATCCCACCTCTTCCAAGTCGAAAAACGCCAGTTGCAGCGTGCGAGGGGTGGATGTCGAACCCAGCAGACGCGCCACCTCCAGCACCGTTGCCACCCCCGTGGCGTTATCGTCTGCGCCGGGAGAACCGGAAACGGTGTCGTAGTGTGCCCCCAGTAGGATCGCTCCGGCATCGGCATCGGTTCCCAGGCGTTCGGCAAAAATATTGACGCCTCCGTCAAAGGGAAGGGAGATGGCAGAGAAGCCGTATTCTTCTAGAGTTTGGATAATGTCCGATCGAGATCGATCTCGATCGACTTCGCTAACACGTTCGTAAGCCAGGGATTCGATATGAGAAAAAAGTCGATCGGCATTGATTTTCGGGACATTAACAGGGGGAATATCGGTTATCATCGCTTGGGGAATGGTGGAAGTGGGAGTCGTCGCCATCGGTTTGCTCTCAACTACCGCAGAACGATCGGCAGATTGCGTCCCACAACTCCAACATAACAGGACGATCGCCATCGCCCGCATCCAGAATTTCCACCCACGAAATAGTTGACTCAAACTACCACCTCCAAATCCGCCATGGGTATGAGATAGTCCAAAAAATACTGCGTAGCCGATCGAACATCGGGATGATTCCGCTCGATCGATTGTAAAACTTTTGGGTTGAATTTGCGCGTCCAAGCTATATTTTTAACTTCCATCAAAATTAAAAATTCGGCAATATCTCGACAAATGCCTTCTACGATCGCGTGGGAGTTGTGTATCCGATCTTCTACCAATTTCCCCTCGAGTTCTTGTTGAATAAATTGGCGAACGTGGAGAGAATAGGGAATATCTTGGTAAATTGCGATCGCCTCCGAAACTTGCCGAGATTGGGTATTCATCAGCTCTCCCACTTGCACCGCCGCCACATCTGCCGACAAATCCGCCGGGGATGCCACCGCCAAGAGCGATTGCGCCATGGTGGCAAACTTTCCACTACGATACTCCAAAACCGCCTGGGCTAAATCCCCTGCCCAAGAACTGTGTTTTCCCGTCCATGCCGTCGTTGCATCCAACGCTCTCATCCAACCCGATAAGCGAACTCGATCGGACAGCGAGGCGATAAAATGAGCGAAGTCGGTGACTTGTCCGGCTAAAAGAACGGCACAATCCAGGCGATTGTCGATATAGGTTTGTCGAGATAGCGTTGCTAGAGTAAACTGTTTAGAATTGTAGGATGCTCGGGTATGCTGGCGAAGTTTGTTGGCAATTTCGTAGGTGGAATCTTGAAAATGTCTCGCTTCAAATTCCCGAATAAATTGTAACGATCGATCTAGGTTTTTCTGAAGAATTTCTCGGTCGATCGTTGAATATTTGAGCATTTAATCTTCTTAAGACAGCTATCAAACACCACAATCCAAACACCTGTAGGGGGAGTGCCCCCGTGCTACCCCGTCCTGAAGACACCGATCGAACACCACAATCCAAACACTCACAAACATCCGTAGGGGTAGTGCCTCCGTGCCTACCCCGTCCACCGGGGCACCACAGGGATAGTGCCCCTACCCATTCACCGGGGCAACCACGGGGGGATTGCCCCTACCCATTCACCGGGGCGCCACAGGGGGATTGCCCCTACCGGTTCGATCAAAACAGTTTACAACCTCTTGACGATTGCCATCGTTGTCGGGCTGCTTGCGAGTTTCCCGACTTCTGAGAATCTTGAACCCAGATTATTCTACGCGAGGAAGGGATAATCTGTATATCCAACTTCTGTATTCTCATCCCCCCGACCATAAAAAGTGCGAGGATTCGGTTCGTTTAGCGGTGCGTTGGCTTCCAAGCGTCGGGGCAAATCCGGGTTGGCGATGAACAGTTTGCCAAAAGACACCAAATCCGCCTCTCCCGAGGCGATCGCCGCATTTCCTTTAGTTTTGTCATAACCGCCATTTGTGACGATCGTACCCCGGTAGAGCGGGCGGAAAATGGGGAGAACGGGATGGAGAACATCACGAGTTGCCCGATCGACTTCGTTGGGTTCCATAAGGTGAATATAGGCAAGATCGAAACGGTTGAGAGCCTCGATGAGATAGCCAAAAGTTTCCCGAGGATGAGAATCAGACATCCCATAAAATGTATTACTCGGCGAGAGTTTAATCCCTACCCGATTGCCACCCCAAACCCCCGTTACCGCTTCCATAATTTCCAACACAAATCGGGCGCGATTTTCCACAGAACCGCCGTATTTGTCCGTGCGCTGGTTAGAACCATCTTGCAAAAATTGATCCATGAGATAGCCGAATGCGCCGTGGAGTTCCACACCATCAAATCCCGCCGCCATGGCATTTTCTGCCCCTTGACGGAACTGTGCGACAATGGCGGGAATTTCCTCAGTTTCCAAAGCGCGAGGCGTTTCCATCTCGACTTTGCCAATGGGGGTATGCAGTTGCCCTTCTGGGGCGATGGCACTGGGCGCAATGGGCAATTGCCCATCGAGTAATGCCGGGTGAGAAACTCGCCCGCTATGCCACAGTTGCAGGAAAACTTTGCCCCCTGCGGCGTGCACGGCTTCGGTGACGAGTTTCCATCCTGCCACTTGTTCGGTGGAGTAAATGCCCGGACAATTCATGTAGCCGTGACTGAGGGGCGAAACCATCGTGCATTCGGTGACGATTAACCCGGCGGCAGCGCGTTGGGTGTAGTATTTCGCCATGGTGGCTGTGGGGACTGTACCATCGGCACGCAGGCGCGTCATCGGTGCCATGACGATGCGATTGGGTAAGGTTTGGGAACCGAGTTGTACGGGCGAAAATAGAGTCTCTGAGGAGGTCATAAGCTGTGGGATTGTATTGCGGCTTTTTGTGGGTAGCGAAGAAGAAGTGGGCGAAGCATTTGCATGATGCTTGTTGATTCGCATATGACAATTTTTAGCAAATGCTTCGCCCCTACGAGAATTTTTCCTGACCGCGCTTGCACGCAGGCTATACTACGTTTTCAACTGATTCTTTATCATGGCTGGACATTGGATCTACGCCAAGTAGGCACAAAAAAGTAACCAACGAACTAAATGGTGCGTCCGCAAATCCGCAATTTCCCCGAACCCGAAACTTTTACGATCGATTGTCCGACTCAGCAAGTTTTGGATATTGTCGGCAACAAATGGAGTGTTATTGTCATTTATTGTCTTGCTTATAGTCCCAAACGCTACAGCCAACTGCAACATAAAATCGAAGGGATTTCCCAAAAAATGCTCACCCAAACCCTGAGAAATCTAGAACGAAACGGAATCGTCGATCGCGATGTTTTTCCCGAAGTGCCGCCTCGGGTGGAGTATTCCCTGACACCGTTGGGAGAAACGTTAGTTGAACCGTTGATGTCTCTTGCGGATTGGACGGATGCTTATTTTGAGGAAGTTCGATCGGCAAGAGATCGATTCGACGGTTAGTTGCGTTGTCGGTCAGTCGATCGGGTTGAGAAACGAAACCCAGTGTCCAATCTACCGATCTTAGGATCTGATAGCTTAATACTAATGTTGTAGTGCAACCTCCAACAATCCTTCAAATAGTTTCAACCCATCGGCATTTCCTAAAACTGCATCCGCCGCCCGTTCCGGATGAGGCATCATCCCCAATATATTACCCCGATCGTTGCAAATTCCGGCAATATTATTTAAAGATCCATTAGGGTTGCCCTGGGCATCGACTTCCCCATTTTTGGAACAGTACCGGAAAACAACTTGTCGGTTATCTTCTAACTGTTTCAAAGTATCAGAATCGGCGTAATAACAGCCTTCTCCGTGGGCGATCGGGATAGAAACCACCTCACTTTGAGTATAGCCTCGAGTCCAAGCCAAATCCGTACGTTCGACTTTCAAAGCCGCCCGATCGCAGATAAAATGTAAATCCCGATTGCGAACGAGGGCTCCGGGCAATAAACCCAATTCGGTTAACACTTGAAAACCATTACAAATGCCTAACACTTTCTTTCCTTGTTGGGCGTGTTCGAGAACGGATTGAATAACCGGAGAAAATTGGGCGATCGCCCCGCAACGTAAATAATCTCCGTAGCTAAATCCTCCCGGAATGACAATCACATCGATATCGGAAATATCCGTTTCTTGATGCCAAATCATCCGCGTCGGTTGTTGCAAGATATCGCGAGTGACATATGCCATATCTCGATCGCAGTTAGAACCCGGAAAAACGATAACTCCAAATTTCACAATACTTTTTACTGGTAAGTGGGTAGGGTGTGCCACCGGAACGAAACGCACCGTTTGAATGAGTGGCTTACATCGAGTTCATTTCAAATCGATAATTTTCGATCGTGGGATTGGCTAAGAGACGATCGCACATCCCGTCAAGCTGTTGACGCGCATCTTCTTCATCAGTCGCCGTCAGCGTCACTTCGACATACTTCCCAATCCGGATTTGTTCCACGCCGTCGTAACCCATCTGCTGGAGTCCAGAACGCACCGCCGTTCCCGCCGGATCGAGAACCGAAGGGCGAAGCGTCACATAGATTTGGGCTTGATATTTCTGAGTCACGGTTAATGCCTTATATGATAGTTGAAGGAGAACGCAGCGATCGAGAATCCTGGAGAGTACAAAAAACCGTAACTCCAAATGATACATCATCGATCGCCGATAACTGCCAAAGATACCGCCGTTTCCATTCTAGGACTGATGGGGTCTATCCCAGTTGTATGACGATCGAAAACTGTAACCCATGAGAGTTAAGCGCACCCGCAACCAAGAAAAAGTTTTACAACTGCTCAAGAGTATATCTCGATCGCTCTCGGCTCAAGATATTTTCATGGAATTGCGAAAAGCCAATAATAGCGTGGGTTTGGCAACGGTCTACCGTTCCCTCGAATCGCTCAAACTCGAAGGCGTGGTTCAGGTGCGTACCCTCAAAAGCGGGGAATCGCTGTACAGTTCCATGCAACAAGACAAACACCACCTGACGTGCTTGCAGTGTGGCGCTTCCATTCCCCTGAGTGACTGTCCGGTTCACCAATTGGAAATCGAACTCCAACAATCCCACCAGTTCAAAATTTTCTACCATACCTTGGAGTTTTTCGGCTTGTGTAGTCCCTGTCAGCAGGCGCAGATCGCGATCGATGGGACGGAATGAGCTGTGGTGTCTCTCAATTTTGCGATAAAAGTCACGCGCGATCGATACCTGAAAACTTCAAGTAATTACCCCTTACTCGCGCTGCTGGCGTAGGATTCTCACCTCTTCGATCGGTAATTGAGTGATACGAGCAATCGTCTCGTCGTCTAGAAGATCTAGCGATTGGCGGGCAATTTCTAATTGAGCTTCTTGCCGTCCTTCTTGCCGTCCTTCTTGCCGTCCTTCTTGCCGCCCTTCTTGCCGTCCTTCATTTTGAGCATACAGAATCACACCTTGTTGGTCGTAAATAAACATTTCTCGTTTTTCCAAATCTTCTAAATCTTTTCGACTTAAGTTCGCCCGATCGGCAATTTGAAACGCTTTTTGCAACTCCGGTATGTCGAGCAGGGGAGCGGGGATAGATTCTAAAGTTCTCGCACTTTGGATAAAATAAATCCATTTTTCGGTCAAAGTTTCTAATTCTTCAAGCATTTTATGAAACTTTGGCAATTCTATAAAAATCAGACTAAACTCATTTTCCAGATAACTAAAATTATGGTCTCTCTCTTTAAAAACAAAACGCGAAATCAGATTTTCTGAATCTGGGAACATCACAAAATCGGTCAGAGTCAGGGCAATGACTGGCTTGAGAAATCGGTAGCCTTCTCCAGCGTTGAGCTGAAGCGAGTAGGTTTTGGCTGCATTGTACAAAATACGTTTGCTAAAAGAGTCTACATTCAAGATCTGCATTTCGATAATAACCAGAGAGCCATCTTGCAATCTAGCTTTGACATCGAGATAACTATCTTTCAGACCTTGAACATTTGACGGGAGAGAAGGATCGAGAATTTCGAGATCTTCAATAGTCGCTTCGCCATTATAAATCAGAGCATTCAGAAAACTGATGAGAATATCTTTGCTTTGGGCTGAACCAAAAATCTTTTTGAAGGCAAAATCTGTTTTAGGATTGATAAAACCCATCACTCAATCTCCCTAAATTACCTAGATTATATTATAATTCTTCAAGGCGATCGTCGATGAAGTAATAAGAGAATTGCCCATCAATTCGCGATCGTTGGCGAGTGTTCCTCGACTTTTTTCGGTGAAGGGTTGCTGCTCGTTCGAGCGATCGCCCTATGATAGTAGTCAATAGCTTAGTTTGAGACATAGGGAATGAAGTTTAGCGCAATTGACACTGCACCGTTAGATTGGTCTGGAGATGCTTTAGCCATTGGATTGTTTGAAGATGGCGTCGAGTTAACCGGCGAGTTAGCACAGTTGGATGAGAAATTTGCCGGAACCTTGCAGGAACTGATCGACGAAACGGAATTTACTGGAAAAGCCAACAGCAGCGCAGCAACTCGCGTTGGGGGTGGCAGTGCGATCCGTAAAGTGATTGTAGTCGGTTTGGGCAAACCCGATGGCGCTAAAGCGGAGAACTGGCGGCAGGCAGCAGCCGCCGCCGCAAAAAAGGCTAATCTTCAACATTGCAAAACCCTGGCAGTCAGTTTCCCCCTCTGGAATGACGACTCGGCAGCAACGGCAGAGGCAATTGTCGAAGGCATCGAATTGGTGATGCACAAAGATACCCGCTTCAAGTCCGATGCTGATGACAAAGGCGGGTTGGAACAAGTCGATTTGCTGGGGTTGGCAGGCGAAGAAGACCGCCATTGAAAAGGCGCTGCAAATTTGTTCTGGGGTGATTTTGGCGCGGGAATTGGTATCTGCCCCGGCAAATAGTGTCACACCGATTACTTTAGCGCAAGCCGCAGAAGCGATCGCCGCCGAGTACCATCTCGACATCGAGATTTTAGAAAAAGAAGACTGCGAAAAACTGGGCATGGGGGCATTTTTAGGCGTTGCCCAAGCCTCCGATTTACCACCCAAATTTGTTCACCTAACCTACAAACCTTCGGGAACGCCGCGCAAGAAATTAGCCATCGTTGGCAAGGGTTTAACCTTCGATTCTGGCGGACTCAATCTCAAGGTTTCCGGCAGCGGCATCGAAACCATGAAAATCGATATGGGCGGTGCCGCCGCCACCTTTGGTGCCGCCAAAGCGATCGCCCAACTCCAGCCGGATGTGGAAGTTCACTTCATTTCGGCGATTACAGAAAACATGATTAGCGGTCACGCCATGCGTCCGGGAGACATTCTAACTGCTTCCAATGGCAAAACGATCGAAGTCAACAATACCGATGCTGAAGGTCGTTTGACGCTGGCGGATGCTTTGGTGTTTGCCGATAAATTGGGGGCAGATGCGATCGTCGATTTGGCAACGCTGACAGGCGCTTGCGTCGTCGCTTTGGGCGAGAATATCAGCGGGCTGTGGAGCCCCCAAGATGAGGTTGCTCAGGGGATTTTGGCGGCGGCTGAAACTGCCGGAGAAAAATTCTGGCAGATGCCCTTGGAAGAACCCTATTTTGACGGTCTGAAATCTCTGGTTGCAGACATGAAAAATACCGGTCCGCGTTCCGGCGGCGCTATCACCGCAGCCTTGTTTTTAAAAGAATTCGTCAAAGACACCCCTTGGGCGCATCTGGATATTGCCGGAGCAGTGTGGACGGATAAAGACAAAGGCTACAACAATAAAGGCGCCACGGGTCACGCCGTCCGCACTCTGGTACATTGGGTACTGGCTTAGCGGCTGTAGAAGTTGGGGAACTCGCGAGTTCCCCAACTTGTATTCTTTTCTACCAAATTCTCTGCTTCAATCTGCTAGTGTTGCTCATTATGGATGAAAGAGTTGATTCCCATTCCACCGATCCCAAAGACGCTTATCTCAGATTCCGGGAACTGCTCCAAAAAGTGGGCAGCGGTCAGCATACAAAAGAAGATTTAACACGTACCGAAGCAGCAGTTGCCACGCGGATGATGCTGCGTCAAGAAGCGACTCCCGCCCAAATTGGCGCGTTTATGATTTCCCATCGCATCAAGCGTCCCACAGCAATTGAGTTGGCAGGAATGCTGGATGCTTATGATGAACTCGGACCAAAATTTGCCCAAGAAACAGTCTTAGAAAAGCCGATTTGGGTGTTGGGTATTCCCTACGACGGTCGATCTCGAACGGCTTCGGTGACGCCGATTACTGCCTTGATTCTCGCGACTTCTGGCATTCCTGTGGTGATGCACGGGGGAGATTGTATGCCGACCAAATATGGCGTACCAACGATCGAACTTTGGCAAGGACTCGGGATCGATTTCTCGCAACTTTCTTTCGATCGAATTGGGGAAATTCTCTCAAAAACCGGTTTGGGTTTTGTTTACCTTCCCCAACATTTTCCCCTGGCACAGGATTTAGTTCCCTATCGCGATCAAATCGGCAAACGTCCCCCGGCGGCTACTTTAGAATTAATTTGGTCTCCATGCCTCGGTCGCATTCATCAGGTTGCCGGATACGTACATCCTCCCACAGAAGAGCGGTTCCGAGACACATTCGGATTGCGCGGTATTACGGATTATACTCTAGTCAAGGGGTTAGAAGGAAGTTGCGATTTACCTCGCGATCGTACGGCAATTATTGTGATTAGCAACCCCAACTCACCGGAAGGATTCGAGTATCTCAAACTCCATCCTCGCGATTATGGCTTTGCTGGGGGAGAAGTTCCGTTAGAATCGAAGGCGGAGTTGTTATCGCAACTGGAAAGTGTTTTGCACGGAATTCCTTCAGAACTGATGCAAGCCGCGATTTGGAATGGCGGATTTTATCTGTGGCGTGCGGGAATTTGCGACGATTTAGAAACGGGATTGAAAAAAGCGGAAGGGTTGCTTAAAAGTGGTGAAGTCGATCGAAAACGGATGGAAATTATCGGGACGGGGTTAGCGGTTAATCATCAACAATGTAACTCGTGACATATTGCGAAAATCTATCAGGGTTTGATAGTAATTTTCAGGAATACCAAAATCGAAACATTTTCCTTCTACTAAATATCCCATCATTCCTCGATCGTTTCTTAATTTTTCTAAGCAAGAGGTGAGCTGAAATTCACCTCCTTCACGAAAGTTTTGGGTAATATTTTCTTCCAGGTAATCGAATATTTGAGATTCTAGGATATAAATTCCAAACATCGCTAAAAACTCGTTATCTCCTAACCCTTCCACTCGTAAGTTTTGGCGAGCATATTCTAACGTTGGTTTTTCGGCAATGTGGCTTAAAGAAAGTAGGCTTCCTTTTTCTTCCCACTTCCCCGTGGAACCGCCACTTTGATGGATGCTGTCCCCCGACAAAACTCGTAAACCGATGATACTTTTGCCCAGACGATCGAAAGCTTCTGTCAGTTGTGCCGCACAAGAAATTTCTAGATCCGACGCATAAATATGGTCTCCTAATAATAGCATAAAAGGCTCTTCGTTTACCCAGTCTTTTGCACAAAAGACCGCATGACCGTAACCTTCTGGTGTATTTTGAATTAAAATAGTTACTCGTTTTCCCAGTTCTTGAATCGATTCGCTATACTCTTGTTGATGAGGTTTTAGCTTGCGAAAAAGTTCGGGTTTGGGTGGATGTTTAAACAAGGCTTCAAAAGTCTCTCGATCGCTCGGAGGCACGACGATCGCCACTTCCTCAATTCCCGCACCGATCGCTTCTTCCACAATTTCTAAAATCGCCGGTTTTGTTCTGCCGTGACGATCGACGATCGGTAACAGTTCTTTTTTCATAACTTGGGTTGCCGGGAACAAGCGCGTGCCGAATCCGGCGGCAGTAATCACCGCTTTTTTGACTAGCGCCACACCTCTGGTTTCTTCTTTTTTTTCGTTAGTTTCCACACTGAATCATCAAAAATACACAACTAAATATTAACTAACTCCTAGCAATCTTGACCGTTACCGTCGTCCCGTTCCCTTCTTCCGTTACCACAGAAATTTGTCCTCGATGTAATTCTACACACTTTTTGACCACAGTCAAGCCGAGTCCGATACCGGGAATATCCTTCACATTGCTGCCCCGAAAGAAGGCATTAAATAAGTGAAGCCGGTCATCTTTGGGAATGCCACGACCTCGATCGCGCACTTGTAGTTTCACCGAACGATGGCTACCAATCAGAATCAATTCAATCTCGCTATCCTCTGGAGAATATTCGATCGCATTGGAGAGTAAATTCTCGATCGTCATTCGCATCAAGCTTTCATCAATCGCAATCCCGTGTAATTCTCCTTTAGTCTTTAAGGTAAAGTGACGTATTTTTCCCAACTCTCGTTGAGTTTTCTTGAGAATCTGCCCACAAAAAACATCCAAATCCAAAGGATGGGGATCGAACTCCAAATGTCCCGTTTCTGCCCGTTCGATCGTCAATAGATCGCCGATGGTTTGAGTCAGACTTTGGGCGACCAATTGAATGCGATGGATTTTCTTCAACCGCTGGGAGATAGACCCATCTCGGACAGAATGTTCTAGAGAATGTGCCGAGAGTAAAATCGTACTCAAGGGCGTACGAAAGTGATGGGATGCCATAGTAAAGAAATGAGATTGAAGTTGATTTAATTCCTTGTCTTTTCGCAGGGCGAAACGGATTTCCTCCAATCGCTGATGTTCGGTCATATCCAATCCCGTGGCGATCGCATACTCGACCTGTCCTTCGCCATCGCACAAAACCGTATTCGACCAATAAATTAGGTGACGAGATCCATCTTTAGCTTGCCAATAATGTTCGTATTCGATCGTCTGTTGGCTAGACAGGAGTTGCCCAAACACATCTTGAACTGCTTCAATTTCTTGGGGAATCAAAAATAAATCCCACACGCACTTTCCCCGAACCTCATCCCACGAATATTGAGTCAATCGTTGGCACGCTTGGTTAAACCGGACAATCCGTCCCTGGGGATCGAAGACGACCACTAGTCGCTCCGCCGTGTCTAACACCGCTTCGATAAAATTGCGTTTTTCCGGCAGTCTTATCGAAGCTTGTTGACGCCCGGTGGCAATAGGACGACAGGCAATTGCCAATCCCCCACCCAGCGCCATGGGTAAGTCGGTGCGAATCGCTTCGATCGATCGCCAATTGCCTTGGCTATCTCGTACTCGGTATTCCTCCGCCGGCTGGCTTCCTGGCGTTGGGTCTGGAGAGCGTTTCCGGTTGGCGGCAAAGCGATTGCAATCATCGGGATGAATAAATTCGATCGCCGATTTCCCGGTCGCCATTTCCGGGGTGTATCCGAGAACATCTGTGGCGGCGGGGCTCATGTAGCAGATGACTCCAGTGGCATCTAACATAACGACGAACTCCGGGGTGTTCTCCCCAGAGGTAGAAGGTCGATCGATCGGATCTTCGGGACTATCCGGACAATCGACTTTGTTCGTTGTCACAGATGCTGAGCGTGACTTGGATCGAAGGGATTGTTGAGTCGAATGCTGTGCGACTCGTTTTTTTGCCCGCTTGGGGTTCTGGGGAAACATTGAATTGAAAAGTTAGAATTTTAAAGCAGTGCAACGAATTATTAAATGTTAAATGCCGTTATACTCGCACGATTTCTTAAGATATTTTAAGAAAAATTGATAATTTTCTGTAAAGACGATATTTTGATAAGAGACACCAAAGTCAAATTGGGGGAGATCTTACCACTAGGAACCTTACCACTAGGAAGGCTAAGCGAGTTGCTCGAGCGAGCGAGCGATGGAAAAATGTAGTAATTAGAAAATTGTCCGGCTGCGATGTCTGTGCTCTCCTATCACAAAGTCCGCTCAATATTCTAGCTATTCTCTTCACCTAATTGTTTCCCCAACTTTGTTTATGAGGATTCTCCTCGTTGAAGACGACCCGCAGCTTGCCGAAGCCCTCTCCGAAGCCCTCAACGATCGACATTACGTTGTCGATGTCGTTGGAGATGGGGAAGCAGCATGGTTTCAAGCACAGGTTTTGGAGTACGACTTGATGCTTCTCGATGTCATGTTGCCGAAAATAAGCGGTTTCGAGCTGTGTCGGCGGCTGCGCGACAAAGGCTTCCAGACTCCGATCCTCATGCTTACAGCCCGAGACACAAGCGGCGACAAAGTGACCGGACTCGATTCGGGTGCTGACGATTATATTGTCAAGCCTTTTGATTTTCCCGAGTTTTTAGCAAGAGTTCGCGCATTGTTGCGCCGAGGACAACCATCAGCTTCGCCTATTCTCGAATGTGGGGAATTGCGCCTCAATCCCGTAACGTACCATGCCACATATTCCGATCGTCCGTTAAAGCTCACCCCCAAAGAATACGCCTTGTTAGAATTGCTGCTGCGTAACGGACAACGAGTCCTCACTCGCAGCGCAATTCTCGAACACGCTTGGTCTCTCGAAGATCCTCCTACCGAGGAAACAGTCAAAGCCCACATCAAAGGGTTGCGTCACAAGCTTAAGGCTGTCGATGCCATCCAAGACCCAATTGAGACCGTTCGCGGTGTGGGATACAGACTGAGATCGGTTTAAGTGCTATCCAGGCTATTTCGCCCTGCATACACTACAATTTTAGCAAGTCTTCTTTCGATTGTTCCAAAAAACGCTTAGAGTCTCATCCGATCGCAGATGTCTTTTAGCTCAGTATTTTCACGCAATTGTCTGGGTTCTGTGACAAAACAGCTCCTACTTTAAGAAATCTTTAAAATTGATGCCGTATTTTTACGGTATCAAGATACTAATAATGAATAGCTTGAATCGGGCGATCGAAGTCTAGTAAAAGCCTAAACCCTGTTGAAAAAGAGGCTGAGTTTTTAAATATTTGATAAGTTGACCTTTTTTTGCCGATCTGACACGTGAAGTTTCGATTAAGAACCCATGAATGGCTTGGCAGCATCTCACGCTTATGTTATATTTTCAATCAATCCGGTACAGAAAAAGTCATCTTCCACACAGATCGGAATTGATAGTTTGTATAAATTGGTAACATCAATAATTAGTTGAGTCTGATAGGGTCGTTTATTCGGAATCTATTTAATGCCAACGTCCTCCATGCAAGTCGCTCAAAAACATAGCCAAAACCCGTTAATATTAGCAGACACTCACGTCCATATTTACGATTGCTTTGACTTGAATTCTTTTCTAGAGTCGGCACTGCTAAATTTTCAGAATTCGTCTCGAGTATACGGAAAGACAGAAAATTATACGAGTTTGCTGTTTTTGACAGAAACGAGCCGTGACAACTACTTTGCTGAGATGGCGAAAGTTGTCAAATCGCCAAGTCATTCTGAAAACCTGTTACCCGGATGGACGATATTAGAAACCGAAGAAAACTGTAGTTTATATGCACGCTCGAGCGATGGGCGCGGTGTGTATATAGTTGCAGGTCGCCAAATTGTGACTGCGGAAAATCTAGAAGTTTTAGCCCTCGCCACAATTGGAGAAATTCCAGAAGGATTACCCACAGAAGTCACCATTCGAGAAGTCATCGATCGAGGCGGGATTCCGGTGATTCCTTGGGGATTTGGCAAGTGGTTCGGACACCGGGGAGCGCTGCTGAGCAACCTGTTGCAACAAGAAGACTCGCCCACTTTCTTCTTAGGAGATAACAGCGGTCGTCCGGTATTTTGGCCCAGACCTCCTTTGTTTGAGCAAGCAGAACAGAAAGGAATGATGGTTTTGCCCGGAACCGATCCGCTACCGTTTGCTTCCCAATTCAGCCGTCCTGGCAAATTCGGCTTTGCCATGAGCGGGAATTTCGACCCGGCAAAACCTGCCGAAAGTGTCAAAAACCTGCTAAAAGATGCTTCCACATCTATTCAGCCCTATGGCGCCCTGGAAAACCCCTGGCAATTTGTTCAAAATCAGATAGCCATGCAGCTCGTTAAGCGCAAGAGAACAAAAAAATGAAAACACTGGTAATTGCTCCCCAACCCTTCTTTACACCTCGCGGAACGCCGTTTAGCGTGTACTATCGCACCTTAATTGCCGCTGAATTAGGATGTCCGATCGATTTGCTGACTTATGGAGAAGGACAAGATGTCGAAATTCCCGGTGTGAGACTGATCCGCATTCCCAACTTCCGCTTTTTGGGAAGTGTCAAAATCGGACCATCTTTCCTAAAGTTATTTTTGGATATCTTTATTGCCATTTGGACTGTGGGTTTACTGATGCGCAATAAATATACGGTGGTTCACGCCCACGAAGAAGCAATTTTTCTCTGCGCGCTGCTCAAACCCATTTTTAAGTATAAACTGATTTATGACATGCATTCGAGCTTGCCAGAGCAGCTAACCAACTTTGAGTTCACGACATTTAAGCCCTTAATTCAAGCTTTTAAAAGCTGGGAAGATCGATGCTTGCACGTTGCCGATGCCACAATCACAATTTGTCCAAGTTTATACAACTATGCATGCGAAATTGTCGATGACACTCAAAAAGTATTTTTGATTGAAAACTCACTTTTTGATGAAGTGCAGATTTCAAGTACTAAAGCGAGTTAGTTATTTCTACAATCCTTCCGCGATCGTTTATCGTTATTTTATTTTTTCCGAATGAGTTTGAATCCCATCATCCAAAACTCATCGATGATTTACGACTAATCGACGATCGTCATGCGACTGCTTTCCCAGACAATTCAATACTCAGGAGTTCATCATGTTATCTACTGCTATCATGTCATCTACTGCTTCAAGCCACCCAACTCATACTGATTTGCTCGATTCTTTTGAAGGCAAGCGTGTCATCGTGTATGCAGGCACTCTAGAATCGTATCAAGGAATTGATATTCTTGTTGGTGCATTCAAGTCTGTCGTTGAGGCTTGTCCCGATACAATTTTACTCATTGTTGGGGGTACGGAAGCCCAGGTCAAAGACTATTCGAGTTTAGCAGACCAGTGTGGCATCAGTTCCTGTAGTATTTTTACCGGTCGGGTTCCCCAATCCGTTGCCAAGTCCTATGCCAGTCGCGCTGACGTTCAAATTTCTTCTCGCGTGAGCGGTACGAACACTCCCCTGAAAGTTTACGAACAACTTTCGCGACCCATTCCTTTGGTCGCCACTAACATCTATTCTCACACTCAAGTTCTGAATGATGATGTGGCATTTTTAGTCGAACCCCAACCGCAAGATATGGCTCGCGGAATTATTGCCGCCTTAGATCCCAATGGTGCAGGACAGCAAAAAGCAGCGAATGCCCAACGTCTTTACGAAGAAAAGTATTCGCGCACAGTCTATACGGATAAAATGAAAAACTTGCTGGACTACGTTCTCGGTTCCCAAAGCGAAAAAGCTGGAGAATTGTGGGTTGAGGGGACAACCAGTGCCTCCTGAAGGAGGTAAGATTGTTAACCAGCTGTCGGGGCGAACAGTTGTTCGCCCCGACTCGAGGATGATTATTGCCACCAGGCTCGTAATGACTGCATCGCCTCAATTTCATCTTCTTTCGCCTGCTTCAGAAACGCATACAGCCGCTCCTTCGGCACCCGAGGAAATGTGGGACTCACCTCTACTTCCACATAAACCCCTTCCTGAAGCTGATAAATCCGCCAGACTTTGCCATTGAATCGCCAAAACTCCGGGACTCCAATGCTGGGAATAGAACTGATTTTTGGCAATATCGGTATGAGTAATGTCTACCTCGACCACTAAATCCGGGGGCGGGTCTTGCGTAAAATCGACCTCGCGACCTTTGACTAACGGTTGGTTTTGGATGTAATAAGCATTGTCGGGTTCTGCACCTTTTTTCAGATGCGGGTAGTTCATTGTTGTCGAACCCATCGTCTTCATCCGCAGTCCCATCAGTTCGACCAGAGTCCGAATAAAACACTCGATTAACCGACCCGAAAACTCATGGGCTTCTAGTGGCACTGTGATTTCTAACACTCCATCATCGTAAGTGAGACGGGAACCACGAGATTGGGGCAGCGCATCGAGAATTTGCAGATAGGCTTCCCAGGATAAGCCTCGCAGTACGACCCTTTGCTCTCCCATCGGCTGTAACTCAGCTTTGGGTTCTGGCGCAGCAACGATCATTAGATTGACCTACTGACTCTATCGAAACTTTAACGCACGTATCAGAAAGTGGGATAACTTTTTGCTAAAATATACGGTTTTTTAAGTTAGGAGATAGTTCTTATTGCGGCGCTGAAGCTTCATTACCAACAATTAGTTTTCCAGAACGATCGATCGTCAACTTAGACTCTGGAAAATCGCTAGCATTGAGATAGCGCAACAGTCCCACAGTTCGGAAATATTGGTCGATGTGGGGAATTCCCTGTTCGTCCATATGCACGGGAATGACTCGTCCGCCAGAAAATTTTCCGTCTGGGGTTAACTTCACTTCTAGAATCATCGAATATCCCGTCTGTGCAGCGGTGGATAACGTGCGATAGCCGAGGAAATTTCCTAACGAATAGGCAATTATTTTACCGTTATACAATTCGATCGCCCGAGGAACGTGGGGGCCGTGTCCCAATACCAAATCGGCTCCCGCATCGATCGCCGTTCGGGCAAAGGCGATGGAATTTCCCCGATTTTCCCCAAAGAAAAACTCGGTTTCATTACGAACATTCAGCGCCCCGGTTCCTTCTGCACCGGAGTGCATGGAAACAATCACCAGTTGGGCATTATTTTTCGCTTCTGAAACTAACGATTTCGTCGTTTCTAAATCTTGGATGGCGTTATAAAAAGCGTAAGGCGAAAATCCGATCGTGGCAACTTTCACGCCTTGAATATCTTGATAGAGAATTTGATTTTTATTCCCCACGGTTTCGATCCCCACAGCCGCCAGACTATCCTGAGTGTCTTGGAATCCTACCGGACCGAAATCCATGGCGTGGTTGTTGGCAACATTGAAGACATTAAAGCCAACATCGGCAAAGAGTTGAGCGTATTCTGGCGGAGAGCGAAAGGCAAACACTTTCCCGCCTCCCACCGCTTTAGAACTATTGGGATGGTTGGTTAATGAGCTTTCAAAATTGCCGAACACTAAGTCAGCCCGTTGCAAGTAGCCTCGGACTTCCGTAGGCAGCAATTGGTTAACATCGGCAGGGAGTCGGTAGTCGGGATAGTTCGTTCCCGGAATCACATCGCCGACAGCTTTAATCGTAATAAACGGAGGTAGGGGTTTGCTCGGTGTTGTTGGAGTGGCGGCAGGAGTTGGGGTAGCTTTGGGCGCGGGTTGTGGCGAAGCGGCAGGAGTTGGGGTGACTTTGGGTGCCGGAGTTTGGGCTTTCGGCGCGGGTTGTGGCGAAGCGGCAGTGGTTGGGGTAACTTTGGGTGCAGGAGTTTGGGCTTTCGGTGCTGGCTGGGGCGGCTGAGGGTTGAGTGCCTGACTTGGGTTGGCAACGACTGGTGATGGGACAGCCTCTGCTGGAGCCGATTGAGGCGCGATCGAGGGTTGGGGCTGTACTGGGGCAACTGATGGTATTGAAGCTTGAGAGGGCTGCAAGGGTGCGAAGCGATTGATATAGGCAACACCACTACCAAAGGAAAAACCGATAATACCGAGAGATACGAATCGTTGCAGCCAGCGATCGCTCATTAATTTTGTCTCCAAACACCTAGAGATTTAGTCTACCGCACAAAGGTGGAAACGTGGCGATCGCCGTCTGGGTTTTGCTGTGTCATTTTCAACAGTCCATCAATAGTCCCAATTTTCAGTTTAAAATTTGGAATATTGAATTTAAAATTTTAAATTTTAAATTTTAAATTGTTTTGGCGCTATCTTGGAAAGAGTTGACTGTCTAAAGGAAAACGAACGGGTATGACCGCAAACCGGAACAATACAGCACTCCAGCAACCGCGCCGAATTCTCATTACCGGAGGGGCGGGATTTATCGGTTCCAATTTCGTCCACCACTGGTGCGATCGCTATCTAGACGATCGTGTTGTCGTCCTCGATGCCCTCACCTATGCCGGAAATCGTGCCAACCTCACCACCTTGGAAAACCGGGACAATTTCCGGTTCGTTCAGGGGAATATTTGCGATCGGTCTCTCCTGGATGCTTTATTGCTGGAAGAGCAGATCGATACCGTAGCCCATTTTGCCGCAGAATCTCACGTCGATCGATCCATTCTCGGTCCCGATGCCTTCGTCCAAACGAATGTCATCGGCACATTTACCCTTCTCGAAGCCTTCCGAAAACATTACCCAACATTGACCGCTTCCGGAAACAGACGGGGTGTTTCTACACGTTTCCACCGATGAAGTTTACGGCAGCCTCGGACCCGACGATCCAGCATTCAGCGAAACGACCGCCTACGCCCCCAACAGTCCCTACTCCGCCTCCAAAGCCGGAAGCGATCACCTCGCCCGAGCCTATTATCACACCTACAACCTCCCCACTGTTATCACCAATTGCTCCAATAATTACGGTCCATACCACTTCCCAGAAAAGTTGATTCCATTGATGTGTATCAATATCTTGTTAGGGAAGCCGTTACCCGTTTACGGAGACGGTCAAAACGTTCGGGATTGGCTGTATGTTCGGGATCATTGCAGTGCCTTAGAGACTGTCATTCACAACGGTAAACCTGGAGAAACTTACAACGTTGGCGGCAACAACGAGGTGAAAAATATCGATCTGGTGAATATGCTTTGTCAGTTGATGGACGAACTTGCCCCGGATCTCCCGGTACGTCCCAGCGAAAAATTGATTACCTTCGTCAAAGATCGCCCCGGACACGATCGCCGCTACGCCATCGATGCGACCAAAATCAAAACGGAATTGGGTTGGACGCCGTCTGTCACTGTCGAAGAGGGATTGCGGCAAACGGTTGAATGGTTCTTAGCCCACGAATCTTGGTGGAAACCGCTGTTGTCGGAGGAATACCAAGCTTACTACCAAAAAGTGTACGCCCACTGATTTCGGCGAGAAAAGCAGTAGAGTAGGGGACAACAGCTATTCGCCCCTACTCTACAGGAAGCAACGACGCCCCTTCAAAAACCGGCAAATCGAACCAAAACGTCGTCCCCACGCCAACTTCGCTAGCCAAGTGAATTTGGCTGTGGTGCTTGTCGATAATATTGCGAACGATCGACAGTCCCAGTCCCGTACCTTCGAGAGTATGAACGCGGTTCTCTACTCGGAAAAAGCGATCGAAAATGGCATCGCGATCTTCAGGATCGATACCAATTCCCGTATCCGAAACTTCCAATCTTACCAAGCCTGAATCGAGATGCGACTGGGAAGACTCCCGCAGGCGATAGGCACGAATGATAACTTTTCCACCCGCCGACGTGAATTTCAGCGCATTTCCCACCAAATTGGCAAACACCTGAACCAGTAGATCGTAGTGACCTAACACAGACGGCAAATCCGGTTGTATTTCTTGTTGAAGTTCGATTCCTTTATCTTTGGCATTGAGCTGATAGGTTCGTAGGGTTTGTTCGATGGGTTGTGTCAGCTCGATCGCATCGAGATGATAGATTCGGCAAGATTCCAGCCGAGACAAATCCAGAACATCGTTAACCAATCGAGTTAGTCGATCGGTTTCGTGATTCGCCGTTTCCAGAAACTCTCGGCGCTCGTGTTCGCTCAAATCGTCACCATACTCGTGCAGGGTTTCAATAAACGATTTGATATTAAACAATGGGGTTCTCAACTCGTGAGAAATATTGCTGATAAACTGACCTTTTGCCTCGTTTAGCTCTACTTCTCGAGTAATATCTTGCACGGTCATGGCAATACCTTTCAAATTTTCTCGAGACAGATCGAGAACCGTGGTCACCAAAATTCGGATGGTTCGCCCCACCGGTTCGCTCAAAGCAATCCGAAACTCGCCCCCTTCTCGTTCTTTTCTGGCAATTTTATATAGCGGTCGAGTAATTTCAATCTGCACCGAAGCCGGAAGAGAATGCAGAACATTAGTTCCCACAATCTCTTTTCCTTCCCAGGAAAAAATTCGACGGGCGGTCGGATTAACCAGAATGATATTGAGTTCGAGATCCAGTAACAACGCACCATCGGCGATCGTAGAAATCAGAGTTTCCAATTTCGCTTTTTCCGCCGTCAGTTCCTCGATATTTTGTTCTTCGTAACGTTCCAGGCGTTCTGCCATTTCATTGAAGCTATCGATTAACTCGCCCAGTTCTCCCTCTAAAGGCAAGTCAATGCGTTGCTGGAAATTTTTAGCCGCAATATTTTTGACCCCGACCAACAATTCCTTGATCGGTTTGGTAATTGTTAAAGCATTAAACACTGCCCCGAGAATCACCATCACCCAAATCGAAACAAATGCCGCAATCGTCACATCGCGGGTCAAGCTGGAAGAGGTGACAACCGTCGGATTGGGATTGGTTCCCACCGCCAGAACACCGAGATACTTGCCTTGGTAGTTGAGTGGCACGAAAACATCGGTCACCACCCCATTGGGCGTGGAATGTTGCCGGATCAGGGGTTCTTCTAAGTGGGTGGCAAAATCCTCCGGAAGCTGGATGCGGCGTTCGATAGTCAGGGAATTCTGAACTTGTGCGTCGGAAAAGGGAATCCCGAAAAAGATTTTGCCATCTGCATCCGCGTAAAGGATGTAGCGCAGACTGGACGTACTGGCGTAGAACTGGGTAGAAAAGCGGGCAACTTCGGTTTTTCGGTCTTCTGCGATCGGTTGAGTGACGTTAGATGCCAACAGCAATCCCAAATCGCGACCAAAGCGAGTATCGCTGAGACGGGCATCCTGCTGAATCATATTCACCGCCCAGAAGGTAAACCCACTGACGACTAGAGACACCATCAGAGTTGCCAAAGCCATCAGTTTGGTCTGGAGGGTAAACTCCGACCACCAACGCTTGATTATGTCCCCAACGGTTTGCAACAGAGCCAGCAAGATAAGTCAGTCAAATTTTCAAAAGTTTACAAACTCATTTTGACACGTTATCGCAGATTGGTCATGGGGAATGAGTAATTTAACCCATCACTTCGCTCCTAGCGCACGCGGTAGCCGATATCCCGGCGATAGTAGTGGTTTTCAAATTCAATTTTTTCCACAGCCCGATAAGCTTTGGCAATGGCACGATCGAAAGTATCATCGATCGCACTCACCCCCAAAACTCGTCCCCCGGAACTGACAACCTGTTGTTGCACCCATTCCGTTCCCGCATGAAAAACGGTAACGCCTGCTTCGGTTTGGGCTTCGGCAATCCCGGAAATGGGTTTCCCTTTGTCATAACTCCCCGGATATCCCCCGGCTGCCATGACGACACACACGGCAGTTCCCCGATGCCATTCGATCTCCGGCATCGCCCCCAGTCGCTGTTCGACACAGGCTAGCAAGAGTTCGTGAAGAGGGGTTTTTAATAAGGGCAGAACCGCTTGGGTTTCAGGATCGCCAAAACGACAGTTAAATTCCAACACTTGAGGTTCGCCTTGGGGAGAAACCATCAACCCGGCATATAAGACCCCTCGATAGTCGATACCCCGTTTTTGTAAGACGGCAACTGTCGGTTCGAGAACCTCCGATTGAATCCGCGCCATCAGTTCCGGCGTCATGATGGGAGTTGGTGCATAAGCCCCCATCCCTCCGGTGTTGGGTCCGGTATCCCCTTCTCCGACCTGTTTGTGATCCTGGGCGGGAAGCAGGGGGCGCACGGTGATGCCATCGGTGAGGGCGAGGACGGAAACTTCTTGCCCGGTTAAAAATTCTTCAATCACGATCGAATTAGAAGCATCCCCCAATTCTCCCCCACACAGTGTCTCAAGTGCCTCTTTGGCTACATCGATCGTCTCGGCAACAATCACCCCTTTCCCGGCAGCTAAACCATCGGCTTTGAGGACAATTGGCGCTCCCACCGTGTCAAGATAGGCTTTGGCTTCGTTTTGTTGCGATCGCGAGAAGACTTGCGATG
Source organism: uncultured cyanobacterium (assembly GCA_963838375.1). Lineage (GTDB taxonomy): Bacteria > Cyanobacteriota > Cyanobacteriia > Cyanobacteriales > Geitlerinemataceae > DVED01. Next base: position 120,028 of record CAWIQY010000019.1, on the reverse strand, counting down.
TTGCCGTGGGAATTCCGGCCTCGCGCATCAGCTCTTTTGCCCAAGCTTTACTGGACTCCAGGGTTGCCCCGGCTTGTGTCGGACCGAATACGGGAATATTCTTCGATCGTAGCGCGTCGGTAATGCCCAGCGACAAGGGTAATTCTGGACCGACGACAACGAAAGCGGTGTTTTTCGCGCTGGCTAACTGAGCAATGCTCTCGAAGTCTTCAGGAGACAGGGCAGCGTTTTCACAACCTTCTAGGGTTGCTGTTCCCCCATTTCCGGGAATGCAGATAATGCGATCGATCTCCTTCGACTGCAACAATTTCCAGCTCAGGGCGTGTTCTCTGCCGCCACTGCCAATCACTATAACGTTCACACCAATCTCCTCTGCGATTCGATATGGCTAGTGAGTCGCGAAGAGTTCGGGGTGATGGGGTGACGGGATGCTTTACCTCCGGCAACTCCGGCAACTCCGGCAACTCCTGAAATCACTATTTCTACCAGTGCCAAGCTATTTAATCATGTTTGGGTGCAAAATGAGAATATGCGTTGCCCTTTGGGAAGTGATGGATCGAGCAAAGATTAACACCCTACTAAACGATTTGAAAAACTCGGATGAAACGGTTCGAGCTCGCGCAACAGGCGATCTCTGGCGCATTTGGTTCTCTCAGAAGGGAGTTTACGGGCTGGGTTTGCTCGAACGCGCGCAAGCATTGTTGGATGCCGGACGAGTTGACGAGGCAGAAGCGAAGCTCTCAGAAACCATTGATGATTTGCCGGATTTTGCGGAAGCGTGGAACCGACGGGCAGTTCTTTATTACATGCAGAAACAGTATGACCAGGCGATTCTCGACTGCCAAAGGGCGATCGAACTCAACTCGGCTCATTTTGGCGCGTTACATGGCTTGGGATTATGTTACGCGCGGCGCGGTCAGTACCGAGAGGCGATTCGAGCTTTTCAAAGAGCATTGGAAATTCAACCCTATGCGCTGATCAATCAGCGGTTGATTCTCGAGTGTACGGCGCAGTTGAGTTAAATTTGCAGCAGTCGCGAACAGGGGATGAATGGATGTTTAGGGGGCTGCGCTAGACTTGCCCCTCAAACATGAACTGGGAAAATTTTTACCGGGTCTCATGTCGCCTAACCCGAGAAAGTGACTATTAGTCACTTTTTGGAGAGGGGCAGTCGCGATGTTCGTCCACTCCTCCATGGCGTTGTAAAATATCCGTGATGAACTCAGCAGCGGTTAGTCTTGAGTGTCCTGCCGTGTTGCCCACCTGCGTGCCGCGCACTCGATCGGGCATGCGCCATAGATCGATATGAGGCACTGCCGGATCGGCGTAAAAACTGACCCAACCACTTCCTAATAGGCTAGAACTTGCATGGGTAAAGTAATCGTGGCTGAGACGATAGATGGGAAAATCCCCATACAGAGGCACACCCCAACCATCGATCGCTATCAGAGTTTTGACCGTTCTACCTTGCCATCGCCATCCCCACGCCGCCCCGATCGCCCCAACTACGCCCGCGCTGAAGCCGATGATGACCAGTTCGGGAACTGTCCCTTTGTTTCCCCAACGCTCCTCTAAAAACTGTAAGATATGGCTCGCTGAGTAAGCGGGATTTTCCGGGGCGGGAAAAACCCAGATCGGTGGAAAATCCCAGCCGATCGTCTTGGAGATTTCGCCTAATCCCCGCAAAAATTCTCGAGTGAACTGTGGATCGTGGATGCCGGGACAAACTAGAACAATTATCATCGGATGTCAAGCCTATTTTTTATTTTCATTTTTACGATGTTGTTCGATTTTTACCCCGAAAAGGACATGGATAAAGCCGGTGTCCTGGGGTGCAGTGCTTTGATTGCCTCTGCATTTTTGGGTTCAAATTTCACTCTTTTAGGCTAGTATCCTGTTGGGGATCGCTCAAAAATTGACTTGTGCACCAAAATGAAATATTTTTGAATATATCAGACAGGGTGCAATTAGTTAGAGATTGATGTTTATCTCAAATCAACTTTCAAAATGCCTTTTCCCCACGGCAGTTGCGTTAGTTCTTACCGCACTCGCTCAGTGGTTAACACATGAAACCGATCGATTGTCTGTTCGCAAAGAGAGTGTATTGGCATCTGCATCGACTCTAGATCCCGGCTCCAAAATTTCGACCCGTTCAACTTATTCTAATTCTAGCGATCGATTAAGCAGTCGAGGAAATGAGGATGTGGGAGCCACTACATCCCCCCGCCGTCACTCCCGCTGGAGGCGCTACTGGAAAGATCGCAGCACGAGGTGGCGCCGAAACCTAGAAGCCTTTTGGCTCGAGGGGGAGGTTGGGGAAATGCGAACAATAGCGACAGATGGATGGGTTGCCTTTTCTCCACTCGCCCAAACGATTTCCTATCAACAAAAATATTTTGGCGATCCGATCGTGAGATTGTTCTCAACGCCAGACTCTCCAGGTTCGATCGCCATCGGGGCGGCAGAAGGAACGCGAACCTTTGAAGGTGAAGTCACCTCTGAGTATTGGGGTCATCGCGATCCGGCAAATGGCGTTACGAATCTGGGAACGTTTAGCTACCAACACGGTGCCGGAGATGCCCGCCAAGCTGATTCGATTCAACTCGATCGTCTGCAACAACAAATGGCTGATATTCAGCGCCAAGCCCAAGAATCTGGAGTGGTGCTATCCTCTTTAGAACTTGTAGCTGCTGCCGATTTGACCAATCAATCTCCCGCAGCCGGATATGCATACATCCCCAATCTCAAACAGGCTTACGATCGAGGTTTTCACGGTATCGAAGCGCTCCTAGAAGCTCGAATGCAGAGTTTTGTTAACCCTCAAACCCAAAACTTGGATGCCGCTGGCTTTAGCAATAACTGGCAAAGATTGAGGCAAGATCAGTTGCGCCGTTTATCGAAATTGCAAAAAACGTTGAAAGCTCAAGGCGCACTGTAAAAAAATAGTGCAACGACAAAGCCGTCACGATAAAGTTTCGGTCTTTACTCGGACGGCTTTTGTCATGCGGACACTATCTAGGGTCAGGTGATGTCTCTTTGGGAAGGACGAACTGAATTAGACAATTGCCAAGTTTACTGGCTATCGTTTCCAGACCCAGTTCCGTTCCCAGCTTCATTCCCAGTTCCGGTTCCGGTTTCGTTACTATCACTGCGGGAATAACGCCGATTCTGAGAGAAAGAGCGAGTTGATTTCTTCCGAAACTGCCGCGCATAGGCTTGATTTCGAGCCGCTTTTTCTTTTTTTAAGTTACGACGTTTAGCCACTATAATTTCTCCAATTGTTTCATTCACGCAAGATCGTCAAGCTAGAGGAAATGCCTCTGATGCGATCGATTTCCATCAGTTGCTCGCAAAGGCTGAAGCAGTGTTCATCCAATCCAATTGATGGCTACCGTTCGCTTCGGTTTGGCTCGATCGACTTTTAGTCCGCGACCCATCCATTGGGCACCATCGATTTCGGAAATTGCTTTGTCTTCATGGGGTTATGATAGCATCTCACAAAACGTTCGGTCAAAACTCGGGGCACAACCGCACGGGAATTTACCGCTTCGGGAGCGGTGATGTTACGACAATTTCGTTGTTTGTTTGGCTCGAACTTCTTGAGAGCCGATTGAGGACGGGGACTGTGGGCGATCGCTCCCTAGAGAATGGCTACCCCAGAAGAATATCATCTATGACAATTTTATTGGCAAAATCCCCAAAAGTCACCGATCGAGCAATACCCGAGAAAGGAATCGTTACGAAAGCAAACTCACTATAGGCATTGGGAAATTCGCCGGCAGGGGTTGGCGATAAAGTTGCCGAAGCGAGGAGATTTCCCGTACCGTCCAATCCATCGTAAATCGAGATCGAATGCTCTCGAAAAGGGGAAGCATAGGAAAAAGAAAGTTGAGCATCGAATCCCTCGATCGCTTCCAAAACAATTTCATCGCCTTCAGCATAAGTTAATGCCGTGACACCGCTGGGTTGGTGGGAGAAATTGCCGCCGAGTTCGTCATCCAATCCCGACTCGACGATCGGACAGACGCCGATAATTCCCAAAGCATTCCCAGAAAATAGAATACCGCGATCGCTATAGAAATCGTCCACCTCGTTTAAATTGCCGACCCCTTCAAAATCGAGTAGCGATGACTGATCGCTACGGGAAATTGTCAACGTTGCCGAATTAAGCACGCCGAGTCCGGCACCGTTGGTGGGGTTAATTAACGCTAAATTTACCGTCTCGGCAACCTCAACCAGGGAATCATCCACGATCGGAATTTGAACGGTTTTCGTCATTTCTCCATCGGCAAAATTGACTTCGATGGGTGTGGAAATATAATCTTGAGACGCGATCGCGCTGCCATCTGTCAGCACGATCGTGGCGCTGACTGTTCCGGTACTGCCTTCTGTTCGCGTTACGGTGACGGCAGCCAGAGGTGTCCCATCTTCGTTGACTGCAAAACTGGCATCGCTAAACTGTAAAATCCCCGGTGGAGTCGGAGGTACAGGCAGGGGAACTTCTAGATCGTTGTCTGCAATTTCCACCACGGCAAAATTGGGGATACCAATGGTCACTCCATTACTGGGATTACTTAAGGTTAAATTCAGGGTTTCTGAAGGTTCTAGAATTGTGTCGTCGGCAATGGGAATCGCCACGACTTTCTCGGTTTCGCCAATCTCAAAATCGATCGAGATGGGAGTGCTATTGTAATCCGTCAACGCGCTTGCCGTGCCGTCGGTGAGAGTAATCGTCGCACTGGCGGGAATACTGGATATTCCCGTTCTCACCACTGTCACCGCCGCTATAGGAGTTCCATCTTCGTTGACTTGAAAGGTGGGACGACTAAACTGCAAGTTCGTATCGTCGTCTAGAATGGTCAGCTTGGCTCGATTAAGGTCGCCAACCGTCGAACCCGCGCTGGGATTGGCTAAGGCTAAGTTAACCGTTTCATTCCCTTCCACCAAAACATCGTTAACGATCGGCAAATTGACCGTTTTAACTGTTTCTTCAGCGGCAAATTCTACATCGATCGGCGTATTTTGGTAGTCAGCCAAAAACGTTGCTGTGCCGTCCCCAGAAAATAGCGTCACTCGTCCGGGACGATCGATAAAACCCGTACGAATCACATTGATTTGTTCGATCGCCGTTCCATCCTCTAATACGCTGAAGACTGGACTGCTAAACTGATATGCCGTATCGTTATCGATAATTTCTAACGTTGCCGTACTGCGATCGCCGAGTCTGGCTGTTCCGGTGGGATTACTTAAGGTTAAATTAATCGTTTCTGTCGGTTCGACAAAGGGATCGTCAACAATGAAATTTTGAAAGATGGGAATTTCCAAAACCTTGAGGGTTTCTTCGCCTTCAAACTGAAGAGGAATAGGAAAAGGGAAAAAATCTATGGTATTTCTGCCGCTTGCCGTGCCTTCCGCTAGCTCGATCGTCGTTTCGACGGGATCGCCACTGGGAAACTGACGAGTCACCGCAACAGCAACGATCGGCAGTCCATTTTCTGCCACTTGAAAAATCGGCTGACTGAATTCTAGACGATCGACCTGGATAAAATCTCTTAAGTCCAGTTCGGGGTTTGGACTTTCACGATCGCCAATCAGTTGAGCTAGCAGTTCTCCAGTCGATCGGCGGCTAATTTGAGTAACCAAGGGATTGTTTAGCGGTGTCGAAATCTCCAAATCTGCAAAGGTTAAATCTCCCGCTAATCCAATGAAATCTCGACCTTTCTCGAAATCAAAAATCGTGTCGAAACTGGGTAGCGTGTCTTCCGGATCGGCGTTGGGAAACGATTGAAGCACAAAGATATCATTTCCTTCTCCACCTGATAGGAAATCATTTCCTCCATCGCCCCACAGCCGATCGTCACCCCCTTCTCCACTCAAGAAATCGATATCGTTTCCCCCGCGCAGGATATCGCTGCCATCCCCACCGAGTAACGTATCGTTCCCATCTAATCCAAAAATTAAGTCATTTTCTGACGTTCCTTCTAGCAGATTTGAGCCAATTAAAGTATCTTCAATTCGTGCCATAGTTGCCAAGCTCTCAGAGTCGGTCGTTTTTGGATAGATGGCTGTTGTGGTTAGTGGCGGATTAACGCGATCGACTATTAACTATTAACCATTAACTATTAACTGATAACTGTTTCCGCTTTTTGGGTTTTCGTTCCCAACCTAATGCCGGAAAAAGTCGATGTTTGAGTAAATGACCGGCAACCATCAGAAAGACAATAACGATCGAGCCGATACCGATGGGACTAGGAACCCAGAAAACGGCTTCAAAGTGATTCATTTGACCGGGTTTGAGTTTCCAAACCAAATGTCGATCGCTTTGTTCGGCTTGAAGAGTATTCTCTGCTCCCACGACTGTAGTTGCACCCCAGGGTGTATTCAGGGCAAAATCGATTTCAAATAGAGACCCCGCGCCGATCTCTACCGTGTCTCCAGCATCGGCAATTGCGCCCAATCCCCGCAAATCTAAATCGACACTCAAGCGATTTCGCAGTGCCAAAAACGCATTATTCTGCTTCAGACTCAAATTAGCGCCCCATTGAGGAAGTTCTGCGGTGGGTGTCGTTTTTACCTGACCTTTTTCGAGCGCCGCCGGATTGAAAAATCCATTAAATTTTTCGACAAGTTGAGCCCCATTGTTAAACGGAATCTTGACAGTGAGTTCTCGATCGCTCGATCGCTTTGTTTTGCCCTGCAAACGACGAGCGCGACTATCGATACTATCGAGCCATTCTTCCACAGTGGCTCCACTGAAATTGGTTAGCTGTTGAGATAAACGAATCTGCTGTACGATTTCGCCGTGAGTTTGGGAATCGAAAGTGACACCCACATCGTAACGGACGCAACCGGAAAGGCATAGGCTCGCTAGCAGAACCACTGCCAACCCTCGGATTGTTTGTCCCCACGATCGTCTGTTGGCGGGGGTTGGCATAACTGGGAGCGCAGATTTCAGCATATCTGGTGTCAGTTCCTTTTGTTCGGCTTGATTTGCGGTTCGGGAATCGGTCAGATAACCGATCGCTTCATCAATCTTAGATCGCAAAAGAATCTTAGATCGCAAAACAGACAAGTTTGACAGGTCGCTATTGCACGTAGCTATTGCACAAAGAAGGGGCAAGCCTCAGCGGTTGCCCCTCCAGTTTGTCTCCCAATACCGCTTTCGGGTAAGGTTCGCTTTAAGATTCTTTATTCAAAAAACCCTGAACTTGACCTAGAGCCGCTTGGATGATATTAAATACAGCCCAGCTTAGGGCAATAATGACAGGGAGAAGGACGACAAGCAAACGCCAATCGAAGTTCATAGCGGGATCTCCTCGCTTAACAAATTTTTAAAGACTTCTCATAATTATAGGATGTTTGGGTCGCAGATGAACGAATCGATCGTCAGATTCACACAAAGCCCAAATCAGTCCCCGTGCCCCCATGAACCCGCGCCAATTGCTCGTATTTACGGGCGTGTTCGATCGTGTGTGCCACTTCTGCGTCCGTTAGCGTCCGTACCACCTTACCCGGAACCCCGACAACCAGCGATCGAGGGGGTACATCTTTGACGACAACAGCTCCAGCTCCGATAATGCTCCCCTCCCCTACGCGCACGCCATTGAGAACGATCGCACCAATCCCGATCAGACAACCTCGTTCGATATAGGCGCTGTGAATCACCGCTCGGTGTCCGACGGTAACGTACTCTTCGAGAATGGTAGCCTGACCCGGATCGCCGTGCAAAATCGCCCCATCTTGAATATTCGTATGCGCTCCAATAGCGATCGATTCCACATCGCCACGCACCACAGCTCCATACCAGATGCTCGCCCCCATCCCCACTTGCACGCGACCGATGACGGTGGCGCAGGGGGCGACAAATGCTGCGCTGGAGACATCGACAGCAGACCAATAGGAGGACGGTGTTTTGGCGGTTTCTGAAGAATCATTCACAAGATCGTTAAAACAATGAGGAGATTGACATATTTCTCGTGTATAGAATGCGATAAATTCTCTGTCTTGTGACTTCTTTCGATCCGGTTGAAAAATTTAAATTTTGGATAAAGAATTTCACTATTATTTCAGCTTTCCTTGTCTTTTTGAGATCTATTTCTTGCCGAAAACTTCACACGTTATTGTGGTCGTTTTAAGTTTCAACTGCTACGATGGATGTGAAATTACAATCTAACTGTATTTGATGAAAAGCCTGACTACTAGCTGGAATTCCTCTCTTTTGAGGACGCTTTTCCTATCTATTAAATTGACCCTTTCTCTGGCTGTTTTGAGTCCTCGTGGTGTTCTGGCGCAAGAGCTACCGACTCTGACCGAAAATATGCCTTATGCCGAAGCTAGGGAACTCTTGCGAGAAGCAGGATGGCAAGCCAGTCATAGTTATTACTCTCCAGCGAGGATTGAACGATTGAATTCGATCGAGAAGTCTATTATAACCGAATTTGGCTTTACAGAACTAGTCGGTTGTCCACAAACAAATCAGGAAGTCTGCGTGTTTCGGTTTAACACAGCCGAGGGACGACAGTTAACCATTACCACAGCAAATAGTAGTGAAGGAAATCAACCGTGGATCGTCAATTGGGAGCTAGAAGGAACAGAAATTGAAATCTCACAATCTCTCCCTATTTTACATCAGGGCAAGCCCTATGCCGAGGTAAGATCCATCTTAATCGGGGCAGGATGGAAGCCCATTGCCCAGTCTCATTCGTCCCCCTACGATCGGAATATATCTGATGAATTGGGGTATGAAGAATTGGTGACGTGTAGCGGGACGGGCTTAGGATGGTGTAGCTTTGAGTTTAGTGCACAAAACGGGCAGAAACTGGGAGTCACCACAGTTGGCGGTCGGGAGATGTTGCTCGATAGTTGGTCTATCGAAGAGGGTGTGGAACTGCAACCTAATATCCGATCGAATGTAGGCAAAGCTCACTCAATTTGACCAGATATCAAGGAATCAATATAGGCTCGTACCTGATTCTGCCAGTCCGGTACTTGTTTGAGTCTTTCGCGGACACCCGGCAACACTTTCACTTGAACCGGAACCTTGTCGTATGCCACTTGACGATCTGGCTGAAATTTTATTGTTGGCATTTCATCTCAAGATGATATCAGGTATACTAGACAATATAACTCATTTGACAGGTCGAATCAAATGTTACTCAGTTTCAAGACGGCTTTAATTCCTCACAATAAGCAAGAGACTTTGTTCCGTAAAGCTTCCGGGACAGCACGTCACGCTTACAATTGGGCTAACGCTCAGATTCAGGAGATTTTGGCGATTCGGGGAACTGACAAGACAGTTAAACTCCCGACCGCGATTGACTTACACAAAAAATTGGTGAGCCGAGTCAAATCCGTTAATCAATGGTATTACGAAGTCAATAAAAACGTCCCTCAAAAAGCCTTAGCCGATTGCCGAACCGCTTGGGATAGATGCTTGAAAAAAATCTCCAAACGACCCCGATTCAAAAAGAAAGGTCAACGCGATTCTTTTTATTTGGAATCAGGGACAAAAGCAAAACCCGGCATCCAACACAACGGTAAGCGAGTTAGACTGCCATCTATCGGTTGGGTGCGCTTAGCAGAGCCTCTACCTGTGACAGCCGTTCATAACTGTGTGATCTCACGCCAAGCTAATCGTTGGCTAATCTCAATTAAGGTTGAAATTGAAAAACCCAACGTAGACCCTAATAGACCGACAATTGGTGTTGACATAGGAATTAAGGAATTAGCAGTTTGTTCTAACGGGAAAGTCTTCGCTAACCCTAAAGCGTATCGCCGTTTAAACAAACGGATGAAGCGGTTACAACGTCGCGTTAGTAAACGTGTCAAAGGTTCTAAAAATCGAGCCAAAGCGGTGCAAAAGCTAGCTAAGTTACACGCTAGGATTGCCAACACACGTAAGGATGCGATTCACAAATTAACTCACTATCTTGCCCAGAACCACAGCGAGATCAAGATTGAGGATTTGTCAGTCAAGTCCTTTCTAAAGAATCACAAACTCGCCGGGGCAATTGCCGATTGTGGTATGTACGAGTTTCGCCGACAGTTAGAGTATAAAACTGAGAAATTTTCCAGCCAGTCGATCTTGGTTGATAGAATGTTTCCCAGTTCTCAAATCTGCTCAAACTGTGGCAATCATCGTCATAAAATGCCATTAAAAAACCGCACTTATCTCTGCCCTGAATGCGGTTATACCGAGGACAGAGACTTAAACGCGGCGAAGAATATCGAACGATGGTTTGATGGAATCCATATTCCAGAGCGTTCGGAAATGGCGGTGAGTTCCACCGTGTCAGCCTGTGAAGTAGACAAACCCGATAGCAGTTATGCTGTCGCTACGTTGAATCAGGAAGTCAACAGCAATCCGACTCATGTCCAGCTTTGTCTAGATTTGAGTAGGTTTGTATAGGTTTTACAGAACGGAAGACAGTAGTACGACTAGAGTGCAACGTTCTCCAACCGCCTTCGTTGGAGTTAGATGGGGAATTCCAGCAAAATGTTAAAATTGTAGAGTACACGCCTTGGTGTATCTGCCACTCAACAAGCTGTCATTCTCATAGGCGACCGTCGAATGGACTACTCGATCGATCCAGGCTACCAATATCCGATCTTCGGACCGGAAATTCAGTGTCCCCACTGTCGCCAAACCATCCCGGCACTCACTCTGACTGACACCTATCTGTGTCCCCGTCACGGTGCATTTGAAGCCGATCCCAAGACCGGAGAACTGGTTCATTTGCAATCGAGTCGGCATTGGCGCCGGTGGGAGAGTGACTGGTACCGACAGCATACTCATCCCGACGGCATCCGCTTTGAAATTCACGAAGCCCTCGATCGATTGTACACTCAGGGCTATCGAGCGACCAAAGTGATTATTGCCCGTCGATATCAGGAATTGATGGGGGCTTATTTAGAACGGAATGCGCCTTGGCGCGATCGTCAAGAGAATGAGAATTCTCATCCTAAGCTTTATGGTTTACCCGTGGAGTTCAGTCCCGATGCCGAAGAATCTTCCTGTTGGGATGTGATTAACTTCGACTTGGACAAGGAACCGGGAGTCCCCGTTCGATATCCTTATTTTCGGCTATTTGAGTGAAGTAATCCGTAACCAGTAGAGGCAATCCCCCGTGGTTGCCACAGTTTCCGGTATAGGAATAGGGGCACTACCCCTACAGATATTTACGGATGAAATAGGATTGCTAGAGTGCTAACCGTTGCGATCGCATTTCCATCCATTTATGTGAAGATTCCCTAACTCCTTTCCCTGTTGCGAACAACCGCTTTCTCTTGCCTTTATCCTATAAAAAGATCCGTATTGAGCCATGGGATAAAGACGGGGAACATATGGAAACGATCGGGGCATCGGAACGCGGATTGCAGATAGTGGACGCAGCCAGACGCAACAAAGGTTGGACGAAAACCAGTAGCTTAAGTTGGTGGAGAACTGCCAACACTTCACAAGCGACATTGCGACGATTTTGGCGCGGCATTGCCATCGAGCGCGAAACCTTCATAAATATTTGCGCGGCGGTCGGCATTGCGAACTGGCAGAAAATTGCCGATGTTTCTCCCACACCCATGGATGCGGCACTGGAAGTAGATTACCGACAGGCGACGAACGAAGGTGGAAACCTTGCCAAAACCGTTGCCATCAGCTACAGCGATTGACTTTCTAGTCAGAACTTAGCCCGACAATTTTACCAAGCGTTTCAAGGGGGAGGATATCATCCGCTGCTGATAGGCGACGATTGCCTTCAGGGACTGACCTGGGCACGAACCCTGGACGTAAGCGCTATACAACAGAGTGATTACCTACTGCTGCTGCTCGATCGAGATGGGGCAACCAGCGAAATGGTGACGGAAGTGGTGCGACGGGCGAAGGAAAGCGCGCACCCACCCACAATTTTACCGATTTGCGACGATCTGCCGAATATGGGGTTCTTTAATCCGGATCTGCGGGGCTACCTTCAGCCGATTCCACCCCAAAACTGGAATTTCCAAGCGGACAACTGGGATGCGATTCGAGACAGTTGTCCGATCGATCGCCGAGGGTCGTCCCTGGAATCAGTCGATCGATGCCGATAACTGGCGCCGAGATCAAGATCTGAGGTGGGAGTGACCGATCTACACCACCGTTGCCGACCGCAGCACCCGAACTCCAACATCCCAACGGACAGGTAGAACTGACATCGCGATTTTATATTCCCCGTCCGCCGATCGAAACTCGGGCGATGGAAACAGTTGACCCAACCCGGTGCGCTGATTCGGATCAAAGCGCCCCGCCAAATGGGTAAAACCTCGTTGATGGCAAGATTGCTCGCCCATGCCGAACAGCAAGGGTATTACCCGGTTTCTCTGAGTTTTCAACTGGCGGACACCCAATTGTTTTCCGATTTGGATCGCTTTTTGCGTTGGTTTTGTGCCAGTATCGGACGCCGTTTGAAACTGCCCAATCGCTTGGCCCAATATTGGGACGATATTTTTGGCAGCAAGGATAATTGCACGGCGTATTTTGAAGAGTATTTGTTACCCGCAATTGGATTCGCCTTTGGTGTTGGGCTTGGATGAAGTCGATCGTGTGTTTCAATATCCGGCGATCGCGGCAGACTTTTTTGCCTTGTTGCGAGCTTGGCACGAAGATGCAAAAAATCGAGAGATTTGGCGAGAAATTACATTTAGTTGTCGTACATTCCACTGAAGTTTATCTGCCAATGGATGTGAATCAATCTCCATTTAATGTCGGGTTGCCTGTAGAGTTGCCCGAGTTTTCGTCCGACAAGTTGAGGAGTTAGTCCAGCGGCACGGACTGAATTGGACGAGTTCTCAAGTTTCTCAATTAGTGAAGATGGTGGGCGGACATCCCTATCTTGTCCGATTGGCGCTCTATCATTTAGCCGAAGGAGATTTTTCTCTGGCGGAATTATTAAATACGGCTCCGATGGAATCGAGTATATATAGCGATCATCTGCGCCGTCATTGGTGGAATTTGCAGCAGTATCCCGAGTTACTCGAGGCGATCGAATGGGCGACCGAAACTTCAGAACCGCTCCGATTAGAAGCTATTTTAGGATTCAAGCTCTATAGTATGGGACTGGTTCATTTAAGATGTAATACCGTGACGCTAAGCTGTCAGTTGTATCGTCAATATTTCAGCAATTGCTTAAACCTCGATTGAGAACCTATGACACCGTATCAATATGCAGTTGGCGGCAGTTTAGGATCAGATGCTCCCACCTATGTTAAGCGACAAGCCGATGAGGATTTATACAAGGGATTGAAAGCGGGAGAATTTTGCAATGTTCTCAATTCTCGACAAATGGGGAAATCGAGTTTGCGAGTGCGGACGATGCAGCGATTGCAAGCAGAAGGTATCGCCTGTGCAGCGATCGATTTGACGAAGTATCGGTTCTCAACAAGTGACTCCTTAGAACAGTGGTATGCAGGAATCATTCGCCGTCTTTCAAGTGGTTTTAAGTTAACAAACAAAACCAATATGAAGAATTGGTGGAACGAGCATCGAGATTTATCTTCACTGCATCGATTAACCGAATTTATTGAAAATATATTGTTAGTTGAAATCAATCGAAACATTATTATTTTTGTTGATGAAATTGATAGTGTTCTCAGTCTCGATTTTAAGGTAGATGATTTTTTTAAATTTATTCGATTTTGTTATAACAATCGCGCCGATCGTCCGAACTATCGCCGCCTCAGCTTTTCGATGTTAGGAGTTGCTTCGCCTTCTGATTTGATTCAAGATTGCCATCTGAGTCCCCCCTTTAATATTGGTCGTTCGATCGAACTAGCAGGGTTTAAATTAAACGAAGCTCAACCGTTATGTCAGGGACTGATAGGCAAGGCAAGACGACCGGATAGTGTCCTCACAGAAGTGCTGTACTGGACGGAAGGACAGCCTTTTTTAACCCAAAAACTTTGCAGGCTCATTCAACTTTCCGAACTCTTCATTCCAGCCGGTCAAGAATCGAAAATGGTCGAAGAGATTGTTCGGTCTAAAATTCTCAATAACTGGGAATTTCAGGATGAACCGAGCCATCTAAGAGATATTCAAAATCGTCTAATCGTCTCGAACAAAGCTCACGTCTTAAAGCTATATTCTCAAATTCTCGATAGAGGCGAAATTTTGGCAAAAACTAATCCAGAATATTTCGATCTTCAGCTCTCTGGTGCTGTTGTCAAAAAAAGGGGTAAACTGACAATTTTTAATCGAATTTATACAGAAGTTTTCGATCGAGATTGGTTGACAGAGGTCGAGAATTCTGGTGTGGAGAATGAACGTACATTTACGATTCGATGATTCAGGGTATAAACAGCTCGAGGAAGACAAACGCACTCCGCTGATTTCACACCCCCCGATTTCAGGCATTGCATATGATGTAACCGACGACGAACAAATAATTTACGATCATTGGCTGTATTGGGTCGAACGAGAAACTCCTGACAGAGTGATCGATCGCTTTAAAAAACTATTTCTGGTTGGCACAACTTATTCAGACAAAAAAGTTAAAGCCTCCCTCGATCTGATTTGTCAACTCATTGACTGTGAATCTAGATTCAAGTATCTTCTCAATCGATGCTGTACTATTTTAATTAATAATTGGTCAAAAAAAAGGCAGCGTCAAAGTATTGTCGAACTTGTTCGTTTATTTGATGAAAATAAATATGAATCACAGCAGTTCTCTGTTTTCTCTCCAGTTGCCGATCGATTACAAGAGCTGAGGTCTGTCTTTACTCAAAGCGAAGAGTTTGAAGAAATAAAGAGTTTAGCCGCAATCGACGAACCCAAAGAAGAAAAAGTGTTGTTGGAGACGATGCCATTAATTCAGTTAATCGAGCGTTCTCCTTATCTTGCTCCGCACTTCCTAAATTCACAAAATCGTTCGATCGAAGAACAGAAAGCGATTCGCCGGCGCCAACATAAGTTTGCTGTTGATTTACTAGAGTATCTATCTAATCGCAAAGAAACGAGGCTTTCGTCACCTAATCCTACGATACTAAGAGACGATCAACTGGAAAAAGCACTCAAAGAATTTATCGGTAAAGTCGAAGACTCGAGTACCTACAAAGAGATTTCTCATCGTTTTTTAAATCAACTTGAATGTCGATCTTATTCCTATAGAGAATTCAAGTTTTATCTGTATAAATACTTAATTTCAAATGTTAACTCTAAGTATGGTAAACATTCTTTCTATCAAAGACTGGATCGTCAACTTGCCGACACTTTTCCCGAGCTTAATCATCGACCAATAGATCGTTTATTGGTCAGGCAAACCTGTCATCGATTACTTGAGTTTTTGGTTGCCAGTCCTAGCGACCCCCAAAAATTTAAACTGTTTATCGATTTAACAGGATGTCTGGGTACTACCAAAACTATGGGACTTTTACTCAAAATTGCTTTGCTGTCTCATGGCGTTGAACCCAATTCTAGAACGAATTTAGAAACTCGATTTGCGGTCTTATTTGAACATTATGAAAACAAGAGTATCGATCCGATTGCCAAAGATTGGCTCGTTAACTCACTGGGCAATTTTAATGTAGCTATGGCTACAAATTTTAGTCAGATTGACATTTCAGCATTTCAAGATTTTTTATAATACTTAAAAGATGTAAATAAGACCAATATTGTATTTGTTAACTTTTCCAATTCAATCGCTGACTTCTAAACTCCTTCTTCATTATGACACCTTATCAATATCAAGTCGGAGGTAGCTTACCGCTAGATGCACCCACCTATGTTAAACGACAGGCGGATGACGATCTATATTGGGGATTAAAAAAGGGAGATTTTTGCTATGTTCTCAATTCTCGACAGATGGGAAAATCTAGTTTGCGAGTGCGGACGATGCAGCGATTGGAGGCGGATGGTGTTGCCTGCGCGGCGATCGATTTGACACGCATCGGTTCCCAACAAGTGACTTTAGAACAGTGGTATGCAGGAATTGTTCGCAGTCTGTCGAGTAGCTTTAATTTAACAGAAACCGTCAACATCCGCAGTTGGTTGCGCGATCGAGATTACTTATCTTCCGTCCATCGCTTAAGCGAATTTATAGAAACTATTGTCTTAAAAAGACTTCCTGGCAATCTGGTTATTTTTGTCGATGAAATTGATAGTGTTCTCAGCCTCAATTTTAAAGTTGATGACTTTTTTAAATTAATTCGATTTTGTTATAATAGCCGTGCCGACAATCCTATCTATCGTCGTCTCAGTTTTGCCTTATTAGGTGTGGCTTCACCGTCTAATTTAATTCAAGACCGCAATCTCAGTACGCCTTTCAATATCGGTCGAGCGATCGAACTGGCGGGTTTTCGTCCCCAAGAGATGAAACCCTTATGCTATGGTATCGAGCAACGATCGAGCCGACCCGCAAAGCTTCTGAAGGAAGTGTTTAACTGGACGGGAGGACAACCTTTTTTGACGCAAAAAGTTTGCAAGCTCATTCAGTTAGACGATCGATTTATTGCGTCAGGAGAAGAAGAGGCTTTTTTAGCAGAATTAGTCCGAGCGTATATTCTTGAAGATTGGGAATCGAAAGATGAACCCGAACATTTAAGAACAATTCGCGATCGATTATTACTCAGCAGCCAGCATCCGAAACACTTACTACAATTGTACCAGCACATCATCAAAAAGGGAGACTTAGACTATAAAGATACTCCAGAACAATTAGAACTACGGTTGACTGGATTAGTCGTCAGAAAGTCTGGCAAACTAAAAGTGTATAACCGGATCTATGCTTCTACATTTAACCAAGTTTGGCTGAATCAAGCCTTAGAAGACGCAAATCTTAAATTATCTGTAAAAAGCTCCATCAACAACAATGTATCAAAGACAGAAACAATCGATAAAACAGCTCTACCTGTCGCTGGGTTAGAACAAGAGACGGTGAAGCGGCAACGAGAAGAATTAGCAAACAGCAAAGCCAAACCACACCCAACGAGCGTCGATCGTACTGACGATATCGAACAGACAATCGTACTTTTAGATTCTCGCTTACCGATCTCTCCCGATCTCCCAATTTCCGAATGTGGAATTGACTATACCCCACTGCAACAACTCCTGGCACATCAACAATGGCAAAAAGCCGATCGCAAAACGCGAGATCTGATGTTGCAAGCCGCCAATCGTCAACATGTCAGGCTGGTTCAGAGCCGAAGATTTCCAAAACTTTCCCCGTACCGACTTGCTAACAATCGATCGACTTTGGAGTCAATCTAGTCACGGACGCTTTGGCTTTAGCGTTCAAGCTCGAATTTGGCAAGAAGTGCGTACAATCGACCGACTCAGACTACCAAATTAAGTATCATTTCGGCGATCGTTTGCAATGGCGATCTCATCGGATGTGGAAACCTTATTCCAGTCTCAACTTCAGCCTAGATGCTCCCGAAGGACATCTTCCTGTGGCGTGGATGGGTGTCTCCAGCGATCGAAATCGGATGATGGGATTGGGGATGTTTTTCGATCGTTTTGAGGCGTGTCACCGAGATCCTTCAAACCTACTCCACATCGCAGCCGAGATCGTCATTCCCACAAACATCGATTACACCCGACTGCGCCAACTCTTGGATGCCGGACAATGGCAAGAAGCCGATCTCGAAACCAAACGTATTTTACTCGAATTGGTCGATCGAACCACAGATAATCCCTTTCGATTGGAAGATGTGGGAAGCCTAACCGCCGGAGATTTACACATTCTCGATCGACTTTGGAACGAATACAGCGACGGACATTTCGGCTACAGCGTTCAACAGCAAATTTGGCAAAACCTTGCCGAAGATCGATCGATCCCTCAACGAATCGATGGTGTTATCCAGCGTTGCGGATGGCAAGAGGGTCGCCACTGGCGTTCCTGGCATCGGCTTTTCTTCTCCATCAAAGCTCCTGCGGGACATCTCCCCAGCCTCGTCGCACCCATTGCCAGCAAGGTTTCCCAGCGATTGTTGCTCTCCACTTTTCTCGGACGATGGGAATATTGCCAGAACCAGCAGCGAGAAGCCGCAGCAAGCGATCGATCGATTTCCCAATTTCGCGGATGGCATCGACTGTACCCAACTCAAATGCTTCCTGGTTGCGCAACAGTGGCAGGCGGCAGAAGCAGAAACCACTGCATTGCTGCTGAAAATCGCCGCGTGTCAGACTCCAGAACAACTGTCTGTCGAAACGATCGATCGTTTGCCCAGGCAAGGCGTTACTCGCCATCGATCGGCTTTGGGTTCGCGCTACCCGAAGTCACGGTTGGATATGGTTGAGTTTTCGCCACTTGCCTCCCACGGTTTGGGAAACTCTCCTTCCGGTTCTGGCTTCTAAATTGGCAAAGTGTTACGTATCAAGCGATTCAGTTATTCTATAGTCAGTCAAACTTGGTGATGTAGAAGTCGGGTTTCTGAGATAAACCCGACTTCTGAGACTGTTGTGCCAACAATGAATCCACAAGTGAGTCGATGGCTGAGTCAATTACTGAGTCAATTCATTCCCACAGCCAAAATCGATCGATCTGTTGAGTCAAAAGTTGGGTCAATCAGACCCGAAAACCCTCTTATTCTAGAAATAGAAACCGGAAAGCACGAGAGGGAATTATGTTAGAGTTCACCGTTGACTTTGCCAGACAGTTCGCACAAACTCAGTTCCAAAAAACAGTCACATCGATCGCTGCCGTTTCCGTATTGGCATGGGTTCCCAGTGTGGCGTTGCCAGTTTCAGCACAATCACAACCGAGCGTCCAGAAAATTTCCATCATTCAAGACAAACCGGCGATTAAAGAATTAACGATTTACGAAAAAGCCGCTGCCGAACTGCCTGAAAATTATTATATCATGTATCGCATTGTCGAGCGCATGGCTCGTGCTAACAATCTTGACGATCGTCCTTGGCGGGTTTCTATTTCTCCTGAAGATGATATTAACGCTTTTGCCACTCAAGCTAACCTCATTCATTTTTATGAAGGAATGATTCATCAAGTGGCTGGCGATGTCTCTGCGCTGGCTTGTGTGGTGGGTCACGAAATGGCACACCACCAACTCCAACACATTCCCATTGGCTTTGCCGAATATTATAAAGGATACGAAGAAATCGACAAAATTGAAGATGAAGAAGAGCGAGAAAAACAACTGGAAGCATTCACTCGGCAGATGGGTGAGTTGAATCGTTCTCAGGAGTTAGAAGCAGATCTATTTGGATATCAGTATGCGATCGCGGCAGGTTTTGAGCCGGAAGGTTGCTTACGGGTACTCGCTGTTTTGTCTCGATTACCCGGAAGTTTGGTAGAACGATCGCACCCCGCCGTTCCCGATCGAATTGAAGCCATTCAAACCTTAATTGAAGAACAATCTTCCCAGGCGATCGAAAGCTATTACTCAAGAATTAGATGATGCAGAAGCATTGACTTATCAATGGCTGGAAACAGCAGAACAACTCCGGATCGATTCTATCCGTGGCGGTTCTTTCCCAGAAGATTTAGAAGGTGATATTGGGTCGAAACCAAGACTAACATTTTGTGCCATTGCAGACCAGTCTTACAATTTTTCGACAATGGCGATTAAATTGAATTTCTGAGTTAAGCGAATTTAATTCATAATAACTCTAACTTTTAATTCGCTTCACTTAGAGATTTGCCCATCTTGAAGATGTCAATGGAAACGAAAAGAGAACATTATGTTAGAACTTCTTTTTGGATTTGCCCTAATCGGTTCGATCGTTGCCAGTGCAATGACACCGGAGAAAAAGCCAAAGCCGAAGCCATCTGATTCTATGAAAGCACTGGAGGCGCTGTTACTGATTACTGTCCTAGACAAATCATTGAATGATAGCGATCGCGAGAAGATCGATCGGGTTATCGAAACTCTAAAATCGGAAAAATAGACCTAAGATCTTTGCGATTTTCTCATCGTCGTAAATTTGAGAGTCATAGCGATCGCGATGACAGGGCAATTACCCTAAAATTGCCTTTATGTAATAATAAGAATAGCGATTTTCATCGCCACCTGAAGATTGACCGACTTATTTAGACCCAATCCTCGATTATGTCTTCATCTAAAACTCGTTCATCGACAAAATTTCGGGATGCAATTGCTAATATACCCACGGATTGTTCGCCTTGTCTGGAAAGCCGTTCCTCAGTTGTTTCTCTTTTCATTAGTCTTGACAGTAGCCATCGCTGCTATCCCACCACTCGAGCTGTACACGACGAAACTAGTTGTCGATTTTGTCGTGAGTTCCATCGGTAAAGTCGTCATCGACTGGAGAAGTTTAGGACTGTTATTAGGATTACGCATTGGACTCGGGTTAGGCAAAGAAGCTTTAGGACAACTAGATTTTTATCTCTCGCTTCTCGTGCGCGATCGTTGCTTGCTTTATGCCGACAATGCCTTATTGCAACAAGCAATTCGTCTCGATTTAGCTCATTACGAACTGCCAGAATTTTATGACACCCTCAGTCGCGCTCAACACGGGGGTAGCAACTATCCCGTCATGATTTTAGAAACACTCACAGACTTATTGGGTCAATTCATTAGTTTTGCCGGATTATTGGTACTCCTCCTGCGTTTCAACTCGTGGATAATGCTACTTTTATTAATCAGTGTTTTACCCACTTTGATTGTTGGCTTACGATTTTCTCAAATGCGGTTTTGGATGAAACGCCATCAAACACAATCCGGACGAATGGCAAACTATTTGAAAAACGTGATGACAGAAAATGAGTTCGCCAAAGAGATTCGTCTGTTTAATTTAGGAGAACATCTCTTACAGCGATGGCAGAAAATTCGTCATCAATTTAATTGCGAATCCGCACAACTGGCTCGCCAACAGACAGCTATTAGTGGAGGAGCAGAAATTCTGACAACTTTCGGATTTTATAGTGCCTATGGTTGGACGATCGTCAAAACCGTTCAAGGCGCAATTTCCATTGGAGATTTCACGATGTATGCCGGAGCATTCGAGCAATCTCAGAACCTGCTACAAAGCATCTTAAAAAGTATCTCCCAAATCTACGAATTTAATCTGTATATCTCGCAATACTTTGACTTCTTGAACTTACAGCCACAGGTTTTTAATACCGTCAAATCTCGATCGTTCCCCACCCCATTAAAATCTGGATTAGAACTCAAAAATGTGACTTTTACCTATCCAGGAGCCAGTCAACCCACTCTAAAGAACTTAAACTTGACCGTCAAACCCGGAGAAAGTATTGCCTTGGTGGGAACCAACGGCGCGGGTAAAACTACGCTACTCAAATTACTGACACGCTTGTATGATATCGACTCGGGTGAAATCACTTTTGATGGCATTCCCATCGATCGATTCGATTTGCCAGACTTGCGCCGCAATATCGGCATTATTTTTCAAGATTTTGCCCGATATAATTTAACCGCTCAAGATAATATTGGTTTTGGCAATTTGTCAGAACTCGACAATCTTTCACTGATCGATCGAGCGGCGGAGAATGCCGGAGCGAAATCGACAATTTCCGGCTTAGATTCAGGCTATCAAACGATGTTAGGAAAAGTGTTTGATGGCGGAACGGATTTGTCGGGAGGACAGTGGCAGAAAATTGGTTTGGCACGCGCTTTTACCATTGGCGCTCCCATTTTGATTTTAGACGAACCCACAGCGGCTTTAGATGCGATCGCCGAATATGAATTATTTCAAAAGTTTCGTCAACTGACACAAGGCAAAATGACATTTTTTGTCAGCCACCGCTTTTCCACCGTCTTACTTGCCGATCGAATTGTGGTCTTGGATAACCATCAAATTATAGAAGTAGGAAGCCATGCAGAACTGATGGAACAAGATGGTCTTTATGCCAAAATGTTTCGCTTGCAAGCATCCAGTTATCACGTTTAGCACTTCGATCTTCGATCAATCTCTCATGTTTACAGAATTTGGAGGCAGTTTGATGCGTTTACTATCCAACTCTTTTCTGAGTCTCTCTATCTTTTTGGCACTTTCATCGATCGTCAAATCGCCAGATCGGGAAAATGCCAAGTTTCAAGATTTCACAACTCCAAAGCTTTCCCCCATTTCGATCGAAACTAAAGAAGCCAATCCCTGTGACTTCCATCCTAAACCTTGTCAACCGGGAGGAACATTATCTAAGCTCAGTACGAGTTCAAACAGAAGTATTGATTTTCGATGGTTGATTAGTAATTGCTAATGGTGTCAAGCCTTCGCTGCCGCACCTAACAGCAAAACGAATCCCATTTGAGAATCACCAGTAAAGCAGGCAAAAAAAAGGTAGCTCGAAAGCTACCCAAAAAACCGACTAATGAGTGAGGCTGAAACTGAGCCTCACGTAAAACCGAAGTTAGGCAGTCACAGTTTTTTTGGTGACAGCATCCAATTCTCCGCTAGAATACTTGCGAGCAAATTCATCCAGGGAAACTTGCTTGATTTTGGAAG
Organism: uncultured cyanobacterium; assembly: GCA_963838375.1. Taxonomy (GTDB): domain Bacteria; phylum Cyanobacteriota; class Cyanobacteriia; order Cyanobacteriales; family Geitlerinemataceae; genus DVED01. Next base: position 97,617 of record CAWIQY010000019.1, on the reverse strand, counting down.
CATTGCCAGCCGTCCAGAACTGCTGGTAACGATCGGAGGCACACTTGCTTCATATACTTGATAGAAGGCTTGAGGAAGTGGCGGGGATCGAAGTTCGAGGGATCTTTAGCGGCGGCTTCGCGGAATGCAGCCGTAATCGCCAAGCGGTTGTCGGTGTCGATGTTGACCTTACGAACACCGCTCTTGATGCCTTTTTGGATTTCTTCCACGGGTACGCCGTAGGTTTCAGGAATGTTACCACCGTACTGGTTGATCATATCCAGCCACTCTTGAGGCACGGAAGAAGAACCGTGCATGACGATGTGGGTGTTGGGCAAACGGCTGTGAATTTCTTCGATGCGGCTGATGGCGAGGATTTCACCCGTGGGTTTGCGGGTAAACTTGTACGCGCCGTGGCTGGTGCCGATGGCGACCGCTAACGCATCGACTTGAGTCCGTTCGACAAATTCGACGGCTTCATCGGGATCGGTCAGCAGTTGCTCGCGAGTCAGCTTTCCTTCCGCACCGTGACCATCTTCCTTGTCACCTTGCATGGTTTCGAGGGAACCCAAGCAGCCCAGTTCGCCTTCTACGCTAGCACCGACGGAGTGGGCAACATCCACCACTTTGCGGGTGACAGCGACGTTATATTCAAAGCTGGCGGGTGTCTTGGCATCTTCTTCCAAGGAACCATCCATCATCACGCTGGTGAAACCGTTGCGAATGGCGGAGTAGCAAGTTGCCGGACCGTTGCCATGGTCTTGGTGCATGACGACGGGGATGTGGGGATAGGTTTCAACGGCTGCTAAAACCAGGTGGCGCAGGAAGTTTTCGCCCGCGTAAGAACGAGCACCGCGCGAGGCTTGCAAAATCACCGGGCTATCGGTTTCGTTAGCCGCCTGCATGATTGCCAGGATTTGCTCGAGGTTGTTAACGTTGTAAGCCGGAATTCCGTAACCGTTTTCTGCGGCGTGGTCGAGTAGCAGTCGCATGGGGACGAGCGCCATAGGTATCCTCCTAGTGATGTTTTGTATCTGACGTTTCTGACGTTTGGGTTCTAAACGAACTCGATCGTAATTAGAACAATCTTAAGATAATATTCATCTTTTGGCGAATCAGAATTCGCTTGTGGCTATTGGCGAGTGGCTAGTCGTGATGCAGGAGATCTGGAATTGTGAATTTTGTATTCTCTCGCCTTTCTGAACTCCTGTAGGCGAGAAGAGTGCACAGCACTTACTCCTGAACTCCTGTTCAAGAAGACTGTTCTGCATACATCTGTCGCAACACCAATGCGGGATCGACCCAATCGCCGTCGTATTTCAGTCCCCAGTGCAGGTGGGGTCCGGTGGTGCGTCCGGTCATGCCGACGCGCCCAATTCTGCTGGCGGTGGGTAGATCTTGTCCTTCGTAAATCTGAATGCCGCCGTTACGATCGATCAAGTATCGCTGTCCGTTGTGGCTTTGGACATATCCATTCATGTGACAGTAAACGTGTTCCCAGTTGCCGGACTCGATGACTAAACCCGTGCCGCAGCGACTGTCGTCGATGACAGCAACCACTTTCCCCCCCCACCAACTGCGAATGTAGCTGCCTTCTGGTGCTGCCAGATCCAAGCCGGAGTGAAATTCCGAACCGCGATAGCCAAAGGGAGAGGTGTAGTCGATAAAGTCTTCTACGGGAAACGAGGCTTCCCTCCAACTGGTGTAACCTAAGGAACTTGCTTCTGTTGCGCCGACGCTGGCGGTACGATACCCCACGCTCACAGCGACAACCAGGCTGAGGAAAGCAACGAATAGACGGCGGCGGTGCCGGGGAGAAAATCTCAAACGCAGCAGTGGCAACATAACCTCAAACTTCTTATAGATCGCGGTGGGAAATGATTAAACAGATTCTAGCGGAAATATTGGTAAACGTTGTGACCGGATTGAGTTTGGGGTGGCTGGCATGGCACAATCAAACCGCCGCGCCAACTGCCCCTTGCTAACTGTGACCGTAAATCCCTTAACGAGTTCCCCTTCCCGATTTCCTGCCAGTGGGGTGGTAGGAAAGTTCACCGCAGGTTTCTACGTTCTCTTGACACTTTTTCCCCAAGGCGAGACGGTTGTCGGGGCGGGATTTCGATGGGTGTTGTGGCAGATGGGGTTACTCTGTCCGGTGTTGTGGCTGTTGGGGATTTTGCTACGACAGCGACGGATTTCTCGTCTGGGTGGGGGGTGGGATACGATCGCCCTATTAACCCTCGTCATTTTGGGAATTTCCACGATCTTTGCCCAGTCTCCGCCTTGGGCGTTGGAATATACGATCGCCACTTGGGGATATGTGGCGGCAGTATATGCTCTCAAACATTGGCTGCAAACGCCTCAACACCGTTACCAACTGTTGGTTTGGCAAGGTTATCTCAATTTAGGATTCATTCTATGTAGTCTGGTGGGGTGGGGGATACAAAGGGTTTTACCGGCGTGGCAGCGTGCTGAAGCTGGGCGAAAGTTGGGTTTGGAGGTGGGGATCGCCATCGGCGATAACGGGCTGCCGATGGGCAATCCGGAGGCGCTGGCAGCCTATTTGATGCTGGCGTTGCCCCTGTTACTGGGACTGGCGATCGTCGATCGGGGTTGGCGGCGTCGGCTGTGGGGCGGTGGCATGGTGTTGGGTTTAGCAGATTTATATACGACCCATTCTCCAGCGGGATTTTTGGGGTTGGCGGTGTTGGGTGTCTTTGGCTTGGGAACGATCGTCATTCCCAGACTGGGTGGGAAAGGTGTCGCCCTGGTTGCCTTACCGGGAATATTACTGTTTGTGGCGGCAAGGGCGATCGCTTCTGAAGAGTTTACCCGAACGGTGACGACAACAGCAGCATGGCAAATGGTGCGATCGCATCTGTGGACGGGGGTGGGACTCGGTGGAGTGCCGTTGTTATATCCGCGATACCGCCCGTTTTGGGCTGGCAGAGAAGCCCAGTGGGTGGGGCAACTGCACCATACGCCGTTGCAAGTGTGGGTGGAATTGGGGCTGGGTGGGGCGATGGTGGCAATAGCGGCGATCGGTCTTTTCGGTTATCACGGGTTTCGATCGTTGGGGGTGCTTTCGCGCACTGGGGAACCCGTTTCCTCGACGGATATTGAGGGGCGACGGGAACGTCTGTTGCCTGTGTTCCTCTACGGGGGAGTTCTCGCTTATGCAACGGTCAGTTTTTTCAACTATTCACTGCACTTCCCAGCGATCGCCGGAACCCTGGCGATCTATTTAGCGGTGTTCTCCTGCCGATGGCGAAGTTCTTCTTTTTCCTTGCCTTCTGTTCTGATTCCCCTGGCTGGATTGGGTTTTTTGGGCGCGGCGATCGTTTGGTTGGTTCCCGTACACTACGCTGGATATCTGGCAGGGCGAGGTGTTGCGGCGTTGAAGTCTCCACAACCGGATGTGGCGAGTTTTGTCCGCCATCTAACCCGATCGTACCAACTAGTTCCTTGGAAACCAGAATACCCGTTGCAAGTCGGTTGGGTGTCCGGTAGTCTCCACTGGCAAGATCCCCAGTCTCCCAAAGCGGCGATCGACTGGATGCAAAGGGGAATCGCCATTGCCGGACACCAAGTCTTTGGTTACAATCGCTTGGGATGGTTGATGTTGAAAACTGACCCCCTGTCTGCGGCAAAAGCCTTCGGACGATCGGCACAACTCATTCCCGCGCAACGGGGTGTTTTTTATGGGTTGGGACGCGCGTTACTGGCGACCGATCGAACGGAATTGGCGATCGAAGCGTTTGCCTTAGAAATTCTCCGCGATCCGTCGTTTTTCACTCGCCCGCTTTGGATGCAACTCGATCTCGAACCCTTGTTGGAAAGGGTGAACGATCGTCTGGAGGAAAAGTACGAACTTTTATTGCTAAACCATCCTCAAGCAGAACCTTTTAATACCTATCTGCACCAAAATAGAGGCGAACTGCGATGGTGGATGGGGAACTACAAAGGGGCGCGAGAAGATTGGCAGGAGAACGGTAGTGCGGTGAGTAAGCTGGTGCTGCAACTGGCGAGTTTGGAGTCCTCCGAATCGGTGGAAACGGAGTTGCGGATGTTGTCTCCATCGGCGGCAAAATGGGCGATCGAGGCTTGGCTAGATCCCCAACATCGCCGCAAACGCTTGCAGCAAGCCTGGGAGATCGCACAACCGGGAACCGTTTCACCGGAAATTGTCCAACACTCTTTGGTGACGATGAACGAGTCTCCCAGCTTTGACGAATGGCTCAAACTCTCTTCTTCGACAGCAGAGAAACCCCTGTTAGATGAGGATTGGACGCCTTGGGGTAGCGACTTCAACCGTTTGCCGATGGAAGATTTTCCTCAACTTTCCACAAATGCAGTCATCGATCGTGTTTTTGCAGACCAATTGTCCTACTCGCCGGACTATTTTCCCGAACTCGATCGGGCATTGCAGCTTTGGCGCGAAGCGTTATTGAATGCCGCGCTGCAACGAGAATAAAAAAGTCGCGGGGCTCGTTTCACCCGACGACTCTTTTTAGGGACATTTTAGGTTTAACAATGTCCACCTACTCAACTACTTAGTCTAGTTCAATATACGGATGGTGATATAAATTCTTGATAAAGAGTATCCGCATTTAGATAAAGATCGTGTAAATCTCTCAATTGCTCTACGAATATATACAGGTTTTCACAATTCGATCGACACTCGGGTAACACGTCGTATTCTGAAGCGATTGCACAATTGTCAGTCCCCTACAATCCGAAAAATACAGGGGATTCGATCGCGGATTGGATCGATGGGAACCGCTGTAGTTATATGTTTTTTGGATATCAAATCCGACCTTGAGATCTTCCTTAACCAACGAGAAGTTTTTTACAAATAGCCCATACTATTTGCAGTTTTCTGCAATAGAAGTCTCAGTTTTTCGTTAAAAACTCAGCATAAAATATCAGTAATCTTCCGGAAACTTTCCGAGAAATTACTGAGTCTACTGCTCTACAACTCAACGAGAAAAAAGTTGGCGCTAACACTTTTTTTCAACAAGAATATCTGTGGCAATCTCAAAAAATAGCGCATACCATAGCAACAAGAAGAGATATTTCTTGTTCACTCGTTTCGGCGATATCTCGCTGTAAGTGTATTCTGTTATTCAGGAAGTCCATCATGACAAATTCATCTAAAAGTTTTTCCGGGTTTAAATCGAGCCGAAAAGAGAAGTTCTCTGGATCGGGAAAGAAAGATCTCTACAAACAAGTTAAAAAATCCGGTTGTTTTAACGATCGAGAATATCTGGAACTCAATCCCGATGTTGCCGCAGCAGTAGAGCGCAAAGAAACAACAGCGATCGAGCATTTTGTCAAGCATGGCGCGAAAGAAAATCGTCAATTCAGTCGCTTGTTCGATCGGGATTTTTACTTTAAACAATATTCGGACGTAAGAGAGTTAGTTGCGCGGGGAGAAACCACCGCCACCCTGCATTTTTTCCAATTTGGCATCCAGGAAAATCGCCAACCCAATGCTTTATTCAACCCTGTTGTTTATCTCAACCTCAATTTAGACGTTAAAGCAGCCGTTGAGAACAACGAGTTCACCGCGATCGGACATTTTTTCCAATTTGGTGCTTTTGAAGGTCGATCGTTCACCTCTTTTATCAGTCCAATTCTGAATCGGACTGCCTTTCAAGCTGACTATAAACAAGACATCGGTAGCTTTTTCAACGTCCAAAGTTCAGCAGAAATTGACGACAGCCAAACCATTGAGTCGATCGCTGCTGACAAGGCACTTTTTGTCGATATCAAATACATTCGCATTCAATACGCACAACAACTGGAAGCCTTTTATGGTTTTTCAGTTGCAGAACTCAGCGACGAACAAGTCAAAACTTACGCCTTTGGGGAAGGCGCAAACACTGGAATCCGACTTTCCGCGTTTAATATTGAAGCCTATCAAGTTCAATTTGCCGCACAACTCACCACTTTTTATCAAGTTCAAAGCGTCACACAACTCAAGCAACAGCAAGTTGTAGACTTCATGGTGAATGAAGGGATCGAACAGGGAATCGATCTCACCGCTTACGTCGATATCGCCTATTACCGAAAAACCTACACCGCCGCATTGAGTTATCGATTTGGCGAAACTTTTAGCGATCGAGAAATTATCGATTTCGTATTCGGTGATGCAGCACCTTTCATCGACGAACAGTATTATAAAACGCTGTATGGAAATGTTTTGACGGCTGACGGTATCCTCGTTGCTAATCTCGACAGTACCCAACTCAAAACCTACGTGTTTAGCGAAGCTTGGGATGCGAACAAAAAACTGTCGGCATTTAATATCGAAGGATATCGAATTCAATACGCCGCGCAATTGTCGCTATTCTATTACGGCAGTACCACCCCACCATCCTCCAATCCGACAGATAACGGACAATCTGGGAACTCTCAAACATCTGGCAACAACAATTCAGGAGGAAACAGTTTAAATACAGGCAATTCTCAGCAGTCGGGTTCTGGGAATTCGGGAATTGGAAATCCCGGCAGCGGTAAAAATGGCAATCTCGACAACTTGCCACTTTCCGAACTCAGCGACAAGGAAATTGTCGAATTCATGTTCGGCGAAGGATTAAAAATCGGTATCAATCCGATCGAATTTGTCGAAATCTCTGAAGTTCGCCAGTTATTCTCCGTTGAACTGACACGCCACTACAAAGTCACCAGCGTTACCGAAATTAGTGACAATTTGGTATTAGACTACTTGTTCGGTAGTGTCTCCGAGAAAATCGATTACAGTTACTACCGCCACGTCTACGCCGCGCAACTCACCTCAGCCTTCAACATTTCCGTCGAACAAATTACCGACGAACAAATCCTCGACTACGTGTATCAAGTTGGTTTAGCTGCTGGATTCAAGCTATCGGCGATCGATTTTGATACCTATATCCAACAATATCAAGCGCAAATTGCTACCTTCTTCCAAGTCAGTATCGATGAAGTCAGCGAATTGGAAATCGACAAGATTCGCGAGTTTATTTTTGGCGCCGGTGTCGAACAAGGCTTAAGTTTTGAAGGGTTAGTGGATGTGATTTATATCCGTTCTACCTATGCAGCCGCGATCGCCAGTTACTATAATATTAGTACCGAAGTCGTTGCCAGCCTCAACAATACTCAAGTTTTTCAGTGGTTCTCCGCAGAGTTTGAAAAAATCGATCTGGAATACGTCCATTATGAGGTTTCTCAACTCACTCTCGAACAACGCAACAGCTTGTTTACCAGTTTGGGAATCAGCGTCGATACCAGCGCCAATCTCACCGCAGAACAACTCGTACAAATTGCCTACAGTAGCGAATTTAAAGCCATTTTAGAGGTAGAAGAAACAAAGGTTACAGCGATCGATATTGAAGCCTATCGGAAAAAATACGCCGAAGAAATTTTCGAGTGTGTTTACGGGAAATCCCAAAAACCGGGAGACTCTGGTAAGTCTAGCATGGGAGGTGATTCCGGCAAATCTGGCATGGGAAGCGATTCTGGGAAATCTCAGACAGACTCTGGCATGGGAAGCGATTCCGGGAAATCTCAGACAGACTCTGGCATGGGAAGCGATTCTGGGAAATCTCAGACAGACTCTGGCAAATCTGGCATGGGTAGCGACAACCCAGACAATTCCACAGATGACACGGGAAGCGATGCAGATGTCGATATCTCCAAACTCAGTGATAAAGATATTCTCCAATTTCTCTTTAGTAAAGGATGGACAAAAGACATCGATGTATTAGAATTCGTCAATGTCGAGTATCTACGCCTCACCTACGAAGCCGAACTCGTCGCACATTATCAAGTTAATACCATTACTGAATTAAGTAATGAATTGGTAGTAGACTTTGTATTCGGCGGATTGTCCCAGGAAATCGATTATGAATACTATCGTCGAACCTATCAAACACAATTGACGACTGCATTTGGAATTTCGATCGAGCAAATTACCGAGACTCAAATCCTCGATCATGCTTACCAAGTCGGATTAGAATCCGATTTCCAATTCTCTGCGATCGATATCGATGGCTATGTCGAACAATATCGCGACGAAATTGCTCAAGCCTTCAAGATCGATCTCGAAGCCGTTGCCAGTCTTTCCGCGACCGAAATTCGCGAATTCGCCTTAGAAACCGGACTGGAATTGGGACTGGAACTGACAGGATTAGTAGATATTAACTACTACCGCCAGTATTTCAGCGACGAACTTCTTGCCAATTATCGTTCTGAAAATGTTTATAACGTAGACAACGAACAGACGATCGATTACCTTTTAAACGGAGGTTTAGTCCAAGGCGTAAACGTTTCCAAAGCCGTCGATCTCGAGTGGTATCGCCAAACTTACGCTAGCGATTTGGCAGCCAACCAACAAACGATCGACATTAATAGTAACGGTCAACTTGAGAATGCTGAACTCTTCGATTATATCACCGGAGAAGGTTTAGCCAAAGGTCAAAATACCTCACAACTCATCGATTTGGAAGCCTATCGTAATGCCAGTTCTGCATCGGCACAAGCCATGTTGCAATACTATCAAGCCACAGATATTACTCAGATTAGCTATCAGCAAACCCTCGAATATATGTTCTCTGTGGGATTAGAAGCCGGGTACAATCCTTCTGGCACGATCGACTTAGATGCATTGCGAACCGATGCCACAATTTCCCAGTCGATCGTTTCTTACTACAGCGTTCAATCGATCGAGCAAGTGACGTATACTCAAACCTTTAGCTACGCTTTTGGTGCTGGGTATAATACCGTTGGCGCGACGATCGTCTAATCACACTTATACAATATTTGGATAGATAATATAACCTCCTTGAATTCACATTCGAGGGGGTTATATTATTACAGTTACCCAGTAAAAGAAAAGAAAGAATCAACAATCAAAACTTCTTAAATTAATGCTATAATTAGATAAAACCATTTCATAATGCTCCACTGTGGGAAACGGCTCGTAAAAGTGATGTAGCAAAGAACGCCACTCTTGATATTTGGGCGACTGGCGAAAGCCAACGGTATGGTCTTCCAACTGTTGCCAGCGCACGAGTAGAACATAACGATTTTGGAGTTTCCAGACATCGGTGCAGTTCGTGCCAGAGATAGCCAGACATAGAAGCAATAATCCGTGAAGCGATGTAAAAAGCCGCTTCAAACTCGTCAGTTAAACCCGGTTTGACATCCAGAATAGCAACTTCTAGTATTTCAGGACATCTATTTTCAATAATATTTGCCATTTTATTAAATTTCCTCTTCTCTTAAATTCCATGACTCTTCCCAATCACCCAATGACGGCGGAAAAACCGAGCCAGCGCTGTTTCCTCCAATGCCAAATAAATAGGGCGCCCGTGGGGACAAGTTCGGGGATTACGAGTGCATGAAAACCGATCGAGTAGAGACTGCATTTCCTGCAACGTCATCGGCGTTCCATTGCGAATTGCACTCCGACAAGCCGTCGCCACTTGAGCTGTTTGTAAATCCCCTCCTAAACTCAGTTCGATCAGTGCCTCCGCAGCGTCATCGCGTTCCTTCAATAAAGCTGGGATATTGCGAACTGCCCACATCTGCTCTCCAAACGGGTCTATTTCCATCCCCAAGCGCCGGAGTTGCTCTATTTGCTTGTCATCGAGGTGAGACAAAACGATCGGCGGTTCTAGGGGAACCAATTGCCAACGATCGCACAGTTCCTCATACAACACCCGTTCGTGAGCGATATGCTGCTCGATCAACCACAACCCTGTGGGATGTTCGGCGACGATATACGTATTGCTGACCTGAGCAACGGCACGCAACCATCGCGGGAAATCATGACTTTGAGGTTCGCTTACCCGGTAATTGCCCGTATTTTCTGCCGCTTTCACCAACTGAGTCATCCGCTGCGTATCCGTGGCAATCAGGTTCGCAGGACTCAGACGCAACGATCGATCGATCGTTTCTGTCATCCGCTGCTGCCATCGATCGGGATCGTGGAGGTAAATTTCTGTTTTTGCCGGATTGCGGTTCCAATCGATATGTTCTGGCGCAACCCGCAAATGAGCAAAACAAAGGGGATAGCGATCTCGCGGCAACGTTCGGGCAAACGCCCCCACAATTGCCCGTTCCACCTCCGGCAGCTTCACGACTCTCCCATTCACCGCTACCTTCACCCAATCCAAACGCCGACGGTGACAGCGATCGGGCAGTCCTAGCACCAATTCGAGAGAAGCATTACCCTCCGTCTCGGGAAAGTTCCCTTGCCCGTCTTGCAAATCGTCTGGGCGAACTTGACGAACAATTTGGGGCAAAATCTGTCGCGCCGTTGTTCCCCCAGAAAGGGTCAACACAGGGCGATTGTCTTGGCACACCTGCCAGGTAACGTGGGGATGACACAGTGCTGCATAGCCGATCGTTCGTTGGACTTCGCGCAGTTGTTGAGACGCGCTTCCCAGTGCTTCTCGCCGATGCAGCCAATCCCCAAACAGGTGAGAAAGCGTCACCACCGTACCGGGAGCGATCGCCGCCCGTTCGACCCGGATCGGCTCCCCCCGCTTCCCATACACCACCCGCCATCCCTCCCCCACCGACGGGCGGGAAATTGCCGACAAATCTGCCAACTGCGCCAAACTGTGCAGCGCCTCGCCCCGAAATCCCAAACTGGCAATCCGATCCAAATCCCGGCAAGCGTGAATTTTGCTGGTACTGTGAGCCGTTGCCGCCTGCTGCAAATCCGCCAAAGTCATCCCGCAACCGTTATCCGCAACCCGAAGCAAACAGCGATCGGGTTCGAGAGATACCACAATTCGCGTCGCACCCGCATCCAGGGCGTTTTCTACCAATTCTCGAACGGCTGCCCCCAAGGAATCGATCGCCTCGCCCGCCGCAATCCGGCAGACCACTTCGATCGGTAGGGGTTGAATAGAGGAAGTCATACCATTAGTTTAGGGGAAGGTAGTCTCGGGAATTCACCCGATCGTTTCTACCAACAGTAAATTCCTCCCTAAATACCTACGTCAAGGGATTTTTCGCCATGTTGGCAAGTTTGTGCCCTCTCCTGTATTGTTCTCTTAAGCGCGAAAACCCAGCCTCAAATTCGGGTAATTTTTACGGAAATGTAGGAGTTTGTCGAGTGGATACGCTATCCTTATGGCGTGTCATCACAGTGCCGATTGGCATCCCAAATCGCCAAGTCAATTTGCGGGTGCGGGTAACACCTAAGCTTGTCTCCTTAACCCATAAGGAAATCTTTGCCAAAAAAAACAGCACAAGGGATGACACTCAAATCCACTATTCAATTGTATATTGTATAGCGGTCACTAACCCCACCAAACCCGGAATGGGGCTTGTCAAGAAACCCAGTCATAGGTGGAACGCAAGCGTAAGTAGGACTAAACCATGGTGCTCGCAGCCCATTTGAACTAGCGCCTATGTGGCACTTCAAAGGAGGTTACAGGCGCTTTTCCTAACCCGTAACCACTCCGTTAATGAATCGTCGGGACTTCACACTCATGTAAGTTTCGGCAATAATAAAAACTTGGCTATTCGGCTGCTCGCCGGAAACGGTCAGCACAGAAAATACCTAGTAGCACTATCCCCAAGTTGTCATTCACATCGTACTAATATGAACCCAGAAAGCCAACCTACTGAAGTTTCCCCATCCGTTTCTGTAGAAATCAAAACGGATACCAGCAGCTCATTATCGACTGAAACCGCAACCACGAATCTCCAAGAGGTCAAAGCACAAGTTCTCTCTGTTCTCTCCGATCTCTTCACCTATGCCGGTCAATTCTTTGAGGAGTACCAAAAACCCCTGACGAATATCGGTCTGATTGTTGCGGCGTTGGTTGCCTTTTACCTGCTGGTGGCAGTGGTGGATGCTATCAACGATCTGCCCCTACTCGCGCCGGTATTTGAGTTGATCGGCATCGGGTACACGATTTGGTTTGTCAAGCAGTATTGGTCTGCGGAAGCTCGCACCAGTCTCTGGGCTGATGTTCAAACTTTCTTCAACCAAGTTGTTGGGAAAAAGTCCTAGGATTACCAGCCCCCAATGGGCTAACGAAAAAGGCGCACGATCGATCGTGCGCCTTTTTTATGAAAACTGATGCCAATAAACCGGGTTTTCTCGTTCGTCCCTACGGCTACAAAAACGGGTTAACCTGAAGTTAGTTAACCCGCAAGCTTGGGAACGCCCAAAATAGTAGTTTACTGAACAACCAGCTTAACGTTAGCGTTTTGTAAACCGGGACGTCGAATTTCAACCAAGGTCTTGTTAACAGCGTATTTTTGGTTAATAGAGTTGATTAACTCGGTTTGGTTGTGCTTCTTAGCCACGCCCCAAAGGTCAGCAATCAGGTCGAAAGAACCATCGCTGTTGCGAGACCAACCCAAATCGTACTCGCCTTCGAGGACGGCAACAATGTCGGCACGAACGCGCTGACCGTTATAACCGCGAACATCAGCTTCGGTCTTCACCGAAATTCCGAGATCCCGCAAAGAAGCTTTCAGGATTTCAGCTTCAGAGATTTTGGTGCGCAGGGTGCTAAAGTGAGACATTTGGATTTCCTCCTATCAGTGGAATTGAAGTGAAAGACAACGTGTCGGGTGAAACTGCTAGCACTTGGGATGCTAGCCTTTGCCCTTGGCAAACGCCAAGAGAAAGCTTTTAGAATTCCATTTGCTGGTATTCAGCCATGGAAGACGCCGCTGGGCGTGCCCGCTGCCGCGCCCAATCTCGAAGCGCGGAGACCTGTTCGGTCATCGTCTTGGAGAGCGGCAGCGTGGATTTAATCGCGGCAATAATGTCAAGCTGGGTAAACTCTCGATCCTGCGCAAATGCTTCGTACATCGCAGCAATCACAGCTTGTTCGATTTCTGCTCCGGAAAACCCATCGGAAACATTGGCGAGTTGATCGAGGTCGAAGCGATCGATTTCCAGACGGCGTTTGGATAAGTGAATCTTGAAAATCTCCTGCCGTTCTTCTTGATTCGGCAAGTCCACAAAGAAAATTTCGTCAAAGCGACCTTTTCTCAAGAACTCTCCCGGCAAGCGTTCGACGCGGTTTGCCGTCGCCATCACGAAGACAGGAGAGTTTTTTTCCTGCATCCAGGTGAGGAAGGAACCAAAGATTCGGCTAGAAGTCCCGCCATCCGAGTCGGACGAGCCCGCGCCGCCGGCAAAGGATTTATCTAACTCGTCGATGAATAAGATGACCGGAGAGATGGATTCTGCGGTTTTCAAAGCATTTCGCAAATTGGCTTCAGAGCGTCCGACCATCGATCCGTCATACACTCGACCCATATCGAGGCGCAGCAAGGGCAATCCCCACAACCGAGAGGTTGTTTTTGCAATCAAAGACTTACCGCATCCGGGTACGCCGAGAATCAACATTCCCTTCGGTTGGGGCAATCCGTACTCGCGAGCCCGTTCGGTGAAGGCGTCGGAACGCTGGTGCAGCCATCGCTTCAGTTCTTCGAGACCGCCAACTGAGTCTAGAGTTTCATCTTCCTCTATATATTCGAGGATGCCATTGCGACGAATGAGCTGTTTCTTTTCCGACAGGACGATTTCAACTTCGGCTTCAGTCAGGCGACTGGCTGTTACCTGGGCTTTACGATAAACTTTTCGCGCTTCATCTCGGGTTAAACCTAGTGCAGCTTTGAGCAGTTTTTCCCGAGAATCTGTCGTCAGGCGCTTATTTTTTCCGTCTTCCAACTGATGCGACAGGACTCTATTCAATTCTGTCATGTCCGGCAGCGGAAAGTCTAAGACCACCACTTCTTTTTCGAGTTCAATGGGGACGTGCTGCACCGGGGACATCAGTAAGATCGTTTTGTGAGTTTCTCTAAAAGAGGCGATCGCATCCCGTAAAGAGCGCGTAACCGGGGGAGAATCAACAAATGGATGTAAATCTTTGAAAATGTAGATTCCCGGATCTTTCTGACGAATCGCCCATTCGATCGCAGCTTCCGGTGAAACGGTGTTGTGCTGAGTAGTGGTGCGGGGTTGACCGTATTCGACAATACCGTTGGTGACAGTCCAGACAAAAACTCGATGCTGGGGTTTTAAGTTTTGAGAAATATTAGCAATAGCCTGTTCCGACCGTTCCTCTTCAGAGGTGACCAGGTAAATTAGAGGATATTGAGCTTGGATGAGAATACTTAGCTCTTCTTTCATAACCTTCGACCCTAGAGAACGGCTGCTAACACGACAATACTGAATTTCTAGATAATAGCTAAAACTTAGCTCGATTTTTTAAACCACAGTCAGTGAGCTTTTAGCAGGTCACTAACTTTTCTTTCTGTTCGGAATCCAAGCAAGAGTTGACGGTCTCTACTGAAACTTCTTCTTCGTGAAGAATGCTGGGAGAATTCGTCAAAGACTTTAATTGGCTTTCTCGAACAACCAGTGGGTGGGAACATTCCGGACAACTATACACTTGGTGAGTTTGTCCGTGGGTTTCTCCCGCTTCTTCTACGAGTTCGGGATGGTGCAGATAAAAGACAATTGCTTTTTGGGCGATCGCCGACATCGGTTCTGCATCCACTGCCGATCGGATTTTGAGTTGACGATGCAGCTCGGGCGGGAGATATAAGGTGACTTTTTGTTTGTCTTGCATATGACTTTGAGTTGCTTAACCCGGGTATGTGTAACAGCATATCGGTAGTTCCCGCAAGATGTCAAGCTGTTATAGCGTTTTGACGGCAACTTTGTAACATTACTTCATAAACAAGATCCGGAAAATGAGTAAAAGCTCCATGTAATAGGCATTACAGCTTGTCTACACGTTGAAGATTGCTGTATGCGGTGGACATCGGTTGTTGAATTCCCACCTCCAGCAATTAATTTCCACACTCATGCAGAAACGTTTCTCGAATATTGGACTGACGATGGCGATTTTACTGCTGGGAAGCTGTGGTTCGGGCGAGATCGACTTTCCTCTGTCTTCAAAAACCTATAAGAATCCGCGCTTTGGCTTTGAATCAATTTATCCCGGCGATTGGAGATCGACTCCATCGCCCTCCAATTTAGACGGACGAACTTTTTATCATCCGCGCAATCCAGACGTTCAGATTTCAGTTTGGGCGGGCTACCAGCTCTCATCGCCCCAGTCGGATTCTCTCTTACCCAACTCGATGGAAAACTTTACGACTCGTCAAGGACTCAACGGTGCTTTAAGGGTTGAGGTGGGCACTCAAACCAGCGTGCTTCACCTCACTCTAGTGGACGATCGTGTCAGCTACCACTTTGAAGGACGATCGCCCAGTCTCTCGTTTGCCGACTACTATAGCCTCTTCTACGACGTGGCACGTCAATATCAGATCGATAATTAAGTAATGGCAGAGCGTGATTTACCAAAGCGTCACTAGTAACGAGCCACTCACTAATTCGCAGCTAAGCGCGTTTGCGTTTGCAGAACGCCGATCGCTTGCGAGTAATAGGGATCGGCAAGGGTTCCCCGCATATTAGGATTGAAACTGATGCGTTGTTTGCCGTTCATATCCACGACAACATCTGGAGTAATCCCGGTTTTATTGATATCCGTGCCGTTGGGGGTATAGTAGTGAGCGATCGTGACGGCTAATCCCGAACCGTCTGACAACGAATTAACGGCTTGGACGAGAGCCTTACCAAAAGTCTGCGTGCCGATAATCGTTGCTCGTTGATTATCTTGCAGTGCTCCGGCTAAAATTTCGCTGGCACTTGCCGAATCTCCATCTACTAAAACCGCTAGCGGTTTTTCTGAAAGCGACATCCCAGTCGCTGTCAACTCCTCTGTATGTCCGCGACGGTCTACTGTCTGGACGATCGCCCCCCGATCCATCCACATCCGGGCGATTTCGACGCTGACGTTGAGCAATCCACCGGGATTGCCTCGCAGATCGAGGACGAAAGCCTCGACATCTTGAGAATTCAGGTCTTGAATCGCTCGGTACATTTGCTCGGCAGCATGAGAGCTAAATTCCTTAAGTTGAATGTAACCGATGCGAGTATTTTCTTCTTGTTTGACACTGTGTTGGACAGCAGGTAACTCGATACGGCTGCGGACGAGTGTTACCTCAAACGGGTCTTCTAGAAGTCGATCGATCTTTAATGTGATGGATGTCCCGACATCGCCGCGAATTAAGCTGGCTGCCTGTTCGACGCTCATCCCAGCGGTATTCTGACCGTCAATTTCCAAGAGTCGATCGCCTGCCAGCAGTCCCGCACGAGTGGCAGGAGAGTTGGCAATGGGCTCAGCAACAACGATGTTTTGGGTGCGATCTTCCTGTTTGAGTTGCAGACCGATGCCAGACAATTCTCCTGCCGTTTGATTGGTCAGTGCCAGAAATTGTTCGGGATCGAGAAAACGAGTGTAGGGATCGTTGAGTTGAGATAATGCCTGTCGTAGCGCGGTGTAGGCTTGTTGGGGGGAGCTATAATCTCGGCTGAGGAGTTCTTGGCGGACTTCTTGCCACTCGACATGATTGAACGTACCGTCAACATAATCTCGGTTGACAATTTGCCAAGCTTCATCCAAGACAGTTTTGGGACTGGACTCGAGAGCAGCGCTTGCAGAACGACTCCCCAAGGGAGCAAGGATGGACAGTGCCGTGGTGGTCGCGATCGCCCCACCAATGACAGCAACTTGAGACCAACGGAAGAGTTTTGTCGGGCAATTCATTTAGATGTCGTGCCTAAGCGTGGGAAATATTCAGATTTGAGAGAGGAATCTAGGTGCATTCCAATTGTCAGTCGGGCATCGGGAGCGATTCCGAAGGCATTTGAACTGGGCACTGTCCTGTCCGATCCAGCCAGATACGCGCCACTCCGAATCGCGCAAATTTTTCAAAACGAGGGAAAAGGGTGGATTGAGCGCAGATAGCATGCCTTACTGTAACAATTTTAAAGCAATTCGCCCAGTGTTTCGAGGCACAAATCCGCTAAAATTGCAGTTTAAAGAAATATTACGTCAGTTCCATTGTTGCTGTTGTGGAAGAGCGTGTTCACCCAATTCATACCGATCGCCAACGAGATGGGTTCGCCCTCTGGGCGATCGTCTTGGTGGCTGCAATTGTAGCGGGAACCTTGCAGTGGACACAACTCGATCGGTTGGCGGCTCAAGCGGACGATCCCGAACGCGCTGTGCAGCAAGAGCGAGGAAAGTTAACTCTGTTGCGACGGATGCCGACACTGGGTTATGACAACTTGCTTGCCGACTGGCTGTTTTTGCGTTTTTTAGGGTACTTTGGTGACGAACTCGAACGATCGCAAACGGGATACGATTTGACGCCCGATTACTTCGAGCCGATCGTCCGCCTCGATCCCCGATTTCTCGGAATTTACCCCTTTTTGTCCATGGGAATTTCCTACTATTTGGGAAATCCCGAGTTAGCTGGACAGTATATGGAACGGGGAATCAAAGCACTTTCTCCGGAAGTGAATCCCGATGGCTATGCCATCTTAAGATTTCGGGGTCTCGACCAGTTGCTGTTAGAAGGAGATATTCCCGGAACCATCGAGACTTACTATCGAATCGCCGATTGGTTCGATCGCATTGGCAGACCCGATTCAGCTCAACAATTTCGTGACGGTGCAGAATTTCTCAAGCAAAATCCCGACAGTATCCAACCCCAATTTTGGGGGTGGCAACAGGTTTATTATAATGCCGTCGATCGTCGGGTTCAAGAACGGGCGGAACAGGAATTGCTGAAACTGGGTGCTATCAAACAAGAAGATGCCAATGGGAATATAGGATTTGTTTTACCCAAACCGTCTAAGATCTCGAAATAGTCGATCAAATTTTTCAGGTGGGACAATGAAGTTTCGATTGATTCGTCACGAATCGATCGTCGTAAGCCTTCAGCCGTCAGCTATTAGCTGTCAGCATTTGAATGAAAGAGGTAAGCCTTCGCGGAATCTTTGTCCCCTCGTCTTTAGCTTCGACTCAGCCATCAAGACTCGGTTCTTTAGGCGGGTTTTGGTTTTCAGCTGAAGGCTGAAGGCTGTTCGCGTAGCGTCTCCAAAGGAGTTTAGCTGAAGGCTTACCGATCGTCTATAGAAGCTATGCCCTTTTTAAACTGATGTTATCCCCAAAGTTTCCGTAAATTTAAAACAAATCCCGGAAGTTTTGCTAACACAAGGGAGGTACCCATAAAATAAAAAAAACCCTACAAACGCAAATTCAGTCCATTTTAATGGAGTTTGGCTATTAGCCTCAAACTTGAGTTCGGGGCAAGTTCTCGGGCAAAGCGAGTGAATAAAAACCAAAAACTGCATAGATCCCGCCCCCCGAGCGGTATGTTTTGATGAGAAGCAAGCAAGGTAGGGGAAAAAGTGAAGATGTTCGCAGCGAAGGGGAAAGGGTCTTGGTGGGGACTGGGATTGGTGGGAATGTTGCTGCTGTCAGAGGCGGGGGTGGCGGTGCCGAAACCGATGAGGGAAACCCTGGTGCAGGAGGTGGAAACGGTGTCGTCGGAAGAGATTCGCGCGGCGGCGGAACGTTCCGATCTGCGAGGGATGGCAACTATTTCAGCAAGGGACGGTTGAATCTTTTCGACAGGCGATCGAGAAATACGAAGTTTGCCCTTACGCTTTGGCGAGAATTAGGCGATCGATCTCAGGAAGCTTATACCCTTTTGGTGCTAGGTTTGATCATATAATTCTTTAGGAGAACAGCAAAGATCTCTGGAATACTACCATCGAGCATTGCCTATATTTCAAGCTTTAAACGATCGCGATGGGAAAGCCGCCACATTCAATAAGATGGGTATGGTCTATGACGATTTGGGGGAATATGAACAAGCTTTGGAGTCTTACCAGCAAGCTTTGACCCTGCGTCGAGAGATGGGCGATCGTTTTGGGGAAGCTGCCACCCTCAACAACATCGGCATCCTCTATGACGATCTGGGAGAAAAGCAGAAGGCTCTAGAGAACTTGGATCTGGCTTTGTCCTTACGTCAAGAAGTTGAAGATCGTGCTGGAGAAGCCATTACCCTTACTAACCTCGGTACAGTCTACACTCCTTTGGGAGAAAAGCAGAAGGCTCTAGACTACTATCAGCAAGCTTTATCTGTCTTCCAGGATATAGACGATCGCACTCAGGAAGCCATTACCCTTAACAACATTGGTGCAGTTTATAACGATTTAGGAGAAAAACAGACAGCCTTAGATTACTACAAGCAAGCTTTGCTCCATCCATAGAGAAGTGGGAAATCGCTCTGGAGAAGCTTATACCCTTACAATATTGGCGTAGTTTACTCATCTTTGGGAGACAAGCAGAAATCCCTCAAATACTTCATGCAAGCATTGCCCATAGTCCAAGACATAGACGATCGTCGCCGGAGAAGCTACTCTTCTTTCTAATATCGGTGTAGTTTATAACGATTTAGGAGAAAAACAGACAGCCTTAAAGTATTACGAACGAGCCTTACCCATACTCCAAGATGTCGGAGATCGTCCTAGAGAAGCCAACACTCTCAATAACATCGGCTCAGTCTACTCGGATTTAGGAGAAAAACAGACAGCCTTAGATTATTACCAACGAGCCTTACCCATACTCCAAGATGTTGAAGATCGAGCAGTGGAAGCTCTGCACTCTCAACAATATTGGTGTGGTCTACACAGACTTTAGGAGAACAACAAACAGCCTTAGATTACTACGAACAAGCTTTACCCCTCATCTCGAGCGGTAGAGATCGTGCCGGAGAAGCGACCATACTCCTCAACAACATCGGCTTTGTCTACAACGTTTGGAGAAACATCAGGAAGCTTTAGAAGATTTAGAACAATCTTTACCTCTGAGTCGAGAAGTGGGCGATCGACTTGGAGAAGCCGTCACTCTCAACAACTCGGCGTTGTCTACCACGACATGGAAAAACAGCAAATTGCCTTGGAATATTACAATGAATCTTTGCCTCTACGTCGAGAAGTAGGAGATCGACGTGGAGAAGCGTCCACCCTCAACAATATCGGAAGAGTTTACTCAGATTGGGGAGACTATCAAGCTGCCTTAGAGTGGTATAACCAAGCCTTGCCTCTGCGTCTTGCCGTGGGCGATCGAGATGGAGAAGCCCGCACACTCTATAGTTTAGCCCAAGTCGATCGCGACTTAGGCAACCTCCAAACCGCCCTCACCCAAATTCAAGCCGCCATCACCATCAGTCGAAGACCTCCGCACCCAAATCGGCAGCCAAGAACTCCGCGCCACCTACTTCGCCCAAAAACAAGACTACTACGAGTTCTACATCGACCTGCTGATGCAACTCCACCGCCAAAACCCCACCCAAGGCTACAACGCCCAAGCCTTCCACATCAGCGAACGCGCCCGCGCCCGCAGCCTACTCGAACTCCTCACCGAAGCCAACGCCGACATCCGCCAAGGCGTCGATCCCCAACTCCTGGAACGCGAACGAGACGTGCAACAACAACTCAACGCCGCCGACTTTCGCCGCACCCAACTCCTCACCCGCGAAAGCGGCTACACCAACACCGAAATCGAAGCCGTCAAACAAGAAATCGACAACCTCCTCAACCAACTGCAAACCCTCGAAGGACAAATCCGCGCCACCAGTCCCCGCTACGCCGAACTCCAATATCCCCAACCCCTCACCCTCCCCGAAATCCAACAACAAATCCTCGACGACGACACCCTGCTGCTGCAATACTCCCTCGGCGAAAAAGTCAGCTATCTTTGGGCAGTCAGCAAAACCGGTATGCACCAGCTACGAACTCCCACCCCGCGCCGACATCGAAGCCGCCGCCGAACCTTTCCTCGACTATCTCACCTCGGAAACCGGAACCCACCCCGACGCCGGAATTCCCCTGAGTCAAATTCTCCTAGAACCCGTCGCCGAACAACTCAACGGACAACGCCTTCTCATCGTCGGCGACGGCATCCTACAAACAATTCCCTTCGCCGCCTTACCCGTTCCCACAGGCTACGGTGTACGCACAAGTAACCGACAGCATTTGCCCTCACCCCCTAACCCCCTCTCCCAATTCTGGGAGAGGGGGAACCCAAATTCCCCAAATCGACTTCTTGCTCCCCTTCTCCCTGCTTGGGAGAAGGGGCTGGGGGATGAGGGCGATTTGCCATTGACCAATACCAACGCCCCAATCCTGTTGTTGGAAAACCACGAAATCGCCTCTCTGCCTTCTGCCTCCAGCCTCGCCATTTCTCGCCGAGAACTGGCAAACCGTTCCGTTGCCCCCAAAACCCTCGCTGTCCTCGCTGACCCGGTTTTTGACGAAAATGACCCTCGCTGGGGCAGTTCGGAACCGTCACCGTCTTCTAGCGATACCCGCTTTCTCGATGCGGCTTGTACCAGTTTCTCTCGACTTCCCTACACCGAAAAAGAAGCCGAATCGATCCTCGCCTTCGTCCCCCAAAACCAGCGCTTCCAAGCTTTCGGCTTCGATGCTTCCCTCACCACCGCTACCAGTGCGGAACTGGCAAACTACCAAATCGTCCACCTGGCAACCCACGGCTGCATCGGCAAAGAACATCCCAGCTTGCAAGGAATCGTCCTCTCCCAATTCGCCGCAGATGGCACGCCTCGAGATGGTTTCCTGCGCCTGGCGGATGTCTTCAACCTCAACCTCCCGGCGGAGTTGGTGGTGCTCAGTGCGTGTCAGACGGGCATCGGCGAAAATCTCAAAGGAGAAGGAATTGTGGGGTTGACAAGGGGCTTTATGTATGCGGGGGCGAAGCGGGTGGCGGTGAGTTTGTGGAACGTTAAAGATTTTGCTACGGCGGATTTGATGGGGAAATTTTATCAACAAATGTTGGAGGAAGGTCTAAGTCCGACGGCGGCGTTGCGGGAGGCGCAGTTGGAGATGTGGAAAGCGGGCAAACCTCCCTATGAGTGGGCAGCGTTTGTTTTGCAGGGGGAATGGCGGGATCGGTGATATGAATGGCGCGAGATCGAGACCCTACCCTATTGGACGAATGGCGTTGACATCAGCGCCGATCCCCACAACAGCAGCAACACCGCACCAAAGCGACTGAAAACACGACCCCAAGGCGCAACTTTTTCCAGTAACACAAATAGGGAAATTATCGCAATCCACAGCAGATTCATGACGCCGCCGACAAAAAGTAGCACCATCAGTGCCCAACAACATCCCAAACAATAGATTCCGTGTTCGATTCCCATGCGGAATGCGCCAAACGTGCCGTGTTTCCAATGTGTAGAGAGGAAATCAACAGGCGATCGACAAGACTGAAGACAGGCGGATTTGTAGGGCGCAAACTGATAAATTCCCGCAGATATCGCCAGTAATCCCCCGAATAGGGGAGAGGTACTGACCATCATGGGCGACAGCAGTGCCGCTTGTTCTAGACCCCACTGTAACGCTGTTGCGACCATACTAAAGCCCGTCCATACCGCCACGTAGCCCAGAAAGAACGCTCCAGTGGGGGGCAACGCAGAACCGCCGATTTTGCGTTTGCGGCAGACGCGGGCGTAAAGTAAGATCGTTGGCGTGGCGCTCGGAACCATCATCGCTACCATCATGATTGCCCACATCAGGAACATCAGCAAGGCATCGGTCAGCGTCCAAGGTTGGAGTTGCGCCATCTCGGGCAATCCTTCATCGATCGGTGCGTGCATTCCGGCAGCCATGATGAGAAGATAGATCCAGGCGATCGCCGTGATGCCGAGAGTTGCCGCCAGAACGATGCGACGATCGTCTTTGAGAAACTGTTCCACCGCTTCTCCAAATGCCATAAGATTATCCTCCGGTTTGGGGATAACTCCGATGTTCGACAACACCGTAGGGATTGTAGGTGGCGTAGGTGAGAAATCCATAGCAGTTTTGGTGATTTTGGGCAACCGATCCGGTACTATGAAACGTACTGCTCGCCATTTCTGCCTTGCGAAACTCGAAGCCGTTGGGCAACTCGATCGCCGCTAGATGTTTGGCGCCGGTAACGGGATTGCGGATGGGTTCGATCGTTGCTGCCAAAACGCCCTCTACTTCCATTCGCCCGGTGCGTTCTTGGAGATTCCATTCAAAATCGATCGGGGCGAAAATCGGGTCGGGTTCTTCGTCGATCGTCGAGGCATATATATTAAAAGCTGTGGTGGGTTCTTGCTCTTCCCCCGATAGAATTTTAAATAAAACTTCCTTTTGACTTTCGGTTGCTCGATCGTCGATAATGGCTTGATAAATTCCCCCGCCTTCGTGAACGGCTCCGGGCCATCGATAGATTCCGGCAACGCGCAATCCATCGAGACGAACATCGCCAAAATATCCCTCGACAATTTCCATCGCCTCGACACCTTCACAAAATCCCTGGCTGGGACGACCGTTGAATTCGCAAGGACATCCATAGTCGCAACTGCAAGAGACCAATCGCTTGGTTTCAATTTTCCAATCGATATAAGACATAACGTGATGGTTAATTGTTAATTGTTCAATTACAGCGGTTCCCGGTATTATGCGGTACATCTAGAAGGGCGAATGCCATTCGCCCCTACATCAACCCAAAATTTTATGTACCTCATAGCTGCGAAAACTGCTGTATATCAATTCTCGAATCGAGATACAGACTTGTATCCATCTGATTAAGCGAGCCGATCTCTGGGCTTGCGCAATCGCTTTTGTGAGGTCAAACTGGACGCGCTAAAATGGAAAAATCGTTAATATCGGAAAAAATATCTTGACATCTCCCACGATCGATATTGTAGAAGATTTATGGTAGAAATTACAATTCAAGTACCTGACGAACTGGCACAACGGATAAAACCCTTTTTTATCTGAATGCATCAATTGCTAAAGCTGTGGTGAATCAAGGTCTTATTTTAAGTATTGATACTGTTTTCGATCGCTATGGGGTCGAACGTTTGGAGATCTCGTTATGAACGATTACGACACAGATTTCTATGCATGGACTCAGCAACAAGGTGCATTGCTGCGATCGCGCCAACCGAACGAACTCGACTGGGATAACTTAGCTGAAGAGATCGAAAGTATGGGGCGGCAGGAACGGCGCGAACTGATTAATCGATTGCGGATATTGCTGGGGCATTTGCTGAAATGGCAATACCAACCCCAACGTCGCGGATCGTCCTGGGAAGCCACGATCGCCGCACAACGGGACGATCTTCAAGATTTGCTCGAAGACAACCCCAGCCTGAAATCGTTCTTAGAAGAGGCATTTACGGCTGGATATAGCAAAGGTCGCTTATTGGCGATCGCCGAAACCGACCTGCCTCCCTCGACTTTCCCTACGGAGCCATCCTTCGATCTAGACTATGCCCTAACAGGAGAATTGGAAAAGTAAACCCGAGTCGTTACCTGAAAATATTGGAAATTCGTCATCCATCTAGCCTTACCCCTGTAGGGGCGAAGAAGCATTCGGGCTATAAATGATTGATTTGACCCAAGAATTACTCCCCGAATGCTTCGCCCCTACATTTGCTACAATCCTACTTAATCTTTGGATTGGGCTATGTTGAAATCGGAACCTCTATCGCTGCCGCACCTGACGGGAGCATCATCGCGCTCTTCACGACACTGGATCGAGATCGCCGAACCGATTTCTCTGGGGATATCGGTACTGGGGGCGGCAGCCGGGATGGTGTTTCAGCAAGCTCTGTTTGCCGTGACGCCTGTAATGGCAGCAATTTCGCTCAACCTCGCCAATCGCTACCGTCGGTTGCAAGAACGCGCCGGAGAGAAAACCGCCGTCGTCGTCAGCCAATCCCAGCAGTTGCGCGGGGAACTTCAAGGGTTGCAAGATGCGTTTCAAGCTTTGCCGTTGAGCCAACGCTTGCAAAAGCTCGAGGAATCAGTTGGACGCATTGGCGAAGCAGTGGTGGATGTGCAGCGGTGTCAGGAAGAGTGGGAAACCACAGCCCTTCGAGATCGCCAGAAAACGAAAGATTCGATCGCCCATCTCCAGCAAGGATTGTACAATCTCAACCACCATTTGGGGGAGGATATCGGGGAAGTGCGCTCTCAAATCCAGTCGATTCATTTGAGTTTGTCGCTGCCATCTCCCCAAATTGACGACGTGAAACGTCAATTGGTGCGATTGCAAGCAGAATTGAATATTCTCGTCGATCGTACGACCGATCGCGATACGCTCAACGCACAACTCGAAGATCTCGAAACCCGCGTTGAGGGATTGGCACAACAGCAACAAGAGTTGCTGCAACCGGGATTGAAATATTTGGCACGAAGGGTTCAAAAGCTGCAAAAAGCTGTGGCAGTGGAGTCGAAACCCCAATGGGTAGAGGATCTCGATCGTCGCTTAGATACTGTTCTCCCCTACCGCTATCAAATGGTGACGGATTCCCCTCTGCCTTGGCTGCTAGAAGCCTGGGAAGAGGCAAAAGAGGAAGTTTTGATCGTCAGTCCTCAAGTTAGCCTTCTCGCTCCTGAGTTTGAGAAAGTGATGGCACAATTGGCAACGGCACTGGAGCGATCGATCGCGGTGAGTATCGGTTGGGGCAATCGATCCGACATTGGTAAAGCCGACCATCCCACCAAACCGATTACCCTCAAACCGGGCGGCTGGCGATACCATCCAGAGCGAGATCCGCACCAGCACTATAGCGCGATCGCGACGCTGCTCGAACTCAAACAGCGCTATCCGAAGTTGAGACTCAAACTTTTGGGAATCAGCGATACACTGTTGGTGTGCGATCGCGCTTGGATGCTCGGTGGCGGTCAATCGCTGTTGGGGCTAGAATCTCAAAGCTATCCCAAGGAAATCGGTTTGTATACGACTGACGAACAAATGGTTTCTACTGCCCTCAAACGCTTTAGCCGTCTTTGCCAAACCCGTCCCACCCCCTCAATACCGATCGCTCTGGTCGAGAATTCTCATGACAAAACACGTGGTAAATTGGAGGCGGAAAATAGAGAATGAGAACGCAGATTCCATGAGGAGCAAGATCGACATCAAGCCACTACTGGATCGCTCTCTCTCTTTTTTAAAGGACTCCACTTCCTCTCTGCGCTCTGGGAAACTGTTGCGTCTGTCTCCTCCAGAACTGAAGCAGGGTCAAGCATTGGAGAAACAAGGGCAATATGAAGCGGCGATCGCTTGTTATGATACCGCTTTAGAAGCTCAGCCGGAATGGGTGGCGCTTTGGCTGCGGCGCGGACAAGCGCTTAAGAAACTCGGGCGCGAAGACGAAGCTTTAGAATCTTACGATCGGGCGATTCAAATCAAACCCAACGAATATTGGGCGTGGATGCTGCGGGGAAAAATCCTCCACGATCGTCAAGAATATGAAGGGAGCATTGCTGCCTTGGCACGGGCCAGTCAGCTTCGACCCAAACAATACGATCCTTGGTACTATCAAGGTCGCGCTTGCGAGCAGCTACAACGGTATCAAGCCGCTGCCGAGGCTTACGAAAAAGCAACGCGCATCAAACCCAATTCTTTGGAAGCCTGGTACTATCGCGGCAATGTTCTCAACTACCTGCAACAGTATCCCGAAGCCGCAACGGCATATCGGCAAGCCCTAGAATTGCAACCCAATGACTGGACGATTTGGTTGAATTTGGGACGGGTTTGGGAAAATTTACACCAATATGAAGATGCACTGACGGCTTACGATCGGGTTTGGGAACTGGCGCCGGGCCGTCTGGAAACTTGGCTCGATCGCGGTTGTGCTTTGGAGAAGTTACGCCGCTATACTGAGGCGACGTCTTGTTACGATCGCGTGATTCAGGCTCAGCCGAATAATGCTCCGGCTTGGTACTGCAAAGGGATGGCAATGCGCCATCAATGGGGCGAGGCAGCACTGGACTGTTTCGATCGGGCGATTCGGATTCAAGATAATTTTGTCCCCGCTTGGTACGGTCGCGGACTGACTCTTTATGATGTTGGGCGCTATCCCTCAGCTCTTGCCGCTTTCGATCGAGTGACTCAAATCGCTCCAAATTCGGGGGAGGCTTGGTTGGGTCGCGGTCAAACTCTCTGTCGGTTAGAACGGTACAAAGAAGCGATCGTGGCTTTGGATAACGCGATCGCACTGGCTCCGGATTCGGCAGCATCTTGGGAAGCTCGAGGAGAAGCGCTCGTCAAGTTAGAACGCTACGAATCGGCAATTATAGCTTATGATAAAGCTGCGGAATTTGCAGGCAACGATGGGGGTTTAGCTTGTCGGTCTTGGCTCGAACGCGCTCGAGTTCTGGAAACTTTGAACCGCGATGACGATGCGATTGTGGCTTACGATCGGGCGATCGAACTTCAGCCCCAAACTCTGGAAATTCGACTGCAACGGGCAACTTTATTAGAAAAGTTGGAACGATATACCGATGCCTTTTTTACCTACGATAAAGCGATTTCTCTTTGGCCGAACAATCCTGTATTGTGGTTGAAACTTGCCAAGATTTTGTACCAGTTAGAGCAATATGATAATACGGTTACGGCGTGCGATCGCACTATTCAACTTCAGCCTGCTAACGATCTCGCCTGGTGGCAACGAGCTCAAGCTCTCGAAAAACTCGATCGTCCTGAAGATGCCATGCGATCTTATGAAATTGCCCTACAAATTAATCCTGATGGTCGGTTACAAGCCATGATGGGAGAGCGATGACGATCGAAAAGTAATCAGTAATACTTAATAAGTCAGTGCTTTGCATTATACAAGCCAGTAACAACTAACAACAAAAAAATGTTAATTCCCACAGGTTTCCAATCGGAGTCGATCGTCACTGCTCTTGGCAGAATAATGTACTATACAGCCGATCGGGAATTCTGGAATTCTGAGATATCTGTTGACGATCGAGATCTTATTTTTTTTCATGGTTTGGGCGGCGGTTCTTCAGCTTATGAATGGTCGAAAGTCTATCCAGCCTTTGCGCCGAAGTATCGAACTTTAGCTCCGGATTTAATTGGCTGGGGACGATCCGATCGTCCCGAAAGAGAATATCGACTGGATGATTATCTGACCACAATTACCGAATTTATCGAAAAAACCTGCGATCGTCCCGTAACGGCGATTGCATCCTCTTTAACCGCAGCCATGACGATTCGGGTCGCGATCGATCGTCCCGAACTCTTTCGATCGCTCATTTTAACCAATCCTACAGGATTATCCGATTTTGGCGAAGATTACAGCCGAAACTTATTCGCTCAACTGGTTTCAACACCTTTTCTCGATCGTCTGATTTATAACGCTGCGATCGCGACTCGTGAAGGAATTTCCACCTTTCTCGCACAACGTCAATTTGCCGATTCTAGTCGAATTTATCCAGAAATTATTGAAGCTTATTTACAATCGGCACAACAACCCAACGCCGAATATTCAGCCCTAGATTTTGTCCGAGGTAATCAATGCTTCGACTTAGCCTTGTACATTCCTCAACTCACCGTACCCACCGCCATAATTTGGGGAAAACAAACTCAATTTACCCCTCTCGAAACCGGAAAGCGACTTGCCGATCTCAACCCCCAAGCCATCCGCTATTTCCAAGTCTTGGATGATGCAGGATTGACGCCACAACTGGAAATTCCAGCCGTGACGACAGGATTGATTCAGCAATTCTTAGAAGTTTTATAAAGACGTTCGATTCTATTAAAATGCACTCTAGGGTAAGTTCAACGATCGCCCATCCTACCAACCTAAAAACCCATCAATCGGAGATTACAAACATTACTTTAAAAACGATCGGTACATTATACGGAATCAGCGTGGGACCGGGCGATTCCGAATTGCTGACCCTCAAAGGGCTAAACATCCTCAAACAAGCAGATGTGGTAGCATTTCCCGCCGGAACCCGTGGCAAACCGGGAATCGCCCAACAAATCATCGCGCCGTGGTTGAACGTCGATCGACCTCAACTTGCGTTAGACTTTCCCTATACTCAAGATGATGCCGTTCTGATTCGCGCTTGGGAATGCGGAGCCGAACAAACTTGGGAATATCTCCAAAACGGACAAAATGTTGCCTTTGCCTGCGAAGGCGATGTCAGCTTCTACAGCACGTTTACCTATTTGGCGCAAACCTTGCAACGCCTTCATCCCGAAGCCAAAGTAGAAGCCATTCCCGGCGTTTGTTCGCCTCTGGCAGCCGTGGCAGCACTGGGTATTCCCCTCACCGTTCGCAGCCAGCGTCTTGCAATTCTCCCCGCACTCTACCGCGTTTCGGAACTGGACGCAGTTCTGGATTGGGCGGATGTGGTGGTGTTGATGAAAATGAGTTCGGTTTACCCACAAGTGTGGCAGACTTTGGCACGTCGGGAACTACTCGATCGCAGTTACGTCGTGGAACGCGCCACCCTTCCCCAACAGGTGATTTACGCCGATTTACGCGATCGATCCGATCTCAAACTCTCCTACTTTTCCTTATTAATCATCCAGGGGAGTCAAACCCCACCCATGGGCAACCGTGAAACTTGTTAAACTATCTAATGATCTAACGACTTTTTAAAATTACTCGGATTTAGGGCAGATTCGATCGCCCGACTCGGGAAAATCACTCAATTTCCTGCTAAACCCCCCTCTAAGAAAAACCCTATTTATAATTTATTTTCAACCCATCTGAGGTGAACTCGATTATGCCTATCTCTTCTGCCGACCCGCTTCAAACCGTTTCTCCGGTTTCCCGCATCCCCCCAGGTCCTGTGCGCTTGTTCAAAGCCCTATATAATCCCACCTATTTAGCGATCGTCGCTTCTGTGGCGCTTCACGGACTGGCTGTCGCCGCTCTACCGGTTGTCGGACCGATGATTGCAGGTCGCAAACAACAGCCCAGAGGACCCCTAGAAACCAATATCCTGCAACTAACCCCCGCCGAAGCCGCTCGCTTCAGTGCGGCATTCCCCGCCCCGAAAACTACAGTTTTACCGCCGGGATTGCCCTCTTTCAATTCCAACACCAATACCCCTCCCTCTTTTTCACCCCCTCCACTTTCCGGCGATCTTTCCCAATCCCCATCCCCATCCCGGCGAGGTTGGTCTAGCATCTTTGGTGGCAACCCGTCCTCGGAGACTTCAGCCGCCACTAACGATCCGTCCAGAGTTGCCTCGAATTGGTATACCGGAGAGCCGGAGGCGGCTTCTAGTGGTGAGTATTACGAGGATTATGGATCTGCCTATACTGATACCGGGGATGCCTATGCTTATTCTTACTCTCCATATAGCGCTGGGGATGGGTATATCGACCTTTCGGCTATAGTCGGTTCGCCGCCGGGGGGTTCGTCCAGTTCAGCCGACACAAAAACGCCTGAAAAAACCCGAGTAAAAACCCCGATGACCGATCCGGACGACAGCAAGTCATCTTCCCAAAACACAACCATCGCAAATGCTGATGGGGTGGGTGTCGATGTCAACTCGCCAGGAGGAAACCGAACCTTGCTTGGGGCAACTCCAGGGATGCGAACCGGACAAAGTGCGTTTCAAGATCTCGAAGGTAACTATCCAGTTCTCGTTGTCGTCGAACCTAACGGCGAGGCTGGGTGGACACTGATGGAAGAAGATAAGTTAGCTGAAGCGGCGATCGAATATACATTTGAGAACACGTCTCCTTCTATCCCTTCAGAACCCGGAGAGTATATCCTGATTGTCACATACCCAATGTCGGAATCTGAAACGATGCCAGAGGTTGCAGGCGCCCAAACAATGCCTCCAGAAAAAACTCCCATCGACAATCCCGAGTTTCAGGCACTCCAAGAAAATAATCCGGGTTCTGAAACCCTATCCCTAAGTCCCCTGAATATTCCCTCCCCAGTTTCCGGTCGAGCCAAAGTCGCGGTGGTGGTCGATGGAGATGGTAATTTTGAGGTGAGACTCCTAGAAGGAACGGGCAACGAAGACCTCGACCAACAGGCAATAGCAGCCGCCGGGGCTGGGTGGATACCGGTTGAGGAACCCACAATCCAAACCTTTGAGGTTCAATTTAATATCCCAGAGAGTTCTCAACCGAATAACTCTCAACCGAATAACTCTCAACCGGATAACTCTCAACCGGAAACGAAAAAACCGATTCCGCAACCCGATTCTTCATCGACTCCCCCAACTCCCGACTTCGCCCCCGAAGCCACTCCAGAATCGCCTGTCAAACCGATTCCCAAAGTCACTCCCAACCCGTCGGAAGAATTCACTCCCGAACCGATTCCCGAAACAGAAGAAACCATTGATTCTAATCCGTATCAAAAACCCAAACTTTCCCCAGAAAATACCGGGGAGGACTTGACAGAGGAAACACCGATCGAACCTTCTCCCCAAGTGAATCCAAAGAAACCCCGACTCGATCGACAGTCGGCGTTACCCTCTCTTTGAGGTTCGATGGGAATTTATCCATCCACCCTCAACGATTCGAGAGCAGCAGCGCCGATCGACATAGCCACGATCGGCGCTGTCACAGCCCGCAGCACCCGCTTTCCCAAGGAAACCGGTTCCCACCCGGCATCGAGCGCCCGTGCGACTTCCTCGGGCGTCCAGCCGCCTTCGGGACCGACTGCGATCGAGATCGTCTCACCTCTTTGCAGTTTGGCGGTTTGCAAGTTGTGGAGTAAGGAGGCATTTTCCCCTCGCGCCACGCAAATATAACGGCGATCGAAATTTTGAGTATTAGCGATCGCATTTTGAAAGGGAATGGGATCGCTTAGGGAAGGAATGGTTTGGCGTTCTGATTGTTCGGCAGCTTCTCGGATAATGCGCCGCCACCGATCGCATTTTTGGGAACTGGGGCTGAGGAGAGTGCGATCGCTGAAAATGGGTTGAATGACACTCACCCCTAATTCCGTACAACTGCGAACCACATCGTCGAAGCCATTGCCTTTGGGTAAAGCGACAATTAGGGTAATAGCAATCGGCAGTTCGGTTTGTACCTCCAGGCGTTCGAGTGCGATCGCGCCAAACTCCCCAGAAGATTGTTGTTCTAGACCGGACAACCACCACTGTCGCTGTGCATCGATCGCCACAAAGCGATCGCCGGATTTCAGCCGCAACACCCGACATAAGTAGTGCTGCTGTTGGCGGGTGAGGGTAATGTGGGGGAGATCGAATTGAGAAGGATCGATCGCGATTCGTTGAAGCTGCATGGTTGACGGAGAAGAATAGGTCAACTACCCAACACTGAGCGGAGTACCGCTACAGTGTGGGCTTGTATCTGAACTCCACCGCAATTCTGAGAACCTAGATAGGATTTCAGCTTTGGTTTCACCGCTCGACACATTAGGGGATGCTGACAAGCTCCCCGTACTAGTCCAGTCTTGCCGAACTAGCAGCGTTCTCATTGCAATATTTCTGGAGCCAACCAAATCAGCGTGCAACTGATGACCGCAACATTCGCAGCGGAACAACAGCCCTTTATTGGGTCTATTAGCGTCCGATGTATGTCCGCACTTGGGACAACTTTTCGATGTGTAATGAGCAGGGACTAAAGTCGCGAGCGAACCATTTAGATTAGCCTTGTAGTCGATATAGCCCTGCAATTCGGCAAACGACCATTTGGCTTTATTTCGATTAGCCCTACGTCTCTTCTTACTTGCCTTCTTGCCAGATTTAGTTCTAGTTCTATCCCGTATTCCCGTTAGGTTTTCTAGTCCGATTAGGCTATTAGGCTTGGCAATATCCTTACTGATTTGGTGGTTCACGTCAGCGATAAACCGTCTTTCTCTTCCAGACAAAGCGATTAGTCTTCGCTTTGCCGACCGAGTGCCTTGGCGCTGAAGAGTCATCCGTGCTTTGTGATAGCGATTGGCTTTATGTCTGGCGTCCTTCCCTGAGTAGAATTTAGACTGGTTTTTCAGGTCTGTTTCTACTGCCAGATATCTCATCCCGACATCAACACCAGAAACTCTGGTTATCTTCAGTGGGTCGAGTTCAGGGGTTTCTACTTCGACGCTTACCATTAGGTAATAAATCTTAGAAGAACGCTGATAAACAATTTTAGCCGCTCCAATTTTGGCGCCGTTGGCAATCAAATCTAGATGCTTATTGTACCCATCGTAAAAAACTACTATTCGACCTTGTAGCGTGATGATACTCACTTGCCGCTCGGTCTTAAAAGAATAGTCTCTCTGATAGTTTAGGGTACAAGTTCGAGAGATGTATTTAGGAGCTCAATCTAGCCCTTTGTACCGTCTCTTAGTGTAGCCGTTGGCGATAGCATCGTTAGATTGTTTGACCTTAGTCCAGAGGGTCTTATAGGTTCGAGAGACAAGTCTAGGTACATTGCAAGCCATTTGCGCTCCCAGCCCAAATCGAACCCGCAATTCTTTGTAGACAGCCTTTTGCAACTTGGCACCATTACTGGTTTTACCCGCATCAAAAGCGACTTGTGAAGTATAGTTCAAGGCATCACGGTAGGCTAAAGCCGTCTGAGACACCAAGGCTTTTTGCTCGGTAGTCAAGTTGAGTTTTAGCTTGGCGGTGATGACTTGGGGCATTATCTTCACGAACTCTGATATCATTATATCTCGTGAAAGCAATGAAAACAAGGGACAAAGTAAGAGATTTGTTCGCTCCTCGCCCACCGCTCTGCTTTGCGAGATCTACGATTGTCGGTTTTGCAGAGCGGTGGAACTCGTCCCTCACTCGCATTCCTCCCGCCGCTCACCTGAGTACAGGTAGAGCGGGGGACTCCTGCTGATTTAGTTGAATAGATTTTGGCACGGGTCAAACAGATTCTAGATGGATGACGAATCCACGATGTTTTCAGGTACATTTCAAGGAGCTTTCATGCCAATGCCATCAGCGAAAACCAAGCTAACAGGCAAGTGTAGAAGCGAGACAATTGGGTCTAGGGAACCGGGACTCCTGCCCTAGGAGAAGGCAGTGCGGTCTTGGGGTCTCCCCAAGTAGAGCAACTGCCGTGGAATGTAAGACCAACAAAACCGGAGTTTTTGAGGCTATTCCCAATGAGTAGGGAAGCTCAGACGTAAGCCGTAGGCAAGTCCGAGTAGTTCACACTATTATTCCCCGTCGATCGCTTTACTGTCTCGCTGACGGCAAAGTGCTGAGAATCTCACCCAACAATTAACCCGAAAATTAATTCGTACAGACTAGAGAAGTTTGAGGTAAATTCCAAGTTTCTTCCACAGTCGATCGGTCTTGCCAGACTCTGGGTTCTGTCAATCGGTTATGAATTCCTCGTTTGAGTAATTCTTCGATTTTTAATCGGGCACAAGTTGAGACACAACTCAGCAGAGAAGGAAGCGAGTCTTGTCGATCGGTATCTAGTAAAATATACCGATTGGGAATTTGACACAACACTTCATCAATTAGAGTATATTGAATGTGCGGATTCGAGAACTCACGGGGAAACGCCTCTTGCTCTGCGAGCGTTTCGAGTTCTTCTTCAACCACTAAACGAGTTAGATTAATCGGTAGTTTCGACATTTTCTAGAACCAAGCCAAGTTAACGATGGAAAACTTTGAGGTGAACCCTAGAGGTCAAGGGTGAGTTGCCGAGGTTGACACTTTTTTACCCAAACCGTAATCCCTCGAGCTCCTTCACCTTCGAGATCTTCGACGTAGCCGTGTTGAGACGATCGGGCTGATGTTTCGCATTCAAACGGACCGAAGTAGTAAGTACAGTGAGGGGCTGTTGTGGAAATCTCCACCCACCACCCCAATTCCAATTGCTCTTGGGGAATGAATTGTCGCAACCTCATCGGACTCGAGTTCCTTTTGCGATGGATAGACAGTTATCGTTCGATCGGATCGCTTCGGCTAAGCTATTTTAGAAGAAGAGATTAAAGTCCGATCGAGTTTGAACGAGTCGGATAAAATTTCCTGCAAGTCCGGCATTTCCTGCCAGCAGTTTTGGCAAAACCAATAACCTCGATTATGACGAATGTGACGTAAAAGTTGGTTAGAGCAACACGGACAGGTATTCATAAATTTGACCTAAAACGCGATTTAAAGTTGAATTGAAAGTAAAAAGAATTTCTAAGAATTGAAAAAACGATAGTTTGTTTGAGAGAGTATGATGCTTTCTTAGCTTCTTTAGGATATTAAGGAATTAGGGTGAAGATTTCGGGAAGAACACCAGATCTCCCATAAAAGATACAGAACTTAATATTAAAGCCAAAAATCTCCCATTCTCTGAAATAATGCACCCAGTCTGACTGTTGAGGAGATTCTAGAGAGTGTTACAAAATGTCAGGAAGAGCAAAATTGCTAAAAAACCTCCTCCCTTCGAGAGAAAGGAGGAGGTCGATCGAAGTATTTCTACCTAAGTCGATCGGGTTGGTCTTACTCGACAACAACCTTGCCATTCATCCCAGCACCCCGGTGAGGTTCGCAATAATAGTTATAAGTACCAGGAGAGTCAAAGGTGACTTCAAAGGATTCTCCGGGGCTGAAAGCCAGCGCTTTGTGGGACAGTTCCGGATGACCTTCCACGACAACATTATGAGGAGATAGCTTATTATTGACCCATTTAATGGTATCGCCTGATTTTACGGTGACAGTAGGAGGATCGAATGCTAGCATTCCGTTGTCGGCGCCCATTTTGACCTGAACTGTTCCCGCAGAGGCAGGGGAAACTCCCAGTAAGAAAGTACTGATTGCTAAGACGGCTGCACAGAGGGCGAGACCGAGAGTTTTTGAAACAAAGCTTTTAAGATTCATCGTACGCTCCAAACGTTCGGGGATGTTTGACACTGTGTCAATTCTACCGCGAATGGTTTGTTTAGGCACAGAATTTTGAAGACGATCGCCTCAAACGGGCAACATCTTGGCAAAATATCTATGTCTCGAAGGGGAACGTATCGTGAAAGCGAGGATAGTCGATATGACGAGAGCCATCCGGGTTGACGGACAGAATATCGACAAATTGATGATTCCAGCGGAAATCTTCCGGGATATAGAGTTGACTGGCGTGCACGGTTTGGGAAACGGTTTCGTCCAGTCCGGTGAGGATGACGATGAGTTGAGTGTCTCGTTCGACCAGAGAAGTGAAGGTTTCCCCATACAAGGGGCTAAGTCGATCGATCGGGTGCATGACCAACCAGGATAGGGCAAAAATTGGACTTTGGGAACGCGCCAGATCGAGATCGTAAAATCGGCGTAAGCTATGCCCTTCTGGGGTAACTTCCTCTCGCAGCAAACTCACCCGAATTTGCGCTTCGATGATTTTGTGGTGGCGCTGGTTGGCAGCACGAAACATCAGTGTTGGTACGCCATCATAGGGACAAATAACGGCAACTTTGCTGAAGAGAACGCGAGCAGTCGGTCGAGAAAAACGAGCGAACATCAGCCCGGTTGCCATAGCTACCCCCAACAAGCCGAGGAGGGCTTCCAGTGTCACCAGAACATTGGCGTAAGCGGTTTTGGGATACATCGCCCCGTAACCGATGGTTGCCATGGTTTGCACGCTGAAGAAGAAGGCATCGGCGAAAGATCCCGGACGCGCATTTTCAATCCCGTTGCCTCCGAAAAGATAGGCAACGGCAAAGGCGAAATTGACGGCAAAGTAGCCCCCGATAATCAAGCTAAAAAACTTGACCCAAGAGGTCATCAGCAGCCAGTGGTAGAGATCGCTCCAGTGAAAAGGAAACTCCCCAACCCACTTGAGTTGAGCTTGTCCGATACGGATGAAGCGACGACGGAGATTAGGACGTTTGGGAGAATCTGAAGAAATGCGATCGCGGAATTTCACGATGAAGAACTGGGGTCAATGTTTTGCGCAGGTGGATGCAGTTAGAACCGTGCGTTCAAGCTTGAGTGGTGCAATGCGTCTCGCCTCCTCATTTAGAAACAGGGCAGCCTCAAAAAGATGCCTCTATCCCCATTGACCGAGCGAACTTCAGGAGATTGACAATGAGTTTAGCAAGGACTGGCGACTGCGGGTCTAGAAGTTATGGGTCGGGATTTCGGTTGGGTCGAGATCGTTTTAACTGAGGAACGTAACAATTGTTTAAGTAGGTCGATCAGTTCTGCCGATCTAAAGGGTTTGACCAGATAGGCATCCACGCCTTGTTTCATCGCCCAATAGCGATTGCTCGTGCCATCTTGACCGGTACACATCACGATCGGAATGTGCTGGGTTTTGGGATTGCTTTTAATCCGGCGGCATACCTCGTAGCCGCTCATGCCGGGCATGATGGCATCGAGCAGGATGATATGGGGCTGTTGGGTTTCGAGTAAGGCAAGCGCTTCGATGCCATCTTTGGCTTCGATCGCGATCGCTCCTCCGGACTTCAGAAAGTTAGCAATCGCTTTGCGTTGAGCGAGACTGTCTTCTATCACCATTACTTTAATCATGACTCTCCTTCCTTCTGCTAATTCGGTCGATCTTCCAGTGGCGAAGCCGCCTCCGATAAATTACGCAATCCGATCGCGCAATTTCTTTGACACACCTCGAGATAGTTACGTAATTCTACTGAAAAGTCTAGAAAAAATCTAGCAGAGCGACAGACAATCTATCCCGATCTTCTCTAGATTTTTACTTAAGGTTTTTTGAGGCTTCATAATGTAAAACCTCATGTAGACACCCTGAAAAAACTGAAAACTCTGCTTTGGACGATCGGTTAGGAGCAAACTGCAAGCTCAACGCCAATCTCACTGTGTTATACTGCCTAACCGTCATTCAAGGATAGGTGAAGAGCGATCGCCTCATCGGTCGTCTGACATTCTCCATCGTCACCGGCTAGACTCAGGAGATGAAAAAGAATATTTCGACAATACCGATTACGCATATTTATTTATAGGATGTTACCAGATATTTTGCAACATCGCATACAAAAAAATCAAAAAACCTCCTAACGTAAAAGTCCGTTTTTTGTTAGATCCGTCCGAGTGCCTCTTTTTTCCTCAGTGCGATACACCACCATATTTTTCAATTTTTAGGTTCGATTCAACTCCCCGTCCTGCTTCTGGCGATCGATCGCGGCGATTGGCGGTCTTTGCTACATTCTACGAATCTAAAGTCGGATCGACAACTGTCCAATAGGCGATTTATAAAAATCTGTGGTTTGGGGGGCTGATTTTTATAAATCGCCCTGAACCTAAAGATTTGTGTCTTCTCTCGTTATAGCTGTATTCAGTCTTGTTAGGACGGATCGAGTTCAGGAGGCGCATCTTTTTTCCCAGGCTCCTCAATATGGTAAAAAAACTACACCTATAAGGCGATTATCTCCCCACCAGAGAAAAATATCGGTCTTTTCGGTGTGAACCCTTGCTCGAGGGCCCAACCCCTCGCAATCGACCCGTGTATTCCCCAGATCTAAATATCTTCTCAGGATGCCAGCTACATAAGGCTTTGACGTTGCCGCAGACGATTCGACATTTGCGATATGCTTAATATTTTGTTACAAGTTAGATGGAACTCGGTAACAATTCGCCGATCGCAGAGCGACTCCGGTGGAGTATCGCAAAGCGACTCCGCCAGAAGCTCGTTGAATCAGCCACCAGCTTTAGCTTAAAGCCCAAAGCCGAACGCTAAAAGCTGAACGTGACACATTACAAAAGGCAAATGTTTGGCAGTTTTTCCGGCGCAAGCCCCTCTTCTGGCTCCGACTGGGGCGAGCAAATGCTCGGTACCGTCGCGAGCAAATCCATTGCGTTGCTGTTTTCGCAAAGCGAATCCGTAGACGTTCAGATCCGCTGTTCTCCACCCAGTAAGCTTTTGCAGGGGGCAGTGGATAGCGTCAAAATGGAAGGTCAGCGCCTCGTTATACGCCGGGATTTTCCCGTCGAGTATATGTCCTTTGAAACCGATGCAGTCTCCCTCGATTTCAGTTCTGTCCTCAGCGGCAAGTTGCTCTTGAAACAGCCGACCCAAGCCGTTGCCAAGGTGGTGCTGACCGAAGCTGGGATCGATCGCTCTTTCGGGGCCGAACTGGTGACCCAGCGCCTTCAAAACCTCGATGTACCCGAACTCCTCGAGGTCTCCGGTGGCAAGCCTGTTTCTTTCCAAGAAGTCAACATTGGCTTGTTGCCACAAAACCGCCTCGAACTAACAGCTATCGCCCAAAGCCAGGATTCTGAACCCGTGCCGTTGCACTTGATTACAACAATTGCCATCGAACGCCGCAGACGCATTACCTTTACCGATCCCCAGTTCAAGACGGACAATATCCCAGAAGCCTTACGAGAGCAATCTCTTGCTCTGGGCAAAGCCCTGGTCAGCCTACTTGGCAACATGATCGATCTCGATCGCTTCAATCTCGATGGGGTGGTAATGCGTCTCAATCGTCTCGACACCGAAGGAAAAACGCTAGTCTTTAGCGGTTATGCCCAGATCGAACACTTTCCCAAAACCCGTTAATCTGGAGAAAATCTGGCGGTTTTAACCGCACGCCATCTGCTCCACTTGGGTTGCCATAAGTGGAGCAATTTTCTGTTGGGGAAACCCCAATACTGCGATGGTTTCACTCCAAAAACAAAACCTGCGCGCGCAGGTTATAAAATTCCTTAGTCCGCACACCATCCGGACTTCGTTTCTGTCGGCGTGAATTTCTTTCGCCAGCCCTCAGTTAATCAAGGTGGCTCTTGACTGTTTCGCCTCCCCCAGGTTCGCGCATTTGCATCAATTAAATCGGTTAGTTTCTGAGATGGTCTAGAATCATGCTTCTGGCATACAGAATGTGTCCTAACGACACAGCGCTCAGCTATAACACCACTGTTTGGGGGTGCGATCCTCGATCTACTCCGTTTTTTGTATCTGTACAGATCGATCTCGTTTTCGGCTACGCCTGTTTAGTTAAATTGAGACAGACTTAACTCTCCGTGTTAACCTTCTCCAAAGGCTTCTCTAAAACAGCCGCCGGAATGGCAATTTCTTCAACCTCCGGCAACTTTTCCAAGGTTAAGGTTTGCGAGGGGTTGGCTCCCGAAAGGCGCTTGAGCAGTTTGGGTTTTGGGGCGTGTAGCAGATAAAGGATTCGCTCGCCCGGTTGCCAAGCTTCATTAGCGGCGATCGCTTGTAGCTGTTGGTCTCGTTCTTTGAGCAGTGGCAATAGTTCTCCAGATCGAATCAACGCCTGTAGATGAGCTTTTTGGAAAGCAAATCCCGTTTCTCGTAGGACAGTTTCCCCCAACTTAATCTCTTGGTCTCGCAAGTATTGATTCCAGGTTTTTAGGGGAAAAGCGGGCATGAATGCTTGTTGGACTTTCGTCTGATTTTTGGATTCTTCGATGGGCGAATCCTTGGGAAAAATGGCTAGGGTGCGCGGCGGCTGAAATTCTTCCATTGCTCGCTGCGCCAGCACTAAATTAACTTCCCCATTGCTGGTGACAGCGAGAAACGTTCCAATAGAAGCCAGTCCCGCCTCCTCTAACACCTTCGTATCCAACGCACTGCTTTGGAACACCTTTAGCCCTTCCCGTTCGGCTTCGGAGCAGGCTTCGGAGTCGGTATCGACGATCGCTACCGATTCGCCCCGTTCTTGAAACAGGCGGGCGATCAAACGGCTTAGAGGATGGGAACCGACAACCAACACCCCAGTCGCGGCGGTGGACTCAATCCCCAGCCATTGCACGACCCATTTCGCCGTCAATCCTTGCAAAAACACCGTAACGATAATGGTTAAAAAGACTAGCGCTTTAATCGAATCTCCCCCGTTAATGCCGCGTTCGGTGAGCAAAATAGAGAACAACGATGCCACGGAAGCCGACACAATTCCTCTGGGGGAAATCCAACCCATGAACAACTTTTGTCGCCAATTGAGAGGGCTATTCCAGGTGCAAACCCAGATATTAATCGGTCGCACCACCACCATTAAAACCAAAACCGTGAGGAGGCTGCCCCATCCTAAAGCCACTAAACTCGCGATCGATAAGTCTGCTGCCAACAGAATAAACAGTACCGAGACCGCTAACACCGTCAACTGACTTTTAAATCGCCTCAGTAATCGCTCTTGGGGTAAGGCAGAACTCCCCAAAACGATACCAGCCACCACCGTCGTCATCAAGCCCGATTCGCTGCGGATCGCTTGTGCCAGACCGAACAGACCCCAAAGTCCTGCTAGAACGACTAAATTTTTCAGATCGTCAGACAGAAAATTGGCGCGTTTGAGGAATATACCTAAAAGCCAACCGCCAGCGACGCCGATCAGCGTACCGACCCCCAGACGCAGGGTCAAACCGACAAATACCCCTAACGGATCGGCATCGCCGTTGAGAATGACATCTAAGACTAAAACGGCGAGAATGGCTCCTACAGGGTCGATGAGGACGCCTTCGCCTTCTAAGAGGACGGAAACTTGACGATCGACCCGAACGTGCTTGAGCAAGGGCGTAATCACCGTAGGACCGGTGACGACAACCAGCGCCGCATACAAAAAAGCGATCGGCCAGGGAAATTCTGCCAGCCAGTGGGCTGCCATCCCGCCTCCGAGAAGCGTAATCAGCGTTCCTACGGTGACTAAATTTCTTAAGCTTCCCGAAACCCGCCCTAAGTCGCGCAGTTCCAGGGTTAGTCCCCCTTCAAATAGAATCAGCGCTACCGACAGAGAAACGATGACTTCCAGTCCGTCCCCCAATAGATTTGGATGCAATAAATCTAAGCCATCCGAACCCAATCCGATGCCCAACAGTAACAAAAAAACAATACCGGGAACCTTGAAGTAGTCTGCCAAAACCTGAGCGCCAATGCCCGCAATGACAGTTAATACTACCAAGAGGGTAATCTCAAAGGTCGCATCCATAGGTAAATACAGCTACTAGCCCTTCGTGCTTGTCAAAACTACCTTAGCAAAATCGATGAGTTTGTCGCTCCGGACAATCTTGTCAAAACCCGTGTTTCCAAAGAGCTGCAACTGTCATGAAATTTCTGACGAGGTGAACTCGATCGGGTCAAACGCCTCCAATGTCAAACAAGGGTGAAGTTTGTTTTGCTACGAGTCCATCTACCATATCATAACCTCTGGGTTTCCCCGAATCCGGCGATTGTGAATTATCCGACGCTCATCGCACGGGTCGCGATCGCGCCGGCTTCCGGGTTCGACGGCAACCGCCTGAGATGCGGAAGATTTCCCTCCCACCCGCTTTCTGACAGTTGCGATCGCAGGCTCACACCGTCTGTCCAACGGCTGAAAGGTTCATGGCTGTGCGCTCCTCAAATCGCTAGATCGATGATCGGCTGACCTTCTGGCTAGGTTTGAATCTTGCCAGAACAGGACTTACGCCGGGCCGCCATATACGTTATGGAGCGTTTTCTCGGGGCAATTCCCCCGTGGTTGCCCTCCGTAACTTTGGTATTGCGAACTTCTTTTCCCGGTTCAAAAGCGATCGACGCTAGAACTGAAAATGGGTTCGACCCGAATCGCTATAATATCGGCGGGGCGAACTACCATGTATTCTCCTGAAATGTTTTTGATCGGTACGTTTTGAAATTCTTTGGAGTCGGAATTGGGCTTCAGTGTTGCACTGTACCAAGTTTGAAAGTCTTGAATAGTCGGAAACTTAATTTCTTCTCGATGACCGCCCGTCATTAAGAGATGGACGGCATATTCGCTAGGTTTAGGCATCAGTTGGAGCGATCTCGAACTCTTCGATCGTCATTATCGGCTATTGTGCGCTCAAAAGGCGCGATCGACCTCCAAAAAGTTAGAGAGATCTCGATTCCCAACATCGATTCAACCCCACAGCCAATCGGGGGTACAGCCCTGACTGTATGCCCGAAGAGGGAATTTTGCGCTCTAATATGAGAAGCTATTAGGGAACCCGCGATCGCCCATAGGCAAAATCGTCTACAGTGGCGATCCCGAAGGTGTTAGAGGTTAACGCACAGGCTACAGGTTATATGAAAATAGTGGATTCCAAAGGTCGCCTTTTGGGTAAAATCAGTATCTTGGACTTGGGAGCGGCGATCGTAATTTTAATGGTGGTTGTCAGCATATTCTTCTTCCCCGGAACCACGGGTTCGTTCGCTCAAAATCAAATTGCACCGACGACTAAACCCGTGGAAGTCGAGGTCATTGTCCGAGGATTGAGCGTCATTAGCCCGAATGCCTTCTTAGAAAAACTCGAAGATAGTGGCAAAACTAACGTGATTATTCGCAACCAACCCGCCGGTTCGATCGATATCAAATCCGTGATGCCTCTACCCCGCAAATTAGTGGTTCCCCAGCCGGACGGCACGGTGAAAGCCCTCGACGATCCGCGCCAAGAAGAATTCTACAGCGTTAACTTTCGGATGATTTTAACAGGTCCCGCACAGGTCACGCCAGATGGAATCGTCCTAGGCGGCAGCAAGATTAAAATTGGTTCTGGAGTCGAGTTGGAAGGCAAAGATTACAACTTTAATGCCAGCACCATCGATGTGCGCGTCCTAGAATAGTGATTTTGGGAGTTGCAGGAGGGGATTTTCAGACAGAAGGGAAGGAGGAAAGGAGGAAAGGAGGAAAGGAAGACAAACTCCGCGCTTTCAACCAAGAACCAAGAACCAAGTACCAATAACAAATGATGCAATCACCACTTCCTAATGGCTCACTCCTCCAAAACCGATACCGAACAATCCAGGTATTAGGTCAAGGAGGATTTGGTCGTACCTACTTAGCGGAAGATGGGGGACGTTTCAAGGAACGCTGCGTTCTAAAGGAATTGAGTCCTTCCACAAGCAGCGAATATGCCGTAACCAAGTCCCGCGAGTTGTTCCAAAGAGAGGCAGAAATTCTCTACCAACTCCAACACCCTCAAATTCCTAAGTTTCGAGCGACTTTTGAAGAAGATCGACGTTTTTTCTTGGTGCAAGATTACGTTGACGGAAATACGTACCGCGCACTGCTACGGGAATATCAGAGTCAAGGACGCAACTTTTCGGAAGCGGAAGTGACCGAATTGATGCGGCAACTGCTTCCCGTTCTCGACT
Organism: uncultured cyanobacterium; assembly: GCA_963838375.1. Classification (GTDB taxonomy): domain Bacteria; phylum Cyanobacteriota; class Cyanobacteriia; order Cyanobacteriales; family Geitlerinemataceae; genus DVED01. The sequence goes on along the minus strand of CAWIQY010000019.1, from coordinate 53,941 downwards.
ACGTTCACGCTCAAGGAATCATCCACCGAGACATCTCGCCCGATAATGTAATTCGTCGCACCGTCGATGGTGTGCCGATTTTGATCGACTTCGGCGTGGTCAAAGATTTGGCGACCCGGATTCAATCGCCAGAAACTCTCGAACAAGGCACGCCTCAAGGGACGACAGTGGGCAAACTCGGCTATGCTCCTGCCGAACAGCTCCAGACGGGACGTGCTTATCCTAGCAGCGATTTGTATGCCTTAGCGGCAACGGCGGTAGAGTTGCTGACCGGACGAGACCCCGGACAATTGTTCGACGAACATCAACTGGTGTGGACTTGGCAACAATCGGTGTCGGTCAGTCCGGGATTGGCGCAGGTTCTCAATCGGATGTTGAACACTCGACCGGGAGATCGGTATCAATCGGCACAAGAAGCTCTGCAAGATCTGTCTCCCGGTACTGCGGCTTCTGGTGTATCTGCGATCCCCACGGTGGCTGTGGGTCGTCCGGCGCCCGGTACGATCCCGCCTGAACCCCCCCGAACGGAAGCCGGTCGCAGCATTCCCAGTGCTTCGTCCCCATCGATTTGGGATAATCCCACGACGGTCATTTTGGCTGGGGGAACTTTAGCCGTTTTGGTGGGGTTGAGTGCTTGGACGCTTGCCCGAGGGTTGTTTAACTCTGATGAACCTGTTAGTCCCACTCCTACTGCAACTATCAGTCCCACCACTGCCCCTACGCCTACGGTTTCCGAGGAACGACTGAACCTGTCCCCAGGTCGATCGTTGCAAGTTCAACGCAGCCTGAAAGCTAATGAAACCTTAAACTATCGGTTTAGCGGCAACGCGGGTCAGTCGTTAAATGCTAACTTGACTGGAGAAGGGGTGTTGATGACGGTGTTGACCCCTAACGGATCTCCGGCACCGGGTCGATCGCAGCGTGTTTCTTCGTGGCAAGGATTTTTACCGGAAACGGGCGTTTATACCCTGCAACTCCAACTGATTAAGGGATTGGCTCAAAGCGATTACAAACTCGAAGCAGAACTGTTGAATCCAGAACCCGTTCCCATTCCCGACACCGGAACCGGACACCGGAACCGACACCGGAACCGACACCGGAACCGACACCGGAACCGACACCGGAACCGACACCGGAACCGAACCGGAACCGACACCGGAACCGACACCAGAACCGGTTCCGATTCCCGAACCGGAACCGACACCGGAACCGGAACCGGAACCGGAACCCGAACCCGAACCGGAACCGGAACCGGAACCGGAACCGGAACCCGAACCTCCAGATGGACAACCCACCTCGCCCACGTCTCCTCCGCCTCAAGGATAAAAATATCAACGCAAAATGTATCACCCTTCATTGTTGATTGCCGGAACGGATACCGAAGTTGGCAAAACGGTTTTGACAACTTCGATCTCCGCCTATTGGCAAAAGCATTATCCCCATCAACGGCTGGGAATTTTCAAACCCATTCAGACCGGAGAGGGCGATCGCGAACTCTACCATACTTTGTTCCAGACGGGTCAATCCCTGGATGAAATTACTCCATTGCACTTTAAGACCCCCATCGCGCCGCCGATTGCTGCCGAACGCGAAGGTCGATCGATCGATCTCGGTGTGGTTTGGCAGCAGTTCCAAACGTTGCAGCAGCAACGATATTGGGTAATCGTAGAAGCGTTGGGAGGATTGGGATCGCCGATAACCTGGGAGTTGACCGTTGCGGATCTGGCGCGAGATTGGCGATTGCCTACGGTCTTAGTGGTTCCGGTGAAACTGGGCGCAATTTCCCAAGCCGTCGCCAATGTGGCACTCGCCAGACAATCTGGGGTGTCCCTGGTGGGGATCGTTCTCAATTGCATTCGTCCGACAACAACCGAGGAAATCGCAGATTTCGCCCCGGCTGAGACGATCGAGTCTCTCACAAATACTCGCGTTTTGGGATATCTTCCTCATCTTACCGATCCGGCTGATTTAGACCAGCTAGCAGCGATCGCATCCGATCTCGATCTCGAATACATCTTACCCAATCGATCTCAGCCCGTCGATGGCAACAGCCCTGATTGACTGAAGTAATAAGTAATAAGTAATAAGTGATGTCAAAAATTCTCGTCACCGGGGCAACCGGACGCACCGGATCTCTGGTTGTGCAAAAACTTCGCCAACATCCTGACACATTTGAAGCGGTGGGATTTGCCCGGTCTTCTGCCAAAGTTGAGGAAAAATTTGGTTCTACCGAAGGGTTTTACATTGGTGATATTGCCGATCGATCGGCTTTGGCAAGCGCCCTCGATCGTTGTCAGGCATTGGTCATTCTCACCAGTGCGGTTCCCCAAATGAAAGCCCCTCCGCAACCCGGAGAACGACCGGAGTTTGAATTCGCGCCGGGGGGACTACCGGAAGAAGTAGACTATCGCGGTCAGATGAATCAAATCGACGCCGCCAAAGCTGCCGGAGTCGAACATATCATTTTGGTCGGTTCGATGGGGGGAACGGACGAAAACCATCCTCTCAACCGACTGGGTAACGCTAACATCTTGGTTTGGAAGCGCAAAGCGGAACAGTATCTGATTGATTCGGGGATTGACTATACCATTATTCGGGCAGGGGGATTGCTGGACAAATCCGGGGGCAAACGAGAACTATTGGTGGGTAAAGACGATGAATTGTTGAAGAATCCACCCAACGGCATTCCCACCTCGATCCCCAGGGCGGATGTCGCCGAGGTGGTGGTACAAGCGTTACGAGAAGCCAGTGCCCGCAATAAAGCTTTTGATGTGATTTCCAAGCCAGAAGAGGATACGTCGGCAGTCGTGACGATCGATTTTGCAGCTTTGTTCGATCGGACGACACCCGGATTGTAGATCGTCTTTACCTAAACTCCAGTAACTCCCGCAACTCTGGAAATGGTATGCTCTAGGATTGGAAACGGACGACCCAGAAAAACATCCACAAACACATCATGGTAGCAGTAGCAATTTTGGCGGCGGGAAAAGGGACGCGCATGAAATCAAAACTTCCCAAAGTCTTGCACGCTTTGGGAGGAAAATCGCTCATCGAACGGGTTCTCGATAGTGCCGAGGGAATTTCGCCATCTCGGTGTTTTGCCATTGTCGGTTATGGTAGCGATCGAGTTCGATCGACATTGGGTTCGTTTCCCCATCTAGAATTTGTCGAACAAACCGAACAATTGGGAACGGGACACGCAGTCCAGCAACTATTACCGAATTTAGAAGGATTTACCGGAGAGTTGCTGGTTCTTAATGGTGATGCGCCGTTGCTGCGTGCAAAAACGCTTAATTTACTGCTAGAAACTCACCGAAAAAACGGTAATGCTGCGACGATTCTCACAGCACAATTGCCCAATCCTCAAGGTTACGGGCGGGTGTTTTGCGACGCCCAAAATGTCTTTCACCAGATTGTTGAGGATCGCGATTGTACCGCCGCGCAAAAGCAAAACTGCCGCGTTAATGCTGGAATTTATTGCTTTGATTGGCAAAAACTTGCGGCTATTCTGCCCAATTTGAAAGCTGAAAATAATCAGAAAGAATACTATATTACCGATGCAGTGAATTACCTCGATCCCGTCACGGTGGTGGATGTGGAAGACTCTCGAGAAATTTTTGGGATTAATAGCCGCCAGAACCTTGCCGAAGCCTATCAGATCCTGCAAGATCGGGTGAAAGATGAAATGATGACCGCAGGTGTCACTCTCGTCGATCCTGATAGTATTACCATCGACGAAACAGTGACGATCGAACCTGATGTCATCATCGAACCTCAAACTCATTTGCGAGGCACGACAAAAATTGGATCGGGAAGTCGAATTGGACCGGGAAGTTTAATTGAAAATAGCCAAATTGGGGAAAATGTCACTGTTTTTTATTCGGTGATTTCTGACAGCTTGGTGAACGCTGGAAGTCGGATCGGTCCTTATACCCATTTGCGAGGTCATGCCGAAATCGGTGAAAGTTGTCGTGTGGGGAACTTTGTCGAAGTTAAGAAGAGTCAAATTGGCGATCGGACTAATGTCGCCCATTTATCTTACCTCGGCGATGCAACTTTGGGCGATCGGGTCAACGTTGGCGCGGGAACTATTACTGCGAATTACGATGGCTTCAAAAAACATCCTACCGTTATTGGCGATGGCAGCAAAACCGGGGCAAATAGCGTGTTTGTCGCCCCGGTGACAATTGGTGAAAATGTAACGATCGCTGCTGGATCGGTGATTACCAAAGATGTCCCGGACGACTGCTTAGCGATCGCCCGTTCCCGTCAATCCCTCTTTCCGGGATGGAAAGTGATGAGTGATAAATGATAAGCTGCGCTTTTGCTAGTCACCCATCATCCATTACCCATTACGACAACAACGGATTGAGGTTAATTTGCTCGCCAACCGTATTGGCGAGGGAATCCAACATCGCCTCGCGCTGTTCTCGGTAGTTGGGAATTCCCGTCGGCAACGATTTCAACCCCCGTTGCTGGCGCAGGCGGTTGATCCAAGTACGCCGCCAGGGACCGTTATCGAAGATGCCATGGAGGTAGGTTCCCCAAACCGATTGGTCGGTGTCCACAATACCCAAATTGGGGTCATCGAATAGCGGTTGAGTGGTTGCTGTCTGCCCAATTTGCGATCGCCCTTGGTGAATTTCGTATCCGACAACGGGTAATCCCATCTGTGGAAAGTTCGAGGTGACGACTCGCTGGCGGGAGATTTTCTGACCGCTGATAATCGTTTTGACGGGCAGCAGTCCCAATCCTTCATACCGTCCTTCCTCACCTTCAAAGCCTTCGGGATCGGCAACCATTTGTCCGAGAATTTGCATTCCCCCACAAATTCCCAATACCGTTCCCCCGCTGGCTACATAGTCTTTAATCGCTTGTGCCATACCGGTTTTGTGCAGGATCAACAGATCGGCAATAGTGGTTTTGGAACCGGGGATGATGAGAGCATCGGGATGACCGAGAGATTGGTTGGGATTGATATATTTCACCGTTACAGAGGGCTCGGCTTCCAGGGGGTCGAAATCGGTAAAGTTAGAAATCCGGGGCAGTCGAATCACCCCAATGGTGAGATCGCTGCTGGGTTTATTGACTCGTTCGTCAAACAAACTCAACGAGTCTTCGGCGGGAAATACCTCGTTCATCCAAGGAATCACACCCAATACAGGAATCCCCGTATATTCTTCGAGCCAGTTAATACCTGGTTGCAAGATCGATCGTTGTCCCCGGAACTTGTTAATGATGACGCCCCGAATTAAGGCGCGTTCCTCCGGTGGTAGCAGTTGCAACGTGCCGACAACATGGGCAAATGCCCCACCCCGATCGATGTCTACCACTAACAGGGTGGGGGCATTGAGGTATTTGGCAATCCGCATATTGGTTAAATCGCGGTGCATCAAGTTAATTTCTGCCGGACTTCCTGCCCCTTCGCAGAGAATTAAATCGAACTCCGAACCTAACTGTCGCAGGCATTCTTGAATCGTTTGCCAACCGACATCAAAATAACGATCGTAATAGTCGGCAGCAGAGACTTTGCCCAACGCTTTCCCGCGAAAAATCACTTGAGAGGTCATATCCCCTTGGGGTTTGAGCAAAATGGGATTCATCTCCACTGCCGGAATGACACCCGCTGCCCAAGCTTGTAAGGCTTGGGCGTAGCCGATTTCTCCGCCGCTATCGGTGACGTAAGAATTCAGCGCCATATTTTGACCTTTGAAGGGCGTAACCCGCCAACCTCGCCGTGACAAAATGCGGGCAATTGCTGTGGTAATAATTGATTTTCCAGCGTGGGATGTGGTTCCCACTACCATTAGAGATTTCATTCGGTAATTAGTAATGAGTAATTGTAATTGGAAAAACGAATTCAGATGTAGAAATTAACAATACAGACAGTTTTACACCGGGAATCTAACCCAGCGACTGACAAAATTCGAGAGGCGATCGCACCACGTGGATGACTTTATCCATTGTGTTTCGTTGTCCTGCCATTCTTGCAGAAGTTGACGACCCAGGGGCGTCAGACGAAAACTATCGGTAATTCCTTGACCATCAACTTCTCGTCGCAACACCCCAACATTAATCAACCACATCAAATCATTTTCTGCGACCAATTCGGCTAACGACGATCGAGTATATTCATTTTTAACACCGGACTCCCCGGCAATTGCCCCGAGAAATACCCCTCGATCTTGCATGGTGGCATACAATTGCAGTTGAAAGGGAGCGCAGCGTATTGCCCGTCTGGCACGTTCTAGAGAAGAATTCGGATATTCAATGGACCGATCGTTTTTGGCAGCAGTCATGCGAGAGTTGGGAAAAGAGCAGGATAACAGCAGAACGCAGTATTTTTTAAAATTGCGTATTTCTATCTAAGATAACTGTCATTTTAGCCTGTTGTCATCCGCTATTTCTCGAATTCGATCCACTTGTCGGGTATAGTCATCGTCGTTCAAAACCGGGTCATGTTCGGAAATGGCGATCGATTCTTCTAGATCGATCCACGATCGACATCCACCATATTCCCGACGATGGGGAATTTCTGCAATATTTCCCAACCGATAGACCCGCAGCAACAGAATGTAGAGAGGTTGATGGGGTTGAGATCGCAGCCGTTCGCCCACAAAGCGATCGTTCCAAATATGATACGGCATCAGGGCTTCGACGATGGCGGGTTCGCCCACTTGCCACACCTGGGTAATTTGCGCCCAAGCTGGGATGGGGACAACTTGGGGATGCCAACCCGATTCGACGGGTTTCACCCTAGAAGCATATTCGGGTTTGAGTAGATGAGGTTGTTGGTGTTCGTGGGTAGGATACAATAAAACGCGATCGAACTCGACGCTGAAACGTCCCTTTCGTTCGCGAATACCGCCTTTACGCATCAGAAGAATCGTCGTCCCCGAGGTGAGGGCTTCCACGGCAACTGCCCATTCTTTGAGGGCATGGAGAAGGGTTAGAGTCATATTTTCGGGGGTTGGGATGAGGATTGAAAGCCGTCTCTGGAAAATCGAATCGATCGATCGTAAGTTTGTTCCAGCTAAGATCGAAGGCAGATGCCTTTTTTACGATACCTTTGTTACAATGCAAAGCCAGCGGATTGTAAGTTTCTGGCTTGCAACTGATAGCGAACTGTAAAGCCGTCCACCTCCCAAACCCTCCTGAAAGGAGGACATCTAACGTCTCCTTTTTTAGGCGAGATTGAGTGGGGTGGACGGGGTTTCAAACCTAATTTTTATGAAAACGCGCCCTTTAGGTAAATCGGAGATCCAAATTACCCCTATTATTATGGGAACTTGGCAAGCTGGCAAGCGAATGTGGGTAGGCATTGAGGATGCCGAAACCATCAAGGCAATTCGGGCGGCTTACGAGAGCGGAATCACGACGATCGATACGGCAGAAGTTTACGGCGAAGGACATTCGGAACGCATCATCGCCGAGGCATTATCGGATGTGCGAGATCGCGTGGTTTATGCCTCCAAGGTGTTTGCGAACCATCTTAAATTCGAGTTAGTCCTAGAAGCTTGCCATCGCTCTTTGCAAAATCTGAAAACCGATTATCTGGATTTATATCAAATTCACTGGCCCTCGGGAACATGGAATAGTGAAGTCATTCCTATTGAAGAAACAATGAGCGCTCTCGAACGGTTGAAAAAAGAAGGAAAAATACGGGCGATCGGCGTCTCTAATTTTTCTCGCTCTCAACTGGAAGAGGCGCAGCAATATGGGCGAATCGAGAGTGTGCAACCGCCCTATTCTCTCTTTTGGCGACAGGTAGAAAAAGAGTTGCAACCCTACTGTGTCGAACAAAATATTTCGATCTTGGCTTACTCCTCATTAGCACAGGGATTCTTGACCGGAAAGTTCGGATTAGACCATCAGTTTGCCGAAGGAGATCATCGCGCTAAAAATAAACTTTTTTCCGATCGAGAGAATTACCAGCGGGTGCAAAATGCATTGGATCGATTGCGTCCCATAGCCGAGCGCTATGGCTGTAGTTTAGCCAATTTATCTTTGGCATGGTCGATCGCCCAACCCCAAACAAATGCGATCGTCGGGGCAAGAAATGCCCAACAGGCGATCGCGAATTCCCATGCTGCTGACGTGCAACTTTCGGCTGAAGATTTGACCAAAATCGATCGGATTTCCCGGACGGTAACAGAGCATCTCGATGAAAATCCAGTGATGTGGAATTTTTAACCCGAACGTTCAAAATTTGATATTCTCTTTTGAGAGAAGAATTTGGAGGAAAAGACCTAAAAATCTTTGAGCTCGATTGCTTTGAAATCGATAAAATGTGAAGTTCTCAAGAGTCCGCACAAACCGATCGAACCGATTAAGGGCTGCGGATCTTCGTTCACTCTCGAGGCAGTGGAGATCGATCGCAGTCCGCCAGACAATAACCCAAATCCAGACGGTTAACCCCTCTCAAGACCGAAACCCTAGGAACTTGTCTCTTTCGGGTTCCGTCCCTTAACTGTTGAGGGGTTTGGGGAGCTATAAGTCCCGCGCTCTATTTGGTGGCGACAAAAGGAATCTTTGATTCCGCGGCACTACAGATGAGCGTCGGGATACATGGACTCCCCAAGAGGATTTATGGGGTTCGACGCCCCATAAATCCTCAACAAAAGATTTTGCCAACCTTTCCGGAAATCTCTTAGCATAAACTGTATATAATGATAACAGGAGGAGATTCTAATGCAACATCAATCAACCAAAGTACGGATTTATCCAACAGAAGCCCAGAAGGTTGTTCTGTCTCAACATTTTGGTTGCGCTCGATGGTGGTGGAATTATGCTCTCAACCTCAATATCTCAACGTATAAGGAGACTGGCAAAGGTCTAACGCAAGTCGCACTTAATAAGTGCCTACCGATTCTCAAGAAATCTACCGAAACTGAATGGTTAGCCGATTGCTACTCGCAAGTTTTGCAATCTGTTACTCTTAATTTAGTTACAGCGTACAAAAATTTTTTTGCGGGTAGAGCGCGTTATCCTCGATTCAAATCAAAAAAGAATCGTCAAGCTATACAGTATTCTCAAAACGTTGAAATTGTTGAGAATTCTCTCAAGTTTCCTGGTCGTTTTGGGGTAGTTACGGCGAAGCTCCATAGATCAATCAAAGGAAAAATCAAAACGGTTACGGTTAGTGTCACGCCCTCGGGCAAGTATTTTGTTTCTATTCTAACTGAATTGGAAGGGGAACCCCCAGAAACGAGTACAGAAGGTAAAGTACTCGGGATTGATTTAGGTTTAACGGATTTTGCGATTGTCAACGATGGTCAAAAAACGTCTAAATACGCTAACCCCAAACATTTTGCCAAACATCAACGCAATTTAGCCCGTAAACAAGCTAAATTAGCCCGAAAACAGAAGGGGAGTAAAAACCGAGAGAAAGCCCGAAAGTTAGTTGCTAGAGTTCACGAACGAGTGTCAAATACCCGCAAAGACTACCTGCACAAACTGAGCAGAAAACTAGTTGACGATAACCAAGTCATTGTAGTCGAAAATCTTAATGTAAAGGGTATGGTTCGGAACCATAAACTAGCAAAAGCAATTTCTGATGCCAGTTGGGGAATGTTTGTCAACTTTCTTTCCTACAAACTCAAAAGAGAAGGAAAAATATTAGTTGAGATTGACCGATGGTTTCCCAGTTCTAAAACCTGCTCAAATTGTCACTATCAAATCTCCAAATTACCGCTCAACATTCGGATGTGGGACTGTCCTAGTTGTGGAACCCGCCATGACAGAGACGAAAATGCGGCAATCAATATTCGAGCAGAAGGCATTAGACAGTTAAAGGTCTCGGGAACCGGGACTTCTGCCAATGGAGGGGATGTAAGACCAAAGCGCGGACGCAAGTCCGTGTTGAGGCAATCCCCCGTGAAATTGGAAGCCAGCGCTATACCGTTAGGTTAGCGTCTGGTAGTTCACGATACGATCTTCTCCAAAACCACAGCTCCTAGGTTAAGATTTTTCTCATAAAAACCCACCAATATCCAGAATCGATCGTCCTATGTTATCTGCCAAAGTCAAAACAACAACCCGACGAATTTTATCCACCCTAGCGGTAACCGGTTGTCTCGCCACACTCGTGCCGGCTGTCAGTTGGGCACAAGGCTTACCCGGACTGACCATTTTCGGGGGACCCGAACGTGCAAATAACCTGAACTATCGACTAGACTACGGTACAACTCGGCATCCGAGCGATCGATATCGCCTGCGGGTTCCGGCTGACAAAATGTCGTTCGCTGCCGCCCAGTTCTCCATCGACTACCCCGACTATTACCGGGGAGAATTTGATGTAGAGCTAGATGCCGAAAAAGATCCCGAAGATCAACCTGTGGAAGTCCGGGTACGGGAAAACGGAAAGTATGTCTCTGTCGCTTTAGATGAAGTGATTTGGGACCAGGAGAATCGCGTCATCGAAATTTATCCCACTGAACCGGTCCCGGCTGGAAACAAAGTAGAGATTGTCTTCTCGAACGTGAGCAATCCCCGCAACGGTGGAATGTACTACTTCAATTGTCGGGTGCTCTCGCCGGGAGATGTTCCTCTACTTCGGTATGTCGGTACTTGGGTTCTCAGCATCAGCTAGTCAACTGACCTATCCGGCAGGGCGGCTGAGAAATCAGTTGACTTTGCAACAATTGTCCCGATCGGACAGAATCGACCCTAAAAACGGTATGCGTGGTTTCTAGCGCTGTCCCCAGCCAGCTTGCTTCAGTTCCAGAAGGGTGGCACAATAGGAGATCGACTTAGAATTAGAAACTCGTAACTTCAACCATGATCAAACTGAGACTCAAGCGACTCGGCAAAAAAAGAGAAGTCAGTTACCGCATTGTCGCCATGAAAAGCAGCGCTCGGCGGGACGGTCGGACTTTGGAAGAATTGGGATACTATAACCCCAGAACCGACGAAACTCGCCTCAACGTCCCGGCGATCGTCTCTCGGTTAAAAGAAGGGGCGCAACCCACCGAGACCGTGCGTCATATCCTCCAAAAAGCCAATGTCTTCGAGCAACTCCAAGCAACTCCCAACGCCTAAATCGGTTTCTTCCCCCGATTACCAGGAACTGGTTAAGTTTCTGCTGGTTCCTTTTGTGGACTCCCCAGACTCTCTGAAAGTTGATTGCGAACGATCGAACGGTAACGCTAAGGTTTGGGTGCGCTTGGCATTTGACAGCACCGATAAGGGTCGCGTGTTGGGACGCGGCGGACGCAACCTTAATGCCGTTCGATCGACTTTAGCTGCTCTAGCTCGGGTCGCTGGCGAATCAATTTTTCTGGATATCTACGGAGGGATCGGTTCTAGTCAAGACCTAGAAAGTGCCCCAGCCCCCCGGAGGGTGACGAAGTTGCCCTCTCCTCGTCCTCGCCCCAAGTCCGATTCTAGAGACTCGGGTTAATGGTTATTGGTTATTGGTTATTGGTTATTGGTTAGTTGTGAATGACTGATAACTGGTCACTAATAACTAATAACGATCGACGCTCGACAATTCACTGAACTTCTATTTAATGACCGATTCGGTTTTGACCATTGAGTTGCCCAGCTTAGAAAGCGCGATCGCTTTTGCGGGCAACCGAGAAGAAAATCTCCAGATCCTTTCCCAACAAACTGGGGCGAAATTAGTCTTGCGCGGTCAAGACTTGTTAATATCGGGAACGGCAAAACAAGTCGATCGTTGCAGTCGCGTGGTGAGAGCGCTCTCACATTTTTGGAACGCGGGAAAAAGTATTTCTCCGGTGGATATTCAAACTGCCATTCACGCTCTCGATACCGATCGCAACGAAGAATTACAAAACATCCGAGACGATATCATCATCCGTACCCGTCGCGGTGACGATATCCGCGCTAAAACCTTCCGCCAGCGTCAGTACGTCAAAGCCGTTCGCTCCCACGATCTCACCTTCTGTATCGGTCCTGCGGGGACGGGGAAAACCTACTTGGCAGCGATGTTGGCAGTCCAAGCATTGCTGGATAAACGATACGAACGGCTGATTCTAACGCGCCCTGCCGTCGAAGCTGGGGAGAAACTTGGCTTTTTACCGGGGGATTTGCAACAGAAAGTCAACCCGTTTTTGCGTCCTTTATACGATGCTTTGTACGAAACCATCGATCCGCAAAAAATTCCGGATTTAATGGAACGAGGGGCGATCGAAGTTGCCCCAATTGCCTATATGCGAGGTCGTACTCTCAACAATTCTTTTATCATTTTAGATGAAGCCCAAAATACGACCCCCGCTCAAATGAAAATGGTGTTAACCCGTTTGGGAGATCGATCTCGAATGGTGGTGACGGGAGATATCACGCAAACCGATTTACCCGAACGTCAAAGTTCGGGATTGGTTGTCGCCCAAAAAATCCTAAAAAATGTCGAAGGGATCGCTTTTTGTTACTTCTCCCAAGCCGATGTCGTGCGCCATGCTTTAGTCCAAAGAATTGTTAAAGCGTACGAAACACATGAAGAAAATCTCAGCAGAATTTCAAAATAATATCCGAAAATATAGCCTTTCTCCTGCCCGAACCCGATGGAATGCCGAGTTTTAGGGAACGCTGGATCTGGCAATGGAGACTAGAAAATCTGATTCGGCTGTACTTCACAAGGCAGGAGAAACATTCTCAAACCCCATCGGCGTTGATGGTGGTTTTCAGGCTTAAGAAGAGGTTGCCGCAGTGGGCACGAAGTTCGTCGGCTATGCCTACAGGAGTTGAGAATATCCCCAGAGTTTGAACTGCGGGATCGAATGCAGAACAGTTTTTAGATTTCTTTCACGGATGAATCCGAGGGCTTGTACGCTTTGTTTTTTGGTCAAGACTTCCCCAATATTTTTGTGGATAACGGTATTCTAAGATACCGCAAATTGGCAAAATATAGTCTTATATCGGGTTCTTAAGAAGAATTTTAGATTCGATCGACGTGGGGTCAATCTCGCCTTCCAACTCAGGCGTAGAATGGTAGCATATTGAACTAGGAATAGGGTTTGCACCTCGCAAAAATGATATGGACTCAATACTAGAAAGAACGGAATCCGATATAACTGTGCCGTCAACGTCAGATTTATTACTGCGCTACCGACTGAAACTGATAGAAGACTTATGGGAATTGGTACTGTGCCAGGAGTGCGGTCAGCAAATGATAGATTTACTCTATCGGCTCCGTCCGATCGCCTCCCCAGAGGGACAAGCTATTAACTTTCTCGATGCTGAAGTCTTAGAAGCGATCGAAAAACTCGATCTCAATGATGCGATTCGAGCCGCTCGTGCCTTTGCCCTCTACTTCCAGCTCATTAATATTGTCGAACAGCATTACGAGCAGCGCGACCAACATCAAGCTGCAAGCGTTGACCATTCCTGGGATAGTCAATCGGACTCGCAGACGATTTCAACGGGTTCGGGGGAAGAATTTCCTCTGCCGGACACACTACAAAATGGTGGATTGAAACGAGGAAGTACCTTTGCATCCCTGTTTCCCATGCTCAAGCAGCTCAACGTTCCGCCGCAGCAAATTCAAAGACTCTTAGATTCCCTGGACATTCGCCTAGTCTTTACCGCTCACCCGACAGAAATCGTTCGCCAAACAATTCGCGCCAAACAACAGCGGATTGCGAAAATTTTGCGGAAACTCGATCGTCTCGAAGAAAAACTCGGTTCTCTCGGAATCGCCTCATCTCTGGATTCAGAGGCACTCCAAGAGCAACTGATGGAGGAAATTCGCCTATGGTGGCGAACCGACGAACTACACCAGTTCAAACCCACCGTCTTAGACGAGGTAGAATACGCTCTCCACTATTTCAACGAAGTCTTGTTCGATGCGCTGCCCCAACTTTACCAACGCATTCGGCGCAGTTTAAAAAGTTCTTTCCCCACGTTAAATACGCCACCGTACAACTTCTGTAAATTTGGGTCTTGGGTGGGGTCCGATCGCGATGGCAATCCTTCCGTGACGCCTCAAGTCACCTGGCAAACCGCTTGCTACCAACGCGGTGTGGTCTTAGACAAGTATATTAACTCCACCGGGCAGCTAAACCAACTCTTGAGTTTGTCCCTGCACTGGAGCGAGGTTCTGCCCGAACTGCTCGAATCCTTAGAGCAAGATCGCTTACAGATGCCCGACGTTTACGATCGTCTTGCGATTCGCTACCGCCAAGAACCCTACCGACTGAAACTTGCTTACGTTCAGAAACGCCTGGAAAATACTCGCGATCGCAACTGGCGACTCTACCACGAAGAAAACTGGCAGCGACAGATCCCCGATCCCCGCACAGCGGCAATTTACAGTTCTGGTGCCGATTTTCTCAATGAATTGCACCTGATTCAACGCAACCTGGTGGAAACCGGACTCAGTTGTGCGGCGCTGGATACTCTCATTGCTCAAGTGGAAGTCTACAGCTTCAATTTGGCACATCTGGATATTCGTCAAGAATCGACCCGCCACTCCGATGCGATCGCCGAAATCGCCGAATACCTGCAAGTTCTGCCCAAACCCTACGACGATCTGACAGAAGAAGAGCGGATCGATTGGCTGGAGAGCGAATTGCAAACCCGACGCCCCCTGATTCCTGCCGAACTCCCGTTTTCTGACAAGACCAAAGAGACGATCGAAACCCTACGGATTCTCAGACAATTACAGCAGGAATTCGGTACGGAGGTCTGTCAAACTTATATCATCAGCATGAGCCACCAGGTGAGCGATATGCTGGAAGTGCTGCTGCTTGCCAAAGAATCTGGATTGTACGATCCGGCAACTGGCGTGGCAACCATCCAACCCGTTCCCTTGTTCGAGACTGTCGAAGATCTCAAACACGCGCCCCCTGTGATGCAACGGGTGTTTGAATCACCTCTGTATCGGGCATTGCTGGCAGGGGGTTATGGCAAAGAAACCCAAAAGCCCGCACCGCCGTCTTTGCAAGAGGTGATGCTCGGGTATTCCGACAGTAACAAAGACTCGGGTTTCTTGAGTAGTAACTGGGAAATTCACCAAGCCCAGAAAGCTTTGCAAGCGATCGCCGAACCCTATAACGTCCAATTGCGAATTTTCCACGGCAGGGGCGGTTCTGTGGGACGAGGCGGGGGTCCGGCTTACGAGGCGATTTTAGCTCAACCCTGTAATACGATTAACGGTCGGATTAAAATTACCGAGCAGGGAGAAGTGCTGGCATCCAAATATTCGTTGCCGGAGTTGGGACTCTATCACTTAGAAACCATTACTTCTGCGGTAATTCAATCGAGCTTGTTGCGATCGGGATTCGACAACATCGAACCCTGGAACGAGATCATGGACGAACTGGCAGCGCGATCTCGGCAGCACTACCGATCGCTGATTTACGAACAGCCGGATTTCATCGACTTTTTCCATCAAGTCACCCCCATCTCCGAAATCGGTCAACTGCAAATTTCGTCCCGTCCGGCACGACGTACAGGCGGTAAGAAAAAAGACTTGAGCAGCTTGCGGGCAATTCCTTGGGTGTTTAGCTGGACGCAAAGTCGGTTCTTGTTGCCCTCCTGGTACGGTGTTGGTACCGCATTCCAAGAGTTTTTGGAAGCTGAACCCGAAGAACATTTGAAGCTGCTGCGCTATTTCTACTTCAAATGGCCCTTCTTCAAAATGGTGGTTTCCAAGGTGGAAATGACGCTTTCTAAGGTGGACTTGACCATTGCCGAACATTACGTGCGGGAACTGTCGCAACCTGAAGATGCCGATCGCTTCGGACACTTATTCGAGCAAATTTCTCGGGAATACCACCTAACTCGCGAGTTGATTTTGACGATTTCCGGACACCAGAATTTGTTGGATGGCGATCCGTCTTTGCAACGATCGGTGCAGTTACGAAATGCAACGATCGTTCCTCTAGGTTTGTTGCAAGTTTCCTTGCTGAAGCGCTTGCGCCAACACGGCGTTGTGTCTACCCCCGGTGTCATCCATTCCCGGTATAGCAAGGGCGAATTGCTGCGCGGGGCATTGCTGACTCTCAATGGGATTGCTGCGGGGATGCGCAATACGGGTTGATTCAAATTACGATAATGGGTAATGGGTAATCGGTAATCGGTAATCGGTAATGGGTTTGAAACCCCCAACACCCAATCCCAAACCCCAAATGACCAAGGACAGAAGACAAAAGACAAACAACAAAAGGCGATCGTTCATTTGTTCGATCGCCGCTTTAGCCTCTGGACTTTTGGGGTTTGGCGTCGGCGGATTTCTCAGCACCTCCGGTCAATTGCAAGTGTGTCAAACTCGTCCTTGGGGTATGGAACAACTGTGTTCGACTTTGGCGACACCGGGTGCTTTTTTACGGGGAGGTATTACTGGGTTGTGGGTGGGAACGATTTTAGGGGCTTTTTCGGCGGGAGTAGCGACACATCAGTCCGTTTCCAAGTCGATCGACTCTGAAGAAGAAAGAGAGATGAGTTGGTCGCAGATTCAGGCTTGGATCGAAGCTGCGGCGCGTTTAGAACCGCAAGAATCGATCTCTCTGACTGAGGAAGAGACTTATGAACTTTTAGAACAATTGGGGTTTTCTCAGGCGGCGATCGAATCGATCGAGATTGCCCAAAAGGGAAGAGGAAGAGGAAGCGGAGATCGAACCGAGAGGTTGAAATATTCGAGTCCCCGATATAGCCATATGCCGTCTTGTGAGAACATCGGTGAAGGTGAGCTGGGGGAAACCCCCTCAGTCTCCCTTGCGAACTGAGGGAAGATCCCAGGAAGCAATTATTCTGCCGATCGATTTCGCCGGATGAACTTCATTCCCAATCCCACAACAAATACGCCTAAAAGGCTGGAAGGGTCGGGGACAGATTGACAATTTCCCGACTGGCAGATAGCAGTTTTATTGAATGTAAAGGCGATCGTTTGAGAGCCGCCAAATTGACTGGAGTTATATCCTTCTGCTTGCAATTCAGCAAGACTGAGATAGGTGATTTCTGATAAATAGGTTCCCGATCCGATCGAATTCAGGCTTTGATTTTGGTCGAAGTAAGCGGTATTTGCCGATAAGTCTCCGAGATTGGTACAAATTCCGTTAGTGCAATGAGTAGCAACTCGATCGTGGTACGCATTTAAACTCTCAAACCCAGCATTAATTCCCGTGACACTCGTTGCTGTGACACCGCCATAGAGTCCAACGCTGGGAGCCAAAGAATCGTTGGTTCCAGCAAACCGAACGGCAAATAAATTGCCAGTATTGCTCGCAGTCGTGAAGTCCATTCCTGACAGATTCAAGAACCAATCGCCCCAACCAATATTACCATCATCAGCGGCTGTTCCATCCTGACCCGTAATAAGCATATTACTGTTGAGAACCACGACAATGCTATCTTGAGTTTCTTTGATGGCACTGCCGTAAATTTCGTAACCATTCCCACCAATTTGGTCTCCAGAGACACCATCGATCGCAGAATCGAAAGCGTAATACCATCCGAGGTTATCCACTCGATCGTCATCGTAAACTACCGCCATGCCA
This sequence comes from uncultured cyanobacterium, assembly GCA_963838375.1. GTDB lineage: Bacteria > Cyanobacteriota > Cyanobacteriia > Cyanobacteriales > Geitlerinemataceae > DVED01. The sequence goes on along the minus strand of CAWIQY010000019.1, from coordinate 36,482 downwards.
TCGTTCAAGCATTCTTTGAAGATGTTGGAAACGGCTCCGGTATTGAGCGCTTTTAAGCTGGATGCATTGGCGGCTTGGATACCCGAGACACAGATTCCCAAAGTTAGGACGATCGGTTTGATGACTGAGCGCCCAAAAGCTGTTGAGTTTGGCTTCTTTGTATTCATAGTAGGTAAATTCCTTGATTGAGTAGTGTGTGCGGTCGAAGCAAAAACTCGAGCTTGAAAATATTTAAAAAATATATCATCTACTTTTAAGTAAGTAAACAAGTTTTATTGAAGCTCGCACAAAGCTTTTTTAAAGACTGTGTAAAGCTCATTAACGTTTGAATAACAAAAATGGAGCGTTTTCTCTCTTGCTGTTTATTTCGTCAATTAATTATGTCAATACCATGCAGTTTTTAGAACTTTATTTTTATAGATATTTCGACCTTAATTATGTAAAGATTTCCTAGCTAGAATCGATGTGGCAAAATAGGCGTCGAGTCGATCGACAAGCTGGGAAGCTTGCGATATAATTAATCCTATGCTTTGTGCAACTTTCTATTATGGTTCTCAGCAATTCTCGATCGAGTGGTTTGGTTTCTCTTGTCGCACGTCTCGGCGATCGATTGGGAAAGGGAGAATCTGAGGCGATCGCATTAGGGTTAGAGATACAAACAGATTACATTATTCTTGACGATCTAGCAGCCAGAAGAGAGGCAATGCGCTTAGGACTAAATGTGAAAGAAACTCTAGCGATCGTTAAAAAACTGCGAACGGAAGGTAAAATTACGATCGACAGTTTAGATGTGCTGTACCAACGAATTTCAGAGATAAATTTTCGAGTGAAGAGATCGGTATTTGATGCCATTTTTGAGAATCGATCATTTTAAATTTGAAGGATATCCTGGCTTAAGCCAACCAAATATACGATCGACTGTCAAGTCTAAGGTTAAAAATGATGGAATCGGTAAAGCATCACTTCCGGTAAATTCAACGGGTTCTTTCCCCGGCATAAATCCTAAAATTATGCGTTCTTCTGGGTCGATTAACCATCCCAATTGAGTTCCGTGTTTCAGACAATGTAAAATATTGCGAATGACCCGAGTTGTACTTTGGTGGGGAGACAGAATTTCGACGACCCAATCGGGAGAAATGTTAAAAACATTGGGAACTTCACCGTCGGGTTCTAATGGGATTCTGTCCCAGGTAAAAACAGTGGCATCGGGAACGATCAATCGATCTCCAAACGTACAGCGCAGTTCTGGAAAAGCTAAGGCTATACGAGGTTCTTCGGCGACTCGGTTCACCGTATCGCAAAACTTCAACTGTAAGCGAGCGTGTTTCCCTTGAGGCATAGGCTTTTGAGAAATGTAGCCGTCAACCCATTCACTAGCAGGTTGAGTTTCTGGCAGTTTAAGAAACTCTTCAAGGTTTAAAGACTGAGGAAGTATTGCAGTCACGATCGAAGGATTTTGGCAATCTTTTGAATTATAATTATTGTATCACTTTTTGACTTAACTTACATAATTTTTGTTAAATTATAATAACAACTCTCTTAACTTAGATTATTCATTTCCTCAGCCAGTTCTTCTGCGGTATATTGCAGAAAATCGACGCGATATCGAGCTAAAGCTTGGATAAAGTCAACGCAGGTGAGTCCGGCGACTTCGGCTGCTTTGCTTTGAGAGATTTCTCCGAGTTCGTACCATTTAACGGCTGCGGCAATTCGCATTTCTCGGATAAACTATTCGGGATTTTTGCGAAGTGCCGAGAAGACAGTTTCGGGAAGTTGGATAGAAATTGTGGTCATGGGTAAACTCCAGGGATTCATTCAATTTTATCTTAACTTGGATAGGTGATAAAATCTACACAGCAAAAAAACTTTTCGATGAAGCTAACATTGCTTGGGCAGAAAATGTTTCCAAAGAAGACTTTTTAGAAAATGGGAGATCGGAAGAATCTTAGACATCAGCTTTTATGGAAAGAAAGGTAAATCGATTCATCATGTAGAAGTTGCAGAAAGTTTTTTAGAGTGGTTGGCTCGATCGGACTTTGCAAAAATTGGAGAAGATAAGGCGTTAACGGTTTCCATGGATGGCGAAGATATCGATTTATTTTTAGTTCAGTTAAATAAACGCAATCGCTATAAGTTTATTGTCTTTTTTTATGCGGCGATCGTCGATGAGACGAAGATTCTTTTAGATCGATTTCGCGATTATTTAGATCGACCCGAACAAACTTATCGATTACAGAAGTCGATCGAGATACTCGATTGTTTAAAAGATGAAAACTATCAGTACCTTCGACGAATTTAGATATCCCATAGATCGATATCCGTATATGCGTCAGTTTACCGAGTTGGCAGTGGGGTAGAGAGCGATTTTATTGGGTTAGGGTCGATCGCCCTTGGGGAAGTTGGAAGGGCGATCGTTCACTTTTTTAAACTCCAGGAACTCGAATATAACGATCGGGTTCGCTAATATTAATAGTTCGGATAGAATGTAGCGTGCCTGCTCCACCTCCATCCCAGTTTGTGTTGTAATGAGATTCAGAGATTGTCATGGTTCCATTAGGATGAACAGTTTCAACAACCGCGACATGATTTTGACCATTGCTTGTCCATTGAGCGATATCGCCAGGTTGAGGACTAGAGACAATCTGTGTCCCATTAGAGATTTGAGTGTGCCATTCATAAGCATGACCAGACATTGAGTTGAGTGCAGCAGGGTTGCCACCTAATTCTTTAACACGACCGTGTGCGTACCAAGTACAATTTCCTTCAGTCCGACTGTATCCGTCAACGAGATTTGAGCCAAAAGCAGCTTGAGTGAAAATATTTCCCGTTGTATAGAACTGAGGCGATCGGTAAAATAACTGACACCTTGTTGGCTTAATAACGGCTGGTCGAGAGAAGAATTGCCACCGTCGGTATTTCCCGTATCAGTTGTACTACCTGTGAAGAACTTTTCAATGCCGCGAGCGATCGCTTGTGCGGCTTTTTCCACATTTGCACGGCTCATCCCTGGTGCATCAATGAATAGAGCTTCCGTCAAAGCCGCTGGGACTGAAGTTGGGACACCTCTCAGTACCGCTAAGATTTGGGTCTTCACACCTCGATTGGGAATCTCAGTATCGGGAAAAGTGAGATCTAGTTCGCTGTTAATTGCATTCGCAAGATCGAAATCGGCTTGAGGTGCAGTTGGATCTGCCAGAACTTCATGTCCTTGAGCATTTTTTAGTTCAGATGCATTGAGATGTAACGACACAAATGCATCTGAACCCTCACCACGCTGACCAATTTGAGTTAAAGATAGATATTCATCAACGATCGTTACCTCTGCTCCACGCTGGCGTAAATACTCAGCGATAATGTTAGCTTGGACTAAATTTTCGATCGCTTCAGTAGTCCCATTTCCCGAAGCACCCGGATCGAACCTAAGATTGGTTATTCCATGTCCTGGATCGAGAGAGATTTTCTTGCCTAGAAGTGAAGTATTCGAGATCGGCGTCGGATTTGATATTGATGGAGGCTGAACTGGTGCATTAGGAGACTCGTAAGCCACTGCATGACTACCATTCCAAATGATGTAGCCATTTTCAAAGGTTTGCTTGATGAATCCATTTCCTTGTTGCACTTCTGGACTCGTCGGCGAACCCAACCAACCATCAAGACCGGAATTGTTCAAGTATTCCTGACGAATTCCTCCATAGAGTGGGAAGGTTCCGTGTTCGCTAGAAACGATCGACCCATTGTCAAACCGTTGAAAAGTTGCACCACTGGGATGGGTTTGCACACCTTCGACTGGATTTCCCAAAGTTCCTTGATACTGTTGGAATACCGGATAGAAACTACCATCGATCGTGTATCCGTTAATTATTGTTTGCGTTGGATCGGTGTTGTCAAACATCTCTGTGCGAGTGTCGCCATCGCCATAAACAATCTGTCCGTTCTCAAACTTTTGAACAATGACTCCATTGCCAACGCCAATCTCACCACTGGTAGGGAAACCCAAACGACCGGCTTCACCGCCTTCAGAGAATAAGTAGTGTGCGCCAATGCCACCGAATAAGGGGAATGTACCATGAGAGGACTCAATAATTGTGCCCCCTTGGAAGTCTTGTCGTTCGCCACCATTAACAGCATAGCGATCGGATATAGGATTTCCGAAAATGCCGCCAGCACCTCCTAGTATGTTGTAGATATTCCAGAATTCACCACTCACGGCATAGGGTAGGTTGGGATCGCCACCGCCATCATCGGGTGGCAAAAGCGGCGGATTGCTTGACGGATAGCCAGCGATCCAAATACTGGGAACCCAGAAAGTTTGACCGTTGTATTGAGTTCGGTAAAACAAAGCATCGGGTTCGTTGCTGACAGGATCGATACTCACCGTACCGTAATCCCAACCATCGAATTCTAGGTATGTCCCTGCGGGAATGTTGTAGGGACCGCGATCGTCGTAATTAGGACTGTTACGCAAATTTACTCCTATCTCGGGCCACACTCGTAAGCTAAAGCTTTCGGCATGAAATTCACTGGGACGTTCGTCAGGAGTAACAAGACCTTCCCCACTCCAAGTATCCGGAATCAGGAAATCTTGCGGGTCGTAGTCTTCCGCTTCCGTCACCTTCGCCAACTTCACCGCCGCCGGAATATTCAGCAACCCCGCACCCGTATCGCCATCAGTTCCCGTCAGGTTCAAATCCGTTGCCGTCAGCTTGAGAATATCCTTCACTTGGCGGTAGTTCAAATCGGGATTCGCGGCTTGAATCAGGGAAACTGCACCCGCTACCTGTGCGGCTGCCACCGAGGTTCCCGCCATCGTGCCGATGCCGTTGCCAACGGTAGAGAGAATGCCACCGGAAACTGTGCCGCCGGGTGCGACGATATCGAGTCCGCGTCCGTGACTGGAGTAGTTCGTGCGATCGAATCCTTTCCATTCCGAGGTTGTGGGATCGAAGTTCTCTGCCGCACCCACGGCGATGATGTTGTCAAACTCGCGAGACGCTTGACCCAAAACCGACATCACCCCGCCTTGGTTGCCTGCGGGAACCACAATTAAAATGCCATTCTGACGCGCAAATTCCAATGCGCCTCGCTCTTCTGGCGTCAGTTCAAATCGGGTGGATTCCGTGCCGTCGGGGTTAATTTGGGTGAGGTCGAATCCGAGGTAGGCAACGCCATTGGGTTGTTCGGAGGCAATTGTTGCATGGACAAATTCAACGAAAGATTCCGACCATTCTCCAGAATCGATCGCGCGTCCCACCCACAACGGCGCATTGGGATTGATGCCGTCGATGCCGAAACCGTTCCCCGCTTTGGCAGCAATGATGCCTGCGACGTGGGTTCCGTGTTGGCTACCTTCTCCGGGTTGCAACAAGGGGTCAGCGTCGCCATCCACTCGGTCTGTTCCCAAGGTGATGTTGCCGTATTCGATATCCGGGTTGTTGGCTGTCAAACCCGTATCGATGATGCCAACTAAGGGTTGCTTGGCTTTCGGAAACTCGAACCGTTCGGGAGGATTGGATGCGGGAGGTTCGATAACGGGATTGTCAATGACACCGGTACTGTCATCTGAGACTTCAGTATCCTCAGAGGCTGTATCGGTAGGTGCGTCAACGACTGTCTCTTCTTCCTCTGTCTCGGTGGGTGCTTCAACGACTGTCTCTTCTTCCTCTGTCTCGGTGGATGCGTCAACGACTGTCTCTTCTTCCTCTGTCTCGGTGTTTTCCTCGGCAACCACCTCATCCTCGCGGACAATCGTGGTTTCTAATCCCGCTTCGGCGGTGTCATCGTCCCGAGTGATGGTAGTGTTTAAACCTGCGCCATCGCTGGGTAAATCTTCAATTTCGGTATCATCCAAGGGTTCGTCGAGGGAAATCGGAAGTTCGATAGGCGCAGGCGATAGATAAGGATCGCCATAATCGATTAACGCCTGACCGATATCCTTCGACCAAAAACCCTGTGTGAGATCGACAGCATCGGATAACAACGGAGTTTGACCTTCAATACCGCGCATTTGCAGGACGATATCGTTGAAACTCTTATCGGAATTACGATCGAGTCGTAAGTCCTCAAAGGCAAACAGATTGCCATCTGCACCGCCTTCGGCAACTTGTACGAACTGGACGTGTCCACCGGGATTGAGTTCGGCAACGGAGAATAGGAGTTGCTGCGATCGATTTGTTCCCGATTTATCCAAGGTTTCTTGGAAAGTGCGGTTGGGAACCATCACCACCATGAAATTGTCGCCGGGATTCATCTGGAAGGATTTGACGCCTAAGTACGTCCCCAAATTGCGATCGGGTCCCCATTTGGAATTGCTAAACCGCGCGCCTTCGGTGGCATCGGCAATGACGATATGACCGAGTTCTGAGCCGCTGAGTGCCCGACGGGAGACTTCGGCGTTAAACTGAGAAAAATCGCCATCTATTGGTAAAAAGTCTTCTAAGCCACTTGTACTGACGATCGCTACTTCTGACTCGAACTTACCGTGGTCGTAGTTATAGTCGATGAGAACCGTAGCATCGCTACCGACGGTGTAGATCCCGGATGTACCGCTGGCAAGTTCGGGAAGGGGAACGGGATCGATTTCTGGGATGGGATCGACGGCGACATCTACATCATCGGCGATCGCATCTTCTTCGGTTTTATCTTCACTTTCTTCGGATTGTGAGGTGTTTGAACTGTCGTTATTTGTTGCTTCTACATCATCGGCGATCGCATCTTCTTCGGTTTTATCCTCACTTTCTTCGGATTGTGAGGTGTTGGAACTGTCGTTATTTGTTGCTTCTACATCATCGGCGATCGCATCTTCTTCGGTTTCATCCTCACTTTCTTCGGATTGTGAGGTGTTGGAAGTCTCGTTATCTGTTGCTTCTACATCATCAGCGATCGCTTCCTCTTCAGTTTCATCCTCACTTTCTTCGGATTGTGAGGTGTTGGAACTGTCGTTATTTGTTGCTTCTACTTCTTCGGCGATCGCTTCCTCTTCAGTTTCATCCTCACTTTCTTCGGATTGTGAGGTGTTGGAAGTCTCGTTATCTGTTGCTTCTAACTCATCAGTTTCTTCGACTGTTGTCTCTTCCTCCGAGTCGGTTTCTGGCAATTCATCGGCATCTGTGGAGGTTAAGTCGATCGTGGTATCGTCAGCATGAATCAGCGGATCGCCATCCGCCATTTCCAGGGTTTCCAAATTGGCATCGATGGGAGATACCTCCTCGAAAGTTTCGGGGATAGTAGGAGACTCGGATACCGTTCCAGAGGGGTCGATAACGGGATTTTCGATGACAGTAAATGCGGGTTCGTTTAGCGGATCGATCGAACCCGCTTGTGGGAGTCCGTCGTCTAAAATACGATCGGTATACAGCGGTGGAATTCCCGCAGCGAGAGGGTCGGTGTCTCCGAAGGCGTTGGGGTTAGTTGCGTCAGAAAATGGCATAGTTCGATACCTTGATGATTCGATCGATGAGGATTTTGTGAGGGTCTCAAACTCTGGACAGCAAATCCAGAGTTTGAGATATTGTGGAAAGATAATTTGCCTTCTAAGGTTAAGTTTTTTATTAATTTAAAATGAGCTTAGATGGCAAGGTTATATCGTCTGATGTTTAGCGAGAACTTTGTTGGATCGAGGCAGGATTTGGAGTAAGTTCGGGTTTCGGTCGAAGTTGACTGAAAACGGAAACTACCAGAAAAGCGATCGCGCTAGCGAAGATGACCTGACTTAATTTGGGCTCAGGTTTCTTAGAAGGTGGCGGGTTAGGATTGCCTTTGAACTTACATCCTAAGCAGACATAAAGGTTGTCAGCGCTACTTTTGGGAACAACGCTAAACTTTCCACATTCGGGGCATTCAATACCAGAGTGTGTCATTAATTTAAGTCCTGAATCTATGGATCTTTGTGCTTTTGTATCACTGAGATCGGGATTTAAAAATGGTGCGGAAAGATCCGCTGGTATAGATGACCCTGGACGATCGCTTTTGTCTGCTTTCGGATCTATTGGGTGAACTTCCCGTAAATTATGCGGGTGCTTTGGGTGGGTGTTGGAATGCGATCGTGCTGCTTTTTCCTTAATTGGGGTGACTTCCCGTAAATTATGCGAGTGTCCTCCCTAGAGTTGCCTATTTCGTTCGATCGCCGTTTGGGAGTCATCTCTTTATTGGGATCGGCCGCGCAAAATTATGCGTTGGCTCAAATCGATCGAGGGTGATGAAACTTGTGAAACTGCTTGTATGGCTAGCTTAATGGCACATTTTGAGAAACACTACCCTTTTGGTGCGCGTGACGAAAAACGGTTGAAAAATCTTGATTTCAAGGTGAAACCGTTGAGGGTTTACCACGATCGGTAAAAACTGCGATACGATCGTTGCTTTGCATAGTGCTACTTTAGCCAAAATCAAACCCAAATATAGCCATAGTCGTTTAGCGGCGGTATCGGGAACTTAAGTAGCAACCTTTACGGTGTCTGACGTTCCCACTCTGTCGGGAGACATGGTATCGGATACCGGACTCGATACGGCTTTAGGCGTCGCCGGAGGCGATTTCCCGGATGAACTGACCCCAACCTTGGAGACGAAAACCGAGTCGGTGTTGAATCTGGAGTCGATCGAGCGATCGAATTCACCGATTCTCTAACCCTCGTTCGGGGAAATGGGGAATTGGCTTACCAGTTCCCCATTTTGTCTTTCCTGAGAAAGCCGATGACGCATAAAAATGCCGCACCCACCCCAATAAAGCTTTAGAGGAGATGTGCCAATAGCAACAACGCCACTCTCAGAGTACGATGCGATCGCCGGCTAACTGCCAGTCTGACTGTAGAAATGCTGAGCGCGATCGGGTAAACGGTTGGTATTCTCCGGTTTTTGACCCTCTAGCTTAAAGCTGTAATTGCCATGAGTCTTAGTAATATAATTATTGGAGCTAATTTTGACTTTGGGTTTGGAACTGAAGGAGACGATCGATTAATTTATAACGAGATCCCTATAACTCAAATCACCGAACTTCAGAATTCGAGTGGCATAGATGCGATCGTTCTTCTCGCTGGGGATGACTTTGCTGAAGACAATGATGAGAGTCGAATTTATTTTGGCAATAAAGGAAACGACACCATTTTTGGAAATGCGGGATCGGATACGATCTCTTCCGGTCGAGATGATGACTTAATTCAAGGAGGAGAAGATCGAGATTTTCTGTTTGGGAATATCGGAAGTGATACTGTTTATGCTGGAAATGGTAACGATCTTTTGTTTGGAGGTCAAAATGATGATTTTCTGTTTGGGGAAGATGGAAACGATCTAGTTTTTGGGGACTTAGGTGACGATTCTGTTTCAGGTGGATTTGGCGCAGATACACTGACAGGAGGAGATGGAAACGATATATTTCTCATTCAGAAGGATTCTGGAGCAGATGTCCTTACCGATTTTCAAGATGGCATCGACAAAATGAAGTTGCCAGAAAATATAGCCTTTGAAGATTTGTTAATACAAAATACTAGTTTTGGCTCAGAGATTAATACGTCGATCGTCTTTTTGAGTACGGGCGAAACCCTAGTTTTGCTTAAAAATGTTCTAAATAGCACAATCGATCGAACAGACTTTGGACTCCCACCAGCACCGCCGCCAGACCAAGAGAATCCCCCAATTACCATTGGCAAAAACCCACCAGGTGCTGCACCTCCTCCTTCGCCTGCACCTCCTTTTCCTTTTCCTCCTGGTATCGGTTTTCCCACTCCCGATCCCGAACCGGGTGCACCTATATCTCCTATTTAAAAGAAGTTGATTCTAATGAACCTGATTAAAACTCGCCTCTTCAGAAAAGTTTTGCTTCAAAGTAGCTGGCTAATCCTTAATTTAGCAATAACCGATCGTGTTAGCGCACAAATTATTGGGGACTTCACTCTTCCTTCTAACTCTAATGTTGAATCCGTTGGTAATATTCACCGGATTCTAGGTGGAACGAGATCCGGTGATAATTTATTCCATAGTTTTGAGCAGTTTTCAATTCCGACTGACAACCTAGCAACATTTGAAAATGCTCCGGAGATCGACAACATTATTACAAGAGTAACGGGTGGTTTTATCTCTGAAATAGATGGAACGATACAAACTCAAGGTTCTGCAAACTTGATTCTCCTGAATCCCAACGGTATTATCTTAAGTCCTAATGCCCGACTAGAGATAGGAGGTTCATTTTTGGGAAGTACGGCACGTAGCATAGTCTTTGCCGATGGAACTGAGTTTGGAACGACGGATGTTCAAACAACCCCGTTACTGACTATTAGTGTGCCGATTGGCTTGCAATTTGGAGAAACTGAAAGTTCTATTCGCACAGTGGGATCTAATTTAACTGTTCAAACGGGGAAGACTCTGGCACTTCTAGGTGGTGAGCTCGTACTTGAAAATGCTCATTTAGTAGCTCCTGGAGGTCGAGTAGAGCTAGGGAGCGTAGCTAGTATAGATATGGTAAAGTTATACAGCAATTTTAATAATTTACGGTTTATTTTTGGAGATGAATTGAGCCGGGGAGATATCTCTATTAAGAATAGCTCGATCGATGTCATGACCGAGCCATTAAATGGAGATATTAATCCGATCGAGGTCGGACAAGATAATAGCATTATTATTAATGCCAGGAATTTTGAAATGACAGGTGGGAGTCAACTGCGATCGGGCATTGAACCGTTGAGTTCGACTTTTTTAGTGGATGCGGCTAGAGAGGTGGGAATAAATTTAGATATTTTTAGCGGTGATATAGATACAATCAATAGCTTTTTAAGCAATATATCAGTAGAAGAGTATTGGTCTCTATTTTCAGGAGTAGACAGTGTAGGTGGAACGGGTATTACCACAGGTAACATTGAAATTAATGCTATAGATAATTTGCGAGTAGATCGATCTTCTATCAACAGTAAGGTTGGGATTCAAAGTCCAGGGGATGGAAATAATATAGATCTGCAAGCTCGAACGATCGAACTTCACAATGCCAGCTTAACTACCCAAAGTGAAGGATTTGGGAATTCCGGCAGTATTCGCTTAGATTCTGAAGAATCATTGCTGATTCAAAGTAGCGAGATTTTCAGTGAAGTGACTAATATAGGACGCGGGAACAGTGGAAATATAGAAATTAGGTCGAATGGATCTATTACAAGCAATTTTTCTAGTTTTCAGATCGATTCTGAAGGTAGAGGAGATCTAGGATTCATCAGTATTTTTTCCGAACAAGGATTTGATGTGCTAAATAGTAGCATTGGACTTAGAGTGGGCTCTTTTTCTTCAATTTCTTTAGGTTCGATTAATATTAATTCAAACTTTTTAATAGCTGAAGAGAGTATATTTTTTATAGAGAATGCTGGATCGGCTCCAGGATTGAGTTTTTCTGGCAATCCGGGAAACATAAACTTGAAAATTCGCGACCACTTAGTTTTAGAGCAGAGTGAGATTAGCAATCAAGTATTTGGAGGTATCGAAGCCTCGACTGGGATAACGATCGATGCGAGGTCTGTGGAACTCAATAATAATTCAGCGCTAAACATTAGAGTAATTGATGGGAAATCACCAGTTACGGGTAGTATTGAAATTATGGCTCCTGAATCTGTTTCAATCTCTGAAAGTCAATTGTCTACCTCAACGACTTCTGGAAGTGGTGGAGACATTCTGATAACAACTGTAGCTTTACAAATCGCTAATAATTCAATTCTAGACACAGAGAATGTCTCTTCCTTTGCCAATAGTTTTGGAGGCTCTGTTGCTGTAGAGACCAACACTTTAGATATGGTCAATGGTGGACGCATTCTTGCCAGTACATCAGGGAATGGACGGGCTGGAAACATTAATCTAGATATTTCCGATCGCATTAATATAGAAAGTAGCAATCTACTGGCAAATGCTGAAAGCGAGTCGGCTGGTAGAGGAGGTAATATCACGATTGGTTCTCGCATCAGTCCGCGTCGGATCGAAATTAGAGAAAATGCGAGAGTCGCTGTTGATAGCGATGGAACAGGAGATGCCGGGAATATTACAATTCAAGGGGACTTTCTCTTACTTCGATCGCCATAGTCAACTTACCGCAGAAACGACCACCCAAGAAGGTGGAAATATTACGCTCCGTACTGAAAACTTTCAGTTAAGAAATGGAAGTAATATTTCTACGACAGCAGGCAAAGCTGGGGCAGGTGGCAATGGAGGAAACATTGATATTGATACGACTCTCTTAGTGACCATACCTCAAGAGAATAGCGATATTACGGCTAATGCATTTGAAGGAAATGGAGGTAGCATTAATATTATGACACAAGGCATTTTTGGGACTCAGTTTCGAGATGAAGAAACAAAATTTAGCGACATTACCGCTAGTTCTCGATTCGGTTTGGATGGTACTGTGGAAATAGAAGCACCCGATATCGATCCGACTCAAGGAGTTGTAGCACTTCCCGAAGCGTTTCAACCCCCAGGGATTAGCAACCCTTGTGCTAATCCAGAACAAGCCGATCAGTTTTTCAATACCGGACGCGGTGGTTTGCCTCCCAACCCCAGAGAAGCGCTAAATTTAGGAATTGGCGCGATCGAACAGCGAAATTCTGCCGAACTGCCTGAAACGCGGGTGTTAGTCGAGGCGCAAGGGTGGATTATCGGCGCAAATGGTGAGATTATTTTGGTAGCAGAAGCACCAACTGTTACACCTTCCCGTTCTTGGCAGTCTCCGGCAGGTTGCAGCCTTAATGAACCATAATCCGTTCGATATTTATGAAACTCGGGCAACTGTTTCAAAAAGTTAAGAGCGTTGCGCGATCGCGCTTACGTTGGGTTGTCCTAGCGATCGTTACTAGCCTAGTTTGTACTCTAGTTCTTCCCAAATTGGCTCATCCGGCGAGTTCCCCCGCACATCCTTCCGTCGGTCTTTTTGTAGATCGCTGGCGATCGCCATCTCCTATTGCGGTTAATGTCGCTATCTGCCCCGCAAAAGAAACTTCTGATTCCCGCGAAAACCTACTTCAGAAAGCTCAACAGTGCCAAGTTGCTGGATTTTACCGTCGTGCCGGAAAATTACTTTTAGAAGCGCTGGATATTACCTCTTCAGATTCAGAATTAGACTTTGAAAGACTCATTCGCGATGAATATGATGAGAAAGACGTCAACAAGTTTTTCTCGGTTGAACCTGCAACATCGATCGAGGCAGAAATATTGCGAAGTTTGGGAGATATTTTGCGGACGATCGGCGCTCCGCAAACCTCAGAAATCGTATTAAAGCAAAGCTTAGATATCGCTACAATATTAGGTCTTTCAGAAGAAGAAAGTGCCATTCACTTCAGCTTAGGGAATACTTATCGAGCCTTGGGGAAACGAGCGCAAATTATTGGAGAAGTAGAAAATAAAAAAATTAAGAAGGCAGAATTTGACGATAAAGCATTAAAGAAGTATGAAGAGGCAATAAACACCGCTACAACCGACTCTCTCAAGTTACGTGCAAAACTGAGTAAACTGAATTTACTAGTAGAAATTAAACCCGACTCTGAAGTCATGTCCCTAGCGACAGACATTCAATCTATCCTTGAAAACTTAGAAACTAACATAGAAACTGTTTATGCACGCATCGATCTCGCTCAAAGTTTGACGTGTTTAAATGTCAAAAATATGAGAAGTGAGTTTGCGTATCCTCAACCGCCGATCGTCAATGTGTGTCAGTCTGATTCTGCTGCTATAACTAGTTCGATCGACGATGCAGACTTGCCGAAATGGGAGGAGATCGCTCGACTTCTGGTAATGGCTGAAAGACAGGCAGAGGGTTTAGAAGATGTGCGATCGCAGTCTTATGCACTGGAAACCCTGGGTGAAGTTTATGAGATTCTGCAACAGTTTGAGGAGGCTAAAGATGTTACAAGTCGAGCTACTACGATTGTCGGTCAATACCATCAAGTTGACGATATTTTATATCGGTTAGAATGGCAGTTAGGTAGACTGGCTTGGAAGGGAAAGGGCGATCGAAAAGAAATTATAGCTGCCTATGAAACTTCTTTCAACTCACTGGAAAACTTACAGCAAAATTTAGGCTCTCTCAATGCCGATGTTCAATTCAACTTTCGCGATGAAGTCGAACCTGCTTATCGTCAATTTGTAGATGTTTTGTTACAAAATGCAGAGCCATCTCAGGATCATCTCAAGCAAGCTAGAGATATCATTGAAGCATTGCAAGTTGCCGAACTTAATAATTTTTTTAGAGAAGCTTGCTTGAAGCCTAAGACTAAAGAAATAGATGAAATCGATCCAGCTTCAGCTGTTATTTATCCAATTATTTTAAACGACAGAATAGAAGTCATAACTTCCTTTTCAGATCTAACATTTTATCATCATCTAAAGGTTGAAAGCGATCGAACAATATACGAAGTTATAGACCAATTTCAGAAGCATCTAAAACAAACAGAAAAAGATGGTGATGGAAATGATAAATATTTACAAGAGGCAAAAATACTATATGATTGGTTAATAAAACCAGTGAACTCAAAATTGTCTAAACAGGGAGTTAAAACACTCGTATTTGTATCCGATGGTTTGTTAAAAAACCTACCAATGGCAGCTCTACACGATGGAAAAAGCTTATTAATCGAAAAATATAATATATCTGTGAATTCTAGCTTGCAACTTATCGAGCCTCAGTCTCTAAGTAATAGAATACAAAAAGTATTATTAGCTGGGGCAATTGATGCTCCGAGTTTTCAGCAGAGCGAACCAAAATTTAATCCTCTCAATGGTGTAGAACAAGAGTTTAACAAAATTAGCTCAATTTTTTCATCAAGAACACTATTTGAAGATGATTTTACTGAGTTTAACTTACAAAATTCAATCAAAACGGATGACTTTCAAATTGTTCATATAGCGACGCATGGCAAATTTAGCTCTAATGCTGAAAATACATTTATCTTGACTTATAACGAGCGTTTAAATAGTAGACAAATTAGTCAGTTAATTCAAGTCAAAGAACAGAATCAATCTAATCCGATTGAAATGCTGGTTTTGAGTGCTTGCGAAACTGCACAAGGCGATCGAAGAGCAGCTTTGGGATTAGCAGGTGTTGCAATTAAAGCCGGTGCGCGTAGTACACTAGCGACTTTATGGAAAGTAGACAATCGAGCTACAGCTGAGTTTATGAGCGAGTTCTATTTACAGTTAAAGCAAAACCCAACCATTAGTAAAGCTGAAGCACTCAGGCAGAGCCAAATTTTCTTCATAGAACATTCTAGATATAATCATCCTTACTATTGGGGTGCATTTGTATTATTAGGAAGTTGGCTGTGATTAATAGTACAGCAAGAGACAAACGGTTGTATAGATATATCTTCTAATTTAACATCTGCTAGCAATTGCGACCAAGCATTGAAAAAAATTGAGTCATTCGGATTACTCTTTAATTGTTCTGCAACTTCTGTTATAGCATCAAACCAAATTCCAGACTCAACAAAATTATCTAAACGGACAACGGGAGAAGCAGATAACAAATCTCCATCGAATACCACTTGTTTAATCCATCCTCTAACCCAAAACTCTTCTGAGTCGCAGTTGATGACAAAAGACCATTGATACCACTTATCAATTACTAACGATTGCTGCGTTTCCGGTAAACGAAAATTTATAATCCCAGATGTTTCGGGAAGAGCGATCGCAATTGCCTGTTTATTGTTCAGAACTGACTTCCCAGATTCATCCCTCAATTGAAATTCTATATTCATCGAAGGATTAGATGAATAAGGTACGTACAACCAAAATTTTGGGTAAGCTTGTGTCGTTAATCCCCATACATAGTCATTAGTATCTAAAGGGGGTACTAATGCTGTCAAGGGAGGATCGGTAACACATGAATCACCTCGACCAGCTCCACTTCTGTTACTGTCGGGTGAGCCACGATCGGCTGGCTCTTCATCCATTTGAGGATTATTAAAAGGTGCAATTCTAGAATTGTTATCGATCGCAAGAACAGAGCGATCTCTTCCTATGAAGGTACAATTAAGAAATTGCCAGAAGATGACCGTAACACAAATCCAATTGAATATTTTTAATGTCTTATTTATCATGTCTTTATGATTCTATTAGTTTCATTAGATCGATTTACTTATAAAATAACTTGACGTACTTTAAACTTAAGCTTTCAGTAGTGAAGACTAACGCAATTGCCGGTGGTACAAAGGGTATCCAGCCCGATCTCTGCCAAAACATTATAAAACAAGTACAATAAATTCCCAGGATGGCGAGCCCCATTACAGCCCTTAATTGTAGCGGCGAACGATAACCTAGCACCAAAATTATTAAACCTCCTCCCAGAGACCAAGATAAAGTCCAAAAAACTTCACCCCACTGCGGCAAAACCCACACCAACGGCTGATTATCTAAAACAGCACCGAGAATTTGACTGAGCATATGGGCGTGTAGCGCCACTCCAGTAAGTTGACCATAAGGCGTATGATGATCGTCCTGAATGCTAGGGGCGTCAACTCCTATTAAGACAATCCGGTTTTGGATATCACTAGGGGAAACTCGGTTATTGAGAATATCCGATAATTTAACTGTTTGAGCAACAGGTTGAGAAGGTCGATACTTTAAGAGTATTTGATGACCCTTATCGTCTGCTTGTTGATAGCCACCCCACGGTACATTCATAGGTTCAAAAACTACGTTTTCAAATTGTAAAGAACCTTGCGATTGAGTGAAGCGACGTTCAATTCCTTGATTGGCTAAATAAAGCGTAGCAAGTTGCAAGCTTAGAGAAAATTTAGTGGGACAAGAAGTTGATGTTGATACATTTTGTATGAGTATAGAACGACGTACAGTTAGGTCGGAGTCATCTAAATCGACGAAACCGAGTCTATTGTGTGGAACTTCTGGAGGCGGTAGTGTTCCTTCTTGAGTCAACGATTTATGGTCACAAATTGCAATTAAGCGATCGTTTTCTTCAAATTTTTTAACTAATTCGGTATATTCAGGAGCTACCGGAAAGTCTCGATAAATATCCAATCCAATTGCTATAGGTTCATGTACTTGCAGACTGATCTAAAAGCAAATTAAGTTCTTCATCAGGTAAAGAACTTTTAGACTTTTCTTCCTGAAGATTGATATCTTCTTGAGTAACAGCAACGATTAAAATTCGAGGATCTGGCTCGACTTTCGGTTGTAGTCGCACATACCCATCTAGGATTTGTAGCTCCCACGGTTGAAGCCAGCCTAGCGCTCGCACTCCGATAACTAAACTAGTTACAATAAAGCTCGTTCTTAAAACTTCTTTTAATTTGGGTCGCTCCGGAGTAGTTGTGGAGGTTAATAAGTTTGAAAAATTAGTTTTATACCTTAATTGCTTCCAAGTCGGAGATTTTTGACTCAAATTCCGATAGAGCTTAGGTAATAAGGTTGCGCCTGGCAGTTCCTTATTGAATTTTTCCAATTTCATTTGAGCGTAACGAAATGCTGTATGTAACGGCTTTCCGGAAGCATATTCAGTCAAAAAGTATTCCAACCAAGAAGTGGCTACTTCATCCGTTACTTTCTCATGCATAAACATGACGACCGGAATGTTCAAGTTGGCAATTTCTTCTGCCAATCCTAATCCTTGGCAAGAATTAAAAATAGCAATTTTCAGCCCTCGAGCGATCGCTTGTTTTAAAGTATTTTTAAATTCTTCTATTTCTAAAACCTCATTTTCATTGAGATAGATTTTACCGGTTTGATGTTTAGTTTCACTATGTCCGGCAAAAAATAAAATATCCCATCCCCTTCGATCGCTTACAGCCTCGATAAAATTATGTGCTGAGGGTTGTTTGAGAGATCGGATCTCTGCTCCTTTTGATTTTAATTTACTCCAGGATTTTCCATCGGCAGTTAGATCGATATTTTTGTCATTACCTAAAATTGATAAAATACGAACTTTACCTTTATTTTGGGGGTTGATAACAACTTCGGGTTCACTATAACTATCTGAGCAGTAACTAATGCCAGCATCAGGATATTCTTCTAATAAATCCCATTCATGCCATGGAAACTTCCATAACTTAGAATTACATTTGATGACAATTTCTAAATTTTTTGTAGTTTTTAATTCGGCAATAAGTTTTTCTCGTATCCTTTGCCAAGCTAGATCGGAAAGCACAAGCTAGATTGCAGATCTTTTTTTAAATACTTAAAATACTGTGAGCAAGCATCTTCACCCATTAAGGTAGATCCTTGCAGAATATTCTCTCAATCGACTTCAAAATCATCCACACTGCGTAGTCTACTTGCCTGCAAGTGGTTTAACCAGAGGGTATAGTAATCCTCGAGCGATTGTATATCTGCTGGCAGTTCTGTACTCTTTGTCTCCGCTTTCCCAGAACCCTCAATTTTTAGTGATACAAGCCAAACGGTATTAGACTCATTGGTAACAATGTTGAGAACCGCAAAGTTTTCCATGAATTTTCTCGTTATCTGGAGATTTCTTAAACTTTATCTAAACTAGAATATCTTCAGTAATGTTCCAATTCTTTAAAGACAAACGCACTTTAAAAAACTTGCCAATTGCCAAATTAAAGCGAAGTTTCAAGAAGTCATCTATTCCTCGATCGTTACCGTCACTTCGAGCTGTCACTTCTAAATCCGGAACCGTTTTTCCAAATTTGTCAAGAATACTTAAATTTAAACCGGACGGAAGCTTTTTAAAATCATAACTCGATTGAACTCTTACAAGGATATTAATTTTGTTTTCATCTTTCTGCATAATGGAAATTATTAAGTTTACTTTGTAATTTCCTAACTGCATTCCCAAATCAACTAGCCTCGATCTTTCTGTAGCAGCTAATGAATTTGTCGGATCTATTTTCCCCAAAATTAGCCTAGCCATCAAACGAGTATCGAGATCGATATCCGGCGTTTGAATAAATTTTTGAAGCGCTTCGGCTGCCTGTAAATTTCCTTTTCCTATTGCTCCTAAATCTTTTAAAACTTGAAGTTGTCGTCTGCTGTCTTTTTCTTCAGTTAGACGGCGAATCGCCGCCGCAATAGCTTTCTCAGTTTGTACAGTTGTGCTGCCACTACGGCTGTACATCGGTTCTAGTTTTTTTGAGAAATCCAATAGGCGTTCAGAAAGTTGCCACCTTTTGTCAGTTATCTCCTGTCTATCTTGTCTGAGTTGTTGTAACCATTGTGTTAGTATGATATACTTCCGATTAGATTCAGTGTCAGAGTTTGATAGAGTGGTTACAGTTTGATGTGTCATTTCTGGAGTTGATACAACTTTACCCATCCGCCAATCGAACAATTCTTGTCGATACTCCTCATTTTCTAATAAAACTGCCCATTTTTCAAACGAAATATCTGTTTGCAGGCGAGGAGAATAAAGGGAAGGTTTTCCTAGATCTTCGATCGATCGTTTAACTTCGGTTTTGGGTAAAACTGGTAAGTCTGAAACTTCGGATTTGACGTTAAAATTCAGCGCTATCGTCATAACATCTAAATCGGAGATTAACTTTTCTGAGGGTAATGAATACGTTCGGTTTCCTCGATTGTATATTCCATCAACCTTTAACTGCTGATAGGTTGCAAAACCCAAAACTTCAATCCAACATAACTTATCTTCTGCATCTAAATTCACTCGAATATCGATGTAGTAATCTGCTCTCCATGTTGAGATATCTATCCATTCCCGCTCCACGCGAAACTCTTCGAGATCGATATCGTTAGAGGGAACTAAAACTAGCCGAGTTTCACCAAATTGAAGGGCAACTCCATTCATAAATTCCCAGACACTTGATAAATTGTTCGGATAGGAATGAATCTTATGATTTTCTTCTAAAGTATCTTTTATCCAGTTTTGAAGCCAATTTGTAAAAGTACTCAAACAAACGTGATTGAGATAGGCATTATATTTCGCCAATGTGTGAGATTGCTTCTTAGATTCGTTCCAGGCAACTTGCAATTCAGCTTTTTGAATAGCGAGGCGAATCTTGTTGTTTTTTTGAGTGGCTACTTTTTTCATCATTGCTTTATTCCTTATTTTTTGAACTAGTGTTGATATAGTCGTCGAGCCAATTTTGAATTGCCAGATTGATGAATTCCTCCTCTGAATCTAACACAATACCGAGATTTTCCTGCATCCATTCAAGCATTTTATTCCTTAACTTGAGTTTGGCTTCAAAAAGCATTTTTTCAACTCGATAGAGAGATGAATATTGCACTTCAGCAATCTTTTGAACTTCCATATGAAAAGAATATCGAAAAATTAAAAAATCTCAATCGGGTTGCTCTAAGCAAGCAAAAATATCTATTAATATTTGGGATATTTTTTTCTGGTAAATCTGACGAAATTCTCTTTTTATTTCTGATTTAACAATTCTCTGAAGTGCTTCCCTGAAAATAGTTTCAAGGTCATCTTTTAGTTTTTCTAATTTTTCTAGTATTTCAGCCTCAGTGCATGAAATCTCTAGAGCCACTTGCTGGAGCGAAGATAAAGAGCGATCGTAAAGCTTAAGAATTATTTTTTCTTGTAGGCTCATCTTTTTATAATATAGATCTAAAGATTTATCAATTGTTTTTGTTAATTCTTTAAGAGTCAATCCTTTAAAAAGCCAGTTTGAAATATATTGAGACACATCGTGAGCTTGAGCGTCTTGTTTGAGTTTTTTATGTAAAGGATCTTTATAATAACTAGAAAGATGACGACTAACATTTTCTTGAACAATAGCACATCGTTCTGCTACTTGTTCCTGAGAGAATTTAAATCCATAATGAAGAAATGGAATAGCTAAATGACTTTTGGGAATTTTTTTAGATTCAATTAGCCGCAAAACTTCTGTTTGCGCTCGATCTATTTGTTGTCTGTACATACACTGATGGTCTTCGGGTGAATCCTTTTCCATTTCTTTAGTTTCAGAGTTTATTTCTTGATGCTCTAAAGTATTTAGATCATATTCTAAGGTGTTTGCATCCATTTTTTCTTCCATCTTTCTGAGCGCTTCAATGGCAAGTTTTAACCAAGTTTTAACATTTTTATTTGTTATTTCTTCCTGGCTGTAAAAAACTAGGCGTGGAGCCATTTCGAGTTTTAGATTAGCATTATAGTAGTTAGCAGTTTCAATATAATCTTCCGGGTCTATTTTTGGATATCTTTGATTTTGAGAACGATCGGGATCTCTAAGCTTGTATCGATATATTTCCTGAAAAAACTGATGAGCAAAAACAATACGTGAAATTAGAGGCTCTTGCTCACCAAAATCTTGTAGCGCTTTTCTGAGTTTTTTTTCTCTTGCTTTTTCCAGCAATCTTTCATCGCTGATGCGACCGATATTCAGCTTCTCTCGAAGACTATTTCTTAAAAATCCTCGACAATAAGTTTCTAAGCGCGCTTTAACTGGATTGTAATTTGTTAAAAATTGCCTAAATTTTGGGTTGTTGTGGCAAGTTAGCTCAACTGAAATCTGAAAACAGGATGACAAAGTGTTATCGAGACTTAGACAATTTTTGTAGTGAGAATAAATATTAATGGCAGCTCCATAACAAGCCTTCTGTAAAAACGCTGATAAATGCTGCAAAGCTAACCTTTGACGATCGACGGGTTCCCCAGCTTGACGAGACGGCGAATCATTAAGTGCCATCTCCCGCCAAAATAACGCGATCGCATTGTCGTCCTGTTGCTGGCACCAAACAGCAAACTCTGAGTGATTCTGCTGGTACTTTTCAAAATTACGCTTCAAATTCGTGTCGGTAAGCCACTTTTGCTTGGAATCAGCAACCGAGAGGTACTGACAAAATCGATCGAGCGAACAGGACTGTTTGGGAATGGACATCTGGCAATAACACCTTTTTATCAAGTGTGTCATTTACTGATTGGGGTGACAAGTGAGAAATTATGCGCCTACCGATTGATTCGAATGCGAAACAAAATCCCAAAAAACCTTACGGAATAAAGGTTTCGAGATTTTGGGATAATTTTTTTAAGATTGCCACTCCTAGAATTGACCTCCCCAGACACACGATCGTCCCCATCGGTTCTAAGCTTGAGGAGGAAATCCGCATCGCAAATGGGTCAGAAATGTCTTCTCCAGAGCAATCGCCCCTCACAGTTCAGTTAAACCTCAATGTCTCTCCAGCCCAATTGCTCGAGGGAATCAAAGCTTTGCTGGAGTTAGGATTGCTGTCTCATGCTCAAGTGAGACAACTGTGCCAACAACATTTGAGTTGTCGTTTGCCAGAACCGGTTATCCAGAAACCGCCCCCGCCTCCCCCTCCACCGCCGATCGTTTTTCCAGCATTACCGCCTGCCACTGCGCCCAAACCTCCCCTCGTGGCGCGGATGTTGCAATCCTTTGTCGAAGAATTGAGCATCCGGTGGCTGCTCTTTTTGGGCGTGTTCATGGTGGTGGTGTCCTCGGGATTGTTGGCTGCCAGCCAGTGGCAACGGTTTCCCGCCTTTGCCCAATACGGGGTGCTGTGGGGCTATACGATCGTCTTTGCCTTTGTCAGTGTGTGGGCACAGCGCCAGGAAAATTTAACCCTGACGGCACAAACCTTGCGAATTGTCACCCTGCTGCTGGTTCCGTTGAATTTCTGGGCGATGGATAGTTTTGCTTTGTGGGAGAATCCCATCGGATTGTTAACCATCGCCGTGGGAACATTTTCCCTGACTGTCATGAGTTGGTGGTTCGATCGACAGCGAGAACCGATCTCCGATTCCTTCCTCACTCAACCCAAGTTCCAGCGCTACTGCCCCCTCCTACTCTGGTTGTGGCTGAGCTATCTGCACTGGGGTTGGGGATGGCTACCGTTTCCCCTCATCGCTGCCTATCAAGGAACCATCGGCGCGGCGGCGCATTTCGTAGCGACGCGCCGATCGACTTCTGGACTGAAAAAACCATCCCACATGGCAATTTCTCTCTACGCACTGACCCTTCTTTTGGGGCGTGCTGTGTTTTTTGCCAATGTTCCGGTGGCTCAACTGGGTTTAGCCATTGGCATTTGTGGGTGGCTGTTTACGTTGAAAATTCACAGCTCCGGAGCTACTTCTGGTGGCGATGGTGCGTTACGCTGCGCTAACACACCCTACAGATATGGGCTTTGCGTAAGTCCTAACAATTCAATTGAACAAGACAGAGGTTCTTCATCTAAGAAGCGCCAATTTTTGGGTATCCGTTCTAATTACGAGGAACAATTTGGGGTTCTGCTGATGTTCTTGGGTTGGCTGGTGGCGGTGGAAACCCAACCCGCTCAAGCCCTTGCCGTCAGCGGACTAGTTCTGATGTGGTTTGGCGATCGACTCTGGCGCAAGTGGCGTCGGCGAGATTTGGCGGCAATCTACATTATCGGTTGGCAAGCCCTGTTTCTCATCGGGCGGGTGATTCCGTCAGGAATCCGCAGTAGCGCCATCGCCACGGGAACTCAACTCGTACAAGCCCAAAATGTTCCCGGAACTTTACTCAGTTTGACTTGGTTTCCTTACTTGCTGCTGATTTTGGGGACGAACGAGTGGCTCGATCGACGCCAGAAGCACCAACTCGCCCAGTTTGGAGACAAGTTTGCCTTGGGATTTGGGGTCTTTTTAACCGCCATCGGTGCGTTTAATCCAGCCATTCGATCGCTCAATTTGCTACTTTCAACGATCGTTCTATTTGTTGTCACTCGCCGTCGCTACCGGACATCGCGATCGTTAGTATATCTGACCCATCTAACGGGAATGTTTGCTATCACCGCGATCGTCCATTGGCAATTTCCCGATTTACCACCTCCGGCCTGGGCAATAGTTGCGTTGGGTGTGATGCTGGCGAATGGGGATTTGTGGCGTTGACTCCCGATCGATGGGTTCGCAAAACTAAGTCCGAAATCGCCATCGATCGATACGACAATGGCAAATCTCCCGCAACAGAAGAGATAAAACGAAGAATCAGCTCGCAACGACTATCGCCACAGACAAATGTTGCAAGTTTGGCGGCAAAGTGCTGGGTTATTCGGCTTCATTCTGGCGGGAATCAGTTACTTCCTCTTCTTCGAGGCAGTTTATGCCGACGTGACGGTGTATTCCCCGTGGGGACTGGCTTGGAGTGCTGCACCTCTGGCGCTGACAGCCATGGCGGGGGGAAATCTCCTGGGAATGCCAAAGGTTTGCGGATGGCTGAGCGTTTTGGGGTTGGGATTGCTACAAGTCCTCACCTTTAGCTGGAGTTCCCTCAGTCTCTTCAGTTTGGGCATTGCGGCGATCGTCATGCTCTGCAATACCCGCATTTTACGGCAAACCACGGCAGCGGCGATGACATTGGGATTTGGGTTGTGTTTTGCCGGGATGGTGTTGCGAGAAGGCATTTTGGGATTTCCTCCCCTGTCGATGGAAGGATGGCTGCTGTTCGGGGCGATTTCCTGCGCCAGTTTGTGGCTGTTGAGCAGCGTGCTATTTCGCATCGGAGCGCCTCTGGCACTGCTCTACGGTGACGCGGCAGAGGGGTGGGCAACGGCGTTGTGCAGTTTGGGCTTTCCCCTGCTCACCGTCCGTTCTTTGCTGATGTTTTGGGGCTATCTCGAGCCTTCGGTATCGATCGTGGTGGCGATTGCCGTGGTTTTCGGCGGTACTCTGGTGCGGTGCTGGAGTTCCCCGTCAAACTGGGGGATTTATTGTTTGGGTTGGGGACTGGAACTGCTCACCGTCGAAGTGCTGGGTTTTGTGGGCGTTTCTCGCATCAGTTTAGCGATCGCCAACGTGGCTTGGGGACTGCTGACGCAACTTGTGGGGGATGGGTGGCAGCGACAAACCCGCAGACCTCTGCCCAGCGGGTGGCACGTCGTTCCTTTATTTTACGGTGCATTTGCGACGCTGCTACGATCGAATATCGTCACCCATTGGACGGGACTCACCACCTTAGCCTTTGCCCTGATTGCTTTGGGCGTGGGGCGTCGGCAACCGGGGTTGAAGCCTTTGGTCTATCTGGGCTTTCTCGGGATTTTGAGTGGCGCTTACGAGTTGCTATGGTATCAAACTCTCGACCGGGTAGCGGGCGATCGTTGGATTGCGTTTGCGGCTTTGGGCACAACGATTCTCTACGTTTATCGCTTGTTTTCCCATTGGCTTGCCCCCTATTTGGGACTGAGTACGCAGGAACTGAAAATTCCCATTCATTGTCACTGGGTAGCCAGCAGTGTGGCGCTGACTGCCGCTGCATTCCACCCCATTAGCGAACAGTCATGGTTGGGATTGGGGACGGGATGGTTTTTAATTACCTATGCCTTGATGCAAGGTCGATCTCGCCATCGATTGAGCGATCTTTGGGTGTATTTGGGTCTTTTGGAAGCTGCGGGATTGGCAATTTTTCTCGTCGGTCGGTTGCAAATCGGCAATCTTTTATTGCCTTGGGCGGGGGCAATTTCAGCCGTCATTGCCTATTTTCTCTTTATTTTGCCTTGGGAAAGTTGGGGTTGGCGTTCCCAGCCTTGGAAAAATTCGGCGTTAATCATTCCCATAGCAACGATCGCCCTGGGAGCGGTTTTAGGCAATGCGGTTGCCAATACAACCAGTTTGGCGATCGCTGCGATTTTCTACACGTTCCTCGCGGCGATCGAGCGACAAATTCGCCTTACCTATTTCAGCCTCTTTTTTCTCAATTGGCTGGGCATTCAACAGTTCGATCGACTCCAACTCACTCATCCTTTGTGGTCTATTTCCCTAGCGATCCTCTCCATTCTCTACATCGCTCATGTCGATCCAGACTTGAACAAATCCGATCGGCGCAATCTTCGCCATCTCATTCGGATACTCGCCAGTAGCAGCCTGAATCTCATGGCTTTTGTGACGGCAAGCTGGTGGGTTTCTGGAATGTATAGCTTGCTGTTTCTCTTTGGCGGAATTGCTTTGAGAATTCGAGCTTTTTTGTATGTGGGAACGATCGCCTTCTTAGCCAATGCGTTTAACCAACTGGTTTTACTCAGCCAGACGCATTCTTTTCTCAAATGGCTGATCGGACTCATTGTGGGAATTCTGTTTATCTGGATCGCTGCTAGTTTTGAAACTCGCCGAGAACAAATTAAAACTTTGTTTAAAAGCTTGATAGCACAATTGAAAGAATGGCAGTAACACAACGGCAAACTCGAAGCCTTTCCCGATTTCGGGGGATCGAAAAGCGGAAAACTCTGTCAATTTCTGTGTGGTGAGACTAATTACCATTAAATTCAGAAAAGGGAAACCCACGATTGACATCAAATAAACCGTCTCATCTTGTCGTTTTCTACAAACTTCAATCCGGATAAGGGCAGTAATTAGAAGTATGGATCAATAAGCTAGTCCCTTCGTCAAACCCCCAAGAAATCAGTTTATGGGAATCCCAGCCGTTGCCTTCCTCGCGCTTACCGCACTCAGCCCCCAAGATAGCACCCCAAACGCCGTGCCTATTTTGAAAGTGCCGATGCCGTCACTGCCATTGGCAAGTGCCCATCGCCTTCGGGTAACGCCAACATCGATAGCCTCTGTCAGTGCGCCGAATATGAACCACTCCACGCAGATGGCTTTGGCTTCCCGTTTGCCAATTTCCTCAACTCCTGCCTATCTTCCCAATCCCGCTGGGGGTTTCCTGCAAGGCGCCATTGATGGCATTTCCGCTCGCCCGGTGACTTGGCTAGATGCGTTGCTGATGAATTTAGCGGTATCTCCCATCGCCGCCATCGCTCTTTTGAGTGCCGTCAGACGCCGCGTCGTCAAACATCTCACAGATGAGGTGCGGCAGCGACTGAAACAATTGGGAGATTTAGAAACCAAATTGGATCGCTCTAGCAAAACAGCAGAACATTTGCTCAATGAGTTGGAAACTCAGATCGAATGTGCCAAAGACGATGCCAAAGATGAAGTGGCACGTTTAACTCGGGAACTCGATATTCAAATACGGGAAATGAAGGATGTCGAGCGGGTGAGAAATGAATGTCTCAATCAGATTCAAACAGCAGTTTTAGAGGTCGATCGGGTCAAGGATCGGGTTGTACAGAAGATTTCTACTGTTACACCTTCTCTGATTATGGAGTATGTTCGTCCCGAACTCCAAGCGCAAATTCAGTCGATTTCAAAACGCATCGAGTCGATTAAAGAAAAGCAAGTACAACAAAATTTAACAGCAATAGAATCTGTTCGGCGCGGCGAAGTTGCAACCCGAGATGGAGACTATCAAAAGGCTGTAAGTTTGTACGAGCAAGCCGTGCAAGTGCAACCCGATTACACGGAAGCTTGGTTAGGATTAGCAAAAGCTTCGATCGAGTTACAAGAGTATGCAAATGCTGTGGCTGCTTATAATAAAGCCTTAAGTTTTGATGGAAATAATATAGATGCCTGGTATCATCGAGGCAATGCCCTCACCAAGTTAACGCAGTACAAAGAAGCGATCGTCAGTTACAATAAAGCAATCGAACTAGAACCCGAACACGCTGAATTTTGGTTTGGTCGTGGTAATGCCCTCAGTCGCCTACAGCAATATTCTCCGGCTCTGGATGCTTATCAAAAAGTCTTGGAGTTCAACCCAAAAAGATATGAAGCTTGGTACAATTGTGCCAATTTACTCGGAAAGTTACAGCGCTATCGAGAAGCGATCGTTCACTACGATAAAGCTCTGGAAATTCAGCCTACAAATCACGAAATTTGGCACAATAGAGGTGCGATGCTCAGTCGAATGAAATTGTTCCCAGAGGCGCTCGATTCCTATCAAAAAGCAGTCCAGCTCAATCCTCAGAAGTACGAAGCTTGGTATAATTTGGGTAACGTGTTCGGTCGAGTTAAACGCTATAAAGAAGCCATTGAAGCTTACGATCGAGCCATCGAGCTTCAGCCCGATCGATACGAAATTTGGTATAACAAAGCCACAATTTTGGGCAAATTGCAATGGTATTCAGCAGCGCTCGTTGCCTACGATAAAGTCATTCGTTTGAGACCCAATAGCCACGATTCTTGGTATCATCGGGGACTGGTACTCGAACAATTAGAACGCTACTCGGATGCTCTGGCAGCTTACGATGCAGCGATCGAGTTGCAGCCGGATTACTACGAGGCTTGGTTTAGTAGTGGTAATGCATTGGAAAAGTTAAAACGCTATGATGAAGCCACGATCGCTTACGATCGTGCCATTCAACTTCAACCCGAAAAATACGAAGCTTGGTACAGCCGAGGACGCCTACAAGCCTCATTAAACCATCACGAAGAAGCACTTGAGTCTCTCGGAAAAGCCATCAAATTACAAAGTAACTTGATGCAACCTGAAGCGAGTTAATTGTTAATTATTAGTTGTTGATTGTTAATGGTTAATCGATCGGTTACAATACTTTAGCAATATTGAAACGTCTCACGATCGATCTCCAATCCGATCGACCCTCAACCTTCTTCCTCATGGCAAAACAGCGCATCCTCTCGGGAGTTCAACCCACTGGCAATCTTCACCTCGGCAACTATCTCGGTGCAATTCGCAACTGGGTAGACAACCAAAGTCAGTACGAAAACTTCTTCTGCGTAGTGGATTTACACGCCATTACCGTTCCCCACAACCCTGCAACCCTGGCGGCAGACAGCTACACCATCGCCGCGCTATACCTCGCCTGCGGCATCGACTTGGAACACGCTCGCATCTTCATCCAATCTCACGTGAGTGCCCATAGCGAACTGACTTGGTTGCTCAACTGCATCACTCCCCTCAACTGGCTGCAAGGCATGATCCAGTTTAAGGAAAAAGCAGTCAAACAGGGGGAAAATGTCGGCACGGGGTTACTAGACTATCCCGTTTTGATGGCAGCGGATATTTTGCTCTACGAAGCGGATAAAGTTCCCGTCGGCGAAGACCAAAAACAACATTTGGAACTGACGCGGGATATCGTCATCCGAGTCAATGACCAATTTGGAACCCCCGAAAACCCGGTGTTGAAACTCCCCCAACCCCTGATTCGTAAAGAAGGTGCGCGAGTGATGAGTTTGACCGATGGAACGTGCAAGATGTCTAAATCTGACCCTTCAGAAATGAGTCGAATCAACTTACTCGATTCCCCAGACGAAATTGCTAAAAAAATCAAGCGTTGTAAAACCGATCCCATGCGAGGCTTGGAATTCGACAATCCCGATCGTCCCGAGTGCCAGAATTTGCTGACATTATATCAGTTACTATCGGGTAAAACCAAGGCAGAAGTTGCCGAAGAATGTCGAGAAATGGGTTGGGGACAATTTAAACCCTTGCTAACAGAAACGACGATTGCCGCACTCCAACCCATTCAGGAGAAGTATAAAGCGGTGATGGACGATCGAACCTACCTAGAATCGGTGTTGCGTCAGGGTCGAGAACAAGCAGAAACGATCGCCCAAGGGACGTTAAATAAAGTGAAATCGGCAATGGGATTTTCGACTCCACTTTAAATGGGTTATGGGTTATGGGTTATTGGGTACGATCTCAACTATCAACAATGACCCACTTCTAAACTTCTTCCAAAGCCGCATTACCCCGAAGTTGATCCTCGATAAACTCTTGAATTCGGTTGCGATACCGCCGCAGAGTATCATCCGCCCAACTGCGTTCGTCGCTGTTAGAAAAGATGTGAACCAAGGGTTCTCCGGCATCGGGTAAAACCAACACCCAATTGTCGCTGTAAGGATCGCAAACTTTGACCCCATCGATCAATTCGACTTCTGAAGCCGGATGAGTTTCGACCATATAGCGCATGAGAGTTCCTTTCACCGTCCAAGGACAGCGAATCGTACAATTGCGGTGGTAAACGCGAGGAATTTCGGCACGCAATTGACCGAGAGATCGTTGTTGAGTCGTTTGCATTTCGATCAGTTTCGCAATGCAAAACATAGCATCAAATCCCGGATGAAGTTGGGGAAAAATAAAGCCCATTTCGCCACTTCCACCGAGCACGACATTAGGATTATTGTCGCAGGCTTCCATTAATTCCATGGGAATATTTTTCGTCCGGATGACCGTAGCATCGTGGCGGCGAGCAATCTGTTCGATCGCGCTGGAAGTATGTACCGGAACCACCACCGTTCCTCGCGGATTTGCCGTCAGCATCATATGAACCATCAATGCCGTCAGCAGTTCCCCCCGAATCGGCATTCCCGAATCATCTACGAGAATAAACTGCTCTCCATTGGCAGAAACTTGCGCCCCAAAATTCGCTCGCAAAGCTTCCACCACCTGTCCCAATTGGGTCAGCAACCCTTCTTTTTCCTCCCCAGAGAGCGCTCGTTGATTCAAACTGGCATTGAGAACCACGGCATCGCAGCCAAATTTCGCCAGCAACTGGGGCAAAATGGCACCCGAAACGGCGTAACTGTAATCGATGACAACTTTGGTATTGCTGTAGCGGATTGCCTCCACGTCCAAATGCTTCTCAAATCCGGTACTGTAGGTTTCGAGCATTTGGCTGGGATAGACCATATCTCCAATTTCGGGAACCGGTACTCGCCGGATATCTTCTTTAAAGTACGCACCTTCAATTTTTTTCTCGGTAGATTTTTTGATATTGATCCCTTTGGCGTCAAAAAATTCAATGAGAATGAAATCGGGTCGATCGGGATGAACGCGGACGTGGATTCCCCCCGGAACGTCGAGGTTAGCAATTAGAGATCGCGTAATCGGAATCGCCGTTGCCTCCAAGTTCTGAATGTTTACCCCCACAGACATCAAACCCGAAATGATGGAACGAGTGACCATCCGGGAGATATTACGCTGATCCCGAGAAACGGCAACATGGGTGCCAATTTTTAAGGTCGAACCGTAGGCAGCCCCCAACTTCACTGCAAATTCCGGCGTAATGTCGATGTTGGCGAGTCCGCTGACCCCCCGCTGACCGAATAGGTTGCGGTGCGCCGTTTGACCCCAAATCAGATTGATGTTCAAAATCGCCCCTGACTCAATTCTTTTGCTCGGCCAAACCCGGACGCCAGGACTGATTTGCGCTTCTTCACCCACAGCAGAGAGCGCCCCAACCACCGATCCTTCTAGAACCTGTGCCCGTCGGTCTACTCGCGTTCCTCGCGAAATAATGCAACCTTCTAAGTTGACTTCTTCGCCGATAATTGCGCCATTCCAGATAATCGGACGTTTCAAGTCAGCATCCGCTCCTACCGTGACGTTATCGCCGATGACCGTTCCGGCTTCCAGGTGTACCCTCGGTCCGATGCGACAGTTACTACCGATCAGTGCGGGTGCTTCGATCTTGGCGGTCTCGTCGATGAAGGTATTTTGCCCCACCCAGAGCCCTGGAGACTGTTCTTCGTAAGCAAAATCGAGTTTGACTTTACCTTGGAGTCCGTCGTATTGGGCTTCGCGGTAGGCTTCGAGATGACCGACATCGCACCAGTAGCCATCGGCGATATAGCCGTACATGGGTTCCCCTCGATCCAACAGCAAGTGGAAACAATTCTTTAGAAAAGTCGCTCTCTTGGTTGACGGGTAAATATTGCAATACTTCGGGTTCGAGGATATAGGTTCCCGTGTTGACGGTATCGGAGAAAATTTCGCTCGAAGATGGCTTTTCCAAAAACCGAACGATGCGCTGGTTTTCGTCGGTAATCACGACTCCAAATTCGACGGGATTGGGGACGCGAGTGAGGACGAGTGTGGCTTTTGAACCGTGGCGGCGGTGAAACTCGATGGCGGCACTCAGATTGAAGTCGGTGATACTATCGCCACTGATGACTAAAAAGGTGTTGTCGAGCCAATCTTCGGTGTTTTTGACACAACCGGCTGTGCCTAGGGGTTGATCTTCTTCCACGGCATAGGTCATCTGTACGCCGAAGTCTTTGCCGTCTTGGAAGTAGTCTCGCATCACATCGGGTAAGTAGTGCAATGTGGCGATAATTTCAGTAATGTGGTGTCGTTTGAGTAAGTTAATGATATGCTCTGCGATCGGGCGGTTGAGAATGGGAACCATGGGTTTGGGTAGATCGCAGGTGAGCGGTCTTAAGCGCGTTCCCGAACCACCAGCCATCAGTACTGCTCGCATAATTTCTCCTATGGGTATGATGCTATTCGATTTTGTCTTCGGTCAGGTCGGTTTTGAGGGTTAATATTCTTTTGTCTGCATTTAGCGTCCCAATTTTCCTTGTCCGATCTCAACCCATCACTTTACCGTTGACAGATCTGTGGAGCTGTATCCAGTTATCCGATCGACAGGGTTCGTCTGGGCAGATGGCTGGATGAAAACCCATGCTGACGAGTGCTTACATTTTAAGATATCGGACAGGGTTCTCTATCTCAAGTCGATCGCATACATTAGAATTGAAATGGGAAACCAATCGTCCGGATCTGGGTGCGGGTGGCATTGTCGTTGCCAAACCGAAGAAAACTTCACCAAACCGCCAACGATCTCACCCAACTTTAAGTCGTTCGACTACATGGGTTTTAAAGTGACTGAGGAGGAAAAACTATGGGATATTTAATTGGATTGGTCGCCGCAGTGGTTTATGGCGGTGGAATCTGGAAGTTTTGGAAGGGTTTTAATCGGACGAACTTTGAAAAAAGTTTTGGGAACAAAGTAATTCTTTCTCTACTCTGGCCCGTTTTGTCGATCGCTAATAAATCTTATCGGAAAAACTTTGCAAAAGCGCTCAGAGGAAGGCGTTAAGGTCTCCATTGGTCAGGAGTCTTACGTTAGAATTCCCGTCTCTCTCATCGAAGGATTTTAAAAAATACAAATACCCAAAGTCTCTGCACTGTACGGATTTAACAACGGATTTAACATATGAGTAAGCCGATCGATTCTCCTTCAACTTTCTACGGCATCCCGGCTGATGATTGGCAAACTCGAATTTCTCAGTTAGCCGAACGCTTCAATCGGGAATATCGGGGAGAAACATTTAAACTCCCGGAGGAAGTAGAAGCGATGCCGATTTTTCACGATTGGGCAGCGGGGAAACTTCAGTCTAAAGTGGCTTCTCGGTTTTGGGAATTGGCAAAACCAAAAAAAAATCAGCGGTGTTTGGATCTCGGTTGTGGGGTCAGTTTTCTCATTTATCCTTGGTCGGAATGGGAGGCTTTATTTTATGGTCGTGAAGTGAGTGTAGTTGCGCGAGATGCACTGAAAGCACGAGCGCCTCAACTCAATTCTAAGCTGTTTAAGAGTGTAGAATTATCAGCGGCTCATCAGTTGGAAAATGAGACAATTCAATTCGATTTGGCGATCGCAACTGGATTTAGTTGCTATTTTCCTCTCGACTATTGGAAACTCGTTCTCGATTCGGTCAAGCAAGTACTCAAACCGGGTAGTTCTTTCGTGTTTGACGTTCTCGATCCGGATATCCCACTAGCAGAAGATTGGGCGATTCTAGAAACTTATTTGGGGACAGATGTTTTTTTGGAACCGTTAACCGAATGGGAAAAGCTGATAAAATCGGCAGGCGTTAAAAAGATCGATCGACGCCATGGTGATTTGTTTGTTATGTATAAAGTACATTGGTGACGATCGGTTAAGAGTTGATAGTAAAGAGTTGATAGTTAAGAGTTAATGAGCGAACAAAGAATGACTAATCAACTCCCAACCTTAAACTCCAAATGACCAATGACCCCAAACAAATTTGGTTGATTGGTGGAACGACTGAAAGTGCGGAAATTGCCCGATCGATCGCCGTTTTAAAAATTCCTTGCATTGTTTCGGTGACGACTGAATCAGCAAAGTCTCTATACCCCGAAACATCGGAGTTCACAATTAGAGTTGGCAAACTCGAACCGGATCGAATCCAATTTTTTTTGCAACAAGAAAACATTGTGGGAATTTTGGACGCATCTCATCCTTACGCGATCGAAGTTTCACAGATGGCGATCACTGCCTCGCAGCAGTATAGTTTACCTTATTTACGCTACGAACGTCCGCAAATTAAAAGTTCTAGCAATGCCATTTATTTACCGAGTTTTGAAACATTATTAAATGGAGAGTATTTAACCCGAAAACGAGTGTTACTGACGATCGGTTATAGACCCTTAGAGCTGTTTAAAACTTGGCAGGCGCAATCCACCTTGTTTGCTCGAATTTTACCCTCACTAACAGCTCTAGAAGCGGCGATCGCCGCCGGTTTTACGAACGATCGTCTCATAGCTTTAAGACCTCCCATTTCCGCCGAATTAGAAACGGCACTCTGGCGACAATGGAAAATCTCGATCGTCGTTACTAAAGCCTCGGGAACCGCAGGCGGTGAAGATGTCAAACAAACGGTAGCAGCAAAATTAGGCATTGGGTTAATTATCATCGATCGTCCTTCGGTAGACTATTTACATCAAACAAATGATGTCAAAACAGCGATCGAGTTTTGCCAAAAACAGTACTTGTTCTAACAAGACAAAAAATATAAAATGAAATAGGTAATTGTTAAAGAGTAACAATTACCTATAGTGTTTGGAGTAGAGAGACTTGAGAGATCGATCTTCGATCGACTTCAAATATATACACTCTGAACTGAAAACCAAACCAACTGATGTTTTGAGATCTATCTAGCAGTTTTCTAGATCGTGTAGGCAGCAATCTCCTATTAGAGATCGTTAACGACTCGGAAAGTTATGATAGAAGATGCCAAGCATTACATCGACTTAAAATGACCAGTACCTGAACTTTTCTATCTCAGTTCTATCAAGTTAAACCTATTTAGAACCTTTCATCGGATCGGCAATGTAACGGAAGTTCTCGTCAGAATTCCAGGGACCGCGCTCATCTTTACCATTACCATCGCCGTGAGTAGATAAGTTATAGTAAATATCAACGGTTTCATCGGGCTGCACGTTTCCGAAGAAGGGATCGGTCAGTTTGCCCAAAGAATCCAAGGCTTCCATGAACATTTTGGTGTGAGAAATTTCCCGCGTTAGCAGATGAACCAAGGTTTCTTTTGTTGCATCATCAGTTGCCATTTTAATCAAGGATTCGTAAGTCTGACGTGCCTCCGGCTTCCGCTGCGATATTTGCTCGTAAATCTCGTACCACATCGCCCCCTTCGTTTAAGTAGGTTGCGGTCCAAGCGGAACCTTGAGAGTCTAGAAAGTGAGGTCCTTTTCCGCGAACAGCAAATAACGTACTGTTGAACGCTTCAGTTTGATCGGCGTTTTTTGTATGGACTTCGATCAACTTACCAATCATTTCTAAATGACTGAATTCTTCGATCGCGATATCTTGCAGCATATCCTTGATGCCAGCATTCTCAACGTGGAATGACTGCACCCAGTATTGCAGTGCGGCAGAAAGTTCGCCTGTTGCTCCGCCAAACTGCTCTAAAAGTAATTGAGCATAACGAGGGTCGGGATCTTTGACGTTGACGTCTTTGTTGATGAGTTCTTTTTTGTGGAAAAACATTTATGAAAAATCTCCTGGAGGTTATAGACTAGGCATTAGAAACCGTGCCACTGTTGGGAGGCAACAGTCGATCGTTGTGCTAAGGGAAAGTTAGGACTTACGCATGGATGTAAAATGCATTAAGGGAAGATAGTATTTGCCGCTACAGAGATGATGTCCGAATGGTGTGCGGACTTTCTTAACCCACAGAGGTTATTTGATATTCTGTAGTAGTGGTTTCCATCATCATCTGGATGCTGACAATTTGCGTAAGCCCTGAAAATGTTACTTCTGAGACTTGAGGGATTAATTGTGTTGTTAAATGAGAACGAGCCATCAGTTAAGACTCTTACCCACAACAGTTTCTTTCTCTTCCTGTATATCGTAACAAAAGCATCACGCTCGATCGATCGTTCTATGGGTAGAAAAAAGTACTAATATTGAAGTTAAAATTTACGCCCTAAGATATAGAAAAAAAAGAGAACTTCATGCACGCCGATCGAACCTCCCCGAAAAACATCCTTATCCCAGATTACTGCTCTTCAAAATCTGGCAGTTCTTCCCCAAACTCCAACGAATTGTCTGGATTGGGTTCTTCTTCGACACTGGCATCGGGTTCAATCTCATTTGCCTGGGTGGAACAGGAAATACTCACCACCCTGTTGTTGCTCAAAATCATACGGAGAAACTCAGAGGTTTGAGAATTCGACCATTCCCATAGAGATTCGTCTGCGCCAACCGAACGAGGCAACGCAGTAAATCCGGCTTCTGCCATCAACGTTTTCACGGAATCTATACTCATTCCCATGGCAACTCGATCGCAGGTTGTCGGTTCGGCTGTTTGCGCCTGGGGATTGCTAACCACCATGGAACAGGAAAAGTTGGCTAAGCTGTTGTCGAAAAAACTCGCCGAAAAGTTTTCTGAGGTTTGAGGAGAGGACCAGTCTAAGAAAACCGTGTTGTCTTCGCCCAAAGTAGGAACGATTTCGATCCCCACTCCTGTGGCTAAATCCAGAACCTCTTGGAGACTCATTCCGGTTTTTACGTCTCGGCAGAGGAGATCCCGCGATCGAATTTCGGTTAGAGGTTCTTGGGCGAAAGCCGTTCCGGTAACCATCGACCATCCAACAAAGGCGAGAAGGCTGAGTTTTTTCATGGTCTGAGGAAGTCATGGGATGGAGGCGATCGTAGCATACAGACTACACGGGAGTTGCCGCAAAAGCTATTGTCTTTCCGGCTTT
>CAWIQY010000018.1:0-11481 GCA_963838375.1 uncultured cyanobacterium | reverse complement strand
GTTTATACACTTCTAAAGCACCGGATTTCGGCTCGAAAATAATGTAGTAGGGAACTTGTAAGACTTGCTCGTAGAACAACCATTTTCCCGGTGGATATGTTGGTTTAACTGAGTATTCGCCGCCATCGGTTTCCGACAGAAACTCCATGACAATTACCGGAATTTCGCCTTGGAGTTTGGGGGTATAACTGCGATCGACTTCTTCTCTCGAAACCCAAATATTCGGCACAAATGCCCAATCTGGAGCTTTGACCACAAATTTACCACTCAGCGTCGCACAGATGCCGTAATTGGTTGGAGTGAGGGTCTTGTCGGATAGTTTTCCCGCCACCGCTAAACTATCTGCTGCAGGGCAGCTGCCAGCAGGGGCTGAGTAATATTATCCACGGGATCGTCGGGGAGAATGAAGTCGTCGGGAAGTTTTTCCCAGGTAATTTCAGAATGGGTAGCTGTGACTATCATGAGAAACGCTATATATCAGTTCTAAACAGAGGTTTGCCAAAGGGAAATTCCTATTCCCACTAACGAACCGATTAATAGCGTCAAAGTTCCTAATGTGCTAATTCCAAATACCCATGGTTCGTTCTGCTGCTTGATAATATCCCCAAGCAAATAGAATACGTCCGAGAATCCAAACCGCGCCAATTCCAGCACCCCAAACCGGGCTGACAAAATAGGAAAATACCCACAAAGCAGGAATAAAGAGAATGAGCTGTTCGAGGGTATTTTGTTGGACTCGAATCACGCGCTCGAAATCCGGAGAACCTGTCATGGCTGGGGGTTTGATTTGATATTTTAGTCGCGCTCTACCCACATTTAGGGTAACTGCGAAATAAACGATTAAGGCGAGAATGGTAACTAAACTGGTCGGGTGACATAGTAGAAGAGTTAATAGTTGATAGTTGAAGGTCGATCGTTGGAGTTTGGGAACTCTAGAGACGATCATACTTCTATTTATAGCTGAGTGCATAGCAGGCGCGGACGAATTCTAGGGGAGAAGCATTTGCCCTGAAAATCCCACATACGAACGGATGAAATTTATGCAAATGCTTCGCCCATCCCCGACTCAACGGGACAAGGGTACAGGTCGCGCATCCCCAGCTTGAGTAATTCTACTTAATAGTGTAGAACTGTATACAATCTTGTCTAGTTGTAAAATCGTCTAAAACCGTCACTTTCAATGCAGATTTTTGCACCTTCTTCCTCTCGATCGCCTTTGTCTCCCACCGATTCCGGTCAACCTCTGCGCGTTGTTGCTCTGGGAGATAGCCTCGTCTACGGGTTTGGCGATCCCGAACGTGGCGGTTGGGTGGAACAATTGCGGCGGTGGTGGATGTTGCCAGAGACTGGCGGTCATGTTTTGTATAATTTAGGCATTCGGGGCGATCGGACGCAACCAGTCGCCCAACGGTTAGAAGGAGAGTTTCGGCAGCGGGGAGAACTGCGAAATCGTCTCCCGGATTTAATGATTCTGTCAGTGGGGACAAATGATTCCCCCAGGTTGGGACGGAAAACCGGTCGCAACTATACTGAATTTGATGAGTTTGTGACAAAAATGGAAGCGCTGCTCGATCGGTCTCGGCAACTTTGTCCGGTGTTGTTTGTCGGTATGGTTCCTGTAGACGAAGCTAAAATGCCGTTCCTGGATTGTTTGCACTATACCCATGCGGATCAACATCGCTACAAAGAGGCGACACGGCAGGCGTGTCAGCAGCGGCAAATTCCTTATCTGGATTTGTTCGATCGCTGGATGGCACGGGGCGACAGTCGGTGGCGTGGCAACGGCTGACTTCAGATGGCTTGCATCCCAATACCTTGGGCTATCAATCTTTGTTTGAAGATGTGGTGGGTTGGGAGGCGCTTTCGGTTTAGTGGGGATGGGTTTAAATGGCATGGGTCTATGCCCAAAATTTTCCCAACCACCCGGCTCGATCGCCCGGAAAACTTTACAATTTTTGAGTTGACAGATCGGATATCTTGAGATAAGATATCTCTACGAAAGTCTGCTAAAACCCTTGCGCATCCTAAATTGAACTAAGCTTTTGCGACACTCGAAAGTGTAAGTTCTACAGGATTTCAGTGAATTTAAGAGTTTAAATATACATCGGGGAACATCGGTTCGGTACACCTTTACCTGTTAAATTATTTATTGGCGTCTACCACGAGTAAGAATTTCAGCGCGGGGTATCACTTTTCGGACTTGGGTTAATTATTTTTCAGCAAGATTCAGTTTAGAAATGACATAACATCGATGATTGATGTCGAGATTATGTTGTTGTTTTATAGCCGTTTTAGCGGTTAATAAATCGATATTTTTCGATCGCGTTGTATTTCCTTGTATTTCCTTCTGGATTAATCTTAGGTTAATTATGTTGTCTGACTCCAACCTCACCAACACGATTCGGGAAAAGTTTGCCCGAGCCAAACAACTGCAATCTCAAGGAAAAGTAGCGGAATCGATCGTTGAGTATCGTGCGGTTTTGGCACTGGATAAGAAGTATTTGGCGGCTTGGCATCAGTTGGCGCAGTTGTTGGAGATGCAAGAGAAGTGGGATGAGGCGGCTGAGCATTATCGAAAGTCGATCGAACTCGATCCGCAGCCGCCGTTTTGGGTCTATCGGCATTTGGGGTTTGCACTCGATCGGCAAGAGTATACGGAGGAGGCTATTGAGGCTTATTGGCAGGCGATCGAGTTGAATCCGGATGAAGCCACCACGTACAGTTTGTTGGGGCAAGTTCAGAGTAAGAAAGGGGATTTCGCCGGGGCGATTGCGAGTTATCAGAAGGCAGTTGAAATTCAACCTGAACAACCTTTTTGGGTCTATCTTAATTTAGCTAATTTACTCGTTCAGAATGAGGAATTTGAGAAGGCGATTTTGGCATACCGAGAAGCAAGTCGATTGAATCGAGACAATCCAGGTGTTTATCGTCTATTGGGGGAAGTTCAAAGTCAGTACGGCGATGTAGAAGGGGCGATCGAGAGCTACCGTAAAGCCATTGCCCTTAACCCAAAACAACCCGCGTTCCTTTACGAAAATTTAGGAGATGCCTTACTCGCAAGTCATCAGAAAAGCGAGGCAATTGGGGCCTATCGTTGCGCCGTAGATATTCAACCAGATCTTCCCAGCGTCCGTCAAAAACTAGGGGAGCTATTGGAGATATAGCCGTCTCATTCATCTCCAGAAGAAAAAACCTCGAGAGAGACCTCCAGCGAAATTCCCCGGTAAAAACCAATCTTCAACACGTTCAGGTTTACCATCAGGTCCGCCGATATTTTAAATTCAAGCTCACCCGATCGCAAAAACAACCGGTATCCCTTCACTTCCCAACTGCTAATTTAGAAGTCAATACCGACCGGATTTTAAAAACAGGCTGAAAATCTTAAAGGAAAACTGAATAGCAGAGTATAAAGGGCAGTTAGTTGATGGATTTTTACATGAATTCGGCAGTGCTTCAATTATCGGTCAAAAGTATTGAGTCTCAACTCAAAGTCATTACGAGTAACTTACTGATGCCCGATCGATTGCTACCGGGATTCTCTGTGGGGGGTATGTTAAACCGGAACTCGTGTGGAAATTGATGCGGAGTTTCCGCTGTCTTCAGAAAGTGGATTTTATCCGTTGGAATACGATCGATCGGGTCTTCCATTTCGCTGCATTCTTAACTGGGTGCTTTTTTCTATTTTTGATATCTTTTTAGATCGGCAACAAAAAGTGGCGCTAGAGTTAAAATGTATTGAAGTCAATTTTGGATGAATATTTCTACAAAATCCGCTGTTTTGTGGATAATATAGAAATAGCGCTAAGTCACCACAGATCTGACGAAAGATATTGCCTTTCAAGGGAATGATCCCCGCTTTTCAAACTTCAGGCTCGACCAGAATTTCTTTCCTAATTCCCAATCCCGTTAAAGCCAGCGATGTATATCCAGATTCCGGAGATAATCGAATTGTAGGCGTTGCTTTTTCTCGACTCATTCTTAATCCGTATGAGGAGAATTCCTGAAATCTATGATAGTGATTCTTTTCCCAAACTTAGTAATCCCATTGTTCTATGTCACCCCGAATTGCCGCTGTTATCTGCACATATAATCGATATGATGTTCTGCCAAAGGCGATTGGGAAGCTCACAGAGCAAACGCTGGCGGCGGAAAAATATCGGATTATGGTAATTGATAATTCGCCCGATCGAGAGTATGCCGAGAAAGTTCGATCGCAATATCAAAGCAACTCCCAAATCGAATATATTCTCGAACCAATTCCCGGATTGTCCAATGCTCGGAATGTTTCGGCGCAACAGTGTGGGACAGAGTTTATTGCCTATATGGATGACGATGCGATCGCGTTTCCCACGTGGTTAGAAAATGTCCTCACCGCGTTCGATTTGTTCGGAGAAGATGCGGCAATTGTCGGCGGTCGAGTCG
The DNA here is from genome assembly GCA_963838375.1 of uncultured cyanobacterium. Taxonomy (GTDB): domain Bacteria; phylum Cyanobacteriota; class Cyanobacteriia; order Cyanobacteriales; family Geitlerinemataceae; genus DVED01. The sequence continues at coordinate 7,059 of CAWIQY010000018.1, read as the reverse complement.
ATCCCATATGGGAAGTAGAACGACCCAGTTGGTTGGATGATTCTTTATTGGGTTATGTTTCTGCGGTGAATTGGGGAAGGCGAAACTGGCGTGCTGCGCGAGGGAGAATGGTTAGCCGGAACGAATATCTCATTTCGCACCCAAGATATTCTCGATGCGGGTGGGTTCGATACCACTTTGGGACGAAAAGGTGGCGGTGCGGTGCTGATGAGCAACGAAGAAATCGGTCTGTTAAATAGTCTTAAAGAAAGTGGAAAATTAGCCATCTACGCTCCCAATGCCGTTGTTTCTCACCTGGTCGAACGGAAACGTTTAAAACAGTCTTGGTTTAGACAGCGTATTGTTTGGCAAGCGGTTTCGGATTACATGATGCACCCAGAGACTGCGATCGGTAATGCCACGGCTGGATGGGATTGGGTTCTAGAGTATTTCTTCCGGTTGCCACCCAAAGAACGCAACATTCGGGGATTGTTCTACAAAACGGATAGTTCCCAGCAATTTGGCGAGCAACTTTCTGTTCTTTCAGCGATGGCAACACTGATGTTGGCCGGGTTTGCAGATGTAGAAGAAAAGGGAGGACGTAGATAATGGTTTTCCCGATGAACCATCGAACAGATTCTCCAAGGAATGGATATTTTGGTGTTATCTCCCACACCGACTTATCCCCTCGATCAAGGAAACCGTAAGCGAGTTTATTCAGTCTGTCGGCAGTTCCGACAAATGTGGCGCCTCAATTTTACTTTTTACACTATCCTTTAGAGTGGGTGGCAGGGATTCCTGGCGAATCGTTGCGGCAAATGTCTCAGCAATGGGATTTATTTATCAAGTTCCTCCAACTCGTCCTTTACACGCAGAAGCGGAAGGGGAAGATCATCGGATTGATGAATGGTGGGATTATGGGATTGGGGACTATCTGAGATGGTTGTTTTCCCATCGATATTTTGATGCGTTTGTTGTTAACTATCCCTATCGACAAAGGCTTTCGAGTATGCTCCTTCCCATGTTTACCGCATTCTCGATACCCACGATCGATTTACAGGTCGGCGACAACTCCTGGAAGCAGAAGGCATCGGTCGTGAATACTTCCACACCACCCAAGATCAGGAAGCCATTGCCTTGCAACGATCGGATTTAATTTGGGCGATTAAGGAACAGGAGGAAGACTTTTTCCTAAATTTCACCGACACCGTTTTACCTTGCACTGATATCGATCCTCAAAACCCGATCGCTTTGAGTGTTAACCCCAGAAGATGAAGATTATCTGGTTTTGGGAAACATTGGGGTTCGCAACAGCATTAACGTGCAGAATGCTAAGGCATTTATTCACAATGTTTTGCCGAAATTTCGCAAGTATTTGGCTCCGATTAAGATTAAATTTGCGGGAGGGATGTGTACCGATCTTCAAAGAATTTGCCGGCAGAGGCGGCATTGAGTTGATGGGATGGGTTGAGAGTGTGGAATCCTTCTATGCTGCCATTGATGACTGCCGTACCGATGACGTTCAGTACGGGATTGAGTATTAAGGCGGTGGAAGCGCTAACCACGGGTTTGCCGATTGTCGCGCACAAACACGCCATGGAAGGCATTCCCATCAACCATTCCTTTCAGGCTTGTCAGAGTCTTGATGAGATCGCGCAGCGTGTTTCTGGAACTGGCATACGATCGCAGTTTGCTGAAAGATTTAGCGGGTGCAACGAAAACCAGCTATCGCCAAATGCACGATCGCGTTTGAACACTCGATGGAGTGGACGATTGGCAAAATGCTCAAAGGCAGATCGTTAATTGCAATCGTCCTCAACGAGCAATTTTTTGAGGAAAATTCACCCGCACGGGAACACGCCATTCAAACCATCTACTATCTCAAGCATCTTGGGGATCTCGTGTATTACGTCGATGCACCCCTAACCAAAAAACGAGCGGCGGCATTCAAGTATCACAATATTATTGGAAAAATTGTCCTTTCTCCTGAAGCGGCAAAAGCGTCGGGTTTGGAGGATAGTCGAGAGGCTGAGGCGCTGCTGGGTGTTGCTTGTGCGGTGTCTAGTCTGGAAGAGTTTTGTACTCCTCGTCAAATCTTATGCCTGTGGTTGCTGGATGTGCCGACGCAACTCCAGAGTGGCATTGTTAGCATTGAGGAGTATCCCGGTTATGTTCGGACAGATGTACGAAGAGTCATTGCCAGGAGAAAGGGGATATCCAAATCTTGCTGTCGTTGTTGAAAGAGTTCCGCAACTTGACGTTAGTGAGTTGTAGCTTGTCGGCACTTTCGGGTGAGGGAGATCTCCTACCCCATGCGCGGACGGCAGTGGTTCCCTACTGGCGACAACTTCCCGATCGTTTTGGGGGGAGTTGGCAATCGGCAGCACCTCCTTTCATTCTCGCGCATCGATCGACCATGGTGTTTGCCTATGCAGTTTGGAAAGGCTGTACTCGCCTATTTCCGGCTGAGTTGTATCCTGCCGTTTTCATGGCGGGAGGGGGTGCTGTTGAACCATTGCCGGGGGAAACTTGGCAAGGGGATAGTCAATGGGTGACGGCAATGGCTGATGAGGGGGAATTTCTCGATCGATTGGGGGATCGAAGACCTCCGTTCGTTCTGGATCTGAGTGGGAATTGTCCGCAGTTTTGATCGGTCGGGAAACGTTTAAACGTGCGGGGGTGCCGATGATTATACCCAATTGTGAAGGGAGTTCTTGGTTAGCAGCGATGCAAAAAAACAGTGTTTTTAGACCGGTTTCGGTGTTCGATTTAATTTCTTTATTGGGACGGTTAGCGATGGATGAGTCTTATCTAGCAGAGTTGGAGGAGGACATGAGGAATCGATTGGCTTTGGAATATGCGAATGATGCGGGATGGTCGAGGATTTGGCGGGAGGTGACGCAGCACAAGCAGATGAGTAGTTTGACGAATGAGTTGAGTTGGGCGGCTTGAATAAAAGGGCGATCGGAGTTCTATTTATCTAGAGGTAAAGTCTTTAGGCAACATGGAAAACAATCACAGAAGATACATAATTTGCACTACACCTCGTTCCGGGAGCAACTTACTTTGCGATCTGTTAGCTTCATCCAGAATTATGGGGAATCCTCAAGAGTTTTTAAAAATACCATCCTTTGTTATTCCCTTTTGCGAAGAAAATAATTGATAAATCCAGGCTTCGTATAAATTTCAAAAAATATCTTGATTTAGTGATTGAACGGTTCTCCACTAAAAATGGTATATTTGGAATTAAGCACTCTTCGATCAGTTCGAACCATATCTAAAAATTCAACCAGTCAAAGATTTTATATATGGATCTCCAAGTTTATCTTGTTAACTCGAAAAGATGTCATAGCTCAAGCAATCTCTATGTATCTTGCTAGTGAAACCGATGAATGGACTTCACATAATGAAAAAGCTAATCTAGAAATTGGAAATGGAAATAAAAGAGATAAAATTGAATTTAACGAAGACAAGATTTTGAATTTTGTCAACAAATTAGCCAAGGAAAATGCAGCATGGCATAAATTTTTTGCAATAAATCAAGCTGACTATTTACAAGTCTACTATGAAGATATTTTGAAAAATACTAATGAAATCTGCAAAACCATTTGTAGTTTTTGTGATATAGAAAGTGAGTATTTATTTTCAGTTTCTCAAGCAAGGTACAAAAAGCAAGGCAACAATATAAATGATCGGTTTTCCAATCTATTCTAGAAGATTCATATATGAATCTTCAAAAAACAATCGGAAGCTTGTGAATTAGAGGTACGAGGAATTAAATTGAGTTGATGTGATACTTTGACTAGTCACAGATCGTTGTCAGTAATTATTTAAAAATCGTAATTGATATGGGGGAAAAATTATCAAGATAGAGATAAAAATTTTCTTGATTATAAATTGGCGATACCCAATGGTTTCGACTTACCCTTAAGGAATGGGGGTTCTTGCTCATTTTATGGATACGGAAGTTTTATTGGCGCTGCTCAAACTTTCGGAAGATTTGTAAAATATCCGTTTCCTGAATTGCTTGAACAGGTAGTTGGTTTGCATTCTGTTAATTTAGGAATTGCAGGTACACGACCCAGAAAATTTAATTCATCAAAGTTTCTATTGGATACAGTAAACAATGGAAAGTACTGTGTTTTACAAGTCATGAGTGGTCGATTTTGTAAAAATAATATATTTAATTATATTCAAGGAATATGGGAAGGAACTTCTTCTGTGTTCAATAAGGAATTGGGAAAAATTCAAATTGCTGAAGATGCATGGGAATGGTATATAAAAAATCATACAGAGATCGAAGTTAAAGACCTTGTTGAAAATACAAGGGATAACTACATAAATGAGTATACTGCGTTGATTAAAAACATAAATGTTCCAACTGTTTTACTGTGGTTTTCTACTAGAAATCCAGCCTATGATACTCAGATCTGTCAAAATGTTGGTAGAGTGCTAGGTTCTTATCCACACCTTGTGAACAAAGAAATGATTGATGAAATAGCAAAGCAATGCTCTGAGTACGTAGAAGTAGTAGCCAGTGATGGTTTACCTCAGAAACTATATCATATTGTTACGTTAGAGCCTCAGAATAGAACACCAGGAGATCCACGTAGTACAAGTATTTATAATGAATATTATCCTTCTCCTGAAATGCATTATTTATGTGCTTATAAACTAGCTGAGAAAATAAAAAAAATAATTTGAAATTAAGTTTTTTGAGACAATAATTAAAAAAAATGCAAATCTTTCTTCATTTAGGTGCAGCTAAGACCGGAACCACATCTGTTCAGTATTTTTTAAAAAAAAATCGAAACAAACTCTTGACACAAAATATTTTGTATCCAACTTCGATGGGAGAGGATAACCATTTGGAGCTATATAAAGCGTTTCATAATATTAGAGCAGAAAAACGTTTTGCGTTTGATAATAGTTTTTGTTCGGAAAATGATAGATTGAATTACATAAAAATATTAAAAAATAAAACACTTCAAGAAATAAAAAATAATAAAAATATTAGATTTCTTTGATTTTTTCTAGTGAACAAGTTGCGAGCTTAGATGCACAATCAGAAATCCCCAGACTAAAATCTTTTTTAGAAGAAATAAGTAGTAATATAAAAATAGTTTTATATATTAGAAATCAGATTGATTATGCTGTAAGTTTTCACAGTACGGCTTTAAAGTACGATGATAAAATATCCAATAATATTTTGGATATTTATTTTAATTATGACCACCTTTTGGAAAAATGGAGCAGCTTGTTTGGAAAGAAAATATAATTCTTAATGTCTATGATAAATATGAATTATTGAATTCTGATATAGTAGAAGACTTTTGCTCAAAAACTAGAATTGAAATTGCTCACTTAGATTGAGTACCTAGCTATAATCCGTCTTTATCCTATAAAGCTCAGTATTTCTTATCTTTCTTCAATAAGTTTGTTCCTAATACTCAAAATGGTAAACTCAATTCACTCAGAGGAAACTTAGTTTCAATTTTGGAGAAGAATTTTTCTGGAAACCATATGCTGCCCACGAAAGATGAAGCAAAGAAATTCATGATGCGCTTTGAAGAATCTAATAGAAAAGTTGCAAAAAAATATTTTGGACGAGAACAATTGTTTAATGTAGATTACTCTAAATATCCCGATGATAATGAATGTTATAAATTGAATGCTGAGGACATGATTGAAATAGCAGCTAAACTTTGGGTAGAGCAACAAAATAATTCTTAATTTCAACTAGCTATATGAAAATGAATACCAATTTCTTATCTCAAGAGAGAATTCTTGAACTAACTGAAAAATATCAACTAGTCCCTTACCAGTTTGATGCTTTCAAGAAGCTTAATAAATCATGCGATTTATGTGGAAAATCTATTTTAGAAATTGGTGGAAGTGATCTCCCAAGAGAAGTTATCTTTGACGATTTTGGTTGTAAAAAATGGGTTGCTGTTCGATTTGATTTCCTCCATTCCATTATGAATTGTTTACTCATAAAAAGCATTATGAATGCGAGAAAATCTTAGATTTGAAGGATGTGAAACAACATATGAATTCCGATTCATATGTTATTTTTAATGGTCTCGCTTTTGAAAATATTCCATCTTCATTTTATTCTCAATTTGATATTGTTGTATCGATTACTGCCTTTGAAACATATTTTAAAACTACCAGCAGTACTAAAAAAATGCTACACTTGCTTTAAAACCTAATGGGCGAACTATATAGTTACTTCACTCCTATTTGGTCTTCAGTTATAGGTCATCATTGCTGGGTAACTAAAGATATTAATATGTTTAATCTAGACAAAATTCCTACGATTTGGTCATCTTTTGACGCTCGTTCCATTTGAGATGCTTGAATATCTTCTAAAGTATTACAACTCAGATATTTCTGAAGAGATAGTTCATCAAGTTTACTTTCGAGATTCTATCAATAGACTCTTTTATGAAGATTACGAAATGTTAATCGAAGGTCTCGGATTTTGATAACTACGAATGTAAACCTCTAGGGACATATATTTTTTTGACGAATCTCTTTTGGCAAAGCTCATGCAGTTACATCCAGGCTATTCACGAATTTGATATTTATGGAATGGAAATTATTGCTTCTAAAGCAGGCTTATGATTTTGGGGATGAAACACTTGTTAGACTTGATGAAACTGAATCTAGGATGACTCCAGCGAAAAATCTTAAAAATCTGTACGACAAAGCGTAAGCATTCAGGTCTTGGGGTTGCATTATCAGGAATTTTGTGCATACTCAGTGATCACGAGCGAAAACTGTAGCTCTCAGGACTAAACAGCCTCTAAAAGTTTGAAAACCAGGGCTACCACTGCCTCGATCTGTTTCGCCCTGTTTTCTGGGACTCTCCAAATGTTGAGTGGTGGTACGCCCAAAATACCTTCCTATTCGTCAAACCCAACCACCCCCACTTCAACCACTTCCAACAACACAGCCAAACCCTTCCCCTCATCCCCAATATTTACCATCCTCGCCTCTTCTCCTACCGTTTCCGCACCCTGCAAAAACTGGAAAAACAACACCAACAACCCCAGCCAAACTCCTTCCATTTATCTA
>CAWIQY010000017.1:0-17813 GCA_963838375.1 uncultured cyanobacterium | reverse complement strand
TCGGAGGATGCGGCGACTCGGAGTTTGTTGGGGCAGGTTTTAGAAAAGACTGACAACCTAGAAAGAAGAATCGTTACCTATCAAAAAGCGATTGAAGTCAATCCAGAACAAGATATTGGAGTCTACATCAGTCTAGGCGAAGCTTTGACTCAGCAAGAAAAACTTGAGAAAGCGATCGAAGTTTACCGTCGCGCGATCGATCTTTACCCGGAAGTTCCTGGCGTTCAGGAGAAGTTGGGTGAGGTGTTGGAAGCCAAGGGAAAAGCGTATTTATCGGAGGCTGTCAAGGCTTATACTCGGGCAATTCAATACAACCCCAGTGGCATAGAATTGTGTCACAAAGCCTTAGAAATTCAGCCTAGAGATGCACGTCTTTATACTAAGTTAGCAGGTGCGTTAGTTCGACACAATCGAGTTGATGAGGCGATCGTCTTTTTTCGGATGGGGTTAGAGGTCGATCCCCATTTTACTGAGATTGCTTCGGAATTGTATTTAGAGTTTGGAAATACTTGGGCGAAGCATGGCAACTTCATGGATGCTATCCGGGTTTATCAGGAAGGTTTAGAGCGAGATCCGGAGAACGATTTATTAGCTTGGCAAATTCAGAATACGCAAGCTATGCACGATCCAGAGTTTGCCTATCCCGTGGAGATGGTCGAGCATATCCGCCTGACACCGCCGCGACCTTTGACGCTGAATACAAGCGAAACGCCGATCGTTTCCATTATTATTCCAGTCTACAATCAAATTCTCCATACCTATAATTGTTTGCGATCGTTGGCAGCTACTTTGGACGGATCGCTGCCGTTTGAAGTAATCGTGATGGATGACCACTCTAGTGATAATACGCAAGAAATCTTAGCTCAAATGCAGGGCGTTCAGTCGGTATTCAACGAGCAGAATTTAGGGTTTATCGGCTCGTGTAATCGAGGGGCTAGCTTAGCTAAAGGGGAGTACTTATTTTTTCTGAATAACGATACGGTGGTTCTTCCGAACTGCATTCAGGAACTTTTGGAAACGTTGAAACAGATTCCCAAAGCTGGAATGGTTGGCTCTAAATTGCTATATCCCAATGGCAAGCTTCAGGAAGCGGGTGGAATTATTTGGCAAGATGGTTCGGCTTGGAATTATGGCAGACTTGACCATCCCAATAAGCCAGAATATTGCTATCTGCGAGAGGTGGATTACTGTTCAGGTGCGGGAATTATGATTTCGACTTGGCTTTGGAATCAAATTGGGGGATTTGATACTCGTTATAAACCGGCTTATTGTGAAGATTCAGATTTAGCTTTTGAGGTGAAGAAAGCTGGATATAAAATGCTATACCAACCTTTGGCAAAAATCGTTCACTTTGAAGGAATCTCATCGGGAACTGATTTGACTAAAGGGATTAAAAAATACCAGGTTGTTAATCAACAGAAGTTAATTGAGAAATGGAAGCAGGTTTTACAAACTTACAGAGAGAATGGAATAGACCCACACTGGGAACGAGAGCGCACTATTCAGAAACGAATTTTAATATTGGATGCTTGTACTCCAGAACCCGATCGAGATGCCGGCTCAGTGACTGCATTTAACAATATAAAAATATTCCAAGAATTAGGATATAAGGTTAGCTTTGCTGCTAACAACTTGTTATATGTTAATCGATATACGGATGATTTACAACGAATTGGGGTTGAATGTTTGTATGCTTCTTATGTGACATCGATAGAATCACATTTGCAGGAGTATGGCAGCCAATATGAATTTGTCTTTCTCACAAGAGCAGAAGTGGGTGAGAAACATGTGGATAATGTGAGAAGGTTCTGTCCCAATTCTAAGGTAATCTACGATACTGTTGACTTACATTATCTTCGAGAGCAAAGAGAAGCTGAAATAAAAAATAGCTATAGACTGGCTCAGAAAGCAGAAGAAACGAAACAAAAAGAATTAGATATTATTCAAAAATCTGATAGTACAATTGTCTTGAGCGAAGTCGAACAAAAAATATTGTCAGCAGAAAAGCCGGATTCCTATATTGAAGTCTTTCCGATTCCTCGCGAAATAGATGGTTCAAGTCGAGAGTTTAGTCAACGAGAACATATTGTGTTTATTGGAGGGTTTCGACACAATCCGAATGTGGATGCAATGCTGTATTTTATTCAAGATATTTTTCCGTTAATTAAAGAAAAAATCAAAGGGATAAAAACTTTGATTATCGGCAGCGATCCACCGCAGCAACTACTGGAAATGGCGGCTGAGGACGTTGTATTTACAGGTTATGTCGCTGATATTTCAGGATACTTCGATCGGTGTAAATTGTCGATTGCTCCACTTAGATATGGAGCAGGTATAAAAGGAAAAATCTTGACAAGTCTTTGCTATGGAGTTCCAGTTGTTGCAACTTCGTTAGCGGCAGAAGGTATGGGATTGACAGACGGCTATGATGTTTTGATTGGAGATACGCCGGAGAGTTTTGCTCAACAACTTGTTACTGTCTATTCAGATTCGTCGCGATGGAACTTGTTATCGGAAAAGGGGTTGGAACTCGTGTCGAATAACTATTCAATGAAAGCGGTTAAGTTGAAGTTTGAATCTCTTTTTGAAAACCTAAGCAGAGACAAGAATTGAATCCTATGACATTTTTTGCGATTGGAAAAAACAGTACCATTGGCAAAAGATTCGCACAAGATGTACAGCATAAAAAGATAACCTGGATTTCATCAAACCCAGGCGAAGGTGATTTAGCTCTAAACTTATTAGAACCCGATTGGTTTGACTACAATGTCATCCATCCAGATGATTATATCGTTCTATTGGCAGCTATCTCTTCTCCTGATGTTTGTAAGAATAATTTTGAGATGGCGTATCAAATTAATGTCACGGGAACTTCTCAATTTATTAAAAGTTGCTTGGAACGCGGTGCGAAAGTGCTGTTTATGTCTTCTGATACGGTGTATGGAGATTGCAGCACAATAGCTAACGAAAAATCGCTATGTAATCCCATTGGTGAATATGGGAAAATGAAGTATGAAATTGAGCAAAAATTTGCCGATCGTTTCAACTTCAAAACATTTAGACTATCCTATGTATTTGCTCGGACTGATAAATTCACCTCTTATCTAAGTCAATGTGCTTTAAAGTCTAGTGTAGCCGAAATTTTTCATCCATTCTATAGAAATATCGTTTATATAAAAGACTTGATAGATGCAATGCTGACCTTAGAAACTGATTGGGATCGTTTCAATCCGAACGTTGTAAATCTTTGCGGACCAGAACCGATCTCAAGAGTCGATCTAGCGGAGCTTTACAAAAAAAACATAGACGATCGGCTTAACTCTGTGCAAAAATATCCAGGAGATGATTTTTTTAAAGCCAGACCGCAAACGATCGAAGTCGAATCGTTATACTTGCAAGATCTACTAGGTCGCAGTCCGATCGATATTGAGACAGCGATGATTCAAGAATTTCAACAGATCGATTAGGAGATCGAAACGATGAGTAAATGTGCATTGATTACTGGGATTACGGGAATGGTTGGCTCCCACTTAGCCGACTTCTTACTAGAAAAAACAGACTGGAAAATTATCGGCATGGCTCGGTGGAGAAGTCCACTGGATAATTTAGAACATTTAGTGACCGAAATAGAGAAAGGGGATCGCTTACAACTTCTGTATGGAGATTTAAATGATTCTCATTCCTTGCAATATGTTGTCCGAGAATCAAAACCCGATTACGTTTTCCATCTAGCCGCGCAAAGTTTTCCCAAAACCAGCTTTGAGGCTCCCATCGATACCTTAAATACCAATATTTTGGGAACCGCTCGACTTCTAGAAACGATCAGAAATAGTGACGATATCGATCCGGTGATCCATGTTTGTGCGTCTTCAGAAGTGTTTGGTCGAGTACCGAAAGAGAAATTGCCGATTGATGAAGAGTGTACCTTTCATCCAGCCTCCCCTTATGCCATCTCCAAAGTTGGAACGGATTTAGTCGGTCGCTATTATGCAGAAGCTTATGGCATGACAGTGATGACGACTAGAATGTTCAGCCACACCGAACCGAGACGGGGAGATGTGTTTGCCGAATCGACTTTTGCGAAGCAAATTGCCATGATTGAAGCTGGGTTGATTCCACCTGTGGTGAAGACGGGGAATCTTCAGTCCTTGCGGACTTGGGCAGATGTTCGAGATGCGGTCAGTGCTTATTACCTTCTGGTTACGGCTAATCCCGTTCCCGGCGCGTACTACAACATTGGTGGCACTTTTACCTGCGAAGTTGGGGAAATGCTGGATACTCTCCTGCGGTTTTCTACCGTTCAAGGAATTCAAGTGGAAACTGACCCGGTTCGGTTAAGACCCATCGATGCTGATTTACAGGTTCCAGATACCAAAAAGTTTTGCAACCATACGGGGTGGAAACCGGAAATTTCTTTTGAAACAACGATGCTGGATTTCCTCAATTATTGGAGACAAAGAGTCAGTCGAGGGGAACGGTTCCTCAGCCGATAGAGTGACTCGCGTTTTATCTACTCAAATATTAGGACAGGAATTGATTATGCTAGTTAGAGCCAGAGCACCACTTCGACTAAGTTTAGCTGGTGGAGGAACCGATCTATCTCCCTACTGCGATCAATACGGCGGATGCGTTCTCAATTCCACGATCGATATGTACGCCTATTGTACCATCGAGCCTTGGGATAAACCGGAAATTTTCTTCCAGGCGAGCGATCGTCAAGAGAGCTACACATCCGAAATAACGGATTATTTAGAATTCAATGGCACGCTGGATTTGCACAAAGGGGTTTATAACCGAATTGTTAAGCAATACAATCACGGTGAACCACTGGCTTTGAAAATGACCACCTACTCCGATGCACCAGCCGGGTCAGGTTTGGGTTCATCTTCCACATTAGTTGTTGCCATGATTCAGGCTTATGTGGAATGGTTGAAGCTTCCCCTGGGCGAGTACGATGTCGCTCATCTTGCCTATGAGATTGAGCGGATGGATGTGGGATTGAGTGGCGGAAGGCAAGACCAATATGCCGCTACGTTTGGAGGATTTAATTTTATCGAGTTCTACGAACAAGATCGCGTCATTGTCAATCCACTACGGGTGAAAGACTGGATTATAAACGAACTAGAAAGTTCCTTAGTTCTTTATTATACAGGAACTTCTAGATCCTCGGCAAATGTGATTGACAAGCAAATCTCAAATATTAAGGGAAGTAACCTAGAAGCAACCGAGTCTACCCATGAAATCAAAAAATATTCCTATGCGTTTAAGGAGGATCTTTTAAAAGGGAATATTCCCGATTTAGCCCAGGATATGCACGCTTATTGGGAAGCGAAGAAAAAGACAGCTCAGGGGATTACAAATCCAAACATCGAGCAAGCTTACGATCTGGCGTTGGAGACGGGGGCGTATTCGGGAAAGGTTTCCGGGGCAGGGGGCGGCGGTTTTTTAATGTTCTTAGTGAATCCCACTAAGCGAGAAGATGTTGTCGCCGGTTTGCGAGGTTTGGAGGGTCGAGTTATGACGTGTCACTTTACAACAAGAGGAGCAGAAGGATGGCGAGTCAAGTCACGAAATTCATCACTCAAGAACTGAGCGAATCTTCTGCCGTGAAGCGGAAGCTGTTAGAAAATGAGGAGATGGTGGGAATGCTGACCCAGATTTGTGAGGAATGCGTTCGGGTTTATCAAAATGGTCGTAAAATTCTACTAGCGGGAAATGGGGGAAGTGCCGCAGATGCTCAGCATATTGCTGCCGAGTTTGTGGGACGGTTTTATTTCGATCGACCGAGCTTACCTTCTCTGGCGCTGACGACAGATAGTTCGATGCTCACGGCGATTGGCAATGACTACGGTTACGATCAAGTTTTTGCCCGACAAATTCAAGGTCAAGGGGTTCGGGGAGATTTGTTTATTGGGATGTCTACATCGGGAAATTCTACCAACATTTTGGCAGCGGTGAATCGGTGTCGAGAAATGGGGATTGTGACGGTGGGCTTGACGGGAGAAAAAGGGGAGGTGCTGGCAAAAGCTTGCGATTATTGCATTAAGGTTCCGTCAAGCAGTACGCCGCGTATTCAGGAAACTCATACCACGATTGGGCATATCATTTGTGGCTTTGTGGAGCAAGTTTTATTTGGTTCTGAGTCGGAACAATCCACACCCTCTGATGTGGCAACTTTATCTCCAGCTTGAAAGGTGAGTTGAAATTGAGATATAGCGTTTTCAAATGAGATGTGAAGATGGGTAGGGGTAGCGCCCCCGTGCCTACCCCGGTTGGGGCAGGGCAACCACAGCAGGGCTGTTTCATTGTCGTGGAAAACGAGGATTTTGTAGGGGTAGCGCCCCCGTGCCTATCCCGCCACCGACGAAATCATGGGGGTTCCAGAGATCGGGGCAACCACAGGGGGTTTGCCCCTACAGAAATTTCACAATTCAAATAAAAACACTATATCGTACAGGTAATCGATAATCATGCAAAAAGCTTTATTGCTCGATCGAGATGGGGTGATTAATCGCGAGGTGCGTTATTTATATCGCATTGAAGACTTTGAATTCATTCCCGGTGTTGTCGAAACTTGTCGCTGGTTTGGGGAATTGGGCTATCTCTTGGTGGTTGTGACCAATCAGGCGGGGATTGCTCGCGGGTATTATACCGAGGCAGATTTTCATCGGCTGACGGACTGGATGCTCGAACAGTTTCAAGCTGCTGGGGTTGACATCGCCAAGGTTTACTATTCCCCCTATCACCCAGTTGGGGGTCGGGGGAAGTACAAACAAGAGTCACCCTGCCGCAAACCCAACCCCGGTATGCTTCTCCAAGCACAAACCGAATTCAATCTCGATTTATCGGCATCCATTTTGGTGGGCGATAAGGAGAGCGATATTGCTGCGGGTCGAAATGCCGGGGTGGGGACTTGCGTCCTGGTTCGGTCGGGTCATCCGGTGGATGAGGCAGCTACTCAGGCGGATGCGGTGTTGGACTCTCTTGCTTCACTCCGTGGGTGCGCTGAAGAATTTTTCGGCGAGGGCGTAGGATTCGGGAGTGCCGATATCGATAAATTGCCCTTGAGTGGGGTAGCCGTAGAGTCCGCGCTCGATCCAGTTGGGAAATAGTTCTCGCTCTAGGGAGACAACTTGGTTCTCTGGCATTTCAGTTAGGAGGTGACGTTTAATTAAATAAATTCCCGCGTTGATCCAACCCACACCAGAGGTGTTTCCTTTTTCTTCAAAATGAGTGATTTTGCCAAACTCGTCAAGTTGAACTCGTCCGTAACGAGCGGTGTCGGGAACTTGAGTTAAGGCTAAGGAAGCATCTGAGTTTCGATTCGAGATGCCACTGATGAAAATCGTTCAGATTGGCATCGTAAAAGGAGTCGCCATTGATGATTAAGACGGTGGGTGAGGAAATTAGCGGAAGCGCCAATCGTAATGCACCGCCAGTTCCCAATAAGGTCGTTTCTTGGGAGTACCTAAGTTCCATATTGTGGTAGGACGATCCGTAAGTTTCTTGGACTTGTTCTCCGAGGTAGCCGATACAGAGGACTACTTTTTGGATACCGGAGATTTGGAGTCGATCGAGTAAGTAACTGAGGAAAGGTTTGCCCAGAACCGGGGCTAAAACTTTGGGTCGATCGGCAACGCTCGATCGTAAACGAGTTCCCAATCCACCGGCGAGGATGAGAGCAGTAACTTGACTGAGATTGGGAGATCTATCTTGTTTTTTGCAGGGACACGATCGTTCGTTTTTAGGGGGTAACAACTATTGAGCCTTTTTATCATAAAATAACTTGTGAATAATGGGGAAGTATGTTAGACTTATCAGATAAGTTAGAGGGTGAGGTTGAAATCGTTAGCAGCCCGATCGGTCTATACGATGATGGCTGTGTGGGTAAAACCTTAGAGTTGACGGTGACTAGCCAAGAGGCAGTGGGTAGCGTTCAGCTAGTTGGGTATATTCCGCCAAATATTGCTCAGGGAAATAGCTTTACCCTGGAGGTGGGATGGAGAAAAAGAGAAGTTTGCTTTGAGACTCCAGAGCTTTTTAAAATTTCTTTAGCGGTTAGGGCTTTGGCAGGGAAAGAAATTCCTCTTAAGATCGAGGCAAAGACCGTTGTTAACCCGAAACAATCTGGGATTAATGATGACGAAAGGGATATTAGTTTTTTGCTGGTTAAGTTGGTGTTTTCGACTGAAAATGAGGTAGACTATATCAAACGGGGAAATCAGTTGATTCGGGAGGGTAAGGTAGAGGAGGCGATCGAGGCTTATCGCTATGCTGTGGAGTTAAATCGGGATTTGTATTGGAATCATATTGCTTGGGGAAGGTGTTAAAGCAGTAAGGACGATTAGATGAGGAAAATATTTATCATCCAGCAAAACGTAAGTGAGTTTATATCCACACCTATCCTATCCAGGAACTGAAGATATCCTGCAACTATTATGAGCTGTTAATGGCATCGACATATAAAAGTCTATAAAAACCTCGTTAAGATGAAACGACAATGCATTATTAAAAAACTATAGAGTTAAACTAAAATTCACTAAACAAAAAAATAACGTTCTACATTCATACTTGCATATATTCTTATAAAATATTAACAGAAAAAATAAATGTACTTGAGATCATATTGACCGAGGAAAACAACTAAAAAAAGAGGGCTTACTGGCAGAAGCAATTTCCGAGTTTAGGAAAGCTGTTGAATTACAGCCAAGTGCAGCTTCTTACCAATCTTTAGGAGATTCTCTTCAAGAAAATCATGAAATTGAGGAAGCGATTGACTCGTATCAAAGAGTCTTAGAAATAGTATCCAACCTTGCATTCAGCATACATTAAGTTAGGATACCTATTTTGGATTGATAAAAAACTTGAGGAATCTGTCAATTGTTATCTCAAAGCTATTGAAATTAATCCCGATCACTGGCTAGCTCACGCTAGGTTAAAGCAGGGTCACTGGAAACAAAATCAAATAGAGCAAGTGATTGCTAGTTTAAAACAAGTTGTTAAACATCACCCAGACTGTATTTGGTCATACATGACTTTAGGTCACTTTTTGGCTTTACAAGGTGAGATGAACGAGGCTTTAACATACTTACAAAAGGAAGCAATAAAAACGCATTGCAGTTAAATCCTAACTTTTTCATTAATGAATCAAGCTTAGGGAAAAAAGGAAAACCGGATTTCTTGGTGATCGGAGCAGCGAAAGCAGGAACCACCTCCATCTATCAATACTTAGTTAGGCATCCGCAAGTTGTCCCATCGCTGCTGAAAGAAGTTGGTTTTTTCGATCTGAGGAAATCGTACATAAATGGGTTTGATTGGTACTGCTCTCATTTTCCTCAAGTTCCTGATGGTGAAACTTTTTTGACCGGTGAAGCTACTCCCAGTTATTTAAATCGTCGTCATGTAGCAGAAAGAGTGTTTGAGACACTTCCTGATGTGAAGTTAATTGTAATTTTGCGTAATCCCGTTGAGCGAACGATTTCTGCTTATTATCATTCGGTAAAAGATAATGGTGAGCAGCGATTCTTAGAGGAAGTGATAGATTCTGAAATTGAAATGATTCAAGGAATGTCCGATTTATCAGATATCATCAATACAAACTTTAAAGTCGAGCCTAGATGTGTAGTTTGGAGTTTGTATTACTACTTTTTAAAGAAATGGACTGAAGTTTTTCCAAGAGAACAAATTTTAATATTGAATAGTAATGAATTTTATGCCGATCGAAAAAGGCAATGTCTCAAGTATATAGCTTCTTGGATTTACCCAATCATAACTTGCCCGATTATCATCAGTACACTAAGGGAAGTTATTCAAGAATAGATGAGGCTTTGCAAGCTAAGCTGTATGATTTTTTTAAGCCTCATAATCAGAAGATAGAAAGTTTTATAGGTAAAAACTTAGACTGGAATTAAAGTTTATAAACCTAAAAGTTTTAGACTGAGAGAAAATATCATGAATTCAAAAACAAACATTGTTATATTTGGGAACTGTCAAGCATGGCAAATCAAAAAAATAATGAGTAAATTATTACCGAGGAATAGTTTCTATGTAGAAAACTATAGAAACAACTCAAGAACAGAGAAAATGAAATCCAATGCAGAAATCTTATCTGCTATCAGTAATGCTGATATTTTTATATATCAACCATTAGCTAAACATCATGGGGAACTGAGTGAAGAGAGTATTCTTAATGTATTGAAGAAGAGTTGTAAGTCGTTATCATTTCCATATATTTTCAACTCTGGTGTCTACTCACTGTGTTTGGCTCCACAATCAAAAATAAAAAGTTATGGAAAAATTTATGGAGAAGAATCAATAATAGAATTAGTGAATCATCAGAATAGTAAACAGGAAATTTTGACTAAATATAAGGAGGGAAGCATTGATTTCGGTCTAGTAGATCGTTTCAACTATTGCCTAGAAGAAATGAAGAAGCGAGAAAACTCTACAACTATTAAATTGTCTAGCTTTATTCTTGACCAATATAAATGCCAAAAACTATTTTCAACGCATAATCACCCAACAAACAATCTTTTTAATGAATTGTTTCGGCAAGTGAAGGAAGTTCTTGATATCCCACTAGATTTGAAAGCAATTGGTAATATATCAGAATTGCCGGAAACTATCTGTCCGATTTCTCCATATGATATCGAAATTCATGGCTATAAATTTGAACATGACGAGAACTGGTATTTACAAGGTAAAGAGTTAATTGAAAAAATTATAGATGAGTACCTAGCCTCAGAGTAGTTTTTGAAATGCTTTCTCTGGCTTGATAGTCTCCGAGACTATGATAAACTGAAAAAAAATAACATTAGATTAAATAGATCAATTTAATTTTTTTATATGATTCCCAAACATATACTTGTAACACAAAATAAGCACCTATCTTTAGCCAATCAACTAAGAAAACAAGGAAAAATTGAGGAGGCTATCGATAGCTACCAAAAAGCTATTCAACTTCAGCCGGATTTAAATCCTACGATTTATGTCAAACTGGGTGATTTGCTAGGTGAAACCAACCGTTTTGACGAAGCAATCAGTTGTTACCAAACTGCTAGCTATAAAATGATTGTAAAATCTCACCCTGATTTCGTCAAAAATTATTGGGATAAGGAGGAGTTAGAAAGCCTGATTTTGTGATTGTTGGCCCACCTAAAACCGGTACTACATCTCTTTATAATTACCTCATTCAGCATCCCAAAATTTTACCTGCAATCAGAAAAGAAATTGGTTTATCCGGACCTCAGCCATTTCAGAACAATATAGATTTATATTTAGCTCATTTTCCACCTATTCCAAAGGAAGAAACGTTTTTAACTGGAGAAGCAGGTACTGGATATTTTGCTGGTGCTAAACAGAGAGAAAAATTACTATCATTATTTCCAAAAGTTAAGCTAATAGCTATGTTGAGAAATCCTGTAGAAAGGTCAATTTCTCACTATAATCATAACGCAAAACACGGTCAAGAAAAAGGGTCTCTTGAAGAGGTTATCGCTTCACAAATTAAAGCCACGCGGCTTTTTATTGAAAAAGATGGAGATATAGGCTGGAATCATATAGCGCCTGCATACTTACCCATTAGTTTATATGCTCACTGGCTAAAAAAATGGATGTCTGTTGTTCCGAAAGAACAGCTTTTGATTTTAAGAAGTGAAGACTTTTTTGCCGATTCATCTGAAATAGTGAAACAAGTTTTTGAGTTTTTGGAAGTTTCAGATTATCAGTTGCCTGAGTATAAAAAATATAATGTTGGTTCTTATACAGCTTCAATTAGTGATAACCAACGACGGACTCTGTCCGACTTTTTCCAGACTCATAATCAAAAATTAGAGGAGTATCTGGGTAGGAAGTTTAACTGGGAGTGAGTGATAGGAAAGTTAAATACGAAATGAAGCCTCATGAAAAATGTTGAAAATTCCGATTCCGTAAAAGCCTGTTTGGATGCTGGAAACCAGCTAAGACAACAAGGCAAACTGAGTCAAGCCATTGAGAAATATCAGCAAGCTGTTAATATAAAGCCCAGCTTTTGGGCTTACAAAAGTTTAGGAGATATTTCCATAGAGCAAAAGCATTGGGAAGTCGCCATCTCTGCCTACGAAAGCGCAGTCAAGCTTCTGCCTGATAAAACAGCTCTTGCTGTCAAACTCTATCACGATCTAGGACTAGCTTATGCGAAGCAGGCAGATTGGGAGAATGCGCTGACCTATTTGATTCACGCACAACAGCTCGAACTTCCAGGTCAGAGAAATATATATAAAGATATAGGAAATATATTGCAACAATTAGGAAGGACAGAAGATGCGAAGCGTTGCATAGACTTTACTTCTCGTCAGATTCCGATCAATATTATTCGCAAATATAGTCAGCTACCACTCAATTGGACTGTTACAAGCTCTGAATTGGATATGAGTGGTTGTGTCACATATCAAGAAATTTATTCCTCTAGCCACTCCACTTTAAAGCTGCCAAAGAACTTAGATTTTCAGTCTTCCCATTCTCTTGATTTTTTCAAAAATGCCGATATTGAAAAAAAATTAATTCATCCAAAAGCTTATGTGGTTTCTATTAAAGAAGGACGAGCTTGGAATAAAGCATATACCAGTGCAGTTATTACTCCAGATAACCAGCTTTTGACAGATTTATCTTTTGGAAGCTCTCACCTGGTTATCTCTTCTGAATCTAAATTACCTTCACCATATCGCATAGATGGAACAGCCGTGCTTCTCATTCCATCAGTTGGCGCATCCGGATACTGTCATTGGATAATCGATTACATCTTCCTCGCCTTGAACTATTGCGATTAAGTGGAATCGATTCTCAACTCTGTCGATAAGCTTATTCTTCCAAAATTGAACAATTCTTTTCAGCGGGAAACTTTAAACTTATTAGGAATTACTTCAGAAAGAATTATCGAGATTAGTGAGTATCCATATATTAAAGCGAGTAATTTAATTGTTCCTTCCCTCTCATCTCACCCAGGAAATAAAGGGGCTTCTTGGGTAATTGATTTTCTTAGGAATACATTTTTAAAAAAGGGAACTAAATGCAGCTTATCTTCAAAACGTTTGTACGTTCATCGAAAACAAGGATGTCGTGGAATTCTTAACGAAGAAAACTTCTTAAAATTATTAGACGAGTATGATTTTCAGGTAGTGACATTAGAATCGATTTCAATCCCAGAACAAGCTGCACTTTTTTACAATGCAGAAGTCGTGTTAGCCACTCATGGAGCTGGACTCACCAATATAGTATTTTGTCGTCCTCAAACTAAAATAATAGAGCTTTTTTGTCCTTTTTATGGAACTCCTGCTTATTGGATACTTTCCAGTCAATGTGGTTTAGACTACTATCCTTGTATCACTGAAGATCTTAGCCAAAATGACGAATCAACAGATTTAACTCAAAAAAGAGAGAAGTATAAAAACAGAGATATTTTGGTGGATCTAAATTGCCTTCTTGAGGTTCTAAAAAATTTAGGAGTAATATAATGAATCTAGCTCAAACACTATTCAACAATGCCAACCAGCTTCAAAAAGAGGATCGAATTGAAGAGGCAAGGTCTTTGTACTTGCAAGCACTCGAAGTTGATCCCAACTATGTTCCCGCTTTAAAGCAGCTTGCCGCTCTTTATATACAGTCTAAACAATTTCTGGGACGGAAATTTAACTGGGATCTCATAGAATGAAGACAGAGGCAATCTTCTTCATTTCAAGTTCTTAAACTGGCAAAGAAACATCATCAGAAGTATCATCATTTCCATTGGGTAGGTAGTCACGATCAATCGCCTCCTCTGGGGTAAAAGGAGACTCTGTGGGAAAGGTCTCCCCAGGCAAACCCGTTTCATCACAGGCTTGTTCCCTAGCATCCCGATAGCACTCCAGAAAAACTTCTTCAAAATATGGCTTCAGACTGGGACTGTCTTGAAAAAGCCTTCTCAATCTCCGCCGATGTTCTCTAATCGTGACTTTCCAACTATTACTTCGTTTTTGAGGTTGATATTGATATTTGAGAAGATGCATCAAAATAACCACCAGATTGCTTTCAACCGCTCGTTTTTCGCTCCTTCCCATATCTTCAAGCTCTTCAATTAAGTGAGGGATATCTAGTTCGGAGAACCTTTGTTCTCGCACGAGTTTCGCGGTTTGGTTCAACCAAAGATAATAATCTCGATCGTAGAGATGAGAGAGCGATGAAGCGGGTGTTAACTGAGTTTCCATGGTGCTACTTCCTAAAAACTTCACATATCATTGGAGGTCGATCGTTTTAGATTGATGTACGATAAATAGTTATTCTAGCCACCTTTTCAAGAATACCACACCCCAAAACCTCCGTCAATTCGCCACCTAAATCACTTCATTCTCAATCGTTTAGAGCGAAATCCGTTCCCGCACCCAAGCTCTAAACCGTTTGACGATCGCATTTCTCCCCTCAATCCGACTTTGCTCCAAATATTGCGGCAGCACCTCAATTACAGGTAAATTCGGGAAGCAATCGCTCGTCTCAGCTTGCACGTATTCCCCCTCTTGCAAAATGCTAATCGACAACTCTTTCCCATCAAATCGCCACACTTCCTTCACCCCTAAAACTCGATAGTTCGCCAATTGGGTACGAGAAGTTAAATCAATCTCAATCGCCAAATCCGGCGGCGGATTGAATCGCTGAATCGATTCGCTTTTTTCCCCGAATCTTCGCTTCATTTTCAATGTAAAAACAATCATCCGCCTCGAGGCCTTGGTTCATCGCTTGACTTTTAAATGTCGTCGAACCCAAACTTCTAAACTCAAGATCTAATTCATGAAGCTCACCCCACCTTTTTAGAGGTGGGGGTGTCTATGCTAAGTTGAGGGTAGAGCCCACAAATCACAAAGACAAGCCCAGCTTCTAGGCAAGCGTCCAGAACTTTTGCTGGGACGCTTCTCGTAGTCCTTTCGGCTATCGAGTTTTTGCCAACCTCTAGCAGCAATATTGTACGAACCGTTGAGATCGCAGTTGTACTTTTTACCGCTAGAAAATGTGGCTAAAGCATAATTATTTTTGTGGCGCTTAACTTGACCGGAGCCATCGTAGGCAAGCTTTGACGTGTAAGCAGCGAGAATCGTAATCGTCTGACCACCACATTCAGCCCATTTACGTTGAGTCAGCTCAACAATCAGACTCTTGAGCCAACCGTGAAACCTTTGTTTCAGGTTAGAGCGTTTCTTACCTCCTTTGGGTTTCCACCCTTTGAGATTCTCGAACACAATTGCATTAGCGCTTTCGCTTTGTGCAATCTGAGTGATTCGTAAAGAAACAATCTGCCCAATCTGTTGATTGATGTTACGACACTTGCGATAGGTGTTCTGGCAGAATCCTTGACAAAGTTTGCCGCCTTTCCCCATCGTCTTCTTAGCTCTCATTGAAACTGACTTCAGGCGCTTATCCCGACGGTCTATGTCTCTTCCTGGGTGAATAAATTCACGATGGATTACAGTACCATCTTGACTCACAACTGAAACCGTGGCAGTGGTATTAATCCCCAAATCGACGGCTACAACCAAACCAGCACCTTTGATCTTTTCCGGGTGACACTCAAACGGAACCGATAAATGGCAGGATTTATCGCTGATGATGAGTGAAGGCGATTTCATTTGATTGGTTGAAATTTTGTGCCGTTCACAACCGAAACGATCGGCATTGTCATCCAAATCCAATCGGTTCCGGTGAACACTTTAATTTCGACTTGCTCAAATCCATGCAGTTTGAAACACTGCCCTTTATACAGAGTCGGATAACAGCCTGCACTACTCTTGAGAATTGGCGGTTTGGCGTCTTTACGGTTCCGACTTTGCCCCGATTGCCAATCTCGGTATCGAGTCATGTAACTGCTGACTTGTCCGGCTGCAAACATAATCGCAGCGCGGCGTAAATAGCTGGGGAACTTGTGAAACGCGCACTGAAATTGGGGATATTTCGGGTTGGGATTTTTGGCGGTTCTATGCACCAATCTTTCGACGGCCGGAACGAGGTGAGCATCGCTTAGACCCCCTAAATTAACCCAGTGGGTACAGATCACTGTCACCAAGAATCGGCATAAACGGCGGTATTCCTGCACAGTGTTGAGCAAATTTTGTTTCTGCTCACTGTTTGGGGCAATGCGCCATTTGTCGGTTCTGAGGGTTTTCGGTGCGGTTTTCGGTGCCATAGTGTTTATAGTGTAACACACAGAGAAAACTGATGGCAAGAAGCTTAAGAGCATTCGCACACAGTTATTGCAGTCTTCATGTTCATATGGTGTTTGTGACCAAGTATCGCCACCCCGTCCTGACTGAACAAATAGAAGCTGACATGATCGAACTGTGTCGAAGCATCTGTGCGAAAAGAACCGCTCCTACCTGCTAGAGGCCAAAGCGGATCTCAAAATGAAAGATCATATTCATCTGCTAATTGACATTGCTCCTGATGTCTCTGTATCGAAGCTCGCTAACACAATGAAAACTGTCACCAGTCGAGAGATTCGCAAACGATTTGCTGATGAACTAACACCGTACTATTGGAAGCCGGTTTTTTGGAAGCGTGGTTATTGTGCTGTTTCCGGCGGTGGCGCAACCTTTGAGGTCATTAAGTCTTATATCGAGGCGCAAGGTAAAGATGATTAGCTACGGCGTTCGGCTAACCCCCACCTGTTCCGAGGTGGGGAGTGCCCCTACAGAGGGTAGAAGAATTACCTTCGCAAGTCCCCAATCATAACTTTATCGTCTTCATGTTCGGGTAGTGGATTCACGATTTCCACCACTCCTTGAGAGTAGTTCACTCTGATCCCTCGATTTCTCCCAACTCTTCCAAGATTTGTTCGTTAAGTGCCAGTTAATCTCTTGGATTAAAAGCTCACTTCCCGGAGGAACCACCAACTGTTTTAGGAGAATTTCCATATCTTTTGCGACTCATTCGGGGTTAAATTATATAGCGAGCATAAATGAGTGGTAAAATCTTTCGAGGACTGGGTAGGGGCAATCCCCCCGTGGTTGCCCCGGCAGCCGGGGTAGGCACAGGGGCGCTACCCCTACAGATATTTACAAATAAAATCGGATTGATCGCTACCCTAATTAAGTAGAAAAACAAAACTCCTACTTAAAGTATTGCATCCCAATCGTAGCGTTTTAAGCCGCTTGCTCAATTCCCTTCACCACCACCAACTCCCGCATCAACCCCCTCCACTCCACCAAACCCGCCAACCCCTGCACATCCACCGGAGTCCCCTTGTTCTCGGCGAACTTCACGAAACACCTCAACCAATCCGAAACCGTCTGAGTTAGAGAAACCGACGAATATTTCCAAGCCTCCTGCAAATACCGTACCATGGCAGATTCATTGCCCTTTTGAGAAACATACCACCCACGCCAGACCAACTCGCGATACCGTTTCTCCCTCGGGTCATCCGTCTGAGCTCTCCAACACCTGCCAAAACTTCGCTAACTCCAACTCCATTTCCACTCATTAAACTCAGATTTAATTTGTCCTAATTCTTGCCGAGTTTGCGTCAATTCTGTCTGGGTTTGTTGTAGCCTATTCTAGTTATGAAAATTTCTTCTTGCTGCCGATACGATTGATCTGAAAATATCCTCCAGATACATCTTCAACTCTCCCTCAAGTTGGCGCAGTTGCAGCTGAGTTGGTTTCAATTCCTCTGAGTGTCTTGTGGTTCTGGCATCGTTCTATTTTTGTCCCATCAATCGACTGAAGTCCGATGGGGTTAATCCCCCCATTCTTACAATTGTAGAGGAAATTTCCGAAAATTTCAGCCAGAAGATTACCATTTTGATTAATGTACTATA
>CAWIQY010000016.1:0-560180 GCA_963838375.1 uncultured cyanobacterium | reverse complement strand
TTGCTTGTCCTCTTTGTGAAAGGACAGATCCAAGCCAGTGCTCATAGTCTTTACTTTTTTTTTGGATGTCTTGCCAAGCTTTATCTGTTGTCATCCGATCCGATGCCATGTTTGATGTTGTTTCTTAAAAAGTTTTTTTTTCTGGTTATAAAAAATCAAAACAATTCCTTTGGGATCTTGAATCGTTTGGGCTTAACCAAGAAGAGTTTTCTGGATAAATTTGGATGGACTTTATAAGTATGACAGATTTTTGTAAAGCGATTTGTCTCCATCAGCAAAAAAAGATCTTTATCGTTGTCAGTCTTGAGCAAAGCTTGCATCTATTCAACACTGCTCAGAAGCCCTCTTGACGAAAACCTATCAAGAACAGTGGTCTCAAAAATATGATGCAAAGGCGTTGAACTGGCTTTATTTCTTGATAAGTGAAGATCAATGTTATCTAAACCCCTAAACCTCTTGGAATAAAGCCCATAGCGTGAGCGACATATCCAGGGAGAGCGTGATTATTTGGGATTGGCCCATTACCAGTTTTGGAAACTAACCAAGATAATAAAAGTTTTGTCCCAAAGAATACAATGTCCAAAGAAAAAGTTCTCACTTTAAGACGAATTCTCACTTTGGAAACATTCATCGTTTAGAATGGCAAGAAAAACGCTTCTGGTGGCCATTCTCCTTGTGTTTTCTTATTGCTCCTCTCAAAGGACTGAGACTTCGGCCGAGAATGAACGTGAACTGAGACAAACTCATAGAAACACTTCTGGAATGATATGCACTCCACATTGTTCCAACACAACTTCAGATCTAATGTTATTTACTCCAGAGGCAATGATCAATTTTGAAAAACAAACACTCTTTTTCACCTTTGACAATGTCAGCAAATTAGATTTTCCATCTTCAACTCGAACTCCAGGAAATCCAAGAAGTCAAAGCAGACGACAGACACACATACTACCAAGTCCTGAAAATTCAAGACTTACCCTACCAAGTCACATGTGAAACCCAAACGAACGAAAACAATGAAACCGTTGCCCAGAGCATTCTCAGCCGACTTGCCAACAAAAATCGGATCTCCCAAAATGACTATGAACACCACTCTTCATTATAAAGATTATGTTAGAACCGCCTTTTCTGAAGACTTCAAAAGCACCAACTTCAAAAATATGACTTTTGAGATTCAAGCTCCACATCTCCGATTGGATCTACCTAGCCAACGATTCCATGTATTCAAACAATTAAAATATCATTTCAAATTCTTTTTATAATATTAAAATTCTTTTATACATCTTTTTATACAATTTTAAAATTCTTTTATACAATTCTAAACTCTTTTCATGCCATTTTAAACCATTTAAATAACGTTTTAAACCATTCAAATAACGTTTTAAAAACATGATTTCAAAATCATTTCACACGAGTTGATAAAACACACTTTCAAAAAACTAGGATCCAGCTGAAGATGTACCTAAAATCACCAGTGGGAGGACTGAATGTACAAACGGGAGCTATCCCTCGGGCAGCATCGGCTCTCTCCTCCTCCAATCCACCCACAACGCACGCATGTGGATTTCCGAGAAACTCTTCTTTTCTCAGCCCGCTCCCTTCCCACCCGAAAGCCAGACAGGCACCTCCCAGTGGGCCAACAGCACCTATCTCTTCACCACCAAAGTCCACAAAACGGCGCCCATCCACGCCAATCTCTACGCCCAACTCGGGCGGTCGGTGCACCCCTATCACATCCAATCGGGCGTCGCCTATCGAGTGCCCACCAACCTGACTTTTGATGCAGCGGTGATTTCGGTGGAGCCCAAACATCTCACCCGAAATTCAGTGGTGGCAATTGTGGTGGCGGCGCTGCTGGGGGCGTGCTGCTCGTGGTGTGCGGTGTTGTGGCGGCTTGGGCGTGGCGATCCCACCAGCAAGCCTGGCCGAGTGGTGGGGCTGAGACGGCCGAGGAACTTGACGATGCCTTGCTGAAATATGATCACCCGTTGGAAGATAATTGAAATGGTTTATGCAAATAAAAGTCGTTTGTTTATGTGAAATTTTTAAAAAGGTGCAAGCCCCTGACTTTTGGATCGAATCAAGAAAAACGCTCCCCTGGTATATCATGCAAGGAGAAATTCTGTCAAATGATCTGAGTTTGGAACTTCAAGAAGCCTTTGAATTTTTTGATAACAGATGGCTCTGGACACATTCATAAATTTCCAACTGAAGGAAGCTATGGAGGCTTTAGGCTTTGCCCCATCAGAAGAAGATGTTGCCCATATGATACACATCGCAACAATGGGCTCGGATGCCAAGAAAATCGACTTGCCTGCGTTTTGCAGCTTGATGACCTGGAAAATGGTATTTCCCCCTATTCGAATCCTGGGAGCAGACAGCCGACCTTTTTTTTTATTCACACAGAGCAAGCAAGACCCAGTTGAAGAGATTAAAAAAGCTTTCGAGCTTTTCGATGACGAAGGAAAGGGCAAAATTACCCTCTCTGATCTGAAGCGAGTGGCCAGAGAATTGGGCGAAAAAATATCGACTCACGATCTAAAGCAAATGATTACTGCAGCTGACAGATCAGGAACAGGACAAGTCAGCTTGGAGGATTTTCTCAAAGAGAACGGCAAAAATTGTCATTATATTGAATTGATCTTTTCCCTTTTTTGGTAGCTTGCTGCTTTTAGAAAGACTTCCATGCTTTCTTGAAATGAAGGCGGAACCAGGACTGTAAATTTAAAAGCCAACTTGGTGTATTGCAATAAGCAAACAACATCACTGAAAGTTTTTCAAAGCATGTGGACTGGTGCATAAAGTCTTTGTATGGGGCTTATCTACTCTACTGACTGGTATAATTGGTCAGGGGTAAACAACCTTTTGATGCCTATTGACTGACATCCCATTCAAAAAACAGAGATCAAGGTGATTGACACAGACCATTCCATAGACAAGTCTGGGTTTCATAGAGAATGCATCACTCACCTGGATGCAAAACTTGTAGAAACCACAAAGCCATTGTTTTGTATCCTCCAGATTGAAGAACAGTTTGGCTCCAGCTTCTCTATTTTCCTACCAGACTCAAGATCTTTTGCGACTAGGAGAAACATCAGTTCTCACGGTTCTCGAAAACCACAAAGTCGACTTTGAAAAGCCCGAGACACCGCAGCGCCAGTGCGCTTTCGACATTTTCTTGCTTCGCATTGAACTCCCCATCTCTCTGCAGTTCAAATTTCCGTTTCATTTGCGACATCAGTTTCCCAATAACTCAGACTATCCTGATTACACAACAAAAAAATAAGTCTTCCGATCTCTTATTCCTATTCGTGCCACTCTTCTTTTGATGACCAAACGGAAGCTTCATGGAAGGCTATCTTTTCAAACAGAATAAATGCGGCCCCATTGCTGAACAAGGAATGGATTCCCATCCCCCTTGGTTCAATTCAAGTCAAAGACCCATCAATAGAAGAAAAAATGAGTGTCCGAATTCCATTTCCACGATTCCAAAGATCATGATTTCGTTCAGTTTCTGACACTCGGAGTCGTAAATGTCTTTGCCCTCATCATTGTAGCTCTCTTGTGTATCTAGTCTTTGCTTCTCATGAGGCGTCGGCTTCGAAGTTGTCTTTGATTGTTTGCAAAAGCTTTTGAAATAAACTTGGAACCCAAAAAAAAAAAAAAAAAGTGAACAGAAAGCAAATGGGAATCTTCTCCGACAAAAGCAACACTTTTAAGCCCAAGAAAAATCATGGCAAATCCACCAATACATGAGCTCCACAAGTATGCCAAAAACACACTTGGAAGCGGAAACTTAAAGCAAGCTGTTGCTCTTCCCCCAAAGGAAGCATAGACGGATGGTTCGCTGTTAACAGAAACAACATGCTGGCCCAAAAAATGCCGCATTTAATCTCCTCTCTCTCTCTCTTTTTTTTTTTCCTCTCAAAATGTATGATTTTTCTTGAAAATCTTCCACATTATCGCGGTTAGGGTGTTTTTTCCGCTTCTCTCGTTCAGCAAACCCAAACAACCCTCCAATCGGTCTCAATTAACCTTTACTTCGTTTCTCATCAAAAAAAACGGTAGCTGTCGATTTTTTTAATTAAATTAACTTATTATTCGGGGGAGAATTACCGAGTATTGTACCGAGGAAGAATGCCCAGTTATGTGCGCTGGCCCCAAATACGAGTACTTTTGGCAGACGGAAACAAAATCAAAAAACCCATCAAAGTGTCTGCTCCAAAATATGTCGATCTGTTAATGAGCTGTATCGAAGTATCAAATTGACAATGAAGACATTTTCCCGGCGAGCGTTGACGTCCCTTTCCCCAAAAATTTCAAAGACACTGTCTCGAACATATTCCGAAGATGATTCCGAGTGTACGCGCATATCTACTATTCCCATTTCCACAAAATTGTCGCACTTGGGGAAGAAGCCCATTTAAACACCTGCTTCAAACATTTCTATTTGTTTATCAAAGAGTTTAGCTTAGTGAAGAAAGAGGAATTGGAGCCTCTTAAAGATCTAATTGATAGTCTCAAGCTGGATGAGCAGTAGAATGCTTTTGTCCATGCTCCTTTTTTGCTTTTGTGATTTTTACTCAATTTTTTTGTTGAACAAAATAAAATTTATTCTTTTAACCCCTCTCTAACCAAATTCGGAGTTTCTGACATCGGTTTCGACAATCATTTTACACCCTCGCTCTCGAACTCCAGTCCTTCTTTGTCCAAGCAAAGCCTTTTGATCAAGCCATATGAGAAAGAGAATTCGGATCTGCAGATTCAACAATTTCAAGTCCCAAAAACACGTTGCGTTAGAACTTTCGACGTTCCATGAATTGTACACCATATATCTAACCAAATTCGGAGTTTCTGACATCGGTTCCGACAACCAAGAAAAAGCTGAGTATATTCCCAAACGATGGCCATCTTTTATTGAAACAACGGAGCATTTGTTGTGTTCAGAAGAGAAAGCGCACCGATTGATCACGAAGATTTTTCCAGAGGGACAGTCATTCAATCTGAATTCTCAACTGCAGGATATTGGTGGAATTGATAGAGGTTCCTTTAATTCAATTGATCTCGATTGAGAAAACGCAGTTTTCTGTCTTTGACAACAGAACACAAAAAGGAACTTCCAAGTCCCCAAATCCCAACCAGAACAGAGCCAATCTCCCTTCTCCTGCCTCAATGCCAATAAAGGCCACCACTGCCCCCGAGCATCTCCTTTAAAAAGAACAGCTTTCTCGACTTTTTGAAGCTACAAACCACATCCCTAAAGATCTCATTTTCTCTCCATGGAAAGGAGATAATAAAACAAAATTTCTTTATTTTCTAGTGTATTCGATGTGGTAAATAACTTTGATGATGTGATTGTGGAATGGAAAAAGCGTGGCTATTTTGTCTTTAATCTGGGCTCTGAAGAAATGGATGTATTATCAGAGGTTTATAAGACTTCCAAAAACTTTTTTTCTTTTGACCAACAACAGAAAAGTTCATGTGTATCACCGACAGAAAAGTATGTAGGGTATGCTACTCACTGGTTTATTTGTTGACCCTGACAGTAAATCAACAAATTTAACTCCCGACTGCCAAATCTATCGCCTGTTTCACGATGCCTCAACCCGTTCCCCACTCTGGCTATCACTGGGATAATACCTCTCGCCGCTTTTTTGAAGGATGGTACCATCGCCTGACCCTACCCGAAGAGAGGGAAACCTTTGCCTTCATGTACTCCATCGAAGATCCCATCGGAGGCACTCCCTACAGCGGCGGCGCGGCGCAAATCCTCGCCTCGGAAACGGGATATCTCTGCCGTACTTTTCCCGATGTTCGCGGGTTCTGGGCAGATTCT
The DNA here is from genome assembly GCA_963838375.1 of uncultured cyanobacterium. Taxonomy (GTDB): domain Bacteria; phylum Cyanobacteriota; class Cyanobacteriia; order Cyanobacteriales; family Geitlerinemataceae; genus DVED01. The sequence continues at coordinate 554,344 of CAWIQY010000016.1, read as the reverse complement.
AACCGGTTGGCATTTGGACATTGGGGAAAAACCGAGTTAAAATCGCCGCCGGGATATTTGGAACCGTCAATTTTCGATCGTCACATCCCCGAAGGCTATCAAGTCACCGAAACCCTCAATCAAGGTACGCTATTCGATCCGGGTACGGGACTCCGTTGTCGGTGGCAATATACGATCGAACCCGTGTATGCTTGGGGCAACCGGGGAACGCCACAACAAGCAACGGCGGGTTGGCTCTCCTTCCTGCCCATTTTTGAACCCGGATGGCAGATTTTGATGGCACACGGTTGGGCGACGGGTTGGCTGGAATGGGGCAACCGCCGCTACGAGTTTACCCGCGTTCCTGCCTATGCGGAAAAGAACTGGGGGGGCGCATTTCCCCAAAAGTGGTTTTGGATTCAGTGCAACAGTTTTGATGGAGAACCGGATTTGGCGCTGACTGCCGGGGGAGGCAAGCGACAGGTATTGACTTGGATGGAGTCGGTGGCAATGCTAGGCATTCACTACCGGGGCAAATTTTACGAGTTTGTGCCGTGGAATTCCCAGGTGGAGTGGGAAATTGCCCCGTGGGGATTGTGGAAAATGCGGGCAAAACGAGATGGATGTGTCGTGGAATTGACGGGAACGACCGATCGATCGGGAATGTCTATCCGCGCCCCCATGCCGCAAGGGTTAGACTATGCCTGCCGCGATACGGTATCCGGTCAAATTAGCCTCCATCTACAAGAAATCGACGGACATCATTCCCAAACTATCCTGAAAGCGACGAGTTCCCTCTGTGGATTAGAAGTAGGTGGCAGTCCCTGGAACGAAACTTGGCGGAATGTGGTGTGAGGTCGAGTTCGGATGGGCTGCACGATCGATCGTCTAGCTGGTATCATAACTCTAGACCCGGGGCTGTGGCTCAGATGGATAGAGCAAGCGCCTCCTAAGCGCTAGGTCGGCGGTTCAAGTCCGCCCAGTCCCGTTTTTAGAGATCGATGTGAGTGCGAGATGAAATCCCATTTCGCACTCACGTTCAAGATTCATGGCTGAAGTCACTGGTTTTGACACATTCACAAAAATCATGACAAAAAAATCATGACACAAAAATCATGACAATTTCCTTTCCCTTGCATAGTCCCCGGCTGGTCATTCGGCGGTTTATTCCTCAAGATTTACCTGCCTACCTAGACTTTATGCTCGATGAAGAATCGACCCGCTACTTAGTTTTTGAAGACGAGCAAAAAACGAAACAAGGCGCAACAGAACTCTTCGATTTTGTGTTGTCTTCCTATGATTCGGATAATGTTATTCATGCGTATGCGATCGCCCTTGCCGAATCGGATGAATATGTTGGATCTTGCGGATTTTCTCCTTACGAACCCCAGATTGTTGAATGTTACTACAGCATTAATGCACCCTATCGGCGTCGAGGATATGCCTTAGAAGCGATGACTGCACTATTTGAAGCACTACGATCGTCCGGCGAATTGAGTGAAATTCGAGCGTATTCTAGTGAAGAAAATATTGCCAGTTTGCATCTGGCGCAAAAGTTGGGAATGGACGATCGGGGAATTGCCACTCACGCGCATTCAGGATTGACGGGAAGGTTGTATTCATTCATTTTATGAAGCATCGAAGCTAACCGCGAACTAGCCTTTCAACTGAGCCAATACTTCCGCTTTCGACCTCTGCGGTAATTGCGAAAGAAACTCAGATAATTTTCTCAGTGGACAATGCTAAAATTGCTTGTATCGCTACTTCTCGATCTTCACCCATTTCTAGTTCTCCCCAGTGAAACTCCAACAAACTTTCCACCGCCAAACGCGGGATCTGTTGCCGACCCGCGAGATCGTTTTCCAACTGAGAGAGTTGCAGCAACAATAACGTAAATTGTTCTGGAGGTAGACCCGACAAACTTTCGATGAGAATCGGCATTCGATCGTCAATTTCCTTAAATCGAACCCGCAACAAGTTCTCCAAAATCAGCATTTGTCCCCGTTCGATTCCCCGTTCGATTCCCCGTTCGATTCCCCGTTCGACGCCCTGCTCGACAGCCGCTGCAATCTGTTCCTGATAAAGTGGTGCTAATGTCATAATCAACTCCCTGTCTTCTGCATCAACTTCTGCCTGATTCGCTGCCAAATGTGCTTGCAGGTTGTACAACAATTCTAGCGCAGTCGATCGCTGCGGATTCACTTCTGGCAGTGCTGCTAACTCGGCAATTGCTCGTTGCTGAACCCTTCCTTTTCCCAAAATTCTCAGCCACAGGGTTTCCGGAACCGCTGGTAGTTGGTGAATGACCGCAATTGCTGTTTTCCACGCTGAAGGTAAAAAATAGATGCCTTGTTGCCAACCCGATTCTGCGGGGACAGCACCCCAACTTTCCAGCAAGGCGGTAGAAGCCGTGGGGGTCAAAACCCATAAAGTCGGATACTTTCCGGCATCCAGTCGAATTTCTTCCCGTTTGGCGCGCCGTTCTAACTGGATATGTACGTCGAACAGCTTGGTGATGCAACTGCGAACTTCGCTGGTGGTAGCGGGATTGCGGTAAGGTTCCAGCAATGCGGGTTGCGTGGCAATTTGACCCAGCAAACCCAGTTGTTGGATGTATTCGGGGGAAATGGAGGTGGGGGTGAATCGGACATCTATTTCTCGGACTTCGGCGGGTACATCTTGGCTGGTTTCGACTGTTCCTAGGGGTGAGAGGAGTTCTTTCAAATAGTCTTTAGAAAACTGGTCAAATGGGAAACGAGTCATGGCATATTTGTCAAGAGTTTATTGATGATAAAAAGACTCGGATTGCTGTAGACTAATACGACCCGATCGACCTAAAGTCTCAGTGATTTCTGATAAAGTGAGTACGGAATGAGCGCGATAGCCATTGGCTTTCAGTCGATCTTTTACACCGCGTTCGTGGTCGATCAACACCACAATATCTTCCACAACTAGTCCAACAGACTTAAGTTTTTCTGCTCCTTCCATGACGCTTTTACCGCTAATTAAAATATCATCTACCACGGCGATCGTTTCTCCAGGCAGAAAATTACCTTCCACTAAACGCCTTGTTCCGTGAGCTTTGACTTCCTTCCGGGGAAAAATCATCGGATGATGCAATCGTAGTGATAACCCCGTGGCAGTGGGTAAGGAACCATAAGGAATTCCCGCAATTCGATCGAACGTCAAAGTTTCTAAAATTTCGGCGTAGGCATTAATAACTTGATGAAACAACTGGGGATTGGAAATAATTTTCCGCAAATCGATATAATAGGGAAAAACTTCTCCGGAAGCTTGGACAAACTCGCCAAAACTGATGCAGCCAATATCAAACAGTTGTAAAATTAAATCTTGATGGGGATGTTCTTCCAATATACAAACATCCGGCAGCCACAGATCGCACTTGGCATTTTTTTGAATACAAGTTTGGCGCAGACGATCGACTTTTTCATTAAGTTCCCGAACTTCGCTTCCCAGGTTTTCGCTGCCTAATAAATCTTGCGGAACCGGAATCAGCAATCCATCACCACTGGAATTCAATCCCGCCGAACAAATTGCCTCAAAATCGCACCCTTCCCCCCAAATACTGCGCGCCAAAATCCATCGTTCCGGCGCGATCAACCGAATTTGCCGCCAAACCTCCACATTAACCGCTCCCACTTCCAAACCCAATTGTTCCGGAATCCCCCAAGTTTTCGCTTCCTTGACCACTTGCAAATAAAATGGCGATTTGGGGTTGGGATACTCTTGCAGGGCTTGGGCGGGATTGGAGGTGCGACACAGAATGAAAACAGCCTTGTCTGGGTGCATCAAAAACGGGGCAACTGCATCTTGTCCGGCATAAGGATTGAGTGTAATTGCATCCACAGACCATTGTTCAAAAAACGTTTTCGCCAACACACTGGCCGTATTGAGATCGCCATGTTTGGCATCCAAAATAACAGGAATATCTGCGGGAATTGCCGCCAAAACCCGATCGAGCAGTTCCATTCCCCCTTTTCCCAACGCCAGGTAAAATCCTAAAGTGGGTTTGTAGGCGCAAATCCGATCGGCAGTTTCTTCGATCGCCCATTCCAGCCAATCTCCTAAAGCCTCCAGAAGATCTCGATCGCCGTAACGAGACGGTAACATCTCCGGATTGGGATCGAGTCCGACAAACAAAAGACTGTGATTGCGGACGATCGCAGCAGTTAGTTTTTCAGTAAAGCTCATATTACGGGTGAGGAGAATGAGAACCCAACCCTGACTTTAGCGGGAAAGTCAACTGAGGATCGAGTTCAATGCCATTTCATTACCATATCTCATACTGCTTTCGTAGAATTTCTTATCCCCAGCGCGTTCCCCGCGACCGACCGAACGATATACTATGAGAGAATATTTGGTAAAAAATCTTCACAAATTGCATTGGATTAAGTCTGTATGGATTCAGGAATTGACCTCAGAGGCAGCCTCATACACAGCCTGACCGATCTGGGACTGCCCCCAGATCTGGCAAAACTCTTGTGGATGCCTATACCAATGGTGCTGATGTTGGTCATTGCCACCATTGGCGTCCTTGTTGCTGTGTGGCTGGAGCGTAAAATCTCCGCCGCAGTCCAGCAACGGATCGGTCCGGAGTATGCAGGCCCATTGGGAACCCTACAACCCGTCGCTGACGGTCTGAAGCTCCTGTTCAAAGAAGATATCAATCCCAACAAAGCCGATCGATGGTTGTTTACCCTAGGACCTGCGATCGTTGTTATTCCCGTATTTCTGTCCTATCTGGTCGTTCCCTTCGGGCAGAACTTGGTGATTACCGATTTGGGGATTGGCGCGTTCTGGTGGATTTCCCTCTCCAGTCTCGCTCCCATCGGCTTGTTGATGTCCGGCTACTCTTCTAATAATAAATACGCCTTGTTGGGCGGATTGCGGGCAGCGGCGCAGTCGATCAGCTACGAAATTCCGATGGCCCTTGCCGTTCTCGCAGTTGTTCTGATGTCCAACAGCCTCAGCACGATCGACATCGTACAACAGCAATCCGGTTACGGGATTTTGGGTTGGAACATCTGGCGACAACCCATCGGTTTTCTGATTTTCTGGATTGCAGTCCTTGCCGAAGCCGAACGACTGCCCTTTGATTTACCCGAAGCGGAAGAAGAACTGGTGGCAGGATATCAAACGGAATACTCCGGCATGAAATTCGCCTTGTTTTATCTCGGTTCTTATGTGAACCTAATTCTCGGTGGCTCTTCTATTTGCCGTTTTCTATCTGGGTGGATGGGACTTTATTCTTCCCGTCGAACTGCTGGCAAATTGGATCGGCGTCAGCGAAACAACTCCCTGGTTGCAAGTTCTCACCGCATCTCTGGGCATCACGATGGTCTTACTGAAAACCTATATATTGGTTTTCATTGCCATTCTGCTACGCTGGACGGTTCCCCGCGTCCGCATCGACCAGTTGCTCGATCTGGGTTGGAAGTTTCTATTACCGATCGCTCTAGTCAATCTCTTGCTAACGGCGGCTCTCAAATTAGCGTTCCCGGCATTCTTTGGCGGGTAAACCGATCGATCTCTTGCGAACTCAAACGGTGCGTTTCGTGCCTCAACACACCCTACCCACTAACAATTACTCAAACCTCTGAGGAGAACACCATGCTCAAGTTCCTCAAACAAGTTGGCGATTATGCCAAAGAGTCTATCCAAGCAGCAAAATATATCGGTCAAGGCTTATCCGTAACCTTCGACCACATGCAGCGCCGTCCGGTGACAGTTCAATATCCTTACGAAAAGGTGATTCCATCCGAACGCTATCGGGGTCGGATTCACTTTGAATTCGATAAGTGCATTGCCTGCGAAGTTTGCGTCCGGGTTTGCCCGATCAATTTACCCGTCGTCGATTGGGAATTTAATAAAGCATCCAAGAAGAAAAAACTCAATCACTACAGCATCGACTTTGGGGTCTGCATCTTCTGCGGTAACTGCGTGGAATACTGTCCGACAAACTGTTTGTCGATGACCGAAGAGTACGAACTCAGTGCCTACAGTCGCCACGAGTTGAACTATGATAGCGTTGCTCTGGGTCGTCTGCCGGCTAATATCAAAGACGATCCGATGGTGACGCCAATGCGAGAGTTGGCTTACCTACCCAAGGGCGCTATGGATCCTCACGATTTACCCGCAGGTTCCCGCCGTGCCGGTCAGCGCCCGGAAGAAATTCTAGCGCAGATGACACCAGAAAAAGAAGACGGGAAAACAGAGTAAGAATTCTCGGTCTTGGGTCGGCAGAAATGGGGCTGACAAAAGACGAAAGACACAGGATATAGGATAAAGGAAAATATTGTGAATTTAGCGGAAGGGGTTCAAATCGTCTCGTTGGGTATCCTTGCCTTTATGGCTCTTGGCGCGTCTCTCGGGGTCGTGCTGTTGAGCAATATCGTCTACTCGGCGTTTTTGCTGGGGGGCGTATTTATCAGTATGGCGGGGATGTATCTCTTGCTCAATGCTGACTTTGTGGCGGCTGCCCAGATTCTCGTCTACGTGGGTTCGGTGAATGTCCTGATTTTGTTTGCCATTATGTTGGTGAACAAGCAGGAAGATTTCCAACCCATGAAGCGTAGCTGGTTTCGCCCAGTGGCTACCGGAATTGTCTGCGTTGGCTTATTTGCGCTGTTGAGTACCATGGTGATTTCAACGGGTTGGTCGATCTCGTCAACCCCACCTGTGGGGGAAACGGCAATACGCATCGGCAAGCATTTCTTTAGTGATTTCTTGTTGCCGTTTGAGTTGGCGTCGGTGTTGTTGTTGATTGCCATGATTGGTTCGATCGTCTTGGCTCGTCGAGATTTTATCTGGGAAGAGACGATGCCCGAAAGCGATCGAGAATTGGTATTGCAGTTGCCCGAACGTCCTCGGGAAATGGTTGGAACTTTGGGTGATGCTTCGACAACGGATGTCAGCAAACCTTAATGGATGGGGGCGATCGCGATCGCCCCGAAATGAAATGTTTTCGATTTTCGATTTAGATTTATGGAACTCCAACTTCAGTATTTTCTATTAATTGCGGCTGCAATATTTTGTATTGGCATTTACGGGTTGATTACCAGCCGGAATGCCGTGCGCGTTTTAATGTCGATCGAGTTATTGCTAAACGCGGTTAATCTCAATTTGATGGCGTTTTCTAATTATCTCGATCCGGTGGGGATTAAAGGTCAGATTTTTTCGATCTTTGTGATTACGATCGCGGCGGCTGAAGCGGCGGTGGGTTTGGCGATCGTTTTGGCGATCTATCGCAACCGGGCAACGGTGGATATGGAACAGTTTAATTTGTTGAAGTGGTAAGTCGGTCAAGCTCAATTCATGTTAGATCCCCGATTTCTTAAAGAAGTCGGGGATCTGAGTATTCTGTTGCTGGAATTAAAAAGGCGATCGCATCGAATAGATAATGCGCCAATTTCAACTTAGAACAGGGTGGGAAATCACGTCGATTGCCTCGGCTATCCAACCAAATGGCTTCGTTGGTATCGCTGCCAAATCCGGCACCGGGTCGATCGATGGGGTTGGCAACGATCGCATCGAGTTGTTTTTTCTTTAACTTTTCCCATGCTGGCGTGACAATATCCCCGGTTTGTGCGGCAAATCCGATCAGCCGTTGGTGGGGTTGTTTCAACCGTCCCAACTCAGCGACAATATCGGGGACAGGCGCCAGGGGAAGCGCGTCGGGGATCGATCGCTTCGGCAGTTTCTCGGGGCTGTAGGTAGCCGGTTGAACATCGGCAACGGCGGCGGACATCAGCGTCCAATCGGCTGCGGGGAAACAGTCCAGCAAGGCGTTTCGCATTTGTTCGGCTGAGGTAACGTCGATGGTTTTTACAGGAGGCAAGGTCTCTCGCAGTTGGGTTGCCATCGGTCCGCACACCAACGTCACCAACGCTCCGCGATGGGCTGCTGCTTGAGCAAGGGCAACCCCCATTTTTCCGGTGGAAGGGTTGCCGATAAAACGAACGGGATCGAGGTATTCTCGGGTTCCTCCGGCACCGATCAATACCCGTTTTCCCTGTAAATCTCGTTGACCTTTTGTATGCAACAGGGAGTCCAGGTGCGCTAAAATTTGCGCGGGTTCTGCCATTCTTCCCGCCCCAACCCGATCGCACGCCAGAATTCCCGCACCTGGATCGATCGTATGATAACGAGAATCGCCCAGAAGTTGCCGCCAGTTACGCCCAACTGCCGCTTGCTCCCACATATCGGTGTTCATCGCCGGAGCCAGCAAAATCGGACAGGTAGACGCCAAAACGGTGTTGGTGAGGAGATTGTCTGCCAATCCGTTGGCGAGTTTGGCAAGGGTGTTGGCAGTTAGAGGGGCGATCGTCATTACATCTGCCCATTCCCCGAGTTCGATATGCAAAGGTTTGCTGTGAATCGGCTGCCAGAAGCTCTCGTCGGTATAAGCCCGGTGGCGGCTGAGGGTTGCCACTGTTAGGGGGGTAATAAAAGCTTGCGCCCCCTGAGTCAAAATTGTCCGCACTTGAGTCCCGGATTTTGCAAGGCTGGAAATGACCTCGCACACCTTATAAGCAGCGATGCCTCCGGTAATACCCAGCAAGACCTTGGGGGAAGATGTAGCCAGTGCGGACACTCTCTCTGGGTTTTCCGAAACAGGCATTACCGAAACCCACAGAAACCTTTAGTCATCGTCACAGGCTTCAAATTCGAGTAAATAAAAATAGGGTTCCACTAACTCCGGACGTTGGAAAGCAAGTGCTCGCAAAAGATGCCAGTCTTTCAATCCTTCAAACGGACTGGTGTACTCGTCGCTCTCTAAGCGGGTCGCTAGCGCCTTAACGTCTGTTGCCGTCAAAGTTGATAGATCGGTTTGGGAAATGCTCAAAGTTGCCATCGATCGCGCCTCCTCGGAGTAATCTTTCTTCAATCCAGGGGTCTGTCGCCATTCTTACTATACTGCACTTCATTCAATGTCAAGCGATCGGTTAATGTTTCTCAACACGCAAATTCTCTGGGAGAAATTCCCAGGAATCGAGAGCGGCATTCCACATTGAAATAGAAGTTTGGAAGAAATCGATCGAATTTCCCCTGCTACCACAGCACTGCCAGTTTTGAACTCCTTTAAAACTTTCTATTGATGTTCCACAACTCAATAGGGTTTTTACATAACTCAATTTTGTCCTGCTTTATACTCGAAGTATGGTTCTTGAAAAGTCGATGTCAAGCTGGATTGACAATATCGATTTCTCTAAAGAGCCGTGTGAGTTCGATCTCACACGGCTCTAGAAATTATATATAGTAATGATAATAGAATCCCAAAATTTGACCCGAAACCACAAAAGTTTCAAACCCAATTAATAGATACTAGAGAGATGGTATTCCCTCCGCTGCGCGCTTGCCCTTACAAAGCGCTATATATGGCGGCAAGCGTGTAAGTTATGGAATGGGAAAAGGTTGATTAGGGACTAATGGCGCGAAGTCGATCGAGGGCGTGCCCGGCGGCGGCGGAATTGTCTTGTTGTTGATATAAATCGGCAGCGGTTTGCAAGTCAGCGATTGCCCCTGGAAGATCCCCAATTTGGTTGTTGCGAACTGCCCCGCGATTGAAATAGGCTTCTGCGTAGTTGGGATCGATGTCAATGGCGGCAGTGAAGTTAGCGATTGCTTTTTGGTAGTTGCCCAGTTGGGCGTGGAGAATGCCGCGATTGTAGTAGGCTATGGCGGAGTCGGGATCGAGTTCGATGGCTTGGGAATAGGCATCGAACGCCCCTTGGAGATCGCCTTGTTTCTCGCGGGCAATTCCTAAACTGATGTAGGCTTCTGGATAAAATCCCTGGAGAGAAATTGCCTGATTGAAATCGATAATTGCCCCGGAGTAGTCTTCGAGATCGATGCGAACGTTGCCTCGCGTGTAGTAAGCGTCAGCGTAGTCGGGGTTGAGGGAAATAGCTCGATCGCTGTCGGCAAGAGCCCCGGAGAGATCGCCCTGTTGGCGTCGGGCAATGCTGCGATGGCGATAGGCTTCGGTATAGTCGGGATCGAGTTCGATGGCACGATCGAAATCGGCGATGGCGTTTGGATTTCCGGCTAATCCTCGATAGAAGTATGCCGATGCCCGATCTCCGTCGAGTTCGATGGCGAGATTGTAGTCGGCAATTGCCCCATCTCGATCCCCCTGTTGCGATCGAACGAAACCTCGATATAGATAGGCTTCTACATAACCGGGATCGAGGATCGATGCTTGGCTGAAATCTTCGATCGCTCCTTTGAGATCGCCGTCGTTGTAACGCGCAAAGCCTCGGATATAATAACTTGCGGCATCGTTAAGATTTTCGGCAGGGGCGATCGTCGGTGTTGATTTGGCTTGCCATCTCTGCGATGCGCGCACCAAGGCATTTGCGGGCAGTAGGCTATCATTGAAGCCCAAACAACATAAGCCTAACAAACAGAGAAATCCGGTGTAAAAGACTTGTGGGTACATCGCGAGTTTGAGGTCGATCGAAGTTACCAAAAAAGCGCGTTGAGTTGCGCCAAGCGTGCGAATAGCTGAATGTTCGCCGATCGGGTGTCATTTGTCAATCTTTTATTACAACACAAAAAAATATAAAGATGTAACGGACAGGGTGCCAATTTCCGGCAAGATAGAAGTGAGCTAAAATTTCCAGCAGAGCAGCTTTTAGATTAGACGCTCCCGTGATTGCTATTATTTCAGATTGGTTATGTCCTCAGACTCTCGATCGATCCTCAATTCGCCCACGAGTAAAACCCCCGCTACTGATAAATTTGGACATTTAGTCGATCGGGCGATCGACACATTGGAAACCCTACTCAATAGCGATGCGCTTTCGGCATCAGAACGCGCTCAAATTGCACTCAAAATATTGGAAATGGCAGGTGCTTCCTCGCCATCGATCGCCCAACAACCGATCGTGAGTTCGGCAAATGGTGGCACGTCTCAAACCTTTCTTCAAGAACGAGTCTCGTCTCCTGTCTTCGATCGGAGTACATCCTCCTTTTTGCCGGCTAGCTACGTTCAAATTGATGATTTTTTATCCCCAGAAGAAAATGCAAAAGCACTGAAAATTGCGATTGATAATCAACAACAGTTTATTGCTTCTACCACGACGACAAACGCGGAAAAATATCGTCAGTCTTGGGTTTTGTACGCGACCCTCTTTCCTGATTTTTACGATATTCTGAAGAAAAAAATCATCCAAACTGTGCCTTCTGCGCTCGCTCAGTTAAAGATGCCAAGCTTTTTAATTGCTAAAGTCGAAATGCAGCTCACAGCGCACAATGATGGGTGTTATTACAAAGTTCACAATGATTCCGGTAGTGTGACAACGGCAACGCGAGAACTAACTTATGTTTATTACTTTTGTCAAGATCCACCTCAATTTTCTGAAGGGGCTTTAAGGCTGTACGATACCGAATTGAAAGGGGGAGTCGCCACTCAATATAGTACGTTTAAAGATATCGAACCTCGCAATAACCGGATGGTATTGTTTAACAGCCGTTGCAAGCATGAGGTTCTACCGATATCTTGCCCATCCAAAAAGTTTGAAGATAGTCGTTTTACGATGAATGGATGGATTCGGCGAGTGGAGGCTTAAGTCAGAAGTCAGAAGTAATAAATAATAAGTATAGCATTTCTAAATAGAGTGAGGTACACCTATTTTAGGGGCGGGTTTAGCCAAAATTCTTGTTGTGTAAGAGATCTATCAATCAAAATCCGCCCCAAAATGTACCGCATCCAAACAAGAAACGCTATAGTAAGTAATACAGAAGAATATAACCCCACGAGATCGGTTACTTCAAGAACACTCAACTCCCAATAATTTATGACTATATTAATCATCTATTGTTTGTAATTGAACTGTAACCGTCGTTCCCAATTCCGAACTTGAAGTAATTTCTAGTTCTCCGTTGTGCGATTCAACAATTCGTTTGACGATCGCCAATCCCAATCCGGTTCCTTCAGTTTTTGTGGAAAAGAACGGTTGCGTTAGTTTAGGCAGAATTTCTGGGGAAATGGGGTTGCCACTATTACTAATCCGAATATAGGTACGATCGATCTTTTTCTCGATCTCCCACGTCACTTTTGCTCCTGGGGGTGAGGCTTCGCAGGCATTCCGGAAGAGGTTAATCAACACTTGTTTCAGTTTGTCACGATCGCCCAAAACGTTAAGGATGGCATGAGTTGAATAAAATTCGACGGAGCGATCCTCATATCCATCGATAATTTCTCGAATTAACCCGTTTAATTCAACTTTTACTAATTGTAAAGCATGAGGTTTGGCATAGAGTAAAATTTCACTCAGAAGACGTTTGAGACGATCGAGTTCGTCGAGGGCAAGAGACAATCGTATCTGGGAAGATTCGGGTAGTTCGAGACGTTTAAAATGATTTAATCCCAAATCGATCGTTGTTAAAGGATTGCGAATTTCGTGAACGATTGTAGCGGCAAATTCCCCAATAGCAGCAAGGCGTTCGCGTTCGACAAGTTTGACTTGAGCCAGTCGCAATTCTTCAGTGCGCTTTTGGACTTCGGCTTCTAAAATGTGATTGAATTGAAGTTGTTATTGATACAGCTGATAATTATCGATCGCCGTTGCCGCGCGTTCGGCAAATAGTTCGGCAATGCGGACTTCTTCTAAACTAAAATGGCGGGAACGACGATTAAAAGAACAGATCGTGCCGATAATTTTACCCGTCGGTAGGCGCAAAGGAACGCCCAAATACGCCCGATATCCCTCGGGAGCACTGCCGTAATCGCAACAGCCGATCGTATCTTCTACCACCAGCGATCGACCGCCACGCACGACGCTAGAGGTCAGTGTTCCATGTAAGGAGTAAACGGCATTAGGGTCTGCAAGTTCCAGATTGCTCGCCAGTATCCGATCTTGTTCCTCGTCGCACAACAGCGTCACCACCGACCAATCCAAGCCGATTAATTGGCTGACACCGCAGGCAATATCTTGCAAATAGCGATCGAGTTCTCCGGCTCGATAACTGAGAGAGGAGAGTAATTCTAGGGTGCGTTGCTCTCGTTTTCCGGGATGCACGATGAGGGACTCCTCTTTTCTGAAGAGAATCTGAATGAATCCTGAAATTTTAGCAAAAAATTGATAATTTAGAATACTAAGAATATTAACGTTAATTTCTCAGGAAATATTCATATAAGATCGGGAGATGTGGGACAAAATAAAAAAAGATCGAGAAAAACAAATCGCTCGATTGCCGACAATTTCGACAAGTTATAGTTCTTCGTAGATACTTAGTAGATACATGAAAAAACAACGACCTCTATCGATCTCGATCGCTCTCCTAACTTTTTTGATGTTGGGATGTGCCGCAGAGGTTTCCCACACTGAGCCGACAGAAACTGAGCCGACAGTGACATCCGAGGCGATCGCACAGCAACAAAAGTCCACAGTTGCCCCAACTCCAGAAAACCTGGGCAATCCGTTTGTTGTCGTTCCCGATAGCGGACATACTCAAATTTCCGGCAAGGCAAAAACGATCGTTGAAGGAGATAAACTTTACCTCGTATTCGATGAAATGTTTCAGACCGACAGCGGTCCTGATTTAACAGTGGTTTTAGTACGATCGTCAGAATTGACTTCGCCCGAACTCGATGAAGACAGTTATATTCTTATTGATAATCTGCAAGCTAACAGTGGCGAACAGCGATATGAAATTCCCAACGATGTCAACTTAGAAGAATTTGGTTCGGTAGCGATTTGGTGTCGTCAATTTAATACGACTTTCGGATATGCGAGTTTGTCAGCAACCCCAAACTTGTGATGACTGTGGCGATCCTCCTAAGTGAGAACTGAAAAGAGTTAAAAACGACAAGGAGGATCGACAGAATCTGTCACATCTATTATTTTGTAAACATGATGAAATCAAAGTGCGGGTTCGTAAAACTCAATGGACGAGTTCTATTGAAAGTAATGAGTTTATCAACGATCGTCTTGTTATCGACAGCGACTTCTGTTTTGGCTGAAGACATTAGCTCGAACGGTGGATTTAATTTACAAGAGCTTTTTAGAAATGCGTTAGAGTGGATTAACAGTCAAGGAACCGTGGGCGTTTTGGTGTTTGTCGGTCTATATGCGATCGCCACCGTTGCCTTCGTTCCTGGAAGCTTGTTAACCCTGGGTGCTGGGGTAATTTTCGGGTTGGCTTTCGGTTCTATTTATGTCTTTATTGGCGCAACATTAGGCGCAACGTTGGCATTCATTGTCGGGCGATATTTTGCCCGAGATTGGGTAGCAAAGAAAATTGAAGGCAACGATAAGTTTGCAGCGATCGATCGGGCTGTGAGTAAAGAAGGATTAAAAATAGTTCTGCTTACTCGATTATCTCCTGCCTTTCCTTTTGTGCTTTTAAACTACGCTTATGGGTTAACCGGTGTTTCTTTAAAAGACTATATTCTCGGTTCAGTCGGCATGATTCCAGGTACGATTATGTACGTCTATATCGGCTCGCTGGCGGGAGATGTTGCCCGAATTGGCATGGAAAGTTCAACCACCGATCCCAATGCCAAAATGGCTCAATGGATTATTCGGATTGTTGGCTTGATTGCGACTGTTGCGGTGACCATTTACATCACAAAAATTGCTCGCAAAGCTCTAAATGAAGAAACGGGAAATAGTTAAGATTTATTGGTTATTGGAGTAACAGAAAAGCTAGAAACTAGCAAATAAACACTAGTTGACTACCCAAATAGTGCGTTTTGCTATCGCTCAATTTCCCCTACTGACAACGAATGATTTACAATGAAAAATTCCAATTTTAAAACCGTTAATGTCCTACCAATGGACGAATACAATCAACGTTTAGTATCCCACGTTCATCCATCAGATTGGGTGAATCCCACCCCTGTACCGTTGTACGATTTAGTCGTCATTGGTGCAGGAACGGCAGGATTGGTGGTGGCAGCCGGAGCAGCGGGTTTAGGCATTGGGTTGAAAGTGGCGTTGGTGGAACGTCATTTGATGGGCGGAGATTGTTTAAATGTGGGATGCGTGCCATCTAAATGTTTAATTCGATCGTCTCGGGCGGTTGCTGATATCCGAGATGCCGAACCTTTTGGGGTGAAAGCATCTAATTTTGAGGTAAACTTTGCTCGGGTGATGCAACGAATGAGAAAAATTCGATCGGGTATTAGTCACCACGATTCAGCCATACGATTTCAAAAGTTGGGCATCGATGTTTTTTTAGGCGATGGACATTTTGTCAATTCCCAGTCGGTGAAGGTGGGAAATAATACTCTCCGGTTCAAAAAAGCCGTCATTGCCACAGGTGCAAGAGCGGTACAACCGGCGATTGAGGGAATAGAAACGGCGGGATACCTCACCAACGAAACGGTGTTTTCCCTAACCGAATGTCCGCGACGGTTGGCGGTGATTGGCGGTGGTCCGATTGGCTGCGAATTGGCGCAAGCCTTCCATCGTTTGGGTTCCCAAGTCACATTAATTCATCGCGGTTCGCATTTGTTGAATCGGGAAGATGCGGATGCGGCAGATATCGTGCAGAAAGCGTTTTTGCGGGAAGGAATTCAGTTAATTTTGGGACAAACCCCGAAGCGAGTTGAAACCAGTCCGACGGGAAAAGTGCTGTATTTCGATCGCAATGGAAAAGAAGAATCGATCGAAGTTGATGAAATTTTAGCCGGGGCGGGACGTGCACCCAATGTGGAAGGTTTGAACCTAGAAGCAGTGGGAGTTGAATTCGATCGTAAAGGCATAAAAGTGAACGATTATCTGCAAACAACCAACCCCAAAATTTACGCAGCGGGCGATATTTGCTTGAATTGGCAGTTTACCCACGCTGCCGATTCCGCCGCCCGAATTGTGATTAAAAATACCTTGTTTTCACCCTTTGGATTGGGGAAATCCAAAATTAGCAGTTTGGTGATGCCGTGGGTGACGTTTACCGACCCGGAAATTGCCCACGTGGGGATGTACGAACAAGAAGCCCGAGAAAAGGGGATTGACGTTAATACAATTAAAATTGATTTTAGCAGCGTCGATCGGGCGATCGCCGATGGAGAAGAAGAAGGCTTTGTTAAGATTCTACACCAACAGGGTTCTGATAAAATTTTAGGTGCGACGATCGTTGCCCGTCATGCGGGAGAAATGATTAGCGAAGTGACAACGGCAATTGTTGGCAAATTGGGGTTGAGTGCGCTATCGGGTGTTATTCATCCTTATCCCACCCAAGCCGAAGGCATTAAGAAAGCCGCTGATGCGTATCGGCGCACTCTGTTAACGCCTCGCAGTCAAAAGTTATTGGGTTTGTTGAGTAAATTATCTTGACAAAGAAGTCGGATGTCTTCAAGAAATCCGACTTGGGTCAATCTGAGCACTCGACATCAATCTTGCAAATATTCCCCCAAATACAACCGCACAAACTCAGCCGCCGCAGACGGATCGATTTGCTGTAGTGCTTTGGCAATCTCCGCACTGGTCTGGCTACTGGGATCGGTTTTCTCGTGAAACCACCGAAAAATAACAAAACGCTTAACACCCATGACACCTGCCAGTTGATTTTGGCTGATGCCGTGGCTTTCTAACACTTGTCTGAGAGCTTGTCCTGCTTTTCCCATGCTCTCAATCGTGTCAGATAATCTTCCACACGTAAATGTACACATAAGTGTTTCCTTAGAGTATAATCCTGTTGTACACAGAAATGTATACATTAAAAGGACTACAAACAAGGAGATCCCGATGTTTCAAGACAATTCTTACGACACCCAAACCGCCACCTCCGTGGACATATCGACCCCCAACCCTTCCGGACGCGAAGCCGTTAAAATCATGCTGGTTGGGACACCCCAAGGCGTCGTCAACATCATCCACACGCTTTACCGCCGAGGATTTGCCGAAGTCACCGAATGGAGTCCGCCGCTACCCACTGCCATTCCCGGCGAAGTGATGCGGGTGTTGGTGCGGTATTTGGTTCTTGAATAAATCAGTGAAGGACGATCGAAACCTGACAGAGAAATCGGGGTTCTTCAAGAACCCCGACTTTTGCAATTATGAAAGTTTAGCTGAAGCTGTCAATAAAGTTTTGCAACGCCCGTTCAGGAGCGCTGCCTGTGGGGTCTGGGAATCCAAAAGTGGACTGTTCGCCTGTGGAAATATACGTTTGCAACGCCACATCAAAAGCATTCCCCGGTTGGATATCCAGTTCGGAAACGGGGATGGGTTGTCCGTATTGCTGTTCCAACGCTTCTAAAGTCGGATTGGCGAGGGTATTGGGATCGCTATAGTACATTCCGAAGGGTAGCGGTTGGATTTCGGGAATTGGGGCTACTGAACCGGGAGGTGGGATTAAAGCATCGAGCATTCCACTCTCCATAAGATTTTTGCGCTCCTTTTCCTGAATGGCAATAATTTGTTGCATTTCAGGAGTTGCCATTGAAGTACGAGTCATGCGAGTTAAGAAGAGGGCTTCTTGTAATTGCGAAACTGTGACCTGCGACGCATCTTCCCAAATGACATTCGGATCTTGAGGCAAGGGTTCGCCTTTTTCTAAGGCTTCAATCGATCGCACTAAAAATGCTTCGTTATCGAACTCTGCTGGTTCTCCAGTAATGGGATCGATTTCAGACATGGGAATAACTCCATCACTACTGACAAGTATAGAATTGTTGCGACTCAATCCAGCGCGGTTTTGAGAATTCCATGCACTTTCCAAGTCGGCTCGACCAACCAAAATAGCACTGTTAACAAAAGTTACATTTGGAAAAGAACCTACGAAATAACCAATCGCCAGATCTGAACCAGCGGTGACAGCAGTTCCCGTGAGGTTAACTATGCGATCGCCACTGGTAAAGTTATTGCCTTCAAAACCGTAGATGTAATCCGTATCGGGATTGTTAAAAGATCCACTATTTTCGTAGTAGATTGTGTCATACCCATAGAGGGCATCAATCTGGTCACTACCGGAGTTTCCTTGAAGCCAATCGTTGCCAATTCCTCCAGAGATAAAATCATTACCAGCTTCTCCTTGGATGTAATCATTTCCAAGCTCACCATAAATCACATCGTTGGTTTGACCGCCTCAAAAAATGTCAGCTCCATCACCTCCATAAATGACATCACTATTAGCGTTTCCAAAAATAGAATCATTGCCTTGATTTCCATAGATTCTATCTCCGCCATCTCCTCCCTGAATATTATCATTTCCTCCATATCCAAAGAGAGTGTCGAGTCCCACTTCACCATAGATATTATCTCCAGAAGCGTTTGCTCCCAGAACAGTATCGTTACCTTGTCCACCATAGGCATAAACGGCTGTTGATGTATAGGCATCAAGACGATCGTTTTCGGAGTTACCGTACATTGTGTCGATACCACCTGCACCAACAGCTATATCGTTTCCTTGATACAAGTAAAAAACATCATTACCCGATGTTCCCGTCCTAGAATCATTTCCGGTAGTTCCATAAATTACTGCCATTCTAGTCAATCCTCCTTTTTTGAAGTACTAGAAAAATACACATTTACGTCAATTTAAAGAAACACAGATATCGGCTTTACCAAACCCATGTTTATCCAGCATCGCCACACAAATCATGAGCGATAACTATCCCAAATATCGTCCGACACCTGAAGAAATTCGGATTGCCAAACTCGTCCGTCTTTTTCTAGAGTTTGCGGTCTATTTCGACGACGAATTTGTCAAAACGTTTATCCTTCTAAAATCTAAAGTTAGTTTCTGGATTTAGCAAGAACCTCAACCAACTTATAAGATAAATTAAGTTTCTGTTGTTTTATGATAACTTTATCTTAACTATCTTTCAAAAAGAAAATCTACGTTTTTTATCAGCTCAATATCCGTATAACCGTTGTAGGTATTGACATTTAGCATGCCGGAGAGGCGACTTATATCGACTCTTCATGCCTTGTTTCCTAGATTTTTTCCCGAAGCTAGCGGCAAGCTATATCCACAGAAAAAAAGAGTTGGGCGATCGACTTGACTCTGAGATAAACCCGAAATAACATCAGTTTAGAGTTTCAGGGCAAAGCTATATGGCTTATATAGTAGGAACACCAGGTAATGACAATATTTCAGGTACTCCCGGAAATGATACACTTGTTGGATTGAGTGGGAACGATATCCTTAATAATAATCCAGCACAAGCCGGAGGATTTGACATTTTATTTGGAAACGGTGGGCTTGATTCTCTAAATCTTGGATTTTCAGTTTCTGGAATTGCTTATGGAGGTCAAGATAATGACGGGTTAGTAGGCAGCAATGGTGCTGACACTATATATGGTGATAATGGAGCTGATACACTAGAAGGTCGAAATGGTAACGACATCTTGGTTGGAACGAATGTTCAAAATGATTCCCTCAACGATTTAGCTGATATTATTTTTGGTAATCTAGGGAATGATACAATGTATGGTAGTTCTGGAAACGATCTAGTTGTTGGAAATGAAGGCAACGATATAATTTTTGGCGGCAAAGGAGACGATCGAGTAGATGGCGCTACTGAAACTGATATTATTTTTGGCGATCTAGGAAATGATACTTAGGTTGGAGGTTTGGGAGTAGACACGTTGACAGGCGGTTCTGGTAATGATGCATTTTTCGGAACATTTGGCACGGGTTCTTTTGCTCAAAATACGGATGTCATTACCGATTTCAATACAGGAGATAGCTGGAACTTCGTCAACAGCCCAAATCCCAACATCACGACCAATCTTTACAGTTTGAATGGAGATTTTTATATTGATGCATCTCCGATTGGCTCCTCTTTGGTTTCACGCCTCATTTTAAAAGGTCGAGGTACGATGAGCTTGAGTACTGCGCTCCTTGCATCTTCAAATTCACAAATGAGTCTTACATTCAAAGCGATCGACCCTAGCACGATACCTTCAGTATTTACCGATCCCAATTTTTCTGAAAAACTATCGCAAGAAACACGTCGCGCTTTCCAAGAAGCAGAAAAATTACCTTTTACTGAGGCAACAGTTATCGATTTACTGAGGCAACAGTTATCGATTTACCACCTGGAACGGATTTCAAAGATTGGCTCACTGAAGGCATTAAATCTCTAGAAGAAGGTGTTTCTCCAGAACAGCTTGGACTTCAAAAAGAAACAACAGCCGAAGATTTGAAGGCGGCATTATCCGATATCGTTGCTGCTGATTTCGCTAATGCACTGTTAGAAAAGCGCCATCAAGGATTGCTACCCCCTGGCAGCATCGATCCCTTTACTGGAAATACAGTTCCCGTCAATTTCGATCCCATTTTCAATACAGGTGGCGCAGATACAAACTTTTCAGGTTTTCAGCCATTTGAAGCAGGAAGCTTGATGTCATTTTAAAGTTAGAGGCTCGATCCGTCTTAAAAGGTCGGCATCGGTCGCGTGCTAATTTAAAAACTTAGCACGTCATTAATCAGCTATAAAACCAGCTTAGAATTTAAATTCTAAGCTGGTTTTACATGATGTAAGCTACGATATCAATTGATCTTTCTAGGTTTTCCCCACTCAGAACGACATTCGAGAATCTGCGACACCGATAAATTCTGCTGCTTAATCATCGCTATCACCGCATTTTCTTTTCCTCCTTGAATTTGGATACTCGGCGTTTTCACCAGCTTGCCATTTTCCCAAATTTCGTATCGATAATAAAAATAAGAATATACTTTATCCCCAGATTTCAAGCGAACAACTTTCGTTTGTCGTTCGACCCAACCATTACTCAACCGTTTAGATTTGGTAAATTGCCAAATCTGAACTATTCTTCGATAAGTGAATTGAGGTACAAAATTCGTCGCAGGGCAATGGCAGCGATTCTGGGGTCGAGGATACTTTCGAGGGCTTTTTTAGAGTAGCAATGAGTTCGGTAGCCCGACGGCACACCCAGGGGTCTGTCCAGCCTTCTGGCAAACTGAAGCAATCCTCTAGCAGGGTCGGATTGAGAGACTCCTTTTGGGACAAAACGTTCGACTGTTTCAACTTCGTTTCTAAACTGTTCCACCCAAGTTCTAGGTCGTAGATTTGAGTCGAATAGTTCTCGGGAATATCCAACCAAAAGCAACCGTTCTCGGCGCAACGGAGAACCCCATTGTCCGCTAGAGACAACCAGCCATTCTGCATCGTACCCGAGGCGATCGATCTCTCGAAAAAAATAGTAGGCGTAAGCCGTTTTTGATTGAGGTTCATAGGGACATTTGAGGAGTTCTGGAACGGTTTCGATCGCCCAGAAGTTAGGTTGAAACTTGCCCACAACTCTAATGATATCAAATAAACAGTCTTTTGGGTCAGAAATACCTCGTAATTTGCAGAACGCTTGCTTTGGCGGTACAGCAGTAATGAGATTGATCGTTTCCGAGATTTCAAAAGAAATTTCTTTCCCTTTCCGAAAGCAAAGTTTTCAGATTACCGTAGTTAGGAATCCCCGGAAACCGCTTGCTTAAAATATCGCGACAATAGAGATCCATCTCTGCCAGTCCACATAGCCGCAGTCTCCCTATTTGCAGTCCAGCTAAGGGAAAACCCGATCCAATCCGGCTGCATAAGTCAAGTTGATTCAGCATTTTCGTGCCAAAAAATATAATTTTAGATCGCTCATTTTTAGGTGTGACTTTTGCCATTTTTGACAGCAAAACTTGAGCCATTCAAGGCAAAGTTCTATAGCCTCACCTGCCATCGAGAAGAACGGGAAAGCGATCTATAGATGAATCATCGAATAAACTTAACTATAAATTGAGTTAAGCCTATGGATTAAACTTAAAAATATAACTTTTATAAGTTTAGCTCGATTATTTCAGATTGACCATTGACACGATGTCAAATGCGGGTTAGACAATACTCTTTAAAGATTTTGGAAACAGCGCTGATTTTTTCAGTCTTTATTGTGGATTTAGGTTAGGACATCGCCAACGGGCGAAGCGAAGCATTTGCACGATGCTTATCGGTTCGTGCAAACATTTTTCAGTAAATGCTATAGCCTGCGGCATGGCTTCGCCTGCGGTAGCTTCGCTAACGCTAACGCCCCTACGAGAAATTGTTTTAACCGCGCAAGCGCGACTGTCTTTTGGGCTTCAACACACCCGACAAACGCGAATTCCCAACCCCAAATCACAAATCCCAAATCACCCAAAACCCAGAATCCACCACCCAAATACTAGACATCCGACAGCTTCGTGGCAGAATATGTACACGGAAGAGTACACCATTGCCTCCGATTTAATGTGACTGTACGGAAACCCCAGCCCTCCCGACGCCAGCGTCGCCCATCCAGAGCCATCGAGAAACGCCAGCCCTCCCGACTTACATCTCGGCAGCTTGGGGCGTTACCTCCTCCTCCCCCGCCTCCCCGCCGTCCGCCGCCAAAACGCTCCTCTGGAGTTGCCGTTTCCGTGCTTGCCCTGGTGGGCGGTATGGGCTTGATGGCAGGCGGTGCATGGTTCAGCGTACAATCCATGCTGCATCCCCAATCCATCGTTTGGATCGCTCGGTGGCTGCCGGGATGGGCAAAAATCGCCACGGACAATCCCTCTGCCCCCCAAACCTTGGATGAAATCCGCCAGATGTTGAGCCAACAGGGAATGGCGGCGGGCGATACCGTGTTTCTCTCCTCGGAAAATCAAGCCAAAGCCGAATTACTGTTACCGGTTTACCAGCAACGTCCCAATTGCGATGACGGGTGTCGTCCACTCTCCCAACTGCGGGTATATCAATCGGCATCGGAAGAGTTTACCCCCTCCGGCGATCGAGCTTATTATTATTTAGTGAACCAAGTCGAAGTCTCTGGACCTGCCGAATCCTTTGTCATTTCGGCTTTGGCAAACCTGTCTTCGGCATCCGGTTCCAACCGCCCTTTAGATTTAACTGCGGTCAAACGTTTTGATAGCAAAGCACCCGACACCGGATTGTGGTTCAATCTGCAAGGGAATCGGATGGAAGGCGATTCCCAAATGGCTTACGGACAACTCTTTCACTACAACCGAGATCGATCGCATTTGAGTTTGATGTTGCAATGGGCTAGTCCTGGGGGACAGTCTCCCGAGTGGCAAGAGACGACTGGGGGCAAAATGTCGGAACTGACGATCGATCGATCGATCGGACTCGAACCCTATTTCGAGGTCTATCAGGTGCAATCGCGCAACTTCGTCCTCAACCCCGTGCAATTGCAGGAAATTACCCTATCAGAACCCGCCTTCGACAGCCGTACCTATAAAAATGCCATGCTACTTGCCCGGAAAGGCTTGTGGTCTCCAGCATTGGAAGTGATGGCGGTGTTGAAGCGAGAAAGCGGCAGCAATTGGACGCCTGTTGCCCAAGCACAAATGGATTTGATTGCTCTGCACGCCCGCATCACTCAAAATCAGGCAAAAGCTGCCTGGGCAAGCCCCCATCAAGCGGTGCTGGCGGCTCTCATCGACGGGCAATGGCGGACAGCTTTGGATCTGTTTGAAAATAACCCCGACCAGCGGGTAGAAATTTCGGAACTCCTCAAAACCGATACGGGTCGAATTTGGCAGCGCATCGATGCGGCGGTTCGAGTCTCGGCAGATATCGATGCGATCGCCTGGGGCGCTCTACTACAAGCAGCTCAAGGCGATCGAAAACAAGCGATGAAATGGATCGACGAACAAGTTAATGCCTCGAGTGAAACGGGTCAATGGATTTCTGGACTAGTGGCGAAATTCTACGGCGAACCCGAACCTCAAATCAGCCCATCCTCAGACCCATTAGCGGTGACTGGCGAACCCTCTGCGGAGACGATCGACGATTTAAATTAACACCCCCCAACGATCCATACCATGGGAGTCAATCCACCAGACTTCCATGGTATAGCTCAAAGGGATGCCAAAAAGGAAATCTCCCGATCGTCCTCGAATAACCATCGGAATTTCTTCTTTGCATCCCTGCTGCTTCGTTCTAAATCGATGTTTTGACCTTACCCGAGTCATATACCGAGAAATTTATCTTTCATTAGACCTTTGATAATATTCTCCTTTAGCATCAATAAGCGAGATGTTTCTAAAAATAAACTTTCAATTTGATCTCGCGTGAGTACATCTACCGATCGTTCCATTAGTTGCATATGAAATTGTTGTTCTAGGGTTAGGTCGAACGTACTGCTATCCATGGCGAGCTCCTAAGTCTATAAAGTAAGATAAAAAATCCGTGTAAGAATTACTTGAGTTGGCAAACAGGCTTTCCGAGTATATTCGTAGGTTTCAATCTCGGAGAGCCTGACACCGAATTCGGGCTTAAGCGGCTTTCGCCATCAATCCCCATAAATAAATCGCCAACATAGCACCGAGTATAGCTACTAATAAGCCACCCAGACTCAAACTTACCGATGCTAGCTGTATACTTCCTGTTGTGAGTAGAGTATGAACACTGCCACCGAGAAAAGCACCCGCAATTCCGAGAAGAATTGTTGTTAGGATATTGCCCCCCTGATAGCCGGGATAAATAGCTTTAGCGATCGCGCCAGCTAGTAAACCTAAAACCGCCCATGCAATTAAACCCATAATTCTGTCTCCTTGATTTGTCTTAAGATCTGTTTTTTTTGATTAATCCTAAGATACTAATTTCTCAAGGCTATTGACTTCTATCTCTAGACATAGCTTTTTCAGGGTCTTTTTGTACCTATAGAAATAGGATAGCTTTTTGGCATAGAATTGTTGCTAAGCAATTGTCTTGGCGCTTTTGGATCTCAAGACCCTGTGACTCACAACAAAGGTCTCGATACGGTGAAACCCTAGCGATCGTTTGAAGTTCTATATCGCTTCTAGAAGCGCGAACAAAGCCGATGCCGGGTTCAGTAGTGAACGACGACAGGCGTTCCCACCCGAGCCCAGTTATAAAACCATTCGGCATGGTCTACCGCCACATTGGTGCACCCATGACTGACAGGGATACCAAAATTATTGTGCCAGTAAGCGCCGTGAATCCCGTAACTGCCGTCGTAGTACATGACATAAGGCACATCGGAGATATAATAATCTTCGCCTTCCATCTGCGCTTCAGGTAGCTTGATATAGATAGAAAAAATACCGGTTGGGGTGGGCGTTTCGTCTTTCCCCGTGGAAACGATCGCAGCATAGACTTGCGATCGACCTTCCCAAGCAATTAACCGCTGCCGAGTCAGATCGATTTCGAGCCAAGATTGACGAGACCGTTTGAGATACGCCATTTCATCTTCGATATAATACTGAGCGACGATCGCCTCTGACGACTGGGGCGCCACCACAGACGATCGTGCCAGTTTTGGGAAAATCCCAATGAGAGAAAAACTCAAGACGGCTAATGCGAAAAAACGCCAAAGAGCCGATCGATGAAACCGGGAAATAGACATGACTCTTTAATTCTCCTACATCACAGCAGATGACGATCGCCCATCGGAGCGATCGTCAGACTCCGGCAAAGTCGCGGTGCAAACGACTAGCGCCACAAATGCTGCACCTGCGTTCCTCTAAAACGTAACCTCTGACAACACCCCATACCAGAGGAACCCATGACTGCATTGTTGTCGTTGTACCTTCTTTATCATTGCAGAAATTAGGTTTTCCCGGACTCTTGATATTTCTTTAGCTAGTCCACCAGAAGCCCCGCTCTCTATTTGGCGGCGATGCAAGGGATTTTTAATCCCGCGCCGACCCAAATGCGAGTCGGGATGAATGGTGGGATCTTTTGGACTCAGCGAGGAATATCAAACCGCGCTATCAAACTTCGGACTAACTCTGACTTTGACATATTCCGCCTTTTTGCTTCCATCTTTAACTGTTTTTCTTCAAACTCTGTTAATCGAATTTGCAGGATTTTTGTTTTCATTTTGTACTGAAACACGTAATCACATCTAGTATAATGGAGGTAGGTCGAAAAAGGAGATAATAATGAGGTCTGCATACCAGTACCGACTGCGACTAACCAAAAACCAAACTATCGAAATAGAGCGATGGCTGGAAATGTTGCGGTGTCAATATAACTATTTGCTAGCCGATCGATTTAATTGGTACGAACAAAACCGGACAGCCATCGATTCCTGTCCGTTGGTTTGCCATCTTCCCGAATTACGAGAAAAGCCCGATTACTACTCGCAAAAACGCTCTCTAGTTCAGTTGAAAAAACATCGTCCCTGGTATGGGGAGATTCAGTCTCAAGTTCTACAGGATTGCGTTAAGCGGGTAGATTTGGCATTTGGGCGCTATCTCAAGGGAGACTGTAACGGGAAGCGTAGTGGAAAACCTCGGTTTAAAGGGAAAGGTCGCTATCGATCTTTAACATTCCCCTCGATGGGGTCAAACTCAATTACGGGGAATCAATTAAAGCTTCCCAAGTTCGGGACGGTTAAGCTGGTTTACCATCGTCCGATTCCTGACGGGTTCAAAATCAAAACGACTACGATCTCCAAAAAAGCTGATGGCTATTACGTCACGCTATCGATTCAAGATGATTCGGTTCCAAACACTTTGTCAAAAGAAGAGGTGGTGAATCCCATCGGGATCGATATGGGGCTAAAATCGTTTCTCATCAAATCCGATGGGACTGATATTGCGATTCCACAATACTACCGGAAAGCTCAAAAACGATTGAGGAAAATACAGAAATCAGTCAGTCGCAAGCGGAAGGGGAGCAACAATCGACGTAAAGCGGTCGAAAAGTTGGGCAAAGCTCATAAAAAAGTAGCCGACACCCGCAAAGACTTCCACTTTAAAACAGCTAAACAATTAACCGATAATCATGACTTGATTGGTTATGAAAAACTGAACATCAAAGGTCTTGCGAGAACGCGACTAGCCAAATCAATCCTTGATGCGGGTTGGGGACAATTCCTGTCAATTCTACAAACCAAAGCTGAAAATGCTGGGTTGCTAGCGGTTGCAGTGAATCCCAACGGAACATCACAGAATTGCTCGAATTGCGGTCACAAAGTACCGAAAACGTTAAAAGACCGCGTACACTCTTGTCCGAAATGTGGTTACACGGCGGATAGAGATGTAAACGCGGCGAGAAACATTTTGAAGTTGAGCCACTGCGGTCTTGGGGTCTCCCCAAGTAGAGCAAGTGGCGTGGCGGTGGGACATCCCGTCAGTAGTAAAGCGAACCAGCGTAACCGTTCGCGCAGCGTCTCCGAAGGAGTTACCGTTGGGTGGTGTTGGTAAGAACCCTCCGCTGCGCTTCGCCCGCGCTGTACTCATAGAGTCAGCGTCGGGAGTATGTCACTCAGAAAAGCCGAGAGTCGAGTTTCGCGATACGGTTGGCGAATTCGTCGGGGTATTGCCGATCGAATCTAGACTAAAGAAGGGCGAAGCCTTTGGATTGAGGTTGATGGGTTCGTGGATGAGATTTCCGTGGCAAATGCGCGGGCTCCGGGTAGCCAAATGACCTAAAGACATTCTTTAAGCCTTCTTCAATTCATCCCCAACTCAGGAATGCCTTCTAAGATAGAGATGGGAAAGCGACCGGAGCAACTCAGACGACATCGGTCTTTTCCCGTTTTGTGCCATTAGATGCGAAGGAAAGTCTTACCATGACCGACGCCTATCAACCTCCAGTTCAAGAACCAGCGATCGATCGCGATTGTACTACCCTCTCTCGCCACGTCCTCCAGCAACTCCAGAGCTTTTCTTCAGAAGCACAGGATCTAAGCACCCTGATGAATCGGATTGCGCTGGCGGGAAAATTAATTGCTCGCCGTCTCTCTCAAGCGGGAATCATGGCGGGAGTATTGGGATTTGCCGGAACCGAGAACGTCCAAGGCGAATCCGTCAAAAAGATGGATGTCTATGCCAACGATGTCTTTATTTCCGTTTTCCAGCAAAGCGGCTTAGTCTGTCGCTTAGCATCCGAGGAAATGGAGAAACCCTATTATATCCCCGAAAACTGTCCGATCGGTCGCTATACCCTTGTTTACGACCCGATCGATGGTTCTTCCAATATCGACGCCAACCTCAATGTCGGTTCCATCTTCGCCATTCGCCGACAAGAAGGAACGGACGAAGACGGGACGGCGAGCGATCTCTTACAATCCGGACAGCAACAGATCGGTGCAGGGTATATTCTCTACGGACCGAGTACAATTTTGGTCTATTCGATCGGTACAGGCGTTCACGCTTTCACTCTCGATCCCAGTTTGGGTGAGTTTATCCTCTGGCAAGAAAATATTCGAGTCCCAGAACGCGGTTCTGTGTATAGTGTCAATGAAGGCAACTTCTGGCAGTGGGACGAATCGATCCGCGACTATATCCGCTACGTTCACCGCCACGAAGGCTACACCGGACGCTATAGCGGCGCACTGGTCGGCGATTTTCACCGCGTGTTACTCCAAGGCGGCGTGTTTTTGTATCCCGGTACGCTGAAAAAACCCGAAGGAAAATTACGCCTGCTGTATGAAGGTGCGCCTTTGGCGTATCTGATCGAACAAGCCGGGGGTCGTGCCAGTAGTGGGACTCAGAACATAATGGATATGGTCTCGACCCAACTTCACCAACGGACTCCTTTGATTATCGGCAGCAAAGAAGATGTCACGTTAGTGGAATCGTTCATTCAAGAACACGATCGATTGCAAAAAGACGAGCAATTATTGACTCGTTCTTAAAAAAAGGAAGAATTGAAGGTTTTGGGGGTTAAATATAAACCCAGAAGCATCGATCGACGATCGTCGATCGTTAATGTTCGATTTATTGATTAAGGAGAGTTTTGTGTATAAAAGACTACGATTATTCTTTATACACAAGATGTATTGTAAATTCCGACCTTAAGAAATATTTAGCATTAACAATCCGCGATCGTCACCCGATTACCAATTACTGATTACCCAATTCCTATGATCTCAGTCCTAGAAAATCCCTTACGAGTAGGATTACAACAAGATCGCGTTCCCGAACCTCAAATCCTCGTCATCTTCGGCGCATCCGGTGACTTAACCCAACGCAAACTCATTCCCTCCATCTACCAGATGAAGCTGGAACGCCGATTGCCCCCCGAACTCACCATTGTCGGCGTGGCACGACGAGATTGGAGTCACGACTTCTTTCGGGAACACCTGCGCGAAGGCATCGAACAATTTGGCGGCGGACTGCAATCGGAAGCCATCTGGAAAGAGTTTGCCAAAGGTCTGTTTTACTGCCCTGGAGACATCGATTCTCCGGAAAGTTATCAAAAACTCAAAGCCTTTTTAGGCGAACTCGACGAAAAACGCGGAACTCGAGGCAATCGAGTCTTTTACCTCTCGGTGGCACCTCGATACTTCGGGGAAGCCGCCCAACAACTCGGCGGCGCGGGAATGCTTGCCGACCCCACCAAGCAACGCTTAGTCATCGAAAAACCCTTCGGACGCGATTTAGGCTCTGCACGAGTCCTCAACCGAGTCGTGCGCCAAGTTTGCGCCGAAGAACAAGTGTATCGCATCGATCACTATCTCGGGAAAGAAACCGTTCAAAACCTCTTGGTATTTCGGTTTGCCAACGCCATTTTTGAACCCCTGTGGAATCGCCAATTTGTCGATCACGTCCAAATTACCGTGGCGGAAACCGTGGGGTTAGAAGGACGCGCCGGATATTACGAAACCTCTGGGGCGCTGCGAGATATGGTGCAGAACCACTTAATGCAGCTTTTTAGCCTGACGGCAATGGAAGCCCCCAACTCCCTCGATGCAGATAGTATTCGCAGTGAGAAAGTCAAAGTCGTGCAAGCCACGCGCCTCGCCGATTTAGATAATATCGAACTATCCGCCGTGCGAGGTCAATATATACCGGGCTGGATGGGAGGTAAACGGGTTCCCGGATACCGAGAAGAAGAGGGGGCAGATCCCAACTCGACTACGCCGACCTATGCGGCATTAAAGCTGTCTATTGATAACTGGCGCTGGAAAGGCGTCCCGTTTTACTTGCGGACGGCAAAGCGAATGCCCAAGAAAGTTTCGGAAATTGCCATCCAGTTTAAAGACGTACCGTTTTTGATGTTCCAGTCGGCAGCCAAACAAGCAAATCCCAATGTCCTAGTGCTGCGGATTCAGCCGAATGAGGGCATCAGTATGCGTTTTGAGGTGAAAACGCCTGGAAGCTCTCTGAGAACGCGATCGGTGAATATGGATTTCCGCTACGATGCGGCGTTTGGTCAACCCAGCACAGATGCCTACGCCCGTTTGCTGATTGACTGTATGTTAGGCGACCCGACTTTGTTCACTCGAGGCGACGAGGTGGAAGCCTCCTGGCGCGTCCTCACTCCCGTGTTGGAAATTTGGGATGCTCCCGCACCGCCAGACGCTATTCCCCTGTACGAAGCGGGAACCTGGGGACCGGTGGAAGCCGAAATCCTGCTCAACCGCGACGATCGTCGCTGGCGCAGACTGTAACAGTTAGTAGTTAGTAGTTAATCGTTAACTACTAGCCCATTACCCATTACCCATTACCCATTACCTACCGATCATGAGTACGCCAATTGTTGCTCTGCAAAAACCAAAAGATATTTCTCTGTACGAAATTGAAGCCGAATTGAGAAATATTTGGCTCAGTCAAAGTGCCGGAAAAGCCGCGCCGATCGCTACTCGAGCGGCAACGTTTAGTATGGTCATTTACGAACCCGAAGAGTTTCAGCAATTGCTAGGAAATTTAGGGTTTTATGACGGTCCCATCGATGGGATTCACGGACCCAAAACGCGCCAAGCCATTCGAGAAGCTCAGAAAGTTTATAACCTGCGGCTGACTGGACGCATGGACTCAGACACATTGGCAAAATTTCGCGAAGAATTTGCCAAGAAACCCGAAGAGCGCCAAGCCATTCCCAATCCCAATGCGAGAGGATTTAGTATCAGCGATGCGATCGCCACTCAAAATCCCTGCCGGATTATTACCCTCTGTCCGATCTTAGGAGAAGACGAGGGTGTAACCGCACAAGTTTCTGCCTATTGTCCGATTCAAAAAGGGGGAGAAGCCAGTCATCTGGTTTGTTGCGAATATATTACTTTGCGGGGAACAAAAGAAGCACTCGATCGCGTCGGTGAGATGGTTACATCTTTGATGATTCCCGACTTACCCAAATTTCTCTGGTGGAAAGCCACTCCCAATCCCGAACAGGAATTGTTCCGCATCCTTTCAGAAGGCAGTAATTGTACGATCGTTGATTCTGGCTATTTCAGCGATCCCGAATCGGAACTGCTGAAAATGCAAACGGAGATCGAAAACGAAGTCTATATCGCCGATCTCAACTGGCATCGTCTTTCTGCATGGCAAGAACTTACCGCCGCTGCCTACGATCCTCCAGAACGCCGGGATGCTTTGGTGGAAATTGATACCATTGCCATTGACTACGAAAAAGGCAATGCCGCTCAAGCCTTGATGTTTTTGGGTTGGTTCGCCTCTCGCTTAGCCTGGGAACCGGTTTCATTTACAGAAGAAGGGGGCGATTACGATTTAGTATATGTCAAGTTTAAAGGACCCGGCGATCGAGAAGTTGTTGCCGAGTTAGCAGGAATTCCCGTTGCCGATTTGGGTGAAATTCCCGGCGATTTGGTGGGATTGCGCCTGAGTTCTAACAATAATCCCGATGCCGATTGCTGCACGATTCTCTGTTCGGAAACCACGGGTTGTATGCGGATGGAAGCCGGTGGCAGCGCGCAATCTTGTCGTACGGAACAAGTGAGCTCGCTTACCGATCAAAAGGCAGAATTGTTGATGGCACAGCAACTCCAGCGCTGGGGTCGCGATCTGCTTTACGAAGAAAGCTTGGCGGTGACGGCTGAGATTCTTAAATTGAGAAATGGTTAATATGTAGGAATTCCGGTTCGATTTCAGATGCAGCCTGGGTCTGGAAAATCTGGTAGGGGTCAACGGCTGTTGACCCCGACGATCCCCCGATAAACACGATCTCGCTCTGACGTCTGAATGCTTACAGATGAAGCGATTAGCTATTGTCGAAAAACTTATTGGTGCGAGCGATAAAAACGGGAGTTCCCTATTTTGGATATTACTCAAGAACAAACAAAAGAGTTACTCATAGACTTGATTTTTACAGGCGATCGACCTGGAGATTGGGTGCAAGATGTGTGGGATCTCAGCCCGATACTCGGGGAAAGTGCGGCGAGTTTAGTGGATGTTTTCGACCTAGTGTTGGGAATATTAAATGATACGCAACGACAAGAATTATTGCAAAAAATTTACCACAACCATCAAGAAGCTCTCAAGGATGCTAACGTTCTCGAAAAATGGCAGCAATATCTCGAGAAGTAATCAGTAACCGGACAGGATTTGACCAGATACTAGCCACTAGCTATTGTCTTTGACATCATACAAAACCATCAGATGACCATCCCAATCGCAAAAAGCTTGTTCGGTAAACTGGAGATTGGGGGGTGCAGTAAAATAACTCGGATCGATCGCTTCTAAACCCAGTTCTCTAATTTTTTGAATCGTGAGTTCGAGATCTCGAACCCGGATGACTGTCGCAGCCCGATGAGGTAAAGTAAGAGGTTGAGGATCGAGACCTTTGACTTCAGTCAGAGCCAGAGATCGAGGTTCGTATTCCGTACTGAGAGTGGCAAATTTGAGTCGAGCATTTTTTGGGAATCCAAATACAGCGTAGAGATACGATGTTGGCGATGCTTCGCTGATATAGTCAAGTCGAAAACCGAGAATCTTTTGATAAAGAGAGAGCGATCGATCCAAGTCTGCAACAGCCAAACAAGGACGCTTGAGATGCAATCCGTCTGAATTCAAACTTGAGGTGCGATCGATTTCCATCTCTAACAATTCGGCAATAGCAATGCCTTCCTATCATAGAGGTTAACTGTTACCATCAGTTGAGAAACTCTCTGAAAGTTAAAAGATTAGGACGAAACTATGGCTTCAGCAACCAATGTATTAGGCAGCGAGTTAGAAATCTGCTGCACAAATCCGATGACGGGATATTATCGAGATGGGGTCTGTAACACTGGCGCAGGCGATGTGGGAGCGCATCTAGTTTGCGCCAAAATGACCCAAGAGTTTTTAGACTTTTCTAAATCTCGAGGTAACGATCTGATAACTCCCAACCCAGCTTATGGTTTTCCCGGACTGAAACCCGGCGATTGCTGGTGTTTGTGCGCCTCGCGTTGGCACGAAGCACGGGTGGCTGGGGTAGCGCCACCCGTGCTTCTAAAATCCACTCATGCTTTGGCATTAGAGTATGTTACCTTAGACGAACTCAAAGCTAATTCTGTATAAGTCTGTCAACTACCCAACACTGAGCGGAGTACCGCTACAGTGTGGGCTTGTATCTGAACTCCACCGCAATTCTGAGAACCTAGATAGGATTTCAGCTTTGGTTTCACCGCTCGACACATTAGGGGATGCTGACAAGCTCCCCGTACTAGTCCAGTCTTGCCGAACTAGCAGCGTTCTCATTGCAATATTTCTGGAGCCAACCAAATCAGCGTGCAACTGATGACCGCAACATTCGCAGCGGAACAACAGCCCTTTATTGGGTCTATTAGCGTCCGATGTATGTCCGCACTTGGGACAGCTTTTCGATGTGTAATGAGCAGGGACTAAAGTCGCTAGCGAACCATTTAGATTAGCCTTGTAGTCGATATAGCCCTGCAATTCGGCAAACGACCATTTAGCCTTATCTCGATTAGCCCTACGTCTCTTCTTACTTGCCTTCTTGCCAGATTTAGTTCGAGTTCTATCCCGTATTCCAGTTAGGTTTTCTAGTCCGATTAGGCTATTAGGCTTGGCAATATCCTTACTGATTTGGTGGTTCACGTCAGCGATAAACCGTCTTTCTCTTCCAGACAAAGCGATTAGTCTTCGCTTTGCCGACCGAGTGCCTTGGCGCTGAAGAGTCATCCGTGCTTTGTGATAGCGATTGGCTTTATGTCTGGCGTCCTTTCCTGAGTAGAATTTAGACTGGTTTTTCAGGTCTGTTTCTACTGCCAGATATCTCATCCCGACATCAACACCAGAAACTCTGGTTATCTTCAGTGGGTCGAGTTCAGGGGTTTCTACTTCGACGCTTACCATTAGGTAATAAATCTTAGAAGAACGCTGATAAACAATTTTAGCCGCTCCAATTTTGGCGCCGTTGGCAATCAAATCTAGATGCTTATTGTACCCATCGTAAAAAACTACTATTCGACCTTGTAGCGTGATGATACTCACTTGCCGCTCGGTTTTAAAAGAATAGTCTCTCTGATAGTTTAGGGTACAAGTTCGAGAGATGTATTTAGGAGCTTGATCTAGCCCTTTGTACCGTCTCTTGGTGTAGCCTTTGGCGATAGCATCGTTAGATTGTTTGACCTTAGTCCAGAGGGTCTTATAGGTTCGAGAGACAAGTCTAGGTACATTGCAAGCCATTTGCGCTCCCAGCCCAAATCGAGCCCGCAATTCTTTGTAGACAGCCTTTTGCAACTTGGCACCATTACTGGTTTTACCCGCATCAAAAGCGACTTGTGAAGTATAGTTCAAGGCATCACGGTAGGCTAAAGCCGTCTGAGACACCAAGGCTTTTTGCTCGGTAGTCAAGTTGAGTTTTAGCTTGGCGGTGATGACTTGGGGCATTATCTTCACGAACTCTGATATCATTATATCTCGTGAAAGCAATGAAAACAAGGGACAAAGTAAGAGATTTGTTCGCTCCTCGCCCACCGCTCTGCTTTGCGAGATCTACGATTGTCGGTTTTGCAGAGCGGTGGAACTCGTCCCTCACTCGCATTCCTCCCGCCGCTCACCTGAGTACAGGTAGAGCGGGGGACTCCTGCTGATTTAGTTGAACCCGAAGTGTCGATGGTGGATTGTGGATGGCGAATCGATTGCCGGACTACACGCCCTAGACAATTTGTCAAATTTAGATTGCGAAATCGTTACAATGTCTCAAAAACGTCGTGACGCGAAAATATCTCAATTCTCAATAAAGATGTCAATAACCATCGGATTGAGACGCAAGACCGGGCGTTTTGAGGATCTCTCCTATTTTTAGACACAAGAGTCCTACAAAACCAATATTTCCAGTATACCCCCAAATACTGGTTTTTCGTTGCTTATCGAAAATATTCCTACACATTAAGAACTGTAACTCGGCGCGATCGATTTAAAGTTCTGAACGTCCGTACCAATTTTCAACAATATTGCTTATCTTGCGGGTTGGCTTCAAGTCTGAAACCCAACCCACGAAACTTCTTTAATCCACGATTCTGAGATCCTCAGTTTCTTTAAGAAACCGAGGATCTCTCACCCTAAAATCACACGGCGATGAAATTCGCATCCGTGAGTTGTTCAAGCTCGATGCCGCTCAAACGAAGGATCGGGACATCTCCGAGCTGAACGATCGAGACGCCTTCCTCCTGAGTGACAGAAAGCTGCTCGAAAGTCAAGCCACCGGCTAAACCCAGCACATCGACACCCACCTCAAAATCGACGATCGTATCCGTTCCGGTATTAGCCGCAACGACGAAGACATCAGCACCGACACCACCCGAAATCAAGTCGTCGCCGAGATCGCCGTACAAGACATCATCTCCAGCTTCCCCAGCGATCGCATCGTTGCCCTGACCCCCAAACACGACATCGTTTCCGCCGCCCGCACCGAGGATATCATCCTGTTCGTTCCCAAACATCAGATCGTCTCCGTTGCCGCCGACGAGGGTATCGTTGCCGTCGTTGGGACTGCCGGGAATGCCATTAGACCCCACCAGGGTGTCGTTGCCTTCCCCACCTTCGATGCTGTCGTTTCCAAGATCGCCGAAGGCGAAATCATTCCCCAATCCGCCGACAAAGGTATCGTTACCCCGACCGCCGTACATCGAATCGTTTCCGGATGCACCTTCTAAAAGATCGTCTTCGTCGTTGCCGAAGATCGAATCGTCTCCCGCACCGCCAAACAGCAGATCTCGTCCGTCGTTGGGACTGCCGGGAACGCCGTTCGACCCCACAATGGTGTCATTACCATCGCCCCCGCAAATGGTATCGTTGCCGAGTTCGCCAAACAGACGATCGTTCCCCGCTTCGCCCCAAATGAAATCGTCCTGCTGACCGCCCAGCACCGTATCGTCACCATTACCGCCGACGATGCTGTCATTTCCCTGGTTGCCTTGTAGCAGATCGTTTCCATCCAGACCAAAAATCAGATCGGCTTCGGGTAATTCCGGATCGAGAGGGTTGCCATTACCGCCGACGACGGTATCGTTGCCGAGATCTCCCACCAGAGTGTCCGCTCCCTGGTCGCCAAAGATCAGATCGTCATCTTTCCCCCCGTAGATCAAATCGTTGTCTTTCCCGCCGTAAGCGCTGTCTTGACCTTCTCCCCCTTTAATCAGGTCAGCACCTCGGTTGCCAAACAGCATATCCCGTTCGCCATCTGCGCCAATCTGGATGAAACTACCCAAACTGCCGAGAACGGTATCGTCGCCGAGATCGCCGCCAACGGTGTCATTTCCTTGGTCGCCAAAAAGTCGATCGCCATCTTTGCCCCCAAAGACGACATCATCTCCCATGCCGCCCGTCACGGTGTCATCTTTCTCATTCCCGTTGAGGGTATCGTTTCCTTCACCCCCGTCAATGCGATCGGTTCCGGAAAGTTCGCCATCGCCTAATTCTCGGGAGTCTCCAGCAATGCGATCGTTGCCCAGATCTCCTAATAAGATGTCATTTCCCCGATCGCCGTAAATGTCATCATCATCTTTGCCGCCAAATGCCGTATCATCATCCTGACCGCCGTAAACGGTATCATTCCCAGCACTGGCAGAAATGAAATCTCGACCTTCATTCCCCGCTAGGAGATCGCGATCGACTCCAGGACCGACGGGGGCATTGCGGGAGAACCCGCCGAGAATGATATCATCTCCCCGACCGCCTCGGATTTGGTCGTCTCCATCTTGACCTTCCAAAACCTCATTGTCATCGCCACCCGTTTTAATGTCGTTTCCGGGAGTTCCCGAACGGCGCGACCCTGGCGTGGGAATCATCATGGCATTGAGATCCACGGGTTCGGGAGGGGCAACATCAAAACCACCGATCGTTGGAGGAGGCGGACACCGATCTTCGGGATCTTGAGGGATAATGATGCCACCACCACCGGGAGGCGTTCCAGGCGTGTTTCCTCCATCATCGTCCCCAGGAGGAACCCCAGGTGCCGTCAAACTGACAATTGCCGGAGTCGGATCTTCCAACCCAAAGTTATCCGTTGCGGCATAGGTAAAGCTCCCGCCAGTAAACCCAGTACCCGCTTGGAAGAAGAGTTGCTCTAATTCCTCCGCCGTCAGACGCTGATCCACAGAAACCGGCGTCCCGCCCTGTCCGGGATCGCCCAAAAAGAGGATTCCTTGTCCCGCTGGAGGGATGGTTTTAATGGTGAAGAAAGAAACCGTCCCGTCGGAGTCCGATCCTCCCAAGTCTCGAATCGGTGCGGTCAAACCGGGAGTCAGTTGAGCGCTACCATTGTCGGTATCCGGCGGTGCGTTGCCAAAGGTGAGGGTGACGGTTCCCGGTGTCGGGTCGGTTTCACCGAAGCTGTTGGTTGCGGCATACTCGAAGGTTGCGCCGTTAAAGGTAGCCGTGGGTTGAAAGAAAACCCGATCGAGTTGGTCGGGAGTCAGGGTTTGTCCCACTGTAATTGGCGTCCCTCCGGCATTGGGATCGCCAAGGAACAAAACTCCTTGAGTCGTAGGAGGCAGGGTTGTAATCGTGAAGAAGGAAATTTCGCTATCCGGTGCGCCGGGCTCGCCACCCAACCCCGTAACTCGGACGGGATCTCGCCGAGGAACCCCGATATTGGCATCGTCGGTATCCGGTTCTGGGACGCCAGTGTTCAGTTTGACAATACCGGGTGTCGCGTCGGTTGCCCCGGTGGTATCCGTTGCCGCGTAGCGGAAGGTAGTTCCGGTAAAATCCGGGGTGGCTTGAAACTCTAACTGGGTCAGTTCGTCGGGGGTGAGAACTTGATTTGCCGTAACTGGAGTTCCATCGAGTAAGAGTATCCCCTGGTTGGCGGGTGGCAGTTCGGTAATGGTAAAAGACTCGATGCCGTCGGGGTCTGTACCGCCCAATCCGGTGAGGGTTTGGGTTTGTCCGGGGGGAATTCGATCGACCACGTCGTTGGTTTCCGGGATACTCACCCCAGGTGTCAAGGTAACGGTTGCCGGAGTGGAGGGGAAGCCGTTGTTGTCAGTGGCGGTGAATTGGAAAGTGCTTCCGGTAAAGTTGGGTGTTGCCTGGAACACCAAATCGTCTACTTCTTGGGGGGTCAGTGTCTCTCCCGGCTGCACGGGATCCCCGTTGAGTAGCAGCACCCCTTGGTCTGCTGGCGGCAGGGTGGTAATGGTGTAGAAGTTCACCGTTCCGTTGGGGTCGGTGGCTTCGAGTGGCGGCAAGAGCGGTACTGGCGCCTGGGGTGGCCGGAATGGAGTCGTCCTGGGCGATGGGGGGTGGATTGAGATTGACCGTTGCCGGAGGTGAAGTGTCGTCGTTATTGTCTGTTGCCGTGTAGGTGAAGGTCGCCCCGGTGAAGTTAGGTCCGGCACGGAATTCCAGAATTCTGAGTTCGGCAGGAGTCAGTTCTTGCCCGACTGTGACGGGGTTGCCGTTGAGGAATAATTCTCCTTGGTTGGCAGGGGGTAGAGTGGCGATATTGTAGTTGGTAATCGTCCCATCGCGATCGCGACCGATGAGTCCTGTTAAGATCCGGGTCTGGCTGGGCGCGACGTTATCAGTAACGTTATCCGCTGTTGGGGGGAGGTTATTGAGTTGGGTGGTGTCGGTGGCTTCGATAAAGTTGCCGGGAGGACGACCCACCAGAACAAACCCATCGGGGGGCTGCACCCGCACGGTATTCTCAATAGGACTGACAACTGCGTCGGTTACGGTTCCTTGAATGACGATCGTTGCGGTTGCCCCGGCTCTTAAGTTCAATTCGGCACTGAAATTATTGCCGTTGACCGTGTTGGAAACCAGTTCGCCCGTCCCACCCGAGAAGGTTGTCCGAACGCTGCTGGCATCAATGTTAATACCTGCGGGAATGGCATCGGAAATTTGAATCCCATTTAAGTCAGTGACTTCTAATCCGGGGGGTGGATTGGGTGGCAACACGCCGACGTTGGTGACAGCGATTTCGTAAGTCACCGTGCTACCCACTTGGACGTTGGCGAGGTTGTCGGTTTTGGTAACTTGGATGTCTACCTGGGCGGTGGCAACGGGTTGAGTCCCAAAGTCCCCAAAGGCGGCGTCCACCGGACCGATGAAGGTGGGAGAAGCATTATCCAGCGATAGGGTGTATAGGTTGGTTTGTCCGTCAACTTGAGACGTGGTGTAAAGTCGTCCGTCCCCACCGAATGCCAGAGAACCCGAATCGTCGCGAGACAGCAAACTGTCGCCAATCCGGGTTGTTTGGGCGATATTGTTGATATTGACCCGGTAGAGGCGAATCGTTCGGGTTCCGCCGACGCCGGGGTTTGCCGCTTCGGTGACGTATAAGATATCGGGATTGTCGGGATCGAATGCTGCATCTCCACCGCCGCCGACAAATCCACCGCCAATGTTTCCCAGCGATCGCGCTTCGCCAGTGGTACGATCGATAATGAACAGTTCTGGAGTTGCGGCGAGGGCAAAAAGCTGATTCGCAAAAGCCGGATTGGTGGTACTAGCCGAGGCTTGCGCCATCTTGGCAAATGCTAGGGGTTGATCGTTGACGGCTGGTCCCAATGTCCCAATAACCGTACTATCACCCGTGGCGGGATTGAAGGTGGCAAGCCGGGAACTCCCGAGATTGTCGTCTCTCTTTTCAACGTAGTAAATTAAACCATCTTCGGAATCGCGAGCGATCGCTGCTGTCTCGAATAAGAGTTGACCCACGACGTCCGATGTTGCATCAGCAATACTGACGACGCGGATATTGGGTGTCGGTCCGACTTCCGAGGCGAATAGGCGATTGCCTACCCCATCTTGTAAAGTTGCTGGATATGCCGCTAATGCTGTTTCCTCAAAAGCGAGGGGAGTTCGCCTCGTTCCGGCGTCGAGTTCCCAGTTTCCACCCCGTGCTGCGTTACCGACGAGAGTTGTAGAAGCAACGATGTCTATCCCCGTAATTTCACGGAGTTGGCGCACGAAACTTGCCCCTAACTCCCCAGCGGCAACCTGGCAGCTATAGAGGAGAATTTCGGCATCTGCCTTGAGTCCTTGACTCCAGCGTTGTAGTGTGCTGGTATATCGAGATAAGGTGAGATGACTGAGTTGACTGTTCCCGAGCCGTAAGCTTCCTGGCTGTCCGTGAGCGACAATGTGAAGGGATTCGAGGGGGGTGTGGCGATGGGCTAAAGTTTCGGTAATTTGTTCGATCCCGTTGCGACGGGCATCAAGCAGAACAACTTCGGTTCCCGGTATGGCTGCGTCGATCAGGTGTTGTCGATCGTCTACGGTGGGGTCGATAAAAACAATTTGCCGGGTTTCGTTTCCTCCGAGAGTTGGGATGGCGAATTCGGACAGAATACGGTCGATGTTGTCCCCAACTCGGTTTG
The DNA here is from genome assembly GCA_963838375.1 of uncultured cyanobacterium. Taxonomy (GTDB): domain Bacteria; phylum Cyanobacteriota; class Cyanobacteriia; order Cyanobacteriales; family Geitlerinemataceae; genus DVED01. Next base: position 513,911 of record CAWIQY010000016.1, on the reverse strand, counting down.
CAGTTTGGAGTCCTAACAAATCTCTTTTCATTTTGCAGATATCGTAGATTTTCATGCCGGATTTTATACAATTAATTTCATGAGAAAATAGGCAAACTCAGATACAGGATCGATCTGAAAAAATCAAAGTTTTTCTTCGATCTACCCTTTTTTTCTCTATTTTTGTCTCACAAGCTAGCTGACCAACAAGCTGATATTTTTGATGCGAATTACAACATTGCGTTAAATTTCGCAAACTTGGAACTTACGTAGAACTCTGCTTTCCGAGTCGATGAATTGACCGATAACCGCCCCTCCTAAAAACTACAGTTCCTAAGAGCATACACCATAAAAAACCAGGAATCACCCTATTTTTATAGTTTTTTTCGAGGGGAGTGTATCGCTCATCCCGTTCAAGTTGATCTACAATAGATTAGTTCAATAAAAAATAATCTACTGCGATCGAGCCTTTCCTAGTTGTTCGATCGAACTCTCCAGACTAAATGGCGTTCGGGAATACCGATCGCCTCCCGATTAGTCTCTTCGTTCGCACCTAAAAAACCGATCGTACCCGATCGGTGCGCTATGGATACCCCGTTAATATTACGGAGACTAGCGCCAAAAATTTCCCTGCATTATAGTATTCTCACGGACTCAGCACAACCACCCATGACCCGTAAATACCACATCACTACTTTTGGCTGTCAGATGAACAAAGCTGACTCCGAACGCATGGCTGGCATTCTGGAGACCCTGGATTTTGAGCCATCAGACGATCCCAACCAAGCCGATCTCATTCTCTACAACACCTGCACCATCCGTGATAATGCCGAGCAAAAAGTCTATTCTTATTTAGGAAGACAAGCCAAGCGCAAACACGAAAACCCGCATCTCATTCTGGTTGTTGCCGGTTGCGTCGCCCAGCAGGAAGGGGAAGCCCTGCTGCATCGGGTACCCGAGCTAGATTTGGTCATGGGACCGCAGCACGCCAATCGCTTAGACGATTTGCTCGCTCAGGTATTCGATGGCAACCAAGTGGTCGCTACCGAACCCATTCACATTATGGAGGACATTACCAAGCCTCGGCGAGATAGTCAAGTCAGCGCTTGGGTGAATGTCATTTACGGTTGTAACGAACGCTGCACCTACTGCGTGGTTCCTGGGGTGCGCGGCACGGAACAATCCCGGACTCCTGAAGCGATTCGCGCCGAAATCGAGGAGTTGGCACGCCAAGGCTACAAAGAAGTCACCTTGCTGGGACAAAATATCGATGCCTACGGACGAGATTTGCCGGGAACAACCCCCGAAGGACGATACCAGCATACTTTGACAGATTTGTTGTCCTACATTCACGATGTAGAGGGGATCGATCGAATTCGTTTTGCCACCTCTCACCCCCGCTATTTCACCGAACGCCTGATTCGAGCCTGTCAGGAATTACCCAAGGTCTGCGAGCATTTCCATATTCCCTTCCAATCCGGTGATAACGAAGTCCTCAAAGCCATGTCCAGGGGTTACACGATCGAAAAATACCGACGTATTATCGGGACGATTCGTCACCTGATGCCGGATGCTTCCATCAGTGCCGATGCGATCGTTGGATTTCCCGGAGAAACCGAGGAACAGTTCGAGAATACCTTCAAATTGGTAGACGAAATCGGTTTCGACTTGCTCAATACCGCCGCCTATTCTCCCCGTCCGGGGACACCTGCGGCATTGTGGGAAAATCAAGTCAGCGAAGAAGATAAAAACGATCGTCTACAACGGTTGAATCGTCTAGTTGAAACCCACGCCGCCGAACGTTCCCGGCGGTATTTGGGTCGAGTCGAAGAGGTGTTAGTCGAAGCGCAAAATCCCAAATATCCGATGCAGGTGATGGGACGCACCCGAGGCAACCGCCTCACCTTTTTTACAGGTTCCATTGAGGAATTGCAAGGAAAAACCGTTCCCGTTAAAATTACCGAAACTCGCGCATTTAGTTTGACCGGAGAACGGGTTGTTTAGTTATTCTCACATAATTATCTTTTCTAGATATTATTAACATGAGTATCAAGATCCTCGATTTCTCAAAGAAATTGGGGATCTGTCACCCGCCGGATTACACAACAGCAGTAGCTGGCTGTTTTAATCCCTCACATAACCGTGAAATTGTCTCATCGAGACTGCCCAATCGATAACTTAAAGGATGAGCAATCAACCTTGCCGTACTTTCAAACAGCACCTCAATTTCAATTAAGCCATTTTCTTGTAACGTGCGACCCGTAGACACCAAATCCACGATCGCTTCCGACATCCCCGTAATCGGTCCGAGTTCCACAGATCCGTACAGGGGTACGATTTCCACAGGCAATTCCAGATTTCGGAAGTATTCGCGGGCGCAGTGGACGAACTTGGAAGCCACTCGACCGTGTACGGGCAAATCGATCGCCCGCCCATAGGGACTGGAGGCTTTCACCGCCACTGACAGGCGACAGGAACCAAACTCGAGATCTGCCAAATGCGCCACTTTGGGTGTTTTCTCGCGCAGCACATCGTATCCGACAATGCCCAACTGTGCTTGACCGTATTCGACATAAACCGGAACATCCTGCGCCCGAACCAGTAGCGCTTTGGCTCGGTTTGTGGGATCGGCAATTTGCAGTTGGCGATTGGTCGGATCTAGAAAGGCGCTAAAATCAAGTCCGATGGCTTGCAAGCGTTTAATGCTTTCTTTGAGAAGAGATCCTTTCGGGAGGGCGATCGTCAGCATACTATCTATTTGTCTTTCAAACAGGAGTTTCAGGAGTTTAGGAGTAGGGCAGACGGCTGAAGACCCAATTAAATTTACTCTTTACCCAGTAATTCTGCGATCGCCCGGTGTTCGTTCGGGAGTTCCGACGGAGGCGCTTGACGAGCATCGGTAATCAACCAATCCAGTGCTGCCGCTTGTACGTCGATGGTGTTTCCCGTTTTATCCACACAATAGCGTCCGAACACCAACTTATCCACCAATCGTACCCCAGGTCCCAAGCGAGAATACTCGAAAATCACGCTGTTATCCACCGTCGCATTGCCGCAGATACAACAATTAGGACCGATCATCGACGGACCGATAATCGTCGCACCATCCTCAATTCGGGTCATCGCGCCAATGTAGACGGGCCCTTGAATATCCACCTTGTCCCAATTGACCGCCACATTCAGACCTGCGTATACCCCCGGTAACACTTCTTTCCCCGGTACGGCAACATTTTTTACCTCTCCCGACAGCACGCTGCGAATGGCGCGCCAATAGTCAGGAACTCGACCGATATCCACCCACTGGAAGTCCATGGTTAAACCGTAGAACGGAGCGTCCATTTCCACCAGTTGCGGGAACAGGTCGCCACCGATATCGTATTCTTGACCCGAGGGAACGTAATCGAGGCACTTCCGGTTCAAAAAGATAAATCCCGGTATTGATGCTAGTGCTGAGGGCTTCTTCAACGGTCGGTTTTTCTTGGAATGCTTTAATGCGATCGTTTTCGTCTGTCACCACAACCCCGTAACTGGGAACCTCTTCCCGAGGGACAGATTTCATAATCACAGTTGCGATCGAACCTTTTTCCTTATGCCAGCGAATCGCCTCGGATAAATCCAAGTCGATCAGCGCATCGCCGCACAACACCACAAATGTATCGTCAAAAAAGGGAGAAAAATCTTGGATGCGTTTCATCCCTCCGGCAGAACCCAGCGCTTCCCCAATCAACTCCCCATCGACGATTCGACCTTCAAAGGAGTAGCCGATTTGCACGCCAAACCGTTGCCCGTCGCGGAAGTAGTTTTCAATTTCATAGGCTAAGTGGCTGACGTTAACCATAATCTGGTCAAAGCCATGTTGGCGCAAGAGTTCGACCAAAAACTCCATCACCGGTTTTTGCAAGATGGGAATCATTGGCTTGGGAATCGTGTAGGTAATAGGACGCACGCGCGTTCCTTTCCCGGCTGCCAAAATCATTGCTTTCATAGATGTTTCTCTTTAAACCCTCAGCCAACAGAATGTTCCGGGGAACATTCTTAATGATTATTACATTGCGTGACATAGCCCGACACTAACTCTACGAGTAGAGAGCGGGATTCTGACCTACTCCAGAAGAGTGTTTTGATGACGCGGGTTCGCTTACCCGAGACACAGAGCGCTTCTGGGCACCGGAACAACTCTAAAAAGTGCGAGTTTGTGTTGTAGGTAGCGGTTAACTCAAACCTACTCGTTTAGCCTACCACACCCGACGGGCTATTCTCGAACGCGATCGCGTCTTTGCCGCAGTTGAAAGAACAGGAGTCAACTCTCCTTGCAAATCGGTGCGGGATGTGTGAACTACCCACCGTCAAGCGGAGTACCGCTATGACGGGGGCTTCCAGCTTCGCGAGGAACCGCGTCCGACAAGACCGAAATCTTACCGCCACGACTTACATTCCCTCCACTGGCAGCAGCACCAGTTCCTAATGCCAAAAACCGCAAGGCTTCATCTCTGATATTTTTAGCCGCATTCACGTCACGATCGTTTCGAGATTTACAATTAGGGCAATCCCAATGACGAACATCCAAAGGCATCTCCGATACTTTGTGCAAACAACTATTACAAGTCTTGGAGCTAGGAAAAAATCGGTCAACCTCAATATAGGTTTTCCCATCCTTTTCGGCTTTGTACTTAAGCATTGTTCCGAACGTCCCCCACCCAGCGTCACTAATTGCTTTGGCTAGACAGTGATGGCGTACCATACCTTTGACATTGAGATCTTCTACTGCAATAACTTGGTTTTCGTTTACTATCTTGCGGGATAGCTTGTGGAGAAAATCTTCGCGAACACGTTTGATTTTAGAGTGGACTTTAGCCACTAATCTTCTAGCTTTATTTCTGGTGCTACTTCCCTTCTGTTTGCGACTGAGTTTTTGCTGTTTACGTTTGAGATTCTTGCTATGTTTCTTGAGATGACGCGGGTTTGTATACTTACTGCCATCACTAGTTACACAAAAATCAATCAAGCCCACATCTAAGCCGATCGCTTTTCCGTTTGTAGTAGCATCTGCGCCAGGAATGCCATCATCAACCAAGATAGAGGCAAAATACTTCCCATCTGGTTTTTTGGATACGGTAACAGTCTTGACTGTGCCATCAAAAGTGCGATGAACTTTGCTATTCACTTCACCAATGATGGGTAGCTTGATAGACTTTTCACCAACCTTCACATTTTGAGGATAGCTGACAGATTGCCGCCCATGCTTTGATTTGAAGCTAGGAAAACCCGCTTTTTTCTCAAAGAAATTCTGGTAGGCAACCGACAGATTTAGAGCTACAACCTGTAAAGACTGCGAGTAAGCACCTTTCTTCAGCCAAGGATATTCGATCTTTAGCTGAGGTAACAGACCTTGGATCGCGCCTCGACTTAGCCCCTTACCAGTAGCCTTGTATGTTTCCTGACAAAGATTTAGGCTTTGACATCCTCCCACCGCTAATTCGGAGTACCGAATATAGCGGGGGATTCCAAAGATTGCTCTTTGGGCTTCCTCTTTCCACGACCCGACTTACTTGAAGGAGTTTCCTCACCCAAGCAGTGGTCGATGTCTCCAGAGGCGTTTTCTAGTTCTAGACTAGACGTTCCTGTATGCCCTACAGTACGCAAACCTTTCTCTAATATATTTCTCGCCGCATTCCAGTCTCTATCTTGCGTATGCCCACAATGATGACAAATGTGAGTTCTGACACTCAGAGCTTTTTTGACAACTTTGCCGCAGTTCGAGCAATTTTGACTGGTGTAGTGCGGTGGCACAGCAATTGTGACCACACCAAAAACCTTGCCAAAATACTCAACCCATGTCCGAAAAGTTGTCCAAGCTGCATCACTAATCGATTTAGCCAAATGCCGATTTTTAACCATGTTCCGCACCCTCAAATCCTCATAAGCTACCAAGTCGTTAGACTGGACTACGCATCTTGCCAACTTCACGGCAAAATCTTTCCGCTGCCTACTTACTTTGAGGTGTTTTCTTGCCAGTTTATTTCTAAACTTGGCTCGATTTTTAGACCCTTTCTTGGTCTTAGACATACGACGAGAAAGACGTTTCAGAGACTTCTCACTCTTTCTCAGATGTCTCGGGTTTTCAATAGTTTGCCCGTCGCTATCTGTATAAAAATGAGTCAAACCGACATCAAGACCAATAGTTTTAAATGTTGGTTCTTTTTTCTCCAGTCTTTCTTGGTCGATGCAAAACTGTGTGTAGTAGCCATCAGCACGACGAACTATCCTCACTCGTTTGATTTGCTTCAATTGATAAAAGTGCAAGTCGCGAGTCCCCCACAACTTGAAAGTCCCTGCGCCGAAACCATCGGTGAAATTAATATACCTACGACATTCAGAAAGTTTCCAGCCCGTTGTTTTGTATTCTACAGACCCATGAGTTTGTTCTTTCTTGAACCGTGGATATCCTTTTTTTCCGGGTTGGTTTTTCTGGCAGTTCTCAAAAAATCGAGCAATTGCCGACCAAGCTCTTTCAGCCGATGCTTGTCTGGCTTGAGAATTGAGTTGGCTTGCCCAAGCAAATTCTTTCGCCAGGACAGCACAATATGCACTCAAATTATATCGTCCGATGTTGCGGTTATCCATCCAGTATCTCAGGCAAGAATTACGGACAAAACGAGCAGTACGGATAGCCTCATCAAGCTTGCCATACTGCTCTTTCAATCCCTCAAGTTTTGCCTCGAATACCAACATAGTTACGTCGTTGTATCTGACGTAATATATTCTATCATAGATCCTGCCCGCAATTCATCTCACCGCCAAACGGAGTACCGTTATGGCGGGAGCCTTCTTGCGGTTGAAGGTAATTCCAGAACCATCTCGCGCAACCGAATGCGCCAGCAAAATATTGCTGTTGCTCTGCTGTCGGATCTAGTCGGAACTTGTAAGCTGAATACATTATCATCAACAAAGGTTGTTGATAATATGACGATCGCAGGTATGCAAGAAAAATACAAGGAATTTGTTCGTTTCCTCATACACCGCCCATCTACTGCTGGCTGCGCTTCGCATCTGGTGGGCGGTGCAATCGTCAACTCACTTGCCTTTCATCCCGCCGCTAAGGTGAGTACACCCATAGCGGGGGAATTCCCGTCTGTCAAGTTAAGAATCGCTCGGTTTTTGCAGGACGGTTTTAGAGACAATGCGAGTCTTTTTGCGATCGCCTTCCGACAACTGCGTTCCAGCTTGTAACATCGTCGCACCCTGTTGTAAAACCGTCGCGGCTTGTTGGTCGCCCATTTGTAAGGCGGTTTTGGCGGCAGTTTGCAGCATTGTCGCCGCACCCGATCGATCGCCTTGCTGCAATTTGGCTTCAGCGAGTTGGGTTTGGCGGTATTTTGCCAGTGCGAGAACGTGTTGCTGGACTTCGGCATCAGGAGAGGCTTGAAAATCCGCGATCGCATCTGCCGCCACGAGGATGGGATCGGATAATACCCGATTGTTTCCGGAAGTGGGATCGTCGTAGCAAACGCGCAAATTCAGTAAGGGATAATGACCGCAAGGCAACTGACTGACATACAAATTCATCAGAATTGTGCGGGGAATATCCACCATCAAATCACCCAAACGCACGGCAATTTTGCCATCTTCTTCTGTCAAAGGCAATTCGATCGTTTCTGGAGCCACTTGGGCGATCGGTTTGAGTTCGGCAAGGCGCACCTTAGGCATCAAAGAAAATGTTAAATAAGCATTCGTTAAGCCCACAGACTGCATTCGACCCAACAAGCGAGAAAATTCCTCCACTGCATCGTCGGGTTTTTCGATGTGACACAGCGTCCCGCCACCGGCATCGGCGATCGCTTCGAGAACATCTTGATTCCAGGCATCGCCAAAGCCCAAACTATCCAAGGTCAAATGATGTTCGGTTGCCAATTTTGCCAGCTTCAAACAGCGATCGTTATCTCCATGTTCGTTCTCGCCATCGGTGAGGAGAAAAGCCCGCGAGACGGTATCCTGTTTGCCTTTGGCTAATTCCTCCAGCGCCAGTTTCATCCCTTCGTCGATCGCCGTCCCGCCACTGGCTTGCAATCGATCGATTTGAGCCTTAATGCTTTCGGGATCTTCGAGAAACTGGTTGGGAACCAATACCGTTCCCCGATGATCGAACGCTACAATCGACAATCGATCGCCATAAGACATCCCATCCACTATCCGGTGAGCCGCTTCCTTCACCATCTTCATCGCCTGTCCTTTCATCGAACCGCTGCGATCGAGAATCAAGCACAAATTCAGCGGCAAATCGCGATCGAGTTCCCCGGCAACTGCGGCAACAGAGACCGATAACTGCCTTTGATTGGTGGTTTGCGCCGCATCCAGATGGAGATCGCTCAGTACGGCTCGCACATTAACTTTCATCGTTTCAATCTCCTAAACTCCAGGGAACCAACAATGGGGAACGACATAACTGCGGCGATCGATCGTCTCCTGAAAATGTAGCAACCCGGCAAAGGCAACCGGTCTTTCGCCCCTACCCCACCGTAAAAACCGCACCGTATGGGGCAACCGGCTCTCCCCCAGAACACGCTACTATATTTTAAAGGGAATACCATCGCAATCCTCACGTAAAATCGTAAAACCGAATTCATTCGGGAGTTAGTTCGCCCCGGTATTTCGCTCCGGGGCGAACTAACGACACAGAAAGCCCATAAAAGCAGTGGACGCTGTATAAAACCAATATATCTCTAGGTATAGAGGCGACAGCGAATGAAACCGCAAACCAGAACGAATCCGACGGATGAGTATCTGGTCGTTCACGAGAATCCCCAGAATTGCCCCATAATTTTTAGATAACCCCAGGCTGTCAATTCCATGAATTCACCCATTCAAGCCATGCAAAGCGGCTACTACACCGACGCTGCATATCGGACTCCTCCACCCGACCTCCCCTCTCTGTTGCTGAAGGAGCGGATTGTCTATCTAGGCGCACCCCTGGTCTCCTCCGACGACTTTAAAAGGCAAATGGGGATGGATGTGACGAAGCTGATCGTCGCTCAATTGCTCTACTTGCAGTTTGACGACCCAGACAAACCGATTTTCTTCTACATTAACTCCACCGGTACTTCCTGGTACACCGGCGATGCCATTGGTTTTGAAACCGAAGCCTTTGCCATTTGCGACACCATCGACTACGTGAAACCCCCCGTGCATACCATTTGTATCGGTCAAGCCATGGGAACGGCAGCGATGATCCTGTCTGCCGGAACCAAAGGCTATCGCGCCAGTCTTCCCCACGCTACCATCGTCCTCAACCAAACTCGTAGTGGGGCTCGCGGTCAAGCGACAGATATTCAAATTCGGGCAAAAGAAGTGATTGCCAACAAAACGGCGATGCTGGAAATCTTCTCGAAAAATACAGAACAGTCTATGGAGAAACTGGCGAAAGATACCGATCGTACCTTCTACCTTACCCCTCCAGAAGCTAAAGAATACGGACTGATCGATCGCGTTCTCGAGAGTGTGAAGGATCTGCCCAAACCCATACCTGCCCTCATCTAAGTTTCTGGCGATTTTCCCTATGTCTGTCGATCGAATCCTCCGCGTTCCATACAACCTTCCCGGTAGTCAATATTGGCAGTGGGTTAGTATCTACACCCGCCTGAGCCAAGAGCGGATCGTCTTTTTGAACGAACCTCTCACCACGGGTCTGGCCAATTCTCTGATTTCTGCTCTGTTGTATCTCGACTCCGAAGACCAAAACAAGCCCATCTACATCTACATCAATTCTCTAGGCGATCCCGTGGATGCGGGCATGACCAACGAAACGGCGGGCATGATGTCGATTGCCGCTGGTTTAGCAATCTACGACACCATGATGCACGTCAAATCGGAAATTGTCACGATTTGTTTGGGTCAAGCCATTGGTTTGGCTGCCCTCTTGCTGTCGGCTGGAACCAAAGGCAAACGAGTCAGTTTGCCTCATTCGATGATTGCGCTGAGTCAACCACGCATTGGTTCTCGGGGTCAAGCGACCGATATTGAGATTGGTGCGCAAGAAGTGTTGAATAAAAAAGCCCTGATTCTGGATATTTTTGCTCGCAATACAGGTCAGTCAGCGGAGAAACTTTCCAAGGACATGGATCGCACGCTGTATATGACGCCGCCGCAGGCGCAGGAATACGGTCTGATCGATCGAGTTCTCGAAAGCACTAAAGAATTGTCCCCGAAAACTTTCGCGTTAACATAATCTCGAGTTTTGAGGTTTCTAACATAGAGAATTCCCAACTCTCGAGTCTCATCTTAGCTATTTATCTGGTGGTTATCTTATGCCAATTGGTACTCCTAGCGTTCCCTATCGTCTTCCGGGTGGTTCCTACGAACAATGGATCGGTCTTTACGAGCGTCTGTTTCGGGAGAGAATCATTTTCTTATTCGAGGAAGTAGACGACGGTATTGCCAATGCGATCGTTGCCTATATGCTCTATCTGGACTCCGAAGACCCCAGCAAGCCGATTTATTTGTACATCAACTCTCCCGGTGGTTCGGTGACGGCTGGCATGGCAATTTACGACACCATGCAGTACATCAAAGCTGAAGTGGTGACGATTTGTGTGGGCTTGGCAGCCTCCATGGGTGCCTTCCTGCTGGCGGCAGGCAGCCCTGGCAAGCGCTTGGCACTGCCCCACGCCCGGATTATGATCCACCAGCCGTTAGGCGGTACGGGACGCCGACAAGCGAGCGATATTGAAATTGAGGCGAAAGAGATTTTGCGGATTAAAGATCTGCTCAACGATATTATGGCGCAGCGCACCGGTCAAACGCTGGAAAAAATTGAGAAAGATACCGATCGTGACTACTTTCTGTCCGCAGCCGAATCTCAAACATACGGTTTGATCGATAAGGTCATCGACGAAAAAGCGGGTTAGAATTGAAACTTGAGGAGCGAAAATGAAGATCCTTACCCGATCGATTCTCGCTCTCGATTCGTTTCTCCAACTCTGACTTGCGAACGTGAATGTAACGGACTGCTATCGAGTCTTAGGATTAAAAAATGGAGCCAGCCTGGAGGAGGTGAAATCAGCCTACCGCAGGCTGGCTCGACTGTACCATCCTGACACCAACCCCGGCGATCGCTACGCCCAAGACAAGTTTATGCACGTTCATGCTGCTTATAAAGTGTTGATGGAAGTGCCTCCCGCTAATAGCGATCCGTTGCCGTCGTCCCCAACTCCAGCCAATACGAGTTCGCCTGCGTCTTCTCCACCGCCCAAACAACCGAAAGTTACTCGCAAATCCCCAGAGTCCATTTTTCGAGATCCGCCCCATCTTTCAGAAGTAGACCGACAATTCAAACGAAACGGCTACGAACAGTTACAAAAGTTATTTAAAAAACAAAAATTTCCTCGATCGATCGCCTTAATTGAAGCCTTAGCCGGACGCATCCCCGACGATCCAGAAATTCGTCAGTGGCAGGCGGTCACGTATCAGAAATTCGGACGGTATTTAATCGAAAAGCGCGATTTAGAAAAAGCCAGAATTTATCTAAAAAAATCTCTGCGAACCGATCCTCACAACCGATCGCTTTGGATGGAAGTAGAGCGAGATTTTCGGCGACTGGAAAAGATTTTTCGGTAAGGAGTGACTATCTCGAGTCAGTTTTCGCTTTCAAAATTAAACTCAGTTGTTCGATTCTATCTTTGAAAATGCTTTCATTTTTTTTTAATTCATATAACGACTCAAAGCTTGTTTCTTGTTTGAGTTTGTCATTGCCTTTTTCTCTCATTCTTCTCGCGTCGTCTTGCCGTTCAAATGACCTAAAAGCAGAACCCGATCGCCTCTCAAACTCTTCTGTTCCAGAAACAAGCTCGCTTTCGGTTTCCACCACTTCCGGTCGCCTTCTCGGTGGAGATACTGTCACGATCTCCGGACAAGATTTTGTCCAAAGTTCGGCATTAGTAGACAAAAAATCGCTTGGCATAGGATTGACAGGCATCGCCGATTACTCATCACAATTTCCGTTATTAGATCAGTTTAAAGTCTCGAGAAAGTGGATTTCTCAGCAAGACGGCAAAGACTGGGGAGAGGGAAATCCCTTAGAATTAGACGATGCTGGATGGGTCAAATCCTTAAAACCCGGTCAAAGCGCCGATCGAATCTTGATTAATGTCAAAGATAAAAATTGGCCTTTTAAAAGATATGTGGTGCGCTACGAAGGGTCTGGAAAAATTGTCTACCAGCGCAATGTAACGAAAGATGAAACGGCTTCCCGTCCGAATTATGACGTCATTGATGTCGATCCTGAAAAAAACAGTATGACCCTTTTGAAGATTACCGAAACCGATCCGAACGATTATATCCGAAATATTACGGTCGTTCCCGAAGAATATCTTGAGGAATACGATCGAGGAGAAATTTTCAATCCTCTATTTTTAAACGTCATCAAATATTTTCGTGCCATTCGATTTATGGATTGGATGCGAACCAATAGTTCCGAACAATCTGAATGGTCAAATCGACCCAAAGTTGATGATTTAGACTATCGATACAAGGGAATTCCCGTCGAAATTATGGTCGAATTGGCAAATACCATTCATGCCGATCCATGGTTCAATATGCCGCATTTAGCCACGGAGGAGTATATGGAAGAATTTGCTAAATACGTTCGCGACAATCTCGATCCCAGTTTAACGGCATACGTCGAACACTCCAATGAAGTTTGGAACTGGGGTTTCAAGCAAACTCAATATGCCAACACAACCGGTCGAGAACGATGGGCAGTCAATGGAGATCCCGAAAAGGCTCCGGGCAATTCTTATATGCAGTGGCACGGCATGAGAACGGCTCAAATGTGCGATATCTGGAAAGGCACTTTCGCTGAAGAAAGTCATCGAGTGCACTGTACCTTGGGTCTTCAAAAAGGCTGGGAAGGAAACGAGCAAGGTGCTTTAAACTGCCCCAAATGGGTTGAGGAAGGAAACGAAGCCTGTTACAAACACGGTATTGATTCGATCGGCGTCACCACCTATTTCTCGGGCTGTATTAATGGTAAAAAGAAAGACGAGGACATTGTTCCTATCATTCGTTCCTGGTTTCAAGAACCCGATGGCGGGATGACAAAAGGAATGGAGCAAATCTCGAATGCCGCTCATTTTTCTTGTGACAATACTTCGTCTGGAGACAGTTTCAAGTATCACAAAGAAGTAGCTGATGAGTACGGATTGCAACTCATTGCCTATGAAGGCGGTCAACATATTACGGGAAACAGTCATCCCAGTCAAAATGATGAAGATTTCTTGAATTTTCATATTTCTCTTAATCGAGATCCCAGAATGTCCGATCGTTATCGAGAAATGTTGAATAACTGGAAAAATAGTGGCGGAACATTGATGATGCACTTTGTCGATGTTTCAACACCTAATAAATTTGGCAGTTGGGGTGCGTTGGAATATTTGACACAAGGTGGCAGTCCAAAATACGATGCTTTGGTTGACTTTAATAATCAAACGGACTGTTGGTGGCAAGGGTGCGGACGAATAACTTCCATCAATTCTCAAGATAAGTCTGCTACAGAGGAGTTGAAAACGAAAAATATTCAGGTAAAAATTGGCGATCGATCCTGCGAAGATATCCGTGTCATTGGCGACGATCGATTAATTTGTAAAACGCCAAAAGGTGAAGCTTTGGGCAAGGTTGATGTCACTGTCGTGGTGGATGGCGAGACGACAACGTTACCCGAAGGTTTTACTTACATCGAGTGAAGTTTCTCAATCCCGATGCGGATTGACGATTGACTCGCCAAAAGGCAAGAGTGTGGGGAAGTGTTGAATTGCCTCCCCACACTCCACAATCCGAATCGATCCTATTTCCCGCCGTAATAAAACGCGATTTCTTTTTCCTTCAAAGGCGCAAAATCGGCATCGACGAGCATTTTATCGAGTTCGTTTTGGGGAAGATGCTTCACGCCAATACGAACAATCCGCGATCGCATGGTATTACTGACTCCACTGCGTTGGCGGTTGCCTTCGAGTGCCATCACCTGATGATACAGCTCGAGTTTGGCAGGAGGAATGGGAGAACCGTCGAAATCGATCCCTTCGGCGATGGCTCGATCGACTGCATCTGCTCCCGTAGTCGTTTCGGGGGTCGAATTTGTTTCTGTAGACATAGCTAACTCCAGTTCAATTGAATTTGGACGATTTGATTCATAACTATTGGTGATAATTATCTAACCTTTTCACAGAGGTAGAAGCCCCAGCCTAACTCACCAGCCGCGATCGCTTCCTGGGTTTTCTTAAAAGCAGCGCCCAAATCTGGATAGCCTTCGCTGAGCCAGTCTCTGGACACCAATTCATAGCTCTTTTCCAAGTGTTCGCTCATGTTCTTGACCTGCAACACTTTAAATCCGAGCTCCGTGAGTTTTTCTGCGTAAGCTTCAGGACTAAATGTTGGCTTAAACAGCAGTCGATCGTAAACATACTTGCGAGTGTTTTCACTCACTTCTTCAACTGGCGTTACCAGGTCATCAAACAGGAAAATACCACCGGGTTTTAGAACACGGTGAGCCTCTGCTAGAGCCGTACTCAGTTCAGGGATATGGTAGAGAGCGCCTTGACTCCAAGCATGGGTAAAGGTGTCATTCTCGAAAGGTAGATTTGTGGCTGATTCCTTCTGAAAGCTCACCCGCAGAGAAGGGAAATTACTCGCCTTCGATCGAGCATTGTCGATATAACTACTACTAATATCAATTCCCACAACCTCGCATCCCGTTTGCTGAGCCAGCCAAACGGATGCGTTGCCATTTCCACAGGCAACTTCCAGCACTCGCGACTCGGCAGTAATACCGCTTTGTGCCAGCATATATTCATCCCAGCGATCGCAGGCGGGAGCAAAGTCTTCAGGTTGAGCCTCCGCTAAGTTGTCGAAATAACCCCAATGGAGACTGCCGTCTGGATGCCAGAAACTGCGGAAACGTTGGTCTCGTTCCTGATCGTCGAACAATGCCTCGGTATTAAATTCCGTAAATGGACTTTGTGTCATGATTGATCTGCTAATTGAATTTCTACAATTCACCCTAAAAAGCATATAATACTCTGGGTTCAGAACTGGATTAACTGGAAGTTAAGTATCGTCAACTTACATTAAGCAAGAGAACAAGTTTGGAATATAAGCCTTTTTACTTCGCCGGACAGTTGAAGTCCGCAGCTATTGTCGGTTAGTTCCCACCGTCTTTACTAAAGCCGTCGGAGATCGATTGACTGACGAAAATGGGCGAACTTATATAGACTTCTTATCCGGTGCGGAAGCTCTCAACTACGGACATAATAATCCCAAGCTCAAACAGCGTCTCCTCGAATACATTGAGTCAGATTCCATTACCCACAGCCTTGATATGTTCACCGCTGCCAAACAACAGTTTCTCGAACAGTTCGAGGAACTCATTTTAAAGCCGCGAGGACTCTACTACAAGGTGATGTTTACCGGTCCTACGGGAACCAACTCTGCCGAGGCAGCTTTGAAGCTTGCCCGTAAAGTGACGGGTCGAAAAACCGTTGTTTGTTTCACTAAAGGCTACCACGGTCATACGTTAGGGGCACTGGCTGTTACCCCCAATCCTGTCTATCAAAAGGCAGCTGGAATTCCTCTGGGTAATGTTTTAACTGTCCCGTTCGAGGAACAATCTACTGCAAAAGACACGAGTCTTGATGAGTTAGAAAAGATACTAGATGACCTGAGTCTGAACGAGGAAAAACCCGCAGCCGTTATTAATCTGCCTTTTTTGAACTGAAACAAGAAGTCATTAATCTCGTCTACAAACCATATTTTGACACTTTGAACCAAGGACTAGATATTTTAGATAAAGTATCTAAATGTTAGCTTTATCTGGATTACAAAAGCGTGGAGAAATTGACACGCGCCGCCTGAACTTTGTCCGCAAAAGAAATCTCCGTCAACTCTCTTCTTAATTCTTAAACGAGCGGACTTCAACAATTATATTAAATCGAAGGTTCAAATTTGACTTAATTCTCATTGGATGATTATTTTTACAATTTTCTCAACTTATTAAAATCTAATAAGATAACTTTTGTGTCGATCGGAAACAAGAATCACCCGAATCTGGCTCAACCCAAATTCTTACTATCTTAAGGAAAGATTAGATTTTTTTTAAGAAAAAATTATCAAATTAAATCGAAAAGGTTCAAATTTATCTTTAAAATTCAGCCATTGTGCGGATGAAAAATTGGAACAAACCGTTTTAAATAGAGTCACTCGATTACAGAGATCGATCCGACTTAAATATTCTTAAACCGAAAAAATCCGGATACCGTCTCGATCGGCAAGAAATTGAGGTTAGTGCTGTTTAGGAGGACTCATTGATGAAAGCTAAAACTCGCTGCCAGCAGGAACTCGGATATCTTCGAGGCAAGGTAGAAAGCCTGACGCAAGAAGTCTGCGATCTCAATCAAACCGTACAAGAACTCAGACAACTAGTCGCGTCTTTGTCCAGAACCTCTCCCAATCGTCCGATGGAACTCGGGATTCCTAAAATGAGCGATGTTTGCTCGTTATCCGAGAATCATCATTCGATTTCTATGGAGGTTGGGTAATTGGCGATCCGTCATGGGTGAGTGTTGAACTCACCCTGCATTCCCGACATTCCATAAACGGTCAAAATCAACGGTCAGCAATGCCATCAAGCCAGCCGATCTGCGTATTGCCGATACCAGTCGATCGTATTTTTTAACCCCTGTTTGAACTCCATTTCTGCCGTAAATCCAAAGGCTTGCTTAGCACGTTCTGTATCCAAACAGCGACGCGGCTGACCGTTCGGTTTGTCCGTTTCCCAGACAATTTCCCCTTCAAACTCCATTAATTCGCAAATGAGTTCCACTAAATTGCGAATAGAAATTTCTAAATTCGTCCCCAAATTAACAGGTTCCGAATCGTTATAAGACTGCGTTGCCATGACAATTCCTCGCGCCGCATCAGTGGAGTACAAAAACTCCCGCGTCGGCGAACCATCACCCCATACCGGAAGTTGTCGATCCCTATTTTTCTGCGCTTCGTAAACCTTGTGAATCAGCGCCGGGATGACATGAGAACTGTTAGGATGAAAATTATCTTCCGGTCCGTACAAATTAACAGGTAGTAGGTAAATCCCATTGAATCCGTACTGTTGTCGGTAGGCTTGAAGCTGTACTAATAAAGCCTTTTTAGCAATGCCATAGGGGGCATTCGTTTCCTCTGGATACCCATTCCAAAGATCGTCTTCTTTGAAAGGAACAGGGGTGAATTTTGGATAGGCACAAATCGTCCCCACACAGACAAGTTTATTCACTCCCGCTTGATAAGCAGCGTGAATTAATTGAGCGCCCATCATTAAATTATCGTAGAACAATTCGGCGGGTTTCTCCCGATTAAGACCAATTCCACCCACGTGTGCAGCCAGATGAATGACGATATCTTGCCCTGCAACAACGTTTTGGCAATTTTCCATCAGACAGAGGTCTTGATCGCGCATCGAACTACGGTAATGAGATCTCGATTCGCCCCCGCCTCATGCAATTGTGCCACCACTTGACGACCGAGAAAACCCGCACCACCTGTGACTAAAATTGTTTTCTCTTTAAGATCCAAATCGGTCACTGGAGCTACTCCTATTTATAATGAGGAACTGGATTTCTTCAAGAAACCCAGTTTCTAGTTTATCCTCTATCACTAATCAAAAGTCTGATTGCTATCTTGACGGATAAACGCCCGATCGCTGACCGAATTTTCTGACAGAGAAATTCCCAGCGCTTCCAAATCCGCCTCCACCATCAAAATCACCAACTCTTTAAAGCTTATCGACGGTTTCCAACCCAATTTTTGCAGGGCTTTACTCGGATCGCCGATGAGCAACTCCACTTCAGCCGGACGTAGGTAGCGATCGTCAAATTCTACATAGTCCTGCCACTTCAAATTAACATGACCGAAAGCCAGGTCGAGAAACTCTCGAATCGAGTGAGTTTCGTTGGTGGCGACGACATAATCATCGGGTTCGTCTTGCTGTAGCATCAGCCACATCGCCCGAACATAATCCTTTGCATACCCCCAATCTCGTTTAGAATCGAGATTTCCCAAATAGAGTTTGTTTTGTTGTCCGGCAACGATTCGAGCGATCGCACGGGTAATTTTTCGGGTGACAAAGGTCTCTCCGCGACGGGGAGATTCGTGATTGAACAGGATGCCATTACAGGCAAACAGATTGTAAGATTCCCGATAGTTGATGGTTTGCCAGTGTGCGTAAACTTTTGCACAGGCATAGGGACTGCGGGGGTAAAACGGGGTCCTTTCCGTTTGCGGGATTTCCTGCACCTTGCCGAACATCTCCGAGGAACCTGCTTGGTAAAACCGGACTTCAATTCCCGTGCGTTGTTGGTAGTCGCGAATGGCTTCGAGGAGACGTAACGTTCCCATTCCCACCGTATCCACCGTGTATTCGGGAGAATCGAAACTGACTCGGACGTGAGATTGGGCACCGAGGTTGTAAATTTCGATCGGCTGGATTTTTTCCAAGAGTCGGCGCAGGGTGGTTCCGTCGGTCAAGTCGCCGTAGTGTAGAAAGAACCGAGCATCTTCGTTGTGGGGATCGACGTAAATGCGATCGATGCGATCGGTATTAAAGGTTGAAGTCCGCCGAATAATCCCGTGAACTTCATAGCCTTGCTCGAGTAAAAACTCGCTCAGATACGATCCATCTTGACCGGTAATCCCCGTAATTAAAGCTCGCTTCGGTTGCGTCATATTTGACCTCAAAGTAACAAACTAATCTGAAAAGACAACTCTACTGAGATCGCCTGACTCCAGCTTGACATAGGTGGCTGACAATGTGGAATTGCCGCCCAAACTGGCACTTCTAGTTTTGGATAGAAAAGAACCGGAAAATACGGGCGATCGAAACTATAGCGATTCGCGCTAAATCAACAACTTCCAGCCTTTAGTTCTGATAGAGTTTAGGGCTGAAAGCTGAATTTTGAGACTAATAAGCTCCGTTATTTTTAGGGAATAGTACCACTCCGATCGTTTTAATGATAATCAAAAAATCCATCCAAAGGTGACAAGAATTGACATAATATACATCGATCTTGACGCGCTGAGGATAGGGAATATCATTGCGCCCAGAAACTTGCCATAAACCCGTAATTCCGGGTTTGATGGTTAGCACTTTATCAATCGATCGACCATATTTATGTAACTCCTCATCCACCAGAGGTCTCGGACCGACAACGCTCATATCTCCTTTTAATACATTCCAGAATTGAGGAAACTCATCTAAGCTGGTCACCCTTAAAAAGTGACCGATCGAGGTCACTCTGGGATCTTTTTTTAGCTTGAAATTATCCTCGAATTCTGCTCGAATTTGGGGCGAGGTTGCCAAAATATCGTTCAATACAGCATCAGCATCACTGACCATCGTTCTGAATTTAATACAGTCGAAAGTCTTAAAGTTTTTGCCAACTCGTTCTTGAACATAAAAAATGGGTCCTGGAGAACTCAAAAAAATTACCAGTGTTAACCCCAAATAAATCGGAGAAAAAAAGATTAAAACGAATAATGAAAATAGAATATCAAAAATTCGCTTAACAACTTTTCCGTCCGTTCTAGCGACAGTCAGGCTCCAGCGTCTGACCCTTAATTTTAGCAACTCAAGACTACGCTTGAAAAATGCCCAGATTCCCTTGCCGGAGATAAATTGGCTATTGGCAGTCATCTTACTCCTTCCGTTCACACCACACGCAGTCCTCAATACTCGACCTCGGTCACCCGCTGAGAAAAACTGGGAGATCGAGGTGCGATCGGTCAGGACGTACCATTCTAGTCTAGAGTCCCAGACCAAAATTCTCGAGTACAGCGCTCCAAAAAAGTCAGGTAACGCTTTTCAAAGATTGTAGGGGCAAATTGAGCAGCTTGCGATCGAATTGTTTCGGGATTAAACCGATCGCGATACTCCTCAAAGCTTTTCACTGCCTCGACAATCGCCGCTTCGGTTTGGGCAAAGAAAAACAATCCCGTCCCGGTTTCGGGGCAGTCTCGGACATCTCGCACCGTTTCCAATGCTCCGCCAACCCCGTAGGCAATGACGGGCGTGCCACAGGCTTGTGCCTCCACTACCGCGATGCCAAAATCCTCGCAAGCCGCATATACAAAAGCTTTTGCTTGGGACATATACCGCTCGACAACGGCGTTCGATTGCGCCCCGAGTACCTGAATATTAGGTCGGGCTAATGCCCGCATTTGTTCCAGTTCAGGTCCTGTGCCGATCGCAACTAACGGGTATCCCAGTTGGTTAAATGCTTTGATAATTAAAGATACTTGCTTGTAACTCACCAGTCGGGATACCGTCAGATAAAAATCCTGCTTGTTAGGCTCGAAGGGAAATCGATCGATCTCCACAGGCGGATAAATTACCTCAGCTCGCCGTCGGTAGCACCGCCAAATCCGTCGCGCCGTATGTTGAGAATTAGCAATAAAATAATCCACCCGATTGGCGCTGAGAACATCCCACATCCGCAGACGGTGTAGCAGATATCGAGTTGCCCAACCCGGCAATCCGCGCCCGAGGCGAGACCGATTGAGATAATCAAACGTCAGATCCCAGGCATAGCGCATGGGAGTATGACAGTAACAAACGTGAAGTTGCCCGGGGCTGGTGAGGACGCCTTTGGCAACGGCGTGGGAAGAAGAAAGCACGATATCGTAAGCCCGGACATCGAGCTGTTCGATCGCCAAAGGCAACAAAGGCAAGTACTTCTGGACGCCCTGACGGGCTTTGGGGAAGTTTTGCAGGAAAGTGGTCGAAATCGATCGACCGTAGAGATAGCTATCGGGATTCGTCGATTCAAAGTCGATTAGCGCGTACAATTGGGCATCGATAAACTTGAGAATCTCTGCCACCACCAGTTCGGAACCCCCGGTAGCTTCTGGGGTCAACCATTCGTGAACCAGAGCGATCGATCTCGAACTCAACTCATCTGATATTTTGGTTCGTACCGAACTGATATCTGCGGGGTTTCCGTCTATCATCGTTACAGGCTCGAAAAATTTCCATTCTCGCGTGGAGCGATGAGGCGGAAACAAAGGAAGAAATTGACTGGGGTGCTAGGATAACAAAAAGTCGGATTTGCTGGGGATCGGCTTTTCTACTCGCTCTGGAGTTGCCCGATCGACAGCATCATTCATTTAAATCCATCTTACTCGCAGCCATACTTTAACATAAATGTTCGGACAGGTTGGTTTAACCTCTCGACAACAAAATATTCTCAAAGCGACTGTACAACACTACATCGCCACCGCCGAACCTGTTGGTTCTAAAGCCCTAGTAGACGATCTCAGCGTTAGCTCGGCGACCATTCGTTCGGTGATGGGCGTTTTGGAAAAGGCTGGGTTGCTTTACCAACCCCATACGTCCGCCGGACGCATTCCCTCGGATTTTGGCTATCGCACTTATGTGGATGAATTGATCCAACCCTCGGACCTGTTTGCTCGACAATCCGTGCAGTTGCTCGGTCGGCGGCTGAATTGGGAATGCGCAACCCTTGAAGCTCTATTGCGGGAAGCCGCGCACATTCTGTCTGCGCTCAGCGGTTACATCACCCTGATTACGTTGCCGCAAACCAGTACCTCTCGATTGTGCCATTTGCAATTAGTCCAAGTCGAAGTCCGGCGAGTCATGCTGGTGTTGGTTACAGATACATACGAAACCCAATCGACTTTGATAGATTTGTCGATGCAGACCGATGACAATGCCGATGTAGTTCCCGATCCCGATCGTATCGATCGAGAACTGCAACTGCTTTCTAACTTTTTAAATGCTCAGTTACGCGGAAAACTGCTAACTGACTTGTCGAATTTAGACTGGAGCGACATCGATCGAGAGTTTCAGCAGTATGCCGATTCGATCGCCAACCGACTGACCGATTTGACCCGCCAGTTTCAACAACCGACCTCGACGCGGATGATGATCGGCGGCATTGCGGAAGTCTTGCGACAACCGGAGTTTTCTGAGTCCGATCGCTTTGTGCCTTTACTGTACTTGTTGGAAGAAGAGCAAGAACAGCTTTTTCCCCTGATTTTTGTCCCCTCAGACCTCAGTAATTCCAGCAAACGAGTGACAGTGCGCATCGGTGCGGAAAACCCCCTAGAACCCATGCGAGCTTGTGCTTTGATTTCGGCAACCTATCAGCGAGATTCTGTGTCGGTGGGGAGTGTGGGGATTCTCGGACCGACGCGAATGGCATACGAAAATGCCATTGCCATGGTGTCGGCAACGGCAGATTATTTATCGGAGGCGCTCAGTTAACTCGATCGATTGCGTTATCGCCCAGTCGGACACTAGGATTGTTTCTTCTTAGGTTTGGGCTTCTTCGAGGTAGGACTTGTTTCATCCGAGTTCGGCATCTCTTTATCTAGGTCAGGTTCTTCCTTCTTGGGGAGAATTGCCGAATCGGCAGGGTTTTCTTCAGAAACGATCGTTTCCGCCTCTTCTGGAACCGGAATACTGCTCGTTTCGGTAGGTGTCACAGTTTCCACATCCTCCGAATCCACGACTTCGATCGTTTCGGTAAATGTCACGGTTTCGACTTTCTCCGAATCCACAACTTCGACGATTTCCACATCCTCCGAATCCATAACTTCGATAATTTCGATCGTTTCGGTAGATGTCACGGTTTCGACTTCCTCCGAATCCACAACTTCGAGAGTTTCGGTAGATGTCACGGTTTCGACTTCCTCCGAATCCACAACTTCGAGAGTTTCGGTAGATGTCACGGTTTCGACTTCCTCCGAATCCACAACTTCGAGAGTTTCGGTAGGTGGGGCGGTTTCGACCTCTACCGAATCCATAACCTTGTCGGGTTGAGCGATCGAAGATGGCGTTGTCTGAACTGGAGTTGGGGATTTAGGTTTCTCCTTACTCAGCAAACCTTTCAGGCGATTCGTTAAAGATGCCAAAAATCCAAACGTCCGACTTTTCGGTTGAACAGAGGGAGTTGGGGGGGAAGGAATGGGGGCAGGTGCTGGGGTAGGGGCTGATGTCACCGCATCCAGTTCGTCCTCGAAATCGTCTTCTGTTGCCACGATCGGTGTAGACTGCTCGATATCGGTTACAGAAGACTTGGGTGTATCCTCACTAATTTCTTCGGCAATGTTTTCCGGTTCGGGAAGAACAGGGGAAATCCCTTCGGGACTTTCTTTGGAGATCGCAGTCGATGGTAGATCGGTTATATCCTCAAGAGGGGCGGTTGGCTGAAGATTTTCCTCTGCTGCTTTGGTCTCCAAGAACTCAGTTGCAGTTTCTAACCCCTCTGCCACCGCATCCGAGACAGTCTCGATCGCATCAGTTGCCATCTCGAGAACTGAAGAAGCTGCCGTTTGGGTGGTGGCTTTGTTCCCCGGCTTAAAAACATTCGTAACTTTCTCGCCAATGGCAGTGGGTGAAATCCCCTGTCGATCGATCGCAGCGGTACTCGTTTGTTCCGCCAGGGGGGTGGTTTCCCGTCGAAGTATTAGGGTTTGCCAACCCAACCAAGCCACCAGTGCCACGCTAGCGGTTTGACCCAACAACACAGCCCCGCCAATTTGCCCCGCACAAAACCACAACACCAGAGCGTAGAAAAAGCCAACGCCACTCCAGACAAAATCTCCCTTGCGATACACTTCCGGGAAGAAAAAGGCAGCCATGTAAAATGCCACACTACCCAAACCAACAATCGTCGCCAAAATGTATGAAAGCATCCTAGTACGTTCCCCTTATGGTCAACCCTGCATACAACCACACGAGTCGCCCTTACAGGGTTTATTTTACCCTTTGAGATCGATCGCGACGCGATCTCGACTGCTATGGAGTACCGCGATGCTCTCAACAGAGTATGACTGCGGCTTTCTGTGCCAACCCCCTCAATTTCCTGAAGATCGATTATTCTTTATTCTAAATGCGAGTGTCCCAACACGAGCTCATCCTCTCGAGTGCGATCTCCTGCCCGTCCTGCCATCGATCTTCATCCATTTGTCAGCAGACTAAAAGTCAGGTTTTTGGTCTTGCAGTTGTTTCTATAATTTTTTGCAGTAGTGAGTTGGGCGATCGTTAATTTTCAACCATTTCCAACACTTTCAACTCTCTTTCTCGAGCGATCGGACGAAGCTCGCAGCACGAGAAGCTTGTTGCAAGGCACTCTGTAAGCTCACCCCAGCCCTAAATAATGTCGAATACCGCTGACTCCTCATCACCCAAAACCCCCAGATCCTTCTGGAAGAACGGAAGCGGTTTGTCTGCTGGCATCACGAGTCCACCCCCGAGCCGATCGGACAAAATTCTGATTGCTGACGACGCGCCCGCTACTTTGAGTTTGTTAGCTCAAATTCTAGCAGGAGAAGGCTATGCAGTCCGAGTGGCAACCAGTGGAGCGATGGCATTGCGATCGATCCAGTCTAGTCTTCCGGACTTGATTTTGCTCGATGTGAGGATGCCAGACATTAATGGATATGCCATTTGTCAGCGACTTAAAGCTCAGAAAGTCACTCGCGACATTCCCGTCATCTTCCTCAGCGAGTTGAGACAAACCCTCGATAAGATAAAAGCTTTCCAAGTCGGGGGCGTGGACTATATTACCAAACCCTTTGAGCCGACGGAAATTTTGGCTCGCATCGAACATCATTTAGAGCGGCGGCGACTGCAACAACAATTGCGAGAGCAAAATCGGCAACTGCGGGAGCAAAATGCCCGGTTGCAATTACTCTTGAGTATTACCAAAGCAACCAGCGAAGCTCCAGACTTTGATGCCGCACTCGAACGAGTTCTCGCCCAAGTTTGTCAGGCGATCGACTGGAGTTGTGCTGAAGCCTGGATTGGCGATCGAAAAACCAATGTTCTCTCGTGCAGTCGAGGATGGTACGCGGGCAGTAATTTTGTCTGTCATATTGACCCTAACCGCCGAAACTTTACCCTTGCCGCAAATGAAGGACTTCCAGGACGAGTTTGGTCGTCTCAAAAACCCGAGTGGGTCGAAGACTTGACCCAGGAAAAAACAAATGTTTGCTTTCATTGTTCGACCACATCAGAATCTATCTTGAAAACGGCATTAGGTGTACCGATTTTAGGAAATAACAACGTCTTGGCTGTTCTGATTTTTTTTAGCAAAACTCAATTACCACAGGACGATCGACTGCTCCAATTAGTGAGTATTGTGGCGGCACAGGTAAGTTCGACGATCGAGCGCAAGCAAGCGGAAGTGGAACTTCTACGCTCCCAAACTCAATCGAAAGCTCAAACTCAACAACTTCTGAAACTGCTTGACGATCTCCAACGCGCTCAATCCCAGCTCGTCGAGCGCGAAAAAATGTCGAGTTTGGGCACGCTGATGGCAGGAATCGCTCACGAAATTAATAATCCCGTCAGTTTTGTTTACAGTAATATTGCTCCTGCCATTCAATATGCGACAGACTTGCTCGAATTGGTAGGACTCTATCAGTCTTACTACCCTAACCCCGTTATTCCCATCCGTGATAAAATCGAAAGAATTCGCTGGGATAGCGTCAAAACTGAGTTTCCCAAGTTACTTCGCGCCATTCGCGAAGGCGCAAATCGCATCAGCGAAATCGTGTTGAGTTTGCGAGTTTTCTCCCGTCACGATCGCCCTCAAAAGGAGAAAGCCGATTTGCACCAAGGACTTGAAAGTACCCTGATGCTGTTACAAAATCGGCTTAAAGAACCCCAAAATGGCAAGCCGATCGAAGTGGTGCGTCAGTATGGAGAAATTCCGTCAATCGACTGCTATCCCGGTCAACTCAATCAAGTTTTTATGAATTTGCTCAACAATGCGATCGATGCTCTGGAAGACAAAATGAAAACGGCAAACTCCAACTTTTTGCCTCGAATGAGTATCGTGACTAGCCTCGATCGAGTTCCCCCATCGGTTACCCAACCTCAAGGCGAATGTCAAGTCAAGATTCGCATTGTGGATAATGGTAGCGGCATTCCGTCTCAAATTCAAAACCACTTATTTGAACCTTTTTTTAGTACGAAATCTGCGGGTAAGAGAACTGGCTTAGGGTTAGCAATTAGTTACGCGATCGTTGTCGAGCAGCATCGTGGTTTATTAACCTTTCGATCGCAACCGGGTGAAGGGACAGAGTTTATCATCGAACTCCCCGTGTATTAAATCATACAGATTTCGTTATTATTTTTAGTTATTGTTTTTAGAGACACTTTGCGCCTGCGCCGCCATGCCGTAAGCCCTAAGCACCGGAGTTTAAGAAAGTCGGGTTAGGCAGACTTCGTTTCTGTGGCAACAGTATCAACCTCTACCTGAATATTTAGGTTAAATCAATCCCTTCTCAAAGTTGGAAGAAAAACAAAAATAAACACTTCTGGGAGAAAGTCATCTTGACGATCGAGTCAAAACCTGCTAAACCCCGCCTAGAAATTCAGCCATTTGGCGGATACCCTAAGGTGTCTTCTAACTTTAGAATAATCTTATGTGAGGCTCGCCGATCGAGTGAGTTGCCTTTCTCCCCTCATGCCTCCAGAGCAAGAGAAAACACCCAATCAAATTGCTCAGACAAGATCCTTCAGTCCAGCGAACCGAAATTATAGAGGGATTTATCATGAATCAATCAGTGCATAAAAAGTCTACTCCATCCATCGATGCTAAAGCCGTTTCGCTCCAGCTCGATCGGGTACTTCAAGTCCGAGGGATTCGAGCAAAAGTCGCGATTATTGATAGCTGTTGCTACATTTTACTCATTGCTCATCAGCTTCCCAAAGCCTCGATCGCGATAGATTGGGTTCAAACACAACTTCAAGAATCCTCATTTGCAGCGATCGATCGGATTAAAATTTATGGACGTCAGATCGGACAAAAACTTCCGATTTGGCAACAAGAATTCGCCCTCTAAACAGGAAACCTCAACCTTGCAGTATTGGTTGCTAAAATCGGAACCCAAGACCTATAGTATCGCCGATTTAGAGCACGATCGAGAAGCGATTTGGGATGGCGTACGCAACTACCAAGCTCGAAACTTTCTCCGACAAATGCAGCCGGGAGATCCTGTCTTCTTCTATCACTCTAACACCAACCCTCCCGGAATTGTCGGACTGGCGCGCGTTCGCCAATCGGGTATCGTCGATCCCACCCAATTCGATCCCAGCAGTCCTTACTACGACCCCAAATCGACCCCGAATGCCCCTCGCTGGCAAACCGTCGAGATCGAATTCGATCGGGCTTTTCCCCAGATGATTTCGCTCTCCACCCTCAAACAGACCTTCTTGCCTGACCAATTGTGGGTCGTCAAACGCGGTAATCGCTTATCGGTCATGCCTGTTCCTGAATCGATCGCTCTTCAGATTTTACGGCAGCAGGACTGACGCAGAAAAAAGAACGCCAGTGTCTCATCCTGTGACTTTTCAACCCACAGTTGTGTATTTCATCCCAACAAAAACCGCCCTAGAAGTGCGGGGCTTTAAACCCACAATCTTTGGTAAGATTCTGAAAATAGTCAATAACGATTAACAGATTCATAAGACAATGACACAAGATCGTAAGCCGACAGTAGCGATTACGGGAACCTCGTCAGGCGTTGGATTGTACGCCGCTAAAGCATTGATCGATCGAGGTTGGCACGTCGTCATGGGCTGTCGGAATATCTCCAAGATGGAAGAAGCCGCCAAAACGTTGCAGATGTCCCCAGACAGCTACACCATTATCAATCTCGATTTAGGCTCTTTAGAGAGCGTTCGTCGATTCGTACAGCGTTTCCGGGAAATCGGTTATTCCTTGGATGCTTTGGTTTGCAACGCGGCAATTTATATGCCGCTTCTCAAAGAGCCGTTACGCAGCCCGGAGGGTTACGAACTGACGATGACGACCAATCACCTCGGGCATTTTCTGCTGTGCAACCTGATGCTCGAAGATCTCAAAAACTCATCATATCCCGATCGACGCCTGGTGATTTTGGGAACGGTGACGCACAATCCAGACGAATTGGGTGGCAAAATTCCCCCGCGTCCGGATTTGGGCAATCTCGAAGGATTTGCTGCCGGATTCAAAGATCCGATTACGATGATTGACGGCAAGGACTTTGAACCCGTCAAGGCTTACAAAGATAGTAAAGTGTGCAACGTCCTGACCATGCGGGAACTGCATCGCCGCTATCACGAAATGACGGGAATTGCCTTCACCTCTCTGTATCCCGGATGTGTTGCCGATACACCCCTTTTCCGCAATCACTATCCCCTGTTCCAGAAAATTTTCCCCTGGTTCCAAAAGAACATCACCGGAGGATACGTGTCGCAGGAGTTGGCGGGAGAGCGGGTTGCAGTAGTGGTTGCCGACGAAGAATACAAACAATCCGGCGCTTATTGGAGTTGGGGTAACCGACAGAAGAAAAATCGCCAGTCTTTCGTGCAGAAAGTCTCGCCTCAAGCTCGCGATGATGCTAAAGCCGAGCGGATGTGGGATCTTAGTGCCGAGTTAGTTGGATTACCTGCGCTGGTGAGTCGTTAACCGGTAAATACAGCAGTTTTCGCAGCTATGAGGTACATAAAATTTTGGGTTGATGTAGGGGCGAATGGCATTCGCCCTTCTAGATGTACCGCATAATACCGGGAACCGCTGTATAAACTCTGCCGATCGGATTTTACCCGATCGGTTGGAAACCGATGAATTCCCACGCAAGTTGCCAAATCTCTGTGGCATTACTATCGTAGAAAAAAGATAATCGTTTGTATCGATCCTACCAAAATTCCCAAAACGCCACCTAAATTAACGATCGCCTGGAGTTCGCTTTTGACAATCCCTTGAATTGCCGCTTCCAACTCTTGCGCAGACGTAGAATTGACCCGATCGATAATCACTTGGTCGATCGCCAAAATCGGAATGACTTTCGCCACAATCTCTTCTAAATCTCTTTCCAGATACCGATCCAAAATCAAAGCCAGTTCGTAACTCACCAATTCCAAGGAAGACGTCACAGCCGAAGAATTTCGCAATCGGTTGAGAATCAATTTAGAAATCCCCTCAAAATCCAGAGACTTGCTTAACTTTTTAAATAACTCAATCCCCTCATTTTGAATGTAGTTACGAATACTATCACCCATCGTTTTACGTAACTGGCGAACCGTCGAAACCGGCAGATTTTGCAAAGAAAGATTGAGCAGCAATTCTTGTAGTCGTTCTCGAATCGACAACGACTGAATTAACTCTGCCAAACGAGCATTACTTGCCTCTTTCTCATCCAAACAAAAAGTCCTCAACCGAGTCAGGGTATTGCGTAAACCAAACAAATTCGCCACCACCCAATAGGTTCCGCTGCTTCTCTCCCGAAACCCTTCATCGATAATCGCAATATTGCGATCGGTCAAAAAATCTACCAACCCCAAACGCAAAACATCGGGAGGTAAAATCGACTGTAACAACCATTCTGCTAATTGACCCGATTGTTCTTCCGTGAGTTGAAACTCGAGTAAAACTTCATCAAAAATATGGTTGAATTGTTCCTCGAGAAAATCATCTTGTTTGGCTAATACTTTCAACAATCGAGGAAACGATCGACTTAACAAATCGTGCAGAATCCCCGCTAAAATCTTAGCGGTCCGTTGCTCTGTTTCGGTTTTAATCTGTTCCCGAGCACCTTTTAGCAGCCAAAGTAGCGCCGCTTGTACCCGTTCGACTTGCAGTAAACGACGGGTCAAATTTTGGAGTTCCGCTGGCGTCAGCAAAGAACTCATAATCGTATCGGAAACCCGCTGTGCCAAACGACTCTGATTGCGGGGAATTAATCCTGGCGTAAAGGGAAGACGTCGCTTGCCAATATAGACTGGCTTGTAGGGACGAAATAACATATTAATGGCTAAATCATTAGTGAAATAGCCGATGATCCCACCGAGGATCGGCGGTAAACTCAATTCTAAAACGTGATTCCAGTTCAAAATTAATCGCCGATCGTAAAGAAAAGGAGTTCAGAAGTTACAGGAGTTACAGGAGTTGAGAATCGGGAACTTCTTTTTTATTTGGTTGCCACCAATACCCCCATCATACCGCCGGAAATCGGATAATGGACAGCATGGCGAAACTGAGCCTGTCGTGCCAATTCCACTTGCACCTTTCCGGTGGGAAACCGTTCCACACTCGGACGAATATAAGCATATTCTTCCGTCAAACCGAACCGCGCCGCCGCAGGCACCACCCAAGTTTGGAGATACCAATCCTGAAACCCTTGCATCACAGTCGATTTCGGACGATGAAAATCCAAAATCGCCGCCGACGCACCGGGTTTGAGAACGCGATACAACTCCTGCAATCCCCGAGGAATATCTGTCAGGTTCCGCAACCCGTACCCCATCGTCGCCGCATCAAACATCTCATCCTCAAACGGCAAATTGAGAGCATCCCCTTCCATCCAGCAAACAGACGGCGGTACAGACAACTGCTGCGAACGCTCTCGAGCAATTTCCAGCAACGCCGCCGAGAAATCCACCCCGTACACCATCCCCCCCATCTCCACCGCATCCGCCACCCGCAGCGCCAAATCTCCGCTGCCACAGCACAGATCTAACGCCACATCTCCCGGCTTTGCACCGCACCACTTCACCGCCATCTGCTTCCAAATCCGGTGCTGCCCGAAACTCAGCCAATCGTTAAAGTCATCGTAAACAGGAGCAATTCGATCGAACAGCGATTGAATATCCAGAGCAGCCGGAGAAGACGTCATAATCAACAAGGAGTTTCAGGAAATAGAAAGATATTGACAACATCCAGTCCGATGGCGCGTCCAGTCGGCTCTACATCCTGCCTGCGGTCGCACTTAATCCCGAATTGGGCGTAGTACCCGTCGGCACGACGCACTACTCGCACTCGCTTGATGTCGTTTTTCGGGTTATAGTAACCCAGATCGCGGGAGCCGAGAAGTTTGAAACGTCCGGCTTCAAACCCATCTGTGAAAGTGATGTACTTGCGGTCATCACGCTCGTTTCCACCCGGTCGTCTTGTACTCTACCGTTCCCCGTCGGTGAGGTCATATTTACCAACGCCTTTGTTGTCCATCCAGTAGCGGATGCACGAATTACGAATGAATAAACCCGTGCGGATTGCGCCGTCTAGAGCATCGTATTGCTCGGGTTTGCCTTTGAGTTTCATTTCGTATACGAGCATTGGTTCGACCTCAGTTCCAATATCAATTTATCTTACACTCAATACACTAGCGTAATCGTGACGGAGATGACAGTTCCTGTACTGACGGGGGATAAATCCCCTCGTGTCGTCTTTCATCCCCCGGTTAAAACACGGGGACTTTCAGCCTCCCGTACTTCTTTAGGTAACTGACTTATTACCATATTAG
The DNA here is from genome assembly GCA_963838375.1 of uncultured cyanobacterium. Lineage (GTDB taxonomy): Bacteria > Cyanobacteriota > Cyanobacteriia > Cyanobacteriales > Geitlerinemataceae > DVED01. Next base: position 482,585 of record CAWIQY010000016.1, on the reverse strand, counting down.
TGGCTTAAGAGTTCGGGGTGCGGTGTGGAAAAAGAGAACCACTTTCTGAGGAAGAAGTGGCAGCAAAATCTTATAAAGTTGTTTCCCAAGTTTCAGTAGACTCTTTGGGGGGTGATGAGGAAAAGTACCAGAAATTTCTCGAGCGTCGGGAATCCCAATATACTTTCGGGGAAATGCTTCACCCCTACAGATAATGCGGATGGCGAGATTCGAACTCGCACAGATTTCTCCACACGCCCCTCAAGCGTGCGTGTCTACCATTCCACCACATCCGCATGACCAAGGTATTGACCTTGTATTGTGGTATTTTAACATAGTGTGGAGACCTTTCCATCTCTGTGTGTAATATTCCCAAATTTAAAGGTCGATCGGAATCGGCATCTATGGTTTGAAGTCTAAGCTTGACAATGCAGTTTGACAAAATTTTAATTGCCAATCGTGGAGAAATAGCGCTGCGGATTCTCCGCACCTGTGAGGAGATGGGGATTGCCACCGTTGCGGTTCACTCGACGATCGATCGCCACGCTCTCCACGTTCAACTGGCTGACGAAGCGGTTTGCATCGGCGAAGCGCCCAGCAACAAAAGCTATCTCAACATTCCCAACATCATTTCTGCCGCACTCACCCACAACGCCACAGCCATTCATCCCGGTTACGGATTCCTCGCGGAAAATGCCCGGTTTGCGGAGATGTGTGCCGATCACCAGATTACCTTCATCGGTCCGACCCCGGAAGCCATGTTGAAGATGGGGGACAAATCCAACGCGCGGGAAACCATGCAGCGGATTCGTGTCCCCACGGTGCCGGGAAGCGATGGCTTAATTGCCTCAGAAGAAGAGGCGATCGACATTGCTCGCCAAATTGGTTATCCGGTGATGGTCAAAGCTACAGCAGGCGGCGGCGGACGCGGAATGCGCCTTGTGCGAAACGAAACCGAACTGCCTCAACTGTTCCGTTCCGCCAAAGGGGAAGCCGAAGCGGCTTTTGGGAATGGGGGGGTTTATCTGGAAAAATTCATCGAACGTCCGCGCCATATCGAGTTTCAGATTATGGCGGATTGTTACGGACACGCGGTGCATTTGGGAGAACGGGATTGTTCGATCCAGCGCCGCCATCAGAAACTCCTGGAAGAAGCCCCCAGTCCGGCACTGACGCCTAAACTCCGGAAGCAGATGGGGGATGCGGCGGTTCGCGTTGCCAAGGCGATAAACTACGTTGGGGCGGGAACGGTAGAATTTCTGCTGGATGCTTCGGGGAACTTCTACTTTATGGAGATGAATACCCGCATCCAAGTCGAGCACCCCGTCACCGAAGCGATTTCTGGATTAGACTTGATTGGTTTGCAAATTCGGATGGCGCAAGGGGAAAAGCTGCCGATGACCCAAAACGAGGTGTATCTTCAAGGTCATGCGATCGAATGTCGGATCAATGCCGAAGATCCCGATCGCAATTTTGCGCCTCGTCCGGGACAGATTAGCGGTTATCTGCCGCCGGGAGGGATTGGGGTGCGGATGGATTCCCACGTATATACCGATTATGAAATTCCACCGTACTACGATTCTCTCATTGGTAAGCTGATTGTGTGGGCGCCCGATCGCCAAAGTGCGATCGCTCGCATGAAACGGGCGCTGCGGGAATGTGCCATTACGGGTGTGCCGACAACGATCGGTTTTCATCAGAAAATTCTGGAGAATCCCGATTTTCTCGCGGGGGATGTTTACACCAATTTTGTCGAGAAAATGCTGGACACAAAGTAAGGATAACCTTGAAGTTTTAAGATAGGGGAGAATCGGACGATCGATTGCTAAGCATCTCAGGAGAGAACTGGTGGTCACCCAGACAATACCGTACCGCACGCCCCCTTTTTCCATCGATGAAGTCCGAGAACTGCTGCATACTTACGGTTCTCCAGTTTACATCTATGACGGCGATCGTCTCCGCCAGACGATCGATCGAATTTCTCAATCCGTTTCCTATCCCCACACTCAATTTCGGTTTGCCAGCGTCACCAACGGCAATGTTTCTCTGCTGCAAATTTTCTGCCAGTGCGGTTGGGGACTTCATGCCAATACGCCGGGAGATGCTTTCCTCGGACTCCAGGCGGGATTTCATCCCAGCCAAATCGTGTATAGTGGCAGCAATCTGAATGGGACGGAATTCGAGCAGTTACTCGATTGGGGTATCGCGACGTTCAATCTCGATAGCATTGCTCAAATTCGTCTATTCGGCGAGGTTTTGACCCGAGTCAATCCTAGCTTTTCGCCTCGGTTGGGTTTGCGGCTCAATTTACCCGAAATCACGGGAGATAGCCGCATCGGGGTTCGTCCGTCGGAGTTTCCAGATGCGATTACCGTTGCGGATTCCTACGGGTTGAAAATTGAAGGCTTACACTTTTATCGCGGCACCGGAACCAATGCCACTCAAGCCTTTACGGAAGTGATTCAACCGGTTCTCGCAGCTTGCAGGCAACTTCCCGATTGGAACTATCTGGACTTTGGTGGCGGTTTTGGTTATCCATACCGCACAGGAGGGGCAGCATTTGAGTGGGAAACCTTTGGGGAACAGTTGACTCTGGCGTTGACTGAGTTGGGACGGGATATGGAGCTCATTATCGAACCGGGACGATCGGCGATCGCCGGTTGCGGTACATTATTAGCAACGGTGGTTTCGGTGAAGTGGCACGACGGCAAGCAAATTCTCGGAGTCGATACCACCGTCGGCAATTTGTCTGTGCCTAGCGTTCACGGTGGCTATCGGGAAATTGTGAGTTGGGCAAATGCAGAGGAACCGCTTTACCTGACGGATGTCTGTGGCAATACGACGTATTCCCGCGATTATTTGGGGCGCAATTGTCAGCTTCCGGCGCTGCAACCGGGAGATATTCTCGCTATTTTGGATGTCGGGGCGTATGGGTACGCCATGTCTTCGCATTTTCTGCACCGTCCCCGTCCGGCTGAGGTTTTGTGGGAAAAGGGAAGGCATCGAGTGATTCGCTGGCGAGAAGATTACAGTATTTTATTAGATGGACAAGTTGGAAATTAACATTTCTAGAGTCAGTCGGAAATAGCTTAATCTCTAAAAGTTGTGAGGATTTTATGAAGTGTATTCAGTGTAAGACTGATAGTAACTATAAAGAAAGAGTGGCAAATAATGGGCGATGTAAGAAATGCGGGCATCCATTTACCTTTGAACCCAAAACGAATGTAGAGGACACGAAAGATTTATTATTCAAAAACTCTATCGATCGTGCTTCTTATCAAGATAGACTGTATTATACAAATAAGCAATTATTTTATGCCATCAAGCGACCTCTATTTCAACGAGAGACTAATGAGGTCAAAAAAATATTACTCTATTACTTTTTTTGTTTTATTCCTGTATTTATGTTGATTGTCCCAGTGTTTTTGGGAGGAGAAGAGTTTTTAAATAGTCCAGTGTTCGTTTGGGCAATATTTTTAATTTTCTTTTTGGGGCTAATGCTTTGGGGTACTGTTGTAGGTTTAGGTTTTGAGTTGTATTATCGAGCTATGCCGGGATATAAAAAGAGAATAAAGATAGCCGGAATAGGACTAATTATAGAGTTTTCTTTCTTAGGTGCAATTTTATCTAGAGTTCCCTTGCTCGGGTTTCTTGTTTTTTTAATGGGAGTTGCTGCCGGACTTGTATTGATAAAATGGAGCTTCTATATAGATCCAAAATACAAACCCAGTCTTCAGCTTAGCTCCCTTTTTTACGAAGGAAATATCGATCGATGGATCGAAAAATGGACGAAAGTTAATGGGAGTCTCGAAAAGTTGCTGCCGCCAATTGAAGAAAACATTAAAGAAAACATCGATCGAACTCCGATCGATGAAGAAATCGGTGGTTATAGTTTCGATCGTCTGGTGGTGTGCGATCGACCGGAAATTGCCCAATTTCTACTAGCAAATAACTTTCACCGCGAATATAATTGTGCGGTAGTCAGCGTCACCGGATATCCGGGGAGCATCTTCACTGAGCTTCTGGAAATATTACGCCAAAATCCGAACTTAAAAGTATATGCTCTGCACGATGCTTCACCTCGTGGAGTCAGCTTATATCATACCTTATGCAATAGTCCTAAATGGTTCCACGAACACCCAGTTGAGATTTTTGATATGGGACTTTTACCGCGCCAAGTGTTCAAAACTCGCCAGGCAGTTGTCCAAAATTCAATCAACTCTAAAACACCAATAGAACCGATTTCCCCAGAAGTTCGTCAGAGTTTGTCTCGGGATGAAATTGTGTGGTTAGAACGAGGAAACTTTGTGGAGTTAGAATCTTTTGTTCCCCAAAAACTATTAAAAATCGTGGCTCAATGTTTAGCCGTCAATCGATACATACAACCGGCGCCGGGGGATTTAGCTTTCGAGACGGAGAGCGAATTTATTGTTGCGTCTGATGATTTTGGTTGAGTTTCCAGATGGATTCCCCAGTTACTTCGATCGATGAACTTGTAACCACATTTCCAAACTCACCAATAACCATAACTTAATCCCGTAACGATGCCAAGGATCGCCGCGAAATTCCAGCCAATCGCCAATGACAGCCCGATCGAAATAGGTTAAAATTTGGGCATTGCGGCTGAGTAGCAACGATTTGGCTCGGCGACGCCAAAACCGATAGAACCAGGCGCTCACCGGCACTCTCATGCCGCTTTTGGGACGATAGACAATCTCCTGGGGTAATAAGTCGGCGACGGCACTTTTGAGCACGGCTTTTTCTTCAGCGCCTGCTAATTTATAGTTAGGCGGAATTTGCAAACTGAGTTCCACAATGCGAGGATCGAATAAAGGCGATCGACCCGAGAGTCCCGCCGCAGAGGTCAGATTATTCACCTTCGTCAAAATGTGGTCTGCGCCTTTAAATTTGATATTGAGCAACATCAACCGATTGAGATAATCTGTATCTGAGTGTAAATCGGGGGAAAAGACAGAAGTTTCCGATGCGATCGCTCCTAAAATTTCCGGTTTGAGCAGTTGTGGCAATTCCCGAAAGCATTTTTTATAAGAACTGAGGTAACTCGAAAGCAAATCCGGTGGTGTTGAAGTAGCCACCCCAGCGTAAATGGCATCGAGTAACATCGGTTTATTTTTCGGTCCGCCGAAACAGGGATCTCCACCTTCTCCGTTGAGAATCGTACTCACCTCTTCGCCAGCAATTTGTCCGAGTAAATAGTTAGGAACAGTCAGCGGATCGCCGATGGGATCGTCTAAATTTGCCATCGTAATGGGCAACATTTCCCAAACTCGATCGGGGGTGATTTCCAAAACGCGATGCTGGGTTTGGCAGTGACGTGCAACTCGATCGGCAAATTCCAGTTCGTTGGGATAGTCGGCGCCAAAATGAATGGAATAAGTATGAACGGGACGATCGTGAAATTGGGACGCTAAAGCCACAATGCAGCTTGAATCCAATCCCCCAGATAGGTACGCACCCACGGGTTGATGACTGCGGTAAATTGTCCTGTACGACTTGTTCCAAGAGCGATCGAAGTTCCCCGGCGTGCCACGTCACAGGGCGATCGGCGTGACACACTTTTGCTTGCGGTTGCCAGTAAAATTGCCGGGATTCTCCTTCTCTCGATAGGCACAGCATCTCTGCCGGACGCAATTCCCGCACTTGCCGCCACAAGGTTCTTTCTCCAGGAACGAAGGCGCAACACAGGTAATCTCGCAACGCAACTAGATCTAGATCGTCGGTGCGGTAAGGGGTAAGGGTTTTCAAACGAGGCGCGATCGCGACTGTCGAACCAGAAGTGTTGTAGTACAGGGTTTTCGCACCAACACGATCGCGAACGCCCCAAAGTTTCTGCTGATGGCGATCCCAAACGGCGAAGGCGAAAGTTCCGCATAACCGGGCGACACTCTCGATGCCAAACTGCTGCCACAAACCGGCAATCAGTTGCAGATCGCCCATCTGGGGGTCTTCAGCAAAGGATTTCCCCGGTAAATGTTGTTGTAAGGCAATGCGGTTGGTGAGAAAGGCGTCTCCAACGATCGCCAATTGTCCGTCAGGACTGAAAATGGGAGACGCTTGGGCGATGGCAATTCCATCGTCTTGCCAGGTGGTGTTGGCAGGCAGTTTCTTGACCGGATTCCAAACGATCGACCAAGCTGGGGAAACTCGAAGATCTCGACTGTTGATTAACTTCACCGCATCAGTCTTAAACTACTGTCGTTCAAATCGATAAATCGTTTGGGTTTGCAATCGATCGCAAACCTGCGAAGGCAACTGACCCGGTTCTAAGCGTTGTCGATCGAGTTGTACCTTCAAACTGGTCAGCGGATCGCTACCGGGAGACACCAAAAACTCCAATTGTCGCACAGACGATCGGGTTGCCAAACCATCGAGAATGCGAGAAACTGCTTGCACGTAAGGGTGTTCGCGATCTTGATACCAATCGGGTTTGGTCAAGTCGGCTTGGTCGAATCCCAGGTGAATGGTTAATGAGGGATTATCGAACACCGCTACGGTGACGGGTCGGGTTTCTTCTTGGATGAGCAAATGTTCGGTGTTGGCAACATCCCGCAATTCTTCTAGCCGATCGAAGTGTTCGGCGATTGAAAGGTCTTCTTTCCAACAAATTGCCACTGTCACCAAATAAGTTTGCAGCAGCATATGCCCCAATTTCTTGGCTTTGGTTGCCAGATAAATCGAGTTGTAATCGTTGGCTTCGATCAACAACGGAACTCGATCGACCACCTCGATGCCATAGCCTTTCAACCCGGCAATTTTGCGGGGATTGTTGGTAATCAAACGAATCTTGTGTACGCCCAAATCGTTGAGCATTTGCGCCCCCACCCCGTAATTTCGCAAGTCGGCAGGGAAACCCAAACGCTCGTTGGCTTCTACTGTATCCAACCCGATATCTTGCAGGGAGTAGGCTTTGAGTTTGTTGATCAACCCAATTCCCCGTCCTTCTTGACGGAGATAGACCACCACTCCCGATCCGTGGTGGTTGATGGTTTTCAGCGCGGCTTGGAGTTGCATCCGGCAATCGCAACGCAAAGAACCCAAAGCATCCCCCGTCAAACATTCAGAATGGACGCGCACGAGAACGGGTCGATCGGTAAATTCAGCGGGATCGCCTTTAACGATCGCCACGTGTTCCGAATTATCTAATAAATTGCGGTAAGCGTAAATCTGAAACTCACCGAACTGAGTGGGTAAGTCGGCAACGGTTTCCCGCTCGACAAAGCGTTCTTTTTGCAAACGATAACTAATTAAGTCGGCAATACTGATAATCTTGAGTTGGTGTTTGCGAGCATATTCGATTAGCTCGGGCAACCGCGCCATCGAACCGTCGGGATTTTGGATTTCGCAAATCACCCCGCTGGGATCGAGTCCGGCAAGCAGGGAGAGGTCTACTGCCGCTTCTGTATGTCCGGCGCGTTTGAGGACACCGCCTTCGCGGGCGCGTAACGGGAAAATATGACCGGGACGTTTGAGATCTTCGGGTTTGGTGTTGGGGTCGATCGCCACTAGGATGGTACGAGCGCGATCGTCGGCGGAAATGCCCGTGGTGACTCCGACATGGGGCGAAGCATCGATACTGACCGTAAATGCGGTTTGGTCCGGCGCCGTGTTGTTGCTGACCATCAGAGGCAGCTCTAATTTGTCTAAGCGCTCTGGCGTCATTGCCAAACAGATCAACCCTCGAGCTTCCACTGCCATGAAGTTGATTTGATCGGGGGTGACAGACTGTGCAGCACAAATGAGATCGCCCTCATTTTCTCGATTTTCATCATCCACGACGACGATGATCCGTCCGGCTTTGAGATCGGTCAAAGCAGCGTCGATCGAGTCAAACTTAAACGATTGTAGGGGATTAGGTAAGAACGATTTCACGGAGAAGTTCGATGACATGGATTTGAGGTCAATGACGGAGAAGGGGGGATCGATCCGTTGCCTTCCGAGCATTGTTGCTTGACACTCCCTGACCTAAAGGCACAGGGATTCTTGGTTCATCGAAACCACTTAAACTAGGTTCCTTGCGTCCCTTAGCCCAGAGGTGGGATTCTCCCCAAGCGTGAATTCGGGTATGCCCTACCCTATTCGCTAATTGCGAGTTCTTTTTTGAGAAGGGCATTACCGCCCTAAATGCTGTACGTCTAGTCCCTATAAATCTTTTACCCACTGCTAGGAGGAAACTAGAAAAATGCAGTAGAACCGCCTAGATGTAGTTTTCAAGGTTCAGCGTTACCATGCGCGGTACTAGGTTTTTTAAGTGGTTGATTACCTTTTCCACTAGACTTAGTATATCAGAAAAGCCGCCCTAAAACGGCGGGGCTTTAAACCCAAGTTTTCGGTAAACTTTTATAAAGCGGCTTTCATCTAAATTGTATCTCGTTTGCCAAATAACACGATCGATCGCGCCATCGAACTGGGATTTCTCGCCAGACACTCCGGTGTGGGATCGCCCGACAGCTTATTTTCGGGTCGCAGTCAATCTCTCCGGGGTGGGTTGTAAAACCGACAGCCCGATCTAGAATGCAGCAAACGTTAACTATCTTGTACACGATCGCGATTGGGAAAAGGATGATGGGTAATATGGAACGCATTTCTGTCGGCATCGTCGGCGCCTCGGGTTATGGCGGAGTTCAGTTGGTTCGACTCCTGCTAGAACATCCCCAAGTCGAACTGGTTTATTTGGGCGGCGAAAGCAGTGCGGGTAAACCTTTTTCGGATTTGTATCCCCATTTGGGACATCGGGTGAAGCTGATGGTGGAACCGGTGGATGCAGAGACAATTGCCGATCGCTGTCAAGTGGTTTTTCTCTCTTTGCCTAACGGTTTAGCCTATCAGATGGCACCGACTTTGCTCGCCAAAGGTTGCAAGGTGCTGGATTTATCCGCCGACTATCGGTTTTCCAATCTCGATACGTATCAAAAATGGTACGGTGGCGATCGCACGGATGGAGACACGGCTGCAACCGCCGTATATGGATTGCCGGAACTGTATCGCGATCGCATCAAAAATGCCCAACTCGTCGGCTGTCCCGGCTGCTACCCCACCGCTAGTTTACTGGCGATCGCTCCCCTGCTCAAACAAGGGTTGATCGTACCGGGAACCCTCGTCATCGATGCCAAATCCGGCACCTCTGGCGGCGGACGACAGGCGAAAACCAATTTATTGCTGGCTGAAGCGGATAATTCTTTCGCAGCCTATGGCGTCACTCGCCATCGCCACACGCCGGAAATCGAGCAGATTTGTAGCGATCTTGCCGGACAGGATGTCATGGTACAGTTTACGCCTCATCTGATCCCCATGGTGCGAGGGATTTTATCCACGGTCTACGCCACTCTACGAGATCCCGGCTTAGTTCGGGAAGATTTATATACGATTTACAACGCATTTTATCGGTCTTCTGATTGGGTGAAAGTCTTACCCACGGGAACCTATCCCCAAACGAAATGGGCGTGCGGGACCAATCTGAACTACCTGAGTGTTGAGGTGGATCCGCGCACGAACCGGGTGATTGTCATGTCGGCTATCGATAACCTGCTGAAAGGTCAAGCGGGTCAAGCGTTGCAGTGCATGAACTTGATGTGCGGTTTGGAAGAAACGTTGGGATTACCCCAGTTGGGTTTTTATCCTTAAGATGGCGCTTTGGGTAGGGTGTGTTGACGAAGGAAACGCACCAGGTTAGTAGGGTGTGTTGACGAAGGAAACGCACCATTACTAGTGGCTAGTGGGTAGTTGTGAACCTTTTACGGGTTAGCTTGCCCATTACCCTGTGAATGCACGATCGGTTGTGAGTATTTGTTCACGTAACCCATTTGTGTATTCGGTTTTCTGTACAGTGGGAAACATCGAAGATTATTGAGCGATGTTTCAATTTAGGAGACGGTTTGTGAAAGCATTTTCATTCCCATACTGGTTTGAGAAATGGAGTCTCTGGGTTCCGCTGCCGTCTGTTGTCAGTTCATCGAATTGGCAATCGATCGAACTGTTTCCCACACCAGAGATTGCTATAGTAGATGTCACCATTTCCGGCGATCGTCCCGGTCGTGTCAAATATCAAAGTAGTTATTGGCCCGCTCGTTTCTTCGATTCTCCTAATGATGCCAATTGTGCGATCGAACATTCGATCGCACTTAAACCCAAAGAAGAAGTGATGGTGGTCGGACGAGAAGGGATTACTTTATTGGTGACACCGATCGATCGCCCAGTAGCCGCGAGCTGAATCTCTATGAGCTGAATGTTTATTGTTGCGATAGTCGTTGGACACTCTCCCCGCCGAATAACCGATGTGCGTCGGCAAGTAAATCGGGAATTTTGTCGGCATGAGAACTGTGCTGTAAACAAGCACTTAAATCTACATTCTCGACACCTTTAGCTTGATTTCCTGGGAACCAATGACCGCCATTTGCTAGCAGGTTGTAACGCCCTTTGGCATAGTCGTTCAGCTCGTAAGCGATCGCTAAATTTCTCAGCCAGAGAATCAATTTGATATTAATTCCGCCTGGCGTATCTTCATGCTTTGGCAAGCCGATATCCCAAGTTTTGACCCAATTTTCTCCCAAACAAGCGATCGCCTCTTGTTCTAATCTTGCCAAAATCGGCGGTAAAATCTCATCGGCACGATCGAGTATTGGTAAAGTTTTCAAATGTTCGTCAAAATCCGTGGGTTTTGCCGCTCCCAAACTGAGGGTATGAACTTGAGGATGGCTCAAACAAAATAAGTCGTTAAAGACCATGGGAGACAGTGGCTGGCACAGGTCTACTAATTTTTTGGGTGGCTGGTAGAGTTTTCCCCCTTTATCCGATGGACTGATAATAAACACGCCCATATCCTGCGTTTTTGCCGCTTCGATCGCTGACCAATTCCACTGATTGATATAATACCAGTGGAGATTGACATAATCAAATTGTCCCGTTTCAATGGCTTTGACAATCACATCCGTCGGACCGTGGGTCGAAAAACCAACGAAGCGAACTTTGCCTTCTTGTTGCCATTTTCGCACTTCATCTAAACACCCACCCGGTCGAATACTCCACTCGAGAATCTCCGGTGTATTGATGCCGTGTAACCCCAACAAATCCACATAGTCGAGGTTTAAGTTAGCCAGGGATTTATGAAAGTTATCCCGAAAATCTTTGGGGTTGGCTTTTGGAGAAACTTTCGTTTGTACGATTAACTGCTCTCGCGGAAGAGTCGGCAAAATTCTCCCCAGTTGAACTTCGGAGGTTCCGTACCCCCGCGCTGTTTCAATATGGTTAATACCCAGTTCCACAGCGCGGCGAATCGTGGCGTCTAAATTGCGCTGGTTTTCGTCGGGAATTTGCCATTTGGGAATGTCTTTCCAAGAATGTTGGTAGCGCATTCCCCCGCAGGAAAACACGGGCATTTGTAGTTGAGTTCGTCCAAACCGTCGGTAGTGCATCATCGAAGCTGCGATATCCTGTCATCTTCCATCATTAATATAGACTGACTCAATGGCAACAGGACTTACGCATCGACATGATATGGGTTGAGTAGCGGCGGACAGCAGTCCGCCTCTAAGAGGGCAGGGCTGTTTCATTGTCGTGGAAAACGAGGATTTTGTAGGGGTAGCGCCAAGAGTGCCTACCCCGCCACCGACGAAATCATGGGGGTTCCAGAGATCGGGGCAACCACTCTTGGGATTCCCGGACGCCTTCGCTTCGCCCCTACAGAAAATGAAACAGCCCTGCCCGACAGAGGGCAGTTCAAATTTCACCGAGAAACTACTACTTCCACCCAGCACGGTCCATCACCCTCAATGCTTCTGCATTCAAGCGTCCGTAAATCGCAGCATTAATATCATCTTGTTTGAAATCCGTACCGTAGCTAGCCAGCACAGGATCGAGTTCGACACCTTCGACAACAGGATATTCATTATTCCCCTCCGCAAAGAGTTCTTGGACGGGACGACTAACCAGATGCTCTAAAAACTTGATAGCGGCTTCCTTGTTCGGTGCTGTTTTGAGAACGCCACCCCCGCTAATATTAATGTGAGTTCCTCTCTCCCCGGCTCCTTGATTCGGGAAAAAGATGCCTACCTTTTCGGCGACTTCTCGATCTTCGGGTTTGTCGGACTTCGCCAACCGCACCAAATAGTAGGTATTGGCGATCGCGATATCTCCCTGTCCGGCTGCCACGCCTTTAATTTGCGCTGTATCGTTGCCTTCTGGCGGGCGGGCAAAGTTCGCCACCATTCCCCGACACCACTCTTCGGTTTTAGCTTCACCGTGAGCGTTTAGCAGAGCGCCAACTAAAGACTGATTGTAGATATTGCTAGAAGAGCGGATGAGAATTTTGCGCCGCCACTGACTGTTGACCAAATCCTCGTAGGTAGAAAGGTCGCTAGGATTGACCCGCTCTTTGCTATACATAATCGGTCGTGGCCGTTTCGACAAGCCAAACCACAGTCCTTCAGGTTGTCGCAGGCTTTCGGGAATTTCCCGCGTCAAAACGGGTGAGGAGACTCTTTCAAACAATCCTTCTTCTTGCGCTCGCCACAAACGACCGGCATCTACGGTCATGAGGATATCTGCGGGGCTATTGACTCCCTCGCTTTTAATCCGCTCGATTAACTGGTCAGCTTCGGCTTCGACCAAGTTCACCCGAATCCCCGTACTGTCTGTGAAGCTTTGGTAGATATCGTTATCCGTGTCGTAGTGACGAGCCGAGTATAAGTTTACAACATTACCGGACTGGGCTCTAAGCGGACGATTGAACTGTCCCAGAGCGATCGCAGACACAGCAGCACTGCCGGCGATGAAAGCTCGCCGAGTCATTTTGGTCATCGGTGTTATCCCTAGATGAATTTGAGTTTTGTAGGCGATCGCTCGGTACACATGGCGATCGAATCTAATTAAAGCAGGATCGGAACTCTTAATGCAAGTCTTTCTTAATTAATTTATGATTTTGTTGCAAGTTTATAACTTTTACTCCAGATCGATCTCAACAATTCTGTCGCTAAATCTCCCACAATCGCCTACAGATAGTCATTTAGAGCAGAATCTCAGAGAGAGTTTTCCTTCTTTTCTCGTTAAGGTAATCATATAGATTCTCAACTATGTATAATCAGAGAACGCCTTTTCGTACCCCGGTATGTCCTTACCCCAATTGTGGAAAAAGCTACCCGCCCCCATTCAATGGCTGATTCGCCCTTGGTTTTTCGTCGTTTCTGCCCTTCACGGCATACTGTTACTGCTGCCCAACCCCCCGCAAGAACCTCAAGAACCGGAAATAGTGGAACTGGAAACGCAGCCGGAAATGCTCATCCAAGTCGCCAAGTTACCCCCCAAACCCCAGGTTTCCCCGCCAGTTTCCTCGTCTCCAGCACCGGCTGCGGCTGCCCAGCAACCGTCTCCTACCCTGCCGCCATCCACAGCGGTTCCCGAACCGACTCCAGCGCCACCCCCCGCCGCACCCACTCCAGTCCCCAGACAACAGCCACCGGCACCAGCGCCAGCACCAGCACCAGTCCCCAGACAACAGCCACCCGCACCGGCACCAGCACCCGCACCGGCACCCGCACCGGAACCGACTCCCGAACCGACTCCTACTCCTACTCCCAAACCGACTCCCGAACCGACACCCGAACCCACTCCTACTCCCAAAAAAACCTTAGAACCGACGCCGGAACCCACACCGGAACCCACTCCCGAACCCACGCCATCGAACAACTTTCCCCACGTTGGGGAGCAGCAACCGGGTTGTGGCAGCGGACGTGACGACTGCTGGCAGACAACGGATACTCAATGGCGATCGATCGCGGGCAATCTCTTGGAAAATCTACAAAATGACGGCTATGAAGCTGAACCATTGGACATTGCCACCGACACGGGAATGCGGGTTTATCGCATCTCTAAAACCGGCGAAACGCCGTATTATTTACATATTGTTTCAAGCTTGCAAGGAACGAGATACGTAAAATCACCAGAGCAGATGACAACAGAAGCGTTACGCCAACTTGCCAATTCCTAATATTTGGGATGTTGGCTAAGTTAAATTTTTCGGAACTCAAAAATATCATGAGCGCTTTAATGTTGAATTAAACTGTTTTTAACCAATTCCCTCTCAAAATCCGATAACCTAAATTGGATATCTTGCGATCGCCACTTTCTTCCCCAAAATGTACTTATTCCATTTATTGCTAGAAGCCGCTCCAGTCGTTCCGGAACCCGAATCTCCCAAGCGAATCATCGATACGTTCCTCGCTGGGGGACCGGTGATGTGGCCCCTGTTGGGATTGTCGGTGATCACGTTTACCACGGCATTAGAACGGGGTTGGTTCTGGATACGATTAATTTCTCAGGAAGATCGTATCGTTCGCGATGTTCTCGAGGCGGCAAGATACGATCTCGACAAAGCCGCAGAAATTGCTGAATATGCGAGATATTTGACAATTGGTCGCTTTCTCCTCGCGCCTTTAAAACTGCGGCAAGCCACCCCAGAAACGTTTCGGTTGGCACTAGAAGCGGCTGGGGATAAAGAGTTTGTCAAGATGCGTAAAGGAAGTAAGGTGATCGAAACCGTGATTGCTGTTTCTCCGCTATTGGGATTGTTAGGAACCGTAACGGGTTTGATTAATACCTTCGGCAATCTGAATATTGGTGGAGGCGGTTCCACCGCCAGTGCCACTCAAGCGGCATCCGGGATTGGTGAAGCGCTGCTAACAACGGCGGCAGGAATGATTGTTGCGATTATCGCACTGTTATTTTTTCAGATATTTATTACCTTGCAAGCGAAGCAAGTGGAATATTTTGCGGAAGTGGGTAACGAACTGGAATTGATTTATCGTCAAGTTTGGTACGAACCTCTACAGAACGATCTCAACCGCGCATTGCCGATGGTCTCGTCCTCCACGGATGCAAGTTTACTTTAAATGTGGGTTATAGGATATTTTATTCATGTTTAAAGAGCGGCAACAAACTTCCCAAATTCCCGAGGTCAATCTCGTCCCGATGATGGATGTATTGATGTCGGTTCTGACATTTTTTATCATCCTAGCCATGACGCTAACGGGTCAAGGGATTCCCAATGTTGAGTTGCCATCGGCTCAGGATGGAACTGGGGGAGGGGGAGAAGGCACAAGCGAAAAAACAGAAGCGAAAAGACTTGTGGTGGGACTAGATTCACAAGGTCAAATTCTGGTAGAGGGTGAAGTAATTCAAGAAGAGCAACTGGCGGAAAAAGTTGAACCTTTTCTGGCAGAAAACCCCGAGGGTGCAGTGACGTTAAGCGCCGATCGAACCCTAGACTACCAAAAAGTCGATCTTCTCTTACAAAAACTTCAAGATATTGGTGGCGAAAGAGTTTCCTTAGCCATTAAATAAAAGTATTAGTTGTCATTAAAATGCGATTTAAATCCACCCGGTTTGCCGCCTCTATTCCCACCATTAACTTGACGCCAATGTTAAATGTGGTGATGGTGGTTCTGGCGTTTTTTATCTTAGTTTCGGTCACGTTAACTAGCGAACCGGAAGTTGTCGATGTGGCATTGCCGGGAAAAGAAGACGATGAAGCACCTCCTACGGTTAACCCAGAACTTCCCGAATTTTTAGCTGTGCGCGTCGATCCCGAAGGTAAAATTTCGATCGATGGTCGATATTATACCCAAGAACAGTTGTTGCAAGATATACCTGCGTACTTGCAAAATAATCCGGAAAATTCTGTGTTTGTGATTCCCGATCCGGGAATGCCCTATGAAAATGTGATGCAACTGTTAGTGGAAATGAGAGAAGTGGGGGGCGATCGAGTTTCGCTGGCGATTGGAGGAGAGTAATTCAGAATTGAAATGCAGTAGGGGTCAACGGCTGTTGACCCCTACTGTTGACCCCTACTGTTGATTGATACCTGAATGCTCAACTCGATCGGACCTTAATTAAGGTGCTGTTGTAGAAGTCAAGACTGCCGTTCGCTCCGTTGCCCCACTTCCTGGTGTAATATAAGCAGGTGCGAAAATAATATAGCCGGTAAATGTTCCCAAGGTTGCCTGAATTGCGGGAACTCCTTGATAGCTGGTATCGGCAGCAGCGAATCCTTGTTCGCTCAGTCGGGCTTTAACTTTAGCTTGCACTTCACCGATCGGAACCGTTCGCTGCTCCGAAGTCACACCTTCGGGTCTGTATCGATTTGGATCGACAAATTGTGTAGAGCCTTCGGCAAGTTGAGCGCGGTTGAATTGTAGCAGAGCTAGATCGTTTCCGGCTGCTTGTGCTGCCACATAAAATCGTTCTTCTTCGACGCTAATTGTTCCAGCATTGGCTAAAGCGGCTAAATCTTCGATCGGTTGGGATGCTAACAAAATGACAGTTTTGTCTTCCTGGGTGACGAGGTGTAGGTATTGAGTTTTTTCCGGCGTTTTCAGCGGAAAAATTCGGAAGTTGGACTCATTTTTAACAGGTTGGTCGATCGTAATACTTTTAGGTGGCAGTTGTTGAGCGTAAAATCCATACACATCATCCAATCCTTGAGCCACATTTCGTGCTTCTCCATCGCTAGCACCTTGTAGCAAACCCAAAGAACCGACAGCAAAGCCTGGGGGAAAAGGGAAATCTACAAATGGATCTTGTACTGATGTGGAAGTGGCGTTGGGGTCTGCGGGGGGTTTTTCTGGCGTGGGTTCTGGTGTGGGTTTGAGGGGAGTTTTTTCCGGCGCGGGTTCTGGCGCTGGAGGAGGTTCTGGGGTGGGGGTTGGAGCGGGAGGAGCTGGAGCCGGAGGAGGCTGGAGCCGGAGGAGCGGGTGCGGGTGCGGCAACTGGAGGAGGGGCGGCTGGAGCTGGAGCCGGTGCGGGTGCGGCAACTGGAGGAGGGGCGGCTGGAGCTGGAGCCGGTGCGGGTGCGGCAACTGGAGGAGGTGCAGCTGGAGCTGGAGTTGGAGCTTTGGCAGGAGCCGGTGCGGCTGGAGCCGGGGCGGGAGTGGTAGGAGAGGGCTGTGTGGCGGTGGCAGCCGGAGTTGCTGATGTGGGAGTTGATGTGGGTGCTGGAGTTGATGTGGGTG
Source organism: uncultured cyanobacterium (assembly GCA_963838375.1). Lineage (GTDB taxonomy): Bacteria > Cyanobacteriota > Cyanobacteriia > Cyanobacteriales > Geitlerinemataceae > DVED01. The sequence goes on along the minus strand of CAWIQY010000016.1, from coordinate 465,588 downwards.
TTTTGGGTGCAGTGGTGGGTTTGTTGGTTTGAATACGAGCGATCTTGATTTCTTCTTGGACTTCTTCAGGTTCTGGAGGTGTTTCTGAGGCTTCCGTATTCGATCGCGAAGGCATCATCAACAAACCATAGTGGGATGCCAAGACGAGGAGTAGTACGGGGCGAAGGGCAACATTCCGTATGGGCTTGGGAATACGATCGATCGCATTTGTAACAAATCCAAAGCGATCTGTTAAATTCAATCGATCGTTGGTTTCTTTTAGCAGGTATCTGAGACCATATAACAGTTTCATGAGATAAACCTATACCACTTACAACTCAACCAGGGCAATAGATAAAAACCGATCGAGGAGGTTGGTATCGGTTTAAAAATATGCCACACATTAGAATAGGGTGTCTTATGCCGTTTTGCATCGGCAATTTGGCTTATATTTTACTATTTGCTCGACTTTTTTTGTCTGTTTTATCAGCGCGTCGAAATGTTAATAAATAATTTAAGTTTGCTTAATATTCTTTTAAACAAAGGTTCGCGCAAGCTTAAAAGATGAACTCTAGGCTGATCGAGGAACAGGCGCTATGCCTTTAATTTTCACCAGGACTGATAACGATATGGCTTTCTTCATGATTTCGCTGCGTCGAATGGCGACAGCTTCGGTTGCCACTGTGGCACTTTCTTTCGGTCCTTTGTCCGCTGCAATTGCCGCAACACTCAATGGCGCGGGTGCAACTTTTCCCGCACCTCTCTACGAACGCTATTTTAACGATTTCCAACAAGAAACGCAGAATCAAGTCAACTACGAAGCGATCGGGAGTGGTGGCGGCATCAGACAATTTATCGCAGGAACTGTGGATTTTGGAGGAACAGATGCACCTCCCAAAACCGATGAAATCTCCCAAATGAAAGATGGTTTGATTTTGGTTCCCACAGCCGGAGGTGCAGTGGCGGTTGTCTTCAACCTTCCCATTAGCGATCTGAAACTTTCTCGCGAAGTTTTACCGGCAATTTTTGAAGGCGAAATTACTCGCTGGAACGATGCAAAAATTGCTGCCGATAACCCCGGTGTTACCTTACCCAACAAACCTATTCGCGTCGTCGTTCGGTCTGATGGTAGCGGAACTAGCTATATCTTTACCTCTCACTTAGAAGCACTTGACAGCGAAATTGCGGCGAACAAAGAGCCCGATTCGCCGGGAAATACCCTGGGGGGTCGCGGTAATGAGGGAGTAGCGGCTGAGGTACAAAGAACGGAAGGTGCGATCGGTTACGTTCAAGCGGACTACGCCTCGGAAAATAACATGAAAACGGCGATGTTGGAAAACCAAGCTGGAGATTTTGTCGAATCCAACGATCGCCAATGCCAATACGGCAATGGAAGGTTTGCGTTTTAATGACGATTTCACCGTGGCGAATATCAGCGATCCAGAAGCTGGATATCCGATCGTTGGGATTACTTGGTTGATGATCAAAACCGATTACGGCGATGCTGAAAAAGCAGATAGTATCAAAAAGTTGGTGGAGTGGATTTTGACCAAAGGTCAAAACATCAACAACGAGTTACAGTATACCAAAATTCCTCAAGCGACAGCCGATCGGGCAATTTCTCAAGTGAAGTCGGAAGTGAAGTAAAACGAGTCGTCAAAGACAGCCAGAGATCGTCAGCTTTTGGTCTGAGTTTTGATACAGAAGACTAAAAGCTGTTGCCTGGAAGCTTATTATTTTATACCTATGACCGATTCGATCGAACAGTCTCAAAATCTCTCTCCCAATCTTCACGATTTCAGCGATATCGATCTCTCGTCAGCAGTCGGAAAAGGTGAAGGATTTGAGCTAGCCTTCAAAGGTCTAGCTTGGACTTGTGCTTTAGTGTCTGCGGGTATCTTTGTGTGGATGAGCATTTTAGTTTTTAAAGATGCTTATCCAGCGATCGAGGAATTTGGGTTGTCTTTTTTTACCACTCAAAGATGGAGTGTTCCCAAGCTCGAATTTGGGGCATTAACCTATATTTATGGAACACTGGTAACATCGACGATCGCCTTATTCTTGGCTATTCCTTTTGGTCTGGCTGTTGCTATTCTCACCAGTGAGAACTTTTTACCCACTTGGGTGCGATCGCCGATCGCTTTTTTAGTAGAATTAATTGCGGCGATTCCTAGTGTAATTATTGGACTTTGGGGAATTTTTGTTCTCATTCCGGTTCTCCTTCCCGTTCAACAAAAACTATTCGAGCTTTTGGGATGGATTCCCTTATTTGAAACTGAGCCTTTGGGGTCGAGCATCTTGGTCGCGGGAGTTCTGCTTTCGATTATGATTTTGCCGACGATCGCGGCAATTAGTCGAGATGTTCTCCTCTCTATTCCAGCCGATTTACGCAGTGCATCGATGGCTTTAGGTGCAACTCGTTGGGAAGCGATTTGGGATACCAGTATTCCCGCCGGAAGTGCCGGAATTTTAGGGGCGATTATCCTAGCGCTGGGACGTGCATTAGGCGAAACCATGGCAGTAACGATGGTCATTGGTAATGCGAAGAAGATTAGCTTTTCTTTGATCGAACCGGGTAGTACAATTCCAGCAATTTTAGCGAATCAATTTGGCGAAGCTTTAAATGAATTGCACATTGGAGCTTTGATGTATCTTGCACTCATTTTGTTTGTCATTACCCTATTAGTTAATATGACAGCTGTGTTTTTAGTGCAGGCGATCGAGCGACGATCGAACCAACAGTAGTTTCTTCTTGTACTTGAAAATTAAGCTGTGACTCTAGATATAAATCCTTCCACAACAGAAACAGAATCTCTTGCAAGAGAACTGTATCAGCCGCTTTCTTTACCTCGGACAGTCTTTAGCCGAGGAATGACAGTTTTAGCATTTTTATTAACGGCGATCGCTCTGTTACCTTTATTTTCCATTTTTTGGGAAATTTTACGACAGGGAATTGGACAATTAAGCTGGGAAGTCTTCGTTTCTTTACCTGCACCTGTGGGCGTAGAAGACCAGCCGAATGGATTTGCTAATGCCATTTTAGGCACATTAATGATGGTGGGAATTGCCAGCCTTTTAAGTATTCCCATTGGGGTGATGACGGGTATATTTTTGTCGGAACTGGGTGGCAATAACGGCATTACGAATACTATCCGGTTTATGACGAAGATTCTCAGCAGCGTTCCCTCTATTATTGTCGGTGTTTTCGCTTACGGAGTCATTGTTTTGGCAACCAAACAATTTTCAGCCGTAGCTGGAGGATTTGCTTTGGGAATCATTATGTTGCCCATTATTGCATTAACAACGGAAGAATCTCTCAAATTGATTCCCCAATCCTATCGTTTAGCTTCGGCAGGTTTGGGGTGCGATCGATTTGAGACCACTTTCCGAATTATTCTACCTGCGGCTTTACCGGCGATAACAACCGGTGCATTACTCGCCGTTTCTCGTGTGGCGGGAGAAACAGCACCGCTGCTTTTTACTGCCCTTTCTAGTAGCAATTGGCCCGATGGTATTTTTAATCCAACACCTTCTTTATCGGTGTTGATTTATAAATACGCTAGTTCGCCCTACCAAGAACAAAATGCCATGGCGTGGACAGCATCCCTTGTGCTGGTGTGCATCATATTGCTCAGCAGTATTTTGTCTCGTTACTTTACTCGCAAACGACTGGAAACTCGCTAAATGATATCCCCAGAAAATCACCCAAATTCGGTTGTATCTAAAGCTTCTAAATCTTTAGATCGAGAAGAAATTGCGGCTCTAAAAACCGAAGATTTAAGCTTTTACTACGGCAACAGAAAAGCACTTGAAGGGATCTCAATGGAGATCTACCAAAACAAAATTACTGCCATTATCGGCTCTTCGGGATGCGGTAAGTCTACTTTCCTGAAAGCCCTGAATCGTATTTGCGAATTGGAAAATCAAGTTCGCGTGACTGGAAAAGTCGAGTTTTACGGACAGGATATTTACGGTAAACGAATTAATCTCAATCTGCTGCGCCGCAAAATTGGCATGGTGTTTCAGCGACCGAACCCCTTCCCGATTAGTATTTATGAGAACGTCATTTATGGTGTCAAAAAAATCGGTCGAAAATCTCGATCGGAACTGGATATCATTGTTGAATCTGCGCTGCAAGATGCGGCACTGTGGGATGAAGTCAAAGATAGCCTGAAAAAATCTGCATTAGGTCTTTCCGGGGGACAACAGCAGCGCCTTTGTATTGCCAGAGCACTAGCGGTGAAACCCAAGGTTTTGTTGATGGATGAACCTTGTTCTGCTCTCGATCCCATTTCCACAACTCGAATAGAAGAATTGCTGCGGAAGTTGAAAACTCAATTTACGATCGCCATTGTTACCCACAATATGCAGCAAGCCTCTCGATTATCAGACTACACAGCATTTTTTAACACCGATGAAAGTCGCATCGGTCAAATGGTAGAATTCGGTCCGACGGTCGGCATTTTTACCGAGGCGAGTCATCCCCGAACTCGCGATTACGTGCAGGGACGATTTGGCTGATATCTCGCATTTTCTCCAACGGAGTTTTGGGAGAAGTGTAGCTGAAAAATATTGGATTTTCCAGTAGGGGTCAACAGCCGTTGACCCCTATTTTTGGTAATTTTTCAGGAATACTCCCCATTGGAATTGAAGGTAGTTTGGATGTAAGGATTCAGGTTCGATTTGGGATACAAGCTGGGTCTGGCAAAATCTGGTAGGTAGGGGTCAACAGCCGTTGACCCCTACAATGCTTCCCCGATCGTGTCCTGAAACCTGAATGCTTGCGTTTGGATGACTATCCAAAATGACTTCCCTCCGCAGATCTCGCTACTCCGTGAGTTGTTGTGGACTGACACGCTTAAAATGATGCGTTACGACGAATGTCTCGATTCAATTGATATCGAAGATTGTCGCCGTCTAACACATCCTACTAGACCGTCCCGACGTTGGTCAGTTGTCATCCTCTTAGTGCCAACTTAGAGAAAGAGAGGCTAAGCTAGCAATAACCTTTTCTCAAAAGAGGGGTCGTGCGTCTACAGCGAAATGACACAGGACAACCAGACAAATGGTAACAATAGAACGAGAACTCGCGATCGACACGCGCGGATTGACGAAACAGTTCGATCGACATCTAGCAGTCAGTCAACTGGATTTGCAAGTGGAATCCGGCGAAGTCTATGGATTAATCGGTCCTAACGGCGCGGGGAAAACCACCCTCATCCGGATGTTGGCATCGGCGGAGGAACCCACTGCGGGGGAAATCTATATCAATGGCGAACCGTTGCGACACGATCGCCACCACGGGACTCTCAAGCGCCGTATCGGCTATCTTCCTGACGATTTTCCCCTCTATGACGATCTCTGCGTGTGGGACTACCTGGACTATTTTGCTCGTTTGTACGAACTGCGCGATCCGTTACGATCGCGTCGGTTATACGAAGTGTTGGAATTGGTGCAACTGGTGTCCAAACGTCACAGTCAGATCTCCACTTTGTCGCGGGGGATGAAACAGCGTTTGAGTTTGGCGAGGACTATCATCCACGAACCCATTCTACTACTACTAGACGAACCCGTTTCCGGTTTAGATCCGATCGCCCGGATGCAGTTCCGAGAAATTATCAAAATCCTCCGAGAAGCGGGGATGACGATTTTGATTTCCTCTCACGTTCTCAGCGATTTGGCAGAACTTTGTACGTCGGTGGGCATTATGGAATTAGGGTACTTGGTCGAAAGTACGTCGCTATCCGAACTGTACCAACGTCTCAGTTGTCAATATGTGCATCTGACAACCTTGGGGAATCCCGATCGGTTGATTGCCGAATTGAAACACCATTCGGCAGCCAAAGAATGGGAGATTTTACCCCAAACCTCGACCTCTGGGTCTCCAACTCAAACGGTGCGAGTTCGCTTTGAAGGGCAGTTGGAAGACCGGGCAAACTTACTGCGAGATCTCATCTCTGCCGGAATTCCTCTGACCGAATTTCACAATACCCAGGAGGATTTAGAATCTATTTTCTTGAAGTTGGGACACCAGCAAGTTTCTTAAGAGCTAGTCGTTCATGACCAATCACAAAGGAAAAACTATGATTATGACGATCGTCGATCGAATGGGTAACTGGAACCCGCAACTGTTTCGGGAATGGAAAGGTCGTCTGACCGGGCGAAATCTGGCGATCGCGACGGTGTTATCGCTGTTGGGTCAATTGATTATCGGGATGGTACTGCAAAGTAAATTTCCCATACCAAAACCGTCCAATGCTGATGCCGATTGGGCTACAAATAGCCCATACTGTACGGGAGAAAGTAGGTCTCCCTATAGCTTTCAGTGTCTCCCGGATGGGTTGGGATATTGGCAAATTGATTGGAAAGATTTCTGGTTGGATATGGCAACCTGGTCTAGCGTTGCCATCCTGGTTGCTTTAGTTTTGGGTGGCGTGTATTTGCTGATCGACGATTTGGCGAAAGAACAGAAGCGCGGAACGCTCAATTTTATTCGTTTGAGTCCTCAATCGAGCGAAAGCATTTTAATCGGCAAAATTCTGGGCGTTCCGGTTTTAGTTTATTTCGCCGTTGCTTTGGTTTTACCGATGCACATTGTATCGGTAATCGCGGCTGGATTGCCGATCGACACTCTCTTTCGGTTCTATCTCTTAGCCGCTGCTGGATGTGGTGTATTTTACAATGTCGCGTTGTTATTTGCATTTTTGGAAGGAAGTGCTTGGTCTGGGTTATTACTCGCGGGGTTCTGCAATCTCCCTTATCTTTTGGCATTTCGGTTGATGTTTCCCGAAAACAAGAATCATTCTTGGTCAGAACTCCAATGGTTTTCCCTTCCTTTGGGTAAACAGCCCGATTTGCTTCAAGTCTTTGTTTTCTGTAATTTAATACTGTGGACATTTTGGGTGTGGCAAGCGGTGAACCGTCGCTTTCGCAACCCCAGCGCTACGTTGTTAAGTAAGCGTCAAAGCTATTACGCGATGGCGTGTTTTCAAGTGTTGTTACTCGGTCTGACATTAACCCACGATCGTGGCTATAACGGTCTTGAGACTTTGTACGGATTTTCGATCGTCAACTTGGTGGCGTTTGTCATCTTAACGGCTGCACTTTCTCCTCAACGTCAAACGGTACAAGATTGGGCGCGATATCACCATTTGCAGGGTAATCGTCGTTCTGCGGTTCGCGAATGGATTTTTGGGGAGAAAAGTCCGGTATTGGTGGCAATTGCCCTTAATTTGGCGATTACAGGCATCATTTGGATACCGGGGATACTGTTCCTTGGTGCGAAGAATCATGAAGCTGCCATTGTCGCGTTACTCGCCACTGCAAATATCATCTGGATTTGCGCGGCAATTTCTCAGGTGACGCTGTTACTCAAAAATCGCCGACGTCAGGCATTTGCGATCGCTTCGGTAGCTGCGACGATCGGTTTGCCACCAATTCTTTTGCTTGTCGTTTCAGCGGGATCGGCAAGTGTCTCTGAACTTTGGATGTTTGCTACTTTTGGATGGGGTTTATTAGACGTAAACTCGATCGGATTTTCGATTTCGACCATTCTTTTAGGTTTTCTAGGTCAAGTTTGTGTGATGGCTGCTTTAAGTTGGCAGTTAAATCGCATCTTACACAAAGTCGGTGATTCGGATACGAAGAAGTTGTTGCAGGAACGTCGTTCTTTGCCTTCGTAGATGACTTCAGCTTAGTGCATTTCTAAACCTAAAACCATAACAAAAACCAGCGATTGGTGGTGTTCCGATCGCTGGTTTTAGTCTTTAAATGCTAGAATGATAGAGTAACTTTTCGATCGCCGATCGATCGGGTTTCTGCAACAAGATTAAATGACCGCGAGAATCGATCTCAATTTCACCTTGTTGTTTCAGTTTGCCTAGCAATCGAGTGACGGTAACTCGGCAAGTGCCGATTGCATTGGCGAGATCTTCGTGGGTTAAACGTGCCGCTAATCGAATTCCTCGATCGATCGGTTCGCCCATGTCTTGTTTCAAAAGATTGAGGAGATGATAAAGTCGATCTTCTACTCGTTTGTGTTTGAGAGTGGCTAACAGAGATTCAACTTGTCGCAGGTGTTTTCCAGTTTGTGGTAACAAACTCTGACACAGTTCAGGAGTCTTCTCGATCTCGCCTCGAGAATACCAAAGTAGTAGAGTATCGGATAGTGCTTTGGCTTGGTGTGCGGGTTGAAGGGTTAACCACGTCGATAACCACATCGAAGAACCAAACCAGCCGAGAATTCTTTCTTCTCCAGTCATCGAGATGGTACTCAGTTGTACCCAACCCCGACAAATTTGCCATACGCCATTATTAGAAAGAGGAATAAAGTCTCCTCGTTTATAACAATGCCAAGGTCGATCGATTTCTTTGGGAATTGACTCTTGGATAATTATCGGAGTTTTAGGTATTGTAATCATTTCTGACAAAATTCACTTTTTCCTCGATCGCACGCACTCTTATCATAAAGGTTCAAATTCTACCAAAAGCCTGTATAATTAAAAATTAAATTATGTTTAAACTATCCTTAATGAATTATTTTTTTAATCGAAATTTAAGGAGCTAGTTTTTAATAAAATCGAACGCCAATAAATAGTATAAATGCTTGAGGATCGAGACGATCGTTCATGCTCTAATAACATTAATCTCTAATTCAGGAATCTCGAATTCACACGTCAGTCCAGAAGTTCTCATCCTGAAAATACCCCCTTGACTGAGATGACTCTAAGCTTCCCAGAAGTCGCGGAAAAAAAGGCAAAAAAGCTTTGAGGCTTCAGCCACATATTCGTCTTCAAACGCCGTTGCCAAAGTCATCTAACCCCAGTCCTATCTATTCAGAACTGAGGTTAGCGTTGGCGACAGACTTGAGCCGAGATCGAAGTTTGTATGCACCTATAGCGCTTTTCAGGTTCGGTCTTGCCGCACCCGCACTCTACAAACTTCGCGCCCGCTCTTGCAGGTTTATGTCCGACGAACTTTATCCTTCTGGCTGATGAACACCAGACCGACAACGACCGGAACCACCACGATGACAACACCAGCCAGCAGGCTGTAGAAAAAGTTCGCTAAAGAGGGAGTCATATTGTTTTACGCTTGATTTCAAAATTAATCTTTATTAATTTTAACGATGAGCTGCCGTCTTGAGAAGTCTCGATCGATCGGAATTTCCCGTAAAATAAGGAAAACACTCAGTTACAAAGCTTTACAATAATGGATTTCCTCACCCTGGCGAGCTGGAGCATCGGCATCATCTTCGCTTTCATGACCCTGCTGTTCATCTTCCGCATCGTCCTCACCTGGTATCCCCAAGTGGAGTTACATCGGTTCCCCTTCAGCGTTATCCTCATTCCCACCGAACCCTTCCTGTCTCCCACCCGCAAGATTATCCAGCCGATCGGCGGCGTCGATATTTCCCCGATTATCTGGGTGGGAATCGTCAGCTTGCTGCGAGAAGTCCTGTTGGGGCAGCAAGGGCTGTTAACGATGCTCGGGCGGTAAATCAGCCCACGGGAGTTCGAGGCAAGAGAATCGCGGAAACTCCGACGGGTTCGGAGTTTTTCCTCTCGACAGCAAGAATTGTAATCTCTCAAGAAGCGTGCACTTAGACATCCGCGACTTTTTATCTCATTTCTGATTAAATAAAATTATCGATATTATTGTTTGATTTTAAAATTCAAATAAATACCTCGATTTTTCCCAGCTCATAATTGACGCTATTCTCATTTGTGAGAACGGGTTGACAAGCTTTCGCCGATCGGGTAAGATTTTGTCAAGACTTATGATGAAATAGGTGTAGCTATATATAGGGTTATCTCTTCATTCCCGAGCTACAACGTCCGGAGTTATGGTACTTTCCCACGCGCGATCGTCTTCAATTTGCCGAAGCTTTCGTTTGGCTTGCGAGAATCTCTTTTCTTGTGCCAATTTGACGATCGGCACATTCACTCAATATAAAATACGTAAGTGTGATAGTATCACCAAGTCTTGGCAAGATTCTTTCCGACACGAGTTGCTTTTCTACACATCTTGTCCAATTCCAGATGCGCCAAAACCCTCCCCAGTCTCTGGCTTAGAACTCACCTAAAAAGAACTGTAGCGGTCTACTGAACTCTCGGGAAATCTGGGGAACGATCGAATTTTCGGTGAAAATGACGACGATCTCCTGTTCGGCAACGCCGGAATTGACTACATCGACGGTGGCAATGGCAACGATTTAGCCTTCGGGGGTCGGGATAATGATGCCATCTTTGGGGGAGAAGGGGATGATGTGCTTTTGGGGGAACTGGGAAATGACTGCCTACAGGGATATGCTGGCAGTGATATTCTATTTGGAAATACAGGGAACGATACACTTTGGGGAGATTCTGGCAGCGATACGCTGTATGGCGGTCAGGGGAACGACTGGCTCAATGGCGGTAGCGAAACCGATGTATTGCTAGGAGATCGAGGGGACGATACGCTAACCGGGAGTGCTGGGGGCGATCGATTTGATTTCCGTCGCGGTGACGGGAGCGATATCGTGACGGATTTTCAAGATGGAATCGATATCATCGGTTTGAAAGAGGGATTAACGTTTGAGACATTGACGATCGTCGAAGTGGGGAGCGATACACAAATTAGCGTCAATGAGAACATTTTAGTCACGCTTCTGGGTGTGAATGCCAACACCATCTCTGTGGAGGATTTCGCTTTGGTATAATGCGATCGCTGGCAATTCTAATAAACGCTTCCCAAACTAATGCAAGCAATCTGGCTGGAAAACCAACAACTCCAACTGCGGACAGATGTACCCGTTCCCGAACCGAAAGACGGGGAAGCGCTGGTACGGGTGTTGCAAGCCGGGATTTGCAACACCGATTTAGAATTGTTACGAGGGTACTATCCTTACGCCGGGATTCCGGGACACGAGTTCGTCGGCGTGGTGGAAAGTGGTCCCGAATCGCTGCTGAATCGCCGGGTAGTCGGGGAAATTAACGCAGCTTGTGGAGAGTGCCACTTCTGCCGCCGGGGTGTCCCCACTCACTGCGAAAACCGCACGGTATTGGGGATTGTCAACCACAACGGCGCGTTTGCTGAATATCTAGCATTACCTATCGAGAACCTCCACCCCGTACCCGAGTCAGTTTCTACTGATGCGGCAACCTTTACCGAACCGATCGCCGCTGCCTTGGAAATTCAGCGGCAAGTTAGGGTTGACGAGAAGTCAGCGCGTTTTAGTAGTTGGGGATGGTAAGTTAGGACAATTAGTGGCTCAAACTTTGGCACTGACAGGCTGTGAGTTGTTGGCAGTAGGACGGCATCGGGAAAAACTCGCCAATCTGGAAGCACGGGGAATTACAACGGGATTCGCGGATGCGGTGACGGACAGAAGCTACGATATTGCTGTAGAATGTACTGGAAATCCCCAAGGATTTACGATCGCCCGTCGGGCACTGCGTCCCCGAGGCATTCTGGTTCTCAAAAGTACCTATGCCGGACAGTTGACGTTTGATATCTCGTCTTTGGTGGTGGATGAAATTACGATCGTCGGTTCCCGTTGCGGTCCGTTTCCCGAAGCGTTGCAATTGTTAGCCGCCGGACAGGTGGACGTACAACCCCTGATTCAAGCGCGATATCCTTTGTCTGAGGGATTGGCAGGATTCGATCGTGCTCGACAAAAAGGGGCGATGAAAGTCTTGCTTAATATCAGTTCTGAATCCTAAAAAAGGAGAAGCTCAAGCCAATATTGCAGGCATTTAAGACTGATTTAGGATTTTGATAGATGAGCGATAGTAAGACTTTACTGAAAAAGATCTACAATTCCTTCGATCCGTTTCGCCCGCAAATAAGTAAGACACTCCTTATATTGCCCATGGTCAGTATTCCCTCTCGATCTCAATTCCCAACGGGGTTGCCTTCCACCTCTTCCCCAATGCTGCGGATGATACTCCAGAGGAGTGGATTATCAATCGTTATTGCCCTATTTTCCAGTGCCGCATTGGGCTGCCGCGAACCCCTCGCCGAAGGGGAACGGCAAGCTGTCGAACCGCGCAATGCTGCCCCCGTAGTCCGCGCGGGTGCAGATTTGACGGTGACTCCCGCCACCCCCGTCAAGCTGCTGGGAACGGTCAGCGACGACGGTTTCACCCCATCGGTGGCGATCGAATGGAAGCAAGTCGGGGCCCGGCAAAGGTGGCTTTCGACAATGCCAACACCGCCACTCCCACGGCGCGTTTCCCTGCTGCCGGAACGTATACGTTGCAACTCACCGCCAACGACGGAGAAACCGCCACCGACGACGAAGTACAAATCATCGTCAACCCGACGGGTAACATCCAAGTCCCTTCCCTAGGTATTTTCGATCGAACTTTCACCCACACCGGGTCTTATCCCAACCCCTACACCGAAGTCACCGCCACCGCCACCCTCACCCGTCCCGACGGACAAATCCTCACCATCCCGCTATTTTGGGACGGGGACACCACCTGGAGAATGCGAGTTTCTCCCGACGTGGCAGGCAATTGGCAGTGGTTGGTGAGTTCGACAGATGCGGGACTCAACGGGCAATCGGGTACATTTACCGTAGTCGCATCGGATAATCGCGGCGGAATCCGGGTTCGGTCTCAATTTCCCTACCACTTCGAGACCCAGGATGGCACGCCGTTTTGGTTTTTTGGCGATACCAACTGGAATCTCTTTGGCATCGACGCGGCAGAAAACTTAAGTCGAGAAACGATCGAACATTACTTGGATGTCCGCGCATCCCAAGGCTTCAACTACATTCACGCCAACTTACTCTCCACCGAAGCCAACGAAGGCGGCAAAGCCTTTACCAATTTTGACACGGAAACCATTAACCCGGCTTTCTGGCAAGAAGTCGATTCTCGGATAGAATCCATCAACCGACGCGGCATCACCGCCATGTTGATTCTAGCCTGGGGAAAGGATGGCAAAGTCGGGGATTGGGCGGGATTTCCCAACGACGAAGCGCGGCAGCGCTACGCTCAGTATATCGTTGCCCGCTACAGCGCCTATAATGTGGCTTTCAACGTGGGGGCAGAATGGAACGAATTCGCAGACGCATCGATGTACCGCGATTTAGCCAGCATCGTCGTCCGCAACGATCCGCACGATCGTCTCATCGCCATCCACCCCGGAGAATCCGCCTATTCTGTCCGACAATTTGCCCCAGAAAACTGGATGTCCTTTGGCGATTACCAGCAAAACTATCGCCAATTGCACGATCGAATCCTAGAAGCACGCGATCGCAATAAACCCGTCGTTAACTCAGAATACGCCTACTACCTGCGAGACCAAAACGGCGACGGTCAAGTAGACAAACCCAACAGCAAAACCCTGGAGGAGATCCGCCACGCTTCCTGGGATATTACCATGGCTGGGGGATACTTGGTCACGGGTTGGGGAACGACGTACTTCGGCGGACGCCGCGATCGAGGTGTCTTCAACGTCGATGCCCCGAAAAACGACGACTGGGAAGAACAGGTGCAGTATCTCCCCAAATTGTTTACCAGATTGAAGTGGTGGAAGTTGGAACCGGAGGATTCCTTACTTGAAAGTCAGGGAACGGGTTACGTGTTGGCGGAACCGGGGCGGCAATATGTGGTTTACGTCCGCGATACCGATCGTCCGGTTTCTCTAGACTTACGCGAACAAGGTCGTTATCGCGTCAAACTCTTCGATCCGCGATCGGGAACGGAAACGCCCCAAGCTGACATCACCGGAGGTGGTAAAGTTTCTTTGACCCCACCCGATCGGCAAGACTGGGTTTTTGTCGTCATCAGTAATCCGTAATTTTCTTTCCCCTAAACAAAACTAGAGTCAGAAAATAATTTCTCACTCTAGTTTTAATGGGGGCGATTAAGCAAAGAAACTACCGATTTAGTAGCGGCTCATTCCAGGTTTGTAGACGATGAAGCTCACCATCTGGCACTGCTTGATGTTGTCGAAACCGACGACACGGATGTAGCAGTTGGAATATTCTCCACGGCACTCGCGAATTTCGCCCAGTACATCTTGGGGAGTGCGGGCGCTGAACAGAGGCAGCTTCCACATCGTCCAGTAGCACTCGCTAGCCTCAGCGGTTTCGTTAAACTCGATCCCAGGAATATAACCTTGGTCGAGCATATATTCGATCTGCTTGGCAATTTGCTGATCGGTGAGGGGAGGAAGATAAGACAGGGTTTCGTAACGACGCTCTTTGGGCAGAGTTTTCATTTGGGTTCCTACTCAGTCAAATTAATAATTAATCCGTTGGTTCGTTAAGATCCAACTCGGGATGGGAGGGTTCGGCTGGTGTCGAAGAGGTGGGAGGCGCAGATTGCGTCATGCGTTCCAACAGGTGGCGGCGATGTTCGATATTTGCCCGATGGATACTAACGCGCACCTTCTCGACGAGAAAGTCGAGAGGGGTTTGGGCTAGATCTTCCCGAACGGTCATAATCCGCAGACCTAACTCTTTGTTCTCCAACAACAATCCTTCGATATAGGCTTCGCCATCCTGAAAGTTGTTGTTGGCAGAGTGCTGTCGCAACCAAATTGCCAAAGCCGGATTGGTTTCGTTCAACTGGTCGATCGCGATTCGCACAGCCTGATAAGTTAGGTAATTCTGTACCGTTTTCGCCGTTTGTTCGGCTACCCACTTTGGATTCATGTTGCCTCCACGATCGTATCCCAACCTCTATATACCAGAGGGATATGGACTATACGGTATCGATCGCTTCGTACTCGAACTTGATTTCCTTCCACAATTCGCAAGCGGCAGCCAATTCAGGAGACCATTTGCAAGCGTCGCGGATGACATCGCCACCTTCGCGCATGAGGTTGCGACCTTCGTTGCGAGCTTGGATACAAGCTTCCAAAGCGACGCGGTTTGCCGTTGCACCCGGAGCGTTGCCCCAGGGGTGACCCAGCGTACCACCACCGAACTGCAAGCAGGAGTCGTCGCCGAAGATTTCCACCAATGCGGGCATGTGCCACACGTGGATACCACCGGAAGCTACGGGCATGACCCCTGGCATGGATGCCCAATCTTGGGTGAAGTAAATGCCGCGTTCGCGATCTTCTTCGATATGATCTTCGCGCATCAAATCGACGAAGCCCATGGTGATGCCTTTTTCACCTTCGAGTTTACCCACAACTGTACCGGAGTGCAGGTGGTCGCCGCCGGACATCCGCAAGCACTTGGCGAGGACGCGGAAGTGGATGCCGTGGATTTTCTGACGGTCAATCACGGCGTGCATGGCGCGGTGAATGTGTAGCAAGATGCCATTGTCGCGGCACCAACGAGCCAAAGTGGTGTTGGCTGTGAAACCACCGGTGAGGTAGTCGTGCATGATGATGGGCGTTTTGATTTCTTTGGCGAATTCAGCACGCTGCATCATTTGCTCGCAGGTGGGCGCGGTGACGTTTAGGTAGTGACCTTTAACTTCCCCGGTTTCAGCTTGAGCTTTCTCGATGGCTTCTTGAACGAACAGGAAGCGATCGCGCCAGCGCATGAAGGGCTGGGAGTTGATGTTTTCGTCGTCTTTGGTGAAGTCCAAACCACCGCGCAAGCATTCGTAAACCGCACGACCATAGTTCTTCGCCGACAGACCCAATTTGGGTTTGATGGTGCAACCCAACAGGGGACGACCGTATTTGTTCAGTTTGTCCCGCTCGACGACGATGCCGTGAGGAGGACCTTGGAAGGTTTTCAGGTAAGCAACGGGGACGCGCAAATCTTCCAAACGCAGGGCCCGCAGGGCTTTGAAACCGAATACGTTCCCGACCAGAGAGGTCAGCAGGTTGGTGACTGACCCTTCTTCAAATAGATCGAGAGGATAAGCAATGAAGGCAATATATTGATTATCTTCGCCGGAAACCGATTCGATGTCGTAGCAACGACCTTTATAGCGATCGAGGTCGGTCAGACCGTCCGTCCACACTGTCGTCCAAGTTCCGGTGGAGGATTCTGCGGCAATAGCAGCCGCTGCTTCTTCGGGGGGAACACCCGGTTGGGGCATGAACCGGAAAGCCGCCAAAAGATCGGTATCTTTGGGCGTGTATTCCGGCATGTAATAGGTCAGGCGATAGTCCTGAACGCCAGCCTTAAAGCCAGCCGATGCTTTTGCTTGTACCATTTGAAGTCTTTCCTCCTTGACTGAGAGGTCTATTTGTGGATGGCAAACCTCGAACGATCGTCCGATCGCTCTGCACGAGAAAGTTGCCAATAAATTGTTTTCTTGAGTTTTTATCCTATCACGGTTTTTACATTTTTCTGAGATTTTTTTTTGACGTGCTGCCATGTGAGACGATCTTTTCTTTGAGCAGATATAAAATTAATTAATATCCCCTCAAAATTAGTAAAAAAACTTAACGATAAATCTCCCCTAAAGCCAATGGAGAAATCGATTCCCTTTGCCATCCAAAATAGTAATAGATGCCGCGTCAACTCGTACAATTAGAAGAACACGTACCTACCCCAGAGGAGAGACTGATGCCCATTGCTGTTGGAGTGATTCAAACCATTGGTTTTCCCGCTATTCTTGCTGCTTCCGATGCAATGGTCAAAGCTGCGCGAGTGACGCTCGTCCATTATGATATTGCTGAATCCGGTCATTTTGTGGTCGCCATTCGCGGATCGATCTCAGAAGTCCGACCCTCGATGGATGCAGGCATCGCCGCTGCCGAGAGTGTTTTCGGTGGAGAAGTCGTCACCCATTACATCGTCCCCAATCCTCCCGAAAATGTCGTAGCCGTTCTGCCCATCGAGTACACCGAAGTCAGCGAACCCTTTAGATAAACCTAGTGGCAAAAATAGAATGTCAAAATCGAGCCAGACAAACTTACAAAAAGGAAAAATGAAGGTCTAAACTTTGTACAATTGTGAGCGAACGAACGCGAAATAAATTTGGATAGGAGATTGTCATGGCAGAACAAGCAGTTGGATCGATCGAAACGAAAGGTTTTCCCGGAATTCTAGCGGCAGCCGACGCAATGGTTAAAGCAGGTCGAGTGACGCTCGTCGGTTATATTCGAGTCGGTAGTGCCCGATTTACAGTCTTAATTCGCGGCGATGTTTCTGAAGTTAAAACCGCAATGGGTGCGGGTATTGATGCGGTCGAAAAGACTTTTGGGGCAACACTCGAAAGCTGGGTGATCATTCCTCGTCCCCACGAAAATGTGGTAGCAGTTCTTCCGATTGCTTACACGCCTGCGGTCGAAGAATACCGTGCCGCAGTGGAAGGTATCCGCCTCCCAGGTCGATCGTAAGTTTTGTTTAACGGCTGGGGAACGGGAGAAGGGTCGTATTCCCCAACCCTTTCTCCATCAGCCGTTTAAGGAGGAGAATTTGGGGAACGACCTTGGGGAAAAATCGTCCACAAAATCCGGTTGACATGAACTTGACCGTAGACAGGAGTTTCTTTATCGACCTTCGGGTCTGGGGCTTCCTCATTTGGAGCCGCCTCTACATCCGATGCTTCGGGCGCTGCCCCGTTATGACTCGCCTGGGGTTTTGTGTCAGTGGGGATGGAATGTTTTTTTTCTGGGGTTTTTTCTGGGGTTTCTCCTAGGGAAACTGGAATAGATTTTGGCTGGGTGTCCCCGTTGGGGTCGTCAACCGAGAAACCTTCCACCGATCGACTCGAATCGCCGATGAGAGAACCGGCAGGCACGACTTGCCAAGGAGCGATCGATTGGTTGAAAATCGTCGTCGCAGCTCCTACGCAAGCACGGGAGCCAATCTTGCCGGAGCCAACCATTAAGACACCTGCACCTAAAGTCGCGCCGTTGGCAATTTCGATCGCGCCCTCACAGGCGTTTAAAACCGTTCCCATGCCGACACACACTCCTTCTGCAATGAGAATTCGACTGTTGGGAGCGGCTTGGAGAATGACACCCGGCGCGATCGCCGCACTGGGGTGAATTCTGACATCACCACTGGCGCAAACTTGGGAGGGGGATGAGTCCCACCCCATCCCGACCGATCGTAGGGTCTGCAAATGCATGGAAAATTAAAAGTGCATTAAAGCCTTGGAGAAAATGGGGAGAGGAAAGAGGATATTACGGACGGATTTCGACCGATTACCGTTTCTCTTTCCTCGATCGGAGCCTTTGCGACCTATGAAACCACTACCGGATTTTGGACAATTTCTTCCAGTACACGATGTTTTTTCTTGGGATCGATACCGATCAAGCGCACATATTCCCCAGAGTGTTCGGTCAGGCAATCTTCTAATTGTGAAAACACATCGGCTTCTCGCGTTCCTTGAATCGGAGCGCAGCTCAGCCAAGAACTGGTTTTGAATCGACGTTTGTTGGCGTGTTCAGTACTAATGCGATAGCCTTGCTGTAAGAGCGATCGAACTTTCCCCACCGTGTCCGGATTCAAACTCGTCCGCGAGGCGACTTCCCCGATCGACGATCCGTAACTTTTTTTAGAACTCGCTCCGTTACTGGCTCCATTAGTGTAACTGGCAGAACTTTGGGTGAAAGCTGCCGGAGCAGTTGATGCCGATGATGAGTCCGTTGGATCTTGGATCAGGGTTTCGCAGACTCGGCGTTTGGCTGCCGCATCGATACCGATTAAACGCACGTATTCTCCGGCATGATCGGCCAGACACGCTTCCAATTGGGACAGAACGTCCGCTTCCCGCGTCCCTTCGATGGGGGCGCAACTCAGCCAGGAACTGGTTTTAAATCGGCGCTTGCCGGCGTGTTCCGTGCCGATATGATAGCCTTGTTGGAGTAGCGATCGCACTTGCTGTACGGTTTCGGCGCTCAAACTGCCCACTGCCAGGGCTTTGGAGTGGCTCCTCGATTCGCCGTTGTGGGTAACAGACGCGCCCCCATGGGAACTCGGTGAGATCGTGCCGTCGGGATCTTGAATCAGGGTTTCGCAGACTCGGCGTTTGGCTGCTGCATCGATGCCGATTAAACGCACGTATTCTCCGGCGTGTTCGGCCATGCAAGCTTCCAATTGGGCAAGCACGTCCGCTTCCCGCGTCCCTTCGATGGGGGCGCAAGTCAGCCAAGAACTGGTTTTAAATCGACGCTTGCTGGCGTGTTCCGTGCCGATTCGATAGCCTTGTTGCAGCAGCGATCGCACTTGCTGTACGGTTTCGGCGCTCAAACTGCCCACTGCCGCACCGTGTCCGTTGCTGCTCGAAGCGACACTGTGACGAAATGAGGGAGTTTGATATGAGGCGGTTTTATAGGAGGCGGTTTTTGCCTGGCCGATCGTCTCGGAGCTATGGCTGGGATCTTGGATGAGCACTTCGAGTACCCGACGTTTGGCTGCCGCATCGATGCCAATTAAGCGCACGTACTCTCCAGCGTGTTCGGCTAGGCAAGCTTCTAGTTCTGCCAGCACTTGTTCTGCGCGTTGTCCTTGAAAAGCCGGGCAGCTCAGCCAAGAACTGGTTTTGAATCGACGCTTGCTGGCGTGTTCCGTGCCGATTCGATATCCTTGAGCCAGCAGCGATTTCACTTGCTGGACAATTGCTGCATTCACGTTTCCATCCTCCATTGGTGTTCTGTAATCAGCAGTACTAGAACCGTTGGATACGGAACCCGTACTGTTAAATTGGTGCGTTCTCTCGATCGGGGTTGCCCAATCGGTCTGAGACCCAGTTCGCAAAACTTCGTTAATCGCAACCACGTTATTGGCAAACTGACGATCGGCTTCTTGCACGTTGGGCAAGCGATCGGCTTGCGGTTGGCTCGTAATCACCGATCCAGAAGACACGTACTTTCCCGGTGGAATTTCTACGTCCTGAATCAAAGCGTGCATCATGATGATGCAACCTTGTCCCACGCGGGCATTGAACACAGTCGAACGAAAGCCCACAAAGCAATCGCCACCCAGATAAACGGGTCCGTGAATCAGTGCCATGTGAGTAATACAAGTATTATCCCCAATCCATGCTGAATATTCTTGCCCGTCGTCCCCAACGACCCGACCTTTTCCTAAGCCGTGAACGAAAACCCCATCTTGGATGTTCGCTCCCTGACCGATATAAAACGGAGACCCTTCATCGGCGCGGATCGATGTTCCCGGCGCGATCGACACGTTCGCTCCCACGCGCACGTCTCCAATAATATTGGAGAACGAATGCACGTAAGCGGTTTCGTGAATTTTTGGATCGGCTAAAGTCTGCGATCGGGGAGTTGGTGGAACCGCGCTACTGCGGACAACCATCTCTGAAATCCTCCTATGCTTTCCGTCGGCAATACACGCAATTTCGAGATCGAATGGGGGCGTTTTTCGAGAACGAACTCCGATCTTTTGCGAAACATAGCCTTAACGATATTCGTCTTTCTTGCTATACATCCGACGATTTTCTAAGGTTACCGTATCGATAATCCCGATAATCATTGCGTCAATGGGACGCAGATCGTCTTCTGGCTGGGGCGCAATCGCCCGACGACTCACCAGTACCCATTCATCAAAACCCGCTCCCACCGAGTCTGCTACTACCTCATATTTAGGTAGTAGCTCTCCTTCTTCATTGATGAATTGCACCAAGAGAAGCTTGACCCCCATGATACCGGGTAGCTTTTGCGTACTAACGACTGTGCCCCGAACTTTGGCAATTTGCATTTATCGCTTACGGTCTGCGCAACGATCTCGGCGATCCTACGCTTTCCCGGAACTGCTCCACAGCTTCTGTATAGCGAATGGGGAGAACGTACTCCAGGTTTTCATGAGGGCGGGCAATAATGTGCGTCGAAAGCACTTCACCGCCCTTGACTCGATTCTTCACCGACTCAACACCAGCCGAGACCGACGCTTGGACTTCCGAAACGTCCCCGCGCACGATCACCGTCACCCGACCCGAACCAATTTTTTCGTACCCGACGAGAGTGACGCGCGCGGCTTTCACCATCGCGTCGGAAGCTTCTACAACCGCTGGGAACCCCAGCGTTTCAATCATTCCAACGGCAATTGCCATGAATTTCGACTCCTAAAAATTTATCCTTTTAGTTTTGGGTTCTTTGTTCTCATGTTTAGCTTCATTGGGAACGACCGCAGAGAACCTAGACAACCGGCTAATACGTTCGGAACTGTTCGACTTCTTCGGTGTAGCGAATGGGGAGAACGTACTCCAAGTTTTCGTGCGGACGGGCAATAATATGCGTCGAAAGCACTGCGCCGCCATTCACCCGCTTAACGGACTCAACACCGGCTGAGACCGACGCTTGGACTTCCGAAACGTCCCCGCGCACGATCACCGTCACCCGACCCGAACCAATTTTTTCGTACCCGACGAGGGTGACGCGCGCGGCTTTCACCATCGCGTCGGAAGCTTCTACAACTGCCGGGAAACCCAGCGTTTCAATCATTCCTACTGCTATTGGCATCTTTACTATTTCCTTAATTAACGAGCCAACGTGCTACGGTTGGCGACTTTTTTTTCCATTGAGTCTCAAGCTTGAGACTTGGAAACCGGAGAATTTTCCAGAAACCCCCAGAAAACATTCTCGAGATTTCTATGATTTGGCGAGCTAACTTTTTTCGACCTGTCGCTATATCGATGGCTAAGGCGATTCGAGTTCCCCAAGCAGCTCTGAATTGGACAATCAGAGTGCCTCTACGTCAAAACCCCGATTCCACTGAACAACCGATAAACTTCCAGATGGCAAAATTGTGACGGCAAAGGCTATTCTTTTCTTCCCATTAAAGGATCATAGTCAAGGTTGGTTCCTTTGACAATATAAAACATTATTATTTTTTCATATTCAATAGTTTAATGAAACTTAACAGTGAGCCATGAGGAGTGAGAACCCCGGAGCGCTTGCGCTAGAAGCAAAAAACGGTTCGTATTTATATATAATGATGAGGGATTCGGGATCTCGGACTCTAGCTGAGAATCAAAATCCTGGTGGTTTCCCCTTGAATAGGTAAAAATACTGAATTCAAACCCCGATCAATCTCCTGTGGTTTGTCATCCCTCGAAATCGATCTCGATCTGAAAAGTATTTTATGGATGCTTATGAAAGGGGTAAAATAAATCCTAAAAACAGAAATTTGTAAAAAAAGATATTTCTAAAGATATTTCTTTTGAAAGCCGATCCTCCTCCCCAAACTGTGTTCGGATTGGAGGTAGGATTCAGCATTCTATTTTTCGATCTCATGGAATTTTTGATGAATGATTTTCTCCTGCAAACTTGTTGGTTCGTGCCGTTTTATGGCTTAATCGGATCGGCTTTAACGCTGCCCTGGTCGAGCGGCATGATTCGTCGCACGGGACCGAGACCCGGAGCTTACATCAACCTCCTCATGACCTTTGTGGCATTCGTTCACGGATCGATCGCCTTTTGGTTAAGTTGGGGTCAGCCCACACAAAAATTTGTGTTTCACTGGTTCCAAGCCGCCGATTTAAATTTATTCCTCACCGTTGAATTGTCTCCCGTCAGTTTGGGGGCTATGGAACTGGTAACGGGCATCTGTCTCTTGGCTCAAATCTACGGTTTGGGTTACTTAGAAAAAGATTGGGGATTAGCTCGATTCTACGGATTGATGGGCTTTTTCGAGGCGGCATTAAGCGGGATTGCCATCAGCGATTCATTATTTCTCAGCTATGCCCTGTTAGAAATGATGACCCTCTCCTCCTACTTATTAGTCGGGTTTTGGTATGCCCAACCCTTAGTTGTTAAAGCCGCCAAAGATGCCTTCCTGACCAAGCGAGTCGGGGATATTATGCTCTTGATGGGCATTGTTGCCCTTTCTAGCTATGGCGAGGGATTGGACTTCAGCGATTTGGAAACCTGGGTAGAAGCCGCCCCAGTTTCGACATGGACGGCGACTTGGATTGGGTTGGCGCTGATTGCCGGACCTACCGGGAAGTGCGCTCAGTTCCCCCTAAATCTGTGGTTGGATGAAGCCATGGAAGGACCTAATCCAGCAGGAATTCTCCGCAACTCCGTGGTGGTTTCCATGGGCGCTTATGTCTTAATTAAACTGGAGCCGATTTTCACCCTGTCCCCTGTGGCATCTACAGTGTTGATTGTTATCGGGACAGTGACGGCGATCGGAACGTCCTTGATGGCGATCGCCCAAATCGATATCAAACGAACTCTATCCCATTCTACCAGTGCCTATCTGGGACTGGTGTTCGTCGCCGTCGGGCTGGGACACGTGGATATCGCCTTCTTGCTACTGTTTACTCATGCCATCGGCAAAGCCTTGATGTTTATGAGTATCGGTTCGATCATTCTGACGACGAGCAATCAAAATATTACCGAGATGGGGGGGTTGTGGTCGCGGATGCCCGCCACCACAACGGCTTTTGTGGTGGGCGGTTCGAGCTTAGTGGCATTGCTGCCAATGGGCATCTTTTGGACGATGCAGCGCTGGCTAAACGGGTCTTGGGCAATTAGTGGCTGGCTGTTGGCGCTACTGGTTGTCGTCAATGCCCTGACGGCAATCAATTTTACCCGCGTGTTTCGCTTAGTTTTCCTGGGAGTCCCCACTCTGAAAACTCGTCGCACCCCAGAAGTGGCTTGGCCGATGGCAGTCCCCATGGTGGCATTAACGGTGGTGGCGTTGCTGGCATCTTGGATACCCATCCACTGGTCTTTTTGGCTGAGTCCGACCATCCCTTTAATGAATGCAGATTTGCCCTTGATTCGGGCAGCGATGCCGTTGTTGGCGCTATCGGGTCTGGCGGGTTGTGCCATCGGTGCGACGATCGAACTGCGTCGAGCTTGGGCCAGACCCAGCGATCGAACCCAGCGATTTTTCCAGGATTTGCTGGCGTATGATTTTTATATCGAGCGCGTTTATGAACTGACGGTGGTGTGGTTGGTGGTGATGTCGTCGAAGTTCACGTCCTGGTTCGATCGCTATGTGGTCGATGGTGCAGTCAACTTTGTCGGTTTGGCAACCATCTTCAGCGGTCAAGCTTTGAAATACAACGTTTCCGGTCAGTCTCAGTTTTACGTTCTCACCATTTTGGCGGGGACGGGATTGCTGGTTCTGATTGCCATGGGATGGCTATTTTGAATGATGACGCTCCTACCCAATGGTGCGTTTCGTGCCGGTGGCACACCCTACAGCTAACTAACAAAGTTCCATAAAATGCTCAGCGCCTTAATTTGGATACCGTTTATCGCCGCGATGCTCATCGGATTTGGACCGAGATCCCTTGACTCAAAACAGTATCGATCGATTTCGACGATCGTGGCAAGTATCATCCTCGTACTGACCATCGCCATCGCCACTCAGTTCGATCCCCATCAGCCGGGAATGCAGTTTTCCGAGTTTGTGCCTTGGTTAGATTCGCTCGGGTTAAACTACAGTCTGGGATTGGACGGTTTATCGCTACCGTTGTTATTTTTAAATAGCTTACTAACCGTCATTGCGATCGCCAGCAGCAGTCCTACCCTCGATCGACCTCGGTTTTACTACGCACTCATCTTGTTGCTCAATGTCGGCGTCACCGGAGCTTTTCTGGCGCAAGATCTATTACTCTTCTTCCTGTTTTACGAACTGGAAATCATCCCCCTTTACTTTCTCATTGCCATTTGGGGCGGACAACGACGGGGCTATGCCGCTACCAAGTTCCTCATCTACACCGCCGTTTCGGGGATTTTAATCCTGATCGCGTTCTTGGGCGTCGTTTGGGTTGCCGGCACCGGGAGTTTCGAGTATGGACTGCTGCGTTCGGCTTCCATTCCTTTGAGTTCTCAATTGCCGCTGCTGGTCGTGCTGCTGATCGGATTCGGTATCAAAGTCCCGTTTTTCCCGTTTCATACTTGGTTGCCCGATGCTCACGTGGAAGCCTCAACTCCGGTTTCAATGTTGTTGGCAGGAGTCTTACTCAAATTAGGAACCTACGGCTTGCTGCGATTTGGGGTCGGTTTGTTTCTCGATGCCTGGTCGTATCTGGCTCCGTGGTTAGCCATTTGGGCAGCGGTTAGCGCCTTGTACGGGGCATCTTGTGCCATCGCCCAAACGGATATGAAAAAGGTGGTAGCTTATTCTTCGATCGCTCACATGGCGTTCGTTCTGCTCGCAGCAGCCGCTACCACCCGCCTCAGTCTCTTGGCTGCGGTGTGCCAAATGGTGTCCCACGGATTGATTTCTGCATTACTCTTTTTCTTGGTGGGTGTTGTTTATAAAAAAGCTGGCACTCGCGATGTCAACCAACTGAAAGGTTTGCTTAACCCCGAACGCGGTTTGCCTTTAATTGGCAGCTTGATGATTTTGGCAGCCATGGCGAGTGCGGGAATTCCCGGTATGGTGGGATTTATTGCCGAATTTTTGGTCTTTCGCAGTAGCTTCCCCCTGTTTCCCATTCCCACATTACTTTGCATGGTGGGGACGGGTTTAACCGCCGTGTACTTTTTGTTGATGATTAATAAAGTGTTTTTCGGGCGTCTGTCGGATGCCGTGACTGACTTACCTCCGGTGCAGTGGGGCGATCGAATTCCGGCGCTCGTCCTCTCTTTATTCATTCTAATATTGGGAATCGTTCCCAACTGGATGTCGCGCTGGAGCGAACCGCAAATTGCCTCTTTGGTTACCGACTACGGTAGACCACAAATTTCAGCGATGAGTGACTAGTGGGTGATGGGTAATAAGTAAGGAATAATCGATCGAAAACTTATTACCCGTGACTCGTTATTGATTTAGCAAATTACCAATTACCAATTACCAATTATAAAATCATGTTAAGCGCCGATAAACTCAATCCTTCCAAACATCCTTTAGCTGAATATGTCCATCGATTAGAAGCCGGAAAAGCTTTACTGAAAGATTCTCCAGAAAATGTTCTAGAAGTGGTGGGCATTCTCAAAAGTTACGGAATCATTCTCGATGCGTATTCTCGGAACTTAATTTATATCTCAGAGCATCAGTTTTTAGTCTTCTTTCCCTTTTTTAAATACTTTAACGGAAAACTAAATTTCCCTAAGTTGATTCGTCATTTGTGGCACGATCGAATTAACTTTGAATATGCCGAATATTGCATGAAAGCCATGTTCTGGCATGGCGGAGGAGAACTAGATGCTTATCTCGATACTCCAGAGTTCAAACAACGGGCAGAAGCGGCTATTCAAGCTAAATTTAAAAACAACATTTTTATATTAGGCTTGCACAAAGTATTTCCGGAATTTCTGCCAGAGCAAACTCGAATGATGGCATATTATAGCGGTTTGGGACAGTTTTGGCGAGTGATGAGCGATATGTTTATGTCTTTGTCCGATCGCTACGATCGAGGGGAAATAAAAACCATTCCTCAAGTCGTAAAACACATTCTCGATGGCTTAGTGGCTGCCGCCAGCGACCCCATTACCTATGCCGTGAAAATCGCAAATCGAACTTACGAACTTCTCCCAGAATCAGCGGGTATCACCTTTTTGATGGATACCGCCGTTCCCTACGTCGAAGCTGTATTCTTCCGAGGAACTCCCTTTCCCGGCACCATTTCCTACAACGCTCAAGCCTACCAAATCCCCCTCTATCAAAGCGATTTCACCTACGGCGCACTGTATGCCGACCCCCTACCCATCGGCGGCGCTGGCATTCCTCCCACCCAGTTGATGCAGGATATGCGGCATTATATTCCCGACTACTTGCACGAAGTTTATCGCAAAACCAAACGCCAAGAAGATGATTTGCGGATACAGATTTGTCAGACGTTCCAAAAGTCGATGTTTTGTGTGACAACTGCGGCGATTCAAGGACTTGCGCCGCATCCGTTAGATACCAATGATTTTGAACAACAGCAAGCTAATCGTAAATACTTAGAAAAGTGGATGAATCGTTTTGTTACGTCTCGGGTGATGATGGTGAATCGTTAACCCGATGGGGAGTGGAATATCGTGTTGAATGACCATTTTATCTGTGCTTTTCGGGTGGGGTGGCTAAGCCGACCAAGGATTGACAATCTCAACGCCCGTTCCTGCAAAGTCGTTTTTGTTTCGGGTCACTAGATGTAACGAATGTTGAAGGGCGATCGCCGCAATTAGAGAATCCATTACGGGTAGAACTCGCCCTTGGGGTTCCAACCTTCCGACTAACTCACCCCACAACAGCATCGTTGTCATGTCAATGTCTAAAATTCGTCCTACAAAGCGCATGGGAAGGGTTTCGTTTAGCCAGATAGCCAGGGAATCTTTGCGTTGGGATGTGGTAAGTTTACCGATCCCTTTGGCAATTTCACCCATCGTAATAACGCTGAGGTAGAGTGTTTCGGGTGTTTGGGCATCCAGCCAGTTTATCACTCGTCGATCGGGCTGTTTGGCAACCAGTTCGGAAATCAGACAGGTATCGAGGAGATAAGTCATAGAATCAACCGATCGATGGGAAGACTTCGATCTCGGCTGAGATCGAGTTCTTCGGTGGCGGCGACTTCAGCCAGGGGAGATTGGCGAAAAAACTCGGAAAGCGTACTGGATGGTTCTTGGGAGGTGCCACTCCAGAGGACATTCAGACTCTCGGCAAGTAGTTGGATGATGCGAAGCTTGTCTGTGGGTGGGAGATGGAGAAGTTGTTGTTCGAGTTCTTGCACGGTCACGATCGGGTTTACCTCAACAACCGGGACACACTTATTGTACTCTACTCATTTTGCGGTCGATCGAAAATTTGAGAATCGGTTATTTCTGCATTCATCTTTTCTTCCTGCTGGAAACCCTCGGCTCTGCCGATGGGAGGAAAGCAGGGCAGGGTTTAAGTGCTTTTCTGTTTACATTTTGTGTGGTATAATGTGAGCTATGGTTGAAAGAGCTTACAAGTACCGTTTTTACCCAACACAAGCGCAAGAAAATCTCTTGCGACGGACAATGGGATGCGTCAGGCTTGTCTACAACAAAGCTTTGGCAGCCAAGACTGAAGGATGGTATGAAAAGCAAGAGAGGATTGATTACAAACAAACTTCTAGCTTGTTGACTGGCTGGAAAAAAACCGAAGACTTGAACTTTCTCAATGAGGTTAGCTGTGTACCTTTGCAGCAATGTCTGAGGCATCTGCAAAAGGCATTTGCTAATTTCTGGGGGAAACGAGCTAAGTATCCTCGGTTTAAAGCCAAGCGTAATGGCGGTTCGGCTGAGTTTACCAAGTCGGCTTTTAAGTATAGAGACAATCAACTCTGGCTTGCTAAATGTAAAGAGCCGTTGCCAATAGTTTGGTCTAGGTTTTTGCCCGATGGATGTAGTCCGTCTACTGTTACAGTTAAACTCGAACCATCTGGTAGGTGGTTTGTTTCGTTGTTGGTAGATGACTACACTGTTGAAGTGTTGCCACCAACATCTAAGCAAGTAGGTATCGATGTCGGCATCTCCAGTCTCTTGTGTACTAGCAATGGTGAAAAAATTGCCAATCCCAAGCATTTCAATCGGCTGTATCGAAAACTGAAAGCAGCGCAAAAGGAACTGAGTCGGAAAACCAAAGGCTCTAGTAACCGAGATAAAGCGCGACTTGAAGTAGCCAAGATACACGCCAAAATAAAAGATGCTCGTACCGATTTTCTCCATAAGTTGACTACTGACTTGGTTCGTTCTAATAGCTTGATTGCTGTTGAAGACTTGGCAGTTAGAAATATGGTTAAGAACCGCAAGCTTGCTCGTAGCATTAGCGATGCTTCTTGGGGTGAGTTTTTCCGTCAACTTGAATATAAATGTGATTGGTACGGGCGAACACTGGTCAAGATTGACCGATTTTTTCCTAGTAGTAAGCGATGTAACCATTGCGGTTTTGTGATAGATAAGTTGCCCTTGAGTGTTCGTACTTGGGATTGTCCCAATTGTGAAACTAAAGGCATCGACAGAGACATCAACGCAGGAAAGAATATTTTGGCTGCGGGACTCGCAGTGACTGTCTGTGGAGCGAACATAAGACCTGATAACCATGATGTTAAAGGGCAGTTGCGAAAGACTCGAAAGAGAAAGAACCAGAAACCTAAATAGTGATGTTTAGGAATCCCTCGCCTCTGGCGACGGGAGGATGTCAACTATTCTATCTTTCCCGACGAACCCCACATTTTTAATTTTGCATGTCTTTCAAAATCCCCTGCGTCGCCGGATGCGCCGACAACTCCGCTGCTTTGCCGTTCTCCACCGCTTGCTGAATTAGGTAGCGGAAATTGTCCCGAGTGGTTTGGATGTGGGGATGGTTTTCGGGAAGGCATTGCGTCAAAATGGCTAAGGTTCTCACATACAGGGGTTCGGCTTCGCTGTAGCGTCCCATAGATCTGTACAACTCTGCTAAATTGTTCAAGCTGGAGGCGGTATAGGGATGGTCTCCACCCAGTTGTCGTTCCCTGATAGAAAGCGATCGAACATACAGGGGTTCGGCTTCGCTGTAGCGTCCCATAGATTCGTACAACCCTGCTAAATTGTTCAAGCTGGAGGCGGTATCGGGATGGTCCCCACCCAGTTGTCGTTCCCTGATAGAAAGCGATCGAACATACAGGGGTTCGGCTTCGCTGTAGCGTCCCATAGATCTGTACAACTCAGCTAAATTGTTCAAGCTGGAGGCAGTATCGGGATGGTCCCCACCCAGTTGTCGTTCCCTGATAGAAAGCGATCGAACATACAGGGGTTCGGCTTCGCTGTAGCGTCCCATAGATTCGTACAACACTGCTAGATAGCTACAATCCGTTGCCAGTTCGGAATCCTCTTCCGTCGCCAGATCGATCGACTTTTGGAAGGCAGCGATGGCGTGTTGCTGTTCTTGGGGGTAGTCTGTGGCTTTCCCTTGTTCCAAACGTTGATAATAGATTTTCCCCAAACTGGAATACAAACTTCTTAACAACGGCGAATCTGGATCTTCCGCCAACAAACTCTCAATTTGCTGTTGCAGTTCTGTGGGGTCGGCAATGGGTTCGGGGGAATAAGATTCTCGACTGGATTCGATGGCAGTCGTCCCGACAACAGACGGTAACGTATACCCGATGGGTTGGCGAAATTCAAACACCCCACCCCGCCAACTCCAAAAATCCGGCGCCAGTTGCGCCAAATTCCGGGCGATCGCTTCTGTCACCCAAATAACGACGGGAAACTGAAACTGCCGCAATCCTTCTCGCGTCCACTGTGCGGAAAAGAAAAACTGTTCCTGTGGCGATTTGGGTTCTCCCATCCGAATTGCCAACAGGGTATCGGCGCCTTGTACGGTGACAATTTTCGGGGAATCTGACTGAAGCTGGGGTTCTCGGTCTTGCCAATCGAGCAACACTTGTTTTAAGCTAGGACGATCGCGATCGATCTTCACTCGATAACACGCCACCCCTTTGGCTTGCAGTTCGGTTTCGTAGCTGTGGACGATCGTATCCCGATACTGGGAATTGTCGCAAATCCCCACCAGCAAGTTCAACTTCCCCAAGCTTGCTTGCATCGACAACACCAACCGCCGCAGGTTGCGCCGATTCTCGCGTTCTATCTCCGTCGGTTCCGATTTTTTGCTCATTACCTGAAATGGTAGATTGGAAATTGTAGATTGGAAATTGTAGATTGGAAATTGTAGATTGTATCGGATAGATGGGGCGGTTGAAACCGCATCTACAGAATCGAAACCTGCCTGCGCAGGTTAAGACATTAATCAGATAGATTAGGCGGATTTCGATCGTGTCGGCGCGATTTTCCATCGCCAGTTCACATGAATACCACTGAACCCAACCTACTTCCCTTCCATGTACCCCTCACGTCGCAGCAAATCCTGCACCAGGGGATGAACATCGAACCACAGCGCATCATTTTCGTATTCCAACACCATCAACCCATGTAGAAGTTTGACAAATTCCTCCCCTTCCACAGCTTTCAGGGTTTGATAGACTTGTACCAAAACCGGGTAGTAACTGGGTGGCAACTGCCGTGCGAAATCGTTGCGGAGATTGCGGACGGCTCCGGCTAAAATTTCATCGTCGATTTGCATCTCGTCTCGATCGGGTTCGATCTCGATCTGCACCATACATTCCGTACAGCATTCCCGTGCCAACCGCACCAGTTCCCGCATCACCCCACCGCTCAACAACACCAGTTTGCGTCCGGTTTCCGGTTTCAACAATCCCGGTGGAAAGCGTTTCGCTAGCACTTTCTCGAACAGTTTGATATGCTTTTCGATAGGAACGGCATCGGGTTTGTGACAATCGGTGCGGTGATAGAACTTCGTCACGGGAAAAAGCTGCGATCGGACGATGCCTTCGGAGGTCAGCGCACCCATCACCGTCGGCTCCCGAACCGCGGCGATCGGAATCGTCAGCACCATCTTAAACGCTGGGGAAAACAGCGCTTTGATATTTTGGCGATAGATCGACTCGACGAGGCTCAAGTCCAACTTATCTAAGTCATCGATAATCACCAAAACTGGCTTTTTTGTGTGCGTCTGGATCGTCGCTGCCAGCCGATCGAGTTTCTGTACCAAATCAGAAATTTTTCGATCGTAAGTACGTTCGATCTCTTGGCGAAAGGTTCGTTCTTGTTGCAGTTTGGCGGTGAGAACCTTTACAAAATCCGTCCCTATTCCCAACTCGGACTTGGTTTCGGCTTCTCCTGTCTCTTTGCGAGTGGTTTCGATCCAACCGATCAACGTCTGCTGGATATCCTTTGCCACCGGAGCTTTGACTTTCGAGGCTTTGCTTAGCAGCATCAATCCGATGGAGTACAAAATATTGACATGGCTGACATCGGACATCTCGATTAAGTCAGCTATGGAGAAAAATACAACAAAGTATTTATCCTTCATTGCCACGGAAAACTGCTTCAACAGCGTCGATTTCCCGCAACCCCGATGTCCGGCGAAAATCAGTTTGCCTTTTTTTTCGGAGGCTTCCACTTCCCGCTTCAGACGCACCAAAACCTCGCGACCGTACTCCACCCGAAATTTCTCGATATCCTCGGGTTCGATTAATGGGAAGAGGTCGAGATCCCGATAGGCAATCTCTAACTGGTCTAGCAAGTCTTGATTCATGGATGCACAAGTCGATCGCAGGTTCTCCGCTTTTATGATACTTGCCGATCGGGCTTCGAGAATGTCCGCTGCCCAAAAATTGGTGTCGCCAACGGAAATTTTGTCTGAAACTACCCCAAATTTCCCTAAATTATTGAGAATAGCGTCAATTGGAGAACGAGTTGACAGGGGTTTTGGAATTTGCTATCCTAAGTCGGGGGCGAAGCTATAACTACTTATCGTACGATAAACAAAAATAATCGATTTGATTTTGGGTTTTCAGTGAGGACAAATGACATCAGACGATCGTCACAACTTCTCCCGTATCCAAGTCATACCGACCGCCGACAATTTTCAGTTGGCCTGCCTCTACCCGTTGCACCAACCCTAAAGTCCAATTCTCCTCACCGTACAGACCTCCTCATCGCGATATCTAGTCGCCCGAAGACGGCGCCCCGACAACTTCGCACGCCCCAATACTCACCCAACTACTAGAGCCATCTGCCCAATGTTCTTTCTTCCAGATCGGGGCATTGTGTTTGAGCGTATCGATGGCGTAGCGGCAAGCCTCAAAAGCCTCCGATCGATGGGGACAGCCCACAGCCACCAAGACGCTGATTTCGCCCACAGTTAACCGTCCAGTGCGGTGATGAATGGCAACTCGGGTGACATCCGACCATCGATGGCGAATTTCGGTAGCAATTTGCCGAAACACCTGCAATGCCATCGGCGCGTATGCCTGATACTCCAGAGACTGCACAGTTCTGCCATCGGTGTTGTCGCGCACCATCCCACTCATCACCACCACAGCCCCATTTGCCGCATCGTCAGTACGGGCGTAAATTTCCTCCAAGGAAAGGGGAGCAAAAGTGATGGCGAAACTATCTCGATCGTCGGCGAGATCGGGACTGTTCGGGTTGGGGGAGGGAATTGTGGGAGAACTCATCTATTTTTGGTATAGCTCGATGTGCGATCGATTAAGACACTTCGGCTTCGGGAGACTCCACGGGAGAGGCTTCTTCGTTGGCGTATCCATTATTGGGCAACTCCAGACAATACCCAGCACCATAAACCGTTTTAATATAGCGAGGATGGCGCGGATCGGGTTCCATTTTGGTTCTCAGATGTCGGATATGAACCCGAATCGTTTCGATGTCGTCGTCGGGATCGTAGCCCCAAACTTCCTTAAGGATTTCGCTGGGAGATACCGTTTGACCGTGACGCTGGAGCAAGCAATGCAGCAACTCGAACTCTAAATGCGTCAGTTTGACCGTTTTGTCGAACCAAATGGCTTCAAACCGCTCGGGAACCAGGGTCAAAACCCCGTAGCTGAGGATTTCTGCGTGTTTGGCAGCTTGGGGAATGCGATCGGTTCGTCGCAGCAGTGCCCGCACCCGTGCCAGCATTTCTTCCAACTCAAAGGGTTTTGTCAGGTAATCGTCAGCTCCTGCATTAAACCCCTCTACCTTGTCTTGAGTTTGGCTCAAGGCAGTTAGCATCAGCACGGGAATATCCGCCGTACGCTCGTCGCGTCGCAAACGCTGGCAAACGGTAAATCCATCGACTTTGGGCAGCATCAGATCCAAGAGGATCATATCGGGAACAAGCTGGACAGCGAGCGCCTGACCTTTGATTCCATCTTCGGCTTGGGTGACATCGTATCCCGCCATTTCTAAATTGATCGAGACAAGCTCTGAAATTGCCGGGTCGTCATCGATAACTAAGATTCGAGGCATTGTTGGTAAAAAAGAATTAGGAGCAGGCTGGCTTGCATTGAGTGGGCTTGACGGTCTCTATGAACTTTTTTAGAAGTTCTAAACATTTTGTCACAATTATAAGCAAACATACAAAATTCTGACCCAATTGGGAAGGGAAAGGCGAAATCCATCAATCCGGGGAATTTTTCGTCACTTGTCCCGCTCGCACAGAGAGAATTTGAGACGCTCGCAGCCATTGGGTGTCAAAAGCGCCCAGATGGGTAGTGGAAATCAAGGTTTGGAAGCGATCTTCGATCGCTTCGAGTAGTTGCCGTTGGCGGTGGAGATCGAGTTCGGCAAGCACATCGTCGAGCAGGAGAATGGGAGGTTCGCCGACGACTTCTTCGATCAGTTGCAACTCGGCAAGTTTGAGCGCCAGCACTAAGGTGCGCTGCTGCCCTTGGGAGCCGTACTGACGGGCGGGGGTATCGTTAATGGTCAAGACGATTTCATCGCGGTGGGGACCGACGAGGGTTGTGCCTTGATGGGTTTCGGCGATCGCTTTTTGCTCGAGTCGATGGAGAAAGGTTTGTCGCAACTGTTCCGGTTCGGTGTTTTCCTCGATGGTCTCAACATTGGCAGCATAGGAGATCTCCAGTTTCTCTTGCTGACCGCTAATAGCTTGATGCCAAGCTTGGGCTAAGGGAGTCAGACGAGCTAATGCTCGCCATCTGCGCCGCATGACTTTGGTACCCTCCGTTGCCAGTTGCAAGTCGAAAACCGGTAATGTAGTACTCGGAGGAGGGGCATCTGAGATGCCTTGAAGCAGGCGGCGATGTTGGCGCACTAGGGCGTTGCGCTGGCGGAGAATGCGATCGTACTGTTTGGCGATGTGAGCGTAAACGGGTTCGAGTTGAACCACTAAATTATCCAGCCACCGCCGTCGGGATTCGGGGGCGCCGCGCACGAGATCTAAATCTAGGCTGGAAAACTCCACCATGTTGAGAATGCCGAGAAAATCGAGCTGTCGGCGACAACTTTCGCGATCGAGAGCTACAGTTCGCCGCCCGGTACGTCGCAGGGTGATTGCCATTTCAGTCAAGCCGGTTTGCCGTTCCAGAGTGCCGACAAGCTGCGCTGTGGATGCGCCATTGGAGATTAAATCGCGATCGCTCTTTGCGCGGGAACTTTTCAGGGTAGACAGCAATGCCACACCCTCGAGAAGATTTGATTTGCCTTGGGCGTTATCGCCCACCAAAATCGTTTTCGGGGCTTGAAACTTCACCTGCTGTTCCCCGTAGTTCCGAAATTGTCGCAGGTGCAGCATTTTCAGATACATATTCGATCGGGCTTTTGGGGTATTGGTTTTGAGAGAACGGAATAATTCACGCTTCGATCGATTTCCGGTTGCGGATACCTCACTCAGTATATTTGCTTAGGGTCAGATGTTTATCGTCAAAAAAGTTCAGTAATTTGACTGTCCGATCGGGCTATAACCGTTGTTATATAAAGATTTTAATGGATCTAGTTCCGCCTTTCGTTCCGGAATTTTAGTCGAGAACGGGGATAAGATAAAAAAGAGGAGGGACGAATGACCATCGTCCTTGTGGGGATAGAGTACCCCAAAGAAAGTAGCTATCTGTTGTCAACCCTATCTAATTCGATCGTCTGCTCATGTATGCATTGAAATTAGCTCGCCAACCCAAATACTGGTTACTGGCGATCGCCGTTAGCCTCTTGACGATTCATCTGGGATTAACCTGGAAAACTGGAGATATTAAAACGCTCAGCATTAGCGTCATCTTTTTGGGAGCCACCGTCTCTCAAATCTGGGATCGCAAAGACACTTATACCCTCGAGAGCAATCTGTTTGCGACGCTTTTTGGAACGGTAATTTTATCCTTAGCCCTCTTTAAGACATCACAACTTTCCAGCGGTGGACCGTTTCTTCAGGCTTTACCCTTTATTTTTGGTTTGGGTTTGGGTCTGATTGCCTCCGGCGCCAGAGGACTCCAGCAGTATTGGCAAGAATTGCTAGCATTTTTCATTTTGTCTCTCCCCGGCGAACGATTTTTATCTCATATTTTAGAAAGTTTAATGACTTTCCTGACCGGGGAACAATTAACGACTTTGACAGCTAAGTTTTCAGCTCTATTTTTAGGTATTTTTGGATTTGATGTATCTTTAGATGGAGTCTTTCTTATATTACCAAAATCCGTCGTAAAAGTCTATGAAGGTTGTAGTGGCGCGAGTTCGATCGATTTCTTGCTGCGCTTAGGGTTATTATTCATCATCATGTTTCCCACTCAACGAATCGGGAAAATCCTCACTCCTGTCTTAGCCATTTTAGTCGGATTTTTTGTCAATGGTGTGCGTGTGTTGATCATGGCATATCTTGCCAATACAGGAGACGACAAAGCCTTCGACTATTGGCACGTTGGCGACGGTTCGCAAATTTTCGGTGCGATCGCCGTTCTTCTATTTGGTGGAGTGTGCTACTTGCTGATCCAAAAAGACGATCTCGATCCTTCAGACCCCGATGCAAATTTACCATCTGCTTCATAACTAGAAATACATTGAATTAAAACAGAAACAAGATTGTAGATTATTTTGTATAAATGACGATCGTCATTTATTGATATCTCTAGAAAAACAACGCGCACTTCAGTAAAATCATCCAAAACCGTTGAGAAAATGATTTCTTGGAAACAAACTCGATTGCCTCTACTCGCCTTCAACTTACTAACTGCTGGGTTCGTATTAGGAAAAGCGTTACTCGATCCGCGAATGGGACAATTAACCCCGTTTGAGTTTTCTCCTGATGTACCATTGACACAATGGCAACCTGTTGAAAGTGAGCGATTGAAACCCCTTCCCGAACCCGATACCGATGGATCGATTTTGCAGGTAGGTAGAACCTATCAGTATCGTCAAAACGATCGACTCCTAGATATCGAAATGCGCTACGTTCTACGGACTCAAGGAGAAGTTGAAAATTTCGTTAAAGATCGCCGCAGTCAAGAAGATAAAAAGGAAAATAAACAACCCGATCGAAATGAAAAAATAGATGCGACAGTCGGCTACGAACCCGAAGTCGGTTCTTACGTTTTGTTAGCAGATAAAGAACGCGCTTATCTGAGCGCCTGTATCAATCCCAGAGGCGAAAGTACCTTCAGTCGGGAGCAATACAAACACAACCAAGATATCTACGATACCGAATTTAGTCGTCTTATTCCATCCTTTTTAGGTCGGGAAAAATGGCGAGACGATCGGTGTTTATGGACGTATATGTCCATGCCTTTAGAAGGGTCTAACCCCAAAGAAACCTACAAACTTTTAGAATCGGCTTGGTTTGAGTGGAACGAGTGGTGGCAACCCCAGTTTCCTAAATTATAACAGGTGGCATTATTTGCCAACGTTAGATCCCCGGCTTATTGAAGAAGTCGGGGATTTGGGGTAAGATGTTTTTGAGGATTCAGCTATCATCGGACGGGCGAATGGAATTCGCGGCGACAGATACGAAGTCCGCCCTTCGGGTTCGTCAGTCGCTCATGGGGGAAACCCCCAAGACCGCGCTGACTCACCTGCGCGGACTGGGAATAATTTTTTTGAACCCACGTAGGTGGGTTTTGTTTCTGTAGTTGCGGTTTCAACCGCCACCTGAATATTTACGATATTTTTTTAGAATATCGACAATCTAACCCATGAGAATCACATTATCAATCACGTGAATGATGCCATTATCCGCTTCAATATCAGCCGCAACAACAGTCGAATTCTTCACTTCAAAAGCATCAGAACAGTCAATAGGAATGGGAGCCCCTTCTAGAGAAGTAACTGTGTCCAATTGAGCTAAATCGGCTTGAGTGAGCTTTCCCGAAACAACGTGATATTTGAGAATGCGACCGAGTTGCGGTGGATTTTGTACCAGGGTTTGTACCGTTCCCGGCGGTAATTTGGCAAAGGCAGCATCAGTAGGTGCAAAAACGGTGAAAGGTCCGGGAGATTGCAACGCTTCGACCAAACCCGCCGCTTGTACGGCAGCAACCAGGGTGGAAAAGCCTTCGGTACTGACTGCAATTTCTACAATATTTGCCATGGTTATCGATACTCCTGATTTTGAATATCCTGCAACCGGGCTTCCGGACGTTTGAAGCGATCCATTTGCATTTCAAAAAACTGGCGGTTTTTGAGTAAATGTTTTGGATTTTGGTCGTCTAATGGATACAATAAAGCGGCTCGTAAGGCTTGAATAACGGCTGAAGTCACATTGTACATCGATCGTTGGAAAGTAATGCCCAACTGGATTAAAGCATCATCTTCACCTCGACAATAGTTTTGGTAGTAATCTAACAAATATTGTGGCAAAAAGTGAAGCATATCTTGCATGAGCAATGTGGGCGGAATTCCCGCACTGCCGACAGGAAATACATCGGCATATAAAATGCCGTAATGAAAGTCTTTTTGCTCGGCAGGCACTTGCTCGGCTTGCGCGTTGTAAGATTTGGTTCCTCGGAAGGGTGCGGTACGATAGAAGACAGCTTCTACATAGGGAAGTGCAGCTTCGTACAACCAGGTAAATCCCTTAGATTTAGGGATGATTTCATAGCATTCTCCCCGAATATAAACATGGTGGTAAATCGGACGTCCGGCGATCGCAAAAATGCCATTCACCAAAAAATCCATGGCATCTGGAACCCCTTTGAATCCCCCTTCATCGTAAATATCCGACATTTCAAAAAACACCGGAGCCATCACTTCCCAGAACAAGCCTAAGTTTGAGTAGTAAGACAGTTCTCGAACCTTTTCGTAGAACATATTGGGAAAAAGCTTATATAATCCTAACATCAAAGGATTGCCTTTAAAGTATGCCTTAATCGCTCGATCGGCATTGGCAATATATTCTGGATCTTCTAAATAATCATAGAAACGACCGCCCATTTTTTGATGCCAAAGCATTGCCCGCATACAAGCTTCAGCAAACTCCATATTAATTCGATCGTGCCAAAGGTGATGAAAAAGCTTAGAACTTTTAAAAGTTTCTCCCTTTTCCATAAACGCGAGCAATTCCGGATGTGCTGTGGCTTCTCCACGCCAAATTCGCAAATCGGCATCCTCTCCAGCATAATGATTATGCAAGTCCAAATACTCTTGCGGCAAGAAATATTTAAACGCCGGTATGGGGTCTAAGAAAACGCGCTCGGCGATATAAAGTAAATCTCGCCAGTAAAAATCCATCGGTACAGCATAAGCTTTATAGATACCGATAATTTGCATCAAATTTTCAGGGGTATCGGGCAGCATCGAACCACCCGCTTCTAGGCGATGAATGACATCGGCAAATTGGTGATCGGATGGAGGAAGTTTTGCAGTAATGAGCGTTGTTGACATGGTGATGAATAGCAAATTTTTCAGGAGAAGGAGAGACCCCTAATAGCTGAAAGTTTAAGGGTTACTGTTAACGAATTGAGCTTGAGTAATCGTCACGACTTCTGCGATCGTAGAACGTTCGGCAATGATATTAGTCGTGGGTTCTATCCAGCGAATCAACCAAGTTGGGTGTATGCCCAATACAAAAATGATTGCCGTTAAAACCAATGCCGGAATTTGTTCCGATCGCAAAACTTTAGGATAATAGGCTAACTTATTATCCAACTTTCCAAAACAAGTCCGATTGAGTAAAATCGCGAAATAAACGGCAGTTAAACCCGAAGCGAGAATACAAACCAAGGTACAAATTGGATATACCGAAAAACTGCCCTGAAACACCAGAAATTCAGCCGCAAAACCCACCAACCCAGGAATCCCGGCACTTGCCATCCCGGCTGTGACTAACAACGCACTCACTAACGGCAATCCCCGAACCGGATTCATCAATCCATTAAGAACATCCAGATCTCGAGTGCCAACTTTGTCTTCAACAATTCCGACCAATTCAAACAGCAATGCCAAAATTAAACCGTGACTAATCGCTTGAGAAACTGCTCCCAAAATGCTGAGTTCTGTACTCGCGGCTGCCGCTACTAAAATATAGCCCATGTGACCGATCGAACTATAAGCTACCATCCGTTTAATATCTTTTTGGGCGATGGCATTCAAAGCGCCATACGTGACCGTAATCGACCCGATAATTGCCAATCCCGGAGCCACTAAATGCCAAGTTTCGGGGAACAATTCTAACCCAAATCTTAATAATCCGTAGACCCCTAATTTTGCCAGAATTCCACCGAGTAAAATCGCCACAGAAGGCGCAGATTCGACATAAGCATCGGGTTGCCAGGTATGTAACGGAACTAGCGGGATTTTAATTCCAAACCCAACTAAAAGGAGAGTCAGTAAAATCAGTTGACTTTTTTGAGATAATCCTTCAGTCGAGATCGAGGTTAGATCGAAACTCGACGATCCACTCAGCCAAGCAATCCCCAAGAAAGCCGAAAGAATGAAAATTCCCGATACCGCCGTATACAACAGAAACTTCGTTGCTGCATACTGAGCTTTAGACCCACCCCAAATAGCGATTAAAAAATAAACAGGAATCAGTTCCAGTTCGTAAAATAAAAGAAACAGCAGCAAGTTTTGAGCGAGAAAAGCCCCCGCAACGCCCGCATTGACGAGCAAAACGAAAGAGAAATATAAGCGAGGGCGATGAATTTTTTCGCGGGTGCTGTATATGGCAACCCAGGTGAGTAAGCCATTCAAGACCAATAACGGTAAAGACAGACCATCGACACCCAAGCTGTAATTTAAGCCGATGGGTTGCGCCCAATTTAAATACTCCTGAAACTGGATGCTAGAAGTGGATAGATCGAGTTGGGTTAAGAGCCAAAAGCTATAGAAAAAAAGACCGGCGGCGATCGACAGTGCGGCTTTTCTCGGCAGATCTGAACCTTCTGGAGTCGGGATAAATCCAATGAGAATCGCACCGACGATCGGTACTAAAATTAAGGCAGTGAGCATAATCCAAATTTACAGTCAGATTTCAACAGCGCGCTTCAAGCCATCTACAACGACAAAGAGAACTAAATCGAGAGATGTAACAGCGGAAAAACGATCGCGAACAAAAACAAACTAACCCCCAGCAAAATCGACAAGACATAAAACTGTGCTTGACCGGAAATGTTATAGCGCAAACTTTGTCCGCCAAACACCGTTGCCAACCCCACCAAATTCACCACACCATCGACAATAAATCGATCGAACCAGTACACCGCCTGAGACACAATTCCCACCAAAAAGACGATCGTCACCTTATACAATTTTGCCGTATACAAATCGTAGGCAAAGAAATCTTGGAGAAACTGAGGACCAAAGCGAACGGGTTTTTCCCAACCATCATTGAGATAAACCAGCGAACCTAGAGCCAAGCCATCCACTGTTAAGAAAACCAGCAGAAAAACCACAGTTCCATCGATACTCGAAAAATCCGGGAAAAGCTGCCACTGAAGCAACAATAACGGCACGTGCAACGCCAATCCCATCAACACCATCATCGGCAAAACCAACAACCACAAACCTTCCGGCGATCTCACAGTCAGGTCTGTCGGTTTGCCACCAAACATCAAACCAAAAAGACGAGCTAAGCTAAACGCACACAATCCATTGACCGCCAGCAACACCCCAAACAGCAACGGTTGGTTTTTCCACAGAAAATCTCCCATCTGTACCAATGCCCAAAAACCGCCCAGGGGAGGCAGCGCCACCAAAGACCCCGCCCCCACCAGCAAGCAAATCCCGGAAATGGGACGGCGCGACCACAATCCGCCGTACTGGGTCAAATTTTGGGAAATATTATTGAGAACGATGCCCCCCGTACTCATCACCAATAACGCCATGGCAATGGTATAGGTAAACAGCAGAACTAACGCCGTCTGAGTTTGTCCCGTGCCCACCGCCACAAACACCAAACCCATATAGGCACTGACAAGATACGACAGCACCCGCTTGATATCGATTTGGGCGATCGAAATCAAAGATGCCCCAATCGCCGTCACTGCCCCCACCCAAATCATCGCTTGGGAAGCAATGGGCGACAATTCCAGAACCGGTTGCAGTTTAATCAACACCCACGCCCCCGTCTCCACCACTACGGTATTGCGCAGAATCGTCGCCGGATAGGGTCCTTCCATCGCTTCGTCCAACCACAAATGCAGCGGAAATTGAGCGCATTTAGCAATGGGACCTGCCACCAGAGCTAATGTCAATAGCGCCGCGACTTTGGGATCGAGTTGCGCTGTTTGCGCCCACTGCGCCAACTCGGTATAGTTCCAGGTTCCCGCAATCGGTAACAAGGCAACCACCGCCATCAGTAGCACCAAATCCCCCACCCGCTTGGTCAGGAACGCATCTCTTGCCCCCGTCACCACCAAGGGTTGGTTGTACCACATCCCCACAATCAGATAAGTCCCGAGGGTGAGAATCTCCAGAACCACATAACTGAAAAACAGGGAATTACACAGCGCCAGCAAGCACATTCCCGCCTCAAACAATGCAATTAGGGAATAAAATCGCGCCCATCCCCAGTCCATTTCTAGATAGGCGACGGCATAGATTTGTACGAGCAGATTTAATCCCGCAATCAGCGCTGCTGTTCCCACGGTTACAGTAGAAACTTCTAAATCTAAGGTAATATTTAACCCGGCGGCATGAAGCCAACTATACGATAAATATTCCGGGGCTTGATGCCAAACCTCTTGCAGTGCCAACAAGCTGTGGGCAAAGGCGAGGAAGGTCATTAAAATACCGATGTATCCCGCCGGTCGCGGTCCCGTGCGCCGAATGAGTCCCGGCGACCAAGGAATGGCTAGCACTGCTCCAATGAGTGCATAGCAAGGCACCAGCCAGACCGTCTGACTGAATAAATGAGTCATTTATTTACCTCAAAAACAGGCAAGATTAAAAACTAAGCTAGAGCCAAATTCTAGCCTAAAAATATAAACGGTTTTACTGTCTTAGCTGTGAGTCAAAAATTAGATGCCGACTTTCACAATGTCATATTATAGGACACTTCGTTGGGAGCGATCGATATTACATATATACTTTTATCTATACAGAGAATAGAATTTTGAGTATATGTAGTCGCTTAACAAAGATTTTTTGCTCCAGTCAATGATTGTTATATAACATTAAACGGTTTTTAGCTCCAAAAGCAAGACAAATTTCAGATCTTTAAATCATTCTAAAAATAAGTCGCTCTTATTGATGAAGACCCGATCGACCGGCAGCCAGGGCAGATTAGGGAATTGGGAGTTGGGATGGCAAATTCGATCGACATCGAACCGCCCTGTGGTTTAATGTGAGCATCGAAAAAACCGTTATGGACGTACTATAGAGGCGATCGCCATGACCAATTCCTCCCCTCCCGAACCCCCAAACTCTCGTAACCAAGGGCTAAGACGAGACGAACAACTTGCCGTGATGGTTGCCTTGGCTGCCATCGGTGCAATTGCGTGGTGGGCTATCAAACTGGCTCCCCAATCCTTCGATATATCCAATCCCGACTCTTGGCTCAATCTTGGCAGTGCCAACACCCCCTCAGAAAAGCTCCCAACCGATGGGATCTTCTCGACAGAACCCGAAACAACAGTCGGCGGCAGATCCGATCTTCCCTCCAATATCGATGCTGCTGACACCGGCATCATCGTCACCTCGCCCACAGAGGGCCGTGTTGGAGGCATCGTTCCCGTCCCCGTTCCCGACTGCGATCGCGAATGTCCCGTTGTGACGAGCTCTGAAACCACTCCATCCGATGGAGAGACCACAGACAGTGCAGTACTGACCCCAGCCCCCGAAATTCCCATCAATCCCAACTTACCCAAAGCCAGTCCTACCGATCGAATTGCTTTCGCGGATATTCCGGCTGGCTATTGGGCGTTACCGTTTATCGATGGACTCTCCGAACGGAAGGTGGTTGCGGGTCTAGACGCCCAAGATGACAATGGCGATCCCATCGTGAACTACGCGCCGAACGACCGGTCACTCGCGCCGAATTCGCGTCTCAACTAGAAAAGGTTTTCGCGCTACCCGATCGACAACAAGCTAAAGAATTTACCGATCTTCCCCAAGATTACTGGGCAACCCCGGCGATCGTCGAATCGAATGAAGGTAACTACATGAATGGTTATCCAGAAGGAGACTTTCGTCCCGATCGGCCAATTCCCCGTCTAGAGCTTCTGGTTGCCCTGGCAACGGGTCTCCAACTGCCCCTACCAGAAAATCCCGATGCCATTCTCCAAGTGTACGAGGATGGGGCGCAGATTCCCAATTGGGCAAAACCGAAAATTGCCGCAGCCACCCAAGCCGGTATGGTTGCCGGTCATCCTAACCCCAAACAGTTCAATCCCAGCCTAGCGGCAACTCGGGCAGAAGTGGCGGCAACGCTGTATCAGGCTTTGGTGGTGGGCAAAGAAGCTCAACCGGTTGAGTCGGAATATTTAGTGAAGCCGGATTAGTCGTCCCTAATAATTAGTGGCTAGTTGCTAGTTGCTAGTGGCTAGTTGCTAGTTGCCGATCGACACCGAGTATTACTAATTACTGATTACTAATTACTAATTACCGATCGCCCCGCATTCTTCGTCGGTAGTCCCAGGGCATTTCCCATGTTGACTGGCTCCACAATTGGAGTTTCTTGCGTTTGGCGATCGCCTCAGCCGTGATGTAGCGCTGTCGGTATTTTCCTTGCAGGTGATAGCGATATGCCACTGCAAATCCTTCGCGGAGGAGTTGGGTATTGATGCAGCAATTACCCACCCACACTTCGGCAACAAGGCGATCGTAGCGGTCTCGCTCGATTTCGATCGCATCCAATTCTGTCTGTTGTGCTAAGAGTTCCTCCAGTCGTACTCGAGCCAAATGACCGTACGGTTCTTGGTCTAACTCCGGACAATCGATGCCGTACAGCCTCAAATCGGTAATCTCTGTCCCAATTTTTACCACCAGCGTATCGCCATCTCTAATATGTTCTAATTGGCATTGCATCGCTTTTCTGGCT
This sequence comes from uncultured cyanobacterium, assembly GCA_963838375.1. Lineage (GTDB taxonomy): Bacteria > Cyanobacteriota > Cyanobacteriia > Cyanobacteriales > Geitlerinemataceae > DVED01. The sequence continues at coordinate 421,058 of CAWIQY010000016.1, read as the reverse complement.
TTGTTTAAAGGCTAGTGCGTACATTGCAAAGTCGCCGTCAGCATTTAGATCTTAAATTTTTTTTGCGCTCGATTCGATCGATGATTTCTTTTTGAGTAAATTCCTTGACTCATTTTACAATATACTGCTATGGAGCCTTGCTTAAATTGGTTCAGGGATATATCGAAGAAAAAAATTTGACTTTTAAGCGTTCTCGATTTATAACTGGAAAATCTTCCCCAGACCCAGAAATCGGTTTCCAAACAAGGTTCTAAAATTAATCTTGAAATCCGGAGAATTTTCTGAGAAAAGCCGATCGGTAAAAGTCAAATCGTAAAAGTCAAATCGCCAGGTAGTCCTAGAAATCAAGGGTGTGCTATGTTCGCTACTGAACTGAGATCCCAAAAGTTGCCGTTTGATGATGTTCCCGAAGATTTATTTTCGGCGATCAAAACCCTCAAAACAGAACTCAATGCGGTCATTCTGGCACACTACTACCAAGAACCGGATATTCAGGATATCGCGGACTACATCGGCGATTCCCTCGGTCTTTCCCAGCAAGCCGCCGAAACCGATGCAGATGTCATCGTCTTTGCTGGCGTACATTTCATGGCAGAAACCGCCAAAATTCTCAACCCCAATAAACTTGTTTTGCTCCCGGATTTAGATGCCGGTTGCTCCCTAGCAGACAGTTGTCCGCCAGACGAATTTGCCGCTTTCAAAGCCGCCCATCCCGGGCATATTGTGGTGTCATACATTAACTGCTCCGCTGCCATTAAAGCCCTGAGCGACATCATTTGTACCAGTTCCAACTCCGTCAAAATTGTCAATCAAATTCCGAAAAACCAACCTATTATTTTTGCTCCCGATCGAAACTTAGGTCGCTACGTGATGGAACAAACGGGACGAGATTTAGTTCTGTGGCAAGGAGCTTGTATGGTTCATGAGATCTTTTCCGAGAAAAAGATCGTACAGCTCAAAATAGAAAATCCTCAAGCCGAAATAATCGCCCATCCCGAATGCGAACCGCCAGTGTTGCGCCACGCCGATTATGTGGGTTCTACGACAGCTTTGTTAAAGTATTGTCAGCAAAGCCAGAGCGATACTTTTATTGTAGCAACTGAGCCGGGAATCATTCACCAAATGCAAAAGCAAGCACCGAATAAACGCTTTATTCCTGCGCCAGCGACGAATAATTGTGCGTGTAACGAATGTCCCCACATGCGGCTGAATACCCTGGAGAAGTTGTATTTAGCGATGAAGAATCGGACACCGGAAATTACATTGCCGGAAGACACTCGAGTTGCCGCACTCAAACCCATTCAACGACTGTGGTGGGAGACTTCCGAGCATTATTTCCAAGCGCATAAATTTCCGGGTACACCTCATGTTGAAGAAATTCGCTTGGCAAAAACGCCTGAAGAGGCAGCCAAAATGGGACGAGAACGTAGTCGTCCTCTCCGGAGTGATTGGGAAGAAATCAAAGAGGAGATGATGCAGAAAGGTTTAATCTGCAAGTTTCAAACCCATAGCGATATTCGTGAAGTTTTGTTAGCCACAGGGGATGAAATCTTGATCGAAGATAATCCCGAAGATTACTATTGGGGTTGTGGTCACGATGGAAGTGGTCAGAATCGCTTGGGAGAAATTTTGATGAAAGTTCGATCGACTTTACGGAACTCTTGATGAGTAAGGATTCTGAAACCATGACAGAGTTAATGAATGCCGTTATTCTCACCGGATTTGGAGGGCCAGAAAAGCTGGTTTATACCCAAGTGCCTCAACCCGTTCCGAAAAAGGGAGAAGTGTTAATTCAAGTAGGAGCCTGTTCTGTTAATAATACAGATATCAATACCCGTACAGGTTGGTATGCAGCAGAAGATGATTTTCAGGCTATCCTGCAAGATGCCAAGGAAAATGATGTCAATAGTTCCGCTTGCTGGACGCAACATGGAACGAAGTTTCCTAGAATTCAAGGTGCTGATATTGTGGGTCAAGTTGTGGAAATTGGAGCCGACGTAGACCCGAAACTGCTGCATCAGCGGGTGATGGTTGATAGTTGGATTCGGGATGAAACTTTAGATGACTATCAATATGTTGGCAGTGAATTGGATGGGGGATTTGCAGAATATGCAGTGATTCCAGCGACCAATGTTTATCCGATTAATTCTCCCCTGTCTGATATTGAATTGGCGACATTCCCCTGTTCTTATTCCACAGCAGAAAATATGCTGACTAAAGGAAGAATGACAGCGGCAGACACTGTGGTAATTATGGGCGCTTCCGGTGGTGTAGGGAGTGCTTTGATTCAGTTAAGCAAGATTAGAGGAGCCAAAGTCATTGCGATTGTTGGCGCGAATAAAGAGCAGTTTGCTAAAGATATTGGTGCTGATTATATCTATCGACGAGATGATTCATTAGCCTCGAATTTAGCGAACCACCAAATTACTTTTGCTTTGGATGTTGTGGGAGGAGATTATTTTGATATAATGATTCAAGCATTAAAGCCGAGAGGAAGATATGTTTCTTGTGGGGCAATTGGGCAATCCCATTGTTACTCTAGATTTGCGAGATTTAATTTATAAGGATTTAGAGATGATAGGAGCAACACGTCTAGAATCTGATGTATTTCAAAGGTTAGTTAGCTATTTGGAGGAGGGTTTGTTAAAACCTTTGGTAGCTAAAGTGTTTAACTTGCATAAAATTAAGGAATCTCAACAATTTTTCCAAACAAAAATTTTTTTTGGTAAAGTTGTCGTGAATATAGCTTAAGTATAAAAACTATTATCAATAAGAAAAATATGGAACAGAAAATTTTAGTAATGTGGGCGCATCCTCGCTCAACTTCGACAGCTTTTGAGTGGATGATTCGACAAAGAGGGGATTTTATTGTTTTCCACGAACCTTTTGGCTTATCTTATTACAATAGCGAAGATCGTATTAGTAAACGTTCTCTTCAGATTCCGCCACAACCGGAACATAACTATCAAGTAGTTAGACATAAATTGAGAGAAACAGTAGCGCAAAAACCTGTCTTTATTAAAGATATGGCTACCCATATCATGCACCTAGCAGATGCCGAATTTTTAGGAAATTTCCAGCATACTTTTATTATTCGACATCCCCAAAAAACTCTTCCCGCTATTTTTAATCATTGGTCGGATTTTACTCTTGAAGAAACAGGATATGAGGATTTATGGCGGTTATTTGAGAAAGTAAGAATTCAAACTGATAAGACTCCTGTGGTTATAGATTCTGATGAGTTGTTGCAAAATCCTCAAGAAGTAATTAAAGCTTATTGTGATGCAGTGGCTATTCCTTTTATTCTTAAAGCCTTGAGTTGGGAAGCTGGCGATCGCAAACAAGTAAGTTGGTTTGATGGTGGTAGTTGGCATGATTATTTAAAAACTAGCCAAGGATTGAAAGAGAGAAAAGATAAAAACTATCTAGCTATAGAAGATAATGAACATTTAACCAAAGCTTACGAAATATGCTTACCTTTCTATGAAAAACTTTATCAGCATCGTCTGGTAGTCCCTCAGATGTAAGGATTAAGATCAGAAAAACTCTCAATTGTTAACAAAAAAACTGAATTGCCCAAGCTGTACATCCCAAGAAATCATAAAGTTTTTTTTGTAAAGTTGTACTTGATATTGATGAACAGAATATTACCAAAGGTTGAGAACATTAATAATGAATATTGTCTTAAAACTTGTTGATTGTACTAGGTCAAAACATAATCTGACCTTGCTTTATCAATACAACGAAATAACTTTTACAACTACTCTTTGGTATTCAACAGTTGACTTTCATCAGCTAGAGTCTGAGTATGATAAAGAATACATGGAAAAAATTTATTTCCATATTTTGTTATTTCATGGATTAAAGATATTAAGTTTAAAGCCGACTCATCTTGACTTAGGAAAGTATAGTAAATATTGGAAAAATAATCTTCAAAAACTCTGGAATATCAGTGTTGAACAATGTTTAGGACAGTGGCGGTATGAAACGGGTAATTTAGACTATCAAGGAGCAGAAATTATTCATCAAGATGTGACCCCTCTAACAATAGGAGCAGTCACTCTAGTTCCAGAGAAAACGCCCTTGCTTCTTTGTAATGGTGGTGGGAAAGATAGTCTACTAATGGCTCGTTTGTTGGACGATCGCGATCGTCCTTTTGACAGCTTTAGCAATGAAGACTATATTCAACAAGAGTTCATCAGTAATCTGACGGTTTTTAGTTTGCTTAAACCCATGTCAGACCCCTTAGTTTATCGGCTTTTATCTCAAAAAGTTAGAGATGACGATCTCAAATTAGTATACTCATGTAACACCAGCCCTCCTTGGTGTAAATCTTGCCCTAAATGTGCTTATGTTTATTTATCTTATATGGCTTATGTGACTCCAGAGCAGGAAAAAGAACTTCAACACTTCTTAGGGAAAGAAAATCTTTTCGATTGCCCGGACTTACAGCTTTATTATCGTCAGTTGATGGGGCTAGAACCTCATAATGCTTTTGAATGTGTGGGAGAAATTGAAGAAAATAAACTAGCCTTGGAAAAATGTGTCGAACGGGGATTTGCGGGAGAGGCGATTAGCAGCTATATTCAAGAAGCACGTTTAGACAAGAGTCAATATCAACAGTTGTGGAAAAACTTCCAGCAACTCGATCTATCCTATCAGCGTCTGCCGCCAAAACTGATGGAGATCTTGATTGAAGAATGTCAAGAATTGGCAAAGAACTAAAATTTTCTATTAATTGTAAACCTTACACCGAATTGTAACCAAGAAGAATGAGGAGGTCTTGATGACAAGCAAGGTAGCGCCAATCAAAAACCTGAATCCGATTCCCACAGCCAGGAAATACTGTGGGATAAAGCTTGGATAGAGGCAAACATATCGGGTTTGCAGGAAGCTCTTTCATCGGATTCTGAATTGTGGCTCAATCAGCTTTTGACTGTAGGATTCACCGTCCTACATAACATAGAATTTAAAGATTTGCAGCCAAGGCTGGAATCCATTGGACCAATCTACAGCAGTGACTATGGATTGTTCGCACCGTCAAAGACCACAAAGGAAGGAAAGGACTTAGCTGAGACGGGTAATGCAATGAGCTTCCATACTGACTATACCTATTGGCACTGTCCCCCTCTGCTCACGAGCTTGTATTGTGTGGAAAATGAGGCTTCTGGTGGGGACTCGCTGATAATAGACGGGTTTCGAGTTGTGGATGACTTTCGTCAGCAACATCCAGACTATTTTCACCTTTTGACTCAAACTCCCATCCAGTTCAAACAGGTTTACACAGAATGGCAATACTTTTACTCTAGGACTCAGCCTATTCTAGAATTGGATGACTCTGGACAGGTTTCTAGAATCAACTTTGCCAATTCTCACAGCTACAGTTGGAAACTACCATTTGACCAGATGGAGAAATTTTATGCAGCCTATGCCACCTTCTTTCAATATCTAAAAAATCCCGTCTACCAATACTGCTTTCGTCTCGAACCGGGAGACCTTCTGATGATGAATGACTCCAGGATTATGCATGGACGGAAAGCTTTTATCGGTCATCGACATCTGGAAATTGCGTGTATTTCTTGGGATTTTCTGAAAGGCCCGACAGCGCTTTCATCAATATAAACATCTCTATTTAAGTCGATGAATCTCAAAATCACTCTACCCTATATCAATCATTTTCAGAATTCCTAGGAGGTTTTTATGGTCACGACTTTAAGCACAACCGACTCCACCTTAGCCGCCATCAAGCAGCCCTACCTATTCGTTAAAACCTTTGATATGATATGACTGGGATCAAAAACTTTCAGATATAAAAATTACATTTAAGTAGAATTCACCATGCCCTCCCCCTTCCCTGGAATGAATCCCTATTTAGAAGATTCAGCCTATTGGTCAAGTGTACATCATTGGCTAATTACGGAAATTGCTCGCTTCTTAAACCAACAGTTAGCCCCTAAATATGTAGTTGCAGTAGAAGTACGAATCTATGAAACAAGTGGAGAAAAGTCCACACTTATTGGTATTCCTGATAATATCATTGCTAAAAGTTCTGAAACTTCTATAAAATCTCCTGAATCTAATGTAGCTGTTGCAGTTACTTCTACCCAACCTTTAACGATAGAACTTTCTCTTACAGAAACGATTAAACAAGGATATCTAGAAGTTAGGAGAGTTGGAACTGGAGAAGTTATTACGGCTATTGAAATTCTTTCCCCTATCAATAAAAACCTAGGAGAAGGTCGGATAAAATACGAAAAAAAACGTCAGCATATTTTAAATAGCTACACAAATTTTGTAGAAATAGATTTACTTCGTCAAGGTAATTCAATGATTGCTTTGAATCAGAATATCGAGCGTGACTATCGAATTTTAGTTAGTCCTAGCAATCAACGTCCTCAAGCTTATCTATATGCTTTTGATCTTCAAGATGTGATTCCTGTTTTTACTTTACCTCTACGTTCAGAAGATCCAGAAATTATTCTAGATTTACAAAATATTTTACATCAAATTTACAATCAAGGACGCTATGATTTAATAATTGACTATAAACAAAAAATTATTCCTGCCTTATCAAATACTGATGCAATTTGGGTAGAAAATCTCTTAAAAAACAAGGATTAATCTAAATTAGAAGAAGCAATTGGTGAGCTTTTGTTAAAAAAAAATCGGGTTCGTCTTTTGGTTTTTGAGCCTGAAGCGGAGGCTCTCGTCAAGAGGAAAAACACAGGGTTTGCAGTTGCATAAAGTCACAGAGTCTGTTTTAAGTAATCAGTAATCAGTAATTAGTCAAGTAGAGGTTTTTATGGTCACGACATTAACCACTCCCGACTCAACCTTAGCCGCGATCGAAGCCGCTTTACCCATCGATCCTCAACCCTATACTGTCGGAAATCGCCCCACAGGTTTAATCGTCGTAGATATTATCAACGGCTTTTGTACCGTTGGATTTGGTCCGTTGGTACCCACAGAACCCAACGAACAAATAGAAACAATGGTTGCAGAAAGTAACCGTTTAGCCCAAGCTTTCACAGCTAAAGGAATGCCCGTCTTAGCTTTCCTAGATACCCACCAACCCGGCAAAGCCGAACCTCCTTATCCCGCCCATTGCGAGAAAGGGTCTGGGGAAGAAAAGCTGGTTCCCCAACTGGAATGGCTGGAAACTCATCCCCAGGCAACTTTAATTGAAAAAGACTGCATCAATGGCTTTATCGGGTCAATTGATGTGGAAACTGGCAACAATTCTCTAATTCAATGGGTAAGCAAAAATAAGCTAGAAGCCTTAGTGGTTGTGGGCATCTGCACCGATATTTGCGTGATGGATTTTGTCGTCACCATGCTATCGGCGCGAAATCATGATATGGTACCCACATTGAAAGACATTGCCGTTTATACTGAAGGTTGCTCAACCTTCGATCTGACCCCAGAAATGGCAACGGAATTCGGGTTCCCCAAAACAGCAATTCATCCCCAAAAAATTGCCCATCATATGGGTTTATATACCATGGCAGAAAGAGGGGCATTTCTTGCCTCTGCCATCCTGCTTTAACAGCAGCTATCCAAACAATAATACTTTAAAACTAAAGTCAATACAAAAAAATTATGAATTCCAGACTTGTCATCGTTACCGGAGCCAGCGGCGCTGTCGGTCAATGTTTTGTCGATCACTTTTTGCCAGAAGATCGTACCACCTGTGTGGCGGTTTCACGATCGCCCATGGAAACCGAAGCAGTGCATTGCCAAGTCGATCTCACCGACGATGTTGCCGTTAAGCAAGCCATCACCCAACTCGATCTCGACGGCATTGCCAATTCCCTTCTGGCGTTCTTATACCTATGCAAAAGATAGCTTACGCAATTATATCAAAGAACTTTCTCATTCCCCAGAATGGGAGGGACTAATTCGGGGTAGATTTATCAACGTCAGTACCACAGACACCGGGAATGAGAATAAACGGCGCCCTGAGGCAACGGCGGAAGAGAAACAATATTGGCTCAAACCTATCAAAATTGTTCGCAATTCCATCGAAGCTTTGAAGTGCTTAACTCCTCTCTGGCAAGAAATTGATATCTACGAACCCATGCCAGACTTCGACCCCAAAACCTACTATACTGACTATCAACAAATTCAAGAGAAGTGGGAACGACAGATGGGATTGCGTTAATTTCAATTGAGTTCATTCAAGGGCGTAAATCCTAGCCGATTCCATCCATTGTCACGAGAGATCCTCTCAAGTAGTGAAAGCCTTGACCCTAGCATCTACCAACAGTTCTGCTCTGTTCGATATCCTAGTTGTGGGTTCTGGTGCGGCTGGACTCTATGCCGCCCTGTGTTTACCCTCCCATTTACAAATCGGCTTAATTACCAAAGACCGCCTCAAAGCAGGGTCGAGTAACTGGGCGCAGGGGGGAATTGCTGCGGCGATCGACCCTTCAGATGCTCCCCCATTGCACTTTGAGGATACCCTGAAAGCGGGTGCAGACCTTTGCGACCCCGAAGCGGTGAAATTTTTGGTAGAGAACGCCCCAGCGGCGATCGAGTCCCTGCTGGAGATGGGAGTTGACTTCGATCGACACGGGAAAAAGCTCGCCATGACTTTAGAAGCGGCTCATTCTCGTCCTCGCGTTCTCCATTCTGCCGATACCACTGGGCGGGCGATTGTGGAGACTCTCACAGCCCAAGTGTTGCAACGCCCCAATATCCAAGTGCTATCTCAGGCTTTTGCCCTGAGTTTGTGGCTGCATCCGCAAACCAGTCACTGTCAAGGAATTAGCCTGCTTTGGCAGGGGCAAATTCGTTGGGTGAAAGCCTCTGCGGTGGTGTTAGCAACCGGCGGCGGCGGTCAAGTTTTTTCCCACACCACCAATCCGACGGTGAGTACCGGAGATGGTGTGTCACTGGCTTTCCGTGCGGGCGCGATCGTCCGGGATTTAGAATTTTTCCAATTTCATCCGACAGCTTTAACGGTACCCGGCGCACCTCGTTTTCTCATTTCTGAAGCCGTTCGGGGAGAAGGCGCACATTTGGTAGATAGCTCTGGATATCGCTTTGCTTTTGATTATCATCCCGATGGGGAATTAGCCCCCAGAGATGTCGTGAGTCGGGCAATTTTCAGTCACTTACAGACAACCGCAACCGAACCCAATTGTGTCTACCTAGATTTAACGCCGATCGAAACCGAAAAAATTCGCAATCGCTTTCCCAATATTATCAAAGTTTGTCAGCAATGGGGCATCGATCTCTTCAAACAACCCATTCCCGTTACTCCGGCGGCTCATTATTGGATGGGAGGAATTGTTACCGATTTACAGAGTCGTACCTCCATTCCCGGATTGTATGCCATTGGTGAAACAGCCAGTAGCGGAGTTCACGGTGCTAATCGTTTAGCCAGTAATTCGTTATTGGAATGTATTGTATTTGCGGCTCAATTGTCTCGAATCGAAATTACTTCCAATGGATTTGTGCCTCAGTCTGTGAATGTCATCCGAGAGACAAAAGACTGGAGTGCAGAAATTCAATCCATTGAGGAGATCCGGCAGAAAATACCCCAAGTCATGTGGCAAAGTGCGGGCATTTGTCGCTCCCAAGAGGTTTTGGATGTGGCGATCGATCGAGTCCATTCTTGGCGTTCTCAATTAGCGGCTTTAGAGATTTCCGAGTATGTATTCAACCTGAACCCCAACCAAACGGTACAATTAGAATCAACCCATGCAGATCGGCAAATTCGCACCGTCGCGGAAACCTTGAATTTGCTAGAGATTGCCGATTTAATTCTCCAAAGTGCAGCGTTTAGAACCGAAAGTCGGGGCGGACATTATCGCAGCGACTATCCCCAAAAATTGCCCGGTTGGCAAGTTCACACGTTGATACAGAAGGTAGGTGAAGCCGATGCACCAGAAACTCGGATTTGGAAATCTCCTCAATTTTCTCCCGATTTGGAATCAAAAAAAATGGTAGGATAAAAATTGTGAATTCAGGAGATTTTATGACTTTTTCATTCGATGCAGAAGATAAATAAAAGCTAAATCAAACAAATATTAAGTTAGAGTTGTGATAACCCTGCTACCTCCTCCGATCGTCCTAGACCCCTTACTCCATCAATGGCTGTTAGAAGATATTGGCAGAGGCGATCGAACCACACAAGGCTTGTTCGGTCAAAATGTAGGTTGGGGAAACGCCGAATGGATTGCCAAAGAAGCCGGTACGATCGCCGGATTACCCATTGCCGCACGAGTCTTTCATTTACTCAATGAAAAAGTTAGCTTTGTGCCTCTCGTCGAAGAAGGAAAAACCGCTGAGAAAGGACAGAAAGTTGCTCGTTTGCAGGGTGCTGTTGATGCCTTGTTGATGGGAGAAAGAGTGGCTTTAAACCTGGCAATGCGCCTCAGTGGAATTGCCACGCTCACCCGTCAGTATACCGAAAAAATTGCCGATTTACCCGCACAATTGGTAGACACGCGCAAAACCACCCCCGGATTGAGAATCTTAGAAAAATATGCAACTCAGGTTGGCGGTGCGATCAACCACCGCATGGGATTGGATGATGCCGTGATGGTGAAAGACAATCATATTCAAGCTGCTGGGGGAATCGATAAAGCGATCGATCGACTGCGACGTGTTATTCCCTATCCGCTGGCGATCGAAGTAGAAACCAATACAATAGATGAAGTTCAAGCAGCAATCGAAAATAACGCTGATATTATCATGTTAGATAATATGCCGATCGAGCGAATGATTCAAGCCGTAAAACTCATTCGCGATCTGAACTCTTCTATCAAAATAGAAGCCTCGGGTAATGTAACGCTAGATACCCTTCGTTCTGTCGCTGAAACAGGCGTGGATTACATCTCCAGCAGTGCACCCATTACCCGATCGACTTGGTTAGATTTTAGCATGAAATTGGGAGATTTGGAGACATAATAGAACCGAAAAAAAACGATGTAGATAGAGATCTAAAGGATATGAATCTGTTGGTGATAACAGTCGCCAATCGTAGGGGCGAAGCATTTGCCCGACAATCTCGTCAACGCAGCGACAAAGTTTATGCAAATGCTTCGCTTCTTCGCCCAATTTCCCCGACGATCGAAAATCACAATTAACCATCAACAATTAACAACTACAATCGGCGACACAAAATCCACCGCAAACTAATCGGCGGCTGCTCTTGCAAAGGAAAAACATCGCGTCCGGTTGACCAATTCTGAAACCATCCCGTCGGGGGCCAACCATCTGCCGGAAGATGAGCTTTTTCATAATCGTAAACCGATTCCTCCGAGAGAAACTGAAGCGGCAATCGATCCATAGCGCCCGATAGTTCCGTGGGAGTCAAAATGGATGAAAATGCCATCAAACCCCATTCCCGAACTTCTTCCGTCAGTTCGTACCCCTCTACCGTTAAAAATAAGTTGAATAACAACAAACCACCGGGACGCAGAAAATCGCACATTTTTGCCAATAGCAACCGCACTTGATCCACGTCTCGCAAATGAGAGATGACTTCTGAAACCAAAGCCAGTTGGTAATGCGAAGGCTGCATCCGCACCAGAGGATCGAGAATATCGCCTTCCGTCACCGTGATGGGTAGACTTTTTTCCGTCGCCGCGTCGCGGATTTGTTGAGCAAAAGCCGGGGTCAGTTCCACAGCATCCACGGGATGTCCCAACTGTGCCAGAGCGATCGAATTTCGCCCCGTTCCCGCCCCCACATCCAAAATAGGAGTGCTGGCAGGGTCGCCGAGTTCCCGAACCACTGCCATTAATTTGGCATCGGGGTACGTGCCAAATAGCGGAGGTTTTCGGGCGCTGACCCAAGTATTATACTGCTGAGCAATGGACGAGCCAGAAACCGATACTTGGCAAACAAACCCGGTTTGAGGGGGTTGCGCGGGTTGGTAACGAAACGTGACGTAGGAATGAGGAGAGGCTCGAAAACCTTCTTCCATGCGCTTGGCCAGCATTTGACGTAAATTGTCTACTTCTGCGCTAGAAAAAGGTTTTTGGAGTGTGGTGAAAAGTCCGGTAATTTTACTAATATAACTATCGACAAAATGAGGTAAACAGGGAAATGTAATTTCACCTCGAGCAAAAGTCCGTTGATTGAGTTTGTAGAGGACGGAATTTTGCAGAGTGGTGCGATCGAGAATGGGTGGGGATGAGGTTTGGGGGGAGATTTTCTCGGAAGTCATTCGTTATAAGTTTGTCATGGTAAAGGGCTAAATAAAGGGAAGAAATCGCCTATAAGTATCGTTGCAAGACTTCGACAGTCGCTTGTCCGGTTTTGCTCCAACTAAATTGGCGAGCGCGGGCTAAACTAGCAGCACGAAGCTGCGATCGCGCTGCCGAGTCGGTGAGAACAGTCTTCATTGCCGCTGCGATCGCAGCTTCGTCATAGGGATCGACCGACAACGCCGCATCTCCCGCCACCTCGGGAAGGGAAGAGAGATTGGAAGTAATGACGGGAGTACCACAAGCCATAGCTTCGAGAACCGGAAGACCAAATCCTTCCCAGAGCGAGGGAAAGACTAAGGCGATCGCCTGATTTAATAAAATCGGCAGTTGCTCGTCGTCGATATAACCCATAAATTGTACCCGGTCGCCGACTCCTAATTCTGCGGCTCTGGCTTGTAGGATGGGAGTGTAGCGTCCATCGGGGGGTCCGGCAATTCGCAACTGACAGTCTAGTCCTGCGGGTAAGGCGGCAAAGGCTTCGATCGTGCGGTGTAAATTTTTGTAAGGCTGATGCCGTCCGATGTAGAAAAAGTAGTTACCCTGTGGCAAGTCTAAGCATCGAAACCGATGGCGATCGTAAGCCAGGGGAACGGGGGTAATTTTTTCTGCCGGGATACCCAGAAAGTCGATCGCATCGTTGGCAGTGGCGATCAGAATCGCAGAGCAGATGCTGGCTTTGGTGCAGCACTTGCGGTAGGTAATACCGCTGATACAGGGTGAGGGGAGAAAATCGACCGGGAAAGCGGAGAGGAATCAAATCGTGGACGGTGACGATCGATCGACATCCAGAAAAAATCGGCGCTTCTGGCAGTGGCGAAAACAGCAAATTTTCCTTGAGTTGCCGATAGATTTGAGGTAAACCCAATTGCGTCCACAGCAAACGACCTAGATGTCCTTTCAGTCCTTGGTCTGGGGTGAGTCCGCCGGGGATGGGATGGCAGGTGTAGTTGTCGAGACCGTCCGAAACTAACAGCGTGGGATTGAGGGGTTTGAGAAACGGCAGAATGTTTAAGGCGTAGGTGCTGATTCCCGTGGGTTGGCGGATGAGAAAGGATAAATTGACGAGCAATGCAGCATTCCCTTGTTGATCGAATCGTTAGTAGAATAGCACTTCAACGGCAAGACAAAAATAAACCTTCAACCACTCGCCACGATTTACCTGTTGATTTACCAGTTGTGAATTCCGTGCCGATCGCCGTACACTAGTCAATCATACACAGGCGACTAGTAGATTGTCGGTTTCGGTTGTCAGTAAATTTGCTGACAGGTCACTTGCCTTATCATCAAAAGCCTGCGGTTCGAGACGGCTTGTTCGCATGACCAGCAACTAGAAAGCACTCAAAACCTGGGTTGCGCCGTTCGTCCACTTCAATTCCATCGTTCAGCCTTACTGGGTAGTTCCAATACCTACCCATCTTTGTAATATCCGACATCCCCAAATGACTGTACAAACGCAAACTCCCGAAACTCCCTTGGACTCTAGCCTCAAATCCCTCGATCGGCAAACGATTATTATCCTAGATTTTGGCTCTCAGTATTCAGAACTGATCGCCCGCCGCATCCGCGAGACCCAAGTTTACTCCGAAGTGCTGTCCTACCGCACCACCGCCCAAGAACTGCGCCAATTCAATCCCAAGGGAATTATTCTCTCCGGAGGACCCAGTTCAGTGTACGACGATCGTGCTCCCCAATGCGATCCCGAAATTTGGCAACTTGGCATTCCGGTTCTGGGGGTATGCTACGGGATGCAACTGATGGTACAACAACTGGGTGGTGTCGTCGAACGCGCCAAACGGGCTGAATATGGCAAAGCGGCACTGTTTGTAGACGATCCTACCGATTTACTCACCAACGTCGAAGATGGTAGCACCATGTGGATGTCTCACGGAGACTCTGCCACCCAACTCCCCCCCGGTTTTGAGGTGCTAGCGCATACAGAGAATACCGAAGGGGCAGCGATCGCCGACCACGATAAAAAGTTCTACGGCGTCCAATTTCACCCGGAAGTGGTGCATTCTGTCGGCGGATTGGCGCTGATTCGCAATTTTGTTTACCACATTTGTCGGTGCGAACCCACCTGGACGACGGAAGCCTTTGTAGAAGAAGCCATCCGAGAAGTCCGGGCGAAAACCGGGGACAAGCGGGTGTTGTTGGCACTATCCGGCGGTGTAGATTCTTCCACCCTAGCATTTTTGCTGCACAAGGCGATCGGCGATCGGCTGACCTGTATGTTCATCGATCAAGGATTCATGCGTAAGTACGAACCGGAACGCTTAGTGAAACTCTTTGAAGAACAGTTTCACATCCATGTCGAATATGTCAGTGCCCGGGAACGCTTCCTCGCCCTCATGGAAGGCGTTACCGACCCCGAAGAAAAGCGCCGCCGCATCGGACACGAATTTATCCAGGTATTTGAAGAAGAATCAAAACGCCTCGGACCCTTCGATTATTTGGCACAGGGAACCCTCTATCCCGACGTGATCGAATCCGCAGATACCAATGTCGATCCCAAAACAGGGGAACGGGTGGCAGTGAAAATTAAAAGCCATCACAACGTGGGTGGATTGCCTAAAGATTTACGGTTTAAGTTAGTCGAACCGCTGCGGAAACTTTTTAAAGACGAAGTCCGCAAAGTCGGTCGTTCTCTCGGTTTACCCCAAGAAATCGTTCAACGCCAACCCTTCCCAGGTCCGGGATTAGCGATTCGCATCTTGGGAGAAGTGACCGCAGAACGCCTGAATATTCTCCGCGATGCCGATCTAATCGTCCGCCAGGAAATCAATCGCCACGGGTTATACAATCAGTTATGGCAAGCTTTTGCCGTGCTGTTACCCATCCGCAGCGTTGGGGTGATGGGGGATCAACGGACTTATGCGTATCCTGTGGTTCTGCGCTTTGTTTCTAGCGAAGATGGTATGACTGCCGATTGGTCGCGGGTTCCTTACGAACTTCTCGAACTGATTTCTAACCGCATTGTGAATGAAGTGAAGGGAGTCAATCGGGTGGTGTATGACATCACTTCTAAGCCTCCAGGAACGATCGAGTGGGAGTGAGATCCTATCCGATAAAATATGGCGATTGAAACCGCGACGACAGGAGCGAAACCCGCCGTCGCGGGTTTAAGAGTCCGCGCAGGCGGACGAGTGTTCTTGTAGTCGCGAATTCCATTCGCCGGACAATATATTCTTTGACATTTTTAGCTACGATACATCCCCAATCATCGCCTGTTGCACTCGATCGATTTGCTTCGGCGCGTCGATTTCTCGGAATAGTTGAAGTGCGTCATCGAAGTTTGTCTGACTGTTGGCAGTTTCACCCATAGGCAAATTAACCCGATTCTAATACTTCTTCCATTCTCGTGAAATTCTCGAAATTCATCCCTGCCGTAGAGCGCCTAATACGATCGATCGCAGCTAAAATATCCCGAACGCGAAGCCGCCAGTCTCTAGAGGGCACGAATCGCCTCCTTGAGAACGGGTTCTCGCAAATGTTCTCTTAAAGCATCCTTCGTTCCCAAATCGATCGAACATCCCAAGAGATCCTCTAAATAATGCTGAACCCGAAACAAGTCAAATAAACTGGCTTCGATCGAAAACTCCACTAAAAAGTCAACATCACTATCCGATCGTGCTTCATCTCGCGCCACTGAACCAAACAAGTCTAAGGACTTCACACCCAAGGCTTTTAGGTTGTCTTTATGTGCGGCTAAAGTGGCGAGCACTTCTTTCCGTTTTATCATGACTTTTGCCGATTTTCAACCTATATTTTAACACAGATAGATAGAGTATTACACACAGATTTTGGACTTTATAGCTTTGGAAACTGCTGTAATCTTGTTCGGCAATTGCTTCTCCCATACGCAAACTACACACCCCCAATCATCGCTTGCTGCACTCGATCGATTTGCCTCGGCGCGTCGATTTCTCGGAACATGTTGCTCTCGGTACTCGAGAACAGGTGCAACCCGTTCCCGAACCCACTTCGTTGCTGGCAATATTTGTGGTTGCTGCATTCGGAAAAGTTTTTGCTCGGAAGCGGAAATTTGTCGAGTAGACGGTATGCAAATCGACGGATTGTTTTATTCGTCAGCCTCGTTAACCTTTAATTCGAGGTATTATCGCTCTGCCTGCATGGACTAACATCTCTTGCAACTCAAGTTCACAGAAGTCGGAGTTCTTCAAGAACCCCGACTTCTAATTGTGGCTATCTCATTATGACAAACCTAAAAAACGATCGATAAAGTTGTAAAACAATCTCAATTAATAAACCCAATTTTCTTGAATAAGCAAAGCCGATTCGATCGATCTCTGACATGAATTTACTTTTTCTCATCATCGATCGCCATCGCTCCCAATTTCCCACATTTCTGCATCCGCTCATCTAAGTCGAATCGAATGCGTTGGCTTCTCTGGCTATAAACTATAGAATTGATATATACCACTTTTTGACGCCACATATATATTTTTTTTGTAAAAATTAATCAAGCAATATAAATGGAATATAAAGATGCTTGATTTTAAATCAGAATTAACCTCAAATTAACCCTAGATTCAAAGTATTTTTATAATCTGACAGAGGTTGTAATTTTATTGCAAAGAATACTCGATCGAGTTGATTTTTTTTAATTGGATCGAGCTCGATCGAATTTCAGCTTTGTTTAAGCAATCCTTAACCATTTGTTTCAGGGTAGTATTTTTTTAGCCCCTTAAGATATATCAATCATGAACATTAAACTGAATCAAATTGGTAGATACGAAACAGGATTTTTTGATGAAAGTGCAGCCGAAATATCTGCTTATGATTCAATAAATAAAAGACTGTTTGTCATCAATGCGGCAACTTCGGCGATCGACGTTTTAGATCTGAGCAATCCTCAAAACCCCAGCAAACTTTTTGAGATTGACATTACTCCATTTGGCGCGGGTATCAATAGCGTTGCCATCAAAAATGGAATATTAGCAGCCGCGATCGGAGCCGATCCAGCCACAGAACCGGGAACGATCGCTTTTTTTGATACCGACGGAAATCCCCTCAATTCTGTCACCGTAGGGGCGCTGCCAGATATGGTTACTTTTACCCCGGATGGCAGCAAGGTTTTAGTTGCAAATGAAGGCGAACCGGGAGATACTCTCGATCCCGAAGGGTCAGTCAGCATTATCGATCTCTCCGCAGGTGTGGGCAGTGCCACCGTCACCACAGCCGATTTTACCGCATTTAATGGTCAGGAAGAAGAACTACGAGGTCGTGGCGTTCGCATCTTCCCAGATAAAATGGCAGCCGAAGATTTTGAACCCGAATATATTGCCATTTCTGCTGATAGCAAAACCGCCTTTGTCACCCTCCAAGAAAACAACGCCGTTGCTGTTGTCAATATTGAAGAAAAACGGGTTACAGAAATTCAACCTTTGGGGGTCAAAGATTGGAGTCAATCCGCCCAACTCGATGCCAGTAACGAAGACGGCGGCATTAACCTGAAAAACTATCCCGTATTGGGATTGTATCAGCCCGATGCGATCGCCACTTTTGCTGCCAACGGCGAAACCTATTACATCACCGCCAACGAAGGAGATGCCCGCAGCGAAGACGAACGAGTTGCCGATTTAGTTCTCGATCCCACTGCTTTTCCCAACGCTGCCGAACTACAATTAGAAGAAAATTTAGGTCGTTTAAATGTTTCTACCGTTGATGGCGATATTGACGGCGATGGGGATTACGATAAGCTGTTTACCTACGGCGGACGGTCTTTTTCCATCTGGGATAGTACCGGAAATCAGGTATTCGATAGCGGAGATGCGATCGCCCGAATTACCGCCGAACTCACCCCGGAACTCTTCAACGCCAACGACGGAGATCCCGAAGAATTCGACCAACGTTCCGACGACAAAGGCGCAGAACCCGAAGGCGTAACCATCGGCATTGTCAATGGGAAAACCCTGGCATTTATTGGATTAGAACGCGCTGGCGGTGGCGTACTCGTTTACGATGTCAGCAATCCGGTTCAACCTGAATTCATCCAATACGCCCGATTTGACGGCGACATCGCCCCAGAAGGACTGACCTTCATTTCCGCCGCAGACAGTCCCGACGGCAAACCCTTACTCGCTGTCACCAACGAAGTCAGCGGAACAGCAACGATTTATGAAATAGAAGCGCCCCAGGAAACCTTTACTCTACAACTGCTTCACGCCGCCGACCAAGAAGCGGGAATTGCTGCCCTCGATGATGCCCCCCGGTTTAGCGCCGTTCTGAATGCCCTGAAAAACCAGGATGCCGATGGGGACGGCAACGCCGACTACGCCAACACCTTAGTTCTGTCCTCCGGCGATGCGTACATTCCCGGACCGTTCCTATCTGCCAGCGAAACGGCATTCGGGGGAACCGGACGCGGTGATATTTTAATTCAAAATGAGTTAGGATTTAGTGCGATCGCCTTTGGCAACCACGAATTCGACTTGGGAACCAGCTTAGTTGCCGACCTGTTGCAACCCGATACGGAAACCGCTTATCCCGGCGCGAATTTCCCCTATCTCAGCAGCAACCTAGACTTCACCACCGACACCGCCCTCGCCCCCCTAGTTACAGCAGACGGACAAGAAGCCAGCGACATTCCCGGTCAAATTGCCGGAAACACCATCGTTACGATTAACGGCGAGAAAATTGGCGTTGTGGGGGCAACCACGCCGACGCTACCGACCATTTCTTCGCCTGGTGGTGTGGGTGTGAGTCCGATCGAATTTGACTCCACCAACCCAGCAGATATTGCCGCATTAGCAGCAGACATTCAAACTTCCGTGGATGCCTTGCTAGCGGCAAATCCCGGCATGAATAAAGTGGTGTTGCTGGCACATATGCAGCAAATCTCCATCGAACAACAGCTTGCCGAACGCCTCACCAATGTGGATATCATCGTTGCCGGGGGTTCTAATACCTTACTGGCAGATGAAACCGATCGACTTCGGGCAGGAGATAGCATCGAAAGGCCTACCCCATTTTACAGACGGCTGCCGACGGAAATCCGATCGCAGTGGTCAATACCGATGGCAACTATAAATATGTCGGTCGCTTAGTCGTCGATTTCGATGCCAACGGCGTTATCGTCCCCGACAGCATCGACGCCAACATCAGCGGCGCATATGCCACCGACGACGCCGGAGTTGCCGCCGTGGGGGGAACTCCAGATCCCGAAGTCGTACAAATTACCAACGAGTTACGAACCGTCATCGCCGCCCAAGAAGGCAACATCTTCGGCAAAACCGAGGTCTTCCTCAACGGAACGCGGGGCGATGTCCGAACCCAAGAAACCAACCTCGGCAACCTCACCGCCGACGCTAACCTCGCCTACGCCCAAAACATCGACAGCGATGTGGTCATTTCCATCAAAAACGGCGGCGGCATCCGGGACGACATCGGCGATATCATCGTACCCCCTGGCGCAACCGGTCCCGAAGATTTCCTGAAAGTTCAACCTCCAGCAAACGAACTTGCCGGAAAGGAAGAAGGGGAGATTTCCCAACTGGATATCACCAACAGCTTGCGATTCAACAACGAGTTGACGCTGCTGACGGTGACAGCATCGGAACTGGTGGAAATCCTCGAACATGGGGTATCGGCAACCGCCGACGGCGCCACTCCCGGACAGTTTCCCCAAGTGGCGGGAATTGCCTTCAGCTTCGACGACGACTTGCCCCCCGGCGATCGAATTCAGTCCCTGGCGATTCAAGATGCCGAGGGCGAAACCGTCGATGTGGTGGTAGAAAATGGAGAATTGGTGGGAGAAGGCGATCGAACTTTCCGCCTCGTCACCCTGAACTTCCTAGCAGGCGGTGGCGACGGGTATCCCTTCCCCCAACGCGATCGAATCGATCTCGTCACCGAAGACGAGGAAAACCCCACCCCGGACTCCCGTACCGGAGTTGCCACCTTCGCCGCCGACGGTTCGGAACAGGATGCTTTGGCAGAATATCTCGCCGCCACTTTCCCGGCAGCAACTCCCTTCGACACCGAAGATGTTTCTCCCCAATTCGACGAACGGATTCAAAATCTGGACTTGCGCAACGATACGGTACTCGATGATGTCGTCCCAACGCCTACCCGCGTGGGAACCGACGGCGACGATCTCTTAGTAGGAACGAAAGAGGAAGATGTCATCGACGGTAAAGGCGGAGACGATGCGATCTGGACGAGTCGCAAGAATGATTATATCGACGGCGGCGACGGCGACGATCGAATTTCCGGTCAAGGGGGAGATGACACCATTCTCGGCGGAAATGGCGACGACAAGCTGTATGGCGAAGCCGGAGATGACGTTATTAACGGTGGCGATGGAGATGACTTCATCCTGGCGTGGAAGGGAAATGACACCGTTTCCGGTGGCGCCGGACACGATATTTTCGTCTTTTCTCCCAGTCACGGGACGGATATTATCGCCGATTTTGTGGTAGGAGAAGACCGCATTGGGTTGAAACGAGATTTGGAGTTTTCGGATTTGTCCGTGACGACAAATGGTGTTAATACCGAGATTGCCGTAGGAGATGAAACTCTAGCAATTCTTAATGGTGTTACCGACTCGCTGACGGCAGCGAGTTTTGTGGAGATTTGATAGCCCAAAGATGAGTCTGTTTGGGTTACGCGACTGACGCAAATAGACTTTAGACCCATCATTTGTAGGGGCGAACAGTAGGGGCGAACGGCTGTTCGCCCCTACTCTGCCTTGATGTTAGCCATTAGACGGGATTTCTCCTCTTTCTCCTCTTGCTACCCGATACCCAGGAGAAAATTACGATCGAGCAAAAATATCCGAAGAAAATACCCTTAAAGGGTTTAAATCTGTTATTATAAAATACTTATAAAAAATAAAAAGAGCATCTAAGCTTTAAGCGAAAAATACATCAGGAAAGCCTGCGACCCTGACCCAAGCACTCACTCGTGCAATCCATTCGCTTAAGGCAAGATGCTCTGTCTAACAGATCCCTTGACACAACCCATTATCTAATTAAAACCCCAACTTGTCGTCCGCCATTTGGCTGAACCGATCGAAGAATAAACTTTCCATCATTTCCCAAAGCTTCAAAACGGGAAACTGCAAACATCATTTGCCGATCGTAATCTGTTTGACCTGTCAATCCGCCATCGTGCTGAAAAGTTGGATGATAGCTAAATTGGGTACAACCAAACGGTTGCTAACCCAAAAAATCGATCGTCCATTTTTCCCAATTCACTT
Source organism: uncultured cyanobacterium (assembly GCA_963838375.1). Lineage (GTDB taxonomy): Bacteria > Cyanobacteriota > Cyanobacteriia > Cyanobacteriales > Geitlerinemataceae > DVED01. The sequence goes on along the minus strand of CAWIQY010000016.1, from coordinate 399,614 downwards.
AAACCCATGACCTTCTTTCAATTTGAAGCCGATTTCACCGAGTCTCTGCGTTGCATTCCCATGCAGGTTCGGTATAAACTCGATACCTGCGGGATTAAGCTCAAATTGCCACAGTGGAATCAGTTTAGCGATCGCGATCGCCACGTTCTGGTGGAAATGCCCTGCCAGACCCACCCCGAAATTCAAACCTATCGAGACTTTCTCTGCGATCTGATTCGAGATCGGACTGGGGATGTGGCAAAGGAACTCCCCATCGATCCGCATCCGCCCTGGAATTGCGACGATCGTCTTCCCGCCGAAGTCCTGGAAAAAACCCAAACGTGTGGCGTAACCCTGACCCTCGAACAATGGGCAAACCTGACGCCCCTCAAGCGTTTTGTCTTGATCAAACTCAGCCGTCCCAGCCACGAAAACAAAAATTTTGTTCCTGCCCTTGGGGAATTCGGTTTAACCTATACTTAACTGTTGTTCCACAGCAAACAACTCGATCGGGCAAACTCGTGTATATTCAATTGAATTGTGAGGAGAAACAAAACACCCATGACTCAATTTTCGTTGACCCCGTTATTGGCTTACCCCGGACTACTGGCTGCCGTTTTATTACTGAACCCCGCCGCCGCCCAAAGCAAAACGGTCTCCATGGCAGAACCCGCCGCCAAAAGCGCCAAGGAAACAATCCTTCCGGCATCGGCGGATGTTGAGGCACAACCCATTCTCGCCCAAGTTCCCTCGGTTTCCGACCTAGCCGCCCCCAAACCCCAAACCCAATCTCAAGTCACGTCGGTCTCCCAACTTTCTGACGTACAGCCCACAGATTGGGCATTCCAAGCCCTGCAATCCCTGGTGGAACGCTATGGCTGTATTGCAGGGTATCCCGACGGAACCTATCGCGGCAACCGGGCGCTGACCCGTTATGAGTTTGCTGCTGGGTTGAATGCTTGCTTGGATCAAGTGCTGGCTTTGGTGATTGATGATCCTGATGATGATACCGATCTCGCCACCATTCGTCGTTTACAAGAAGAATTCGCGGCGGAACTGGCAACTCTACGGGGACGGGTAGACGCCCTGGAAGCCCGGACTGCCGAGTTGGAAGCCAACCAGTTCTCCACCACCACCAAATTGCAAGGGGAAGTCGCCTTTGTTCTAGCAGATAGCTTTCTCAGCAATGGTACACCCGATGGCGACGACGACAGCCAAACCATTTTCGCCGATCGCGTTCGCTTACAACTCGTTACCAGTTTCACCGGGAAAGATAAACTCTACACCCGTTTAACCGCAGGCAATCTGGGCAACTCCTTCGCCGATGAAATTGGCACGAACGAGGGTCGTTTCGCTTTCGATGGAGAAGAAGGCAACGACATCACGATCGATCGACTTCACTACGTCTTCCCCGTCGGCGACAAATTAATGGTGACGGCAATGGCAAGTGGTGGCGGACACCATTTCTATGCCGACACCCTCAATCCCGGACTCGACGCAGGCGGTGGCGCAAGCGGTGCCCTGTCTCGCTTCGCCGAACGCAACCCCATCTATCGTGTGGGTTTGGGCGGACAAGGGTTGGGTTTGCGCTACGCCCTCAATGATGCCTTTGAGATTTATACAGGTTACTTAGCCCGAGGCGGTTTCGACCCCTCTCAAAAATCCGGCTTGTTTAATGGGAATAGTTCCATTTTCGGGCAACTGGTGGTCGAACCTTCCGATAAATTTAAGTTAGGTCTCACCTACGTCCACGGTTACGATCGTAGCGGACCGGCGAATCGACGCTTCCTCTTGGGCGGTACAGGAACTGCTTTGGGCGTCCTCAATCCCGGTGCACTCGATGCGGCATCGGATCTGGATGTCGCCCAACTCACCACCCCGGTGGTGAGCAACTCCTACGGCGTAGAAGCCCTATTTAGCCTCAGTCCCAAATTCCGCGTCGGCGGCTGGTTCGGCTATACCGACGCCCGCTTGATCGGTTTGGGCGATGCTGAAATCTGGAACTATGCCCTGACTCTGACGTTCCCGGATTTGGGTAACAAGGGCAGCTTGGGGGCTATTATTGTCGGTGCCGAACCTTACTTGGGCGGAATCGACATTCCCGGTGAAGAGGACTTTAACAACGATGTACCGATTCACGTCGAAGCGTTTTATAAAGTTGCCGTCACTAGCAATATCTCGATTACGCCTGGGGCTATTTGGCTGCTGTCGCCCAACCAAAACGAAGATAACGATGATGTCGTCATCGGTACGGTACGGACGACGTTCAGCTTCTAGAACCTGGGGTTTTTCGTAGAATCTAGATTTTTACCCCTAAGTAAACTTTTTTGTGACGAAGATCCCCAACTTCTTAAGAGTTGTTGGGGATCTGTTACCCAAAATTTCACACTGGATAATCGATCGCGTGTCAACCGATCGATTTTTTTGTTTATACTGAAAGCCATCACCGATCGGTATCGCAATTTCAAGATCCTACCTTTGATGTTTCCTCCCTTAACCATTCAAACTCGTTTTCTGGCTTTAGCCTGTGGGTTGTCACTACTTTCAGTTGCCGGATTCGGCTGTCAGGCTGGCAACCCAGTTTCCACGAGCCCAACGATCGAAAGCGCCACAGCCAAGCCAACGCCCCCCGTCACAGCCGATGGCAAAACCTATAAAGAACCGGGTGGAGCTTTTGAAATTTCTTTTCCCAAAGGCTATGAATACAACACAACAGCAAGTGGAATCGAGTTTACATCTGCGGACAAAAAGTTTAAAGGCTTTGTAGACTTTGCCGAAACTGATGAGACCTTAAATGCAGAGAAATTAGAAGGTGCATTGCGGGAATATCTCGACAGCGTTCTCAAAGATGTGAAATGGCAAAATGCTAATTTAGAAGCTCAGGGTCGCATCCGCGTCGATTGGACGGGAAATCGTTCTGAAGGGGAAAAGACTCGATGCAATTAGCTATATCGAACAGCGAAATAATACGATTTATATTTTGAGTTTATATGGCGTCGGTAAACCCTTTGATAACTATCGTGGAGAGGCTGAGGCGATCGTCCGTAGCTATTTTCCGAAAGAGTAGTAGTTAATAGTTAATAGTTAATGGTTAATAGTTAATAGGTGATAGGTGATTAGAATCGATCGCCGATTAACCGAACTCGATATAATAGAATAAGTGGATGAGCTGGGAGGTCAAAAATGATCGTTGCTGCAATCAAACAGTATACACCTGCGGAGTATCTAGAACGAGAAGAGCAGGCGGATGTTAAAAGTGAATTTATCGAAGGAGATATTATTCCAGTGGCAGGTGCTTCAGCAAACCATAATCGAATTGACCGTTAATTCTTGCGCGTCTATTTCCATTAGAGATCGAAGGATTTAAAGTCACGAAGTTTTTATGAGCGATATGCGACTCTGGTTGCCGCTACACGAGAGCTATACTTATCCCGATGTGATGGTGATATCTGGAGAACCTCAATTCACAGATAATAAGCAAACAGCTTTGACTAATCCCTGCTTAATTGTAGAGGTTTTGTCAGATTCAACGGAGGGGTATGATAAGTCTGCTAAGTTTCGTTTGTATCGATCGATTCCTGAGTTTGAAGAGTATCTTTTGGTTGACCAAACTGCCTATCGCGTGGAGCAGTTTACCAAAGTAGAAAGTCACCAATGGTTGCTGACAGAATGGATCGGGGAAGATGCTATTTTGCGTCTGAAGTCAGTGGAAATTGAAATCGCGTTAAAGGATTTGTATAAACGGGTTGCGTTTGTTTCTCCGTCTTCAGAACCTCAGCCGAAAGAATGAACTTCTATCTGTTTTGGTCAACCTTAACATAAGCCAAAACAAATCGATCGATTCCTGCTAAATCTGGAAACACTTGAATCCGATCGTAACTTCCCTGTTTTTGTAGCAATTCTATCACCGCCTCAGCTTGTCCCGCCATCATTTCGATCGCCCAAATGCCGCCAGGACGTAAATAAATGGGTGCGGTATTGACCAAATGTCGAATACAATCGAGTCCATCTTCACCGCCATCTAAAGCGAGATGGGGTTCGTGTTTGCGGACTTCGGGTTGCAATTGCCCGATGAGATGGCTGGGAATGTAAGGAGGGTTGGAAATCATGCCGCTGAGTTGACCTTTGAGCGCCTCGAGGGGAGCAAACCAGTTGCCGGAGTAAAATGCAATTCGATCGTCTAAACCCAGTTTTATAGCATTCTCGCGGGCTATTTCTAACGCTTCTGGAGATCGATCGACGGCATGAATTTTCGCGCCAGAAAATACCGTCGCCAAACCCAAGGCAATCGCCCCACTTCCAGTACCCAAATCTGCCCAATGTCCCAGCTTTAAATCAAAATCCTGACAAGCAGAAACGGCGATTTCAATTAACCCTTCCGTTTCCGGACGAGGAATCAAAACTGCCGGGGAAACCGCTAACTCAAAATGCCGCCACGGTGCTGTTCTGGTGAGATACTGAAGCGGTACGCGATCGTAAATTCGTTGTTGCCAACGCTGCGTCAATTCTTCTAAGGAAATCGGCAATTCTAAACGATCTCGATCGCGAAACGAACCCAACCGCAAACTCAACCGATCTAATGTAGTGAAGGCTTCGAGAAACCAATCCACTTCCCCGATGGAAACCTCGGCAGCAAGGGCTTTTTTCTTTGCCGTTTCCCGCCATTGCCACAACTCGGAACCGGAAACAAAACTCTTTAACACCGATTGATAGAGTTCGACATAATGTTTACAGTTTAGAAACCCAGCTTATTCAATAAACTGGGTTTCTGGATGTTCGGTTGCCAGTTTGATAAAATCGATCGAAAACTACTGTTGTGGTTCGCGAGGCAAAGATTGTAAAAATTCGATCGTTTCTTGAGGTGGAACCAAAAGAATCTTTTCCAATTCTGGATCGTCGCTGTCTTTCATAGTCTGAATGACCCCTTCCAAAACCGTTACCTCAATACTGACCGATTCAGCTAAATCGGGTTGTTCGAGTTTGAATTGTTCTAGCGCATTATCAATTTGATCTCGCTCGAAAAACATGGGAATCCATTGCCGTTCCCCTTCCTGGATACTGAGATAACTATCATCACCAATTTTGGGCAAGAAAACGGGTACGCCGGGAAATTCCTGAACTTCTTCGCCGTTGGTTTGCAAGATAGACATCGCTTCTTGCACTTCATCTTGTGTGGGAATCAACCGCAACGAATCGGGTGTTTCTTCGATATCTCCTTCGGTGTTAGCAATTTCTTGACCGATCAGATAAACTTGGGCTAGGGTATAGGGTGTCACCCTGACCGTTCCTGCCAAATCGGGTTGCTCTGTTTTGAGTCGTTCGATAAAGGCTTCGGCATCAGAATAGCTGATAAAAAAGAAGGATTCTGTGACGGTATTGTCACCGTTAGTAATCGAGGCGACCAACGGCGACCCCTCTGCATCAGTAATTGTAAAAACGGGGACTTCTCGCAATTTTTCAACAATTTGGTCTTCATTTAAAGCCCATGCTGGCATCGCAGAAGAAAAGACACTACCGAGTAGGGTACTGCCAATTAAACCCAACGTTGCTCCCCAACGAATTAGAAAATTCATAGTGTTCCGAGTTTTTGGATAGGATAATAGCAAACTGACTGAAGTCGTTGCGTATTGTGAGTCGATCGTGCCGAGTTCGCCTAAACTTGAGAATCTCGCTTTAAAATAGGCGATCGAAATCTATTTAAGACTGTTTTCCCAAACTATAGCTTGTTGACGGTAAAACTCGGTGAATAGTTCCTCATTTATACCAATTTTTGGTGAAATGCTTTATTATACTACATAAGTTTTAAGAATTTCCCGGAAAAGTTTAAATTAGAGATCGGGTATTGAATTCTAAAAAGGTTCCCTTCATGTCACGACCTGTTGTCTACATTGCCACGACCAATCACGGATTTGGTCATGCAGTCCGATCGGCTTCGGTAGCAGCGAGCCTCCAGCAACTCGATCCGAATATCCTGATCGTTATGGCAACAACTGCCCCGCGCTGGTTACTAGAATCCTATATTCTCGGAGATTTCATCTATCGTCCTCGCCCTTTGGATGTGGGAGTCGTTCAAGCCGATAGCCTACAGATGGATCTCGACGGAACCTTAGAAAAGCTCAAACAGATTCGATCGTCCCAACATTCGACCATCGCCGCCGAAGTCAGTTTTCTCCATCTCAACCGAGTCGGATTAATTTTAGCCGATTTGCCGCCTTTGGCAGCCCCTCTAGCCAAAGCAGCGGGGATTCCCTGCTGGATGATGGGTAACTTCGGTTGGGACTTTATTTACCGGGATTGGGGCGGTGAGTTTGTGGAGATTGCCGATTGGATCGGGTCGTGTTTCGGTCAGTGCGATCGTCTATTTCGCCTGCCGCTGAACGAACCGATGGCAGCCTTTCCCCACATTACCGATGTCGGACTGACAGGGGGAACGCCGCGTCACGATCTCGATGGACTGCGACAAGAATTGCAGATTACCGCACCGGTGGAAAAAACCGTCCTCCTCACTTTCGGCGGCTTGGGATTAGATAAAATTCCCTATTCCAACTTGGCACACTTTCCCGATTGGCAATTTCTCACCTTCGATCGTCATGCGCCAAGTTTACCCAATTTAATCCGGATCTCCAATCCGTTTTACCGTCCCGTGGATTTTATGCCTCTGTGCGGTCGCCTGATTTCCAAACCGGGTTATAGTACCTTTGCCGAAGCCCTGTGCCTCGATGTACCCATTGTTTCAATTTCCCGAGAAGGCTTTGCCGAATCTCCCATCCTCTTGAACGGTCTGCAACATTACAGCTACCATCAAATCATTACGCCCGATGAGTTTTTTGAAGGAGATTGGCAGTTTCTGCATCGACCGCTACAGCCGCCGCTTTCGTCGTCATCTTTAGCCAAGGATGGGACCGACGTCATCGCCCGCGCCGTTGTCGATTTTTTCCAAGAGAACCATCGCCGATGAGATCGGCACTCTCTTGTCCCACTTTTCCCAAAACGAAAATCCCGATAAACTGCCTGTTATTGAAACGTGAAACCCATGGCAAAATCTAAAAATTCCACCCCGAACAATCCCGCCCCCAAAGGATTTGGCAAACCCGTCTCCCAGAAACGATCGAAAATTGTCGATGACGGTCACAATTCAGACAGCGTGTTTGGGTTTACACCTCAAGCCGAACTCTGGAACGGTCGGCTGGCGATGCTGGGATTTACCGCAGTATTGGCGATCGAGTTCTTCACCCACCAAGGGATTCTCCAGGTACTCGGCTTGCAATAAGGCATCATAAAACGGCGAAAGGGATGGCATTGCCGTACCCCTACTCTCGATCCTCGTCGCCAGGATCGAGATCGCCAGAATCGAGATCGTCGCCCCCAGGTTCGTCTTCTGCTGGCAGATTGTCCGATGGCACATCCACATCCCTTTTTGGATGGGAACCGAGTTGGAGACGCAGTTGGGGTCCAGAATTCCCTAAATGAACGATCATGCCATCTACCACCGGAACTTGATGGATACGATTGCCCTCAAGAAAAGTCCCATTCGCCCCAAAACAGACAACTTCCCATTGGGTATCATTTTTCCACAGTTCCACATGATGGCGGGAAACAACCGCGCTGGAAATGACAACATCGTTGCTTCTCGAACGCCCGATTCGCACCACGGGTTTGGAATCGAACGTCCAGGTTTGAATAGGGGTTTGTTTGGTCGGATGCAACAGGGCTAAGGTAATCACGGAGTTTTTCTAAGTTATTTAGGATGGCTATATTTTGAAAACCGCCGATCGATTTCTTGGCAGAGACTTAAAAAGTCTGACTGAAGTTGGGGCAAATTGTCATCTGAAAGTACAGGAACGTGAACGAATAGACAATGGATAGGTAGTTGTCGTTGGTTGATATAGTCCAGAATTCCGTAGTACAAATCGTTGCAAACGAAACGTCCGGCATCGTGGCTAATCTCTGTCGTGGTGAGATTTGCCACCAGTCGGTTGAGATCGAAAGGTGTTTGCAACACGGTTTCTCCCCGCTTTGCCTGAGATTCCAACATCATTTTCTGACGCGATTCTGCCATGCCGCAACAGATGATAGCATCGGGTTGGAGGATTTCGAGACGATCGATCGTCAGATGCGTTGCTAATCGGCTATCTACGGGCAATTTCCGCAAAAGCGATCGCGATTGAGGAAACGAGTCAAATTGGACAACTTGCGCTAACAGATCGTCGGAAGTGTTAGATTTTTGATGAGGTAGCCAAGTGTCGAAAGAGGTTAACAGCAAACTCGGACGCATGGGACTCTACAAAGCTCGTTAAGGGGAATTTTATCAATGGCATCGATCGCCGTTATAGACTACGATATGGGAAATTTGCACTCGGCGTGCAAAGGCTTGGAAAATGCCGGGGCAACCACTCACATTACCGATTCCCCCCAAGTAATTGCCGATGCCGATGCGATCGTTTTGCCCGGTGTGGGTGCTTTCGATCCGGCAATGCAACATTTGCGATCGCGCAATTTAGAAAAACCTATTAAAGCCGCTATCGATAGTGGCAAGCCGTTTCTCGGGATTTGCGTGGGATTGCAAATGCTCTTTGAGGGCAGCGAGGAAGGCACAGAACCGGGTTTAGGCATCATTCCCGGCTTCGTTCGTCGATTTCGTCCCGAACCGGGTTTGACGATTCCCCACATGGGCTGGAATACCCTAGAATTGACTCAGCCGAAGTTGCCTGTGTGGCAAAATTTAAGCGATCCCGCTTGGGTATACTTTGTCCATTCCTACTATGTCGATCCCGTCGATCCCCAAATTCGGGCAGCCACCGTCACCCACGGAACCCAGACAGTGACAGCAGCGATCGCACGCGATAATCTTGTAGCCGTACAATTCCATCCCGAAAAATCCTCAACTGCGGGCTTACAAGTGTTAGCGAATTTTGTCGAACAAGTGACGAGTAAAAAGCCGTTAGTTGTGAATTAATAATCGTAGGGGCGAAACATTTGTGCGAAAGTCTTACGTCCAAGCCCATCTATCATCTTCGCTGTGCTTTAATGTTCGATCGTCTCAGAAAACGACTGAGGCAGAGTTTCTACAAACTTGAGGATCGGAATCAGTAATACTAACATCGCAGCGGAAATCAAATCGCCGCCCAAACCTTCGTGAAACCAGTGAAATGCCGCATCCTGTCCCTTGCCGTACAACAGAGAAAGAAGAGTATTGCGGAAAATATTAACGACAACACTGAGGAAAACAGCACTGACTAAAAAAAAGATCGATCGTTTACCAGAAGAAATAACCCCTCGCCAATACAACAACATCAACGCCACATACAGCGATGTAAATAGCATTTTAATCCCAGAACAGTGAGGGGCAACTTCCACCACTCGACCCCCGACAAATAAGTGAATCCCCTCCACAGTGACATTCATCCCCAACTGCATGAGAATAAAACCCGCCGTTCCGGCAATAAAGCTTTGTAGCGGTAATGTATAAGGTGCAATTAAATAAGGCAAGTCGTTAGGCGTTGCCAGCAGAACTAACAATAAAGAAAACCACAATAACCGTAAACCGGGAAATCCTTTGAACCACAGACAAATTCCCGTCAGCATCAGCGGTAAAGACAAGTTTACCAAATCCCATAAGCCGCTGAGATAGAATGCCCCAGCTAATCCGATGAGTACCGCACCCAGGGGATGAGGATGCTGACTCAAACGTTGCCACTTGTGGCGTTTTTCCCAAACAATCCAAGCGGCAAAGGGCAATCCAATGAGACCATGACTGAAGTATTCATGTTCTAAACTGATGCTTTTATTCAGCCATCCATCGACCCAATGAACGATCGAAGGTGCGTATAGCATAACCAGAAATACAGCGATCGAAATTTCGATCCAATGTTGATAATTGATAGTTGATTGTCGATCGTTCATGGGTCGTGGGTTTCGTAGATCGCCGATTACTTCACTATTTTATGCAGCCGAGAATAGACTCTCAAAAGTAGCAGTCACAGCCTCAACCACCCGATCGATTTTTGTGGAAGTTAACCCCGGATACATCGGCAACGAGAGGATTCGATCGCACAGCGTTTCGGCATGGGGAAAATCTCCAACCTGATAACCCAAATGGCGATACGCCGGTTGGAGATGGCAAGGGAGAGGATAGTGAATTCCGGTTTCAATACCTTGCCCGGCTAAAGCGTCAGCAATTCCGGAACGATCAATCGCCGCCGATTCCCCCACACAAACAACATACAGATGATAAACATGACCCGAACCACTTTGATTTTTCAAAGGTTCGATTCCCTGAGATCGCAAAGGTTGAAGTAACGTATCATAGTGCTGAGCAGCTTCGTACCGCAGACGGTTCCAACGGTCTAAATGCGGTAACTTAATATTGAGAATCGCCGCCTGAATCGTATCCAAACGGCTGTTCGTTCCTAAGTCTTGGTGAACATACTTTTGAGGTGCGCCGTAGTTCCGCAGCGATCGTAATTTTTGGGCAACGGCTTCATCGTCAGTCACCACAATTCCCCCATTCCCCGCCGCCCCCAGATTTTTGCTTGGATAAAAGCTAAAAGCCGCCGCGCGTCCCACAGAACCCGCTTTGTAGCCCTCTCGTTCGGCGAGATGCGCTTGGGCGGCGTCTTCAAAAATGGTCAAGTTGTAAGTATTAGCAAAGTCGAGTAGTTGCTGGGGAGACACCATCTGTCCGTACAAGTGAACCGGGAGAATCGCTTTGGTACGCGCAGTAATTGCTCGTTCGGCAGCCGCCAAATCGATCAGTGCGGTATCGGCATCGCAATCGACCAGAACCGGAGTGGCACCCGCGTGGAGAACGCCAATCAGTGTAGCGACAAATGTATTGGCAGGAACAAGAACTTCATCTCCAGTTCCAATGCCGCACGCTTGCAATCCCAACGCAATGGCATCAGTTCCGCAGGCAACACCGACCCCGTAAGAGACACCGCAAGCCGCAGCAAATGCTGATTCAAATTCTCTCACTGCCTGACCTAAGATAAAATCGCCGCGCTGCAAAACAGTGCGGACAGCTTCTTCAATTTCGGCTTGGATGGGTTGGTGGACGAACTGAAGATCGACGAAGGGAACTCCGGTTATAGTACGAGTCATAGAGGTATCGTGTTGCGATGAATGATGCCGTTCTGCTTCCACTGTAGCCCAAGTCAAATTTTGAGCGAACGGCTGGAAAATTCCTAGCGCAATACACTGTCATAGCTTCAATCCGTAGCCGTTTGTACGATCGTCTTGGCGATCTCTTTTGCCACTCCGGCATTTTTCCAATAGCTACCGTGGGCATTTCCCCCGTTGATTAGCGCTAAATACGACGATCGCAAAGGTTGCGCCAGCACTTCGAGCAATCCCGAACCGGATGTGAGAATATCTTGAATATCGATATATTGTTCGCCACGATCGACTAAATTGGGAACGACTTTCTCCAGGGGAAGAGCGATCGGATCTCCGGGATGGACAAAATTTCGCCAAGGAATTTTCTTGCCATTTTGGGTCAGATTCTTCAACAGTTGCTCGAGTTTGGGACTGATATCATGAGAAGATCCTTCGTTAAACCGCCCGACTATTGTAATCAGACTAAACACTGCCAGAGGCGAACCCATCGTATGAATGCTAGCCAGACGAATGCCGTCGGGTTCGCCTGGCGGAACGCCAAACAAATGTTTGCGAATGCCCTGCACGCATTGATGAGCGGGAATATCCGGATCGTCCCAACGACTGGCAAACAACATATCGAATAAAATAACCGTACCCCAACTGTGGGTAACTAGATGCAAGCGATCGTTGGGTTGATACTCTTCCAAAAGCTCGAAAGCCTGCTCTTTGAGTTGTTCGACAGCCAGAGATCCCACGTGGCGGCTGATGTAAAGTGCGGCATCTCCCGTAAATTGGAGCAACTTTCGGGTCCGAAAGTCTTTGTACCAAAACTGCTGCCAAGCCGAAGCATTCTTAATACTGGGTTCAAATTCCCGCAGTACTGCATCGCTGACATCTGCCCAGTAGAGAGGAACTTTCCGTAATTTCAGAGAGGGGTTTTCTCGCCGAATTAAATTAAATAGCGAATCGGCATAGCGATAAGTTTTTCTTTTCTCATCTTCCACTCGTTCGCGAACATTGACCCCGTGAACGAACAGAATATAGTCTGTTGCCATAACGATCGATCTAGCCTTTCTCTACTGCCTGTCCATTTTGCCTGCTAGCCTTCGATTTCTCTTTTCTTAATTCGTATGCGGGATCTTGCTTTCTATCCCGTGCAGGCTAGGTGTCAGACTGACAAAACTCTCCCAGAACAGTATAGAGGTCGATCGGACATTTGGTTCAAAGGTCGCGCAATATCCCATCTGTCACCCCAAATTGAATCGAGATCTCGCAGACAGACACACCGATCGATCGGTTTGGAATGCTAAAAGTCTACCACCACCGTTTCTACCCCACCTTCGAGACGATGATTCGTGCCTAGCGGTTATTATCAGTACGAGATATCATAGTTTTCGCCAAACCTCTGCACCCTCTGTCTTAAATCGCCGATCGCAATATGATACGATCTGCTGTTAGTTGGGGAGTTGTACCCTAGCCTTTGCTCTATCTTTACTACTGACTGCATCCCCAAATCTTCCCCGAAATTAATTATGTCCTCCGAAGCTTGGTTAAAACCGTTTGTTTGGTTGGATTACCGACTCGCGGTTCTCTTTACTGTCGTCATTCCCCTCATTTTGCTGATCTGGACGCTGATCGAAAAGGCAGATTCCATACAACGCCTGTTGATTATTTATTGGCGCGTCGCCAGTTTGTTGGCAATTACTCTTTACTTGGGGATTGCTTCTTTACCAATTAGCTTCGTCACCGGCTTCATTGCCCGTATTTTAATCCCCATCGGTTTGTGGTTTTGGGTAGATATCAACGAAGAAATTGACGATCGACCTCCGTCTCCCCTCAAGTGGGCAATTACAGCTTGGCGATGGGCAGTAACGGTGTACTGTGGTTTGGGTTTGTTATTGCAATTACCCATACTTTCTTGTTCGCTACTGTCTCAAGAAAATTTACTAGAAAATCCAGCTTGTCGCACCTGGTTACAAGCACCCTGGAGATTTAAAGAGTTGTTTCAGCCCAACACCAGTCCGGCATTTCTCGGTTTTTTGGGTATTGTCGGTTTAACGGCTTACGTGTTGTATTTAAGCTATTTTGTTCTCGTTCGTCTCGGTCGCCAAGGTCGATCGGCTATGGGTTAATAGTTAATAGTTAATAGTTAATAGTTAATAGTTAATAGTTAATAGTTAATAGTTAATAGTTAATAGTTGATAGTCGATCGAACAAAAGCGAAACTAACTATCTATGAAATCCATTGGCTCTCGCTTAGAGGAATATACCATTAAACGTCCACAGGAGGTGTTGTTAGTGGCGGTAAAAATTGATGGAGATCGCGATCGAATTGCGATTTTCAAAGGCTATTCCAGTTCCTTGATGCGCCCTACAGCATTCGATTCGGAAGTGCCAGTTTTGCCAGAAGGGGCGATCGTATTGAGTATCGATCGCTTAGTCAGTCCCTACGATCCCGACAATCCTCAGTACATCCAACAAGATTTGACCTGGGAAATGATGTTATCTTTGCTAGAAGAAATAGGGGTTTAGGTTTCTCCTCCGACAACGATATTACGAATCCTCAAACTCGGACTCCCACAACCCACAGGCAATCCATTCTGTCCCCCCTTGCCGCAGCCGCCAGATTCATCCCAATAAAAATCATTCCCGATCGCTTCGATATCAGCCAGTGTACTAAATACATTCCCCGACAAAGTAACATCGCGTACGGGTTCAGCCAGTTTTCCCCGGCGAATCATCCAAGCTTCCCCCGCACTGAAAGTAAACATTTCGCCGTTGGTCATACCACCCAACCAATTGCGGGCATAGACCCCTTTTTCGATCCCTTCAAATAACTCTTCGACAGGTGTGTTTCCCCGTCCAATCCAGGTATTGGTCATGCGGACGATCGGAGAATAATGATAGCTCAAACAGCGTGCGTTTCCGGTTGGGGTTTCCTCTAGCTTCCCTGCCGTTTCCCGCGAGTGCAATCGCCCAACCAGTACCCCATCTTTAATCAACTGCGTCGTGGTCGCTGGCGTCCCCTCGTCGTCGTAAAAATAGCTGCCTCGATGTCCCGGAGATGCTGCCCCATCGAAAATTTGCAACTGGGGACAGCCGAAGCGCCGTCCCAAAGTCATCACTTCCAACAAGTCGGGATTTTCGTATGCCATATCGGCTTCGGAGAGGTGTCCAAACGCTTCGTGAACGAACAATCCGGCGAGAATGGGGTCGATAGCGACGGTGTACATATTACCCTTTACAGGGGAGAGAGAGAGGGCGTTGACAGCCCGTTGTGCTGCCGATCGAACTTGTTCGTCTAAATTCGTCAAATCTTCGTAAGCCTTGCGCGATCCATTGGTTTCTCGTCCCGTTTGCACGGTTTCTCCATTGCGGGCAGTGGCTCCAAAGCGCATCTCCATATCCACCCAAGATTGTTCTAGGAATGTGCCTTCGGATGTCGCGAGGATGATGCGCTGAGCACAGTCCCCGTAGTGGACCGAGGTGGTGGTAATACGTCCATCTACGCTGCGGAGGATGTCGGTGTAGCGATCGCACAGTTCCTTTTTCTGGGCAAGGGAAATCGTTCTGGGATCGGTTCCGGCCAGTGGCAAATGGCAGGTATCCTGAATGATGGGGACGGGGGCGAGGAGGGTTTCTTCTGCCCCGAGTAAACGCGCTGCGGCGATCGCTACCTCCACTTTTTGCGCGAGTCGATCGAGTCGATTGAAACTGGCAAAGCCCCAAGCACCTTTGTAACACGCCCGAACTTGCCCGCCGATGGAGACTTCCTCGCTGAGGGTTTCCACTTTTTGCGATCGCAAAAAAATACTCGTTCCTGCGGATTCTTCTAGGCGGATTGCCAGATAATCGACCCTTGCACCATATCGGGCAATCGTCTCCGAGAGCAAGTTTTTGGCATCGGCGATCGAGACTGACATATAGTCGTTAATGGTGATTGGCTAACAGTGTGCGGTGGCGGTTTTTCCTTCTCGATATACTTTGCCGTTCCGTACCAGCTTATCGTGTTTTGGCGTCCTCCCCGCCGCGATCGATCGAGGATTGTCGCAATCGCTTCTGAGGTTTTCTCTTTCACATCCTCCGCACTCTGATGGCATTACCCATAGCAATTAACTCCCTCAATGGGCAATCTCGACCCTGGGAATTGGCGGTGGGTGGGTTTTGGACTACAGCATTTCCCGCGCTTGTCGCGACCAGTTGGACACCTGTACGCCTCGATATCGGCAAAGTCGAGAGAACGCCAACCCATGTGACCGTATCGATCGCCCAAAGGTTTGTCGATTTTTAATAGTGCCCAGTCTTCTTCTGGATGATTATCTAAATCGTTAGTTCCGTATTCGTAGCTAATAAGATTGGCTTTATGAATCGATCGCCCGGAACGAAAGCGCTACCATCAGTAGATGAATCGAAGGGAAGATCGATCGGACTGAAGGAAAACTCGGGTTCTTCGGCTTGAATGGGCATCCAATTTCCCAAGCCGATCGTGACGAGAAAACTGGCAAGAAATAGGGGTAACAGTTTTTTTGTGATGGTTTTGTTCATTTGAATATCCACAGTCGTTAATGAAAATTATGATGGAAAACTGGGAAGATGCGGGGGAATTGGCAGGAGATGCGGACAAATGAAGATCGTCCGAGATCGCCAAAATTCCATGTAAGTGATTGGGCATCAGGACGAACGCATCTAATTCGAGAAAGGGAAAATGTGAGGGTAAGTTGTTCCAAATGCTTTGGACGATCGAACCGGCAACACTGGCAAACATCACCCCATCGACAATTTCCCCAAACCAAGGGTATTTTCGGTCGGTGCAAAGGGTGACGTAATACGCGCCCATTTGCCGATAATCGTATCCCCGCAGGCGAATCGATCGGCGGTGTCGGTGAGATTCTGACATGACACTTCTGCCTTCCCGTACCAGCTTACCGCGTTGTAACGATCGATTGGTTCGGTAGTTGCGAATGTCCTTGGAGTCGGACTCCCTATACCCTAGTAATAGATCTAGTAATAGATAGAGAAGACACACGATCGACCGCATCGATCGTCAATAGCCACTAAATGAGGGGTGAAGTCGCGTGACCCAACTACAAGCACAACCGATCGAATTTCTCCCCACCGTCAGCGAAATTTTAACTCAGGTGGGAGCCGATCGAATTTTGGCATCCAACTCAGCGTCGCCAACGCCAGTGGCAGCCGCACGAGAAGCCGAACGTCAATGGCAAGCCGGACTTTCGGCGTTGACCAGTTTACTACATCAGGCAGCAGGCGATCGCCCGCCGACCCGTCGTTGTGGCATGATTCTCTGCGGGCCCCAAGCGATTTGGAGTCAGACCGCCCGCAACGAGCATTTTGTCACGCGCGTCTTTTCCTCTGGGCTTGCCATGGCTAGGCTATCCGGTCAAATCTCTCCCAATGCGCCTACCCCTATCGAAGTGGCGCTGCCGGAGTCGGGTACGATCCCTTTAATGGGCGGCGACCCTCTCACAGGCGATCGATTTTGTGTGGTGCTGACTTCCGAGTTTAGCTTGGCTATGGTTCGGGGTCTCGATAGCAACGGGATGCCCGCTTTTCAATTTTCTTTCGATCCGCAGGCAATCGCCACAATTTGGGCATCGTTGCGATCGCGCGTTCTCCTGGCTCAAGCTTCTCAACTGGAATCCTTGGAGGCTCTGGTTTGCCAGTTTACGCCCATTTCTCCCCACTACAAAATAGTGATGCAGTTTTCGCAACTGCTGCTGCGATCGTTACCCGAAGGTGTTCCCCCTCAGACAATGCGTCCGCTACCCGGTCAAAATACCGCACGACAATCTCGCCGTCAAAACGCCAGCGAGAGTCCTGTCCCTACGCCAATGTCTCAAAAACGGGATTTGTGCGACGGGGAA
Organism: uncultured cyanobacterium; assembly: GCA_963838375.1. GTDB lineage: Bacteria > Cyanobacteriota > Cyanobacteriia > Cyanobacteriales > Geitlerinemataceae > DVED01. The sequence goes on along the minus strand of CAWIQY010000016.1, from coordinate 382,656 downwards.
GATTCGACGCCACCGGATGTAGAATTGCTACAAGCGCTCGCCCACGAAGTCCGTACCCCGCTGAGTACCATTCGCACGTTCACCCGCTTGCTACTCAAACGGCGAGATTTAGATCCCGATGCGGTGAAATGGCTGGAAACCATCGATCGCGAATGCAGCGAACAAATCGATCGCTTCGGACTGATTTTTCGGGCAGTGGAATTGGAAACTTCGCCGGTCAAACGATCGCCGATGCACTTGACGAGAACTTCCCTGGAAGAAGCGATCGGTCACTGCGTTCCCCGTTGGCAAAAACAAGCTTGTCGGCGAGGCTTGAAGTTGGAAGTGAGTTTGCCACAAACCATGCCCCAAGTGGTTAGCGATCCGACGATGTTAGACCAAGTTTTGTCTGGAGCGATCGACAATTTTACTAGCAGTTTACCCGCCGGAAGTCAAGTAACTGTCCAAGTGATTCTTGCCGGACACCAACTCAAATTACAGCTAAAATCCGAACCACCCAACCCAGAACTTTCTGTTCATTGTTCGCCGCTAAAATCGATCGGTCAACTGTTGATGTTCCAACCGGAAACGGGCAATCTCAGCCTCAATCTTTCGGTGACAAAAAATCTATTTCAAGCCCTGGGTGGCAAGTTGGTGGTCAGAAATCGACCTCATCAAGGTGAAGAACTGACGATCTTTTTTCCGTTAGAGTAGTGATTCCAGCAGGTGTTCGCCATGTCCTAACCGACATAAAAGTCTACGATAAATTGGACGGAGAGTGCAGCTTTTTAGCGGAAAAAACGCGATCGCGCCATTGCTAAACTGAAGAACAAGCATCCTCCAATTCAGTCCCAACTCATGCCCAAGCTATCCCGCCGTCACTTCCTCCAAGCCGCAGGCGCAACCCTCGTCACCGCCGGTCTTCCTCAAACCCAACTCCTGCGCCACCAAAAAGTTCTCGCCCAATCCACACGGCGCAAACTCGCTGTGATTATCGGCATTAACAACTATACCGATATCCCCCTCTACGGTTGCGTCAACGATGCCATTTTGCAGCGACAACTTCTGATTCATCGCTTTGGCTTCAATCCCCAGGATGTGGTCATGCTTCTCGACAAAGATGCCACCCGCCAAGGCATTCTCGACGCAGTAGAAGAACACCTGATTAAACAAGCAAAACCGGGCGATGTCGCCGTCGTGCACTTTTCCGGACATGGTTCCCTCGTGCGCGACCCCGACCCGATTTATACCGACCCCAATACAGGGGAAGGATTAGCTGGAACGCTGGTTCCCGTGGATGGAGCATTACTCGGCGATGCGGACGCTCCAGGGAGCGTAGTTGCCGATATTATGGGGCATACGCTGTTTTTATTGATGTCTGCAATTCAAACCGAAAACTTTACAGCCGTTTTGGACAGTTGCTATTCCGGAGCGAGTACGCGAGAGATTCGAGTGAGAGCGCGAGAGGGGGGCGAAAAAATAGAAATTTCCTCTCAAGAAAAAGCATATCAAGAGCAGTGGTTAACGCGTTTGGGTTGGTCGAGAGAAGAGTTTGTCCGGCGGTATCGACAGGGTGTTGGTAATGGCGTAGTTTTAGCGGCAACGCAACCCAATCAACTTGCGGTTGACGAGCGGTTGAATGGCTTTGTGGCGGGGGCATTTTCCTATCGTTTGACGAAGCATTTATGGCAGCAAGATAGTACGCCAGAACGGGCAATTTCAGAGATTAAAAGTCAAATTCCCCAAAGCCATCGGCAGCAACCCAAACTCGAAGTTGAAGCAGACACCGACTACAGACAGCAACCCTTTTATTTTGTCGAGAATCCCAGAATGGGGGGTCAAGCTTTGGCGATCGATCGAGAAGCAGATCTTGCCAAGTTACTATTAGTCGGAATCGATCCGGGGGAAGTCGTGCCAGGGACAGAATTTGTCACTTCTGAAGGTGAAGGTGGGGTGGAAGTTGACTCGCGGGAAGGGTTAATCGCGACGGGGAAGAGTGGGGGTGTAGTCGAAGTGGGGGCGGTGCTGCGGGTGAAGTAAAGCTTTCTCGCCCTCATCCCCCAGCCCCTTCTCCTGCCCCCCCTCATTCCCCCCCCAATCAAGGGGGGATGATAGAGGAAGCTTCGCAGTTTGTTTAGTGGGAGAAGGGGAGCCGGAGCGACTACTCAAAGTCCCTCTCCCAAGCTTGGGAGAGGGATTTAGGGAGAGGGCAAGCTATAACGGAAAGAAAAACCTTCCCCTAACTCCATCCCCATGCCAAAAAAAACCAGCCAACGCCTGCGCGGTACAACTCCCGAAATCGATCGAACTGCCCGCCAACTCCGCCATCAGCTCACCCCAGCAGAATCCCGATTGTGGCAGGCATTGAGGAGAAAACAACTCAATGGCTTGCACTTCCGTCGCCAGCATCCAGTCGGTCGTTTCATTCTGGATTTTTATTGTCCGTCTTGCAAATTGGCGATCGAGTTAGATGGTGCAATTCACGATCTTCAAGTCGAATACGATACCGCCCGATCGCAACAACTCGAACAGTTTGGCTATCGGGTTATTCGCTTTCGGAACGATCGGGTGATGGAGGATTTGCCGGGAGTTTTGGCAGAAATTGGACGGGTAGCCAGCGAGTAATCGCTCAAAGTCCCTCTCCCAAGTTTGGGAGAGGGATTTAGGGAGAGGGCGAGTTCGCTATCCTTCATGCCACTGCGATCGAGTTTCTACTCTTTCAACAGACTCGATCGATTCAACAACAAGAACAGCAGTACGCTCTGGGATATGCCCAAAAACCTGTTCTTCCCGGCGAGTTTGATGTTTGGGAAGACGAACGAGTTTGGGGAGAAGAGGTAGAATGAATCAGGGCGATGTCTAATAGATTGAGGAACTCAAAATGGTAGAAATTACAATTCAAGTCCCTGACGAGCTGGCTCAACGGATAGAACCGTTTCAAAATAGATGACCCGAATTGCTCTGGCAATTGCTGGAAATGCCTAATTTGTCTCGATTCGATTGAAGCCGACGTTTCAGAATATTTCAGCGATCGAACGGCAGTCTATCAGGAAGTTATAGACTTTTTAAGTAATCGTCCAACTCCAGAAGAAATTGTTGAGTTTAAAGTGTCCGATCGCACTCAATATCGATTGAGAACCTTGTCAGATAAAAATCGCGAATCGATGCTCGATGCCCTTGAATTCGCAGAGTTAGATGTGTTCGAGCAACTCGACCATCTGATGATTTTGCTCAAAGCGAGTGCTTATTCTAGACTTGAGTCTGCGCCATGAATTCTAAGTCAATTCCTAACGCGCTTCGTAAATTCGTTTTTGAAAGAGCTGCGGGGCGATATGAATACTGCCTGATTCATCAAAAGGCTTCCATGTACAGCCATGAAATCGACCATATTATTCCTCAAAAGCATGGAGGTCGAACTGAAGCGAATAATTTAGCGCTGTCGTGTTTATCTTGCAATCGTTATAAAGGATCGGACTTTGCCACGATTGATCCCAAGACCGAAGACATTATTCCCTTATTTAATCCAAGAAAGCAAATCTGGAGTGAGAATTTTAGCTTAAACGAAGCGCGAATTGAAGGAAGAACTCAAATCGGTATCGCGACGGTTAGATTGCTCAGACTGAACGCTCTCAAGCGTCTCATCGAGCGGGAAGTTTTGCTCAAACAAAAGCGGTATCCATAAATAGAGTGCTTTGCTCGATCCAAATTTTCTGTTGGGGTTCTGTAGGGGCTTCATGCAGGATCAAATTCGGCAGCATGGTGGCAGTTTAGGGGTGAGGGATGAAAATATCCTGGCTGCGAGTTTAGCTAGACCAAGACATTTATTAGAACCAAGCAAGTGACGACGAGGAGAACGAGGATGCCCGAATCGAGAGGGAAGGGGTATTGGTGCGGACTGGGATTAGTCGGGGTGTTGCTGCTGGCGGAGGCAGCGATGGCGATGCCAGAACCCACAGAACAGCGGCGGGAGGGGATAGTGGAACGGGTGGCGCAGAATACGGAGAGTCCGGAAGCCGATCGATTGTTTGAAGAAGCATACCAACTCTTTCAACAAGGAACAGCAGAATCACTGCAACAGGCAATTCCTAAATTTGAACAAGCCGCCATCCTCTATCGTCAAGCGGGCGACAAGGGTTTAGAAGCATTATCTCTCCTTGCCGTTGGCTATATCTACTCCTCATTGGGAGAAAAGCAGAAGGCTTTGGAATACTACGATCGAGCTTTGCCCCTAAGACAGGCGGTGGGGGATAGAGGTGGGGAAGCCGCTACTCTCAACAACATCGGCTTGTCTACTCCTCATTAGGAGAAAAGCAGAAGGCTTTGGAATACTACGATCGAGCTTTGCCCCTAATTCAGGCGGTGGGGGATAGACGTATGGAAGCCGCTACTCTCAATCATATTGGCGGTGTCTACAACTCATTAGGAGAAAAGCAGAAGGCTTTGGAATACTACGATCGAGCTTTGCCCCTAAGACAGGCGGTGGGGGATAGAGGTGGGGAAGCCGCTACTCTCAACAACATCGGCTTAGTCTACTCCTCATTAGGAGAAAAGCAGAAGGCTTTGGAATACTACGATCGAGCTTTGCCCCTATTTCAGGCGGTGGGGGATAGACGTATGGAAGCCGCTACTCTCAATCATATTGGCGCTGTCTACAACTCATTAGGAGAAAAGCAGAAGGCTTTGGAATACTACGATCGAGCTTTGCCCCTATATCAGGCGGTGGGGGATAGACGTATGGAAGCCGCTACTCTCAATTATATTGGCGATATCTACAACTCATTAGGAGAAAAGCAGAAGGCTTTGGAATACTACGATCGAGCTTTGCCCCTAAGACAGGCGGTGGGGGATAGAGGTGGGGAAGCCACTACCCTCTACAACATCGCTTGGGTTGAACGCGACTTAGGTAACCTCCAAACCGCCCTCACTAACATTAAAGCCGCCATCACCATCATCGAAGATCTCCGCACCAAAATTGGCAGCCAAGAACTCCGCGCCAGCTACTTCGCCACCGTCCAAGACTACTACCAGTTCTACATCGACCTGCTGATGCAATTGCACCAACAAAACCCCACCCAAGGCTACGACAGCCAAGCCCTCCACATCAGCGAACGCGCCCGCGCCAGAAGCCTCCTCGAACAACTCACCGAAGCCGGACTCGACCTCAAAGCCGACCTCGACCCCGCCCTCGCTGCCGAAGAACAACGCCTCACCCAAGCCCTCAACGCCGCCGACCAAAAACGCATCAACCTCATCAACAGTAGCGCCAGCAACGCCGAACTCGAAGCGGTCATCGCCGAAATCGACAACATCCTCAACCAATTCCGCAACCTGGAAGCCCAAATCCGCCGAGACGACCCCGCCTACGCCAACATCACCTACCCCGACCCCCTCACCCTCGACGGCATCCAAACCCAAGTCCTCGACGACAACACCCTCCTCCTGCAATACGCCCTCGGAACAGACCGCAGCTATCTCTTCCTGGTCAGCAAAACCGACCTCAAAACCTACACCCTACCCCCCAAAGCTGAAATTGAAGCCGCTGTCGAGGAATACCGCAACCTCCTCCAGTCCCCCAATTTCACCGACCTCAGCCAAGGGGAAAAACTCACTCAAATGCTTCTCGGTCAAATCGCTGGCGAACTTAACGGTCAACGCCTCGTCATTGTCGGCGATGGCAAACTGCAACTTTTGCCGTTTGCGGCTCTACCTCTCCCCGTTTCCGCTGCATCTACTGCCTTGAAGTCCCTTGGGGAAATGCCCTCATCCCCCAGCCCCTTCTCCCAAACTTGGGAGAAGGGGAGCCGGAAGAACTTTTCAAAGTCCCTCTCCCAGAGTTGGGAGAGGGATTTAGGGAGAGGGCAAAAGCTTGGTGCAACGCCCATAAATTCAGAGCGCCCTCATCCCCCAACGTCTTCTCCCAAAATTCGGGAGAAGGGGAGCCGGAAGAACTTTTCAAAGTCCCTCTCCCAGGTTTGGGAGAGGGATTTAGGGAGAGGGGAAAATTCGGAAACTCCCTCATCCCCCAGCCCCTTCTCCCAATCTTGGGAGAAGGGGAGCCGCAATCCCATCTTGAAGTCCCTCTCCCAAAGTTGGGAGAGGGATTTAGGGAGAGGGCAAAACAGCCAACCCACGCCTCCTCTACTCGCCAACCACGAAATCATCACCCTCCCTTCTGTCACCAGCTTGGCGGTGCAACGGGAACAATGGCAGCAACGCCAACCTGCACCCAACACTTTGGCGGTGATTGCCGACCCCGTTTTTAAAGCCAACGATTCGCGTTTGGGAGGGAATGCCACAAATGCAATTGCCGGAGATTTGGGACAAATCGATAGTCTGATTCGCAATAGCTGTGGCGATTTCGATCGCCTTCCCAACACCGCAACCGAAGCCGAACAAATCCTCGCCCTCGTCCCCGACGCGCAGGAATTCAGCGCCACAGGATTCGATGCCAACTACGCCGCCGCCACCCACCCCAATCTCAGCCAATATCGCATCGTCCACCTCGCCACCCACGGCTGCATCCAAGATAATCCCCTCCTCTCCAACCTCGCGCTTTCGTTCTTCACCGCCGACGGACAACGAGCCGAAACTAGCCTGCTGAAACTGCAAGATATCTACAACTTAGAACTCAATGCCGAACTGGTGGTTCTCAGTGCTTGCCAAACGGGAACGGGGAAAGACGTGCGAGGGGAAGGGGTTGTGGGGTTGACAAGAGGCTTCATGTATGCTGGGGCGCGTCGAGTGGCGGTGAGTTTGTGGAGTGTGAACGATCGCGCCACTTCCATCCTCATGGGCGATTACTACCGCCAGATGCTCGAAGGGGGAATCGATCCGACGGCGGCGATGCGACAGGCACAGCTTGCCATGTGGCAAAGCGACAGTTATTCAGCGCCTTACTATTGGGCGGCTTTCACAATGCAGGGGGATTGGTGATTTGTCAACGACGATCGTTTTCTGCGGATCGGTTCTTACACCAGTTTTCTGTAACTCCGTATAGTATTACACTTATTACTTATTACTTATTACTTATCAACGATCGATCTGCGTTGGCGGTGCTGGAACTTCATTCAATCCCCAATATTTAATTAACTTAACCACTCCAAAGGCACAGATTGCCCCCAAAACCAATCCGGCAACCAAAAAAATGACAAACAAGCGTTTGAGAATCGGGGTAGAGGGCGTTTTTCCGCTGGGGACTGCTGCAAATTCGATCGACTCATCCGGTTTTAATCCGTCGGACGAATTTTTAGAAAATACACTGTTATTGCTGCCTGCATTGTCGGAAAATGGGCGATCGTTTTGGAAAGGGTTGGGAGGTTCAAACATGGGAAAGTCAGAAATTATAAACGTGCCAGTTGAAAGACTTGATGGCGGATGGTCTGCTGGAGCACCATGGCTGTCCAGTCGATATCCGCTTCGGTGGTATCGCGTCCCAGGGTTAGGCGAATTCCCCCCCGAGCGAGACGATCGCCGTATCCCATTGCCTGTAAAATTGGGGACGGAGACACTTTACCGCTATGGCACGCCGATCCGGCACTAATGCCGATTCCTGCCAAGTTGAGCTGTCGGACGATCGTCTTTCCGGTGACACCCGCTCTCAAATCGGCGATGCAAAAACTGACATGATGGGGCAGCCGTTGCCAGGGACAATCTTGCAACGAGGCGCTGCAAACCCCGGTGGGAATCAGGTGCGGTGTTGTTTCGAGTAAGGCAAACAATCGATCGCGCAATTGCATCAACCGAGGGGTTTCCACATCCATTTCTTGTCGTGCCAACTGAGCCGCCACCCCAAATCCGACGATCGTAGGAACGGCTTGCGTGCCCGAACGCAACCCCATTTCCTGTCCGCCACCACTGAGTAAGGGAACCAAGGACACACCGGGACGCACGTACAGCGCTCCCACTCCCTGGGCCCGTAAATTTTGTGACTCGACAGACTCAGCAAATCTACGGGTAACTGCCGCACATCCACCCGCAAGCGTCCTGCCACTTGGACGGCATCGGTATGAAACAAAATACCATGAGATCGGGCGATATCGCCCAATACCTGGATCGGCTGAATCGTCCCCACTTCGCTCTGTCCGTAAATGATGGAAACCAGGACGGTATTGGGTTGAATTGCCCCTTGTAAATCCCCCGGATCGACTCGTCCTTGACGATCGACTCCTAAGCGTGTCACCTGCCATCCCCGGCTTTCCAAGCATCGTACCGGTTCGGAAATCGCTGAATGCTCTACGCTGGAAATAATCAGATGTTGGGGTCTGGCATATTTCTGTGCCACCCCCAACAACGCCAAATTATTGGCTTCCGTACCGCCACTGGTAAAGACGATCGACTCTGGCGGCGCATCGAGGAGATCGCCGACTTGGATTCTGGCGCGTTCGATCGCTGTAGCTGCCCGTTGACCCCACTCGTGCAAGCTGGAAGGGTTGCCCCACTGCTGCGTCATCGCGTCTTGCATGGCGGCGATCGCTTCCACTCGTGGGGGTGTGGTGGCGCTATAGTCCAAATAAATCTGCATGGTCTTCCCGACTTGGCATTCCCGGCATTTTCCCTCTAGTTCAGAGTAGCATTTTCCCCCGGTGAAATTATTTCTGCGACCCGGTTATAGGGTCTGGGCGATGTGGTAAACTAAAACCAAAGGCGAAGCTATGACTACTTATTGTACATGAAACAAATAGATCCCATCGCCCAATCGCCAACTTTTGTCCTGTACTCAGCGGTGCTATATCTATAGGCATCTCAATGAGGTTTTCGTCTCTCCCGGACAACAAGTGAGCGCTGGCGACCTTGTGGGAACGGTCGGGGGACGAGGTGAAACCCCCAACCAATTGGGTTTGCACTTACAACTGGGATGCGGCGATCCCGAAGCACTAGAGAATCGGGTCAGACCTTGAAGGTGGGTAATCTTAGTGTTTCGGGTGTCCCATAGCGAAATTTAATAGGTCTGACAGCCCGATCGAGTTGGATTTAACGGCGGGTCGCGATAGGATATGCGTTAACATTTGCGATCGACCTTACCGATCGGGTAAGACCGTGTCTTTCAACCCGGTTCGATCGTCGGTCTAGGGGACTGCCAACCCCAAGAAGCGATACCAATCGCGCTTATCCTCTTCTCGAGTTTTGCCGATGTACCAGCAACCGACCAATCCCACCGAATCCGAGCAAAAAGATCCTTCCCTTGACACAAAACCCCTTGAAGAGGTAGAAACGCAATCCATTCCCGAGGAACAGATTGCTCCCGTCACCAAGATGAAGAAGAGACTGGGAGCTGCAACCGCATCTGTTCGACAAGCTTGGTCGAATCAAAGCCGGAAAACTCAGATCGCCATCGTGTTACTCTTCAGTGGCGGGACTGTGCTAGCTGCGGGAGGGTTGGCATGGCGATCGATCGATCGCAGCCTACCCGATCCCAAAGACATCCTCACCTATGCTCGTCCGGGGACGATTACCATCAAAGCCGAAGACGACACAATCCTACAACAAGTCGGACCTGCCACCCACGAAAAGCTAGAGCTGGAAGACACCCCCAAACAGCTTGTCGAAGCCTTTCTCGCAGCCGAAGACCGCCGTTTTTACAAGCATCGCGGTATAGACTTCAAATCCATCGCCCGCGCCTTTGGAGCCAATATATGGGCGCGAGATGTGGTCGAAGGAGGTAGCACCATTACCCAACAACTCGCGCGGATGGTGTTTCTCACCCAAGATCGAACAATCGGGCGCAAAGCCAAAGAAGCACTGTTAGCCCAGAAAATTGACAACCACCTCAGCAAAGACGAGATTCTCGAAAATTATCTGAACTTAGTGTATCTGGGTTCGGGTGCTTATGGCGTCAGCGATGCGGCGTGGGTGTACTTCGGTAAAGAACTCGACGATCTAACCTTACCCGAAATGGCGACAATCGCCGGAATGCCTGCCGCCCCCAGCGACTACTCCCCGATCGAAAACCCCAAGTTAGCCCGCAAGCGCCGCGATTTAATTTTACAGCGCATGGCAGATTCGGGATTTATCACGGAAGCCGCCTCAGAATCTGCTATCCGCCAACCCATCAAACTCAAGCCCAGCTTACCCAAACGCCTCGTTGTCAAGTTTCCCTATTTTACAACCTACGTCCAACAGGAACTCAAGAAACACGTCAGTGCCGAACAAATCGAAGGAGGGGGTCTAACCGTGGAAACCTCCCTGAATCCAGACTGGCAAAAAGTTGGAGAACAGGCAATTCAAGAGATCGTTGCCGACTACGGTTACGCCGAAGGTTTCGAGGAAGGGGCATTAGTGGCAGTCGATCCCAAAACCGGGGAAATCAAAGCGATGGTGGGCGGATCGGATTTTACCAAAAGCCAGTTCAACCGTGCAACCCAAGCCATGAGGCAACCGGGTTCGACTTTTAAAGGACTGCTGTACACAACAGCCATTGCCGCCGGATTTTCTCCCTACGACGGTTATGAAGACAAGCCTTTAAAAGTAGATGGTTACCAACCTCTCAATGCCGGACGCAAATATGCCGGTTGGATGAATCTTCAAGATGCACTGACTCGATCGGTCAACGTCGTCGCCGTGAGAGTTTTGATGGATGTCGGCTTTGAACCCACTCTAAAAATGGCAAAGGATATGGGGATTAAGTCAGACCTCAAACCCGTCTATTCTCTCGCCCTAGGGTCTTTTGAAGTCACATTACTAGAGCTAACCAACGCCTATGCCACCCTTGCCGATAACGGTGAATATTTGGAATCCCATGGCATTCTCCGCATTCTCGATCGCGATGGGAAAGTGCTTTACGACGCCAAGAAGCAAAAACCCAAACGGGTCGTCGATAAAGATAGCGTGGCAATTATCACCTCAATGCTCGAAAGAGTGGTAACATCGGGAACCGGAACCCCAGCCCGTCTCGACGATCGTGCTGTTGCCGGGAAAACAGGAACTTCAGACGAATCCCGAGACCTTTGGTTCGTCGGCTACATTCCCCAATTAGTGACGGGGGTTTGGTTAGGCAATGATGATAATGCTCCCACCTACGGAAATAGTGGTACCGCTGCCCAAACTTGGTACGACTTCATGTCGGCAGCGACAGAGAAATTACCCGTCCAAGAATTTCCCGAACTGCCAGAAATAGACGGTCGCGAAGGCACAATTAAAGCTAAACCGATCGAATCGGCAAATATCTCCTATCCAGCTGTGCCAGAGGCACAAACTAACAGCGAAGCGACTTATTACCCAGAAAGTCAGGGACAATCCCAAGAATATTACGACGACGGCTACTACGATGACGGCTACTACGATGACGGCTACTACGACGACAGCAGCGCCAGTTGGGGTAACGAGTCTTCCGGGTACTCTGAAGAACCCTACTACGCACCGCCAGAAGAATCGTACTATGATGACGGATATTCAGATTATCAGGAACCCAGCTATGGCGGTTACGAGTACGAAGCTCCAGCCGCACCCGCCGAAGATCTCAAAGCATTACCGTACGAAAGCAAAGCTCCTGCATCCGATTACGGGAATATCAAACCCGAGTTGCCACCCAAACAGTAATTGGAACTTATCCCGACCCTGAACCGACAGTGACAGCTCGGGGGGTTTGAGATCGAGCTGTCACTGTCGGGATTCTTCCAGAGGTTTTTCAGTTAGACTAAGCTGGCAAAATCGCCGGGATCGATCGCCGCAGCATCCACCCCTTGTAAGTTGATAGAACCGCTACCCAGTTCGATGCGCGCACCCTCAGCAGTATTGACGGCAATGACTGCACGTTATTGCACTTCTGCTAAAAATTCAGCACAGAGAGCGATGATATCTACGCCATCGGTGAAGTCGGCAATGATATCGTTGCCACGACTTGGGTTATGCGGAATATTGGAAGAGGGTTTCTAAGTAGACTTTGGCAGCTCGACGGTAGTTCTGGGAAGCTTCTGGTGTATCGCTATCCCCGTTCTGGAGCAAAAACAGGGAAAGTGCTGCTGAAAAAACCCGGTCTTGATCCCAGTCGGGATGACTGTCAAGGTAGTTTTTGAGCGATTCATGGAGAGATTCGGGAATTTCAGCCAAAATGCTGATTGTCGCGTTCATGCAAACCTCCTTCGGGTTAGGGATCGTGAGTGGGCTAATGGTGAATGGGATCTGAAAACTCGAGAACATTGGGGTCATCCTTCACCAGTCAGTCGCTTCATTGTCGGCGATCGGGGGGTGGGTTTGTCAATGTTGCAAAATATTTCAAGTCTTCCCATTTATGAAAAATACGAACGAAGGAATAGGGGTTTCGGGGCTTTATTCGTTACTTAAGTTTACATAAAACCCCACTTAACCACCTCAACTCACCCACCCAGAGAAATCCCCAATAACCGCCGTAAGTTGCGAGCTGATTGTTTTAACCTGTGGAAAACTTTTGAGAATCTGTGGATAACTACCCCTGAGCTTGTGGAAACTCTGTGGAATGTTTGGGGAAAGTTTTGGTAAATAATAAGAATTGCAAATCTCTAAAAGGTAAAAGGGTAAGAATTTCACACGACGCACCAGATCTCGGACTTCGTACTTCTCGGGCGGAGAGTGTCAAACCACTTCATAAAGAAAGCTCAACGTTGCCCAATTGTTTGCATCTAGAGCAAAAACCTCTTTCGATAGTCCGAGATTTTGAGTCGCGGGGAGACTGGCAAGATGTAGATCTTCGACGATCGCACTGACAATATCGATCGGACTAGAGATCGTCTCTAGGCTGTTCGATTTGGGAACTCCTGCCACCTCCAAAGCCGCTAAGGTAGCGGTAAAAGGACCGGTACTGCAAACAATTTCAGCTAACACCCTTCCAGTCATTCGACCGATTTGCCAGCCTTCAGAACCTGAAGGAGAGGGGACAATCATTATCTCTCCAGCAGAGACGGCGTGATGGTGTCCTTCGGTATCCGGAGCAAAAGGATAATATATTGACATTCGTCCGTCAGGATCGTAGCTGACGATGAGAAAATAGATAGGGCGATCGCCTAAGTTTTTCACCTGATAGCGAATGTGGCTCAGGGCAGGTAACGTTAACGCGCTGTTCGATCCATTGGGGGCGCTCTTCGGTTTTTCCGATTCGCGCAGCGACTCCTGTGGAATCTTACTTCCTCCTCGTGCGGTTTGTTTTTCCAGAAATACCGGTTCTGTCGATTCCGTCACCACGAGAGTTGCTTGAATCCCCAGTCGAGACGAACCTTCATTGGCGATCGATCGTAATAACTTTGCCCCTCGCAACTTCTCCAGTTGGGGACTGAGCCGCTCAATTGCCATTTTGACCGCTTCTTCGGTATCGGTCAGGCTGCCGGGAATCAGTTCCCGCACCGGAGACATCAGCCCGTAACGACTGCGATCCTCCCCAGTCGCGGGTGCGGTAAGAGCTGGGGAATCGGCACTCGGTGCAGCAACTCGAACCCGCCCAAACAGACAATCAGCAGGCTGTTCGCCCACAGTAACAGGAGAGACATGGCGCAGGGCAGCAAACGCACTAGTCGCATCCACCCGCTCGATCCGTTCTAGCGTTTCATCGAGTGCCACGATTAAGTTTGGATGGCGAGGGATGACCCGTACGGCTTCCCATACGAGTTGTCCAGCTTGTAGGGGCGCAATATCGGATGATTTGAAAATTTGAGCTTTGACCATCAGTCCTTCCCGAGTCCGCACTTGTAAGAGCGTGGAAGGGGAAGCCTCGGCAGTCCCGACAGGCACAACCGAAAGAAGGGAGCTTCTTGCGCCATAGGACTCCACGATTTCGGCAGGCAAACCGGCTAACCAAATGCGAACCATACGATCGCTCGGGTCGATTGCCAATATCCCCCCGTCAGATCCCATCGCCGTGGGATCGATCTCGATGGGCAAACTGACATTACCGCTATTACCCCTATTTGGGGTATCTACCGGACAGGGGAGAGCCATTCCCCGACAGAGTTGGGGCTGTTGAGCATTCCCTACCCATTGCTGCATAGTCTCAACCGCGTGCTGCCAGGTGGCTGAGAATGGGGTGTTGTCAGTGGTCTGCCACAAGTGCTGAGTGAGGGCGTAGGTAAACAGTCCCGCACTAAAGCCTTGCCACTGGGCTTCCATCGCCGATCCCTGGGGACTGGCAGCACCCAGGACGATGCCGGGAACTTTGCGAGGAGGGGTAAAACGGCTGAGGAAGTGGGAATTGCGACGCAATTGGGCTTGAAATTCCAGTGCCGATGCCCCGATCGATCGCACAGAAGAATCTGGAAGAGAACGGATGCGGAAATTGCCTTGCAGCGATCGAGATCGATCGACATAACTCGTGTCGAGTACGGTCAAGACGCGATCGGTTGGGAGCGATCGCAACATCAGCCATAAAGTTTCTAATGGCAGATGATTCGCTGTTGCTGAGCTTCGATCGAGCAGTCCCCCATCCACGGGAACCAAGGTATTTTCCCAGGATTGGGCACTTTCAGACAACGGTATCCGACTGCCATAGCCGCTAAAGTGAAACACCACCACATCGTCCGCTTGCGCTCCATCTGTCAAATGAGCTATAAATGCCGTTTCAATTTGCGATCGTGTCGCCTGTTCGTCGGTTAACGTGAGAATATCATCCGGTTGAAAACCAAATCGATGAATCAACAGTTCCCGCTGTAATTGGACATCGGTTACGCATCCAGTCAGGGGAAAACCGTTACTGCCATAAATCGTCTCGGGATATCGATCGATCCCGACCAATAAAGCCAATTTACGCCCTGCCGGTTGGGCGAGCGCGGCTTGAGCGCGATCGGCAAGCAACCACAATCCCGTCTCGCTTAAACCGAGTGCTGCCAGTATCGAGCCAGCCCGTTGTAAAAATCCTCGTCGTTTCATGATCGTTCGTGTCTGCCGTCAATTCTGCTATCCGCGATGTTGAGATCGGTTGATTCCCACCCATCTAGCAATTTGCATTTGCTGTCTCATTTCCAAATATCGTTAAATGTCTGGTGCAGCACGGCAAAAGTTTTCCATGGGTTTGCCCTGAGTGGGAAGGGTGGTAGGAACGCAATTTGCAGCCCTGTCTCAAAGGCGAGACAGCTTTTTGTCCCTAATGGTTGATTATTGTTGCTTTCAACGACAAGTTACCGTGAAAATATTGAAGAGCAGGCGATCGACAATGCGAGTCGATCGTCTGCCCCAGCACGCGGAGGAAACCCGAGGTGGCTACCTACTTATGCATAGCTCGCGCCAACTCAGCAGCAACCAGAGGACGCGAAAACTCCGGTGGGGGCAGTTCTCCCCGACGCAGCATTTCGCGAACCTTCGTTCCTGACAAGTGAATCCGCTCTTCGGGCGAACTCGGGCTGGTCTTCGTCGTTGCCATCGACTGCGTGCGAGTGCAGTAGAAAGCGTGATCGAACTTCATCGGCACGATGCCCAATTCTTTTGACTCAAACTCGTTGAAGATATGCTGAGCGTCGTAAGTGCCGTAGTAGTCGCCCACACCTGCGTGATCGCGACCGACGATAAAGTGCGTGCAACCATAGTTCTTGCGAACGATGGCGTGGAAAATGGCTTCCCGAGGCCCGGCATAACGCATAGCAGCGGGGTTAATCGCCAGGATCACCCGATCTTGAGGATAATAGTTTTCCAACAAGATCTCGTAGCAGCGCATCCGCACATCGGCGGGGATATCATCGCTTTTGGTCGCACCCACCAACGGATGTAAGAACAATCCGTCTACGGTTTCCATCGCGCACTTCTGAATGTACTCGTGAGCGCGATGCACGGGATTGCGGGTTTGGAAGCCGACCACCGTTTTCCATCCTTTTTCAACAAAGAGTTTCCGCGACTGGACCGGATCGATTTGATACTTGGGAAACAGCGGATGGGGGTCGCGTTGCAGCAACCAAACAGGACCTGCTAAATTAATCAGACCTTGGTTGTAGACAACTGCAACTCCCGGATGCTTTTGGTCATCAGTCCGGTAGACGTTAGTGGCTTCATGGGTTTTGTTGTAGCGATATTTTTGCGTCAGCTCTAATATCCCTACAAGCTCACCCGACGACGGGTCGTCGAGACGAATCCAGCTTCCTTCCTTCAGGGGTTCGGCAACCTCTTCAGAGACAGAGAGGGTAATGGGAATCGACCAGGGAAGACCGCTGGCGAGGCGCATATCCGTCACCACGGTTTCGTAGTCTGCTTGCTCCATGAAACCCGTCAAGGGGCTAAATGCCCCAATGGCGATCATCACCAAATCGGAAAACGATCGCTCGTCGAGTTGGACTCGGGGTAAGGAATTAGCTTGTTCTTTAAATTCTTTAGTTTGAGCCGGGGTGGCGATTCGGTTAATTAAATGACCACCGTGGGGGACTATAGTCTCTGGATTTGGATTCAAGACAATCTCTCTTTAAACTGACTGCAATGGACGTCAAAGAACGCTGTAGCTCCGGCTATTTATTTTACCGCGATCGGGGAGGCAGCGCTGTAGCAAATTTACCACAAGACCCTTCCAACGAAGGTTTTCCATCTGGCACGGCGATCGTGGAATCTGGAAACTCCATGGGGTCGTATACCAGACTTGACGGACAGACTCTCGTTGAAAACGGGCAGCTTACTCCACCGGGAAGCCAAAAGGGCGATCGAGGCGGCGTGTTGGTCATTAACTCACAGGCGATACTCCACCGGAGTCGCCGAAGCGATCGGGTTCGCTTTCTGCTAGAAAACCCCAATAACACCACTTCCTCCTTTCTTTATACTGGATCGCTTGGGATCGATCCCGATAGTTTTGAAAAAACTAGGATTTACAACTGAGCCATCGCTCTAAGTGGACTCTCCATGGCTACTCCTCAATCAAGACACATCGGCGAATCGAAGTGCGTTGGCGCAGTAACTCTTCGGGATCGCTTTTTCGATCGGTCGATCGAGCAGCCGCGATCGCTAGTTTCCAAGCAGATACTGAAAATATAGCAGGAAATCCGATTTTGAGCGCCGCGATCGGTTTGACTCGAACCATTGCGGCCCATGCCCTACACAGTTTCAGGTATCCCTTCATCGCCTCTACATTCGGACGGATTGGGTCATATTCTCGATCGATGAGACTATAAATTTTATGGGCTAAAGACAGAGCGGCATTTGTATTCTTCTCAGAGAAGAGTGAATTTGCCTCGAATTCGGTTAAGGTGAGATGGCGATCGTTAAAAAATTTCGGCGCGAATAGTTTCTTTTTACGAAATAAAGTGGCTTGAACGAGGAGTATCCATCCTCGAATTGACAAGAGAGACGGAAGAAGAATCTGAACGCTGCTCGAGACTTTACCTTGCTTGATCGCGACCAATCCCCAGTGGATTTGTAAGTAATGGCGAATATCCTGAAGATTGGGGACAGTCGATCGATATTTGGAATTGACTAAGGGATAAATTTTCTGCTTCATTAACAAATTGGTCTCCAGGCGCGTTTTTACCGAAAATTTTTGATTGTAAGCGCCAGACCAAATCGTGCGATACGCAAGACAGCGATTGAGAAAAACCCCATCGCCAAACTGCGCGATCCGAATCCACGAGTCAATATCGTCGCAGTTGCCGTCAAAACTAGAATCCCATCCACCCGACTTCCAGAATGCCTCCCGACAAAATGCGACCTGAACCGGTGTTCCAAAGGGAACCATTTCCAGAAGCATTCCATAGTGAATATCTTCTTGAGGAATATAAAAGGCTTTTCCTGGGCCTGCGATCGGGGTACGATCGATCTCGACTTCGCAGTGATTGACTTGAGCCGCTTGACAAGAACAGAGAACCGCTTGAGGACACAAGACGATCGATTCCTGCATTTCTTCAATACAGTTAGTCGCTAGATAGTCATCGTCATCCAGAGGCTTGATCCAATCGCCTTTTGCCACCTTCACCCCGGCATTTAAGGTCGCCGCATGACCTGCATTCACCGAATTTCGGTGGTAGACTAAGCGCGTATCCCCCATGACCTGTAACTCCTGGCACAGGTGAGACACGTACTCCTGCGTTCCATCCGAGGAGCAGTCGTCTGCCACCACAACTTCGCACGCTACCGTTTGAGATAGAGCCGACTGAATTGCCCGTTTCAGTAACGCTACACGATTGTAGGTGGTGATAACGATGCTGAATTCCATGCATCTGAATAACGTTCTAAAGACACCTCTAAGACTGCACCTCGGATGGTCGCAAGATAGCGGAAAAGACCAAGATATCCTGTCTTAGATAGGACACTTTAGGAACTGACCGATCGCTGGAATCTTTCACCCTTCCATCGATTTCAACCCCGGATGTCCTCATCAAAAACGGGCTTCCACGATTATTCTATAGGAAGAACTCCAAACAATGTCGTGAATTTCAGGCAAAGGACAGAAAGTATAGCCGTCACCCTGGTGATGAGGACAATTGGGGTTAGAGGTTCATGCCAGAGGATGGAAAACTTCCGGCGTGAAACTGCCGTGTAAACCGTAGGGAATATGATGCTTCAGATGTAGCCGTGCCAAGGGTTCCCCCGAGAGATCTCCAGCATCGAGAATGACAAGATTCGATCGATGACTCGCCGCATCGTAAGATAGTAACAGCACCCACCCGTCATCTTCCTCCGTACTCCCCGGACGCGGAACAAATATCGGTTCTCCGGCAAAACCTTGGGGAGCCGCACTCCAAATCTGCCGTTCTCCGGTTTGACGATCGATCTTCAAAACCCCTTGGAGAGGATGATTTCCGGTTGCCTCGTGGGCTGTCCCCAGATACAAATATCGATGGGCGCGTCCCACCTGGTGCGGGTTCAACACCGGAAATTCACAGCAACGGGGTTCGATCTCTTCGTGCCGCACCGTTTTCTCGGATAAATCCATCTCAAAGTGCCACAGTTGTCCGTGAGGCACGGTATCGAAGTCTAATTGACGGAAATCGGACTGGGGTTCGACGGTGGGGAAAGAATTGTAGCAAATGGAATCGAGATAGAGACGATTGCCGTCTTCCCAAGCATTGGCGTGGTGGAACACAAAACAGGGTTCGGTTTCGAGAACTCGAACATCTCCACCTTGGGGCGATCGAGGAATTAGAATAATCTTAGTGGGTTGACTGCCATCGAACTGCACGCATTCGGCAGCGCCACGCCATCCCAACAAGAACGGCAGCGGATTGAACTTCACCGGATTCTGAAAGAAAATGCAGTAATTCGGCGTAATCGCCATATCGTGGATGAAGGCGAAACCCGGAATCACATGGGCGTGTTGGCGCAGTAACGTTCCGTCGGGATCGAATTCGTAAATCGTAATTGTGCTAGAAACCCCTGATTTGAGGGCAAAATTGACTAGGCAAGGTTGACCCTCATCCCACTGGCAGTTTGGATCGATACGCGGATGGGCGGAAAATCCATCATCGTCTTTCAAAACCCCATCTAAGTTCTCGAGTCCTCGGGTTTCTAGGGTATGGGGATCGAGGCTGTGAGGCAGTGCTGCTTCCCACAGTGCCAGGAGTTTTCCGCCCCAATAAATAACGTTAGTATTGGCAATATTTTTCAGTTTGAGATCGAACAGATTCGCCAACCAACCGCCGGATTTTTGCGTGCCGAAGACGCCGCGATACAGTAATTTTCCGGCTTTTTTTTCGGCAAGATATCCCTCGGTTTCCACAAAGCGGTTGCGAAAATAGGCACGACCCTGGGCAAAAGCGATCGAACAAATCATCCCGTCGCCATCAAACGGATGATGGATGGGTTGACCGCCAACATCGAGCAAACCAGGACCGTTTCGGAATAAGGTTCCTTCTAATTCAGGGGGAATTTCACCGTCAATTTCATCGATCCAATAGTCGTATTCGTTGGGTTGAGAGAGATAACCGCGTTGCCAGTCGTCGCGGGTATAAGAAGTTTCGGAAGGAGAGGAGTTGGATTGAACTTGCATGATTGGCGATTTACAACCTATGACGTCTGTGTGAGTGTAAATTGGAACGGTAAAAGCGCGATCGAGTTATCTTTTATTTTTGAAAAAGCGCGGTTATTTGTTAACGCTCAAAGCACGCAATGCAATTTGCTTGCTAATGCTTTCGACTGCCAAAACGAGCGATCGCATGAGTTCCGAATCCGGACTGTAATCTGGAGGAGCAAGATTGGCAACTTGCTGGTTTGCCTGCACTTCATTTGCGTGTTCCCACTCTTCGGTCGTTTTATCTTTGTAAAGACCGATCGCAATCCCGTGATGTTCGTTCATAACCGTAAAGCAGGGAATGTCAGATGTTCCATCTCCCACGTAAATCGTTTGAGTGAGGGGAACGTGCAACTCTTCACCGGGAATATCTTGATAGAGAAACACTAAGTCTTTGTCATTGTTTCGATCGATTCCTTTAGAAATATGAAAAAGATATCGAGTTTTTTCGGTGTGGGTCATAATTTGTTTGAGAAATTCAATTCCTCCATTTTTATCGTAAGAAAATTCGCATCCCCACATGGCGGTGAACTGGTTGGCGATCGAAGTATGGCGGGCAATTTCTACAAATCCCCCAGTAATTAAATAAAATTCGACTTCTACATCGGGAACGATATTTCTCGCGCATTCTCGCAGTCGATCAAACATCTGAGGAACACCCGGAAAGGGTTCGAGGTTTCGACCGAATTCGGCAATACGGGATTGTGTTATTTTCTCAGCATCATTTCGCTGCTTGGATTCTTCGATTAGGCTATAGGCTCGAGCGGGAACTTTTTGCCACCCTTCGTTCACTAGCTTGTAGACGCGATTTTGATTGAATTCCTCGGCGTCTAAGTTAAAATGCTCGAGCAAAACCTTAAAGCTTTCCGGAACTAACGTTTCGTCAAAATCAAAAACGATCGCAATTCGGTTAGAAACAGGTTTGGTGGAGGGAAACACGATTTATTACCTCATAAAATAATGAGTCAACCGATCAAAATTTTTCTTCAGTTAACGCTGACGGTTTCGGCTTCGATGACGGGTACGATCGCATTTTCCTCGACCGTTTTGGCTTCTTCCCGATTGTCGGGCAACCAGTTAATAAAAGGTAGAGGAAGTAGGGTACTGAGATTGGTAATTGTCACCAGTAACCAGAGTCGATCGAAGTTGGTTTCAGTAATCCCCATGGCGTGCATCAAAACTGCCCCAAATTCGTAGGAAATCAGATGGGCTAAATTCGTCACCGACATCAACAACGCAAATAGCGTAGCTTCAACGCCCGGAGGACAAAGCCGCGCGGCTAACACCAAAACAGGCATAAAAGCAATTTGTCCCATGACGGTGAGGACGAGACTGTCCCCTAAACTAAACCAATGGTCATCGATACCAATGGCACGATTGGCATGAGTGACCAACAACAGCATCGTCATGCCTAACGCCGCAGACATCACCGTAGACCAAGCGAAAATCGTCCGGAAGGGAACTGCTTTTAAAAATCGCTGGAACACCCACACGCCAAAAATGGCGGCGATACTAACGACTAAGCGCACTCGTCCCAAAAATTCCGGTTGAAATCCCAACTCATTCGTGGTGAAGAAGAAAAAGGCGGACTCGGCTGTGGGGGTAGCTTGCCAGATAAACAAGAACAGGGTGGGCAACCAAATGGATTTTTGAGTAATGGCGTTTTTCAGTTGTCCGACTTGTTGTTTCATGTTGCTAAAATCGATCTGCCCTTGAACCCGTTCTTCTGTAATCAAAGCGACTGTGAATGCAATCAGCAAAGGAAATGAAGCCGTAATCAGAAAGATGACTCGAGTGCTGAAATGCTCCAACAAGAAACCGCTTAAGTAGGCAGTCAACAGACCCCCCGCCGCTGAAGTTCCCAAGCAGAGGGATTGGAGAGACCCGACACGGCTGAGGGACTCTTCGCGCACCCGTTCTACAACCAGAGAGTCGGCAATCACATCGGCGATGGCAACAGAGAAAGATCCCAGGGAGATTGCCAGCGTGGCTTGCCAAGCGGTTTCAACCACCGTTCCCAAGGCAATCCAGGAAGCAACGCCCAACAGACCCGAAAGTAGGAGGTACGGGCGGCGACGATACCCCAGAATCGGCAAACCGTCGGACATAAAGCCAAACAGGGGCTTAATCGTCCAAGGCAGGGCAACGATACCTAACATGGCTGACACTTCTGCGGGCGTTAACCCCAAGTCGTCTTTGAGAAAGAAGCTGACAGCCAGACGCGCCAACCCCAAAATTCCCTGCACGAAGTAAACCAGCAGGATTGCCATCAATTCTGGAGTGGGTTCGTTGCCAAACAACACCTTTTGGACGATGAACTCTTTGAACTTAGCGATTCCGGCGGGATAAATCAGCATTAGATAAACAAACGTTAAGAAATATCTCTTTATATATCATATACGTTCTCATCACAGGGGTGGGTTCGGATTGCCTCTCGATCGATTTGACGGTATCCCCAGGCGCAATGTATAGTCGGCTCTTTAACGGCTTTGTTTCCAGACGGATATGACTTTACTCCATCGATGTTCTGCTTTTGTTCTGGGTTTGGGAATCACCGTCCTTGCGCCGCTTCATCCTCTGCGGGCTCAAGATTTGGAAAATGTCGAAATCGAGACGGTTCCCGTGGCGGAAGGGATTTATATGCTGGTGGGTGAAGGGGGCAATATCGGTGTGTCTGTGGGCGCAGACGGTGGGTTTCTCATCGACGATCAATTTGCGCCCTTAACGGAGAAAATTCAGGCGGCAGTGAGTGCTTTGGGAGATGCTCCTATTCGCTTCATTCTCAATACTCACTGGCATTTTGACCATACGGGAGGTAACGAAAATTTCGGTCGGGCGGGTGTGGCGATTGTTGCTCACGATAATGTTCGCGAACGGATGAGTGTGGAGCAATTTATCTCTGCTTTCGATCGAACTTTTCCCGCATCTCCCCCGGAAGCTTTGCCCATTGTCACGTTTAACGACACGGTGACGTTTCATCTCAATGGCAATACCATCCATACTCTCCACGTTCCCCCCGCCCATACCGACGGCGATTCCATCGTCCATTTTCTCGAAGCGGATGTCATCCACACTGGGGATGTTTACTTTAACGGCTTCTATCCGTTTATCGATATCGAACATGGCGGTTCGATTTCCGGGATGATTTCTGCCGCCGATTTGGTGTTAGAAATGGCAGACGACACTACCCAAATTATCCCCGGTCACGGTGCGCTATCCAACCGTACCGAATTGTTGGCTTATCGAGAAATGCTGGTGGTTGTGCGCGATCGAACTCAAGCGGCAATTGTTGCCGGAATGTCTGCTGATGACTTCATAGCTTCCAACCCCACCGCCGATTTAGATGCGATTTGGGGCAATGGATTTCTCAAACCCGAGCAGTTTCTTCGCATCGTTTACGGGGATTTAGTAAGGGGTAATGGGTAATCGCCAGAATTCCTTCCTATCAAAGCCACGATGAAATCGGGCAACGCCATGTTTCCAGGATAGGTCTTTTTTGCATCACGCTCCAATTTCCTGAGTCACTGGGGTTGGGGTATCGTTAACATCCCATCGATCCGATCGTAAAACTGTCGCCGTACTTTTAATAAAACCCGCCATCGGCACAGCAATCAATACGCCTAAAACTCCACCCACGCGAGCACCAAGCAGGAGAGAAACTAAGATCCAAACGGGGTTGAGTCCGGTAAATCCTCCGAGCAATCTGGGGGCAATGCCATTTTCGATCGCCTGCTCGATAATAATAGCAACGACCAAAACTTTCACTCCCAACCAAAAACTTTTTAAAGCAATCAGTAAGCTGACCACACAAATACTGAATGCCGCGCCAAAAGGGAATAATGCCATAAAGCCAATGCCCAAACCAAACAACAAACCAAAGGGGACTTTCAGCAAAATCAAGGCTAAGGTAATTGCACCACCGATCATGGCGGCTAGTGAGGCTTGACCGACATAATAGTTATGGAAGTTCTGACGAAGTAACGGACGCACTTGCGAACCGATCGGTGTCGGTAGCCAAGAGCAAATTCCTTCCCAAAGTTCCTCGCCATGTAACAGAATATAAAATGTCAAAACTAAGGTTAGCAGCGAGTTGACGACACTGCCAACGGTTCCCAAAATCAAATCGAGAATTTGACCGGTTAGCGACTGCAACTGACCGGAAAGACGATCGGTTAATTGAGTAGCCAGTCCGGTTAAATCGATAGGAAGATTGCGATCGATCGCCCGATCGTTTAACGCCTGAAGTTGTTGACTGCCGGATTCTAGCCAGCTTGGCAGCCGATTGGCAAAGTCATTGAGCTGTGAAAAAATTATGGGTGCAAGGGTGACTCCTGCCAAGCTTAATAGCAGAAATGTCAGTCCCACCACCCATAAAACCGCACGGGTTCGCGGCACTTTTTGGCTAACCAGAAATTGCACCGGATAGTTCAAAATAAAGGCAATTAAAGTGGCAATTATAAAAATGGCGATCGGATCGTGAAAGTAGCGAAATGCTACGATTAACAGCCAGCCGTTGAGTGCCGCAAGGGGAAAAGCGATCGCCCAAACAATCCAAGGTGGGATTTGAGTGCGAGGTTTCATGACTTTACTAGCTATGGGATAGGCTGCAACTACTTTAACTCGAGAAATACTATAAACATACAGTAGGGGCAGATTTCCTCTCATTACCCGATCGATCTCGGACAAAAACAGGAAACCTGCCCCTAAACATTATTGTGTCAGACTTGTGTGAGAAAACTTGTATTGGTAGATGACCGATTTAGCTTACTCGGCTTTTGCGGTTGCCAGTTCCGTGCTGCCGCGCGTGCGACGACGAGTGAGCGAACTAAACAGCATTTGACCGATCGCTTTGATCAAATTGCCTTCAAGTTCTTGGAACAATTTCATGTTCAACCCGAAAGCATCGTTGGCTTCGTCTACAATACGATCTGCGGTGGCTTCGTCGATCGGCATTTCGTCGAGAGACTGACGGTAAGCAGTTTTGAAGGCTTTCTCATCCGTAATCTCGTCGAATTCGTAGAATGCCGTACCTTCTCCATCGCTCAAATTCATCCCGCGTTGGGCGATGCCTTTGAGGATCTGTCCGCCGGAGAGATCGCCTAAGTACCGAGTGTAGGAGTGAGCCACCAATAGTTCTGGCGCTGTATCGGAAATTTCTCGAATTCGTTTGACGTACTCTTGTCCAGCCGCAGAAAGCGAAATCTGGTCGCGCCAATGCAATCCATAATAATAGGCGAGATCTTGCTCCAAACTCTGTTTTCGGTTGAGTTCGGGGTAATAAATCTTGGAGACGATCGGATGATTGCGATGCCGTTCCATCTCTTCTTCCATTGCCGAATAGACAAAGTAAAGATTGGCTGTCAATTTCCGATAAGAGTTCTTCTCGACTACTCCCTTTAAAAAGCACTTGACAAAACCGACGTTTTCTGCCATGGAGTGAGACTTTTTCGTCCCCTCACGCATTTTGGTCGCTAGGTTAATGCTCATATTAAATCACCGGCTCAAATATTAACGCTGGGCGTATCAATGGTTACAGAAACCAAAAAACGCCTAAGTGGTTAGATTAAACTGATTTGAGGCAAATTTTCATTAAGAATTCTGAAGGGAGGGGGCATTTGTCCCAGAACGAGATGACACCCCCAATGGAGAGACGCCAACTCCCATCCTATTACCAATTACCAATTACCCGCCTTCACCTTTTACCTTCTGTTTTCTCCTCTGGTAGTTCTGAAGGAGGTTCTGAAGCTGGAAGTGCCGAAAAGTCTCGTCCGGCAAGGGTGCGTATCCGATCGAGCTTGCCGAGAGCCCAGCGAGCGGTTTCGCTGACTTCTCGATCGCCATCTTCGCTAGCATGGTTCAACAACTGGGCGATTTGAGCCATCAGATCGTAAACGCGGGTCAAATCCCGGATGGCATTTTTGCGAACTTCGGGACTTTCGTCTTGGAGCGATACTGCCAGAGCCCGATTCATCGGTTTGAGGGTGCGGACGCCAATTTCTGAGAGAGCCGCAAGGATCAAGCTACGCTGAGCGGAATCGGAATCGAGAGTGAGATCCACTAACGGTTGGATGGCGCGAGAGTCGCCGAGTTGTCCCAATTCCCAGATGGCTTGGCGTCGTTTCACCGGATCGCGACTGTGGAGATCCTGAATCAGGGTTTCAACGATCCCAATTCGGCGTAGGGGAGTAGGATTCTGGACTTCTGGGGAGTCTTCCGAGGAGTCTGCGCTGTCCGGTTGGGTGGGTTCGGTCAGCACTGCGGAATCGATCGCCTCGTCTCGGTTTTCGGGGAGCTGGGAGGAAGTCCGATCGATGATAGTGCTGTCGCGCGCGCGCGCGCCCTTGTTCCAGTGGTAGAGGAGAGTCCCCACCAGCATCATTCCCCCCACACCTGCCATCAGCCAGATCCAGCGTTGCTGCACTTTGTCTGCGGGAAGGAAAGAGCGTAGGGAGAGGGTCATGGGTAGCAAGAACGGGGTATCCTGCGCCGCCACTTTCGCACCCATGACTTCTACGATGGCAGCATCTCCGGGTAACTCGTTCCTGTGCCACGGGACATTGAGATCGAACGCCGGTGTGGTTGGAGCCGTCCCCAACGTGCAACCCAGCATGAGAATGAAAATAGAACTAAAGCGTCTCAATGACCGATCGCGACTCACAAATAACTGCCTTTTGACACTCCCCAGCAATAAATGAGGGGTATACTCCATTCTTTGACCTAGGGTCATCTTAACGGTTATCGCCAAGCGCTTGGCGCCGGGAGCATCCATTGTCGTACCTCCTCATACCGATCGATCCTGACCGCGATTTTGTCCTGACAACGATGTCCACCGCACTTTCTAACCCGTGTCCCCGTCCGATCGATTGTGGGACGTCATTGAGGAAGAACTGACGGGTAACGAGATCGTCACCGTGGTTCCGAGAGTCTTACCCGCACTCCACAGCGAAATTTGACCCCCCATCAACTCGAGAAGATTTTGGGAAATTGCCAATCCTAATCCATTCCCATCTTGGGGGCGAGTTTTCGATCCGTCTCCCCACCCAAAGGGTTGAAATAATCGACTTTGACGCTCGGGATCGATGCCGATGCCGGGATCGCGAATAGCGACGATTGCTTGAGCGGCTTGGGAGGAATCGGAGGATTGCACCTGAACAGAAATCGAAATCGTCCCGGCTTTGCTAAATTTGACGGCATTGTTGAGAACATGACGAAAAACGTGTTGAAGTTTTTCCGGATGAGCTTGTACGATTAAGGACGATCTTCGGTCTGGGCGTTCAATTTGGAGACCTTTTTCTTCAATTTGGGTGGCTTGGGTGGCGATCGCTTCATCCATGCAAGCGTATAAGTCTACAGGATACGTTTCTAGATACACATCGCCGCGTTTCAGGCTTGCCAGATCCAGCATATCGTTAATTTTTTCCAGCAGACACATTGCCGAAGAATCGACCTGGCGCAGCATATTCATTTCCTCTTGACGATCGTCGCAAAAACCATCTAGAACCAAGCGCAAGAAACCGATAATCCCGTTGAGGGGAGTCCGCAGTTCGTGAGAAACATTATTCAAAAACTCATCTTTGAGTTGATTGAGTTCTTTTTCCCGCATCAGGGTGCGCTGTAAATCATTTTGGAGTTGCATGAGTTGCGAGTTGGTTGATTCTAGTTCGGCAGTACGGGTGTGGACGCGAGTTTCTAGGTCTTGGTTGAGCGCCTGCAAATCAGTTTGTGCTTGCAAACGATCGTGGATTTCCTGCTGAAGCTTTAAATTTTGCGCTTGCAGTTGTTTTTGTTGTTGGCGCAGGGTCAGTTGGGTGCTGACCCGAACCAGCACTTCGGGAATTTGGACGGGTTTGGTGATGTAGTCCGCGCCGCCTACATCGAAGGCTAACACCTTATTCTTGGCATCGTCCAAGGCGCTCAAGAAAATGACAGGAATATCGTAAGTTAAATCATCGGATTTGAGATGACGACAGACTTCGTACCCGCTCATATCGGGCATCATGATGTCGAGTACAATCACGTCGGGGAGCACCTTGCGGACAGACTCGAGCGCGATTTTGCCAGAAGTGGCTTGACGCACCTCGTACCCCTGCTTGACGAGGATCGTTGAAAGCAGGTACAAATTAGCCGGGGTGTCATCGACGAGCAAGATCCGGGCGAGTGGGCTTGAATGGAGATCGACTGTCATAGTTTTAGTCACCTGTATTCCCCCCGCCACCGAAAACGTTGCTAGGCTCGTTTTCTAGTAGAGAGTTTCTCAGGCTGGAGTTGAGCGAAACTTCCTCAATGGAGATTTGACATTCGGCAGCAAATGCGATTTCGACCTGGCGATACTGGCATTCTAGTTGAGGAACGAGGGAAATTGCCTTCTCGAGGTCCCCCGTCCGACTGAACACCTCAATGCGGGCGCTGACGGAGGAGAGGGGAAAAGCCCCCAAGGCAGCGCTGGTGGATTTGAGAGAGTGGGCAGCATCTTTGAGGGCGGTGGCATCGTGATCTGATACGGCGTTGTGTAACTTGGCGAGGAGTTTGGGGGTTTCTTGCAGGTAGAGTTCGATCGTCTCTTCGAGAGCATCAATCTCCCGTAAGTTTTGTAAGACGATCGGGCATAAGGTGGCGGAGGTGTCCAAGTGTCCGTTATCGACGGGTATGGGTTCGAGGATGATTTCCTCGATTTCCCCCTCTACACGACCCTGGGTCAGTGCTCTGACCAATTCGTCTACCTGAATCGGTTTGCTGATATAGTCATCCATCCCCGATCGCAGGCAGGCTTCTCGATCGCCTTGCATGGCATTTGCCGTCAGTGCAATCAAGCGCGGTCGTTCTTCGTCGGACCACTGATGGCAAATTTTTTCTGCGGTTTCTAATCCATCCATGACGGGCATCTGCACGTCCAACAAGACTACATCGTAGCGTTGTCGGTTCAGGGCGTCGAGGACTTCTAACCCATCACCCACCACATCGATCCGGTATCCCATGCGTGCGAGGGTTTGAGTGGCAACTTTCTGATTGACGGCATTATCTTCTGCCAGCAGAATTCGTAAGGGGAGGCGCCCGGCGAGAGTCCGATCGAATTGGAGGTTTTCGATCGTCGGTTTCACCCACAACGGACGATCGCCGAACACCCCGGCTAAGGAATTGTACAGTTGGATCTGTTTGATCGGCTTGTTGAGAAACGCGGCAAATTCTACATCGGTGGCATTGAGTTCCGCCAAAGACATTCCCAAAGAGGTCAGCATCACCAACGGCAGATGGGCGCCCTCGTCAAGCTGGCGAATTTTCTGGGCAAGGGTCAACCCGTCCATATGGGGCATCTGCATATCGAGAATCGCTAAATCAAACCCTTCACCTTGCCCCAGCAGATCGAGGGCTTCGGCTGCGGATGCCACGGCTTGGGGGAACATTCCCCAAGATTGGGTTTGTAGGGTTAAGATTTTGCGGTTGATCGGGTGATCGTCTACGATCAACAGCCGTTTGCCGTCGAGTTGGGCACTTTCAGGTTGGCGTTCTGTGGTTCCCGGTACCGATTCGGCAATGATGGTGAAAAAGAACGTCGATCCCGAACTCCGAGGAGATTCCCAATCTGCCCTGTGCCAACAGGGCAGAGGATTGCCGGCGATCGCGCCTCCACTTTCCACCCACATCCGTCCCCCCATCATTTCAGACAGCCGTTTGCCAATTGCCAATCCCAATCCCGTTCCACCGTACTGGCGAGTGGTGGAAGAATCGACTTGGCTGAAGGAGCGAAACAGGCGGTTCATGCGATCGGGCGGGATGCCTATACCCGTATCTCGGACGGAAAATTGAATTTCATAGCGGGGGGATGGATTCTCTTCTGGAGACGCTCCATCCTGCTCTGTTTCCCCCTCTGGCTCCTCGGACAAGGGTCGCGCGGTCACCGTCACCACGACTTCCCCTCTTTCGGTAAATTTAACGGCATTGGCAACCAAATTCACCAAAATTTGACGCACCCGAGTGATATCTCCGCGCAAAGTCGTCGGTGTCATGGCGGCGATCAGGTATCCCAACTCCAATCCTTTATTGGTGGCTTGGGGTGCGAGCAAGTCTAAGGATTCTTCGACACACGCGCGCAAGTCGAAGGGGTGGCTGTCGAGTTCCAGTTTCCCCGACTCGATTTTAGAGAAGTCGAGAATATCGTTGATCAAAGACAAAAGCGCATCGCCGCTACTGCGGATGGTTTGCACGAAATCCTGCTGTTCGGGATTGAGTTGAGTATCGAGGAGCAACCCCGTCATACCGATCACGGCATTCATCGGCGTGCGGATTTCGTGGCTCATATTTGCCAGAAACTCGCTTTTGGCTCGGGTGGCGGCAAGGGCTTCGTCTCGGGCTTTTGACAAATCGGCGGCGGCTTGTCGGCGTTCGAGTTCGCCGCCAATCCACTGTGCCATTAGTTTCAAGAGTTCCAAGTCTACGGCTTTGAAGGGTTCGGTCAGCGGGGTCGTACTCGAGAAGCTGAGGGTTCCGTAAACGCGACCGCCGACGGTAACCATGATTCCCAGATAGGCTTCGATGACAAACGATCCGTATCGCGGACGTTCTGACAAGCCGCTGGCTTGGAAAAACTCGAAGTAGCGGGGTTCTGGCGAAAGGATGGTGTTGGCGCAGCAGGTTTGCGCCAGATCGAATAGACTGCCTTTGCGGATACCGGGTTTGGGGGATTGGGCTTCGAGAACTTCTAATCGATCGTCGTCGAGGCGCGATAACATGGCGATTTGCAGTCCGAACCGCAGTCGTCCCAAGGCGAGCAATCCTTGCAGGCGTTCTTCAAAGTTGAGCTGGCGGGAGGAGGTAACTTTGTAAATGGAACGAATGGAGGCTTCGCTCTGGCGCAGATCTTGTTCGGCGAGTTTGCGTTCGGTGATATCTCGCCAGACGGTGACGATTTCGGCGATGCGACGATCGGATGGGGACGCGGCACGATCGATGGGAGGATCGCACAGAGGACGATGGGTGGTTTCGACCCAAATATAGCGACCGTCTTTGTGACGGATGCGATAACTCAGGGTAATGGTAGAGTCTGGAGCGATCGCGCCCGATGTCTGGAAGTTGAGACGACTTAAGTCTTGGGGGTGGAGGAGATCGTAGAGGTTTTTGCCGACGAGTTCCTCGCTTTTGTAACCGAGTAAGGGTTCGCAGGCGGGGGACACGTACAGAAAGTTTCCGTCTGGGGTTTGCCGCGCGACCGCATCGGTGCTGCTTTCGGCAATCAGTTGGTATCGGGCTTCGAGTTCTTTGTGGTCTTGTTGGAGACGATCGTAGGCGTCTAGAATCCGATCGAGGGAAGCTGTTAGCTCGGCGAGACCCCCCGCAGAGGAGTCATCAGTGATTCCTCCAGGCAACTCGTAGTTTCGGCACGCTGCTTTGACGGACTGGGAAAGGCGATCGAGGGGCAACAGGAAACGCTGTCGAACCATCCACAGAAGCAGCAAAATGGGGATGAAGACAATCGTTACCCAGGATAAGTTCGCCAATCCTAGATCGAGGGTGTCGGTTTCGAGTTGCACGAGAAGTTCGATGGGTATTGCTAACGTCTCTGTTTGGGGTATCAGACTCCACATCGCCACAGCCATACCGATCGTTTTCCACAATGTCTGAGTTCGTAAGATCATGAGGTCTTCCCTCAAGGTTTTGGGGATGAAACTACCAATTCATTCGATTTCGATGTTGAAATGACCCAAGTTAAGATGGCCCAAGTCGATCGCACCTAGCACCTCCGATGCTGGCAGTCGATCTTAGGCGACTGGAGGAGTTGTTCCCCGAATGTCGCATGCTGGCTGGGGGATATCCGCACCTATTTCCCCTGCTCTGTGGTGCGCGTCCTCCAAAAATCTGCCTGAGAACGTTTGCGCTGATACCAACTGTTATGGGAGCCGATATGAAAGCCGCAAATGCAGGAAGCCGTCACGCTGGACGTACATTGATTTGCCGACTTGCTCGCACTCCAACCAGCAATCCCTGATTACACTAAGGATACCGCAAGGCAGATCATTCGGGGTGCGATGGAAACTTTACCGCGCCGTTTGGCACATCTCACCCGCATCTCCGTTTTGAGCCGAAGCAAATCGATCGCGCAGCGTCTCCATCGGAGAATCGAGCTGACATTGCCGCACCTGTCACTCCGAAATTGACGAACCCAAATATCGAACAATGATTCCCGAAGCGGCGATCGATTTCCCAAATTTATGACTGCGAAAATGGACAATTCAGTAATCAGTAAACAGGAGTTGCTCGAGAGGATCGCTCTGCACACCGCACTGTTGAGCAACTAACAACTAGAATTTTGTTCAAACCAACCAATGACTTGCTCGACGCTTAGATCTGCGATCGATGTATTGGTTTCGTTTGCGGCTTGGGCAAGGGGCTTTTGGGAAGAAACCACAAGATTGCTAAAAAATTGAGTAAAATTCGCATCCAGATCGATTTGCTGTCGAATTGCTTCATCTTTTTGTACCCAAAGTGCCACTTCTGTGGGGGTTATTTCTTCGATCGTCTTTCCAGTTTCTCGCGAAATTTGCTGGAGCGATCGAAGCGCATAAATCGCCAACCTCGCCACAAATTTATCTTTACTCACCAGCAACGCTGCATCCACTTTTGCCGCTTCTTCTGCTGTTAGAAACTCCGGAAAATTTGTCATACTTGCTTGTTAGTGGGTAGGGTGTGTTGAGGAACGAAACGCACCATTCTTATTTGTTCATTATTGACTTGTTAGTTATGGATGTTGACCACCAGCCACTAGCCCTGACAAAACGTCCGGCAATCCCACTTCCCTAGGCGAAACAAACCGCCCTTGAAAACTAATCGCTTTGTTCTCAAACGTTCGGGCTTGGGCGAGATACTTCCGTAGATTTGCCCGTTCCATTCGATCGTCAATTCCCCCGAAAACATAGACTAACAACTTCGCAGCTAAATCCCGTCCAGCCACCCGAATTCGTCGCTTATTGGGATCGTACAAAACCCCATACCAAAGCGATCGAGGATTGTCGATTTCACGAAATCCCCCGTCACTGTCGTAGCGATGCAATTTCTCAAAAACAGCATCGAGAGGCATTTCCAAACGATGAATTAACAATCCCAACCCCTGCGCCACGGCAATTTGTCCCACCGGACGAAATAGTAAATTTCCCTCACCTTCCTGTTTCTCTAAACTGAAGCGGCGCAATGTTGGAGTTTCTGTACCTTCCTCCAATTTCTGATAGCTAGGTAAACTGGCTAAACCGTCTAAAAGTTGTCCGAAAGCCACCATCCCTGCTTCTAACTCATCCTCTTCAGGACGCAAAGGCAACAATCCCGTGTGTTTGTCAGGTTTCCAATGGGGAAATTTGGGTTCCAGATACCGCGCTGCCATGTCTTTGAGGGCTTGTAGCGTCGTCAGAACCGTGGATTTGGCGGCGACGGTGGCACTATCCCAATTGACGCGGGGATGGCGTCCCGCTTTCTCGTTCAGCAGGGGATGAGAAATGGCGGCGTGTCTAGCAACGATCGAAAATCCGTCATCTTCATCCAGCAGCGCCAATTGTCCCTTACTCAATGGGACAGCCATCAAATTAACATGGACAAAAATCGATCGTACCCGCCGCCTTGCTTCTTCCCGTGTTTCTCCCTTGACCACCGCCGGGATAAATTCAACGCCGATGGTTTCTTGGGAAAGGTTTTTGAGAGTATCGAGATCGAGGTGATAGTTTTCGGCTAAATCTTCAAGGACGATCGGTTTTCCTGTAGGTTTCTTGGATTTATTATACGGCTGGAGTTGCCCGGTTTGGATTAACTCTAGCAGCCCTTGTACGCCCATCAAGCGGTGTTGTCCGTCCAGGGCATACACCGAGACATCCGACGGAATTGCCAGCCATCCCGCCGGATTTTGACCCTCTAGGGGGAGGAAATACGACGCCGATCGAGTTGCTTTGCCCATGAGATCCCATTCATCTGCCAGGGAATCGTCTACCCATTCCGGCGAGAGAACTACCAGCAGCGGCGGGAATTTGTGGGTAGCGCGGGTGGCGAGGTATTGGGCGAGGGGGGCTTGTCTCGACCAATCTAGGGGGCGCTGGATGATGGTTTCGGCGGTGTGGGTTCCCCGTTCAACGTTCTGGGTTTCCCGATCGAGGTGGGGTTGAAACAGGGGTAATTGCGAGGCAAATCCCACCCGATTAGCCAGCCATTCTAGGGTGACAGCGCCGAGATACGCTTCGGTGGTTCCCATTTGGGTTTTCTGCACCAACAGGCGATCTGATTCTGGGGTGGTGGATGGGGTTGAAGAGAGATCGGCGAGTTTCGGGGGATTCATGGAGATTTTGGCTTCGGTGCTTTCACACTATACCGAGCTGGCGATCGATTCGGCTTCAGTTTTTAAAAACCTTTTAGATTTAGACAATGGATTCGATCGGGTTTTCTACTCCTGTCGATCGATCAAATCCCCCAAATATAGCTGTACAAACATCTCGGCAGCGCTGGGGTTGATGTCGTTGAGCGCTTTGACGATTTCTGCCACGGTTTCTGCCGTCGGATCGATTTTCTCGTGAAACCAGCGATAAACCTTGGAACGATCGAGTTCTAAGGCGACGGCTAACTTATTTTGGCTAATTCCGTAGGCTTCTAATGCCTGTTTGAGGGCTTTTCCGGCTCTTCCCATTCATTCTTCCGAAGATTCACCTCCTCCTAACTCCTCAAGATACAAAATTTTGAACCGTGCGGCGGCTTCTGGGTTGATGTTCTCTAACCCTTTCACAATGCGAATCAGCGTTTCGGAGTTGGGATCGCGAATCTCGTTACACCATCGGTAAACATTCGATCGACCAACCCCTAGCACAACAGCCAACTTGCCTTGGCTGATGCTGTACGTATCCAATACAGTTTTTAGAACTTTACCTGCTTTTCCCATACTCCCGATCGTGTCAGAGGAGTGTGAGTTAGTAAAGTCTAGTCCAAAAGGACGACTTATCTAGTTGAAAACGTAGTCCATATGAGCTACAGTTGATTGTAGTCTACTAAGTCTACGATTGATTGAGATGATCCAAAATTTTCTAGAAACCGACGATCTCGCCTCTAGCGTATCTGTATCTCCCAAATCCCAAATCGACACGGTTCCGGGTCGAGAATCCATCAGACTGATGGCAATCGGTTCTCGAGAAGGAGTCCTTCGAGTCATTCATACGCTACACCGTCTCCGCTTTGCCGAAATCAGCGAATGGAGTCCCCTGCTACCCGCGCCGACGCCTGGGGAGGTGATGAGCATTTTGACGCGGTATTTGTGTATGAAGTCGGAGGAAGGCTGAGCGATACGGAGGAGTTTTTCTGTCTGGGGTTGCAGCATTGTTCGATCGAAGTTTAAGCTTATAGATTAAGTTTTTAAAAACTGCGACCCAAGGTGCTATCGTTTCCTAAAGAGGAGATCGAGCGAGCGCTGAAACCCTAGCAGGCAGGGAAACATGAGTACAGAACAGCAGGCAGAAAACAGAAATCTAGCGTACTACTGCAAACGGTTTGCCGAACTGAATGTGAGCAGTAGCAAAAAACGAGGAAATGCTCCGTATCAACCAATTCTATTATTGTCAATTATCGATCTCATTGCTCAAGGTCGGATTGAAACGCCTCAAGTTACAGTATCGGACGAATTAATCCAGACTTTTAAACAATATTGGGATCTTCTAGGATCTTCAGCCTACAAAGGGGGATTGCATTATCCATTTTTTGCACTACAGACTCAGGGATTTTGGAAATTAAAATTAAAACCCAGTTTTGATGGTTTACAACCAAAATCGGAGAGAAAACTAAAAGAAGCGGTTGAACATGCCAGGTTGGACAGCCAATTATTCCATTTTCTGCAAGATCCAGTTTCTAGATCGGAATTGATTGATATACTTATATCTGTTTGGTTTTCTGAGAGTAGTAAACAAATTGAAGAACTTTTACAAATTAATCAAACCTTTCAAGATGCGACCCAGCTAGAAATTGTCGATCGAGATGAGCGTCCTACAGTGGCGCTGAGAAAATCGGTTATCAGAAATGCTTTTTTTCGCAAGGCGATCGTTCATATTTATGACTATAAGTGTGCATTTTGTCAATTAAAAGTTATCCGCTCTTTAACTCAAAATATTGTTGATGGCGCTCACATCAAGCCATTTTCGGAATTTTATAATAGTAAAATCGAAAATGGCATCTCTTTTTGTAAGAATCATCACTGGGCGTTCGATCGAGGTTGGTTTACAATCAGTGAAGATTATACGATTATTGTGGCTGAGGATTTACAGGAAGAGTTTTCTTACGGCAGAATCATGAAAGATTTTCATGGAGAATTGATCGAATTACCAAAGTCAGCAGAGTATTATCCCAGTTTAGAATCGCTGAATTGGCATCGAACGAATATATTTAATGCCAGTTTTTGAACAGATAAATTTTACCAATGCTAGAAACCCAAGCTCCAGTATCATCTCAGCGTTCTGTCACTGAGTTTATAGAAGATTTAGAACGAACCAAGAAGGAAATCCAAGAATTATACAACTTGGATACAATGCCGTGGATTATCGGATACTCTGGCGGGAAGGATAGTACGGCAGTTTTACAGCTAATCTGGTATGCAATTTCAGATTTACCTGTGGAAAAAAGAATTAAAAAAGTCTACGTTATCACGACAGATACACGAGTTGAAAATCCGATCGTTTCAGTTAGCGTTAAAAACTCACAAGAAAAAATAAAAATATCTGCTCAAAAGCAAGAATTACCAATCGAGCCTCATTTATTGTATCCAGACATAAAACATACATTTTGGGTCAGCTTAATGGGAAAAGGCTACCCAACACCACGTCCTAGATTTCGCTGGTGTACTGAAAGGTTAAAGATAAATCCTTCCAACCGATTTATTAGAGATGTTGTTAGAGTTAATGGAGAGGTTATGCTGGTCTTAGGAACTCGAAAAACTGAAAGCACTCGGCGTGCTGCGTCAATGGAAAAACATGAAATTGGCAAAATTAGCGATCGTTTGAGTGATGCTTCAAGTTCAATAAAATCCTCGTTGTACTATAGTTCTACACTGCCAAACGCTCTAATTTATAGTCCAATTCAAGATTGGCGAACCGACGAAGTGTGGATGTACCTAATGCAATGGGAAAACCCCTGGGGAAACGATAACAAAGACTTGTTCACCATGTATCGAGGCGCAACCGCCGACAACGAATGTCCCCTCGTCATCGATACCTCAACCCCCAGTTGTGGCGATTCCCGCTTCGGTTGCTGGGTTTGTACCATGGTGAACAAAGATAAATCCATGGAGGCAATGATCCAAAACGACGAAGAAAAAGAATGGATGCAGCCGCTACTCGATATCCGCAACGAACTCGATATCGAAAACGATCGAGACAAACGAGACTTTCGCCGCATTTATGGTAGAGTCGAACTATTCGAGCGTAACATAGACGGTCAAATTTCCGTCGAACCCATTCCCGGACCTTATACTAAGTTTTGGCGAGAACATTGGTTGCGGCGCGTGTTAGAAGCGCAAACCAAAATCCGCAAAACCGCGCCACCGGATATGCGAGATATCACCCTGATTACCCCCGAAGAACTCAGCGAAATTCGCCGAATTTGGTTGGAAGAAAAGCATGAATTTGATGATAGTTTACCCCGAATTTATCGAGAAGTGACTGGAGAAAAGTTTATTGACCCTCGTCTCGGTGCTGACAATACCTTATTGGGACTTGACGAGTGGGACATCCTGGAAGAACTCAGCAACGGTGACGCCATGCACCTAGAATTGATGGCAAAACTGTTAGATACCGAACGGCAATATCAAACCCGAACCAATCGTTCGGGGATTTACAATGCGCTAGAAAAATGTTTTGAAAGCAGTTCTCGTTCTAAGGAGGAAGCGATTCAAAATGCACATGAAAAGCGGGATTTGAAAACAGCATCTGCGGAAGGGGATGTGGAAAAGGTGAAGCAGCTTAGTTGGGCGAATTTGAAGTTTGGACTAGGAGATGATGATTCAGAGGAAGAGTGAACAGATCGAGCTGAATGGTGAAAAAAATTAAGTTTTTATGAAATTACCCAATGCCGATCGAGTGGAAATCTCCATGGAAAAGCTTGTCGGTTACTGCTTAAACATCGAACATCCTAGAGGTAAAGATAAAGCGAGAGTCTTTCAATCTCGTTTAGGGATTACGGCTGAAAAAGCAGATGTTTTATACAGTCTAATTCAAGAAGCAGCAATTTCTGGTGAAGTTGTTCAGCAAACAACAACCCGGTTTGGTGAAGTCTATAAAGTGGATTGGGTAATTCCTGATACAGAAAATCTTCAGTTACGCACCATATGGGAGATCTCAAACCAAAATCCTAACCCTCGGTTAATTTCTGCTTTTATTAAGTGAATCTAATGAAATTGCTAGATGTTGTGGCTACTTTAAATCCCATTCCGACGGAGCAGTTAAGCTTGGTGGAGTCGGAATATGCTTCGATCGAATATTTACCTCGCGGACAAGTCGGGACAATTGTAGAAATTTATGAAGATGGCTCGGAAGCTTACTATTTAATCGAATTTTCCGATCGTCAAGGTCAAGAATATGCAATGGCAACCTTAAAAGAAGATGAAATCATCGTTTTACATTACGAGCTGCAAATTGCCTAAATTTTTACCTCAGAAGATAAGATAACGCTGAAATCTTTAGTTTGATAGTGTTGTGAAATTTCTCGAACTCGTCCTCGAAAACTTCGGTCCCTATATCGGCAAACAAATCATCGATTTGCGCCCGGAAACCGACCCGCAAACCCAACCGATTATCCTTTTTGGCGGAATGAATGGTGGCGGCAAAACCACGCTGATGGATGCCATTCGCCTTGCCTTATACGGATCTCGAGCCCAATGTTCTACACGCCGCAGCAACCTCAGTTACGGTGATTTTCTCACCCAATGTGTCAACAGCCACAAACCCTATGAAAATGCTCGCATTGAATTAGAATTTGAACACGTTGTCAGTGGCAATTTAGTCAAGTATCGCATTGTTAGAACTTGGACGAAAAATCCCAAAGATGGAAAAGATACTTTAGGGATTTTAGAACCCGGTGCCTTAGATACTGATTGGCAAAATGAAGGGTTAACGAATACCTGGGACGAGTATATTGAAAAATTGCTACCTTTAGGTATTTCTAGTTTATTTCTCTTTGATGGAGAACAAGTTAAAGAATTGGCGGAATTGGAAGCGCCACCACCCGTTGTCTACGAAGCCATTCAAAACCTATTAGGATTGGAACTTCCCGGTCGTCTTGCGGCTGATTTAGAGATTTTAGTACAGCGCAAGCGCAAGCAAGTTGCCAGCGCCAAACAATTGGCAAATATTGAAGAAATTGAAGACAAGCTCAAAACCCAACAACAGGAATTAGAAGCGGCGATCGAAAAAGTAACCGAACTGGAAAAACAAAGAGATCGCGCTCAAAATCAACAAAAACGTGCCTCCGATAAATTTCTGTCGGAAGGGGGTAAAATTGCCGGAGAACGCCATCAACTCGATCGCGAACTCGAAACCGCTAAAGATAATGTCTCACTTCTGCGAAAAACTCTGCGAGAATTGGCAGAAACATCCTTACCTTTAGCCGTCATTCAACCCTTATTACAACAAGCAAAAGAACAGGGAGAACGAGAACGAAATGTCGCTCGATCGAAGATTATTCGAGATGCTATCCTAGAACGCGATCGACGTTTATTAGACTACCTCTCTCAACTCCAACTCCCCGAATCTAAAACTGAAAATATTGCGACTTTTTTACAATGCGAAACTCAACAATTAGAAATTAGTAACGAACCTCCAATTTTAGAACTCGACGACGAAATCCTCGATCGACTTCAATTTATCCTCACCCAAGATCTTCCCGCACAAATCGAACTGGCTAAAGAACATCGTCAAAAACTAGAGCAAGCTGAATTAGAATTCGATGCCAAAGAACGACAACTCAATGCGGCAGCGCCTCCAGAAGTCTACGAAAAGCTTAAAAATGCCGTTGTCGAAACTCAGAAAAACTTCGCCCAAATCCAAACCCAATACGACGCAGCACAACGACACAAAGACGAACTCGAAAGATCGATCGAAAAAACTCGAAAAGAACTCTCCCGCTACGGCGAGAAAAGTATCGAAGTCAACAATGCCAATCACATTCTGCAATCTTCAGCTAAAGTTCGAGAAACCTTAAAACTATTTCGGGAAAAACTCACCCTCAAAAAACTCAACAAACTCGAAATCGAAGTCACCGAATGCTTCCGCTATCTCCTTCATAAATCCGATCTCGTTCATCGCATCGCCATCGACGCTCATAACTTCCGCCTATCCCTCTACGATTTGCAAGGACAACTTGTCCCCAAACATCGCCTTTCTGCCGGAGAAAAACAACTACTCGCGATCGCCTTTTTGTGGGGACTCGCTCGCGTTTCCGGACGCCAACTTCCCATTGCCATCGATACTCCTTTAGGACGCCTCGATTCCTCCCACCGCCAAAACTTAGTCGAACGTTATTTTCCCTCAGCCAGTCATCAAGTCATTCTCCTGTCTACCGATACCGAAATTGGCAAAATCGAATATCAACAATTACAAGAACAAGAAGCGATCGCCCGAAGCTATCTCTTAAAATACAATTCAAAGCAACAACAAACAACCATTCAAACCGGGTATTTTTGGCAAAACGAGGAATCCTCCACCCAGTAATCTCTGAAGGTGAAGAAATCAACACTCACAGTGGAGCGATCGCACTCGCTATAATAAGTCCAGTCTCTCAACTCAAACACCGCCATGATTCCAACCGTTATCGAACAGTCCGGGCGCGGAGAACGCGCTTTCGATATCTATTCGAGGCTGTTGCGCGAACGCATCGTATTTTTGGGGCAGCAAGTCACCGACGAACTCGCCAATAGTATTGTGGCGCAACTCCTGTTTCTGGAAGCCGAAGATCCCGAGAAAGACATCTACCTATACATCAACTCTCCCGGTGGTTCCGTCTCGGCAGGCATGGGTATTTTCGACACCATGAACTACATCCGTCCCGATGTCTCCACCATTTGCTTGGGGTTAGCTGCCAGCATGGGCGCATTTCTCCTGAGTGCCGGAACCAAAGGGAAACGCATGAGTTTGCCCCATTCCCGGATTATGATTCACCAAC
This sequence comes from uncultured cyanobacterium, assembly GCA_963838375.1. GTDB lineage: Bacteria > Cyanobacteriota > Cyanobacteriia > Cyanobacteriales > Geitlerinemataceae > DVED01. Next base: position 341,654 of record CAWIQY010000016.1, on the reverse strand, counting down.
CCATTGGCGGCGCCGAGGGTCAAGCCACAGATATCGCCATTCAAGCGAAGGAAATCATCAAAACCAAACGCCGCTTGAACGAATATCTCGCCGCCCATACCGGACAACCCTATGAGCGCATTGCCGAAGATACGGAACGGGATTTCTTTATGTCGCCGGAGGACTCCATGGCATACGGCTTAATTGATAAAGTCATCAATAACCGCCCTTCGGCAAACCAGCCTGTATCCGCTTAGCCTTCTCAGAAGTCGGGTTTCTTCAAGAAACCCGACTTCTACGTTTGGGCTTTCCCCGCAACGATAACCACCCAAGACTGTGCGGAAATGGGCAATCCCGGCGGACGATAGTAGTGGTGTCCAATCTCAAAACCCGCATCTAGCAAGCAAGGGGCGAGGGTTTCATATTCCCAAAAGGACACATATCGATCGCCTGTAGGACGAGAATTAAACCCTTCTCCGCTTCCCCGCGCCATAGACATAACGATCGCACCGCCAGGAACTAAACTTTGATATAAGGCTTGCAAAACGGCTACCATTCGATCGCCGGGAACGTGAATTAGAGACGCATTGGCAAAAATTCCGTCAAACGTATTGGGCGGCAAATCTAAACTGAGAAAGCTTTGCTGCCAAACCTCACAACCAGACACCTTTCTGGCATATTCAACAAATGCCGGTGTCGCATCCAACCCCACCACCTCATGTCCCTGTTGCGAAAACGCCACCAAATCCCGTCCCGGACCGCATCCGAGATCGAGAATTTTCCCTGGATTTCGAGGCATCGCTGCCACCAAAGCTTCTCGATTTTGGGAAACGTCGTGATCCCAGGTTCCCACCCGAAAAGACTCGGCTGTGAGTTGATATTCAGCAATGGTAATCTGTTCGCGTTCTTCCACAATGTTGTCAGATTTTTAAAGTTAAATTCCGGCTTCGATTAAAGCCCGATCGAAATCGCTTTGAATTGCCAATTGTTCTGCCCATCGAGCTAAATATCCATAATCTAACGCCTCAACCTGCACTTTAAAAATTCCCAGAACATCATTCCATTGTTTTTGAGAACCCGACTGTTTTCGCCACAACAGTTTTGCCAAAATGACATCTTCAGGAGAAGCCAGCCAAAAGAGTTCGGTTCCCGCTTCATCCAACGCTTCCAAACGTCGTCTTGCCATTTTGGAACGATCGAATTCGCTATCTCCATTTACAACAATATCTGCATTGAGGATTTGCGTCATATGTGTGACACTTAAGGTTCGTCCCCGTCCCGTTTGCAAATCTTCAACCGCACCAGGAGGACAGTAAAACTCATCTCGTTCTAACTTTTCTACCAATTGTAGAACATTTTTTCGATCGAGTTCGATGACCAAATCCAAATCCCGCGTTGTTCTCGGTTCTCCATAAACGATCGCCGCCACTCCTCCTGTAATGTAATAAGGAATATCCAGTTCGGTTAAAATAGCGTGCAATCGTTTGGCAATGGCGCTGGGATCTTGAATCCACATAGAAGGGTCGCTGGTTGGGGTTAAGAAAGACAACCATTTGTCGCCTAAAATCGATCGAGAAAATCGTTCTGGAAACTCAATGTTGTTCGCTTTTCGCATTCCTCTCAAGGAGACAGTTTTCGCCCAACGAGTCAGTTTTGCCCCCATTTGCCAGCGTTGAGCGTTGGTGAGTTGTCTCAGTAAATAAAAATCTACCGCATCTGCTTCAGGGGTTTTATCCTCCGATTGAGAACGGTATCCCGGCGCGATCGAGATTTGAGGAAAGGGAAATTCTAGAGGCATCAACCATCAACCATCAACCATCAACCATCAACCATCAACCATCAACTATCAACCATCAACTATCAACTATCAACTATCAACTATTAACTATTAACTCATCTCATACCCAAACTTATTCGGATCGACTGACGTTAAATCCACATCATCCAACCCATATTCTGCCCAACGCCGATCGACCATTGCCGCCATATCCGCATCCGATTCCAACACTTCGCCCCATTCATGGTCTGTTTCCGGGGGGATTTTTGTGGTGGCATCAATCCCCATCCGTCCGCCCAAACCAATTTTTTCGCTGGCAAAATCCAGAGGTATCAAACGGCGTATTCGGCAGAATAAATACATCGCGAGATGGGTCAACTTTAGAAGAAATTGCCCAAACAACTTGACGCGGATCGCGAATATTAATACTTTTATCCACCACAATCACAAATTTGGTGTAAGTAAACTGAGGCAAAGCACTCCAAAATGCCAATGCTGCCCGCCTTGCTTGTCCCGGATACGCTTTATCAATCGAAATAATTGCCGCTTTGTAACTAAGGGCTTCCATGGGGAGGAAAAAGTCCACAATTTCCGAGACTTGTTGTCGCAAAATCGGGGTATAAATACGGTTAAGAGCGATCGCCATCATCGCTTCTTCTTTCGGCGGACGACCGCTAAATGTCGTTAAATAAATGGGATCGTTTCGGTGTGTCAAACATTGGAAACGCACCAACGGGGAATCCTCCACGCCGCCGTAATATCCCATATGATCGCCAAAGGGCCCGTCGGGAAGCATTTCTCCGGGGGTAATCGTCCCTTCTAACACAAATTCAGAATCGGCAGGTACTTCCAAATCCACCGTTTTACACTTCGCCAGCGGCACACCAGAACCGCCGTAGAGTCCTGCAAATAGCCATTCCGATAAATCGACTGGAATTGGCGTTGCTGCTGCCATAATAATCAAAGGATCGACACCGAGAGCGATCGCAATTTCCAGTTTTTGCCCTCGTTCCGCCGCTTTGCGCAGATGTCGTGCCCCGCCACGAACTGACAACCAATGCACCGTCATCGTGTTTTTCGACTGCAACTGCAACCGATACACCCCCACATTTGGCGTTCCCGTCTCGCAATCTCGGGTAATTACCAAACCCAAGGTAATAATTTTGCCTGCATCGCCGGGATACGGGCGAATCATCGGAATTTGAGTTAAATCGACCTCGTCGCCTTGGAGGACAACTTGTTGGCAAGGGGGGAAAAAGTTGCGTCCGGGTTTTGCTTTGACAACATCGAACAAGACTTTTCCAAAATCGATCGCTTGCGAGATTTTTTTCGGGGGTTTGGGTTGTTGCAACATCCCCAACTTTTTGCCCAATTCTTCCAACTCCTGGGGACGCTGCATATTCATCGACCAGCAAACCCGTTCCTCAGTCCCCATCAGGTTCACCGCCACCGGATACTTCGATCCCTTGACATTCTCGAACAATAACCCAGGGCCCCCGGCTTGTAGCATCCGGTTAGAAATCTCGGCAATCTCCAAGTCGGAATCCACCAAGGCAGTAATCCGTCGCAGTTGTCCCCGTTCTTCCAGGAGTTTCAGAAATCCCCGTAAATCTCTCGCCATGTTGAAAATCGATCGAACCTACGGGATTTAACTTAACACAAATTAACGTTACCGTCGTTTCTTCAGGAGTAAACTCCCCAATGCCAAACCCGATGCTAACAGCGAAGTGGGTTCAGGCACTTTGTGAGAGGGGTTCTCCCAAGGTTCAATGACAGAAAAGTTAATCGGTAAATTCGATCGATCTATATAAACATCCAAACATGTATCGACCCCACAACGACTTCCCTTAGCACTCAGCGATGCTGAAGAAGATCCAAAGCCCAACCTCAATTCTTCTTCGATATATGAACTGCGTCCAGCTTTGATGCCATTCCAAAAGTAGTTTTGGATCTCGACCAAAACGCCTCGTTCAAAAACAAAACTAGCATCACTGAGAGCTGTGCCAGTCAAGTATTTCACGATTTTGGAAGATAGTGAAAATTTAATCACTAGAATCTAATTGATTAGATATGTGTTAAGGATGATAGTAAGTATAAGGGTATTTTTTGAATTTAACAGTGACCGAAAATAAAAATATAATGAAACTTAGGTGAATTCTATGTAAAGTGTTAACCCATATTTTACGACTCGATCGAGACTCTCTCAATTCAGTTAAACTTTAACCATTAAGAGAGGCGATCGCCTCTAACACTAACCGATTCTAACAACTGAGTCGCATCCTCAGCCTTGAGGGGCAAACTCATCAAATAACCCTGAATATCTTGACAACTCAAACCGCGTAATAACTCTCGATGTTCTTCCGTTTCTACGCCTTCCGCCACTACACTTAAATTGAGTCCGCGGCCCAAAGCCAGAACGGCATCGATCATAGCAGTATTGCTCGAGTCGATCGTCAATTCACGCATGAACGATCGATCGATTTTCACTTTATTAAAGGGTAATTTTTTCAGAGAACTGAGAGAGGCATAACCGATACCAAAGTCGTCCATCGTAATCCGAATTCCTATCTGGTGCCATTTTTCTAGATTTGCCCGAGTGAATTCGATATTTTTGAGCGCGGTGGCTTCCGTTATTTCTAATTCTAAAAACTGTGGATCTAATTGAGTCTCTTCGAGAATTTCCAGAATAGTTTCTAATAAATCGGGTTGTCTAAATTGACGTTCTGAAAGATTGACGGCAATACAAATCGGTGGAAACCCTCGATCTTGCCATATTTTATGTTGGGCGCAAGCCGTTTGCAACACCCACCGACCGATGGAATGGATTAACCCCATTTCTTCAGCCAGGGGAATAAAAGTTTGGGGAGAAACTAACCCCAGTTCGGGATGCTGCCAATAGGTGAGGGCTTCCATCCCGGTAATTTGACCCGTTTCGGTATTAAATTGAGGCAGATAGTTGATTGAGAGTTCTTGACGAGCGATGGCATAAGGCAAGCTATTTCTCAGAACCAAGGTTTCTGCGGCTTGGGCACTCATGACCGGTTGATACAATTGATAATTGTTACGACCTTGTTCTTTAACTTGGTAGAGTGCTACGTCAGCATTTTTGGTCAAAGTTGGGGCATCTTCGCCATCCTGGGGATAGACAGCAATGCCGATACTACAAGAAACGTGTAATTGATGATGGTCGATGGCAAAAGCGGGTTGCACTGCACCGAGAATGCGTTGGGCAATTTGGGTCGCATCCTCAACACCATGGATGTGGGGGAGTAGCAAGACGAACTCATCGCCCCCCCAACGAGCGATCGTATCGCCATCGCGCAAGCAGCTTTGTAACCGTTGTACCATTTGCTGCAACAGACGATCGCCGACGGGATGCCCGAGGGTATCGTTAATCCACTTGAAGCGATCCAAATCTAAGAACATGACAGCGAGTTGGTGGTTCCCGATACCCGCCTCCGTAATTGCCCAAGACAAGCGCATATCGAACAACGTTCGGTTCGGTAAATTCGTGAGGGAATCGTGAAAGGCTTGATGCCGGATGGTCGTTTCCACTTGATAGCGTTTAAAGGCGCTACCGAAACTAACGGCAATTTCCTGCAAAATCGAGATTTCGCGGCGAGACCATTTCCGGATTTGGTGGTAGTCTCCAAATGCCAGATAACCCCAAAATTCTCGATCGACATGAATGGGCACCATCAACAACGAAGTCATCCCCTCTAGAATCGATCGCTCCGATTCCGAGAGTTCGCCAGCCACGACGGGTACTGGATTTCCCACTTCTAAAGCTGCATCCCACTGGCGACCACAGGTGGATTCCCGAACAAACGACTCCGATGGCGATCTCGATCTTTTTAGGGTAGTGTCAGCGTTTTTCACCCACTCAAATTGCACGATCGAGCTGAGGCTGTTATCGACTTGGATTTGGCGATCGCAAATGTAAACCCGATCGACCCCTGCCGCCTTGCCCAAGGTTTTTAAAGCCAGATCCACCGCCGTTTGACAATCGGGGTTGGCGAGTAAATGGTTTGCCGCTTTAGCAACCCCCCACAGGAGTCGATCTCTGTAACGCCGATCGATTTCTGCTTGCTGGCGGCGGAGGCTTTCCGCTTGGGCGTGCCAATTTTGCTCCAGTACGGCGAATTGGGAGGCGATCGCTTCTAACAGTTCGACAATTTCTGCCTCCGGTTGCCGATCGCTCCCCAGGAAAAACACCAAGACTCCTACAGAGATGTTATTCGCCGTCATGGGAACAGCCAGAGAGGATCTCAGTCCATACCGAGTGGAGATTGTTCGGGTTTTCATCCGTTCCCACTCCGGCTGTTGCGATTGCCAAACCTTTCCCGGCAATCCGACTGCGGGCTCGAAAGTCAAGCCTTGTCGCCATTGCCAAAAATTGTGCAGGCGATCGTTGCCCAGATACCCGATGAAACTGCATTCGATCTCTGCGCTATGGGCGATCGGCAGCCAAACTTCGGCATACTCCCATTCAGCCGCTTCGCACACTTGACTCAGTAAGGTGTCCCAAATCTGGGGGGTCGTCGATCGCGGTAGATTTCGATGCCGACTTTGAGCCAGACGAATCGCCCGAGCAAAACATCGTAACAGCTTAGTTTGGACGAGGAGGCGCTGTTGTTCTCGCCCACCAGGGGGGCTGCCAGTCATAGACGACATCCGGGGATGAATTTCCAACTCCGGCAAGAGGGTTATCGCTCGATCGCAGCAATAGCTGTCTGAAGACTCTGAAGTTGGAGAATGAAGTTGTTGCCTGTATTGAACCATGGTTTTCTCTGATTGACCGACTCTAACAAGTCTTCCGAAAAGTCAGAATTTCCAGAAGTTCCCTGGCAAGTGTCCTCTAAGTAGGTTTACATAAGATTTTAGACCCAATCCGGATTGAGTCTGCGCAAAAATACTGAGTTTGCTAAAAACTGTTGTAAGCCGTCAATAACCCGATGGACAACTTGACAGCAAAAATGATATTTGATACCAGCCCTTGTATTTTATCGTTGTAGCGTAGCAGGTGATAAAAAGGTCGGGGGGAAGAACCCCACATAGCGCGCTCGGCAATTGGAAACTCGTAAGCTGGAGGAGACAACAGCAGAATTGGTATGATGGAAATCATGCTTGACAGGCAACAGTGAATCCTAGGAGCACAAAGTAAAGTATGGAATTCGATTACGATTTGTTTGTCATCGGGGCGGGCTCGGGTGGATTGGCAGCCTCTAAACGAGCGGCATCCTATGGTGCTAAAGTGGCGATCGCCGAAGGAGATATCGTCGGTGGAACCTGCGTGATTCGCGGCTGTGTCCCCAAAAAATTGATGGTGTACGCCTCCACTTTCTCCCATCTCTATGAAGACGCCCAAGGCTACGGCTGGAGCGAAGTTCAGCCGAGTTTCGATTGGTCGAAATTGGTCAACGTCGTCAATACCGAAGTGCTGCGACTGAGCAAGCTGCACATCGGTTTTCTAGAAAAGAACAATGTCGAATTAATCCAAGAACGGGCAACGCTGGTCGATCCTCATACCGTGCAAGTGGGCGATCGCACCGTCACCGCCGATCGCATTCTCATCGCTGTGGGTGGCGTCCCCACAAAGCCAGATCTTCCCGGAGTGGAACATACCATCACCTCCAATGGAATGTTCCATCTCCAAGAATTTCCCCAACGCTTTGCCGTTATTGGTGGCGGTTATATTGGGGTCGAATTTGCCGGAATTATGAACGGGTTGGGTGCCGATGTCACGCAGATTATTCGCAAAGATCTGATTCTCAACGGTTTCGACGGCGATATCCGCACGGAAATTCAGGAAGGAATGGTCAAGCATGGCATTCGCGTTCTCCATAGCGTCAATGACAAAACCTTCGCCATCGAGAAAACCGACGACGGCTTAAAGCTGACCGTCGAGGTAGACGGAAAAACCGAAACCGTCCTCGCCGATACCATTCTCTGCGCCACCGGACGCCAACCCAACTTAGCCCAATTGGGGTTAGACAAAGCCGGAGTCGAAGTCACCCCCGAAGGTGCAGTTGCCGTGAACCCAGACAGCAGCAGCGTCAGCCAATCCCACATCTACGCCGTCGGCGACTGTACCGATCGAATTAACTTAACTCCCATTGCTATTGCTGAAGGTCGCGCCTTTGCCGATACAGTCTTCGGTCACACTCCCCGCTACATCACCCACGAAAACGTCGCCTCTGCCGTCTTTTCTCAGCCAGAAGCCGCCACAGTCGGCATGACCGAAGAAGTGGCAACCGAAAAACTTGGGAAAGACGGCGTGCAAGTTTACCGCGCCCGGTTCCGTCCCATGTTCCACAGTTTAACCGGGGCAGATGAAAAAATCCTGGTGAAATTAATCGTCGATCGAACCACCGATCGGATTTTGGGGGCGCATATGGTCGGCAAAGATGCTGCCGAAGTCATTCAAGGCGTGGCGATCGCGGTTAACATGGGGGCAACGAAAAAAGACTTCGATGCAACCATCGGCATCCACCCCTCCACCGCCGAAGAGTTGGTCACTTTACGGTAATTGGCGCTTTGGCTAGTCGTGATGCGGGAAATCGTGAATTTTACATTTTCATTTCCCCTTCCCAACTCCTGCAACTCCTGCAACTCCTTAAATCATGGTGTCGGTTGCGTTTCCAGGTATTCTAGAAAATCCAGTAGTTCTTCCCGAGTTAAGTGTTGGCGCGATCGTTTACTGTAGGTATCTTCGAGATACTGACGCCCTTGTTCGGTACTCCAGCGCAAGCGTCGAATCTCCACCGTGGTTTTCATCATCAGATCCGAATCGTCTGTAGGCGTCAAAACCTCAGCCGGACCGTCGGGCCGATCGTTTGCTATCATCGACTCACGCTCCTCGGTTGCCAACCCTCCCGACTCGGGTTCGTAGTTCGCCATCGAAGAAGGTGCAGGCAACTCCATCGGTGGCATCGGAGAAAGGCGCGATCCTCCGGTAGAAACACTCGGCTGGCGGACTTGTACGGGAGACTTGTCTACAGACTTGCCAGGGGCGAGAACCGGAGACGAAATGGAAGTGGGGGCATCTGACGACAAATCCAACATCGATAGCACTCTGATTTTGGCACTATCTTCAGCTTCCTCCACCGTCATGGCAGCCGCTAAACCCGTTGCCAGCATTTTTCCATCGACCCGTACGATCGCTCGCACGACAAAAAATCCATCGTGAACGGTAGTCAGTTCGGTGATTAAGCTACCCGTTGGATATCGAACTCGAAATTGTTGCCACACGATCGGTTCCCCCCGTGAAGTTTTTTAGAATGACTTGTACCAAAAGGACGGTTAAATCTAGAATAAGAAAGATTCTGCACCAACGTGGCAGTCGATTGCCTGATGTCGCCGCGTCTCTTACGAAGAATCACTGGCGAAGAATCACTGGCTTGTCCGGCGTCCAAACGTTTCAGCTCGCGTGTCTTGCCGCCGGATTTGTCTCTCCCTAAAATCGGGGTTGCCTGGAGCCGACACTACCTGAAGGAAGCTTCCTCAACACGGATTTTATGGAGAGCGCATCGTCTCTTTCTGGTTGACCATCCTCCTACTTCTTGCACCAGATACATTGCCAGTCTAGCTCAAACGATTTTAGGTGCGGATCGCCAGTTAAGACTAGCTGTTAGAGTCCTTTGGGTGAAGTCGGAAAGAGTCAGAAGTCCGTTGGGGTCGCTCGGTTACGGAAGCAGAAAAGCCGCGCTGATGGTTCGCCTCACGGCTTCCCATCTATTGTCAAATACAATAGATCGCTGCCATTTTCGGAACCTACAACTCAGTCGAAATTGTAAGGATTAATGCCTACATGGAATTTTCAATCGCAACGCTACTGTCGAATTTTAGCGATGATAAGTTAGTCGCTCCCAAGGTTTTAGAAAAAAAATTAGAATGTGAAGACGACGAAAATCTGCATAAACTTCAGATCGTTCTCGATGCCCTAGAAAAAATTGGGGTACTGGCAAAAGATCGGGGACGGTATCGACGAGAACACGAAGAAGATGTCGTCGAAGCCAAGCTCCGGTGTTCGAGTAAGGGATTCTGCTTCGCCATTCAGGAAATGGAAAGCGCAGAGGATATCTATATCCGGGAATCCCACCTGAGCAACGCTTGGAACGGCGATCGGGTGCTGGTAAAAGTGATCAAAGAAGGCAGCCGCCGCCGATCGCCGGAAGGGGAAGTGAAACTGATTCTCGAACGGGCAAATCCCAGCGTGTTGGCAAGAGTCAAAGATGTCGAAAGCGGTTATCGCGCCGTTCCCCTGGACGATCGACTGCTGTTTGATATCGATTTGCCCGCCGATGGCACCCAATTGCAAGAGGCAATCGACTACCTGGTTCATGTCGAAGTTGTACGTTATCCCCTCGGGGGTTCCCGGCCCGTCGGTCGGGTGGTGCAAATTCTCGGTAGCGATGCCGAAGCCGCCAACGATATCGATATCGTCTGCTGCAAGCACGATTTGCCCCGTAAATTCTCCCCCAAAGTCGTCGATGCCTCTGCCGCTATTTCGGACAAACCCGACGCAAGCGATCTAAAAAATCGGCAGGATTTCCGATCCCTCTTTACCCTGGCTCTGGTTCCCGAATCTTCGGAGCATCCCTATGCCGAACGTGCTCTGGGCGTTCGGAAGCTGGAACAAGAAGGATTGTGGCAAGTGGTGCTTCACATCAGCGATGTTGCCGCGCGCATCCAACCCGATACATCGATCGATCGCGAGGCTCAAAGACGAGGAACCTCCATCTTTCTAGGCAAAAGCCTGTTTCCCCTGCTGCCGGAATCTGTCCGAGGGGCCTGCGCCCTCACCTGCGGACAAGAGCAACTGGCACTATCCCTATTAATTACCCTAGATGAAGCTGGGGACTTGGTAGAGTTTGAAGTTCACAAAAGTGTGGTCGAGGTGGATTGTCAGCTGACCTATCCCCAAGCTCAAGCGATTCTCGATTGCGCAACATCTCCCGAAGACAATAATGGAAAGAGTATTGACATCCCAGATGTACCCGAAGCTGTCTCCCCAACCCTCGATCGACTGTGGCAGTTGAGCCAACTCCTTCGAGAGCGACGACTCCAACGAGGAGCATTCGAGTTGGATTTGCCCGAAAGTAACAACCATTTTGACAGCGAGAATCCTTTGGGCGTTCTGGTTCTTTCCCCCCTGCCTCAGCCTCAAGCCATGATGTGCGAATTCGTCGTCCTCGCCAACCAGTGCGTGGGCGAGCATTTGCAGGCATTGGGAATTCCCGCAATTTTCCGCACCCATCCCAGCCCAGATATCGCAGACGTGCAAGACGCGATCAAACTGGCGAGCAATATGGGGATGGAAATGTGGCTCGAGGACGAAGAAACCGTCTACTCGACGGATTTCAAACAGTTTACCGAGCAAATTCTCGAATCCGAAGATCGGAAGATCCTCACCTATTTACTAGAGGCAACGCTCAAACCGACTTCGTGCAGCACCAAGCCGGGGCTTCACTTCGGACTGGCGCTAGAAACGGGCTACACCCATTGGACATCTCCCTTACAGCGTTATGCAGACGTGTTGGTACAACGATCGCTGCACGCCTTATTCGAGCGAGGACGAGATCGCCGCTCCACCCGATCGAAAGACCGGGTGGATTTGCACCATTCCTCTGCTCGTGGCAATATCAACTGGAATGTCTTGCCACCGGACGTACAGCAAGAACTCGAGGAACGGATGAATGCTGCGATCGTACCACTGATCGATCGAGAACGACTGGCGATCGAAGCCGAAGAAGATTGGCAGGGCTTACAAAAAGCAGGCGCCATGAAGGGACGCACCGGGGAAGTGTTCCGAGGCTTGATCACCGGCGTCCAGTCCTACGGTTTCTTTGTCGAACTGGAGTCGAGCGAACAAGGACAAGCACCGGAGCGCTTGGAAGGACTTGTTCACGTCTCCTCTCTCAAAGACGATTGGTACGAATACCGATCGCGCCAGCAAACCCTCGTCGGACGCAAAAACCGCAAGCAATACCGTTTGGGCGATCGCGTAGACGTACAAGTCAAAAGCGTGGATTACTATCGGCAACAAATCGATCTCGCTCCCATCGGCGGCGGTAGCGAAGCACCTAACGGCGATTACTACGAAGGAGAAGAGGATTAGTTGATAGTTGATAGTTGATAGTTGATAGTTGCTATTCATTCAACTTACCCCGAATAACCAATAACTATCAACGATTAACTCTCCATAAACTCATGAATCAAAAACGACCGTTGGTGTTAGGAGTCTCGGGGGCGTCGGGACTGATTTACGCAGTTCGGGCGCTGAAGCACCTGCTGGCTGCCGATTACGCGATCGAGTTGGTGGCATCTAAAGCCACTTACCAGGTTTGGCAGGCAGAACAGAACGTGCGAATGCCTCCCGAACCAGATAAGCAAGAACTGTTCTGGCGCGATCGGGCGGATGTCCTACACGGGGGCAAGTTGCGCTGTCACCGGGCGTCTGATGTCGGCGCGAATATCGCCAGCGGTTCCTTCCGGACCTTGGGCATGGTGGTGATGCCGTGTAGCATGAGTACGGTGGGCAAATTGGCAGCGGGTTTGAGTTCCGACTTGCTCGAACGCGCCGCCGATGTTCAACTCAAGGAAAGACGCAAACTGGTTTTAGTCCCCCGCGAAACTCCGTTGAGTTTAATTCACTTGCGCAACTTGACAACGCTGGCAGAAGCTGGAGCGAGTATCGTTCCGGCAATTCCCGCGTGGTATCACAATCCTCAATCGATCGAGGATTTGGTAGATTTTGTGGTGGCGCGAGCTTTAGATCGGTTCGATCTCGACTGTGTTCCTCTCCAACGCTGGAAAGAGAAACTCCCGGAAGAAAACCTTTAGCTAGACAGCAGGGAATCCCCACACCATAATACTGCCTCGGTTGGTGTGGGATGAGAGGCGAGTAAAGGGACGATTCCACCCGCCACAAGACACAAAGCCAGAGCTAGTGAGCGATAGCGGATGGATGAGGAGATGAACAAATCCCTTGCACTTGCCAATGTTTTCAGCTCTAATAATCTTAGAGCAGTCAAAGAAGTCATCTTTTCTTCCTGCTGGAGACCCTCGGCTCTGCCGATGGGAGGAAAGCAGGGCAGGGTTTAAGTCCTTTCCTGTTTACATTTTGCGTGGTATAATGTGAGCTATGGTTGAAAAAGCTTACAAGTACCGTTTTTACCCAACACAAGCGCAAGAAAATCTTTTGCGACGGACAATGGGGTGTGTACGGAAAGTTTACAACTTGGCGTTGGCTGCTAGAACCGAAGCATGGTACGAAAGACAAGAAAGAGTTCAGTATAAGGAAACTTCTAGTCTTTTGACCAATTGGAAAAAGACCGAAGATTTGGATTTTCTCAACGAGGTTAGCTGCGTACCGTTGCAACAGTGTCTGAGACATCTGCAAAAAGCATTTGCTAATTTCTGGGGTAAACGTGCCAAGTATCCTCGTTTTAAAGCCAAGCGTAATGGTGGTTCGGCTGAATTTACCAAGTCGGCTTTTAAGTACAGAGATGGAAAACTCTGGCTTGCTAAATGCAAAGATCCATTGCCAATTGTTTGGTCTAGGCTTTTGCCAGAAGAATGTAGTCCATCTACTGTTACAATCAAACTCGACCCTTCGGGTCGGTGGTTTGTTTCTTTGCTGGTAGAGGACTACACTGTTGAGGTATTGCCACCAACTGATAAAAAGGTTGGTATTGACGTTGGTATCTCTAGTCTGTTGTGTACTAGCGATGGCGACAAGATATCCAACCCTAAGCATTTCAATCGGCTGTATAAGAAACTCAAAGCAGCGCAAAAGGAACTGAGTCGGAAAACCAAAGGCTCTAGTAACCGAGACAAAGCGCGACTTAAAGTAGCTCGAATACACGCCAAAATTAACGATGCTCGTACCGACTTTCTTCACAAGCTGACTACTAGCTTGGTCAGAGCAAATAACTTGATTGCTATTGAAGACCTGGCAATTAGGAATATGGTGAAAAACCACAAACTTGCTCGAAGTATCAGCGATGCCTCTTGGGGTGAGTTTTTCCGTCAACTTGAGTATAAATGTGAGTGGTACGGGCGGAAACTGGTCAAAATTGACCGATTTTTTCCTAGTAGTAAGCGATGTAACCATTGCGGTTTTGTAATGGATAAACTGCCGTTGGATGTTCGTAGTTGGGATTGTCCTAACTGCAACACTAAAGGCATCGACAGAGACATCAATGCTGGAAAGAATATACTCGCTGCGGGACTCGCAGTGACTGTCTGTGGAGCGAACGTAAGACCCGATAACCATGATGTTAAAGGGCAGTTGCGAAAAACCCGTAAGGGAAGGAAACAGAAACCTAAGTCGTGAGTCTTAGGAATCCCCCGACTCCGTCGGCGGGAGGATGTCAACTAAGTCCGGTGCTAAAAGCGGTCAAAGTCCGAATCTATCCAACAGAAGCACAGCAAGTGCACCTGGCGATGGCTTTCGGTTGTGTACGCTAGGTCTGCAATCAGTCTTTAGCTACAATGACAGCCACTTATCAGGAGACTGGTAAAGGTGTCACTGCCATGACTATGAAGAAATCTATACCTCTATGGAAAGCTGAATACGAATGGTTGTCACAGTGCTACTCTCAATGTCTTCAGCAGTCAGTTTTGAATCTAGGCGTGGCTTTCTTTTGGTAACTTCTTTGATAGTCGAGCCATGTATCCCGCATTCAAGACGCGCCAAGGAAAACAATCTATCCAATATCCTCAAAACGTCAAAGTCTTGAGCTACCCTGCCAGCAGCCCCGCTCTCTCCGCAGGCGGCGATGCAAGGAATCTGGAGATTCCGCGCCGCGTCAAATGAGAGTCGGGATGCGAGTTGCTCCACGCCGGCGAACCCCAAGACCGCACTCGCCGGGCAATGGCAAGTTGGGTACACATAGGAGGAAAATAAATGCGACTTGCTTACCAGTACCGATTGCGACCAACCAAACAGCAGATAGTCGAGCTAGAACATTGGCTCGACTATCTGCTGAGGTGTCAGTATAACTACCTGTTGGCGGATCATCGGTTTGACTGGTACGAGCAAAATCGCACATCCATTAACTTCTGCCCACTGGTGTGTCATTTACCAGAGCTTCGGGATCGACCCGACTACTACTCTCAAAAACGGACTCTGGTACAACTCAAAAAAGATCGCCCCTGGTATGGAGACCTGCACGCTCATGTGCTGCAAGATTGTGTCAAGCGAGTAGACCTTGCGTTCAAGCGTTATCTCAAGGGGGACGGCAATGGCAAGCGTAGTGGTAAGCCCAGATTCAAAGGGAAAAGTCGTTATCGTTCCCTAACGTTCCCTTCGATGGGTAAGACACCCATTGCTGGAAATTTCCTTCATCTTCCGAAGTTCGGAGCGGTTAAGTTGATAAAGCACCGCCCTATCCCAGATGGGTTTGAAGTCAAAACCGCCATCATATCTCGAAAAGCTGATGGTTGGTACGCAACAATCTCGATCCAAAATGACAGTATACCGTCACCGATTATTCCTGATTGTGCGGATAATCCAATCGGGATTGACATGGGTTTAAAGTCATTTTTGGTCAAGTCTGATGGTTCGGAGGTGGCGATTCCTCAATACTACCGAAAGGCTCAGAGGAAGCTCAAGAAGGCTCAGAAGTTGGTCAGCCGAAAGAAAAAGGGGAGCACCAATCGTCGCAAAACGGTCAACAGACTGGCAAAAGCTCATAAGAAAGTTGCGGACACCCGCAAAGACTTTCATTTCAAGACTGCCAAGAAGTTACTAAACTCTCACGACCGGGTTGCTCATGAAAAGCTCAACATCAAGGGGCTTGCAAAAACCCGTATGGCAAAGTCGATTCACGATGCTGGCTGGGGACAATTCCTGTCGATTCTCGCGACCCAAGCTGAAAATGCTGGGTTGTTAACGGTTGCAGTGAACTCTCGAAACACATCTCAGAATTGTTCTAACTGCGGTACTAAGGTTCCGAAGAAACTGAAAGACCGCATCCACTCCTGTCCGAAATGTGGGTACACAGCAGACCGGGATGTGAATGCGGCGGTAAACATTCTGAAACTGGCGCTATAGAGCGCTTTGGCGGTGGGGCATCCCGTCAGCAGTAAAGCTTACCGAGTATCCGAGGCGATAGCTGGAGTTGGTAAGAAGCCCGCGCTCTCTCGTCAGAGGAGCGTCGGGAGTATGTCACCTATTGACTCGTAGCAGTTCGTCGATCGATTGAACCTCATGAAATTCCCGATTTTTCTATTCCTTGTCGTCCTGATTTTCTTTGCGTTGGTGGGGCAAAATTTATCGCAGTCCCTACCTTTAATGTTCTTGGGGATAAAATCGATCGCCCTACCCGTGGGGGTTTGGGTGGCGTTGGCGCTCGCCGCGGGCGCAGTAACGGCTGGGGTAATCTCATTATTGTTCCCGAGATCGAACTCTACCCGCACTTCTAAAACCGGAAAACGTCGATCGTCTGTCACTCCCCCACCTCCGGGAGATCCCGAACTCGGCTCCGAAACTTCCTCGAGTCGCGTCGCCCCCGAAAACTTTTATACACAACCCTCTAAGGCTTTCGAGGGTACTGAAGATCTCCAAGTCGAATATGCCCGCGTGACGCCTTCGCCGATTCGAGACCCGGCAAGGGCGAGTCAGCCTTCGGGAGAAGAAGTTTGGGATGACGAAGAATGGGAGTCCACGGAACCGCCTGACAGTGCGGTAGAAACCCCGCAACCCACAGAGGAAGAGAATCGTCGAGTGGTGGAAATCCGCAAAGATCCCATTGCAGGCGAAAACCAAGGTTCGATCTATTCTTACACCTATCGATCGCCCGAAGATGTCCGGATATCGAACCCAGAATTTGCCGACGATTTAGAAGACGACGAAACCCTCGATCTGCGGGATCTTTCCCCGGAGCTGCCGATCGATCCCTTCCCGCAAATTGAAATTATCGACCCGATTGTAGAACCCGAAAGTCCGGTCGCCAATCGCGATCGAACAGCCACTCCCAAGGAGGATCGATCTCCCCCCGCACCTCAATCCCAGAACCCTGCGGAGGATGATTGGGGAGAGAGTCCCAACAACAAAAATGAAGATTGGTAAGATCGTTTATTGCGCCAATTTTCGGACAAATTGCTGTTAGGCTAACCTTCCAAATCTAAAAGCTGGAAGAAGTGTCCTACGGGCCCTTGTCCCTTACCGATCGCCAGGGAATGTTTTAATGCTTGGGTGAGATAATCTTTGGCAAGTCGCACTGCCGATCTCAACTCTTCTCCCTTCGCCAAATTCGCGGCGATCGCCGCTGAGAGAGTACAACCGGTTCCGTGAGTATGTGGAGTCTCCACGGTTTCGGTTTCTAATACGTCTACATTGCGACCGTCAAACCAGACATCAACCCCGCGCAAGTTGCCTTCCATGCCGCCCCCTTTCACCAAAACTGCTGCCGCACCCAATTCGTGAATGCGTCGCGCTGCGGCTTTCATTTCATCTAAGGTGGAAACCTCTAAACCGCTCAAAATTTGGGCTTCGTAGCGATTGGGAGTGACGATCGAAGCTTTGGGAATCAATCGATCGCACAGAGTGGCAATTGCCGCATCATCGATTAATTGTGCCCCTGTCCGGGATACCATCACCGGATCGACAACGATCGAGTTTAAACTCCATCGTTCTAAACAATCGGCAACGGCAGCCATAATCCCAGAGTCGAGCAGCATCCCAGTCTTCACCGCCCTCACCCCAATATCGGCTACCACCGCCTCAATTTGCGCCACCACCGCATCGGGAACCAAGGCATCGACCCGGTTCACGCCCAGCGTGTTTTGCGCCGTGACGCAGGTAATAGCGCTGGTTCCGTGAACGCAGTGAAAGGCAAACGTCCGTAAATCCGCTTGTATCCCCGCACCCCCACCACTATCCGATCCGGCAATGGTGAGAGCGACCGGGATATCGGTCATCCGATCGAAATTCATTCCCTATCGATCGAGCGATCGCCGCCGTTGGAGAAAATCCGGAATATCCAAGCCCCCGCCCAACTTCGGTTTCGGTGCGGCAGTTTTAGGAAACGGCTGCGCTTGGGGCGTTTCGACGCTCGGCTGCTGAGTGACTGCGCGTTCCCGAGTGGGCGAAGGCGGGTGAGCTGAGAATCCGGTCGCAATCACCGTCATCGTCACTTCCCCTTGCATTTTCTCATCCAAAACCGCGCCAAAAATAATATTGGCGTTGGGATCGACCACTTCGTAAATGATTTCAGCGGCTGCCGTCACCTCGTGCAACGTCAGATCGTGACCGCCAGTAATATTAAAGACCACACCTTGAGCGCCTTCTACCGAAGCCTCTAGTAACGGCGAAGAAATGGCTGCCATAGCGGCTTCTCTGGCTCGAGATTTGCCCGAACCGTGACCGATGCCCATCAGCGCCGATCCCGCATCCGCCATCACCGCCCGAATATCGGCAAAGTCTACATTGACCAAACCGGGAATGGTGATGATATCCGAAATCCCTTGCACCCCTTGGCGCAAAATCTCGTCGGCGTACTGGAACGCATCTTGAACGGGCGTATGTTCGGGAATGACTGACAGTAGCTTGTCATTGGGGATGACAATCAGAGTATCCACCCGACTTTGTAAGGCTTCGATGCCTTGCTTGGCTTGTTCGGCACGACGCCGTCCTTCAAACAAAAATGGACGAGTGACGATGCCCACCGTCAGGGCTCCGGCTTCCTTGGCAATTTCCGCGACGATGGGAGCGGCACCCGTTCCCGTACCGCCGCCCATGCCTGCTGTAATAAAGATCAGATCGGCTGACTCGATCGCTGCCGTCAGTTCGTCTCGGGATTCTTCTGCTGCCTTTTGACCGATCGCCGGATTGCCTCCCGCGCCCAAACCTCGGGTCAGTTTCTGACCGATTTGCAGTCGCTTGGGGGCAGAGGCATTGGTCAGCGCCTGCGCGTCAGTATTGACCGTCCAGAACTCAATCCCGGTCATATCGGCTGCGATCATGCGATTGACGGCGTTACCGCCACTACCACCGACACCAATCACTTTAATTTTGGCTACGCTGCTGGGAACGATGGTACTGCTTCCCATCTCTTCGCTAGTTAGCCGACTATCACCTGTTTGATTCATAGATAACCCAGATTGACCGAACGGGTTGGCACTGTCCACTGCCGTTGGAAACTTTGATGGTTCTTCATCTTTAGAAGGGGGGTTTTGATGGGTCAACCCCAGTTGACTGTTAGAGGTCATCAAAATTCCTTAGGTCTGAAACTCCGTCCTTTGAGGGCGGCTGTACAGTTTCCCACGGATTTTCAGCTAGACACTGGTAATCCGCAGGCTTGGCGTTGAGGTTAGTTTGGCGATCGGCCTAAAAGCGCCAGCACCTAGTGAGTCTCAACGAGATAACCGACCCAACTGCCACGGGTTGCCCAACAATGGCTAGCTCAAGCGCCAGAGCGATCGTCACCTCTAAAACGAGGGGGATTTCGCTTTGGGGCGATCGCACGGATCTCGGTGAGTGGGAGTATCTTATCACGTTCGCCGTCCAGTTGGGTTTCCTGTGAGAAAGCCTAATTGGGTGATGCCCGTATTCGGCGTCGGCAGCTGTCACGGATTGGGCTGGGATGGTTTGGGGGTCGGAGGTTTGGGGGATTTCATCCGCACGTAGGGAGCATCGGGATTTTTCAGATCGAGGTAGGCAATCTCATCGGGATCGATCTTCTCGGGTAAATTCCGCATTCGATCGAGTGCTTGTAATTGTTGGGGGAGCAGATGGCGATCGGGCCCGCAATGCACCAGTCCCAAATCGGTTTCCAAAATTAAGTTACTGCGATCTCGCCAGTCAATTTGGGCTACGGTAACGGGGCTTTTACGAATGGCGCTGTAAACTTGAGACCATTGGTTTCCATACCATTGGGGATCGCCTTTGACCTTCAGTTGGGGCAGAGTCACGCCGGGATTCAAGTCTTGATAGCTATCTAGGGGAATCCAAACGCCGTTTTCGTCCAGCAATCCCGCCGTCGCACTTTTTTGAGACGGGCGAACGGGTGCTGATGCTTTCGGAGGCGATGTTGAAGTGGGTAGATAAGCCACCGCCACGGGATAGCGTTCTCGCACATCAACGGTCAAACTGGGTGGAAACAGTTTCCGTCGGACAGTCGCACGGGCGATGGGACCTTGAGCCTCTAACTGTTGGGCAAGGGTATCCGGATGCAAGCGCAGTAAAGATTGAGGATAGGACAAGTTCAGCAGCGATCGAACACTCTTGGGAGATAGCAATTCATTCCCTTCAATTGCCACCTGTTCGGGTCGGCGAATTACCCAATCGGGCAGCGTCGTCACCCAAAACATTCCCCCAGCAAACCCCCCCACAACCAACACTCGCCAACCGGTTTGCAGCGACTTGACCCCTCGCTGGCGGCGCAAGTGTTGCCGTCTATTCCTCAAATCAGCATGAGAAAACGAACTCACCAGCTCCTTTGTCACTTGTCTTATGTCCTCGATTCACCTCACTCTAAATTTAACGTTATTTGGTCATGGGTCATTGTGGGTTTGGGGTGGAAAAATCTCGCGCCGTTCTCATGAGAATGGCAGGTTGGGTGTGGTAGTCTAAACGAGTAGGTTTGAGTGAATCACAACCGACAAAACCCACTAAAACTTGTTGACTTGTTCCGGTGCCCAGGGGCATTCCGTGTCGTTGGGTAAGCCAACCTGAGTATTCGTTCGCGAGCGCGTCTTTGCAGGAGTTACCCCTGGGTGGAGTTGGTAAGAACCCTCCGCTACGCTCCGCCCACGCACGCTATAAGGCTATGCGCCAGCATCGGGAGTAGGTCATGCTAGGGTCGTTGAAAATGGTCGTTGAAAAGCGAATCGCGCGAGGAATCTATGTCTGAGAAGACCACCACCCAATCCGTTACCACCCAATTACCGAACCCATCAAAGCGTCCGTCGCTTAGATCCATCGATACGGATGTGGATCGGTTGCTCGAAGATGTCTTTGCCGATGTCGATCGAGCTTTAGACCACAGTGCTGGATTGCCGGGCGAACCGGCGCTTCCCAAAACCGTTTCCCTCAAACCGCTTCAGATTCCACCGATTGTCATGCGTCCTCTGGTGATGCCACACCATCAGGCAACCGATTTAAAAGACAAAGACGAGGATAAAGATACGGTAACGGTGAAAGCCACACCGTCCGACGACGAAGATCGATTCGGGCAGCTCTTCGATCGCTTTTTGGTCGGGACGGCGTGCGTGTCTCTAGCGCTGATTTCGGGTTTGTGGTTATGGAGTCGCCCAGAAGTTAAAAAGTTTGTCACTACAGCAATTTTGGGAGAAAAAGTCGCACCCGCAACTCCTGTCGCTCAAGTCGCTTCTCCATCGGCACAAGACCAAGCATTTGTCGAATATATCAATCGCTCTCTAGAGCGGATCGAGCCGAAATTAGCAAATAACGGCGCGACGACTTCCTCAACTAATCTCCCCACTGCTCAAAACCCTTCTGTCCCACCGCTGCCGATTCTCTCAATTCCCTTTAACCCAGCCGCTCCCGACGCGATGGCTCAATCTCTCAGCCGTATCGCCATCGCCTTAGAGAAGTTCTCTGTGACGTCGCTGCGTCCCCCTCAACCTTCCAACGCGAATAACCCAATTCGCCCCACTCCCGCTACTTCGAACCCCAGTCCCAGTCCAACGGCGGCAGCTCCCAGTCCCAGTCCAACGGCGGCAGCTCCCAGTCCCAGTCCAACGGCGGCAGCTCCCAGTCCCAGTCCAACGGCAGCGGCTCCCAGTCCCAGTCCAACGGCAGCGGCTCCCAGTTTAGCAGAAGTTGCTCCGGCTCCGGAACCCGAACGGCAAGCACCGATGGCTGTAATACCCGAACCGGAACCGGAAATTCCGTCCAAACCCACCCTTGCCCCAATTCGGGAAGCTTCGCCCCAGACGGAAGCCCTACCGGCAAATATCCACACGCTTTTGGGAATTTTACAATTCGGCGATCGATCGGCGGCATTATTTGAAGTTAACGGCGTTCCCTCTCGCGTGAACATCGGCGAAAGCATTGGTTCGAGCGGCTGGACGTTGGTAGAGGTGACCGAACAGCAAGCTAGGATTCGTCGCAATGGAGAAGTTCGCGATATCTTCGTTGGGCAACAGTTCTAAGAACATTGTTGTCCGGGAGAGGATTCGCAATCTTCTATTGGCGATCGATAATAGGATAAACCGCAAGTCAAAATTCAACCATAGGGCTGAATTTTGACGTAGGTGAACTCAATGAATCAAGAATCCCCCGCGTTTTAACCGGGGGAGTGTCACAAATACCGAATCTCGATCGCTAGTGGAGTTGTCAGCGTGGGCTTATTTGAAGACCTCAGCAAGTTTCTGGAAATCCGGCTGGAAGAGTTTCTTCGCAGCCATCCTCATCTAGAGTTACAAGCGTTAGACGAACAATTGCGAGAACAGGAAGAAGATACCCTCCGGCTGATCGGAACATTGCAGCTTGAGGAAAAGCAATTGGAAACTAAAATTCTCGATGCCGCTCAAGAAGTCAAACGCTGGCATATCCGAATTGATAAAGCCAAAACAGCCAATCGAGCAGATCTGCTTCGGGCAGCACAAGAACGGGAAGCCGCATTGTTACGACAGGGAAACCAACTTTGGGGTCAAATGAGCGGGGTGAAGGAGCGTTTGCAGAAAGCCCTGGAGTTGCAGCGCCAGATTCAAGTTCGCCGACAAGAAGTTCGCGCTAAAGCGGCTCAGATGAATGTTGAACGAGAGCGCTCAGCCCAAACAGCCCCATCGGCTGAACCTAACAGTTGGGAAACCCAAGGTTGGAATCGCAGTACCAGCAGTACCCATGTTGGCAATGGCGATCCTTTAGAGCAAGCTTTTCAGCGCTGGGAAACAGACGAGGAGTTGGAACGTCTCAAACGCAATTTGGGACGGTGAACTACTCCCACTAACCGTCTCTCTACTGGCAGTAGCGCGGGTTCCCAACGCTAATAGATTTGACAGACTCCCCGCCCGTTTCACGGACGGGGAGTCTTGTTCAGTTCTGTTCACGCTTTCTTAATTGAAAACGTACTAATGATAGATAATACTAATATTAATTCGATCGCGATCGGTTATAGAGCCATGATAATCTGTTTATAGACTTTTATCAATAATACACGGTTCTTTAATAGACTTTATTCAATAAAATCCGCAGATTCTAGCCCATTGGCATATCCGAAGCATTGACCTCTATGCAACTGACCAACCTGATTCATTTCAAGAACCTACGCGGCGACCTGTTTGGGGGACTGACTGCCGCGATCGTTTCCTTACCCCTCGCCTTAGCTTTCGGGGCTGCGACCGGAGCAGGTCCTGAAGCCGGTCTGTACGGGGCGGTTTGCGTGGGCTTTTTTGCTGCCTTCTTTGGTGGAACACCCACTCTGATTTCTGAACCCACGGGTCCGATGGCCGTGGTGATGACAGCCGTCATTGCCGGTTTGGTTGCCAAAGCCCCAACCGAAGCAGAAGGCTTCGCAATGGCGTTTACCGTCGTCATGCTCGCCGGAGCCTTTCAAATCCTCTTTGGGGTTTTTCGTTTGGGCAAATACATCACCCTAATGCCCTACAGCGTCATTTCCGGCTTCATGTCCGGAATTGGGGTGATTTTGGTCATTTTGCAAATTGCGCCGTTTCTCGGACAAGCAAGTCCCAAAGGCGGCGTGATAGGGACTCTGGGTCAATTGCCGGAGTTATTGCAAAATATCGATCCGAGCGAAACCATCCTCGGGGTGATTACGCTCGCCATTCTTTTCCTGATGCCTGCCAAAGCCAAGCGGGTTTGTCCGCCGCAATTGGCAGCATTAGTAATAGGTACGCTGGTTGCCCTGTTCTTTTTCAAAAATGCAGATATCCGCATCATTGGCGAAATCCCCATGGGACTGCCGAAGTTGCAAATGCCCGTCTTCAGCGGTTCCAATCTGACGCTGATGCTTGTCGATGCCCTGATGCTGGCGATGCTGGGTTGTATCGATACCTTGCTCACGGCTGTCATTGCCGATAGCTTAACCCGCACCGAACACGACTCCAACAAAGAACTCATCGGTCAAGGGATTGGTAACATGGTTTCCGGTATTTGTGGTGGACTTCCTGGCGCCGGTGCGACCATGGGAACCGTCGTCAACATTCAAACCGGGGCAAGAACTGCCGTTTCGGGTATTGCCCGCGCACTGATTCTGCTGGTCGTCGTTTTGTGGGCGGCAAATCTGACCGAAAACATCCCCATGGCGGTACTGGCAGGAATTGCCCTAAAAGTCGGGATCGACATTCTCGATTGGAGTTTCCTCAAACGCGCTCACCAAGTTTCGGTCAAAGGCACGTTTATTATGTACGGGGTGATGTTCCTGACGGTGTTTGTAGACTTGATTGTCGCGGTGGGTGTGGGCTTGTTTATTGCCAATATTCTGACGATCGATCGCCTCTCTAGCCTGCAATCTCAGGAAGTGAAAACCATCACCGATGACGATGACGAACTCGATCTAAACGACGAAGAAAAGACCTTGCTCGAGCGTGCTGGGGGTCGCGTGTTAATCTTCTACCTCAGCGGTCCGATGATCTTCGGGGTTGCCAAAGCAATTTCCCGCGAACACAATGCGATCGAAAATATCGATGCGTTAATTCTAGATTTGAGCGATGTTCCTATGTTGGGTGTAACGGCTTCTCTGGCGATCGAAAATGCGATTATCGAAGCCATCGATAAAGGTCGTCATGTCTTTATCGTCGGAGCAACCGGAAGCATCAAACGCCGATTAGAAAAATTCGGCATCCTCAAACGCATTCCCGCTCACCATTTGACGATCGATCGAACCGAAGCCCTGCGCCAAGCCGTTGCTTTGGTAGAAAACAACCCTTTCCGCCCCTCCAATATCTCCGAAGGTTCGGTCTCATCGGTCTAAATGGGCTAGTTGCGCTTTTGCTAGTTGTAAATAACTGATAACTAGTCACTGGTCAATATCTCCTGAATTCCTGTAAGCGCTCTTTTCACTTACTCCTGAACTCCTGTAACTTCTGTAACTTCTTTCCATCAAAATGATACCCATTTCCACGTCAATATTCTGGGATTTGTTCCCCACATCCTCCTTCTCGTTGCCTCTCCTCGCAACTGCCCCCGATGCCGAAAACAGCTCAGTCGTCTTAACCGGCGTTTTACTCAGTCTAGTTGTCATCTACCTTGCCAGCAAATTGGGTGGAGAACTATCCAAACGTCTCGATTTGCCCCCGGTTTTGGGTGAACTCGTCGGTGGCGTTGTCGTTGGTGCATCGGTGCTGCACTTGGTGGTGTTCCCCGAAAGCGGTGCGACGGCAAGCGACTCCGTGTTGATGAGCGTTCTGCAATCCATCGGGGGTCTGTCTCCCGAATCTGTCGTTTCCGTGTTCCAAAGCCAAAGCGAAGCGATTACTATCCTCGCCGAACTTGGGGTGATTATCCTCTTATTTGAAATCGGCTTGGAATCCGATTTGCGAGAACTGGGAAAAGTCGGATATCAAGCGGCGGTTGCCGCTTGTGTTGGGGTGGTTGTACCTTTTACCGCCGGTACAGTGGGTTTGATGTATTTCTTCGGCGTTCCCACAATTCCTGCTATTTTTGCCGGTGCAGCGCTGACGGCAACCAGTATTGGTATCACCTCCAAAGTTCTCTCGGAAATCGGGTATCTCAAATCCCGTGAAGGTCAAATTATTGTTGGCGCTGCTGTCATCGACGATGTTTTGGGGATTATTGTTTTGGCGGTGGTTGCCAGCTTGGCGAAAACCGGCGAAGTTGATATTCTCAACGTTGTCTTTTTAATTGTTAGTGCGACAACATTTTTGCTCGGTTCGATTTTGCTCGGTAAATTTTTCAACAAAAGTTTTGTTGCCATTGCTGACAAATTGCAAACGCGGGGGAATTTGGTAATTCCGGCATTTATCTTTGCCTTTTTTATGGCATTTTTAGCCAACGCTATTCATCTGGAAGCGATTTTAGGAGCATTTGCCGCCGGGTTGGTTCTCGACGAAACTGATAAGCGCAAAGAACTGGATAAGCAAGTGATTCCGATCGCTGATATTTTTGTTCCGATTTTCTTTGTCACTGTGGGTGCGAAAGTCGATTTGAGTGTTCTCAATCCGGTGATTCCTAGCAATCGCGAGGGTTTAGCGATCGCTGCTTTCTTAATTGTGGTTGCCATTATCGGTAAACTCGTCACCGGATGGTCGGTTTTCGGTCAACCGGGAATCAATCGTTTAGCGATCGGGATTGGTATGATTCCTCGGGGGGAAGTGGGGTTAGTTTTTGCTGGCATCGGTGCGGCAAGCGGCGTTCTCGACAAACCCCTACAAGCTGCCATTATTATTATGGTGATCCTGACAACCTTCATCGCACCGCCGGGATTGCGGTTTGCATTCAAATCATCTCCCGACTCGGAAGAAACTGTCAAACCTGTTGATTCGGCTGGTTAGATCTTCAGGTTTCTTTTCGATCGTCTGGTCACTTAATTAATGGCTACGAAAAAATATGCGAGAGCCCACTTTTAGAAAGAGTGGGCTCTCGCATATACTATGATGGTCGAGAGATCGACTCTCCACGATCGATCTTTCCATTTGACTATACCCAAGCACAGATTTTAGACCCGACCTGATTTCTTCAAGAAATCAGAGCTCTCCAGTTCTCAGCTTCAATGTCAGACCGCTAATCTACCCAGGAGATGTTGATGATAGAAGCTCTACTCAAATTAATGGCTGATAGCCCAATTGTGGGCTTCACAATCTTGCTATTAGTTATTTTGATCGTTCCACCTATTTTTGAAAAATTTCGGCTTCCCGGACTGATTGGATTGTTAGTAGCTGGAGTGGCGTTAGGTCCTGATGGCTTGGGACTTCTCACCGCAGAATCCGATCAAATGAAACTGTTATCAGATATCGGCAAAATTTTCTTAATGTTCGTCGCAGGGCTAGAAATCGATTTAGAAGATTTCCGAAAAAAGAAGGATCGCTCTCTAACTTTTGGACTTGCCACTTTTAGCATTCCGATGCTTTTTGGCACAGCCATTGCTTTGAGTTTTGGTCTAGGTTTAAATGCTTCTATTTTGGTGGGATCTTTACTCGCTTCCCATACTCTATTAGCTTTCCCGATCGTAACGAGCTTGGGAATTGCTACCAACGAAGCCATCACCGCAACGGTCGGCGCAACTATTTTTACAGATATTTCCGCTCTCTTAGTTCTAGCTATTTGTATTTCGATTCATTCGGGAGAGTTTTCGATTCTCAGCTTGACGATTCAATTGGGATCGCTGGCAATTTATTCGGCGATCGTTTTGTTTGGATTTGATTGGGCGGGAAAACAATATTTTCGTCGCACGGGGAATGAAGAAAGTAACCAATTTTTATTCGTTCTTTTAGCGGTATTTTTGGCATCTGTCGGCGCACAAATTATTAATATCGATAAAATTGTGGGTGCTTTTCTCGCCGGATTAGCGGTGAATGATGTTGTGGGACGAAGTCCGGTTAAAGAAAAAGTTGAATTTATTGGCAGTACATTATTTATTCCCTTTTTCTTTGTCGATATGGGGTTGCTACTGAGTGTTTCCAGCTTTGTCAAGACACTGACAAACGAATTGGGGTTAACTCTGGCAATTGTTTCGGGTTTAATTATTAGTAAGTTTTTGGCGGCGTTCGTCACAAAACTCATCTATCGATATAGCTGGAACGAGACGATCGCGATGTGGTCTTTGTCCTTACCACAAGTCGCAGCAACTCTAGCTGCCACCTTAGTTGGCGTACAAGCAGGTTTACTGAGTGAGTCGATTTTTAATGCGGTTATCGTCTTAATGTTTGTGACATCTGTCCTCGGTCCAGTGTTGACGGCAAAATATGCACCTAAGTTAATGGTGGGAGGTCTAAATATCGAACAGGCTTCTGAGGAATTCTTGGCGGTTGGCGATCGAAAAACACCAAAATCGCCGAACCCTTTCACCGTAGTTGTCCCCGTTTACAATCCTAAGACTCAACGGTATTTAATTGAAATGGCAGCCTTATTAGTTCGCCACGAAGAAGGGATACTTGTACCTGTGTCGATTGCTAAATCGCAAATCCACATGGACGATCCTCTACTCGATCGATCTCTCAGAAAAAGCCAAATTTTATTGAAACGTGCCCTAAAAATAAGTAAACAGTTGGGAATTAAAGCTCAACCTGCTGTCAGAATTGATGATGAAGTTGCCTTGGGAATTACTCGAACCTCTCGCGAAAAAAAGGCAGATTTGATCGTGATGGGTTGGAGTCCGATCGCCAATTTGCGATCGCGCCTTTTTGGGAGTGTGATCGATAGTGTCTTTTTATCGTCTCATTGTCCAGTGGCGGTGCTGCGATTACGCCAAGAACCTATTGAAATTAAGACGATTTTAGTTCCCATTGAAAATCTGACCGGCAAAGATATATCAACGGTTTGGTTTGCCAGAATTTTTGCGGATACCAATGGTGCTTCGGTGACTTTGTTGCACGTTTACAATCGCCATACTTCTTCAGCGCAAATTGCCAGTTACAAATCGGCTTTGTCGGAAATGGCGGCTGGCAGTCCGCTATCGGTTAATTGGAACATTAAAACCTCATACCATGCAGATATCGCTCGAGGCATACTCGATGCCGCCAGAAATTACGATTTGGTAGTTTTACGATCGATGCGTCGGCGCACTGCCGGAGGATTAGCCGTTAGCGATGTCACCACCCAAGTGCTGGCAGAACTCACGTGTTCGGTGGTGTTGTTTGGGGAACCCCATTCCACATAATATCCTGGGATGGTCTCGAAATCCGCGTGGTGGCTCTTGAAGCGGGGATGTAAGCTAGGATCTGTGACTCCTGTCGATCGAGCGAATTTTGCAGTGATTTGGGAATCTGCCAGCCTTTCTGTTATAAAAGTTAACAGGATAATTCAAAAGGAAACGCGGTTCAATGCTGAGACTGATTACCGACTTCGACGGTCCGATTATGGATGTCTCCGAACGGTATTACCAGGTATACCAGTTCTGTCTCGATCGCGTGCGAGAGCCCCAACAACCGGTAAAAGTCCTATCTAAGTCGGATTTTTGGCAGCTTAAGCGATCGCGCACGCCGGAAAGACAAATCGGCATCTTGTCTGGATTGGGTGAAGAACAATCTCGGCTTTTTGCCCACATGCGGGGTCGAACGGTACATACAGAGCCTTACTTACATCACGATACACCCGTTGAAGGAGCGATCGCCGCCTTAGAAAAGGCACGACAGGAAGGACTCGAGTTGGTGGTGATGACTATGCGCCGCACCCGCGAACTGGAGGAAGCCTGCCGTCGCTGCCAAATCGGGCGTTTTTTCCCCGAGGAACGGCGGTACTGTTTGAGTAATGATTACGTGAAAACGGGGGATGTCAACGATAAACCCTTGCTCATGGAACGGGCTTTAGCGGAGCTTCCGGCTGCCGATGACGTGTGGATGGTGGGGGATACGGAAGCGGATATGGTTGCAGCCACAAGCCATGGAGTGAAGGCAATTGGCGTACTTTCAGGCATTCGCGATCGCCCTCGTCTAGAAATTTACGAACCCGATCTGATTGTCAACAACTTAGCGGAAGCTGTCGATTTCATCCTGACCGAATCGAAACAACTGGCAGCATCGTGAACCTAGAAGGCAAGAATGTTTTCAGTTTAACTTAATTCACTTTTCTGCCAACCGATCGAGTTTTTCCCGAACTCCTAACTCAAACAACGATCGTACTAAAAACAAGCTTTCTAATCCCGTCAAGCCAAAGGCGAAAACGGCCCAGCTACTATAGGGTCCCATCAACAAAACTGCACCGGATAAGAGTGTAAATCCGGTCAAACAGGCATACATCAAACTTTTAATTGCTAAATGAATGCGTTTAAGAGCGCGATCGCTTTCGGGCGATCGAACTCGAACTTGCAATTCTCCTCTTTCTAACCGAGTTTCTAAACGTTGAATTAAAATTTCTGCCGCACTAGGCTGATTTATTTTATGCTTAACAAAATCTCGGGCTTGTCGTGCCAGTTCGCTCATCATGCCACCAGATTGCTTCGTCAAAACCAAGCTCTTAATAAACGGTTTGGCACAAGCAATCAGATTGTACTCGCTATCGAGGGTTCGGGCGATACCATCAAGAGTTCCCAAGGCTTTTAATATGAAAGTCATCTCGGCTGGCAAGCGGAAGGGTTGCTGCTCGAACATGACCAAAATTTGCCCTTTGATCTCATTAAATTCTTGGAACTCAATCGGTCTTTCTCGAAATCGATCGACGGCAAACTCAACTAACGTTCGGATGGGTTCCATATCGGAAGACGGTTCGACTAAACCCATCGAAATTAATGTGTCTACTAGTTCGTCGGTATCTTTCCTCAATAAAGCAAAGAACGATCGCGTCATCTCGCTTTTGTTCAGGGTATTGATTTCAGCCATCATGCCAAAATCATAGAAAATGAGACTGCCATCTGGTTGAACTGCCATATTTCCCGGATGGGGATCGACTTGAAAAAAGCCATCGACGAGTAACTGCTTGAGATAGCAACTAATGCCGATTTTGTTGATTTCTTTAACATCAATCCCGATGGATTCTAGAGTCGATCGATCGTCGATTTTGATTCCCGGTAAATACTCTAATGTTAAAACTTTTTTGGTGGTATATTGCCAATAGACTAAAGGAACCAGAATTCGAGAGTGACCTTGAAAATTTTCTCGAAATCGATCGGCATTTTTTCCTTCTTGAAGGTAGTCAATTTCTTGAAAGACTAATTTTCGGAATTCATGGTGAATTTTTTCCAGTTCGTACTTTCTCGTCCAAGGAAAATAGCGCTGGACAAATAAAATTAACTGATATAAAGCTTGAAAATCTAAGGTTAACAATCGATCGAGTCCAGGACGTTGTATTTTTACTACAACTTCTTCTCCCGTATGCAGTCGAGCTTTGTGAACTTGTCCCAAACTGGCTGCCGCAATGGGAACGCGATCGAACTCTCGAAACAGTGCGTGAATCGAGTTATTCAATTCCGATTCAACGATGGAGATCGCCTGTTCACCATTAAACCCCGGAACGCGATCTTGTAACTCGCTCAAAGCCTTAATGTACTCCCAAGAAAGCAGATCGCCGCGAGTGGAAAGCGATTGTCCGATTTTAATAAATGTCGGACCTAAATCAATTAATTTTTTGACGACTCGCCTGGCGCGGCGCTCTTGTGTTTGGGGCGAATTGTTCCCCCACATTTTCGCCCACAAGAAAGAACTGGTTAACTGAGCCGCCGCCGTGAAAACATCAATTTGACGCGCAAGAAGAGAATACTTATGGCGTTGCCAAGGCAAGGGAGCCGATGGAGCCGGAACGATCGTGCTGGGAGTTGTTGAATGCTTCAATGTGCGATGAATACGTGGCTTCTTACCCATACATTATCGATCGAGTTAGGAACGAACCCGTGGTAACCCATGACGAACGACGATCGATCGCCAATATTAACTAGACAGCCTTAACTTAACAGCCTCAATCCGGGTTTTCTAAATTTTGAGGCAAAGTCAGAGTGAATTGAATTTCACTAGTGTCTTTATCCTCTAAGACCCGACAGGAAACACCAATCTCACCATACAACAGTTGTACCAATCCGCGCACCAGCGCCAATCCCAAACCCGTTCCGGGAATGGCTTCGGAGGTTGCCCCTTGACGCCGACGAAAGGGATCGAAAATGTGAGGCAAATCTTCCTTGGGAATCTCGGTTCCAAAGTTCGTGACCGCAAACACGACTTTTGGAGTCTCTGCCACCACTTGTTCGGTCACTTGGCAAATTGCCGTCGTTCCGGGGTGGGAATATTTACCCGCATTGGTCAGGAGTTCTTCTAGAATGGTTTTTAGGCTATCGGCGTCACTTTTAAGCTTGAAAGTGACGCGGGACAGATCCACGGTTAATTTTAAGTTTTTGTGCGCCCACTTTTTCTCGAATGCCCTTTTCAACTCGGAAATTAACGATTTTAAGTCTACCGATTGGACTTGAAGCGCGGTTTCTTTCGCTTCCAAGCGTTGCAACATCAGCAAATTTTCGACTAACTTCTTTTCTCGCCGCCACTCTTGATCCAATATATTGAGGTAAGTCGTCTGACGTTCGGGGGTGAGTCCCACTTGGCGCAACATTTCGATCGCCACACCCATACTCGTGAGCGGCGTATTCAGTTCGTGACTGACGGCAGCGAGAAATTCGCTGGTTTGTTGGTGGAGCGATCGCAGTTGGTGAACCTGTCGGCGGCTTTGTTCGTAGAGTTTGGCTTGCACATCCATACTCCGTTGCAGCTGGGCTGTGCGATCGCCAACTAAACGTTGAACTTGGTGTAAAATTCGCGTTTGCAGCAGCGCGTTTCCCAGTTGCGTACCCACCAGTTCCACCAGCTTCAATTCATCCATCTCCCAAGATCGAGGTCGATCGTTTTGCAAAACCAAAAATCCTAAGATTTTGGGAGAGTTGGGAGCACGATCGTTGGAGCGAATCAGGGGAACCAACAGGACTGCTGGCATGGCGTCGAGTTGGAAGATGGGCGCGAGCAAAGTCTGGGGGCTTGTACGGAGCCATTCGAGCCTATCGGCAATCGCCAGCGGTTGAGGCGCCGTGAAATAGGCGTGCTGACACCAATCACATTCGGACATCCAAAACGCTTGGTCAAACTGAGTGTAGCTTGTTGAGACAGAGGATGATGAGGATCGCTCTTCACCGCACCACTGAGCGACGACAGTCACCTTGATTTGGGATACGATGTCCTGCTCGCTCTCGGCGGGTTGACTGACGCTGTCGGCTATAGCGGGACGCTCCACTGACCGTCGTTCCGGTTGCGCTCGTCCGGGCAGATCGTCGGGATATTTGAGGAGTAGCACCAAACCGTGGGTGACTTGGAGAGCTTGCGTAATGCCTTCGATCGCTTCTTGTAAGACTTCGGTCAAATCCAATGAGTTGAGAATGACCTTGGTCAAGCGGGCGCTGAGCGCTTGTTGGTGGTTAAACGTCCCGGTCTGCTTTTGGAGTGTGCGAATCGCTTCCGCTTGTTGGACTTGAGTAATGGCAATCGAGGTGATTTCGGCTGCGGTTTTGAGGGCAGAGATCTCGGATTCTGTCCAATTGTAAGCCCCCGATCGCATCAGGACGATCGCACCGGTCATGTGACCCTGAGAGCGAGTTTCGATCGCCAAAATGGATCGAATGTTCGCCTTTCGGTAACCAGCCGCTATTTTACTGCTAATTTCAACCTGTTGCAGATCGGCGATCGCCAGAAAGCGATCCTTCATAAACTGGCGGCTCAAGGGGGGAGGTTCCCAAATGACAGAAGGATTGCTACTGGATTTACCGGGTTGGTGTTGGGGATGCCAATCGACCGCACGGGAAATGAGCTTCTTTTTTTCCCGTACCGCAATCGATGTTCCTGCGGCGGAAAAGGCTCGAGTCAAAACCCCCGCAATGTCAGACAACAGGGTATCTGATTCGAGGCTATTGACCAGGATTTGGGTAATCTGCTGCCCCACCTGAGCCGGATCGACCAATGGCTGCATAAGTCGTGGTGGTTTTCTATAATTGCGGGCAAGTTCAGCGGCAGGCGGCAACTGAGGTGTAAAAATTTTAGTCATCGTCAGTGCGAGCGCGGGTCAGTGTCACACTCTACGAATGCACCCTTCGGGCAGACGGGTTCGCTCGATTTAACCCGATCGATCTGCGAGCTGGGAATTGCAAGAGTATGGTGGCTGACTTTAGGTTACACCGCCAAAAAAAAGAACGCATCCGTGATTTCTCTAAACTTTTCTGGCGATCGCGTCGAGCAACTAATGTCTATTGATAGGCAGGGACTGTCAAAGTCAATCCCTGTCTCTCGATCGGCGATCGAGAGACAGGGATTTCGGGCGACAACTGGCTCGAGAAATTTCGCTCGCTCGATCGGCAATCTAACATTGAGCGAGCGGATGTACTGACCATTCTTCGGATCGTGGCGATTGAAACCACTACGATCGCAACCGCACTTGTTGTAGCCAAGGCAGTTAGGATACTTTAGAAATCAAGCATCAATATCCCCGAATCCTCCTGCTCGAGACGGCTCACCTTAACTTCAGGTCAAAAACTCTCGCCTCCTGGAGTTCGGAAGTCTGCGATCGGATGCTAATAGAATCGTCTGAACGCCAACTTCTATCTGGCTTCCAATACTCGATCGCCTCGATCTCGATCCCAAAAATGTTCGCTCCGGCTTGGGTGCTTATGACAAAGCTGACAAGCGCACGCACCCGCCTTCAAATACCCCCCAAAATTCTTTCGGGTTGGCACTTTGATAAAAATAGGTCAATGCAACAGTTTGACCGCTGTAAGGTAAAACAATTTCGTCTCCCGCTTTATATTTTCCACACTCGGCAAGCTTGGCAGGTGCTTTGGTGGGAACCGGGACAGGTCTGCGATCGCTACGACGCTCGGGACGGAGATCGGCACTGGGTTCGCTATTGCGATCGCCCGCTTTTTTAAGAATGACAACCTGGGCGGGTTTACTAGGCGCTGAAACTGCGGTC
This sequence comes from uncultured cyanobacterium, assembly GCA_963838375.1. Classification (GTDB taxonomy): domain Bacteria; phylum Cyanobacteriota; class Cyanobacteriia; order Cyanobacteriales; family Geitlerinemataceae; genus DVED01. The sequence continues at coordinate 307,356 of CAWIQY010000016.1, read as the reverse complement.
GGCGGACTTGGTGGACTCGGTGGCGTTGGTGGCGTCGGTGGCGTCGGTGGCGTCGGTCTGGTTACCTGAGCCGATTCTTCCTCGGGTTGGGTTAAGGATGATGGAACGGCTGTGTCGGGAGTCGAGACCGGTGAGATTGTCTGAGCTTCGGATGTCTCGGTTTTCTGCTGCTTCGGTGTTTTCTTAATCATGCCCCAAAACGAGTATCGATGTTTGGACAATTCCATTGTACAGAGTGCGCCGCGTACAGTCCGGATTGACAAATTGTCGATCTCGGTGACAAACTCCTGACACTGACTCTATGAGTACAGTGCGCGGGCGGAGCGTTCTTACCATTGTGAAGAGTCTTGCCCGCTCGGCTTGACGGGGGTCAAGGTTCGTAATACTGTTCAAGACTGATGTTGCCATGGTTTTTGGCAGCGATCGCTCTTCTTTTTTGGACAGATTCCCTTAATGGCTTTCGATCGCACCGACACTTTACCGAACCGCACAGCTCGCCTGCCGAATCAACGATGGCATATCTTCGCGCCACAATCGGAACGATCGATCGAGTTGGCTGACTCCGCAGATATTTCGCCTTTATTGGCTCAGGTGCTACTTAACCGAGAGTTGTCAACGCCGGATCTCGTTCTCCGGTTTCTCGACCCGGATACGGAAATATTACCCGCTCCGACGGACGAATTTCCCGACTTAGCGATCGCTTTGGATTTATTACAAGAAGCCATTGCCGAGCAATATCCGATCGCCATCTGCGGGGACTACGATGCCGACGGCATGACCAGCACAGCCCTGCTATTACGCGCATTTACCCTACTCGGGGGCAATGCGGACTACGCTATTCCCAGCCGCATGACGGACGGCTACGGCATCAACGAGCGTATTGTCCGGGAGTTTGCCGAAGCGGGTGTCCGGTTGATTATCACCGTAGACAACGGCATTTCTGCTCGCCAACCGATCGAGGTGGCGCGGGAATTGGAGATGGATGTGATTATCACAGATCATCACGATTTGCCGCCCCAACTGCCGGAAGCCAACGCCATTCTCAATCCGAAAATGTTACCCCTAGAGTCTCCCTATCGGGGAATTGCCGGGGTGGGGGTTGCCTATTTGCTGGCACTTTCCCTGGCACAGGCGCTAGGGAAGGAGGATGAAGCGATCGTACCATTACAAGAGTTAATGACCCTGGGAACTATTGCCGATTTAGCGCCCCTTGTCGGGGTCAACCGCCGCTGGGTTCAGCAGGGTTTGCGCTTGTTACCCCATTCCCAAATTGCCGGCATTCAAGCCCTAATTCAGATGTCTGGTGCGGGCGACGGCAACAGCATGAAACCGGACGATATTGGGTTTCGGTTAGGTCCTCGGATTAATGCGATTGGACGCATCGGCGATCCGCAAATCGTCATCGAACTGCTGACGACGGATGATAAGGGAATTGCGCTAGAACGGGCGATGCAGTGCGAAACGATTAACCGTCAACGTCAGGAACTTTGTACCCAAATTGAGGCGGAGGCGATCGAGATTGTTGAGGGGAGTGATGTCAACCCGATTCGCGATCGCGTTCTGCTGTTGGTACAACCTCATTGGCATCATGGTGTCATCGGCATTGTTGCTTCGCGATTGGTGGAACGCTACGGGGTTCCGGTGTTTATCGGCACGTACGAAGATGAGGCAGAGGGTGTCGTTCGGGGTTCGGCGCGGGGGATTCCCGAGTTTCACGTGTTTGAAGCGCTTCAAGCCTGCGACGATTTATTGGGGAAATACGGCGGACACAAGGCGGCGGGCGGGTTTTCTTTCCCGGCGGAAAACCTGGAGGTGGTGCAAACTCGCTTGCAAGAATTTGCTTGTCAACTGTTGGAACCCCAACACCTGAAACCGTTGGTGACGATCGATGCGGTGGCAAAATTAGAGGACATTGATTTTCAACTCTATCATCAGATCGATCGGCTTCACCCTTGGGGAATTGGTAATCCCGAACCGGTGTTCTGGACGCCCAATGTCCGGGTTGTCGAACAAAGCACGATCAAAGGTCTACACCTCAAGCCCATTTTCGCTACGGAAACTGGGGAAACTCGGGAGGCGATCGCTTGGCGGTGGGGCGAATATTGTCCGCTGCCGTCGCGGATAGACATTGCCTACAAACTTCGGGAAAATCGCTACAATGGCAACGCTGAAATCCAGTTGGAATTGGTGGGGGTTCGCTTACCCAACACCTTGGAGAACGGCATGGAATCGCCGATCGAGGAACAGAAAGAGGTTGTCAGTCACAAAGTTGTTGAGAAGCCAATCCAGCCAGAAGTTGCCGATCCCGAAATTGTCGCCGAAGAGGTTGTTGAACCCCAAGTTCTCGAGAAAAAAGTTGAACCTGTCCTCGTCGTCACAAAGGCAGCGAGTGGCGATCGCCCACCGACAATCCAGGAGTCTCGCCAGAGCCAAAAAGCCAGCTTTGAATACGATCGTCGCTACTACTCTTGTGGGTTGTATCCGAACGAATCTAAGCTAGAACTGAGGATTCGTAACGATCGCGGGCAAGTCTTGGCGATCGAAAAAGGTCAAAAAATCGGTCTGTTGGGTACTTCTCGGGACAATGCTCGCTCTGTAGATGTGTCTCAACCCCGGTTCTATCACCTGATCAAAGCCGCAATGAAAGCCCTAGCGCTAGGCTAACACCCTCCCAACGCTAGATCTTAAAAAGCTCTCGATCGCTACCGCGCTTCCCGATCCAGTGCGGCGCGGGAGTCCACACTACATATCGCCGCCGCGCAGTGCTAACAAAAATACCACAGCCGGACCCGAAATCACGATTAGTGCCAGTAGGGTTAGCTGAAAAATCGGTTCCCAGTTAAAGCTGAGAATCCCGTTAAACGCATTGCTAATAAAATCCATATTTTCCTCTCAATTTCACCGTGGGAATATCAAATAATCAGGCAATTCCGCTTCTCATCTTACTGGTTAAGATCCTCTGGATTTTCACGGAATTTACAAAACTATACAAAAAAGATGAAGCGGGATGAAGTCTATCCACTACACAGCCGTTTGACAGTCCCCCGAAGGTCTGGAGGGCAAAGCCGGCTGTATCATAAAAATGGATAATATTTCAAACAGAGAGACGACTGATGGCAACTTGGTGTTGTGTCAAGCAATGCGGCGCGTGCTGCTACCTGGAACCCTCCGAACGTCCGGACTTGGAGGAGTTTTTATCTCCGGGGGAGATCGAACAGTACCTCCGTTTGGTAGGGGAGGATGGCTGGTGTGTCAATTACGATGGTATCTCCCGCGAGTGCCGCATTTACGCCGAACGTCCCCGCTTTTGTCGCGTCGATCCCGATGTGTTTCGGGAGATGTTTGGCATCGAACCGGAAGAATTGACCGATTTTGCCATTGACTGCTGTCGCGAACATATTGAGGGGATTTACGGCGAGATCTCAGAAGAAATGCAGCGATTCAATCGAGCGGTTAGGTGACTGAAACGCAGATTTAAGAAACAGACTACAGCAACCCCAGGCAAATCCCAATTTGCGATCGAGGGCAATCAACCGATCATCTATCTGTCTGAGGACGACGATCTCGTCTCGTACCCCAAAAATCACCCGTGAACTGAGGTTTACAAGATTGACATCCTCCCGCCGACGGAGTCGGGGGATTCCTAAGACTCACGACTTAGGTTTCTGTTTCCTTCCCTTACGGGTTTTTCGCAACTGCCCTTTAACATCATGGTTATCGGGTCTTACGTTCGCTCCACAGACAGTCACTACGAGTCCCGCAGCGAGTATATTCTTTCCAGCATTGATGTCTCTGTCGATGCCTTTAGTGTTGCAGTTAGGACAATCCCAACTACGAACATCCAACGGCAGTTTATCCATTACAAAACCGCAATGGTTACATCGCTTACTACTAGGAAAAAATCGGTCAATTTTGACCAGTTTCCGCCCGTACCACTCACATTTATACTCAAGTTGACGGAAAAACTCACCCCAAGAGGCATCGCTGATACTTCGAGCAAGTTTGTGGTTTTTCACCATATTCCTAATTGCCAGGTCTTCAATAGCAATCAAGTTATTTGCTCTGACCAAGCTAGTAGTCAGCTTGTGAAGAAAGTCGGTACGAGCATCGTTAATTTTGGCGTGTATTCGAGCTACTTTAAGTCGCGCTTTGTCTCGGTTACTAGAGCCTTTGGTTTTCCGACTCAGTTCCTTTTGCGCTGCTTTGAGTTTCTTATACAGCCGATTGAAATGCTTAGGGTTGGATATCTTGTCGCCATCGCTAGTACACAACAGACTAGAGATACCAACGTCAATACCAACCTTTTTATCAGTTGGTGGCAATACCTCAACAGTGTAGTCCTCTACCAGCAAAGAAACAAACCACCGACCCGAAGGGTCGAGTTTGATTGTAACAGTAGATGGACTACATTCTTCTGGCAAAAGCCTAGACCAAACAATTGGCAATGGATCTTTGCATTTAGCAAGCCAGAGTTTTCCATCTCTGTACTTAAAAGCCGACTTGGTAAATTCAGCCGAACCACCATTACGCTTGGCTTTAAAACGAGGATACTTGGCACGTTTACCCCAGAAATTAGCAAATGCTTTTTGCAGATGTCTCAGACACTGTTGCAACGGTACGCAGCTAACCTCGTTGAGAAAATCCAAATCTTCGGTCTTTTTCCAATTGGTCAAAAGACTAGAAGTTTCCTTATACTGAACTCTTTCTTGTCTTTCGTACCATGCTTCGGTTCTAGCAGCCAACGCCAAGTTGTAAACTTTCCGTACACACCCCATTGTCCGTCGCAAAAGATTTTCTTGCGCTTGTGTTGGGTAAAAACGGTACTTGTAAGCTTTTTCAACCATAGCTCACATTATACCACGCAAAATGTAAACAGGAAAGGACTTAAACCCTGCCCTGCTTTCCTCCCATCGGCAGAGCCGAGGGTCTCCAGCAGGAAGAAAAGATGAAAAAAGAATCATTATGACAAACGCAACTGTTTTTTTTTCAATAAGGCAATGATTATTGAGACTTGCACTCGTGCAGTCACTAAAAAAGATAGGACTTACGCAACGACTCCAGATACAGGTGCAACCACGGGGAGATTCCCTGCACTACGCTCCGCCTCTACAAAGCACCATATATGGCGGCTCTGTGTAAGTTCAAAAATAGATAAATACAAAGATTTTTTAAGAGATTGACCGATCGAGAATATTTTCAGTTACAGTATATACCAAATAAAAAAACATAATAAAACTCGTCGATCCTCATCCCCATTTTCAGTGCAGTAGCCTCAAATCCAAAACAGGAAACATTGCATATGCTCCTGTATGAGGTTAAATTTTAATAGACAATGAGAATTAATTCTATTAGCGCACACAGTTAATTTGGCTTAGCCGAATTGTGCGTCATGGCTTTTATAGCAATACTCTAAACCAAGTTGCTTCCCAGAATTTAAACATTGCTATAACCATTAGCTGTTCGCGATCGACCTTCACCGTAGCGGCAGAAATCTAATGATTTTATCGAAAAAATCTCGAAAAACTAGAAAGGCAATCTATTGCCAAACCTAACTTCAGAAAAACTGTATATCCACTCAAATACCATGAAAGCTCTACTTCTTTGGCCCATGATGCCAACGTCCTTTTGGTCGTACCAAGAAACGTTAGATTTGGCAGGTTTGCGAGCAACTAATCCTCCTTTGGGACTGATTACCGTTGCGGCAATGTTGCCCTCAGACTGGGAAATTCGGTTTTTCGATCGTAACGTCCGCGCTGAAACCGAAGATGATTGGAACTGGTGCGATCTTGTCATCATTTCCGCCATGATTGTACAGAAAGCCGACTTTCGATCGCTCATTCAAAAAGGCGTGGCATTGGGCAAAAAAGTTGCCGTCGGCGGTCACTTTTTCCACCTCAGTTCCCGAATTTCCCCTAGAAGCTGGCGCACATTACCTCATTCTCGACGAAGGAGAATGTACGATTCCTCCATTCTTAGAGGCTTTGGCGCGGGGAGAAGAACGGGGAATTTTCCGGGCAACGGAAAAACCCGACGTCACCCAAACCCCGATGCCACGTTTCGATTTGCTCGATTTAGATGCGTATCTCGCCATCACCGTTCAATTTTCTCGCGGGTGTCCGTTCCAATGCGAATTCTGCGATATTATCAACCTCTATGGACGCAAACCCCGCACCAAAAACCCCGAACAAATCCTGGGCGAATTAGAAGTTCTATATCAAATGGGTTGGTATCGCTATGTCTTTATTGTCGATGACAACTTTATCGGCAACAAGCGCAATGCCAAAGTCTTTCTCCGGGCGTTAATTCCCTGGATGGAAGAACGCAATTATCCCTTCATTCTGCTGACCGAAGCATCGATCAATTTGGCGGAAGATGATGAACTGATCGAATTGATGGTCAAAGCCGGATTTGCGACGGTATTCATGGGAATTGAAACACCCGATACCGATAGCTTGATGGGGATTCATAAACTGCAAAATACCCGCCATGACTTGATCGAATCCTGCCATAAAATTACACGGGCGGGACTGCAAATCATGTCCGGCTTTATTATGGGATTCGACAACGAACGTCCCGGTGCGGGGCAACGAATCCAAGCGTTTATCGAAGAGACGGGGATTCCCCAATGTCAATTCAGCTTGCTCCAAGCGCTGCAAAATACCCAGATGTGGAACCGCTTGAAACAAGAAGGGCGTTTGGTGGACGGGTTGGCAACCATTCACCAAGGGGCAATTATGAACTTTATCCCGACGCGCCCCGTAGAAGAAATCGTCCGAGAATACATCGATGCCTTCTGGAAGATTTACGAACCGATGCCTTTCCTGAAACGTGCATTTCGCCACTACATGATGATGAACAGTTGGCGGGGGAAAACGAATCGTCGGTTCACTTGGCACGAGTGGCGATTGTTTGGGGCAATTTGTTGGCGACAAGGGGTTTTACGATCGACTCGTTTCCGCTTCTGGTGGCAGTTTGTCGCGATTGCTATGCGCAAACCTCGTCTATTTTACGACTACATGACGGTGTTGGGAATGAGCGAACATTTCTTTAGCTATCGCCATCAAGTGAAGGCGCAATTGCTGACACAATTGGCAACTTTGGAAGCAGAAAAATTGACTCTTTCTGAGGATCGCGAACTAGCATCGATCGATCGAACAGATCTCAGGAAACCCGCAAAAATGATGCGTTACGACAGATTGCTAAATCCAAATATATCCAAATGAGTTACTGTCTAACGCATCATTTTGATTACTTATTATCCCCCGCACTCATTATCATCTGAATCAGACCGTCAACCATTCGATCGCTTTCTAAGGGTAAAATTTCACTACCTTGCATCAGATTTTGAACGATCAGATAATGCACGAGAGAACCGGCAAAAATCCGCGCTGCCACCATGGGGTCTGGTAATTGCAGTTGGGGGTGAGATTCTAAGTAAAAAGAGAGTGCCTCAAATAAGGGTCTTTCAATTTCGCGAACAAAGGTTTGAGCCAGTTGGGGAAACCGTTCAGACTCGCCAATGATTAACCGCATCAAGGTCATAATCGGTTTTTTGTGAGAAATATCTTCTAGAAGAAAAGTTGCAATTTGATGTAAAACTTTGTCGGGGGGAATGTTCAAGTCAGGTCTTGTTTGTAAGTTCAAGATGAGCTGAGTCTTGTCTTGCATCAGTTCCTGAATCAGAACAATAAATAACCGCTCCTTATCTTGAAAGTATCGATACAGCGTGGGTTTGGATACTCCGGCGGCGGAGGCAATGCGATCCATGCTGGCAGCCGCGTACCCCTGCGTCGTGAAGACCTGCAATGCACCCGCCAAGATCGCCTTCGCTTTGTCGGGTTTATCGTTGCTGGGTGGGCTGGATGATTTGGGTTGAGTAGAAGAATTCACGCAAATAAGTATTGTAAGGTCTGACGATCGATCGGGAAAGGACATCGCCCTATCCCTACTGTTTATATTACTAAATTTGGGACTTGACATTACTAAACCGTTTAGTAAAATAAAAGAATAAAGCTTTTCTCTTGCGAGGAAAATATCCATGAATTTCGAGGTGTTGAACGATCGAGCTGCATCAGAAAAATCGCCTCGCCGTTGGTCGGCATTGACGGGTGTGGCGATTTTGGGGATTGTTGGACTAGGGGCATGGGGAGTCTGGCAATTTCAAGCGACTCAAGTTGAGGAAGTGCCGATCCAAGTCTCGATCGCCCCTAGAATCCAGACAGTGACAGCATTAGGGCGTTTGGAACCCGAAGGAGAGATCGTTAATCTCACCGCCTCAACTTCCACGCCAGAAAGCCGAATTGAGCAACTATCGATCCAGGAAGGCGATCGAGTTGAAGCCGGACAAACCATCGCCATTTTGGATAACCGCGATCGCCAAAAAGCCTCACTGGAACAAGCCGAAGAAGACGTACGCGCTGCCGAGGCGCGTCTGGCACAGGTAGAAGCCGGCGCTAAATCCGGAGATATCGCCGCCCAAGAAGCCACGATCGATCGCTTCAAGGCACAACGGCAGGGCGACGAAGCCGCACAAATTGCCACAATCGATCGTATCCAAGCCCAGTGGGACACCGAAAGAGCCGCACAAATTGCCACAATTAATCGTATCCAAGCCCAGTGGGAGGGCGATCGAGAAGCGCAAATCGCCACTCTCGGCAGGCTGAATGCCGAATTAAAAAATGCCGAAGCCGAATATCAACGCTACCAACAATTATCCGAAGCCGGAGCCATTTCGCGATCGCTGTTCGACAGCAAACAACTGATTGTGGAAACTAGCCGCCAGCAGGTGGCCGAAGCGAGCGCGAATTTGGATCGCATCGAACGCACGGCACAGGAACAACTCAACGAAGCCCAAGCTAACCTCGATCGCATCGACAGTACCAGTCGCCAGCAACTCAACGAAGCCCAAGCTAACCTGGAACGCATCCAAAAGACCGGAACCGAACAAATTAGCGAAGCCAGATCCCAACTCGACAGCATTGCCGAAGTGCGCCCCGTAGACGTGCAAGTGGCACAAGCCGAAGTCGATCGAGCCATTGCCGCCGTCAACCGAGCGCAAGCCGATCTCGAGAAAACTTATGTCAAAGCTCCCATTGCCGGTCAAATCCTGAAAATTCACACCTATCCCGGCGAAAAAATTGGCGAGGAGGGCATTGCCACACTGGGACAAACCGGGCAGATGATGGTCGTTGCTGAAGTTTACCAAGGCGATATTAATAAGATTGCGGCGGGTCAATCTGCCACGATAACATCACCCGCAATTCCCGACTCACTCCAAGGCAAAGTCGAGCGTATTGGCTTGGAAGTCGGACAGCAACAGGTGGTCAACGAAGATCCTGCCGCCAATATCGATGCCAAAGTCGTAGAGGTTCACATCCGCCTCGATGCGGCTTCTAGCGAGAAAGTTGCGGGACTAACGAACTTGCAAGTCACTGCCAAAATTGAACTCTAAAAATTCAAATCCAAAAATTCAAAGCTAATAGAGAACCCCGAGGGGCGAAGCATTTACAAGATTTTTGTGGGTTTGTGCATAACATTTTCTTTCAAATGCTTCGCCCCTACAGAATTTAATTTTAACTATCAGGAGTTGCCGCCATGTTGGGCTTCATCAAAACATTGCAACAGCGCACCCCATTGGGGCTGCTACAACTCAAACACGATCGAATGCGTCTGTTGACCGCAATAGCAGGTATCACATTTGCCGACGTTCTAATTTTCATGCAGCTCGGGTTTGCCGATGCGCTCTACAAAAGCAATACTCAATATCCCCGCGTTCTACAAACAGACTTGGTACTCATCAGCGCCCAAGCCAAGAACTTTGGGAAATTGCGAACCTTTACCCGACGGCGGCTATTCCAGGCTCAAGATGTACCCGGAGTCGCGGATGCCGATGCGTTGTACCTGGGATCGGTAGATTGGCGGAATCCCCAAACCCGCAAAAAGGCATCTACATTAATCGTCGGACAAAATCCCGATCGACCTGCCTTTAATTTACCTGAAGTCAACCAACAGCTAGATGCGATTCGCTTGCCAGAGATGGTTTTATTCGATCGCGCATCGCGAGGTGACTATCAGGATCTGATTGCTCAAGTCGAACAGGGAAAACAAGTTCGCACAGAAATTGGGACACAAACTGTAACGGTTGCCGGATTGTTCCAAGTTGGCGCATCTTTTGCTGATGATGGCGCACTGATTACCAGCGACCAAAATTTTTTACGACTGTTTCCCAAACGCGAGGCTGGAGCTGTGAGTTTGGGGCTGATTCACCTACATCCGGGGTACGATCCCGAACAGGTGAGAGCCGCATTAGCTGCTCACTTGCCTGAAGATGTGCAGGTGCTGACGAGTCAGGGATACGTTGATTTTGAACTCAATGATATCAAGTCCTCCTCAGCCATTGGCTTTGTTTTCAACTTAGGTACAGCCATGGGGTTTATCGTCGGCATTGTGATTGTCTATCAGGTTCTTTCGACAGATGTGAATAGCCACCTGGCGGAGTATGCCACCTTCAAGGCAATGGGTTATCGCAATGCTTATCTGCTGGGGGTCGTTTTTGAAGAAGCACTGATTTTATCGCTGCTGGGATTTATCCCGGGTTTGGCGCTTTCTCTGGGGGCGTATCAACTCACGGCAACTGCCACAGCACTGCCCATTGCCATGCCCGTCAGTCGGGCAATTCTGGTTCTTTTACTGACTTTAGTGATGTGTGGTGTATCAGGATCGATCGCCACCCGCCGACTCCAAGCTGCCGATCCGGCGGACATTTTCTCGTAATCGATCTCTAATTCGGGAGTGTCAAGACACGACATAGAATCAGGGCGAATGCCATTCGCCCCTACCAATCATTGCTAAAAACCATGACTGAGAAACCTGTAATTGCTGTTCGCAAACTCGACCACTTCTTCGGTACGGGACAACTCCGAAAACAAGTGTTGTTCGACATCAATTTAGAGATTTTTTCCGGCGAAATCGTGATTATGACCGGACCTTCTGGATCTGGAAAAACGACGTTACTGACATTAATGGGAGGTTTACGATCGGCTCAGTCCGGCAGTCTGAAAATTTTAGGACAAGAACTTTGCGGTGCCCGTCAAGATGAGTTAGTCAAAGCCAGACGAAACAATGGCTATATTTTTCAAGCTCACAATTTGCACGGCAGCTTAACGGCGCTAGAAAATGTACAAATGGGGCTAGAAGTTCGGGGTATTTTCTCTAAGCCAGAACGCCACCATCGGGCTGCCGAAATGCTCAAACAGGTGGGTTTAGGAGAACGAATCAATTATTATCCCGCAGATTTATCGGGGGGACAAAAACAGCGAGTAGCGATCGCCCGTGCCCTGGTGAGTAGCCCCAAAATCGTGCTTGCCGATGAACCTACAGCCGCCCTCGATAAACAATCAGGACGAGATGTGGTCAATTTGATGCACGACTTAGCCAAAAAACAGGGTTGTACAATTTTGCTGGTGACGCACGATAACCGAATTTTGGATATCGCCGATCGAATTGTTTATATGGAAGATGGACGCTTAGCCAAACAACCCGAATCTGTAGCGATATCTTGACAATAGGGAAAAGTAAACTTGAGAGAATCATTCAGGTTTTAAAGCTCTCTGAAGTGTCACGAAAATCTACTCCTTACTAGGCTTTTAAGCACAGCTAGATTTTTCACAATCGATCGTCGATTGGCAGATCGAACCATCTTCAGAATCCAAACATTGCTACGTTAATCTTAACGCATCAGGGCAAGATCGATTGACAAAGACAAAACTCGATCGTCCAGAGTTTATGGAAAATGCAGATCGTGCGGCAATTTGTTAGGAGATGATTAAGCGATCGCAAATTCAGTATACTGCCGGAGATGAGGGGGATGGAAGGCTAAAACAATCTCCTCGGGTGCGATTCCCTTTTCGAGCAAATCCGTTACCACGCCATCTTCTGTCCAATCTTCCTCAATCCAAATCTTGTTATCCTTCAACTGGATATGGATAGTGATACTCTTCACCCGTTCGTCTTTGCGCCAACCCATCAACAACAACAAGTATTGCTCGCGGACTTCATCAAAAACTAAAACGCTTTCAATAGGAGACCCCGATTTTTCGTTAAGCTGATGGTATTGGGTTAAAACATCCCGAACGATTTCGCGCTGCTGCTCTAATCTATCCATCGCTCGATCGCCTCACTTTCAGAATCAACGACTAACAAATTCACTTGATGGCGGTTGACAATCATTTGAGCCAACTTTCGCTTAAAATGACTTTTATAGATTCCGGTTGTAATCGCCAAATACAGTTGAAAATCTAAATCAGTCTCCTCCACAATATCTCGATAAATAACATACTGTCCTACGGCTTGTTCGAGATCGTAAAAAAATGAACGTCCCAAGAAACTCTTCACCTCGACCAGAATTTTGCGACCCTGCTTTTCTGCCGCGATCGATTTTTCTGCGGCAATATCTACGTATAAGCGATCGTCCCCATATTCCAAAGCATAATCTTCTGTTAAAATCTCCCAACCATCCTTAATTAATGCAAATCTAACCGCATTATGGTAAATATCTTTCGCAGGCATCCCATCGTTCAATGCAAACGTCGCTACGTTTAGATTAACGCATCACACCCAGAGCGATCGATCCTGAAGCAAATCTGTAGATTGTCCGAGTTTGACCCTCTGTCAGTGGCTCGAATCGCGAATATTTGTTAAAAGAAATAAAGTTATAGAGATATCTCGTAACAAATACGATCGAGTTTACACAGACGCGAAGCACGAGTTATGGACTTTTTCACAAATACCGTCGCCTTATCGCGAATGCAGTTTGCCTTAACTGCGATTTTTCATATGCTGTGGCCCGTCCTCACCACGGGAATGGCAATCTACCTGGTGATTGTCGAAGGGATGTGGCTGAAAACCCGAAATCCCGACTATTATCGCCACGCAAGATTTTGGTCGAAATTGTACGTTCTCAATTTCGGGATTGGGGTGGCTTCCGGACTGCCGATGGAATTTCAATTCGGCACAAATTGGGCGCCTTTTTCCGAAGCCGTGGGCGATTTTTTTGGTAGCATTTTAGGTTTTGAAGCGTCCATGGCATTCATGCTAGAAGCTGGATTTCTAGGGATTATGCTCTTCGGTTGGGAACGGGTTCCACCTCCCATTCACTACCTAGCAACCATTATGGTTGCCTTTGGCGCGAACCTCTCAACTTTTTGGATTTTGGTGGCGAATTCTTGGCTACAAACTCCAGCAGGTGGCGTATTTGTCGATGGCAAATTCATCGTCAGCGATTACTTCCAAGCTATTCTCAACCCCTTCATGCTCAATAGCGTTCTCCATATGTTCTTTGCAACATTAGAGACTTCGCTATTTGTCATTGGTGGAATTAGCGCTTGGTACATTATCAACCGCCGCCACGAAGCGTTTTTTGCCAAATCTTTCAAAATTGTCTTAGCCGCCGCGATCGCCGTTACTCCGCTACAAATTTTCATCGGACATTTGAGTGCCGAACAAGTTTATCACTATCAACCCACCAAACTAGCGGCGATCGAAGCACAATGGGAAACCCTCCCCGCCGGACAATCTGCCGATTGGAGTTTAGTCGCACTGCCCAACGAGAAAGCTGAAAAAAACGATTGGGAAATTAAAGTTCCTCGCGCTTTAAGCTACATTTTGGAACTCAAACCCACGCTGTCCGAACCCGTACAAGGACTCAAAGAATGGCAGCCGGAAAATCGTCCCCGCATGGTGGGATTGATTTACTATTCTTTCCGAATTATGAGCGGGATTGGATTTTTCTTAGCGGGTTTAATGTTGTTTAGCGTGGTTCAGTGGATGCGTGGAAAACTTGCTGCTGATGCCATCGCCCGACAAAAATGGCTCTTATTCGGTTGGATTACCGCAGCACCCCTGGGCTATATCGCCGTAGAAACGGGCTGGATTGTCCGCTGTGTAGGACGGCAACCTTGGGCGGTTTACGGACAAGTTCGCACCGCCGATGCCGCATCGCATTTACCCGCCGGGGAGGTGTTGGCGTCGCTGAGTGGATTTGCCGTACTCTATTCCTTGCTGTTTGTGGCTGCGCTGTACTTTGGCAGTCGCATCATTCGCCAAGGTCCCAATTTGGAGTTGCCGATTCCGAAAGAAGCCGTGGAACCCACGCTGGATACGACTCCCGCGCAACACGAACCCGATCGTCGTCCCGCAGAAGCCCAACAATAGGAGAGCGATATGGACGCATTAGACCAGTTTTTGCCCCAAGTTTGGTTTATCATTCTCGGGCTATTTCTCTTTCTCTATATCTTGCTGGATGGCTTCGATCTCGGCATCGGTATTTTGTCGCTAACGGCTTCCACGGAAGAACGTCGTGGCATTTTGATGACCAGTTTGGGCAATGTTTGGGATGCCAATGAAACGTGGTTGGTGTTGATGGGAGGGGCGCTTTTCGGGGCATTTCCCCTGGCATACGGTACGATTCTTACGGCTTTGTATATCCCGGCGGTGGTGATGATTGTCGGGTTGATTTTGCGGGCGGTTGCTTTTGAATTCCGGGAAAATGCCGATCGGAAACTCGTCTGGAATTTGGCGTTTGGGATCGGCAGTTTCTTAGCCGCTTTGGGTCAAGGATTTGCTCTCGGTTCGGTGTTTGAAGGGATTGCCGTTGACGAGGCTGGACATTTTATCGGGGGAATTTGGGATTGGCTGAGTTGGCGATCGATTTTGGTGGCGTTAACCCTCATTCAAGGGTATGTGTTGATCGGTTCCACCTATTTGGTGATGAAAACCACGGGAGAACTGCAACAAACTCACTATAAAACTGCAAAACTTGCCGCTTTGACGACGTTTGTCGGTGCTGTTTTTATTACGGTGAGCACGCCGATTTTTTACGAACAAGTTCGATCGCGGTTGTTTGAACCTCCTCAAGTCTACATTTTTGCCGCAATTCCTGTCCTGGGTGGCGTTTTGATGTGGCTGTTACTCCAAAGTCTCCAATCTCAAAAAGAACGATCGCCCTTTGTCTGGACGATGCTGATTTTCTTGCTCTCTTTTTTGGGGTTGGGATTAGTCATTTTCCCTTATGTGATTCCACCGACCATCACGATTTATCAGGCGGCAGCATCACCGAGTTCTTTGGTGTTCATGATTGTCTTTATCGGTTTTTTAATTCCGATTATGTTGTTCTACAACATCTACAACTACGTCGTTTTTCGAGGTAAGATTACTGGCGAACATTCTGCGGAGTGACGGTTTCCTATCTCCAGAATGATTGACTAGGTTGGGTTAGGTTCTTCAACCCAACCCAACAATATCTTGAAACCTAGCCCAAAAATCGACTGAGATCGAATTCTTCTTCGGGTTGTTTGTGAGTCGATCTATCTTCAAATAAAACTAACATCAACCGTTCCGTATAATCCACTGCACCACGCAATTCTTCCCGCAAAATCTCCAACCCTCCATTAGCATATTCCTCGAAAATTGTCAATCTTTTTTGCTCGGACTCCGCATCGGTGGGTGATAGAATTTTTACATCTTGAGTTGCCGTTACCGCTAACAATTCGATCAGCCGATCGTAGCCTCGAGAAATAAACACTTCAACGGAGATCGGTGCAGGTTCTCGATTAGAAATCTCCTTCAAAGGCGATCGTCGTTTCCGTTTGCCTCCCAACGCTGCCGCAAAGGCGATCGCATCTGCATAGGTTTCAAATGGGGCGGTATCGCGTTCTTCGGCAGATGCGATCGCTTTGACTAACTCCGCTTTATCTTTGGCAACTCGAACCCGATGTAATCCCATTTTATAGTTATTACTTATTACTTATTACTTATTACTTATTACTTCTCTAGCGATCGCAACAGAAGCCGTCGTAGAAACCATCGCCGCTACCAGCGATTCGGGTTCGACGGCAAAAGGCAGGTGGTGGATGTCAGAATTGGGGATGCAAGCCACTTCAGCTGCGTGCTGCAATTGAGAGAGGGGAATATCGCCCAACCCCAAATCGCCGAGAGTTTTGGGTAGTCCAATTTCGTCATAAAACTTCAACAACTGCGATCGAGAAGTCACCGCCAGTTGATTCCCTTGCAGCATTTCCTCCAAACGCAACTGCACCAAGATGCCATACGCCACCTTTTCGCCGTGTAGCGTGCCGTGGCTGGCGTCTAGATGCGTCAATCCGTTATGAACGGCATGGGCAGCCACAGTGCGACACTGCGCCCCTCCCAGTCCACCAATCACCCCAGCTAAGAGAACCGTCGCATCGACAACTTCCTGCCAAACCGGACTTCCCGGTTCCGCCAAAGCAGCCGAAGATTTTTGTAGCAACAAATCTCGCAACACCCGCGCTTGTTGAACGGCAGCGATAATCAGCGTTTTATCGGAATGTCCGCTACTGACAGAGGCTTCGTACCATTTCGCCAAAGCATCACCAATTCCCGCCACCAGCGTGCGTTGTGACGCCGTTTCAATTAAGTCGTAATCGAGAACCAGTAAATCCGGACATTTCACGAGCCCTACATCGTACAAAAAAGCGCCTACCGGAGAATACACATTGGATAGTGCCGTCCACGCCGCGCAAGTTGCCGCCGATGTAGGAATGGTGACAATGGGCAATTGGCAGCGATGAGCCAAGAGTTTTGCTGCATCCAAAGCTTTGCCGCCACCCATACCGATGATGAAATCCGCGCTCTGGCTGGATACCGCTTCCTGCATGGCAGCCAAACCCACTTCATCGCAATCCACACCGTAGGAAGTCAGTGCGACTTGTAATTTGTGTCGTTCGAGACTAGGTTGGAGGTAAGTTCGTGCCAGATCGAGAGTGCCACTGCCCCCCACAACCAGCGGACGCTGACCGAAAGCCGCGATCGTCCTGGCGGCATTTTCGATCGCTCCTTTGCCCCGAATCACCTGCGCTGGAGCGATCGTCAACGGCGTTAATCCAGACAAAGTTTGAGTCGATGATTCACAAACAGAGGATTTAGACATACGTTAAATAATTTACAGGAGTTGCAGGAGTTCGGAAAGGATGAGAGAAACTAGCCAAAGCGCCAAAGCGCCATTAACTAATTTAAAACTTCCCACGTCCAGTTTCTAATAAACCAGCGATCGTTTTGACGGACTAACTCGTAGCGAAGACTGAGATCGTCATCGCTCGAGTCGATCGAGGTGTTGCCCTGCATGGCGGTTACTTTTTCCCGCACTTGGGCCACTACCGTTGCCCGATTTTTATCGGTTTCGCCCACCGTCACGTTATCGATTTTAACGCTGTGTTCGTATTGGCGGTAAATTCCCGCAGCCCGATCTCGTTCGGCTCGTTGCCGCCATTCTCCCAAAGCCGGATCGACCAAAATGTCCGACAGTTTCCCAATTTCGCGTGCCGAGCCAAATGCCGCTTTTTTCGTGTTCAGCCAAGTTTCGATCGCTTGTCGGGCAGTTTCCTGAGTCAGATCTCCCGTAGGAGCGGAGATGACCGATTGGGGAGGGGGAATTTCCACAGGCGGTTTGTTGAGCACAATCGCCAGTTGCTCGCCGTTTAACGACGGTCCAGTTAAGGCTTGTACTGCATTGGCGAGCAATCCGAAAATCTTGCCCAGTAAAAACAACAATAGAAATAAGCTCAGCAATCCCGCCCCCACGACTAATGCCAAACGACCCCTATTCAACGATCGAGATCGGCGAGGACGTCGCAGACGGCTATCGACTCTGCTATCGATGGGCGGTTTTTTGGTCGTGTCTGCCACCGAGGGAAAGGGAAGAGACGTCGGTGGTGCAACCGAACCGGTGACTCCACCAGAAACCGGTTCAACAGGAGGAATAGTAGCGGAGGTGGGGGACACCTGCCAAGACGGATCGACAGAACCCGAGACCTGGGGTGGGTTCGCGGTTAAAGTCGAAGTGCTTCCCGCCGCATTATCCCCGACTGCGATCGATTCTACCGGACGATCGAGAGAACGACGGGCAACAGCACTCATTCCGGACACCACCCACTGATTGGACATCTGGGCTTCGTTGGGCATCGCTTCGAGGTGAGCTTGGACTTGCTCGTCTGCAAAATAAACCGTCAGCGAAGCCCGCACAGTCGCTAAATCGCGAAAATGGGGAAAGACCTCTTCTTGGAGCCATCGTTCGGCGTAGAGACACAATCCGGGTAACAAATCCTCCGACTCGCGGGAATGTTCGCGGATGAAGTTTAGGGTGTCTTCTTCTTGGGACAGTTCTAACGCCCGACTCGCCGTTTCGGTTTGACCCAGCAATAACGAGCAAATCGATTGTTCCAAATGAACATCCTGCCGCCGTCCCAACTGAATCAACATCAACTTAGCCCGTTGGATCAGACCCGGTTGGCGTTCGGCAAAACCGCGACCGATGAGGGCGTATACACACAGATAGGTGGCGACTGCCGAGGGACGACGCGCTTCCCGCTCGAACAAGAGTTGCTGCTCGGCGACGGTGGTGTATCGGCGCAATTGTTGGACAAAGCGTAAAAAGTCATCGATATCCAACCCCGATCGATCGTCTCCCGCTCCATCGATGCCGCCGCGCTCTTGCAGCATATCGCGCAGTAATTGTAAACCCTGCTGGCGTTCCACATTTTGCTCTAGTGGTAGCGCCACTAATTCTAAAATTCGGTAAGGGCGAAGTTTGTAGAGATCTTCTTGCATTTCACCGCGGATATTCGGAAATAAACTTTCGCGTAGTAAGAGCGCCTGACCGGCTTCTAGAGAAACTGCGGCTTTTTTGTACTGACTTTGCTGCCACTGCTCGCGACCCAGCTCGAGATAAGCCAGTGCGACAACCAGAACTATATCCGATCGAACGACCCGATCGAAACCCGATTGCTCTTCATCGGGCGTAGCTGAGTTGCCCAAATAGGGACGACCCAGCTTTAATACTAATTCATATTCGCCTAACTCTTGCAGTAGAATCAATGCCCCGATCGGCGGATCGTCTTCGATCTCCAAAGTGGGGGTTGGATGTTCGACCCTGGAGGGGGTAGAAGCCGTACCATTTTCGCTATGCTGGGCAGTGGCAGCGGAGGGCGATTCTAACTCGTAGGTTTTGGCGAGAAATTTGGCATCGTAGCGAGATCGATCTTCTGCATCTAACAAGATGCTAAAGGCTTCATCGATCAGTTGTTTGCGCTGCCGAATCGCGATCTCGGAATATTCCCGACGGGGCATTTGCCGCACTCGATCGCGATGGGCAAGTTCGACTTGCTCCGCCGTTGCCTGGATGGGTAAGCCTAAAATTCGGTAATAATCCAGTGGAATTAACACTAGTCCCCTTCCTCAGCCGTGAAAATCTGATTTAGTTTATCCTATCCTGAGAAGGCAAATCGGTCATGGGTAATGGGTAAATCGATCTTTGAAGCGCAGAGGGTTCTAAGGTACGAGGACGGGGGAACAGAAAAGGAAATGACCCAAGCGCCAAATAATCAATAACCACTAACCACTAACCAATAACAACTATAGTAATTGAAGTAATGTGAAGCTTTGGAGAAAGCGATGGTTCAGGAACGGGTCTTACCCCACACCCAGATAACCGCATCAGCCGTCACCCCAGAAGAAGGTTTGCTGATGTACGAGGATATGGTTCTCGGGCGTTTGTTTGAAGAAAAATGCGCGGAGATGTACTATCGGGGCAAAATGTTCGGTTTCGTCCATCTCTATACGGGTCAAGAAGCCGTCTCCACGGGGATTATCAAATCCATGCGTCCCGGCGAAGACTACGTTGCCAGTACCTACCGCGATCACGTTCACGCTCTCAGTTGTGGAGTCAGTGCAAAAGAAGTGATGGCAGAGTTATTCGGTAAGGAAACCGGATGCAGTAAAGGTCGGGGCGGTTCGATGCATATGTTTTCTGCCCAGCATAAACTATTGGGAGGTTATGCCTTTGTTGCCGAGGGGATTCCCGTGGCTTTGGGGGCAGCGTTTCAAAGTCGCTATCGTCGTGAGGCAATGGGGGATTCGAGCTTCGACCAAGTGACGGCTTGCTTTTTTGGCGATGGCGCCAGCAATAACGGTCAGTTTTTCGAGTGTCTGAATATGGCGGCGCTGTGGAAGTTGCCGATTTTATTTGTGGTAGAAAATAATAAGTGGGCGATCGGCATGGCGCACGATCGGGCGACATCCTCACCGGAAATTTATAAGAAAGCCAGCGCCTTCAACATGGCAGGTGTAGAAGTCGATGGCATGGATATCTTAGCGGTGCGTAGCGTGGCTCAGGAAGCCGTTGCTCGCGCTCGTGCTGGGGAAGGTCCCACGCTGATCGAAGCGCTCACCTACCGCTTCCGAGGTCACTCTCTTGCCGATCCTGACGAATTGCGCTCTCCCGATGAGAAAGAAGCGTGGTTGTCTCGCGATCCGATTAAGACGTTTGCAGCCTATTTAGTCGAACAAGAGTTGGCAACGCAGGCAGAACTCAAAGAGATCGATCGCAAAGTCCAAGCCACGATCGACGATGCCGTTCAGTTTGCTCAAGACAGTCCCGAACCCGATCCTAAAGATTTATACCGCTATATCTTTGCTGAAGATTGAAGCGGATTTCGACGGGGGATGGGAGATCGATCGACGGAGGACATCAATTGGGTGAAACACCCCTCTGACCGAAATCGATCGCTAACCGCTACCATAAGAAAAAGTAACAAGCGAACAGTGACCGCAAAGCAAGCAGTTGAGGAGGCGATCGAGATTTTGTCCATCCCCCTATCCCATCATTTCTTGACTTTTGCTTGGCGACCGATCGCGGTTCTCTCATCTAACTACGAGCGACTAGCGACTCGTGACGACCTCGACCACACAGGCGGCCCAGTGAATGACTAGACATCCATCTGATGTCCCAAAAGGCAACTTATTACTCGTCGATAACACTCCCAAAAGTCAGCGCCTTTTATCCACGGCGCTGAGTGAGAGTGGTTATAAAGTTCGGACGGAAATCAACGGTTCGATGGCGTTGGTGCGAGCCACGTCTACTCCTCCAGATTTGATTTTACTCGATCTCAATTTGCCGGACATGAGCGGCTATGAGTTCTGTCAAAAACTAGACAAGGACGAACGAACTCGCGAGATTCCAGTGATTACCATTGGCGAACGGGACGATGTTCGCGATCGCCTGCAAGCGCTGTCGGCAGGAGGGGCGGATTACGTCATCAAACCGTTTCAAGTCGAGGAAGTGTTGGCTCGCGTGGATATGCACGTGCGGCTTCGTCGGCAGCAGGAGCAACTCGACGGGCAAAACAGTTACATCTCGCAGCTCTCGGTACAGCTAGCCGAGCAAAATGTGCGCTTGCAGCAAGAGATTAGCTATCGTCGTGCTGCCGAACTCGCCGAACGGGAAACTGCCGAACAACTCAACAACATTCGACAACAGCTCCAACACATTGAGGGTCAATTAGCGCACAGCGATCGAATGTCTACTTTGGGCAATTTGGTTGCCAGCGTGGCGCATGCTCTGAATTATCCGGTGAATTTGATTTACGGCAATCTCCAATATGCTCTCGATCGAACCCAAATGCTGTTGAGTGCTCTCGATGCTTATCAGCAAGTATCGCTTCAGGTTCCCCCAGCTCTAGAAGAGATAACGGAGACTCTTGATTTTGACTTGCTCCAGAAAGAATTACCGGAGCTCATGAATTCGATGAAAGTGCAAACGGAATGTATTTCCGATCTGGCTCAGTCGTTGAAACGCTTTTCGGGGTTGAGTGCGGCTGAACTCGAACCACTCGATGTGGGAGACTGTCTCGATCGGGTTGCAACTATGCTACAACCGCGTTTAATGTCTGCACAGCCCGATCGTCGTTCCATTCGTATTTTTAAAGAGTACGGAAATGTACCCCCAATTGCCTGCAATCCGGCTCAAATTCAACAGGCTTTATTGCCGATTTTGACAAATGCGATCGAGGCGTTAGAAATGCCCAGTGACAACCAGCCGATTTCGATGCCGATGATTACTTTGGAAACGGAAGCGATCGGCGATCGACTGGTCAAAATTACCATTACTGACAACGGTGGCGGAATGACGGATGAGGTGAAAGATCGCATTTTTGAACCCTTTTTTACCACTAAACAAAATGGGCTGGGAAAGGGATTAGGTTTGGCGACTAGCTATGCGATCGTGGTTCACCAACATCAAGGTCAATTACAGTGCATTTCCTCTCCCGGTCGAGGAACTTCTTTTGTGGTTGAACTTCCGGTTAATCCTTCTTTAAATTAGTTAATAGTTGATAGTTAAGAGTTAAGAGTTAAGAGTTAAATCCATGAACGCCTAACTCTTAACCACTCACCCTCCATTTAATCTGGGAGTTTGTACTGCCCGACAATCCGCTTGGCAAATTCGGGAACGTGCTGTTCCAGTTTTTCGCGATAGTTCCGTTTGAGATATAAATAATTACGAGTAAAGTGAGAATCGATGGAAAATCGGGCGTATTCTAACCCTTTGGGTCCAATTTTTTCGATGACGACGCCCATCAGTTTTGCCGCCCACATGGGCAATGTCACGGCGTTGTCGTAGGCGGGAATGCTTTGCTGTACGGCTTGGCTGTCGATCGCCGCTAGAATCGACGGGTTGGGTTTCCAATTGTTCCATCACCAAATCCAGCATTTCTTTCCCGGTTTCGTTGCGGACCACAATCCACTGCCAACCAAAGGGTGCACCCATATAACCGACAACCAAATCCGCTAAAGCGTTGGTGTAGTCGAAACAACTCATGCAAGATGGGGCAAATACATCTTTGAGTTTTTTGGTGTTAAGTCCGAAAAAGGGAACGGTTTCGATCGATCCATCTTCGTGTTTGAAATGTACTCGGAAATCTTGCATGAATTCGTAATGTACCACCGTTTCGGGCGATCGGCTGGTGGTTTCTAGGAATTTCTGCAATCCGGCGCGGGTGACGTTATCGACGCAGGGAGTTCCCAAAACGTAGAGTTTTTCTAAGCCTAAGTTTTTCTCCACTTCTCGCAAGGCTTGAATTTGGCAACCGACACCGATGACGAGTAGCCGCTTCATCCCCGACTGTTCTACTTGTTCTAAGACGGATAAATTGGGCGAGAGGGTGGGTTTGTTGACTCGGGCGGCTAAAACTTCCTCGGGAGTGCGGGCAATGACAGGTTGGGGTCCAAATCGATCGGTGGGGCTGTTTTGGACGCAGACAACTCCTTCTACCTTGCCCTGTTTTAACATTTCGCAGGCGATCGTACTGACAATTCCCGTCCACTGCGCCCCTTCGATGGGTTGGGTTTTCCGCGCGGCGATCATATCCTGATGAACGCCGAAGTATAATTCTCGATCGTTGTCTAAGTCCCGTTGGCGTCCGTGGCTTTGGGTTTCGAGACGATCGAATTGCTGGTTCAAAAACGCGCAAGCATCTTTGACATAGTGGATGTAGTAAGTGTCGCACAGTCCGCAATCGCTGCACAGTTCCTTGGCGGGACGGGGACTACCCGGTTTTAAGGCTTTGGATTTTTGATGCTTGGGAGGGTTAGACGAGATCATTTTGATGCGATCGTTGTGAAATGGGTTTTATCTGAAACAATTTTTCAGAATAAAGCGTTCTCATTCCATTAGACTGTATCGGAGATTGGGGGGTTTAGGGAAGTGGCAACATCTTAGCTTAAGATCGATCGCCTAGGATAAAATCAAGACTGACTTCAAATTCGGGAAAGGCAAGAGGCGTTACCGATTGTCCTCGATCGAAGTCTTGTTGAAAACCATAACCGTCGGCTGTAGGTTCGCGATAGACGGTGAGGCAATCTCGAATCAAATCGAAAATCCAAACTTCAGCAATGTTCGATCGGGCGTAGATGGGGGTTTTGACTTGGCGATCGTAGTCGATGGAACTGTCGGCAACCTCGACTAACAATAGCACATCAGCAGGGGTCGGATGGGCTGTGGCGTAGTAGTCCTCGCGAAATCGCAGTAGAACGACATCGGGTTGGGGTTCGGTTCGGGGTGTTAGTTCTACCGGATCTTGAACATCCAGAATTGCCTGGTTTTTCGGCAAATCCCGCAAACGATGGATGAGTCGTCTGACAGTGGTGGCATGGCGTTTCCCAATGACTGCCATTTGAAGAATTTCTCCCTCAATTAACTCGATACGTTCGTCCTCTCCAAAAATTCCGGCATCGATCGTTAAATGATACTCTTGGACGGTGAATTTGCGTCTGAGTAGTTGAACGGACATGGCAAATCTCCACTCGCTACACTGATTGTATCGGATTATTTGGGTCTGCTAACCATTGCTGGTCGGCTTCTTTATCTCCTCCAAAAGAATGAACTGTTGCCACGATCGAATTGTTTCCCAAATCGCCGATCGATTTAGCGCAAATAGTCTACCCATTGGGGAACCACATCCGGAGAACCATACCAAAGTCCGGGGGATCTGGGAGAATGCCAAACCTCTTCTAAAACCAGGTTTTCTGCCCCTTCTAAATGTGCCGCCACAATGGGAGTAATTCCATCGCCCCAGCAATTCCCTTCACCGCCGGTTAACTGATAGCTGCTGTACGCCAACCACTGCCCTCGCTGCCGCCGACCGAAAACGGCTTTTCCGGCAACACAGACATAGCGAGTTTGGGGATAAAACGCACCGGGATAGTTATTGTTGACAAAATCTAAGTTGCGGCGCGTCCAGCGTTCCTGACTGCGATGGGGCGTTCCCAAACATAATAGCGTGCGAACCCGATCGCGCCTGTCCCACAACCCAACGGCATCTTCTGCCACATCGCCGTGGATGCAGTAAGGCTTTTCCCCCAGGTAGATGCGGGCAATCCAACCTCCTGCGGAATGGGCAACTAAGTTAATTTGTGAAGTTTGATGTTGTTGAAGGGTTTGGGCGATAGTCCGATCGAGTTCTCGTAAAATTGGCACCATCGATCTCCCACCGAATGTCGGTAGCCAACTGCGTTTTTTTAAAGGGACGATCGTTGTGGAAAAGCCCCGTTGTTCCAGAGACTCAGCTAAATTTCGGTAGTCGTCCGCACTGGCTAAATAACCCGGAAGAATGACAATTGGGATTTTAGGCATTTGTCAATTGAGATTTGTTATCGACCATTGGCGACTCGCCACTAGTCACTTGCTAATTTCAATTCATCAAGTCTTTGCCGCACCAGTTGCATATCTTGCCACATCAACCACTTGGGTTTTCCCGGTTCTTTAGAAGGATTTCGCAACAAGTAGGCGGGGTGAAAAATCGGCATACATAAACGACCTTCCCATTGCAGCCAAGTTCCCCGAATTTTGCTCATGCCGCGTTTGTCTCCGGTCAGTGCCTTGACTGCCGTGGCGCCCGTCATCAGGACGATTTGCGGATCGATCAGACGAATTTGTTCCAGCAGATAAGGCTTGCAAGCCGCCACCTCTGCCGACGTCGGCGTCCGGTTTCCCGGCGGTCGGCAATTGACCGTATTGCAGATATAGACATCCTTTTTGGTGCTCAGTTTGACCGATGCTAAAATCTTTTCCAGGAGATCGCCCGATCGACCGACAAAGGGCAAACCCTGCTCGTCTTCATTTTGTCCGGGAGCTTCTCCGACAATGACGATCGAGGCTTGACGGTTGCCTCGTCCCACCACCGCATTGGTACGAGTTTCCCCCAATCCGCAGCGATGACACTGGCGGCAGTGGTCGGCTAATTCGTCGATGGATTGATATGTACCGGGAGGAATGGGAATTTGGGCGCTGGTGGGGATGAGGCGGCGATCGACCTCGGGTTGAGGCTTGGGGGCATCTCCAGATGAGAGAGGGAACAGGCTGAGTTGGTCTTCGTTAGCCATTAAGATAGAGAAAAGCGCAAACTTGACACCAAAGATTATGGTATCAAGTTCGGTGTCCTTTGTCGATCGAATCGCAGGTACGCGCGATCGTTTTTAGAGCATCGGCGACTCGTCTCTCGGGTTAACTTTAATTCTGTCCGACGACTTATGAGAATTTGGCGATTTTGGTGGCAAACTTTATTCGTGTCCGCACAGCACAATCCTCCTCAATTTATCGAAATCATCATGTTAGCTTTGGCGTCAATGCTGATGCTCGCATGGATTCTCACTCAGCAATGGCCCTATTTGATCTTAGGTGTGGGGTATACGTTGGGGTCAGCCGCCTCGATTTGGGTGCGGGAATTGATTGCTCCTCATCCTCAACGCCGGATCTTTCATGCCTCGATCGTTTTAGTATTGACGTTAATACTTTTTGGACTGAGTATTCTCGATGTGCTGCCGTTTTAAGATGGGAGAGCGACACAATATCGGGTTCGCATTTTCTGAGAAGATTTCTGCTACTTGGATAGACCTTGATGTAGAATCAAACGATTTCCGGCTGGATCGTAAGCATAAATTTCGCGACCGTGGGAAGCGGTGATAATTTCTCCTGGCGGTGGATATCCAAGATGTTGTAATCGAGCGATCGCGGCTTCTAAGTTGGGGAATTCCAAACACAAACTCATCCCACTTCGATCGCTATCTGAAAACTCTGCAACATGACCCGATTTCGGTTGAAAAATCCCCAGTTGCAATCCCGGTAACTGAAATTCAGCATAAATGTGGGGAATGTGAGGCTGGGGTTCGATTTGGAGAAACTGCCGATAAAACTGTACTAATTTTTCAGAATTGGCATCAGCTAGTGTCACGAAAGCAGTGGAGACCGAAAAAAATGTCATGGGTTATTAGTTATTGGTGATGAATGACTTGCTATTACTTATTAAAAGACTTGTCGAATTCGATCGTGGCTCGCTAGGATGGGATCGGAACGAGGAAACGCATTCACAAAATGGGTCACACAACGATCTCGATGCTCAGCAGCTATCCCAATCTTAACCCACCCCCAGGGGACTGGTTGTGGCAGCAAACCCCACATCCATTTGGCATTTGGGACAACATTCAAATGCTCGCTCAAGCGCCGAAACCCGATTTTCTGCTGATGTATCAGTTTAACTTTCGGCAGCCGTCACAGAGCCTATCTTGGCGCGATCGATTGCGCGGACGCCAGCCGAACCCTCCGCTGGATATTTCTACCCTTTTGCGAGGGGTTCCCAAGGAGAGAATTATCTATTTGCTACGAGAACCGCCTCTCGAGGAGGTGGTAGAAAAGCATAAGGAATCTTATGCGGCGGCTGGGGAATATTGCGGCTATATTTCGGGCCCAGAAGATTTTGCGCCAGAACCTAACTATATGCCGGCAATTTGGTATTTGTCGAACTCATTTCGGGAGTTGAATGAAATGCCACCCCCGCCGAAGAAAAAGCGTTGTAGTTGGATTACCTCTGGGATCGATCGAACGGCAAACCATCGCCAGCGTTTAGCCTTTTTGAGCTTGTTACAATCTGGGGATTTTGAGGTCGATCTCTACGGACGAGATTTGCCAAATTGGGCGAAATCGGGCGGACAAGTGGATAATAAAGCTCATGCGATGATGCCATACTATTATAATTTAGCGATCGAGAATTATGCGAAAAATGATTGGTATGTTAGCGAAAAGTTATGGGATTCTCTGTTGAGTTGGTGTTTGCCGATTTACTATGGGGGACCGGCTGCGGATAAGTTATTGCCACCGGGTAGTTTCTTACGGTTGCCGAGTTTGGATGAAAAAGGGTTAGCATATATCCAGGAAGTTACAGCAACTCCGGATGCTTGGTATGAAGCCAAAGAGGCGATCGCCGAAGCTAGACAAATTATATTGCACAAACTTAATTTACTGAATTGGTTATCGGAGTTTGTGGGAATAGCAAATAAAAAATAGCAATATGGTGCGTTTCGTGCCTCAACACACCCTACCTGCTAACTGCTAAATTATGGATGGAATTTGTACTCTCGCCAATGATGCCGTCTACGATCAATTGGTCGCTTTGCTCAACAGCATTGAAGCTATACAAGGCAAAGAAATCCCGGTTTGTGTTTATCCTTATGATGATAAAGTTGAAAGGATATCCTCAGAAATCGATCGTCGATCGAATGTTAAACTCTATGACGATCGTGAATCGATGCAACGTTGGGATAATTTTTTCAAAGCCGTTTGGGATGCACATCCAACCGCACATCAGCGTCGATTAGAAAAAGGATTTGTTCCCTATTACCGATTCGGTCATCAGCGATATTTTTGTGCGTTTGATGGGCCTTTCGATCGGTTTATTTATCTCGATGCCGATACCTTGTTGATGAACCGCGTCGAACCTATTTTCGAGCAACTCGATCGTCACGATATTGTGGTCTATGACTTTCAGTACAAAGATCCGGGTCACGTATACGATCTTTCATCGCCAAAACTAACAGAATTATTTTCACCAGAACGCCTTCAGTCGGAAATGTTTTGTTCGGGACTATTTGCTTCTCGAAAATACTTATACTTACCCGAAAAAATGGACTGGTTATTATCAAAGCTAAGAGAAAGTGAAGCTGAGGTTTTGTATATTTGGGCAGCCGATCAACCCATTCTTAATTATATGGCAATGCGATCGAACTTGAGTATTTATAACTTTGCCTTAAATTTACCTGCCGAACAACTAACCGGATGCTGTGTCACTTCTTCTCACTTTGAAGATCGCGATCGACTTTTGTTCGATGGGGGAAATCGTCTCACTTACCTCCATTATATTGGCATTTCTTCTAAGATATTTAAGCGCCTTTGTCAAGGAGAAAATATCGATTTTCCCTACCGAGATTTGTTCTTACATTATCGATATTTACACGAACCGGAAAAACGACCGGAGTTGAAAGGAAAAGCGAAAGCTTATAATGCACCGCCTAGCTTGACCGATCGAGTATTGAAAAAACTTAAAATGACTCGTTTATGAATCGCGGAATTTATATTACAGCCAACGATCGAGCGATCGACCAGACAATCGCTTTACTCAACAGCATTCGGTATTACGATGGTGAAACCCCAATTGTCCTCATTCCTTATGATGATAATTATCAAGACATTTTTCAGATTATCGATCGAAAGTTCGGCGTCACCATTTACCCAAATCTAGAACTTGTCCATCGGCTTTCCGCACAACTTCATCAAACTTTTGGAGAAACCTTTTTTGCCCGACCGAATCAGTTTAGAAAACAAGCGTGTTGGTTTGGCGAGTTTGACGAATTTCTCTACATCGATACAGACATCGTTGTATTCGAGAAAATAATCGACAATCTCAATTATTTTTCAGACTACGATTTTCTCTGTTGTGACTACCAACACAATAGTGGAATCAAAAATGTTTTTACCTCCAAAGTAATAGAAGATAAAATATTTACCAATCTAGAACTGCAAGATATTTTTAATGGGGGCTGGTGGGCCTCCAAAAAAAATCTTATTTCAGAAAACCTCCTCTATCAAACATTTGCTGAATGCGCGGCACATCCAGAATACTTTGATTTCTCTCAAAAAACCTCCGATCAACCCATTCTTAACTATACCATTTTGAAACAGATCGATCGTCGTTTTAATCTCGTTCGTCGTCCGGGAGGATGTCCGGGAAATTGGGCGGGAAGTCCGCATTTCGTTCGAGAAGGAAACCAACTCATCGATCCGAGAATCGGTCAAGTCTTGCCCTATTTACACTGGGCAGGTATTCGGATCGAACCCGGTTGTCCATACTGGGATATTTGGGAATACTATCGATATCTCAACGAATCCAAACCCGATCGAAATCTT
This sequence comes from uncultured cyanobacterium, assembly GCA_963838375.1. Classification (GTDB taxonomy): domain Bacteria; phylum Cyanobacteriota; class Cyanobacteriia; order Cyanobacteriales; family Geitlerinemataceae; genus DVED01. Next base: position 277,754 of record CAWIQY010000016.1, on the reverse strand, counting down.
CAAAGCTGGTCGAAAAAGTTTGCAAGTTGGATCGAGAAATACATTACGATAGATAGCAACCGCCACTCGGGTTAAGACATAGAATTTGCGAAGCATTTGCATGATGCTTGTCGGTTTGTCCATGACATTTCTCGGGCAAATGCTTCGCCCCTACCAGTGATGATGGTGCGTTATGCTGCGCTAACACACCCTACATATAGATGCTTTGCTTAAGTTTTATATAATTTATCCAATTCACCATCGACCCTAAAAACAAATCATGAAACTGCCTAACTTTATTATCGTCGGCGCTGGAAAAGGAGGAACAACTTCCTTGTATAAGTATCTCCAACAGCATCCTCAAATTTTCTTACCCGAAAAAAAAGAATTATACTTTTTTGCCTTTGAAGGTGAAGAACATCCTGACGGAGTAACAAATTTTGAAGACTATCAAGCAATGTTTCAAGACGCGCCAGAAGATAAAGTAATTGGCGAAGTCTCCAGCGTGTACTTATTTCGTCCAAAAGCCGCAGAACGCATTCATCACTATGTTCCCAATGCTAAACTGATTGCCAGTTTGCGAAATCCGATCGATCGAGCTTTTTCTTCTTATTTAATGCACGTCGGCGATCGACATCCATCCATTTTAGATCCCCAAACTGGCAAACCGATCGAATTTGCAGAAATCGTGAGAAATCGCGGATATTTTATCCAAATTGGATTTTATTACCAACAACTTCAACGATACTACGATCGATTCGATTCCAGCCAAATCAAAATCTATTTGTACGAAGATTTAGTATCCGATAACGAAACATTAATTCGGGATATGTTTGGCTTTGTCGGCGTAGACGAAACCTTCGATCCCGACACCTCTCAACGTCATAAAGTTTCGGGAATTCCCAAAAATAGAATGTTGCACGATTTGGTGATGACCAAAAATCCCATTCGATCGATCGCTGCCTCCATTCTCAAACCCATTTTATCCGATCGCACTCGAGACCGAATCCGCAGCCAAATCAACCAAAAAAATGCAGAAAGACCGACTCTTTCTCCTGAACTGCGCCAAGAAGCGATCGAGATTTATCGAGACGATATTCTACACTTACAAGACTTACTCGATCGAGACTTATCTGCCTGGTTAAAATAGTACGGACGCTGAGCTAAGCTAGCGTCCGTAGTAGGGCTAATTCTTAGGTTGCTGCTGAAGTCCGATCGACAATCGACAATCAACAATCAACCATTAACTATTCCTGACTGGGAAGCTGAATTTCCCCCAACGAAAGCGAGTCCAAATCTATCGCTTTGGAACCGCCCTCTTCTAATTGAGCTAGAAGCTTTTGAAGCTGTGCCCAAATCAAGCCGTTGACCAATAATGTCATGATCAGCGATAAAAGATAGGCAAAAGATGCAGGAAGGCTAAAAATCTGCAAACTCGAGGCGAGAAAAACGCAAGATCCCACCGAAACACCCAAAAAGGGCAAGAGAAGCTGTGCGCCTTGTAACGAGGCAAGCAGACGACTCGATCGCTGTTTCGACCATTCCTGGGTCGATCGCACCAAAGTGGTGTAGAAAGCAGAACCGCAAGTCAATCCGATGAACAAACCTGCGACAACGAGAAAATAGGGCGGATCGTAATAGTACATCGTTAAAAAATACACACAACCGGATAGTCTGTTTGAATTTTAAGCGAATGCGACCCCTATTTGCACTTTGTGCATTTTGCCAAAATCGGTCAAAATAACTGCATAACCTCCGGAAGCAACCCGACAGGAAGCCGTGAAAAGGCTATATTTTGCCCGTGAATATCCCCATCATTGTAAAAAGCGCGAGTGGTTTGGACGACAAATTCCAACGCCATTTGATAGCGTTGTGGATCGGACTTCCAACCCGCTAACGCTTCGAGATGGTGGTGCAGAGACGCTTCGAGATACAATCGTCTTGTCGCCGTATCGCCGCAGTGGTGGGGATGAGTCGCCCATTGGTAGTACGCCAACCCGAGGTTGTTATGGGTCGCAAATCGATCGAATGTCAGTCCCATTTCCGCCGGCGATAAGTCCGTATTTTCCAAAAGCGATCGAATTAACTCGATCGCCGTTTCATAAGCTGAAATCGTCTGTTCTAATAGCGTTATATAGACAAGCGAATCGTCTTGAGAGCGATCGGCAAGCTGCCAAAGAGCCGTCCCCAAATTGTTTTGAGTCACCGCGCAACCGACAGGACACACATCCGGCGTACGATACTGTAAAGCTTGGGAATATGCTCCCGTCGCCAAACGCAAATAAACGTCAGGTTCCTCATGTTCCGATAGATTCCAGTACGCCGTTCCCAAGTTGTTTTGGATAGCCGCATAACCGAGGGGATCGCTGTCGCCACTATCCCAATTCAGCGCTTCTGTGTAGGCAGAAATGGACTGTTTGAGAAACCGAAGAGGTTGCCGATATTGCGCCAAATTCCAGTAGGCAGTTCCCAAACGATCTTGAGTAGCGGCATAATGTTGCGGATCGAGATCGGCACCGTGCAACGAGGCTTCAAATGCGATCGACGCCTGTTGCCAGTTTTCTGCCGCATCCCCACACGCCGCCAGTTCAGCATACACCCCCCCCAAGTTATTCTGAATCAAACTCCAACTCTGACTCTGGCTTTGGGGATCGAGAAATGCCAAAGCCGTTTGGTAAGCACTGGCACTCTGTTGCAGATTTGCGCTTTTGAGATTGGTATCAGCAAGCGTGAGGGAGAGCATCCAATAAAGCGTTCCCAAATCGTTGAGAATCGAGAGCACCCGTTCTCCGACAGCTATCTGTGCCGACGGCATTTCTTCCCAAAAGTCGATCGCCTGCTGGTAGGCGCGGATGGCAATGCTAATGCAGGCAGGAGTCGCATCCTCGCTCTCAATGCGATCGCGGTAGATATCCCCCAGATGCTGATAATGTTCGGCAAGTAGGGTTGCCGGTGCTTGTAGTCTATGGAGTTGTTCGATTTGTTCCAGGAGTTCGAGGGACTTTGCCGGAGTGCTGTCAACGCCATCGAGACTTGCCAAAACCTCCGTCACCAAATCTCGATCGATATGTCCGAATGCCGATTGCCGTTGTTGGTAATCGGCATTCGTGGTTTGAGCCGTCTCTGGCTCTATGACGAAGCGATCTGATTCTGGTCCGCGAGAAAAAGACTGCGGTTCCGGCGATGGTAGATTCAGTTCTCTTGCCGCATCGGGAACCGATTGCAACCTCGCCTCGTCCTCATTTGAGAGTCGATCGTCCTCTGCGATCGATTCTCCCCAAAACTCAAAAATTCCCGTGCAGCAGCGCCAAAATTCCGGCGCAGACTGCTCGATGGAATACAACCAAGGCGGCGATACCCAGAGCAGCAAACTCGAATCCAAAGTGGGTAAAAGTCTGGGGGTTGCTCGCAAGTGGTTCAAAAACGACCACTGCACCTGAGCCGGTTGTCGAGTCAGGCGTTCCACCCCTAAAATCTGAAATCCCGGCATCCGCACCTCTTGGCGGCGATCGATCGGTGGATGTTGCGCTAACCATTGCTGGACTTTGCCGATGGGGTTCGGATCGGTTCCATCCTTTAATTGGAGCGTCACCAACGGCGGATAATTGGAACACTGAGGCGACTCCTGGGCGAGTTCCGACTGCAATCGGGCGGCAATCCCATCTCTGCGCGTCAAATCGTCGCAGACTGCGATAAAGATTTGACGGCGCAAGCCCAGTCGGAATGCGAGTTTGAGCCGTTGATAGACTTGCCGATTCGGTCCCACAACTTTTTTTACGGAAGCAGAATCAAAATTGCCTGCCGTCATCCTAGCAGGAAAATAGGGTGCGGCTAATTGCACTGACACTCACCTCAACTATTGTGCGGTATTTTATATATACTTTTTCATGTGTTTTGGTTACAGTCAGGATTGCCAGGGGGATTGGGGGATATGGAGCGGACATTACCGATGTCTAGCTAACCGAATGTGAACTACCCACACTGACCTGACGGTACAGTGTTGGCTTCCTGTCCAACAGAAAGCGTAGTCGTAGATTTCTTACGTCCTCTATGACTGCGACTTACATCTGGGCGACAGGCTTTATCCCCCGTTCCAGAGGTCAAAATTCGTAGTCCTTCATCTCGAAGGTTGATCGCTGCGTTGATGTCCCTGTCGTGTTTTGTATGGCACTGTTCACAAGTCCAGAATCTTACATCTAGGGGTAAGCTACCGACTTGATGAAGACACACATGACAGATTTTTGAACTCGGGAAAAATCGATCGACTTCTTGATAAATCTTCCCTTCCGTTTCTGCCTTGTATTTAAGCATGGTGCAAAACATCCCCCAGCCAACCTGATGGATAGATTTAGCTCGGCAGTGATTCTGCATCATCCCTTTAACATTGAGATTTTCCACCACAATCACTTGGTTTTCGTTCACTATCCTACGAGATAGCTTGTGGAGAAAATCGGCACGGCAGTTAGTCATTTTCCCATGAACTCTGGCAACTTTCAATCTGGCTTTGGAGCGATTGTTAGAGCCTTTTTGCTTTCTCGATAGCTGTTGCTGTTTGAGTTTTAAATTCGGCTCATGTTGATTGAGGATTCTCGGGTTGTCAAACTTTGACCCATCGCTGGTAATCGCAAAATGAGTTAAACCGTTCTGTAAAACCTATACAAACCTACTCAAATCTAGACAAAGCTGGACATGAGTCGGATTGCTGTTGACTTCCTGATTCAACGTAGCGACAGCATAACTGCTATCGGGTTTGTCTACTTCACAGGCTGACACGGTGGAACTCACCGCCCAATCCGAACGCTCTGGAATATGGATTCCATCAAACCATCGTTCGATATTCTTCGCCGCGTTTAAGTCTCTGTCCTCGGTATAACCGCATTCAGGGCAGAGATAAGTGCGGTTTTTTAAGGGAATTTTGTGACGATGATTGCCACAGTTTGAGCAGATTTGAGAACTGGGAAACATTCTATCAACCAAGATCGACTGACTGGAAAATTTCTCAGTTTTATACTCTAACTGTCGGCGAAACTCGTACATACCACAATCGGCAATTGCCCCGGCTAACTTGTGATTTTTCAAGAAGGCTTTAATTGACAAATCCTCAATCTTGATCTCGCTGTGGTTCTGGGCAAGATAGTGAGTTAATTTGTGAATCGCATCCTTACGTGTGTTGGCAATCCGGGCGTGTAACTTAGCTAGCTTTTGCACCGCTTTGGCTCGATTTTTAGAACCTTTGACACGCTTACTAACGCGACGTTGTAACCGCTTCATCCGTTTGTTTAAACGGCGATACGCTTTCGGGTTAGCGAAGACTTTCCCGTTAGAACAAACTGCTAATTCCTTAATTCCTATGTCAACACCAACTGTCGGTCTATTAGGGTCTACGTTGGGTTTTTCAATTTCAACCTTAATTGAGATAAGCCAACGATTAGCTTGGCGTGAGATCACACAGTTATGAACAGCTGTCACAGGTAGAGGCTCTGCTAAGCGCACCCAACCGATAGAGGGTAATCTGACTCGCTTACCGTCATTTTTGATTCCCGGCTTGGCTTTTGTCCCTGATTCCAAATAAAAAGAATCGTGTTGACCTTTCTTTTTGAATCGGGGTTGTTGGGAAACCTTTTTAAAGCATCTATCCCAAGCGGTTCGGCAATCTGCCAGCGCTTTTTGAGGGACGTTTTTATTGACTTCGTAATACCATTGATTAACGGATTTGACTTCAGCCACCAACTTTTTATGCAAATCGATTGCTGTAGGAACTTTGACCGTCTTGTCGGTTTCACGAATTGCCAAAACATCCCCGATCTGAGCGTTAGCCCAATTGTATGCGTGTCGTGATATTCCGGAAGCTTTGCGAAATAGTGTCTCCTGTTTATTGTTGGGTCTTAATGCCGTCTTGAAACTAAGTAGCATTTGATTCGACCTTTCAAATACGTTATATTATGTAGTATACCAGATATAAAAGCCTTTAATCATGCCAACATTAAAATTCCAGCCAGATCATAAAGTGGCATACGATCAAGTCCCGGTGCAATTGAAAGTTTTACCCGGTGTCCGCGAAAGGCTCAAGCAAATACCGGACTGGCAGAAGAAGGTAAGAGCCGATATTGATTCTTTAATATCTGGTCAAATTGAGTAGTTTTGTATATATCTGACCAGATATTAAGTTACAGTTTCACACCCAAGTCAACACCGATCTTCTTCCCCTCCATCTTGGGTTCCGGTTTCTCCTTACCGTCATCAAACAAAATCGCCGCAAAGTATTGATTAGAACAGTTTTTGGATACGGTGACGGTCTTGATTTTGCCCTCAACGGGTCTATGAATAATTGCCGAGACCTTGCCGATTTTTGGCAGGGTTAAATAACTCTCGGCAACCTTGACATTTTGAGGGTACTGTATTGACTGCTTACCCTGCTTAGACTTAAAACTCGGGTATTTAGCTCTCTTTTCAAAGAAGTTATTGAAAGCCAATCCCAGATTTAAGCAGACTTTTTGTAAGCACTGTGAGTAAGTTAAAGCCAACCAGTCATGCTCTTTTTTCAACTGTGGGATTAATTTCTTTACTTCATATCCAGATAGCCCAAAACCGGTCTCTTTATAGGTTTGGTTCATCAAGTTCAGACAATAATTTCAAAGCCAGCGACAACTGCCAAAAGCCTGTGCTAGAGACTTTTGTTGTTGGGCATCTGGATCTAGTCTGACCTTGACGACCTTAAACATCTTAGAGTGAAATCAAATTCTTATAAAGTAGCATAGCACAAGATTTGTTCGTTTCCGACCTGTCCTCTTCCCTCGTGCTGTCGCACATGGGTCAGAGGACTGTTGTCAACTCACGCGCATTCATCTCAACACCTCCCTCCGGGTAGGTGTTGAGATGAATGCTGTTTGAGCTAAATCGGAAATCGTCTCTACCAATCCCGTCACCACTCTTGCCAGTTTCTCGAAATCCACTTTGTCGGGCGTATCTTCAGCCGTATGGTAATAACGGTAGCGGAAGGGCGCGGTATCTGTCACCATAAGGGCTTTGTAACCCTGTTGCCAAAATGACCAGTGGTCTGACCAACCGACGCCGGGAAGCCAATCGGGAAATGCGCCACCTTCTGAGGGGAATTGGGTATGGCTGCGGAAAGATTCGATCGTCTGTCGCACTAAATCGCCAGAATTGAGATTGCCGATAAAGGTGATAAAATTGCCCCGATCGGGATAGAAGAATCCCAAGGGAAACGGATATTTTTGACTCTTTTTTTCATCCGAAAAATATCCCATAGTTTCCAAGCTCAACATGGCGACGATATTTTCATTTTGCTCGTACGATCGCGTTGCATACACCAAACTTCCCATCTCCGATTCCCAGAAAAATGGCGGTTCTTCATTGGTGAATTCCACAAAACGCAAGGTACGATCGGTGGGTTTCTGGGAAAATATTCTCGCTAATTCTAATGTTGACGCCGCTCCCGTTGCATTATCATTCGCTCCCGGACAATCCATCACCGAATCGTAATGACCGCCAATGACAATGATTTCATCGGGATTCTTGGTTCCTCGTTTTTCGGCTTCGATATTGTAATACGCTTTGCCTTGGACTTCATATTTTTGCCGCTTTACCTCATATCCCATTTGTGCTAAGGATTTCTCTAAAAAATCCGCCGCTGCATTGAGGTTCTCATATTCGAGAAAATTGCGAATTCCGATCGTTTTCGCCAGTTGAGTTACATCCCGTTCAAGTGAATTTTCCAGTTCAATTTCCCGAGCATTTAGCGGAGGGAGTTCACCGCTATAACTGCGTCCCGGCATCCAAAATAGGGAAAACCAACCCCATAGACAGAGGATCGATAAAAGGGCTAGTAGTATCGTTAATCGGACGATCGCCGATCGGGTGGCGATCTTTATTTTCAACCGATTTTGTCTGGAACGTTGTCGCATCGATAAGTTTTTAGTTGAAATGTAACAGCCTAGATCTAGAAAAATTCTACCACGTCGATCTCAATCCACAAATCGATCAACTTGTAGCACAAAACCCGGCAACACGTCTTCTCCAGAAAGTTCCGTCGGCAACTGACGAACTTCGATTTCTTTTCCTGGACGATAGAGTTCCACTTGCTGATTTTGAGGATCGAACATCCAACCCAACCGCACCCCACTATCGAGATACTCCTGCATTTTCTCTTGTAGCATTTTCAGACTGTCGCTACGAGAACGCAATTCCATGACAAAATCTGGTGCGATGGGTGGGAATTTTTGCCGTTGTTGAGGTGTTAAAGCTGACCACCGCGAGAGTTCTACCCATGCCGCATCGGGAGAGCGACTGCCCCCTGAGGGTAACTTAAAAATAGTGGAAGAACTAAAGACTTTCCCCAGTTTCGTTTGGCGATTCCAGACCGTTAAGTCTGCGCCAAACTCCATTTCGCGGTTGCCGCTCTCTCCACCGACGGGTGACATAATGAGTAAGACTCCTTTAGCGGTACGTTCCAGGGGGATATCGGGGTTGTTGATGCAGAGTTGATAAAACTGTTCGTCGCTTAGATGTACGCGACTGACATCAACTTCCAGGGGTGATGTTAAGAAAGCAGTCATTGGCTTCGTGTGGCTCTGAGACTCTAGTTCGATCGTACCGTAGGTTTGAGAAACGATATCCATACCAGAAAGTCCCTCAATCCACAAATCGATCGACTTGTAGCACAAAACCCGGTAACACCTCTTCCCCAGAAAGTTCTGTCGGCAAATCGAGAACTTCTATTTCTTTTCCGCTACGATAAATAGCAACCTGTTGATTTTGCGGATCGAACATCCAACCCAACCGCACCCCACTATCGAGATATTCCTGCATTTTCTCTTGTAGCATTTTCAGGCTGTCAGTTCTCGATCGTAATTCCAAGACAAAATCCGGTGCAATGGGAGGAAATTTCTGCCGTTGTTGAGGTGTTAAAGCTGACCACCGCGAGAGTTCCACCCACGCCGCATCAGGAGAGCGACTGCCACCTGAGGGTAACTTAAAAATAGTGGAAGAACTAAAAACCTTTCCCAGTTTCGTTTGGCGATTCCAAACATATAACTCTCCTCCAAACTCCATTTCGCGATTGCCGCTCTCTCCTCCCACCGGTGACATAATGAGTAAAACTCCTTTAGCGGTACGTTCGAGAGGGATATCGGGGTTGTTGATACAGAGTTGATAAAACTGTTCGTCGCTTAGATGTACGCGACTGACATCAACTTCTAGGGGTGATGTTAAGAAAGCAGTCATTGGCTTCGTGTGGCTCTGAGACTCTAGTTCGATCGTACCGCAGGGTCGGAATCTTCAAACAACTGCCACATCAGACACTTCGCCGTCACGCCGAAGCCAGTGGGGAAAAAGCTCGAACCCGACTTCTGGAGAGGGATAGTGGTGTGTGGAGTTTACCGAAGGCGAGATTTCTCCACTCGACAAGACCATCGAGGCTCGAGAAGTCTCAAAAGAGGTTCAACTTTAACCTTCCAGCACGAAAGCAACTGGTAAGATGGGAGGCGTTGCCAACTCAATCATCGGAAGTTAACCGTGCTGGAAAACCGCGACTATACCTTAATTATCGATAAAAGCGGCAGTATGTCCGCTCAAGACCAAGCCGGCAATAAAAGCCGCTGGGAAACCGTGCAGGAATCGACCCTAGCTCTGGCGAGAAAATGCGAAGAGTTAGATCCCGATGGAATTACGATCTATGTCTTTTCGAGCCGATTTAAGCGCTACGATAATGTCACATCTGATAAAGTGACGCAAATTTTTGAGGAGAACGATCCGGTGGGACGTACGGATCTGGCAAGTGTTTTACAGGATGCACTGGATAACTTTTTCGATCGCCGAACTGCCGGAACGACCAAACCCAATGGGGAAACCATGCTGGTGATCACCGATGGGGAACCCGACGATCGAAAAACCGTGATGAAGCAGATTATCGAAGCCTCTCGGAAAATCGATCGCGATGAAGAACTGGCGATTTCTTTTATCCAAGTCGGCAACGATCCAAAAGTAACAGAGTTTTTGCAAGCGTTGGACGATGACTTGCAAGGTGCAGGTGCGAAGTTCGATATTGTCGATACCGTCACCTTGGAAAAAATGCAAGGTTTGAGCTTGTCTGATGTCTTGCTGAATGCGATTGTGGATTGATCGGACTCTTTTTTTCTCAAGCCGGGAAAAATGGTTCGTGTGGAGGAGTACCCAGTCTCTAGGAAAAATTGCCCAAGAGGGGTTGACAGCCACAGAAACATGAATTAATCTAGTAAAGGCGCTTAGGACATGCCCCCATCGTCTAGAGGCCTAGGACACCTCCCTTTCACGGAGGCGACAGGGATTCGAATTCCCTTGGGGGTACTAAAAAAAGAGAGGATACTGTAAAAAGTACCCTCTCTTTTTGGGTTAAACATAAATTTTAACCCAACTTTAATGTCGTTTTTGCCTAAGACAATGGGAAAATCGATCTAGTTTTTACCATGCCGCGTCGTGAGCACCGATTACCGTCCTCAAGTTCGCCGCGTTTTAGTCATTACCCTGCTGCTCAATCTGTTCGTGTTGGTACTGAAAGCCGGATTGGGTTGGTGGACGGGTTCGCTGAGCTTGCTGGCGGATGCACTGCACAGCGTCACTGATAGTACGAGTAACGTTCTGGGGTTATTTACCAGTCAGTTATCGTCTCCGCACCCCGATCGCGATCATCCCTACGGTCATCAAAAGTTTGAAGCGCTGGGAGCGATGGGAATTGCCGCTTTTTTGGCGATCGCTTGCTTTGAAATTCTTAAAGGCGCTGTCGATCGATTATTATCTCCAGTTCAAACTGTCACCATGTCCGCTCCGGTTTTGTGGTTGATGCTGGTTGTTTTGGGGGTCAATATCTTTGTCGCGTGGTACGAACGGCGAGAGGGAGAGCGAATTGGTAGCAAAATCCTAGTCGCCGACGCATACCACACCATGAGCGACATCTGGATTTCCATGACCGTGATAGGGGGGTTAATCGGGGTCTGGTTGGGCTATCAATGGTTGGATGTGGTTTTTGCCTTTCCGGTTGGGGTGTTGGTGTTCCGCAGCGGCTGGGAGGTGCTACAGCAAAATATCCCCTGGTTGGTAGACGAAATGGCGATCGCTCCTGAAACCATTCAGCAAGTCGTTCTCCAAGTTCCCGGTGTCCTCAACTGCCATGATATCGCCTCTCGTGGATTGGTGGGTCGGCAGGTTTTTATTGAAATGCACCTGATTGTCGCGGCTGAAGATGTCGAAACCGCTCATCAGATTACCGAAGCGGTGGAAACGGAGCTAGAATCGCGGTACAGCCCCGTACGGGTATTAATTCACGTCGAACCCCCAAGCTATCATTCTGAAGGCATTAGTTACGGAACTGATGGCGATCGATCCTAAAAGATCGCCATCAGCCGACGGAGAGCGGCTAGTGCAGCAAGGCAGGAAGTCACCTATCCACATCCAAAGTCCCTACACGCTTGTCATCTCAGCCTTTTTACTGAATTTTGCCCAAAGTGCGCGGTGTCGGTTTCGATCGGGTTCAACTTTTCCAGACGCATTTGTCATTGTGCATCGCGGTAGGAGCGCCTCTGTCTCCACCGTTCGATGTGGCTAATCATCGAGGACGATCGCGGTGGAACACTAGCAGCGTAACATTTGTGTTGCATCGAGAAAGTGTCTCCGTATGATTACCGATTGGGGACAGTTGCAGCGGAGTCAGTGGAAATACTATAATGTGTGACTACAGCGACCGACTGCCTTCCGTATTACGGATACACGCTCGGTAATGATAGATCTAATAGCAGGGTGTACAACCAGTTCGATAAGCTGGTCAGCAATCATCAGATCCAATCTCTAAGCATCTTTATTGGCTAACTTGGGTGTTCGTCTCTAACGAAAAAGTCTGGCTGAGTCTGTGACAAATTGACATTTGATAGGGTGCTTCAATCGATCGACCGTCTTGCTAACGGTTAAAGAGTTGCTAAAACTACTCATTCCAATTCCCATTGCAAGTGCAGCGACTCCCCGAGAGTCTCGGAGATTTCGCTCGAACCCGATATCTTCACGGAAAGACCGGACACAGGAGGTTGCCCGAGTTTATTTCTGGAACCGCAGCAAAGTTTTGATGATTTTTTCAAAACTCATGAGTCGTCTGAGTCAACGGATAAAAAAAGTTGTCTGTCCGTAGATTTGTTGGCATCCCAAAACGCAAACTTTGGCAGGGATATCAACCCGGAAAAACTCAGGAAAAACCCATGAATTTTTCAGATATCTTGAAGGATTACCCAAATTAACGAGATGAACGTAGATTTATTAAAAGCGCATGAATTTTCGGCGTTGTCAAAAGATAATGATAATGTCAGAAGAATTGCTTTTATCGATTCCGGAGTGGACAATTTCCCGAGATCGCAGGAGTTGTACCTCCCCGGGAGTCTTGTCGATGCCACTTCGGGAACACAGCTCGAGACGATCGATCGAACCCGAAATGGCATCGAGCAGATTACTGAAGTTCTGGATAACTATACGAACTTAGAAGCAATTCATATCGTCTCCCACGGTCAACCGGGGAGCCTCCAGTTGGGCAACAGTCAACTGACAAGGCGATCTCTGCAAAACTCGATTCCTCAGTTGAAACAGTGGGCGAAAGCACTGGCTCCCGATGGGGAAATTTGGCTCTACGGCTGTCGCGTAGCCGCTGAAGAACTCGGACGCCAATTCATCCAAACCTTCAGCCAAATCACCGGGATGCGGATTGCGGCTTCCACGACCCCCGTGGGCAATGCCGCGTTGGGCGGAAACTGGGAGCTAGACGCGACGGTGGGCGAGATCCGGTCTCCTTGGGCGTTCCATCGGGCGACTCTCGCCCTGTACCCCGGCATCTTAAACATTAATCTGGCAAACGTCATCTACGCCGCCCAAGCTAATAGTAGGAACATCCGGGTGCTCGATCTCAACGATGGTTCTTCAGAAGTCTTCGGCACTCTCAGCTTTGTGACTTCGGCACTGGCACGCGAAGCCGGGTCGGGGTTAGTCTACTACGTCGAGTTTCGATCGTTTGGGGCGGGCAATCAGGTTAATGCCCGTGTCGCCACTTGGAATCCGGATACGGACGAAAACAATGTTTTGGGAACATTAGGGGGGAGCGATCCCGATGAGGTCGATCCGGCACTGGCTGCCCTCGGGGGTTCGATCGTCAAACTGGCCCAAGCTTCGCCCAACACTACCAATCCCGACTATCAAAACCAACTCTTCGCCCTCGGCGATAGTCGGGAACTTTTTGAGATCGATCGCGAAACCGGGAAAGCCAAGTCTTTGGGCACGATCTCAACTCGTCCCGGCAGCGCCCCAGCAGCCAATTCCGAGTTTGTCGGCGGTGGGGGAGATGCCGCCTTCGATCCCAACAATCCAGATATTCTGTACGTCACCGAAGCTGCCCGCGAATTCAATAATAGTGGCGATCGGATCGGTGGAACAAATACGATTCGGATTTTTCGGGTCAATATCAATACTCTAGAAGCGACTTATGTGGGCAACACGGGTCTTCCGCGTTCCGAATCGGGTTCTCTAGCATTTGGGGATAATGGAGGACTGTATCTCACTTCTAACGGCAATCTTTATGAGGTTTCCTCTACCGATGCCCGCCCAACATTAATCGCCGATCTCGGTTTTGACTTAACCGACTTTGCTAGTTTACCCCTACCGTCGCCGCAAGTCGATCTGCGAGTCACCAAGACGGATAACCTCGATACCGTCGAAGTGGGAGAAGAAGTCACTTACGAGATTACCGTTTCCGCAGCCAATTACATTGCGCCGATCGATTTACCCGAGTTCGATCTGACCCAGATCGAGGGAATTACCATCACAGAGCTGTTGCCCGAGGGGATCGATTTTAGGCGGCAAGGAATTTCTGCCACTATTTCCGGTGGGACGGGCGATTTGGTCTCCACGACGATCGTCGATAATCAAATTACCGCGATCGCCAATTTGGGCATTGGGGCAACTCTTACCCTGAGTATTTCGGGCATTGTGCGGGAAGATGCGACCGGCATTCTCACCAATACCGTCGAAGTCACTCCGCCTCCTGGATTTACGATCGTGGGCAATCCACCGGATAACGAAGTGAATGCCACCGATACCACGACAATCTCGGCACCGGCAAATCCACCGCCTAACGCCGAATCAGATTCCGTGCAGGTGGCACGGGGCGCAGCGACTCGGCTTCCGGCGCTGCAAGCCACCGATGCCAACGGTTCGGTCAGCCTTTATACCATCACCCGACTCCCGGTTCCCGAGCAAGGAGAACTGCTGCTAGATGGCGATCCCGTGCGCGTTGGTCAAACCCTAACAGACGATCGCCTCGACGATCTGATTTTCCAGGCAGAAGCCGATTTTTCCGGCGCAACTTTCCAATTTACGGCAACGGACGATGAAGACGCGACGTCTTCTGCCGCCACAATTACATTAACACCCGACAACTTGCCACCCGAAACGCGAGATGTTAGCGATCGTTTTAATCCCCGACAAACGAAAATTCTGAGGGGATTGGGTGGCAGCGACCCCGATGGAACTGTTGCCGCTTACATCATTGACACTTTACCACCCACAGCTCAAGGTCAGTTGCGCCTCAATGGGGCTCCTGTCACCGTGGGACAGCAATTGACCCCCACGGAGTTGAACCGACTCACTTTTGGCGCGAGTGCAACCTTCACTCAAACGCTGTTTACCTACGCCAGCATCGATAATAACGGCACGCTCGACCCCACTCCCGGCACGGTTATTTTAGCGCCCCCGAATGCGAATTTGCCTCCTAGCGCTCAGGATGATTTTGTCGAAGTGCCACAAGGTGCAGCCACTGGACTTCCGGCATTAGCTGCCACCGATGCAGATGGCGAGGTGGTATCCTACACCATCACCCAATTGCCCCCAACGGATGCCGGGGTGTTGTACTTAGGCAATCCCAATGACGGCGGCACGCGAATTAGGCAAGGTCAAATTCTCGAGATCGATCGAGCAGACGAGCTGTTTTTCTCATCTACCTCGGATTTTGGGGGGACGACTTTTACTTTCACAGCAACGGATAACGAGGAGGCAGAAGATCCGACCCCGGCAACTATTTTTCTCTCGGTTCCAGCAAGTAGTGGCGGTGGCGGTGGAAATAGCGGCGGTGGCGGAAATAGCGGCGGTGGAAATAGCGGCGGTGGCGGAAATAGCGGTGGCGGCGGAAATAGCGGCGGCGGCGGAAATAGCGGCGGCGGCGGAAATAGCGGCGGCGGCACTGGTGTACTCCCCCCACCGCCTCCGGGTTTGGGTGAATCTCACGGAGATTGCCCGACTCCTCCGACTGCATTAGACCTCTCGGTAGAACTTCCATTTTCCTTTACCGGGGCAGAAGTTGCCGTCCTCGCACCGATGCCGTTGGCGAGCCTACCCCAAACAGAAAATCAAATAGACGGCAGCGCCACCCCAGAAAATCTGGTGGGAACAGAAGGAAACGACGACATTCGGGGAGAAGAAGGAGACGACATCCTCCAAGGAGAAGAAGGAGACGACGTCCTCGTCGGCGGTCCATTCAGTGCCACCCCCCGAGGGTCAGAAGAAGATCGCGATTTCCTCGCCGGAAACGCAGGAAACGACTTCCTCGCCGGCAGCGCCGGAGAAGACACCCTTCACGGCGGCAAAGGCGACGACATCAGTTTCGCAGGCAAAGACAACGATCGACTTTGGGGAGACCGAGGAAATGACGCCCTCCACGGCGACGACGGCGACGACATCATCATCGGCGACTCAGCCGATTTAACCGACTCAGAACTCTCCGGACTAGACACCCTATACGGCGGCGCAGGCAACGACTCCCTATTCGGCAACGAAAAAGACGACGCCATATCCGGCGGAGACGGCGACGATCTCGCCCACGGCGGTAAAGACAACGATCGCCTTTTTGGAGATGGGGGCAACGACACCCTCGGCGGAGATCTCGGCGACGACATCCTACTAGGAAGTCTCGGCAGTCCCGTTTCCGTCGGGGCAACAGCCGATCGAGATTGGCTGTTCGGCAACGGCGGCAGCGACACCCTCAAAGGCGGCGAAGGCGAAGACAACCTACATGGAGGTCAAGGCAACGATCAGCCCACGGCGGCAAAGATAACGATCTGGTGTTCGGCGACAAAGGTAGCGACTCCCTCACGGGAGATCTCGGCGACGACACAGTCATCGGCGGCAATGGCAATCCGGCAAACCCCGACCCAGACGGGCAAGATCGCCTTTGGGGCGGTTCGGGAAATGATGTCCTCTTCGGCAACGAAAATGACGACGAACTCTCCGGGGGAGACGGACACGATCTTGCCCACGGCGGCAAAGATAACGATCGAATTTTCGGCGATGGGGGAAATGATTCCCTATATGGAGAACAGGGAGATGACACGATTCTGGGCAGTCGCGGCAGTTCGGTTCCCGTTGGGGCAAGTAGCGATCGCGATTTCATCTCCGGCAACGGCGGTGCGGATGTCCTCAAAGGAGGCGAGGGAGAAGATAGTATCTATGCCGGCAAAGATGATGATGTGGTTTTTGGGGGTAAGGATAACGACCTGGCTTTCGGGGATATCGGCAATGACAGCCTTTCGGGAGATTTGGGAGATGATACCCTCATCGGCGGTAATGGCAATTTTGCCGATGCCGATACCGCCGGTAGCGATGTGATGTTTGGCGGCGCGGGGAACGATCTGCTCTGCGGCAATGCGGGAAATGATAGCTTGGTTGGGGGTGATGGTGAGGATACTGCGTACGGAGGTCAAGGGGATGACAACTTGTGGGGCGAAGCGGGAAATGACCAACTGTTTGGGGATCTAGGAAATGATATGCTGTGCGGCGGGGGCGGAAACGACACTCTTGTTGGCGGCAATGGCATTCCTGGTAGTTCTGAAGATGGTAACGATAAGATCTGTGGGGATGGGGGAGATGATGTCATTTTTGGCAATGGGGGAGATGATACCCTGGCGGGTGGTGCGGGGAATGATGCCTTATTTGGCGGTATGGGGAACGATATCTTGTCCGGTGGGGCGGGGAATGATGCTCTGTTTGGCGATCTCGGCGATGACTCGTTGACGGGTGGCGCGGGGATTGATGCGTTTGTTCTGGCACGGGGAAATGGGGTGGAGACGATCGTTGATTTCCAAGATGGGGTGGATTTTATCGCTTTGCGCGGTGGGTTGACTTTTGAGGATTTGACTTTTTCTCAAAGTGGGAATATCTTGAGTGTTTTGGCACTGGAGGAACAGTTGGCGCGTCTTGAGGGGGTTTTGATGACTCAACTTTCTCAGGCGGATTTCCAGGTGATTTGATGGCAGTTTGATGATATAAAACCCCGATCGAATTGTCGATTGGGGTTTTATATCGAGTTCGGTTGAAGATTTCTCATTGACTGTGAAGTGAGCAGGAGGAGATCGACTTGCATTGCGACTCGAAAAACGCGATATCGTACAGAAATACACTCGATCGTATCTTCAATCTATGTCTATACCGCCAATTCTGCAACCCGATCGATCTTATACGTTTCGCAGCTACTTCGAGATGACCTACGAACCCGAAGATATTCTTGCCGAGTTCGGTTATTCTCTACAACGAACCCTTCTGGATTTAGCACGATATCCCGTTAAGATCGATCGCTTCGCCATTCTCCAAGAACAACTCCAACGCCGTCTGACCTTCATCAGCCTCACCAGCGAAGCCGCACGCCGAGAAATGCTAATTGCACCTATCTTAGTTGAAGTTGCCGAAACCGCGCACGCTCAACTCCGGATTGAATATCCACTTACCGTCAGCGAGTATCTCAAAGGTTCTCTAGACTATTACTTATACACCCAATCTCAATGTCTTGTCGTTAAAGCCAAACACGCGGATTTAGCGCGGGGTTTCACTCAACTGGCGATGGAGTTAATCGCTCTGGCACAACGACAGACCGACGAGATCCCTTTTTTAGTGGGTGCTGTCACCACTGGAGACATATGGCAATTTGGAAAACTCGATCGAAATGCAAAACAAATTACTCAAGGAACCAAACTATACGTGATTCCAGATGAGTTAGAAACCTTGCTGAGTATCCTCGTTGCCGTTCTCGTTCCCCAATTTTAATTTGAGCTTACCGACAATAACTGACAATGAGATCGATGACTTCTTCTATCTTCAAGTTGTCGGTTTGAACTTCGATCGCATCCTCAGCTTTACGTAACGGAGAAATGGCGCGGGTACTGTCTTGTCGATCGCGTTCTGCAATGGATTCTTCCAATTCTTGCAGGTCGATCGATCCGTGTCCCTGTTGTTCCAAATCTTTCTGTCGTCGCTTGGCACGTTCTGCCACCGATGCGGTTAAAAAAATCTTGACATCGGCATCGGGAAACACGCAGGTTCCAATATCCCGACCTTCTGCCACCAATCCGCCGCGACGACCATAACGCTGTTGTTGTGCCACCAGAAATTGACGCACGGAGGGAAGTGCAGAGACAGCCGAAACTCGAGTGGTAACTTCCGGGGTGCGGATTTCTCGGGTGATTTCTCGATCGTTGACCCAGACGCGACAACCTTGTTCTTCATCGGGTTGCAACTCCAAATCACAGCGATCCAAGGCGTACGCGACGGTGGCATCGTCTACAGCCATCCCGGAGTCCAACACCCACCAAGTGACGGCTCGATACATGGCTCCGGTATCGAGATACAATAATTTCAGTTGGCGAGCGACTTGGCGCGTTACGGTAGATTTTCCCGCTCCGGCGGGCCCGTCGATGGCAACGATCGGCTGACGCAACTGCAAGTTATCGATTAACCGAGTGGAACCAATACAAGCAGCGATCGCCAGCAACCCCACGGTCTCAACGGTTTCCAGGGGTTCCAAGGTCTCTGGATGCACCAACTCCACATACTCGAGTTGAATATCCGATACAGTTGCCAATTCTTCTCGAACGCGATCGACTAACTCGATACTGCCACGAACGCCTTGACGAAATGCCGTCCGAGCCGATCGTAAACTCCGATACAAACTGGCAGCGCTTTCTTTTTCCTGGGAACTCAAATACTGATTGCGGGAACTGTAAGCCAGTCCAGAAGTCTCCCGGATTGTTGCACAAGCAACAATTTCCACAGGAATACTCAGATCTGCCACCAGTCGGCGAATAATAGCCAGTTGCTGCGCGTCTTTGATGCCGAAATAAGCCCGATCGGGTTGTACTAAATTTAACAACTTGGTGACGATCGTCGCCACACCCTGAAAATGTCCCGTTCTCGATCGACCGCATAATCTAGAAGTCATCGATTCTGGCGGCACAACCGTTGTGGCTATTCCATTTTCCCCCAGCATTTGCGCTACTGTGGGGGCAAAAATGGCATCTACTCCAGCTTTTTCGCAGAGTTGGCGATCGTGTTCTAAATCTTGAGGATACCGCTGCAAATCCTCTGCGGGAGAGAATTGCAACGGATTCACGAAAATACTGACAATAACAATGTCATTTTCCCGGCGAGCTTTGTCGATCGATCTCAAATGTCCGGGATGCAAAGCGCCCATCGTCGGGAAAAAACCGATGTTTTGTCCGTCTAGATCGTTTCGGTAGGCACGTAGTTGGGCAGTTGTGGTTAGCAGTAACACAAACGGTTGGGTAATAGCTAGTGGCTAGTTGCGCTTTTGCTAACAACTAACCAATCAGTGAACGACTCCCGACTCTGATGCTGTGCATACAGAGCGGGCTTCGCGCTTCGTTCGGGAGCTATTGCAAGAACCGTCAGCGCGCAGACACGGGCGTACCCACCGCGTAGTTGGCATTCTTATCGGACAAAGCCGTATTCCCAACCCATTTAATTGTAGCGTAAACCCCTTGACCAACATAGATTTACTCGCTTCCTCTGTCTCCCCTTCCCGCGCCTTCGGCATAGGTCGGGGGAGCGTCGTCAACTCGCTCGCATTCTTCCCGACGCTCTATGCTTCGCAATAGAGCGCGGGGCTGCTGCTGCAAAAGCTCATAACTTACTACTTCTGAGGGAAAGCTGACGCCGGAGCCATCGATTCGGGAGAACCCAAAACCTCAATGGCGACGGGAGCGGTTCCCGATGCCATCATACCAATCTCCTCTGCCGCTCCCGCAGAGAGATCGATTTCCCGACCGGGAATAAAGGACCGCGATCGTTAATGCGAACGACCACAGACTGACCGTTATCCAAGTTCGTCACTCGGACGAGGGTATCGAAGGGTAAGTCTCGGTGTGCGGCTGTCAGCGCGTACTGATCGAAGACTTCTCCGCTCGCGCTCAGATTTCCGTTGAATCCCGGACCGTACCAAGATGCCCAACCTTCCATCTCGAATAAAACGGGTTCGGGTTGCTCTTTCGGTAGAACTTTTGGTCGAAGTGCCGATCGAACTTCCTCAATGGGCTTGCCCGCAATTTCGTCCAAAGGTGCAGCATTTCCCATGACGCGCCGCAGTCGATTGGTGGCTTGTAGGGCATCGTCGGCGGGGTTAGCGGTGATATCCGGCAAAATGGTATCGGCGTCAAGTTCTACCAGGGTTTCTCGTCCTACTTGGATGACATAACGATCGCCCTCGGCTATCCAGCTTGCTGCGATTGTGTTGGCATCGACTCCCGATCTTGCCAATCGATTCAGTCGCGCGGCAATGGCTGTCGCTCGAGATTCTGGACTGTCGGTGGCACTTCCTAAGAAGGTCAGGATGGGAATATTACGGACGTAGAGTGTGGCAGCAGGGCGTCCATCGAATTCGTGAGCCTCTGTCTGAGCAATATCGGACTCGGCAGGCAGTTGAATCGCGGTTTTTTGGGGATCTCCGGTTTGTTGGGAGATCCAGTCCGGTTCTGCGATTTCGCGAGAAATGGGACTGGCTGTGGCGACTAAACCTGATGGCACAAGACCTAAGCCTGTCGCTAATACCGTGGCAGAAAGCCGATTCCAAATTTTTTGATTCATGTACGCTGTGTAGAACCCAACATCTCGGTTTCGTGAAATTCAATCTAGACAAGTTTGTGGGACTCGATTTCTAGAGGCTTCGCGACGCCGATATAGAGTCCGAATAAGCGACGGACTGGGAACGATCCCCGTCTTTGCTAACTCGTACTCGTTACGTTTTTAACTCGAACATCTTGAACTGCCACAACATAACATGAAGTTTTATGATTCCGTACCAGCACGGTTTCTGAAATTTCGGAAACTTTACACAAGCTTCATAATGTAAAATCGGGCAAATTGGGGCTTATCCCTTTCTGGTCGGAAGTTACAAGTTTTTTACCAACTGTCAAAATATTTACATAAAATTTACACAAATATATGCAATTTGTGGTAATAGCAACACGATTGCAAATAGCGACACTACTCTCAACGGTAAAAAAGTTGGAGAGGCTATCCCACCGATGGAAATGTTCTTGAGAATTTAGGGAAATTAACCTTACACCCCTGTCTGTTGGAGATTGATAGCATTTGCATTCCGTCTCTCCGGGGCTATATCGGGTTCATACCAAAGTCCTATTCTCGAACTTTTTTTTTACTTTTTCTCAGAAAGCCCCCCGACTTAAAAATAAATACTATAATAAGTCACTAGAGCCATCGACTTCATTCCATATTGCCGATCGCTCATTAGCAAAGACAGATTTGGCGACCGGATGAAAAACCCGTTTTAAAAACTGGTAAAACATCGTAATAGCCATTCTTTAAGCATCTCTACTGGCTGACTTCTGTGTTAGTCTTCGACGAAAAGTTCAGGGGTATTCTGCGACACATCGACATTTAATAGGGTGTTTCCACTGAATAATCGTTTGACGAACGGTTAAAGAATTCTCAAAATACCAGCTCTTATAGCCCATACAGGGAACTCATAAAAGTAGTGAGGATCTCAGAAGCACTTGAGATTTTCATCACAAGCCCGGACAGATAAAGTTGCCCGAGCTTACTTATTGACTTGCCGACAGGTTTTGATAATTTTTCAAAACCTATGAGTCTTTTGACTTAGGAACTAACACGAAATTTTTATTGATTCGTGTAAGTTCGTTCGTGCCAAAAGGCGGACTTTAGTGCGGATTTAAGTCCGCACGAATGAAGGAAAAACCGACTAGGTTTGAAAATAGCTTGAAGGATGACCGAAATGAACAACACGAACGTAGATTTGAAAAAATCGAACGGATGCAAGGCGCCAAGCGATCGTAGCGTCAGACGAATTGCTTTCATCGATCCCGCAGTGGCGGACTTCCCAACCTCGATCGCCGATGCCACTTCCGGAACAAAAACGATCGTCCTCGACGAGTGCCAAGATGGCATCGCTCAAATTGGGGAAATTCTAGAAAACTACACCCACCTAGAAGCGATTCATCTGGTATCCCACGGTCAACCCGGAAGCCTGCAATTGGGCAACTCCACCCTGAACCAGTTCAGCCTGAAAAACGCCATTCCCCAGTTCAAACAATGGGCAAAAGCCCTAGCGCCGGAAGCGGAAATTTGGATATACGGCTGCCGGGTCGCCGCAGGAAAGCTGGGAAGCCGATTCATTCAATCCCTGAGTGAAATTACGGGAATGCGGATTGCCGCCTCTACCACTCTGGTGGGAAATGGGGCATTGGGCGGAAACTGGGAATTGGACGCCACCGTAGGCGAGATCCGCTCCCAGCAAGCCTTCCATCAGGCAGCACTAGATCGATACCCAGGCGTGTTAAACGTTAATTTATCCAACGTTTTATATGCAGTCGAAGCCAATAGCACCGACATCCGGGTACTCGATCTCATCGATGGTTCTTCAGAAATCTTCGGCACTCTCGAATTTGCGACTTCGGCACTTGCCCGCGAAGCCGGGTCGGGGTTAGTCTACTACGTCGAGTTTATTGAATTTGGGGTAGGCAATCAGATTGATGCCCGTGTCGCCACTTGGAATCCGGATACGGACGAAAACAATGTTTTGGGAACATTAGGGGGTCCCGATGAGGTCGATCCGGCACTGGCTGCCCTCGGGGGTGCCATCGTCAAACTTGCCCAAGCGTCCCCCAACACCCGCAAGACCGAATATCGAAACCAACTTTTTGCACTGGGTAGTTCCCCAGAACTGTTCCTGATCGATCGCGAAACTGGGAAAGCGACATCCCTAGGAAACATCACCACCGTTCCAGACAGCGCCCCGCCAGAAAATCCCAACTTTGTCGGCGGTGGGGGAGATGCCGCCTTCGATCCCGACAACCCAGATATTCTGTACGTCACCGAGGCTGCTCGTAAAACCAATGCTAGTGGTCAGTCTATCGGTGGAACGGATACGATTCGGATTTTTCGGGTCAATCTCAACAACCTAGAAGCAACTTATGTGGGCGACACGGGTCTTCCGCGGGAGGGCGCAGGTTCTCTGGCATTTGGAGAGGACGGGGAACTGTACCTCACTTCTGGTGGCAATCTTTATCAGGTGTCCACCAACAATGCCAGCCCCACCTTTGTTGCCGATCTTGGACGGGAGTTAGCTGACTTTGCCAGCTTACCCCTGCCTTCGCCGCAACTGGATCTTCAAGTCACCAAAACAGATAACCTGGAGACGGTGAATGTGGGAGAAGAAGTCACCTACACCATTACCATCAAGGCGGCAAAATATATTCCCTCGTTGAGAAATCAGATCGTACCTGTTCAGATTGAAGGAATTGTTATTGAAGAACTATTGCCTGAAGGGATCGATTTTGGCGATGGAGAACTGTCCCACACCATTTCTGATGGAACGGGAACGCTGCATCCGAGCACCTTCGTTGACAATAAACTTACAACGACCGCCGATTTGAGCGTCGGGGCAACCCTCACCCTGAAGATTTCCGGCATCGTCCGCGAGGATGCAACCGGAACCCTGACCAATATTGTCACAGTGAGTCCGCCTCCGGGGATAGTGCTCGTGGGCAACCCGCCGGATAACCAAGTTGATGTCCCCGACACCACAAAAATCAACGATCCGGTTGACCCACCCGTCGAAGAGCCGGTTGACCCACCCGTCGAAGAGCCGGTTGACCCACCTGTCGAGCCACCCGTCGAAGAGCCTGTTAATCCGGGCAGTGGAGGCAGTGGTGTTCTTCCCCCTGCACCTCCCGTATCCCCCGAAGAACCTCATGGAAACTGCCCGACCCCTCCGACTCCCCTGGGCTTGGTCGTCGAGCCACCAATGCCACTTGAAGGTGTACAGGTGGCTCCACTAGACTCCACCCCCATGGCGAGCCTACCGCAAACAGAAAATCAAATAGACGGCAGCGCCACCCCAGAAAATCTGGTGGGAACAGAAGGAAACGACGACATTCGGGGAGAGGGAGGAGACGACATCCTCCAAGGAGAAGAAGGAGACGACGTCCTCGTCGGCGGTCCATTCAGTGCCACCCCCCGAGGGTCAGAAGAAGATCGAGACCTCCTAGCCGGAAACGCAGGAAACGACTTCCTCGCCGGCAGCGCCGGAGAAGACACCCTTCACGGCGGCAAAGGCGACGACATCAGTTTCGCAGGCAAAGACAACGATCGACTTTGGGGAGACCGAGGAAATGACGCCCTCCACGGCGACGACGGCGACGACATCATCATCGGCGACTCAGCCGATTTAACCGACTCAGAACTCTCCGGACTAGACACCCTATACGGCGGCGCAGGCAACGACTCCCTATTCGGCAACGAAAAAGACGACGCCATATCCGGCGGAGACGGCGACGATCTCGCCCACGGCGGTAAAGACAACGATCGCCTTTTTGGAGATGGGGGCAACGACACCCTCGGCGGAGATCTCGGCGACGACATCCTACTAGGAAGTCTCGGCAGTCCCGTTTCCGTCGGGGCAACAGCCGATCGAGATTGGCTGTTCGGCAACGGCGGCAGCGACACCCTCAAAGGCGGCGAAGGCGAAGACAACCTACATGGAGGTCAAGGCAACGATCGAGCCCACGGCGGCAAAGATAACGATCTGG
Source organism: uncultured cyanobacterium (assembly GCA_963838375.1). GTDB lineage: Bacteria > Cyanobacteriota > Cyanobacteriia > Cyanobacteriales > Geitlerinemataceae > DVED01. The sequence continues at coordinate 252,849 of CAWIQY010000016.1, read as the reverse complement.
TGTTCGGCGACAAAGGTAGCGACTCCCTCACGGGAGATCTCGGCGACGACACAGTCATCGGCGGCAATGGCAATCCGGCAAACCCCGACCCAGACGGGCAAGATCGCCTTTGGGGCGGTTCGGGAAATGATGTCCTCTTCGGCAACGAAAATGACGACGAACTCTCCGGGGGAGACGGACACGATCGAGCCCACGGCGGCAAAGATAACGATCGAATTTTCGGCGATGGGGGAAATGATTCCCTATATGGAGAACAGGGAGATGACACGATTCTGGGCAGTCGCGGCAGTTCGGTTCCCGTTGGGGCAAGTAGCGATCGCGATTTCATCTCCGGCAACGGCGGTGCGGATGTCCTCAAAGGAGGCGAGGGAGAAGATAGTATCTATGCCGGCAAAGATGATGATGTGGTTTTTGGGGGTAAGGATAACGACCTGGCTTTCGGGGATATCGGCAATGACAGCCTTTCGGGAGATTTGGGAGATGATACCCTCATCGGCGGTAATGGCAATTTTGCCGATGCCGATACCGCCGGTAGCGATGTGATGTTTGGCGGCGCGGGGAACGATCTGCTCTGCGGCAATGCGGGAAATGATAGCTTGGTTGGGGGTGATGGTGAGGATACTGCGTACGGAGGTCAAGGGGATGACCAACTTGTGGGGCGAAGCGGGAAATGACCAACTGTTTGGGGATCTAGGAAATGATATGCTGTGCGGCGGGGGCGGAAACGACACTCTTGTTGGCGGCAATGGCATTCCTGGTAGTTCTGAAGATGGTAACGATAAGATCTGTGGGGATGGGGGAGATGATGTCATTTTTGGCAATGGGGGAGATGATACCCTGGCGGGTGGTGAGGGGAATGATGCCTTATTTGGCGGTATGGGGAACGATATCTTGTCCGGTGGGGCGGGGAATGATGCTCTGTTTGGCGATCTCGGCGATGACTCGTTGACGGGTGGCGCGGGCATTGATGCGTTTGTTCTGGCACGGGGAAATGGGGTGGAGACGATCGTTGATTTCCAAGATGGGGTGGATTTTATCGCTTTGCGCGGTGGGTTGACTTTTGAGGATTTGACTTTTTCTCAAAGTGGGAATATCTTGAGTGTTTTGACTGGGGAGGAACAGTTGGCGCGTCTTGAGGGGGTTTTGATGACTCAACTTTCTCAGGCGGATTTCCAGGTGATTTAATCCAAGTCCGATCGTCTAATCACCCATCTAATCACCTCAGTAAATCTTATAGGATCTACTGAGGTCGATGTGAATCGATCGCCGAGATCTATTAATTGGCGATCGATTCGCATTGGCGGCGGCAGGCTTTACGGGGCAAAAACTTTCAATCGATTTGCGATTTGCGAGATCTTTCTCAAAAAGCTGATATTCTGAAAGCCGATCGCCCAAAACTGATAAATTGGATGCGTAATCGGAATTATTAGGTCAAGGAACCGATGGACTATCGCGAAGCCGGGGTAGATGTGGAGGCAGGTCGCGCCTTTGTCGAGAATATTCGCAACATGGTACAAAGCACGTATCGATCGGAAGTTTTGGGTGCGCTGGGTGGTTTTAGTGGCTGTTTCGAGTTACCACCGGGATATCAGCAACCGGTGTTAGTCTCTGGAACCGATGGTGTGGGCACGAAACTCAAATTAGCCCAAAATCTCGATCGACACGATACGGTGGGCATCGATCTGGTCGCTATGTGCGTAAACGATGTTCTCACCTGCGGTGCCGAACCCCTGTATTTTTTGGATTACCTAGCCACCGGTAAGCTGAATTCCGAGCAGTTGACGCAGGTGGTGGCAGGGATTGCCGAAGGGTGTCGCCAAGCTGGATGTGCTTTGCTGGGGGGAGAAACGGCTGAAATGCCCGGATTTTACGCCCCTGGCGAGTACGATTTGGCGGGATTTTGCGTTGGGATTGCTGAAAAAAGTCAGTTGCTAGACGGTTCTCAAGTACAGATTGGGGATATCGCAATTGGTTTAGCCAGTTCTGGGGTTCACAGCAACGGGTTTAGCCTGGTTCGCAAAATTGTCAGCGCCAAAGGATGGGATTGGCAGGATTGTCCAAGTCTTCTGGACGATCGAAGTTTGGGTGAAGTTTTGTTAACTCCGACTCAAATTTACGTCAAACCGATTTTAGAAGTTCTGCGCGGCAAGTTGGATATTCACGGCATGGCACACATTACTGGCGGCGGATTGCCAGAAAATTTACCCCGATGTTTGGGGAAAGATCTAGCCATTCGTATCGATCCCAAAAGTTGGGAGATTCCGGCAATTTTTGAGTGGATTGCCGCCGAAGGTGAAGTCAGTACCGTAGATATGTTTAATACTTTTAATATGGGAATTGGGTTTGTGGTTCTGGTTAAGCCCGAACAAGTCGATCGAGCAATTCGGGAGTTTGAAGCCCATAAAATTGGGGCTTGGGCGATCGGGGAAGTGATTTCTGGAACGGGAAACTTGGTGGGTTTGGAGTAAGTTCGATCGCCGAACAAAGATTGTAAAATCGAGTGTTCAAAAAACACTCGTAGTGCTGGGAAAAATCTTTATTTGGACAGAAAAATCACTTGTCTATCTTGGCATAAAAATCTTCGTCTGCCCGTAAAAATCCAGGACGTTGCATCAACTTCTCAAGATAGTTTTTAACGGGCGTTTCTGCCTTCATCATCCCCAATCGGTATGCCCACATCAAAACGCCTCCCGTCACCACATCCGCCGCCGAAAACTTATTTTCAACGAGGTAATCTTTGGCGGCAAGCAACTCATTTAAGGGTTCGCAAACTCGATCGAACCATTCTTGAGATTCTGAAGTAGATAGACGTGTTCGATCGTTTTTGGGCAACACTTTCTCGGGAAGATTGGGTAAGATATTAAACATATATTGTTCCACCGGAGGTTCTAGAGTCGCTGTCGCATAAAAAAGCCACTGGTAGTAATAACCTCGTCCGGTCGAACTTACCAAAGGGGCAAATCCTTTTTCAGGATATTTATCAGCCAGGTAAGCGCAAATTGCAGCTGACTCAAAGATCGTCACCGCTTCCTCAATCAGAACCGGAACTTTGCAATGGGGATGGAGTTTGCTGTATTCCGGTTGTTCCATCATTCCGGGTTTAACGTAGATTAATTCGTAAGGAACTTCTAGTTCTTCCAGCAGCCAGCGAGGACGAACCGCTCGTGTTGTGGGAATATAATAGAGTTTCATAAACTTTTGTTATTTTTTCTCGATCGAGTTTTTGAGTTTCGTAGATTTTACCGGATATTGACATCTTGTACCACGGTGAAAACTCGCCCGCGATTTAAATTCGGGCTACTACTGAAGTAGACCGAAATCTGTTGCTAGCCTTCTTGAGAAGACGTTCGCGATTAGCCCGAACTTTATTGGTAGGCGGATCTAAACCGCTAAAAATTCTTGAATAACATCGTTGCTTAATGCGTCTGTCGAACCCGATGCGACAATTCCCCCTCGTTGCATGGCGTAATAATAATCAGCTTGGCGGACGAAATGTAGATGTTGTTCGACTAGCAATACAGAAATCCCTGTCGTTTCGATAATCCGGCGTACTGCGGCTTCAATTTCTAAAATAATTGACGGTTGAATTCCTTCGGTGGGTTCGTCGAGGAGGAGTAATTGGGGCTCTCCCATCAAGGCGCGAGCGATCGCTAATTGCTGTTGTTGTCCCCCGCTCAAATCCCCACCCATGCGGGAAAGCATGGTTTCGAGAACGGGAAATAACTCAAAAATCGATCGAGGAATTTTCTCGTTTCCTTTGCGCCCTCCCGGACGCGCTTCTAGCCCTAATAGCAAATTTTCTTCAACTGTGAGGCGAGGGATCACTTCACGTCCTTGAGGCACGTATCCGATGCCCTGACGCGCTCGTTTGTCAGTGGTGTTTTTCAGGATCGAAGCATTTTGATATTCAATGTCACCCTGGCGGGGTGATAACAATCCCATAATGGTTTTTAACAGGGTTGTTTTTCCCACACCATTGCGCCCGATGAGGCAAACCATTTGTCCTTGGGGTACGCTCAAATCAACATCGCGGAGAATGTGACTTTCACCGTAGTAGACGTTTAAGCTGGAGATTTTTAACATGATTGAAGGGTCGATTGTAAATAAGTCGATCGCCAATTAAGCCCTACATTAAGCCGCTTCCTCAGATTGTCCGAGATACACCTCAATCACGCGAGGATCGTTTTGGACTTGTTCCATAGAACCCTCGCACAGTCGCGATCCTTGGTGTAGTACCGTTACGGTTCTGGCAATTTGCCGCACAAATTCCATGTCGTGTTCGATAACAATAATGGAGTGACTGTTGGCTAAGGAAATGAGTAGTTCTCCGGTTAACAAAGTTTCCTCATCAGTTAATCCGGCAACAGGTTCATCGACTAACAACAAATCGGGAGATTGTGCGACTAGCATCCCAATTTCTAACCACTGTTTTTCGCCGTGGGATAACAAACCTGCTTTGATGTCGGCTTTTGCCACCAAGCCGATCGTTTCTAGTAATCCTTTCACGGTGAGCTTTTCGCCGGAAGAGGCTTTTTTGAATAACGAACCGAGAACCGTTTTATTTCGATTGCAGGATAACTCCAAATTTTCTCGAGGGGTCAGATTGAGATAAACTCTCGGGGTTTGAAACTTACGACCGATTCCCAGACGTGCAATCCGGTATTCTGGCAAAGTTTTCAGATTTTTGCCTTTAAATCGCACTTCTCCAACGGTCGGTTGAACTTTCCCGGTAATCACATCTAAAAATGTGGTTTTTCCCGCACCATTGGGACCAATAATCACGCGCAACTCGCCTTCATCCATACTGAAGTTGAGTTCGTTAATTGCCTTAAACCCGTCAAAACTGACAGTTAAATTTTCGATTTCTAATATCTTTGCCATCAGTCATTCTTTCATAAGTTTTACGCCAGATTCAACAAATCTTTCAGATCGGCAGTCTGTTTTTAGTAACTTGGTAAAATAGGTCATTCTTAGATCGATCGCCTAAGACTACGATCGACCGATTTCTTCTCGTTCTCGTTCTATTTCTGGATCTTCTGCCAACTGGGGATAAGTAGAAACCGGTTTGGGTTTTCCTAAGAGTTCTCGAATTTGGGTCTCGGCTCGATCGCGCAGCCAACCCACAATGCCATCGGGTAAAGCCGTCACTACAAACAGAAAAAGCGCGCCTTGGAAAAATAGCCAAAAGCCGGGAAACTTCTCGCTCAAAAAAGTCCGAGCATAGGAAACTAATAGCGTACCTAATATCGCACCACTCAGCGTTCCTCTGCCGCCGACAGCTACCCAAATCACCATTTCGATTGAAAAGGCAACTTCCAATGTTTTCGGTGTAATAATTCCCGTTTGGACGGTATAAAGTGCTCCTGCAATTCCAGCGATCGCGCCGGAAACGGCAAAAACCAAAACTTTAAAACCTGTGGGATCGTAGCCAGAAAATCGCAGTCGGGTTTCATCATCGCGGATGGCAACTAACAGGCGACCAAAACGCCCGCTAGTTAACCAACGACATAATAAATAAACCCCAACGAGCACCAACACTGTAATTTGAAAGAACGCTAACTGAACTTCCGGTGAACTGACCACCAAGCCAAAGATCGTATCGGTATCCGTTTTGAGTCCATTTGTGCCATTAATCAGTTTTTGCTGACCGTTAAAGAAGTTGAAAAATCCCAATAAAGCGGCTTGGGTCAAAATCGAAAAGTAAACCCCTTTAATGCGGTTTCTAAAGACCAAATATCCTAACAAGCCAGCCACGATCGACGGAATAAGGACTAAGCCGAAAAGGGTAAAGGGAAACGATTCAAATAGCTGCCAAATCCAAGGCAGTTCTTTAACGCCATAAAGAGTGAAAAATTCAGGTATTTCGCCTTCTGGCAGTTGCAAATTCAAGTGCATGGCTATGGCATAGCCACCGAGAGCAAAAAAGATACCGTGACCTAAACTGAGTAGTCCGGTATATCCCCAAATTAAATCGATGCCTAAAGCAACGATCGCCAGCGATAGAAAACGCCCGAATAACCGTAGACGAAAGCCAGACAAAATCGCCGGCATTGCGAAAATACAAAATAAAGCGATCGCCGCAATAATCGCCCCTTCAATCAACAGCGCTTTTTTCGATTTTGTCGAATGAATTTGAGTCTCAATGGGTGAATCTACCTTCATGGCATTTGAGTTGGTATAGAAAGTCAAAATAGGCAAGTAGCCAGTTGTATCACGATCGGGTTTTCCCCAATCCTCATTTGGGCAATTTAATCTCTAGATGCCACTCTTTATATCTCAAAAAAATACACCCCGAAATCTAAAAAAATTAGGCATCCACAGTTCTGCCTTTCTGGGGGAAAAGTCCCGCTGGACGAACTTGCAGAAAGACAATAATCAACGAAAATACCATCACTTTTGACATAGAACTCGTCCCGACAAAATCAAAAAATTGTCTTAAGGGTTCTATAGATTCAACGAAGGGAATCAGACTTTTTGAGCTAATCAAGTAATCGATCGTCCCAATAGACATCGCGGCTACGATCGTCCCGACAATTTTTCCCACACCCCCGACAACCACCACCAAAAAGGTATCAATAATATAATTACTGCCTAAATTCGGTCCCACAGAACCGAGTAACGTAATCGCACAACCGGCAATTCCTGCCAATCCAGAACCCAGAAAAAATGTCAGCGCATCCACCTTTTCTGTGGGAATTCCCAAACAAGCGCTCATCGTCCGGTTTTGCATCACCGATCGAATTCGCAGTCCCCAACTCGATCGATTGAGAAACCAATAGAGTCCAGCGACACAAATCGCCGTCAAGACAATAATAAATAATCGAGCGTATGGAAACTGAATCGTCGCAATCCGAAATCCACCCCGCAACCATTCAGGTGCCGTGACATCAACATTTCTGGCGCTAAACCAAGGTCGAATTAGAGTGGGATTTTTGGTGTTCAGTAACAGCACGCCCACCGTTGTTGCAATTCCCACAGATAGAGGCAGAATTAAAACACCCGCCCACTTGCGAATTTGTTCCCAATTCGGACGATGTTTCAAAATCCGCATCGCACCGAAATACAGCAAACAAAACAAAGCAACGCTAATCACCATCACCGAACTGACACTGCGGACGAATTGCTGCAAAATCAGACTCACACCCCATGTCGCCAGCAAAGTTTCCAACGGTCGCCCATAGAGGTAGCGAATCACCCCTCGCTCCAGAACTAAGCCGAACAAACCCGCGACTAAAAATGCCGCTGGCAGTGCGAAAAGAATATAAGTATTCAACAACCAAGGGCTATCGAATGCTTTGAAGCCATTTTGCACGACATAAGTCGTATAGGCTCCGATCATCATAAGTTCGCCATGAGCGAGGTTAATCACCCCCATCAGACCAAAAACGATCGCTAACCCCAGAGCAGCAATCAACAGAACAGATCCTGTGCTCAGCCCGTTAAAGAGAGCATTGAATAATTGCAATACCATAGTTTTTCTGGTTAATGGAGTGCGGGGTGGGGGGTGAGGAGTGTTTGATAAACATCTCTCTTTCCCCCGCTTCCCCGGCTTTTCAAACTCGCGAGTTACTGAGGAACTTCTGCGGGTTCCTCTTCAGTCGATTCTTCCTTCGTACCCGCGTCTCCAGCCTTGTACTTGCCGCCCTTCGCCGAGTCAGACCAGTCGCAGGCATAGCCTTTGGTTTCCGGGACGTACTGATTCCAAGGCACCGGGTCAACTGGACCATCGGTGGCATACACGATTTCAAATAAGCCATCGTCTCGAACTTCACCGATGCGAACGGTTTTCGAGATGTGATGGTTCGTATTCATCGTTACTTTGCCTTCAGGCGCATCGAAGGTTTGACCGTAGGCAGCTTCGCGCACCTTGGCTAAGTCGTAGGCATCTCCCGCTTTTTCCACTGCTTGCTTCCACAGGTAAACCATGATGTAAGCGGCTTCCATGGGATCGTTGGTGACGCGATCCTCGCCATACTTGGCTTTGAAGTCTTTAACCCACTTCTCGTTTTCGGGACTCTCCACAGTTTGGAAGTAGTTCCACGCCGCGTAATGACCTTTGAGAAAATCGGGTCCGATTTGTCGCACTTCTTCTTCGGCAACGCTGACGGACATGACAGGATATAAGTCCGGTCCTAGTCCCGCACCTTGCATCTGCTTGAAGAAAGCCACGTTGCTGTCGCCGTTGAGGGTGTTGAAAATCACCCCGCCATCGGGCAGTTCTTGCTGGATTTTGGCAATAATTGGGGTGACTTCGGTGTTGCCAAGCGGTAGGTAGTCTTCGCCCACCACTTCACCACCTTTGGCTTTGACTTGTTCTTTAATAATCGTGTTGGCAGTGCGGGGAAACACGTAGTCAGATCCCACGAGGAAGAAGGTGTTGCCTTTGTTTTCTAGCAGCCAATCGACAGCGGGTTCGATTTGTTGGTTGGGAGCGGCTCCGGTATAGAATATATTTTTAGAACATTCTTGTCCTTCGTACTGAACCGGATACCAGAGCATGTGGTCAGCAGCTTCAAACACTGGCAAGACGGCTTTCCGACTCGCCGAAGTCCAACAGCCAAATACTACTGCTACTTGATCTTCTTCAATCAGCTTTTTCGCTTTCTCAGCAAAGGTATCCCAGTTGGAAGCGCCGTCTTCCTCAACGGCTTCGATCTGTTTGCCAAGAACTCCCCCTGCTGCGTTGATCTCTTCGATGGCTAACTTTTCAGCATCGACGACTGTGGTCTCGCTAATCGCCATTGTGCCACTGAGAGAGTGGAGAATTCCGACCTTGATAGTGTCGCCACCTCCAGCCGCAGCGCTTTGCTCCTCGCCCGCATCTGTTCCTTCTTGTGCTGAGGGGTCAGTACAGGCTTTCAGAAATAGGCTCGTTCCTAGCGCCGCAGAACCATACACCAGAAATTTTCGCCGACCTAATCTTTTTGTCATATCTTAAACGGTTCTCCTCACGTCCTATGGTCAAAATAAATTTGCCCATATTATACTAGCTTGTTATATTAGAACGATCCGATCACCCCGATCGTATCTTTTGTTACAAAAAACTTGATAATTGATCAATTTTGTGGTACAGTTTGTCAGAGTTAAAATCGGCAAAAATTCTTTTGAGTTTTTGTCGATTCCATGTTGACGAAAATAATAAATTAAACTGATTCCGCCACAATCTGTATTGAAGGTCTCAAAAATCGGCGGAGTTCCATAGTTTTAAAGATTATTTAATTATCGATTATTCAAGAATATATCGATCGTCCAAAATGAGAAACTATAAAAAAAGTTAAGCTCAATTTAAGCTCGCTTTTTTAAGTCGAGGATCTGATGCGACTCCATTTCGCCGACGATCGTCGGATTGCCGTGCAGAGATCTTCAACTTCGTCAAGATCTTCCGTTACCATTTCCTGTTAGAGGGTAGAGGGTCGGGAAATTGGCTACAGCTCAGTTTTTCTTTCGCGATCGGGAACTAATCCGCTTTGATTTTTCGAGTATTCTTTGCTACACTCAGCCGTGGATAGCTTTGTTAGAGTAAAATAGTTACATATTAACTCTATCTTTAGTATGCTCAGGCAGGTGTGAGGAAAGATGAGAAAAATCTTGTGGCAGATGTTATTGGCTAGCCCTTCTCTGGTGTTAGCTCAGGCGGTATTCTCCCCTTCAGCCATGGCTGGGGAAATGCAAGCCAGTGCGGCTTCAGAGAAAGCCGGATTAGAATCGATCGAAATTTCGCAAACTCCTGCGCCATCGGAAAACCTTTCCGTGGACGAGTTCATGCGAGCAACCGAACAACAGTCTTTAGATGCGAACAATACCGATGCGTCGGTGGATTCGCTCTCTCAAGTCACCTCGGTGTCTCAGTTTAGCGACGTGCAGCCGACGGATTGGGCGTTCCAAGCTCTCCAGTCTCTCGTCGAACGCTACGGCTGTATCGCGGGTTATCCCGATGGGACTTATCGCGGCAACCGCGCCTTAACTCGTTACGAGTTTGCTGCCGGTTTGAACGCTTGTTTAGATCAAGTGCTGGCATTGGTCGGTGGCGGCGGTGATGGCATCGATCCCGAATCTCTGGCGACGATTCGCCGCTTGCAAGAAGAATTTGCCGCAGAACTGGCAACCTTGCGCGGAAGAGTGGATGCCTTGGAAGCGCGGACGGCTGAGTTGGAAGCCAACCAGTTCTCCACCACCACCAAACTGCAAGGGGAAGTGGTGTTCGGTTTAGCCAACGGATTTGGTGACTCCGATCCCGGTGATATTCTTTCAGATGGGACTCGCGATCGCAAGCAAACTGTCTTCCAAGACCGGGTTCGTCTCAACTTCGTCACCAACTTCGACGAGCGGCAACAACTGTGGACTCGTCTAGATGCGTCCAACTCTCAATTCATCACCAATACCGGCCAAGGCGCAACCACGTATCAAACTGGAGATACGGGTAACGATGTCGTTCTCGGTTGGTTAGCATACTACTACAACGGCGACAAGTTCCAAGTCTATCTGCCCGCTGCTTTCCCCCTGTGGCAAGACTTCGTTCCCACCGTCAGCCCCTATTTTGAAGGCTTCACCGGCGCCAACAACTCGCTGTCGAGCTTCGGCGAAAGCAACCCAATCTACAAAATTGGTCTCGCCTCCGGTGGCGGTTTAGGTTTCAACTACTTCCTCAGCGATAACCTCACCTTCAGTGCGGGTTACTTCGGGGGAGATTCCTTCGATCCTAGCGAAAAGAGCGGCTTGTTCAATGGCGAATATTCGGCGCTGGGTCAGCTTACCTTCCAAAGCGAGAAGTTCCAACTCGGTTTGACCTATGTCAACGCTTACTTTAACGGGTTTGGCGCCGATGAGAACGACATCGGAATACGGGGAAATCTGGCCGGAAACGGAATCTTCGATACCTTCGTGGGGACGAGTTTCGCCCGCAACCCCTTCGGAACGCCAACCATTACCAACTCCTACGGCGCATCGGCAGCCTTCACCCTGTCTCCCAAGTTCTCGATTAGCGCTTTTGGTGGCTTTACCGATGCTCGGGCAGTGGCGAACTTCGGTGCAGACGCGCAAATTTGGTACTACGGTCTTGGGTTTGCGTTCCCCGACTTTGGCGGCGACGGCAACTTGCTCGGTTTGCAAGCCGGTGTTGAACCCTATGTCGGTGGTTACGATCGTACCCCCATTGGGGTGCTAGAGGGTGAGAAAAACCCGATCAGCCTTCAAGGCTTCTACCGGATTGCTGTTAACGATAACATCAATATCACGCCTGGGGCGATCGCTTTGATCAATGCTGACGGACAAGATGACAGCACGGCTGTCATTGGTGTGATCCGGACGACATTCAACTTCTAGTTGGGTTGAGATGTCGGTTCTATTTGAATTGAATCGTCATCTCAAAATCACCTCTCTCAAGTCCCCAGATATATTTCATTCTCTGGGGACATTTTTTATTTTTCACAAACAACAAGCCGGAACGATGTCCCTCGCTGCCACTCCCGGCAACACATCAACACCGTATCGCAAAAACACCGCGCCTATCGCCTCGATTTCCCCGCCAACCCGTTTCTATTTTCGGCAGTCGAATCTGGCTTAAAATGTGAGTGTTTTGTTTCCCTAAGCCGGCAATGCTATTGGCAGTCGGGTTAGTAACGCCGTCCGCGACCCCTAAACTTTTACCTTTTTTCCTCGATCGCTTTGCTTCTTATCAAGGGTACTATACACTCGATACTCAGAATCCCGAAGCATAATCGGTAGATTGTAATTACCCTATAAAATGGATGAGCCGAGTGAGGAGCTAACATGGCATTAGAGTATCCCGAAGACTTGAGATATCAGGACTCTCACGAATACGTACGATTAGAAGGCGAAATCGCCACCATCGGTCTGAGTACCTTTGCTGTAGAGGAGCTTGGAGACATTGTTTTTCTAGAGTTGCTAGAGACGGGAGATGCTGTCAAACAAGGGGAAAGCTTTGGAAACGTGGAGTCGGTCAAAGTGGCAGAAGACCTATATTCTCCGGTTTCGGGGACGGTCATCGATCGCAATGAAGCTCTTCTCGAAACCCCAGAACAGTTGGCAGAAGATCCCTACGGAGAAGGCTGGCTGATCAAGATTCGTTTGGACAATCCAGACGACGAGTTGAGTGAGACACTCTCTGCCGAGGAATATCGTGCAGTCGTTGAAGGGGAGTGATCGGATTTGAGGGGGGAGAATGAAGTGAGGGGGTGAGGGAATACAACATTCACTATCCCCCGAACACCTCACTGTCTAATCACTAACCCCTAACCCCTAATCACCAGAAATGTTGCAAAATATGAAGGAGAGGGAAACAGACCGTAAAGGATGAGACATTGCCAGGGCAACGATCTCCTATACACTAATTCCCACCTTTCGAGCAAGTTGTTCGGGGAAGATAAACTTCAGTATTAAGGGGCTGCCGATGAATTATGAACTGACGCCAAGCACAACGATCGAAATCGATTCCGAGATCGAAAAAGGGACTCAAAACCCCGAACAGAAGGAATTTTCAGAAAAGGGTGCTCCTCCATTGGTAGGTACGGATGAATTCGTCCGACGGCACAACGGTGCCGATGTTGCCCAAATCTCTCAAATGTTGGCAGCTTTGGGACTCTCCCAGATGGAAGAACCGATCGATCGAGTTGTTCCCCCCACCATTCGGCTGCAACACCCCTTACAACTCCCAGAAGCATTGAGCGAATCGGCGGCGCTGTCAGAGTTAAAAACGATCGCTTCCCAAAACCAAATTTACCGGTCTTTCATCGGTATGGGGTATCACGACTGCATCACTCCCCCGGTGATTTTGCGAAATATCCTGGAAAATCCCGGCTGGTACACCGCATACACCCCCTATCAAGCAGAAATCGCCCAAGGACGCCTGGAAGCGCTGTTAAACTTCCAGACGATGGTGATGGACTTAACCGGGATGGAAATCGCCAATGCTTCGCTGTTGGACGAGGGAACAGCGGCGGCAGAAGCGATGAGTATGAGTTACGGCTTATGCAAAACTAAAGCCAATGCTTTCTTTGTGTCCCGAGATTGCCACCCCCAAACGATCGATGTGGTGCAAACTCGCGCTATCCCTCTGGGAATTCAAGTTATCGTTGGCGATTGGCGAACCTTCAACTTTGAAACACCCATTTTCGGGGCGCTGTTGCAATATCCCGCCACCGACGGCGCAATTTACGATTACCGCGAATTTGTCGAGAAAGTCCACAGCGCCAAAGCCTTTGTCACCGTCGCTGCTGACATTCTCAGCCTCGCCTTGCTGACGCCGCCGGGAGAATGGGGCGCGGATATCGTGGTAGGCAATACCCAACGTTTCGGTGTTCCTCTAGGTTACGGCGGTCCCCACGCGGCTTATTTTGCCACGAGATCGACCTTTGCGCGGCAAATTCCCGGACGAGTCGTCGGGGTTTCCAAAGATGCCAGTGGTAAACCCGCCCTGCGTCTGGCGCTACAAACCCGCGAACAACACATCCGTCGGGATAAAGCCACCAGCAACATTTGTACCGCCCAAGTTTTGCTGGCGGTGATTGCTTCCACCTATGCGGTTTATCACGGTTCGGCAGGCATTCAGCAAATTGCCCAACGAGTGCATCAACTGACGGCAATTTTGGCGGCAGGGTTAGAAAAGTTGGGATTTGAGTTGGGAACCGAACCGTTTTTTGATACGCTTCGGGTAGAACTGGGCAAACGATTTCCCGATGAGATCCTCAGCGCGGCAGATGCGAAGAAAATCAACCTGCGACTGTTGGATGAAGCCACTCTGGGGATTTCCTTAGACGAAACCACTTCGATCGAAGATTTGCAGGATTTATGGCAAGTTTTTGCAGGGACAGAAGAGTTACCATTTACGATCGAAGATCTTCTCAACACCGCCAAATTTGACCTGCAAACCTGCCAATTTGCCCGCACTAGCCCCTATCTCACCGAACCTGTCTTTAACCGCTACCATTCGGAAACAGAGTTACTGCGCTACCTGTATCGCCTGCAAGCCAAGGATTTATCCCTGACCACTTCGATGATTCCCTTGGGGTCTTGCACGATGAAACTCAACGCCACCGCCGAAATGATCCCCGTAACCTGGGCAGAATTTGGCAAGATTCACCCCTTCGCGCCGAAATCGCAAACCCAAGGCTATCAAATCCTGTTCGGACAATTAGAATCCTGGTTAGCCGAAATTACCGGATTTTCGGGAATTTCCCTGCAACCTAACGCCGGGTCTCAAGGGGAATACGCGGGATTGCAAGTGATTCGGGCATATCACAATAGCCGAGGCGACAGACACCGCAACATCTGTCTGATCCCCGAATCCGCCCACGGAACCAACCCCGCCAGCGCGGTGATGTGCGGGATGAAGGTTGTAGCGATCGCTTGCGACAAAGACGGTAATATCGATCTAGCCGACTTAGCCACCAAAGCTGAGAAACACGGCAACGAGTTGGCGGCGATTATGGTGACGTACCCCTCCACCCACGGCGTGTTTGAGGAAGGGATTAAAACCCTCTGCGACATCGTTCACAGTCACGGCGGACAGGTGTACTTGGATGGGGCAAATATGAACGCCCAGGTTGGGTTGTGCCGTCCGGGGGATTTTGGTGCGGATGTCTGCCATCTCAACCTGCACAAAACCTTCTGCATCCCCCACGGTGGCGGAGGTCCTGGCATGGGACCTATCGGTGTTGGGGCACATTTAGTCCCCTTCTTGCCTACTCACCCAGTGGTTTCTATGGGTGGGAAAAAAGGCATCGGTGCGATTTCTGCCGCGCCTTGGGGCAGTGCCAGCATTTTAGTAATTTCTTGGATGTATATCCGCATGATGGGGGCAGATGGGTTGACAGATGCCACGAAACTGGCGATTCTCAATGCTAACTATATCGCCCATCGCTTAGATCCCTATTATCCTGTGTTGTATAAAGGTAAGTCTGGATTTGTCGCTCACGAGTGTATTCTCGATTTACGATCGCTGAAAAAATCCGCAAATATTACGGTAGAAGATGTTGCCAAACGCCTCATCGACTACGGATACCATGCTCCCACAGTTTCTTGGCCCGTTGCCGGAACGGTGATGGTCGAACCCACCGAAAGCGAATCTCTAGAAGAACTCGATCGTTTTTGTGAGGCGATGATTGCCATCCGGCAAGAGGTCGCCGCGATCGAACGGGGCGAAGCAGACTCCGAGAATAACTTACTCAAAAATGCTCCACATACCGCCGAATCTTTACTCGTTGGGGATTGGGAGCGTCCTTACTCGCGGGAACAAGCGGCATATCCCGCCCCTTGGACGCGAGAACATAAGTTCTGGTCTTCTGTGGGACGGATCGATAATGCCTATGGCGATCGAAATCTTGTCTGTTCTTGTGTCGGCATGGAGGCGTATTCTCAAGGTTAAACTCAAACATTTAACCCACCCATGGCAATCCCCAGATTCCCAACTTTTGTGAGAAGTCGGGAATCTGACAACGATGTCGTATTCTGAAGATTAACTCAACCCCGCTAAAAGGACTGGGGATTTCGTTTGAATCCCCTCCTGAACTCCTGAACTTCTGAACTCCTTTTATATGAACATCCGCATCGGTAACGGGTACGATATCCATCAATTGGGGACGGGTCGCCCTCTAATTTTGGGTGGGGTCAACATTCCTCACGAGTTGGGACTGTTGGGTCACAGCGATGCAGACGTACTGGTCCATGCGATGATGGATGCCATGCTAGGGGCATTGAGTTTGGGAGATATCGGTCACTATTTCCCTCCCACAGACGATCGGTGGAAAGGGGCAGATAGCTTAGATCTGCTATCGCAGGTTAATCTCCTTGTCAATAAAAAAGGTTGGCAAGTCGGTAATATCGACTCAACGATCGTGGCAGAACGTCCCAAACTTAAGCCCTATTTGCCGCAAATGCGCGATCGCATCGCTGCGGTTTTGGACATTGAAGGCGATCGAGTCGGCATTAAAGCCACAACCAACGAAAAACTCGGACCCACAGGACGAGAGGAAGGAATCGCCGCTTATGCAGTCACGTTGTTAGTAGCCAATGGCTAGCGATCCGACAACTCCTCTCTAAGACGCGATGCAATCCCCACCCGTTACTCCCTCGTCCACAGAAAAAGAATTCCCACAACCGCATACTTGTTTGGCATTGGGGTTTTTAAATTGGAACCCTCCGCCCATCAAGTCTTCGGTATAGTCAAGGGTCAGCCCTTCTATCTGGGGTAAACTGCTCGCCTCGATCGCCACTTGCAGTCCCTCGTACTCGCAGCGACGATCGTCCGGCTGGGGCTCGACAACGAACTCCATTTCATAAACGAACTGGGAACACCCACCTCGATCGATCTTCAGGCGGAACCAATTTAGCGAAGTTCCTTGCTTCGACTGAATTCGATTGAGCTCTCGAATGGCGGTTGGACTTAAATGAATCATAGGAATAGAACTACAATAGATTCTTACTCGGGGACTTTTGTGGCGGCGCTGACTCACCGCGCTGGCTCGGGAATGGCAGATCGGGTGTGATAAACTAAGTTTTGTAGGTTAGAGCTAACTACCGCCTACAAAGCCAACCCAAAATTTGGATTTCAAATCCGGCGCGGAGGGGCATCCCGTGTCGTTAATAAAGCTTACCGCGTAACCGTTCGCGTTGGCGTAGCCCGTCCTTTGGACGTAGCGTCTCCCAAAGAGATCGCAATCGCTGGTGTTGGTAAGAAGCCCGTGCGGTACTCATAGAGTCAGCGTCGGGAGTATGTCACTATATACATAGAAGGTATTAGGTTGACAGGGTGCAATCGAACGTTAGTCCAACTCCCCTACGGCTTGGGGATGAACAGAGTTGCACGATCGGTCGTGTCAATTCAGAAAAGCTGGGATCGTCAAAGCCAGTTTTTGAGCAACGATCGAATTTATAAAATTGCACAGAGGGAGATTATCCTCTCCCGACTTACTCGATTTGGGGATTGTAATGAGTAAAGACGTCGATCTGATCAAACGCCTTAGTCCAAGTGCCATGGATCAGATCTTGCTCTATCTCGCTTTCAGCGCGATGAGAACGAGCGGTCATCGGCATGGTGCTTTCTTAGATGCGGCGGCGACAGCAGCTAAGTGTGCCATTTATATGACCTACATGGAGCAAGATCAAAACTTGCGGATGACCGGACACCTGCACCACATAGAACCGCGCCGGGTGAAGGTGATTGTGGAAGAAGTCCGGCAGGCGCTCACCGAAGGTAAATTGCTGAAGATGCTGGGTTCTCAAGAACCGCGCTATCTAATTCAATTTCCTTACGTCTGGCTGGAAAAATACCCTTGGGAACCAGGAAAACCTCGCATTGCCGGAACGAGTTTCAGTGCGGAAGAAAAACGCCATCTCGAGCGCAAATTGCCGGAAGAACTGTCGGACTCCCAAGTAATTAACTCTTTTCAATTTATGGAGTTAATTGAATATCTGCACGCTCGCTCTCAAGAAGATTTACCATCCGATCGTCGGATGCCTTTGAGCGAAGCGCTGGCAGAACATATCAAGCGTCGTTTGATTTATTCGGGCACGGTGACGCGCATTGATTCGCCTTGGGGAATGCCACTTTATGCTTTGACTCGTCCTTTTTATTCGCCTGAAGGTGACGAGGAACGCACTTATATTACGATCGAAGATACCGCTCGGTTCTTCCGGATGATGCGCGATTGGGCAGAACGACAACCTAAAACGATCCGGATTTTGGAGGAGTTGGACATTGCTGAAAACCGTATGGAAGATGCGCTGTCGGAACTCGATGAAGTGATCCGGGCTTGGGCAGATAAGTATCACGATAAATCGGGAGAACCGTTTACCCTACAAATGGTGGTGGGTTCGCCAGATCCAGAACCCGATTAAGAGAGAGCGCGGACGGTTTTATGAAGCGGCAACTGTCATTCGATCGATCGGTTTCAAAATATGTATAACGACAGCCACTCCGCTGGCGATGAGGACAGATCTCCGACTTCCCACAGAAGTCGGAGATCTAAGCTTCTGTCTTTTCTGGAAACAATTGAGTGGCTTCAGCGAGGTGTTTCTGAAGCGTCGCTATCGGTAAGGGTCCTTGCAAGTGGTTCCAAGGCAAGATTTGGTCTAGTGGGTAATCCGCGTTGACGTAGTAGCCCATCTCGGGAAGTTCGCCCCGTAGTTGCTTGAATGCTCGCTTGTAACTGCCCACAGAATCGCCGTAGTGCCGCACTAATTCTAGTAACGGGGATAATCGTCGATCGCCTCGGGAAATTAAGGCTTGTACCACCGACCAATTGTAGCTTTCAGGTCTAAAATCGATACCGATCGATCTCAGCTCTTTTTGGAGAAATTTCAACCGCTTTTCGGCTTGGGAATCGATGCCAAACCATTGGAATGGGGTGTGCGATTTCGGCACGAAGGTACTGCATCCCAAGGTTAATCGCAATCCGGGGACTTCTTTTTTGATCGATCGCATCATTTCAACCGTTCGATCGACATCTTCCGCTTCTTCCCCAGGAATGCCGACCATTCCATATAGTTTTAAGGCTTTCAATCCGCCGGATTTGGCATTTGCTGCCGCTTGAATGATTTCTGAGGTTTCTAGTTTTTTATTGATGATTTTCCGAACTCGTTCCGAACCACTTTCTACTGCGATCGTAATTGATTTTGTATCCCGTTTGGAGAGTGTTTCTGCCAACTTTTGAGTCACGGTATTCGTCCGCACTGATGCCATGCTCAACCGAACCCGATCGAATTTTTCTTGTCCGATATAATCGAGTAAGGTTTCAAATTCGGGATGTTGAGTAATGGATGCGCCGAGTAACCCCAAACGATCGGTCACAGTCAATCCACGCTCGATCGCTGGGATTAGAGATTTTTCTAAACTAGCAACCCGGAATGGCAATGTTAAATAACTCGCTAAACAAAAGCGGCACATTTCCGGACAAGAACGCACCACTTCCACCATGAAAATATCTGGCCAAGCCGCTTTTTCTGTTACCACAGACGAGGCGGAAAGAGTATTTCCTCGATAGGTTTGTTTGTGAATGGTGGCGGGAATTTCAGCATTCGACGGGCGAAATTGAAGCGATCGAACCATCTAGATCGGTATAGGTAACTTCGTATAAACTGGGGATGTAAATACCTGGAACTGTGGCAAGATGTCGCAGTTTCTCAGTCCGAGTTGCACCTCGAACTTCTTGATAAGCGTCGATAAAATTTCCCAGTAAATCTTCACCGTCACCCAGCAAAATAATATCGAAGAAATCGGCAAACGGTTCGGGATTCGCCGTTAAAACCGGACCCCCGCCAAAAATGAGAGGATGGTTTTCGGTGCGATCGCGACTGTAAATGGGAATTTCTAGACGTTCCAACAAATCGAGCAAATGGACGTAATCCAATTCCCAAGAGAGTGAAAAACCCACGAATTCGGGTCGATCGATCGAGGGTTCGCCCACATCGGTAAATAACCGGCGAACATCTACATCCGATCGCATTGCCAACGTCGCCCAAACGATTTGGTAGCCCAAACTGGTAATCCCAACGCTATATTCGTTAGGAAAAGCAAAAATCATGGGAATCGCATCCCGATCGCAAGGCGTAGGGGAAAACAGGAGGCGCTCGGCAGCAAAAGGACGATCGGTCATTATCCCCAATTTAAATGTGCGACAGCTTAGCCTTTAATAAGTAATAAGTAATAAGTAATAAGTAATAAGTAATGAATAGCAGTGGTTAACCACCTCAACTATCAACTATCAACTATCAACTAATAACTAAGTTGGGTTTTGCCATAGCGCCACCCAACCGACAACTGGATATACAATCCAAAGACCAAGAGACGACTAGGCTTGGCGTGAGTAGTACTCAACCACTAGTAGTTCGTTGATTTGCAGTGCAACCCATTCCCGCTCGATGGTTCCGCTAACCGTACCTTCTAGCTTCTCTTTGTCAAAGCTTAAATGGTTAGGAACATTTGCCAAACCGGGGTTTTGCAGGTTCGCTTTGATCATTTCGCGAGAGGCTTCCCGATTGCGAACACCAATGAGATCTCCAGATCTGCAATTGTAGCTGGCAATATCCACGACCCGACCGTTCACGGTGATATGACCGTGATTAACAGCTTGACGTGCGGCGGGAATTGTGGGAGCCATTCCCAAGCGGAAAATGGTGTTATCCAAGCGCATTTCCAACAGTTGCAATAGCACTTGACCCGTCGAACCCGTCACCCGACGAGCTCTTTTGACATAGCGGAGCAATTGTCGCTCGGTGATGCCATAGTTGAATCTCAGCTTTTGCTTTTCTTCCAAGCGAATGGCATATTCCGATCGCTTCCGGCGTGCCTGACCGTGCTGACCGGGTGGATATGCACGTTTTGGATCTTTGCGAGACAGTCCGGGTAAGACTCCCAGACGGCGGATAATTCTCAGACGGGGACCTCGATATCGAGACATACACCTTCCTTTCTAGAGTTTGTGGTTCAATGGTTTTAGGGTTGCTAGCGCGACGTAGCGCTAGGTTTAGACTTGTTTTCGCGAGACTCCCAGATCGTTGCTTCGCGAAGGACTTGCCAATATTAAACTTCAAACTGGCTAGTATAGCATCATTTATACCCAATACTAAGAGCAAAAACGTTTGGATTTTTACCCAAAGAATTTCTATTCTACCAGCGACTGTTCCCCAGGAGGAGAAAATAGGCGGTAAAATCCCATTACGTTCTGACAATTCAAGTTAAGGTTTCCAAAACTATGCGTTTATCGATCGCGATCAACTCGACTTCTATTCCTGTGTTCGTGCGGCGGACGATCGCCACGGTTGCCGCTACGGCTGGTGGTTTGACGTTAATGGTGCCGTTGTCTTCCGTCTCGGCAACCGAGATTCCGGTGTCCCAACTCGACTACGAATCCTGTGCTGGAAATCTTCTCAATTCCGGGATTTCCGCCGATTTGGTGGCGGCTTCCTGTGGCAGTATGTTCCGTCCCCAAGAGTTGGGAAGTTGTGTCGCCGATATCGAGCAAAATACGCCAGTCGCAGCGATCGATGCTTTGAGCAATTGCCGACAAGTCCGCAGACCTTTAGAGTTAGCCACTTGTGTGGTGAATATTCATTCGATGACGAACGATCCCGCTATTGGCGAAGTGCTCGATCGTTGTCGCCGCAGTCTGCTACCCGAACGGTTTGCCAATTGCGTCGTCGGTGTTAGCAATCCCCTGGATGCACCCAAGTTCCAGATTCCGCCCTCTGAAGCTATGAATGCTTGTATAGACGCACCCGATCGTATTGGTGATATTTTCCCGACATATATTCCCCAAAACGAACCGTTTGGCGATCGACCCAATTTGCGATCGAGCGATCGTTAGAATCCACTCAGGGCGATCGAATTTTCGAGTTCGATCGTCTTGCGATCTTTCAATTTCGATCGAGATTTTATAAAACGATCGCTTTCCCAGCATCATTCACTACAGTAATGAAAGCCGGAGTGAGTGAGGATAAGAATTCGCTAACGCGATCGATATTTTCCTATAAATGGCTTTCTATGAGTCTATTGTAATTTTATTTTTAAGGGAATTTAGCCTCGGGTGGTGCGTTTTTCTATCGTGGTGGCACACCCTACACAACTTGATGACACAAATCTTTTAAAATCCCGTACATTTGGCGAGCAAATTGTGGTGGATTCCACAGAGGGGCGAGGGAATTGGGATGTTTTCCCCGTTCGAGTTGCGATCGCATTTCTTTTCGCAACTGGGCATTTTTCCCCAACCGAACTGCCCAGTCTATATATTCATCCCACGTCCAAGCAATCCCCATATCCGTCCCAGCATTTTTCAATAATGAATAAGCTTGTCGTCCAAAAGATTGTTGGGAAACTCGCGCCACAACGGGCATATTAAAACATAAAGCTTCGACCACATGAGTTGCACCGCTGTAAGGATAAGAATCGATTAAAATATCGGCAAACTGATAGATTAAGCGATGTTCTTCTTCTGTTGGCGTGCGCGATAACATCTTCACTCGGTTGGTTCTTACCCCTTGACGGGTACATTCTTCATGATAAATTTGCCCGATCGCCTCTAAATCTCCCACTCGCGCTTTGTAAAATAAAATGCTATCGGGAACTCGCTTGAGAATCGCTATTTGGGCTTGCACCATTTCCTGGCAATATTTATTTCCCGTTGCCACGCACAGATAGGCGATTTGATTGGGGGCAATGCGGGAGGCTTTTCTTAATAGTTGGCGATCGATCGGTCGAATGGGTAAACTGGATACCGCAGCAAAAGAGTGAGGCAATCGTGCTACTTTTTCTAAGTAGTAAGATTCAACACCTTGGGGATGGGTATACCAGTCGCCAAGATAGTAATTTTTTTCGGTGAGATAAGGCGCATCGAAACCTAACCAAGAGAGGCACAAAGGGGCGGGACGACGGTGCAGAATTTCTGTATTCATCATTACCGTCACCGAGTCGAGATCGACGAGTACATCTAAGTTGTCTTGCCCGATTTCTCGCGATAAGTCTCCTGCAATAAAAGCTTGGGGATGGTGAAATTTTGTGGCTGCCCCTTTGAACCGCTGAGTAATTTCATCGGTATTCATATTGCCCGTCACATATAGATGAATGTGGGGGGTAATTTTTGATAGGTTTTCGATAGTTTCGACACTCAACCAACCGACAGAATGGCGGCGAAAATGTTGGGAAATGAAACCGATACGTAGGGGAGAATGGGGTTGGGCGAAGCTGTAGGTGGGTGGTTGAATGTTTTCCGATTGAACTTTTCGATCGAGAAGTGCTACGAACCGTTGGGCAAGGGTACGGGTGAGTTTGGCATTAGCGGCAATGTCGTCGCGGATATGGGGCGCGTCGAACATCAAATTTAGATACAGCCGGATGGTGTCGCGGGGGTTTATTTGGGGTAGATACTGATAAACGTTGTTTTCTAACTCTAAAAAGGTGTCGCGGGCGATGGGGCTGATGCCGGAGTTGAGGTGAGATTTGAGTTTCGCCAGCAGGGCGAGAACTTGTTTGGGATCGCGAACATTCTCACAGAAGCGTTGGGAAATAGATCGGGCGGCGGGGTAGTTTTGCAAACCTAATATTTCGCACAAATCCCAGTTAGCATCTACGAAATCTGGTTGCAGTTCGATCGCCTTTTGGTAGCGACGAATGGCGTCGTCACGTTTACCCGCCGCCAGTAGTTTTGCCCCGAATTGATATTGTGCTATGGCGCCGCCGTAATCGCTTTGTAATTCTAGCGCTTTTTGCCAGCAGGCGATGGTTTCATTAAGTTTGTTTTGGCGTTCTAAGACTTTGCCGAAATTCCAATAAATTGCCGGGAGAGTATTATCGAGGGAGAGGGCTTTTTGGTAGGTGGCGATGGCATTGTCGAGTTGGTTTTGCAGAAAATAAACCCCGGCGATGTTGGAATAAACTTCGGCAAAATTGGGTTGGTGGGTTAAGGCTTGGGAATATGCCTGTAATGCTGCATCGTAGTTTTTTTGGGTAACAAAGGCATTGCCTAATGTTTTGTAAGCCAGGGCAAAGTTCGATCGACTTTGAATGGCTTGACGACAAAATCCGATCGCCGTTTCCGGTTGGTTTTGTAGAAGGTACAGTTCAGCAAGGGCGTGATGGGCTTCGGCGTGGACGGGGTTCGTTTCGATCGCCCGTCGGTAATAACGCGCTTGAACTTGTACGTTTCCTGTGTGTTCTTTAACAAATTGTCCGGCTTCAAAATCTAGTTGCGCTGCCCGTTCTGGGTTGCCAGCATTGACGTAAATTTGAGAAATTTCGTGATAGTATTCTTGGGCTTTTTCGATCGCCTTTTTCAAGTTAGCAGCGATCGCTTCATGTCCGGGTTTTAGTTTTAGCGCTTGTTTGTAAGATTCGATCGCCTCTACATACTGTCCGTCATCTTGGTACACTAAACCTAAATTATTATGGGCGTGGTAGTTATTGGGAACCAGTTTCAGAACTTGATGGAGATAAGCGATGGCGGTTTCGTGTTGGCTTTGCTGGTGCAATACCACTCCCAATCCATGTAGGGCTTCGGTGTAATTTCTGTCTCGTTTGAACAGTTCGGTGTAGAGAATTTTTGCTGCATCCAGATGTCCGTTGAAATGAGATTCTCTTGCCGCTTTGAGCATTTCGGCTTTACCAGCTTCAGCCTGTTCTTGTATCAGGGCAGAGAAAGCCCGATCGAGACTTTCGATAATTACAGTATTTTTCGGATCGAGTTCTAACGCGCGGCGATAAGATTGGCTGGCGAGTTGTGTTTGGTTATCGGCTTCGTAGGCTAAACCTAAATTGTGGTGATAATGGGAATTATTGGCTTCTAACTCGATAGCGCGACACAGAAGATCGATCGCTTCGGGATACCGTTCTTGTTGGTAAGAAATGATACCCAAATGATGCAGGGCTTCGGCATGATGGGGATTAAATTGTACAATTTGCCGGTACAGATGTTGCGCTTGTGCCAGATTTTCGGATTGGTGGTACAGGTTGGCAACTGTTGCTAAATTGGCGATCGCGGCTGAAGAGTTGACGATTATTAGATCTGAAATTGCCCGGTTAAAATTGCGCTGTACATCTGTATTTTCCAGATCTAGAGCGACCGCCCTGACATAGTTTTTCGCCGCCGCCTGGGAGTTCCCCAGCGCCCGGTATGCCATCCCTGCCGTGTTATAAAACACCGAATTTTTTGGACTCAAATCGATCGCCTTTTGAACCCATTCCAAAGCGCGATCGTATGCCCCCATTTGATACGCCACTGCCCCCAACCCATGCAACGCCTCCGCATCCTCGGGGTTATCCTGCAAAATCTGTCGATATAACGATTCCGCTTGGGTGAAATTCCCCGCTTTATGGTAGTCGATCGCAGTATCGAGTAGCGCCTTTTGAATCATGTAATGATGAGTAATTGGTAATTGGTAATTGGTAATAATCAACCACTAACCCCTAGCCCCTAGCCACTAGCTATTTAAAGATGTGCGTCGGGGGGAAATTGTCCGGCAGCGGCGTTCCGCATCAGTTGAATATGTTGGGACAACAAATTTGCGTGAGAGTACCGTTCTAGGGCAGTTTTTCGGGCGTTGGCGCGCAGTTCTGCCATGCGGGTAGGGTGGCTTAAACCTTCGCAAACCCGATCGGCGATTTCCTTGGGCGAGAAGTAGTCTACCAGCAATCCGTTGTATCCATCTTGAATCACTTCCCGAACCGGAGGTGTATCGGAACCCACCACTAAACATCCTGTCGATAAAGCTTCGATCGAAGACCAAGATAAAACGAAGGGCCGTGTCAAATAAATATGCACGCTGGAGGCTTGCAAAACTTTTAAATACAATCCATAAGGCAGCGTCCCCACAAAGTGAATTCGCGACAAATCTAGCGGCACTTTTGCCAGCATATGTTCTTTATAACTTTTGCCGTCGGGAAGCGATTTTCCATAACAAACTCGTTCTGAAGCCACGACGACAACATGGGCATTCGGGCGCTTTTCTTGCAAGTAGGCAACAGATTCGATAAATTCTGGAAAACCTCGATAGGGTTCCATCCCCCGAGAAACGTAAGTGACAATTTCATCGACATGGGATAAATCCAAATTGGGTAATACCAATTTTGCCCCTGCAATGGGTTTAAAATAGTCTGTATCCACCCCATCGTGGAGAACAGAAAGCTTGGATTTAAATTCTTTGGGAAACTGCGATTTTTGCCAGTGAGTCGGACAGACTCCCCAATCGCAACTATACAAATCGAGTAAAATCGGAGCATTTTTGACCCTAATTTTTGCTTCTTCGTCTGGTGTCAACGGGTCGGCGGGATCGAAATCGGCATCCGCCCCTTTCGATCGATAAAACCACTCGAAATAGCACATCATCGGCGTGTCGGGAAACACGTCTTTCATGAATAAGGTCGGACCCCAACCCGAATGACCGTAAATTAAGTCAGGAATGAAGCCCTCGGATTTCAGTTTTTCTGCCATCCGATACACCGCTTGTCCGTAGAGAACAGCACTTTCCAAGGGACGAATATAGTGGTGGGTTTCCGGACGCGGATCGCGACTGGGGGCGAAGAGGGCTTTGCGTACCCCAGGAATCACCCACTCGGGACGTTCATTTTTCGTTCCGTACACCACTTCATTTTGGGGATCGGCACCGAGGACTGTGGCGACGTGCCGGAATTGAGCGGGAAAGTTAGGATGGAGAAATAAAACGCGCATTATCTTTAAAACTGGGCGATCGATGAGTGGGTGAACAGCGACAAGGTTGAGCGATCGTTTCAGCCGATGGGAAAGTCTCGCCCCGATCGCGCACCTATGATACCGTATTTTTCGATCGACCGGTCTTCAAACCCCAGATTATAGTGCGATCGGGCAACGGAGTCTAGTTTTGTGCAGGAGTTACGGGAGTCAGGGATCGGGGACTTTTCAGGAGGGTCGAAATCGGTGAAGACTCCGAAAACCGATAGGGTTCTAAAATAGAAGATTCTTGCGAATTAACAATCACTTACCTATCTCCAATTAAAATCTCGCTGTAAAAATGCGGATAATTGTTGGTTAGGTTCCTGAAAATATCGGTTTAACTTTTGTCGTAGAAACGGACTCACACCTGCCGTATTTACCAGATTTTCAGTCGAATTGGTGTCAGCTTGGAACAATAGATGTTTCCACCAAGACCGAACTTTCTGCAAAATCGGAGGTTTTCGGGGTTGTACCACTGGAGAATAGTTCCCGGCGTTGTGACTGGGATAGGCATCTAATTGTAGAGACGGAAGCTGTAAAAAATTGAGAACTTCTGCTAGGGTTCGATCGGGTTTTTCCCAAAACTCTTCGCTACTGAGAATCAAAAACTGCTCTCTGGGAAACAATGCCATCCACCGCTGAAGTTGTTCGAGATAAAGTCCTCGAGATAAATATGTGTAATGTTGGTGATTGTAGCTATAGTAATTGGGATCGGTTTCTAGTTTTTCCAGTTCTCCTTGCAAGCGTTTGGGTTCTCGATCGATCGCTTCTTCTATGGGTAGAGTTTCGGCTTTCAATCGGTTTAATTCGTGATAGTAGTGAGAAATCGCCCGATCGACAGGATTTCTCAATAGTACAATTAATTTAACTTGAGGAAAGTGTTGGTAAACCCGCTGGGGAACTTGGGGATGAAAAATATAATATGGGCTAGCCTCGCCGCAGATAGAATTCGCTTCATCGACTTTTCCCAATTGTGATTTATACCAATCCAAACTCGAAGCATAATTGAGATCGAAAAAATGAACTTCTTTCCGAGTTGCTGAGACAATTTGAGGATGTTGAGTTAAGTATTCGTATAGAGAAGTGGTTCCACACTTTTGAGCGCCGATAATTAAAAAGTCTGGCATTAATTTCCCGCTTCTCGAAATGCTGCCAACGCGATCGCTCTGGGTAAAATTTCGTGTTCTTGAATTTGAATTCTGGCGTGTAGCGTTTCCGCCGTATCGTTGGGGAGAACCGGAACCGCAGCTTGCATCAAAATTGGTCCGCTATCGACTTCGAGAGTCACCAGATGTACCGTACAGCCGGCAATTTTTACACCAGCTTTTAAGGCTTGTTCTACTGCCTTAATGCCGGGAAAACTAGGCAACAAACTCGGATGAATATTGATGATTTTGTTAGGAAAAGCTTCGATTAAAACCTGAGTCACTACGCGCATCCAACCTGCCATTATTACCCAATCGACGCCGTATTGTTTCAAAGTTTGGGCGATCTCGAAATCGAAGGCTTCTCGACTGCGATAGTCGCGATGGTTGACGAGTATTGAGGGAATGCCCCAACGCCCCGCGCGAGCGGCAACAGCAGCACCGGGATTATTATAAATGACAACGGGAATTTCTGCACGGAGTTTACCATCGGCGATCGCCTCAATGATGGCTTCAAAATTGCTCCCGTTTCCCGAGGCAAGAACGCCCAATTTGAGAAGTGAATCATTCGCGTATGGGGGCAAATCTGGGGAAACCAAGCTGGGGGTAGACGTGGGACTTTTCATTCTATGATGCGATCTGTGGATGCGATTTTCTTGGCGGCAAATAGCATAAATCCGTAGAGTACGAAGTTTTCTCCCAGTAGTTCAAAAAACTCTTCAAAAGCGACTCGAAGACCTTGAACAAGGTCGATATTTTGATAAAGCGTAATTATATCACGAACATTCAAGATTTTGTACGTGGCTGGAAAAAGCAAGAAGTCGCGCAGTATTTCCCCCAAAAATCCGCCGATCGCAAAAATTACCATTCCTAGTAAAGCAAAGCTGGTTTCGCGACGATGTTTGCGCCACAAGAAAATCAGATCGCGGTAAAAGACGGTTGGTAACCCAAAAAAGACGATCGCATAAATAACCATCCAACTTCTTTTTTCGATCGGCAGAAAGTCGGCGAAATGCAAGTGAATCTTAAACATTTCATCGATCGATCCGTAAATCAGTAAAATTGCCGTTGCCAGCATGAATTTGTGAGAGGGTCTTCCTTGATTTCGCGGTAGCTTTAAAAATAGCATTAGGGAAATAAATCCGATCGCCAAAAGATGTAAAGATTGCAATAGCGAAGGAATTGTCATTTTTCCGTTCATATCAAAGGCAGGATAAGGCGTTCCCATCTTCACAATACTGCCAATATAGATAACAACGATCGCGATTTCAAAGATTACTAATCCGATAAAAATATTCCTAATTTTTCGCTTTACAATAAGGTCATTTACAATCATATATCGTAGTTAACTAATTTGACACTCTACTTTTATACCTAAAATACAGCGCAAATGGTGCGTTTCGGTATCGATCGACACAGCCTACGGATTAAAATAGTCGTAAATTTGTTGCGCCAAACGACGACCAATTCCTGGAACTTCTGCCAGTTGTTCGGGGGTAGCAATACCAATATAATCAATCGATCTAAAATGTGCCAACAATTCTTTTTGTCGCTGCAATCCCAATCCGGGAATTTCATCTAAACGCGATCGACGCATCCGTTCGGTTCGCTGTTGGCGGTGGAAACTCACGGCAAATCGATGCGCCTCGTCTCGTAGACGACGCAATAGTTGAACACCGGGTTGTTCGGCATCTGTTGGCAACGGGAGTGACTCCCCCGGCAAAAATATTTCTTCTCGCTGTTTGGCTAAACTCACCACTCGTAAATCTTCGAGTAAATCCAATGTCTTGCAACACTTCGACGACGGAAGAAAGTTGACCTTTGCCACCATCAATCATCAATAAGTCAGGTAATTTTTCTGGTTTTAGATTAGAGTTAGAAGCCTTAATATCTCTAAATCGACGACCAATCACCTCAGCTAAACTAGCAAAGTCATCGGAATGACCGGATTGGATTTCGGGATTTCTAATTTTGTAATGCCGATAATGTTGTTTGGCAGGAGTTCCATCAATAAATACAACTCTCGATGCCACAGCATCCGATCCTTGAACGTGAGAAATATCGTAGCCTTCGATGCGATGTGGCAACTCGGGAAGATCGAGAATTTCAGCTAAATCTTGCAAAGACTGAATTTGTCGATCGCTCTTTTTTTGGATTCGATCGAGTTCGTATTCAGCATTCCGTTCCACCATGGAAATCAATTCTGCTTTGGATTGTCGTTGTGGCGATAATATCGAAACTTTTCGACCTCTTTTTTCGCTCAGCCACGATGCTAAAATATCAGTATCTCGTAAGTCGTATTGAACTAAAATTTCAGAAGGAATTTCAACAGCTTCCACCGTTTGATAATGTTCTTCTAACACTCGCTGTAAAATATCGCTATATTCGATCGACTGAGAATTTTGCGTTTGGGAAGATGAATCGGCAGAAGCCATCACTTGTGCGACAAATCCCAATCGTCCGACCAACTTTCCCGATCGAATCTGAAACAGTTGAATACAAGCCTGACGATCGTTTGTCGCTAACGCGATCGCATCTCGAGAAACTCGATCGTCGGGTAACGATACTTTTTGATCGACGCCTAATGATTGCAATGATTGAATGCGATCGCGCAATCTTGCTGCTATTTCATAATTTAACTCTTCAGCCGCTTGCTGCATTTGTTCGGTTAGCAAATCGATCAGTTCTCGCGTTCGTCCCTGAAACACCATCGCCACTTTTTGTACCGTTTTGCGATACTCTTCTGGGGAAATAAGCTGCTGGCAAATACCCGGACAGCGACCCATATCAAAATTCAAGCAGGGTCGATCTTTAAACAGCGGTTTAGGTCGTTGTTGAAGTGGGAAAACTTGCTTAATCAGATTTAAGGTTTCCCTTAAAGACCGAGAATCAACATAAGGACCGTAATAGCGATCTTTCTGATTGCCGAGAAGTCGCTTTCGGGTAATAAAAATTTGAGGATACTCTTTTGACCAAGTAATGCACAGATAGGGATACTGCTTGTCATCTTTGAGGAGAACATTAAAATGCGGTTGATGCTTTTTAATTAAATTGGCTTCTAATGCCAACGCTTCGGCTTCCGTATCGGTGACGATAAACTCGATTTCGCAGACTTGACGAACCATCAAAGCAATGCGAGAACTGTGGTTTGTCGATTCGCGAAAATAGGAACGAACTCGCGATCGCAGCTTTTTAGCTTTGCCGATGTAGAGAATTCGATCGTCGGCGTCTCGCATGAAATAAACTCCCGGTTCTGGGGGAATCTCTTTGAGGCGACTTTCTAAACGATCGGGATCTTTGAGGAAAGGTTGAATCAATTGAATCGGCATTGCAATTGAAAAATGAATTTTCAGAAACGAACGATCGCGCTCTGGAAGTTTAAAATGGTATAATTCTCTAAATAGCTTAACTTAAAATTCGGAAATTTACATGGCGACAAAAATTCCAGTCACCGTCATCACCGGTTTTTTGGGTGCGGGAAAAACCACTTTAGTCAGAAATTTGCTCCAAAACAACCAAGGACGACGGATTGCCGTATTGGTCAACGAATTTGGCGAAGTGGGAATTGATGGCGATCTCCTGCGTTCTTGTCAAGTTTGCGACACAGAAGAAAACCCCCAAAGCAACATTGTCGAACTGACAAATGGATGTTTGTGTTGCACGGTACAAGAAGAATTTTTGCCGACCATGCAAGAACTGCTCAAACGCCAAGATCGCCTTGATAGTATTGTAATCGAAACTTCGGGATTGGCGCTGCCAAAACCCCTGATCCAAGCCTTCCAATGGCCAGAAATTCGCACGGGTGCGACGGTAGATGGCGTGGTGACGGTCGTGGATTGCGAAGCCGTTGCCAGCGGTCAATTGGTAGGAGATTTAGCGGCGTTGGAGGCGCAACGACAAGCCGATGACAGCTTAGACCACGAAACGCCTTTAGAAGAACTATTTGAAGACCAGTTAGCCTGTGCGGATTTGGTATTGCTGACCAAAGTCGATCGAGTGGACGACACAACTCACACCCAAGTCAGAAATTGGTTGGAAAAAGCCGTTCCCACCGGGGTGAAGATCGTTCCCTGCGAAGGCGGTAAAATGAGTCCCGAGGTGCTGTTGGGACTAAATGCGGCGGTGGAAGATAATCTCGATAGTCGGCCGTCTCATCACGACCATGAGGAAGAACACGATCATGACGAAACCATTGAATCGGTCTGCATTACCATCGATCGAACTTTCGATCCCCAAGCTTTAATCGATCGTTTATCTGCCTTCGTTCGGGAACGAGAAATTTATCGCATCAAAGGCTTTGTTTCCGTTCCCAACAAACCCATGCGTTTAGTTTTGCAAGGTGTCGGACAGCGTTTCGATTCCTTTTACGATCGACCTTGGAAGCCGGAAGAACCTCGGCAAACCCAGTTAGTTTTTATCGGTGAATCTCTTGGATCGATCGGAACTGGAAAAAATGCTTTCGGCAATTTCTTAAAACAATGGTGTGTTTTGCTACCGCTCAACACACCCTACAATTCACTATCAAATATCAACTAACCACGATGATTGCTCAACTTCAAACCCAATACATGACTCCCCAGGAATACTTAGAATGGGAAGAACAACAACCTCTCAAATACGAGTATATGGAGGGGGAAGTTTTTGCCATGACTGGGGGAACACTTCCCCACACTTATATTGCTCTCAATCTCGACATCAGTACTTAAAAATCATCTTCGAGGAACGGGATGTAAAGTTCTTGTAGCCGATGCTAAAGTTGGCGTTTCCCAAAACGGACCTTTTCACTACCCAGATGTAATGGTCAGTTGCGATGCGATCGATCGCAAAGCGCGCAAAGCCATCTATCATCCTTGTTTAATTGTAGAAGTTCTATCTCCAGGAACAGAAGCTTTCGATAGAGGTCAAAAATTCAGGAATTACCGCCACATCGACACCTTAAAAGAATACGTCTTAATCGAAGCCGATAAAATTGCGATCGAATGCTACCGAATTAACGAACGCGGAAAATGGGAACTCACCTCTTATTCCCCAGAAGAAATGCCAGAAGAGGGAACGGAAATTGAGGTTCATTTAACCAGTATCGACTTTCCGCTGTCCCATTTCCTTATTCTACGAAGATGTCGTTTTTCCAGAAGAGAGTTCCCAAGAAACAACTTAGTTTGAATGAGTCCTCTTCAGAGGAGTTAAGCTAAACCGCCCAAAAATGAATTTCTGGGCGGTTTAGGAAACATCTCTAAAAGAATGCAATGGGTCTAACCAATAACAGACGATGCTAAAAATGCTGCCCCCAGTCCACAAATCGTAAACCCAGCAAATTGCAACGGCAAACCGGGTCGTTCGCCCTCTCGCTGCAACACCGCTTTACCAATCCGGTAGCATCCGATAGAAATCGCCAATTGAATCGCCGTAAAGCCCAGCAAATACGCCAACAACGGGTTCATATTCGCCCCCACGATCGCTTCTCCATAAGCATAACCGTGGAAAACCCCGGCGATCGCAGCCAGTCCCGCCAGCGCCCACCCAGGCAGCGCATTTCGCACTGCCAGCAAAACACCGATTCCCAAGACAGAAGCCGAAATCACCACCTCCGGAATCGGTAAATCCCAAGCTGCCAGGTGCAACCCAGTGCCTGCCAAAGCCGCTACAACAAATGCGATGGGAATCAGAACCGTTCCTCGGGTCACTGCTAGTAATCCTACAGCCACCACAAATGCCAAATGATCGAACCCGACAACCGGATGACCTAAGCCGGATAAAAAGCCTTCAAAAAAGTTAGCTGGCGTTTTCCCCCCGAAAGGATGATGAGCGAACGCAGGGGAAGCCACCCAAAGAATAAGACTGAAAACTGCCGCGACTCGAGCAAGCTTGAATAATGTCAATTTTGACACTAATGATTGAGAAAACTTAGAATAAACTGTCATCCGTACCTCGCAGATGGGAAATTAACATTACCATCGGCGGGCATTCTGACTCAGAGGCAAACCACCTCATAACAGTTGCGGGACAGTGCCGGACTCTCACCGAACTTTCCCCCTTGCGTCTGATAGCTGTTCCCTATCAGAACCGACTGGTTCCTTATCCTACCACGCCAAAGCACGGGCACAATTTCTCAACTTTTGGAGCCTCCTCGGGCGTGTGGAGAACGGCAAATACACGACAGCAGACGAAATTCAAGCCGCGCACGATCGATCGATTTCAGGCGAACTATAACGGATTTGTGTCAGTCCTGTCGATGCGACTTTCCCTCGAAGGCACAGAGTTTTGGCGATGGGTGTGTGAATGCCAAAGGAAGTACGCCACTGCCAAACCCAGCACTACCGCCGCCGTAATGATGCCGACACGCCAGGGAGCGACTGGGTTAGAGTTCGAGACAGAGGTAGACAGATCGCCCGATTGCAGGCTTTCGGGTTCGAGTTGGGGGTCTAGGTTCGAGGAAGCAACCCGTTCAAAATCCTCTCCTGTCGAGACCAGCATTTGAGTCCAATCCGGTTTTTCCTCTCCGGTTTGTCTGCCATAAACGATCGCCCGAAAAATGAGATCGGCGTCGATATAGAGCAGGTTAACCCGCACAAAATCTATCATGGCTTCACGATCGGGAACGTAATGTTCGGCGTGCAGCAGAACGTGTAGGCAGCCTTCTTTTAGCGCAACTCGACTCCGGATGCCTTGAGCTTGGAGTTGTTGGTTGAGCAGGGCTGAGATAGCTTTGGGATCTCCTTGCTGGGCAAGCTCCAGGAGGTTGGGCTGGGTCATGGCAGCGTTGGGCAGCCTAACGATCGATAATTTAACTTGAGGATACTCGATCTGCGGGCTAATTGGATCGAATTAGGGACCCGATTCCAATCTACGTTGCCATTGGGCATCAATTTTATCGGATTGCTCGAGTTCTTGCTGTGCCAAGTCGGTTTCGGTGGTATAAGCTAAATTATCTGGCCCAACGATCGTCTCAGCGGCAAATTGACGGGCGTAATCCAGTTTTTTCTGCAATTGGGGTGGTAATTGCGCTAAGCTCGCCGCCCGTTCCTGGCGTTTTTGGTTACGAGAATCGATCGCCCCGTTGCGCCATTGAATCCAAAAGTAACGAATCGTAGGAATGGCGAGAAACGCTATACCGTAGCCCAATAACAGCCAGTAAATCGAGTTGACAAAAGCAACTAGCCCCCCCAGTTCGGCAACAACTGCCCCATCGCGTAACAGCGCTCCCAACACCAGTGCCCCGACCACATTGAGAGCACCCAAACCGATCGACATCAGAACTTGTCCGGAACTGGCTTGACTGAAACGCCAAAGCTGTTCTCGAAAATAGGCAAGTACGGGTTGCGGTTGCTGTTGCGCCGCAGTAACTTGCAGTTCGGGGAAATGGTAGATGATTTGACCCTCGGGGCTGACTTCCGGTCGTCCGTTAAACTTCACCAGAATAGGTAACATATAGTCTTCGGTTTCCCGATCGAATGGGTTGCCCAAATCGTCCAGATAGGGCACCATTTGTTCGGCAGCCACAGCACCGCGATTGTTGCGAATCACCGTCCCCACATCCCGCCAACGGCGCTCTTCGCGATCGGCATTGGGATTACCATCTCCGAATAAGAAGGAAAACACGGCTTCCAAGAAATTCAGTTGGGATTTTTGGGAAGGACTAGCGCTTTTGCGTTTGCGCCCTCGCGATTCATAGGTTCCGTAGTCCGGACTGAAAAACCAAAATAAGTCCGAGATCCAGTGAAATGGTAAAAACACCATGCCGCCGCCCGATCGAGAACTGGAGCCGCCGTTGTCGTCGCGACTCGAACTGGCAGCAATGAGAATAATAGAGATCGTTACCAAAATTAAGATAATGGATGCGATCAGAATCGTGCCGAAAGAAATGCGAATCAGGTAAAATAAAATTCGCCAAATTTGCTCCCAAGTTTCTTGCCAGCGCAATTGCCAATATTTATTGCGGAGAACGGCTCGAAAGTTCTTAGGAAATTTGTAGACAATATCTCCAGTTTCGGCAACTTGCAAGTGCCCCCCCGTTTCCGATGCCAGATCTAACAGTCCTCGTTCGGCGAAGTCCAGTTCTAACCCGGCGCGGGTGGCAACATCGCCGATGGTGGCTCGGTAGTCGAGTTGCTCTACTGCCTGCATAATGATGGGATTGGGCGTCATCCTCTTCCCTCGATCGCGGATTGGACGGTACTATTCACTATTATAGAGTCGTGCGCGAAAGCTCTGTGTCTTTAGACCGAAGTCACCGCGTGAGGCTTTAGCCTCTCAAATTCTTACAAAATCTGTACCCTGAAAGTGATTCGACTGAGTGCCTTTCTCGCCTTCCTTCAGAACGAAAATTTCCATGAGCCCCAGCCACCCAGAAAGTCGCCTCGATCTCCCCAGATCGGTTCGCTACGCCTTAGTCGTGCTTTTGATGTTGCTCGTTACTCCCGCATTACTTCAAGGGACGATGGCATTTTTTCGAGCTTTTGCTCATACCTTGGAAATGACCTTCGTCGCGCTGGGGTTGGCCGGTGGCGGATTGTGGCTGTGGCATAGCGCCCGACAGAAACAGCAGCAACGGGAGTCGATTCAAGGTCTGCTCGATCGCCTCGTCAGCGAAGGACAACCGTTTACACTCTTCGACTTTGCCGCAAAAGTTGGGCTACCCGTGCCAATTGTCAAGCCCTACTTAGAAAACGTTTCGCGGGAACTCAAAACTTTGGCAGAAGTAGACGATCGCGGCACGATTTATTATTACGTGAAATTGCCCGATTCTCCCGAAACCTCCCCGACCGATCGCATCACCCAGCACCAGTTACAACCCTCAGCAACAGCCGATCGAGAATCTCCCAATCCTCAAACCCTCGATCGACCCCTGATTCAAGCCGAACTCGCTCGCCGCCTCCAAGTCAGTGCTAGCACCATCGGCAAACGAAAACTCAAACCAGATTTTACCGAGTGGGTGCGATCGAAAGATCCTCAAGGAATGAGTTGGAGATATTCTCAAGTCACCAAACAATTCTATCCTCAACCTCGCTCGATCGATATGGGTCATCGCTAAAAGCTAACGGCTAGATCCCTCGGGATGAGAACTCACATTATAGGGCGATTCAATTTCCTTCTCAATTTCTTGATTCAGAAAATAATTGAGTAAGGTGCGAATGGCGGCAATGGCGCCGAGTTTGCCAAGAGATTCAAAGGTAGGAGTGACCGTGGTTGATAAGATGTCGGCGCCTAACTGAAATTCTAGCGCCAGTGCCAGCCACATCCCGAAACACAGGCGAAGTTGAACAAAGCGTAAGGGAAATAGATCGCCGCGACTGAGATTGAGAGCGATCGCTAATTGTCCGGTTTTGACGAAACCCACCAGCACACAGAAAACGGCTGTGGCTTCCAGCAGGGTTTTAACCAAACGGATAACCAGGGATAATCCGCTTTCTAGATGTTCGATAAATTCCATTTCCGATGTTAACTAACGGCTAGATGCCTCGGGATGCACTCCTCACATCCTCCAGCGATCGACCTCGGGTTTCAATGCGCAAGAAATACGTAATGACAGCCGCGATCGCACAAGTCAGCGCCAAGCCGCGCAACAATTGGGGGACGCCCACCGAATGTTGCCAAATGGGCAGAACAAAAGTCCCGAATACCGCCCCAGCTTTGGCAAAAGCCGCCGCAAACCCGGCACCGCTCGATCGAATCGAAGTGGGAAACACCTCCCCCGACAGCAGAAATGTCGTGGAATTGGGTCCGGCATTCATCATCAAATTAAACAGAGCAAATCCGCCGAATAGCAAGACCAAATTCGGCGCGTCGGTTGCGCTTTGTGCCCCAGAAAACGACAGCAGCGACAACCCGGCAGCCATGCCCAAAAACCCGATAATTTGCAGCGGAATACGCCCCAGACGATCGACCAAGGCAACGGCAATCCAGAAGCCGACAATCAGAAATAAATCCACAAAAGCCGACCCTTTGGCGGCATTCATTTCCCGTGCAATAAAGTCAATTTCTCCAGAATAAGCTAACGCAGCAACGATCGTCGGGGTGAAAATACCGATGCCGTAAGTGGCAATATCTTGCAAAAACCAGGGAACGGAAGCGAGAACTGTGCGCTTGAGAAACGGGCGAGAAAATAATTCCCTGTAATTAAAACTGGGTTCTTTTTCCGGCGGATCGGTTTGGGGGGTAATTTCGATCGGCTGTTCTAGCAGTTCCGACGCGGCTTTAGACGCTTCGTCGTATTCATTTCGGGAAATATAGTACAGCGGACTTTCCAACAAAAAGCGCAACCGCAACAAACCGATGGCAATTGACAACACCAACCCAAATCCCAACATCAAACGCCAAGCGTAGCGAACGGTGATATCAGGCGATTCTGGGAAGAAATTCTCAAATGCTGCCAGCGTTGCCAATCCCACTAACGCCCCCGATAACGCGCCGATTGCCTGGAAGCTAAAGGCACTGATCACCATCTTTCCCCGAAATCGCGACGGAACATTTTCCGTGATGTAAGAGACGCTGATGGGATAGTCGGCGCCGATGGCAATTCCTACCAGAAAGCGAAAGGCAATCAACGATTCGACATTCCAAGCCAACGCCGTCGCCGCCGATGCCACAATAAATAGGGCGATGTCGATTTCCAACATTCGCTGACGCCCGAGTTTATCAGCCAACGGACCTAAGAGCAAAGAACCCGCAAATGCCCCAGCCACAGCCGCTACAGCGATTGCCCCCGTTGTCGTTGCCCCCACTCCGAAGTCCCTCTGGATAAACGGCATCGCTACGCCGATAATAAAAAAATCGAAGCCGTCGAGGGCGATTAATCCAGCAGACAATGCCCACAAAATCCACATCGGTTGAGTAATGTGGGATTTGTCCAATTGTTCTTCAAAAGAGAGAGGAGTTGAGATTGCAGTCACAATAATTGGGGGTTCAACGGCGATCGGAGAAACTTCAGATTACAGCAGTTTCGCGATCGGTAGAATCCCCCTACCGACAGACTTAGAACAGACTAAACGGTGCGTTTCGTGCCGGGGCAACACCCTACCGACTGATTACTGATTATGACAACTCTTAACACGATCGTTCTCGCTGGAGGACAAAGCAAACGCATGGGACGAGATAAAGCCCTGATTCTCTGGGATGGAGTGCCGATGTTGCAACGAGTGTATCGCGTTGCGGTCGAGTGTGGCGTTCCGGTATCCGTCCTGACTCCGTGGCGCGATCGTTATCAGGATATCTTACCGCCAGATTGCCAGTGGATCGAAGAATCTCAACCGGGAGAAGGTCCGCTGGCTGCTTTGGCACAGGGGTTGGCGCAATTAGACAGCGATTGGATTTGGCTGCTGGCGTGCGATTTACCCCAACTCGACGTCGAGATTTTACGAGGCTGGATCGATCGTTTAAGGTTGCTACCCGAATCGACTCTCGCCTGTGTTCCCCGACAAACAAAAGGTTGGGAACCCCTCTGTGGATTTTATCGCCGAGAAGTCCGATCGAATTTAGAGACATTTTTAGCATCTGGAGGTCGATCGTTTCAGCAGTGGCTACCGCAAATCGAAGTCGAACCGATACTCGTGAGAGAACCTGAAGCCCAGATGTTACGAAATTGCAATATACCGGAAGATTTGGGATAGTTGTACGTCTTTGAAAAAATAGGGAAATTGGTTGGGGATTCTTCCTCTTACGAAGATCCAGTGAGACAAATGGCAACGAGTCGGTAACCATCTTTTGGAGATGATAGCCTACATGGAATCATGTTTTTTTCTCCGTTTTTCAACGCAAACATAGTAGTAGTTAGATCCCCGACTTCTTAAAGAAGTTGGGGATCTGGGTGATGATTTTATAAAGAGACACGGATAGTTGCTGATAACTTACCGATCGAACATCGTTATTTCCCAGAACTTGATGCTGCCATCCTCACTACCACTGATTAAGGTTTTGTCATCGGCGGTGAAAGCCATCGATCTCACGGTGTCAGTGTGTCCCTGCCAATTGGCAATTTGGGTTCCCGTTTCCACATTCCACAATTGTAGGGAATTTTCCATCCAAAAAGAAATATCCTTGTGAAAAATCGCGATACTGACCGCCAAATGTTGACCATCCCGACTGAAAGCCAAGGAATGGATATCGCTGCCGACATTATCGGGAGAATCGAGATCGATCGTTTGTATGGGTTCGCCGGTGTTGAGATTCCACAGAGTAATCGTCGGATTCGTGCCGCCGCTAGCCAAAGTGACACCGTCGGGACTCAATGCGATTGCTGAGATGAAGGCATCTGATGAGGTCAACGTGTGGCGAAGTTTCCCCGTTTGCCGTTCCCAAACTTCGATCGAATTACCGTCACTACTGACCACAAACTGACCTTTAGGATCGATGGCGACCGACTTTTCCGTGTCGCCGTTGGCAGTAAATGTCCGCAAAAGTTGCCCTTTCTTCCAGTCCCACAACTGCACTTGGCGGTCTTCTCCAGCGCTGACTAGCCATCGTCCATCGGCACTAGCAGCCACATCGGTAATCTCTTTGGTATGTCCCTCCAGCAGTCCATCTGGCAATGCTGCTGGAAGGTTATATCGCCGATCGATTGCCATGCCGCGACTATATGCCAAATGCTGTCCGTCGGGATGGAACACCATGGCGCGGGCAAACAGTTCTGAAGTTGGGAGAAACAGTTGTAGAGTTCCCGTTTCCACCTGCCACAGCATCAGATTCGCCACCGATCGATCGTTACTTAAGGTGGTAGCCGCGATCGACTTGACCATCGGCACTCAGGGCGATGGCATCCATTCCCAGCAAGTCTACCCGGTTTTGAGGGTTGGGCAACAAGCTATAGAAAGTGCGGATGAGTCGAATGTTTTCCGGTAACGATAACTCGGGAACTCCGGCGAGATATTCCGAGGAAATCGGCGAGGTTTGTCCCGGTTGCAGGCGAGATTGACAGAGGAACGCAGCCACTTCCGCCCGAGTGGCTGCAAAATTGGGACGCAACATTTGGGCGTCGGGGTAGTTGACGACGAGTTGGTTGCTAATGGCGGTGGCAATCTGCGGACGGGCGTAGTTTTGAATCCCGCCCCAGTCTACCAGCGCCGATGAGATCGCTTCGTCTATGGGTTGAGGAGAGAGTGGATATGCCAATCCATTAACCAGGGATACCACCACGTTGGCACGGGAAATCAGGTCGTTAGGACGAAAATTTCCGTCGGGATAGCCCACCATAAACCCCGTTTTCGTTGCCATATCGATCGCCTCAAATCCCCAGAAATCTTCGGGAATATCAGTAAAACGGAGTTCTTCTAGCTGCGGAGATCGATCGGCAAATGTCTGTCGCAGCATCACCGCAAATTCAACCCGTTTCACCGGATTGTTGGGACGAAAACGACCATCGGGATAACCGGAAACGACGCCAGCATCGGCTAAATTTTCGATACAACTTTGCGCCCAATGGTCTTGTAGATCGGTAAAACCAGTGGCGGCGCGGGTGGGATTGGCAATACCCATCGCTAATGCCAAAGCGATCGACACAAGGCATCGATCGCTCGATCGCCAAAATATAGGTAGCATAAAACTGAACTCTCCACCAATGCAGTACCAATGGGCTTACAACTTGACCGAGTGATTCCTTGGGGACGCAGCTTTGAGGAATATGTCAGAATGTTCCATCTGACATCGACGGATTTGCAATTCTCAATCCTTGACTGTGCCGGGGGACCTGCGAGTTTCAACGCCGGGATGTACCGCCAAAGACACCGAGTCATTTCCTGCGATCCGATATATCAGTTTACAGCAGCCGCGATCGCCCAACGCATTCGAGACACCTATTCGACGGTGATCGAAGGCGTTCGTGCTAATTCTGACTGTTATATGTGGCGGGAGATCGCAACGCCCCAACAGTTGGGTGAGGTACGGATGGCGGCGATGAACGAGTTTTTGGCGGATTTGCCCCAAGGTCTTGCCAAAGGGCGCTATCGGGTCGGCGAGTTACCGGATTTACCCTTTGCCGATCGAACCTTTGACCTTGCCTTATGCAGTCATTTTCTCTTTGCCTATTCTCATCTCTTTTGCGCTGAGTTTCATTGGCAATCCATCCGCGAACTGTGTCGCGTTGCCTCCCAAGTTCGGATTTTTCCGCTGTTAGATATCGGCGGAGCAATTTCTTCTCATTTAGAGCTAATCTTGAGAGAATTAGAACGAGAAGGATATCAAGCGACGATCGAACCTGTTCCATATGAATTTCAAAAATCTGGGAATAGAATGCTGAAAATAGTTTTACAGTAATTATTCACTATCAACTATTAACTATTAACTAACAAAATGTCTTCCCAAAAACGTAAATCTCAATCCCCCCAAACCCAAACTCATCGCAAAGTTTACTCCGAATTTGGCACACCTGACAACTCCGAGGCGATCGCCCGTCCAAAAATCGATCTACCCCCCCAGCAACAACAAATTAGAATCCAAGCCTCTCGTAAAGGACGCGGAGGCAAAACTGTGACAGTCGTTAGCGGATTTCAATGTCAACCGGAAACGTTAAAAACCCTGCTCAAACAGTTAAAAAATCAATGTGGTGCTGGGGGAACAGTGAAAGACGAAACGCTAGAAATTCAAGGCGATCGCACCCAACAATTACTAGAAATTCTCACCAAACTCGGATACAAAGCTAAAATTAGTGGGGGTTAAAAAGGTAAACTGGTAATTTAACCCATAACCAGAAGGGTTGAGAGTTGAGGGCGAATAGACTTCCCGTTCAACCAAAATACTCGATCGAAATAACCCGAAGTACATTTGTTGAAAAAGGAGTTACTGGAGTAGGGAAACTAACAAATCACCGCTAACCCACTTCTTCATCCACCACTAATTCTCCTCGATCGAAAATTTTCGGCAGATCCAAAAAAACAATGGGTTTGTTTCCATAGAGCGCGGTTCCACTCACATAGCCGAGATCGTTAGCCGATCCCGTTGGAGATGTAGGAACGATCGTTTTAGGATGAATTTCCAGGGTATTCAATACTTCATCGACAATAATCCCTGCGATCCAATCTTCAACTTGAACAACCACCATCTGAGATACTTTTCGATCCTCTACGATCGGAAGATTTAACAAACTCCGAATTTCCACCACTGTGACAATTTCCCCCCGCAAATTGGTATTCCCAATAATATGTTTCGGACAGCAGGGAATAGGAGTCACTCGATCGAGCTTAGCAAACTCGCGCACCCATCGCAGATCGATAGCAAAATATTCCCCACTCAAACCGATCTCCGCCAAAGGGATGCGTTCTCCCTCCTGCAAACTTTCGGCTGATTGCTGCAAACGCTGCGATCGCTGTTGAAAAATTTCTCGTTCTTGGGGGGTGGCATCTGGGCAAAATTGGCTCGAATTGAATTCGGACAAACCGCGATCGGTTTTCCCCTCGCTTTCGTTGATGTGTGACATTTCTATGCGATCGATTAGGCTTGCACCGTCAAGAATCGTGACTAAATCCGTCTCTAGTTTGGCAAATCCCACGATCGATCTCGATACGGTGGGTACACCCTCTATTTCTCGTCCGATTTCCTCACCGGAGGAAATTTGTAACGCACAAAGAGATGGAGAAAGAGTATAAATATCGCAAACGAAATCGACAATTATACCCAAGCGAACAGTCAGCCATTCGAGAACGATCGTACTATCGCTGGTGCGGTATTGCCGACGACGATATCCAAAACGCAGATTGAGATCTAAGACGGGTAAGATTTCGCCCCGCAAGTTTAAAAGCCCTACAATATCCCGACGCGCTTCGGCAACCGGGGTTAACTCAGGCAAAAAGAAGATTTCCTTGACTAACTTTGCCTCAATTCCATATAATGTGCCATTCAAATCGAAAACTAGATAAGGTTGTTCTAGATACAATTCTTGTTCCATAGAATCGAACAATTAAAAACCGATGACCGATCGAAAGAGCGAGCGTTTTCCAAACTATCTATTCGTGACCCGAACTTGACGCTGAGTATTCTGCTTTAGTCGCACAGACTCCAGAAGGTCGATCGCGTTCTGTTTCATTTTTCGATATTTATCCATTTTACCTTCTTTTTGATACAGATAGGACAGTTGCAAATAAGCATCCGCAGACTGGGGATCGAGATAAATAATTTTTTTTAACAGACTCTTGGCTTTGTCTGGTTTTCCCTGAATTTCAGAGATTTGAGCTAATAAGTAGTACGTTTTGAGGTATAGCGAATCGATGCCGATCGCCTGAACGCAGTAGTAAGCTGCTTTTTGATAATCTCCTAGGTTAGCATAAGCTTGAGCAATGAGATTATAAGCTTCTAAATGATAAG
The DNA here is from genome assembly GCA_963838375.1 of uncultured cyanobacterium. Taxonomy (GTDB): domain Bacteria; phylum Cyanobacteriota; class Cyanobacteriia; order Cyanobacteriales; family Geitlerinemataceae; genus DVED01. The sequence continues at coordinate 209,225 of CAWIQY010000016.1, read as the reverse complement.
ATTGGAAAGAGAGCAATTGTTCTATTTTTTTTATTGTGGCAACATAAAAATTATTTTGAAATAATAAAATAGCTTCACAAAAGAGTTGAGAAATATCGGTTTGTGGCAACGGTTTAGTTTGAGGAATCGTGCGTGAATGTGACCTGACAGGTGTTGTGGACAAAGGACAAGCCGGGGAAACTCCTTTTCGCAGCTCGGGAGCCACGTAGGGGAGACGGAGATCGATCGAAGAAAGAGTTGCAAAATTTGCGGGAAAGGAACGATCGACAGATAGTTGATTCTCAGTATTTCGATCGGTAAAAGGAGCGATCGATCGAGTGGGCAATTTCTTCTGATTTTCGTCTTCGGGTCTTTGGTAGATGACAGACTGACAAAAACTGTGAGTTTGGAATCGATCGAGAGGTTGACCTTGCAATTCCCCATGGGCAGCTATTAAATATCCACCCGGCTGTAATGTTTGATAGAACTTCGACAAAACTTCAAAAATGGCTCTGTCTTCAAAATAAATAAAAACATTTCGGCATAAGATTAAATCGCATCGATCGATATTATGTATTGCTGCAGTAAAGCGATCGTAAGCTAAATTAACCCGCCCGAAAGAAACCATGTTTCGTATATCTATATCGAGTTTCCATCCCTTTTTATCTCGTTGAAAATACCGAGATTGAAGATCCATATTTTCAGAGCGAAATGACCAAGAACTATAGATGCCGTTTCGGGCTTTTTCTAAAGCTTCTTCATTAATATCAGTGCCGAGAATTGAAATATCCCAATCTGCTATATTCGGCACGCATTCCTTGAGCAGTATGGCGATCGAATAGGGTTCTTCCCCCGACGCACAAGCCGCACTCCAAATTTTGAGAGAAGGCTTAGAACTTCCAAAACCAACAGCGTGGAGATTCTTCTTTTTTTCAAGAATTTGAGGTAGTATGGTCTGCCTCAATAAGTCAAACTGACCGAGATCTCGGAAAAAATAACTTTCAGTCACCGTCAGCAAGTTAATCAGTGTTTTCCACTCTCTTTCACTGCGATCGACTTCTAAGAAAGAATGACGAGTATTGACGGCTTCCAAAAGAAGATAATACTCTCGTGCCGTATTGAACTGGAGTTCGACAACTCGATCGGAAATGATCCTTCGCAACCGTTCCCCATCTGGTTGTCGAAGAGATAAACCTGTTCGATGTGCGATCGATCGAGCAAACTGTTCTAGTAAATCTCGATCGATTCTCAAAAAGTTATGTTCCCGCATACCCTCGCTCTCCTGTGCGGATTCATCCGACCATCCAAATGTTCTCCAGCCTTTCAATGCCTAGCCTAACTGAGAAATTCGGCAATGTCAGCGATCTCACATCATTGCAGGGATAGGGAGATACGGAAGAGGAGATCCATCGGACTAGATGGCGATGGATCTCTCCCTACAGTTGCCCGAGGAACGTTATGATGAGACAGTTGGTTAAGTTCTGTAAAGACCAATGACTGCTACCTTGACAGCCATTAATATTACCAATCCGACATCCTGGCACGCCCTCGATACCCTCTGGCAAGGGGGCGAAGATGCCGTACAACAAGGGTTGCCCCATCGCCAACTCGCCCCCGCTTGGCAAATTTTGCTGTTGGGAGATGGTTCTCCCACCCGCCATCTGAAGCTTCTGACGGGCGAACCCATCGAGGTGGATGTGATTGATATGTCCTTTATCGGTCTCGATGCCGATGGTGCACCGGAGTTAATCGAAAAAGTTCCAGGTCCTCGATTGCGACGCCAGGTTTGGTTGCGAACCGCTTCGGGTCAACGACTAGCATACGCTGCCTCCTGGTGGAATGCCAGTCACGTCGATGAATATCTGCAAAATCGGTCTTTACCCATTTGGGATAACTTAGCCAGTCTGCATACAGAGTTGTATCGGGATATTGGGGGGATTTATTACGGTTGTAGCAATGCCCTGGAAGCCGCCTTCGAGCAAAAAGATCCATTTTGGGGACGTCACTATTTGTTTTGGCACTCCGGTCAACCGATCACGCTCATTTATGAGGTGTTTTCCCCGTATTTAGCCAAGTATCTGGGCTCGATGAAATTAAAATAATGGTGAGTGGCGACCTTCTCAATTCCTACAATCGTCGATCGTTTCTAGCTGTTGGAGATGCCGCGTAAGCTTGGACAAAACGATCGTCGAAGAGTTGGCTGAGATCGGGTTTTGTCTGAATCGCTCCATTTTGGAGTAACAATTGACAGATGGCTTCGGCAGCATAGCGTAAATGAGCCATATCGTTCCCCGGTGCAAAGGCGTTTAAATTTTCTGCGATGCCGAATGGGACCGTTCTCGTTGTCAAATCTTGGGAGTCTTCCGGTGGAATGTTGGCGCGTTTTGCCATGAAGCGATCGGCTTTTTCGGGTTTTTCTCGGATATACTGCACCGTCTCAAACCAGGTATTCGCCAAACCTTGCACCACTTCTGGGTGTTCTTCCATGTATTGGCGAGTCACCGCCAGATGACCGAAATCCGAGATGTTGCTGTTGGTGGCATCGGTGACTAAAACGATCGCCCAATCTTCTCCGGCTGCGATCGATCGGATGGTATCTGCCAAAGTTTGGGTGTTGGCGTCGAGTAGTCCGGACTCCAAGGCGATAACCGACTCCGCATAACCATCGAACCATTTGAGATCGACGTTGGTTTGATACTGTTGAAAGAACTGTTTCTGTCGTGCTACTTCCCAAGATAGCCAAGTTGGGCGATTGCTAAATCCCACGTTGGCGGGAATGGCAGCAGCAATTTCCCCAGGTGTGGGGGCGGGATTGGAGGCACAACTCAGGGGAACGAACAGTCCCAAGAGAATCAAGCCGATGGAAATCGCGAAACGAGTCAACCGAAATAAACGGAAAATTTTGGCTGGCATTGGGGATTTTGAATTAGACGGCAGAAGTCTCGTTCAATATTTTATCGAATCGATCGCTTTCCTTTCCCCTAAACCCTTCTCCCAGATCGAGAGAAGGGTATAATCCCGATTTAGCCAACTACCACAGTAGAGGAACGAACAGACATCGGCGATCGAGAATGCTCGACTTTAGCAGCTTTTGCCGACTGACTGCGTAGCGCCACCTGCAACCCAACCCAATTCAACCAGGCTGCTAATCCCGCGCCAGTTTTTGCCGATACGGGTAAGATTGTGGCGTTGGGGTTAATGTGGTGCAGATCCAATAGAATTCGATCGAGCTCGAGATTGACAGCTAAATCGGTTTTTGTGATTAAAATACAATCCGCATCTCGACAAATTGCCCCAGATTCGAGGATTTGCCCTACTAGGTCTGTACTATTCAACAGAACAACTTTAGTATGTTCTCCTATCGTATCTTCTCCAATTGTCAATCCCTCAGAAAGAGTGCGATCTTCGACATTTTCAATCAGAATTAAGTCTAATTCTGAGGGTCTATATTCAGATTCAATTTGCGAAAGACCTTCAGACACTGTCCCAGCATTAAGATGACCCGAATGATGGGGATGAATGGCGATCGTGGGAATTTCTAAATCCTGCCATGCTTCCGTCTCAAAGTTCGCACTGATGTCTCCAGAGATCGCCGCAATCTCCAGTTTATCGTTCAATGCAGTAATGGTCTGTTCGAGTAAAACGGTTTTGCCCGCGCCGGGACGACCGATGAGGGAGATGCAGGTCACTCCCCAACGATCGAATCGAGCACGATTGCGCTCGGCGATCGTGCGATCGGCGCGAATCGAATTAAATGTGAGAGACGTATTTAAAAAATCAGACATTGTTAGGGATTGTTAGCAAAGGTCGAGGGATTTTGTAAACTCGAAAGGCTACTGAGGAAACGATCGAGCCTCCGATAGAACCGAACAAGGCAACCGTTCGTTCGACAAAAGAATTTAGTGTCTAGATATTGTAGCTTAAGTTAACCCAAAATTTCGAGTTCATTTTAATAATTTTTGTCAATTTATTTTCGTAGCGAAAGTTACCAGTTCACCAACGAATCAGTATACAAATTTCTATTTCTATCGCGATATTCAGCCGTGTGAAAAAAGCGAATGTCAAGGTTTCATATCGAAATTCTCATTGATTCGCAAACACCTGTAGGGATAGCGCCCCTGTGCCTACCCCGGTTTTGGCTAATCATCCGATTTCGCTTTCATCTGTCGGGGGTATCGAGGACGACAAGGCGTTCCCAGACAGACTTGAGCAGCAGGAAGATCGGCAAATACAGAGGATCTCGCCCCAACGACAGTATTTGCCCCAATACAGACGCCGGGCGAGACAAAACAGTCGGTGGCAACCCAAACGCCATTTTCGACGGTAATCGGGGCAGTAATCAAGCCAAATGCCGGATCTTGGAGATCGTGACTCCCGGTACAGAGATAGGTTTTTTGGGAGATGACACAATGCTGACCGATACGAATACGATCGAGACTATAAAAAACGACATCATCGCCAATCCAGCTATAATCGCCAATTTCTACCTTCCAAGGATAGGTAAATCGTGCCGTCGGTCGAATGATAACCTCTTTACCAATGGTTGCGCCAAATTGCCGCAGTAGCCAACACCGAAACCCATTAAACGTATGAAGACTCAGGGGAAAAGCGATCGCTTGTACCAACCACCAAAGCATGACATACCAACCCGGACGACCTCGATCGAACCCCGTTTGATTGTACGATCGTAAATCCACCCAAGATTCGTCACCAAGTTGTGAAGGTTCGTGGTTCATAGAAATGCTTCGTTAGCGATCGACTCTCAACTCTTAATCCGAGCAGTAGATTCTGTCACTTTAGACTTTTTTTCGACCACATTCAGTTGTCCGCCATAATTCATTAATTCGTACAACTTTGCCCCAATCTGAAATTCGTATTGACTCAACAATCGCCCGTAAACATATCCGGCTTTACCATCTAAAAATCCCAGGCGGATAAAGTAAAACAGGATAAATCGCAAAGTGGGTCGCAAAGGAAGTTTGACCCAAATATTCTTTAAAAATCGTTTGCGCTGGACGGCATCCCCAAAAAAGTTTGCTCCGATCGTTCCACTCTCACTGTTACCCCTCAGTAGATTATAATAAACCCGAGCTTCCCAATTAGAATAGCGGTTGTGCCGTTCTAGCCAATGATAGATATCCCGAAAATCTTCGTGAATCATGTCATTTTTGAGATACTGAGCGGGAGTTTCTAAAACGACGTGTTCGTGAACTTCATTATCCCCAGTATTGGGAACATCTTCTGTATGTAGGTTTTCGTAACGACCTTTGGCGTGTTTGAACAGCCGTAGATTCCAATCCGGATATTTCCCGCCGTGACGAATCCACTTTCCGAGGAAAAAGACTCGACGATTGAGATAGCAGCCATCACAATTGGGATTTTGAATTGCCACCGCCATTTCATCCCACAGTTGGGGTGTAATCCGTTCGTCGCAATCGACAATTAACACCCATTCATTGCGAAAGGGTAGATTTTCCAGCGACCAGTTTTTCTTTTTTGGCCAGCCTCCATCAAAGTGAAATTGAACGACTGTTGCGCCGGAACTTTTCGCGATTTCGCAAGTTCGATCGTCGCTTTGGGAATCCACCACAAAAATTTCATCGGCTCGTGCCACACTTTCCAGACAAGCTGGAAGATTAGCTTCCTCATTCTTGGCAGGAATGAGAACGGAAATCGGGACTTTGGAAGCATTAGAATTCATAAAATCTCAAATTAACGATTAACGATTAACGATTAACGTTCTCGCTGTTCGATCGATTCAGGATCGGCGAGTTAGGATTGTCGTCAACGGAGGAGAAAAATATGCCCCCGAAAGCTGCACCGAGATAGCCAATCTGACTGTAAGCGTAAACTAGGTTATCAAATCGCTGCGCCGGATCGGTAATATATTTGAGTGAATTGTAGAGTCCGCGCAACATACGTTCTAGTCCCCGAGGAAACTGTTTCAGACCCGATCGATCGCTCAGTTGTTCTCGATAGCATTCGCTGATGCCTTGCCACCAACCGCGCTGCAAAAACCACGATCGAGCCAAGCGATCGATCGCCACATTATGAGCAACCAAAGCTTCGGGAATATACGCCACCTGCCAACCCCGTTTCAATGCCATTTCGGTCATCATCAGTTCTTCATTGGAAAGGAGTTTTGTCCCAACACGTCCGAGATTCGGATCGAAACCGCCGACGGATTCGAGGAAGATGCGCCGGATGGAGTAATTCAGACCTCTGGGAGTCAAACCGGGATTGTCGATGTAGGTGAGTGTGTCGCCCAAGTCGTATGCACCCAAATTCCCCGCCAGTCCTGGAGATAGCCAAACGGGAGGTTGAACGCCCTCGGGCCAAAGCAACGTCACTCTGCCGCCTGCTACCGCTAGCTTATCGTTATTTTGGTAAGCGTCATAGAGCGTTTGCAGCCAGTGGGGACTGGCAACGGCATCATCATCGAGATAAGCGAGAATGGGCGATTGGGTTTCTCGGGCGCCGGTATTGCGGGCGACGGATAACCCCAAGGTGGGTTCCCAGACATAACGAAGGCGGGGATGCGGCAGGCGTTCTTCCACCACAGCACGGGTTCGATCGATCGATCCATTATCCACCACCACCACTTCAAACGAGTTGGAGTCTTGAGTCTGGAAGTTTTGGGCGAGTAAACTATCGATCGCAGCTCCCAGATACTCCGATCGATTGTGGGTACAAATAATTGCCGAGATTTTTATCATGGATTGGCGCTTTCGTTGGTGGCGAGTTGCGAGTTGCTCGTTATACTTTTTACTTCCTGAACTCCTACAACTCCTGCAACTCCTGAACTCCTTTCATTGCTCCTAGTCCCTTGATAGCACGATTACAATAAAGTTAGCCCAACCCCAACGCCATCTAAAAACTGCTATGGTTAAATCCGTTGATGCTGCCATCCCAGACGATACAGCCGATCTAGAAAACCCGGCGATCGTTCAACTGGACAATATTTCCAAAGTTTACGGCATGGGCGATATTGAAGTGCGGGCCTCGATCGGGTGAACTTGAAAGTCGATTCCGGCGAGTACTGCTCGATTATGGGACCGTCGGGTTCGGGAAAATCCACGGCGATGAACGTCATCGGTTGCTTGGATCGTCCGACTTCAGGTCGTTACTATCTCGACGGGATAGAGGTTGCGAGTGTTTCCGAAAGCGATCTGGCGCACATTCGCAACCAAAAACTGGGATTCGTGTTCCAGCAATTTCACTTGTTGCCGCAACAAACCGCGTTGGAGAACGTGATGCTGCCGATGCTATATGCTGGGGTTCCCCCATCAGAACGCCTAGAACGCGCCCAGGAGGCATTGATTCGGGTGGGGCTAGAGAATCGGATGAATAACAAGCCGACGCAGCTTTCTGGGGGACAACAGCAGCGGGTAGCGATCGCTCGGGCGATCGTCAATCGTCCGGTATTGTTGCTGGCGGACGAACCGACGGGGGCACTCGATACCCAAACCACGCAGGAAGTGATGGATATTTTCCAGGAGTTGAATACCGGCGGTATTACTATTATTATGGTGACGCACGAACCGGAAGTGGCGTGTCGCACCCAGCGGATTGTGATGTTTCGCGATGGTGGGGTGGTGAATTCCCATCTGACTCCCGAGGATTTGCATCAAGCGATTTTGTAATGGATGTTGACCGATCGCCCATGACCCATTACGGTTGAAGCTTCGTGTATGATTGTAAAGATTAAGCCCATACATTTCGATCGCCTGTGAACGTTTCTCCCGATCTTTCTGAAGCGTCTGAATCTTCTAATTCTCTCGAATCTTCTATTCCAGAAACACCAGAACCCACGACTCAATCCAAATCGCAGCGATTAAATCCTAACGTTCTCGCTGCTTTTACCTCTACATTTGTGACGATCGTCCTGGCTGAAATGGGGGACAAAACTCAAGTCACCACGCTGTTGATGGCTGCTCAATCTCATCAGCCTTGGATTGTTTTTCTGGGTGCGGCAACTGCACTGATTTGCACGAGTTTAGTTGGGGTTCTTGTCGGGCGCTGGTTGGCGCGGCGCTTGTCTCCGGAAAGTCTAAATACAGCGGCTGGAGTCATTTTACTGCTGGTGGCGATCGCCCAATTCTGGGATTTAGCGCATTTATAACAGTTTTAAGAGTCGTAACCATTCCCGACTTCTCACACCTCAAAATCTCAAACCTCAAACCTTAAATTTATGGATTGGAATCTACTCGGACTTAGTTTTATTACTGTTTTTATTTCTGAATTAGGTGATAAAAGTCAATTTGCGGCGATCGCCCTGGGCGGTACGTCAAAGTCACCTCTAGGCGTTTTTTTGGGTACGGCTGCCGCCTTAATTTTGGCGAGTTTTTTGGGCGTTATTGTCGGTGAAGGACTTTCTCAGTTTTTGCCATTACAGGCAGTTAAATCTATTGCTGCGATCGGTTTTTCTTTGATGGCAGTGCGGTTACTATGGTATCATCCTAAGGAACAAGTGATAAGTGATAAGTGATAATATCTCGCCAATAGGGTGTAGGGTGTGTTAGCGCAGCGTAACGCACCATTACCACCATGAGTAGCGTCAATGCGTAAGTCTTATATATAAGTAAGCAGTTAGGACAAATTCTCGTAGGGGAAAAGCATTTGCTCGAAAATTTTCTGCACGGAGCCACAAGAATTCTACAAATGCTTCGCCCGAATCCCATGTCAAACAATTGTCTCGGAAATATCACCTGAATCCTGACTTACCAATTACCAATTACCAATTACCAATTACCCATCGACTACTCTACTGTTTTTTGAATTCATAAGCACCCATTAACGCTCCCCATAAACCTTTTCCAGTTTCGGGATCGACCCCGCGATCGTAGCTTTTGAATTCGCCCTCGCTGACTTCAAATCCTAACACGACCTGCCGCTGTTTTCCGTCGTATTGAAAATAACAGTTAACCCCCGGTTCGGGTTGGGCGATAAATGCACCATTTTGTGGAGTAACATTCAAATAACATCCAGGAAGAGGTTCGAGATCTGCTACAGTGATATTCTTTAATAAGCTGGGATTAGCGCCCGCCCCTTGGAACTTCTCGGGATGTTTAAACGCTTGGTATCGAACGAGAATTCGATCGGGAGAATCTGTCGGTTGTAAAACGAGAATGCGCTGGCGATAGGGTGGATTGTTGCTAACGACAGAAGCTTGTTCGGCAAATAGGGCGATGTTGCCGTCGATCGAAATGGGCACAGGGCGATGCCAAAGGTGGAGATGTACGAACCACTGAGGTCGGGCAAAGGCTTGCTCTCGATTCTCGAATTCGCCAGTTAGCCACTGAGCTAGGGTTGTTAGGGTTAAGGTATTCATAGAAACATCCGGCAGTCGCGATCGCTGATTCTTTATTCTATAGCCGACGGGCGAAGACGGGCGAAGCATTTGCATGATGTTTGTCGGTTTGTCCATGATATTTTTCGTGCAAATGCTTTGCCCCTACGAGAATCTGGTGTTTTCTATCTGGTAAACTGAGAACTTGATATAGCTAATGCGAATTCCCTGTCTAGTTCGGGCAAAGGCTATTCGCCTACAGGCGGGAGTTCAACGGTAAATTCAAAGGTAAATTCGCGATCCTCTGATTAACATTTTTTCTACCACTTACGATCGGTGATTTCCCAGAATATGTCTCAACCCAAAGTCATTTTGCTCGATGCCGTCGGGACGCTATTTGGCGTTCGCGATAGTGTGGGCAAAGTTTACGGCGAACTGGCGAAGCGGGCGGGGGTAGAAGTGGATGTAGAGGCATTAGATGCAGCTTTTTACGACAGTTTTAAAGCATCGCCCCCCTGTGCTTTTTCGGGCATTGACGCACTAGATTTACCCTCTTTCGAGTACGAGTGGTGGCGATCGATCGCTTTCCAAACTTTTCAAACCCTAGGTGCGATCGATCGCTTCCCAGATTTTGAGGAGTTTTTTGCCGAACTGTACCATCACTTCGCCACCGCAGAACCTTGGGTGGTGTATGCCGATGTTCTTCCAGCATTACAATATTGGCAACAGCAAGGAATCGAGTTAGGCGTCGTATCGAACTTCGATACTCGACTGTATCCGGTACTCGAACAACTGCAACTGGCTTCTTTTTTCACTTCCATCACCCTCTCTTCAGAAGTCGGCACAGCCAAACCCGAACCCGCTATTTTTAGAGCCGCTCTGGAAAAACACAATTGCGAACCCACAGCGGCTTGGCATATCGGCGACAGCGATCTCGAGGATTACCGAGGGGCAAAGGCGCTGGGTTTGCGCGGAATCTGGATCGATCGCAATTCTTAACCGATGTGGGGTTTGGGCTATAAGGGTCTGAAAATGCGAATGTAGCCCCAACCACCACCTTGGAGAGTGACACCGCGAAAAGAGACATTACTGTTAGCGTAATCGTATTCGGGAACCCATTCGCCGCCGATGTGAACTCGCGCTAAGTCTCCAGAGACAGACTCGCCATCGTTGTAAGTGATGGGATCGACAACCAAGTTTCCTTGAAGATCGATGTAACCGATACCCGAACCATATCGGATGAGGGCAAATCCGTCCGAAAAAGGTTCGACGGCAACAGGATAGGAATTGGGATCGTATTCTCCAAATGCCGTTTGTGGCGAGAAAAATTGTAAGGGAATTACGACTTCTCCCGTTCGATCGATAAATCCCCATTTTTCAGTAATGGCGACGCCGGCTAACCCCTCAGAAAATTCTTGTACGGCGGTATAAATCGGCTCGATCGCCCAGTTTCCGGTAGTATCGATATATCCCCATTTTTGAGTCGTTTCGTCTCTGGCGGGCGCTAATCCATCGGAAAACGATCGAGCGGCAACCCATTGCGGTTCGATAACCATTTCTCCAGTTCGATCGATAAATCCCGATTTGCCGTCTACAGACACTCGCGCTAACCCGTCGGAAAAGCGACCGAACTCAGGATACTGAGGAGAAATAACCAGGTTTCCAGTTGTGTCGATAAAACCCCACTGACGGTTAATAGATACTGCTGCCCTGCCTTGGGAAAAGGTGTGGATGATGTTAAACTGCGGGGGAACAATCGTTTTTCCGGTACGATCGATAACGCCGTACGTTAGACCATCCCAACTGACAGCCGCCAAGTTTTCGGAAAACGGTTGCGCGATCGCGAACTGAGGAGAAATGACCCAATTTCCAGAACGATCGATATAACCCATTTTGCGATTGTTGTCCGTCGCCTCAATCGCTGGCGCTAATCCTTCAGAAAATTCCCCAGCAGACATAAATCGGGCGGGAATGACGGTGTTTCCCCGATCGTCAATGTAGCCCCATTTGTCGCCATCCAATTCGGCAGCAATCAACCCTTGTGAAAAACGCCCGATGGTTTCGATTTCCGGTGGAAAAGCAAAGTTATCGCGCCACAAGTTGACGTCGCTTGCGATGTACTGCGGCGGAACCAGACCCTCGCCCAAATCCCTTGCCTGACAAAGCATGGCGGCAATTTCCCCTCGCGTGGCGTTGCGGTTGGGTTGGAGTTTGCGCACGTTGGGATAATTAACAACAATGCCTTCCTGGGAAGCTGCCGCTAGCGATCGTTCGGCATACCGGGGAATTTGCAGAGCATCTTCAAAATATCGATCTAATAGAGTATCGTGGTATGTCGGAGGGGGCAATTTTTTCGCGCCAGAGATGACAACGATCGCTTGAACGCGCGGAATCGGCTGGGTGGGTTTAAAAGTGCCATCCGGATATCCGGCAAAGAAAGATCGTTCTGCGGCATCGCCTATTGCCCTAGCTGCCCAATAATGACTGGGAACGTCGGTGAATCTCGGTGCAGTTCGTACGCGCGGCGCGCTAGAAAACACATTGAGCATCAAAATGGCAAACTCAGCGCGAGTTACCGTGGCATCGGGGCGGAAGCTGCCGTCGGGATAGCCACTGACGAGGTTATCGCTACGCAGTCGATCGATGCAATCTCGTCCCCAATAAGTCTGAGTATCGGTAAATTCTGTACCGAGAACCGGAGGCGCAGTTACTAGGGATAGCGCCCACATCACTGCTATGGGATTTAATTTCAGCATCCGCTTTCTGGGGATCGAGGCGATCGTTATATTAGGAAAAATAGTCGGGTTCGTTCCCCGGTTTCCATTTAATGTTACAACCGATACTGGGTATTTGGTCGGGCTCGACAGATTGTCCGGCGAGAAGTCGAGCGATGCAAGAGCGCAAGTCTTTACCCGTCAAGGGTTTACCGTTTCCCGGTCGGCTGTCGTCGAGTTGTCCCCGATACGCCAAACGACGATCGGCATCGAACAGGAAAAAATCCGGCGTACACGCAGCGCTATAAGCTTTGGCGACAGCTTGTGTTTCATCGTAACAAACAGAGAATGTCAATCCCAAATTTTCCGCCATTTGCTTTAGCTTCTCGGGCGAATCATCGGGATATTTTTCCACATCATTGGCACTAATTGCCACAATTCCCAATTCAGAATTCCTGTAGTCTCGACTCAGTTTTGCCAGTTCCGGTTGAATGTGTTTGACAAACGGACAGTGTTGGCAAATAAACATCACCAACAGCGCTTTTTTCTCGGCAAAGGTCGTCAGAGAAATAGTCTCACCGGAAACGACATCCGGTAGCTCGAATTCTGGAGCCGGCGTCGAGAGCGCTAGCATCGTAGAAGGGGTTAAAACCATACAAAATTCCCAAAACGATCGAAATACAAAAATTGTAAGGGCAATTTCCTCGTGGTTGCCCTGAGATGGCGAGCTATTACGTAAGCCGGGGATTGATAACGCATCTGCGTTTGACTCTAAATTACCATTTGCGCTTTCTCGTTACATCTGGCGAATCACGGGTTTGCCGTCTTTAATTTCCCCAATCAGAACGAGATCGGTGACATCGACAAACAGCCCGTTTTCCAAAACACCGGGAATGTTATTTAGGGTTTTTTCCAGTTCTGCCGGGTTGTCGATGCTGTCGAATTTGACATCGATGACGAGGTTGCCTTCATCGGTGACGACGGGACCTGCTTTCTTGACACCCATCCGTAATTGGGGTTTGCCGCCTAATTTTTCGATCGCCCGCATCACCGGAGTCATTGCCATCGGCAACACTTCCACGGGAAGCAAGAAAGTCGAACCCAGCTTATCCACCAGTTTGGACGCATCCACCACCACCACGAACTGTTCGGCAAGAGCATCGACAATTTTTTCGCGCGTGTGTGCCGCACCACCGCCTTTGATGAGATTTTTCTGAGGATCGACTTCATCCGCACCGTCGATGGCGATATCGATGCGATCGACTTCATCGAGGGTGGTTAAGGGAATCCCATACTCTTTGGCTAATACTGATGCTTGGAAGGAGGTGGGGATGCCTTTAATATCTTTGAGATCGCCCGATTGCAGGCGTTTTCCTAAATATTCGATCGCGTAGGCAGTGGTTGAACCGGTCCCCAGTCCGACGATAGAACCCGACTGAACCAGATCTGCCGCTGCTTGACCAACTTGCTGCTTCATCAACTTGACTGGATCTTGTTCTGCGCTCACGATAAAACTCCTGAATTGACTCCAGTTTTCACTTTACCTTGCCCGCGATCGAATTCTGACAAGGCAGGCGATCGATATATTTTGACAGATCGAATCCGAATTGGCAGTCTGCACTCTGGCAGGGGTGATGGGGTTTTGAGTGTTGACCCAAAAATGAATCAACTGAACTTTACGGTATTTTGTTCGGGACTTAGCAGGCTTCTATCTGCCGCGCTTAAACGATTTGCCAGAAAGAGGTGCTACCCAATTCGATCGGCGAATCTACGTTACAATTCAAGCTGGACGGGTTCTTTACAAATTTCAATGCTAGAAACCCTGCAAACACAACTTTACTATCTCCAACGATTTGCCACCCACCTGGTAGACGCGCAATTGGGGCACGTGACGTGGGTGAGCCTGCTGGCAATTTTTGGGGCGGGTTTGCTGACCAGTCTGACTCCGTGTATGCTGTCGATGTTGCCCATCACCATCGGTTACATCGGCGGCTACGAAGCCAAAAGCCGCGTGCAAGCTGCCGCTCAGTCGGTGTGGTTTTCCTTGGGACTGGCAACAACTCTCGCCATTTTGGGCATTGTGGCAGCGTTTCTGGGTAAGGTTTACGGTCAAATTGGCATCGGATTGCCGATCGTCGTCAGCCTGATTGCGATTGTCATGGGGCTCAATTTGCTCGAAGCTTTGCCGCTACAATTGCCCTCGATCGACACCATGGGGTGGATTCCTCAAAATATCCCCAACGGCGCGCGATCGTATCTTTTGGGACTGACGTTTGGGTTAGTTGCTTCTCCTTGCAGTACCCCGGTTTTAGCCGCGTTGCTGGCATGGGTGTCCACAACGGGAAATCCGTTACTCGGTAGTTTTCTACTGTTGGCTTACACCATGGGTTATGTCGCTCCGTTGATTTTGGCGGGTACGTTTACCGCAACGATTAAGAAATTTTTAGAACTGCGTCAATGGTCGAGTTGGATTACACCTGCCAGCGGAGCTTTACTCGTGGGATTTGGTGTGTTTTCTCTCCTCTTTCGCTTAGTTCCTACTGTTTAAAATGGGTTAATTGTTAATTGTTAATTGTTAATTGTTGATGGTGATAAAATACTCGCACCGAAAAAATAACCCCAGACAAAATGACTTTAGATAACTCCGAGCCTCTGAAACAGCCGAATCTTTTTTCGATTCCCTTTCAATTTTTTCGACGAGAGATATTGCCGGTGTTGGCGAATTTGCGATTAGCGATCGTCCTGTTGTTGGCGATCGCCGTATTTAGCATGACCGGAACGACGATCGAACAAGGGCAATCTCTGGAATTCTACCAATCCAACTATCCAGAAGATCCGGCACTATTTGGCTTTCTGTCTTGGAAAGTTCTACTTTTTGTCGGGCTAGATCGTGTTTACAAAACCTGGTGGTTTTTGGCGCTATTAATTTTATTCGGATCGAGTTTAACGGCTTGTACTTTTACTCGACAACTTCCAGCACTCAAAGCGGCTCGGAATTGGAAGTTTTATACCCAACCGCGCCAGTTCGAGAAATTGGCGATCGCCTCGGAAGTCGAAACCGAATATCTAGAAACGACAAATTTTGAAAAACTCTCCCAATTATTAGAAAAGCAAAAATATCGCGTTTTTGTTGAAGATAACACGCTTTATGCCCGCAAAGGCATAGTCGGACGCATCGGACCGATCGTTGTCCACGCCAGTATGTTACTCATTTTAGCCGGGGCAATTGTGGGTTCGATGACCGGAATTGTGGCTCAACATATGATTCCTAGTGGCGCTACCGTTCAAATTAATAATATTGTCGAAGCCGGAGCATTCTCATCTTTAAAAATTTTTGAAGATTGGTCGTTGAAAGTCAATCGTTTTTGGATCGAATATACACCATCGGGATCGATCGATCAGTTTTATTCAGATTTATCAATTCTAGATAAAGAAGGTCAAGAAGTCGATCGGCAAACCATCTATGTGAATAAACCTTTACGCTACAAAGGCACAGTTTTATATCAAACCGACTGGAGTATTGCCGGAGTCCAAGTCAAAGTCAACAACAGTCCCATTTTTCGACTGCCGATGGTGTCGTTAGATACCCAAGGCAAGGGTCGCCTCTGGGGAACCTGGGTTCCCAGCAAACCGGATATGAGCGAGGGAATTACGCTGCTGGCTCGGGATTTACAAGGCACGCTTTTGGTTTACGATCGAGAAGGCGTTCTCACTGCCAGTGTTCGATCGGGCGGCAAAACCGAAGTCAACGGCGTCACTCTCAAAGTTTTGGATCTCATCGGCGCCACCGGATTGCAAGTCAAAGTCGATCCGGGAATCCCCCTGGTGTACGCCGGATTTGGTTTGTTGATGATTAGTGCCTTAATGAGCTACGTCTCCCATTCTCAAATTTGGGCGCTACAAAAAGAAGGTAAATTTTACATCGGCGGTAGAACCAATCGGGCGCAAGTTGCCTTCGAGCGAGAAACCCTGGAGGTATTGGAAGAACTGGAGTCGGCACAGGTTCAAGCTACGAAAAGCTGACGCCCTGACCCCACGAGAAAGTCATTCTTTCCATCGTCCATTTGACGTGCTAAGATTGGAGACTGCTGATTTATTCGACTTTATTCAACGAACTCTTATGCCCCTCTCTCAAGCTCGCAAGCAAGAACTGATGACCGAGTATCAGATCCACGAAACCGATACGGGATCGGCAGATTTTCAAGTCGCTGTTCTCACGGCACGGATCTCTCAACTCAGCCAGCACTTGCAAAAAAATAAGAAAGATTTTGCCTCCCAGCGTGGATTGCTGCAAATGATCGGTCGCCGCAAGCGCTTGCTCGGTTATATCCGCAAACAAAGTGAAGAGCGCTATCGCACCCTGATTGGTCGTTTAGGCATTCGCGGTTAAACACTCCTCATGTCCTCAGAACCTCCTCGCAATCGTCTTCCTTTCGAGCCGGGAAAAAAACGCCAACCGTCCGACTCTAAGGAACAGGAAAAAGAAAAGGAAACAAAAACGCCCAAGTCCAAGGAAAAACCCTCTCCGAGATCGACGAAAACGTCCCCAAAAGGTAAAGCCTCGGGTTCGAGCGGCAAGCCAACTCGAAAAGCGTCCAAAGATGCCAATGCCATCCCAGAAGTGGTCAATCGGCGGATGATGGCACGAATTGGGCTTTTTAGCGGCACTCCTACCCTGTTGGGCATTCTCAGTTTGGTTGGCAGCTACTTCGTCATCTCCCGCGAATGGTTTCCCCTCCCCAGTGTCGCCGCGCTGTTGGTGAGTGTGGGATTCTTTGGTTTGGGCGTTCTGGGCGTCAGCTACGGTGCGCTTTCTGCGTCTTGGGACGAGGAAGACGAAGGCAGTAAGATCGGTTTCAAAGAGTTCAAGACGAATTTGGGACGGATGATTGAGACGTGGAAATCGAATAAACAAGAGAAGTCGTGAAAAGTCGATCGCCTCAATATCGAAGCTAACTGCTCAACGCTGACTCTTTCACACCTGCAAACGATCTCCTATTAGGGCAATCAATGGGGTAGTTTCGTGCGGCTAGAAAATCAGACCTAAGCAGTCTGCTAGTGGGTTGGCTTGGGAGATGGGGAAACGAGATCGGCACGCATTTCTATAGGCTATCGGGTCGATTGCTAAGGGTGATAAACGCCTGCGATCGCAGGCGTTTATCGCTTGACGTTACGAGAGGTTCACGCCCTGCAAAAACGACAAGAACGTATTTGCAAAGAATGGGACGAATTCCCACCGCCGTCCATCCCTTAAAAAAAAACAACATCGGGCAAGACTAACTGCCAATTTCCCTAAAAATTGAGGATGGCGTCGATCGATCGCCATTCGCTACGGTAAACTCCCAGAATGGGAAGCTATCGAGAAAACTCGGGTTAAAATTGTTAAAGCTTTGAGGCTGTCATGGAAATGAATTTTGTTTTCCTCATTTTCGGACTTGTAGTCGGATTGGGGGCGATCGCGATTTATCTGGCAACCGCTCGTCGCTATCAATCCTCGGATTCGGTTGCCAATTCTTACGATAGCTGGACTGAAGACGGAATCTTGGAATTCTACTGGGGCGAACATATCCATCTCGGTCATTATGGCTCGCCGCCGCAACGCAAGGACTTTTTAGTTGCCAAAGCGGATTTTGTCGGTGAAATGGCACGCTGGGGCGGTATCGATCGGTTGCCTCCCGGCACCACGGTTTTAGATGTGGGTTGCGGCATTGGCGGCAGCAGTCGCATTCTGGCGCGGGATTACGGATTTGCCGTCACCGGAATTACCATCAGCCCCCAACAGGTGAAACGCGCCACTGAGTTAACGCCGCCCGATCTCGATGTTAAGTTTCAGGTGGACGATGCCATGTCCCTGTCGTTTCCGGACGCCAGCTTTGACGTGGTATGGTCGATCGAAGCCGGACCGCATATGCCCGATAAAGCGATTTTCGCCCGAGAGTTGATGCGGGTGCTCAAACCCGGTGGGATTTTGGTGGTCGCAGATTGGAATCAGCGAG
Organism: uncultured cyanobacterium; assembly: GCA_963838375.1. Lineage (GTDB taxonomy): Bacteria > Cyanobacteriota > Cyanobacteriia > Cyanobacteriales > Geitlerinemataceae > DVED01. The sequence goes on along the minus strand of CAWIQY010000016.1, from coordinate 191,247 downwards.
ACGATCGGCAAATTCCCCTGAATTTTTGGGAGAAACCCGTGATGCAGCAACTTCTCGACCAGTGGTCGCATCCAGCGTTTGCCAGTATTGAAGGTTTTTCCGAACTGTTGGCGGCAACCGGATGGGTGGACGGCAGCGTTACCACCGCTGACTGGACGGAACCCACCCTCCCGTCCTGGCTGGATTCCATCTGGCAAGGGGTGGCGCGACCGGCAGGATTGGTGCGATTTGGCATGTCGGGGTTCGTGAAATCCCTGCGAGAAGTGCCGACGTTGTTACTGATGCGGTTGGCATTCGGGACCGGACTGTGCCGCTTTGGGATGTTTCGGGCGGTGCGATCCCACTGCGTCGATCGAGTTGCCGAAACGGACGCGATCGCAACAGCTCGCGGGTGAGGAACTCTCTCTCGGTTTCCCGATCGAATGGACTTTCGTTACACTGGTCGTTAGTGAGCGATCATTTGCGCTGAAGACAAATGACTGACAACCCAGGACTAACTAATCGATCGGGGAATTTCTAAGATGATTATCGTAATGAAGAGCGGCGCTCCTGAAGCGGAGATCGATCGCCTCGATGAAGAACTCCAAAGTTGGGGTCTCAAGCCCGAAAAAATTGTCGGACGCTATAAAGTCGTCATTGGTTTAGTGGGCGAAACAGCCGCTCTCGATCCCCTGCAACTTCAGGAAATGAGTTCTTGGATCGAGCAAGTCTTGCGGGTGGAAGCCCCTTTCAAACGCGCTAGCCGTCAGTTCCGCCACGGGGAAGCCAGCGAAGTCCGGGTAGCGACGCCGGAGGGAGAGGTGATCTTTGGGGAACACCAGCCGATTGTCACCGTCGCCGGGCCCTGTTCTGTTGAGAACGAAGAGATGATCGTGGAAACGGCAAAACGGGTCAAGGCAGCCGGGGCAAAATTCCTACGCGGTGGCGCTTACAAGCCTCGGACTTCGCCCTATGCGTTCCAAGGACATGGAGAGAGTGCCTTGGATTTACTGAGCCTCGCACGGGAAGTCTCCGGTTTGGGCATCATTACGGAAGTGATGGATGCGGCAGATCTCGATCGAATTGCGGCGGTTGCCGATGTCATCCAAGTGGGTGCTCGCAATATGCAAAACTTCGCCCTGTTGAAGAAAGTGGGGGCGCAGGATAAACCGGTGTTGCTAAAGCGGGGGATGTCGGCAACGATCGAAGAGTGGTTGATGGCAGCGGAATACGTTTTGGCAGCAGGCAATTCCAATGTGATTTTGTGCGAACGGGGAATTCGCACGTTCGATAGCCGTTATACCCGCAATACCCTAGATTTGTCGGCAATTTCGGTGTTGCGATCGCTCACTCATTTGCCGATTATGGTCGATCCCAGCCACGGTACCGGGTGGTCAACTTATGTGCCGTCTATGGCAAAAGCAGCGATCGCAGCCGGTACGGATGCGCTGATGATCGAAGTGCATCCTAACCCTAAAAAAGCCCTTTCTGATGGACCACAATCCTTGACACCGGATGCGTTTGATACGTTGATGACAGAACTGGCGGTGGTGGGGAATGCTATGGGACGTTGGCAAACTTCTCCTGTGTTGGCTTGAGTTGAGCATGGGCGAAGTATTTGTATCATTTTTGAGCAAATGCTTCGCTATTCTTCGATCGAACGTAAATTCTGGACTTCCTCGATCGTCAATCCTGTGGTTTGACTGATGGTTTCATTATCAAGACGATCGAGTAGTTGTCGGGCAATGGCGATCGCTTTTTGTCGCATTCCTTCTTCACGCCCCATTTCACGACCTTCTTCACGACCCAGAGCGATCGCTCCTTGTTGGTCATACAGCGGTTCCCGGTATTATGCGGTACACCTAGAAGGGCGAATGCCATTCGCCCCTACATCAACCCAAAATTTTATGTACCTCATAGCTGCGAAAACCGCTGTAAATAAACATTTCCCGTCGATCTAAATCTTCCAGTTCTTCTGGGGTTAAATTAGCTTGATTGGCAATTTCAAAGGCTCGATGAATTTCGGGAATACTATCCATATTTTCCGGTGCTTGGGTTAGAGATCGAGCATATTTTAGGAAATAAATCCATTTATCGGTTAGGGTTTCCAATTGGGAAACCTCTTTGGTAAACTTCGGCAGTTCGATGAACACTAATTCCAAACCGCAATCGGTATACTTCACATTCAAGCTTTCTTCTTTGTAAACAAAACGAGAAATTGCCCGATCGAACTCTTCAAACATCTCGAAATCGGTAATTGTCAGGGCAATCACCGGTTTGAGCATTCGATAGCCTTCCCGCGCTTGCAATTGAAAAGCGTAAGTTTTGGTCGCATTGTATAACACCCGCTGACGAAAAGACTGTACGTTCAAAACTTGCATTTCAATAATCACCAATGTACCATTATTGAGCTTGGCTTTAACGTCGAGGTAGGTATCTTTGAGACCTTGAACGCTCGGCGGTAAATTGGGATTGATAATTTCTAAATCTTCGATCGTTGGGTGGGCATCATAAATCAAAGCATTGAGAAAGCTGATGAGAATATCTTTACTTCCCGACGAACCAAATATTTTTTTAAAGGCGTAATCTGTTTTAGGATTGATAAAAATCATAATAGTTGATAGTTAATATTTGAGGGTTGAATGGAGAAACTCCAAAAAAGAATGACAACGGCAATCTAAATATTTAGGAAAACACGACCGTTCGGTTGCCGTAAACGAGTGTCCGATGTTGCAAATGCAAGCGCACCGCCCGTGCCAACACAACCCGTTCTAAATCTTTGCCTTTGCGAATCAAATCTTCGGTGCTATCTCGATGACTAACCCGCACCACATCTTGTTCGATAATCGGACCTTCATCGAGATCGAGGGTAGCATAGTGAGCGGTTGCTCCAATAATTTTCACACCTCGATCGAAAGCGCGATGATAGGGATTTGCCCCTGGAAAGGCGGGAAGAAACGAGTGATGAATATTGATTATTTTAGGAAATTGAGCGATGAAATCGGCACTGATAATTTGCATATATTTTGCCAATACTACCAAGTCAATTTTATATTCTCGTAGCAGTTCCAATTGTCTCGTTTCCGCTTCAGCTTTAGTCGCTTTGGCAATGGGTACGTGGTGGTAATCGATGCCAAATTGTTCGGCAATTCCTCGCAAATTTTCATGATTACTGAGAATCAGAGGAATTTCGGCAGGGAGTTCTTTTGCTTGTTGCCGCCAAATTAAATCGAGTAAGCAATGATCTTGCTTTGTCACCCAGATAGCAATCCGGGGAATGTCGTCGGAAAAGTGTACTTCCCAGTTGGCATTCAAGGGTCTGGCAATCGCCTCGAAAGCGGGGGCAATAATCTCGCGGCGCAAGTTGAACCCCTCCAATTGCCACTCAACGCGGCTGAGAAACAACCCTTGGACGAAATCAGTATGCTGGTCGGCATGGACGATATTGCCGCCGTTGGAGTAAATGAAGTTGGCGATTTTAGCGACAAGTCCCCGTTGGTCAGGACAGGAAATTAGCAGGGTTGCTGTGGGACTACTCATATAGCAAAAGGCAGTTCAGTAGGGTGTGCCACCGACACGAAACGCACCATTCCCGCGTTGATGGTGGACTCTTCCTTTATTTTCCCACTTTCTCAGCCTAGCCCTCCAACCGCCCCCCAGCTCAGAATAATTGAAAAATATTTTTATTAGTATTGACATTCTATATCAACAAAGGTATAGTAATTTTCAGTGTTCTCCTCTCAAAAATATGCAGTGTTCTCCTGGACAGTTTTGGAGGGCGTGCAGGCGGAGTCGGTCTCGGGTAGACAGGCTCCGTATTTTCTTTAGACGCAACAGCAGTTAAAGTAATGAACGGTACTGTTCGCATCCGTCTCATTCCAAGCCACCAATGACTTCAACTTCTACCCCCCCCGCCGCTTCATCTTTTGCGTCTCCAACGCTGTACGACACGATCGTTATCGGGTCTGGTATTGGCGGACTGGTGACAGCCACCCAGCTAGCCAGTAAAGGGGCAAAAGTGCTGGTGTTGGAAAGCTACGTGATTCCCGGCGGGAGTGCGGGATACTTCGATCGATCGGGTTATCATTTTGATGTCGGCGCATCCATGATTTTTGGGTTTGGGGATAAAGGCACAACCAATTTATTGACTCGCGCCTTAGCCGCCGTAAACGTTCGCCTGGAAACCATTCCCGATCCGGTGCAGATCCACTACCATTTACCGAATAATCTGGAAGTGGAAGTCCATCGCAGTTATGAGAATTTCTTGCAAGAACTAGGCGATCGTTTTCCCCACGAACGGGAGGGTATCCGCAAATTTTACGATGAATGCTGGGCGGTCTTTAATTGCCTCAACGCCATGGAGTTGCTGTCTCTGGAGGAACTCGGCTACTTGATGCGGGTCTTTTTTCAGCATCCCTTCGCTTGTCTGGGATTGGTGAAATACCTCCCCCTCAACGCCGGAGATATTGCTCGCAAATACATTAAAGATCCCGAACTGTTGAAATTTATCGATATCGAATGCTACTGTTGGTCGGTGGTTCCGGCGGATAAGACACCGATGATCAACGCCGGGATGGTGTTTAGCGATCGTCACTACGGCGGCATCAATTACCCTAAAGGCGGTGTCGGACAAATTGCCCAAAAATTAGTCGAAGGATTAGAAAAGGCAGGCAGCGAAATTCGCTACAAAACCAAAGTTAAAGAAATTATCCTGGAAAATGGACGGGCAGTGGGCGTGAAACTCATTTCAGGGGAAGAATACCGCGCCAAACGGGTGGTTTCCAATATGACACGCTGGGATACCTTCGCCAAACTGCTACCCGAGGAGAAAATGCCGCCTTCTGAAAAGCGATGGCAGCAGCGTTACCAAAAATCCCCCAGTTTCCTCAGCTTGCATTTGGGCGTCGAAGCGTCGGTATTGCCCTCAGAAACGGCTTGCCACCATATCGTTTTGGAAAATTGGGAAAAAATGGAAGATCCTTCGGGAACCATTTTTGTTTCCATTCCTACCCTTCTCGATCCCGATCTCGCCCCGGAAGGCTATCATATCATTCATACTTTTACCCCTCACATTATTGATGAGTGGGAAAAGCTTTCGCCATCAGAGTACGAAGCCAAAAAAGAAGAAGCAGCTTGGAAAATCATCGATCGACTTGAGACCATTTTTCCCGGTTTGGATGCAGGATTAGATTACATGGAAGTGGGAACCCCCCGCACCCATCGCCGATTTTTGGGACGCGAAGATGGAACCTACGGACCGATTCCCCAGCGCAAGTTAATGGGGTTGTTGGGAATGCCGTTTAATCGGACTTCAATTCCAGGATTATACTGTGTTGGCGATAGTACATTTCCAGGACAAGGTCTGAATGCTGTAGCCTTTTCCGGGTTTGCCTGCGCCCATCGCATTGCTGTGGATTTGGGGTTATAAGCAATAGTTGATAGTTGATAGTTGATATAAACCCGAATCGAATTCAGAAACTCCGATAATGACTCATCCGGAAACATCTCCTGAAACCAATACACTAGGTACGATGTATCTAGATATCCTGAAGCGATCGCTTCTCAATCTAATTTACTTTGATAATGAACTACGACTGATATATTTGCTACAAAATTTAGATCGAGCTCAGCCAGTAGATCCATTTCTATTGAGAGATCTTCGATATCGCATGCAAAATTATGAAGAACTTGTATCTCTCAGGCACGTCGGACAAATGTTGGGTAATGGAGAATTAACAAAATTCGCTCACTCCATGATCGGGCTTAAGCGCATGGACAATATCCAATTGTGTGCGGAAAGAATTTTCCAAGAAAAGATACCTGGAGACTTTATAGAAACAGGGGTTTGGCAAGGAGGTGCTACAATTTTTATGCGAGGCTTGCTAAAAGTTTATGAGGAAGATACTCAGCGCTGTGTTTGGGTAGCTGACTCTTTTGAAGGATTGCCAGTACCCCAAATATCTCAAGACCAGAAATACGATTTATCTAAATCAAAATTCCCTTTTCTGGCTATCAGCTTAGAAGCTGTTCAAGACAATTTTCGCTCGTACAATCTTTTCGACGATCGAGTTAAGTTTCTTAAAGGTTGGTTTGAAGATACATTACCCAATGCACCGATAGATCGGTTAGCACTGCTGCGACTTGATGGCGATTTATACAAGTCTACTTTAGATGCGCTAAATCCTTTGTACGACAAAGTTTCTTCAGGGGGGTTTATCATTGTCGATGACTATTATGCGTTTGAACCTTGTCGGCAAGCGGTGGATGAGTTTCGTGCCAGTCGCAATATTACCGAACCGATGACACAAATTGATTGGACGGGGGTTTTTTGGCGCAAAGGTTAATTGTTGCCATTGGCGGTTTTCTTTGAGTCACAGACGAGATTCAAACCCGCGCATTGGCATAAACTTTATGGGTTCATGTATGAGATTGTCGGGTCAATGCGCGATTGCCTGCAACAATTTGTTCTCACAGCTACGATGACTGTTCCATGCCGTTCCACGCAAGAAATTGGGATTTGTCGCTTTCTCAGGTATCGGCTACAATAGAAATTAAAAAATCGGAAAACCTCATTGGGGATGCGATCGCTTTTTATTTACAAAAGTTTACATTTGAGAGCTTTTGATTTGACGTTTTTTTGATTTAGAGTTCCAGCAGTTGTCAAATCTGACAGTTCAATCGATCGTTCCTGTCCTGTCTTTTCGATCGCGTCATTTCTGGCAAATTCATCGATCGACATTCTGAGAAACTGATACGAGCGTTTCATCTGTGCCAATGTTAGTTCTCGCAGTATCCTCTCTGCTTTATCAAATGAATCCAGCATTTCTCTGGTTGATTGCCGGAGCAATTTTGTGTACTTTAGAGTTCATTACTCCCACTGCATTTGTCGAAATGGCAATGGGCATCAGTGCGTTTCTGGTCGCGTTAATTGCCACTAGTCTTCCCCATTTCGGTTTGCAAGTTTTGCTGTGGATGGTATTTTCTCTAATTTTAGTATTTGTAACGCGCAGATTAATTCCCAAGAGATCGAACTATGCTATTAGAGATTCTACCGAAGCCCGAACTCTCACGGAAATCGCCCCCGGACAAACCGGTCGAGTCATTTTTGAAGGCAATTCTTGGCAAGCTCGTTGTGAAAGCGATCTACCGATTTTGCCCGATCGAAAAGTCTTGGTCGTCGGTCGAGAAGGCAATACTTTAATTATCATTCCCGACACGATCTCATAGACTAGATTAGCCTTTATTGTACATCGAACGTCATGAATCAATCGGGCTGATTTTTTACGGTTAAAAAACTTAAAGGAGATGTCTCGTGCAATACTTATTGTGGATATTCATTTTAGTCTTTGGTGGATCGGGTCTGGCTGGATCTGTAAAAGTGATCAACCAAGGAAATGAAGCATTAGTTGAAAAATTAGGGAAATATAACGGTAGAAAACTAGAACCGGGCTTAAATTTCATTGTGCCTTTTCTCGATCGAGTGGTGTATCAAGAAACCATTCGGGAAAAAGTATTAGATGTTCCGCCTCAAGCCTGTATCACTCGCGATAACGTCACCATTACTGTGGATGCCGTAGTGTACTGGCGAATTATGGATATGGAAAAAGCCTATTACAAAGTGGAAAACCTGCGGCAAGCCATGCAAAACTTGGTTTTGACGCAGATTCGATCGGAAATGGGACAACTCGAACTCGATCGAACCTTTACCGCCCGCACAGAAGTCAACGAAACCTTATTGCGAGAATTGGACATTGCCACCGATCCTTGGGGAGTGAAAGTGACACGGGTGGAACTGCGAGATATCATGCCGTCCAAAACCGTGCAAGAAGCGATGGAGTTGCAGATGTCGGCAGAACGGCGCAAGCGGGCGGTCATTCTCACCTCGGAAGGGGAACGAGAGTCAGCGGTTAACAGCGCCCGAGGTAAAGCCGAAGCGCAAGTTCTCCAAGCCGAATCCAGCCAGAAAGCCGCAATTTTGAAAGCAGAAGCGGAAAAACAGGCGATCGTCCTCAAAGCGGAAGCCCAACGCCAAGAACAGGTTCTGAAAGCGCAAGCCACGTCCGAAGGCTTGCAAATCATCACAAAAACCTTGAAAGCCAATCCCAAAACCGCAGAAGCCCTCCAGTATCTCCTCGCCCAACAGTATATGAATATGGGCTTAGAAATCGGTACTAGTAACAGCGCCAAAGTGATGTTTATGGACCCGCGGACGATTCCAGCGACATTGGAAGGAATGCGATCGATCGTTTCTGAGTCTTCTTCCGCTTCTGCCGAAGGTCTCGAACCTAGCGACTTTGGGACTTAGGTCTAGCTTAATCGACAAGGGGTTGGGAGGAAATTGCTTCGAGCCCAATCGAGTTTAGCAGCGTTTCCCATTCTCTGGCTAGAGTTGAGTTTTGGGGTCGATCGTGCCGGAGTTCAGCCAGAATTGCCAGAGTATCGAACCAAATTCCATTGTCGGCATATACCGCAGCCAGTTCTAGAGAGGCTTCTCTCTCTGGGGGAAGGTTTAGATGGGGACTTGGTTCAACTCGCCGCACCCACCCTTGCACCCAAGGATTGTTGAGGGAATAGAGGAATTCGGAGTCAGAATTCGGTTGATTTTCATCGTACTGGCAAAGGGCGATGGCAAACCACTGATAGGTTTTATCGATTTCTAAAGGTAATTCGTCCATCGGCAAATCGATACTCACAATACCCTGAGTTTCCGAGAGCGGCACGACCTTTTGGTAGTGAATGCTATCGTTTTCGTCTTTTAGGGTAAATAAGAGAGCTGGGGTAGAGGTGGGAGGCACATAAAAAAAGAAAGTTGGATGGCTTTTGAGAGTTAATCCGCGATTCGTTTCGGGAATTAATGCTGCCATTTCCTGGGTAGTTGTCGAAGGCGTTTGGGGACAATGACCGCGAGTTCCACCAGAAGCTGTATCCAGGGGATCTCCATCGTCTTCGGGTGGCATGAATCGAATGATAGGTGTTGTAGATTGAACGGGATTAGAGCTGCTCGATACGACTTCGGCTTTGACTGATGATAGCCGAGTGGGAGTCAAACCGAGTTCCAGACAAAAGATGACAGTCATCAAAGTCAGTAGATGTCGCAAAATTGTCCCTGTCCCGTTTCTAAAGAATGAATAATGGTTTTCGATCGACTGAAGATCCCGATACGGTCTCTATTTTTTTATAATACTCAATGTTTCAACTCATCTTCTGGTGAAGACCGGAGCTAGTTGACAAATATCAATGTAGCCAAGCTTTTGTTCATCCACCTATTTACGGTTTCTAGTGAGGACGTTCGATCGCAAAAAATTCCCCTGTATCCTCCTAACTCGGAGAAGATACAGGGGCGATCGAGCGGGAGTCAACCCAACTGATATCCGCTTCTGTTCCCACCTTAACTTCGGAAATTTACAAATGAGGTATCTAAGCGATCGACTTTAAGAAACGTTTACGATAACTTCAAGAATTGCTGACATCATCTTGATGTAACACCTCACAACGGGAAATCAAGTCGGTTATCCCCTTTTTTAGGAACAAGATAGGGATTGGGCGGTTGAAACCGCGACTACAGGAGAAAAACTCATTTGTGTGGGTTGAACAGACTGCGGGAAGAGTTGACCGGTGGGGCGAAGAAGTGGAGATCGATCTTCTGGCGGGACTAGACGATCGTCCGGAATCCAACTCGATCGTCTTGAAAATAGAAACTAAGGAGGAGGTCTTTTCCGGGAAGCTTCAAGGTGCATGGGGTAAATTTTTTAGATTTTGTAACAGGTGACAACCATGCCAAACCCAGTATCCAACCAAACCGATCGACGATCGAAGTCCTTGTACCGCGTCGCGTCCGCAACGCCCAACTCGCCTCGACACGGACAACGCATCGCCACCTCTCTTTGGCTGTTATTAGTCGGGGTTGCCGGATGCAGCCGCCTTGCCGCATTACCCACAGCCTCCCCCTCCCAACCCGAGATCCAAGTGGCTGCGGCATCGGAAGACAGTCCGAAGTCAAACTCCGATCGCCTCGTGCCGTCCAATTTTGTCACAGAGGTGGTCGATCGTGTAGGACCTGCGGTCGTCCGCATCGATACGCAACGGGCACTGAGTCGATCCAGATCCGAAGATTTCAACAATCCGCGCCGATATTTCGGACAGCCTTTCTCCGAAGACTCTGTTCCCGTCGAACCCGAGAAAAAGACTCAAACGGGCATGGGTTCTGGCTTCATCCTCACCGCAACGGGTCGAATTGCCACCAATGCCCATGTAGTCGAGGGAGTTGAGACCGTTACCGTCACCCTGAAAGATGGTCGCAGTTTTCCCGGTCGCGTGGTCGGTCGCGATACTGTGACAGATGTGGCGGTGGTACAAATCGATGCCCGGGGTTTACCAACCGTGACGCTGGGTAACTCCAAGGATTTGCAACCGGGGGAATGGGCGATCGCCATCGGCAATCCGCTGGGGTTGGACAACACCGTCACCACGGGGATTATCAGCGCCACGGGGCGATCGAGTCGTCAAGCTGGTGTTCCTGATAAGCGAGTGGAATTCATCCAAACCGATGCTGCCATCAATCCCGGAAATTCCGGCGGACCGCTGCTGAACCAAAACGGCGATGCGATCGCCATGAATACAGCGATCGTTCAAGGCGCACAAGGATTGGGCTTTGCCATCCCCATCGAGACCGTCAAACAGATTGCCGACCAGTTAGTCGCACAAGGCAAAGTCGAACACTCGTATTTGGGAATTAAGATGACCGACCTGACGCCGGAAGTCAAGGAGAACTTCAATCGCGAATCCGGTTTAAGAGTTCTCGAAGATCGCGGCGTGCTCGTTGTTGAAGTGGTTCCCAATTCTCCGGCAGCGATCGCGCGGTTGCGTCCCGGCGATACGATTCAAAAAATCGATGGTAAAGTCGTCAGCAATGCTGATGAAGTGCAACAAGCCGTCAGTCAAGTCCGCGTCGGCACCGAGTTGCAACTGGAAATTCGGCGCAACGGTCAGACTCTGACTTCCGGGGTACAGACGGGGGCTTTGCCAGACAATGCTTTTTAAATAACGTCAGTACGGGTTAAGGTATTTTTCGGTGAGGGCGGGTCATCGGTAATGGGGCGCGCGCATTCGCTGTCCAAGATTGACAATCCTCACCCAGTTCTGGGACAGATTCCCAAAAACCCACCCCTAGTCGATCGCGGCGCACACCAAAAAGCGTGCGCCCAGACCGTACCGATAGATATTATCTAGAATCCCCAGACACAAAGCACTCGGCTCATCAGCATCGGGTATGCTGCCAAGCGCGTTGGTGTGGCGGTTGGCAAACTGGCGACAGAAGCGATGGCAATGGGTATGACAGACTCCAAAATTAGAGTATATCCTGGAGTAGATCGAGACCCAAAAAGATTCAAATTAACGTCATTTAATGGGAATATCAGCAATTAAAAGACTATGCTGAACGCCTTAACCTGTCCATGCCTAAAGTGTTTGCCAACTGCATCGAGACCCTCACGCTACCGGAGGGCAGTAGTCCGAGACCCCACGATCGAATTGGAGGGGCGACATCTCCAGTGCAGCGTTCCGCATCAAGATTAGGCAATTAGGCGATGATGCGGCGGCGGCTATCGTAGCGTCTTCAAAGCAACAAGGCGTTATAGCTGTTATTCTGTCGCAGTGGAATGGTAGGTCATTGCCAGACTGCGATCGCAACTTTTATCAGGAACAATACTAGATTAACTATTGTTTCAAAAAATCTATTGTATTAGCGTTAAGGCTTTTCCCATTTTGAGAAAACTGCAAAGAACTTCCTCAGTCGTGTCTATTTCACAGTGCCTCTCATCTGGTTACACTGAAATGTCAACAGAACCTAGAAACACTTACGACGATCGGATGAATGACTCGGCTCACGCATTTTCAGGGATCACCTTAGTAGAACTGCTGCGCGATCGTGCACAACGCCAGGCAGATCGTATCGCTTATCGGTTTTCGATCGATGGAGAGACCCAGACGATTAGTCTTTCGTACGGGGAACTCGATCGACGTTCGCGATCGATCGCCGCTCATTTGCAATCGTTCTGCGTACCGGGAGAACGAGTGTTACTGCTTTACCCGCCGGGACTAGAATACGTCGCGGCTTTTTTGGCGTGTCTGTATGCGGGAGTGGTTGCCATCCCGGCTTACCCCCCCAGACCCAATCGTTCCCTCTCCCGTCTCCAGTCCATCGTTGCCGACAGTGGCGCTTCTGTCGCCCTGACCACAGATGAAATCTTACCCACATTAGAGCGACACTGGGTCAATTCGCCGAAATTAGCCACCTTGAAGTGGATCGCAACCGATCTCCTGGGGGAGGCTGCCGCCGCAGCTTGGCAACCGCCGGACTTAGACGGCGACACTCTAGCCTTCCTCCAATACACGTCGGGTTCTACCGCGACCCCCAAAGGTGTCCGAGTCACCCACGGCAACTTGCTACACAACTTAGGGGGGATTTATCGATCGTTTCGACTTTCGGCTGACAGCCATGTGGTTTCCTGGCTGCCGATGTATCACGATATGGGTTTAATAGGCGGGGTTCTCGAACCGCTCTACGGGGGATTTCCAGTGACGTTGATGTCGCCGTTGATGTTTTTGCAAAAGCCATTGCGCTGGTTGCAGGCAATTGCTCAATATGGGGCAACGTGCAGTGGCGGTCCTAACTTTGCTTACGATTTGTGCGCGCGTAAAATTACGCCCCAGCAAGTGGCAGAGCTAGACTTGAGTGGCTGGGAAGTGGCTTTTAATGGAGCAGAACCGATTAGTGCGGCGGTGCTCGATCGATTTGCCCGAGTACTCGAACCTGCGGGTTTTCGTCGAGAGGCGTTTTACCCTTGTTATGGGTTAGCCGAAGCGACTTTATTCGTCTCTGGTGGCAGCACGACGGCGCCCCCCAGATTAAAAACCGTTCGGCGTCAGGAACTCGAGCAACATCGGGTGGTTTCGGTGAATTTCGCCGATGGGGAAAACACCCGGGCGCTGGTCAGTTGCGGTGGAAGCTTGCCCGACCAACACATCGCCATTGTCAATCCGGAAACTCTTGCGCCTTGTGTTGTGGGGGAAGTAGGAGAAATTTGGGTGTGTGGTGCCAGCGTTGCCGACGGCTACTGGCAAAATCCTCAGTCTACAAAGGAGATCTTCCGCGCCCAACTGGCAGTGCCTGTCGGCGCCAGGGTGGAAGAGTTGCAGATCGGTTTGCCCGCGATGCTGGCGAACTGTTCGTTTTTGCGTACGGGTGATTTGGGGTTTTTGGATGAGGGTGAATTATTTGTGACCGGTCGTCTCAAGGATATGATGATTCTTAACGGTCGCAATTACTATCCCCAGGATATTGAATGGACGGTGGAAGGCAGTCATCCTTCGATTCGATCGAACTGTACGGTGGCTTTTTCTGTGGATCTCAATGGGGAAGAGCAACCGATCGTTATGGCTGAAGTCGATCGTAGTTATGTCAGAACCCAAAGAGTGGGAAAAGAGGGCATGAATGCCACCCCAGATGCCGATGGGCGAGAATTAATCCAAGCTATTCGACGGGCAGTCGCTCGCGAACACGACTTGCAAGTTCATACCGCTCTTTTGCTTAAGCCGGGAAGCCTGCCCAAAACATCCAGCGGAAAAATTCAGCGCCGCGCCTGTCGGAGCAATTTTCTCGATGGCACTCTCGGTCAGTTGGTGTGGTAACTGGACTGGGGACACAACGCACGATCGAACAATTCTCCTAATAATTATGGCAAAACTAGAGTTAAAAAATCTGAATAAAACTTACGATCGTAAGACCATTCCCGTTAAGGATATTAGTTTGAGCGTCGAAGATGGAGAATTTCTCACTTTGCTAGGTCCCTCGGGATGCGGCAAATCTACCACATTGCGGTTAATTGCCGGACTGGAAGAAACCACGCGAGGAACCATCTCGATCGGCGATCGAGATGTTACGGCACTCAAACCCGGCGATCGCAATATCTCCATGGTCTTCCAAAGCTACGCTCTCTATCCTCACATGACCGTGCGCGAGAATATCGCCTCGCCGCTCAAACTCCGCAAAATTGCCCCCGACGAAATTCAACGGCGGATTACTGAAGTCAGTCGCTTTCTCGATTTGTCCGCAGAGTTGATGGGCAAAAAACCCGGTCAGCTTTCCGGGGGACAGCGGCAGCGCGTCGCCTTGGGTCGAGCCTTGGTGCGCCAACCCGATGTTTTCTTACTCGACGAACCGTTGAGTAACTTAGATGCCCTGCTGCGAGAGCGCGTGCGATCGGAAATCAAACAGCTTTTCGAGCAGCAATCCGCCCCCGTGGTTTATGTCACCCACGATCAAGTCGAAGCCATGACTTTATCCACGAAAGTGGCTGTTTTATATCAGGGAAACGTCCAACAACTCGCTCCTCCCAGTCGTCTCTACACCCATCCCGCCAACCAATTTGTCGCCGGATTTGTGGGCAGTCCCCAGATGAATTTCTTTACCCTCACTTGCCAGGGTAAATCAGCTATTTTGGGCAATGTCAAATTGCGCTTGCCCGATGGCATTGCCACACCGCGCCAAATCGTTCTGGGCATTCGACCAGAAGATGTCCGCTTAGCCCAACCCGACAACGAAAAAGCCTTGAAAGGTAGAGTTTTTCTCGTAGAAAACTTGGGAATGCAAAATTTATTGAGCGTACGTCTAGAAGGAAGCGATCGAGCGGAAACAATCATAGTACGAGTGTTGCTCAATGCTAAACAAGATTGGGGTGGAGAAGATGTCCGCCTCGTTATACCCCCCAAATCGATTCATTGGTTTGATGTAGAAACCGGCGATCGAATTGAATCGTCGATCGACGATTGAAAAGCATAGAACTCTACTCCCCAAATAGTTGTTTATCCGCCTGTAGGGGCGTTGGCACAGCCTGCGCTCGAAGCGCATAGCATTGGCTGGCTTGAGAAATATACAGTGGTTTTCGCAGCTATGAGGTACATAAAATTTTGGGTTGATGTAGGGGCGAATGGCATTCGCCCTTCTAGATGTACCGCATAATACCGGGAACCGCTATAAGTTATTGGGCGGTGGAAACCGCTGCTACAGGAACAAAACCCGCCTGTGCGGGTTGGTTGACGGGTACGGGGAGCAAAAGTATGGAGAAAACACCGCTTCTACGATGGATGGGTAACCCGACAATAGCCAGTGAAATTCTGCGAACCCGACAACAGAATCTCCGTCTGTTCTACGGCGAGAGTATGTCAAATTAATTCTAGGATATAACTGGAGATTCTCCTTGGGAAAAGTCGCCTCGGAAGATCCTCCCAAGGAGTCACTGCATGAAGGGAGAAGGGTTATGAAAGACGCTACGTTAGAAACAGCCAGACGATTGAAACAAGAACTGCTCGACTACATCTTCGATGCCGAGGGAGAGCTAGCGGTTGCTTTTGAAAGCTACTGTGCCGATCGCGGTAGCGGTCAAGATTTCGATATCGACAGACGCAATCTGACGATCGATTCGTTTGCCATCGAAGGAATTGCCAACGATAGAAGTCCGATCGATTGGTTTCTCGCAGATCGTCCGGATTTGACCCCTGACGAACGTCATCTACTCGCTGGTTGGCAGCGCGGTTTCATGGGGTTGTTTGAAGTCACAGCCGCCGAGTCTGAGGAGTTGGAGTTGATGAATTGGCTCAGTGCCAAGCATTACCCAGTCGAACCGATCGATCCTCAAAAAACGGCACGGCTCAAACCTGGAGATATCCTACTAACCCGAATTGTCCCCCTCAGCGACGATCGTTGGATGCTGTTGGGGACTTATGCGTATTTAGGGAAACTCGGACAACCCAAACTCGCTGTCGCCATTGGCAATTTTAAAGAGAATTATCCCCAAGCGCTGTACAGTGACGCGCCGGAGTTACTCGAACTGGCTTGGGATTCCGTCGCCGAGTACCATCGGGAATTCGTAGCATTTTTCGGCAGCGATCGCATTACCCTTCCCGGCAAAGAACTCAGCGAGAAAATCGGCGAACTCCAGCAGCAAATGACCGATCGACGATTGAGTGCCGCTGGCATCGATCCCACGAAATCCCTCTCGCAAGCGGCACGAGACGCAGGAATGGACGAGGAGGAACTGGTTGCCGCCGCCTCCGAAAGCGGGATGGAAGCGTCCCAAGTGCAGCGCCTGTTGAAAGGGGAGACGAAGATGGTTCGTCCGAAAATCGAGTTACCCGACAACCTGAAACGATCGCCTGCTGTGACGGTTTTGTCTCATCCTCGTTGGGGTCAAACCTTTTTACCCAATTATACTCAGTGGGAAGAGTCGATCGAGTCGTCGGAGGAAACCGCACAGACGGAAGCGAACTCGCGACTGCGGCAGTACATCGACGATGCTTCGGTCAATTTTTGGGTATGGCAGCAAATTGCCAAGGAACATCCCCAGGCGCTGGAAGCTGGATTGCAAACGGTGTTGGCGCGTCCGGATTTTTCTTTGGAACGGGACTTTGCCGATTGGCTGCAACAGATCGATCGTCGGGCACAACCGAAACTTCCGGAAACGGCAAGCATTCCTCAACACCTCCAGCAACTGTTTGAAGTGGCACTAGCACAAGTCAATTCGTCGAAATCGAAATCGAAAACCAAAAAGAAAGCCAAGGGGACTAAGGGTTTTTAAACAGCCCGATCTCCGGTTGAAAAACGCGCGATCGTATTATTAGTCCGAAGAGTTACCTGTGTTGCTGTCATTCGGATACACTAATAGCTAGGGGTGGATATCGATCTATAGCGCTGCACGCCCATGGGTTTACACATTAAAGTCAGGAGAGAATGCTTAAAACCATGACCAGATGGGTCTTGTCATGGGATCTGATTTCTTGCCCGATCCCTGGCGTACAGCGCAAAGCTCTGAGGTATTTCAGACGTATTTAAATTGTGAATCCGATCGTTGCTGGTTCCCTGTTCCCTTTGGGAGATTTAGGTATTCCAATCTGAATGCTAAACGGCTGATAGATGCGCTTTTGTTACCGATATTTTGTGAAGACAGCACAATAATCCCACGAAGATGGTCAAATTTTGACGATCGGTTTATACCAAACTGCATAGTGTGCCGGAAGTGAGATATATATTCTGTTGAGAACAGTTCAGCAGTTGGCGCGATACTCCTATAGCGATCGAGATCGCGTTTGCCAAGTTCCAGGCCCAAAACAGATCGGGGGGCGATCGAAGTTTATTGCCAATAGCTGACTATCTGGAGGTGCGAACCATGACCGATATAGCGTCCAACTATACTAACCATTCGATGTCTGACGACGAGCAGTCGATCTATGCTCATTTGCGCGGTTGTGTGGAAGTCGAACCACCAAATTTGCTGCTGCTGCGCTTTCGACATCTTTTTCTCGAAGGGTGTCAGTACCCCAATGCCGAGATCGAACAGGCTCTCAATCGAATTTTAGCTTCTGATGTGGTCGATCGAGAATTTAAAAATATTCTCAACCGCAGTTGTTATATTCTGGTGAATCAGTGGCAGAATCAGCCTCGCCTACGCAGCGCTATTCCCGAACTGATCGCACTGTTCGATCGATCTGATGCGGATACCACCGCTTGTGTACCCCAATCTTTGTCAACATTAGTCGATCGGTTCGCGAAGACGGAGGAATATCAAAAACTCCGACTCTTGGCACAAAAGCACGCCCGCAAATCTGAAACGGTTGGGGAAACTGTTGCCGAACCCTTACGAAATTCCATCGAACGCTATCCCAGTTTATACGAACATTGCCTGTTAACATCTCGAGTTAGCGATCGTCAGTGGCAAGAAGTCCGATCGTTACGCGATCGAAGACAGCAGAAATTTGATGCCGATTTATCTCAATATATCACCGCACAAAGATCCCGAGAAACAACGATCGTTGCTCCAAATCCCACCCTTCTGGGAAACGATCGACTCGATCTCGCCATCCGCCAATTTTCGGGAAAAGTCGATGGCGCACACAGCTATCGAGAGTTAGCCGAACAATTCGATCGCAACAGTCGCCGATTTCGCTCTTACCGAACCTTCAAAGAAGAGTTCTATGAATATCTAAGTACCACAACGGATTTGAAGTATGGAAATGGTAAGTTTGATCGGCGATTGTATAACTATTTGCAAGGCATTCGTTCTCAGGACGATCGTCACAAACCCAGCGACTTGATTGTCCTAGAAACATCTCGAAAATTACTAGATTTTCTCGTAGTCGAAAGCGCTCAAAATCCCGCTCACTATGTTTTTTGCGACTTGCACAGCAATCTCCAAAGCATCCCGACGATCGGTTTGTTACTGAAAATTATATTACTCTGTCGCCAACTCAAATCCTATCTGGCTCAGCGCTTTGCCATTTTATTCAACCACCACGCAGCCACCTCAAAAAATTCGCTCGGTTGGCTGGTGGATTCGCTAGAACATTTAAATGTGGCGTTTAGTCTAAATTTTGGACAGAGCAAAAGAGCGATCTAAATATAGAATAGTTGATAGTTGATAGTTAATAGCTGTTCGCCAGTCCAGTTGATTAGCTGATGGCTTTTAGCATAGCTTGCGCGTAGCGCGTTAGCTAAATGCTGACTCTGATATAAACGTTTAAATCGATGAATTAAAGTCAAAAATGGATCGTTTTTCTACAAGCAACTGGCGGCAATTCTGGTCACTCGATTCGTCGGTGACATTTCTCAATCACGGCTCTTTCGGTGCGTGTCCCATTCCGGTACTCGAGGCACAGCAACAGTTTCGGCAGCAACTCGAGCGTCAACCCGTGCGCTTTTTCGTGCGGGATGGGGAGGCATTGCTCGATGGCGCTAGAGCTAGGTTGGCGGCGTTTTTGGGGGCAAATCCTGAAGATTTAGCCTTTGTACCCAATGCAACGACGGGGGTGAATACCGTATTGCGATCGCTTTCTTTCCATGCCGAGGACGAATTGCTGACCATTAACCACGGCTATAATGCTTGTCGCAACGCGCTACAGTTTGTTGCCGATCGCTTTGGCGCTCGAGTTATTGTCGCCGAAATCCCGTTCCCGGTCAATTCTGCCGAAGAAATCGTGACAGCCGTGATGCGGTGTGTTTCCCCCCGCACCAAACTGGTGTTGCTCGACCATATCACCAGTCCGACGGCATTAGTTTTACCGATTTCCGAACTGGTGCGCCAACTGAACGAACGTGGCGTGGAAACGCTCGTAGACGGTGCTCATGCGCTGGGAATGCTGCCGCTGAATTTACGGGAACTGGGAGCCACTTACTACGCCGGGAACTGTCACAAGTGGTTGTGTGCGCCCAAAGGATCGGGTTTTTTGTACGTTCGCCACGATCGACATGATAATATTCGTCCGTTGACGATTTCTCACGGTGCCAACGCTTCTCGAACCGATCGATCGCGGTTTCATCTAGAATTTGATTGGGTGGGAACGGACGATCCCACACCCTATTTGTGTATTCCCGAAGCGATCGACTTTATGGGTTCTCGGTTGCCGGGAGGTTGGACGGAATTGATGGCACGGAATCATCAAATGGCGATCGCTGTTCGACAACTACTCTGCGAAACTTTGGAGGTCTCACCACCTTGTCCAGAGTCGATGTTGGGTGCGATGGCAGCCGTTCCTCTCCCCAATTTACCACGATCGTCAACTCAGTCGGGTGTTTATATCGATCCGCTGCAAAATGCTCTACACGATCGTTTTAACATCGAAATTCCCGTCACTTTTTCACCTCCAAACTCTCGGCGATGGCTGCGGATCTCATCTCAATTATACAATACATTAGAAGATTATAAATTTTTAGTTTCTGCTTTAGTTGAATTAAAAAAAACAGGTGAGTCTAGCAATCCTAAATGAGTTTTAAAAATGTTCGAGAATTTGGTAGGGGCAGCGAAACACAGCCGGGGTAGGCACGGGGAAACTACCCCTACAGGTATTTACGAATGATTTGTGACTGCTATAGTTGTCGAACATTAGCGATCGAGGAAGTCTTTATGCCGATAAAACAGACAATCGAGATAGGTTTGTCCGTCGTCACCCTCCTCGGCACAATCTTATGCCCGACGGGGTTTTCGCTTCCCGTGCAGGCTGTGCCAGATCTCCCCATCGAACCGTCTCCTGCCTTAATGGCTGAAAATTCTGCGATCGATGATTTTCAGCGCGTGGCGCAAGCCGAAAAAGCGACATTAGTTCAATATTCGTTACTCGAGGATTCAAGCGGAAATTCGATTTTCATTTGGGTGATTCCTCCCGAGGGAGACATCCAATTTCGCCAAATCGAACTCGACTCGAACCCAATTTCCCAAATCGTGACGGAAGCTAGACAACAGATTCTGAATCTCGGTTTTTCTCGAAGCGCCAAAATCAACTCTTTTCCAGCCTTACAAGAACTCTATCGAATTGTCATACAACCGATCGCCGAATTCTTACCCCAAGAACCGGGATCTCTGGTTGTTTTTATTCCCCAAGGCGACTTGTTTCTCGTCCCTTTTGCCGCCTTACAAGACGAAGCCGGAACGTATCTAGTCGATCGGTATGCGATCGCCACCGCACCGAGTATTGAAGCATTAGACTTGCTGCACCAACGACGACAAACCGTTACCGGATTGGCTGGGGATGTACTCGTTGTCGGCAATCCCACACCGCCAGTTGTTTCTTCTGCACCCGGGGTCGATTCTCAACCCTTATCGCCATTACCCAGAGCTCAACGAGAAGCGATCGAAATTGCCAAATTGTTTCACACTGAAGCGCTCATCGGCGATCGGGCAACCCAATCCGCGATTCTAGAACGAATGCCCAGTGCCAGAATTATTCACTTAGCCACCTACAATTCAGCAGATTGGACTGGAGAATTTCCCGAATCGATCGCCTTGAGTGCCACAAAAACAGACACCGGCTTGCTGGCAGCAGACCAGATCCAGGCACTGAACCTCAATGCTGAATTGGTGGTACTCAGTTCAAATAGCAGCGCTTTAGGGCAAATTACCGGAGACGGTTCGATCGGTATACCTCGCGCTTTCATGGTAAGTGGCGTTCCCACTGTTATCGCCTCTCTATGGACAATTGAAAACAACTCGACAGCCGTTCTGATGCAGGAATTTTATCGCCAACTCCAACACGATCCTCACCCCGCTCAAGCCTTCCGTCAAGCGATGCTGATCGTCCGAGAAAACTATCCCCATCCCCGAGATTGGGCAGCATTTACCGTCATTGGAGCATCACAATAGCCGTTCGCCAAAGCCGGTTTGGGTGTGGGGATTTCATCGTTTAAGCTCCGGGCGAGCGCCCATGAGTTTTGTAGAATGGAACAGAAGAAATCGCGCATCCGCACCCAAACGCTCCCGATTCATTCGCCAACAGGATGACCAATAACATTGTCAAACCCCGATCGATCGGTTGCTGTAGCAGAACGCAAATACATTAAATTATCACGCGATTGAATGGTGTCGAAACATCCCCACAGAAGATCGAGATCTAAATCATGGCGCTCAACCGGGATCGTCTCGTGGGTTGCTGTGTTAGGATGCGTCATCTCGATCGGTTACGGAAAAAAGTTTCTTGACAACTTTTTTCAACCTCCCTCGCCCGAAGTCGAGCAATTGGCAACAGCAACCATGATGACACCGGAAGCTGAGAAATTGTTTTATCAACAAGAGCCTCAAATCGTACCCAAAGAAAGTTTTCGTACCCAGTGTGGGAAAACCCACCATACTCTCAAAAAAGCGATTATTTTGGGTTGCTACAGTAGTAATCGGTTTGGGGGCAAAATCCTCATCCAAGCCGTTTCCGATGAGCGCCTGCAAGGCACGATGGAAGTGACAGCGGCTCACGAGATGCTCCATGCGGCTTATCGTCAATTAAGCCAAGCCGAGCGCGACTGGCTCGCTCCCAAACTCAAAGCGGCGAAGCAATGGGTGGAAGATCCAAACTTGTTGGCACTGCTCGAGCAGTATGAAGCCGGTGATTCTGACATTTACCTGAATGAATTACACTCTCATTTGGGTGTAGAATTGTCCGATCTTCGAGATCCCCAACTAGAAAAACATTACCAGAGATATTTTATCGATCGACAGCAGGTTGTCGCCTTAGCTGAAAGCTCTCAAGGTACGTTGAACCAGCTAGATGCACAAGCCAACCAGTTGAAACCCGAAATTGAGACATTAGAAGCCAGCCTGAAGGAAGAGGCGACCCTCGTTCGGCAGGTTTCTGACGAGTTAAACAACCGCGCGCAGAATCTCGCTGGGATGCGGTCCGATCTAATGAATTTGAAAGAACAGGCAGAGTGGTTAATCCGACAGGGAGATCCCAGTCTAGTGTCCGAGTTCGATCGAGTCCAATCTCGTTACAATGCCGAAGTCAACGATTACAACAGGCAGGTACAAGAACATCAAGATCGGGTGGATCGGTTTAATCAGCAAGTCGAAACCTACGAGCAGAAAATCGAGACGTATAACCAGCTTGTCGAAACCGGGAGATCGATCCTCAGTACACTAGAAGTCGATCGATCGGTGGATACCTTGCCCACAGAATCGGACGGGGAACCCAACATTTAAGCATTGAATGGGGTGGAAAAGAGCGATCGCGACAGACTCGAAACTCGATAGTCGCAAAGATCTATAAACGTCCTATCTGCGAGCGATCGGGGATTGTCGAGTGACGTTATCGTAAGTGTCACAGACCCAAGATCGATCTCTAAATCGTATTTTAAAATCTAATGTGGTCAGGTGGTGTGAGGGCTTCTCTTCTGACGGAACTCGGTTTCGAGTTTAACGTCAAAGATCTTAATGGTTCTCAACTGTACGCTACAGCTGGGGTATCTAGACTTGTGGGGTCAGATGTCCCAGTTTTTATGTCTGCCCAATTCGGGTTAAAGCCATCGAGATCGATTGGCACAATTCTAACCGAGAATACAATAGAACAAAAGGTTGGAATAAAGCCAAAATGAGGATTGAGGACGAAGATCTGCGATCGACGTTTGAGGAGTCTAGCAACGAGCAATTACACGTTTTAGAAGAAGGAATCGTATATCTGGACAAGCATCCGGACGATCGCGATCGACTAGATGCTATGCTCGGCGCCATCGGTATCCTACACGAAAATGTCCAGGCGTTGGAACTGAAAAACTTAGCGCCTTTAACCCACCAAATCGGGCATATACTGAAAACGATCGCCACGGGTAACCAACGGTTCTCCTCAGATCTCGGAGATCGTCTCTCTCTGGCATTCAACGCCATTCGCCAACTGGTTGCCGAAGCCATCACCGGAGAACCTTCGGGTGTCAATTCCTTCTACATACTCGCCAACTTAATGGGGGCGGCAGGAGCAAAGGAGCGATCGATCTCTTCCCCACCCCAGACAGAAGAACCAGGCGTTGCTCAAGACGATCTTAATGGGGAGACGGCGATCGACGGGCAGAGTTCCCCAGCCCGGAAAACCGCTTACATCGACGATGACGAACTGCGCTACACGTTCAAAATCGCCTGCGAGGAGCATTTACAAAAGTTGGATAACGGACTGCTGCACCTGGAAAAGCACCCCGAGGATCGGGATCGACTCGAAGAATTGCTGCGGGAAATTCATAGCATCAAAGGCGATGCCGGGATGTTAGGCGTCGAGGATATCGTACCCTTGGCGCACGAATGGGAACACCAATTAATCCCCGTCAAAGAGGGGAAAATTCGCCTATCTCGAGAACTCAGCGATCGATTGTATCGTGGAGTTGATGCCATCCGTCAATTGGCTCGCGAAGCCGTCACCGGAGAACCTTCGGATATCGATCTGTCTCAAGAACTGTCTCGGTTAACCCAAGATGGATGCCAGGAAGAGATGCAAACGCTCGGCAATCCTCCCCAAACCTCCGAACCTGAATCCGAACCCACACCACTCTCCTCATTCACCCCTAACATTCCTCCCCCAAAACCGGACTATCGCATCGACACCATTCGCGTAGAGACTCGATACCTCGACACGTTGATGACTCAAGCGGGGGAACTGATCGTGGCGCAAACCCGCATGGCTCATCGCTTGGCTCAAATGCAGGAACTGGTGGGTGTGTGGGAAAAGTGGAGCCGGGAAGCTTTAAACCATCATAGTTCTCTCGAGGAGAATTCTGGGAAAGGACAGTTTCCTCAATGCTCGCTCACCCTAACACGGGGCACAAACCGGGGATTGACGCGCACCCAACAATGGGAGGAGGTGAAAACCCTAGCCTCGCAATTGCGAAATTCTGTGGCAGAAGATGCCGAGCGATTGCAGGCGATTTCTAGGGATTTAGAAGAGGGAATTCGGACGCTGCGGTTGTTGCCGTTATCGAGTATTTTCAACCTGTATCCTCGCATGGTCCGGAATTTATCCGAGAAATTGGGTAAGGAAGTGGATTTTGTGGTGACGGGTGGCGATACACGGGTGGATAAGCGGATTCTGGAAGATCTCAAAGATCCGTTGATGCACATTTTACAAAATGCGATCGATCACGGAATTGAATCTCCTTACGAACGAGAGCGTCAAGGCAAATCTGCAACGGCGCGTTTGGGGTTGCGGGGTTATCAAACGGCGACGAATGTGATAATTGAAGTGATGGATGACGGACGGGGAATCGATCGGGAAAAAGTGAAGCAAAAGGCGATCGATCGGGGTCTCTATCGCGCAGAAGAACTGGCGGCGATGAACTCAGACCACATCCAATCTCTGATTTTTCAGCCGGGATTTTCCACCCGTAGTTTTGTCACCGAAGTTTCGGGTCGGGGAGTGGGGATGGATGTGGTTCGCGCCAATGTCGAACGCTTGAAAGGGTCGATTCAAATCCAATCTCAACCGGGACAAGGTTGTATCCTCCGGTTGCAGTTTGGGATTGCCTTGGCAACTGTTCCGGTGCTGTTGCTAGTTGTCGAGGGTATCACCTATGCTTTGCCGTTAGAATGCGTGGAAACGATGCTATGGATTGATGGCGATCGCACTTTTACTCTGGAAGGTCGTTCTCATATTTTACTCGAAGATCGACCGATTCCCGTGGTTTTTCTGGCAGATTTGCTCTCAGTGAGAGACCCGGTTGGGACTCTCTGTGAAACGGATTCACGAAAGCAGCCTTGCGTGATTATTCGGGTGGGAAAAGATCGGTTGGGAGTCTGGGTGGATGCGCTGCTCGATCGTCAAGATGTGATTCTAAAACCGCAAAGTCGGTTGCTCAAACGGGTGCGAAATGTTTCCGGCGCGACGATTTTGGGAACGGGAGAAGTGTGTGCGGTGCTCGCTCCCCAAGATTTGATCGCGTCGGGGAGATCTTTGACAGTTTCCATTCGGTCTAGAAAATCGATCGAACCCGAGCCGAGAAAACAGGTTATTTTATTAGTTGAAGATTCGATCGCCACCCGCACTCAGGAAAAACGAATTCTAGAAGGTGCGGGGTATGAAGTGGTGACAGCCGTGGATGGATTAGATGGTTTTAATCAGTTAAAAACTCGTGATTTTGATGCGGTTGTTTCCGATATCCAAATGCCGAATATGGATGGTTTAGAACTGACGGCTCGAATTCGCCAGTACCCGGAATATAACGAGTTACCGATTATTTTGGTAACGTCCCTAGCAACGGATGTCGATCGCCGAAAAGGGGTCGAAGTGGGAGCCAATGCCTATATTCCCAAAAATAGTTTCGATCGTGAGGTTTTGTTAGAAACTTTGAGACAGTTAATTTGAAAATTATATTGTCTACACTGTCTCTTACTCTAGTTGGATTTCAACTAAAAAAAAGAAGTTGCTTGACATTATTTTTTAAAAGACATCTAAATTATTGCAGCTCCTATGCCTATTCAAGTATTACTGGTTGACGATTCTCCAGTCGTTTTGATGATTCTTAAACGGCTTCTCGACTCGACACCCGACATTGAAGTGGCAGGAACAGCTCGCAACGCTCGAGAAGCGCTAGCGCTCATTCCTAAAATGCATCCTCAAGTCATTTGTACTGACTTAAAAATGCCGGAAATGGATGGGATAGAATTTATTAGAGAAGTGATGGCAAACTTTCCTCGACCGATTTTAGTTCTTAGTGCGGAAGTCCAAACCCAGGATACTCAAAATGTATTTCGCTTGCTCGAAGCCGGAGCTGTCGATGTCCTCCCCAAACCGATGTCCGGAGTGACGGCTGATTTGATCGCTATTAAAAAAGAGTTAATTTCAAAAATCAAGGTGCTGGCGGGTGTTACTGTTTTTGCGTTACATCGTCGCCAAACGCATATAACTCGGAATCGACTTCCGCTAGAACAAAACTATTTAAATTTTACGGATTTATCCGATTCATTTGCACCTAGAGCGGCGATCGAAAATGCCGATTTCCCGAGTTTACCGATCGATATTGTTGGCATTGGTGCTTCAACGGGAGGTCCCCAAGCCTTACGATCGATTCTATCTCAATTACCAGAAGACTTTCGAGTCCCAGTGATTTGTGTTCAGCATATCAGTTTGGGATTTCTAGCCGGGTTAGTTGATTGGTTAGCCTCAGAATGTCGCCTGCCGGTTAGTATTGCGAAAACGGGCGAAATCATCCAACCGGGTTGCATCTATTTTCCCCCAGAAAATCGACATTTAGAAATAACAGCCAGTGGCAGAGTCATTTACTCTCTAGAACCGCCGTGTTCGGGACATCGACCTTCCGTCACGGTGCTGTTTAATTCCATCGCCAAATCTTACGGTGCAAAATCCATGGGTGTACTGTTAACCGGGATGGGAAAAGATGGCGCACAAGGGATGCAAGCAATCGCCAATGCCGGGGGAGTCACGATCGCTCAAAATGAACCTACCAGCGCCGTTTTTGGTATGCCAAAAGAAGCGATCGAGTTAGGAGCAGTTCGACATATTTTACCCATTGGGGCGATCGGCGATGCGGTCACTCGGAGCATTCTCAAACCATCATAGGGGAACGGCAGACATTGAAGTGATAATTGGGTCAATTGGATGAAGTCGCCGTTGCCACCTACCCGAGAGATGGCGAAGATATGCTAGAAAAACGAGCTATAACCAAAGGAAGAGCCCCTTATCCTCAACTCGCGTTAAAATTAAAGTAATTGCAATACTGAAGCCCAGATATAGCAACCGCCAAGGCGGTTAGGACAAATTTGGGTAGGGGCGAAGCATTTGCTAAGAATTGTCATGTATGAATCAACAAGCATCATGCAAATGCTTCGCCCGTCTTCGCCCGTCTTCGCCCGTCTACCATGTCAAACACCCAAGTGGCGACTGCTATATTATCTCGAATACCTTAAAGTTTGAACGATGAGTAACACCAGTAACTTTCGCGCCGCCTTTAAACAGGCTAAACAGCAATCACTTGTTGGACCCAACGTCATTGCCAATGC
Source organism: uncultured cyanobacterium (assembly GCA_963838375.1). Classification (GTDB taxonomy): domain Bacteria; phylum Cyanobacteriota; class Cyanobacteriia; order Cyanobacteriales; family Geitlerinemataceae; genus DVED01. The sequence continues at coordinate 163,963 of CAWIQY010000016.1, read as the reverse complement.
CCTCCCCTACGTTGGCGGCGGTTTGGTGCTCACCGCCTTGGGAACCTACGGCGGACTTCAAGTCCTACAAAATAATCCGGCAATCTTCATGCCTACCTTTTGGGGCGCATTGATTGCCGAACTCGCTCTCTTTTTCCTCGCCCAGAACGTCGCAGCAAAAGGCAACAACAGTACAGCGCTGCCGTTGCTGGCAACCTACAGCTTGCTTTCTGGCTATACGCTGACAGGCTTGGTTTCCCTTGCTGTTGCCACCCCCGGAGTGGGAGTCGCGGGAATTGGTATGGCAGCCCTCGGTTGTGGCATCACCTTTGTCGCCGCCCGCCAAATCGGGTCTAACTTATCCGAAGAAGACGGTTTCGCCTTGACCAAAACCGTACAACTGGGCGTGATTGCTCTGTTGGTGGTTTTGGTGGGACAAGTTCTGTTGGCATTCTTTGGCGTTCATACGCCCACTTGGTTAGAAATTGGAATTTCGGGTATCGGTGTCTTCCTGTTTGCTGGGGCAGCGGTAGTAGACTTCTATATTTTGCCTCGAACCTATCAGGATGAGCAGTATTTGTCCGCTGCTCTGTCGATGTACTTAACCTACATTAACTTGTTTGTGTTTATTCTGCGCCTATTGATTGCGATTAATGGTCGCGATTAAACACAATATTGGGTAACGAAGAGGGGCATTCTTGCCCCTCTTTTTTTATGCGACGGATATTTTCCTTTCAAATTGAGCTAAACTTCAGTTGGTGTTTTTTGAGACGTTAGCCATCGATCGTAAGCCTCTTGATCTCCACCAAAAGAATCGATCAAAACTTGTCGCTCTGGCATGGGTTTGAGAGGGGCGTTAATGGGATTATATTGGCAGTAGCAGACCACAATTAGATCGTATTCTGCATAAGGTCTACCCACTTCATGTTCGTAGGTTTCAACCCGCACAACTTCCCAATCTCCTTGGCGATAGTGAGTTTTAGCGGCTGGGTATTGCGGGTCAGTAAACTGTTCGACTCGGATAAACTCTGGCGGGCGATATCCAGGTTCGGGAATCTCGCTGTTAGACGAATCAAAATGTTCGGCAATAATGTTGGTTAGAGAACCACTATGTGCAAATTTGCGGTTTTTCCAGTCCTGTTCCTTTCCGGTGGCTTTGAAAACAATCCACTTACGCATCTTCTTCCTCCTGGTCGGTATTGTAAAATGATTGGGGAAACTCTGTTTTACCTTTAAAAACGCAATCTACTTCAAGAAGGTTTCCACCGATAAACTTAACATCCAGGAGCTGCTATCCATACTTTTTCTGCATCTCTTCGCAGTCTTTGCGACTGGCAGCAGCATGGCGAGATTTATCTTCTTCTTCGTCGTATCTAGGTTTTAGCATACGATTAAGTTGTTCCGAGTTCGGTGTATTCGGACTTGGGAGAAGTCGTCTCGGTAGAATGTTGCTGCACTCTGCCGGGGCGCATTTCCATCTCGATCGTTATACTAATGCAATTTCGATCGAATGCCACTAACGCCGTATCCATGGACGTACAATAAGGACAACGAATGCCCGTTGCCCAAGTTGGGTGCTGTTGGCAGAATGGGACTATTGTCCGATCGCCCCTCTCTGGATAACAATAAATAGGGCAATGTTACCGGAGAGGCGCATGAGTCAGGGATTCGATTACGATTTGATTATTATCGGCGCAGGGGTTGGCGGGCATGGTGCCGCCCTCCACGCAGTGGACAAAGGCTTAAAAACGGCGATCGTTGAAGCGGCTGAAATGGGTGGAACCTGCATCAATCGCGGCTGTATCCCCTCCAAAGCCTTGCTAGCTGCTGCCGGACGGGTGCGGGAGTTGCACAAAGCCCATCACCTACAAAGCATGGGGATTCAAATTGGCGGTATTTCTTTCGATCGACAAGCGATCGCCAATCATGCGGCTAACCTAGTTTCCACCATCCGAGGCAATATGTCCAACAGCCTCAAACGCTTGGGTGTGGATGTCATCCAAGGTTGGGGCAAAATCGCGGCATCTCAAAAAGTCGCGGTAGACACCCCCGAGGGCGAAAAAACGTTCACCGCCGAACATATCATCCTCGCCCCCGGTTCGATTCCCTTCGTCCCTCCCGGCATCGAAATCGACGGCAAAACGGTCTTCACCAGCGACGATGCCCTGAAACTAGAAACCTTACCCCAGTGGGTTGCCATTATTGGCAGCGGGTATATTGGCTTAGAGTTTGCCGATGTGTATTCGGCGTTGGGTTGCGAAATTACCATTATCGAAGCGTTGGACAAAATTATGCCCACCTTCGATCCTGATATCGCCAAATTAGCCCAACGGGTGTTGCTGCAATCTCGCGATATCGAAACGATGTCTGGGGTTCTCGCCCGGAAAATTACGCCGGGTTCGCCTGTGGTCATTGAGTTAGCCGATACTAAAACCAAAGAATTGGTGGATGTACTGGAAGTCGATGCCTGCTTGGTGGCAACGGGACGCATTCCCTATACCCAGAATTTGAATTTGGCAGCAGTGGGGGTCGAAACCGATCGACGGGGTTTCATTCCGGTGGATGATAATTTAGCGGTGTTGGCAAATGGAGAACCGATTGCCAACTTGTGGGCGATCGGCGATGCGACGGGTAAAATGATGCTAGCCCACGCCGCCTCGGCACAGGGTGTGGCTGTTGTCGAAACCATTTGCGGTCATCCCCGACAAGTCGATTATCTCAGCATTCCGGCAGCAGCATTTACTCATCCGGAGATGAGTTTTGTGGGATTGACGGAACCGGATGCCAAGGAACTGGGAAAAGCTGAAGGGTTCGAGGTGGCAACGGCGCGGACGTATTTTAAAGCAAATTCTAAGGCGCTGGCAGAGGGCGAAACGGACGGAATTGCCAAGGTCATCTACCGTAAGGATACGGGAGAACTTTTGGGAGTCCACATTTTTGGTCTTCACGCTGCCGATTTGATTCAAGAAGCGGCAAATGCGATCGCCAACCGCCAATCGGTAAACGAACTAGCATTCAACGTTCATACCCATCCCACCCTCTCGGAGGTTTTGGACGAAGCCTACAAACGCGCTTTAGCCACGCATTAGGGCATTCTTTCTCTCTCGAGAATTTCTCACCGGGGAAGGGCAAGGCTTTTGGCGATCGACATTACGGCGCAAACCCATAAATTGCGATCCCAATACTTTGCCTCTACCCATCCTTGTTTGTAGGGCGTTTATAGGGCGATGCGTATCGGTTATCCCGCCTAGATTTTAACCGGTTAAAATCTATCCGATGTTGAGGCGAGAAACCGACGAGGTACGGTCAGCACTAGGGTGAGGACGATGAGCTGAACTGGCCAAGGTGCGAGAATCAGATCGAGGATAAAGCAGAGAGCCGCAATGCCCAGGGCGCTGATGCGGGGCACTTCTTCGGTCACATTCAGGTAGATGTAGCCGGCAACGATCGCGGTGATTAAAGCAACAACAAAGACTGAAGACATAGTTGTCAATTGAACTCTTCTCTAGAACTGGGAGGTAGCCTGTTGGGGCAAGTTTCCCCCTTACACTTCTGTTGTCAGATCTACTAAATGTACAACTAGAAGTTTTTATGTAACTTTGTTAACAATTCTATACTCTTCGATCTTGGCACAGATCCAGTGTCTATGTCTGGAAAACGGGCAAAGTTCAGCTTTTCAGCTTAAGTATTTATAACTATTATCAGACTCAACCCGGTTGAGATCGGCTTAATGGCTCAGAAAAACGATCGGTTTTTCCGAACCCACCGAGACCCGAACCCGCGAACCGATCTCTAACACAGAAGCTTGGGGAACTCGAGCATAGAGCTGCTGTCCCGAAGGCGTCACCAGACCATAACGGTGTTCTCTGCCCAAAAATTGCCGATCGCAAACGGTAATGTCTCCGGTTTCGTCGGGTTCGATCGTCACCTCTTCTTCTCGTATCATCACCTCTGCCAGTTCCCCCGCCTCCCCGTGGATGCTATGAGCAGCAAAACAGCCTATCTCTGTTTCCCACCCATTGCCGTTGCGCTGAGCACGGAGAAAGTTGGCTTGAGTGACAAATTGGGCAACGAAGCGAGAAGCCGGCTGTTGATAAATCCGTTCCGGTGTATCTAATTGTTCTAAGCGTCCGTCGCGCATCACCCCCACTACATCGGAAATGGCTAACGCTTCTTCTCGATCGTGAGTGACGAAAATTGCCGTGGTTCCAGTGGCTTTGAGAATTTTCCGGATTTCGTGGCGCAGATAAACCCGTACCTGCACGTCTAAATTGCTCAGAGGTTCGTCCAGAAGCACCAATAAGGGACGGGGCGCGAGTGCTCGGGCAAGGGCAACTCGCTGCCGTTGACCGCCGGATAGTTCGTGGGGATAGCGGTTTTGGAAGCCTTCGAGCTCCACTAGGGCGATCGCTTCTCGCACCCGATCTTTTGCCAATGCGGGTTGTTTTTTCGTTAGATCTTGCAAGCCAAAGGCAACGTTCTCGGCAACGGTGAGGTGGGGAAACAGGGCGAATTCCTGAAACACCATCCCCACCCGCCGCCTTTCTGGGGGAACCCACTCGCTAGGACTGGCAACCGATCGACCGTCGATGGCGATTGTCCCGCGATCGGGTCGATCGAACCCAGCGATCGATCTCAAAAGCGTTGTTTTACCACAACCCGACGGTCCCAACAATGCCAGTAACTTTCCCTCTCCCAAACTCAGTGTCACGTCTGCGAGTGCTGCCATTTGGGTTTTGGGAAACTGCTTGCACACTTTTTCGAGTAGGACGATCTCGTTGGTCATTTCAAATTCAATAAATCTTTCATCGCGAAAATATCCGATCGGAGATCCATCCGAATCGATCGCTATCCGATTCTACACGCGGTCTTTCGCCACGATATCACTAATTCATAAAGTCTTTCAATTAGGAACCCAAATGTGGAGTCGAACTAGACCGTTAGCCAGCATTCAATAGTGGCTGTTTGACACGGCTACAGACTGGATTTGAAAATTGATACCCCCGATCGCCCACGCGCATCGCTCTTCTCCCATCGCCCTTGACTTTTGCAAAAGATATGCAATAATCCTTATTGTAAATGACTCTCAAATAGTACTTGAGAGTTATTCACTCGATCGGTGTCGCTGCGATATCGATCGGGCGTGAGTTCATCTCTCAGTATAACAGCCTCTAAACAAAGACTTGAGCTGTTATAACCGCTTTTTTTGCGAACAGAAAAAGCTAGTATTCGTTTGGCTTCAGGGATAAGTATCGTTGAATTGGGAAGGAGCTTAACTCCTTAAATTGTTGAGAATCATTAAAAAGAAGATTAGGTGTGAGCGAAGAAGGTAGCATGAATCAAATCGAACAGCTTTGGCGGATTTCCCCTTTGCTAGTGGGAGCGATCGTCGTTTTGGGTGGAACCCCCGCCGTCACGGCTCAGGAAGCCCCCGCACTCGAGCTAGACTCAATCCCCAGCATGGATGAATTAGCTCCATCCACAACCGAGCTGTCTCAAGTCACCTCGGTATCTCAGCTTTCCGACGTGCAACCCACTGATTGGGCGTTCCAAGCCCTACAGTCCCTGGTCGAGCGTTACGGTTGTATCGCCGGATATCCCGATGGAACCTATCGCGGCAACCGGGCGCTGACTCGTTACGAGTTTGCCGCCGGGTTGAACGCTTGCTTAGACCAAGTTCTGGCATTGGTGGGTGGAGATGAAGGCGTCGATCCCGACTCCCTGGCAACCATCCGTCGCTTGCAAGAAGAATTTGCGGCAGAACTGGCAACCCTGCGCGGACGAGTAGACGCCCTCGAAGCCCGCACCGCCGAGTTGGAAGCCAACCAATTCTCCACCACCACCAAACTCAGCGGTGAAGTCATTTTCGGTTTAACCAATGCCTTTGGCGAGGAACGTGCCCTCAACCGTCTGCAATGGGCAAATGGAGACGGAGACGATGATAACCGCCCCGGAGTGGATGATAATACCACCTTTTCCGATCGGGTTCGTCTAGCATTCGATACCAGCTTCACCGGCAAAGACCGCTTGAGAACGCGCCTGGAAGCCGGTAACTTCGTCAACCTCAACAGCGCCACGGGAACCGACGAATCGCGTCTGGGTTATGATGCAGGGGGCGACAACAACCTGGTACTCAACCGACTGCACTACCGGACGCCCATTGGCGATAAGCTAATGTTCCATGTCGGCACAGAAGGAATGGATATCGACCAAATTTTCGATGTGACTAACCCCTTCTTATCCAGCAGTGGTTCGGGTGTTCTGTCCCGGTTCGGTCGCCGCCATCCCCTAGTTCATCGCGGTCAAGAAGGAGCTGGCATTGGCTTCAACTACGATATCAGCGATGCCCTCACCTTCAGCGCCTTATATCTGGCTAACGATGGGGACGCGCCTAGTCCAATCCCTAAAGATGGTTTCTTTAACGGCGCGAACAGTGCCGCCGCACAACTCGACTTCAAACCGGGTGATTCCTTTGCGCTTTCCCTGACCTATCTGCGGTCTTACGCGCCTGGGAATCAAGTCAACCTCGCCGGTAGCACTGGGACGGATTTCGCCCAAAATCCGTTCCAAGGCGCAGCCACTTCCGGCAATCACCTAGCCGTTCAAACCAACGTCAAGCTGGGTAGCCGCGTCGCTGTAGGCGGTTGGGCTGGGGCAGTCTTTGCCAATGCCGAATCGGGTCCGGAGGAAGGTGCAGATGCCACGGTTTTCAACTGGGCATTCAACATGGCATTCCCGGATTTGGGCGGTAAAGGCAATCTCCTGGGCTTTGTCGTGGGTCAGCCTCCCCATGTCCTGGAGAACGATGTCGTGGTTGATGGTACTCGCATCAGAGATCGCTATGCGCCCTGGCATCTGGAAGCGATCTACCGAATTGCCGTGAGCAATAAGATTTCAGTGACTCCCGGTGCGTTTTACATCATCAATCCAGAAGGGGACGATCGTAACGAGAACCTCCTGTCGGTGTCATTCGGACGACCTTCAAGTTCTAGAACGAACACCACAGAAGCCCAGTTCTCTCAATCATCCCACTCATACCATGTCCTCACCTGCCTGGTAAAAAGGGGGGTGAGGCACTTTAATGTCGCTTTAACCTGCCAGTGCTAACATAGTGTCTGGCAGGACTTTTTATGAAAACTGTGATCGATCAAACAGTTTCCTGAATCGATTTATGTATAGTAGGGAACTCAAAAATCCCCGCTATCGTCATAAAGCTGTAAAGACAGATGTTAGGTGTGAGAGGAATGAACGAGATGAACTCCATTAAAACAATCAGTTTCCTATTACGAGTTTCTCCTGTACTGGTGGGAGTGACTTCTTTAGTCTGGAGCAGGAGCGGCGATCGCTCAAGAAACCCCCGAACCCTCGCCAAAAAGCAAGCTGAATGTTCCAACCAGTCGACAGCCAGCAAAGGATTGGACGTTGCTGCCGAGTCCGAGAAAGTTGCTCAGTTCAATTCAGTCTCCGAATTGGCAGAACCTGCAACCGAGCTATCTCAAGTCACCTCGGTATCCCAACTTTCCGACGTGCAACCCACTGATTGGGCGTTCCAAGCGCTGCAATCCCTGGTCGAGCGCTATGGTTGTATTGCCGGTTATCCCGACGGAACCTATCGCGGCAACCGCGCCTTAACCCGTTACGAATTTGCTGCGGGTTTGAATGCTTGCTTAGACCAGGTTTTGGCATTAGTCGGACCAGATGAAGGTCGTCGATCCCGACTCCCTGGCAACCATCCGTCGCTTGCAAGAAGAATTTGCGGCAGAACTGGCAACCCTGCGCGGACGAGTAGACGCCCTGGAAGCCCGCACCGCCGAGTTGGAAGCCAATCAGTTTTCGACAACTACCAAGCTGAAAGGGGAAGTCATTTTCGCCGTTGCTGATACGTTTGGTCCTCCCGCTTCCGGTGAAGGTTCCGCCATTCCCGGCATCCCCGCAGGTGAAACCGACGACGACGACACCCAAACCATTTTCGGCGATCGCGTTCGTCTGACCCTCGACACCAGCTTTACCGGAAAAGACCGCTTGCGGACTCGCTTACAAGCTCGGAGCATCACCCCCTTCCGTCGAGGTCTCACAGGCACCAACATGACCCGCTTGGGATTTGATGGTAGCAATGAGAATAACGTTGAAATCGATGACTTGTTCTACAAGTTCCCCCTCAACAATAACGTAGACGTTATCCTGGCGGCGAACAGCACCGAACCTCGCGACTTTATCGATGTGGTTAGCCCGATTGCCAGTAGCGGCAGCGGTTCGATTTCTCGCTTTGGTCGTTTGAACCCGATTCTGCGTCAACCCGATGATGGCACGGGTTTGGGTTTGAATATTGGTTTAGGTGAGTCGGCATCTTTGAGCTTGGCATACCTCGCCGAGAGCGGTTTTGCTAGCAATCCGGCGGAAAAGAACGGTTTGTTCAATGGTCAGCATGCAGCCTTAGCTAACTTGGTTTTTGAACCGGGTGATGCTTTCAAGCTGGGTTTGTCCTATGTCCGCTACTATGCACCAGGCGGGGAAGTTAACCTTTCCGGCAGCACGGGTGATTCCTTTGCTTCCGATCCCTTTGGCGGTGTTGCCACCTCGGGCAACTCCCTCGGTGCCCAAGTTTTGTTTGAACTCAGTGAGAAGTTCCAGGTTGGGGGTTGGTACGGTGTCACCTTCGCCAGTGCGGAAAGCGATGCGTTTGATGAGGACAATGACAGTGCCACCATCATGAACGGTGCTCTGCAACTTGCGTTCCCCGATTTAGGTGGTGATGGCAACCTGTTTGGGATCGTTGCTGGGATTCCTCCCAAAGCGACTCGCAACGAGTTTAGCGGTCGTCGCGTAGGCGATACCTCTTATCACCTGGAAGGGTTCTACCGCATTAAAGTCTCGGATAACATTTCGATCACACCGGGTGCGTTCGCGGTCTTCCGTCCGGCGTACCAAGAAGATAACGATACGATCGTTGTTGGAACGGTTCGGACAACATTTTCATTCTAAAATTCATCTAGAATAACGACTCAATTGAGAGTGTAATTCCCAGTGTAGTGATTTCTACGCTGGGAATTTTTTTAACCGTGAATTTTGTTGTAACCCCCACAAAAAGATAACCAAGCTACAACGATCGCCCAATGAATGAATACAGGCGTCCAAATCGATCCGCTTTCTAGGTAAGAAACGGTACAAACAACACCTAACAGTGTCGCTAAAACTAAAAATATCGGATCTTTAAAGGTGTCGTGTTTGACGAAGAAATTGAGGGGATGGTAGATCGTAAACAAGATGAGACTCAATGCCACCCACAACCAGCGGAGGTTAGGATCGATCGTTTCTGTGGGATGGGGAATCAACACCACACGCCATACCAGTTCTTCTAACAATCCCGGCATCACCATTGCGATGATGGCAATCCGAAGCACGATCGACTCGTTCAGACTTGTTTCAAATTGTAGAAAACCGAGTTTCCAACCAATGGGAATAGCGATCGAAGCGTAAATTAATAACAAAGTTAAGGCATACAGCCAATCTTGAAAAGTAGGCAGCGTTGAAACCGAAGTTAAGATTCGCTCTACGATCGTATTCATCGAAATTTTAGTATATAGATTTACATTCCTAAAAAGCGAAGCGATCCCGACTGGGTAGAGTGTTCTTTTGTTTTAATTATTTGTCTTTTGTCTCAAAATTAATAACGAGAGATCGATGACCAATAACCCGTTACTAATCAAACTCAATTCTGACAGTTTTTACGCCATCTTCTACCTTAACCTCAAAGACACGAGGGGGTTTTTCTTTGGTGAGAACGCTGATTTCGCCACTGCTTTCTAAACGCGCTACGTCTACTTGTTCTAAATCTCTTAGCTTTGCCTTGAGACGCAATGCTGATTCTAAATCTTGTTGGCTAATGTGACTGGTTTTCATAGCGGCTCGCCATCCCATTTGCCACCAAGTAAGCTGCTGTGCATCTAATCCTAGCATCCAGCTCATTGTTTCTGTTACTGAGTCGAGCATTGTTTTTCTAATGAGGGTGTGGGGTCAGCACTACTGAAAAGAATAACGAGTAAACGAACAAAAAACAATGACCAATCACCAATAACAAACAACCCTATTTCAACGTGACATCATCAATCGCGGTATAATCGTCTAAACTGCTGGTACGTGTGGTAGTGCGGGTTGAGGCAACTGCTTCCCAAGTCCAACCATCGTTTTTGACTAGTGCTAACAGTAGTCGGCGACGTTTAATGACCTGTTTGGTTGCTTCCAAAAATTCTCGATCGCTAACAGTAGAAATACCTTGAACTCTTAGTAATTCTAAAGAAGGAAGAGGTGGATCGAGGGATGCGGGTTCTAAATAAGAAGATTTAAGGGTTTTCAAAAAAGCTGAACTTGCTCGCCTAGCAGCACCTAAAGCGGCAGCATCAGGACGAGATTCTTTCTTAACACCATACTGCAACAACGTCATTGCTTCATCTAGCGCTACCAAACTCAATGCCATTGCCCTAGAACGATCGATGCTGTGAAAATAATGAAGTACTGGATAAGTAAGATGGTTTTCCCCCAGTTCAGTTAAAGTCGCAGTTAAAGTAATCAAATGTTGATCTAGCTGTCCAAAATCTTCGCCATTCCAAGCTCTACTAATAATTTCGTCGCCTGTTCCGCCTAAAGAGGAAATATAGACAGCATTAGCACGTTTTTGAGCATTAGCCGAGACTAAAGGCAATAGGTAAGCAAAGGTTAAGGTAACCAGAAAGAAGCCATTCGCAGAGGCAATTGCCGTAGAAAACTGCCAAAAAGCCCCATTAGGCTGATAGTCTCCCATGCCTAACGTAGAGAGAGTAAAACCTGTAAAATAAATTCTTTCCCACATTCCTGCGGGTTCCTTGGTGTTACCGTTAATTACCGCATTTTCAAAAGCGCTGAAAATACACGTCCAGCCAAGCCAGCTAGCTACATACCAAAGTACAGCAATGCCAACTAAAAGCATCCAGCCTGCGGTAGCCAGCATTTGGTGATTAGAATTGCGCTTATGAATCTCTAGTAGACCCAACCATAACCAGGCAGACATTCTGCTGGTTATGGGTCCTCCACCTCCCGCAGTTAAGGTCGTTACTAAAACATCAACAGTAACTGCAATCAGGATAGCAAAGCCGATAATTAATTGTAAGACTGGCATAGAGGACATAAGGAGACCGGTTCGGTTGAGACTTGTTCCAATCCCACTTCCGTCAACAAGTCTTGCCACTCACTCGCAAGTGTCTCATCACTGGGCTGTTCGAGTTGAGCCGACGCTAAAACTTCTAGGGTATCGTACCAAATTCCGGCTGCGGCATACTCTGTTGCTTGTTCGACGGGAGAGAGAACGACTTCTGGGCTGCTGGCAACCGGTTCGACTCGCTTCACCCAACCCACAACATTAGAGTTATCTGGACGTAAAATGCCATTCGGTTCGAGAGGTGCGAACATCCACAGGTAGTTCTTCCCAACTTCGAGTTCGGGAGCATCTTCAGGCGTGGCGATCGCGATCGTCTCGCCACTAGTTGAAATATTTACCACAGTATGATACACGAAATTCCCCTGTTCGTCTTGCACGCTGAAAAATGCCTGTTGAGAAGTGGTTGGGGGTAGGTAGACAAAGAACGTCGGACGAGCAGAGAGAGTTCGCCCGGTTTGCGTGCTGGGAAGCAACGCGGTGAGTGGAGGGGTGTCATTGCCTCGTACGCCGCCACTTTCGCTGGTTCGGGGGGCAGAGTCGTCGGGAAGTTGAAACTCGACTTCGCCTCGAATGCCGCCGCTATCGCTGTTGCGGGGGGCAGATTCATCTGGAGCCAAAAAGCGGACACCACCGCGGACACCACCGCCGATGCTGGTACGGGGGGCTGCACTGTCGGGAGCAGAAAATTGAAGGCTCCCCCTCACGCCGCCGCCGATGCTGGTACGGGGGGCTGCACTGCCGGGAGCGCCAAACTGTACACTCCCTCGAACACCGCCGCCAATGCTGGTGCGGGGGGCTGCACTGTCGGGAGCAGAAAATTGAAGGCTCCCCCTCACGCCGCCGCCGATGCTGGATTCGGGTGCCGCATCCCCTGGAGACTCGAAGCGTAAAGCCATTTGCGTTGCGTCGGGCAGATTGTTATTGTCCGTAGTTGCCCGAGCCGACTGGTAAAATCCAGAGGCTATCACAACAGAACTGGTTAGGGTGGCTGACAGCAGGGTTTGGAAAAGCGTAAAGTTAGCCGAAAACATTGTTAAATCTCTACCTCTTATTGGAAGTATTTTAAGTCTTGAAAACGGTCTGGGAAATGTGTAGTTGGACACTTTTGCCAAGTGCTGCACCCGATATTGACAATTATCTTCTATATATGGTAACACTGTCCATCCAGGTCGTAGGTCTTTACTGAATCCTTACGATCGACCCCTGAAAATTTTCACAAACTTTATGATTTTTTTCCAGTTTTATGATTTTTTTCCAGTTTAAAGCCAATTGCCGACCAGGACAAATGCCGACCAAAAATACGGGTGTTTGTGTAACGGATTTTGCAAAACAGCCAGTTGAGCTTGGCGAAGCGCTTCGGCTTTGCTGACGAGATTGTCTTGCCGAGCGATTTGGCGGTAAAACTCGCTCATTAAATCGGCAGTTGCCCGATCGCTGACCGACCACAAGCTGGCGATCGTACTGCGAGCGCCGGATCTCAGGGCAAACCCGGCTAATCCCAAGGTTGCTCGTTTATCCCCTGCGGCTGTTTGACAGGCACTCATCACCAACAGTTCGATCGGTGGGGAAACACCCAGGCGGCTGTCTTCAAATAACCGATTGAAATCCTTTACCCCGATGCGATCGTCCCACGTCAGCAGAAAGGTTTCTTCGGGATCGGAACTGAACTGTCCGTGGGTTGCCATGTGTATGATTTCAAAAGGTTGGCTTTCGATTTCGGCTTGAAAGTTCGATCGGGTAAAGGTACCATCGATCAGGACTTTAGAGTCGAGTTCGGTAGCAATTTCTTTCATCTCTCCCTCAACCCCCGGTAATGCGGAAAAGCCCTGGCGAGCCTCGGTTAAACCTACCGCCAGCGTGTTCAATTTTTCGCGCTCCAGTCCTTCGGGAAACAGTTGCAATCCCGGACTGAGGGCGATACCGTATTTTTCCACCAAATATCGATCGCCGTCGTAGAGAGCCGCCATGGGCAAATTCCGCAGAAATCCATCGAGAACAAAGACTAGGGTCTGGATGTCGCTGCGTTCTAAATCGTCTTCGGCAGGTTGCAACAACCAATCGTAAACTTGCTGGGATACTTGCAAACGATCGTTGTTAGGATAGCCCGGATAAAGAGATGAGTAGAATTTTTGCAGTACCCCCTCAATTTCAACCACGGGAAGAGGAGTGGAGTAATGATGTAAGCTGCCATCGGGAAGCGAAAGAATCGTTTCGAGACGATCGTCTAAGATGATGGGATAAAACACCGCTGAGTGGGGATCGATCGCATCGATTTGAACGGGTTTGGCGGTCAAGCAAGCATCCCCGAAAAAGTTGTCTAACTCTGCTAATTGTAAAGCTTCCAAAACTTCACGAGCTTGTTGGAGATCTCCTTGGCTGGCGTTGGGTTGCAGCAGCAAACTCACCAGTTCCCGGTAAATGGGTTCGACACTTTCTCGGAACTCGAACTGGACATCGGTATCGATCGCCACCAAATCGCTGCGCAGCGATTGCAACGTCTCGAAGGCTTCCTGGTATGCTGAGACGGCTGCCTTCACATTGCCTTGCTGTTTGAGAAGACGACCGAGTTGACCCGCCGCGCGGGCGGAAATTTCCCCGGCATCGATTCGCGAAGCGATCGACAGGGCTTGTTCGGTAAGTTTCTGGGCATCATTCCAGTTCTGGTTCTCTTCGTACAGTTTGCCCAGTTGAACGAGGGCATGGGCATGGGCACGGGTATCGCCGATCGATCGGGCGTCTTCTACTGCCGTGGCGAGCATTTGGGCGATCTCTCCATCGTCAGCCGCAGAGGGGACTTTCGCGGACAACTTCATCAAACGATCGGCAAAATTAACTTTTGCATAGATTTGCGATCGACTGACGGGAAAATTGGCAAGATCGGAGCGAATTGGGGACATCAGTCCGGTTGCCTCGTTCCAGCTTTCAGAGGCGATGTGGAGGCTGAATTCGTTCAGTTGCGCTTGGACTTGGATCGAGAGGCGAGTTGCCAGTTCCGCTGCTTTTTGATAGTAATCGATAGCGACATCGTACTGCTGAAAATCTTTGGCGAGATTCCCCAGACTCAAAAGCGTGGCGCTGGTTTCTTCTACGGCATCAAGTCGATCGCTAATTGCCCAACTTTGTTCGAGAATGTCTTTGGATCGCACTAAATCACCAACAGTTTGCAGCATCACGCCCAAACTTCGCAAATTACTCGCTTTGAGGAGGGTATCAGGTCGATCTTGGAGTTGTGCGTTCAGTTGTTCTAGGATGGTGGTGGCTTTGCGGTATTGTCCGAGGGTTTGCCAAGCTTGTGCCTGGTTAATCCGCACGCCGGATGTTCCCGTTTCATCCCCAGCGCGATCGTAGTAAGTTTGGGCTTGTCGCCAACTTTCCAGCGCCGCGTCGGCTTCTCCCCGCATCAATTGCAGCTTTCCTTTGGCATTCCAAGCTTGTCCCAAAAGTCCGGCGCTGCTGCCCGGATCTTCCCCGAGTTGTTGCAGGAGGTTCAGGCTAGTGTCGATCGCTGTTTGTGCTCGCTGAGTTTCTCCCAAATTTTGATAGGCGAGGGATAAATAATTGAGGGCTTGAGCTTGTTGTAGAGTGGCGCCTGCCGCCTGATACAATTGAGCGGCGCTTTCCCACAAACGAGCGGCTGTGGAAAATTGTCCATTTTGATAATGTTGCTGTCCTTGTTGTAACAAGATCGATGGATTGGTTTCTTCGGCAACCGGGTTAGCTTGGCGTTGCATCTGTGCGGGAGTACCGCTGACTGGGGTGCGGGCGATCGCCGGAAGACCGATGGAGACTCCCCACAATGCCAAGAAAAAACCGAGGACGGGGATCGAGATCCACAAGATTCTTCGGGGAGATCGGGCGACATTTTTCAGCCAGCCCAGAAAACGCTTGGCGACGATCTTACTCCGGTTTCCGACTCGATCGATCGATCGCCAAGAATAGGCGTTGCCAAGACACGAAGCTTTTTTAACAAGTCGTTTATTATTTAGCTTCACCATAACCGTTCGCTTCGCCGCGCGTTTGCCCCAAATCGAGCAGTAAGTCTGACCGAACAGGATTGACCGACCCTTTCACAATTGCCCATTGTACTGTTGAATTGCGTGAATTCACCGATCCACTTTATCGCAGTGACGGGGAAACAGGAGAAGATTTTCTCCTGTTCGGTGAGGATGGGATACGCACTTTGCCCAAATCTCGATCGCTACAGCACTCGAGTTTGACCTAGGGTTTGGGCTATGGCTGGAGAAAAAGGAGATTGACATCCTCCCACCGCTAATTCGGAGTACCGAATATAGCGGGGGATTCCAAAGATTGCTCTTTGGGCTTCCTCTTTCCACGACCCGACTTACTTGAAGGAGTTTCCTCACCCAAGCAGTGGTCGATGTCTCCAGAGGCGTTTTCTAGTTCTAGACTAGACGTTCCTGTATGCCCTACAGTACGCAAACCTTTCTCTAATATATTTCTCGCCGCATTCCAGTCTCTATCTTGCGTATGCCCACAATGATGACAAATGTGAGTTCTGACACTCAGAGCTTTTTTGACAACTTTGCCGCAGTTCGAGCAATTTTGACTGGTGTAGTGCGGTGGCACAGCAATTGTGACCACACCAAAAACCTTGCCAAAATACTCAACCCATGTCCGAAAAGTTGTCCAAGCTGCATCACTAATCGATTTAGCCAAATGCCGATTTTTAACCATGTTCCGCACCCTCAAATCCTCATAAGCTACCAAGTCGCTAGACTGGACTACGCATCTTGCCAACTTCACGGCAAAATCTTTCCGCTGCCTACTTACTTTGAGGTGTTTTCTTGCCAGTTTATTTCTAAACTTGGCTCGATTTTTAGACCCTTTCTTGGTCTTAGACATACGACGAGAAAGACGTTTCAGAGACTTCTCACTCTTTCTCAGATGTCTCGGGTTTTCAATAGTTTGCCCGTCGCTATCTGTATAAAAATGAGTCAAACCGACATCAAGACCAATAGTTTTAAATGTTGGTTCTTTTTTCTCCAGTCTTTCTTGGTCGATGCAAAACTGTGTGTAGTAGCCATCAGCACGACGAACTATCCTCACTCGTTTGATTTGCTTCAATTGATAAAAGTGCAAGTCGCGAGTCCCCCACAACTTGAAAGTCCCTGCGCCGAAACCATCGGTGAAATTAATATACCTACGACATTCAGAAAGTTTCCAGCCCGTTGTTTTGTATTCTACAGACCCATGAGTTTGTTCTTTCTTGAACCGTGGATATCCTTTTTTTCCGGGTTGGTTTTTCTTGCAGTTCTCAAAAAATCGAGCAATTGCCGACCAAGCTCTTTCAGCCGATGCTTGTCTGGCTTGAGAATTGAGTTGGCTTGCCCAAGCAAATTCTTTCGCCAGGACAGCACAATATGCACTCAAATTATATCGTCCGATGTTGCGGTTATCCATCCAGTATCTCAGGCAAGAATTACGGACAAAACGAGCAGTACGGATAGCCTCATCAAGCTTGCCATACTGCTCTTTCAATCCCTCAAGTTTTGCCTCGAATACCAACATAGTTACGTCGTTGTATCTGACGTAATATATTCTATCATAGATCCTGCCCGCAATTCATCTCACCGCCATAACGGTGAGATGAATTGCGGTTGAAGGTAAATGCGAGCTATATTTTACTTTGGGGACTCAGACGCCACATCCGTTCGAGTTTGGCAATTTGTTGTTTGAAAACATGAGTGCGATACCGCCGATAGCCAATGACGCTAAGAACGAGGACGATCGGCAGCGCGACAGCAACATATCCCAAAACGGTATTAATCTGGTGATTGGGTTGGGGATTGTCCTGGACTGGGGTTGCCGGAACGGTTTGTAAGGAGCGATCCAAATTCAAGGTTTTAATCTCCACTGAGCTGAAACAAGACGAATTGCGAAAAGCTGGGAACTTTTAGGGTCTAGAGTGCAAAAAAACATCCTATAATCGTCCAAAAAATGTCGATCGGATGGGACAGGACTTGACCATCCGATCTTCGAGCAGTTTCTCACTTCATGAGTCCCACTTTCTTTGATTGTCTGCTCTCAGTTCGGGTTCCCTGTGCGATCGCGATCGCAATTGGTTGTGTTTTCGATCTCCCACTCCACGATCGAAAATCGTATATGGGACAAGGCTGCAAATTTTTTAACTCATTCTCTCGATTCAACTGTACTCACGTGCTGCATCAAGCTAGGAAAGTTACGATCTTTTGCCTTAATAACGGGTAGCGTACCATTTGCGAGGATATAGTGAGTTCAATTACCAACACTCCCAACCATTTCGATCGAAAATGATACCAGATGGGAATCAACATCCATTTTCCAAAAGCGACCGCTCATCGACATCCCATTGTCTGTGATTTATCTGAATTGTCCCCAAAAACTAAAACTTGGGACAAGCGTAAAGCCAATGCCAACATCGTTTCTAACTACTACACTCAAAGTCATCAAGGCGAATTTCTCAACTATGCTCGACGGATCGATCGTTGTGCCGAACAGATAGAATTTCAGTGGGTTGTACGAGATTCTGAAGATTTGGTTGACCTGAAGCTTTCCAAGGTTTGGTTTTGCCGAGTTCGTCACTGTCCGGTGTGTCAGTGGCGGCGATCGCTCATGTGGAAAGCCAAAGCTTATCAAATCGTGCCGAAAGTGGTGGCGGACTATCCTAAGTATCGTTGGATTTTCCTGACTTTAACGGTGAGAAACTGCAATATCGACGAACTGCGGACGACTTTGACTGGGATGAATCGAGCATTTAAGCGATTTACCGAACTGAAGGGATGGCCAGTCAAGGGATGGGTCAAATCGGTGGAAGTTACCAAAGGACGACACGATCGATCGGCTCATCCGCACCTGCACATTTTGGGAATGGTGATGCCGTCGTATTTTGGGCGTGGGTATTTTTCTCAGGCAAAGTGGGGAGAGCTTTGGCAAAGCTGTTTGCGGGTCGATTATCAACCTGTCATCCACGTCAGGGCGATCGCCAAACAGCACGATCCAACCGTGTTGATTCCGGAAATTCTCAAGTATCAGGTGAAGGAGTCAGATCTGACAGGCGATCAAGAGTGGTTTTTGGAGTTAACCCGCCAACTGCACCGAAGTCGATCGATTGAAGTGGGGGGCGTTCTGAAATCCTATTGGCGCGAACTGGCTGTCGATATTGAAGAGACGATCGACCGAGAAAGAGACGAAGCGGAGCGAGAAAGGTTGTGTTTTGTATGGCAACCAAGCATACAGAAGTACAAGCTATGGCGAAAAACTTAAGCGTATTTCCGTGCTAGCGTCAATCCATCGGCGACCGGCACTAAACTAATTGCCACCCGTTCATCTCGAAATAGTTTTTGATTAAACGATCGAATGGCTTCCGTTTGTTTGTCCTGTTCTTGAGGATCGGCAACTCGTCCCGACCACAACACGTTATCGACGGCAATCAAACCCCCCGGACGGATCAGTTGTAACGATCGCTCGTAATAATTCTCATAATTGCCCTTGTCGGCATCGATAAAGGCAAAATCGAAGGTTTCCCCCTGTCCCTCTGCCAAAAGTCGATCGAGGGTTTCTAGCGCCGGAGCAATGTGGAGATCAATTTTCTCAGTAACGCCTGCTTGTTGCCAATAGCGACGGGCAATCGCCGTAGAATTCGGGTCGAGATCGCACGCCACCACTCGACCCTCGGGCGGCAGTGCCAGCGCCACCACCAGGGAACTGTAGCCCGTAAACACTCCTACTTCTAAGGTCTTCTTCGCGCCCATTAACTGCACCAGCAGCGCCATAAATTGTCCCTGTTCTGGGGAAATTTGCATCCTTGCCGAGGGCAATTGCCCGGTTTCCTGCCGCAATTGTGCCAATATGTCCGGTTCTCGCAGGGATACGGAAAGCAGGTAGTCGTAAAGGGGTCGATCGAGTCCGATGGTTTGTTTGGTCATGAATATATCTAAATTCTGAATTGATTGTAAAGAAACGTAACTCAAGTTAAGATTGTAGATGGTGAACAATCTGGCTTAAATCCAAGCCGATCGATGTATGTCTAACCCCGAAATCCCCGATCCCAAACTGATCGAAGCTATTTTAGGCCCACTGCTGGAAGATTTTGTGTACTGGTTTGCCCGATCGCAAAAGCTGTTAGAAAATGAAAAAATCTTATTTTTAGGAGAGCAAGGACAAGCCGATCTTCTAGCACGAGTCTCGCAAGCACAGCAAGAAGTCAGCGCGACGCAGATGCTGACCAAAACCCTAGGAGGTCAAGCCGGGGTAGAGATGTCCGTTCTCCTTCCCTGGCACAAGCTGCTGGCAGAATGCTCTTCAGTGGCAATGCGATTTCGATCGGAACAATCGGTCGCCTCGCCACCCCCAGAAGTCAACTAAGATCGAAATCGATCGAAGCTTGACCCCTCGATCCACAACATTCATTTACAATTTAGTAAAAACCCTTAACTTCACTCTTTTCCCTCAGACCCATTTGCCCTCTTTTCCTCATTCCATCTAGCGCGGAGGTTTCTGCTGATGCTACAACTGCTTTACATTCTTGCCTTCACATTCCTAGCGTTCGTCGCTGTGGGCAATTTAATCCGAAATTTACTACACTTCTCTCAAGAGTCCTCGCGGACGCGACCGTCAACCACAGGTCGATCCAACGGTTTCTCCCCGGCGCGGGCGGTGCGCGTTCCGCATCCAGAACTGCTCGACGACAACGGACTCGTCATCAGCGAACCCTTGTTAGTGATGCGATCGATTAGCGTTGAGGATGCGCGCCAACAGCTTGATGCCCTATACAACTCTTCTCCGGGCACTAACCGCGATCTCAGTGATGAAGACGGCAAACCGCCGAGCACTTTCGTCTAAATCCCCCGAGTCAATCTGCAAACGTGCCGAAGCGATACCCTTTACCATAAACGGTATGAATCAAATCGGCTTCTCCCGAAACAGATACTTTGCGCCGCAGCAATCGAATTAATGCGGCTAAAACATTACTGCTGGGTCGGACTTGCGAAACCCACAACTGCTGATAAATCTGCTCGTGGGTAAGCAGTTGACCGGGATGGCGCATGAAGTATTCTAGGAGCTGGCTTTCTTTTTCCGAAAGGTCGATGGTTCGACCCCGACGATAGGCAAGCTGGTTGTCGAGATCCAGTTCTACATCTTCGACCTGCAACCGAGAAGCCCAACGGCTAGACTCCCGGTGCGAAGATTTCACGTCGGCGTCCGATCTCGATCTGCGTAGCAATGCCCTGACTCGTGCTAGCAATTCTCGCAGCTCGAAGGGTTTGATGGAATAGTCATCCGCCCCGGCATCGAGTCCCATTACCCGATCGTCTAAGGTATCTTTAGCTGTCAGGAATAGCACCGGGGTCAAGTCACCGTTCGATCGCAACTGCTGGCAAATTTCTACACCATTGCGGTGGGGAAGCATCCAATCGAGGATTAGCAAATCGTAGCCTCCTCGGTGGGCAAGCCGAGTCCCTTCTAAGCCATCGTGAGCAACATCCACCCGATACCCCTCACGAGTCAGTGCCCGACTGAGGGGCTCAGTCAGTTCCGCTTCGTCGTCTACAAGCAGGATACTCGTCTGTTGAGGGATCTCGGTATCGGACAGGTCTGGAAACATGAGGAATCTGCGATCGGCGGTTTGCTCGAAAAATCGATAGGGCGGTTGAAACCACATCGACAGAAACAAAACCCGCCTGTGCGGGCTGAAAGATTTCTGAGTCCGCCTTCACGGACAGGGTTGATGCAGGCAAACCATTGCGGTCTTGGGGTTCGCCTGCGTGGAGCAATTTTCCAAGACGAGTGGAGCACATAGCGTGTGACTTCCAGTCGCCCGCTAAGGGTTGAAACCGGTGACAGCTATGCGCCCCTACTCTAGGTTTCGGGTAACACACAATGAGTTATCCCAGATCTCTATTGATTGTCAGGGAAAGTCAACTTGAATTCTTCAATCAAATCGTCCATTTCTTCTAAAGCTTGGTTGACATCAATTCGGAGAGTCCCCAAATCCGGTCGTTCTAAAAGTTGTAATAACAACTCTCGCTTGCCCTCGATCTGGGATATCTGTTGTTGAATAGCGACTCGATCCATACTCTTTGAGGTTTTCCTAGGCTTGCTCTGACATTCTAGCAGTTTGTCTTTTCCTAAAATAGCTCGATCGTTGCCCCCGCAAATCGGCTTCAATCTCGGACAGGGACTGGCGACTTGCCAAGTGGTTCGATCCAGAAACCTCTAACGCCAGACTGCTACCCCGCTCACCTACGATCGATTTGCTATTTCGCCAGTCACGATTAAAAATAAGATTATTTACAGACCGATTATGTTACGTCAAACCTCATTAGGAACTCTAGCTCTGTTAATCGGCGGTGTTTTAACCGTCGTGGGCTTTGGTGCCTATTTTGCCGACTATGCAACGCTTAATCTCGCCGGATTCTTTTATGGTATCCCCGTTGCGTTGATTGGCTTAGCGCTCAAAACCGCAGAACTTAAACCCGTTCCTTTCTCGCAACCCACGACACCGGAGGTGCTGGCAATTCGAGAACAGCAAGCCACCGCCACCCAAACGCAAATTCGCCAGGATGTGACCCGATATCGGTACGGACAGGAAGCGCATCTAGATGAGGTGTTGTCGTTCTTGGGATTGAGTCCGTCGGGCAAGGAAAGACCGATTATCGAGGCTTTGCGAGAAGAGTTGACCGACGGTGCGTATACTCTGGTGATGCAGTTTGAGTCGCCCCTCATTTCCTTCGAGCAATGGCAGGAAAAACGGGAAAAAATGGAACAATTTTTCGGTCCAAACGTGCGCGTTGAGTTGCATCAACCGGACGAATACTCGGTTGAGGTTTCCCTCATTTCGACGAATTCAGCAGTTTGATGGGTTGCTGTTTCTGCTAGGAATCTCGGAAGACAGCCAACTAGAGTACCCAAGAAAATACTCGATTGTATTTCTGTTCCGTGATTTTTGCTGAAGACTGATGGCAACTGCCAGGGCGGTTGTTATTTAGCTCTGTAGCGTTTCTCAATAGAGTGAGGTACACCTATTGTAGGAGCGGGTTTAGCTGAAATTTTGGCTGTGTAAGAGATCTGTAAATCAAAACCTGCCCCAAAATGTACTGTATCCAAACGAGAAACGCTATATTTTATTTTCTTCATTAGTATAATAAGGATTAATCCTTACTCCTTAACTAAATATCCTTCCAACATCAAATCCTCGCCGATCGATCGCCAGCGAACCCGTCCCAACTGAAGCGCCTCCGTCATCTTCTCTAATCCCAACTCTCCCACCGGAGACGGCGCTGTGGTTCCGCCGATTATTTTTGGGGCAATAAAAGCGATCGCTTTTTGTATCGAACCATCGGCGATCGCTTTTGCCGCCAAAGTTCCCCCACATTCCCACAATACCGACAAAAACCCTCGATCGTACAACCGTTCCATCACCATTGCCGGAGTCAATTCTACCAATTCTTCTACTTCCACACCTCGATGGCGCAACCGCGTCTGAAACTCTCGATTCGCCCCTTGTTGCGTCAACACTAGGGTTTTGGCTTCCTCGGTTTGCCATAACCGCGCCTCCTCTGGTAACTCCAAAGTCCGACTCATCACCACCCGCAACGGATTGCGTGCTTCAAGACGATGACTGGTGAGATGGGGATTGTCTTGGCGTACCGTATTTCCCCCCACAATCACAGCATCGCAAGCCGATCGTAACCGATGCACTTCCATCCGCGCCAATTCCCCCGTCACCCACGTACTATGACCCGTCGTCGTGGCAATTTTTCCATCTAAAGTCATAGCGTATTTCAAAATGCCAAAGGGTCGATGGTGGGATATCCGGTAGAAAAACGCTTCGTTCAACTCCCGACACGCCTCTTCTTCCACCCCCACCACCACGTCAATTCCCGCTTCTCGCAAAGTGGCAACGCCAGCTCCTCCCACTTTCGGGTTAGGATCGATCGTTCCCACCACCACGCGGGCAACTTCTGCCTTGACTAACGCTTGCGAACAGGGCGGCGTCCGTCCAAAGTGGTTGCAGGGTTCCAAGCTGACATAAGCCGTTGCGCCTTTAGCTTTTTCTCCCGCTTGACGCAGGGCAAATACTTCCGCATGGGGTTCTCCTGCCTGGGGATGGAACCCTTCGCCGACGATGCGTCCGTTCTTGACAATGACTGCCCCCACCATGGGATTGGGTGCGGTTCGTCCTAGCGCCTGACGGGCTAAATGCAGGCAGCGCCGCATCATCGCTTGGTCGAATGCACCGATGCTTCCGGGATCGAGGCGATCGTCGAGTGAAAAATTAGCCATCGGTTTGGAGTCCAGCGTGCTTTATCTCTATCCTGATTGACATATTCAAGCTTCCGCTTTCGCCGTCACCAAAACTTCGCCCCGTAGCAACCGCTGGGCAGCATCTAATAACACTTCTTCCAAATACGGCTTGGTGAAGTATCCTCTGGCGCCCAAACCGATCGCCATTTGCTTGTGCCGTTCGGCGGTGCGAGAGGTCAGCATGGCAATGGGCAACTCACTCAAGTGACTGTCCTTGTGCATCCGGGAAAGCAATTCCATCCCGTTCATCCGGGGCATTTCCATATCGCAGAACACCAAATCGCAAGGAACGCCAGCCCGCAGTTTGTCCCACGCTTCCTGACCGTCTCGCGCTTGCTCGACGCGATAGCCCGCTTTCTTGAAGGTCATCGACAGCAGTTCGCGGACTGTAATCGAGTCGTCGATAATCAACACGGTTTTTTCGTTCTTGTCCAAAGAAACTGGAGATTCAACGGTAGCGTTGTCCCACAGGGTGCTGGTTTCTCGTCGGACGCGACCCAAGGAGAGTTCGATCAGCTCTAATACGTCGGCTATCGGCACGATGCGACCATCCCCCATCACCGTTGCCCCAGCTACGCCGATGGGCTTCGGGATCGGACCGCTGAGCTGCTTAATCACGATTTCTTGCTCGCCGATTGCCCGATCGACTTGAACAGCCAAATAGGTTCCCGCCGATCGCAGCACCACCACAGAAATGGTTTCGTCGTCGGTTGCCGGTCCCCCATATCCTCGTTGGGTGCGATTGTATTTGTACAGCTCGCTCAGTCGTTGGAACGGAACCATTCGATCGCGCCAGGGCAGATACCGTTGACCTTTCTCGTCGGTAATCAGGCGCCCGGGGACAAACGTATCTAAAACATCGGCAACCCCATCCATGGGGAAGGCAATGCTGGCACGATCGCAAGAGCAGCACAACGCCTTAGAAATACTCAACGTCAGCGGCAACCGAATCGTAAAGGTCGTTCCTTTACCCAGCGTTGAATCGGTATTCACCGTTCCCCGAATTTCGTTGAGCTTGGTTTTGACCACATCCATCCCCACGCCGCGACCCGCTAGATCGTCGGCGCTATCGCGGATACTAAATCCCGGCAAAAACAGTAGATCGTACACTTCTATGTCACTCATTTTTTCAGCCTGTCCGGCAGTGATGAGTTTTTTTTGTATGGCTTTTTGTTTAACTCGAGCGGTATCGATTCCCGCTCCATCGTCGGTGACAGAGATAATAGTTTGGTTGCCTTGGTGGAAGGTGCTAATGTCGATCCGACCCGCCTGAGATTTTCCTTTTTTCGCTCGCTCTTCCACCGTTTCGATTCCATGGGCGACGGCATTGTTGACCAGATGCGTCATGGGATCGTTGAGATGCTCGAGAATCATCTTGTCGATCAGGGTGTCTCGACCTTCAATGTTGAGTTCGACCTGTTTGCCAAACTTGATGGCGTTGTCCCTGACCCCACGTGGCAAACGCTCGGCAATTTGGGAAAAGGGAACCATGCGCGATTGCGTCAGTCCTCCCTGCAACTGATTGGTTGTTTGCCGCAACTGCCGGGTTACTTGGTCATTTTCCGTCACCAAAAAGTCGATATCCGATGCCGATTCCCGTACGCGGACGATCAGTTCGATAATCTCTTGAGCTTGGGTGTGGAATTCGGT
The DNA here is from genome assembly GCA_963838375.1 of uncultured cyanobacterium. Taxonomy (GTDB): domain Bacteria; phylum Cyanobacteriota; class Cyanobacteriia; order Cyanobacteriales; family Geitlerinemataceae; genus DVED01. The sequence goes on along the minus strand of CAWIQY010000016.1, from coordinate 138,837 downwards.
AAAGCGATCCATCTCCAACGCTTCAAAATCGCCGCCCCGTTCGTGACTATCATTAGCCGTCGCCCGCGCTCGATGTTGACGGCTCGAGAGCAATGCCATTTCTAGCAGCGTGCGTTCGTACAAGTCTTGCATTCGCTGACCCACATCGCCAAGCTGTTGCACTTGGTGCAGCAGGTTATCGAGAAATTGTCTAAGTCGTTCTTGGTCTTGTTCTAAGCTATTGCGACTGACCACCAGTTCTCCGACCAAATTGCTCAGGGTATCGAGCTGTTTGATGGGAACCCGCATGCTTTGCTCCAAAATGCCCCCACGACGACCGGCACGACTCCCTCGGGATTTACCGCGACTTCCGGAGGTGGCAACACCGATCGAGCCGATGCTTTCAGTTTGCTCCAAAATGGTTTCTAAGTCGGCAAATTCGCTCTCGCTGAGGGTCTCTCGAGCCGGGGATGCAGTCGTTGTGGACGCCGCGCCAGAAGTCGAGGCGATTGACGGTTTCGCCAGATAAGCATCTAATGCCGAGAAAACGGAACCGTTGGAGAATTGAGGGTCTAAACTTAATAAAATTTCGATCGGGATTAGATCCGGTGGGGTTTCCACTTCGGGTTCGAGCGATTGTGGTGCTTCGGTGGGTGTGCCTGCCAACAGTGTTTCCAACTCTTGCAGATCGGCTCCGGGCATCTCTAATTTGGCGGGTTCGCCCTCGAAAACGAGGTTTTCAGCCGCGATGTTGGCGAACAGGTCTTCCCAATCATCATTAGAGACCGGTGGGGATCGATCGGGCGATGGTAAGTCTGGGAGGGCACTGACATCCTCGTGGGCTTCTGTTTCCAATTCAAACAGAGCGCTGAGGTCTTCTTCCGAATGGCTTGGGGTGCGTGATGACGATCGATCTTCGGGGATCTCTAGGGTATCGAACCAGTCTTCTAGTCCTAGATCTTCGCCGGTAACGTCTGTATCATCATTGGCTGGCGGATCGATGTCGAAGTCTGCAAATAAATCTTCTTCATCTTCTGCATTGGCAGTAACGTCTGTATCATCGGCGGCTGGGGGCTCGATGTCGAAGTCTGCAAATAAATCTAATGCTTCATCTTCTGCATTGGCAGTAACGTCTGTATCATCATTGGCTGGGGGATCGATGTCGAAGTCTGCAAATAAATCTTCTTCATCTTCTGCATTGGCGGTCACTGGAGCAGACTCGGCGGCTGGGGTTGGGGTATCGATCTCTTGCTCAAACAGATCGTCTAAGGAGAACTCATCGACTGGGGTGAGTTCCGGTGCGAAGCTCAAGCTGGAGAGATCGAGATCGGTCGGTGGCGATATCGATCGGGTTGGGGTTTCTTCAGCAGCCGTATCGAACAGATCGTCGAGGGAAAAGTCTGAGCCGATGGTTCGATCCGATCGTTTTGGGATCGACTCCTCGCTCAATTGAGTCAGGGATTCTTCGTTGCCCCACAGTCCCTCCCAATCCTCATCGAATGCGCCATTTGCCGAGCTAGAAGAGTCCACAGATGCCTCGTTTTCTGTCGAGGCGGAAAACGAGGCAAATAGGTCGTCGAGAGGTTCGGCTGCCCGTTCTGGGGCGGGTTCGTCTTCTATGACTGGGGTTTCCTCCTCTTCTTCATCGAAATCAAAGCCAAACAGATCGATCGAATCTTCGTTGTCCTCACGGGTACTGGCAGCGTTGGGGCGAGCTTCTTCTTCGTCCCACATAAATTCCGAAAAGTCGCTATCAAGGGATTCGCCATCTGCATCAAAATCGAGGGGTGGGGCGCCAGTGCCGTTGAGAATTTCCCCAGCCGCTTCCCAAGACTCAAAATCTGGCGCTTCGCCTTCAAAGAGATCGGCTAAGGTATTGAGCTCTGCCATTCCGACTTCAGGTCCGCGGGAGGAAGAGTTTACCGGATAGGTGTCTGCCTGTGGACGCTCGAGCGATGGGGATTGAAGTTCGCCCACCTCTTCTACAAGGGATTCGCTAACCGTTGGAAGAGCGATCTCCTCGAGATCTATGCTGGCATCGGATATCTCAAAGAGATCTTCCAATTCCGGTTCGGGTTCGGGTTCGGCTTCCACGGGCAAGAGTGCTTGCAATTTGGCATCGATCGCAATTTCTTCAGCGCGATTGGCGAGAACGAGTTCTTGCCCTTGCTTGATCTCTTTGATCAAAACGGAAGCCAGGGTAGAAAAAGTGTTGTTCGGGTTGGCAATTGCTTGCTCGGCAGCTTGCAGCAATTGGCTCCAATGGTGCAGATCGAATGGTTCTCCGGCTCCAGCCAGCAACCGACAGATTTCGCCTAGTTGTTCTCGAATGGCAGGAGTATCGGGTTGCTTGAAGAGTTTGAGCATTTCCCGAAGTCGGGCGAGTGCGTCGCTTTGAAAGATGAGTTGGAGGGCGCTGCTGTCTTCGTCGTCGTCCCAACCGGTTGTGGGGGGTAGGGTCAAAGGCATGGGCGTCATCGGGCGAGTTCGATCGGACACAGGGTCGTTCTCCCGGGTGTTCACCAAGGTTTCCAGATGTCGATCGAGTTGTCCGAAGATGGGTTCGACCCCTGCTAGAGTTTGAGCCGCCACCGATTCGGAGATCCCGCCCTGGGTTTGCAGTTGTTCGAGGAGTTCTTGAAGGGCATCAAATACGGCGAGAAATAGCGATTCCAGGCGTTGGTCAACGCGAACGGGTCGATCTTTAAGAATTTTAAAACTATCTTCGAGGCGGTGGGCAACTTGCTGAATGCTGCCCAATCCCAGCATTGCCGATCCCCCTTTGACTGAGTGAGCTGCCCGAAATACCTCGTTGACCATTTCGGGATCTTCGATGGTGGCTTGCAGGTTCAGCAGTCCCTGTTCGATCGTATTCAGGTGATCGCTGGCTTCTTCGATGAAGTAGCCCAGGATTCGTTGTTGTTCTGGCAGCATAGCTGTTTGGTTTTAGGGGTTGGGTATTCGGGATATGGGGGTCAAGTCGATCCGAAGTGTCCGTTTGCCAATTGCCATTACCGATCGGTTGTTTCGACGCGGAAGCGTTCTACTGAGGTTAACAGGTCACGGGCAACGCCCACCAAGTTTTGCAGCGAGCCGGAGACGCGGTGCGATTCTTGGGAGGTTTCTTGAGCGGTTAATTCCACCGCTTGCATGACCTGGGCGACGGCGCGAGAGGTTTCGGTTTGCTCCACGGTGTCGGCGGTAATCGATCGCACCAGTACGTCGATGCGGTTGGAGACTTGGATGATATCCTCGAGCGATCGTTTGGCTTGTTCGGCGAGGCGCGTGCCTTCGAGAACCTGTTGGGTTCCTTCTTCCATCGCCATCATCACCCCGCCAGTATCGCTTTGGATTTGCATGACGATTTGCTCGATTTCTTTGAGGGCTTTCGCCGATCGATCGGCGAGCTGACGCACTTCATCGGCAACAATGGCAAACCCTTTCCCAGCTTCCCCAGCTCGAGCGGCTTCGATACTGGCGTTGAGAGCCAGCAGGTTTGTCCGTCCGGCGATCGCGCTAATGGTCACGACGATCTTAGAAATTTCTTGAGACGATTCAGCCAGACGCTTGACTTTTCGCGTTGTTTCTGCTACAGTCTCTCGAATTTCTAGGATACTTGCCACAGTCCGTTCCACAGCTTCGCCCCCTCGCAGTGCGGTAGAAGATGCCAAACGCGCAACTTCTTCGGCTTCGCGGGCGCTTTTAGCCACCTGCTGAATCGAATTGGTCATCACCTGCACGGAATTGAGGGTCGCCGCCAGCTCTTCGGCTTGTCGCAGGGCGTCCGACGCCAGTCCTCGGGCGAACATTTCACTATCGGTGGCGCCCCGTGCCACTTGGCGGGCAGCTTGTTTCACCTGTTGGACAATTTCCCGCAGGTTTTGGATGGTCAGGTTGAACGAGTCGGCAACAGCACCCAACACGTCGGCGGTGACTTCTGCGGTGACGGTTAAGTCGCCTCGAGCCGCACCTTCGACATCATCCAGCAGTCGGATCACCTGGCGTTGCAAGTCTTCCTTGGCTTGCTCCATTTCTTCGGCGCGACGCTGGGCTTCGCTGGTGGTAGTGGAGATCGATCTCACCATCTGATTGAACTTCGACGAGAGCTGCCCCAACTCATCTTCCGCGTAGACGGAGGCTCGCACGCCAAAATCCCCTTGAGACATCGCCTCGAAAGAGGATTGCAAGTCTACCGTGGCGCGGCGAATCTGGCGGGCGCTGACTCGGCCGAGAATCCAGGTTGCCGCCCCCCCAGACAATCCGGCGGACAAAGACATGACCAAACCGGCTAATTGAGCTTGAGGGACTAAGTTGCGGCGAACCTCTGGAGAGAGGCGGGATGTATAAGCGAGCTGTCGGACACCGAAGTAGCCGAGCGACGCGACCGCTACCGATGCCAGTACACCCGTCACCAGCGCCGAAATCCATTGTTTGGTTTGTAGGGGGGAATTTTCATAGAAGGCGAGCATCCCCTGTTCTACCGTCGGCGTGACGGCTTCCGAGGAAGTGGTCTCGGCGGGCGCGAAAGCCGGAATGGGTTCGGACGCACCGGCAAGACTAAACAATTCTTCATCTCGGATGACCGAGCCATCGGGGACGTCTGTGAATTCCAAACTCACTTGGTCAGACCCCAAGCTACTGTCTGCCGATGGATCGAAGAAACTGGGACTATTCGACAGACCTGAAGAATCACTATCTTCGTCGGAAAGATCGAAGTTGGGGATGCTACCCAGGTCGTCGAATTCGTCAAATTCGTCTAAGAAATCACCTGGACTCTGGTAGCTCGCTTGCGATCGGCTGTCGTCGGCAATGCTAAAGTCTTGGGAATCATCGTCTTCAAACCCGCGCTCTGCGTTAAATGAGTCTTCCAACTCAAAAGAATCGTCAAAAGAATCTTCAAAAGCGTCTAACTCGAAGTTTTCGGATTCACCCAATCCATTCTGCTCGAGATCGAAGGATGCTGGGGTTTCCTGCTGGAACTCTTGATGACCGGAAAAAGGCATCCGAGGCGGTCGAGACGTTGGCGGAGAAAAATCCTCGTCTTCCATCGACCCCGACCCCATCTCTTCAAAAGAGGGGTCTAGGAGCGGATTCTCCATCAAGAAGGTTGCGGTATCGGAGTCGGGAGGATTAAAGTCTCCAAAACTGGAGGAGTCGTCTTCCGTCGCCACTGTCCAGTCCGTATCGGATTCTAGAGAATTAAAGTCTCCAAAACTGGAGGAGTCGTCTTCTGTCGCCTCTACCCAATGTTCTTGGGGTTGGGAATCTCCCGTCCCGGCTTCTAGATGGAAATCTGCGGACGTTTCTTCCAACTCGTCAAAGGCTTCGGCATCGAACGATCGATCGGCTCCATTTTCCACTACGGGATTGTCATCTTCCCACGATGGCGTTTCCAAGGACACGGACTCGTCAAAATCAGACTCCCCGAACGCAGTAGGCATCTCGAAGTTTTCTAAATCCGCACCCACCGGGGACGCAGATAGATTTTCACCGCCGCCTTCGAGATCGGGCATTTCTTCTGCGGGTAAAAAGTTGGGCAAATCGTCCCATTGTGAGTCTTCTATGGGAGCGATGTCTTCAATTTCCTCGTTAATACTGAAAGGATTATCCGTGGTTGGATGCTGAGATTTCTCGGAGGATGTCCCCCCGAAATCGGAGAAAGATTCGACTTCTCCATTGAAGAAACTACTTCCTCTCTCTGTGCGATCGTCGGTAAAAAATCCGCTTTCTACATCAAAATCATCTAGAGGGCTGTCACTAGAAGTATCCCAGGAAGTTTCCCAACTGGGAGCCTCGACCCCTTCTGGTGCTTCGGCAAAGTCCAGATCCGGACTACTGGCGTCATCCGAGTTCCCCGAATCGGCAGAACTCGCTCCATCCAGAAACTGGTTCGTCATCTCAAGCCCATTGTGAGCGTATTTAACAAAATCGGCTTCTGAGGTGAGTTGGAGGACTAACTGATACTGCTCTTGGGCAATTTGATACTGTTGTAGTCCGTAGCAATAAATATGACCCCGCAGGAGGTGAACGCTAGGATTTTCGGCAAACTCGCGAACGAGTTCGTCCACGATCGTGGCGGCTTCTTCGTAGCTGCCTTTCATGTAAGCGGCTTCAGCCTTTTGGTAATCTCGTGCAAAGTCTGTACCTGCTGTCATTGTCCTCCCCCAATTCGATTATCGAGTGTAGAGTTTCGGTGTCAGACGAGCTAGCTTCCCGATCGTTATCCGGATTGCTGTGGAGAACCGACTCGCTTCCACCTTCGCTCTAGCTTCCAAACCGTTGACCTCCGTTGATTATGCTGCCCACCGTGCCGAGCGAATAATCGAGATTTGATCGAGTAGTCGGAGTACCCGATCGGTTTGTGGGTCGATTAACCACTCTCCTCGAAGAAACGGAGCCATGCCGTCGGGTACGTTAGTTGGCATTCGAGCTTTTTCGACATCCAACCAGTCCATGCCCTTCTCTTCGTTCAATTTCTCAACGGCTAACCCTAGTATAATATCTTGGTCTTCCACGGCGATCACCGGGATCTCCGAGCGATCGAGATTGAGGGCAATTCCATCGCCTAAAAATTGCCCTAAGTCGGCAACCCAAACCACTTGCCCCCTCAGATTGAGCGTTCCCAACAGTAAGGGCGATACGTTGGGAATTGGGGTAATATCATCTGGCATTGGGGCAATCACTTCTTTGATCCCTGTTGCCTGCAAGGCAAATTCGCTCCCCGACGGAATATGAAAACGCAGAAATAACTCTCCCTCAGGGGTTTCTAGCTCTTGAAACTCCGCCGCTTGCTGGGCATCTGTTTCGGTGAGAAAGTCCGGATTGCCAACCATGCCAATCGATCCTATCCTCGTAACATTTGTTTGACGGTTCCTACCAGTTCGGTCGGCTGGAAGGGCTTGGCGACGTAGGCATCAGCCCCTTGCTTCATTCCCCAGTAGCGATCGAATTCTTCTCCTTTGGACGAACACATGACCACGGGAACGTGTTGGGTTTTGGGATCGGCTTTCAGCCGACGACACACCTCGTAACCATTCATGCGGGGCATCACAATGTCTAATACCACTAGATCGGGTAGGTTGCCTTGAATTTTTTCCAAGGCTTCTACGCCATCGCTGGCTTCAATCACCGTCAGCCCGCTTCCCCGTAAGAGGTTAGAAATCATCTCCCGTTGCGTAACACTGTCTTCTATGACTAGGACTTTACTCATATCGTTTTACCTAAAGAGCTGGCGGCGACCTCGGTCGAACCTCAGCCCTCGATCTCCTTTGCTCATTCTATCCTCTCGAATCAATTCCGGAAGACCGATTTGCGATCGCAATCGAGTCTGACACAACAGTAGGGAGAAATACAATCATTGATACTATGTCTGATTGTATTTCCACTTTGACCCAAAAATGAAGGGTACGAGCACCCGGATTCATCCGTGGAAGATAGACCTTCATACGTATTCCGGTCTTCGATCTTCGATCTCGAACGGGGGGATCTTCGTGCCTACTCCTTACGGTGCAGGAAGTGCGCGATTCGTGCTTACTCCTGAACTCCTCCTGAAGCCGGGAGAGTTTTTCCAGAAAGATTCAAGATTAGCCGTTTCAGTCTCAGAACAGATCGACCAAAAAATTTTCCGGTTTGAGGGACTCCGAAGATCCAGGTCCCACATATCGTTCGACAATGGTCAGCAACTCTTGTTTGCCGAAGGGTTTAGTCAAATAATCCGTCGCCCCGACCATGCGGGCGCGGACGCGATCGATAAACCCATCTTTACCCGTCAGCATGACGATCGGAGTTTGCCGAAAAGCGGTCGATTTGCGGAGCATCGCACAAATTTCGTAACCGTCCGGTTCGGGCATGGCAATATCGCAAAGAATCAAATCGGGTTTGAGTTGAAACACCAAAGAGAGGGCTTTGAGAGAATTACTGATGGTGGTAATTTCGTAGCCATCGGGCTTGAGCATATGCTCGACGGTTTTGCGGATGGTCACGTCGTCGTCGATACAGACCACGCGGGGGATGGGAGCGGATGCCGGACGCAGCCCCAAGCTTTGTTTCGTTCTGGCGGATGATTCGGGAACCGGTGCGCAGAGTTGAACCGAACCCTGCTGAATGTAGGGATAAATGGCTTTAGCCACTAGCAAAATGTCTTTGTTAAGATAGCGAGACAATTGCCGAATCGAGGTTTTGCCATCCGCCCACTGGGTCAGAGTTTCAAAGGTTTTTGGGGGCAAGGTCGATCGTAACGAGTCCGGGTCGCAGACGAGGGGACATTGGCTGGGAGACTGAATCAGGGGATGAAATTGCTTCCATTCTTGAATCTGCTTGATCATCCGGGCGACAAGAGCGTCAACTTCCTGGGTCATCAATTGAGGGGCTAGGGCGGGTCCTGGTCGAAGATAAATGACCCCTGACGCAGACCGAGCAAATCGAACAGGGTTTCGCGAACCATGCTTTGCAAAATGCTGCGTCCTTGAGCCGGCGTAATTTTGTGGTTTTCGAGCAGTTGCCACAGACAGCCGTATTCGGGAGCATGGGCAATCGCTAGCGTCGCAATGGCAATATCGTCTAAAGATCGATCGAGTCCGTAGCGATGCAGATAATCCCGCAAGCGAGACAATTGACTATCGGGACTTTGGGCTGCATACACGATTCGACCGTTGGCAAAGAAGACGAACCAGGAGTTTTGGGAAGGACTGAGTTCTTGATGGCGGTAAGGTTTACCGTAAGTCCTTGTGGTTCCCGGTGATTCGCTGTAGGCTTCGACAAACAATTCTCCAGTTCTCTGACCGAGTTCGATCAGTTGCAGGATGCTGCGGATATCAATTTCACTTAAATTTCCCTGCATTCAGCTTCAACGCTCTCTTGATGACTGGAGATCGATTCGGAGACTGCCGTAACCCAAGCCCTATAACGGGTAGCATACTGTTCTGGCGGCATCTCGCTCGATCGTAACAGCGCTCGATCGAGATGCCCCGCACTTCTGGACACGGCTGAGTTTAACTTTACAGGAGTCACGTGGGAGATTGAAAGCCCCTATTCTCGATCTAGGGGCGGAAATTTGGCGACTAGTGGATAAATCTACCCGGAAATCGGATCTTGCGAGTTTGCCAGGAATGCTCTCAACACGGATTTACATCCGAGCTTTGGACTGACTCGCGATCCAGGGGCGGGGTTCTCAGACAAGCGCTTTATAGGCTATCATAATCGACGGAAGAGAGGAAACTTGGCTGGGGTAAAAGCGTGGATGGCTATGGGGCGCGCTCGAGAACCCGTCTTCTGTCTTCTAGGAGAGTGTATGGTTGCCCTCTGGGAAATCCTAGCGAGCGTTGAAGTCCCAATCCCCTAAGCAATTCGATCGAAACGTTTCAAGATGGAGTTTGGCATCCAGGAGTTGTAGATTTTTAGAATTCATCAGGGATGAAGACGATCCTCTGCCATCGGTAGATACCACGATCGTTGAAAAAATTCCGTGGTGGACTGTCTTTTTGGTTGCCCATTGGTGACTAAAATGTCACAGTGATTGATTCATTCTAAACTCCTGAGCTGCTGAACTTCTTGATTCAAGATCTAGGCGCTAAACTGAATTTTTAGGGGAGAGGTAGACTCGCACCTCCAGGTCAGGCATAGACATTCTCGAAAGGAAGATTTAGTGTGCAGTATCTAGCAGAAGTCCAAAAGAAAAGCGGAGTCTTTGGCGGCGGCAAAGCAGAACTCAAACTCTTAGCATTTCAGCGAGGAGAGAGTTGGACGGCTGTCCCTGGAGAGGAGACGATCCCGGCGGACGAAGCGGGAAACTTCAATTCGGGAGCGCTGGTATTGGCTGAGGTCAATGCCAACAAACAACTTCAAGGCACTCCCAAAGAAGCCGGTCGTCAGATTGTCAGCATTTTACAAAACTACTCCCGGCTACAAGACAAAACGAAGACTCAAGAGGAAGAAATCGAGCAGTGGAAGCAATCTCTGACCTATCAGAGTCAGGAGTTGAACCGCCGGGAAATGGAAATGCAGGCTCAACTCGAGCAGTTCGAGCAAATGGGGCAAGAACTCGACCAACTCGAAGCTAAGCGTAGCGAAATTGCCGCCAGCGAGCAAGAATCCCAGCAGCTTCGGGAAGAGATGGAGCGCCAACAACAGGAGTTAGAGTCGGCTTGGGAACAATTGCGCGGTCAACAAGACAGCACGGATTCGTCTTCGTCGGGGATGCTCGATACCGAGCAAGTGCACAGTATTCAGGAATGGTTGAATTACTTAGCTCAGGTGGTCGTGACCCCAGAAGCGGTGCAAGAGCCTCTCAATAGCAGTTTGGAAAAGCTGGCGGCTCAAAGAGCGACCCTCGAAGAACGGTGGCAGATGCTCGAGCAGCAACGAAACGAAGCCGGACAACAACAGGAAGGCTTGGAAGGAACCGCGCAAGAACTGGAAAGTCAGTGGCAGCAGTGGCACGCCGCCGGCAGCGATCTCGAACGGGTGAAGTCGGAGTTGGCGGTGCAGCAAAGTACCCTAGAACTGGAGCAACGGTTGGCTCAAGTGTTGCGATCGCAGCTACAAAGTCAAGAGGCGCTGACACAACAACTCTCTCAGTTGTCGGCAGCGGGAGGCAGTAGCGCCCCGAAGGTGGATGTTAGCGATCTCGAAGGGAAATCTCTGCACGAGTTACAGCGACTGGTTCGCAAGGCCCGAGAAGAGCTGGGAAGTAATTTTCCCTTTGTCAGCGATCAAGAAGAGGAGCTGACGTTGCAGCGTCAGGAAATTGACGATCTGATCGCCAAGATGAAGAATACCTTCGGTGGGGAGCGAGAAGGGTTAGAGAAGGAACTCGCCGATCAAGAAGAAGGCTATAAGTTCTTAAATGAAACGTTGGTGGGACAGTGGCGGAATCTGCAAGATCGACAACGGGTACTCGAGCAGCATCAAATCCGGTTGTGGCAGCGACTGGGGAATCCCGACTTGCCTGGGGATAGTACGTCGGCATCGGTGAATGTGGAACCGCTGTTAAGACAGTTGGAGGAGTTGCGGCAACAACAGCAGGCGGAACTACAGACGATCGAAGCCCGATTGGAGCAGATGCAGCAAGGGTTTGAGGAAGCTCAAGCCTCTGTCAATGCTAGCGCTGCCGATCGAGAAAATCAACTCAATGAGTTAAAGCAGAAGGAGCGCCAGTTGCAGGATCTTCGGGTAAGCGTTGCCCAATTGTGGGGTCAGGTGAATGCCTCTGAAGAAATACTACAACCAATTCAAGATAGCTTGAATGAGCTGCAACAATACCTGGAAGCAGTGGCAGGCGGAACGGCTCACATTGGGGAAATGAGCGAGGCGCAGAATAATGCCATCGCCCAACTTCAAGAGTCTGTGGCAGCATTAACGGGGAACTCGGCTGCGGTGGTATAGAGGAGGCTGTTGTGGGCAGGGGAACATCGGGGGAGGAACACCGTTGCATCCTGCACCCCAAAACCCAACTTGTCGGGGGTCGATCGCCTGTTGACAAACCCCGACTCGGGCGATAAATTGCGAGAGCCTATTTTTTGTAGCTACAAAAAATAGCTATTTGTATTTGAGGTGACTTATGCTTCTAGTTGAACTGCCTGGGATGCAAGCAATTGCCGGGGAAAATGCGGTTGCTGTTTCTCAACTCCCAACGGTTTGGCAAGATATTGCCAGCGGCAAGGTGGAAATCGGAGTTGCCGATGTCCAGAGTTGTGTGGAAATGGCGCAGTTGTTCCAGTACAAACTGGAACGCGGTGAGGTGGATTTGTTCGAGGAACGCCCGGAACTGGCTCGTCTCAAACCCTCATTTTGCGAGCTATTTGGACAGTTAGCCCGGGAAACCCTGGAATTCTACGGACTCGATTTTCAAGTTCGCAGCTATCCGGATTTTGCGGCAATTCTCCGGCAGTTTGAGTCGGCTGGGGGCGATCGTCAAAACCAACTCAACGTGATTCGCATCGGCATGGATCTGTTTGAGGAGTTTGGTTACGAACTTCCTGCCAGTTTCTACCACGTCAATCTTTCACCCATTTACCAGGACGATTTGTTTGAAGAGCGGGCTTTGCGTTACGATCCGCGCGATCGCGACCACAAACGAGCCTGGGATGCGGTTCTTCATGCTGGAAAGGTATTTGCAATTCAGATGAAACTGCAAAGCATTGCCTCTCAGTATGGCTTTACCTACCAGCACGGATGCGATTGTAACAAGCATTTAGCCTCGATCGATCCCAGTGGGGGCAGGTTTGACTACGAAATTCGTCCCGAGAAGCGTCGGCGCTGGATTCGTAGCTTTATTTGGACGTCTTGGTACGAGTATGCGTTCTTTGGCATTGTACCCAATACCAAGTATTTGATTTGATCTAGGGTTTAAACCGAACTTCCCACACGGCAGGGAAGTTCGGTTTAGGGATCGAGGTGTTTGAGAACGATCGAGTTGCCTTCAACCTCTGCGATCGCTCCTCCGGGAAAGGGATCGGTCCGAGACTGATTGGGAGCGGAAATTAAAGCAACGAGTTTCTCGATTTGCTCGAATGTGGGGGCACAGGGCAAAATGGTGGCGAGAACCTGGCGCATGGCACGGCGTTGTAAGGCGAGGGGTGCTTGACGGAGGATACGTCGATCGAGGTGAAGGGGAAGAATGGAAGGGTTTCGAGCGATCGATCGATCCAGCAATTCCTGTGCTTGAGATTCGAGATACTCAACATCGGCTCTCAACAGTTCGGCGGTTTTGGCAATATTGGCTTCGACACCGGAATTGAAATGGGTTTGCAGGTAGGGAAGCAATTCGTGGCGGATACGATTGCGAGCGTAATGTACATCTTGGTTGGTACTATCTTCCCAAATGGGGAGTTGTTGTTCTTGACAAAACTGTCCGGTTTGAAGTCGATCGATCTCGAGCAATGGGCGAACTAAGTGTACCCCCTCGACGAGCGATCGTCTCCAAGTTAAAGATTGTAAACCATCGGCTCCTGCACCGCGAATCAGGTTGTACAGTAAAGTTTCGGCGCGATCGCTGAGGGTATGACCCGTGACGACGATCGAATACTCCTTTTCTAAGGCAAGTTTGCTGAAGGTTTCATAGCGCCATTGTCGCGCTGCGGCTTCGCTTTTGACGACGATGGTTGCCTGTTTTTTGAGAGTAGGGTAATTCCCAAGAGTTTGCTAATTTTTCGACGTGGGCGGCATTGGCGGCAGAGTCTTCGCGCCACCGATGATCGCAGTGAACGATGCCCAATTGCCAATGCCATTTCGATCGTAAATCCAGCAGCAACTTCGCCAAACATAACGAATCTTGACCGCCAGATACAGCCATTAAAATTCGGTTATTTTGGGGTAACAGTTGTCGCTTTCGTAAGGTTTTGTGCAGTCGATCGTGTAAAAATGTCCAATTCAAATTGATTTGATTGTTAGTTGTTAGTTGCTTGTTGTTAGTAGCGAATAAATGTTCTCCAACTCTTGTAGGCGTTGGCGTAGCCGCTCCCGAAGATCTAGCCAGTGCGCGGTACTTACTTCTTACTTATTATTACTCATTACCTCATTCCCGGCAGTTTCCAGTCTCTCACAACTTTTTTAGCCCATGGCGATCTCGCACTCCACACCGGGCATCCGAAAGCCCTAGACAGGCGCGAGTAACCCCGTGAGCATCTCTGCCGGAGGTTGTGGGTGGGGCCAGGCGAAAGCATGGCGGAAGGAGGCTTCTTGGCAGGCTTGGAGTTGCTGAAAACTAATAATATCTTGGGTGAGCAAGTTTTCGTACTCGAAAGGTAAACGAACATTGTGCAATCCGGCGTTGTCGGTACAGATGGCAATATCGACTCCGGCATCGAAGCAACGATCGAAAACGACTTTCAATTGCTCGGTATTCTCTAAGGTTCCGGTTTTAAAGTAAGTGGTGGGACACACTTCCAAGCACTGTCCTCGTCGTGCCACTTCCGGCAGCAGTTCGGGATAAAGTAAAGGAATTTGAATGCCATGTCCGACGCGCATCAGGTAGGGAAGCAGTTTGGGATAGCAGCCGTCGGTGGTTTCGTAAACGTGACCCGTGGTTTTGATGCCCATCGATCGGGCGTAGTCGTAAAGTTTGATAAACGAGTCTAAGCGATCGGCATAATGTGCGTCTCCTCCAGCTAAGTCTACCGCACAAACGTAGTCCGGTTGAGAAGCCGCTAAATCGACGATCGCCCGATTCACGTCATCAGGCAATCGGGAGTGCATACACAAAATTTGACGGGTGACGATCGGATATTCCTTCACTTGAGAAGCGCGACCGACAATTTCCACAATCTCTGACATTTGGTCGATCCGTTGCGACTGCGACAGCGTATCGTTTGTCCGCAAATAAGGAGTGTACCGCAGTTCCAAATATGCCAAGTTTTCAAAGATGTAAGCCCCACGAATCAAGCGGTAGATAAAATAGGGCAAAGTCTCGATCGTTTGGGTATTTTCCACCAAAGTATGCAGTTCTAAATACTCGTCCAAGGTGTTCCGAGGTCGGGTGTAAAATTCCTCAAAATCTGGGTATTGGGGAAAGCGTTCGGCTAGATCGCCCGAATGTCGGTGAAAATATCGCCAGAGAATCCGAGGGACGATCGCCCCTCCGAGATGGCGGTGCAACTCAGAATATAACGGCACGATTCAACCCCCCTTTGTTGCTAATAAGTAAGAATTCTTAATAAATTCTACAACCAAAACACAACGCGGTTTCGACCCATCTGGTAGAAATCTAGCAATCGTGACAGATGGTACGGGGCAAAAGCTGGAATCGCCAACATGGGCGATTGAACTTCATAAAACCTACAACCCTTGCTCGGGCTAGAAATAAAGCGATTTCTTTCCCGTCCATTAATTGCTAAAAGCTTGTGGCTAATCGCTAGAATCTTCTCAATTTCATCGATCGGCTCCGTGTTGACAGATGTAACCCGATCTGAACATAATCAAGGCTTGTGTAAACTTACGAACCTGGGATAGACCCTTGGCTAACGTTGTAGTAATTGGTGCCCAGTGGGGCGATGAAGGGAAAGGTAAAATCACAGATTTGCTCAGTAAATCGGCAGATGTGGTTGTACGCTACCAAGGGGGCGTCAACGCTGGGCATACAGTGGTTGTTCGGGAGCAGACGTTTAAGCTGCACCTCATTCCGTCGGGAATTTTATATCCAGAAACCCAATGTATTATCGGTTCGGGAACGGTAATCGATCCACAGGTGTTAATTGAGGAAATTGACCAACTCGAGACCCTCGGTGTATCCACCGAAAATCTATTTATTTCCCAAACTGCTCATGTGACGATGCCTTATCACCGACTCTTGGATAATGCATCTGAGGAGCGGCGAGGAACGAACAAAATCGGCACGACTAAACGGGGGATCGGTCCGACCTATGCTGACAAATCCGAGCGGATGGGTATCCGGATTTTGGATTTAATCGAACCGGATGGGTTGCGAGAAATTTTGGGATGGACGATTCCCTATAAAAATGAAATTCTGCAAAAATTCTACAACTTGCCGCCCCTAGACCCGGAAGCGGTGATCGAAGAATATTTGGGCTATGCCGATCGTCTGCGACCCCACGTGGTCGATGCTTCTCTGAAAATTTACGATGCCATCCAAAAACGCCGCAATATCCTGTTTGAAGGCGCTCAAGGCACGCTCCTGGATTTAGATCACGGGACGTATCCTTATGTCACCTCATCCAATCCCATCGCCGGTGGCGCTTGTGTGGGGACGGGGGTCGGTCCGACAGCGATCGATCGGGTGATCGGCGTTGCTAAAGCCTACACCACTCGGGTGGGAGAAGGTCCTTTTCCCACGGAAATTCACGGTGGAATTGGTGCGGTTTTGTGCGATCGAGGGGCAGAATTCGGTACCACCACCGGACGCCAACGACGCTGCGGCTGGTTCGATGCGGTTATCGGTCGCTATGCGGTTCGCATCAATGGTTTGGACTGTCTGGCGATTACCAAATTGGATGTCTTAGACGAAATGGAGGAAATTAAGGTTTGTGTCGCTTACGAAATTGATGGCACGCGCTGCCATGATTTCCCCAGCAGTGCCCGCCTGTTCGCTCGCTGCCAACCGATTTATGAAACTCTTCCCGGTTGGAAACAGTCCACGGAGGATTGCCGGACGTTGGAAGATTTACCCGATCGAGCTCTAGAGTATTTGAAGTTCTTAGCGGAACTGATGGATGTTCCGATCGCCTTGGTTTCCCTCGGCGCTAGTCGCGATCAGACGATTATTGTTGAAGATCCCATCCACGGTCCCAAACGCGCCTTGCTGCACGCCAACGGGACGCCTGTGGAAATAGAATCTTAAGGTAGACACAGGAGCGATCGTTCCCGAAAATATCCCGATTTTATTGAGAATGGGGTCATTTTTGGAACGAGTTGACAGGGTTTTGCGGGTGTGGTAGCCTAGCCTTTAGGCGAAGCTATGACTACTTATAGTACGTTAATCAATAAAAAAAACATTTGATGGGTAAAATTTTTCACCCTGAAAGAATATAGAGCAATCCTAAATCGTTCGTAAAAATTTGCAGGGGTAGCGAAGAAGGCAAAGCATTTGCGTGATGTTTTTTGATTTGTGCATGAGATTTCCCGCGCAAATGCTATAGGCTATGGCAGGGCTGCGAAGCCCTCCCAGAATTTGTCCTAACCGTGCTTGCGCGACTGCTATAGAGTACTTCGTTCTGGTATAGTGTCAAAGTCGAGAGATAAAAAACACACGCGCTAAAAAATTGAAATTTAGTATTGGTAAATATGCCGCGCGCGAAACGATATAACCTCCGAGTGAAAATCTTATGTTTTTTAATACATGGTCGGGATTAGGGCGCGTCCTGATTGTCGGGACTTTGGCATACTCCGCCTTGATTATCTTTCTTCGATTTTCGGGAAAACGGACTCTTTCTAAGATGAATGCCTTCGATCTGGTGGTCACCGTGGCACTGGGTTCGACCTTGGCAACAATTTTATTATCAAAAGATGTCGCACTGGCAGAGGGATTAGTAGCTTTTGCATTACTAATTTCGCTTCAATTTATCATCGCTTGGCTATCGATTCACGTTCCCGTTGTTCGACGTTTAGTCAAGTCGGAACCGACACTTTTGTTTTATCAAGGACAGATGTTGGAGAACGCCTTAAACTCTCAACGAGTGGTTCCCGAAGAAGTGCGTTCTGCCGTTCGGTCTCAAGGAATCGGTCAGATGAGCGAAGTCGAAGCCGTGATTTTAGAAACAGATGGAAGTTTTAGCGTCGTTCCCATGGGCGATCGATCCGTTGCAACTGCCCTAACCGATGTTAAAAATTATCCATCTTTGCCAGATAACCAGAAGTGAAATACACAACTCTATCGTGCAGAAATGACGAGAACTGCGATCGGGAATAGATACCGTGACAGCCAGAAATTCAGCATCTCCCACTTCACCCGTAACTCAGCCATTTCCACCCCAGAACAAGAGAAATATCGCCTTCGATTTGAGTAAATGGATGTGGTCTGGATTGGGATTAACCCTCGCGGTGATGACCTCTGCCACCCTCGGTGGAATCGTCGCCTTTGTACTGCCGTCTCCTAAATCGTTCGTCGAGACGGCAGTTTCCTGGGATCGAGGTTTCGGCTACCAACTTTCTCAACCGATCCATATTTTAATCTTAGGTGTGGATGGAATTGAGGGGTCTGACGATCGATTTTCCGGTCATAGCGATACCATTTTGTTGTTGCGTTTCGATCCCGAAGAAAAGTCGATGGCGTTGCTGTCGATTCCGCGCGATACGCAAACAGAGATTCCCGGTGTGGGATTTGCAAAGGTTAATCTGGCGAATTACGAAGGCGGAAGCGATCTGGCGAAGGAAACGATTTCGCAACTCCTAGACGGTATCGAGATCGATCGCTACGTTCGGATCGACACAGAGGCACTGCGGGAAGTGGTAGATGCGGTGGGTGGCATTGAGGTGTTCGTTCCCAGCGCCATGTCCTATACCGATCGATCGCAGCAACTCGAAATCGACCTAAAACCAGGATGGCAAATCCTCAACGGCGCGCAAGCCGAGCAATTTTCCCGGTTCCGTCAAGGCGCATACGGCGATATCGGTCGGGTACAGCGCCAGCAAGCCTTAATCGCGGCATTGCGAGATCGATTGACTCATCCCACTGTTTTTCCTCGGTTGCCACAAGCTATCCGCATTGTTGAAAAATATCTGGATACGGATTTGAATGTATCAGAAATGATGGCGTTGGTGAACTTTGGTTTGCATCTCGATGCCGATGGTCTGAAAATGGTAATGTTACCCGGTGAGTTTGGCAATTTGGAAACTGATGGCGATTGGACGATCGATGCAGAAGGACGCGATCGCATTTTGGCTGACTATTTCCAACAACCGATCGAAATTGCAGAAAACGATCGATCGCAGTATCGACTCAACCCGGAACGAGCGTTACTTTCTTTGCGCGTTGCCATTCAAAATCCCACCCAAAACACCGAAGCGGGAAATCAATTGCAAGCCTATTTGGAATCCATTGGGGCTCGAGATGTTTATTTGTCCGAAAACTGGCTCGATCGACCCCGCCAAACCGAAATTATCGTGCAGAAAGGCGATGTTAAAGGCGCTCAATTCCTTCAGGAACTTTTGGGATTTGGTAAAATCGTCACCGATTCGACTGGGGATGTGGGTTCTGATTTGACCATTCGGATCGGAGAAGATTTCAACCGAGCAAAGATGCTAGAGCTCTCAGAAAAATAGTTTTACAATTAGATCGGTGAGAATGATGCCAGAACAACAACATCCCCAAGCTCAAAAAGATCGAGCGATCGTCAACACGTTAATTGCTGAAGAACCCACAGATTACAATTTATCAGAACTGGCTCGCTTGCGGATTCGCTATCGCGGTTTTCCGGGTGCCAGAGATATTCAAAATGATTTAGAAAAAGCGATGCAAAACTGGCAGCTTACTGAAGAAGAACTATTCGCCAAAACTCGGAAACTTCACGCCAAAGCTTCGATCTATCACAACGTTCGATCGAACAAAAAAGATGAAGAAGATTGGAGCTGAAGTTAAGTAATATAGCACTACGCGCTAACATTAGGACATAATTAACCATTAACCATAATCAAACCTTCAAGAACCAATTTAAACGATACATAGCATAGAGAACGCACCACCATAAAACAACAGTAACGATCGCAAACAAAAGCGATCCATTCAGATCTCCCGCCCAAGGTTGGAAGCCATTTTCATAAATCCAGGTATAGGTACTCGGAGCATTTTCTCCGGTTCCAATGTGGGTATAGATGAGAATGCGCGCCACTAAACCCGAGGCAACAAATAGAAAAATAGCATTGAGTCCCATCACCCGAAAAGGAAAGCCCCATTTTTGCTGTCCCAAAACTTCGATAAAATGGTAGCAAAATGCCAGCAATAGCAAACACCAACCGGCACTGAAAACAACATAAGAACTCGTCCACAAGGCTTTGTTAATGGGGAAGATCGATCCCCACAACCCACCGAAAACCAAACAACTCAATCCGGCGATAACCAGAGAAACACTAGTGCGCGGTTCTATCTTCTGGCGACGCATCCAAAATCCCGTCCAATAACCCACCAGTACCGTGACCACTGCGGGGAGGGTACTAAATAAGCCTTCGGGGTCGAATTGTCCGCCTTTTAAAAGATGTTGAGTCCCCAGAATCGCCCGATCGACAGATGCCCCAAAATTACCCTCCGCCGATAAATTTCCGGCACCAAAACCGGGAACGGGAATCAACTGCATAGCCGCCTGATATGCTAACAAAATTGCCACAGCTAGGATCGTTTGTTTCCGCAAAGAGAACTGGAGTACCAGCAGGGAAGAAATGAGGTACGCAAGGCTGATGCGTTGTAAGACTCCCATAATTCTCATATTTTCCCAGTCGTATTGATAAAATCCATTGAGTAACAGTCCCAAGGCGAAAAGAATGGCACTGCGGCGGAGGATGCGCCCGTATACCGATCGCTTCGGGCGGGAACCGTCGGTATATTTTGCCAGAGAAAAAGCCATGGCAACCCCGACGATAAACAGAAAAGCGGGAAAAACCAAATCTGTAGGCGTAAATCCATGCCATTCGGCGTGGAGGAGTGGAGGATAAACGTGGTTCCAGCTACCGGGATTGTTGACTAAAATCATAGCCGCGATCGCCATTCCCCGAAATACATCTAGGGACTCGAAACGCAGTTTCTTGCTTTGTGTGGGAATTTCTTGCACCATAAAAATTGCAACAGCTTGGGAACACCACCGATGACGTTATCCGATCGACTCTGGCAAGCCAACTCAGACTTGGCGAATGCTTGCCTACATCATCCTTTCATTAGCGGCATTGCGTCGGGGACACTACCGCCGGAGTGTTTTGCTTATTATGTGGGACAAGATGCCTTTTTTCTAGAATCTTTTGCCCGATCGTACTGTGTTGCAGCGGCAAAAGCCCCAGATTGGCAATGCTTCAGTACATTTCACCATCTGGCATCCGGGGTGCTCGACGAGTTGCGCTTGCATGAGGGATATGCCCGAGAGTGGGGTGTAGACTGGCAAACTGTGGAACCGGGAATCGCCACGCGCCGCTATACGGACTTTCTCAGCTCGATCGCTTGGCGGTATGAGGTGGGGATGACAGCAGCGGCAATGACGCCTTGTATGCGGCTGTATTTATTTTTGGGCAAGGAATTGGCAAAGGGTGGCATCCCCGAACATCGCTATACTGACTGGATTTGTACCTATGGTAGCGACGAATTTGAACCCTTAGCCCAGCAATTGGAAGCGTTGCTCGATCGGTATGGGGAAGAGACGGAGACAGTTCGATCGACTTATCGTTACGCCATGCAGTGCGAGTTGGATTTTTTTGAGGCAGCTTGGCAATGGGGTGTCGGCATTCAGCCGTTGCTCGAAACAGAGCCAAAATCCAGTTGGATGTCCTGAAACTTGATAAAAGGGCTGTCGTACAGGAGCAAATGGCTGCTGCGGGGGTGAAAGTTCTGGTTGGCGCGGCAGACTTCTCTGTATAAACTCGCAAGAAACGTCTCATTTTTTAAAGATTGAGTAAAGTTAACAGTATAAATTTTGACAAATTCAGCCCATTTATTGAAGTTTTATTAAAGATGTACGTAATCTCTTGCAGAGTTCAAAACGGTATGTTAGCGTACGAAGTACTTCTGAAAAGACGATCCTTGAATCGTCATTCAACATCTAAATATAAAAAAGTAGATTGTGGATTTTAGGGCAACTTAAAAACGATCGAATATTCCACATTCTGAGTTGCTTAAGAAAAACAAAAATCCCGAGAAAACGTGGTGCTACGATGTAAGAGTTTTAATATTTTCTAATTTAGAGCTTATTAAATTCTCTTCTTTCCTCCTGCTTAAAATTTGATGTCACCAGGTGTCCAGATTATGAAAATGCACGATTTCTCAAGTTGTTTAAATTCAGTGTTAGATCTTCGGACGATCGGTCTATTTCAACTACAGCGATCGTTGTCGCGTTTAAAGTCTTGTAATATTGGTTGAAATCATCTCGTTTCAATCGTTAAAGTAGAATCCTATAGCGCTGAAAAATCAGACGATCGCGTTAGGGAAGGCATTTTTACATTCGTGGAAATCCTGGCTGCTATTGGCTTAAGTCGGTTGATTCGCAATTTAGCGGCAACGATTTTGCGGGTTTTAGAGTGCGATTTTTGCGATCGCACTCTGCCGGGTAGATCTGTGAAAATTGAGGTCAGATTAACGCGCTGCTGAATCCTGTAAGAGCCTTAGATCTGTATAGAATACTTTTGCATCTCACATCCCCAACTGATGATGAGATCGTCAGCAGTCGATCGAGACCCGCAAAATCGTCGTGTACTTTTGCCTAGCTTTTGGTAAAGTCTAAACGCGGGAAAAATGCAACAATTTCTAGTTTACGATCGATTGTTACAAAAAATAGGGTTTTCCGAAAAAAAGTAAGCTCAATCCCGAAATAGATATAGAAGCACTTCAGTCTCGATTTTCAATCTCAGATGAGAGACCGAAATGTTCTAATTCATCCTTATTCACTGTCAACCTCAGCGTTTTTTGTATCAAGATCGTGCTAACTGCAACATCCTCAACACCCCCCTTTCCGCTCCAACGGGCAATTGCTAAGCTCAGCGGAGCCGATCCCCCAATAACCAGAAATCTATCGCCTTAACCCGTCAACAATTTAATACTGTCGGAAAAAGAGAGATCTGCACCATGACCTTTACTCCCGAAAGGGTTGCGGACGAACCGCCCAAAAAAAAGCAGGCTCCCCTGAAATTGCAGTTTCAGGAAATAGCCCGCCAAACCATATATTTCCAACCTCTATCTTACAACCAAAAAGCCCTGTGGTTTCTGTATCGGAACGCACCAGAGAGTTCGGCATACCAGACCGCATTTGTGGCGCGAGTCCGTTCCCAAATCGATGTAACCCTTCTACAACAGGCGTTACACGCATTAATCGATCGCCATCCCAGCTTGAGATCGATCGTGTCGCTGGCTCAAAGCGAGCCCCAACAAAAAATCCTGAATTCTCCCAGCATTAGTTTTCGGGAAACCGATGCGACGGCATGGACGGATTCTCAACTGCACCAGGACATTCTCGCCGCCTACCAACATCCGTTCGACTTGGAACGGGAACCGGGATTCCGGGTGCATCTGTGGAATTGCGGCGATGGCGATGCCGTGTTGCTGGTTACGGCTCATCTCATTGTCTGCGACGATCGATCTCTGTCCATTCTCCTAGAGGAGTGGCAGCAACTTTATTGCGGCGAAGTGGAAGGAATCCCCGCCGAGTTACCTTCCCAGAAGAAAACCTATGCCGATTACGTCTGCGAACAAGCACAACAGCTATCCGGGGATGCTGGAGAACGACTTTGGGACTATTGGCAGCAACAGCTTGCTGGGGAATTACCCGTTCTGGAACTCCCCACCGATCGTCCGCGTCCCCCCGTCCAAAGCGATCGAGGCGCAACGTACAGCATTCAACTCCATGGCGAGTTGACCCGACACCTGAAGGATCTGGCAGCTTGCCGGGATACTTCCCTTGACACGATTCTCTTGGCAACGCTTCAGGTGTTGTTACATCGGTATACCCGAACCGACGATATTCTGGTTGGTTCCATTCTCAGCCAACGTCGGGGAGAATACGACTCCACCGTCGGTAATTTTGCCAATTCCGTCCCCTTGCGGGTAGATCTGGCAGGCGATCCCAGCTTCGAGGCGGTACTCGATCGCGTTTGTCAGACGGTTGCCGATGCCGTGGCGCATCGCGATTATCCCTTCCCCTTAATTGTCGAACGGTTGCAACTCAAACGCGACCCCAGTCGATCGCCCCTTTTCCAAGTTGCCTTTGTTTCCCACAGCGCCCAAAAATGGGGAGAACTGGTGGAACTGCGGGCAGGAAACCCCGTACAGTGGGGAAGTTGGCAACTCGAACCCTACGAAATGCCGCAACAAGAAGGTCAATTCGACCTCACCTTGGAAGTTGTCGAAGGCAAAGATACGTTAGTTTGCCACTTTAAATACAACACCGACTTATTTGACGAGGCAACGATCGATCGATTAGCCGGACATTTCCAAACCTTGTTATCCGGTATTGTTACCCATCCCCAACAACCGATTTCTCAACTGCCGTTGTTAACCGATGCCGAACGGCAGCAATTGTTGGTGGAGTGGAACCAAACACAAACCGAATTTCCCAGGGACTTGTGTATTCACCAAGTGTTTGAAACCCAAGTCGATCGAACTCCCGATGCGTTAGCCGTCGCATTTGGGGAACAAACCTTAACATATCGCCAACTCAACGATCGAGCCAACCAACTCGCCCATTATCTGCGTGCCCTCGGCGTAAGTCCAGAAACCTTGGTGGGGATTTGTGTCGAACGATCCTTAGAAATGGTGGTGGGACTCCTGGGCATTCTCAAAGCCGGGGGTGCGTATCTGCCCCTCGATCCCGCCTATCCCATCGATCGATTGGCGTTCATGATTGCCGATTCCGATATCAAAATCCTCCTCACCCAGCGCCGTTTGGCGACTAAACTGCCCAAGTGCCAGGTGTGTCAAATTAACTTGGATAGTCAGTGGGATCTCATCTCGGGCAACTCAACCGAAACACCCGAAAACCTCACCACCCCAGACAACTTAGCCTACGTCATCTATACCTCCGGTTCCACCGGGAAACCCAAAGGCGTTCTCGTTCCCCATCGCGGAACCTGCAACCTCGCCCAAGCGCAAAGCCGCGCCTTTGAAGTCGATGCCAATAGCCGGGTGTTGCAAGTCTCATCCTTCAGTTTCGACGCCTCCATCTCCGAAGTGGTGATGGCGTTGCATGTGGGCGCGTGTTTGTATCTGGAAGCCAAAGACAACTTGCTACCGGGTTCTCCGTTGTTGCAAGTCTTTCGGGAACGGCAAATCACCCACGTTACCTTAACTCCTTCGGCGCTGGCAGCATTGCCCAAAGTCGATCTTCCCCATCTGAAATCCTTAATTGTGGCGGGGGAAGCCTGTTCCCCGGATTTGGTGGCACAGTGGGGGCAAAATCGTTTGTTCTTCAACGCCTACGGGCCACAGAAGCCACCGTTTGCGCCACCATTGCCCGGTGTACCGACGGCAGCCGCAAGCCGCCCATTGGTCGTCCCATTGACAATGTACAAGTTTACATTCTCGATGCTCATTTGCAACCCGTGCCCATCGGGGTTCCGGGAGAACTCCACGTTGGCGGTGTTGGGGTGGTTCGGGGGTATCTCAACCGTCCGGAATTGACGCAAACCAAGTTTATTTCCGATCCCTTTAGCGCCAATTCACGATTGTACAAAACTGGAGATTTAGCCCGGTATCTCCCTGACGGTAACATCGAATTTTTGGGACGTATCGACCATCAAGTGAAAATTCGCGGCTACCGCATCGAATTGGGAGAAATCGAAGATGCGTTGGCGCAACACCCGGATGTGTGCGATCGAATTGTTCTGGTTCGGGAAGATGTACCGGGAGACAAGCGGTTAGTGGCTTACATCGTGTTGCAACGGGAAAGTTCGACAACGGCAAACGATTTGTGTGCTTACCTCAAAGAACGACTTCCTGACTACATGGTTCCGGCTGCGGCAGCCTTTGTCTTCCTAGATGCGCTGCCGTTGACCCCCAATGGAAAAGTGGATAGACGAGCTCTTCCGGTTCCGGTTCAACAGGTTTCTGGGAATACCATTGCACCTCACACGCCTGTAGAGAAGCGATTAGCGGTCATTTGGAGTCAAGTTCTGGATTTGGAACAAGACATCAGCGTCAACGACAGTTTCTTTGATTTGGGGGGACATTCTCTACTTGCTGTCCGTTTGTTTACTCAAATTGAGGCGGAATTTGGGAAAAAGCTGCCTTTGTCAGTGTTGGTAGAATCTTCCACCCTGAAACAATTAGCGGAAATTCTCACCCCATCGGCAGAAACAAATACGCGAGATGTGTTGGTGACATTGAAAGCCAGTGGGGACAAAACGCCGTTGTTCCTGATTCACGATGCCGACGGGGAAACTTTGTTGTATCTCAACTTAGCGCGCCGTCTGGATAATCATCGTCCGGTGTATGGGTTGCAACCTTTGGCAACGGAGGATTGTAGTATCGTGGATACGCGGATTGAGGCAATGGTGACGCGATATCTCGATCGAATTCGTAGTGTTCAACCTCATGGGCCCTACTTACTGGGTGGGTTGTGCGCGGGAGGAGTTCTGGCATACGAAATTGCCACCCGTTTGCAAGCAGAAGGTGAAAAGGTGGCAATGGTGGCGTTGTTGGAATCGGTAGACGTACAGGCGCCGCGACGAAATCAAGCCGAAAAACGATTGCAAAGTTTCTCCCAAGCGTTTAATGCCGAGGGACAGTTGCCGTGGTACCAACAGCTCAATTCGATCGTCCGTCGTGTGGGGAATAAAGCAAAAAATTTCCTGGTTTATACCGGACAAAGCAAACTGCAAGCTGCGGGAGAAAAGGTTTCGGTGATGGCATATCGCTATTGCCTTGACAAACAACTTTCCCTCCCCAAATTCTTACAAAAAATTTCCGTTCGGATGGTTTACGCTTTTGCCGAAACTGAGTACGTTCCCCAACGGAAATTTGAGGGAGAACTGGTGCTAATCCGCGCCACCGAGGAAGAAATTAACGAAGTTCGAGGCATCGACTATACCAGCGATCCTTTATTTGGTTGGGACAAACGGGCAACTCAAAATGTCCGCGTTTTCGATGTTCCGGGCGGTCATTCGAGTATGCTGCGCGAACCCAATGTTCGTTTCATGGCAGAACAGTTACGCGCTTATCTGGATGCGGCTTTACCGGAAGAACTCTGGTAGGGGCGAAGCATTTGCCAGAGAAAGCTGATGCACGAATCGACAAGAATTCTGCAAATGCTTCGCCCATCTTTGCCAGAGAAAGCTGATGCACGAATCGACAAGAATCCTGCAAATGCTTCGCCCATCTTTTGTTCCAATTACCAATTACCCATTACCGAATCATGAAGATCCTTCTCATTGGTGGGACGGAAGATTCGATCGTTGCCGCCCAACGCGAACCTTTCGCCGACGAACGTCATTTACTGAAACGTCAATTCGGCATCACACTGAAGTTGGTTCGTGCGGAAACTTTAGCGGATATTAGTGCCGGTTGTCAAAAAGATAACTCCGATGTTGTTTTCCTATTTCCATCTTGGCGGGAAAGTGCGATCGACATCGAACGGGTTGTCCGAGAAATTCGGGAAGACAAACCTCAACGAAAACTGATGTTTGTCGATCCGTTTGCTCAAAGTAGCAGCAACTTTTTTAGTGTGTTGCCCTATGTCGATCGATTCCTGAAACGACAGCTTTCTCGAGATTTAGGCGAATATCAAGAAGGCTTTATCGGCGGTTCTCGATTTACAGCAGCGATTGCCAAATCGGGGATCGAACTGAATAATTGGTCGGTGAGTTCCCAGGTTATAAAAGCTTACGAACATCGGATTGTTACTGGATGGAATTTGGGAACGGCAACCCGTTTTCGTCGTGCATTATCATCCCGATTTGGCTTTTCTCATCGCTATCCCAAAACGATCGATATCTTCTGCCGAATGTCATTAGGAACGAAGCAGCAAAAAGAGTGGTATTGCGAATATCGCATTGCCGCTGTTGAGGCATTAAAACCTCTCAATAAAGATTACCAATTGGCAGCTAGCGCCCGATTTGCCGAAGAAGGATTTATTCCTCGACGCCAATACGAACGGGAATTAAAAGGCAGTCGAATTGTGTTTAGTCCTTTTGGTTGGGGAGAAACGTGCTGGCGGGATTTTGAAGCGATTTGTTATGACTGTTTGTTGGTGAAACCGTCGATGGAATATCTCGATACCGAACCGAATATTTTTATTCCGGGAGAAACTTACGTTCCCGTGCGATGGGACTTTGCCGACTTGGAAGAAAAGTGTCGTTATTACTTGGAAAATCCAGAAAAAGCCGATCGAATTATCCAAAATGCTCGTCGAGTTTATACCGATTATTTCAAGCAAGGGAAATTCACCCAAGCTATTGGAAGTTTAATTCAAGATTCTCGATCGCTTTTTGAAGTTTGCACTCAACCGAATTTATTTTTGCAAAACCTATAAATTGAATTTTCTAGCAATCGATCAATTGCCCATTACCCATGACAATGCTTATCCACATCGGTTATCCTAAAGCCGCTTCTACTTGGCTTCAAAATGTTTTTTTCTCAAACGAAAAAGCAGGCTTTTTTGCCCCTTGGGGTCTGCCTTCCGGCGAAGCAACCGAACAATTTGTCATTGCTAATGCGTTCAAATTTTCGGCAGAAAATGCTCGTCAAGCTTTTGCCGCAGGATTGGCAGAAGCACAACGTAGAAATTTAGTTCCAGTCATCTCTCAAGAAACGTTAATTGGTAGTCAAATTCGCGGCTGTTATTGGGGAAAAGAAGTTGCAGATCGCATGGCATCCACTTTTCCAGATGCCAAAATTTTAATGGTTATTCGCGAACAAAAAGCAACGATTTTATCGTCTTATCGCGAACATATCAAAATGGGAGAAACCACCACACTCGATCGATTTATTGGCGCTTACGATCGCAAACCGGGATTTGGACCTCCTTGTCAGTTAGATTATCTAGAATACGATCGAACGATCGCTTATTACCACAATTTATTTGGTGCTGAAAATGTCTTGGTTTTACCATTTGAATTACTCCGGCACAACTTGCAAGACTTTGGGGACAAAATCTTTCACTTTGTGGGATTAGAAAATCAACTGAATTATTCTCAAACTGCTAAAAATGTTGGCTGTAAAGGCGCAACTTTAGAACTACGTCGCCAATTCAACTTTTTCTGCCAGGGTGGAGATTTTTCCGGAAAGAAACCCCCAATCACTTGGAGAATTGCTCAAAAGCTTTCTGCCGCTAGCGATCGCTTTATCTCCCAAGATCGACACGATCGCACCGAAGCCAAATTCAAGCAATTTATCGCTGAAGCCGTTGGCGATATCTTCCGAGAAAGCAATCAAAATACAAGCCAATCGATCGGTCTAGATCTCGAATCTTGGGGATACGACTGCTAGCTTTTTTACCCATCTTTAGTTCAGCTATAAATCGAGTATTTTGGCAGAAAACTGACTTCTGTCAATCTCGATCGATGCAAGCTTTAAAAATTTTAAATAATGTAACAAATCGCATCAATTTAACACATTGAATAAAAAAGAGAAGATAATGATTTTATTACCACAACCTCTCATCCACGTCGGCTATCCCAAGGCAGCTTCCACTTGGTTACAGCAAACCCTTTTTAGTGACGAAAAAGCAGGATTCTATGCTCCTTGGGGGTTTCCTTCGGGAGATGCGATCGAGCAATTTGTCTTAACCAATTCTTTCCGATTTAATCCCAAATCGGCTCGCCAGTTTTTTGCACCGGGATTACAAGAAGCCGCAGAAAAAGATCTGATTCCAGTCCTTTCTCAAGAGTCATTAATTGGCAATCAAGTTCGCGGCTGCTATTGGACAAAAGATGTTGCCGATCGAATTTATGAAACCTTTCCAGAAGCGCGAATTTTAATCCTGATTCGCGAACAAAAAGCAGCGATCGCTTCTTCCTATCGGCAATACATCCGCAAAGGTGAAACGGGAACCTTGGCTCATTTCCTAGGTACAGATAAACCCCGACAACCGGGAATCGGTTCGATTTGCACGATCGATCGATTGGAATACGATTTACCGATCGCATATTATCAAAAACTTTTTGGGAATAACAATGTCCTCGTTTTACCCATGGAACTTTTAAAAACAAACTCCAAACTTCTCATTCAAACGATTCTAGAATTTGTTGGATTAACCGGAAACGGAAACTATCAAACTAGCGCTCAAAATGTTGGATTTAAAGCCGGAACGTTAGCAATTCGACGACATCTTAATGTCATTTGCGGACAAAGCGCAGAAGTTTATGGTTCTCGAGTGTTGTGGAGAACCGGAGAAAAACTTTCGGAAGCGATCGATCGCTACTTCCCCAAAAATTGGCAAGATCGCGCCGAACAAAAACTCAAACAATCGATCGCTGAAATTGTGGGAAATGCTTTTCACGAAAGTAATCAAAAAACCAGCCAACTCATCGATATCGATTTGTCAGAATTTAGTTACGACTGATGAAAAAAATTGAATAGTAGCAATTTATATTGCCACTACCCACTAGCAAAAACGCTATCACCCATGCTATTACTTCCACAACCCCTAATTCATATCGGATATCCTAAAGCTGCCTCCACTTGGCTGCAACAGTCCTTATTCAACGACGAACGAACCGGATTTTATGCTCCCTGGGGTCTGCCATCTTACGAATCGATCGAGCAATTTATCATTGCCAATGCTTTCCGTTTCTCTGCCAAAGATGTTCGCCATAAATTTGAAACTGGATTGCAGGAAGCCGCAAAACTAAACTTAATTCCTGTCATTTCTGAAGAATTTTTAATCGGGCATCAGATGGAAGGAAAATACTGGGGAAAAGACGTTGCCGATCGACTTCGTTCTACCTTTCCCGAAGCTCGAATTTTAATGATAATTCGCGAGCAAAAATCAGAAATTTTATCATCCTACCGACAGTATATTCGCCGAGGAGATGCCGCCTCGCTTTCTCGATTTCTTGGGGTTGGCGAAACCCGAAAACCCGGTATCGGCGCTATTTGTCAGTTGGACTATTTTGAATACGACTTGGCGATCGAATATTACCATCAACTCTTCGGCGCAGAAAACGTATTAGTTTTGCCTTTTGAAGTGTTAGTCAAAGATACACAAGCCGCCAGCAAAAAAATCATCGAGTTTGCTGGAGCCAAAGGAAGCTTGACATCCAATCCAATTCCGAAAAATGTCGGATTCAAAGCCGGAACGCTCATGTTTCGACAACAAATTAATGGATTTTGCGTTCCCCCCGAAACGCCCAAATCTCTTCGTGCTTTCCCTTGGCGCGTCGGCTACAAACTCTCGGAACTCGTCGATCGGTTTCTGCCCCAAAAATACCACGATCGAGCCGAACGTTATTTCCGAGACTTTGTTGCTGAATCCGTCGGTACAACTTTCCAAGACAGCAATCAGCGCACGAGTCATCTCATTGGTATCGACTTAGCCGAACTGGGCTACGACTGCGGCGATCGAAGTTTGAAGCAGCAAAAGAAAGTCGAACTCACTACTCACCACTAACCCATCATGAAAACTCAACTTAAAATACAGCCAAGCAATACAACTCAACCCCCGATCGATCTCAACTCCAATACAGCTTTTCCCCTCCTCATTTCCATCGTCAATTACCGCAGCGCCGACTTCACCATCGAATGCTTGCGTTCTCTCGAAAGCGAAGTGAAATCGCTGCCAGGAACCCGCGTTATTGTCGTCGAAAACGCTTCTGGAGACGACTCAGCCCAACGCATCCAAACCGCGATCGATCGTTTTGGTTGGGGCAATTGGGCATCGCTGCAAGTTTCCCAACGCAACGGTGGATTCGCCTACGGTAACAATCTCGCCATTCGCCAGGCACTCCATTCCAAGCATCCTCCCGACTACTTCCTCATTCTCAATCCCGATTCGATCGTTCGCCCCGGCGCCATCACGGCACTGTTGGAATTTATGACTCGAAATCCCAACGCCGGAATTGCCGGAACCGGTTTAGAAAGTCCCAGCGGAGAACCCTGGCACATTACCTTCCGGTTTCCCAATATCCTCAGCGAACTCGATGGCGGATTGCGCCTGGGCATCGTCTCCAAACTTCTCTCTCCCTGGGCAGTCGTCCGGCAAGTCAGCGCCGAACCTTGCCAAACCGATTGGGTTTCCGGTGCTTGCTTTGCCGTTCGCCGCCAGGTTTTCGAGCTCGTCGGACTCATGGACGAAGGCTATTTCCTGTTCTACGAAGAAACCGATTTGTGCCTGCGGGCGAAACGGGCAGGTTGTTCTTGTTGGTACGTTCCCCAAAGCCTCGTTCGGCACATCGGCGGTCAAAGTACCGGATATACCTACGACGACGACGCACCCCCCAAGCGCTTCCCCGCGTATCGCTGGCAGTCTCGGCGGCGTTATTTCATGAAGAACTACGGCTGGTTATATGCAGCAACCGCCGATGCCCTGTGGATTGCCGGATTTTCTCTCTGGCGGGTGCGGCGGGCAATCCAACGCAAACCCGATACCGATCCACCCCACTTTTTAACCGATTTTATCCGCCACAGCGCCCTGTTTAACCCATTTTCTTTGACATGAAGTCGCTGTCGGGGCACACGGCTGTGCGCCCCTGAGAACCCCACACCCATTAGCCATCTATCGAAACCATTATGTTCGCATCTCAGTTTGCATCTCAGTTCATATCCCCCCCTCCCGCCACTGCTATCCCCTGGAAACGTCGCGTTCTGCTGAATCTGGAACGGGCGATGGACTGGACGGGGGTGGGGTCAGCCTACGTAAAAGTTAGAGGGGTCGGCGGCGCCATCGTGCTGATGTACCACAGTATCGCCCCTCCGGAATTGGCGAGGTGGATCGATCCAAGTGTTCGCAAGACGCCGGAAGTCTTCGAGTCGCAAATGCAGTTCCTCGCCCGACACCGTCGCCCGATTTCCCTGAGTCAACTGCTGGCTCAACTCGATCGAGGTGAAACGCCCCCTGCCGGAACCGTGGTTGTCACCTTCGACGACACTTACCAGGATAATCTGACCGTTGCCGCGCCGATTTTGGCTCGCTACGGCATCCCGGCAACTTGGTATTTACCCACGGGATGGATTAACCGAGGTGAAAATCCTTGGATCGATCGACTGTATACGGCATTTGGAACTCGTACCCAAAACCGACTGTTGCTCGATATCGGCAATTGGGATCTGTCGGATACCGTTCAACGGGACGCCGCCTACACAACGCTGATAGAAGCGTTAATTGGGGCAACTTACAACGATCGAGAACGGCTAATTACCCAAGTCATCGATCGACTCCAACCCACAGAAACTCCCCCTCGACTCATTTTGTCCTGGGAGGAAATTAGAACCGCCTTGCGAGAGTTCCCCTACTTGGAAATGGGACTGCACGGAACCCATCATATCGATCTGAGCCATTCCAGTCCGGGGAAGGTTCGATCGGACATTGAAGGGTGCATCGCCGACTATCGACGCGAATTGAAACGAGATCCCGTGCATTTCGCCTTTCCATATAACCGACATTCAAACGCAGCACGATCCCTGTTGCGCGAATTGGGGTTGCATTCCGCCATGGGTTCAGGCGGCGACGAACTCGTTTGTGTCGGTGCCGATCGTTTTGCCATTGCCCGCATCGATCCACCCCCAGAGCGATCGCTATTCCGATTTTATACCAGCGGTGCATTTCCCAGCTTACCGAAAACCCTCTTAGGTCGAGCAGCTTAATTGTCGAGCCGCTTAATCGAGGAGTTCCCCAGTTGCAAGAGTGATTCGATGTCTCCTCCAACCCACAACGAATCACGAACCACAAACCACACATAAATAAACATAAGGAGAAAATCTCATGAATACTTTAGGAGTTGTTGTCATCGGACGCAATGAAGGTCTGCGCCTGCGTCAGTGCTTGCTTTCTCTGAAAAAAGAAGAGGTTCCCGTCGTCTACGTCGATTCCGGTTCGACCGACGGTAGTGTCGATTTAGCCGGTTTACTAGAAATCCCCGTTGTCGAGCTCGATCCCGAAATTCCCTTCACCGCCGCCCGCGCCCGCAATGAAGGGTTAGCACGCCTGAAACAACTCCATCCTCAGCTAGAATTTGTCCAATTCATCGATGGAGACTGCGAACTCATTCCCGGATGGCTGGAAACGGCTGCCCGCGCTCTGAGCGAGCATCCCGACTGGGCGGTTGTCTGCGGTCGCCTCATCGAGCGTTTCCCCCATCTCTCCATTTACAATCGACTGTGCAATTTGGAGTGGAATCAACCCAGTGGGGAAACCGAGGCTTCCGGGGGAATCGCAGTGATGCGGATTTCCGCCTTTCGCGAAGTCCAAGGGTTTAACGCGACATTGATTGCCGGAGAGGAACCGGAATTGTGCTTGCGGTTACGCCGCCGGGGTTGGAAGGTTTGGCGTCTGGCGAACGACATGGCGCTGCACGACGCGCAAATGACCCGCTTTAGCCAGTGGTGGACCCGATCGATTCGGGCGGGACACGCCTATGCGGAAGGCTCTTGGCTGCACGGTGGCGGTCGGGAACGGCATTGGGTCAAAGAAAGCCGCAGCATTTGGTTGTGGGGCTTGATTTTGCCGCTATTGGCTTTGAGTCTGGCTGGATGGACTTACGGTTTGAGTATCCTGTTGCTGTTATGTCTCTATGGCTTGCAAGTCTATCGGGTCTATCGGTATATGCGCGGTCGTCAATTCACTTCGGTGCATTCACTTCTGTATGCTATATTCTGCATTCTCGGTAAGTTTCCCCAAATTCAGGGTCAACTTCGGTTTCACTTCGATCGATTGATGGGTTATCGTTCTCCTGTCATCGAGTACAAAGCGGGTTTCCACTCTTTGGACTTGAATGCCTCAGAGTATAAAAAAGCCGCCCGAGCTTAGTCTTGAAATTTGCAATTCAACTTGCGACGCATTTTCCCTCCCAGTCAATATCAGCTAATGTGCATTTGAATTAAATTTGAATTAAATTGGCAAAACCTCAGTTAGAAAAGCGGTTTTGCCAATTTTTCCATGAACATATCGCAGAAGAGTGAAAAATTGATGGGTAAAGGTTTCACTCTTCTGCTATGCGTCCTAACCGCGCTTGTGCGGTTGCTATATATTTATCATTATGGTAACTTCTAATTATCGTACAGGAGTCAACAAATAAGACTCTTGTTTTGAAGTCTAAAGTCGATCGACTCTAGACTATTTCCAGTTCCCTGACTGCGACAGTTGACGTGCCTCTTGCCAATCGGCTGATTTCTTATGATTTTTATTAACCCTAAAACCGATTACGCATTTAAAAAGATATTTGGGTCTTCTGAAAACAAAGATATTCTCATCAGTTTTTTAAATGCTTTAATTTATGAGAATGTCGAATCGAATTGAAGACCTAGAAATCATCAACCCTAATCTATCACCCAAAACTCAAGGGTTAAAGGATACCTACCTAGACGTCAAGGCAAAGCTCGATAATGGAACCTTCGTGATTATCGAGATGCAGGTGTTGAACGTACAATCTTTTGGAAAACGAGTTTTGTACAATGCAGCAAAAACCTACGCCTTGCAATTGAAAGCCGGAGAAGGGTATAGAATGCTCAAACCCGTGATTGCCTTGACAATTGCCGACTTTGAGATGTTTGAGAACCTCGACCGGGTTATTTCTAGATTTTCGTACTACGAAGAAGATACATATTATAGATATACAGATAATGACCTGGAATTAGTTTTTGTAGAACTTCCGAAATTCACCAAAGAAATCGACGAAATTGAAACCCTAACCGATAAATGGATTTATTTTCTCAAGTATGCCCGATCGCTAACAGGTGTTCCCGAAACCATGGATAGTATTCCGGAAATTCATCGGGCTTTTGAAATCGCCAACCAAGCGAACTTAACTCGTGAAGAACTCGAAGATCTCGAACGGCGAGAAATGTTTATTTACGACCAACAAGGTGCGATCGCGCTTGGACGAGAAGAAGGACGAGAAGAAGGACGAGAAGAAGGACGAGAAGAAGGACGAGAAGAAGGACGGCAAGCCGAAAAGCTAGCGATGGCTAGACAATCCCTAGATCGATTTGACGATGAAACGATTAGTCAAATTACGGGACTTAGCCTTGATGAAGTTCGGAATTTAAGATCGAGCGAATCTTAAGAGGGTATCTGCAAACCATGTTAAAACCGATTTTAGAACGAGGAATTGCCGATCTCAACTTTGATGAATCGGCAATTCGGCAACTCGAAAGCTGGGAGTTAGCCGATGGAAAACGAGCGCAAGCTTTGGGAATTTCGCCCGAGAATGTTCGATCGCAAATCGATCGCCGCTGCGATTTATTCCTCGCCACCCTCGATCGCTGCCAACACTTTTCTATTGCCAGTCATCCCGCGTTTTATGACAATTTATGGACGCTGTGGCTGCCCCTGGCGATACAATTAGCCGACGATCGTCGAGCCTTGGGGCGTCCTTTCGTTCAAGGCGTTTTGGGGGGACAAGGGATGGGAAAAACGACCTTAGCGACGATGCTAGAAGCCATTCTGGCGCAATTGGGATACCGGACGATCGGTCTTTCCATCGACGATCTCTACAAAACCCATGCCGAACGCCAGCGCCTGAAAGCCAAAGATCCCCGATTCATTCGCCGAGGACCGCCGGGAACCCACGATATCGAGTTGGGAATTGACGTTCTCGATCGTCTGCGCCAACCGGATGGAGCCGAACCCATTGCCATCCCTCGCTTCGATAAGTCGCTGTGGAATGGAGACGGCGATCGATCCCAACCGGAAACGATCGAAAGTGTAGATATTATATTATTTGAAGGTTGGTTTGTCGGCGCACAGCCCGTCGATCCCGCCACATTCGACAATCCCCCCAATCCCATTCTCACAGAAGCGGACAAATCTTTTGCTCGCACTGTCAACGAACAACTTCGGGATTATCTGCCATTGTGGGAACGGATCGATCGACTGATGGTACTCAATCCCACCGACTATCGCCTCAGTTTACCCTGGCGACGGCAAGCCGAACACAGTGCGATCGCCCAAGGCAAAACAGGAATGACCGATTTAGAAATCGACGAATTTGTCAAGTATTTTTGGAAATCCCTACATCCAGACTTGTTTATCGCACCACTCACCCAGAATGGCAACCTTGTTGATTTGGTAGTGACGGTTAATGCCGATCGTACCTTCGGTCAAATTTATCGACCAGAACGTAATCAGTAATAATCTGGTAAGGGCGAAGCATTTGCACGGGAAATTCCACATACAAACCCATAACATTTATACAAATGCTTCGCTTCGCTATTCTTCTTCGCCCTTCTTCACCATTAACCTTCCATTTTCGGAAAGTCAAAACCGATAATCTGACCACTCTCGTCGAAAATCACGATGACATCATTCGTCACGGATTCAAACTCGACAGTGACTAACACCACCTGCCCTTCGACTTGAGAACCCAAACGCTCCTGAAACTCACCCGTGACAGCGAGCAAATCCTGCCAGCTTTGTTGCATCATGTCCTCCGACCAATCTTTTTGGACTAAAGGATTCAATAAGTTGTGAGCGCTTTCGATGTCGTCAACTGCCAGCGAATCCACAAACTGTTCCGCTGTGGCTTGAATATCGAGATTTTGAGCTACAACCGAAGGTGATGCCGCAACAGCCGCGATCGCACCGGGAGGCACAATACCCCCTACCAGTACTGCGCTAAGCATCGATAGAGATAGCGATTTGCCGGAAACAGATATCGCAGAACGGAGATTGCACTTCATAAAAATTTTTACCTGTGTTTTTTTTGAATCGCAACAGAACGATCGTCTATTTTATAGAGATCTTCACCCATGTGCTTTGGGAGGAGAGTCGATCGAAAGCGATTATCACCACATCCGATCGACTCTCCTCCCGTTAAAACTTGCCTCGAAGACGTTTCGATCGCTCATCTCGTTCCCGGATCGACCCATCACTTCTGTGTCACCAGTTCCCGTGCGATAATTTCCAGAGCTTTTGCATACTGCGGATCTTGAGCTGTACCGATTAAGCTGCGGTCTTGCTGCAACTGGTCTCGTTGTTCTTCGCTCAGCTCGATCGTCACATCGGGAGAAATTCCTTCTTTATTAATATCCCGACCGCTAGGAGTCAAGTATTTGGCGATCGTTACTGCCAATCCCGAACCATCTCCTAAACCGCGCACCGATTGCACCAAACCCTTACCAAAGGTTTGCGTCCCTACCAATTCAGCCCGTTTGTTGTCTTGCAGAGCACCGGAGAGGATCTCGCTAGCACTTGCCGAACCCCCGTCCACCAACACCACTAGGGGTTTATCCGTCAAGGCGCGATGGTCGGCGTGTTGCTCGTCAGCAATGCCTTGACGATTCACTGTAGAAACGATCGTCCCTGACTCGAGCCACATGCGAGCAATCTCCACACTGGAATACAGTAATCCGCCGGGATTGGAGCGCAAATCTAAGACATACCCGACGACATTTTGGGATTCGAGATCTTCGATCGCCTCGCGCATTTCTTCCGCCGCGTTGGCGCTGAAATTCGTCAGACGAATATAACCGATACCGCCGTTATCTGGAGAGAAACTGTAGCGAACAGGATGGATTTCGATGCGATCGCGAGTGATCTCAAATTCCATCTCTTCATTTTCTCGCCGAATCTTCAGCGTTACTGATGTCCCCACCTGACCTCGAATTAGATTGACGGCATCGTTAATATTCATGCCTTCAGTCGTGGTATCGTCGATGGAAATAATCACATCTTGGGCTTTAATTCCCGCCTTAAAAGCTGGCGTATCTTCGATCGGCGAGACCACAATCAGTTCTTTCGTCTCTTCATCCTGAGACAGTTGAATCCCCACACCAGTCAGTTCCCCGGAAGTATCGATCTGCATATTCCGGAACTCTTGCGGGTCCATAAATCGGGTGTAGGGATCGCCCAATTTCTCCAACATTTCCCGAATCGCCACATAGGCTTCTTCGTTGCTGGTGTAAGATCGATTTAAATACTCGTCCCGAGTTTCCCGCCAATCGACTTGATTGAAGGTGGCATCCACATAATTCTTATCAATAATTTGCCAAACTTCATCGACTAATTCTTTCGGGCTATCTTGGAAAAAAGCTTGACCTTTCAGATGAAGACCAGCACCAATCATAGTGACGGTGCTGAGCATGACGACGGTTGCGCCCAAAACCAAGCCACGAGTTGTCATTGCCATCTGTCTACCACCTATCGTTGGGAAATACGGAGAATACGGGGATTATGCCCACTCTAACACAAGCTACAGCAGAAGGGGTTGGGGCGATCGAGCGCTGCCCGTCGCCTCGAAACACGCCAAACTAACCGATTTTAAGGATCGATCCATCGATCGTCTGCTTTAATTAAATTAATCAACTCTTCTACACCTCGATCTTCGGGAACTTTTTTAATTTCTTCCCGCCCTCGATACAGCGAGATATATCCCGGTTGTTTCCCCACATAACCGTAATCGGCATCCGCCATTTCTCCCGGACCATTGACGATGCAACCCATCACCGCAATATCCAAACCCGTCAAATGTTGGGTTGCTTCTCGCACTCGATGGAGCACTTCTTCGAGGTTAAATAGCGTGCGACCGCAGGAAGGACAAGCGACGTATTCCACCATGGTTTTTCGCAATCCCAGCGCTTGCAAAATACTATAGCAAACGGGGATTTCTTTTTCCGGAGCTTCGGTGAGCGACACCCGAATGGTATCGCCAATGCCATCGGCGAGAAGTGTGCCAATACCCGCCGTGGATTTGATCCGACCGTATTCCCCATCTCCAGCTTCTGTCACTCCCAGATGCAGGGGATAATCCATTCCCAGTTCGTCCATCCGGTGCGCCATCAACCGATATGCCGCCACCATCACCGGAACGCGAGAAGCTTTGAGGGAAATAACTAGATTATAAAACTCTAAAGATTCGCAAATTCTGATAAATTCCAGTGCCGACTCCACCATTCCTTCTGGGGTGTCGCCATAGGTAAATAGCATCCGTTCGGCAAGGGAACCGTGGTTGACCCCAATGCGCATGGCTTTGCCTCGATCTCGCAAAGACACGACTAGCGGTTCTAAGGTTTCTTTAATTTTGTCCCCAATTTCCTCAAATTCCGCTGGCGTAAACTCATCACGATCGTTTTTGGGTTTCTCAAAGACATACAACCCCGGATTGATTCGCACTTTATCGACGTGTTTCGCCACTTCTAGGGCAATTTTCATCCCATTGTGGTGAACGTCTGCTACTAAAGGGACATCTTGGTAGGTGGCAATCAGTTTGCGTTTGATTTCTTCTAGCGCCTTGGCATGGGACAAGCTGGGCACGGTAACGCGGACGATTTCGCAGCCGATTTCGTGCAACCGACGAATGGCGGCGACAGAACCGTCGATATCCATCGTATCTTCGTTGATCATCGACTGGACGACCACCGGATTTCCCCCGCCGATGGTGACAGAACCCACTCGTACCGGACGGGTTTTCCGCCTGCGAATGGTCGTGTCGAAGGGTGCAGGTGCGGAGTTAGATGCCGTTTGGGGAGGATTGGGCAAAGTTTGCATACGTAAAAGCTGACTGAGTTGCGTTGTCAGAATACTAGATTGGGTATCTCTATTCAGGTTGCCACAAATCGGGGCAATTTGGACAGCGCGAGCTGAATTTGGTCGGCGTCGATCGACCCTTTGTTTATGGCGATACAATGACGGGTAGCACCTGATGATTTTTTATGACTCAAGCTGTCCCCAAGCCTAAACGCTTCACTTTCGAGGAATACCTCGCCCAGGTTGACATCCTCCCGCCGACGGAGTCGGGGGATTCCTAAGACTCACGACTTAGGTTTCTGTTTCCTTCCCTTACGGGTTTTTCGCAACTGCCCTTTAACATCATGGTTATCGGGTCTTACGTTCGCTCCACAGACAGTCACTACGAGTCCCGCAGCGAGTATATTCTTTCCAGCATTGATGTCTCTGTCGATGCCTTTAGTGTTGCAGTTAGGACAATCCCAACTACGAACATCCAACGGCAGTTTATCCATTACAAAACCGCAATGGTTACATCGCTTACTACTAGGAAAAAATCGGTCAATTTTGACCAGTTTCCGCCCGTACCACTCACATTTATACTCAAGTTGACGGAAAAACTCACCCCAAGAGGCATCGCTGATACTTCGAGCAAGTTTGTGGTTTTTCACCATATTCCTAATTGCCAGGTCTTCAATAGCAATCAAGTTATTTGCTCTGACCAAGCTAGTAGTCAGCTTGTGAAGAAAGTCGGTACGAGCATCGTTAATTTTGGCGTGTATTCGAGCTACTTTAAGTCGCGCTTTGTCTCGGTTACTAGAGCCTTTGGTTTTCCGACTCAGTTCCTTTTGCGCTGCTTTGAGTTTCTTATACAGCCGATTGAAATGCTTAGGGTTGGATATCTTGTCGCCATCGCTAGTACACAACAGACTAGAGATACCAACGTCAATACCAACCTTTTTATCAGTTGGTGGCAATACCTCAACAGTGTAGTCCTCTACCAGCAAAGAAACAAACCACCGACCCGAAGGGTCGAGTTTGATTGTAACAGTAGATGGACTACATTCTTCTGGCAAAAGCCTAGACCAAACAATTGGCAATGGATCTTTGCATTTAGCAAGCCAGAGTTTTCCATCTCTGTACTTAAAAGCCGACTTGGTAAATTCAGCCGAACCACCATTACGCTTGGCTTTAAAACGAGGATACTTGGCACGTTTACCCCAGAAATTAGCAAATGCTTTTTGCAGATGTCTCAGACACTGTTGCAACGGTACGCAGCTAACCTCGTTGAGAAAATCCAAATCTTCGGTCTTTTTCCAATTGGTCAAAAGACTAGAAGTTTCCTTATACTGAACTCTTTCTTGTCTTTCGTACCATGCTTCGGTTCTAGCAGCCAACGCCAAGTTGTAAACTTTCCGTACACACCCCATTGTCCGTCGCAAAAGATTTTCTTGCGCTTGTGTTGGGTAAAAACGGTACTTGTAAGCTTTTTCAACCATAGCTCACATTATACCACGCAAAATGTAAACAGGAAAGGACTTAAACCCTGCCCTGCTTTCCTCCCATCGGCAGAGCCGAGGGTCTCCAGCAGGAAGAAAAGATGACGGGACGGATACCCGCTACGAACTCGTGGATGGAGAACTTGTTGGAATGCCGCCGGAATCCGTAGAAAACAGCGATGTTGCCAAACGCCTTTTATTTGAACTGGCAAAATACGTATCGTTTTTCGGGAAAATTCCTATATGGCTTGCTCAACTAAGCTTCGATCGACGGTTTCCCTGCACCGATCTCTGAGAACTGAAGCGGTGCGTTTCGTGCCTCAACGCACCCTACCAGCTATAACGTTATATTACAAATTGTTTCGCTTTCTAGCTCAAACGGTGCATTTCGTGCCGGGGGCAACACCCTACCAATTTCTACGCTATTGCAGAGCAAACAACGATCGAGCGTTCTGAGTCGTTTGCGCGGCGAGGGTTTCTAAGGAAACATTGCGGAGTTTGGCAACTTCTTCGGCGACGTGGCGGACGTAGGCAGGTTCGTTGCGCTTACCGCGTTTGGGAACTGGGGCGAGAAAGGGGCAGTCGGTTTCCACCAACAGACGATCGTCTGGAACCATCTTTGCTGACTCTTGTATGTCTGTTGCTTTCTTGAAAGTCACCACACCGCTGAAACTGACATAAAACCCCAAATCCAGAAACCACTGGGTTTGCGCGGGGTTTCCCGTCCAGCAGTGCATCACCCCTTTGACTGCGCCGTCACTTTCCCCAAACTCCCGCAGCATTGCCACCATTGTCTCCGCCGCATCCCGGCAGTGGATAATGACGGGTAAGTCCAGCTCTCGAGCAATTTTGAGTTGAGTGAGAA
This sequence comes from uncultured cyanobacterium, assembly GCA_963838375.1. Taxonomy (GTDB): domain Bacteria; phylum Cyanobacteriota; class Cyanobacteriia; order Cyanobacteriales; family Geitlerinemataceae; genus DVED01. Next base: position 96,829 of record CAWIQY010000016.1, on the reverse strand, counting down.
ATGCTTGTTTCTGGATCTCGAGATTATCCGCTTTAAAGAAATCTAACCCCATTTCACCGATCGCCACCACTCGATCGTCGGATTTCGCCAAAGCCCGGATTTCCTCACCCATCTCGGGGGTCCACTGGTGGGCTTCGAGAGGATGTAAGCCCACCGCAAAGGACAATTCGGGAAACCGATCGGCGATCGCCTGCATTGAGGCAAACTCCGACGGTTGAACGCAGGAATGAACCAGCCCAACGACCCCTGCCTCGCGCCAGCGCGATCGAAGCTCGTCCAATTCGGCTTGGAACACGTCAAAGTTGATATGAACGTGGGTGTCGATCAGTTGCATGGTTTGGGAGTGCGGGGTGCGGGGTGCGGGGTGCGGAGTCAAGATCGGGTGAGGGAGTAATCAGGTGAGGGAATGATTGAAGATGCTCATCACTTCCTTTACTTTCTCTGCCCTGGGCCTTGTTACTCCTGCAACTCCTCTCTTAAGATGCCGGTTGAGATTCGTGCGGTTTCAACGCTCTAGCTAAACGAGATTTTTTGCGCGCGCCGTTGTTGGCGTGAAGCACGCCCCGTTTTACCGCCTTGTCGATTTTGCTGTAGGCGAGGGATTGGCGCTGTTGGACTTCCTGAAACTTTTCCGGTGTGGGATCGGCTCCGTACTCGCTGACGGAGGTAAAGTAGTTCTTCATCAGCGTTTTCACGGCTGACTTATAGGATTTATTTCGGAGTCGGTTGCGTTCGGTAATCTGAACGCGCTTGATTGCAGATTTAATATTAGCCACTGGAAATTCCTTAGTTTGCGACGAACGTTGGGTTGAATATTTTTAAGACTTCACGAAGAACAAATATAACATCTTAGCTCCAGAGTTCGCGCGTCGATAAAAAATTCGCGTTAAGCTATAGACAGACAGGGCATCGGACTCCTATGGCGCATCCGTCCCCGTCACTAGCAACCAGTTACCAAGTTACCTAGATAGGCATTCGGACTCCATGCTGCGAATTCTCACTCAGCGTACTGAGGCAGAAGCTGAACTGCATCGGATTTGCGATCGAACCCACGACGATCGCGTAGCGGAAAAAGAGGCAACAGTGCAGGAGGTGCTAACCGCTGTCAAACGCTTGGGCGATCGCGCGGTACTCGACTATACTCGCGAATTTGACGGGCAAACCTTCACCCCGGAGCAGTTGAGGGTGAGCGACATCGAGTTAGATGCGGCATACCAGCACGTCTCTCCGGAATTACTGGAGGCAATTCGGGTGGCAGCCAGACAAATCGAGGCGTTTCACCGACAGCGCGTCCCCAAAAGTTGGGTCAATTTTGAAGAAAATGATGTGGTACTGGGCAAGCGATACAACCCTGTAGACAGAGCCGGAATTTACGTTCCTGGCGGTCGGGGAGCCTATCCGAGTACGGTGTTGATGAATGCCATTCCGGCGAAGGTGGCGGGAGTGCCTCGGATAGCTATGGTGACGCCGCCGGGTTCGGAGAAAACCCTCAATCGGGCGGTGTTAGTGGCGGCTCAAGAAGCCGGAATTCAAGAAATATATCGGGTTGGGGGGCGAAGCGATCGCCGCTTTGGCTTACGGTACCGATACGATTCCCAAGGTGGATGTAATTACCGGACCCGGAAATATTTACGTCACCCTGGCGAAGAAATTAGTCTACGGGACGGTGGGGATCGATTCCCTGGCGGGTCCCTCGGAAGTGTTGGTAATTGCTGATAGCAAAGCCAATCCAGTTTACATCGCAGCGGATTTGTTAGCTCAAGCCGAACACGATCCCATGGCGGCGGCAATTCTGCTCACTCCGGATTCGGCGCTGGCACGGCAGGTGGTGGCTGAAGTCGATCGACAATTGGTGGATCATCCCCGCCGCTTGTTGACGGAAAAAGCGATCGCCCATTACGGACTGATCGTCATTGTTGACTCCCTAGAAGAAGCCGTGGAACTCTCCAATGAGTTTGCGCCGGAACATTTAGAACTTGAAGTCGAAGATCCTTGGGATTTAGTGCCGCAAATTCGCCATGCGGGCGCGATTTTTCTGGGCAATTCGACGCCGGAAGCTGTCGGAGACTACCTCGCCGGACCCAATCATACTTTGCCGACATCGGGCGCGGCAAGATATGCGTCGGCGTTAGGGGTGGAAACGTTTATGAAACACTCGAGTTTGATCGAGTATTCCTCCAGAGCACTGAACAAAATGGGTGCGGCAATTCAAGTTCTGGCTCAAGCAGAAGGATTGCATTCCCATGCCGAGTCGGTGCGGTTGCGGCTTGAGGCGGACAAGAAGCAGAAGGAAGAATAATTAGTGGTAATGGGTAATGGGTAAGACGGGGAGATGGGGAACAGAACAGTTATCACCAGTCCCTAACACCCAACCCCATATACCTGACTCTCAACCCCAAATGACGCACGATCGGTAACGAGTGACCCAGAAATTGCTGTAAGTTGAGTTGAGAACACCAAGGCGATGATGGCGCTGGGGAAGCAGATCGATGGCAATTTTACACGGAAGCTGGCAGATTCGAGATGGGGGAGGAGAGTTGTTTGTGTGGGGCGAAACCTGGCGTCGCCTTGACTCGGTGTCCTCTGACGATGGCATCATTATTTCACCCAACGATCGACTTTGCCTTCATCCTCTGGGTATGAGCCCCTCTCAAGTCACGGCGCTGTTACAAGACAAGCTGGGACTCGCCCCACAACCGGGTTGGCAAGCGCAACAGCAAACGGCAATTCTGCCGACAAATAGCCTTCCAACTGGGGAACGCTTGCCCCAACATTCCGCCGCCGAACTCGTGCGGATGGAAGCGCCGTTGGAGGAGCGCTCTTTATCTCCCTATCCTTGGGAAGTCGAGGGAATTTGTCTTTCTCCTGGGGATGCGCTGGATTTGTTACAAGCTTTGCCTTTGGGTTCGATCGACTCGGCAGATGCGTTTGTGGGAGGGGACTTGCGCTATTGGTCGCACGTTGCCCGTTGGACGCTGGATTTACTGGTTCGGTGCAAGTTTTTGCCGGGACTGGAACGCCAAAACGAGGGTTCTATTGTTGCACTTTGGCAACCCCTTCTCGATAGTGCCACCGATCGCGATCGTCTGACTCGTTTTGCCCGACAAATGCCGTCCGCTTGTCGCAGCTATCTGGAGACAGACCAATTTCTCGAGTGCCTGAAATTGGCGGGGGAAATGGTTGAGATTGCCAATCTGTTGCCTCAATTGGCGTTACCCGCGCCCCGAGAGTTGTTACGAGACTTTTTAACCCGAACTATTGATGCGCGAGTCCGATCGATCGTCGGGCAGTGCCCCCAGCCCAAAGTTCCGTCTCCTGCCAGCAAATGGCTGCAAGCATTAAGTTCCCCGTCGGCGACCCTCAAACCGACTGCCGATGATCGAGGCTCTCGAAACAGCGATCGAAACTTGGCAATCTCCGGTACGATCGCATCTGGGGGGTCAAGCTCAATTTCGCACAGCGTTTGTTTTCCAGCCGCCTACCCCGAACAACGGAGAGTGGACGCTCGAGTTTTGCTTGCAAGATGCGGATAACCCCGAGTTTTTGGTCAGTGCCAAAACCATTTGGAACCATCCCGTCGATCGGCTAGTCTATTTAGGTCGGGCGATCGAACATCCCCAAGAAACCTTACTCAGTGGCTTGGGACTGGCATCTCGACTCTATCCGGCGATCGAACCCTCCCTACAAACCCAACGCCCGCAACAGTGTCCCCTCGACCCCATCCAAGCCTATCAATTCCTCAAAGGATCGGTGTGGCGCTTCCAAGACAGCGGTCTGGGTGTGATTTTGCCCCCCAGTTTAGCCAACTACGACAGCGCTTCCGGTCGTTTTGGCTTGAGCATTCGATCGGAGTCTTCCGCCCCAGGCAGCAAAAAAGGCGGCATCGGTTTGCAAAGTCTCCTCAATTTTAAATGGGAACTGACTCTGGGCGGGAGCCGCATTTCCCAAACCCAGTTCCGCCAGTTGATTACCCAAGGTAGCCCCTTAGTTGAAGTTGACGGCGCCTGGGTGGAATTACGCCCGGCGGATGTTAGGGCGGCGGAAGCCTTTTTTGCCAGTCGCCAAGCGCAGGTGTCTCTATCTTTGGAAGATGCGCTGCGCCTGAGTGCGGGAGAAACCCAAACCATCGACAAATTACCGGTGGTGAACTTCGAGGCGACGGGCGCATCTCCAAGAGTTGATGGAAACTCTGACGGGAAACAAGTCGGTGGAACCCATCGAAGCTCCGGCGAGTTTTAACGGTCAATTGCGTCCGTATCAGGCGCGTGGGGTGGGTTGGCTGGCATTTCTCGAACGCTGGGGTTTGGGCGCTTGTCTGGCGGACGATATGGGGCTGGGAAAGACGATCGAATTGATTGCGTTTTTATTGCACCTGCAAGAGGAAGAACAACTGGTTGCTCCGGTTTTGTTGGTTTGTCCGACTTCGGTTTTGGGGAACTGGGAACGGGAGGTGAAAAAATTTGGCTCGACGCTGAAAACGATCGTCCATCATGGGGATAAACGGGCGAAGGGTAAGCAGTTGGTAAAGGCGCTTGGCAGTCGGCATTTGGTCATCACGAGCTATTCTTTAGTCTATCGAGATTTAAAGGATTTAAAACAAATTCAATGGCAAGGATTGGTTTTGGATGAAGCTCAAAATATCAAAAATCCCACAGCCAAGCAATCTCAAGCTGTTCGGGATTTAGATGCCGATTTTCGCATCGCGCTGACGGGAACTCCGGTGGAAAATCGGTTGTCGGAATTGTGGTCGATTTTGGACTTTCTCAATCCTGGCTATTTAGGCAGTGCCACCTTTTTTAAACGGCGGTTTGCCATGCCGATCGAAAAATACGGCGATACGGCGTCTCTAGAAACGTTGAGATCCTTAGTTCAACCGTTTATTTTGCGGCGTTTAAAGACCGATCGAGACATCATCCAAGATTTGCCTGAAAAGCAAGAGATGACGGTGTTTTGTCCGTTGGCGGCGGGGCAAGCGCTCCGATATCAACAAATTGTCGATGAATCTTTATCGACGATCGAATCGGCAGATGGCATTCAGCGACGCGGTATGATTTTAGGATTGTTGGTGAAGCTCAAACAACTGTGCAATCATCCCGATCTGTTAACCTCTAAAGATGCAAAAGCAAAGCCGAAAACGAGTAATCTAGACCAGTTTGCTCAACAGTCTGGGAAGTTACAGCGATTGGAGGAGATGTTAGAAGAACTGCTAGCAGAAGGCGATCGAACTCTGATTTTCACGCAGTTTGCCGAATGGGGAAAAATACTTCAACCGTATTTAGAGAAAAAGTTCGATCGGGAAGTTTTGTTTCTGTACGGTGGAACTCGTAAAGAGAAACGAGAAGAAATGGTCGATCGATTCCAGCACGATCCTCAAGGTCCGCCCATTATGATTCTTTCGATTAAAGCTGGAGGAACGGGTTTGAATTTAACTCGAGCGAATCATGTCTTCCATTTCGATCGTTGGTGGAATCCGGCAGTGGAAAACCAAGCCACCGATCGCGTTTTCAGAATCGGTCAAACCCGCAATGTTCAAGTTCATAAATTTGTCTGTACGGGAACTTTAGAAGAAAAAATAAATGATTTAATTGAAAGCAAAAAAGCATTGGCAGAACAGGTTGTGGGGTCGGGAGAAAATTGGTTAACCGAACTCGATACCGGACAACTTCGGAATTTACTACTGCTCGATCGAAATGCCATCATTGAAGAAGAATAACGATCGATACTCAGCTCAAAGCGTCCCTACCCGTACTGGAAAAATGGGAAAATTTTAAAGACCTAAAAATTTGGAATCTTGTATCCGTCATTTTTCGGATCGACGATTAACAACGAACGATTAACTCATGGAAACAGACTATACATCCGAACGCGAATGGTGGGTACAGCAATGGCTGGATCTACTCGATAAATATCGATTCAAAAAACGCTTAGAACGAGGAAGAAATTACGCCAGACAAGGCAATGTTCTCAGCATCGATTTTAAAGGCGATAAAATCGTCTCTCGCGTCCAAGGGACAGAAGCAGAACCCTACCAGCAATCCTTATGGTTAGATACCTTTACCGATGAAGATTGGGATTGCATCATTCAAAGTCTATCCACACAAGCTCTGTTTTCTGCTAAGCTGATGTCGGGCGAAATGCCATCTAACATCGAAGATGTCTTTTCGGCCAATGGACTGCGGTTATTTCCCTTCAGCTTATCCGAAATTCACTCTCGCTGTAGCTGTCCCGACAAAGCAAATCCCTGCAAACATATTATCGCCGTTTATCATTTGTTAGGCGATCGATTTGCCGAAAATCCGTTTGTTCTCTTTCAATTGCGAGGACGAGCCCAAGAAGAAACGATCGACGCTTTACGTAAAATTCGGGGTGAAGAAACAGAAACTTCAAGTTCTCACGAAATTTTTAAGGCGGCGACGACAAAACCCGATCTCGATCTAGAAACCTTCTGGCAGTACGATGTCCAACTCGAACCCTCGTTAGTTGTGGTGACGCCTTCACCAGACTCCCACACAGTCTTAGACGTTTTGGGAACCATCCCTTTTGTAGAGTCGGGAAAAGCCTCGGTTCGCGCCTCGACTTCTCAATCCGTCCGAGACTATTTTGGGCAGGTTTACGAAGCAGTAAGTCAACAATCTTTCCAATCGGCAATGGCAACGGATTCTTGATTTTCACGATTCACGATTTATGCCCCAATCAAAAATGTCTGTACCGATGGACTCTAGGTTTCGATACAGACATATTTTATAGCGTTGCATACGTCAAGACAGGTGAATTTCACCTTAGTGTTTACCGTCCGCTACCGCGATGGGGTAAAATGTCAATCAACAACGAGTTGGACTGAGAAAGGTAAGTATAGATGCGCATAAAAAAGTTCCATCTCTAAGCTTCTATACCTGGTTACGCAGCGATCGCCAAGCTATCCGGAGTAAAAAACGAAAATCAACGAATTGACTTCTAATCTGCATCTAAATTCAGTGTTTACACGTATTGAGGGCAAGCGAATGTTGCTTCAACCCTTAAAAATACGCAGGTATTTTGTCAGCTTTAAGACAACTTTAAAGAACGCCTCCGCAATCGATCGTGAAAATGTTGTGAAAATCAGGCGATCTGTGAGGGATAATATCTCATCGAGCCGGGAAGATGAGTCAACCCGCTTGGTGGACTGAAAAATATTGAGTCCCCTGGCAGTGGGATTCCCCATAGCAGAAACGAGAGACTGCCTCAGCCGGGAGCTTTTCGATCCTCGGATTCGATCGCACGCGCGATCGGCGGTCACTTCGGTGATACTCTAAAAGATGGCTTAAATTAAACGGTAGTTGGCACTACCGCCTGAAAATTTCAGATTAAATACAGAAAAGCGCAAGCATGGTCACCACCGCAGAAAAGACAAGCACTGGCTACGTTACCCAGATTATCGGCCCGGTTGTAGACGTGAAGTTTCCCTCGGGGAAGATGCCCCAGATCTACAACTCCCTCAAGATTGAAGGGAAAAACCAAGCGGGACAAGATGTTTCCGTTACCTGCGAAGTCCAACAGCTCTTGGGCGACAACCAAGTGCGTGCCGTTGCCATGAGTTCGACCGATGGCGTGGTGCGAGGGATGGAAGTTGCCGATTCGGGCGCTCCGATTCAAGTTCCCGTCGGTATCCCCACCCTGGGTCGGATTTTTAACGTCATTGGCGAACCTGTCGATAATTTAGGTCCGGTCGAAACCAACGAAAGCCTCCCCATCCACCGTTCTGCTCCGGCATTTACGGACTTAGAAACCAAACCCGCCGTGTTTGAAACGGGCATTAAGGTGGTAGATCTGCTCGCGCCCTATCGTCGCGGTGGTAAAATCGGCTTGTTTGGCGGTGCGGGTGTTGGCAAAACCGTCATTATGATGGAACTGGTCAACAACATCGCCAAAGCTCACGGTGGTGTATCCGTTTTCGGCGGTGTGGGCGAACGCACTCGCGAAGGGAATGACCTCTACAATGAAATGATCGAGTCTGGGGTCATCGATGAAGAAGATCGCAGCAAGTCGAAAATTGCTCTAGTTTACGGTCAGATGAACGAGCCCCCCGGTGCGCGCATGCGTGTGGGTCTGTCGGCACTGGCAATGGCGGAATACTTCCGCGATGTCAGCAAACAAGACGTGCTGCTGTTTGTCGATAACATTTTCCGGTTCGTACAAGCGGGTTCGGAAGTGTCAGCGCTTCTCGGTCGGATGCCTTCTGCGGTAGGATACCAGCCCACTCTGGGGACGGACATGGGCGCTCTGCAAGAACGGATCACCTCGACGACAGAAGGTTCGATTACGTCAGTGCAAGCGGTCTACGTTCCGGCGGATGACTTTACCGATCCCGCTCCGGCAACGACATTTGCTCACTTAGACGCTACCACCGTGCTGTCTCGGGCATTGGCTTCTAAGGGGATTTATCCGGCGGTCGATCCTCTCGATTCCGCCTCGACGATGCTACAGCCGGATATTGTGGGCGAGGAACATTACAATACCGCTCGTGCCGTTCAATCGACGCTGCAACGGTACAAAGAATTGCAAGATATTATTGCCATTCTCGGTTTGGATGAACTCTCCGAAGATGACCGTAAGACGGTGGCACGGGCTCGGAAGATCGAGCGTTTCCTGTCTCAGCCTTTCTTCGTGGCCGAAGTATTTACTGGTTCTCCTGGCAAATACGTGAAACTAGAAGACACCATCAAGGGATTCAACATGATTCTCTCCGGTGAACTGGACGATCTGCCAGAGCAAGCCTTCTACTTGGTGGGTGATATCGACGAAGCGATCGCCAAAGCTGAGAAAATGAAGTCATAAGATGTGGGCGTAGGACTAATTGCTGATTGTCAATTGCTCAAACAGTTCTCAGTTGGCAATTAGTCAACGATCGATTTTGAAAAAAAAGAGTTTTGAAACTCCCCATTACCGATTACCGATTACCGATTACCTATGACATTAAACGTTCGCGTAATTGCTCCAGACCGAACGGTTTGGGACGATACAGCACAAGAAATCATTATCCCCAGTACCACCGGACAATTGGGTATCCTTAGCGGTCACGCTCCTTTGTTGAGCGCCTTAGAGATTGGCGTGATGCGGGTACGTGCAGATAATCAATGGATACCGATCGTACTGATGGGCGGTTTTGCAGAAGTGGAAGAAGATCGGGTGACGATCTTGGTTAACGGCGCAGAACCGGGTAAAGACATCGATCGCAAAGAAGCAGAAGCCGAATATTCCCAAGCACAAGCTAGTTTGGCGAAATCGGAAACGGGTACAAGACAAGAGAAAATGCAAGCGCAAAAGGCATTTAAACGCGCTCGCGCTCGCGTGCAAGCTACGGGTGGCACGGCTTAAGTTGGATAGATTTCAACAAGTTTTAAACCCCGGTTTTGGATAAAAGCCGGGTTTTTGGTTAGGAGAAGAAAATATCGATTCACGGGGTTAGGGTTTCGCTAAACTCTTTGAGGGCTTTCACATACCGATCGCCCGCAACTTCTGATAGATCGTTATGTCCGGCACCTTCAACCCATAAGGCTTGTTTGGGAGTCTGTACGGCTTCAAATAGCTGCTGTCCGTGCCAGAAGGGAATGACTTCATCGGCAGTGCCGTGCATGACTAAAACGGGACAGTTGACCCGATCGAGTTTGGCAATGTTGTCAAATTTATCGAAGGGGAAAATGGGAATGCGAGTGAGTACCCGAAAGGCAGTGACGAAGGAACTTTCGATGACCAAACCGCCGAGGGCTTGACGAGATGCCAGATCGATCGCCGAACCGCCTCCAACCGATCGACCGTAGGCAATAATTTGAGTCGGCGCAATGCCTAAATGTTGCCGTGAGATAGTCGTAGGCAGCATCAATATCTTCATAGGCATTGCCTTCGGAAGGCTGACCTTCGCTGGTTCCATATCCTCGATAATCGTAGGAAAAAACAGAAAATCCCATCTCCCGCAAATTTTGTAAAACCGGGAAAATTTGCCCCAAATCTTCAGCATTTCCATGGGCGTATAATAGGGTATAAGTGGCAGTGGGATTGGGAAGGTAAATTGCCGAAATTCGATCGCCGTCAGAGGTTGTTAACTTGAGAATTTCGGGGGTATCTTGATAACTGGCAGATGGCGGCAGGAAAATCAGGCGATCCGAACCGAAAAATACATAAATTCCCACACAAATATAAACGAACAAAATGGATCTCACCATTCTTTGCCAGGAGAAATCGCCAATGAGAAGATGCTTCCATTTCACGTGATTCATCACTATTCTGTTTGAATATTCAAGAAACAATCCCAGACGCTTACGGAGTTTCTAGACTCAACTCAAACGAGTTTAAAAATCGATCGGCATCCTCGACAAAATTGGAACTGACTACTTCCGATGTGGCGGCGACGAGCATATACATCCGCCGATTGACGATGTAAAGGCGCTGTTTGTAGCTTAGTCCGTCAAACCCTTGGTAGTAAAGATCGACGCCGGGATAGCTGCCTAACGAGATCGATCGATCGTCTTGTAGCCGCTGACTGACATTCCCCATCACCCCTTGTAGAGTCGAATCCAGTAAGGATTCAGGTGTCGTTCCCTCCAAAACATCGGGAAAATCTTGATAGATAACGGCGTAGAGACGAGTGGGCAGATCGATTCCCAATAGGTGAATGTCGATCGTGCCTAGCTCGGTTTCCGTAGGCTCGCACGCCTTCTCGTACTGTACCCGGTGGCATTTGGACGGCGAATCCACCCTCCGGGCGGGAAAAGGATTGCCACGTTTCTTGGGCAACTTCGAGTCTGGATGGGGCATTGAGGGTCGATTGGGAACCATCGGTGCTTATCGGCTGGTTCATCCCCACCGGATGGATAACCGGAATAGCGATCGCCCCATCCCCAGAAGTCACATCCCACAGAAAAACTGCCGCTAGAGAGGAGAATAAAAGAGAGAGTTTCATGTGCTTCTGAGATGCTTGAAGAACGAGTTGCCAAAGTTGCAGGAGTTCAGAAGATTTTCCGAGTTCTGCCACGGATAAAGCCGGGGACTTGTAGCAATTGTTGTTTGGTCGATTGAGTTGAGAGTGGTTGAGAGGAACGGATTTGTCGATCGTCCGATCGGCTACAAGAGAAATCCCAAAGCCGATGATGAGATTTGAACTCACGACCGCTCGATTACGAATCGAGTGCCTCTACCACTGAGCTACATCGGCATTACCAGCTTAGTATTATAGCACAAGACGGTCGAGATTGATAGGTTGTTGGGAAAGGTTTAATTTCTAAAGGAGTTACAGGAGTTCAGGAGTTCAGGAGAAGAAGAAAGCTTAGGGATCCCATTCGAGACTGTAAATCTTTACTTACAGCGTTTTTCGTTGAGATGCGGTACATTTGGGGGCGGGTTTCGAGCTGTAGATCTCAGACAATGCAAGATATTTGGCTAAACCCGCACGCCATTTGCTCCACTTGGGGTTTCCCCAAGTGGAGCAAAGGCTCCCCTACAATCGGTGTACCTCATAACGGCGGTTCCCGCTGTATTACTTATTACTTGTTACTTATTACTTATTACTTATTACTTATCTGGGCGTATCCCCTGGATAGTATTTCCCGTCGCGGTAGACCCAACCCGTCACTTGGTGCAGGTACTCGGATGCCGACAAACCCCGCATCTGGGCGTGTCTGAGCAAGTTATCGGGATTGAGACCGAATTGCTCGCACAAGGCTTGTTCTGCAACTCCAATGCCATCCTTGGGCGCAGTCTTTTCGGGGGGAGGGGAATGGGTGGAACGATCGCTCTCGACGGCGAATGCTTCCACATCGACGAGTTCTGGTGCTTCGTATTGCTTGGCTTTCCATTGACTGACTATCGTTTCGACTTTGCCCAGACGTTCGTCAAATTTCCGTAGGACGATTTCGAGCCGATCGAGTTTCTCCTCTAAGTTAGCAATTTTGGGAATGGATGTTTCTCTGAGGCGATCGTCTAGCATCTCTCGAATCACCGTTTCGAGTTGGTATGGATCGGGGAGTGCCGACGGAGATGTCTCGGACGAGGTGTTTGAGGCTTCCTCTTTGGACAGGTAGCCTTCTATAAATTCGACTAACGTTGCTGAAGCCGTTTTTCCTTGTAATTGAGCAGCTTGTTGAAAGTGCTGCCATTTGTCGTAGGGAATCTTAAATGTGGCGAACACCGAATCGCCCGGTTGTCTGGATCTTGGAAGATCTGACATTGTTTGTTAGTTATTAGTTATTAGTTGTTAGTTGTTAGCTGTTAGTTGTTAGTCGGTAACGAGTTCAGGACAATCGCCGCCACGCTACTCATGGTGGTGAAGGTGGGTTACGCGCTCGCGCTTCACACCCTACCTATGGAGGCTTTGCGTAAGTCCTAGAGTTATCAACTATCAACTATCAACTATTCTGACCTTTTACTTTTCGCCCATGGTTGTTTCAAATAACACGCATTGACTTAACCAGGAGGGTTGGTTGGGGGCAATATCTGGGGGCGAACCGGGGCGAGAGAGGGCGATCGTGCGCCGCCTGTCGATCCCGATGTCTTCTAAGATGGTTTGTACGGCTTGCGATCGCTCCAAAGCCAGATTCCTTGTGCCATTGGATGGTTCTCCCGGATGAGCGTGACCGATAATTTTGAGCTGAAGTTGCGGATATTGCTGCATCACTTGTTTAATTTGGCGCAGCTTGCCTTCGAGATCCAAAGAAACAACGGTTGCCGAGTTGGTCTGAAAATAAAGGCGAGTGGCGATCGAGATCGGTTCGATTTTGACAGTATTGGTGACGGTTTTGACTCCGGGAATTTGACCGACGGTTTGAGCGATCTTTTCGAGATCTGCCGATTGATGTGCTGTCCCTGCTAAAGTGACATTGCCCCGATCGAATTTTGCCGAGAGCATCATGCCATCAATTTGATTGAGTGCAACGATCGATCGTTCTACCTCCGAGACAACCTGGCGATTGCTAGGACTAGGCTCTCGACTGATTGCCCAAATCCCCAAACCACCCAACATGGTACAAACCACCAATCCCAGTGTGAAGAATCGTTTTTTGTACTGTTCTTTCGCTCGGGTTTCGGTGGTTTGGAGGGCGAGCAGTTCGGAGACTTGTGGCAGCAGTCGATCGAGTTGTTGGTGGGAAGCCCGTAATTGTTCCTCTAAGTGATTCACTTTATCACTGAGTTGGGCGTTAAGCTGACGAAAATGGGAGGCGTCCAATTGTTCTTCTAATCGGAGAAGTCGATCGCTCATTTGGATATTCAGTTGCCGCAAATGCGCCAGTTCTGCTTTGTTTGCAGAAGATGCCGAGCTGCGGGATCGACTTTCAATTGCCAAAACTTCGAGCAACCCTTCCATCGCCTGAGTGGTTTCTACATCAGTTCGATCGGGTTCGAGCAACTCTAGCAGTTCTGTTTGCACAACGGACAAAGATGAGACAGTTTCCTTTTGTGCAATCTCAGATGTGCCCCCCTCTTCGCCTGTCTGTTCCCCGAGGCTGTTGTTGGCAATCCACGAGGCAGAAACCTCAACAGACTCATCGCCGGCGTCACCGATGACTTGCACCAGGCAATCGAAAAAGAGATCGAGTTCCTGTGTTGCATGGGACGGGACTTCGGCGGATTCCGGACGATAATCGTCAGATTTTTCCATTGAACGGTTCGATGCGGCAACCATTTACAGTTCTCCTTGGGTTCGACTCCCTTCACCTCCTGAGTTGGTCAGCTCTCAACCCGTCGTTTCACCCCACCTCGAGATCGACTCAATTTCCCGATTGTTCGGGTAAGAGATAGCCAGAATCCGTGTCTGCGGCTTCTTTCAACTCGGGGACGAATTCGCTGCCTTTGAGGCGCAAACCGACCTCAAACAGGATCTCCGCCATGTCGTCTCGAGCCACTCTTAGATTTGGAGAGGTTGGCAATGCGCTTGTCTAACTCGTCAAAAATTTGGTTTCGCAAATCGAGCACATCGCCTTGGAGTTTTTCGCGGCTAGCGGTCATATCGTCGCGTAGTGCGCTGGTTTGCTTGTCGATGGTTTCGTCTAAGGTGGTCACGTTGGCAGATAGGCGCTTGCTGAGCCGATCGAGTTGTTGACGGATATCCACTTTTTCTTCATTATCTTTGAGGGTCATCGACTTGATTTTTTTCTCCAGCGCCTCGACAACCGCTTGAATTTCTTTGAACAACGACTGTTTCAAGTCGTCTGTACGATCGCGAATCTCTTGTTGGAGAACCGATACCGTGCTTTCGACTTGCTCCAAACGAGTATCGTAGTCTCTTAACTGAGATCCAAACAGGATATCCCGGATCTGGTCGATATTCCCCAATCTTTCCCGCAATGCAGCTTTACTGTCATCGTTCATGAGTGTACCTCTAGCTCTTTGTTGAATGGACTACTTTGATATTTTCCCATTAATGGGTAGATTATCCGTTTGGCATTGGATCTGATGAGTTCGACGTGGGGGTTTTTCGAGTTGTCTTTTGAGCTGCCCCTAATTTTAGGTCGATCTGGAATAGGTTGCCAAGGGAATGCAGTTGAAATCCGGGAGGTTTGTAGTCTGGGGATAAGTAGTTTTCTGGTAGTGTGCTGGCATTGCCATCTCGGACGGCGGAATACTGGGGGGAAACTATTTCAATTCCGGCTTCGTAAAACTTGTCTTGAATGTTTTGGTAAAGTGAAGAATATAATCCTGCCATCCCGTATGGATTTTTGGTATACACTTTGATCTCGTAAGTTGCAAAGGAATTTCCTAAGTTGCTTTGATGGACGAAAGGGGCTGGGTCTTCTAACACATTGGGTGTAACGATCGCCGCCTCTATCAGAAGTTGGTGAGCTTGCCGCCACGGAATGTGATAGTTGAGGGTGATGGAGACTGATAAAATGAGCGGAATTTTGGTATCTCGAATGCTTGCACTATAGTTAATGATGTTACTAGAAAGTAGGCTAGCATTGGGAATGGTGACAATAACATTATAAGAAGTGCGAATGCGAGTGACTAATAGAAGTTTTTCTTCCACATCACCGAGAATATCGGCAACTTTGACTCGATCGCCAACTTGAAATGCTCGAGTATAAATTAGGATAATTCCGGCAACAACATTGGCGATCGCAGTTGTCGAACCTAGAGAAAACAGAATTCCGATAAAAACAGAAACGCCTTGAAATGCCGGAGAACCAAATCCCGGTAAATAGGGAAATATGATGACGGCAGCTAGAGATAGAATTCCGATTTCTAAGAGTCTGTAAGTGGGATCTGCCCAGTCGGCATAGAATCCCGGCAAGGAAATTGTACCTTGACTGATTCCATCGAAAATTGGCTTGATGAAGCGGAGAATATAGGCTGTAAGGATAATAACTAGAGCAATGCTAAAGAGATTTGGAAAATATTTAACGAACTCGTCCCAAGCTAAATTTGCTGCCGATCGTAAGTAGCGCCAAAACAGTTTTGAAAAGGGTCTTGTCCAGGGAAATAACTGGCAGACAATGGGAAGGTAGAGAACCCCAATACTGAGATTTAGTAGAGAGCGAATCGTTTTGAGGAAGCTAATCGATAGATCGGCGATTCGGTCGGAAGAAAGTAATTCAAAATTTTGAATACCGATGGATGGTAAGCGTGTATATCGCAGAGAATTAATTCGATCGAAAACCTTGGGAAATATAAAGTTTATAACAATTCCAACTATCAAAAATGCGACGGATATCATTACTGCATAAAAAGCAGCTCTCAAGAGATATTCAGATGTTCGTTCTTCTCGATATCGCTCGATCGTCGCTGCCAGTTTTTCTCGATATTCTTGGGCGATTTCTTGTCGCGGACGGTTTGTTATTTTGGCATCGGCATCGCCGATACTGATAAGGATTGTTTCTCCCACGGAAACGACGGTGAGTCCGTTTTTTTCGACAACTTCAAGTTTTTCTGGAGAAATAGATCGATCGCGAGCAACTTTTTTTATACTATTTGTAATGGCTTTTGCCCGATCTTGTAGTGAGGGCAATCCTAGGGGTTCTCGAATGGTCAACAAGGTTTCCCCATCGATGACTATATCTGCTGTCACGGGCGCGTTTTCGGTTGTCTCAGCTTGCTCCGGGATGGACTGTTCTGGTCGATCTTGAGAATACGCCTTCTCAACGGCGATAATTGTTAAAAAGGCGACTAGAGCTAAAGCTAGGAAGGCTCGCCAAGATTTTTTCATGGTTGCGGTTGCAGGGAGGGAGCAGAAGTTCCCAAAGTATCGGCAGACATCCTGTGTCGGGGGAGTGGTAACTTTTATCCTCGATCGATCGAGTTTCATCGAGTTTAGAGGAGAATGAGGGATCTTGACGCGGTGCTAGAAGATGCAATTTCGTCTAAACTGGGGAGTATTCGGTCAGGAATCAGCTTGAACACCCATTGAACAAATGGGGATTGACCCCGAATTCACTCAGGTTATCATAAAAATAGTTCGGGATGTGGGAAACTCGGCTGATGGGAGAGGAGAGAAGCGACACGAGGGATTTGAGTTCCCATGTTCTCGAGCCCATGTTTTTGATATCTGATGGTGATTGCGCCGAAGCCGACAGATTTTTTGATGTGATTGGTCAAACTTGAAGAGTTTGTCAAGCCGATGGCTGTGGAAAGTCTGTTTAAAGTCAATACAGAAAGACCCAATGTACCGATTTTTTAGCTTTTTGCGATCGAAAATCGAGAGTCAAGTTCTATCCACTATACGTTTATTCAAACTAATCTATGATCTCCAACAATTCCTCTACTAATGCCAATACCGATAATTCTGATGAAAGCAGAGTGAATTACTGGCTGAATTATTTATCAGATATCGGCGAGGATAAGAGTGAAGAAAGTGAAGAAACTTCTCCAGGTTCGATGGAAAACCTGCCATCTGAATTTCCTGAAAGTCAGGATGTGACGGGATTAGGAGGTTTGGGGGAAATGTTGTTGGGGAATGCGGGAGAAAGCGGGAGCAATGCCAATGAATTTGAATTATTGCAAGAGATCTTAGTTCGACCCGAAATTACAGAATTTAGAGAACGAATTGGTCAACTTGAAGAACAGTACGGTCGAATTGAACATTCGGATAGTGCTAAAGAGTTTGCCGAGATTTTTTTACCGTTAATGTCCAAGCTTTTGAATCGAAAGCTAGCAAAGCTTAAAAAAGAAATTATTGATGAAATGACGGATACGATCGAACAAATTATTGATGAAAGGGAAAATCGAGACTCTTCCGATCTAGAAAAACAATTGTCTATCCGCGTCACGGGAATTAAAGAAGATGCAAATTAAAGATTCAGAGAATAACGTTAATCTCTGATTTTCGATCTCGATCGTTGGCGAGCGTGAGTTCGTTCGTACCGCCGGTGTTGTCGCCAAGAACGGATCGATCTCAACGCGAATATATAACCGATCGTACTGGCAATGAGTCCAGAAACCGTACATCCCACCAGAAGTGCTGATAGAAACTCTTCCTTTAATGTCAGTAATGCTTCGGTGGAGGACAATCCATCTGAAGAAAAATCAGGTGTCGAACCCAATAAGGTGCAACCTAATTTAAAATTGAATAGGTAGAGTGGTAGATAGGTCAATGGATTACTGACCCAAGTCCCCAATGCCGCTACCAATTTATTGGCGCGAAAAGGAATCGCTAGCAACAGCGCGACAAACATTTGGGCGCCGAGGAATGGAAAAAAACCACTGAAAATGCCTACAGCAAACCCTCTTGCCAAACGTTCCGAAGAGTCCGACATTCGGATTAACCGGCAGTACCAGTATCGTCCGATGCGACGAAAACGCCGAGACAGGAATGTCAACCCTCTCCGATCCGAATGAGAGGGGTGGAAATTCTGGGGATGGGAACGAATTTGTTGTTTAATCGGCATAATTTCGATCGTGATTCGTTATTCGGGACTCGTAATTCTCGGAACTACGAGTCAGTAGTCGTTCTCGGTTTAAATGGCATCGATGCCCCGACTCTCAACCCAAGGGCGAATGCTATTTGCCTTTACCCAACGGGTATCAGAACTTATGCCGAGGGGCACTCGAGCGATGATTAACAGCACTCGATATCTTGTTTATCCTTCATATTAAAAGAAATTAGAGATACTCGTAAGCTATGTTCCCAACTGGAAGACAGGGAGATACTATTGCCGCCATTGCCACTGCCATTGTTCCCCAGCAGGGCAGTGTGGGGATTGTGCGGGTGTCTGGTGCTGATGCCGTTTCGATCGCCCGTGCCCTGTTTGATGCACCGGGAAAGCAGGTTTGGGAAAGCCACCGCATTCTCTATGGCTATATCCGTCATCCCCAAACGCAACAACTCATCGATGAAGCTTTGTTGCTGATCATGCAAGCGCCTCGTTCTTACACGCGGGAGGATGTGGTGGAGTTCCACTGTCATGGGGGAATTATGGCGGTACAGCAGGTGTTGCAGTTGTGTTTGGAACAGAAGGCGCGGTTGGCGCAACCGGGGGAGTTTACGCTGCGGGCGTTTTTGAATGGACGGTTGGATTTGACGCAAGCGGAAAGTATTGCGGATTTGGTGGGGGCGAAATCTCCGGCGGCGGCCCAGTTGGCGCTTCTGGGGTTGCAGGGAAAATTGGCAACTCCCATTCGCCAGTTGCGGGAGCAATGTTTGGATATTTTGGCTGGGATTGAGGCGCGGGTGGATTTTGAGGAGGATTTACCGCCGTTGGATGAGGGGGAGATTGCGGCGGATATCGATCGGCTGGTGGCGGAAATTGACGGGATTGAAGCGACGGCAAATCGGGGGGAATTGTTGCGAACGGGGTTGAAAGTGGCGATCGTTGGGCGTCCGAATGTGGGAAAATCGAGTTTGTTGAATGCCTGGAGTCGCAGCGATCGGGCGATCGTGACGGATTTACCGGGAACGACGCGGGATGTGGTGGAGTCGCAACTCGTGGTGGGGGGAATTCCGGTGCAGGTGTTGGATACGGCGGGGATTCGGGAGACGGACGATCGGGTGGAACGCATTGGGGTAGAGCGATCGCAACGGGCAGCACAAGGGGCGGATTTGGTGTTGTTGACGATCGATGCTCAAGTGGGTTGGACGGCGGAGGATGAGGAAATTTATCAGCAAGTGGGCGATCGATCGTTGATTTTAGTGGTGAATAAAATCGATTTGGTTTCTGCGAGGAAACTTTCTTGTAACCGCGAGAATCTCTCTCAAATTGTCTATACGGCGGCAGCGAAAAATCAGGGGATTGAGGCTTTAGAAACTGCAATTTTAGAAACGGTCAAGTCGGGCAATTTGCAAGCCGGGAATCTCGATTTTGCGATTAATCAACGGCAAGCGGCGGCTCTAATTCGGGCGAAAACGGCTCTGCAACAAGTCCAACAGACGATCGTTGATGGATTGCCCTTCGACTTTTGGACGATCGACTTACGCGGGGCAATTCACGCCCTAGGAGAAATTACTGGAGAAGAGGTTACGGAGTCTGTACTCGATCGGATTTTTAGTCAATTTTGTATTGGGAAATAGTAGGGGTCAACGGCCGTTGACTGTTGACCCCTACCAGATTTTGTGTTATTCGCCCGTTCGCCCTATTATTCTGGTTCGATTCCTAGATCTCGAAGTTGTGCGGCTAACCGTTCGGCACGTTGTTCGGCGGATTCTTTAGCTTGTCGTTCTGCCTCAGCGCGTTGCCGTTCTACCTCAGCGCGTTGCCGTTCTGTCTCAACTAACTCCACCCCCCATAACAACAGTTCCCCCGCTTCATCCCACCATCGCAACCAATATCCCGTTCGGTGTTCTCGCGTTCCCTGCCAAACGCCTAAAAGGAGATCGATCGAGGAAATCCAGGAACGTCCATCTTCATTGGCTTCCTGTAATTGGTAATGTCCCGAATCCTCGAGTTTATACACTTCTAAAGCACCGGATTTCGGCTCGAAAATAATGTAGTAGGGAACTTGTAAGACTTGCTCGTAGAACAACCATTTTCCCGGTGGATATGTTGGTTTAACTGAGTATTCGCCGCCATCGGTTTCCGACAGAAACTCCATGACAATTACCGGAATTTCGCCTTGGAGTTTGGGGGTATAACTGCGATCGACTTCTTCTCTCGAAACCCAAATATTCGGCACAAATGCCCAATCTGGAGCTTTGACCACAAATTTACCACTCAGCGTCGCACAGATGCCGTAATTGGTTGGAGTGAGGGTCTTGTCGGATAGTTTTCCCGCCACCGCTAAACTATCTGTCAGGGCAGCTGCCAGCAGGGGCTGAGTAATATTATCCACGGGATCGTCGGGGAGAATGAAGTCGTCGGGAAGTTTTTCCCAGGTAATTTCAGAATGGGTAGCTGTGACTATCATGAGAAACGCTATATATCAGTTCTAAACAGAGGTTTGCCAAAGGGAAATTCCTATTCCCACTAACGAACCGATTAATAGCGTCAAAGTTCCTAATGTGCTAATTCCAAATCCTATGGTTCGTTTTTCTGCTGCTTGATAATATCCCCAAGCAAATAGAATACGTCCGAGAATCCAAACCGCGCCAATTCCAGCACCCCAAACCGGGCTGACAAAATAGGAAAATACCCACAAAGCAGGAATAAAGAGAATGAGCTGTTCGAGGGTATTTTGTTGGACTCGAATCACGCGCTCGAAATCCGGAGAACCTGTCATGGCTGGGGGTTTGATTTGATATTTTAGTCGCGCTCTACCCACATTTAGGGTAACTGCGAAATAAACGATTAAGGCGAGAATGGTAACTAAACTGGTCCAGGGTGACATAGTAGAAGAGTTAATAGTTGATAGTTGAGGGTCGATCGTTGGAGTTTGGGAACTCTAGAGACGATCGATACTTCTATTTTATAGCTGAGTGCATAGCAGGCGCGGACGAATTCTTGTAGGGGAGAAGCATTTGCCTGAAAATCCCACATACGAACGGATGAAATTTATGCAAATGCTTCGCCCATCCCGACTCAACGGGACAAGGGTACAGGTCGCGCATCCCCAGCTTGAGTAATTCTACTTAATAGTGTAGAACTGTATACAATCTTGTCTAGTTGTAAAATCGTCTAAAACCGTCACTTTCAATGCAGATTTTTGCACCTTCTTCCTCTCGATCGCCTTTGTCTCCCACCGATTCCGGTCAACCTCTGCGCGTTGTTGCTCTGGGAGATAGCCTCGTCTACGGGTTTGGCGATCCCGAACGTGGCGGTTGGGTGGAACAATTGCGGCGGTGGTGGATGTTGCCAGAGACTGGCGGTCATGTTTTGTATAATTTAGGCATTCGGGGCGATCGGACGCAACAAGTCGCCCAACGGTTAGAAGGAGAGTTTCGGCAGCGGGGAGAACTGCGAAATCGTCTCCCGGATTTAATGATTCTGTCGGTGGGGACGAATGATTCCCCCCGGTTGGGACGGAAAAACGGTCGCAACTATACTGAATTTGATGAGTTCGTAGCCGAAATGGAAGCGCTGCTCGATCGGTCTCGGCAACTTTGTCCGGTGTTGTTTGTCGGTATGGTTCCTGTAGACGAAGCTAAAATGCCGTTCCTGGATTGTTTGCACTATACCCATGCGGATCAGCATCGCTACAAAGAGGCGACGCGGCAGGCGTGTCAGCAGCGGCAAATTCCTTATCTGGATTTGTTCGATCGTTGGATGGCACGGGGCGACAGTTGGTGGCGGCAACGGCTGACTTCAGATGGCTTGCATCCCAATACCTTGGGCTATCAATCTTTGTTTGAAGATGTGGTGGGTTGGGAGGCGCTTTCGGTTTAGTGGGGATGGGTTCAAATGGCATGGGTCTATGCCCCAAATTTTCCCAATCACCTGGCTCGATCTGATCGCCCGGAAAACTTTACGATTTTTGAGTTGACAGATCGGATATCTTGAGATAAGGTATCTCTAGAAAGTCTGCTAAAACCCTTGCGCATCCTAAATTGAACTGAGCTTTTGCGACACTCATAAGTGTAAGTTCTACAGGATTTCAGTGAATTTAAGAGTTTAAATCTAAATCGGGGAACATCGGTTCGGTACACTTTTACCTGTTAAATTATTTATTGGCGTCTACCACGGTTAAGAAATTCAGCGCGAGGTATCACTTTTCGGACTTGGGTTAATTATTTTTCAGCAAGATTCTGTTTAGAAATGACATAACATCGATGATTGATGTCGAGATTATGTTGTTGTTTTATAGCCGTTTTAGCGGTTAATAGATCGATATTTTTCGATCGCATTCTTGCTTCGCTTCTGGATTAATCTTAGGTTAATTATGTTGTCTGACTCCAACCTCACCAACACGATTCGGGAAAAGTTTGCCCGAGCCAAACAACTGCAATCTCAAGGAAAAGTAGCGGAATCGATCGCGGAGTATCGTGCCATATTGAGCACTGAAAACAACAATTTGGCGGCGCTACATCAGATTGGGCAGTTGTCGGAAGGGCTGGAGAATTTGCGGGTGCTATTGAGTCATACCGACGGGCGATCGATCTCGATCCGAGTCCGCCGTTTTGGATCTATCGACATTTGGGGTTTGCACTGATCGGCAAGAACAGGATGGAGGCAATTGCCGCGTATCAGAAGGCGATCGCTTTGCATCCGGATGATGTGACCACGTACAGTTTGTTGGGGCAGGCTCAGAGGAGAATGGGGATGTGGATGGGGCGATTTCGAGTTATCAGAAGGCAGTTGAAATTCAACCTGAACAACCTTTTTGGGTCTATCTTAATTTAGCTAATTTACTCGTTCAGAATGAGGAGTTTGAGAAAGCGATTTTAGCTTACCGAGAAGCAAGTCGATTAGATCCAGACAATCCAGGTGTTTATCGTTTATTGGGGGAAGTTCAAGTCAAGTATGGCGATGTAGCAGGAGCGATCGAGAGCTATCGTCACGCGATCGCCATAGATTCAAAACAGCCTGTATCCCTTTACGAAAATCTGGCGGATGCCTTACTCGCCAATCATCAGCAAAATGAGGCAATCGAGGCTTATCATTATGCAATTGAAATTCAACCCAATCTGCCCAATGTTCGTGAAAAATTAGCAGCTATTTTAGATGGACAGTATCTTGTCCAAGAAGAAGTTGATATTGTAGAGACCGACGTTCAGAGCCGTTCACCTATGGAAACCGATCTACAACATACTCAGTTTTACCATCAGGCAACTGAAATTCTCAACCAAGCTCCAGATCTCCCTAAATCTACTAGTGTTGCTTCACTCTCCGTCGCGGATTTAGAAGTGAGTCCAGATCGAATCACTAAGAAACTTGAATTTCTCAAAGAAAAACTGAATAGAGATTATAAAGAAAGGCTGGCTGATGGATTATTAAATGAGTTAGCAGCTCTTCAGCTATCGGTTGAAAGTATGGAGTTTCAGCTTAAAGTTCTGACAAGTAGCTTACTGATGCCCGATTCGATTACTTCCTGGCTTTTCTGTGGGGACTACTCAATCCGGAACTCGTATTGAAATTGATGCTGAGTTTCCCTTATCTTCAGAGTGTGGATTTTATCCGATGGAATACGATTGATCGGGCATTCCATTTCGTTGGACAGCGCCGATGCATTTTTCTATTTCGATGTATTTTTGGATCGAGAAGAAACAACGCAGTTAACCCTACAAGTAATTAACTCTATTTTGGACGAAAATGTTGACAAAATTCGATGTTTCATCGATAATAGTGAAATAGCTTTAAGTCACCACAGAACTGAAAATCTATTTACTTTTAAAGGAATAATTACTGCTTCAAGAATGTCTGGGATCACAAGAATTTTATTCTTGATTCCAACTCCTGTAAAAGCTAGCGAAGTTTATCCAGAGACCGGAGACAATCGAATTTTAGGGGTTGCTTTTTCTCAACTCAGGTTATGTCCCTATGAAAATTCATGATTTTTTTGATAATCTTAGTATTTTTTGTGCCTGAAGATATTGTTCTTCTCAAGGCAAACTAGTTAGTTATCGCTTTCTCCTATGTCACCCCGAATTGCTGCTGTTATTTGTACTTACAATCGCTATGATGTTTTGCCTAAAGCCATTAAAAGCTTGACGGAGCAAACTCTAGCTGCTGAGAAATACCGAATTATTGTTATGGATAATTCGCCCGATCGGGAATATGCCGAAAACGTTCGATCTCAATACCAAGGCAACTCCCAAATCGAGTATATTCTCGAACCCATACCCGGATTATCGAATGCTCGAAACGTTTCAGCTCAACAGTGTGGGACTGAATTTATTGCCTATATGGATGATGATGCGATCGCTTCCCCAACGTGGCTAGAAAATGTTTTGACCGCCTTCGATCTATTCGGTAAAGATGCAGCGGTGGTTGGCGGTCGAGTCGATCCAATGTGGGAAGTTGAACGACCGACTTGGTTGGGTGATTCTTTATTGGGTTACGTGTCTGCGGTGAATTGGGGTGGAGAAACTCGCGTGGTGCGAGAGGGAGAATGGTTGGCAGGAACAAATATTTCGTTTCGTACCCAAGACATTCTCGATCGAGGTGGATTCGATACCACTTTGGGACGAAAAGGAGGAGGCTCAGTGCTGATGAGTAATGAAGAAATCAGCCTGTTAAATAGTCTCAAAGAAAGTGGAAAGTTGGCAATCTATGCACCTGATGCCGTTGTTTCTCACCTGGTCGAACGGAAACGTTTAAAACAGTCTTGGTTTAGACAGCGTATTGTTTGGCAAGCGGTTTCGGATTACATGATGCACCCAGAGACTGCGATCGGTAATGCCACGGCTGGATGGGATTGGGTTCTAGAGTATTTCTTCCGGTTGCCACCCAAAGAACGCAACATTCGGGGATTGTTCTACAAAACGGATAGTTCCCAGCAATTTGGCGAGCAACTTTCTGTTCTTTCAGCGATGGCAACACTGATGTTGGCCGGGTTTGCAGATGTAGAAGAAAAGGGAGGACGTAGATAATGGTTTTCCCGATGAACCATCGAACAAATCTCCAAGGAATGGATATTTTGGTGTTATCTCCCACACCGACTTATCCCCTCGATCAAGGAAACCGTAAGCGAGTTTATTCAGTCTGTCGGCAGTTCCAAGAACGCGGCGCTCGCATTCACTTTTTACACTATCCTTTAGAGTGGGTGGCAGGGATTCCTGGTGAATCGTTGCGGCAAATGTCTCAGCAATGGGATTCATTTTATCAAGTTCCTCCAACTCGTCCTTTACACGCAGAAGCGGAAGGGGAAGATCATCGGATTGATGAATGGTGGGATTATGGGATTGGGGACTATCTGAGATGGTTGTTTTCCCATCGATATTTTGATGCGTTTGTTGTTAACTATCCCTATCTGAGCAAGGCTTTCGAGTATGCTCCTTCCCATGTTTACCGCATTCTCGATACCCACGATCGATTTACAGGTCGGCGACAACTCCTGGAAGCACAAGGCATCGGTCGTGAATACTTCCACACCACCCAAGATCAGGAAGCCATTGCCTTGCAACGATCGGATTTAATTTGGGCGATTAAGGAACAGGAGGAAGACTTTTTCCGCCAAATTTCACCGACACCTGTTTGCACCTTGCACCATATCGAACCCCAAAACCCGATCGCTCGAGTGTTAACCCCAGAAGATGAAGATTATCTGGTTTTGGGAAACATTGGGGTTCGCAACAGCATTAACGTGCAGAATGCTAAGGCATTTATTCACAATGTTTTGCCGAAATTTCGCAAGTATTTGGCTCCGATTAAGATTAAATTTGCGGGAGGGATGTGTACCGATCTTCAAGAATTTGCCGGCAGAGGCGGCATTGAGTTGATGGGATGGGTTGAGAGTGTGGAATCCTTCTATGCTGCCATTGATGCGATCGTCGTACCGATGACGTTCAGTACGGGATTGAAGATTAAGGCGGTGGAAGCGCTAACCACGGGTTTGCCGATTGTCGCGCACAAACACGCCATGGAAGGCATTCCCATCAACCATTCCTTTCAGGCTTGTCAGAGTCTTGATGAGATTGCGGAGGCGTGTTTGGAACTGGCATACGATCGCAGTTTGCTGAAAGATTTAGCGGGTGCAACGAAAACCAGCTATCGCCAAATGCACGATCGCGTTGAACACTCGATGGAGTGGACGATTGGCAAAATGCTCAAAGGCAGATCGTTAATTGCAATCGTCCTCAACGAGCAATTTTTTGAGGAAAATTCACCCGCACGGGAACACGCCATTCAAACCATCTACTATCTCAAGCATCTTGGGGATCTCGTGTATTACGTCGATGCACCCCTAACCAAAAAACGAGCGGCGGCATTCAAGTATCACAATATTATTGGAAAAATTGTCCTTTCTCCTGAAGCGGCAAAAGCGTCGGGTTTGGAGGATAGTCGAGAGGCTGAGGCGCTGCTGGGTGTTGCTTGTGCGGTGTCTAGTCTGGAAGAGTTTTGTACTCCTCGTCAAATCTTATGCCTGTGGTTGCTGGATGTGCCGACGCAACTCCAGAGTGGCATTGCTTCAGCATTGAGGAGTATCCCGGTTTATGTTCGGACAGATGTACTCAGAAGTCATTGCCAGGAGAAAGGGGATATCCAAATCTTGCTGTCGTTGTTGAAAGAGTTCCGCAACTTGACGTTAGTGAGTTGTAGCTTGTCGGCACTTTCGGGTGAGGGAGATCTCCTACCCCATGCGCGGACGGCAGTGGTTCCCTACTGGCGACAACTTCCCGATCGTTTTGGGGGGAGTTGGCAATCGGCAGCACCTCCTTTCATTCTCGCGCATCGATCGACCATGGTGTTTGCCTATGCAGTTTGGAAAGTCTGTACTCGCCTATTTCCGGCTGAGTTGTATCCTGCCGTTTTCATGGCGGGAGGGGGTGCTGTTGAACCATTGCCGGGGGAAACTTGGCAAGGGGATAGTCAATGGGTGACGGCAATGGCTGATGAGGGGGAATTTCTCGATCGATTGGGGGATCGAAGACCTCCGTTCGTTCTGGATTTGAGTGGGAATTGTCCGCAGTTTTCGATCGGTCGGGAAACGTTTAAACGTGCGGGGGTGCCGATGATTATACCCAATTGTGAAGGGAGTTCTTGGTTAGCAGCGATGCAAAAAAACAGTGTTTTTAGACCGGTTTCGGTGTTCGATTTAATTTCTTTATTGGGACGGTTAGCGATGGATGAGTCTTATCTAGCAGAGTTGGAGGAGGACATGAGGAATCGATCGGCTTCGGAATATGCGAATGATGCGGGATGGTCGAGGATTTGGCGGGAGGTGACGCAGCACAAGCAGATGAGTAGTTTGACGAATGAGTTGAGTTGGGCGGCTTGAATAAAAGGGCGATCGTAGTTCTATTTATCTAGAGGTAAAGTCTTTAAGGCAACATGGAAAACAATCACAGAAGATACATAATTTGCACTACACCTCGTTCCGGGAGCAACTTACTTTGCGATCTGTTAGCTTCATCCAGAATTATGGGGAATCCTCAAGAGTTTTTAAATATACGATCCTTTGTTATTCCCTTTTGCGAAGAAAATAATCTCATAGATCCAGGCTCTCGTATAAATTTCAAAAAATATCTTGATTTAGTGATTGAACGGTTCTCCACTAAAAATGGTATATTTGGAATTAAGCTACTCTTCGATCAGTTTGAACCATATCTAAAAATTCAACCAGTCAAAGATTTTATATATGGATCTAAGTTTATCTTGTTAACTCGAAAAGATGTCATAGCTCAAGCAATCTCTATGTATCTTGCTAGTGAAACCGATGAATGGACTTCACATAATGAAAAAGCTAATCTAGAAATTGGAAATGGAAATAAAAGAGATAAAATTGAATTTAACGAAGACAAGATTTTGAATTTTGTCAACAAATTAGCCAAGGAAAATGCAGCATGGCATAAATTTTTTGCAATAAATCAAGCTGACTATTTACAAGTCTACTATGAAGATATTTTGAAAAATACTAATGAAATCTGCAAAACCATTTGTAGTTTTTGTGATATAGAAAGTGAGTATTTATTTTCAGTTTCTCAAGCAAGGTACAAAAAGCAAGGCAACAATATAAATGATCGGTTTTCCAATCTATTTATAGAAGATTCATATATGAATCTTCGAAAACAATCGGAAGCTTGTGAATTAGAGGTACGAGGAATTAAATTGAGTTGATGTGATACTTTGACTAGTCACAAATCGTTGTCAGTAATTATTTAAAAATCGTAATTGATATGGGGAAAAATTATCAAGATAGAGATAAAAATTTTCTTGATTATAAATTGGCGATACCCAATGGTTTCGACTTACCCTTAAGGAATGGGGGTTCTTGCTCATTTTATGGATACGGAAGTTTTATTGGCGCTGCTCAAACTTTCGGAAGATTTGTAAAATATCCGTTTCCTGAATTGCTTGAACAGGTAGTTGGTTTGCATTCTGTTAATTTAGGAATTGCAGGTGCAGGACCCAGAAAATTTAATTCATCAAAGTTTCTATTGGATACAGTAAACAATGGAAAGTACTGTGTTTTACAAGTCATGAGTGGTCGATTCTTGTAAAAATAATATATTTAATTATATTCAAGGAATATGGGAAGGAACTTCTTCTGTGTTCAATAAGGAATTGGGAAAAATTCAAATTGCTGAAGATGCATGGGAATGGTATATAAAAAATCATACAGAGATCGAAGTTAAAGACCTTGTTGAAAATACAAGGGATAACTACATAAATGAGTATACTGCGTTGATTAAAAACATAAATGTTCCAACTGTTTTACTGTGGTTTTCTACTAGAAATCCAGCCTATGATACTCAGATCTGTCAAAATGTTGGTAGAGTGCTAGGTTCTTATCCACACCTTGTGAACAAAGAAATGATTGATGAAATAGCAAAGCAATGCTCTGAGTACGTAGAAGTAGTAGCCAGTGATGGTTTACCTCAGAAACTATATCATATTGTTACGTTAGAGCCTCAGAATAGAACACCAGGAGATCCACGTAGTACAAGTATTTATAATGAATATTATCCTTCTCCTGAAATGCATTATTTATGTGCTTATAAACTAGCTGAGAAAATAAAAAAAATAATTTGAAATTAAGTTTTTTGAGACAATAATTAAAAAAAATGCAAATCTTTCTTCATTTAGGTGCAGCTAAGACCGGAACCACATCTGTTCAGTATTTTTTAAAAAAAAATCGAAACAAACTCTTGACACAAAATATTTTGTATCCAACTTCGATGGGAGAGGATAACCATTTGGAGCTATATAAAGCGTTTCATAATATTAGAGCAGAAAAACGTTTTGCGTTTGATAATAGTTTTTGTTCGGAAAATGATAGATTGAATTACATAAAAATATTAAAAAATAAAACACTTCAAGAAATAAAAAATAATAAAAATATTAGATCTTTGATTTTTTCTAGTGAACAAGTTGCGAGCTTAGATGCACAATCAGAAATCCCCAGACTAAAATCTTTTTTAGAAGAAATAAGTAGTAATATAAAAATAGTTTTATATATTAGAAATCAGATTGATTATGCTGTAAGTTTTCACAGTACGGCTTTAAAGTACGATGATAAAATATCCAATAATATTTTGGATATTTATTTTAATTATGACCACCTTTTGGAAAAATGGAGCAGCTTGTTTGGAAAAGAAAATATAATTCTTAATGTCTATGATAAATATGAATTATTGAATTCTGATATAGTAGAAGACTTTTGCTCAAAAACTAGAATTGAAATTGCTCACTTAGATCGAGTACCTAGCTATAATCCGTCTTTATCCTATAAAGCTCAGTATTTCTTATCTTTCTTCAATAAGTTTGTTCCTAATACTCAAAATGGTAAACTCAATTCACTCAGAGGAAACTTAGTTTCAATTTTGGAGAAGAATTTTTCTGGAAACCATATGCTGCCCACGAAAGATGAAGCAAAGAAATTCATGATGCGCTTTGAAGAATCTAATAGAAAAGTTGCAAAAAAATATTTTGGACGAGAACAATTGTTTAATGTAGATTACTCTAAATATCCCGATGATAATGAATGTTATAAATTGAATGCTGAGGACATGATTGAAATAGCAGCTAAACTTTGGGTAGAGCAACAAAATAATTCTTAATTTCAACTAGCTATATGAAAATGAATACCAATTTCTTATCTCAAGAGAGAATTCTTGAACTAACTGAAAAATATCAACTAGTCCCTTACCAGTTTGATGCTTTCAAGAAGCTTAATAAATCATGCGATTTATGTGGAAAATCTATTTTAGAAATTGGTGGAAGTAATATACCAAGAGAAGTTATCTTTGACGATTTTGGTTGTAAAAAATGGGTTTCTGTCGATTTAATTCCTCCATTCCATTATGAATTGTTTACTCATAAAAAGCATTATGAATGCGAGAAAATATTAGATTTGAAGGATGTGAAACAACATATGAATTCCGATTCATATGTTATTTTTAATGGTCTAGCTGAAAATATTCCATCTTCATTTTATTCTCAATTTGATATTGTTGTATCGATTACTGCCTTTGAACATATTTTAAAACTACCAGCAGTACTAAAAAAATGCTACACTGCTTTAAAACCTAATGGGCAACTATATAGTTACTTCACTCCTATTTGGTCTTCAGTTATAGGTCATCATTGCTGGGTAACTAAAGATATTAATATGTTTAATCTAGACAAAATTCCTAAATTTGGTCATCTTTTGACGCGTCCATTTGAGATGCTTGAATATCTTCTAAAGTATTACAACTCAGATATTTCTGAAGAGATAGTTCATCAAGTTTACTTTCGAGATTCTATCAATAGACTCTTTTATGAAGATTACGAAATGTTAATGAAGGTCTCGGATTTTGATAACTACGAATGTAAACCTCTAGGGACATATATTTTTGACGAATCTCTTTTGGCAAAGCTCATGCAGTTACATCCAGGCTATTCACGATTTGATATTTATGGAATGGAAATTATTGCTTCTAAAGCAGGCTTATGATTTTGGGGATGAAACACTTTTAACTTGATAAACTGAATCTAGGATGACTCCAGCGAAAAATCTTAAAAATCTGTACGACAAAGCGTAAGCATTCAGGTCTTGGGGTTGCATTATCAGGAATTTTGTGCATACTCAGTGATCACGAGCGAAAACTGTAGCTTAGGATACTAAACAGCCTCTAAAGTTTGAAAACCAGGGCTACCACTGCCTCGATTCTGTTTCGCCCTGTTTTCTGGGACTCTCCAAATGTTGAGTGGTGGTACGCCCAAAATACCTTCCTATTCGTCAAACCCAACCACCCCCACTTCAACCACTTCCAACAACACAGCCAAACCCTTCCCCTCATCCCCAATATTTACCATCCTCGCCTCTTCTCCTACCGTTTCCGCACCCTGCAAAAACTGGAAAAACAACACCAACAACCCCAGCCAAACTCCTTCCATTTATCTAGCCAAGGCATCAGCCTGATCATCGGTCAATATGGCTATATCCTCGAAACTGAAGACCAAGCTCCCGTATATCTCAAAGACAACAAAGGTAATATTACACCCGATCGTTTTTCCTGGATTCACCAATTTATCGCCATTCGCAAGATCGATCTCGGTTGCGAGCTACTGTGGTGTCAAAAAAATGGCAAACTCGCTAAGTGGTCGATCGATTCATCGGGTTTCAAACAAGAGTACAAAGACCTCAGCGAAAAGCCACTGACAGAATTAGCGAGTGAATTTCAAATAGAAGAAACAGTACTTCGGCAATTAATAGGCACTCTTATAAAAGATTAACGTACAATAAGTAGTCATAGCTTCGCCCTGGAATTAGACTACCACATCCCAAAACCCCTGTCAACTCGTCTCCCTAATGACCCCATTCTCAATAAATTCGGGCAAAATCCGGTAGATCTTCAACTTCAGTCTGAGATGGTGACACGAATTTTGATGTTCTACCGGATATCCCCTATCAGAGCAAAACCCATCAAACGATCGCCCCCACCCACTCGCACAACACCCGATTCAGAGTTAAAGACAGCTCCCTCAAATCCGACTGAGCAACCTCAAACTCCGATCGCCCAAATCCCTCCAAAATCTGAATTCCCTTCAACCCAACCAAAAACCCCTTTACCACCACCGTTGCACCGGATAGCTGTCAAATACAGCATCAACACTGACGATCGGCATTTGAGTCACGATCGCCTGAGCAATTAACAATCGATCAAACGGATCGCTTCGGGACGATCGGGTAATCCTGCCAACGCCAAAATATGCTCCAACTCGATCGGTAAAATCTGTAAACCATTGATTTCCCGCTGACGTTCTATTAATTCAGGTAAAGACACATTCAGCGTTAACTTTCCGATCTGGAGCTTAATCTGCATTTCCCAAATACTGACCAAGCTCGAGAATAAAGTATAATTCGGATCGGTCAAAATATCGATCGCTGACTGCGATAGATTTTGCGGACTAATTGCCAACCAAATCAATACATGAGTATCCAGCAAAATCTTCATGCTTCACCCAACCAAAACTCATCCGGCAAAGGGTCATTAAAATCATCACTCATCCAACCCATCCCTTGATGAAGACCCAAAACACGTTGTGTAGGAGGAGATGGCATGACTTCAACTGAAGTGTTTTTTGGCATCGATTGAATCTGTCGCTCCAGCAAAAACTCGGCGAAAACCAACAACAATTGCTGATTTTCCGGCATCAACTTCTGCCACTTTCCCAACAACTCTTCCACCACATCGATCGACCTCAAAGTCATGATTTCCTCCCCTCTGTTGACGATGTTCTCATTGTAGCTCCACAGGTTCTATGCGCAATGTGGAAACTTCAATTTAATAGAATAACGTACAATAAGTAGTCATAGCTTCGCCCTATAGTTAGAATACCACATCCCAAAACCCCTGTCAACTCGTTCCCTAAATGACCCCATTCTCAATAATTTCGGGCAAAATCCGGTAGATCTCAACTTCAGTCTGAGGGGGTGACACGAATTTTGATGTTCTACCAGATATCCCCTGTCAGAGCAAAACCCATCAAACGATCTACCCACTCACACAAGACCCGATTCAACAGAAATGTTGAATAATGAAGGAACTTCTATCTTAATGGAGCAAGAGGACTCCCGTTACAGTCTGCGACTGTAACGGGATGATGAATTGCGACCAATATAAAAATTGAGCGCAGCGAATCATTATTTTAGTTGTTCTTGGTTCTCAACATAATCTTTTAGTTGATCAACCATGACACCACCATGACTAGCCACAAAGTACGCACCCGTCCAAAAATAAGGCTTGTTGTAAAAATATTTTTAGCCAAGCAAGGGAACTCTTTGCGTATTAATCTGCTACTCACTGTTTTGATATTTCCAATCAACGTTAAGAGGGGTTTATCAGGCTTGTAGTCAATCAATATGATGGTATATAGATTGACAAGAGATAGCGGTCAGTAGTATATTGCTATAAGTTTCTCAAAAATATATTGATGTTAGACGTACTGAAGGTCAGAATTTACCCAAACAAAGAGCAAGTAACATCCTTAGCTAAAAGCTTTGGATGTTCTCGCTTTGTCTGGAATTTCTACCTCAATAAGACTAATACTCAATATAAAGAAACGGGTAAGGGTATGACTTACTGCCAAATGGCTAAAGACCTTACTCAGTTCAAGAAACTAGCTGATTATGAATGGCTACAAGAACCAACTGCTGCCGTTCTACAACAGTCACTTAAGAATTTAGAATCTGCCTTTAAAAACTTTTTTGCAAAGCGCACTGGATTCCCAAAATTCAAGAGCAAACATTCCCGACAATCAATTCGTTTTCCTGAAAGTTGTTCAATTAAGGATGGTGGGTTAAAACTACCTAAACTTAGCCGGGTTAAAGCTAGTCTTTCAAAAAGTATTAATGGCAAGATCAAATCTGTGACCGTCTCCAAGACAAGCACAGATAAATATTTTGCTGCCATCTTATTTGAGACGAAAAATTTAACCAACGCCAAGGAAGGGAAAATATCAGGAATTGATTTGGGGTTAACCAGTTTAATAACTGTGTTTGATGGCGAAACCTGTTACAAGGTTGACCCAATCAAACCCACTAGAAAGTATGCAAAACGACTGCGAATTAGACAAAAAGCTTTATCTCGTAGGGTTAAGGGGTCTAACAACAGACGTAAAGCCATCAAGGTAGTTGCCAAAGTTCACGAAAAAATATCAAACACCAGACAAGATTTTCTTCATAAACTCTCACGAAAGTTAGTTGACGATAACCAAGTCATAGTAGCTGAGAACCTTTGTATCAAAGGATTGGCACGTACCAAATTAGCTAAGTCAATACACGATGCTGGCTTGGGTATGCTGCTTAACTTCATAAGCTACAAACTGGATAGAGAGGGAGGTAAATTTGTTCAAGTTGACAGATTCTTTCCCAGTTCAAAACTTTGTTCATGTTGCGGTCATAAAAATGATTGGCTGAATTTGAGTATCCGTGAGTGGCTTTGTCCGAGTTGTCAAACGACTCATGACAGGGATGAAAACGCTTCACGGAACTTGAGGGCAGAAGGGATAAGAATACTAGAGACAAATACTGTGGGACACACAGAAATTCAAGCTTGTGGAGAAACAGTAAGACTCGTTGGTACAAGTACCAAAAAGCGTGTTTCTGAGAAGCAAGAATCTCCCGCTACACCGCTTTGCGGTTAGCGGCGAGAGTGTCAATAACTGCAAAATCCTGGTTCCGAATATGAAGGTTGACTGCTTGTCGTTGGGAATTTTGCACCATGAACTTGAGTGCTCCAGCCACAATAACACTGGTGGCGATCGTCAGATTGACTCGACGGCGAAAATTCTCGCTCGCTGCTGCTTCCCCTTCTAAAATAAAAGAACAACGATCGGTATCCAGTAAGTTAAGCCGTAGCAAAGTCAGAGTATTCGCGAACAGAAGGATGATGGAAACCCACCACAACTTCTTGTTGAGAGATACCCATCTCTTGTAAATCTCGATCGACTTCAATGTCAGTATTATTTTCTTGTAGCCAAATTTTCTCCCCTTTGATATCGAAGTGAAACAGGCAGTGATGAACCCTCTTTGCTCCCCGCCAACCCACATTGAGTAAAAGATATCGATCGTTTTCCGGATCGAAAACAATCTCAATTTCTACTTCAGATTCTGGGTTCTTACTCATGGAATCAGCATACTGTTTCAGTAGAGTTTTGATGCTTTTTCGATAATGTTCTAGTCTATCCACGCTCGAATTGCCTCCTGGTCTGGTGTGTAAACAATTAGTTTCATTGGATATTGTTCGAGAATATCTTGAATCAAGAGTTCTCCAAACAGTTCTTCATAAACAGAATCTGGAACGGCTAAATAAATCGTTCGATCGGGTTCCAGTCTTTGTAATGCAACTTTGTAGGGAACAAATTGTCCAAAAGCTTGATAGAAATCTGTAATTTTGGAAGTTCTGAGAAAACTTTTAATTTCCACAGCAATTTTCTGAGTGCCTTTTTGAGCTGCAATCAGCTTTTGGGCACCTAGATCAACTTCCAACCTGAGCGATCCGATATTCAGAGGGAGAGGATCGTGGGTGATTGTCCACCCCTCTTTTTCGAGAGCGTGTTTGACTGCTTCATGAAAGCGGTCTTTCCTAGACATTATTTAAATCACAGTTCAGTCTTAGATGTTCTCATTGTAGCTCCACAGGTTCTATCCGCAATGTAAAAACTTCAATTTAAAGATTAACGTACAATAAGTAGTCATAGCTAGCGCCCTTAGACTAGACTACCACATCTCAAAACCCCCGTCAACACGTTCCCTAAATGACCCCATTCTCAATAATTTGGGGCAAAATCCGGTAGATCTCAACTTCAGTCTGAGGGGGTGACACGAAGAGCGATGTTCTACCAGATATCCCCTGTCAGAGCAAAACCCATCAAACGATCGTCACCACCCACTCACACAACACCCGATTCAACGTTAAAGACAACTCCCTCAAATCCGACTGAGCGACCTGAAATTCCGATCGCAGAAATCGCTCCAAAATCTGAATCCCCTTCAACCCATCCAAAAACAACTCCCGCCCCAACCCTTCCTTCCCCTCAAACAACTGCTCCATTCCATCCTTGAGACGATCGATCGCCTCAGTATGCTCTCGCACAAACACTGCCAGAACCTGAGAACTCATCGCCTCAAATACCTCCGGAAACTCCGGATCGATCGCCATAGGATTCAAAGCTCCCCAGTAAATCCCATCTAGGGTACCGTAATCCTCATCCAACTTCTCCAAGCACCACTGAATATAAACCCCTTGCCAAGATTCAATGTTATTTTCATCAGGATGTAACGATTTAGCTCTAACCGCAGCTTGCAATCGATCGATATTCATAAATTACCATCCCAAATTTTGACATTGTTGTTTAGCATTTTCTGCGGCAACTTGACGGCATTCTGATTCTATTTCCGGACGAAATTTCCCCGTCATATCGCACGCATCAATATCCAAACGAGTGGCATTATTAGTAACCTGGAGTGCCGTTTGTGCCGTTTTGGGTAAATCCCCCCGATCGGATTTCCGAGACTGAGTATGTTCGTACAACTCCTGCGTCGAACACCCAAACAAATTTTCATTGATGGTTCGATTCACCTGGGCATAGTTTCTCGCTCCTTTTGCTTTCATCGCTCCTGCCAACCGTCGAGAAGAATTTCTCGTCTCTTCCTTAAATTTATCATCCCTTCGATCGATAACCTCTTCACTCAATTCTATTCCCGGTAATCCCATTTGCTGGGCACATCGGTCTGGATTATCTTGAGAATCAAAAAACTCCAAATAGTTTTGAGGCTTTGTCATCTGAATACTTCCCAGTGGGTTAAGGGTTGCTACACTACTGATGTCACCTGTGACATCAACACCGTTAATACAGTACTCCATTTAGAGGTATACGTCAAAAGATGAGTCAGAATTCTCAGTATCCCAGAGGAAAACATCCTAATACCTTAGCGAAACTACCCGATCGATCGGCACCTGACAAACCCGGTGAAACCGTCGCCATTACTGTCAAAATCACCTTAGAACAGAAAGCTTGGCTAAGTACCCAGGCAGAAAGTCAAAGCTATCACGTTCGCCAAGCCTTAAACTTGTATCTGAAGACCTTAAAGACAGCCGAAACGGAATAGTTAGTGGTGAGTTATTAATTTTTTCATGATATCTGATTCCCCAAAAAGGGCGATCGTCAGCAACGAATTAGAGAGAGGAATCCCCAATCCTATAGTCCTCCAAATTGATTGATGTACAACAATTAGTCACAGCTTCGCCCCTTAATTAGACTACCACATCCCAAGGAGATCGCATCTATTCTAACGTCAGGTGAAAAATATGGCCGATCCTACAAGGTCGCGTATCGGGTAAACAGGCTGTTGTTAGGAGTGCTTGGATTGTGCGAGGCGATGAGAATTTTCCCCGGTTGGTGACTTGCTATATTTTGTAAAATAGGAGGTACAGGAGATGAATGGATCTTTGAAATTATTAGATAGTGTTGCCTTAATAGAAAACCTACCAGAATTGGGATTGTATCGCGGACAAGTCGGTACGATCGTTGAAGTGTACGAACCAGGAGTTTTTGAGGTTGAATTTAGCGATCGGCAAGGACGGACTTATGCACTGGAAACATTGAGCGATCGGCAAGTAATGATGTTGCATTATCGACCGATTTTAGAGGAAGTTTTGCTTTGATCGGAGATTCGATCGGCAATCTATATTGACTGTTAAATATTTTGCTATAGGCGAACATCCAGAAGTGTTTAAAGTTAGCTTAAAACTCAAAAATTGGGGATAGAATATCATATTCTATCCCCAATTTTTGAAAAAATGAGGTCTAAAGATAGCATTGGCATTATGGATAGAGGCTTTGCCCTTTCTCTGGAGAAACCGTTAATCCCCAGATGAAAACATGAGTATCCAGTAAAACTCTCAAGACTCCCCCAACCAAAACTCATCCGGCAAAGGATCGTTAAAATCATCACTCATCCAAATCTGTCCTCGATATTGACCGAACACACGTGGTTTAGAGAGCGATGGCACAACTTCTCCTAAAGTTTGTTGCTGGAGGGAGCACTCCTGCTGAGAGATTAGAAATTCAATGAAAGCCAACACTTGTTCCTGCTGATCAGGCAGTAACTTCTGCAACTTGCTTAATACATCTTCCACAAAGTCCAGTGTTTGAGAAGTCATGATGTCTTCCTCAGTCTAGGCAATTCCTTAATTTTAACAGGGATCAATGGAAGTCCCAGCCCGATCGAACTCGATAATCTGATAGCATTCCCTTTCTGCTGGAGACAAACCGCTAACAAATGCCTCAAACGCCTGCTTATCCCCAGCGAAAGAATTGAGAGAAAGCATCGATCTTTGCATCTCGATCCAAGGGTTTTCCTCCTCCGGTAAAGGTAGGTAATCGCAATAGCAAATAGCGACCTCGCTATATTTTTGCATTCCCTCCACATTAGCGACATACTCTTCTACAGAAACCACCACCCAAGGAGACTTGCGGAAGTGAGTTGTGGCACCACCATGGTTAAACGTAGATGACGCTGGATCTCGCTTGTATTCAGATAGACGATACCCCTCGCTGGGAACAGCTTTCCCCGAACTATCCGAATATTCTGCCAGTAGCAAGGTTGTGCTGCGATCGCTGCAAGCATGAATTCCCGATTTCCAGTATGTTCGATCTGTCTGTCCGGGAACTGGATAAAAGAAAATTTTGCGTCTCATCTCAGTCACACTCCTCTCCTGCGGAATATCCAATACTACCTTTGGGAAACTCTGCTTCCCCCTCAAAAACACACTCAACAGGAAGCAGGTTGCTATTATCTCGATTGGTTTCTACTAATGTCCACCCGTACTTTTCTTCCATCGACTCGCAAGCTTCTTCGGATATCGCCCAGTGGGAAGTCGTCTTCCTTTCTTCTAACTGACGCTCCTTTCTGGATTTTGGCATAATTGTTGTCAACTCCTTCGCTTTGCCAAGCTAGCACCGTTCCTCACCTGAAAATACCGTTCTGTAAAACCTATACAAACCTACTCAAATCTAGACAAAGCTGGACATGAGTCGGATTGCTGTTGACTTCCTGATTCAACGTAGCGACAGCATAACTGCTATCGGGTTTGTCTACTTCACAGGCTGACACGGTGGAACTCACCGCCATTTCCGAACGCTCTGGAATATGGATTCCATCAAACCATCGTTCGATATTCTTCGCCGCGTTTAAGTCTCTGTCCTCGGTATAACCGCATTCAGGGCAGAGATAAGTGCGGTTTTTTAATGGCATTTTATGACGATGATTGCCGCAGTTCGAGCAAATCTGAGAACTGGGAAACATTCTGTCAAGCAATATCAACTGACTGGAAAATTTCTCAGTTTTATACTCTAACTGTCGGCGAAACTCGTGCATTCCGCAGTCAGCGATCGCCCCGGCTAACTTGTGATTTTTCAAGAATGCTTTAATTGACAAATCCTCAATCTTGATCTCGCTGTGGTTCTGGGCAAGATAGTGAGTTAATTTGTGAATCGCATCCTTACGTGTGTTGGCAATCCGGGCGTGTAACTTAGCTAGCTTTTGCACCGCCTTGGCTCGATTTTTAGAACCCTTGACGCGCTTACTAACGCGACGTTGTAACCGCTTCATCCGTTTGTTTAAACGGCGATAAGCTTTCGGGTTAGTGAAGACTTTCCCGTTAGAACAAACTGCTAATTCCTTAATTCCTATGTCAACACCAATTGTCGGTCTATTAGGGTCTACGTTGGGTTTTTCAATTTCAACCTTAATTGAGATAAGCCAACGATTAGCTTGGCGTGAGATCACACAGTTATGAACAGCTGTCACAGGTAGAGGCTCTGCTAAGCGCACCCAACCGATAGATGGCAGTCTAACTCGCTTGCCGTCATTTTTGATTCCCGGCTTGGCTTTTGTCCCTGATTCCAAATAAAAAGAATCGCGTTGACCTTTCTTTTTGAATCGCGGTTGTTGGGAAACCTTTTTAAAGCATCTATCCCAAGCTGTTCGGCAATCTGCCAGCGCTTTTTGAGGGACGTTTTTGTTGACTTCGTAATACCATTGGTTAACGGATTTGACTCGGCTCACCAATTTTTTGTGTAAATCGATTGCTGTAGGAACTTTGACCGTCTTGTCGGTTTCACGAATTGCCAAAACATCCCCGATCTGAGCGTTAGCCCAATTGTATGCGTGTCGTGATATTCCGGAAGCTTTGCGAAATAGTGTCTCCTGTTTATTGTTGGGTCTTAATGCCGTCTTGAAACTAAGTAGCATTTGATTCGACCTTTCAAATACGTTATATTATGTAGTATACCAGATATAAAAGCCTTTAATCATGCCAACATTAAAATTCCAGCCAGATCATAAAGTGGCATACGATCAAGTCCCGGTGCAATTGAAAGTTTTACCCGGTGTCCGCGAAAGGCTCAAGCAAATACCGGACTGGCAGAAGAAGGTAAGAGCCGATATTGATTCTTTAATATCTGGTCAAATTGAGTAGTTTTGTATATATCTGACCAGATATTAAGTTACAGTTTCACACCCTCAAGCGATCGCCACCACAAACTCGCACAACACCCGATGTTCTCGCCGCACAAACTCCAATTGCGCTTCATCTGCTTGTCCCGACAACCCAACTTCCTGCGTTGTGGTCACATCAATCCCATAGCGCCCAAGTCCCAGTGCGATCGCCCCATTCACATTTTCATCCAAACAGTTCAGTCTTAGATGTTTTCATTGTAGCTCCACAGGTTCTATGCGCAATGTGAAAACTTCCCTTCACAGATTAGCGTACAATAAGTAGTCATAGCTTTGCCTTGGTATTAGACCACCACATCCCAAAACCCCCGTCAACTCGTCCCCTAAATGATAAAATGACAGCATCTACACATCTGACCCATCTGACGCTGCATTAAACCTCATTTCCCGAGAATAATGACACAAAAGAAAAAAGTCAGACACCCCGCTGCCAGCGAAGAGGAGTGCGAAAAGATGGCTAAACGATACGGATGGCATCTCAAAGAGACTGAGCGGAAAAGAACTGGCTTTTTCGACCCACTTCCTGTTGACTGTATCTTTGAAAAAGATGTCCAGGATTTTGACAGTTTTGCCGAACTTGACCCCTACGCCAATTTGGATGATTAATCACGATGGATACAATTCAAGACGATCGTCCCACCCTGATTCTATACTTCTCTGAACAATACGGAAGTGGAATGCAAATTCCAGCGGGAAAACTAGAAAATGGTCGGTCATTTTCTCTCATTCAAGAATCCGTCGATTATCGCCGCCGCCATCGAGAACTTCCCAAAATTGGCGATCGCCTATTCACAGGCAGCACCCACGATCGCGATGGCATCCGAACAGCGATCGAACTCCCTACACACTGGGTTGTCTCTTCCGTCCACAGCTATCCCAGCGATGGCTATGACGAAAAATTCGATCGGGTTGTCATTGCTTATTGCCAACAAAAACCACTTCCTTTAGAAGAGTTTAAAAATCTAATTGAAGAACAAATTGTTGCTCCTCTCTCTGAATCAGAAATGGCAAAGTTGTCCTAGGTTTTGAAGCCATCATTTCATAGCAGCAGTCGTGTCCATGACAGAGAATCCCCAGTCCAGGCTAAAAATCAAGGATGTCGATCGGTCAATTTCTACAGAGAATTTGTACGCTCGACTCAACGCCACCCCCCAGCAAATTACTGACTTTTGCCAAAAATGGCAGATTTGTGAGTTGGCTCTGTTTGGCTCGATTTTGCGGGACGATTTCCGCCTTGATGGAGACAATCCTAGCGATATTGACGTGTTATTTACCTACGGACAGAATGCACGTCGTAATTTAATTCTGCAAGTTCGGATGAAACACGAACTCGAAACACTATTTCACCGAAACGTCGATCTCGTCAGCAAAACCGCCATTTCCACCAGTCCCAATTACATCCGCCGTCAAAATATCTTAAACTCAGCGATCGTCATTTATGGCTAGGGATAAAGAATCACTTTTAGATATTGTCGAAGCGATCGAAAAAATTTTAGCTTACACAAAAGGAATCCGCTTTGAAGAATTTCAGATCGATGATGAAAAGCAAGATGCTGTTCTTCGGCGTATTTTGGTGATTGGCGAAGCTACCAAACGTTTGTCCGCAGAGTTTAAAACAAGACACTCACAAATTCCCTGGAAAGACATTGCCGGGATGCGAGATATTGTCGTTCATGACTATAATCGCCTTGATTTGGAGACAATTTGGGATGTCGTTCAAAATGACTTACCTGAATTAATCCAGTTCTTAAATTCATTACAAGAGTGAATTTTAGACTCCTTTTGCAACTCGATCGATCGCCGCCAAACATCCCAAATTTCAAAAACCCCTTTACCACAATCGTTGCACCGGATAGCTATCAAATACTGCATCAACACTGACGATCGGCATTTGAGTCACGATCGCCTGAGCAATCGACAGTCTATCAAAGGGATCGCTTCGGGCGATCGCTCATCAGCGAAACTCCGCAGACATTACCACCCGATGGTCATCAACAATTTGATAACACTCAGCTTCTGCCGAAGACAAACCCCTAACAAATGCGTCAAACGATTCCCGATCTCCACCAAAAGAATCTGGAGAAATCGTCGATTTTTGCAGCTCAATCCAAGGATTTTCCTCCTCCGGTAAAGGAACGTAATCACAATAGCAAATCACCACCTCACCGTACTTTTGCATTCCCTCCAAATTGGCGATATATTCTTCCACAGAAACCACAACCCAAGGAGACCTCCTGAAGTGAGTCGTTGCACCACCATGATCGAACGTAGATGACGCTGGATCTCGCTTGTATTCAGATAGCCGATACCCGACATCGGGAGAAGCTTTCCCCGAACTATCCGAATGTTCTGCTAGTAGTAAAGTCGTGCTGCGATCGCTGCCAGCATGAATTCCCGACTTCCAGTGAGTTTGGGTCGTTTGACCGGGAACTGGATAAAAGAAAACTTTACGTCTCATCTTCGTCACGATCGGGCTCTATCCGCAATGTGAAAACTTCAATTCACTAGAATAGTGTACGATAAGTAGTCATAGATCAACCACTAAACTAGAATACCACATCCCAAAACCCCTGTCAACTCGTCCTCCAAATGACCCCATTCTCAATAAATTGGGGCAAAATCGGGCAAATTGAGACCTCAGCCAGAGGTGGTGACATCAATTTGAACCTCTGCCCAATGACGAGATCGATCGACCCAATGCACCGATGCTATCCTAAATCTATCGATGAAGCGAGGAATCCCCATGTCCACCACCGACCTCTACTTACCCCCCGTTCTCGAACTCAAACTCGACCTCACCGACGAGCAGTTCTGGCAACTCTGTCACGAAAACAGCGATCTCCAATTCGAGCGTACTGTCCAAGGAGAAGTGATTATTATGTCCCCAACTGGAGGAACAACAAGCAAACACAACGCCGATCTGATTTATCAACTCCAAGCCTGGAATCGTCGCTACAAGCTGGGAGAAGTTTTTGACTCTAATGGTTGCTTCAAACTTCCCAATGGTGCAGATAGTCGCTCCCGATGCTTCCTGGGTAAAACAAGAACGGTGGGATGCTTTAACTCCAGAAGAACAAGAGAAATTTGTTCCTTTATGTCCCGATTTTGTGGTGGAGTTAATGTCACGCAGCGATTCCCTGGAAAAAACTCGCGCCAAAATGCGTGAATACTTAGAAAATGGCGCGAGATTAGGGTTACTGATTAACCGCAAACAACGACAACTGGAAATTTCTCGTCCTCATCAAGAAGTGGAAATTCTCGACAATCCCGATACCTTTTCAGGGGAAGATATATTACCCGAATTCGTCTTAGATTTGTCTACTATTTGGTAATCGTGGTTAGTTGATAGTTGTTAGTTGGTAGGGTGTGTTGACGAAGGA
The DNA here is from genome assembly GCA_963838375.1 of uncultured cyanobacterium. Taxonomy (GTDB): domain Bacteria; phylum Cyanobacteriota; class Cyanobacteriia; order Cyanobacteriales; family Geitlerinemataceae; genus DVED01. Next base: position 53,012 of record CAWIQY010000016.1, on the reverse strand, counting down.
AATGCACCGGGGAGTTAGTTGTTGATTTTTAATTATATTTTAATTATCTGTGATTCCCTGGAAAGGGCGATCGCCCCCAACCTCCCCCATCCCCCCAGGGCTGTTTCATTGTCGTGGAAAACGAGGATTTTGTAGGGGTAGCGCCAAGAGTGCCTACCCCGCCACCGACGAAATCATGGGGGTTCCAGAGATCGGGGCAACCACTCTTGGGATTCCCGGACGCCTGCGCTTCGCCCCTACAGAAAATGAAACAGCCCTGCCCCCATCCCCTACAATAAAACTATCTCCCCAGACTCTTGCGAGGTGACCCCATGCCATCCACCCTCACCCTAGAACTCCCCAGCACCACTCATCTGTTCGTCACCCCCCAACAATTCGAGGAACTCGCCGCCGCTAACCCCGATTTACAATTAGAACGGACATCTCTTGGAGAACTCATTGTGAATCCACCCACTGGCGGCGAATCCAGCCAACGAAATAGCCGTATTACTGGAAAACTAGATTTTTGGGAGGAGGCGAACGAAGAGTTAGGTGTAGCGTTCGACTCCTCCGGTGGATTCATCCTCCCCAACGGTGCTCGCCGTTCCCCTGATGCCTCTTGGGTAAGTCGCCAACGGTGGGAATCACTCACACCCGAACAACGTCGCGGATTTGTTCCCCTCTGTCCGGATTTTGTGGTGGAATTACGTTCTGCTACCGATCGTCTCTCTAAACTCCAAGAAAAGATGCTCGAGTACCGAGAAAACGGTGCAAGACTGGGGTGGCTAATTGACCCTCAGAATAAACGAGTGGAAATCTATCGTCCGGGACAAGAAGTAGAAGTTTTAGAACATCCCATGGAACTTTCTGGAGAAGATATATTACCAGGATTTGTGTTAAATCTGCGGCGGATTTGGCGGTGAAGAATTCTCCATGGAAAACCAAGGATTTTAGATTAGCGAACGATAAGTAGTTAGAGATTACTTTAGACCCCACCAAGAATACCACAACCTCAAACTCCCGTCAATTCCTTCCCTAAATCACCCCATTTTCAATAAATGGACTCAACTCAATGTAAGAATTTTCTCATCTATTCTTCATCTTTTCTCATTGCGATGTTGCTTAAACTCAAGTTTGCAAGACAAGCTATGCAGAATGGGGTGTAACACAGATGAAATTGAGGGGATGGGCAATAATCGCCTTAGCTGTTGTTCTCGAAGCAACTTTAGCGCCCGTTATCGAGGCTGTGCAATTGAGGGATGGGAAAATTCACTTCGACTATCCTCCCAGTTTTCTCGGGGCAACCACACCCGATAAAAGTGCAGGTTTTTGGAATGCGACGTATTACTTCACTCTCGAATTGCCGGAGAACGCTGGAGAGCCTTTACAACAGGTAACGATCGCCCAAACGGAAGGCTTGGAACGCTTGCGATTTGATCCGGAAAAGACCGTCATTTTTGAAGGGAATCCCAGAAATAAAGGGGAAGAGATTACCGAGTTTACGGCTGAGTTCGAGCGGGAAACTCGCACGGTTTCGGTGATTTTCGATCCACCCATTTCACCAGAAAAAATATTGACGATCGGCTTGAAAGCTGCCCGAAATCCCCTCGGAGGCGGTATCTATTTATTCGGCGTGACGGTATTTCCGGCAGGGGAAGAAGTTCAGGAACAGTTTTTAGGTTTCGGTCGGTTACGTTTTTATGACGATCGCGATGATAGTAATTAAATTAACTTCAAGATAAAATGTGCGTTGAAACTGCGAGATTTTGGGTGAAGAGTTTTAATTTAAAATGATGAAGTGGAGATGGGTTTTAGCGATTTTGGGAGGATTGAGTTGTGCCGATTTTAATCCAGCGATCGCCCAAAATTCTCATCGTTATCCCCCACGAATTTTTGGGATTGACCAATTAGAAAGTCCGTCGATCAAACTCAGTGAACCCAATCCACCAAGCGGGGTTCCCTCCGTAGAAGATTTAGTAGATGTACAACCCGACGATTGGGCGATCGAAGCCTTGCGATCGCTCTACGAACGGTATGGTTGTATCAGTGGATATCCCGACGGTACGTACCGGGGAAATCGATCGATAACGCGCTATGAATTTGCAGCGGCGATGTCGGCGTGTCTCGATCGCGTACAACTCGATCGGGCAAATTTGGAGGAAATTCAGCAATTACTAGAGGCTTTTGATGCCGAACTCGATGACTTTAATGCCACCCTCGACAATATCGAAATTCGGGTTTCTCCCTTTTCGACTACCACCAAAGTTCGAGGAGAAGTGCTATTTGCTTTAATTGATGCTTTTGGTGAAAAAATCGATATCAATACAACGTTTAGCGAACGAATTTCGCTCAGTTTTGATACCAGTTTTACTGGAGAACGATCGACTGCAAACTAAACTGAAAGCAGGAAATATTACCCGTCTCGATCGGGTCACCGGACTCAACGAAATTCGCCTCGACGAACCCCGTTTGGGATTCGATACAGATACCGACAATTCCGTAGAACTCAATGTTGAATATCGCTTTCCCCTAGGGGACGATATCCGAGTCACCCTCGCCCCCACTGGCTTATCTGTCGGTGATTTTACCGACAAAGGCAACCCCTTTATCTCCGGCGACGATGGGGCAGTCTCCCGTTTCGGACGCTACAATCCCATCTACCGAATTCCCAATACCGATGCGGGTGTGGGGGTACGCTTTCAATTGACAGATACTATCGATTTGGATGTGGGTTACAGTGCCGGAGAAGGCAGCGAGCCCGAAAGCGGCGGGGGATTGTGGAACGGAGACTACGGCATTCTCGGACAACTGACCCTGACACCGATCGATCGGTTTGTCTTGGGACTGACTTACATCCACTCTTATTCCGGCGAGGGTCGAGGCATTGCTACGGGAACGGGAAGCAACGCTTCGGGGTTGCGCGAACTGGGATCGCAGGAATTAGAACGCCCGGTGGTGGGCAATTCCTACGGTATTCAAGCCAATTACGAAATCGACGACTTGTTAGCCATCGGGGGTTGGATGGGCTATACCGATGCGCGTTTGTTGGGGTTGGGAGATGCCGAGGTGTGGAACTGGGCGGCAACTTTGGCGTTTCCCGATTTGGGAGGCAAAGGGAATGTCGGCGGGATTGTGGTGGGGATGCAGCCGCGCCTGACGGGAGTCAGTTCCGGGCTGGAGGAGATCGGGCAATTGGCAGATGAAGATGTGGGGTTGCATTTGGAAGCGTTTTATCGCATTGAGTTGCACGACGAGATCGGTCTGACACCGGGTATTATCTGGTTGACTGCGCCCAATCACGATGATGAGAACGAAGATATCGTGGTGGTGACAATTAGAACGCTGTTTGAGTTTTGAATATGAGAATTTTCTCATCAAGCCTTCATGTTTCCTCACCAACGCTTCACACAAACTTTACAAAACCCTGAGAAACTGGTTTTGACCGCCAAAGAGGACTCAAGAACCATGAAATTGATGGTCTACTCTCACGATTCCTTCGGTTTGGGGAATATTCGCCGCATGGTGGCGATTTGCAAGTATTTACTCGAGACGCTACCGGAAGTTTCGATTTTGTTGGTGTCGGGTTCGCCAATGCTGCACAGTTTTCGGTTGCCGCCGGGACTCGACTATATCAAACTACCGTGTATGGGACGCGATTTGTCGGGGAAAGTTGCGGTTAAGTATTTATCGACCAATGTGGAAGATATGATCAGATTGCGATCGCATTCGATCGCTGCCACGGCTGCTAACTATCAACCAGATTTATTCTTGATCGATAAAAAGCCATACGGGTTATGTGGTGAGTTGAAAGAGACTCTCGCATTGTTAAAAGTTACGTTGCCGCAAACTAAATTTGTGTTGCTGTTGCGCGATATTCTCGACGATGCGGAAACTACGATTTCGGAGTGGAAACAGTACGGTTTTTACGAGGCGATCGAAGAGTTTTACGATCGAGTTTTAGTCGTCGGAATGCCGGAGATTTTCGATGTGGTGCGAGAGTATCAGTTCTCCGAAACGATCGCCCAAAAAGTTCGGTACTGCGGCTACATTCGACGGGAACCCGGACGCCTGAGACGCCAACCCATGCGGGATAAATTAAAAATTGCCCCTGACGAAAAATTGGTGTTAGTCACGCCGGGTGGCGGTGGTGATGGATACCGTATGGTAGAAAGTTATTTGTGGGGATTGACAAATTTAGAGGGCGATCGTAATTTTTCCAGTCGGATTATCCTCGGATCGGAAATGCCAGACTCTCAAAAAGAGGTATTATTTTCCCTGGCGGAAGGTCTGAATAATATCGAATTGTGCGAGTTTAGCGACGATGTGGGTAGCGAGATGGAAGCGGCAGATTTAGTCGTTTGTATGGGCGGATATAACACGGTTTGCGAAGTTTTATCTTACAACAAGCGAGCGATCGTTGTTCCTCGAATTCATCCGGTACGGGAACAGTGGATTCGGGCAAAACGCATGGCAGAATTCGGACTTTTCCAAACTATCCACCCTCATGTTCTCACGCCAGAACATTTGATGGAATCGGTTCTAGTACAACTTGATAAAAATATTTCTCATTCACCCCCGGCTGCCCATTTGGATTTAAATGCTTTGCCCTGCATCGAACGCGAAATTTCTCAACTTTTGTTTGCAGGTTTTACGGGTGATACTTTTTTTAAATCCCTACGCGATCGTGAGTTTTGTGCAACACCGAAAGTTGCAGCTAAACCACAGGAAATTCTCGATTAAACCTTACCATAGTTTTTGAGATATTTCGATCGGTTGATAGGTTAGGGTGGTATCTAATTTTTAGAATGTTTAGGACTTGGTAAATGCACAAAGTTTTATTTTACTGCCAGCATATTTTAGGGATGGGACATCTCGTCCGCAGTATGGAGATTGTTCGCAGTTTACTGCCCGATTTTCAAGTATGTTTTCTCAATGGAGGACAAGCGATCGAAACCTTTCAATTTCCGCCAGAATTAGAAGTCGTTCAACTTCCGGCGATCGAAACCGATCCGGAATTTAGCGAACTCAAACCCGTCGATCCTTCCCTAAGTCTAGAAGATGTGCAAGCGTTACGCTGCCAGCAAATTTTAAACAGCTTCGATCGATTATTACCAGATATTCTGATTGTCGAACTTTTTCCCTTTGGCAGACGGCGGTTTTCTTTTGAATTAATTCCGCTACTGGAACGGGCAAAAGCAGCAGGAACCAAGGTGGTTTGCAGTTTGCGCGATATCGTCGTCACAAAACCGCACAAACAGCAGAAAAACGAAGCGAAAATTTGTAAGTTTATGAATGAGTATTTCGATCTATTACTCGTTCATGGCGATCCAAAATTTATTCAACTGGAAGAAACATTTTCTCGCGTAAACGATCTCAAGTGTGATATAATTTATACGGGATACGTCGGACAAAAAACGATCGATCGTCCTGAAATTAAGTTACAAACACCCAGTATTCTTGCCAGTGTTGGCGGCGGTCGTTTTGGGCACGATTTATTAGAATGTGTCGTTCACTCTGCGCCCCTTCTCGCTTCCCAAATTCTTCATCACCTCTACGTTTTTACCGGCCCTTTCGCGCCAGATTCTCTACTCACAAACTTGCAGAACTTAGCCGAAGGACAGTCGAATATCACAGTCGATCGCTATACTTCCGACTTTCTCAGTTATATGCAGCAAGCCGATCTTTCGATTAGTATGTCTGGTTATAACACGACTATGAATGTGTTGATGACGGGAACGCGATCGATGATGATGGCATTTACCGGAAACGAAGATCGCGAACAATTGATGCGATCGCAACGGTTGGAAAAGTTGGGACGAATTCAAACGATTATACCGGAAGATTTGCAACCTGAAAATTTCGCCAATCTCGTTGTTTCTTATCTAAAAACTGAGCCTAACCCGATCCAATTTAATTTTGACGGTGCAGACACCACCGCAACTTACTTGAAAAATTTGATTCGCGATCGCGTTCTGGTTGCTTAGATTCTGATTTTTGTTTTGATTACAGTTAAACTCCTGAAACTTATGAAACCCAAAGTTTGCTTAACTACCCTCGAATTTCCGCCTGATATTGGTGGTGTTGGTGAATCAACACACCGGATTGCGCGAATGTTAATTGACTTAGGATATGACGTTCACGTTGCCGTATTTCGCGCCGTATTTCGCACGGAAAAAGATCGCGCAGACAAGGGAGATTTTGGAAGATCGAGCTGTGTGACAACCGAACAAGATGGCATCACCGTTCATCGTCTCTTTCCCGCTGTACGATCGACCGTTGCCCGAATTCAAGACTACCTTTGCGATATTTACGGACAATTAGAAACGTTACAGCGACAGCATCAATTCGATTTGCTTCACGCCTTTTTTATCAACGAGATGGGCTTTTTAACCACCCTCTTAGCGAAGGAAAACGGTATCCCAGTTATCAACAGCATTCGGGGTGCAGATCTGCACAAACACGTGTTTTCTCCCCAACAACTCGCTCAAGTTTCGTGGGCGCTAGAAAACTCAGACTGGGTAACATTTGTCAGTCAAGACTTGATGAAGCGGGCGAGAGTTTTAGTTCCCCAAATTGCCAGCAAATCTTCAGCCTTTTTAAATTCCATTTATCCAATTTCCTTAGAAGGGTTACCCAAACCGAAAATGCTCGATCGTCTCAAAGGAACGGTCATCGGTTCGGTGGGTAACTTCCGTGACAAGAAAGGTTTAGAATATTTATTCGACGCTTGCCAAAATATTCAGGAACAGAGCGAAATTACCTTGCTTTTTGTAGGAGATTTCGTTGGCAAAGAAATGGGCTACTGGCAAAAAGAACTGGCAAATAGCAACTTAACCGATCGCGTGGTTATCACTGGGAAAATCAGCAGAGAAGAAGCTCTCGCATATCTTCCATATATGGATATTTTTGCCATTCCATCTTTACACGATGGCTGTCCTAATGCTTTGCTAGAAGCTATGATGGCTCAACGAGCGATCGTCGGAACCAACGTAGATGCGATCGGCGAAATTCTCGAAGATGGTATCAATGGATTACTCGTCAATCCACGATCGAGCGAAGAATTAGAACGGGCATTACAGCAACTTATTTCTCAACCCGAGTTACGTCAAAAACTCGGCGCAGTAGCCCAAAAAACCGTTTTCCAAAAACTCAATCCAGAAGTTGAAAAACAAAACTGGGCAAACATTTATCAAACCATTCTCGATCGCCCTTCCTCCCACAATTTAGAAACCCCTCTAGCGTTGGTGGGTTAATCAAACGCAAATCGGGCAAAGTCAAATTGTTTCGATCGAACGAAAAATAGCTAGGTGCGTTTCGTTCCTCAACACACCCTACAAACCTAATGATAAAGGACAAATTATGAACATCACCATTATTGTTTCCCCCCGCGAACGCTTCAGCAATACCCGCCAATCCTTAGAAAGCATTTACCAACACACCCCGCAACCTTTTGACCTGGTTTATGTCGATGGCGGTTCCCCCAAACCCGTGCAACAATACTTGGAAGCACAAGCAGCCGAAAAAGGGTTTAAACTGATACGGTGCGATCGCTATTTAGCCCCCAACCAAGCGCGAAATATCGGTTTGGAACACGCCGATAGCAAGTACGTCCTATTTATCGATAACGATGTCGTCGTTACTCCCGGTTGGTCGGACAAACTGGTCAACTGCGCCGAAGAAACTGACGCAACGATCGTTTGTCCCCTGACTTGCATCGGTCAACCCCTCCACGAAACCGTTCACCTCGCAGGTGGCGAAGCGCGCCTTTTGGTGGAAACCAAAGGCGAAAAAACCATCCGTCGCGTCCACGAAAAGCACTACTTCGTCAACCGACCCGTGGCTGACATCAAAGACCAACTCCACCGCCAACAATGCGAATTCGCCGAATTTCATTGTATGTTAGTGCGCCGGGAGATTTTCGCTCAAATTGGCTTACTCGACGAAGGACTCCTAAGTACCCGCGAACATATTGACTTCTGCCTCAGCGTCGCCCAAGCTGGCGGAACTGTCTACTGCGAACCCGAATCAGTCGTTACTTACGTCACCGGAAAACTGGAATGGTCTGACTTACCCTTCTTTTTCCTGCGGTGGAGTGACGAATGGGAACTCGCCAGCCTCAAACACTTCCGCGAAAAATGGGATCTCCACGATCGCGATAAATACTTCAAAAAACGTTACGATCGGTTGGGACACCGCCGCTACCAAGCCTTCCTTCGTCCCTTCGTCCGCAAACTCAGCTTCGGCAAAACTAACCCTTGGCTAGAAAATCGCCTCAAACCCCTCGAACGCCGTCTCAACCAATATATCAGCGATCGCTATTTCCAAACCGTCAATAGTTAATCGTTCAAAGACGAAGAGTAATAAGTAGATACTTATTACTTATTACTTATTACTTATTACTTATTACTTCAATCTATGTCTCGTCGTCCCAAAAACCTGAAAGAAGCTATGCCGGGAATCAGTAAAATCCTGCGTCGCTTTGCCCCGCAAATTCGCAAGCAAGGGGGATTACTGGCGCTATCTGGCGCGGCAATCGTTGCCGAAACGGGGTTCCGGTTGCTAGAACCTTGGCCCCTGAAATATATTTTCGATAACATTCTGCTGACGGGATTCCACGTCAAGCCTTTGGGAGTACCGATTCTCGATCGCTTAGATACGATGGGATTGCTGACGGTTTTAGCCTTGTCGCTGGTGGCAATTTCTGGTTTGCGGGGAGTGGCTGCTTATGCAAGTACGGTGGGGATGGCGATCGCCGCCTCGCGGGTGATGACGGACATTCGCAGTAACCTCTACGCTCACATTCAGCGCTTATCTCTCGCCTTTCACCACAACGCCAAAAATGGCGATTTGATCGCCCGCGTTACCTCCGATATCGAACGCTTGCGGGAAGTGACGGTGATGGCGATGCTGCCCCTGTTTGCCAATATCCTCACCACGGTGGGAATGGTGGTGGTGATGTTCTGGCTCAACGTAGAACTGGCACTCATTGCCTTGGTGGTTTTCCCGATTTTCGTCATCTCCAGTACTCATATGACTCAGCGCATTCGTACAGTGGCGCGATCGTCTCGCAAGCGGGAAGGAGCAATGGCAGCCACCGCCGCCGAAGCCATCAGCGCGATTAAAGTGGTACAAGCGCTATCGCTGCAAAATATCTTAGAACGATCGTTTGCCAAAAATAACCAGAAAAGTCTTGCTGACAGCGCCCAAGCACAGAAACTCAAGGCGGGGTTGGAACGCAGCGTAGAAATTTTGGTCGCGATCGTAACGTCGGTGGTACTGTGGCGCGGGGTGCAATTGGTGCAACAAGGAGTGGTGACACCCGGAGATTTGCTGGTGTTTATCACTTACTTGAAGTTAGCATTCAAGCCCATGCGTCAGGTTGCCAAATATATCGGGCAAATTGCCAAAGCCACGGCTTCAGGAGAACGCATTGTCGATCTACTCGAAGTCGTCCCCAAAATCCAGGACTTGCGCGGGGCGATGGAAGCACCGCCCTTTCGGGGTAGCGTCCGATTCAAAAATATCACCTTTGGGTACGATGCTGCCTACCCCATTCTCAAAAACCTCAGCTTTACCGTAAAACCCGGAGAGCGGATCGCATTGGTGGGGTCATCCGGCGGCGGCAAGTCTACTTTGGTGAGTTTGTTGTTGCGCCTCTACGATCCCCAACAAGGGCAAATTCTCATCGACGGCAGCGATTTGCGATCGTATAAGTTAGAATCTCTGCGGCGACAAATCAGCATCGTTCTGCAAGATAGCGTCTTATTTGCCACCACCATTCGGGAAAATATCGCCTACGGTTCTCTGGGGGCAACGGATGCCCAAATCGAAGCGGCGGCGCGTCTGGCAAATGCCCACGACTTCATTATGGAACTACCGGATGGCTACGATACGGTACTGGCAGAACGGGGCGCAACCCTCTCCGGGGGACAGCGACAGCGCATCGCCATCGCCCGCGCCGCCATCCGCGATGCCGCGATCGTCATTCTCGACGAACCCACCGTCGGACTGGACAACCAAAGCGAACGCGCCGTTTCCGAAGCCCTCGCTCGCCTCACTCACGATCGTACCACGTTCTTGATCACCCACGATCTCCGCGCTGCCTGCAATGTCGATCGTATTTTCTACCTGGAAAACGGGCAAATTTGCGAGTCGGGAACCCACGAAGAATTGATGCGCCTCGGACGCCGTTATGCCGCACTTTATCAGTTACAAGGAGCTTTAATTAAGTGATAAGTAATAAGTAATAAGTAATAAGTGGTAAGTGGTAATGGGTAATTTAAATTCACCAAACCCAAACTCCAAACTCCAAACCCCAACACCCAAACCCCAAACCTTAAAATTATGCTACAACAACCTATTTTTATCGGTGGATTGCATCGGAGTGGTACTTCCTTAATGCGAGCGATCGTCGGGTCTCATCCGGCGGTGACGCTGTACAAATCCGACTTACCACTGTGGACGAAATTTTACGATCGGCACAAATCTGTAGATTTAAACGATCGGGCTAATTTACAAACTAATTTACAAAACATTCTCGACGAAATTTTCAACCATAAAAAAGCAGACGATCTCGCTTCAGTTCGATCGGAAATCGAACAACAATTGTTAGACTCAATCGAGTTAAAACACTTGACATTTGGCACGCTTTGTGAAGTTATTCTCAAAACCTATGCCCGATCGCAACATCCTCAACTCGCAGGAGCTAATATCCTCACGCGCTGGGGACTGAAAACCCCATATAACGAATTTTTTGCCGATGCTATTTTTGAGGCTTATCCCGATGCTAAGATGGTGCAAATGTTGCGAGATCCTCGGGATGTTGCCGTATCAGTTGAGAGTCGAGGTTGGAGCAAAACTCTCGAACAAACTTGCCAAGAATGGCAAGATTCGGCGCGTTTAGCACAAATCAATACGCAAAAGTATGCCGAATCTTATATCGTTGTTCGTTACGAAGATTTAGTCAAAAATTCCGAACCGATCGCCCGTAAAGTGTGCCAAACTCTCGAAATCGATTATTCTCCCGAAATGCTATCCATGCAAGGACATCACGGATGGCGTGGTAGTAACTCCTATTTTGACGATATCGGCTACCAACAACAAGGCATTTCATCTTCGGGATTAGGACGTTTTATCGATCTCCTCGAACCCGAACATCTGAAGTTTATCCAAGATCGACTCGGGAACGATATGAATTGTTGGAACTACGAATTAATGTTACCATCTTCGATCGCCAAAGAAGAAATGACTCGTTAGATATAGCCAGTCTATTTGATTCATGAACGAATGTAGGGGCAATCCCCCTGTGGTTGCCCCTACAGGTGTTTATGAATGATTCGTGATTGCTATATTAACGATCGACAATTAGCCCTTTAAAACTAGAGTAAATTATGCAACTTAAAATCGATCCGCCAAGTTTGGAAACTTATAGCAGCGATCGCCTCGAAATCGATCGCCTTGCTTCCCCACAAACTGCCACCAAAGTTATTTTAGTTCGCCACGGACAAAGTACCTATAACAAGCTAAAATTATATCAAGGAGATAGCGACGAATCACTCCTCACCGAACAGGGTAAATGCGACGCCAGTTCTACGGGAATTTTCCTCAAAAAGCTCCTGGTTGATGGCATAGATGCGATCTATACCAGTCCTCTAACCCGAGTTCAACAAACGACTCGAGAAATTCTTAGTGCTTTGAAACGACCGATTCCCATTGCCGCGTCCGACAAACTTCAAGAAATTCATATGTCGTCGTGGCAAGGCTTATCCTACAAATACGTCAAAACCCAGTTTGAAAATGACTATTCTTGCTGGCAAGAACGTCCCCACGAATTTTCCTTTTCTACCCCTAAAGGAAAACCCTATTTTCCCGTTGTAGAACTGTTCGATCGCGCCCGAGAATTTTGGCAAGAAATCTTGCCGCAACATCGAGGAAAAACCCTCTTAATTGTTGCCCACGGCGGCACGAATCGGGCGTTAATGGCGACGGCATTGGGTTGGACGGGCGATCGCTACCACCTCCTCCAACAGTCCAATTGCGGAGTCAGCATCCTTGAATTTCCCCCGGAAAATCGATCGCCACAACTGACCGCTTTGAATCTTACCGCCCATCTCGGCGAAACCCTACCCAAAGCCAAAGGTTGTAAAGAAGGATTGCGTTTGCTGCTGCTGAGTGCCGCCACTCCCGAGGCGCAAGTCCGACAACTGGCACAACACTTGCAATCTCAGCCGATCGATTTTATCCTCAGCAGCGACGACAGCGATCGCCTTGCCGACTGCCTCGTCCGAACTCAACCCACCGCCGTACACCTGCACGTTCGCCGCGACGATTTACCCCAAGCTTGGCAACACACCTTGCGATCGCGCCAAAATCGCCCTCTCGGACAGTTCCCCCTGACGACGGGATTGGTGGTGGCACGAGAGGAAATCGCTCAATCCCTTCTCTCGGAAGCCTTTAACTGTTCGTCCTTGCCACTCCATCCGGGAACCCTCAGCGTCATCCACTACCCGGCAAACGGTCGTCCTCCCGTCCTCCAAGCCCTCAATTTTCAACTGACTTCCCAAGGTTAACGTCCCCAGCAACAATAGTCATGTAAGTACGGTTTTCCTCGAATAGAAACTGAAAGTTTCTATTACTTATTACTTATTACTTATTACTATACTTATTACTTATTACTTATTACTTATTACTTATTACTTATTACTTATTACATAACTGACCGCGAACCCGTTCGACTAGATCGCCCAACCGAAAAGGCTTGGTGATGTAGTCATTCGCCCCAGCCTGGAACCCGGTGGCGATTTCTTCGTCATCTTTGCGAGCGCTGACAATGAGAATGGGAAATTCTTTGCCGTCATGCCGCAGGGATTTCAAGACTTCCCAACCATCTTTGACCGGCAGCCCCAAATCCAGCAGCATCAGGTTAAACGTTCCCGCATTTGCCATTTCTATAGCTTCACTGCCATCGCTGGCGATCGTCGTCTCGAAGCCGTATTTCCGTAGCCCTTTCTCCAACAATGCGGCAATGCGCGGTTCGTCTTCTGCGATTAATATATGGTTCATAAATTATAGATGCCGATCGCATCTCGAATATTGTCTCAACTGTGAGTCATCTCCAGTCCCCATCTCATTAATTCCCCTCAGACGCGCTCTAGAACCCGATCGCCCCACCGCCGAAACAATGGAGATAGAACGCTACTCTAAAATTACACACGAACATGAATCTAACCTAAGAATTTTGTAAGAAAGTTTTCATGTTTGTCATCTGTCATTTGGGGTAGTGGGTAATTGGTGAATTCCAATTACCCATTACCCATTACCTATTGGTGAAAGGTTAAGCAATTTTAGCAGATGTCAAGTTGACGATCTCGAATAGCTAGACCCCTTTGATGCTAATGTTTTCCACGATTTCACTCTTGTGCGCGGGGGGTTTGGGGGCGGCGCAAGGCCCCCGACGGGGGGTTTGGGGGGAGACCCCCCAAGGGCCGGGTTTTCAGTCAATTATGGGGAAGTTGACAATATGAATACAACCTTAACCTTTCATCAATTACCCATTACCCATTGTCCCTATCTCAAGCGATATCCCATCCCTCGAACAGTTTCGATCGTCTGACTCCCGAGTTTCTTCCGCAGGTAGCCCACATAAACATCGACAATATTCGACCCCGGATCGTAGTCGTAACCCCAAACCCGATTGAGCAATTGTTCGCGGGTCATCACCTGTCCGGGATGGCGCAGAAAGGTCTCAGCCAAGAGTAATTCTCGGGTAGAGAGTTCCACTGGACGATCGCCTACTCGCATTTGCCGAGTTCGCAAATCGAGGGATAAATTTCCGGCAGTCAATTCCATCTCTTCTCGAACGCTGGGGGCGCGATTTTTCCGCAGTTGCACCCGCATCCGCGCCACCAATTCAGCAATGCGGAAGGGTTTGGTGATGTAGTCGTCCGCCCCAGCTTCCAATCCAGCAACGACATCCCGTTCGTCTTTGTAGGCAGTCAGAATGATGATGGGCAATTGCTGTCCCTGACCGCGCAACTCCTCCAATACTTCCCAACCGTTTTTCTCCGGCAAACCCAAATCGAGGATGAGTAAGTCGAAGGCTTCATCGTCTGCCATGTCGGCGGCGGCGCGTCCGTCTGGGGCGACGGTGGTGGTAAATCCGTGCGATCGCAATCCTTTTTCCAGAAAGGCGGTGATGCGGGGTTCATCTTCGGCAATCAGAATTCGATTCATATCGTTCTACTTTGTCGCAAAGGTATCACAAGGGTAAAGGTCGAGCCTTGACCCAACTGACTAGACAGTTCGACGCGACCCCCCTGTGCTTGGGCGATCGCGCTGACAATCGCTAATCCCAATCCCGCCCCCTCGGAACGGCGGCGGCTGTGTTTGGCGCGGGCAAACCGCTGGAAAATCCGCTGTTGGTCTTCCGGCGCGATGCCTTCGCCGGTGTCGCGCACCCAAAAGTGCGCTTCTCCATTTTGAATGACCGAACCGAGGGCGATCGTGTTTCCCGGTTGAGTGTGTTGGGTGGCGTTGTTTGCCAGATTCATCACCGCTTGGGTAATGCGCTGTCGATCGCCCGTCATCTGCCCCACAGCAACGGCATCTAGACACCAATTTCGGTCTGCCAGGGCTTTAGCTTTGGCGAACATTTCCTCAGTCAGCACATCGACATCGATCGCCCCTAACTTCAAAAAATCGGGACGTTCGACCTTAACGAGGAACAGTAAATCGTCCACGAAACGACTCATGCGATCGAGTTCGTCGATGGTCAACTCTAAGGTATCGCGATGTTCCTCGCAGTCGTCGATCAGCAGTTCCAAATGTCCCCGGACGATCGTAATGGGGGTTTGCAGTTCGTGACTGGCATCGTTCATAAACGATCGCTGGGATTCAAACGACTCTTGCAAGCGATCCATCATGCCGTTAAACGCCGTTGCTAGAGATGCCATTTCCCCGCTTCCGGTCACTGGGAGACGCTGCGCTAAATCCGACTCGCCGATCGATCGTGCCGTCACTGCCAACTTGCGAACCGGCGCCAAAACTTTCCCCGTTGCCAACCACGCCAAAACGAACGCCACCACCAGCATTCCCGCCGCCACCGCGATAAACACCCAAACCGCATCGAGGACTTCCTCTCGCTCCCCTGCCGTGGTGTGCGCCACCACCAACACCGCGCGCAGCTTGCCATCGACAACGATCGGTTTACCCAAATACAGCACGCTGCCAAAGGTTTTGCTCTCTAACTCTCGCTCGCCTTCCACCGGTCGATCCAGCATTGCCCATTGTCGCATCAACTCCGTCTCCGGACGCAAGGGTTTGGGCAGTGCGGCAGGGTTCGATCTGTAAAACTCGCCGTCAAGCCAAATCAGGGAATAGTTTTCATCTTCCGGGATGCGTCGTTCCAGAAAAGTATCGATCGCACTTTTCAATCCCCCTGGTTTTCCCTGGCGCTCCCACTCTGCCAAATCCTGACGCAACGCCGTCACTTCCTCCTGCATATCTTCGCGCACCCGAGCATCGACGCGATTGAAGAGAATGACGCGAAACACCGGAATCGATCCGGCAACGAACAGCAGCATCAAAGCCGCGTACCACAGCAAAATGCGCGTTCGCGCTTCCCAAAATAACCCGTTGGCTGCTAACAAACGACGGGGATCGATCGGGGGTTGTGGGTCGGGAATTCGCGACATCGGTTTTGCAGAAGCGGCGATCGGTCTACCAAAGAATTGTCTTCCAATTTGACACTCCCCGGATTAATTCCCCCATTCTTGATAATTTTAGAGGAAATTTCGGCGAAACAGAGACGCGAAACGCGATCGTGTTTCGCCCCCAATCGCTCCCATCCCCTACAATAAAACTATCTCCCCAGACTCTTCCGAGGTGACCCCATGCCATCCACCCTCACCCTAGAACTCCCCAGCACCACCCTTCTGTTCGTCACCCCCGAACAATTCCAGGAACTCGCCGCCGCCAACCCCGATTTACAATTAGAACGAACATCCCTGGGAGAACTTATCGTGAATCCACCCACTGGCGGCGAATCCAGCCAGAGAAATTTTAGTCTCACCGGACAACTGTCCAACTGGTTTGAAGCCCACGAAGATTTAGGAGAAGGCTTCGACTCTTCCGGGGGATTTATCCTCCCCAACGGTGCAACTCGTTCCCCTGATGCCTCTTGGGTAAGTCGCCAACGGTGGGAATTACTCACACCCGAACAGCGTCGCGGATTCGTTCCTCTGTGTCCGGATTTTGTGGTGGAATTACGTTCTGCTACCGATCGTCTCTCTAAACTACAAGAAAAGATGCTCGAGTACCGAGAAAACGGTGCAAGACTGGGGTGGCTAATTGACCCTCAGAATAAACGAGTGGAAATCTATCGTCCGGGACAAGAAGTAGAAGTTTTAGAACATCCTCTGGAACTTTTTGGTGAAGATGTTCTCCTAGGATTTGTGTTAAATTTACGGCGGATTTGGCGGTGAATCGAGTTGATAGTTAATAGTTAATAGTTAATAGTTAATAGTTAATAGTTAATAGTTAATAGTTAATAGTTAATAGTTGGTAGGGTGTGTTGACGAAGGAAACGCACCGGGGGGATTAGTTGGTAGGGTGTGTTGACGACAGGAAACGCACCGGGGGAATTAGTTGGTAGGGTGTGTTGACGAAGGAAACGCACCGGGGGGATTAGTTGGTAGGGTGTGTTGATTTTTAATCATCTATGATTCCCAGGAGAGAGAGGAATCCCCAATCATGGAGTTCACTGTTACGATCTTTGATTAATGTACTATAAGTAGTCATAGCTTCGCCCTCAAAATAGAATACCACATCCCCAAACCCCCGTCAACTCGTCCTCTAAATGACCTCATTCTCAACAATCTGGGGTAAAATCGGGCGAATTTCGATCGAATAGAGAGGTGGCGATACGAAGATCGATCGGTTCTCGGAAAATGGTATAACTTCAAAGAGAGTTCGTCGATCGTAGAAATTCATGAGCATTGCTTTCGGGCGGGAAATTTGTGGAGATCTGTCATCGAGCGAATCTCGGGAATGGTTAGTAACCAATGGCATCGGCGGATATGCTTGCGGGACGATCGCACAATTGCCCACACGCTACTATCACGGCTTGTTGGTGGCGACCCTGAATCCCCCCTTGGGACACACCTTGTTGCTTGCCCAATTGGCTGAAACTGCCTGCTATGACGGCAAATCCTATGCCTTGGCAACCCATCGATGGGCAGATGGGACGATCGAACCTCATGGATACCGCCAGATCCAAAGTTTTCGCTTAGACGGAACCATTCCCGTGTGGACTTTTGCCTGTGCCGATGCCCTGCTAGAAAAGCGAGTGTGGATGCAACGGGGTGAAAATACCACTTATATTCGCTATACTTTGCTTCAGGGAAGCGGTTCTATCGCGCTGTCGTTGCAGGCATTGGCAAACTATCGCGATCGCCACGGCGGCACGACAAAATGGGACTGGCAGATCGATCGCATTGCCAGAGGAATTCGCCTGCAAGCGTTTGCGGGGGCAGTTCCCTTTTATCTGTTTGCCGATGTGCCATTTGCCATCGATCCAGTGTGGTACGAAGGCTTCGATCTGGCGGTGGAACGGTATCGGGGAACGGGCGATCAAGATGACTCCCTGCGCGCAGCCACAATCGATGCGATACTCGAACCAGGGGAATCTTTTACAGTCGTCGCCAGTACCGAATCCCAACCCTCTTTCGACAGCGATGCCGCCTTAGAAAATCGTCAAAAGCACGATCGTCAACTTCTCGATTTTGCGGCAATTCCCGACGCACCAGACTGGATCGAACAGTTGGTTTTGGCTGCGGATTGCTTTATCGTCGATCGATCGTTGCCAGAAGAACCCGAAGGCAAAACCATCATTGCCGGATATCCCTGGTTTGGAGATTGGGGACGAGATACCATGATTAGTTTACCCGGATTAGCGCTATCTACCGGACGTCCCAAAATTGCCCGGACAATTCTGCGAACTTTTGCCCGATATTTGGATGGGGGAATGCTGCCGAATGTGTTTCCCGACGGGGGAGAAACTCCGGCTTATAATACCGTCGATGCCAGTTTGTGGTACATCGAGGCGGTTTGGGCGTACTATAACGCTACCGGGGATGAGAACTTTCTCGCGGAAATCTTCCCGGCGTTGCAAGAGATTATCGCAGGGTATCGTCGAGGAACGCGCTACCAGATTCATCTCGATACCGAGGATGGTTTAATTTATGCCGGAGAACCGGGGGTACAACTGACGTGGATGGATGCCAAAGTGGATGATTGGGTGGTGACGCCGCGCCAGGGAAAACCTGTAGAGATTAACGCTCTGTGGTATAATGCCTTGAGTATTGTCGTGGCGATCGCCCAGAAGCTACATCGCCGGGATGGAGAATACCGACAACTGGCAGAAGTCACCGCTACCGGATTCGATCGTTTCTGGAATCCCCAACTCGGCTACTGCTACGATGTTCTCGACACCCCTAATGGCAACGATGCCAGCTTGCGCCCCAATCAAATTTTCGCCGTGTCGTTGTCGGAAGTTGGGGGAGGATATACACCGACTTTGTTAACCCCCGAACAACAACGAGGCATTGTCGAAACCTGCGGGCGATCGCTCCTGACTTCTCATGGCTTGCGATCGCTCTCCCCCGAGGATTCTCAGTACCAGGGTTGCTACGGCGGCGATCGACTGCGGCGAGATGGCGCGTATCATCAAGGTACGGTGTGGGGTTGGCTAATCGGACCGTTCGTCCAAGCCCATTTAAGAGTATACAGCGATCGGACCCAGCCCGAGCATTCCTCGAACCGATGAGGTATCACTTATCTGGCAGTGGTTTAGGGAATATCAGCGAAATTTTTGACGGCGATCCTCCCTTTACGCCTCGAGGGTGTTTCGCCCAAGCGTGGAGTGTTGCCGAAGTTTTAAGAGCTTGGCTTTTATGCTAATTATCTGCTAGTTTTCCGTCAGCTACAAAACACTCTGATATACTAGCTGCAAAAACAGCCAACCGTGGCGGGTTAATGAGTCGGTTAGTTCTTCATAGAGTGCTAATCAACCCCTAGCCGCTGTTTGCTAAATTCGTGGGTTAAGAGGAGATGATTAAAAGATGAAATTTGGGAAAAGTTGGAATCGATCGGCAATTTCGCTGGGTTTGCTCTCTTTGGCAGCCAGTGTTTTATCGCCGGCAATGGCTGCCGCCAGCAGTATCGCAGAATCCGAAACGCCATCCGTGGCGCAAAATCAACGAGATCTGTGCCGACAAGTCTATCGCGATCGCGTAGAAGGCTTGGCGATTTACCAAGAACCCAGTCCCTACTCTCTTGCCGTCGGCGGTGTCGGCGTCAACCAGCAAGTCACTCTCGTCGCGGACTTTGTCAATCTCGTCGGACCGGACAATCAAAACTGGATTCAAATCTCAGCACCTGTTCCCGGCTATATTTCTAACGGTTACACCGGGGGACAAAGTAACTTAGTTTATTGTTCCTTCTCCACAACGCCCGACACGGGAGAGGTTTCAACCGCGCCTGTTCCCGAACCTGGGGATCTGTGCCGCCGGGTGACTCAACCCAAAGGCTTAGCCGTGCGCCTGTCGCCCGATCCCACTTCAGCGGCTGTGGGTGGCGTTGGCTACAACGAAACCGTTCAACTCGACGAAAATCTGGTATCGTACCAAGGTCCAGACGGTCGAGTTTGGATTCCCATCGTCTCGCCCATTTCCGGTTACATTTCTAGTGGTTACGGATCGGCAGGTAGCAACCTCGGCGGGTGTTCGTAATTTCCCAAACCGATCGCCAGACGGCATGGAAACATTCGTGCCGTCTGAGATTCGACCTGAATCTCGATCGAGTTGTGGCATCCTGTCCAGTTTTCTCAATATGCTGGGGATGGATCGATCGTCCTAAAAGTTAGGAGTTCGCAACCCCGATCGATCGCCCCAAGTCTAGCTTCAAAAATTTAGGCGATCGCGATCGAGATTTGCTATACTAATCAACGACGCTGGTGTAGCTCAGTGGTAGAGCAGCGGTTTTGTAAACCGCCGGTCGCAAGTTCGAATCTTGTCACCAGCTTTTGACCCAAGATTTTGAGCTAAAAAGCTCGATCGGTTCGAGGGACACCAATAGGCGCTCTGATTTATAGCTTACCTGTCGCCATGTCAAGCGCCCGCTGTAAGTCTTCCATTCGGATCGGTTTACTAATATAGTCATCCATCCCCGCTTCTAAACATACTTCTCGATCGCCATGTAAAGCATTAGCAGTCATGGCAATAATTCGGGGCATCTCAAAGTGAGGATTCTGCTGTTTGAATTCCGAAGACTTCGTTTTGATGTACTGTGTTGCCGCCAACCCATCCATCTCCGGCATCTGGATGTCCATAAACACGACATCATAAGTTTGGCGACGCAAAGCATCCAAGACTTCCAAACCGTTATTGGCTAACTCCGCCTCGTATCCCATTTTTTTTAGCAAGTGCAGTCCCACTTTTTGGTTGACTCGATTGTCTTCTGCCAGTAGAATTCGCAGAGGTGCAGAGCCATTGGGTACAGGGATGGAAGATGGCACAGAAGAAGAGGGTATGGAAAGCGGGGGTTCGCGCAGCGACAACTCAGGAGTCTGGGGCATTAAAGAGGAAAGAACCTGACAAAGTTGGGATTGTTTGATCGGTTGCGTCAGACAAGCCGTGACGTAAGCTTCCAGACGTTTGCCGGTGGTGGCTGGAGAATCCATAGCAATCTGCATCACCAAGGGAAAATTACGATCGCCCAATCGTTGTCGAATTTGGTCTGCCAGCACTAATCCGTCCATATCGGACATTTTTCCATCGAGAATCGCCACATCAAAACGCTCTCCGCGATCGATCGTAGCTAAAGCCTCCTTCCCAGAACAGGCAAGGGTAGGCAGCATTCCCCAAGCTTTCACTTGCTGACTCAAAAATCGGCAGTTGGTTTTACTATCATCGACGATTAACACGCGCTTGTTTGCCAGTTGAGGGGGAATGGGAAAGCGATCGATCTTGCGATCTTCTGTTGCCGCCATGATGACAGTAAAGTAAAATATTGTGCCTTCGCCCACCTGACTCTCCAGCCATATTTTCCCGCCCATCATTTCGCTCAATTGTCGGCAAATCACCAAACCCAAACCCGTTCCACCATACTGGCGAGAGGTCGAAGAATCCACCTGACTAAAACGTTGAAATAGGCGATCGAATCGTTCTGGGGGAATGCCAATGCCGGTATCTTGGACGGCAAATTGAATCTCATAACGCGGGGCTAAGGTGAATTCTATTTCCTCGAAAATCGCCCGAGAAGTAACAGAGACCGCTACTTCCCCCACCTTGGTAAATTTAACTGCATTACTGAGTAAATTGACCAGTATTTGCCGCAGGCGAGTCACATCCCCAACGACAGAAAATGGAGTTTTAGGATCGATAAAATAAGCTAATCCCAAGTTTTTTTGGGCGGCTTTAGGAGCTAGCAGATCGAGAGATTCTTCCAAACACTTTCGCAGATCGAAGGGCTGTGCTTCCAGTTCTAACTTGCCCGATTCAATTTTAGAAAAATCGAGAATATCATTGACGATCGACAGCAGGAGTTCCCCACTATGGCGAATAGTTTCTACGTAGTCTTGTTGTTGGGGATCGAGTTGAGTCTCGTTCAACAATCCCGCCATACCAATGACGGCATTGAGTGGGTTGCGAATTTCGTGACTCATGACAGCCAGAAAGTTACTTTTAGCGGAGTTCGCCGCATCCGCCTCACCTTTAGCTGTTTCGAGATCCTGATTTTTTGCCCTGAGTTGTTGTTGGATTTGTTGCAAACCGATTTGGGTTTTCACTCGAGCTAAAACCTCTTCCAAATTGAAAGGTTTGGTGATGTAGTCTACGCCACCGACGGCAAAGGCTTTAACCTTATCGAGGGGTTCGTCTAGAGCGCTCAAAAAGATGACGGGAATATGGGCTGTGCGTTCTGACGCTTTGAGTTGTTGGCAGACCTCATATCCATCCATGTCTGGCATTTTGATATCGAGCAAAATCAGATCCGGTGGGTCAGACTGTGCGGCAATTAACGCCTGTTTGCCATTAATCACCCGACGCACGTCATACTTCTGCTCGCTGAGGATCGTAAACAGAATGCGTAGGTTTTCGGGGATATCATCGACAATTAAGATATCGCCTCGAAGGGCCTCGGGGTAAGGGTCAGTCATGGCTGGCAGGCTGCGTGAGGTCTACAATCTTATCAAAACATAAGTTCTCTACCATTTGTTCGAGCGATCGCCCCAGAGTCGTACAATCTTCTGGAACTTGAGCAATCAGTTCTGTGAGGCGTTTTTCTCGAGCACTCATTGCTGCATCGCGCAAGTTGCTAATCCACTGGGTAGGCATTACCCTCAAACTTTCCGGAGTCAGATCGGTAAGGGACAGATCTCTGGGTTGAAGATTGAGGGGCAGTTGTTGGATCTGTCCCTCCTTGTAAAGATAACGCACCCCCAAATGTTCGGCAATCTTGTTAAAGATCGCCTCATCCCGAAACGGCTTGCTGACAAAATCATCGCAACCCGCCGACAGCACCACCGATCTCTGTTTGTTGAAGACGCTAGCAGTCAGGGCGATAATCACCGTGGCTTGACCTTTTAACGTCGCTTTAATGGCGCGAGTAGCTTCGTAACCATCCATCACAGGCATCCGCATATCCATCCAAATTAAGTGGGGTTCCCAGCTCTCCCAGAGGTCGATCGCCGCTTGTCCGTTTGCGGCTTCCCGGACTTCAAATCCTAACGGCGAAAGCAGATTCACCAGCAACAAACGACTTTCCCATTTATCGTCAGCCACGAGAATTCGATACGTCGGTTGACCCGAGACTAAGCCGACAATCTGCCGAGGGGATGGCCCAATCAGAACATCCGAGGCTCGTGCACAACCAATGCGGATCTCGAAGGAAAAGGTCGTTCCCCGATCGACTTCAGAGCAAACCGCGATATCTCCACCCATCAGTTGGACGAATTTTTGACTGATGGGTAAACCTAAACCCGTCCCTTCTTGCGATCGACGCCCGGTTTCGGTTTGTACGAACGCTTCAAACAAACTATCCAATTCCACAGCCGCAATCCCTGGGCCTGTATCTTCTACCTCAAAGTGGAGGAAAATAGGGACAAGATTTACCGGTTCTTTCTGCCTTAATTGGGAAACTCGCAAGGTGACACTGCCAGTTTCCGTAAATTTCAGGGCATTAGACAGTAAGTTAATTAATATCTGGCGGAGTTTGTTCTCATCGGCACGGACCCATTGGGGGACATTCGGATCGCAGTCAAAGATGAGCTGCAAACCCTTATATTCAGCTTTTAGCCGCAACATTTCTTCTAAACTTTGCAGGAGACGGTAGAGATCGAAACTGGTCTCGTTGAGCACAATCTGACCCGCCTCGATTTTTGACATTTCCAGCACGTTATTTAGCAACGCCAGTAAATGTTCGCCACTGCGACCGATAATTCCTAAATGTTCTTGATGCTGTTGATTGAGGGAGGAGTCCCGAGCCAAAAGTTGCGTAAAGCCCAAAATCGCGTTGAGAGGCGTTCGCAGTTCGTGGCTCATATTGGCAAGGAATTCACTTTTGGCGCGGTTTGCCGCATCGGCATTTTCCTTTGCTTCTTTGAGCTGTGCCAGCAGTTCTGCCTGCTGCACCGCTACACCCAACTGATTGCCTATTTGAAACAACAAGCTAATTTCTTCGCTTTCCCAGACACGAGTGCCCGAATTCTGATAAGTACCGAGTAATCCCCACAGCGTATCTCCGACAAACACGGGAACCAAGCAGTAAGCTCGGACTTGAAACCGCTGGAGTAGTTCGATATGACATTGGGTGTAGTCTGCCAGCTCAATGTCATCGACGGCGGTGTGTTCGTGATTGCGATATCGACCGCCTTGGGTTTGTTGTAAGTAGGTATCAGTCCAGGTGGCTTGACTCTCGGAAGTGACGATGGGGAGCCATCCGAAGCCGACGGACTCGGAGACGAATTCCCCACTCCAGTCGGGTTTGAAACGATAGACAACCACCCGATCGCACTGAAGGATTTGCCGGACTTCTTCTGTGGTGGCTTTAAATATTGTATCGATATCCAGTGTTTGACGAGTTCGTTCGATCGCACGGGCTAAGGCGCGGGCTTGTTCGGCTGCTTTCGCCTGTTGTTGAGCTTGAGTTTGCAGCATTTCTAAATACTCCGACTGTTGCAGCGCCACGCCCAATTGGGCGGCAACTTGCATCAGCAACTTAATTTCTCGCTCTTCCCACTGTCTCGGTCTGCTATGTTGAAAGGCGGAGAGCAACCCCCACAGTCGATCGCCTTTAAACAGCGCCACTGCCGCAAACGATCGTATTGCGAAGTTTTCCAGCATTTGGATGTGACACTCATCCAAACCCGCATGGTAAATATCGTCGGCAATACAAGGTTCGTTCTCTTGCAACCGTCCTCCCTGATGTTCTTGCAAATAGGGATCTTCCCAGACTTGACCGACGAGTTTGGGAAATCTTGCCACTGCCGATTCAAAGATAAATTCCCCGAAATAGTCCTCGCGAAATTGATAAATGGTGACGCGCTCTACCGATAGCAGTTGGCGAACTTCCGTAGCTGCGGTTTGGAAAATGGTATCGAGGTCTAAGGTTTGGCGAATTTTATCGATCACCTGAGCCAGCGCTCGCTCGCGTTCGGCTTCTCTTGCCAGCTCCTGGGAACGTTTTTGCAACTGTGCTTCCAAAGTGGTTTGCAGTCGATCCGATCGTTTTTGTGCTTGCCCTAACAATTCAGCTTGTTGGATGGCAACCCCCAGTTGTCCGCCAATTTGCACCAGAAAGTTCACTTCGGTTTCTTGCCAATGCCGCGCTCCAGAATTTTGAAAGGCTGCCAACAATCCCCACAGGTTTTTCCCTTTATAAATGGCAACAATGGCATAGGCGTTCGCCTGGTATCTTTCCAGGGCTTGAAGATAACATGGGGAAAATCCCGCTTCGTAGATATTGTCGCAAACCCGAAACACCTGACCCCGGATAAATTCTCCACCCTTCGTCTCTTGGAGATACGTATCGGGAACGGGGGAATAGGCTAAGGATTTTAAGCTGCACTGGCTGATGTTGTCACACAGTTGCGGATCGAGAGATTGCCTCTCGACGAGGGAACTCCAACCCTCTGCCACCGACTCCACTAAAAATTCGCCACTCCAATCGGGTTTGAAGCGATAGATAGCTACTCGATCGGTTTCCAGCAGTTGCCGGACTTCCTGGGTGGTGGTGGTAAAAATGGTGTTGAGATCGAGAGAGCGCCGGATTTTATCGATAATGGCAGCAACCGCTTTTTCTCGTCCCACCGCTTGAGCAACCGCTTGGGTCAAACGATCGGACTGATTCCGCAGTTGAGCCACCAATTCGGCTTGTTGCAGTGCCACCCCCAAATGCATGGCAATCTGACTGACAAACTCGATTTCGTTGTCCTGCCATTGCCTAGGACTCGAGCATTGGTGAATACAGAGCAACCCCCACAGTCGATCGCCCTGAAGTAACGAGACAACTAAATTAGCTATAACTTGAAACTGAGAAAGCGTATTGAGATAACATGGGTCTAAGTTGGCAGCGTAGATATCGCTAATGGCAGCCATGTGACCCAAGCGATACTCTGTAGCATACTTTTCCCCAAAGCAACGATCTTCGATGGGAACTGCCAGCGCTGAGGTGAATGGGGTCAATACGGCTTCTGCAACAATTTCTCCGGAAAGATAGTCCGATCCGGGTTCAAAGCGATAAATCGCCACGCGATCGGCACCTAGCAGTTGCCGCACTTCAGTAACCGTCGATTGAAAAATGCTTTCCAGGTCAAGGGATTCCCGAATTTTGGTGACAACCGCCAGTAGCGCTTTTTGTTGGGCAATTTGAGTTGGCTGCGAGCCGATCTGCTCTTCCAGTTGAGCCACACGCGATCGAACAGTCTTGAGCTCTTCCCGAAGTGCTTCATTAGCGATCGGATCTTGAATGGCATCGTACGGGTCGGACATCGGCTCGGTGGGGTGAAGGTGGCAAAATTATTCTTAACTTTCGTTAAAAAAACTTTATAAAAATTCGAGGTAGGAATAACTTCTATTGTAGGCAAAGAGATAACTCAGCGTCTACTTACCCCGTTTTTAGAAAATTCTCTGGCGATCGTAGATGAACTTTTCTAAAGTTCCCCGGTCATTCTGAGACTAAGCTACCCCCACTTGCCTAGAATGTTAGCTTAAGGTCTCTTAAAGATTTTTAGAAAGGAGAAACAAATATGGCTAGTCGTGATACGGAAATGGTCCACCCCTATCAGGGTGATCCATTTATCGGTCATCTTTCCACTCCCATCAGTGATTCTGCCTTTACACGGGCTTTTATTGGCAATCTACCTGCCTATCGCCGTGGATTAGCTCCCATCCTTCGAGGATTGGAAATTGGCATGGCTCATGGATACTTTATTATTGGTCCTTGGGTGAAATTGGGACCGTTACGCGATTCCGAGTTCGCGGCAATGGGAGGACTCATCTCCGGGATGGCTCTATTATTAATTGCCACCATGTGCTTAGCCTCATACGGGCTCGTCGCTTACCAAAACGACGACCTGGAGCAGAAAGCCATCCAGCCGCTCAAAACCGCCGACGGATGGAGTCAGTTCACTGCCGGCTTCTTTGTGGGCAGCATGGGAGGGGCATTTGTTGCCTTCTTCTTACTGCAAAACATTACAGTGGTCGATTCCATCTTCCAGGGTTTAGTTAACTAAACGCCTCATCGATGAAATCCTCACAACACAGTGTTCTAAATTTAAATTAAGGAGAATTTCAAAATGGGTGGCGATTACGCAGCTTCATTCTTACCTGCAATTATGATTCCCCTCTCCTGCTGGCTGATGCCGCTAGTGGTCATGGGTCTTGCCTTTATATACATTGAATCCGAGGCGTAAACGTTTCAGTTAACCTGCGATTCCACGTACAAAAACCCCGGTGTCTAGACATCGGGGTTTTTGATGTATTTTATTTTGTTTGGGAAAATCGACACAAAAAAAGTCCCTGCCAGAAGACAGGGAACTTTTGAAACTTAATTACCTAAGCAACTGGAAGGTCAACCGAACTTACCAGCCGTAGAGGCAATCAGGAAGGCAGCATAAGTGAAGACATAGCCCACTGCAAAGTGAACCACACCAACCAAACGAGCTTGAACGATGGACATAGCCACCGGTTTATCCTTCCAGCCAATGAGGTTAGCCAGAGGAGTGCGCTCGTGTGCCCAAACTAGGGTTTCGATCAACTCTTGCCAGTAACCCCGCCAAGAGATGAGGAACATGAAGCTCAGTGCCCAAACAAAGTGAGCGCCGAGGAAGATCCATGCCCAAATCGAAAGATTGTTAACACCGTAGGGATTGTAGCCGTTGATTAACTGAGCCGAGTTCAGCCACAGATAATCGCGGAACCAACCCATCAGGTGAGTGGAAGACTCATTGAATTGAGCCACATTACCTTGCCACACAGCCAGGTGTTTCCAGTGCCAGTAGAACGTCAACCAACCGAGGGTGTTGAGCATCCAGAAGGCAGCCAGGTAAACAGAATCCCAAGCCGAGATATCGCAAGTACCGCCACGGCCGGGGCCGTCGCAAGGGAAGCTATAGCCGAAATCTTTTTTATCGGGCATCAGCTTAGAACCGCGAGCATCCAACGCACCTTTGACCAAAATCAAGGTGGTGGTGTGCAGACCCAGAGCGATCGCGTGGTGAACCAAGAAGTCGCCAGGGCCAATGGTCAGGAACAGGGAGTTCGTTCCGCTGTTGATCGCATCCAGCCAGCCGGAGAGCCAGACATTCCCGTAGTTGGGGAAAGCGGTCGTCGCCAAACTATCCGGATTGGACAACAGAACATCAAAGCCATAGAGAGCTTTACCGTGAGACGCTTGAATCCACTGAGCGAACACAGGTTCGATCAGGATTTGCTTCTCAGGAGTCCCGAATGCAACCACAACATCATTGTGGACGTACAGACCCAAGGTGTGGAAGCCCAAGAATAGGGTAACCCAGCTCAGGTGAGAGATAATCGCTTCTTTGTGATCTAGTATCCGTGCCAGTACGTTATTCTTATTCGCTTCGGGGTCGTAATCCCGAACGAGGAAGATAGCACCGTGAGCAAACGCCCCCAACATAATGAATCCAGCAATGTACTGGTGATGGGTGTAAAGCGCTGCCGTGGTGGTGTAGTCCTTCGCAATAAAAGCGTAAGGAGGCATCGAATACATGTGCTGAGCAACCAGAGAGGTGACAACCCCTAAGGAAGCTAGAGCTAAGGCGAGTTGGAAGTGCAAGGAATTGTTGAGGGTATCAAACATTCCCTTGTGACCATCGCCCAACCGACCACCGGGGGGACGGTGCGCTTCCAAGATCTCCTTCATGCTGTGGCCAATACCGAAGTTAGTCCGGTACATATGACCTGCAACGATGAAGAGAACGGCGATCGCCAAATGGTGATGCGCCATGTCCGTCAGCCACAAGGACTCGGTTTGGGGATGGAAACCACCCAAGAAGGTGAGAATCGCTGTTCCCGCGCCTTCCGATGTCCCGAAGATGTGACCCGCCGTATCCGGATTCTGGGCGTAAACGCCCCAGTTTCCGCTAAAGAAGGGTCCCAATCCAGCTGGGTGCGGTGCGACGCTCAGGAAGTTATCCCAACCCACGTGCTGTCCCCGAGATTCGGGAATGGCAACGTGCACCAAGTGACCTGTCCAAGCCAGAGAGCTGACCCCAAACAGACCTGCCAAGTGGTGGTTCATGCGAGATTCCGCATTTTTGAACCAAGAGAGGCTAGGACGATATTTGGGTTGCAGGTGTAACCAGCCAGCAAATAGCATGAACGACGCCACAATCAGGAGGAAAATAGACCCCTGATACAGTTCGTTATTGCTGCGCATCCCGATGGTGTACCACCAGTGGTAAACCCCGGAATAGCAGATGTCTACTGGGCTAGTTGCGCCAGCTTGGGTAAAAGCATCAACCGCGCCTTTACCAAATTGAGGATCCCAAATCGCGTGAGCGATGGGACGGACGTTCAGCGGATCTTTAATCCACTGCTCGAAGTTGCCTTGCCAGGCGACGTGGAACAGGTTACCGGACGTCCACAAGAAAATGATTGCCAGGTGACCGAAGTGAGAAGCAAAAATCTTTTGATAAAGATTTTCCTCCGTCATGCCGTCGTGGCTTTCAAAATCGTGAGCGGTGGCGAGCCCGTACCAGAGCCGACGTGTGGTCGGATCTTGAGCCAAATCCTGGCTAAATTTTGGAAATTTAGTTGCCATAAGTTCTAACTAGTCCTCCTCGCTATCATCCTACTGAAATGATCCGTGCCAGGAAGAATGCCCAGGTGACGGTAATGCTTCCAAGGAGGTAGTGAGCCAACCCAACAGCACGACCTTGAGTGATACTCAAAGCACGAGGCTGAATGGCTGGAGCAACCTTAAGCTTGTTGTGAGCCCAGACAATGGACTCGATCAGTTCTTGCCAGTAGCCGCGACCGCTGAACAGGAACATCAAGCTGAAAGCAAACACAAAGTGACCCGCCAAGAACATCAAACCATAGGCAGACAGGGCGGAACCATAAGAGGTAATCACCTGAGAAGCCTGCGCCCACAAGAAGTCGCGCAACCATCCGTTGATGGTAATCGCACTCTGAGCAAAGTTTCCATTGGTAATGTGCGAAACCGTGCCATCTGGCGACACAGTTCCCCAAACATCCGATTGCATTTTCCAGCTAAAGTGGAAAATCACCACCGAGATGCAGTTGTACATCCAGAACAGACCGAGGAAAACGTCGTACCAAGCCGAAACTTGGCAAGTACCACCCCGTCCAGGACCGTCGCAGGGGAAGCGGAAGCCCAATTCGCTCTTATCTGGAACCAGACGAGAAGCTCCGGGCGTAGAGAACGCCTTTGAGCAGGATCAGGACGGTGACGTGAATGGTGAACGCATGGATGTGATGCACCATAAAGTCTGCCGTACCCAAGGCAATAGGCATCATTGCCACTTTGCCACCGACAGCAACGATATCGCCGCCAAAAGCAGGGCTAACACTGGCAAGTGCATTGGGAGCCGTGGTTCCCGGTGCAGCCGCATTGATGTTTTGTACCCATTGGGCAAAAACGGGTTGCAATTGAATTCCGGTATCGGAGAACATATCCTGGGGACGGCCGAACGCACGCATGGTGTCGTTGTGGACGTATAGCCCGAAGCTGTGGAAGCCCAGGAAGATGCAGACCCAGTTTAAGTGGGAGATGATGGCATCCCGGTGACGGATGACCCGATCGAGAAGGTTGTTGACGTTCTTCGCCGGATCGTAATCGCGCACCATGAATATTGCCCCGTGAGCCCCAGCACCCACAACTAAGAAGCCGCCAATCCACATGTGGTGGGTAAATAGGGACAACTGAGTCGGGTAGTCGGTGGCGATATAGGGGTATGGAGGCATGGCATACATGTGGTGAGCCACAATCAAGGTCAAAGAACCTAGCAGAGCCAAGTTAATTGCCAGTTGAGCGTGCCACGATGTAGTTAGGATTTCGTAGAGACCCTTATGACCTTCTCCAGTGAAGGGACCTCTGTGGGCTTCTAGGATTTCTTTCATGCTGTGACCGATACCCCAGTTGGTTCGGTACATGTGACCAGCAATGATGAACAATACCGCGATCGCCAAGTGATGGTGGGCGGTATCCGAAAGCCACAATCCTCCAGTTTGGGGATTCAAGCCACCCTTGAAGGTGAGAAAATCTGAGTAAACTCCCCAATTCAAGGTGAAGAAAGGTTTGAGTCCTTCCGCAAAGCTGGGATACAACTCTGCCATCTTGCTCGAGTCCAAGATGAACTCGTGAGGCAGGGGTATATCTTTAGGGGCTACCCCGGCATCCAGCAGCTTGTTGATGGGCAGAGAGACGTGGATCTGATGTCCGGCCCAACCTAAGGAACCGCAACCTAGCAATACAGATAGGTGGTGGTTCATCATGGATTCCACATTTTGGAACCACTCAAGCTTAGGTGCTTTTTTGTGGTAGTGGAACCAGCCGGCAAACAGCATCAAGCCTGCCATGACCAACGCACCGATCGCGGTGCAGTAGAGCTGGAACTCGTTGGTAAAACCAGAGGCGCGCCAGAGTTGGAACAATCCAGAGGTGATCTGAATCCCGTGGAAGCCACCACCAACGTCGCCATTCAAAATTTCTTGACCTACGATCGGCCAAACAACCTGAGCACTGGGTTTGATCCCCGTGGGGTTGCTCAGCCAAGCTTCGTAGTTGGAAAAGCGAGCGCCGTGGAAGTACGCGCCACTCAACCAAACGAAGACTACGGCTAAATGACCGAAGTGAGCGCTAAAGATTTTGCGCGAGATATCCTCTAAATCACTGGTCTGACTATCAAAATCGTGAGCGTCGGCATGAAGGTCCCAAATCCAAGTCGTGGTTTTGGGTCCCTTCGACAGAGTCCGGCTGAAATGACCGGGCTTACCCCACTTCTCGAAAGAAGTCGGAACCGGATCGGAATCCACCGTGACTTTGACTTTTGCCTCCCGCTCTGGGGGACTAATCGTCATTGAGTTTCTCCTCTCTCTGTATGTGAAATGAGGAATGAATACACTCTCTTGCAGTGCGCTCGGGATCGGATTGTCCTCTCCCCGACTTGCCCGATGGTCTTTCTGGGAAACTCATTTTGAGTGATTTCCACGTACTAACTTCCTAACGTTTGTTTTTTTAGGCGGGCTTGATTTGAGAGAGGAAATATTTCTTAACGAACCTTCAATCAATGGAGATTGAAAACCGCTCCTCCCGAACTTCACGCAATGAGAGTTCGTTTGTCATTATAAGCTTTCACTTCCAATAATTCAATCAAAAAAACAGATACTTTTAAAATAGGGGAACGCGGGTTTAGTAGGAAAAGTCAAGCCAATTAAGAAAGATGTAACAAAATGACATTTTTTAGTTTACAAAAGTTAAATTTAACGCGAATTAATATTTTAAATAGGAGTCATCTATATTTATCTATAGATTAGAGACATAAAGATGGGTGGGCGCAGTCAGCATGGAGTTCGCCGATTCCAGAAGGTAGAGAAGGCGTTTTCCGGTATAGTGGCGTAAGCTGCTGGTAGCGGTCATCTAACGGTATTAAGGAGTAGAGTCAGACGTGTTGAAGATGGAGCAGTGGTGGAGCGTCATAAAAACGGTGCTGGCGTTTCAATTGGCGATCGTCCTGGCGATCGCTCCGATGGGCTGTAGAGATCGTGTGGTGGCGTCTCTTGGTGAGGAGACTCCACCCACAGCGGCTGTTCAGCCCGAAATGGTAATTTTGGAAGTTTCCCCACCCCAGACGCTTCAGGAACTCGGTCAATCCCTCGTGGCTTATCACCCACAAGTTACGATCGTTTCTCCCCAACCCGACGAAATTCTCGAAGATGACACCGTTACCGTACAACTTCAGGTTCAAGACTTACCCATCTTTAAAAACGAGACGCTGGGTTTGGGACCGCATCTGCACGTCATCTTAGACAATGATCCCCTTACCACTGTTTACGACCTCAGCCAGCCTGTGGTGTTTTCGGATGTGTCTCCCGGAACTCACACTCTTAGGGTTTTTGCGGTTCGTCCTTGGGACGAGAGCTTTAAAAATGAGAGAGCCTATGCCCAAACCACATTCCACTTATATACTAAAAGTGACGATAACGCGCCCGAGTCTACCTTGCCGCTGCTGACCTACAACCATCCACAAGGCAGTTACGGCGCCGAGCCGATTATGCTCGATTTTTATCTGACTCATGCGCCTTTGCACCTGATCGCGCAGGAGTCTCAGGAAGACGACATTGTGGATTGGCGGATTCGTTGTACGATCGACGGCAAAAGCTTTATCATCGATCGCTGGCAGTCCATGTACCTCACAGGCTTCAAACCGGGCAAAAACTGGGTGAAGCTGGAATTTCTCGACGAACTGGGTAATCCGGTTAAAAATGCCTTTAATAATACTGTGCGGGTTATCACCTACGAACCCGGCGCAAACGATACCCTATCCCAACTGATCCGTGGCGAACTCTCGGCAGAGGAAGCACGGGGAATTGTCGATCCCAATTACGTCTCCCAAGAAGAAACAGGGGCACAAAACCCTGAACCTACGCCGGAAGTGACGGAAGAACCTCTACCAGAACCGGTGACATTACCCGAAATCATCGAAGAACCAACCGTCGAACTTGAAGACATTCCCAGCGAGATCGAAGTTCCCGAAGAGATTGTAGAACCTGCCACCGAATCCGAAGGGGTTGAAGAACCGGAACCGACGCCAGAACAGTCTGGGGAAGATGTGTTGCCGGAAGTTGAACCCGAAGTTGAACCCGAAGTTGAACCCGAAGTTGAACCCGAAGTTGAACAGATTTCTCCGGAAATGGTGGTTCCTGGGGAAGAAGATTCGGCGTTGGAGATGATTCCCGTTGAGGCGGAAATACCTCTGGAAGAGGAACCTGCATCGATCGAATCCAACATCGAACCCAAAGAGGATGGAAATAAGGACGGAGATGTTCTCATTCCTGAGATACCGAGTGATGAGGAAATTTTGCCGGACTCTATATCTGAAGAAGTTCCTGTAACGATCGAACCCGAACCTGAGTTAGAACCCGCCGTTGAGGAGGAAATAGACCTCACCGAATCCGAGATCGAAATTCCCGAGACGATCGAAACCGGAGAAGTCGAATCGCTCAGCGAGGAAACGAACTGAAAATCTTAGAAGTCGGGTTTCTTGTAGAATTCCGACTTCTACCACCGGTGTTGAGCAATTACCGGTTACCAATTACCCATTCTCAATGTTGACCACCACCACCGTGATATTATCGTGTCCCCCTTCGGTCTTGGCTGCATCGATCAGGGTTTGAGCCACAGATTTTAAATCCGCCTTCGAGGTTAGATAGTTAGAGATTGCGGTATCGGTTAACTCCTCGGTCAAGCCGTCACTGCACAGCAAAAGTCGATCGCCCGGTTGCACGTCCACAGCCGCTACCTCGATCTCACCCATATCTTCCCGACCTAAGCATTGAGACAAAACATGACGCCAAGGATGCGTGCGAACTTCTTCTAGGGGTAAAACGCCCGCTTGGACGGCTTGCGCGACCCAAGTATCATCCTCGCTGACTTGGCACAATTTATCGTCTCGCAAACGATAGAAGCGAGAGTCCCCCAAATTCGCGTACCAACTGGCGGGCGTTCCCTCAGCCGTTCCGGTTTCCGGGCGGAAGAGGAAGGCAACTGCGGTGGTTCCCATATCAGCATTTTCGGGATTGGCTTTCTGATCGTCGAGAATGGCTTGATTCGCCGCCAGAAAGGCATTTTCGAGCAAACTCGAGGTCGATGCGGACGACTCCCAATGCTGGTCGAGATAAGCTTGGATCGTCTCCTTGGCGATGCGACTCGCCTCTTGTCCGGCTGCATGACCCCCCATACCATCAGCAACAATAAAAAAACGTCCCAGGGGGTCGATGTAAAAGGAATCCTGATTGATCGGGCGAATTAGCCCTGTATCCGTTAGACCTACAAAGTCTGCTTTCATAACCTCAATTTTTGGAACTTAAACCATGCGATCGTATTTGTTGAGGCGCATCAGCAGCCGAATCAGCGCCACACTCATGAGTCCGGCAAGAATCGCGGCTAATAGAGCTAACCATTTAATCCCATTGACTAATAAGATAGTCGCAGATAGGGTAAACGCGCTAGCCATGACGGCATAGTTGGTTGCCATCTGCATGCCGTTCATGCGGCGCAGGAGGCGATCGGTTTCTGATGCCCGCACGCGCACTCGGATATCGCCGCGATCGAGTTTATCGAGAGTATCTTCAATGCGGCGGGGTAGACCTAAGGCGGTATTGCTAACCTGAGCAGCTTGGCGACCCAATTCGCCTAATAACCCATTTCCGTTGAGATCGTTTCCCGCAGTCATAATATCTAAAGCAAAAGGCTTTGCCACTTCCATAAAGTTAAATTCGGGATCGAGACCTTTCCCCACGCCTTCTAGGGTGGAAAAAGCTCGCATCACGAAGGTAAATGTCGCCGGAAAGCGAAAGGGCTGATCGTAGGCAATTTCGTATAAATCATCGCTAATTTCTGCGATCGATTGTTCTTCAAAGGCTCGATCCATCATCCGATCGAGGATATACTGAATCGATCGGCGCACGGGAGCGAGATCTTTTGCCGGAGACAAGGCTCCTAACTCGATCAGCGACGCCACAACCCGATCGGCATCCTTTTGAGCGACCCCCAAAAAGGTCTCCAATAGCTTTTCGCGCACGTTGGTGGAGATCTGCCCCATCATGCCAAAATC
The DNA here is from genome assembly GCA_963838375.1 of uncultured cyanobacterium. Lineage (GTDB taxonomy): Bacteria > Cyanobacteriota > Cyanobacteriia > Cyanobacteriales > Geitlerinemataceae > DVED01. Next base: position 17,656 of record CAWIQY010000016.1, on the reverse strand, counting down.
GTAAAAGATCAGCGCCCCTTCTGGACTGACCGCCAGGTTGCCGGGATGGGGATCGGCGTGAAAGAAACCGCAATCGAGCAGTTGATGCAGATAAGCGGCAGCCCCCAGTTTCGACAAAACTTTTCGATCGAGTCCGGCAGCTTCCAAGGCAGCATAGTTACTAATCTTAATCCCTGGAACGTATTCCAGGGTGAGAACCCGCGAGGAAGCGTAGCGCCAATACACCCGAGGAACTTTCACCCAATCGCGATTGCGGAAGTTGCGACGGAAGGTATCGGCGTTGCGACCTTCATTGAGATAGTCAATTTCTTCGTAGAGAATGCGGCAGCACTCGTCGTAAATCCCCAGCCAATCTCGACCCCGACCCCAATCCGGGTGGTTTTGGAAATACCGGGCGATATTTTTGAGGATGGCAAGATCGATGCCAAACAGTCGGCGCAACCCCAAGCGCTGCACTTTGACAACGACTTCTTCTCCCGAGTGGAGTTGAGCTTTGTGGACTTGTCCCAGACTGGCTGCGGCTAGGGGAACTGAATCGAAATGCTGATAAAGTTGCTCGATGGTTTTGCCAAAATCTTCTTGAATGATGATTTCTACTTGTTCGTAATCGAACGCCGGCACCCGATCTTGTAGCTTGGACAGTTCCTCTACATATTCGACAGGAAACAAATCGGCGCGAGTGGAAAATAGCTGTCCCAACTTGATAAACGTCGGCCGAGATCCAAAAAAGCCTCGCGAATCCAGACGGCTTGACGGCGCTGTCTCGCCTGTTTTTTTGCGTCGGAATAGCCACCCACATAAGTCCAGGGTCGTTTTTTTGCCCAAGACTCAGCCAAGAACTGGACGACAAACATCCAGATTTGAATCCGGCGGGCGTTGCGCGAGTAGTTTTTGCGGTTCCAACGGTACGATTTTTGCGTGTACAACAGTTTCTCTCGCTCAGTAGTGGATAGAGAGATCCTCGAAGCAGGTGGGAGAGTTGGCGAAGTCATTTCTGGCGCATTGGAATCGTTCGGTTCCTCGGAAGTAGACTCATCAGAAAAATCAGAGAGAGCAGACACTCGTAATTCCTAAAATAATGGATTAAAAAATAATTAAGCGATCGAAATTTTGGCAATTTTAGCAATGTGAAAATGACAAACTCTATTAAAAAGATGTCACTCTAAGTTTAGCCTGAGAAAGCGCTTGCAGGCTCGATCGATCTCGCGGCAAACCACTACCGGTCAATCGAACCCGCAGAGTATAGACTGGCTTGCCTCTGTCAGACTTATCCAACTTTTTCGGCGATCGCTCGCTCCTGCCACAGACATACTGTACTGTACGATCGTCACTTCAAACTTTAGCTCGAGCGACTGCGATAGCGCTGCAACTCCGTCCGAAGTTGAGCGATTTCTGCCCTGAGATCGTCGATGCTCGCTTGCCAATCGACTTCGATCGAGCTGGAAAAGTCGGACATCCCCGAGGGACGACCTTGCAGGGCAGTATTTTCGGCAAGACGAGCCGATCGAGAATCCGATCGGTAAATTCGCTTAGGCTTTCCCGCTGTTCGGCATCAAATTTGCCGAGTTCGCTCAACCCGTTCGTGAGAACTTTCTCGAACTGTGCGCCGATTTCTTCAGCAAGAACTCTGCCGATAAAAAAAGCGTGAACTGGAGGATTAGTCATAAGAACTCGAATGAGTGGAAAACTCCGTCTATGCGCGAGCGGAGATGATGTAACAAATTATAACGTGCCGAGGCTGGGGGTTCCAAGAATGGGGGGATTTTGTGTCAACTCGAGATCTTCACCGAGGTGGGCTACCACGATCGATCGCTGTCGAACATAATACTGCTTTTAAAGTCGCTTGGCAGTCAAAGTGGCATGGTATTAGACCAATCCGTCGATGCCTCCGGCTTGGATGTTCCTGTCCGGGATTTAGACTGTTTGGGGGCAGAGAACTCCTCCGGCGATTCGGGCAGGAAGTAAGCTTCCACAGGGGGATTCACCCGCTTCTCATAGGGATCTTCGGGGAGATCGATAGGCGGCGAAGATAAGATGGTTTTGAGCCTGGGGGATTCTGTTTGGGGATCTTCGATCGATGGCGATGGCGGTTGGAGGTATTTTTCTTCTTGCCACTGCTCGTGTAATTCATCGGAGGCAGCTGGGTTCTCTTGGCCGATCGATCGTATTCTGAGTCAGAGGGTTCGGTGACGGTCATGGTGGGTATGCGATCTCCGGATTGCCAAGATTCGACCTCCAGGGGAAATTCGACCTCCAGGGGAGTTTCGGTGGAGGTATCGATGTCCATGGTGGCTGAGTCGTCTGCTCGATCGATTTCGAGATTGGCGTCTTCTGGAGACCGGTAGATTTCGCTCTCCAAATTTGAGGTCGAGTCCGGATCTGCGGCTCTCACAAAAGCGCGGTCGGGACCGAAGGGGGACTCTCGACTGCGGGACGGAAAAGCTTCTTGCAAACGAGAGAATGTCGGTGTCGGAGCGGTTGCCACATTCGATTGCCGAGCGAAAATAAAACTGGCGCCACCAATGCCAGCAATCGCCGAAGTGGCAACGAACAGGGCGGGAATCCAGGGTTGTAACTGAGAGGGCAGGGTGGAGACAGGACTCGATCGATCGATCTCTGTGGCGACCACTTCTGGCAGGGGAGATGAGGGCGCATCGACGATTGCTGTATCGATCTCTGGCGTGGGAGAGAGCTGTACCGGAGGCGATGCAACGGCGAGCCGACGATCCGGTGTAATCGCGGAAAATTCTCGCCAAACCGGACCCATCCAAGCTTCGATCGATGGCGAACGTCGTTCGAGAGAGAGTTCTAAACCCTGGAGAATCGCTTCTTCCAGAGCCGGACTCAACTGGGGGTGAATCTCTCGCAGATTAACCAGGGGGATGCGATTTCGCAGGGCGGCACTTGCCGGCGGCTGTCCGGTTAACAGATGATACAGAGTCGCGGCTAAGGCGTAAACATCTGTAGCTGGGGTGGGTTGGCTTTGGGGATCGTACTGTTCCGGCGGTGCGTATCCGGCAGATAGCATTCCGGCTTGGGTTTGAATCGCACCGAGGGTGAGGTGATGGACGATGCTAAAGTTGGCGAGGACGACGCGATCGCTATTTGGACGTTGGATGATGCTATCGGGTTTGATATTCAGGTGCAAAACCCCTTGCTGATGCAGGACTCGCAGCGCCGAAGCCACTTGGCGAATCCAATTAAACGCCACCTGCAACTGCAACGGTTTGCCGTTGGAGATGGGTTGGGTGAGAGTCGATTCGCCGATCGTCTCTGTTACCATATACACCACATCATTTTCGGTAAATAAATCAAATACCCGAACCAGATGGGGATGCCGACATTTGGCAACCTGCCGCACTCGTTCGACGAACCGCCTCTGAAATAGATGGAATTGAGGATGTTGACGCCAGCTCTCGTTCAGTGTTTCGATCTGGACGGGGTGTTTCGAGCTGACGTGGGTGGCTCGATAGGCGATCTGAAAACACCCTTGACCTACAACAGCGCCGATCTCGTATTTGCCATTCCGAAGGGCGGTTCCAGTTGTTAAGTTCATAGCTGAGATCGAAGAGTTTCCCTAATATCCTAATGCCTGAACGCAACTTTTTGTAACAAAAAGACGATCGACGCCACAATTTCTCTGATTCGACCCGAAGATCGCCCCAACTCATACCCTTCATCTTTTCTTCCTGCTGGAGACCCTCGGCTCTGCCGATGGGAGGAAAGCAGGGCAGGGTTTAAGTCCTTTCCTGTTTACATTTTGCGTGGTATAATGTGAGCTATGGTTGAAAAAGCTTACAAGTACCGTTTTTACCCAACACAAGCGCAAGAAAATCTTTTGCGACGGACAATGGGGTGTGTACGGAAAGTTTACAACTTGGCGTTGGCTGCTAGAACCGAAGCATGGTACGAAAGACAAGAAAGAGTTCAGTATAAGGAAACTTCTAGTCTTTTGACCAATTGGAAAAAGACCGAAGATTTGGATTTTCTCAACGAGGTTAGCTGCGTACCGTTGCAACAGTGTCTGAGACATCTGCAAAAAGCATTTGCTAATTTCTGGGGTAAACGTGCCAAGTATCCTCGTTTTAAAGCCAAGCGTAATGGTGGTTCGGCTGAATTTACCAAGTCGGCTTTTAAGTACAGAGATGGAAAACTCTGGCTTGCTAAATGCAAAGATCCATTGCCAATTGTTTGGTCTAGGCTTTTGCCAGAAGAATGTAGTCCATCTACTGTTACAATCAAACTCGACCCTTCTGGTCGGTGGTTTGTTTCTTTGCTGGTAGAGGACTACACTGTTGAGGTATTGCCACCAACTGATAAAAAGGTTGGTATTGACGTTGGTATCTCTAGTCTGTTGTGTACTAGCGATGGCGACAAGATATCCAACCCTAAGCATTTCAATCGGCTGTATAAGAAACTCAAAGCAGCGCAAAAGGAACTGAGTCGGAAAACCAAAGGCTCTAGTAACCGAGACAAAGCGCGACTTAAAGTAGCTCGAATACACGCCAAAATTAACGATGCTCGTACCGACTTTCTTCACAAGCTGACTACTAGCTTGGTCAGAGCAAATAACTTGATTGCTATTGAAGACCTGGCAATTAGGAATATGGTGAAAAACCACAAACTTGCTCGAAGTATCAGCGATGCCTCTTGGGGTGAGTTTTTCCGTCAACTTGAGTATAAATGTGAGTGGTACGGGCGGAAACTGGTCAAAATTGACCGATTTTTTCCTAGTAGTAAGCGATGTAACCATTGCGGTTTTGTAATGGATAAACTGCCGTTGGATGTTCGTAGTTGGGATTGTCCTAACTGCAACACTAAAGGCATCGACAGAGACATCAATGCTGGAAAGAATATACTCGCTGCGGGACTCGTAGTGACTGTCTGTGGAGCGAACGTAAGACCCGATAACCATGATGTTAAAGGGCAGTTGCGAAAAACCCGTAAGGGAAGGAAACAGAAACCTAAGTCGTGAGTCTTAGGAATCCCCCGACTCCGTCGGCGGGAGGATGTCAACGGTCAAACTCTCGATCTATCGCTCGGACTCCAACTAGGGAATTGGGCAGGCAGAGATATGATAAAAGTACGATCGCCGCAGTTCTCGCACGCGATCGAAACATTTGAGGGTTTGCCTCTACGGAGTTCAAACTCGTTCGCAAATTCATCTTCAATTGATTCCCCAAGCACTATGACCAACAATACACAAGCCATTGAAGCCCTCGCAGCCGAAATCGGAGACAAGGTTTATATCGACGTTGCGAAGTGGCATCTCTACTTGGAAAATGCTAAACTTCACGTCGTCCTTGCCGAACGCCTCTATCCCATGCTTGCGGAAGGTCCTCTCGACGAGAATCAAATTCTCCAAGTTCTACAAGATATTCCCATCCCATTAGGCGGTGGCAAGCGGGAGATTCCCCTTGTTGAGTTGATTCCCAGCCAGTGTCAAACTGAGTTGACGGACATTTTGGAAGAATTTAGGCAGCAGATGTAGCAGAAGAAGGAGAGCAGGAGTTACAGGAGTTACAGGAGTTCAGGAAAAGATTGGGGTCGCAGAAGTTCTCCCGAGATCGGTTCTATATTTGGATCGGCTACATTTGTCCTGAATCTTCCGAACCCCTTCTTGCAATGTTTGAGGAAATCGCCTGTTACAGTACCCGATGGAAGACTCTCGGCAATCCCATCGATATCTACTATCCCGATCCGGTGTTTTTGCCCGCAGAAGGCGGTCTGGTGTTTCCGATCGCCTTCTTGTTACCGGGCTTCCATGTCGATCGGTTCTACTATGCTCGCTACGCTCGTCAGGTTGCTCGTTATGGGTTTGTGGTGGTTGTTCCTGATGACATTACTGTCATTCGGGATCGTGCCGAACTCTTTGCCAAGATCGAGCAAGTTCCTGTAGATCTTGCCCGTATCGCCCTGGAGATGCAGGGCGATGTTGCTTCTTTTGCCCGTCTTTTAGATTTGCAAAAAATCATTTTGTTAGGTCACTCTCATGGCGGCACGATCGGCTTAGATGCTATTCGTGGGGCGCGGAGTGCTTCCCCGTTTTTAGGCGATTACAGCCTTCCCGAAGCCTTAATTGGAGCGGTATTTTTTGGAACATTTTTATGGGAAGACAGCCACAATTTACCGATCGATAATTCCCGAATTCCCATCGCCTTGATTTCTGGAAGCTTAGATAGTCTGATTCCCCCGCGCGAAACTCTAGACACTTACGATCGCATTCAAAACTCCCCCAAAGCCTATATTATGGTCAAGGGTGCGAATCATTATGGCATTACCAATCGCAATAATCCGCCCGGTTCGCCAATAGAACCGAGCCAACCGAAAATAGATCGAGCGGTAGCCATCGAGACAATTGCTCGCTGGAGTGCGTTATTTATCCGCGCTTATGCCCTGAACGATCGGATAGCTCGCCAGATTTATCATCAAAGTATCGAATGCGATCCCAATGTCGAAGTCCAGACTTCTCCGCCCTTTCTCTCCACCGCTCAAACCGACGAGTTTTAAATCTTACGCTTGAAGTTTCGATCGTATTTTTGCCAATAACTTTGAATGAATGAGAACTCACAGTCCTCTCCTCGTCAAATTAGATTATTTACCGCGATCTCTCTTGTTGTGGCTAACACCATTGGCACGGGAGTTTTTACGAGTTTAGGATTTCAGGTAACGGAGCTAAAATCCGGTTTTGTCTTGCTGATGTTGTGGATTGTGGGAGGAATTTTTGCTGGGTGCGGTGCGCTTTCCTATGGAGAGTTGGGAGCGATGATGCCGAGATCGGGAGGAGAGTATCGCTATCTTTCTCAAATTTATCATCCGGCTTTGGGTTTTTTATCGGGATGGCTATCAATCACGGTGGGTTTTGCTGCGCCGATTGCATTGGCTGCCATGTCGTTTGGGAAGTATTTATCCAGTGCAATTCCCGGTTGGGATGCTGATGTCGCCGCCACACCGATGGCGATCGTTGCCACTGTGGCAATCTCTCTAGTCCATACTCGAAATCTCCGCATAGGCAGTGGGTTTCAAGATATTTCTACAGTGTTTAAAGTTCTATTGATTCTCGGTTTTATTCTCTGCGGACTGGCGATTTCTTCCCCGCAACCGATATCTTTTTTGCCTTCATCTGATAGTCCACAGCAGCTATTCAGTGTTTCTTTTGCCATCTCTTTAGTGTATGTTACCTATTCTTATTCGGGATGGAATGCTTCCGTTTACTTAGCCGGAGAGCTGGAAAAGCCAGAACGAACCTTACCTCAATCTCTATTTTTCGGTACAGTTTTTGTCGCGATATTATATGTTTTACTAAACTTTGTTTTTCTGTACTCGACACCGATCGATCGTCTGGCGGGAGAACTGGAAGTTGGCTACATTGCTGCCGAGTCTATTTTTGGCGGTTGGGGTGCAAAGCTGATGGCACTGTTAATTTCGCTCGGATTGATTTCTTCTATTAGTTCCATGGTATTAGTTGGTTCGAGAGTCACACAAGCCATTGGCGAAGATATTCCATTTTTCAAAGTCTTGGCAAAGCAAAATCGGCATCGTGTGCCTCACTATGCTATCTTCTTTCAAATGGCGATCGTGTTAGCGTTAACCCTTGCGTCTACTTTTGAGGCTGTCATCACCTATTTGAGTTTTACGCTCACTCTATCCTCGTGTTTGACGGTATTAGGTGTATTGGTTTATCGAGTGACTCATCCCGAAGTTGTCCGACCCTACAAAACTTGGGGTTATCCCATCACTCCTTTGATTTTTCTGGCGATCGGTTTTTGGATTCTTATTTTTATCTTTCAGGATAAGCCGACAGAATCTTTAGCCGGGTTAGGAACAATTGGTATCGGGTTTCCGGTTTATCTATTTTCAACGAGGAATAAATAGAAGCAAATTTATTGATACGATCGATTATATTTTTTTCTTGAATGTCATTAATATATTATTTATGAAAAAAGTTACATTAGTTTTTTTAGTTATTATAACTAGTCTGTTTTCGATTTATCTTCAACTTCACAAGAGGAATTTATCTTCATCTTCAAAACTTCCGGAAACGCCAGAGGCGATCGACCGAGAAAAATTTGCACCAGTTCCTTTAGCTATTCCCCAGAAAAAACAGACCGATCCTCTAGCACAATTTGATTTGCAGCAATCCAAGCAAATTAATGACACGGCTAAGTTTTTAGCCGGAATTCAAGTTACAAAAAATCCGGAAATTTCTGTATTACAAGAATCTCCAAATTGGATCGACTATGCTAACTTCATGAATACGGCTTGGGGAAAGTTAGAAGAAAAGCAACTCACTGCGGCTCGTCAGTGGGCGACTCGCGAGCTTAAGTCAATTCGCGATACCAAATCAAATCTTTTTTATCCCTTTAGCGGGCCAGATTTTTTATATGCAGATACCTTTTTCGATCGTGCACCGAAGTATATTCTGGCGGGTTTAGAACCCGTGGGTGAGATTCCCAAGCTATCTAATTTAACTCTAGCGACTCAACAAATTCAAGGTGTTAAAGAGTCTTTATACACGTTGTTAAAATATAGTTTTTTTCGCACGATTGATATGCGATCTAATTTAAAAGATCGTGGCGTCCTACCTCTATTATACGTCTTCTTAGCTCGGACTGACAACACGATTTTAGAAGTCAAGTATATCGGTTTAAACTCGCAAGGAGAACTTTTGGGACTGCATCAACAACCCCAATCCGGTTCTGGACTCATTCCAGGGGTTCAGATTTCTTTTCTGTCTCTAGGCGAAACTCAACCCAAAACTTTATACTATTTTGCGGTAGACTTATCAGATGCAGAACTTCAAAAGACACCCGAGTTTCTGGAATTTCTCGCAACGCAAAACTTAAATGCAACGTATCTCAAAGCGGCTTCTTATTTGATGCACAGAGAAACCTTTTCTCGTATCCGAAACTTTATCTTAGAGAATAGCGACTATATTTTGCAGGATGATTCGGGGATTCCCGTGCGATATTTTGACGAAGCGAAGTGGAATCGTCAGTTTTATGGAAGTTATATTAAACCGATTGATTTATTTGCCGTTCGAGATCAACCTGAGCTTCGTCAGATCTATCAAAGCAATCCCAATATCAAAAGTTTGGGATTTGGTATTGGCTATAAATTCGATCGTGATGCCAATCTCATGCTATCAATCTCAAAAGATAAAGCAACTCCTTAATGTCAGTACCGATTCGGTAATCGGGTCAGAGTTGGCGACCCGAAAATGAGGGTTTCATACCCGAGAAAGATATTTTTTCGCAGATTCTCCACAAAAATTGTGTTCGCGGCGATTTTCTAGAGTCAGTTTAGGGGGGCTATTCTCAACAATGTTGAGAATAGGGTCATTTACGCAACGATTTGACGGCGGTTTCGCGATATGATATTCTATTCCAAGGGCGAAGCTATGACTACTTATCGTACGATAATCTATAATTTATCCCGAGATTCTCCCCAAAATGTCTGCGAGACTCTCGACTAAATGTTGGAGGTGTTCCGTTTCGTGAGTTGCCATCACCGTCATTCGCAGGCGACTTGTAGGAACAGTGGGCGGGCGCACCGCAGCTACCCATAGACCAGCATCCTTTAGTCGATCTCCCACAGCCATAACCTTCGCCGGATCGTCAATCTGCAAACATAAAATCGGGGAATCTGAGGGTAACAACTTGAGTGAAATCTGTTGATTATCGATTAGAACATCGGTCAATTTTTCGCAGAGAAGTTGTTTAAGTCGATCGACATTTTCCCAGAGTCGAATTCGGCGTTGGGGTTCTCGTTTGAGAATCGCGATCGCCTCTAATGCTGCTGCCGTATCCGCTGGAGACAATCCCGTAGTATAAATCCAACTCGATGCGCGATTTCTGAGAAACTCGATGAGTTTAGCTGAACCGGTGATGTATCCACCTAAACTTCCCAAAGCTTTGCTCAAAGTTCCTATTTGGATTAAAGGACGCTTTTCCAGCCCAAAATGATCCGGAGTTCCGGCTCCAGTCGCTCCTAAAACTCCTGTAGCATGAGCTTCGTCAATCAGCAACATACTATCAAACTCTTGCGCCAAATCCAATAGATCCCGAAGAGGACACAAATCCCCATCCATGCTAAAAACACTATCACTTAAAATCAAACACCGTCGATATTGCGATCGACCTTGTTTCAAGTAACGTTGTAACTCTTCCATATCGCAGTGACGGTACTCTTTTACGGTTGCTCCCGATAAAAATGCGCCATTTTTCAGACTCGAATGATTGTATTTATCGGCTAAAATCAAATCTCGTTTGCCAACTAAAGCGGCGATCGTCCCCAAATTCGCCAGATATCCCGAACTAAAAACCAGAGCATCTTCTGTTTGTTTGAGATCGGCGATCGCCATCTCCAAATCCCGATGTAACGATCGATGTCCGCTCAGCAAACGAGAACCCGTACTTCCCGTTCCCCAACGACGAGTTGCCGCCACCGCCGCTTCAATTAACCGATTGTCGCTTGCCAACCCCAAATAATCGTTACTGGCAAAGTTAACCACCCATCGCCCTTCCATTTCAACAACTGCCCCGGAAAGACTGTCGATCGATCGTACGCAACGATACCAATTCGCCCGATGAATTGCTGTTAAAGAAGGTTCTATCCAAGCATAAGGATCGGTCATTTAGGATAAGTAATAAGTAATAAGTAATAAGTTTAGGAATGCTCAGTACCCAGTTGGCGATCGACTAGCAACCATCAGCGGTACGGGCGAAGCATTGGGGGGCGGGATTCTTGGGTAAAGCGATAATCGATCGCCCGAATGCTTCGCCTCTACGACAACTAACAACTATCAACTATCAACTCTCAACTCTCAACTCTCAATTACCAAGGACTACCGACCATCGTAAAACCAGACCAATAGTACGGATGAGACAAATCTCGATCGCCCCCATGCGCTAGCTCCTCGGAAAGAGGAACAGTTCCCTCCGATTCTACAAGTTCGCCATTCTGGACGTGTAAATCCCCTCGCAACATGGCTAATTGCGCTTGCCGCAGGGCTTCAGATTTGGTCGTAATACCAGCTTGTTGGAGTTTTTGATAAAATTCAGTCATCAGTCCTAACGTACCGTCATCGCTGACATACCACAGGCTCGCCAGAACAGATTTCACTCCGGCTTGGACAGCAAATCCAGCAAAACCCAATTCCGAATCGCCATCGCCAACAGCGGTACGGCAGGCACTCAACACTAATAATTCGACCGGATAATCATTCCAGCCCAATTCCCGCAAGCGATCTAAACCCAGTCTTCGATCCCAAAACTGGATATAGGAATTTTCCGGTTTTCCCGCTTGAAACTCGGCATGGGTTGCCAAGTGAACGATGCGGTAGCGGTAGGAGTTTCGTTGCTGTTTCAGGTTTTCCAGGGTAAACGCTTCATTGAGGAAAGCTTTTCCCGGCCAAAGTCCTTCAATAAGCCCATCATCCGTTAGTCTTGACCCTTTAACAATAGTCGATAGCTCGATCGGAACCGCAGGCAGGGGAATCTGATCGCTGAATCGACTGGCTCCCATTGCCAAAACTCGGCTGCCCTGCAACGGTTGGTAACTGGTATCGGTGAGATTGATGCTCGGAATCAATCCGATACTGTATTTTTCCACCAAGAATTGCGTCCCATCATGTAACGCCGCTAGCGGCAAAGTTCGCAATCCTTCATCCATAGAAAACACCAGCGTATCCGCCCCAACCCGCTCTAATTCCGATTCCAAAGGCGCAATCAACCATTGATAAAGTTGCCCTGCGGCGGCGAGATAGCTGTCGGTGTTCCGTTGGCGAGGATTGGTGAGATTCCGGCGAAACTCCTTGATGACAGGCATGAGAGCCTCGCGATTGGCGGCGGGAACGCTGGCATAAATCCGCTCGCCGCGAGGGGCAATCGCAATCAGATCCAGTTGTTCCGGACGAGCTAGGACGTAAATCAGAACGGAAGTTTGACCCGTTTGCTGAGAAATCTCCAGCAGGCGATCTTGGAAATGGGCTGCCGACAGCAACGAGGGTCTGTTACTTCGCCGCGAGACACTTCTAGATTGATGGACATAAGAGCCTTCTATGGTGTCGATCGCTGCGTCTACGTCCCCGGATTCGAGGTTCTTGTCCACTGCTGCTAGCGTGGCTTCTGGCGCGGCGGTTACAGTATTGTTAACAACTCGAGTGGAACTAGAGGAGGTTGTTGCTGTGTTGCGGTTCGTTGTACTTGTCGTTTGAGATGCTGATGTATTAGATGCTGATGTATTAGACGTTGAGGTGGATGAGGAATTCGACTGACCGGAATTTCCTTGGCTTCCACTCGTTCCAGACGTCGAAGTTGTGGTGGTGGAAGTGGGGGTGCTCGAAGTTCTGATGGTGGAAGTGGGGGTGCTCGAAGTTCTGATGGTGGAAGTGGGGGGGCTCGAAGTTCTGGTGGTGGAAGTTGTGCTTCCCGCATTTTGAGATGTGTTGTTGGTGTTCGAGAGGCTACTGTTCGATGAATTTGAGGCATTCGAGGACGACGAGATTATATCGGAACCTGAAGTAGGTGTGGCTTCAAAACCGCTAGAGGTATCCGTGACGGGATCGTCAACCACGACGGACGTTTCCGGATTGGTATCGTTAGGAATGCTGGTGGTTTGGATATCCGTCGAAATTTGATTGCTTTCCTCTGGGGTTGGCTGGGGTGCTGGGTCTCCCGTGGGTGCTGGGTCTCCCGTGGGTGTGGGGTCTCCCGTGGGTGTGGGGTCTCCCGTGGGTGTGGGGTCTCCCGTGGGTGTGGGGTCTCCCGTGGGTGTGGGGTCTCCCGTGGGTGTGGGGTCTCCCGTGGGTGTGGGGTCTCCCGTGGGTGTGGGGTCTCCCGTGGGTGTGGGGTCTCCCGTGGGTGTGGGGTCTCCCGTGGGTGCTGGGTCTCCCGTGGGTGTGGGGTCGCCCGTGGGTGCTGGGTCGCCCGTGGGTGCTGGGTCGCCCGTGGGTGCTGGGTCGCCCGTGGGTGCTGGGTCGCCCGTGGGTGTGGGTCTCCCGTGGGTGTAGGACTTGGCGACGGTGTAGGACTTGGCGACGGTGTAGGACTTGGCGACGGTGTAGGACTTGGCGACGGTGTAGGACTTGGCGACGGTCTGCCTTGAGCACCCAAATGAATGATTCCCCGAACGCCATTAACTGTTGCATCTCCTCGGTTAAATACCGTCCCCGGATCGTGATCGATCGTCACCGAATTGCCCCGCAAGCTGATATTGTCACTATATAAGCTTTCCGACTGCGGTATTGTGCCGACAATCCGAACCGTACCGTTGGGAGCTTTGAGAATAATATTTCCGTTCGTCTCCGGCATCGATCGCATTCACCAGGATATTTCCCCCGGCATTGAGGCTAATCGTTTGATTTTGGGAATAGAAGGTACTCGAACCGAAGATATCGACACCTGCGATTAAAGTTAAGGATGCATTATCGCGACCGGAAAGGGTAAAACCGCCTGTATCGATCGAACCCAAAGATCTTAGGGTAACGGGATCGTTGAAGGTCACATTATCCAGGAGGGTAATTCCACTGCTACCCTCTTCCCGTCCGATGGTAATGTTGCTGAACCCATCAACTAGGGAAACGAGTTCGCTGCCATTGAGGAAGGTGCTTTGAGCATCACCCGTTCCACCCAATCCCAAATTGATATCGGTGTTGGGTTGTAATAGCAGCCTGCCGCTACCGCTTAAAGGGCCGAGGAGGGCGATCGAATCTGCGGTTAGAGTCAGATTTCCGGTTCCGGTAGCGATCGAACCGCTATGAGTAATCGAATTTGCCGTCACAGTCAGATTCCCCGTTCCCGAGGTGGAAATCGAGCCGCTATTGGTAATGCCATTGGCGGAAGTCAAGTTGAGATTCCCCGTTCCCGAAGCGATCGAACCACCACTTAAAACCGCGATTCCCGCATGAGAACCCGAACCGATCAAATCGACGATGCCACTGCTAGAGGATAGCGATCCAGTTGGGGCGATGGCAATTCCCCGCGCCAATTCCCCCGTACCATTGCTAATCCCGTTGAGGGTAATCGAACCGCCGCCGGATGTTACGGAACTGCCAATCCAAATTCCCGTCGCCGATGCACTGTTTCCGGTTAAACTCACCGTACCGCCACTGGTAGAAATCGAACTCTGAAGATCGATGCCACGGCCGACATTACCTGTGCCCGTCAACGAGACATTGCCACTTCCCGCCGACAGCGGACTTTGGACGAGAATACCCGCAAACCCGTCGTTCCCCGTCCCTAAAAGGTTGAGACTTCCGCCTTCGGTGGTTATCGAATTGCCGATGGTGAGTCTGCCGCTGCCACTGCTGTCGGCATTCGCCCGCAGGGTAACGCCCCCACCGCTAGTAGAAATCGCCCCGTTGCTGGTGATGTTGTTTCCCGCCCGAAAATCGATCGCGCCTCCTCCGGTTGCTACATTGGCACCCGAGACGATTGCTAGGTTGTTTCCCGCATTCAGCGCCACTCCTCCCCCGGTGGTGGTTATTCCCGCATTGACGGCAATATCGTTACCGGCTTCGGCGCTTAATCCGACGCCCAATTCGAGCATTTCGATCGGGGTGCTGAAGGTAATATTATTGTTGGCTTGTAAGGTAACATTGGCTGTGGCGTTATTAATTGCGGCGACATCGATGCGAGTTTGGCTGTTTTCCGTGTCGGTATCGGCATCGTCGAAGGCATCGACGGTAGTTAAATCGATCGTGGCTGTGTCATCGGCAACCACAACGATGTTTGTGGGGTCTAGCAGGAGATTTCCCAGGGCGCCATTGGGGGCAAATGTATCCACAGTCCCCCGGTAATCCAGCCAGTTTTTGCCGGAAACTTCCACAAAGCCGCCATTGCCGCCCGCACTGCCGCCCCGTGCGCTAATATTGCCGTAAAATCGGGTAGAGTCGTCTGCCCAGACGATGACTCGTCCGCCATCGCCCTGTTGCAGAGCATTAGAAAAGATTGAGGTATTGGGACTGACATAGGTCGATCGGGCGGTGGGCATTTTTCCTTCTCCTCGGAAGTCACCCCCGACGAAGATACTACCGCCACCGTTGGTTCCCGAAGCGTCCAAGCGAGCACTGAATAACCCCACTCGATCGCCTAAAATTTGAATTGAGGACGAATTTGTGCCCGGTCCGTCTCCAGAGACATCCACTGTGCCAGAAATCAGAGTCGTTCCAGATTGAGGGTCAATTCGCAATCCCGATCCGCCCAAACTCACTGTCCCATCTGGGTTAACCGTCACTTGGCTAGCATTAGAAATCTCTGAATTCCCCGTCAACAGTTGCGGCAGTGACAGCGGATTCGGGGTTGTTGGGGTTGGATCTATCCCGTTTCGGACTTGCAAACTGAGAACGTATCCGGGTTTGCTTAACTGAACGAGACTTTCGCCGGGAACTGACATCACTCGGATATCGCCCCCCGATGCCTGCAATACTCCAGTGTTGACGATCGTCCCACCGATTAATCCTAACGTTTGACCCGCCGAAACGGTCAAATTCCCTTCGTTAACGATCGATCCTGGATTGGCTACAGCAAAATCAAAAGTGGTGGGGGTTCCCACCAGTGCCGACCAATTATTTTCCCCCGTCGTATTCAACCAGGTATTGTTATCGAAGCCAATGGCAGTTGCCGTGGTGGTGATGAAGTCAGCCGGAACATTTAAGCTGGCATTGGCGCCGAACAAAACACCTGCTGGATTGATTAAAAAGAGGTTAGAATTTCCTCCGCTGACTTGAATTAAACCGTCAATATAGGAGGCGTTTCCTCCGGTGACTTGACCGAAAATATTGTGAATATTGGGGTTCGATAAAAAGTTGGCAACTTCACCCCGATGCAATCCAAATTCTTGAAAACTATGGAAGAGGTTTCTGCCATCTCCAGAAACCTGTCCGCCGTCAATATCGAATCGATTTCCATGTGGGGTGACGATCGTTCCCGTACCGTCGTTGCTGGGGAGAATCGATTGCGCGTAGGTAGGAAGGGCGATCGACCCAACCAGGTGAATGCTACTCAGTCCCAGGGCGATCGTTTTAAAGTTCAATTTCATACAGCCCTCTTTGTCTGCACCGACTCTTCTAATTTTTGAGCTGAACCTTCTAGGGAACAATCGAGACTTTTAGCCACCATCACCAATAATTGTATCGAAATTTGGCGCTCGATCGAAGACTGATGAAACTGCAAAAAATCCAGACACTGGACTAAAGTCTTCATTATGGGGATGAGTCGGGGAAACCATTGGGTTAACGCTGGGAGCTGAGATAGCGCTTCCTCGCCGCGAACTTGAAGCCGTTGGCGTCTGTCCGAGTCGGCTAGATGCAAGGGGGGACATCCGGCATCCTCGTCATCAGACCGGACGGCGATCGCTTTTTGGACATCGATGGGTCTGCACGCGCCAGACATCTGCCACATCCCGTTGAAGATGCGACGGATCTTGAGATCTTGAGCGATCCCCAATTGACTATGCACAGGTAAGTTAGCGATCATGGGTTCCCGATTTATCAATCACCCTATTTACTAGGATATCAATTGCTGTGGGGCGAAACCCTAAATCCGGAAAATCTTATTACAAACTTGTTAAACCTTTTTTCGGCTTGTCAAAACGCGGGAAACCCGGACGATCGAGATAAAAATATCCGTAATACCACTTAAAATTAACCCAATCAAAGGGCGATCGCCTCTCCAGTTTAAATAATTTTACCGTATTTATACTAAGTTGCCATTTATTGACGCAAAAGTTAGTCCGTATATCTGTGGGACTGAGGAATCTGACTCGACCTAGTGAAAGTTTGACAGACCTAGATGTGATACGTTATGCAATAACCCGAGCAGCCCGATAAAAATTTGGCAAGATTACTCCTCAAGAGCGGTAAAATACTAGAAAGCCAAAAGTCAAGTCCGCGCTCGCGATCGTGCAAATTAAATTTCAAATCCTCCGCCAAACCCGCAACACCCCGCCTCGCCATCAGACTTACACCCTGGAGGCTGACAAGAGCGACACCATTCTCAACTGCCTCAACCGCATCAAGTGGGAACAGGACGGCAGCCTCGCCTTTCGTAAAAACTGTCGCAATACGATTTGCGGAAGCTGTACCATGCGGATTAACGGACGATCGGCACTCGCCTGCAAAGAAAATATCGGCAGCGAACTCGATCGCACCTCAACTCCCACCATCACCATTGCGCCCTTGGGAAATCTTCCCGTCATCAAAGACTTGGTGGTAGATATGCGCCGTTTCTGGGACAACTTGGAAGCCGTAGACCCCTACGTGAGTACCAGCGCTCGATCGATTCCCGAACGAGAATTTCTGCAAACTCCCGAAGAACGCCAAAAACTCGATCGATCCGGAAACTGTATCCTCTGCGCTGCCTGTTATTCGGAATGCAACGCCGCAGAAGTCAATCCCGATTTTGTCGGTCCTCACGCCTTAGCTAAAGCCCAGCGAATGATTGCTGACGATCGCGACGACAGCACTGAAGCGCGATTGGAAAAATTTAATGACGGAACCCAAGGCGTTTGGGGCTGCACGCGCTGCTACTATTGTAACTCCGTCTGCCCGATGGACGTTGCTCCCCTCGATCGCATCAGCCAAATTAAAAGCGAAATTCTCCAGCGCCAAGATGCCCAAACCAGCCGTCCGATCCGCCACCGCAAAGTTCTCGTA
>CAWIQY010000015.1:5000-1279864 GCA_963838375.1 uncultured cyanobacterium | reverse complement strand
TCAGTAAATCTCCTGCTAAATCGCCGTACAGCTTACGCACAAAACTGCGGCGATTTTGGGCAACTTTTCGATCGTCTTGTCCGAACCCTTCTCTGAGATCGTAAAGAAACAAATTGATGCTCGGATAAATAATCGAAGCTGTCATCTTAAATTAACTTTCAGAAGATTTTTTGAAGAAAGCAACGAGTCGCTGAAATCCTCCTTTCGTATCCTGAGCAATGGCAACTTTTGCCGCTTCGACTGAATCCTTTGCTTGAAAAATTGCGATCGCTCGATTCATCTGTTGGTTGCTCGGTTCCTCCGGCAGAGGAGGCATCGGGTCAGTTTTGCCTTTATTCCCTTCATTTGCATCGGTTTGCAGGGAAGTTCTGGCGTTTGTATAGGCAGTATTGAGGGACGGGTATTGAGGAGCAATTGCCTCTAAATAGGCGATGGAATTTGGGTTCTTTTCGATCTGTTTTCCCACCTCATTTAAATGTATTTGAACGTTAGGCGGCAGAGGTTCGTTAAGTTGATTCAAAGCCGTGACAAATGCTTTCAGCGTCACTTCATCAGATGGATTCATAATTAAGCTCAAAATGTTCTTGGGGACTATAGATTTATTGTAGGATAACTTTCCGACCGACCCCGTACGGTTTTCCCAATCCGCAAAGGCGGGTTTTACTCCGGGAATCCTCGGCGAAGAGAATTCACAGCGACAGAAACTAAACCCGTCTCTACGGGTTTCATCAATCCGCGAATGCAGATTTCGCCCCTGTAGGCGCGATTTCAATCGCCCGCATATCAAATCGCCCATGTATTTCAATTCTCCGATAATTCCCACACTGGAATCAGCGATTTTTTTTGATGGTGCGTAGCTTGATTCTGGATATAATTATCGACAGAATCGAGTTCTCGACGGCTGACGGTAAATGCACTGTAGCTACCTTGCCACTTAAAAAACTCATTCGGTCGAATCTCGTGCGTGACATCATTCCATCGTTTTAACTCACAGACAAATAAATTTCCAACCCCTCGGCGAATGAAATTCACAGCAACAGATACTTATCAAATCGCCCCCATGTATCCACAATCTTCTCGGCGAATGGAATTCGCAGCGACAGAAACCAAACCCGTCTCCACGGGTTCTCTCAATCCGCGAAGGCAGATTTCGCCCCTGTAGGCGCGATTTCAATCGCCCGCGCTCATCCCCCATCTCCTCCAACCGACACAACTCCGTCCTCACCCACACCGCCAACTTATCCTCCAACAACAACCGCCCCAACATCCGCCGATACAACCGTTCCAACTTCGCATCCGTCAAATCCCGCAACCAAGTAGGGGAGAAGATGGGACTGGGCGGTTGAAACCGCTTCTACCGGAACGAAATCCGCCTGCGCGGATTGAAGATTCACAGATTCTGTCGCCGCGATTTCCAATCGCCGGGGCTTCAGCATCCAACTCAGGCGGCAGTTCTTGTCCAGTTCTGCGGTTTTCAGGGCAAGCTGAAGCTTGTTTTCGCCCACCAGCTTGTCTTTTAGCCTGCCTTGCCACTCAAGTTCGGGCTAATCGCGAAAGTCTTCTTCAAATGATTTGGAGGAAGTTTGGGTTAAGAAGGAGTTCGGGAATTACTACGATTAGCACTCAAAAGTGCCGTAAGGAGGTTAACACTAAAATGGTTTTCTCAAACGGCATTGGGCAATTTCTTGGCGACAAAATAGCGATCGTTGACGGGTCGTAAAATTTTGGGCGATTTACTGTCTCGCTTTGCCTATGTAGCGAGTATTATACCATTTTTTTGTGAACTTGTAAACGATCGACCCCGCAAAAATGCAGAAAACTTCGGCAGAGAACAAAAGTTTTTCACGAATAACCAATACACCCTAACTTTCATAAAGTTCCAACGGCAAACCATCTGGATCTTTAAAAAATGTAAATCGCTTTCCCGTTAGTTCGTCGCTCCGAATTTCTTCAATCTCGATACCTTTCGCCTGCAACTCGACGACGGTTCGATCGAGATCCTCAACTGTCAAGGCTAAATGTCTCAACCCGCACGCCTCGGGACGATCGACTCGTTCTGGTGGAGTAGGAAAGGAAAACAGCTCGATTTGACTGTGCTTTCCCACTTTTAAATCAAGTTTGTACGAGTCTCTCGCCGATCGATAGGTTTCTTGAAGAATGGAAAAGCCTAAAACTTCTACGTAAAAGTGCTTGGATTTTTGATAATCCGAGCAGATAATCGCAACATGATGGATCTCAATGGGTTGCATCGTCCGAAATTACAGTATAATAATAACTTAAGCAGGAGAGTCTACTAGAATTTTCAGCCACAAGGTAAAATCTACCACGTCGCACCCTAATATCCCAGAGTTAGCTGGCGATCGTGATAGTCGTATGGCATCGGTCGAACCTCTAGATGGAAATCCATCGGAGGTTTTCATTACCTTGAGAGTGTGAGGTTTTGCATTAGGGATCGCGCCAGAGGATGCTCCCCGCAACTCTATGCTGAGCTTTATGACATTTGCCATCTTCGATCGTGAATTACGATCGAACGAAGAAAATAGACGATCGAATCTCAATAAAATTATCTGTTATTCAAAAAATGTTTGCCAAAGTTACCGAACAACCGATTCCCGTTTATCCCTCGATCGTTCAAACAATATTCTTTGATTTTGACGGAACGATCGCCGATACTTTAAATAAATTTGTCAAGCTTTTCAATCATTTAGCGATCGAATTTGGCTATCGGGTTGCCAGCCCTGAAGATATCGATAAAATGAGGAACTTAAGCTCTACAGAAATCCTTAAATTTTCTGCTGTACCCCTTTGGCAAATTCCGTTTTTGATTAGACGTCTCAAAAAAGAACTCAATCGAGAAATCCAGTTTCTCACCCCAATACCGGGGATGAAAGCAACGCTACAACAACTCAAAGCCAGAGGGATTAAGCTCGGCATTCTCACCTCGAACTCCCAGGAAAACGTCGCGAAGTTTTTACAACAAAATGACATGGAAGATCTCTTCGACACCGTTTTTGCCGGAGCTTCAATCTTGGGAAAACATAAAGTTCTCCGAAAAATTCTCCGCCAAGAAAATCTCCAACCCCAAGAACTGGTTTATGTCGGAGATGAAACTCGAGATATCGATGCCGCTCGTAAAAGCGGAGTTCGCGCCATCGCCGTCGGTTGGGGTTTCAATTTACCCCAGGCTTTAGAGGCTCGCCATCCCGACTTTTTGGTGCGCGAACCTCGGGAATTAATTCAGGTACTCGAAGCAATGGAACCTCTCGAGAAACCGCTTGCCACTCCAACTCTGAGAGGGGTTCCGTCACGAAGCGTACTCCAAAACAACGAGAGGCAGCGGCTGTTAAAGCCTCAACGATGTCGGTTATTTGATCCGTCAAGGGGCGCAAGAGGGGTAACTCATCCGAACCAAACACCTGAGAAAATAAGGCAATATCGGGTGCCAGACCGATCGATCCGTGCTGCAAAGTCGCTTTTTCCCTTCTGAGTTGAGCGCTACCGATAAACTTCGCACCTGTGGTGTCAACTAAATCGGCAGAGGTGGCGGTGGCAAAACAGTTAGGACTGCGGGTGTAGTCGAGATCGCTACCGTAGCGCAATTCTACCCCAAAAGTTCTCCAACCTTCGATTAAAAACTCGCAAATCGATCGATAAGACTGCATCCGATTCTGTCCCTCTGGCGACATCACCACTGCATAGGTGAGATCTCCGCAATGCAGCACTGCACGTCCGCCAGTGGGACGACGCACCAACTCCACCGACTGACCCCGCCACGTTAGATTTTGCCAGTGAGGAAGCCATCGCTTTTGATGGTATCCCAGGGAAATCGCTGGCGGCGACCAAGTATAAAAACGTAACGTCGGGGGATGTAAACCCAACCGATGTTGCTCCAATAGCCAACGATCGATCGCCATGTGGACGTGACCGGGTGCTTCTAGTAACGGAATCAGCCGCCAAATTGAGGGATTATCGGTCATTTTCTCTGGCTTATTTGTGATAGAACTAACACCAATTCACCTTAAAATCACCCAATGACAAACAATTGGAACACATCTCTTTACGACGAAAAACACTCCTTTGTCTGGCAGCGAGGAACCGATTTGTTGCCACTTCTCGATGCTAAAACGGGAGAGAAAATTTTAGATTTGGGATGCGGTACGGGACATTTGAGCGATCGAATCGCCCAAACAGGAGCAATTGTCTTGGGAATTGACAGTTCCCCCAAAATGATTGCCCAAGCTCGCCAATGTTATCCCACATTAAACTTTGAAATCATCGACGGGGAAAATCTCCCTTATCATACCGAATTCGATGCTATTTTTTCTAACGCGGCTCTGCATTGGATGACCCAACCCGAACGAGCGATCGAAGGCATATGGCGATCGCTCGTTCCGGGGGGACGTTTTGTGGCAGAATTTGGCGGTAAGGGCAATGTCGGGACGATCGTTGAGGCTCTATGCCGCATTCTCGTCGCTGCCGGATATCCCGAACCAACCATTGAGAATTTGTGGTATTTTCCCAGTATTGGCGAATACACAACACTATTAGAACAACAGGGATTTGACGTGTCGTTGGCGCTACTCTTCGATCGTCCCACTCCCCTAGACGGCGACGAAGGAATGCAAAACTGGTTAGCCATGTTTGCCGCTTCCCTCCTTTGCGAAATTCCCACGGAACGACAACCTGAAATTTTAGCCGCCGTCGAGAGGCAATTGCGCCCTCACCTCTACCGAAATAGTATGTGGTACGCAGACTATCGACGCTTGCGCGTCGTCGCGACTAAACCCGATCTCTGAGATTGATCCTCCGTTTGCTCTTCACTTGTTCTCGAGTCATGTTAGAGTTGCTGTTCCCAGGCAACTCCTCCGCTAACATTTCCCCATAAATTTCCGTTAAGTACGGCGACATGGAATTCGTTTCAATCCCGTATCCCAAACTCGTCCAAGTCGGCGATAGAACTTTCAACACATCTTCCACTCTTCCTTGGCGCAATAAATCGGTCAAATCCACACCCCAAGCTTTTTCATCCGCCAGCCAAGCGTGCACGACTTCATCCTGAAATTGCGGTTCAAAGCTATAAGAATTGCCAGAACCCGATTCTAGACCTTGGGGATGATAGCGTTCTGACTTGAGATCCCACGTGGTGGTCAGCATCTGATATCGTCCGGCTGCTGTCGTGCAATTCCCCTTATTAGGACCGACAACAATCGTCACGCAAATATCGGGATGGTTTTTGAGATCTCGCACGTATCGACCACCATACAGCACCGAGTAGGGATACTCTACATTCGATTCCGATGCCGATATCGTCCGCATCAGCGCCCGGATGTAGGGGTCGCCTCCTGTCATCACCAGGGGGGGCGGTGGCTGCCATTGGGCTTGGGGAGTCGCTGGTAAGGGTATGGGTTTTTCGGGTCTGTCAATTGCATTGAACAACACCAACATCATACCTAAAGTAACCACACTACCCACCATTAAATCGCGACGCAGCGACCAAACGGTGTTGAGCAGTTCGCCCAAAATCTCGATCGCGATTTGAACGGGACGACGAGTCGAATACAGAGAATGCAGGGAAAACCTGCGCACCCACCGATGTCGGGTACTGTGAGAAATCCGCACTTTGATATGTCGGGGCAGTTGCATCTCCACATTGCCGGAGTCAAGGGATTGTGACAAATACCTCCCCGACGAGTCTTTTGGTAGTAATCGACGCGATCGTCGATCGAATAACCCACGCAAGCGAGATAAGCCCATCTGCACCCTCTCCATCCCCTTTAACGAACGCTAGCAAACAACGTTTTAAAATCTGTTTGCGGTACTCCCGGTTCGGCGACAATCTCGACAATTTTATTACGAGATTCCGGCTGGCTGAGTGCTTGGACACACACTTGAGCGACCTTCTGCCGGGGAATGCTACCCTCAAACATTGTATCGGCTGAGCGCATGACGATCGCAGCGGGATAGTCTTCGTTTTTTAAACCACCCGGACGAACGATCGTATAAGTTAAATTACTCTTGACAAGATACTCTTCGGCTTGCTTTTTCCACACCAAAATTAGCCAAAATAAATTCAGGGGATGGAACAACTGGGAGACACACAGAGACGTCACCAGCACAAAATGCTCGATGCCTTTTTCCTGGGCGACATCCACCAAGTTTTTCGTCCCTTCCAAATCCACCCGGTACGGACCGAACGGATCGAGACTGGGTTTGGCGCCCGTCGCGCAGAGGACAACGGTACTATCGCCGATCGCCGATCGCAAAGTATCGGGTTGTAGCACGTCTCCCGTGACCAATTCGACTTGGGAAGGTAAAATCGATCGGGCAGCGGCTAGATCTCGCACCAGCGCGCGTACGGGAATGTTTCTATCGAGCAACTCGGCAACGATCCGGCGACCGGTTTCTCCCGTTGCTCCGGCAACAAATGCTTTCATCGTAGTTTTTTAGGCTCTCTAAATAGCGGTCAAATTTGTTAACGCTTTGTGACTAACATTAATAAATGTTGACACGAGTTCTGCTACATTTAGCACAATCAAAGACTGATACTCTAGTTTATGCTGCTCTCAACTTTTCAGATTCCTCCTGTAGGATGAATTTTTGGGAGTAGGGTCAGATTTTCAGCAAAAATACGGATATGACTCTCCCGATTGAAGGTTAACCTAGAAGGAGAAGTCCATGAAGCTGAAGGCGGAAGTCCGTAGTGCAAACATCGAGCAACATTAGCAAGTTGGTTATGCAGTCATCCTTCGAGGAACAGCTATCGTTCAATCCAGCTTTCACCTCGACCGATCGAGAAAGTGCAGACATCGAAAACGAAGCAACCGATCGGTTCTTCTGGTTTCACAGTCAGTTTGTCGGTCATATGGAAATGTATGCCGACCCCCAGGCAGTTGCCAATTATTTAGACGTTCATCAAGGCTGGTTTTGCCGATGCGCGACGCCCATGAAGGTCGATCCGCTGGGGGAAAATGGCTACGCGCTGACCATCGGCAAGTATGGGGCGCTGGGTTACGCGGTTGAGCCGAAGGTCGGCTTAGAATTGCTGCCACAAGAAGAACGGGTCTACCGAATTCAAACCATCGCCGTGCCCGACTACGTACCGCCGGGATACGAAGTGGATTTTCAGGCTCTGCAAATTTTAGCAGATGCCACAGATGACTCAGATCCCGATCTGGCAGTAACCTGTGTGAATTGGGAGTTGAAACTCTCGGTTGGTGTGGGCTTTCCCAAGCTGCTGCGGGCGCTGTCTCCCAAGTTAATTCAAACAACGGGCGATCGTCTAATTACCCAAATCGTTAAACAAGTTTCCCGCCACCTCACCCGCAAAGTCCAAGAAGACTTTCACAGCGAACTAGGAACTCAATCCTTAGAAACGTTTCATCGGGTTTATCGGCAACGCCAGAGTTTTGTGTGTCAGCCGAAGTCGAACCCGAATTGAAGCCGAATGAATCGACGTTACCCAAAAACCCTACCAGAGTTTTTGGGTAACGCACTGTGAATTTCCCGATCGGTGATGAATCCCTAGCCACTAGCCACTAGCCACTAGCCACTAGCTATTAACAACCTAGTTACTGAGGATTTTCTGCACGATCTGCATTCCCGTAACCGCTTGCCAGCCAAAAAGTCCGAGAAGGCTGACATTTAAGGTAATATGGGTGTAGCGTGCCCAGGTGTTTCCACCTTGCATCAACGGGGCAAGAGCCGCAGAAATCCCCACGATTCCAGTCATGCTCAAGCCCACCAAGAGATGAGACCCGAAAAATAGTTTACCGTTATTGATATAAGTTACCCCCATGCCGCCGATCGTCCCTAAAATCATGATGGCAAGCAGCAAGGAACCGATTTGGTAGTGCTTATTTCGGAATTTGCCTTTGACGAGTTCCTTTTTGACTTCACCTTCTGCCGATCGGGTTCGCTGTACTTGAACTCCGGAATAGAGGGCGTAGAGGGTGATGGCAAATAAAATCCACATCAGGATCGGGTGGACGAAGTTAAGCCCGAATTTTACGGAGTCTGGAAGATCGAAGCTCATAGTGTTCTCAAGTGACGATGCTCTTTTTAAGAAAACTTATCATAATTATAATTTTCGTAGCAATTTTTGGACGATCGAGAAGGAACTCCCGATCTCCTCGTAAACTTCATCGAGATCCTCATGCTTTTTCTGCTCAGTTTTGCGCTAACGGGGGGGTGTAAAAATGTCACAAGCTGAAAAAATGCCTGAATGCTTCTCTGGGCAAGGTTTTGAGCGATTGCTGGCTGATACCCGGTTAGCGCAAATGCTGCAAGTCTCTGATATCAAGGGTTTTAGGGCTTTGAGACTTTCCCGCTCTCTTGCTTTTTCCCTCGATCGATGCTATTCTTGGGGAGGTTAGCGGAACAGAACCTTCAAAATTAAATACAGCAAGGGTTTCAAACCAAGGCGGTCGCAATCACCTATAATCCCTATCAGGGATTGAAACGCAACAAATCGGCAGCGTGCTATATCCGGTTCTGCAGATCATCAGCCGTCGCAATCACCTATAATCCCTATCAGGGATTGAAACGAGTTGCAGACAATCGTCGCAATCACCTATAATCCCTATCAGGGATTGAATTGACTCAGGTCGCAATCACCTATAATCCCTATCAGGGATTGAAACCGGGTTCATCGTTCCGCTGAGGCTGAGCCAGGGAAGTCGCAATCACCTATAATCCCTATCAGGGATTGAAACTGTAGGATCTGAACGAAGCGACTTGCATCTATTGCTCGCCGTCGCAATCACCTATAATCCCTATCAGGGATTGAAACGGCACGTTGCGGAAGCCTTGCACTCTGCGAACTGGAACGTCGCAATCACCTATAATCCCTATCAGGGATTGAAACCCGGGTTTAATTCTGAATTAGAATCCGAAAGTTCGAGTCGCAATCACCTATAATCCCTATCAGGGATTGAAACGATCGTGTAGAAGTCGCACAGAACATTCTCAGCTTTAGTCGCAATCACCTATAATCCCTATCAGGGATTGAAACACACCCAAATCTTCCAAGAATTCTACTACACCCTGTCGCAATCACCTATAATCCCTATCAGGGATTGAAACTGTTTTTGGTGTACTTAGGATTAACACTCCATCGTCGCAATCACCTATAATCCCTATCAGGGATTGAAACTTTGAGCTTTCAGATCCCGCTCGAGAGATCGGGGTCGCAATCACCTATAATCCCTATCAGGGATTGAAACTTGCCCTTACGAAATGAGAAGGGCGCAGCCCCTCCCGTCGCAATCACCTATAATCCCTATCAGGGATTGAAACCGGCTGCGGGAGCTAGGGAGACGGCAATCCGAACGTCGCAATCACCTATAATCCCTATCAGGGATTGAAACGCATAAGCTCACCGGAATTTGAGAAAGTGTCGGCGTCGCAATCACCTATAATCCCTATCAGGGATTGAAACCGATCGGAACTGAAAACGCCTTCAATCTTTGCCCACAGTCGCAATCACCTATAATCCCTATCAGGGATTGAAACAGTCAGCATAGCTTTTTGATAAGCCAGTTGCTGCTGGTCGCAATCACCTATAATCCCTATCAGGGATTGAAACTGGCTTGTGGCTGTCGTTCCCCGCCGGGTTGTGTCCGGGTCGCAATCACCTATAATCCCTATCAGGGATTGAAACGTGTCTTATTCAGACGGAACTGGGAAAAGCTTTGGTCGCAATCACCTATAATCCCTATCAGGGATTGAAACAAAAACCCTGAGACGGGCTTAATACAGGTCGCTTCGTCGCAATCACCTATAATCCCTATCAGGGATTGAAACACCTCTTTGATGTGATCGAGGTTTATCCAAAAGACGGGTCGCAATCACCTATAATCCCTATCAGGGATTGAAACCTGTGCCGGTTTTGTTAAACGCAATCAACCGGGAATCGTCGCAATCACCTATAATCCCTATCAGGGATTGAAACGCGAGAGACTACTATTGGCAACTAACGCTAACCTGCAGTCGCAATCACCTATAATCCCTATCAGGGATTGAAACCCTTGGGGACTTGCCTCTCGCTCCTAGAAGCCGGAAAGTCGCAATCACCTACAATCCCTATCAGGGATTGAAACTGTAACTTCACCCCGCCGATGCCCCCGGCGCAATGTGTCGCAATCACCTATAATCCCTATCAGGGATTGAAACGGCTCAATTCCATACTGGAGCTGGCGAGATGATTGTCGCAATCACCTATAATCCCTATCAGGGATTGAAACAAGTTAGGGGACTGATTACTTTTCAATAATTCCTCTAGTCGCAATCACCTATAATCCCTATCAGGGATTGAAACGAAATTAAATCGATTGCCGATGGCGATACTTTCACCGTCGCAATCACCTATAATCCCTATCAGGGATTGAAACGTCAGCATCGAGTTCGGGTAGGTCTAATTCAGAATAGTCGCAATCACCTATAATCCCTATCAGGGATTGAAACATATCCACTGCCACCGCTGCCACCGCTGCCACCGCTGGTCGCAATCACCTATAATCCCTATCAGGGATTGAAACCAAAATCCTATCTTTTATAGCTCTTGCCGCCGCCGCGTCGCAATCACCTATAATCCCTATCAGGGATTGAAACGCGCGCGAACTCGCCCGCCTTAATCTGGCGATAGGAAAAGTCGCAATCACCTATAATCCCTATCAGGGATTGAAACCGAGAGTGCAAACTCTGCCTCCCGTGCAGTTCATTCAGTCGCAATCACCTATAATCCCTATCAGGGATTGAAACCATATCGATCGACATCCACCGGATTGATCATCGTCGCAATCACCTATAATCCCTATCAGGGATTGAAACACCTGAGCCTGAATCCCACCGCCCCCGGCGATATGGTCGCAATCACCTATAATCCCTATCAGGGATTGAAACCAATTTGGTATACATCCAAGATGTAGGATGTGCAGAGAGTCGCAATCACCTATAATCCCTATCAGGGATTGAAACCCGGTAACGAGAAGATTCATTCGCGATATGGGCGCATTGCTTGTCGCAATCACCTATAATCCCTATCAGGGATTGAAACTTTCGTCGCTGTCTGTTTGACTGTACTCAAAAAGTCGCAATCACCTATAATCCCTATCAGGGATTGAAACCTTCCAAGCTGCAACAATCACAGCGGTATCGGTCGCGTCGCAATCACCTATAATCCCTATCAGGGATTGAAACATCTAACCCCGCCTCCTCAAACATGGAGGCTAAAGTCGCAATCACCTATAATCCCTATCAGGGATTGAAACAGGGTGTATCCTGGGGAAAATACAACGTTTGACGTCGCAATCACCTATAATCCCTATCAGGGATTGAAACTTACCCGACCCTTTATAGGTGGCGATCGCACAATCCGTCGCAATCACCTATAATCCCTATCAGGGATTGAAACGCAAAGTGGTACGGCTGTAGGGGGCAGTTTCAAGTCGCAATCACCTATAATCCCTATCAGGGATTGAAACTTGGCTTTCGTTATGAAACTGGAGCCGCGACTTCAAGTCGCAATCACCTATAATCCCTATCAGGGATTGAAACAGTCACTGGGACGGGGAAACCCTCGAAGCCTTACGTCGCAATCACCTATAATCCCTATCAGGGATTGAAACAGAGCGAGAGCCTCGGATCAGTTTCCAGTCCTCGTCGCAATCACCTATAATCCCTATCAGGGATTGAAACAGAGCGAGAGCCTCGGATCAGTTTCCAGTCCTCGTCGCAATCACCTATAATCCCTATCAGGGATTGAAACTAGTTGCGGGATCGCTTCTCAACTACAGCCAACTCCGTCGCAATCACCTATAATCCCTATCAGGGATTGAAACGAGTGGGGGAGAAATGCCAGACCCGGACGACCTTAGCGTCGCAATCACCTATAATCCCTATCAGGGATTGAAACATCGGGTGTTACCGTGGTTCCCCAGTGTAACTAAGTCGCAATCACCTATAATCCCTATCAGGGATTGAAACAACGGAGAGCTCGCTAACATCGCACGCGAACTCGCCCGTCGCAATCACCTATAATCCCTATCAGGGATTGAAACAGTACCATTCTTGCCATTAGTGCCATTCTTGCCGTGTCGCAATCACCTATAATCCCTATCAGGGATTGAAACCGAGTGGGTGGAATTATTACAGAGCCACTTACGGCGGTCGCAATCACCTATAATCCCTATCAGGGATTGAAACAATTTGTTCCTTGAGCGATCGCAAAAAGCGCCCTTAGTCGCAATCACCTATAATCCCTATCAGGGATTGAAACTGAACCTACGAGATTTGCCTCGAACATTTCGGAATTAAAAAGTCGCAATCACCTATAATCCCTATCAGGGATTGAAACAAGCCCGATTTTTCCCATCAAGTCCGTCGAGCCATTGTCGCAATCACCTATAATCCCTATTAGGGATTGAATAACCCACTCAGCATCATTTCTCCTTGGGTTCAACCGGGGGAGTGTCAAGACTGCTACAAGCGTTAGTAAAGCCTGTATAAATGGTGAAGCGGACTAGTGATTTCCGTCTTGTTGTGTTAAAAGAGCAAACAGATGTTAAGCAACCTGTAAGATGTCCGCACAACTGATTTTGGTTATTGCTTCTCTGATTTTGTCTTGGTTGATCTTCACTTGGCTGATTAAGATCGTGAAGACGACGGTGAGCACAGCGATCGCCGTCGCCGCGATCGTCCTTTTGCTACAACTCTTTTTCGGTATCGGTCCGGATGCCATTTTGGATAGTATTTTCAATTTGCCCCAACTTCTCAAAGACACATTTAGCAGTCAATAGCATCTGCTTAGCATTGAAAGCTATTACCATATTTTTTTTAATATTCGGCTTTATGTATTATTTCTTTACAAAAAAACAGAGTCGATCGCGAGTACTAAGTTCCTAGCAAAAAACAAAACAGAATAAGGGGCGGGATTTTGATAAGATAATTCCGGGTGCAATCTCGGTCGCGGAGTTTTCATCGCATTTGCGCTTCGCCGAGTCCTAAGATTGCTCCAGCTCGAATTTTGACAAAGATTGAAGAGAATTATGAGGTATCGCACCTTAATTACTGCACTGTTCGCGTTGTGCGTCTGCTTCCTCACCGCTTGTGGTGCAGAAGCCCCTAAAGTTAAATTAAGTAACCAACCTTTCACCTACGACGAAATTAGAAACACTGGATTTGCCAACCAGTGTCCGCAATTGTCAGAAACCTCTCGTGGAATCTTGCCAGTTGATAAAAATAAGTCCTACCAGATCGTAGATTTCTGCGTTCAGCCCACGACCTTTTTTGTCAAGGAAGAATCCAAAAGTAAGCGCCAGGAAGCGGAGTTTATCGCAGCGAAGTCTTTAACTCGATATACCAGCAGTCTAGAGCAAATCACGGTCGATTTGGTTCTGAATGATGATGGTAGCTTTACTTTCACCGAAAAAGGTGGGATTGACTTTCAACCCATTACGGTTCAACTTCCTGGTGGCGAGCAAGTTCCCTTCTTCTTCACCACCAAATCGTTAGTCGCTCAGAGCCAACCCGGATTGAATAGCCTGAGTACCTCAACTGATTTCTCCGGAACCTATAACGTACCATCCTATCGAGGAGCCGCTTTCCTCGATCCCAAAGGTCGCGGTGTGGCAACTGGGTATGATAACGCCGTGGCACTACCGTCTCAAGCCGATTCGTCTGATTTTGAGAACGTCAAAACCACGGAAAACAAAGAAGGCACCATGACCCTGCAAGTTTCTCAAGTGGATAATAAAACCGGAGAAATTGCTGGAATTTTTGAAAGCGATCAACCTTCCGATACCGATTTGGGGGCTGAAGAACCCCTCGAAGTTAAAGTTCGGGGCATATTCTACGGTCGGGTTAAGCCTGCTGCTTAGTGCTGCGCGAGACCTCTATCTCGTCAGCGATGGTAACTGCCGCGCAACTGAGACATGGCGAATGGGCGAAGCATTTGTATTATTCTTGTCGATTTGCGCATGAGATTCTCGATCGAATGTTTCGCCCCTACCAGCATCTTTTCTCACCGAGTTGCCAACTGGTAGATCGGTGACTGATGGGTCATTTAATCCAGAAATAGAGAAGGGCGATCGATCGTCCAATCGCGCATTAAGAATTTGGGGAAATCCATTCCAGAAGTTCGGCTTCTGAGAGTTGAGGAATCCCCATTTTTTTTGCTTTTTCGAGTTTAGAACCCGTTGCAACTCCTGCAACCAAATAATCGGTTTTGGCACTGACTGAATCAGTTACTTTTCCGCCCGCTTGTTCGATTAACGCTTTAGCCTCGTCGCGTTTGAGGGTGGGCAAGGTTCCAGTAATGACAAAGGTTTTGCCTTGTAGGAGTGAAGCTGTGGATGTGGGAGTTGGGACGGTTCCTTGTAGTGGCAAACCCGCCGATCGCAGTCGATCGATGAGTATTTGATTGGCGGGAATTTGGAACCAAGCAACGATCGCCCGCGCAATTTCCTCACCAATACCGTAAATAGCTGTCAGTTCAGCTTCTGAAGCCTTTGCTAATTCCTCAACACGGGT
This sequence comes from uncultured cyanobacterium, assembly GCA_963838375.1. Lineage (GTDB taxonomy): Bacteria > Cyanobacteriota > Cyanobacteriia > Cyanobacteriales > Geitlerinemataceae > DVED01. The sequence continues at coordinate 1,265,338 of CAWIQY010000015.1, read as the reverse complement.
AAATCGATCGGCAATCGTCTTGGCATTGACGCTGCCGACATGGCGAATCCCCAATCCGTACAACACCCGCGCCCAAGGCTGTTTTTTCGACTCTTCGATCGCCCTTACCAACTTTTGAGCCGATTTCTCCCCCATCCGTTCCAAACTGGCAATTTGTTCCGCTGTTAACTCGTATAAATCGGCAACCGACTGGACTAAATTTCGATCGACGAATTGCTGCACCAACTTATCCCCCAACCCATCGATATCCAGTGCCGCACGACTTGCCCAGTGGGCGATCGAACCTCGGAGAATGGCGGGACAAGAAGAATTCGCACAGCGCGTCACCGCCTCGTCAGCGGGTTTAACCACAGCTTGCCCGCATTCTGGGCAGTGGGTAGGAAATGAGTACGGAATTGCTCCTGGGGGACGCAACTCGGGGAGAACCCGCAACACCTCCGGAATAATTTCCCCCGCTTTGCGGATCACCACTGTATCGCCCAGGTGTAAATCTAACTCGGAAAGTCGATCGCGATTGTGCAGGGTTGCCCGCGATACCGTCGTTCCTGCCAAATGTACGGGTTCGAGTTCGGCAACCGGGGTCAGCGCCCCCGTGCGTCCCACCTGTACCGTCACCCCCAGCAGTTGAGTGGGGGCTTCCTCTGCCGGATATTTGAGGGCAATTGCCCAACGGGGAAACTTTTGAGTAAAGCCTAATTGCTGCTGGAGGGGAACAGAATCGAGTTTGACGACGACACCATCGGTCATGTAGGGTAGGTTTTTACGATCGATCTCCCATCGATCGCAGTAATCCGCAACTTCTGCCAAGGATTCGCAGCGCTGGCGGTTGGGATTGACAACAAACCCCAAGTTTTTCAAATATTCCAAACAATCCCATTGCGTCGGACATTCTTCACCGTCGGGAAGGTGTAGTGTATAGGCAAAGAACTCCAACTGCCGACGATTGACAATTCGGGGATCGAGTTGGCGCAAGGTTCCGGAGGCGGCATTGCGGGGGTTGGCAAATAAAGCTTCACCGCTTTTCTCGCGTTCTTGGTTAATGGTGTCGAAGATCTCCAAAGATAAAAAGGCTTCCCCCCGAACTTCTACCACAGGCGGCGGATTGTCACCGCGCAACCGCAAAGGAATCGATCGAATCGTCTTCACATTTTGGGTAATATCTTCTCCTGTCGTGCCGTCTCCTCGAGTCGCTCCCCGGACTAACACCCCATTTTCGTAGGTGAGTGCCAGCGCCGAACCATCGATTTTCAGTTCGCAGACGTATCGAGGTTGAGCATCCGTGGCTAGGCGCTGCCAGCTTAACTGCCAAGCTTCTAACTCCTGTAAATTAAAAGCATTTTCCAAGCTGTAGAGGGGGATATTGTGGCGGATGGAGGTCAATCGAGACGCCAGTTTGTCGCCAACGCGCCTTGTTGGACTGTCTGGCGTCACTAATTGGGGATATTGCTCTTCGAGATCTTGTAATTCTCGGTAGAGTCGATCGGAAACGGTATCCTCCATGATGGGGTTATCGAGGACGTAGTAAGCGTAGCTCGCCGCTTGCAGTTGCGATCGCAGTTGAGAGACTCGTTGTTGAATTTCGGGAGTAGGCTGGTTCACGGTGGTTTCTTCGCTGGCGCTAAGAGCGATCGTAACTGAAATCAGCCGGTTCGGGGAAGATCCAAACAAGACTTCGTTGCCAAGAGCGCTAACCCAACTTTGGTGAGGATTCGGGTTGAGGAGACTTTGACCCCCAATTGCGCATCCAGAAACGATCGTCGCTTAGATATCAGACATCTCCGAAAAGATAAGTATGAATCTAGAGCACCAATTCTGTCTTCTAAGTTACGATTCGTTTCTAAGTTTTGTTAACACCTCATTCAATCTCATATTCTCATGACAAAACACTCAGTTTGATTCCCCGCAAGTGATGGGAAAGCTTGCAAAATCTTTGATGTTTTCAATAAAAAAGATTGTTGAGAATCACATCGATGGGGTTAATCCGTATAAACCTTGACTGCTAGTCGTCTTCGTATATTTAAATACGAGTAAATACTGATTTTTTCCTGCGAACAATCAGTATTATTTATACAGATCATTCTCACTACATCTATTTGATTATCATTAGAGACTTTACAACTTCTGATTTTTTGTGTATATTTACTGATGTGAAGTTGCTTTCACAAGTTCAAGAAAACTTTTAGCTCGATCGTTAGGGATCGATTCGAGACATCCTCACAGAAGTTTCGGTCTACAGTAAAAATTCCGCATTGCAACAATCTTTGTCGATTCAGACATTGAGTTTTTCGTTCAGATGTAATCCTACTTTTTGATTCATTAAACTGTTCAGTTTAATGTTAGTTCTTGCTGCCAATAGGCTTTTACTTTTTCAAGTTTGCTTGGGTGTAATTTTCGGACTTTTGACCATGAAAGATATTTTAGGCTTTATCGAGCAGAAGAAGCAAGAATTTGCTCGGCTACCTTTGTTTGAGTTCATGCAAGATACCAGCATCGATCCTCGAACAAGGTTGGGGTGGGCGCCATGTGCTGCATTTTTTATAATGAGCTTTGGAGATCTGAATAAATATATTTTTCGAGACGAGACCACTAGCGATCCGATTCAAGAACTTATTAACACTCATACTCATGAGGATGAGCATCACTCAGTTTGGTTTCTGCAAGATCTGGAAAAGCTAAGTTTTGATGACTCCTTGAAGTTTAGCGATACATTAGATTTTCTTTGGGGAGAAGAAACACAAATCACTCGGTGGGTTACTCATCAGCTTTTTGGCTATGCTTTCGGAGCAACTCCCATACAAAAGTTAGTGATTATTGAAGTGTTAGAAGCAACCGGTAATATCGTTTTTACATCTGCGTCTCAAGTTTCCATGGAACTTGAACGAATGAGCGGTCAACAATGTGATTACTTTGGATCGTTTCATCTAGATGTAGAAACAGGACATACTACTGGAAATCAAAATATAGAAGAAATCTTGTTTAATATCGAGTTAAAAGCATCGCAAGAACAAGAATTACTGAATTTAGCCAATCAAGTTTTTGAAGTTCTTTTCAAACTGAATTACGCATTGCTAGCTTACGCTCAAAAGAATCAATCGGTATTCACTTCGGGCAAAAACCACTATGATACTGATGTTGTTCCAGTTTCTAGTGGTTTATAGCCAAAAACCGCTAGAAGATTTTCCCCCAACTCGGGTATATTTTTATTTATTTTTTCTTAAACAGAATCATTACGAGTTCGATCGTTATTAAAGCACCTACCCAAAAGCAAAGTGTTGTTTACTTTCCAACAAGGAGATACCTGATGTCTAACGAAAACCTTGAATCATTGAATATTTTGCACACCTGGACAGAGAATTTGGATATTTCTCACACGTGGACAGAAAACCTGGAAATCTGCCACACATGGACAGAAAACCTGGATGTGGATATTGCTCACACGTGGACAGAGAATCTAGAAATTTCTCAAGTCACAGAAACCCCTGAAGTGACAGTTGCTTAAATTTACAATCGAGATTCTGAAAGCTAGTCTTTCTGATATTTAATATAGGTGCGACGAACAGTTTTTTGAGTAAGGTGTAGGTGTAGCTGTTCGTCGTGGTTATATTCGCAAAGCACAATACAGGACTTACGCAGAGCCGCCATATATGGTGCTTTGTAAGGGCGAAGCGCAGCGCAGGGAATCCCAAGAGTGGTTGCCCCTGTGTCTGGAGCCGTTGCGTAAGTTCTAACAATCATTAAATCAATTTTTGAACTGAAGTATCATTTTTTATAGTTAAGTAAAACTTTTTATTATTAACTATAGTGATATTTCAATTGTATACTTTACTTTGGAAGTTGTCATGAATCATTATGATGTCGTTATTGTTGGTGGCGGTCCAGGCGGCAGCACAACGGGTACTTTACTTAAAAAGTACAACCCGAATCTCCACGTTTTAATTCTGGAAAAAGAAAAATTTCCCAGGGATCATGTTGGAGAAAGCCAGTTGCCTCAAATTAGTGATATTCTCAATGAGATGGGATGCTGGGATAAAGTGGAAGCTGCAAACTTTCCCATCAAAATCGGAGCGAATTATCGATGGGGTCAAGATCCCGAACCTTGGGAATTCAATTTTCTCCGCATTGAAGATTTTAAAGAAGAAGCTCGTCCTGCAAAATATGAAGGACAACGCAAGCAAACTGCATTTCAAGTCGATCGTGCAATTTATGATGAAATTTTGCTGAACCACGCCAAAGAAATGGGATGTGAAGTTCGGCAAGAAACCGCAGTTACCAAAGTGAATAATGATGGAGATTTTGTGACTGCGCTTACATTAAGCTCTGGAGAACAAATAACGTCAAATTACTATATCGATGCTTCGGGTCATATTGGCGTACTCAGGCGTGCTTTAGGTGTCCAAACCAAGTCTCCAACGCAACTCCAAAATATTGCGATTTGGGACTATTGGGAGAATGCCGAGTGGGCGACCCAAATTGGGGCTGGTGGAACTCGCGTCCAGGTGATGAGTCTTCCTCATGGATGGATTTGGTTTATTCCTTTAAGCCCCACACGCACTAGCATTGGGTTTATCTGTCCAGCCGAATATTACAAACAGGCGAAAAAATCAGCTTCAGAAATTTATTATGAAGCCATCAAAAGTGAACCTCACATTTCTCAGTTAGTGGAAAATGCCACCCATCGGGGCAACATTGAAACGACAAAAGATTGGTCATTTTTAGCTGAGAGGACTTTTGGGGAAAACTGGTTTTTGGTTGGCGAAGCTGCGGGATTTGCCGACCCTATTTTGGCAGCCGGAATGACGTTGACACACGTCGGCGGTCGCGAAGCAGCTTATACAATCTTAGAATTGTATAAAGGAAATCTCGAGGAAAATTGGCTGAAAACTCAATACGATCGAAATCAGCGGCGTCGCATTCAACAACATATCCGTTTTGCTGATTATTGGTATGCTGCCAACGGGCAATTTACAGATTTACAAGCCCATTGTCAAAGCATTGCTAAAGAGTCAGGTTTAAATCTCAGTCCGTCCGATGCCTTTCGGTGGTTGGCTCAAGGTGGTTTTACCAACGATATTGTCGGTCAAGCCGTGATTGGAGGATTTGACTTGGCTTCGATGAAGCAAATGGTGCAGCGATTCTCCAATGAAGAAATTCCCTGGGAAGTTAGTGGAAATAATGTTTTTGAACTCAATGTTGATGGAGCGATTGAAGAATTGGTTGCCGTTTATACCAAAGGTCAAATCCAACAAGTGAATTGTTACGTCAGGGATGAGAATCGTTTGCCGATTACAGGCATTTACGGTTTGCTGCTTGATATTCTCAAACGAACTTCAGATATTCAAAAAATTTACCAGTATCTGATGAGTTTGTTTCCGCAACGTTTTTCTGCCGAACATACTCGAGTTGCTATTCAAAATACCATGTCTTGCTTGGAAGTGATGACGATTGAAGGCTGGGTTAAAGCAAAATTTAACTCTGAAAAACCTCCCCTGAAAATTTCCATGCCAGTTGAAGGAGAACTAGTCTACACAAAACGCAATCAATCTCACTAATTTTTTAAATTGGGAATAGAGCATTGCTTCAACACTGTTTTATTCCCGATACTGTTTCTCTTTGGTTTCAAAAAAATAGAGAGAAATACAATATACAACAATATTCTAGCACTGAAAACTAAAAATGAAAGTGAATACAGTATGTGTGATTGGAGCTGGGGTTAGCGGCTTAGCTTCTGCTAAAGTATTTCTAGAAGAAGGCTATGATATTACTGTTTTTGAGAAGCAAAAGGGACTTGGTGGCGTTTGGGAAAAATCGCGAACCTATCCTGGATTAACGACCCAAAGTCCGCGTGATACTTATGCTTTTCCGGACTATCCCATGCCTGTCTCTTATCCTGAATGGCCCTCAGCCGACCAGATTAGGACTTACCTAGAATCTTATGCCCAACACTTTGAAATAACCCAAAAAATTCGTTTCAACACAGAAGTAATTCAAGTTGAACGGAAAATAGGACAAAAATCAGGATGGATTGTCAGTGTTCGGACTCAGGATAGTTTTTCGGAGAACTTTACAGTCGAACAATACGAATTTGACTTTGTTTTAGTCTGTAATGGTGCTTACCATATCCCGAACATTCCTGAGATACCGGGAAAAGAGGAGTTTATTGCTTCCGGAGGTCAGGTTTTGCATACGACAGAAGTCAACGATCCTTCTTTAATGAAAGAAAAACGGACTGTCGTGGTTGGTTGTGGCAAATCTGCGGTAGATATTGCGACCTTGGGGGTTAACCATGCAATTGACTGTACTTTAGTTTTTCGTCAAATTCCCTGGTTAGCTTCCAGATTTTTTCTGGGTCGAATAAATATTAAATACATTACGCTCAACCGCTTTGCAGAAATGTGGTTGCCCTACCGTCATCTGAAAGGGTTAGAGAGAATCTTACACACTATTGGAAAGCCTCTCGCCTGGGCATTTTGGAGACTTAACGAGATAATTCTGCGCTTGCAGTTTGGGCTTGATACTTGCGGAATGCTACCCGAAAAGCCTCTACAACAATGGATAATTGCATCTCTTGGAATAGCGCCAAAAGATTTTTATAAAAATATTCAGTCTGGAAAAATTCGCACAAAAAAATCTAAAGTTTCCCGATTTGTTCCAAGCGGCGTAGAGCTTGATAATGGCGATCGATTACAAGCCGATCTCGTTGTTTTTGGAACAGGATTTCGTCAAGATGTTCCATTTCTGGAAGAAAAATACCGTCGCTTGATGATAGACGATCGAGGAAGTTTTCACCTTTATCGAAATATTCTTCATCCTCAGATTCCCCAGATGGGTTTTATTGGTTATAACACCAGTAAGTTTTGTCCGCTGACATTCCATTTAAGTGCCCGGTGGCTGGTAGAATACACCCTAGGGAATCTCACGCTCCCTTCTGCTGAAGAAATGTTGGCACAAATGGAAGAAGAGTGGAATTGGAAGCAAACCGAATGGGGAGAGAAGAGTCTTGATAATGGAACGTCGATATTTCCCTTTACTTTCCATTATATTGAGGAACTCTTAAACGATTTAGGGATTGGCGATCGCCAACAAGGATGGCAACGAATTCTACAGGCTGTGACCCCGATAGATCCATCGGCTTACAAGGACTTACGACAGCAGTTGCAGATGGAAGAAACAGTCTTGGTTGTTGATTCTGAAGCTCCAAACTTGGTGGGTTCCAGTCGTTCTTAAACGTAAATATTAATTTGTAGAGAGGAGTATGAATGCAACTAGAGGGCAAAATCCGTCTTATTACTGGAGCGAGTTCTGGAATCGGATGATAAACCGATAAATTGTTTGCGGAGGAGGGCGACTTTAGCGCCCTTATATATATCGATATTGCTGACGGAAAAACGGTTCTAGATGAAATTCACAGTAGGTTAGAATTTAAAACAGATGTTTAGATCGGGATTTGAATAACAAACTCAGTTCCTCTGCCAATGGCTGAATGACAATCGATCGATCCGCCATGTTTTTCAACAATAATTTGGTAGCTAATCGACATTCCCAGTCCGGTTCCCTTGCCAATGGGTTTAGTTGTAAAGAACGGTTCAAAAACCTTATTTTGCGTTTCTTCATTCATGCCAATACCGTTGTCTGCAATCCGAATGCAAACCTGCTTTCCGGCTACAACTTCAGTCTGAATCCGAATTTGCGGAAGATTTTGTTGTTCTTTTTCTCCAATACTAGGCAAATCTGAATAAACTCGTACTTCTTCAAGAGCATCAATTGAATTGTTCAGGATATTCATAAATACCTGATTGATTTGGCTGGTATAACAATTAACATTTGGAAGCTTACCGTAATCTTTAACCACGTTAATTTCCCGATAGTTACCCTTTTGTTGAAGCCGATGCTGTGTCAGCATCAAAGTATTTTCGAGACCTTCATGAATATCGACAAACTTCGTTTCGGATTCATCCAAGCGAGAAAAGTTTCGCAAACCCAGAACGATGTTTTTGATGCGATCGCAACCGGTTTTCATGGAATTCATTAACTTGGGCAGATCTTGAATGAGAAACTCCAAATCAATATCTTCAGTTGTACTTTCAATAGCTGGTGTTGGATGCGGGTACTCTTGTTGATAGACTTCAATTAAGCTCAGTAATTCATCAATATATTGATTAGAATGAAACAAGTTGCCGGAAATAAAACTAACTGGGTTATTGATTTCATGTGCCACTCCGGAAACAAGTTGTCCCAGCCCGGACATTTTTTCGGATTGAATTAATTGAGTTTGAGTGCGTTTTAAATCTTTTAGAGTTTGTTCCAAACACTGATTTTTCTCTTTCAGTTCTTGGGTTCTATCTGCGACTTTCTCTTCCAATGTTCGACTGTAGTCTTCTAATCTCTGATTTGCTGCTTCCAAGTTTTGATAGAGAGTGGCATTTTCAAGGGAAATAGCAGCTTGGGTTGTTAGGAATGTTAAGAAATCTAGGCGTTCGCGCGTAAAAGCGCCCCGCGTCAAGTTATTTTCTAAGTACAGTAAACCGATGGTTTTACCCTGGTTGCAGATAGGAGTACACAACACCGATTTGGGTTGATACTCGAAAATGTAAGGATCGGTGGCAAAAGTTGTAGAGTCTACTGCATCGTCGAGAACGATCGTTTGAGAAGTCCGCCAGACGTAGTGAATCAAACCCAAGGGAATATCAGACGTGGATTCAATGGGAATGGCTTGCAGCGATGTAATTTGTAACTCACGATCGTCATTTGGATGTTTAGATGCACGCGCTTCGATCTTCAACTTGCCATCTCGACAGAGAATCAATGCTCCCGTTTGAGCACCCACATTTTCGAGCAGAATTCGCATCAAGGTTTCGATCGATTGCTCGAGTTCCAGTTCTCCAGAGAGTGCTTGAGAAGCTTTGATGACTGTCGCTAAATCGAGAACTTCTGAAATACTACTGCTACTAGAAATGCTGGTCGTGGCAGAGCCAAATTTGGACACAGAAACAATAGTTGAAATTGGATGAGAATTGAAAGAATCTAAACCCCAGCCTTCCCAAGAATGAAGGGAGGTCAAGAGTTGAGGATATCGCTGTTCCAGGTCTTGTAACTTCGCTTTTGCGCCCCAACGATCGTAGGCATAATAAGCCTTATCCATATAGGTCTTGGCAATTGTTACATAAGCATGAGTGATGGATGTTTTATCCAACTCTAGATAGAACTTGGCTGCTAGTTCGCAGGCAATTGCTTCTTCATGAACAAACTCATTTTCTTTTGCTAAAGTCACGGAAAGATCGTATAGTTCGATCGCCTCTAGCTTATTGCCCAAAACTCGATGCCTTTCTGCTTCGACGAGATAGTATTTATTGAGAAAGTTCATGGGAGCATGATGCGCCCATTTTTGCATTGTTTCTTGATAGATATCAACTTTTTCTAGAATTTGCTGTTGCTCTTCTTCTTTACTTTCAGGATAAGTCGCCAGCCTGACTAAAGCATCATAAAAATAGAATTGAGGCAAAACAATATTTCCAACTCCTGCTCTTATATACTCTTGGATTCGATCGGCACTCTCGATCGCTCGATCGAGATCGGAAAACAAATAACTGAATTGGATATCGCAAGAGTAAAAGTGAAATATTGCCGTAGGATCGCCGGACTTCAGAGACAAAGTTTGAAGAGTGTCATATTTAGTCGATATCGATAGGCTGGAGTCGATTTCAGAACCCACTAATCGTAAAACTGCTAATCGATATATTTCATTCCACACAAAGACTTTTGATTGCTGTAGTTCGCAAATTTTATTACTATATAGCTGTGTTTTCTGTAAAAGCTGAGCCAGATCGCTACCTAGAAAATACGAAAAATAGCAATCCCCATTAAGAGAATAAGCAGCAAACTCTAAATCACCCACTTCAATGGCACAAGAAAAAGCCTGTATTAAACTTTGGCAACACTCTTTAAAGTGATAATTCCAAGGTTTTATATGACTCTTGAAAGTGTGCAAAACTTTAGCTTTTATTTTTGAAGAGTCAGTATTATGCAATAGTTCTTTGGCTAAATACCCAAATTTATATCCAGATTCAATAGTTTCAATCTGGCTGCACAAAGTTAGTCCGTAAGCAACATAGCCAAAAGCAGAAAAAGAGGAATTTCCACCTTCGATCGATAGATCGATTTGTTTTAAAATATTGAAATAAAATAGATCGAAAGAAACTTGAAGAAAGGAAACGACTGAACTGGACAAAATACGCATCGCTGCGAGAAGGCGATCGTCGGTCATTGTGGGGAGTTCGATTAATCGATCGATGCTCGTATTTTCTAAATACCTTTGAATTTTATCTGAAATAACTTGAATCTCCGAATGAGCAAAATTTTCAGAAAAATCAACACCTAATAAATTCAGAAAATCCTTTGCCGTATTGACAGCTTCGATCGCATGATTGTTTGCACCATAACATAGGATTTTAACCTCAGTGACTTTAAGTCGATCGAGCAAAGAATTCGCATTTTGCAGCACAACTTGGATCGCTTGTTCCATTCGATCGAACTCACCACTCAGATAAGCCGCTTCGGCAACATCCTCATATAAACTGAGCGTCAACTCGTAATCTGTTTCCCAGCTATCTTGAGCGAGGAGTTGTATTCCGGCTGTCAAATACTTTAGTGCAGATTCGTAGGCAATAGATGCGATCGCCTTTTGTCCGGCAGTCAGATTTAATTGCGCCAGTTCGGTTCGCTCGCTGTTGGCTTCAATTAAGTCCATCCCAAGATTGAGATGGTTGACGATTTCAAAAATATTTTCGTTGCCGTTCTCGATCGGAGTGTTTTGTCGTAGAAGTTGACCAATTTTTAAGTGAATTGATTGTTTACGATCGTCTGATAGGCTCGAGTAGGCAGCTTCTTGAACGCGATCGTGCAGAAATTTATAGTTGGGTAATTGGTTCAGTTCTTCCCGTCGATCGGATAGTGGAATATCATTGAGTTCATCTCGATTGAACTGATAAACATTACGAGTGGGAAGAATGAACTCGGCTTGTAAGGCTTCCCATAAAGAGTTTTCAATTTCTTCTCGATTTTTGTTTAAGACGATCGTTAGTGTTTCTAAATCGAACTGGTTGCCAATACAAGCCGCAAATTGTAATATTTCTTGAGTCGCTTCCGGCAACTTCCGTAACTGAGTCGCCATAAACTCAACCACGTCATTACTGAGCGCTAGCTCTTGAACTTGAGTTAAATTGCATTCCCAGTAACCATTTTCACGATTAAAAGTAATGAAGTTTTCATCGTAAATTCCACGCAAAAACTGAGAACTAAAAAATGGATTACCGTGAGTTTTCAACTCCATTAATCGAGTCAAGGGCAACGCTACATCGAGAGAACATTTTAACGTATCGGCAACCCAAAGATTGAGGTCAGCTTGTTTGAGAGGCGTCAGTGTAATGGTATTAACGGTTGTTGTGGCTTTGCGAATCTCGTCTACAGCCAACATCAACGGGTGAGCGGGAGACACTTCATTATCCCGATACGCACCCAAAACTAACAGATGCTGAATATCAGAATTGCCCATCAAAACTTGGAGAAATTGCAACGATGCCAAATCTGCCCACTGCAAGTCATCCAGAAATAAGACTAAAGGATGTTCGGCAGTGGGAAACACCTGGATAAACTTGCCGAAAATCCAGTTAAATCGATTTTGCGCGGCGATACCATCCAGTTGGGGTACGACAGGCTGTTTGCCGATGAGCCATTCCAGTTCGGGAATCACGTCGATAACCACCTGACCGCTTTCGCCCAAAGCGTCCGTAATTTTGGCTTTCCACGCCTCAACTTGCGCCGAACTTTCTGTCAGCAATTGCTCGATTAAATCTTTGAGAGCGCAAACCAGTGCCGAAAACGGAATATCGCGCTGGAACTGGTCGAATTTCCCTTTAATAAAATATCCCCGCGCCGCTAGAATCGGTTTGTGGATTTCGTTGACAACAGCGGTTTTACCGATGCCGGAAAATCCGGTAACGAGCATCAGTTCGCTTTTGGGGTTTGAGACGCTATTCTTTTGTGTTGCGGTCGTTCGTTCAAATGCTTGCAGCAGCTTGGCAACTTCCTTTTCCCGTCCGTAGAGTTTTTCGGGAATTAGAAAACGATCGGCATAATCGTTTGTTGCTAGCTCAAACGGTTCGATTTTAGCCGTTTCTTTCCACTGATACAGACATTTCTCCAAATCGTACTTCAATCCCAATGCACTCTGATAGCGATCCTCGGCGTTCTTCGCCATCAACTTCAAGACGATGTTTGATAAAACTTGAGGAATATCTTCCCTATTGTTTTCAAGAGATTCGGGTTGCTTGGCAATATGACAATGCAGCAACTCCATGGGATCGTTAGATTTAAACGGACGCTCTCCGCTGAGAAGTTCGTAAAAGGTGACGCCAAGGGAGTAGAAGTCGGTACGATAGTCGATGCCACGATTCATGCGTCCGGTTTGTTCCGGCGACAGATATGCCAAGGTTCCTTCCAGAACGTTGGGATGTTTGAGAGCTTGGGTTTCCCTGGGAAGAACAGAGGAAATGCTAAAGTCGATCAGTCTGACTTGCTTGGTGTGAGGGTGAATCAGGATATTGGCGGGTTTGATGTCTTTGTGGACGATCCAGTTATGGTGTAATCCATCGAGAATTTGAGCAATTTGGAGAGCGATCGTCAGAAAATCGGCGATCGAGATGCGATCTTCCTCTCCTCTTTTATTTGGTTTTTTCGCCACTGCTGAAGGGAAATTTCCCCACAATCTTCCATCACCAGGATATAACCATTTTGGTAGTTTTCCAAACTACACGGCTTGACGATTCCCGGAAGATCGTGGGATTGGACGATCGCGTACTGGTGGCGAAATAAGGCTAGCTCTTGTAAACTGGGAAATTCTTTTTTGAGACATTTGAGAATCACGGGTTTACTGTCGGACTCTCGCTGTCCTCGATACACTACTGTTTTAGAACCTTCGTAAACGAGATCGCTAACGTTATACCCAAGAATTGTTTTCATGTCCGATCGTCTTACATAAGCTTAGTTTCCAACCTAGCCTTATATGCAGACAAACGAGTCCGATCGCGATCGCACCCGAAGGCGATCGCGATCGCTAAGTACTTCATCAAAACTTTGTTAGCACCGATCTCTCAACTCGTGGCTCAGTTTAGACGATCTAAAAAACTCATCTCTATTGTGAGTAGGATTTCCGGCGGTTTTCCTCTCAGCTATTCCAGCTCCGAACTTCCGTATTTTTACATAAACTTCTCGATAATTTCTTGATAATTTCTAGAGGTTTAGCTCAATGAAACTGTATTGTCTACATACTTGAGATCGAATTACCACACCTTCGCCCCCAAGAGTCTTGAAGCTTAACGATCGTTTTCCTCTCCCACAACAAAGTAGCTAGAGAGAGTCAAAGTTGCGCCACTTTGACCAATTTAACCCGAAAAACTAGCATTGTCATGTGACTTAAATCTGTGGTTTCCAGATCGATTCAGTTTCCTAGGAGAAATGCCTGCCACCCGGCCAGCGCATCCGGGTTGGAAGCAATACCACGCTTCAGTAACACCACCCCATCCCGAAAATCAAGAATGCCATATTCCCCCGCCTGTAAGAATTGGGAGAGTAAAGGAACAAGCGTTTGAAACAGTTGCCGATCGCCCTTAAACGCCGCCTGGTATTGCTGTAACTGCCACAAATCGGCGATCGCGTACTCCATCCGCACCACTTGGCGCGTATCATCTCGCAACTCCACCATCCGTAAACCCGACAGTTCCTGACGACTGGAGATCGGCAAACGCAGCACTTCTCGACGACCGGACAAATGAGGAATCAAGTAAGTCGTTGCCGAAACGCTGGCATCAGGGGGAATTTGTGCCAGCAGCGGGTAAATCTGACGTGCGTGTTTCCACGCAGATACCAAAGGCACATACACCCGAGGTTGGAACGAGTCCGGAATGACAAACGACAGCGTGCGATTGGGGTTAGAAAGCAGAGTAATGGCAACCGACAGCACCATACACCCCACCCAAAACCGCCGAAACGAGATCTTCTTGAACCGCGAAGAATGCATCGACCACCAGAGAATCGCGCCGTAAAACAATCCCGGAACCACCGTCATCGCGTAGCGAATATTAATCGAGAGAACCGTCTCTCCCTTAGCGATAAACAGCTTCAATAGGGGAAATCCAGCGATCGCCCAAGCCGCAGGAGAAACCGCCGGAACAAACGCCAACGGCAGCCACTGACCCAGCAAATACAACAACGTCCGATCGATCGGCGTCACCAATTCCCCCAACAACCGAAACGGATTGGTGAGAATCCCCCAGATAATATCCAACGACGACGCTTCCTCTTGTCCTGGTGCATACTGACCGAAGCGTTCCATCATAAACCGCTTAGAAATATCCTCAGAAAATATCGGCATAATCGCCGTCGTCAGCAAAACCATGTAGCCGAAACTGAGAGTACACAGCGCCAACCCCGTACGCGGATAGCGCCGACTGAGAACCAGGTAAACCCCGACACCGAACAACCCAATTCCCGCATCTTCCCGCACCAGTAGAATCACCGCTGCCAATAGCCAAAACAACCACCAACAGCGCTTTTCCATCGCCAGCAGCAAGCAGAAGACAAACAGGGGAATCTGACAAATATCGTGGAAATTGCCGATCGTCGGACCGAGAATAGCATTAGCCGCATAGAAACTCAGCGTCATAAAAGCCGCCATCGGCGATTCTAGGTACTGCCGCGCCAAAAAATACAGCAAGATACCCGCCGCCGTCACCAACACCACTTGGAGAACACTCAGCGTCACTGGAGATGGAAACAACGCATAAATCGGCAGCCACAGAAGTAATGCCGGAGTAAAATGCTGCCCCAAGCGATGGTAAAACACCTGGGGATATTCCCCAGCCTGCTCGACACTGGCAGACAATGACGAAGAGAGAGAACTCTGAAAAAAGCGACCGTGGGCGTTGTTCCAAAACACCTGATTGAAAATACCCTGGTCGAAAGAAGCATAGAACGTGTAGTACCGATGCAGGGTCAAAATCAGACAAAACCCAAAAAAAGCGATCGCCCCTACCACTACCAATCGAAACCAAGGATTTTTAGATCCGTCGATCGCCATTACACATTTACTCCGTCTAAAAGATAAAGAAGATATTAAGCTAAAGGGTAAAGGAATGTTATGAGCCGCGGATGAGCTGCAATCCGTCGATCTATCTTTCCCCTTCTCCCCTTTGAGATGATATGCCCGCATCTGGACTCCAACCCAATCCCTCAAACGCCGCCCTACAGTTACTCCTGTTCGTCGATCGGCGACCCAGTTCTTGGGAACAGTTGCGGGACGTACGCCGATACCTCAAAGAAGCCCCGATGGACTTCGACTACGATCTCGAAGTCATCGAGGTGGGAGACAAACCCTATCTTGCCGAGCATTTTAAATTAATTGCCACCCCCGCGCTGATCAAAATACATCCCAAACCCCAGCAAACCCTTGCCGGAAGTAATTTGGTCGCTCAACTCGATCGCAACTGGCCGCGCTGGCAACGATCGGTCAAAGACTCCTTAGCCAAAGCGTCAGCAGCCACGATCGAAACCGATCGAACCCCTTCCCCCCAAAGCGCCATCGCTTTTGTCGCCAACTCCAGCCAACTGATGCAACTTTCCGACGAAGTTTTTCGACTCCAGCGGGAAAACGAAAAACTCCAAGAACAATTGCGATTTAAAGAACGACTCATTTCCATCCTCGCCCACGAACTGCGCAATCCCCTCACGGCGGCTTCTCTAGCGATCGACACCCTCGAATCGGTCATCCCGAAAACCGCAACCGAAGTTCCCCAACTCTCCCCGGCGCGGATGGCGAATTTATTCGATCGCGCACGAACTCAAACCCGCGTCATCGAAAAAACCATCTCCAATATCCTCCAAGCCTCCCAGGGAGAATCGCAGTTAAATATCCAACCCAAACCGCTAGATTTGGGGGATCTGTGTCAGGAAGCGATCGCCGGGCAACAGAAACGATTTCAAACCAAATCCCTCAACCTAAAAATGGATATCCCCAACGATCTCCCCCAAGCCTACGCCGATGAAGAACGCATCCGACAAGTGGCGATCAATTTGTTAGACAATGCCATTAAATACACCCCCCCAGGTGGATCGATCGAATTGGCAATCTTACACCGCACCTCTCAAAAAATCCAAGTGAGTATTAGCGACACCGGACCGGGAATTCCCGTCAGAAAATCAAATGTGCATTTTTGAAGATCGATTTCGGCTCAAGCGCGATCGCCAGACTGAAGGATATGGTATTGGGTTAGCCCTCTGCCAGCGCATCGTTCAGGCGCACTACGGTCAAATTTGGGTCGATTCCATTCCAGATCGAGGCAGTTGCTTTCACTTTACCCTTCCCGTTTACCCCTCCCAACCGCGACAGCAAACGGCGAACCGCCAATAATCACAAACCCATAACCACTCACTCAATCATGAAAAAATCTGTTGAAATCCTCACCGACAAAACCGCATTAGTTGACCGTGCCGAAGAACTCATCCTCGAGCGAATCCAATTGGCCCTGACAAAAAGCGATCGCGCCACCATTGTCCTCTCCGGCGGCAGTACTCCCAAACCCCTCTACGAGGCGCTCTCCGAGCAGAACTTGCCCTGGGACAAAATTCACATTTTCTGGGGCGACGAGCGCTATGTCCCCCCCAGCCACCCGGATAGCAACGAAAAAATGGCACGGGAAGCTTGGCTCGATCGAGTGTCGATCCCACCCGAAAATATTCACCCCATGTCTACAGGAGCAGGCGATCCCCAGATCGACGCCCAAAAAATCGATCGGCAACTTCAGGAATTTTTCGGACTATCTGCCGGAGAATTTCCCAGTTTCGATATCATGTTACTGGGCATGGGCGACGACGGACACACCGCATCCCTGTTTCCCCAAACCCAAGCGCTGCAAGTGTGCGATCGCCTCGTCACCGTCGGCAACAAAGACGGACAACCGCGCCTGACGCTGACCGTTCCCGTATTAAACCAGTCCCACTGCATCCTTTTTCTCGTCGCTGGTGCGAGTAAGCAAACGGCACTGCGGGAAGTGTTTGCCCCCACAGGAGATGCGATCGCCTATCCCTCCCGGTTAATTCAACCTCAACACGGCGAACAGTGGTGGTTGCTCGACGAAGCTGCCGGAGCCTTCGATCGTCCCTAGCCTGCCCTTAGTTCCCACTCGGTCAATAGTGGTACAATAGGCGGTGAGTTTTGAGCCGAACATACCATCGGTCAAACCTGTCCGATCTGCTCCCAGTCTGGAACAGCGTAACAGGCAAGTTCGGCTCAGCCGTTCCCCATCTGGTCAAGGAGGGAGAACATCAAAATTTGAGTGATTTTTTGCCCATTCAATGTCTGGGAGAGCAGAATGATTGTCTGCCCGAATTGCGACCATCAAAACCCCGATGGAGCTACGGTTTGCGAGGCTTGTTATACCCCCTTACCCACAATGACGGCTTGCCCCGATTGCGGAGCATCGATCCAACTCGATGCTAGCTTTTGCGGTCAGTGCGGTTCTCATCTCGAAGCCCGTGCGTCCTTGGATGGCAACACTGAGCCTCTCGAAGCCGCCCTGACACCAACCATCGTCCCCGAACCTCCTATTCAAACTGCTCCGACACCCCAGCTATACCGCCGCAAACGGCTTCGGGCATTCCAACCCAGTTACAATCCCGAAACGCTCGGCTGCTGCACGTGCAAACAGATACCTACATCGAACTGCCAGAGAGGCTTTCAGTCATTCACATTGGCAAACCTAACGGTAAAGTTCCTCCCGATATCGACGTTTCGGGTTTTTCCCATTCAGACATTGTGTCTCGGGTTCACGCCGATATTCGCGTTGACAGCGATGCCTACTATCTTGAGGATACGGGTAGCGCCAATGGCACGTATGTCAATAATTTGCCCCTGCCGACAGGCAACCGTCATCGCCTGAGACCCGGAGATCGCATTGCCTTGGGAAAAAGTGACCTAGTTACTTTCTTATTTCAACAGTCCTAAACAGCAAAGCCGAAGCGCTTTTGCTGCCTGTCGTACTCAACCCCATCACCGATGTGATTATACTGAGCCTTCTCCATCCCCACCAAGCGATTCCCGTCAAAAGCTGGACGTTCGAGAACGAATCGGCGATCCGCATCGGTCGTTCGACAGATAATCATGTGGTTCTCTATAGTGCAGTCGTGTCTCGCTATCACATGGAAGTCCGACAACAGGGCGACACCTGGAAAATCGTCAATCTGGGCAGCAACGGCACCTACTGCAACGACAAACCCATCGCCCAGATGATCGTTGTCGATGGGACGATCGTCCGTTTAGCTCGATCGGCCCCCAAATCAAAATTCAGATTAATGCCGATGCACCTAAAATTGTCACTCCCGACCCCCAAATTCTGCAAAAACTTTTACAAACTTCAACCCCAACTCTCAATGAGGAACTCACCGAAGATTTAACATTGCCGAATACGGACATTTTGCCGCCTCGAGAACCAGAAGATCTTGGGTAGTGGCGCTTTGGCAAAAAGTGCCCAGTGAAAATCTTCCCCTTTTTCCGTTGACTTTTTTCCTCTGCTTCCCCTCTGTCGCAATATTAAATGAATGGAAACCCTATTATCTAGAAGTGTGACGACGATCGGACTCTGGTTCACATTCCTGGGGATGGGAAATGTCCCGGTTAGCGCCCAATTCATTTCCCCATTAACGGGTGTTTCTCCAACGCCAGACATGGGGTTGTCCGTGCCAACATTCTCCGTGCCGATTGTCCAAGCTCAAACCCCCGCCACAAGTTCTCTCCAAGAGCGGCTGTCGGGACAATGGCGATCGATGGAAGCCTTATCGGGTCAGGAAGAACTCACCTTTATTTTTACCCCCGAAGGACAATTTTTTTTCATCGTTCGCTTGCCCAACGGGGCGCTAGCAGCTCAAGAATTTCGCTATCAACTGCACCCAGACAGCCAACCTCCCGGCATTGATATTATCTTCCCCGACGGCGCGATCGTTCCCAGTATTTTGGAATTGACCCCAAATGGTCAACTGCGCTTTCAACTCGACGGAACCGATCCCACACAACCCCGTCCCACCCAATTTCAAGCCGATGCAGACCTCTTCGACAAAATTTCCGATGCCGTCACCCTTCCCGCAGAAATCGTCGAACGAGAAGTACAGGAAACCCTTGCCGCCTTCAGTCGATCGCAACGCACCTACTACCTAGAATTTCGTACCTTTGCTGCCGACATCGAGCAACTCTACGCCGAGATTCCCAACGAAACTGACAATTATACGCTACACCCTCTTACCCCAAGGCGACGGAACCGAAAGCGTGATGATGACTGCCACAGCTAAGCGTCCAGACCTTCGCAGCTATACCACCGCCGTGTTTATGGTGCCCGGCGATCGAGGTTTTCCCGTGTCCGTTGCCGGAACCTGCGCCACCGACGAACCTTCTACGACACCGCCATCCATGCCGTCTCCCCCCGAGACGGCAGATGGAGACATTCTTTGTCCTTCCGGTTCTAGTTTGATTTAGCCGGCGATCGCTCTGACTGATAGTTTGAACCGCAACCGTTGGGTTTCCAAGATTAAGTTTACGATCGATGTTTTACGTACGTAAAGTGCGGTTAAATCTAGAGTCCTTTGCGGACAAGGATTTAGGTAGCGATCAAACACATCTGAAAGCCAGCATCCACGCCTAATGAATGCAGTCGAAATCGAAGAAGCCGTTTCCTAGACTCGCTGAAGGCTCCCTTTGACCCGGAGGAGTTCCCCTTTGCGTTCCTGGAAGCCTTTGGTAACAAGCCAACGACGATCAAGCGGCTCAAAAGCAAGAAGCGGTAGCTCGAACCAATCGGACCTACCCGGTGGCGTACTCCAGCGCAACAATATTCACTTGAAGGTTTGCTCAGAAGGGGAAGTAACTGCGACCCTGACGGCGCTGCGGCAGAGTCCGGCGACGGGGCGGCAGAAGGCGAAGTTCATCCTGGCGACGGACGGGACAGCTTTGAGGCGGAAAATTTGGCAGATGGCGAAACGATCGCCTGCGACTACCCCAATTTTCTGACCACTTCGGGTTTTTTCTGGCGTTGGCAGGGATCGCGACGGTTAAGCAGATTCGGGAGAATGCCTTTGACATTAAGGCCACGGGGCGACTCAATCGGCTCTATGTCGAGCTGCTCAAGGATAATCCCGACTGGGATAAGGCAGAGCGCCGGGAAGACTTTAACCATTTTATGGCGCGATTGATTTTCTGCTTTTTTGCGGAGGATACGAATATCTTCCACAGTGAGGGGCTATTTACGGCGACTGATCGCCCAGATGAGTGCGGCGGATGCGTCGAATACCCATGAGGTGTTGTCGGAGGTGTTTCGGTCGATGTGTACGCCGCTGAAGAGCGGGAATCGGTCGGAATCGCAATTGGGCGAATGGGTTTCCCTATGTGAATGGGGGGCTGTTTGCCCTTCCCCTCCCCTTCTCCCAAGGCGGAGGTGGGACAGGTGCCGCCCTCTCCCAACCTGGGAGAGGGGCTGGGGGTGAGGGTCTTATCGTACCCCGCTTCAGCAAAATTGCTCGCTCGTATCTGCTCCACGTCGGCAATCTGGACTGGAAGCAGATCAATCCCGATATTTTCGGGTCGATGATTCAGGCGATCGCCGAAGACGAGGAACGCGGGTGCGTTGGGGATGCACTATACGAGCGTGCCAAATATCCTCAAGGTGTTGAATCCGCTGTTTTTGGATGAGTTGCGCGGTCAGTTAGAGGCGGCGGGTGATAATGCCCGCAAGCTGTTGAATGTGCGGCAACGGCTGGCGCGGATTCGGGTGTTTGACCCGGCTTGTGGGTCGGGGAATTTTTTAGTGATTGCGTATAAGGAGATGAGGGCGATCGAGGCGGAGATTAACCAGCGGCGAGGGGAACCCGATCGCAAATCTGAGATTCCCCTGACCAACTTTCGCGGGATTGAGATTCGCCATTTTGCGACGGAGATTGCGCGGTTGGCGTTGATTATTGCCGAGTATCAATGTGATGTGTTGTATCGGGGGCCAATGTTGGCGCTGGCGGAGTTTTTGCCCCTGAAGAATGAGAACTGGATTACTTGCGGGAATGCCTTGCGGTTGGATTGGTTGAGTCTTTGTCCACCGACGGGGACGGGAGTGAAGGTGCAGCGAGAAGATTTGGATTTGTTTAGTACGCCGAATCAGGAAGTGGAGATTGAGTTTGAGAATGAGGGCGGCGAAACCTATATCTGTGGGAATCCGCCTTATAAAGGAAGCCAAACGCAGACCAAGGAACAAAAGTCAGATCTAGCCCATGTGTTCGATCCATATGGAATTTCGTCCAAGCAGATCGACTATGTTGCAGGTTGGTTTATCAAGGCAGCCGCCTATGCTCAAAATACAGTAGCAGAATCAGCATTTGTATGCACAAATTCAATATGCCAAGGGCGAATCGTTCCAATACTGTGGCCTAAGATTTTTGAAACAGGCTCGATCATCCGATTCGCCCATACGTCATTCAAATGGGCGAATCTTGGCGAGTCATAATGCTGGGGTGACTGTGGTAATTGTTGGAATTTCTAACCATGCTGATAAGGTTCGACCTTATTTTCTACTGATGATAATGGTGAGACAGTTGCAAAAGAGGCTGAGAATATTAATGCTTACTTAGTAGCAGGAGAGCATAACGTTGTTGTTGAAAAAACGAAATAGCCATTAGGTGATCTCTTTGAAATGACTAGAGGAAATACACCCGTATGATGGTGGAAATCTTGCTGCTTTCTCTAGCAGTCGGAACGTAGATGAGCTTCAACGTTACGCTAAAGACCAGCGTCAAAAGTTCATCCGAAGTATTCATGGTTCAGCCGAATTCGTTCGTGGACTACTGTCGATATTGCTCTTGGATTGATGATTGAGCATCTAGATGTAAGCATTAGCAATGGAATCCAGTTTGCACAGCGTATTGAAGCAGTTAGATGAAAGCGTCTTGCAAGCCCAGATAAAGGTGCAAATGCAATGGCTAGCAAGTCCCATCAGATTCGTGAGATGAATGATCAGCACAAAGCAGACATGATTGCAATGCCCAGGGTATCTTCAGAAAATCGAGAATATCTTGCCTGTAGGATTTTTGATGCCCGATCATGACGTAACTGGGATCGCACTTCGCCCTCTACGATGCCCCACTCTGGAACATGGCACTTATCGCCTCCCGCCTCCACCTAGTCTGGATCGCCACCGTCTGCGGCAAACTGAAAACCGACTTTCGCTACTCCAACACCCTCGGCTGGAACACCTTCCCCGTCCCCACCCTGACCGACCGAAACAAAGCCGACCTCACCCGCTGCGCCGAAGACATCCTGCTAGCACGAGAGCACTATTTCCCAGCCACCATTGCCGAGATGTATGACCCGAACCGCATGGACAGCGAATTTCCGTTAGTCAGGGAAGCCCACGATCGCAACGACGAAATCCTAGAGCGCATCTACATCGGTCGCCGCTTCAAAAACGACACCGAGCGGCTGGAAAAACTGTTTGAATTGTATACAAAAATGACCGCACAGCAGACATCACCTAAGAAATCTGTCAAGCGGAAAAATTAGCTATGAATAGGCAACATGCAATGCAAAGACAGCCCTCATCCCCCAGCCCCTTCTCCCAATCTGGGAGAAGGGGAGCCGGACATTCAAAGTCTCTCTCCCGCTTTGGGAGAGGGATTTAGGGTGAGGGGAAAATCGCAGCCAATCGTAAATCCAAAGGAAATTAATCATGATTCAAATTCAACTGAACTTACCCGAAAGTGCCTTTTCTGTTCTCCGCAGCACCCCAGACGAATTCGCCCAAGAACTACTGATCGCTGCCGTCGTCAAGTGGTACGAAGTGGGGATGGTTTCCCAATCCAAAGCCGCCGAAATTGCAGGCATCAGCCGTCAAACTTTTCTGCAAGCCCTCAATCGATTTGGGGTTTCCCCGTTTCAGACCACCCCCGAAGAACTCACAGAGGAAATTAGCCGTGGTTAAGCGTTGGGTGGTGAATGCCTCACCAATTATCAGCCTTGCCAAAATCGATCGGATTCATTTGCTCAGTGAACTGTGTGATGAAGTGGTCATTCCTCAGGGCGTTGCCGATGAAATCGACCTGGGAGGCTATACCGATAGCGCCGTTATTTGGCTCCAGCAATTCGGGCAAGCATTCATTCAGCCTGCACCAGTCATTGACTCAAAGATTGCTAGTTGGGATCTTGGGGTGGGGGAAAGCCAAGTTTTATCCTGGATCATTAACCATCCTGGATATGAAGCCATTATTGATGATCTAGCAGCACGGAAAGCTGCCAAGATTCTCCAGATACCTGTTCGAGGCACTTTAGCCGTAATCGTGCTAGCAAAACAAATGGGATACATCTCATCTGTGAAGCAAGATTTAGAGAACCTGGTTCAGGTGGGTTTACGCATTAGCCCTACTGTACTCGCCCAAGCGATCGCACTAGCAGGAGAGCCATAACACCACGATATTGCAACAACGAAATCCTAGAGCACATCTCCAGCGATCGCCGCTTCGCCCCAAATTTTTCAAGGGCGACACCGTTCGCATAGCGTTCCCGCAGGGAAAACGCCTCGAAAAACTGTTTGAGTTCTATACCAAAATGACCGCTCAGCCAGCGTCATCCCAAAAGTTTGCTACACGCAAAAGAAGCAAATGATGAGCAGCGCGATCGCTCTATTCCCTGTTAGATACCGGGTGCATCTCAGTTTTGCAAATATGCCCTCATTCCCCAGCCCCTTCTCCCAATATTGGGAGAAGGGGAGCAAGATCTTCAAAGTCCCTCTCCCAAGTTTGGGAGAGGGATTTAGGGTGAGGGCTACAAAACTCCAGATGCACCCTAGATACCCCACTAGATGTCCAATGTTAAAATTAGACCAGCTATTCGGAGAGTAGAATCAATGATTGCAGTTCCGAGTCACTCACCCAAGTTAACACCCGTTGAATATTTTGCTTGGGAAGAGCAGCAACTATGTCGCCACGAATATATCAATGGTGAAGTCTACGCCATGAGCGGGGGAACCCGAAACCATAGTCGCATTGCCTTAAAATTCGGGGCTTTACTAGATAATCACTTATCTGATCGTAGCTGTGAGGTCTTTAACTCTGATTGTCGGGTGAAAATTGTCGAGACTGATGACTATACCTACCCCGATGTTAGCGTTAGCTGCGATCGTCGAGATAAAACCACAACTCAATACATTACCTATCCTTGTTTAATCGCTGAAGTTTTATCGGATAGTACAGAAGCCTATGACCGTGGCAACAAGTTCTTTCGCTATCGTCAGAATCCGCAATTACAAGATTATGTATTGGTCAGTTCTCAGGAAATTGCGATCGATCTTTATCGTAAAACAGAAAATGGACGATGGGAGATCATTGACTATAGGGCTGGAGACTTAGTGGAATTGCAATCCGTAAATTTGAGCTTCCCCATTGAGCAAGCGTATCGTGGGATCGACTTTTCGGAAATTACCGTCGAATCTAGCACCCCTGAAAAATCATGACAGTTGCCGAAAATCTATGAATAGCCCCATTAGCCATTCCCGCCGTTTCCGTTACCTACGCCCAGGATGGCACCTCCACCCAATCCGAACGCCCTGGGAATGCGCCCCATGCAAGAACGCGCCTACCAAAAGCGTGGCGAACAATACCTGCTGATCAAATCGCCCCCCGCCTCCGGCAAAAGTCGGGCACTGATGTTCATCGCCTTAGATAAACTAGAAAACCAGAACCTTAAGCAAGCCATCATTGTGGTACCCGAAAAGGCGATCGGCTCCAGCTTCCACAACGAACCGCTCAGCCAGTTTGGCTTTTGGGCAGATTGGCACGTCGAACCCCGGTGGAACCTCTGCGACGCACCCGGAGGAGACAATGGCGGCAAAGTAGACGCAGTGAAAAAATTCCTCGACAGCGATGCCAAGGTGCTGGTCTGCACCCATGCCACCTTCCGATTTGCCGTAGACAAGTTTGGGGCGGAGGTGTTGGACGATCGCCTGATCGCCGTAGACGAGTTTCACCACATTTCTGCTAACCCCGACAACAAGCTGGGGGATCACGTCCGCCAACTGATGACCCGCGACAAAACCCACATCGTCGCCATGACCGGCTCCTACTTTCGCGGTGATGCCGAAGCCGTCCTCCACCCCGACGACGAATCCCGCTTTGAAACCGTTACCTACACCTACTACGAACAGCTCAACGGCTACCAATACCTCAAGCAACTCGACATCGGCTACTACTTCTACTCGGGCAGCTACACCGACGAAATCATGCAGGTGGTCAACCCCAACGAAAAAACCATCCTGCACATTCCCAACGTCAACTCCCGCGAAAGCACCAAGGATAAGATCCGCGAGGTGGAACACATCATCGACGCACTGGGAGAATGGCAGGGCACCGATCCGCAAACAGGCTTTCAACGGGTCAAAACTGCCGATGGCACAATTCTCAAAATTGCCGACTTGGTAGACGACGACCCCAGCAAGCGGGATAAAGTCGCTGCCGCCCTCAAAGACCCCAAACAGAAGGACAACCGCGATCGCGTAGACATCATCATCGCCCTCGGCATGGCAAAAGAAGGCTTCGATTGGATTTGGTGCGAACACGCCTTGACGATCGGTTACCGATCCAGTTTGACGGAGATTATTCAGATTATCGGTCGTGCCACCCGCGACGCACCGGGGAAAAACCGCGCCCGGTTCACCAACCTGATTGCCGAACCCGATGCCAGCGAAACTGCCGTCACCGAAGCCGTAAACGACACCCTCAAAGCGATCGCCGCTAGTCTGCTGATGGAGCAAGTTCTTGCACCCCGCTTTGACTTCAAGCCCAAACGCCCCGACAATTAACCCACACCGGGCTTTGACTACGGTGAAGGCGGCTACGATCCGAGCAAGTGCAACGTAGGCATCCATCCAGAAAGCGGTCTCATTCAAATGGAAATTAAGGGGCTAGCGGAACCCAAAAGCCCCGAAGCCGATCGCATCTGCCGCGAAGACTTAACCGAACTAGTGACGGCTTTTGTCCAAGATAAACCGACGATCGAACGCGGTTTGTTCGACGAGGAACTGGTGCCAGAGGAACTGACCCAAGTTCGCATGGGCAAAATTGTCAAAGAGAAGTTCCCCAATTTAGACGATGGCGATCGAGAAGCCGTCCGCCAACACGCGATCGCGGCTCTCAACCTCGTTCAACAGGCAAAGAAAAAAAATGGAGAGAAAATAAATCAAAAAAAATACTGCTCTCATCGACGGGGTAAGGCAGTTCGCCTTATCGGTCACAGATCTCGACATAGATTTGATCGATCGTATCAATCCCTTCGGCGAAGCCTATGCAATCTTAGCTAAATCTATGAGTGAGGAGCGGTTAAAACAGGTAGCCGAAGCGATCGCCGCCAAACGGATCGCCCTGAGTGTGGAAGAAGCAAGGGAGTTAGCCAAACGGGCAATTCGCTTTAAACAGGAGAAAGGACGACTGCCCTCCCTCACGGCGGTAGACCCGTGGGAAAAACGGATGGCAGAAGGGGTTGCCTTCCTAGTACGTAAGGTGAAGGAGGCAGAAGATATGACTCGACGAACTAAGGTTACAACTTACCCCTTCGCTCAGGCGAAAAAAGTAGTTCGTTCAGCACTGAGGAACGCATTATTGCAGGCTTTGAGAAATTGAGCATTGTAGAGGAACATGGCAGACTACCCCAGCACGGAGAGGAGCGCGATATCTTCGAGCGGCTTTATGCTGTGAGCTCGATCGCCTGCGAGAATCAGAAAAATGCCTAAGTCTTACCCTCAGTCCCCCGACCCCTTCTCCCAGAGCGCAGGAGAAGACAAAGATGCTAAAGTCCCTCGCCCTCTATGGGAGAGGGATTTAGCGACATTACCCAGCTTACCCACGTGCGTTCGCGCAGGGAAATCAAAGCGGCAGAGGAAATCGCGCAGCGAATGCCCTGCCAGGATTTTGCTGAGTTTAAATCCCTCTTTAAGCAAGTTCAGCGGGATTTAGAAACGGGGATACGACAAACGGTAAAATACCGCGACAATGCGGAAATTAAGCAAGGCGATCTGTTTATTCTGGACGGACAAAAGGCGATCGTAGCCCAAGCGGGTGAAGTCTTCATCAGCGATTATGGCTTGCCCAACTGCCGCCTGCGGGTCGTTTATGACAACGGCACCCAGAGCGACTTGCTGCTACGATCGCTCCAGCGTGCTTTAAACAAAGACAAGGCAAGTCGTCGTATCACTGTTACGGATTTCGGTCCGCTTTTTGCCAATCTTGAAGCCGCAGATGACCTACCCACTGGCTGCATTTACGTACTCAGAAGCCAATCCGAACATCCCTTTATTGCTGAAAATCGGTCTGTCATTCACAAAATCGGCGCGACCGGAGGAGACGTAAAAAACCGAATTTCCAACGCCAAGAAAGACCCCACCTATCTGCTAGCAGATGTAGAAATTGTCGCGACCTTCAAGCTGGCGAACATCAATCGGCAGCGACTTGAGGCGCTCCTTCACAAGTTTTTCGACAACGCACGGTTGGATGTGAAATTTAAGGATCGTTTCGGCATACCCGTACAGCCGAGGGAGTGGTTTCTCGTTCCGCTAGAGGTCATTGAAGAGGCGATCGAAAAGCTCGAGGCAGGAACCCTCGATCGATATCGCTACGACCCGGAGACAGCCAGCATCGCGCGATCGTAACTCCAACTGGAGTTTAGACTAACGACGAATTTTCATACGTTATAACTGGAGATCTCTCGAACTCGAAAAGTTCCCGAGCGCCCCTACCAGACTTCACCGACCTCTTCGTTTGAGGATCGTTCGACGCTCTGTCCGAGGGAACCTAGAAATTCGAGTTAGTATTATAGATACAAATTTCCCTGGAAAATCATCGCGAAGAGAATCGGTTGGCATGGATAACGAAGACGCGATCGCTTATTATGACGGTGACGATTATGATGATGATAAAGACGATCGTCCCGAAAATCGTCCGCCCAAAATTCCCCTCGGGCGTCGGGGATGGGCATTCGGCATCGACTTCGCGGCAGCATGGCTGTTGAGTTCCTTAGTGGGTGGCAATTCCATCGTGTTTCTGCTGGCGTGGTTGGGCTTGCGCGTCATTTTACCCATCCGAAATTATGGGCAAAGTGTGGGACGCTACGCCCTGGATATCAAACTCATTGACGATCGATTTCACAAAACGCCGGGTTTTGTAGAACTAGTCAAACGCGAGGGGATTACCGGATTTGGGGCAATGCTCGCTACAATTGCCATTGCCAATCTCAATCCCGCCAACGGATTTTATTTGCTGTTCTTGCTCCCCTTGGGATTGGATTGTGGGGTAGCCTTTGCCGATCCAATCGGGCAGTTAGCCTTTCACGATCGAATAGCAGGAACTCTTGTGGTGGGTACGCGACGCGGTTACGCCCTCGATCTCAAAGTGAAAAAGTGGGTTGCCATCGTCCGCAACCGCGTGCAACAATAGACGATCGTGTCTGATTTTTAAAAAGCGCTAAAGTTATGGCAAAGGGCGTTCGCATTGTAATTACCCTAGAATGTACCGAGTGCCGCACAAACCCTGACAAACGATCGGCAGGCGTTTCGCGGTACACCACTCAAAAAAATCGTCGCAAAACGACGGGGCGCTTAGAACTCAAAAAGTTCTGCACCCATTGCAACACCCACACGGTTCACAAAGAAACAAAATAGTGACCCCCTGGCCGATTGGCGTGCGGGTGCGTGCCGATCGATTTCCGTGGGGTGTGTGCCTCTGACCCCCCCAGTTCTGAACAGAACTCTTTTCGTTGTCGCTCAAATTATCGATCGAATTATGTCTACGTTTTATCGCCGCCGAGTCTCCCCGATCAAACCCGGAGATCCAATTGATTACAAAGATGTGGACTTGCTGCGCAAGTTCATCACCGAACGCGGCAAAATCCTCCCTCGCCGAATTACCGGACTCACATCGAAACAGCAACACGATTTGACCGAAGCGGTCAAAAGAGCCAGACTTGTAGCCTTATTACCATTCATCAACACAGAAGGTTAACCCAAAAAAGTAAGTGTAAAGTAAGGCTGTCAGCTGTCAGCCTTGGTTTGGTGTTCGGATTACCAGCCAGAACTCAAACCCAAACACGTGTCGATCGCCGATCGCTCAGTTTGGCGCAAGTATCCGGGGATTTCCTCGGATCTAACCGTTAAAGCGCGATCGCGCTCGCACATCGGGCATCTAAATATCGCGAGGATACGAGCGGGTGGAGAAAGGTCGGCTAATTGAATTTCGGTTGCAAGGAGAACGTCGTTTGGGCGTTTTGGAGCGTCCTGAAGGCAAGAAAAACTGGGTCGCCATCGACGAATCCGGTCAATCTCGCATTCTTACACCCAAACAGATTACGTACATCGTCGAGGGGTCTGCCTACAAACCCTCAGACATTTCCCAATTTGTCGAGGAAGTCAAACCTTACCTCGATCCGTCTAGCTTGGAAGTGGCTTGGGAAATTCTCTCCGACGATAGCAGTACCGTCAATCCAGAGGAAATGGCAATACTGCTGTTTAGCGAGAAGACTCCATCTCAGTGTTACGCCGCCCACTGCTTGCTCTCGGACGATAAGATCTATTTTAAAAATAAAGGCGATCGCTACGAACCCCGTTCCAACGCTCAAGTCGCAGAGATTCGGCATCAACTCGAAGTCGAACAGTCGCGGCAGCAAGAATGGGAAAACTTTTTCACTCGCGTGCGACAATCTCTTGAAGGGGAATTGGTAGAGTGGGACGAGCGCGATCGTCTGCGGATGGAAGCCTTAGAACGGTTTGCCACCTTTGGCGAAGAGGCTCCCCACCGCACTCCAGCATTAGAGCTTTTAGCCGCTCTAGAACGACCGGAAACCCCCGCCTCGGCATTTGCACTCCTTCAAGATCTCAACTTATGGAGTTCGCACGAAAACTTATTTCTGCGTCGCACTCAAATTCCCACCCATTTTTCAACCAAGGTACTTGAAGTGGCGCAGTGCTGTTTGAAATCTCCCCCGCCCGATTCCGAACCCCATCGACTGGATTTAACCCATCTCAAAGTCTATACCATCGACGATGCCAGCACCGTCGAGATCGATGATGGTTTGAGTCTGGAATACCTGGAGAGCGGAGAGCATCAACTGTGGATTCATATCGCCGATCCCACGCGCTGGCTGGAGCCGGGGGACGAACTCGATTTAGAAGCCAGACGGCGCTGTACTACCGTTTACCTACCGACAGGGATGATTCCCATGCTGCCGGAGGAACTCGCCACAGGACCGATGAGCCTCAACCAGGGACAACTCTGCTGTGCCTGAGTTTTCGCGTCATTCTCGATGCAACTGGGTGCGTTCGGGAGTACAGTATTCATCCGAGTTGGGTGAAGCCCACCTATCGTCTCACCTACGATGATGTCGATGAAATGTTGCACCTGGGGATCGAAGCCGAGTCGGAAATAGCCGAACTTGCCCGGTGGGCGCGTCAGCGTCGGGATTGGCGGCAATCTCAGGGATCGATCTTCATTAATATGCCAGAAGCCTCGATCAAGGTCAAAAATGATGAAGTGACGATCGAAGTATTAGACGATTCGATTTCTCGCTATTTGGTCGCGGAAATGATGATTCTGGCTGGAGAAATCGCCGCCAACTACGGACAGCAACACAGCTTGCCCATTCCCTACCGACATCAACCCGAACCGGAACTGCCCTCAGAAGAAGAACTGTTTCAACTCCCACCCGGTCCCGTACAAGCCTGTGCCATTCGCCGGTGTATGCCTCGCAGCGAGATGAGTCTGACCCCCTATCGTCACGCCAGTTTGGGTCTAGCCACCTACACCCAAGTCACGTCTCCCATTCGCCGTTATACTGACTTGCTGACTCATTTCCAGCTCAAAGCGCATTTGCGAGGAGAAACCTTACCGTTCTCGGCTGATGAGATGCAGCATATGATGATGAGTATTGGCTCAGTGGTTAAAGAAGCCACGCTGGTGGAGCGCCAAACGACTCGGTACTGGGGAATTGAGTATTTACGCCGCCACAGCGATCGATCTTGGCAAGCGCTGGTGTTGCGGTGGATTCGGGAAGATGAAAATTTGGGTTCGCTATTGTTGGAAGATTTGGGGATAGAATTTGTATGGCGTTTCCCTCGCCCCGTGAACTTAGGCGAGCGGATGATCCTGCGGGTGGCTTATGCCGATCCTCGAGAAGATACCATTCAATTCCAGGAAGTGAGTGGAGTGGCGATCGCCGATTCGTAAAGACTGGGGATGCGGCAATCGGCTTTGCTATTCTCACCAAAGGGCGGGAATCGGATTACTCGAGGTTCGATCGATCGCATTAGGCGTTGGGGTCGGTTGAGGACTCGATTGGGCAGGAACTGGATCGGGCGAGGTCGGGGCAGGAGTAGAAGATACTGACTCTGATGTCGATAAAGCAGCGGCGGGAACGCCGGGAAGAGTTTCACAGGCAGTACCGTCCTTGTCTCGATCTAAGAGAAAGGGATCGCCAACAAACGCATCCAACACAACTTGAGCCTCTTGCCAAGTTCTAAAATCGGAGCAATCACAATCTTCATTGACACAAGAGGGTAGGTCATTGGCTTGAGCAAGCAAAGAAACGCCGAGAATTCCAGCCAATGCTGCCAAACTACTAATAATACGCATAGCTAACAATCGAGATTTAAGTAACCCGTTGAGAGAAATCCTACCATTTTAAAGAACGGGTAGTGTCCGATCGAGAGGCTCAATTCGGTATCATAAGAGCTGTTGCGCCTGTCGTCACCACGGCTTTCCCTTGCCTCCATGTTGCTATCCTTACGGATTGAAAACTTTGCCTTGATCGATCGGCTCGAACTCGAGTTCGGCTCCGGTTTGAACGTGCTGACTGGAGAAACGGGAGCGGGAAAATCCATTATATTGGATGCTCTCGATGCTGTTTTGGGTGGAAAAGTCTCCAGTCGATCGATTCGCACTGGAGCCGAACGCGCACAAATCGAAGCTACGTTTACCCTAGACGACTCGGATGTCGCTTGGTGGGTTGCCAGTGGGATTAGTTTGAGTCAGAATAAAACGATCGCCTGCCTTCGCGAATTGGTCGTTAGCTCGCGGGGATGCCGCAGCAAGTACCGCATCAATGGGACTACCGCCACCCAAAAACAGATGCAACTGTGGGGAAGTCGCACGGTGGAAATTGCCGCACAGGGACAGGCGTTACAATTGGGACAAGCCAATCAACAGCGCGAATTGCTCGATCTCTACGGCGGTTCTGCGACGATCGAACAGCGCCACAAAGTCGCTCAGGTGTGGAACCAGTGCCAGCAAGCCAAACAGGCATTGGAACAGCGACAGCAGTCCGAACAGGATCGCCTGCAACAATTAGATTTATTTACGTATCAACTCGAAGAACTCCGCGCCGCCGAACTGGGCGATCCCCAAGAACTCGATCGACTGCAACAAGAAGCGCAACGGTTAGCCAATGTAGTGGAATTGCAACAGCAAAGCTACCAAGCCTACCGAGCGTTGTATCAAAACGAGGAGGGAGGGAGTGCCGCGGCAGATTTACTGGGAAAAGCCGAGGCGAACTTGACCGAGATGATGCGCTACGACGATCGCTTGCAACCGATTTTAGAACTGATTGGATCGGCATTGGTGCAAGTGATGGAAGCCGGACATCAGATTAACGCCTACGGTGAATCTTTAGAGAGCGATCCCCAACGCTTAGAGGACGTAGAAGGGCGGATTGGGCAACTCAAACTGATTTGCCGCAAGTACGGCCCGAGCCTCGCTGGGGCCATCGATCGCTACCAACAGCTTCAGGAACAGATGGAAGGACTCAACGGTGCCGGTCAATCCCTCGAAGCGCTAGAAGCCGCTTATCAAGAGGCTTACGCTCGATTACTAAAGCTGTGCGATCGTCTCACCCATCTACGCCAAAAAGCGGCACAACAACTCGAAGCCCGATTAATCGCGGCTCTCCAACCCTTAGCGATGGAAAAAGTCCAGTTTCAGGTGGACATTACTGCCGCGACTCCCAGTAGTACCGGAGCCGATCGAATTGTGTTTATGTTCAGCGCCAATCCAGGAGAACCGCTAAAATCCTTAACCGAGACGGCATCTGGCGGCGAAATGAGTCGGTTTTTGTTGGCACTCAAAACCTGCTTTTGTGAAGTCGATCCGGTGGGAACACTGGTGTTCGACGAAATTGACGTGGGGGTGTCCGGACGAGTGGCACAGGCGATCGCCGACAATCTGCACCAACTTTCCGCCAAACATCAAGTGTTGTGCGTCACCCACCAACCGATCGTCGCTGCTATGGCAGACCGACATTTTCGCGTAGACAAACAGATTATCGATCTCAATGGCGCCCGGCTCAACGGACAAGGAAACAGCGAAATCGGCGAACGTACCGTTGTCCGCGTCAGTGCCACTCGATCCCCACCAACGCCGAGAAGAACTGGCTCAACTGGCAGGTGGAGAGTCCGATCGAGAGGCGATCGCTTTTGCCGAATCTCTCCTCGCTCAAGCGGATTCTCGACGCCAATTGACTCAACAATCTTGAAGGAGGATCTTCGGTCAACCGCACCACGGGACTTATCGTTCCAGGCTAAAATAGAAAGAATCTATCTGACTGGGGAACCCCGGCAACCGCCCGATCGAAGTGTAAGCTTTCTCGCTGTAAGTACCGGACAGACCGGTAAAACCAGCAGACGCGGAGGTTTCCCAGCAATCCGCCCCGCTCTGTATTTACTGGCGAGACTGGGAATTTTCCATCCCCCGCCAATTCCATAGACATCTTCAGAAGTAGACCTCAAACCCTTACACCGCCTGGGCAAAAATGGGGTTTTTACAGATGTTTAATCGGGAGAGTGGGGATATTGGCAGGTCGGGTAGTTCTATCAAACTTTACTGGATGAATTCATGTCCGTACTGGCAGCGATCGCAGTTTTAGCCCTTCTCATCGTCGTTCACGAACTCGGGCACTTCCTAGCTGCTCGACTCCAAGGCATTCATGTCAACCGCTTCTCCATCGGTTTCGGTCCGGTTTTGCTCAAATACCAAGGACCCGAAACCGAGTACGCCCTACGCGCCTTTCCTTTGGGCGGATTCGTTGGGTTTCCCGACGACGATCCCGATAGCAAGTTTGCCGAAAACGATCCCGATTTGCTACGCAATCGTCCCGTCCTCGATCGGGTTATTGTCGTTAGCGCTGGAGTCATTGCCAACTTAATTTTTGCCTACTTTGTCTTGGCACTACAAGTCGGTGGCGCTGGTGTCCCCGAAGGTTTCAACTATCAGCCGGGCGTCGTCGTTCCCCAAGTTGTTTCCCCAGACTCCCCAGCCGCACAAGCCGGACTGAAATCGGGCGATATCGTCATGTCCATTGACGGCGAACGGTTGGCAGCCGAAGAAGGAGCGGTTTTGAAGCTGAAAGAGACGATCGAAGCCCATGCCAACCAGCCTTTAGAACTGGGAATCGATCGTGATGGCACAACTTCCGAAATCGCCATTACTCCCGAAGGAGATGCCGAAGGCAAAGGACGCATCGGCGTTCAACTCTCGCCCAATGGTACACCTATCTATCGCCGTCCTAGTAGTATTGTTGAGATTTTCAGCATTGCCTCAGAACGCTTTCAAGCGATCTTTGTGGGGACGGTGAATGGTTTCTACCAACTGATTACCAATTTTGGCAATACTGCTAGTCAACTCGCAGGACCTGTCAAAATTGTCGAACAAGGTGCAAAAATTGCCGAAAGTGATGCTCTAAATTTGCTGATGTTTGCGGCAATTATTAGCATTAACCTGGCAATTATTAATACATTGCCCCTACCCGCACTCGATGGCGGGCAACTCGTCTTTTTAATTGTTGAAGGATTGCGTGGCAAGCCGATTCCCGCTCGAATTCAAGACGGTGTTATGCAGTCGGGCTTGTTGCTGCTGTTGGGATTAGGGATGTTTCTGATTGTTCGCGATACAGCCAATTTGGAGTGGATACAGCAATTGAATCGATAGCCATCAAACCGAATTGCCACTAAATGAATGAGTTCCACTCGAAAACGATCGTCCAAACGCATTCGGGCGCTAGAAATTTTAACTCGTCTGAAACGGTTGTATCCGGATGCCACTTGTAGCTTGACTTACGACAGTCCAGTTCAGTTATTGGTGGCAACAATTCTCTCCGCGCAATGTACGGACGATCGAGTTAATAAAGTTACTCCTGCCTTATTTCAACGGTTTCCTGATGCTGTCGCCTTTGCCGGTGCAGATTTATCGGAATTGGAAACCTTAATTCGATCGACGGGATTCTATCGCAACAAAGCGAAAAATATCCAGGGTGCTTGTCAGACGATCGCCCAAAAGTATGGCGGCGAAGTACCCAAGCGCATGGAACAACTGCTGGAACTGCCGGGAGTGGCGAGGAAAACTGCTAATGTCGTTCTGGCGCACGCTTACGGCATCAATGCTGGGGTGACGGTGGATACCCACGTCAAACGGTTGAGTCATCGGTTGGGGTTGACAGAACAGACCGATCCGGTGAAGGTGGAACGAGATTTGATGCCGTTGCTGCCGATCGAAGATTGGGAAAATTGGTCGATTCGATTAATTTACCACGGACGTGCGGTCTGTGGGGCACGCAAACCCGCCTGCGATCGGTGTCTGCTTGCCGATATCTGTCCCTCTGTCATGGCATCCACCCCTTAATGCTACATTTCCTTGAATTTTTCGGAAACAGGACTTACGTAAAGCCTCCATCTGTAGGGTGTGTTAGCGCAGCGTAACGCACCATTTACGCCATAGATAGCTTACGTAAAGCCTCCATCTGTAGGGTGTGTTAGCGCAGTGTAACGCACCATTTACGCCATAGATAGCGTCGCTACGTAAGTCCTAGGAAAGTGAGCGGTGTCGGTTTCCGTCCTATTCAACTTTCTAAGATGCATCGACCTATTGAGAATTTCTAGATTTAGAGTAAAATCGAAACTATTAATTTTTGCCATTCAAGACTTTGACCTAGAGTATAGGCATCAAATGGCTTTTTTTGATCTTGAGAAAATTCTTCAAATAGTTCGATCCAATTGACAATAATTTTAGCTTTAGGATCAGAATTATACCTCAGAGATTCAGCTAAGTATCTTGTCATGTTTATCCATTCATTGTTACAATACGAAGACCATGCTAACCAAATGAGATATTCGTACTGTAACTCTAGATCAATTCTATCTCGATCGATCTTTAGATTTTGATTATGCAAATGAATGAATTTCATTCGATCTGATAGATGAAAATCTGATAAACTTTTGATCGGTTTTGATATGCGTTGGAATGAAGATTTATAGGTTATTAAATTGGCATTTTGATACATCATTTGAATGAACTCGTAGGTTAAATTAGGTCCGAGTTCCTCGTCTAATTCCTCTAGTTGACCTGATTCTAAGATCGACCTCATTTTTTGAGCCATATCGGGTATGAAAAAATCGGCAAAGACAATCCCGACTTCACGCCAATTTTTCAAGCTATAGTTGATGTTATGCTTGATATGATAAGCAACTGTATTTTGTAAATATTTAGGATTTAACTGCTTTTGTAAAGCAATCAGAGGAACCCAATAATCCCACCAGGGAATTCCTAAACAAAAAGCATCGCATGATGGAAAGTGACTCAATAAGTTTCGATCAAAAAAGAATAAATCGAATCCATATCCATACATTTCACCCTCGATAGATTGAGGAGTATCGATATCTATTCTAGAAGCAAACACAACTGAATTATGTGCTTGCTCTTGAATATAAGATATAAAATCAGAGCTGGCTCTGAGATGTATGTCTGAATTGACAATTCCCACAATTTCACTACCATATTCTTGTAAATAGTGTAAGACATCATTAACATAAACAAAAGGTTTTCCATATTGTTGGCGACCGTCTCGATTGACCTGAGAAAAATGAACTTCTGGAAATTGTGAGTCCAGTTTGTCTATTTCAGGTTGAATATTCAATGAAACGACAGAAAATCCTAGATCTATCCATGTTTGAATAGCGATTTTTTGTTTTTCAATTCCAACGGGAGCAATACTCGTTGCAATTACAACTTCATGTTTTTTATTCATACCTAAAAATACTATAAAAAAATTATGGCTTTAAGAATTTCTGAGTTTCTTGTATTTTTTATGATAGAAAATACCTCGATCAACTTGAGTTTTTTTAATACATATTTCTCCAAGATAAAAATATGCATCTGCCAAATTAGAATTAATCTTCAAACACATATTATAATGATTTTCGGCTTGATCTAGCTTATTTTCACTAAAATAAATGCTCCCCAAGTAAAAGTGAGCATCAGCCAATTCAGGATTAATTTCTAAACATTTTTGATAAGTACATTTTGCTAAGTCTATCTCATTTTTAATACGGTATAGATTTCCAAGATAAAAGTAAGAATCAGCGAGATTGGGATTCAAGTCAATTGATTTTTTATAAAATTCAATTGCTAAGTCTATATGGTTTGATTTTAAATAAATAGAACCCATATAAAAATAAGATTCTGCTAATTTAGCTTCAAGGATAGCAATCGATTTTTGGTAATTATCTAAGGCGTCAGGTAGTTGATTTTTAACGAAATGTTCGTGACTCAATTTTAGAATCTGTTCGATGGGTATTAAAGATTTCTCCGGTAAAGCAACTGAAGTAATTTTCGATGCTACATCCACAGAGTTTCTCTCTCGATCTAATAGACTACTTGAATCATCCCAAGCATAACCTAAACGATCAATTAAATTGCCAGTAACTTCTTCAAAGTGTTGTCTAACTTTATGAGTAAAGTGATTTTTCCAATCTCCAGGCAAGCCTTTTCTATAATGTGAATTATGATTTTCATCTCCTTGTTGACGACCCTGACTTAGTTTCTCAAAGCTATAGTCACTTAAAATCTGGCAGATTAAATTGTCTGGAATTTTAATATCACAATGCGTACATAGCCGTTTAAACGATTCGATATTTTGCTTTCCAGTTAGTTCTTCATAACGAAAAAGTAAAATATTAGCATCTTTCGACGGAGCATCGATCCAAGAATTCAAAATCGAAAAAACATTTCTTAAGATATCGATCGTATAAATTATTCCTTCCTCTAAGGATAAATCATTTAAAATTTTACGAGTTTCTCCAATATGATCCATAAGTAAGTGAGAATATCGGTTAGAGAAATAAGCTGAAATCACAAGATCTCGCGGATCTCTCATCACAAAAAAGGCTTTGTAGGATTGAGGTTTATTCAGCTTTAGAAAATCATCAAAATGAATAGAAAAGGTTCCCGTGACAATTGTGTTGGTGGGAATAGTTTTAGTATTCTCGAGAAACTCAGCTTGGAAAGGAGCTAATCCGGAATGAAGATATAGCCTGGAATCAGTAATTATGCGTTTGATCCAAGTCGTTGCCGCTTTAGGAACCGAACAGTGATAAATATTGGTATAAGAAGATTGAGAAACAAGTTGAGAAGATAGAGGCTGAAAAAAGATTGAATAGTTTTCGAGAAAAGTGTTAAATAATTGGTCATCATTCTTTATCGATAATCCTAAATGTAAAATTTGATGCAAGTACGCATCCACAAAATTATCTCGATCACCCAGTTGTTTTTTATAGTAATCAATGACTTCATTAATTTTTCCGTGAGCTAGAATATTTTGAACTTTCTCAACATTCGGGTTGTTTTGATTTTGTGCAGCCATCTGAAAAATTTCTCCTAACTTTTATTTTTTGATGATGCGTTGAAATTTTTATAAAGCATGGTACGCCTCTGTTGTTAACGGTTTTACTCCAGGGTTTAATTCATCAGATTGACGGTAATATAAGCTTGATTCCTCTATTTTACCTTGTCGTTCTAACACTTTACCTAACTGAAAATATGCCTCAGGATCATCAGGTTTTAGTTGAATGGCTATTTGATAAAAAATTGTTGATGTTTGTAGCTCATTACGTCGAACAAGTAGATGGCCTAATTTAAGATAAAGCTT
Source organism: uncultured cyanobacterium (assembly GCA_963838375.1). Classification (GTDB taxonomy): domain Bacteria; phylum Cyanobacteriota; class Cyanobacteriia; order Cyanobacteriales; family Geitlerinemataceae; genus DVED01. The sequence continues at coordinate 1,226,265 of CAWIQY010000015.1, read as the reverse complement.
GGCATCTCTTGGATTTATATCTAATGCTTGATAATAATTTTCTAAAATATCAGGATTCAGTTGAATACAATGATGATAATACCGTAATGCCGTATCCAAACAGTTTTTTGATTTTTCACGGAATAAGTCAGCACTTTTCTGATAGACGCTAAAGTCACTAGAATTATTTTTTAGGAGAGAAGTACAAGAATCAATCTCGATAGATATTTGATTGTCTTCTCGCCAAAAATCTGTTAAAAATTCACGAAGAATAGTTTTTGAACTGATTTCGTTTAATACTTTCGGATTTTGTAGATAGTTTTCATTTTCTTGAATTTTCAAAGATTCTCGGCTCTGTTTCTTAGACAAAGTATTGCTCAAATTTTGATAAACAGAAAAATGAATTGTTGGTTTGAGTTCAATAGCTTTATTGTAATTCAATATTGATAGATCGAACTGCTCCTGCTGAAATAAAACATATCCTAATTTTCCGTAAGCTTCGGCTAACTGAGGATCGATATCGATCGCTTTTTGATAGGCAGTTTTCGCTCGCTCCCACAATTTTTTCTCACAAAATGCTTCAGCTAAGTTATAATGCGACCAAGCAAAATTGGGATTGAGATCGATCGCCTTTTTATAAACTTCGATCGCCTCTTCCCAACGCTCTAAATCTCTAAAAACATCGCCTAAATTATTATGCGACCAAGAAAAATTCGGGTCGAACTCGATCGCCTTTTGATACGCCTCAACGCTTCTTCTTTTTGCCCATTTTTGTAGAGTAAATCGCCTAAGTTATGATGCGCTAGAGCCAGTGTAGGTTGTTGTTCGATCGCCTTTTGATACGCTTCGATCGCTTCAACTTCTTTGTCTTGCTTCACCAACGCTTCGGCTAAGCTGAAATAGATTTCACCATTAGGTTTGATGTCTAAAGCTTGACGATAAGCAACGATCGCATCTTCCCATTCTTCTTGTTTGGCTAAGACTTGACCGAGATGATAGTGAGACTGAGAAAGATTAGGTTGTAAAACAATTCGAGTCTCGCCAATATCGGGGTTTGTTTTTTTGCCGTTCGTTTTTGTATCTAGCACGATCGCTTCACTCATTTTTTTTAACAATATATCAATTCAAGACAATTTAAAATCAAAAAATATTCTAGTTAGACAACATATCTTGAGAGTGTTCTATATCTCTCGAAGTCTGTCGCTGATGTTGGAGTTTTTTCTGTTACTACTTATTTATTCTGGGAGTATGTGGGTCGATCCGGACAATTAAAAAAAACATTTTTTTTCGCCTAACAAACTTTAAAACGCTCGAGCTTTTGTAAAAAAAAGTATCTGAGAACACAAACCACTAACTCTTAACAAATTTCTAAGAATATTAAAATTAAAATTTTTTGGGAATGAATCTCTCATGCAAAACCATGACGAATGGCGTATAGCAATCCCAGCGAGCGAAGCATTTGCATCAATCCCTATCGATTTGTGCATGATATTTCCCAGGCAAATACTTCGCCCCTACCCAAACTTGTCCTAATGAACGTGGCTATGGCTATACTCCGAGCTTTCAACCCTCCCGATCGCCAGAAGACTCGATCTCTTGAGCTGCCAACTCAGTCGCTTTTCGATACGCCTGTGTGGCTTCCTTCAACCGACCGGTCGCTTGAAAAATATCCCCCAATTTGTGGTGAATCGACCAGAGTTTACTATCAAATTTGAGGGCTGATTGATAATAGTCAATTGCCCGATCCAAATATCCTTGAGTGACGCAGATATCTCCCAACCGATCGCGTGCTTCTGTGAACCGAGGAACGACTCGTAAAATGCGAGCATAAACACCTCCAGCTTCCTGCCATTGTTGTGCTTGAAAATATCGATCGCCTAATGTCAAATACGCCGTCACAAAATCCGGTTGCAGTGCGATCGCTTGTTGATATTGTCCATCGGCTTCTGCTAAATTACCCTTAGCTTGCAGCGCATCTGCCCAGATTTTGTAAGCGACAGCCATTTTGGGTTGTGTCTCAATGGCTTGTTGGCACAACCGGATAGCTCGATCGAAATTGTTCCCGTTCAAATTGGGATTGAGCCTGTTGCACCCAAGACTCCTCATGATTCACTGAACGTTTAGGGGGATTCGGCAGCAATTTATTTACTTCATCGGGTTCTGGGAGTTCTTCCTGTGGGTAAACCGAAGACCATTCCCGTGAAGGCGGTGCCGACTCAAAGGAAAATGTAGAAGACGAGTTTGAAGGCAGGTTTTTCCCATGGTTTCCGATTTCTTGTCCGATTTCTTCTGGGGAGATCTCCGGTACAGGTGTGGAAGTCTCGGCACTCATGGGTTGAGAATCCCCATCCTCCAGTAAATCGATCGGTTCTACCAGCGATTCAACCCTGGGGTTCGGGTTCGATGGCGACTCCATTTTCATCGGCGGACTTGCCGCACTTGCCGCCAGATTTGGGGAGTGAGAACGATCGCCTCTGGGAGAGTCGTGCAGATGCTGATAAACTAACTCCGGATAAATCGCTGCTTCCGGCATAGGAGAAGCCGCCTTGGAGGGCAACTGCGACACTGTGGAGCGATCGATCTCAACCACCCGATGAGTCAACTCCACCGTCTGAGTCAGAGGCGTTTGACCGCAAGCATCATCATCGCCCGTTTTTTGGGGTTGACCCTCAACTTCCCGAGACGGTGGCAGATAAACCGCTTTTTTCCTCACATCCACAGTCAAGGTTTCCTCGATCGCCGATTCCAGATTGCGGTATACAATTTCCGAAACCTCGGGGTTCAATTCCATCGCTCGTCGGTAACAGTGCATTGCATAGCCGACTTGGTGGCTGCGCAGCAAAACATTGCCTAACCCCATATAATCCTCCACAAAAGCGCGGGGGGATGCAGCGGGTGGCGGGGTGGGTTCTGGCTTCTCCCAAGCTGTTAAGAGCGTCTTTTCCATATTTTCGTAGGTGGCATCGACGGTATCGGCACTGGCTTCCATCGCCCGACGATAACAGCGCAACGCCCGATTAATCTGACGATTCTCCAGCAAGGCATTGCCAAAATCAATGTATTCTTCAGCCAGGGGGCGATTGTTAGGGGGTTGGGGGGTTCCGCCTGGGTTCGGTTCCACACTCGCCTCGAACAAGGAACCCAGGGGTGAATTGAAGACAGAGACAATCCGCGATACCCACCGCGCCAAGCCTGTTTTGGACGGCTTCCTTTGGGGAGGGGCAATCTGGGAAGGGGCAATGTCGAGTTTGCCGACAGGGGGAGTTGGCGCACTGACAGCCGGGGGAAGCGCAGAAGGCTGGGCGATATCCTCGGCGAGAGGGGTTTCCAATGCCGGAGAATCGTCGCTAAATAAAGCCGATTGAGAGGGTTGACTGACTAAGTTGGTGTTGGTTAATCCCAGTTGTACAGCTTTTCGATAGTAGCGGTTGGCTTCCTCGAAATTTCCTTGTCGGGAGAGGGCTTCGGCAAGGTTTTGGTAGGCTCCAAATAACTGGGGATTGAGGTCTAAAGCTTGCCGATAACAAACGATCGCTTGAGTCATTTGTCCGTGCGCCAATAGGGTATTGCCCAAATTGAGATGTTCTTCGGGTTTGCCCAAATTGGGTTGCAATTCATAGGCTCGGTACAGGCATTCTGAGGCTTCTCGCACTCTGCCCACTTGTTCCCAAGCTTTGGCTAAACGATCGTGTGCGGCAGCAAAATCGGGCTTGTGAGTAATCGCTTTTTGATATGCTTCGATCGCTATTTTCCACTGTTGCTGTTGAAAGGCGAGATTCCCTAAATTCGCATGGGCTTCGGCATAGTTGGGTTGAATTTCGATGGCTTTGGTATACCAATATTTGGCTTCTTCGATCTGACCGCTGGCTCGCAAAGCATTTCCTAATATTTTGCAAACTGGTGCGAGATTGGGATCGCGTTCTAGGGCATTTTTGCAAGCGGCGATCGCTTCTTCAAATCGGTTTTCTGCCAGTAGGGTTTCGGCTTGCTTTTGATAGTCGGACGCGGTTAGTTTTCCATTGAGAGTTGCTGACATAATCTCACGTAGGCTCGAGGTTGATAGATCGTCTAATTTTCCAAGTTGGAGTTGGAAATTTGAGGCTAAAATACGAGGAAGCGGTTCGGGGTTGCACCCAATCCCCATTCGATCGAGGACTTTTTCGATCGCGTCAGGACTGACCTGAATATCTTCAGTTAAAGAACTGGGATACATCAGTTGCCGCAGGGGAGAGCTGGTAAACACGTCTCCCAGAACGATATAATGTTCGATCTGTAGATGCTGGGTGATGGCTCGAAAATAATGTCGAACGTAATGTGGGGATGTGATTTCGACAACTTGAGTCCCCGGTTGGCAAAAGATTAAATTGGTTAAACCGCTGCCATGAGGCGCGACGATCGTCTTTGCCTGGGAAAATAAAGTAACTTGTTCTTCTAAAGATAGTTTTTCCAGGGTTACGGTGGTAAACCCGGACTTTTCGAGTAATTTTATAATTTCTGATTCGTTTAAAAGATGGCGGTAGCGGGCTGACGATCGACTGATATAAATGCGTTGGGGATATTTCTCGATCGAACTGGTTTTCTGGGGCAAAAAACTCTGCCGCAGAAACTTCAGCGTCCAATCGGTGATCCATCCCAAATGTCCGCCAAAAGAGGGGACGATTAATCGATCGGCTTGGATGTGGGGATGGCGATCGCTTTCGAGAATTTTGTCATCGGGAACTCCTAACTTTCGCAAGGTTTCTCGCTGAAACGGCTTTTCCACAGAATTGACTAAAAACCAGTCAATCTCATCCCAATCAATAGAACTGCGCCGCAGAATCTCCAACCTGGGCAAAATATCCACCATCCAGTGATAGTAAACATTGCCCGACAATCCGGTGAGCACCGCCACCGTCCCCTCTATTCGTTCCAAAGGCTCTAATTTTTCCCGATGAAAAATCCGGTGTTGGATGGGATGAGGCGTCTGGCAGTTGGGCAGTTGACCGGGATATTCCCGAGATAAATCCGCTAATAAATGGTTGTCAGGCGAGATAATGGCGATCGCCTCGCAAACTTGCCACCCACTTTTTTGGGGCATCACCCAAGCGCGTCCCCCCGGTACGATCGCCACAAATGTCTCCCAAACCGGAACCTCCAGGGGTTTGGAGTTGGCGCAAACCTGTATCCCCTGCCCCAAATGCGTCAACTCAAAATCATCGAACAGATTCCGCAAACACTTGTGGCAATTAATTCCCTCGCAGTTGGGCGCGGCATCCGTGGGGGGAGGCAAGGCAACGGCAGAAGCGGGCAGTTTTTTCGGTTGAGTCTGGTTAAAACAGACGGGGAGATAACCCTCGACATTGCCCGTTGCCGCCGCCCAATCCCGCGTTGAGGCATAGATCCCACGCAGAGGTTCGATCGCCACTTGCGAGGACATTTCCCCATCGCTCAATGCTCTTTGATACACCCGTACGGCGCGTTTGGCATTTTGTTGTCGGGATAAACACAACCCCAGTTTCGACAAAACCTGGGGCTGATGGGGTTGAATGTCTAGCGCTTTTTGATAGAAGTCAGCCGCACGATCGTATCTGCCAGATTCGAGTTGAACGTTTCCAAAGTTAATGTAAGTTTGAGTCAAATACTCGTCGATTTGGGGATCGTCGGGTTTCTCTTTCAAGGTGGTCAAAAACTGCGCGCAGGCAGCCTCTGCCCGATCCCACGTATCTCGGGGAATCCGTTGGGTTGCCCTGTGGCAGTAACGATCGATCCAGCCCAGTTGAGACCCCAAACTTGGCGCGATACTTTGGTGGAAGTACGCCATAGCCTCGGAACGTCGCCCCAACTCCAGCAGCGAAAAGCCACACTCAGCTTCGATCGACGATCGATCTTCCCCCAATTCGATCGCTTTCTCGAAACAGACTATCGCTTCCTCGTGTTGGTGGTGACGTTGCAGGGCTTTACCCAAATTGTAGTGAATCTTTCCGTCATCCCTTGCCCACTTCAGCGCCTGACGGTAGGCAGCCACCGCCCGATCGAGATCGCCTCGCGCCAGCCACAGTTCTCCTAAATTATTGTGCAATGCGGCTGACTCGGGATCGAGTTCCCGCGCGGCTTGGTAAGCTGCCATCGCTCGATCGAACTGATGGCGGGCAACCCAAATACAGCCGAGGTTATTATAAGCATTCGCCCGATCGAGTCGATCGCTCACTCCCGCAAGATCGATCGCCTGTTGGTACTGAGCAATTGCCGCAGTCCATTCGCCGCGATCGTTCAACACCATCGCCCGCTGATAGTGTGCCGAAACCTCCTGGGGTTTCAAGGCAATCGCTCGATCGTAACAGAGTTTTGCCCGTTCTAAATCCGGGAGGCGGTGGTAAACACTGCCCAAACGCATCCACAGTTCATAGGAGTCGGGATGCCACTGTAAGGCTTGTTGGTAGTGCTGCGCCGCTTGGGGGCGCTTTCCTTGACGATCGTACTGCCTGCCGAGATCGGCGTGGACTTTTCCGGAAACTGGTTGCATGGGTTGGGATTGGAATCGATCGCGTTGGCTCGAAACCTTCTTTTTCAATTCACTCGATCGAGTTGCTAATTCACGAACTTTCATCCTCTTACCCATCACCCATTACCCATTACCCTTTTTAGAAACTACTCAAGTTGTTGTCAGTCAGATTGTCTGGAGCTGTTTCGAGTTTCAAGATATCCACCTCGTCACCCGGTGCGGTTGTGGGATTGTAGTAGACCAATCCCTGGCCCGGATCGTAGACGATCGCAGCTTCCTGAGCACTCAAGTCAGAGAAAGTACCCAGTTGACTGAACGACGCTCGCAATGTATCGTCCAGCGCCGGGAACAGGCGGATATCGAGGGAAATGACATCTTCTGCCGGATTGAAATCGGTGATGGTATCGAGTCCCAATACCCGATTTCCCAAGGAGACAGGCGTCGGGGCATCCCCGAAGAACTCGAGACGGAAGGTATCTTCTCCTTCGCCTCCAGACATCAGGTCATTTCCTTTGTCTCCAAAGAGCACATCGTTGCCCGAACCCCCAAACACTGTATCTTCTCCCTGACCGCCATAAACTGAGTCATCTCCTGAATCGCCATAAACGGAGTCATCTCCTTTGTTACCAAAAGCAAAATCGTTTCCTTCTCCGCCCATGACAATATCGTTGTCTTGACCGCCAAATATGACATCATCGCCAGATGCTCCTAAAACTGTATCGGCATCTTGACCGCCAAATACTGTATCGTCTCCCTTGTCTCCGCTCGCAAAATCCTGTCCGAGACCCCCCACAACAACATCATTATCTTTTCCTCCATATATAGAGTCGTTCCCTTCTCCACCAAATATCGTATCTCGACCCTGATTTCCAAATAGGATATCCGCACCAGAATTCCCAAAAACACAATCGTCGCCCCGACCGGCAGCGATCGTATCGTTGCCTTGTCCACCATCGGCTTGACCGCCTAGAGTATTGGCAAGTTGACTGCGAACAGTAATCAACTCCGTCGTATCGAGTCCGTTGGCTTGAAAAACTTGAATGGTATTATCAAGCTCAGTAATGGCATTTGCCATGGCATTGGGGACATCGGCTGGAGCAGAATCGATCGCGACTTGTGTGACAGCTAAAGTATTATTGAAAGCGGCTAAAGCATCGGGATTTTCCGGTGGAGTAATCCCAAAAAACACGGTGCGAGCCGTGTCTTGAATCTCTTGGGCAAACTGTTCCTCAGCCAGGAAGTTTAGGAAGATCAAATCCCCGCCCGCACTACCATTGACTCGGAGTGGTTCGGTGGCACTTTGACTGGGAACGACTAGAAATCCGCCAGTTGTGGCGATGGGAAAGGAAATAAAAGTTTCAGGTGGAGAAGGACTTGTAACTTGAGACATTGATTTTGCTCCTTAAATTTCTGCATCTTGCTTGAACCCTATGAATAAATACCTTTAACTGACTCTCGAGACGATCGTCAATCTTCTCAATTCACTCATCGCTATCTAGTAATCTGAGGACTGATTGTTACCCCAAAATGAAGATCGTTGTCCGATCGCAATTGAAAGGACGATCGAGATTAACCTAGTGTAATTTTTAATTAGAATTGAGAAAGTAGGATTTAATGCCAATGAAAGATCGTGTTTTTGGGCAATCAAGCCATAAACAATCCATCGGCATAACAGGTTCATCAGAAAATTAACGAAATGTCCTTCGCACGGTGTTGCCATCGGCAAGATCTGCCATTCGCATAGCTTTTCACAGGAAAAGCCTAGATATTAGGTGGATAAGCTCGAGCTAGGGCAGTCCGATTTCTGATTTAAATAAATTCAAACGAGAACCCAGGTCTGTCTTCTTTTACAGAAGATTGCCAAACTTCTCCGGACAATTTGGCAGATCTGGGCAAAAGTTGTGTTATACCGAACTTGAATGATTTGTCGATGGTCTCTCGGCATTGGGTTTGAGGACGCTCATTCTCCGTCGAAATATGCCACCACGGGTGTCTGATGAAATGGGAAATCGAACCGTCTGGCAAGATTAACGGTAAAATAACAGACATTCGAGACAACACTTTGCATCGGTGAGAATTATTCCACATCGAGATTGGATAACAGCGCTTCCAGTTGTGCCGTCGGTAGCCCGGTAAGCTGGGCAACTTGGGCGATGGGAATTTGCGATCGCAACAAATTTTCAGCAATCTGTTGTACCTGTGCTTCAGCTTGTTCAGCACGTTGCCGTTCCGCTTCCGCCGGGGTTGGCAACACCGTACCATCCCGCTGCGCCCATCTCAACCACAAGGTTTCCACCCCTTTATAACTGCCCTGCCAACGCACCAAAGCCAGATCGAGCATCTGACTGACAAGCTGTCCTTGAGGATTGGGTGCGATCTCTTGGTAGTAGCCACTCTGCAATTGAAATCCCGCCCAATCGTCTGGGTTAAACGGGTCAAACCAGAAATATTCCGGGACGTGCATCTGGTTTTGGTAAATTCGTTTTTTGTCGGTTTTATCGATTTCTGCGGTACTTTCCGAAAGTAACTCGATGACCACATCCGGCGTTTTCCCTTCTTCCCAACACACCCAACTGCGGCGTTCGCCTTTGGGGACACCCAGCACGGCAAAGAAATCAGGTCCCTTAAAATCCCGATTTTTCACCTGCGCCAAGCTGTAGTAAATAAACATATTACCGCCGACATATCCATCTTCGCGATCGTCCAACCACGGCAGCAACGCATCTATCAACACATCCATTTGCAGTTTGTGGCGTTGGGTTTCCATTGGTTCTCCGTCGTCGCAAGGGAGTTCTGCCTGGGTGGGCGGCATGGCGACGCCGAAGGTCAGCATTTGCGGGGAGTCGGTCATCGTCGGATATTTTTGTACGATTTATTTATCTTATATCGATTACCTAAAAATTTTTTCTGGCGTTCCCGTAAAAACCCATCGCCTCCCCTGCTAATGGAGTAGAAGAGTCGCAGGTGAAGATGCAAATTCATCCGTGGATTGAAATCCTTCTTTCTGGGCGGTTGAAACCGCGACGACAGAATCCAAACCCGTTGTCGGGGATTAAATTAGTCCGCGCAGGCGGACTTCGCTCCTGTCGTTGCGAATTTCATTCGCCATCTCTGTTTCCGCAAATCGCCAACTCGAGAGGGCAATATGGAACAATTTGAGTTCGATAGGTTCGATCGAGAGTCACCCGTGTCTGACGCAAGTTACGACATTCCTCAGCGCGATCGCTTGAATGAGGAATTACACGCCCTGATTCGAGAAGGATTGCCACATCCCCCAAATAGCCCACAACGGCGCAAAATTGTCAATAGAATTGTCCGAAAAATTCAGCAATCTGGCAAACTTTTGCGGAGCAGTTCGCCCCATTATGAAGATGCGTTGTCAGAAACTTGGCGATATTTTTTGCGGAATTTGTGGGAAGCAGATACGGCAGACCCTTTTAGCGATCCTGCCTGTAAAATTCTGAATCGGCTCAACAAGTATCTCAAATTTCGAGTGCAAGATGCAGATCGAAAAGCGCGGGAAGAATGGCAGAAACGCCAACAAAGTCGATCGTCCGATGGAGAATGGCAGGATATTGCCGAAACCCTTCCCGCGCCAGAACCCGACGCCCAAATCGAACAATTGCGAGAGCTAATTCACACCGATCCCACCGGGGAATTGAGGACAACTCACGTCCAAGGAAAACTGCACGTTACGGTGCAATTACTGCTCCAACGTCGGGGATTAGCCGATGAAGATTTTAAAATCTTAGCTGTGGATTTGCAGACCAAAATTTCGACATTGAGGGACTTCTATAAAAGGAAATGTTTACCGCTAATTCGGCGGTTGATGTTGGAGGATGGGTAATCTGATGGCTACGACCCGAAAAAGGGCGAATGCCATTCGCCCCTACCGGTTTGGGTTCAAAATCATACATTCGTATGCGAATAGTTACCCAAATAGATTGATGAAAATTCCAGTCTGTTTCCACAGACTTTTTCGATTAGCCCGCAATTCATTCGCGGGCGGGTCTTGTGTCTTGGAGAATAAATTATGAATACCGAAGATTTAACCATTACAATTGCGATCGCTTCTGTATTTCGCCAGCAAGCCCAACAGTTTGCCGCCGAACAAACCGCATCGCAAAAAAAAGAACGAGTCGATCGTAATACCCTCGCCGTATTAGCCGTGGTGGAATATTTGCAATGGCAGGGATACGACGTGCAACTCGAAAACAGCCACTGCTGGAATCCCGTGACGCGCACCCTGTCCGATGTTGCCGATGTATTTGTCGGGAATGTTGGACGGATCGAATGTTTGGTGGCAAAACCGTTGGCACAAACTTGCGAGATTCCCCCCGAGGCCCAGCAGGGACGCATCGGCTATGTGGTGACGAATGTTGAAGAGAAACAAGTGCGCCTGTTGGGGTTTGCGCCGATGTTCGATCCCGAAGACGTTCCCGACGAAGTGGCGTTAGATGAGTTAGAAAGTTTGGATGGGATGGTGGATTATTTCGATCGTCTGGAACGGGGTGCAGCCCAGTTGAACGATCTCGAACCCGAGGATGAGAATCGCCGTCTGATGCGGGTGGCGATGCTAGAACGGATTTACCGCCAGGAGAAGCCCAATCGCTGGGGAATTAAGGCAGAACGGGTGCTATCCGGCTGTCAGGGAGAACTGCTAATGACGAAAGAGGCAGACTCGGCGACGGATTTGGTGGCGCGGCAGGAAGAGGCAGCAGAACTGATGCAGCGTTTGGTGCGGGTGTGGGAGACCTAACCCCCCAGCCCCCTTCCCTTCGAGGGCCGGGGGAGCGAGATTTTCCCAGATTCTTGCCCCCCTCTCCGCGTCGGGGAGGGGTTGGGGGAGGGGTCTCCAACCCAGGGCTAATAGGCAAACTCCTCGCTCATAGGACTCAACCCGCTCCCAATCGTCTTCAGACGAGTTGAGCGATTAGCCCGGAGATTAATCTCCGGGCGGGACGAAGCCACCCCACAAATCTCGGAGGAACAACCATCATGGACGAACAAAGAATAGAAACTTACATGAATCTAATACAAGACTTTCTGGCTCGTTCGGATGTGAAGATAGAAGAGATTGTGCAACAACATTCAGAATTAGTAGACGATGGATTGTTGTTGGTGATGGCACTTTTTGCCGTAGATTTTCAGGAGAAGGGACAAACGGAAAAAGCAGCCTTTCTGGCTCAACTAAGGAGTCAACTGAGCGATTTTTTAGGTCTCAAGAGTTCGGCTGAAGAGAATAACGAAATTCCTAACATGGAATTCAGGTTATTTAATCAAGAGTCCCATAAATTCGTTTGGAAACTGTTGCACTATGTCGATCGAGAAAAGCAAAATCCCCATACAGTTTATCCTTTCTTTGAGAAGCACGTCGCGCAATTGAATTTGGGCTTTTTGTGGGAATTGCCGCAGGTGGTGACCAGATGGCTAGAAGGTAAAAATGCAGAAAGACAGCAGTCGATCGCCTGGACAGTTTTTCGCTTCGGTAATTTGATTCTGCAATTTCCGCTGGGCAATCGATTGATTAATCTAGAACTTGCCAAAATCGCCTACGAACAAGCTTTGCAGGTGTGGACACGCTCGAATTTTCCCGAACAATGGGCAATGGCGCAGAACAGCTTAGCCATTACTTACCAGTATCGCATCCAAGGAAACCCCACCGTTAATTTGGAACGAGCATTTGACCTATACCAACAAGCTTTGCAGGTATATACCCAAGCCGAATTTCCCCAAAATTGGGCAATGATACAGTTCAATTTAGGTAGTCTCTATCTCAAGAACTGCTTTCCTGGAGACCGGAAGGTGAATCTCGAACAGGCGATTTACCACTACAAACGAGCCTTAAAGGTAGAGAAGAGATTAACTTTTCCCCAAGATTGGGCAAGTACGCAGGGCAACTTAGCCATTGCCTACAAACTACGCCTTTCTGGAGATCCAGAGGAAAATCTGGAACGGGCAATTCACTATCACGAACAAGCTTTGCAGGTACACACGATAGACACCTTACCCGCCAATTGCCTGTTTACCAGCCGCAACCTGGGCAACCTCCACTTCACCGCCGGAAACTGGCACGATGCCGCCATCGCCTACGAAACCGCCCTCGCCGCCAACGATAAACTCCGCAGTTGGGCAGCCCACGAAGACCGCCGCCAAGCCGTCCAAAACGAAGTCGCCGAAGTCTACGCCAACCTCGTCCACTGCTACGTCCACCTGAACCGCTACAGCAAAGCCCTGGAAACCGTGGAACGCTCTCGTTCCAGGCGTCTGGTGGAACTGATGGCAAGCAACAATCTCTACGCCGACGGCAACATTCCGCCGGACGTGCAATCCCTGCTGGAACAAATCGACGCCTACCAAAGCCAAATCGATGCGCTGCGAGGTTTGGCTTTGCCCTCACCCCCTAACCCCCTCTCCCAAAAAGGGGTGAGGGGGAACCTAAATTCCCAAAACCCGCTTCTTACCCCCCTTCTCCCAGCTTGGGAGAAGGGGCTGGGGGATGAGGGCAATCCTCTTCGCGACTGCGGCAGAGATCCAGATCGCATCGCCCTGGAAGCCGCCACCGAAGAGATTCGCGCCCTGGAAGCCGAAAAACAACAACTCCGCCAACAACTGGGCAAACTCGACCCTGTATCCGCCGGACTGCTGCAAGTCAGCGCCCCCAACCTCGCCCAGCTGCAAACCCTTCTCACCCAACCCACCACCGCCCTCCTGAGTTTCTACACCACCGAGACAGCCACCTACATCTTCATCCTGCGGCAAACAACAAGCGGCGAAGTCGTCACCCACTGCCACACCTGCCCCAAAAATCCCGAAGACACCTTGCAAAACTGGCTGGACGAAAACTGGCTTCGTCCCTACGTCGCCATCAGTACCGCCGACACCGAAGATCGCACCGCCCGCTATTTCGCCTGGGCGAACACCATCCCCGACCTCCTCGCCCAACTCAGCCAACGCCTCGACTTCTCGACCCTGATTCAGCAACACCTGCAAGGCATCGTCGAACTGATCCTGGTTCCCCACCTGCTGCTGCACCTAATCCCTTTCGCCGCCCTCCCTCTTAGCTGGGCAATCGAATCAACCACGGGGGAATTGCCCCTACCGGAATACCTCGGCGACTTGTTCCAACTGCGCCAAGTCCCCAACACCCAAGTCCTGGGATTCTGCCACAACCGCAAACCTCTGGAACCCAGCCACCACGGAACCGTGGAAGATGCCACCGACGACTTACCCTGCGCCAACTTTGAAGGGGAACGGGTCGCCCAACTGCTGAACATCCCCCACCAAAACCGCCTGCGAGGCAGCCGCGAAGCCACCGTCGCCCGCTACCGCCACCTCATCGCCCAAACTCACAGCCTGCTGTCGTCTCACCACGCCCAATCCCGCCTGGATTCTCCCTTGGAATCCGCCCTGCTGCTGGCAGACGGAAGCATAACCTTGGGACAACTCCTCTCCCCGGCGTGGCGACTTCCCGACCTGGGCGAGGTCTTCCTCTCCTGCTGCGAAACCGGACTGGGCTTTTCTACCGACCGCATCGACGAACCCCTCAGCCTCGCCACCGGGTTCCTGTGTGCCGGAGCCCGCAACGTCGTCAGCACTCTCTGGTCGGTAGACGACCTCGCCACCTCCTTGTTCACCATCCGCTACTACCACCACCGCCAAATCCTGAACCGTCCGGCAGCCCTGCAAGCCGCCCAACGGGATCTGCGCATCCTCTCCGGAAAAGCCCTGAAACGGGACTATTACAAAGACCTCAACGCCATGCTAGAAGACCGCTACGACGAAGCCACAGCCAGGCGCGACCTCGCCAAAACTACCGACCCCCAAGTCTACGAACGCTGGGCAACGACTGCCACCAAAATCGACAAAGCGCAAAGTCGGCTGAAAGACCTGTGCAAGCAGGATTTTCCCTTCGCCAATCCGGTGTATTGGTCGGGTTTCGTGTCTCAGGGGGTGCAGTGAAGTTGAGTCATAGGGGCGGGTTTTGATGAAAAAGTTGGGTCTGTTCTGGAGATTGTCGCGAAACCCGCCCCTACAATCCTCGCGGGTCATCGGTTATTTGGGGTTCGGGGTTGGTCAATTCCCCATTACCGATTACCGATTACCCGTACTGATGTTATTCTTCCAAATTGTCGAGGACTTCGTTGAGTTGTTTGCTAGCTGATTCGAGGTGGGCGCGGGCAGTGTTGAGGAGTCGCACGCAACCGACGAGGGGCAAAGTCCTCGCTGTAGCTACGATCGCCCGGTCTGACAATTTCCCACTAGCGATCGCCCCCATCCATCCTATACTGAGACAAACGCTCGTGCCTGTAACGATTAGGGCAAAGTTGTAGTACCCCTTAGCAAGGGTGAAGCTTTGCTGGGATTGCGCGAGAATTTCGCAGACGATACGATCGTGGAGTTGAGTTTTGCTCTCGGTCATGGTTGCGTATTATCGAACCCTACACCGATCGAGCAGCAAAAATACCCCTAAATTACGGCAGAGGGCAGAAGGCAGAAGATTAACGGTAAAATAACTAACATTCGATCCCTTCCAGGATGGCTAACTGTGACAGAAGCGAAGACCTACAAAGATACCGTCAACTTGCCCCAAACTCGGTTCGACATGCGGGCAAATGCCTCCAAGCGGGAACCGGAAATCCAGAAATTCTGGGCAGAAAACCGCATTTTTGAAAAACTGTCTCAGGAAAATCCGGGAGAACCGTTTATCCTTCACGACGGGCCCCCCTACGCCAACGGCTCGCTGCACGTCGGTCATGCCCTCAATAAGATTCTCAAAGATATTATCAATCGCTACCAACTGCTGCAAGGGCGCAAAGTCCGCTACGTGCCCGGTTGGGACTGCCACGGTTTACCCATCGAACTTAAAGTTCTGCAAACGCTCAAATCCGAGGAACGCCAAGCGCTGACGCCGTTAACCCTGCGTCAAAAAGCCCGCGAATTTGCCCTGAAAACCGTGGACGAACAGCGCGAAAGCTTCAAGCGCTACGGGGTATGGGGAGATTGGGAAAATCCCTATCTGACGCTAACCCCCGAATACGAAGCGGCACAAATTGGCGTATTTGGGGAAATGGTGCTCAAAGGCTACATCTATCGCGGACTCAAACCCGTTCACTGGAGCCCCAGTTCGCAAACGGCACTGGCTGAAGCGGAGTTGGAGTATCCCGAAGGTCACACATCCCCGAGTATCTATGTGGCGTTCCCCGTTGTCAGCACAGAAGCGACCCAAAATCAGCTAATAGAATATCTTCCCTTCCTGCACGTTGCCATCTGGACGACAACCCCGTGGACGCTGCCTGCCAACTTAGCCGTCAGTGTCAATCCCGAATTAACTTACGCCGTGGTGGAAACGGGAGTGGATTTTGAATCGGCTACCGGAAAATTCCTGCTGGTGGCGGCGGAAGCTGTGGAACGTTTAGCAGCAACTTGGGGAACGGAGTTGACAGTCCTGACGACAATTTCGGGCAAGGACTTAGAGCATTGTACCTATCGTCATCCTCTGTTCGATCGAACTGGAGAAATTGTCATTGGTGGCGATTACGTCACCACAGAGTCGGGGACGGGTTTGGTACACACCGCACCGGGTCACGGTTTGGAAGATTATCAGGTCGGTTTGCGCTACGACTTACCGATTCTCTCTCCAGTGGATGACAAGGGTAATTTTACCGAAGAAGCGGGGCAGTTTGCCGGGTTAAATGTCCTTAAAGATGCCAACGATGCCATTATCCAAGCGTTGCAGGAAGGAGGATCGCTGCTGAAGCGAGAACCCTACCCGCACAAATATCCCTACGATTGGCGCACGAAAAAACCGACCATTTTTCGGGCGACGGAACAGTGGTTTGCCTCGGTGGAAGGATTCCGAGATGCGGCACTGGAAGCGATTTCTCAGGTGCAGTGGATTCCCGCACAAGGGCAAAATCGGATTACGGCAATGGTGCAAGAACGATCGGATTGGTGCATTTCTCGCCAGCGCAGTTGGGGGGTTCCCATTCCGGTGTTCTACGATGAGGAAACCGGAGAACCTCTGCTGAATCAAGAGACCATTACCCATATCCAAGCCATTATCGCCGAAAAAGGGTCTGATGCTTGGTGGGAACTGTCGGTAGAAGAACTGCTTCCCGAGTCTTATCGCCAAAATGGTCGAACTTACCGCAAAGGTACCGATACCATGGATGTTTGGTTCGATTCCGGTTCATCCTGGGCCGCAGTGGCGCAACAGCGAAATTTAGGGTATCCGGTGGATATCTATTTGGAAGGTTCGGATCAGCACCGGGGTTGGTTCCAGTCTAGCTTGCTGACGAGTGTAGCAGCTAAGGGTATTGCTCCTTACAAAACGGTGTTAACCCACGGCTTCACCCTCGACGAGAAGGGCTATAAAATGAGCAAGTCCTTGGGGAACGTGGTCGATCCGGCGGTGGTGATTAATGGGGGCAAGAATGCCAAGCAGGAACCCGCATATGGCGCAGATGTGCTGCGTCTGTGGGTGTCTTCGGTGGACTACTCTGCCGATGTTCCCATCGGTCAGACGATTCTCAAACAGATGTCGGATGTGTATCGCAAAATTCGCAACACCGCACGGTTTTTGTTGGGGAATTTGCACGATTTCGATCCGGCAGAACACGCGGTGTTTTACGAAGAGATGCCGGAGTTGGATCGCTATATGCTGCACCGGATGACGGAGGTATTTGCAGACGTGACGGAGGCGTTCGATACCTATCAGTTTTTCCGGTTTTTCCAAACGGTACAAAATTTCTGCGTGGTGGATTTGTCCAATTTCTATTTGGATATTGCTAAAGATCGATTGTATATCAGTGCGGGTGATGCACCTCGTCGCCGCAGTTGCCAGACGGTTTTAGCGATCGCCCTGGAAAATCTTGCCCGATCGATCGCTCCTGTATTGTGCCACATGGCAGAAGATATCTGGCAAAATATTCCCTACGAAACCCCTTGTGAATCGGTGTTCCAAGCGGGTTGGGTACAAGTGGGCGATTACTGGAAGCAGCCGGAATTGGCAACGAAATGGGAAACTTTGCGTTTCTATCGGGCGGAAGTGAATAAAGTCATGGAAAAAGCTCGGGCAGATAAGGCGATCGGATCGTCTCTGGATGCGAAAATTTTGTTGTATGTCAGCGATCCCGAAAAGCGGGCATTATTGGAGAGTATGAACTTGGGCAACACATGAATCAGCGATCGGTGTCTGCTTGCCGATATCGGTGCTTGTGCCCTACCCTTTCCCGGTTTACGCCATAATAAAAATTTCTCCGCGTCCCCGCGTCTCCCCGTCTGGTGTGTCCGTCCTAACTAGGGGTCTTCAACTTGACATGATATAAGGGGTGACTGGGTTGTGGCGTTTCCCAAAACCTAGGTAGGGTGTGTTGCGGCATCGATCGATCGTGGGTTTTCACGAAAATATTAACCTTGCCGCAGGGCCCCCCTACTAATTTATCTAGGAGAAGAGTAATGACATTGCGCGAGCAGCTTTTGGACGAGATTAGGCAGCTACCCGAACAAAAGGTGGCGGATGTTTTACATTGGGTGCGTCAACTTCGGGAGCAAGAGCGATTTGATTGGGATGCGTGGTGGATGAGCTTTGGGGCTATTTCAGATGATTTTATGAGCGATCGTAATCAGCCTAGTTTACCGCAGCATGATGATTGGTGTGAGTAAGGCGCATGAAGTACTTACTGGATACCAACATTTGTATTTACATCATGAAACAACGCCCAGAATCGGTTTTGCAACGCTTTCGTGTAATGAATCAGAACGATTTAGGATTATCGATCGTGACGGTTGCAGAGTTGGAATACGGCGTGGCGAAAAGTCAGAATCCACCCCTTAACCGAAGTCGGTTGGATAATTTTCGTCGGCCATTTCAAGTCGTTGGCTTGAGTGATGAAGATGTGCGAGTATTTGGAGACATTCGGGCTGATTTGGAACAGCGCGGTACACCAATTGGCGCTTACGATCTACTGATTGCAGCGCAGGCAAAAAGCCGAGATTTGGTTTTGGTAACGAACAATATGCGCGAGTTTGAGCGAGTTTCCGGTTTGAGGCTGGAGAATTGGGTTGATGTTTGAAATCTGTGGATGGTTCGTGACAGCGGGTATTTCACGAACCTGACAACCCGCCAAATTTCCTGGTGCGTCACACACCCGACCCGAAATGGGTTGTGGCGTTTCCCAAAATCCCGGTAGGGTGTGTTGCGGCATCGATAAATTATGGGTGTTCACAGAAAATATTAACCTTGCCGCAACGCACCACCCCCACCGAAAAATCCCATTAATAAATATTGGTTTTACACAGACAAAACCGACCCAGAAAAACGTATCATTTCTGGGTGTTTGTGAAATTTGGATGATGTGATAATGATGTTATACAGCGGCTTCCGCTGTTACGAGGTACAGTAGGAGCAATGAGTCAACCAATTTTTTAAATGCTGGGGATTCATTAAATGTAGGGCAACAGCAATAATTGTATCGAGCGTTTCCGGGGTTTTGGGAGAAAATCTTCTCAAAAAGGATTTGAGTTGTGACCACCAAAGTTCGATGGGGTTAAAATCGGGTGAGTATGGAGATAAAAAAATGACTCGGGCACCATAGGCTTCAATCATTGGCTCAATTGATGCTCGCTTATGAGCGGGTAAGTTATCCATAACGACTACCGCTCCGGGCTACAGTTGTGGACCTAAACACTTCTCAATAAATACAGCGAAGTGCCTGCTCCATCCATTGAATCATTTGAGGTCATCAAAGCCAAAACTTTGTTGACGGTAATTGCACCAATAGCCGTCACTTTTGCCCCTCGATAAAAAGGTTTGAATTCACCAACTCTCGTTCCCACCGGAGAACGGGCATGAGTCCGGTTCAAACCCAGTAGAATCCCAGTTTCATCCAAAAAGACTAGGTTTTGGGTCTCAACATCCTTAATTTTAGACCAGTAATCACCGCCTGACGTTTGTAAACCTGCCCGATTCCGTCAAAGCTTGGCTACTAACAATTGCTCGTTGACAGTCGTTGCCGGATCGTCAATCACCATCGGCGACCGCAACAGGCGCTGTCAACCAGGATGTTAACCGTTCCATCGGAAGTCCCGCCTGAGTTGGACAACTGATAGTCAAGTTGTAAGAACCAGGCACTGTTCGATTGGTTAAACTGAAACTGCCATCCCCTTAACCGTCAACATTCCCCCCGCCAAACTGACAGCATCCCCAGCAGCATTCGTCGTCACATCGCCGCCGGGTTGCCGCCGCCAAATGTCGTTAGAGTCGATACGGGGTTCCCCAATATATCGTTGTCGACCAAATCGTTTGCATCCGTGGTGACAACGTTCGACTGACCCTACAACCGAGTAGCCACTTGACCGCCATCATACCGTTGCCGTCGGTGGTACGTCCGGAACCTCGATTGTGATTGTGCCGTAAATCGAGCCGATCGAATTTTCCAAGCGATAGTTAAAACTGTAAGTTCCGGTGAGATTGGGGTTCGCCAATGTCAGGCTGCCATCGGTATTACACCGTCGAAGTTCCCCCCGCCAAATTAAACAGAGCTTCCAGCGGTATTGCTAGTAACAGAACCTCCCAAACTTCCACCCCCAAAACCGGTAATTGTAGCCGCAGGCGAACCGACTATATCGTTGTCGAGAAGATCGTTCGCATCTGCCGTTGCGATCGTTAAAGTTTGGTTGAGTTGAGCGGTATAGGCATCATCGGTGGCCGTGGGTGGTGACTGCACTACAATCGTCGCAGTCGCCGTATCCGTTCCTTGGGAATTTTCGAGCTGATAGTCGAACGTAAATGTTCCCGTCGTGTTGGGATTGGCGAGGCTAATGCTACCATCGGCATTCACCGTTAGTGTCCCTCCCGCCAAACCGACAGAGCTTCCAGCAGTATTGTCCGTCACCGCACCCCCCAAACTGCCCCCACCGAATTGAGTCAGGGTGGCGGTGGGAAATCCGAAGGTGTCGTTGTCGAGTAGGTCGTTGGTGGCGCTGGTGGCAATGGTTAAGGTTTCACCCACATTGACATTGTAATTGCCGTTATCCGTCGCCGTGGGTGCCGCCGGAGCCGTGTCGTCGTTGAGGATTATAAACCCAGCATCGGGCTGGGTTGTGCCAATCTGACCCGAACCGCTAAAGCCTGTCATCACCAACCCGATGTACTCGTCATTTTCATGGGTTGTATCGCCCAAAATCTCAAATGGCACGACTTTACTGGTCTCACCCGCAGCAAAACTCACAACGATCGGATCGCCGTTGAAATCGTCGCCTGCTGTCGCAGCGGTCACATTGCCACCGCCTTGGATCGTGCTGAAGCCCAGGGTTACATCCTCCGCAACGGCGTTGGCGCTGCGGTTGAGGGATAGCACGGTGACGGTGTTGGTCGTGTCGCCTTCTTGAACTGGGTTGGAGGCTGTCGAGAAATTGTAAACTGGATTAGAAATTGGCGTTGGAGCCGGGGATGGTGTTGGAGCCGGGGATGGTGTCGGTTCAGGTGCAGGTATGGGAGTTGGAGTGGGAGTTGGAGTTGGTGTCGGAGTGGGAGTCGGAGTAGGGGTGGAAGTCAGGGGAATAAAGTCGCTGGCTTCGAGGTTGGTAACACCGGTAACCGTTGCTAAAAATTGACCGCTTTCGCTGTCGCGAATGACCGTGTTGCCATTTTCAACGGTTAATGTCAACCGATCGAATGTCAGGCCGCCAATCAGTTCGATGCGATCTTCGCCCCGGCCCAAATCGTCAATGCGATCGGCATCAGATCGGGTGTTCCCACCTGTGGAGAGAATTCCCGGAATCCCCGTCAAACGACCGAGGGCAACGATATTTTTGCCCTCGCCCCCCATCAACGTGTCGCTGCCAATATCTCCAAAGAGGCGGTCGTTCCCAGCCTCTCCTTGCAGCAGGTCATTATCTTTCCCACCCCAGAGGCTATCGTCTCCGGCATCGCCGATGAGGGTGTCTTGCCCTCTGTTGCCAAACAACCAATCCCTCTCGACATCGGGGGTAGAAGTGGGGTCTAGGGTTCCGCCCCGGATGAAGTCGTCGCCGAAGTCACCCAGGATGATGTCTGTGCCTAGGGTAAAGTCGATCGAACATTTCCCAGGACAACGGACGATCGAACCGTCTGGCAAGATTAACGGTAAAATAACTGATATTGGTAGTCTTTTGGCGAACAACTCAACAATAACGACTAACCCATAACAACTAACCAATAACAAATCCAAATTGAGAATCTAGAGAGGAAAATTAAAACGATGGAACCGAAACCGAATCCCGACGATCGCGCGTCAACACCCAATTCAACTGAAGTTAGCGAACTCATCGATAAAGTTGTCGAATTTATTGCGGAAGCTCCCAGTATACTGGCTTACACCTGGAATACCTACCAACGTCCGATTATCAATGTCGCGCTGGTGTTGGCGCTTTTATCTGCGATCGTCGCAATTTTTGATTTTCTGGGATCGGTGAATCAGTTAATCTTCTTCCCCACCTTCTTTACCGTGTTGGGGATTATTCAAGCTGTTCGATTTGGCTATCGAAATGTGCTGTTTGCCAAAGATCGTCAGAAGTTACTCCAACAAGTTCGATCGGTCAAACAAGAGTTAACCGGTTCGAGTTCGGTTGCCTTATTAGCACCCGATGAAACTATCGAAGTTACAGCGATCGCAGTTAACGAACCCGCTGCTATAATCCCAACTCCGACAGCGGAAGAAATGGCGATCGTAGAAGTTGAAGAAAAACCCGAAATCCTCTCTTCTCCAACTGTTTCCGAAGTCGAAGAAATCGAAAAACAACGGGTAATAGAGTCGATCGCAACTCCAGTAGAAGCCGTCAATATTCCCGAAGAAACTGGAGCGGTATTAGTTCCCGAACAAATCGAAACACGTACCGACTCCGAATTGACAGAAGATGAAGATAACCTGATTCCCGACGTTCTCCCCGCCGAAGTTGCAGCCATTTCGGTTGAAGAAGAAACGGTATTAGATCCCGAACCTTTGAATGAAACAACGATTATTGAAGAAGTTTCGGTTGCCGAAACCGATAGCAAAACCCCGATCGATAGCGTTGTCGAATCTAATGTCGAATCTAATTCTGTACCCACCGAAACCGTAGAAGAATCGATAGAAGAGTCCTCAGTACCTGAAGAAAACAAAACTCCCTCGACTCCCCAAGGTTTTGAAAAAAAAACTCAAAAAAAAAGTCTAAAAGAAAGCGTTGATGAAGACGAAGTACCAGCGCTAGCCACAGAAGAAACAACGGCATCGCCGATTTCCACTCAGTCCGATCTAGACGATCTGTTGTTCTCCACCAACGGTGTAGACGAACTGCGCTATCTTTTTATCGGTTCTCAAGTCGAACTGATTGACTCGCCGGAAAAACTAGAAGGATTAACCCACAGCCAAACCTCAGAAACACTCGGTATTGGTGTTGTCAAAGCTGAAGGAAAAAAATGCGATCGGTGCTGGAATTATTCCACGTCTGTTGGGAAATCGAGCGAACATCCGACAGTGTGCGATCGATGTGTCGCCGCGTTAAACGGCAAATTTTAAACCCCACCCGACTTGTACTTTTGTTTGAGAAAAGTATCAACTTCTGGCGGAACGGAAGTTAGGCTAAGACGAAAGTCAGTCTCATTTTTGGGAGATTTTTTGATAACTTTGGCATAAAACTCACCTTCAGAAGTCCCAAAATCATCAGCCGTCACGATCTTGACTTTGAGATTGCTCAACAGCTCTAAGGAAATCGGCGATCGTAATTCACCACTGCGCTCTGAAAGTTCGAGCAAACTGCCTTCTAAAACTCCATCGCCCACATCCTTTCCTTCCACGATCGTAAATGTCACGGGAATGGCTTTCTGCAACGCAACCAGCACTTCTTCCTCTCGATGCAACTCTAAATCGTGTTTGCCTCCGATACCAACAATCGAGTAAATAGGAATCGGTTCGCTCACTCCTTTGGGCGAAACGGTTCTTGTATGGTCGATATTCACCATATCTTTCACTGGATTTAAAGTAGACTCGGTGACTAAGATTTGCCCGCCCACCGTATACCCTTCAATTCGATACGTCAAATTTACCTGAGCGCCAACAATCCCGTACTTCGTGCGTTTGAGAGAACCAATATTCCCCACCACGACTTCACCCGTGTTAATGCCAATTCCCATTTGCAATTGCAGCTCAAAAGGCAAATTCAGAGTTTGGATATCCTGGTTAACTTTGGGCATCGCTTTTTGCATCGCCACAGCACAAGCCACAGCCCGTTCGGGATCGTCATGGCGTTGTGTGGGTGCGCCGAATAGCACCAAAATTCCATCCCCCATAAATTCATCAATGGTTCCCTGATAAGACGTAATCGCATCTGCCATCGATTCGAGATAAATATTCAGGATGGAAACCACTTGTTCTGGTGGCAATCGCTCCGAGAGGGAGGTGAACCCGCGCAAATCCGAGGTGAGAATCGTAATTTTGCGCCGTTCTCCCCCCATTTTCAAACCTTCCGGCGTTTCCAACAGCGTTGCCACCACTTCATCGGTGAGATAGCGGCTGAAGGTTTTGCGGATATCGCCAGCGGTTCGTGCCACATAGGCTGTAATCGCCACCGACGCACCTGCTAACGCCAAAACTGGCGGAACAAAAGGAATCCACCAACCCCCCAGAAACGCCAAATAGGAAATTCCTAAAAGAGCCATCGCCACCACTATTTGGGGTAAAAATTTGACGATGCCTCTGGCATATCGCCATCGCCAACTGACAATTGCTCCGACGCTAGAAGCTGCCAGAATCCACAGCCATTCCACCGGATCGGCCACACTTGGAGCAAAGTTCGTCCGTCGAGGGTGGCGCTGAGAATTTGACTGGTGAGATTGGCGTGAATTTCGACGCCGCTGGTTTGTTCGGATGCGGCGATCGTCGTGCTGCTGTAAGGCGTATCGAAGTAATCGTTGAGACTGGCAGCAGTCGAACCGATCAAGACAATTCGATCGCGAAAGAAATTAGCCGGAATTGTTCCTTCTAAGACTTCCCCCAGTTCGACAATTGGGAAGCTTTCTTTGGGTCCGCGATAATTGACCAACACCTGATAACCCGCACCCTCAGTACGAATATATCCTCCATCATTTGTTTTCCCGGCTTCATCAATTTTCAATGGGGGAAACACGGCGGTTTTGAGTTTGACCTGCTCCGTGTCTGTCATTTCTGGCTCAATACCATCCTGCTGCCAAATAAATCATTGCTAATTTGAAAGCCAGACTGAAAATGAGTTCGCCACTGTCTGGATTGGTGAGGTACAAAAAGCCTCGACGAATTTTGAGGTCGGTATCCCGTGGAAAGTCGTTGGATGCCACTTGACCTAATTCTTTCAATTTAGGAGGAGGAGCCACTTTCCCGAAGGATTCATCTCCGATCGCACGTTCGATGCCGATGAGATTGGGTGTTGTTTGAAATACATCGAGCAAGCTTTGATATCCGGGTTCGATCGGAATCTCTTTTTCTAGTAAAGCCGGTTGCTCTCGAAAGGTTTTGGCAAGGCTTTCGTAGTCTGGCGGAACGGGTAGATCTCGATAAATATCTAGACCGATCGCCCTAGGTTCTTGTTGTTTAATACTATTGAGAGCTTGCGCTAGAAGTCGATCGGAAATGGGAAAATTATAAGTTTGTAAATCTTTCTCTGATATGCCGACAATCACTATTCGATCGTCTTGAGCTTCTTGGGGACGCCAGCGGACAAGTTGGTCGAACGCCCAAAGTTCAGTACCCTGCAAAAGACCGATCCAACGCAGTAGCAGGACTAATCCGGCAGCACTGGGAGCCGCCACTACAACGCCTCGCCACTGCCAAATCTGTTGTTTCAGTTTTGCCCACATAGATTGGATCGTTGAGAGTTGATAGTTGAGAGTTGATAGTTGATAGCTCCAATTATCAATTATCCATTACCAGCGTAGTTATACAGCGGTTTTTGCAGCTATGAGGGACATAAGATTTTGGGTTGATGTAGGGGCGAATGGCATTCGCCCTTCTACACGTACCGCATAATACCGGGAACCGCTGTAAAATCATCCTCGGTCGCAGAAAAATTCTGTCCGACCGAGGGGAAAAGTGATTCAAAAAAATTAGTTGTGCGTGGTCAACTCTGACTCTTCACTTGCTGAATCTACACGACAGCAATCGAGAAAATCTGCCTGAACTATGGACTCTTTCATTCCATCTTCGATCGCCGCATATTGGAGCAATGCTTGCCAACTCGCTTTGAGTTCTGGTGTATCTGCTTTGCTGCGTTCTTGAGCTAGAACTTGGAGGGCGTCAAACCAAATTCCTGCATCTGCGTAGACTTGCGATCGCTCGATCGCTGTTTTGGCCCGTGCCAATTTATTGTTCAGAGAGGGCGTTTGCGCAACTCGCTCGATAAAACCATTCAGCCAACCGATCTCAACCGCATTTTGAGAGCAACTCATTTCCATATACCACTCGTAGCTTTTGCCCTCTTCTAAAGCCACATCAGAAGGTAAGTTAATGGCAAGCGTTCCCACCTGGTTGGGTAAGTTAAATGTCGTTTCGTAAATATCTCGATCGTCAATCTTTCCTAGACCGTTCAATTCAGTCAAGACAAATGTAACTTCCGTCCCCATATATTCCTTTGAACCCATTGTGTAGAGCAACAAAGATGGCTGTGAAGATACTGTTAATCCCAGGAAAGCTTTGGTTTCTCGATCTACAACCTCTGGACTAAGAGGCACAACTTCACCGCACAAAGGTTTTCCACGTGTCGCTCCGGCAACGCCTGTGTTGGGGGCACCCCGATCGGGTGGGGTGAACTGACTGACTTGCCAAGATCTCTGCGAGATTGAATTGCTGACGCCTGCTTGTGCCGAGCCGATCGCGATCGTTGCCAATTCCAGAGACATTCCTAGGGAAAGGACTGTTAAGCTTAATAATGATTTTTTCCAAGCCATTGTTTTAAATTTCATCCTCTCGAGCGAATTACTGACATCGGGCTAATAACCCATTTCACCTCAAACACCCCAATCTTTTTACCTTAAAAGTTGTAGCGATTTGCCCCGTGTGGAAGACTCCTGTCTATGTTACGACCCCTTCAATATGAAGTCGTCTCAATTGGGCAAATTGTTCCGATCTACAACGACTATTTGAGATTGTATCAACGGGCTGATTTTCGATTTTTTACACCAACCTACGTTTCAATCTCAAGATAGCCCGTATCGATCGCTCATGGGCCCGAAAGAAGAAGTCAGTCCCCTTTTAATGAGCTCAGTTGTGGGTGGTCAGCGCGGGTTCTTCCAAATTGGCAGCTTCAACACCACAGCAATCCACAAAAGGTTCGTCGGCAAAATTACCGAGATTGACATTATCATCTTCAAGTAACGCTTCCCAATTTGCAGCTAATTCGGGTGTGTCTTCGGCTAGCCTTGCTCGAGCTAAAGTATTGAGCGAATCGAACCAGATTCCGGATTCGGCATAGATTTTGGACAGCGCGCTGGGGGTTCGAGCGAAACTGAGCTGGCGATCGAGGATACTGTTAGAATCAACCCGATGGATGCCACCTACAATAGTTCCCACATCATCATCCCACTCACTACATTCCATTTCCAAAAACCAAATATAGCTCTTGCCTTTTTCCAATATTCGATCGGGTGGTAACGCCAGACTAACGATTCCCGGAGCATTTGGCAAATTCAACTCCGTTTCATACATGGGTTGGTTACTTTGACGTTCCCCATTGACTTCGTAAAGGAAAAAGGTAACTGGCTTTTGCGCATTTCCTTGACTGTGCCAGAAAAAAGTGGGCTTCTCTGCAACGGTCAAACCAAAGTAACTATTCTCGTTATCTTTGGGTACTAACGGTGTGATTTTCTCAGCCAATTGGGCATCGCAGGATACTCCGGGTCTACGAGTGGCTCCCCCCACAGCCGTACCTGGAGCCCCTCGATCGGGGGGGTTAAATCGACTGACCATCCGCATCTGCCGAGGGTTTGAGGTTACAGATGGATTGCCAAATACTACGGATTGAGCTGAGACGCTAGCGGCGATCGCCAGTTCTAGAGATATTCCCAGGGAAAAAATAGCTAAATTGAGTAGGGGGTTCTTCCAAGCCATGTTAATTTTAGTGTCCCACTGTCACCTGATAAAGACCAACTTAAAGCAAACCAGACCCGATGCGAAACCTCAATGACTTCCCTAAGTGCGAAGACGTTGCTTTAGAGAAGAGTATTGTTGTGTTCGCGATTACCAGGAGAATTATCGAGGTTCACTTCATTGCTGTTAGCGATGCTGAGTCTTCGATACTTTGCTCCTTATGATCTTCTATAGTAGACGAATCCTTAAAAATCGGGATCTTTTTGCGAGCCGAACGAATCTGCGCCTAAGTACAGCACTTGGACTCTAGTGGAACGCACAAATTGGGTGTAGATAAGACCTAGAGAGGTTACAACCCAAGGACACATCGATCGAGATATGTTCACGATTCTTTACAAAAATATGGGCGGTACTGGGATCGAACCAGTGACATCCTGCTTGTAAGGCAGGCGCTCTACCCCTGAGCTAACCGCCCGCGTTGTTCTATAGAATACCAATATACCAGAAGTCGAGTCAATTGTTAAAGTGCCATCCGGTCATACCCACGATCGCGTTACCCTCTGGAGCTTGCCCGTCGTCGCAGGTCTCACCTTCAATCAAACCCGTAGCAGCAATTTGACCTTGCTGGTGGCGGGGGGTTTTTTGTTGGGCGGACTGATGTTCGGTCCCGATTTAGATATCTATTCTCGTCAGTACCAACGCTGGGGCGTGCTGCGCTGGATCTGGTTGCCCTATCAGAAAAGCTTGCACCATCGATCCCTTTTGTCTCACGGACCTTTGCTCGGTACGACAATCCGACTCGTTTACTTTGCCATCTGGGTAGCACTGTTAGGCACCATAGGCATTGGGGTATGGGCAGCGATCCGCCAGATGTCTGGTGATGCTCAAAATTGGCAGACGCTAGCCGCGCGAGATATTGATGGAACAATAGCTTGGATAGAGCGATCGCGGAAAATACATCTTTCGGAATGGTTAGCCCTGTTTATCGGCTTAGAATTGGGCGCTATGAGCCATTCTCTGTGCGATTGGGGAGGCTCTGCATACAAGCGTTTCCGAAAACAGGGGTTTAAAGGTGTCCTTCCCCCCAGGACCCGAAAAAAACGGAAACGTCGGCGATAATCGATTGAAGTAATAAGTAATAAGTAATAAGTAATAAGTCATTCACGACTAGCCAATCACCCATCATTCATCACCGATCGCTGAAAATATGTCTCCTTTTCCTCCTAATCCTTCTACCTCGTCCGATGCGGAAACCTTGGCAGCATTGCAACAGTTAATTGAAGTTGTCGCACGTTTGCGATCGCCCCAGGGAGGATGCCCCTGGGATTTGGCGCAAACTCCGCAAACTCTCATTCCTTATGTAATTGAAGAAGCCTATGAAGTAGTCGATGCCCTGCGAAAAGAAGATCCCAAGGCGATCGCCGAAGAATTGGGAGATTTGCTGCTGCAAGTGATTTTACAAGCGCAAATTGCCCGAGAAAACCACCATTTTACCCTCGCTGATGTGGCTGGGGGCATTGCCGAGAAGCTGGTTCGGCGACACCCTCACGTTTTTGGCGATGTCAAAGCCGAAACGCCCGAGGAAGTGCGTCAAACCTGGGAACAAATTAAAGCGGCAGAGAAGGGAGAAACGACACAACCCAATGGTGTATCTGCTAAACTCAGTCGTTACAAACAAACTTTGCCACCTCTGATGGCGGGGATGAAAATCTCGCGCAAAGCGGCGGAAATAGGTTTCGAGTGGGAAAATATCGAGGGCGTATGGGAGAAGTTCCGAGAAGAACTAGGGGAATTTCAATACGCTCTCGAACATGAAAGTCGCGAACGACAGGAAGCCGAATTGGGAGACTTACTGTTCGCGGTAATTAACATTGCGCGGTGGCAGGGTTTAGATCCAAGTTCTGCACTTCAGGGAACAAACGATCGATTTGTCGATCGGTTTTCGCTGGTGGAAGCTTGGATACAGAAAACCCATCCCGATCGTCCCCTCTCGGATTTTTCTTTAGAGGAATTGGAGGTGCTTTGGCAACGTGCTAAAGCATTACTTGCACAGAATGCTTAGCCGAAATCGTCTGAAATGCGCCAAATGGCGGATGACGAAGCTGACCCTTTAGAGGTTAAATATTCCTATACACCCTGAAACGAATACCAAGTCAAGCTCCGCCCTTCAAAAAATGGTGGGGCTTTTATTTTTATGGGTTTATACAAGTTAAAAAAATCTTTTTGAAAGCTTTATATTATAGTCTTCAGTTTCGATATATACTCTGTTTTATCTATTTTTTGCACAGGCGATGAATCTTTCATGCAGTGCATTATCTCCAAATCTTACGAGCTTGGTGGAGAACCTCAGTATAGGCGTCGAGCAGGGACAATCCCTGCGAACGGTCTTTGTCCAATCCGGGTAGACGTGGGGAATCTACCCCGACATCTAAGATCGCCCTCTTTTTAGAAGATTACTATATTTTAGTCAAAGCTTTACCAAAAAATAAGACGATCGTAATTTTCAGCGTATATTCTCTAATGAGAGAGCTAGCCGTTTTAGCCACAAGATTTATTATTGATACCCAGTTTATTCAACTGGGTTCTTTTTTTGTTGGGTTCCCGAGACTCTCGCCATACCCTCCCATTTTCACACATGAATATCCGCTAAAGTGCTGAAGTTGAGTCAGCCATTTAGCCGATGATTCGACCATGGACACAACGATCTTGGGACAAAGCGCGAACCGGACTAAGATACTCCGATTCAAATGTTGGGAGGATCGATATTTGGATGAACAGGAGTGTTCGATGGACTATAACTGACCGATCACTCGTTTGATTAAGTCGGTTTTGCCTTTATACGGTGCGTATCGCCAAGCGGGATCGAGCCACAATCCTTTTTTGAGAACGCTTTTGTAGTGGGAAAAGGTATCGAAACTGGCTTTGCCATGATAGCTGCCGATGCCGCTTTCGCCGACACCACCAAAGGGTAATTCTGTGACACCTACTTGCATAACCGTATCGTTGAGGCAAACACCGCCGGAAGAAGTTCGAGTGAGGACTTGTTGTTGAGTTTGTTTATCTTTGGAAAAAAGATACAATGCGAGGGGTTTGGGACGTTGGTTGATTCGATCGATCGCTTCGTTTAAATCGGCATACTCTAAAACCGGTAAAATCGGACCGAAAATCTCGTCTTGCATCACGGGAGAATCCCAATTTACCTCATCTAGAACGGTGGGAGCAATGTAGCGTTCTTCGGGCTTCGTTTGACCGCCGACAATAGCTTTTTCCTCACCCAGAAAGCTGGCAACCCGTTCAAAATGAGTTTGACTAATCATGCGGGCGAAGTCTGGACTTTGAGAAGGATCTTCTCCATAAAACTCGCGAACATATTTTTTGATACTGTCGAGGAGATCGGATTTGATGCGACGATCGACGAGTATATAATCCGGGGCGATACAAGTTTGTCCCGCATTAATAAATTTACCCCAGGTGATGCGTTTTGCCGCTCGATCGACATCGATCGTTGCATCAACAATACAGGGACTTTTTCCGCCTAACTCTAAGGTTACGGGAGTTAAGTTTTTGGCAGCCGCTTCCATAACGATTTTACCAATTTTTGTGCCACCCGTAAAGAATATCCGATCGAACCTTTCCGCCAGTAATTGTTGAGACGTTTCGACGCCACCCTCAACGGCAGTAACGTAAGCTGGATCGAAGGTATTTTTAACTAACTCCGTGACGACACCCGATGTGTTTGCCGCGATTTCTGAGGGTTTTAGGATGGCACAATTTCCGGCAGCGATCGCTCCTACAAGGGGACTGAACATCAATTGAAATGGATAGTTCCAAGGTCCGATAATCAGCACGACTCCCAAAGGTTCTGGATAAATTTTTGCCGATGCTGGAAATTGATCGATCGGCATTGAAACTTTCTTGGGTTTAGCCCAAGATTTCAGATGTTTGAGTGCATAATTTATTTCTGAAATTGACGCAATTTCAAAATAAGCCTCAAATTCCGGTCTTTTCAAGTCAGCGTTAACAGCGGCAACAATTGCCTCTTGTCGATCGAGGATTGCCTGTTTGAGACGTTGGAGTTGTTCGCGTCGAAACGCTAAATCCTTAGTTTTGCCCGTCGCAAAAAATTGGCGCTGTTTCTGAAGAGTCTCTTGAATCGTAGACAGAGTTTGCATTTTACTTATTACTTATTACTTATTACTTATGCCCTTCCACCGCTTTACGCAAATTCCCGCGATATTCTTCTAACAACATCTTGCCGGATGCGGCATCTAATCCCGTCCAGTGCATTAATAGAGCGAGTTTGACTTGACGATCGCTTTTTTCCAGCAGAAATCCCGCCTCTTCTCGACTCAGACCCGTCAAATCGCCGATAATTCGTAAAGCCCGATCGTGCAATTTACGGTTGGTCACCGCCACATCAACCATGCGATTGCCATATACTTTCCCCAACATCACCATCGTACTGGTAGACAAAATATTCAGCGCCAATTTTGTCACCGTTCCCGCCTTGAGTCGTGTCGATCCTGCTAACACTTCCGGACCGACAATTAAGCGAATATCGACATCCACATCCACCGGCACTTGTTCGGCGGGAACGCAAGCCATGAAAATCGTCGTCGCGCCGCGTTGTCGAGCCGCTTGCAGCGCCCCCAGTACGAAAGGTGTGGTACCCCCTGCTGTGATTCCCACCACGGCGTCTACAGCGTGAATTTGGCGTTGAGCGATCGCCTCTGCACCATCTTCTTGACGATCTTCCAAATCCTCAGAACTGCGGATCAATGCCGCTGCACCCCCGGCAATAATCCCCTGAACCAAGTCCGGTGGCGTGCAGAAGGTGGGGGGACATTCTGCCGCATCCAAGACTCCCAAACGACCGCTAGTGCCTGCTCCGACGTAAAATAAGCGCCCTCCGCGTCGTAAAGATTCCGCGATCCGATCGATCGCCTCAGCCAAAGATTCTCTCGCATCGGCGATCGCTTGTAAAACGCGAGCATCCTCTTGATTGAACAAATCGACCAATTCCAACGCGCTGAGTCGATCCAAATTTTGCGTATTGGGGTTGCTTTGTTCGGTCAGCAAATGTCCCCGATCTTCTAATTCCTTCACAGTAAGCCTTCTAGTCTCCGACGAATATCATCTAGTTCCGAATTCGAGATTTCTTCTGCCGTCGGTTCTGCCGCCAATCCCTCCGGAGCGCAATCAGTCTCGTCGAGATTCGCCTCCGGGGGAGACAGAAACACTCGTTCTTCCGGCGATTGAGGTACAAATCCATCAGGGATCAACTTAGTTTCGTACCCGCTACCTTGACAAAAGGCTTCGATCTCCTCCGATTCGATCGCCTCTACCGTCGGTGCGTGAAAGTCCTGCGCTTCTAGTAACATGGCGTAACGGGTGGCGTCGTCTTCCGACTCGAACATCATGATGATATTCCGTTCTTTGCCGTCCGGCGTTGCCAGCCGAATTGTATGAATGCCCTCATTTTCTGTCCGGGCATTAAACAGGAGAACGAATACTCGCATAGATTCCATTCAACGATCTGTTCCTATCTATATTAGAGGGGAAGGGGATCGTTTGGATGGGTTAGTGGGCTTATCTGGTGTTAGCTTTCCCGATTTCTCTTCTGCCTGATTATGCTTGGCTCAACCCGGCGATTGCAGCTTTAATCCAGTCTTCAGCGTCGGGACTGTTGGCGAGATCGGGATCTTGGGCGATTTTCCCCAAAGCTTGTACGACCTCTTCTGCCGTATATCCCAGCGCCAGTAGGGTCATTTCCACGTCGTCGCGGATGTCGGGACTGAGAATGGGGGATGTTTCCCACGCTTGCGCCGATCTCCATTCTGACAGTTTTGCTCGCAATTCCAGAGCGATGCGTTCGGCTGTTTTTTTGCCAACGCCGGGAGTGGCACACAGCAGGCGGGTATTGCCCCCGACGATCGCCTGTACCAAATCCGGAAGTGCTAAGGTATCGAGAAGGGCGATCGCCAATTGCGCTCCGATGCCGCTGACGCTGACCAATTGACGAAACAAATCTCGCTGTGCCATCGTCTCAAATCCGTACAGAATCGGTCGATCGTCTCGCATCTGCATCTCAGTAAACACTTGCAGGATTTCCCCGCCTACCGGGAGATGTTGCGCCAAACGAGGGACAATTTGCAACTCATAGCCGACTCGATCCACTTCTAAGGTTAGAATCACTCGAGTGGCACTCAGTTTTTGCAGTCCGACTACCGTACCCTTAAGATAGCTAATCATGTTTGAGCCTTCAGATATCGGCGATACTCCACAGGAGTCGCTTTGCGAACGGCACTCAGCTTATCGCATTCGATAACCCAATTCTGACGATCGTGTTCATTATCCTTGCATTTGACGTTCATTCATGTCCGACTTCAATCGCGATGGCAACCCAGATATTCTTTGGCGCGACTACGACACCGGGAATAACATTCTCTGGCAGATGACCGGTCCCACCCTGACGGCTGGGGTGGCGTTTCCCCCGGCGACAGGTCCGTTCCTGCGCTTGTCGGGTTCTGGGAATTTCGTCGGCGATGAAAATGTAGAGTTTGTTTGGCGAGATCATTCTACTGGGGCGAATTTTCTGTGGGTTCTCGACGATAATGCGAATTTACTTGGAGGGGTCGATTTACCCCCTGTGGTGGGTCCCGAATGGCACATCGAAGCCACGGACGACTTCAACGGGGACAATCGCCCGGATTTGATCTTCCGCAACTACTTTACCGGAGAAAACCGGGTGTGGTTGATGAATGGTGCCCAAATTGCCTCCGAAGTGAATTTGCCCCCTGTTCCCCCTCCCGATTGGCAACTCGTCGCTACGGGAAACTTTAACTCAGATAACGACACCGATATTGTCTGGCGCAACGTGTCTACCGGAGAAAATCTGATTTGGTTGATGGATGGGACAACTTTGGTGGGGAGTTTCACCCTTCCCCCAGTTCCCGAACCGGAATGGAGTATCGAATCGGCAGCGGATTTCAATCGGGATGGTCATGCGGATTTACATTGGCACAATTCGGGAACGGGGGCAAATGTTCTGTGGTTGATGAACGAGAATTCGATCGTCCAAACGGTGGTATTGCCGTCTCTGCCTAGCCAATGGGAAGCCCCCAGTTCTAGTATTTTTCTCATCGGTTCGACGATCGTGGGGACGCCGGAAGCTGACTTGTTAATCGGAACGCCGGGAGGCGATGCCTTATCTGGAGGGGCTGGGGATGACGAATTGCGGGGCGGACTTCGCGATGATTTTATCGATGGCGGGACGGAAAACGATCGTCTGTTGGGAGAGCCGGGAGATGATACTCTCGAAGGTGGGGCTGGGGATGACCTCCTGGATGGGGGTTTCGGTCGGGATTTATTACGCGGTGGCGAGGGTAGCGATACCCTGATTTTGGGGGTAGAAACGGCTACGGCTGTCAATTCCGAACTGGACTTTTTGCGAGTGGATGCGGTGACGGATTTTACCGCAGGCGCTGATAAAATTGGCTTGACGGGTGGATTGACAGAAGCGAATCTGACGTTCTCGGAAGTGACGGTGGCGATTAGTTCTCAAGTGCCTTTGAGTATCGCAATTTCGATCGCGGGAACGAATACGGTTCTCGGTTTGGTTTCGGGGGTTTCGGTAGACGAACTTCGGGGTAGTTTTGTCACTCTGGGGTAACGGAGAATAAGTAATAAGTAATAAGTAATAAGTCAAGAGTTTTATGCCCAAACTGGAGAATAATACGAATGCTTTGATTGTGGGGGCGAGTCAAGGGATTGGTTTGGGGTTTGTCAGGAAATTACTGCAAGACGATCGAGTTTCTCGAGTTTTTGCGACGTATCGGAGTCGGGAAACAGCGATCGATTTATTAAGTCTTGAAGCAGAATATCCAGATCGACTCATTTGTATAGAACTGGATATTACTGATGAAGGACAAATTATTGCAGCCGTGGAAAAGATTCGATCGCAGATCGGTCAACTTCACCTGGCAATTAATTGTGTCGGAATCCTCCACGACAAAACTTTAGATTTAAGTCCGGAAAAAAGCTTGCGACACATCAATACCGATCGTCTAGATGCACTACTTTCAAGTAAATAGTATCGGCGCAATTTTACTGGCGAAACATTTACTGCCACTTTTCAAACATGGCGATCGTAGTGTCTTTGCCACAATTTCCGCCAAAGTGGGAAGCATCGGAGACAATCAACTCGGTGGATGGTATGGCTACCGCGCCTCCAAAGCCGCACTGAATATGTTGATGAAAACAGCGTCGATCGAATACGGAAGAACTTGTCCCCAGGCGATCGTTGTTACTTTACATCCGGGAACAACCGATACCCGTCTCTCTCTTCCTTTTCAAGGCAATGTTCCCCCAGAAAAACTATTTTCAGTAGAACGTACAGTTACGCAATTACTAACCGTTATCGAACAACTTGAAGATAGCGATAGCGGTCAATTTTTTTCCTGGGATGGCAGTCGATTGCCTTGGTAATCTATAGCAAAAGGCAGATGTCACGATCGATTCTCGTAGGGGCGTTAGCGTTAGCCATGCCGTAGGCTATAGAATTTGCCCGAAAATCTCAGACACGAACCCGCAAATTTGATGCAAATGCTTCGCCCGTCTTCGCCCTTCGCCCTGTGCTGAGCGATCGGGTATAATAGTCTGAGAAACTGATTGGGGACTGTCACCATGTCTCAAGTCGAACTAACTCGAGATCGATCGTCACAAACGCCAGAGATTGAAGAAGAATGGACTCCCAACCCTCCTCCAACCGATTGAATTTTTGACGACGGAGTGTCTTTTTGAGAAGATTTTCTCCCAAAACCCCGGAAACGCTCGATACAATTATTGCTGTTGCCCTACATTTAATGAATCCCCAGCATTTAAAAAATTGGTTGACTCATTGCTGCTACTGTACCTCGTAACAGCGGTTCCCGCTGTAATATCCAATTAGTAATACTTTCTCAGAGTATCGCTATCGATGAAACTTGTAATCCGCAATTCCATGGAGTTGCTCTGTTTTGTTAATACAAAAAATATTCTTCTTATAGTTTAAACAAAATTAAATAAAAAATAGAATGACGATCGACATGGTTTGAAATGCGACCGTTAGTACAAACACAGTTTTTTTAGATGATGAGGTTAGATCAAGACGAAGGAGGCAGAGTCCTTATGGGTGAGTTTTTGTTGACTGTACGGGCTGAAGGTTCGGAAAGATATCTATCGATCGCGGCTAGCACCTTTTCTTCTTGAATGGGTTTAGCCATGAAACCCGAGGCGCCTACCAGTTTAGCCCGCACGCGATCGACAATTCCATCTTGACTAGTCAGAATAACAATCGGAGTTTTGCTTAACTCAGAAACTCGTCGAAGCTGCGTACAAAGCTCGTATCCATTGACAACTGGCATCATCAAATCCAAAAAAATCAAACTCGGTTTATTTTCAACAATTGTAAACAATGCACGGAGAGGATCTTGGATTTTAATCAACCGATGACCTGCACCTTTCAATATTTTCTGCAATTGCCAGCACACCTGGCGACTATCATCCACACAAGCAATTAAATGCTTATTTTTAACAAGATCCGTGGCTCGGGTACGCACGGGTTTGATGGCGGGTTTAGGACGGGGTAGATCCGGAAGTTCGATCAAGCGGACTAATCCTTTCTGAATCAAAGGAAATAACGAACGAACAACAACCATTTCATCTTTTTTCATCACAGCGGCTAAATTTCGTAGCGTTCGCTTCCCGTTAATCAGTTTGACAAGATTTTTGTAGGTTTTGGGAGAGGTTTTCCTTCTAAGTTCTTCTAAGTCGCTCAAAACCGGGGCTAAGTGTAGCAAGAAAAAACCCAGATTTGCTTTTTGCCAAGCATTCCAGTTTTCTAAAGTCGTCACCATTATTTTTTCGACATCGATCGTCGCCAGTATCCCATTCGCCGTTTCGGTAATCTCTGGCAACGGATGATAATCATAGGTTAAAAATTCAATGAACTGATGATACTGTAAGATATCAAATAAAATCTCGGATACGAGTTTGCTAATGACCGTATAAGCCTCTTGTTTGGTAAGACTTTGTCGGCAGACTAAAATGCTCATAATTTGATAGTCCCAACCAAAATCTTGATGATCTTCTTGGCGGATCGCCAGCATCTCAAAGTCTACTTGAGGACACTGATGAAAAAGAATGCGATACAACCGTCGAACCACATGCTTGCCACCGCTTGCCCAAACGATATGACCTCCGCGAAAATACAGCGTCCAACGCATATCCGAGGGAGCCTGGATCAACATTCGCCCCGTGAATTGCTTTTGTTTTTGCTGGATTAATTGGTTAATCAAACTTTTGCTTGATTTTTGTTTGATATCTCCAACCATTCTTACTTCCTATTCTAATTCTGTATGTTTGCTACGATCGTTTGACAAGATATTCGCAACTCCCGCGAGCTCGAACTCTTGAATTTGAATTGGGTATAGACCGACAGGATTTCCTAAGAGGACTCCTTCGAGTTGTTGGAGTTCTATAAAGTCGATCGGTCTTTTCAGACCTGATACTTTGTCTGGAATGACGATCGGGTAAACCTCTGGCAAAATCGTAGAATCCGCTGTATTTTGCAAAAAAGCGGAAACTTTTCCAGTGGGCAGGCGCTCTCGATAGAATTGGAGTTTAGAAAATCTGTATTGAGAGAACGGTATCACATTGAACGATTCTGCGGATTGATGCTTACCAGGGGTGTGAGTCATGTAAACCTCAGTTTTGATTCAATCGGCGTGCTGGAGATACAGGAATTCGGACTAGGGCTTGGAGTAGATTGTATCAACTTTAGCTATCGAGCTGGTTACAAGAGGCAAATCGTCCGCTACAATCCCCAGATATGGGTCATATTGCCCGTGTCATTTCTTCTTCGGGAATTCAGTTTCCCCGAAGAAGAAAGTTCGATCGACGATTGAGCAATTGGGTTGTTGTGGGCAGATTGAAATCTCGATCGACGATCGACCTTTTGCCACTAGTGTCCGATCAGCGGATCGGCGAAGGGAGTGGGTAAGGGCTGCTGCACTTCAGTTGAGGGTCGCCCGTCAGCGTTTTTGTTGACCTTCCTCCGAGGGCTTTCCCGGCAGCCGCTCCCGTTGGAGACGCTTACTTTGTAGCTGACTCAGTTCCTGCTTGTACACCTCAAATACTCGACTTAAGCTCGCAGCAAGGGCTTGCCAGTTGTCCTCTTGGTCTAATTTACTCGTAATTCCCCGCAGCATTTCATTTTGCTCGTTTTCCCGGACAAAGTTTTTCAGGCGATCTCCATCGTTGAGTAAAGCCGCTTGATAAATTTCTCCGTCGCACCACCACAATCCGGGCTGGTTTAATAACCAAGTTAAGAGATAGCCTTCCGGGTACTGCTCCTTGATCCATGCTGCCAAATGTTGAAGTTCGCTCATCAGAAAAATTGGGTTTGAAGCCCCGTCCTTTGAAGACGGCTTTACAGTTCGCCATGAGTTACAAGCCAAAAACTTACAATCCATGGGCTTGGCGTTTTGACACAGGTGTTTCCCCGTATCGAGACAGTTAGGACTTACGCAACAGCTCCAGATCTAGGGGCAACTACGGGGGGATTGCCCCTACAAAGCACTATAAATAATATAGGTCCTGCGTAAGTCCTGACTGTGCTAGCCAATGCGGGACGTTTTAACGTTTTCCCCGCCGACGTAGCATTTCCCAGACTTGGGATGTTTGACAATCCCTCCACGCTTCGATCCTTGAGACATAGAACCGCCGTCGGGACGGCGATATTCATTTTTGTCGGGGTTGAAAACGTGTAATTGTCTACGGTTCTCCCAAGTACAATGCCCAAACTCTAATGCCCAAACTCCAAACCCGAGTTCTGGGACAATTCCCAATGTTAGCCACTCGATCTCGGACCGAAGTCTCTAATCTTTAATTGGCAATTGTTGGCGTTACAAGTGTAGGCTGCCAGACAAAGTTCGGGCTCTTGACGGTTGAACACTCTGAGATTATAGCCATTTTCCCCAGTTTCTCCATTTTCTCGAACCACAGCCACCATGCGGTGGACAAATGCGTAACGTTGATAGTAGTCCATCAAACCCCAGATCTGGCGGTTGACGACCAAATCTACGCGGTGTTCTTCTGGATATGCCAGCCAATTCTCTAGCAGTTTGTCGCCAAATTGTTCGTCTGCCCACCACAGACTGGGAATGGTCAGACGGGTTTGACAAATTGTATCTTTGGTGATCGTATCGGTCGAACAGCTATTGTCAAGTTCTTCGGCATTTTCTGAGAGTAGAGAGAGATTGAGCGCTTGTTCCTCATTCAAGGTTGGCGAGCAACTGTTCTCGACCCGATCGACTTCGGCTGGCGAATTCTGACCAAAAAACGAAGGGTACAAGCCCCCAGAGTCATCCGTAGAAGAAATCTCACTCGATTTGAATTGTGGGGATATTCTGAACTCCTGGATGGAGGAAGAAGGCAAAGATGCTGTGGGATGAGCAACAACCCGATGGCTAGCTGCCTCAGTCTGCCAAAACCCCAACAGGAGCGTCCCCAGAAAAATATAAATTAGCCGTAAATGTTGATTGAGTTCGGTCATCACTATATGACTTATTACTTATCACTTCTTACTTATTCCCACAAACGACGGCGAGGGGAACCGTTGAGGCGCTGGTGGGTGTCCCGCAGCAGCGTGGGGATATTGAGTTGTTCGGGACAGCGCGGGAGACAGTCTCCACAGTCGGTGCAACGATCGCCTTTGCGACCGGGAAACCAGTGTCCGGCGTTTTCAAACATCCGATAGCGGTATTGTCCGAATTCGGTCATGTCATAAGCGATGGCGAGATTTCTCAGGCGCAAAACTTCGGGGATATTGATTTGGGCGGGACAGGGCAAGCAAGCGTAACACTGGCTGCATCGATCGTCACCTAAGAGGTTTTTTGCGTGCGTTTCCAGGCGTTTTAAGGCGTCTGTTTCCCCAGGAGTTAGGTAATCGTCACGATCGGCAAAACTAAGGGGAAGATGGAGCTGTGAGGGGTTTGCCGCACCGATGCTCAGAGTGGTGATGCGGCGATCGTCGAGCAGAAAGCGGTAGTTTAATTCTAACGGCGAGAAGGGATGGCACAATTGTTGCAGAACTTCTGGTGGCGTGTAGAGTTGTCCGCCTTTGTCTGCCGGGGAAATGATGAAAATGCCCAAGTCTTTTTCGCTAGCTCGGGCGATCGCCGGAGCATTGCGTTGGAAAAATAAGTAATAATGCAGATTGACAAATTCAAATAAATCCGAGTCAATAGCTGCGAGGATCGTATCTAACGAGCCGTGGGTGGAAAATCCCAGATGTCGAACTCGACGATCGGCGATCGCCCGTTGAACCCCTTGCATGCAGCCATCGGAGGCAAGTACCCAGTCGAGATGTTGCTCGGTATTGATGCCGTGAATCGCCAAACCATCGAGATAATCGATGTTTAAGCGATCGAGCGATTCGTCAATACACCGTTCCATCGTCTCGGAATCTGGCATTGGGGGAATTTTGGTGGTGATGTAAAGACGATCGCGCTTTAAGCCGGTTTTCAGCGCAGTGCCGAGATATCGATCGCTATTGCCGTAACCCTGAGCTGTTTCCAAATGATTGACTCCGGCGGCGACAGCCTGTCGGACGGTTTCCACCGCATTTTCCTCGGAAGCCAGATAGCGCATGGTTCCCAAAGAAAACACCGATAGAAACAGGTTCGTTTTCCCAAAACGGCGGTAGCGCATAAAATAGGAGTTCGGGAGTTCGGGAGTTCAGGAGTTCGGGAGTTCGGGAGTTCAGGAGTTCAGGAGGTGAACAACCAAAGCGCCATTACTGATCGTACTTGGGTTCTTGGCGACCTTTACCCGCTCGTTTAATCAGTTCCTCCGGACTCAAGTTATCGACAAATTCTCGGAATGCTTGGCGTTCGGCTTCGTCGGCTTCTCGATCGACCGGAATTGAGGCATCGGCGACCACTTCTTCCATCACCCAAATCGGGCTATCGAGTCGCAGAGCGATCGCAATTGCATCGCTGGGACGAGCATCAATTTCTTTAATTATCTCACCTTGGCGGACTTTGAGAACGGCGTAAAAGGTATTATCTTGCAGGGCATGGATGATAATGCGATCGAGTTCCATCTCCCACGCTTCAATGAGATTGACCATCAAATCGTGGGTGAGGGGACGGGGAGGATGGTAGTTCTCCATCGCGCCGAGAATTGACTTTGCTTGATCCTGACTGATA
The DNA here is from genome assembly GCA_963838375.1 of uncultured cyanobacterium. Lineage (GTDB taxonomy): Bacteria > Cyanobacteriota > Cyanobacteriia > Cyanobacteriales > Geitlerinemataceae > DVED01. The sequence goes on along the minus strand of CAWIQY010000015.1, from coordinate 1,184,476 downwards.
TAAATTGGCAGAGCGCGCCGTTCATCCGCATCTCTGAGTAAGACGATCGGACTTCTGTTGGCTGCATCCAACGCGATTCCGGCGACTTTCATCTCAATCATTGATTCAGCCTCATTGGGTAAGGGGTTATAACAATCCAGCGGCGGATATAGACCGCTCCCTGAACTCCAGTATGCCTCGATCGATGCCCCAATTTACAATAAACCTCTTGAAACAAGATTGAGAATTGGATAGAACACTGGACGCTGCTGGAAAATGGGAAGTTCCTATTGGCGAAAAGTTGCAGGGAAATCCTTAAAAATCGCGCCTTATATCGGAAAATATCGTGTTTACAGGACTCATTCAAGCTCTAGGTACTCTTGAAGCTCAAGAAGGTGGTTGCTCTCGCATCCGCTGTATTTCAGGCGATCTACATTCTATTTTACAAGACTTAGCCATTGGGGATAGTGTTGCCGTCGATGGAATTTGTCTGACGGTAGTCACGATCGAATCGAGCGGTTTTATCGCATCGGTCTCTCCAGAAACCTTGCGTCGCAGCACTCTCGGACAAACTCAAAGCGATCGAACTTATGTGAATCTGGAGGCTTCTTTGCGAGTCGGCAGCAAGTTAGGCGGGCATTTTGTCACGGGCCATGTGGATGGCGTTGGCTGCTTGCAGGAGTCGGTTCTCGTCGGGAATTCTTGGGAGATGAGTTTTGCGGCACCTGAGACCTTAACCGAGCAGTGGCAGCGACAGATTGCGCCCTATATCGTCCCCAAGGGAAGTATCGCGGTGAATGGTATTAGTTTAACCGTTGCCGAGTGCGATCGTGCCAGCAGTTGGTTTAAGGTGGCTGTTATTCCTCACACCTACGAGGAAACCAATCTGCGAACCTTAAAACCGGGGAGTTGGGTCAATTTGGAAGGGGATATTTTGGGCAAGTACGTCGAGAAGTTCTTGCATCACCGCATTGGCGGCACGGCTCAGTCAATGGAGGCGATTACACCGGAGTTTCTCGCCGAACATGGGTATTTCTAAACGAAAAACGGTTAACGAATCAAAATTTACATCTTTAGATAGATGGACTAAAGCTTTCTTTTGGATTTACGATCGCTATAGATTGTTAAGAAAATCCGATCGATCTCGACTTAGGTAAAAATTTTTCTGTTGTCGAATTGTGACTGGTATTTCCCGATTTGATCGCTGAGAAATTCCCAGGGATTGCGGCATCGATTATCTGTTAACGATTGGGTTCGAGAGTGAAACAGAATGGAGAAAACAATGGTTTCTAGAATTGTATTACTGACACTTTTTCTGAGCTTAATGCTGGCTCCTTTTGCAGGTTTAGCCCCTCTGATGTTATTGGGGTTAATTTTAGGAGTTTTCTCGATCGTAGAATCGATCGTCCACATCATCTGGACTACACCCACTCTAGTTGCCAAAGACCAAGAATCTCAAAGTAATCCCTAGTAAAGGCAGGTATTTTGTCACCCGAAAGATCGAATCAAACTCGTTAGTACGTCAAATGAGAGAACAATCGTGATTAAATCTTGGATGGTCATTGGCGCTGTCACTCTTCTTGTCGGTTTTTTGGGAAGTCAGGTGCTATCCAAAGAAGACACCCGATGGTTCGAGCGTTTACAAAGACCTCAATGGTTGACTTTTGAAAAAGCGATTCCCATCATTTGGACAGTCGTATTCATTGCCGCAGCTTGGTCGGCTTATATTGTTTGGGAAAAAGATCCCGGAAGCCAAACGAGTTGGATATTAATGGGAGTTTACCTGTTTTTAGAACTGTTGACAATGGCATACAATGTGCTAATGTGCAAGTTTAAAAGCTTGCTCGTGGGTACTTTGGTCGGGGCAACCTGTGTCCTCGTCAGCTCACTTTTAGCCGTGGCAGTATGGGATATCTCCCAAGCGGCATCGCTGTTGTTATTGCCCTATATTCTGTGGAGTCCGATCGGCACTTATACAACTTGGGAGATGCTAAAACTCAATCCTGCCGATCGATAAGCATAGAATAGACAGCATTCATTAAAAAATAATTTTATAAAAAGTAGAGGAAAAGAGTTGATGAAATTTTCGCAAGGTCTTTTCTTATTCTGTCTGGCTATTTCTATCTATTTTCTTTGGCAACTCCGGCAGGTCTTATTATTAATTTTTACGGCACTGATTTTTGCAACTGTTCTAAATCGCCTAGTTCGACGATTTTGCCGCGCTGGTGTGAAACCTAGGTGGTTAGCCGTTGTATTTGTTGTGTTGATGCTTCCCCTAATCTTAGGAATTTTTTCGATCGCGATCGTACCTTCTTTTTCCGCTGAATGGCAAGAACTACTCGATCGTATCCCGCTGGGTTTTCAAGAACTCCGAGAGCGTTACGCATTTCTCAACATTCCCAGGATCGATAAACTCTTATCTGAAATTGGTAGCTTTAAAGAGATTTTCAACCAGTTGCCTAGTTACGGAGATGGATTATTTAGCAGTTTTATAGCTATTTTCTCAAATTCCTTAGATTTTGTTGTCAATTTATTACTGGTTATCGTTCTGACGATTATGTTCTTGGCAACTCCAAACTCTTACCGAAAAGCATTTATTCAAATTATTCCTGCTTCCTCGAGACCCCAGATTCATAATATTCTAAATAAATGTGAGAAATCTCTATTAAGCTGGATCTTTGGAATTCTATTCAACATGAGCATTATTCTAATTCTCAGTTGGGTGGGATTATTATTTTTAAAAGTTCAATTTCCATTTATTAATGCTATAATTGCTGGGTTACTAACATTTATTCCGAATATTGGTCCGGTTTTAAGCGTGATTCCACCCGTAGCGCTGGCTTTAATCGACGCACCTTGGAAAGCTAGCTTTGTTATCGGATTGTATGTTTTGATTCAACAAGTTGAAAGTAATATTCTCACTCCAATCGTGATGAAAGAACGACTTTCTTTATTGCCGGCAGCAACTCTACTCTCTCAGGTCATTTTCGGTGTGTTCTTTGGATTTTTGGGATTGTTTCTGGCTCTACCGATCGTTGTTATTCTTCAAGTCATCATACAAGAAACTTGGGTGAAAAAAGCAGCAGAACTATAAGCAGGGGACGATCGGAGAAGTCCCCTCCTGACTGAATTTCTAGCCAACCGTAACTTGAGTCGTATCGACCGAGGTCGAGCCGTTTACTTTCTGCGCCGCGGAAACCATTCGATCGAGCAAATCTTGGCTGGGTACTTTTCCTTTGAGAACAACTGTACTTCCGGTTTGAGCAACAAAGAGTGTTTCGATATCATCCAAGCCGGACTCATTATCGAATGCTTGCGCCACACGCTTTGCCAATCCGCTTTGGTCGTATTCTCCATTCAATCCAACCCGTTCCGGGGGAATGCGTTCTGCGGTTGCAGTGGAACTGGCTGCGGTTCGACTCGTTTTGATAGCAGGTGTGGACTGCGGTCCATGTTGCCTGGGGTTCAGACTTTTTATCGTCTTTTCCGAATAAACGTTTTAACCAACCCATATTTAGATCGCCTCGAAATGAATTTGAGTATATGCTCTATTTATCCGTATAACCTTTTTAGGATGTCGGTCGCATCTCTCCTAGGATAGATTCAGGCTAGAAACTCTAAGTGCGATCGATCGGACTTAGGGTATCTCTTGGGAGAGAGTTTTTTTTGAGCCACTACCGATATCATTCAAACACCGAGTATAAAAAAATTTACATGAGTAATTCCATTGAGTTTCAGTTATTTGCCCCTTATAACAAGGAAGCTTCCCTAATCGGCTGTTTTTCCAACTGGGAACCAGTGTCCATGGAAAAAGACGATCGGGGTTATTTCCGCACCCAAGTCGATCTAGAGGATGGGACGTATCAATATAAGTTTCGAGTGACCTCAAACTCCTGGTTTTTTGAACCCGACCAATGGGTGGAAGTGGTCGATCCCTATGCCACCGACATCGACAACCCCACGCAAAACGGCGTTCTTCGCATCAAAGACGGTGCAACAATTGTCGATACCTACGTTTGGAAACACGACGACAAACCGCTACCCGCCGATCGAGAATTGGTCATTTATGAAATGCACGTCGGTGACTTTTCCGGCGGCGAAGACGACCCCCATGCCCGAGGACAATACAAACACGTCATTGAAAAGTTGGACTACCTGTGCGAACTGGGAGTCAATGCGATCGAACTGATGCCCATCAAAGAGTATCCTGGAGACCACAGTTGGGGCTACAATCCGCGCTACTTCTTCGCCACCGAATCCAGCTACGGTTCCACTGCCGACCTCAAGCGTTTGATCGACGAGTGTCACGCCCGAGGAATTCGCCTCTTTCTCGATGGGATTTACAACCATTCGGAATCCGAAAGTCCTCTGACTCAAATCGACCACGACTACTGGTATCACCACGATCCCAGAGATCCCGAACAAAACTGGGGTCCGGAATTCAACTACGAACATTACGACGAAAATCTCGATATCAAACCCGCTTGGCAGTTTATCGGTGACAACGTGCGATTTTGGATTCAGGAATACCACATTGACGGTATTCGCTACGATGCGGCAAAAAATCTGGGCAACTACGATTTCATGCACTGGATTGTCGGTCAGACAAAAGAGGCTGCCGGATTTAAACCGTTTTACAACGTTGCCGAACACCTGCCCGAAACTCCCGCCATCACCAATCTCGACGGTCCCATGGATGGTTGCTGGCAAGATAGTTTTTACCACACCGTCAAAGCCCATATTTGCGGCGAAACATTCGATCTAGAACAACTCAAGGATGTCTTAGATTGTAAGCGTCGGGGATTTTTGGGGTCTACTAATGTGGTGAACTATTTGGGCAATCACGATCACGATCGAATGATGAAAGAGTTGGCGGATCGAGGAATTTTTGAGGATGCTGCTTTTAAACGGATGAAATTGGGGGCAGTCTTGCTGACAACGGCAGTCGGAATTCCTCTGATTTGGATGGGAGAAGAATTTGGCGAATATAAAGAGAAAACGATCGAATCCGCTAAAATTGATTGGACGCTTTTGGGGAACGATGCTAACAGCAGTTTGCTGGACTATTACAAAGGCTTGATTCACTTGCGTAAAAATAATCAAGCGCTTTATACAGAAAACATCGATTTCTTCCACGAAAATCCTGAGACTCGGGTTCTTGCTTATTCGCGCTGGAATGATGAAGGTTCTCGGGTGGTTGTGGTTGCGAATCTCTCAGATAACTATTTGGCTGGTTATCAAGTTCCTCATTTTCCGGCGAATGGAACTTGGCACGAGTGGACGGGAGATTATGATGTCGAATCGGGAGATGATAATCTCCCGATCGATTTGCCAGAATACGAGGCAAAAGTCTTTGTTTGGGGGTAAAGATTCTGGTAGTAGGGGTCAACGGTTGTTGACCCCTACTGTTGACCCTTAAAGTTGACCCCTACTACAAAAAAATAGAGTTTCCAGAACCCCGACTTTTTAAAGGAGTCGGGGTTCTAACAGCCATGCTACGGAACGAGCAGATCTAAGTGAGGTCCGGGTTGTTCGCGCAACAGTTTTGGAGAGCCTTGTAAGGCGAGTTGACCTCGATCGAGAACGACAATCCAATCCGCACGATTAATCACTCGGGGACGGTGCGAAATCAAGAGCGTTGTTTTACCTTTTCGGTGGTGAAGGAGTTGTTCTAGAACTTGAGTTTCGCTGGCTGGATCGAGTCCGGATGTAGACTCATCTAGGATAAGAATGGGCGGATTCCCCACAATGGCACGAGCGATCGCTAAGCGCTGTCTTTGTCCTCCTGATAAATTTGCGCCGAATTCTCCTAAAATTGTTTGATAGTTGTCGGGTAGTAGACTGATGAATTCGTCTGCTCCGGTGATATTACAAGCTCGGACAATATCATCGAATCCCACAGTAGGATTAGCTAGGCGAAAATTGTCCAGAATCGATCGATTCCAAAAATGGGCGTCCTGCGGAACTAAAACGACTTGTTGCCGCACATTGTCCAGGTCTAAATCTGAAATATTATATCCGCCAATTTGGACATTGCCTGTATCGGCGCAATAGAGTCCAGAAATGACTTTAGCCAGGGTACTTTTACCGCAACCAGAAGATCCAATGATTGCTGTTACCCAACCGCCTTTAATTTTGAGAGAAAAACGATCGAGCAAATCAACTTGACCGGGATAGTGAAAGGTGATATCATCGCATAAGATATCTCCATCATCGGCTAGTTTCGCGCTCGGTTTAAGCGTCCCTTCGATCGCCTCTGATTGATGGTCGATGATTTCTGTTAAGCGTCCAGTTGCCGTTTTCACCCGAGCCATTTCGTCAGTAAACCCAATTAATGCACTGATGAGGCTAGAAACATTGCGATTGAGAGTTGTAAAAGCCAGCAGTTGACCGATGGTGAGATCTTGGCGAATTACTAATGAACTCCCCACCCAGAGAAGCATAATATTACCAATACCGCTAATAAAGCCCGAAAAAATATTGTTAATAAATCCAATTTGATAGGTACGGAAAGCCAGATTTGCCAGACGACCGAAACGGACTTGCAATTCTTCCCAAAATTGTGGCTGAGCGGCTAAGCTTTTGAGGGTAATTGCGCCTTTAAAGTTTTCAACGAGAATGCCATGATTCTCAGATTCAAGAACCAGTAAGTTGCGAGTTTTATTTTGCAGAGCCGGAAGAAACAGCGCCGTCGATAAACTCATCAGTAATCCCATCCCGATGGCGATTCCCGTCAGCATTCTGCTGTAAATCAGCATCACCACCAAAGAAACAAACGCAATAAAAACTTGTCCGGGAAGACTGACCACAATTCGAGAAAAGAACTGATTGATTTCTCGGATGTCTTGTAGACGACTAACAATTTCCCCACTACGGCGGGTTTCAAAATATTTTAGCGGTAAATGTAAGAGCTTTCTGCCAAATTCCAACATTAACCCCAGCTCGAGTTTTTGGGAAAAATAAGCAGTTAAGTTGGATTGAATGAGTGTGAGACCGCTACTAAAAAAGGTCATGAGGATAACCGCGAGAATCATCCCGTTGAGTAGCTCTAAATCGCCTCGAATTAATACATCATCCGTGAGAAATTGAATCAAAAATGGCGAAGCAACCGATAACAAACCGATCGCCAAATTAAAGAGAATGACTTGACTCAGTAGCGTTCTCGATCGCCAAATCGGCTGCCAAAATCGCTCCCATCCCGGTGCCGCATCCTCAGACTTTTCCCGAAACCGAATAGCATCGGGTTCGAGCAACAGCATAATCCAATCCGTCCAGCCTTCCTGCAACTCAGTGCGAGAGAGATAGCGCACCCCAATCCCGGGATCGACAATGACATAACGCCGCTTATCCAACCCGTACAGCACGATCCAGTGATTGCCCTTCCAATGTAAAATAACCGGGAGGGTAATTTCTCCCAGACGATCGAGCATTTCCGGCATCGCCCGCACAGGACGCGCATTAAACCCCAGCGCCGTTGCACCGCGTTGGAGTCCCAAAAGCGTCGTACCCTGTTGTCCCGTCCCCACAACTTCCCGAATCCGGTTTAGGGTCAGAGTGCGTCCGTAATGCTTAGCGATCGTCCCGAGGCACGCTGCACCGCAATCGGTTTCGCTGTGTTGGAGAAAAACGGCATATTTCATGGTAGCTAATAGTTAATAGTTAATAGTTAATGGCTAATTTGACTAATAACCAATAACCAATAACCCTGTGACAAATCTATCGATCGTTTTCAGTATCAGTAAAAGATTCCCAATTCCAAACTGAGTCAGAATCCGAGGGCGCTTTTTTGAGTTGGAGAGTTTCCGAAGAAGCCGGGTTGACTGGAGTCATAACTTTAGGTGTACCCGATCTCAAATTGCGACTCGGCGTGGAAGTTGCTGGGGTAACGGTCTGACTTTTTTCCTCTTTTGAAGAACTTTTTAAATCGCGCGTCGGGATAAATGTTGGGGTTTGCAACGTCTGGGGTCGAATTTGGGGACGAGGTTGAACAGAGGTGGGAACTCGTGCCGGAGTTTGAACAGTTTGAGGATTTGAATAGTACGTCGGAGATGACGGTTGGACGATCGAATTTGTGACCTCTACAGGAGTCCGATTGACGCTTTCTGTAGGAGTTTGGGGGTTCGCGGTTGTCACCGTTGCCGCCCTCGGGTTAGGTATTGTTGCTGCGGGTTGAGTTGCAGATTCAGAGGGACTCGTAACCCCCGTTGGGTTGCTCTCGAGTGTTTGTGCTGACGGTTCGGGAGTGACAACAGCCGCCGTTTGTCCGGGTGTCGCTGGCGTGGCTACCGTCGGATTGGGTGTGGTGACATCTGGTGTCGCTGGCGTGGCTACCGTCGGATTGGGTGTGGTGACATCTGGTGTCGCTGGCGTGGCTACCGTCGGATTGGGTGTGGTGACATCTGGTGTCGCTGGCGTGGCTACCGTCGGATTGGGTGTGGTGACATCTGGTGTCGCTGGCGTGGCTACCGTCGGGTTGGGTGTGGTGACATCTGGTGTCGCTGGCGTGGCTACCGTCGGATTGGGTGTGGTGACATCTGGTGTCGCTGGCGTAGCTACCGTCGGGTTGGGTGTGGTGACATCTGGTGTCGCTGGCGTGGCTACCGTCGGACTTGGAGTCGGCGTCACCGTTGGCGTTGCGGGTTTGGGAGGTTTTGCGACTGCCGGAGTTGCCGGAGTTGCCACCTTTGGCGTCGGCGTCGTCACAGCGGCTTTAGGTTTGGGAGTTGCGGCTTTGAGACTTTGCTTTTGGCTGTATTCAGTAATTTTGTTTTGAGCGACTGTATAAATAGAGGTTCCTAGGGGAATGCGCTGGAGATAGGTAATCGCGGCAGACAATTTCCCTTGACTGGCGAGTTTCGAGGCTTCTTTAAACCAGAAATTTGCCTGAACGTTTTGCGTTTGGGCGTATTCGTTCATCTTGTTCTGGGCGACAGGATAAACCGGGGTGTTATCTGGAACTTGTTTGAGGTAGATTCGCGCCCCCGAAAAGTCCTTGAGTTTGGCAAGAGCGTTGGCTTTTTGCATCCAGGCTTTTGCTTGAAGGGTTTGTTTTTCGGTATATTCGGCAATTTTGGCTTGAGCTTGTGGGTGAACCGAAACCTCTGTCGAGATTTGCTTCAGGTATTTCAGCGCTTTGGCATAGTCTTGTTGCGTCGCTTGAATGCGAGCCGCTTCCAAATATCCTTTGGCTTGGAACTCGTCGATACCCGACTCAGCTTGCTGCATCAGCGGCGCTAAATGTTGGGGTAATTTTCCTTGTTTCCACAGTGCAATTAAGGTGTGAGCCACTGCACCCTCCGGTGAGAGAGTATTGGAGGCAATGGGCATAAAATCAGGTCGTTTACCGGGACGCACGCTCCAGTTTTCGGGGGCGCTGACATTGGGAACGATGTTGGCAGAAATGGGCTGTCGGCGTAACTGTGGATTAATGACTCGAGCGGTCTCTGTCTCTTCTGGACCGACACTCAGCAATTCATAGAGGGCATAGCCACTAATCGCGCAGGTGATGGAGGTGGTGATGCCTGCACTAACAAATAATGGGTTTGAGGAGAGGTCAAGCATATGCAATTCTCAAAATTTAACGCGCAAAACGATTTGACCAATGGGTGTGAAACCAAATGGAATGTTTGCTGAGTGCCGATTTAATGCACGACAGCTTTTTCTAAAGAATGGAGCGATGCAAACCTTATATCTAGTTTTTCGGGCGCGATCGATCGTTTCCGGAAACTCGAACGTCTTTATCCTTCGATCGATCGAAGGATATCTAATTACCCATGACTAATCGGGATTTTTCTAGTAACGATCGCAGAACTGTTTCTCGTTGGGTGATAATATCAGCTCTAACATCCATTCCCGGTTTGAGAAAACATTGACGATCGCTTTTGCCGACGGCGTTGCTTGCGGGTTGAATGGTAATTTTGTAAGATGGGGCAACTCCGGCGCTATTATTGGGTGGAGCGGCAATATCTGGAGCAACAGCCTGCACAGTTCCCAGCAAAACACCATACTCAGTATGGGGACAAGCTGAAACTCGCACTTGCGCCATTTGTCCGACGTATATTTTGCCGATATCCCGCACGGGGACGCCCGCCTGGATTGACAGAGATTCGGTAGAGACAATCTCTGCTAATACATCACCCACTTGCACGAATTGACCCGGACTTTGGAGATTTAGCCGCCGAATGGTTCCCGCTGCGGGGGTACGAACTCCTCCGGGTTCCAACTGAGTTTCGATGGCATCGAGTGATAACACTTCACTTTGAACTTGGCGTTGGAGTTCGTCTTGTTTGGAGAGCGATTCCAGCCACTGGGTTTGCAACTGTCCGGCGACAACAGGAGAGGTGGTTGCTAACTTCTCCAAGGCTACCGCCACAGTATAAACCGCATCTTGCTCGGTTGGGACTGATTTCCATCCTGCTTGTTGTAGAATTTGCTGGCGCAGGAGATTGATTTGAGCGTTGGCTTGGTCTAACTGCTTTTGGTAATTTTGAATGACTTGTTGTTGTTGCTGCTGTCGCGCAGTTAGGGCCCGAATTTGCGGACTATCCTGGGTTTCCACGTACATCAGAACGTCTCCAGCATCCACCGCCTGATTTTCCTTCACCTCGATACTGCTGATGATGCCTTGGCGTTCGGATTGAATGATTTGGACGGGAGAATGGACGCGCCCAGAAGCTTTTACGGTTATATCATACTTGACGATCGCCGAAAGAATACCTGCTATCCCCAGCATCCCCACTAAAAACAGCCCGCCTACAGTTGCCCAACGACCGACCGGCGGCAACAGGTCATCGCTGTGCAGAATGGGAGGTCGGTTGAAATCCGGTGGTGGCGGCATACAGGGCAAACTCGGTCAGGACTGCTATTATGCCTTTACCCTTTTTTTTGACGATCGTCCGGATTTTCTCGCTTAGTTTTAGATTTATGGATCGAACGTCGCGGCTTCTATTCATTTGTGCCGAGAGCCGATGGGTTAGATCTAACCCATGAATTTCAACCAAAAGCAGCCCACTCGAGAAGGACGTTTCTCTGAGATTGCCAGAAGGGCTGGCTTTTTATCCGTACCGCTGCACCGAAAACCGGATAGTTGAAGAATTAGCAATTGCTAAAATATTTTGATGTCCAAAAAACCGGGTTACTAACCTCAATTTAGCCATCTCATTTTTTTGAATGTAAATTGGCTTCGGCTTCAGCATTTTTGAGTAGAACTCTCATTCCTTGGCTCGATCGAAACTCCTTTTAGTTTCTTGTCAAGATTCAAGAGCCATCAATCCGTTTCCAGAAACCTTTTCAATTGATCTCCGCTATTATAATGTTTTTAGCAGACAATCCACAAAAGAGTAATTCAACAAAAAGGGTAATTAATTAGGACAAAAATAAGTAAAGTTTTATGAATTTATCGAAATCCAAAAGTACATTCTAAACTCTCCGGATTTAGTTAAAATTAGCAAGAAAGTATTGAAATAAGTGATTTAACGTTTATCGATTTCGGACTCAGTTAGATTGCTAAAGTCTAAACTTATTTCAACGAAACTTATCATGAAAAAGACCTCTCAAGATTCACTCTTTGTTGAATTGACAGCAGAAGAATCTGCAACAGTCAATGGTGCTTACTATTATCACAACCCCTGCGCTTTTAATCCCGTGTACTACGATGGATACCAGGCTGGTTATGGTATGGGTTATGGCTACGGTCAAGCTAGCTCTACAACTCAAACCACCAATGTAAACATCACTATTGAAGACTAATCGAGTATCTTTATAAGTGACTCGATCGGTGTCGATCGAGTCACTATTTAGACGATCTAATTATCTTCGTAAGTTTGTTCTGACTCGATCGGCTGTGGCTATATGAGTCAGGACAAACTTGCTTTAATTCAGCAAAATAACCGGGATTTTTTCTCGAGAATCTATTCATTTTGTCCGGATATTTTATTAAGTATTGGAATAATAGAGTAGATGACACAGAGAGAATTACCTGTGCTTCTAAACAGAATCTAACGATTCACAAAAGTGACAAAATAAAAGGAGTAAACTGTTATGCAACGCAAAGAACTATTCGTCGAACTGACCGAGAAAGAATCCGCTACCGTTAATGGCGCTCACCACTACTATCCTTGCTATTGGGGTTATCCCGTTTCCTACTACGGTGGTGGATATGGTTATGGCTCTGGATATGGTCAAACTAGCTCGACCACTCAAACCACCAATGTGAACGTGGTATACAATGACTAGTTTGTAATGTTTGCGAGTGACAGAAGTGCCGGACGAATATTTTGAGATTGATAGATGATTCATCGTTTTCCAGATTGAAAACGATAATGCTGTGTTTATCGTCTTGAACTGGCACTCACAAAGATCGGTTCTTGAATAAACAATATCCTGAGATAACAACAATGCAATTATCTCAGGATGTTTTGTGTAAATCCTGACAAGCTCAACAGATTTATAACGGTTTTTACATTAATAAACCGATCGGATTGCGCCTCAACTTAAGACCGAACAGAAAAATATTTCAGTACGTACAATCGATCGAAAAAAATCTAGATTTTCTGCTTAACGTTCCGGATAGTCTTTATATTCTCAGAATAATGAAATAGCTGATGCGAGAACTACTCGCAAAGGCAAAATCGAATCGACAGATTCGACATTACCCTTGATTAAATAAGGAGTCAACGATGGAAACCAACGCTCAAAACCAACTGTTTGTGGAACTGACTGCTGACGAATCTGCGACCGTCAACGGTGCTCACCGCTACTACTATGCTCCCCGCTCTTACTCCCCCTGCGGCTACGGCGGTGGCTACGGCGGCTATCGTGGTGGCTACGGCTACGGTGGCGGCTACGGCTACGGCGGTGGCTCCGGCTACGGCGGTGGCTCCGGCAGCTCGGTCACTCAAACCACGAACGTGAACGTTGTGATTGAAGACTAGTCAAACAAATGATGCTAGCGAGACGAAACGTGTAGATAAGCGCTTCTTATCGTTTCAATTGCTCGACTAGCACCAAGCGTTTCACTATTACAGATTTGTCCGCATACTCGCTTCGGAGTTTGCACCCATAGAGTATTCACCCCTATGGGTGTCTCCCCATATCATACTCAATCGGCTTCGCCATGAAACCCAATCCAGCCCAAAAACCTAACTCAACGGCTAACCCACCCTTGTTTGTTGAGCTGTCTGCTGAAGAATCCACTCAAATTCGGGGTGCTTATTACGGCTCTGGGTACTATACTCCGGTTTCCACTTACCAACCGGACTACGCACCCAGCTTCTATTACAGACCGAATCCATATCCCCAGTACCATTACACCTACTATAACGTCGCTAATCCTGCATATCTCCTGTCTTAGGGGTTTGCGGGGAAAACAGCGACATAATCCTCAGTAAATTTGCTTCTTGGCTGATTTGCCTTCACTTCGGGGAATTTTTGTCCGGATGACGGAGGTCAGACCGAGAAAACATAAGAGAGTGGTCAGAAATCTCGTCACTTGTACGAGTTGATGGCTCATCACTCAGATTTCAAAGTTTTTTCTCTAAACTTTGAACCTTGGCATTTTGCCTAACTCTTGTAACCATTAGCATCCTAGGGATGAGATATGCCACCTAAAGCTCACCTAGAACCCCATCTCAGCAACGACCAAATTAAGACTCGCTATCGTCAAGCCAAAGATACGACCGAAGCCCGAAGATGGCATCTGTTGTCTCTGGTTGCCCAAAACTGGACGATTAAGCAAGCTGCTGAAGTGGTGGGTCTCAATTACGATTACGCGAAACAAATTATTCAGCGCTACAACAACGAAGGTCCAACTTCTACGATTAACCACAGCAAGAAAAAACGAGTATCTTCTCGAGCCTTGCTAACCCCCGACCAGCAAGTGGAACTTGCCCGAGCGCTCAAAAATCCAGCGCCGGATGGGGAACCGTGGTCGGGTCCGAAAGTTGCCGACTGGATTGCCCAAAAAACTGGACTTCAAAGGGTTTGGCCACAAAGGGGTTGGGACTATTTGCGCCGTTTGGGTAATTCTTCAATCGACAAAAAAAAACTCAGGCATCACGGCGGATAGAAACAAAAGATTCCATTCGGCAGAATGACGAAGATTAAAAGACAAGGAAGCAAGAGGAACATGACGTTCCTTCTTCCTTGTTATGCCAATTTTTGGGGAAATTTTACCGATCGAAGTTGAACTTGTTCGGCTGGCTAATGGTTGATTTTCGATCGCTAAATTTTGACACTGTGGAAAATTTTTTATCGGTGTCAATGTTAATTTTGTAGATATTTTTTGTAACATTTTCTGACTTAGATCCCCATCGCGAGGCGATCGACGGAGGTGCTTTCTAATTTTTCCGGATTGCTCAAAAAACTCGAAGAAAGGGTTGTTAAGAAGGAGAACGATGCAGCCACGAAGATCTAATCAAGTTAAATCTCGGACTGCGATCGTTCGTCAGTGGGGTCGAACCCCAGAAATACACAACTACAACCATATTAGCAAGTATGAAACTCGCATTATCAATTTCTGCTCTGGCTGCCAGCACAGTTGCCTGCGGAATTAGCATGGCTTCCCCGGCTGCGGCTCAATTGCCAGAAGTGACTCAACAAGTCAACGTGGAGAAGGTTTGCCACGATGACATCTGTGTGGAAGTCCAAGTCGAGCAGTCGGTGAATCCTTCTGGGGAAAACCCGACAGCGGTTTATCCCCAAGTTGAAGTGATGCAGTATCCCGAAGAAGGGGTGAGCGTGTATGAGACATATCCGGGTGCGTATCCCGTTGCCGAACCCATCAGCTATGAGGGAGGCGATATGTTCTTCTGCGGGAGTAATGACTACGGTTCGCCGACAACCTATGTAGACAATGGCAAACAATCTCTGCCTCTGATTAGCTGGGTTTCCCACTACTTCTCGGGTTCGGGTTACGATCCTCTGACTCGTTGCGAGCAAGTGACCGAACGGTTCAATCGTTTCTATGAAGAGGGTCGGTTAAACTTCATCACCACGGGAATTGTGAATCGGCAACCGGTGGTGTGTGTCTCCGGCTATATTGGCGGACCTTGCACGGATGTTCTGTTCACGCTGAAGCCGGGAGAAGATGCCGCTCAAGCAGTTCAACAATTGTTTGACGTGCGTGTTGGAGAAGCAGGGCCCCTGTACGAAAGCGGTTCTCGGATGTACTTCGACCTCAATGAGCGTTTGAGTGAGTTGAGCGGTCAATAATATATGGGTAATGGGTAATGGGTAATGGGTAATGGGTAATGGGCATTGGTGAAAGGTTAAGGTTGTATTCATATTGTCAACTTCCCCATAATTGACTGAAAACCCGGCCCTTGGGGGGTCTCCCCCCAAACCCCCCGTCGGGGGCCTTGCGCCGCCCCCAAACCCCCGCGCACAAGAGTGAAATCGTGGAAAACATTAGCATCAAAGGGGTCTAGCTATTCGAGATCGTCAACTTGACATCTGCTAAAATTGCTTAACCTTTCACCAATGGGTAATGGGTGAGATGTCCCTTATTACTTATTACTTATTACCTATTACTTCAAATTTCCAACCCCAAACCCATCTCTTTTGTGAGGAGATCGAACGATGAGTAGTTTTTCTAAAGTTCCTGTACTGTTGTTGGGTGGCTGTTTGGCAACTATCGCCTATGCCGAAGCGGCGCAGGCGTTGGTTGCGGAAGAGGTGCGCGCTATTGCTCAGGAGGTGACGGTTCTCATCGATGGGTTGAATCCCGGTTCGGGGGTTTTGGTGGCGCGGGAGGGCGATACTTACTGGGTTCTGACTGCGGAACACGTGGTGGCGACGGAGGATGAGTATTATATTGTTGCGCCGGATGGGTCGGAGTATCTTCTGGATTACAGTACCGTGGAGAAGTTGCCGGGTTTGGATTTGGCGCTGTTGCGGTTTAGGAGCGATCGATCTTTCCGGGTGGCAACATTGGGGAATTATGCCGCTAATAGCAATGATGCTTATGCGTTTACCTATGGTTGGAATGCGGATAATCGTCAATCGCTTTTTACTGCGGGAAAAATTATCGCCCGAGATTTTGCCTTGGGGGTGACTCGCAATCCGATCGATCGCGGTTATAAGCTGTTTTATACCAATGTGACGGAAAAGGGGATGAGCGGCGGTCCGATTCTGGATACCGATGGACGGTTAATCGGGATTCACGGACAATCGGACGGACAGGAATTGTATGATGAGAAGTCGGGTCGATTGCTGCGGGTGAAGTTGGGGTTCAGCGCGGGAATCCCCATTTCTGGCGGATTGCGGGCGATCGACTCATCGGGTATTCCGGTGGCGTTACAGGTGGAAAATTCTGCCCCGGGGTCAATGTCTCGGGAAACTTGGGCGTCGATTACGCCATATTTAGCGGTATCTCGTCCGCCACAAAATGCCAGTGCGGTTGAGTGGTCGAATTGGGGAAATCATTTGTATCGCACGGGACAGTTTCGAGATGCACTCTCGGCGTTCGATCGATCGATTCAACTTCAGCAAGATTTTTATCCGGCGTGGTATCAACGGGGAAATGTGTTGTATGGGCTTGGGGATGAGATGGCGGCGATCGGATCGTTCGATCGTACTGTAAAGATTAAACCAGATTTTTATTGGGCGTGGCGCGATCGCGGGGCGTTGCTGTCGGCGATGGGGGATGTGGAAGAGGCGATGCAGTCTTTCGATCGAGCGGTGGAAATTCAGCCGGACGACCAAGTGGTATGGTATATGCGGGGGAATTTGCTGACGCAGAATTTTGCCCGGTATGAAGATGCGCTGGCGTCTTACGATCGCGCTTTGGATGTCAGTCCGGAGTTTAGTCCAGCTTGGATGGGACGCGGGAAAGCGCTATCGGAAATGGGACGCTACGAAGAGGCGATGGTGGCGTTGGATCGATCGATTCGATCTCGACCCTTCGTCGGCAACGGCGCGAATTTTGCAAGGGATGGTGTTTCAAAAGATGGGAGAACCACAAAATGCCTTGGTATCTTTTGATGAGGCGTTGGCACTGACCCCGGATGACGCACAACTTTGGGTACTTAAAGGCAAGTTGCTGGTGGATTTGGGGCGCGATCGAGAAGCGATCTCCGCGTTGCGAACTGCGTTACGGTTGCAGCCGAATCATCCGGAAATTGGCTCTATTTTGGCTCGTTTAGGAGGTTCGCGTTAGGGTTTCTTAACGTAAGCACCCTGCGCTTAGCGAAGCATTTGCATGATGTTTGTCGGTTCGTCCGTGATATTTTCCGTGCAAATGCTTCGCCCCTACCAGAAATTGTCTTAACCGCGCTGGCGCGGCTGCTATCTTACTTACAGCGGTTCCCGGTATTATGCGGTACATCTAGAAGGGCGAATGCCATTCGCCCCTACATCAACCCAAAATTTTATTTACCTCATAGCTGCGAAAACCGCTGTATTTCTTATTACTTATTACCTAAACGATTTGCAACCGTGGGGTCGCCCTTCGATCGGGCTGTCTGTTTTGACATCGTTGCCAGTAGATTTGAATTACGGTATCTTCGGGATTGTGTTGCAAACATTTTTCCAACCGTCTGGACGCTTCTTCCCATTCCTGTGTTGTGTAGAACACTAAAGCTTGCTCGAATTCTGTTTTAGTTGCGAGTTTTCGGGCTTGCAGTTCGGGGGGATCGGCATCGAAGACTTCAAAGACGGAAACCATTTTCGATTTACCTTTGACTTGTACGCGATCGACCAGACGAATGCAATATTGATTGGGATCTTTTAACTCTAAAAACGTTCGATCGCTAATCAGCATCGAGACCCCATACTGTTTTGTTAAACCTTCCAATCTCGAAGCTAAATTGACGGCATCGCCGATCGTTGTGCCATCCATACGGAATTTTCCGCCTACGGTTCCCAACATCAACATCCCTGTATTGATGCCAATTCCAATTTTAATCGGCGGGCGATCGGGTCTTTGTCGAGTTAGATTATATTCCGCCAGTCTTTCGAGCATCACAATTCCCGCTTTGACAGCATTGTCGGCATTGGAGATACTGCCAAATAGTGCCATAATTGCATCGCCAATATACTTGTCAATTAACCCGTGATTTTCAACGATCGCAGGTTCCATCCGAGAAAAATACCCATTAATAAATTTAAAGTTATCTTCGATCTGCATTTTTTCTGAAAGACTGGTAAACGATCGAATATCCGAAAAAAGAACTGACATTTTTCGTTGAACGGAGTCTCCAAATTCAACGTCAATAATACTTTTTTTGTTCAAAAGTTTCAAAAACTCATCAGGAACAAAACGAGAAAAAGCTTTGTTCAAAGCGACTAAATCTTTGTTTACCTTAATCAAGGTTTCATTCTGCGCTGCAATTTTTTGTGACTGCGTATAACTTTTCGTTGCTTCTTTAACGGTTAAAGATAAATCTTCATTTTGCCAAGGCTTAGTAAGATATCGATATAACCTTGACGTATTAATGGCATTGGCAATCCCTTCGATACTAGCTTGCCCAGTTAGCATGATTGTGAGGGTCTTCGGTGAGAGTTCGTGGATTTTTTTTAAGACTTCATCTCCTTTCATTCCCGGCATAACATAATCGGAAATTGCCACGGCAATCTCGCATCCTTCTTCCAATAGCTCTTCTACCAGCTCTAAAGCATCTTCTCCACCGATAGCCGTCTCGATATCATACTTACGTTCCAGCGCTTGCGAGAGTTCTTGCTTGAGACTATCGAGGATCATCGGCTCGTCATCAATGCACAGAATAATGGGTTTGATCATGCTCTTTCTAATACCAGACTTAATATAGTCGATTAATTCTTCTTTTTCCCAAAATTTGGTGAAGATAGCGATGGAGATCAGCTTGAGTTTTTGCTGGTTCGATTGCTTCTTCATCTGCTTGTCCGGTCAATAATATTGTGACCGTTCTATTCTATCTTTCTGAGTCAGTTCATTGATGGGGCTATAATGAGGTTCTGTCATTTCTTAAATGTTCGAGTTGGGAGATCTTTCCCAATCTCTTATATCACAGAACTTTCTGAATATGGCGATCGCGATCGCATAGTTATCAGATCTATCAGATTTCGATCGTTGAAACAAGCAAGAAATTTTAGTATAACGTTCTATCTTCTCGCGCAACCACCAAGACAACTGTCTGTAATGTCATGTAGACGGATTAGTGACTTAAAGTCTGAAAACTAACTAAAAGTTACAAAATTCAGCCAAATGACGGATGACAACTATTGATTGAAATGAAATCTAACTATCTGATTCTTCAGTTTCCAATGCGATTCCTTCATAGATATCTCCCATAGACAGTTGCACCTCGATCGAACCCAAAGAAACCGTTGCTTCATCTCCTGCGTAATCTTGAAACAACCATTGTCCCGATTCGGTTTTCAGATAGTGTTGAACCCAATATTCGTATTGATTGATTAAGATATACTCACGAAACTCCCGAATCGATCGATAGAAACGAAACTTATCCTCACGTTCGCATAGCGTCTCCGCAGGAGAATCGAAATCTTCAGTTGATTTAGATAAGACTTCCATAATCAGAATGGGATTAAGCACTTCATCTTGACGCCCTTCATTAAAAATTGGCTGTCCTTTAATCACCATCACATCCGGATAAGTGCCGCGCCGAAACTGAGGAATCCATAACCGCAGATCGCTCATAAAAGGTTCTGCCCCTTTCCCCCGTAAGGAAAACTTGAGAAAAGCAAAGACATTGCCGGTAATTCGATTATGATTAATTGTTCCACCTGGCATTTTGACAATTTCTCCATCGCGATATTCACTTCTAAACTCAGCCGTGGTTTCTAACTGACGATATTCGTCTGATGTATAAGTTTTTGGTAGGGATTGAGTTAACATTGCCTTCTCCAGATCGATCGTTTATCTTGTGAGTTTATCCTAACGCCAACAAAAGCCTTCCAGGGGTAAACACTATCAATTCTTCTACGCAATCTCGTGCAGGGAGATTTAGCATACCGCCACAGCGTTCTCCAAAGATGTATTGCTGAACTCACTCGGTCGCGTGAATCCATCCTAAAATAATTGAGGTTAACTTGCTCGATCGAGTTACATTTCAATTAAATTTAATGAATATCCATACCGTATCCACTCAGCCTTTTCCCGATCAAAAACCAGGAACTTCGGGTCTTCGTAAGCGCGTCCCGGTTTTCCAACAGCGCAACTATCTCGAAAACTTCGTTCAGTCCATCTTCGACAGCCTCGACAGCTATCAGGGTCAGACCTTGGTGGTGGGTGGTGACGGTCGCTACTACAATCGCCAAGCCATTCAAATTATCCTGAAAATGGCAGCAGCCAATGGGTTTGGGCGAGTTCTCGTCGGACGCGGCGGCATCCTCTCCACTCCTGCCGCTTCCTGCGTCATCCGCAAAAACCAGGCATTTGGCGGCATTGTTCTCTCCGCCAGCCACAATCCCGGCGGACCGGAAGAAGATTTTGGGATTAAATACAACATCGGTAATGGGGGTCTGGCGCCAGAAAAGGTCACAGAGGCGATTTTCGATCGTACCAAAACCATCGAAGGCTACCAAATCCTGGAAGCCGAAGACGTAGATCTCGATACCTTGGGAACGACTAAACTCGGAGACATGACGGTTGAAGTCATCGATTCTGTTGCCGATTATGCCGAATTGATGGAATCGATCTTCGATTTCGATCGTATTCGGCAGTTATTCGCCTCAGATTTTCGGCTATGTGTCGATTCGATGCACGCTGTCACCGGACCTTATGCCAAAGACAATTATCGAAGAGACATTAGGCGCATCTGCGGGAACGGTGATTAATGGCACACCGCTAGAAGATTTTGGCGGCGGACATCCCGATCCCAATTTGGTTTATGCTCACGAATTAGTTGAGATTGTATTTGGAGAAAATGCACCCGATTTTGGGGCAGCCTCCGATGGCGACGGCGATCGAAATATGATTCTGGGACGCCAATTTTTCGTGACGCCTAGTGATAGTCTTGCCGTGTTAGCAGCAAATGCTAAATTGGTTCCCGGTTATCGTAACGGATTGGCAGGAGTTGCCCGATCGATGCCCACCAGTGCTGCCGCCGATCGAGTTGCCAACAAATTGGGCATCGACTGTTACGAAACCCCGACAGGTTGGAAGTTTTTCGGCAACCTCATGGATGCCGGAAAAGTGACATTGTGTGGGGAAGAAAGCTTTGGTACGGGTTCCGATCACGTTCGCGAAAAAGATGGATTGTGGGCAGTTCTCTTTTGGTTGAATGTCCTCGCAGTACGACAACAATCCGTGGAAGAAATCGTTCGGGAACACTGGCAAACTTACGGACGCAATTACTATTCCCGTCACGATTACGAAGCGATCGAAAGCGATCGGGCAAATACGTTAATCGATAATTTGCGATCGAAATTGACTTCCCTTCCCGGTGAAAAATTGGGGAACTATACCGTAGACTATGCCGATGATTTCAGCTACACCGATCCCGTTGATGGTAGCGTTAGCAACAAACAAGGCGTTCGCATCGGCTTTACCGACGGTTCGCGCATTGTTTTCCGCCTGTCGGGAACGGGAACCCAAGGAGCCACGTTGCGGGTATATTTAGAAAGCTACGAAAGCGACCCGGCAAAACATAATACTGAAACCCAAGAAGCTTTGGGAGATTTGATTGCGATCGCCGAAGAAGTTGCCCAAATTCGCACCCTTACCGGACGGGAAAAACCCACGGTGATTACTTAATTTTGGAATGTCGATGGAGAAACCCAATTTTGCGTCAAAGTCGGGTTTCTCGTGTTCGCTCGAGAACGATCGAAATTGTTACGGAAACTCGATCGTTCTTGACCCAATCCAGCAAAAAGAGAAATAATAGAACAGAACTAGTGCTGCCCCTACACGACAACAACCCCACCCGCACCACGCCTTATATAGTCTACGGTTTAGTTGGCGCGAATATCTTCATCTTCTTATTTGAAATGACGCTGAGCAAACCCCAGCTTCTTCAATTTTTCCACATTTGGGCTGTGGTTCCACAAGAGCTAACTGCGAGCTTACAAGGCGCTGCCGGAAGTGGAGAATGGCTGACACTCATTACCTCCCAATTTCTGCACGGCGGCTTTCTGCACGTAGCCGGAAATATGTTGTTTTTGTGGGTCTTTGGCAATAATGTCGAAGATTGTCTGGGTCATGTCAAGTTTTTGG
The DNA here is from genome assembly GCA_963838375.1 of uncultured cyanobacterium. GTDB lineage: Bacteria > Cyanobacteriota > Cyanobacteriia > Cyanobacteriales > Geitlerinemataceae > DVED01. The sequence goes on along the minus strand of CAWIQY010000015.1, from coordinate 1,162,347 downwards.
GGTTTTATCTGGCGTGCGGAATAGCTGCTGCTTTGAGTCAGTGGTTTTTCTCGATGAACTCAGGCGTGCCCCTGGTCGGTGCTAGTGGTGCGATCGCTGGAGTTTTGGGTGCTTACATCCTGCGCTTTCCCCGTGCCGAAGTTGTCACCCTGATTCCCCTGGGATTTTTTATGACCACTGTTCGCCTTCCCGCTTACTTCTTTCTCGGATTTTGGTTTCTACAACAAGCCTTTTTCAGCTTTGTCAGTTTGCAAAATACGGAAATGGTCGCTTCAGGTGGCGTAGCTTATCTGGCTCATGCTGGAGGTTTTGTGGTGGGGATGCTTTTGGCTCCGTTGCTGGGATTGTTTGAGGAGTAAGTAATAAGTAATAAGTAATAAGTAATAAGTAATAAGTAATAAGTAATTTGAGGTAGGGAATGGGTAATTTGTCTTCGCTGCTGCCTGATGCTATACACTATCGATTCCGAACCCAGCGCCAGTTGTAACGATTCCACTGATAAATTCCTTGGATTTCGTACTCTATACCGCTCTCGAAACGAATTAAACAGTTGGTATATGTCGACATTACCGTCCTCTACTTCTACCTGGGACACTCCAATAACGGTACACGCCAACCACTCCTGACTTGACGGTTCATCCTCTCGTACCCACTCCCAGAGGCGATTGGAGACTTCCAGGCGATCGCCCACTTTCACCTGCAAACGTCCCCCTTCGAGAACCTCTTCGTAAGCGGCTAGGTGGAAAGGTTGCACCCGATCGAGCCAATCCATGCCGCAGCGATCGCGCACGAACTGCACCGTACCGGAATCGCGACCTTGCAACCAGTCCTCAAGTAACATAACTTTCCAGGAACGATTTTGTCGATCTTGCTCTTTGACAAACTCAAGCAAAAACTGACATTCTTCCAGAGTCAGTTCATCTAAGGGGTTGGGTTCTTCTGGGGAAGGTGCACTACCCAGTTGTCGGATCGCCAGCAACAAAATTTGTTGCTGTCGATCGTCGAGGGGAAAACCTCGATCTCGACATTGCCGAAATGCAGCTTGAAGAACGGCTTCAATCTCCTCTGGAGTCATAACTCGAGGCTTTTGGGATAACAGCTTGTCCGATTCGCGGTAAGCTGACTGTTGGGGCTTACCGCGATCCGTCCCCTATGTTTCTATTGCGAGAATGTTACCATGACTACACTTCGAGCGTTCCAAGCTATCTGTATTTCTTGCATTGTGGGGATTTGGCTGTGGTTCTCTACTCCAGAGGCGATCGCACTCGTTCCCATTCAACTCACAGATTTGTCATACCAAGACTGTCCGTCGGAAATGGCTCAGGGAGCTGTCGTTAGCGGTTCAAACCAAGCTGCCAATTGTTTCATCGTCACGGGCAAAGCCGTCAACAAATCGGGTAAAACCGTTGTCAATGCCGATATTTATGGACGCATCTATGATGCCAGCAACAACAATGTCATGCCCAATCGAAATCGCGTCGGGGAGATCGAAGAAGTGCCTCCGGGCGTGAGCGACTTCCAAATACAAATTTCTGTTCCTGCCAACCAACCGCTACCGTTGACATTCAAACAGTTCAAAGCATCAGGGTTTACGGGCAGAGTGCGGTTTTAGTCCCACAAGATAGACCTCTTTTGTTTGGAACACAAAAAAAACCCTAAAGCTCTTTCGGAGGCGGCGATCGGTTTAAAAACCCCGGTTTCCACCGCTTCCTAGCCTCTCTCTCCTCCGGGCGAGAGTTGCCTGATTGATACTCCTGGTAGGAGGTGGCTAGGGCGGGGAAGGGAGTTGGGTCTATCTCAATCGTTTTCCCACGTATCTATTGGGGAAAGCCCGATCGTAGAGATGAGAGATCTGAGGCTTTGGTTTAGCTGTGGTTTAGCTGTAATCGATCGCACAACAGCAATCCCAAGAAATCTAATACCCGGCGTAAGGCGCACCCATTAGAGATTCGACGAGGCTTTGGGCGACTTGCAACAAGATAATCGCCAGAATCGCCGAGATATCGATTCCGCCAATTGGCGGAATCAAAGAGCGAAAGATATTCAGATACGGATCGGTAATTTGGCTCAGTGCCGCAAACGGTTGAGAAGACCATTCAATATTGGGAAACCAGCTCAATAGAATCCGGATAAATAAGAGGATGGAATAAATGGAAAGGAACGTTGCGATCGTCTGAATCAGCAGAGCAGATGGGGAATTCATAAGCTATCTCGTTTCGGGATATGGGTTATAGAAAAATCCAAGAGGCAAATTAGACCTTCTCTAGTTTAATGGATTGGCGAGAGGAGACGACAGACGAACCCTCTACGGGGAACCGAACAGCGATCGTTGCCGATTAGTTGTGCTTTGTGCTTACTGTTCTTCCGAAAGCGGAAGCGGACGATCGAGTTCGGAGGCGCTGCCATTAACGTTGTGGAGTTGGTGGCGCACATCATCAATTGCCGTGTTCAGTTGAGCGATTTTCGCCTCCAATATTTGACGCGCCGCTTCGATGTCATCATCGCTTTGTAAGGCTTGAGGATTCCGGTCTAGACGATTCGATCGCGCCCGAATCCGTTTGGAAGCGTCTGAGTTGGTAGACTGCCCCAGACGAGAAGTCAGCGCTGCCCCAAGGACGCCGCCCACGACACTTCCGAAGAGTGCACCGGCTAAAAATCCACCCGCAAAACCGTCTTGATTACTCATAATGAAATGACTGCGCTGCGATCTGCAACTATTAGTTTACCGTCTACGTTGGTTATTGGTTATTGGTTATTGGTTATTAGCTAGTTGTTTGCTAATAATAGATCTATCCCATTACCGATGCCTTAATAGGTTGCTACCCGGTGCCGAACGATCGATCTCCCGCATCACCCAAACCCGGAACGATAAAACCTCGATCGTCAACCTGTTCGTCAATCCCCGCCGAGTAAATCACCAAACCCGGATACGCCTGACTCAGTTTTTGCAGTGCTGGCGGTGCGGCAACGATCGTGATAATTCGGATTAAATTGGGATCGACACCGCGTTGGACCAATTCCTCCATAACCGCAACCATCGTCCCTCCCGTTGCCAACATCGGTTCGCTGATTAAAATCCGCGTTTGGGGATCGAATTTCTCGGGCAGTTTATTGAGATAACAACTGGGTTCGAGGGTTTCTTCATCGCGAACCATCCCCAGATGATAAATGGTAGCGGCAGGAAGTACCTCCAATGCACCATCCAACAAGGCTAATCCCGCCCGCAAAATTGGGACAACAGCGATCGGCGCTTCGGTACTAATCATTGTTGCCACAGTCGGTGCCATGGGTGTCTGGATCGTCACCTCTTCTGTCGGCAACCATTCCCGAATCGCTTCGTAAGTCAACCAGCGTCCCAACTCCCGCATTGCCGTGCGAAACAAGACCGATGGGGTTGCCGCATCGCGAGCCATCGCCAACCAGTTTTTAATTAGGGGATGAGGAGGAACATAAATTCGTAATTGTTGAGCCATATTATATTTAGTAATGGGTAATTGGTAATTGGTAATCGCCCACTAGCTACTAACCACTAGCTACTAGCTACTAACGACTAGCCACAGCCTACTTAAAGCTCAAGGCAGCGGCGGCTAAACAGCCCCAGCCAACGATAAACACGATACCACCGATGGGGGTAAGAATACCCAATGCTTGGATTCCCGTTAAACTCAAGGCGTACAAGCTGCCAGAAAACAGAACGATCCCGACGATAAAAGCAATTCCGGAAGCCACAAGAGTGGGTGGGTTGGGAAGTTCGATTTGGGTGAGCAAGATTGCCACCAGTAAGAGTGCCAGAGCATGATACATTTGGTACCGAGTACCGGTTTCAAAAATCTCCAGCGATCGCTTACTGAGATAGGCTTTCAAGGTGTGAGAGCCAAATGCCCCGAGGGCAACTCCCAAACCTCCAAAAATCGCCGCGATCGTCATAAAAATTCGAGCTATTGCCATTTTATCTACAAGTTTTAAAAAACTAAAAACAAACAAAAGTCGATCTTAAATCCTGAAAGCCCAAAGTCGATCGCTTCATAACAATCAAACAAGATGTCACCATTCTAACTCGACTCAATCAACCCGAATTATTGAATATTAAGTGTCGATCGAGAAACCAGAGCGCTCCCGAAACTAATACTGGGCAGTTTTCTGTAAGAGTTGACACAAATATCCATCGAGCAATCTCGATCGAGTATTTTTGTTGAACCGGAAATCGCTTCGCTATCAACAATCAACAATAGATATTTCCAAAACCCTGGGTAGGGGAGAAGCGTTATTCTTGGGAAATCTCACGCACAAATTGACCCGAATGATGCCAAGACTTCTCCCGTTTGCGATATCTAAAACTAACCAAAAACGTTTCAACTCCGACAGGAATTCGGTCAATCCACAGGAGATTCGCGCACAGCTTCTAGGATGCGAGAGAAGTAGAACCGCGTGCTAGTCATAGCCTCACGCTTGACGGTAAACCCGTTTTCTTGGAAAATTTTGACAATTTCCGATTCCCGATGTTGGTAGGCGCGAGTCGCTTTACTCGGACCGGGGAAAAAGTCACCAATTTTTTTCAGGATGGTCAGCGCACAGGTTTTTGGCGCAAAGCTGAGAATCAGACGAGACTCAGCCAGGGATGCCAGATGACCGATCATTTCCGGCATTTTGTCGTCGGGATAGTGGATGAGCACATCGAGACAAACCACCGTGTGGTAGCGACCGCCCAGCGATTCGAGATCCTGCACGGCAAAAGATAAATTGCTAGCAGTGCCTAGAGTCTCCGTAGCGCGGCTTTGGGCTTCTTCGACCATTTTTTCGGAAATATCGCTACCGAACACCTGGGTTCCTGCCTGTGCCAGGGGAATGCTCAAACTGCCCACACCACAACCCGCATCGCATACCGATAACTCAGTCAGCTTGTCATCGGCTTTGAGCCAATCGAGAACCGTATCCACCGTTTTCTGGTGTCCCTGGCGGATGTAGCGTTGGACTTTGTTGACCTCGCCATCGCCGTAGATGCGCCGCCACCGATCGAACCCGATAGCGTTGAAATAATCTTTTACGATAGTTTTATCGTCAGTTGCGTTCATAAACGTGGGGGGGGTAAAACGATCTCCAAAGATCCTAAATTACCACTAAGTCGCGACCCCTGCTTGTTTGTGTAAACTCCGGCAAGAAATAAGGATGCCGCTTACCGATGACGATCGATCGACTCACAAACCAATTCTCGAGGAACTGCGATCGTGACTTTGCTACAACCCAACAAACGTCAATGGTTTCGCCGTCGCTTGCGAGATTGGGCAACGGACAACTTGCGGGACTTTCCCTGGCGGCGAACTGGCGATCCTTACGCCATTTTTATCGCCGAATTTTTGTTGCAAAAAACCAGTGCGGAAACCGTCGCGCCGATTTACGAAGCATTCCTGGCACGCTATCCCCACCCGGAAACCCTCGCTGTGGCTTCTGTCGAGGAAATCGCGCCGTTACTGCAACCCTTGGGTTTGTTTTTTCGCGCCGAACGGTTGTGTCAGTCGATCCAAATTGTCTGTCGGGATTGGGGGGGAATGTTTCCGGCAACGGAAGCCCAATTGCTACAACTGCCGGGGGTGGGAAAGTATACGGCACGATCGATTCGGGCCCATGCTTTCGATCGACCTGCTGCGGTTCTCGATACCAACGTTGCCGGGATTCTCGAACGATTTTTCGGGTTGCAAGGCGATCGAGTCAAGTCCCGATGTAAGATTCTGTGGGCTGCTGCCGACGAAGCCGCACCGTCGCGGAATGTGGGACGATGGAACCTGACACTATTGGATTTTGGGGCGATGGTTTGTACGGCGCGAAATCCTCGCTGTGGCGAATGTCCGTTGCGGAAGCGGTGCGACGATTTCAATCTTGTTGACGGTTCGCCATCCTCAACTTGAAATTCTCGACTTAAAATTGGGCAATCCCCAACGAAAATGGTGCGTTTTGCGCCCTCAAATACACCCTACTTTGGCTTTATGCATCGGTTCGTCATACTCGGTTTACTGCTGTTTTTAAATGGATGTAACTTCCTTAATACTCCCTTGCGAGAACCTTTGCAGGGAACGTGCGAATGTCCGTACGATCTCGATCGATCGGGTAATCCCTGCGGCGAGAAATCTGCCTACTCCCGTCCCGGCGGCACTCAACCCGCTTGCTATATCGGGGAAGGATCGACGCTGCCTGACGATCCCCTGGCTTTAGGGAATCCTAGCAACGCCACAACCGATCCGAACAACCGCACCAATTATCTGATGAACAAACCCCAGTACGCTTTGTCGTACAATAGCCAAACGGGGACGGCAAACTGGGCAAGCTGGCAATTGAACTCGTCGTGGTTGGGTTCGACCGATCGTCAAGATGACTTTCGCCCAGATGACACGCTACCGCCAGAATTTTACCGCGTTATGCCCAACGATTATCGTGGCAGTGGCTACGATCGCGGTCATATTGTCCCTTCTGCCGATCGCACTCGTAACACTGCCGATAACAGCGCCACGTTTGTGATGACGAACATGATGCCGCAAACGGCAGCCAACAATCGGGAAGTGTGGCGCGAGTTGGAAGAATATTGTCGGGAGTTGGTGGGAGTTGGTCAGCAACTTTACATTTTTGCCGGACCCGAAGGGCAGAAAGGATCGATCGCTAACGGAAAAGTCACCGTTCCTCAATATACTTGGAAAGTGATTGTTGTCCTCGATCGATCGGAGTCGGCAGTGACGGAAAAGACGCGAACAATCGCCGTGCGAGTGCCTAATACTGAGGATATCGCCGATCGCAATTGGCGAGATTATCAAGTCAGTATCGATGTTTTGGAAGCCGCTACGGGATACGATTTTCTCTCCAATGTATCGCAAAACGTCCAACGATCGATCGAATCTCGAGTGGGCGATTCATAATTCTGGTGGCAGACCTCCTTCTTTTTGAGGTCTTTGACTTCTATTTTCAACTTCGGGTTTGAGTCCCTGAATATACAAACGGATTAGGCTGGTCATCGGAATACCCTTTTTGTCCGATTCACCTTTCAATAACTCGTACTCTTCTTCAGATAAAGCGATTCGGATATTTTTCTCTCTTTTCATGTTGGTCTTGATTGTGCAGGAGATCGGAATGACTAAGACGAGTGGTATGAGAAGTAATCATGATTACTTCTCAACTTCCGTCACTCGCCAACTTAACTTTAAATTCATCCAAAAATTCCACAGCATAACGACAGAAATCGCAATGAGCTTTGCCACATATTCATTCATCCCCAATGGGTGATAGAGCAAATTCACCAACGCGACATTTATTATCACCCCCACCAAACAGACCAAATTAAACTTAATAAACCGCTTAGATTTATGATTCCAACCCCGTTGCCGACGAGAGATCTCTCGGAATGTCCAGGCATCATTCCAAATAAAATTATTGAAAATTGCCACTTCTGAAGATACCGCCGCACTAACCGTCAGTCCACCCTGCAAACTGCTACGCAATAGGTAAAAAACCGCTAAATCGACAAAAACGCCACTCAAACCGACAATCCCAAACCGCAAAAAACGACCCAAGGGAAAACGACACAAGCGCAAGCGCAGCAGATGTTGCAAGTATTCTGCATATTGTTTGAACGTCACTTTACTGGCACCTTCCTGGCGTTCTTGGAAGACATAACCCACTTCAGCAATGCGACCGATGTCGCCGCGGCCGCGCACTTCGATCGAAATTTTGTAGCCTACAGGATCGAGTAACTTGTCAGCGATCGCCCCTCGGCGTACCATAAAATAACCGCTCATGGGATCGGATACGCGACCGACCACACCGGGCAAAATCAGCAACCCCAACACTTGTGCTCCCCGAGAGAGGACTCGCCGCGCCATACTCCAGGCACTGACGCCGCCGTCGGCAACATGACGGCTAGCAATGGCGAGATCCGCACCTCCATCGATCTCAGCCAGCAGTTGCAACAGCGTTTCTGGCGGATGCTGAAGATCGGCATCGATCACCCCCAACACCTCCCCCCGCGCCACTTGCCAACCGCGAACCACCGCCGTAGACAATCCCCGTTCCCCTTGGCGGCGCATCACTCGCAGTTGTGGATAAACAAACATCAAGGTTTGGGCAACTTCCCAAGTGCGATCGGGGCTATCGTCATCGACTAAAATCAGTTCGTAGCGATCGCCCAAAGCGCGATCGAGTAAGCAAGTCAGTTGAGTCACCAACACCGCGACATTGTCACTTTCGTTGTAGGTTGGCAGAACTAATGAAAGTTGAATACTCGAAGGTTGTGGGGTGGGAATCCCAGTAATTTGCAGTCGTCCGGTGGGGACGGGTAATAGAATGTTTGCTTTGACCGCCTTATCTAGCATAAACCCGATCGACTTGCACCCTGACGAGATGGTCGCGATCGCCGAAAGAACTGCCAACCCATCGACGATCGCGATCGAAGATCGTCGAGAGCGATCTCACTGTAAACTGTTAGCCGCTTGCTGTAAACTCTCGGCTAAACTGTTGCCGTTCCGTGGCGTTTTTGATGCCACTGCCAAGCATGATAGACAATTTTCTCGATATCGGCATATTGAGGCGACCAACCGAGGAGTTTTCGCGCTTTCTCGCTACTTCCCACCAAACTGGGTGGATCGCCGGGACGCCTGTCGCTTTCGATCGCCCGAATTTCTTTTTGGGTCACTTTTCGGGCAGCTTCGAGAGTTTCCCGGACTGAAAATCCGTTACCATTCCCCAGATTGAACACTTGCGATTCGCCCCCTTTGAGTAAGTATTCTAAGCCTAAAATATGGGCGATCGCCAAATCGGTGACATGAATGTAGTCGCGAATGCAAGTTCCATCTGGAGTGGGATAATCCGTGCCGAAAATTGACACCGATTCGCGCATTCCCAATGCCGTTTGTAACAGTAAAGGAATTAAGTGTGTTTCCGGATCGTGATCTTCTCCCAGCCGTCCTTCGGGATCGGCACCGCAGGCATTAAAGTAGCGGAAGCAAACATATTGTAAATCGTAGGCAGTGGCAAAATCGGCGAGGATGCGTTCCACCATCAATTTGGACATTCCATAAGGATTGATGGGGTTTTGGGCACAGTCTTCGGGAATGGGAAGAGTTTCGGGAACGCCGTAAGTCGCGCAGGTGGAAGAAAAGACAAATTTCTTGACGTTGGCTGCCAGCATAGCTTCCAGAAGGGTCAGCGTACCGACCACGTTGTTACGATAATATTTTGCCGGATCGGTGACCGATTCCCCAACGTAAGCATAAGCAGCAAAGTGCATCACCGCGTCTATTTTGTGGGTAGAAAACAGTTTGTCAAGGAGAGTTCGATCGTTGGTATCTCCCACAATCAACTTCGTTTGCAACCGGTCATCGACAATATCCCGGTGACCGTAAACTAAGTTATCTAGAATAATCGTTTCGTACCCCGCACGTTGGAGTTCGAGGACGGCGTGGGAGCCAATATATCCGGCTCCTCCTGTGACTAAAATGGTCGGTTTAGTTGGGTTCATTAGAATCTTCTCGCTTAAAATATTCTCGATTACGGACGATCGTCGATGAGTTTGATGCGACCCATTTGCACTCGATCGAAGATACGATTGAGTTGATGCAGATCTTCCTCGGAAATATTCCGGTTGGACAAAATAACAGACGTTAATTGTACATATTCCTGGCGGGTAATGCGCTCGGAATTTAAACACATATCGATCAGTTGACGAACGATCGAATTAGACAGGGCGGCAGAAATTTTTGCCATACTCTATGAGGATTTAGTTAAGCCTTTCGGTTACAATAGAAGAAACCGATCGATCCTCGATTTATTCTATTGTGCGATATGAGATTTCCAAAACTGTACCCCTATGCAAAATTCATAGACTCTCATTCTCATGGATATTTTGAATTGGGAATGGGCAAATTTTGAAGTCTGCATAGCAGTCTCCGTCCCAGGATAGCAAAATTTATCGAGGTTAGCGATTCATGCAGGTGTATCGAATCCCATGTCTTTGCGACAACTACATCTTTTTACTACACGATCCTCAAACCCATCAGGCGGCTGCGATCGATCCAGCCCAAGCTCAACCGGTTTTGCAGCAGTTGCAGACCTTAGATGCCGAGTTAGTCGCCATTTTCAACACGCACCACCACAGCGATCATGTCGGAGGAAATAAGGTACTGTTGCAGCATTTTCCCCAGGCAATCGTCTACGGCGGCGCAGAAGATCGCGGTAGAATTCCCGGACAGCAGGTGTTTTTACAAGATGGAGATCGCGTCACCTTTGCCCGTCGCACCGCCGAAGTTTTCTTCGTCCCCGGACATACTCGCGCCCACATCGCCTACTATTTTCCCCCAATTGCGTCCGAGGAAACCGGAGAATTATTCTGTGGCGATACTCTATTCGCCGGAGGCTGCGGTCGGCTGTTTGAAGGGACGCCCACCCAAATGGTAAGCTCGTTGAGCAAACTACGATCGTTGCCCGACAACACCCGCGTTTGGTGCGCCCACGAGTATACCCTGAACAACCTCAAATTCGCCCTCACCGTTGACGGAACAAATTCGGCACTTGGGCAACGCTTCCAAAGCGTTAAAGACGCCAGAAGTCGATCGCAACCCACCATTCCCTCCAACCTCGGCGAAGAAAAACAAACCAACCCCTTCTTACGCTGGGACGATCCTCACCTACAAGCCACGATGGGTAGTTCTGACCCAATTCAAACCTTTTCCCGCCTCCGAGGACGAAAAGATCTGTTTTAAGGTGAAAGGGGAAACTAACTAACAGCCAATCACTTATTACTTATTACTTATTGCTTATTACTGATGCCCAAACACCGCCTCGATCGACTCCTGGTAGACTTAGACTTGTGTTCCTCGCGGCAACTTGCCCAGCGATGGATTCAGGCGGGAGAAGTGCGGGTCAATGGGCAGATAGTGGACAAACCCGGTACCCAAATCGATACCACCGCCGAAATTGAGATTAAAGCCCGATCTCCCTATGTGTCTCGCGGCGGTGAAAAATTGGTGAAAGCGCTGCAAACCTTTGCCATTTCCACCGTCGATCGAATTTGCCTCGATGGCGGAATTTCCACCGGAGGCTTTACCGACTGCTTGTTACAAGGCGGGGCAAAATTGGTGTACGGTGTCGATGTCGGTTACGGTCAAGTGGATTGGAAGCTGCGCAACGATCCTCGCGTCATTCTCAAAGAACGCACCAACCTCCGCTACTTGCAACCCGAACAGTTATATTCTGACGATTCCCCCAAACCCGACTTCGGAGTTGCCGATGTCTCGTTTATCTCTTTGAGCAAAATTTTGCCCGCCATGTGGCAACTTCTGCAACCGCCACGAGAGGTGGTATTACTCGTGAAACCCCAATTTGAGGTGGGACGCGATCGAGTTGGCAAAAAAGGCGTCGTCCGCGATCCCCAAGACCACGCCAACGCCATTACCCAAGTGTGGCAGGCAGCCAACACCCTGGGATGGCAGTATCGCGGAACCGTCCCGTCACCGATCGTCGGTCCGGCTGGTAATATTGAATACTTACTTTGGTTGGGAATGGAAAGCCAGGAACCGGGATGGGACGAAGCCGCCATTTCTCAAATGACTCGCACAACACGAGAACAATCCTAGTCGATCGTCGATCGGCAGTCGAAGCTCTGGAGACCCACAAAAATGGGGAATAGAATTAATCGTCGATCGTTGTGGCACGAAACTTTATTGTAGTTGCCACTTCTCAAGATCGCTAATAACTAATAACTATTAACTATTAACTATTAACTATTAACTATTAACTCCCTTGCCCATGTCCGATCGTCTTGCCCCAAAAATTGAAGCGATTTTGTACCTCAAAGGTCAACCCTTGTCCCTATCGCAAATTACCGAATATGCTGGATGCGATCGCGCCGAAGCCGAAGACGCATTACTCGATCTCATCGACGATTATGCCCACCGCGAAAGTGCCTTGGAAGTCGTAGAAACCGAAAGCGGGTATAGCCTGCAATTGCGAGAAGCCTTTCAAGCTGTCATGCAGGCGTTGGTTCCTGCCGAATTGGGCGTGGGGGCGCTGCGAACCCTAGCGGCGATCGCCCTCAAAGGTCCACTCTTGCAAACCGACTTAGTAGAATTGCGGGGTTCTGGGGCGTATCAACACGTCCAAGAACTCATACAACTGGGCTTAATTCGTCGGAGCCGCAGCGAAGGCAACGGTCGATCGTATCTCGTGCAAGTGACACAGAAATTTCATCAGTATTTCCATCTGGAAAATTTACCGATGTTGGAAGGGATGGTAATTCCCGATCGAAAAAATGAAGACGAAGATGATGAATATGTCATCGAAGCCGATCTCTGAATGCTTACACAATACAATACGTTTAAAACAGCCTCTGGTTATTTATTATTCCCCGAAAACAAACTAGATACTCACATGACCTCAGCCACCCTAGCCACACCCATCAAGGAATCACCCCTGCTGTTTGAGGGACTCACCTGGAGAGAGTTCAAAGCCGTCGAGCAATTGTTAGACCGTCCGGGATATCGACTCTCTTTCCTGGATGGCGTTTTGGAGATACTACAAATGCCTGGAGAACCACACGAAACTGTTAAAAAGAGAATTGCTGCCTTGTTGGAGCTATTCCTGCTGATGGCAGGGTTCGACTTTACTCCCACAGGTTCGATGACTCTAGAAAGTGAAGGGGTAGGTGTTAAGCGAGAAGCGGATGAATCTTATAAACTTGCTCCAGGTCGCAAGCTACCGGATTTGGCGATCGAGGTGGTATTTTCTAGTGGCGGCATCAACAAGTTAGAAGCCTACAAGCGGCTCAAAATTAAGGAAGTGTGGTTCTGGGAAGATGGAGTATTAGAGTTCTATCACCTGCGGGGAGAAGGTGATACACTTGGCTACGAACAGATTGCCAATAGTGAAGAAGTTAAAGGGATCGATCGAGAGTTGTTGTTAGGTTGTATTAATATGGCAAATCATGTTGATGCAATTAAGACGTTTCAACAAGCATTCCAGAAATAGCTGGGATTAGGCTTTTAAGATGTCTGTTCTAAAGGTTCACTTCGCCCCAGCAATCACCGTCCGGTGACGGGGACTGTTGCTCTCGATTCGGGGTATCTCAAACCCCGCTTCAACAATTTCCCGCGCTAAATCCAACGAAAAATACTCGTCTAAATAGGGTTCCGTACTTTTGAGCAACGTCAAGATATAAGGCGGCATCTTGGCAAAGACTTCCGAACGCGGATTCATCTCCATAATGCCGAGATGACCCGTCGGACGCAACAGCCGGCGCGCTTCCCGGAGAATGGCACGAGTTGCAGATTGGGGCAGTTCGTGACACACCAGGAACAAGGAAACTAGGTCGAACGAGGCATCAGGTAATCGGGTCTCTTCCGCTGCTGCATGAACCCAACGAAGCGGGGATGCCGTGTGGTGTGTCTGGGATTGGTGGCGGGCAACGGCAAGGAAATGGGGTGATAAATCCAAACCCGTGACTTGGGCTTCGGGATAGACCTGTTGTAGCGAAAAGCTACTCAAACCGACACCGCAGCCGAGATCGAGGATATCGTTGGGGATTTTGGGGAGTTGGGTTTTGAGGAGGTCGTGATAGCTTTGCCGCAATTTGGCGTCTCCCTGCGCCCCAGCTTCGGGCCAAATCTTGGCGTGGACGGCTTTGGCTGCCACTGCTAATTCTGTCGCCGCTTCCCAGTTCAGGTTTCCGGTTTCGTAGGCATGGAAGGAACGCAGGTAATATTCGGGATAAATCACGCTGGAGTTTTGGACTCGGGCAAATTCGGCTTCCAGGTTTTGCGATCGAAGTGCTTCGGCTTCTTGGCGCCACGGCACGCCGATTTTCTCTGCCCGTTTAATCATCATCTGGCGGGCTTGGTGTTTGGCAAACTCGTATACGGGTTCGATGGAAAGAATACCGTTAACCAGGCGAGAAACCAGTCCGATTTGGGATGGAGTAGCAGTTGCAGTCATGGGGTCATGCTCGATCGCGAATTGTCCATGTTTATTTTAAATTTAATTGTCTAAATTTAATTGTCCGCGTTTAGATTCAAGTGCCAGCCCAAACGTCAAGTCGCGCGCCGAGACCACACCCAAACCCCTTCGTGTATGAGCATTAATCTCTATTCCTTCAGAATGAGGTTCAAAAAGAGCGATCGATCTGTCCCAAGGCAGATGCTTGGAAGAAGGGCGATCGCTTAATCTAGTAGCAGAAGAAAAGAAAAAAACAGAAGGTATTATTATGAGTCTCGAAGATCGCGCTAAAGCCACTGCTAAGAATGTTGAAGGCAAAATTCAAGAAGCTGCCAGCGAATTGACCGGAGATCCCAAAGACAAGGCAGAAGGTCAAGCCAAGCAAGCAGAAGCCAAAGCTGGTCATGCCAAGGAAGATGTCAAAGACGCCGTTAAGAAAGCGGTTGACTAAGGACTTTAAATCGTTCTCATCGTAGTCTGCTGTAAGCTGTCTAATTCAAGAACTTTCTATGGAAAGTTCTTGAATTTATTTTTTGACACAAAACGAGGGTGATTTCTCCAAGTTTAACTCCTGATTAAGGTTGACCGATTGTTGGAAATTTCACCCAATTTTTCGTAGAATGAATCCCCAGCTCGATCGAGTTGGGGATTCATTCTTTACGGGCGCTGGAGGTCTGAATCGGATTGATGAATAGAATTGATTCGCTATCTGGAAAATTCGATCGATTTTAGATCCCATAGAATTCGATCGGCGATTGCTCCTGTATCAGACCGACTGCGTGACCTCGAGAAGCATACCCAGAAACACTCTAGATTGGCGTCCCACCCTCGACGGCAGGAGCCAACAGGCGCTCTGTTCCTCGAGCAATATTTCAGTAAACTGGGGATTATTTTTATAAAAAAATGTTACAGATTGTGACTTTTACTCAGAAACATGAGATTTGTATTTAACTAGAGAGGTTTTCATTCCGTCGCCATAACGGTCAGCGCGATGAAAGCCGAGCGAGGTACAAATTGCGGGTCTGACTCAACCGACGATCGCCAGAGATGGTCAGTTGGGCGGGCATGAGGAGGCGAGCAGATTCTGATAAAATAGATTCATCTTGACCCTCAATGCCATCAGCACAAACCAAGCTCGTAAGTACAGGTCGCAAGAGAAAATTTGGGTCTTGGGAACCCGGACTCCTGCCCTGGGAAGAGGTATCGCGGTCAGCCAATCTGGCTTGGGGGTTTCCCCCACGAGCGACTACCCCAGGAATGTAAGATCGACAGAGCGACTGAGCTCTGGAGGCAATTCCCCATGAATGGAGAAGCCCGCGTTGTATGCAACGCATCAGCGTCGGATCGTTCACAGCAAGTCCCTAATCTAAAATTCAATAACTAAACGTTAGAATCTGACGGAGAAATTAACGTGGCAATACCTTTACTGAGCTATAAGCCCTCGACACCCAATACACGGGTTCCCGGATATGAAATTCCCGGTGAGGAGCAACCGAAAGTTTACGATACAGAAAACCTGCTGTCCCAAACGGGAATAGATGAGTTGATCTGGGCGGCATACCGCCAGATTTTCAGCGAACATCAAATTCTCAAAAGCAATCGCCAAACAGCATTGGAATCGCAACTGCGAGACGGTCGGATTACGGTTCGCGAGTTTGTTCGCGGTCTAGTGCTGTCTGACTCGTTCCGCCGTCGCAATTTTGAAACCAATAACAATTATCGGTTTGTCGAGATGTGCGTGCAGCGCGTGCTCGGTCGCGATGTCTATAGCGAACGGGAAAAGATTGCTTGGTCGATCGTCATTGCCAACGAAGGCATCCGAGGCTTCATCGATGCTTTGCTCGCCAGCGATGAATATCTGGAAAACTTCGGCGATACGATCGTTCCTTACCAACGGCGTCGGAATTTGCCTCAGCGGGCGATGGGAGAAACCCCTTTCAACCTGAAAACACCGCGTTACGGCGAATACCACCGATCTGTTTTGGGTTTCCCCCAAACTGTTTGGCAGAATCAAGTTCGTCGTTTTATTCCCCAAGAAAAGCAAGCCAAGGCTGGCAATCCTTCATTGTTCCTAGATATGGCTCGCTCTGCCAAGTTGCCAACCAATCCTGGCGAACGGGTTAATACCCAAAATCTCAATTACCTGGCTAAGGTACCGAGTCGTTAAGACGGTTGGAAAAGGGTAAGTTCCCAAGGCTGCTTTTCAATCCATCGGGGCGGGTTTAGCAAATAGGTTATTGGTTGTGCCAGTATCTTGTTTGAAAAGCCCGCTCTTATGTTATTAGTTATTAGTTATTAGTTATTAGTTATTAGTGACTAGACATCTGGGAAAACTCGTTTTTTGCCTAGACAGAGCAAGGGTTTGAGGTGTATGTCCCAAGATGTCTATTGGTGACTAGCCATTACGTCGTCGCAATACGTCGAGGAGTTTGAGAAAGGCTTGGGGAGGCGGTGCAATCGTCACGATCGTCTCTTCTGAGATGGGATGTTGCAAAGTGAGTTTCCAGGCGTGCAGGGCTTGTCCGGGTAAGTTGACCCCGATGCTACGTCGGGAACCATAGACGGGATCGCTAACGATGGGATGTCCCATGTCGGCGGCGTGGACGCGGATTTGATGGGTGCGCCCGGTTTCGAGTTGGAAGCGCATGAGGGTGTAGTTGCCAATGCGTTCTTCTACAGACCAATGGGTGACGGCTGCACGACCGCCGCGCTCTTCGGAGGTAATTGCCATTTTTTGCCGATCGATTCGATGTCGTCCGATGGGTTTGTCGATCGTTCCGCTTTCGGCGGTGGGTGAACCGTGGACGACGCCCAGGTATTCTCGGCGGGCGGTTTTGGCTTTGAGTTGGGCTTGCAGGTGTTGCAGAGCTGCATCGGTTTTGGCGACCACGATCGCTCCGGTGGTATCTTTGTCCAGGCGGTGGACGATGCCGGGACGCTGGACGCCACCAATTCCGGCAAGGGTATCGCAGTGAGCCAGTAGGGCGTTGACTAGGGTGTCGTCTGCGTGTCCCGGGGCGGGATGGACGACCAGTCCGGCGAATTTATTGATAATAATAATAGCATCGTCTTCGTAGAGGATATCGAGGGGAATCGGTGTCGCTTTGAGGTCTAAGGGTTGTGGATCGGGGATGGAGATTTGTAGACGATCGCCGGTTTGGATGGCAATTTTTTTGGAGGTACAAGGACGATCGTTGAGGATGACTTGACCGGATTCGATTAAGGCTTGAATGCGCGATCGTGAAAGATCCGGAATGCGCTCGGCAAGGAAGCGATCGAGGCGATCGGCGTGGGTTTCGGCTTGGAGGTGAATGGGGGAGTTATTCATCTTGCAATTGTAGATCTTCGTGAATCGGAGCCGATTTTAACTGGGATTTCGCGGAAATTATTGAGAATAAGGTCATTTGTGGAACGAGTTTACAAGGGTTTTCGGATGTGGTATTCTATGCTTTTGGGCGAAGCTATAACTACTTATTGTACGTAAATCGATTAAAAGACGATCGTGGTGTTCTGGTTAGGGATGTCCGGAGAAAACGCAATCGCCAAGTGTCGATGTACTATTTCGATGTACTGTATAAACCCATAAATGGGTGTATCGAACGCAAAATTAAGGCAGCCAGAAATTGGGGAACAAAGCTTGTCCCAAATCCCGAACAGTTTGATTCATCGATCGGGCAATTTGGATATGGGGTTCGTCCGCTTCGATGGGAATAATTGCGGCTTTTTCACCGCTTCTCAATCGATCGATCGTCAAATTTGCCGCTTCCAAACCCGTGACATATGCCTTTTCTTGAGACCAAGATCCGTGACGAGTGACAATCCAATCTCCACTCATAAAAAGATTTTCGATACTCGTTTTTGGCGGCAGTAAATATTGATAGCTACCTGGAAAAAAGTGGGTGACAGCATCTCGCAAACGAACCACACTTCGATCGATGACCTTTGCGTCTCGAAATTCCGGCACGCAGGTGGTCAGATACTCGCAAACAATGCGGACAATTTCATCCTCATCCAGGGCTAGAAACTGATTGGCATGATAAAAATCTACTTCGATGACACTGCCCGGTTCGTCGCGAAATTCATCGTGCAAAGCGTTGAGATCGAAAAATGTCCATCCCGTGGTTTCATCAAAACCAAAACAAGCATTTGAGGCACGGGGGACTCGAATTTTTCGATCGAACCACAGGCGGGTTCCCAAAACATCTACTGCTCCCAAATTAGAGAGATTTCTAAATTCTGGACGACGTTGTAATGCCGGACTTCCCGCGACAATTTTCTTCATCCCAGTCACTCCCACCGAAAAGATGACCGCATCGGCATCAAAGACTTCATCGCCGCAGACAACCCCCGTTATCTGAGTACCCGACTCATCCATTCGCACGTCGCTCACTCGGCGATTAGTTAACACTTTTGAGCCTAATTTCTCAATCCGATCGCACCAAGGACGGAAAATCATTTCTCCCACCGTTCCGCGACACCAAACCACATCAAAATCCGGCTGGTGCGCCAAGATAAAGTAATAGAGCATTCCCAATGCCGCCGCCGCCGAACATTGCTCTCCTGGGGCAAATAAACCCACCAGCAGCATGGGATTAAATGACTCCCGATAGAGCCTTGCCGAAACTCCAAATTGTTTAAATAATTCTCGAGCGGTTATCGAGTCGTATCGTCGCCAAGCCGCGTCAGAATTATCGAAATCGACAACTGCATAAAGTAACGGCAAAGCGGAAAGTCGATCGACTAACGGTAATCGTTTAAACTGCGTGTAGATGAAAGTTCCCAACGGTGTGGGTAAACGGGGTTCATCTTGAAAAATGGGCGATTCCACTTCCAATCCGGCGGGAGAATATTGTGCCGATCGAGTCCAAGAGGTGAACGGACTTAACCCTAATTCTCGAACTAAGGAGAAAATATTCCGATACGGATACCAAAACCCATGAATTCCCGCTTCCACCGATCGTCCGCCCGGGGTTTTCCAACCCGCCACCAACCCACCGGGAGAGGAACCGGCTTCGAGTAACGTCACATCGTAGCCCTGACGCGCTAGGTGGTAAGTGGCGCCCAACCCCGCCCAACCCGCACCGACGACGACGATTTTTTTAGGGTTTGATTCTGTTGACGTTTCTAATTTTGTTGACATGATAGATTCCTGGAATATTGAACTAAATATTGAACAACGTGTATTGTCTTTGGGAAAACAATTTAGTCAAATCTGCGGCAGTCTCTCTATCTATGTACTTGAGGGGGTTGCCGTATCCCGAGTCTCACCCTCTCGACGGCACAACCGGCGGTTTCTTACCACCGTCTAATGCTCGAGAGCGAGATCGATCGACTCTCTCAAACACCCCTACAATTAAAATATCATTTTAATTGCGATTAAATTGCGCTTGCCAAGAGCGTTAGGATCTGGTGTGGTCATCGACTTGTGTGAAAGCCGTCTCCCCGTCCGCCCCAATTCACAATTTCTATTTGCGTGACAGCCAATCTGGTGTGCCGATCGACTAGAGAGGGCTGGTGAAATCTCCGCGATTGAGCCTTTTCCGGGCGATTGTAGATGACTTGTCTTGCTCGCCACAACGAAACCCCCGATCGATGCTATCCTGCTAAACAGTGCTTATTCCCATCCTGAAGGGCGTTTAAAGAGCAGAAATCCGAAGAAACCTATGCCGAAATTTCGCGATCTCATGGCTGCCAGTGCAATCGTGGCAATTGCCTTCAACAGTATCGAGGCGGGTGCTTCAACCCCCACCCCAAACCAGAAGTCCCTTCAGTCTCGTCCGCCCCAAAGTGATTCTTGGCAAACAGCCCCAGAAACAGCCCCAGAAACCTCCTTGGTATCCGCACCGCATCAGGAGACATTCACCCATTCTCCCACAACGGCTGACACCCGAAAAAAACGGTTGATTTCGCCAGTGGAAACACCAGAAGTCGTAGAAAAAGCAGAACCGACAGAAGACTCCGCCCTGTCCTCTCTTCAAGAAACTACAGGTCAGGAAACCCCAGAAACAACGATCGATCCCAGTAACGATCCCAGTAATAATCCCAAAATTCTCCAAACCCCCCCATCAATAGCCTCTGTTGATGAATCTCTAGCCGTTTCCCCCGAACCCACATCAGAAGAAGTCTCCACAGCAGTGACAACCCCGGTACTCCCAGAAGACCTCCTGCAAGCGCAACAAAATAGCACGGAAATTCTCACGGAAGAAACCGCTCAAATTCCCTTAAATGCCGATCGAGACAGCACGCCGCCAGCCATTCTCGAACCCAGTCCCAACCCCCTGCTCTTTCCCACCCGTCCCAGCGAAGTCGAAATTCGAGAAGAAATCCCCATTACCCTCGATCAGGCGATCGCCCAAGCTCAAGAGTATAACCTAGAACTTCAACGATCGATCTTGGAACTCGAACAAAGTCGAGAAGCCATCCAAGAAGCACGTGCTGACTTATTCCCCACCCTTGACTTGCAAGCCGTTTATTCTCGATCGGATTCTGCCTCAGCCAACCTGAATGAAGATGAGGCGAACGAGCAAATCGAAGCCAATAATAACATTCGAGAGCAACAAGGACTACCTCCTCAAGACCTGGCTACCTCTATTTCCAACACCCTCACCAGCCAAATTATACTCGGTTACGACATCTACACCTCCGGCGAACGCAGCGCCCGGATTAACACTGCCGAACGGCAAATGCGCTTAGACGAGTTAGAAGTAGAGCGAGTCAGCGAAGATATTCGACTCAACGT
Source organism: uncultured cyanobacterium (assembly GCA_963838375.1). Taxonomy (GTDB): domain Bacteria; phylum Cyanobacteriota; class Cyanobacteriia; order Cyanobacteriales; family Geitlerinemataceae; genus DVED01. The sequence continues at coordinate 1,141,646 of CAWIQY010000015.1, read as the reverse complement.
CAGCACGGCGTACTATAACTTACAAGAAGCAGACGAAAACGTTCGGATTAACGAAGCCGCAGTCCGCAACGCTCAAACAAGTTTGGAAGATGCTCAAGCCTTGGAACGCGCTGGGGTGGGAACTCAGTTTGATGTATTGCGGGCGGAAGTTAACTTAGCCAACGCTCAACAAGATTTAAGTCAGAGTATCGGCGATCGACGCACCTTTCGCCGGCAGTTAGCTCAGTTGCTGAATATTTCCCAAACCACCAGCTTGCTAGCCGCCGACGAAGTAAAAATCGCCGGATTGTGGGAACTGACTCTGGAACAAACCATTGTCATGGCGATGCAAAATCGCGCGGAATTGGAACAGCAGTTAGTTCAGCGAGACATTAGCGAAGAGCAGCGACGACTGGCACTTTCTCAAGTCAGACCGCGTGTGAGTCTCAACGCGAACCTCAATTTGTTGGGTGACTTAGATAACGATTTTGATACCGCCGGCGGTTCTACCGTACAAGTGGTGGCAAGCTGGCGCTTGTTTGACGGGGGTGCGGCGCGTTCTCGCGCTCGCCAGCAGGAGATTAATGGCGACATTGCTGCCAATCGATTTGCTGACTTGCGAAATCAGTTTAGGTTCGATGTCGAACGGTTTTATTCTGACTTAGAAGCAAACTTGGAGAGCATCCAAACCGCTCAAAAAGCTCTAGAACAGTCCCAAGAAGCGCTAGAGTTGGCGCGTTTGCGCTTCCAAGCGGGGGTCGGAACCCAAACGGAAGTCATCGACTCGGAAACGGATTTGACCCGTGCGGAGGGCAATTTAGTCACTGCAATTCTCGGGTATAACCGCTCTCTGGTGGGTCTGCAACGGTCTGTCAGCAATGCTCCCTTCACAGATGCGGTTTTGGATTAATGGGTAATGGGTAAGAGCCTACCCGCAACTAGCAAAAGCGCAACTAGCCAACTAACGTTATGATAGAAGTCAAAAGGAAGATACTTTCTGTTGGTTTTGGAAGTTTCCGGTTGGTATGAAACGTAAATCTGCTTTTAATTACACTTCGATCGCGATCTTGTGCGGCATTTTTATTATCGGCATCGGTATTGGAATTGCTTTTAGTTCCACGGCGAACCTCAGTCCTCAAAACTTTGCCTCCCGCGAATTTCTCGATCGTAGCGCTCCCAATCCGGAAGTTTGTGCCCAGTACGGTGCGAGTTCGGTGGTGATCAGCAGTCGTGTCTATCTCACCCTCAATCCGTTCAACGTGTATATGGCACAACCGAGTATGGAACCGGGATGTGTGATGCGCAGCAACAACTGGGGGATTTTGGAACGGCAAAAACTGGTGACGGCAGATGAGGTTCGCGATTGTAAAAACCGGATGAATACGTTTGGTTACACTGGAGAACTCGAAGACTCTCCCCAGATTCAGTGTATTTATCAGAACTCGGCGGATGAGAATAGCTTCTTAAAACCGGGTATTGGCGATTTGCCGTCGGAAACGGAACGGTTTTAGAAGAAGGGCGAAGCATTTGTACAAACCTTAGTCGTGTCGTGTACGAGATGGTCGCTCAAATGCTTCGCCCCTACCCAAATTTGCGATCGCGCACATCCCGAGAATATTCTCCAACCGCTTGGGTAATGGCTTGACGCAGGTTTGCATAGACCTTCGCGAAGGGAGGTTGCCGTTCGGAGAGTCCTAGCAAATCGTGGGTGACGAGAATTTGTCCGTCGCAGTGGGAACCCGCACCAATGCCGATCGTGGGAATGGAAATTTTTTCGGTAATGGTGGCGGCAAGATCGTCGGGGATATGTTCTAGGACGATGGCAAAAGCGCCAGATCGATCGAGGGCGATGGCTTCTGATAAAATTCGAATCGCGATCGGTTTCGGTTTTCCCTTGTTGGCGATATCCGAGTTGGTGTACCGACTGCGGGGTTAATCCCACATGACCCATCACCGGAATTCCCGCCTGCACCAAACGGCTAACGGTTTCGGCGATTTCCCCATAGCCTCCTTCTAATTTTACAGCTTCCGCGCCCGTTTCTTTCAACACCCGTCCCGCCGAATGTAGTGCCTGTTGGGGACTTTCTTGGTACGTCAAAAACGGTAAATCGACGACGACTAACGCTTCTTTCACCCCACGCCGAACCGCTTTGGCGTGGTGCAAGGTTTCTTCTAAGGTTAGGGGTAATGTGGTTTCATATCCCAGCGCCACCATTGCCAGAGAATCCCCGACGAGAATGACATCCACCCCAGCACGATCGAGAGTTTGAGCGATCGCATAGTCCCACGCCGTCAGCGCTACGATCGGTCTTCCTTGTTGTTTCCACTGAATCAGTTTTCGGGGAGTCACACTCATGAATGAAGATTGGCAAAGTTGTGCCACAAAGCGATTATTCTTTAACCTAACACTTCTAGCCATTCAAAACGCGATCGCGATCGCGAATGTTTAATTTGAGTGTCAAAGCTAGAATTGAATATTAAAGCGAGAAACTTAAGCGAACTGAACTGACCGAAAGATTGCTATAATTTCTAGAAGATCGAGTACAACATCGTTGACAATGTTGGGTAATTTCTTTCAAAAACCAGATGAAGAATTAAGCGATCGCTTTCCGCCCGGTCAGTATCTCGCTAAAGGATTTCCGGTTCTGACTTACGGTCAGACCCCGATCGTCACCCCCGACAACTGGGAATTTCGGGTGTGGGGATTGGCAAAGGAAGCCACCTTTACCTGGGCGGATTTTATGGCGCTCCCCCAAAAGGAGTTTACAGCAGATTTCCACTGCGTCACCCGCTGGTCGAAGTTGGATGTCAAGTGGCGGGGAATTAAAGTTCTCGATTTTATGAAACAGGTAGAAGTCGATCCCGCTGCGGTTCACGTCATGGAACATTGCTACGGCGGCTATACGACCAATTTGCCTCTAGAAGATTTTTTGAAGGAAGAAAACTTCTTTGCCTACGAACTCGATGGCGAACCGTTGAGTGCCGAACATGGCGGTCCGATGCGATCGGTGGTGCCTCATTTGTATGCTTGGAAAAGTGCCAAATGGATTAACGGTTTGGAGTTTCTGGCGAAGGAAGAGTTTGGGTTTTGGGAACGCAACGGCTATCACAGTCGGGGAGAACCTTGGGCAGAAGAACGCTACAGCGATCGGTTTGGAGTTTAGCATTTTTCGATCGTTAATAGCGATCGCCCATCGCCAGTCCAAACCGATTAATGTCAAACTGTCGGGCAATTTTATCGATTTTTGTACGATAAATAGTCACAGGGGTACACAAAATAAAAATACCACATTTTAAAACCCCTGTAAACCCGTTCACTAATGACTCTATTCTTAATAATTTTGGCGAAATTTGAGGTTATTTTTGGCTTGAACTGGGGTTGGCGACACCAATTTTGACGAGTTTTCTGGGGAGATTAGGTTTGCCGCGTGGGGGTTTGCTGTCTGCCAAATTCGATCGAAGACTGTACGAAAAAGGACTGATCGATCGTTACTTATATCCGTGTTTCAATCCCTAATAGGGATTAGTTTAGATTGTAACCGCCCCATCTTGAAACCCTTATGGTATTTATTTCTCCAGGTTCAATTCCGAGGATCGGAGGCAAAAGTATCATTTCAGACTTCGACCTGTCGATCGCCATGTCCTTATTATTCCCAAAAACCCTTATCCTGTCAAGGCTTGAGCAATTCCGAGGATCGATTTTCTGCTCTGTAGACATCAAACCCTTACGGGAACTGGGTTTGAGCCGATTAAACACCCGGAGTGAAATTTACACCCCCCGAACCTCGGCAACCTGCAAATCCGTCAGGAAAACTCAGGCTATAGTGTAAGTGGTTTATCGCCAATGCGCAGACCAAAAGAAAACCCCCACAGCAGATAAGACGACATGAAAGCACTGATTCTCTCGGGAGGAAAAGGAACGCGCCTGCGTCCTCTGACCTATACAGGAGCCAAGCAACTGGTTCCCGTCGCCAACAAACCGATTCTCTGGTACGGAATTGAAGGCATCGTTGCCGCCGGAATTACGGATATCGGCATCGTCATCAGTCCGGAAACTGGGGAAGAAGTCAAAGCCACCACCGGAAACGGCGATCGTTTCGGCGCAAACATCACTTATATTCTACAAGATCAACCCGCCGGATTGGCACACGCCGTCAAAATTTCCCAACCTTTCCTGGGTGATTCTCCCTTTATTATGTACCTCGGGGATAACCTGATCGAAAAGGATCTCACCCCATTTCTCGAAGAGTTCAAAAACAATCACCTCGACGCTCTTATTTTACTACGTCCCGTCGAAAATCCCAGTGCTTTTGGGGTGGCAACAACAGACGAAAAAGGGCGTGTATTGCAACTAATTGAAAAACCGAAAGATCCCCCTTCAAATCTGGCATTGGTGGGAATTTACTATTTTGCTCCCACCATTCACGAAGCGATCGATCGAATCAAACCTTCGGCACGGGGAGAACTAGAAATCACCGATGCTATCCAAAATCTGATCGACCACCAACAACACGTTGAATCTCGAATTATTGACGGTTGGTGGTTGGATACCGGGAAAAAGGACGATCTTCTCAGCGCCAATCAAATCATCCTGGATACCCAGTTAAAATCGTCGGTACAAGGTCAAGTAGACGACAAAAGCCAAATCATCGGACGGGTGGAAATTGGTGAAGGAACGCGCATTGTCAACTGTTCCATTCGGGGTCCGGTTATTATTGGAGATAACTGTCATTTGGAACACTGTTTTATTGGACCTTATAGCAGCATTGCCGATGGTGTCAGCCTGATTGATGTTGATATCGAACATAGCGTTATTTTGCAGGGTGCAAAATTAGAAAGTGTTCACCAACGGATTGTCGATAGTCTAATCGGACGACGAGCACACGTCTTTCCGGCTCCCAAACGTCCGAAGGCGGTACGATTTATGGTGGGGGATGACTGTCAAATAGAATTGGTTTGAGCTAGTGACTAGTTGTTAGTTGTTAGAAAGCGATAGTCAACGATCTAGACACCCAATTTACAAGAATTGGGTGTCTAATTGTTAGACTGTTACGATCGATTAAAAAAGTTTATTCAATCGACGATAAAGTGCATTTAAATATATTTAAAAATCTCGAACAAAAATGACAGAAGAAACGATCGATAAACAGCAGATTTTACAACGTTTAAGACAAGTCTTAAAACCGCAAATCGGAGTAGTAGAAGTCTCTAAACTGGGTTCGGATGCGATCGAAGCGAACGAGAGCATTTCTGAACTCGACCCTGAAGATTTAGCCATGTTAACTGCCGGATACGATATCTATAACGTTCCGCTAACTTCAGCCAGAAAGCTGGGTGCTGTCATTATTAGGGTTAAAAGTCTCCTGCGAAAGTTGCTACGTCCTTCTTTAGAACAACAGGTGGTTTATAATAGTGCGAATACTCGGATTGTCCGAGGTTTATCGCGATCGCAACAAACGCTAAAACAAGACTTGCAAGCGGATATCGCCAACCGTTTTGAAGAAGTGATGAATCGGTTAGAATTGCAGTCGCAAGAAATGGAAAAACTGAAAGCTCAAATCGATCGATTCAAAGCGATACAACCCCAAGACGATCGAATCGATCGAGAACAGGTATAATTTAAATTTAAACTCAAGTTTTGGAGGGGTGGAGGCGTATATGGTTCTAACAGCCGCACAACTCGAGGCAATGATGCCAGATGCCACGCAAATCGAGAGTAATGAGCCAGAAATGGAAAGTTCCATACATTATACGCAATTGCTGCTGCTGGTGACTGCTTTAGAATGGCTGTGGCGGGATAGAAGTGACTTTTTTATCGGCGCAAATCTAACAATTTATTTCAGTCGGCAACAATTGCGAAATCGAGACTTTCGAGAGCCGACTTTTTTTTAGTACAACCCACCGAAAAGCATCCTCGAAAATCTTGGGTGGTTTGGGAAGAAGACGGAAAATATCCCAATCTGATTATTGAGTTACTTTCAAATTCTACGGCATCGGTCGATCGAACAGTCAAAAAAGAGTTATATCAAAACCGATTCCGGACTCCTGAATATTTCTGGTTCGATCCGGAGACATTAGAATTAGCTGGATTTCGGTTAATCGGACATCAATATGAAGATATTACAGAAAACGATCGAGGTTGGCGGTGGAGTGAAGAATTAGGATTGTATCTCGGTGTAGACTCCGAACAATTGCGCTATTTTACCGTTGAGGGAGTTAAAGTTCCAACCCTTCAAGAATCGGCTCAAATGGAGCAACAACGAGCTAACCTTGCAGAGCTTCAGTTAGAACGAGAACGAGAACGTGCGGAAAAGTTAACCGAACAATTACGAGCTTTAGGAATCAATCCGGAAGAATAAATGAAATGACGATCGAGCTCCCCATCTGTTCTTTTATTATTATCACCTATAATGGTCTTAAGTATCTCCCAGATTGCTTGAGTTCGCTGCAAAATTTAGACTACCCTCAAGACTGTATAGATACGATCGCGATCGATAATGGTTCCCAAGATGGTTCGGTTGACTATCTTCAGCAAAACTATACCAATATTCGAGTTTTTGTCAACTCAGAAAACAACTTCGCCAGCGCACTCAATTTAGGAATTCAACAGGCGAAAGGAGAGTATATCAGCTTCCTCAATAACGATGCCACACTGGAATCAAACTGGCTAAAAAAACTAGTAGATCGGTTACAAAATTATCCAAAAGTCGGAGCTATTTCTGGTAAAATACTCTTAAAAGATGGTAGAATAAATAGTGTCGGTCATCAAATGCTGCCGAATTATTATTGGGCAGATGTGGGTATCGAAGAGCGCGATCGCGGACAGTACGATACCGAAAAAGAAGTCGAAGGATTGTGTTGGGCAGCGGTTTTATTTAGAAAAGCCTGTTTGCAAGATGTTGGCGAAGTCGATCGGGATTTTGTCATGTATTTTGAAGACGTGGATTATGCTAAGCGTTGCCGAGAAAAAGGCTGGAAATTATTATACGTTCCCAAGGCGATCGCACACCACGTTTACGGCGGTTCCAGCGAGGGAAATTCCCTGACTGAATATTTTTGCAATCGCAATCGTTTTTTATATTTAGCCAAACACGAACCGTTACAACTTGTAGAAGCGATCGATACTTCTGTATTTTATCGTAAAAAACAATTTAACTGGCTTTACGATAGCCTACTAACGGCTAGCCACAAAATACTCCAACATCAGCGCTTTGAAATAGCCAATACCGTACTTTCTCAGTTAGCTGAAAAGCTGATCGAGATTTATAGTCCTTTCGTCGCCGATCGTTTTTTTGCTCGTTTGCAAGTCATGTCCGGCGATCGTAAAATATCAATCTGTATTTACGATCACGCCCTCCATTTTCTCGGTGGCGGACAGAAATATGTAGCGACCTTAGCCTCAATTATACAACATCAATTTGACATTACCTTTATCGCTAATAAACCCGTATCGATCGCCGATTTAGAAACCTGGTACGGACTGAATTTATCCCACTGCCAAATCAAAATTATTCCCCTTCCCTTTTTTGAAAAGCGCCGGATGTCCTGTATCGACTCCAGCATGGTGACAGAAGAGATGGAAAACCCATTTCTTGCCATCACCCAAGAAAGTCAAAACTACGATATTTTCATCAACGTCAACCAACTCGAGAAAGTCAAACCACTCTCTCCGATTTCCATTTTCTTCTGCCATTTTCCCGATAGCTGGCGCACCAAACACTTCGCCGTCGATTACTACACTTTTGTCATCACCAACAGCCAATTTACCACCCAATGGCTAAAAAAACGCTGGCAACTCGAATCGAGTTTACTTCTCTATCCTCCCGTGATTCTCGACACACCAAACGTTCCTAAAGAAAAGATGATTCTCTCCGTCGCTCGATTTGAAGCCGGAGGGAGCAAAAAACAAGTCGAACTGATTCAAGCTTTTCTAGAATTACAACAAACTCAACCCGAAATTTTGACAGGTTGGAAACTCATTTTAGTAGGCGGTAGTCCTCCAGGAAATCCTTATCTCAAAACCGTGGAAAAGCTCGTTAAAAAAAGTTCAGCCGATATTGAACTCAAAATCAATATTTCCCTAGACGAACTTAAAGCAATATACGCCAAAGCTAGCATTTTCTGGCACGCCTGCGGACTGGGGGAAGTCAACCCGCAACGGTTCGAGCATTTTGGCATGGCAACCGTCGAAGCGATGCAAAGTGGCTGTGTTCCCGTAGTATTTAATGGCGGGGGACAGCGAGAGATTGTAGAATCGGAAAAGTCAGGATTTCTCTTCAATTCGATCGCCGAACTGTGTGAATATACCCATCAATTAATTTCTCATCCCCAGAAATTACAACAAATGCAAAAAGCCGCGATCGATCGCGGTCAATATTTCGGAAAAGAGCGCTTTGAAAGCAAAGTTAAAGCTTTTTTTGAGATTATTGCTAACGAATATGCAGGGGTTTACCTTCCCAATCCCGCAGAGATCGATCGACAATCGAATCCTTAGTCCTTAACGTCAATGCCGCCCGCATACTGGGGCAAGCCCTACCATTCCATCGCTTTCGCCATACCTTCGCCTTATCCCCCTGCTTCCCCTCAGCTTTTTAATCTAAAAAACCCGTTCCGGGATCGATGTTGCGATCCCGGAACGGGCGATCTTGTTGTGTCGGTGTGAAGAAGTTGTGAGAAAGTTAACGCGAGATCGAAGGAACTGGATGGTATTCCGATGGTGCTAAAGCATTTCCGCGCAACAGAGAACCGATCGTCTTCGCCGTAATTTTCATCTGAACCAAAGGATTCGCCGGGACAACCGTCTTGTACAGATAGCTGTCAAACGTCATCCGCTGTACGTCCAAATCGGAGCACATTTCCACAAACGCTTCCCGTGTGGCATCCGTCCGGTAGAACACCCGTTGCAGGATATCCAGAACCTTATAGGTCATACCGTATGCACGATCCCAACGCTTCAGATATAGCTCCAGATCCGCTTCCGTGGGGAGTTTTGCGCCAGCATTGGTGGCTTCCACGATCGTTTCGGCGCACATCCGGGCAGATTTTGCCGCGAAATAGATACCTTCACCCGAAGACTTGGTAACTGTTCCAGCAGCATCGCCCACCAAAGCTACCCGACCGCGAACCCGCACAGGACGGGGATGTTCCGGGATGGGGTGAGCTTCCACTTTAATGATTTGCCCACCTTCGAGGCGACGAGATGCGCGAGCCACGAATCCCCGCTTGCAGCTTCTTAATGTGAGCTTGGTTGACCCGCATCGTCCCCGTACCCACGGCAACGTGGTCGTATTTGGGGAATACCCAAGCGTAGAAGTCCGTGGAAACATCGTTACCCGACGTACATTTCCGCCAAATCTTCGTAATATGCCATTTTATCGTCGGGGAGGCGAATCCGTTCTTGGAACGCGATCGCGTAGTTGTATTCCCCAGCATCGATGGCTTTGGCGACCCTAGAGTTCGCCCCATCCGCACCAATGACTGCATCCACCTTCAGGGTTTTTTGAACCCCTGTCGCACTGCCATTGGAGTGGTCGGCGTAGTGAAGGGTGTAGGGATCGGTATCGTTGGTGGGGATCTCCAGTTTGTGGACGGTTCCGTTGATCAAGTTCGCGCCCAACTTCTCGGCACGATCGCGCAGGAACCCATCCAGGATTTCCCGGCGGCACATCCCGATATATTCATCGGGTTTTTGGATGTTGATATCGACCTCGACATTCGACGGCGAGATCATCTTCATCTTTCGCACTCGTCGATCGATAATTTCGGGAGGCAAGTCGAACTCGCTAACCATGCACAGAGGAATCGCCCCACCGCAAGGCTTAGCGTTATCTAACTTGCGCTCGAATAAATAGGTTTCAATACCCGCTTTTGCGAGGACTTCAGCGGCGGACGATCCCGCTGGACCTCCTCCGACAACAGCTACCCGGATTCCCAAAGCTTTTCTCCTAAAAATGTGTAGTCTGTTAAGTTCTACCGTGGTGAATCCTATCACGGGGTTCTGTCGGGATGGACACCTGACCCCCAAAGTTGTGATGCAATGAAACAGACTTTAACAATCTGCAACAAAGTATTCGATCGTTTTTCCTGGATCATTCGTTTTTGTGACCCGCGATCGATCTTCGTCTCACCTCGGTTTCAATTGGGTCAAAACGATTGTCCTGTAACGATTTAGCTTCGATCGCTGTCCGACGCCACAAGGGTTTTTTGACGATCTAAGTGTTACAAAACTTACGATCGTCCGCTAGCAAATACTCACAAGTCCGAAGAGTCTTGCCGATCGGAGATCGGGGCGAATACACTCAAAGTAAGGAGCATCAGTTAGACCCCAAACTCAACCCACTTTCTCCGATCGTATTGCTGCCACTGTGTAAACTTACGCCCACTGTCACGCCCAATGAAACTCGATGGAACTTCTGTTGTCCTGCAATCTTTACTGGCTCTGACTTGGGGCTTGACTCCAACAGTTTCGATCGCCCAAATTGTCCCCGATTCCAGTCTTCCGGTCAATTCGATCGTCGCTCCCAATGGCAACACCTTCACCATCGACGGGGGAACCGCCGCCGGAGCCAATCTGTTCCACAGCTTCTCTGACTTTTCCCTTCCCACCGGAACCGAAGCCTTTTTCAACAACTCCCTCGATGTCCAAAATATTTTCAGTCGCGTCACTGGGGGAAATATTTCTAACATCGACGGATTGATTCGCGCCAACGGTGGGGCGAGTTTGTTTCTACTCAATCCAGCGGGAATCGTCTTCGGACCCAATGCCCGATTGGATATCGGCGGTTCGTTTTTGGGAACCACCGCGAATAGCGTTGTTTTCGAGAACGGCGTGGAATTTAATGCCTCTTCTCAGGTAGCACCGTTACTGACGATAAGCGTCCCGCTCGGTTTGCAGTTTAACGGACAAGTTGGAGCCATTCAAGTGCGTGGAAACGGTCATAATTTAACCGCTGACAATCCAACTTTTCCACCGATCGAGCGAGACAATATCAGTTCGGGTTTGCAGGTCAACCCCGGACAAACCCTAGCATTGCTGGGCGGTGACGTACTTTTAGACGGCGCAACCGTCATCGCAGAAGGAGGACATATCGAGCTAGGGGCAGTGGAAACCGGATTTGTCGGTTTGACGACCCCAAACGAACAGCCAAACGGGCAGTGGCATTTCAACTACGATGGTGTCTCGCGCTTTCAAGATATCGATCTGGTTCGGCAAGCGGCTGTCGATGCGAGTGGAAGCGAAATCGGCTCGATGCAAATTGTTGGCGGACGGGTTGCCCTCAGTGACGGATCGATCGCCCTGCTCCAAAACCAAGGGACGCAAACCTTTGGCACTTTGCAAGTACGAGCGGCGGAATCTTTAACGTTAGCGGGGATAAATCCCGAAGGATTTCCTGCGGGGATTCGCCAGGAAACGGTGGGTGTTGGCAACGGGGGCGATATCGACGTTTCTACTCCACAGCTACTCCTTCGCGATGGAGGGCAAATCTTCAATGGGACTTTAGGAGAAGGAAACAGTGGCAATATCGACGTTCGAGTTTCCGAGTCGATCGAACTGATTGGCACTTCCCCTCTCAACTTCAGGGTGGCAAGTGCGATTATCGCTTTAACGTCCGGTACGGGTTCGAGCGGTGACGTTACCCTTTCCGGGGAAAATTTGAGCCTTCGCTCTGGGGGGCGTTTATCGACTCTGACCTCCGGAAGCGGTTCTGGCGGACAACTGACAGTCAATGTAACCGATACCATTGAAATCTTCGGAATTGCACTTGGCTCCACAACACCCAGTTTAATTACTGCACCTTCTTTTGGCTCAGGGAATGCAGGTAGCATCACGGTTAACACATCAAGAGCGCTCCTTCAAGATGGCGGAGAAATCAGTTCTTCAGCGTTTGGGGAGGGTAATGGAGGTAGGGTTGTCGTCAACGCCACTGAGTTGGTCGAACTCAGCCAAACCGCATCGGGGACTCTTCCCAGCATCATCGATTCCAGTGCTGAGCGGGCAAGTATAGGCTTACAGCGAGCGTTTGGCGCACCTCCTATCCCGTCGGGTGCATCGGGAAATGTGGAGATCGCTACGCCGCAGTTGACCGTAACCGACGAAGGATTGGTCTCCGTTCGCAACGAAGGGATTGGAAATGCAGGTAATCTCAACGTCAACGCCGATCTCGTTTTGCTCGATCGTGGCGGCGGGATTACCGCCTCAACGGAATCGGGTGAAGGGGGCAACATTCAACTAAGTCTCGACGGCTTGCAGTTGAGGAACGGTAGCTTCATTTCCGCGCGGGCGGGCGGTACGGGGAGTGGCGGCAACATCGCGATCGACTCCAATACCATCGCCCTTTTGGAAAACAGCCAAATTAACGCCAACGCTGTTCGAGGGGAAGGCGGCAACATCCAAATTACGACTCGAGGACTCTTTGCTTCTGGCAACAGCAGCATCACTGCCAGTTCCCAATTCGGCGTCGATGGCGCTGTTACTATTACCAATCCGGACGTGGCACCCAATGCGGGATTAGTCAATTTACCCGAAAACGTCCTCGACCCCGCAGATCGAGTAGTTGCCGGATGCGAGACTTTAGGAGACAGCGAATTCATCGCCACCGGACGCGGCGGGGTTCCCGCCAACCCCAACCGACCCCTCGCCAGCAGCCGCACTTGGTCGGATGTGCGGGACTTGTCGGAATTTCGCGGAGAAACTGTGGAGTCGGCATCGGTTCGGGTAGAAACCCCGGAACGACTGGTAGAAGCCACGGGATGGCGGGTCAATGAAGACGGCACGGTGGAGTTGGTGGCTACCGCTAACCCTTCCCCATCGGGCAATTTAGCGGCATCTGGGTGCGATCCGGTGCGAAACAACGATTGATCGAGTACCCAGACGACCCCATAACTGAAAACCCTAAATTCTATAAAGTTGAAAATGCGCGATCGAACTTTTATCAAACAATTTATCAAAAAATTTATCAAACCTCAGAAATGGCTGAAATGGGCAGTTTTGGGACTCCTGGGTTTACTACTCGCCCTCGCCGTTCCCCCGGCGATGGCAATCCTCGAACCCGCGACTCCCCAACAGGTTTCTCCCTCATATAACCCTTCGACGGCGGCATCGAACCCCCTTGCCGAAGGTCGCAGTTTATACCAAGCTGGACGCTTTGCCGACGCGGCGACAGCTTGGCAGGCGGCGGCACAAACTTTCGATCGCAGCGGAGATCTCCCAAATCAAGCGTTGAGTTTGAGTTATCTGTCTCTGACGTATCAGGAGTTATCCCAGTGGGATGAAGCCAAGCAGGCGATCGATCGTAGCCGTTCTCTACTGGAATCTCTCCCCGACGCAGACGCGATTTTGTGGGCGCAAACCCTGAACACCCAAGGTAAACTCTCGCTGGCAACGGGACAGGCGCAAGCGGCACTGGAAACTTGGGAAGAAGCCCAAACGTTTTACGATCGCGCGGGAGATGAAATGGGTTCTGTCGGTAGCCGCATCAACCAAGCGCAAGCCTTACAAACCCTAGGATTCTATCGTCGATCGCGCGATCGACTCGCCGACATCGATCTTTACCTGTCCGAAAAACCCGATTCCCAACTCAAGGCGATTTCTCTCCGCAGCATGGGAACGACATTACAAGCCATCGGCGAACTGGAACAAAGTCGAACCGCTTTAGAACGCAGCTTGTCCATCGCCCAAAACCTGGGTGCGAATGCCGAAACTAGCGCAATTCTATTGAGTTTGGGCAATACGGCGATCGATGCTGCGGATTCCGTTGCCGCGCTTAGCTATTTCCAACAGGCGCAACAAGCGGCAACCAATCCCCTGGACACCTTGGAAGCCCAACTCAACCAACTGCATCTCCACGTCGAATCGCAACAGTGGCAAGACGCGCAGGCGATCGTACCTCAAATCCAAAACCAGTTAGCGAGTGTGTCCCCCAGCCGCGCTTCCATATTCGGGACGGTCAATTTTGCCCACAGCGTGCTGAAAATGAACCGTCAGGGGCAATCAGTCAACACGGCTGATTTAAGCCGCGTGTTAGCCGATGCGGTGCGATCGGCGCAAACCCTCAAAGATTCGGAAGCCGAAGCTTATGCCTTGAGTAAATGGGGGATTCTCTACGCCCAAAACGGTCAATTTGCCGAAGCGATCGAATTGGAGCAAAAATCACTCTCCATCGCCCAAAACCTCCAATCTGCCGATATTTCTGCCCAAGCCGCCTTGGAGTTAGGACGATTACAAGCCAAACAAGGGAAACGACAACCGGCGATCGCTGCTTATACCGAAGCCGTCAGCGCGGTACAATCTCTACGTGGCGATTTGGTTGCCATCAATCCCGAGGTTCAGTTTACCTTCCGGGAAAGCATCGAACCCGTTTACCGGGAATTGGTGGAGTTGTTGCTAAACGACAACCCCACCCAAGCCAACCTGATTCAGGCACGAGATGCCATCGAAAACCTGCAACTGGCAGAATTGGATAACTTCTTCCGAGAAGCCTGTTTGGATGCCGAACCCACTGCCATCGATCGCGTCGATCCCACAGCGGCAGTGGTTTATCCGATTATTTTGAGCGATCGTCTGGCAACGATCGTCTCAACTCCCGGAGAACCCCTAAGCTATCACTCTGTCTCTATTTCTCAAAACGACATCGAAAATACGATCGAAGAATTCTTGGGTTCCCTCAATCCGGTCTACGACAGCGCCGAACGCTTGAATCTCGCTCAAACTCTCTACAATTGGATCGTCAAACCCGCTGCCGACGATCCCACATTTACGGATGTTAAAACTTTAGTATTTGTCCTGGATGGCAAGCTGCGCCAGATTCCCATGACCGCATTATATGACGGCGATCGCTATTTAGTAGAACGTTATAATGTGGCGCTGTCTCCGGGATTGCAGTTGCTGGAATCGGGAGCGACCGATCGATCCTTACTGACAACTGTGATCGGCGGATTGAGCGAAGCACGTCAAGGTTTTTCGGCACTCCCTGGGGTAGAAGTAGAAGTCAGTCAGATTACCGAAGAACTCCCGACTTCGGTACTCCTGAATGAGGACTTCACCGACACCGGTTTTGCCCAAAAAATGAACGATAAACCTGCCGATATCGTTCACCTCGCCACCCACGGACAATTTAGTTCCAAAGCCGAAGATACCTTCCTCCTCACCTGGGACGATCGGATCGAGATCAAGGAGTTGGATTCACTCTTACAAAGTCGCCAAATTGCTAACGCTGGATCTTTAGATTTACTCGTTCTCAGTGCTTGCGAAACCGCTGCCGGAGACGATCGTGCACTCTTAGGATTAGCCGGATTTGCCGTGCGATCGGGCGCGAAATCCACCCTAGCAACCCTCTGGCGGGTGCGCGATGAATCGACCGTTTTCTTCATCACCGAGTTTTACAAACACCTGAAAGAACCGAACACCACCAAAGCCGAAGCGATGGGAAAAGCACAACGGGAAATGATCGCCAATTCCAACTTTAACGATCCCTTTTTCTGGGCGCCATTTGTCTTAGTTGGAGATTGGCTCTAAGGTCAGTATTCGGAAAGGCTTACAAATCAAGTTCAAAAATTCATGACAGCTTCATAATTAAGCCTTCTATAAGACACTCACCCGGTAATCCTTTACAAAATGGCGAGTATAATCGTGTTAGAGAAAGTCACAATCTATTACCCACTTTTACACTTAAAAATTTAGATTTTCTCTACATCTGTTAGTTTACGTTTTCCGATTTTCCCAGGTTCTGAAAATTGAATCACAACATTTCTCTCGAAAAACGATCGCTATGAAACATACAAATTTTGTCAAGGTGTTTGGATTGCTAACATTAGCAACCGGAATGGCTCTGACCGGATTCGGCTCGGCACTCGCTGTCACCTTCACGCCACCCGGAAATGAATCCCCCCGACAAACCACTGGAGGCGCCTCTCGCAGCGGTCAACTCTGCGGTCAAGCCTCTTCTCCATTCGCCTCAACCCAAGAAGCAGTCACTCCATTACTACCTAGTAGCAATTCCGGAATGACTCAGTTGGATCGCCCAACAATCCTGGTTTACTTGCCAGAAACGGGCGAAAAAGAGGCGATGTTTAGCATCAAAGACGAAGGTAAACAGCTTCACTATCAAATGAATGTTCCGATTTCTGGAGAGGCGGGTTTGGTTACCATTCAACTTCCAGAAGACGCTCCGGCTTTGGAAGTTGGCAAAAATTACCAGTGGTTTTTTGCCCTCAAATGCGATGGAAAACTCCATCCAAGTAACCCTCTGGTGAGCGGATGGATTGAAAGATCTCCATCCAACAGCGAAAGTGCATTTAGTCCTTCGTCGAACCCAGATGAACTTCTCCAAGAAGCGATCGCCCTCGGCAATTCAGGCATCTGGTACGATACTGTTGCCACCCTGGCTCGCTTGCGAACGATGCAACCGGACAATAGCCAAGTCAGCACCCACTGGAACGAACTATTGGCTTCGGTGGGATTGGACGTTTTGACGACGACGCCGTTGGCAGATAGCCCTGAGTCTGCCGAATCCAATTAAATGGGTCTGCCAGTTTCATGCAGCATCCCCCGCGTAACTGGCGGGGGAACAGTACAGTCAAGGCTCCGGCAAAAATCTAAACAAAAAATTCGAGTAGAGCATCTCATTCGTCGGCTCAAAATATTTCGGATTGCCTCGGAAAGATTTCGGCTTCATTCTCGTCACTATTCCTCAGTTATGTCTTTAGTTTATGGATTGGTAAGATATCAAATTGGTGCTTTTATCCTCAGTTGAAAGAAACTCAAGCTTGGGCGAATACTATTGGATTTAGGGACTTTAACAAACTGGCATGATTTTGAAAAAGATGCCCAAAAACCGTAAAAATTGGTTGACAATCGCACCGAAGCTAACATCCGATTGTATCCCTAAATAGCCTACTGGTAGGGAATTTAGGGTTTTTGGAGATGTCTATTAGGGATTGAAACCAGCGGTAATCGATCGTGAATAAACGAGCGGCTAAGGTCGCAATCACCTATAATCCCTATTAGGGATTGAAACCTTTGCCTGTAGACTGTGGTATCCTAATGTCAGGGCGAAGCCGCGACTACTTATTGTACAAAAAACAAAAAAACTCGCTCGTTGTATTGCCGCCAAATCGCTCGTACGCCGGCTGCTATTGACAGTCGGGGGCGAAGCATTTGCATAAATCTTATCGGTTTGTATATGAACTTTTCAGGCATTTGCTTCGCCCCTGCTGTACGCTCAGCGATACTGATTACTGCGAAGCCGATCGCAAACGCCGCAAAGTCTCGTTCATCGTCAGTTGAGAGAGAAAATACTGGGTGACGAGAGTGGGTTGTGCAGCCTCCATAATGGCACGGACAACGGCAAGGCGCCCGGCTCCGGCGGAAACCACATCGGGAAGGCGGTTCATATCGATGCCGCCGATGGCAAACCAAGGAATGGGGCTATGTTCGGCAGCATGGCGGATATATTCGAGACCCGCTGCCGATTTTCCCGGTTTGGTGGGCGTGTCGTACACCGGGCCACCCCGATGTAATCTGCCCCTTCGTCGATCGCCCGTTGCATCTCCTCGGGATTGGTGGTAGAGCGACCGATAATCCGGGCTTGACCGAGCAATTGTCGGGCAAAGGCGATCGGCACGTCTTGCTGACCCAGATGCACCCCATCAGCGCCAACAGCCAGCGCTAAATCAACCCGATCGTTCATCAGAAATAGAGCATCGTAGCGGTGGCAAAGCTGGCGCAGCTTGATTCCCGTCTCCACTTTCGTGAGATCGTCAGCATTTTTATCCCGATACTGTACCAGGGTCAATCCGCCTTGCAGTGCGCCTTCAACAATTTCGAGGAGTTTATCCGACTCAGACGTGACCAAATACAGCCGTGCTTCTTGTAACTTCTGGTGACGCCCGAAGGTCAGCAACCGACTATCGAGAGTATAAACTCGATAGCGCATTTGCTTGCAGGCTTCCCCCATTTGCGGGTGATACAGCTTGCCGTACTCCTCCAAAACCCGCAGCGCTTCCTCGATGCGGCAGAGATTAGCCCCAAGAACTCCCTCGACGTTCTCCCGTTTGGCTTCTTGGGGATGGGTCAACTCCACACCGGGATCTCCGGGAGTATCCCGCGCTTCTCGCAGTTGGGAATCGTGCCACTGGGCGAGGGTTTGCCGCATTTGCTTGCACTCGTCGGTTAATTCGGTGCTGTTGAGTCCGAACCGACACCATTCTTCCACAATCCGCAAGCCCTCGCGAGCACGATCTAAATTAGCGTCTAAAATTCGGCAGACAGCGGCAGGGGTCAGTTGGCTCTGGCTTTGGCGATCGCCCATCAGGAAACTCCTCATTCAGTATAAGATCGTTAGAGATCGGACATCGACAATACGGGATGTTTGGGTCTTAAGACCGAGCCTCGATCGATTAGCCCTTTTTGAGAGCCCCCGAAGCGATCGACGCAGCGACCCAAACGGGTCAGAGAAAATCGAGCAAAAACGATCGAAGTGGCAGAAGTTATTCTATCTTGGTATGTTATCTAGATCGATGGGCGATCGCGCAAGAAAAGACAGTTAGTCTGTCAAGTTATGAGTTAGAGGGGTGCGTCGGGGTCAGCCGTCATTCTAGATTCGGGTTGTTCGTACCCGCACGTTCCTTCTTTTGCAGGACTTATGCAAAGCCGTCATATCTGGTTTTTTTCGGGCAATTCCTCTGGGGTTATCCCTAGATCGGCTCGTGTAAGTCCTGTTTGAAAAAACATCAGTAGTTTAAGCTAACTCCTCACATGAGAAAGCGCATTGATGGGCGTTCTGCCCTAGGATTCTCCATTCCTCTGGTTGCTCGGTTAACCGTTTCCTCCCTCATCGGGTTTTCGTGTCCGGCGATCGCTTCGGGCAGCCTCCCAACTCCCCTCAAACCCGTCACTCAACGATCCGATACCGAAATCACTCGGCTGTACGTCAATCCGCTCTCCGGCAACGACGATCGCACCTCGGGGAATGCCCTCTCTCCCCTGCGAACCATTACCTATGCCTTGGAAATCGCTCAGCCGAATACCGTCATTCTCCTGGCATCGGGAACCTACAACACAAACTCGGGAGAATCCTTTCCGCTACGTCTGAAACCCGGTGTGACGATTCAGGGAAATCCGGAAACTCGGGGGGAAGGCATCGTCATTTCTGGGGGAGGAACGATCGATCGCCTCAACGTCGCCCTCGTCGCTGCCGATGGCGCTGGATTGGTGGGGGTCACAGTGACCAACTCCGAGGGATATGGCTTGTGGATCGACTCGGCCAGTCCCACCATTCTCAACAATACATTTACAGGGAATCGTCAAGATGGCATGGCAATTGGCGGAAGTGGGGCGCCGATCGTGCGAGGCAACCAGTTGATCGACAATGATGCCAGTGGAATGACTGTCGCTGGCACGTCTCGGGCAGATATTCGGGAAAATACCTTTGAAGGCTCGGATGTGGGACTGGCGATCGCCGACAAGGCTGTACCCTTAGTGATGAGCAATCAGATTGCCAATAATGCAGATGGGGTGGTGGTACGACAAAATGCCCAGCCGATTTTGCGCGGTAACGTGATTACCGATAACGATCGCTATGGTGTTGTCATTCGAGATCGAGCCGGGCCCAATCTGGGAACCACAGACGATCCGGGGGGCAACACCATCCGAGATAACGACGATCGAGATGTCGAGAATGCAGCCGAGCAAGTCGTGCAGGCATTTGGTAACGAACTTGATGACGATCGCACGGCAGGAGAAGTGGACTTTTCCGGCGGGGCACAACCCATACTTGTGAGTGCCTCCTCTTCCGGTTCTGCCCCTGCCGTTCCCGTGCGGGAGTTTGGACAAGTGCTCTCAGTCCGATCGTCGATCGCCCCAACCACCGCCTCTCCCCCGCCGAAATCACCGACGCTTGCCAGAACGCGCACGCTTCCAGCACTGCCAACCTTACCCGAGACAGGGGTCGAACCCATATCTTCGGAATCTCCATTACCCAAGCCTCCCACAGCCCTAGCTGCTGTACCTTCCACTTCACCCTTGTCACCCCCTCCCGCTCTCGAACAACCTCTTTCCAGAAGCGAACGGGTTCCGTCTTTTGGTGTGCTGCCAGTTCCCGATGTTGACATCCCCATCGGCGATGCCGGAGACGAGCCGTTTATTTCCTTACAACCCCCGTCTCAAGTTTCCCAACTCGGTCGAATCGCAGCGAATTTGCGCTATCGCGTGATTGTAGAAGCCCATAGTGTCAGAGTACGCGCCACCATTCGGGCGATCGCTCCAGATGCTTTCAGTACCTTTGTCAAGGGTCAAGAAGTCGTCCAAGCCGGCGCATTTCGCGAACTCGATCGAGCCCAATCGCTAGTCGAACAGTTGCAAGGTCTGGGGTTGCCAGCCACAATTGAGGACATGGGCGATCCATCTACCAACTAACCTCCCTTGACTGGAAAATTTATGACTCAAACGATCTGGATTGCCCGACACGGCAATCGCATCGACTTCGTACGCCCGGAATGGTTTAACACTGCCCTTCGTCCCTACGATCCGCATCTCTCTGACGATGGCGAGATTCAAGCTGGGGAATTGGCAAACCGGTTGAAAGGCGAATCGATCGACCATATCTTTTGCTCCCCTTTCTTGCGGACGGTTCAAACTGCCAACCCCATCGCCGAAGTCCTCGATTTACCCCTGAAACTCGAATGGGGACTGTGCGAATGGCTCAATCCTGAATGGATGCACGCCATGCCGGAAACCTTGCCTTTAGAAGCTCTGAAAGAACGATTTCCCCGCATCGATGCGAGCTATCGTTCGCGGGTACAACCGCAATATCCAGAAACTGACGAAATCTGTTGGCAGCGCACTGGGAAAACCGCACGGCAGTTGGTTGCCGACTTTTCCTCAAATCTGTTGCTGGTCGGTCACAGTGCGTCGGTCGTTGGCTCGGCTCTGGGGCTATTGGGTCATTATGCCGAGATTCAAGCTTCATTATGCTGTTTGGTCAAGCTGGTGCGCCGGGAGTGTGAATGGATCGTTGAACTCGATGGGAGTGGGAACTGAAGTTATGTATTAGATATCTGCTAAAGTGTTAAAATAGTGTAAATAAATCCCTCATCGGCTTGATTTAGCCCTTCCTCGCCTTTAAATGCCAGACGAGCAAGGACCATCGACTTGTTGGGGAACGAATTTGGATGGTGTTTAAGCCAACAGCTCTTGTAAAAGGGCTGAAAATTCAGCTCGTTTCATTGCAGGAAGATTAAGGCTATCATGAGAAAGATCGAGGGAAATCTGAAAAATCTTCTATTTCAATCGCCTCAGGTTTTAGCCGTCGATCGTGACGAGGATAATTTGGTGCTGGTCTACCAAGCACTAGAAATGTTTGGATACACCTCTGTCGTCACCCAAGATCGTCAGATGGCTTTCACCTTAGCGAAGATGTATCAGCCTAATTTAATTTTGCTTGCCATCAGCGCAACGCATGATGAGGATATAAAACTCCTGAGATCGTTTAAAGACAATCCGCAAACGGCGAAGTTACCTATCATTGCGCTAACAACCCTAACCCGTGTTGAAGAGTGCGATCGCTTGCGATCTCTGGGGTGCGACAATTACCTATGTAAACCCTATCTGATCGAAGAACTGGGTACGATCGTCGCTCACTACATTCCCTCACACTCGACTCACTCTAGTTGGATTTCCGCTTTCGGGAATTTCTCTGAGGGTATAGCTTAATGTAGGGATTTCTGCAATTGAAAAAATCGCAGAAACTCCTAACCCTAGAGACAGGAGACAGGGAGCGAGAGCGCTCCCGAACACAGAGGAAATGTTTGTTCCATGTCTCAAGTTCTACTCCAACAATGAAGAAGATATGGATGAAACTAGCTTACGAATGACCCTGTAGATGGGCTTCGAGGAACCATAGATACTTGTCGATCGTCCGAGAAACTTCTATGTAAAGATCGTTGGTATCCATCTCTTTGAGTTCTTCAGCCAGATTTGCTCCTTCTCGTAGAGATTTGGCGTAGGCGGCGAAGCGATCGGCTAAGGCAGTAACGTGATCTTTGCTACTGATAATAGTCAAAGGATACTCGGGCAAGATAGACTCTTGGGCTGCCATTCGTGCGGTTCCAAGCGGAGTACCACCTAATGCCGTAATCCGTTCGGCAACCATATCGACATATTCTTCTAGTTGTGACGCCATTTGGTCAAATAGTTCGTGCAACTGAAAAAAGTCCATACCCTTGACAGTCCAATGGGCTTGTTTGACCTGAGTTTTCAAATCTAAGGTCGTTGCCAAGGTCTGATTGAGACTTTCGGCGACTTGCCTTCGAGTATCTTCGGGGATATCGATTCGAGTGGCATGAAATGTAATGTGGGGACTATCGGCGTTATTCGTATTATTTACAAGTGCTTGCACGATCTTAATCTCTCCTTTTGGTATAAAATCTAGTTCTGAAATAGAGGAAGTCGGGTACGGATATAGATGAGCGATTAATGTTTCGGTCTACCTTTTTTGATAAGCCTCGCTCGCATATGCCTTCAGGATACGTGTTTTCTTGACGCTTGACTTCCATCAATAGGTATATAACTTTCGGAGGATATACACGATCGAGGAAGATTCGTCGGGCGATGCTCTTGTAGAGACGATCCGCAAGCACCAGAATGAAAACAAACGGCGATCCATCTCGAATATTTTGCTATGACTTACGCAACGCTTTCCCAACTGATTGCTGGCGCGATCTCCGGTCAACTGGTGAGCTTTCCCACCGATACCGTTCCCGCTTTGGCAGCCAGACCCGATCGATCGGGTCTCATTTTTGCAGCTAAACAGCGCGACACCAGCAAACCTTTGATTTTGATGGGAGCAACGGCAGAAGATTTGTGGCAGTATGTATACGGTAACGATGGCGAACGGCAATTGTGGCAGCGCGTCGCCGGTATCTATTGGCCGGGTCCTTTGACCTTAGTGCTTCCGGCAAGCGATCGTTTGCCGCCGCAAGTTAACCCCAGCGATCCGACAACGATCGGCGTGCGCGTCCCCAATAATGCAATCGCGCGTCACATTCTATCGCAGACTACCCCATTGGCGACCACCAGCGCCAACCGTTCTGGCGAACCGCCTTTACCCACCCTGTCAAAAATTGCGGTCGAGTTTCCCCAAGCTTTAACCCTCAATCCGGTAGAGGTGACGGAAATACCTGGGATTGGCGTTCCTTCAACAGTGGCGAAATGGACGGGGAACGGTTGGGAAATTTTGCGCCAAGGGGCAATTACCCAGGAACAGTTGTTGGCGATCGATCGCTCGATCTAAAATTTGGCTGGCTTGCTCGTCTGTCTGCTTCGAGTTACACATTGAACTTAACACTAATATCTCTAAAGTGTAGGCTTGAAATCAAAATGCTACGATCGATGTTGTAGCCCGAATTGGAGCTATTCATCATCTAAAAGTTCCGGCATTAGCAATCGAAACTTTCAGTTTTACTCAATGTGATTTTCAGGAGATTTCTTCATGCCAACTCTTTCTATCAACAATGAGATCGTTACCGTTATCATTCTTTTTCAGAGCGAACCGGCAAGGCAATCCGAACTGATCGAATCGATCGTCGAATTTTTAGAAACGGTGAAGCAACAACCGGGTTTTGTTTCTGCAAGTCTTCACAAAAGCTTGGACGGCATCAAAGTCGCCAACTATGCCCAGTGGAGAAGTGTAGACGATTACGAAGCTTTTTTACAAAATTCTGCGGTACAAGCGAAGGCAGCTAAACTCCGAACTTACGCTCCGCCGGATGCTCGCACTTACGAAATTGTTGTTTCTGAATCAAAAGTGGGAACGCCAAAAATTGCCCAAGGTGAATATTTCGTTCACTTTGCCGAGTTTCGGATGCAGCCAGAGAATCAACCTCCCATGGTGGAATTAGCCAAAGAACACGTCAAACCCGCAATGGCAGTACCGGGTTTAATTTCGGCAACTTTTCATCGCAGCCTTGATGGAACTCGCGTGATTAACTACGGACAATGGAAGAACCGAGAGGCGATCGAACAGTTGAGGAAACAGCCTGGATTTGGCTCGGAAGCCCCATACTGGCAAGGAATTGCGGAAAATGAATTCCATCTTTACGAAGTGGTTTTCACCGAACCTAAGATCGACCCGAAGCAATGATTCAATCTATTGCACCGTGGCGATCGTCTCTCTCCGGGGCGCTACATCGCCACCGCAGTCAACCCCAATCCCGGTATCTACAATTGGCAACAGTGCGTCCTGACGGGCGACCGGCGAACCGCACAGTGGTGTTTCGGGGGTTTCTTGGCGGGAGCGATCGACTGCAAATCGTCACAGACGATCGTAGTGAGAAAGTCTCGCAGATTCTAGAAAATTCTTGGGGCGAAGGGTGTTGGTATTTTCCCAAAACCCGCGAACAATTTCGCCTATCCGGTCAACTGACGGTTGTCAATGCCGATTGTGACGATGTTTCCCTTCAGACTGCGCGCCGAGAGGCTTGGACAAAACTTTCCGACGGAGCCCGATGTGGATTTGCAACGCCGCCACCCGGTCAACCCAGATCCGAGGCGGTAGCGTTCGATGTACCTGTTCCGGATGCGATCGAACCGTTGCCTCATTTCTGTTTGCTACTACTAGATCCAGAATGGGTAGACTTTTTGCAATTGCGAGGAGAACCGCAAAATCGATGGATCTACCGACGCCAAGGCGATCGTACTTGGTCGGTCGATCTCGTCAATCCTTAAGTAATAAGCAATAAGTAATAAACATCTCCGGAAATATACCTCAAACCCTTATCCTGTATAGGCAAAAAACGATTTTTCGGAGATGTCTAAAATAAGTAATATAGCGGTTTTCGCAGCTATGAGGTACATCAAATTTTGTGTTGATGTAGGGGCGAATGGCATTCGCCCATCTAGATGTACTAAACGGTATGAAGCTTCTTCATTCATGAAGAAAAACTTCAAACCTAATTCGTCTTTTAAATTCTCGGATTTTCAGCCGAAGTCAAACTTATTACTTATTACTTGTGAACGTCTCGGTGTCCAGAATAGATCGGGTGTAGAATCTCCATCAACAGTGACTCTAAACCCTACACCCTATCCCCTCAAGCATTTTTAACTACTCCAGCTTTTTGAGCTTGGACATAGAAACTTGTTCGTAACCATAACGGTAGTTTATCGGGATTTACGATTTTGAGTAAGGCAAGACCAATAGGTCCCATAAATCGCTGGACTTTTGCCTCGAAGAAATCATTCACTACAGGAATATCATAGAACTGGAGAGTCGGAAAATCATTATCTCGAAACCGTCGAATTAGCCCCCAGTAATCATGCAACGAGCAATGATCGCTACGCCAACTTGTAAAACTTTTCCAGCGAATTGTCTCAAAGACAACATTCGTTATCCGATTTGGGGTTTGTAGCAGATAGTATCCTCTTGGCTTCAATACCCGAGCGACTTCTTGCAAATGCTGGACGGAATCGGGAATATGCTCGAATACGTCGAAACTGAGGACGATATCAAACGAAGCATCCTCAAAAGGTAAAATTTCGGTGTTGACAACCTCAATCGGCTGTTGCCCATAGAGTTCTTTTCCTCGCTCAACTTTATCGCGATTTATTTCAACCCCAATTGCATTGAATCCTCGGTGACGCATGTAGCTTAATAATCCACCACATCCACATCCGATTTCAAGGATGCGCATCTCTGGGTTCAGCAAATGAGTAGCTTCGAGAAAGTCAATATTAGCAACCTGATTTCCGTACTGACTTCTGAGATCGAATTTTTGACGCTCGTTCATATCATACTCAACACTAACAACACGGGTCAGAATCTTGGCGATCGTGCACGATCCCCATTCTGAAATTTCGATCGTCGCACTATAGATCTGGTCAATCTTTAAAGCAGGGGCGCTCGCAATCCGTTGCTATTCACAACTAATCTTCGGTGTTGTCGAGTGTGGGAATGGGGAAAATGTGACCCATCATAAATCGAGAGAGTTTGGCGTTACAGTGAGAATTTTGGGCAATTTCTTCTCCATCGGGAGGTAAGAAGCAGAGGGCTGCCCGTCCGATTCCCGGCATTAAGTCAGCGACACGATGGGCGATCGCTTCGGTGTGTTTTTTCAGTTGCACCGCTACAGACTGATTGGTGCCAACGATAAACAGCGTTTTGACTCCAGAGCGATCGGGGACGATGCCAAACGTGCATTCCTGAAAGATTTCGCGAACAGACGACTCGAAGGATTCGCAAAAGCGATCGAATAATGAAGCGTAGAATTCTTCTACAATTGCCCGATCGCTAAAGCTCGATTCAGATAACATAACACATTCCTTAATGACTTCACAATGGGATTCGGAGATCGTGCAGATGCTCCTTACAACCTCTATACTCCTACTGTGCTTCCCATTTCCGGATCTTTGTGCGATCGATGTCGTTGACGGAGTGTGAGTTGTTGATGTTCCCGCAGCGATCTGCATCAGAAAACTAGGCGATCTCGATCGTATCACCCGAAGAAGTTCAGGAGGTGGAAGGTATGAGGGAAACTAGCAACTAACCACTAGCTATCAACACTTCTGAATTTAAAGGTCAATTTGCGCTCCTCCTGTTAAATATTAGGGGATGTGGGAATGGTGACATCGATCGAGGTGACAGACGAAGTGGAACTGAGACTGCTCAATGGAGGCTCAATCGCTGCGGTATTACCCACCACCAGAGTCACCAAATTTTCCGGTTTGAGATACTGCTGCGCCACTCGTTGCACGTCGGCGATCGTTGTAGATTCTACTCCCTGTTGGTACTCAAAAATGAAATCTTCTGGATAGTCGTAATAGTCGTAAGTCAGCAGGCGAGATAGGGTTTGCGCCGGATCGGCAAAATTGAAGACAAAGGAGTTAATTTCCGATTCTTGAGCATATCTCAACTCCTCTGGAGTAATGGGTTGGTTGCGGATGCGATCTATTTCCCCAATAATTGCTTGAATAAACGGAACGGTAGCATCCGATCGAGTTTGTCCTCCAGCGATAAAAATTCCCGGATAATCGTAGCGTGTGCTCCATGCCGCATAAACAGAATAAGCTAACCCTTGGCGCGATCGAACTTCGTTAAACAACCGTCCGCCAAACCCATTGAGAACCCCATTCATCACCCCCAGCGCCGGATAATCTTCGCTGTTGCGTTGACCGCCCAAATGACCGATTAGCACTGAACTTTGGGTGAGTTGAGGCCGATCGATAGTAAAAATTCCTCCTCGATCTTTCTGAGATACCGCAGGCAATTTGAGAAACGGTAATTTTGGATTGTTTTTCCAATTGCCAAACTTTTGTTTGACTAGATTGGTCATTGTTGCCCGATCGAAATCACCCACAATACCCAAAATAATATTATTGGGATGGAAATATCGTTTGTGGAAGTTGGCTAAGTCGTCGCGAGAAATCCGATCTAAGTCGGCATATTCTACGACCCGCGCATAAGGACTGGTTTCGCCATAAATTAGCTTTTGAAATTCCCGAGAAGCGATATCGTTGGGATCGTCGTTGCGGCGGGCAATTGCGCCAGCTATTTGCGTTTTAGCAACATCGAGTTTATCTTGAGCAAATACCGGTTCGCGCAATACCTCGGCAAATAAGCCAAATACGTCCTCCAAATCTTCGCTAAGGGCATTAAAACTAGCCGAACCCGATGCCGTACCGATCGAAGTTTCTATCGAGGCTGCCCGTTGTTCGAGAATTTGGTTGAGTTCGTCTCCGGTGTGGAGTCGCGTACCGCCCGATCGCATTACATTCCCGGTTAAGCTGGCAAGTCCGGTTTGGGTGGGGCTTTCCCAGCGACTCCCGGTGCGAATCAGCGCCGTGCCACTGACCAAGGGTAGTTCTCCATCGGGCATTAAGTACACCACCATGCCGTTATCGAGATCAAAGCGAGTGTAGTCGGGAAGTTGGATATCGGGTAACGGGGGAAACTCCAAGTCTGTATAGTGTTTGGGCGTGTCTGTGGGGGCGAATTGGGCGATCGCGCCGCGCAGTGTTCCAAACACCAACAGGGTGGTAACTATCAGAGCAAAAACGATTTGAGATGTGCGAATTGGGATCGATCGATTCATTAATTTAGGTAATTGTTAGTTGGTAGGGTGTGTTGACGAAGGAAACGCACCGGGGGGTTATTTGTAGAGGAGCCAATGGCGTGCGGGTATGGAGTGAGAATTCCCGGTTCAGTTCATTCAAATCATAGCTAAATCCGCCAGTACAGTTGTTAGTTATTAGGTAATACTCAACTATTAACTATTAACTATTAACTATTAACTATCCGGGGGTAATAACCGTCCGATCGTACGATTTTCGGGAGTGAAGGTTTCGTGAGAAACTCGAAGAATATCTTCAGCGGTGACCTGTTCGATCGCCTGGAGTTGGGCAAAGAGGTTGCGCCAGTCTCCGGTTTTTACCTGATACTCGACCAATAAACTCGCCATCCCAGAATTAGAATCGAGAGATCGCAACAACCCTGAAAGAGCGTTCTTTTTCACTCGTTCTAACTCGTTTTGGGTCACGGGTTCGGCGGTCAGTTTTTCGATCTCGGCGTGCAGGGCGGTTGCGACTTCATCAATGCTGTGACCGGGGGCTGTGAGGGCGTAGAACAGCATCAAATTCGGATATTTATCCCCCGGAAACCCGTTAAAGCCTTGCGCCGTCAGTGCCAATTGTTGCCCTTCTACGAGGGATTGGTAGAGGCGAGCCGTACGTCCGTCGCTGAGGATAGAAGCGATCGTATCGTAAATGGGTCGGTCGGGGCTATTGAAGGCGGGAACGTGATAGCCTTCTAAGTACCAAGGTTCGCTCGGGAACCGGACGGTGACTTCTCGAGGTTCGGTTTGCGGCGGTTCGACTTCCACCACGGCTGGGGGTTCGGCTCCGGCGGGGAAACGACCGAAGTAGACTTGTGCCAAGCGGCGAACTTCGCCCGGATCGACATCTCCGACAACGGCGATCGTTAAATTGTTGGGAACGTAGTAAGTATTAAAGAAATCCTCGACATTTTGCCGGGTCAAATTGCGGATATCTTCGGTAGAACCGATGACTGGATTTTTGTAGGGATGCACGTCAAAGGCAGCCGCGAGAAAAACCTCCAGCATTTTGCCGATTGGGGAATTCTCGGTTCGCAGGCGACGTTCTTCTAAAATGACCTGTTTTTCCTTGAAAAATTCCCGGAAGACGGGTTCCAAAAATCGTTCCGACTCCAGGGACATCCACAGTTCTAATTTGTTGGCGGGAAAGCTGTAGAAGTAGCGAGTGGCATCGGTGGAGGTGTTAGCATTGAGTCCGACGCCGCCGGACTGTTCGACGATTTGACCGAATTGATTTTGAATGGCGTAGGTGTCGGCTTCTGCTTGAATTCGATCGAATTCGGCTTGCAAATCCTGAACTTTTTCTTCGTCGCCTTTCTCGGTGGCTTTCTGAATACTCGAAAAAAGCTTATCTAATTGTTCGAGGAGTGGTTTTTCAGCTTCGTAGTTGGTGGTACCAATGCGTTGCGTGCCCTTAAATGCCAAATGTTCTAGGTAGTGTGCCACGCCCGTTTGACCGACGGGTTCGTTGACTCCGCCGACATCAGCGTAGGTGATAAACGAAACCACAGGGGCTTCGTGTCGTTCCAAGACGATAAATTTTAGCCCATTGTCTAAGGTAAATTCTGTTACTTCGGCGATCGCCCGATCGAGATACGATTGCAAGGGCTGTGTCTGCGCCCAAACTGGCGAGATGCCGCCAAAAATTGCCCAAGCCGCTAGAATGGTGGCAACAAGACAACGCCACCGGTGGCACGAAGACACTTTCAGGGAAGGAGCGATCGCAGTCAACAGGGGGCGAATACGGACGAAAGACGATCGCTTAAGCAGGAAACGCATACACAAGAACAATTTTGGCTCAAAAGGGGATGAAAAAACGGTATTGTCGGCGAGGAAAGACAAGAAACATTGCTACTCGTGACAATCTGTGAACTTGTTGGGTGATGCAGTGCCTTAGCACTACACAATGATCCTACCAACTCGATCGCGATTATATACTTGGCATGAAAACTCTCAATCAAACTCACACTCCAGAAAGCGAAACTCGGACTCGGATTTTAGAGTCGGCTGGGCGGCTGTTTGCGCGCCAAGGTTACGACGGCACGACAACCCGAGCTTTGGCACAAGATGCAGGGGTTGCCGAAGGGACTCTCTTTAGACATTTTGACAGCAAAAAGGCAATTTTAATCGAAGTTGCCACCCAAGGCTGGGTTGACATTTTGACGGATTTGCTGACGGAATTGAGTGAATTGGGTTCCTATAAAGCGATTTCTCAAGTGATACAGAGACGAATGCTGCATCTGCGGGAAAATGCCGATATGTTGAGGGTTTGTTTTCTCGAGGCGCAGTTTCATCCGGAGTTACGCGATCGCATTCAAACCGAAACGATCGGTAAAATGACAGATGTGGCGGAAGCTTTTATCCAAACGGCAATGGACCGGGGAATCTATCGTCGCATGAATCCTCGGTTGGTGGCAAGTGTCTTTTTGGGGATGTTTACGATCTCTGGATTTAGTCATGAAACTCTATTGGACGATCCGTCTCCTAAGGCGATCAAAGAGATGGCAGAAGGGTTGGCAGATATTTTTCTCAATGGGGTCTTGATTAAGGAGTAAATAGGTAATGTAGGGTGTGAAGCGCGAGCGCGTAACGCACCATTTTTAAGTAATGTAGGGTGTGAAGCGCGAGCGCGTAACGCACCATTTTATAAGTAATAAGTGATGTTCGACGATTCATTACCCGTTATCCGAAAGAATTTCGGTTGTCAGAGAGATTGGGTGTGGCGGGGTTGGAAAATTCGCTATACTTATGTTCGGGCGCGTCAACCTCATGGTTTTACACCGCCGATCGTTTTATTACATGGGTTTGGATCGTCTTTGGGTCAATGGCGATCGAATCTTCAAGAACTCAGCGAATTTCACTCGGTTTACGCCATCGATTTTCTGGGTTTTGGTGCATCTCAAAAAGCTTCGGAACGTTATAATGTTAGGCTTTGGTCGGATTTAGTTCGAGATTTCTGTCATCACTTTATTCGTCAGCCAGCGGCGATCGTCGGGCATTCTTTGGGAGTCTTTGGTGGCACTGACGGCAGTTGATCGTACGCCGGAAATCGCCAGTCATTTAGCCCTGTTTACTCTTCCGGATGCTCGACCTTCTCAAGGTCCGGCTTTTGCCCGTACGCTAGAAAGATTATTTGCCTCTCCGCTTACTTTTAAGTCCTTTATTTCGCTTCGTCAGACGACCGAAATTTTTACGATCGGTGTTACAAAAAATTTATCGAGTTCCGGAGTTAGTCGATGATGAATTGGTGGAGATGTTTGCGACACCAACGCTAGATCCCGGAGCTCTAGATGTGTTTTGTCGTTTGGCGCAATCTCGATCGGATGATGATTATAGCGAACGGCGAATCGAACAAATGCTTCCGGCTTTATCAATTCCGGTTCTGCTGATTTGGGGTGAAGACGATCGGATCGTTCCACTCTCGAGTTTTTACAAGCTGCTTCGGATTAGTGAGGGCGAAGATTTGCCGTATCGGTGTCAACTCATTAAAATCCAAAAGGCAGGACATTGTGCCTATGACGAATATCCGCGATCGAGTGAATCAGGCTTTAGTGAATTGGATACGAGAAACTCTTTCTCCTTTTGATGTCAGAGACTTAACGATCGAGACTTAACGATCTTCTACGAGAAGGACTAACTTAAGGGTTCGGCAGAATTCGTAAGTTTTATTAAGAAAAGTAACAGCTCAGATCTAGATCGGCATGGGTAGCCCATTTATCGATTGAATGCACGACAGCTTATTCATGGGCGGCTTTTAGTCCCCAGATCCAGACCCAATATCCGATGATCTATTTCATTATCTCCAAATTTTAGCCGAACAAATTGCAAGAATACTTCATATTTTTCTGCGGGTTTATTCGCTAAGCTAGAGAGTGAAAAGAACAGTACCGGAAACTTTCAGTCATGACCGCGTTTTCTAACCTTAAAATCGAACGACCCGCTTGGCAAACCATCGTCACGTGTATTATCGCTCTCTGGTTGGGCGGCAGTCTTGTCCTAGATACAGTCGTGTTTCCCAGCTTATGGGCAGCCGGAATGATGACTCAACCGGGGTTTGCCTCGGCGGGCTACCTAACATTTGAATTGTTCAATCATTGTGAATTAATGTTAGCGGGCTTGACAATGACGGGTGTACTGGTTCTCAATCACGATGGTCATTTTAGTGAAACGCGCCACAATCGGGCGATTCTATTCTCGGCCCTCTTGCTCGCCGTTGCCATCGTCGATACTTATCTGATGACGCCTCACATGAGTGCATTAGGAATGCAACTCAACCTCTTTGAATCCACCACTGGGATGCCGGAGGGGATGATGTCGATGCACTTGGGGTATTGGGCGCTAGAACTGCTCAAACTCGGTTCTGCGGGTGCGTTACTGGCACTGTGCAACCGCAACTCGTAATCGACTTGCGGCTCCCCAGCCAAAAGATATTCCCAAAGTCCATTGTACGGATCGTTCTAGAATTGCTATAGTTGAAAACCGGGTTTTTGGCAGCGAGCCAGAATCACCCGGTTTCTTCTTCTTGTAATTCTTGAATGGATGGGTATTTGCGATGTCTATTATTTCTTTAAAAGCTTGGTATCTCCAAAAGTATGAACCCCTTTCCGAATTAGAAAAACGACCTCACGATCTGCGACTGAGTAAAAATAGCTTGTTAAAGTCCGGGTTAAGAGCCGACTTTTTAGAAGAACGCGATCGAGTTAAAGAATCGCAGTGGTTTCGGCGATATTTAGATGGAGAAGTCGTCGAGTTTTATATCGAAGGCAGTGGCGGATATGCAATCTCAAATATTGACCTCAGCAGTCACGAAATTTACTTCACCAAACAAGACGTAATGGCGCATTTAGATCCCATTATCTTTTTGTGCTGGCAAACTGAATACCCTGAGTCTAGTGTAGCACTGCGAGACGAACTGAACGCGGCGATCGCGACGATCAATACTCGATCGCGCCTTCCCTTAAAATTAGAAGAATCTCAAAGATCGAGAGAAAATCCTCTACGCCTCAACAGTCGGAGTTTGCGAAAAATCCGCCGTAGCTTGCTGTTTATTGCCGATACAACAGCGATCGCGCGGGTTCCTGGCGACGAACCCCAACTGATTCCCAGCGGCAATGTGTGTATCGAAATTGGCTACGCTTTGCAATGTAAACGTACCGAACAAATTCTACTCGCCAGTCTCAAACGTGGCGATCTTTCCGGAAAAGTTCCCTTCGACTTACCAAACTATCAACAATTAGAATTTCGAGATGCTGATGAGTTAGGGAAAATGATTCCCACGTTATTAGAAGCGATGTTAAAGCGTTTTAATTTGTTTTCTTAGGAAATCATCAGGAGATCGCCATGGCATTGGGCCGAAGCTATTCCTATTTTACACCTGAACAATATCTGGAAATAGAACTAATTAGCACGATTAAACATGAATATATCAAAGGTCAGATTGTGGCAATGGCAGGCGCGAGCAAAGCTCATGTCATCATTACTGGAAATCTTTCGGCTTTGATTTTAAATCATCTTCGAGGTTCGGGTTGCCTCTCCTACACGACAGACATGAAAGTTCGACTGCCAACCCTGGGAATTTTCTACTATCCTGACTTAGCAGTTACCTGTGACGATCGTGATAAGCGCTCCAATGAAGACTATATTCTCTACCCCAAACTGATTATTGAAGTTCTCTCAGATTCTACAGAAGCGTTTGATAGAGGTGATAAATTTTCAGACTATAAAACGATTTTGGGATTAGAAGAATACATCTTAATTCACCAAAAACAAATTCTGGTCGAACAATTTCAGCGTCAATCCGATCGTCTTTGGATGCCTCAAATTTATCGTCCTGGGGATACGCTCGAATTTTCTAGTCTTCAGTTTTCTTTTCCGATTTCTGCTTTGTATGAGAATATCGCCCAGTTGTTTTAACTTTAACGATGAATTGGATGCCAATACCGTATGGGTTTGGCAAGCTAATCTCGAATTGCCAGAATCGGAAACTTCTGAATTAGAAGCCATTCTATCCACCGATGAAAAAGAAAGAGCCGATCGATTTCACCGGGATAGCGATCGATCGGCATTTATGGCGGCGCGAGGAATTTTGAGAACCTTATTGGGTAGATATTTAAAATGCGCTCCTCATCAAGTACAATTCAGTTACAGCGATCGCGGTAAACCCTTTATTGCCGACAGCTCTCTCCACTTTAACGTCTCCCATTCCGGCGGTTTAGCACTCTATGCGATCGCCTACAATCGTTTAGTCGGAATTGATGTCGAATCCATTCGATCGATCGAAGTCGAACAATTAGCTAAGCGCTTTTTTTGCGATCGTGAATATCAGCAACTCTGCCAACTTTCAGACGCTCGAAAAGACTCAGCTTTTTTTACCTATTGGACAGCAAAAGAAGCCTATCTCAAAGCGACTGGAGAAGGATTAATCGGATTGCAACAAGTGGAAATTTTTTGGGAAGGAGACAACCTCTGGACATATCCCTCGCCGCCAGAAGATTCACCACGATTTTCTCTGCAACGACTGCATCCACCATCAGGATAC
This sequence comes from uncultured cyanobacterium, assembly GCA_963838375.1. Classification (GTDB taxonomy): domain Bacteria; phylum Cyanobacteriota; class Cyanobacteriia; order Cyanobacteriales; family Geitlerinemataceae; genus DVED01. The sequence continues at coordinate 1,107,031 of CAWIQY010000015.1, read as the reverse complement.
GCTGCCGCGCTAGCAGTGGAAGGAAAAGACTGGCAGCTTTCCTATCAGGCATTAACTTAACCTCAAGCCATTGTCGATGAAGCCATCGAACATGGAAAATGGGGATGGGTACACTGTCGAGGCTCGTATGAGTTGTCTTTTTGCGATCGTTTACTGACATTATGTCTGGCAGATACTGTGGAAGTCGTTGGCAACGGCAACATCACCGCGATTGTTCTCTCAACCGTAGTCTAGCTGCCGACGATGGGCACACTCTCAACCACATGGACTCTTTAAACAAAATTTTTATTCGATCCGGGTGCATTTACAAAATGACCGTGTTACTATATTAAGTAGGGCAAAGCAATTCAAGCATATGATATTCGATCTGCAAGTTCTGTAGATCGAGTAGCGATGAAAGAGAAATCTTAAGCTCATTTAGACTCAGAATTGAGTTGGACTTATCTAACCCGGTTCTGTGGTGGGCGAAAATCGCGCTAGATACAGCAAATTCCTAATCGATCCTAAACGCTCGTACCGATCTTAGCCAACCGATCTTAGCCAATTTATTCGATCGTGTAAGTTTCATTTTTTGCCTCAGCAAAGATGTTCCCAAACAAACGTCGATCGCCCGATTCAAGGTTGCACTCTTGCAGCTTCGGCTATGATGTCTGATGAGTTCGATCTCCTAAACAAGCAACTCGATTAAGAATCTAAGCTTTGGCTACTCCCAAGCAAATTTGGGCGATGTTTAGCTCATGGTTTCTCCTTGAGGTTGATACATCAAAAGCGAAGCTGAAGATGGGGAAGAAGGAAACTTTCCTTCACACCTTTGCTATTGATTAGGATCTGTAACACCCAGACTCTCGGTTATCCGTTGCCACAAGCAGGCTAGAAGTCGAAATCATTCGATTCTGTCTTGTTTGGAAACAACAAGTTAAGCTTTTGTTGCTAAGCTCGTTCGAGATTTATCGGAAAAATGGGGTCGCATCCTACATCGATCGTTTTCGCGGTATCGTGTTCGCGGCAAGAATTTTTCATGTCGGATTACGAGCCAACAGTTTGCTTGCAAACACCACGAACTCGCAACTCTTAAGAGAAGCGTCGTGCCAATGCCAGCTATCAATTGGATACGTTCTCATTGAAAATACCGAATAAATTTGTCTCAAATCGGCAAATTTATCGGTGGCGAGAATGTATTGAGAATGACTAGATTTTCAGATTCGATCGTCTCGATCGATAGCCAGTAAAGATCTCAATCTAGCTTGAGTTTCAGTTTCTGCTGCGAATTTACCGTGGCAAGATTGTTGTGCTCAAAAAATCGAGCATCAGAAATATTTGTATTTTTTATTTTGTATTATTTAAGGAGGGTTAAGTTCGTGAGGGTAATGTGGCGCAGTTTTTTATCGATAATCATTATATTTCTAATTATGTTTCCGCCTTCTTTTCTGTCTTCCGCTGTACTTGCAGAAGCCGGAGAAATGTCTCAGTCGATCGATCTAGGTCGATGGGATAAAAGAGACTTAAAAATAGAAGCAATAACAGTCAAAGCGAAAAATATCCAAAATATCCGCCTTGCTGTAAACGCATCGATCGATGGATCGCAATCTTCCGAAAATTGCTTAGATTTTGTCTCTCGAAAACTCAGAGGATTGTTGTGGGGAGTGACTCGGGGAATCCAACGCCATCCTCTCAAATCTTGGCTTGCTGAGTGGGAAATGCACCATCTGACTCGCAATGAGGAAGTCGTTATTGAGGTAGAACCCAATACGATCGCCTAAGTGAATCAGGTAAATTAAAACTTATGCAACCCGTGCAATATGGAAGCAACTCTGGGGTAATTTCCCCTATAAAACACCATAAATGCTGGCTCTATATAAGTCTTGCTAATTTCAATCCAGCGAACATCTCAAAGCACGGTTTCTTGACGAAACCGTTTTTTTTTATTGCCATAAAGTTAAGAAGTCCGATCGATCGAATATTTCAGTAATCCGTCACAGGCATCCATCAGTAAATCGATAACCCGATCGAATCCTTCGGGACCTCCGTAGTAGGGATCGGGCACCTCTTTTAAGCTGTGGCGAGTACAGAAGTCACACATTAAACGCACTTTGTCTTGATACTGACCTTGCGTATCCAAGGAAAGGATATCGCGGTAGTTCTGTCGATCCATCGCCAGAATCAAATCAAAATGTTCAAAATCTTTCCGGTCGAACTGACGCGCTTTTCCTTTAAGTTCGATCCCTCGTTTTTGTGCGGCGACTCCCATTCGTCGATCGGGAGAACTACCGATATGATAGCTAGAAGTTCCTGCCGAATCGCAGACAATCCGATCGCCTAATCCCTTTTCTTCGATCAGGTGATTCATAATATTTTCTGCCGACGGAGAACGGCAAATATTGCCCAGACAAACAAACAATAACTTATAAACCATATAAACCATCATTTTCTTGACACTCTGGGTTCTTCAATCTCCCGTGTTTTCCGATCGCCGCGATGAGGATGGGGAGCGCGATCGATGAAAGTTAAACACTAACATTCAGCTTTGCCGAATAGGTTAGCCCAGCATAACCCATCCGGCAAATCAATATTGGAAATTAATTGTCACTTCGGAGATAGTGCCACTACATTCCTGGCAGATTCAGTCCTCCCGTCAACTCTTCCATTTTCTCTCGCATGGTTGCCGTAGACTTTTGGTAAGCATCTTGCATCGCTTCAGTCACCAGTTGCGAGACTACATCAGCCCCTTCCCCGAGAACATCAGGAGAAATGGTTGCACCGCGAGGTTCTTGGTTGCCACTGAGGACGATCTTCACCAAACCGCCTCCAGCTTCGCCTTCAATTTCCATTTGGTCGAGTTCTTCCTGGAGTTTTTTAGCTCCTTCTTGAACCTGCTGAGCTTTCTTGAACGCTTCGGTCAGCTCTTTCATTTTGCCCAAACCGAAGCCGAATCCTTGTCCTTTTGTCATAATCGATTAATTTGGCGTATTAGCACGCGAACATCAGTTGACACTCTCAGGTCGCGCATACACTAAGTTTTACGCTTACCGAGTAGGGTTTATAAGCTTGGCGACATTAGAGCGGCAGACAGCCGTCTACCTTTCTCTCAGGGTTCCACGATAGCATTTAAGCATCCTGGCGCAAAGTCCCCGAGGTGGTAGTCCAAGATCTGTCCGAAAGAAACGCTAAAAACACTGACCCAGTTGACACTCAATCTGTGTTTTCGTGTTCGATGCGGACAAATGCTGCCACTTCTATACCATCGGGTGTTAGGTGCAATTCTAGCAAACGAACGATCGTCCCTGGCGGGGTGAATCGATCCAAATCGAATATTCGATCGACCCCTCCGAAAATGGCATCGAGCAATTGTGGGGGAACCGTTTCCTCGTTGGCTCGCACCACCGGATCGACGAAGACAATGTGGCGTCCCTCCCGCACCTCAAGTCCCGATTCCACAACCACGTTTACCGTTTGGGGATCGTTTCCGTCTTGGATCTCCACTTGGATACGCAATCGATTGCTCTCTAGAAAGTCGATTTGGGGATGGAGTAGAGTATAGTTGCCGATCGTCAATTCTGTATCGTCAGAATCGGAGGCGGATAGCAACGATCGAGTGAGATCTTCTTCGGTTAACATCACCCGAATTCCGGCTTGCAAGGGCTGTTGTAGCGCCTTGGAGAAACCGTTTTCTAAGTTTTGAAGATCGAGATCGATCGGGTCTGTTTCGACTTCTAGAATAGCAATTCTCAAAGGAATTTGTTTTAAGATTAATCCCCTCCCGGCAATCCTTACCCGATCGACCCGACCCTGGAAAATTTGATGGGTGGGAACGTTGTCGATGCGTACGCGCAATTCTTCCACCGACTCCAATCGATCGCGAATCGCGGTTTCGCTCAGACCCTCCAAGACGAGCCCAGCAGGCGAGAGTAAGCTCAAAATAGCAGATAAGACGATCGTCAGCCCTTCCATTGTATTCTGAACTCCTGAACTGCTGAACTTCTTCTGGATTAAACCCGCCCGTATCGGGAAATCACCGAAACTGTAGGAGTTTCTATCTGACTTAACCACGCCCAGAGTTGATCCCCATAGGAAAAGTGCCACCACTCGTTCGGGTGTTGCCGAAATCCAGCCGATTGCATCGCTTGGGCTAAAATTTGGCGATGAGTTTGATACTGTACGCTGACCAGATCGCGATGATGGGCAAAATAATCGGGATGGGAACGGGGGGAAATTTCATCGATGGGAGATCCCATCTCGACGATTTGGTTCTCGGTATCGATCGCAGTGACATCGACGGCGGCACCGGTACTGTGAGGCGGGGGGGTTGCCGGATCGAAACTGGGAACCGCCCAAAATTGATGCACCCGCTCTTGGAAGGCTTGACGCTGCGTGGGAGTGAGTTTGTCTGGGGATAGCCCTTCGGCAGTCACCAGTTCCTTGAAAGTATAGTCCACCATATACTGCTGCACTTCGACGGGACGATAGGCGTCGAAAATTTGGATGCGCCAGCCCGGTTGATGCTGTTGGAGGTGTATTTGAGCGTCTAGGAGACAGTTGAGGACGCCTTGGCGAAGGAAAAAGGGCGATCGATCGCCGTAGGGTGCGCCGAGTTTTTCGTAAGGGTGAGGAGATTCGACGGCGAAAAGATTTAAGGGAATGGGAACGAGGGGTTCGCCGCATTCGGCGATGGAGATCTGCTGGTAGGGTTTCATTACCGAAATTTCGAATAAAGAGCTGACTGAATGGGAGTGAAGCTCCCCAAAGTCGCTGTTTCTTTAATTGGACTCTTACCGAATGGGCGGGTTAATATAAGAAGTATCTGTATGCGCTTTCAAGGCAGCCAGTTCCTCATCGATATCCCGACTCGATTCTGAAGAGGCTAACTGACTCTGCCAAAGATCGGCATCGATTTCGACGATCGCGCTGGCACGGGCTTCAAAATCCATCACCTGCTCTTCCAGGCGATCGAAGGCATCTAGCAGTGGATTTGCATGACTTTGACTCAGAAGCTGCGAGAGTTGCTCCGAGGCTTGAGCGGCTCTGGCGCGGGCAACATACATTTCTTTCTTGGCTTTTACCCGAACAATCTGAGTTTCCAAAGTTTGCAAATCCGATCGCAGGGTTTTCACCATCACTTGCTGTCGTTCGATCTGAGCTTCCATTCGGGCGGCAGTCTCTCGGTAGAACTTGCGACGGGTCAGGGCTTCGCGCGCGAGATCTTCATCTCCTTTTTGGCACGCCAGTTGAGCGCGGCGATACCACTCTTCTCCACTGTGTTGAGAGCGAATGCGGTCGCGTTCTAAGCGCTTTTGTAGGGCGACTGCCTGGGCAACTCCTTGACGTAGTTCAAACAGATGCGCCTGCATTTCTCGCAACGCCCGATCCAGAATTTTCTCCGGATCCGTCGGCGGCTTTACCCAACCTTTGACTGCCTCGCGAATCGATCGCTGGACTCGCCCCCAAAATGCCATATCATTCCTGATGAATCGAACCGTTCTTTTAGGTTAGCGTTAATGGCATCGATCGGATGACTGGATGCGACTCGCTACGATCTTCCCCACCCGATCGTTTATTCGGCTTGATAAACTTCCGCAGACAAGTTTTGTTCATTTAAACTTTCGACTAAGCGTTCGGCATCGGAGCGATCGACAAAAGCACCCATCTGAATGCGATCGCCCATGGGGAAAGTCCGATTGTAGGCATCGGGAACGGCTTCCGTTGCCTTTTGCCAAACTTCCGGCTCGGCATCCACCAGGACAAAATAAAACCCGTAGTAGTCATCGTTAACGATCGGCTCGGGCAGTTCGGTAACTGTTTCGGTGTCTGGGGAGCTCGCTTCGGGAGAAGGCTCTGGCGTGTCCGAGGGGCTACTGGTGGGGGTCGGTGTCTCCGCAGAGGTTTCGTCCGGGTTTTCCGGGTCGGCTGAGGGCAACAGGACTGAATTGAGATTACCCAGGCTATCAACATTTCCCGACGGGGATGGCGATGCTGTTCCCGTTGTCGGTGTCGAGGTGGGCGAGGGAATTGGCGAAGGAATCGGCTCGGGACTGGGATCGGCACTGCTGAGGCTGTTCAAATCGAGATCTACGAACTCCTCTGAGGCGAGATTCGGTCCGCTGGGCATTTTTCGAGCTTCTGCTGCGGTGGGGGCATCGGACTGGGGAACTCGATCGCCCGTCGCGCTTTCTGTTGGAGCGGCAACGGGACTGGCTGCCCGATTATCCGGACTAGAGCGATTGAAGGCGACATAGCCCAAGATGGCTGCTGCCAGCAGAAACAGTAACACCGAACCAATCCCCAGCGGTGTGAGCAATGCATTCTGCTTGGAGGCGTCTGATTTGACTGCATCGTCATCTGTACTGCGCAGCAATTCCTCGGAGGAATCTAGATAGTCATTGGGAATGGAATCCCGTTGGGCGGGAGGGATAGTGCTGGGATCGACTACCTCACTTGTTGTAGAACTTGTTGTCGAGTCGGACTGGGTTGTGGGGTCGGAGGTACTGCTGGGAGCTGAGGCAAGTTTTGTGGGTGGCATCGCCGGATGGGGTTGACTGTCTGTCGTCAGATTTGGCGGCGGTACCTTAAATTTTCCTTCGGGGATTTCGGTTGTCGGGGTGGGCGTAAAAGAGGGTGACTTTTTCGCCTGGCGCCGATATCGGGCTAATTCGGCTTCTAGCTCGACATCCATACTGCCCAGCGCTACTTTTAATCCGGGCTGCAAATCTGAGGTGGGAGACGACCCATCCAGGGATTTGACTGAGGACGGTTGACTCATGGAAAACTCCTGCCGTTTCTAATGCTTGGCTCTTCGATATACTCACCGACACTGACTCTACCATTACGCGGAGGGAGCGTAGCGGAGGGTTCTTACCAACACCAGAGATCGCGCTTCTCCTGCAAAGGCGATTCGCGAACGATTGCGCGGGTTCGCTGACTCGACGATACGGAATGCTCTACCGCACCGCATGGAACATCAAAAGTTCAGTGGTTTTGTAGGCGGTGGTTAACCCAAACCCACATCGCCAGTATACAGAATCTTGTCGAAATCTTGTCGAATTTTTCTGGAAGATTTCCGGCTGGAATCGATCGATCCGGTTTAAGCCAGATGCCAAGATTTTTGTCGCGTGGATTCGATCGGGGTGACGTTTACTATGGGGAAATGCCACAGTAGGAATAGATGTTACAGGAGGGCAGGGGTTTTCGTGGCAATCGAATCGGTTAGAGCGATTTTGAGATCTTTGAATCAGGGCGAGGCATGGCAGCAGCAGCAAGAGTTCGATCGCCTGTTGAAGTTTTGGTCTGAGGTGGTAGGACCGGTTGTCAGCCAACACACCCGCCCTCTAGAGCTTCGCGATGGTGAGTTGGTGGTGACCACCTCAAACGCTGTGTGGGCGCAGCAGCTTCGGTTTGAGTGTCCGAGAATTTTAGCCAAGTTGAATCGCCAACTGGCAGAGCCCCTCCAGGAGATTCGCTTTTCTCCGGCACGGTGGCATCAGTCTTCTGTTCGGGGAACTGAGCTGTTGAGTGCCCGACTGCCCCACCATCCCAGTCGCTTATCGCCTCGGGCACAAAACGATCGTCCCAGTCCGCTGCCCGAGTCCCGTGCTGATGATACCGTTCCTCAAACCTCTCAAGCCGCCTTTCAACGCTGGGCAGACCGGGTTCGATCGCGATCTCAGGGATTGCCCCTTTGTCCCCAGTGCTTCTGTCCGACTCCTGTAGCAGAACTCCAGCACTGGTCGGTGTGCGCCCTCTGTGGGGTTAAACCTGGGGTTAAACCTCGTCCTGAATCTCATTAAGAGATCTGATGAGGCGCGGAGATTGTCCGCATCGGCTCCTCTCTATTCCTCTTGTCGGGAAGTTATGAATGTCGGAAAGTTAAAATAGCTTCATCATCTGTAATACAGGGGAAGTTTTGAATCACATACTTTGCCATCGATCGCCTCTTCCACAAGAAAGATTTTGATTTCGCTTTGTGTTTTACACGATCCCCAGTCTTTTTGGTATTGCTTTACACAATCAGCAAGCAATATCGGTTCCTTTTTCGTAACAATCGGTAACATGGGTTCGATTTGTTAAAACTCTTCCAAAAATCTTAAGATTTTATTCGGGATCGCTCTAGATTTTCTTCGCTAAAATTAAATTAATAAGAAAACGGTAGAACACAAAAAATTTTTTATGAACACTTCAAATCGTTTAATTTCTGCTTGCCGCTCTTGTCGTTACTACAGCCCCGAAGGACGGCGGGGTGGGCAATGTCAGAAGCTTAGCGTCCCCGTGCAAAGCAGTTGGAAAGCCTGCTCTCTTGCATTCCCACCTTTTGCACCATCGTGGGAGCATTTTGAAGATCTAATGACGTTAAAATCAGAAGCCGCCGATCGCCACGAAAGCCTAACCCCGATCGCAGCCGATCGGGACTCATCGATTTCCGTACCACCCAGTCATCCGGCTATGCCCGTTTCAACGGAGAGTCAGCCGATTCTCGCCTAAATTGACGGAGCGAAGTTACTCATAGTGGCGATGGTGCGTTACAACCTCTCTCGTTGAGGCTGTTGATGGTGAAGGGGTTGAGAGTTTCCCGATGTTGGTGATTGAGGAAGTCGTTCCCGACTCACCGAGTGGTGAAGCCGCGGTGATGGCGGTCGATGGACAATTGTTTTTTGGACGGGTGCGGCATGGGTAGAATGCCGAAGCTCGTTAATCAGTTGAACGATGCGGGGCAAGAGTTTGTGTGTCACGGCTTGCTGCTGGCGTCGCATCGGGACGATGGCACGATCGACGGCTTGGAGATGGGTTTGCAGTTGGATGACGCGCTCCCCAACGCGCTGCCAATCCTCCGATGCGATCGGTGCCACTTGGGCTTTGAGGGCGCTTAAATCGCGATGTAAAATGGCGATCGCATTTTCGATTCGTCGGACTTCTTCCGGTTGCTGAATGGGGGACAAGATCTCGAAACGATCGTACAACTGCTTCAGTTGCATTTGCAGGTGATTCTCTAGTTCCTGGCGTTGAATCGCTTGGTGCTGAATTTCTGTGAGATCCGATCGCAACAGAGCAATGGCTTCTTTAAGGATTTCCAGCTGTTCCGGCTTAAACTTCACCCGAACTTGCTGTTTGAGGGCTTCAATTTGAGCCGTCATCACCTGATTCGACTGCTCGAGTCGGAGAATCTGCTCGGTCAAGGCACTAATATTATCAGGATCGGGTAGAGATTTAATAATATCGTAGACTTGGGCGATCGCCACTCGATGCTCGTGTTGAAACTGGTGTTGAAACCGTTTGCGATTGAGAATATTCAGAGAAACTGCCAGGGTGAGGGGAAACGCAACAGCGATGGCTTGCTCGGATATAACGGAAACCACTAACCCAAGCCCCGAACCGACTACCGAGACAAGTTCCGTGGTATCAAGCCAGTGGGAGCGTTTGCGGGCTTCCCTCAAATTCAGGGTCGAGGTTAAGGGTTTAGCTTTCTGCATGGTAGCAATTTTGGGGTTCGAGTTGGCGAAAAGTTGTCGGAACGTTGAGTCGCTTGGGGGATACTTGTCGGTGTCGATGCGGCAACTTCATATCCGCCACGATTTTCCATCGATCGGCACTTGCCATGAGATTTTACCTAGTCTACCTTATAATGGCTGTTTCAGTCACAACCGCAGGAGTCTGACAACAGGGCGAGTTTCAGACCGGGGAGTTCTAGGCGAACAATTGGCAAAATCTGCGTGAAGAAGGAGTTGCCGAATCTCCCCACAATTCAAATTGGGGGATTTAACCCGAAAGAGTTTGGGATTTCTTCCCCGGATGAATATGGGGAGGGTTGTACATTTCGTTTCTTTTGTGGGGCCGATCGCGATCGCTCTTCAGGGTTTGAACTCCGTGCTAAAACGAAGCCCTAAACGCGGTAAAATGAGATTGATGTGTCGTTTAATTTCCGAATTCAATACCTTTTGAGTGTATTTATTTTTAACATTAATTTTGGGAGAAGCCGTTCGCTATGTCGCTCCATCTAAATCAAGGAGAAAGCATAAGTCTTTCTAAAGAGTCTCCTGGATTGAAGTATGCTGGAATTGGCTTGGGATGGGATATCAATTCCTCTCCATCGGGAGAAACTTTCGATCTAGATGCTTCGATATTTATGCTGAGATCCGATCGAAAAATACCCAATGAGTTATTCTTTGTTTTTTATAATAACTTAAAATCCCCAGATGGGGCGATCGAACATTTTGGAGATAGTCGAACTGGAGAAGGTGGAGGCGATGACGAAATTATTGAAATCGATCTGGGCAAAGTTTCTTTGGCGATCGAAGAAATATTATTTATCGTCACGATCCACGAGAGTCAAGCCAGAGAGCAAAACTTTGGAAAGATTCAAAATGCTTTTATTCGGCTCTATGATGCGGCGACAGAGACAGAGGTTATAAGATATAATTTACAAGAAAATTTTTCTCAAGAGACAGCCATCGAATTCGGCAAACTTTACAGAGAATCGGGTGAGTGGTTTTTCCAGGCTTTGGGAATTGGTTATTGTGCCGATCTGCAAAAGTTTGTCAAGCAGTATGCTTCTTAGTGACACCGGATTAGTTCAACCGGACTTTCCTTTGAACTCTACATAGCTCGAGGCGAATGTATTGGGAGCCCTTCTCCCCGAAAAATAGCGGCTCAAAGGGAAATTTGCGTAAGTCCGATTCAATTAATTGTAGTCAGAAGGAGCCCAGAAGCTCCGGAAAAACACAGAGAGATGGCTGGGGACAACGATCGACACCCAAATCTCTCCAACTGCTAGATTCTCAGATTCAAATTGTAGCCGTCACCGCTGCGAACATCGAGAAATCGGGCTATAACGATCGATTACTGGGTATTGAGAACAACTCAAATGGATTTACTAGAATATCAAGCCAAAGAATTGTTTCGGCAGGTCAAAATCCCCGTCTTGCCGTCCCAAAAAATTAACTACCCTCAAGAGCTCAAAGCACTGAAGATTCCGTATCCGATCGTGCTGAAATCTCAAGTGCGCGCGGGGGGACGAGCCAAAGCGGGAGGGATCAAGTTTGCGGGGAATACCATCGATGCGGTGGCGGCGGCTCAAGCCATCTTTCACTTGCCGATTCGGGGAGAGTACCCGGAAGTGGTTTTAGCAGAAGCCAAATACAATGCTAAGCGAGAATTCTACTTGGCGATCGTGCTCGATCGCTGTGCGCGCCGACCGATGTTGCTGGGATCGACCCAAGGGGGAATCGATATCGACTTGACTCGATCGCAGATGCAGCACGTTCTTGTTTGCGAGCAATTTTCCCCATTTTACGCTCGACGACTGACTCAGAAGATGGGATTGAAGGGAGATGAGATCGAACCCGTCAGCAGCGTCATCGAAAAAATGTACCAATTGTTTCTCCAAAACGATCTCGATTTAGTCGAAATCAACCCTCTGGGAATTCGATCGAATGGTGAGGTGATGGCACTCGACGGCAAAGTATCCGTTAATGATAGTGCTTTAGATCGCCATGCCATGCTGGTTTCTGGGTTGCGATCCCAGAAAAAAGAGTCTTATATTCCTCTACCGTTCGATCGCGAAATCGCCGAAGCCGATGGCAATTTGGCGATCGTCTGCAATGGTACGGGTTTAACCATGGCAACCCTAGATTTAGTCTACTTAGCTGGGGGAAAACCTGCCAATTTCCTCGATCTCGGTCCGGATCTGCCGACACTTTCCACGGCATTGTCCCTTGAGGATCGCTTAGAACTCGGTTTGGCACGGGTGAGTGAAAATCCCCGAGTCAAAGTGGTGTTGGTCAATATTATTAGCGATGTCATCTCTAGAGATCGCCTGACGGCAGCGATCGGTCGTTATCTAGATTATAAATCTCGCGAAGGTCGTCTTCCTCGGCTGGTCTTGTGTGGGGGGAATGGGGAAGCAACACAGCCACCCTTCGATGTCGATACCGTGTCGGTAGCAACTACCTTAGAAGAAGCGATCGATCTTTCCGTGAAGGGGCGATCGGGCGATCTGCCTGTCCAGACGCCACAGAAGCGATAAACTCTTCTCGAACCCAACAGGGAAATCCCGGTGACTGAAGAGATTTGTGTTGAACGAACCAGTAAACTAAGATGAGATCCTTTGACCCGATCGCTAACCCTCCATGCCGAATTTTACGTCAAAGACCAAAGTTTTAATCCAAGGTATTGCCCAGTCTGTCGGGTCTACCCACGCCCCCATGATGAAGCGCTACGGAACCAACGTGGTGGCTGGAGTCAGTCCAGGTCGGGGGGGACAGACGATCGATGATATCCCCATTTTTGACATGGTGGAATTGGCGCAAGAAGCGGTTGGCAGTATTGAAGTGGCGATCGTTTGCGTACATCCTTACTTGGCATTGGATGCTGCCTTAGAAGCGATCGATGCAGGCATTCGCCAACTGATTTTACTGACCGAAGGAATGCCGCCGCTGGATATGGTGCAGTTGCTTCGCAAAGCCGAAGACACGGATACACTCGTAGTCGGTCCAAACACGCCGGGAATCATTGTACCGGGACAAGTTTTGTTGGGGACTTATCCCGCGCAATTCTGCATTCCCGGCAACATAGGATTAATCAGCCGTAGCGGAACCCTGACCTACGAAGTCGCTCGAACGCTGACCCATTCTGGGTTTGGGCAATCGATCGCTGTCGGCATCGGTAGCGATGCCATTATCGGTTCCTCTTTTCCTCAATGGCTGCAAATTTTAGACGAAGATGAAGAGACGGAGGCGATCGTTTTAGTGGGTGAAATTGGCGGCGACAGCGAAGAAACAGCCGCCCAATACATTGCCGAAGCCATCGACAAACCCGTGGTGGCTTACGTTGCCGGTCGCTACGCACCCCAAAGCCGACAACTGGGTCATGCCGGGGCGCTCGGCGTGTCCCACATTAGCGGCACGCAACACGATCCGATCAATCCGCTTTCCGATAGCAAAATCGGCACTGCCCAGCATAAAATTGAAGCCTTTCGACAAGCTAACATTCCCGTAGCCGAAAGACCTTGGGAGATTCCCCAGTTGTTGAAAAAAGTGATGAAATGAAGGGGTTAGTGGTTAGTTGCGCTTTTGCTAGTTGTTAGTTGCGCTTTTGCTAGTTGCTAGTTGCTAGTGGTGAATAACTATTCCCCATCTCCCCATCTCCCTCCCGAACGCCTGCAACTCCTGAACTCCCGAACTCCTGAACTCCTGAACTCCTGTAACTCCTGTAACTCCTTATGACGGGAACCACTGCGGCAATTTACTATACTCCAGACGGTTACGAGACCGGGGGACAACGATTGCTCGGTCGTCAGGCGGCTGGGGAAGGGTTCCTCAAAGGGCTGGTGCGTTATGGAACAGCAGAAGGTTTGTATTGCCAAGCGGCGACGGAGGAGGAGTTTCGGGACTTTTGCCGTCGGATTCAACCGTGGATGTCTGCCACTCGTCCGGTGCGGTGGTTGCCGATCGATCGACCTCAGACGTTAAGCGATCCCGGGACGCTGTACTTTCCCAGTCCAGGACTGTCTCACTTGGCTTGGCAGCGGCAGTATGGCGACCCCAGAGCGTATAGTTTGTGTGGTGTGACTCATACCACCGCGAGTAAGGCTGTGATGCAAGCCGTTGGGGATCTGATGATTGCACCGTTTCAGCCTTGGGATGCGATCGTTTGTACCTCCTATGCCGTCAAAACTTGGATGGAATCGCTGTTAGCCAGTTGGGGTGACTATTTAGTACGGCGCATCGGCGGGAAACCCCATACGGATGTGAGGTTGCCTGTGATTCCGTTGGGGGTGGACTGCGAGGCATTTTTGTCAGGGGAGGAAGCACAGACGGTGCGCCATTCTTTGCGGCAACGGTTGGGGATTGCGCCAGATGCGATCGGATTCTTATTTGTCGGTCGGTTAATCGCTCATGCCAAAGCGCATCCGGTTCCCATGTATTTGGCTTTGGAAAGAATCGCGCAATCAACCCGCCAACCCATTTATCTCCTTCAGTCGGGTTGGTTTGAATTTCCCGAACACGAAACGGCTTTTAAACAAACGGCGGCTGCATTTTGTCCTTCTGTGCGTTCCGTTTTTCTTGACGGACGACATCAGGAAATTCGCCAGTCTATTTGGTACGCTGCCGATATTTTTATCTCCCTGGCTGATAATATTCAAGAAACCTTCGGACTGGTTCCCATCGAAGCCATGGCGGCGGGTCTTCCGGTGGTGGTGTCTGATTGGAACGGGTACAAAGAATCGGTGCGTCACGGCATTGATGGGTGGAGAATTCCGACTCTGCTACCGCCGCCGGGATCTGCTTGGGAACTGGGATTGCAGCATTTTGACGGCAGCATTAACTACAGCACCTATATCGGTCAAACGGCAAGTCTAACGGCGGTGGATATCGAGGCTTGTACCCAAGCGCTGGGGATGCTGGTGGGGAATGCTGATTTGCGGCGTCAGATGGGAGAAAACGGACGTCGCAGAGCAAGGGAGATTTATGATTGGAAGGTAATCATTCCTGCTTACGAGCAGTTGTGGTCTGAGCTGGCGCAAGTGAGATCGATCGCGACTCCTTCTGTTTCTCGTCCGCCGGATCGAGCGACCTATCCTCTGGCAGATGACCCGTTGCGCCTGTTTGCTCACTATCCCACCCAGGCGCTGACAGACGCCGTGCAGATTGGTTGGGGGACGATGGCGACACCGGAAGCTCGGCAACAAATTGGGGCGTTTGCGATGGATCGAGTGGGGGCAAACTTGCGAGTTTCTCAAACGGAGATCGAAGAGATTTTAGCCTCGATCGGAGAAGGTGGTTCTTGTAGCGTTGGGGAAATTGTACGACAAATCGGACGATCGAAGACTGACAATGCTTCCCCCATTTATCGCACGATCGTCTATTTAGTGAAGTTCGATATTTTAAGAATAATCAATAATCAATAATCGTTAGTTGTGCCATCGATAACGATTTTTGATTCCCGATTGCCTCCTCAAGTCTGGCAATTCTTGCAAGTCGTGGCAAGGCAGTGGAATTGCCACCACCCCGGCAAGTCCTTGAATCTTACCGGTTTTGCTATGGTTGTATTGAGCGCCTCCGCTTTCATATACGTCCTGAAGACAATGGGTTCTAACCGATATGGCAATTGCTATACCCACTTGGGAGCAGGTAATTATTCCCTCGCCTTTGACTGTTACACCGGATACTCTGGTTCTCGATGCGATCGCGCAGCTCGATCGGACTCTGACTAGATCGGATGAAGAAGATTCCCCCAGTCTATCGAAGAGTGCTTGTGTCTTAATCGTTGAGGGTACAAAATTATTAGGCATATTCACACCGCGCGATGTGGTGCGCCTCGTGGCTTCGGGAACCCGGTTATCCCGAAAAAAAATCGATCGGGTGATGACACAACCCGTCATTAGCCTAACCTTGAATGAAACTCAAAATGTGCTGACGGCTTTATCGATCGTGCGCCAGCATCAGATTAGCTATTTGCCTGTGGTGGATGAAGCGGGGCAATTGGTGGGTTTAGTCACCCAAGATCGACTGTATCAGGCGATCGAACCCTCAGCAATGCTGACATTGGGGCAAGTGGAGCAATCTGAGGGGAAAAAAGAGAAAAAATGCCATCACAGAGCAACGGCATTCCCACAATGTCAAGAGATCTGGCAGCCGATATTTGAGAATGCTCTCGATGCGATCGCCATTACCGATGACGAAGGACGGTATGTAGAGGTCAATCCGGCTGCCTGTACCTTATTTGGGGTCTCTCGGGAAGAACTTTTGCGTTCTCGGGTAGCAGACTTTGCCGATCCCGATGTCGATGTCGATCGAATGTGGCAGCAGTTTCTCCAGCATGGGGAAATGTCGGGGGAGTTTCGTTTGTACCGCCGGGATGGAACCATTCGGGAGACGGAATTTGCTGCGGTTGCCAATTTTATGCCGCATCATCATTTATCAATTTTGCGCGATACCGGCGATCGCAAAGCTGCTGAAGCCCAATTGCGCGATCGCGAAGCCTTTTTGAGCAGTATCTACGATGGTACCGCACAAGCTGTTTTTGCGATCGAGGTGACTGCAACCGGTGAATTCTACTACCTCGGCTTCAACCGAGTAGCCCAGCAATATGCCGGGTTAACCAACGAGCAAATTCAGGGAAAAACACCGGAAGAAGCATTTGGATTGGCGATAGGGGAAGGGTTTCGGCAACATTACGATCGATGTTTACAAGCGGGTACGAGCATTTGTTACGAAGAACAGCTTGTTTTTGAAGATCGCTGCATTTGGACGTTAACGACACTCTCGCCAATCCGCAACGAAAAGGGACGGCTCGATCGGATTGTCGGCACAGCAACAGATATTAGCGATCGAAAACAAGCTGAGGCGGATTTAAAGCAAAGCGAACGGAAATTTCGCGCGATTTTCGACAGTACCTTTGAATTCATGGGACTCCTCACCACCGAAGGGATTGTTGTCGAAGCCAATCGAACTGCCCTAGATGCCATCGGAGCCGATATCGCAGATATCATTGGACAACCGTTCTGGGCGACACCGTGGTGGACTCATTCTCCTCAACTACAAAAGCAATTGCAACAGGCAACTGTCCGTGCCGCCAAGGGCGAGTTCGTGCGTTTTGAAGCCGAACATCTCTTAGCCAATGGTACATCTGTTTTTGTAGACTTTTCCCTCAAGCCCGTGTTTGATGAAGAAGGAAAAGTGGTGATGCTGATTCCTGAAGGACGGGATATTACCGATCGTAAACGCGCCGAGGAAGCATTACGGGAAAGCGAACAACGTTGGCAATTTGCCCTCGAAGGCAGCGGCGATGGCGTTTGGGATTGGAATGCCCAAACCAATGAAGTCTTTTATTCTCGCCGTTGGAAAGAAATGCTGGGATTTGAGGAGGAAGAAATCGGCAATGAATTAAGCGAGTGGGATAAACGAGTACATCGGGCAGATAAAACCGATGTATATGCCAAACTCGATCTACATCTGCGAGGGGAAACCGATCGATATGCGAGCGAACACCGGGTACTTTGCAAAGATGGAACTTATAAATGGATTCTCGATCGAGGTCAGGTAATTAGTCGTACAAAAAAGGGTCGTCCGTTGCGGGTCATTGGCGTGCATACTGATATCAGCGATCGCAAGCTTTCCGAACAAAAAATCCGCGAACAAGCCGCTTTAATTGAGATCGCCACAGATGCCATTAGCGTGCGAAATTTAGACAACTGCGTCTTATTTTGGAGCAAAGGCGCCGAACGTTTATATGGCTGGAAGGCAAGCGAAACCCTAGGAAAAAATATCCAAGAACTGCTCTATTCTCAGGAGCGATCGGCAGCCGTTGAGATCGCGACCTATGACACGCTCCAAAAAGGATATTGGCAAGGGGAGTTAGAGAATGTCACAAAAACAGGTAAAACCATCATTGTGGCAAGTCGCTGGACGCTGGTGCGCGATGAGTCTAAAAAAACGAAATTCATTCTCGTTGTCAGCACGGATATTACCGAGAAAAAACAACTCGAGCAACAATTTTATCGCACTCAACGGCTCGATAGCTTAGGAACTTTGGCAGGAGGTATCGCTCACGATCTCAACAATATTTTTGCTCCGATTTTAATGATTTCTCAATTACTTCCATTAAAATTAAAAAATCTGGACGCGCGATCTCAAAAACTTTTAAAAACTTTAGAAACTAGTACAAAACGTGGTGCCGATCTCGTTAAACAAATTTTAGTCTTTACTCGGGGGACAGAAGGTCAGCCGATCGTCGTACAAATCGGACATTTGCTCAACGAAGTGAATAGAATGGCTCGACAGACTTTTCCTAAATCTATTGAAATTAGGATGGAAATCTCCACAAGAACGCTGTGGCTAGTGAAAGCAGACCCGACTCAATTACATCAGGTTTTAATGAACCTAGTGGTCAATTCTCGCGATGCGATGCCCAATGGAGGACAGATTGAACTCTCTGCCGAAAATCGAGAGATCGATGAAAACTTTGCGGCAATTAATTTGGAAGCTTATGCTGGAAAATATATTGAAATATCGATTTCTGATACCGGCATAGGGATGGCTTCAGAAATCCTCGATCGGATGTTTGAACCCTTTTTTACCACTAAAGACGTTGGCAAAGGAACGGGACTTGGACTATCGACAGTTCGAGGAATTGTGAAGAATCATGGTGGTTTTTTACAGGTTTCGAGCCAAGTGGGTCGAGGTACTCAATTTAAAGTATATTTACCGGCTGTCGAAGAAACAGCTCTTTAAACAACGCAAAAGAAAGAACTTTTGAGAGGAAATGGCGATTATATTTTGATTGTGGATGATGAAGCTAACGTTCGACAAATTACGACTGCGGCACTGGAGAAAAATAACTACAAAATTAGGCAAGCCAATGATGGGATTGAGGCGATTTCTCTCTATGGGCGATGTCCGAACCAAATTAGTGTCGTATTATTGGATCTGATGATGCCCAATATGGATGGATTAATGGCGATCCGGAACCTATGTTATCTGAATCCACGAGTTCAAATTATTGCCACTAGTGGATTACCAAATCAACGTCAATTGGCGATTACTTCCGGAGCTAAGGCGTTCATCTCAAAACCCTACGCTATACAAGAGTTGTTGCAGACTTTATCGCAATTGCTAGAAGCGACTTGATGCGCTAAGCTAAGTCTGAGTTATCGGGGAAGGCAGAAGGGGAACAGAATTAAAAAATTCAAGATATTCTGCAAGCTAAACCTCCGACATCAAAGAACCAATAACCAATATTATTATGATTGCCAAAGGAAACTTATTACGAGAACTTGCTGACAAAAATCTGGGTATCAATGCAACGAAAACTGATAAGCAAGCTATTTTAGCGTTAGTGACGCAATTGGAAGAACGAAATCCCCATCCTAAACCATTGGAAGTTCCACAGTTACTCGATGGCAATTGGCGGCTACTTTACACGACGAGTAAAGAGCTGTTGGGTTTGAATAATATTCCGTTGTTTCAAGTGAAAGATATTTATCAGTGTATTCGCGTTCGAGATACCACGATTTATAACATTGCCGAAATATCGGGTTTGCCGTTTCTAGAAGGAATTGTGAGTGTTGCAGCTCGCTTTGAACCAGTAGGCGATCGTCGAGTTAATGTCCGATTCGATCGAGCGATCTCGGGGTTACAGCGCTTAATCTCTTACGAGTCTCCGAATTCTTTTATCCAACAAATCGAATCGGGTAAAAAGTTTGCTGCCATCGACTTTCAAATCACAGCCAGAGAACAAAGGGGCTGGCTGGATATCACTTATTTAGATGAGACGATGAGATTGGGACGAGGAAATGAAGGAAGTATTTTTGTTCTGGAGAAAGTGGGTTGACTCATACCCAGTTTAATTCAAAAGGTGAGGTAAGCTGGACTTTGACGATCGGTTTGTAGCCTGAGCAAAAAAAAAACTGCACCCTGTTTCTTTGTCTCGATTGGCTACTGCCTCTTCCGAATTTGCCCGCTTGCCGCTTCTCGAATGACTCTACCGTGAGGCGATCGTAAGCTGTGTAGAGATGTGGCTATCTTGGCAAGATCGACGGAAATCTGCCAGTTGCCAGACGGACTTAAAGGCAGAAAGACTCTTGAGGCATGGGCTTGACGACTACCCACTGACCCGTGACTGGATCTCGATAGGTGACGAAGGGATTTTCGCGCAGTGGTTTTTCGTTTTGGGTCGGTTTTTCGCTCGTTTGTGACATCATCTAGATCCTCCAACTATGGTTTTAGGGGTAGTTGTATTATTGTAGGAATAAATACCATCTTAAGCCAGAGCCATCGGAAATGATGTGACTAAATTTTAAAACTTTTGCGATCGAGATCTTTAAGTTTGTGCGATCGCGATCGCACAAACACTAGAACGAACGGGATTTTAAACGAAGAGCAATCCGGTTTATTAACCCTTTCATCATAGCGGTCGATCGGCTTTCTATAACATCTGTACAGTTTGGTTCCCCGATAAGAGTATGAATGAATAATATCGTTCCCCAGATCATACCCGAAAATAATCTTTGACGATTTTGACAATACGAAGGGCAGCGAAACCGTCACCAAAAGGATTAACCGCTGTTGCCATAGTTTGATAGGCTTGGGGATTGCGTAACAAAGTGCCTGCTGCATCGGCAATGCGATCGCTCTGTGTCCCCACCAGTTTAGCCGTTCCGGCTGCGATCGCTTCCGGACGTTCTGTGGTTTCCCGCAACACCAGCACCGGTTTTCCCAACGCGGGTGCTTCTTCTTGCAATCCCCCCGAATCTGTTAAGAGTAAGTAACACCGTTCGATCGACCCCACCAATTGAGCGTAGTCTAACGGTTCGGTGAGAAAAACGCGAGGATGATTGCCCAAAAATTTCTGTAACGGTTCCCGAACGCCAGGATTGCGATGTAAGGGTAACAACAACGCGGTATCGGGAAACTTATCTAAGATTTGCAGAAACCCGTTGGCAATTCCTTCCAGGGGTTTGCCCCAATTTTCCCGCCGATGCACCGTTGCCAACATCACTCGGTAGGCATTCCAATCCAATCCCGGAATCTGACAGTCGGGATGGCGACTGGCAACCGACAGCAGCGCATCGATCACCGTATTTCCAGTTTGGTGAATTTCTCCCAACACGCCAGAATTCTTCAGATTTTCCACCGCTTGAGGGGTGGGAGCAAAATGGAGTTGTGTCACCTGGGAAACGAGCCGTCGGTTGGCTTCTTCCGGGTAAGGATCGAAGAGGTTATCCGTTCGCAACCCCGCCTCTACGTGTCCCACGGGAATTTTCTGGTAAAACGCTGCCAGCGCTGCTGCAAACGCCGTGGTGGTGTCTCCCTGAACGATGACGATTTGGGGTTGCAATTGAACAAACAGCTCTTCTAGACCCCGCAAACTGCGGCAGGTGATATCGGTGAGGGTTTGCTGGTGCTGCATAATCGCCAAATCCCGATCGGCTTTGAGATCGAACAGTTGCATCACTTGTTCGACCATTTCCCGGTGCTGTCCCGTCAGGACGACTTGGGTCTCGAAAGCGGGAGACTGCTGGAATTTTTGGATGACGGGTGCGAGTTTAATCGCTTCGGGACGGGTTCCTAGGGTAATGCAAACTCGGATGGGGGACTGAGGCATGGAATAGTACTAATGGTGGCTGCTTTTTTATACCAAATTTTGGGAAAGTCTCTGGATGGTGCTACTTATATTCTGTAGACTAATAGTAATCATTCCTTGTAATTTTCAGAGTTATGAATCCTCTGAAAATTCAAGTAAGTTTAGGTCGAGTCGTTCGCGAAAAACGCAGTCAACAGGGATACAGCCAAGAATCCTTTGCCGATCGTGTGGGTCTGCATAGAACATACATTGGTGCTTTTGAACGCGGGGAACGAAATCTCAGTCTGCAAAACCTAGTTCGGATTGCTAATGCACTGGGTTTACCGTTGTCTTCTTTACTAGCAGAAGCTGAACAGACAGAGGAAATCGATTGTCTTTTAGAACGCGATCGAACAGTGACAGAGAGCTTAGAACAAATGGTTCGAGAGCTACAACCGAGTAAACTGGCGTTATTGCTGGAGTTAGCTACAGCAATGACCTCAAAAATTGAGGAAGATATCGATCCTCGTAGCGATCTGCTCACCCCAGAATTTACAACTCATTTTTCCAATCGTTTGTTAATTCATCATGCTACTCATGAAGAAAAGCTAACCAAAAAAGCATTTGAGTATGCTTTTGCCGCTGCATCCACAGCGAGTGGGAGAACAACTCATATTACTGTAAATTCGACCTATCCTGGTGCAGATGTTATTGTCGATAATGTTCATTTTTCTCTCAAGACAGAAGCTTCTCAAAAAATATCCAAAGACAAAATTACGATTTCCAAATTGATGGAAGCGCGCTGGATTCGTGAGTGTAGAGTTCCGAATGATTTCGTCACCTTTGTCAAAGAGCGCGTTGTCGCCCATTTACAACAATATCAACGCATTCTGATCTTGAGGGCGTATGACCTAAATTCTGAGAAAATTCAGTACGATCTAATAGAAGTGCCGATCGCCTTATTGCTACAAATTTCAAATCTGACGGCTAACCAGTTCAAAATAAAATCTAGAAGTGGAGGCAGTCGAGTCGATCTCACCTTCAATATTGACGGAGCCGGGCGAAAAGCATTCAGTTTAATTTTAGATGGAAGCGTAGAAAAAGTTACAATATCTGGGTTGGATATTCGTCTATGTACTCGTCACGGTTCTTGGAGCGTTCCCCGACTTAAGTGAAGTTGCCTGTTTGACTAATCAAATCCAATTCAATTTGCTGGACTCTAGGGAGATTTAGATCCTCTATTGTGAGATGAGTATCAGGCAAAATTGCTGACTCTAACGTAGGTTTTACATCGGACAAAATCCATTCACAAACTTTAGCCAATTGATAAGAAATTAAAGGAGGAACGGCATCGCCAAGTTGTCGATATAAATTAGATTTATTAGAAGAAATAAACTTATAATTTTTTGGGAATCCTTGCAAAATCGAAAGTTCTCGAACTGTACACAACCGATCTTGTTCCGGGTGAGCATAACGTCCATTCCCAATATGGGAACACTCTCTTTTGATGGTAGCAGCAGGTCGATCCCACCACAATCGACCGTATACATCTGGGTGAGAGCCAAATTGACCTTTTGCAATATATTTTAGCATTGCCGGTGTTAGAATATCTTGAGCTTGTGGATGGTCTTTCAAATCTGCCCAAGAACCGCCATCTTTTGGGATCAGTTTTAGTCGTTCTAAACTTTTTGGTTGAGCAAAGCTGGGAGCTGTATGTAGTGGATCTTCAGCATGAGTTTGACCTGCTTGAATGGGAGGTAATTTAGAAATAGCTCGGCGAACGTGAGTAGCGCTCGAGCGAACTTGAAATACTGCCCATAAATCTGATAACGTTCTCAGTTTTAAATGGTTTTGCACAGCGATGACGATCGCTCTTTCTCGAGCTTGGGGCAGACCGAAGCGATTTAAAAGTTCAACTTGACCGCTAACCTTATATCCCAGGGTATAGAGTCTCTGAGAAAGTTGATGGTAATGAGATTGAAAATTGCCTCGAATCAACTCTCTGGCATTTTCCATTAAAAAGATCTGGGGTTTAAATTCTTCTACAAACAGGAGGGTGCGAGTGACCAATGAGTTTCGAGGATCGTCTGTGATGTGATTTTGGGGTACTGTTCGAGAAAAGCCAGTACAAGGAGGACAGGCGATCAAAATCGTTGGATTAGCTCGTCCTAAAGTTGACTGTAAAGCATGACGTAATGAGCGGGGATCGATCGTACTTAAATCGGCATCGATCGGCTTTACACCCATATTGGCAAAATAGCTCAGATTACATTGTAAAGAGCCGTGACTATCGCTGGGTTTACCAATTTGAGCATCGACAGCGCCTACAATTTGAAACCAAGGATGAGCGTGAAAACCATAGCTCATCCCTCCTGCACCGGAAAACAGATCGAGGACTGTCCAGGGAGGATTTAACGGTTTTGAGAATCCAAACATACGGTTCTGGATGACGGGTGCGAGTTTAATCGCTTCGGGACGGGTACCTAGGGTAATGCAAACTCGGATGGGGGACTGGGACATGAAATAGGACTAATGGTGGCTGCTTTTTTATACCAAATTTTGGGAGAGCCGACAGTTAGCGATCGATCGAGGGTCACAACCGCCAGCCCGATTCTGAATATTTTTCATTTACCTCTTGTTATTTGTACTCATATTGATTATTAATGTATCTCCAAACAACCGAGTGATAGGGTATTTTGAGTTTTCCCAGATGTCTATTAGATGAATGACCAAGGGTTGATTTTGCGAACGATTCCGTTGCCATCAATTTCGAGTTGCGCCGGAATGTCCGGTGATTCGTAGAAAGTATTGCTGGTTGTTTCGCGTCGTTTCCAGTTGCCGCCAATACCATCAACATCGGTAGTTGCCATTCCACATTTGAGTTGTGTTACCAGGGGTTCATTTGCGAGGCGCGCGATCTTCTGATTAGCCCAACGGCAGTACCATGATGCAAATGAAATGTCTAATGGATAGAAATGGTAATCCTCGACAACATCCCACATCGTGCCGTAAGTCGGGCCGCAGACGACAAGATGTGCGTACAAACAACACCCGTGATGACACAGTTCGAGTGTACCGGAGTCTTCATAGCAATCGCTGTGTCTGTTGAGTTCGGCATTGGCGAACGTGTTGGTTTCGGTAGTAAACGGAAACGGTTTAGAAAGCGTGCGATCGTCACATGCGGTTTTGAGTGATTCAATACCGTAGTATGGACCAGCGCCTCCATCGGCAACCGTGAGCAGGTATTCGCGGTAATCAGTGGGAAGCATGCAGCCGTTGACCGATTCAAAAGTTGCGAGATTGCGTTCGGTTTGCGGCGATTCCAGTCGATATTGGTGCTTTTTGCTGCCAAACACCTTGAAGGTTGGATCGGCGTCACGCAATTGTGCGATTAGGTCGGGAATGATAGATACCGTTTCTTGCATTGATAAGTGAAGTTGGTTTGCAGCCCAACACAACATATTATCTCAAAATCTTACGCACGAATAACTGTAATCTTTCGCCCCATTGGACTAGTGTGGATTTCAGTCTTGAGACGTTCCTCTAATTCCGGTGCATTGTCACGCCGATCGAATATTACCAACCACCCCTCATCCTGTCCCAATCGAGCTAAATACCCATCTAATTGTTCCAATCCTTTACTCAACGGATCTGCTTTTTTCGTTCGCCAAACTTTCAGTTCAATGCCTAATATTACCTCACCATAACGCAAGCATAAATCCATTCTGTCTCGTCCGATCGCATATTCTCGCTCCAACGTTCCCCCACCATTAATCACCCGATGTAGAAACGCCATCAACACCAAATGTGGGGCAATTTCGGGATAAGAAGCACTTTTAAGTAGCGGTTCGCCATGTTGTAGCCAAAACGCGAGAAACGCTTGCAGCAGTGCATCGGCTAGTAATTCGCCGCGATCGTTCAACCAACTCGGACTGATAATTGGTAAACTATCTTGCGGACCTTGCGCCAAAACTCGCGGTAATACTTCTCGATAAATCGGATTGGCGATGACTAAACCCCCAGCCGGATCGCGTTTGAGCAAGCCCAAATCTAGCAGATATTGGCGATCGTCATTAGAAGATTCTGGCAACTCTCGTCCGGCTAACATTGGCTCGATAATCGCTTTGACTCGCTTTTCTCTGAGCCGTTCAGCTAAACTATCCAAATGCGTATCTTGTCGTTTGATGAGAATTTCTTTAGCTGCTAAAATATGTTCTGTTGTGATTTCTATAGATTCATCGGTTACTAATTCTTCTACAATTTCTTTAGCTAAAGCATTCACCAGCCAAGGTTGCCCCTGAGTCAGTTCAAAGGCTAAAGCTACGGCTGACGGAGTGAAAACTTGTCCGGTATCTTGGGTATGTTGCCCGTAGAGTTCGGCGACTTCTGAGGCATTAAAATCTCTGAGGGTAATCGAGCGGACTTTAATATTAAACGGACTAGATGTATTGAGTCGGTCACTTCCCCCCGCAACTACTTTGTAATCGCGAACATCGCGCAAACCAATTAAACCCACCGATTGCGGAAAACCTTTTGGGCGATTGGGATAACCATCGCGCAGTTGTCGCAAAATAGAAATCAATGCTTGGTCTTGCAATGCATCAATTTCATCGATCAAAATAACCAAAGGACGAGATGAAACTTGTGCCCAAGCTTGCAAAGCTGCCCGAATTTTCTGTCCCGATTGCAGTGTACTCCACTCAGGCGGTTGTAATTCGGGCGGAAGGCGAAAAGAGATGTTGTCTCGCCAAGCACCGAGAATAGCCTCTTCTGCGCCCGCGATGTCTTGACTGAAGGGTGCGCCCACTTCCACCGACAGCATCACGGCGGTATATTGTCCGCTTTCGGTCAGTTGTTGGGCTAACGCCAGCATGGCGGTGGTTTTCCCCACTTGCCGGGGTGCGTGGATGACGAAATAGTTTTCCTGAGCAATGAGTCGTTCCAGGCTGGGAATGCGACGGGTGGCAGGGAGTACGTAGTGAATATCCTCGCGGCACTGGCCGCGGTATTGAACCAACGTGGCATAGGCAAACTGGGGCGAATGGGACTGCTCTTGAGTTTACTGTACGGTTGTCGAAATGGTGTTCTATTGTTGTTGAGCAGGGGTTAGGCGTCGCTTGCATTTGATGGCAAGACATGAGTGCAAGAACGCCATTCATGGACGGGTCGATCGTCAATGTAGGCATGAGGCTTCGGTAAGAAGGCTACAAAGCAATGCTCAATGTTTAGCTCCCTGGCTGAAGCACGCGCATAGTCGGCGCCGCCTGAACTCCACAAGTAGAGTTCGGCTCCATCCTGGTGGAGAGCTTCGACTGCAGCAACAGTGCCCGGCATTGGGATGCGCTTCGTGCCGACAGACCTTATGAGAGTGTCGTCCACGTCTACGAAGATAACCCGTGTATTCATCATGAAACCCAAACAGAAGAAACGGCTAGAACAGGTACGCGATGCCATTAGGGCTGTGGATCGAAAACAATTTCTTCATAGAATTGCTCGATCGATACGCTCAAACTAATACTTTTAAACTCAACCAAATCGCCCTCTCGATAGCTGAGAATAACCCATTCACCCGCCTCATTTTTATGATACATATCGATCGCCACTTCATCAGAACTTGCCAATACATAATCGACAAGATTGGGATTGCGGCGATACTTGTCAAACTTCTTCCCCCGATCGTAAGCCTCGGTGCTATCCGATAAAACTTCCACAATTAAGCAGGGATAAGTAATATAGCTGGCATTTTCTCTATCTCGATCGTCGCAAGTAACACTCAGATCTGGATAGGTATAGTTAGAAGTATTGAAAATGTTAACCTTTAAGTCTGAATTAAAAACCTTGCACTTGCTCCCCCGCAGATGAAATTTAATCGATAACAAGAAATTTATAGCGATCGCACTATGATTTTGCGTGCCACCACTCATCGCATACACCCGACCCTCGATTAACTCGTGTTTTTCTAATTGCCGTTCCTCCCAAGAAAAATACTCTTCAGGAGTAAAATACCGCTCGTTCTCTCGTGCTGCTATCACGACCCTACTCCATGAATTGGGAACTGAATTCGACTCAATTTTGCAATCGTCTGAGAATTTCTCGGGCTCGTTGCACATCCTGAGATCTGCCCTGTTGCTCGAATAATTCGATCGCCATTTCGATATCGGCAATCGCGGCATCCAGATTGCCCAAACTCACGTAAGCTAAGCCACGATTTCCGTAAGCTTCGGCATAATTGGGATCGAGGCGCAAAATTTGAGTAAAATCGCCGATCGCTTCTCGGTGTTTACCTCGCGATCCTTGAACGACCCCGCGATTGAGATAAGCGGGGATATAATTGGGTGCGAGTTCGATCGTTTGCGTGTAGTCTTCGATCGCCTCCTCCAACTCTCCCAAATTCGTACGATCGATGGCGCGGTTGTAGTAGGCATCGGGATCGCCCGGATCGAGGCGCAGCGCCTCTGAGAAGTCTTCGATCGCCGCTTGGGGTTCCCCCAGTGCCGATCGAATGTTGCCTCGGTTGATATAAGCGGCAACGTGTTGGGGATCGATCTCGATCGCCTGGGTATAATCATCAAGCGCCCGTTGGTAATTGCCCAGTTCCGTATGGGCTTTGGCTCGGTTATAGTACGCAGAGGCTAAATTGGGCTGGGCATCGATCGCTTCGGAAAAGGCATCGATCGCGCCTCGGTAGTCCCCACGATTGATTCGGGTCAGTCCTTCTTCAAAATAGGCAGCGGCACTACTACGTTCTTCGATCGGCGATTCCTGGACTTGTGCCGAAGCCACTGGGGTTAAGATAACAGGGGCGATCGTTATTCCTAAAACAGCAATGAGTAGGCGAATCGGATACATATAGATTTCCTGACAAACATATTCACAGTAACAGCATGATGATGACAACAGAGGGAAAATCGCCCATTTCAAGTCGATTCCCCATTGATCCTTTCTAGATTTCTAATGAAAAAACTCGATCCCCAAATTTGGGTTCTCGTTGTGGGGCGCTTTATCTCTACGATCGGTACAGGCTTTACTCTATTTTACGCTCCCATCTTCTTTACCAAAGGCATTGGATTATCGGCAACGGAAGTGGGCATCGGTTTAGGGAGTGCCTCCATTGTCGGGTTGGCGGGTCGCCTGTTGAGCGGTTCGCTGTCGGACTCTCCCCGTGTAGGTTGCAAGCGCACGCTTTTGTTTTCGGCAATCGTATCGGCGATCGCATCCTTCGTATTGGCTGCTACTAGCGATTTTTTCACCTTTATTGTCGGAAACTTAATCGCCGGGTTTGGCGTTGGCTTATATTGGCCTGCTGCCGAGACGATTATTGCCCACTTAACCCCCACCGAACAGCGGCGCGAAGCTTATGCCTGGAACCGATTAGCTGACAGTTTGGGGTTGCAAGTCGGCATCGTCTTGGGGGGGATTGTCATCAGCACCTCGGGAACTTATCGGTTGCTGTTTCTGGTCGATGGTATCTCGTTTCTATTGTTTCTGGGGGTGATTTGGGTAACCATTCGCGAACCGGACACTTCAGCCCTGTCTAAATCTACAAGTCTTTGGCAGGGATGGATCGTGGCATTGCGCGATCGTCCTTTGTGGATTTATGTCTGGGTTAATATCCTCTTCACCACCTACCTCGCTCAACTACAAACCACTTTACCTTTGTATCTGAGCAACGGGACTTCGGGCAGTACCGGGTTTTCCACGGAATGGATTAGCGGTTTATTTACTTGGCACATTGCCCTTTGTGTCCTGTTACAACTGCCTGTTGCCAAGTTTCTCGGACGGTTTGGGCATTGTCGGGCGCTGATGATTTCGGCGGTTGGGTGGCTTGTCGGGTTTGTCCTGCTGTGGGCAGTTTGGGGGATACCCAGTCATGCTTTGGGTTGGGCGGTTGCGGGGTTAGGCATTTTGGCAATCGCGACAATTGCTTACACCCCTTCTGCCTCGGCGCTGGTTGCCGATATGGCTCCCGTTCACCTACGAGGTGTATATTTGTCTGTTAATTCCCTCTGTTGGGCGATCGGATATACTATCGGACCGCCGATGGGGGGTTGGGCACTCGATCGGGGCGCGGACATTGCCAATGGATTTTGGTTGGTGATGGCAGCCAGTGTTGCCATTCCCATCAGCATTTTGTGGGTGTTGGAGAAAGAATTAGCTCGATCGACGAGTTAGTTAAACATTGG
This sequence comes from uncultured cyanobacterium, assembly GCA_963838375.1. Classification (GTDB taxonomy): domain Bacteria; phylum Cyanobacteriota; class Cyanobacteriia; order Cyanobacteriales; family Geitlerinemataceae; genus DVED01. The sequence goes on along the minus strand of CAWIQY010000015.1, from coordinate 1,077,803 downwards.
GAATTACGGTTTTTGTGGCTCTAGTTGTTTCCCCGATTTGGGAATCATTTGGCGGTCCACGAGATATTGAGCGAATAAGTTGGCTTTCACCAGAGATCCTTTAGCATTGACATGAATTCCATCGTCAAAAAACTGAGGATCTTTGGGGAAAGTGCTGGCTAAGTCGAAGAGGTTGACTTGTTCTTGTTGCGCAATCGATTTGAGTGTTTGATTGTGTTCCTCTAGGGCATAAATATATTCGGGAGTCGAAGTTCGATCGCCCAATTCTGGCAGCGGGTTCGATACAAAATTCGCCAACAAAACTTTGATGTTTCTGGCTTTAGCAATCTTGACAATATTTTCGATATTCCGTTGGTAATACTTCGGAGGATTGGCTTTTAGGATATCCATCACACTGACTTTTTCAAAAAATCCGCTGGGATAACTTTTTTTCTTCAGTTGATCGTGAAACTTGCCCCCAACATAAGTCTCTTGTGTTCGATCGATCGTTTCATAAGCTGTATGCGGTTCGGTCAGATTTAACACGATCCCCAATATTCTAAAAAGAGTGCTGTACTCGAGAATGTTGGGCATAGAAACTCGCGAAATCATCGGTGCATTGCGTCCGGAATTATCCCCTTTATAGACTTCTGGCGGCCAAACCAAACGAGGTTTGACATCGTTAAAAGCTTCGTAAAAAATAATCATATCGGGGTTGAGATCCAAACCCCGCAATTCAAAGTCAATCAACATATTCCAGGTATCCCAACCCGGTACGCCAGCGTTGACAACTTTGACATGGGTATACCCTTGCTTGTGTAGTTCTTGTTCCAACAAGTAAGGATAAGCTAGGCGATAATCATCTACCCGAGTCGTGTAAGTGGTCGATGCACCAATACAAAGAATTCTGAATTCTTCTTTGGGTTTGGGTTGAACGATCTCTTCCCCGCGATATCCTAATGAATTGTGGCGATTCAGACCATCTTGATAATTGGGAGTCGCGTAATAACCAATATATCGATGGTGAGAAATAGTCGGACTTTTGCCCACTTCTCCAGAATATTTATCAAGTTGTCGCAGCGAAGCATAGGTAGTGAATTCTTCTTTTGAGGCGAGATGGAAGAGATAAAACCGAGCGCCAACTTCTAGAAAAATAAAGGTTAAAAATATCGAAACTAATGAAAGAATTGCATTTTGAGTCAATTGCTTTGGGTCAAACTTTAATTTCATGTAATTCAGATAAGTTTATCCCTTTTTATACCGAATCATTGGTGCAAAATCAAGACCGGGCGATCGCCTGTAGGGTAAATTCGCGCATGAGAGTAATTTCTTCCGGGCAAATTTCGTGAGCGATATCAAACTCGCGATAGTTCGTGGCAATGCCCAACTGGGTGAGAGTATCTCGGGCTTGGCGGGCGGCGGTGACAGGCACGATCGGATCTTGGGTTCCGTGTAACATTAGTACAGGCGGACGGATTGTAGTTTTGCGATCGATTGTTGCGTGTAAATAACCACTAAATACCACCAATCCCGCTAATGGTGGAGCGTTTTCCAAACTGAGTCCGACATCGAGAGTCATGGCGCCACCTTGAGAAAATCCCGCCAAAATCGTTTTGGACAAGGGTACATTAGTTTGCGATTCTAAACCCTTTAGCCAATCGGTCAGTAACCTTTGACTTTCTGGCAATCCTTTATGCTCGGAAGTTTCTAAGTCGTACCACATTTTACCCTGGGGGACGTGGGGATGGATCAAGGGTGCTTCTGGACACAAAAATTGATAGTCCGGAAGATGCAGCAACGGGGTTAAAGATGCCAAATCGTCAGCATTGGCACCCCAACCGTGCAGCAGAGCAATTAATCCTTTTGGAGCTCGATCGTTTTTGGGAGAAATAGAAATTACTTTCATGAAGTTGTTAGTTGTTAGTTGTTAGTTGCTTAAGAGTGCAGAGTGCGGAGTGCCTACTCCTGAAATCCTGTAACTCCTGCAACTTCTTTCAATTCTAGTAATTATTACTTATTACTTATCACCGATCACTTATTACAGCCATCGTTCCAATCGCAATGTTTGTCCATCTTCGAGTTGTTGGACGGTGTGGGTGAGATCGATCCAAGGCTGAAGTTGATTGAGTTGAAACGTTCGACTCATGACGACATAAATCGAAGTTCGATCGCCGCCAATTTCGGCAGAAACGACATCTTTCCAAGACGGTGCAGTCAGTTCGTCGATCGTGTGCCATCGACCTTCTTCCCAACGCAAGCGACGGGTAAAGGCATAGGGAGTGGGTTCTTTTCCGGTAATGAGTAATCCTTGGAGAATTTTACGGATCAGATCGGGGAAAAATCGCCCGCCACCGAGCATAACCAGACGCAAAATAATCAGTTTTAACGGAGTCATTTGCGGTTGTTTTGCCCAACCCAAATTGCCACGTACCACAATTTCATCATGGGTGACTGAGACATCATATTCGCCAACCAAATGACCAACGGCATTTTTGAGTTTGCCCCCTTGACGAACCAGCAGGGAAAAGTGAGTATCGGAGGTGATGAGACGATCGCCGCGAAAGAGTTTGAAAACACCACCTTTGTTGGCTGCCAGATAAAGTTCCGTGACAGCGGGCGTGACGACTTCTGCGGGGTCAGAGTCGTTGAGCTTTGGCGGCAGGGTTTGAGGGCTGTCGTCGGGCGCGAAGGGCAGACTGGCATTACAATCGATCAGGAGTTTTGCGTCTTGGAGCCACACTTGACCGAGAGGACGGGAAAAGGAAGGAGGACGATCGTCTGCGAAGTCCCGCCATGCCAGAAAATAGTTCCAGGTATGATGCCCGATAATGTGGTCGTCGGCGTAGCAAGGGGCGAGTCCTTTTGCCAACCCTTTGAGGAATAAATCGTTAACACTCAAGGCTTTGGGCAGCCAGCGCCCCACCAACTCGAATCCATGGGGAAAAAAGTTATAGGTGTTGCGGCTGGCATATTCCCCGCCGAAGGAACCGTCAGGATGGATGAATAAGCTAGCAAATTCTACAGCTTTAACGATCGCTTCTTTCAAACGATCGTCCGATCGATTGTTGAGGCGATCGATCTGCGCCAAGCACCAAATCGTCAAGGTTTGATAACCGGGATCGGCGCCTTCATACTCGGGAAACCACCCTTCCGCATTTTGCCAGCTCAACAGCTTCGACAGCCGTCGCGCCTGGGCTCGCGACCATTTGGACGTATGCAGCAACCGTCCCACCAATTTCAAACACAAAACAATCAGCGCTTGGTGGTTGGACAGTTGCCCGCTTTCCTCGTGGTGTGCCAGCCAATCGGCGCGACGCTCAAAAAATTTGAGCGCTTCGAGGTTGTCGAGTTCCAGTAGTTGGTAACTTTCCACGCAGGCAAGCAGGGAAAAAGCCGCGGCACCGGCAGCCCGTTCGTAGGGAAAGTAATCGTCGCAAGACCCGTCGGCATGGGCGCTGCGAGCGGCGTAGAGAATGCCGGCTTCCACCCACTTTCGTAACACCAATTTCTCGTAAAAGGGGTTATTGGGCGCGTCGGTGGTGTATGCCAGCGCCAGGGGCCAGACAAACTCCTGAGACATTCCACTGGGAAAGTCTACAATTTTGTAATGCCAGAAGTTGCGATCGAAACAGCCATAGGTGGGACTGTGGGGGTTGCGATCGAGCAGAGTCAGGATTTTGGGAATCTGGGCGATGGCAATTTGGGCGAATGGATCTTTACTCATCCTGGCGATGGGTTGACTTTTGGCTTACTTTCGCGCGCTTTGAGTTCGAGTAACTCCGGTACAGTGACAAAACGATAACCTTGCTCTTGTAGTTGGTTTAAAATTTGTGGCAGCGCCTGGACAGTTTGCGTGCGATTACCACCCCCATCATGCAACAAAACGATCGCACCGGAATGGATACCGCCAACCACTTTTTCGCTCATGGAAGCGGCTGTCATGGAAGACCGATAATCGTGGCTATCCACCGACCACATGAGAGTAACGTAGTTGTTTTGGGCGGCATAGTTCACCAGTCCGTTGGTGAGATTCCCCCCGGGGGGACGAAACATCATGGTCTCCACTCCCGTCACTTCCTCGAGCAAGTCTGCCGTTCGACCCAGTTCGGCTGCGGCGGTTTCCGGACTGATATTGTGGTAGTGGTGATTCCAGGTGTGGTTGCCGATGGCGTGACCCTCCTGGACAATTTGTTGCATCTGCTCGCGATGCGCTTGTATATGTTGTCCGACGATAAAAAAAGTGGCTTTAACATCGTATTTTTTTAATATATCGAGAATTTGGGGGGTATGAGACCAGGGCCCGTCGTCGAAGGTGAGGGCGACCACTTTCTCTTTGCTTTGCAATACAACTCGCTCCAAGGTCTGTCCTTGAAACTGGGCGGGAATGGTGGAGCTGGCATAGCGTTCGACCACCTCTTGGGCTTGAGCCAGTTGGGTATCGACGGTTTTAATTTGATTCACCAGCGCCAATTCCAACTCCTGACGAGCGGCGGTTAACTGTTGGGGATCGTCCGATAAAATATTGATGGGCCATGGCTGAAATGCTAATAAAAGGGCACTGAGATTGAGTGTGCTGGCGAGGAAGATTGCCAGTCGGAGGGGACGGCGGGATGTGCGTTGTAAATAAGGTGGAAACATCAAAAATAAGACGGATCGATAAGATGATAACAGTGATATTCTACAGATTTTGGACTCGTATCTTGCCCTTCGATCGTTGTCTTGACCCGTCAGGGATGAATTCGAGTCTGTTGAATGACTCTATCAATATTTTGGGATGCTGCTAAGTTGATGTATACGATCGGCTAATATTCGAGCTGTGTTTTCGATCGCACTTACATCCGAGGCTAACCACGGGCGAATTTCCTCACAGTGATGAGCAACGATCAACCCCCACAGTCCTTTGGGTGTCAGAATCGGTGCAACCAAATTCGATCGAACCTTCAGGCTTTGTAAAAATTCTCGATGACAAGGATTCAGGGGTTCTGTGGCAACATCAGAAATTTCTCGAATCCGTCCGGATTCGTAAAGCGCCGCATATTCATCGTTAAAGCATTCATCAGCTCCCGTGGAACCGTAAATCGATAAATCCATCGAGCTGAGAGACTCAAACGTCACGCGACCTTTCCATTTGCGATAAAAGTAATACAATACAACCCGATCGACTTGCAGTTTCTGTCTCAGTCGATCGAGGGTTATTTGAATCACCTCATCTTTCTCTAAAGATTTCGACAGACGATCGCCCAGTTGATTGAGTTTTTTGTCGGACATAGTTAATCAATTAGAGCCTCTTGACAGAAAACGGATGTGTTTTTGAGAACCTTTCGATTGTAACAATACTTATTGTCAATACCAGAAGCCGCAATCACTATCCGATCGTCAGCTATCCGCTTTAATGGGCGGGATCTATAGCAACTGCGCGATGAAGCCAAAGCTGAGATTCTGAAAAGATTCTCGCTATTGCGGTGGAACTCAGATTCAAGCTTCGTCGCTTTTAGCGCGGAGTGACTGACGCGGTACAATACAAAATCGTCTACCGTCACCGAAGAGAGGTTTCCCATTGGAGATATTGCGTCGATTTTCCAGGGCGATCGATCGGTTCAACGAAAGTCTGGGAAGCCTAATTTCCTGGCTGATTCCGGTAATGATTCTCGTCGGCGTCTGGAATGTCATCGGTCGCTACCTAGGAAAAGCCGTCGGTCAAAATCTCAGTTCCAATACGGCGATCGAAATTCAATGGTATCTGTTCGCCCTCGTCTTTTTATTGGGGGCAGCCTATACCCTCAAACACGATGCCCACGCCCGCATGGACGTCCTCTACAGTCGCTGGCGTCCCCAACAAAAAAAACTGGCAAACTTGGTGGGAACGCTCTTATTCCTCATTCCCTTCTGCCTCATCACCTTATGGTTTACCTGGAAACCCGTTCTGAACGCTTGGCAGATTGGGGAAAACTCTCCCAATCCCGGCGGTTTGCCCCTGTACCCCATTAAAACCGTCGTTTTAATCAGTTTGGGGTTACTCCTCGTTCAAGGCATTTCCGAAGCGTACAAAAATTGGTCGAGTCTCAATCATTCTAGTCCTGTTGGGGAGGATGTCGATGTCGATCGTTGATCTCCTAGGACCTGCTATGTTTGCCGGGGCAGTGGCGCTATTGCTGCTGGGTTATCCGGTGGCTTTTTCCCTCGGCGCTGTCGCCATCGTATTTAGCATCATCGGCAGTCTCCTCGGCGAATTTAGTTGGGCTCTGTGGGGAACGCTACCCCTACGGATTTTTGATGTCATGTCCAACTACACCCTCCTCGCCATCCCCTATTTCATCTTCATGGGGGCAATGTTGGAAAAGTCGGGCATTGCCGAACGCTTGCTAGAAACCATCGGTATTTTGTTCGGACGAATTCGTGGGGGACTCGCCCTGGCCGTGGTGGTTGTCGGGGCGCTGTTAGCTGCCACAACCGGTGTTGTGGCAGCCACCGTCGTCGCCATGGGCTTAATTTCCCTCCCCGTCATGTTGCGTTACGGTTACAACAAGCAATTGGCGACGGGAGTGATTGCCGCTTCGGGAACCTTGGGGCAAATTATTCCGCCCAGTGTCGTTTTAGTTGTATTAGGGGATCAATTGGGCATCTCCGTCGGCGATTTATTTATCGGCGCGACGGTACCGGGACTGTTAATTACGGCAGCCTATGCCATTCACGTGTTGATTTCCTCCTGGTTGCGGCCCGATATCGCCCCGGCGTTGCCCCCCGAGGTGCGAAATATCGGGGGGAAAAACTTAGGAATTCGCGTTCTTCAGGCAATGCTTCCGCCTTTGCTATTGATTTTGTTGGTGTTGGGGAGTATCTTTTTTGGGATTGCCACACCGACGGAAGCCGGGGCAGTTGGTAGTTTGGGGGCAGTTCTTCTGGCTTGGGGAAATCGCCAACTCAGTTGGGAATCCCTACGCCAAACCTCAGATCTCACTCTGCGAATTACTTCGATGGTGATGTTTATTTTGGTGGGGTCTGCGGCATTTAGTTTGGTGTTTCGAGGGTTACAGGGGGCGCGCGTCGTTTCGAGTTTTCTGGAAAATTTACCGGGCGGTCAAACTGGATTTTTAGTCGTCAGTATGTTGACGGTTTTTATTCTGGGCTTTTTTATCGACTTTTTTGAAATTGCATTTATTGTGATTCCTCTATTTGTGCCGATCGCTCAAAGCTTTGGCATGGATATGGTTTGGTACGGCATTTTGTTGGGTGTAAACTTACAAACGTCGTTTCTAACACCGCCGTTTGGATTTGCTTTGTTCTACTTAAAAGGGATCGCACCTCCGGAAGTTTCTACGGGAGATATTTATCGGGGAGTTGTCCCGTTTATTTGTTTGCAAGTGTTAATTTTAGTTGTCATTATTGTGTTTCCTCAAGTGGTCAACTTTTTACCGTCGATCGCCAATACGATATAATCAAGCAATCAATAATAAGTAATGAACGATCGGTGGCAATTGATTTATTCTTTTCCTGGTATCCCCTGAGTTTCTAGATTCAAACACCGACTCTCCATTATTTTGATATTATAGTCTCATGAACAATACTCCTTCTTCACCTGACTCTCTGGAGAATTCTCAACTCGAAAAACTCAGTCTTTGGACAAAACTGTCTTATGGTGCTGGAGATTTAGGATCGGCAATTACTGCCAACATTCTAATTTTTTATCTCTCTCCATTTCTCACCGATGTTGCTGGCTTAAAACCCGGATTAGCTGGCTTAACTCAGTTGGTGGGAAAATTTTGGGATGCGGTCAACGATCCGCTAGTCGGAGTGTTAAGCGATCGAACTCAAAATAGTCGTTGGGGACGGCGATATCCCTGGATGATTTTTGGTGCAATTCCCTTCGGGATTTTCTTCTTTCTTCAATGGATTGTTCCTCGCTTTAGTGGCAACGAAGATATAAATCAGTGGGGAATGTTTTGGTACTATACCATAATTTCTATTCTCTTTAATACGGCTTATACTGCTGTTAACTTACCCTATACTTCTCTCACTCCAGAACTTACCCAAGACTACGACGAACGGACGAGTCTTAATAGTTTTCGCTTTGCGTTTTCTATCGGTGGTAGTATCGTTTCTGTTCTGATTGTTGGTGTAATCGCTAAGCTCTTTCCGGATAACGTTAGCATCCAATATTTAGTGATTGGTTTGGTGTGTTCGATCTTTTCAGTTGTTCCTGTATATCTATGTGTTTGGGGAACCCGAAAACGAGTCGCGGCAGTTGTCGCCACACATCCAGAAGAAGACGTTCCGGTTTCGTTACCCATTGTCCAACAAATTAAAATTGCTTTTAGCAATCGCCCATTTTTATTCGTAGTGGGGATTTATCTCTGTTCTTGGTTGAGCGTTCAATTAACAGCGGCAATTATTCCATATTACATCCGCAGTTGGATGCGTCCTAGCGAAAATCCGGCAGATATCACAGGAGCCATTATTCTAGTGATTTTAGCAGTTCAAGGGACAGCAATGGCGATGCTATTTGTTTGGAGTGCTATTAGTAAACGGGTTGGTAAACGTGCGGTTTACTTTATGGGAGGCACAATCTGGATTATTGCTCAAGTGGGTCTCTTTTTTGTACAACCCGGTCAAATGAATTTTGTTTATGTTTTGGCAGTTATGGCAGGATTTGGGGTTTCGACTGCCTATTTGGTTCCTTGGTCGATGCTTCCCGATGTTATTGAATTAGATGAGTTGAATACGGGTCAACGACGGGAAGGAATATTTTACAGTTTCATGGTACTGCTGCAAAAAGTTTGTTTGGGAATCGCGGTATTTTTAGTGTTGCAAAGTTTGGGGTTAGCTGGGTACGTTCAACCGACCCAAACCACACCGATTCCTATTCAACCAGATGCCGTACTTTTAGCAATTCGCTTGTCCATTGGTCCGATTCCTGCCATTGCTTTAGTTGCGGGTCTGGTTCTGGCATATTTCTATCCTTTGACTCGCGAAGTTCACGCCGAAATCTTACTCAAACTCAACGAACGTAAAGCAGAAGGTCGATCGAATTTAGAATCTTAAATGTCGAGCAAAATCGCTAAAAATAGAAGTTCGCTTTATTTTAGTTGTCTGAGATATTTTAAGTAAGCTATTTTAAATTGCTGCAAAAAAATATTGATAGCTCTGTTTCTAGAGTCTGTATACTCTTTATCTTGTACAGAACTTAATTCTATTTCGATTTCTACTTCTAATTCTTTGACATTATCTTCGATCGCAGCTAAAAGCCTATCGATTCGATCTTGAATCGATTTTTTGATTGTCAAATCTACTTCTGTATTATGATTGACTTTTTCTAAGTTAACAATTTCTTGAAATCGCTCGGAAGAAGTGGCATTTAAAAGATTAGTGATCAGAAGACTAGGATAAGAGAGAGGAGATGTTGGCTTTTGGCTTGGATCTCGATATGAAATGGGATAGAGATCGAGTCTGTTTTGGTTGAAAGAAGTTGTTTCATTTGTTTCTCTCGATTGTACTATCTTTTCTATTTCGCGATCGTGTCTTTGTTGCAAATAGGTATAAAAGTGATTCATCGATTCCAGGATAATATTTGCAACTTCTATATTTTTCTCTCGATCTTCTAAATAATTGGCAGCTCCATAGAGTCTGAATTTTAATTCTTCGATCGTTCCACAATCATAAAAAAAGTTACGAACCAACTCGTCAAATTCTTGATGATTGAGTAGATCCCAATCTTTCGTGCTATATTGAAATTCATAATTTAGAGCCGAAAAAATTAATATTTTCGATCGGCTTAAACTGGTATATCGAGAAATTTTAAATTTAAGATCGACTAAAAACTTCCAGTCAAATAGCGCTGGAATATATTTTAGTTTTTCATCTGAATTTTGTATTTTGTTATGAATATCATTTAATGTAGATAAAGGATATAAATCTTTTAATAGTCTCAAAATTTGAGTTGCAATTAAAAAATAAATATATTTTTTGTTAATACGATCGACAATTCTAATAAAAATAGAACTCAGTCGATCTAATGTTGGAGCTAGGTTGTACAACTCTTCAATTAAATTATAAAAACTCATGCGATCGAGTTTCTTGACATCCGTTTCCCATCGTTTGTGACAGGCACAGGACATCAATTTTTTGATACGAATTTTAAATTCATTTTTTTCTAGCGTTTCAACAATTTTGTCGAGAGTCTTTGATGCTTTCATATTTTCTATTTATTCAAATAGATAAATTGTTTTTTTGCACTCAAAAAATAGAACACAGAACGGAAGCGATTAATCGGCAATAATCTTAAATCTAAAGTGATTCAAAATCAAGTGGGGATGGCGCTCAAAACTCATTTTTTTTTACCTTTTTATAACAGTCTTCAGGATCTCGAATTAGACTTTTTACGGTATTGTAGTGGGTTAGAACCTAGCTTAGGTGCTACTGCCATCTTAACCTTATATTTTTCATTTGCACTGCCATCACTCCAACACTTATGCGTCAAGTCCCAGAAGCTCAACTTAAAGCTCTGCGCCAAAATCTATGCGAGGATTCTCAGACTAACCTCAACTATCTCTTTATGACGATTACTGCCTGCCTGATTGCCACAGGAGGATTGCTGCTGGGGAGTCCGGCAGTGATTATCGGCGCGATGATCGTCGCCCCCTTAATGTTACCCATGCGAGGTTTGGCTCTGGGAGCTTTAGAAGGCGATTTACCCCTATTTCGTGCGAGTATTTTCTCCGTCGCAGTCGGTGCTTTGACTGCCGTGAGCTTGTCTTGGATAGTCGGACGCATTGCTGGCATTCCCGAAACCGAGTTCAGTACAGAAATTCTGGCTCGCACGCAGCCGACATTGATCGACTTAGCGATTGCTGTCACCGCTGGATGTGTCGCCGGCTTTGCCAAAATTCGACCCCAACTGAGCGATGCTCTTGCGGGAACCGCGATTTCTGTTGCCCTGATGCCCCCCCTCTGTGTCGTCGGTTTGGGCTTATCCACCTTCTCTATAGCTACCGCACAAGGAGCTTTTCTGCTCTATTTGACGAATCTTTTAGGTATTACTCTGGCGTGTATGTTGGTCTTTGTTTGGGGAGGATATTACGTCGAAGGCAGCCGCATGACGCGGGCGGTGTCCTCGACGATTGTGCTGACGGGATTGCTCTTCATTCCCTTAGCTGCGAGTTTGTGGCAACTGCTGCGCCAAGTTCAGCTCCAGTCTACTCTCAAAGATATCTTGTTGCGACGGACGATCACTGTCGGTCAACAAGTCGAACTGACTAGCAGCAAAATCGACTGGCAACAAAATCCCCCCATGGTGTACTTAGATGTGCGGGTTCGACCAGACGATCCTCTGACTCCCCTGCAAGTTAGCGAAGTGCAAAAATTGGTCAACCAAGCGATGGGTCGTTCGTTTATATTAATTTTTAGGGCGGAGGAAATTCAAGAAATTCGTGCTGAAGACGAGAACGAAACCAGAGATGTGAAAGTTCAGCCTGCAAGACGATCGATCCCTCAACCCGATGTTGTCCCGACAGCGACGCCTAGCCCCAGTTTTGACGGCGAGACAACACCGAATTAACGACCGATGAGTTGATCTCGAAGTTGCTTAATTCGATCGCGCAATTTTGCCGCTTCTTCAAATTCGAGTTGGGTGGCGGCGGCTTTCATCTGGATTTCGAGTTGAACGATCGCACTAGGAATGTCTTCTAGAGATAAGTCTTGTTCGACATTTAGGGTAGAATCGAGAGATCGATCGTGCAGTCGTCGCGAAATTTCCAGGTCTGAGAGAATGGCATTATTAGATCTTTTGACGATCGATTGTGGTGTAATCCCATGTTCTTGATTGTATTCGATCTGGATTGCCCGTCGGCGATCGGTTTCGGCGATCGCTTTTGCCATACTATTGGTCAGGTTATCGGCATAGAAAATCGCTTGTCCGCTGACGTGTCTTGCTGCCCGACCGATGGTTTGAATTAAAGACCGTTCCGTTCGCAAAAAGCCTTCTTTGTCTGCATCTAAAATCGCCACTAATGAGACTTCCGGCAAATCTAATCCTTCTCGCAGTAAATTGACGCCGATCAACACATCAAAATCGCCTTGACGCAATGCTTGGAGAATCTCAATTCGTTCGATGGATTGAATCCCCGAATGCAGATAGCGAACTCGTACGCCGCGTTCTTGGAAATACTCTGTTAAATCCTCTGCCATTCGTTTTGTTAAAGTGGTCACCAGAACTCGTTCTTGTCGATCGCTGCGTTGAACGATTTCGGCAAGCAAATCATCAACTTGTCCCTCGGTTGGACGGACGAATAATTGCGGATCGATAACCCCTGTCGGTCGGATAATCTGTTCGGCGACTTGTCCTTGAGATTGCTCGATTTCCCAATCGCCCGGTGTTGCCGAAACAAAAATACATTGGTTGACTTTCCCCCAAAATTCTTCAGCTTTTAAGGGTCGGTTATCGGCGGCACTGGGAAGGCGAAATCCATGGTCGATCAGCACTTGTTTTCGAGCTCGATCGCCGTTGTACATCCCCCGAACTTGAGGAACGGTGACATGAGATTCATCCACCACTAACAGCCAATCTTCCGGAAAGTAATCGACCAAACATTCAGGAGATTCCCCCGGTTGACGTCCGGCTAAATGGCGCGAATAATTTTCAACACCATTGCAATATCCCACCTCTTGTAGCATTTCCAAATCGTATCGCGTCCGCTGGGACAATCGCTGGGCTTCGACGAGTTTTCCGGCTGCTTCTAAGTCAGAAACTTGCTGGTTCAATTCATCTTTAATATCTTGACAAGCCGTCTCGAGACGATCGTTGGGCGTGACGAAATGTCGTGCTGGATAAATATTCAGTGTATCCACACTTTGGAGAATCGTTCCCGTTACCGGATCGAGATAGCGAATGGCTTCAATTTCATCCCCGAAAAACTCAACTCGAATAATGCGATCTTCGTAGGCTGGACCAATTTCTACGACATCGCCTTTGACGCGAAATTTACTGCGTCCTAATTCTAGATCGTTGCGAGAATATTGAACGTTAACGAGATGGCGCAGCAGTTGGCGCGGATCGAGTTCCATCCCCACTTGTAAAGGAATTGCGGCTTTGAGATATTCCGTTGGCATTCCCAAGCCATAAATACAGCTAATCGACGCGACAACTACCACATCTCGACGCTCGAATAACGATCGAGTTGCTGAGTGCCGCAACATATCAATTTCGTCGTTAATCGATGCGGATTTTTCGATATAGGTATCGGAAACGGGAATATAAGCTTCGGGTTGATAGTAGTCGTAATAACTGACAAAATATTCGACAGCGTTGTCCGGGAAAAATTGCCGCATCTCGTTGCACAGTTGTGCGGCTAAGGTTTTGTTGTGAGCGAGAACCAGAGTGGGTTTGCCAATTTTTTCGATGGTGCTGGCGATCGAAAATGTTTTCCCCGTTCCCGTGGCTCCGAGTAAAGTTTGGAAGCGATTTTCCTGGCGAAGGCTTTCCACGAGTCGCTCGATCGCTTTGGGTTGATCTCCAGTCGGTTTAAACGGTGCTTTTAATTGAAAAGATGTCATCTTTAGCTGAAAATTGTAGAGTTAGTGGTTACAAGTTTGTGGGGCTTTTACTTGTGGTATTTTTACTATTATACACTAACTGGCAACTGTTTTTACTTTCCTGGAGTTCGATCGGAAAAATTTCGAGAAATTCAGCATAGATCGGCGATCGAGCGATGGTCTGCCAACGGAAATATCTGTTTTTCTTTCTCTATTCCACCGCTGTGAGATCTCCGTCTCGATCGACTCGTCAAATAGCGTTTCTCTTGCCTTTTGAGGCACGATCTAATTTTTGTTTCTGTTCTATGCGATCCATTCTCTATTCCCGAAAACCCAGAGTTTTAGACTTCACGATCGGGGCAAATACAATAGACCGAATCAATCAATTTGATTGTATATTTTTATATAATACCTTTTAAAATGATTTACAACAACCTTAAATAATCATAAAATCAACACTACTATACTGTAGACGATGGCGTAGCGAGCCGGTCAACAGCCACGGAACGAGAGACGGTTAAACGGCGGCTCCTGAGGGATCGAGGTTTAATCGAAATGCAGCCAGTTGAATGGAGATTCCCGTCCAGGCGATCCCGAATCGACGCGGATGTTCGACAGGGCAACCCCCCATCGACCGCGATCGATAACGGAATAGAAGGTAGGTCAGATCGTTCAACTCCAGAGAGCTAGAGCATTTGCATCCATCTCGCGATTCCAGAGCCACCCATCAAACCAATTCAGTTGAAGAAGGGATTTAGAATTATGAGTTCAAGCAATACTGTCGATGACTCCAAAACATCGAAAAGCCGCACTCCGAAAAGCCGGGAGAGTGCCAAAACAGAAGATAGCACCAAGTCCGAGTCAGCCAAAGCCAACGACAGCACCGAAACCAAAAACGACAGCGCCCAAACCAAAGACGAAATGGCTCTAACGGTGCAAAATGCACCGGATAAGTCCCTGAGCTTAAAGTTGGAGACCAGCGATTTGCCGGGACACCGCCCCATTACCGCCAACGCACACGAGGTGGCGGAAACCTTTAGGGAAGTTGGGGGAGATCGCCCCATTTTTGCCAGCTCGCTTGCTATCAGCGGCATGATTCATGCGTCCGGAGATCGTCCGATTTCTGCCAGTACCCTAGTCGTCAGTGAAAGCTACTCCCTAATGGGCGGCAAGCGTCCGATTGCTTCCAATATCATCGACGACGATCCCAATACATTGATGGGCTATCTCGATTAGACTCGATTCAACAAAAATTTGTGATGCGATAGTCTCAAATTTATCAGCTCGGTTTCGATCGCAGACCGAGCTTTTTGATATTAGTTATAAATGCGAAGCGCTTTTCTTCTCAGCTCGATCGCTCCAAATCCACCGCTGCTGAGTCATCCCCAGGGACTCAATCGGACAATCCGAATCAATGATTTCCGGTTGTGGGCATTGGCGCATCGGCTGGGAGATTGGAAGCCTTCACCCAATTGCCGAGCCATTTGCCCATCGACACGGGCATGGCGTTTGTTCTCGTGCAACAGTATGCCCAATACCGCTAGACTTCATTTTACCGCCTGCCGAAATTGCCGAGAAACTCGCAGACATCAGCGGCAAGCCCATTTTGACTCAATCTGGCAAAACCATCAGTGTGCGGATGCCAACAACCCAGAATTCCCGTGTCTAAAGACACGGGAAGAGTTCAAGATACACTGGAGTTTTGACCTCTAAGCTCTAAAGACACGGGGCTTTTGCGCATGATTTGTAACCGATCGAAGAGCGAATTGCTAACGATGTTCCGTTCGATGTTTGTTCCAGTTCTGTTTCTGGCGTTGACGATGGTGGCGTTTGGGTCGGACAGATCCGTCTCCTCCTCAGACTCCTGTCACCGCCTCCCCCACCGAGACCGAGGCGATTGTGGTGGGCGACATTTCCGACGAACCCATTGAGACCATCTCCGAGACTCAACCCTTTGCCGATTATCTGGCTGCCAAACTCGAAACATTCGAGATTGGTAGGGGGGAAGTGAAAGTGGCGCCCGATATGGAAACCATGGCAAAATGGTTGAAAGCCGGAGACGTGGATCTGTATATAGACAGTCCTTATCCCGCGCTCATCGTCAGCCAGCAGTCGGGAGCTAAACCCATTCTCCGACGTTGGAAAGATGGCATTGCTCAGTACCATACCGTCATTTTTGCACGTGCCGATCGAGGGTTGCAGTCTTTAGAAAATTTAAAAGGACAAACGATCGCGTTTGAAGCCAAGTTTTCCACGTCTGCTTACCTCCTTCCCTTAGCGTACTTGCGCCGATCTGGGTATCGAGCGACCGAAATCGAACAAGCCGATGCCATCCTCCCGGCCGATCGAATCGGTTATATTTTTACTGGGGAGGATGAAAATAGCATTCAATGGGTGATTAGCGGCAAAGTCGCAGCCGGGGCGGTTGACTCTGCCACCTTCGAGCGAATTCCGCCAACGACCCGCGATCGATTTACCATCCTGGCTGAGACAGAAACCGTTCCCCGCCACATGGTTTTGATGACCCCCCAGATGGAATCGCAACGTCAAGAGGCGATCGCCGAAATCCTGGTTAAAATGGACGAAGATCCCCAAGGAAAGCCGATCTTGGAAGCATTCAGCCAAACGGCCCAATTCGATCGGCTTCCCGGTCAAGATCCCCTCAGTCCAATTCGCGAGTTATACCAACAGACTCAAAAGCCATGAAGCGCCTTGCTCGATTGAGTTGGAGACGATGGCCGATCGCCGTCAAGCTGACTTTTACCATCACTCTGTCGGTGGTGAGTGCGGTAGCGGGCGTCACTTGGCTGTCGCTGAACCGCGAACAAAAGACTTTTCGGCACTCTCTCGAAGCTCAAGCTCAATCGATGTTGGATTTGCTCGCCGCCTTGGCAGCCGACCCCCTGTATAAACTAGAACCCAACACACTGTCAGGGCTGATGGTGCGGATGGGGGAACAACCCGATATTATATCTGGTAGCATTTACGATTCTCTCGGACAACCTATTGCCGAACTGGGTCAAGTGCAACCCGCCTATGCCGTGCAGGTCGATGCCTGGGGAGAACAAATTCTCGAAAGCGATCGGACATTATGGGATTGGCAGCGAGATCGACTGGTTGCCGGACAAACCGTGAAGGTGGGACATCAAGCCCTGGGTGCAGTGAGCTTGGGGCTGTCTACCGCTGCCCTGGAAAAGAAAATGGCACAGGTGAGAAATCAAGGATTGACGGTTGCCTTGGGTGCAGGGGTGGCGGGAGGGCTGCTGGCTTGGCTGATTAGCCGATCGATGACCGAGAGGCTCAAGGGTTTAGTCGATGCCACCGAGCGGATTGCGGCTGGGGATGTGGAGCGATCGATCGCCGCAGATGGCAATGACGAACTGGCGATTCTGGCAAAAGGCTTCAACCACATGAGCGATCGTATTCGATCGACGATCCTGCATCTGGAAGAACGAGCCGCCCAACTGCAACGCAGCGAAGCCAAAAACCAAGCTCTTTTGGAAGCCATTCCCGACTTGATGTTGCGCCTGCGTCAGGATGGAACCTATTTGGATGTGCGGATTGCCAAAGATCCGACCCAAGAACATCCCTTTTCGCCCAGCGGGTTGCTGGGCAAGAATCTGCGAGATGTCTTGCCCGACGACATTGCCGAGCAAACTTTACAAGCGGCGAATCGCGCCCGAAAAACGGGTCAAGCACAAATGTTCGAGTACCAGTTATCCTTGACAAAACCTGGGGACGAAGAACCCCGACTGAGGGATTTTGAGGCGCGGCTGGTGGCAAGCGGCAAAGATGAAGTGCTGGCAATTGTTCGTGATATTACCGAACGCAAACATCATGAAACCCAGATCGAAGCCGAACGCCGCCAACTCGAACAAATTATCGCCGATGCTCCCGTGGCAATCGCCGTGATCGATCGCCAATTGCGCTACCGGGCACACAGCCAGCAGTGGGCGATCGATCGGGGTGTGGGCGACAAGTCTCTGGTTGGCGAGCTTCACGATGACACATTTCCCAATTTGCCCAAACGCTGGAAAACCTCGTTCCAGCTCGCCTTGGCAGGGGAAAAGGTGACTTATCCCGAAGAGTGCTGGACGCGCGACGACGGCACGAAACAGTGTCTGCGCTGGGCGGTCTATCCTTGGTATCGATCGGATGGGGAAGTTGGGGGAATCGCCATCGCCACCCACAATATTAACGAGTTAGTCCAAGCCCGGGAAGCCGCTCTAGAAAATGTCCGCATCAAATCCGAGTTTCTCGCCAACATCAGTCACGAATTGCGGACGCCCATGAATGGTGTTTTGGGAATGTCCGATTTATTATTAACAACCTCACTCAATCCTCAACAACTCGAATATGCCGAAATTCTGAAAACCAGTGGCGAGCATCTCTTGTCTTTGATCCAAGATTTGCTAGGGTTTGCCAAACTCGAAACCGGACAAATCCAACTACAATATCGAGAATTCGACCTGCATCAATGTGTGGAAAAAGTTCTAGATTTATTTTCCTTTCAAGCCTATAATAAAAATGTGGAACTCGGAGCGATCGTCGATGTAAATATCCCAAAAATCTTGATGGGAGATGCGTCTCGGATTCGCCAAATTTTAACGATTTTAGTTGGAAATGCGATCAAGTTTACCCCATCGGGATCGGTGTTGATTTCAGTCGGTGTAGATTCAAAAAACGAAGAAATCGATCATCCTTCGATCGGACAAAATCGAGAACTTCTCAAGCTGCGGTTCACAGTCCGAGATACGGGAATTGGCATTCCTGGCGACAAACAGAAATATCTCTTCCAAGCTTTCAGCCAGATCGATGCTTCCAGTACCCGCGAATATGGAGGTACTGGGTTGGGACTGGCGATTGCTGGGCGATTGGTACAACTGATGGGCGGCGAAATTTCCGCAGACAGCACGCCAGAAGTGGGTTCGACGTTCCAGTTTACGGCACGGTTTGCTGTTGTCTCCCGCCAGTCAAGCACTCAGAAACGATTGGGTGAGTCTGGCCCACTGAATTCTCAAGCGCTTCAAGGGCTTCGCCTCCTAGTGGTGGACGATAATCAGCTCAGTTGCAAAGTATTGCAGCATTATGCAACAATTTGGGGGATGGAAGTTCAGGAAACCACCAACAGCGCAGCAGCAGAGAAGCTGTTGCAATCCTCTGTCAGCGCCGGAAAGAGCTTCGATGTCGTGGCGATCGATTCTGGCGCATCCCAGATTGGATCGGCAAATCTTGGAGCGACTGACCCGCGCTAACGGAAAAGCCGATCGCACAAAGTTCATCGCCTTCGCGACTCCCAACCAAAGTTATCGCAGCCGACAATTTCTAGAAGCGGGGTTTTTCGATACGGTGACTAAGCCGATTAAAGCGTCGCGACTGCTGAAAACTTTTCTCAAAGCAGTCGATCGAACAAGCCAAAAACCTGTGTCGATCGCACCGCCACTCCCCAAGAGCATTCAGCCAGCCCAAATTTCCGAACAACAAACCATACCCCTTCAAAGCCGCAACCCCAAAGAGAAGGCTAAAGAGAAAGCTGCGGTTTTAGTGGTTGAAGACACCCCGATCAATCAGAAAGTGGTAATCAATCAACTAAAAATACTCGGCTATCAAACCGAGTGCGCCAACAATGGTCGAGAAGCACTCGATAAATTGGCTCAATTACCCGCAGATCTGGTATTAATGGATTGTCAAATGCCCATTTTGGATGGCTACCAAGCGACTCGAGCGTTGAGAGAGATCGAAAAAGCAAACGGTCGCCACACGATCGTGATTGCCCTAACGGCTCATGCTCTAGCCAGCGATCGCCAAAAATGCTTCGCTTCGGGGATGGATGACTACTTGAGTAAACCGGTTTCGATTGACAAGTTGGGGGCTACTTTGGAACATTGGCTCAATAGTAACAATCAATACAACGATCGAGACCTATCTGATTCGCCAGAGGGTTCTACCGAGTCGGCGCAAACGAACGGTTCCTCGCAGGAAAATCTAGAAGAAGATTTAAATGCAGGTTCCCAATCCGATGGAGATGCGTCTCCTCGAGAGGCGATCGATTGGGATCGACTTCATCAGGTTTCCGGTGCTGATGCAGAATTTGAAATCGAACTGCTCGAAGCCTTTGTCGAATCCGCCCTGGAGTATATTGCCGGCATGGCTAAAGCGATCGATGAAAATGATGCTCAAACTCTCGGTCGATTGGCTCACCAGCTCAAAGGCGCTAGTGGCAATGTCGGGGTTCCCTCAATGATGAAAATCTCGACAATAATAAACGATCGTGCCAAATTCCATCGATTGGAAGGTTTGTCGGATTATTTACCCGAACTCGATCGAATTCAAAAACGGGTGCAAGCGGTTATTGACGAATTGAAGGGTTAGACGTTAGGAAAAAATCAAGATGATTACAATTAGATAAAATGATATGAGTAGAGAATTTCGGTATTCTACACAAACCTATCAAAATCTCCGCAAAAATCGCGCCCATCAATTTGCCGCTAATCATGCTTTAAACCTATACAAACTCAATACAATTTATACCTTTATTCCTAAAAACGCTTGCTCTACAATGAGGTTATCGTTGGCGATTGCTAATGGATGTGTTTCGGACACCAAAGACTTTAATTGGATTCATAAAAATAATGATACATTCAGGGCTGACCTGAAAAGCTTAATTTGCGCTGACTATAGTTTCGTAATTTTGAGGTGTCCGTATGCTAGACTTGCAAGTGTTTATTTAGATAAAATTGTGGGTCGAACTCAGGAAGCCTGGCACTTTTATGATTTAGTCGATCGGACGATCGATTTGAATACATTAACATTCACTGAATTTGTGAAACAGTTGGCTAAACCGACGGTTCGCAATGAAAATATTCACTGGAAACCGCAAGTGGATTTTCTAGTATACAAGGAATACGACGACTACTTTTGCCTGGAAGAGTTTGCGAACCTCGACGAGGTTCTTCGAGCCAAAATTGGTTTCGAGATTGTAGATGCCAGACCGCTCACTCAGCACGGAATCGATCGTCTAGAAATTATAGAAGAAGAGGACTTTTCATCGATTAGTCCAGTGGATATCTATAACTTAAAGATTTCTGGCAAGTGTCCTAGTCCTCGATCTTTATATTGTGATGAAACTATCTCTCTGGTGAGTTCTTGTTTTCAGACTGATATCCAATTATATCAAGATATATTTGGAAGCAAAAATCTCATGTATTCCTGAATGATGCTATAATAAAGGCACTAAAAAAATGCAATATAAACAAATCGGTAACAGCGATTTAAAAGTTTCAGAAATTTGTCTGGGGACGATGACTTTTGGTCAGCAAAACTCTCTGGAAGATGCCTGTCAACAGCTCGATTTCGCAGTCGATCGCGGTGTCAACTTCATCGATGCGGCAGAAATGTATCCCGTTCCAGCGAAGGCAGAAACCTACGGAAGGACGGAGGAGTATATCGGTCAATGGCTGTCTGGACAACAACGCGATCGCTTTGTTATCGCCACCAAAGTTGCGGGACCCACTCGGAGTATGTCCTGGATTCGCAGTGCAGAACGTCAAGTCGATCGTCCCAATATCGAGCAAGCGGTCAACGACAGTCTCCAACGGCTGCAAACCGATTATATCGATCTCTATCAAATTCACTGGCCCGATCGTTACGTTCCTCTATTTGGCGGTGATAAATACGACCCCAAAAACGATCGAGAAACCGTTCCAATTCAAGAACAATTGATGGTATTTGCAGATTTAATTGCAGCCGGAAAAATTCGTTATTTGGGACTGAGTAACGAAACGCCTTGGGGGGTTTGTCAGTTTTCTCATTTAGCCGATCGATTGGGACTGCCGAAAATTGTCTCGATTCAAAATGCCTATCACCTTCTCAATCGGGAATTTGAAACGGCTTTAGCTGAGACGTGCCATTTAGAAAAGGTTGGATTGCTCCCGTACAGTCCCTTAGCGTTTGGCTTTCTTACGGGGAAATATAGTCAGGAAACACCCCCAAATTCTCGAATTGGACTGTTTCCCATGTTCGGCGGTCGCTACAAAAAACCGCACGTCCAAGAAACTCTGGAAGCGTATCTCAATGTCGCTCGGAAGTATAACTTAAGTCCGGGAAAAATGGCGCTGGCTTTCGTTCGATCGCGTTGGTTCGTTACTAGCACTATTATCGGCGCAACTAATTTAGAACAACTTGAAGAGAATTTGTCAAGTATTGAACTCGAATTAGATGAGGAAATCCTCAAAGAGATTAATGAAATTCACGCCCAACATCCCAATCCAGCCCCGTAATTAAGTTGTATCTAATAAATCGGTAGATCTAATTTAATGTTGAAAAAATGTAGGGGTCAACGGCTGTTGACTTTTGTCATCTAACCTGCAACATTTGCGTTTGGAGAATGGCTTCTTGTGCTACGGCTCGAACCACATTAATACTAACACTATTTCCAAGCTGATAGTATGCTTTATCGTCATTATTGTGGAGTTGGAAGCGATCGGGAAATCCTTGTAACCTGGCTGCTTCGCGAGGTGTGATGCGGCGGACTCGGTTGTTATGATAAACCCCCAATCGGTTGGCATCGCTGGCGACTAACGTGACCGATATTTTATGGGGATCTAGGAATTTGTAAACTTCAAACGAGAAATTACCGGAAACGGGCTTATAAAGTTCTCCATTTCTTTGTAAATATTTCTTTGCTACCAGTGAATCTAAGATTTGATCTAAATTAGCGCGATCGAAAAAGGTTGAGATTTGTTCTTGAGTTAAAAGTTTACCATCTTGAGTTTTTCCAAACTCTTTATTTCTGCGTTTCAGAATAAATCGATTCATTAACTCAATTTCTTCTGAACTACATTCCCCTCGCAACCCCAGTTCCCAGGAGTGAATCGAGTTTCCTCCTCGATAATCAATTAAGCGAATTCCATGCAAGCGATCGAGATTGTTATTCAACACACGCTTCAAAGCGGCAACAAATTCTGACGAGCAATCATATTTTCGATCGGGATTATCTTCTAGAATATTTAAAACTTTAATTTCGGGTCTAGGAGAGTGAAATAAGGAAAGTTGCTCTGCATTGCGATAAGAATGAGAGTCTGGGGGACCGACATCAGAAATGAGTTGGTACTGGGGTGACGAATTTAAAATTCCGACAATATAAATTCTCACTCGATTTTGAGGTAATCCAAAATTGGTACTCTTGAGTAAGAAGAAATCAAAACTGTAACCTCGTTTTTGTATTTCGTGTTGGATTGTTTCTAGTGTTTTTCCGCGATCGTGGCTGACTAAGCCTCGAACATTTTCAAAAATAAAAGCTCGAGGTTTATAGGTATCGATTAACCTCATTATTTCAAAAAATAAAGTCCCTCTCGTATCTCCAAATCCTTCTTTTTTACCAGCATAGGAAAAAGACTGACACGGGAATCCAGCCAGTAAAATATCGTGTTCGGGTAACGCTTCTAGTTTCCGAATATCTCCACAAGGTTGAGTTGCAAAATTTTGTTCGTAAACTAACCGGGCATCTGAATCGATTTCGCTACTGAGAACGCAGTCTGTTTCAATATATAGCGATCGAGCAGCTTCTTCAAACGCCAGTCTCATGCCGCCAATACCTGCAAAAAGATCGATAAAACGAAGCTTAGTCACCGGGCTGCTTATACTCTAGATACCAAAAATGATGAGAATCGGGTAAAATACGAATTGCGATCGCCGAATCTGCACTCGCAAGAATGGCAACGGTAGCGAACTGAGTCGATGGGGAAGTTTCTACTCAATAAAAATTTATGACCCAATGAATACATTAATTCTATACAGCAAACCCGGATGCCATTTGTGCGAGGGACTGCAAGAAAAACTCGAACAAATTGAAAGCGTAACCCTAGAAATTCGGGATATCACCACCCGCGACGAGTGGTTCCAGGCGTATGAGTACGAAGTTCCCGTTCTCTGTCGCTTACCGGACGAAAAGCCCTTGCCGCGTCCTTCCCCCCGTGCAACAGTAGCTCAGTTGCAACAAATGCTACAGAAATATTGTCCCGTTTCTGAGACAGAATAAAATCAATTCTTTTGGTGTGAGTCTGTATAGTTATGAAACTGCGCGAGTTAGTTGCCACCCTGCCCGAGATCGGTACGATCGCGAAGCGACTCCAAAGGAGTATCGCAGATTGCCCGGAACTGGAAATGGAAGTCACGGGATTGAGTACCAACTCCCATGCTTGCCAACCCGGAGACTTATTTCTGGGGATGCCGGGAACGCGGGTAGACGGCGGGGATTTCTGGCAAAGTGCGATCGCCTCTGGGGCAATTGCTGCCCTGGTTTCACCCCAAGCTGCCCAAAAACACCCGACGACGGATGCCTGTGTCATTCCCGTCGCCGATATGAGTGCTGCTTGCGCCCAAATTGCCTGCGCCTTCTACGGCTACCCGACGCAAAAACTCAAACTCGTCGGCGTCACCGGAACCAACGGCAAAACCACTACCACTCACCTGATCGAATTTCTCCTCGCCCAAAGCGGGCAACCCACAGCCCTGCTGGGGACGTTATACACGCGGTGGCCCGGATACAAACAGGTTGCCACCCACACCACCCCCTTTTCCGTAGATTTGCAAGGGCAACTCGCCACCGCTGTTGATGCCGGGGCAGAACTTGCCGTTATGGAAGTCAGTTCCCATGCCTTAGCCCAAAATCGGGTGTTGGGTTGCGAATTTGATGTGGCAGTCTTTACCAACTTGACGCAAGATCACTTGGACTACCATAAAGATATGGAAGATTACTTCCAAGCCAAAGCCTTGCTGTTTAGCCCGACGTATCTCAAAGGGCGGGCGATTATCAATGCCAACGATGCTTATGGCAAGCGGTTAATCGAATCCGTGGGATCGGATCGCGTTTGGCGCTACAGCACTAGCGATGCCGATGCAGACTTGTGGACGAGCAATTTGACCTATCAACCAGATGGCGTGACGGGAACACTGCATACGCCCCTAGGAGATGCGGATTTCGAGTTGCCACTCGTCGGGCAGTACAACATCGAAAATATGTTGGCGGCGGTGGGGGCAGCCTTGGAACTGGGATTGGACTTGTCGGCGATTGTAGCGGCGCTGCCGACGTTTCCCGGCGTTCCCGGACGCATGGAACGGGTGCGGGTGGGTACAGACCAAGATATCAGCGTCATCGTCGATTATGCCCACACTCCCGACAGTTTGGAGAATTTGCTAAAAGCGTCGCGTCCGTTTATTTCCGGTAAAATGATTTGTGTGTTTGGGTGCGGGGGCGATCGCGATCGGACCAAACGCCCGCAAATGGGGAAAATTGCCGCCGAGTTAGCCGATATCGCCGTTGTCACATCCGACAATCCCCGGACGGAAGATCCAGAACGAATTTTACAGGATATCCTCGCTGGAATTCCGGAGTCGGTGAAGCCGATGGTGATTGCCGACAGAGCCCAAGCTATTCGCACCGCCATCTTGCAAGCCCAACCCGGAGATGGAATTTTGATTGCCGGAAAAGGACACGAAGACTATCAAATCCTGGGAACGGAAAAAATCCACTTCGACGATCGCGAACAAGCCCAAGCGGCGTTAGAAATTCGGGGTTAGCTTCCTATCGCAGTAACACTTCCCAAAGCCGGGAATCGACAACCCCATTGGCATCGAGACTGTAATTCAGTTGAGCCGAACGAACCGCTTCCTCAGTTTGGGACCCGAAAATTCCGTCAATGATTCCCGAAAAGAATCCTTGGGTTTGTAGGCGTCGTTGTAAAGCGGAAACTGCCGTTCCCCGGCTTCCAAATTGTAAAATGGGCAAATCTCCCAAAGAAGTGGTCGCAACGATCGATCCAGAATTGCAGTTGCAGGGAGTTGTCGCAGGAAGGACAATTGGTGAAACGGCAGATGGCAACAGTTGGTTCCAGGTATCCATGCCGACGATGCCATCAGGATTCACGCCAGCCGCTTGTTGAAATCGACTCACCGCCTGGGAAGTGGGGCTGTCGTACACGCCATTGACAATACCCCTATAGAACCCGAGTAGCTTGAGAATTCCCTGTATTTCCGAAACTTCTTCTCCCTGGCTGCCGACGCGCAAGATCGAACGATCGAACCGAGGCATGGGAACGATCTGAGCAACAGTTGGCGTCCTCGTCTCATCTGGCGGCATTGGATTGCCGTTGCCGTAGGCTACACTAGTTGAACTGACGATCGACAAGGCGATCGCCGCCGTCCATCCCGGCAAGCGACTCGACAAAATAGAGCCGGATACCCAGCCCCCAACCGGGTTTGTTCCCATAGAATTGACCTTCCCTAATAACATCATTCCCTGACCGAACGAAGCTGCGGTATTATACCATATCCCAGCTTGGGTGGGGATTGTTGACCGGTTGGAAAATCGAGACTCAACCGATTAAAATTGAGGTTCGATCGAGCTGGAGCTGCCTGTTCCGCAGCAATTCCCACGATCGATTACACTGTAAATAACGTACGTACGTGCTGAGGAGCCAGCGCTAGATGGCTAATGCAAAACATCTCACGTTGCTCAAACAAAACATCGATTTGTGGAATCGTTGGAGGCAAAGCCATCGCGAAATCCCAGTGGATTTAACCAGCGCGAATTTGGCTGGGATCAACCTCAGAAGTGCAGATTTATTAGGTGTGGATCTTGCGGGTGCAAACTTGCGAGAAACAGACTTGGGAAACGCCTGCTTAATTGGTGCCGATCTGACTGGAGCTTACTTGAGGGGAACCAAACTCAGAGATGCGGATTTGGGGGGAGCTTACCTCAAGGATGCAAAGTTTATTGCGGCTGACCTGAGCGGAGCGGAATTAAGCGGCACTTACATGGTAGGAGCTTATTTAATTGGCGCAAATCTCAAGGAAGCCTATTTAACTGGAGCCGATCTGCGGGGAGCGAACTTAGGTCAGGTCAATTTGGTGGGGGCTCACCTCAAGGGAGCTGATTTAGAAGGGGCAAATCTTGCTGGAGCTAACCTCTCGGGAGTAGACTTGAGCGGAGCCAATTTGGCTAGATCTCACGCTCTGGGAACCTATTTTATCCAAGCGACTTTCACGGGAGCTTGTATCGAAGATTGGAAAATTAATGAAGCGACTAAGTTCGATCGGGTGATTTGTAATTATATCTACCTACATGCTAGGAATAAAGGGCGTTCTCCCGCTTCTGGATTCTTTAAAAATGGAGATTTTTTCAAGGTCTTAGTTCGATCGTCTTAATCTTCGCCCTCAGTATTTTACTGGGGGCTTTTTATCATCATTTTTTTTAACGAGCGGCGATTAAAGATCCGACTCCTATAATATGTTCTCCAAAATCCGCCGTCTCTGGAATCGTTTTTTAAGTCAGTCTAATACCCTAGACAACGAACCGCTCAATCGAGTGAGTTTAATCGTTGTGATTGCGATCGATATTTTTATCTTAGTCAATGTTTTTTCGGGATTAGATGATATTAGTCGGTGGTATCTCAGTCCTTCACAAACTTATCCCTGTTATTCCCAATGGGACAATTATCTGACGCAAACGAATCCAGGGAAAGATTATGAAATTGTCAGGCAGTCCGTATCCTCTGCGCCAAACGATCGAAGGCGTTTTTCGGGAATCGATCGACAAGCGGAAGAGGGACATCTGGGGAATATTTCCCCAACCTGTTTGCAATATGCTGGTTATCAAGACAAAATCAATAATGCCCAAAATCAGCAAACTATAAAAACGATCGATCTCCAGCAACAAAAAATTAGTACGATCGAACAAACCAATAACCAGATTCGTTCTCAATATGACTCGACACTCTTAGAAAAAATTGCCGGTCAGCCTCGCGAGCAATCCATCAATCCAGTGGGTGCAGAGAAAGCCAAACAAGAGTTAGATCGAAATAGTCGAGAAATTGCCAACTTAAAATCCGAAATTTCTCAGCTTAAAACCCAGTTTTTATCAAAGCCAGAAAGCCTCGGATTTCTAACGTTTCTTAAAAATACCGCCAAATTTAGCGAAGTTAACAAACGCTATGAAAAAGCCCAATTTTGGTATCCTAGCATCCAACTGGCTTTTCAATTCTTCTTTTTGCTGCCGCTGATTGTTATCGCCTTATCCATTCACAAGTTTGCTCAACGAAGAAGATACGGATTGCTTTCTTTGATTAGCTGGCACTTGCTAGTTATCTTTTTTATTCCGCTCATCTTTAAGGTTTTTGAATTTTTGCAAATTGGCGCGATTTTCCAATTTGTCTGGGATATTATCCGCGTGCTATTTGGCGGATTGCTGTTTCTGGTTAATTATGTTTATATTCTGTTGATTCCAGCGATCGGATTTGGAATTATCAAATTCTTTCAAAAGATCGTATTTAACCCCAAAGTTCAGGCTGCCAGCCGCGTTCAAAAATCGCTTTGTCTCAATTGCGCCAAGAGACTTCGGCAAGACGAGTCTTACTGTGTCCATTGCGGTTACTATCAGTACCATGAATGCTCGAACTGTCACGATCGAACTTACAAGCATTTACCCTACTGTAAAGAATGTGGAGCGTTTCAAGATTCTCGCCCGTAAAAATTCAGGTATCCAGATGAGATCGCGCCAGAACAAGGGATCGTCGAGATCGACGACTTGTTGCACCCTACTACCAAACCCCCCGATCTAGTCGAGCCAAATAGGGGGGGTTTGATAAAATGTTGAATTAGAGTTCAGCGCCTGAATAGCGAACGATCGAAGCTGAGAACTTTGCTCGATCTTGAGGGAATTGCCCGATCGACAGCCCGACAACAAAAAGGTTGAAGAGTTGGCGAATGGCTGAATTCTTACAAGCGAGGTTAGTCGTCGTAGATGCGGCACTCGGCTGCATCCGGATTGTCATCGCAGTATTGCTCTAGAGAACTTTTCGGTTCTTCTTTTTTTTGGTGAGAGGCAGCGGCTTGCAGTTCCTCTACAGCATCCCATGCTGCCGCGCAGTTGGCTGAAGTCGCGCCAGATGCATCGCACGCTTCACGGGCTGATTGGCGTTCTTGCTCAATTTTTTCTTTGATATCACTCATAGTTATTCGCTTGTCAATTGTGTGAACCAGCCTGGACAAGATTGCGGTTCGATGTTGACCGATCGATCCGCCCCTTCCGGGTTAATAGATCTTTCTATGTCTACTCCTCATCTAATCTAATCTATCGATCGAGAAAAATCTAGGGAGATAGCCGAACGCCCCGAGATTTTCCAGTTTTGTTTAGATTTGCGAGTGGGCGGGTAGCGATCGATCGATCTCCCACGATCCCTTGCCGATGCGATGACTTGCCGAAAATTGCGATCGCAGCAGTAGAGAATTGGTAACGACGCTGAGGGAACTGAATGCCATCATGGCGGCGGCGGCAGCGGGGTGCAGGAGAATCCCAAATTTGGGCAGAAGAACGCCAGCCGCGATCGGAATGCCGATGCTATTGTAAGCAAATGCCCAGAAAAGATTCTGGCGAATCTTGTTGAAGGTGGCACGGCTGAGGCGAATCGATTCGACGATATCTGCCAATTGGTTTCGCATCAATACGATTTGGGCGGTTTCTTGGGCAACATCGGTTCCAGAGTGGAGGGAAATCCCCACATCTGACTGAGCTAAAGCGGGTGCATCGTTAATGCCGTCGCCAATCATTGCCACTTGCCGACCCCGATCTTGTAGGGCTGCGATCTTTTGTGCCTTCTCGTCGGGACGCACTTGAGCGATGACCCGATCGGGCGGGAGTCCCAAAGACTCCGCGATCGCACTCCCAGCATCCGAACTATCTCCGGTGAGGATCGTCACCTGCAACCCCATCTGCTGCAACTGTTCTACCGTCTCGCGGGCATCGGGGCGCAGTCGATCGCTCACCCCAATAATACCCACGAGCGTACCCCCAGCCGCCACGCAAACCACCGTTTGTCCCGATCGACCCAAAACTTCTTCTTGTTGGCGAACGGTAGAATCAATGGCAATGTCGCATTGTTCTAACCACTGGAAATTACCGACTAAAACTTCGATCCAATCCTCTTTTAATTCGGGTAATTCGGGTTTCACTCGTGCCGAAATCCCCAACCCGGGGACGGTGCGAAAGTCTTCGGCATCCAACAGCGACAGACCTCGATCGTCCGCGTATTGGACGATTGCCGTTGCTAGGGGGTGGTTGGTTCCCCGTTCGGCAGAGGCAGCCAGTTGGACGAGACGATCGACATCCCAGGCGGAATCAGCAACCATCCAGCAATCGGTAATCGTCGGCTGACCCATGGTCAGCGTTCCCGTTTTGTCAAAGACGACGGTATCGAGTTGGTGGACTTTTTCCAGCACATCACCCCCACGAATCAGCAATCCTCGCTGTGCCCCAATCCCGGTTCCCACCAAAATCGCCGTGGGGGTTGCCAAACCCAGGGCGCACGGACAGGAGATTACCAAGACATCGATCGTCAGTTTCAGCGCCAACAGGAGGGCGGAGGAGTGGTGGGGCATCCCCATGTGGGCGTGACCCATGGCGGGAAACTCGT
This sequence comes from uncultured cyanobacterium, assembly GCA_963838375.1. GTDB lineage: Bacteria > Cyanobacteriota > Cyanobacteriia > Cyanobacteriales > Geitlerinemataceae > DVED01. The sequence continues at coordinate 1,047,831 of CAWIQY010000015.1, read as the reverse complement.
GGGCGAGTGCCACCACCGAAGGCCACAGCGACGATCCGACAAAATACCAAAAGAGGAACGTTAGGGACGCGATCGCCATAATCCCATAGGTAAAATACCCGGCTACCGTATCTGCCAGCAACTGTACCGGGGCTTTGCGAGTTTGTGCTTCCCGAACCAACTCCACAATCTGCGCTAGAGTGGTATCTTTTCCAGTCCGCTGCGTCTGGATGACGATCGCTCCGGATTGGTTGAGAGTTCCCGCTTCTAAGCGATCGCCTGTTTTTTTCACCACCGGCATCGGTTCTCCCGTCAGCATCGACTCATCTACCGTGGTTTCCCCCGAAACCACCTCGGCATCGACGGGAATTTTCTCTCCCGGTCGCACTTGCAGCCAGTCTCCCACCTGCACTCGGGCAATGGGAATCTCAAGAATCGATGTATGAGCCGCTAAATCTTGCCGATTCGCCACCAAACGGACAATTTTGGGTTGCAAGCCTATTAGAGACTTCAACGCCGCACTTGCCCGATTTCGCGCCTGTTTTTCCAGCGCCCGACCCAGCAGGATAAATCCCAGCAACATCACCGGTTCCTCGAAGAAGCATTCCCAGCCAATTTGCGGGAACCACAGCGCCACCGTGCTGGCACTGTATGCGGTTAAAATGCCTAACCCCACCAGGGTATTCATATTCGGCGCGTTGTGTCGCAAGCCGCGCCAACCGTCTACGAGAATCGGTCGTCCGGGAAACAGCAACGCCAAGGTTGCCAGGGTGTAATGAAACCCTATACTGCTCAAGCCGGGAATGGGGGGCAATCCCAGCATTTCCAAATGTCCGATCGTGGAGAAAACGATGAGAACTCCCGCAACCAGTAATTGTTGAAACTGCTCTCGAAGGGCTTCTCGGTGGCGATCGTCCGTCGCGTCTAAATCTGCTGCCGAAATTTCGGTTTCTTCGAGATGGGGTTGTGAGGAAAACCCAATATCTGTCAGCTTTTGCGCTAATTCTGTCGGTTCGATCTCCCCCGATCGATACTCGACGGTTGCCATTTCCATTGCCAGGTTGACCGTCGCCGAAACCACCCCGGGAAGCTGGGTCAGTTGCCGTTCAACCGCTTTGACACATCCAGCACATTTCATCCCCCCCACATCCAAGGCGATCGTCTCCACTCGGGCGTCAATGGTGGTGTTTGACATTATGACTTTTATTCGATCGAAGCTTTAGATAATCTTGATTATACCGTATTCAGTCTGATTCCTAAAACAAGTGGCTAACAACTAATAATTAACAATTCAGAACGAACAATTAACAATTAATACTTTCATCAAAGTGGCTTCAATGTCTTATCATGAGTAGGGTGAAGCAGATAGCCACAAAGGAGGCTCCCCGTTTATACCCGTCCCCTATCACGCCTGATCGAGCAACTGCAACGCTTGCCCGGAGTCGGACCCAAAACCGCTCAGCGCCTTGCCCTGCACATCCTCAAAAAACCGGAACAAGATGTTCTTGCCCTGGCAAACGCCCTCATCGAAGCCAAAAAGCAGGTGGGTTTATGTCAAAAATGCTTTCACCTCTCCGCCGAACCGGTTTGCGAAATTTGCCGTAATCCTAACCGAGATAACGGTATTCTCTGCGTCGTCGAAGATTCTCGGGATGTGATTGCCCTAGAAAAAACGCGAGAGTACCGAGGCAAGTATCATGTCTTGGGTGGCGTCATTTCTCCGATGGACGGTATCACTCCGGAACAAATTAACATCCAGCCCTTGGTGCGCCGAGTCAGTCAAGGTGACATTAGCGAGGTTATTTTGGCAGTCAGTCCCAGCGTCGAAGGCGAAACGACAACCCTCTATATCGCTCAATTGCTCAAACCCTTTACGCGGGTCACGCAGATTGCTTTTGGATTACCCATGGGCGGCGATTTAGAATATGCAGATGAGGTTACGCTCGCTCGGGCATTGGAAGGTCGCAGAGAGTTGCTGTAAGTCTAGGAAGTTGCAGGAGTTCAGAAGGCAGAGGGGAATCACTCGCTAGCGATTCGCAACTCGCCTCGATCTCGGTTCAAATGTGGGAGTTCGAGCGCGTTATGCTAAGTAAAGACGAAAGAAAAGTAATAAGTCCAAGGAAAGGAAGACATTGTACATGTCCTACAACAGAGAAGTTGAGAAGTTAATATCCTTTGACGGACGGGATATTCGACTGAAGGTCGGTTTATTTGCGCCACAGGCTGGTGGTTCCGTATTGGTAGAGTCTGGAGATACGGCGGTTTTGGTCACGGCGACCCGTTCGACTGGGCGAGAGGGAATAGATTTCCTCCCTTTATTGGTTGATTATGAAGAAAGGCTCTATGCCAGCGGAAAGATTCCCGGTGGTTTTCTGCGTCGAGAAGGGCGTCCCCCCGAAAAAGTCACCCTCACCTGTCGCTTAATCGATCGTCCTTTACGTCCCCTGATTCCCAACTGGATTCGCGACGATATCCAAATCGTTGCCACCACGTTATCCATGGACGAGCAAGTGCCTCCGGATGTACTCGCAGTGACCGGAGCTTCGATCGCCACGATTTTGGCAAAAATCCCCTTTTACGGTCCGATGGCAGCCGTGCGCGTGGGGTTGCTCGGAGACGATTTTATCATCAATCCCACCTTTGCGGAAGTCAAAGCCGGGGAATTGGATCTGGTGGTGGCTGGCTCTCCCAACGGCGTGATCATGGTGGAAGCCGGAGCCAATCAGTTGCCGGAACAGGATATCATCGAAGCGATCGACTTTGGTTATGAAGCGGCTTGCGATCTCATCAAAGCGCAACAAGAACTGATGGAAGAACTCGGTATCGAGTTAACCGTCGAAGAACCACCCGTTGTCGATACCAGCCTGGAGACCTTTGTGCGAGAGGCTTCTGCCGAATCCATCGACAAAATTTTATCGAACTTCGATTTCGACAAAAACGCTCGCGATGCCGCACTCGATGAAGTCAAAGAATCAATTGCCGAAAATATTTCTCAATTGAGCGAAGACGACCCCGTGCGCGTCAAGGCAACCGAAAATAGCAAAGCCTTGGGTAAAGTCTTTAAAGACGTGACCAAACAGCAGATGCGATCGCAAATTGTCGAAAAAGAAGTGCGCGTAGACGGTCGCAAACTCGATGAAGTTCGACCCATCTCCTCTCGAGTCAGCGTCCTACCCAAGCGAGTCCATGGTAGCGCCCTGTTCAATCGCGGTCTGACTCAAGTCTTGTCTCTGGCAACCCTGGGAACCCCCGGCGATGCCCAGGATTTAGGAGACGACCTGCATCCCCAGGACGAAAAACGCTATTTGCACCACTACAATTTCCCCCCGTTCTCTGTGGGTGAAACCCGACCCATGCGGTCTCCCGGTCGTCGAGAAATCGGTCATGGAGCACTGGCTGAACGAGCGTTATTGCCCGTTCTCCCCTCCAAGGAAGAATTTCCCTATGTCATTCGAGTGGTATCCGAAGTGCTGTCCTCCAATGGTTCCACTTCCATGGGGTCGGTGTGCGGTTCTACCCTCTCGCTGATGGATGCTGGGGTTCCCATTACGAAACCCGTCAGTGGTGCGGCAATGGGCTTGATCAAAGAAGGCGATGCAGTTCGCATCCTCACGGATATTCAAGGCATCGAAGACTTCCTGGGCGATATGGACTTTAAAGTTGCCGGAACCGACCAGGGGATTACTGCCTTGCAGATGGATATGAAAATCACCGGTTTGTCTTTAGAGACAATTTCCCAAGCCATCCATCAAGCTAAACCTGCCAGGATGCACATTTTGGAAAAAATGCTAGAGGCTCTGAAGGAGCCTCGTGAGGAACAGTCGCCTTTTGCACCGCGCCTTCTGACCTTGAAAATCGATCCAGAGTTCATTGGTTTGGTGATTGGTCCTGGCGGTAAAAACATTAAGGGGATTACCGAAGAAACGGGTTGCAAAATCGATATCGAAGACGACGGAACGGTGACGATTTCCGGACTCGATGGCGAGAAAGCGAAGCAGGCGCGTCGCATCATTCATGGCATGACCCGCGAAGTGAAAGCCGGAGAGGTTTTTGTGGGGCGCGTGACCCGGATTATTCCTATTGGTGCGTTTGTGGAATTTCTCCCCAATAAGGAAGGGATGATTCATATTTCCCAAATTGCCGATTATCGGGTGGGGAAAGTTGAGGATGAACTGACTGTGGGCGAGGAGGTGATTGTGAAAGTGCGGGAATTTGATAGCAAAAACCGCATTAATCTGACTCGTCTGAATATCCATCCCGATGAAGCGGCGGCAGCACGGGCATCCGTGGAAATTTAGTCGAATTTGTTCTCTTTAATCGGTCATTTTTTTGTGGAAATGACCGATTCATCTCTAAAATCGACCTCGGCAACTGCTGGCTGTCGTTACGTCGCATCCGTTCCAACTATTCCGCGTCTAGTGTTTCCCCGGTGAGGTCTCCGCGTTCGCGCATCTGCCGCCGCACCTCCACGGGTAACTCGTATTTGGGAGAATTGAATGAAGACCTCTATTTGGGAATCGAGATGCGCTCTAAATCGGTGTTTATCCTCAACAGTACCAATCTCTTGGCAGTAACACGGCTGAGGATTTCAATCGGATTGCGATATCAAAAGCGATAACGAAATCATATGAAGAGTTTGTTATAAAATTATATGTAGGGTAATATTACCCCTAAATTTTATTTTCGATGAATGGAAAAAAAGTTTAAGATATAACCTCCCCTCGATCTCATTTACATTAAAAGCTGCTATATTAAATTCATAGATTTACACGCCGAGCTGACTCCTTTGTATTTTTAGATACTCTCGATGAATCTCGAGATTTAATTTTTACCCGGCAAATTGAGGAGAAAAGCAAGGTGGTGAAGGATCGATCGAGCAGTCGGTGGCTAGGTCTGTTCCTACAGGTTTCAGAGAAGAAGTTCGATTGAAATACGGCGGTCGATCGTCCTCAACCCTAGGATTAACAAGATTTTGAGTGGTGGGAATCGATCGACTTACAGCAGAACAGAGTACAGTGACCCGGAGTAAACACGATCGTCACCATGGGTCTGGAAGTTTGAGTCTGGTGCAAAAGTGTCCGATCGAGATTTAAAATTCGCGATCGATCCTATAAAAATTGTTAAGCTTTTGCGCCGCTCTCTTCCACGCATTTAGATAATATTTCCTCTGTAATATTGTGGAGCTTGTCGGAGGCTAAGCCCTTAAAAGTTAACGTTAAATAGACTTTTTTTAGCATGCATATAGTCGCTCGACTCGGACAATAAATTGTATTGCTGGAACAGTGTCTTTAGATTGCCCATTCATTGAAAAAAGGCTGAAGGAAAAATGAGAGAACACTATAGACCGGCAAAAGAAAATCTAACTCTCGTTAAACCCAGAAAATCATTATTAGGAATTAAAGAACGGATGTCTTCTGAAGTTAATTCTAATGATAATAGCTACGCCCGAGAGTTGAAGCAATACGATATGCATGGCGATTCTCTCGATCCCTATCCCATTTATTGGGATAATCTTTCTGCGGTCGATCTTTCAAATCGCGGTCGGGTGGCAATTTTTATTGATGGATCGAATTTGTTTTACGCTGCGATACAATTGGGTATCGAGATCGACTATACCAAACTGCTTCGGCGCTTAACCTCTGGATCTCGACTGTTGCGAGCCTTCTTTTATACTGGGGTCGATCCTAACAACGAGAAACAACACAATTTCTTACTCTGGATGCGGCGCAACGGCTATCGCGTGATTACCAAAAATCTCACCCAATTTCCCGATGGATCGAAAAAAGCCAATTTGGATGTGGAAATCGCCATCGATATGATTAAACTGGTGGGTTCTTACGATACTGCCGTGTTGGTCAGTGGGGATGGAGATTTGGCTTATGCTGTCAATGCCGTCAGCTACCAAGGCGCGCGTGTCGAAGTGGTCAGTTTACGATCGATGACCAGCGATAGTTCGATTGACGTTGCCGATCGCTATATCGATCTCGATGCCATTCAAGACCAAATCAAAAAAGATCGCTAGAGACGAAAGCTACTCGATGACCGACGAGCAATAGACCAACCACGATGCAGATCTCGCAATTCCTCCACAGTGCCGTACGAGTGTCGGATTTAGCCCAAGCCGAACAGTTCTATGGCACTGTGCTGGGACTACCGAAACTCGATCGGGTATTGAACTTTCCCGGTGCGTGGTATCAAGTGGGAGAATATCAAATACACCTGATTGCTGGAGCCACCGCCCGCACCGAATTGCACGATCGGCAAAAATGGGGTCGCAATGCCCATCTCGCCTTCTCTGTGGCAGATTTGCAGGCAGCAAAACAACAACTTCTGGCGCACGGCTGCCCGATTCAAATCAGCGCTTCCGGACGTGCCGCACTTTTTACCCAAGATCCCGACGGCAACACGATCGAACTTAGTCAAGCATAGTCAGGTCTCTCGCCTGAAGACCGAGATTGAAGCGAATCTCTATCATTGTGTCAAGGCAACTGGAACTATCGATAGGGATGGAAGACACCTGTTTTTTTGATTACTGTACTATAAGTACTTATAGCTTCGCCTCCGACTTAGTATAACACATTTCTGAAACGCCTTAAACTCGTTCATTAAATGATGCTATTCTCAATATAATTGCGACCGATCTCAGTTAAAAACCGATGTGCGATGAATTTGAGGCTTCGCGACATGAAATTAAGGCAGAGTTCAGATAGAGCGAACGAGCCCGTGCATTTGCCAAATCCCGATCGGGTGACTGCTATAATCTTAATTTGAGGGGGTTGTAGCACTACGCAGAGACGTGCTTGACACCGCCAAAAGCGACAAACAAATAGCAAGGTGTTAGCGGATAGCTGACGGCTGACTGCTATACCCCGTTTTTTTTCAATGACGGCAAAAGATGTATTCCACGATGTATTGAAAGTCGCACTTGAGAAAGAGGGCTGGAAGATTACTCACGATCCGCTCGTCTTAGATGGAGCTGAACCGGAGTTATCGATCGATTTGGCAGCCGAAAAATGTAGCGAAGTTTCCCAGGAGACTCGAAAAATTGCGGTTTCCGTGAAAAGTTTTGTTAGAGCTACCAGTGTTTTGAAGTATCAATTGGCGCTGGTGAAATTTTTAAACGATCGAGATATTCTCAAACGGAGAGAGGGATATCGAAATTTATATTTAGCAGTTCCCATCCAAAATTATCGAAGGTTTTTACAAGAGGAGTCACTGCGAAATAGTTTAAATGAGGCTCAAGTAAGGACGATCGTATTCGATCCCATTCAAGGGAAGATCGATCGGTGGATTGAATGAATTGGTGTCAATTAAAACTCTCACTGAAGATACAGCGGTTCCCGGTATTATGCGGTACATTTAGTGGAGAATAGCAGGAATAACTACCCAGCCTTGCCAACTTTGTCAAAGCCCTGAAACTTTAAACTTCTACCCCATTTTACTGTCTAACCATTCCTGCCACCCTGCACTAGAAGGGCGAATGCCATTCGCCCCTACATCAACCCAAAATTTTATGTACCTCATAGCTGCGAAAACCGCTGTATTTCTCTGTCCGTCGCTTTTCTAACATTGCAGCCACTTCTTCATCTTTGGGTGCTGGCTGGTCTGTTTTTAACAAGCCTCGCATTCGCCGAATTGCGTTATCGTCCGGCGGCAGTTTGAATCGTAAATATTTGTAGGGGCGAAGCATTTACTCGACCATCTTTTCCCCGAAACGACAAATTTTGTGCAAATGCTTCGCCCTATATCCGGGAAATGGTGCGTTTCGTTCCGGTGGCACACCCTACTTAAAACAAATCCACTCCTTCCACCCGCTTTGCCATCTCGTTTTTCGCCCTTGCCGCTTCCCCGCAAGTCTTCGGCGTAGGAAAGATTTTCCCCGGATTTGCCAACCCTTTCGGATTCCAGGCATCGCGAACCCAACTCATGGTTTCCAAATCCGCGTCAGAAAACATATCCGGCATATAGCAGCGCTTATCCGCCCCAATTCCATGTTCTCCAGAAATCGTCCCTCCAGCTTTGACACAGAGTTTGAGGATTTCGCCCCCAACTTCCTCCACTTCTTCTAACGCTCCAGGCACGGAATTATCATACAAAATCAGCGGATGCAAGTTGCCATCTCCGGCGTGAAAAACGTTAGCAATGCGATACCCACTGCGCTGGCTGAGGGCTTCAATTTCCCCCAAGACTGCCGCCAGTTGGGTGCGAGGAATCACCCCATCTTGGACGTAATAATCCGGACTGACGTGCCCGGCTGCGGCAAAGGCTGCTTTGCGACCTTTCCACAGTTTCAAGCGGGTTTGGGGGTCGTTGGCGGTGGTGATGCTGCGGGCGCCATTTTTCCGACAGAGTTCGGCAACTTGTTGTTTGTTGGCGTCTACTTCCACCGCCAAACCGTCCAATTCCACCAGCAAAATTGCCACAGCATCGCGGGGATAGCATCCCGTTGCCACCACATCTTCCACGGCGTTGATGCTGAGGTTGTCCATCATCTCCATGCCGCCGGGAACGATACCCGCTTGGGTGATGTCGGCAACCGCTGCCCCAGCGGCTTCGATGCTGTTAAAATCGGCAAGGAGAACGCAAATCGCTTCGGGGACTTTGAGGATTTTCAGAGTAATTTCCGTAGCCACCCCTAATGTGCCTTCAGAACCGACAAAGAGTCCGGTGAGGTCGTATCCCGGCATTTCTGGCAATTCGCCGCCGACATCGACGATTTCCCCGCTGGGGATGACGAGTTTGAGTCCGAGAACGTGGTTGGTGGTGACGCCGTATTTGAGGCAGTGGACGCCGCCGGAATTTTCGGCAACGTTGCCGCCAACGGAGCATATAATTTGGCTGGAGGGGTCGGGTGCGTAGTAGAATCCCGCCCCGCTGACGGCTTGCGTCACCCAATTGTTAATCACGCCGGGTTGGACGACCACTCGCTGATTTTCTAGGTCTACGCGCAGGATTTTCTTCATCAATGCGGTGACGATGAGGAGGCAATCTTCTACGGGTAATGCGCCGCCAGAGAGTCCCGTTCCCGCGCCTCGGGCAACCCAGGGGACAGAAAAGCGATCGCAAATTTTGACAACTGCCGCGACTTGTTCTGTCGTCCGAGGCAATACCACCAGCGCCGGACGTTGCCGATAGCTGGTCAATCCGTCGCATTCGTAGGTGAGGAGTTCTTCTTTGCGGCGAACAACGCCATCTTTGCCCAGGACGGCTTCGAGTTCTCGGGCGATTCGTTTCCAGTCGCGTTGGGTTTGTTGGGCTAGCATCGGGGAATTTTGGGGGAGGAGCGATCGTTACAAAATTATTATAAAGTGTTTTTCACGTTGTTAATTTATCTAGAATTGTATGAATGAACCTAAAAAATGTTCGTTTGATTATTATAAAATGTATGAAGCGATCGGGCGATCGATCAACACTTCCACTTTAAAGCGAGTCACGCCTGGAAACCATTCGAGAAACGGGTCAACAGATACGCCATCTTTAAGATTCTCGAACAAAGCGGCGATCGGTATGCGCGTTCCCCGAAATACCCACGCACCACTCACTTTGCTGGGATGACGTTCGATAACGTCAAAAATATTTACATTTTGCATGACATTCGTTGCCGGTGGCGGATGAAGTTTTATCCCTACAGCCTGACGCAGTAATTATAACATCAACTTAACTCAAAAATAGCGATGAAAACCGCACGCCAGTTAGGGCGAAACACTTGCATCAGTATTGTCAGTTCATATATGACATTTCCCGTACCAATGCTTCGCCCCTAAGTTTTGTCTAAGCGCCCCTGTCTAAGCGCCCAAGTAAGCCGCGAGATCGTCCGAGCCCCCGATGCGCGTCCCGTTGATGAAGACTTGGGGAACGGATGTCGCTCCTGTCACCGCTTGTAACGATCGTGTGGTAATCTCTTTCCCGAGGACGATTTCTTCGTAATCCATCCCCCGTTCTTGGAGCAGGGCTTTGGCACGGGCGCAGAAGGGACAACCGACTTTGGTGAACAACGATACTAACTTGGGTTTCGTCGCGTTGGGGTTGAGGTAACGCAGCATCGTCTCGGCATCGGAGACCTCGAAGGGGTCGCCGGGAACTTCTGGTTCGATAAACATTTTCTCGATGATGCCATCTTTGACGAGCATGGAATAGCGCCAAGACCGTTTGCCAAATCCCAAGTCGGATTTATCCACCAGCATTCCCATGCCTTCTGTAAACTGACCGTTACCGTCGGGAATGAGGATGACGTTTTCGGCTTCTTGGTCTTTTGCCCATTCGTTCATGACGAAGGTATCGTTAACTGAGATACAAATAATGCTGTCTACCCCATTTTCTTTGAAAACAGCCGCTAATTCGTTGTATCCAGGAAGGTGAGTGGAGGAGCAGGTGGGGGTAAATGCTCCGGGGAGGGAAAAGACGATGACGGTTTTTCCGGCAAATAGCTCGTCGGTGGTGACATCCACCCATTCGTCACCTTTACGGGTACGGAATGTGGCGTTGGGAACTCGCTGTCCTTTGCGGTTGGGCAACATAAGTTTGGCTCCTGGGATTTATATCGTAGTCGTTATGAGTTTTATTTATCCAGCTTACTCATAATGAGTATGAGTTGTCAAGCGATCGACAACAACCACCAGGGGAATCCCCGCACTAGGAACTCTGCCAAGCGACTAAAAATAAACAATCAATCCTCTTTGATAAGACTGATACACCCAATACGGGTCAGACTGCCGCCACACGATCGCGAGACTGGCTAAACTAGACATAACTGCATCGAGGGTTTTGGCGATGAACTCACGGGTTTGACTCACGGGTTCCCAATAGACAATTAAACTAGAGAATAGGGTTTGAGCGCTCCCGCGTCCGACGGGTTTCCAGATACTGTTCTCTCGCTCGCGAGATTCATACCCGAAGTAGAGTTGCTCTGCCCTCCTTCAAGCCCCCTCGTACAACCCAGGGCTGTTTCATTCTCCGAAAAACGAGGGTTTTGTAGAGGTCGTGCCCCCGTGCCGACCCCGGACATTTTAGAGATCGGGGCAACCACAGGGGGATTGCCCGTACCGGAAACGAAACAGCCCGACCTCGTACACCCCACCTGGAAAGATAAGGAATAATAGAGTTATGGGATTATTCGATCGCATTGGCCGAGTCGTCAGAGCCAATCTCAACGATGTCGTCAGCAAGGCTGAAGATCCAGAAAAAATTCTGGAGCAGTCGATTATGGATATGCAGGAAGACTTGGTGCAACTGCGCCAAGCCGTCGCTGGAGCCATTGCCACCCAAAAACGCAGCGAGCAGCAATACAACCAAGCGCAATCTCAAGCCAATCAGTGGCAGCAACGCGCCCAACTCGCTTTGCAAAAAGGCGATGAAAACCTGGCTCGGGAAGCCTTAGTCCGCAAGAAAACCCACGCGGAAACGGCAGCCATGATTAAGGCTCAGTTGGACCCGCAAGTCGGACAAGTGGAGACACTCAAGCGCAACTTAATCCAACTCGAAAGTAAAATTTCCGAAGCCAAGACCAAGAAAAATATGCTCAAGGCGCGGATGCAATCGGCAAAAGCGCAAGAGAAACTGCAAAATACCATTGGTTCTCTCAATACCAATAGCAGTATGGCAGCCTTCGATCGGATGGAAGAGAAGGTTCTCCAATTTGAAGCCCGTTCCCAGGCGGCGGGAGAGCTCGCAGGTGCCGATCTCGAGAGTCAGTTTACTGCGTTGGAAGCAGGCGGCGATGTAGATGACGAACTGATGGCGCTAAAAGCGCAACTGACAGGGGGGTCTGTGTCTCAACCGCAATTGGAAGCGACCAAAACTCAATCCAACGATGTGGTGGATGCGGAACTCGATCGGCTGCGGAAGGAACTGAACGATCTATAGCCAGATCTAGGGCGATCGAGTTGGTGTCAAGAATCTCAACATCGATCGCCCGTTGGACACAGAACTCCTCTGAAGCTTCTTGAGACCGACGATAGAAACAGAGGAGTTTTTTTGTGTTTCGATCGATCCCTCCTCGTTCTACACTAGTTAAACAGGGGAGGCGAACTACCCACCACCAACCGCAAGCATTATGGTAGGGGAATTCCCGTCTATCCGGTCAACCTAAAATTGAAGAATGAGCAACGTCGTTACGATTCAAGATCCCGCATTTGAAACCGAAGTCCTGAAATCGCCAACCCCCGTCTTGGTGTATTTCTGGGCGCCTTGGTGCGGTCCGTGTCGGTTGGTGTCTCCATCGATTGAAAAGATTGCCGCTGAATACAGCGATCGTCTCAAAGTGGTAAAAATGGAAGTCGATCCCTGTCCGGAGACGGTCAAACAGTACCAGGTGGAAGGCGTTCCAGCTTTGAGACTCTTCCAGAATGCCGAACTGATTGCCACCCACGAAGGGGCGATTATCAAGTCCAAATTGATCGATTGGATCGACTCCTCTCTGCCGTAAACCCCCCAACCTATCCATTTCCCGTTTCCCGTTCCCCAGCCATGCAATTTGCCACCCGCCTAACCCCTCTCGAGTCCAACGTGTTCGCGGATATGGATCGCGTCAAAGCCCAGGCGATCGCTGCCGGAAAACAGACGATCGATTTGTCTTTGGGTTCCTCGGATTTACCCACCGAACCCCACGTTCTCAAGGCGATCGCCGAATCCCTAGACGATCCCTCCACCCATCAATATCTGCTGTTTAACGGCACTCTCCCGTTTCGGGAAGCCGTGGCAAAATGGTATACCGACAAATATGGCATCCCCGTCGATCCCCACACCGAGGTGATGCCCCTGGTGGGTTCTCAGGAAGGCACGGCACACCTACCCTTGGCGATTCTCAATCCCGGCGATTTTGCTTTGCTGATGGACCCTGGCTACCCGTCGCACATGGGCGGTGTTTATTTGGCAAGCGGGCAAATTTATCCGATGGAATTGCGGGAAGAAAACGGATTTTTGCCGAAATTTGATGAAATTCCCGACCCGGTTTTGGCTCAATCGCGGATGATGGTACTGAGCTATCCCCACAATCCCACCAGTGCGGTTGCTCCTCTTTCCTTTTTTGAAGAAGCGGTGGCGTTTTGTCAAGAACATAACATTGTTTTAGTTCACGATTTTCCCTATGGGGATATGGTGTTCGATGATGAGGTTTCGCCCTCGATCTTACAAGCCGATCGCGACAAAACTTGCTCGATCGAATTTTTTACCCTGTCCAAGTCTTATAATATGGGCGGATTTCGCATCGGTTACGCCATCGGTAATGCTGAGTTAATTCGGGCGTTGCGGCAGGTGAAAGCGGCTGTAGATTTTAACCAATATCGGGGAATTCTCAACGGGGCGATCGCCGCATTAACCGGTCCCCAAAACGGCGTCGCAGCCACTGCCGAAACTTACCGTCGTCGGCGCGATGCATTTGTTGGCGCTCTCAACCGCATCGGCTGGAACGTGCCGTTGCCGACAGCGACAATGTACATTTGGGCGAAACTCCCCGAACCCTGGCAACACGACTCTGTGGGCTTCTGCACGAAACTGGTGGAACAAACTGGGGTGGCGGCTTCTCCGGGTGCGGGGTTTGGCAAGGCTGGGGAAGGTTACGTTCGTTTTGCTTTGGTTCACGAACCGGACATTTTGGAAACAGCGGTGGCAAGAATTGCGGAGTTTTTGGGACATTAGTCATCCGGATAGAGCCTTTAGGAATAATGACCCGAAAGAAACTCCTCGATCTATCTCCAGAAACTTATCAGCATCCCTTCGATCGCAAAGCCTTAGTGTCTTTAGAAAAGATGCCGGGATTGCCGTTGCTGCTCAAAAAAATTAACGAATATGGGATCGATTTAGTTTTATGGAATATCAACTTCCTTGGATGGTGATGCGGGGTTCTGAGTTGTTGAGTTCATGGACGAAACTCTTTCATTCGATGAATATTTTTAATTTACCGCAAAATCTTCCGGATGACGAATACTTTGAACCTCTTCTCTCCAATCCTCACGTTTTAATCGAACGCATTATTTCTACCGGACAAACCACACCGCCTGACCAATGGTACGACCAAAAACGAGATGAATGGGTACTGTTGTTACAAGGTGAAGCGAAACTCGGTTATGAGGATGGTTCGATGAAGACACTGACGGCTGGAGATTGGATATTTATACCCGCTCGTCAAAAGCATCGCGTTGAATACACCAGTCCCCAACCTCCTTGTATTTGGTTAGCCGTTCACGTCGCACCATCGATCGAGATTCATGCCTGAAAAGGTTGAATTTCTAGGAGTGCCAAAGTTGCCCCAGATCGTTATTTTATGTCATTTTCAAAATTAGATCCAACACTGGAAATTCGGCTTTGCCAACCCAGTTCATTTGTCCAAAAACACCAGCCGCAACTCTTGCCGACCTGGGAAAAGTCGATCGCTTCGACAATTCTCGTACTACAGCAATCCTCATTTCCCCTAACCCAAGAAAACCCCGAACTCGATGGCGAAAAATATCGATTGCGAGAACGTTTTTTGCGTTGGGCATTCCCGATCGTTTGCCAACTTCGGGATACTCACGTGTTAACCGATCTCATCGATCCACGATCGGGTTATCCCCTATTCTCCAGTCCCGGAGAAATTCGTCACGACGATGTAGCCGCAGTGGCAGCCATTTTGGGGTGGGAAATCGCCGCAGCAGGAAACTGTCGGGCGATCGTTCATCCGCAGTGGGGAACCGCCGTGTATCCGGGAATCATTCTATCGACAGCATCGCTTCCCGTTCTACAATCTGTTCTGCAAGATCCAATGTCTCTTCGCGATGTACCGCATTCAAGAGAGAATGACTATAGACCGATCGAAAAGTAAGAACTAATAACTAATAATTAAGAACCAATAACCAATAACCAATGACCAATGACCAATCCCAAAATTATTGTCCTCGACGACGACCCCACCGGATCGCAAACCGTACATAGCTGCTTGCTGCTAACTCGCTGGGATGTAGACATTCTGCGGATCGGTTTAGCAGACGAATCCCCAATTTGCTTCATTTTGACCAATACTCGGGCATTGACACCCGAGGAAGCGACAACCGTCACTCGCGAAGTGTGCCGCAATCTGAAAGTCGCATTGGCAGCAGAGGGAATTGAAGAGTTTTTGGTAGTGAGTCGATCGGACTCTACCCTACGCGGACATTATCCCATTGAAACCGATGCGATCGCCGAAGAGTTGGGCCCCTTTGATGCCCACTTTCTCACCCCTGCCTTTTTTGAAGGGGGACGCTTCACTCGCGATAGCATTCATTACCTCATGGTTCAGGGTGTGGAAACCCCCGTCCACAAAACTGAATTCGCCCGCGATTCCGTCTTCGGTTATCATCACAGCTATCTCCCCGATTACGTCGAAGAAAAAACCCAAGGTAAAATTCCGGCAAACCAAGTCGAACGTTTTTTACTTGCCGATATTCGATCGGGTAGTTTAGATCGATTGATGCAATTACACGATAACTGTTGTGGAGTTGTCGATGCCGAAACCCAAACCGATCTCGATCTCTTTGCGGGCGACACGATCGAAGCTGCCAGCCGAGGCAAACGGTTTCTCTTTCGTAGCGCTGCCAGTTTGCTAACTTCCCTGGCTAATTTAGGAAAACAGCCTCTCGCCGCCGAAGCGATGTCACAATACGTTCGGGGAGGCAAACCGGGGGCAGTAATTGTCGGTTCTCACGTCAAGAAAACCACACAACAACTCGAGTCTCTCCTGCGCGAACCCAACATTACGGGTATCGAAATAGATGTTGCTCAATTACTCAACAACTCTGGCGAACAGCGAGATATTCTTCTCGACACCACATTAAAAAAAATCTACACGGCTCATCAAAATAGTAAAACCCCGGTTATTTATACCTCTCGGCAAGAACTCACCTTTCCCGACACTGAAACTCGATTGCAATTTGGGGCGGCGGTTTCGGCATTGCTGATGGATATCGTCCGCGCTTTACCCGAAGACATCGGCTTCTTGATTAGCAAAGGCGGCATTACTTCCAACGACGTACTCAGTACGGGTTTGGCATTGCCGACCGCGAGGCTGCTGGGTCAAATTTTGGCAGGCTGTTCCGTCGTGCGTACCCCCGACGATCATCCTCGATTTCCCAATCTTCCTGTAGTTTTGTTCCCAGGTAATGTGGGGGATGAAACCGGATTAGCAACGGTTTATCGACGTTTTGGCAAACTTTAAATCCGTTTCCTGAAGTCAGACAGAAGACTCCGTATTAGGAAATAACAGCCTAAAAACGGAGTTTCTATGGTGCGACGTGTTACCCCTTTGTTATTATCCAGTCTGATTCTGGGTTCAACGGCGGAACTAACCGGATTGAATTCTGACTCACATACGACTCCTCAACAATCTGAGGATGCAGATCGACTTTACGCCCAATCCGATAATAGTGATGAAGGCGGTCACTCTTCGCGGCAGCAGCGGGCGGCGCATTCTCCGACAAAACCACACACTAGACTCGTAATCAATAATGGTCTCCTGCGATCGCATCGTTGGAGTGACTTGCTCGAAAACACTCAGTTAGTCGTATTTTTTTTCATCGAGTTGCTTGTTCTAGAAGCCCCCCAGATTAGCGAAATCGCCAGTCTGGGGGGTAATTTATGATTATTTGTACTTCTCACTCTTCGATCGCTCAATCTAGCAGCCGCCCTGGCGGTTGCCATACCTCAGAGCTGCGAAAACCGCTGTAAATTCATCCGTTTGACAAATAATGCGATCGCTGTCACAGCAACAATGCGATCGCCATCATATTACACATCTTAATATTCTGTTACATTTATTTACATAAAGACACAATACATACAGGAAAACAAACTATGTTCTCTACCGTCATTCTTCTGAGCGCACTCGTCGTTGGTTGGGTTGCTGCCATGGTTCTGGGCACCCAAGCTTATTTCCGGGGAGAGCAAAGCAAGCCTATCCACGATCGCAACTGGAACTCCCAATCCTTCGATGTCCTCGCCAAATCCTTCACGGGGCACGAAACTGACTACAGCGATCGTACCCCGGCTTCTAGTCTAGATGCCTATGCCAGCAGCAACCTCTCTCGCTAGTGGCTGTCGCATTTTGGGAAACCCCAGCCCCACGGCTGGGTATTGGATCGATCGAATATAAATAAGCCATCAGCGATTTTGGGTTCAAAGCTGGTGGCTTATTTGTGAATAATCATCACCGAACAAGGCGCGTGATGTAAGACATAGTTACTGATGCTACCGATCAGAAACTCTTTCAAACCGGAATAACCTCGCCGCCCGATGGCGATCAGATCGGCATCCCAGGTTTTTGCCGACTCGCAAATTTGGAGTCCCGTACCACCGGACAATTGCTGGCATTTAGCCTCCACACCTGACTCTGCCGCTTGTTGCACTCGCGTTTGCAGCATTTCGTTTCCTCGATCGATATAAGCTTGCCAATCTTCGCGAAACTGCTCGAAACTGACACTAGAGATTTCGGAATAGCCGCCCATAATCGATCCAGTTGGCATCATTCTGGGACTGATACTTTCTTCTGCACTGACAACGTGTATCAGTATCATCTGGGCATTGAGGGCTTTGGCGAGGTTTAAAGCTTCCTCGAAGACGAGATTGCTACTCTCGGAGTGGTCGAGTGCAACTAAAATATTTTTGATTGTAGAACTCATAAAAACCCTTGACATTCGATATTGAAAGTTTTTGACTCCCCAATACAATTTTCTCTTTCTCAATGGCGCAAAAGAAGACATCGACAAGACTCATTGTTTTCATGGGCTTGAAGGGTATTGTCTCGTACATCTCGAGCGTCACTCCGACACCCAAAAAATCGAAAGGCAACAAAATCTATCAATCCAACGATATTACCGATGACACTTTTCTTGAGTTTCGAGGCTTTGGCGGAATCAGCCATAGGATCGATCGGACTAGGCGTCAATAAATTCATCGTTTCAGTTTGATTTTAGCAATGTTTTCAAGTAAATGGGTTACTCTTTTTACTTAACTTAAAAAAAGAGATAAAAATTCAATATTTGTCAATATTTACAATAGCGCTTTCTCTTAGTAGAAATGTGTTTTTTGCGATCTCAACCGCTATAAGTTATTTTCACTAGCTTTATATCCAATGACGCTCTCCCTGTATCGATAATATCTATGCTCCGTACTCAAAATCCAACTTTGTTTGCAAAAATTCATCTGATACCCGAGCCGTACCAATTTTCGTTAAGTACCCCCACCCATAGATCGCTTTGGGGGCACACCCTACCTGATAAACTTTTCTCTGGGATGTACAAATAACCCATCATCCATTTCAATCATTTTGCAATCGATCGCTCAATCGTTCCCAAAACGGCAGAGAAATGCCTTGACGTGCTGTATTGGTGGCGCAGTGGGTATTGCCTTTGAGCTCGTGATAGTAGCGATCGTTGACGAAATGCACTTCTAATCCCGATGCCGATACCCGGTTGCGAAACACTTCCTGAGTTAAATCCACATTGTCCAATAGTACGCCTTTGGGATCGGAAACGAATAAACGATCGTTGACAACCACAGAGTTGACCATACTCGGCCACCAAGCCGATCCATTGGTGGCATAGAGAGACGGAATTTGAATAATTTGGTCGTCGGTGAGCTTAAATTCTCGTTTGAGTTTGTCGATCGTCGGATTGAGAAATTCCCGTTGCAGTCGAAGATTATATTCGATAAACACCCGATCGTTCAAAGCAGAACTTACGGTAGTTTGCGTACTTAAACCTCGATTCAATGTAGCATTATTATACCCTTTTTCTGCCAATTCTTCTAATAACTTCACCCCCGCTTCTGGCGAAGCAATCATCATCAAATATTGCCCGTCGGGTGTGGGAATAAAACTGAGAATTTCATCGACGTGACCGATCAGCAACCAAGACGTATCGACTTCCACAGGAGGTCACTTGAACATCCTGTGCTTTGAGAAACGAAACCACTTCCGGATGTAGCATCACATCCCCAGAACGGCCGTGGTAAAGTCGTCCTAACGGAAAACCGGGTAACGGGGGTGTCACCTCCAAATTGCCATACCAATCGGGTAATCCGTGTCCGGCGGGAACAGCACGCGGTTGACCCATTTGGAACCAACCAAAATCAGGTTTGAGCAGCGATCGAGCGTAGTCATCTTGACTCATTCCCCGATTGCCTTTAAGGACGCTCGAAACCGTTTTAAGTTCTGTACTATTGGGGAATTGAACATAGCCAATTTCCATCGTATCCTGCATCCAAGTGGGTCCTCGAGGAACGATGTTTAAATTTGCACCCGTTGGAGGAATGAGTTCCTGGAGTTGGGTCACAAATTCCCTATTGCTGCCGACATCGCTAACAAAAAAATCAGTCACTTTTGCGGTGTTGGGCGAGAGAATCCAAGGCGAAACGCGCAGTTGAATTCGATCGCCTGTAATCATTCTACCATTGCGCTCGGCGATCGCCTCCAGAGTGACAACTCCATTCCAATTGCCATAGGCAAACTGTTTCGCTTCGACGCCTAAAATCATTTCTTCCGAATTGACGATCGGTTGGTTTCCGGTACTATCGATCGGTTGCCATCCCCCATCAACTTTTTGAAACACATTCACATAAGGACGGCTTTTATCATTGACTTTAATCGAAAACTTAGACCCCTCAAATCCAGAGGTGACTTGCAAACGAACTACCGCTAAATCCGCTTCATCGGCTGCCCCATTCACTTTGCCATCTTCCCAATCTGGGGAACCATTTCCATCATCATCGTCATTATTAAACAGCATCAACGCCCCAGACTTCCACGACCAAACCTGACGACCTTTGTAGTCGAGGTCGCTAACTGTGCCATCGCGATTGGTATCGCCGGAAAAGATAAATCCCGTTGCCAACTGAGCAATTTCCAACCGATCGCTCACCACTGCCAAATAGTTTTTATATTCCTTCTTTTTGTCTGTGACATAGGTTGTTAAAAACGAATCATCGGGAATTTCTTCTAACCGATCGATTGCCTGCTGCCACAGAGATTGAGTTTGTCGCCAATTTTTAATTTCCGCTTCCCGCGAAGGACTTCCACCCTTGGTTTCTCCTGCCAATTCGATCGCCTTGACGCCAAAACCTAATGCTTCATCCCAATACTTTCGGGCATCGACTTCCATCTGAAGTCGATCGTCAATTCCCTGACGGTAGCGTAAAAAAGCCTCTTGTTGAACTTCCAGCGTATCCGGCGATAACGTCTCGGGAATCCGCTTTGCCAATGTTAGATTGCTCGCACAACGATCGATCTCTGCATCGACGCGCAGACGAATGGCATCTAAATCTTTAACCGATGCAACGGTTCCCAATCCCGGCAATTTAGGGTCTAGCGCTGCCACCCAACGACAAGGTGCCGGTGGTGACAGCGCCATCTGTGCCTGCAATCCCTCCGTCATCAATAAAATCCCTACGGTTCCCATCGCCGCCAGAGCACAGCGCCGTCGCCACTGAGAATAAGGCGTCCACCGGACAATTGCCGTGCAAGTGACGGGTTCTTTCCCAGAATGCCACTGCTTCCAAACTTGCCACAGTCGTTTTAACTGTTCGACTCTCACACCGATTCTGCTATTTTTCCCATCAACCTTATAGTTTTAGCAGGATTGTGACCGCTAATCTCAAATGCGATCGGCAAAATTGTCGAACGCAACCATCAGATTTTTGGGTCCGTGGGCGCTATATTCGACATAACCAACTGTATCGAATTCATTACGACGGATTACCGTTAACGCTTCTACGGATTGAGAGAATTTCTTCTCTTCCACCAGAAAAATAGAGGAATTCCAGCCCCTAATAGCCCGAGAACACCGAGTGAAATCCACAACCCAGAGCGAGACTTGGGAGGGGGTTCTGTCGGTTCCTGCGTCGGAGCAGGGACTAATTGCGGTGTGATTGTCGGCGACGGACTATTGGTGGGTTGGGCGAGTGGGGTGGGCGATACCGTCGGCGATGGCTGGGGAGATGGAGGTGATGCCGTCGGCGACGGAATGATAGTCGAAGCTGGGGATTGTGGATCTCGCACAGCGGGTTCCGGCAGCACCCGAGGAGACGTCGTGGGAATCGACGTGGGTTCGACGATCGGTGTTGGATCTGGAGTTGTTAACTCGGTTTGGGGAACAATCTCTGTTTCGGGTGGCGCTGCGGGGGGAATTGTCTGCTCAACTCGGGGAAACTCGGTTTCGGGCGCTATCTCTGGCTCGGGTAAAGGTTCGGGTTCGGGTTCGGGTTCGGGTTCTTCTGGTGGCGGCGACTTTTTCTGTAGGGTTGGCGCTAATGGAGAAAACTCACTTTGGGGAACAGGTTCTGCCTGGGGTTCGAGTTCTTCTGGCGGCGGCGACTTTTTGGGTATCGGTTCCGACGGGGACGACTCGGACTCGGGAATTGGCTTCGGCTTGGGTGCGGAGTTTTCGGGTTCGTCTTCCGGCACGCTTTCAGTGGTGGGAGGCTCTTTTGGAGCAACTTGAGCCAAAAGTGCCGTTGGACTGACGAGAAAGAACGATATTAGACTAGCCCTCAGAAACCGGGAAGTGAGTTGCCGCATTGTTATCGTTGAGTGTAATTCGGTCAGCTATTTTTCCCATCACCTGGGCTAACTTTTTCATCAGCCGTGATTTCAAAATATGGGTCAGTATAGCACGCGCTATTACCAAATTTATTCGCTTTTCAGGTGAGAATAACCCAGACCAATGCCGCGACTGATGCCCAGAAACAAACCCGTTAAAATGCCCAACAGACCAAAAAACCGAACACTGCACCAAAATAGGGGTTTGATATGTGCCCAAAACAGCCATTCGGGAGAACTGACAGGGTTTTTACTATTCATCAGCATCAGCCGGACAAACGGCGTAAAATCGAATCCCTTCCCTTCGACTAAACCGGGAAAAACGATCGCCGTACAGACTCCGGCAAATAACCCATGAATCAGGGGATGTTCTAACAAACCCCGACCCAATCCTAGAATGACAAAAAAGACAGCGATCGCACCCACTCGAGATATGGAGGTACTGGTTTCTTTCGCATTGCCTAGTTGCCAGCTCAACCAAGCCAAACTGTACCCCGCACTCCCAACCCACATGGGTGTCCAAACCCAAGGATATCGTTTCAATTGGGGCATTTTTGCCAATCCCCAAACCGTGGCAAATCCAGCGATCGCAAAGACGAGAATCGCCGGTTCTAGGTGGAGGCGAATGCCAAATGGCAAGTGCGATTGCAGTTGAAATATTCCGTATTTGATCCAAGGAGAAAGGGGCGATCGATAGATGAGCAAAAATCCTAGACTCGCTCCCAGACTGCCAGCCAGTCCGGCAATACAGATTAAGCTAAGAATGCTAATAATGTTTTCTTGCAGCACATTTGCTATTTTGTAACCCTGCTGAGCGAGCGTTGTGACTCGATCGATGGTGTTCTGAACTTGAACGAGGGGATTTTTTCGATGAGATTTACGGGAGATGGAGGTATTTTTTGAACCCCGCGATGGATATCTTTTAGGTGTTTTTTTAGCCGCTGGCTTTTGCGTAATTTCAAGAAGAACGCCATCGATCTCTAACGAGGCTTCTGTTTTAGTAGACTCGCACCAATTCGACCAGGTTGGTGGCGTTTCGGCAGGATTCTGAAAAATGGTAGGTAACCACGTGGCACAAGGAAATTTATCTTCGAGTCCTTGCAGTTTTTCCCGCGCTTCCCTCACTGCTAAATAAAACGATCGACCTCCTGAAAAAGCTTTGAGAAAATGCTTGAGAAATTCCTGGGCAATGCGATCGGGAACCGGTTCTTTCATGACGATGGTTTGGGGAATTTGTAAGGTTGCCAAATTCCGCGCCAGTCCCAATCCATCGCAGGAGTTAAAAATTGCCAACTTCAACCCATTTTCTAATGCCCGTCTCAAGGCATATTTAATTTGGTCTAAATTCAAACTTTCTCGATCGTTCAGCCGAATTTGTCCAGTTTCTCCGTTGGGATCGCTGGTACTGTGTCCTGCAAAGAATAGAATATCCCATCCTTGTGCCCACAATTGGTCGTTCAGTTGAGATCGTTTGGGTTTGACTAAAAATCGAACTTCGGCATTGGGTAAGTTTCTTAAGGCAATATGGTCAGCTTGTAGGTTAATTCCTTCGTTACTACCGAGGATAGCTAAGATGCGGACTTTATCGCTGGATCGATCGGTCGATCGATTTTGAACCCGACCATAAGTTGCCGCACTGAAGGCAATTTCCGCTCGGGGATACCGCTCGATAGTCTCCCAAAGATGCCAGGGTAAATGAACGATTTCCTGTTCATCAGTTTGTAATACAAATCGAATTTCGTCAGTCCGTTTGAGATTTTCTAAAATGCCTTCTCGTACCGGACGAAATGACTCGACTCGCAGCCAAGCATTGAGAATTTTTCGTAACCTTTCCGACGCGCGATCGCAATCATCTTGGATGGAAATATTCGTCACTTGTCCTTCCGGAAATTCGAGACGAGAAGATACCGCAATTCGACGAGTGCGTTGACCACAACTGCGATAAACTGTTTGCCACTGTTGGTAGTAGCGTTTGATTTTGGGGGCTGCGGGAAGTGTTCCCAGAGTTTGATAAGCAATGCGATCGCCGTTTTCGCCGATTTGCAAAATGACTGAAAATCCTTCATCTAGACTTCCATTGACAAACTTGAGAATGGCAACTTGACTCATGATTTCTGCTTTTCAATTGAATAATCTGAGCAATGAACAAAGTCTTCATAGTAAATGCCAGTTCCTGATAGCTGGTTTTTCCATAGTTTGGATACCATAAAATTTTTCCATTCCATCTATAGCAAGTCAGTAGATGGGCGTGGAAGCCAAATATTAGATAGGACTGACACAACGGCTTCAGATATAAGGGCAACCACGGGGAATTCCCTCCACTACCCTTTGCCCCTACAAAGCACCATATATGGCAGCTCTGCGTAAGTCCTGTTAGAGTTAGATCTCTGAGTTCTTGAAGAATTCAGAGATCTAGTTATCCTGAGACTTTAATGGTGAAATTCGTCTTTCGCTTCGTAGAAAGCCGACGATCGCTCAATGAGCCTACGAAGAATTGATATTTTAGAGTCAAACAAAATGATTTAGATCGCAAAGTTTTCAGTAACGATAACATTGTTTAGCGATAGAGTTGCGCTAAATCGATCGCCGGGGTCTGCTATCAATCTTAATTGGATATAGTTGTCGGCCTGTCTGGATTGGGTTTGTAACTGGGTATTGCTCGATCGATCTTTAACAGTGAACTGCAAGTTTGGGGGTAAATAGACTTGGTTTCCAGAAGGATAAACTTGGAGACAAACGTCTACTCGATCGTTGTCGATCTGCCTGAGTTCGACCAACAAAACAATCGAAGATTCGGAAAGTTGAATCCCCAGATCGATCGATTTCCCTCGTTTGACGATCGCTCGATCGTCCCGATTGGCTAACTCTGGAGATTTGGGCGATCGAAATCGAAACTCCAAACAAGTCGGAGATCGACCTAACAAATCGTCGATCGCCTGCCAACCAGCTTCAAATAGATTGTCAAACCATTGACCCAATCGCGTTAAGTTTTCCTCTGCGGGTAGACGTTCTAATGTCCATTCTTCTCGTTCAAGTTGAGGATTAGAAGCGATATTTTTATCGGGATTAGCCGGAGGAATCACCACTTCAAAACTCTCAAGAGTATAAAGACGAACGAGCAGGGCATCTAGAGATTGAAGACGATCGAGTCTCTAGAGAAGTTTGAGCAATCGTGGGTACAAATCCTAAAATTGTACCTTCAGAAAAATGGCGATTAAGTTGAACAACAACATAGCCAAGGCGATCGTGCCAAACTTCAGGAGGAACCTGACAAACAGGTTCCCCCACCGGAATCGCTCGACATTCTAAATGTCCCATACCAGGAAGATGGATGTCGGCGACATTCGCACACAGACGACCCACGGGATTCCAGCTATAACTGGATTGTTAAATTCGTGGGAATTTCCAACATTTCTAAATAGTAATGAACCACTAAAACCGCCAAAGTATTCATAGTACACCTGCTGGGATTTCTCCGGCGTCGGCTGTTCTTGGGAAAATCGCTGAGCAATTTGGAGATCGGCACGTTTCAAGGGGATGGATATGGTTAGGTGTCCGGTAGAGTAAGTCATGGAAATTGCGAATATTGTATCTCGAAGGAATTTAGATTGGGAGAATTATAAATAGCCTTGGGACTGACCAAACGCAAGGAGGCGAGGGAAGCACTCCCGCTGGTAAAAGTTGCTGAGCGTAGAAATTCCCACCCCAAACTTTTGGGATAAATCATCCCACGAAGTTTCGGGGGGTAAGCGGTGCAAAATCAAAACGTAACAGTTAATATCTGGACGATTACGAACATGAATTCGACATAACTGACGGCGGTTTTTTTCCACCCATTCTTGAATATCATCTAAAATGGGAGGTGGCTCCGGCGGAGCGGCAATAATATCCACAGGATCTAAAGGTTCGTCGCGATAGTAAGGCATCCTATTCTTTGCTTGTTCTGCTGCTGTCTGAAAACGATCCTGAATTCTGCGCTTGAGATAAGCGTTCAGCCAGGTGGTGATGCACGCTCGATTGGGATCGTAAGCCTGTCCCGTTGTGGGTTCGCAAAGATTGCGGCATAGGTACAGCCAAGTTTGCTGGAGGGCATCCTCGTAGTCAGAGTGAGGCAATCCCGCGCCTCGCAGAAGTTTGCCCGATTTCTGAATTTCGCCAATTAGCTGGTTCAGCCCTCTTCGACGTTCTAGGCTGTCTTTAGAACAACTACAGGTTTTGGCAATAAGTCGATCGATGTTCTCGTCCATTGGGTTCGTGTTTCGGATTGACAGGGAGTGGATGCGTTTCCTCACTCACTCGATGATCCAAAATCCATCCCTACGCCACTGTTGTTCCTGCAAAACCGCAACGAGATCGGTCTGCGATATGATTCCACGTTCGAGCAACAGTTCACCAAGTTTTCTCGATGCCGACTGTTGCTCAGTTAACAGTTTCGAGAGTTGTTGCCCAGACAACAACTTCTTCCGTAGAAGAATTTCTCCAATTTTCATGACTTGTCATACTCCCTCTATTTAGAGTTCATATGTTTGTCAAGATAATTTCGAGAAATTCCCTGGTTCATTACAATTCGTTACAGTCGAGGTCGGAATTCGATCGTGGGCAAACACGCACCCTACCTCTATTCCTCCCGCAATTCTCGAACCTCTTCAACACTCAAACCCGTGGTGGTGGCGATCGTTTCGTCGTCGAGTCGATCGAGTAATTTTCGGGCAATGGCGCGGGTTGCCTCGTCTCGCCCTTGTTCTATTCCTTGTTCTATTCCCAAAGCGATCGCCCCTTGTTGGTCGTAAATAAACATTTCTCTCCGTTCAAAATCTTCGAGTTCGGCGGGAGTTAAATCTGCTTGGTTGGCAATTTCAAAGGCGCGTTGCAGTTCGGGGATATCATCCATATTCTCGGGAATTTCAGTCAGCGATCGAGCGGATTTGATAAAATAAATCCATTTGTCGGCGATCGTTTCCAGTTGGTGGAGTTCTTTGGTAAATTTGGGTAACTCGATGAAGACCAGTTCGATCTCGTTTTCAGGATAGGTAAAGCCATCATTTTTTTCTCGATAAACGAAGCGAGAAATGAGTTCTTCTCGGTTAGCGAACATCTCAAAGTCCGTTAGTGTTAGAGCAATGACGGGTTTGAGAAATCGGTAGCCTTCTCCCGCTTGCAGTTGAAAGGCATAGGTTTTCGCTGCGTTGAACACCTCTGGCTTGCCGAAAGACTGTACATTTAGAACCTGCATTTCAATAATTACAAAAGTGCCGTTCTTGAGTTGGGCTTTGACATCGAGGTAGGTGTCTTTTAGCCCTTGCACTTTCGGAGGTAAGTTGGGATTGATGATTTCTAGATCTTCGATCGTTGGGTTGCCATCATAAATTAAGGCATTGAGAAAGCTGATGAGGATATCTTTACTCTCGGAAGAACCAAATATTTTTTTGAAGGCGTAATCGGTTTTCGGATTGATAAATCTCATCTTTTTCTATTCAATCAATATTGAGTTTTATTTCTCGATCGAAGTGGGATAACCGAGCGATAACATTGTTTAATGTACAAAAAATAGTCAAAAAGAATATAAAAAGTAAATATAGCACGTCTGGAAACCCCTGTAAACTCGTTCGAGAAATGACTCCATTCTCACTAATAGAGTGCCAAAAACCGTTAAAATTTACTGCACCACACGAATTTTGTGAGATTCTGACTTTTCCGGATAGCTTCAAGCCTTAGATGGAGCCGATATTGCCCTGGGATTGTCAGAAAACGATCGCTTGTTTGGCAACGCCGACGGCAGCTTCAGTGTTGCCAGTACTCTCTTGCCTGGGGTATTTAGTTTTAACTATCGCCTGGAGAGTGCCGCAGGCTCAGCCGATGCGAAGGTGGAGGTGATGATTTTTCCTTAAGAGGAAACCGGATGCTGCCAACCCATACAGGGCAAGCATCCTAGCTCCTCTAGGTCAGCCCGACCCTCTCTTCTCAAAAAAAAATTTCCCAAAACCGTTCAGGAATTGAGATGGGCAAACGTCATATCATTAGGCTGGGTTTGAAATCCGGATACTCGAAATTGAATTTTCGTCTGAAATAACCGAGAATCTTCGAGTCATTCGAGTCAAACCGCCAAGTATCGCCGATGGTGACAGCCCCATATAAAATATCTCGTTCTTCGGCGATCGATAGGGCTATCAGTTCTACGGCTAATTGAGTAAAACCTCGCGTGAGGTCATCATTTTTGGCTTCGATAACGAGTAGTTCGCCACTGGATTTTAAGAGATAATCGAGGTTGCCTTTGAGCCAATTACTCACAGCAACGGGATACTCAATTCGCAGTTGACTTTTGCTGATTCGGATGACTTCGAGTAACACTGGAGAAACCAGCGTTTCCCGACGTGCGGTTTCGTTACTCAATCGCACCAGGGGAAAGATATCTTCAAGTTGTTGCTGGAGATAGGGCAATCGTTCGAGCGATCGCGTTGTTCTGGGTAGTGAAAGTCGCGCGATCGAGAAACGGTAGTCAAACTCCGCTAAAATTTCATCCGTTCCGTAAGGCATCTCAAAATAGGAACGAAAGGTGTAATTTCGATCGGCTTGTAATATCTTTTGATACGTCATATGTTTAGCGCTCGAAACTGTTGAAGTCTAACCATTGAGCCGCTCGAATTTTGAATCAAATCGGTCGTCTGTATTCGTTTTATCTTTTCCTTCGATTTTACAATTGAGATGGCGGCAGTTTGAATTCTCGTCATTTCCACAATTTGCCGACGGGGCCACACACCCGACCCCTAGAATTAACGAGACTCAAAACTCAACCTTGTCATACAAATCTGCGAACTCGACTTCTACAGACATCGATTCCAATACCAACTTTGCCTCCAAACCATCGATATCGCGCAACAGCCAGCCCTGCTCGGTTTTGATATGATGCTCAATATGAGGTAAATATTGGTCGATCGTCACGTACTCTATTAAATTGGGTATTGTTCGATAAAGCTGAAACTTTTCGCTTCGGTCGTAGTTCCGCGTCGATTTCGATAGCACTTCAGCAACAAAAATAGGATTCATCACCGTATCCGTTCGTCCGGGTTCGAGTTCCAACGGTTCCCGAACGACCATCACATCGGGGTAAGTGTGGGTATTTGCATCCGGAATCCAAAGGCGCTGGTCGGTAATGAAAGCACGATAAGGTTTGCGCCGCAAAGCAAACGTTAAAGCGGTAATGAGATTAGCTGCAATTTGATTGTGGTCGGGCGTACCGCCAGTCATTTCCAGAATTTTTCCATCGCGATATTCATGCCGCAGTTCGGATTGAGTTTCAAAATGAAAATATTCTACTTCGGTGTAGGTTGTAGTCTCTGGTTTGGGGTTGCCAGTAGCAATCATCGGTCAAATCTCCAATGAAAGAACTCATTTTAGTATGACATTGCGCGTCGTCAGAGCCTCCACTTATTTGTACAATTAGTAGTGACGCGACTGTCGATACCATGCTTGCCCGATCTTACCTCAGCCCCGAAGACTACCTGCAACTGGAAACCCACAGCCCCACAAAACACGAATACTTCGACGGCGAAATCTTCGCTATGGCAGGGGCAACTGATGCCCACGTTACCATTGCGGGCAACCTATTCGCCGATTTACGATCGCACCTACGGGGTTCTGGTTGCCGCGTCTTCATCTCCGATATGAAAGCCCGCATCGTGAAGCGCAATCGCTTTTTCTACCCGGATATCCTCGTCACTTGCGACCCCCGCGATACCGAAACCGACACCTACAAATGCTTCCCCAAACTGATCGTTGAAGTGCTTTCCCCATCCACCGAATCCTTTGACAGAGGCGATAAATTTCACGACTACCAAACTATCGAAAGCCTGCAAGAATACGTTCTCATCAATACCCAACATCGTCGCGTCGAAATCTTCCGCCGCCACACCGATGGTCTGTGGTTGTTTCAAAACTATGACGATGGCGAAACGTTTCAGCTCAAAAGCATCCACTATACTGGCACGTTTGCAATGCTTTACGAAGATGTCAGCATCGAACCTGACTGATAAAACTTGATACTGTAGGTTGGGTTGAAGAATGAAACCCAAAAATCACGAGTAATTGCGTTGGGTGTCGTCTCTCCACCCAACCTACAAAATTTCACTATGACGATGGCGAAACGTTTCAGCTCAAAAGCATCCACTATACTGGCACGTTTGCAATGCTCTACGAAGATGTCAGCATCGAACCTGAAGATAACCCCGTTGGCGAGGTAGGTTAAGCGATCGCCCATCACCAATGACGTTAAAATATGTTAAAGATAATTGGGTGGGACAGCGTGCCAACCCCATTGTCCCAGAACCCGCGCCTTTCTTTCAACCCACAAGTCTATGACTGACGTACCCGTCTCTCAAATTCGCAACTTTTCCATCATCGCCCACATCGACCATGGGAAGTCTACCCTTGCCGATCGTTTACTGCAATATACGGGGACTGTACAAGCCCGACAGATGAAGGAACAGTTCCTGGATAATATGGATTTAGAACGGGAACGGGGCATCACCATCAAGCTGCAAGCCGCGCGGATGAACTACAAAGCGCGAGATGGCAAGGATTACGTCCTCAATTTGATCGATACCCCCGGACACGTGGATTTTTCTTACGAAGTGTCGCGATCGCTGGCAGCCTGCGAAGGGGCGCTGTTGGTGGTGGATGCCTCCCAAGGGGTGGAAGCGCAAACTTTGGCGAACGTGTATCTGGCACTGGAAAACAATCTAGAAATCATTCCAGTGTTGAATAAAATCGACTTACCCGGTGCAGAACCCGATCGAGTTAAGTCAGAAATCGAAGAACTGATCGGACTCGATTGTTCTGGGGCGATCGAAGCCTCCGCCAAAGAAGGCATTGGGATTGAAGAAATTCTCGAGTCGATCGTTCACTTGGTTCCCCCGCCCCAGGATACCGTCACCGAACCTTTACGGGCGCTAATTTTTGATAGTTACTACGACGCCTATCGCGGGGCGATCGCCTATTTCCGGGTGATGGATGGTACCGTAAAAAAAGGCGATCGGGTGCGTTTGATGGCTTCTGGCAAAGAACACCAACTCGACGAGGTGGGCATCCTCTCCCCCACCCAAATCCAAGTAGACGAACTCCATGCCGGAGAAGTGGGCTATCTCTCAGCCGCCATCAAAGCCGTCGAAGATGCCCGCGTTGGCGACACCCTCACCCTAGCCAAAGCCCCAGCAACCGAACCCTTACCGGGGTATACCGAAGCCAAACCGATGGTCTTCTGCGGCTTATTTCCCACCGATGCCGATCGATTTGAAGACCTGCGGGAAGCCCTGGAAAAACTGAAGCTTAACGATGCCGCCCTCAACTACGAACCGGAAACCTCCAGCGCCATGGGGTTCGGCTTCCGCTGCGGCTTCCTGGGGCTACTGCATATGGAAATTGTCCAAGAACGCCTGGAACGGGAATACGATTTAGATCTCATTACCACAGCCCCGTCGGTGGTGTACCACGTCACCACCCTCAAAGGGGAGATTCTACGCATCGACAACCCCAGTACTTTGCCTGCGCCCAACGAACGGGAGAAAATCGAAGAACCTTACATCCAGATGGAGATTATGACTCCGGAAGTGTATGTGGGAACGCTGATGGAATTGTGCCAGGGACGGCGGGGTGAATTTAAGGACATGAAGTACCTGACAACGACCCGAACCACGCTGATTTACGAATTGCCTTTGGCGGAAGTGGTGACAGATTTCTTCAACCAAATGAAATCTCGATCGCGCGGGTATGCCAGTATGGAATATCACCCCATCGGCTATCGCGAAAATGCCTTGGTGTTGTTAGATGTGATGGTGAATAACGATCCCGTAGATGCTTTGGCGACGATCGTTCACCGAGATAAAGCCTATCCCGTGGGACGGGCGTTGGTTTCCAAACTGAAGGAATTGATTCCCCGCCACCAGTTCAAAGTCCCCATCCAAGCGGCGATCGGTTCTCGGATCATTGCCAGCGAACAGATCCCCGCCATGCGTAAAGATGTACTGGCAAAATGCTACGGCGGCGACATCAGCCGGAAGAAGAAACTGCTGAAAAAGCAAGCCAAAGGGAAAAAACGGATGAAAGCGATCGGGACGGTAGACGTGCCTCAAGAAGCTTTCATGGCAATGTTGCAGTTAGACCAAGGCGCATCCTAAAGCTCAATCCGAGATGGGTTTTGTCGTTCTGACTCGCCATCTGGGCGTTGGACAAATTTCGGTAGGGGCAATCCCCCCGCGGTTGCCCCTACTCGATCGATCGAGTAGGGCCCAGTCCGCTTAGATCTTCGTACCGCATTCCGGACAGAACGTGTGAGTTGCCGGATTTTTGGCTCCACAATTGGGACAGTACACCAGTTCGATCGCCTTTTCTAGAGTTTGACGTTCGGGTAAGCCCAGCATTTGAGCGTTGCTTTTGCCCGGTGCCACCATGGGATAGCAGTTTTCCGTGCGGTTGACGCGCACTTCCAACACTACGGGACCTTCGTGGGCAAGCATTTCGGCGATCGCCTCTTGAAGCTGTTCTCCTGGCTGCACCACCATCCCTTTCAAGCCGTATGCCTGACAGAGCAAGGGGGTATCCGGCATTCCCACTTCCATATTAGAAGAAGAATAACGCTCGCCGTAAAAGGCTTCCTGCCACTGCCGTACCATTCCTTGCCAACCGTTATTGAGAATGACGGTTTTGACATTAATGCCAAATTGTGCTAGGGTTCCCAATTCTTGCAAGTTCATTTGGAAACTGCCGTCACCGCTGATGCAGATGACTTGGCTGTCGGGAAGTGCGACTTTGACCCCCATGGCGGCGGGCAATCCGTAACCCATCGTCCCCAAACCGGCGCTAGAAATCCACTGGCGGGGCCCGTTTTTGAGGAATTGCGCCGCCCACATTTGGTGTTGACCGACATCGGTGGTGTAGTAAGCATCGGGGGCTTGACGAGTCAGTTCGACGATGACTTCTTGGGGAGAGATCCGATCGCTGTAGTGGGGAACTTGTAGGGGATAGTCTTCGCGCCACCGATCGATGCGATCGCACCAATTTTGGGTTTGTTCGGCTTCGACGGAGACATTTGTTTCTTTGAGACGGCGCAGCAAATCGACCAGAACCTGGCGCACATCCCCGACAATCGGCACGTCGGGGGCGCGATTTTTGCCCACTTCTGCCGGATCGATATCGATGTGAATCACTTTAGCGCGGGAGGCAAATTCATCCAGTTTCCCGGTGACGCGATCGTCGAATCTCGCCCCAACGGCAATCAGCAAGTCGCATTCGCTGACGGCAAAGTTGGCATACGCCGTGCCATGCATCCCCAGCATGGAGACGGATAGCGGATGGTTTTCATTGAATGCGCCTTTGCCCATCAACGTGGTGGTGACGGGGATTTGGAAAAATTCGGCAAGTTCTTGCACTTCGGCATGAGCTCCGGCGGCGATCGCCCCTCCACCTACGTATAATAGGGGTTGTCGCGATTCCTTCATCAGTTCGATCGCTTGATTGATCTGACGGGGATTACCTTTGACTGTGGGGCGATATCCCGGCAAGTTGACCATCCCCGGTTCTGCGGGGGCGTAATCGAATTGCGCTAAACCGACATCTTTCGGTACGTCAATCAACACCGGACCCGGACGCCCGGTACTGGCAATGTGAAACGCTTCGGCTACAATCCGCGCCATTTCTTCAGGATGGCGAACGACGTAGGAATGCTTGACAATCGGCAAAGTGATCCCAAAAATATCGGTTTCTTGGAAAGCATCTGTGCCGATTGCCGGGAGAGGAACTTGTCCGGTCACCACCACCATGGGAATGGAGTCCATGTGCGCCGTGGCAATCCCCGTCACCAAGTTGGTCGCGCCAGGACCTGAGGTGCCGAAGCAGACGCCCACTTGCCCCGTTGCCCGAGCGTAGCCGTCGGCAGCATGAGCCGCAGCTTGTTCGTGGCGTACCAGTATATGCTGGATCTCTCCTCGCTCTTCAAATCGATACAGTTCGTCGTAGATGGGAAGAATCGCACCACCGGGATAGCCAAAAATATGACGAACACCGTGGCGCTTCAAACTATCAATGAGGGCATATGCCCCGGTTGCACGCATTACAGCAGGCACTCTTCGCAATTGCACGGCGGGAACCTCGCGGGATAACAAATGGTCTGGAAAGCTTTTTTGGATGCTAAGTGTTACCTATTATACGGTACGCCTTGTTACATCCACTCAGTTAATTTACAGATATCTTAGCGCGATTTTTTACACCTCAATTGCCCCCAGAGTCTGGATTTGACAGCTCTGGGAGCCTTTTTTAGCTCGAGATGTTTTTCAGCATTTCATCATGTTTGAGCGAAAAATTGTTTCGCTTTCGGTTGCACTCAGCCGGGAACACTGGATTTCAACTCCACCCTGGGCTTCTCTTCTGGGTTCATCAACACCTGCATTGACACTTTCCAGATTAAAATGCGGGAGACCCTTGGTTCATCGACCTGGACTTATTCAAAATTATTTCCGATCGCCAACCCGATCGCATTCTCTATGCCTCAGACGTAGCGGCGCTGGCAGTTTGAACCTTTTCCACAGCGATTGTTCTCATTGACGGTTCGGGAACCTTAAGATCGCTAATAACTTTACAATACTTCCTGATAAAAGTTTCAATCGATCGGGGGCGATCGTTAAAATGCTCGCACAGCACATCAAATCCACCATGAGCATACGCATTCATACGAGTCATTCCCTCACTGGATAAATCTGATGGTGAATTCGGGTCTACAATCTTCTTGACTTCTCGATATATCTCATCGCGATCTTCTAAGTTTATTGCTAAACGTCGTAGTTCTGCATCAATTAAGGCTCCTACCAAAAGTCTGCCGCGAGAACGAAATTCTCCTGGAAAATATCTAATAAAGCTGTCAACCTCATCATTAGGAATATCAGTCTTGCGTCGATCCAGAAGTAAAACCGGCCACCAAGCAAAGATAGTAGAGATCGAACAAAATCGAATAATGCTTTCTCAATATCTTTAAACCATCGCCGAGTGTCTTTTCGATTTGAAAATCCATTTTCTAAATCTCCTCCTCCAAGTCAAATCGATCAAAAAATTCTTTTCCTTTTACAAGAACTCCATCACTCTTCTTCTTGAACTAAAGATGAATCTAGATTATTCCATAGTGAATTCATCCGATGCGGTTTTACGAAAGATAGTAATGTATTGAACTTGCTGCTGTGATGTCTTCATGCAAAACATCAACAAAACCTTGTCGTTCGCTAGAAATAGTAAACGCAATAAACTGTTGGCACAACTTAGGTACGAGACGTGCAACTTCTGGACGGACTTTGAGATCTAACGCTCCTGCTGGACTGTCAACAATAAAAGGGAGTTGATGGTCGCTGCGGTTAAAAAGAGTTGCCAGAAATGCGTAGCTAACAGATAACGTTTGACCAACACTGGCTCCGGTTCTTTCCTTGTAGCTGTAATGAATCTTGAATATCTTCAAGTAATACTGGATCTCTAGTCAACAGCTTCAGCGATACGATTATTAGTCTCGTCAACCATATATTGTCGCAAGGCTTCCCTTGCCTGTTCGTGAGCTTCAGACAAAATGCCACAAACAATCTCTGTTTTTTTTCTGAGCTGTAGAGTATTTGTAATTTCCGCCAAATCTTCTTCGGCTTGTGTCTATCAAAATCGCTAATTCTTTCAGAGAATCAGTAGAATCATTGATTTTAGTATGAGGCTATCTCTCAATTTCATAAAGTTTATTTTTAACTTGTTCCTGATCTTTTTTTAATCCATCTAATTTTGTCTTTATTTCCCCTAAATTGTCATCACCTTGTTTTATACGATCCTCTTCTATCGAAGAACGTTGTGTGTTACCAGTATCTCGATCTTTCACAAACTTTCCTAAAACTTTTCAAGTTTTGTTGAAGAGCTTGATAATATTTATTAGGATCGCTTCACAATAAGTCGCTATATCAGATTTAATACTGTTTAAGATTCCCACTTCTTCTTCTCCTAGATAATTATTAGCCCGATCGCGCACCGCCTGCCGACTTGGAATCATCCATTGGACGACCGCAGATGCATTCTTCTGCTTTTGCTAAATCCTCAAAAAATTCTTTTGATGTTGAAGTCGGTAATTTCAGAGAATCTAAATTTTCTTTTAGATTTATCAGAGAAGTTGCTAAATCGGGGACGAGACGTTGAGGATCTCGCATCTTAGCGATTGCTTGAGTTAACGTCTTTACTACATTCTTTTCAGACCGATCGAGGTTATCTCTCAATTCCTTTAGCTTTGCTCCGATATCTTCATCTCGAATCATGAATTTCATCATACTCTGTTTGATTTTTTTGTATTTCTTCCTCAAGTTTGTCTTTTTCCTGATGAAGCTTTTTTCGATCGCGATTCAATTTGGTCTCGTTTGTTTCTAAGCTCGTTTAGCCTGTTGCGACGACGAATTAAACCACGAGTCTTCTGTCGCACCTGCTGTGTCAGCATGACGTTCCCAATTCTCTTGAAATTTTCTTTCTAAATCTGTAAGCAAAGATAATTGAAAAAGAGCATCAATAGCTTCTCGGGCGCGAGTATGTTTTGCATCTAATAAATGGCTGGCAAGTTCTCCATCAAAAATAAATAGTTTTATAAATTCAGGATTTAGAATTTTTTTTAAGTTGGGCGGTGTCTCAAATCCATCTTTAATCCCAGACTCAAAGGTTGTTCTATAGTTGATGTTTCCATCTTCAAAATTTAAATTTAGTTCATAGGTTAGACGGCGATTATTAATTGCTAAATCAACAATAAATTGACCAGACGAATTGGAAGCATTACTACGTTTTAAAGAAATAATTTCATCGCGACTCCAATTCTTGGCTGAACCGGATAATGTAGCGCGAAGCAGACTTAATGTTGTCGTCTTTCCTGTGCCATTAGGCATTTGGACTAAAGTCACTGGATAGGTATTATTACTATTGGGTTGTGTTAGTAACACTGATGATCTGGGCAGCGTAAACCCTGGGAAGACCAGCCTAAGAAAGAAAGTTGTAAACTCATTTTATTATCTTAATCCTCTAATTTTTCGTCAATTTGAATAGCATCTAAAATATTTGCAATATTAGTTTCTAGATCGTCTCGATCGTCTAGGCTAGTGTTAGCATCAGCAAGCTCGTTCAGCCACTTAACTAACTTTATTGCAACTTTTTCTATTTGACCTTTCTTCTGGACTGATTCCTTGATGGCATCAGTTACTTTATCATCTAAAGCCATTTTTAGTTTTCCTCATAAACAATCTGCGATAAACCTTCAAGCCATTCTTTTCGCTCTTGGTCGGCATTAAGATCTTCTTTCTCCTCTTCCTGTATCCGAATAAAGTCAACTACCGTTGCTCTTTTATTGACCTTGGATGGGTCTTTTCGCAAACACCGACCGATTCTCTGGATTGTCTCTAGTTTAGCTCGTGCTGAAGAAAAAAGAATCACTGAGCTTAGAGATTGGATATCGATGCCTTGAGAAATTCGATGGCAGGTAATCAAGCAAGAAATTTTCCCATTGGCAAAATCAACTAGCTTTTGACGATCGTCTTCCGCATAATAAGTATGAAAGTCATGGCGATACCGATGGATAATATCCAATACTTCCTCTCCATATTGACGATCTTCAACAAACACAATACAGCGATCTATAATTTGGGGATGTTCGGCAACAAAAGCATTGAAATGAGGCAGCTTAGCTTTAGAAGTCTTATGTACTCGTGCTAAAGCTGTCCAAAATTCCTCATCTGACATTGGATTGCCTTCTTCTCGTCTCGCTTTTTTTTGACTATAAACAGTTTTAATTCGCTGCTTATCTTCATCCGATGGTTCATATTCAAGTGGGTAGTAATCTAATTCACAGAGAATTCCTCGGCGGATAGCATCCTCAAGTGTGAAGCGATAAATTATCCGTCCGACATTTTGTTCGATAAATTCAGTTCCTTCACCATCATATTCTCTATCGGGAGTTGCACTAAGTCCCAGTCGATAGGCAATGCCGTCCGATAATCCTTCCAATTCTTCAACCATTGCCGGACTGCCTAAACCATGAACTTCATCGTGAATGATGAGTAAACGATTCTTCACTGGATGAGAGAGCGATCGTAAAACCTTTCGCAAAGCATTTCGAGATACGACTAATATGCTAGCATCTGGATCTAATTCATATTCTTCCCATTCATGATGATTTTCGTACTGTTTGAGGATGCGAAATTTTAAATGACTGGCAACAGCAGATAATTGACTTGCCCATTGATCGAGTAAATCGGTTCCTATAGTAGTAACGATGACTGAGTTAATAGCTTGAATATCGACTAGATGTTGCAAAATTTTTAAAGCCGTGCGCGTTTTTCCTGTTCCTGTCGCCATTTCCAGAATACCGCAGCGATACTCTAAAAAAGCTTGCTGGGCTTCGGTTTGATGTCTCCACAGATCGTTAACTTTATGAGAAATAACCTTATAAGTGTCTTGAGCTTCAGACACAGAAGGCGAATGAGGCGGATAAGGAAGTCCTAGTTCCCATTCCGGCTGTCGCGAGGGACACAAACGCAAAAGAGATCGCTTTGCCGCTTCTGGAAACTCTAAAACTTCCACTTTATCAGTTTTGTTATCCCAAAGCTTCTGAAAATTCTCAGCTTTCCGTAAAGCTCGTTCTTTAACACCTAGATGCCAAGAACAGAACACATCGATACATTCAAAATTGTCAATCAACGCGGTCGAACTTTCATTAGCCGATCCCGTAAAGGCGACGACATTATTCTCAGCGTCGGCAAAAATTCCCAGTTTTTCATGATAAATTCCGTATTGGCGAATATTTTTCGCAATGGCAAGCTTTATTTCTAGTGCGCCTTGACTCAGCAACCATGCCAAACACGCCAAACGATCTTCAACAACTTGCTCGAGTTTTGTCTCAAACTCTCGCTGTATGACATCAACAATAACTTGTTCTCTTTGTTTGAGTCCTGTGGAAATCGCCTCTGCGTCTTCTGGTGATAAACACGGAGATGCGACTAACTGCATCTTACCGCCTGCACGAATTAGAGCCGTTAAGCCTTTAGCGGCTACTGCCATTGAGGTGCTAGAAAAGAAGCCTACAGAACGCCTGTAAAGTGTAGAATGTTCTAAACAGGGCAGATAAAAATCTTGAATCAGATTGTTGCGATTGCTCCGATATTCATCTTGGAGCGTCACACGACTTAGGCTCAAATTCACCACCTTTAACAATCGTCTCTTCTTAGTCTAGCAAGTTTTTTGCCAATTCGAGCGATATTCTGGTTGCAAACGCGCAGATAAACATGAATGGTATTGTAGCGAGGGACATTGACCTTGGACTTGGGAAAGTAAGATGTCACGGGATCAACTCCCCAAGGTTTAGGCGATCGAATCCCACTTTTATTCATAAAAATACCCCAGTCCTTTGCAGGTATAGAGACTGGGGTTGAGGAAAATCGGGGATGAGAAAGGATCTTCCCGATTTTCACATCTATTGGACGTTTTCGAGTTTGGCGATATCCAAAAGCGTTTTCAACACCGAATCGGGGTTCAAACTAATCGAATCAATGCCTAACTCTACTAGGAAGCGGGCGAATTCTGGATAATCGGATGGCGCTTGACCGCAAATGCCAATTTTACGATCGCATTTTTTGGCAGTTTCGATCGCCATCTGCACCATTTTTTTGACGGCAGCATTACGTTCGTCGAAGATGTGCGAAACTAGGGCTGAATCTCGATCGAGTCCTAATGTTAACTGGGTTAAATCGTTAGAACCGATGGAAAATCCATCAAACACTTTGGCAAATTCTTCAGCCAGAATCACGTTACTGGGAAGTTCGCACATCACGTAAACTTGCAAGCTGTTTTCCCCACGTTTCAAGCCGTTTTTTTCCATTTCTGCCAACACCTGGCGTCCTTCATCGGGGGTTCGGCAGAAGGGAATCATCGGGATGACATTGGTTAACCCCATTTCATCGCGCACCCGTTTCATGGCTTGGCATTCCAAGGCGTAGGCATCGCGATATTTCTCGTCGTAGTAGCGAGATGCACCTCGCCAGCCAATCATCGGGTTTTCTTCTTTCGGTTCAAATTGTTTGCCACCGAGAAGATTGGCATATTCATTACTCTTGAAATCGGACATCCGGACGATGACGGGTTTGGGATAAAATGCCGCAGCAATGGTTCCAATTCCCCGTGCCAGTTTATCGACGAAGAAGTCGGCTTTGTTACTGGGATAGAGTGCCGTTAATTTGGCAATTTCGTGCTGGGTTAAGGGGTCTTCGAGTTTGTCGAAGTGTAACAACGCCAGGGGGTGCGCTTTGATGTGGTTGGCAATAATAAACTCTAAACGCGCTAATCCGACGCCATCGCACGGCATGGATGCCAATCCGAATGCTTCTTGGGGATTGCCGACATTCATCAGGATTTGGGTGCGGGTGCGCGGCAGGTTATCCAGTTGAGTTTCTTGCACTTCAAAAGGCACTAACCCGGCATAAACTCGTCCTTCTTCTCCTTGGGAACAAGAAACGGTGATGGCTTCTCCAGTATGAAGAACTTCGGTGGCGTTGCTGCAACCGACGATCGCCGGAATCCCCATTTCTCGGGCAATAATTGCGGCATGGCAATTACAGACAACAATAGGTGTGTATTTGCGGGTGAAGACTACATAGTTATGATGTTCGGCAACGGTAATATTAAACACATCGCCATAGTCTTTTTCACCGGTGGATACCACTCGCTGCATTCGCAGATCTCCATCCAGAAGTTCCTCAAATTTGCCGGTT
Source organism: uncultured cyanobacterium (assembly GCA_963838375.1). Classification (GTDB taxonomy): domain Bacteria; phylum Cyanobacteriota; class Cyanobacteriia; order Cyanobacteriales; family Geitlerinemataceae; genus DVED01. The sequence continues at coordinate 1,007,517 of CAWIQY010000015.1, read as the reverse complement.
TCGCGCAGTTGTTTGTCGGAAATGAGCAAGTTTTTATCTTTTCTTAATTTGAACTGACCGACAACATCGTTGTCAAACAGTTGATTAGTAGCAAAGAAGCGCGTTTGAATCGTGCGATCGGTGATTTCTCCTTTCACTCGTTGGGTGAATTGGAGAATTTCCGGTAGTTTTTCAACAATTTGAACGTTGTGGATATTGCGATTTCGGGTAATCTGAGGAACAGTTCCAATTTTTAAACAGGCAATGATGATGGCTTGTAAGAGTAATTCCTCGGAAACATAGATATTGATTCGATTACGGAAGTAACATCCATCTCCATCGATCGTTCCAGCTAGGAAGTGATAACAAACTTCAGGAGTGCTGTCCAGTAGAGTCTTGACAATGTTTTGTTCTCGATCGTGCAACTCATAGGCGATCGCTTTAGAACAGAGCCGATATGCAGTGGCTTGACCCACGACGAGTTGACCCCGGATATAACCCGAAGATTTTTGTTTGAAACCTGGGGTAAAGCTTTTACCATAAAGAATTTGAAGGTTTTCATTCATGGTGGCGATAAATGCCTGTTTTTCAGGAACATCTTTCTGAATGAATTGAACTTCCTCGTGAGTGCGGCTGCGATAAATCGAACCATCGGTGAGGATTCCGCCCAAGAGATAAGCTAACTTTTGCGCGTTATGAGTATCGATCGAATTCAATTGGGGAATGTGTTGGGCAATGGTTACCATTTCCTGTCGATCGAGCATCTCTTGAATTTCAGTTTTGACATATTTTCCCGCTCGAATGTTGACCATTTTGTGATCGGGAGTCAAATAAAGCGTGTTGTCTTCAACTCGTGCCGTTTGAGACACACTGACCCCGATCGTCTCAGACTGCCGTTTCATGGAATCTAGAATTGGCTTCCACTCAATTTTGTGCGTCTTCAAGTTGAGGGATAGAGTGGATAATCCGTCATAACCTTGCTCGTGAATTTGCCGCAAGGTCATAAAACCACGATCGGTTAGAATTTGGGTGTCTCCATGAAAACAAGTGCGGCTCCCCCGATCGGTGACGATCGCGCTGGCTTTTTTCATAATCGGTTCCCAGTCGGGGTCGGTTTTATTCGTCACCAACACTTCCCCGGCTTTGAACGCTTCAATCTGAGGAACGTCGAGAATCACCCGCGCCATGCCTTGACCGATGGCTTCTCCAACGGCGCGACCTCGTGCCCGGACGTCCCCAGACCCGTTGAGTTTGTAGTTTTTGAGGACGTTGCTGGATTTCTGAGATTGGACGGTTTCTGGACGCGCTTGGACGATGAACAGTTCTCCTGTCATGCCATCCTTCGCCCATTCGATGTCCATTGGGGTATAGGTTTCCCGCACTTGGCTGTAGTGATCTTCAATGATACACGCCCATTTTGCCAAGTTGATAATTTCGTCGTCGGTGATGGCGTATTGGTGCCGATCGGCTTCGGGAACGGGTACATTTTTCGTCAGTTTTCCAGCGCCAACTTCGTAGATCATTTTGATTTCTTTGCTACCCAAACGCTTTTCTAAGATGGGGCGAAATCCATCTTTGAGAGTAGGTTTGAATACGAAATATTCGTCTGGATTGACGGCTCCTTGCACCACATTTTCACCTAAACCGTAAGCAGCCGTTACTAAAGCGGCATTTTTAAATCCGGTTTCGGTGTCGATGGAAAACATTACGCCGGAAGAAGCTAAATCCGAACGTACCATTTTTTGGACGCCCACGGAAAGGGCAACTTCAAAGTGATCGAAGCCTTTGATGGTGCGATAGGAAATTGCCCGATCGGTAAACAGAGAAGCGAAGCATTTGTGACAGGATTCCAGCACGCTTTTAGCGCCGTGAACGTTGAGGTAGGTTTCCTGTTGTCCGGCAAAACTGGCGTCGGGAAGGTCTTCGGCAGTGGCGGAAGAGCGAACGGCAACGTCGGTGTCGTAGCTGTAGGTTTTGCACGCTTCTTGGTATTCGGGTTCAAATCGATCGCACAATTGCGCCCCGCCGCCGTAGCGTTCGCACAGTTTGAAATAGGCAGTGGCGATGGCAACTTCTAATTCTTTGGGAAAGGGAGTATTGAGAATTAAAGCCCGGGCTTGTTTGCCTCGATCGCGCAAGTTCTGCACGTTTTCTACGTCGAGATCGGCAAATAACTGGCGCAATTTATCTTGCAATCCGGCTTGTTCTACAAAGTAGCGATAGGCATATGCTGTCGTGGCAAAACCTGTGGGTACATTCACGCCTTGGGGGGTGAGCTGTTGGATCATTTCACCCAATGAGGCATTTTTGCCCCCGACATAGGGAATATCCGAAATTCCCACTTCTTCAAACCAGAGAACGAAAGCAGTTTCTTTGGAGCCTGTAGAGAGGCTTTCTGGAGCGCTGGTCATCATATTTTTTAATCCTTTAGCTTTACGCTATATCTATATTTTATCAAGAGGATTGAGTTGATCGAAGAGGAAATTTTAAATTACTTAATACATCTGCTCAAGGAAATTCAGATGGTATAATAGAACTGTCTGTTTGTCTTTACTTCATAGAAATCACCATTTAGAGACAATTCTGAATTGGCATCCTTAAAGGGTTTAGATCTTCATTACCCGCTAATTGTCCAAAGGGCGACGGGGAAGAATATATCTGATGCCAGAAAGTGATGAATTTCGGCGAGATCTATCTTCGCATTTGTGAAGTTTCATTGTCTGTAAATTTCTAGAAGACTTGGCGACAGACGATCCAGAAGCTCAGTTAGTTTCGAATCCGATCGCGATCGCTATTTGGTTATCCATAATGGTTGGCGTGGGGAATATCGAATTTATGGTTGTGCGATGCAACTCGACATCATTGAAGGTCAAATTTGGCTACAGCACAATAGTACTGAAATTTTTATCGATCGAGAACTTATAGATCGAGGGGTTTCTTGCAAAGATATCGTTCTTGGATTTCGATCGCCCAGTATCCGCCAACACCTTGTAGCTGCCTTAGAAAGTTATGCCAATAAAAATAGAAGTTCTACCCCATAATTCCCAGTGGAAACATGAATTTGATCGTGAATCTGAACACCTAAAATCGGCACTTGGCGAAGTGGTTGTCGCCATTCACCACATCGGCAGTACCGCTATTCCCTCCGATCTCCCTATCTAGTTGATTGTAGGGGCAATCCCCCCGTGGTTGCCCCTGATCTGGAGTCGTTGCGTAAGTCCTATTTAAGTTAAAATCGAACCGCCTAACAACTTCTCGAACCGGGAATCTAACTCCGCTTTCATCCGAGGAAAAAGATCGATCGTCGGGTCTTTGTCAATCACCTTTTCCGCCGCATCTCGTGCTAGAATAAGTATCTCTTGATCGTCTACCAAACTCGCCAAGATAAAATCCGGTAATCCCGATTGACGAGTGCCCAACACTTCCCCCGGACCGCGCAATCGCATATCCATCTCAGCGATAAAAAAGCCGTCTTGGGATTGTGCCAACACTTCTAAACGCTGCTTAGCATCGCTAGTCGCTTTGGGATGAGTCATCAGCAGGCAGTACGATCGATCGCCCCCGCGTCCCACCCGACCCCGCAACTGGTGTAACTGCGACAGTCCAAACCGTTCGGCGTGTTCGATCAGCATCACCGTAGCATTGGGAACATCGACGCCGACTTCCACCACCGTTGTCGATACCAAAATTTGAGTTTGATTGAGGCGGAATTGTTCGATCGCCGCTTCCTTTTCGGCGGAATTCATGCGACCATGGAGTAAGCCGATTTGAAACTCGGGAAAAATGGATTCTTGCAATCGTTCGTACTCTTCGATCGCCGATTTCAAATCCACCTTTTCCGATTCGGCAACTAAGGGTAACACCACGTAGACTTGCCGATCGCTTGCCACTTCTCGCCGAATGAGATCGTAAGCATGGGCGCGATCTTCTTGACCGGATAAAACGGTTGTTTGAATGGCTTGGCGTCCGGGAGGCAACTCGTCGATTTGGCTGACATCCAAATCCCCATGCAACGTCAGCGCCAACGTTCGGGGAATCGGTGTCGCCGTCATCGAGACCACATGACACACGCCGTTAAGTCCCTTTTGTTGCAACTTCGCCCGTTGGTGAACGCCAAAGCGGTGTTGTTCGTCGATGACCGCTAATCCCAGTTGATGAAAATTCACCGAGTCTTGAATTAAAGCGTGAGTTCCCACCAAAACCGGAAGTTCTCCAGTTTCCAATTGACTGTGAATCTGTCGCCGTTTGGCGGCACCCGTGGAACCGGTCAGCAATTCCACCGGAAGCTGAAGCAGATTCAACCATCCCACCAACTTTTGATAGTGCTGTTCGGCGAGGACTTCCGTCGGTGCCATCAACGCTGCCTGGTATCCCGACTGAATGGCTGCCATGATGGCTACCACCGCCACCACGGTTTTCCCGGCACCCACATCTCCCTGCACCAAACGGTTCATCGGTTCCGGTTTGGCGAGATCTGCGAGAATTTCATCGACAACACGCTGCTGGGCATTGGTCAATTTAAAGGGTAGCAGTTCGTAGAACCGATCGACAAGTTGACCTTTGCCAGCCAAAACGGCACCCACCGCCTGGGGATTGACGGGGGTGCGATTTTTCAGTTCCTCTCGCCGTTTCAAAAGTCCCAGTTGTAAGTAGAAAAACTCATCGAAGACTAATCTTCGACGGGCGAGATCCAAAGCATCCCGATCGGCGGGATAATGGATATTGGCGATCGCCGCTTGGATGCCGATTAAGTCGTATTTTTCCCGGAGTTTGGTGGGAAGCGGTTCTTGCAGTTGTTTCGCTGCCGGGAGTGCGGCAATCACCGCCTTTCGCATCACATCCGCCGCCACCCCTTCCGTGAGAGAATAGACCGGTAATACCCGCCCGACTTTCGTAGAATCGATCGCATCGATCGCGTTTTCTAGGATTTCGATTTCGGGATTATCGATGGTGACGCCGTATTTATTTTTCTTCACCAATCCCGAGGCAGCCACGATCGATCCTCTAGGATACATGGATTTTTGAGCATACTGCCAGCGAGGAGAACTAAAACGTGCCTCCGCATAAAATCGTGTCAGTTTCAGTTGTCCGGTATGGTCTTTGAGAGTCAGTTGCAGAATCGATAACTTCTTGTTTTTGGGACTGGAATGGATGTGGCAACTTTTCACCGTCGCCACCAGCGTTACCGTTTCCCCCGGTGTCAATTCTTTGATGGGGACTTGACGGGCATAATCGATATGATCGCGGGGATAATAGTAGAGTAAGTCGCGGACGACGTACAGTCCCAACCGCGCCAGAACTTCTCCCTTGCGTCCCAATCCCGATAACTTGGTGAGGGGTTGGTCGAGGGAAACGGGGCTGCTGGAGGGGACAAGAGGCACGGTTCGGGGCGCTTTTGCGGGGGTGGGTTCTGGTGGGGCAGAAACCTTCTCGGCGACGCGCTGCATCTGCAACAAAAACTGGCGAGTGTCAGCAACCAGGCTTTGTCTTCCTGACTGGGTGAGGGTGGTGTATCGGGAAAATTGATCGCCGATTTCGGTTCACCGACGCCGATCGATTTCGGGTAATTCCTGGGGTGGCTGACTCAAACTCACCCGCAAAAACTCACTGAACCGATACTGACGACCCACCAAGTCGGTGAAGCCCCGTTCTGCTTCCACAGACAGGGCTTGTTGCAATCGCGTCCAGTCGATTCCTTGGCGGCGCGACTCCGCAGACGGATTGTTACTCATGAGTCCGTATTGACGCCCTTCGCCTCGATCGATAATATGGCAATTTTAGCAGTCGATCGTCTGGGAAAATCGAGTTTCGGGAAAATAACGACCCCTCTTGGTGGCGGAAAGGGGCTTTTCACCCCGTCGATGGGGAACCCCCGGTTTCCAGACCCGTCAAAGTCCTACGTATCCGGTCTTTTCGGCGTTAGGGTTGCATTGTTATCCCGATTTTCCTCGCGTTTCCGGGCGATTTCGTTGGAGGTGTGTCGATGGGATTTTCCCGATTTGGGCAAGTGGACTCAATGCCTGAAACTTTTTATGGATATGGATTACAGTCGATTTAAACTCGAAGTCTCCCCCATCGACACACCTCGGCAAATCGCCCAAACCCCTATTCTGTCGTTGACCTGCGTCGATGCCATACGGGCTAAGGGTTTGAGGGCTGTCGTTGACACTTTTGCCGAGCCGATTTCTACTTTTTTGAGAGGGTGCGTCGATTTGACGCTAGAAACCCTTGCCCCATCCTGGCTGTCAGACGAACTTCCTACCGATTGGGTCAAATTGGTAAGGTTGGAAACCCAAAAAAAGAGAGACCCGGTTGGGTCTCTCTTTTTGCCACAAAATAGAGCAGCAGCCTAGTGCAACGCGGCAGAAATAACTACCCAGTCTGGCTAATGGATTCAAAGCCCTGGAAGTTCCAGTTGAGAGGCCCAGTCCACTGCCTAAAAGAACTGTCTAACTATTCCTGCCAACCTGTACTAGATAGAGAACCCGGCAGTACTGTCATCAACCAAGCTAATCAGACCCGTGTCGGTATCCAGGATGATCTTCGTACCATCGTCGATGGTTGTTCCAGCAGGCAATTCGCTCTCGAACACGGCTGTGAGAGTGTCGTCTCCCAAGCGCAGAACCAGGGTATCGAGTTCGCCACCGAAGTTGAACTGGTTAATTTGGTCTTCGATGACGAACATTCCGCCGTCGGTGAGGACATCTACCACGAAAGTGTCTTGGCCCATACCACCTTCTAGAATATCAACGCCTGTGCCACCATCGAGCAAGTCATCACCTTTACCGCCGCGCACGACATCACTACCATCTCCACCAAAGATCTCATCGTCTCCATCTTGGCCGAAGAGTTTATCGTCTCCTTCTCGACCGAAGAGTTTATCGTCTCCTGTACCACCTTTAATGAAGTCATCACCTTCTCCACCTCGCAGAGAGTCATCACCCTTGCCACCGGAGATCTCATCGTTTCCTTCGTTCCCGGAGACATTATCGTTGCCATCTCCACCAAAGATCTCATCGTCTCCTTCTTGACCGAAGATTGTATCGTCTCCTTCTCGGCCTTGGAGTTTATCGTCTCCTGTATTACCTTTAATGAAGTCATCACCTTCTCCACCTCGCAGAGAGTCATCACCCTTGCCACCGGAGATCTCATCGTTTCCTTCTTGACCGGAGACATTATCGTTGCCATCTCCACCAAAGATCTCATCGTCTCCTTCTTGACCGAAGATTGTATCGTCTCCTTCTCGGCCTTGGAGTTTGTCGTCTCCTGTACCACCTTTAATGAAGTCATCACCTTCTCCACCTCGCAGAGAGTCATCACCCTTGCCACCGGAGATCTCATCGTTTCCTTCGTTCCCGGAGACATTATCGTTGCCATCTCCACCAAAGATCTCATCGTCTCCTTCTTGACCGAAGATTGTATCGTCTCCTTCTCGGCCTTGGAGTTTATCGTCTCCTGTACCACCTTTAATCAAGTCATCACCTTCTCCACCTCGCAGAGAGTCATCACCCTTGCCACCGGAGATCTCATCGTTTCCTTCGTTCCCGGAGACATTATCGTTGCCATCTCCACCAAAGATCTCATCGTCTCCTTCTTGACCGAAGATTGTATCGTCTCCTTCTCGGCCTTGGAGTTTATCGTCTCCTGTACCACCTTTAATCAAGTCATCACCTTCTCCACCTCGCAGAGAGTCATCACCCTTGCCACCGGAGATCTCATCGTTTCCTTCTTGACCGGAGACATTATCGTTGCCATCTCCACCTTTAATGGTGTCGTCGCCGCTTTGACCGAAAATTTTGTCATCGCCGCCTTGACCATCAAGGAAGTCGTTTTCATTGCTACCTTTAATGGTGTCGTCGCCGTTTGTTCCGATGGCTACTAACATGTGGTTTGCTCCTTAGTGTGTGTAATCTAATCGCTTGCTCTTTTTGGGTGAAACCGAATAACTCAGTTAACCCATTTGAATTATCAGATCTATTCGAGGAAGTGTCATCAGAAATTCCTCGGAAGTTATCTTAAAGCTTTCGGCAAGGTCGAACGGTTGATCTCTCGAAGTGTTGATTTTACTAGATTTGAGGACTTTACAATCCAAGTGACTCGGTTAGATCTAACGTTAAATAAACGGTTTCCGAGATGGGGTGGCATATCCTATGGTGAGTTTTTCTGATGTTGTGTAAAGTTCTAGTTTAGTCAACAACACTTTATTTTTAAGATTTAGGTATAAATACGGATATTTCAGTTATGAAGGCGGAAAATCGGTTGTGCACAAAAAAGCTTCTGTCGATCGGCTAAATAGCGAAACCTTTGTAAATTAAGAGGCGATCGATCTCCGTATATTTCCCGTTTCCAAAATAGCAAAGTGCCTGTCTGTCAATGGATACAGCCCCATAAAGCTGACCTCGCTCCGGTTGGTCGAGCCCTTTTTTGACATGGGCTTTAGCCGCCTCGGACTGCCTGAGATCCAGTTGCGTATTTATCCAATCTACCAAGGGTTGTTCGCGCCTTCCGTCTGCACGCCTCAAAGACAAGTAGACCGTTCGAGGTTTTGTAGGGGTAGTGCCTCTTGCCCACCCCACCAAAGATCTCATGGGGGTTCCAAAGATCTGGGCAACCACTCTTGGGATGGCCCCGACGGTTTTTTACCATATCTCGATCGGGTATGACATTTTTTATCAAACATTCAGAGTCGATCGACCTCCAAACCCATCTATACGGAAGTCATAACGACTTCCATATAGATGGGTGTAGCAGATCCAGGAGTGCAAAAACTAAACCTCACGATTCCAATTCTTGTTGAGTCTACTCAACTCAGCGAATTTCACTCCGATCCCGCCGACCAGATTGTTCTGGCAACTGCGAGAATTTATGACTGTCCGCTTCTGAGAGCAGATGAAAGGATTTTAGTAGACCCTGGCGTAAAAACGCTTTAGTTTTTCAAAAAGTCAGTTTCTTTGATTTCGTCAAATCAAAGAAACTGGTTACAGTTTGGTGAGCTGAATCGACCGCCAAAAGGCAGTAAAAAATTATGATTTTAGATAGAAAATCGGGATTGAGTCATTGTCACCCTTCCAGAAATCGATCGCTAACCGGAATTTTTGTGCCGATGGAAGCGAATTCCCAAAAAAACATCGTAGACAAAACTAAAAAAGTTTTTGCCGCCCTGAAAAATGCCCAAAGACTGGGGAGAACCTTTCTCATCCAGAAGCGGTTTCGCGGCACGATAGGCGCTTTGGTAAGCATACCAGGGAATATTCGGCCAAAGGTGGTGAATCAGGTGATAGTTCTGTCCTAAGATCAAAACATTAAGAACTGGACTGGGGTAAACGCGGGCATTTTTCCACCGATCGCGATCTTGGAACGGACGATGAGGCAAATAGTCAAAAAATAACCCCAGTGCCATTCCCACCACCAAAGCTGGGCAAAACCAGAAGTTGAGAATGTAGCCCAAAAAATCGTATTGGATAGAAATATAAATCAGCGTGGCGACAAATAAGCGACTGAGAAACCACTCCAGCAGCTCGTATTTGCGCCACAGTTTCCGTTTGAAGAAAAATATCTCGTGATAGAAGAAACGGGCGGCAATCAGCCACAGAGGACCGCCTGTAGACACAAAATGATCGGGATCGTTCTTTGGATCGTTGACGTTGCCGTGATGCTGGAGATGAACGCGGGTAAAGACTGGAAAGGCAAAGCCCAACATCAACGCGCTACCATGTCCCATCATGGCATTAGCGACTTTGTTGCGATGGGCAACATTATGAGACGCATCGTGAATGACGGTTCCCGCCATGTGCAGTGCCACCACGTTCATTGTAAAACAGCACCAATCCCACCAGCCCCAGTACCAGTATCCGGCAGTGGAGAAGATGACGATGGCGATCGCCGCGAGAAACATCACCAAGGTCGGGTTGAAATCCCCTGGGGGACCCGATAAACTCTTTGGGAATGGGAACGGTCAGTGGCTTTTGCGCCTCCGCTATCACAGTGTATGCTCCTTTGATTCGAGAATTACGGTGTTTGGATTAAATGTAAAGTTGAGTAAAACTTTATCAGACAGCAAAATTCGGGATTGAGACGCAATTTTGACCCGGATCGGGAGAAATGCAGGGCTTCAGAGCCGAATATCCTTGCCGATTTTAGAAAAGAATCTTAATAAAATATATCAAAGAGTCGATCGATTGGTGTTTTTTTTTCCGACAATCGATCCCAAACGGGTTATGGGTGAGAAAAGACGCACAAGACACGATCGATCGTGTCTTGTGCGTCTCGACCCAAACCACTCCAACAATCATCTTTAGGCGGGATGCGGGAACTTTTCTCCGGCACGAGCGTCCATCAAATATTGCGACGTTGAGGGAGTTTTGGCGATGTCACTGCAATTGCTCAAACGATATGGAATGTACTGGGGTGGGTTCAGTGGATGCCTAGCCTTGGCGTTTACCCTCGCTGGCGGCAGCGTCCAAGCCGCAAATCTCAACCCATCGGGAACGCTCTCCCAATTACCAGATGTATCTCAAGAGACTCCCGAACCCACCGATTCAGAGGAACGGTTTTCCTGCCAGTTGGATGACGGACAGTATACGGTAATGTACCATCCCCAGAGCCAAACCGATCGGATTTACCCCTGGGCGACCCCTACGGAACTCGGCGGCGGCTGGACGGAAGAACGCCGCTGCAACGAGATTGCCCGTCGGTTAGAATTCTACCGCAGCGATGGCTTAATTGAACTGGGAACCAGCGTGGAAAACGGTTACGATGTCGTCTGTGTCACCACCCAAGCCGATTCGCGCTGCCGCATCGTCCTCACAGTCCCCCCCGGTCAAGATCCGCAACAAACCCGCGATTTGGTGTTTGAGAACATCGTCACAGCCGATAGCGGACAGTCTACCGACGCCATCGCCACACTCAATAGCAATGGCAACGAAATCGATCGACTCGAAGACCTTTTAGGTGTCGAGTTACCCAATGGCACGCGGCGTTCTCCACTTTCCAATGGTATCAACCTCTTGCCTTTTCTCGATCCCGCAGATGGCGGTACTGGGGAAATGCTACGAGAGGAGAATTCTGCATCTGGCAATCCCCGATTGAATCCCGAGAATTTCCGTTAGGCGAAGCATTGGGGTGATTCATTATCGGTTTTAGCGACAAACTTTTCCCCAAATATGCGAGACCTTTCCGAAGTTAGTAAAAATCTCCCCATCTCCCCGTTCCTATTACTGATTACCATCTCCCTCCGCTTTCTGAGAAAATTACCCTTCTTTCAAAAAATATCCATGATGGGTATCCCGAATCCTTCCACTACGTTGAAATTCATTAATCAAACGAGTCACTGTCACCCGCGTTGTCCCTACGGTATCGGCTAGATCTTGATGGGTTAAGCGTAAGGGAATAAAATACCCTTCTTCTAGTTTTTCTCCGATGAGCTGTGCTAACCAATTCAGGAGTTTGAGCAAGCGAAATTCTACTCGTTTGCAGTGGGCAATTCTCAATAATTCTTGGGATTGCTGAGATTGAGAAAACTGCATTTGAGAAACTAAAGCGTCTCGAGGCTGGGAAACTTTACTCAGTAGTCGTGTAGCTTTAACGGAGGTCAAACACTCCACCCAATAAGGTCGAATATCGGTCAACGGTAACCCAACGATATCGCCATTTTTCCAAAATCCTAAAGTTGTCAAAGTTCCGTCTTCGTCGGAGGTCAATGTTCGGACAAATCCCGCCTCAATTTGCCATAAAACCTTGGCTTCTGTAGGAATCATCTGCCGTCGATTAAATCTCTGGATGTGCTTTTGGAACCGCGCACATCGATCGAACTTAAAATCGGCAGGGTCGGGGGCAAACATGGCTTATTTTTCCTTGGAGTTACAGTTTCGCGAGCAAGAGGAGATGGGGATAGAAGCTTCTTCAAAGTCGTGGCAAAAAATCGCTTCTTCTGTGAATGCTTGGTAAGGATTCACAGTACATTTTAGTTGATGACATCCGGTGAAGTAGAGGCATCGATCGCAGGGGACTTGATGCAATTGTTTTAATCGGACAGTCGCCTCTTCGATCGCTCGAAATATCGCGGTAAAAAATCCGGCGACTAACAGTAGTATCGAGATCGGACATAGAACATGAAGAATTGAAAAGTCTGTATCTGAGACTAAGTTCGTCATCATCAGATGGCAGAAAATGTAATCAATCATAAGCTGATTCTCAACACCTGAACTTCGCAAGAGTACTAAATGTGAACGGTTAACCGATTTTCTATAGATATCGGTGATGTGGATTCCCAAAAATTTAGAATTCGATCGCCTAATTCTTGGGGATAAAAATAATGGAAAAAGTGACGACCCTCCGGACACAACCAAAGCCTATCGGTGTCTTTTAACCAGGAACCCCAAGCTTGAAGCTGATACAGATCGACAATGACATCGTTTTGACTCCCACTGACGAAGAGTGGCACGGGAACACCAGCTGGGTGAATACTATAACGACTGAATAGGGTATGCGGAGAAAGAGAAGTCACTAAGTCTCGTTTGAGCAATTCAATCCAACCTCTAATTTTAGATTGGCATTTATATCCAAACAAGTTGTAAATCATTTGTGCGAGAATCATCTCTCGACTGCAAGGCAACATTTTTAGAGTCACGTAATAGTGAGCTTGCCAATCGACAGTGGGATGAACGCCAACAGAAAGCAAGGTGAGCGACTTGACTCTTTCGGGATGGCGGCGAGCATAAAGTAAGCCGAGTAATCCACTGGTACTGTGTCCAACTAGGTGAATGGGACGATCGGATTGTTGAAGATAATCATGTAGCAAAGTTATAGCAATCTCCAAAGAAGTAGGTTCATCGAGCGTTTGCTGATATTCCCATTGAGCGATCGTTTTTGACTTGGACAAGTACAGCATTAACGGACGATCGAACTTCTTGAAACTGGGACTGACATTCAAGAAGAGGGTATCGGGAAATTGAGACATCAAAGAACCTCGAGTTATCGTGTAGAGAGTAGAGTAAAAGTTGGGTAACATCAGAGAATTATCTGAAATTAGTGAAGGTTGCTTTCCCGACGAGCTGGGCATTTCCTGACGACAACTCGGACAAAACCAATACAGTCTCTTTCGAGAAATTTGTTGCAATAGGTTTCCAGAACAGCAAGAACAATTCATAAATCAGATAAAAAGAAGAAAGGAGGGGTTCCAAAGAACGTTGGAAGTAGGTCACGGATTGGAATCCCCTCGGTTATGAAAGGAGAAACTTGAGAGAAACTTAAACATTGGGTTCTGAATCGTCAGTCTTCTGGAGAACACTGAATGCTGACGATAGAACTACGATTCAACCGTACTCAGCGCTTGCTCAACGCGGCGGAAATCAAATCCCATCGCCCGCAGCGCGTGCCACAGATGCCCTTGCAGAAAGAAGAATGCCAGCCAACGAGATCTTCGAGACTGTTCAAACTGGCGAAATGGGTTTGATAACCGTAGATGGTGAGGGGGTCGAGGGTGGGATTGGTGACAACGCGGACACTGCCTGAAGCGGCATCGTACAATCCACCCCAGTACATGGCTTTGCCAGCTAGCAACAAAGCGCCGGCACCCAAGAATAGCAAGTGATGCCCCAAAATCATGCCCAGTTGTTTGGGACTTTCCCATTCAAAATGGAATTTCTTGGCTGGACCTTTTGCGTCTTTGAGGTTTTCTGGGGCGCGGATGGTGTGGAAGATTGCGCCGGCACCGAGTACCGCAGAGGAGATGAGGTGCAGCACCCCCACGACGAAGAAGGGATAGGTATCGATAACTTCGCCACCGTTACCTACGCCAAATCCTAGGGTGGCAAGGTGGGGTAGTAATATCAAGCCTTGTTCTCCCATCGCGACGCTGGGGTCGAACTGCGAGAGTTCAAACAGGGTAAACGCGCCAGCCCAAAAGGTGATGAGGGCGGCTTGGCCGACGTGGGCGGAGATAAATAAGCCGGAAGAGTTGGCGAAGCGGGCATTTCCAGCCCACCAGTCGTACTTTACATCGGGATTGTCATAGGTCTGCATAATCCGTTGTTGTTCGCTAAACGTCGAGAGCGTTATTGCTAATTAAATTCAATAACAAGGCTACGATAACCTAAATAATAGTATTTCTCAATAAGCAAGATGTAAAGTTTTATGACGGGAGCGATCTTGGAAGGAGGCGGGGATGGGGAGATCGGAGACTAGTCCTCTTAATCGCGCTTGTGGGGTTGCGATCGACGATCGTTGGGTTTGCAATTCTAGGGCCCGAGTCGATCGGCAAAGATTAAATTTTAATTACAATTACTTGCAATAGTGGGGAGATAAGCTATCGAAATATTTGAGATTACTTATCAACTACCAGGGCGAATGGTGCGTTTCTCATTACACCCGACGAGCATCAACCGATGATGGTGCGTTTCGTGCCTCAACACACCCTACAGATGAACTGTTGTATCGCTGCTGCAACGCCATCGGATTCCACATCGGGTGCCACCCAATCGGCAATTTGCTGCACGGGGAGTGGTGCATCTCCCATGGCGACGCCGACTCCGGCATAGGCAAGCATTTCCAAATCGTTGAAGTTATCGCCAATTGCCATCACTTGGGAGGGCGCAATGCCGAGTAAGTCTTCGGTGAGGTACTGTACCGCCGCGCCTTTGTTGACGAGAGGGTGTGCGGCTTCAAAGAAGGTGGCGACGGATTTGGTGAGGTAGAGTTCGGCGGGGGTGTAGCGCTGGCGCAAACGGCGGTAGAGGAGGTCGATGGCTTCGGTATCGTCGCTGAGGGCTAAAACTTTGGTGGGGGAAAATTGGTCTAGAAGCGATCGAAAATCTCCGACGATGGGTTCGACTTGCGATCGTTGGTAGTAAGCTTGAGTTTGGGGGGTAATCTCCCGGACATAAAGACGATCGTCGATGTACAAATGAATGGAGAGGGTTTGCCAATCGGGTTTCTCAAATTCATCGAGGAGTTGGTGGACGAAATCGTTGGAAACGGGGATGTGACGGTGGAGGATGTTGGTCAGCGGTTCCTGAATCCACGCGCCTTGGTAGCAGATGAGGGGAAGTTGGGAACCGACAAGTTCGTAGAATCGCAACGACGATTGATACATTCGTCCGGTTGCTAATGCTACTTTCACTCCTTTGGCTTGCGCGGCACGAATCGCCCGCAACACGGGTTCTCGAATTTGGTTAGACTTGCCAGAAATTGTACCGTCGATGTCGAGAACGAGAAGTTGGATATCCTGGATCATAAGGTTGGGTCGATCGTCCGTCGCAGCTATATAAAGTATAGGTTACAGGTTCGAGGCGATCGGGTGTAGTGCAGGCGCTACAGAAGGGTCGATCGTTTTCCTCACTCGATGTTGTCTACCGGTGGCGCAAACGAACCTCAACATTCAGGTTACGACGGTGAAATTTATCCCAAATGCCGCGAATTTTACCCAAACTATTGAGAATAGAGTCAGTTGTGGTAGGATTTGACAGGGGGTTTGCGGTATGCTGATTGAAGTAAATGCGAAGCTGTGAGGACTTATCGTACATAAAACAAAACCATCATGGTGTAGCTGCCTAACAGGACTTACGCAGCTACGCCATGATGACACCTTTGCATAAATCCCGTGTCGTGTTTAACGCCCAGAATAAAGATCCATCGGTTCTTTAATCCAACGAACGTAGAGGTGTTTGAAAGTCGATCGTAGAATGCGGGGCAAGCCGAAATCGATGGGCATCAGGGCGTCCGGCAGCTTCCAATCGCTGAGTTGCAGATCTCGGGGATGCTGAAGGGGAAATTCGATCGCCTCAAATTCCGGACAGAACCCTAGTGCCATCGAGGCGGCAACGGTGGGAACCAAATGGGGTTCGACTTGGAGAATATCCACCAAAGCCCGATCGAGGGCGAATACATCCCGAGATGCCCCCAAGACCCCTAACTGCCGGGGTTCGCCGCCACTAGCGACCATTACCTTCATGACCGATAATACCATCAATAATGGTTAAATCGGGGTCGATGGTTCGCGCGGTTTCCACCAACATCCGACCAAAACGCGCTGCATCTTTCCCTGCCTCCATGTGCCACCAGGCTTTCATTTTGCCGGGAACGCATCCAAAGAGATTCTTCGCCCCCAGCGTCACCGTCAATTGCATATGCGACTTGACTTTGGGCAAATTAATCAGCACATCGGCTTCCATCGCTTCTTTAGACAGTCGCAGCCGATCGAAATCGTCGCTTCCAGTGGTATATGCTTTGCCACTAAACTCGACGATCGGTACATTCAGTGCCTGCAACCGAGGCAAATACCCGCAGGCTTCGGCAACCCCTCGGGCGCTGCCAAAAGCCGGACTGTCGCCCATAAAAGGCTTTCCGCCCGCTTCTTTGACCATCTCGGCAACCACTGCGACGAGTTCGATGCGGGTGACGCATTCTTTCGTCGGGCGAGCACCGGTGAGTAAGTTGGGTTTGAGCAAAACTCGATCGCCGGGTTTGACGATCGCTTCCAAACCGCCCATGGGCTCTAGAAGTGCCGATACCGACGATCGCAAAGCTTCAGTCTCGTAGGAATTGGCGCGGGTTAAACTGACAATAGTCATGTATGTAAGTATATGGGGTTGAATAGACCAGTTTAGCGCCGCGATGCCCGTTGCAGGGCAGTAATCCGATCGGAATCGGGGAATGTTCCGTCAGCTTCCAGTTCCGGACAAGGCGGTTCTACTTCTACTTTTACCACTTTGTCAAGACTGACAACCACAGTTTGATCGATTAAATGCAGCCCCAGCCAATTGACTCGATCGGCTTTTTGCAACTGTTTGTAAAAGTCAGCAGAAGAGAGCAGAATTCGGAAGGTTTCTACTTCACCATTGAGATAATAGAAGGTAACTTGCGTTCCACTTTCTAAATTTTCCATGTTGATTTCTATTTTTGAAGTTGTCAAAAAACGAGTTTTTTATCTTCACAGAAGATACTCTTTTAAGCCAAAGTGTTGACGGCTCAGTCTTTTTTAATGTCAAAATGGGTGCAGCATCTCCAGAAACGATCTTTTTCGAGCCCAGAAGAAAGTCTGCGATCGATCGTCAATCATTCTGCTGCCAATTTCGAGAACGGCGATGACGCGATCGCTGCTTGAGTCGAACAAATAAACCCAAGCTTATCAAGCCCGCTAAAGTGGTCGAACCCTCCGGAACATCTTTAGAGTTGCCGTCACTGCGGCGCATTGCCGTCCAAGATCCAAATGCCGCACCCTCTGATGTAGCTTGGAGGAAAGAGGTTGTTCCCCCCGAAGTCCATAGGGTTAGAAACGGCAAATCGATCGCATCGCCCAATAACCAGTCTTGCCCGATCGAAGGTTCCCCAAAACGGGAAAAAGCCACATTCGCAAGACCCCCATTGCCAGCAGTCGTCGGATAGGTGTCGCTTTGCGGTGGTATCCACGAGAGATAGCCATCAGGCGAATCAAATTGCCACGTCACACCTTGAATTTCCGCAAAAAAGCGATCGACCAAAAACCAATTATCGCTCGCATCGATGGAAAAAAGCGGGGGTTCTCCGGAACTGGGATCGTCTCCATCGGGGTAAAAATCTTGCTCTAGTGGACTGGAGTCGTCGTAGCCGAACCATCCCGTGCCGATCGTATTTTCGCCCTCGTCAAAAAATTCTAAGTCCCAAAAGGTGGTTGCAGCATCGACCGATGAGGGGCAAAGGGCAAACAGTCCTAAGAGAGCAGTAGTAGAAGCAACCGTGATGGTTTTGCAGGCGATCGTCATAATCATCCGACTCAATAGAGTCTGCGTAGAATTACTTAATTCTACGACGGGACTGACGATTTCTTCTCCGTCTCGATCGGGTTTTTATGATTGTTGACCAAATTCAACGACAACTTTACTCAATCTTAAAGAAGTCATCTCAGTACGGGTGATGTACAATCTTAATCAAAACTATTGCGGTACTCTTATAGTTCGATGATAGTCGGCACGACACAAGCAGCTAAAATTTTGAATATCTTGTGAGGCGCACTCCCCCACCTCGGAACAGGTGGGGGTTAGCCGAACGCCGTAGCTAATCATCTTTACCTTGCGCCTCGATATAAGACTTAATGACCTCAAGGGTTGCGCCACCGCCGGAAACAGCACAATAACCACGCTTCCAAAAAACCGGCTTCCAATAGTACGGTGTTAGTTCATCAGCAAATCGTTTGCGAATCTCTCGACTGGTGACAGTTTTCATTGTGTTAGCGAGCTTCGATACAGAGACATCAGGAGCAATGTCAATTAGCAGATGAATATGATCTTTCATTTTGAGATCCGCTTTGGCCTCTAGCAGGTAGGAGCGGTTCTTTTCACAGATGCTTCGACACAGTTGGATCATGTCAGCTTCTATTTGTTCAGTCAGGACGGGGTGGCGATACTTGGTCACAAACACCATATGAACATGAAGACTGCAATAACTGTGTGCGAATGCTCTTAAGCTTCTTGCCATCAGTTTTCTCTGTGTGTTACACTATAAACACTATGGCACCGAAAACCGCACCGAAAACCCTCAGAACCGACAAATGGCGCATTGCCCCAAACAGTGAGCAGAAACAAAATTTGCTCAACACTGTGCAGGAATACCGCCGTTTATGCCGATTCTTGGTGACAGTGATCTGTACCCACTGGGTTAATTTAGGGGGTCTAAGCGGTGCTCACCTCGTTCCGGCCGTCGAAAGATTGGTGCATAGAACCGCCAAAAATCCCAACCCGAAATATCCCCAATTTCAGTGCGCGTTTCACAAGTTCCCCAGCTATTTACGCCGCGCTGCGATTATGTTTGCAGCCGGACAAGTCAGCAGTTACATGACTCGATACCGAGATTGGCAATCGGGGCAAAGTCGGAACCGTAAAGACGCCAAACCGCCAATTCTCAAGAGTAGTGCAGGCTGTTATCCGACTCTGTATAAAGGGCAGTGTTTCAAACTGCATGGATTTGAGCAAGTCGAAATTAAAGTGTTCACCGGAACCGATTGGATTTGGATGACAATGCCGATCGTTTCGGTTCGTGAACGGCACAAAATTTCAACCAATCAAATGAAATCGCCTTCACTCATCATCAGCGATAAATCCTGCCATTTATCGGTTCCGTTTGAGTGTCACCCGGAAAAGATCAAAGGTGCTGGTTTGGTTGTAGCCGTCGATTTGGGGATTAATACCACTGCCACGGTTTCAGTTGTGAGTCAAGATGGTACTGTAATCCATCGTGAATTTATTCACCCAGGAAGAGACATAGACCGTCGGGATAAGCGCCTGAAGTCAGTTTCAATGAGAGCTAAGAAGACGATGGGGAAAGGCGGCAAACTTTGTCAAGGATTCTGCCAGAACACCTATCGCAAGTGTCGTAACATCAATCAACAGATTGGGCAGATTGTTTCTTTACGAATCACTCAGATTGCACAAAGCGAAAGCGCTAATGCAATTGTGTTCGAGAATCTCAAAGGGTGGAAACCCAAAGGAGGTAAGAAACGCTCTAACCTGAAACAAAGGTTTCACGGTTGGCTCCAGAGTCTGATTGTTGAGCTGACTCAACGTAAATGGGCTGAATGTGGTGGTCAGACGATTACGATTCTCGCTGCTTACACGTCAAAGCTTGCTTACGATGGCTCCGGTCAAGTTAAGCGCCACAAAAATAATTATGCTTTAGCCACATTTTCTAGCGGTAAAAAGTACAACTGCGATCTCAACGGTTCGTACAATATTGCTGCTAGAGGTTGGCAAAAACTCGATAGCCGAAAGGACTACGAGAAGCGTCCCAGCAAAAGTTCTGGACGCTTGCCTAGAAGCTGGGCTTGTCTTTGTGATTTGTGGGCTCTACCCTCAACTTAGCATAGACACCCCCACCTCTAAAAAGGTGGGGTGAGCTTCATTATCTCTACTGCTAGACTGCGAGTCCTTCTGATGGCTGGAAGAGTCAAAGAGGCTTACAAGAGTGGCAAGATGTGGTTAATGCCTCTATTTAACGGCAAACCCATTATTACCCGAGGCACAAGAGGTCCGGCACCGGGTTGGCGTAATCCGAGAACGCCAGCTAAAACGATAGTTCACGTCAACTCACACAGAATTAGACAGAACCAAAAACAACAGCTTCAACTACCCGTGATTACCGTAAAGAAAGGTCATACCAATCTATACGGACATGAGGTAGAAATACTGGGAGGATGTCGTATTATCTATCGTTCCGATGCGTCCCGATGTGGAGCGAGAGTTTGGATTGAAAGTCTTTACGACGTAATAGTAACGTCTTGGGATTGAAAATATCAGAACGGAAGCCGTTGAGACGCAAAAATCATCAGGGGCGGGTTTTGTCCCAGATTCGGGTCATCGCCCAAATTTTAGACACCCGCCCTGACGAGAATTTAAGAATTCATCGATGAATTCTCAATTTTCAACCCAGCCTCGCTTTGTACGTACTCCTCTAACTCAATCTTGACCGGATTCACGTTCCAAATTTCTTTGCAATATTCCTCAATCGTACGATCGCTGGAGAATTTACCCATGCGAACGGCATTGAGAATCGACATCCGCAACCAGCCTTGTCGATCGGCATAAGCCTGACTGACTTTATCCTGGCAGTCGATGTAGGACTGGTAGTCCGCAAACAGCATATACGGATCTTGGTGCATCAAATTGTCCACCAGAGGCTGGAACAAGTTGGGATTACCGGGGGAGAAATGTCCCGAAGTTATCCGATCGATCGCCGCCCGCAGTTCTCCGTTTTGATAGTAATAGTCCCGAGGATTGTATCCCCGAGATTTCAGCTGTTCCACCTCTTGTGCCGTCAAACCAAACAGGAAGAAATTCTCTTCCCCAGCTTCTTCGCGAATTTCGATATTCGCCCCATCTAGTGTCCCAATGGTGATCGCGCCATTCATGGCAAACTTCATATTCCCCGTACCCGAAGCTTCCTTCCCGGCGGTGGAAACTTGTTCGGATAAATCGGCAGCGGGATAGATTTTTTGTCCCAATGAGGCGTTAAAGTTAGCCAGGAACACCACTTTCAGGCGACCGCGAACGTCAGGATCGTGGTTAACCACTTCGGCAACCGAGGTAATCAACTTGATAATCAACTTCGCCATGAAGTAACCCGGCGCTGCCTTGCCGCCAAAAATGAACGTGCGAGGCAACATCTCCAAATTGGGATTCTGCTTCAGACGGTTGTACTGAGTAATGATATTGAGAACACTCAAATGCTGACGTTTGTACTCGTGGATGCGCTTGACTTGAATATCGAAGAGCGAGTTAGGATCGACTTCGATGCCGTGATGAGTCCAAATATGTTCGGCGAGAAACTTCTTGTTCTCGTACTTGATCTGCTGCCAACGATCGCCAAATTCGCGATCGTCCACCAACGTTTCCAGCTTCCGCAGTTGGTCTAAATCCTTCAGCCAGCCTTTGCCAATTTTCTCCGAAAAGAAATCTGCCAACTTGGGATTGCTCAGCAAAATCCAACGACGCGGCGTTACTCCATTGGTTTTATTGACGAACTTCTGGGGCCACAACCGATAGAAGTCTCGCAGTGTATCTTGTTTGAGCAGTTCGGTATGCAGCGCCGCCACCCCGTTAATGGCGTGGGAACCCACACAAGCCAGATGTGCCATGCGGACGAATTTTTCCCCACTTTCTTCAATCAGCGACAAGCGAGACAGCAAATTGTCATCGTTGGGATACCACCGCCGCACATCTTCCAAAAAGCGGTGGTTAATTTCGTAGATAATTTGCAAGTGCCGAGGCAGAACGTACTCAAACAATTTAACAGACCAGCGCTCCAGTGCTTCCGGCATCAAGGTATGGTTGGTATAGGCAAAGGTGCGTTGGCTAATCCGCCATGCCCGATCCCAATCCAACCCGTGTTCATCCACCATGATCCGCATCATCTCAGCAATAGCAACAGCGGGGTGAGTATCGTTGAGCTGAATCGCTGCCTTGTCGTACAGGTTATCTAAGCTGGGGTTGTTCTTCAGGTGCCGCCGGATAATATCTTGTAGGGAACAAGAGACGAAGAAGAATTGTTGTTCCAGGCGGAGTTGCTTCCCTTGAGGCGTGTTGTCGTTGGGGTAAAGAACTTTAGAAATCGTTTCGGAACGAATCTTCTCGGCAACGGCGCCATCGTAGTTTCCGGCGTTGAATTCCTCGAAGTCGAAGTCGTCACTGGCTTCAGCTTTCCAGAGGCGGAGGGGATTGACGGTGTTGGTATCGTAGCCAGGAACCGGGGTATCGTAGGGAATGCCAATGACAGTGTGACTGGGAATCCAGTGGGTGCGATCGTGACCTTTGGTGTCGTGATACACTTCGGTGTAACCGCCAAACTTGACTTCGACGGCTTCTTCTGGACGCGCGATTTCCCAGGGATTGCCAAACCGCAGCCAGTTATCGGGAATTTCTGCCTGCCAACCGCCTTTGAGCGTTTGGTGGAAGATGCCAAATTCATAGCGAATGCCGTAACCGATGGCAGGAATTTCTAGAGTCGCCAGGGAGTCGAGGAAGCAGGCTGCCAGTCGTCCCAAACCGCCGTTCCCTAAGCCGGGGTCGGGTTCGCGTTCGAGTAATTCGTCTAAATCGAGACCCGATTCGCTGATGGCTTGTCGGACTTCGTTGTAGAGGCGCAGATTGATCAAGCTATTACCCAGGTGTCGCCCCATCAAGAATTCGGCGGACAGGTAGTAGACGGATTTAACGTTTTTTTCGTCGTAGGTGCGAGCGGTTTGGATGAAGCGCTGGAGCAAGCGATCTCGCATGGTATACGATAGCGCCATGTAAAAGTCGTGGAGATTGGCGAGGGATTCGTACTTGCCTTGGAAGTAAAATAGGTGGTCGGCAAATCCTCGTTTGAGGGTTTCGACACTACGACCGGTGCGATCGTTTTCAACGGTGATAGGACATTGATCGAGGGGGACGAGTCGTTCGTTCATCAGTGTATTCTCCGTGTTGTGAATGGATGGGGGACTGCCAAAAAATCGACTCGCCTCGATCGAACAAGCATACAGACGCCCCTCAAGGAAAGTCTGTGCGAGTCGTTTAATGCCTTCCCCATCGGGGCAATGGCGTTCTAACCTTTAGCCGCCATCGATAGCATCAGGTCAAGCATTCGGTTAGAGTAACCCCACTCGTTGTCGTACCAAGAGACAACCTTAAAAAAGTTGGAATTGAGTTCGATACCAGCCCCAGCATCGAAAATACTGGAACGGGGATCGGTGATAAAGTCCGAAGATACCACAGGGTCTTCTGTATACCCAAGAATTCCTTGGAGTTCTCCCTCGGATGCAGCTTTCATCGCCGCACAAATCTCCCCGTAGCTGGTGGCTTTCTCGGTGCGGAAGGTAAGATCCACGGCTGACACATCGGCGGTGGGGACGCGGAATGCCATCCCCGTGAGTTTGCCTTTGAGTTCGGGTAAAACGAGGGTGACCGCTTTTGCCGCTCCCGTTGAGGCGGGAATGATATTCTGAGTGGCACCGCGTCCGCCTCGCAAGTCTTTTTGGCTGGCGCCATCCACGGTCGGCTGGGTGGCGGTCATGGCGTGCACCGTGGTCATCAAACCTTCAGCAAATCCGAAGTTGTCTTGAATGACTTTGGCGATGGGAGCGAGACAGTTAGTGGTACAACTGGCGTTGGAGACGACGGTATGGCGGGTGGGATCGTAAGCGTCGTGGTTGACGCCGACCAACAGGGTGGGTACTTTCTCAGGATCTTTGTCTTTGGTGGGTGCGGAGATGACCACCCGTTTTGCGCCCGCTTTTAGGTGTTTGGATGCACCGTCGTAGTCGGTAAACAATCCGGTGGCTTCGACAACGTATTCGACGCCGAGTTTCTCCCAAGGTAATTCCTCGGGATTTCTCACCGAGACGCAGGGAATAAATCGATCGTTGACGACGATCCCGTCAGGTCTCGCTTCTACTGTGCCTCGAAAGCGACCGTGGGTGGAGTCGTATTTCAGTAAGTAGGCGATATTTTCGGGGGGGACGAGGTCGTTGATGCCGCAAAACTCAAAATCGGGATTTTCGAGTCCGGCGCGGAAGACCAGTCGTCCGATCCGACCGAATCCATTAATTGCAACTTTAAGGCTTCCCATATGGACAGGCTCCTCAGATTCAACTTGGCGCGATCGAGATAGCGATCGCGTTGGGGATGGGTCAATGGATAAAAATCGAGTGGGATTCTCGTATTCGATCCGATAAAAATATAGGCGATCGGAAACTTGTCGCTGTCAGAACGTTGCTTAGGGTGTCACAATAGCAGCGCTAGTCCAGTTTGTCTTCTTTTCCTCTCTATCAAACCTCAATTTGGGTTCTATTGGGTTTGATTTAAGCTTTTTCTAAGATTCGCCGATCGACTTTTTCGATTTTCTTCAGAGATACATAGAGAAAGGTTTGCTCCGCTTGTCAAGCGTGTTTTCATCGATTCGATCGGTCTTTTATTCTAACTTCATCAAAATTTATCAAAATTGTCCTGAATTTTCATTGAAGAGCGAATTCAGGTCGGCTTGGACGATCGTTTCATGACACGAAAACCCTCTTTTATAGCTAAGCTCTCAGCCGTCAGCTATCAGCTTCAACTTGCTTACTCGCCCACTCCAGTCTGGCTGGAGTTTTCGGATTATTGATGTCCCGCTAAAATAACGCCACTTTAATGGCTACTGCTATAGAAGTTTATATCCCGATATCCGCAACCCATAAACAAGCCATCTTTCTGCGCAGAAAGATGGCTTGATTGAGTTCGTATTTGCGATCGAACTCTTACATGGCAGAGCCCACGCCTACGTAAGAACCGTAGAAAAACAAACCGACAACGGTTAAAGCGCCCAATCCGGCAATCGTGCCGACAACCCACAAGGGAATTTTTCCACCTTGAGACAACATAGATAATTTCCTCAATCGTGTACGAGAACAAACGTTTTTGGAATTCAGCAGTTAGGGCGATCGCGATCGCCCTCAGTCAATAAATGCGATTTATTAAAAGCTCAAGACGAGCCGCTGACTGCTTTGACATACCTCCTCACCCTCAAGGAGTGAG
Source organism: uncultured cyanobacterium (assembly GCA_963838375.1). Lineage (GTDB taxonomy): Bacteria > Cyanobacteriota > Cyanobacteriia > Cyanobacteriales > Geitlerinemataceae > DVED01. The sequence goes on along the minus strand of CAWIQY010000015.1, from coordinate 982,525 downwards.
GATTCCTTGACACTTCGCGCTGACGTGCTAACAACGTAGTATTATCAACCCGACCTGTCCGTTTAAAGTCTCCCAATGCCCTATGGCGACTACCTTCGATTCTACCCAAAAGCTGTCCTAAAAGGACGGGGCTTTAAACCCAACATTATGGGTCAAAATACAACAAGATCTCTAGAGGTTTCCAGTTAGTTAAAGAAGTAGCTGGAAAACAAAACTCCGAGAACGAAGATGAGTAATAGTCCCAAATACAGCGAAGTCCGGTTTAATTCTACGGGCTGTCTGTTGGGATTATTAGAACGAGTTGCCATAATTTTCTCCTATCGCTGAATAAACTGCATAGCGGCGATCGCACCTAAGAAAAAAATCGTCGGTACAGCCAGGGTATGAACCGCCAACCAGCGGACGGTAAAAATAGGATAAGAAATGGGTTCGTTAGGGGTGTTGGTTGCCATTGTTATCGAATTCCTTAATCTTCTATTTGCCAACAAATCGATCGATTTGTTCTTTGCTGCTAAAACGATCGCTCACCACCGGCACTTCCAGCCGATTTTGGGTGTAGTAATCATCGGGGCGGGGCGTACCGAATACATCGTACGCCAATCCAGTTTGGACGAACAACCATCCGGAAATAAATAGCATGGGAATGGTGAGCGCATGGATCACCCAATACCGAATGCTAGTTACGATATCTGAAAACGGACGCTCTCCAGTCGTTCCTGACATTGAAAGTTTCTCCTTTTTAGTTATTTTTTCTAGAAACTTCTCCGAGAGACTGCTATGGGTTTCTGGAACGTCGAAAAACGGTCTTAACCTTCACCTAACCGCAGCTCCCTCGGATTTTCATCTACCTTCTATCGCGTTTTGAGGCTTGAAGACGATCGATGCGTACAGATAACCAAATGGTATCATACAAGGGCGATCGTTGTGGCGACAAACTCAACTTCACTACATTGAACTTTGCCTGCAGGGGAACTCGGGAGATTCCTCCCGCCGTTCCATTCCCTCAAGCGGCTTTTTGGGGTCCGAGATACCGAAGTACCGTTCCCCGCTGACCCAAAACAAATCCACGATCGCTGGAGATGAACTTCACTTTATTAAAGTTAGAAGGTACGTTATCTAACTCTATATCTTTGAGCCAAGTTTGACCGCCGTCTGAGCTACAAAGTAAAGTGCCCGAGCCACCAACCACCCAAAGTTCTTCGGGCGTGCGATAGGCTAAATCCAGTAATCCCCAACCTCGGGATTTTTCTGGATAAATGGGCTCTTGCCAATCTTCGAGAGCTTCTTCACCGGTAAATTGAATCTGACCGCCGCGAGCTAACATCCACAATTGACCGTCTGGTGTGAATCCCATATTTTGGACGTGTCGGGAATTCGAGCGATTGTGGGGAACCCAGGCTTGAGCTCCAGGCTGCCAGGTGGAATAAAAATTCCCCAGAGAGGAGACGGCAACGTATTTGCCATCGGTGGAGCGAGTAATATTTCGCATCGCTCCCAGGGCTTCTTCTACCTCCCCTTGCCAGGTTTTACCGCCATCTTGCGTGCGGTATATTGCCCCGACATCTGTTGTCATTTCTGCCGACTGGGAACCGAGCGCAATGACGCCGCGAGGATTACCGGGCAACTTTTTGCTCAGGGCAATTCGCTCCCAAGACTGTCCAGCATCTTCGGTGTGCAGTAACACCGAGGGTTCGCCCACAATCCAACCTTCCTCTCCGGCAAAATCGATCGCATTAAAACGAGGGCTTTCTTCCCCGAGATCTAAACTGCGCGGTTCCCAGGTTTTGCCCCCATCTCGGGTTTCAAACAAAGTGGCATTGGAACCGACAATCCAACCGGTATCGAAATTGTCGGTAAATGCGATGTCGGAGAAAGTTGCATCGGTTTCTAGGGAAATCACTTCCCAAGGATTTGCGCCTAGCTCGGGCATCTGGGCGCACCCAGCACACAAAACTACGGCAAACAGGACGAAAACGAGTTGTTTGAGACGATTTGATATCGCATTCATGAGTATTTTAATTCAAGCCATATAAACTCAGCATCATTAGGAACCCCACAATGAGTCCGCCAAAAATCAATAAGTTTTTTTGTAACGGTGTGAGGACGTTGACACCCAAACCGTAACCAAAATTCTCTTTGAATCCGGAAGCGGTTCCGCTCGGTCCAATATTTGCGAAAACCGCCGCCCGGGAGGCACATACCGGACAGCGCCAAGTCGTCGGTAATTCTTCAAACGGAGTACCCGCCGGAATTCCACCCGTGCTGTCTCCTTTTTCGGGTTCGTACATGTAGCCACAAGCTCGGCATTCAAACCGATCTAGGGCTGGAGGTGCTTCTTCGACCGCTGGAGCGGTCTCGTTGGCATTCTGAAGATCTGGAGCTTCTGGAGTATCCATCGATCGGGTCTAAATGAGTAACTGAGATCGGAATCTTAAAATTTCTGTTAAATATTATTACACGATTTGGTCATGGGTCGTAGATTTCGATCGTTTGGGGTTGTTGGCACTCTCCCGGTTAAAACGCAAGAGATTGCCAGGTGGCAATGACCTGGACTGATTCAAAATCATCTCCGGTAGGGTGTGTTGAGCAAACGCGAAACGCACCATTACACCACCGCGAAATCAGCAGAATCGATCGCTCCAACATTCACTCCAGTCAAGACAACTGTCAGCCCAGTAGCCGTGATTTGCGTATCACTACCAACTTGAATAATACTTAAATCATCAAAAAATCAGTCCTTCCTTCAAACCAATAATATCCACACCATCGGTAAAGTCAGAAATGAGATCGTTCCCATCCCCGGCGCGGAAGTCGAATCGATCGCCCCCTGCCCCGCCCACGAGCGTATCGTCGCCTAAATCGCCACTGAGGATATCCGTTTCCGCCTCGCCATTTAAACTGTCGTTATCCTTGCCGCCAAATAAGAGATCGAAGCCATCACCTCCCAGGAGGAAATCCGTTCCCCCATTGCCGAATACCAGGTCATTTCCTACTTGTCCGTGCAAGCAATCGTTCCCTAACTCGCCTAAGAGAACGTCCTCGCCCTCGCCGCCAACTACGGCATCGTTATCCTTGCCGCTATAAACAGTGTCGTTGCCCGAACCGCCGTCGAGATAGTCGATTCCTATATTGCCGAATAGGATATCCTCCCCATCGTCGCCGAACATCAGGTCATTCCCCAAATCTCCGGCAAGGCTGTCGTTCCCGGCATTGCCGCGAACCCCGTCGCCGTCTTTGCCAGCAAAGACGATATCGTTGCCAAGTCCAGCATCAACCACATCCGTACCCCGATTGGCGAACATCAAATCGTCTCCGGGACTGCCGAGGAGATTGTCATTTCCCGCAAACGCTACCATCGTCACCGCCGCTTCCCCACTGCCGTCAAGGGTGTTGGCATTGTCGTCACCGAGGATGAAACCACCCGTACGGAGGTCAGTATCCGGGTTGAGGTTGGGGAAAGTGGGCGGTGCGTTCACCAGTTGGCAGGGGTCGAAGTTGGGGTCGTTGCCTTCGGGAAGTGGGGAAGATGGGGGAGGGGTTGGGGTGGGTGTGGGAACGGGACTCGGTGTGGGTTCGGGGTCGGGTTCGGGTGTCGGAGTTGGGGTGGGTGTTGGCGTTGGGGTGGGTGTGGGAGTCGGTGTGGGTTCGGGTGTGGGTTCCGGTACGGGTGCGGGATTGTCGTCGTTGGTAATCCCTAGGGTGGCGGTGGCGGTACTCAGGGTGGCAGTTCCGGTTGCCGTGCCGTTGCTGAGGGTCAGTTCCAGGGTTTCGTTGGGTTCAATTACCGTATCGCCGAGGATATCCACGGTGATGGTTTTGGTCGTTTCGTCGGCGGCAAAGTTAACCGTTCCCGAGACTGCCGTGGCATCGCCGCCGATGTTGTTGTAGTCGGTATTGTTGGTTGCCGTACCACCGAAGCTGTAATCGACGCTGCCGACATCGCTGATATCGCCGCTGCGGGTGATGGTATAGGTGACAGTTTGCACTCCAGTGTTTCCTTCGGCGATGGATGCCGGGGCGGTGACGGCATAGTCGGTGTCGTTGTCGGTGAGGTTGACGGCGACATCGCTAACGGTTAAGGCACTGTAGTTGGGGTCGGTGGTGGTGAGGGTGTGGGTGACGGTTTGCAGGTGGTCGCCTTCGACAACGCCGTCGTCGGTGGCGGTGACGGTGATGGTTTGGGGGTCGAGTGCTGTCATGTCGGCGGTGAAGGTGATGTCGGCGATGGCATCGACTTCGGAACCGGTATCGAAACTTATCGTCACGGGTTCGGTGGGAACCGTTGCCAGTCGGATGTTGTAGGTAGCAGTAGCGCCGCCTTCGGTAGCATTAACGCTGGCGGGGTCGATGAGGACGTTTGGCGGTGGGTTGGTGCGAGTGATGGTGTTGCCGAAGAAGTCGTCGTTGTTGAGGTCGGTGCCGGAGGTGATGGTGGTTGGGGTTGGGTTGGGAGTGTTGGCGTCGTTGGTGGCGTTGCTGCCCGTGAATGTGACATTAGAAAGGGAAACGGTCGGCTGGGCAGCGGGCATCCCCTGGTTGTTGCCGTTGGTATTGGTGGTGGACTTCATGGCGAAGATGGCGCCGCCGAGTCCTTGACCGTTGGTTCCTGCTGTTCCGGCTACACCACTCGTACCTGCTGGTGGAGCTGCACCTCCCGTTCCACCCGTTGCAGAATTGTTATTCAAGGCAACAGCGTTCAGTGTTAAGGAACCACTGCGAATAAAGATGGCACCTCCCATTCCAGCACCACCACCACCACCACCACCATTGGCACCCAGCCCCGTAGCTCCGATACCACCGTTACCGCCACCAAAGCCACCACTACCACCAGTGCTAGTCGTACCGGCGGCACCCGCCCCGCCGCCGCCGCCGCCGCCGCCATAGCCACCAAATCCACCGACTCCACCAGCGGTTGGAGTCGGTGTAGTCACCCCAAATCCCGCATTTCCACCACCCCCACCCAATCCTCCACGACCCCCTGCTCCGCCTGAAAAATTGGCGCCGACACCACCGCCACCACCTGTGCCACCCGCGCCACCATTTGTGGTGCCATCACCACTAAAAGCGCCCGCCGCACCAGGTGTGGCGGTGAAATTCGCACGTCCGCCTGCACTACCTGTGTTCGTACCATTTCCACCAATAGCCTGGTTACCCTGAAAGACACTGTTATTGACATTGACCGTGCCGCTATAGATAAACAGTGCGCCGCCCATCCCGGCTCCCCCCCCAGCAGCCGCTGTGCCCCTGGCTGTGCCGCTGGCAAAGGTCAGGTTATTGAAATTCACTGCACCACTCTTGACAAAAAAGAGTCGGTGGCTATTGGCACCATCCAGTGTGTTACCGCCTCCCTCAATGGTCAGATTTATATCCTCTTCAATCAGCGGCAGCAATCCTGTGAGGGTAATGTTGCTCGTCAGGTTAATAGTGTCGGCTGTGCCATTGGTATTGGCTGTGGTAATGGCGGTCTGCAAAGCTGCAAACGAGTTGACGTTAAAATCTGCCACGATCTCTGAAACTCCTTTAACTGGCGAATAAAACTGGAAACCAGCACTCTATTGTTTGGTATGGTGTCTGGTCGTTCACTAAATCAGCTTTTCTGAGCAGATTGGGTAGCTCCATTGATTCTACGCCGAACATCTGCCCAAATCTGGAGCTAGCAAAGAATTTCAGCGATATTACGCAGGGAAATATCGCTAATTTGGCTCAAACCTCTCTCACATCCGTAGAATCACGGGTGTGGGGGGTCTCGCCGGTCGCACGGTCTTCCAAATGGCAGCCTCTCCTGCGGGAAATTGCGTTCTCCACCGAGCGATCGATCGGAATTTACTCGTCTTTTCTTGAGAATGGCGTCATTTGGGGAGCGAGTTTACAAAGGTTTTGGGTTGTGGTACGATAATTCGGGGGCGGAGCTATAACTACTTATTGTACGTTAATCTTGAAAGGAAGATCGATGGTGCGTTTCGTGCCTCAACACACCCTACTTACCGTACGTTAATAAGGGAGAAAAATATGAGATTTATCAATCCCAAAACCGATTACGCTTTCAAGAAAATATTTGGCTCTTCCCAAAGTAAAGACATTCTAATTAGCTTTCTCAACGCCCTGATTTATGATGGTAACTCTACGATCGAAGACTTAGAAATTATCGATCCCAACCTACCTCCAAGAGTGCAAGGGTTAAAAGATACTTATCTTGATGTCAAAGCCAAACTCAAGGATGGGACAACGGTGATTATTGAAATGCAAGTTTTAAACGTGCAGTCTTTTGGCAAGCGAGTGGTGTTCAATGCGGCAAAAACCTATGCTTTTCAATTGCAAGCGGGAGAAGGCTACCGATTTCTCAAACCCGTTATTGCTTTAACGCTGACCGATTTTGAGATGTTCCCCAACCGAAATAGACTGATTTACCGCTTCGTTTATCGAGATAAAAGTGATGGCTTTACTTATCCCGAAAATGAGATAGAAATGGTGTTTATCGAGTTACCCAAATTCACAAAAGAACTGCATCAACTGGAAACGATCGCTGATAAATGGATTTACTTTATCAAATCCGCCAGATCTCTGACCTCTATTCCCGAAAATATGGATGATATCCCCGAACTGCACCGCGCCTTTGAAATTGCCAACCAAGCCGATTTAACCCCTGCCGAACTCGAAGATTTTGAACGGCGGGAAATGTTTATTTACGACCAACAGGGGGCGATCGCGCTAGGACGCGAAGAAGCTCGCCAAGAAGAAAAACGGGCGATCGCCCGAGAACTGCTCGAACTCCTCGACGACGAGGCGATCGCCCAAGCGACGGGATTGAGCGCGGAGGAGATTGGGCATTTACGGGGGGAATAATTCAATCGGTGCGTTTTGTGGATCGATTTGGGGAATTTAAGGGGCGATCGACCCCAAATTGTTGAAAATGGGGTCATTTGGAGAATGAGTTTACAGGGGTTTTGGATTGTGGTACGCTATGTCTTTGGGCGGAGCTGTATCTTGTTTTTGTACGTAAATCATTATTCGATAAGATACATAGATCGTGGTGCGTTTCGTTCCGGTGGCACACCCTACCCATTACCGATCGATTCTTATATTACTATTAGGAAGAAAAAAAGATGATAGGTCGCTTTATCAATCCCAAAACTGATTATGCGTTTAAAAAAATATTCGGTTCTGCCCAAAGCAAAGACATCCTGATTAGTTTCCTCGATGCCTTTATTTATGACGGCAATCCAACGATCGAAGATTTAGAGATTATCAACCCGAATTTACCGCCACAACTTCAAGGATTAAAAGATACCTATCTCGACGTTAAAGCTCGCCTTAATGACGAGACAATTGTCATTATCGAAATGCAAGTTTTAAACGTAGAATCCTTCGACAAGCGAGTGCTGTACAATGCCGCAAAAACCTATGCCTTTCAACTCGAATCTGGGGAAGGGTATCGAATGCTCAAACCGATCGTGGCGCTGACGATTACCGATTTTGAGATGTTTGAAGGTTACGAGAAAGTTATTTCTCGGTTTAGTTTTAAAGAAAAAGAGACAAATTTAGAGTATGCCGAGAACGAGATGGAGTTGGTATTTGTCGAACTCCCGAAATTTACGAAAGAAATTGACGAACTGGCAACCTTGACCGACAAGTGGATTTATTTCATGAAATCCGCGCCATCGCTCGCCACCATTCCCGAAAATATGGACGACATCCCCGCCATTCACAAAGCCTTTGGAATTGCAAATCGTACCAATTTAACCCGAGAAGAACTCGAAGCTCTCGAACGGCGGGAAATGTTTATTTACGACCAACAAGGGGCGATCGCGCTAGGTCGTCAAGAAGGTCGCCAAGAAGGTCGCCAAGAAGAAAAACTCGCCATTGCCCGAGGACTGCTCGCGCTCCTCGACAACGAGGCGATCGCCCAAGCAACGGGGTTGAGTCCCGACGAGATTCGGGATTTACGCGAGGAATAATTCAATCGGTGTGTTTCGAGGAGCGATACTCCTAGGTCGTCGAGGAGCTATCGAGTAATCCCGGATAGAACAACTCGTAAAACCAGGAATAGCTATCTTGGAGTTCGGTTTCGATGCGGGGGGAGACCGAATGTCGTGGCGGCGGCGAGATGTGGGGGTGGGTGACGTGGCGATATTTGAAGCGGTAGTAGCTGTCGGCTTCGTGGGGACGCACGGTCAGGTTCTGGGGGTCGAGGGTGTGGGGTTCGACGTCCCAACCATTGGTATAAGTCCTTCATCACCGCCACGGGTTCGCTCATCAAATGCTCGAACACCACGAAAAACAGTCGGGATTGCTCGTCCGGGGAGCGGTCTTGCACCGACTGAATCGATCGAAGGGGGCCACCAACGACGCCTTTGGGGGCAAATAAAGCTTCCGCCCGCGCGTAGGGCGATAGGTTTGCTAAATCGTCGGGAAAGTCCAGCCAGAGGGTCTTTCGATGCTGGGCTTCGATCAATCCGAAAATCTGACCCAACTCTCTGACGCAAACCAGCATCCGCACGTCGGGGTCGAGTTCCATTGCCAACTCGATTTGGTTGAGCCAACCCCGATGTTTATCCACCACCACCGGGCAGTGGGTTTCCGTCCCACCAAGCGGCAGCAAAGGCTTGACAGGAACGCTTCAGTCTGGCGTAGGTTTTGTCAAATTCGCCGTCGATTTGAGCCAGGAGAAACTCACTATCGCTGAGGTGAGATCGCAGAGCTTGCAGGGCGCCGAAGAGGGGCGAACTCATGCCATGGCATTCGATTTCAGGATGTTCGGCGAGCAGCTGACACAACAAGGTGGAGCCGGAACGGGGCAGTCCGGTGACGCAGAGTAGATGTTTGTCGGGCATGGACGGAAAATCATTTTTTGTGGGAAGGGTGATGCGGTGCGTATTGTCGATCGATCGCAGCCTAATTATCGTATCGGTCATGGTGGTGACAGGGTGCGTTTCCTGCCTCAACACACCCGACAACTGATAATCTGGATCGGTGGACGCTTAGAGTTTTGAGACTGGGTTATGTCAAATTCACCGACCTCTGAATCTTCCCCCGAAATGCCAGAACAACAACCGCCGGCTGCCGAATCTGAGGCAACTCGATCGACGAAAGCGCGTCAACTGCTGGGCATGAAAGGCGCTGGAACCGGAGAAACGAACATCTGGAAAATCCGACTGCAACTGACCAAACCCATCACTTGGATTCCCTTAATTTGGGGAGTCCTCTGTGGGGCAGCTTCGTCTGGGGGCTATGTGTGGAATTTAGAAAATTTCAGCATCGCCGCGTTGTGTATGCTAATGTCAGGCCTTGCTGGCGGGGTATACCCAAACCCTGAACGACTTTTACGATCGCGAGATCGACGCCATCAACGAACCCTATCGCCCGATTCCCTCGGGAGTGATTTCCGTTCCCCAAGTGGTCACTCAGATTTTAGTGCTGTTAGCTGCGGGTTTCGTCGTCGCCATTGCCCTCGATCGTTGGGCGGGTCACGAGATTCCCACCATGACGCTGCTGACCCTGCTAGGCGTCTTTCTGGCGTATATCTATTCGGCACCCCCGTTGAAGTTGAAGCAAAATGGTTGGTTGGGGAACTATGCTTTGGGTGCGAGTTACATCGCTTTACCCTGGTGGGCGGGTCAAGCGTTGTTTGGCGAACTGACACCGACGATCGTCGTTTTGACGTTATTTTACAGTCTGGCGGGATTGGGAATTGCCATCGTTAACGATTTTAAAAGTGTGGAAGGCGATCGGCAGTTGGGACTCAATTCTTTACCGGTGATGTTTGGTGTCACGACTGCGGCTTGGATTTGTGTCATTGCCATAGACCTTTTCCAAATTGGCGTTGCGGGCTATTTAATCAGTATTCAACAAAACCTATATGCTGTGATTTTGTTGCTGATGGTGATTCCCCAAATTACGTTCCAAGATATGTACTTCCTGCGAGATCCGCTCAAAAATGATGTCAAATATCAAGCTAGCGCCCAACCGTTTCTGGTTTTGGGAATGCTGGTGACGGGATTGGCGATCGGTCACGCAGGACTGTAGGTAACATAAGTTGGGTAACATCGATGTCATTGGCATTGGCTTAGAGGGGGCTGCCGGACTCTCTGAGGCGATGCAAAACCAAATTCGAGAGGCATCGTTACTGGTGGGTAGCGATCGCCATCTGGGCTATTTTCCGGAGTATGGTGGCGATCGTTGGATTCTCGGAGATTTGGGAAAGGCGATCGATTTTCTGAAATCTCGGATGAACGACGATCGCATTGTCATTCTGGTCTCCGGCGATCCCCTATTTTTCGGCTTAGGACGTTTGCTACTAACCGAAATCCCCGCCGAATGCCTGACGTTTCATCCTCACTTCAGTTCCATACAACTGGCGTTCAATCGGATTAAAATTCCCTGGCAAGATGCTCGATCGATTAGCGTTCACGGACGATCGCTCGATGAGTTAACCCAAGCGCTACAACAGGGAATTGAGAAAATCGCGGTGTTAACGGATGGGAAAAATACGCCAACAGCGATCGCTCGTCTTTTTTTAGCCTTAGATTTACCCACGGATTACGACATTTGGGTTTGCGAAAATTTGGGCAACACTGAGGAACGAGTGACTTGCTACGATGCACTCTCTCTTATTTCTTTTCCTCACCTAACTTTTGCACCTTTAAATGTCGTGGTGTTCGTTCGTCGCGATCGAGAAGAAGCATTAGATTTAAACAGTTTACCACGTTTCGGATTACCCGATTCTAGCTTTCTCAGTTTTGCCGATCGTCCTGGATTGATGACTAAGCGAGAAATTCGCCTGTTGATATTAGGAGAACTTGCTCTAAAAGACAGTCAAACAGTTTGGGATATCGGCGCGGGAACGGGTTCAGTATCCATTGAAATTGCCAGATTATGTCCCAATTCTCAAATTTATGCCATTGAAAAAACGGCGATGGGGGTGTCTCTGATTCAACGAAATTGCGATCGATTTCAAGTCAACAATATTAACATTTTTCAGGGAAATGCTCCTGAATTCTTTAGAACAGTTGCCAACTCCCGATCGGATTTTTATCGGCGGGAGTGGTGGCAATTTAGCTGAAATTTTGTCCGTTTGCAGCCATCGAGTCTCTGCTACAGGTTCGATCGTCTTAGCTGTGGCAACCTTAGAACATCTTGCCGAAGCTTTAAACTGGGTAAAAACTCAAGAGTGGTATCATCATTTACTCCAAATCTCGATTTCCCGTTCCGTTCCGATCGCTTCTCTGACTCGGTTTTCTCCGCTTAATCCGGTGACAATTTTGAAAATCAGTAATAAGTCACCAGATATGATAAAATAGATTCATATCAAGGAAGCTTCAGTCGCGTTAGGTACACGAGCAAACCCACATCCAACGAAGAGCAATTTCCGGCTATTGAACAGAGCGATAAAAAAGCTTAATCAGTATGCGAAAACCAAGGTATGACCCAGAAGAAGATAAGTCTAGACATCTGGCAGCTAGCGATGACCATTGCGAAGAAATGGCTAAACGCAATGACTGGGATTTGGTAGATATTGAGCCGTCAGGAGATAGCATTTTGCCTGTAGATTTTGTATTTGATGGCAAAACAGAGTTTCCTCGACCTTTTAATGAAACGGATGCCGATTGGGAGACGGAATAAGATGAGTAAGTGGATTCTTTTTAGATCGGAAAAAGGTCAACCCGGATCGCTTGAACGATCTTTTTCGCACACTGGTTCACTAACCAAAATTCTGGGAGAGCATTTCAGTTACAGCGATCGCGAAATTCCAGAAGTTGGCTATCGTCCCCCCATCTTTATCCAGCTTGAAGAAGCAATAGATCCTCAGTTTCCCAAAGGAAAAACTCACTGGAAACCAGGTGACTGGGAAGTGGTGAGAGTGGATATCTACACCCCAGAAATTCCCACACCGCAAGGGGGTGATTACGACGAAATTGTGGTTTGTACTTGTCGGTATAATCCCATTGATGCACCCCTAAAATTGATGCCAGAAGCAAGAGTATCTATTGAGTCTTTTGGTGGAGATCGGATCGCTTACGATCGTTGGTTAGATTCCCAAAATTCATCGGCGCAAGAAGTATAGAGTTATGGGGTATAAAAATAAGATTCATTGAATCGGCGGGAAAATCACATCTGCATAAAGTTGAGAGATAGACCCGGTAAAATCAATACTCGTTAGCTCAAATTCTCGATTGCCACGATAAACATACAACACCCACTGTCCTTCACAATTGCGACGAAAACATTCTATTTGCTGCCGTTTTTGGTTGACTAAAACGTACTCTTGCAAGGTGTCTATTTCTCGATAATCCATAAATTTATCACCTCGTTCGCGTAGCGTCTCTGAAAGAGAATCGAATGCCTCAGTCGAATTCGAGAGCACTTCAATAATCAAACAAGGGTAGCGTTTAAAGTATTCAAATTCTCGATCCCGGGCATCGCAGGTGACTAGAATATCTGGATAATAGAAAATATTGAGCAAATCGATGCGAGCTTTCATGTCGCTCGCATACACTCGACAACCCGTTCCTTGTAGGTGATTTTTCAGAATCAATGCCAAATTGAGCATCAAAGTCACGTGAGCATCGCTGGCACCAGCCATATCGTAAATTTGCCCGTTGATATACTCATGTTTGATGGGGCTTGATTTTTCAGCTTCGAGGTAGGCTTCGGGTGTGAGGTGGGGTTGAACTGAGCTGGCACGTATCAACTTTTTCTGTCTCCAAGTGCGATCGCAACTAACGACTAGTTTAGCGCTGAAATTGAGGGGGATCTGCCACTTCTCAACCCGGTTGGGAAAAGATCCTATTAGCGATCGCCGTTCCCAGTAAAATAAAACAGCCACCCAAAATCCTTGATAAGGTAATTGTTTTTTTTGAGTATTGCCACCTGAAAATTGCTGATGACTGATTCGATCGTTTCCCCCCAATGGTTGTCCGAACATCTTAACGATCCAGATGTCACGATCGTTGATTGTCGCTTTTCCCTCGCTGACGAAGAGTTAGGACACCAACAGTATCTCACCTCTCATATTCCCGGTGCTTTTTACCTCCACCTCAACCGAGACCTTTCCAGTCCCGTCGGCAAACATGGCGGACGGCATCCCCTCCCCGATTTGGAGCAATTTGCCGAAAAGCTTGCCAATATCGGCGTGAACTCCTCCCAAACCCTCGTGGTTGCCTACGATGACTCCCGCTTTGCCTTTGCCTCCCGTCTGTGGTGGTTGTTGCGCTATCTGGGACACGATCGAGTTGCCGTCTTGGATGGGGGATTTTCCCAATGGCAACAGCAAGAGTATCCCGTCACCGCCGAACTTCCAGAACCCAAAGCTGGCAAGTTTACCGTACAACTAGACCCAGAATCGGTGGTGGATATCGAAACGGTGAAAGCGCGCCAAGACTCGCCGGGAGTGGTGTTGGTAGACTCTCGCGAACCCCGACGCTACCGAGGCGAATACGAACCCATCGATCCCGTTGCCGGACATATTCCCGGAGCGGTAAATTATTCTTGGCAAGAGGTGACAGACGATCGAGGTTTTGTTAAATCGGTAGAAGAACAGCGCCGCCACTGGAGTGAGTTACAGTCGCCGCAAGAGACGATCGTGTATTGCGGTTCTGGAGTCACAGCTTGTGTTAACCTGCTCTCCCTGCACTTGGCAGGTGTCCCCAACGCCAAACTCTACGCGGGAAGTTGGAGCGATTGGTGTTCTTATCTTTGAGTTGGCGTCGATGGAAAACTTCCGTACCCCACATTTAGCCAGGTTGAATTACAATACAATCAAAATACGAAGAATTGTAACAAAGCGGTAAACCCATGAACCAACCTCAACCTACAGTCACCCCCACCTTTATCGAACCCAAGTTCGGCTTCAGCGATTACTCCGAGCGCCTCAACGGTAGAGCTGCAATGCTCGGTTTTATCGTCACTCTAGCGATCGAATACGTATCTGGACAAGGCTTGCTGTCTTGGCTCGGTTTAATCTAGCGCAGACTTCGCTAAAATTGGGATGTGCCTCGAAGGGCATACAGACAAGTATGCGACTTTCGGGGTCTCCCCCCAGCAACACTCATACTTGTCAGTACGGTTCGATAAAATTCCAGATTCTCCTTTGTTCGGTGTGTAAATCAAAATATATGGAGAGTGTCGTCCCGATCGCGGTATATTTCTCCCTGGGGTCAGTCTGACAAATAACAGTTGTGAAAAAGTGAGCCAATCGCGATGAACGCTGCAATGCATCGAGTTTTAAAGTCTGTCTATCGCAAGGAACCCATATCTAGTTTTATCTTAACGATGGGCGCTGTGGATGTAGCGATCGGCGGTTTAGGAAGTTACTGGTCTTTATTTTCATTGGGTTTGGGAATTGTCAGTGTGGCGATCGTGCTGCGGTTGTTACAACTTGGGCGCCTCCCCCAACCTGAATCGGAACCCGCGCCAGAACCTTCCGACTACTTTTATCTTCCCCCCAGTCAATCCCCCCCCGCACTCCCCAAATTACGTGCTTCTCGGAAGCATCCGCTTCAGTAATCAGGAGGTAGGGTGTGCCGGGGTACGAAACGCACCATCCTAAGTCATCAGTCATTCAGACGGGCAAATGGAATTCACGCGCCTGTTTCTCCACGCAGTTTCAACCGCCATCTGAATGTTTACTTAAAACAACTTCATTTAGACCGCACCGATCGCTAAATGTTCTGTCCCAGCGAGCGAGGCTTTTCGACTGTCAAACAACTTCAAAATGCTATCGGTTACCACTTCAACCACTTGAGGATGGCATTCGGCGAGAAAGGCTTCTCCCGAGAGAGTGCCGTCAAACAGATCCCGAGCGCACTTTCGCAAGCGTTCGATCTCATTAAAGCCCAAGAATTTAACCATATAGGTCGCCATGGGTGAATTATTTAAGTCATAATCCGCGCCTCGATACCGACCTTTTTCTAGCAGACCAAACACTTCCTCTTCTAAGGGAGTGTTGAGGGGATAAGCGTTGGGAATATCGGGGAGAAAATCAACCAAATTGGCACAGGTAACGTTTTCCGAGGGGAGTTCTCCCATCATCGTCGTCAGGGGAACATCTTGACCAAATCGCAGCGAAAGTGCTTCTAAAATGGCGATCGCTGTCAGTTTGCTACCGAGGTACAATCGACTGACTTCCAGGTTATTGCGAGCACCCGAGAGTAATTTTTTGAAGCTGGCTTCATCGGGTTCCCCCTGAAACTGATGGAAAATTAGCTCGGGTTTGAGAAACCCCATAAAGCTTTCCATCTTTTGCAATGCCTGTCGGTATTGAGAAATGGTGTAGGAGCCAGAGTAATGGAGGTGGTGATTAGTCTCTGGCAGCAAGCTCCAAGTGTTATCTAAAAACTGAGCCGAACTGGGATCGGCAAACCCGCCAACGTCACGATTGGAAAGACGCACGGAGCGTCGAATTGTAGCTTCGATGTCCGCATCGCTCATTTGCAGGTGGTAGTCTTGATTAACTTGAATCAGGCGTCGATAGAGTCGCTCGATCGCACTATTGCCTTTGTCATCTTTGGGTCGAAAGGGAATCGTAGACTCGATAATCGTGACGATTTGAACCACCTGGGCCCGACTCAGAAAAGACTCGAGTACCTTAGCGGCGACCAGAGCACTTAAAAATTCATTTTGCCCACTGGTCGGAGATAGCCCAAGACCTGGAGCCATATTGAAAATGGCAAGGATTTTTCTGAAGGTGGGATCTTCGGGCAGTTCTGACTCTTTGCGAATAAAGAGTTGACCGCGCACTTCCCGGACGTAGGGCGCAATGTAGTAGCTGAGATTGAAGTTAACAACCCGATCGACTTGAACGTAGACCACATCATGAAAAAGGGCGGCTAATACTTCGATGGCATCTTGCTCTCCACCCACCATAAAAATATGCTCGGGGGTGTGGAACGATCGCCAACATCCGGTCATTGTCTGTACGATCAGTTCGGCAATTTGGGACAGTTGCTCGAGCTCGACATCGAGTTCGAGCTGACGAGTTGCCCAAATTAGTTTTTCTAAGCATTGTCCCCGATCGGATTCATAACTCATCCCTACACCTCTTTCGCTAACTCTTAACCCCCGATGGTATTACGCCTAAGATAAAATTGGCAAGATCGTTAACTCCCCTAAGTCTACCCTAAGTCTTTAGAATTTGGCAGTTTTCATCCACTGTCAATTTCTAATTTTTCTCGAAGGATAGACCCAATCGTTAAAAATATGTATTTAGGAATGTATCCAGGATGACAAACTAAACCACACCGCGAATTTTTTTCGTTGATTCGACTAAACTTTCGGCAAATCGATCGAAGCGTTCGGCAAGTTTTTCATCGAGCAATTTTCCCTCGGGACTAAAGGCTTGCCAAGCTTGACCGATGGCAATTTGTTCGGGAATTACCCAGACATGAACCCAGCGCATAATCAGGCGCAAATCGTTGAGAGCATTGCTGTTAGACTGTCCGCCGAGAACGCTAATTAATCCAGCAACTTTTCCACCAAAGTGATCGAAACTCATCAAATCCAGGACGTTTTTTAGTACACCACTGACGCCGCCGTGGTATTCGGGTGTCGCTAAAATGATGCCGTCGGCTTGCGCGAAGGTCGATCGCAATCGCTCCACATCTGGATAGTCGGGGTAGTCGTCTCCACCGTTGCAGAAGGGCAATACCAGCGATCGTAAGTCTAACACCTCGACCTCGGCGCCTAAAGCTTCTACTCGCTGCGCTGCCAGCTCTAAGGCTTGCTGACTGGACGAGTTCGATCTCAAGCTGCCCGCGATTCCTACAATTTTTACCATTTGCCGACTCCTGGTTGGGAAAAATACGATGAGTCATTCAATAACTCGTAGTCGTTATGACTATGTAAAATATAGCAAAAAAAAGATGAACCCGTCAACTGGTCAGTTGACGGGTTCATCTTTCGAGCCGATGGAGAAGTGGTTGAACGATTCCCTAACCCAAAAAACTAACTGGATTTTAGATCCAGTAAGCCCGTCTCTTTCAGTTTGGGATTAAAACGCAACTCCATTTGTACCCCTCGAGACTCGAGTTCGACTAAAATGTCAGCTTCCACGCGCCGCGCCGCTTTTTTTAGAAGTTTGATTTGTGCCAGTTCTTCTCCTGCCGCATTCTCGTAAGCCGTTCGCTCGGCTTCAGTCATCAAGGGTTTGATATCAATCGGTTGCGTCCATTTCTCTTCCTCCGCTTCATTCCCCACTGGAGTCGTACCATTTTCTGCGATCCAGGCGTCTTTAATATTCTCTAATATCGTTCGACTGGGACGTGCAATCGTCTGACACTTAATCCAATAGCATTGTTGGGGTTGACGCATTAAATGCTGTTTTAAACTGAGGTAGATATCGCGAGAATAACCGATAAATTTTAGGGTTCGATCGCGATCGAAAATAGCATATACCCCCACTTTCCCTTGAAACGGTGCTTCTAGGATTTTTCCCGAATCATCTAGATATGGGAGAGCTTCTACACTGGCTAAGGACGGAATTTCGGTTTGAGCGGTCATCGATATAAGCGCAATATTGAGTGCGGATGGCAAAAAAAATAGAGTTTAAAGCGTTATAATTTTCGATAGATCGCACAGAGGCGACTGGGCTTGAATATTTTTGCCTTAAACATAAAGTTCGGCGGTACGTTGACAATTAGATAATCATCACAGTTGTGATAGGGTTCAAACTCTGCTGGCATTCCTTTTGGGGTTGCCGTGCTATAGGGAATGGGTTGAAAAAGAAGTTCCGTAAACTCGATTTTCTGTCCGGCTATTTGCTCCGAAACTTGTTGAAGGAAAAGAGGATCGGCGAGCAGGGCAAACAACAAGCTTTTGGCTTCGGGTTCTAAGGTAAAGTGGGCGTCAAAGTTTTCGACAATTTTTAGAGACATGAAACTGAAATCAAAAAAATAGCGACTCTCAAGTTTAAGATCGATCGTTGGAGATGGTAATTTTGCAGGCGATCGAAAGAACTTGTTACTTGAGGACGTTTTACTCAAAACTACAAGTAGTATATCTTAAATAGAGCTTTTTGAAATATCAATTTTCTTTTCAAATTCGTAAATAAATGTAAATCTTATCATTGAAGATAAGAAGCAATCGATCGACTTGGAATTCGCTCGATTGAGTCACACTCTAAAAACTTCGTCAGCTTCAGGTTTAAAAATATGGTCGTAGTCAAATTCGATCGAATTCGGATGTCGGATAATGGAAAATCCAAAATCAGTCACCACTTTAGCCGGAAAAGTTGCCATGACTAGCTGAACGAGTTTTTTGGATCTCAGATCTGGAATTTGAACGTAGTAATCTCGCTTAGCAAAGAATTTTGTTTTATCTTTCGGAATGACCACTCCATTCAATTTATGCGTTTTTTGAATCGGCTTGATATAACGATCGATAAATTCATGTTGATTCTTTTGCATTAAATATAGCTTTTCATGCTGAGACCAACTCATTTTAAACATCATTTTTAAAAGCTCAAATCCTAAAGTATAGTTAAAAGC
The DNA here is from genome assembly GCA_963838375.1 of uncultured cyanobacterium. Lineage (GTDB taxonomy): Bacteria > Cyanobacteriota > Cyanobacteriia > Cyanobacteriales > Geitlerinemataceae > DVED01. Next base: position 964,046 of record CAWIQY010000015.1, on the reverse strand, counting down.
ATTATTACTTTCTTCTGAATTTCCGATTAAGCGGACAGCCGTTTCTAGATAGCGATCGGGTTTGCGATGTAGGTCGTGAGCACAATGAATGTAAAATTGGCGGATATACCGTCTCAATAATGATTCCGTAAGCTTGGTTGGAATGCGAAACTTCTTTAAATGCTGGTTGACCTTATGCTTAGAATCACGATCTTCTAGCAGTCGATAAACCAGCCCATCGGCTGTATATTCATCCAGAAATTCAGCTTGTTGTTCCGATACAGCGGCACATAAAATATGACAGAGTGACAGCACATAACGCCGTTCGTTCCAATGCAAGCATTCTGCCCATTGACGAGCCTCTTTTGGAAGTTTGTCGAAAATACTTACTGATTCCGAAAAGTCAGGTGGTAGCATTTCAATAGATTAAGTTTAATGGAGTCACCAAGCCTCTGATTTCCATCATAACAACTAGGATCGACGCCACCCACCGGCTCTTGCTGTCAGGAAACCCTGACAGCAAGAGCCGGTCCGTGTTGCTCACCAGATTTATGAAATGTACCTAAATGGGCGATACTGGATTCGAACCAGTGACCCCTTCCGTGTGAAGGAAGTGCGCTACCACTGTGCTAATCGCCCGAGGATTATCAATATAGCATACGATCGTCTCACTGAAAAGCGATCGCCATTATCGAGTTAGATCCCCGACTTCTTGAAGAAGTCGGGGATCTAAAGAAGTCGGGGATTTAGATGTAAATTTTAGTTAATCTCCTTGGGGATACTCCTCCCAGAGGGAAGAAATTTGACGAAGACTTTGATAGTTGCCGTTGCCGAGGATGAGATGATCCAGAATCGGAATACTGAGAATTCGACCGCCTTCGAGTAATTGGCGGGTGAGTTCGATATCTTCCGGACTAGGTTCGAGGTTGCCGCTGGGGTGGTTGTGCGCGATAATCACGCGAGTTGCAGCTTGGCGAATCACTTCCCGGAAAATATCGCGAGGATGCGCCAGGGTTTCAGTGGCGGTGCCAATGGTGATGGTTTGCGTACCGATAAGGCGATGTTTGGTATCCAATAGCAATACCGCAAAACGTTCTTGGGTTTGCCACATTAAGTCATGACTGAGACAGGCGGCGGCGGCATCGGGACTATCGATGGAGATACGATCGTTGGGACGAGTTTGAAATACCCGTTTTCCTAATTCGATCGCCGCTAAAATTGTAGTGGCTTTTGCCGGTCCAATGCCGGAAATTTGTGTCAACTCTTGAGTGCTGGTATCTCGCAAAACCTCCAAAGGATCGCGTTGGTGTTCGCTCAATCTTTGTAATAGATGCTGTCCCAAACCCACAGCAGAGAGTTTACCTTTACCCTGACCGGTACTTAACAAAATCGCAATTAATTCTGCGGTAGATAGATTTTTCGCACCGTGTGCAATCAACCGTTCTCGCGGTCGTTCGGTCGTCGGGATATCGGCTATTCTGAGGCTATAGGTCATAGAGATAGAAGGATTTCGTGGGGGCAATTCCTTTCATTAAAATCTCCCCATTTTCAAGAACGCATTCAAATTGACCGTTCTTTACAAAATCTTCATAGAATATAGTGTTTAATATGAAAAGATTGCCATCTGATGGTTTGGAGCGAGGGGATCGAGACGGAAAGGGTCATTAAACGCACATTTTTTGATTTAGATCGTCGAATTCTAAATTCCAGACTGTTTGAAGACGTCAGAGATCGGATGGTTAAGTTTATCGATGACAAGGCTCCAGAACTCATGCCAAATTCCCCATCATGGAACAACTCAAATGTCTTCAATTTCCTTCCGGAATTCCTCAACTTCCTTCATCGATCGCGTTACGATCTTACCAACAGCAAGCCGTCGAAAACTGGTTTGCCAATCGCGGACGAGGAACCTTGAAAATGGCAACGGGAAGTGGAAAAACAATCGCAGCTTTAGCCATTACGACTGAACTTTATCAAAAAATTGGCTTACAAGTTGTGTTGGTTGTTTGTCCCTACCGTCATTTGGTGACGCAATGGGCACGAGAATGTCAAGTTTTTAACTTAGAACCGATCTTAGCGTTTGAGAATGCTCAGAACTGGCAAAGTCAACTTGCTAATCAATTATATACAGTTCGTAATGGAACTCGTCCATTTTTAACCTTGATTACGACTAATTCCACGTTAATCGGCGATCGCTTTCAGTCACAACTCAAATATTTCCCCGAAAAAACATTAATTATTGGCGATGAAGCTCATAATTTAGGTGCGCCGCGTTTAGAAGAAAGTTTGCCGCGCTGTATTGGTTTGCGTCTTGCTCTTTCCGCAACGCCAGAACGTTATTTTGATGAAGCAGGAACCGAGACAATTTTTAACTACTTTGGTCCGGTATTGCAACCCGAACTTAGCCTAGCAGACGCGATCGAACTCGGGGCATTAGTTCGCTATTCTTATCATCCCATAACTGTTACTTTGACGGAAACAGAAGCACAAATTTATGCTAAAATAACACAACGCCTTGGCTGGGCTTTGACTGAATGTGACGGTAATTTTAATAACGAGAATGTTACAGCGTTGTTAATGCAGCGATCGCGATTGGTGGGTGCAGCAACTCATAAATTAACCGCACTGCAACACCTGATGTTAACCCGCAAAAATACCACCCACACTTTATTTTATTGTGGAGATGGCATTGTGGAAGAAACCGAAGAATCTCAACTCGATGCCGTGGTGCGAATTCTCGGACGAGAAATCGGCTATCGCGTCAATATTTACACCGCTGAAACCTCGGTTTCCCAGCGAGAAACCCTGCGCCAGCAGTTAGAATCGGGTCAGTTACAAGGATTAGTCGCCATTCGCTGTTTAGACGAAGGGGTCGATATTCCCGCCATTCAAACCGCTGTCATTCTTGCCAGCAGCCGCAATCCGCGCCAGTTCATCCAGCGCCGGGGACGTATCCTCAGAAACCACCCCGGAAAATCTCGAGCGACTTTATTTGATTTTATCGTTATTCCGCCGGATCTCGATCGGGAAACCTGGGAAGTCGAACGCAATCTCCTCAAAAAAGAATTGCAGAGATTTATCGAGTTTGCTAACTTAGCAGAAAATGCAGAAACCGCTTGTGAAAAGTTATTAAAAATTCAAGATAAATATGGATTAGAATAGTGACTTATTACCCAAAAATATTGAATTTTAAGTTTTGTTTAAAAAACTAGATTGCTTCCGGAAATAATGATGAGCGATTGTCTGTAAAATTCGATACAAATCCCTCTAAGGCACAATCGATCGAGTATCCTTGTTGAGTAGGCGATCGATTCGGCATCAACAATCAACACCATTACCCCTTAAAAATGACCTATTCCAGCCAACACCTTCGATCGCTTTCTAAGCTTCTCGGCGAAAAACGATCGTCCTATGGTAAAAAAGTCAATCGACCTTCCCTCGAAGTCGGAGAACCCATTAACACGGCTCCATCGGAAGTCAAACAAATTATAGAGAGAGTTTTGCAAGTCGAAAAAGATCGCTTGTATACTCAAAACTATCGTGGTATTAACGACGACGTTCTCAAAATTATTCAAGAAGCGATTCCAGAATGAAACTTATTTCGATTAAATTCTGTAACTTTCGTCAATTTTATGGAGAAACACCAGAACTTCTCCTATGTAATGGAGTTAAGAATACAACCATCATTCATGGCAACAACGGATCGGGTAAAACCACTTTAATGAATGGATTTACCTGGGTATTGTACGAAAAGTTTAGCACGGCATTTTCCTCAGAAGAGCGTCTGGTGAACAAACGCGCGATCGCCGAATCCGAACCCGAACAACCCGTGCAATGTTGGGTAGATGTTGTGTTTGAACACGATCGCAAACGCTATCAAGCAAAACGTCGTTGTCGTGCCTACAAAAGCAAATTGGGAATTGAACAAGGCAAAAGTGAGTTATTATTACAAGTAGCCGGAGAAAATGGGCGTTGGTTTTTGCCACCCGAACGTTCCGAAGATATTATTTCTCGCATTTTACCCGAAAGTTTACATCAATATTTCTTCTTCGATGGCGAACGAATTGAAAAGATAGTTCGGGATGATAAAAAGTCTGAAATAGCTGAAGCCACGAAAACCTTGCTGGGGGTTGAAGTTATTCTGCGTGCCATTCGCCATTTGGGAGAAGCAAAAAAATCCTTAGAAAATCATTTAAAAAGTATTGGTAACGCCGAGACAAAATATTTAATTCGAGAAAAGCAAAAATTGGATAAAGAAGTAGAAACGATCGGCAAGAGACAAACAGAAATAGATCGCGAGTTAGTCGAAAATACGGAATTAAAAAAAACACTTAGTCGTCGTTTGCTCGAACTCGTTGGTGCAGAAGAATTACAAAAACTGCGCGACGAATTGCAACTTCAAGAAGCTACAAGTTCCGACCAGTTTGCACGATCGCAATTTAATCTAAAGCAACTTATTTCTCGACACGCATACACGGCATTTTTATCCAATGAAACCGCAGAATTTCGTGAATTAGTTGCCGGGATGCGCGATCGAGGAGAGCTACCAACTGGAATCAAAAAACAGTTTGTTTCGGAGTTACTCAATCGGCAAAGTTGTATTTGCGGAACATCTTTACACCCCAATTCTACCGAATACGATCGAGTTCGCAGTTGGATGGAAAAAGCCGGCATCGCCGCAGTAGAAGAAGCGGCAATCTGGCTGAACGCTCAAGTCGATGAAATCGATAAAGAAGCCTTAGAATTTTGGCAAGAACTCGATCGCCTGTGCGCGCAGATCGATCGCCACCGAACCGAACTTTCCCGACAACAAACTCAACTCGATGAAATCGCCCAAAAATTAAGACATTATCCCGATGAAGACATTCAAAAATTGCAGCGACGTTTAGATGAGACCGAGCGAATCCTGAGCAGTTTACATCGAGAAACCGGTTCTAACCAGCAACAACTCGAAAGCTTTAATTCAGAAATCAAGGAATTCGATCGAAAAATCGATACGCAACGAACAAACGAGAAACGGCAAAATTTAGCCCAGCGACGGATTACTGCAACTCAGGATTCGATCGATCGTTTGAGTGCGGTTCGATCTCTTCTGGAAGAAAGATTTAGAACATCCTTAGAAAAACGAGTTCAAGAATTATTCAGTCAAATTTCTTTTACTCCTTATCTTCCCAAACTCAGCGAAAAATACGAACTAACCTTAGTTGAAAATACCTTGGGAACCGATGCACCCGTCGCCGCCTCCACCGGAGAAAACCAAATTCTCAGTTTATCCTTTATCGGTGGAATTATCGACAGCGTGCGCGAGTGGAGTCAGAAGAATACATTAATGGGCCCCGATAGCAGTACGTTTCCCATTGTCATGGATTCTCCCTTTGGAAGTTTAGATGAAATTTATCGTCGCCAAGTTGCTAAAGCCATTCCCAAACTCGCCAATCAACTGATCGTTCTGGTGAGTAAAACCCAGTGGCGGGGAGAAGTAGAAACCGAAATGGAAAACTATATCGGTCGAGAATACGTGTTATCTTACAACTCTTCTAAACCCGATTGCGAAGAAGATGCGATCGATCGTGGCGGTGTTTTCTATCCCTTGGTGCGTCGCAGTCCCAATGAATTTGAATATACCGAAATTATTGAAGTCGAACCTGAATTTTAGACAATCTCTGGACTCATCAATTCACTTTCTCAAGTTTCATCTTCTCCAGACTCTTTTAAAGCAAAGTTAATGACTGTTGGACTTAACCGAATTCCTTTATCGAGCATTTTTACGATCGATTGTTTGACTGAGATGGGATAACCTTCCCGCTTAGCGCGGAGCAAAATACCGACCGAACCTGTCAACGTAAGACCACTTAACCTAGCAACACGCCGACCTACAGTTTCATCAATACAAACAGTAGAAACACCTTCATCTAGAGCTAATTGAATAACAGCAGCTTCACCTCGATCGAGAGAATTGAGTAGTAGTGGGGAAATTATCAACGGGCTTTTTATTTTTTGTAACCAAGTATCGGCTGCAAATTCTGCAACAGCAAAGTTGCTAGATCCTCCACACAATATTTCTTGACAAACCTCAAAAGGCACAAGAACTTCGTTATAAAGAGACGGTAAAACCGTCAAAGTCTCCAAAGCAGCAACCAGAGCAATTAAAGGAGACGTGTTAATCACAATTCGATCGACTTTAGGCATTTTCTAAATCCGATCGCAACTCGTCTTCGCTCAAATCAATAATGGGAACTCCATACTGCTGTAATTTAAGAAGAAAGTAAACGCGATTGACACCGAGAATCATAGCCGCCATACCAGAAGAAAGACGTTTCATCTCGAAAAGTTTGACTGCCATTGCCCATCTGGCTTCTTCCTCAAACTGCTCTCGAGTTTGTTGCAAAGCATCAGGAAAAGTTTCTGGATAGTCGATCGTTAGTCGAAGTGACATAGCAAAATTTTGGGTTAATATACAGCCCTTTTGCAACCCATGAGCACCCCATTTGCTTTAATTATAAATCCGATCGCAACTCGCCAGAAAATAGCGATCGAACCTCAGCCGCAGCAACAGAATTCATCGAAAATTCCGTTGCTGCCTTCGCCTCAATCAAGCCACCCGATCGATCTCCACAGGCATCTTCTCTTTTGCTGCCAAATACGCCTCCAATTGAGCCGTAATTTGCTCGCGGACGATTTGGCGGTACTCGCAAAAATGTTCTGAGAACGCGCACACGGTTAAATAGTTGCTGATCAGTCGCGGATGGCGCTGGAAAATCTTCACCAGATAGATCCAGAAGCGAATTCGCGTATTGCGAACCACCCCTTGTCGCCAAAACAGCGTCAGCAAAGCTCGGATGGTTTTTCCATCGATCTTACCCGCGCGAGAATATCGGGGAACCCCAATTTTCATAAAGTGGCGGAAAGTCCGATCGAGATAAGTCTTCGGTTCGTAAAGCTGCCAAAACGCATCGACATATTCGCTGGCAATGTCTTCAATCGGTCGAGTGGGGACGAAATTCATCAAACTGGTTTGGTTGCCACTTGCCTTTTGACTCACCAACCGCCCTTCCTTTTCCAATCGGTGCCACAAAGCCGTATTGGGAAGCGCTTGCAACATACTGAACATCGCCATGGGGACACTGGTTTTTTCCACAAACCGCACCACCCGATCGCCCGCACCGGGTTTTTCCCCATCAAACCCCATAATAAAGCCTGCCATCACCCGCAGTCCCGATCGGGTAATCGTATCTACCGCTTCGCTGAGGGAATCGCGAGTATTTTGAAACTTCTTCGTCAATGCCAAGCTATCTTCGTCTGGGGTTTCGATCCCCAAAAACACCGCCCGGAAATTGCACTCTGCCATCAATTCCAGCAATTCTGGATCTTGAGCTAAATCCACCGAAGCTTCAGTCGTCAACATGAAAGGATAGTTATTCTGCGCCATCCAATCTTTCAGCGCGTGTAGCAACAGCTTGACATTGCGCTTGTTGCCAATGAAGTTGTCGTCCACCATAAACACGCTACCCCGCCAACCGAGTTCGTAGAGGGAGTCGAGTTCCGCCAGCAATTGTTCCGGCGTCTTGGTGCGGGGTTTGCGACCGTAGAGGACAATAATATCGCAAAATTCGCACTGGAAAGGACATCCGCGCGAAAACTGCACGGACATATTGTCGTAAACATCCAACTCCAGCAAATCGAAGCGGGGAATGGGAGTTTCCGTCACGGCGGGTTTTTCGGTGGCGCGGAAAACCCCTTGGGTGTCTCCCCGTTCGATCGCTTCGACGAACATCGGTAGGGTAATTTCCCCCTCATCGAGTATCAGATAGTCCGTGCCAACCTCTTCTACCTCATGGGGTGAAGTGGTGGCATAGGTCCACCCACGGCAACTCGCTTGCCGCGCAACTTCGCTTCTCGAACTTGGACGAATAAATCTTCTTTCTGAACGATCATGCCAGATAAGATCACCAACTCCGTCCAGTCCCACTCAGCTTCTGTCACCTCGCGCACATTACGATCGACGAGTTTGAATTCCCACTCTTGGGGCAAAATCGCCGCCACCGTCACCAATCCCAAAGGCGGTAACAATGCTTTACGGTTGACTAGTTCCAGGGTTTTCTCAAACGACCAGAAACTTTTGGGAAACAAGGGATATAACAGTAAAACCCGCATGGATACTCCAAGCCTCGTACATAATGGGTCGATCGATCCTTCGCCTTTCAAGCTTATCGCGTTCCCGCCACTTGTCAACGTTTGGCGATGTAGCTGGCATGAACTAGGCGGAGATCGTTACTGATTGACTTGAGGATCGTCGCCGAGATTCGACTTACTTAGAGTAGCGATGGTGAGTTATGAGTCGCGCGCACACCAGATAGATATGGGCTTTTCGTAAGTTATATACTTATCACTTAAGAGTATGCAGTGCCTACTTCTAAACTTATTACTTATTACTTATTACTTATTACTTATTACTTTGCCTACCCATTGCCGAACGGGAATTTCGATCGCGAATTCCGTTCCTACGCCTGGAGTCGATTGGCAGGTTAATTTGCCACCGTGCCGATCGACAATAATCTGGTAACTAATCGATAATCCCAATCCCGTTCCTTTGCCGATCGGTTTAGTAGTAAAAAAGGGATCGAAAAGCTTCGATCGTACGGTTTCGCTCATTCCCGATCCGTTATCAGCCATCCGAACGATTAGCCAATTTTCTTCCAGACTCTCTGTACTAATCCGAATCTGAGGTTTTTCAACTGGGAATTCTTGCAACGCATCAATCGCATTATTTAAAACATTCATAAATACCTGATTGAGTTGACTGGGATAGCATTCGACTTCAGGTAAAAAATGATAATTCTTAATCACCTCTATCTCAGGGCAATCGCGTTTAGCTGTGAGACGACTTTGCAAAAGCATCAACGTACTATCAATCCCTTCACCCACATTGGCTTCCTTAAAATCAGATTCGTCCAGACGAGAAAAATTACGCAGAGAGAGAACAATTTCACGAATGCGATCGGTTCCCACTTTCATCGATTTAAGCAGTTTTCCCAAATCTTCTCGAATAAACTCAAATTCCATTTCCTCTAATGTTGTTTGGATTTTTTCAGACGGTTGAGGATATTCTTGCTGATAGAGCTGTATGAGTTTCTGTAGCTCTTGAATGTATTCTTGGGCGTGAACTAAATTGCCATGAATAAAACTGATAGGATTATTAATTTCGTGAGCGACGCCGGCTACCATCTGTCCCAAACTCGACATCTTCTCAGTTTGAATGAGCTGCAATTGTAGTTGTTTCAGCTCGGCGATCGCCCGTTCTAATTCTTGAGACTTAGCACGTTCTCGAGTTTCACTGTCCCGTAGTTCAGTTTCAGCTTGCTGGCGTCGATCGAAAACGGTCTGAAATGTCGTTGCCAGAAATCGAATTTCATTGTCGGCTAAGCCATTAGGAATTTCAAAATTTCCCGTATCTTGGCTTTGTTCGATCGCCTTGTCCAGATTTTTCAGAGGATTCAGAACCGCAATTTTCAGCAGAAATCCAATCCACAACAAAATAGCGACAATCCCGATCGCCATAGTCGAAGTCGAAGTCAGAAAAATTTTCCCAACGTCCTGTTGAATCTCCTGACGATCGAGAATGACAAGGGCAATTCCCCGGCGGCTTGACCCTCCAAATAGCGTACTGCTAAACGGCAAAACCTGTACCAACATCGGCTTATCCCGCAGACGCATCAGATAAGTCTGTTCGATTCCGGTTGCGGCAGTTTCCTTCATGATAGACGCCAGTTGGGGATACGCTTCATTGTAGGTACGATCGAGCCGAAAGTTGGCGCTACTGGCAAGTAACAGTCCGTCAGAATCCACAATCGCCACTTCCCTGACCGCAGGTAAAGTGGCAAAATTTTGCACCATGCGGCGCAAAAGACTAACATTGCCCAATTCGATCGAACCTTCCGTCGCAAACTCCAAAGAACGAGCAATAGACTGTGCCCGTTCCTGCACCTGTTCGTTCAAATCTCTGCGAACTAAATAGTAGTTGAACGCCAGTGTTATAGAACTCACAGCGAGTAGCGCAATGCCGAAACGACTCAGGAAATATTGCGAAAGTTTATGTTTTCGGACTGCGAATTTCTCGTGAGTCATAACTCTGATAGCTTCCATCTTTGAATAGCTTTGACGGATAATTCGGAATCGATCGTGAGATCGTCCCGAACGATCCGTCCATGCCGGGTATCTTCGTGCAACATTGCCTCCAATCGTCGAGTTGCCCATTTCAAACCGCCTCTGACAAACATCTCCTTGTTTGTCGCCAGATCGCCTTTTTGCAGTCCGGCATAATCCTCGGCAAACGCTTCTACACTAAGCCCGTATTGTTTGCCCACAACGCTAAATACCTCAACAGGCTGAGTTTCGATGGCGTGCATGACATCGAACCAAGCCAAAATAAACTGTTGCAGTTCTGCTTCCTTCCGTTGCCGAGAGGAGGCAGAAGACATAAAGCCATCAATCACTAAACTCTCGATTTCTCGAGTGGTATAAATTATATTGCCTTGAATCGATTTTGCCGTGTCGCTTAATAAGGGTTCCCAAACCACCGCCGCATCCAACTCCCCTAACTCCAGCTTCTTGACGGCTTCTTCATTGGAAATATCCACAATTTCTACCGCATGGGGTTGGATCTGGTAGTATTGGAGAGCTTCGAGGAGAACTAAGTGGTTCACAGTTCCCAGTTTTGCCCCGATACGCTTGCCCTTGAGATCGGCAACGGACTGAATATTCGATCGGGCAACAATGCCATCTGAACCATTAGAAATATCGCTTACCAGCAGAAAAGCGGGAGAGTCATTCCCCGGATCGGCTTGCAGGGCATCCCACACTGTGACAGAACCTGCATCCAAAGATCCTCGCATCACCGCACGGGCAATATCCTGTAGATTCTCGAATTGGACAAATTCGACTTCCAGTCCCCGTTTTTGAAAAATATCCGTTTCTTGGGCGTAGAGAATCACATCAAAGCCGGGCCATTGGTTTAAGCCAATTTTCAGGGTTTTGAGCTGGTTCTCCGCCCGACCCCCATGGATGAAAACCGTTGCTAACAGAGGGATTGCAAAGAGAAATAGTAGGGTTTTCCGTTTGAGGAAGTTCATGTAAATGATTGACAAAGTAGCTGGATTCGTACTCCCTGCTATGAGAACGATCGAGTTTGAGCTGCAACGACGGCGATCGAGACGCTCTTCACACTTCCAGATTGTCATTTTTATTACAGCTTTATAGCGATCGCGATCGCAGGGTCTTGAGGGGATCGATCGCTTTCACCTCTTCTTTCTCGGGTTTCCAGGGCTGTATCGGAATCTCGATCGAAACTCTTGCCACTCGTTTTTTTGTTTGTTATTCTAGATGTAGATAAATTTGTTTTCTCTCATCAATACCGCCAGCCCACTTTGCATAAAAGGCTGGCATATAATATTTCTAAATCTAGAGTTTTACATGTAAAACTCTAGATTTAAGACTCTAACACTTCCACAATTCCCCGTTCCCCATCAACACGCACTCGCTGTCCATCGTGCAAACGACGGGTGGCTTGGGCAATATCCATCACCGCCGGAATTCCATACTCTCGCGCCACGATCGCCCCATGAGACAAAGATCCACCCACTTCAGCAATCAATCCCCCTGCCCGCGCTAACAAAGGCGCCCAACCGGAGTCCGTGTACGGAACCACTAAAATGGTAGCCCGATCGATCTCGGCAATGCCCTGCAAACTTCGCAAAACTTTGACCGTTCCTTCCACTTGTCCCGCACTTGCCCCAATTCCCTGTAAAATAGATTGTGGCTGTAAAGAACTCATGCCCAAATTGGCGATCGCCGGGGCTTTTCCATAGACGACAGAGGGAACCATTTCCAATTTACCATCCTGTTCCAATTGCGATCGACGTCGTTCGATCGATGTCGGCAAACTCTCGAACCAGCGGCGATCGATTTCGGTGATAAAACGGCGTACTTCCTCAAACGTTAGGAAAAAAAGATCTCCCTTTCGATGGAAAATCTCTTCCTGCAATCCAATTTCTTCTAAAGCAACAAAACTCCAGCGCAGTTCAGCCAAAAGGCGACTGTAAACCTCAGTCACTTTTCCTTTCAAACGAACAAAGTTTTGAACGCGCCCGGCTTGCCAACGTCGAGTTTTCGGTTCTGGCGTTTCTGGCGGCGGATTCCCAACAAATTGGGTAAATAATTCCCGCAACGCATGAGGATCTTCTTTCCATGTCGGCACCGCAATATCTGTCCCCACCTCGCTTAAATAACCATACCGATCGAGCAGTTCGTCAAAGCCTTCTAAAATACGATCGCTGTCGGTCATTTCTGCAAGTTCTGCAAATAAAACCGCCGCATTTTTCGCTCTGGGTATTTCCGAAGTTTCTGCCGATTCCGGAAAAAGATAACTCGCCGCCACCGCCAATTTTCTCACCGATCGCAGCACGGCAACTTCCGGCATCGCTCGATTGTCGAGTTCGCCATCGTCCACTTTTAAAATCGCTTTAGAAATCGCTAAACTTAACGGCGATAAAATATTGTAGTACGTTGCCCTTTTTAAAGCATTCAAGATTTCATCAATGCGATCGAGAATCTGAGTTTTAGATTGTAACGGTTCCATCGAACTTCCCGAAATTCGACCCGCCGGATTCGCCTCCAGCCGAGCTAACAAGGGGGCAAAAACTTGACGATAATCTTGCCGAAAATCTCGTCCCAAATCCCATTGACGACGAGCCAGACGCAGCAATCCGGGGAAATTTTGCAGGGTCGATCGCCAAGACGGTTTGCTCATTCGACTGCCTCGGGTCAGAAAATCCAAACTTTCCGGCGGCAACCCCATCCGCTGGAAAATCTCGCCCAATAACGACGCATTAAAATAGGCGTGGGCATAATGCAACGTTGCCGTTTCCTCAAAGTCCAAATCCCCAGCCCGATCGCCCAGAACAATGGTAAAAATTTCTCCCCACACTCCACAAGTCAACGGACGATTAATCGACCAAGTTAAAGGAGAAATCGCACCGGGAATCACCTCCGCCGCAATTTTTCGCGTCCAAATCGGCAGTAACGTCGTAATCGGACGACATTGCAAAATCCATAACTGCTTACCGTCATAACTCCATTCGAGATCCTGGGGAACTTGCCCGTAGCGGTATTCTAACTGACGGGCGAACGCAGCCACTTGTCGTAGCAAAACCGGAGGAATATCCCCCGGTTCTCCCTCAATTTCCCACTGTGGCGGTTCCTGGAAATCCGTTAGAGGAGTCGCCGCATCGATCGCCCCATCTGGCACAAACACCCGATACCGTTCCGGGGTAACTTGCCCAGACACCACCTGCGTCGCCTCTCCCGGCAACGCTTCGATCGTCACCGCTTCCCCGTGACGGGCGATGGGATCGCGACTAAACGCCACACCGGAAAACACCCCCAACACTTGTTGCTGGATCGCCACCGCCATTGCCGACTCCCCGACACCGCGATCGGCACGGTATTGGATGGCACCGGGACGATCGTAAGAAGCCAGACATCGAGCGATCGCGGCTTCCAATTCCTCCCGAGAGGTGACGTGCAGAATACTCTCGTACTGCCCCGCCGCCGACGCCTGTTGGGAATCTTCCCCAATCGCCGACGATCGAACCACCAACGGCTGCTGCGGGGACGGTTGTACCGAAACTAACAACGGTTCGGGATCGTCCCCCGGCAGCAACACCCAACCCTGGGGAACTGGATATCCCCAACGGTGGAGTTGGGATAAGTTTGCCGCCTTTTGTCCGGCACGAGAGGCTTCCAGGGGTTTATCCAGAGACACTAGGGCTTTATCCGCCCGGAAAAAGCGAAACAGGTTACGAGTCGATCGTTGTCCTTCCTGCGGCGACAGATCCAAATCGTCGGGAATGTGGCGGTAAATCCAGTACATCAGAAGGCTGAGGACGATCGTTGCCCCAATTCTCTCCACTTGACTCGAATGCAGCAGTGCCACAACCAGCGGCAAGATAATTAACATACTATTACGTCCCTGGCGGCGTTCTCGAAAAATGGTAAAGCCGATCCCGCCGATGATGAACGCAAAAGCTGCTACCCAAAAATCATGGGTCACAATTCCCCAAGTCACGTTGGTGGTTCCTGCCCCCTTGCCGCCCCAGTAACGCCCCATCACCAAAGCAATCAGCGCCACAATTTCCCATTCCGACTGGGGCGGGAAAAACTGTCGCGTCAACAAAACCGCAGCTATCCCTTTCCCCGCTTCAGATAAAACCGCTAAAATTCCCACCAATCGTCCGCCGTGGTAAAACGCTGCTGAGACACTGATGTTTCCGGTTCCCTGTTGGGCGAGTTTCTTCTTCGTCAGGGCAGAAGTTATCCAATCAATCAGCGGTAGCGCCCCGAGTACGGGACAGAGGGTGAAAATGAGCAGTACACCCCAAACTTGTGTCAATGTCATATCGAAAGCGGCGCTCTCTAATCACGTTATTGGGTACTTTATATTGTATTGGGGTTGCTGCTCGAATTGTCCGAAACCCATCGATCGGGCGATTCGTCCTATTGTTTTAGAATGTGGCGAGGATTTCCACCTAGGGCGGCTGGTGAGAGCGCCATGGGCTTAGCTATAAAAGTTAACACGATCGAATTCGCCATCGGGTTGTCTTCGGCGAGGTCAGGAGGTGAATGTTACGAATTTCCTTGGGTTTGAGCCAGATCTCGAATCAGTAACCGCTTGGACTGGATGTACTCGTTCAAGGTTTCGACTTGTCCAGAATCGATGGAATATTTAGCTTGGAAGCGATCGAGTAGGCATCGATCGAGCTGTCGATCGTCGAGGGATACCAGTAATTTAGGATGAATGCTTTCTAGAGAAGACCAAAACTGACGGAGTAGGGTAACGTTCATGACTCTAAGCATAGATAAGTAGGTATATCTGCATAAATTAAGATTTTCTTTATATTTGAGTTTGAGTATAGCACTCAAGCCGATGTCGGGGGATCGCAAGTTATAAAACTTTAAGGTTTTAATAGTCAGCGCTCACAGAGTTGAATTCTCATCAAAGCCTTACACTGAGAGAATCGGATGATTGTTTAGCCACATCCGGGAGAACTTGTTACAGTCGATCGATGTGAAAAAGTTCAGCCAATTGGCGTACATCCTGCACGAATGAGTTGACTTCGACTCTAGAGAGTCTGAGGCGGTTTCGTCTTCGCCCGGTTCGGTGAGAATTTTCCCAGCGGTACTGACAGCCCGACTGCCCCGGATCGCCCATTTCTTTGAGAGCGTCAATTTCGTCGATCGTGATCGTGGAAGAACTCTTCAGTTTTGTTGAGGGTTTCCTGGGCTTGCCCGAGAGCGCCGACATCAGCTTCGCCAGTCATTTTTCCCGTCGTTTCAAGCTGCGATGTCGCTCGGGCTTTAATGGTTTCCAGCCATGCCATCATGTGTTGCGTGATTTCATCAGACTCGTCCGGCATTTTTTCATCGACGAGCGATCTTGTCTTTGGACTCACGGGAGACGATCGCTGTTGTTTTGGGATCTGTAGATTCAGAAGTCATGATTCTGGAAACTTGAAACAGATACTCTAATTGTAACATAACCCATTTAGCGACCGGGTACTCTGTATTTCGATTGACTTTTCTCATTAGAAAAAAACCGTTTGATGTCGTGATAAAATCAGAGATTAACAGGAACTAAAACCCGATAAAAACGGTCAATAGAACTGAGTATCATTGAGGTGAATACGTGATTCGGACTCGGCAAACCCCTCCCCAAAAAAAACACGGTCATCGATCGACAATCGCCGCGATGGCGATCGTTGCCATCAGCTCCATCAGTTCAACTGAGGCGCTCGCCACCGATCCCCCCGTCCCCAATATCGACTGCACGCAAGCCATCTCGAATATCGAACTGAAATATTGTGCCGAACAAGCCTACCAAGCAGCCGAACGACAACTCGATCGAACCTATCAGCAAGTGTTGACTCGGTTAGATTTCCAAGAGCAGCAAAGATTGAGAGAAATTCAGCAAACCTGGACGGGATTTCGCGATCGCAACTGCGAGTTAGAAGTCTCTCCCACCAGCGGCGGAACCGGATACGGACTGTTTCTGCACCAATGTCTCGAAAGACTGACCTTAGCACGAACGATCGATCTGGAAAATTACTTCACCATCCGTCAAGAACCGATTAGTTCCAATCCCTCCAACCCAAAAGTCCAAATTGCCGATCTTCCCGACGGCAACTATCGCTACTGGACGGGAACCCCTCAAGGATTGACCGTCACCGACGAAGAACTGATTAATGGCGGGGGAATTCTCTTTCGGTTTCGCAAAAGTGGCGATCGCATCGTCGGCATCTACGGACGCATCGACGACGAAACCATTTGTATTAACGGTCGAATCAGCGGCAACACCGTTGCCGGCAATGCCGTGCAAACCGAAGAACCCTTCATCCCCGCCATCGTCCTCAGCAGTGACGACAACTTTGCCGCCTGGGACGAGAGCGCCTACCTAAAAGTGCGGCGGGGTCGCAGAGCGGGAAACTACGCTCGGTATGAAAGCGCCCTCTTAGAACTGAGCAATTTCAACCGGATTAACGCCGGATCGCAACTGCCACCGGGTCAGTGTCCGTAGAGACTCTTGTCCCATTGATTCGATCGAGCGGTACAGAGGGTCTGGATCGGACGATCGTAACCGCCTATAGCCGCTACACTAACTGATAATAGACCGACTTTGCCGAGCGTTCTTCATGCCAAGAACGCTCTTTTTGTGTTCGCGCCCCCACTACTCGTCGGTGGGCAATCCTAGCTGTTTTTTCACCTTGAACCACTGGGTGCGGAGTTTCCAGAACTTGCTGGTTTCCATTGCCGAAACCCGATCTTTGGCTTGTTGGAGTTGTTGCTGCATCTCGACGAGGCGCGATTGTAATGCTGCGTCGGGGTCGGTTGCCGCAGTGACGCCGTTCGCCGATGCAGTTTGGGATAAAGGAGCATTGACGGGAGTGCCCACCTTTTCGGCTGTCAGCGCCAAACTCGGTCCGTTGGGATGGTCCGGGAGGTCGAAATTAATTTGAATGTTGCCATAGCCGACAAGCTGGAGGTACTCCAGCAAAGCGTCGCGAGTCATCCAATTGCTGTAAGTATTGCCGCCGCCGCAGAACCCCATAGAATTGAGTGCCGTTTCGTAGTCTTGGCGGTAGAGAGTGTATTGGAAACCGTTATATTCGGCTTCGATACTACCTGGAAACTTGTGAATCAGGCGGGGACTACTTTTGACGATTGCTTCGTCGTAGTAATGCGTCCACAGGAACAATCGATCGCAAACCTGCGCCATCAAAGAAATCAATTCAGCGGGGTTGAGCATATGGTACAGAACACCGCTAGCACAGCACAGATCGAACTTGCCGGGGTTGCCTTTGAGATACTCTACGCAGTCGCCGTAGTGGAAGTGGGAACGGGTGAGCCCCAAAATTTCCTTGACGATCAAACATTTGAGATAGGCGCGGGAGTTAGATTCGATCGCCGTAATCGAGGCAGCGCCGCGACGATCGAACATATAGGTGTGTCCCGCTTCCAAAGGACCCAGTTCGAGAATTCGCTGTCCTTCGACACCGCCAAATTGAGAAATCGCCCAGGCAATTCGATCGTCTTCAAACAAGCCAATGGGACCGGCTTCAAGCCCCGCACACTCGGCAGGCAATTTAGAAGACCATTCCCCCTTAAATAAATCGAGGGCATTTTGAGAACTCGGGGCGGTGTGAATGTAACTATCGAGGACGCTCATAAATTCTGGAGTTATTGGGGATGGCAACCCATATCGATCGCCATAAGCTTACCGTATCTGGGGAGTTTGGCAAAAGTTTTTCCGATCTCGATCTCCCCTCCAACTTGTCACTCGGAGATCAGCCCAAAACGCCGATCGGCGTTTTGGCCCCATTGAGATCGAGCCAAGCCCGACGGCGATCTCGATGGGCTTGAGCTTCGATCAGACGACGGAAGTTAAAGGGGTAAAGATAGTTGTCCGGGGCACCGAGAGCAGATTTCTTTAAGCTGTAGACAGACATATGCTCCCAGTAGTCACCACGGGCAAAGTCTTCCAGCCATGTACGCGATTCCCCCAGGGCGGTTGGTATTAGCCATTGAGCGTAGACTTGGACGCGCAGTAACAGACCGTCCTCAGTCCAGCGCCGAAAAACGTCATACAGGCATTGCTCGAACTCTGGCACTCCCCAAGCCGTTTCGCCGTTATCGATGAGGTTGACGGTCGCTTCATCAAGGTTGGGGTAGGTTGAGCCTGCTTCCGTAAAGAAAATATCCTCCGCCGTGAAATGACGAGAATACTCAACCAGATGTAAATACTCCGCCTTGCTGATGGGCTTAGTCCCGAGAGTCGTCAGAGTCGAGAGGGTCATCGTTTCCTCCAAATCCAAATTCAATATTTTTTAAAACCCAATCGAGCCGATCGATTAACCGTCTGGGTTGTTGTCTCCGTCCCAAGGCTTCGGAGTTGAGAGCACCATATAGGGACTGTTTGACCTCGATCGCTTCTCCCAGCGCTCGGATCTGTTCGGGACGGTAGCCTGTGTGACGCCCGATAATGTCACCCGCTTCTCTGATTTGTTTGTTCCCGCAACCGTACTCTCTCATCCAGTCAAACATACTCCGGGCTGCCTTCTCATACTCTTGAGTCCATTCGTGGGACTCTAGTGCTTCGACGTATTTCTCAATCAACTCTAATGCCGCGTTAATATCCATGGCGATCGCATCCTTAATGAATGTACCCGAATCCTTGTTAGGTATTGACTCTCATGTTTCGGAGTCGTCAATACAGTTTGAGCGATCGCACCTGGGAACGCCATCGCGGTGAAGACTCCTGAAAGCTTGGTACAATTGCCCAAGCTAAAATCTTGCGTCATCGGTGCGAGGCAACATGTCTTTATCAAACCCGGCAACATCTTTAGAATCTGGCTCGTCAATGGTAGAGTGGCTGTGTGAGAACCCACTCGATGCAATCCGGCGGACATTATAGACTGCCGATATAGAAGTTAGGATTAACCTGAAAGTCTGGCATCGATGGGGTAAGGAGTGAACGAGTAAACATCTGTGGTGGAGGAAAATGAGAGGCGTTCTTCCCAAAAGCGAACGGAGATCCCTCCCTCGCGTCCCGTTTTTAGACGGTGTTTGGAAATCAAAATTCGATTTGTTGCTGACTTTGACTCAGCGTGACTTAGAATCTCGCTACAAAGGTTCGGTGATGGGCAATTTTTGGCCCCTGCTGAACCAACTTTCCCAACTTTTCATTTATACCTACGTCTTTTCCGTCGTCCTCAAAGTCAAGCTGTCTTTACAAGGACTACCGGATAACAATTTGACCTTTGGGTTGTGGCTGTTTGCCGGGTTGCTGCCTTGGCTGGCATTTACCAATGGATTCATGCAAGCGTCCAACGCAGTGATTCTCCAGCCGAATCTGGTAAAAAAGGTGGTCTTTCCCCTGGCTTTATTGCCCCTAGTCCCGGTTCTAACGGCTTTGATCGAAAGTTCTCTGGGACTGATGGCGCTGATCGTGTTGGTGGCGTGGTCTTCGGGGGTGATTCACAATACCCTGTGGCTGTTGCCGCTGATTTGGCTACCGCAATTGTTATTAACCGCTGGATTGGGATATCTGACGGCTGGACTGACGGTATTTTTGCGCGATATTCCTCAAACGGCAGGGGTTTTGCTGAATCTTTGGTTTTACCTAACGCCGATTGTCTATCCCGCAGAGGTGATTCCAGAACCTTTCCAGTCTTGGATCTTTTGGGTCAATCCGATCGCCACCTTCTCTGCCGTGTACCGAGATCTGATCGTGACCGGTCAAGTCAACCACCTTGCCGAATGGGCTGTCGCGTCCGGGATCTCCGCCCTGGTGTTCGTCCTGGGATTAGGGTGCTATCGACGGCTGCGTCCGGCATTTGCCGATGTGCTGTAGGGGGTGCAACTCTCGAATCTTACGGTTGGAGATTGCCCCAAATTAAACTTGCTGTCACAATAAAAGCGTTCGCGTCACAACTGGGTAGGAGTATCGCCCTCACTCTTCCCTGACCACCCATCTTTCGAGATCGCGTCGGGAGTCAAACCGGGGAGTACACAGAAAAGGAATGGCTGAAATTGCAATTTCGATTGCGAATATTTCTAAATGCTTTAAGCAGTATTCGCATCCGACCGATCGTTTAAAGGAAATTATCCAGCCTCGTCAGAAAAGGGGGCAAGAGTTTTGGGCGCTGCGGGACGTGAGTTTGGAAGTTCCCAGAGGGCAAACTTTGGGCATTGTCGGGCGCAATGGGTCTGGCAAAAGCACGTTGCTACAAATTATCGTCGGCACGCTGACGCCGACAACCGGATCGGTGCGGGTGAACGGTCGCATCTCGGCGTTGTTGGAACTGGGGTCTGGCTTTAATCCGGAGTTCACCGGACGACAAAATGTCTTTTTTAACGGTCAATTGTTGGGGTTGAACCCACGAGAAATTGAAGAACGATTTGAGTCTATAGAAGCCTTTGCCGATATTGGTGAATTTATCGATCGACCGGTGAAAACATACTCTAGCGGGATGTTTGTCCGGCTGGCGTTTTCGGTAGCCACAAGCGTCGATCCCCATGTTTTGGTGGTAGATGAGGCGCTGTCTGTTGGAGATGAGGCTTTTCAGCGCAAATGTTTTGCTCGGATCGAATCGATTAAATCCCGAGGGGGCACGATTTTATTTGTCTCTCACTCGGCAACGGCAATTGTAGAATTGTGCGATCGGGCGGTGTTACTCGATCGGGGTGAATTGCTGTTGTCTAGCAAACCCAAAGTGGTGGTCGATCGCTATCATAAATTAATCTACGCACCGGGCGATCGTTACGAAGCCATTCGGGAAGAAATTCGCCTCAATCGAGAGGAAGAACCACAACGGAACGCGAAGGGAATGTCCTCGCAGGACTGGGAATTGGTACAGCCTACCGTCCTTGGAGAATTTTACGATCCGGGGTTGGTGCCGAAAAATACGTTGTCGTATATTTCTCGCGGCGCAAAAATTTTAGATCCCAAAATTTTAACGTTAGACAATACTCAAGTTAATTATTTGCTCGGACGGAAAGAATACGTTTATACCTATTCGGTGACTTTTTTTAATACAGTCCACAAAGTTCGATTTGGAATGTTAGTCAAGACGGTTAGCGGTCTGGAATTGGGCGGGATTTCTTGTCCGGGAGAATCGCAAGATGTGGAGTTTGTCGAACCGGGAAACACCGTGACAGTGCGCTTCCGTTTCCAATGCTGTCTCAATCCCGGCGTGTACTTTTTAAATGCTGGGGTTTCGGGAATTGTGGACGGAACATTTACGTATTTGGCGCGATATATCGATATTGCAATGTTTCGGGTGCAGCCGGACTCGGATTCCATGGCGAGTGGGATTATCGACTTGTCGATCGAACCTTCGCTGACTGTGGATGCCGAACTAGCCGAGGCGACTTTGGAGTCGAGATAGCGGTATGGATATAGAGACAATTCGGCAAAAGAAACAGGAAATTATCGATCGATTTGGGGTATGGACAAATCATAATATTCGTCTCCAAGATGAGTTATATACGATCGATGAAAAGTTGGCGGGTTCGGAAGTGAAAGTCCAACGATTTTTACAGGCAATTGCCGATTTAATGGGGCGATCGTTTACCGAACTGCGAGTGCTGGATTTAGCCTGCTTAGAAGGACTTTACGGGATTGAGTTAGCGCTGCAAGGGGCGCAAGTTGTGGGGATTGAAGGTCGAGAAGAAAATTTGGCGAAAGCACGGTTTACTAAAGAAGTTTTAAGGCTAGAAAATATAGACTTCTTTCAAGATGATGTGCGAAACTTATCTGCCGAAAAATATGGCAGATTTGACGTAGTATTATGTTTGGGTATCTTTTACCATTTAGATGCGCCAAATGTGTTTCAATTCGCTCAAAATATCGAACGAGTTTGTAATCGGTTATCGGTTTTTGATACCCATGTCAGTCGGAATGCCGAACAGTCTTATTGTTATAAAAATCGGGAATATTGGGGTCGAAATTATACAGAAGACCGGACTTCATGGGCGTCTATCGGCAATCAAAATAGTGTTTGGCTGACTCGTCCTTCTTTGTACAATTTACTAGTCGATGTGGGGTTTTCTTCAGTGTATGAATGCCATATGCCATTGATTCCGAAATACGAGCAAATGCGATTTCGAGAAGAAGCCGATCGATCGACGTTTATTGCGCTGAAAAATAAACCCGTTAAACTTCTCTCTACGTCTTTATTAACCGAAAACCCACGAAATTTGGAAAAAGAGAAATTCCCCTAAATTAAAGAGGGTGCGTTTCGCGATCGCGGTAAAATTCCCGACATAACTTCTAATTACCAATTACCAATTACCAATTACCAATTACCAATTACCAATTTATGTCTGAGGTTTTAATTATTACAGGAATGCATCGATCGGGGACGTCCTTGATGGCGTCCTTCATCCAACATCTCGGTATCGATCTGGGTAATAATTTACTAGAAGCCGATAAATCTAATCCTAAAGGTTACTTTGAAGATGTAGATTTTGTCGAATTTCAGCGATCGGTTTTACAAGCCTGCTGCAATGTGGAAGAAGCGGGATGGCAAGATTGGGGATGGACTCAAAGCGAAACGATCGACCGTACTAAATTAACCGATTATCGAGGGATTGCACAAGTATTAATCGATCGTCGCCAACAGGAAGAACAAGATCTGTGGGGTTGGAAAGATCCGCGTACGGCTTTGCTGCTAGACTTTTGGAATGAATTGCTACCTCAAGCGCGACATTTATTTGTCTATCGCTATCCGTGGGATGTGGTTGATTCGATCGTCCGTCTCCAGAGTTTGGCATTCCACGAACGACCTCACTACGCGCTAAAAATTTGGGCATTTTACAATCGTCATATGTTGGACTTTTACGATCGCCATCGCGATCGTTGCTTGTTTGTCAGCATTAATTCGATTTTAGACCATCCAAATTTGTTAGTCGAAAAACTACAAACAAAATTCAACTTAAACCTAGTCAATCCAGATCCTCAAAATCTAAAAAATATTTATAATTCTCGGCTGTTTGGAACGTTAAAAACCAGCCATCCTCTCATCCAAACGATCGGCGATCGAACTCCCCAATATCTCGATCTATTATCCAATTTGGATCGAATCGCTGATATCCCTAGTCCCTACGCCACCCAATTAATAAATTTGGCGAAAAATTCTACGGATAGCTTACCCTTATCCCTTGCCAGCAAGACCCCTGATGTCCAATCCTTGCCATCATCGACCCCGTCGCCTCAAATTGTCGTCTCGGTTATCATTCCTTGCTACAACCAGGGAGAATATTTACTAGAAGCGATCGCCAGCGTTCAAAGTTGCCAAGAATCGCTCTACGAACTGATTATTGTCAACGACTGTTCTCAAGTTTCGGCTACCAAAAAAGTGCTCGAATACTTGAGAAAACGAAACTATAATATTATCGATACTCCCCAGAATGTTGGACTAGCCGAAGCGAGAAATATTGGCATTCGGCAGGCAAAAGGACGCTACATTTTGCCGCTAGATGCGGACAACAAAATCGATCCCCAGTATATGACGAAAGCGATCGAGATTTTAGATACACATCCCGAAGTGGGAATTGTCTATGGAGACATGGCAGTATTTGGAGATAAGCAGGAAGTTCGAGAAGTTCCAGACTTCGATCTAAATCTAATTGTCAAAGGAAATTATATCGACGCTTGTGCGGTGTTTCGCAAACAAGTTTGGGAAGATTGCGGTGGTTATGACTCTAATATTCCCGATAAATTGGGGTATGAAGACTGGGATTTTTGGCTGACCGCCGCCGAAAAAGGTTGGAAATTCACCCATATTCCTGAAGTTTTGTTTCAATACCGATTTCGCCTCGATTCCATGGTGAGTCGGTGCAATCTCCCAGAAAATCGTCATCGATTAATTCAATATATTTGTGCTAAACATCTCGATTTGTATGAGACGAATTTTGTCGAAGTTCTAGCGACCAAAGAAGCTCAATTATTGGCAGAGCGCGCGAATAGTGAGCTGGTTAAATCTGAGTTAGAAGAATACAAGCAGCAAAAGAAACAACTGGAAACCGATGTAAAAGCCGCACACGAACAATTATACCAATCGAGATCGGATTCGCAGCAAACCCACGATCGATTGCGCCAAGCTTTGATAGAGGTTCGCGACGCACACGAACAGTTAAACCAAGCCAGAACCGAATCGCAGCAAACCCACGAACGGCTGAATCAAGTTATTTTAGAATCGCAGCAAACCCACGAACAGTTAAACCAAGCCAGAACCGAATCGCAACAAACCCACAAACGGCTGAATCAAGTTATTTTAGAATCGCAGCAAACTCACGAAAAACTTTGTCAGGCACGACTCGAAAATCAACAAGTTCACCAACAACTTCATCAAACTGTATTGGCACTCCAACAGTTACAAAAGCACTTTCAAGTTAACTTAGAAGTGCAATCGCAGCAATTGCAAGAAGCTCGAAACCAAATCCAGTCCATGGAAAACACGAAGTTCTGGAAACTGCGAACACTGTGGTTTAAATTCAAAAAGCCTTTGGCTAAGGTGAAGTCTAAAGGAAAAGCTTTTATTGATGTTTCCCGGCAACAAGGATTGAAAGCTGCTTTTGGGAAAGTGTGGCAAAAAATCGTCAGGAAATTATCTCCGATCTCAGAAGCGTCAGTGATGGCTGTTCCCGCGCACGATTTAGCGTATCAACAGTGGTTAGCACAACATTTCCCTCGCGCTGCCGATTTGAGAAAAATGGCAGATACCGTCCCCGCATTTCGCTACAAACCCACAATTAGTATTATCGTTCCCGTTTATAACACATCAGAAAAGTTTCTCCGGAATGCGATCGAATCAGTTTTCAATCAAATTTATCCTTACTGGGAATTGTGCCTAGCTGATGATGCGTCTACCGCAGCACATATACAACCTATTTTACAGGAATACGCAGCACTAGACTCTCGAATTAAAGTTAAAGTTTGTGAAGAAAACGGACATATGTCTCGTGCCTCAAATGCAGCGATCGACTTAGCCACCGGAGAATTTATCGCACTGTTAGATCACGACGATTTAATAACTCCAGATGCGCTGTATGAGGTGGTGTTACTCCTCAACCAACACCCCGATGCCGATATGATTTATTCTGACGAAGATAAGGTGGATGAGAATAATCAACTCATGCACCCCTTCTTCAAACCCGATTGGTGTCCGGATTCGTTTTTATCCCGGATGTATACTTGCCATTTAGGAGTTTATCGACGATCGCTGATTAATGAAATTGGCGGATTTCGGGTGGGATTTGAAGGAAGCCAAGATTACGATCTGGTATTGAGACTGACCGAAATAACAGAAAATATTTACCACATTCCCAAAATTCTCTACCATTGGCGGCTGCATTCAGAATCTACCGCAACCGGAAACCAAGAGGTGAAAACCTATGCTTACGAAGCGGCGAAAAAAGCCATTGCAGAAGCGATCGAACGTCGCGGCGAACCCGGAAGCCTTGTCGATGTTCCGGGATTTTTTGGCAACTACACCGTTCGCTATCAAATTCGAGAATACAAGCGAGTTAGCATTATTATTCCCACCCGAAATTTAGGAGGAATGCTCGATCGATGCTTGACCTCTATTTTCGCGCAAACCACTTATCCCAACTACGAAGTGGTTCTGATTGATAATGGCAGTACAGAAGCCGAAACACTGGAAGTCATTGCGCGGTGGACGCAACAAGAACCCGATCGATTTAAATGCTATCCTCTCGATATTCCCTTTAACTATCCCAAAATTAATAACTTTGGGGTGAGCCAAGCAGAAGGCGACTATCTACTATTCTTAAATAACGATACAAAAGTTCTAGTTCCCGATTGGTTAGAAGCCATGGTCGAACAGGCGCAAAGATCGTCTATCGGTGCAGTTGGCGGGTTACTCTTGTATGAAGATGACACCATCCAACACGCGGGAATTATGTTAGGCATTGGTGGCATTGCCGGACACAGCCATCGTGCTTTTCCAAAAGATACACCGGGTTACGTTTGTCAAGTCAAAACAGTCAATAATTTCTCCGCAGTAACGGGTGCGTGTTTGATGTGTCGGCGAGACGTGTTTGAAGTAGTCGGTGGCTTAGATGAAACCTTAGCTGTCGCGTATAACGATGTCGATTTTTGTTTGAAACTCATCGATCGCGGCTACCGAAATATTTACTTACCCCACGTCGTTTTGTACCACTACGAATCCAAAAGTCGCGGATACGAAGATACCCCAGAAAAGCTAATCCGATTGGGTCGAGAAGCCGATATTTTGCGCCGTCGATGGAAACATTACTTAGAAAACGATCCCTGCTACAATCCCAATTTAACTCGGCTGCGCGAAGATTATAGCATTAACGAAATTCCGCCTTCGATCGCCGTGGAGTTTCATCCAGAACAGTTGGTTTCTGCTGCAACAGATGAGAATTTACCAACTTCTCCCTCGGAAACCCCAGCCGATGAAATGGCAACATCCGATAAAAATCCTTTTGGAACGCTAATCTCAGAATCGAATGGGATAAACTCCCCAGAAAATATCCCTCTCTTAGACAATTCAACCAGAGAAATCTCGCAATCCGAAACGACAAACTCAGAAAAAAAAACTCTAATTGAAGTCGATGGCATTTCTGAAACTCGCACAACGCGAACAGCCGTTGAAGAGGTAGAAGTCGAAGATCCCAAAACCAAAGCCGATCGGATTCGCTGTCAGATTGCCGCACGATATCTCCAGGGAAACGGAATCGAAATTGGTGCGTTGCATTCTCCGCTACAGGTTCCAGAAATGGCAAAAGTTCGTTACCTCGATCGTCTGTCAGTATACGATTTACGGATGCAATATCCCGAACTCAACGAACTTCCCTTAGTCAATGTCGATATTATTGATGATGGGGAAGTTTTGGGAACCATTGCCGATGCGTCGATGGATTTTGTCATTGCGAATCATATGATCGAACATTGCCAAAATCCGATCGCCGCGCTGCAAAATTATCTGCGAGTGGTGAAACCCGGTGGCACGATTTATCTGGCGATTCCCGATAAGCAATATACCTTCGATCGATATCGTCCGGTCACCCCCTTAAAACATCTGATTCGCGATTACCAAGAAGGACCCGAAACCTCCAGAATTTCTCACTTTGAAGAATATATTCGACTCGTCGATCGCATTCCCGACAATCAGTTATCCGCACGCCTACTCTACTTACTGATCGATCTCGACTTTAGCATTCATTTCCATGTTTGGACGCCGGATGCATTTACCGAATTTTTGACTTACTGCCAACGAGAACTCCCCTACCCATTTAAACTCGAACTCATGAAAAGTAACGAGGCTGAATTTATCACGATTTTGAAAAGAAATCATTAACTTGTCTAAATCGGTGCGAATTTGGGTCGCGAGTTTGCTAAAATCTCACTACGATCGCCGCCGAAGCGATCGGATTCGACCCTGACGCTTTGCATATTAGCTGTAATTGATGATGTCGCCAACAGAAATAGAATAAAATTTTTGCCCTGTGAGTTCTCAGGTATCGATCGTTGAGGAACGCATGAATCATGATCCAAATTCAGGAATCGTTTTCTTGGGAATTTAATCCCGATCGACCTCATCTCCCTTTTTATCGAGAAGGTGAGTTAGTCGGCTATTGTCATCCCGATTACGTACAGGAAATTGTCGAAGCGATGAACGAGCAAGACAAATGGCGTAAAGCGCTCCGCATCGCCTGTTTAGATATTCTTCGTGCCAAAGGGAGCGATCCCAGAAAAGTAGAAGAACTGATGGAGAAGTACCTCGCCAAAACAGAACGACCTAAATCCGGTCCGCGGGCGATCGCCTTGATGCTTCTCGATCGTCAAAAAGAACTACAACTGAGCACTCAAGAATTTCTAAAATTCTGCGATACCTATAAAGTTTCAGCACAAGACATCAAAGATTTAGCGACGGGAAAAGACCTCGAACCCAATTTAATTAATCCCATCGCTCGAATTTTGGGTGTTTCTGCTGCGGAA
The DNA here is from genome assembly GCA_963838375.1 of uncultured cyanobacterium. Classification (GTDB taxonomy): domain Bacteria; phylum Cyanobacteriota; class Cyanobacteriia; order Cyanobacteriales; family Geitlerinemataceae; genus DVED01. Next base: position 935,968 of record CAWIQY010000015.1, on the reverse strand, counting down.
GTTAAAAAAGCGATCGAGAGGAATGAAGATTAGTTGATAGTTGATAGTTGATAGTTGCATTCCCAACCCTAATCCCAAATGTCCAACCCCCAACCCCCAACCCCCAACTCGGAACGCGCATCACGCCAGACGCCGCATTCCGATTATCGATCGCTCGATCGCGATCGGTTGTCGCCGATGATGCAGCATTACGCGCAAACCAAAGATTTGTATCCTCACGCGCTGTTGTTGTACCGGGTGGGCGACTTTTTCGAGTGCTTTTTTCAGGATGCCGTCACCATCGCGCAGGAATTGGAACTGGTGTTGACGAGTAAGGAAGGCGGCAAAAATATCGGGCGGGTGACAATGACAGGAGTACCGCATCATGCGCTCGATCGTTATGCAGCGATGTTGGTGGAAAAAGGGTTTGCCATCGCGGTGTGCGATCAAGTGGAAGAGGCATCAGATGCCGCGTCAGAGGGGCGAATGGTCGATCGGCAAATTACCCGCGTGATTACCCCCGGAACCCTGATTGAAGAGGGAATGCTCAAAGCCAGTCGCAATAATTTCCTGGCAGCGGTGGTGCTAGCAAACCGACATTGGGGGTTAGCTTATGCGGATATTTCTACCGGAGACTTTTTCACCACCCAGGGGGAAGAATTAGGGCAACTGACAGAGGAGTTGTTGCGGTTGCAGCCGTCAGAAGTTCTTCTCCCCACCAATGCCCCCAATCCAACGGCGATTTTGCGTCCGGGGGAAACCTCCGAGGAGTTGCCGCCAGAACTGCCGAATGTGTTTTGTTATTCCCTGCGTTCCCAAACGCCATTTAGTTTAGCAGAAGCGAAATCCCGGCTGTTACAGCGGTTTAAATTACGATCGCTCGAAGGATTGGGCTGCGAACACTTACCCCTGGCGGTGCGGGCGGCAGGCGGCTTGTTGGAGTATCTAGAGAAAACCTTTGAACAAGAGGTGAAAGATAAGCGGGAACCCACCCAACCGCGATCGATTCCCCTGCAACTGTTGCGAACCTATGCCATCGCCGATTACCTGGTTCTCGATCGACAAACGCGAGCAAATTTGGAAATTACCCAAACGGTACGGGATGGCAGCCGCTACGGTTCCTTGTTGTGGGCGCTGGATAAAACCCGGACGGCGATGGGTTCTCGGGCGCTGCGGCGCTGGTTGTTGCAACCGCTTCTCAACCGCAAAGGCATCGAAGCGCGGCAGGAGACGGTGCGGGAGTTGGTGGAAAACTTCACCCTGCGCCAGGATTTGCAGCAGCTTTTACGGCAGATTTACGACTTGGAACGGCTAACCGGACGGGCGGGTTCGGGGGCGGCTAATGCGCGGGATTTGGTGGCGATTGCCGACTCGTTATCAAAGTTGCCCCAGTTGGCGCAACTATGTGCAACGGGGCGTTCTCCCTATCTGCGGGCGCTGCAAACGGTTTCCCCTGCCTTGGAAGCCTTGGCACAGCGCCTTCACAGTCATATCGTCGAAGTGCCACCCATCCACGTCAAAGAAGGCAATTTGATTCGTTTGGGGGTGAATGCTCAATTGGACGAACGGCGGCAAGTTTTAGATGGAGACAGAGCTTGGATTACCAATTTGGAAGTGACCGAACGCGATCGAACGGGAGTTTCCACCCTCAAAGTTGGGTTTAATAAAACCTTTGGTTATTATATCAGTATTTCCCGTTCCAAAACCGAACAAGCCCCGGATAATTACATTCGCAAACAAACATTAACCAACGAAGAACGGTATATTACACCAGAACTGAAAGAACGAGAAGCAAGAATTTTAAATGCTCAAGATGAGCTGAATCGGTTGGAATACGAACTTTTTGTAGAATTGCGATCCCAAGTGGGCGATCGAGCCGAACAAATTCGCACTGTAGCCAAAGCTGTAGCGGCGATCGATGTTTTGTGTGGGTTTGCTGAAGTGGCAGTAGAACAGGGGTACAGTTGCCCACAAATAGTGGAAACTCGGGAATTGTCGATCGTCGGCGGACGGCATCCTGTGGTCGAAAAATCTCTCCCGGCGGGGTTCTTTGTTCCCAATTCCACGAAGTTAGGAATTTTTGAAGAAAATGCGCCGGATTTAATTATTTTAACCGGACCTAATGCCAGCGGAAAAAGTTGCTATCTTCGACAAACGGGGTTAATTCAACTGATGGCACAAACCGGGAGTTTCATCCCGGCAACGGCGGCAAAATTGGGAATCTGCGATCGGATTTTTACCCGCGTTGGCGCGGTGGATGACATCGCTACCGGACAATCTACGTTTATGGTAGAGATGAACGAAACGGCAAATATTCTCAATCATGCGACGCCCAAATCGTTGGTATTATTAGATGAGATTGGGCGAGGAACGGCGACGTTTGACGGATTGTCGATCGCTTGGGCGGTTGCCGAATATTTAGCAGCCGATCTCGGTTCTCGGACGATTTTTGCCACTCATTATCACGAATTGAATGAACTGGCTTCTATCTTAGATAATGTCGCAAACTATCAAGTGACGGTGAAAGAATTGCCCAACGAAATTGTGTTTTTACATCAAGTGCAACCCGGAGGTGCCGATCGATCCTACGGCATCGAAGCCGGACGTTTGGCAGGTTTACCCAAATCGGTAATTAAACGAGCCAAAGAAGTGATGGGACAAATCGAAAAACACAGTAAAATAGCCGTCGGCTTGAGAAAAAGTTCTGGGCAATCCTCCGATGGAGATGCTCCGCAAACGGTGCAGGAAAAAACAGGAAAATATACAGTAGATGGCAAAAAGCCGATCGAACAATTAGATATATTCGATCGTGAAGAAGAATAACCTTCCCAAATTCAATCTACGCTTTGTTTATCACTTTTGGATTAGGCGACGATCGCCCATAACGAAAATAAAACCCCGGTTTCTTAAAGAAACTGGGGTTTTATAAATCTGATATCCCTAGAAAAACTAAGGCTTTAACCCATAGATCCAAACAATCAATAACGGCGTACAAATCGTCAAAATCAGATTCAGTGGCAGACCCACTCTGGTAAAGTCGAGAAACTTGTATCCCCCCGGTCCATATACCATCGTATTAGTTTGATATCCGATGGGAGTTAGATAGCTATTCGATGCTGCAAAAGTCACAGCATACATAAACGCTAAAGGGTTCAAACTTAAGGAAATTGCCACCTGCACCGCCACAGGAATCATCAAAACTACAGCAGCATTATTCGACAAGATTTCGGTCAAAAACGAGGTAATGAGATAGAAAAATAGTAATATCCAATACCCAGAAAAACTACCTCCCAGATTAACTAAATTATCAGCCAACCATTCATTTGCTCCTGAGTTTTCCATAGCCGTTCCCAGCGGAATTAGACCCGCTAAGAGAAAAATAATATCCCAGCGAACCGCACCGTAAATTTCTCCAGGTTTGAGACAACCCGTGACAATCATTAAGATGACACCGACCAAGGACGTGACTAAAATGGGAAACCAGTTGAAAGCGGCAACCACAACGACACCCAGAATAATCGCCACCGCAATCCAGGCTTTCTTCTGTTGTATACTATCGACATCTTTTTGCTCGAGAACCAACAATTCTCGGGTGGTTTGCAACCCCAAAATACTCTGTTTTGGACCTTGAACTAACAGCAAATCACCAAATCGTAGAGGCACTTTACCCAACCGCTCTCGAACCAACTCTTCGCCTCTACGAATGGCAATTACGGTGGCGTTGTAGCGCTGCCGAAATCGTAAATCTTTGAGCGTCGATCCAATCAATCGAGAGTTCGATAAAATTAAAACTTCGGCGATATTTTCTTCTCCCGAACTCATTTCGGATTCGATCGACTCTTCTCCTCCAGACTCTTGGCTGAATTTAACATCAGCTAAAATCTCAATCCCGCGTTCGTCCCGAATTTTCAATAAATCTTCTCGAGTGCCTCGCACCAACAAGATATCGCCTGCCGACAGTTGTTTATCTCCTAAAGGTTGGGGAAACTTGTTCTCATTGTGAATGATTTCCAGGACATCGATATCGAATTTTCGCTGAATTTCGCTTTGGTTTAAAGTTTGACCAATTAAGCTCGATCGAGGAGTAATCACCACTTCGCTAACATAGTCCTTCAACCCGTATTCTTCACTCAAGGAATTATTGGCGATGGGTTTACGATCGGGCAAGAGTTTAGGTGCGGCAAACGTCAGATAAACCAAGCCAATAAGAAAAGTTATAATTCCCAAAGGTGTAAATTGGAATAAACCAAATTCACCATATCCTAGCTTTTTAGAAATTCCGCTTGCCAAAATATTGGTAGAAGTTCCGATTATCGTAATCATGCCACCGAGAACCGTGGCATAAGAAAGTGGCATCAGCAGTTTAGAAACCGAGATTTTTTGTTTTCTGCACCATTCTTCAACAATGGGAATAAAAATTGCAACCACAGCAGTATTATTAATAAATGCCGTAATCGGACCGACGATCGCCCCCATGACAAAAATCTGTTGGGAAGGATTATTGCCGCCCCATTTCACCAGCAAATCTCGAACGATTTGAATCGCCCCGGTTTTAGTAATTCCAGCACTGAGAATAAACATCGCCATCACGGTGATGGTTGCCGAGTTACCAAAGCCGGCAATTCCTTCATCCGGGCTGACTAACCCGAATAGCATGAGAACGGTCGCCACCCCGATCGCCGTAATATCAACAGGCAGCCATTCCGCAACAAAAGCAATTAAAGCCGCGACTAAAATGCAAAGCATCAGAATAATTTTGGGTTCCATTCAACCTCGATGTTTAAAATTTGGGTGAACACGTTACCGAAGCGCCGAGCTGTCGGCACTGGAGACGTCACAAAAAATGACGTTCCAGTGGTCGAAGTTGGGGCGAAGTGTAGAACTTTTCGATGCGGTTTACTTGTCAGAGGAAAACCCAAATGAGAGGGGAAACCCTGGAGTTGTCGGGCGCGATCGCCGATCGATCGTTTAGGTCTCCAAAAGCTCGCCCCCTCAACAGTTTTCAGATGGAGGGGGCGATCGATGAATATCTGATTCTACTACCAACCTGAAAATTTGCAAGAGGTAGTATTTAACTTTTAGCTCAAGCCGTCGTCGGCGCGTTCAGTTGCAACTCAAACCGCTCTCCTGGTATAGGTTCGATCGCCCGCGTTGCCAGATTGTTTGCTACTAACTTCGTTTGCAATTCCTCCGTACTCCCTTTTGAGTGCAACAGTTTAATCAGCAACCCTTCAAACTGAATATCTCCTCCGGCTGCCGTGGGGATCATCACTTGAGGTTTGAGCCATTTTGCCAGTTCCAACGCCGTTTCCTGTCCCTTAATCACCGAACCCAGCAACGGGATGGTTAAATCGATCATCGGTGTCACCACCACATCGATCGAGTTCATCTCCTTCAGCATGGGAGAATGATACCCGTGGGGTTCGTAGTAGAGAGTACGATTTTGCCGCAAATCCTTGAGAACATACCCATTTTCGATCGTCGTCGGACCGATAGGCGAACCGGGCACCGCCGTAATTTCCACCGCATCATCCAACACAAAAGTTTCCCCATGCGCCAAAGTCGTCACCTGGGTATAACCCAACTCTGCCACCACTTTTGCCGCACCCGCAGAACCGACAACCGGAATCTGGCGATCGAGTTGTGCCAAAGTGGGAGGATGAGCGTGATCCGGCAAACCCTGAGACAGCAAAATCACATCGATATTCTCCGGAATCGAACGCGGCGTGCGTCGTTCCCCCTTAAACAACCAGGCTAGATTGCCAAACATCAGGGGGCCAACTAACCAGGGATCGACCAAAATTCGTTTCTCGCCAATTTCCCACAACCAAGAGTTGCTATCTAAATAGGTCAAGTACATAATCGTCCGTTGTGACATTTACCTCTATTTTATAAAACCGTTACATTTATGAGGAAACTGCAAGTTTTCGGGCAGAGCCTGTGGGAAACTCATATGATGAAAATTAGAGCGCAAAAACTCGAAACATGGTTGAACTTCCCCAGGATATAACCGGAGCCATCGTCCAAGCCAAAGCGGCAACGATCGCCGCCATCGCCGATGGATATCGCTTGTTGCAAGTCGAGCTGGTCTTTCCCGAACTGAAAGCCCAGCCCATTGCCGAGCAATTTTTGCCCGTGTGGGAAGCCATTGGCGCTCCGCCGAAAGTCCTGTTTCCCGACTCTGGAGCCGCAGCTCTAGCCCGTCGCGATTGGGGTGACGTGCCCTTCACCATCTCGGATCTCGGCAGCCGCAGCCGTTCCGTGGAAACCCGACTCTCTCCAGAAGATCCGTGGTTCGTGGCGATCGAACCCTCTGCCATCGAAGTGACTCAAGTGGAACAATTGTATAACTACGCCGGCGATCGTCCGGTGGTGCTGCTGCTACCCCGTCTCGAAGATGTTTCCACCATCGGTATCGGCTATGCGGCACGCCAATTACGGGAACGCTTCCTCGATCGCATCGAGAGCTGCTACTACATTCAACCATTAGACGGGGCAACATTATTCCGGTGTTATCCCTCGCCTTGGCAAGTGTGGCGAGACACCGAAGACGGAACCTACGAACTGATTTGGGAAAGTGCCGACAAACCCGTCGGCGATCGACTAGAACGCATTCTCTCCGGGGAAATGGACTCGCCAGACAGTCCAGACACAGAGTCCAATCGATCCACTCCCACCAAAAAAGTCGGGTCTTTTGACCGGGCTCCAGCGTTTTCTGAACGCATTAAATCAATAGAGCCGCGATCGTGCGGACAACTGGGTAGAACGTTTCAACAGGGTAAACAGTGATGGCTTCACGACGGATCGTTATTGGCGATGTACATGGTCACTATGCAGGATTGATGCAGTTGCTCGCAGAAATTGCACCGGCAACCAATGATGCCGTCTATTTCTTGGGCGACTTGATCGATCGCGGACCCCAAAGCCGCCAAGTCATTGATTTCGTTCGTTACAGTCCCTACCACTGTTTATTAGGCAATCACGAACAAATGATGTTGGGTTCGTTTAAAAACGGACGAGTTTACGAACCCTGTATGGATGCTTGGCTCCAAAGTGGCGGACAGGCAACCATCGCCAGCTATCCTGATGCGTTCATTCCTTGGGATCACCTCAATTGGCTGAAAACCCTACCCACTTCTCTTGATTTGGGAGATCTATGGCTGGTTCATGCGGGAGTCAATCCCCAATTGCGCCCCGAACAGCAAACCGCCCATGATGCCTGCTGGATTCGCGATGAATTCCACCGACACCCTCGACCCTACTTTGCCGACAAGCTGATTATTACCGGACACACGATCACTTTTACCTTACCCGACGTAAAACCCGGACAACTGGCACAAGGTCCCGGTTGGTTGGGCATCGATACGGGGGTTTACTCAGTTCGCAGCGGTTGGCTGACGGGTGTAGACATTGACAACCAGTTGGTTTATCAAGTCAATATTTGGAGTGGTCGCGTGCGAGTTCGATCGCTCGAAGATTCCGTCCAATTCATCGACCCCGCACGGGTCAAGCCGCGTCAGCCGACTCCTTTGCGACGATCGCTCCTCGGAAACCGTAAAGGCAGTCATATCGAGTCCAAACGTTGCGCATCGGTTTGATCGGGTGGAATTGCCATCGACTGTCTACGATTCACCCATGACCCCGAAATCGCCTCAAGATTGTCACAACGATCGATCCATCCTCAGGAGATCGGTAATTTTACGTAAGTGCCAATACGCGATGGGTGAGACCCAGCATTCGGTATCTACCGTTACATCGTTAGAATGATCTTGTCACGTGGGGAATCGAGATCGAAACTCGATCGATTCCCGGTGAGATAGCTGTTTTCTGTAGCAGTCACCACTTGGGTTCGGACATAGCAAAGGGGCGAAGTATTTGTACGATTCATGTCGAGCAAACGCTTTTCCTCGATCGGAATTTTGACTAACTGATATGGCGACTGCCATCACACCTTAACCCAGAAGATCGATCGAGTAATTAGAGGTATGGTTCATTTACACTCTTCAGAAGATGTTGCGACTTACAATAAACGATCGTTAAAAACACTACTGCGCGCGATTTCACTCTCTCAAGGTCAATTTTCTTTAATTCTCGTTCGTTGCAACTATGCGTGGCTCGCAGAAAAGATGCTGCGCCAGGTGAAAGAGGCATCCTCGATCGTTATGGGAGAGCTATCTCTGCCCCGTTCAGTTAACACCCTCTACACGAATATTCAAGACTATCTCGAAACGACTCAACCGCAAGCTCTATCAATTTTAGAGTTACAAAATGTCAAAAAAATAGAACAAGTTCTCAACTCCACAAACCAAGTGCGAGAAGAGTTTCGCAAGCGATTTCCCTTTCCTTTAATTTTGTGGATCGACGACCTAGTTCTCGAAAAAATGATTCGGCACGCTCCAGATTTTAAGAGCTGGGCAGCCACTTCCATTAAGTTTGAAATCCCCACCCAGGAACTCATTCAGTTTCTCAGTCAAAAAGCAGACCAAATCTTTGCCATCGTCTTGGAAGCGGGTGCCGAACCGTTCTTCTACAATGGAGCGGTGAAGCTAGAAATGGGGGCATTACAGCGCCAAGTTTTAGACCTAGCGCAAAAAGACTTGCAAAAACAGGAAATTCGCTTAGATGATGCATTGTCCGCCAGCTTGGAATTTATTCTCGGTCGAGATGATTATGCCAACGATTTACTGGATGATGCCTTAGAACACTATCAAAAAAGTTTGGCTTTTTGGCAGCAAGAGCAGACGCGAGAAAGTGATTCTATCGACGATCGCAACAAATTCGAGAGCGAGAAGGCGTGCTGCTCTTTTATATCGGTCTGTGCTATTGTCGCAAAGCTGACTTACAGCCGGGTCAAAATCAAATGTTGTTGCAGGAAGCCCGAACCTACTTTCAACAGTGTATCGATGTTTTCGATCGATCGAACCGTCAAGATTTAGTGGCAAAGTTTATCAGTCAACTCGGTCAAGTTTTGCGAAGGCTCGAGGACTGGCAAGCGCTACAAAGCTTAGCTCAAACGGCGCTGGAACTCCATCAAAATCTGGAGCAAATTAAAGGAACATCGTCGGAAGTTCAACTGGCACAGGATTATAGTTTTTTAGCCGAAGTGGCACTGCATCGTCAAAAGTGGAGATCGGCAAAACACACAGCAGAAAAAGCGCTGCAACTCTTAGAACATTCCTCAACTCCCAAACCTAAACATCAGGCTTTGGCTCTTTTACTACTAGCTCGATCGCGAAAGCATCTGGGAAACTTACAATTGGCAACCCTTGACCTAGAACAAGCTCAAACCTTGGGTTCGAGTTGCGATCCGCCGTTACATCAGCACGATCCACAACTCTATATTAATATTTTACAAGAATTGCGATCGCTTTACTTCCAACAAGGCCGTTATCTCGATGCGTTTGGCATCAAACAGGAACAACATAAAATCGAACATAAATATGGGTTTCGAGCGTTTATTGGCGCCACCCAACTACAACCCCAGCAGCAAGCGCTCAACCCCGCACGAGATAGCTTGAAAACAGCGACAGTCGCTCATGAAATTGCTTCTGCCAGTCGCGCTCAAGATATTCGGCGTTTAGTTGAAAGAGTCAGTCGAAATGATTGTAAACTCACCGTCATTCACGGGTATTCCGGCGTGGGAAAAAGTTCGATGGTCAATGCTGGATTAATTCCTGAACTTCGACAAAAAGCGATCGGCGATCGTATTGTCGTACCTGTCGTATTGCCGAGTTATACCAATTGGAGTCGAGAACTGGGAAAGCGGCTGACTCAAGCACAGTTTAATCCCGCAGAAAGTTCAGATATCGCTCGAGATACCACCACGTTAACCTTTATCGGAGAACAAATTGGCACATCTCCGAACCGAATTGTGGAGCAATTACGGCATAACATCAACCGTAACTTGTTAACCGTCTTAATATTCGATCAATTTGAAGAGTTTTTCTTTGTCTATCCCCATCAAAGCGATCGACAAGAATTCTATGACTTCTTGTGCGAGTGTCTAAATATTCCCTTTGTTAAAATTATTTTATCATTGCGAGAAGACTATTTGCACTACTTGTTAGAGTTTGATCGCATTCCTGACTTAGATGCGATTAATAATAATATCCTCGACAAAAGTATTCGTTATAGCATCGGGAATTTTTCTCTGGAAGATACCCGCCAAATCGTTCGAGATCTCACCGAGAAAACCCACTTTTATCTGGAACCTAATTTGATCGACGAACTGGTTAGAGATTTGTCGATGGAATTGGGACAAGTTCGCCCGATCGAGCTTCAGCTAGTGGGCGCTCAACTGCAAGAAGAAAATATTAATACCCTGTCTCAATATCTATTGCTCGGGGCAAATCCAAAAGATACACTGATCGAGCGATCGTTGGTTCAAATTGTCCGAGACTGCGGTGTGGAAAATGCCAAAGCTACGTGGAATGTTTTATCCGCACTCGTCGATGAAAAAAATACTCGACCCTTAAGAACAAAAGAAGAATTAGCCGAAGATTTGCGAGAGTCCAACAACTTAAAAATGCAGAATAATAGCGAGCTACAACTGTCCGCTATTTACTCTCAACTCGACTTAATTCTCAAAGTTTTTGAAGGCTCGGGTTTAGTCTTTCGTCACCGAGAAGAATCCGGCGATCGCTATCAACTCGTTCACGATTATCTCGTTCGACCGATCCGCCAACGAGATGAAGTCAACCTCGCCAAACGCTTGGAAAAAAGCGAAGCGGCTCAACAAGTTAGCCAACAACAACTCGAACAACGAAACCACCAACTCAAATGGATGGTTGCCGGGTTAACTTGCGTCACTTTCTTATCGATGTTTTCTTGGCAACGGGTGGTGACTAAAAACTCCGAGTTAGAAAGCCAAAAACGGGAAGTAGAAACGGTGGCGCGCACGGCAACGGCAGAAGCTTATATCTTCTCGAATAAAAAGTTTGATGCTTTGCTCGAAAGTTTGCGGGCACAACGAGAATGGCAAAACTTAAAAAATGCCGACTATCCCACCCAATTGCGCGTGATTAGCACTCTCCAGCAAGCCATTTACCTGATAAAAGAGCGCAATCGCTTAGAAGGACATAAAGATATTGTTTGGGATGTTAGCTACAGCCGGGACGGCAACACGATCGCGTCGGCAAGTACCGATAAAACCGTCAAACTGTGGCGATCGAACGGAGAATTACTGGGAGAACTCCACCACGATGATAGCGTTACTAAAGTGAGTTTCAGTCCCGACGATCGACAGTTGGCAACTGCCAGTTGGGACAATACAATTAAGATTTGGACGCCAGACGGCACCCTCATCAATACTCTCAACGGTCGCGGCGGCAAAGTGTATGGTGTCAGTTTCAGCCCCGATGGTCGATGGATTGTTTCCGGCAGCCAAGATTGCACCGTGAAACTTTGGAATCGTCAAGGACAACTGCTGAAAGTGTTTGTAGACAATGGCGCCCCAAAAGTACAAAACGGGGAGACAATTTGTCAATCTCAGATCCAGCCATCAAGGCGACGTTTTAGATGTGGCATTCAGTCCGGACGGTCAACTCGTGGCTTCTTCTAGCAGCGATGATACCGTCAAAATTTGGCAAACAGATGGGACGTTAGTTGCCACCTTGAAAGGTCATACAAAACCCGTACACGCCGTTCGCTTTCACCCCAACAGTCAAATGCTGGTCAGCGCCAGCGGCGATCGCACCCTCAAATTTTGGCAGCGGGACGGAACCCTCCTCAAAACCCTAGAAGCCCATTCCGCATGGATTTACAGCGTCAATTTCAGTCCGGATGGCAAAACCATGGCTTCGTCGAGTGACGACAAAACTATCAAACTCTGGAAATGGGATGGCGTTTCTCTAGAAACGCTTGCCTTATCGGAAACCTTGGAAGGTCACAGCGATAGCGTCACCCAAGTCAGCTTCCATCCCACTCGTCCGGAATTGGCATCTGCCAGCGAAGACAAAACGATCAAAATTTGGCATCTCGATCGCAAATTAGACAAACATCGCTTGAAAGAACACCAAGATCGAGTCGAAAATGTTAGCTTCAGTCCCGACGGACGCATTCTTGCCACCGCCAGTCGCGATTGTACGGTGAAACTGTGGAATCGCGACGGCACGCTGCTGACGACCTTTGTCGATCGATCGGATAACTCTCCTGCCAACGAGAAAGCCGATTGTGAGGCACAAGCTAGCCATCGAGATCTCGTATCGGCAACGAGTTTTAGCCCAAATGGAAAATTTGTGGCAACAGCCAGTCGAGACTGCACCCTGAAACTCTGGAACATCGACGGTACATTGGTTCGCACCTTTGTAGACCCCCAATTGAAGCCCGGTCAACAGGTTATGGATGAGGCTTGTCTGGCTCTATCGGCTCACAGCAATTACTTGCTGGGACTGAGTTTTCACCCCAACGGACAATCCATCGCCTCTGCCAGTCGGGATAAAACTATCAAACTCTGGAGTCTCGAGGGAAAACTCCTGAATACGTTGCGCGGTCATACAGAACGTGTCAATAGCGTAAACTTTAGTCCCAATGGGGAGTTCCTTGCTTCGGGGGGAGACGATCGAACCGTCCGCATTTGGCATCAGAATGGCTCCCTATTGCGAACGATCGACAAACAAGAAAATTACGAGCCGGGACACACGTCTTATATTACCGGTGTCTTATTTAGTCCCGACAGCCAAACTTTGGCTTCTTCCGGTTGGGATAATACGGTTAAACTCTGGGATCTCAATGGCAACCTTCTCAAAGAGTTTAGCGATAGCGATAGCGTCAATAGTGTTAGTTTTAGTCCCCAAGGTCAAGTTTTGGCGGCAGGCAGTTGGGACGGCACGATGAAATTGTGGAGCTTGCAAGATGGTCGGTTGATTAAATCTCTTCAAGGTCACGATTCTGGGGTTTTGAGCGTGAGCTTTAGTCCCGACGGACGCACGATCGCTTCTGGAAGTGCTGATAAAACTGCGATTCTCTGGGATTTAGAATTTGACACCTTATTCCAGGGTAGTTGTGATTGGCTCGACGATTATATGCTAACTAATCCCAATGTCAGTCAAGCCGATCGGAGTTTGTGCAATGCTGATAGTGTCAAACCTTAAGCCGGAGTGAGTGGCGAGAAATTCGCGATCGACAATTTCGACAATTTCGATCGCTAAGAAGTGATAAGTCATAGAATTGAAAGGAGTTACAGGAGTTTAGGAAAGTCTCACCACTTCTGCCACTCACTCACTATCTATCTCAAATTTTGTGCCGCACATTTTGCAAAATCGAGCATTTCGATCGTGACTCGACCAACCACACCCCGAACACACTTTCTCGATCCGATCGGGACTTTTTATTAAATGCTCGATTAATGCGCCCACTTGCCACGGAATCAGAACAACACCGGTGATAATCATCAGTAATGTCAAGCATCGCCCAGTTTCTGACAGAGGAATGACATCGCCAAATCCGACGGTTGTCATCGTCACAACGGAAAAATAGAACGCATCTAAAAAGTCGCCGAAAATCTGCGGATTGACAGGATGTTCGACTTGGTAAATCAAACCGGAAAAAATAAAGATTATCGCAAATAATGTAAATAAAATTTGAACAAATATTTCTCTGTTTTCACCATTCAAACGAAAAGATAAAACCTCAATATCCCAAAATCGAATGAGTCTTAAAATCCGAAACCAACGAAATATCCTGACAAAGACAACATTGCAAAACCCTAAAAAAAAGGTTATAATAATTAGTGATTCTAAAATACCGATTGGACTAAAAATAAAGTCTTTGACAGAATCGGCAACCCAGCATCTCAAAAAATACTCTAGAGTAAAGATAACAACGATCGCCGTATCTAGAATTCGCAACAGTGCCAAAATCGAATCAGATAGCGGATAAGTCTGTGCCACAAAAAAAATAGCGGATAATAAAATCAAGCTGGTCAGAGTCAAAGAAATCGATCGACCGATCGGGGTTTCGACATCTTCCAAGTAAAAGGCAAGATCTTTACGAGAAATCATATCGTTAGAGAAGGGAACGTGAAAAAACAAAACGAATTGACGATCGTTCCAGCACAGGCATACAGCACTGGCGTCCTCATCCCCAGCTCTGCCTGTACGACAGTGGTATTTCTAGGCAAAGACGCGCTAGGATTTCAGAAAGACTGACCATTCAACTACGGGGACGATCGTACAAAATGTTTTTCGACGAAATTCAACCCATTCTCAAAGAGTTCTCCAAAGAACCAATCGCCTTTCTCGGCGGCTTCTTTTCTGGAGTCTTTCATCTCAACCTCGCTGACGATCCGGTCAAAAGCTGGCTAGATGAGCGTGCTGGCTCGTCTGGTGCGACTTCCGGTTCGGGTTTGGACGGTAACCAAAACGGCAACGGAAACAAACCTCAGAGCATCACGATCGAATAATCCGAGGGTTTTGGGGGTCGGGTTTCCCCGATCCCGCGCGATCGAGATCTAGAATCGAACCTAACCCATCATGAAGCAAGACTTCGGAGGAATCCCTTCACCATCAACTCGTCGGATTTTGCTCATCGATGATGCCGGAACCGACTACCCAATTATTCGCTCTCACCTGGGGAATCTCGAAGGAGGGATGTACCAACTAGACTGGATCGATGCCGACACCGAACCCGATGCCGAGGCGATATCTGGATACGACGCCTATATTCTAAATTATCCCGATACTCGATGGTTGCCCATTGCGCTCCAACTCCCCAGCAAGTCCCCCGTCATTGTGCTGACCGAAACCGCCGAAATCGGTCTGGCTGCTCTGCAAACAGGAGTCGCCGACTATTGGGCAAAAGATTGCCTGAGTCCGTTGATGCTAGAACGATCGCTGCGGTTAACTCTCGCTCGCACTGCCGACGAACAAACCATCGCCGAAAACGAACGCGCCTTTCAACTGGGCGACGAACGACTACATAGCGTCCTCAGTTCCATTGAAGATGCCGTTTGGTCTTTCGATCCGCGCATCGACAAACTGCTCTATCTCAATTCGGCAGTAGAATCGATGTACGGTCGTTCCCTCTCCGATTTTCTGGCAGATTTGACCCTATGGCGATCGTGTATTCATCCCGACGATCGCGCCACAGTCGATCGCGCCGATGCCGCCCTAATCCAAACCCGATCCTTCAACCTCGAATACCGAATTGTCCGACCCGATGGCAGCGTGCGCTGGCTGCGAGAGCAAACGCACCTGATTTTCGACACCACAGGGACCCCGGTTCGCCGCAATAGCATCGCTACGGATATTACCCAGAGCGGCGATCGCCGTCGCACAGAAGCCGCATTACGCCAAATTCAGGAACGTTTTGATATCCTCACCCAGGTCGTCCCCATCGGGATTTTTCGCACCGATACTCAGGGAAATTGTTTGTACGTCAACGATCGTTGGTGTCAAATCACCGGACTGACCCCGGAAGACGCCCGAGATGCGGGTTGGGTACAGGGATTGCACCCGGACGATCGAGATCGAGTGGTTGCCGAATGGATGCAGGCGGTTGCCTCCGATTCTCCCTTCCAAGCCGAATATCGCTTTCAAACTGCCGACGATCGAATCACCTGGGTTTTGGGACAAGCCGTTGCTCAAAAAGACGAAACGGGAACGATCCTCGGGTATATTGGCTCGATTACCGATATTACCGATCGCAAACACGCCGAAATAGCCCTCCAGCAGCAAATCGAACAAGAGCGACTGGTGAGCCGAATTTCCCAGCACATTCGTCAATCCTTAGATCTCGATGAAATTCTCAACACCACCGTAGCAGAGGTGCGACAACTGCTGCGAGCCGATCGAGTCTTGATTTTCCGCCTCTATTCCAATAGAACGGGCGTTGTTACCCACGAATCCGTGAAGCCGGGAGAACCCAGCACCATCGGTTTGCGGTTTGAAGACGAAGAATTTCCCCCCGATTGCTATCTCGATTATTGCCAAGGCAAGACGAGAAATATCCCCGATATCGCCCTCGATGACACGGCAACTTGTCTGCTGGAATACCTGCAAAATTTAAACGTCAAATCTCGACTCGTCGTCCCAATCCTGTTGCACCCATCCCCTGGGAGTCCTTGCACCACACCGGATGTAAACAATTGCCAAACCTGTTCGGACAGCCCGTTGTGGGGATTGTCGATCGTTCACCAGTGCGATCGAATTCGACACTGGCAACCCTGGGAAGCCAATTTGCTCGAGCAATTAGCCGCGCGGACTTCGATCGCCCTCGCCCACGCGCAACTGCTGGAAAATGCCACTCGCAACGCTGGGGAACTGGCGCGATCGAATCGGGAATTGGAACAGTTTGCATCGGTTGCCTCCCACGATTTACAAGAACCTCTGCGGACAATTATCAGTTTTGTTCAACTGCTCAACGAGGAATATCGCGATCGACTCGACGGTGAAGGTGAGGAATATATGGACTTTATCGTCGATGCGGCAACTCGGATGCAACAGCTCATCGGTGACTTGCTGTCCTTTTCCCGTGTAGGGACGCGGGGAAAAGCCTTTGTGCCCACACCCGCCGATCGTGCCCTCGACGCCGCCCTCGCCAATTTGCAAGGCGCTATTGCCCAAAATGGAGCGATAATTACCCGCGATCCGCTCCCCATCGTCATGGCAGACGAGTTGCAATTGATGCAAGTATTTCAAAATACGATCGGCAACGCCCTCAAATTTCGCACCCCAGAACCCCCTCGGATTCATATTTCTGTGGAGAGTCGCACAAGAGAGTCAGACGCCAACACTCTAGTATCTGGAGTATCTGGAGAAGTATCTGGAGAATCGACGGAATGGGTATTCTCCGTCCGCGACAACGGCATCGGTATCGATCCCAAATATGCCGATCGGATCTTTGTCATCTTTCAACGTCTGCAAGGGCGACAACAGTACGAGGGAACCGGGATCGGTTTGGCAATTTGCCAGAAAATCGTCCGGCGACACGGCGGTCGGATTTGGGTCGAGTCGGCTCCGGGACTTGGGGCAACATTCTACTTCACATTACCCCAATGCGAACCCGTTTAAAGGGTTGAAATTTAAGAATTTCAACCCCGAAAATTTCAGAAATCCCTAACGATCGCCATTAGCCGATCGTCAATCCCTCGAATCAGAGAATATCTTTTTGCTCGACAATCTTTCAGTCCTCTCTCCTCTGGGGTTGATGCCGAAGCCGCCTGATGCGACGGCTCTAGAACCTACAAAACGATCGATCCCAGCTCGATGGAAAGTAAAGGCTTAATACCGATCGATCGAAAATCCGCGAGTCCGATCTTCCCGAAATTTACCCACAATTTTAGATAGAATGATCTTTTAGAAAAGAAAGTATTGGCAGAATTTTAGTACCCCACAATGATAGGATGAAGGACATTCAAACCCCGCCGATCGATATTTTACTTGTCGAAGACTCGGCAAGCGATGCCAAACTCATCATCAAAGCTTTTAAAGAAACAGCCCGGTTGCGGAACATTCACATTGTTGAAGATGGAGTCCAGGCGATCGCCTTTTTGCGCCGAGAAGGACAATATACCCACAGTCCTCGCCCGCATCTGATTTTGTTAGATCTCAATCTCCCCAAGAAAACAGGACTGGAAGTGCTTGCCGACATCAAATCCGATCTCAACTTACGATCGATTCCCGTCATCGTCCTCACCACCTCCGAAGACGAAGAAGATATCCTTACTAGCTACCAACTTCAAGCCAACTGCTACATACACAAGCCCTTTCATCTGCAAGAATTGAGAAATATGGTAGAACTGATCGACAAATTTTGGCTTGAGCTTGTCAAACTTCCTTCAACCGAGATCTATCTATGATATACATCTATTTAGAGTTGAAAATAGATCGGGTTCTGCCGATTAATGGGTGTGGATGAAGCCGCTTTAAAAATCTTATTGGTTGAGGATAACTCTGCCGATGCCCGCATCTTGCAGAAGTTTTTAACCTCCATCGATCGAATGCCTGAGTTCGAGATTAGTTGGGTCGATCGTTTAGATGAAGCACTTCAATCTCTGGGAAACCAAACATTTAACGCTATCTTACTCGATCTGGGATTGCCCGACTCTCAAGGTTTAGAAACCGTCAGACAAATCTATGAAAAAGCCCCAAAAATTCCGATCGTCGTCTTAACAGGACTCGATGACGAAGAACTGGCAGTGGAAGCACTCAGGCAAGGCGCTCAAGATTATTTAATCAAAGGTGAAATTAACCGACCCTGGTTGGTGCGTGCTATTCATTATGCCATCGAGCGGCAACAGATTATCGAACAGCTGCAAAAGTTAAACAACGAACTGGCACGATCGAATCGCGAACTCGAACAATTTGCCTACATCGCCTCCCACGATCTGCAACAACCCCTGATGAGTATCAGCGCTTTTGCCCAGTTAATTGCCATGAAGTCTGGGGAAAATCTCGATCCCAAAGTCGATCGTTATCTCACTCAAATTATTCAAGCCGTGACGCGAATGCAGCAGTTAATTGGGGATCTACTCGCCTATTCTCGCATTGGAATCGGCGATCGACCCACCGAACCCACCGACTGCAACCCGGTTCTCGAAGAGGTTCTGGGCGACTTACGAGGAGAGATCGATCGAAGCGGCGCGGTTGTGACTGCCGATGCCCTCCCGGTGGTTCGAGCCGATCCCAGACAAATGGTACAGTTATTGACCAACCTCATCGGTAATGCCATCAAATATCGCTCTGATGATACCGCTCCCCGAATTCACATTGCTGTCGAATCACAACCTGACAAATGGCGCTTTGAAGTGTGCGATAATGGCATCGGTATTGAATCAGAATACTTCGATCGAATTTTCCAGATTTTTCAACGACTTCACTCCGCAAAAGCTTATCCGGGAACGGGAATTGGTCTAGCAAGTTGCAAAAAAATTGTCGAGTCTTATGGCGGAGAGATTTGGGTGGAGTCTACCTTAAATTCGGGTTCAAGTTTCTATTTTACTCTTCCTCGTCGCACTCGATAATCTTTAGACATCTAGGAAAATTCATCGAGGAAAATTCATTCAAACCCCTAACCTAACCTCACTTTTGTCACCGCAATATTGCCCGAAAAACAGACATCCACATCCGTTCCAGGAGTCCGTTGGCGCTGTTGATAATCGCCAACGTAATGAAAGTCATCTCCCTCTATCCGATAATCAATGGGTAACGGCTGAATACTCGACTCGCAAAACACCACATCCGGTTCCGGAAGTCCGGGTTCCCGATGGGGAAAATTGACATTCCAGAAACTATACGGTTCCAAGCTGCGATCCATCAAATCGGCAATGATTGCCGTACTCCAGCGCGTGGCAGCTTCCCAATCGATCTCCCCGGGTCGATGGCGGTACTGAGAGATGGCGATGCCGGGAATGCCGTGAAATGCCGCTTCTCGAACCGCTGCCACCGTGCCGGAAAGATAGAGATCCACCCCCATATTTCCCCCAGCATTAATCCCAGAAATGACCCAACGCACTTCAGGGCACAAATGACTCAATGCTAATCGGGTACAATCGGCAGGCATTCCCCCCACGGCAGTACTCGGTGGGCGATCGTTTTTCCACAGAAATCGGTCGATCTGTGGTGACTTGATGAGCACACCCCGAGAGATGTTGACTCGGCGCAACGATCGTCACTCCATCGTCTTGATGGCGCATCGCTTGTCTTAATGCTTCTAATCCCGGTGCGTCGATACCATCATCATTGGTGAGAATTAGAGTCATATAAAGGAAATGGAAAAGGAGAACAGGAATATTTTACCGAGTCTTGAGGGATCTTCTGAACTCCCATTAAAATAGTTAGATTAAAATATTCAGAATAGATGATTTTAGAACTGTACGACCAACACCTCCAACAAATTCGCGATCGAGCCGAATTCGCTTATCCTCATGAGTGCTGCGGTTTGCTGTTGGGACGATCGAACGAAGGGGAGAAAATTCTCGTAGAAGTCTGGGAAACTGAGAATGTGTGGGATGAGGAATCCGATGTAAAATTTCAATTAGACTCAGATGAATCCAACTGCGACGATCGAACTTCTTTCACTTCAGAACGCCGTTATACGATCTCTCCAGAAACCTTACTTGCCGCGCAACGCTACGCCAGAGATCGTCAACTGGAGATCGTCGGGATTTACCATTCCCACCCCGACCATCCCGCCGTTCCCTCCGAGTGCGATCGTCAATGGGCGTGGCAGCACTATTCTTACACGATCGCTTCTGTAATGCAAGGTAAAACGGTTGATATCCAAAGTTGGCAACTCGATGACGATCGGCAATTTCAGCCTGAAGAAATTCGGATAAACGGTTAACAAAATGAGGATTTAAGACTAGAGATCGATCGACATAGGGTTTTTCCGATCGTTCAACCAAGGTCTGTTTTTGCTCCGGCACATCACTGAGTTGAGAACCCGCTGACGATAACGCCAGGGGTAGCGAAACTTCCAAAGTGGTTCCACACCCTTTTCCCTCACTCGTTAGAGTCAGTTGACCTCCCATCCTCTTGATGAATTTCTGCGAAATCGTCAACCCTAAGCCAATCCCACCATACTTGCGAGTGGTGGAACCATCTTCCATCATAAACGCTTCAAACATTTGCTCTTGAACCTGGGGTTCTATACCAATTCCCGTATCGCAAACTGTCACTGTTCCCACGACAAATTCTCGGTTATTGGCATCTGTTTTCGATTTCAGTTCAGTTTTAATCGTAATACTACCCTGTTCGGTAAATTTAATCGCATTACCAATCAAATTGACCAAGACTTGAGTTAATCTCAGAGAATCCGCTCGAACAACGATCGGCTCTGAGGCATAAGACTTAAAGAGTGAAAGATTTTTTTGTTGAAGCGTGTATAGATGCAAGTAAATTGCTTTAGTCAAACAAGCCTGTAGATCGACTGCTTCAAGATTGAGTGCAAAGTCACCCGATTGAATTTGGTTTAAGTCCAGTAAGTTATTAATCAGTGTCAACAAGCTTTGCGAAGAACCTTTCGCTTGTTCTAAGAACTCTACTTCTTCTTCTCGATTTTCGCAGAATCCATCTAAAATGAGTTGAATCGACCCAATAATACCATTTAGAGGGGTTCGCAGTTCGTGACTAGTGCGTTTTAAGAACTCATCTTTGAGTTTCTCCATCTCTTGAAGCGCTATTGTTTTGGTTTCGAGTTCTTGATGAAAAAGAATTCGCTCCGCATAGGCTTGCCGTCGATCGGTAATATCCTGAAGCACGAGAATAGCATATTGAATATGTCCTCGATCGTCGTAAATTGGAGTTCCCCAGCATTCTAGTGGGACAATCTTATTGTTATTGCGAACTTCCATATTGTCCGCTCGCATACTCTTTCCTTGAAGAGCTTGTAACCCCGTAAATTCTTCGTGGGGGTAGAGCCGATCGGTTCCCGCTAAATAAATTTGATAGAATTCCGGAATTTCTTCCGAGGATATCGGACGAGTGGGTTCGCGACCTAAAAGCTGTTTCGCTCGAGTATTCGTGTAACAAACTGTCCCACTCGTATCGATAAAGGCAATCCCAACCGGTAAAACATCCATCAGTTGGATCGCTGTGGTGTAACTTTCTAAAGCAACTTCTTGAGTATATTTTTCCAAGAGACCGTTTTGAATTAAGTCGCCCTGATTATTAGCGGCTTCCAATATCATTTCCAGGTCAGTTTTTTCCTGCTGCAACTCGTTAATTTGAAGGATCGCGATCGTCACCGCAGACCCAATTAATGCCGAGATGGGGGCACTGGCTGGCAACCACCAACCTCGCAAAAATGCCACGTAGCTAAAACCGATCGACAGCATCCCCATTCCCGCCAAACCCAAACTCAAAAAGGCGAGCTTCAGCGCTAGATTTTCTTCTAAAATTCGGGCTTGTAACCAGGTTAAACCCACAGCCACACCGATGGCAGACCAGACAAAAATCCACAATCCTTTGGCAGGTTCCGACAAAACTTTCAGCATCGGTCTTCCATCTAACGCCGCGCTTAAAATTTGGCTGGCAATATTGGCATGAATCACCAATTCTGATGTGCGCTGTGGGGTGTTTGCAGAACTGTTACTATAGGGAGTATAAAATGAAGGACTCCATCTGGCAGCAACGGCACCGACGAGAATCAAACGATCGCGCATCAAATCCGGCGGAATGTTCCCGTCTAACACCTCGCTTAAAGAAATACGATGAAAACTTCGAGAAGTACCCCGATAGTTCATCAGCAGTCGATTTCGGTCGTCATTTCCCCATAAGTAGTCTCCATCGTTACCGGATAGGGGAACCAATACAGTTTGACCCAGGCGATAGCGCGATCGACTCTCATTCAGGGGTTCTAAAGTGATGCCGTCTGATTTCAAATACTCCAGACTGAGGCTTAGTCCAAAGTTGAGGTTTGTTTCACCCGATTCCGTGCGTACCGAGATCCAACTCCGACGCACTCGACCATCGCCATCGACCGGAAAATCTAAGCGATCGACGATCGGGTTTCGGCTGAGAATGGCTGGATCGCCATCGTCTTCGCGTTCGGATAGAATTGCATCGGGAAACTCTCGATACAGATCTAAACCGATCGCCCTTGGGTGTTGCGATTTTAAAGTTTCGAGTAACTCTTCTAAGACCGGATCGGGTAGGGGCCACTGACCGTTTCGTCCAACGTCGGACTCGTCGATCGTCACCAGAACAATCCGCGGATCGATCGGTTCTCCCGGACGCCAGCGAAAAAATAGATCGAGCATCGACCATTCTTGATGGTGAAATAACCCAATACCGCTCGCGACGATCGCTACTCCCGTAACAGTCAGAATTGTCAGTAAGATCTGTTTCCAGCGCCCAGCCGTGACCAAAAGATTTGACTCCAACATTGATGACTTGTAGATAGAGCGGACTCGTGGCTCGGCGATATTTCAGCCGCAGCCCGATAACCCAAACATCGGCTCACCCCAAAACTCTTTTGGCTTGCTACCCAAGATACACCAATCCCGATCGGCATCACGATGATGCCATTCAAGCTACAGAAGTTTGGCCCAATTCACCTAGAAACTCGAAGCGAGCTTTTGTAAAAGTCACTCAATATCAACCCGATCGAGTTATCTGCTCAACAATGACCCCGAATACCTTAAACTAAAACCGCTTGTTTCTAAAATGGAATTTTTTTACAACTTTCGATGGATACTTTATCGGATTTCAAAACCAAATAAACGAATTCAGTTTTCATCCGAAGTTATGGGAATAATCTTATTCTTTGACGGACTTCTGACTTGCAGCAGTCATAGCTTGTTATCAACATATAATGGATAAACCTTGCGGATTGATTTCTTTATTTATAAATCAATTTCCCAGAAATTTCAAGTTTTTGCTTCGGGTTGATCCCGGTAGAAAGATCGACCCAGCTCATAATGACATCAGAAAATGCACGCGATACAAACTTAGTCACCCGCATTTTCCAGAGACGCGACTAGAGGCTGGAACAATTCCCCCATTTGGGTTCGGGCAACCACCAGAGACGGAAAAGAACGATCGCTATAATCCCGTCCGGGTTCGAGGGGAAATTCACGATCGCCATTGAGAAAAATCCAAACACCGCCAGCCGCTTGAACGATCGGCAAGACTGCTGCAATATCCCAAATTTTTGGAGTAGCTTCTACCGCACCCAAACATACCCCCGTTGCCACCGTCAGCAAATTGTATGTTGCTACACCTAACATTCTAATTTTACACGGGAATGGATGCTCGAAGATCCGGAGACTGCGAGAACAAAAGCTAAACAACTGGTTGGGCGAGGGCGATTCCGAACTTACGCGAATCGGTTGACCGTTTAGAAATGCCCCCATCGGACCGGTTAGCCCTGAAGAACCGTACCAGAAACCGTGAAACGTCTGGCGGATGGGGGGACAGTGGACGAAGCCAAACACCGGGGTTCCTCGGTACAGCAAGCCCATGGAAATCGACCATAAGGGAACCCGGCGAGCGAAATTTGTCGTACCGTCGATGGGATCGACCACCCAGCACCATTGCGTATCGGGAAACCGACGATCGCTTTCTTCGGCAAGGATACCGTGTTCGGGAAACGCCTCGGCAATACTAGCGCGAATTTGGGCATCCGATCGTAAATCCGATTGTGTCACCAAACTCCCATCGGCTTTTTCCGTTGCCGTTGCCGAACCGAAATCTGCCAGCAATTGTTCTCCCACCCGCGCCGTGGTCGTTTGTGCAAAGTTTAAAACGTTGTCCCAAAAATCTGTCATGGGTTGTTGGTTATTGGTTGTTGGTTATTGGTTATCAGAAGTGTTGAATCTTAAGTTTTGATTTAGAAATCAGAGCGATCCAGAAAATCATGCAGAGCAGTTTTCCGTAAAAATTAACGATCGACCATCAACCCTCAACACTTCTGATTGCTTCTCTTTGACAACTTTCAGTCTAAATCCCCTGCCATGACAGCAGAAATCGCCGCTTTGGTATTTTCTTGAAACTCTTTGATATTCACCTTTCGCAGCAGCCAAATGGCAACCACCATGCCGACGATTTGGGCGACAAACACCAAACTGTAAGCCAGCAGAGGTTGGGAAAAAATCTTCAGACCCACAGCCAGAACCGCAGTCCCCAAAACCGTTGCCAGACCTCGCGCCATTGCCTGTGCCAAGCCCCACGCGCCGATAAACGTGCCGGCTGTCTCGGCTGCTGTCAAATCCAGCATCAAGCTAATTGCCCCAGCCGTCAACACCCCCGAACACACCCCAAATAGCAGCAGTGCATTTTTCAGTAGATTGACTTCGCCGGTAAAACCCGCAGCAATCAGCAGTCCGCAGCAAATGGCGACTCCAAGACAGCCATACTTAACAGTTCTTTTCTTGCCCAAACGAGGCACGATGAAAAAACCCGTCGCCGCAATCCCGATCAAGGTTCCCAAACCAAAAAAAGCGTTGAGTTGAGTGGTTTCGGCAATGGGCATCTGGAAAACTTGACCGCCATAGTTTTCTAAGATCGCATCCTGCATGAACAGACTGATACTCATCACCAATAAGAAGCTGAAAAAGATTCCGGTTTGGCGGCTGGCAGTCAGGACTTGCAGCGCCCTTCCCAAGCTGATTTGGTCTTCTCGATCGCTCAAGGTCGATCGGGTGGTGTAGCGGGAATACTTCTTTTCCACCCCCCAGGTGGCAACCACAGCCAAGGCAATGACGATCGCCGGAACGATGACAAATAAGCGATTAATCGACGCTTGCACGCGATCGATCGGCGCATCGATCCCCAATTGTTTGAGTAAAATACTGGTCAAAATCGCCCCGATGATAATCCCTACCATCAGCAGCGACCAAACCACACTGACCAGTTTCGATCGGTTGTCCTCGTCGGAAATATCTACCAGCATGGCAGCAAAGGGCGTCGAACTCGCTCCCAAAGCCAGCCCGTAGAGGGCGAACATCAACCCCAAAACCCCGATCCAGGCATAAGTTTGCCCGCTCAGTCCCGTGGCTTCTAAGCTACTACCCAGTTGCCAGGTGACTTGTAATGCCAGGAAAGCGGTCAGGGTAAACAGAAGGGTTCCTAGCCACACATAACCGGTGCGGTGTTGTCCGAGAATGGGTTTGGCATCGGAGAGCTGACCGAACCACACGCGAGAAGGAGACATGAACTGGTGAACGGCGATTACTCCTCCGGTGATGAGAACGGGGACTTTCAGCTCGGTGATCATCACCCGGTTGAGCACTCCCAGTGTCAGCAGCGACATCATCCCCAGACCCATCTGGAACAAACCCAGACGGAACATGGTAAACAGGGTAATACGGGGTAGCGACGGGGTTGGCGGTGTATCGCTCAGCCAAGGGTCGCTTAGATCGGAAGGTTCCATAGACAGTTCGTTTTGGAAACAGGTAATTCAAACCTACTCCTCTAACGACCTTCTCGGCAAGAGTGGGTTCAGGGTTGGCGGACAAAACCCACCTTTTTGCCAAGACTCGAGTCTAGTCAAAAAGGTCATTTGAACTGTCTTCAGCTTGAGGTGTTGTTGGAGTTGGCGATACCGGTCGGGGAAACATCACTGGAGACGGGGTGATTGGCGCAGATCGATCGTTGATGACCGCTGGAGTCCCCAGTGTAGTGGTGTCGCTGTGGGCGGTTGCCGATGCACCGATGGCATTGTTAATCGCTGAGGAAGATCCTCAGTTGCAGCGCCATCGCGATCCGTTAGATTGGGCGGCGTTTGCGCTGTTGGGTATACTTTGAACGGGTTGGCTCAACTTGCTTAGTTGGGTATGAGAACGCCTTTGCGATCGCGGCGCTGACGATAGCGCAGTAACAAATCGCGCTCTTCTACCGAGGAGACCACTTCCAGTCCGATCGCCCAAACCAGGGAAAAGAGGACGAGAAACGGCGAGTGTAGCAAAAAGGAGATCGACCACCAGAAGGGTAACTCGCTCGCCAGGTGGGGATGCTCGTTGAGATCGTACACATCTTTGTACGGCTGGTTAGAACTCCAATCCGACTTCTCGGTGGCGGCATTCATTTCCCGCAACCACAGACAAGCGCTGGGAATGGCGAACGCGGCGGCGATTCCCGCAGACACCCACCAACTCCACGAAAATGTTCTGGCTAGCGGAATCGGCAACGGGTACAAAAAGTAGATAATGTAGTTAATTCCCGCCAATCCCATCAATAGCGACGCGATCGTCCGGTACCGCGTGCATCGATTGTAGGCGATCGCACCTATCTTTTTCTCCAAAGCGGCGGGTTTCGCGCTTTGGAGTTCTAAAGACAATACGAGTAGTGTAGCGACAAGAAGGACAGAAAAATTGATCCAAGCAATCATAGATAAAATTAGCCTGAGTTTATGTTTGAGGCTGACAAACGATCGTTTGTTTTTCTACTTGGATTATACTGGATTTTTAGAAGTCGATCTTCCCAAAAAGCTAAAATTCTCATTTCTACAAATGCAGGAGTTCACTTCAAGCCCGCACGGCTGTCAGTTCCCGATATTCGGGTTCTCATTAAAAATGAGAAAATCTCACTAAAGTTAACATTTCACAACGTTTTGTTGCTGATGTAATCGTTTCTTGTCATTTTTGGTCATCACCGGTTGCCCTTGAAGCTTCATTCTCCACATAAGCCGGACGTTTACACCATCGCTACTGGGAACGCAGATCTCCCTCGATCGAGCTTGCAGTACCCCCAAAAATCGAGACCTAAAACGCATCTCGAATCCGATGGACCAACAATTTCTATTGTTTGTGAACGCGGTTCAATAAGTATTTTATATTTTTTCAATCGTCGCTCTGAATATTTGATAGTATTCGATCGGCAAACTCGGAACTGAAAGAGCGCAATTGAAGGCTTAAAGACTCGTAGTCGGCAGCGTAAATGCCATTTGCCTCTCGCGCCTTGTACTAGATCGACCCCAAACAATCAGGTGAAATCATGAGTGAGAAGAAAGACGATCGACCTCGAAATATGATTGATATCGATCCCATGACTCTATTTGCGATTACCATTGCTGTTTTGTTTATTCCACTTCTCTTATCGGGTTTCTTGAATTAGAGATGAAACTTTCAATATCATAATTGGAAAAATGAAGATCGTGGTGTTGCCAAAATTTGGATTAAAATTTAGCTTGGGGAGCGATCGTGGGTAAAATTGCGATCGATGCCAGTGGTTTTAGAAACGATGCTTTCGATGGACTCAATCGTTATACTCGAGAAGTCCTGAAAGGCACGATCGACACCACAGGAGAGTTTCTCGTTTATACAGCCGAAACGCAGATCGAACAATCCCAAGACGATCGGATTTCGCCAATTAAAAATAAGACGATCGCCCGGAATGATTTTCGGGGTAACTTGTCCCGTTTGTGGTGGCATCAAACCGCACTACCTCGATCGCTCCAACGCGAAAATGTATCATTATTTTACTCTCCCGTTCCCGAGGGAATGCTGTTCCCGGTTTGTCCCCAAATTATTACAATCCACGATCTCTTGCCCACTTTTTTCCCAGAGACTTATCCCCGGATTAAATACTATTTTCAATACATTTTACCTCAATTAATTAAATCCTCAACAGCAATCATTACAGTATCAGAACATACAAAAAAAGAGATACAGCGTTTTTTTGACGGTAGAGAGCGCCCAATTCATGTCGTCTATCAGCCCTATCGATCGGATATTTTTAAACCGATCGCCATCGACGATCGAGATCGGGTCAAGAAAATCTATAATCTCGACAGATTTGTCTTATCTGTGGGAGAAACTCGTCCGTATAAAAATATCCGGCGACTGATTGAAGCTTTCTCTAAAATAAAAGTACCGGATTTAACATTGGCGATCGTTGGTAAAATTAATAAAATGGATGAAACGATCGCCCAGTTTCCCCAACAACTCGGCATTGACGATCGAGTTCGTTTTTTGGGATTCGTTCCCGACTCGGAATTAGCCGCTTTGTACAGCAGCGCTCAAGCTTTTGTGTTTCCATCTCTGTACGAAGGCTTTGGGATTCCTCCCCTAGAAGCCATGGCGTGCGGTTGTCCGACCCTGGTTTCGCAAGTGGCATCGTTACCGGAAGTCTGCGGCTGCGCGGCGTATTACATCGATCCTTTAGATGTTAACAGCATTGCAGAGGGAATTTCTCAAGTCGTGTACGACGATCGGCTGGAAAATTATTTAAAAGTAAAAGGCTTAGAACAAGCTAAAAAATTCCAGAACAACGATTTAGGCGATCGAATTTTGAAAATTCTCCAAACCTCAATAAAAGTAGACTATCGTGTTAGTTAGCATCCAGATAATACACAAGATTGACTGTTTCAAGTTGCTTCTTAAAACCGCAGATTATAGCGAAACTGAATTGCCTCAAACTCATAATCATAAATCGTCGTGAAGGTTGAATCTTCCGTGACATCGTAAACCGCTTCCACTTGACCCAAGGGAAACACCCGCAAATCTTGCAAACCCACTTTTTGACCCACATTACTGACAAAATCCTCGATATCAAATAAGAGATTGTCGGCATAAGGTTGAACGACAAAGCGCAAGAATGCAAACTGCACCAGTTCGTCTCCTTGGAGTTCGGCAATCTCTTCTAAACTGGTAAAAATCTGATTTCCCAGCAACGCAACGATCGCACTTTCGCTACGTTGAGGTACACTCGTTAACGTCACAGCATCGGAGTTAAAATTACTGGTATCCGACATAGCCATAATCAATTCTTGTGCCGTTCCTTCAACATTAACCTGAATTCTAATTTGTTCCGGTCGCAGGGTAGGAATCACTTCCGGCGCTGGAACCTCGGTTTCACTTCGATCGCGCAACCGACTGCGGCGATCTTCAAAAACGATCGTCCCCAGTTGCAAATTCAAATTAGGATTAAATAACCCTTGAGAGGGTAAGAATTCAATCGCTTGCGGGTGGTTGCGCGTCACGAAGAAGCGATTGTTAGAACTGCCATTAAAACCGCCTTCAATCCCCCCCACATCGAACAGGCTAATCACCCCTCGAGTCAGTTGAAATTTCCCGTCTGGCTGCAAGTCCGCTAACGTTCCGTTGACATTCACTTGACCCTGGACTCTGACGTTAAGGATGGGGGCTTTCTCCACATTAAAATTATCGCCGATCGTTAGGGTAAAATTATCAAATTCAGGAACGATCGCCGGCGTCGATTCAGAGGGAGAATCTGCCGCCACCAACGTCGTTTCACCACCGCCCCCCGTCGGCACAATTGCCCGACCCTCTGCAACCGCAATTTCACCACTAATCACAGGCGAAATCACCGCCCCCGTTACCTGAATTTTTCCCGCAACTTCACCTCGGAACAATCCATCGATATCCAATTCCCCACCCTCTTCCCCATTCAAAGCCAGAGTCAGCGGATTGTCCACCGTCACGGGAATGAAAGTGGGTAACTCTCCCGTCACCTGTAAATCACTACCGCCGAAGTTGCCGACCAAGTTCGCCACACTGATGCGACTCGGGTCAAAAGCGATCGCCCCATCTAAGGTCAACTCCTCTTTAAAGTAAGGTGTTTTCAGCCTTGCCTCATCTAATACCACCGCCCCTTGGGCGTCCAACGTCGTCAGCAACCGAGACACCACATCCCC
The DNA here is from genome assembly GCA_963838375.1 of uncultured cyanobacterium. Taxonomy (GTDB): domain Bacteria; phylum Cyanobacteriota; class Cyanobacteriia; order Cyanobacteriales; family Geitlerinemataceae; genus DVED01. Next base: position 905,953 of record CAWIQY010000015.1, on the reverse strand, counting down.
CTCCAAATCCAGCAACGCCGTGGCTTGTAGCCCAAGCTGGGCATCGCCCGCCAGCCATTCCACCTGTCCGTTGGTGAACAGCGGCAGCAGTTGCGTCGCTTCCGTCCCCACATTGACATTCACCGAAATTCGATCGTTCGTTTCCGGGGTTGGCGGGAACGGAACCGTTGCAGTTGCTTGTATATAGTTAGGGGCAACACTGGCAAATTGGAATAAATCATCGTCGTAGCTGAATTCCCCGACGAAAGAATCCAACGGTTGACCCTGCCAACGGGCATCGACAAAATTGACTTCTCCGCCAACTTGGGGGTTTTCCCGAGTTCCGCCTAAGTTGGCAGCCAAGTTGATATTACCCTCTGCCCCCTCCGGAATAGCGGCGAACTTACCGATGGTTTCCAGAGAGAGGTTTTCCACCCGCAACTGACCGGATTGGGCAGTGGGGGACGCCTGACCCGCGAAGGATGCCGTTGTTCCTTCAACTTCAACCAAAGCGGGATTCACCGTCACCGTCCCGTTTTCCAAGCTTCCTCGGGCAACAATTCGATCGATTTCGATGATTTGACCGACAGATTCCCGGCGAACCGTTTCCTCCACCACCACGGCATCCGGTTGAGTTTGCCACAACCAATTTTCCGCTTGGAAATCAAAGTTAGCATTGGGATTGCCGACAGTTCCGCCAAAGCTGATATCTGCGTTGTAGCCTCCTTCGATATCCAGTTGGGTGGGTATCGTCGCAGTCTGAATTTGGGCTGCTTGTTTTTGCAGAAGATAGTTAATTTGGGCGAAGAGGTTGAGTTGGGCAGTCAGAGAACGGTTGGGAAGTCCCACGGAGGGTAAGTTGAGATTTTCAGCAGATAGGTAAACTGGGGAAGTGATGCCGCGTTGCAAATCTTCTAGGGTAAAAAATTGGGCAACGGTTAATAAGTCTTGAACGCGACCGTCGGCAACGATGCGACCTTGGATAGGACTGGCGGCTAAATCGAAATTGCCTGCCAGTAATTTATCGATATCGAAAGCGATACTCGCTTCGGCTTGATACAGGCTTTCGCCCAGTTGGAATTGGCTGTTTTCCAATTGGGCAACCCCATTTCGGTAGGAGAATTCTCCCGTAAAGTTTTCGGCTTGTAAGTAACCGAGAGAAGGATTGAGTAATTGGGCGCGACCCTCGGTTTCTAGGGTAAATAAATTGACCGCCACCTCTGCCGATGCCGTTCCCCCAATTTCACCTTCAATTCCGGCTTCCGTTGCCGGGGCGATATTGAGTAAAGCCAAATCGAAGTTATCTAATTCCACATTGAGAACATCGCCGCGTCGCTGTCCTCTTGCCAGAATCGGCAGTTCCCCTTGGCGCAATTCAAAAGAGGTGGGAAGATAGGGGGCAAAGCAAGCATCGCCGCGAGTACAGGGTTCGAGTCGGGCTGCAATCACATCGCGATTTCCTCGTAAATTTAAGGAAATTTCTTCCCCAGATTCAACCACAACATCTCCGGCTAACCGAGGTTCAAAAGCAATTTCGTTAAACCGGAAATTATTCAGGGCTAAATTTCCGGTTAAGTTGACATTTCCTGGGGCGAGGGGATTGGAAATTAGGTTTTGTCCGCGAAGTCGACCGTCAAATTCGATCGCCCCATTAATATTAACAGTATCTGGCAAAGAAGCTTGACCGAAAGACGCCGCCGCGATTAACGTTTCCAGCGGTAAGGTTTGGGTGTTATATCGGGTGGCTACGTTAAGATTAACACTGGCAACATCTGGAGTCGTTGTCAGATTCGACAAAACGATCGATCCTTCTGTCGATAAAAATTCTTGCCCTAACTGAACTGCAACATTGTTAACTCGAACGGGAACCGTTCTCAATGCTAGCAAAGAATCCAGAGAACCCGCTAAATCGATTTGGGCATTTAAGGGAGGCAAATTCGTATTCGGCGGAATTTTCTGTCCCGTTGCAGATAAAAGGGCTAAAGTATTTAACTGGGAAGCATCGATCGATGTTTGCCATTCCCCGTTATTTAAATCCGCCGTAGTATTGACGATTCCTTCAGCGATTCCCAATCGAACTCGGGCATTTGCCGTAGGTTCAAGTTGGCTGAAATCTTGAGTTTGGGCAGCCGCCACCAAATCGTTGATTCCCGTACTGGCGTTGATTTGACTGTCAAAAACGGTGACGGCAAGGGGAATTTCCGGGGCGATCGAATTGAGCGAAAATTGAGTGGTTGTTGCCGCAATCTCCAATTGTCCTGAATTGGCAAAAATGTTGGCGTTAACGGTTCCCTCATTCACCGCTAATTGGGCATTTACCCTGGCATCGATCGCACTAAAATCCTGAGAGTCTACCGCAGAAAGTAACGTATTTGTCGAGGCTGAAAGGTCGAGGGTACTATCAATTAAAGCCACATTTGCCGATAAATCGGGAACGATCGAATTTAACGAAATATTACTACTATTCGCCACCAGATCGATCGCACCATCCCGCAATGTCGTATCAGCATCCACCGTTCCCCCATTCACATCCAACAAAGCCGTCACATCGGCATTAATCCCCGTCACATCCCGAGTTTCGGCGGCATTCAGTAGCGCTGACACCGACGAATTCAAGTTCACCTGACTCTCAATTAAAGCCACATTTGCCGGTAAATCGGGAACGATCGAATTTAACGAAATATTACTACTATTCGCCACCAGATCGATCGCCCCATCCCGCAACTTCGTATCAGCATCCACCGTTCCCCCATTCACATCCAACAAAGCCGTCACATCGGCATTAATCCCCGTCACATCCCGAGTTTCGGCGGCATTCAGTAGCGTCGCCACCGAAGAATTTAAGTTCACCTGACTCTCAATTAAAGCCACATTCGCCGGTAAATCAGGAACGATCGAATTTAACGAAACATTACTACTATTCGCCACCAGATCGATCGCCCCATCCCGCAACTTCGTATCAGCATCCACCGTTCCCCCATTCACATCCAACAAAGCCGTCACATCGGCATTAATCCCCGTCACATCCCGAGTTTCGGCGGCATTCAGTAGCGTCGCCACCGAAGAATTTAAGTTCACCTGACTCTCAATTAAAGCCACATTTGCCGGTAAATCGGGAACGATCGAATTTAACGAAATATTACTACTATTCGCCACCAGATCGATCGCACCATTCCCCACCGTCACATCCGCATCCACCCTCCCTTCATTCACCCCCAGTTGCAGATTCGATCGTGCCGAAAGTTGACTGAAATCCTGAGTTTGTGCCGCATTAATTAACGTAGAAACCGACGTATCTAGCGTCGTCGTACTCTCAAACAACGTCACCGATACCGGTAAATTCGGCGCGATCGAATCCACCGAAATTCCTCCAGCATTGGCAACCACATTTAAGTTATTCCCCGCCAATCTCGCCGTCGTTTCCACCGTCCCTTCATTCACCCCCAAATTTGCCGTCGCCGTCGCATTTAACCCACTAAAATCTTGACTTTGTACCGCAGCTATGAGAGAATTAACGGAGCTACTAAAATTTAAGTTGCTATCTACAAGCAACAAAGAAATGGGCAAATCGGGGATGAGGTTATTAACCGGAATCTGTCGGACATTTGCTGAAACATCTAAGCTGCCCGAATTTAACCCGGCGATCGCTGCCACATTGCCCCCATTCACCGTCAAATCCAAATCAGCCGTTGCCCTAACAGCATTGACATCCCAAGCATCCAACCGCCCCGTCAGCAGCAACCGACCATCCTGTAGCGTAATCGGAACCGGAATCCCCAACGCCTGCAATTGAACTTGAGAAATCGTCCCCGAAGCCCCCAACTCCCCTCGATCGAAACGGGCATCAGAATCCACCGTTCCCCCGCCAACTTCAGCCCCAACACGAGTCTCCACCTGTATCGAATCCGGATCGAAATCATCCAACCGACCCGAAGCCGTGATATTTAACGGAGAAATGCGAACCGGAAAAAAGCGATCGAGAGGTAAAGACGCGCTAGTAATTTCCGCCTCCCAAAGTTTCGATTCTAAATTCCCTTTTGCAGCAGCCTCGATCAATCCCCCCCCAACTTGTAAAACCGTATCCTCCAAAAAGAACTCCTGCCCTTGTAATGTCGCCTCCCCGCTTCCCGAAACCGGCAAAACCGAAGCCACTTCTGCCCCCGGAAGCTGCCAAGAAGCCCTGACTTTCGGATCGTCCGCCGTTCCCTCCACATCAACTTGCGCCAAAAGATTTCCCACCCGAACATCAGCCGGAAGTCCGTAAGGTTGCGCCAACGCATCCACAGGCAGCGACGCATCCGCCTCAAAATCCAGATTCAAATCTTCCAACCCCACCTCACCTCGGGCGATAATTTCGCCCCCCGCCGCCGGAATCAGGCGAAACTCATCCAATTTTGCTTGAGAAAGATTGCCCGAAAAATTAGCAATTAACTCCGAAAACTCAGTTCGATCGATCAGTAACGTTTCCTCATTTCGCAGCGTTCCAGAAACTTGAGGATTCTCAATCTCCCCCGTCACATTAACATTCGCCGCCAGAGTACCCAAAACCGGAACCGGAACCTCAGCCGGAACCAATTTCAACAAAGAATCGATCGCCACTTGGGGCACATCCACCGCCACATCCAACCCCGACTTCAACCCCACATCCCCCGTCACCACCGCCGCCAAATCGCCCAATTCTGTGCGAAATTCATCAATACGAACCGATTGTCCCCCAAACTGTAACAACGCCTTCGCCATCAAAGGTTCTGCTAAAGGTTCCGCTTGGACTTGCAAATTTTTCAACTGAAGAATGCCGCGAACTTCAGACGATTTCCAATTTTGCAAACTCGGCAGATCGACATTTAAGTTCCCCGCCACAATTCCCCGATCGATCTTCACTGGAAACTGGACTAAAAATGGATTTAACTCCGTCAGCGGTAAATTCTGCATTCGGACTGTCGCTTTAGTGGCGATCGTATCCACTAACGTTTCTCCCGTCAGATCTAGCTTGCCTTTCCCAACTCCCAAATCAGCATTATATCGGACTCGTTTATTCTTTTCTCGCAACTTAACCAGCGTATTCAAGTCCAGTTTAAACGTCGATTTTGCCCCATACGGCAACAGCGCAATTTCACCCTCTTCAATCCGAATATCAGACTGAATATCGATCGGCAATTCTCCCCCTTCTGGCAAATCCAACTCCAAATAAACCCAATTTCCCGCCTTATCCTGGACAGCCGAAAATTTCGGCTTAACAAATGTAATATTCAAAGGCAGCTTTTTCGCAACCAACGGAATAGGATTAAAACCAATTTTAATTTTGGGAATGTCGATCTCTGCCCGATCTCTCGGTGTGTCCCCCGCACTATCTTCTTTCCCCGGCAAAATCGTCGTTTTACCAATATCAAATCTCGTCAGAAAAAGCGACAAATACGTCACCTTCCCCACCCGAACATCCCGCTTCGTAATTTGCTGGAGTTGAGTTTCTACATAGCCGGGTAAGTAGCGAATGACCAACACCCGAACCCCAATATACGCCCCCACCCCTGCCACGCCGAGAACGCCCAAACCGATGAGTGCCGGACGCCGCCATCGTTGAAAGCGACGGCGAGACTGTCCAGATGAAGGATTTTCTTCTGGAGACGGTTCGCGATGATCTAGGGGAGAATTTGGCGGTTCGTTCGTCATCTGAAAAATCCTCGTGATTGATGAACCATTACCCGTTTGAGAGATCGACGATCCGCGATCGAGCGATCGCCGCGTATTTTTGACCGACTAACCGTCACCGGCAGAGGTAACAATGGCGTGTAAAAGTTTAGATAACGCCTCAGTCTCGATCGAAACACTATCAAAGACATCAGAAGTAATATAACCCGTATCTTTGAGAAGGCACAGCCAGTATTTTGTTTGTAAACATTCTTGATAGGCGATCGACATCTTTGCCGAAAACTCCAACTCAGAAATTGCACCGTTAGCCTCAGCAATATTTGCCCCGATACTCGTCCCACTTCTGAGGAGTTTCTTAGATAAAATCAACTCTTGTTTTTCATTACGAAGGTACTTATAAGCATTGATCATCCGAAGGGCAAACTGATATGCCCGATCGTAAACTTCACCGTTCGTCGTTCGCTGTTTGTCGTTCACTGTTCGCTGCTCACTGTACACTGATTCTCATTCGACATTTTCAGTTCCCCAAAATGCAAGATTTGTATCCCCCCATCGAACCGTATAATACAGGTTATTTGCAGGTCAGCGAGTTACATCGGATCTATTTTGAAGAATCCGGCAATCCCGGCGGCAAACCCGTCGTCTTTCTCCACGGCGGTCCCGGTGGCGGCAGCCAACCCATCTATCGGCAATATTTCGATCCGACAAAATGGCGCATCATTCTCTTCGATCAACGTGGATGCGGTCGCAGTCAGCCTCACGCCGAACTCCAAGAAAACACCACCTGGCATTTAGTCGCCGACATCGAAACCCTGCGAAACCATCTGAACATCGACAAATGGACAGTGTTCGGCGGCAGTTGGGGCAGTACCCTCTCCCTCGCCTACGCCCAAACCCATCCCTCGCGCACCCAAGCTTTAATCTTACGCGGCATCTTCCTGTTACGGCGCAAAGAAGTGCAATGGTTTTACCAAGAAGGCGCCAGCTACATTTTTCCCGACGCCTGGTCAGCTTACCTCGCACCCATCCCCGAAGCCGAACGCACAGATCTCATCGCCGCCTACTACCGACGCCTCACCCATGCCGACCCCCAAATCCGCCTAGAAGCCGCCCGCGCCTGGGCAATTTGGGAAGGCAGTACCAGTAAGCTCATCCCCGACCCCAACGCAGCAAACCATTTCGGCGACCCCAAGTTTGCCGAAGCCTTTGCCGGGATTGAATGTCATTATTTCGTCAATCGAGGCTTTTTCGAGACCGAAGACCAACTGCTGAAAAACATCGATCGTATCCGCCACATTCCCGGTGTCATCGTTCAGGGAAGGTACGATGTCGTCTGCCCCATGGTGACAGCTTGGGAATTGCACCAAGCTTGGCCCCAAGCCGAGTTCATCGTGGTTCCCGACGCCGGACATTCCGTCACCGAACCGGGGATTCGCAGCGCCCTGGTCGAAACCACCGATCGTTTTGCCAGCCTATAGTTCCTCGATCGATCCTCAACAGTCGTTGCCGAAAACTGAAAAAAGTCATTTCAGAAAACTGAAACAGGATAAACGATCGATCTCTCATTCATCTTTTGTGCCACTTGAAGTATTGGCAATTCTTCAACACCCAATCGAATAGAATTCGGTTTTACTAAAAGTATGAAGGGAAGCAACCCAAAGCCGAACAAACTGCTCGTATATACCGTTCCATTTGTCAAGACTGACTGGTGTTAATTCTATAAATCTTCTCACAGTATTTACTGAAACTTTATGCAAACCATCCATCACCAACCCAGTCTAGCTTGAAATCTACATGCAGTTCGATCGATTTTGAAAAGTCTGCCGATCCCATCGACGATCTAAATTACAACAGGAGCAACATATTATGAACCGCGACAAAGTTATGCCAATCTACTCCGAAAAAGACAAAACTGTTAACTTAGGTTACTTTACAAACGAACTTTTTTGGAATCTTTTATTGCGCGATCAACTTGATAAAGCTCATCAACTCAAATCCGCTCAAACAACCGAACGCTATATTGTCAACAGCTAAAGCGGAGTGAGCCTTCTCAATATTTTCGGATTTCACCTCCTACTTTTTCATGATGACGTGTTTTCTCCCGCCAATTGGCGGGTTTTTTTTCGAGAAAACAAAGCAATCGATCGAGTATTTTTACCCCCACACCGCCATCATTCCAGCCGATCTGGATCGATCCCTAACTCCCGCAACCGTTGAGCCAGTTGTTGTGCTCGTTGCGATTCCTGTTGTGCTCGTTGCGATTCTTGCTGAGCCCGTTGTTGAGCTTGCAGTGCCTGTTGCTGTGCGATTTGCGCCCGTTGCGCTTCCTGTTTCACCTGTTCTTCCGGAGTCAGATAACGATTGCCGTCTGCATCGTACCAATACAACCATTCTCGTGTCACTCCAGAATAATTACCCCGTTCGTATCCAATTCCCAAGCCAAGTTCCGGCATCCAAATCGGATTTTCCGACTGCAATTCATACCGACTATTGATTAGTTTATAAACTTCCAAACGGGGCTTGCGGCGACGACGGGAAGAATAAATCACGTAATACAGAACTCCTAAAGATTCATATTCCGCTAACTTATCGCTGTATTCTTTTCGATAAGTTGGAGAAACCACTTCTAAGACCCAACTCGGGACGACTTTTTCATCCCACAAGACATAACTCGGGCGCAATTCTTCATCATAAAACCGTTCTACTCCCAAACTCAAAAACGCATCCGGCACAATCGGGGGTTTGTCAGGATGAAAATAAACCCCCATATCGATCCCAAAAAACCAATCCATCCGTTGCGCCCAAAGAATGAGCAAAATCGCTTTTAATAACCCAGGTATTAGTTCTTGGAGTTCATTATCCACGGGCGTCTCATCGGAATCGGGAAGTTCGTCAGCCGAGGGTAAATATCTGGGTAAGTGGTAGTGGAACATGGCAGCTTTCCCCCAAAACTCGTCTTAAATTATAGCTTGGATTGATTGAAAAAAAGCATGGGTATAGCCTATCCTGTGGAGAATAGCTGATCGCCTATTCCCTATTCCCCATTCCCCCTTAAAAAAAAATGGCATCCGATCCAAAATTCATCCTCGATCTAACAACGGTTCTCGGGTCTTCAGCCGTGGGTGGATATCTCGCCAATCGACTGCGCCAACCCGTGCTGTTAGGCTACCTAGCCAGTGGTTTGATCGTCGGTCCTTATGGTTTCCAACTCTTAAAGGATGTAGAAACTGTTAATGCCCTAGCAGAAATAGGGGTGGCATTCCTATTATTTGCATTAGGAGTCGAGTTTTCGATCGCGGAACTTAGGCGAGTCAAAGATATTGCCTTAAAAGGAAGTGTACTGCAAATTGGGGGAACGATCGCCTTAGTTGCGATCGTCTCCAGTCTCATTGGTTGGGTAGAAAACATTCCCCAAGCGATCTTTCTCGGGGCAATTCTCTCCCTGTCTTCCACGGCAGTGGTGCTGAAAACTCTCACCGAACGGGGTGAAACAAACACCTTGCACGGTCAAGTCATGCTCGCCATTCTGATCGTTCAAGATTTGGCATTGGGTCTGATGCTGGCGATTCTACCGGCGCTGAACGATCCGGAAAATTTGTTATTCAGTATTGGCAGTGCCATGTTAAAAGCAATCGTCTTTTTTACGGTGGCTTTTGCTTTGGGAAAATGGGTTATTCCAGGTTTAATTGGCAACATTGCCAAAACAGAAAGTAGCGAACTATTTTTACTAGTAGTCATTGCTTTATGTTTGGGTGTTGCTTTAGTAACTGCCCAGTTAGGACTGTCGATCGAAATGGGAGCCTTCGTCGCTGGATTGATGATTTCCGAAATCGATTATGCCGATCAAGCACTCTCAAAAATTCTGCCCTTGCGAGATACTTTTGCCAGTGTTTTCTTTGCCTCGATCGGTATGCTAATCGATCCGCAAACATTACTCAATAACTTTGGAGTTATTCTGGGCTTAGTTGCCATCGTGATGTTCGGAAAAGCATTAATTATTTTGCCGATCGTTCTCAAATTTGGATATTCCTTTAAAACGGCTGTTATTGCTAGTTTTGGACTCAATCAAATCGGAGAATTTTCTTTCGTTTTAGCCTTGGTTGGGAAAGAATTAGAGTTTATCACTCAGGAAAAATATCTTCTCCTTTTGGGAACCACGGCTATTACCTTAGTGCTAACACCCGTTGGCTTAAAGTGGGCGCCATTTTTTGCAGATTGGCTAGTCAAACAGCCCTTATTATCCGGTTATTTAAATCGGTTTCGATCGACCAAAGAACTCTCCATTCCAGAGACTATTCGCGATCACGTTGTCGTTGCCGGATACGGACGAGTGGGAAAAGTTGTTGTCAATATCCTCAGAGATCGTGGCTATCAAGTGTTGGTCGTTGAAAATAGCGAAGCCGCCATCAAAAAACTTCGGCAAGAAGGAATTCCTTATATTTTTGGCGACGGCGACTCGGAACTCGTTCTGGAAAAAGCCCACCTGGAAAAAGCCAAAGCTCTCGCTATTGCTTTACCCGATCCCGCCAGTACCCGACTTCTCCTCAAACTCGCCTTGGAGTTTGCCCCAGAACTAGATATCGTTGCCCGTTCTCATGAAAACAGCGAAATCGACTTATTAACCCAATTAGGAGCCCGAGAAGTCGTGCAACCGGAGTTTGAAGCGGCATTAGAAATGGGGGCGCATATGTTAGCCACTTTGGGCGAAAAAACCTCCGCTATTGGGTCGATCGTACAAACCTTACGAACCAATCGTTATTCTAGCGTTCGATCGGATGCAACGATCGCCGATCGACCCAAAGATTTAACAGAAATCACTCAAGAACTGAATAACGAATGGATTGCTTTAAAACCCGCATCACCGCTAGTGGAAAAAACACTTGCCGAAGCGGATATTCGCAATTTGACAGGAGTGACAGTGATGGCAATTCGACGTGGGGACAACATTCAGTATTATCCCAGCGCTCAAACTAAATTAAAAGTTGAAGATACCGTTTTGGTGGTAGGCAAGCCTGAAGAAGTAGCGGCATTTCATGATTTAACCAGCGGTCTTGGTATCCTGGGGACTGGATACAATCGCTGGGTCACACTAACCGAAGAATCAAAATTAGTAGGGTGTCATCCTAAAGATGTAGAGTCGCAATATGATGTCAATATTCAAGCAATTCGCCGACACGGTAAACTGTATTACGGAATTGATAACTCTGCAAAGTTACTCGCGAAAGATTGTGTCTTATTTAGCGGAAGTCGCCCTCAGATAGAATCAATAAAAAACGGACTGAACCTTAGATGTATTGGGTTAAAAAACTAAGTCGCAAACTATTAACTGTTTAGAAATATAAACTATCGAGAATAATAGCTTTCTACAATTCTAATTGTATAGATATAATGGAATTGTGTCTGAAACTCTTTTGAGGAAAGATTATGTTACTAACTCAGCCTCGCGCCGATCGAGTCGTCTTATACGATATCAGTTGGCAACAATTTGAAAATCTACTAGCCAATCTAGGCGAAAGCCGCGCTGCTAGAATTGCCTACGATCGTGGATCTTTAGAAATTATGACCCCCTTACCCGAACATGAATACTACAAAGAAACCATTAGTGATGCTGTCAAAGACATCGCCGAAGTTCTGGAAGAAGACTACGAAAGCTTAGGCTCAACCACCTGGAAGCGAGAAATTGAAAAAGCGGGGGTCGAACCGGACAATTGTTTCTATTTTCAAAACGAGTCAAAAATTCGAGGAAAACTCCAGTTTGACTTGGAGCGAGATCCCCCCCCAGATTTAGTTCTAGAAATTGATGTCACGAGTAAATCTCTCGATCGATTTCCGATTTATGCCCGCCTGGGAGTTCCCGAAATTTGGTGTTACGATTCCGGCGAACTTAAAATTTACCAACTTGAGGTAGAAAACTATATCGAAGTCGAAACTAGCTCGATTTTTTCCACCCTTCCCATCCGAAAATTACCGGTATTAATTGAGAAGCATCGTTTGGCAGGACGACGATCGTTGCGCCAAGCTGTGCGAGAATGGGCAAGAGAACTCTCCAAGCTATAGCAGTCCTAAATCAACTATTAACGATCGACTCTTTTGGTACAACGGAAACCTCATCTGCGGATCGACTTTAACCCTAGAGATTACCGATCCGGGATGGCTGTACGGTGCAACAGTGTTTACCACCTTACGAGTATACGGAAACGCCTCATATCATCCCCTCACCCATTGGATAGACCATCACAATCGCCTTCAAACTTCGATCGCCGCTTTCGGTTGGCAAGACCCCGATTGGCAACGCCTTCATCAAGGTGCAGTCACCCTCATCCCCCACTATCCCATTCTCCGAATCACCCTATTTCCCGACGGACGAGAACTGATAACCGGACGATTTCTGCCGCCAGACTTAGAACAGCGACAACAGCAAGGAATTACCGCAGGGATTGCCGACGCACCCCAATTTCAACGATGGCTACCCACTCATAAAACAGGAAACTACCTCGGTGCATGGCTGGCACTTCAAGCCGCCCGAACGCAACGCGCCGGGGAAGCCATCCTCGTCGATGAATGTGGAAATTGGCTCGAAACATCTACCGGAAACCTCTGGGGGTGGCGAGAGGGCTGTTGGTGGACGCCCCCAGAAAAAGGCATTTTACCCGGAATCGGACGATCTCACGCCATCGAGTGTCTGAGAACACAAAACCAAACCGTCATCGAACAACCCTGGACAAAAGAATTCGCCCAAACCTTAGAAACCCTTGCCTATACCAACAGCGTTGTCGAACTCGTCCCCATCCATACCGTTATCCAATTGCCGAGAGAACATCAGCCGAAGGAGACCAACCCGGCGATGGTTAGTCGATACAATCCCCACCATCCCAGCCTGACCATTCTGAGAAACCTACTCAGGGGATAGGGTGTGGGTAGGATGCGATCTCCAAACCAAACGCAGCATTTTAGAGATTGGCTCTAGCCTAATTCTGAATCTAACGTTAAGATTAGTTAACATAGATGAAAACTTAAAGATAAGTCCTGCTCCATAAACGCGAAATAGGAGGATAAACCCCGGTGAATAAACGGTGGAGAAATACGGGGCTGTACGTGCTTCTGGCGATCGTAGTCATTGCCTTAGCCACAGCCTTTTTCGATCAACAACCCCAAGCTAGACAAACCAGTAGATACAGCGACTTTATTCAAGCCGTCGAAAGCGGTCAAGTAGAAGGGACAGTCAGCATCAGTGCCGATCGCACCCAAGCCGTCTACACAGATCCCACAGGGAGCGGTAAAATTTCGGTCAACTTACCCAACGACCCCGAACTGATCCAGATTTTGACCCGTAAAAACCTGGATGTTCGCGTCATGCCCCAAAGCGACGATAGCTTCTGGTTGCGGGCGCTGAGCAGCTTGTTCTTCCCCATCCTGCTGCTCGTCGGCTTGTTCTTCTTGTTACGACGCGCTCAAAACGGGCCCGGCAGCCAAGCCATGAACTTCGGCAAATCCAAAGCCCGAGTGCAGATGGAACCGCAAACCCAAGTCACCTTTGGAGATGTGGCCGGTATCGAGCAAGCTAAGTTGGAACTGGCAGAAGTCGTAGATTTCCTGAAAAATGCCGATCGTTTCACAGCCATCGGTGCCAAAATTCCCAAAGGCGTTCTACTCGTCGGACCTCCGGGAACCGGTAAAACCCTGTTGGCAAAAGCCGTTGCCGGAGAAGCTGGAGTACCGTTTTTCTCCATCTCCGGTTCCGAGTTCGTGGAAATGTTTGTCGGGGTCGGTGCTTCTCGAGTGCGCGACTTGTTCGAGCAAGCCAAATCCAACGCACCCTGCATCGTATTTATCGATGAAATCGACGCCGTCGGTCGTCAGCGCGGCGCCGGTTTGGGCGGCGGTAACGACGAACGCGAACAAACCCTCAACCAATTGCTGACCGAAATGGATGGTTTTGAGGGCAATACTGGCATCATTATCATCGCGGCAACCAACCGTCCCGACGTATTGGATTCGGCGCTGATGCGTCCCGGTCGTTTCGATCGCCAAGTCGTGGTCGATCGTCCTGACTATGCCGGACGCTCTGGAAATCCTCAACGTTCACGCACGCGGCAAAACCCTTGCCAAAGACGTAGACTTGGAACGGATTGCCCGTCGGACACCGGGATTCACCGGAGCAGATTTGTCTAATTTGCTCAACGAAGGTGCAATTTTGGCAGCGCGGCGCAACTTGACAGAAATCTCCATGGATGAAGTCAACGACGCCATCGATCGCGTCCTCGCTGGTCCCGAGAAAAAAGACCGGGTGATGAGCGAACGGCGCAAAACCCTAGTGGCTTACCACGAAGCGGGTCACGCACTCATCGGCGCACTGATGCCGGACTACGATCCCGTACAGAAAATCAGCATCATTCCTCGTGGTGCCGCAGGTGGTTTGACCTGGTTCACCCCCAGCGAAGAACGGATGGACTCCGGTTTGTACTCCCGTTCCTACCTGGAAAATCAGATGGCGGTGGCTTTAGGCGGTCGTCTGGCTGAGGAAATTATTTTCGGTGAAGAAGAAGTGACCACTGGCGCATCGAATGACTTACAACAAGTCGCCCGAGTTGCCCGACAAATGGTCATGCGCTTCGGCATGAGCGATCGACTCGGACCCGTTGCACTGGGTCGTCAGCAAGGTAATATGTTCCTCGGTCGCGAGATTTCCTCCGAACGGGATTTCTCGGAAGAAACAGCGGCAACCATCGACGAAGAAGTTCGCAAACTGGTTGATGTCGCCTACACGCGAGCCAAAGACGTACTGTTGCAAAATCGCTCCATCCTCGACAAATTGGCGCAAATGCTAATTGAGAAGGAAACGGTGGATTCTGAGGAATTGCAAGAACTGCTCGACAACAATGATGTGAAAATGGCAGCGATCGCTTAGTCGATCGAGATTTCGATAAAAATAGGGGGGAATTGGGACACAACCGAATTCCTCCCCATTTTTTTGACCAAAAATAAGCGGTTCTACAGCGAGGGAGTGTCATTTCTGCGATCGCTTCACCAACAGGTCGTTCAGCTATATGCTGCAAAGTACGATCGCCTAAGGCTATTTTTTGTGAGTGCAGACACAATTCGCTCGCTCGCTAGCTTGGCTCCAAACAGGTTTCGTGCCACAGGTCCTAATTGCAGTGCCGCTGCTCCACCCATGACGAACAGGTCGCAGCCAGCGAGGCGCAGATGAGTGTCGAGGATGGGCAATCCGTTGACCAGGTGCAGGGGATGGGTGGCACGGATATCGGACAACAGCGACCAGTGGCTCACATCCAGCGTGCTTCCGGTTGCCAGCCAGATGCGATCGATGGGCTGGTGGGCGATGCAATCGTGGACATCCGATCGATCGCAGGTCACTTCCCATGCATCTTGCTTCCACTGGACCGATCGGACTTCGCACTGTTCGTAAAAAGACAGTTTGCCCTCCCGTTCCAGTCGTCGCATTTTGGTGAAAACGGCAGGGGTGAGGGAGCCACCGTTGCGCGCCGATTGAATCATCTGCCAGCGGGTTTCCCAATCGGGTTCGGCGTGAAACCCCTTGAGGTATTTGGGTCCGAGCCATCCGGGTTCGGCATCAAACAGTTTTTCGTAGAAGGTGCGCCGCGCCATCACCATCGCCTGTGCGCCACGAGCGATCGCCCCCAGTGCCAGATGCCCACTGGTGAGTCCACTGCCCACAATCAACACCCGTTCCCCCGCCAACCTCAGTCCTCGCAGATCGATCTGGTGGGAATGGAGCAGGCGATCGCTCGGATAGGTCAACGGCAGCGTTCGCGCCCATTCGGGAACGTTGGGCGTACCTCCGGCGATCGCCAGCACCACCCGTTTGGCAATTAGCCATTGACCATCAGCCATCCACAGCCGAAACCGTTGCTTTCCATGGGAGTAAAACACTTCAATCTGTTGCACCATACCCGCAATGACCCGCTCCTGGAGTTCCCACCGTCGAATGACATCCTGGCAAAATTCTCGGAATAGCTCGGTTCCAGGCAAGTCGTAGGGTGGAAATAGTTCATTGGGCCGTTTTTGGGCAAAGGAGCGAAGTGCGTGGGGATGGGGGTCGGGATGATGCACAGCCGGAGAACGAAGATGAGGAATCTCGAATGCCGCAAACTGGTGGTTCCACTGGCGCATCCAATCCCCAGTCGGGTCGATGACGACGAAACGATTTCGCATCGTTTTCTTCTTTTGCAGCAAATGGGTGACCAGGGTTAACGCCTGTGGTCCCGCACCCACAATAGCGAGATCGACTGATTTTGGTAGTGGAGGTGTCTCTAGAGACGATCGCATGACTGAAAACAGAAGGGTTGCACAGAACACCTTAACTCAATATGATAATGATTATCATCCTACTTTTTAGACTCCCACTTTGAAACAGGATCGAATGGATTCCATTACCTCGATCGCGGTAGCCGGACCCCCCGGTAGCGGCAAAACCACTTGGATACGTCAGCTCCTCTCGGACCAGCAGCGCCCTTTGTTTTACTGCTGTCCGGGAATGGGAGCGGATTCAGTGGATCGAGGGCGGATTGGGTATTGCTTTCCCTGGGTGCAGTTGCTGGGTGAGGATCGCATCCCAGAACTCTTCGCCGACCTGCCAGACCAAGCTCTGGTATATCTGGAATTGGGCTTTCACCTGGATTTAGCCTCGCCATTCCTCGAGTCGCTGCCCTGCCATCGGGTCGCCGTCCTGCCCTCGAATCTGCCAGCATCAGAATGGCATGACTGGGCTGACGAGGTTGTTATCGGCAATGACATCGCCATCCCTACTCCCGATAACTTACCGGAGTTTTGGCGATCGCCGTTGACCGGGCAGGTTTTCGATGCCCCTAGTTTGGATGAGATGTTAATCGAACTGACCGAGGGAGCCTACGGTCGGATGCAGCGCGTCAAAGGCATTTTTGAATTGCCCGACGGACGGGCTTTTTACATTGATTTTGTCGAAGGCTTGTCCGGAATTGAATACACCGAATTGAATATTCCGCGATGGCTAGAGGGTCGTCCCGATCGCTTTAGTGGCATTGAGGTCGTGGGCTGGGATCTGGAACGGGAGAGCATTGCTCGAACCTTACTGGATGGGTGTTTATCCGATGGCGCGATCGCTAACTACCAGGAACAGTATAAAGCCCTAATTGCTGATGAAACCAACTCAGAGGAAAGTGTCTTAGCATGAAACTCGCCGTCATTTCTTGCATCCACGGCAACTATGAAGCCTTGAATGCAGTATTGTCTGATATCGATGCTCAAAAGGCAGACCAGATTTACTGCCTGGGGGATTTGGTGGGCTATGGCCCCCATCCCAATGCCGTCGTCGAACTGATTCGCTCCCTCGATATTCCCACCTGTCAGGGCTGCTGGGATGAAGATATCGTCGAGGGTTTGAATGCCTGCGAATGCAGTTACCCTTCTCAGTTAGCTGAGAAACGAGGACGACAGGCTCATGAGTGGACAAACAACGTCATTCATCCAGAGGTGCGGGAGTATCTGGCAACACTTCCGATGAGCCTACGACTGAATAATCTTTGTTTTGTCCATGGCAGTCCCAATAGCCAGCATGAATACCTGTTGCCCAGCATGGATGGCTTTGCGGCACTCGAACGAGTCCTTTCGACAGATGCAGATGTTTTATTCTGCGGTCATACCCATGTTCCCTACGTGCGGAGCTTGGAAGATGGAACCTTAACCGTTCGCGTTCGGGAATCGGACAAAGATGCTTTGGAAACCCAGTTCAAAACACCCTTGAAGCAAATTGTGAACGCTGGATCGGTGGGGGAACCTCGGCACGGTCGCCCGAATGCAACCTACGTCCTTTACGATACGGATACGGCACAAGTAGAACTCAGAGAAGTGCCATACGATTACGAGCTAACCTGCGCCGCCATTATTGCCAAGGGTCTGCCGTCCATTTTTGCTTGGCGGTTGGCGCGGGGGATGGAGTTTGCGGAACGGGCAGACGATCCGAGTCACGTGTGTGAGCGATGAGCGGACACCGATTCCCGTGACAAGCGGAGTTAGAAATTGGGTGCGATCGCCCCTGTTGGGGCAAGCACTCTACGCCTTCCTGCACGATGGGTTTTGTCTAAACTCCAATTCTAAAATTGACAACAATAATCATTCTAAAAATTGAACGCATATCATGAGTTCAACCCAGTCTCCGCAAAAAAACTTGCTTGCTCCGAGCGACCCACAGACATTGCTGCGGATTCGACATACCTGTGCCCATATCCTTGCAATGGCGGTGCAGAACTTATTCCCCGAAACCAAGGTGACGATCGGTCCCTGGACAGAGACTGGGTTCTACTACGACTTCGCTCGCCCTACGCCCTTCACCCCTGAAGACTTAGAACAGATCGAAGCAGAGATGCGGCGGATCGTTCGCACCAACCTGCCCATTATCCGAGAAGTCGTAGACCGGGATGACATTCAGGCAGAAATTGCTGCCCTCCAAGAACCCTACAAGCAAGAAATTCTAGACAGCATTCCTGTCGATGAACCCATTACTCGCTACTTCATTGGCTCTCCTGATGCGGGGTTTGCCTCCCATCCAGAGCTTGAACCATCCTTAATCGATCCAATTACTGTGCCACCTACAGAAGTGTGGTGGGATCTCTGTGCTGGTCCACACCTGAACTTTACGGGAGAGATTCACCCCGATGCATTTGCGCTCTTAAGTGTGGCGGGAGCCTACTGGCGGGGCGATGAGACCCAGGCCCAGTTGCAGAGGATCTATGGCACGGCTTGGGAAACCCCCGACCAACTGCAAGCCTATCTACAGCAGAAGGAAGAAGCCAAGCGCCGCGATCATCGCAAGCTGGGGCAAGCGTTGGATTTGTTCAGCATTCAAGAAGATGCGGGAGGCGGGTTGGTGTTCTGGCATCCGAAGGGCGCACGGATGCGGTTGCTGATTGAGGATTACTGGCGTTCGGCCCATCTGGCAGCCGGGTATGACCTGTTATATACCCCCCATGTGGCGAATTTGGAGTTGTGGAAGACTTCAGGGCATGTGGATTTCTACCGAGAGAATATGTTCGATCCCATTGAAGTTGAGGCGCAACAGTATCAACTCAAACCCATGAATTGCCCGTTCCATGTCTTGACCTATCAAAACAAATTGCATTCCTATCGCGAGCTGCCGCTCCGGTGGGCAGAGTTGGGGACAGTGTATCGTTATGAGCGATCGGGGGTATTACATGGTCTGATGCGGGTGCGGGGTTTTACCCAGGACGATGCTCACGTCTTTTGTCTCCCAGAGCAGGTGGCCCAGGAAATTTTGGCCGTACTAAATCTGACGGAGAAAATTTTGTCGGACTTTGGTTTTCCTGAGTATGAAGTGAATCTTTCGACACGCCCGGCTAAGTCGGTGGGAACGGATGACATTTGGCAACTCGCCACCGACGCCTTAGTGGAAGCCTTGAATACTAAGGGATGGGATTATGTGACTGATGAAGGTGGTGGCGCATTTTATGGGCCCAAGATCGATATCAAAATCAAGGATGCTATTGGGCGGCTCTGGCAATGTTCAACCATTCAGGTGGATTTCAATTTGCCGGAGCGGTTTGATATGAATTATGTGGCGGCGGATGGCTCGCGCCAGCGTCCGATTATGATTCATCGGGCCATTTTTGGGTCTTTGGAGCGCTTTTTTGGCATTTTGGTGGAGAATTATGCGGGTGATTTTCCCCTGTGGTTAGCGCCCGTGCAAGTACGCTTGCTGCCCGTCAGTGATGACCAGCGTTCCTATGCGATCGCAACGGCTCGACAACTCCAAGAACAGGGCTTTCGGGTAGAGGTCGATGCCAGTGGAGAGCGCCTGGGTAAGCAAATTCGCATGGCTGAGTTAGAGAAGATCCCGGTGAGTGCGGTTGTGGGCAAGCAAGAGGTCGAGCAGCAAGCCCTGAGCGTGCGATCGCGTCAATCTGGAGATTTGGGCGTGCTTACCCTTGAAGAGTTACAGGAAAAAATGCAAGGGGCGATCACTCACAAATCAGCTTTCTAGGCTATCCCTGTGCTGACCTTATTGCCAATTTCCCTGGCGGTTGGTATGGGGGATGGAGTGTGCGGAACGGGCAGACGATCCGAGTCATATTTGGCCAGTCAGATTCAAGGAGGCGAGCAGATGCATTGGGCAATTTTGAGTGGTATTGAAGGCAATTTAGCCGCCTATGAAGCGGTATTGCAGGATATTCAACGGCAGCGGAACCCGGTCACTGACCTATACATCGTCGGAGATGCGATCGGGCTCAAGGGAGACAATGAGGCTGTGATTCGGCGGCTGCGCTCGCCCCGCTTGGGAGAACTCGAACCCCAGATTTGTATCGGTTGGTGGGAGGAGCAATGCTTTAATTTACATGGACTGAGTGGACTGCCTGATGCTCCCGAACTGATGGCGCAATTTGGCGGTGATGGGGTTAAGCAACTGTGGGAATCGGTCTCGCGGGAGTCAGTACACTGGTTGCGATCGCTCCACTTTGGCTTTCACGAGTTGGACTGCTTGCTGATTCATGGCAGTACAGTGGGCTATGCCGATGAACTCACACCGAACACACCTGCGATTGGGTTGTGCGATCGCCTCATCCGCGCCGATGCGAATAATCTCTTTTGCGGGCGATCGGGGCTGACTTTTGAATGTTGGGTGACTCCCGGTACACTCCGTTCAACCGTCACGACCCTCGATGGCAAGCAGGAGCCGCAGGAGCAGGGGAAAACGCCCCGCCGCGTGGTGGGGGTTGGCTCCGTTGGGCGCACTCAGGGTCAGGCAACCTACACGCTCTACAACCCCGCCAATAATCAAGTCACTTTTAAAACGGTTTCCTACAGCTACGCCAAAGGTTTTGGCGTTTCAAGGGTTTCGAGCATCTGAACGATCGCGGTTATGGTAGCAGCAGATATAAAGCGACCTCAGAAAATTGCTCTGGGAAATTGATACAGCGGTTTTCGCAGCTATGAGGTACATAAAATTTTGGGTTGATGTAGGGGCGAATGGCATTCGCCCTTCTTCTAGATGTACTAGATGTACCGCATAATACCGGGAACCGCTGTAAATAACGGAAAACTTCGATCGAATTATCTTGAGACTAACACAAGCAGCCCGATCGAATCTCGATAAAAATAGGGGGGAATTGGGACACAACCGAATTCCTCCCCATTTTTTTTAACAATTAACTTTCGAGACCGTTTTCAAAAGCTAACCCAGCCACTTCCACTGGCGAATTTCGGATTTGTCAATCCCCTGGTCGAACGCATAATTCGTGTTTTCGATAATGCTATTCTTCATTCGTTCTTTGACATAAGCCGCTCGAGATCCCAAGTGAGGAACTCGATCGATGACATCAATCACCAAATTAAACCGATCGATTTGGTTTTCGATCGCCAACTCTAAGGGCGTGTTAATATTTCCCTTTTCCTTATAACCGCGCACGTGGATGCGCTCTTGGTTGGTGCGACGGTAGGTTAACTTATGAATCAACCAAGGATAGCCGTGGAAGTTGAACATGACCGGTTTATCGGGAGTAAACAACGTATTGAAATCGCGATCCGATAAGCCGTGGGGGTGTTCGCGTTCCGGCATCAGGGTCAAGAGGTCAACCACGTTGACAAACCGAATTCGCAGCTCGGGAAATTCCTCCCGTAAAATGGCAGTAGCCGCTAAAGATTCCATGGTGGGAATATCGCCGCAGCACGCCATCACCACATCGGGTTCGTCCGGTTCCTTACCGCGATCGTCGTTACTCGCCCATTCCCAAATTCCGATACCTTTAGTACAGTGGACGATCGCCTCCTCCATGGTCAAGTATTGCAAGTGCTTCTGCTTATCGGAAATAATCACGTTGACGTAATTGCGACTTTGCAGGCAGTGATCGGCGACAGACAACAAGCAGTTGGCATCGGGGGGGAAGTAAACGCGAACGACATCGGGACTCTTGTTGACAACCAGATCGATATAACCGGGATCTTGGTGGCTGAAGCCGTTGTGATCCTGCCGCCAAACCAGGGAAGACAGCAGAATATTCAGGGAAGAAACCGGGGCTCGCCAAGGAACCTCTTTCTTGCAAATGTCCAGCCATTTCGCGTGTTGGTTGAACATCGAATCCACCACGTGAGCAAAGGCTTCGTAAGTATGGAAGAACCCATGGCGACCGGAGAGCAGATACCCTTCTAGCCAACCCTGCAAGGTATGCTCGCTGAGCATTTCCATCACCCGACCATCCTGCGCCATTTCGCTGCCATCTTCGTCCTCGGGGAGATAGTCCCCCATCCACGCCTTTTTACTGACTTCGTAGATAGACTGAAGGCGATTAGAAGCCGTTTCATCCGGACCGAACACCCGGAAGTTGGTCATATTGTTGCGCATCACTTCCCGCAGGAAATCGCCTAGAACGCGGGTATTTTCAACCTCTACCGTTCCCGGTTTGGGGATATCCACCGCAAATTGGCGAAAATCGGGCATCCGCAGTTCCTGGCGCACCCGACCCCCATTGGCGATCGGATTATCGCTCATGCGGCGGTGTCCCTTAGGTGCCAAAGCTTTGAGTTCGGGCATTAACGTCCCGTTGGCGTCGAACAGTTCTTCGGGTTTGTAGCTCTTCAGCCAAGCTTCCAGCATTTGCAAGTGTTCGGGGTTATCGTGCATTCCCCCCATGGGCACTTGGTGCGATCGCCAGAACCCTTCTGCTTTGTGACCATCCACTTCTTTGGGACCCGTCCAACCCTTGGGCGTCCGCAGGATGATCATCGGCCACATGGGACGTTTGGCAACCCCGGTACTACGGGCTTCGGCTTGGATGGCACGAATCTGACTGATGCACTCTTCCATTGCCGTTGCCATTTTGGGATGCATCAGTTGGGGATCGTCGCCTTCCACCACGTAAGGGGTGTAGCCATACCCCCGGAACAGGCTTTCGAGTTCCTCGGCGGAAATCCGGGCGAGAATGCTGGGGTTAGCAATCTTATAACCGTTCAGGTTGAGAATCGGTAAGACTGCCCCGTCGCGAATGGGGTTGAGAAACTTGTTGGAGTGCCAAGCCGTTGCCAGGGTCCGGTTTCGGCTTCCCCGTCGCCGACGACGCAAGCTACCAGTAAATCTGGATTGTCAAATGCCGCACCGTAAGCGTGGGAAAGGCTATAACCCAATTCGCCCCCTTCGTGGATGGAGCCGGGGAGTTCCGGGGTGCAGTGGCTACCAATGCCGCCGGGGAACGAAAACCACCGGAAGAGCTTTTTCATGCCCTCCTCGTCCTCGCTTTTATCGGGGTAAACCTCGGAATAGGTTCCTTCCAGGTAGACTGGACCGATGACGCCAGGTGCACCGTGCCCAGGCCCCGCCATGAAGATGGCGTTGAGATCGTACTTGTTAATCAGCCGATTGAGGTGAATGTAGCTGAAACTCAAGGCTGGGGAAGCACCCCAGTGACCGAGTAAGCGCTGTTTGATTTGCTCGGCGGTCAGTGGCTCTTTGAGGAGGGGGTTATCCCGCAAATATATCATGCCGACGGCTAGGTAGTTACAGGCTCGCCAATAGGCATGAATTTTATTCAGTTCTTCGGGGGAAAGGAGTTCAGCAGTGGTGCTGGGTTTGAGGGGAGTTTGTGTCATGATCTTCTAAATTTAACGCGGTTAGATGAGTTAACGTCATCGAATCGATCGCTTTTCTAGACTGAACCTACTTCCTAGGGTAACTCTGGGGCAACATTAAGAAATTTAATGACCGATATCTGAATTTGTTATCTACAAACTCAGATGTTTTTTCGGCTTACATCTATTAAAATCTGGATGTCGATAAAATCGTTTATTTTTTATATTTTATTTAGGCTTTCTCGGCGATCGAGTGAAATTCTCATCTCGATCGACTCGACTTGCTATTCTTATTTTATGGGTTCAAATTTAAAACTAAGACTAATTCAAAGATAAAGGTAAAATGGTATACTACAAACGCTGCATAGATGGGGTAAAATATTTATGAATTCAAGCCGCTTAGGGACTCTCCCCAAGACTCAAAATTTAAGCTTTGAGTCTGAACCGATCGCGCCATTGAACAATCTTTCAAATCTTTCCCCATCATGAATTCCAGGGATTACGCCGGAAGAAACCCAAAGAAATTCTCAACTTTTAACCCATTGATTTTTATCTATCCTTTCCCATTAAATTGTCTATATTTTTTGAGAACCTATTGAGGGTGGCTATCGTGAATCGGTTTCCAGAGTTTACAATTGCATTCAACAGACTCGAGTCGATCGCCTAAAATCTACTCCCCATGAGCTTAAACATCTACTTTTTGCGCCACGGAGAAACGGCTTCCAGCCAAACCGGAACCTATTGCGGTCGATTGGATATCGATTTGACAGTCCAGGGGGTACAAATGGCAGAACGGGGACCCCTGCTGTACGCGCTTGGCGATCGCGCTCACCTGCGAGAAGAATTGCGTCTGAGACCGGGAACCTAGCCATGAAAATCCTAGTCCTCAATGCGGGGTCGAGTACCCAAAAAAGTTGCCTGTACGACATCCCCGGCGCGACGTTGCCAAAAAGTCCCCCAGAACCGTTGTGGGAAGGGACGATCGACTGGGGACGATCGACTGATGGAGCGGAGTTAACCATCAACGCCAACGGCTGCCAACACCAAACCACCCTCACCACCGATTCGCGATCGCAAGCTCTCGCCCAACTCCTCGACACCCTCACCCAGGGAGAAACCCGCGTTCTCACAGACTTAGGGGAAATCGATATCGTCGGACATCGGGTGGTTCACGGCGGCACGGAATATAACCAATCTACCCCCATTTCCCCAGAAGTCAAAGCTGCAATTGCCCGACTGATTCCCCTCGCACCCGCCCACAATCCCGCTCACCTGGAAGGAATCGAAGCGATCGAACGCGCCTTGGGAAACGTCCCTCAACTGGCAGTCTTCGATACCGCCTTCCACAGTCAAATCCCCGCTGCTGCCGCCGCCTATCCCATTCCCTACGAGTGGTTTGAACAGGGTATCCGTCGCTACGGTTTCCACGGCATCAGCCATCAATACTGCGCCCGTCGCGCCGCCGAGATTGTCAACCGCCCCCTCGAAACCCTCAAACTGATCTCTGCTCATTTGGGCAATGGCGCGTCCCTCGCGGCAGTTGAAAACGGCATCAGCATCGACACCACCATGGGATTTACCCCCCTCGAAGGGCTGATGATGGGGACTCGCAGTGGTTCGATCGATCCGGCGATCGGGATTTACCTCATGCGGGAACAGGGTTTCACCGTCGATCGTCTCGATCGGATGTTGAACCGGGAATCCGGGTTAAAGGGGATTTTCGGTGCCTCGGGAGATTTGCGAGCCGTGTTGGCAGCCATGGAAACCGGAGACGAACGTGCCCGACTGGCTTTTGAGATGTATATCCACCGCTTGCGAACTGGGATTGGCGCCATGGCGGCTAGCCTGGGGGGAGTCGATGGCTTAGTGTTTACCGCTGGGGTGGGGGAACGCTCTGCCGCCGTCCGGGAAGCAGTCTGTGCGGGGTTAGGGTTTTTGGGAGTCAGTTTGGATGAGGAAAAAAATGAAGCTTCCCCAGTAAATGCAGACATTGCTACAGCGCAGTCTCGGGTACGAGTTTTGGTGGTACACACTCAAGAAGACTGGGCGATCGCCTGTGAGTGTTGGCATTATACCATTTCCCAAAAGCAATACAACAGCCGACAAGACTGATAAAGTCTCATCTTAAGGAAGCGATAATTTCTGGAGAGAATTCCTTCGCGCTCTATTCATTCTTTGTGGTGAACAAATCGCGAAGGTGACTCAACCGATCGGGGAATATATTCCTAAACCTCCTTTCAATACAGACACACCATAAACAGCAGGAAAAGAAATCGTACCGATCCATCTTTATGCAATTTGGCAAACCCATTCTCGATTCAGTCTTGATTCAAACAAGAGAAATAGCTAGTCAAATGAAGTTAAAATCTCCCTCTCTTTGAATTTCACTATTTCCAAGTTCGCACTCTCAGTAAAAATTCAGAATATTCTCAGTGACTTCTTAAGTAAATCTAGACTGCTTTCTATTGCCTGTTTAAGGCTAAACGTATAGGCTGATGAGAAGAAAAAAGTGTTCCGATTTTAACTCATTAATCCAGGAGAATCGATCGTGTCTACCCAACAAGTCACAGTCAGCATCGAAAACTTAGCCCCTCAAAAAGGTACATTTTTAACGCCCCTTTGGTTTGGTTTCCACGACGGAACCTTCGATACCTACGATCGGGGTCGTCCGGTTTCCCCAGGTTTGGAACGTCTTGCCGAAGATGGTTCGACCGAACCGATTTCCAACGAATTCGATCTGGCGGGATTCGGCACCGTTCAAGGCACGATTCCCGGACTTGATGGCACTCCCGGACCGATCGATCCCGGAGAAATTGCCACTTTCTCCGTCGCACTCGACAGCAGCGACCCCACCAGTCGCTTTTTCAACTACGCCTCTATGATTATTCCCAGCAACGATTTCTTCATCGCCAACGGGAACGAACGTTTGCACCCCATCTTTGACGAAGACGGCAACTTTATCGGCGCGGATTTCATCGTTCTGGGTAGCAACGTCCTAGATGCCGGTTCGGAAGTCAACGACGAAATTCCGGCAAACACCGCCTTCTTGGGGCAGCAAAACCCCGATACAGGTGTTGTGGAAAACGGCGTTGTTGGTTTGGGGAACGGGTTCATTCCTGGCGGCAATATTCTCGGCGATCCCCGCTTTGTCAACGCCGACTATACCACCCCCGACTACGAAGTCGCCCGCATTCGCGTATTCCTCGAAGAGGAAGCAACCGATCCCGTTTCTTTATCCTCCATCCTCAATGGCGTACAGGAAGTTCCATTACCGACAAATTCGGCGGCTACAGGGTCTTCTTTTCTCACTCTCAACGAAACGGGAAATGCCTTAGAATACAGCTTGACGGTTTCGGGATTGGACTTTGGGCAACTCTTAGGCACAGGCACCTCAAACCTCCGATCCCGGCGATGACGTGACGCGGCTTCACATCCACAATGGAGAACGAGGGGTTAACGGACCGGTGGCTTTCGGCTTGTTCGATTTAGTTGCGCCAGAAGCCGGAGGACAAGATGCCGACGATCTCGAGATCTTGGCAAATCCCGACGGTTCTGTCACTCTTTCGGGCATTTGGGAAGAAACCGACCCGGCGTTAATTCCGTTAAGCCAGTTTGTCAGCGAAATTCGGGATGCCGAACCGGGCGAGGATATCGGGTTGTATTGGAACGTTCACACCAATCGTTTCCCCGGTGGCGAGATTCGCGGACAAATCCAAGTTGAGGAGGTGGAAGTTAATACGATTCTCGGTTCGCGCGATCGCGATACTCTTATTGGAACCGAAGGGAACGATCTCATCCGGGGTCTCAAAGAATCCGACGAGTTGTTCGGTAACGGTGGCGACGACGAGTTGCGCGGCGGTCGGGGTGAGGATCTCCTGTCTGGTGGTGCAGGGGAGGATACACTTCGGGGCGATCGAGGTGACGATTTTATCAATGGAGGTGTTGATAGCGATTCTTTACGCGGTGGCAAAGGTGACGATACTTTCTTCTTTGGCAGCGACCTTCTCGACGATCGGTCTGACTTGGATGTTATTGCTGATTTTGAATCGGGCGATATGTTCGACTTCTCGGAGTACATCGCGGCTGGGGGTGAGGTGAGTTTCTCTTCGGGGGCTTTTGAAGGACGCCAGGCGATCGATATCTCTTTGAGTGGGGAGGATACGGTGAAGGTGTTGGGTAATTTGGGGGCTGCCCAATTCCAATTGACTCTGATGGTGTAACGGAAGTCTCGGGGCGATCGAAATTTTGGGGGAGAATCCCGAATAATTTCGATCGCCTCCGCAGAATTCTTCCAAAATATCCCCAAATTTATTGAAAATTGGGTTAAAAATTGAACGGTTTTACAGGGGTTTTGGGGTATAATATTCCTTGACCAAGGGCGAAGCTATGTCTACTTATAGTACGTTAATCAAAAAAAGATGCTAGATCTATATTGGATCTATCTTAGAAATGGTGCGTTTCGTTGCGGGGGCACAGCCTAGGAAATCTGCCGCCGACGACGAACCAGCCACTTCTGAAGTTCCATCGCCCAAAAGACGATCGTACTCAGGGCTAAACTGACCGCCAGATCGACACCCGACAACGCCGTCGTTTTGAATAGACCTTGTAAAAAAGGCAAATAAACCACCGCCAGTTGTAAGCTAAAAGTCAGCAACACCGCCCCTAACAGGGGTTTATTATCCAGCAGATTCAAGCTAAAGAACGAGTCTCGATCCGATCGCATCGTTTGCGCCAGTCCCATGCGGGAAAAAGCCAGAGTGGAGAACACCATCGTCTGCCACTTGAATCCTTGGGAATCTGCGGTAAAATAGCCCCAGGCAATAGCCAGCAACACCATCCCCAGCAAACCTCCCACCCAGAAAATATCCCGACCCACCCCGCGACTGAAGACGCTTTCGTTGGGTTTGTAGGGAGGACGCTTCATCACGTTACGTTCGGCGGGTTCGACTCCCAGGGAAACCGCCAGCAAACCATCAGCCAATAGGTTGATCCAGAGAATTTGTAAGGGTAACAACGGCAGAGGCATCCCCAACGCCGGAGCCAGGAGAATTACCCAAAGTTCCCCGCAGTTCCCGCTTAACGTGTATTTGATGAACTTGCGGATGTTATCGTAAATGACGCGCCCTTCTTTGATTGCCGCTACGATCGTCGCAAAGTTGTCGTCCAGCAGAACCATATCCGCCGCTTCTTTCGCCACATCCGTTCCGGTAATCCCCATAGCGATGCCGATATCCGCCTTTTTCAACGCCGGGGCATCGTTAATGCCGTCCCCCGTCATAGCGACAATATGACCTTGACGTTGTAGCGCTTGGACGATATCTAACTTGTGTTGGGGCGAGACACGAGCGTATACTGATACAGAATCTACTTTATCGCCCAAATCTTCCTTGGAGAGTCGATCGAGTTCTCGACCGGAAAGTAGGGAACCGTTGGTGGCGAGTCCCAGTTGTTGAGCGATATATTGAGCCGTTAACGGGTGATCTCCGGTAATCATAATCGATCGAATCCCCGCTGTTTGGCAAGCCAGCGCCGCATCCCGAACTTGGGGACGAGGCGGATCGATGGTTCCTATGATCCCGACAAAAATAGCATTGTTCTCGAGAGTTTCTGCCTGGGGGTTTTCCGGGAGTTCCGACAGGGGTCTAAAAGCCACCCCCAGAACGCGCATCCCATTTTCGGCAAGTCGATTGTGAGCTCGTTCAATTTTCGATCGTAAAGCGTCGTTCAGAGGTTCGATGCGTCCCTCCAACCACACCTTCGTTGTAATCTCCAACAAACTATCCACCGCCCCTTTGATAAAAGCTATGTAGGGAGAAGGGGTTTGGGTTTGTTGCCAAAACTCATCGAGAACCTCTGGCAGACAATCGGGTTGAGTCGGAACGGCATGAACCGTCGTCATCCGCTTGCGCTCTCCTTCAAACGGCACTTCCGCCACCCGAGGCAAACATTTTTCTAAATTCGCCTTCCACAATCCCAAACGCGCCGCACCCACCACCAAAGCGCCTTCTGTGGGATCTCCCAGGGCGTGAAATTGTTGAGAATGATGGGGATCTCGTTCTAAGATAGCATCGTTACACAGCGCCGCACCTGCCAGCAACAGCGCGAAGGAGGGTTGTTTCTCTAAAGAATCAGAGGGTTCGGTACGCGCATCGAGAATGGGACTGTCGTGTTGCAGGCGTTCCGTTAAATCCAATTCTTCTCCAGCAACAGAGAGGAAAACCACCGTCATCCGATTTTCGGTAAGGGTTCCAGTTTTATCAGAACAGATGGTGGTAACAGAACCGAGGGTTTCGACGGCGGGAAGCTTGCGAATCAG
This sequence comes from uncultured cyanobacterium, assembly GCA_963838375.1. Lineage (GTDB taxonomy): Bacteria > Cyanobacteriota > Cyanobacteriia > Cyanobacteriales > Geitlerinemataceae > DVED01. The sequence continues at coordinate 876,420 of CAWIQY010000015.1, read as the reverse complement.
GGCGTTTTTCTTCAGCATTCGTCCGGCACCCAACGCTAGAGAGATGGTAACGACGGCGGGTAAGCCTTCGGGAACCGCAGCGACTCCCAAACTGACGGCAGTGAGGAACATCAGTTGGACGGGTTCTCCCCGCAGCAATCCCAGAACGAAGATGGTGGCAACCAGAACCAGAATCGCCAGAGCTAAAAGTTGTCCAAATCGATCGAGACGTTGTTGCAGTCGAGTCGGTTCGCTACTTTCCGTTTGAATGGCTTTGGCAATATGACCGAGTTCTGCATTCATCCCCGTTTCAGTGACCACTGCCACACCCCGACCATAAACGATCGCTGTCCCCATATATGCCATATTCCGGCGATCGGCGAGGGGTAGATCGGCTGAGTCGATGGCGACGACAAATTTGTCAACCGGTTCCGATTCGCCCGTCAGAGAGGCTTCCGAGACCCGCAAATTGAAACTTTCCAGCAGGCGGCAATCGGCGGGGAGACGGTTTCCGGCTTCTAGGAGTACAATATCGCCGGGAACCAGTTCGCGAGCGGAAATGTCTTCTACCGTGCCGTGGCGGCGAACCCGCACTTGGGGAACAGCGAGTTGTTTGAGTGCAGCCAGGGAGCGTTCGGCTTGATATTCTTGTTTGAAGCCTAAAAAAGCATTGAAAATGACGATCGCCACAATCGCAATCGCTTCTTGAAAATCCCCCAAAAAACCGGAAACCGCCGCCGAAGCGATCAAAATGAGAACCATGGTATCGGTGAACTGTTCCCACAACACCAACCAAGGACTTTTGAGGTTTTGTTCGATGAGCTCGTTGGCGCCGTATTTAGCCAGTCTGCGATCGATTTCGGTAGCGCTCAATCCCGCCTTGGCGTCAGTTCCCAACTGTTGCAGGACTTCGGTAGTCTCGAGTGTATACCAGTTGCTCATCCCCGCTCTCCCTCAGTTTGCCTGTCCGATCGCAGGACAATCTATACAACCTACTATATCGCGAAGTCTTTGATATAAGCGGGTTTTGAGGGATTTTGAGATGATAGAAGAAATGACACAGGGGTGAGGCGCAACGGATGCGAGAGAGAAGGTTCATTTGGACATAACAGTAGTGTTAGGTTGCACCCTCATAGATAAACGAGCAAAATGAAAGTACTTCGCAAGTTCACCGCTCTCTGAGATCCAGCAGCATTGAAGGTCGGTCAGACCAACCAGAAAACTGTAAATCAGTATAAGACAGACGGGCAAGACCGTTAGCCCATTGGAGTGGAGCGGGAAGTCTGCTAGGTTGATAGGAGAGGGTGGCAGAGTGGCAAAGGGCAGTCAGTAGCAAAGCCAGATCTGATAAACTATGACCTTTGGGATTGATTTGAGCGCGAAATTTAACTGGAGTTGTTAGTACGCCATGCTGTGGTGAAATGCACGGATAAAGGGCTGCAAAGCTGGACTCATCTGGTAAAATCGTCGTCCCGGGTTCGGGTTCATAGGAAGCATCGTGGATTATGGGAGAACCGGATTTGGCGTATTCAATCAGCGTAAAATCCTTATTGGGCAAAGCCTGATAGTAGTTGTCTAGTGATTCTTTGTGGGGTCTGAGCCCGTCACGAATGAGGTAGAGATGACGACCTTTACTCAGTGATTCAGCTTGGGCAGTAATCCATGACAAACCCTCCTTAAGAACCTCTGGAGAAAGAGTTTCATCGTCATTCTTTTGGGCTCTCCAGTACGCCTGTAAGTTGCCATCTGAACGGTTCAGCGTCATGACTAAGATTTTGCCCTTGTTCGATCCTCCTCTGCCAAGATCGAGTCCGATAAACCAGCTATGGTGGAAGCTAGGAAAGCCCTCGGGATCTGCCATGAAGATATTACCATCGGCTTTGGCAAGAATCGCGATAGCAAGACCATGCCTTGTATAACGAGGATCGGATCTCGTGGAACACAGTTGGAAAGCTACTTTCTCAAAGCTAAGATACTTTAGCCAGTTCATAGCTGCATCAGGAGGACGATCTCCTTTTTTCCCTTCCAGAGGCACTAAAACCATGGGTTTTCCTTTTGAGGGATCAGCAAGAAAAGATTCAATTCCATCACCATTTTTCAGATCTTTGAGGGTAGCAGGACATTGCCAGTCATGGAGAACATTTACCACTTCTCTTCCAATGCGGAGTGCTTTCTCACAAGCATGGACACTAGCCGAAAGCACCCCCAGTCTGACTGAAGCAGACACCAAAGCTTTATTCGATCTTACTGAATTTAGCAAATTCTTAGACAGCCCTGGATTTTGTACAATCTCGGCTAAGGATTCGGAGCAGTTCCCAAAGCGATAGTATATATTCTTAGCTGGGTGAACTACCTGATAATTCACGTACGGCTCAAGTTTCCTTCCATTAAGGCACTGATTGAAATATTCAATTAATGGTTTAATACCAGCAATCATCGGTTGGTGGCGCAAAACTTCTGGATATCTACCTTTGGTGAAAAGCTCATCCGTGGAAAAGAAGGTTGGAAATCTCGATCCAGGCTCAAATACTAATCGAGTTAATGCAATGCCAATTAGTGTACCTTCATTCAGTCCTCCAAAAGCAATCCTTGAAAGCTCGTAGCCATTTCGACAGATCTCATCGGATGATGGAACCTTAATGGTTGGGTCAGTAGGATTCCATACCCGAATTGCCGTATTGCGAATGTCGTAGCGGTAAGGACACCCCGTCATTTCAAGACATTGCTCGAGTTCTATACGCCACTCATCCGACTTTGAGCTTCCAGACAATTGATAACATTCCCAAATGAGTAAGCGTTTATTCATCTGAATCTTCTACTTCAATTACAATTTTTGACCAAACTAACGCAAGGTTCATTAAGTAAATAATCGCTCGAGTTCGCTCTTCTAATTCGTCAAAATAAGAATGCCCAAAACAATTTCGATGATCGTTGAGTGTGAAAAGAATTGATATTGGCTTGTCTGCTGGGTTTTTCTCATCGCGATAAATAAAATTTTCATTCCTAGCTTTACGGATTAGAAAATCGAATTTTGTGTAAGGATTCTCATCTCCAACAAGTTTGCCTAACTGTCTTTTCAAGAATTCATGAGTTTTCATCACAAAACCTGAAGGGTCTCTTAAAGGCTTATACTTCCTCACCCATTCGCGAAAAGAAATTTGCTGCTTAGCTGTAGAACAAGCAAGTGTAATGAGAGCTTCCTCAAATAGCTCAATCTCTCGTTGCTTATTTAAGTCGAGACTTCTAGGAAGAACTTCAATTGTTTTCGTACTAACTTTTTCTCGAATAGGTTTCTCGATATGATTTTCACAAAATTCTTCAAGTATACGGCTTTGGTTAGAGGAAAAATCTCTAAGAGACCCTAACATTTCTCGAATTTCTTCAAGTTCGCTGTACACCTTTTCTTGACTTTCATCAATGCCGCCAAGAGGTCGAATTTCTTCAAGCAGTCGATCCTCAAACTCGTCATTATCCGACTCTTCGTTACCCAACTCTTTAACAGGTGGCTTAATCCCAGTGGGGCGTTTTGTTTTTGGTCGCCGGATGTTGAAACTATCAGCATCCTTTTGAAACTCTTCGATTAAGGCTTCATAGGTCAGCGGATCTTTAGAGTAAACCCATGCTTTCCTATCTCCATCCCATTGTCGTCCAACTATTTTCTTGGCTCAATCGCGGTTTTGGGGGTGGATGCGGACAAGAAAATGTGTGTTGTCCTCAAAAACTTCGATCGGACCCAACTTGTTAGAGTTGGTGTTGAAAGGCATACTCATCTTGAGATTCTCCACAGAATTCCCACACAGGATTTAGCAGTCAAGTTTAGAGTTACTCATCTTAAAGATAACCTCACAACATCTAACTTGACAAGGAATGAATGCCATCTAACGTAAAAGTCGATCGACTTCTAAAGCTGTTGCCGGCGCCAATAATACCCCATTTCGATAATGTCCAGTCGCCAGTAATACGTTGCTGTATCCTTCTAAATACCCGATAATGGGAGCAGCTTGCCCTTCCGGACGAGGACGCAAACCCGACCATTGACGCAGAACTTTAGCTGAAGATAACATCGGACAAAATTCGATCGATCTTTCCAAAATCCCTTGCAATCGTTTTTCATCGGCAACCACTTCCCCAGCATCATCGGGAAACTCCACCGTTGCTCCCAACCAGCATTCTGTTTCACCCAACGGCACGATATGAATATCCTCTCCAGTAACAACCGGTTGAGGAAGACAGGCGGAAGTAGACAGTTTCAGGTGTAATGCTTGTCCTAAAACGGGTTTAACCGCAACAGTTTGTTCTAAGGCAGCCGTCAGAGGCATCGAACCCAACCCCGCCGCCACGACAAACATATCGGCAAAAAATTCACCGATGGTAGTTTCTAAAACTTGACAAACCTGGGGGGAAGAATCGGATATTTTCACTCCCGTTACTGTGGCATCAAAGTGAAACGTAACCCCCGCCATTGTTGCCGCTTCTACCAAAGTTTGGGTGAGAAGAACAGGATTGACTTGTCGATCGTCTGGAGAGTAAACTGCACCAAAAAGTCTATCTGTTTCGATCTGAGGATAGCGTTCTTTAACCGCATCGATCGTTAGCCATTCTAACTTCAACCCTTGAGTTCGACGAACTTCAATCCACTTTTCCCATTTGGGAATCTCATCGGCATCAAAACATAGTTTGAGAATGCCGTGACGATTGTATGGAATTTGCCGTCCCGTTCGCGCTTCCAATTCCGGAATGAGAGTTTCATAGCGCTGCATACTCGCTTGCCGCAACCGCCAAGCGCGACTTTTCGGCTTTTTCTGGCTGATACTCCCCATCAGCACCCCTAGCGCCGCACTCGTTGCCGCTTGTGCCGGAGGTTGACAATCGATTACTGTAATTTGGAGTTCGGGATTTTGGCTGAGTTCGTAGGCGATCGTTGCACCCACAATTCCACAACCAATAATTACAACATTTACCATAGCTCGGTGTATATTTCTGGAAACAGCGATCGGTCTTAAGAAAGAGTTCAGTGGTAAGGGCGCAAGTCTTGCGCCCGAGTTCAGGAGTAACCGATAAAACTTTCAAAAACGATGATAGATCGCAATCCGTCTGAATGCTTACCGATAAGTTTGCACCAATTCTTTTAAACCCGTCAATCGAAGACCATTGCCGATCGCTGCCATTTTCCACTCATTATCATATCGATAAATTTCAGTCATAATCATGCCTGTAGATCCTTGATATTGGGAACCTGATAAATTGTACTTAGCAAGTTCTTTATTGCTCGAAAGATCGACTAGGCGGACAAAGGCATTGTTTACCATACCAAAGTCTTGCTGGCGAGCGAGACACTCATAAATATTGACGGTGAAAACCAATTTATGAATCGTGGAGGGAACACGAGATAAATCGATCGTAATTTGTTCGTCATCCCCTTCACCCGCACCGGTGAGGTTATCTCCCAAATGGGTAATGGCTCCCGAAGAATGAGAAAGATTGCCAAAGTAAATGATATCCTTGTTGCCACTAACTTTCCCATTACTATCCAAACAAATGACCGAAGCATCCAAGTCAAAGTTCTTGGTGTTTCCGAAAACTCCAAATAAGCCACCCCCAGAAGATTTAGCCACATCCCAGCCCAATCCACACAGGATATTTTTCAGTCCAGGCGCTTCTTTGGAAAGCGAAATTCGTTGACCTTTTTGCAGGTTAATTCCCATGGATTTTGCCTCGGTTAATTAAGCTTTTTTCTTCTACAGGACGATCGATCGTCGCGACGTTAATCATGGTGAAAAGGGTGCGTTACGCACAGCTCACACACCCTACAACTCGAGGCTTTGCGTCAGTCCTATTCTAGCTATAGCGATCGAGCAGTGCTTGCAAACCTCCCTCATACCCCGCACCCACAGCATTAAGACGCCACTCTCCATCTTTGCGGTACAGTTCTGCCATGATCAGCGCAGTTTCGATGGAATAATCTTCAGCGAGATCGTAGCGAATGGCTTCTTGCTTGGTTTCAAAATTGACAAGTCGCACAAAAGCATTTTGCACTTGACCGAAATTTTGACTGCGTTTTTCGGCTTCGTGAATGGTGACGACGATGACCGCTTTTTGGACATCGGAAGGAACTTGTTTGAGATTAATTCGGATCAATTCATCATCCCCCTCGCCCATTCCGGTCAGGTTATCTCCCAGATGCTTGACGGATTTTTCCGGATCGGGACTGGTGGTGTTGTTGTAGAAGATAAAATGGTTATCAGAAATGAGTTTGTCGTTAGCACCCAAGAGAAAAACAGAGGAATCCAAGTCAAAGTCAAAACCGGTATCGGTTGCTTTGACATTCCAGCCCAATCCGATAACAACTTCTGAGAGTCCCGGTGAAACTTTTTCCAGCGATACTCGTTGTCCTTTAGAGAGTGAAACTGCCATAATTACGATACTCCTATCCGTTTTTTAAATTGAACGATTGCCGCACCCAAACCCGGCACGATCGGATTAGCTTTGGGTCTGTCGATCGACAATCATACCTTCTAGTTTAGCCTGTATAAAAAAAAATGTCAGATAGAGCTGACATTTTTACCCACTGTGGTATTCATAGGGAAGTTGGGTTACAGCGTAATCGGAGATTCCACATAAACGGTGGGATCTTTAGAGACGAATTCGATCCCAAACAGACCCAGTTTTTTAGCAATCGTTTGGTTGGCAAGCTCGAGCAATCTCTTTCTGAGCTGGAGAGAATTTTCGCTCGATCCTAAGATAAAAAATGTAATTCGTGCTTGGGTTGTTTGACTGTCCGATTTTTGATTAAAAGTAATATTGGTACTCCCAGGATCGATGCCAAAAACCGAATCGGTACTTTCAACGATCGCACTGCGTACCAATGCCCGATCTTCATCTTCTAATAGTTGCAGAAAATCCAGATAGATCATCGCCATCACTTTTTTGCCGCGAGTCAGATTTTCAATTTCTAAATTGACGAGCGTTGAGTTGGGAACGATAAATAGTGTGCTTTTGCCAGAGGCTCGAATATGAGTCGATCGCAAACCAATAGATTCGACTCGACCAAATATTCCTTCCGGAATTTGTTGCGATCGTTGCAAGCGGATATATTCGCCCGGTTTAAATGGTCGATCGAGATACAGCACGATCGTACTCAGCAATTGCTCTAAAATTTTCTGAGCGGCAGCGGCAATTGCCAAACCACCCAATCCCAATCCAGCAAACAATCCTAATAAGTTCAGTTGTTGGCTTTGGGCGTATGCCAACACGGCAATAAATCCTATTCCAAAATTAATAATAGTCTCGAAAACCAGAAGAAATTCGTCTACCTCCAATCCGGCTTTTTTGAGCAAGTCAATTCCATAGAGACGCACAATTTGCCGAAATAGACGGGAAACCAACCAGGCAACGCTAAAAATAACCGCTAAATCGAGAAACGGTTGGATAAAATCGTATAATCGATCGTAGGTTTTCAGCCAGACAGATGAAATGGCAATTAGGACTAATGTCCCAGCCAATCGTAAAGGTTTCTGAAGTGGATCGATCAGTCGATCGTAAGTACCCAAAATAGCATTAGAACCAAAACGATCGATCGACCAGCGAACGATTCCGGGTGTAAATCGCCCCAACAAAACAGAGCATAGTGCAAAGACTAAAAAGACTAAATAATTAGGAATTCCCGAGTTATAAGCTAGGCGATAAATTGAGATGGGAAAATCTATCCAGCGATCGAAATCCATGGTCAAAAATGGGTCGTTTAAATAGTGATAGGTGAGTCTACATAAATCGTTGATTCTTCAATCTCAAAGTCAATCCCATATCCTTTAAGTGTTTTATTAATATTTTGATTAGCCAGATCGAGAACTTGTCGCCTCAGATCCATCGAAACCGTTCCCGACCCTAAAATAAAAAAGGTAATTTGCGCTTGGGTTATTTCTTCGCTCAATTGAGAAATGTTTCTAAACGAGACATCTGTACTTCGCGAATCGATCCCAAAAATATCGCTTGCACCCTTAATCACCACTTGACGAATCAAAGCTTTTTCATCTTCGGGAAGCACTCTATAAAAGTTTAAGTAAACAATTGCCATCACTTTTTTAGCTCCCGTCAGGTTTTCGATCGTCATTTGAGTCAAGGCATTATTCGGAACAATTGCCAGTGTTCCTTTCCCAGACAGACGAATTTTTGTCGATCTCAAACCGATAGACTCAATCCGACCAAAAATACCATCGGGTAATCCCACATAGTCATCAATGGTAAAGGGTTTATCTAGATAAAGAACAATTCCTCCCAACACTTGTTCCAACGTTTTCTGAGCAGCAAAAGCGACAGCCAGTCCCCCAATTCCCAAGCTGGCAATCAATCCTAATAAATTAATATGATGGGATTGAAAAAAGACAAACACCGAAATCAAAACGATCGCAATATTCGCCACGATCTTGCCCAGATTCAACAGTTCATTAATTTTGCTGCCACTTTGGATAACAATTCCCAATAAATAGATATCAAATAATTGATGAATTAATCTCGATCCATACCAAATCATACAACCAGTCAAACAGAAGCTCACGCAAATCTCCAGAAATTCTGGAGCAGAAGTCAGAAGTATCAAACCTTCTACGATCGCTACTAATGCCACCAGTCCCAAAGCATCAAGCTGAGGTTGAATTAAGGCTTGATAAAGTCGAAGAATCTGAGTAGACTGCCACGATTTGATTTTTGTTAAAATTTTTGGGATAGAAAAACGACCGATAATAAAAATCAAACTTGCACCCATTCCAAACGCTAAAACTTTGAGTAAATCGACAATTTTCAAAGTAATGGAGAAAGTGTCAACCATTAGAAACATTGATTTAGAAGACTACTTTATCGTAACTAATATTTTGAATGGGTGTCATTTATATTGAGTCTGATTTCGCTCGATAGGGGCTAAGACAATACTGGAAGTTTCGATCGCTCCACTATAGAAAACTATCATCAGTCAACGATCCGGTTGAAACTATTCATTCAAGTATCTTCTATATCCTCACATAAATCTTGAAGAGATTGGTGCTGGTGGCGACGAGACTGACGGCGATATTTATTCGATGCCAGCTTCGGTTCGTACTGCTGCCGACCATCGCGCTTCATTTTCAATTTCAGCTTAGTTTCTCTCTCTCCCAACTGCTGCAAAGCCTCTTGACGAGCGATCGCCTCCCCCAAAAAGGTCAGATAATGTTCGTAGCGTTCCCAGTCCCCAGCCACCACGCAGTTGGGTTCCTCGCGATGCAGACAATCGTTAAATTGGCATTTTCCCTGGGCTAGACGCTGCCGTGCTTCGGGAAAATAATGGACTAACTCCGTCGGAGAACAATCGATTTCTGGCTGGTTAAAGCCCGGGGTATCCGCAAGCAATCCCCCGGTAGCCATCTCAAAGAGTTCGACGTGGCGAGTCGTGTGACGACCGCGACCGAGTTTGCCGGATACTTGAGAAACGCGCAACTCGACACCGGGAATCAGATGATTGATCAGACTGGATTTACCGACACCCGAAGGACCCGAAACCACAGAGATAGCGCCGTCTAGAGAACGAGCCAGTTCTGCAAATCCCGTGCCACTACTCACCCCGATCGCCATCGGGCGATACCCCCACGAACTCAAGCGACTGAGCCAGTGTTGGCGATCCTCTGCACTGACTAAATCGCATTTATTCAAACTCAGACACACGTTCAACCCCGTCGATTCAGCTTTGATTAAAAATCGACTGAGCTGATAAGGTTCCAGAGGCGGATCGGCAAAGGCAAACACCAGGAGAATTTGCTCGGCATTGGCAATGGGCGGCCGATCGAGTTCGGTGTTTCGGGGCAGCACTTCGGATATTGCCCCCCGTCCGTCTTCCCAGTCGATCGCCTCTACAACGGCTCGATCGCCAACCATGACCCGCTGACCGATTTTCTTCAGCCGAGATCGGCGGGTACAGAGCAAATAGGCAGGATCTGCGGCTCCATTGTCCGGGTCGCCCTTGGCATCAAGCTGGACTTTGTAGAAATTTGCCTGAACCGCTAAAACTGTCCCCATTACCCGCATGGGGTCTAACTCTCGTCCATCGAGTTTTGCAGCCGTCATGCCAAGGGGAGAGGTCGTCTCACCTGAAGGACAAAAAAGTCCGATCGATCTTCGATCTTCTCGACGGGATACCCCGCAACGGCTAAACTTTCCGGCACTTGCTCGATGGGCTCACCCCCATCGAGCCAAACCTCGAGCAACTGACCCGGAGTCAGTTGTTCTAAACGAAGTTTGGTTCGCACAAAATTAATGGGGCAGGGAGTCCCCCGTAAATCGAGTTGGACGTCAGGCATCGGGTTTTGGGAACTCATTTATGAAACAATCCTCCCAAAAAACCTTCCACCCCACCTTTGACACCGAGACGATCTCCACGAAGTTTAGCCAGTTTCTCCAGCAGTTCCCGTTCCTCCGTACTCACCTTCGTGGGAATATCCACCAAAATAGTAATCAAATGGTCGCCCCGGCTGACCGGATTGCCCAAACGAGGCACGCCGCGATCTTCCAAGGTCATCACCGTTCCCGGCTGAGTCCCCGGTGGAATGGTCAACTCCACTTCTCCATCCACCGTCTCCACCGGCAAACGACAGCCCAAAATCGCTTGTAAGTAGCTAATTTTGATTTCCGACAGGATGTTAATCCCATCGCGCTGGAACTGGGAATCTTCCTTGACGAATAAATAAACATACAAATCCCCCGGTGGTCCGCCGCGAGCACCGGAATCCCCTTCATTGGAGACCCGCAAGCGCGTCCCGTTATCAACCCCCGCCGGAATCGTGATTTTCAGCTTCTTAGCTTCTTGTTTCTGACCCTTACCCCCACAGGTCTCGCATTTCTCCTCAATCACCTGACCGGCGCCATTACAGGTCGGGCAAACGGAAACCTGAGTAAAACTACCAAAGGGCGTCCGGGTGGCACGACGCACCTGACCGCTGCCGCTACAAGTCGCACAAGCTCTGGGTCGAGTTCCCGGTTTAGCGCCTGTCCCTCGACAGACCTCGCAAGTTTCCAGATGATTGATGCGGATTTCTTTTTCCCCGCCAAAAATCGCCTCGCGGAAATCCAACTTCAAGTCCAGCCGCAAATCGTCGCCCCGAGCCGGCCCGCTGCGTCGGCTGCGTCCGGTTTGAGCCCCTGCGCCCCCAAACCCGCCAAAGAAGCTTTCAAATATATCAGCAAAGCCTCCCATATCGCCCATGTCTTGGAAGCCTGCCCCTGCACCCGAACTGACACCGGCTTCACCAAAGCGATCGTACCGCGCCCGCAATTCAGGTTCCGAGAGCACTTCGTAAGCGCGATTGATCTCTTTAAAACGCTCTTCCGCCCCTTCCTCTTTATTGACATCCGGGTGGTATTTGCGAGCGAGACGACGATACGCTCGCTTAACTTCTTCTTTATCTGCGTCGCGGGAGACGCCTAACATTTCGTAATAGTCACCGGCCATATCGCGCTACTGTCAATTCTAAAGAATACAAGGAAAGTTGTTTAGCGAACCGTTGCCCTACAATTCGGTTTTACATAAACGGATTGTCCGCATCTTCTGCTTCGCCTTCGGGCTTTTGGGTAACCGGGACGGCAAAGGGATCGGAGGATTGAGACGGTTGAGACGGTTTGGTGGATTTGGGGGGGCTGCTGGGGGTCGAGGGCACTTCCAACAGATCGCCTTCGTCCTCGTCCTCTCCTAAATCGTCAATTAACGACTTGAGGTCGTCTTCGCCCGATTCGAGAAGGTTGTCTGTGGGGCTAGCAGACATTTGGGCTTCACCGGAGGTGGGAGGCGAGATACCATCATTTTGAGCGGCTTGCTGATAGACCGCAGAACCGATGGCAAACAGACTTTTTTGGAAAGTATTGAGGCGCTCCCGGACTTCTTCAATCCCTACTGAAGGATCGATCAGCACTTCTTTGAGCTGTTGAGCTTTTTCGCTCACGTCGGCTTTCAGCGGCTCGGCAATTAAATCTCCACTTTGCTTGAGGGTCTCTTCGTAATTATAGAACAGGCTATCGGCTTGGTTTTTGATGTCGGTAATTTCTCGCTGTAGACTATCTTCTTCGGAATACAGTTCGGCTTCTTGGCGCATCCGATCGATTTCTTCCGAACTTAAACCACCGGTATTGCTAATCTGAATGCTCTGCTCCCGACCGGTTCCTTTATCTTGAGCGGCAACTTTCAGGATGCCGTTGGCGTCGATCTCGAAGGAGACTTCGATTTGAGGAACTCCCCGAGGGGCGGGAGGAATGCCCATCAGCAGGAATCGACCCAAACTCTTGTTGTCTTTTGCCATGGCTCGCTCTCCTTGCAGGACATGGACTTCTACGGAAGTTTGCCCGTCTGTTGCGGTGGAGAACATCTGAGATTTGCTGCTGGGAATGGTGGTATTACGATCGATAATTTTGGTGAACACTTCTCCCAAGGTTTCGATCCCCAGGGATAAAGGCGTCACATCCAACAGCAACACATTTTTGACTTCGCCACCCAAGACGCCGGCTTGAATTGCCGCCCCTGTGGCAACCGCCTCGTCGGGATTGACCGATCGATCGGGCGTTTTCCCGCCGAAATAATCGCTGACCGCTTTCTGGACTGCGGGAATTCGCGTCGAACCCCCCACTAAAATAATCCGTTCGATATCGCTCGGTTCGAGTCCGGCATCATTTAAAGATTGGATCACCGGTTCGATGGTGGCATCCACCAAGGGTTTGACCAAATTCTCGAACTGGGCGCGAGTCAGATCCATTTCTATATGTTTGGGACCGGTGTCGCTGGCAGTCGTAATAAACGGCAGGTTAATCGTCGTTTTGTTGGCTGTAGACAGTTCGATTTTCGCCCGCTCGGCGGCTTCTCGCAACCGCTGCAACGCCATTTTTTCTCCGGACAGGTCGATCCCTTCCTTGTCTCGAAAGGCATCGGCAATCCAACGAACGATCGCATTATCGAAATCATCGCCGCCCAAATGGTTATTTCCGGCAGTGGCGTTCACCTCAAAGACGCCATCCCCCAATTGGAGGATGGACACATCAAACGTGCCGCCACCGAGGTCAAACACCAACACCTTGTGGTCTACCTCTTGTTTGTCCAAACCGTAGGAAAGTGCTGCTGCCGTGGGTTCGTTGATAATCCGCAACACCTCCAAACCGGCAATGGTTCCCGCATCTTTGGTGGCTTGGCGTTGAGCATCAGTGAAGTACGCCGGAACCGTAATCACGGCTTGGTAGACCGATTCGCCGAGATAGGATTCCGCATCCTGCTTGAGCTTTTGCAGGATCATTGCCGACACCTCTTGAGGGGTGTGGGTACGATCGCGAATTTTGACGTTGACGGTATTATCCCGACCCGTTAAGCAGTTATATGGAACGCGAGCTCGTTCTTCTTCGGTCTCTTCCCAACGACGACCGATAAATCGCTTGATACTGAAAACCGTATTTTCGGCATTCGTGACGGCTTGTCGCTTGGCGAGTTGACCCACGAGGCGCTCACCCGACTTGCCAAATCCCACGATACTTGGGGTCGTTCGTCCGCCTTCGGAGTTACTAATGACAATCGGTTGACCGCCCTCTAGAACGGCAACACAACTATTCGTCGTTCCCAGGTCAATCCCAATGACTTTTCCCATAGCACTTTGGCTTGTGTTGATGTGCACGATCTAGTAGTTGACATCTTTCCCCTCTCTCTTCAGAAAAGGAAATTCCCAAACATCGCGATTTGGGTTTGTGTGTCTGTCCACCCTTTGCAATCTCTCTTTTCAGAGGGGAGATCGAAAGCGGTAGATTTTTGCAACTGCCCTTTCGCCTTCTGGCTATCCGGTCTTACGTTCGCTCCGCGGACTGATAGCGTCCCGCAGCCCAGAGTGGGTTGCAGCGTCGATGACGAACGATCGTTCGTGGTGTGGCACGATCGACAGTTCCCAATCAACACTTCTGCGTTCCGACGATGCAAGTTTCCCTAGCACAATCTTGGAAAATTTCCAGGGAATTTCCCAAGATTGTAACACTTTCCCGAAACTCAGTCGGTGGTAGCATCGCCCGATCGCTCTTCCAGACCGGAAGGATGTAGGGTGTCGGTTAACCTCCAATATCTAGATCGATCCTCCTAAGCATCGGCTTCCCCATGGGTAGACCCCGATGCAGATGTGGATTCTGTTGCCACCTTAACCATGGCATGACGCAAAACCCGATCGCCCATGGTATATCCTCGCATCAGTTCCTCAATCACCGTGCCTTCGGCATACTCATCCGTCTCTTCCCGCATGACGGCATCGTGCAGGTTGGGATCGAATTGCTCCCCTTCCGGACGCATGGGGGCGACGCCAATCCGCTTGAGACAGTCTACCATTTGCTTGTAAACGCTTTGGTAGCTCTTATGGATATTCATTTCCCCATCGCTTTGGGGTTTAAGTTGCGATCGGGCTCGCTCGAAATTATCAACAATGGGTAACAATTCTTTGATGGTCGAACATTTGACTTGCTCGGACAATTCTTCCTTTTCTTTTTGAGTGCGCTTGCGAAAGTTATCAAAATCCGCTGCCAGACGGGTATATTGACCTTGTATGTCCTCAAACTGACTCTGAGTGGTTTGCAGCGCTTGAGTTAAAGTCGCAATTTCTTGTTGAAGACCTGCCACAGTTGGCGCGAAGTCATCACCGGAGCCATCAGCACTCCCCTCCACCGTTCCATCCAAAGGTTCCACTGCCGCATCTGAGAGGATGGTTGTCTCGGCAGCGAACTCGGATGTTTCAGGCTCGACCTTTGCTTGATGCGTTCCCTCGGGAGCGGGAGTTTCCGCCGTTTTGCCCTGGGGTGTTTCTAGCTGCTTTTCCTCATCCATCATGGTATCTGGAGTCTCGATTGCCGTCACAAAATTTGATTTGACCCGAAGTATCGTCATTGCTCCATGTCAGTCTCCGAAGCAATACGACAGGGGAAATTGATTTCCCATTTCAACCGATCTTATCATGACAGGTTAACGCAGGCTGCCGCAAGCCCCTGGGATCGATTCCCGGGATCGGGCGAAGGGCTTTGCCCTTCGCCTACAAACAGATAAATAGAATATCCATACATGACATTTTAGGGGATTGAGGGAAGATTCTCAGCCGCGACCCTTTCTAGCCAGCCGAAAGAGGTTAGACTTATCGGTGAAGCTATCCACGACAACCGGGGCTAATGCTGCCGACCCAACCCGTAAAAGCTATGATTTATAAAAATCATCAGCGCGTTCTGTGCAACCCGTGCTCGTTACTTCCCCTGTCAGAGCATTCGGTCGGTGCAAGCGCATTCCCATCCGGAATGAGATTCGATCGAGCCAGCGAAAATTCGATGTGTTCTGGCTCATCCTATATCCGGCATCTACACAAACTCTAGAGGGAGATCGGAACGATTTGCCATGACTAACTACTCATCTGCGCGGCGAGCTTTGGTCGTACAAACCAATTACTCGCCCTTTGGTAATAAATTGATTCAAGGGGGCTACATCAGTCCCGAGTTGATGAATCAAGCCCAAGCTGAAAGCCGCAAATCCGGGCGTCCTCTACCCGAAGTCATTGCTAGTCTCACGGGTCAACAGCTTCCCCCCGAGCTGATTCGTCAGTACAAAAAACAACAGTTATTCGAGCTGAAGCTGCTGTATGGGGTAGAAGCCTTCGATCCCGAACTGGAAGAGATGTCCTCGGCTAAGCTCGGATCCCTGTTGGAGTTAATTCCCCTAGATAGTTGTCGTCGCTATCGCTTCATTCCGGTGGGACGAGAGTCGGATGGAAAACCCCCCAGTGCGATCGTCGCCATGGTGGAACCGGAAAACTTAGAAGCTCAGGACGAACTCAAGCGCATTCTCCGATCGTCTGGCATGAGCGTTCGGCGGCGGGCGATTGCTCTGGAAGACTATCAACAGCTCATCTCCATGTGCTTGCAGGAGCAGGAGCGCAAAGAAGCTGCTGTTGCCGCTCAAGAGCAGGCAGCCAAAGAGCAGGATGCCTTTGCTCGGTTTGGCGATGAGGGTGAACTGGAAGAAGCTCCCAATGCGGAGATGGATTTGTCCAGCGAGGGGGATGCCGAGTCTCAGCCGATCGTCGATAAGGTGAACCAAATTTTACGTCGAGCCTTGAGCGATGGCGTCTCGGATATTCACGTCGAACCCCAAGAAGAATTTTTGCGGATTCGGATGCGCAAAGATGGGGTGCTACAAGAACCGCTCCCTCGATTGCCTAAGGCGGTAATTCCGGCAATTACCTCTCGTTTCAAAATTATTTCCAACATGGACATTGCCGAACGTCGGCAAGCGCAAGATGGTCGGATTCGACGGGTGTTCCAAGGGCGGACGGTGGACTTTCGGGTCAATGCCTTGCCTACGCAATACGGAGAAAAGATTGTCCTGCGGATTTTGGACAACTCCTCGACACAGTTGGGTTTGGACAAAATGATTACCGATCCCGAGACCTTGCAGCAAGTTCGGGAGATCGCCGGACGACCCTTTGGTCTGATTCTGGTCACCGGACCGACGGGATCTGGGAAGTCTACGACGTTGTACTCGATGTTAGCCGAGCGCAACGATCCGGGGGTGAATATCAGTACGGCGGAAGATCCCGTAGAGTATACCCTGCCGGGATTGGCTCAATGCGGGGTGATTCGAGAGAAGAATCTCACCTTCGCCAATATTTTGCGGGCGTTCTTGCGACAAGATCCCGATATCATTCTGGTGGGGGAAACGCGGGATAAAGAAACGGCGAAAACCGCGATCGAAGCGGCGTTGACGGGTCACTTAGTTTTGACGACGCTGCACACCAACGATGCAGCCGGCGCTATTGCTCGTTTGGATGAAATGGGCGTAGAACCGTTTATGGTCTCCGGGGCGCTATTGGGGGTACTGGCTCAGCGCTTGATGCGGCGGGTTTGCACCGAATGCCGCAGTCCGTATACACCGACCCAAGAAGAACTCGGTCGCTACGGATTATCGGCTTCGCGAGAAGTGGATGTCACGTTCTACAAGGCGAACACCATTGCCTCAAGCGATCGCGGAGCCCTTTCTGAAAGCGGTCAACTGTGCGAAAAATGCAGTGGTGTGGGTTACAAAGGACGAGTCGGGGTTTACGAATTCCTGCAAAATTCTGAGGAAATTGCCGAGCTGATCAACCAAGGCGCTCCCACCGAGCGACTGAGTGAAAAAGCAGTGGAACAAGGAATGAAAACTTTGTTGTCTTACAGTCTCGATCTGGTGCGTCAAGGGTACACTACCCTGGAAGAAGTGGAGCGGGTGACCTTTACCGATACGGGTGTGGAAGCGGAACTGAAAGCCAAACGCAAAACGGGCTTGACTTGTCAGAGTTGCGAAGCGGCACTCCAGGCGGAGTGGATGGATTGTCCGTATTGCATGACTCCGCGTTTCCAGGATTCGTGAGCCTAATTTCGGGAATGAGAGATCGATCGTTGGTTGCTTAAATGTTCGATCGAAGTGGGTAAGTTGATCTAAGGATGTCGAGTCTAAATTCGGAGAGAAAGCTATGGATTATATGATTGAAGATGTGATGGAATCTCTCATCGAAAAAGGGGGTTCGGATATTCACATCCAAGCTGGAGCACCGATTTATTTCCGCGTGAGCGGCAAACTTTCTCCTCAACCGGAATTTGGTGAAAGCTTAGCACCAGATGAGTGCCAGCGCTTGATTTTTAGTATGCTCAACAATACCCAGCGCAAAGACTTGGAGCAAAACTGGGAGCTAGACTGCGCCTATGGTGTCAAAGGTCTATCTCGTTTCCGGGTGAATGTCTACCGCGAGCGAGGGTGCTTTGCCGCTTGTTTGCGAGCCTTGTCTTCTACTATTCCTAACTTTGAAAAGCTAGGAGTTCCCGAAATTATGCGGGAAATGGCAATGCGACCCCGAGGAATGGTGTTGGTGACGGGTCAGACGGGATCTGGGAAAACGACAACTCTGGCTGCCATTTTGGATCTGGTTAATCGGACGCGAGCCGAACATATTTTGACGGTGGAAGATCCGATCGAATATGTCTTCCCCAATATTAAGAGTTTGTTCCACCAACGACAAAAAGGAGAGGATACTAAGAGTTTTTCCAATGCGCTAAAAGCGGCTTTACGGGAAGATCCCGATATTATTTTGGTGGGGGAAATGCGGGATTTAGAAACCATTTCGCTGGCGATTTCAGCCGCGGAAACCGGTCACTTGGTCTTCGGCACTCTGCACACCAACTCAGCTTCGAGTACGATCGATCGGATGTTGGATGTATTCCCCCCGATCCAACAACCTCAAATTCGGGCGCAACTTTCTCTATCGCTGGTATCGGTTTGCAGTCAATGTTTGGCTCCCAAAATTGGCGGTGGACGCCGTGCAGCTCAGGAAATTCTGGTCAATACTCCAGCGATTGCCAACCTGATTCGGGAAGGAAAAACCTCTCAAATCTACTCATCCATCCAAATGGGTTCTCAAGTGGGAATGCGGACGATGGAAATGGCGCTGGCGAAGCTGGTGAACGAAGGTCAAGTTTCTTACGAAGATGCGGTGAGTAAGAGCTCTAAACCCGACGAACTCGATCGGTTGATCGATCCGAAAATTAAAGCCGGAGGCAAGCCGGGAGCGCCAGCCGGAGCCGGTAAAAAGCCAATGGCAAGGAGTCGATAGTTTTTCGGTAAAAGCGGTTGGTTGTTGAGAGAAGAAGGTCAGATCGATCGACCTTTCTCTCTCCCTTCTTTTCAAATCTTTAGATCGAATTTAGATCGAAAAAACGATGGCAAATGCAGCTAGAAGTAAAGAATCGAAAGGCTTTGACTTAAACAACATCGGCGATGCAATTAAAATTGCCATTTCCGGTGTGACGGTCAAAGACAAAGCCATTTTTTCCCGTCAGTTTGCGGCGATGTTTAACGCCGGTGTCGGGATGCTCCGATGCCTGAGCGTTCTCAACGAGCAGTGCACAAACCCCAGACTGAAAAAAGCCCTGACGCAAATTCGGGGCGAAGTCGAAGAAGGTGGCAGTTTAGCCAGTGCAATGTCCAAACATCCCTCCTGCTTCGATAAATTGTATACCAGTATGGTGTCAGCCGGCGAAACTGGGGGTGTGCTCGATGAAGTTCTGGCTCGTCTGGCAATGCTACTGGAAAAGTCGGCAAAAATTCAAAATGAATTGAAGTCGGCAATGGCATATCCTCAAACGGTTGGGGGGATTGCGGTGGTCATCTTTTTGGGAATGACCATTTTTTTGCTACCCATTTTTGCCGGGATTTTCCGGCAGTTGGGAGCTGAACTGCCGGCGTTTACCCAAATGATGATGAATATCAGTTTCTTTTTGCGCGGACCGACGTTACCTAAAGTAGATCCGGATGCCCAGAGTAAGCTGGAGTTGTACAACTTGAATATTGTTTGGTTTGTTGCTGCTTTGATCGGTGTTGTTGTGGCGATCGCGCAATATTACAAAACCCCAATCGGACGCTATCAAATTGATGCAATTTTACTGAAAGTGCCTATTTTTGGAGATTTGATCGAAAAGACGGCAGTGGCTAACTTCTGTAACGTTTTTGGCACTTTAACCCGTTCTGGCGTACCAATTTTGAATTCGATGGAAATCGTTCGAGATACGGCGGGGAACAGCGTGATTGCCGAAGCGATCGACTATGCGAAAAACCAAATTCAATCGGGGGGAAGCATCAGTCTAGCATTCCGAGAAAAAGGCGTGATGCCTGTCCTGGCGGTCCAAATGATGTCGATCGGTGAGGAAACGGGAGAACTTGATAAAATGCTGATCAAAGTGGGTGAGTTCTATGAAGATGAAGTGGAACAAGCCATTAAGGGTTTGACGAGTATGTTGGAACCGCTGATGATTGTGGTTATTGGCGGCATGGTTGGCTCGATTTTGCTATCGATGTATTTGCCGATGTTTTCGGTTATGGATCAAATTAAGTAGTTTGGTTATTGGTTATTGGTTATTAGTTACTCGGTTAACTAATACAGCGTTTTTCGTTGAGATGCGGTACATTTGGGGGCGGGTTTCGAGCTGTAGATCTCAGACAATGCAAGACCTTTGGCTAAACCCGCCCCTACAATAAATTTACCTTGTAACAGCGGGAACCGCTGTAACTATTAACTATTAACTATTAACTATTAACTATCAACTATTACCCAAACAAACGAGTGGGCGCTTTGGGAACGATATCGGGATCGAAACCTCCCACTTGATTCGTCCGAATAAACCATAATGTTGCCCCATTCTTGAGAAAAACACGGGCAATTTTGTCGTAGGCAAATCGAGGCAGCATGGTGCGCCAACTCGTCGCCGTTTTGTAAGCCGCCCGAAATAGGTTGGGTTGGCGGGTAATTCCGGCGAGTTGTCGCGCATTGCGTTCCCAATCTGGACGGACAATTCCCAACGGAACCAGGAGTTTTTCCAAGGCTGTTCCCAAGGCTTGTAAGCGTCTAAATCGTAATGTTTGAGGGTGGTTTGGATGCGATCGCAACCAGTCTAAAATTTTCGGCTGACGGGCAACTTGTTGTTCGAGTCGTTGAATGGCAATATAGAGCGCTTGGTTGGAATCTTGTACGCAAGAAGTAACGGGAGTCACCAGTGCGGCGCCATCGCCATCGCCGTGACGGTAACGCGCCATCATTTCTTCGAGTTGTTGTTGTAATTGAGTCAAGGGTGATAAGCAGATGCCATCGAAGTCGTAATCTTCGGTGATGCAATCGAGTCGGATGATGACATCGGAAACCGGACGAGAACCCAGCCAGCCTCGCTGTAAATCGCCCATATAGTTCGCCCAAGTTGCGGTTCCCGAAATAATGCCATCGGGGTTATGAGCGTAAATTTGACAATATTCAATATCGAAGCGCAATTCGTCGGTGAAAGGATCGCGAATGATGCGAGCGATTCCATAGGCAAAATGCCCTGTAACAATGCCCAATGGTGCGGTTGCCTCGGCTTTGTCGCCACCAATGCCGCCGTAGACGTGCATGACTAAAGCTCGATCTCCTTCCTGCCAATCAGCAGTCGCTTCTTGTTGATTGCGAGTTGTTGGATCGAGTAATACGGTTTTTGCCGTACCTTTTTGCGCTTCTGTATTTTGCCAGTTCAGTTTATCAATATAATTCAATCCCGCAGGCACACCGAAATGTACTTCATCGGGAACCAATTGGGTAATGGCTCGCGGTTCGATCGCGCTCACAACGAAGGTTCCTTCTGCATCTTTGGCGCCGTAAATGTACCAACCTGATGAATTAAATGGGGAATCCTCGAGACGATCGATTTTCGATCGAGCAATGCCATTTCGATCGGCTCGCACTTGGGGAATTCGCGCGATTTCAACTGTGCCATCAAATTGTTGAGATGCTTGATGATAGTGGCACACTTCAAATCGCTCGCCCCGTGCATCGATTCGGTTCATAATCCTCACCAAGCCGATAAATCTGCCGGTAATTTGCACAGGAGGTCGATCGATGGTTAAAGTAACACCCACTTCTTGATTCTCTGTGATTTCTTGATGGAGAAGTCGAGGACGATCGTCAATTCCAACGGGTAATTCTAGCTTAACGATTAGATCGTCTTGGGTTCGCGATCCAGCCAGCGATTCCAGAGGACCGACTCGCTTTCGACTATTAAGACGATCGGGTAATACATATCCCATATTCTGGCTAATTTCCGTTTCCCGATTGAACTGAATATTGCGGGTGACAACGCGCACAAAATCTTTAGTATCAGAATGATTATTCCAAGTCAAGTTAACCACTTTGCCGATGAGATGTGCTGATTCTGTTGGAGCGTAATAAACTTCAAATTTGACCGCATCGTCCTGAAAATTTTTCATCGCATCGGATGGCAAAATCAGTCTTCCCATCCACGAGCCGATCGGTTTATAGTTAGCATCAGTTGCAGCACGATTGCTCGGATAAAAATATGGTTGATTCCAAGGATCTTGAATCGACAGACTATAATTACTGAATGGAATTGGTTCTGGGGAGCTTGAATCGATTTTTATTTTAACAATAAACCCAACAAAAAGCGATACTGCGATCGCAATCAAAACAATAATAAATGGCATTTCTTGTAAATTCACTGGACATCTTCCGGAACGTTTTAGAAAAGTTAGTTTCCCAACGGAGGTTCAGAAGCGACCTCAGTCCTTTAGAATATAACAGCTCGATTCTCAAATCCTCGACGTTGTAAAATTAATTAGAAAATGATTCACCAACCTCCTCAACCCCCCATTCCTCCTCATGCCTGGAGTCGTCCCATCGGTCTGGGTTGGGAAAAGCCTTACACCGTCCGGTATAACAGTAATCTCGACGACGGACCCTGGCATGGGATGCCTTTGGGGGGGTTTGGCGCGGGTTGCATCGGTCGTTCTCCCAGAGGAGATTTCAATCTCTGGCATCTGGATGGAGGAGAACACGTTTTCGGTAATTTACCCGCTTGTCAGTTCAGTATCTACGAGGAAGTCGGCAACCAGAGTCAAGCTTATGCGCTGTGTACCGAACCCCCAGAAGATGGCACGCTGTCGAGTTGGAATTGGTACCCCAGTTGTGTGGATGAGGCGGAAGGGACATTTGGAGGGACTTATCACGCTCTTTATCCGCGCAGTTGGTATGTTTATGAAAACGTATTTAAAGCCCAAATTACCTGCGAGCAATTTTCTCCCATTATACCACAAAACTATCAAGAAACTAGCTATCCTCTGGCGATTTTTGAATGGACAATTCACAATCCCACAGACCAACCGTTAACCATTTCAGTGATGTTAACATGGGAAAATATTGTGGGCTGGTTCACTAACGCTATTAAATCTCCTAAAGTCCGGGTTCGAGATGATGGTAGTCCAGTTTACGAATATCAAAGCCGATGGGGAGAAAGCGAGGGAAACTCAAATCGTTGGATCGAGGATTTTTCCCGATTGGGATGTGTGATGAATGGGCGTCAATTGGGAGAGGAGTTAGAAGAAGGAGAAGGACAAATTACGATCGCCACGATTACGAATCCGATCGTCGAAGTGTTCTATCATACAGCTTGGAATCCCGTGGGTGATGGAGATGAAATCTGGCAGCATTTCGCCACAGATGGTTCGTTACCGGATATTGAAAATGAAACCCCGGCACGCGCTGGAGAACGCCTCGCCACAGCCATAACAGTTCGCACGACAATTCGACCGGGAAAAACTCGCAAAATTCCTTTTATTCTCGCTTGGGATTTCCCTATTACTGAGTTTTCATCCGGAATTAAATATTATCGACGCTACACAGACTTTTTCGGACGAAGCGGTCAAAATACTGGGTCGATGATTCGCACGGCGCTGAAGCATTCAGACACTTGGAAAGAAGAAATAGAAGCTTGGCAACAGCCAATTTTGGATGATGAAGAATTGCCGAGTTGGTTCAAAATGGCACTGTTTAATGAGCTTTACGATCTCACAGGAGGTGGCACATTGTGGACGGGGGTAGACGAAACCCATCCCATCGGTCAATTCGGGGTATTAGAATGTTTAGATTATCGCTGGTATGAAAGCCTTGATGTGCGGCTGTATGGATCTTTTGCACTTTTGATGCTTTGGCCGAAAATCGAAAAATCGGTGATGCGATCGTTTTCTACTGCCATTGAAGCCAGCGATGATACACCTCGTGTTATCGGTTATAACCAAGCGCCTGCTATTCGCAAAGCCGCCGGTGCAACCCCTCACGATTTGGGTGCAGCGAACGAACATCCTTGGGTACAAACCAATTATACCAGCTATCAAGATTGCAATTTGTGGAAAGATTTACCTTGCGATTTTGTGTTACAGGTGTATCGAGATTTCCGGTTAACTGGAGGCAATGATTATGATTTTCTTTGGGATTGTTGGTCGTCGATCGTGGTAGCATTAGACTATCTGAAAACCTTCGATCGCGATGGAGATGGAATCCCCGAAAATGGCGGTGCGCCCGATCAAACGTTTGACGATTGGAAACTACAGGGAATTAGTGCGTATTGTGGAGGATTGTGGTTAGCTGCACTAGAAGCTGCGATCGCGATCGGCAACATTTTAATTGAACATCCTCAACTGCCGACATCCGATTTTTCAACTCCCATCTCGACCCCATCTTCTGCCGATATTCAAGCCTATATCGCCACTTATCAAACTTGGTTAGAACAGTCAAAACCCCTGTATCACGAAACACTTTGGAACGGAAAATACTACGATCTTGATAGCCAAAGTGGTTCAGAAGTGGTGATGGCAGATCAAATTTGCGGACAGTTTTACGCTCGGCTATTAGGACTTCCCGATATCATCACTCCAGACTGTGCATTATCGGCGCTGCAAACCGTTTATGAGGCGTGTTTTGTCAAATTCAATCAAAACCTAGAAACGCCGATCGGAGCAGCCAATGGAGTCAAACTGGATGGTTCTCCTGAAAATCCCAATGCCACTCATCCGTTGGAGGTTTGGACGGGAATTAACTTCGGATTATCTGCCTTTTTGATGCAAATGGGAATGAAAGAAGAAGGATTGAAATTAGCCGAGGCGATCGTCTCTCAAACCTATACAAATGGCTTACAATTTAGAACCCCAGAAGCCATCACTGCCGTGGGAACCTTCCGTGCCAGTCATTATTTACGAGCCATGGCAATTTGGGTAATCTATGGCGTTTTGAAGGAATTTTAGAGATAGCAATTAGTTGGAGCGCTATAGCATTGTAAAAGAATATCTAAAAACAGATCGGTATTTTGGGATGACGTGAACTCATGAAGAAAGGGCGAGATCGCCTATCCTATCGGCAAAATTAATCGCGCCCTTACTCAGCTTTCAGAAGCGCTACAGATTGGAACTGAACGGTGATGGCGGTGTCGCATTCAGCAGAAAACTCGTGTC
Organism: uncultured cyanobacterium; assembly: GCA_963838375.1. Lineage (GTDB taxonomy): Bacteria > Cyanobacteriota > Cyanobacteriia > Cyanobacteriales > Geitlerinemataceae > DVED01. Next base: position 851,588 of record CAWIQY010000015.1, on the reverse strand, counting down.
AACTGCGTCAGCTTTTTGTTTGGGAATCAAGTGCTTGCCAAACTTAGCGTAGATGGCAGGAATCACCAACAAGGTCAACGCTGTGGAGGTGAATAAACCACCCAACACAACGATTGCCAACGGTTGCAGAATTTCGTTTCCGGCTCCACTGGCAATCGCCAAAGGTAGCATCCCCAATGCTGATGTCAGAGCAGTCATCAGGATGGCGTTCACTCGGTCGAGAGAACCTTGAACGATCGCCTCTTTCAGAGGCAATCCCCGGGAAAACTTGTTGTTGTAGTTATCGACCAACAACAACCCATTGCGAACCGCAACGCCAAATAGAGTAATGAAACCGATCGAAGAGGCGATCGAAATGACACCGCCTGTCAGGAGAATGGAAACAATGCCCCCCACCAATGCTAATGGTAGGTTGATCGTGATGGCGATCGTCGCCGGCAAAGACTTCACCGAGAAGAACATCAACACTGCGATCGCGATTGCCGCCAGAATGCTAAAAATCAGCAGGTTATTCGTAGCATTTTGCTCCGATTCAAACTGTCCGCCATATTGGATAAAGTAGCCATTGGGCAACTGTACTTTCTGTCGAATCTGAGCTTGAATATCGTCCACCACGCTGCCTAGATCGCGCTCAGCCACATTGGCTGAAACGACAATCAGCCGGGACACATCTTCCCGATTCACGACATTTGCTCCCATGCCGTAATCGACTTGGGCAACAGTGCCGAGGGAAATCGTTTGTCCTGTGGGAGTGGAGAGAGGAATAGCGCGAATCGCATCTAAATTATTGCGAGCCGATTCTGGCAATGAGACAAAAATATCGATCGATTGCTGGTTTTCCGCCACTTGCGACACCACCCGACCATTCAGGGCAGTTTCTACCACCTCCGACAGTTGCTCCATACTCAATCCATAGGTAGCCGCTGCCGCTCGATCGTATTGGATTTGTACCTGACGAATGGGCAGTTGAGGTTCAAGCTGTAAGTCTACCACTCCGGCAATCGGCTGGATGACATCACGAACCTGTTCGCCAATATTGCGGAGTTCAGCTAAATCAGAACCAAAGATTTTTACCGCGATCGCACTTCTTACGCCTGAGAGTACTTCATCCATACGGTGGGAAATAAACCCGCCAATATTAGGGGCAACACCGGGCAACTTGAGGAATTCCTCGCGCAGTTTTTGAACACTCGCTTCCCGGTCTTTTAGCGCCAAGTCGCTCAGTTCCACATCTACGTGTGCCATGCTGACGCCTGCCCCATCCGCATCCCCAGGCGTGCGTCCCGATCGCACTTGCACCCACTCATAGAGCGGATTATCCATCAGCAATTTGGACAGTGTCATCCCGGCTCGATTGGTCATATCCAGCGAGACACCGGGGAACAACACCATCGAATTAACCATGGATTTTTCCTGGAATTTCGGTAAAAAAACCCGTCCCAGAGAGGGCACGATCGCACAAGCCGCCACCAGTGACGCCAGCGCGATGCCCAGAATGATTTGAGGCGATCGCAGCGACAGGTTCAGCAAGGGACGATACAGCCGTTCTACCCAACGGGAAACAAAAGTACCTTCTTGGGGCAGAGTTTGATTCGCCAGCAGAATCGCACAAAGGGCAGGGGAAAGGGTCATGGCAACCAGCGTCGAAGCGGCGATCGAGAGCAAATAGGCTAAGCCCATTGGGGCGAAAATCCGTCCTTCTACGCCTGTCAAACTGAAGATCGGCGCGAAGACGACGATGATAATCACCGTGGAAAAAATCACCGACAACCGCACCTCGACGGAGGTGTCATACACGACCTGGAATGGGTGCTTGGGATTGTTCTGCGCCTGGTTGGTTCGCAGTCCGCGATAGCAGTTTTCCATATCGACGATCGAGTCATCTACGACTGAGCCAATAGCAACGACTAATCCACCCAGCGTCATGGTATTGATGCCCAAGCCACAGGCTTTCATGAACATCAACCCGATCGACAAAGATAATGGAATCGCGCTCAGCGTAATCATTGCCGTGCGCCAATTCATCAAAAACAACAGCATGATTACCGACACAATAATAGTGCCTTCAATCAAAGAACCGCTAACATTGCCAATGGCTGTATCAATAAAGTTCGACTGCCGAAAGGTTCGTGCCACCTGGACATCCGTCGGAAAAGTTGGCTGCAATGATTTCATCACCGCCTCGACGGCTTTGGTGACGGTAGGCGTATCGATATTGGGCTGTTTGTTAACCATCATCACCACCGCAGGTTGCCCGTTCAAACTGGCATCGCCGCGCTTCAAGGCTGCTCCAGTTTTGACCTCTGCTACGTCTTTAAGCAAGATTGGCTTACCATCCTGGACTTTCACAACTGACTCTTGCAGATCGGCGATCGATTTCACCTGACCCATGCCGCGCACCAAAAGTTCTTGACCACCGCCAATCAAAAAACCACCGGGGGCATGGGAATTTGCGCCTCTAGCGGCATGGGTGACTTCGGTGAGGGAAACATTGAGCGATCGCAACTTCGCACTATCGACCCACACCTGTTCCTGACGCTCATCGCCCCCATAGATAGTGACATCGGTAACTCCCGGCACCGAGAGAATCTGGTTACTGAGAGTGCTATCGACTAAACGGCGCAGATCCATCAGTGAGGTTTGTCCCTGCCCGTTCACCGTAAAGGCGTACTGCAAAATCGTCCCCAAAGGCGATGCCAGGGGCGAAATTTCGGGTGGATGTACGCCTTCAGGCAACTGATTGGTTACCTGTTGCAACCGTTCTGTAACCGATTGCCGCGCTTTGTAAATATCGGCATCCTGGTCAAACACCACCTGCACCATCGATAGCCCTACTTTGGAGGACGAGCGCACAGTAGTCACTCCCGGCAAACCATTCACCGCGCTTTCAATCGGCACCGTAATTTGCGATTCTACTTCCTCTGGAGCCAGTCCGATCGCTTCAGTCTGAATATCGACCTGGGGCGGAGCAAATTCGGGAAACACATCCAGTGGCATTTGAGTGATGGTGAAAACGCCCCACACGGTCACCAAAATAGCACCCACAACGATCGACCATCGCCCGACGATGGAGTTTTTCAGCGTTTGATTGAGAATTGAGTTAAACATTTAAATGATTAGCCCCCTTTCTTGTCAGAAAAAGTGCTCTTCTTTTTGCCTCCGCCACCCATGAAGACGATCGCCCCGACCAACAGCGCTACTCCTACACCGCCAACTGCGGCTAAAATCCCCATCGGCAATCCGCTCGATGCTGGAGCCGTTTCACCGGCCTGGGAGACGAGATTGCCAGAGGTATCGTGGCTATGGGGGATTCCCTGAGCATCTGCCTGAGCATGAGACGCTGCATCCGTTGGAGGAGAAGCAATCGCCTCTGGACGAGTTTCTGTATCAGCGGTTTGGGTTTTGCGCGATTGGGCGTAGAGCGACAAACTGCCTTGAGTTACGAGCTTCTCCCCAAGCGCCAATCCTTGAGTGATTTCAATCAGTTCGCCCTGAGTCGCGCCCGTTGTCACCGGAACGGGCTCATAAAAATTCTCATATTGTACAAACACCAATTGTTTGCCGTTCGCATCAACTAACGCGGTGACAGGGATGAGAACAGCAGAGTTGCTATCGGTAGCTGGCTCAATGGGGTTGACTTCAATTCCGAGTAAGGGATCGGTCTCGGCATTCACCGCAACCCGATTAATTCCCCCTTCTGCCTGAAATTCATCGCCGTGTCCAACATGAGCAAACCCAGGGTTGGGTGTACCGATCGCTAAACTGACTGCAAGAATGGAACTAGCTATCCGAAAGGGTTTCATGATACTTCCTCACAATGGCGCGGTGTTAAACAAAATCTTCCGTAGTCTGCCACAGGGCAGATGAAATCCAGATGAAATGGAAGTAGCTTCGGTAAAATCAGGCTTGCAGTTGATTTCTTGAAGGCTATGCGAATCTTGCTGGTGGAAGATGAAGTCGATTTGGGGCTGGCAATTAAGCAAGTCTTAGTCACTGAAAGATATGTGGTGGATTGGGTGCCCGATGGGGCTCAGGCGTGGCATTATCTGGAGAGCCAATGGACCGACTACAGCGTGGCGATCGTAGATTGGCTACTCCCAGAGATCTCGGGGTTAGAGTTATGTCAGCGGCTCAGATTACACCAAAATCCTTTACCTGTGCTGATGCTCACCGCCCTGGGTCAGCCTGAAAACCGCGTGACCGGGTTGGATGCCGGAGCCGATGATTATTTGGTCAAGCCGTTTGTGATGGAAGAACTATTGGCACGGCTGCGGGCGCTTCAGCGGCGATCGCCCCAGTTCCAGCCCCAAAACCTGACCATTGGCGCATTCACGCTAGATTATGCCAATAATGCGTTGTGTTTTGGGTCAGAGCGAACGCCTCAAATAATTCCTCTAACTGTTAAGGAATTTCAAATCCTCGCTTACCTCATGCAAAATCCCGATCGCATTATTGCAGGTAGCAAAATTCGGCATCAACTCTGGGATCTCGATGAAGAACCGATTAGCAATGTGGTCGCAGCACAAATGCGGCTGTTGCGACGCAAGTTAGCCAGTTATAGCTGCAACTGCCCAATTGAAACAATTCCCGGCCAAGGTTATCGTTTCAACACATCTCTGTGAGTAGTACCCATCATGGATAGCCACCAGCTTTTTCGCCGCAGTCGTATCCGGTTAGCCCTCTGGTATGCGCTGGTTATGGGGGTAATTTTAAGCGTATCTGGATTTGGGATATATCGAGCGCTTATTCAGGCAAGCTGGGCAGCTTTAGAACGGGAGATTGAGTCGATCGCGGGAACGCTGCATGACAGCCTGGAACCCAGGCTACCGGCTTCGGGCGATCCGACGACAGTGTTGCAGCAGATTTTTCCGGATTTGTGTTTGGCTGGACAATTTTGCCGCACCAATCCCACTCTGATTCAACGACATACGATTGGCATCAGCGATCGCAGCACTTACTATATTCGTCTGTTCGATTGTCAAGGAAAACTCCTAGCTTTTTCCCCCAATCAACCACCCTCACTTCCCAAAACGCTGAGCCGTACCCCTTGGCAAACATTTCCCACAGCCAATGGAATTCGCTATCACCAATTCACGACGATCTTGCATAGTGCCAATGCTCATCATCAAGTAGATTCATCTCGCACTCAGCCATCCTGGGGTTATTTGCAGATTGGGCGTACCTTAGAGCTTTTTGACGCTGAAACCCGTCGAATTCAATGGATTTTGGCGATCGGGCTTCCCCTTGCCTTGGGTTTGGTCGCTGTCTCTAGTTGGTGGCTCTCAGGCTTGGCGATGCAGCCGATTTATCAGTCTTATCAGCAGCAGCAACAGTTCACTGCCAATGCTGCCCACGAACTGCGATCGCCCCTTGCTAGCCTCTTAGCAACGGTGGAAGCGATCCTACGCCTACCTCCATCTAATCAACAGGATATCTCTATGATGCTCCATACGGTTGAGCGACAGGGAAGACGGCTGAGCCATTTGATTGCAGACTTACTGTTTTTGACCAGTCTTGAGCAAAGTTCATTGCCAAGACCATTTCAGCCCTGTTGCTTAAACGATTTAGTGAGCGATTTGGCTGAAGAATTTTTAGAGCTGGCGACGGCTTCAGACATTGACTTAACGAGCCAAATTCCTGATGACGATATCTATGTTCTGGGTCATGAATCACAACTCTATCGTCTAGTCTCAAACTTGATTGCCAACGCTATCACGTACACACCTGCTGGAGGTGATGTGGTGCTGAGTTTAGCATTTTCCGATCGCACTGCATCCATCACAGTACAAGATACAGGAATTGGCATTGCGCCGGGCGAGCAAACCCGAATTTTCGAGCGGTTTTACCGTGTGGATAGCAATCGTTCTCGCAAAACTGGCGGCACAGGTTTGGGATTAGCCATTGCGCGAGCGATCGTCAATCATCACCAAGGTCATCTCACGATTAAAAGTGAACTAGACGTGGGTAGTTTATTCAGAGTCCATCTTCCCCTATTCTTTCGTTGAACAAAGTTAGCCTTGACACCAACCGAAGCAAAGCAGGTTGGAGAGTGCGGGCGATGGGAATGTCAATTCTGACTCGGAGCAATACCGTCGATCCCAACGAGCAATTCCATCACCGACTTCACGATCGGTGCTGCCACTTCCCCCCCCGAACCGCCCATGGGTTCGTCTACCACAGCCAAAACCACATAACGCGGTGCTTCTACCGGAAAAATTCCCACAAAACTGGTAACGATCGCATAATCCGAATAACCGCCCCCCGCAGTAATTTTCTGTGCCGTCCCCGTTTTCCCAGCCACACGATAGCCGGGAAAATTGGCTCTCGTACCCGTACCCGCTTCCACCACTGTTTCCATCATCTCCAACACCGTCTTCGTCGTCTCCGGCGAGAACACTTGTTTGGGTTTAGGTAAATCCGGTTTCCACTGGAGGTTGTTTTCACTGTCGTACAACCCCTGCACAACGTGAGGCGTCACCAATTTACCCCCATTTGCCAAAGCGCCTTGGATGCGGAGCATTTGGATGGGTGTCAGAGCAAATCCTTGACCAAACGCTGCCGTTGCGGCTTCCACAGACGATCCGGTAAATTGCTCTCGTACTTTCAGTTGACTAGGGGTTTCAAAAGGAAGATCGATATAAGATTGCTCTCCCAGACCAATTTTGACCAACCAGTCATAGTATTGGGAACGATCCATTTGTTGCATGATGCGTACCATTCCCACGTTGCTGGAAAACCGGAGAATATCGGTGACATCGATCTGTCCGCCACCGCCACCGCCAGCATTGTTAATCGGCCAGCCGTCTATGATAATTTGACCGGGATCGTAAAAACTCGAGTAAGGCGAGATGGCTCCTGCTTCTAAAGCGATCGCCACATTAACGGGTTTAAACGTCGATCCCGGCTCGTACAAATCCGTAACCGACCAGTTTTTCAAGGTTTCCAGGTCAGCTTTAAAATACTCGTTAGGATTGTAGGACGGACTGGTGACCAAACACAGAAGGGAACCATCCCGCGCATCCATCACCATCACCGTTCCCCGTTTCGCGCCAAAATTGGCAACCTGAGCGTTTAAAATGGGGCGAACCAACCTTTGTAAACGACTATCCACCGTTAATTTGAGCCGGAGATCGTCGATGCGAACGAAAGGCGGTGCGTAGCGATCGAGCATCCCTTGTTCTAAAATGCCTTGAGACTGCTTTCCATCGCGGGTTAGGACATCCTGCTGGCTCAATTCTACTCCCGCTTGAGCCTCTCCCTCAACATTGACATATCCCAACACTTCCGCCGTCCAATCCTCGCGAGGATAACTGCGAGTTGGGCGTTGGATCAGTTCCAAACCATCGATTTTCAAATTTGTGACTTCCCTCGTTTCCGATTCGCTCAGTTGCTCGGCTAGTCGAATCCCGCTAGAGGCAGAATGGAAAGCTTGTAGAAGATCGTCTTGAGAACGACGCAAAACGGGAGCCAGTTGGCTAGCCACATCCTCGTAGGATAGTTTAAACAGGAATGGGTGAACATAGAGATTGTACGACAGTCGATCGGTTGCCAGGAGGTGGTTGTCTCGATCTACGATCGACCGACGCGGCACGAAGGGGGGTAATCGCAGATGCTGTTGCTGGGCAACTTTTTGCAGTCGAGAGGCTTGCCAAATTTGTAACTTGAACAAATTCGCGCATAGTCCCACCCCTCCCATCACCAAGACAATCCACACGAGTACGAGTCTCTGTTGAGAGGGTCGAGCCTGTAATAGATTGTGCAGCATCGCGGGTATCGGCAAACTGCGGGCAATGGGAGCGCGGTTCTGCCAGTCCGGCGGCGATTCCGTTCTCTGTTGCCTCTGGGGTGGAGTCATCCCCTGCTGTTGTTTTGGAGTTAACCCCTCAGATTGGCGTACAACCGGAAGATTCCGGACAACGCCAAGTTTGCCTCGATCGATCGTCGTTTTTTTGCGATTCATTGCCCTTCTCAAGTCACCGATCTCGATAGTTAAACGTTCATCACCCTACCGCTAACCAACGCTCAGTATCCCTTCGGGAGAGCATCATAGGGAGGACGAGAGACCCCAGAGGGAGGAGCGGGACGTGCGGACATCGAAGGCAGCAACAAAAAGTTGGACGGTTGCTGGGGAATTAAACCCGTTCCGGATTGCTCCGTCTGCTCGGCAATTTGATGTTTCAGCGCCTCTGTCATCAGATCGAGCTGTCGTTCGTCTCGGTGCAAATTGTCGAGCTGTTGCGTGGCGCTATCCCATTTCTGTTGAGAATAAACCGTATTGCCATACACAACCAGGGTTGCACAAACAAGGCAAAATCCGATGGCTGAGGAACCTCGCTGGAGGGCGACCAACCATTGTAGCCAAGCCGGGGCGAGTTGGGCAGATGACTGAAATCGAACCACACGCTCCCCTGGCTGAGGCTTTTTTGGAGGAACAATCTTCTGCTCTTGGGCATCTCTAAGGATTGCCGTTGGTGCTTCTGAGAAAACTGCCGCTATTGGAAGGCGCGATCGCTTAGCAATGGGAGTGATTTTTGCATAGGGTTTGGCAGCCACCGATGGGCTAAATCGATCGTATCGGTCTTCAGGATGAGATTTTAGAGCAAGAGCCATAATTGTCCCCAATTTTTTTAACTGAACAACAGTGCTAGAACTAGAAGTGCTGATTGTTGATGGTCGATCGCCAATCTCTCACCTGCTCAACAAGAATACTTGATTGAGATTACCAGAGGGAGATTTTTGTCAACCGAGGATGTCACTATCTGATTAAATATTAGATCGAACTCGATATTAGTCGTTTTTACTTAAGCATTTAGGAAGAGCCTGATTCTGGGCAAGGATATTTCTTTCTGAGAAAAACGAGGGTTTTGTCGGGGTCGGCACGGGGTCTCGACCCCGCTCCAGCGAAGCCCTCTCGGTCATTTCAGATCTCGGGGCAACCCTAGAGGGAATCCCTCCGCGATCCTGTGCCCCTATAGAATGCGCCCCTAGAGAAAATGAAACAGCCATACTGATTAGAGGAGGAAACACAGTTAAAGGCTCCCATTTTAATCGGGATTTAGGGATCGGTGAGATTGTCTGACCTCACCGGGCTGACAACTCTCTTCAACAATGGGTCTTCTATCCAAGCACCACCGGGATTTTCGGAAAATTGTCGCCAAGGTTGAAAAATATGCGAACGATCGAAATAGCTTTCCCAATGGCATGCTTTGGTTTATCGTTGGGATTGGTGCTAGGTGTCTGTACGCAGGCGATAGCTCTGCCACCCCCAGAAGAGATTCCCGAAGAGATTTTGCGAACTGAAATTATTACCGAAGCCCGATCGCCTATTGACGGAACATCCCTTACTGCTGCCCAGTATGCACAATTGCAGGAGCAACTCCAAACTTCCCCCTCTCCTCCATCGGTGAGTCCCGACATCGAGCAAACTGTTTTCCTCTTGCGCCTACTCAAATTTTTCCGCACCTTGCTGCCCTTCTTGTAACCCTCACCCGCCAACTAGGTAAGGGCAACCACTCGCCACTCGCCACTAACCACTCGCCCTATCAACCATTTGAGACTTTGGCAGAGATTTGCTAGTGTTTATTACAGTTGGTAAAGCTTTATTAATTATTGTTTAACTTCAATAGGTAGATTCATGTCCATCACCATTGCGCCAGAACAGATCGATCGGATTGTCTACAACCAGCATCGCGATCCCTTTGAAGTCCTCGGTCCCCATCGGGTCGAACGCGGCGATCGAAAAGTATGGGCAGTGCGAGCCTACCTACCCGATGCCGATGCCGCCTGGGTGATTCTGCCCCAAGAACGTACAGAATACCCCATGGAAGCGACGCATCATCCCCATTTCTTCGAGTGCGTCATCGATTCTCCCAGTGGTGCCAGTGATTCTTTCCCCTCCAGCTACCAACTGCGAATTCAGAAGGGTGGACACGATCGTGTCGTCTACGATCCTTATGCTTTTCGCTCCTCCAAACTCACCGATATGGACATTCACCTATTCGGGGAAGGGAACCACCACCGCATCTACGAAAAGCTAGGCGCTCACCCGATGGAACTCGATGGGGTCAAAGGGGTCTACTTTGCCGTGTGGGCGCCCAATGCCCGCAATATTTCCATCCTTGGGGATTTTAATAGCTGGGACGGACGCCAGCACCAAATGGCGATACGGGGCAATGGTGTTTGGGAACTCTTCGTTCCCGAATTAGGCGTCGGAGCGTCCTACAAGTACGAAATCAAGAACCAAGACGGTCATATTTACGAAAAATCCGATCCCTATGGATACCAGCAGGAAGTCCGACCCAAAACCGCGTCGATCGTTACCGACCTCGATCGTTATACTTGGAACGACGCCGAATGGTTAGAACAACGCCGCAACCGCGATCCCCTGGTTCATCCAATTTCCGTTTACGAACTTCATATAGGCTCATGGTTGCACGGGTCTTGGGACGAACCCGCACAGTTGCCCGACGGTCAAATTGTCCCCCCGGTTGCCGTTGCCGATTTAAAGCCGGGAGCCCGCTTTCTCACCTACCGAGAACTCGCAGACAAACTGATTCCCTACGTCAAGGAACTCGGCTTTACTCACATCGAAGTCCTTCCCGTTGCCGAACACCCATTCGACGGCTCGTGGGGCTATCAAGTCACCGGATACTATGCCGCGACTTCTCGCTATGGCAGTCCCGAGGATTTGATGTACCTGATCGATCTATGCCATCAAAATGGAATTGGGGTTCTGGTAGACTGGGTTCCCGGTCATTTCCCCAAAGACGGACACGGCTTAGCCTTTTTCGACGGTACGCACCTTTACGAACACGCCGATCCCCGCAAAGGCGAACATAAGGAATGGGGCACGCTGGTGTTTAACTACGGGCGTAACGAAGTCCGTAACTTCTTAGTGGCGAATGCTCTCTTCTGGTTCGACAAGTATCATATCGATGGGATTCGGGTCGATGCCGTGGCGTCCATGCTGTATTTGGACTATTGCCGCGAGCCGGGCGAGTGGGTGACGAACCAATATGGCGGGCGGGAAAATATCGAAGCGGCTGACTTTTTGCGCCAAACCAATCATGCCGTTTTCAGTTACTTTCCCGGAGCTCTTTCCATTGCCGAGGAGTCTACATCTTGGCCGATGGTGTCTTGGCCGACCTATGTGGGGGGGTTGGGTTTCAATCTGAAGTGGAATATGGGCTGGATGCACGATATGCTCGACTACTTCAGCATGGACCCTTGGTTCCGCCAGTTCCACCAGAACAATATCACGTTCAGTATGTGGTACCACCACAGCGAAAACTATATGCTGGCGCTATCCCACGATGAGGTGGTGCATGGTAAGAGCAATATGCTGGGGAAAGTGCCGGGGGATGAGTGGCAGAAGTTTGCTAACTTGCGTTGTTTGTATTCGTATATGTTCTCGCATCCCGGCAAGAATACGCTGTTCATGAGCATGGAGTTCGGACAGTGGAGCGAATGGAACGTCTGGGGCGATTTGGAGTGGAACTTGTTGCAGCACGAACCGCATCGGCAGCTCAAAGATTTTATGAGCAATCTCAATAAGCTATATTGCAGCGAACCGGCGCTCTATAGCCAAGATTTCGATCGAGCGGGGTTTGAGTGGATTGACTGTAATGACAACCGCCATAGCGTTGTGTCGTTTATCCGTCGGGGTCAAGATCCCGAGGAGTTTGTGGTGGTGGTGTGTAACTTTACGCCGCAACCCCACAGCCATTACCGAATTGGGGTTCCCGAAGCGGGTTTTTATACCGAACTGTTTAATAGCGATTCTCGCGAGTATGGCGGGAGCAACATGGGCAATCTGGGAGGGAAGTGGACCGATGAGTGGTCGTTCCACAATTGTCCTTATTCTATGGATTTGTGTTTGCCGCCTTTGGGGGTGTTGGTGCTGAAACTCGATCGTCAGAAAACGAACGCGGCGCTGGCAGCAGGGGAGGCAGAATAGTTTCTGCGGCACAACGATCGATCGAATCGGATTTACGCACACCTATTGTCCCGATCTGTGCGTAACCCTCTCCACCCTGACAAGTGTAGGTTTTTAACGTTTGGGTGGAGATGAGCTGGGAGAGCGCTGAAAAACGATCGACCAACCCTGGATGAAAAAGCTAAGCTGTTTAACATAAAAACCCCCGATTTCGTGGAGAAATTGGGGGTCTCAAGAATTGTTGACGATCGACTTATCGACCGACACCAACATAGCGGAAGCCCACCGCTTCTAGCTTATTGCGATCGAGGAAGTTCCGACCATCGATCATCACCGGAGCGTTCATCGACTGCGACATAGCCTCATAATCGAGATCGAGAAACTGCTGCCAATCGGTGACGAGAACCAAGGCATCGCAGCCATCTGCCAGCCGTTCGGGATCGGTTTCCACCACCACTCCACTCAAGCCATCGCGCAAACCAGAACTGGAAACGATCGGATCGTAAGCTTTTACCTTCGCCCCCAAACGGTTCAGATTTTCGATGAGCAACAAGGAAGGTGCATCGCGCATATCATCGGTATCGGGTTTGAATGTCAATCCCAATAAACCGATAGTTTTGCCTTTAAGAATCTTCAATTCCTTCTGGAGTTTTTCCAACGCCAGCAATCGCTGACGCTTGTTGACATCGACCGCCGCTTTGAGCAACTGTGCATCATAGCCGTAGTCATCTGCGGTGTGAACCAATGCCGACACATCTTTGGGGAAACAAGATCCTCCCCAGCCAATCCCAGCTTGGAGAAACTTCTGACCGATGCGGGAGTCTAAACCGATGCCTTTTGCCACTTGGGTGACATCTGCGCCCACCCGATCGCAAATATTGGCAACTTCATTGATAAAGCTAATTTTCGTTGCTAAGAACGAATTTGCGGCATACTTAATCATCTCCGCCGAGTTCAAATCTGTCAAAACGATCGGCACCGGAGGCAGGGACGCATCTTCTGCACACTTGCGCTCGACAATGGGCAGATACAGTTCCTGCATCATTTCCAGCGCTTTAGAAGCGTTGCTACCGAGGACAATCCGATCGGGATTGAAGGTATCGTAAATTGCCGATCCTTCCCGCAAAAACTCGGGATTGCTGACCACATCAAACTCCGCCGCAGAAGCAGATGCCGCGTCACCCAGAGATTTCTGACGTTCAGCCATACCATCGAGAACGATCATCCGCACCCAATCCCCCGAACCAATTGGGACTGTAGATTTATTGACAATGACCTTATAGCCATCACCCAGATGAGAGCCGATGCCTCGTGCCACCGCTTCCACATAGCGAGTATCGCTTTCCCCAGTCGGCAGCGGCGGCGTGCCGACTGCAATAAATAAAATCTCGCCGTGAGTCACGCCTGCGCCGAGATCGGTGGTAAACTCAATTTTCCCGGCTTCGATCGCCGACTCCATAATCTCCGACAGTCCCGGCTCGAAGATCGGGGAACGTCCGGCTTTCATCATTTTGACCTTTTCTTCGTTGTTGTCAACGCAGATCACATCGTGTCCCGTATGGGCGAGACACGCTCCCGTGACTAAACCGACATATCCAGTCCCAATTACACAAACGCGCATAGTTAATACAATCCTCGATGATGAACTTAGGGGATTTTCAGTGGGGTTGAACGGATTCACTCCCGTTAGAAAGTCGATCTCAGTCAACCTAAATTTAACCTTGTTAGGAGTTAGAGGTTAGTAGAAGTGTAGAGTGCGGAGTCAGGGGTTCCCAGTTCAGAGTGAACATCTCCCCTTTTTCCATTTTCCCAAACCGTTCAGAAAGAAAGGCGTCTCCCTCCTAAAGGCTTGTCAGTATAGGCAAGAAGCAACCAAAGACCCTACTCTTGTAACTTCTGAACTCCCGTGAACACCCGAATCTGACAGAATTTTCTATTGCGCTTCCAGACGCTCTCGAAAATCCTCTATAGTCAACTTTAACCCCTCTTCTAAAGGAACGGTGGGTTCCCATCCCAACCAATTCCTCGCCTTGGTAATATCGGGTTGGCGGCGGCGGGGATCGTCTTGGGGTAGGGGTTCAAATTGAATTTCTACATTCGGGTCGATCGCATTTTGAATGGATTTAGCCAGTTGTAAAATCGTGTATTCGTCCTGATTACCCAAATTGACAGGACCGGTATGCTCTTCGTTATTCATCAGCCGCATAATCCCCTCGATCAGGTCAGACACATAACAAAAGCTGCGGGTTTGTGACCCATCGCCATAGACCGTTAAGGGGGTTCCCTGCAAGGCTTGGACGATCAAATTACTCACCACCCGTCCATCATTTTGCTGCATTCGCGGACCGTAAGTATTGAAAATACGCGCCACGCGAATATCTACCCCACTTTGGTGATGGTAGTCAAACGACAAGGTTTCTGCCACCCGCTTGCCTTCGTCGTAACAGGCGCGCAAGCCAATGGGATTGACGTTGCCGCGATACTCTTCCACCTGGGGATGTACGTCTGGATCTCCGTAGACTTCGGAGGTGGACGCCAGAAAAAATCGGGCTTTGACCCGTTTGGCAAGACCGAGCATATTCAGTGTCCCGAGGACGTTGGTTTTGACGGTCTTGACGGGGTTGTACTGGTAGTGGATGGGGGATGCCGGACAGGCGAGGTGGTAAATTTGATCCACTTCTAAGCCGATGGGTTCGGTGATATCGTGGCGGATCATCTCGAAGTAGGGATGTCCGATCCACTTTAAGATATTGCGCTTGCAGCCGGTGAAGTAGTTATCTAGGCATATCACTTCATGACCCTGTTCCATTAACCGATCGATGAGGTGAGACCCTAGAAACCCCGCACCACCCGTAACTAAAATTCTCATGGGAACTATATTATTGATCTTGAGATGAAACTCGATTTTAAGGTATCCGGCGATCGCGTCGATCGTCCAGGCTGGCAAAATCTAAGTCTTGGCGTACCGATCGACGATTTGGCGCAACTGTTGGGCATCAAAGGGTTTGGTAAGATATTCTGTGGCTCCCGCCATCCGACCTTTGACTTTATCAAAGGCTTTATCTCGGGCGGTGAGCATAATAATGGGTAATTCCTGAAACTGCGGTAAATTTCGTACGGTGCGGCACAGTTCCAAACCGTCAATTTCCGGCATAGACACATCGAGCAACAGCACGGCGATCGGCTCGTGGTAGATTAAGCTCAACGCATCCAAGGCGTTATCCTGAACCAATACACGATACTTGCTCCCCAACGCGCGCTCGATCGTGGCTTGCATCACGGGGCTATCGTCCACAGCCAAAATGGTTAAAGTTCGACCCTCACTCGAAGACATAGAGTTTCAATCTGTTGTAAGCATTCAGCGCTTGGGCTGCTGCTCTGTCAGCTTTCCAGGAATCGGTCAAAACCCAATCGTATTAGGGAACGACAATAGGCGGCTTTCATCCTAGTCAAACTAGAGTGGCGGCAATTGTCTATTCCACTTACTTAACACGATTTCGAGTCGATTCGCAATTCCTTTACATTGTTATCGATCGCCTGAAAACAAGATCCCACGATCGGCTTGACAAATTGGGGGAAGTAGCTGTTATGATAGAAAGGCTTAAATGCAGTGGGGCGTCGCCAAGTGGTAAGGCAGCTGGTTTTGGTCCAGCCATTCGGAGGTTCGAATCCTTCCGCCCCAGTTATCCAAATAAGACGAAAACCAACGAGGCGCTTTGGGGACTGCTGGTCTGGCACCATGCAGAATCCGATACCATTGGGGAAGCACAACTCGTTGCACGTCCTCGAGTTGCCGATAGGCTGTCCGTGGCGATCTCTACCGCTCTCTGGAACTACGATCTTTGCAATTTGCGTTTCGATCGATGGCGATTGGCAGTATGTTGAAAATTCCTCTGCGCGATGGCGATCGGATTGCGGGCTACTTAAGCGTTTTTCGAGATGAAATCGAAACCGAAAAGTTGTGGGCGGGTCAAGTTAATCTAGATCGACGACAAGACTTGCCAAGAGAGTCCTTTGAGGCGTGGAAACAAACCCAAATGGGTCAAGCGCGATCGTGGGCGGCAAGTGGAGGAACGCACGCAACAGCTACAACCAGCCTTCGATCGAGCCAATCTCAGCCTTTTCTGGATGAAGTCGGGAAATGGTGAGTTGTTGGCGATCGAGAGTGCAGTGCCGAATGTGCAGTGTTTGGCAAGTTTCAATTAGATTTCAATTAGATCGTCAACCATCAACTATCAACCATCAACTATTAACCATCAACAATTAAATGATATCTGATTCCCGTCCAATTTATCTCGACTGCCACGCCACGACGCCTGTAGACGATCGTGTAATGGCTGCGATGTTGCCCTATTTCACCCAACATTTTGGCAATGCTGCCAGTATCAATCACCTCTACGGCTGGGAAGGGGAAGCCGCAGTCAAGCAGGCGCGGCAAACCCTTGCCGACGCCATCGGCGCGACTCCAGAGGAAATCGTATTGACCAGTGGCGCGACGGAAGCGAATAACTTGGCGATAAAGGGAGTTGCCGAAGCTTATTTCAGTAAAGGTCGCCATGCGATTACCTTAGAAACCGAACATAATGCAGTTCTCGATCCCTGTCGGTATTTGGAATCGTTGGGGTTTGAGGTGACATTTTTGCCGGTGGGAGTCGATGGGTTAATCGATCTCCAGAAATTAGAGTCGGCAATGCGATCGGATACTATTTTTGTATCGGTGATGGTAGCCAATAACGAAATTGGGGTAGTCCAGCCGATCGGCGAAATTGGGGCGATGTGTCACGATCGCGGTATCCTGTTCCATACAGACGGGGCACAGGCGATCGGGAAAATCCCCCTAGATGTTCGGGCAATGTCGATCGATCTGATGTCTCTGACTGCCCACAAAGTCTACGGTCCAAAGGGGATTGGGGCACTGTACGTCCGCCGCCGCCACCCCAGAGTCAAACTCGCGCAGCAACTCCACGGAGGGGGACACGAACGGGGAATGCGATCGGGAACTCTGGCAACGCCCCAAATTGTTGGATTTGCCAAAGCGGTAGAATTGGGCATGGAGGAGATGGATACCGAAGCGGGAAGGCTGTGCGAACTGCGACAGCGCTTGTGGGATAAACTATCCACTCTCGACGGCATTCATCTCAACGGGCATCCGACACAGCGCCTTCCGGGTAATCTCAACCTCAGTGTGGAAGGGGTGGACGGTCAAGCCTTATTGTTGGGATTGCAACCAGTTGTTGCCGTGTCTTCGGGTTCGGCGTGTACCAGTGCGAAAATAGAACCGTCTCACGTTCTGACGGCAATCGGACAAGATCCGGATCTGGCTTACGCTTCGCTACGATTTGGCATTGGACGGTTCAACACGGCGGAAGAGATAGATCGGGTTGCCGAACACGCCCTTTCTACCATCCAAGCTTTACGCCGCGCGACTGGCAGACTTTCCTCGGTCTGGCGGCATGGATAAACACCAGGATGAGCTGAACTCGTCAAAAATCTTAAAAAAGTCTAAAATTTGGGAGTAGAGAACTAAAACAGAGATCGAAGATGAACGATAAAAACTATTCTTGGAAAGGCAGCCCCAATGCGGGTTTAGTGCTGACGATTCTGGCGGGATTGGGTGCAGTCCTGTTTTTGGTTGTCGGATTTACGGGTTGACTAGAATGTTAGGTTTCCAGTCCCAGATCTCGATCGACGGCTGTTTGTTTTTTTTGGAAAGAGGGAGCGTGCGATCGGATGCTGGAACCCTCGCAGTAAGGCTTTGGGAGACTGGAAACGGACAGGTGCGCCTCCCCGAGAAGTGTCAAAAATCACCGTCATAAAAGTTCGGCGAGCCTGTCAAAGCCCATCTGCTATAGTATGAGTCGAAAGCGTTCGGAAACAGTTTCTGGATAATTGGAGAGTAGATTGTTGATGGATGTTAAATTAGCTTTACTGATCTTGACTCCCGTATTTACCATTTTGTGTCTGTTTTTCGGTACGAAAAATGGATTCTACGACTCTGATAACTACCATGGGAATGGGTCTGCACATTAAGAATGGCAGCAAGATTTAGCTCGCCTGTTTGGTTGTATCAGAGTGGTCTGGAATGATGCGCTCGCTATTTGCAAGCGGTTGGGGCAAACTCGATATCGGTTCGATCTGTTCTTTGTCTGAATTGCGGTACAGAACAGGATAGGAACGAAAATGCGGCTAAAAATATTCAAACAGTCGGGATGGGGCATCGCCACGACTTTAAACGGACATGGAGGGACGGTAAGACTACGTTTGTAGCACGACCCAATGAAGTGTCAAGAATCATCGCTCGTTTACGGCGGTGAGTATGTCAATGCACTATTAAAACCTAAAGTTGTAACCGCTCTGACAAAATAAGGTTTGTCGGTCGATCGCATCTTTTTCGCTTTCACTGTCACTTTCGACACGCTTTGCTCAGACCGCTGCGCCCCACCCACGCTCTAATTTCGATCGGTAATTGCCCAAAAGAAATGAGTTACAAAACCTGGAAAACGTCATGTCCAGATGCCGCGCAGCCAGAAGTAGAAAGTAGAAATAAGTAGAAAAACGGCGATCTCTAGGTGTCGATCCCGATCCGATCGCATAGAGAACTATGAAGAACGAGATCTGGCAAAAAATCGGAAAATCGATCGTGGTGGTATTGGGTCTATTCTTAACGATCGATCTTGCCGTGCGTCCCATCGCCAAAGGGTTATGGTTTCAGGAAGTCGGATATTTCGATACTTTTTTGGTGCGAATCCTCACCCAAGGTGCAATTTGGACTGTGGTGTTTGGCTTCACCTTTGCCTTTTTGGGGGGCAATCTTTGGCTGACTCGTCGTTTCAGATATCCCCAAGATTGGGAAGATCTCAAGCGCGATATTGTTTGGATCTCATCGACAGATCGTCGATTTCTACCACTGACAGCTCCTTTAGAAATCCTCGCCCTAGTTGCTGCGAGTTTGGGTTTCGGCATGGGCATCGCCTGCATTCTCTTCCACAATGCAGTCATCGCGGCGAATCTATGGCATCCCGACTACACCAGCCCTTCTATTTTACCCGCTTTACCCCCGCGCTTGACGTTTCAATGGATTGGGCAGCAGTTCGCCGTTTTGCCGCAACATCCCATCCGTCTCGGTGTGCCCGTTGCTTTATCTGTTTTTCTTCTTTTCTTTCCCGAATTTGGGGCATGGGCGAGTGCCATCCTCCTCAGCTTGGGCTTCGGCACGATCTTATCGGCGCATTGGATGCAGATTTTGCAGTTTTTCCAACCGACTCTATTTAATCTCGTCGAGCCGATCTTTCAACAGGATATTAGCTTCTACACCTTTATCTTGCCATTGGCAGAGATCCTGGAAATCTGGCTGTTCAGCACGGTATTTTTCACTCTATTCACCGTCGCTTTAATCTATGTTCTATCGGGAAAAGCCCTCAGCCAGGGTCGCTTTCCCGGTTTCTCCAGACCTCAAAAACGTCATATCCAGGGGCTATTCGGGGGCGTGATGCTGGCTGTTGCCTTTCGGTATGCATTGGAGCGTTACGAACTGCTGTACTCCTCCGATGGCGTCATCTACGGCGGCAGTTATACCGATATCATGGTGCGGTTGAATGCCAATATGATTTTAAGTTGGATTGCCATCGCCATCTCCATGATGCTGTTTTTGCGCGCGATGTTTGCCATTCCCCCCGCCGAAAAGAGTCAAAAACGTCGTTTTTCTCAAGTCATTCCCCCGGCAGAAACTCTCTCCATCTACTTCATCACCTCTGTCACCGTAAGCTGGATTGTCCCCTTTGCCTTTCAACGCTTGGCGGTACAGCCTAACGAACTCACCTATGAAACGCCCTACATCAAGCGCAGTATCGAATTTACCCGCAAGGGCTTTAATTTATCTGCCATCGAAGCCCAAACGTTTAATCCAGGGGGAGAATTGACGGCAGCCGATCTCAAAACGAATGCGCCGACTCTCGATAATATCCGCTTGTGGGATGCCCGTCCCTTATTGGAAACCAATCGCCAACTCCAGCAAATTCGACTGTATTATCGGTTCCCCAGCGCCCATATCGATCGTTACACCATCAGACGACAACCGACACCGGACAATCCCAAAGCGGCGGAGAAGCGACAGACGATTGTTGCGGCGCGGGAATTGGACTACACGGCTGTCCCCCAACAAGCCCAAACTTGGATCAATAAGCATTTGGTTTATACCCACGGGTTCGGGTTCACCATGAGTCCGGTGAATACGGTTGCTCCTAGCGGATTGCCGGAATACTTCGTCCGAGGCATTGGTACGGAGGTTCCTGAGGAGGAAGAAACGAAAAGTCCGATCGAAGTTGCCGACCCCAATGTCCAAGTTAGTATTCCTTTGGGGTTTCCTCGGATTTACTATGGCGAACAGACAGACACCCATGTGATGACGCCGACCAATACCCTAGAGTTCGACTATCCCCAAGGCAATGACAATGCTTACAACACCTATGACGGACATGGGGGGATCCAGTTGGGTCAGGGATGGCGGCGCATCGTCTTTGCCATTTATCTGCGCGACTGGCGGATGTTGTTTACCAAAAACTTCACGCCGGATACGAAGATTCTGTTTCGCCGCAATATTGCCGATCGAATTCGCCATATTGCCCCCTTTTTACGCTACGACAAACCGTATTTGACGATCGCCGATGCCAATTTAGATCGACCCGACCAACCTTCTGACTCGGGTAGCTATTTATATTGGATTATCGATGCGTATACCACCAGCGATCGCTATCCCTATTCCGATCCCGGTTCCCACTCATTTAACTACATTCGCAATTCCGTTAAAGTGGTGGTCGATGCCTACAATGGCACAGTGAAATTTTATGTGGTCGATCCCACCGATCCGCTCGTTGCGACTTATCAAAAAATCTTTCCTAACTTATTCCAACCGATCGAAAAATTCCCCCAATCCCTGCGCGTTCATCTGCGCTACCCGGTCGAGTTTTTTAACGTGCAAGCGGAACGCCTGTTAACCTACCACATGACCGATCCTCAAGTTTTTTACAATCGAGAGGATCAGTGGGAGATCCCGACCGAAATTTATCGCGATGAATCGCAACAGGTTGAGCCGTACTATCTGATCATGAAGTTGCCGACGGCGACATCGGAAGAATTTATTTTGCTGACTCCGCTGACACCTACCAAGCGAAATAACTTAGTTGCCTGGTTGGCTGCGCGTTCCGACGGACAAAATTATGGGAAACTTCTGCTTTACCAGTTTCCCAAACAAGAACTTGTTTTTGGTCCGGGACAAATCGAAGCGAGAATTAACCAACAACCGCAAATTTCCGAACAGTTTTCGCTCTGGGATCAGCAAGGTTCTCGGGTGATTAAGGGGAATCTTTTAGTCATTCCGATCGAACAATCTTTGCTTTACGTCGAGCCGATTTATCTAGAAGCTGAAAAAAATAGCTTACCCACTCTGATCCGAGTCGTGGTTGCGTATAAAGATAGTATCGTGATGGCTCCGACTTTAGACCAGGCGATCGAAACCATTTTTAATCCTAAAAAGATCCCAGATTCTAATATTATTCGATCGACTGACGAATTAATTCCTAATGTTGATGTGGAACCACAACCCGCTGATGTTTTGGAGTAATCTCGACAGAGTTTGTATTGGATACGTTCGGTGAAGAAACGCATCCAATACAGGTTCTAAATTAGCGCTCGCTAAAGCTGCCAGTTTGTCGGAGAGCTCATTCGATGTTTTCGCTGAAGCCGCCGAGTCAAAATGCTCATCACATCCCCAGAATTGGGCGCAGGTAATAACGGACTCCACTCGCTAATTTGAGCGAATCCCAGCGAGTACAGCGTCCGAATGGTGGAATTGACTCCCCAAGGAGAGCCTATCGCTAAAATTCGGACAATCTCGTACTCATCTGGGGACGCCGGGGAACTGTCTACCATTGGCAACGGGAAAAGTTCTTCGGTTGCAGATTCGCTATCAACTCTTAACATGGTTAATGTACCTCCTGTAGAAGTTGCTATGGGCGGTAAAGTCGTGCTTTGGGTCTGGTACACCCAAAGCGCGGCGTTTTTTTGTTCTTGCGAATTATAACCGGTTACCCATTTACCGCGCAACCCATTTACCCATTTTATTTTGAATCTCATTACCTCGCTAAGGTGAAATAGATATAGAACATAGTTTTTGAGGTCACAATGCCAACGAAAAAACCCGAGGGAATGGTCGAGTTGAATGGTTACATTCCTAAAGAACTCAAACGAGAGTTTAAGCTTGCCTGCACGGCGGTTGACCGAACGATGGGCGAAGTCCTGACAGAGTTAGTCCAGAACTGGTTGGAGGAGCAGAAAAAGAACAAGTAGAGTCGCCGCGATCGCGCTTGGATCGGACTGGCGGAAGATTCAATGGGCGATCGCGCAGCCAATGCTTATCTGACTCAGTCGATCGGTCTCAAATCTCGCCAGAAACTCAAGTTCCTGGCTAATAGCTCAACTCCATTAAAATGGACTGAATTTCTTTTATAGTCTTATGCGCCAAGACTTAAGCTATTAGCCAGGGGTTTGAACCCCTGGCGGGTTATGGCAATTGGTAGACGATCTGAGTTCGACATATTTTTTCTTGGGTTTAGTTGCCTCTTTTTCTTTTTTGAGCGCTTTCTGTTCATTTCCCTTGCAAAATCCGATCGACCGTTAGTTCCAAATTCCCCAATATCGGAGAAACGATCGAACTCTCCCCCGCATACACTTTTTCCTCATACAACCCTTCCACCCACTCCAACACCGTCACTTTTTGCAGTATGGGATCGACAATCCAATATTCTGCAATTCCCCTCGCTGCATACTCCGATCGTTTGTATCGATAATCCCGCTTTTCTTGGTTGGGACTCACAACTTCTACAACTAATAAAGGTGGTGGCATATCCATCAAGACGATCGATCTCGAAGCGCCTTCCAAAGCATTTGCCAAGTCCTCAGACAACACCAGTAAATCCGGTAAACGCACGGAAGTCCGCGCACCACTGACGGCTACCTCTATCCCAATTCTAAGGCGATAACTGGGAATTCCCAACGTCAGAAACATGGCAAACAGAAACGATGCAATTCTTTGATTGAGATCGCTTTCGGATGGCATGGGAATCAGTTCTCCATTTTCCAATTCATACAGGGTATCTGTCCCATCGTCATAGTTGAGAAATTCTGCCAGCGTCATTTTTACGGATGTAACGGTCATCGTCTTATCCTTCTACTCAGTGACTCAATTCAGACTTTTAAGTTTTTCGCGATCTCAACGATCTCCTTTTCTCTGATAGCGAAAATAAAGAGCAATCTATTTCCCTTGCAAAACCCGATCGACGGTTAGTTCCAAATTCCCCAATACCGGAGAAACGATCGAACTCTCCCCCGCATACACTTTTTCCTCATACAACCCTTCCACCCACTCCAACACCGTCACTTTTTGCAGTATGGGATCGACAATCCAATATTCTGCAATTCCCCTCGCTGCATACTCCGATCGTTTGTATCGATAATCCCGCTTTTCTTGGTTGGGACTCACAACTTCTACGACTAATAAAGGCGGCGGCATATCCATCAAGACGATCGATCTCGAAGCGCCTTCCAAAGCCATTGCCAAGTCCTCAGACAACACCAGTAAATCGGGAACTCGTACCGATACCCGAGAACCACTGACAGCTACCTCTGTCTTCATTGTCAAGCGATAGTATGGAATACCCAACTGAAGAAAATAGGCTAGCAGAAACATAGCAATTCGCCGATTGATTTCGCTTTCCGATGGCATGGGAATCAGTTCTCCATTTTCCAATTCATACAGCGTATCCGTCCCATCGTCATAGTCGAGAAATTCTGCCAGCGTCATTTTTACGGATGTAACCGTCATCGTCTTCCCTCCTGCCGAGTCAAATATCGTCAAATATCGTCAAGCATCTTCAGCCGATTCCAAGACAAATCGCCACAACTGTACGCAGTTCGCTGTAAACTGGTCAATTGTCGAATTGCCCAAATCTGGAATCTCGTTCGCTTTCCCGTCTTTAAGTGGGAATTAGCTCACCGGGACGGAGTTTTGCCCACTTGCCTTGTTCGAGTTGGAAGCTCTCGCAACCCACAACATCCCACTCCATTTGGATTTCCTCCCCTTCGGTACGAATGTTGACATTAATCGTCGGTTCGATGGGTTCAAAATCCGGAGTTTCTGTCAAATGGGGTTGTTGGTGCTTTTCTTCCACGGCGTTGTAGGTGATGCAGCGATCGACGTAGTGGCAGTTCACACAAATACACATGGTACGAACCTCCCGGCACTTTCTTGTTACTTTAGCGTAGGTGAAGGATAAATTTCTTGCGTGTTGAGTTTAGTTTTGTTTCAATGAATAGCGCTTCGCGCATGGCGAACATTCACGGAGATTCTCCCTCCGCTTTGTCTCCCGAAACTTGGCCATTCCGGTTAGAAGATTTACCGGAACAGGCGTATTTGGTAGGAGGTGCGGTGCGGGATGCCTTGCTGGAGCGGACTTCTGAGTATTTAGATTTAGATTTTGTGTTGCCGGAAAATTCCGTCGAAACCGCTCAAGATTTGGCAAGGCGCTACCATGCCGGGTTTGTGTTACTCGATGCCGAACGGCAAATTGCTCGGGTGGTGTTTGCCAACGGAACGGCAGATTTTGCGCTGCAAGAAGGAGAGACCCTAGAAGCGGATTTACGGCGGCGGGATTTCACGGTGAATGCGATCGCTTACCATCCCCATACCCAGCACTTCATCGACCCGCTACAAGGCGCTGAGGACTTGCAGCGAGGATGGTTGCGGATGGTTGCCGCCGAGAACCTCCAAGACGATCCTCTGCGTTTATTGAGAGCTTACCGACAAGCGGCACAATTGGGATTTGCGCTGGAAACCGAGACCCAAAATGCCATTCGTCAGTTTGCGCCTCGGTTGAGTCGGGTTGCCGCAGAACGGGTGAATTCGGAGTTGAGCTATCTATTAAAAATTTCTCAGGGAACGCCTTGGTTGATCGAAGCACAACGAGATGGATTGCTATCGGATTGGTTTCCTAGTGCCACAGCATTGGGTGTGATGCGGATGCGCTTAATCGATCTTGCGATCGATCGATTGAGTGAAGTTTGGCAAGAATTAGCATCGGAACTATGTCGAGAAATTCGATCGACCTTAAGAGCGAATTGGGTAACGATCGCTAAATTGGCGTGTTTGGTATCTGAGGATGTTACCCTCGCCGATCGTGAATTGATGTGTCTCAAATATTCTCGCACAGAAATTCGCAGCGTTCTCACACTTCTGAATGCTTGGAATTCAGCCAATTCTTCTGAAGCGATCGCTCATTTATCCATTGCCGATTTGTTTTTTTGGTTTAAATCTGTGGGTACAGTTTTTCCGGCTTTTGCCTTATTTGCCTTGGCTTCGGGAATTGAGTTGGAAACGATTTCGCCTTTGGTCGATCGATTTGTCGATCCTGACGATCCTGTGGCACATCCTCAACCGTTAGTCGATGGGAAAGCCTTAATGGCAGCGTTAAATTTGTCCAAAGGACCTCATATCGGTCGGCTGTTGACTGCCATTCAAATTGCTCGCGCTCAAGGTAAGATTTCAACACCCCAAGAGGCGATCGAATTTGCCAGAACTCAGTTAGGTAATCGGTAATCGGTAATCGGTAATCGGTAATAGTAAGTAGGGTGTGTTGAGGTACGAAACGCACCAGATGAAGTAATAAGTATAGCTGAGCGCTGTGTCATTAGGACAAATTCTGTAGGGGAGAAGCATTTGCCGGAAAATCTCCCAAACCCACCGATTCAATTGATGCAAATGCTTCTCCTAGCCCGACGGAACTTCGCTATACCAATCAACGACTTTTTGATAATCGACGTTGCAATTTGGCGATCGATTTCATCATCCACAGCTTTCTAACTCGCCAGGGACTTAAACCTTCAATATTAGCGTTCAACTCAGGAACTCGATCGAAAAACTAGATTAATTTCAGTTAAGATAACCTGTAGTCGATCGACGAGACTTTTCGATCGATACGGTTCCAAAAAAGCGTCTGGCAACTTGGATCGATCGGGCGAATTGACAACTTCTAAAATTCGTTGCACATCGTATTCTTGAGAATATCCCGCAATTTTATAACAATTAAACCCCGGATCGAGATAGTCTGCTAACCCACTATTCACGCTAGAAAACACCTGACATCCACACGCGATCGCCTCTAAAGGGGGTAATCCAAATCCTTCCGTAACCCCACTTGTCGCCCAATATTCGGCTGAATCGTATAAGTAAACTTTGCTGCGATTAAACAATCCGGCTAAGTCTTCGATATATCCATCTAACAGTTCTACTCGACAATGCGATCGTAAAGCTGGAACCAAGTGAGACATCAGATACTCCGAAGACTTTCTCACTTGCACCAAAACATCAATCTCTCGTTCTAAACCCAAATTGCAAAACTCATCACCAATTTGGTTAGGCAGATAATAGATTAACGAATTTGGAGATTTTTGTCCCCAATATCCCATGGTGTTTCGACTCACTGTTATAATAGGAATACTGGATGGCAAACTAAATCCATATCCCGCACTATGGGCATGATAAACTAATGGGTAATCTTTAAGTTTTTTAACCAGTTTCGGCACATCAAAACCCCAACCCATAACAAAAATACAGGATTTTAAATTGGAGTTTTGTAGCACATCATCCAGAAAAAGACGATCGCTTTCTCGCTGTCGATAAGTGACGATTTCTGCCGAACAAATGTGTCGAGCCAGTTCGATCGTCTTGAGTTCCGCCCAAAGTCCCCCACCACCAAATGGCTTTGTCGTTCCCGGAAGTAGAAAATAAAGCTTTCGCATCGGAATTCGTTATTCGTTCAAGTTGGCAACGCTGAATTATTTTATCTGCCGTGCGGTAATAGTGTATAATCAACCCGATACTTTTGTTAGATCGGGTAGCTTCTGTGAACCAAGATGCGAGTGTGTATCCACGACCTGAGAGTGTCAAAAGTATTGGAACTCCATCTTGAATCTTTGATGACCATCCAGAATCCATCTCTAGAAAAGCTTAAATCCTTTGAAAGTGAGCGTCACTCGCCACAAAATCAGAAATTTGTCGCTCCACCACTGGATGATGAGTTTTACGCCGAGAGCTACGAGTTACGCAAGGCAGCTTCGACAATGACAGTCGCGGCGATTGATTGGTTTCGCAGCCATGTCACGGTATTGCTGGAGGGAAGTTATTCACGCTCACACCAAGACGATACCTTGTCGGTACTCAGTATTGGCAGTGGCGAGGGGGATATCGATCTCGAAATAATACACAGCCTGATTCCCAAGCTTAATTCACGGTGGAAGCGGTTGAAATATGTAGCACTTGAACCCAACCCGATTCATCGCCAACAATTTCTACAACGAATCGACAAAGCCTCTTTCGACCAAAGTGTAGAAGTGTCTGTTCGTGACGACTATTTTGAACCCGGTAAGTTTGAAAGCGAACAGAAGTACGATTTGGTTCTATTGACCCATGTTTTATACTACTTCGACGATCCCTATCAAGCAATCCAGAGTGCTTTAAAGCAAACCAAGGAAGGCGGACAGGTAATCATTGTTCACCAAACAGCTAAAGGTATACCTCAAATCCAGCGCGAACATATGCTGGAAGTAAAAGGGAACCAGAATGAGATGTTCACAGCAGAGGACATCAGAAATTTACTTGATACTCAATTCTATCAGCATCAGTTTTACCATGTCGATGCTCGCCTGGATGTAACAGAATGTCTCCAACGCTTGGAAACGGGTATCAAGATTATGTCCTTTTGCATGGAATGCGATTTGCGCCAGCTTCAGGAAGCAAAATTCTTCAAGATTCTACAGGCATTTTGGAGGTTGGCTGAGATTGAGGACAGAGAGAAGTTATACAAGAACCAAGATATCTCTTCACATTTTTACGGTTGCTATATTCTCCTGGACGTACAAAGCGATCCTTAAATACTCCTATCCCTTCTAGTGAGGAATATGTGTTCCAGCGCCAAGTCATTCGTACGACCTGTTTCGAGACGGATGTTCCTTCGGAATAACCTGTGTCGCAATAATTCCTCGCCCTTTACGGAGGAATCTTTTGCGCTTCAATCATTCTAATCGTCGAGACAGATCGAGCATCAGCCGACCTATCGCGCGTGCGATCAAACGGTCAAATCTGCTCGAGCATCGAGCGTCTGCTGAAGCGGCGTAAACCGATGACAGAAGCTCAAATAGATGAACAGGAATGCGGGTTTCAGCTTATACTCCACTGGCGTTATTATCATACACCCATTACCCGTCCGGCGAAAAACGATACCTGAAACTGATCAATTAGAAACTCCGTTTACTACTTTCCCGAGAAGATTTACCAAACTTTATTTTAGAGTTAAACTGGAAAAGTAAATAGGTAGAATTCATGGATTATCAAATAGTGTTGGTCCAAGATCATAAGCCTCAGTGACTTCAAGGTTTTGTTGACATCTCTACCGGAAGATAAGCGATATCCGGCACTTACATAAAGCGTGCTCAAGACCTGAGTATTAGTAGATTTAATGGGTTGGAACACATGCTTTGAACTTGATGAGAAAGAAAAATTTCTAGAGGCTATTTCAGATTGTAATTTACCTGATTGTCGAAATAGTCAAAGCTTATGTTTGTTGACGCTTTGGTTAGCATCTAGAAAAAGTTAGCCAGATCGGATATGGAAGTTACTTAAAACGACTGAAGAATGCATTTGGACTTACGCATCACTTGAAGATTTGTCGTCATAGTCAAAAGTATTGAAGACGGATCTAGTCAGAGAAGTAATGTATAACTCATGGTCTCTTCCGAATGAAAACCTCGTAGATATGGTATGGATGGAAATTACGAATCCAGCGGCCCGAATCGTAAAAACCTGAGGGGTTTGCTACTTCTGGAAAGATATAGACATCGAGCTTGGGTATGCTTGCCTTAAGTTGGGTAATCAATATTTCCAAATTGTCGGCTTCATAAATTATCAGTATCGAAAACATAACGAAAATTATAAATATGACTACAAAAAATCCCAACCTGAGTAAATTGTTTACTTCTGATACCTTCGCCGATATGGTCAGAAATCAGCTCATGAAGAAAATTGAAGAGCATCAAGCATCCAATCCCCAAAAAGAACTATACATTATGGCGTGGGGTGATACAACCCAGCCCTTACCTTCCAAAGTTGTTGACGCTATCGTCGATGCTGCTACTCAACTGGGTGATGAGTCAACTTATACAGGATATGGAGAATTTGATGGCAATATCAAACTGAGAGAGGCTATCTGCAACAACTACTACCAGAATATTAAAGTGGGTCTAAAACCAGAGGAGATTTTTGTCAGTGATGGCGCTCATCCCGCAACTTTTGGTATCCAAGAACTTTTTGCTCTAGATAATGTTGTGGCATTACAAGATCCGATCTATCCTCCATTTTTAGAGGCAAATCTCTTAGCAGGTAGGAGCAAAATTGTCTACCTAGAATGCAACGAGAAAAATAATTTTGTGCCAGATATTCCTGAGTCCAAGGTAGATATCATTTATCTCTGTTTTCCCAATAATCCCACCGGAGCAGTTGCGACTAAAGAAAAACTCCAAGCTTTTGTTGATTATGCCAGAAGCCATAATTCCATCATTATTTTTGATGCTGTTTACAGTGCTTTTATTACCGATCCTAATATTCCCAAAAGTATTTATGAAATAGAAGGGGCGACTGAATGTGCGATCGAAATTGGCAGTTTTTCTAAAACGGCTGGATTTACTGGATTGAGATTGGGTTGGTCAGTTGTTCCCATCAATCTAACAATTGAAAATACTGTAGCAGGAGAGTTGACCGAAATGTGTAGAATTAGTCAATCTATCAGATTTTGGGGAGCTTCTAACTTAGCTCAACAAGGAGGAATTGTTGCTTTATCGCAACAATGCCAACAAGACTGTCAAGAAATTGTGAATTATTACCTGGAAAATGCCAGAATTCTCAAGGAAGGTTTGGAAACTTTTGGATTGACCTGTTTTGGTGGCACTAATAATCCCTATATATGGGTCAAAGGAGCAGAGGGAATGAGTTCTTGGGAAGTCTTTAATCAACTGTTGTTAAAAGCAAGTATTGTTGGTATACCTGGCAGCTTTTTTGGTTCGAGTGGCGAAGGTTTCTTACGTCTAAGCACCTTGTGTGGCCGAGAAAACATAGACAAGGCAATGGAAAACTGGCTAACCAGCTAAAGCTCCAATCGCGACACGAAAATATAAGGTTCAGGTGCGTTTCGCTGTGGCTCAACACACCTGCGATCGCTGTTAGATCCCCGACTTCTTAAAGAAGTCGGGATTTGGGTATTCCGAGGTCTGTGTCCCTAAAAAATAAACATTTCCGTGATGCGACGCATCGCCTCCTCGACATTTTCCCGACTGTTGAATGCCGAAATGCGGAAGTAGCCTTCCCCGGCTGCGCCGAAACCAGAACCCGGTGTCCCGACAACGTTTGCCGTTTGCAGCAACTTATCGAAGAAATCCCAACTCGACAGACCATTGGGAGTTTGCAACCAGATATAAGGCGCATTGACGCCGCCGTAAACGGTGAATCCAGCCGCCGTCAGTTTGTCGCGAATGATTTTGGCGTTTTCTAGATAAAAGCCAATTAACTCTTTGACTTGTGCTTGTCCGGCTTCGGAGTATACCGCTTCGGCACCGCGTTGTACGACATAGGATACGCCGTTGAATTTAGTAGACTGGCGACGGTTCCACAGTTTCCACAATTCTACATCCCCACCGTCGGCAGCTTTGGCTGTGAGTGTTTTTGGCACAACAGTGAAGGCGCAGCGGGTTCCGGTAAATCCAGCATTCTTGGAAAACGATCGAAATTCGATCGCGCAATCCCTTGCTCCTTCAATTTCATAGATAGAATGTGGCAAACTGGGATCGGTAATAAAAGCTTCGTAAGCGGCATCGAAGAAAATAATTGACCCATTGGCTTTGGCATAATCGACCCATGCCTTCAGGTGTTCTTTGGTTGCGGTCGATCCTGTAGGATTGTTGGGGAAACAGAGATAAATCAAATCGACTTTACCCGCCGGAATTTCTGCCGTGAAGTCGTTTTCAGCAGAAATTGGCAAATAGACTAAACCCTCGTACTCGCCTTTGCCGTTTGCCTGTCCGGTATGACCTGCCATGACGTTAGTATCGACGTAAACGGGATACACAGGGTCAGTAACGGCAATGATATTGTTTTTGCCAAAGATATCGAGAATGTTGCCTGTATCGCACTTAGAGCCGTCGGAAATGAAGATTTCGGAAGCGTCAATATCGCATCCCCGCGACTGAAAGTCATCAGAAGCAATCTTCTCCCGCAGCCAGAGGTAGCCTTGTTCGGGACCGTAGCCTTGGAAAGTCTCACGAGATCCCATGTCTTCTACCGCGCCAATCATTGCCGTCCGGCACGCTTCTGGCAGAGGTTCGGTGACGTCGCCAATCCCCAGTTTGATGATGCTGGCATCGGGGTTGGCTTGCGCGAAAGCGTTGACTCGTCGAGCGATTTCGGGAAACAGATATCCCGCTTTGAGTTTGAGATAGTGATCGTTGATAGTTGCCATAGTAGCACTGCTAGGACTGCCGTTCAAACAGTTTACTGCCAACGGTAGGCTTCTCGATCCCGAATCGATCGATCGACTCGCTCACAGCGGGGATTTCGATCGACCTCCATGCCTGCAAATCCTTCTCTCTCCCTGATTTTAGGCGTCGTCACAGTCGTTGAAGCACACCAACTCGGTGGACGACTGCAAAATCTCAGTGATTTTACGGCAGGGGAGATCGCCCCCTATCCTCCGTAGATTAACGGATAGCAAGACATAACCGTCGGGATCTGCCAAAATCGTTTGATCGAGTTTTTGTTTGTCCAAAACTCGCCAAAGTCCCAAAATAAATAGTTTTACCGCCCGGTTGCAGTCCGATCGACTTCAGTCTCCCTTCTACTGTCGGGACTTGCACTGAAGAGCGATTTTATGTACAATCGTATTACAATTTACGTAAAAACACTGAAAACTTCTCATCTGAAGACAGTGAAATAGAAAAAAACCCCACCACAGAGTGCAAGGGTGGGGTTGTTATTCCCTTAACACATTCGCCCTTTATAGTCCTGATGTCAGGCTCATCGCATCCGCCAAATGGCTGAACCTTAGAGCCTGATTTGAGGTGTCCATACAGAACACCCTTGGGTTGAGTCTAGGTTAAGAGTGCTTTTTAGCCATTGTGTTATCGTTAGACTATCCAAGAATTTTCGGTCAAATACTGCGTTGAGGTATCCGAACCCGCCCATGTCTGAAGCTCAACAAAGCAAGAGTATCGACTCCTCCCCCGCCGGGACAGGTCCGATCGCCAAAGTCAGGAACGCTCTAGGAAGTTGGAAAGTGAAAGCAGGATTAATAGGAACTGCTGTGGTTTCGATCGCCGTTGGTATTTTTCTGCTGACCTTTTTTTGGTCGCATATCATTGCCGGAATGGGGATGAAATCCTGGTCATCTCTAGCCGAGGCCCAACCGATCGAGTGCATGATTAAAGACACCAACAGCGATGGTTATGTCAGTTGTACCGCCATGCTCAAAGGTGAAGTCGTTCCCCTAGAATGTGGCTCCAGTATTTTTAATCTGGGTTGTCGCGTCAACTATGGTTCTGCTGCCTCTCCTCCCAGAAAGCAGTCTGCACCGCAAGCTAATTAACGTACCCATTCAAAATTGTTTGAACAACATTGTTTGAATTCCCGATAAAAAATGCAGCCATCATCTGGCTGCATTTTTTGTGTTGGGAAAATCGAGAATCCCGGAGTCAGAAGTTTACTGGAGTTTAAACTATTTCTCGATCGCTACCAGGAACGCCCCTCATAGAATGGCTACTCATACCCATTCCGGAG
Organism: uncultured cyanobacterium; assembly: GCA_963838375.1. Classification (GTDB taxonomy): domain Bacteria; phylum Cyanobacteriota; class Cyanobacteriia; order Cyanobacteriales; family Geitlerinemataceae; genus DVED01. The sequence continues at coordinate 818,727 of CAWIQY010000015.1, read as the reverse complement.
GTATCTTTCAGGAATCCGTGATAGGCTTCCATGCCGTGTTCGCTGATATCCAAGCCTTCGAGTTCCTCCTCCGGAGAGACGCGAATTCCCAAGGTTGCCTTGAGAACGAGCCAGAAAATCGAGCTCAACAGAACCGTCATACCACCCACAGACAGAATGCCCAGCAGTTGAGCGCCCACTTGAGTAAAGCCGCCACCGAAGAACAATCCAGCCAACGGTCCGCCTTCTCCGGCTACGTAACCCACGCCTTCCGGGTTGGCAAATAAACCAACTGCTAAGGTTCCCCAGATACCATTGACCAAGTGAACGGAAATCGCGCCCACGGGGTCGTCAATCTGAATGTTGTCGAAGAAACCCACCGCTAGCACCACCAAAATTCCGCCAATCAGACCGATAATCGCTGCCGAGAAGTTGCCAACCCAGGCACAAGGTGCTGTAACCGCCACCAAACCTGCCAAAATCCCATTGATGACCATGGACAGGTCGGGTTTGCCCAGCAACAGCCAAGCGGTAAAGGTGGCTCCAATACCGCCCGTTGCCGCCGCCAGGTTGGTAGTCAGGGCAATGTGAGCGATGCTGAGATCCGCAGCCATGGTGGAACCGGGGTTAAATCCAAACCAGCCAATCCACAGAATCAAACACCCCAAGGTGGCAATACTCAGGTTGTGACCGGGAATGGCGCGGGGTTGACCATCTTCGTACTTGCCGATGCGAGCGCCCAAAAAGGCGGCTCCCATGAGGGCTGCCCAGCCGCCGACGGAGTGAACCACTGTCGATCCAGCAAAGTCCCAAAAACCCGCACCGGCTAACCAACCGCCACCCCAGACCCAATGCCCGGTAATGGAGTAGGAGAAGCCAACGAGTAGGAGGCTGAAGATTAAGAAGTCTGCCAGCTTAATCCGTTCGGCGACTGCACCCGAAACGATGGTTGCTGCCGTTCCGGCGAAGGCAACCTGGAAGAGGAATTTTGCCGCGAGGGGGACGCTCGCCCAATTCATGGAACCAAAGATGCCTTGGTAGTCATCTCCTACGGCTGGACTGTTGTCAGCACCCAACAGGAAAAATCCCTGAGTGCCGATGAAGCCGTTGCCATCCCCGAACATCAAGGCAAAACCGACTGCCCAAAACGCCACGGTGGCTAAGGCGAAGACGATCAGGTTTTTCGTCAAAATGTTGACCGCATTTTTTTGGCGGCACAAGCCAGTTTCTAGCATCCCGAAACCGGCGTTCATAAAAATCACCAAAATGGCGGCGACCACGACCCAAATGGTGTCTAAGAGAACCTTAACACCGTCAGCCGTCAGTTCGCTGTCTTGGGCTGATGCAGATAAGCCCCAAACGCCGACGATAATTGCGGCGAGGGGAATACAGGCAATCCAACGTAGGGGAACTTTCCCGATCGCCGATTGTAATCGATCGAGCAGCGAAACAGTGTTGGCAGAGGAGAAAGCTCGACCTCTTGCCGACTGCCTACGTTTCGTTTTTCTTATTTTACTTAGAGCTAGCTTAGATGTCATTTTTTCACTTCGCATCACGTTGCTCGACAGTTTCCATGAAGCCTGACATAAAGCTAAAATTGCCGCTTCCAGGTTTCAGGATTTTTCGGGAAAATTTCTTCCCGCGAGGGCGCTACTGCGATCGCCCGAGTGGATTTCAGCACGAGAGCTGATTCCAGAAAACCTTATAAAAAAGTAAGGTCTAACACACCCAAAAACTGATAAACAAGTCATTTAATCGATCTCTCAGGAGAGCTATTCGAGAGAAGAGGGCAGCAGCACATAAAGGATCTGTTACTCAACGTTCGGTTTTGTTCAGACACGTTTGGGCTTTATGGGCGCTCTCCATTTTTGCCAGGATTCTCGATTTGAGATCGAACAAAACGGGAAATGAACTTTGCTGCAAATCACGCTGCAAATCACAATGATTCCATCAAGTCTCCCCGGTTAATTCTGTATCGGTTGCTACATTCTTTTCGGTTTGAGCCACTTTTCCCCGAAAAAACTAGAAAAATTGCTGGATTCGATCGAGTTTCACCCCGATTTTGCCGAGGACATCCTCTGGAGATAGGAAGTATATCCTATTTCCTCAAGTTGAGTTTGTTTTGCCATCACGGAATCTGCTAAACTCTGACGATACTGCTGTACTTGCGCCAAGAGTTGGGGACGATCGGCTCCGAGCATCTGGATGGCGAGCAATCCGGCATTTTGGGCGTTGCCGATCGCCACTGTGGCGACGGGAATGCCTCGGGGCATCTGGACGATGGAATACAGAGAATCTACGCCTTGGAGATGGCGGGTGGCAATGGGTACGCCGATGACCGGTAAGGGGGTCAGCGAAGCCACCATCCCAGGTAAGTGGGCTGCCCCTCCTGCTCCGGCGATAATCACTTTCAGACCGCGTTGGTGGGCAGTTTTGGCGTAGTCTACCATGCGATCGGGGGTTCGGTGGGCAGAAACGATCGCCACATCGCAGGGAATGCTAAATTCTTCGCAAATGGCGATCGCCTCTTGCATGGTTGGCAGGTCAGAATCGCTGCCCATAATAATTCCAATTAAGTTATTAGTCATTGGTTAGTTATTGAGGGTTGAGAGTTGATTGTTCGACAAAAAACATTTCTTGAGATTACCCGAGGTGAATTTGTTTGTTTGTGTCAAATTTTAGAGAAAATAGCCTTGTATATTGCCTTGTATAATGTCCTGGATCGTTCTGGTTTCTCGATCGACACTTAAGATTCAACACGTCTGGTTAGTGGTTAGTCAAAATCTGCCCATCTCCTGAACTCCTGTCGAACTTATGATTGAGAATTTAACTATTATCAACGCTCGAGTACCGGGTTATTCTGGATTTCAACAAATTTTGACCGATCGTTATGGGAGAATCGATCGGATCGAACCCATGGATGAGCTGTCGATCTCTGCAACAGAAACTCCCACCAAACCTCTCACAAAAACTCTCGATGTGGCTGGAGATTGGCTGTCTCTCGGTGGCGTCGATTTACAGATTAATGGGGCGTTGGGTTTGGCATTTACGGATGTCGAATTGGGAGATATGCCGAAACTGGCGAAAATTTGTCAGTTTCTTTGGCAACAGGGAGTGGATGGCTTTTTACCCACTCTCGTTACCACATCGGTAGAGAAGATTCAGCAATCGTTGGCGGTTTTTGCCGAATGTATCGCACGGCAATCGGACGAGAAGACTGCTCAAATTCTAGGTATCCATCTCGAGGGACCGTTTCTCAATCCCGAAAAACGGGGGGCGCATCCGGCGGAGTATCTTTTGCCTCTGACGGTGGAAAACGTGAAGCGGGTGCTGGGAGACTATGCCAAGATTGTTAAAGTGATGACCCTGGCGCCGGAACTGGAAACAGAGGGAAAAACGATCGATCGTTTGCAGTCTTTGGGAATTACTATCAGTTTGGGACATTCCCTCGCGACGGCGACACAAGCTCATTTAGCCTTCGATCGTGGGGCGACGATGGTCACTCATGCCTTCAATGCCATGCCGGGATTGCACCACCGCGAACCGGGTCTTCTGGGGGCAGCGATCGTCCGCTCTGGGGTTCGTTGTGGATTCATTGCCGATGGGGAACACGTTTGCCCGACCCTGTTACAAATTTTGTTGGCAGCGAGTCAATTCGATCGAGGTTTGTTCCTCGTCAGCGACGCCCTTGCTCCCTTGGGATTGCCGGATGGGGTGTATCCTTGGGATCGCCGCCACATCGAGGTGACAAACGGCACGGCAAGGCTGTCCGACGGGACGCTATCGGGGACGACGGTTCCGCTGTTGGCAGGGGTGCAAAACCTGGTGGGTTGGGGCATTTGCGAGGTGGAAGCGGCGATCGCGCTGGCGACAGTTGCCCCCCGAAAGGCGATCGAGATCGATCCTTGGATCGGTCAGCTCAGCTGTCAACTGCTGCGTTGGAACACTGAACCGAGTTTGACTTGGAAGCGGCTTCTCCCCTAATCGTTGCGATCTTACATTCCGATCGCGTATTTCTGCCACTCGGGATGAATCCCACTTTTAAGATGCTTGCCAATTTCAAAGTACAGGCTGCTATGGGGTTTGCGGGGGGTTTTGCCCAATGGCATATTGGCTTCTTTGGGAGTGCGGTTGCCTTTGTTAACATTACACCGCACGCAAGCCGTCGCCAAATTCTCCCAACTATCAACGCCACCACGAGAGCGGGGGATGACATGATCCAAGGTTAAATCTTCACCCGAATAACCACAATACTGACAAGTGTGAGCGTCTCGGTAAAAGATATTGCGGCGGGTGAGGGGAATGTCTTTGTAAGGAACTCGGACGTAGTGGCGCAGTCGAATGACTGTGGGCAGGGGATAGTTGGCATAAACATACCTGCCGTTATGTTCGACTTGTTCGGCTTTGCCTTTAATAACCAGGACGATCGCTCTACGCCAACTGGTAATGTTGAGAGGCTCGAAGGAAGCGTTCAGAACGAGAACCTTAGCCATTGCAACTATGTCAGCATCTTTTTTATAGCGTAGCACAAGAATCGACATTGGATTTTGGATTGGACGCCAGGGTGTTTGTGTAGTACAATACTACAAAGAGTCTTTCGACGAACCTATCGAGAAACCTTCTATCGGGCAGCAAAAATCATGGGTAATGCAAACCAATCCAGTTCTCATTCAACCGATCGCTTACCCCAAAATCTGGGGTTGTTGGGCGCGGGATGGCGACCGCTGCATCGAGAACTCGACTGGGGTTATGTGTGGCATCTGGCGCAAAATGATAGCGGCGAATTGCTTCAGAAAACCTTAGATTTGGCAAGCGATCTGGCGAATGCTGTCGGTCGTCGCGAATATTCCTGGTGGTCGAATTGGCTCAATCTATTTTCCGAAAATACCCGGTATGAGGTTGATGAATTTTGGAATTATATCACCCCCGATTACTCGATTCCCGACTATCATTCCAAACAAGTTCTCAGCGTTTTAACACCGCTCAAACCCACAGTTAACCGCAACAGTATTCCCATAGACTACGCACTCGATCGTCTCCAGGAAATGACCGTGCTGAAAATCCTGGAGATTCTGGGTGCTCCCGATAGTATTTTACAGTTTTCTGGCGATCGAACTTTCTCATACCCGGTCGATCGATTTACCACTTGGGATCGCTTACAACTGTTAGATACAATTTATGCGTATTGGCAAGAACCACAAGTTTGGTTGACCATTTCTTCTGCCCATTCTGCGGATGCTAATGTGCGCTGCTACACCCTCGTTTCCCAAGAATTAGGGTCGATGGTCAATAAAGCCACGTACAATTTAGCCGTGATGCTGAGTGGTTATCAAAATCGAATCGGACGAGTGTCTAGTCAGTATCCCATTCGTAGTTTTCCCGCAGATATTCAGTATTTTACAGATACAGTCCAGCAAGCTATTTTCGATCGAGATCGATTGGCGGTTCTAGTTCGAGGAGAACCGGGAACGGGAAAAACAGCTTGGACCCAAGCCGTTGCTCAAGAAATCCTTGTTCCTTTGGGATATGTGATTTTTATTCTCGATCGGGATGCCGTGGAAAACTTCGTGCCTCCCGGCTATTTAGAGCGGATTTGCCTGATTATTAACGAAGCCGATAACTTAGCTCAAAATCGTGCCACCGAAGTCGCTCAGCGCAGCAGCACAACCGAACATATTCTTAGTTTATTAGATGGAACCCTCTACCAAAGTGTCATCGAAAATGAGGAAACTCAGGCACGACAGAAGTTGGTTGTTTTGTTAACTTGCAATACTACCGAAAGACTCGATCCGGCGATGTTACGTAAAGGTCGAATTGATTTAATTGGAGATTTCAATCACCGATTTGTCTGAAAGAAACTGACGGCTTAGAGCGGAAACTGAATAATAAACTCAGTCCCTTCTCCGGGCGTTGACTTGACCGCAATCTTTCCACCGTGTTTTTCTTCGACAATTTGACGAGCAATTGCCATTCCTAACCCCGTTCCTTTTCCCACTCCCTTCGTGGTAAATCCTTGCTCGAAAATGCGTTTTTTCACTTCTTCAGGCATTCCTACCCCATTATCCCCAATTCGGATCATCACTTCTTGGGATGTGGCTTCTGTGGAAATCGTAATTCGATCGGGGTTCGCTTTAATTTCCTCAAAACTACGATCTTGGTTCCTTTCTTCCAAAGCATCAATGGCATTGGCAATCAAATTCATAAAGACTTGATTCAGTTGTCCGGGAAAGCATTGAACTTCGGGAATCTTGCCATACTCTTTGACAACTTCGATCGCTGGACGGTTTTCGTTTGCTTTGAGACGGTGTTTGAGAATCAGAATTGTGCTGTCGATTCCTTCATGGAGGTTAAACGGAACTTTGTGTTCTTTATCTGTGCGGGAAAACGTCCGCAAACTGGTGCTGATATGAGCGAATTCGATCGATTCCGACTTTCATCGAACCGATTAGTTTGGGTAAATCTTCCCGAATAAATTCTAAATCGATCGCTTCAATTTCCTCTTGGATATCCTCATCTGGGTTGGGAAGTTTTTCTTGGTATAAATCGATTAACCCCAACAAATCTTGCACGTAATCTTGGGCGGGTTGCAAGTTTCCAGCAATGAAGCCAACAGGATTATTAATTTCGTGAGCCACACCCGCCACCAAATTGCCCAATGCCGACATTTTTTCACTTTGCACCAATTGCAGTTGTGCTTTTTGCAAGTCTCCAAGAGACTTCTGCAACATTTTGTTCGCCGCTTGGGCATTTTGATAGAGTCGAGCATTTTCAATAGAAATTGCCGCTTGGGAACAGAGCAAATTCAGCACTTCTACCCGGTCAGTCGTAAAAGCCTCCACACTTAAGTCATTTTCTAAATACAGAATCCCAATGAGTTTACCTTGGTTGAGAATGGGGGTACAAAATAGACTTTTAGGTTGCTGTTGCATCAGGTAGAAATCTCCCGCAAAGCGGGTGTCTTGAGTCACCTCATTGATGAGTACCGTTTTTTGGGTGCGTCTGACAGAGTTAATAATTCTCGAGGGTAAGTTTTGGGCATCGTCAAACTGTGTGGGAGATAAATTACATACCCCGGCAACGCATTGAGCCACCACCGACCAAGTTTCGGAGTCATTCAAGACTAATATTCCTTTGCTGGCACCGGCATTTTCCAGGACGATTTGCATCAGTTTGGAGAGTAATGCCTCGAGTTCAATTTCTCCAGAAAGGGCTTGAGAAGCTTTCACGGCGGCAGAGAGGTCGAAAATGGAGGAGGTGCTGCTGGTGGAAGAACGAACGGTGTGAGCTGAGGTGAGAGCAACTGTGGAATGGAAATTGGGGGCAGCTTTGGGTTGTTGGAGAATGGGGGTAAGAAGTTGGGGATAGCGTTTTTCTAGATCGTCGGTTTTGGCTTGGGCTCCCCAGCGAGCGTAACAATAATACGCTTCAATCATGTAAGTTTGGGCAACTTTTTGTTTACCCCAATCGAGGTAGAATTTAGCGGCGAGTTCGTTGGCGAGTGCTTCTTCTTGGATGTAGCCGTTTTCCTTGGCTCCAGCAATGGCTTTGTCGTAGAGTTCTATTGCTTCTAATTTTTCTCCCGAGAACCGACATTTTTCTGCTTCCACCAAATCCACTTTATGTTGATGATTCATGGGGGCATACTTTGCCCATTGTTCTTGCAATATCCTTTGATTTGATTTGACTTTTTCAAATACTTGTGTAATTTCTTCTGAGGTTGAATTTAAAGAAGCCAACATCGTTAAAGAATCATAGAAGTAAAATGCGGACTCGACGATAAATCCAGCACCAGCCATTAAATAATGCCGAGCTTCAATCCCATGCTTGCTCCCCGATTCAATCTCTCCGAAAAGGTAGCAGAGCATGAGTTTGTGGGTATGGAACAAAAATAATCCACAGCTATCGTTAGCAGCCTGCCATTGGAGGAGCGCTTCCCTTTCTTGCAGGGCTTCCCCGGATAAAAGGGTAGGATTTTCTGCCCGATCGAGGCAATTTAACATAGCTTGCCAACAGATCAGAGTGTAATTGGCTGTCGTAAGTTGATTGAGTTGCACCAAACCATGACAGTAAGCGCGGGTTTCTTCGGCTAAGGCCACGAGGGGACGATTGCACCAAAAGGAGTTGGAGCAAAAACCATTACCGCCATAGCCCGCAAATTCATAACTGCCCGTTTCCAAACCATTGGTATAGGCAGCTTGCAAGAGAGGTAGGGTTTCTCGCAGGGGGGACGTGCGGTGGATGAGAAATAAACCAGACGCCGCCAAGACGGCTGTCTTGTCGATTTTTGCGTCGAGCTTGTCAACTAACTGTAAAGCGAGCTGACAGAATTTGGCTCCGGTAATGACATCAGGATTGGCACTGCCAGAAAGAATCACACCATAGGAAACATAGGCATAACTCGAGGGGGGAATATTGCCGTATTGAATGGAGAGAGAGACCGATAAACAAACAACGAGGGGTAAAAGCAGAGGGTTGCTGATGTAGGCGGCGGGAGCAATGCTGTTGGCGGTCTGCACGATCGCGATTTTTTCCTCATCCTTCATTGTGGGGAAGTCGAGCAAGTCCTCAATTTCTCGCTCTGCCATGAGTTCTTGGACGGCGGAGATCGCCTTGCCAATATCTGCTTCCGTCGGGTTTTCTGGGAAATTCACCCCCAACTGTTGCAAGAAGCCTAGGGCAATCTCGATCGCCTTGGTCGGTTGATTGCGAGAGACGTTCGCTTGAATTTGAATGCGATAAACATTCGCCCGTTCCGCTAGGGAATGGCTGTTAGCAACCACTTCTCCCACAAGGCGATCCATCTCTTCCCATTCTCCGCACAAAGCAGCAAATTCGGCGGCAAGTTCGCTGAGGGCAAGGTTCATTTCATATTGTTCTTGCCAAGGATTATTGCCCAATAAGAATAAACCTTTACAGGCGTATTCCTGTCCCGCTCGATAAGCCGTTGCATTTTTGGCTTTGCAACAGGCGATGAGATTGAGGCGAGCCAACTCTTCTTGTTCTTCGGCTCGGGCGATCGTGTCGATGCCGTAGTTTAATTGACCCACTAACTCAAAGATACGTTCTTCTCGCGATTCTGGAGCAATACTTTCCAGCAGCAATCGTCCGATACGGACGTGGGTAATGGGTTTCTGTGTTTCGGGAATCAAAGAATAAGCGGCTTGTTGGACGCGATCGTGCAGAAATTTATAAGAAACAGTTGTTTGTTCCAAATGCTCGATAGAATCCGCATCTTGATAAAATTTATAAACGTCATTTTGCGGCAAAATTAAGCCTTCTGTTAAAGCCGTCCACAACGCAGTAGAGGCATCAATTTGAGATTGTTCGGAGACGATCGCCAGCGTGGCTAAATCGAATTGAGCGCCAATACAAGCCGCCAATTTCAGCATGGTTTGGGTAGAGTCGGGCAGTTTCTGCAATTGCACTGCCATGAATTCCACCACGTCATCGGTGAGTGCTAATTCCTGCACCTGGGTAATATCGCACTGCCAATAGCCCCGTTCGCTGTCAAATTTGATCGCACCTTCTTGATGTAATGCTTTGAGAAACTGCGTGGTAAAGAAAGGATTTCCTCGGGTTTTTCGATACGCAATCTCTGTCAGAGGTTGGGCGATCGCGTCTTCACAATTCAACGTATCGGCAATGAGTTGATTGGTATCCTCTAAACTTAAGGATTGCAGGGTAATCGTGTTGGCGATCGCGCCGGATTTAACGATTTCGTTAACTGCCAACATAAAGAGATGTGCAGGCGAAACTTCGTTATCTCGATACGCTCCCAAAATCAACAGATGTCCCGCATCATTCATCAACAGTTTCAACAACTCCAGTGATGCCGAATCCGCCCACTGCAAGTCATCGAGAAAGATAGTTAAAGGATGTTCTTTGCTCGTAAAAACTTGGACGAACTTTTGAAAGAGCAAATTGAAGCGATTTTGAGCCGCACTGCCGGAAAGTTCGGGAACGTCAGGCTGTTTGCCGATGATTTGCTCTAATTCGGGAATGACATCGATAATCACTCGCCCGTTTTCGCCCACTGCCTCCAGAATTTTAGTTTTCCAAACAGCGAGTTGAGCATCGTTTTCTCCGAAGAGTTGCCCCATTAAATTGCGGAAGGCTTGGACGAAAGCAGAAAAGGGAATGTTGCGATTGAATTGGTCGAATTTCCCTTTGATAAAGTATCCCCGTTGGCGGACAATGGGTTTGTGAACTTCATTGACGATGGCGGTTTTGCCAATGCCGGAAAAGCCCGCCACGAGCATTAATTCTGTTGCACCTTTAGCAACCCGTTCAAAGGCATGGAGTAACGATTGTACTTCTTTTTCCCGTCCGTAGAGTTTTTCGGGAATAATAAAACGATCGCAAATATCTCGCTCTCCCAATTCAAATGACTCGATTTTTCCAGTTTCTTTCCACGAATACAAACATTTTTCTAAATCGAATTTGAACCCTAAAGCACTCTGATAACGGTCTTCAGCATTCTTCGCCATCAATTTCAGAATGAGGTGAGATACAATTTGGGGAATTTCTTCGCTGATGGCTGAAGGCGATTTAGCAATATGACAATGGATTAATTCCAAGGGATCTTCATTGGGAAAAGGTAATTCACCCGTGAGTAACTCATAGAAAGTCACTCCCAAAGAATAGAAGTCGGTACGGTAGTCAATTCCTCGATTCATCCGTCCGGTTTGTTCCGGGGAGATGTAAGCTAACGTGCCTTCGAGAATGTTAGGATTTTGAATTTCTTGGGTTTCTTTCGGCAGCAACGAGGAGATGCTGAAATCGATCAGTTTGACGTGTCGGGTGTCGGGATGAATCAGGATGTTGGCGGGTTTGATGTCTTTGTGAATGACCCGATTTTGGGAGAGTTCGTGGAGAATTTGAGCGAGTTGAAGGGCAACGACGAGAAAATCAGCGATCGAAAATTCTCCTGTTTTCCACTTTCCCAAGGAAATATAGCCTTCATCTGGCATCACCAAAGCGTAGCCGTTGCCGTGAGTTTCCAGAGCTAGAGGTTGAACGATTCCGGGTATGTCGAGATTTTTGGCAATGGTATACTGGTTGCGAAACTGCACCAATTCGCTGAAGGTGGGGTATTCGTTGCGTAAGAATTTGATGACAACAGCTTGGTTGTCTGCGGTGCGAGTGCCGCGATAAACTAGAGTTCGAGTGCCTTCGTAGAGGGTTTCGCCAATGTTGTAGCCGGTTAGAGTTATCATCGAATTCATCAGGTTACTTAAGAGACCTTCTTCCACTGTCTTCTGTAAGATCGTAAAACTGTGCGATTTCGATCGCATCTGGGGAAGATCTCGATCGTCTTCATCGTCAAAACGTATTAATTTTTGCAACAAATCCGCAGTGAGTGACACCCTCGTCTGAGGATAATGACGTTGACTATTTTGTTTGCCGCATCACCCTTGTCCTAAGTGTTATGTCATTAAACGATTCCCCGTCACTTTCCCTACGCAATCGTCCCCGTCGCCTGCGTCGCACTCCTGCCATTCGCCAAATGGTGCAGGAAACCCAGCTTCGCACCAGCGATCTGATTTACCCGATGTTCGTGACAGAAGGCGAGGGTCAGAAGGTAGAAGTGGTGTCGATGCCGGGTTGCTATCGCTTCTCGTTGGATTTGCTGCTACGAGAAATTGCCGACATTTACGAACTGGGAATTCAGGCAATTGCTCTGTTCCCCGTGGTTCCGGAAAGCAAAAAAGATGAAACCGGAACGGAAAGCTACAACCCGGAAGGTTTGGTACAGCGTACTGTCGCTGCCATCAAACGGGACATTCCCGATATTTTTGTGATTACCGATATTGCTCTCGACCCCTTCACCGACCACGGTCACGATGGATTGCTGGGCGAAGACGGTTCGATTCTCAACGATCCTACCGTGGAAGTGTTGAAGAAAATGGCAGTGTCTCAAGCGGCTGCTGGCGCGGATATGGTTGCCCCGTCGGACATGATGGACGGTCGCATCGGCGGAATTCGCGAAGCCTTGGACGAAGCGGGTTACATTAATGTGGGCATTCTCGCCTACTCGGCAAAATACGCCTCTGCTTACTACGGGCCCTTCCGCGATGCCCTCGATTCTGCCCCCAAATCCGGGGATAAAAAGACCTATCAAATGGACCCGGCGAATTCTCGCGAAGCCATCAAGGAAGTTCTGATGGATATCGAAGAAGGCGCGGATATCGTCATGGTTAAACCCGCACTGCCTTATCTCGATATCATCCGCCAAGTCCGCGATGTCACGGATGTTCCTGTGGCTGCCTACAACGTCAGTGGGGAGTACGCCATGATTAAAGCGGCGGGTGAAAAAGGCTGGATCGATGAGAAGAAGGTGATTCTGGAAACCCTAACTAGCATCAAACGATCGGGTGCTCATCTAATTTTGACCTACTTTGCCAAAGAAGTAGCGTTGATGTTGAAATGATGTTTTGGCAATCGGTAATTGGTAATTGGTACATCGATCGCCTGCAAAGATAACCGAGCTGCCGAATCCAAAAAAGAGCCCGGAGATGAACCTCCGGGCTCTTTTTTAAAGTAGTCTTAAAATGACCTATTTCCCTGATGCTGCCAGTTGCAAACTCGGGGATGTTTCAGAGGATAAAACATAATCGGGGATGCAATTTTCTTCCATATAAATCCGATATTCCTCCATAAGACGATCGCAAGTTTCTCGACTCCAACCGCAATGTTCGATCGCCACTTCAGCTAATACTGGAAGCGATGGAAATCCGTAGTTATCGTGGAAAGCGATCGTGGTTCGGCGGCGATTGATATCGACAAACGTTTTGGCGTATTCCGATTGGATCGCATAGACGATTTGCGCTTTGATATCGAGCCTTCGGGGAACGATCGTCTCGGCTAATTCCGGCGATCGATCGGTTAAAGCCAACACTTCGATCGCCCGAGAACCGTAGATCGAGAATAAGTAATCCAGGGTAGTGAGAGAGACGATTTTGCGGTAGTGCTGTACGGCTTTGTGAATGCGATCGTCGCTGGGCAAAATGGCTCCCGGTAACGGTTGCCTGTCTGTCTGACACGGCGGTGCTTTGCGTCCCATCTTCGCAAAAGCAGCATCGACCAATTCTTCGCCGACGTGGCGATAGGTGGTCAGTTTGCCACCGATGAGGGAAATGAGGTTATTTATCCCTTCTTTTCGATGATCGAAGAGGATGTGTTTGCGGGTAATACTACCCGGTTTTTTCCCTTCGGCGCTGGGGAGGGGACGCACACCCGAATAGGTGAATTTTACATTCGATCGCGTCAGTTCGGCACCGGGAATAATATGATTGGTTTCGGTTAGCAAATAGTCGATTTCGTCGTCGTCGGCTTTAACCCGATCGAGATTGCCGTCGTAGGGCAAATCGGTGGTGCCGATGAGATACATCCCCAACCAAGGCACGATGAAAAAGGGTCGTTTATCGGTTTTGGCTTCGACATACAATGCCGATTCGGGTCCTCCGGGAAAGGGATCGACGACGATATGGCTGCCTTTGGTTCCACCAATTTTGGTCGTGTTACCGATCGGTTTGGAGTTGCCATTCTCGACCCCCAACCCGCAAATTCGATCGACCCAAGGACCGGACGTATTGATCACCACAGCGCGATCGCTTCCTGTTACCGTGAATTCTTCCCCAGTTTGCGCATCCCGACAACTCAGGTGGGTAATCTGATTTCCGTCGCGATGCAGTTGCATGACTTCGGTATAGTTGTATATTGTTGCCCCCGCTTCGGCTGCCGACAGAATGGTTTCCCAACACAATCGTTCGGCAAACGAAACTTGCCCGTCGTAATACTGCGCCCCCCCGCTTAAATCTTCGGGATCGATCGATCTCAAAAGCTGTAGGAATTTAGTCTTGGGTAGCATCCGGTGGGATGGCAGGGTTTTATCGTAGCTGAGGGTATCGTACAACAGCATCCCCGCCTGAATTTTCCAGTACGGGCGCGATCGCGATCGGTACACCGGAACGGTTAACAACAGGGGTTTAACCAAATGCGGCGCAGTTTGCAACAGCACTTCCCGTTCTTTGAGCGACTCCCGCACCAAAGGGAACTCGAAGTATTCCAGATAGCGCAAACCACCGTGAATCAGTCGAGTAGACCAGCTCGAAGTTCCGCTGGCAAAATCGTTTTTCTCCAGGAGAATGGTTTTCAAGCCGCGTAGCGCCGCATCGCGAGCCGTAGCCGCGCCGTTAACGCCGCCCCCGATAACGATTAGGTCGTAAGTTTGTTGTGGGTCATTCGTCATGGCTTATTCATCACGGGTCATTTTTTATGGGAAGGGAGGTTCTGGGTCGGGGCACGCGATCGCGCGTCCCGACAACTCACGCCTTTGTCAATTCCTTCTCTGCAACGGTTTCGTGCTTGGTTTTCTCGAAGAGATCGAACAGGCGATCGGCCCAATAGCGCACGTCGTATTTCTGAACGGTTTCGTACATTTTTGCCATCCGTTCTTTCTGTTCGGCTTCTGGCATGGCGAGGGCTTGTTCGATCGACTCATCCATTCGATCGAACGAGTAAGGATTGGTAAGTACCGATTCGGGCAATTCCACCGCCGCCCCGACAAATTCCGACAGCACCAGCGCCCCACTTTTGCCTTCGTGGCAGACGATATATTCTTTTGCCACCAAGTTCAACCCATCTCGCAACGGTGTCGTCCAGCAGATATCCGCCGCTTTGTAATAGCAGAACAAATTCGTCAGCGACAGGGGTTGGGTGAACAGCAAAATCGGCGTCCAATCCAACTTGGCATAGCGTCCGTTAATTTTCCCCACCATTTGCTCGATTTCTTTCTGCGCGGTGGTGTAAACGCGCATCTCGGCAGCCGCTTGCACGCAACTCATCACCAAATGCAATTTTCCATGCAAGTCGGGACGGCGTTCGAGGAGGCGATCGAAACACTCGAGAATTTGACGGTTGCCTTTGACGTAATCCACCCGTCCAGCAGCGATAATCAGTTTGCGTCCGTTGAGTTCTTGGCGAATTGCTTCTAGTCGCTTCTCGCTTTCCGGTTGCTGCAACACCGACAAAATTTGCTGGGGATTCGTCCCCACTGGGAACGCATCGATATTGACGATTTGATTTTTGTAGCGCAGTTTGGTCACCGCTTCCGGTTCTGCCAATGCCGTACCTACGGGGGTCAAATTTTCGGGAACGGGTTCTTTTTCTAAGATTTCAATTTCGCACAAACTGCGGGCGACGTTGACAAAGTTTTCTGAGTAGCGAGGAATGTGGAAACCGACGATATCGCAACAGAGCAAACTTTCAACGATCTCTTTGCGCCACGGCAAAATGTTGAAGATATCGACGGAAGGAAAGGGCGTGTGATGGAAAAACGCAATCCGGGCGTTGGGTTTCATTTCCCGGATGTATTGGGGCGCCAACCACAGGTTGTAGTCGTGAACCCAAATCAGGGCATCGTCGGCGGCTTCGGCGCAGGCGGCTTCGGCAAACAAGCGGTTGACGGTTTTGAAGTTTTCCCAATCGGAAGATTCGGAGGTGAAGTGATAGGGAAAGGAGTGCAGAATTGGCGAAAACGCTTCTTTGGAGGTGATGTGATAGAAGTGTTTGACTTGTTCGTGAGATAGCGGAATGCGACGAACGTTGTAGTTGCCTTCGTCTTCGACAGTGACACGTTCTTGGAATTTGGCTTTTTCTTTAGCCGTGACTTGTTTCCAAGCAATCCAAGTGCCTTGGTTGACGTTGGCAAAGAAGCTTTTGAGGGTGGGGAGAATTCCATTGGGGCTTTTTTTGGGGCGGTAATGGATTTCGCCGTTTTCGACAACTTCGTCGTAAGGTTCGCGATGGTAGAGAATGACAAGGGATGATTTCATGATTTTAGTTGGGGTAAATGGATAGACGTTCGCTTTCAAGGAAATGCGAAAAACTAGCAAACGATCGGCGATGTGCCGCGCTGGGAAAGGAGATGTTTTTAAAATGACCTCAAGAGATTTACAGGCAGTTTTTCTACCTTGGAAATTCTCAAGCCTTTCCGTAATGTTTCAAGCCTTCCCAAATTCCGGCAGTACCGGGTTCCGAGCTATGATAAACGTTGGTCATGGTTTTGATTTTATCCACGAGTTTCGGTTCGGAATTGCCCACGGCGATACTTTTGAGTCCGGTTTGAAAGAGAGAATAATCGTTGAGGGTATCTCCGGCGGGAATGACATTATCGGCATCGAGGCTTAACGCTTCAATAAACCGCAGCAGCGTCGGACCTTTGGATACGCTTTTGGGCATGACATCCAGGTATTTTTCAGCGGAAAGGATGCAGTCGAATCCGGCATCGACAATTTTTTGAACGGTACTCGATTGCAATTGGTCGGGTTTGTAATAGTAAGAAACTCGGCGTTCTGGATTAACGTCTTGCAGTTTGATTCCGGGTTCGTCCGCAAGCATTTCTTTGACGCGATCGTTGGCATTATTCCAAATAGAACTCACCCAATCTTGCACCTCCGACATCGGCTCGCGGGTTTTGCCATCAACGATCGTTGTCCCCACGTCGCCGATAATATAATCCGGACGCGGTACGCCCAATTCTTTAGACAATCGATCGATCGCTTCGAGATCTCGTCCGGTGACGAACACCAGCAACATTCGATCGCGATGGCTTTCGATATACTCGTAAAATTCAGACCTTTGTCGATCGGAACCGCCTAAAAATGTACCGTCAAGGTCGGTTGCCAGAACGAGGGAAGGATTTAAACTCATGGGATTTTAGATAACAACACGGGCGATCTTTTAATTCTGGACGATCGCTCCAACCGATGTTCTCGGTTTATGAAAAGCAGAAACTCAGCTTTTCCTCCAAACTCACGCATTCAATGCGCTAGATTTCTGAAAACTATTAACGACAGGTTAACTCAAACATCGAATTCGATCGATAATTTATGTCGTTCCACAAAACCTATCTGCACTCATACAAAATAGGCGTGCAGAAAAAACTGGTTTTGACCTATTTTTTCTGCCTACATACTACCATTAAACCGCCCAAAATATCAAGTTCTGGGAGAGACTGTCACGAGCAATCCTTGGGAATCGCATAACTCAAAACCGTTCAAATCCTCCAAATTTCCATTGTCTTCGAGTCCGGGAGACGCCACGGCTATTTGCCACTGTTCCAGATTCAATCCCAACCATTTGCCCAGATTAACCGTCATGGGATCGCCACCCATATGGGCAACCATAGCAATGCCTTCCGATCCATTTTTCGGGTTAGTCCGCACGCCATAGAAAATCGTTCGATCGCCTTCAGATATCTTCTCAAAACGATCGGTCCCGATGAGATTTTCTCCCAACCAAGGAAGATCTTGACGGAGGCGGCGCAATTTCAAATTAAACTCGGCTTGTACGCGATCGACCTGGGCTTCGTAATGAGAAACATTACAAACTTCATAGCAATCCTCCATAAACTTCAAGGCAAACTCCTTTAACTTAGGAATATCCAATGCCTTGAGAAATACCACCATCTCGGGATGATTGAGTTGTTTCAACATCTCGATGTTACACGCCGTGGTATCGTCTCCCAAACAAGACTGACAAGCTTTCGCCACGTCTGCCAGATCGTAATCCATCTCAATCATGGCGTGTTGCAATGCTTTGCCAAACTCTTTAAGTTGTTCTAGCGTTTCAAAGCCCAAAGATTTCAATCTGGGAAACATTTCCGGTTTTTGGTACATTTGCGGCGTCACTTGCCAATCGAGAAACCCAAATTCCTCAGCCACCACCTTCACCCCGTAGCGTTCGTCCGTATTGCGGAAAAACATCCAAGGTGCGTGGGCGGTAGCATTGATAAAATCCATCGGCAAACCCGGACAAAACCCGTACACCCACAAGGTTGTTGCCGGATTGTCGTAGGCACGGTGCAGCACTTCCGGTAGCGTCGTACCCAAATTCCAATTAATCGGTTGATTCAGATCGACTTGATTGCCTCGACGAACTGTATCGTGGTTGCCACAGCCAGTAATCCAATTACTCCCGCGTTGGACAACCTCGCAAACGCGCCGCCATTTTTTCTCCCAAAAACCTTTTAAACTTGGGGTATTGTGGGCGAAAATCAGCGGACCCCACTGATAAGATTCGGGGCGCAGTTGGATCAAATCGGCATAAGTCGAAGTCTCTTCCCAACCTTCAGCCGGCCAAGGACGACCGTCCTCAAAAATCGTAAACATCAATCGCTTGTGCCCGCCGATGTCCTGCACCACATCGCTCATCGCCAGGAGGTAAGCATCGTCGTATTCCACCAAACCGGAAAGAGGGTTGAAAAACCGGAAATCTTGACCGCCATCGACGCGAATGCCATCGGCGCCGGTGTTAATTTTCCGCCGTTGGGTTTCTAGGAAAATCGCCCGAACCGTGGGCAGTTGGTGGTTCAAATCTTGTCCGTACATATTCGGACCTTTGAGGTATTCCCGGTTCAGCAGCAACTCCGATTGGTTATCGGCGTGACCGTAAACCAAGTCGTAAATCACTTGAATCGGTCCGGTGGAAAAGTTGTGGAGGGTGGCGATAAATTCGATCGTCTCGTCCGGGCGCAAACTGCCCAATAGCGCGGGATTGGTGGTGCTAGACCCCAAAATCGGCACGTCGTAGCCCCAACCTTCGGTGTTGGGTTTGGTTAAGTCGATGGTGAGGACATCGCCGGCTTCTGCGGTACAGACAAAAAATTCGCTGTCAAAAGTGTATTCGGTGCGAAATTCGATCGTCGGTTCAGTGGGTAAAAGTTGGACGGCATCGTAACCGACATAGTTAGTTTCGGCAGGGGTGAGGGCAACGCCTGTGGCGAGTTTGTCGGAAATGCTTTGGTAGAGGCGGGTGAGTCCTTCTAAGGTTCCTTCCTCGGTGGCAGTCCCGACATGAAGTTGCAGGATGTTGCGGGGGGCACTGACTCGGGGAATGGGTAAGGTGTCGATGGGAACGGATCGGGCGTTGAAAATGGGGGGAATATCGAAGGCGCTGGTGCGGGTGAAGTAGTCGAGATCGGCGCGGTTTTGTTGCAAATGCTCCATATCGTAGAGTTCTGCTGGAGCGAACACACCGTAGGGGACGGAGTAGGCAACCGCATCGCGAATGGCTTGCAGTTTGCCTTGTTGGTCGATGTAGCGAATCCAGTAGAAGGAGCCGAGACGATCGCGCGATCCCGGTTGCATCTCGGAGATGACCCCCCATAGATATTGTCCGTGTTGGACGAGGTTGAGACGAGCGCGCCCGAAGCGGACGGTTTGTTTGGCGGCACGGGGATCGATGTCGTCGAGTGGGGTGAGAACTTCAAAATAAATCTCGTGTTTGCGCATCACCTGGGCCATCAATTCCGGTACCCAGAAGCCGATTTCTGTCAGTCCGTCGGTAGCGCGGTAGTGGGCGCCCAGTCGGGTAGCGATGTGCTGTGCCTTTTCAAAAATGCTGGCGCTGGATCTCTCAATTTCGGCTGCCCAATCCACTAATTCTTGTGTGGCGTCTTCGATGAGTTGGGGGGTCGGTAACTCGAGGGTGGGTAAGGATGACTGAAGGGTGAGTTCGGGTTCGACTCGCACGATATATTCCCATAACGGTGGACGTTGATAAAAGTTTACATTCACCCGAGCTTTTGAGCAAACGATCGAGCTGGGGAGCGATGGCTGCCGCCCTGATTTTCTAGGGGTTAGAGCCGAGAAAAATTTGTTGAAACTAGCTTTGATACCCGCAAGTCCGGGTTGGATACAGTGCCCGTCGTCTGGTAAATGTGGTTATGGATGCATTCACCACGGATGAAATTCCTAAACGCCGAGCTTTGTTGTCGAAATTGTTGCATTATGACTACCCAACCCCAATATATTCTGTCTCTGGATCTCGGAACGACGGGCAACCGGGCGATTCTCTTCGATGCGGGGGGACAGGTTGCGGGTCTTGCTTATGCAGAGTTGACGCAATATTATCCGCAAGCGGGATGGTTGGAGCGACGATGCTCGGGAAATTTGGCAAGATACTCGTGCGTGCATCTCTCGTGTTTTTGCCGAGACGAAGATTTCGCCCGAGTCGGTAGCGGCGATCGGCTTGACGGTACAGCGAGAAACCTGTTTACTGTGGGATAAAACCACCGGACAACCCCTGCATCGGGCGATCGTTTGGCAAGATCGACGAACTGCCGCGCTTTGCCGCCAATTAACAGAACAAGGGAAAGCCGACACCATTCGGCAACGGACGGGGTTGGTACTCGATGCCTACTTTTCGGCGACGAAGTTGGCGTGGTTGTTGGATTGGGTGAAGCGGGAGAAACCCGAGACGAATTTTGAGAATGTCTTAGCCGGGACGATCGATACTTGGGCGTTGTGGAATCTGACGGGGGGCAGGGTTCACGCCACCGATCGTAGCAATGCCAGCCGGACGATGTTGATGAATTTGGAAACTGGAGACTGGGATCGCGACTTGCTGGAATTGTTTGGCATTCCTGCTGGGATTTTACCGCAAATTCAGCATAGTTTGGGCGTGTTCGGCAAAACCGATCCGGCGGTATTTGGGGCAGAAATTTCGATCGCGGCGATTTTCGGCGATCAACAAGCGGCATTGTTCGCCCACGGTTGCGATCGCCCCGGAATGCTTAAATGTACTTATGGAACGGGTTGTTTCCTGATTTCGCAAACCGGATCGCAACTGACACGATCGAATCATCAACTCCTTTCCACCGTCGCCTGGACAAAACCCGACGGCGCGAACTACGCTCTAGAAGGAGCAATGTTTACCTCCGGCGCTTGCATTCAGTGGTTGCGAGATGGCATTGGGCTCATTCAATCCGCTGCCGAGACAGACGCGATGGCGCGACAGGTTGCCGATACCAACGGCGTCTACTTCGTTCCGGCGCTGAGTGGGTTAGGTGCACCCCACTGGGATATGAACGCGCGGGGGTCGTTTCAGGGCATTACCGGGGGCGTCAAGCGGGAACATATGGTACGGGCGGTGCTAGAGTCGATCGCCTATCAAGTCAAAGAAGTGGTGGATGCGGCGAACCAAGACTGCGACGCGCCCATTTCCTATTTGAAAGTAGATGGCGGCGCATCTCGCAACGACTTTTTGATGCAATTCCAAGCCGACGTGTTGGGGATTCCGGTGGAACGTCCGGAAATTCTGGATGCTACGGCGCAAGGGGCAGCATTCGGCGCGGGATTGGCGGTGGGTTTCTGGGAAGATTACGATCGATTAGTTGCCAGTCGCCAGATCGATCGAATCTTTGAACCGGAAGAAGGGAAAACGGCAGCACAGGAGCATTTCGCAATGTGGAAAAAAGCTGTCGATCGAGCGAAAAATTGGGTGAATTAATGTTGGTAACAGGTAGTGGGATCGATCTGTTGAATCAGTAATAATAGGACTTAGGCAAATTATCCTCTGTCGTCGTTCCAACCGCCCAATTCTCCAACCCTCCAATTGCTCCATCGCAGATGTTTGAGTCGCTCGACCTTCGGTTCACGCAGTACCTTGAAGCAATTAGCGATGACTGCAAAGACTGGTGGAAGCCTTCTGCTTTCACGGACGAAATCGACGATTATACCGGGTTTGAGTTTGAGTTAAAGAACCCACCGGCTTTAGCGAAAACGATCTGTGGATTCCTGCAACTGCCCGAGGCAAAATAAAGAATGGTGCGTTTCATGCTTCAACACACCCTACAACTATGAAAATCACAATGAGGGTAATTTACTTTAAATCCGATCGAAGGTTCAGTTAATGGATTGAAGAAGGTTCAAAATTTCCCATTGCTCCCAGCCGAATGGTGATTAACTCAACATCTGTGAGTGCTTCATGTGGACCTTGGCGTGTATTCTTGGGTACGCTCCAAAAACAACCCGCTTCGCACAGTCTATCTCCTGTCTTGATTCTGCCAAAAACCACAAAAACATATTCATCAGCCGGATGAGTATGCGCTAGAATAACTGTGCCTTGCTTCATCTTTAGGCGGTGAATTGAACCTTGTGGAATGGGTTCGGCAAGAACAACCCAGCTTGCACCGGGAAATGCTGCTAAATCAGCATACGTTTGTGTAGATAGATCTTGAAATTTTTGAGCCATCAGTTTTGCTAGAGTCACACAAACTACAGTTTACAGTCGATCGTAGATGGCGATATAAGATTTGCCATCTCGTTTATTGTAGATAGCCATTTCTAGATAAAAATCCGGAGTCGATCTTTTCGAGTTTTTGACAAGCACGTGTCGGGAGATGGCGAGCGATTGCGATCGAATCATCGCAACGCAATTGGGAAGAAAAGCTCGATCCAGGAGTCGAAGATGTAACGTGGGACT
This sequence comes from uncultured cyanobacterium, assembly GCA_963838375.1. GTDB lineage: Bacteria > Cyanobacteriota > Cyanobacteriia > Cyanobacteriales > Geitlerinemataceae > DVED01. The sequence goes on along the minus strand of CAWIQY010000015.1, from coordinate 796,479 downwards.
TGCGTAAGCATTCAGCCGTCAGCTAACAGCTATCAGCTTACATCGCCGTTCTCCCTGCCATGCGTCTGACTGTTCCCGAAGCGAATCCGAGCCTTTATATCTCCATGGCGCTGGCACTCACCTTTCCGTTTAATATCATTATCGGCATTCCCATTTACTTCCAGTTAATCCAACGCTTTTGGGGCTAAAGGCAAAAAAATGACGACTTTTCCCAGGAACCTGGTTCACGGCTTAAAGTTCAACAATCTCCGGGGAGACTTCTTCGGTGGTGTCACGGCAGCCATCGTGGCTCTACCCTTAGCACTCGCTTTTGGCGTTGCTTCGGGCGCAGGTCCCATTGCTGGACTGTACGGAGCCATTTGTGTCGGCTTTTTTGCGGCTTTGTTTGGGGGAACCCCTTCGCAGATTTCCGGTCCGACGGGTCCCATGACAGTGGTGATGGCATCGATCTTCACTTCGATCGCCGCCAATAACCCAAAAACGGGCTTGGCAATGGCGTTTACGGTGGTGATGCTCGGCGGTATTTTTCAAATCCTCATGGGGTTACTACACCTGGGCAAATACATCACCTTAATGCCCTACACTGTCATCTCCGGGTTTATGTCGGGTATTGGGGTGATTATTATTCTGCTGGAAATTGCCCCCCTGCTCGGTCACGAGGGGACGGCAGGCGTGGTGGATTCCCTGCTCCAAATCCCCACAGTCGTGGGCGATATGAATCCGATCGCTGCGGGCTTAGGAATCTTGACCCTATCGATCGTCTTTGCTGCTCCACCCAGCCTGAATCGGATACTGCCCGCTCCTCTGATTGCTTTGGTGGTGGGAACCTTACTGTCGGTATGGGTTTTTCCCAACAGCGATCTTCTACGTATTGGAGAGATTCCCTCCGGCTTGCCCAGTCTGCAACTACCCCGGTTTGAGTGGGGCAGTATTAAAGACATTCTAGGCTACAGCGTGATGCTGGCAACATTGGGAGCTCTCGACTCTTTGCTGACTTCTTTGGTGGCAGATAATATCACCCGAACGCAACACGATTCCGATCGAGAGTTAATCGGGCAGGGCATTGGTAACTTCATTTCCGGTCTTTTTGGCGGATTACCCGGTGCTGGGGCAACCATGCGGACGGTGATCAATGTGCAGTCTGGGGGGAAAACCCCCATCTCCGGCATGGTTCACGCCTTGGTACTGGCAACGATCGTCTTAAAGGCGGGATCGCTGACCGAACCCATTCCCCAGGCGGTGCTGGCTGGCATTCTGATTAAGGTGGGAATTGACATCATCGATTGGGGCTTTTTAAAGCGTGCTCATCATCTATCTATGAAAGGGGCTGGGTTGATGTACCTGGTTCTGGGTTTGACGGTGTTTGTCGATTTAATTACAGCGGTGGCGGTTGGGGTATTTGTCGCCAACTTGCTGACGATTAAAAATCTGACAGATTTACAGGTTCAGGATATGAAGGCGATTACCCATGCCGATGATGAGGACTGGCTTTCGCCCCAAGAGCAAGTGTTGTTAAAAGCAGCCAAAGGTCGAATTTTGATGTTTTACCTCAACGGACCGATGAGCTTTGGCGCCGCCAAGGCGATTTCTCAGCAACTTTCTATTGTCGAAAATTATGAAGTTCTGATTCTCGATCTCAGTAGCGTTCCTAGATTGGGAGTCACGGCACTACTGGCGATTGAGACGATGCTCAAAGATGCGATCGATCGAAAGCGGCAGGTGTTTTTGGTGGGAGCTCGGGGTCAGGTGCAGGAACGGTTGATGCGTTTAGATATTTTGCAGCAACTACCGCCAACGCACCGGGTTACCGATCGACTGACGGCTCTACAGAAGTCTCTACAGTCGATCCAAGATTCTGTATCTCCGGTGGATGTCTAAGAAGAAGTGGGCGAAGCATTTGCATAAACAAACTTTGTGGGTACGTGTATGAGATTGCCGAAGCATTTGCTTCGCCCCGATCGGAATTTCTCCTAACAGCCTTGGCAGTTGCTATTGATCCCCAGTTCCCGCCAAGTTTGACGACCGACTATTCCATCTACGGTTAATTCAGCTTGCTTTTGGTAAACTTCTACCGTTGTGCGAGTGTTGTTCCCAAAAATGCCATCCACCAGAATACGATATCCCAAAGCTTGGAGAATCCATTGGAGACATTCTACAGCATGACCTTCTGTTCCTTGCCGGAGGATTGGCATATGAACATCGTAAGCGTAGGTGGCGGGGACAAATTCGGCGTAGAAAGAATGACCGTAAGGATAAAAGTTTTCGCAAAGGGCACGCCAAGTTTTCGGTCCAACCACTCCATCGACGAGTAAGTCTTCGTAACGGGCTTGAAAATGTTTGACGGCGGCATCGATTTGCAAACCGAATTGTCCGTTAAAACTAATGTGATACTCAAAGGCTTGTAGGCGTTGTTGTAGGAAGCGAACGGCTTCGCCGGCTTGACCCATTTGGACAGTGGGTAAGGCGATGGATAAAGACTGAACTTTCTGTTTTTCTGAAGTTGAACTTTTGGGGGAGATGGGTTCAAAAGAAGGTGTGGAATTGTTCTGGGTTTCTAGATTTACAAATGCAGTCATTTTAGATCTCTGTTGTTGTGTATTAGAATGATTTAGAACAAGAGCTTGAATTAGTTTGTTTCATCCTGTTCTGTCTTGAAGACGATCTTCGATCAATTTTTGTGAATTGATAATTTTTAAAATAAAAAATTACTCTTGAATACACCTTGTTTTAGAAAAGCAATAAAAAAAGATAGAGTAGATCTCTACCTTTTGAATGGCAAGTAGGGGCGAGGGGCTGAGAACCCCTACTTGTAGATATTTATTGTAGATATTTAGTCTTCGAGCGATCGAGAATAATCTGTCAGATCGATCGCCCACAATTCTCAACCCAAACTAGACTTTATTGCCCCAGTTCCCGCCAAGTTTGACGACCGACAATTCCGTCTACCGTCAATCCATTTTGGTTTTGGTAAACTTCTACCGTTGTGCGAGTGTTGTTCCCAAAAATGCCATCCACCAGAATACGATATCCTGAAGCTTGAAGACGCAATTGGAGACATTCCACAGCATTCCCTTGCGAGCCTTGACCCACAGTCGGCATATGGGTATCGTAAGGATAAAACGAGGGAATGAAGTCGGAGTAGAAATAGTAACCGTAGGGATAGAAATTTTCGCACAGGGCACGCCAGGTTTTCGGTCCGACAATTCCATCGACCAACAAGTCACCATAATAGGATTGAAAATGTTTGACGGCGCCATCAGTTTGAAAACCGAATTGTCCGTTGAAACTGATAGAATATCCGAAAGCCATCAAACGTTGTTGCAAGAAGCGAACCGCTTCCCCTGCATGACCGATTTTCAGCACAGGCAAAGAGACTGGGTAAGCCGCAATCTGTTGAGGTTCGGGCGTTGCAACTGGCGAAGAGGCTGAAGGGGATTCGATCCCGGTTAAATTGAGGTTAGCACCGTTCTTTTCGACATCAATGAGAGTAGACATTATAAATCTCCGTTGTGTATTTGAGGATGGTTTTGAACTGGAGTTTGAGCCGTTTAGCTGTCTCTTCCGTTCTGTCTTTAAGACGATGGTCGATCGCTTTTTGTGAATTTTTTAGTTTTCATGGTTTTCTTCGGGGAACTTGGACGATCGTGCAGGGACTCCCCAGGCGTATCGGCAACATAGGGTGCAAGTTGCTTTTTCAGGAGCGATCGAGCTTGTTGGATACGTTTGCGAGCATTACTATTAGACAGCTCGAGTTTTTGAGCAATATCTGCATAAGACATTTCCCGACAAAAACGCATGACAAACGGATAGCGCAATCGAGGCGGCAACTCATCAATTGCCTGACGAATTTGCTCTCCCATTTCCCGACGCAACACCGCTGACTCGGGAGACTCAAAGTTCGAGATTGCCACTTCGGTGGCGCTGGCGGTTAACTCTTCCACATTCTCCACACCGAACTCGCGGCGATTACGTTGGCGCTGTAAATCGACGCAGAGGTTATAGGTGAGTCGAATCAACCAAGCTTTGGGATTGGCGATTTTGGCAGCAGAGTGGGGTAATTTCGTCCAGGCTTTGAGACTTGCCTGACTGAGGACTTCTTCGGCATGAGTCCGGTTGCCACCCGTCCAACCCAAACAGCGACGGTATAGATAGGCTTGATGCTGATTCCACAACAGCCAGAACGCCGCTCGATCGCCCCCTGACAGACGTTGTAAGAGGATTTGTTCTTGGGAACCCGTACGATCGACTCTCGTTTGAATGGTTCTGCGCATCGGAGTATTTCCCGAATTTAACATCGTTTGATTTCCTAAACTCTTGTCATCGGTCAATATTGAAGTCGAGAGTTTCGAGGATTGGATGGGTGCTAGCGAGTGGGTGTTAACCTCGAGTTCCCGATATCAATTTTTTCTCAAAGTTGGCTTGAATCCGTCTTGTAAGTCTGAATTTGGCTTGTTGTTCTGCGCACCGTGGGAGGGATTCGATTCCCGATCGATTACCCGATCGTCAGATGTTTGCTTAACGGAAACATCAGTGACTCTAATCTACGTATAACTTGTCTGCAATATCCGCGACCAGACACATTTTTTGGGTAGCTCGTTTGAGTGACAGGCAATTGTCTAATTAGTAATCAGTTCTAAAACCGACTTAATCAAATATGAAAGACTCGCTGTTAGATCCCCGGCTTCGCATAATTTGTCGAGGATCTGGGGATAATTATTACTTCAATTTCTCGTCTTGTAATTTTCTCATTTCATCCTGAACGCTGATGCCAATTTGTAGAGCTTCATCAAGAAATCGCCCGTACTCACTCGCTTTTTGGCTGACTTGTAAGGATTGAATCGCCGTTAAATTGTTAGCGAAAACCTCGGGATTTGTGGCGATAAATTCTTTGTTTTCCCTGAGAATTCGCTCGGTTTGCAGGGCACGAACTAAATCGTTCCGAGTCAATTGGAGGGCAGAAATCAGGGTTTGCCGATCGCTTGATGTTGCCGAAGAAGCGCCAGCAGCTTCAAGACGATCGCCGATATCAATGGCTTTGAGAGTTGCGTGATAACGATCGACATCATCGAGAAGAGCCACTAAAGCTGTCGGAGTTGTGCGTTGCCGCCAAATCCAACGTCCGGCAATAATCGCGATCGGCATAAAAACTAAGGCAGCGATCGCGGCAAGTAAGGATGAACCCAGAAGAGGACGCAAAACAAATAAATAGAGAAATCCAACCAGAATGGGTGTTAATGCTAAACTGACAATAAGTTCTTGTACGAAGAAATTCAAGCGCGATCGAGAATTTTTCAGCAGGTGCGGTCGAAACACTTCCATGGGATCGATCCCTGCTAATCGCCTCAATTCTCCCGCAGAAATCTCTAACCCTTCTAAATCCACTTTCAAGCTTCTACACTCCCCTTGCCGATGCGATCGTATATCCCATCGATCTACCTAACGAGAATAACCCAGACGACGCAGAGAACCCCGCAACCGAGTCAGAAATTGCTCGCGATCGCTTTGGGTATAACTATCCCGCACTTGCTGCCAGCCATCCTCTCCTTCACCCAAAGCGTATTTATCAGCCAGATAGGCGGCTAAAACACCCTTCACCTCCCGATTGCGAGCTTGTCGTTGCAAGTACTCCTTCCACAAAAAGTCGGCATTTTCCCGCACCGCTTCTGGGTATTGGCGCGTCACATCAAACATTTCCCCTTGACGGTACTGCAACACTTGTTTGGGAAATGCGGCATCGTCATAACTCGAAACAAAGTCAAAGGCAAAACTGCTATTAAATCCGTCGAATTCCGGAATACCATCGCGATCGAGATCTTGAACCACAGGCGGTTGATAATCCCAAGAATATTGCAGGGGAATATACCGATTTTGTCCGGCAGCGTAGCGATAAATCAGAGAATAGGAACAACAGCGCGGCGGATTGACAAAAAAGTCTACGATCAATTCCGGATCGCCATCGCCATCGAGATCTTTGAGCTGAAATCCCAAATTACGAGATTCCTGTTGGATGGGTAACGCTTCCTCCACAACGGCAACACCACCACGCACCACAGTCAACCGCAAATCCTGATACGAAAAGTTTTGCTTTTGATAAGAGAGTTGCGCCAACACCAGTTCGCCGCCAACGCGCTGGGTTTCGGTAAAGCTTCCCCGACTGTTGGGAATATCGGCGACGTACTGTACGGGAATGCTCGATGTCCGCCCGTCTCCCGCCCGCGCCTGACACAGGAAAGCAGCCACTTCCCCCCGCGTGGCAGAACGTTCCGGATTGAGAACTCGCAAGTTGGGGTAATTGACGACTAAACGATTTTCTGTCGCTGCGGCGATCGCACTTAAAGCATAGCTGGGAATGGCATCCACATCTAAATAGATCTGTCGCAAATCGTCGGTTCCCAACATTTGAGCCGAGTAGCCTAAACCGTTGCTCAGCGCCACCAACGCCTGCACTCGCTGCAACGGTTCTTCCGGTCGAAACACCCCGTCGGGATATCCCGCAAGAAATGCCGTCTGTTGGGCTTCGCGGATGGGTTCGTAGCCCCAATATTGGCTCTCGACATCGAAAAAGGGTTGAGAGCTGCGGGTGCGCTCGGCAACGGGATAGGCTCGCCGTACCAGTGCCGCAAATTCTGCCCGCGTCAGCCGATTATCGGGCTCGAAGCGTCCGTTGGGATAGCCTTGAACAATCCCCTCGTCGGCGAGATCTTCGATACAGCCTTGAGCCCAATGTCCTTGAATATCGGGAAACGTAATCTGTGCCGCAGCCGGGGATGCCATTCCCAAAGTGGTGGTGGCGAAGCCCAAAGCCGTCGCGAGTGCGGCGATTGTCTGGGTGGGTTTGTTCGAGGGCGAAAAGTTTGTTACCTCTGACATTAGGGAAGTTGGTGTGTGCAGGTTCGTCATGTTGCGTTTTGTGTCTGGGTATTGAGATCCAACGGCAAGGGATTTGAGGGCGGTTTGTTTCCCTATTTTCGCTCACTGTGGCAGAAGAAAGAGTGTTGAAGGGGAAAGGTTGAGCAGTCGCGCTTGCGCGGTTAGGACAAATTCTGGCTTCTTCGCCATGCCGTAGGCTATAGCATGATTCTTGGGAAATCTCATGTACGAATCAACAAGCATCCTGCAAATACACGGGTTCGTCTGCCCGGCGCGATCCGAACGCTTGACCCAAAAAATCAGGCAAACTCCAAATTACGACTGTCACCCCGATCGGCGAAAAGCAGAAAGAGCGGTAGAATCTTATTGGCATTGTGACTCTTAAGCCAGTTTCTAGGGTAAATTTCAGGTCTATGATGGTTTCTCTGTGGCGCTCTCTATTGGCTTTGCTCCGTCGAAAATGGCAGCACATTGGGTCGGGGAAATTTTCCGGCAAAGCGATTCTCGGTGGAGTTCTCGTTTTGCTGGGCGCGTTTTGGGTGGCAACTGCTCCCGCTTTGGCGAGCCTGGAAGACGATCGCTTTGATGGCAATATTTTTGCCCTATACGCCGGAAACGGTTCCCTGGTGCCTGCTAAACTCACGCTCTCGCAATCGCTCAAACAGGGTAAGCCCACTCTCCTGGTATTGTACTTAGACGACAGTCGCGATTGTAAAATGTACTCGCCGACGGTCTCGGCACTCCAATCGTTCTACAATCGAGTCGCAACCTTTGTGCCGATTAATGTCGATTCGATCGTGCCGGCTGACAACTATTCGCAGACAGACCCAGGACATTACTATAATGGTTTAGTCCCACAAACGGTATTGTTTGATGCGTCGGGTCAAGTCGTTTTCGATGGTGTCGGGCAAGTTCCTTTTGAGGACATCGACGATCGCTTTCGAGAAGTATTTGACTTGCTGCCTCGATCGGAATCGATCGAGTTAAAGCGACGTTCTGCCAACGAAGTCAGCACGGAATTGAGTCAGTAATTCGAGAATTATAGAAGTTCCCCAACCGTCAACATTCAGATCCAAACAATCTCGATCCGCCCTAACCCACAGCAGTTCCTCCACTGGCTTCCCTCGGATTTTGGGAGACGGGAGGGGAATCTATTAAAGGGGGACAGGAGAAGGATCTTCTTCAGATCGCTGAATACTTACCCCTAACCTCCCCGTTCAAGGAGATAACTCGGTGTTTTCTATCCTCTTCCCTTTGAAAACCCTTTTTCTGCAAACGCTATTGCTGGTGGCGACGATCGCCATCGAATCTTGGGTGTTTCAACAGCGACTGGCGCTGCCACGCCGACTCAGTATCATCTATGCCACAGCTATTAATTTCATGGCTGTAGCAATAGGTTGGCTATTCTTTTTTTCCGTTCAACCTGCATTTCTCCCTCCCGGTATCAAAACGCAGTTGATTAGCTACGTTTGCTTGGGTAAATTGTCGAATAGCAGTTTAGCGCAGGGTGTCGAACTTTGGATCGTCTTGCTAATTTTTGGCATCTTTGTTGTCACCTGGCAGGTCAAAGTCCAAAGCTTGTATGCTATGCAGATGTCTCAATTTATTCCCAGTCGTTTTGTCCGAGGTAATACGGTGCTTCAGCGCCGAGAGCGTCTGATTGTCATTCGCGAACAAAGCTTGACAGTTCTCGTCGCTCATGGTATTAGTAATAGCCTCGTTCTGGGGGTATTAATTCTCGTGAATCTACCCATATTGCGATAGTCATGCTCGATCCTGTCAATCGGATACGCCGACAACTTACCCCGCCAAAACTCCTTTCTTGGCAATCTATTATTTTAACGAGTCTGCTATTTTGGCTGATTTTTGCTGTAGCCATTGGCGCCCAATACGATATGGGTGTCGATGGTCAAATCATCGCTCAACTCGGTTGGATCTTTCTGTTTGCCGGTTTGGCGTGGTGGCAACTAGAGAATCCTATCTTAATTGGAGGATTGTCGATCGGACCGTGGATTATCAGCGCTCTGGTTTGTCTATTATTATTTGTTAGACCGTCTGGGGATTTTTCGCCCTTAATTTGGGTCGTTTGGCCCCTGTTGGCAGCAACGATCGCTGTCATTCCTACAATTCGCGATGACTCGCACCATTGGACAGTTCCCTCCATCCAAAAGCGAGCCAGATTATTACTGTTGATCCTCGGTAGTTTTATTGTCAGTTGTTGGTTTGGCTTTTGGCTGATTATCCAAACTTGGGTAACCACCTATCCAGAACTGATGGCAGCCGATGTCCGCGATAGTAATTTTGTCGTTCGCCTTGGGGAAATTAGAGAGTCGGAAGGTCAGATTGTTGTTAATGAAATGCAGGAGTATCTTGCCCAACAAGTAAACGGAAAACCTTGGGGTACGATCGAGCGTTTTTTACTCGATATCCAGTTGGGCAAAATTAATTTTAAAGAACAGGTGGCAAGCAAGTTACCCAATGGCAGCAATCCTGACAATTGGATCGCATTGGTCGAAATTGTCAAAGGCACGGAATACGATCTAACGTTATACGTTCGCAAACCCAAAATTAGCGAAGATCTCGTGGGCTATTCTTTAACAAATACCTGTTATGTTCGGCAGGCAACCACGACTCCGGCTCGTGCGGGTGAGGAGTTGCTGCCGACGGGGACTCTCAGTTGCGATCTATATCCTCAGTTCAATTTTGAATAAACTCTTATCGGTGCAGCTCGATCTCGGCTCGCGGCTCCGACAAGAGGTTAAAATAAAGGTAAGCATTCAGCGCTGGGGCGCAAATAGAGCGTTTGCTCCACAGACTTCTGGACGCGGGCAAAACGAGCGAGGATTTTCACGACGGCAACAGGGATCGCCGTCAGAGGCTTCGGGCTTTCGGGTTGATTAGAGTAGCCCAGCAGCGGCTCACGTGCTGAATGCTTACACGTAAAGTGTAGCTCTGAACTCCTTCCTCGATCGGCGCTTTTGCGGATTGCGCGATCGTCCAATTATGGAAAAATCTCTGGAAAATTTTCCGGTTAATATTGGCAGCATTTTAACGATCGCGGCTAATGTCTTTCGGGAAGCCATTCGCGATCGAACCCTATACCTGGTCATCGTTTACGCGATCGTTCTGGTGGCAGCGGTGGGTTTGCTGCCAGAAGTCGCCGCCAACACCGAGGATAAAATCACTCTCGATGTTGCCTTGGCGGCAATGAACTTGCTGGGGTTAGTCGTGACGGTTTTCCTCGGCACGGGATTGATTAACAAAGAAATTGACAAGCGCACAGTTCTGATATTACTGTCCAAACCCATTCGTCGCGGCGAACTCATTGTCGGTAAGTTTTTGGGCTTGTCGGCGGTACTTGCCGTTCTCGTGACATTGATGCAAGGGATTTTGATGTTGGTGTTGAGGTTAAGCCAAATTCCCTATCCTTTGGGCAGTTTACTTATCGCCTCGCTGTTTCTCTTTTTCCAACTCAACGTCATAACAGCCGTTGCGATTTTATTTGGGGTCTTAACCAGTTCGATTCTGGCAACAATCTTGACGTTCTGCATCTATATTATGGGGAACTTGACGCGAGATTTGCTACAACTGGGTGATATCAGTCAAAATTTGGGAATCGATCGTCTGGCGATGGCATTGTATCTGCTTCTGCCGGATCTCGCCCGTCTGGATGTCAAAAATGATGCGGTGTATGGCATCGCGGCTTTGCCCAGTTTCGGCACTCTGGTTTTGGATGCTTTGTATGGCATTGCGTATATCGTTTTGTTGCTGTCGGTGACGATCGCCATTTTCTCAAAACGAGAATTTTAAAAGGGTGAGTGGTGAATGGTTAGTTAAAATGACTTATTACCTATTACCTATTACCCATTACCCAATTACCAATGAACCCGAAACTAGAACAATTGCAAGCTTTATTTCGATCGATGGATCGGGCATTAATTGCCTATTCCGGTGGCATTGATAGCACTTTGGTTGCCAAAGTAGCATATGATATTTTGGGCGATCGAGCTTTGGCGGTAACGGCGGTTTCTCCATCGCTATTACCCGAAGACTTGGAAGATGCCAAAATTCAAGCTGCGACGATCGGCATTTCTCACGAGGAAGTTGCCACTGACGAAATGGCAAACCCCAACTACACCGCCAACCCCATCAATCGCTGCTACTTCTGCAAAAGCGAACTCCACGACACCCTCAAACCCCTGGCGCTGCAACGGGGTTATCCCTACGTCGTCGATGGCGTCAATGCCGACGATTTACGCGATTATCGTCCGGGGATTCAAGCGGCAAAAGAACGGGGGGCCGATCGCCTTTGGCAGAAATCGGCATTACGAAAATGGAAGTCCGGGAAATTTCTAAATATCTCGGTTTGCCGTGGTGGGATAAACCCGCCCAACCCTGTCTCTCTTCCCGGTTTCCCTACGGCGAGGAAATCACCGTGGCAAAACTCCAGCGCGTCGGCAGGGCGGAAATTTATCTGCGGCGTTTGGGATGGACGAATTTGCGGGTGCGTTCCGAAGGCGAAACAGCGCGAATCGAATTGCCTGCGGAACGGATTAAGGAATTTGTGCTGACAATGGATCTCTCCCAAATTGTCGCCGCCCTCCAAGATCTGGGTTTTCTTTACGTCACTCTCGATCTCGAAGGGTTTCGCAGCGGCAAACTCAATCGGGCGATTGAGGCATCCAATACCGAGTCAAAATCCGCATCACCTCTCCATTAACGGCAAAAGGCAGCGGCGCACTCCATTCTCCAACTTCTGCGAAACCTAACACGTGTAGGCGGTGGATGATGCTTTCCACACCTTCGGGAACGCCGCACACCAGCAAGCGGATGGGTTTGCGGTTGGCAGGTGCGGTATCGGGAATCGTTTCCCGCAGCAGTTCCGGGACAGACGGGGAAGTTGATATCATAGAATTATCTCCTAATTGAGGGAGCCAGAGCCCCTACCGTGTCTTGATTGCACTCAGAAGCGGTAGGAGCTTGATTTTGGGTGTTGCCATGTAACACTGTTTCACCTACTGTATTGCTATGTCAATTGGTAGCACACAAAATTACAATAGAGATGAAACTAGCAATAAAAAAAATACCAACGTGCCACCTAAAAACCTGAAACGAATCACCAGCTACGTTCTGCCAGAACTTGCCGAAGCATTAGAAGATTGGGCAAAAGAGGAGGAGCGTTCTGTCTCTTGGTTGGCAAGTAAACTGATTGAGAAAGGTGTTCGAGAGCATCAAAACCAACAACCCGAATCGGCATCGGGGGAGAAAGAATAAGGAAAATTTTAAGATTAAATGAGTTGTCGGAAAAAGACGATGAAACGAGATGAGGTACTGGCAATTATTGCCGCACACCGAGAACAATTGCAGGCGATGGGAGTTAAGTCTCTGGATTTGTTTGGTTCGGTGGCGCGGGATGAAGCGCGTCCCGATAGTGATGTAGATTTTCTTGTGGAGTTCGTTCGATCGGGTGGGTTCTTTCAACTTTTGCAAGTACAGTATTATTTAGAAGATATCCTGAATTCTGCTGTTGATTTGGCAACTGAGAATGCTTTGAGAGAGCATTTGCGAGAACCCGGACTCAAGGATATTATTCATGCCTCCTAGAGATTGGCGACTGCGCGTTCGAGATATTTTAGATGCGATCGCCAATTTATGTCTTTCTCCGAACAAAATATCGATACCTTTATCGAACTATTAACCCAGCAACAATCGATCTTTTCTCCCGAAAAATTAACCAAATTAGACCAGTTAATCGAACCATTAGCCGATGACATCGATTCCCTGGATTGCTCTTTCTCCCACAGCATCAGTCACGAGACATTTAGTTGTGCATTGCGCTACCATAGAGAAAGAATGTATGAAGGTCTTATCGTGAACACTCAAAAAAACGATAAAAAAGCACAACAATGGGCAATGTTGCTACATTTATCATCACTCGCTGGCTTTTTAGTTCCCGGAGCGGGGTTTATTGTCCCGATCGTGATTTGGCAGCTCAAAAAAGATGATTTTCCGATGCTGGATACTCATGGCAAGATAGTAACCAATTGGTTGATTTCTTCATTAATTTACTGCGCAATCTTCTTCTTGCTGTCGTTTGTGGCGATCGGAATCCCCTTGCTAGTCATTTTAGGATTACTCGGTATTGTATTTCCGATCGTGGGTGGCATCAAAGCCAGTGAGGGTAAACTTTGGAAGTATCCTTTATCGTTCACTTTTGTCTAGTGAATTGAAATCGGGGATCGCTCGAACAATTTCGATCTAAAAAATAAACTGAATTTGTAAGTGCCAATCTTGCGGTAAATCAGGCGAATCCCGGTGAATCTCGATCGCCCGAATAAACTCCCGAAAGTAGAATCGGCGTTCGGTTTCCGACAAATCTAACCAGAATTCGGGAATGGAAACTGCCTGTGCTGTTTCGCGCAAATTCACGGGCGGTAACTGGGCGAGTTTGGCTTGTAATTCGGCAATCTCCGTTTTGAGTTTGTAGGTTCGCAAACTGGCGGTTTCTGCATCCAGCACTCCTGTAGAAATGAGTTGAGGGAGTTGTGCTAAAATTCCCGCCTTGGCATCGATTTCGTTCTGAATCGATCGTTTGATGCCTTCTGTTGCCGGTATAGGCAACCCCGCCACCGCCAACGTCAAATCCCGACAGACACCTTCGATGGTTTGTGCCAAGACTTTCTCGTAAGAAATGGCTTTACATTTGGGAGTTTGAGGACAACGGGTGGGACGCAAGTAAAGATACTCTTGCTTTTTATCCCGCCGCGTTACCCGCGTCACCGTCATGGAAGACTGGCAGGCGGTGCACACTGCCAAACCCGCTAAGGAACGGGGTGCGCTGGCAGTTCGGGAGGGCAGTCTGCGGTTGCGACGTAAGAGTCTATCGATCTGTGCCGCTTCCTCCCGCGACAGAATGGGAATGTGGGTATCAGAAATGGTCTGACCGTTGTGATAGGCTAAATCCCCTCGGTAAACGGGATTGGTCAGCCAGCGCCGCCCGGTAGAGACGGAGATTTTTTTGCCGTAGCGCTGGGCTAAACGGCGCACCGCACCCCGCAAAGAGCCGTACAGGAGAAAATTATCAAAAAACTCTTTAACGACGGGCGCAGCACTACGATCGAGGATGTAACGATCTTTCCCTCGTCGATAACCGTAGGGGGCTTTTCCCGGCGGAGGCAAGGCTTCAATCCGGTTACGGGCGTGTCCTTGGCGAATGCGTCGACTGCGTTGGGTTTGCCCAATTTCGGTAAAGAGTTGAAGTAAATTGGCGCGCCGGGTATCGGATTCGGTAGCGATGAGTTTGATGCCTAGGTTTTGCAGGGTATCGAGTCGATGGCAAACATCGGAGACTGAATCCCCCAGTTCTTCCAACCGGCGAACGAGGACATATTCGATTTGGGCGGTTTGACAATCTTGGAGTAACTGATGCAGTTGTTGCCGTTGCCCCAAATCCCGGTACACCCGATCGATTTCCCATCCCCAAATTGCCGGATTCGGTGATTCTTCTAAGAGAGGATCGCTATAGCAGTAGGCAACGATCGTCACGAACACCTCCTCAGCTAATCCCCTAATCGTTTTTCCTTAACCGATGACAAACTCAGTATACTGCTACATCTTCTGTGAGTGAAATCCTAACATAATATCTTCTCTGGGAACTTTTTTTCGAGCCGTTCTTCTGCCATATCGAATTCTGTCATATTATGTTGAATACAAATCTTTTCATCTTTAATATTCCAAACTCAATATAGACTTCTACATCTGGCAAATCCAAGTGTAATGGATCGTGGGTAACTGTCCAGCCATCTTTCTGTAACGCGACTTTAACAGCATTGTGAAAGATATCCTTTGCAGGCATTGGAGAAGAGAATAAAGTATTCGACCAGACGGATTAAACTCAAATCCACAGCAGTAGCAATTATTGGGAAACTGCTATTAGTATTATACCCGCTACAATAGATCTCTGATCTCTCAACTTTCCTGCGTTAATCATGACCCCACCCGTAGAATTTCAAGACGAATTTGATATTATTGTCGTCGGTGCCGGACACGCCGGATGCGATGCGGCATTGGCAACGGCGCGATTGGGTTGCAACACCCTGCTGCTGACGCTGAACCTGGATAAAATCGGGTGGCAACCGTGCAACCCCGCCGTGGGTGCGCCAGCGAAGTCGCAATTGGTGCATGAAGTGGACGCGCTGGGGGGCGAAATCGGCAAAATGGCCGATCGAACCTATTTGCAAAAGCGGGTGCTGAACGCCTCGCGGGGACCCGCTGTGTGGGCGTTGCGGGCGCAGACGGACAAGCGGGAGTATGCTGCCGTCATGAAACAAATTGTGGAGAATCAGGAAAACCTATCCGTCCGTGAGGGGATGGTAACGGATTTGGTGTTGGGAAAAAATCAGGAAGTGATTGGCGTTGAAACTTACTTTGGCGTGGCGTTTGCGTGTAAGGCAGTCATTCTCACCACGGGGACGTTTCTCGGCGGGATTATTTGGGTGGGGAATAAGTCGATGCAGGCGGGACGTGCGGGGGAATTTGCTGCCGTCGGGTTGACGGAAACGTTGCAGCGTTTGGGGTTTGAAACCGATCGACTGAAAACGGGAACCCCGGCACGAGTAGACAAGCGATCGGTTAATTTTAGCGTATTGGAACCGCAACCGCCAGACCCCGAAGTGCGTTGGTTCAGTTTTGACCCCGAAGCATGGGTACAACGAGAACAGATGAATTGTTATCTGACTCGAACCACTGCCGAAACGCATCAAATCATTCGAGATAATCTCCATTTGTCTCCAGTTTATGGCGGTTGGGTGGATGCCAAAGGTCCGCGCTATTGTCCGAGTATTGAGGATAAAATTGTCCGATTTGCGGATAAGGAAAGCCATCAAATTTTCATCGAACCGGAAGGTCGAGATATTCCAGAATTGTATATTCAAGGGTTTTCGACAGGATTGCCGGAAACCTTGCAATTACAGATGTTGCGATCGCTGCCGGGATTGGAAAAGTGCGTCATGTTGCGTCCTGCCTATGCGGTAGAATACGATTATTTACCCGCAACTCAATGTTATCCGACATTGATGACAAAGAACATTGAAGGGCTATTTTGTGCGGGTCAAATTAACGGTACGACGGGTTACGAAGAAGCGGCGGCACAGGGATTAGTGGCGGGAATTAATGCGGCACGATTTGTTCGGAATCGAGAGATGTTGGTGTTCTCTCGGGAAGAAAGTTACATCGGCACATTAATCGATGATTTGTGTACGAAGGAATTGCGAGAACCGTATCGAATGCTGACTTCACGATCGGAATATCGGTTGTTGTTGCGATCGGATAATGCCGATCGTCGCTTAACTCCTTTGGGACGAGAAATTGGGTTAATTGACGATCGACGTTGGGACTTATTTCAGCGCAAACAGGAGAACATTGCAGCGGAAAAAGAACGGTTATATGCGACTCGAATTAAGGAACATGAAGAACTGGGTGTCCAAATTTCTCAGGATACCCAGGAGAAAATTAAAGGTTCGATTACCCTGGGGGATTTGTTGCGCCGTCCGGGGTTGCATTATACTGACCTCGATCGGTACAATTTGAGCAATCCAGAGTTAACCCTGGCAGAACGAGAAGGGGCAGAAATTGATATTAAGTATTCTGGATATTTGCAACGTCAGCAACATCAAATAGACCAAGTTTCTCGGGAAGCGAATCGGAAGTTACCGTCTGATTTAGACTACAATCCGATCGCCACTTTATCCAAAGAATCGCGAGAAAAACTCTCCAAAATTCGTCCAGCAACGATCGGTCAAGCATCGAGAATTGGTGGGGTGAATCCAGCGGATGTTAACGCGCTGTTGATTTATTTGGAGTTACAGTATCGCAAGGAAGCGGTAAGTTTGTAGAAGTAAATTCATTTTAAAAGGCTTAAAAAGCGATCGCTCCTACAATCTATAAGGAGCGATCGACGTTTCTTCAATTTATACAATTGAATGACTATTCTTTCTTTTTAAGGAGATGGTGAACCCCTAACCCAACTGCGATTCCTAATACGGCCGGAGCGGCAACTGCACTAGCAATCGCCACAGTACCACCCATTGTTGCTGCTGCTACAGTTCCACCTATTCCTCCAACCACAGAAGCAACTTGTCCAGCCGTTCTGCCTAATTCTCTGGCTTCCCTTTCATCGGCAGGTAAATGTTCGTCATCTTCCAAAAGTTTATTGACTAACAACTCAGCCGCCATTCCGGTGACGAAACCTCCCGCTCCCGCAATCCCGGCTGCCGCACGACCTGCTACGACTGCTTTCGGAGCCTGTTTGAGACCGAGTTGAACCAACCCCTTTGCCAGGGGATTTAAACCTTGAATTGCGGCTTGAGTGGCGGCTTCCGTGGCAGCTTGAGTGGCAAACTTTGTAGCAACTCCTGTGGCAGCTTTAACTCCAACAGCTGCCGCACCTGAGAAGCCATTTTCAACTTGTTTGCTTTTATGAAGACCGGTTTTGCACCAATAAGCAAAATGCTCGCAGTTGTTGCAGTTACAAAACAGTAGTCAGATTCCTCTATACGACTTTCTGCTCTAGCAACGACAACCGATGGAGTGATCGCAATTTCCATATTCTTGTATACGAATTTCTTTACCCATCGGCAAATTCGCTCTTGGAAAGACGAGCAACTTTACCTCCATTAAGATAACCTCGATAAACGATGACAGTTCCATCACCCAGTCGCTGCCATGATGGCTTAACCATGGCAGTAGTGAATTTAGAGATGATCGCCTTGGCTCATATTTTTTCAAAACTTAAAAAACTATGGGACAGTTTTGCACAGTATTTACCTTCAAGACTAATATAGAACTTTTGCTATTTTTTAACCTAAGAAATATACTGAACTGTTATATAAATTTATTGTAGAGTTATAATAAATATGGTAACCCTTAAATCGATCGCCCATCCCCATTCCCAGAATCGATCGGCTAAGCTATGACATAAGTTCCTCCCCGCCAACCCCAAATCGATCGCAAACGAATGTTTCTCCGTGGAGATCCTATTCATTTTTGGTCTGAGTATCGTTCCCGCTGTGATGTCGCTGTGGTACTTGCAAACCGCCCAAAATCGGGCGCGACAGCGATTGAGAACTGGCAGGAAACACCGTTCCGCCTTTTGCTCATCCCCAGAACCCGCAGACCTTACGGCATCGGCAATCTCAGTTGTCGTTACAACGCCAAATCGTCCTACATTCGTTGCGCCATCAATCCTTGTGACCTTGCGAGAACTGTCGCCACTACGAACCGCTAGAATAATTGAGAACTATTAACCACTCTATCTCAACCTAGATGACGCGATCGATCCTCAACACACTCCAACGCCTATTTCTCGCGCCATTTTCCCTGTTTCTCAGCCTTACCCCCCTTGCCACAGCTACGCCGCCGCGTTCCCCGGATGTGTCAGAAACCTGCGATATCCTCGTCGCTGGCGGAGGGTTAGCGGGTTCTGCCGCCGCTTACGAAGGATTGCTGGCGGGAAAAACCGTTTGTATCACCGAACTCACCGACTGGGTAGGCGGGCAAATTTCCGCCCAAGGAACCTCCGCCCTCGACGAACGTCCCACCCAACGATCGCTGTTATACTACCCTCGTGGCTATCTCGATTTGCGATCGCGCATCGAAGACCGATACGGCATCCTCAACCCCGGAGGCTGTTGGGTTAGCGAGTCCTGTTTCCTCCCCGAAGACGGACACGAACTTCTCTTCAAAATGCTGCGAGATGCCGCCAAACGAGGCAAAGGAACCCTAAAATGGTATCCCAATACCGTTATTAAAGACTTGGAATACAACGCCGCCGGAAACCAAATTACCAGCGCCATTGCCATCCAACACCAACCGCAACCGGGAACCCCTCCTATCAACGCCGACTTCCTCTCTCAAATCATCGAGGATGCTTACACCTACGCGGATTCCCCCCGCTTCCACAAAAACATCGTTCGCTTCGTTCCCCCCGCCACCGAATCCCCCAACGCGCCACCTTGGTACGTCGTCGAAGCCACCGAAAC
Source organism: uncultured cyanobacterium (assembly GCA_963838375.1). Classification (GTDB taxonomy): domain Bacteria; phylum Cyanobacteriota; class Cyanobacteriia; order Cyanobacteriales; family Geitlerinemataceae; genus DVED01. The sequence continues at coordinate 777,571 of CAWIQY010000015.1, read as the reverse complement.
CGGGGAACTGATTGGCTTAGCCGACCTTCCCCACCGCCTGGGTGTCGATCCTCGTTCCTACAAAGAACCGTCTTCCTCCAGCGAAACAGGCAACCCGTATTGTACCCAAGGGTTTACCTACACCTTCGCCATGGAAAAGACGAAGGAACCTCAAGAATACGAACTACCACCGTTTTACGAACAGTACAAACCCTACTACAGCTACGAACTGGAACGCTTAGCGAGTTTCCCCCTGGTATTCAGCTATCGCCGCATCCACAGCGAAGACCCCAAAGATGCGTTGCGTCCCAACCCTCGCGATAACCCCATGCTTCCCGGCGATATCTCCATGCAGAATTGGACGTGGGGAAACGACTATCGACCGGGAACGGCAGAAGATAACTTTATCTATACCCGCAACCAATTGCAGGAATTAGGACAATTAGAACCCGGCGGTTGGTTGGGGGGTTTGCGGACGGAAACTCTGCGGCGAGGGGAAGAACACGCCATCGGCTTTTTCTACTGGTTGGTGTGGGGGATTACCGACTCGCAATTGGGGTATGGGTTCAAAGAACCGCATCCGAATCATATTCTTTTGACTGGGTTAGATTCGCCCATGGGAACGGAAAGCGGGTTATCGAAATATCCTTATATTCGGGAAGGACGACGGATTATCGGGCGTCCGGATTGGAATTCTCCCGATGGGTTTATGGTGTGGGAAATTGATATTTCTCGCCAAGATTATCGCAAACCCGTGTATCAGGAAAATTTGATTCCCCAGGAATACCAAAGACTGTGGACGGCGTTGTCGGGATTGGAAGTGTTGGAAGTGTTGCAAGGCGATCGAGAAATTGAAAATGTAACACGTCGATCGCGTGCTTCTATTTTCCCAGATTCTGTCGGAATTGGTCACTATGCGATCGATTTTCATCCCTGCATGCAACAACATCCCCCAGAAGCGCCCGGTAACATAGAAATGCCGGGAGAACGCTTGGGACAAGGGGAATCTTACCCGTTCCAAATTCCATTACGGGCAATGATTCCTCAGAAATTGGATAATCTATTAGTCGCTGGAAAAAGTATCGCCACCAGTCACGTTGCGGCTGCTGCCTATCGCGTCCACTCCTTTGAATGGTCAGCCGGTGCCGCCGCCGGAACCACTGCTGCCTTTGCCTTGGATAACAACATTATCCCGTATCAGTTGGTTGATAACTTACCTTCTCCGGAACCGGAATTGGAACGGTTACAACGTCTACTAATTCAACATCAAAACCCGATTTATTTCCCCAATACTTCGGTGTTTAATAACGATTGGGGAGATTGGAAGGAATTGAAATAGTTAATAGTTAATAGTTAATAGTTATAGCTAAGCGATGTGTCGTTAGGACAAATTCTGTAAGGGCGGGTTTGGCTGAAAGTATTCCGATCCGTTAAATTTAATCTCAGCTCAACCCGCACGGCAGTTCCTCCACTTGGGGAGACCCCAAGTAGAGGAACTGCCGTCCAAGACCGGACTGGCTCACCGCAATGGCTCCCCTACCACTAACCCCTAACCACTCACTTTACCCTGTTACCTGTTACTTACTGTCAGATTTAGGATTTTGGGCGAATGATGACAATGCCGTAAGCTTCGGGAGAGAGATATTCTTGTGCGGCTTGTTGCAAGTCTGCCAGATCTAAACTTTGAATGATTGTCGGATAGTCGATCGCCGGATTCAAGTCACCGACGGTAGAATTAAAGTAACCATACAAGTTAGCGCGAGCGCTGGGGGTTTCGTTGCCGAAAATAAACCGATTGGCAACTTGAGTGCGGATGCGGGCGATTTCTGCTTCGAGAACGGATTCGGTTTGCAAAGTGCGAATGTGTTGAACAATGTTGGCTTCCACCGCTTCGATATTTTCTTCCGGTAACTGTGCCGAAACTTGGAAAATTCCCTGAAGGCGATGGCTCATATTTCCCGCACCGACGTTGGAAACTAACCCTTCTTCTTCTCGTAACTGGCGAATCAGTCGTCCGGTGCGCCCTTTGCCTAAAATGGCTGCCAACACATCCAATGCGTAGGTTTCTTCCAGTTGCATCATCCCCGGAACTCGCCACATCATCACCAATCGCGCTTGCTGCAAACTCTCATCGACATACTCGCGGCGGACGATTTCTTCAAAGGAGGGCTCGGGAGTTGGGGTGTGGAATTGGGGAATGGAGAAGTTGGGGGCAGAGGTGGAAAAACGATCGCCGGCTGTGTCGAGAAAGGAGGAGGCGACTGTATCGATCAACTCTTCAACAGGCAGATTTCCCACAGCCACTGCGGTAATGGCGCCCGGTTGATACCAAGTTCCGTGAAAATCTCGCATTTGTTGGGCGGTGAGGGCTTCGATTACCTCGACGGAACCCAAAACGGGACGACGATAGGGAAGTGCCTCAAATGCCACTTGCATTGCCCGTTGAAAGCTGCGACGCTGGGGACTGTCGGCAGAGCGACGAATTTCTTCTAAAACGACTGATTTTTCTCGATCGAAGGCGTCTTCGTCGATGCGGGGATTGAACACCACATCTAATTGCAGAGGCGCGAGTTCGGCGAAGTCTTTGGGGGCAGTGGTGATGTAAAAGTTGGTGTAATCTTGGCTGGTAGCGGCATTGGTGACTGCGCCTCGTTCTTCGATCGATCGCTCGAATTCTCCGATTTCTAGGCGTTCGGTTCCTTTAAACACCATATGTTCCAGGAAATGCGCCATACCGTTAATTCGATCGGGTTCCACTGCCGATCCCACGTTGGCCCACAAACTGAGATTCACCGCATCAACGGGAATTTGCTCGGCAATGATGGTAAAACCTTGGGGAAAATGCTGGATTGTCGGGGAGTTGAGGGAGGAAGCAGAGGAACGGGAAAGCGTAAAAGTCATGCGATCTGGTTATGTAAAAGGTTGAGCGATTTTCGCGGTGTTGTCATAGCTCGCGCAGCAGGTAGGAGAAATTCCGGACGAGGGGAAGCTAATGCTTCGAGCAATCCGATCCACGAGCCCATAAACTCGATACAAGTGCTTCGCCCTTTTTCTTCGCCCGGTTAGCTATATCGATCGATTTTTATTATTATTTTAAGATACAATAAGTATTAAGATATGTAAACTAAATAAGAATTTATGCCCGATCGTCTCAGTTGTGATAAACACTCCCACCGCGCGATCGTCATTGGTGCGGGAATTGGAGGGTTAACCGCCGGAGCCTTACTTGCTCATCGGGGATATTCTGTATTAATATTCGATGGCGCGATCGTCCCCGGTGGCTGTGCTTCCACCTTCAAACGACGGGGATTTACCTTCGATGTCGGAGCAACCCAAGTCGCGGGATTGGAACCGGGGGGTATCCACCACCGCATCTTCTCAGAATTAGACATTCCTCTTCCCGACGCGACTTTCTGCGATCCTGCTTGTGCGGTCTATTTGCCTGGAGAAACCGAACCGATTAGCGTCTGGCGCGATCCCCTCAAATGGCAAGCCGAACGGCAGCGACAGTTTCCCGGCAGCGAACCGTTTTGGCAACTGATGAGTCGGTTATTTCGCTACAGCTTCGCTTTTCAGCAGCGAGATCCGGTGTTGCCGCCGCGCAATCTGTGGGATATTTGGCAGTCCATTCAGGCATTGCGCCCGGATACACTCCTGACTGCACCGTTTACCTTTTGGACGGTGGGAGATGCGCTGCGCTGGTTTAAATTAGATAGAGACGATCGACTCAAAACATTTCTCGACTTGCAACTGAAGCTCTATTCCCAAGTAGACGCCGAAGAAACAGCATTGCTGTATGCAGCCACAGCTCTGGGAGTCTCGCAAAGTCCACAAGGATTATATCACCCCAAAGGGAGTATGCAAGTGTTGAGCGATCGTCTCGTATCTGCCCTGAAACGGGATGGCGGCAAGTTGTTGATGCGCCACACTGTGGAAGGTCTGGAGACAGCAGGAGGCAACATCACCGGGGTCAAAATTCGCAACCAGAAAACCGACGAAGTTTGGACAGAACCGGCAGATTTAGTCATTGCTAACGTTACCGTTCAAAACTTGGTAAAATTGTTAGAACATCCAGGTAAGAATCAAGATTCAAATTCACCATCCCACGTTTTACCCCCTCAAATGCGCGGATACAAGCATCGGGTAGAGAAACTGCCTCCCTCTTCTGGCGCTTTTGTGGTGTATTTGGGGGTAGAGGAAACCGCAATTCCGTCTAATTGTCCACCGCATCTTCAGTTTCTTTACGATCCCACAGGACCCATCGGCGAGAACAATTCTTTGTTCGTTTCCGTCAGTCAATCCGCAGATGGAAAAGCCCCCCAAGGCAAAGCCACCATTATCGCCTCATCCTTTACCGATACCCGCCAGTGGTGGAATTGTGGAGATTACGAAGCGCTCAAACAGAAATATACCCAAGAGGCAATTTCTCGTCTCGGTGAATACTTTAATTTAACTCCCGAAACGATCGTTCATATGGAAGCTGCAACCCCTCGGACATTCCAGCATTTTACCGGACGAGATCGAGGTGTCGTAGGGGGGATTGGACAGCGGATTTCGACTTTTGGACCGTTTGGATTTGCCAACCGTACGCCGATGGAAAATTTGTGGTTAGTGGGTGATTCGACTCATCCCGGAGAAGGTACAGCAGGCGTCAGTTATTCGGCACTGACTGCCGTTCGTCAAATTGAGGCACGTCTGGGATAAAATCGCTCTTTCTGTCGGGGGAGTTGAGGAATGAAATGCACCATTTTTCGATCGAGTTGAGTTTTAATCTCGCCTCGCAATTAAGTGCGAGGCTAATAGCTGAAATCCATTAAAATGGACTAATCACGGACTAATCAGAGAAATCTTTCTAGTTTTGAGTCATCTTTAGATGAGTTGAGCTATGAGCCAAGAAATTAATTCCTGGGAGGTGTTTTGAGATCAATCGAAATGTAGACAAATCAGCAGTTTGTACATTAGCATTACGATCGACTGAAATTGGAAGCCTCGTGTCCATGTGGTTGCTGTATGACCCCAGAACTTATCAACATAATTTAATCGATTAATTGTGGGATTACAAGTAAGAATTATGCGAAACTGACAGTGTTATACCGTGGCTTTATAAATATGGATATCCGTATTACTGACAAGGTGTACTGGGTTCGAGATGTGCCCAAACTCACTCAGAAAGTCATCAAAAGTTGTCTCAAGACAACGGCGAAGGCTTGAAACCCTGGGTTTGGCAGGAATCGCGTACTTTGCTCGAGATGTGCCAAACCCCACCCGGAGATTAATCTCCGGGCGCACTGCTGAACTCGTCTAAAGACGACTGTTGAGGTTTTCCGTCATCTGAAGATGACTTTGGCTATAACTAGCCCGAAAAACGCTTCGGCTTGAGATGGATTGCTATACGGTATAAACAGTAAAATGGTAAACTCGATCGCATTAGAACTATGGAACCTGACTCTCTACCCACGGAGGTTATCCTCAATAAACCTCCCAAATCCCTGGGAAACGTCCATCTGGACTGGACTCCCCAACCGGGTCACTATCTCGATTTGCAGGGCAAAACTTATACGGTGCTCGAACGCCGTCACCGATATCAGCTCAAGTTAGGTCGCTACCATCTACATAAGATTGCCCTCTACGTGCAAACAGCCCAGCGTCCGGAGGAAAAAAGCTTTTTTGAAGGGCGGTGGGTTCTCGGCGATGCCACGTGCCGCTACAATGCCCGATCGGAATTGATCCGCTGTGCTGTCAATCCCGAAGGTCCGTGCGATCGATGCCGACTCTATCAAAAAATTGAAGAATAAGCCCGATCGCCCTGTTTTTCTTAATGATTAACGAATATGGCAAACTATTAAGAATAATTGCATAAAACAACAAAGGAGTTGTTCTAATTTTAGGCTAGATCCCAGTCATAGTGGGAAATAGCGGTATAGAAGGGTTCAAATTTCTTCAGATTTCCCCGTGTTTAGTATTGCCTCAACTGATGAGACAATAACGATCGCCATTCATTCTTTTTCCGAAGATTCCTGGGTACTTTTCAATTCACACGAGGAATAACTGTATGAAATTAGCCTACTGGATGTATGCGGGTCCCGCGCACATTGGCACGCTACGAATTGCCAGTTCGTTTAAAAATGTCCATGCCATCATGCACGCGCCGTTGGGTGATGACTACTTCAACGTCATGCGATCGATGTTGGAGAGAGAACGCAATTATACCCCAGTCACAGCCAGCGTCGTCGATCGTAACGTCTTGGCACGGGGTTCTCAAGAAAAGGTGGTAGACAACATCACCCGCAAGGATAAGGAAGAACACCCCGACTTAATCGTTCTCACCCCCACTTGTACCTCCAGTATCTTACAAGAAGACTTACAAAACTTCGTCGATCGGGCGCAAATGGATTCCCAAGGCGATGTCATGCTCGCTGATGTGAATCATTATCGATTCAACGAACTGCAAGCCGCCGATCGAACTTTAGATCAAGTCGTCAAGTTTTACCTAGAAAAAGCCAAGAAAAAAGGCGAACTTCCCCAAGGCAAAACTGAAAAACCCTCCGTCAACATCATCGGGATTTCCACCCTGGGTTTCCACAACCAACACGATTGCACCGAGTTGAAACGATTGATGGCGGATTTAGGCATCGAAGTCAACGAAGTCATCCCCGAAGGCGCATCGGTACAAAACCTGAAAAACTTACCTCGCGCTTGGTTCAACCTAGTTCCCTACCGGGAAATTGGCATGGCGACAGCGCGGTACTTAGAAAAGGAATTTGGCACACCCTATATCGACATCACGCCGATGGGAGTCGTCGAAACCGCACGTTGCATCCGCAAAATCCAACAAGTTATCAACGCGCAAGGGGCAACCGTCGATTACGAAGACTACATCAACAACCAAACCCTGTACGTCTCCCAAGCGGCGTGGTTCTCTCGATCGATCGACTGTCAGAACCTCACCGGAAAAAAAGCGGTTGTGTTCGGCGACAACACCCACGCCGCCGCCATGACCAAAATTTTAGCGCGGGAAATGGGCATCCACGTGGTATTAGCGGGAACTTATTGCAAATACGATTCTGACTGGTTCCGGGAACAAGTTAGCGAATATTGCGACGAAGTATTAATCAGCGAAGATCACGGAGCGATCGGAGATGCGATCGCCCGCATCGAACCTTCTGCCATCTTCGGAACCCAAATGGAACGTCACGTCGGCAAGCGTTTGGATATTCCCTGCGGTGTCATTGCTGCCCCCATTCACATCCAAAACTTCCCCATCGGTTACAAACCCTTCCTCGGGTATGAAGGCACAAACCAAGTTGCCGATTTGGTCTACAATTCCTTCACTTTGGGCATGGAAGATCACCTCTTGGAAATCTTCGGCGGACACGATACCAAAGAAGCCATTCACAAAGGAATTTCTGCTGGATCGGACTTGAATTGGACGCGAGAAGCCCAAGGAGAATTAAATAAAGTTCCGGGTTTTGTCCGAGGCAAAGTGAAGCGAAATACCGAAAAATTCGCTCGCGATCGGGGTTTAAATGAAATCTCGCTGGAAGTGATGTACGCAGCTAAAGAAGCTGTTGGGGCATAATTGGTCATTGGTTAAATGACAATTACCCAGATATCCGACTTCTTCAAGAAGTCGGATATCTAACCGTAGTAGCTTTTTACATTTGATTAGATCGATCTTCTTCTTCCCAAGTAGAAACCTCCTCGATCGTATTTTCAGAAGTTTCTACATCTACACTCTCAACTGATTTTTCATCTAATTTAGTGTCTGGCGTTTCCCGCTTCAACCGTTTCAAAGACGAATTTGCCTGAGTCGTCCGGAAATTATTCACCATTTGCGCCAGAGCATACTCCAGTTGCCCGCCCGGATCGAGATTCGCCCAACCCTCAGCCGTCTTTTTGCGAACTTCAAAGTGCAAGTGAGGTCCCGTGGAAAGTCCCGTACTGCCGACAAGACCGATGATTTCCCCTTGTTCGACCTCATCTCCCGATTCAACCAAAATTTCCGACAAGTGACCGTAGAGCGTTTCCTTTGTCGCTTTCTCGTGTTGCAGAACCACAGCCAAACCGTAGCCACCCAAAAAGTTAGCCACCGTCACTTGACCCGCCAAAGCGGCAACCACCGGAGTTCCCGTCGGTGCAGCCAAATCAGTTCCCGAGTGGAAGCGGGCACCTCCCAATGCCGGGTGAATTCGCCAGCCAAATGCCGAACTAATGGGTGCAGGAATGCTTAAGGGAAAAATAATCCGCGTGTTACCGTTCCCCGGCAGGCTAGTTAGGAGGAGACTCGAATTGCGCAAGGCTTGGGCGGAGGGGTTATAAAACCGGCTATAAACTGGGCTAGAATCACCTTTGCGAGTGTCGAGAACTAATCCACTTGCCCCCAGTTGGAAGAACCCCAGATTCATGGCGGGAAACTCCGAGACGGGGTAAGCCACTTCAGCGAGGGGGTAATTGGTATATGCTGATTCCCCTGTGGAGTTCGAGTATGAGTTCGAGTACGAGTTCGAGTACGAGTCTGTTGTTCCTTCTACTGCCACTGGATAGGCAGGTGTTTCGTTGGGAAGTCCGTAAGAGGGAAGTGCAGTATTAGGAAGTCCGTAAGGGGGAAGTGCAGTATTAGGAAGTCCGTTATTTGGAGTAACAGCAGTGTTGCCGGGTAGGAGAATATTTTGTGGGGTTTCCGCATACTGAGCGGTTCCCGCAAGTGGAGTATTCTGGGGTGCGGGTTCGGCTGCGGCACAGACGCTACCAGGAACGCTCACACCGGAGATGACTGTCTTACATCCGGTCGATCGTTCTTGTAAGACGACGGCGGGAGGATTGTCGTAGGGCGTGGTTGCGCCCAGATCGTAATCGGTGGAATCGATGTAGCTGTGGCTGTAGTCTTCGACGGGTTCAGGTTGAGGTTCGATCGGGTCTGGTGTATATTCCGGTTCGGTATAAACTTCCGGTTGCGGATTTTCCCACGTTTCTTGTGGGACTGGAGCGGATTCTTCCCAATAGGGTTCTGGTGCGGGTTCTATGTATTCTTTGGGATAGCTCTCAACTTCAGGATAGCTCTCAACTGGGGGGAGCTTCTCTGGGAGGGGGGCAGATTCAAACCCAGCTTCTAGGGGAACTCCTTCTAAGTTCGGTTGGGCTGGGGCGAGAGGGGTTTTGCCTTTTTGGGCGGTCGCTGTTTGAGTGCCTACCAGACAGGCGCTCAGGAGTCCGAGACTGCCGAACCAACTCACGCTCCTCAGCAATAGAATTTGATTTGCATCCGAACTAGTTAAACGTTTTTGCATAGGTTCCTACCGCGTTGACAAATTTGAAACTTCGTGAGTCCTAGAGAGCTGCCCAAAATTCAAACTCTGTTAATGTTACCGAAGTTGGGTCGATATTGGTGAAGTGACATGGGGAAAAGATCGATCGTCGATTAAGTTTCGATCGTCTGAAAATTGTACCCCAGAGAAATCTGACCCGGTTCGAGCAACATTTCCCGACCGTTCTCGAGTGCGTCTGAATGGAGACGGACTCGCAATCTGCCATCGGCTTCGACGCGGACTACTTCTCCCCTCCCAGACTCAATTTCCACCCATTGCCCGACATTGACCAACAACGCATTATAAGCTTGAAGGAGTGCCGCTATACTTTCTGGCTGACAAAATTGCCAACCTCTGGCTAGTCCTTGGAGGATAATTTCTGCGAGTTCGTCTAAGGTGGCGATCGTTGGGGTTTTCTGGTATTCTTGCCAAAAGGATTGTAGGTTAATTCCGGTTTCTGGAACTGGATTTTCCCAGTTGATGCCGACGCCAACCACCGCCGCCGCGATCGCTCCCCCTTTCACCCGCGTTTGGGTCAAAATCCCACCCAATTTGCGACCCGCCAGAACCAAATCGTTGGGCCATTTCAGAGCAACAGGAATGCCTCGATCGCGCAAGACAACAGCAATTCCCCAAGCGCTACACAGCGTTAACCGTAACACTTGCTGGGCTGGAATTCTAGGCGTCCAATAGGCTGAGAGATACAATCCGCCGCGAGAGGAAGTCCACTGACGCCCCCACTGTCCTCGTCCGGCTGACTGTTCGGCAGCAATGATAACTGTTCCCGCAACAGCATCGCCATCGACGAATTCCCACAATGTTTGGTTGGTAGAATTGAGTCGATCGAAGCGATGAATGACAAATTGGCTGGGGGTGGACATTTATATTAAGTAATAAGTAATAAGTAATAAGTAATATCGCTGGGTGAAAAGAACCGGCTTCCCGAACAGCCTTATATTACGTCGATTCCAACTCGTTACCAAATCTCTTGCAAATCCAGCACAAATCCGGGTAACACCGGATCGCCACTCACCGTTGCCGGATTTTCTAAGATTTCAACAGGAATTTCCGGACGATAGATATAGACTTGTCGTTGAGATCGATCGATTAACCATCCTAACTCTGTGCCATTGTCCAAATATTCCTGCATCTTGGCTTGTAATATTTCCAGGTTATCGCTAGGCGATCGTAATTCAATGACAAAATCGGGACAAATGGGGGCAAATTTTTGCCGTTGTTCTAGAGGAATCGCACGATACCGATCGAGTCGAATCCAAGATGCATCCGGCGATCGAACTGCACCATTGGGCAACCGGAACCCCGTGCTAGAATCAAAACCCTGACCCGTACCATCTCGCCTCACCCAAATCCCTAATTGAACTGTGAGTCCGAAATTTCTTCCCCCGGTTTCCGAACCTGTTGGTGACATAATCACTAAATCTCCTCGTGCACTGCGCTCAAATCGCCAATCCCGATTCACCTGACAAAATTGGAAAAACATCTCATCACTCAAATCGATCGTCGGTGCAAACTGCAACACGATCGGCATTTCACCCGTCATCGCATTCACGCTTACCATGGCTTCCCCTCGCATTTTGACTCTAGTATAAACTTGGCTCTCCCAGCCGACCCGACTCCCCCAGAAACCAGCTCTACGCTACCATAGGGGATGTTTTCATACGGACGATCGCTGATTATGCACGCTTGGCATTGGCAAACTTGGCAAGGAAAACCCTATTTAACCTGTAGTCTCCTAGAACCGTGGCAACACGGCTTTTTTACCCAGCACTTTTCTCCCAATGCGCCGCTTTCTTTGACAGAGGCACTGCATCCACAAGCTGAAGTTTATCGCACGCAACAAGTTCACGGAAATGTTGTTGTAGAAACCGATCCGATCGTCCCGTTATCCGCATCGGTTGCCGAGTTCCACCCCGCCGACGGTTTGCTGACGAGACAATCTCAGCACGCGGTTTGGGTGTGTTCAGCCGATTGTACTCCAGTTTTGATTGGGGACGATCCTACCGGACAGGTTGCCGCCATTCATTCCGGTTGGCGAGGCACAGCGGCAAAAATCGTTCCCAGGGCGATCGTCCAATTGCAGGCACAAGGCAGTCAAATCGAAGATTTACGGGTCGCTATGGGTCCGAGCGATTTCGGGAGAAGTCTATCAAGTTTCAGCCGATGTTGCAGTCCTTGTGGGTGCAACGATCCTTGATGGAGAAGACGATCCCCAAACCTGCCTCGATCGAATGGATGCCTTACCCAATTCCCCAGTTCTGCGCGATCCTGAACCCGATCGAGTCCGCTTGGATATTCGTGCCTGTATCGCCTTACAACTCGATCGATTGGGATTGAGTCCAGAACAAATTTCGATCGCCCCTCACTGCACCTACCAAGATTCAAAAAATTTCTTTTCCTACCGTCGCACCGGACAGAAAAATGTCCAGTGGTCGGGAATTGTCAGTGGGAATCGGGAATTGGTAATTGGTAATTGGTAATTGGTAATTTTAGACTCGTATCGTTTCGCGACTAATAAAAAAGGTCTTGCAACCTCAGTTACAAGACCTTTTCACTTTGGTGGCGGGAGGCGGATTTGAACCACCGACCTTCGGGTTATGAGCCCGACGAGCTACCAGACTGCTCTATCCCGCGCCATGTGTAACAGTATATACCTAACCTCCCGAAAAGCGCAACCCCCCATCGAGATCTTTATAACATCGTCAGTTCTCCCTGTACTTCCAAGCGTTTGTAATTGCCTAGACTCATAAAGGTTTCAGCTAAGGTTTCGGCGATGTCTGGAGTGATCCAACCCATTTGTCGCAACAGATCGATCGCTGCGGCGTGCTTGGCGCGTTTGGCTCCGTCTGCTACCTTAATCGCCAACCCCATCCCTTCCCCGACGCGACCGATGCACTGAATCCCTTCGGCGCCGGACTTACTCACCAATTCGCCTTCTGTTAAGCGCATCAGTTCCGTATCGAACTGTCCTTCTCCCGCCACCATATTTGGGTGATGGGTCATGGCGCGAACGATGCGTTCCATATCCAAGTTATCTCCCGATGCCAACTGCGCGTACAAACGCGCCATCTGGTCTAACGGCATCAAATACGTGGGAGCGCCACAGTCATCGCGAGCGCCAATAAACTCCGCAGGCGGCATTCCCAACATTTCGCCAATTTTGCTCAAAATTAAAGTTTGGACGGGATGGTTGGGCTGCAAATAGCTTTCCAGGGGCCAATTGCGTTGTTGACACACCGCCAGCATTCCCGCGTGTTTGCCGGAACAATTGTATTCCAAGGTCGATTGCTTTCCGGGAGGAATGGGACACTGAAGCTGGGAGGGATCGACATGGCAGTGCCACAGAATGCTAAACACTTGTCTGGCTTGTTCGATTGTGCCTTGATGGGAACTACAGATAATCGCCAAATCTCGATCGGTGAGACTGTAGCGTTCTAGCGTCCCCGTTGTCGTCACTGCTAGCGCTTGAAACGGCTTGAGGGCCGATCGAATAAACGTACTATCTTCCCCATTGCCTGCCATCGACATCACTCGACCTCGATTATCGCAGACAACGGCTCGCACTTGGTGGATGGACTCCACAATGCCTTCGCGCAGAAGCTGAACTTCTAGTGTAGCAGTGTGTTTTCGTTTTCCCCGTGTCATTTCACTCATACAATTCTTGGTAAATGTTAGGCAGCTTGGAGCAGCTCGCAGTCCACCAGGCATTTGGCTTTTACATCCAAACTGCTACATCCTATAACGATCTCGCTTCTCCAGTATCGCGTTTGAGAGGAAATCTTGCGCTGAGAATTTAGTTTAACTTTAGAGTTAATCGTTAAACGTTATACCGACTCGATCGTTCCTGAGATCGTTGGGTGGGTTTCTTCCCAGATTCTCGAGCGACTGCCTCCCAGTCGGCTTGCTCCAAGACGGTATCCAACACATCGGCAATGCTGCAACGCTGCTCGAAGGCAATGCGCCGCAGGATGTGGTGGTGTTCGGGTTGCACGTAGGCGGTTTTGCGTTGATGGTTTTAGTATAACTTGGCTAAATAGCTAGCTCAAAAGGTTTAAAATCAGGAAATACCCTTGATGTTCGAGAAAAAAGTAAGAAAATGAGTAAAACATTTGTAGATTTATTCTCTGGTGCTGGCGGAATGTCTTGCGGATTAGAGATGGCGGGGTGGGAATGTTTGGTGGCGATCGACTACGATAAAGCTGCCATTGAAACCTTTAGATTGAATCATCCTCATTCCGAAACAATTCTCGGAGATATTCGGGATATTTCGAGCCAGCAAATTCAACAAGTTATGGGAGATCGTCAAGTTGACTTAATTTGTGGAGGCCCTTCCTGTCAGGGTTTTTCGACTATCGGTCAGAACGATCGAAACGATAAAAGAAACTTTTTGTTTTTAGAATTTATTAGAGTTGTCAATTCATTTAAGCCTAACTATGTGGTCATGGAAAATGTTACAGGTCTTTTATCGAAAAAGAATGAAGTCATTTTAAAAAAGATGATCGACTGCTTTACTGAAATTGGATATACTGTAGATATAAAAGTTCTTTCCGCGCATCACTATGGAGTTCCTGAAAGACGAAGAAGGACGATTTTATTAGGAAATCGATTTGGGCTTGGAAATCTTTATCCCGATTCTTTATTTCAAGACTCAGAGAAAGACTCTCGCGATCTCCCTCCTCCAAGAACGGTGGGTTGGGCTTTTTTGAACCTCATCGAGGAAAAAGGTCGAGTTTTTAACCACGATCTCGAACGAGCCAAAATTCCCAATGAGTTGGAAAAACAAAGATTGAGTTATATTCCTGAAGGGAAAAGTATTAGGTATGAAAAAGATCAAGTCTCTTATCTTCCCAAAAAACTTTGGTTTCCCGTAGATTGGTCAAGACTTCATGAATCAAGATTTAGAGAAGCAAAACTTAATCGACTCGATCGTAGTTGTTGTTCAAATACAATCAATACGAGTCGTGCAACCTACTACCATCCAACCGAGAATCGCTATTTAACAGCACGAGAAGCGGCAGCAATTCAATCTTTTCCCCCCAGTTATATTTTTAGCGGGAGTCTCACTCAACAATGGAAACAGATTGGGAATGCTGTTCCGCCATTGCTCGCTAAATCCATTGGGGAAACTATCATCAAACTAGATAAACTCAAGGAGGTTATGGATCGATCGGTATCAATAGATAATATAAAAAAAATTCGTTCTCAAGCCTTTTCATATAAAAATACTCTTGATCGGGATGAGTTTATTCAACTTTCGCTTTTTTAGATTCTTTAAGGGTGGATGGGTGGAAACAATCGCCCCTCTTTTTCTTCGATATCAAATTCAGACTTTTTGGGTCTACCCGTTGTTTTTAAAACTGCGTAAAATCCATAATTATAAATTGGATTACTATGTATAGTTTTGGCTCGCAACCTCAATTTCATTTGACACTGAAACTGAGATGTCCCCAGATTCAGGATATCTCTATCTAGATGATAAAACCCGTATCCACCAATTTGAATATAATGGCAATTTCTCTTTTTGTAAAACTGATACAATGCTTCTATATCAATTTGATGACTTGATTCAAAACTTTTTTGATCTGCTTTTTTATGCTCTAGCCGTATATTCTCGAAAGGGAGAACTGTATATCTATAAGGAGTTATCAATTTTTGATTAATAGAATTTAAAATTCCTAGATCTGTGTAAAGCTGAGTCACAGAATCATCAACCCGCCAACTCCATACTCCTTGTTCCCATTTCAACATTCGTTGTCCGTAATCAGCTTTCAGGTCTAGCTTAACTTCTAAACCCTGTTCACTACCACAATGTAGAAATTTAATATCTGTTTGATGTCCTGCACCACCTCTTTTTTGAATCAGGCGCAATTAATTTTTCGAAATCAGAATATTAAAAACAGTTTGTTCATAAGTATCGCCTCTATTATATCCTGCCATCAAATTACCAATAAATCAGTCATGAGATAAGTTAACTTACCCAGATTTGGCATAGATATCACATCATCTAAACTCATAAAACTCTTATAGTATTATAGGTTTAAATGTTTTCGTAAATCCTGAATAGTCCTAATTTGACTCCAATCAACTTCACTGGCTTGTAACAAATCTATAGCAATTCCCAATAAGTGCTGTGGAAAAACTGAATCGCCAGGAGGTACCGGTTCCTCGTTATTGTCTCTGACTTGACTGGCTATGTCAGCCAACCAGTCTCTTTGAGCTTTTGTGATTTTGATATTGATAGATACCAATTTTTTTCTAGATTCCATAAAGTCTTTTTCGGAAATAAACGAATTCTGGTATTCTGGGTCAAAGTGTATCAAGAAAAATCAAGAAAAATTAGTGACTTTCTGCAAATCTAGATCGATCGATCCCACGATCGTCAATTCAACTTGCCGAGAATCTTCCCGATGCGTCAAACAAATTTGCAAATAATTAGACGGTTTGTCAGGAAGACGTTCCGACCATTCGATCGCCACAATTCCCTGATCGACTTCCATGCCTTCCCAGTAAATTTCCGGTTGCAATCCTTCTACTTCCTCGGAATCTAACCGATACAGATCGAAGTGATAAAGAGGAACTCGACCTTCTGGATACTCATTAATGAGGGTAAAAGTGGGACTGACGATCGCATCGGTAATGCCTAAACCCGCTCCCAGTCCTTGAATCAGGGTAGTTTTTCCCGCACCTAAATCTCCCTCCAGGAGAATAACACATCCGGCGTTGAGCGATCGTCCTAACTGCATTCCTAAAGCATGAGTGGTGTCTGTATCAGCCAGAAAAAATGTAATTGATTTCATCTCTTTGAGTTGTAAATTTATTTGGTAAAATCGGTTAGATAAGAGTATTCAAAAAATTGTAAACTTTCTAGGATTGTAGAGTAAGTCTTTTTGCCTGAGGAAGCAAACTTGAGTATGGATGATAGTTTATAGCTTGCTGGTAATAGATTGTAGACATTGAATCACCAATATTACCAATTACCAATTACCCGTCCGTTAAGATTATCACCACAGAATCCGGAGAACCCCGAGTATGAACCCTGTAGACTACCTGCGTATTAGCCTGATCGATCGATGCAATTTCCGCTGTCAGTACTGTATGCCAGAAGGCACAGAACTCAACTACGTACTGCAACAAAACTTACTCACCGCCGACGAACTCCTCAGCTTAATTCGCGAAGTTTTTATTCCCGTGGGATTCCGTCGCTTCCGACTGACGGGAGGAGAACCTTTGCTGCGTCCCGATGTTGCGGACATCGTTCGGGGGATTGCTGCCTTTCCCGAAACTCAAGACTTGGCAATGACCACCAATGGATTTTTGCTGACAGCCAAAGCGCAAGAACTGCACGATGCCGGGTTGCGCCGCCTCAATATCAGCCTCGATTCTCTCGATGCCGAGACATTTGACAAAATTATCGGAAATCGGGGAAAAAGCCGTTGGCAGCAGACGTGGGAGGGCATTCAGACTGCTTATGAGGTAGGGTTCAATCCGCTTAAATTGAACGTGGTGGTGATTCCAGGAGTGAACGATCGCGAAGTTCTAGATTTGGCGGCACTGTCGATCGATCGCGCGTGGCACGTCCGTTTTATCGAGTTCATGCCGATTGGTAATTCGGATTTATTTAACGCTGAAGGATGGATTTCTTCTGAAAAGTTGCGGCAGCAAATTCGCGATGTTTATGGGTTAGTAGAATCGCAAGTGACGGGTGCAGGACCTGCCGATATTTTTCAAATTCCTGGCGCTAAAGGAACGTTAGGATTTATCAGTCAAATGTCGGAGTGTTTTTGCGATCGTTGCAACCGAATGCGCTTATCTGCCGATGGCTGGTTGCGTCCGTGTCTGCTGAATGAAACGGGACAACTCGATCTGAAAACGAGTTGGCGCGAGGGAGTTTCTGTGGAAGAATTACGCGATCGTATTTGTCAACTTTTGGTACTCAAACCTGAAATTAATTTCAAACTTCGGGATAGCGGTACAGAAATGGGGAATTACAGTCGCACGATGTCTCAAATCGGCGGTTAAATTGAGTAGTCTGTAAGTCCAGGAGTTCAGAATGTAAAAAGTAAACTTTAAAAATGGAATCACAAACTAGCCACTAGCTAATTCACGACTAACAGGTAACTCAATAATCATTTCTGTCCCTTCTCCGGGTTGGCTGATGCAGCGAATTTTCCCGCCATGACCTTTAACGATAACTTGATAACACGTGGATAATCCCAAACCCGTGCCTTGTCCGGGTGCTTTGGTGGTGAAGAAGGGATCGAAAATTTTGCCTTGAATTTCTGGCTTGATTCCCGTTCCGGTATCGCCAATAGAAATCGTTATCCAATCCGGTGAAGCTTGCTGGGTACGGATCGAGAGACAACCGCCTTTTCCAGTATTTTCGATCGCATATAAAGCATTGTCAATTAAACTGAAAAAGACTTGAGCCATTTGGCTGGGTTGGCAGTCAATGAAAGTTAGGCTTCCATATTTTTTCGAGACTTCAATCTGAGAAGTTAGACGATTTTTGAACATCGCTAAAGTCCGATCGATTTCCCGATCGATATTTGTCGCTTTCCATTGAGCCTCATCGAGATGAGAGAAGTTTTTTAGCGTTTGTACGATATCCCGA
This sequence comes from uncultured cyanobacterium, assembly GCA_963838375.1. Classification (GTDB taxonomy): domain Bacteria; phylum Cyanobacteriota; class Cyanobacteriia; order Cyanobacteriales; family Geitlerinemataceae; genus DVED01. The sequence goes on along the minus strand of CAWIQY010000015.1, from coordinate 759,658 downwards.
ATTCTCTGGGAACCGTTCATCATTGAATCGATTAATTTGGGGAAGTCTTGTTTGATATAGTCGAATTCTAATTCTTCTTTAATTTCTTCAATATTAGAGGAATTAACCCGATCGAACGCTTCTAGACAAGAAGACGCATACTCTTTGACAAAATGCAAGTTTGCGTGAATGAAATTATTAGCATTGTTGATTTCGTGAGCGACACCACTTGCCATTTTGCTCAAACCCGAGAGCTTTTCGCTCTGAATCAAATGCAATTGTGTCGCTTGTAATTCTTCGATCGCCGCTTTAAGTTGTTGAGCCCGAATTTGAGACCGATGGTAAAGTTCGGCTTGTTCGATGGCGATGGACATTCGATCGGCAATTTGACTGAGTAATTGAATTTCTGAGGTTTTCCAATGACGTGGAGACCGACATTCGTGAGCGATAATCAGACCCCACAAATGCGAATCACTTAGATGAGACTCTCCTCGAGTCGCTTCGCGATCGCTTTTAATCGCAATCGGCACAATTAAGTTTGCCTGCACCTGCAACTTCTCTAAAAATTGGACGTGGCAGCAATCGAGATTGGCTTCACGAATGTCATTAATCGCTTTAGAATAGCCTCTTTGGTACGACTCAACATACTGCTTGGAAAAACAATCATCAACTGCCACACCTCCTAGAATCGACGACCAGGGTTCGATCGTATCTTCCACTACCACCGTGCCACTCCAATCTTCGTGAAATTGATAAATCGAAACTCGGTCGGTATTTAAAAGTTGACGGACGCCACACACCGCAGTTTGCAAAATTTCATCGAGATCCAAAGTGCTGCGAATTCGATCGATCAGTAAGCGCAACAACGCTTCTCTTTCGGCAGAAACTCGCGCTTCCTGATAAACTTGTGCGTGATTGATGGCAATTCCCAAACGAACGGCAACCCCTTCCAATAGCTGTTTTTCCCACTCCGTCCACTCGCGTTCGCCATCGCACTGATGCAATCCGATGGTTCCGTTCACTTTTCCCTGGTAGCGGGTGGCAACTGCCAGCATCGACTTAATTTGTAACGATTTAGCTATTACCTTTGTTTCCTCGTCCAAACCCGGAAAGTCTAAAAATTTTCTGACTGCTAAAACCTCCGGTTCGGTGATCAATTGCTTCAGATGAGGGTTGCCGGCGATGTTGACTTGGAGTCCGAGTTGCGAACTGTAGTCTTGGGGATTGTACTCGCCACGTGTGACGAAAATGTTTTCGTCGTCGGATTCGTTGACTAAAATGCTGGCACGGCTGCAATTGAGCGTCTGGCAGAGTAAGCAACACGCCAAATTGAGAACTTCGTCTAACTCGAGGGTACTGCTAATCTGGTTATTGATTTGATTGAGCAGCATCGCCAGCTGGATCTCTTGCTCGAGCGCCAAAGATCGATCGTTGGGTGTCACTAAATTGCGGTTTTTTCGCTGCCGACGGAGCACAGGAGTAAAAAAACCAGGATCGTGAGATAAGTGCGCTTCAGTCAACATACAACCCGCTAACGTCCTCGGTCAAAATTTTTGAAGTTTCCAGACTGGGCTGGTAGAGTAAGCAATATATTCGATCTTAGTACAATGTTAACAAATTTTAACAAAATTGCCGAACTCTATCGATCGAACTTTTCTTTGGTTAGCCTTGGCGATCGGAAATTCTAGGTTACACTGGGCGAAATTTGACAACGATCGCTTGCAAACCACCTGGGATGAGCCTCACCGACAACAGAACGTACCCCAGTTACCCGAACCTCTGCCGCTGTGGATTGCCTCCGTCGTTCCCCATCAGCTTCAGCTTTGGGAAACTTTCCCCAACACCCGCATCTTCACTCTCCAAAATGTCCCAATACAAGGGGTATATCCCACTTTAGGGATCGATCGAGCTTTGGCGGCTTGGGGTGCGGGGACACAATGGGGATTTCCCGTTTTAGCGATAGATGCGGGAACGGCGTTGACATTTACAGGGGTTAATGCAGATCGACACTTGGTCGGCGGTGCGATCGTTCCCGGCTTGGGGTTGCAATTAAAAACCTTGACACAAAATACCGCAGACTTGCCACCCGTCCAACTCGATCGATCTTTGCCGCCACGTTGGGCGATCGATACTCCCTCTGCCCTCAAAAGCGGCGTCTTATACGTCCTCTTAGCTGGATTGCGAGATTTTATCGAAACCTGGCAACAACAATTTCCCGGCAGTTCCGTAGTGCTAACAGGCGGCGATGGGAAGCTTCTGCACGAGGCACTGTTGCTTCAGTTTCCCCATCTGGCCGATCGTCTCAACTTTGACCCCCATCTCATTTTTTGGGGAATGCGCAATTGGGTAATTGGTAATGGGTAATTGGTAATTGGCATTATAACCACTATCAACTATCAACTATCAACTATCAACTATCAACTATCAACTATCAACTATCAACTCTCAACTCTCAACTATCAACTCTCAACTCTCAACTATTCCAATTGCTTTTGTTCCTCGAGATAAACTTCTCCAAAATCTTGTTGGCCGATCGGGACACTTTCATATTGAACGATACCTTTGATAATCACACGATCGCCTGAATTAGGTAAAGGAGTCTCGCGCATCACCCAAATTGTACCCGTTTCATCTTGAATTTGATACGCACCACTGTCTAAAAACGGAGCTTTTTGAGTCACCGTTCCTTTAACATTGACGCGAGATCCCACTTTAGGATTTTGAATAACTTTGGAAATCGGCGTCACGTTAACCGGAATTTTAACCGGGGAGGAGATTTCACCACAACTTGCCAGAAACCCGGCACTCAAAACGCTGAGAACGAGTAGCCAAACTCGATCGGACTGGGTACGCTCGGGTGGTAGGGTAAGAGAAGGAATGCATCGCACAAGTCCGAGAGACCGAGATAAATCGGGGAGACCGGAAGAAAAAGAAAACGAATACTGCCAGAAGGGTGCAGCGTTTCTGCCATGCCGCAGGAGATGACAAAACCCCTCCCGCGTTCCTGTATTACGATCGAGTCTTTTCATCAAGCCTCATGAACGCCAAAACTGCTTCCATCTTAGACGGTAAAGCCCTCGCCCAACAAATTCAAGCCGAACTCAAATCGCGCATTCCCAGCCTGCAAGCACAGATGCAGCGCCCCCCCGGACTGGCGGTAATTCGGGTGGGAGACGACCCAGCCAGTGCCGTCTACGTCCGCAATAAAGAACGATCGTGCGATCGAGTTGGAATCGCCTCTTTGGGTCGGCACTTTCCGGCAACGGCATCTTACGAGGAAATTTCCCAAGAAATCCAGAAACTCAATAGCGACGATCGGGTTGATGGTATTCTCCTACAATTACCTCTTCCCAGCCATCTCGACGCGGTTTCCTTGCTGTATCAAATCGATCCAGACAAAGACGTAGACGGACTGCATCCGATGAATTTGGGGCGACTGGTGCGGGGAGAACCGGGATTTCGCAGTTGCACCCCCACCGGAGTGATGCGCCTGTTGCAGGCATACGACATCGATCCTCAAGGCAAACAAGCTGTGGTAATTGGTCGCAGTATTTTGGTCGGCAAACCCATGGCGCTGATGTTGCTAGAAGCCGATGCCACGGTGACAATCGCTCATTCTCGATCGGCCAATTTGGCGAGTATTACCCGCAATGCCGATATTTTGGTCTCCGCCGTCGGTCGTCCCGGACTGATTGGCGCAGAAATGGTCAAACCCGGTGCGACAGTTGTTGATGTGGCGGTCGTTCGCAAAGAAGACGAAGACGGAAAATCCCGATTGGTAGGCGATATAGACTACGAATCCGTCCGCGAAGTCGCCGGATTTATTACCCCCGTCCCCGGCGGTGTCGGTCCGATGACTGTTGCCATGCTGCTACACAACACTGTTGGGCGATACGAATCAGTAATCGGTAATCGGTAATTGGTAATTAGCCAAAGCGCCACTAACCCATCACCAATCCCCCTTCATCGCCCGTGCCACATCCCGTTTTGCCTGCTTTTGTTTGAGCGATTCGCGTTTGTCGTAAATTTTCTTCCCTTTCCCCAGTCCGAGAACCACTTTAACCCGACCGTTTTTGAAATACATTTTCAAGGGGACGAGGGTTAAGCCTTTTTCTTCCACTTTGCCGATCAGTTTGCTGATTTCCTGGCGATGTAGCAGGAGTTTGCGGGTTCTGCGGGGATCGTGGTTAAAAAATTGACTGGCTTGTTGGTAGGGGGAAATGTGGGCGTTGAGCAACCAAACCTCGCCGTTGCGAACTAGGGCGTATCCATCTCGCAGATTGACTTTGCCGAGGCGGATGGATTTGACTTCCGTGCCTTTGAGTTCGATTCCAGCTTCGTAAGTGTCGAGGATTTCGTAGAGAAAACGAGCTTGTCGGTTGTCGCTGATAATTTTGATGCCTTCGCTTTTTTCTGCCATAGTTCCGCGTTTCGATGTTGATTTTGGAGGTGTTCTCGGTTTCCCCTGCGCGTGTAACCGGGAACTTCTATCTTATAGCGGTTTTTAGGAGGTCGATCGCGAAGCGACTCCTGTGGAGTATCGTAACGATCAACAACTCAATCCCTAATCTACCTGTAAAACGGTAATGATTCCGGAATTTAATCCGGGCAATGCTTTGGACATTATTGCTCGTCTTCTATGTCATAATCTTCTATCACACGGTCAAGCTTTGTTTTACTCACTCAGGGATTATATCCTTATGCAGAGAAAATGCGATCTGATCTACTGGAAATCGGTTGTCCAAGCTAATGGTTCCTCAAAAAAATCCAACGTTCATCGTTTGGAATATGGTGAGATCGGCAACTCAATCCCTAATCTACCTGTAAAACGGTAATGATTCCGGAATTTAATGCTGTTATCATCCGTGGATAAAGCTTAAGATCTACACACCGCGAAGTTTGCAACATAGCGATCACTTTATCCGGGCAACGCTTTAGATAGTATTGCTCGACTGCTAATGGCAATTGGTGCGATACAAGCTCAAGAAGTGACACGAAAAAAGCAGGAAGTCTTGCAACGGTTATCGCAAGAAGCCAATCGAAAAAATCGGGATAGTACGACTTCAGCTAAAGAAGAGCGACTTCGAGACCATTTTCAAGAGTTATTAAACCGGATTCCGTTTCAAGATGTTTTACTGCTCGATCGAGCATTAACCCATCGTTCCTATGTTTATGAGAACCCAACTCTAACTGAAGGCGATAACGAACAGTTAGAGTTTTTAGGAGATATCGTTCTGGATTTTTTGGCTGGCACTTTTATTTATCAAGAAAACCCAGGACGTAAAGAAGGAGAACTGAGCGATCGCAAAAGTAGGTTGGTTTTTACTCGGAAGTTTTACCGCAACTTAACTCTCTCAATCGTCTCGTGTCCGGACGGGGTTCGGTGACGGCATCGGGTTCAGCGAGTTTGAAATTTAAGATTAAGTACCCCAGTATTCCCGATGTCTGGAATCTCAACACATGGGAGACAACACTGTACAATCTGAAGTTACCCACTACTACCCTCGCGAAGCTTTCGGTCGGCGATCGGGGCATTAGTGTGGGAACGGCGTTTGACGGTCCAGTGGAAGGGTCCTGGGTCTTCTTCGATGCCAACTTCAACGGCATCCACGATCGTTTCGAGCCGTCTACAATTACCTTCAGTGAAGACAACTACAACTCGAAATTCCCCGCTGAATTCGAGCGTAACGGCAATGGCTAAAATCGCTCACCGAAGGGCAGATCGTCGTCGCTGACGGCACGGATACCGACACGTTTCAAAAACAACGCTTCCCGTTCTTCACTGCGCCAGAATGGACGGTGGCATCGCCGCTGACGGCACTGGCCCTGCGTTTGGCACAGCCGAATCTCGACGCCACGGAAGCCAGTCTGGAAACGGCATTCGCCCTACCGACGGGCTTCAACCTGCAAGCCGACGATCCGTTCGCCACCATCGAAAACGGCGATCGCAACGGCGTCGCCGTCCTCGCCGCCCAAGGTCAACTGCAAAACTTGATTATCCTGGGCGCCAACGCTCTCGGAGGCGATCTCAATGCTGCTGCCAACGCGATCGTCGCGCAGGTTTCGCAGGTCGTCCGCAGCGGTGATGCGGTCAACCTCGCCGATGCCACCCAAGTTGCGGCACTGCTCAATGCAGCCGCGATCGCGGTTGAGGCAAGTGGCGATCTCAGCGCGACGATCGAGGATATTCAACGTCGCAATCAGGCGATCGTCGAAGCCAGCAGCGCTCCGCTTGACAAAGTTCGCGAGGCGATCGTAACGAACATCGCCCTCGAAAGCATCGATGAGAGCTACTTCTCGATCGCCGTGGAACCCTGGGCGGTTTTGCTGCGAACGAGCCAGCCCGTCCCGCCACTGGCAGCCGCGAGCGCTCGCGTCCTCGACCTGCTCGACCTGCCTAACATTGTGCTCGGTGAGTTCGACCCGTTCGCCAACCTCAACAGCAGCCAGGGCGTCGCAGTGCTAACGCGGCAAATTCAGATTAACGCAACTCTCGTCCAAATTGCCGACATCGCGATCGGTGCGGGCGTTGACGATGCGGAAACGAAGGTCTTCGACGCACTTGTCAGCTCGATCGCGTCCGGAGTCCAGCTTGAAGACCTGAGCCAGCCGGATATCGTTCTCAGTTTGTTGCGCTCCGTGGCTTTTCCCGGTGCGGCGGCACGCATGGCGGAAATTATCGCCGCCAGCAATGCCAATTTCAGCGCGATCGCCACTGCGGCGATCGAGTCTGGTAACTTCGAGACCGTCCGCGACGACCTCGTTGAATTGCAAATCATCGTACAGTACCTACAAGCACAGCTTTTGCAGTCGGTGGCAGCAGGCAAAATTACGATCGACCAGTTCGATCGCCTGATGGAATTCAACCTCGCCAACCCGAACCTGACGACGATCTTTGAAAACATTATTGAAGGAACGGACGGCGACGACACCCTCGTCGGTACAGCTATCAACGACTGGATTGCCGGTCGCGGTGGAAATGACCTGATTCAAGCCAATGAGGGTGACGACATCGCCTACGGAAATCAGGGTCAAGACACCCTTGACGGCGGTAATGGCGACGATATCCTATCTGCTGGTCAAGATGACGACCTGATTCTCACCGGAAATGGCAATAACTATGCCTTTGGGAATAAAGGAAACGATCGTATCGAAGGCGGCGAGGAAATTGACAACCTCCACGGCGGTCAGGATAATGACACCGTTTTGGGTAATGCCGGAGATGATTGGCTTCTGGGCGAGAAAGGCGACGACGTCGTGGACGGCGGCGACGGAAACGATGTCATCGTCGGCGGTCAAGGACTCGACAGCCTCCAAGGTAGCGGCGGCGACGACTTGATTTTCGGCAACGTCGAAAATGACACCCTCGACGGCGGCATCGGCAACGATACCCTCTCGGCGGGTAAAGATGACGATTGGGTGTTAGGTAACGCCGGAGATGACGTCCTCTTCGGCAACATCGGAAATGACATCCTGGACGGGGGAGAGGGCAACGACACCCTGGCTGCCGGACAGGATAGCGATCGGGTATTCGGTAACGCCGGAGATGACCTCCTCTTCGGGAACATCGGAAACGATGTACTTGACGGCAGCGACGGCAATGACAGCGTTCTCGGCGGACAAGATGACGACCAGTTATTCGGCAATGCGGGAGATGACGCCTTGTTCGGCAATCTTGGAAACGATGTCTTGGATGGTGGCGACGGCAACGACTACCTCGGCGGCGGTCAGAATAACGACAGTCTGACGGGAGGATTGGGCGACGATACCCTGTCGGGTGATTTGGGCGACGATAGCTTAACCGGAGGCGGCGGTAGCGATCGCTTTGTCTTGGTCCTCGATAGCGGTAACGATGTTATTGCCGACTTCACCGATGGCATTGACTTACTGGCTGTTTCTCCAGACCTACTGGCGGACATCCAACAGCGTCCGGAGATCGCGATCGATACTGCCGAAGGAGCAAAAATCGAACTCGGTAGCGGTTCGGTACTTATGCCCGGAGTCAGTGCAGGGGCGATCGACGTTAGCGATTTTGTTAGCTTAATCTAAAATCTGATTAGTCAGGACTGACGTAGGGACGTTCATAAGTAATAAGTTTAAAGTAATAAGTAATAAGTTTGCAAGAAGCTTAAAATCAGAGGATTCAATCAATGAATTGGGTTTTATTTTTTCTTCATGAATGAAGAGGCTTCATCCCGTTTTATTCGAACTGAAACTGTACGACTTATTACTTATTACTTATTACTTCAGCCCGTTGGCGCAGCCGCCCTTCCAGGGCTAGCTTCGGTTATTTCTATCGATCGAATTCTAGGGCTTAAATTCCCCAAATTTAGGCGACCACCATCGATCGCGCGATCGAAAAAATGCCACGTCTTTACACTTCTCTTGTCTATTTTTAACCTCAGAACAGCGTAGCATGGCTTTGTCTTCGCCTTCTTTAGTATAATGATATTCCTCGAGAAAAGCTTGACAACTCGGACATTGATACTCGGTTAATTGGGGTTTCTGTTTGTTTTGACGATCGCCGTAAGGCAATTGATATTTTTGCTGCTTTTCTGACCAAAACATCACCGTATCGCATCCACCTCGATACAGTTCGCATTTGAGAAAGTGGTCGGCGGTGAGTTTAGGCGATTTGGATGAAATCTTACTCATTAACTTATCGCATTTCGGACAATTTATATCGCTCAGTTCGGGAAGTTTTGTGTTTTGTTTGAATCTCCCTTTCTTTTTTTTTCGGGCTTTTATCCAAGGCGGTAGAGAAGATTCGATCGGCTGTTCCCACCAATTTTGAGTAGTATCTCCAGTCGGTTTATTGGGAATTTCTAACTTTTTTCGTTCTGCATACGGTAATTCATACTGTTTGGTTTTATCCGACCAAAACATCACCGTATTGCACCCTCCTAATCTTTCTTCGCATTTGAGGAAATGATCGGTGGAAAGTTTCTGAGATTTAGAGAGGATTTTGCTCATCAACTTGCTGCATTTCGGACAAGCGATCGAATCTGGTTGACTGGAGGTTTTAGATTTTGGTTTTGTCGATCGAGTTGAGGTTTTCGTATTTCTGGATACAGAAGTATTTAATGTAGAAAATGTTCTATCTATTTCTTGAATTGGAGAATCAGGAAATGCTCGACATTGATAAGTTCCCACTTGTTGCTTCGCTTGAGTTATAGCGGGATTCAAATAATCGCGATACCAGTGATTGAGGTAACGTTCCCAATCCTCTTTCCCCTCGGCGATCGCATCTAGCTTCGATTCCATGTTTGCCGTAAATTCTGGTTGCAGTAAATCCGGGAGAACCTGCATCAAGAATCGATCGACTTCTAAACCCAGTTGCGTCGGTTGTAGTTTTTTATCTTTCCCTAAATCGACGTAGTTTCTATCTTTTAAAGTTCTAATCGTTGGCGCATAGGTACTCGGTCTACCAATCCCTTTTCTTTCCATTAATTGTACCAGCTTCGGTTCCGTATATCGAGGCGGTGGCTGGGTTTGTTTTTTCTCGGAATCCGCTTTTTTTAAGGTTAAATTTTGCCCTTCTTTGAGAGCAGGCAAATGCGTATCCGAGCTAATATTATTCCAGTATCGAGTGTATCCCGGAAACGTTAAAACTTGACCCCTAGCTTCCCAGAAAATATCTCCAGATTGGGTGATAACGCGAGTTTTTTGCAGTTCAGCCGAACGACATTGAGATGCGATCGATCGACTCCAGATTAAGTCATATAACTTTTCTGCATCAGCCCCCAATTGTACTGATAAAATTTGAGGGGTATTCTCAACATGAGTGGGACGAATTGCCTCATGTGCTTCTTGCGCCCCCGCCTTCGATCGAAACTTTCGAGTTTGAGATGGAATATTGTCGGCATCCTGTTGTTCTAACCACCGTCGCGCCGCCGCACAAAACTCCGGACTCAGCGTTACCGAATCCGTTCGCATATAGGTAATATGCCCGCCTTCGTAAAGGGTTTGGGCAACTTTCATGGTTTTATCCGAACCCCATTTGTAGCGAGAACCCGCAGCTTGTTGTAATGTAGAAGTGGTAAAAGGTGGCGGCGGATTTCGGGTGGTATTTTGGCTTTCAATTTTGAGAACAGAATGGGGATGCGATCGCGCGATTTCGACTAAACGATCGGCTTCTTCTTGACTAGAAACTCGATCGGATTCCGGCTTATCTTTCGACTTATCAGCCGCATCATCTTCTTTCTCTTTAGCCACTCTTTTGAAATTCAAACTTGCCCGATAAAATGCTTTAAATCCTTCCTGATACTCAACCCAAACACTCCAATAATCTTCAGGCACAAATGTCACAATTTCCGCTTCTCGCAAGCAAAGCAAATGCAGCGTTGCACTCTGCACTCGCCCCATGGATTTCGCCCCATTTTTCAACTGCCATAATAAAGGAGATCCCTTGTATCCCACCAACTTATCCAAACAATCTCGGGCGCGTCCTGCTGCTACCAAATTCGCATCTAAAGGTCGGGGACGATCGATCGCTTGTCGAACCGCAGCAGGTGTTATTTCGCTATAGGTAACGCGCAGGGGATGGCGAATCCGAAGTGCTTGTTGCAAATGCCATGCAATGGTTTCTCCTTCTCGATCGGGATCGGTTCCCAAATACACTTGAGATGCCCCTTCTACGGCGCGGCGTAAATCCGATAGGGTTTGTTTTCCCCGACTTCCTCGAGGTTGATAGCGACACAAAACTCGATCGCCGTCGAGATCGAACCCCAGAGAAGATTCACCGTCATTTGCTAATTCCCGAACGTGTCCCATACTCGCTTTGACAACCCAACCGGAACCGAGAATTTGGCCCAGTTTTTTCAGCTTTCCCGGCGATTCGATTAACAGGAGTTTCATGGGTTAATTGCTAGTCGCATTTTCGCTGGTAGGGGTCAACGGCTGTTGACCCCTACGATACCCACCCATGACAGCCGCGTGAGGTTGACCGTGTTTTCGGGCGCGAACGGGGGATGCCCGATAAACTTGTCTTTCAATCAATTCGGCTTTTTTGCAATGCGGCATGGCATAGTAGCGCCGTTCAAATTCGGTACGGGTCAGGCAATCTCCATTTTCGAGTAGCGGAATTTGGGTTGTCGGAGGTTTGGCAAGGGTCATGGTGGCAGCAGAAATCGGATCGTTAATTATTGTACGCGATCGCTTCTTGGGGCGATCGCCCCTTCCATCGCCTCATCCCAAACTTTCGCGATTTTCCGAAACCCTTCCCGGTTAGGATGAACCCCATCGGGCAGATCGTCCAAGCTGAGAACGTAATATAAATCAACAAAATAGATCGGTTTTTCTTCCGCTTGCTTTTGTTGAACTAAACGGACGATTTCCCGGTTATAATTGATAACACGATCGTTCAGAAAAGGTTCGCCAATGGGAGGAATTGAAGCCACAAACAACTTAACTTCCGGTAATTGTTGGAAAATATCTTCGATTAACACCCCGAGTCGATCGGGTGCGGTTTCCACATCATATCCTTGTGCCATATCATTCGTGCCGATGAGCAATAAAATGATATCCGGTTGCGATCGATTTAACCAACCCTGAATCCGGTGATGAATTTGTTCGATTCGCCAACCGGAATGTCCCTCATGATCGGTATCGGGTAACGATTCGGAACCGTTTCGCAGCGAACCCACAAAATCGATCGCGTATCCCCGTTCGGTCAGATGTTGCCACAGATCGATACGATACCCACCCGGCACAAAATAGCCGTCGGTAATCGAGTCTCCTAACGGCATGATTTTCACAGAGGAAGAAGATGGGGTTTCAGGGGTCATAGTCCACTGGCACGAAGAAACGATCGCGACTCCCGCGACTAAACTCATTAAGAGTATACTCTTGATTTTCAAACTCTTGATTTTCAGCTATAACCTCAACCCATGAATCACTACCAAGAAGTCCTACGCATTCAAACCGTGGGGAAATCCTTGACTCGAATTACTTCCCAAATCGAAAGAATCGTTTCTGAGTCGGGGATCGAACTCGGTTTGTGTACCCTTTTCCTCCGTCATACCTCAGCCAGCTTGTTAATTCAAGAAAACGCCGATCCTGATGTTTTAGTCGATCTGGAAAATTTCTTTGCCAAACTCGTCCCCGAAAGTGGCAATTATATCCACAGTGCTGAAGGAGCCGATGATATGCCCGCTCACATCCGCACGGCAATCACTCATACCTCCGAGCAAATTCCTATCTCCCACAATAAACTCGTCCTGGGGATGTGGCAAGGCATCTACATTTGGGAACACCGCCAGCGCCGTCACCCACGGGAACTGGTGGTTCATATTAGTGGTACTAGTAATGGGCGTTGACAATCTGCCCATCACCAATGACCATTCGGCTTGTTTTGTTGGAGTGGAGATTGCGGATTAAGCTGTGGGACAAATCACAAACAGGAAGGGAGATGCTTCGTTATCTAGAGCAATTTCTAAAGAATAGGTACGATCGGGTCGGATATCAAACAGTTCGACACTCAACGTACCACGATCGGGGCGCTGCGCGTGGGCAACGGCACTATCTCCCTGAATCTGAAGATTTCCGCCTTGGGGTAAATGCACCTGAATCCGCAGCTTAGAATTCCAAATTTTGGGTTTATATTGGGCTTCGATGGTCAGCGGGCCCACAGCCGTTGACCATTGCTGGGTACATCTCGGATGGCTGGCAGACACCCGTAGTGTCAAAGATCCGAGAATTTCTCGGGCAGCTAGCAGCGACAAGACCATTTGTTGAGTAGGATTTGCCGTTTCGTAGGTGGTGGGGCAATTGACCAGAGGCTTGGCTCTTCGCCGCGGTCTGTTTCCCAAATCAGCACCTGTTCGGTCCAATAATTGAGGTCGGAAAATCGATCGGGAAACAGTTCGGTGACGACATCGACTAGTCTCGATCCTTCCAACAGAGATGAGTTGACCACCTGTTGGCATCGAGTCAGCAGGGACTTGAAAACCTCTTGGGGCAAGGGAACAGGCAATTTCAGATTCTGAAGTTGGGGCAGCCACAAATCGCTGGGAACTCGATCGGCAGTTACGGCGTCTGTAACCTCAGCGTCGTAGACTAACATTTCCGTTTCCCACGGAAAAAGGGGAGGCGCTTGTTGGATTTCAGTCTTCAGTCGGCGTTTAAGCACTTCATAAAAACGTTGTTGCACGGTCGGTATATCTCCTAAGCGATCGGATTGACTTTCTAAGAACGTCTGTGAATTTTCGGGTTCGTCGATCTCGACCCAAATGGAAGAAAGATCTTCGTCGTCGAGGGAGTGTCGATCCTCCGTCTCGGATGGGGAAGTTTCTTCGGGATGGGAGTCGGGGGCAGGGAACCCAACACTGGGATTGTTCATTTCCCCAGTCCTAGGCGATGCAGGTTGGTCTAACTCTCGATCGAGCCATGTGAAGAAACTGTTCTCGAAGCTTTCTTCGTTGTTCTTCTTGTCATTATTCATCAGTAGATACACCTTCTCCGGACAGTTATTCGGGCTGGTTGCGAATCTCCCAAACTTGCTTGAGCAGTTTAAACCACTGCTTGTTGACCTGAGACACCGAACAGCCTAATCTCCGGGCTATTTCGGACTCTGGCAAATTTTTTCGTTTGAGTTTCAGTAATTCCACGGACTCCGCGCTCAGGATCGCTAAAAAGTTCTCCCATTGATTGGGGGTCAAACCCAAATTGCGATCGAGATCCACATCCAGCCATTGGTGAACCAGTTCCCAATGGTGGGAGAGGGCAAACCGCGTCAAGTGATATCGGAAGCGCTGCTGGAGATAGTCTCGCTCGCGAGGTGTCAGACCGAGAATTGCTTCAATTTCGTGGGTTTGCAGATCTTGCAAGCGCAGGACAAAGTAATCGACACATTCACTCTGGTTATTCTCTTCGAGATAAGCAATCAATTCTCGCACGACTTTCTCCCGCAGTAAATCCGATCCTAGATCCGATTCTTGGGTAATAATTTGTTCCCGCACTTGCCCGGTAGAAGGGTCTTGACGAGTGCTTTCGGGATCGCCACCCACACCTTCGATGGCGCGATCCATATCGATCGAGGTTTCTGGAGGTTGTTGTTTGGAAAAAGTTTGCGCGCGCAAGATCACCAATTGCTGGCTGCGCCCTCCCGGCAAGGAGATTCGCCGCTTGGCGTAGCGTTCGGTAAATGCCATATATTCGGCTACTTCCAACAGCGTACGAGGAGAATAAGTAGAAGCAAGGAGTGCCTCTCGCCTTAAGGCATTGAGGGCTTCTACATAAAAGATTTGCAAAAAGTCCTCGATAAAATGCAATCGGGCTTGGTAGCTCGACTGTCCCTGCTGGGGCACGATATAGCGATAGACGATCGCACTTAAAGTGCTGTGCAGTTCCACGCGCCCGCCAACCGAGCCGAGTTTGTAGTAGTCTAGACATTGTTTCAGGCGATGGCGAGCCAGCTTAGTTGCCCAAGCTTCCAGATCTCCGGACGCTTGAATGCGATCGCTTTGAGCACAGGTTCTAGAAACCTCCGCCGTCAGCCGTTCGGCGACGTCTCGACAACTGGACTCGGACGATCGGGTCGATTGCCGCAGTTCGTTGAATAGCAGTTGAAAGATAGCTTCCACGCTTTAACCGATTGCCTTATCCTGACTAAGTTCACTCTTGACCCTAACACACTCAAATCCTTTCGGCTTTTGTCATGTTTGGGGGATTGACGCTTGATGAATCGATAGATCGATCGAGCGAGTTGCCTTATTATTATTCAGTTGGTTTCCTAGGAATTCTGGACGATTTGAGGCGATTTTTTGATAAGACGATCGATTTTTGGAAAACGCTCTACTATAGCAGTGGACAGAAAGAAGACGATCGTGGGTATTCTGGACGTTCCTAGCACCTCTGTATTCCCCAACCCGCACTTGAAAATACCAACTATGGACTTAGACGCACAAATCCAAGTGTTAGTGAATAGCGCCCCCCAAGATGGCTCGACTCCGGCAGTGGTGGCAACGATCGCGCCTGTGTTGAAAGTGCTGGCGCAACGCCTCCAACATCTGCAATACTACGTCTTGCAAACCGCCGACCAAGAGTGGATGGTGACGACGTTGAGTAATCGCGCCCGTCCTGACGTAGAAAAACGGGTCTTGTATGCCTTTCCTACCCTCGAAGACGCACGATCGAGTCTCAAGCCTCCCCGACCGGCTAACTTAATGGCTGTGGCGCTGCCTGTGGTTCATCTTCTCTTCCAGATGGTGGCTCTCAAGACGATCGACAGTCTGATCTTTTTTGAAACGTCTGGCAATTTGGAAAATGGCATAGAAATTCTGGGGGTTGATGTTCGCAAATCGGTTCAAATTCAACTCGAGAAAAAGCTGTCTGCTCCCCCTTCTATTCCTCCAAATTTAGCGTAACTTTACGGGCAACGATCATCTATCTAAAGTCTTAGTTACTTTGGTCATTGCCAAGCGGCTGGATTGCTACCACCGCCAGATGAAGGTGATGAAAAGCCTGGGTAATTCCGTTGACGATCGTCTTTGCTCTCTTTCGATGGTTGGTTGCTAAAAGTTGGGCGTTTTTTATACTCATTTGCCTTACCGTTTCTTTCCGAGCTCACCAAGACAAGGTTGTTGCTTCCGCTCAATTTCCATGTATCGGCTTGAGTTTTCTGCAACACCTGGCCACTGTAACAGCGTTAACAAATTTTTGATTCGTGGCACATCATGTAAACGCTTAGGTGTTTCATCAGTATGATTGAGAATATAATCCTCAAACTTCTCTAAACAAGATTTTTTAAATTCATTAATATCAACTTTAGGATTTTCACCGGTTGCCCAACCCATATCTTGGAATAGATGACGATATCTATCTTCAGGGTTACTTAATGAAAGTTGATAGCTAATCTGGACGGCTCCCATTCCTAGAGGTTTACCCATCCCTAATGATAAGCGATAAGTTCGAGTGGCAGCAATATCTAGCACCCATAACAAAGCACCTAATTCAACTTCAGTTAAATTGTCAAAGTCAATGGTGAAGTCAAAAGATACATCTTTGGCGATCGGTTTTATATCTGTGTACTGAGATCGTGACTCTTGAATCTTCTCAGTGTTACTCTCTTCAATCTGACTTTCCTCAACACTGCCCTGATGCCAATAAAGCTTGTGACCTCGAATTACTGTTTCGCGATTGGGCTGACTTGCATAGTGCTTTAGTTCACTTTCAACAGAACTATCTTGTACCAAATAGTGCTGAAAAGTAGTAGGTTTTGGACTCGCTAATATCTTAGGTATCATTGGCTTAGTCATATCACCTTTCAGCCAAATTTTCTCACCAGCCGATTTTTGACACTTGGCATCGCTGACAAATACTCGTCCAGCTTGTGCTGGTTTTTCTTGTTGTTTAGTATCCCTGACAAACCCAAAGATAGCCTCTGTTATATCGAGAGTTGGAGAATTGTACTGATAATCTGGAAGAAACTTATAGTTAGGTTCGGGAATAAATGTTTGAATTGAGTCTTTGTAGGGTAAGCGAAACATCATGGTGTGTCCAAAAAATACAAGCTTTCCTTCTTCCATTAGATAGAAAACAGGGTGCATATGTTTAAGAACACCATCCTTACCGAGTAGATTTTTCTGCTCTTTTGTTAGTTGTTCTTTATAGTCCTGAAGCATCGAGTTTGGATAATCTGGAATGGGAATTAGTGTGCATCGATCGTCTGGTAAGCCAATGACACACTCCATTTTTTTCTTTCCTGGCATTCCGCCTGTTTGTACCAAGACTCCCTTACATTTAGATATATGTCTCTGTGGAGGCAATGCTTTAGCATAATACAGTTCAATAAATCCTTCTCTATGAGGATGCCAAGTCATTGGTTCAACTTGAACAGTTACCTGATTAGCGTGTTTAACTTCATGCCAACAATGTTTGACTAAGTTCTTAATTTGCGATATATCTATTTTTGCAAAAGATGCTCCTTCAACAAGATTCTGAGCGGGTTGAATTTCCCAACCTGAACCTTTTTGAGTTTCTACCATATAACCAGCTTGCATCAAAAAAGAATACTGGCGTTCTCCTTCTTCTTTGATTAAACGAGCGCGGTAAAATTCACCTAAAGATGTAGTATCAGCAAAAGCTCTATAAATTAACTGTATATCCGAAACTTTATCGATTTTGCTGTGACTGACAATTTCAACTATGGTTCGCAACATACCACGCAGACTGCTGCCAGGAATAGTTGGATGTTGATTAGCAGGATTCTCGAAAAAAGAGCCCGAATTTCACGCTGTTCCTTTTTTCGATCGTCAGTTACATTTTCATCGGATTTGCCGTCAAACTTAGCAAATTCAGTCGGAGACATTCCACAGCGAATGTACAATGGTGATGAAGTCGTCAAAGTACACTTAATTTTGCCAGTGTGAAGATTGTTGTCGTAACAGTTACCTGTTGGTATTGGCTGTGCTGGAACTATTCGATCGGGTAATTCTACAAAATTGTAAGGCGCGACTGCTTTTCTGTCATTCGGAACTCGATCGATATGTTTGGGATTCACGCTCTAATCTCCTCGTCATTCACTGAATTGACTGAACTCTTTTCATTTAACTCTCATTATCGGGGTTTCTTGCAAATCACTTGTAAATCAACCAACCGGCTTCGATCGATTCTCGCGACTCCACTCTCATCATAGCTAATATAGTGATGAACGAGTAAACGTACGGGATTAACCAATTTCTTGTTATTCAACTCGATATCGGTAAATGGTACAGCGTGTTTGAGACCCTGAGAACCCTCCGAAAGTAAAGTAAAATTATCTCGTTTAATACCATGTGTTCCCCAGAGAATCTGCTTTTCTATAATTTTTTCCTGTTGTAAGTTCCCAATAAATCGCCATTTAAACTGACGATCGTTTATCCGCCAAAGCAATATTTCACCATTGTTGCCAAAGATACGGCATTGTTGAAGTGTCCGTAATCGCAACTTAGGAAGATAAACGTTAAATTCAGATGGATAAAATATTTTATCAGCCGTTGTCAATTTTTCACGATCGAATCGTCCCCAAATTACGCCATCATCAGCATGAGCTAAGAGATACGTTAATTGATGAGAAGCCGCTTTTTCTGTTAACCAATTATGAAATTCAACCAAATCTGAAAATTCAAGAATTTGAGAACGATCGACGATCGGCTGATTCACGACTCTATCTCCTTTCCTAAATGTTGTAACAAAGATTTGACAAACTCTTCCATCTCATCTCGGACAGACTTTTCCGATCGGCTGCGGTCATTTTTATTAGTAACCTGTAATTTCCCCTCTTCTTCGCATATTTCCCATTGTTGCGGAGTTTCTGGATGATGCCAGTTTAAATCGGCTTTAACTCCTTTCAAACGTCCGCGTCCAATACTACTTTCACCTCCTACCGGTAAATCGCTAGTCCACAAATCTTTCAGCAAGAGTAACAGCAATCCAATTTCATACTTTTTTGGATTTCGTAACTCCAGTTCCATCGGGACAAGAGTTTCATCGCCACCAAAGATCGGTTGTTCGTCGAATAATGCACCGTGATATGCGCCACCTGTAAAACGATCGATCGCAATGCGAGTTTGTACTAAATCAGTTGCTTTTTCAATGACTTTCTCGTGGACGACTAAACGGCTGGATTTGGCTTCCTTCCCTTCAACAAAACCAAATAACTCTTTCACCAGTGTTGACTGACTCCTCAAAGTATTAACAATTCGATCGGCTCGATGGCGCAATACTCCAGCTAAACTCGTACCGGATAATACAGGTTTCAATTCATCATGGCGATGAGATTTGAGATGCACGACATCGGGAGCACTTCCAGTTGAATTTTGACCCGACCGAATGAGGAGAGAACCCACTAATTTGAAAGTTGCGTGAATGACAAAGCGATCGCGTTTATCGTCTCGATCGATATCTAGCGAAACTTTAGCTCGATCTAGCGCTTCTTTAATCGACGGATAAGTAGGTATATTTTGAAATAAGTCTAGATGCCAATGTTCAAAGTTTAACCAAGCTGTGCGATCGATCTCATCTTCTAAATTAAATTTCCAAACCTGCCATTCTTGAACGTGACAGCGACCAAAACCTCGCCGCTTTTTCATGCCAAGGGAAATTTCACCTTTTTCTAAGCCTTGTAAAGCTAGAGCTAAACAATTAACAAGTTTTTGCTGTTCGGCTTCCTGTTTTCCTTTCTCTACCAGTAATTCAAAAGAAAGCGGGAATTCTGTTCCGGCTGCTAGCAGTTCTAAGTCGTATTTCTGACCTTTTTTTGCCGTACCCGTGGTAGAGTCAATTTCGACACCATCTCTTAATTCTACAGTTGGAATATCCAGGCTAATCGCATCGTGAATGATTAATGGACTTTGTTCGCCATCGGGATCGCGACGAGTACCACCAAATAAAGTTGTCGCACGATCGTTTTTTGTTCCTCGATGCCATATCCGTATTCGCACTCGCGTAAGTAGTTCCGCAAAGCACCTGCAATGGATGCACCTGTCAATAAAGCACGATCGCTAATACTATCTCTAAGTAATGCTAAGTCAGTCGGACTTTCCGCATCACCACTTCCCAGACAAGTGGGAGTATCTAATACTAATCGTCCGCGTACAATAATCCGTTGAACGATCGATCTCTGATGGCGATTTAGACGTTCTTGACTCATTAATTTTCCTCCTTGGTTGCCTTTTTCGCCACTGCCATGATTAACCGCAATGTATATTCTATTGCCAGTCGATGACTCAAACCTTTCGGTATCCCTGCAACATTGACTTCTAAATCTTTCGGGTTACTTACCCAAGATTTAGGTTGTTTCAACCATTCATATATTTGTCGATCGAAGGGTTTGTCATATATTTTAGTATGCTGAAATTGTTGACGAGATTTAGAGGGTAAATGGCGCAATAATCTGAACGTCGGTAGGCGGCTACAACTGGCGAGTCCTTGTCTGGTAACAATTTCGAGTCTGGAGAGTTGGCTATTGGTAATCTCGCCTTTTAAATCTAAATATTCTAATTGTTTGCAAATTAAGTTATCTAATTTATTGCGAACGATTCTCTCTGCCATCTGTTCGGCTAAACGGGACGAATCTTTTTTTAAGGGAGGTAAGCTGGAATGGCTAGATAATTCAGCTAGACTGACGGAAAACTTTTCATCTTGTAGTACATTGACAGCAACTCGTCCAAAACCGTCTTCTCTTCTCTCTCCAATGCCATAAGCTTCTAGTTGTTGAATTTGTGCTTCATCAATTTCAATGTCTTCTTCAATGTCTTCAAAAACGATCGTAGTTCCGGCTACCAATGCGGGAACTTGGGGTAAAGGCAATCCCCATTTACGGTTGAATCCACCAATCAAAGTGCTACCCGCAAAAATATTCTTAGGTTTAGGTAACTCGATCTCTAACACTTCCTCGATAGCTTGCTTAATTAACATTGGATCTGCCACCGGTTGACCGTATTCATTTCTTAAAAGCATATCGCTTAAAAGTGTGATGCTGAAAATTTCATCGGGTTCGCGATTTTCTGCTGGAATTCCCACTTCATCCCAATCGTTAATAATATTTAATTTTATAATCTTGGTATGTCCGTATCCAGCACTTTGAGAACCGCCTAACCATAAGTTTTCTTCTGTTAATAAAACCTTAATTGTGGTTACGTCTTCATCTTCACAGAGGATAACCGATCGAAAGGTTTGTCCTGCATCTAAGGCATCGTATCGGAAAATTTCGCCTTGGTTATCGGTAGACCGTCCTTTTTTTCGATCGCGAAAATTATGGATATTAATCCGCCGCTTTTCTTTGTAGAGTTTCACATCTCCTCCTTCTTTTGTCCAAAAGTAATCACCCACAGATTTAGGAGTTTTGGGATCTTCTCCTCGATCAATACTAAAATTATAAACAATTATAAATGTATCTTCTTTTAGTTCTTCATCTTTATCCTTGAACCAACATAAAGGTAGAGGTAGAGTCCGTTTCTTTTCGGAACTCTGAAGATAAGCATTTAAGTATCGCGTACTGTTGGCATCGAAGAACAATCGCTGAACTTCCTTATCAGCCAAGTTTAGAGATGATAACCCCTTCTGTTGCATGTAGCGCCGAATCACTACACCCCGAATCATACTACCCGGAATGTAAGAATAAGACACATCGCTGTTAGGATCGCCTTGAAACGATGTCGCTAGAACAGGTTGCTGAGTTTCTAATGTCAAAGTAATAGCTTTCATGCAACGTTCTCCGTAATTTCTATTCCAAATTGTTTCGCATATTGAGCAGTAATATTATTCCCTTCCCCATCGTGTAGCGTACATCGAATGTGACCTCGACCTCGATTTCGTCCGCTACCTAAGTGCCGAAGTGCCAACGCACCCACTGCTAAAAGTGATAAGATCTCATCACTGGGAAGTTGTTCAAAAATTAAGTCCGCTGTGAAACAAAGATCGCGCAAAACCACACGAAACGATCGCAAACTACCTTCATCTGACGTACCCGATTCCGAGTTGATTGCCGTTTGACGACGAATCGTCGTTAGCGAATCAAGAATCTCGGTTTTGGTTAAAGTTTTAGTTTTGTCTTCAATTTGCAAAGCCACAGCTTGGCGTAAATCCTCTGGTAAACAAGCATCCCCAAAATGAACAATACCCATAGTTCCACAAATGCTACCGGGTACTCCAAACAGCTTACAAGCCACTGTTTCCCAGTCTTGTCGGTGATGAGATAATATCGCGATTAAATTGTCACATTCTTCACTCAGCAGTCCTTTAAGAGTCCGTCCCCGCAAGTAGGGAAAACCATAGGGATCGTGTTCGACTTCCCGATCGATTAAACCGGCAACGCCATCCCCCCGTCCAAAGGTTGTATCACTCAACAGTTGTATTTTCAGTTGGTAAATTGGCATTGTCTTCTTCCTTTAATGAGATATAAAATTCCATCGCTTCGATCGCATCGAAATAACCGCAAATTCTATTTAGCCAACCGTCCTTAGCTAAACTTTTACTTTGACCGCTAAATTCTGGAAAACGTGGCAACTGCTCATCTTTGATTCTGTAGTTTTTGAGAAATTCTTGAGTTGCCTCACTTCCTTGGCGCAGCACATCTCTTAAAGCCATCACCTTATTATGACGACCTTTCCATTCCTCATCTTCACTGAAATGTTTGACGACTTTGGTGAAGCCTTCCCAAGTTCGCCAATCGCTATCTTTTTCTTTTCTCAAACTAATAGGTCGCATAGCTAAACTCCGGTCTTGCACTTGATACTCGCGCTGACGAATTTCAGAAATCGATCCGCTTAAGCCGCTGGCTGCTAAATGCCAATCCAAAGCAGAGAAATCTCCTTTCTTTTCATCTTTCACAAACTTTTTAGCTTTTCGACACAAATCTTCGCTCAGTTGATAAGCGCGTGCGAAGGGATAATGAGTCTTGACCACACAAATTCCGGCACAAGCTTTAATCGGTTGACCTCATTGGACTTACGCAGAGCCGCCATATATGGTGCTTTGTAGGGGCAATCCCCCCGTGGTTGCCCTGTGTCTGGAGTCGTTGCGTAAGTCCTACATCAGCAATTGGCTGTTTTTCAATTTCTTCCAGATAAATCGCGGCGAGTTCTAATCCCAATCTCCCATCGCAAATAAAGGTAATATCATCACCCCCATAAACTAGAGGACGGAAAGGCAAGTAATTATCTTTAATCTCAAACCGACCTTTGACTTTTCGTTTTCCGTCGGCATCTACTTCGATCGATTTAACCAGGACTTGTACTACCTTTTTCAGTGCATTAATACCCGCCTGATTAACGCTGTGGGAAAGTTTACGCATATCGATAATATAGTCCCGATTGCATTTGTCTTTACCGAACTTTTGAAAGC
Source organism: uncultured cyanobacterium (assembly GCA_963838375.1). GTDB lineage: Bacteria > Cyanobacteriota > Cyanobacteriia > Cyanobacteriales > Geitlerinemataceae > DVED01. The sequence goes on along the minus strand of CAWIQY010000015.1, from coordinate 736,855 downwards.
GTTCCCCCATACCATTACCATCAGCATGAACCACAGCAACATAGCTAGAATCTCCTTCCGAACGACCCATGAAGTCAGTTCTCAGGGGAAATTCATAAAAATTTGAATTACTAGGAGTTAGAAATTTACTTTTGAGTTCTTGATTAGCTAAAGTAACAACCTTCCGTTTCTTCTTAATTTCCCTGGAAATTAAATAAGGTTTATCATCTTCATCCTTAAATTGCACACTCATATCTACGGCGACTAACTGAGTTGAACGGCAAGATGCTGTCACACTTAAGCCTAGCAAGGGTGCAGAGGGTATCCGGCTGCGTTTTTTGGCATCCAAGTCATATTTCATCAAATGTCCAACCACCTCATACAGAGATTGACTATCCCAATCAAACTCTTGATGAACAGCGACAAGATTAATTCCGGGTGCTTCTTCTAATATTCGTTTGCTCAAAATTTGAGTAAATCGTACGGCATATTGCTTCTCGGAAAACAGCAAGACGGTATTACCACCTCCCGCATAAACTAACTCAGCAGCAAGTTCACCATCTTCGATACGCGGTTTTGCCTCGGGTTGATGTTGTTCGGGATTGAATGCGTAAACTTTTGGTTCGATCTTTTCTTTCAGCTTATTTAAAGCGTCTCTCACCCAGTTATCCGTTGCTTGAGAAACGAGGTAAGATGCACCAATGTTTTCGCGCAGGCGGTTACTCCCAAAAATGTAAGGTTGAATTCCCGTTGTGTCTAATACTGTGACGGTAAAATTTCTCATCTTGCATTACGATCGTTTTTTTGAATCCATTTTTCAATCTTGGTTGATAAACTCATCAAATCTTCTCGTCCAAATACGGCAATTTTTTTGCTATCTAGCACTGCCATCTCAGCTTTGAGAGTATCTGGTTCGTCACTACAGCAAACTAAAGCAACTCTGGCTTCATCTCCACCCATTTGCCTTGCTCTGAGATAGGCTTCAAAAAGTTTTCCTTTACATAAGGATCTTTTGCTGGTTGTTGAGACAGAAAGAGCAAAAAGCTGATAACCTCGGGTGAATGCTACATCAAATTCAAATCCGTTACGAGTACCGGACAGGGAAACTTCAAAATTTATTCCATAGTCATTGATGAAATGCTTTGCCGCAATACTTTCGACTTGCTGCAAAACATAATGCTCTAACCATAAACCATCTAGGTATTTACAAAAATGTTTGAGTTTTTGCAAAACCTCCTTTTTGTTGTACGGCTTGTAACGAGAGTTTGTCATTCGGCGTCACCCATTCTTGTTGTTTAAAATACTCAATGACTTCTAGAGGTAAATTTTCAAGATAGATAGATAAAAGCTTCAATTTTGAATCACTCTTCCAATTACCCCAACTTTCATCTTTTTTCTTATTTCGCGCTTCTGTACAGAAGATGTTATGATACCAATCAAACCACTGACTTTCTTTCCGTTTATCTTGAAATATTCCGGCAAGCACCAGAGCTAATTCCGGTAATTTTGCTTCTCGTGCTGGCTCATTTGTTAATTCTAATCCGTGAATCTGAAAAATGTCTTGAAGTTGGACTGGCAACGTCTCGGGTTGGACTTTGATGCTAACTCTTTCTTGATGTTCTCGATCGATGCACATCTCCAATCTACGGGGGTCAAGATAGCTAAATACTATCTCGGGAGACTCTTTGCTAAACACTGCCCGATAAGCGTGTACAGCCATCGCTTTCGTACCGCCTGTATAATTCAGTCCAATTGTTCCATTTTCGATCGTTTCTAGCCGATCGCGAATTCTCTTTTGAATGTGATAAGCATCAGCGTCATACTCCTCGAGCGGCACCCGTTGAGCGGAATTTAAACCCATCGATTCGTTACTTAATATTGTTTGCAATCGATCGGCTTGTTTCTCTGTATCAGTTGTATACACAAGGTAGGGCGTCCCTCCCTTTTTTAACAAAAGCCTCGCCGCGACATAATTCGGTAAAGGATTCTCACCCACCAGCAAAAACAAGTTGTCAACTCTGTGCGAGTCGAAATCAGAAATACTCATAAATCTAGTTTGTCCGTCTTGTTTAAATATTGTTCCCATTATGACACCCCACAGGAAGACCCCCCTTCCACTAAGCTGACGTGGTTTTCCATCTCTGTACTTAAAAGCCGACTTGGTAAATTCAGCCGAACCACCATTACGCTTGGCTTTAAAACGAGGATACTTGGCACGTTTACCCCAGAAATTAGCAAATGCTTTTTGCAGATGTCTCAGACACTGTTGCAACGGTACGCAGCTAACCTCGTTGAGAAAATCCAAATCTTCGGTCTTTTTCCAATTGGTCAAAAGACTAGAAGTTTCCTTATACTGAACTCTTTCTTGTCTTTCGTACCATGCTTCGGTTCTAGCAGCCAACGCCAAGTTGTAAACTTTCCGTACACACCCCATTGTCCGTCGCAAAAGATTTTCTTGCGCTTGTGTTGGGTAAAAACGGTACTTGTAAGCTTTTTCAACCATAGCTCACATTATACCACGCAAAATGTAAACAGGAAAGGACTTAAACCCTGCCCTGCTTTCCTCCCATCGGCAGAGCCGAGGGTCTCCAGCAGGAAGAAAAGATGAAGATTTTTGCCGCCGCGTTGGTGTCAAATCTGGCTGTGAGTCTGGGTACTTAAACTTTAAACTTTTACACTGAAGCCGTGACAAGACTCGTCTTGTCACGGCTTCAGAAATGATAGGGGATTTCAATGTGTCAATCGGCGAGAGTGCAACGCCATAACCCCTAATCTGGAAAATCGGGAATCACCCATTTTGGCGGTTCGGTCATCTTCTTTCTGAACGCCACTTCGGCAATCTCGTGCATTTTATCCACAGATGTATCTTGAATAAACTGAGAGGCTTGGGCAGCATATTGAAGATTGGGACATTTGTCTCCTAACACGCAACCATTGATACAGGCTTCGGCACAGTTGACTGTAGTTTCGTTTTGGTTTTCCATGAGATTTTTGCGATCGAGAATTTCAGGGTAGATTTCTGTTGACTGGACTATACCAATTTTAAAGGCGGTGGAAGCGATGGGCAATTTGGGGAAACTACACCATTACAGTCTTTGGTGTGGAGTGAACCTCAGTATCTTTTCGAGAAGCCCTAATACAGCGGTTTTCGCAGCTATGAGGTACATAAAATTTTGGGTTGATGTAGGGGCGAATGGCATTCGCCCTTCTAGATGTACCGCATAATACCGGGAACCGCTGTAAGACACACAAACCGAGGGTAGCCATGTTGAAAAATCCCCGTACCGAAAAAGTCGGGGAGGATTTCAATCGAGAAGGTCTCAAAAAGGCAACGATACCAAAAAGCGAGTTTTCCCCGGTTCGGACTCCACCATCAAGCTACCGCCATGGCGATTTTCCACAATTCGCCGCACCACATCCAACCCAAGCCCGGAACCCTTACCCATGGGTTTGGTGGTGAAGAAAGGTTCGAGAATGCGACTTTTGATTTCGGGAGGAATACCCGGACCGTTGTCTTCTACTTCAATACGAAGAGAATTATCCTTTCGACAAGTGCGAATAACGATCGTCGGCGGCGTGCCATCGGGAACACCTTCCTTGAGGGCGTCAATGGCATTGTCGATCAGGTTCGTCCACACCTGGTTGAGTTCGCTGCCAAACGCCATAATCTGGGGGAGATTTCCATCGTAATGCCGATCGACTTTGATGCCATGTTTGAGCTTGAAGGCAAATAAGCGCAAAGTGTCTTCGATGCCATCGTGGATATTCACCTGCTGCTGGGCTGCCCGATCCATATAAGAGTAAGACTTCATCGACTGTACCAGAGTGGAAATACGCTCGGCACCATCGAGTCCATTTTCGGTCAGGCTCATCACATCAAAGGACAGTGCCAACCACCGCAAACCTATCTCTCGCAGCTCGGTCTTCTCGTCGCGCCAGCGTTCCATCATCGAGTTTAGGGTTGCCGGGTCAACTTCTCCCGCCGCCAGGGGTTCGGCGAGCTTCCAGGCATCTTCCACACCATAGTCTTCCAGCCAGTCCAGTAGGGCGTCTTCGCGATCGCTCTGAGCTAGAGGATCGTTCTTCGGGTTGGCAATTGCCTCGAATCCGCGATCGCGCATCTCCAACCACTGCTGGGTATGGGCATCATCCACCTGCTGCTGACCGTACACCAGATTCATCCGCTGGAGTTCGAGCATTGCCGGTTTGACGTCCTTGAGGACGCGCACGAGGGCGGCTGCCGGGTTATTAAGTTCGTGAGCCAGTCCAGCCGCCAGGGTCCCCAAAGCTGCCATTTTTTCGCGGGTTTGAATAAAAGACTCCAGACCGCGCAGGCGTTTGCCAACCGTACGAAAAATATCTTTTTCAAACTCGCGGCAGCTATGGAGCAAGTCGAGGAAATCCACGCAGGTGAGGCGGTAGAGGTTGGTCTCGGTGTCAGCCGTCAGAGTCACGGGAACCCGATCTTCGGTGAGGGCTTGGATTTCGCCAAAAAACGACGGGCTCTCATGGCGACCGACGGGCATATCGACACCGTTGCTGAGGCGGCTGACCGTTATCTGACCGCCCAATTGTATAAAAAAGCCGTTGGGAGGGTCGCCTTCGCGGACGAGGACTTCGCCGGGAGCAAGCCGAAGGTGTTCGGCGCGATCGCAAATCCAGTCCAACCGCTCGGGAGGCAGGGTTTGGAATGCTTGTATCTGCAATAGAGATTGGGAACAAAGCATCAGCCTTATACCTGAGCCAGGTGACGATGAACAAACTGCACGCAAATCGAACCTTCACCGACGCCAGAAGCAACCCGCTTCACCGAACCGTGGCGCACGTCACCCACCGCAAAAATCCCCGGTACGTTGGTTTCGAGCAAAAAGCGATCGCGCTCTAGCGGCCAAGGCGTCCCTTCGGGAATATCCGGTCCCGTATAAATAAAGCCCCGTTCGTCCCGCATCACCACGCCCTCCAGCCAGTCCGTACTGGGGGTCGCACCGATAAAAATGAAGAGAGAGTTGGCTTCCCAGGTTTTCACCTCACCCGTTTGAGAATCTTCGATCGAGATCCGTTCGAGCCTGTCGTCCCCTTGCGCCTCAATCACACTATGGAAGGGCAACACTTCGATATTTTCAGTCCCCTCAATTTGATCGATCAGGTATTGGGACATACTTTTGGTCAGCGACTCCCCTCGTACCAGCATCCGCACCTTGCGGGCATACTTGGAAAAATACATCGCCGCTTGACCCGCCGAGTTCGCCCCACCAATCAGATAAACTTCCTCGTCTTGGCAAGCCGCCGCTTCGGTTTGAGCTGCCCCGTAATAGACCCCCGCTCCCGTAAATTTATCGATTCCCGGTACCTTCAGCCGCCGCCAAGCCACGCCCATCGCCAAAATCAGCGCGTGGCAGCTAATTTCGCTCCCGTCTGCCAGGGTGATAATCCGGTAGTTGTTTTCCAGACGAATACCGGTTGCCTCTTGGGGCGTCAGAATCTCCACACCAAAGCGCTTGGCTTGAGTGACGGCACGCCGAGCTAAGTCGCTACCACTGAGTCCCGTCGGGAAGCCCAGGTAGTTTTCGATGCGGGAACTCGTACCGGCTTGCCCGCCGGGCGCCTCGCGCTCGATCGCCACTGTGCGCAAGCCTTCTGAGGCGCCGTACACGGCAGCAGCCAGCCCAGCAGGACCGCTGCCGATAATGACTAAATCGTAAAATGGATTGGTCGCCTCGGTAGTCATGCCCACTTTCTGAGCCAATTCTGCGGTGCTGGGTTTGACTAATTTCTCGCCGTTGGGGAGCAGAACCAGTGGCAAACAGGGATTATCCTTTTCTCCGGAGTAGGTCACCAGTTGCGCCGGCTTCGCGATCGTGTTCGATATCCAGCCAGCGGTAGGGAACCTGGTTTCGAGCTAAAAAATCGCGCAAGGCATGGGAATCGGGAGACCATCGATCGCTAATCACCTTCACGCCTTGAAACTTGGGTTTAAACGTGGCTTGCCAGTCATCGAGCAGATCGTCGAGCACCGGGTAAAGTTTTTCCTCCGGCGGGTCCCAAGGTTTGAGCAGGTAGTAGTCCAGTTGTGCTTTGTTGATGGAATCGATCGCCGCATTGGTGTCGGCATAGGCGGTTAGCAACGCCCGCTTAGCCTTGGGAAAAATCTCTGTTGCCTGCTCTAAAAACTCGATCCCGCTCATCTCGGGCATCCGTTGATCCGCGAGGAACAGGGCAACGGTATTGGCACGCAGCTCGATCTGTCGGGTGGCTTCGAGAGCCGTAGCACCGGAGTCGGCTCGAACGATGCGAAAACGATCGCCGTACTGCTGGCGCAGGTCCCGAGCGATGGCTTGGAGTACCGCCCGATCGTCATCAACGGTCAGAATAACAGGCTTATCCATGCATCAATACCCACGAGCAACAAAAGTTAGGCTCAATTTTAGCATTGCCTTACATTTTGACCGAAAAGCCAAATCTTTGCCTTTTCCCTTTTGGATCTCAAGCCTTCTGGCATAATGAACTCGAGTTTAAGCGATAGAGAGCTTCCCATGACACAAGATGCAACCCAAGATTCATTGGCTACCCTGATGGAACAGCGCGATCGCTGGCTCGCAGACCAAATTCGTCAGCTCAGCATCGATGTGTTGAGCCAGGGCACTTTCACCTGCACCGAATGCGGTGAAGTCTCCGGCGAGTACATTATCAAGCAGGGCAAGGAAACCCTTCGCCTTTGCGCCGCAGATACTTACCTTCAACCGCAAGAAGGCTCCCGCCATAACGGTACTCCGTTTGGCGGTGAGATGAATTGCGGGCAGGATCTATGATAGAATATATTACGTCAGATACAACGACGTAACTATGTTGGTATTCGAGGCAAAACTTGAGGGATTGAAAGAGCAGTATGGCAAGCTTGATGAGGCTATCCGTACTGCTCGTTTTGTCCGTAATTCTTGCCTGAGATACTGGATGGATAACCGCAACATCGGACGATATAATTTGAGTGCATATTGTGCTGTCCTGGCGAAAGAATTTGCTTGGGCAAGCCAACTCAATTCTCAAGCCAGACAAGCATCGGCTGAAAGAGCTTGGTCGGCAATTGCTCGATTTTTTGAGAACTGCAAGAAAAACCAACCCGGAAAAAAAGGATATCCACGGTTCAAGAAAGAACAAACTCATGGGTCTGTAGAATACAAAACAACGGGCTGGAAACTTTCTGAATGTCGTAGGTATATTAATTTCACCGATGGTTTCGGCGCAGGGACTTTCAAGTTGTGGGGGACTCGCGACTTGCACTTTTATCAATTGAAGCAAATCAAACGAGTGAGGATAGTTCGTCGTGCTGATGGCTACTACGCACAGTTTTGCATCGACCAAGAAAGACTGGAGAAAAAAGAACCAACATTTAAAACTATTGGTCTTGATGTCGGTTTGACTCATTTTTATACAGATAGCGACGGGCAAACTATTGAAAACCCGAGACATCTGAGAAAGAGTGAGAAGTCTCTGAAACGTCTTTCTCGTCGTATGTCTAAGACCAAGAAAGGGTCTAAAAATCGAGCCAAGTTTAGAAATAAACTGGCAAGAAAACACCTCAAAGTAAGTAGGCAGCGGAAAGATTTTGCCGTGAAGTTGGCAAGATGCGTAGTCCAGTCTAGCGACTTGGTAGCTTATGAGGATTTGAGGGTGCGGAACATGGTTAAAAATCGGCATTTGGCTAAATCGATTAGTGATGCAGCTTGGACAACTTTTCGGACATGGGTTGAGTATTTTGGCAAGGTTTTTGGTGTGGTCACAATTGCTGTGCCACCGCACTACACCAGTCAAAATTGCTCGAACTGCGGCAAAGTTGTCAAAAAAGCTCTGAGTGTCAGAACTCACATTTGTCATCATTGTGGGCATACGCAAGATAGAGACTGGAATGCGGCGAGAAATATATTAGAGAAAGGTTTGCGTACTGTAGGGCATACAGGAACGTCTAGTCTAGAACTAGAAAACGCCTCTGGAGACATCGACCACTGCTTGGGTGAGGAAACTCCTTCAAGTAAGTCGGGTCGTGGAAAGAGGAAGCCCAAAGAGCAATCTTTGGAATCCCCCGCTATATTCGGTACTCCGAATTAGCGGTGGGAGGATGTCAAGCCTTGTTAACGTTTATCCTTAGAGGAACCTAGCACCTTTCTTCTTTGACGATCGCATGACCCTCGCTATGCTACCTGGCTAGAACTGTTCTACGATCGCGTGTTTCTCGCCGGCAAAGCCTTCCCTCCCCTGGGCATCATGCTCTTCGTAGCTTGGGTCAGCCTGTTTCAGGTCGGTCTCGATTTATACCAGGTTAGCCAGAATCCGCAGTGGATACAGTGCGAACGATCGACTCGACAGAGATGGTTTTTCATAAGACTCCTGTCCTAGACTGGCGGGTGAAGATACCGTTACGAATCATTCATGAAACAAAAATTGACCGAAGGTTCAGTGGCTGCCCAACTCTTGAAGCTGACACTGCCCATGGTCTGGGGCGTGTTTGCCGTCATTGCCTTCAACCTCGTCGATACCTATTTTGTCGGTCAACTGGGCACCGCACAGCTCGCCGCCATGAGCTTTACGTTTCCGGTGGTCATGACTCTGGGCAGTTTGGCAATGGGTTTGGGTATCGGCGCATCGTCGGTGATTGCTCGGGCGATAGGCGAAGGCGATATGAGTCGAGTGCAGCGTTTTACCACCAATAGTCTGACATTGGCGCTGACGGTCGTCATTTTGTTTGCCAGCCTGGGACTGGCGACCATCGACCCGCTCTTCCAGGCGCTGGGAGCTGAACCGGAAGTCCTCCCCTTCATTCGCCAGTATATGCAAATTTGGTATTTCGGCATCGTGTTTCTGGTGGTACCCATGGTGGGTAACAGCGCCATCCGCGCCGCCGGTAATACCCTGACACCCAGCATCATCATGACTGTGGCTGCGGCAACCAACATCGTCCTAGATCCGCTGTTAATTACCGGAGCATGGGGTTTTCCTCGGCTGGAGCTGCAAGGCGCTGCGATCGCGACGGTGATTTCCCGAGCGATTACGCTGGTAGCGGCGCTGCTGGTGCTGCGCTTCAAAGAGAATATGCTCTCAACGCGGCTGCCGGATGTAGAAGAAACACTCCAGTGTTGGAAGGACATTCTCACCGTGGGTTTACCCGCCGCCGCCGCGAGTACCATCTCCCCGATTTCGATCGGTGTGATTACTAGCTTTCTCGCCGGGCACGGAGCGGTAGCGGTTGCTGGTTTCGGTATCGCATCGCGGATGGAGTCGTTTGCTCTGATTGCCGTGATGGCGCTGTCGGCGAGTCTCGGTCCGTTTGTCGGGCAAAATTGGGGCGCGCATCAGTTTGGGCGAGTTCGACTGGCTTTGCGTCAAAGCTTTTTGTTTTGTATGGGTTGGGGATTGCTGATGGCTCTGGTTTTGGCGCTGGGGGGACGATCGCTCTCGGCACTGTTCAATCCCGACCCCGGAGTCATTGCTATTTCAACTCAATATCTCTGGCTGGTTCCCATCAGTTACGGCGCGGCGGGCGTTATCCAGGTGGCAAGCTCGGCATTCAACGCCATGGGAAAGCCGATACCATCTATTGTGATGACGATCTTCCGTATGTTTGTCCTCTATCTTCCTCTGGCCTATATTGGCAGTCGCGTTGCAGGTCCCACTGGCATTTTTGCTGCCGCGCTGGTGTCCAACCTGTTGGTCGGATTGGGCGCTTATTGGTGGACTCGAAAGAATTGACAGATTAGACATCTCTTGAAATTCTTGATGCGTTACCCGAAACCCTTGCCAATCGGGGGAGATCGATCGTCCATACAGTCTTTTGGAGAGGTCTATTGGGTCGCTCGAGAGAAGTTAAGTCCCCTAGACCAGCTTGTTTCAAGAAATTAAACAGTTAGGAGTTGAAAACAAGAGAGAACGATCGAATTCGATCGTCTACTTCTAGATTGGCTGGTAACTTAAGACCCAAAGCCAAATGCTTCTTTAAACATTAAAGCGGAATAACATCACATCGCCCTCTTGTACAACATATTCTTTACCTTCACTGCGAACTAACCCTTTATCTTTCGCTGCCGTCATCGATCCCGTATCAACCAAATCCTGATAGGCAACCGTTTCTGCCCGGATAAACCCCCGTTCAAAGTCTGTATGGATCGCACCTGCCGCTTGGGGCGCTTTCATCCCGGCGCAAATCGTCCAGGCGCGAGTTTCCTTGGGTCCGGTGGTGAGGAATGTTCGCAAGCCGAGTAACTTGTAAGTAGCGCCAATCAGCGATCGCAATCCGCCTTCTTCTACCCCCAACGCCTCCAAGAAATCTACCCGTTCCTCGTCAGATAAGTCCACCAATTCCGACTCAACCTGCGCCGAAATCACCACCACCTGAGCTCCTTCTGCTGCCGCCAGTTGCCGCACCTGTTCCACCCAGGCATTGCCGTCTGCCAAATCCTCTTCCGACACATTAGCCGCATAAACGATCGGTTTGTTCGTCATCAGCCCCAAAAACTTCACCGCTTCGGCTTCTTCTTCCGTTAACTCAGCTTGCCGCGCCGCGTTCCCTTCATTCAACACCGCCGCCAATTTTTCCAACGCATCCAATTCGATCTGCGCCTCCTTGTTGTTGCGGGCTTGCTTGCGCGTTCGATCCATGCGACGATCGACCTGATCCAAATCTGCTAACCCCAATTCTAGGTTAATCACCTCGATATCGCGCAAAGGATCGACGGAACCCGAGACGTGGATAATATCGTCATTCTCGAAACAGCGTACCACCTGGACGATCGCATCTACTTCGCGAATATTGGCTAAAAATTGGTTCCCCAATCCTTCCCCTTTACTCGCACCCTTAACTAATCCGGCAATATCCACAAACTCGATGCGCGTGGGGACGATTTGTTCGGAACTAGAAATAGTCGCCAGCACTTGTAAGCGCTCGTCGGGAACGGCAACCACACCGACATTGGGTTCGATCGTACAAAACGGGAAATTTGCCGCTTGAGCCTTGGCATTGGCAACCAAAGCATTAAATAACGTCGATTTTCCCACGTTGGGCAGTCCAACAATACCGGCTCTGAGCATCTTATATGGCTAAATTTTAGATTTTGGTCGGGATGAGTTGGGCGATCGCGCATTGCTTCACCCCTAACCCCTCTGCTACTTTATCGTGTATCGGGGAAAAGTTCTTCAAGGAGTTCACCAGAAGAAAGCCGGGGATCAGACTGCGATCGAGTGATGAGCATCCCAATACCCCCTTCAATGCCAACCCGAACTCACCCATTACTTATCACTTATCACTTATCACTTATTACTTATTACTTCAAGCCCCCAACACCTAACCATGCCCTCCCCCCTTTGGCCCTACGTCACTCCTGGTATCCCCGACGAATTATTCGATCGTTTGCCCGGTATCCCCATGAGCAAGCGAGAATTGCGTTTGCTATTGCTGGCTCAACTGCGCTTGGCTGCCGATTCGATCGTCTGGGATATCGGGGCGGGAACCGGGACAATTCCCATCGAATGCGGGTTGCTGTGTTCTCAAGGTCGGATTTTTGCCATCGAACGGGATGAGGATGTAGCCCAGTTAATTCGGCGCAATTGCGATCTTTTTGGCGTCAATAATGTAGAAACGATCGAAGGCAATGCCCCGGAATGTCTGAAAGACTTGCCACAACGACCCCACCGCGTCTGTATTGAAGGCGGTCGCCCCATTCGCGACATCCTCCACCAGGTTTGGCCCTATTTGCATCTCCAAGGCAGAATTGTGGCAACCGCAGCCAATCTGGAAAATCTCTACGCCATTTCGGAGTGCTTTTCTCAGTTGCAAGTCCGCAATATCGAAGTCGTCCAATCTAACGTCAATCGTCTGGAGAAGCGGGGGACGCACCAAGTCTTCGCCGCCGTCGATCCCATGTTCATTCTCAGCGGCGAAAAGTTGGAATAAGCGGCAAAAAACGATCGATCTACTCCGGTTTTGTGGGTTGTTCGACCTTCGGAGTTGCGGCTGGAGAGGGGGAGGCTTTGGTGTCTGATGGGCGATTTTCGCTGCGATCGAGTTCTTTCAATTTGTTCAATTTTTCCTGCAATTCTGTGAGTGCTTTCTGGGTTTCAGATTCGGATTTCAACTCGAACAATAAACCTTCCTCCGTTTCCACACCTTCACCAAGTTTGCCGTTTGCTTTACTGGAAACGCCGATCGCAGATTTACTGCTCAATTTTCCAGCGGCGAGGTTGTCGAGATATGCCTGATCTGTTATAGCGATCGAATCGGTCTGAGATTTCTTCGCAGCGTTCTTTTGCATCTTCTGGAGAATCGGGTGTCCAAAGAATCACTGGCATCGAATCTTTTTGATTTTTTAAGGTAGCAGTCAAGCGATTTTCATCGTCGCAAGAGAGTTCTAAATTGGCGATCGAAGGTTGGGTAGAAGGTCTTCTCGATCCTGCTCGATCGATCCGTGAAGGCGATAAAACTCCGGGTTCTTGTGAATTGTTGCTGGATGCTGGAGGGAAAGCAGGAAGTTCCAAAACTCCACGTTCTTGTGGATTGTTGCTGGATGCTGGAGGGAAAGCAGGAAGTTCCAAAACTCCACGTTCTTGTGGATTAGGATTATTCAGGGAACCACGGTCAGACGATCTTTCACGTCCAGTTGTATCAGGCGCAGTCAGACCCATACCTTCCTGCAGATCGGTTTCGGGCGGAAGAGGGTATACATTATCTTGAAGACCGCCTGGAGGTGGAACGGCTCCTGGGTCTGGGTTGGGACCGCCTGGAGGTGGAACGGCTCCTGGGTCTGGGTTGGGACCGCTTGGAGGTGGAACGGCTCCTGGGTCTGGGTTGGGACCGCCTGGAGGTGGAACGGCTCCTGGGTCTGGGTTGGGACCGCCCGGAGGTGGAACGGCTCCTGGGTCTGGGTTGGGACCGCCCGGAGGTGGAACGGCTCCTGGGTCTGGGTTGGGACTGCCTGGAGGTGGAACGGCTCCTGGGTCTGGGTTGGGGCTGTCCGGAGGTGGAACGGCTCCTGGGTCTGGGTTGGGGCTGTCCGGAGGTGGCACGGCTCCTGGGTCTGGGTTGGGGCTGTCCGGAGGTGGCACGGCTCCTGGGTCTGGGTTGGGGCTGTCCGGAGGTGGCACGGCTCCTGGGTCTGGGTTGGGGCTGTCCGGAGGTGGCACGGCTCCTGGGTCTGGGTTGGGGCTGTCCGGAGGTGGCACGGCTCCTGGGTCTAGAGCAATACGAGAAGGCTCGGGAACCCAGGCAATACCTTGTTATTGGGTGAATGGTTTTCCATCCCAGGTAAATAGGATTGGGAAGTCTCTAAATCTTCAGTTGAATTAGAATCCATAGAATGTGTGGGATTTTGTGAAGGTTTGTCACTGTCCTTTTGTGATGAACTACGATATTTTGATGAAGGAAAGTTTTGTATGTTCATATTAACTTTGGATGGAAGATCGGAAATAAAGATTTCAACTCGATGTTTTATATACTTCATCTTAACGAGCGAATTCAGGAATATAATTTCGATTCGAGACTTTTCTCAATTTGAGTTATCGATTTTTTGAGCTGATTCTCAAAATTAATACGATTGGGAATTAATACAGTTTTGGGAAATTCAAGGTTTTCAGAAGGTGGAAGTGGTAGGATACCTGAAATTAATTCATCTGTTTTCGATAAAATCGGAATCGATAACACTCCCACTTTTCGATCGTCGATTTCTGAAAAGGGTGGAGTTGGTAGAATTCCCATATTTGAGATGACAGTAGAATTAAGGTCAAAGGCTTGGCAAATATCGAGCCATTCAATTCTTTCATAGTAAGCTTTTGGATCTCTGTCAACTTCCATAAAAATCTGTGCTTGGGCAGTGAAACCCAATTTATCGTCACTCGCTTCTGTCCAAAGTTTATTAATTTTTTCTATCTTTCCACAGTTAGGACTGTCGATCCGTCCTTCAGAAAATGGAGCAAGTTGTTGCATTAACCATTGCGTTGCTTCATCAGCACTTTGCCAATTGGGTGGATCTTCACGGAGAAACTCTCTCAAAGACCGTAGCTCACTGTCTACCGTTCTACTTTCTTGTGCTAAAGCTTGTTTGATTCAAGAATTACAAGCGAATAGAAAAATCAAGCCCCATGCAGTTAGTCGATTGACATAAATCATATATTTTATGACATAAGCTATATATTTTACGTGTCTCGATTCAACAATATTTAGTTTATTGCCATTTTTATCTTCTGGCATTTCAAAACTTTTTCCAAACGCCGATCGGTTTTATCTTCCCAATACATTTTGATAGGTAGATATCCTTTAGGAAAATTGGTTAAGCTTTTCTCGTGTAAAGTTTGGTTCGTACCCAGAAGCATATTCAACTATTTTTTGTTCTTCGTTGTATCCCCAGATGACCAACCACTCTTTCTCATTTTTTAATCCAATTTCTTGGTAATATTTTTCTGCATCGTAGTTAACTTTTTTGTAGATTTCTAATTGAGCCGTAAACCCAAATTTTTTGTCACTAGCTTTTCTCCATAAAATGTCTATTTTTTTAAGCTTTTCACATGGTAAATTCTCCCACTCTTCTATATCGAACTGTCCTTGGCTTTTCGATTTGGAGCCAGCAATCTTTAGTAGCAACTCGTAATTGGCTTGGTCTGCGGCTTGCCAATCTTGCTGAGCCAGTGCTACTTGCAATTGGTCTGGGCTAATGCTAGGAAGCCAAAACATAATGAATCCAAGCCCTAAGAGCAATAGAGCGAAAAATCCACTGTTATTTGCTAAAAAGTTTTTTCGGGATGGATTGTACTTGTTACCGTTTGAGGAAGCGGAGGACACTTTAAATTTCTAGATTCCAGATTTGAATCCGAATTTAGAGCGATCTTACCAAAAACATGGAATTATGACAAGCTCTTAGCTTCGATCGATGTAATAATGGGTTTTAGCAATGGATGGCGTTGCTGTATCCGTGCATTTACGGAAAAACCCGTAAATTTACGTAACGATCTCCTTACCATAAACTTTATTCCCAACTTGCTTACTTAAACAAATTTTACTAAATTAGTAGAGGGTGTTACCCCTCAATCCCAGCAAAAGCTGTGAGATTGAGGGTGTGGGAATGGGTTGCCCTTTCATCAGAGGGATAGGCTGAATCCGGCTTAGGGGGAAACAAAGATGACCGGTTAAGCCGGATTCAATGCCGTGTCTACTCTCCTTTGTTGTTTTTCCCTATGATAGGCGTTAGAGCCTTGAGAAAATTAGTCATTGCTTGAATCAAAAAGGTTAAACAGATCATCCATGCTGCAAATTGACCACCAGTTTGCACGAGTTGATCGGGTGTCCATGGTTCTAGAGTGGAAGGAAAGCCAATTATTTCAATGGTTTCTTTGGGTGAAACATATTGGATGGGTAGGGGCGATTCACCTGGAATTTTGTCGGAGTTAGAATTGTTTTGGCTCGACTGCATTGTCATTTCTCCTTCAAGTTATGAATGTATTATTCGTTAATTTTAAAGAGTCGTCAATTGGAAAAAATGTGCAGTGTACTATTTTTCACTTTTTTTAAGTGCATTTTTGTGAGTTATTGTGAATGAGCAAAGAACTAAGTGATGAAGAAGCTTTTTATTTTATTAATAGAATCTTCTTGAAAAAAAGCAAAAGCTTAAAGGAGTCGGAAAAAATGGTTTTTTTTGCTTTTTGGAAAAATCTGAAATATAGTGAAATAGGTGAAACGGAAAAGAAAGCTGAGTCATTGCGAAAGACTGGAGCTAGTTTATGTAAAAGAATTGAAGAAGAATTTAATGTTAAAATTAGCAAAAAAACATTCAGAACAACTATAGAAGATCTTTGGAGACAAGACCGGGAAAGAGCTATTAGCCCAGAAATCACCCATAAAGACGTAACACAAAAGCCAACAGCAGCACCAATCTCAGAGTCTATTTCACCTTCAACTCTCGATCGAGAAACTTTGCCGTTAGGCAATCCCTTCATTCCCCCCACTGGAGCGATCGACGATCCCCACCTCTTTTTCAACCGAAAGCAAGAGATTCAACGAATTTTTGAATTTCTGGAAAGTGGAAGCAGCGTATCTCTAACTGGCGATCGCCAAATCGGGAAATCCTCGCTGCTCAAAGCCCTGGAACGACAGACCGATCGCCTGAACCAGATCGGACGACAGCCCATTTATCTCAACTTACAACTTGTTGAAAATGAAGAAGATTTTTATCACTATCTCTGTGATGAAATTGGTATCGATTTTAGTAAGGGTTATTCGCTAACCCGATCGCTTCGAGATTGCCGACTGCTCCTACTGATTGATGAAGTAGAAAAAATGGCTGGAGATGGATTTACACATGAAGTTCGCGATCGACTTCGAGGTTTGGCAGAAGGACGAGATGCTCCATTTCGTTTGGTGATGGCAACCTGTACTCCACTCGATAAATTATTTGAAGAAGGGAAAACTTCTCCCCTGTACAATATCTGTATCGAGCAACGGTTAAAGCCGTGGGATGAAAACACCTCTCGTGCTTTTATTGACTCTCGCTTGGCGTCTACAGATGTGCGTTTTAGCGAAGAAGAAATTGCCGCACTGATTGCCGAAACTGGCGGACATCCCCAAAAATTAATGGAGATGTGTCACAACCTCTATGGAGAGAGAGCGGAGTCATCCGAATGAATTCCCAGCCCTTACCTCGCTTGAATTTAGCTCCCAAACTCCAGCGCCGACTTTCCCTTTGGAAACTGGGAGATTATCTGCGGTTGCTGTACTGGGTGTTTTTCTTTCCCCAAGCCTTGTGCGGGTACGAGGAAGAATTTGCTGGAGGAACAAATGGACTTCGACATCGAAACCGCCGCAATTTGTGGGTTCAAGGTTTGTTAATTACCATCTTTATTCCCCTCGTATTGAGCGGACTTTTGCAGTTAGTGGGCTTTCCAGTGGCTTGGGGAGGCGTGATTTTTGCGATCGTTATTGGAATTTTGGCAAACGTTGTCTTGGGTGCGGCAGGTAGAGTCGCCGAAGGCATCGCCTTTAGCGTGACGGTGAGTATCGGGTTGAGTTTGGCAGGTGGCGTGGCATTTGGGGTTGTCAGAGGGTTTCAGGGGGTTTTAGGGGGCGTGGCGTTGAGCATTGCCGTCGGGATTGCGAGCGGTGTGTTCGTCGCCGTGGCAATCGGTAGAGGAGTTGGCGCGGCAACAGATGGGATTCTCGGGGCAGTTGTGGGAGTAACGGCAGGTGTTGTTTCTGGCGTCGCGGTGGGTGTGTCGCTAGGCATTGCGTTTACTGGCTCCGCATCGGGACTCTCTCTGGGGGTTGGGTTTGGGCTGTTGGTGGGCATTGCCTTCGGCATCGCATTTGGCGTCGCGGGTGGAGTTGCCTTTGGTTCGCTCTCGGGTATGGCAGGGGGTATCGTCGTCCGGATGGTAGCGGGAATTCCCATCGGGATTGGCATGAGCCTACTCTTTGGCATTGCTGGAGCGATCGTTTTGGGCAGAACCTATGGGGTGTCGGAAGGGGTGACATTCGGGATCGCGGGAAGTTTGGCGAGTAGCGTCGCTGTGGTAGTGGCAATCCTGCGTCCGGACAATTGGCTGGTAGGGTTATTCGTCCCCAAAAGGCAACCCGAACGTTGGCGGTTGCCCCATATAACACCGCTACCGTTGCTGTCTCTCTCCGATTCGATCGTTCAGTGGCTGAAACGAGAGCCCCAAACTGGCGTCGCCAATCTCAACGAACTGCTGCAATACACCTTGCAATTCATCCCGGTGGTGGAAGCCGTGAATCAGTGGTTGAAAGAGAGTGATGACGAACACCTGGTCTGGAACGTAGCTCAGTTAGCAGAAAATCCCTACGATTGGAACTTAGTCCGGTTTGCCTCGGCTTCTCCGGCGGCAAGCATGACAGCCTCAGCCGTGGAGTCCTTTGTCTGGTTTCTACCTCCTCTCAAACGACGACTTTTACGAGGTTTGAATACAGAAATCAGTCTAAATGTGCCAGTGCAAGCGACAGCAGCCGGATTTTGGTATTTGTATCGAGAAGATCCAAAGCAAGCCTATGAAGCGTTTGAGAAAGTCCGAGATCTTCTATATGGTTCGGAAATGTTTGTCTTGGCTGAAACTCTAGTCAAGTGTCGTCGAACCCAAGAACTTTCACAAATTGTCACTTTACAATTGCCTCCTATCCCCCCTACGCCGCATCTCCGTCCCATAACGTGGCAAGCCATTTC
Source organism: uncultured cyanobacterium (assembly GCA_963838375.1). GTDB lineage: Bacteria > Cyanobacteriota > Cyanobacteriia > Cyanobacteriales > Geitlerinemataceae > DVED01. The sequence continues at coordinate 718,676 of CAWIQY010000015.1, read as the reverse complement.
CGGTTTGCATCTCGTTATCGAGGATTTACAGTTAGTCCAGCGTGCCGCGTCTCCGTCCACTAAATCGTTTGCGCTCAACCGTGCTTTCGGAGAACTGCAAGCAATTCTCGATCGCCCAGACGACTTACCCCAAGCCGAACGAAATTTAATTATCCGCATTGCCGAAGCTTGGCAAGTTCAATTGCTTGGAGTTGCTGGGGAAGTAGGGAGCGTTTCGATCGATCGTCTTGTTCCCAATCCCTACATTATCGGCGATCCCGTCGAAGGCAAGCAATTTGTCGGGCGAGAAGACATTATCGAACAGCTTGAAAAAGAGTGGGTGATGAACCAGCACTTGCAATCTGTCGTCATCTACGGTCATCGACGTATGGGGAAAACCTCCATTGTCCGGAATGCCGCTCAAAACTTGGGCGCTGGAGTGAAGGTTGCATACATCAACCTTCAAGCCATCGGTTCTCTTTACCAAGGTGCGGGCGACGTGCTGATGGCAATTTGTGACGGGATCTCCCGAGCCATCTCTATCTCTGGGCCCTAGCGACGACGACCTTTTGCGTTTTCCCTTCCGGACATTCGATCGTTACTTGGAATCAGTCAATGTCAATTTGGGACAACAGGGGTTAATTATTGCCCTAGATGAATTTGAGAAAATCGAAGATTGGATCGCGGCAGGTCAACTCCGGCCCGATTTCCTGGAAGTGTTGCGTGCCAGCGTTCAGAAAAGCAGCAAAATTGCCTTTGCCTTGGCGGGATTGCACACGTTGGATGAAATGACACAAGATTACTCCCAACCTTTTTTTTCGAGTTTTGTCAACATTCGCGTTAGCTTCATGAGCCAGAAGGCAACGCGGCAACTCTTGGTGGGTAGCGAGGACTTTCCCCTCGGCTATCTCAATGATACCGTCAAGTCCATTTACGACCTCACAGCCGGACAACCCTATCTCGTCCAACTCATCGGTTATTGCCTGGTCAGCCGCTACAATCAGCAAGTCTTTGAGGAGGGACAAAAACGCGATCCCGTGTTTGCGGTTGAGGATGTGGAAGCAGTAATTGCTTCACCCGACTTTTTCGGGCAAGGCAAAGGCTACTTCGGAGGGGTTTGGAAGCAGGCGGCAGATCCTCCCATCGGACAGCAGCAGGTGTTATGCGCCCTTGCTGACCATCGTGACGGACGCAGCCGCCAGGATATCGTCCAGGCAACGGGACTGTCACTTGCCGATGTCAACAACGCCGTGTCTACCCTGATCCGCCACGATGTCGTTGTCCTCAACGACGGCAAAATTCGCATCATCGTCGAACTCTTTCGTCGGTGGGTTCTCCAGCAATTGCCCAATACTTCCGACTCCTCACCCCTGGCAAACCCCAATCTCCTGGACGAGCGAAGCGTAGGATAACTGATCACCCCAATGCTTCGCCCCTACCCACACCCAACCCCAAACCACCAACCCCAAATGACCAATGACCAACGACCAATGACCAACTCCAACATTTAAATATTTTCGATCGTCTTTTCTAATAGTCTTAACATCTCGTTAAACTAATAAACATGGTGGAAAACGAGGTTAAGCCACAGGCTCGATCGCAAAACTGATGTATCCTACTCAACCCGAGTCATTTTTCGATCGGGCAACTGAGGGCAATAGCTACGATGTTCTCCACTCCCGAATTCATGTTTGCCTCCGCTATCTTTTATGAAAACTACGACCGTGTCTGCCGCTCGAATTATAAGTGCAATTGTGGCGATTGCCGTTGCCCTGGGGATGATTTTCGCCGGAGGATGGTACTTTACCCTAGGTTTTGGAATCCTGATTTTTCTGGGTCAACAGGAATACTTTCAAATGGTGCGGGCAAAAGGAATTGCCCCGGCGGGCAAAACCACTTTGGTTGTCAGTCAACTGTTGCTAGTCACTGCCAATATTGCTCCGGATCTCGTTGAAGTCATCTTTCCCGTCGCCGGAACCGCCATTTGTTGTTATCTATTGTTTCAACCCAAATTGTCATCTATTGCCGACATTTCCAGTTCGATTTTGGGATTATTCTACGGAGGTTTGCTGCCAAGCTACTGGGTGCGATTGCGGCTCTTACCGGATACAACACTGTTTACCCAAAATTCCCACCTGGTTGCTAGCAGCCAACCGCTCGCTCTTTCCCTGCCCCAACCGTGGCTAGATTTCCATTTCTTTACCCCAGGACTCGCCGCGACTTTGGTGGGGTTTACCTGTATCTGGGCAGCGGATATCGGCGCTTACTTCTTTGGCAAATTTTTCGGTCGCACTCGCTTGTCCGAAATCAGCCCGAAAAAAACCGTTGAGGGAGCTGTGTTCGGCGTCGCCAGCAGCATGACTGTTGGTGCGATTTGGGCTGGACTTCTGCATTGGTCGTGGTGGGGACTGGTGGGGGGACTGTTGGGTCTGATCGTCGGTTTAGCGAGTTTGATGGGAGATTTAACCGAATCGATGATGAAGCGCGATGCTGGGGTGAAGGACTCCGGTCAACTGATTCCCGGTCACGGCGGCATTCTCGATCGTTGTGACAGCTACGTGTTTACAGCACCATTGGTCTACTACTTTGTCATCTTAGTGTTACCGTTGCTACAGAGCTAGAGGACTCGGTTCACCAATATTTGAGATATAACAAATCTTAACGGCGAGTTGAGAAGGGTCGATCGTCAGCAGAAAGTTGTCAGAGTTTACTATTTGTCAGTCGCCGTTAATCAGGATGCTTGCAGAGGTTGGAGTGTAGATTGTGAACGCAGCAGAACAAGCCAACGATTTTTTGGTAGCCAGCAAAATTGCTGCGGTAGTCAATCTTTTCAAGGCGGAGTTTCCGGATTTGAGATCGGATCTCAAGCCTTGGACAAACGATCCCGAGACTCGCAAGATGGTAGACCCCGACTCGATCGATATTGGTTTCCATTTTCCAGGTCGCAGTCGTCTCCTCCAAAGTCGCAGTCTGTTAGTACAGATTCGTTTTTATCAAGATCCCTTGGAGAAACAGCACCGCGTCATTGGTGTGGAGACTGCCGGATACGATCACAATGGAAAACAGTGGCAACTCTCGACGGTAGAAAATTGGCAATTCGTGGGAAACACGGAACCTGTGCCAGAAATGCAAGAAAAGCTCAAACACTGTTGTCGGCAGACTCTCGAGCTTTTCGATCGTCTCACAAAGTCCTAAGATGAGGATATAACTTTCGCAGCGCCTCCAGATGGAGCAACCTGCATGGGGGGATTGCCCGTACTATGGTTGAAGATTCGGCGATTCTCTTGTCGGACTCATGCCAAAAAATTGAATTTCTGACTCCCGGTTCGTCAGTTTTGAGTCTGCCAGAAGAAACTTATGGCTAGAATGGGGATGATATTTTACTGAAGGACTTGCCCTACATGGTTGAATGGATAACTGAGACAATGGAGTCCCTGGGGTATGTGGGAATTGCCCTGTTGATGTTTTTAGAAAACTTGTTTCCGCCCATTCCCTCCGAACTTATTATGCCCTTAGCCGGGTTTACTATATCTAAAGGCGATCTGGAATTTATTCCCTCCATCGTAGCCGGAACGATCGGCACCGTTGCCGGAGGTTTTTTTTGGTACTATGTCGGAAAGTTTGTCAGCGAAAAGCGGGTCGAACAGTTAGCCGATCGCTATGGAAAATGGATTTCTGTTTCGTCTAAAGATATTCAAAAATCCAATCTATGGTTTAACAAGCATGGGATCAAGGCAGTCTTTCTCTGTCGTTTAGTTCCGGGAGTGCGAACCTTAATTTCTCTTCCTGCCGGAATCAACAATATGCCTCTGATTCCCTTTACGTTTTATTCCACCCTCGGAACAGTGCTTTGGGTTTGGCTACTGACCTATGCCGGCTGGAAGTTAGGAGATCACTATGAAGACGTAGAGAAGTATCTCGGTCCGTTTTCTAAAATCGCATTATTAATTTTAGTTATTTGGTTTATTATGTGGATCGTTCGCAAGCAAGTTCGCCGCAAACAAAGCGACTAACTCGTTTTGAATGAGTGGCTCATCATGACCCATTATCGTCCCAAATCGTAGAAGGTATTAATGGTATCCGTCCACTGCTGCGTTAGTGCCTCCAAGACTTCTCGTTTCGAGGATGTTGGCGGATCGCAAAGCGCACCGATGCGAACCGTCACAGACACGGGACGAGGCAAGGGCGATCCGGATTTGAGGATATGTTGGGTTCCCCACAAACAAACGGGGAGAATGGGAACTTGTGCCTTGGCGGCGATCGTGGCTGCCCCGAGTTTGGGTTGGGTAATGCGTCCGTCGGTGGTGCGAGTTCCTTGCAAAAAAACCCCCGTTGCCCAACCGTGTTCTAGGGCTTTCAAGGCAGAACGAATGGCACTACGATCGGCACTTGTCCGTTTAACGGGATAAGCCCCGTATAGGACGATCGCTTGCTTGAGAACGGGAACTTTAAAGAGTTCTTCTTTCGCCATGAAAGCGACCGGACGTCCCAAGGCACAGGAAAGGATGAGCGGATCGAAGTAACTTGCATGATTGCTGACGACGATAAACGGTCGGTCTTGGGGAACATTTTCTGCTCCGTAAATCCGTCCTCTAAAGTAGGTATGTAATAGAGGACTGACCACCGGCCATTTAAACAGGTGGTAGAGGGCTAAGCTGGGAACGGGTTCGCGATTTCGACCCATAATTTTAATAGTTAATTGTTAATGTCTAATCGTTCATTGTTGAGAGTTTATAGTTAATCGTAGAAACTCACCCATCAGCAATTTTAAGTCTTTAAGTCTGCGGCACTACCAATATTTTCTAAGGCTAGCTGGGCGCAGGTGCGTTTGAGTAAACCGGAAAGGACTTTGCCAGGACCGACTTCGATCGCCCGTTCAATGCCTTCTTGGGGCAACCGCAGGCAAATTTCTCGCCACCTTACCGAACCGGTCATTTGGCTCAGTAAGCGGTCTTTGAGAACGTTGCCATCGGTTGAGGGTTCGGGTTCGACATTAGACAAGACGGGAATGGTGGTATCGGCAAAGGAAACGGAATTCAAAACTTGCTGAAACTCTAGGGCAGCGGTAGCCATCAACGGCGAGTGGAAAGCGCCCCCAGACATTTAACTTCACCGCGCGTTTGGCTTTGACACTGTTGAGAATGGCTTCTACGGCGGCTGGAGTCCCGGAGATGACCACCTGTTCGGCGCTGTTATCGTTTGCCAACACCACGCCATCAGTGTTTTGGATTTGGGTTTCGAGTTGATGACGATCGAATTTCATCAGCGCTGCCATCTGTCCTCCGGCTACACAGTCCATCAACTGGGATCTTCGCTTGACCAATCGCAGTCCCGTCTCGAAGTCAAATGCTCCTGCCACATACAGCGCCACGTACTCTCCCAGGCTATGTCCGGCAACCAATTCCGGCTGCTGCCCTCGATCGTGCAACAAGTCGGCTAAGAGACTTTCCACAACGTACAAACAAGGCTGGGTATAAAGCGTTCGAGCCAGTTTTTCCTCTTCACTCTGACAGACCTCCAATACCGACCAACCGAGAATCTCCTCGGCAATAGCGAATTTAGCTTTTGCCTCGGGCAATTCTACTAAATCTACACCCATGCCGATCGCTTGAGAACCTTGTCCGGGAAAAACCCACGCTGTTTTTGTCATTGGTTATTAGTTATTGGCTAGTGGCTGGTGGCTAGTTGCTAGTGGCTAGTTGCTTATTTTCTCTTTTGAGCTGGTGCACGTCTGAACTCCTAAACTTATTACTTATTACTTGTTACTTATTACTTGTTACTTAACGATTTACTTGCCCCATTCAAAAATCGCCGCACCCCAGGTCAAACCTGCACCAAAACCGGAGGTAGCAATTATATCACCCGATCGAATTTTGCCTTGGCGGACGGCTTCGTCCAAAACCAGAGGAATAGAAGCCGCAGAGGTATTGCCGTAGTTGGCGAGATTGCTGAGGACTTTTTCTTCGGGAACGTTCAGCCGTTTGGCAACAGCATCGAGGATCCGCTGATTGGCTTGATGTAACAACAGCCAATCAATGTTTTCGCTGGTGAGGTCAGCACGAAACAGGGCTTTTTCCACGACATCCGGGACTTTTTTGACGGCAAATTTGTACACTTCTTGACCGCTCATGACGATCGGCTGATACTGACCTCGAGCAACGGCAATATCATCCGTTAGAGGTCGCGGTTGAGGCTGGTAAGCGACGTTGAGACAGCCATTTTGCGTACCATCGCTGCACAGTTCAAAGCCCAAAAGCCGATCGCGGTCTGAAGCCTGTAAGACCACGGCTCCTGCACCGTCACCGAACAGCACGCAGGTGCGGCGATCCTCCCAATCGACCCACCGAGACAGGATATCCGCCCCCACAAGCAGGACATTGCTGTAGACTCCGGTACGAATGAATTGAGCGGCGGTCACCAATCCGAATACAAACCCCGAGCAAGCAGCGGTCAAGTCAAATGCCACAGCTCTCGTAGCGCCAAGCTGGGCTTGAACTTGGCTGGCACTGCCAAACAGGTCGTCTGCGGTGGAGGTTGCCAAAACAATCAGATCGATATCGGTTGGCGTTAAACCTGCCATCGCGATCGCCTTTTGACCGGCAGCAGTTGCCAGAGAAGAAAGCGAATGTTGGGGATCGGCGAGACGGCGTTCGCGAATTCCTGTGCGCGAAGCAATCCACTCGTCGGAGGTGTCTACCAACTGGCTCAGTTGGTGGTTATTCAGAGCGGTATCGGGTACGGCTGAACCACTTCCGGCGATCGCGATGCCAATAGTCGTCATTATATTTTTCGTCCTTTGTGCTTTATCCTTTGTCAGTCGTCTTGTTAACCAATGTTACGCTATGCGAGACTCCTGACGACTGACGACGGGCGGACGCATCGCAGGACGAGCCTACTGACCGCTAATCGTAGACTGCTCTATGTGTTGCGTGTGACTTTCTTGTAAATGCTCGATGACTCGGTTTTCAATGGCATCTTTGGCCAAACGTACGGCATTGGCGATAATTGGAGCGTGGGAGCTGCCGTGACCGATGATACAAACTCCGGCTACGCCTAAGAGCAACCCCCCTCCGTGTTCGACGTAATCGATTTTTTGCCGAATGCGCTTGATACTCGGGGCGAGCAAATTACGATCGACCTGGCTACCCACTCCTCCTTCTAACTCGGATTGGCAAACTTGCAACATCGATTCACCCACGGCTTCGGCAAATTTGATCAAAATATTTCCCACAAAACCATCGCAGACGATCACATCAAACTGACCCGACAGAACGTCTCGCCCTTCCGCATTCCCCACGAAGTTAACGCGCGAGTTTTCTTGCAAAAGTTGATGGGTGCGAACGGCTAACTCGTTGCCTTTTGAGGGTTCTTCGCCGATATTCAACAGTCCGACTCTGGGTCGATCGATACCTAGGGCATACTGACTGTAGATGGTTCCCATCCAGGCGAACTGCTCGAGAAACTTAGGACGACAATCGACGTTAGCGCCCACATCCAAAATCAGGACTGGACGATCGGGAACCGTACTGGGCAAAACAGCGCCAATTGCCGGACGATCGATGCCGCGCAATCTTCCCAAACGCAACAGGGAAGCCGCCATTGCCGCTCCAGAATGACCGGCGGAGACGACAGCATCGGCTCGCTGCTGCTTCACCAAGTCCATGGCGACATTGATGGAAGCTTTTGGCTTGCGCTTGAGGGCACTGAGCGGTTCCTCGTGCATATCCACGACGCCGTTTGAGGGGACGATCTCGATATCCGTACGATGCGTGTACTTTTTCAGCGAGGCTTCCACCGCATCGGCATCGCCTACGAGCAGGATATCGACATCGAAAGATTCCTTTGCTTTCAAGGCTCCCGCTACAATTTCATCGGGAGCGTAATCGCCCCCCATTGCATCTATGGCAATTCGTGCCCTTATGGCTCCCATCGATCGAATCCTGTATAAACCTCCAAAATTTTACCAGAAGGCAAGGCTACTCCCGCAATGATAACCCGATCGGATTTATGATCTTTAGGGTTGGCGGTTGAGCCAGTCGCGAGTGGTTCAGAGTGCCCGATTGGGGTGCGGGGTGAAATTCTTCCCTTTTTGCCTCTTCGCTACTGCCTCCTGCCCTAAATTTCACTCTATTTGAGAGCAATTGTGCTGGATTTATTAAGTTCGGGGTTAATTTCGCTGGGTCTGCCGATGATGGGTGTGGAACCCCAGTCTCTGGAGACTTTTACGTTACTGGCATCGGGTGCGGGATGGACGCTACCGGCGCCGCCCGATTCGGAGATCGCCACCACCATCGATCGGTATTTGCAGCAGTTGGAAGCCCAAGGTCAGCTTTCTGGGGAGCAAGGAATTTGGCTTCAGTCCGGGGTGCAGACTCTCGCCGATCGTGCCGGAACTACGCCCCGTTCGGCAGCCTCGATTACGAAGATTGCCACATCTTTAGCCGCTTTGAAAACTTGGAAAAGCGATCGCCAATTTGAAACCGCCATCGACGCTCGAGGAACGGTGGAAAACGGGGTCGTGCAGGGCGATTTGGTGGTGACAGGCGGCAGCGATCCTCTGTTTGTCTCGAAAGAGGCGATCGTCGTGGGAAACGCCCTCGAAAGTATGGGGATTCGCCGTGTAACGGGAGATTTGATCGTCGAAGGGTCTTTTGCCATGAACTTTGAATCCGATCCTCAAATCGCGGGTCAACTCCTAAAAGAAGCGATCGACTCTTCGTTGTGGTCGCCTCAAACCCAAGCTGAATATGAGGAGTTACCACCGGGAACCCTCAAGCCTCGGGTGACAATCGAAGGAACGGTCAAGCCAAAGAAGGCAGGAGACGATCGTCGCGGTCTTTTCCGTCAAACTCCAGCGACTGTGCCGTTGTTGCGCCATCAATCCTTGCCTCTAGCACGCCTACTCAAGGAAATGAACGTTCACAGCAATAACGATATGGCGCAAATGCTAGCAGATGCCTTGGGCGGTGCAGCGGTGGTTGCGGGGACAGCCGCCCGCGCAGCAGCGGTTCCCCCAGAAGAAATTCAACTGATTAACGGGTCTGGGTTGGGGCAAGAGAACCGGATTTCTCCTCGGGCAGCCTGTGCGATGTTTGTCGCCATTCAGCGTCATTTGCTGCCCCTGGGGTTGAATATCGGGGATGTTTTTCCGGTGATGGGGCGCGATATCGGCACGCTTGAAGATCGGCAAATGCCCCAAGCCTCAGCCGTGAAAACCGGAACCCTGTGGAATGTCAGTGCCTTGGTGGGAGTGCTGCCCACGCGCGATCGAGGGTTGGTTTGGTTTGCCATCGTCAATGGGGGCGGCGATTACGTAGAAAACTTCCGCGCCAGTCAAGACACCCTGCTACAAACCCTCCAGCAACAATGGGGCGGCAAACCTCACCTCTGGCCACCTCTAGCGACAACTCCGACCTCCACATTCGAGACCGATCTTTACCGTTTGGGAGCCGTCCATCGCAATCAAATCCTTTGGGGAGGCTAGATTTCGATCGCTAGCGTTTCAGAAACGCCTGCAACTGCTCTAACTTCTAAACTCTTGTTTATAGCTCCCCAAGCCCCTTGCAAGTTAAGATAGGGAACACTGGGGATACCTGCCATAAATTTCCCAGCTTCCGGAGCTTTTTCCATCGGTTGTATGACTAAACTTTCTCCCACCACTCTCCGTCGCTTGCAAAAACTGCCGCAAATTCCCTGTGTGTGGGAGGGCGATCGTCGATCGGTGGAGATGGATACCGAACCGCTTGAATCGGAAATAGATGACGAAGGAGCAGAGTGTATCCTCTGGGTAGATGGCTCCGAAGGCATCGTCCGAGGCATGGATATGGCTCCAGTCTCTCGGGGGCTAGACGCGGTAGTCCGGACTCTGCTACGAGCGATGGAACATCCTCACAATCCCGCTCAGCCCGCCCGACCCCAAAAAATTGTCGTGCGCGATCGAGAGATCTTATTTTTTCTGCGGGGCGTTCTTCAAGATCTCGATATTGCCCTGGAATACGTACCGGAGTTGCCGCTGATCGACGAAATTTTTCGGGGACTACAAGAGCGCTTTAGTGGGCAACGTCCGCCCCAACTTCCTCCCCAATACGATCGGCTTTTGCAGCAACAGGCGTTCCAGCTTTGGCAAGATGCACCTTGGACGCTTTTGAGCGACCACCAAATTCTCTGCATCGATCTCAATCGATGGGGGATCGGTCAATTCTACGTCTCCATATTGGGAATGCTGGGGCTGGACTACGGCATTTTGTTATACCGTTCCCTGGAGTCTCTCAAGCAATTTCGCACTTCGGTGTTAGCCCATTCGTCGATGGAACATCTTGAAGATGCATTTCTCAGCCAAGATTGTTTGTTTGTGACTTACGAGAGTCTTGATGAGATGGACGATGATGACGATGATGACGATCGCTTCGATTTGATGCAATTGCCTTGGTCGGAGATCGAACCTACCTTTGGAAATCTACACCCCTTTGAAGGACTGCGACCCTTTCTTTACGATGAAGAAGCGATCGCCGTTTGGGTGGCCCTCGAAGCTCTACATCGCTTTTTCCGCAGCCATCGATCGAAATTCTCTGAAGATGACTTTCCGGCAATTAATAGCAAGTACAAAATTTCACTCCCTTCAGAAATTCCAGCCGATCCCAAATCGATTTCTATTCCCGTCTCAACACTTCCCGATTTAGCAGAAGAATTTTTGCAGATGGCAGACAATGCAGACGCGGAAGAAGATGATGATGATGATGACGAACTCTCTACTCCCCTTTTGCGTGAAGACTTAGTACCGGCGGATGTGTTTCTGCGCTTAGATATTATTCCCTGGGATGCAGTAGAATCGCTGCGCCATTGCGTCGAGTATTATCAATGCGCCCAAATTCCTGCCGCCGAACGGGGATTGCCGGCAATCGTGATCCAAACGACCCGTCCAAAAGCCAAGACGATGATCGCGCAGTTGCAAACAGAAGGGGGACTCAAAGCTATCGGCTTTAATCCCGGAGAAAATCCCTTTAGTGGAGAATCTTACGATTTGGGAATTTTCCAAACCCAAAATGATGAATTACACCTGTTTGGGGAGTTTTCCCACACTGATGCGGCTCATTGCAGCAATCTGCAAAGTTGGTACGATCTAACCCAGAAACTCCAAGGCTATTGCTGCTTGATTGTGGCGATGGGTGCCACGGGTGCGACACGAGGTAATCCCCAACCCAAAGATATGTTGGCTTTGTTTGAGGCACGATCGATCTCGTCGGAAGAGTTGGGAATTGGTCCGTTACAAATGTTGCCGATGATGTCTTTGGAGCATTAGGGAATAAGTAATAAGTAATAAGGAGGTAGGGTGTGTTGAGGCACGAAACGCACCATCCCAAGTAATAAGTAATAAGGAATAAGTAATAGGCGATCGCTTATGAGTTTAGTGTATTGAGGCACGAAACGCACCATCTAAGTAATAAGTAATAAGCGATCGTTTATGAGTTTAGATCTAAAAGGCGATCGAGGTTGAGTGTTTCCGAGGAATTGCGCTAGGATTATTAAGATATGTAAACTTCAGGCAGGTGTCACCCATGGCTGTCAAAATAGGAGAGATTGCTCCCGATTTCACGTTGACTTCTCAGAAAGGAGAACCCGTGAGTCTCAAAGATTTTCGGGGTAACAAGAGCATCGTTTTGTATTTTTACCCCAAAGATGATACGCCGGGATGCACGAAAGAGTCTTGTGGATTTCGCGATCGCTACGTCGCTTTCACCGAAGCGGGTGCAGAGGTGATCGGCATTAGTGGCGACTCGATCGACTCTCACAAAAAGTTTGCCACTAAGTACCAGCTACCTTTTACTCTCGTCAGCGATGCCGGAGATCGAGTGCGGAAGCTCTATGGTGTTCCAGCCACGTTTGGACTGTTGCCGGGTCGAGTCACTTACGTAATTGATAAAGACGGGATAGTTCGCCATATTTTCAACTCCCAGTTCAATTTCCAAGGTCATATCGATGAATCGCTACAAATCCTCAGTAGCTTTTAATCGGGAGTTCAGAAGGGAACGAGGGAACGCGGGAAAAGGGAAAGCGAACCGCTAGCTAATCAGATCTCGATCGAAGGTTGACAATCATAACTTGTAGTATAGTATTGTATATACTACAAGTTATCTACCGGAATGGGAAACTGTGGTGCAGTTTGCCCAAATTTTAATGCAATGTCTTCCTTTCGAGATATTCTCAAATACTTTGGCAACTATTGGCGAGTTGCGATCTTTAGTATTGTAGCATCTAGTTTGTTTGAACTGCTAGATTTAGTGGTCCCGTATGCGATCGGACAAATCCTCAATGTTCTATCCGATCGAGCCATCGACAAACCCATACAAATCCTGGGAGCAAGCCTTTCCAGTGTGACGAATTTACCCAACAATTCTTCACTGAGTTTAGGCATATTGCTCGGCTTAGTTTTTCTAGTAACAGTTGTCCGATCGCCCGTACAGCCTTGGCTGGGAAACTGGTTTCACTGGGTGATTCCCTTTGCCGCAAGACGAGATCGAGCCGGAGAAGTTATCGCCAAAATCCTCAGTTTACCCTTAGCTTTTTACGAAGAGAATAATCCCGGACGTATTGCCGCCCGAGTAGCACGGGGACTGGAAAATCATACCTGGACGTATCCCGAAATTGCCGGACAGTTGATTCCAAAACTCGTCCGAGTTGTGGGTATTTTCACCATTCTTTGGATTATTGAAAATCGAATAGCGATCGCCTTCTTTGTCTCTTTTTTGCTGATATTCTTTTTTACCCTCAAATCGCTAAGATCGATTATCCAGAAAGAAGAGACACTCCAAAAGTACATGGAGAATACCGAAAGCCGAACATCTGAAATTATCACCAATATCAAAACCGTCAAAGCTTTCGCTACGGAAGAGATCGAACTCAAACGCCAACAACAGCGATTGAATCGGGAATATCAGGTAATTATTAACCGCATTCACCGTAACTATATTTACCTAGAGATATGGCAGCGATCGGTGATTCAGCTCAGTATGTTTGGTGTCTTGGTTGCCACATTATTGGCGACACTTTCCGATCGCATTTCCTTGGGATATTTCGTGACGGCACTCACCATTGCCAGTATGGCATATGCCGAACTCGAACCGATTAGTGCCTTATCTGAAGTATTTGCCCGTCGCTATGCTTCTATGATTCGGTTTCACCAATTCATGCAACAACCCGAAGGAACCGATGCCGTCAATTTATTGACCATATCTCCTCGCACCCATCCCTATAAATTTACAGGCAAAATTCAGCTTGAAGGAATTTGCTTTGGTTACGATCGAGATCGTCTGGTATTACAGGATCTAAACTTAATAATCGAACCGTATCAAACCATTGCGATCGTCGGTCGTTCTGGATCGGGAAAATCCACTTTGGTCAAGCTTTTATTTCGCTACTTCGAGCCAACATCCGGTCGCATTTTGATGGATGGAGAAGACATTCGTAACTTAGATGTCACTCAATACCGCCGACGATTGGCGATCGTGCATCAAGAAGTAGATGTATTTAACGGTACGCTACTCGATAATCTCACCTACGGTAACCCCACTGCCAGCTTTTCTCAAGTGGAAAAAGCCTGTAAAATTGCCAGAGTCGATCGATTTGTTGCCGACTTCCCCAATGGTTATTACACCGTTGTGGGAGAACGAGGAATGCGCTTATCTGGCGGACAGCGACAGCGTTTGGGAATTGCTCGAGCATTAATTATCGAGCCGGATGTACTGGTGTTTGACGAAGCCACATCCAGTTTAGATTACGAATCCGAACGATCGATCCAACTGGCTATGAAATCGGTTTTCGGCACCCGAACGACGATCGTTATCGCTCACCGTCTGAGTACCGTGCGAGAAGCCGATAAAATTGTCGTTCTCGATGCCGGAAAAATTGTTGAAGTGGGGAGTCACGAGGAACTTTTAACCCAAAAAGGATTATATCGCCGTTTGCATTCTCTTTCAGAATCCGGGGAGCTTTTAGGGTGAGTTCAGTCGTTCTTATTCAGCCATCGGATCTTCCATCGGTCTCTGGAAGTCTCGGAATTTCCATGAATTTACGGATATAGCAGAAACTAGTTACTTTTTGGTAGGAAGTGTGGCGATCGCGCCAGATGGCAGTCAACCTGAAAAAATGTACAAGGTCAATCTACGGTCTCCAAAAAACGCCCAGCCGTAGCTGAACTGTGTTTATTGATGCCCACCCATCTCTTGGAAACTTCAGTAAATTAACGGAATTACGTCAGGACTGCTTGCTGCTATTCTGCATGATTTTACGTAAATTCTGGTAGAATCATAGGATTTTTAGCACTGAAGTGCAGAAAAGGTCAATGAAAAAGTACATAGCAGAGTTTATTGGTACGTTTACGCTTGTTTTCCTTGGTTGTGGCAGTGCTGTCATTGCGAATTTGGTGGTTGTCGGGGGCGAACAGTTAGGCGGCGTCGGTTTATTAGGCATCTCTTTTGCCTTCGGATTTGCCCTGATTGGTATGGCTTATGGCATTGGTCCGATTTCCGGCTGCCATATCAATCCAGCCGTCAGCTTGGCAGCTTACACCGCCGGGAGGATGAATGGGAAAGACCTGGGTAACTATATCATCGCGCAACTCTTGGGTGCGATCGTTGCTGCGGCGGTGCTAACGATAATTGTTACCGGACGGCTAGAAGCTTACGACCTTGCCGTTAGTGGTTTGGGTCAAAATGGCTGGGGTAAAGGCTATTTGGGAGAGTACAGTACGCTATCTGCCATCGTCTTTGAATTCGTTGCCACGTTCCTCTTTGCCATCGTGATTTTGGGATCGACTCAAGACGGCGCACCCGCTCAGATAGCCGGTTTAGCAATTGGGATGACACTGGTGGTCATTCACATTGTGGGAATTCCTGTAACGGGGGTTTCGGTGAATCCCGCCCGCAGCTTGGGACCGGCAATCTTTGCAGGAGGTCAAGCTATTGCTCAATTATGGCTGTTTTTAATTGTTCCTTCCCTAGCAGGCATCGTTGCTGGATTTCTCTTCCGGAACAGGACTTTAGAAATCTAGAAACCTATCTCTACATCTTAAAAAGGGAGGAGGCGATCGTCAGGTTGCCTCCTCTCTTTTTAAAATACGGAACGGAGAGGGAGGGATTCGAACCCTCGTTAAGTTGCCCTAAACAGCATTTCCAGTGCTGCGCCTTAAACCGCTCGGCCACCTCTCCAGGGGAATGAATGTTAATTCACTTCTCGAGCTTACCCATCATAGCAGAATCTTCCGAAACCGGGAAACAAAATCGAAAAATTCTCCCGTCTTATCCCAAACCGGGCAACCGACAAAATTTTCGGCAGTTGGGGTTCCTGAAAGCACCCGACTTTCACAACCGAACTTCCACAAAGTACAAATCGTCTTAAAGTGTATAGGTATAGAAGTGGCACATTCCCCAACATCCTCAACCTGACAAATTCCCATGACCCGTTTCCACACCGTCACAATCCACCATCACCAAACCGGCGAACAGCATACCGTTCGCGTACCCGAAGATCGCTACATCCTACACAATGCTGAAAATCAAGGCGTGAACCTGCCCTTTTCTTGTCGCAACGGCGCGTGTACCACCTGTGCCGTGCGCGTGATCTCGGGTGAAATCTACCAACCCGAAGCCATGGGATTGTCCCCACACCTCCAGAAACAAGGTTACGCATTGCTGTGCGTCAGCTATCCCCGATCGGATTTGGAAGTCGAAACCCAAGCCGAAGATGAAGTCTACGAACTCCAGTTCGGTCGCTATTTCGGCAAAGGAAAAGTTCGTGCCCGATTGCCGTTAGATGAAGAGTAACGATCGCCAGAGTTACAGGCATATTCTCAGTTCAGGAGGTGGGGCGTGTCAACCCATCGTCAAAAAACTTCATTTCCTTCAATTGGCTGGCTTGACAAGGCTATTTCTGCTTCTGCTGGTCTGTTTTGTGGGGTTGCTGGCGGGTTGTCAAAGGGCGATCGAACCTTCCGCAAACCCAGTGAACATTCAGCGAGTGGTCAGCGGTCAAACCGTGGAAATTGTCACCCCGGCGGCACAAACCCCAACCTCCCAAACCGTAAGGCTGATCGGCATCGACACCCCGGATCTGCAACAACAACCTTGGGGAGTTGAGGCGAAACAACAGCTAGAAGAACTACTCGGCACAAAGTCAGTCCGGCTGGAATTTGACGTAGAAAGGCACGATCGGTATGGACGATCTCTTGCATACCTTTGGGTAGGAAACCAACTCGCTAACGAGCAACTGGTCGCCACTGGACACGCTCTCGCAATGCCCCGATCTCCCAATGTAAAATATCAGGAACAGCTCCAGCGAGCCCAAGAATCCGCTAGACTCATGGGCAAGGGGATTTGGAACCCAGACAATCCCCTACGTCAGACGCCGACAGAGTTTCGCCATCAAAATCAATCAAGGCTTATGGATTTGGGAGCTGGTCAGCACCCGGCACTGAAATGACCGGATTTTATAGCTGAGTGTACAGCAGTTAGGACAGATTTTGGTAGGGGCGAAGCATTTGCCTGAAACTTTCGTATACAAACCGATAAAATTTAGGCAAATGCGCGGGCTACTATTTGGTCTATTTGATAGCGGTGAAAGGGATTTTCAATCCCGTGCTACATCAAATAAGTGTCGGGATGAATCGCAAATTTTCCACTGTCCTAATTTACTGTCCTAATTTTAAGATTTACCTGCGAATGAACGATCGAACAACAGACTTACAAGTTTTTCTCGATATAGCCACCGAAGCCGCCCTCACAGGTGGTGCGGTTTTACAGTCCTATTGGGGCAAACTCAACGAAATTGAAGAAAAAGGTCGTCCGGGAGATTTAGTCACGGCAGCCGATCGAGCGGCAGAAGTCGCTATCCTAGAGGTATTAAACCGCCATGTGAAGGATCACGATATCCTGGCAGAAGAGTCGGGACGTTTGAAACAGACAGATAGTCCGTATCTGTGGGCGATCGATCCTCTCGATGGCACGACCAATTACGCCCACCACTATCCCTGTTTTGCGGTTTCCATCGGATTATTAATCGACGGCGTGCCCGAAGTCGGCGTCATTTTCAACCCCATTCGTCAAGAACTCTTTCGTGCAGCGACGGGGTTGGGAGCAACCCTCAACCGAGTCCCGATCCAGGTTTCGACCACCGAAACTCTAGCAAAAAGTTTGTTGGTGACGGGTTTTGCTTACGATCGCACCACTCAACCCGATAATAATTATGCAGAGTTTGCTTACCTCACCCACCTAACTCAAGGGGTACGACGATCGGGTGCTGCCTCTTTAGATTTGGCTTATGTCGCCTGTGGACGTTTAGATGGTTACTGGGAAAGAGGACTATCACCTTGGGATTTGGCGGCGGGAGTAGCGATCGTGCGCGAAGCTGGCGGTCGAGTGACGGCTTATGATGGCAGTCCTTTGCAAATTGAATCCGGGCGGATTTTGGCAACCAACGATCGGATTCATCAAGCGTTGAGCGATCGTCTTTTAGAAATCAAACCGAAGGATTGGGTAGAGATTCCCGGGTTTGATGGGTAAAGTAAAAACAGAAAGAATGGCTTTTGAAGGAGAGAACCGCATCATGTCTTTTGACTTTAACCGGGGATTGTTTAAATTCGACTTTATCGACCACCACGCGATTCTAGGAATGCCGATCGACGCTAGCGCCGGGGAAATCCGCAAACGATTTCTGAAAATTGCCCGTCGCTTGCATCCGGATATTTGCCAAGGTGATGACAAGCCAAAAGCTGAGGCTTTATTATCTAAACTCGTCAATCCAGCTTACGCAAAACTCTCTAACGATCGAGAACGTGACGAATACGTGATTTTGCTGAAAATGATGGGCAAACGCCTCGTCCAAGACGGACAGTCTGTTTCCGTCAAAAGCGATGCGGCTAAACGGTTATTGCAAGGAGGATCTTTCGACCAAGCCTACAAAAATACCCTCGCTCAGTTAGCCGAAAAACAGTACGATGACCTCAGTGGGAGCGCAGAGACGATCGCCACCATCAGCGAACTCAACCTGGTCTATCTCTTACGCAAAGAACGAGACGGCGGCGGTATCAAAAAACAACCTCGACCCATGAGTCAACCCCCTATGAGGACTCAACCGCCGGGGACTCAACCACCGGGGACTCAACCGCCGACCACCGCCGGAGGACAAGCCGCCGTTTCAACTCCCCAGCAAAATCCCTATGTGGAACAGTATTGCAATCGTGCCACGATGCTGATCGAAAAAAATAATCTCAATGGCGTGATGATGGCGCGCAAAGAATTGCAAGAAGCCCTCAAGCTCGATCCCAATAGCAGTGTTGCCCACGGACTTATGGGAATATTGTATCTCAAGCAAAATCAGCTCAAACCCTCTACCGCTTATGTTACTCTGGCAAAGCAACACGTCACCCAAGCCCTCAAATTGAACCCTCGAGAACCTGTCGCCTTGGACGCCCGGAAACAACTCAACCAACTGATTGCCAATACGGCGACAACGAGTCAAGAAGCCGGGGCGAAAACCTCGAAAAAGCCAGATCCCAAGTCGAACGGCGGCTTGTTTGGCGGCTTGTTTGGCGGGAAAAAGAAATAGAACACCATCGGAAATCATGGTCTATCAACCCCCCGCTGGGGCGCGGGATTTGCTGCCCCTCGATGTCGCTCAAAAACGTTGGATCGAAAAACGGCTGCGATCGCGGTTTCAACGCTGGGGCTATCACCGGATTATTACATCCACCCTAGAACGTTTGGATACCCTGATGGCAGGGGGTGCGATCGCCCGATCGACGGTGATTCAATTCCAAGATGCCGATGACGAAATCTTGGGATTGCGTCCGGAGTTGACCGCTTCGATCGCCCGTACGGCTGTTACGCGCATGGCAAGCACCACGTTTCCCCAACGTCTCTACTATAATGCCAATGTTTTCCGTCGCGACAATGAGGGCGATCGCGGTCAACAACAGGAGTTTTACCAAGCGGGAGTCGAACTACTGGGGGCAGGGGGGATTCTTGCCGATGCCGAGATCTTACTGCTGTTGGCAGACTGCTTACAGAACTTGGGACTTGGGGGGGTGTCGGCGATCGTTGGGGAAGCGGGACTGACGCGATCGCTGCTGGAACCTTTTCCCAAAGCCTTACAGGAATCCGTGAGACGGGCAATTTCCCATCTCGATCGGGTGGCTTTGGAAACCCTTCCCCTATCGCCCGAACTGCGCCAACGCGCCCTCTTTTTATTCGATCTTCGCGGTCGTCCGCAAGATGTGCTGCAACAGTTGGCACATTTGGATCTCGATGCCACAGCCCGCAGCGCGTTGGAAAATCTCAAAGCCTTATTCGAGTTGCTGGACGAACATCGGAGGGCGATCGTTCCCCATGCCGATTCAGGGCTCACCACTTCGATTCTCAATTCGATCGTCTTGGATTTAAGCTTGATTCAAACTCTCGACTACTACACGGGAATCGTCTTTGAAGTGGTTGTGGAAACGGAATCGGGAACCCGAATTTTAGGTCAAGGCGGTCGCTACGATCGACTCTTGAGTTTGTACCATCCCCAAGGCGAAGCTTTCCCCGGTATCGGCTTTGCACTCAATCTGGAAGACTTACAACAAGCCCTCCAACCCACCGGACAGTTACCCGATCGAACCTCACCTAGCGATTGGTTGGTGGTTGCCAAAACGGCACACTCTGAGGCGGCAACTCTAGCCTATGCCCAAAAACTTCGCCAATCTGCCCATTTGGTCAGGGTTGAGGTGGCATTGGGCGATCTCCAAACTCCAGAAGCCGTTCGGGATTACGCCAAATGCCGTCAAATCGGCAATATTGCTTGGATCGATGCGGATGGATCGTCGGAAATTGAGACGTTATAGTTAACGATCTATTTTTCATAGGTTCACACCAATCACTCATTACTCATTACCCATTACCCATTACCCATGTCACACACAATTGTTACCAATACTTGCGAAGGCGTCGCCGATTGTGTCGATGCCTGTCCCGTTGCTTGCATTCATGAAGGTCCCGGAAAAAATACCAAGGGAACGGACTGGTACTGGATCGATTTTGCCACTTGCATCGACTGTGGCATTTGCCTGCAAGTTTGTCCAGTAGAAGGGGCGATCGTTGCCGAAGAAAGACCCGAATTGCAACAAACTCCATAACCCATATTGAGATCGGTTGTTGAAAACAGACTTCAACAACCGGACTCGATAACTCGATTTACTAGCCACTAGCCACTAGCTAATATCAATATAAAACCAGCAGTAACTTTTTGCGATACTCATTCGTCAAAGGATGCTCGTTGCCGAGTAACTCAAAAATAGCCAGCATGGCTTTTCTGGCTCCATCATCGCGATATTTGCGATCCTCAGCCACAATTTCTAAAAAACCGGTGAGTGCTTGTTCATACTTTTCTTCGACGGTTAGGAAACAAGCGTGTGAATATTTTCGATCGAGATACTCTTCGGGAGTAGCCGATCGATCGTCCTCGTTTAAGGGTTGACTGCCTTTTTGTTTAAACTCAATTAAGGACTTAACGGCTTGCGCTTGACTGTAGTAAGGTTTCTCATCTTCTCGGATGTCGGAAACTAGTTCTAGGGCTCTATCCAAACAATCCATCACGATCGAACATTTGGCTGCTGCTAAAGCAAGTCTACGATTTCCAGGATATCGATCGAGCAAATCATTTAAACTCGTTTTTGCGGATTGCCAATCTTTTGAAGACATGGCTGACTTGACGGCAGCTAAATCTTTGTCAATACTGGATATAATTTGACAGTTTGCCAAGAATTCCTTGAGTTGAGGTTCAGGTAAAACGCCCACAAATCCATCGACAACTTTGCCATCCCGGAAAACTTTCACATCGGGAACACCTTCAATTTGATACGTCGTGGCTAAATATTGATTTTCGTCAATATCAACTTTAGCGACGACACAATCGTATTCTTGCGCGATGTTTTCCAAAATCGGTTTGAGCATTTGGCACGGACCGCACCAAGTCGCAAAAAAATCGACAATCACGGGTATCTGATGCGATTTTTCTAAGACTTCTTCTTCAAAATTATGGTCGCAAACATCGATCGAGTATCCCATAGCCGCTCGGTTCCCAGTATTTAAACCATTTTACTGCGAGTCTGATTGTAGCTTGTCGCTCGATCGTCGCAAACTTCTTCGGGGTTTACAATAGAAAACCTAAACCCGTGATTTTTAATGATCAATATTTATATTAAATTAAACTCCCCAGGCCGGATTCGAACCAGCGACCAATCGATTAACAGTCGACCGCTCTACCACTGAGCTACTGAGGAATAATGCATCCGACAGACGCATTATCTATGATAGCGAAACATGAAAGCATTGGCAAGCATTTTCTAAATCTTTTTTTGGGTGCATCCGAGAAGAAGCTTCCCGACTACCCCAAACCCATGCGCAGCCTTGCCAATCGTTGGCGAGCATCCGGATCGAGAGAATTGGAGAGGAATCGACCTTGAGAGCGTGCCGAGGCATTTTTCTGTCTGCGACGGACGCGATTGGCGGTGCCTTCCACATCTGATGCCAATTGCTGAGCGGACATGCATTCCGCTCCGTATCCCATCACAGTCAACTGCTGAGCGCGATCGGAAGTGGCAACGATCGTCCGGCTTTTTCGATGCTTCTCCTCTCGATTGAAAACCGCACAGGTTTTCTCGATATAGGTATCTGCGGTTTGTCCAAAATCCGTGTAAACCGCCTGCAAATTGGGAACGATCGTCTCGCAGTTGCCTCTACTGTTGCGATACTGAGAGTCAAACACCACTCGCGTATCTAGATTGTGGAAAGCGCTGTAGCCGACGAGTCGTTCGAGTAATTCTCGTCGCGCGGGTTCCAAACCGTAGCGATCGCGGACTGCTCTAAGTTCTGACCACAAACCGATAATGTTGTAGCCATCAACCAATAGTAGGGTGAACGAAATTGAGGGGGACATAGTGGCTCCGTCAGTGAAATTGCATCAATCGTTATTAGTCGTAATTTACTTTATCTTTACTTAATGATGCAATTTTGCGCCACCCTAGTCCTTCGCCATATCCCCCACCATGTCAGACCAAAGTTTACGCTTCCATCAATCGAGATTTGACCCTCTCGGGATCGCCGCGATCCACAACCTGCCCGCCTTCGAGCAAAAAGACCCCATCACAGTAATCTAATTCATTCAAGCGATGAGTCACCCACAGCGCGGTCAGGTGCTGGTCTTTGACGATGCGCCGAACCTGCTGCACCAAATCCAACTGGCTTTCCGGGTCGAGTAGTGCCGTCGGTTCGTCTAACAGCAGAACCTCGCAGTGGCGGGCGATGGCGCCGGCGATCGCCACGCGCTGCTTTTGTCCCCCACTCAGCGCATAGATGGGACGGCGGTAAAGATCGAGTAAATTCACTCGCTCCAGTGCCTCTTGCACCCGTTGGCGAACTTGGTTTGGCGGCAGCTTCTCCTCCACCAAACCAAACGCGACATCCGCTCCCACAGTCGGCATCACCAATTGGCAATCGGGATTTTGAAAGACAAAACCAACGGGCTGCTGAATTTGAATTTCTCCGCTTTGAGGGCGCAGCAGCCCAGCCAATAGCCGTAACAAGGTCGATTTCCCGCTGCCATTGGTGCCCAGCAGCATCCAAAACTCTCCCCTGGGCACTTCAAACGAACAGGATTTCAGTGCAGACTTTCCCGACGACCACTCGAAACACGCATCTGTGACAACGATCGCCGGACTGTGAAGCCGGTCTTCCTCCATCAGCTAGAGGATTCGGCTAATGCCGCGAAAAAGCCCGCTTGTTTCCCAGTTGCCGAACCTCCCGACTTCTGGGAGATTTGCACCCCGCTGATTTCCAGGGTCCGGACACTGACTTTCTTTTCCGGCTGCTGCTCGCAGGTGAGTTCTAAAATCTCCGGCGAACCCGTTTGCATGGCGGTTTGAACTTGTTGGTACACCGCCTGCGCGTCTTCGTCACTTTTGCGCTGTACGGATAAGGGTAGAGGGGTGGACTTGAGGATTATATCGATAGTGAACATGAACGATTTGCCATAAAGGGTAAATTCAACTCCCTTAAGCATTATAGAGTCTTGGGTTATCCCGATCGGGCGATCGAACCCATTCACCCAGACATTTGCCACTCGAGACTGTGGGGTCGTGAAAAAAACAAGGGAAAGGGTGAAAATTTGCCAACTTACCTCTATAATGAGAAACAAGGTAAAGAAACGTAAACTCTACTTTCGCTTCTTCTCGCTTTCTGCATTGTGTTGTTAAGCGAGCCAGAACGTATAAAATATAGAGTAATAATACTTTGCTTCGCAATACTATCGGAGATTCGCGTCATGACAATAGCAGTAGGACGCGCAAGTGTCGAAAGAGGAGCGTTCGACGTCCTCGACGACTGGCTTAAGCGCGATCGATTCGTCTTCGTCGGTTGGTCCGGAATCCTACTATTCCCCTGCGCCTTCCTAGCGCTTGGTGGATGGCTGACCGGAATTACCTTCGTCAGCTCGTGGTACAGCCACGGACTGGCAAGCTCCTTCCTCGAAGGCTGCAACTTCCTAACCGCAGCCGTATCCACCCCCCCCAACAGCCTGGGACATTCCCTGCTGTTTTTGTGGGGACCCGAAGCCCAATGGGACTTCGCACGGTGGTGCCAACTGGGCGGACTGTGGGCGTTTGTCGCCCTGCACGGAGCGTTTGCGCTGATAGGCTTCATGCTGCGTCAGTTTGAAATCGCCCGTTTGATCGGTCTGCGCCCTTACAACGCCCTAGCGTTCTCCGGACCGATTGCGGTGTTCGTCAGCGTATTTCTGATGTACCCCTTGGGACAATCGGGTTGGTTCTTCGCCCCCAGCTTCGGGGTCGCCGCCATCTTCCGATTCATCCTATTCGTTCAAGGCTTCCACAACTTTACCCTCAACCCCTTCCACATGATGGGCGTTGCCGGTATTTTGGGAGGAGCCTTACTCTGTGCCATTCACGGAGCGACGGTAGAAAACACCCTGTTCCAAGACGGAGAAGCCGCCAACACCTTCCGGGCTTTTGAACCCACCCAAGCAGAAGAAACCTACTCCATGGTGACGGCTAACCGATTCTGGTCACAGATTTTCGGGATTGCCTTCTCCAACAAACGGTGGTTGCACTTCTTCATGCTGTTCGTGCCGGTGACCGGATTGTGGATGGCAAGCATCGGGATTGTGGGTATTGCCTTCAACCTGCGAGCTTATGACTTCGTGTCTCAAGAAATTCGGGCGGCTGAAGACCCGGAATTTGAAACGTTCTATACCAAGAACATTTTGTTGAATGAGGGATTGCGGGCGTGGATGGCGCCTGTGGATCAGCCTCATCAAAATTTAGTATTCCCTGAAGAGGTTCTGCCTCGCGGTAATGCTCTGTAAAATTCAGCTTGCTTTGAGTTGAATTCAAAAAATCCCTTGCCATATGGCAAGGGATTTTTTGGTGATGTGGGAATGGTCGATCGTGTAAAATGGAGTCTCTCAGACTGGGGATAACAGCCGATCTTGTGTTATGGTAATTGAGAGGTTGTAGTTTTGAGACAACCAATGCCGTCTAGTTTGTACGGAGGTGATGCCCATGCAAGATAGTAGTAAATGCCAGGGTCTTCAGATTGGACTTAGCCGGCTGCGTGCCGGGGCTGTTCTCTAAAATTCAGCCAAAGTCTCTTTCGAGACCGTTATTTTCCAAAGAGCTAGGTTAGTTGGAGTTCCTTCCGGCAGTCTGGTTCCAATGTGAAGATCCGCTAGACCGCTCCTACTTCCAGTACTTAAGGGTTCACCAACGTACTTCCCAGTAGGAGCGGATAGTTTTAGGAAACGATCGATCTTCAGATCGATTGGGTTGTTAGAGTTTATTGCCTGAAAAAAATTAACATGACTAGCCTAAGCGATCGCGAAATTCAAGACCGTGCAAGTCTTCTCCCCGACTGGAACCTTGAGGGGAAAAAGTTGACTCGCACTTGGACATTCGAGAACTTCATCGAAGCCATCGATTTTGTCAATCGTCTCGTCGAGCCCGCAGAACAATCCGGACATCATCCCGATTTATCCATTTCTTACAACAAAGTATCGGTCAGTTTGACCACCCACGATGCTGGGGGTCTGACCGAAAAAGATTTCGATCTAGCGAGCGTCCTGTCGGCACTGTAAAATATCTCTAGGTAACTTCGGCTACCCGAATCTCAAAAAGGTGCTGAGAATTCTCCCCAAGACTAAAACGATCGATCTTTCCTCCAACTTTTCTGGATCTCGATCGACTCCAAACTGACGGTTTCCGGAGCATTTCCTAACCTTTCTCTTATATTGACGACCCTTAGTATTCTGTTGAGAACTCTTCTATCATGGCAGCCCAAAACCCCGAGCTGTGGCACGGATCGGCAGAGAAAGTTCAATTAATCGAAAAACTTCTCGATATTGGTGTGGCGCTGTCAGGAAGCTACAATCTTGGAGAATTACTCAATCTTATTTTAAGCAAGAGCCGGGAGATTACCTGTAGCGATGCGGGAAGCGTCTATCTGGTGGATAAGAGCGAACCTCGTCAGCCGATGCTCTTATTTAAAGCCGCTCAAAATGCGTCTCGTCCGTTTGTTTCCCTGCGGGAATTTGCAATCCCGCTGACTGAGGAAAGTTTAGCGGGGTATGTGGCATTGACGGGGGAAAGTTTGAACCTTCCCGATGCCTATCATTTACCTTCAGATGTTCCCTATCGGCTCAACCGAAATTTCGATCAAGATATTGGCTACTATACTAAATCCGTATTGGTCTTGCCGATGCGGAATCGAAATGGAGAAGCGATCGGTGTTTTACAACTGCTGAATCGGAAAAAAACATCGGAATTGCTACTGCGACCAGAAAACGTGCAAGAAGCGACACAGCCCTATTCCGAGTGGGAAGAGCGAGTGGTGCGATTGCTAGCCAGTCAAGCGGGAATTTCCATCGAGCGCAATCAATTACGAGAGAGTATTACCAACTTATTCGAGGGGTTTGTCAAGGCGTCGGTAATGGCGATCGAAACTCGCGATCCCTGGACGTCCGGTCATGCCGAACGGGTTTCGCACTTAGCTGTTCGCTTGGGAGAAGTGGTCAATACAGTAACGACCGGAAGTTTGGGCACAGTTAACTTTAGTAATCGTCAGCTCAAAGAACTCCGCTACGGGGCACTACTGCACGATTTTGGGGAAGTTGCCGTTCCTGAAGCAATCCTCGCAAAAGCCCAAAAGCTCTCTCTGCAACAACTCGACTCGATCCGCGATCGATTTTCGCTGGCACGGCGGACGCTGGAATTTGAATGTCTGCAAGCTCGATATCAACTGGCGATAGCGTCATCGGCTTCGGAGGAATCCCAGATTGAAGAAGCCGAGCAACTCGAACGAAAACTGACCGAAGAAACTGCCAAACTGGAAGAGTATTGGCAACTGATCCAACGTGCAAATACGTCAGAAAGTTTATCAGACGAAATCCTCGAGCAACTGCAAATTCTGGCTCGGTATACTTATCGCGATGTCGATAACTATATCCGATCGATTTTAACTCCGGAAGAATTAGAACATTTAAACGTGCGCCAAGGGACATTGACTCCTCGGGAACGGGCGGTAATGGAATCTCATGTCAAGCATTCCTACGAGTTTCTTCAGCGGATTCCCTGGACTTCAGAATTAGAGAACGTTCCTGAGATCGTCCACAAGCACCACGAACGGTTAGATGGTAGCGGCTACCCTCAAGGTTTAGAAAAGCCAGATATTCCCGTCCAAGCACGGATATTGGCTATTGCTGACACCTATGATGCTTTGACATCCGGTGCTCGACCTCATAAGGATAGTTTATCTCCAAATGCGGCACTGTTGGTTTTGCGGCAAGATGCCGCACTCAACAAACTCGATGCCGATTTGGTGAAGTTATTTGAAGAGCATCGTGTCTTTTCGGTGCTGGATCATCGTGTGGATTAGCGAGATTCCTAACAACAACGCGATATGATGTATTACTAATTCAGAACCCCGACTTCGCAGAAGAAGTCGGGGTTCTTGAGCGTTACTCATCCAGTAGCAGTCTTTTGAAACCAATACTATTGGGTAAGTGATGATCTGCTAAAAACTGTTGATATGCGGATTCTCCCTCAATCTGCATCCTCACCCATTCTGTCTTAGGTAATGTTCCTCTCCGTAATCCGGCATATTCCAAATAACTGGAAAATTCCCATTCTCTGGCTCTTTACCAGTTTTGCTTTCACGGGATTGAGATGAATATAGCGCGAGAGCATAACTATATACTCTGTCTGATTGACATGGATGCTGTGAAACCGTCCTTGAAATAACGATCTAGTCCGATTAAACCGTTGATTAATTGCCTTTGTGTAGGACAGTGAAAGTGATTTCATGGCATCGGATAACTTTTGTTCTCGCAAGTATACTAAAAAATGGTAGTGATTGGGCATCAGACAGTAAGCAACAATATCTACTCCGTTGGCAATGAGATGCTGCTTCACTAATCGCAGAAAATAAAAACAGTTTTCAGGCTCGAAAAAAATTGCTTGGCGGTTGTTACCGCGATTGTAGACATGGTAAAAGTTTCCAATTTGTAATGGAATTCTTCGTCGTGGCATGGGTTACAAGTCGTGACTGTATATGTAGTATTCCCTAAGCTAAGCTCTGACAGATCCCCAATCTAGTAGAGATCCCCGACTTCTTTGAGAAGTCGGGGATCTTTTTCTTTGAGAAGTCGGGGATCTTTTAAAGATAGAGTAATACAATGAGTTTTCATCTGCCACTGCGACCCTCATGTATTGCGATTACCTCGTTCAAATTCTCACTGCCCGCGTCTACGATGTTGCCCAAGAAACGCCGCTAGACCCCGCCCCCAACCTCTCCAAACGGCTGAATAACTCGCTTTTCCTCAAACGAGAAGATATGCAGTCGGTGTTCTCCTTCAAGCTGCGGGGGGCGTACAACAAAATGGTAAACTTGGCGCCGGAATTGCTAGCAAAAGGTGTGATTGCGGCTTCGGCGGGGAATCATGCCCAAGGGGTGGCTTTGGGGGCGTCTCGCTTGGGAACTCATGCGATTATTGTCATGCCGGAGACAACGCCGCAGATGAAGGTTGATGCGGTGAAAGCGCGGGGGGCGGAAGTCATTTTACATGGCGATACCTATGATGATGCTTATGTTTATGCCCGGAAGTTGGAGGCAGAAAAAGGGTTAACTTTTATTCATCCTTTTGACGATCCTCATGTGATTGCTGGGCAGGGGACGATCGGCATGGAAATTCTGCGACAATATCAGAAACCGATTCACGCAATTTTTGTGGCGATTGGCGGCGGTGGATTGATCTCTGGAATTGCGGCGTATGTGAAGCGGATTCGCCCGGAGATTAAGATTATCGGGGTTGAACCGGTAGATGCCGATGCTATGTATCGATCGTTGAAAGCGGGGAAACGAGTCCGATTACCACAGGTGGGATTATTTGCTGATGGTGTAGCGGTTCGGGAAGTGGGGGAAGAAACTTTCTGGCTGTGTCAGCAATATGTGGATGAGATTATTTTGGTGGATACGGATGCCACTTGTGCGGCAATTAAAGATGTTTTTGAAGATACTCGATCGATTTTAGAACCTGCGGGGGCATTGACGATCGCTGGCGCTAAAGCGTATGTGGAACGGGAACAAATTCAGGACGAAACGCTGGTAGCGGTGGCGTGTGGGGCGAATATGAATTTCGATCGCTTACGTTTTGTTGCCGAACGGGCAGAATTTGGCGAACGTCGAGAAGCCATTTTTGCGGTGACTATTCCGGAAAAACCAGGCAGTTTGCACAAATTTTGTGATAGTTTGGGCAAACATAATTTGACCGAATTTAGCTACCGTATTGCCGACGAAAAAGCCGCTCAAATTTTTGTCGGAGTGCAGATTAAAAATCGGGCGGATGCGGCAAAGTTGGTCGCGAATTTTGAAGCGAGTGGGTTTAAAACGATCGATTTAACCGATGACGAACTGACGAAATTGCACCTGCGGCATATGGTGGGTGGACGTTCTCCTTTGGCGCACAACGAGTTACTGTACCGCTTTGAGTTTCCCGAACGTCCCGGTGCATTGATGAAATTTGTCAGTTCCATGAGTCCCAATTGGAATATTAGTATGTTCCACTACCGTAATAATGGGGCAGATTACGGTCGAATTGTGGTAGGAATTCAAGTGCCACCGGATGAAATGGAAGCTTGGCAAGCGTTTCTGGAAACGTTGGGTTATCGGTATTGGGATGAAAGCCAGAATTTGGCGTACAAGTTGTTTTTGGGATAAAGTCGATCGAATTTTCGTAGAGTCTTTTGTTGGAGGGCTATGCTGCAAAATCCGAGAATCTTTGCTAGAACATAACTACAATAGTCATTCTTTTTCACTCAATTGTTATGCAAACCCCCCAACCCAGAAAAATTCCAGAACTTTTGACAACCAGTTTATATGAAACCGACTTCTATGCCGGGACGCAGGAACAAGCTAAACTCCTAAAACTTCAACAATGGAACCAACTAGATTTGCCAAATTTAATTGAGGAGATCGAATCTTTGGGAAAACGAGAACGTGCGGAGTTGAGAAATCGCTTGAGTATTTTGATTGGACATTTACTGAAGTGGCAATATCAAGTCTCAAAACGAAGTCGGCGTTGGTTGATGACATTGCGGGTTCAACGTCGCGAGACACAAGCATTACTAGAAGAAAATCCGAGTCTCAAACCCTATCTTGAAGAGGGACTCAAAAAGAGTTATGAAAATGGGAGAGACTTGGCTGTCAAAGAAACCAACTTGCCGAGAAAAAAATTTCCATAGGATTGTCCGTATACTTTAGAAGAAGTTTTGAACGATCAATTTTATCCGGGTGAAACAGCAACAGATGAATTGATGGAATAAGAACGAGCGATAATAAATGGCTAATATATAGTCTTTGATGCAATCTCATCAAATCGGAAAAATGCCAGAACCTTGGAAATCTAGTTTATATGAAACAGACTTCTATGCTTGGACGCAGGAACAAGCGCAACTTCTCCAACTTCAGAAATGGAACCAACTTGATTTGCCAAATTTAATTGAGGAAATTGAATCTTTGGGAAAACGAGAACGTGCCGAATTGAGAAATCGGTTAAGTGTTTTAATTGGACATTTGCTAAAGTGGCAGTATCAAGTCTCAAAACGAAGTCGAAGTTGGTTAAATACCATTCGCGTTCAACGGATTGATATATTAGAGTTACTCAAAGAAAATCCTAGCCTCAAATCTTATCTAGAAGAAGCGCTTAAGATTGCTTATACGAAAGGTGTAGCGTTGGCTTCGGGAGAAACAAATTTACCGAGAAAAACTTTCTCAGAAAATTGCTCGTATACTTTAGAAGAAGTTTTGAACGATCGATTTTATCCGGGTGAACCTGCCAACGATGAATTGATGGAATAAGAGCGATCGATTTTATTCCATCATCCGAAGTGATACCCTAGAGTGAAGGGATATTTTTAACTCTCAAAACGGCTATGCTTTACAGTCAGTTTACCACCATTACGAAGGTGAAAGAAGCGTTTCAACTTTCAACCCTAGAAGGGGTTCGTTTTCTACCGGAGATCGCTCCGATTTCACCGTCTGAGACACTAAGAGACTATTTAGAAGAAACAGTACCGATCGCGATCGCCACCGGAAGTGAAAAAGCTTGATCGGAGTTAATTATTACTCCCGTTCTTGTAGAAGTTCGACGAATTCTCAATCGAGAAATTAGTTTATTTTCTGGTGAAGATTTTACCATTGATGAAAGTTTGGGACTGAATGGACGTTGCGATTTTCTCATCAGTCGTTCTCTAGAAATGTTGGAAATTGAAGCTCCAGCGATCGTCATTATCGAAGCTAAACAAGCCGATCTAAAAACCGGTATCGGACAATGTGTTGCTGAGATGGTAGCTGCTCAAAAGTTTAATGAATCTAAAAATAAATCGATTTCAACCATTTATGGGAGTGTTAGCAATGGGGTGCAGTGGCAATTTCTACAACTCAGAGAGCAAACAATCTCGATCGATCTTACCATTTATTCACTGCCTCCTGTAGAGCAAATTTTAGGCTTTTTCGTGTGGATGGTGAGAGAGGATTAGCGATCGATGATTTGATGAAATAATTATAGGGTAATTTCCTACTATCAAAGGCGGGGTAAGCCTAAATCGGGGACGGATTGGCGAGATTTGGCAATGCTGTTATTGGCGTTTCCGGAGCTGAAGCAGGAGTCGGGTGCTGTTTTGAATTGTCTGTTAGCCGCAGGAAGTAGTGAGAAGATTTTGGAGTGGTGGCGGGAGGTTGTGGAAATGGAAATTGAGGAGGAGGATGATGAAGGATATTAAGATTGGAAGTGAAGTAATTAGGGTAGGAATTGCCGTAAAATCTGAGATTTTTTAGCTCAAAGTTAATTGTAAATATCTACCCTAATACTGCTATACTTATGCTCGCGCTATACAAGTTGTAATGGATCTTACAACTTGTTGCAATTACAGCTACATTCATGATCTCATGCCAAATTCCATCAACAGGAATTTGATTCAAAATAGCATAGTAAAGTGTGTTTTTATTCACACATCCTACAACTTGTTGCGACTACAGCGACGTTCGTACTTTCATTCCAAATCCAAGCAACAGCCGTTTTCTGATCAATAGCAGAGCCAAGTTGATCTCTCTTGACAAAAGTGACATGGCGCATCCCTGGTTCATCGCCATCACTCTCAATTGAAACTGTATCATCAGGCAAAGGTATAAGGCGCCCATCTTCTGCATGCATATGTGGCAACCAGACTCCTAAACCATACTTGCTACCTATGCGAAGTCTCGATCCCTTACCATGTCTGAAGTTCTGCGTGATTACGTCAAAACGCTGGTTAAACCGCAAGAGGAATAATGCTGGGCAGGCTATTCAAAGGTGGTAGTGACAACGAGTTTGGGGCAACGCTGCCTGACGAAGAGGCGCAATTGTGCGAAGAGTCAGAGATAATCTATGCATACAACGCCTAGGATGCCAAAAAGAAGTGCAAGGATCTGGCAGAGGAGTATGGCGGAACTGATTCCCAGGCGACACACACCGAAAACCGGGGAGAATACGATTGCAAGTTCAAGCTTTGGAGGTAACGATGTCTAAACTAATTGAAGCCTGGGGTAATGACCCACCTCGTATTTTGTATTTGGCGCACCCTTTCCCAGACACGCCAGATTTGCCGTTGAGCGGCAGTGGCACAGCAGATATGTCTGTCGAGGCGTTTCTTGCGGATTTACAGCGTGATTGCGATCTTCAGCAAGGGCATTATTTTGCCTATGTGATGAATTCCGACAAGGAAGAGGCTGATACCTATACACTCAGCGAATGGGAGGTTGTAGGCAGCACAAAATGCCATGAAGCGGTGATAATTCTCTACTACAGTGCTGTTGTGCCCTATCAAACCGTATTGAAATATATGCCTGCTTTGGCAGAAGATTACAGGCATCAAAACCTAAGAGAGTTTGTTGATGTGGAGTCGCTTGACAAGATGTTTGCGTCAACTGAACTCTGAGAGTTGTAGTCCCGGGTTTGTAAAAAAGAGGGGCATTGAACCCTCTTTTTTACGCGGGGAGTCCATATCGGTGAGAGAGCTGCGATTTCTTCTGAGAATTACGGCATTCCGATCGCAACTACACCATTATCCAACACCGCATCGCAGAATTTATCGTCCTCCGATAACACCAACGCCAGATGTAACATCCAATCCGGTTCTGTGGGTAAATCCGCCCACGGAATCGCAATTTCCAAACAGCTATCCAGCGCCACTTGAGCGCGGCTATTACGCGGATGCCACTGCCAATTGTCAGTTGCCTCTTGGAACCAAACCGACTGACTCAGAAGGTTAATTTCTAAGTGGTGGTGGAACAAATAATTGGCGGGTGCAGCATCGGGAACTTCGCTCAGAGGAACGGGACTATTGTGCATCGTTCGATCGGGATAGTACCACAGCAAATTCAGTTGTGACGGGCAATCTTTCCCCGGACGAATGCCACTTTTGAAGTCCAATCGTAGATAAAAATTCAAGTGATCTAACCCGTACCACACCCGCTGAATTGCACTGCTGCGGTGCATGGTTCCCCGCGCCCCGCCGACTTCCAAACGTCCGGCAAAGTTCCAATCCTGTTCGTCGCCTTTGCCGTCGATAACGGGATGGATGAAGCTGAGAGGAACATGATCTCCTTGAGGAGTATGGTCTTCTACTTGCTGTAAAACGGACTCGGGAATGGGTTCTTCTAGGGCTTTATATAAGGCAACCAAATGTTCTCGGAAAAGTCGATCGAAAATCGCATCTTGGTTAGAAGAATGCCCCTCGCCAAACCACCAAAACCAATCCGAACCTTCCGCCGCATATAATGCTTCCCAAGCTTCTGGGTTGCTTTCTTCCGTGGCTTCTGGATGATTTGCCAAGGTCTGCCGTGCTTGTGCGAGTAAGTCCCAAGCCCGATTCTTCGCCGGATCGCCAATCCAAGTCGTGAAGCTGCCATCTACCCAGGAACCGCTGTGGAGTTTTTCGGCGGGGAGGGTGGCGGTGGCGGGGAAACGATCGAGATATTCCGAGACTGTTACCAGTTTAATATCTTCTCGATCGCTCAAGGTTCCATACAGCGCCTCTAAAAAGGGCTTACCGTCTTCTTGGTAAAACTCCCAACAATTTTCCCCATCTAAGGCAATCGTCACCAACCACGGGGCGTCTAACGTCGTACTCCCTGTCCCTTGACGATACTTAAGCGATCGAGAAATGGCTTCCAAATGCCCCACCAAGTCAGCCGCCGCTTTTTTAGGCTGCATCGCCCCGTAGGTAAAGCCAATTAAATCAGATAAACGGTGATCTCGAAAAACGATCGCCAAATCCCCATGAGGTGTTTCCAAACGATACGGGCGATACAGCAATTCCGGTTCCAGAACGTTCCCCGCCCCATCCCGGTGGAAAAAGTGCCGCAGCGTCCATCCCAAAACCGCCTCATCGGAACATAACCATTGGAATCCCTGCTTAGCAACATCGGGTAAAATCGCCGGACTCACCGACTGTTCCGAGGGCCATAACCCCCGAGGTTCTCGCCCAAAGCGTTCTTTATACATCGCCCATGCCTTACGCAAGTGACGAGGCATATCTTCTCCCCACTGGAAGCGATGTTCCGGTAACGCCATATTGGGTACAGCCACCCGTCCGGAGTTCGTATCGGCAAGCAGGGGTAAAATCGGGTGAGTGTAGGGCGTTGTCGTCACTTCCAATTGCCCGTTGTCTTGCATTTTCCGGTGTTGGGGGACGATGCGCGCCAAGATTTCCCGCTGTTTGGAGATGATGCGTTGTCGATCGTTCAAACGGAAACCCCGTCCTTGTTTCAGCCATCCAGCAATATCGGGATCGTCCCAAAATAGGGGATCGATCCATGCTAGGTTATGCCAAGCGGCTACATCGCCGTAATCTTCGTCTTCCCAGTTGTCCAAACACCAATCGATCCCCTTATCCATGCGCTGTTCGTAGAGTTGGCGGTAGCGGGGATGGGGATCGATGAGGGTATGGTGATTGGCATCGAAGAAATGTTCGATGGCAAATTGCTTGGCTTCGGGAGTCAGCCGTTCCATGGGCGTTAGCGCCACTTTCATATAGGGATCGAGTGCGGTTCCGGCAACGTAGTCTTCTAGCTGCAAAATCAGCGAGGGAACCAAGTTCACCGTCTGATGCAACTGCGGATAGCGTTCCAGAAGCAGCACCAAATCTAAGTAATCTTTCGTGCCGTGGAGGCGCACCCAAGGCATCCGGTATTCGCCGCCAGCGGCACGACTTTTGTAGAGGGGTTGGTGTTGGTGCCAAATGAACGCAACGTGGAGAGGATGAGACATGAGTATTGGATAGATGGAGGTGAAGGGCTACTGTTTTGGGTTCATACCGTGGGAGTTGCCAGTGTTCTCGCCGCATCGCGATACTCCACAGGAGTCGCTTTTCTAACGACTTTCACTATCAGACAATCCGATCGCCACTCGCGCGGTATGGGCAAACTGAACTGTTGATTATTGTACTCGGAAGAGGAACGAGAAAGGTTACGGCTGAGGCTCAAGAGTGGCAATAAGTCATGAAATGCCGATGTAGCAATGTCGGTAGCACTCCTGTTGCGTTACCGATCCTGTATTACTCATCGGAGCGATCGCAGATCTTGTAGGTTGGGTTGAGGCAACGAAACCCAACAGTATTGTTTCTATTTTTGACCTGAATTTGTTGTGTTTCACGTCATTCAACTATTGTTTCTATTTTTGACCTGAATTTGTTGTGTTTCACTCCGTTCAACCCAACCCACCTTTTATTCTTTGCCAATTTTAATATCAAACATCAGCTTTTCT
This sequence comes from uncultured cyanobacterium, assembly GCA_963838375.1. Taxonomy (GTDB): domain Bacteria; phylum Cyanobacteriota; class Cyanobacteriia; order Cyanobacteriales; family Geitlerinemataceae; genus DVED01. Next base: position 683,303 of record CAWIQY010000015.1, on the reverse strand, counting down.
GAAGACCCCCACATCGGGTCATAAACCTCCGCTTCAACATAACGATGAAAACTGGAATATTGCCAATCTTTCGGAGCCGTTACTAATCGATGATGCACGGGATTGTAATGAATATATTCGAGATGATTGACAAAATCTCGATCGTCCCGAATTTGATGCTCCCAAAATCTCCGTTGCCAAACAGCCTTTTCTCCTTTATATTGTCGAGATTTTGATATTTTACCCTGATATGGAGAACGATATTGGCGGCTAAAATAACTTTTAATTAACCGCCAACGAGTCGAAAATCAGCATCTTTTTCGGGTAATGTCCAAAGAGTATGAAGGTGATCTGGCAAGACTACGATCGCATCAATCTTAAACGGATGTCGTTGTAGAACGTATCGAAAAGCATTTCGTAGTAAATCTACATTTTCAGGTTCATGCAAAATTCTGTGACGATCGTGTGTCACCACCGTAAAAAAATAAGTTGCCCCTGGTGTTTTTGCTCGACGATATTGCATGAGGTTAGAATAACATTTATTCGGTTGGTGTTGGGTTTCGTTACCTCGACCTACGACTACGACTAAAAGTTTCACCTACGAATCAATTGCGCGCTAGGAGTAAGTCCACTTGAAGTGGACTCAGTGTTGGGTTTCGTTGCCTCAACCCAACCTACGACTAAAAGTTTCACCCGCGAATCAATTGCGGGCAGGTTGACAACGCAGCTAGAAAATTCCCCAGAACAAACATAATGTAAACACCATTGGTATTACTCGTCAGCGTGACAGTCAATCCGGTTCAGTGCTGGCGCCGCAGGCGTCACGGTGGGACTTTCAGCAACGAGGAGAATTTGTCCATTTTCCCCGACAATCCAGCCTTGTGCTTCCACCAGGGGTTTGTATTGAGGCAACTGGAAATCTTCGTCCGATGGTTCGTTTTCCGGTTGGGGAACGGCGGCGGTTTCGGGTGACTCCTCGAGAAACTCTACCCAATCGAGTGCCACCACACCGCTACCGGGAAGGGGTTCTAGGGGACTTGGCGGGATGCCGCCTGCGCCGGGGATGATAAATTCGCTGCCGACTCCGACTTCGCAAACGTCGTCGCGGATGAGGGAGTTGACATCGAGGATTGGAGTAAATGCTAATTCGGGAGTTGGTAGTTCGTCGGCAATAGTTAGCGTGCCGCTAGCGCTGATGATACAGCTATTGCACTTAAATAAAATCAAAAATGATTCATCTCGGGGACCGACAGTAATATTACCGCCTTCAGGATCTGCATCTAGAGTAATCACGCGACTTCCATCTCGAAGCAGGAATAGACGATCGGAAGAAATATCAATATTTCCCTCCTGAGTCAGAAGTCCAAAAGCCAACAACCCACTTAATCCTTCTAGGCGTGCTTCTTCAGCTTCGAGTTGAATATTGCCGCCTGCACCCAAAAGCGAAAAAGCGAGTAAAGATCCCTGATTCTCTTGAAAAATATTGTTGGCTTCAATATCAATCGTTCCAGGTTCTCCTAGGTTCAAACTGGCAACGGAGACAAACGCCTCATCCGTCAAATTGAATTGTTCAGTATCAATCTTTATAGTTCCAGCATTACCTTGACCCAGCGTCCAGGCAATTAAACCACTCCCTGAATCAGTGAGTTTCACAGACTCAGATGCGTTGATATTGATATCTCCAGCCGGTCCGCTACTGGTCGTCAACGTCGCTACCAAACCGCCATCTTGAGCTACAAATTGCTCGGTATCAATCTTGACATTGCCCGCTGCTCCCTCAGCGATCGTTCCTGCTACTATACCTCCTCCTCGGCTTAGTTCCACAGACTCAGCATCCTCAATCTCGATCGTGCCTCCCATTCCCGTACTTTCGGTACTAACAGTAATAGCGGCTCCATCTAAAACATTTAATTGTGGTGTGTTAATTGTAATACTTCCAGCATTTCCTATCCCCGCTGTTCCAGCAAGCAAACTGCTATTTGTTTCTCCATCTTCAGAAGTACCCACGATATTAACCAATTCAGATGCCCTGACCGCGATCTCTCCTGCATTCCCATCAGCAGTTGTAGCAACCCCTATTATTGCTCCGTGCTGGACAATTAGCGATCCAGTTTCAATATTGATGTTTCCTGCATTTCCCGATCCTACTGTCACGGCTGCTAAAATGCTCGGACCACCATCAGAGGATGTTCCAAGCAGTTGCACAGAATCGGAAGCACGTATTGTTAAAGTTCCAGCATCACCATCCCCATCCGTGGCTACCGCAATTGTTCCTCCATCTTGGACAATTAGCGATCCAGTTTCAATATCGATGTTTCCCGCCTTTCCTGTTCCCCCCGTCACAGCTGCTATAAGACTTGGATTTCCCTCTGAATCTGTACCAAGCAGATGTACAAAATCAGAAGCCCGCACCGTTACCGTTCCCGCATTTTCCGTTCCTGTCGCAATTGTAGCTATCTGTCCACCGCCGTTTAGAACTAACTGCCCTGTTTCAACGGTTAACTCTCCGGCAGTTCCCTCACCAAAAGTACTCGTGCTGATCCGACTTCCAACTTCATTAGGAGAAACACCACTAATCTCTACACGATCGATCGTTCGTACCGTCACAGTTCCTCCAGGCTGGGAACCTAACGTATCGTTTGTAATCTCCGAACCTCCTGCCAAAGTCAAATTTTGAGCCTGTACTTGAACGTTTCCCGCGCCTTCACCGCTAGCAAAGACTCCGGATTGTTCGCTCAGTTGGATATTTTGAAAGTTCTGCACTTCCGTGTAATCGAGGGTTAGTCCCGTTTCGGCGATTTTTACTCGCGAGTTCGATCCAATACTTCCCAGCTCGATTCGCCCTTGCTCCGCTCTCAACAAAGCGCCACTCAACATAAGATTTCCGCCCACCAAGCCTAAAGTTTTGCCGGATTGAACTCTCAATCCTGGAAAATCGTCGTCAAAAGGGTTGTTAAATAAAACTTGTTGAAACTCGAGTTCCCTTTGACCGAACTCTTGAAAAGTCGGATCTTCACTTGGAGCTTGCGGTCGGTTTACCCCATTACCCTCCACACTAATATCCCCCGGCGCCGCACCAAACTGCAAACCAACCGGAACATTAATTGTCAACAAAGGCTGGGGATTACTATCTGTCGCGCTGAAAACAATCTCATCCTGAAAAACAATACTATCCGCCGTACTGCCAAAAAACGACCCGCCGATATCCAGTCGTGCGTTGGGACCGAAAACAATACCCGCTGGATTTAGCAAAAACAGGTTTGCCGTGCCGTTGGCGCGAATCAATCCATCGATATTAGAAAGATTTCCCCCCGTCACTCGCGAGAAAATATGCTGTACATCAACGGCATTGTTGAAAAATGCTTCACCCCCTGTGGGAACGGAAAACTCGCGAAAGCTGTGGAATAAGTTGTCTCCGGCTTGAGTTCCACCGTCGATCGTAAAGTTCAGATTATCGGGTGTAACTTGCGTCGGAGTGGGAAGCGTGCCATCTGAGGAAATTTGCGCGTGACTGGCTTGGCCGAAAATAGAGAAACCAGTACACAAGATAGTGTTAAGGAAGTTGGAGAAATGCACCATTTCATAGACCGTTTTGCAACCTCGATCGGAGATAATTGGAAGCCGTTTTCAGGAAGCAACTCTCGATTTTAAAAAGTCAGATTATCACAGTTTCAGAATTATACAGATTCTCTCAATAAAACTTAAAAATAGATCGTGTAAGATGATACAAATTTGTAGATTCGATCGAAAAATGTAGACCCGTATAAAAAAAACGGCGTCTCGAAGAAACCGTTTTTTGATACCGTTTTTTGATAAAATAGGGTAATTTCTCTGTGGTTGCCCCGGCAGACAGATGGGGTAGGCACAGAGGCGCTACCCCTATAGGCAACAACTAACAACCCGCCAATTAAATAATAGCGAAATCACCGTCAGGAATCACTTCCGTTGCCTGTTGAACTTGGCTAATATTGTCAGTATTGAGAACAAAACCAATAAACGAGCCGTTGTCAAGTTTGATGCCTACATCGTCGGTTCCATCCGCGTTAAAATCGCGAACTTCAAAAGTCACCATCACATCGGCGTTCAGACAAATTAGATCTTCACCAAACGTAAAGTCGGTAATAAAATCGGTGCTGAATGTGGCTTCGTTGGCATCAAATGTCGCTTGCAAAATGAAGGTATCTTTCCCGCCACCTCCGGTAAGGATATCAAATCCACTATCTCCAGAGAGGACATCATTTCCTTCATCCCCATCAACAATATCATTTCCTTTACCACCTCGGACAAAGTCGTTCCCCGATCCGCCGGAAACGGTATCGTCTCCACCGTTGCCGTAAACGCAATCCGTTCCTGCGCCGCCGTTGAGATTATCTGCGCCATCACCACCGCTTAGGACATCGTTACCATCGTTACCAGAAATATCATCATCACCATCGTCTCCACTGACCGCATCATTGCTGTCAGAACCTGTAACGCTGTCATCATCATCAGAACCAATAACATCAGAAATATTAACAGCATCGAGATCGATCGTTGTGATTCCCGCATCATTCATGTTGAAGGTAGATGAGCTCGAGAAACTGAAAGATGCAGAAACACCAATTTGCCAAATAATATTAAGTTGTAGTGCATCTTGGAATGCCACCGATCCGGCGACAGCACCATTTGTTCCTTGGACAAAAACTGCACCAGAGGCTTGCAGATTTGTGACCACATTGATGTCTAGATTGACGAAGTAGCTGGCTGATGCGGTAACTGGATCGGGATCGGGATCGGGATCGGGATTGGGATTGGGATTGGGATTGGGATCGGGATCGGGATTGGGTCGGGTGCGAACACTTGAATCAAACGACCGTACAAGTTAGCAATATCAAATCCTTCTTCGGGAGAATCAAATCCCTTGGCGAAAGTATTGCCTCCATCTTGGGAAAACCCTTCCAATTTCAACGTGTAGGTTTTGCCATCCAATTCAAAAGTTTGAGGGGTCAATCCATTACCCGAGAAGCGCAGATCGTCGGCATCTTGTACTGGATCTCCCGTGGTGTTGTCGGTATTAAGAATATTAAAAAAGTACACGAAGGGAGCGGGATCGTCCTCGAGACCATCGATGTCGAGGTTGATACTAACAGCAAAGTCTCCATTGAATCCACTTGAGCGATCGATCGTCCCATTTTGATAGAAGATTTGACCGATCTTAAAGGGTCGATCGGATTTTGCACCGAATAAGTCGCCGCCATCAAATTGCAACACGCTGGGGAAACTCTCGGGAGCACCAACACCCCATTGGAATCGGTTTTCGGTTCCGCCATTAACACTACTAATGTCGATAACCGAGTCGGGTGTAATATCGGAGGGTTTAGAGAAGGTTCCCGATGAGACACCGACAATTATGGCATCATCACCAGAACCACCACCAACGTGTCGTCATCAGAACCACCACCAACAGTGTCGTCGTCAGAACCACCGCCTATCGTGTCATCACCGGAACCACCACCAACAGTGTCGTCATCAGAACCACCACCTATCGTGTCGTCGTCAGAACCACCACCAACAGTGTCGTCGTCAGAACCACCAACAGTGTCGTCACCAGAACCACCACCTATCGTGTCATCGTTCATGCCACCACTCACGGTATCGTCGGTGGGGTTCATCGTCATGTCATCATCGTTCATTGTTATAGCTCCTTGCGATTCCCTGTATTTGGACTCCCGACAGCAAATGAGATGATGTCGTTTTTCGTCCGTTGCTCATACATACTTCTGGGTCGATCTCGCCTATGCAGTTTCTGGAAGTTCGATCGACCCAAAAAGTTCTAAAAATTATCAAAATCCCTTGCCTGGTAAGGCTTTGAAAAATTTTCCAATTCGATCGTCACGGATTTTGATTTAAGGCGGGCGACTGGAAGCATTGGTGTCAACTTAAGATTTTTGAGGCTGTGTCAAGGGGGTTTCTCTGGGACAAAAAGACCTTGGGGGTCTCCCCCAACCCCCCGCCGGGGGCGTGACGCCGCCCCGACCCCCCACGTATAAGAGTCATATCCCTAGGACTCATGGGTTTGATGGAAGTCGATCGATCGATGCGACTTGACACATGACTGAATTGCTTAAGTTGACACCACTGGACTGGAAGTCACGCCTACAAAAACACTCGTCCGCCGTCGCGGACTTATGAATTCTTTAACCCACGTCGGTGGGTTTCGATCCTGTCGTCGCGGTTGAAACCGCCGCCCGGATTTCCAAAATTAGACTAAACTCACTTGGAAATTATTAATCTCAACGATCGTGTCATCGAAGTCGTAATCGCCACCACCGACTGAATCCTCAAACCCGAAGGCATGACTACTCAACCGTCGGACGTGTTGTACCCCATCTGCGTTGGTTCCCAGGAAGTTGGTATACATATTGCTTAAATCCGGCGGTAATTGGCTGGCATCGCCATCGGCAATCATGTAAGGAACCAGTAGCAGATCCCGATCGGGTGTGAGATTCGGTAGATCGAAGGTTTCTTCAACGATCGTCAATCGATTCTCCGCAGGAGCTTCCGCGCTGATTAGGGTATGGTTCAGTGCGGCTTGTAAGTGACCCAAGCGATTACTTGAGGTAGAATCGGCGATGGCTTCACCTGTCACCGGATCGATGACGGCTCCATCATTAGCTGCATCAGCGAGGTAGAAACCGATCGTGTTATTTTTGCCTGTTTCCCGGTGCAGGGTGGCACTGACGGTGACGCGAGCATTGGTCAGGGGATCGAGTTCATCTGGCATGGAAATGCCGATCGCCGCTTCTGTGCCGACGGGAACGCGATCGACGAAGGTGGGTTCTGTTCCATCGGCGATCGAAGCTGAGATGTCTAAGCCGTTGCCAGACAGTTCAAACCCATCGTCAGTGAGATTACTTCAGTTCTAATGGGGTAATTGTACCATCGGGGTCTTGGAGAGCAAAGCGGAAAGCGCCACTCTGTAACTCGACGTTCGTCAAGAGGTTATCGATCGCAAAGGTTCTCTGCGTACCGAACGGATGTCCTAATGTGGAGAAAATCGGGGTTTCACCTTCAACGGAGATGGCTAGCAGTTGTCGAGAGAAACTGACATTTGTAACGTTTTTAGCAATCTCGAAATTGAACTTTTCGCTCGATTCTATGACTAGAGTATTATCTTCGGTCTGACGGCTGAGATCGATCGTTCGATCGTCGTCTATGATGCTAAAGACAATCTCTCCACTGGGAACCGTTGCTGCTCCAGAAACCGGGTTAATCCGCACCCCAAAGGTTTCATCGTCTTCTATATCGTCATCTGGAGCGATGGGAATCTCGATGGTTTTGCTGCTCTCTCCAGGCGCAAATGTCACCTGACTTGAAGAGAAACCGTTGACTAAATCTGATTCTTGTGCGGGATTGCTTCCGGCTGAAACGATCTCAACAGAAATTGTATCGCTTCCTGTTAAACTACCAAACCTGTTGAGAGTGAGCGTAAACGTTGAAGCTGCATCGGGGTCTCCCTCAACTACAGTAAAATCATCCCCAACAATTGGCACGCTAATGGCGCTATCATTGTCGATAATATTGATGCCAACGGTTTCTTCCGTGCCGCCGTTGGCGAAGGTTCCACCAGAAACTGCTGTCAGATTGAGTAAGATTTGCTCTTCACCTTCGGCATTGGTATCGTCGAGAATTTCGATCGAAATTTCGCCAGAACGATCGCCTGCTGGGATAATAAGTTGACCGGAAGTGGCGACAAAGTCCGTTCCGGCAGTTGCGGCGATCGCCTGTGTGGTAAAGTCGATAACGACATCTTCCGTTGCCGCATTCGATAAATTGACGGTAAACGTCGCCAAATTCGAGGCGGCATCGCCTTCGGTGATGGAAATTGCCGTTTGTGCCAGCGAGAGAATGGGAACGGCACTCAGGGTACTGGTGGAAAGTCGCACATCGCTGAATTCGATAAACTCGACATTCAACAAAGTAGTATCGTTACCGATATTAATGATATTTCCAGTTTGGGAAATTTCACCCGCTTCCGCTTGAGTTTTGTGGATCGAAACAGTATCAACTCCCGAACCTCCATCTACAACATTAGTGCCATCGTTAGAGAGGATGAAGCGATCGTCTCCTCCATTGCCACTGAGAGTATTATCGCCTCCGCCCCCAGCGATGGTATTGTCGAGATCGTTGCCTGTCACCTGTTCGCTTTCGATCGACCCGGTGAAATCCGATTGACCGATGCCAAAAGCGATCGCGAGTCCCGTTCCATCACTTGTGGGTCGTGTACTCTGTTCCTGACCTGTAGTAATGGTGTAGTCGAGAGCAGTGGTTGGCGTCCCATCGTCGAACACCACTTCAAAAGTAATGTTATTTCGTGCAGTGCGGCTGACATCCAACCCGTCCAAAGTTCCCCGATATTGGAGACCGAGGGCATTTTGAGTCAGTTCGCCGGGAGCGATCGTATCGATGACAACACCGTCTAATTTTACCTCGATACGATCGATGCTGTTACGATCGACCCGAGAAGCCGTAAACGCCTCAGCTAAATCAGTCGGATCGTCCAGGCGTTGTGCTCTGCCAGTATCGACGATATTTAAGTTACGAATATCAGATTCGCCGATACCGAAAGCGCGAACATCGGCAACCGATCGTAAATCGGCGGCATTGGCGCTGAAATTTTCTCCGCCAACTGTGGGATCGCCATCGGACAAGAAGTATGCAATATTGGTGACACCAGAGCGTTGAGTTAAACCAGCGCGCGAGGATCTGTTGAAGAACCGGGTGGCTTCCCGAAGTGCGGCGTTGAAGTTCGTTCCACCCTCTGCCTCCAAGCTTCGGATCTCGGAGATTGCTTCGGTAGAGTCTAAAAGATTACTCGGTCTTGCCTCAGAATTAAATGGGATGACGGTAAAGAGACTGTTATCCGCCAAACCGCTATCCACCAAAGCATTCGTCAGACTCGCATAAGCATTTTTGGCTTCCTGAAGCTGCCGTCCGCTCATGCTGCCAGATGTATCGATGATATATGCGATATTAAAGAGGGTTCCTTGCGTCGTACCGATCGTCAGTCGATAGTCCACATCCCCATCGATCGTCCAAGTTGGGGAATCCACTCCCAGAGATCCGATGGAATTTCCCGCGTTATTGCTAATCGGAGTATCGAAATTGACAAGATCGCCATCGCGCCACTTGTTGGGGTTGTTGGGGTCAACCAACAGGGGAACGATAAACTGATTGCCATCATCATCAACGCCGTCACCGTTGGCATCCTCAAATTCAAACACCCCAAATTCGATATCTGTGGTGGTGTCCGTCCCCTCGAAGCCAGTACCGCCTAAATGGGCGATCGTAAAATCGCCGGGACCGGTGATGGTAAAGTTGTAATTTCTGAAGGCATCGGAGAACAGCGCTTGGTCGAATCCACTGCCACCTTCGAGTCGATCGTTTGCACCTCCGCCAAAGATTTGGTCATCACCGCCTTGTCCGAGAATACGTTCCTTGCGGTATGACCCCCGGATGAAGTCGTCGCCGAAGACACCGAGAGAGGGGATAAAGATGGGGTCGGAGCCGATGATAGCATTTTCCGGGAGAAGGTTTGCGTTGGCAGTCCCAGAATCTGCTGCCATTTGAGCGACGATGTTGTTGTAAATATCCGTTGTGATGAGGACACCGCTGTTCCTCTTCAAGAAGTCAGGCCCAAAACGGTAATCGCCGCCTGCGCCTTGAGTATGCACCCCAAGAACGCGAGGAATATTATCTCCCGCTAAAGTATGCCAGACCCCACTGCCACTTTGACCACCAGCCGTATCAACATTCGGGGAATAAAAGAATTTTCGGTTCAACCCTGCGTCTTCGATGATACCTGGAGATTCTGCTGCGCCTGGAGAGCGAACGAAATCGCGCTGCAAACTCCCCGCTGTTTCCCGGTATATTGTTATCAACATTATCACCAGGATAGCCTGCTGTATCAATGGTCAAACCGCGTGCTGAGAGGGGATTAACAAACGCAATCAGACCAATAACATCGCTAGCAGGCAGTTGAGCATCCCCGGTGGTAAACAGGGCAATATCATTTTCCGAAGCCCCTGTAGCCTGGAAAATCGGCTAGAAAATTCACTGGTATTCTGACATTGTCCGGAGGATCGATGAAATTAACACCAATGTCTCGGGATTGAGTAAGTCCTCCTGAGCGCTAATCGTACTCCGCAAACGAGTAGCAAATTTGTCGCTGTAAGCATTGTGACCGGCGGTCAAAACGTGATTTGGACTAATTAAGATGCCAGAACCTGTTCCGCGATCTGCATCGATCGCAGTTACTGTCGAATATGGAAAAGTTCCATATGCTGTAATGACTTGCCGACTGTCTGCACCCACTACACTCATCTCGTAAATCTCCTAATCGTAAAGCTGAAAATATGAGAAAAAATCCAAAAGCACCAACTTGATGGGATGCCGTCCTCGATACAGAGGATTTCGCCAGAAGGGGTCTCTCCAACTCGTCAAAACGTGGTTCTCGAGAAAAGCGCGGCATTTTTCCCGGCGTTGCTCAAACTCAAATGACTTAGAAAGAATCAGGCATCGGATATGGTACTGACGGGTCAGACAAACGTGCCCAAAGAGACACCAATATCGGCAAAGTTGCATCATCATCCACGCCACCATCCGTAGTGTCGTTCGCGGTGGGGGTCATCATCATCTCATCATCATTCATCGGTATAGCTCCCTGTGATTACCAGTATTGGGACTCTCGACAACCAAATCGGTGATGTCGTTTTCGTCCGTCACTGAAACATACTTCTGGGTCGATCGACCTTATGCAGTTTTGGAGGGTTCGATCGACCTAAAAGTCCATAAAAATCGCCGAAAACCTATACCCAGCAAGGCTTGAAAAAATTTCTCCAATTTTCCCAACGACCCGCCCGCGATTGAAATGCGGGCGAGTTTCGATGGTGATGCAAAATCTCTGTAGAAACTGACTTCCGCTAAAAATTTATAATTTTTCACAAATATCCATAACCCTGGGGTCGATCGCTCGATCGCCTGAATTTTCAAGACTTATAGCCCCAGCCCGTGCTTTTCAGCACCGATCGGATCTTTTTTTGTCTATCGATCTAATTTTTATCTAAATAAATACTTAAATTTTGAATTAAAACATTAAAAATCTTCTACACTCGATTGGAAATCAAATAAAAACAAAAGCAGCTTATAAATCTGTTTTTCGTCTGATTAAACCCGAAAATCCATCTAGACCCCCCTTTCTTTCTGGGGGAACGATCGACCATAATGCTGGCAACGACAGAACGGCGATCGAAAACTTCAACGTCAGCTTCGATCGCCCGATTAAATTCCAGTTTTCAGACGCAACCTTTAAGGAGAACCCAAACGTGAAATTTTCAGTATATGGAAAAGGTGGCATCGGCAAGTCCACCACAAGCTGTAACATCTCCGTTGCTCTTGCCCGTCGCGGAAAGAAAGTCCTACAAATCGGCTGCGATCCCAAGCACGATAGCACCTTCACCCTCACCGGCTTTCTGATTCCCACCATCATCGACACCCTTCAAGAAAAAGACTTCCACTACGAAGACATCTGGCCCGAAGATGTCATCTACAAAGGCTATGGCGGCGTGGATTGCGTCGAAGCAGGCGGACCCCCAGCCGGAGCCGGTTGCGGCGGCTACGTCGTCGGCGAAACCGTCAAACTCCTCAAGGAACTCAACGCTTTCGACGAATACGATGTCATCCTCTTCGATGTACTCGGCGACGTAGTTTGTGGTGGATTTGCCGCCCCTCTCAACTACTCTGACTATTGCATGATTGTCACCGACAACGGTTTCGATGCCCTGTTTGCCGCCAACCGCATCGCCGCCTCCGTCCGGGAAAAAGCCCGCACTCACCCCCTGCGCCTTGCCGGATTGATCGGCAACCGCACCTCCAAGCGCGACTTGATCGACAAATACATCGAAACCGTGCCCATGCCCGTGCTGGAAATCCTCCCCCTCATCGAAGATATCCGGGTATCGCGCGTCAAAGGCAAAACCCTGTTCGAGATGGCAGAAACCGATCCCTCGCTCAGCTACGTCTGCGACTACTACCTGAATATCGCCGATCAAGTGTTGGCAATGCCTGAAGGTGTTGTCCCCACAGACGCACCCGATCGGGAATTGTTCTCCCTGCTATCCGACTTCTACCTCAATCCCGCACCAGCCCCAGTCAAGCCCGAAGAAGAACTGGACTTGATGATGGTGTAATTAATTCGGGTCTCGGGGCTTTGAGTTTCCGGCAAGTATGAAATATAAAAGGAGCAACTGTCAAAGCTAGTATGATTCAATAATCTAGAGTGTTAGGTCGCAAGACCTGTCGATCTCACTAGTAGCAACAGTATCTCCGGGGATTAATCACCATGGCTTTCTTTGACAGCTTCACCAGCGCCCTCAAGCAAAAGTGGCTGGAATTTTACCAAGTCAATCGTCCTTGGCTGGGACTGCATATGCAGAATGCCTCTGTCGAAACGCCGGATGGTGGTCGGCGTCCTCCCTCGTATTTCATCATCGGTGCGCTCAACGGACTCGAACCCAAGCTTGCACAATTGATGTTGCCTTTTTCCCAACTCAATCCCGATGCAGATACCCTCATTCAAGTTCTAGGTCTGGATTTCGATCCGGATATGCAGCTTGATGCTAGCCCGAATGCCCCGATTCCCACACCTTCCCCTTCCCCCATCGTCGATCGTTTTGCCGCGATCTCCGACCCGAGTCCAGTCCAAGAAGCAGAACCGTTTGTGTCGCCTGCATTGGTCATGGCAGGAGCCATGGGCATAGCAACGACAACAGATGCCCCAGTAGACGCGGGAGCATTCGAGGATTTCGATGTCGAAGAAGAAGTCGATCTCGGTGACGATCTAGATGCCGGATTAGAAACTGAAGACGACGAGTTTGGCGACTTAGGAACTGAAGACGACGAGCTTGGCGACTTAGGAACTGAAGACGACGAGCTTGGCGACTTAGGAACTGAAGACGACGAGTTTGGCGACTTAGGAACTGAAGACGACGAGCTTGCCGGATTAGGGACTGAAGACGACGAATTCGGAGACTTAGGGACTGAAGACGACGAGTTTGCCGGATTAGGGACTGAAGACGACGAGCTTGCCGGATTAGGGACTGAAGACGACGAATTCGGAGACTTAGGGACTGAAGACGACGAGCTTGCCGGATTAGGGACTGAAGACGACGAATTCGGAGACTTAGGGACTGAAGACGACGAGTTTGCCGGATTAGGGACTGAAGACGACGAGCTTGCAGATGCCGGAGCCTTTGGAGACTTAGGGACTGAAGACGACGAGTTTGCAGATGCCGGAGCCTTTGGAGACTTAGGGACTGAAGACGACGAGTTTGCAGATGCCGGAGCCTTTGGAGACTTAGGGACTGAAGACGACGAGTTTGCCGGATTAGGGACTGAAGACGACGAGCTTGCCGGATTAGGGACTGAAGACGATGAGTTTGGCGGATTAGGGACTGAAGACGACGAGTTTGGCGGATTAGGAACTGAAGAGGTTGAGGACGAGCAATTAGCTCAGATCCCCACAGATTCCGACCTTGAGGAAGATGTTTGGGACAATTCTGGATTAGATGCTTTTGGGGAAGATGATTCGTTAGATCTCGAGGATGCGGGTTTAGATGCCTTTGGTGAAGAAACCGATGACGATCTAAGCGGTTTAGGGGGTTTAGATGCCACCGATGACGAAGACATGGGCTTTGATGCCTTTGGTGAAGAAACCGATGACGATCTAAGCGGTTTAGGGGGTTTAGATGCCACCGATGACGAAGACATGGGCTTTGATGCCTTTGGTGAAGCGGGATTAGACGATCTCGATGCCGATGAAATGAACGATCTAGAGGGTCTAGCGGCGATGGACGACGATGATGATGACGATTTGGGAGATTTGGGGGATTTGGGGGATTTAGAAAGCGACGACGAAGATATCTTCGGTTTAGGAATCGATGATGACAATGACGATGACCCAGAAATTTCCGGCTTGTTGGAAGATCTCAAATGAGCGGACAAAGTGGGTCGCAGTCGTAGAACTTATAATTTAGGAGAATAAATCCATGACTGTTGCGGCTGAAACTGAAGCACTAAACTTTGAGTGTGAAACGGGGAACTATCACACTTTTTGTCCCATTAGCTGTGTGGCGTGGCTGTACCAAAAGATTGAAGATAGCTTCTTTTTAGTCATCGGCACGAAAACCTGCGGCTACTTCCTGCAAAATGCCATGGGGGTGATGATTTTTGCCGAACCTCGCTACGCCATGGCGGAGTTGGAAGAGGGAGACATTTCCGCTCAACTGAATGACTATGAGGAATTGAAGCGGTTGTGTTTGCAAATCAAGCGCGATCGAAATCCCAGTGTCATCGTTTGGATTGGCACTTGCACCACCGAAATCATCAAAATGGATTTGGAAGGGTTGGCGCCGAAACTCGAAGGCGAACTGGGGATTCCCATTGTGGTTGCTCGTGCTAATGGCTTGGACTATGCTTTCACTCAAGGGGAAGATACGGTGCTAGCCGCCATGGCAGCGCGGTGTCCCAGCAAAGAGGTGGAAGCGGAGAAGGAAGAGCGCAATGCGATCGGCAAACTGCTCAACTTCGGGCGCAAAAAGGAAGATGTAGCCACAGCAGATTCCGAATATGTTGACCATCCCCCGTTGGTGTTATTTGGCTCTCTACCCGATCCGGTTGTCACTCAACTCACCCTGGAACTGAAGAAACAGGGAATTAAAGTGTCCGGTTGGCTGCCTGCCAAGCGTTATACCGAGCTTCCCGTGTTGGAAGAAGGCTACTATGTCTGTGGCGTCAACCCCTTCCTTAGTCGTACCGCCACGACGCTGATGCGCCGCCGCAAGTGCAAGCTGATTGGTGCGCCGTTCCCCATTGGTCCTGATGGCACTCGCGCCTGGATTGAGAAAATCTGCTCTGTGTTTGGCATCGAACCCAAAGGTTTGGCGGAACGGGAACAGCACATTTGGGAAAGCGTGGAAGACTACGTGAAACTGATTCGCGGCAAGACGGTTTTCTTTATGGGGGATAACCTCCTAGAAATCTCCCAAGCGCGCTTTCTGGTTCGCTGCGGGGCGACTGTTCCTGAAATTGGGATTCCGTATATGGACAAGCGCTATCAGGGTGCGGAATTGGCGCTGTTGGAACAAACTTGCAAGGAGATGGGTGTACCGCTGCCAACCATTGTTGAGAAACCCGATAACTACAACCAAATCCAACGCATTTACGATTTGAAACCCGATCTGGTGATTACTGGGATGGCGCACGCCAACCCGTTAGAAGCGCGGGGAATTAATACCAAGTGGTCGGTGGAGTTTACCTTTGCTCAGATCCACGGGTTTAGTAATACCCGCGATATTCTGGAGTTGGTGACTCGTCCCTTGCGCCGCAACAACAACCTGAAGGATTTGGGTTGGGATAAATTGGTCAAGGAAGAAGCGAAAGTTTAGAGTTGGCGGTTTCTGTTTTGGGAAACCGATCGATGCTTGTGTAGGGTGGGCAAATCGTTGTCTACCCTACTTAATTTTAGGCGAAAAATTTTAGGCGAAATTGTTGAGTCTCGATCCGAGGATTCCCTGTCGTTCTAGTTGAGCGGCAACTCGTAAGATGAGGGATTCGTTATGGGGTGCGGCAATAATTTGGACGCCTAATGGAAGAGAATTGGGGCGATAAAGGGGAACGGATAAGACGGGTAAACCAATAAAAGATAGTGGTTGGGTAAAGAGTCCCAAATTGGGACGGACGAGCATTTCTACTTTGCCAATCTGCATGGTTTCTTGCCCAATTTTTGGCGCGACACAGGGCGTTGTCGGTGCGAGGATAATATCCACCCGATCGAAAATATCCCGAACTTTGTCGCGAAACCACTGGCGAAATCGTTGGGATTGTAGATACCAAGTGGATGGAATGAGTGCCCCCGCGAGGAAGCGATCGCGGGTTGCCGGATCGAAGTCTTGAGGGCGCGATCGCAAATTGCCTAAATGCAAATTCGCGCCTTCACTGGCGGTAATTGCATAAGCGGCTGCTCGCGCTCGATGAGCCTCTGGGATGGATACCGTCTGGGTGACATTTAGGGCTTTGGCGATGGTATAGACCGCTTCTAAGGCTTCTGTTTCAGCATTTTGAGCAAAATAGTCATCGGCGATGGCTATCCGCAGTCCGGCGACACTCCGTTCGAGTTCGGGAAGGCAAGGTTGGGGAGGACAAGCCGCATCTTCCCCTTGCAACAGGTCGAAAACGGTGGCAATATCTCGGACCGATCGGGCGAAGCGCCCGATGCAATCGAGGCTGCTGGAAAATAGCATCGCTCCAGATCTTGACAGTTTTCCATAGGTGGGTTTGAAGCCGAAAACCCCGCAGAGTGCTGCCGGAACCCGAATCGAGCCGTTGGTATCGGAACCGAGGGTGAGGGGAACCCAACCCGCCGCGACGGCGGCTGCTGAACCACCCGATGAGCCTCCGGCAATGCGAGTACGATCGTGGGGATTACGAGTGGTGCCGTAATGACTGTTTTCCGTAACGAATCCGTAAGCGTACTCGTCCATATTTAAGGTTCCCAGCATTATGGCTCCCGCTTGTTTCAATCGAGAAATTGCGGTGGCGTCGCGCGTTGCTGGGGGGTTTTCGGCATGAATTTTCGATCCGGCAAGGGTGGTGATTCCGGCGACATCAAATAGGTTTTTAACGGCGAAGGGAACGCCAGCTAAAATACCGGGATCTTGTCCGTCGGCGATCGCATTGTCTACGGTTTCGGCTTTGGCGATCGCCGCTTCTGGCAGAATTTTGGTAAAACAATTCAGATGAGGATTTTCTCGATCGATCTGTTCTAAAGTTTCTTGGATCGCGGTTTTGGCGCCGATCTCACCCCGACGAATTGCGCCGGCTAATCCCACCGCATCTAAAGTTTTCCAGTTTGCACTCATGGTCTAAATTTCGGGGCAACTTCGATCGACTCTGGCAAAGGAAAATCGGTGACTAATCGAGTCATTTCCGCAATTTTTTTGATGTTTTCGACCACACTGGGTTGGGATTGTGGGGAAATGGGTAAGTCGATGGCGTGAGACATCTGTTCGACAAATTGATTCCAGTCTATTTTTTCTAAATTCATCTTTTTTAATGTCGTTTCAGTTTATCGACTTTTATCTAATGTAATTTCAAACGAAATCTTGTCATTCTTTAAAAAATTATAGGTAAAATGGTCGGTAACATTGGTATCGCTTAATTCTAGGTTATAAAAATCGACAAATTCCCAATCGAAATACGGGCCAGCGTGCCAAGTTCCTACCTCAAGCTTGATAAAACAATTTCCTGGAATGCGGAAAGCACGTAGTTGGCTAATATCCGGTCGATCGCTTTGACTAGGGGGTGCAACTGCCATCAACCAGTCTTTGCCTTCGAGAGATCCCAAACATTGAGTACAGCGAATATGACGAGTCATTCGATGGAAGTCGCGACCTTTCTGGGTGAGTCGCATGATATAGAATCGCGGAATCCCGTTAGCCAGTTGTAGTCTAGCATCGGTTTCATCAAAAAGTTTACCATCTTCAGAAGGGAAGATTACTTGACCGTAAGCACGGAAGCTTTCGGGCGCAATCTGTTCGGCATGGAGAGATTGTATCGAATTCAAGACGCTCATTTGGGAAAATATAAATTTTGGATGAACTACTTTTGCCAGTGACGGCAGTCACAGATGGTCGATAAATCCGAGTGTTAGCATCGTGGAATCATAGCAAATTTGATTTTATGCTGTTTAATTCTCTGGAATTTATATTTCTTTTTTTACCCATTACCTTAGTTGTTTTTTACCAAATCGGCGATCGGGGTTATTATCAACCGGCATTAGCATGGCTTGTTTTGGCTTCTCTATTTTTTTATCAGGTTTGGAATCCGGATTATCTGAGATTATTGATTTTCTCTGTATCGATCAATTATATCATTGGATCGATTCTTTACAAGAGTCCGGCTACTGGTCGGTATAGAAAGTCACTTTTAGTATTGGGAATAATTTTAAATTTAATGGCGATCGGATATTTTAAATATACTTATTTTGCGATCGATAATCTCAATCATATTCTAGGAACTAATTTTAATTTTACTCATCTAATTCTACCTTTAGCAATTTCATTTTTTACGTTTCAGCAAGTGGCTTATTTAGTCGATACATACAAAGGAAAAGCTAGAGACTATAGCTTTGTCGAGTATATTTTTTTTGTCACTTTTTTTCCTCAGCTCATTGCCGGACCGATTACGTGCCACAGAGCGATAATCGAGCAGTTAGGTCAAAAATCTATTTACAAATTTTCTGTGGATAAAGTGGCGATCGGCTTAACAATTTTTTTGATTGGTTTATTCAAAAAAGTTTTACTTGCCGATCCGATCTCCGTTCATGTCAGCCCGGTTTTTGATGCCGCTAATTTAGGAACGAATATCCGTTTTTTTGAAGCTTGGAGTGCAACTCTTGCTTACACTTTTCAGCTTTATTTCGACTTTTCGGGTTATTCAGATATGGCAGTGGGTTGTGCTTGGATGTTTGGGATTAAAATTCCCGTGAATTTCAACTCTCCTTACAAAGCTGCTAACATCATCGATTTTTGGCGAAGATGGCATATTACTTTGTCTAACTTTCTTCGAGATTATCTTTACATTCCTCTGGGTGGAAATCGTTTGGGTGAACTACGCAGAACATCGAACTTGATGGTGACAATGCTGTTAGGAGGATTGTGGCATGGTGCAGGTTGGACATTTATCGTTTGGGGTGGACTTCATGGTTTATATCTGATTATCAATCATCAATGGCATTTCCTACAAAAATGCTTTGGATGGAATTTAAAAGATATTCCTATTTTGAGTTATATATTCGGTTGCATCATTACGTTTTTAGCAGTTGTTATTAGCTGGGTTTTCTTTCGGGCGATCGACTTACAATCGGCGATCGCAATCGTCAAATCCATGATGGGTGTAAATGGTGTCTCGTTTGCCTCTGCATACGTTTCTTCTTCCAAAATATTATTGCTACACTTGATTGTTTTAGGGTTATGGGTTTGGTTATTACCCAATCCTCAAGAATGGATGGGAAAATATCATCCTCTCGCGGATGCCGACTCCATACAGGCTGATAATAATTGGATCGATCGGTTTAATCCAAAATGGAAATGGCAACCCCATCCAGCCTTGGGTATTATCTTAGGAACTTTGGTATTTTTAGTCGTCAAGATTTTCTTTCAAGCTCCCAAAAGTGACTTTTTATATTTTAACTTTTAGATCGATAAATTAATGAATTACATTCAATACATAAAATCTATTTTCTAGGGTTTATAACCGGTTTTTTGGTTTTTTTAATTGTCTTCCTCTTTCAGGTTGGATCGCCGACGCAAATTCGAGGTGATGCAGCTTGGATAGATTTTTTGTACACAACTAAATCTCAGATTGCGCGATCGATTTCTACTCCTAAACTATTCGTCGTTTCTGGGTCTAATTCTTTATTTGGAATTAGCTGTAAAACTATTCACGATCGACTTGATATCGGTTGTGTGAATTTTGGGACTCACGCAGGAATTAGTGTTGATTATATGCTGTATCGGACTAAGGCAGTAGCTCAACCGGGAGACACAGTTATCTTGCCGCTGGAGTATAGTCTGTATACAGAAAACGGAACACCAAGCGATGTATTTATTGACTATGTAGTCAGTCGAGATCCCAAGTATCTTTTATCACTCAATCCTGTTTTGGGGTCAAAATTTGTTTTTGGTATGTCTTTTGAACGCTTAAAAACTGGGATTCTAAGTAAATTTTATCCACAACCCGATCGATTTTATATTGAAACACCGTATCATCCTGACAGGATTAACCAATACGGAGATCAAACCTATAATACAGTTGCTAATATCGCTGAAAAACAAGCGAATGCCGTGGCAGAAATACAGCCGATGACTGAAATGGTTTATTATATTCAGTCTAGTTATGGTATGACGCAGATTCAGGAGTTTGTGACTTGGTGTCGCCAGCATAATATTCAGGTGCTAGCAACATGGCCAAATACCGTTTGGTTTGATTTTTATCAAGGCAAAACCAAAACTGAATATTGGCAAAGCATTAAAGATTTTTATCATCGGATTCAAGTTCCCATTCTCGGAGAACCGGAAGATTTTCTGTATGACAAGTCCCTATTTTTTGATACGCTATATCATCTTAACGATCGAGGTGTCAACAAAAGAACGCAACAATTGATAGAGTTATTAAAACCTTATCTTGTTAACTAAATGTCTCAAGCAGAAGAGTTGAGGGCGAGTTTCAAATAAAATCACCTTTAATTTTCTGCGTTTTTTTGATAAACTATGGAGATATACAGGGAGGGTGCAACTATCAAAAACTATTCAGCCTTAAAAAAATATGACGAGTGACAATCCGCCGATCGCGAAAATTCAACCCAAAGTTCTGAGTCTGCACGGAGACGATCGGGTCGATAACTATTACTGGTTAAACGACCCGGAAAAACCAGAAACAATCGTCTACCTGGAAGCAGAAAATGCCTATACTGAGGCGATGACTGAGCATACTTCTGATTTTAGAAAGTCGCTCTACAAAGAAATGCTCGCACGGATCCAGGAAACGGATTTATCTGTGCCTTCCCGCAAAGATAACTACTACTATTACTCGCGGACTGAACAAGGTAAAGACTATCCGATTTATTGTCGTAAAAAAGACAGCTTAGACGCGATCGAAGAAGTTTTAATCGACCAAAATAAATTGGCAGAAGGCTACGAATATTTTGATGTCGGAACTTTAGAGGTGAGTCCCAACAATCAAATTTTAGCCTACTCGACCGACACTTCAGGATCTGAGGAATACACCTTATTCTTTCTCGATTTAACCACCCGAACGCTGTATCCCGAACAAATTCCGAAAACTGCCCCATCTCAAGCCTGGGCAAATGATAGCCAAACGGTATTTTATACCCAGGTTGATGACACCAATCGTCCGTACCAGATCTGGCGGCATATTCTGGGCCAAGACCCGAATCAAGACGAACTCATTTACCACGAAAAAGACGAGGCTTACTTTCTTGGGGTGGGTAAAACCCGTAGCGAAGCCTACATTTTTTTGAGCTTGGGAAGTAAAATTACTTCAGAAGTTCATTATCTCGATGCCAACGATCCCATGGGTGAATTTCAGATAATTCACGCTCGAGAAGTGGGTGTAGAATATGATGTCGAGCATCACAGCGATCGATTTTATATTGTTACCAACGACGGGGCAATTAACTTCAAGCTGATGGAAACTCCAGTTTCTCATCCCGCTAAAGAAAACTGGAAAACCGTGATTTCTCATCGCGAAGATGCCATGTTGTTGGGGGTGAGTGCCTTTACCGACCATTTGGTAATCTACGAACAGCGTGGAGGATTGCCGGCGGTACAAGTGCGAAAACTTTCGACGGGAACGGTGACGAATCTCACATTTCCAGAGCCCACTTATTCCGTGTGGGAAGGAAGCAATCCGGAATTCAACACCAGTACGCTGCGGTTTGGCTACACCTCTTTCATTACCCCCTCTTCAGTCTTTGAGTACGATCTCGATACTCACGAACGAATACTGTTAAAAGAAACTTCGGTTTTAGGCGGATACGATCGCACGAAATATGCCAGCGAATGGTTAATGGCAACGGCACAAGATGGCACTCAAGTTCCCATCTCGATCGTTTACAAAAAAGGAACCCAAAAAGATGGCAAAAACCCTCTACTTTTAACCGGATACGGTTCCTATGGAAGCTCTTCTCCAGCCATGTTTTCCTCCACTCGTCTTTCTCTGCTCGATCGGGGTTTTGTCTTCGCGATCGCTCACATTCGCGGTGGAGAAGAAATGGGACGAAAATGGTATGAAGAGGGTAAGTTTTTGCACAAAAAGAATACGTTTACCGACTTTATTGCTTGTGCAGAGTATTTAATTGCTCGAGGTTGGACTTCGAGCGATCGTCTTGCCATTTCGGGTGGTAGTGCCGGCGGTTTATTAATGGGGGCAGTTGTTAATTTACGATCGGATTTGTTTTCCGTCGTCGTAGCAGATGTTCCTTTTGTGGATGTTGTCACCACGATGCTGGATACAAGCTTACCGCTGACGGCGATCGAATGGGATGAATGGGGCAATCCCAACGACAAAACTTATTACGATTATATGTTGTCTTATTCTCCCTATGATAACGTCGAGGCGAAAGAGTATCCGCACTTGTTAGTAACAGCCGGATTAAATGATTGTCGGGTGAAATATTGGGAACCTGCGAAGTGGACGGCGAAGCTGAGGGCAACGAAAACAGATAATAATCTGTTATTACTCAAAACCAATATGGGAGCCGGACATGGCGGTGCTTCTGGGCGTTACGGACAACTTGAAGAAATCGCCTTTGAGTATGCTTTTATTTTAGATCGACTGGGTATCGCCGTGAATTAAGCGAAACTCGGTTTGGCGAAATCTGGTAGGGGTCAACGGCCGTTGACCCCTACTACTACGATCTACTACATCGTTTCGGACAAAGGCAACGATCGCACAACCTGCAACAAAAAGGCTACATAACTGCCGCGAATTGTGACTTCCGATCGCCCTTTTACAAATTCATGGGCTTTCGGTAAATTGTAATGGGGAATCGAGGGCCAAAGGTGATGTTCGGCATGATAGTTCATATGATGGGGAGAAAAAAACATCGCTTCTAAACTATTAGGACGAAAAGTAACGAATCTGTTAAGATCTCCACGATCGTCGGGGAACTCCAACACGGCATGATCGCAAAAGGCGCGAATTTCATCGGGGACAAAAACTAAGAAATAAATGGGGGCAACCCATAACAGTAAATAAGACCACAATGGCAGTGGAGAAATGAAGAGTAAACTCAGAATCAAAATCTGAACGATAAAAACGGGTAAGCGTTGTTTGAAGTAATCGGTTACAGCGGATTTAACGTTATCTGAATCGGTTTCAACTGTTGTATTCGTGGGTTTAAGTAAACGTCCAAAGGGCGTAACCTTCAACACCGTCTTGCCAAATGTTGCTAGTCCAGAACAAAAAAGGAGAAATTGAAACGGGGTGTTTTTATGGTAAAATGTGTGTAAATAACGATCGGGATCGTTTGCCGTTCCCATCAATCGGTGATGTTTTAAATGACTTCGTCTGGCATCATCTAGCGCCATAAACATCGGTCCGTAAACCAACCATCTAGCCAGACGATCGTTAATCGTTTTCTGAGGATGCAAAGCCCCGTGAATGGCATCGTGGGCTAGGATAAACAGCTTGTACTGAAAAGTTCCCACCACGACGAAAGCAATACCATACATCCAAACTGTCGGCATCCAAGTCACGGCGATAAAAGCGAGGAAAATCCCTAACCAATCGATCGTTAACTCCCAATAAGCGCGAGTTGGTTGAATTTTTAACCACTGCTTGAGTTCGGTAATACTAGCCGCTTGACGAATTTGTTGGGCAATGGTGGTGATATCCGTCGGTTGTTGATTCGTCGCATTCATCATCGTGCCATCAGTTCACTGAAGTATTATTATTACTCTAAAGATCGACTTAATCTCAAACGGGTTCAAATTTCCCACAATCAATCGAGGATCGCCAGTCTCTCATGTTAACGGTAACGCAACGATCGCCCCATAATCAACCGATCGAACCCCGGTATACCCTGTCGCTGACGGCAGAAGAACGAACCCGCAGTCGGAGACGCTTCCAGACGGATGAGGGTGAAGCCGTGTACTTGCAACTTCCCCGAGGTACAATTCTACACGATCGCGATTTACTGGCTTCAGAAACGGGAGAAATTTTTATCCGAGTTAATGCCAAACCAGAACCCGTATTAACGGTTACGGCTGTTGATTTTCTCACCTTAATGCGATCGGCTTATCATTTAGGAAACCGTCACGTTCCTTTAGAAATTACACCCACTTATTTGCGTCTTTCTCCCGATCCCATATTATATCAAATGCTGATACAGTTAGGCGTAGAAGTTCGAGAAGAAATAGCCCCTTTTCAACCCGAAATTGGTGCTTACTCTCATAAAAAAGTTTGAAATTAATTTCAATTCTGTCCTATTTTGTAGGGGCAATCCCCCCGTGGTTGCCCAAATGTAGGGGCAATCCCCCTGTGGTTGCCCCGGTAGACGGGGTAGGCACAGAAACGGGGTAGGCACAGGGGCTCTACCCCTACAGGTGTTGACGATAACATTATATTTTATATCGATTTTTTATGCCAAATATTAACTTAGAATACGCTTCTCTTCTGCACTTATTACAACTAGCCAGTCCCGCACTGCCGGTGGGAGCTTATAGCTATTCTGAAGGTATAGAAACACTGGTTTCTCGAGAAATTATTACCGATGTAGACAGCTTAAAATTATGGCTAGAACAGGAGCTAAATTTGGGCGCAATTCAATTAGAATCAGCGATCGTTCTGCGGGCTTATCGAGCAATTGTTAACAACGATCGTCCGGCATTAATTTACTGGAATTCATGGCTATCAGCAGCTAGAGAAACAGAAGAATTACGGAACCAAAGCTGGCAAATGGGGAGTGCATTAAGTCGTTTAATTGTCAAGATAAATCCCAAGACGGAATTTTTTGTTTCAGCCATTGGAAGTCCTGTTAATTATGCGATCGCCTTTGGGATTGCCGCCGCTTCTTGGCACATTGACGAGCGATCGATGCTTTTGGGATACTTACAAAGTTGGGCAACAAATCTTATCGGAGTTGGGGTAAAATTGATTCCGCTAGGACAAACTAGCGGTCAGCAACTTCTTCTCGAACTTCAACATCCGATCGTCTCGGCAACTGACAATATTATCACTCTAGAAGATGACGATCTTTCCAGTTGGGGATGGGGTTTATCTTTAGCCAGTATGGCACATGAAACCCTCTATTCTCGATTGTTTCGATCTTAACTTTCAATGCCACTACTTAAAATACTCAATATTTTCCCCACCCGATCGACAAAATATTCATTTAAATCGATCTCAAAAACTTGACCCTCGAGTCTCATAAACTTCCAATTACTTCCATTGGTGACAACTCCGTAAATTTGATGAATCTCATTTCCCCGGCGCTGGTTAAATAACTGAGAGGCAACCATCTCTGCCATACATTGTCCTAATCCAACTTCGATATTATCGTTTTTGGCTTCTACAATAATAATGACTGGAGCTTCAATAAACAGTTGTTCTGAAGATCGACTAATTAAAAAATCGCAAAACCCAATCAGTCCTTTTTCCGGATCTACATTAAATTCTTTTCCAGAAAATAAGCTGATGCGATCGGGAAACCGTTTTTTGAGTTCTATGAGGATCGGGGAAATAATCATCTCCGATCGTGATTTTTCAGAATTAATCGCCAGGGCGATCGGAATATTAAACTGTAAAGTTTCTTGTAATAACTTGCTAGGTTCTATTTCCGGCAGCTCGGCAAAAATACCGACTTTTTCCGAAATCGTCACACCAAAGCTGGTTTTAATAACGTCAATACTAAACTGACTGTATGGCACGATCGTATCCAAGATAAATTACATATTCAATAAAAATGATAGCAAATTCATCCATCGGGTTTTACCCCATCGATCTAGATTTGCTAACGATTTCCATTTTTGCCGTCAATCAAAAATATTTAAAGAACGATCGAATTTCAAAACTAAAGTATTAACTTATGCTACAGCTTGACACTTATTTTAATTTTCTCCTTAAAATAAATCCAATTCCAGTTTCTTCAAGAAACCGGTGTTCCAGAACCCTTGACACACTCAGCCCAGAAATCAGCAATGAACGTGCATCGACCTAAAATTGCTCTCCTCTGTTTCGGATTTGCCATCGGGATGTTGCCAAAGAGCGCTTCAGCCGTCTCTTTCGACAGCGTATTCGTGTTTGGCGATAGTCTTTCCGACAGCGGCAACGTCTTTTTAGCCACCGGAGGCGAAACCCAAACCATCCCCTTTGGCGGTTTAATTCCATCCCGAGCTTATGAAAGCGGGCGATTTTCCGACGGTCCGGTGTGGACAGAAATCCTCGCCGCCAATTTGGGACTGAGTGCATCCCCATTTCTGGCAGGCGGTACGAACTTTGCCTTTGGCGGGGCACAAACCGGACCTCTGGGAACCGTTCCACCGGCTTCACCCAGCTTGCTGGATCAACTTGTCCTTTTCCAAGGCGCAACGGCAGGCGTCGCCCCCTCAGATGCCCTGTACGTCGTGTTTGGGGGTAACAATGATGCCCGCATTGCCGCTTTTCAAAGGCTGGCGGGGGATGATGCCGGATCTGAGAATACGATCGCCCAGGGAGTCAACAATTTGGCGACGATTATCAACACCTTGGCTGGAGCCGGAGCGGAAAACTTTCTCGTTGCCAACGTTCCCAATATCGGCGTCACCCCAGACGCCACCCGAGGTCCGGCGATCGCTCCGGGAATTTTTACCGATGTGGCAACAGAATTTAATATACTGTTAGACGGGGCATTGGGCGGATTGGCGACGAATCCGGACATCAATTTAGTTCCCGTGGATACCTTTGGGCTTCTTGTCGTCGATCTCTACTTCCCCGGAACGTTTTGGACTGACAAATGGCAGCGATCCCTGTATCGACTTGACCACTGTTTGTACCAATCCCAATGAGTTTGTATTTTACGATGGCATCCACGTGACGACGGCAACCCACACGGCTTTCGCGCAGTTGGCTGGGGATCGACTCAATGCCGCCCATGTCCCGGAACCCTCCACTCTGTTGGGAAGTGGCGTGCTGACTTTGTTCGTTTTGGCTCGAAAACGACGTGAGTTCAAAGCGAGGAAAAAGCTGTAGACAGGGCAAGAAAGCTCCTGTGGTTGCGGTTTGAACCGCCCGATTTTCCCCAAGTTGTGAGGAGAAAAAAACATGAAGATCTCAAATTGCGTATTCGGATGGGGACTCTTTTCCATCCTGACGATCGCCCCTTCTGCTGTCATTGCGGCTGAAAGTTCTTTAGAATCCCAACTATTTCTCGCATCGGAACCGTTAATTGAGCAAAGCCGACAACGGTACGAAGCGGGTCAATTTTCCGCAGCGGTACAATTGCTGCAACAAGCGGCGGATGAGTTTGCCAACACAGGAGATTTTCTCAATCAAGCGATCGCCTTGAGCAATTTATCCTTAGCGTATCAAAAATTGGGGAAGTGGGAAGCCGCGCAAGCAGCGATCGATACCAGCACGAATGTATTACAATCTGGCAACATTCGCACGCCGGAAATTCTCGCGCAAACGCTCCATGTTCGGGGTCAATTATTACTCGCCACCGGACAGCCGGAAGCCGCACTAAACACCTGGAAACAGGCAACGGAGATTTACGAAACGGCGCAAAATGAAGCTGGATCGATCGCCAGCCGAATTAATCAAGCCGAAGCCTTACAAGCGATGGGACTGTATCGAACCGCTCTCGATCGTCTCAAAGACGTGACGGCAATTTTAGAAGAACAGCCCGATTCCTCGTTAAAGGCAATGGCATTTCTCAGTTTGGGGAATACTTTGCGAGTTTCGGGACAGTTGGAAACCCCAAAAGCGCCAGAGGCTGCACCGGAAAAGTTGGGAGCGATCGAGGCTTTAAAACGCAGTCTGGGAATCGCCAGACGCTTACAACTGCAACAAACGATCGCCGATGCTTCTTTGGGTTTAGGAAATACTTACCAAGCTTTGGCTCAAAATGCTAAAGAGTTAGAAGATGACGAAAAATATAAAGAAGCGATCGACGAAGCTTTAGATCTTTACGAACAAGCCGCACAAACCCAAGACGTTTCTCAGTCCACCAAACTCGATGCACAACTCAACACGCTCAACATTTTATTTGCCGAACGTCAATGGTCGAAAATCGAAGCGCTACGGGATGAAATTATGGCGCAAATTGAGGGTTCTTCTCCCAGTCGTCAGTCTGTTTTCGCACGGGTGAATTTAGCTCAGCATTCTCTAAAATTGTGGCAAGAACGAGATAAACTGCCAGATGAGGGAGTCAGAGAAAAGTTCGATATCCAAGCGGCAGAACTGTTGCGAACCGCCGTCCAACAAGCCAAGCAACTGCAAGATAGCCGCGCTGAATCTTTCGCCTTGGGAACTTTGGGAAAACTCTACGAACAGAAGGAACAATTGGAGGATGCGAAAACGACAACTGAAAAAGCTTTGTTAATTTCCCAATCCATTCAAGCGGGAGATATTGCCTATCAGTGGCAGTGGCAGTTAGGACGAGTCCTGAAACAACAGGATAGAACGAAAGCGGCGATCGCGGCTTATGAGGGTTCTGTGAATACGCTAACAACCCTTCGCGGCGACTTAGCGGCAACCACCCCGGATTTACAGTTCTCTTTCCGAGAAAATGTCGAACCGATTTATCGTCAATTTGTGGAGTTACTCCTAAAAGAAGCATCGCCAAGTCAAGATTATTTAAAACTGGCACGATCGACGATCGAAGCTTTACAACTGGCAGAAATCGATAACTTTTTTCGGGAAGCCTGCATCGAAGCAGAACCCAAAGAAATCGACCAATTCGATCCCAATGCGGCTGTGATTTACTCGATGTTTATTAACGATCGTCTCGAGGTAATTGCCTCCTGGGGAGAAGATCGACCTTTACGTCATTATAGCCAGGTCATAGATGGGGATGACGCCAATCTAACCATCGAGGTGTTGCGATCGTTGCAAACTCGAGGATCGCTAACTCGTAGCGTCATCGAAATGGTGCGAATTGACCCAACAGAAACCGACGCACAAACTCAGCAAACATTACTCGATTTATCCCGGCAACTTTACGATTGGCTGATTCGACCGATCGAAGCCGATTTAGCCGAAAATGAAACGGAAACGTTAGTCTTTGTTTTGGATGGTGGATTGCGAAGTGTCCCCATGTCTATTCTCCACGACGGAAAAGAGTATTTAATCGAGAAATATACGATCGCTCTGGCTCCCGGATTGCAACTGCTGGAAGCCAACCCGTTAGCCCGTTCTCGCTTACAAACATTAGCGGCAGGATTGAGCAAGTCTTCGTTAGGCTTTCCTGCACTTGGCAAAGTTCTGAACGAACTGAACAGTATTAATATAGAAGTTGGCGGTATTCAGCTCATAGATGAAGCTTTTACGAGTAACAGTTTGCAAATCGATCTCGATACCCAACCTTTTTCTGTCGTTCATCTGGCGACCCACGGTCAATTTAGTTCCAATCTCGAAGAAACTTTTGTTCTAGCTTGGGAAGAAAAAATTAACGTCGATAAATTGACAGATTTACTGCAATCTCGGGAAGAAGGTCGGCGAACTCCCATCGATCTACTGGTACTCAGTGCCTGTCAAACCGCAGCCGGAGACGATCGGGCAACACTCGGTTTAGCAGGGGTTGCCGTCCGTGCGGGAGCGCGCAGTACCATCGCTTCTTTGTGGTTGGTAGATGACGAAGCCACCTCCATTTTAATGACCCGATTCTATCAAGAACTCGCCAAACCCAATATGACCAAAGGGCAAGCTTTCCGTAATGCTCAACGGAATTTATTGGAGGATGAGAAATGGAATCATCCTTACTACTGGTCGGCGTTTGTTTTGGTGGGGAATTGGAATTGATAGTCGATGATTTTCGTACAGTAACTATTTAAAGCTACGCTATTTATCTAAGAATAGCACATCGCGTGAACCTTGTAAACTCGTTACTTAAATGACTTTATTCTCAACTTAATTGAGAACATTCTCAATATTTTAGGGATGTGCAACCAAAAGTTGATGTCTCGACACCAATTTTTCCGCTGAGTCGATCGATTCATCTGTAGCAGCAACCACAGCACAGGGAGATTCCCTCCGCGATGCTCCGCCCCTACAGATCCTCGGTGAGAAAAATATCCTCTGCTTTGTGCGCAAGACATTACGTTTCCAACGTGAAGTTTCCCGTGCAAAAGCTTCTTCTCTAGCAGAACTTGTCAAATACCGATTACAGCTCAAATTCAACGACGATCGGTTACAAAACATCGACAAAGTAGAATATACGCCTCTTTTAGCCACAATTTCAGAAAAACCACAGCCGCTTATCTCTCATTGTTATGAGAAGCCAGAATGTTCTCTAGGTAAGGCTTTATAGGTTTATAAATCGCATTGTTTTGGGTTTCATTAAAAACATAACGCTAATTTGTAAATAAATGTAAAGTAAAACTAATTAAAAATTATTGCAAGTGGTTGATTTTATTGTTATGCTGTGCGTAATGCAAACCGGATCGAAGCTCAAACTGAGGAGAAATAAGACCGATGAGCTATATCTATACTGTCCGTACACCGGAATCGCAATCGGCGTTTTAAACGCGCTCAATGGCTGTTAGTTCTCTACAATTTTTCCGTCTAGACAAGTCTCACAGAAAGACCATCTGTCATCCAGATTGAGTTTCATTCATCTTTGCTCAAAAATCATCATTGTTCTAACTGCGTGCCCAGAATCAATTCCCTTGAATTGTATTTGTCGGCAATTTAAAAGCACGCAGTCAGACTGCAATATTGGAGGGTTTCTCTATGAATATTCAAGGTAAAGTCGCCCTGGTGACAGGGGCTTCCCGTGGCATCGGACGATCGATCGCTCTAGAATTGGCAAGAAACGGTATCAAACGGCTGTTACTCGTGGCACGCAATGCCGATCGACTGGCTGAAGTGGCCCGAGAAGTTGAGGCTTTAGGCGCCCAATCTGTAGTGCTGGCGATCGACTTAACACAACCGCTAGAAGTCAACGGAGCGATCGCTAGAGCTTGGCGCGATTACGGTCCGATTCACCTATTAGTCAATTGTGCCGGAATCGCCCACCAAACTTCTTTTTTGAAATCCAAACTGCCTCAAGTTCAAGAAGAGCTATCTCTCAACTTAGTGGGAATGTATACCATCACTCGCTTGGTGGCGCGGCGAATGGTCACCCAAAAACAAGGAACGATCGTCAATGTTTCCAGCTTGATGGGAAAAATTGCCGCCCCCACCATGGCAACTTATTCAGCAACAAAGTTCGCCATTCTCGGCTTTACCCAAGCCTTACGCGGGGAACTTGCCAAAGACAATATCCGCGTCCTGGCGCTGCTGCCATCCCTCACCGAAACCGATATGGTGCGAGACTTCCAACTCTTTCGTGGCGTCAGTTCCATGACTCCCCAACAAGTCGCACAAGCCTTAGTTTGCGGACTGGGCAAAGACTCACCGGAAATTTTGGTAGGATGGCAAAGTCATGCCGCCGTCTGGTGTCAGCGCTGGGCTCCCTGGCTACTCGATCGGATTGTCCAGATGACCATGCCGAACTCACCGAATATTAAAACCGCAGGACAACGTTAACGCCAAACGTAATGGGTGGTGTCGATCCTGTAGATGTGAATTCCATGAAGCTGTCTCTCAAATTTAGATTTAGGTGGCGGTTAAAATCGCGACGACAGGATCGAAACCCACCTGCGTGGGTTCAGTCAATTCCTACCCCCCGTTCGACGATCGCTTCGGGAACCCCAAAATGCTACAATCTTTTACCGATAATTAACAACTAACAACTAACAACTAACAACGGTACGGGCGAAGCATTCGGGGGCATGATTCTTGGGTAAAGCGATAATCTGTTGCCCGAATGCTTCGCCCCTGCGACAACTAACAACTAACCATTAACCAATGACCCCTAATCGGATTTTCCCGCTGCTGCTAACCCTCGCAGCCACATCCCTAGCTTCCGGTTGTAACCCCCAAACCGCGACAACCCCAGCCAGCAGCAGTTCCGATGTCCTCAAATTACTGTACTGGCAAGCCCCAACTATTCTCAACCCGCATCTCTCCACCGGGTTCAAAGATTCCGAAGCCAGTCGAATTACCTTAGAACCCCTTGCCAGTTTTGATAAAGAAGGGAAATTGGTTCCCATCTTGGCAACAGAAATTCCCAGCAAAGAAAACGGCGGATTGGCAGCAGATGGAAAATCGGTGACGTGGAAACTCAAACCGGGCGTCAAATGGTCCGATGGTCAACCCTTTACCGCCCAAGATGTGGTGTTCACCTACGAGTTTGTCATCGATACTCAAGTGGCATCTGTCAATGCCGGCGTTTACGAAGCGATCGATCGCGTGGAAGCCCTGGACAATACTACCGTAAAAGTGACCTTCAAAGAACCCAACCCCTCCTGGACGCTGCCCTTTGTGGGGTCTGAGGGGTCGATTCTACCCAAACATCAGTTTGCTGCCTACAAAGGGGCAAATTCGCGGTCTGCCCCGGCAAATTTGCAGGCAGTGGGAACCGGTCCTTATCGGGTGGTGGAGTTTAAGCCCGGGGATGTGGTGGTTTACGAAGCCAATCCCGAGTACCGAGAAGCAGACCAACTGGGCTTTACACGGGTGGAACTCAAAGGCGGCGGCGATGCCACCTCGGCAGCCCGGGCAGTGTTGCAAACCGGGGAAGCGGATTTTGCGGAGAACTTGCAAGTCGAACCCCAGGTTTTGGCACAACTGGAAGCCGGGGGAAAGGGTCAAGTCGTTGCCAGTTTTGGTCCGTTGTCGGAACGAATTTTGTTGAACCAAACTGACCCCAATCAAGCCAATGCCAAAGGCGATCGATCGGTGCTAGAATTTCCCCATCCGTTTTTAACGGACGGAAAAGTGCGCCAGGCGTTTAATTTGGCGATCGATCGAGAAAGTATCGCCACTCAGCTTTACGGCAAAACAGGGAAAGCTGTTGCCAACCTGTTACTGTCTCCCGAACCGTATAACTCTCCCAACACTAGCGCCCAATTCGATCTCGAAGAAGCGGCAAAACTCTTAGATGAAGCGGGATGGAAAGATACGAATAACAACGGCATTCGGGATAAAAATGGCGTAGAAATGAAAGTGCTATTCCAATCTTCTGTCAACCCCGCACGACAAAAAACTCAAGAACTCGTCGGTCAATCTCTGAAACAACTCGGGGTTGGCGTTGAACTCAAAAGTATCGACCCGAGTATTATGTTTTCCAGCGAACCCGGAAATACCGATACGATCGCGCGTTTTTATGCAGATTTGCAAATGTTTACCACGGGAAATGTCAGCCCCGATCCACAAATTTACATGAAAATTTATACGTGTAAAGAAAGAGCAACCCCGGAAAATAACTGGTCGGGAACCAACTATTCTCGTTACTGCAATCCCCAATACGATGCACTTTGGCAACAAGCCGCAGGAGAACTCGATCCCCAAAAACGCACCCAATTATTCATCCAGATGAACGATTTATTAGTCAAGGATATTGCGGTTATGCCGATCGTTCATCGCGCCGATGTCATGGCAACCAGCAACCAATTGACGGGTTTGGATGTCACACCTTGGGATCGGAAAACTTGGAATATTGCCCAGTGGAAAAAGGGAACTCCAACTCAACCCTAAAAGCGCGGGAAGATTTTCCTGAATTTATTACTTATCACTTATTACTTATTACTTATTACTTATTAAGTATTACTTACTCTGCGGCTGATACGATCCGATCGCACTGCCGTCCGATTTTTGATACAATTCGATGGGAAGTTGAGCGCGATCGCTAATGGCTTTAAAGCTATCGATTAACGCTTGCTTGTGTTCTTCGATCGAAGTTTGGGTTTTCTTGTCTTCAGTTTTGCTCGAGGTTTGGGTCAGATCGCGAATGTAGTCGATATAGGCAGGAAGAATCTTCACCACAATCTTCTTGCGATCGACCCCATATTCGCAAATTGGGGGCGTTGCCGCACAAATCGTAGCCAATTCTAAGTTAGCTCGTTCCATCCGTCCTTGCCGCTGCTGACTTTTAACGGCTTCTTCTAGAGATTTTGTATAAGACGAAATCAAGACTTGTGCTGACTCGGAGGATGATGTTTGCGGAGACACTTGTTGGGCGTGAGCGAGTCCCTGCTGCCATTGAGTAATGGCTGGAATCCACTCACTCTCATTTTGGGACAATTGAGCTCGATCGCCAAATGTCAAGGCTTGGTTATAAAAGTTCGCCGCAATTTGTTCTTCCGTATACCGATCGCGCGCGGCGATAATTTGGGGCTCGTAGGCAGTATAGAGTTTTTCCGCATTCTGAGCCGCTTGCGTGCCTTTGGGAACCCGACGCAGGGCGTACAGGGTGGTTTTCCAACTGGCATGGGCGAGTTGCCATGCTTCCACATCTCGTGCCAGGGCTTGACGGGATTGAGCCGCTTCTGCTGCGGATCTCGCCGTTTCCAATTGAGCTTGTGCCGTTTCTTCCAAACTCAGTCGTTTCTCGATAACTTCTAAGTTAGCTTGGTATTCTGATATTTTCTGTCGGGCAAATCCGTAAGTCAGGCTACTTTCGGGAATTTGTTCCAAATCGGCGATCGCTTTTTGCCACAAACTGCTAACTTCTTGCCAAACTTGGGGACGATGGGGCGGATTTTGGCTTTTTTGCCCCGCCAAGGTGGCATGAGACAACGCCTGCGAAGTTTTGTCCAGTGCAATGGATCGATCGCGATTCATTGCCAGTAACTCCCGCGCCGTTTTATGATGAATCGACCAGGGTGGGATCTTCTGGAGCAGTTTTTCGGCTTCGTCGAGTTTTTGTTGAGCGGCAAGCAGTGCAGAAGTCGATCGTTGCGCGTCCAGATTTTGGATCGCATTCTGGCTGAGTTCCTCAGAACGGGCAATCTGGGGGCAATCTCCCAGGACGCAAGGACGAGTGAGTGCATACCCGAAACCCACCAGCAGAATCGAACTAGCCGTCATCCCCGCAATGCCCAAAGGCAACCACTGACGGAGATCCTCGAAAGAACGCGCACTTGTTTTTCGATCGTCCCGGACGGAAACTTTTTTCGGCTTCTTTTGTCGCGCTTTTTCCAAAAATTCTGGGATATCCGACGCCGGAATTTTCGAGGCAGCTTTAGGGGTTGGAGAAACTTTTGGCAGGGGTGGCGGCGGCGTCGCACCCGTGGAAGAGATTTTGAAAGCTCGAACCGCGTAAGGCTGTGTTTGCCCCTCTCTTTTCAGGTATAACCGCACCTGAGAACTCAACGGCGGATTGATGTCGGCGATCGTTTTTTCTACGGCAGCAAATGCGCTTTGCTCTTCCAAGAAAGCCGTCGGTTCGTGCCAGACCCACACTTTCAATTTTTCGTCTTCGAGAACACATTCAATCCTCAAAGAATTGGCAGAGGGAAACTGGTCTGAGAAGCACTGGTACAAGCGCTTCTCTAACGTCTCTAAGGAAGATGATTTTTCTAGCGTTTCCATAAAGCCCCTCGGTCAAACCGTTGGCTTCTCAGGATAGCACTAACCCGAGCGCGATCGCAATTCCCGCCTCGATCTTTGCCCGCCCCCCAATTTAAATTAGGGTTGGCAGCTTTTGGGATATCTTCCCTGGATTCATCCGGGGAAGATATCCTTGATTTTTAGGTTAATGCGAGACCCAATTGAGCAGGGCTTGTCGAGAGACTTGTTTTTCGAGTTCGGCTTGAGTTTCGTGCAACAACTGTTCGCGTCGATCTCCGGTGGGTTTGAGGGCAGGGACCAAATTGCGAGCTTGTAACGTCATGTGGAGTTGGAGGTGAGCTACATAATCGCTAATATCTTCCCGAACCGCGCAAGCTGGATATTGAAGATTGACTTGATGATTCATCGCTTTGTTCTCAGGGTGTTGTTCACAACGAGCGGTCAAACCGCGCTTCTCTCTGGTTACAAAAGTTACCAGATTTTGGAGTTCGAGTAGAACGTTTCGCAATGAAGCTTAACGCTACAGCCATCCGATGCCTAAATTTGAGAGATCTTTTTGAGAGGGGAAGCCGGGATCGCCCGTCTGGGAGCGAGGGGAGTCCTGATGACTCTCCCAGAATGAAACGTTCTAGCAATACTAGGCATTGAAGTTAGTCCGTCTGACAAAACGATCGTTATCGAAGTGGGTGTCCATAGGGTTTTGCTACAATGGGCTAGTTTCCCTCGCCGATCGCTCCCTGCGCCGCTGCGCATTTCCCCACAGATCTAGCCAATCCCATCTTCACTCTTGAACCTACTGCCATCTTTGAATCATGCACGAGAAGATCTTTGACACCCATATTCAGCGATCCCAAGTTCTGTTAACACCTGAAGAAATCAAAACCAAGTTACCGCTGAGCCACGAGGCAGAAGCCACCGTTCGCGACTTCCGAAAACAAATCGAAAATATCCTCAATGGAACGGATTCGCGCAAGTTTATCGTCGTCGGACCTTGTTCGATTCACGATTTACAGGCAGCAATGGAATATGCCGAACGGTTAAAAGAATTAGCCACAAAAGTTAACGATCGGCTGTTACTCGTCATGCGGGTATATTTTGAGAAACCCCGAACCACTGTAGGCTGGAAAGGGTTGATCAACGATCCGGACATGGACGATTCGTTCAACATCGAAAAAGGCTTATTACTGGCGCGCAAAATATTGCTGCAAGTGACGGAATTAGGATTGCCAACCGCAACCGAAGCGCTCGATCCGATCGTCCCTCAGTATATCAGTGAATTGATTGCTTGGTCGGCGATCGGCGCCCGCACGATCGAGTCTCAAACCCACCGGGAAATTGCCAGTGGACTATCGATGCCAGTCGGTTTGAAAAATGGCACAAACGGCAGTATCGATGTGGCGATTAATGCCATGAAAGCCGCCCGAGAACCTCACAATTTTCTCGGCATCAACGCCATGGGACAGGTGAGTATTTTTACGACAACGGGAAATCCCTACGCTCATGTGATTTTACGCGGTGGCGGCGGCAAGTCGAACTACGATGTCGATAGCGTCAAAACGGTCGAACAACTCCTGATTTCAGAAGATTTACCGCCTCGGATTGTCGTCGATTGCAGTCACGGAAATTCCAATAAAGACCACAGACGTCAAGGCGCAGTATTAGCCGATACGATCGAGCAAATTGGTAAGGGAAATACTTCGATCGTCGGGATGATGTTAGAATCGCACTTATCCGAAGGAAATCAACCCATTCCTAGCAATTTGAAGGAGTTGAAATACGGGGTTTCGGTCACAGATAAATGTTTGAGTTGGGAAGAAACCGAACGGATGATTCTGGAAGCTCATAAAGCATTAGCCACTGGCGGTTAGGTTAAATCGAGATAGATATCCAGAAAACTGTCAACCGGAGATCCGCCAGACTGTGCAGGTTGGAAACTCCAACCGTTCACCATAGAACTGCCGATTTGCACGCAGGGATCGTTGGGATCTAAATCCGACCCATTGACCTCAGAGCTGGTCGCGTTCCCCTCACGGCTGACCAAAGCCGTGATGACGAGTGTTTTGCCGGAACAGTGTCGCTCCGTGGGAAGGTAGGCAATACTAAACCCCTCACCTGAGGTAATTTGAGGTTGTGCGGGTTTGTCAGGACAAGACCCACCGCATCCTCCGGCTGGCAGTTCGGATTTTCTGTACACGACCAAACCTTCCATTGTTCCTCCGGTGTTAATATCTCCGGTGTTAATATCTCCATCATTATTACCCTCAGCATCAGAAGCTCCAGGAGTATTTGACGGTGGGGAAGACTCTTCAGGAACATCGAAGTTGCCTCCCGACTCTTCAGGAGGGATTTCTTCATCAGGGAAAGGTGGGTTGGCGGCTGGCGAGTCGGACTCTTCCGCAGGAGGTTCGGCTGTGGGAGTGGGAGTCGGTGAAGACGGAGTTGGTGTGGCTGCGGGAGTGGGAGTCGGTGAAGACGGAGTTGGTTCGGCTGTGGGAGTGGGAGTCGGTGAAGATGGAGTTGGTGTGGCTGTGGGAGTGGGAGTCGGTGAAGATGGAGTTGGGGTGGCTGTGGGAGTGGGAGTCGGTGAAGATGGAGTTGGGGTGGGTTGAGGAGAAGTGGCAGACGCGACAACGGGTGGGTCTACCGCAATTGGGGAGGATGGCTGCGGGGTAACATTGCTGGGGGGGGAAGGGAGAAGAGAACTGTCTGATGGAGAAAGGACTTCGACGGCGATCAGTTTTTCCGATCCAGATATCGAACGATCGCCGATCCAAATTCGGGCGATCGGAACTAAGATGAGCAAATGTAGGATCAGCGATCCCACGACTGCATTTGACCACAATAGGGGTGAGTCGGTATGTTGCCACCGACGAATCGAGGAAGAGGGAGATGGAGATTCAGATGATGACGGCGATGAGGAAGGCATAACAAGTCCGATAAAATCCTTATCACTTGAAGATTGAGAGTTGAATCGATAGACCGATGAAAGAGTGGGGTAAAATTAGTGACAATTAACGCTCGATACCGGGTCGCTTCTGGGTAGAGCTTCAGCAATGGTTGAAAGAGTGAAGATTAAGATGCGATCGGATCTACAAACATTATATATTACTTCCAAAGAGCTAAGAGAAATTACAGGGATGACTAATGAAGTCATCGAGTTGTATGAAGTAACTCATTCCCCTTCTCAAATCACCAAGCGAATCGTCAACTCTTTAGTATTGAAAATTGTTAGCAAAAAAGAATCGGAAGTCTACAAAGAAATCATCCGGTGGTTATTTTTTCGGAAAATCATTAAAACAATTTTTGATAAAATTTATAATTATAATAAGCTAATTCGAGCGATCGATATTAACGATCAATTAGAAGATGCCGGAAATACCAGTTTGAGTTTGAGCGATCGAGAAAAAGTGATCGAAGCTCTTCAATTCACCCGCAACGATTTAATCCGGGCTTTAAAAACAGAACGAATTCTTCGGGAAAACAAAGATTTTATCGCTAGTAATCCGCATATGTTCGCGACAAATTTAACGGCTTTGCCGCATTTTCAAGTGAGCGACCAAGCCAGTGAGTACGGGCGTATTCTCGATGAAACGCTGAAAGTCGCTGTCGATATCCAAGACGAACTTAAAAAATTGCAAAGTTAATCTTGAAAGAGTATTAATTGTTTATACCAAAGCTTTAATTAAGGCTTGAAACTTTAGCTTAATTTCGGCTAATTCTTTCTCCGGATCGGAACCCGCAACTATCCCCGCTCCGGCATAGAGTTGTGCGCGACACCCTTCCAGAAAAGCCGATCGAATGCCGACGATAAACTCGCTATTGCCATGCCGATCGATCCAGCCTAAAGGTGCAGCGTATAACGATCGATCGAATGCTTCATAACGGCAAATTTCTTCACAAGCGATCGTTCTAGGTTCTCCGGCAACCGCTGGTGTTGGATGCAGTTGAGAAACAATTTGTAAAGGATGAATGCAAGCTGGAACTCGAGCTTGAATCGGCGTCCATAAATGTTGAATATTCGATAATTGTAGCAATCTCATGGGTGGAATAGATTGAAGATTTAATCCCAAATGTGATAGATGTCGAATAATAAAATCGCGAACCACCTGATGTTCGTGTTGTTCTTTTATACTACAGAGCAAACGGTTTGCCAAGGCAGCATCCTCAGATGGAGTCGAACCTCGAGGAGCCGTTCCGGCTAATGCATCCGTTGTCAATTGTCGATCGCGAATTTTGAGCAATCGCTCTGGACTCGCACCGATAAAATTTCGTTTTTGACCGCTACTGGTAGAGAAGATATAACAGTCGGGATACAGATTTCGCAGTCGATCTAAAGACTGGAATAGATCGAAAGGAATCGTCTTCGTCAGTTCGATCGCATGGGAAAGAACTATTTTCCGAAATCGATGGCGATCGATGGAATCTAAGGCAGAAATAACCGACTTTTTAAAAGTAGAGATGTTTTTCCAGTTAAATGTTAATTCTGTGGAGAGAGAAGACCGAGAAAGTGTCGGACGAGTCGATCGTAAAGTCGATATTGTTTTCCAAGACTGACGGGCGATCGACGGAATATCCGTGTCAGCATTGATGGCTAGGTTGGACACCAACGTACAGCGATTTCCCTGCCGAGAAATCTGCCATTTTGGTAAAAAAACAGTAGCCGATGGAAAGAGAGAATGCAATCGAAATGGGCGATCGAAAAAAGTAAAACTACAGAAAAAATGAGCATCTGAAAAAGGTCGATCGAGATCCCCAACTGCCAATATATTATCCAGACAAGACTCAATAAATGATTGCAATGTCAGAAAACGATTGACTCCATTGGCATACCGATCGATTGCAGAATCGATCGCGGCAATGGCAATGTCTTGATTAGGGCTTTCAAAATAAAAGTGAAGTCGATCTCGACGAAACAACGTTTGGAAAACTGCCAGTGGATCGAGTCTGGGCATTTTCCACGAAATACTGACTAATTGAGTTTGCTTTTTCTGAAGAGAAAGTTGCCGACAACTAAAGAGAAACTCTTGTAGCGCTTGGCAATCTTGAAAAAGAGTTGTTGGCTCGGGTTTGACTGGCATGAAGTCAGAAAGGTTGGATGATTATAAATTTTTGTAAATTAGCGAGATCGAGGCTTTCACGCGCCAATTCCTTCATCGGACTCGAGTCCCAAGTATGAATGTACCATTACTCTCCACCATTCCCGGCAGATTTCAGAGGTCTCTGGGACAAAGAATTGCCCCCAAACGGGTATAATCGGAAAGAGTCTGCCAACGGTTTGTCACCCATTCTTCGACCCCTAGGGAGGAAGCCGATCCCATTGAGCAGACCATTGAGCAGATAAAAACAATGGAGTTGGGATCGAGTCAAATCCTGAAGTCTCATGACCACGCAATCGATTCAATCTAGCAATACTCAGCTTTGGATGGCGGCAATCAAGCCACCCATGTACAGCGTTGCCATCATTCCGATTTGGGTAGGAACTGCGGTAGCTGTTGCCGAAACTCATCGCTTACAAATTAGTACATTTTCGATCTTCTTACTGTCAGCAATTTTCATTATTGCGTGGTTGAACCTCAGTAATGATGTCTTCGATTCAGACACGGGAATTGATAAGAATAAAGCTCATTCAGTTGTCAATTTAACCGGGAATAAATCCTTGGTTTTCGGGATTGCCAACCTGTTTTTAATCTTAGGAATTTTGGGAATTGTAGGAATATCGATCGGTCAAAAAGATCCGACGGTATTGGGAATAGTCATCCTCTGCTGTGGGTTAGGCTATACCTACCAAGGACCGCCGTTTCGTTTCGGCTACCTCGGTTTGGGAGAAGTCATCTGCTTTTTCACCTTTGGACCCCTGGCAGTTGCCGCCGCCTATTACAGTCAAACCCAGGCAATGCCGATCGCGCCACCCTCCTTTGGACCTCTTTTAGCTGCGTCTATCTTTGTCGGCATCACCACCAGCTTAATTCTCTTTTGTTCCCATTTCCATCAAGTAGAAGACGATCTAGCCGCCGGAAAAAAATCGCCGATCGTGCGATTGGGGACGGAAAAAGGCGCTAAACTTTTACCGATATCGATCGGAATAGTTTTTGGACTGACAGTTGTTTGCGTATTCCTAGAAATTTTTCCAGTTTGGACGCTACTGTGTTTTGCCAGCTTACCATTTGCCATAAAGCTTTGCCAGCACGTCGGCACTTATCACGATCGACCCGAGATCGTCAGTAATAGTAAGTTTATTGCAGTATCCCTACATTTTTTGAGCGGACTACTGTTAGGAATTGGATTCATTCTTCCAGTTAGCTAAGAGCCAAGGATTAAACAAATGCCAAAATATATCATGTGGGGAAAATATTGCGAAGACGTTTTGGAAAAGCGCAAACCCTACCGCCAAGATCATCTCGATGGAATTTCCGCCCAAAAAGAGGCAGGTGTAGTCATCACTCTCGGACCGACTCAAGACGCGACGATGGTGTTTGGGATTTACGAAGCCGAAGACGAAGCCACTGTCCGCAAATGGGTAGAGTCCGATCCTTACTGGAAAAACGGAATTTGGACGGAGTACGACGTAAAAGAGTGGATTCAGGCGTTCTGAACTCTTTCGATCGTTTAGTATAGAAGTAGAACTGCGATCGCGCCTCAGACCTCCGGGTTAGAGCCATCCGAATGTTCAGTTTTTCGCCTGGGAGAAACAAATCGCCTTCTACCGAGTCTCCTTTGAAGAATACAGCTCGGCAAGTTTTAGCCTTAAGCTAACTTCAGGAAAACTTTATGGAATGTGCGATGAATAGAAGTTATCGTATATTACCAACTGCGATCGACCGGTGATGTGGATTTGCATTGCCGTTGCTCTCGTGCATCAAGTGCGATCGCGCGTGTCGAATAACCGCAGGCTGCTGGTCAATTCAATAGATTTCCCACAGCGTTTTGGACGCAGGGAACCTTCGGCTATGCCATCAGGCTGTTTTGGGCATCTACTAAATGAAACCGGATCGCGCTCGTCGGCGTTAGTTCGTCGTGCGTCAGTAACGGAATTTTGCCCTTTCTAATCGCCAGTTCCTAGTCCGATGTATAGCTGCCCACACTTCCTACAATACTCGATTCTCGTAGGGGCGATCGCGCTCTCGAGTTCGATCGTCTTCCCAGACAATATCGGCACGGCTTTTGCTGTTGATCGTAGACTTCCCTAATCCCACTTTTGACCGATCGCCGGAAATGCTACTTGCCGATCGATCTCCCGAAGTGGCGACAATCGTCGAGGGAAATACAGCCTTTGCTTGCGACCTGTACCGCCAATTGTCTGCGTCTGATGGAAATCTATTCTTTTCACCCTACAGCATCTCCAATGCCCTGGCAATGACCTATGGTGGAGCCCGAGGTCAAACCGCCGCCGAGATGGCACAAGTTCTCCATTTCCAATTAGAACCGAATCGCCTACACCCCGCTTTTGCCGAACTGATTGCCTCACTGGAACCGGAAAACGCATCCACCTACGAGTTGGCAATCGCCAATCGCCTTTGGGGTCAGCAAAATTACGGCTTTCTCCCAGCATTTCTCAACTTGACCCAACAGTATTACGGCGCACCGCTACAAGAATTAGACTTCATCAACGCCACAGAAGACGCTCGCCTCACCATCAATACCTGGGTCGAACAACAGACGCAAAATAAGATTCTCAATCTACTCCCACAAGGCGTCATCGATCCTTTAACCACCAAACTCGTTCTCACCAACGCCATCTATTTTCAAGGCTCTTGGCTAGTTCCTTTCGATGCCAGTGCCACCCAAAACCAACCCTTCTATCTCTCCTCGCAAGAACAAATAGAAGTGCCGATGATGCACCAGATGGAATATTGGAACTTTGCCAATCTCGAAGGTTTACAGGTGCTAGAGTTACCCTATGAGGGGGAAAACCTGTCGATGGTGATTCTGTTACCGACAGAAATAGACGGTTTAGCAGACTTAGAACAACAGTTAACCCCGGAAAATCTCCAAACTTGGCTATCCTCGGCTCGAGATTTCCCGATGATGTTTGATGGAGGGCCCGTGTCAGTGTGGCTGCCTAGATTTAAACTCACCTCTGAATTTGAGCTGGAAAATACCCTTTCGGAAATGGGGATGCCGCAGGCGTTTAGCGATGCTGCCGATTTTTCGGGGATGAATGGCGAAACGGATTTAGGGATCTCTCGGGTGATTCACAAAGCCTTTGTGGAAGTGAACGAACAAGGCACGGAAGCAGCGGCTGCTACAGCCGTGGCGATGGCGACTCGGGGGGGAAGCCAAACCATTCGAGTCGATCGTCCATTTGTCTTCTTTATTTTCGATCGAGACTCCGGCAGCATCCTCTTTTTGGGTCGCGTAACGAATCCGTTAGCTAGACAGGCGGGATGAAAGCCGCCAAGGTGACGATTCCATCCGCCCACCAGATGCGAAAGCGCCGCCAGCAGGAGATGGACAGATATGGATGAGGAAACGAACAAATTCCGGTTTTGCCCACTGACTCCACCTGTGTTATCGTGAAACTAATTCGTGATAAACCATGCTCTATCAGTCTGTCAAAGCTCGAACTCTATCCCGACCGACGCACAAACCGAAAAGCTCTCTCAAGTTTTTCGGTTGCGCCCGTTGGTGGTGGAATCGCGCTCTGAACGAGACGACTACTACCTATGCCGAGACCGGGAAAGGATTGTCTAGACAAGGACTCAATGCACTGTTGCCG
Organism: uncultured cyanobacterium; assembly: GCA_963838375.1. Lineage (GTDB taxonomy): Bacteria > Cyanobacteriota > Cyanobacteriia > Cyanobacteriales > Geitlerinemataceae > DVED01. Next base: position 639,397 of record CAWIQY010000015.1, on the reverse strand, counting down.
AACCTCAAGAAAGAGTTTGTTTGGCTTGGTGAATGTCATTCTCAAGTTCTGCAATCTGTAACCCTCAATCTCACCAAAGCGTTTATCAGCTTCTTTGAGAAAAGAGCTAAATACCCTAACTTCAAATCGAAGCATGGAAAACAGTCTATTCAATATCCTCAAGGGACTAAGTTGGTCGAGAACTTGATTCATCTCCCGAATTTTGGGATGGGTCAAAATCAACTGCCATCGTCCACTTGAAGGTGAAGTCAAAACTGTTACTATCTCTAAGTAATCCTAGCGGTCAATATTTTGCCGCTATTTTGACTAAGCAAGAAGGGGAATATCCAACTCCCAGTCGTGAGGGGGAAGGCAATTGGTGTCGATCTGGGCATCACGGACTTTGCTATTATAGCACGGGTTCTACATATCCCCATCCTCGGCACATCAAGAAACATGAATCTAACCTCAAGCGTAAACAACGCAAACTATCTAGAAAAGTAAAAGGCTCCAACAGTCGGAACAAGGCTAGAAAACGGGTGGCAAGAGTCCATCAAAGAATCAGCAATTCGAGACAGGATTTTTGGCATAAACTCTCTCACAAACTGGTGAACGAAAACCAAGTCATCGTTGTGGAAGATCTAGCAGTCAAAAACATGGTGAAAAATCATTGTTTGGCAAAAGCTATTAGCGATTGTGGCTGGTCTAGTTTCGTGGGAATGCTCGACTATAAGTGTGAGCGTTCTGGCAAAATATTGGTCAAGGTGGATAGATTTTTCCCTTCATCAAAAACCTGTAGTAATTGTTATCAACGAGTCTCATCTTTGCCTTTGGATGTGCGTCAATGGACTTGTTCTTACTGTGGGACTAACCACGATAGAGATGTCAATGTGGCACAGAACCTAAAAGCTGAAGGACTCAGAATACTCTCGTTAGGAACTAGCGAGACTGCCGATGGAGGCAACGTAAGACCGAGCCGGGGTCGAAAGACATCTGTGAGGCTGTCGCCCTCGAAGTCGGAAGCCCCCACCATACGCGCAAGCGTTGGTGTAGGTAGTTTACACTAAATACCATTAGGATCGAACCTAGCGTTATTGACGATTTCACCTTCAGGAGCAAACGATATGCCTAAACCCCCACCCGAGTCACGTCTAACCAGCAATAAGTTTAAGAAAATGGCTCCCAAACTAAGCTGGCGAGACGCACCCAAAATAGCTAAAGCTGGCGATTTTCAAGGCAGTAGTATGCCTACGGCGAATATTCAGTGGAATACGCCGACTATTATCGTCTTTACACTCTTCATCGGCTTGCCTTACATCGGAGCAACGATCGCTGCGTTTAATTCCGGGGTGATGATGTGGAAGATCTTGATGGTTGTCGCACCGATTCTCCTGGGGATTTTTATCGGTTTACTCAACTATTGGACCCGCCATCTCCGTTAAGTCAAAATTTGCGGCAAACCCCGTACGAGACGATCGATCCCTTCGGTGGCTGTATCTGGTTGCAATGCGCCGTAGGCAACGCGCAGATAGCATCCCCCAGTCATGCCGAAGGTGTTTCCGGGAATGACGGCAACTTGATATTCCCGGATCAACCGTTCGACAACGGTGAAGGAGTCTAACTCGGTGTTCACCTTCAGGAAGACGTAAAAAGCGCCGTCAGCAGGACCGATTTCGCACAGTCCGGTAAGAGGTTTCAGTGCATCGAGGACGATCGATCTCACAGCGGCAATTTCCCTCAGATACCCTTGACAATACGCTTTTCCTGCCTGCAATGCTCCCAACGCTGCATACTGAGACACTACCGGGGGACAAATTAAAATCGTATCCTGAATTTTTTTCACCGCATCGAGAAGATGTTGGGGAAGTACCATATATCCGATGCGCCAACTGGCAAATCCATACGCTTTGGAAAGGCTGAATAGGGAAATGGTGTGGGGATGACTATTGGGAAATGAGGCGGGTGAAACGTGCGATACGCCATTGTAGGTAAAATATTCGTAGGCTTCGTCGCTGATGTGATAGATACCGCGATTTTCGCAAAGTTGATTGACTTCCCGCAAGGCTGTTTTTGAATAGACTGCGCCTGTGGGATTGTTGGGAGAAATGGTGACAATTGCTCGAGTTTTGGGGGTAATGGCTTGAGAAATTGCGTCTAAATCGAGTTGATAGCGATCGTCGGTTTTCACAATAACGGGATGGCATCCAGCGATCGTCACTGCCATTTCGTGATTGAAATAGTAGGGTGATTGCAGGATGATTTCATCTCCAGGTTGGGTAATCGCCAATACGGCATTCATAAACGCCATATTGCTCCCTGCTGTGACAACAATACTCGATCGATCGTCGATGGCGATATTGTTATCTGTTTTGAGTTTAGTCGCAATTTCCTCTAACAACAAAGGAATCCCCTGTACGGATTTGTAGAGATGATTGCCAGGATTGACGAGAAAGGTGGATAAAGCGTCGATCGCTTGTGGCGGCGGACTGTAATACACCACACCTTGTCCGAGGGAAATGGTTCCCGGATTTTGGCGAATCAGTTCCCCAACCAGGGGAATAATGGGTGACTGTACCGTCTGCATTCGAGAGATAAAGGGTTCCATATATTCATAAATACTTGGTTGAGTTGACTGGAATAGCACGTCACTTGAGGTAAATTTCCATAATTTTCGATCGCGGATATCGAAGAATGACCCGATCGATGAGTTGATTTTGCAAAATTATCAACGTGCTTTCAAGTCCTTCATGAATATCGACTGTTTTCATCTTTTAGTTTTGAATTTTTCGATATTTTGTTCTTTTTGTATGATATTTTTTAACATCTCTTAAGAGTGCTAGAAGTACTCCGATCTAGTGCTGGCGAACAAGCCGTGAAAATCTAGAGGTTTAAAATCATCGATCGTGCGGGTATCCTGTGAGCATGAGAATTCGCAACCGATGTAGACTGACCCGCTATAGCCAGCGTAAACCATTTACTATTTCTATGGTGGCTTATTTTATCTGGGGAGATAGGAAGAAATTGTGAAGATAGCTCGGACGATCGATGCAGAATCCAGTTTGCGGATCGATCGCGATATCCCTAAGCATATTTCAACGGCAAACCAGCATCGAAACAGGGAAAATTAACCACATCATTTGGGGTTTGCTCTGAGGGATTCAAAGCTAAATCGATCGCTCCTGAAACCTGTAGTGCTTTTGTGACTAACTCCGAACAAAATAGGGTAGAAAGAGAGACTTGATTCATAATTCCCAAACGCTCGAACATATCCAACCCAGCCCCCATCACTTGCACGTAATCGTAAGGCACTCTTTGGTTGTTCGTTTGTCTCAACCAACTTTGCATCTTTTCCAATCCTTCTGGAGGCAAAGGCTTTTTCAGGGGAACCCACCAAACCGCCCCATCGTACATGAGGATGCGCTTAGATAGCCAATGTAGTTGCACGCCTTTGATCACCTCCGAGTTGGTGGCATCTCGCACGCGGGTTTCCACCGTAGACTCGACAATCAAAACGCTGCCACCCAATTCCCCCGACAAATTCGTATTCAGAACGATGCCAACATGAGAGAACATCGATCCACTTGCCCACTTAATCAGCTTGGAGAACCCCTCATTCCCCGAGAAGGCAATGACATCTCCGCTTTTAATCTGGGGGCGATATCGTTCGTATTGTTCTAAGGAACTATTTTCTCTCAATGTCTGAATCCTTTCGATCTTCGATGGAACTTGCTTATTCTAGCCAAGACTGGCTTACACTTTGAAGTTGTGTTAATTTTCATGAATGTTTCAAATTTGAATATGTTCAATTGGTTTGCCGTTACAGCTTGGGGATTGGGTTCTATTTTGTGGGTGGAAATCGTCCGAGATGTGTATCACCTCCTTTGCCATCGCATTCCCGCGTTGTATCGCCTGCATGGATGGCATCATCGCGTGTTTCGCAAAGATTTAACCCCCTTGAGTCAAGAGATTTATCAGCAGGCGCAGTGGCGGCACGATTTGCCAGAATCCCTGGTAATGCTGGCGATGAGCTTGGTGTTGTGGGGCGTGGCGCTGGTGTGGGCTCCGGCTTGGCATTGGAGTGCCTTGCTGGGGACGCTATACACCTGTACGTTTATTTTTGGGGCGCTTGTCAGAGGTTGGGGGTTTGAATGGGCGCACGAACTGACCGATATTACGCACCTCCCCGGTGCTTTTGAAGCGCCACCAACCCGCTGGTTCGTCAATCGTCCCTATCATTGGCGGCATCACTTCGACAACCAAAATGCTTATTTTTGCGGGGCGTTAACCTTGGTGGATGGACTCATGGGAACAGCACTGTCGCTGAAAGGAAAAACGGTCGCGGTAACGGGGGCATCGGGGACTTTGGGACGATCGCTCCTTCTCCATTTATACCGCGCTGGGGCAAAACCGATCGCCCTGACAACGGGAACGGAAACGATAACCATTTCTCCCGATGGGGAAATACTACCCCTAAAAACCATCACTTGGCAAACGGGGAAAGAAGACGATTTAGCCGAACTGTTAGAAAAAGTTGATATTCTGATTCTCAATCACGGGATTAACGTCAACGGAGAACGATCGGCAGAGGCGATCGGCAAATCCTATGAAATCAATGCTTTTTCCAGTTGGCGATTGATGGAATCGTTCCTAAAAACGGTTCGGACTAATCGAGATATGGTGTGCAAAGAAGTTTGGATAAATACTTCAGAAGCCGAGGTTTCTCCCGCATTTAGTCCCTTGTACGAACTGAGCAAACGGACTTTGGGCGACTTGGTGACGCTGCGCCGTTTGGATGCGCCTTGTATCGTGCGGAAGTTAATTTTAGGACCTTTTAAAAGTAATCTCAATCCCATCGGAGTTATGTCCGCCGATCGAGTGGCTCAAAAAATTATTAAATTGGCTCAAAGCGATGTGCGGAATATCATCGTCACGATTAATCCGCTGACATTAATCGCTTTTCCGGTGAAAGAATTTTGGGTGTCTTTGTATTTTAGATGGTTTAGTAAATCGGCAACAGAGTTGATAGGAGACGATCGGTAATTATCTGCAAGTGTCGATCGTCGATCGGGAAAATCGATACAATCAACAACTAACTATTCCTTATCCCAACCACTTTCCACCCCGAAATCGCCAGCGCGGAAACACAATTCGAGTCAAACTTTGTGAAGCGAGATAAACCCCTAGCCAAACACAACTATAGTGAATGACAAACCATTTTAACGAAATGTCTTCGGGAACTAATCCGGGTACGGGAATTGATTTGAGAATCACTCCGAGAAATACCGCTTCCCCAATTCCCGACAACAATTGCAAGGCGCCGGGCCAATCGCGATCCCAACGAAACTGTTGCCAGAAGTCGTACATCACATCCCACAACAATCCGAATAAGATAACGTACAACAAAATCAAAGAAAAAACTGGACTCGCACCGGGACCGACAATCCCAACTGTAAAGGGTAAGGTAATGGGAAATCCGACCAGTGTGAGTAGTAAAATTCGCGTCTGCCAGCGACCGATTAAGGTTGGGGTCATGTTTTTAAGTAATAAGTGATAAGTAATAAATGATTTTTATGCCATAAACTATCAACTATAGGACTTATGCATTGAGATTACTCATGGTGGTTGCGGTGCGTTACGCGCTCGCTAACACACCCTACGTATAGATGCTGTTCATAAGTTTTAAACTATCAACTATCAACTATCAACTATCAACTATCAACTATTACGGCGATCGACCGATTGCCCAATTCCACCATTGCTGAAGTGAAGAAAAACCGTTAAGATAGCGAAGTCCGATCGATTTAGCGGCGGTGAGGGAATCGATCGATCGCAAAGCGGCGTATTGCAACCCCAGGAAGCTATCAACCGCAGCATAGGGTCCGCCGAGGGTAATGGTTCCGGCGGCGTACATTCGACCGGGAGATTCGCCGGAAACGATCGATCGCATTTCCACCATTTCAAAATCGTTTGTAACTGCCAATCGTCCATTTTCTAGCAAAGGAAGCTGATAGCGGGTTACCAAATCTTCCAGTAACGGAGAGGCTTTAACTTCGGCATCCAAACCCGTAGCATCGATGATAAAATCAGCTTCTTGAATCGTCTGTCTACTTTGACCGGGAACCGTGTAGATAACCTGGAGTTTTTGACCCGACTCGTTCCACTTTCTGCACGGTGCCAAACTGGATTTCGTACCATCCTTGATGCAATCCAAATTCGGTCAACTGCTGCCAATCGCGACGATCGGCGGTGGTCGTCCCTCCCCAGGATTTTAACAAATTCAGCCGAGTTTGGGGGTCGGCGCGTTCCAGGATTTCCCGCAAATCGCCCCCCCAGCAAGCTTTGGGCCAGTTAAAGGGTTGAAATTCCCAATGGTGTTTAACGGCGCGGCGCGATCGACCGAATTGGCGTCCTCCCGGAAGCTTCGATCGCATCAAATGTACAATTTTGATGGGTTTTCCGGTTTGTTGCCGCACTTCGGACAATCGCTGAATAATCCGCGATGCCACAATTCCTCGTCCTTGAATCAGTACCGTTCCTCCCTGCATTCCTAAGTTTTGGTAGATATAGTCGTGGGGTTCGTAAGCATTGACAACTAAGGTTAAATCTCGAGTTTGTTCCCGATAGGTTTGTAGGTGGGGAAGAAAGCGAATGGCGGGGTATCCGGTGGCGAGGTGAATGTGTTTGGCAACAATATATCCGTAGTTGCCTTTGCCACGAGAATAGGCGATCGCATATCCACCTTCTTGGGTTTTGCGGATGGCGCGAACGCTACCGTAGCGATACATTCGATCCCAGCCAATTCTGGCAGCTTCGCGATCGATTGAAGCAAAAATATTGCTAGCGCGAGGGGTATAAGTTTCGGCAAAAGTGGGTTCGGCAAACACTTGCCACAAATATTTCAGCGCATTTCCTAATTTTCCTCGACCCAAATCGTGCCATGCTTCTCGAAGTGCATAACCGGGCCAACCCCAAATATTATCGGGACAAGAATCGGAGTTAGAACGCAATCGTTCGTAGAGAGGAATTTGGGAATTGAGACATAATTGTTTGTATTTGGCGTAGGGTTGGGGTTGAGTTCCCAAAGCGACAATTTGTGACGATCGAACCCCAAAAATTCGCAGAAAATCGACCCAGATATAACTGCCTAATCCTGCACCGATCGCCGCGTAGTCGAATCGATCGGTTTGGGGGTTAAATATTCCACTGTTTTGGAGAAATTCCTCAGAAATAAATTCAGCTTGACGAAATTCTGATGGGGGGAAACTATAAGGGTTTGGTGTGAGAACGGCGTGCGGATCTAGAAGTCCAGTTTTCGGATCGAAGGGAATGGCTGAATTCGGCGAAGATTCCAGCGAAAAGGTTATCGTCATGACGCGATCGCCAATTTGTAAAACATCCCCCGAAGCTAATACCCAATCATTCCGGCGTACACCATTTACAAAAGTTCCGTTGCCGCTATTTCGATCGATAATTATCCAATGATTTTGCTGAAAATCAATTAAAGCATGGTAGCGAGAAACCCGATCGTCGTTGTCGAAAACCACTCGAGAAACGTGACGACCATCGAGGTTATCCGGCATGGCGCCAAACAACCGACCTAATGCGATCGGCGCCGAAAGAAGCGATTCTCGTTGCTGTCCGGTGACGGGATCTTCCCAACTCAATCGAATTTTCCGTTTCTGGGTCATCGGTCATTTATCCTTCGACAGCGGCTTTCTGGGATTTGGGATGTTTGCAGAAGCGACCGATTTGCCTGCAACTCCCGTGAGAGTGTTGTATCATATTAAGGTCGAGATATTGGGTCAATCTTCGATCGGCGCGATCGCTCGATCGTCCATTGATTATGGTTTTCAGGACAACGATCGCCCCACCCGGAAAAATAGAGTTCCATAGAAAAAAAATCGATCGACTGAAGGTATGGCTGACGGGACTGGACACGGGGATCGAGACAGCAGCGGCAAAGAGTTATACGCAAACTTAAATAATTTTGTAGGGATAAAAAAATGATAACTAACTCAATTGCCAATTCTAAATTACTCACCAAAGTTTTATCCGGACTGATTGTCCTGCTACTCGTCATCATCTTAATTTTAGGATATCGAGTGGCACGATCGAATCCGGCTTCAGGAGAGTTGCAAAACCCCAGTTCCTTAATCGTCCGTCAAGTCCGGGAAGTCAGCGAGTTAACAACGGCAACCTTTGAAATGGAAACCGTTGTCCCCGTGAGCGAAAAGGGGCGAATTCTCGAGAGTAAGTTACTCTATATCGCCCACGGAAACGTACGAGTAGGAGTCGATTTGGGCGAATTTACAGCCGATAGCGTGCAGGTTGAAAATGAGACGATTACAGTCAATTTACCTCCTCTCAAAATCCTCGACAGCAAGCTAGACTTAGAACATTCTAGCGTGTATTCTTACGATCGAGGCTTATTGGGATGGGGTCCCGATATTGTCGATTTGCAAACCCAAGCGCAACGTCAGGCACTCCAAAAAGTTGAAGAAGCCGCCTGTCAAGATTGGTTGATTAAAGCCGCCAGCGATCGAGTTCAAAAAACAGTAGAACATTTACTCAGCGAAGTTTTAGAACCTCGAGGTTATCAAGTCATTGTCAATACAAGATCGGGAGGTTCCTGCGCCATGGAAACCGAAGCCATATAACCCAATTACCCGGAAGGCGGAATGAGAATACTTTCCGCATCAGCCAGAAAATGACCGCAATGCGTACACGCCGAATTTCGCATATCTAGAGGTGAAAAATGATGACAATGAGGACATTCTAAGCCATAATTTGGACGAGCAAACAAGATGGGCGATCGTAAAGCTTCAGGAGGAGAATATTTAGGAATTTTTGAGACGATTTCTGCAACGGGAGGACTGTAAGGTTTCAAATCGGAAATATCTACGATCGTTAGCTGAAGTTGTCCGAGTTCGATCGTACTTCCAGAATTTAACGCCACTTCCCCAGAAATTAACACCCCGCCATCAATTTTGGGAGGATTCTTCGGTTGTAAGTTTTTTAAATAAAATCGCTGCCAATCGGGCTTAAAAAAGACTTCCACATGAAGCCGAGATACTGTATTATCGACCAAGACTAAATCGCATTGAGAAGGATCGCGACCTAGGCGAAAAGCATTAGCAGTGTCGCTATGTTTGAGGCTATCGATCGTCTCAGTTTGAATTCGATCGATTTCCGTCCAAGTCAGAGTCAGTGTCCAATGCATAGAATTCCCAGAAAATATGGCGATCGAAACCCACCTACATGGGCGAAGAATGTCACAAGTCCGCGACGGTGAATTCCATCATAACTGTTGGTGAATTTACAGAGGATTTCACCCATCACCCGGAAAAGCCATCTGTCGGAACGAAGCCGTTGCGAGAAAATACCCCACACTACTGAACGATACGGGGCAAACGGTGTTTGAACCCGCACAGAATTTCCCAAGAAATCGTCCCTAAAGTTGCCGCCCAATCGTCGGCTGAGATGGTTTGGGTTCCCTGTTTTCCCAGCAACGTCACCACTTCCCCCACTTCTAGATCCGGGATAGCGCTGACATCAAGCATCAGTTGATCCATGGTAATTGCCCCGATTTGGGGTACGAGTCGATTGCGCAAAATCACCTTTAATTGGGTAGAAAGATTGCGGGGAACTCCATCAGCATAACCGATACCCACAACGGCAATGCGAGTCGGTTGGCGGGCAACAAATTTGTAACCGTAACTGACACCCATACCTGCCGGAATGGTTTTGACTTGAGTGACTCGCGCTTTGACTTGTAACACCGGACGAAGATCGATCGCCCCTTGCAAGTGTTCTGCCGGATAGAGTCCGTAGACAGCCAACCCCACACGCACCATGTCGTAGTGAAGCTGGGAATCGGTGAGGGTTGCGGCTGAGTTGGCGATGTGCCGTCGGGGGATAGGAATTCCTGCTGATTGGATTTGGGATAATACCTGTTGAAAACGATCGTGTTGCTGTTGCATGACGGTGTGATCTCGATCGTCGGCAGTGGCAAAGTGAGAATACACACTGGCAATGTTCATCTGACCTAAACCCGCCACCATCCGCACAAATTCGATCGCCTCTTGCCAGGGTGTTCCCAACCGCGACATCCCCGTATCGATTTTCAGGTGAACGGGAAGAGACTCGCCAGATTCTGCTAGCACTTCCGCAAACACCAAAGCTTGTTTCGGGGTACAGATAGTGGGTTGCAATTGCCAGCGAATCAAAGCGCGGATTTGTTCGGGTGTATAGGTGGCTCCCAAAATCAAAATGGGGGCGCTAATGCCCGCTTGTCGTAGTTCGATTCCTTCGGGAAGGGTGGCGACTCCCAGCCAATTTGCCCCCGCTTCTAAGACGGTTTGCGAGACGGTGATGGCTCCGTGTCCGTAGGCATCGGCTTTCACCACCGCCATCAATGCTGTTTTCGGGGATAGTAATGTTTTGAGTTGGCGGATATTTGTCCGCTAAAGCCGATCGATCGATTTCCACCCAAGCCCGTTGTTGCAGCCAATCTACGGAATTTTCACTTTCATTTCCCCGATGGTTCGATCGATCGATCATTTGCTCCCTACTCAGCATTTTCACTTCCTCCTTTTCCTTCACACCACAAAGGACTTTTGACTTTATAGGGTAGCTTATAAAGTCTCGAGAACTAAAAGCTATCGTAAAATTGCACAAGTGGGTTGGGTAATTAACCACGTTAAACACCCTGTGCTTAACCGCAACGCGCTGAACCTTGACAACTTAATCTAGACGGTTCTACTTTGTTGTTCCCATAGCCTCTCGTTCTTGAGAGCATCCTGAAAGTAGGTAAAAGATTAATAGGATACGGACAACCAGCATTCAAGTCAAACAAACTTTGCAGCAATGCAACTAGGGTAGGGCATACCCAAAGTTACGCTTGGAGAGAGACCCACCTCTGTTTAAGAATTCGCAAGGAATCTTAAACAAGTGGACTCGATGAACCAAGAATCCCTGTGTCTTCAGACCGGGGAGTGTCAAGTTTGCTCGGTAATTCGAGAGACACGAGCCGATCGCCCTAACCCACGACTTCAATGACCGTTGATAAAACCGCCATCGCTGAAATATCGTAGGCGATCGCGTCAGCGGGGACAATTTCGATCGCACCATCCCCCATGCGCGATCGCGATATCTGATTCACATCATCCAACAACAACCCAAAAATATCCACCGATTCATCGTCTCTCAGTCTCAAAAAACCCCGGTCAACTCTGCGATCTCTGGCGATCGTTTGTAGTCCTTGCAAGGCGTTTCGCAAGGGTTCTGCACTGGTTAAAATCAGGATTTCGGGAAAACCCGACGATCCTTGTATCGTCAGTTCGATGCTGTCCTCAGGACGGGGAACCGTGAGAGAATCACCCGTTTCGATGAGAGCAGCGGCTTCTGGCTCGTTCCAGTTGGCGGGATAGAGAATATCGATGTCACCGTTAGCGCCGATCGTTAAGACGCTGAGATACAGACTGTGAAAGGGTTCTTGGTTTTCAACCTGAATTTGAAGTGTCGTTCCGGTGGGGTATTGGGGGAAAGTTGAGTTGAGCGATCGTTCTGAGTTTGTCGATTCGATCGCCCCTCGACTGGCGATCGCAAAGGGAGCAATACTGTTGTCTTTTGTGAGGATTTCGGCGCTGACTTGAAGCGGGGACGAACTACCTGTTTTCAAGGGTTCGAGAATTTGATGCGCAAGGAGCGATCGAAATCGAGGCGTGAGACGATTGATGGCAGAAATGACGGGTTCGCCACTGCGTCCGAAGGTTCCATCGATGGGAACGAGATCGCTGGAGAACAACCCGATGCTGTCTGCTAAGGGTAAATCCCTGTCTTCCCCTAGCTGCTGGGCAACTTCCGCTGTCAAACGTCCCAGGAGATAGTCCATCGGTGCGTTGGCGGGGACGACTTCCACGCGACTTTTACCGCCTAATTCCGTTTGTGCCGCGTCTGCATCGGTTCCCAAACTGCGATCGAGTCCGATTTTCAACACCGGATTTGCTGGAATCCCAACGATGCGTTCTCGCAATAGTTGTCCGGGTTGAATCTCGTCGATTTTGCCGTTGATGAGTTTACCAATTCCGTAGAGTTCGTAGCGATCGAGATATTCAATTTCGCCCACCACTTTTCCCGAGTTATCCAACACATTAAAAAGCAATCCTGCCTTCGCATTCTCGATATTTTGGGAAGAAACACCGCCGATCCAAAACTCGATTTGCTCCGGATTTCTCGCATTGGTAATTACCGCTTCTGCGGAAGGTGTAGCGATTTGACAGAAGTATAACGGTTGGGTTTGGGGGTTGTTTTGCGGCGCGAATTCAAAAATCGGTTCTTGTCCGCTGATGTGGTTTTGTGCGGCGGCATAGCTGCGGGTGCTGCGAATCAAGTTGGTGTAGATTCGGTCTGTGGTTTCGGTGCTGGGTTGCTGCCACAAATATCGCGTCAGAAAATAGGTAAACGCGCCTGCTTGGAATCCGGAGAATTGGGCATCGAGTGCGAGTTGGCTGCGGCGGGCAGAACCGATCGCGACCCCCTTGGCAATTCCCGCTTGGCGGCGCTGTTGGAACTCTGTTTCGCTCCATTCCAACTTGTCTAGCCATTGCTGCTGGTAGTCTAGTTCGGCTTGGCTGGGGACGAGACTTCGCAGTCCAGCCCGATCGCGTGCTGCCCTCACTGTAGCATTTCCGCGCAACCCCGCCCCAGAGTGACAGCTATCGAGCACCACCGTCACGTTATCGGTGTTCAGGGCAGACATCAGCAGAAACAGCGTCTTCCCCATGATATCGCTGACCGCAACCTCTCGATCGGTCTCGCTGGCGATCGGCTCGTTCATCACCAACGTGCCGTTTTGCTCGCATACCCCTTTGTCGCAACTTTCTAGAGTCAGGGGATTGGGATCTCGGACGAGTGAGCCGTGTCCGGAATAGTGGAATAAGACCACATCTCCGGGTTGCGCTTGGGCAATTAAGTGGTTTTCAAACGCGCTGAGAATATTGGCGCGGGTGGGTTTGCGGTCTGCGGTTTCGGCATTATCCCACACCATCATCACATCATCCGGCGCGAACCCAAACCGATGCACCAGCAAGTGTTTTTGCATCTCCACGTCGTTGAGACAACCGCCGAGAGAATTAATGCTTGCGGTGCTGTAATCGTTAATCCCCACCAATAGCGCCAGTTTGCGGTTGCCAGGTTGCGCCAAAACCCGAGCCATTCGATCGCCTTGGCGCATGATATCCCATTGACTGAGGGCGATCGTTCCTAGGGTGGATGTGGCGAATTGGAGAAAATGACGACGCTTCATAATTTAAGTAATAAGTAATAAGTAATAAGCAATAAGTAATAAGTAATAAGTAATAAGTAAAGAGAGAGGTAGGGTGTGTTGAGGGACGAAACGCACCAGGGTCATGAACGATCGATCGCGGGTAGGGGCGAAGCATTGCAGCGATCGATCTTCGCAACAACGATAAATTCACAATCGCAATGCTTAGCCCGATCGATTGGGGAATCGGTCGATCGATGTTTGGGGGTTATCGGTGGGGTTGGGCGGTAGCACCACTGCAATGGTGGGTAGAAAAAAAGGATTCGATCGCATTTTACCAGTATCGATTCCTGCCGACCCTAAATCTCTCCTTAATTAAAGTCCGCAAGCTTTAACGCGAGTTAACAGAGCGCCAGCATCAATATGCAAACATTTGTTAGCGCTAAAAGGATTTAGCCCGCAAGTTACTCCCACAATCCCATTATCTGTTCCTGTATTGTTCCACAAAGGGAAGTATCCTTCTGGAGATGTTATGTCAAAGGTTACATCTTCATAATTTAAATTTCTATATGAATTCGACCAACCGACGCGAGTCAAGAAATCTCTCATTAATCCATTGCCAAATTCTTCTGTCCCGCCCAGATCGTGGTAAATTTCTGACTGAATGCTGAAACCGAAGCGACCGTTACTATTCGTGACCCAGAGTCGATCGATTTGCTCGAGTTCCTCGCAAGGAAAATCGAGCAAGTCTTGAGTCGAAAGCGCACCGCGCCGCTCGGGTGAAAGCCAAATATGCCAAATATTATTATCGCGATTGACCACCTCAACCATCAGCTTTGCTGTTTCCCAATCGGCTTGTTTCCAGTCTTCTGCTTCCAGAGCTTGTTGGAGTGGAGAGTAATCGAACTCTATCTCTGGTGTTGCCTCTTCTGTTAAGTTCTGACAGGTAATAACGCGATCGAAAAGAGCTTGATAATCGAGAACCAAACATATGTTACGTGCCTCAGCCCTTGGCTCACAACCTGTCACACCATCTAATTGAGCGTTCCTCCACAAAGGAAGGTGTCCTTTTGGCGCTGTAAGATCAAAGGTTACGTCTTCGTAGCGGAGCCTACGCCAACCCATACTAGTAAATAAGAATCTCTCAGAGCGACGAATGTCCGCCTGAATGCTAAAACCAAAGTGACGATCGCTGTACGTCGTCCAGAGTCGATCGATTTTGTTGAGATCCGCACAAGGGAAATTTGACAATTCTTCCGCCACAAGATGATTATATCGAGCTTGGGAAATCCCATCGCGCTCGTCCAATTCAAACATCAGCTTTGCCGTTTCTCGATTCGCCTCTTCCCACTCTCCTGCTGCCAAATATCGTTCGAGTTGCGTGTAATCAACTCCTCCTTCTGATGTCGTTTCTGTGTTTCTTGTTTCTGCGGAACTCTCATCGCTTGTCGATCCGGTATGCGCTTCGCCAATAAGCGTAAATGCAGCCCAGTTGACGGGTTCGGGATGTTTTTCCATCGTCGTCAGCATGGCTTGGCGAAGGGATTGAGCTTTGTTTCCCGTCGTTTGCCATTGGCGGTAGAACTCTACCATCAAGTCGGAAGTGGGAGTATCGGGAACCGACCACAGCGACACCATGACGTTCGGAACCCCAGCCCCAATCAGGGCGCGGGATAAGCCGATGACACCATCGCTGCTCAGTTTTCCTCGTCCGGTATCGCAGGCACTCAAAACTACCAAGTCCGCTAGCAGTTCCATGTCTAAAAGTTCGGCAGTTGTGAGCAAACCGTCTTCGCCGTTACCTGCCGCCAAAGCAATAGCTCCAGGAAAGTCCCGCTCGCCTGTTTCTCGACCGTAATCCAAAAGCCCGTGGGTGGCGAGGTGAACGATTTGGGCAGTTTTCATCCGTTGGGTGACGGCGGTTTCGGTGGCGTCGTCCCAGAGGAGGGGCTGAGTGTCGAACAGTTCGGCAATGGCAACTGCTTCGTCTTCCGCACCGGGAAGGCTGGAGAGGCGTTCGGCTTTATCTGTATTGGGATTCCACACGCTGGGCATCGTGGGATTGCCAACAATCAAAAAGTTTTCGGGCAAAAAGTTTTCGGGGTTGAGGGTGCGGTTTTGGGTGCGGCGGTTTTCGCGGGTGAGGTCGAACACTTGGATGGCAGGGGCGGTGAGAACGGTGTGATTTTGAATAAGGTATTCGCCTTCGGCGTTGACGAGAGCGGGAAATGGAACCAGGAAGAGAGAATCTTGGGGAATAAAGACGATGGGAGCTTCTGGGTCGGTTGGGAGAAGTTCTGCAATGGGTTCGATGAGGAGTTGATAGAGTTTTTGCAAGCTTTGACGTTGTAGAGAGTTTCGTCTTTGTTGTTCTTCTTGCGTAAGTTGAGCAACAATCGTGCCATCGGGATCGCGGCTGCGAATGCCAATGTTTTCGCGAATGGTCGTGATATGGTCTTCGAGGCTGCCATTGAGGGAACTGAGATCGATTTCGCGGAAGTCTACCGTTCCAGTGGGTTGAATCACCCAGATGAAAAGTCGATCGTCGCTAACTACAGAATATTGCACCAAAGTGGCGTTTTCTTGGCGGGCGATTTGCTTAATTTGGGCAATGGGTGGAGTCCCCAAGAGCAAAATTCTCTGTTTTTCGGCAAGCAAGGAAGCAAAGGCACGGGCGCGTCCCCGTTCGGAGATTTCTAGGGCGCGTTCGATTTCGCCTTGAGCGACTAAAGAGATTTGAAGATGTCTGTAAGGACGGTTTTGGATCTCAAAAACATTAATTCTGGCTTCATCTGGTATGTCTTCATAACGTAAATACTCAAAAAATATAATGGATTGATAGAGAGCTTCCGTTGCTTGTTTGTATTGTTCGAGGGTGTTGTGAAGCCATCCTAGGTTGCTAAAAGTTTTGGCAATGCTATCAGCATTTTTGATTTCTACTTCGGTTTTAGGAGTAAAGTCGATTGCCAAGGATTGCTGGTAGTAATCGAGAGCTTGGCTGTAGCTTCCTTGTAACTGATAGATTTCACCGAGATTATTCAGCACGATCGCTTCTCTTGTCCGATCTGTAATTTCTCGGGCAATGGCTAAAGATCGATCGTAGTAATTTAGAGCTTGGTCATAATTTTCTTGTAATCGATAAATTTCACCGATATTATTGAGTGTTGTTGCTTCTCCCATACGTAGGCGCAATTCATGCTCTGCGGGATCGCCAATTTCTTTAGCGATCGCCAAGGATTGCTCGTAGTAGCTGAGAGCTTGGGTGTAGTTCCCTTGTAATCGATCGATTGTACCTAGGTTGCCCAGCGCAATTGCCTCTTCTATAGAATTTCCGATGTCTCGGGCAATGGTTAAGGCTCGATCGAAGTAGTTCAAGGCTTCACGGTAGTTTCCCTGCCAGCGATAAATTTCACCCAGGTTGTTGAGTGTAATGGCTTCGCCCGTCCGTTGGTTTACCCTGTCCTCTGAAGAGCCATCGATTTCGCCAGCAATAGCTAAGGCTTGCTGATAGTAGTCGCGGGATCGATCGTAGTCTCCTGCTAGTTGATAGGTATTGCCAACGTTATTGAGCGCAGTAAATTGAGCAATACTATCTCCAATGTTTTGTGCGATCTCTAAAGCATCCTCATAGCGGCGTCGCGCTCCAAAGTTGTCCCCTTCTAATAGCTCAATATCACCAACTTTGTTGAGCGCGATGATTTCTTCTTCAGGATTTCCTATTTCTCCTATAATTTCAATGAAATCTTGATAGTATTCATAATATTTATCCCCTTGAAATCGGTAAATATTACCAATGCCGTATAGCGTATTCGCTTCGCCCAAAAGGCTTTCCTGCGGAAATGCTTCGTGAAGACTATGATAAATCTCAAGTGCAGCTTCCAAAGATTGCAAAGCTTCCTCAAACTGACTCGCCTCAGTTTGCTCGCTCCCTAGCTGATAGAGGCGATCTGCTTCTGTCATTTGTTCTCGTGCAGTGTTTTCATCTATTGAGTGTGCCAACACGGGACGATTGTGGGCAATTCCCTCAGCGGCACGGGTGGCGGCACTACCCAACATCAGAGGCGTGGCGAGTAGAAGCAGGAAGAGGGGGGATTTGGGGGAGAGGAACATAAGTAATAAGTAATAAGTAATAAGTAATAAGTAATAAGTAATAAGTAATAAGTTTTTTTGGAGCGCGATCGATCGTATCGGCAACCTTCATCGATTTTGCCAGAAATCCGGTTCTGGAGTGTCGATTGATCTATCTTTACCTACTTCTGGCGATGGGGAACTTCTGCAGTTTCTATGGGGAAGAAGAAGGGCGAAGCCTTTCAATTTTCTAATTGGGTTTGACCGAGGATTTATTGCCTAAATGCTTCGCCCCTACAGATCGACGGCACGATCGACAACGGTTATTTTATTCGCCGACTTCCTGAAGAATGCGATCGTATAAGTCCTGTCTGACGCGGAATCCAGCCCGATCGATTAGATCGTCCAGAATGGGTTTGAGGACTTGAATGAGACCTTGTTCTTTAGCGTTGATTAAAAGACCGAGGATACCTCGAATTTTCAATCCATATTGAGTCGCGATGCTTCTGCCCAAACGCTCATCGATCAGAAGACGATTGGCGTTGAGTTCGAGGGCAAGGGAAATCGCTTCGGCTTCTCCGGGATCGAGTTGGATTTGTAGGGTGTTGACGAGGGTGAAATTGTTGACAGGCTGAATCTTTAACCAGCTACGGGACAAGAGATCGTTAATTTGTGGCTGAATTGGGACGAAACCCATTAATTCGCTGTGGACTGTTGGTGGGATGAGAATTTGGGGGTAAATCTGCTGAAGCAGACCGATTTGTCCGATCGTGGCGAGGTTGCTGATGGGCGATGTATTGCTGACCACAACCATTACCAGCCTTCCTCGCGCAGGCTTTGGAGGTCGGCTTCGAGGTCTTCAATCTCGTAGTGAACGCAGATCCCACGACTGGCGAGAAGTTGCTGGAATTCTATTTGGTTCATTTGGGCGATTCTGCTGGCACGACCGAGGGTAATCAGTTCTTGTTGAAATAAAGCGATCGCGATTTCTCGCAGCCAATCGGCTTCGCCCAAAGGCGTTTGTTGGGCGATGTTGTCGGGAATTTCGATGGTAATTTGCATATCCGTTATTTTCCGGTCGATCGATTTCGAGAAGATCGCCTTGGATCGATTCGATCCTATAGCCAGTCTATTCGATCGGCGAGTTTTCGGGCGAAGCCTTTGAATTTTCCCATTGGGTTTAACCGAGGATTTCTCACCCAAATGCTTCTCCCCTAAACGATCGAACCATTCATCCAATACTTATAAGCCGTATACGCCAACGTCACCACTCCGGTTAAAATTGCCGATTCGTCTATCTCGAATTTGGGATGATGTAGGGGATAATTGCGCTGATTCGGCTGTCCGACACCCAAGCGAAACATGACGCCGGGGCACGATCGAGATAGACTGAAAAATCTTCTGCACCTAACGAAGGTTCGGTGAGAATTTGCACCCGATCGCCGCCGAGCGCCTCTCTGGCTGCCGATTCCAGCAATTGGGTCAACCTCGAATCGTTCTGGACGGAGGGAACGACACGGCGATAATTGACTTCGTACCCTGCGCCGTGAGTCTTGCAAACATTGGCAACAATATCCTCGATCCAAGCGGGTAATGTGGCGTGAGTTTCCGGATGGAGCGATCGTACGGTTCCAACTAATCTAACCCGATCGGCGATCACGTTGGCAGCGCGTCCGCCGCTAATTTGCCCGATGGTGAGCACTACCGGACGCAAGGGGTTTTGAGTACGACTGATGGCTTGTTGTAACGTGACAATGACCTGAGAAGCAATCCAGATAGCATCGATCGCTTCGTGGGGTCGCGCCCCGTGTCCCGACTCCCCAGTAATGATAATCTCCAAATCGTCCGCCGCCGCCGTCAGCGCCCCGTACCGAATCCCCACCGAACCGCCGGGAATCGTCGGAAAAACGTGCAACCCCAACAGTGCATCTATATCGTCCATGGCGCCAGCCTCCACCATCCACCGCGCACCTTGGGCAATTTCTTCGGCAGGTTGGAACAGAAACCGCACCGAACCGGGTAGATCTTTCCCCAGTTGCGACAGCACCATCGCTGTCCCCAATCCCACGGTAGTATGCACATCATGACCGCAAGCGTGCATCACTCCCTCACAACGAGAGGCATACTCGAGATCCGTTCGTTCTTGAATCGGCAGCGCATCCATATCTGTACGAATGGCTAAGCGTCCCGCCGTGTTTTCCCCACCGTTGAGTTCGCCGACAACGCCGGTTTTGCCCACGGATTCCCGGACGTGTAACCCGCAAGAGGAGAGGACTCCGGCAACATAGGCGGCGGTTTGATATTCTTGCCCGCTTAATTCTGGATGCGCGTGGATATGGCGGCGAATTTCAATCAGCCGAGGTTCTAGGGTTCGGGCAATTTGCCCAATACGATCGAGCATTGTTGGAGAAATGAAGTGTAGGTGGATTGGGAGGTTTTGGCTCGGTTTGACGATCGCACTCTCCCGAATTCCCTATAAGGTAACTCGATAAGCTAAAAACGAGTATGCTTTGAACCCTGAGACTCTCAATTGGTCGCCGAATTGCCCGGAGTTTGACGTTTTTTTTTGGAGAATAGTTCGATCGAATCGAAATGAAACGGACAAAAAAAATCCCCTCGGAAGAGGGGATTTTCTGTAAGCTAAGTTAACGCGCTAGGATTGAAGATCGCTTACGCAGCCTTCTGTTGCTTCTTGCCGCGACGCTTCTTCAATGTAGAACCAAAACCCAGTGCCATGGCAGAACCCACAATCGTCATCGGTTCGGGAACGTCTTTGGCATTGTCTCCCACCGTCGTTCCGACACCCGTTCCGCTATCTCCGTTAAAGCCATTACCGTTAATGCTTTGGTAGCGAACGCCGAAGTTGCTCAAATCGAAGCTGGAAACTGCGCTGGCGAAGTTCATCGTGGCGGTGAAGTTGCCCGTTTCTCCCGTCGAAACCCCACCATTCCGTCCGCCTTGGCAGTTATTCCGAGCATTGGTGAAACAAATGTCAAGCCCGCCAAATTGGTTGGGTAAAGAACCATCAAGCACGGCGTTGCTAAAAAGATCGCTGGAATCGCCGCCGCTTAAAGCCTCGCTGACATTGAAACCCAAAACCGAAGTCCGAGAGCTAATTCCACCATCCGAAATGTTGCTCAGAACGACGTCCCAAATTGCGCTCGTACCCGAGAAGTTTGACAGCGTAAAGGTGGCGGTCGATTTCAACCCGTCTACATCGTTAGTCGCAACATTTCCACCGAAATTGATTTGGAAAGATTGACCGACATCGTCGCTGGTAATCCCAGAAACGCTATTGCCATTGAGGGACAAAGCAGAAGCCGAAGGAGCGCCAGCCAAGAAGGCCAGACCTAATGTAGAGACGGCAGATAATCCGAGAGCAACTTTAGAAAAGACAAATTTAGAGTTTTTCATGATAGAAATCTAGGGGGTATCAGGGATCTTATAGATTACGAAAAGTGAAGCCGCTCGAAGATTGAATATCTTGCAGAAATCTATCTTTTAACAAAAAACTTAGAGATCCAAATCGAATTCATTTGTGGGCTTCAGTTACAACCTTATTCCTCCGTTTCGAGCAATGTCCACTCGATCGGTATTGGTTTATACAGTCTTTATGTAAACTCGTGTTTTATTTAGAAAATAAAAACCTAAACCTCAAAAGGTGTAGTCGATCGCATTTCAATGAGATCTGCGTCACATCTATCTTCTTAAATCGGACTGTCTTGAATTCTCTCAAACAATAGCTTTCAATTGCTCGAAACTCGATTAGGCTGGTAGTGATTTAGGGTTTTTAAATACGGACTTTTAAAAACCTGGATCTCAAACAGACCAAGCACTTGAAACACTTATATCCATTAGATCCCTACCAGCGTTTACCTACTTATCAGCACTTCGGGTCTTTAGCCTTTTCAGACGCTCGACTAGTCCCTAGCCCAAAGCAAGGCAGTCGTGGCTCTACTTAACAATTATCAGATCGCCAATCATGAAATCTCGAACAATTTTGTTTTATAAGCCCTATGACGTATTGTGTCAGTTTACCGATCGCCAATACCATCGGCAGACGCTGAAGGATTATATTTCCATTCCCGGCATCTATCCCGTGGGACGTCTCGATCGCGATAGCGAAGGCTTGTTGCTACTGAGCAATGATGGAAAACTCCAGCACCGATTACTCGATCCGAAATTTGGCAAGGAACGAACCTATTGGGTACAAGTGGAACGAATCCCTGACGAAGCAGCATTGGCGCGTCTGAGACAAGGAGTGGAGATTCAGAACTATCGGACTCGACCCGCTAAAGTTAAACTCCTCTTGGAGGAACCCTCGCTACCGCCTCGCGATCCGCCGATCCGGTTTCGCAAAAGCGTGCCAACGGCTTGGTTAGAAATCGCCTTGACAGAAGGGCGCAATCGTCAAGTCCGGCGAATGACTGCGGTAGTGGGATTTCCCACCTTACGACTGGTTCGATGTCGCGCTGCCAACTTGTGCTTGTCTGGGTTGACACCGGGACAGTGGCGAGATTTAACGACGATCGAACTGGCACAACTCCATCGTCTGTGTCGCTTGTAATTTTCCCCAGCGCCATCGTTCTACCTATCTGGCTTCCTATCCATCTGGCTTCAAATGTGGGAAGATGTGACAAAGCTGTGATTGTCCGATTGCAAATGCTGAGTTGCCCCAAGTGTGGGTCTATCAATTCCGATCGAAACTTGTTTTGTCGGCAATGTGGGGCTGCCCTCACCCATAAAGTCTGCGGGAAATGTAGCGCCCAAGTGGCGTTCGATCGCCAAGAATGCGATCGATGCGGCGCTGATGTCAGAACGTTGCTACGGGCGATCGTCTATCCCGAAGCCGAGGCAGTCTCTCGGTGGAAGCAGGAAAGACCCGAAGCACTAGACCCCCAGAAACGCTATCGTCTTGTTTGTGCTCCGCGCAACAACGAGAGGGGTGAAATCGCCGAAATCGAGCTGAAAGTCTTTGATACTGCGCCCCTTCGCATTCCCGAAACCCGATCGCCGATTCCTCCCCTCGTCCAAGCTTATGCAACCCTGCAATCGCAGTTAGCTTCCAGCGCCCCAGACTTGCACGACTATTGGCAAGAAAACGGTGAAACTGTGATTCTTCTCCAAGATCGATCGTCGCTACCGTTATTGGTCGATCGTTGGGGAGATAACGGAGTTTCCTGGTTGCAAAAAGTAGCTTGGTTGGAGCAGATGTTGGATGTGTGGCGGGCACTGGAGGAGTTTGCTTGCTGTCCCAGCCTCCTAAACTTATCCAACCTTCGCATCGATATCAATAATGAGAGTCCAGCTCTTTGTTTGCAACGCTTGTATCCGCAGTCAGAAGCAGATCTAGTAACACTACGAGATTTGGGACGCCTGTGGGAGATCCTCTATCAGGAGTCGGGACAAACCCTGATCGGATCGATGGTCGCACTACTGAGGAATCTAGAAACCGGACAAATCAACACGATCGATGGAGTGCGATTAGCATTGCAGCATATTGCAGCCGAAGAAGAAGAGGAAATTACCGAATGGTCTGTGACCCCCAATGATGTAGATCCCGCCGCCATCTCGCAATTAATCGCCTTGGAAACGGCGGGTCAAACTGATATCGGTCAGCAGCGCAACCATAACGAAGATACTTTTTCCATGTGGATGCAGATCGAAACGACGGAAAATCCCAAAGATCGCACCTTCGGTGCCAAAGGTTTGTATGTTCTCTGCGATGGGATGGGAGGACACGACGGCGGCGAAATTGCTAGTCTGCTGGCTGTGAAGACGATCGAGGAGTATTTTAAAACCCGTTGGCTAGACGAACTTCCCAGCACCGCAAGCATCCTCGAAGCGATCGAAAACGCCAATCAAGCCATCTATGAGTTGAACCAACAAGAGAACCGTAAAGGCAGCCGCCGCATGGGAACGACATTGGTCATGGCGTTGGTTCGAGATACCAAAGTGGCGATCGCTCACGTCGGCGATAGTCGCTGCTACATCCTCACGACTCAGGCGGGTTTACAACAACTCACCGCCGACCATGCCGTAGCACCGAGGGCGATTCTTCAAGGGGTCGATCCGGCAATTGCCTACAGTTGGGTTAATGCCTATCAATTAACTCAAGCTCTCGGTCCGCGAGATCGCGAGGCGCTCGAAGCCGACGTGCAGTTTCTCGAACTTAAAGAAGATACGCTATTGATTCTGGGTTCTGATGGTTTGACAGATGACGATTTGCTCGAAATGCACTACATCGAATATCTGCAACCGCTCCTCGCTCTCCACAACCTTTCAAAAGACAGCCCTTTAAAAGACAACCCTTTAAAAGAAGGTGTCAGCCGACTGATCAATCTTGCCAATCGGGAGAACGGTCACGATAATATCACGGCAATCGTAGTTCGGGCGATCGTGCAAAACAAATGAAACGTTAGTGCTTGTCGGGGCGAAGCAATAGCGGTTCGCGATCGATTCTCGATGGGTTCAGTTCCCAAAAATATTAACCGCGATCTCGCCGGTGTTCCCGCTTTGCCAATAGATTCAAGCCGTTCGTAGATGATGAGTTTAATAGAATCTAACCATGACTCTACCGGGTGACGGACTCCGAAGATCTCTCGCAGGACAGATGTAGAAACCGGAGGGGGATTGATACATTAGTCCTATCGAAAGTACAGTTGAAAAAGACGAGGTTAATTAATGTCTACCTATACTTTACTAGAAGTCGCTTCAGAAGCCAGTAGTTTTCCCGCTTCTGCCATCGCCGTCATGGTGGTAGGATTCATCGCTGCTGTCTCGTTAGGATCGATCGCGTGGTATAATTCCAAGCGCCCCCCCGGTTGGGAAGGCAAAGACCGTCCGGAAGTCGTTCCCGACATCGACAAGTAGAGAAGCTCTACAATCTTGTTGTTAGAGTGAGTGCAGTTTCAAAACTTTAAAAATCTAAAGTTAAGGCTAACGATTAGATCGAACTTTTTCGATTGACTCGAAACTGCTATATTTCAATTCAATCATTTAAATTTAGGAGAAAATTATGAGTGTTGAAAAGCCCATGGACGGTCAATACGATCGGGGAATTCGTCCCGCCGAAACCGCTGCTCGGGAAGAACGAGAAGGCGAACAGTTCAAGACACTTCCCGATTCTGAAGAAGCAGTAAAAGAGGGTCAGATCGATACAACAGCCGGGTTCACAGTAGACCAAGAAGGATTGGCAAACAACTACGCCGTCGAACCGGAAATGTACTATGAAGTTCCAGGCGACTTGCGAGAGAAAGAAGAAGCTCTCAAAGCCGAACGTGCCGCGGAACTGAAAGAAATTAATCAAACAGACGAACAGGGCAAACTGACACAGAAAGATGACGAACGAGGCAAGGGTGTGGGTATCATCTAAACCTTGAGGCTTATCACTCAGGATCTCTTTAGAGTCCAGGTCGATCCTGGGCTCTTTTTAGTTGATCGTGGTAGTTGCTATGGTCATTTGGGGTTAATAAAAGCTGTGTTTCACAAACAAATACCTGACGCGAAATTCACGACTGTAACAATATCGAAAAATGCGGAAGCCGCTGTATTATGCGTCTATTCTTTTTAATCAAACTGATAATCCAATAGTAGCAATGAGAGATGCTATAGGAGTTTATTTAGGGTTGAAGAACTTTGCTATAACTGCTTAAAAGACGGGGGATCGAATCTGCCCAGCTTTCTCAGTCAAAAACTACCTAAAACCCTCGTAGAACCAGGGTTAAGTTCCAATTGATTAACCATCCCATCGGCATGGATGGGGTTCCCTACCTGGCAACTTCAAAGAATCGTTCCAGTGCGGACATGACACAGAGTGTTACCCTCTGCAATGCCTAATATCCGATCGCTGAAACCGGAGTGATTTCGATCGCTGAAAAACTAAGATCTAGATCACATATGAATCTCCGTATTGTCACTGTTACTTTTGACGGATATCACTGACGATTGCAGATATTTACGTAATACTAAAGATATAGAGTTCCGTTATGTCACCGAAGAAGACCATGCAGTTAGCTCAGATTGTCCAAGAAATCCTAAAAACCCGCCAAGTGACACCCGCGCTGGAACAGCAACTCGATTCGCTGCTCTGGTCTCAAGAATTTGACGATTTTGAAATGGAAGCGCTGAAAAGATTGGAAAAGCTCCTATCAGACGGCTCTGTGGCAGTTGGATAGTTCGATCGAACACCGTATGTAAAATTATTTCAAATTGTGACGGGTGTCATTCAGTATGATGACATTTCTCTTAACAACTGTCTCAGTGATATTACGAGTCCTTACAACCGAACACACAAAAAAATTCCGTAAATCTCCCACACCGCGCAATGTCAAAATCTTGGGTGCACGCGATTCGATATTTTCAAGAATAATCTCGATGCCGGGGTGTGTTTTTTTAAATCGGGTTACATCTATCCGTAGACTCTAAATTTTCATCTACTACTCTAAGCTTTTTTTGCGGCGCGATCGCTTTTTGCAATCAACTTTATCAATATAACCACATTTGAGGGTTGACTGACTGCTATCAGCGTCAGTTTTCGATCGTCACTTCTTTCAACTCTACATTCGCCATCGGTTGGCTCCCGAGACGGGGAAGTCAAATTTTCAGCTCCAAAAATTATAAAAATTTTGAAATCGAGTTCGAGTTTATGAGTATTGTCATTCAACCCCAAGAAAATTTAGACCAAAGAGCGGCAACTGCCCTTCGGGTCAAGTTGTCTAAACTTGCTCAGACTCAACACAGTCGGTGGTTGATCGATTTATCGAAGGTCAAGGCGGTGGGAAATGTAGGGTTAGTGACCCTCGTAGAAGCCGACAAATTTGCCAAGAAAACCGGACGGCGTTTGAGCTTGTACAACCTTCGAGAATCCGTACAGTATATTTTGGCGATTACCGAACTCGATCGACAACTCGACATTCTCGATCGATATGAGGATGTCGGTGTCGCGGCAGAGAAAGTTGCGGTGTGAACAGTATCGTTACCCACACGGCGTCTCGGAAACAATCGGGGTAGGGGCTAAAAGTCCTTACCCCGATTCCGATCTCGGTATAGGGATATAGCGATGCCGTGACACCGAGAGCCCCGACTTCTTTAAGAAGTCGGGGCTCTCACCGATGCTTGTTGACTCAGCTTTGGGCATCGACTTTCAGTAACTCCTGCAACTGAATTGACATGAAGGTTAAAATTGTCAAACCTTAAAATATGATTAAACAAAAGGAAAAGTTGCTAAAAATTCCGATAAAGATGAAAAATAAACGTTAGTATTCAACGATTAGCTGTCAACGATCGATTCGGTCAAATCAACTCGTCAGCAATCAACCCTTAACTTTTTTGGATGATTCCTCACCAGCTCAAGCTCAAAAATTTCTTTAGCTATCGATCGGCAAGTCTAGACTTTCGGGGACTTCATGTTGCCTGTATTTGTGGCGAGAACGGGGCGGGAAAGTCATCGTTGCTCGAAGCGATCTCCTGGTCGATTTGGGGGAAAAGTCGCGCAGCCTCAGAAGATGACACGATCCATAGCGGGGAAAAGGAAGTTCAGGTAGACTTCACCTTTGCAATGCAAGAGGAAGTGTATCGCGTGATTCGCCGTCGCGTGCGCGGACAATCCAGTTCGTTAGAATTTCAAATTAAAACGCCGTCGGGGTTTCGATCGCTCACGGGGAAAGGATTGCGAGCCACCCAACAGATCCTCTTGGATTATGTGAAACTCGATTACGATACGTTTATTAATTCGGCATATTTGCGGCAAGGTGGAGCAGATGAATTTGCCTTACGATCGCCTGCCGAACGCAAGCAAATTCTAGCAGATTTGCTCAAGCTCGATCGCTACGATCGATTGTCCGAACGAGCCAAAGAGTTGTCGAAACAAGCGTACGGACAGTTCCAAATTCTCGAACAAAGCTTGGCATCCCTCAATGTTCAGTTGCAGGCAGGAGAAACCATTGCAGCAGAACTTGCCCACATGGAAAACCTTGTGGAACAACTACAACAACAACAAGACATCGATCGTACGGCTATTGCTCGACTGCAAACGGAACAAAATCAGCGACAAGCTTGGCAACAACAATTAGACTGGCATCAACAACAGATGCAGGCGCAAACGCGAGAACGACAACGCCACCAGCAAGAACTCGAAAATGCCTGCCGACAACAACAAATCCTCGGGCAACTGTTGCAGCAGGAAGCGGAAATTCTCCAAGGATACGCCCGATTTCAAGACTTACAAGCGCGGGAAGAGGAATTTTCTAGCAAGCAAAATGCCGATCGAGATGCACAACAACGCCGTACGGAAATCCGGCAACAATTGGCGCAGCAAGAGAACGAGTCCGGGCGAAAACTGGCGGCGGTGCAAGCGAAACTCGATGCGCTGGTACAACAAGAAGAAGACTTGACGAGTATTTTGAGCCAGGCGGCGGAAGTGGAAGCGGGTTTGGTTCAATTGCAACAAGCGGTCGCCCGCGCCTACAGCCTGGAACAAGTTCAACTGCAAGCAACGCCTTTGCTGGGGCAGCGCTTGCAGTTGCAAGCCGAACTCGATCGCGATCGAGTTCGGCTCGTTGCTCGCCTGGAACAACTCCACAGCCAATACGCCACCCTGAGTCCCCAATACCGTCGCGCAGCGCAAGTGCAGCAAGATTTGGCAGCAATTACCGCCCAAATCGAAGACTTGGAAAAAGTACAAGTTTATCGTCAGCGCGTTCAAGAAAAGGGGACGGAACGGCGCAACTTTATTGAGGGGTTGAAGGCACACCAACGAGATTACGAAGCTCAATTGGCCCAGATGGAGCGCAAAATCCAGATGCTGCAAGTTCCAGATGCTGCATGTCCCCTGTGCGATCGATCGCTGGACGAACACCATTGGGATCGGGTGTCTCAAAAACACCAAACCCAATATCAGGAAATACTGCATCAACTTTGGGTGATTAAAGAACAGTTGGCGGTGTCCGAACGGGAAATTCAGGTGTTGCGCCAGGAGTACGGCGATCTGAGTCGGCAACTGTCGGAATACGACGCTTTGCGAGAGCGGCGGGGGCAACTGCAAGCGCAATTGGAGGCAAGCCAGAGCACCGGAGAAATGTTGCAGCACTTGGCAGCAGAACGGGCGCAAATTGAGGGTGTTTTAGAAAAGGAAGAATATGGAACGGCTGTCCGATCGCAATTACAAGACATCGATCGCCAACTCCAGGAACTTAACTACAACGAAGAGGATTGCGCATTGGCAAGGGGGGCAGTCGATCGGCTGCGATGGGTCGAAATCAAACAATCCCAGTTGCAAAATGCCCAGAAAAAACAAGCCAAAATTGAAGAGTTGCGCCCTGAATTGGAGCAGGAGATCGCTATGGTGAAACACCAACTCGATCGGTTAAAAACTGAATCCGATTTTGCTCGTCAAATTGCCGATCTCGATCGATATATCGATCGGGTTGGCTACAATTTTCAGGAACATAATGCCGCCCGAGGGGCACTGCGCGAAGCTCAAGGTTGGTTGGGGCGCATGGAAGAATTGCGAAGCGCCCAACAGCAGGTTCCCCAGATACAGCAGCAAATCCAGCGCTTGACAGAAGCTTTGCAGGATCGCCATCGAGATTTAGAATCGCTACGATCGCACATTGCTACCGGACAACAACAACTCGAACAAACACCCGATCGATCTGGCGAAATTCAAACCCTGGAGCAACAAATTCAAGAACGCCGACAACAACTCGATGGAAATTTAGCCAATTTGGGACGATTGCAACAGCAGCAACAACACCTCGAAGATATACGGCAACGACACGACTCTGGGCAGCAACAAGTGCAAGCCTCTCGCCGTCAACATCGTGTTTATCAAGAACTCTCACAAGCCTTCGGGAAAAATGGCATTCAAGCCTTAACGATCGAAAATATATTACCCGAATTGGAAGCGGAAACTAACCGTATTTTATCACGGTTAAGTGCAAATCAACTGCACGTTCAATTTATTACCCAACGCACCAGTAAAGGCTCTAAAAAGTCAGCAAAATTAATCGATACTCTGGATATTTCGATCGCCGATACTCGCGGTACGCGCCCCTACGAAACCTACTCCGGTGGCGAAGCCTTTCGGATTAATTTTGCCATTCGTCTTGCGCTGGCTCGCTTGTTAGCTTTGCGATCGGGAACGGCATTACAAATGTTAGTCATTGATGAAGGCTTCGGAACCCAAGACGATCGCGGCTGCGAACGCTTAATTGCGGCGATTAATGCGATTTCTCCCGATTTTTCCTGTATTCTTACTGTTACCCACGTTCCCCATCTCAAAGAAGCTTTTAACACCCGCATCGAAGTCCAAAAATCTGAAGGGGGTTCCCAGTTACAAATTTCGATGTAAGACTATACTAGTTAATAGTTAATAGTTAATAGTTAATAGTTAATAGGGAGTAAAGTATCGAGTTGAGAAAGCGCAATATTTCCGCCACTAATAATCACACCAACCCGAGCATCTTTAGCGATGACTTTCCCTTCTAAAAGGGCTGCTGTCGCCAAGACTCCCGTGGGTTCCACGACAATTTTTAGCCGTTCCCACAAAAATACCATTGTTCGCCGCAATGCCTCTTCGGATACTGTCACCATGTCCGAAACATAGTGTAGAACCAGAGGAAAGGTAATGGTTCCCAAACAGGGAGTTCGTGCACCATCGGCGATCGTTTCGGGATTATTTGTGTAGTGTAAAATTTTAGTGTGAAACGATCGAGTTGCATCGTCAGCAGTTTCAGGTTCGACACCGATTGTTTGACAATTGGGAGACAAAGCTTTTGCTGCGATCGCACTTCCCGAAAGTAGCCCCCCACCACCACAACACACTAACAAAATATCCAGTTCTCCCACCTCTTCAATTAGTTCTTTAACTGCCGTTCCTTGTCCGGCAACCACGTGGGGATGATTATAAGGTGGAATGAGAATTAGACCTCGTTCTTGTGCCAGTTTTTGACCCAATTCTTCCCGCTTAGTTTGTTGAGGATCGTAGAGAATGACCTCAGCCTCGTAACTGCGGGTGGCGGAAATTTTGACATCTGGCGCGTTTGACGGCATGACAATTGTCGTGGGAAT
Source organism: uncultured cyanobacterium (assembly GCA_963838375.1). GTDB lineage: Bacteria > Cyanobacteriota > Cyanobacteriia > Cyanobacteriales > Geitlerinemataceae > DVED01. Next base: position 609,015 of record CAWIQY010000015.1, on the reverse strand, counting down.
TCCTAACAATTGACCGGACAAAGCGATCGCTTGTGCGTGGTTTCCCGAAGAATAGGTAATCACACCCTTTTCTTTTTGTTGAGGCGGCAGTTGCGCCAAGGCATTGTAAGCGCCTCGAAATTTAAACGATCCGGTACGCTGGAAATTTTCGCATTTAAAATAGACCTGGCAATGAGTGCGTCGATCGATCGTCCGAGATGTTAAAACCGGGGTACGATGGGCGATTCCTGCGAGTCGATCGGCAGCCGCTTCGAGATCGTCATAAGTAACAGCAAGGGTTTTATCGTGTTTCATAACCATTCAATTATAACTCTAAATCGCATCATTTTGCTAACCATTTTTGTTTAGAAATCATGTCTATTTTTTAACTAAATTTAATCCGATCGTATTGCTAATCGCTCGATGTTTTCTCCGGTACGCGAACCCATAGCGCCAATCCACCGCCTTTTCCCCGAGCTGCGATCGCCTTTTCTTCAATCCAAAAATAGTTAAAAAATGCCTGTTTGCCAATGCGTTCCTCGTCGAATTCTCCTTCCCTAGCCAGTCCGCCACGCACGTAGCCATCGTAGAGTTTGACGTCGAATACGCTCGCCTGTATCCGCGTAAAATCGAAGGCGAGTAGGTTATTCTTCCTGAAAAATTTTAAAGGTCCGGTGAGGGAAAGTTGGACAGTCCCCAAGGCAACCCGATTTTGCACCCAACCCACCTCAAAATCAACAGTTGCCTGTCGATCGTCCTGTGAAGAAACAGGGGTATAACACAAAGAAATCGTTATCCAATTGGGCAAATATCGCCCCGCACCTAAAACAATTCCCGCGCGTTGACGGCTTTTTTTCGTCCCCGTAACAAACACCAACCGCCACGTACCGATGAGTCGCTCGATCGAATCGGTCTGTTTTTGAGACTTGCCGTGTTTTTCCAGTTCCAGTAATGCGGCAACCAACTCGGCAGGCGTGTTTTTTTCGGCAGCGCCAGTCAAGATCGATCGTGTCGTTCGTTCCAGAACTTCAGTACAAGAGAAAGCCGTAGACATACAACCTCGAGTGCAAACCTTACCAAAGGGGTTATAGCACGATCGACTCTCTCCCGAACAGCCGCATAGAGAAAGCACAGGTATGAGAGAGAAAAGTTAGGACGGCCCAACTGAGAATAAACTCTCTAATACCTGTGCTTATGACGGATACCGCTTCAGGAGGTCTGGGCAGACTCAAACCAAAAACTGATATCCTATCGAGTTGCTTCCTATATCTTTACTTCGGTGGAAACGAAAGTTTTTTTCGGTTTTTTCAAAAAAAACTTTTTGAATCGCTCGTATGTGTTGTGGATACTGGGGTTGAGGCTTCGTTAAAAAATGTAACGCAAAGACCTTTACGCGGCACCGCTTCCCAACACAAACAAACTCAACAGCGTCCCGGCGTTCCAAACGCTATGGAGTAGCATCGAGGCAAAGAGATTACCCGATCGTACGTAGACCACACCCAACACCATCCCCAGAGTCGCCAGAGGTAACACTTCAGACAAGCTCAGGTGCGCCACAGCAAACACTAAACTCGTTAAGGCGATCGCCCCCCAAACAGGTACGTATGCCGTCAGTGCCGGCAGCAAGAAGCCTCGGAAAATCAACTCTTCAAAGATGGGTGCAGCGATCGACGCCGTGAGAAAAAAGCAAGCGATCGCAATCCAATCTTGCTCCTGCAAGGCAATTTCCAAAATCGGATTGCTTCCCCCCTGTCCTTGCCACAACTGTTGATTCAGCAGAGAAACCCCCACCACCAAGGGAATCGCGACCCAATATCCCCCCAATCCCCATAACACATCCCGCCAACGCAACTCGAAGCCAAACCAACGATCGTCCAACGGACGAAACGACTCCAACGACAAAAACATCACCCCCAAACCCGCAGCCGCAGCCAACACGTAACTGCCGAGAATCAAGAACGCTTGTCGCTGACTCCCTGCCAAAAGAGCATCGATGTGGAAGATTTTAATCGCCAGGGGTACAACAAACCCGGCTGCCACCGTTTGTCCGAGATAAAAGGTGAGAAAAAAGCCCAAAATAAGCACTTGGCAAACCACTTCCCAATTCCAGGAAACGGGCCAAGCAGGAGCCCTATTGAGGGCGAGGATCGCCTCTTTACCTTTTACAATTCGTTGCCATCCCAAGAACAGCAACAGTCCGATGCCGATGGCAAAAAATAGAATGGTGACGCCATTGAGGAGGATTAATTTAAATGCTGTACGTTCGGCGCGTTGTTGACGATCGACTTGCAATTGCGCCAGTACATCGGTTTGCCCTTCAACTTCATACAGTCGTTCCAGTGCTTCGTCGCGAAACCAGCCTTCCAAACCCGATCGAATTTGACGTTGGGTTTGCGAGGGCGAACGAACGGTATCATCGTCCCAAAGGTCGATCGCCGTTTCTGCCAGACTTGCCGTTGAATTCGATCGGGTTTCGGGGGTCTGTCGATCTCGCAATGCCTCCCAGGTGCCGATAGCGGCTTGGGTGTCGTCTTGGTGTACCTGCAAGATTCCCAACCGCAAATCTAGAGTATCTCGTAACGATGTCAGGCGATCGCGTTCCAAAGGCAAATTGGGGTCTTGAACCACAGTATCTTGAAGATCGATCGGCCCTGCCAGTTGTGCTTCAACCCGGTTTAACCCCGTGGTAACAGACTCCCGAGTTTTCCGATACTGTTTGAGCGCTTCTTCAATGACGGGTTCTCCAAATAAATTATCTCGTACGGCAGCCAAACTGGAATCGCCGTCAACAGGTTGCCATTGCGTCGCTTGCAACACCAAATTTGTTTGATATAGTTCTAGCTGGCTCTGGATTTGCGGTTTGGAAACGCTATCCCACAGCGATAAACTGACGAATGCGGCTGTCAAAATTGTCAGCACGCTCAAGATGGATTGCTTAATTGTCATAAAAGCTTCGATCGATGATGGGTTGGGGTTCTCAGCATACTTTCGATCGCAGATGACCCACTAACCACTTTACTGTAAGGAGTTACTTCGGGTTAGCACGTCGGAGTTTTCGCGGAAGTTTTGATCGTTTTCACTAGTGCAACCGCCCGGTTCGAGAGCAGCAACTCATTCCTGGGATAATCGAGACATCGATCGACCCGGCAATCTGCTACCGTGACATACTCCTACACTGACTCTGCAAGTACAGTGTAGGCTTCCAAGACAATCCGGCTATCGCTTAGGAGGCTCTTGGCTTTAAGAACGGAATGCCCTACCGCTCTATTTTTTATATTGAGCGCTGCATTCTGGTCACGGTCTAGACTGCATCCACAATGAGTACAGTTATGCCATCTTTCATGCAACTTCTTAGGGACTTTCACCCCACAATTTGAACAATCTTGACTTGTGCCGGACGCTTTCACCGGGATCACCAACAAACCCGCATTTTCGGCTTTGTTTGTCAGTATCGACAGAAAGTTTGACCATCCAGCATCCAGTACAGACTTTGCCAATCGGGTGCGTGCGAGTCCTTTTATATTCAAATCTTCGACCGCAACAACATCATACTTCTTTAATAAGTTGTTAGCCGTTTTGAAATGGAAGTCTTTGCACTTATCTGCAACTTTCTTATATTGTTTCCCCAATTGTTTTACCGTTTTCTTTCTGCGATTGCTACCTTTTTGGCGACGCGATACGCGCTTCTGGATAACTCGTAGTCGCTTTTGAGCTTGACGATAATGTTGAGGAATAGCAACGGTTTCACCTTCAGAGGTGGTCAAAAATTCCTTTAAGCCTACGTCAATTCCCGTTAGGGAATCTGGATTAAAGTCTGGCTTGATTGTTGGAACTGTAGCATTTTTCAAGCTGAGAGTTAAGTAATAACCATCCGCTTTTTTAGTAACAGAAGCCGTTTTGATTTTAAATCCATCCGGAATAGAACGGTGCAAAACCACTTTGACTTTGCCCAGCATCGGCAGATTGATTAATTTGCCCTGTAGGCAACCCTCTTTCATCTGGGGATAAGTGAAAGTCCGATAGCGGTCACGAGCCTTAAATCTCGGTCTACCGCTACGCTTGCCGTTACTATCACCTTTGAGAAAACGGTCAAACGTTACTTGAACTCGCTTGACCACATCCTGCAAGACCTGAGAATAAATTTCACCGTACCAAGGATGAGATTTTTTGAGTTGAGGCAGCGTCTTTTTCTGACTGTAATAATCTGGATGATCCCTTAACTCCGGCAGGTGGCACACCAGGGGACAGGCGTTGATAGGAGAGCGGTTTTGTTCGTACCAATTCAACCTATCCGCCAATAAATAGTTGTACTGCGAACCCAGCATAGACAGCCATCTGTCAAGTTCTACAACTTGCTTTTTTGTGGGACGTAATCGGTATTGATACGCTGTTCTCACGCTTCCGGCTTCCTGCGAGTGCAAGCTGATAGTATTATAGTAGATCTTGAAAGTTTTTCAGAATGATTCTCTACTGATTAAAAGTCAGTTCAATGGGTCAACTCCGTACCGACGTTGACCCGCCTATCCATCCCAACACCAACTTGAGTACAAGTCTGGCGTGGGGATTCCGGCGAATTAGCTAAATTAGGATTCAGCCAATAGCTGTCCGATCGAACAGTACTGCACGATCGGCTCAAAGCCAAGCTGAATCTTGAATCCCTATATCGCGTCTCAGTTTCCCTTAAGACCGAAATTGACCCTATTCCCAACCGAGGACAACCCAGTTGAACGCTCCCCATCGGCTAGAATTGCTCGAATACATCTGCTGGGTTGCTTCGGCAGTGGGTTTAATATTGGGTATACTTTCCGGTCAAATGCTTTATGCTGGAGTGCCGTTGTTGTTCGCTTTCTTTTTAAGCTGGCTCGGTCGTCGTCGTCAAGCCCAATGGATTCGCCGACAGACCTTGGGAGCGATCGCCCGAGTCCACGAGCAACTGTCCCAAGATATCCAAACTCTGAACCAGCAAATTCAAAGTTCACCTATGCAAGTCGTCTCCAAGACAAACAACCGATTCACATTAGCGAGTCCGCCACTGGCGACCCCTTCTCAAGATCGCCTCTCGCAATTGGAAGATTTACAGCTCATTTACCAGGAAATCGTTCAACTTCAAGAGCAATACGCCAGTTTGCGAGATTCGTTAGTCAGCGTCATCGATTATCTGAATCAGTCTCCTCTACCCGATCGTGTCAATTCCTTAGAACAAGCGATCGCTCATCTCAACAACCGGATTTCGGGAATCCAACACCGCATTGAAGCCGCCGAAGATGTACCGCCATCGGATACTGCGCCATTTGCGCCCCCGGATGACAAGGGAGCAGAGGATGCGGCCCATTACCCGTCCCCGATCGGCTGTCTGCCTTGATGACCCCAACCCTACCTCCGCTGAAAGAATCCACAACGGAGAGTCTACCCGCCCCAGCCCCCGCCACCGCACCCTCCACCGTTTCGTTTAGCGTGAATCTTCACGAAGAGGTGGAGGGGAAAAGCACGACCTCCGAAGACGAGCCACCCCCGCCAAGCGTAGCGAGTTCCAAAGCGCCTTCACTGCGTTTGCCGACCTTTTTTGCACCGCCTCCGATCCAAAATTGGCAGCGTGTTGCCACCTTGACCGGACATTCAGACTGGGTGAGCGACTTAGCCATCTCCCCAGACGGTCAAACTTTGATCGCTGCCAGTTTTGACAAAACCATCCAATTGTGGGACTTGTCGGCTCCCACAGCCACCAATCCAGAGTCTTTCCCCTCTCTAGCTGTCCTCGCCGAACATACCAGTCCAGTCTGCGCCATCGCCATCAGCCCCAAAGGTAATATTTTCGTCAGTGGCAGTTGGGATAAAACCATTAAAATTTGGGATTTGGCAAAGCGGGAGTCGATCTCGGTTCTGGGGGAAGACAGCACCCATGCGGAAGGATCGGTCCGATCGATCGCCATCAGTCCCGATGGTCAAACCATTGCCAGTGGCTGGTTCGACCAAACAGTGAAGTTGTGGAAGCTGAAAATGGGTAAGCGAAAGTTGCTGACGCCGCAATTTTTGGGCAGTTACAGCGGTCATTTGGGGCGGGTAGACGCGATCGCCTTTAGCCCCGATGGTCAAACCTTCGCCAGCGGTAGCGCCGACGGTACGATTAAGATTTGGCAACTCAACACCACCGGAAAACCGCTTCAAGACTTGACGCATACTTTAACAGAAGCCGCAGACCCGGTAACGGCGATCGCGTTTAGTCCCAACAGCCAGATCCTGGCATCGGGCAGTCGCGATCGCGCGGTTCAAATTTGGGATCTCAATACTGGAAAGCGATCTCACCGACTCGACGGTCATCTGGGAGTGATCTCGGCACTAGTTTTTCATCCTGACGGACAAATTTTAGCCAGTGCCAGTGCGGACGGTACGGTAAAGCTTTGGCATCCCGACAGCGGTCAAGAACTCAATACTCTGGAGGCGGAAACGGGGGCAATTCTCTCTTTAGCAATCAGTCCGGACGGTCGAACCTTAGCCAGTGGTCGATCTGATGGAGCGATCGAGATTTGGCAACTGGATTGAAGGATAGTCTATCTATATACTTATAGCAATAGTCATTAAGGTTAAAACATCTCGCTGGGGCTGACAAAACCCTGAAACCCAAATAAAATAGGTAAAACCTATGTCGAAATATACTACGAGTACCGGGCAACAATACTCTGCTTCTACCCCGTATAAGCTCAAAGGCTTTCGATATCTTATGGGTTATCACTCTCGCGTATGTAAATTAATTCTCCAGAAAATAAGGCAGCCGTATATTTATATTGATTTGAATTGTGGAGCGGGATCTCAACCTGAGTATAGAACGTTTGGTGATGAAGTGCTGGGTTCACCTATTATCGCTCTACAAGAACTAAATCAGGAAGGAATTGAACCCATATGTCACTTTTGTGATGTCAGCGAAGAGTCTTTGGAAATTCTCAAGAAGACGATCGCAGAGTTGCAGTTGAAATGTCAGCCTCATTATTGGCTGGGCGACAACAAAAATTCCCTGCTGAGCATATCACAAACTCTGTATAACTCTCAGTTTTCAGGCTTAGTATATTCAGATCCAAATGGTAAGCAAGACTTTCCAATCGAAGAAATTAAGCATATTTTTCAACTTCCACAAATGAGAAAAGTGGATCTTTTCATGAACGTCGCTACTACTTATGTGAAGCGCTGGGAATCTAATCCGAAAGCCAACTGGGAACCTTACACGCTTGAAGAAATTATTACTGGGCATGGAAAAGAGTATATTTTTGTCCGACAGCCGGAAAAATCTTCATTAAAATGGACTTTTATTTATGCCACGAATTGGGCTAAGCAAAAAGATTTAAAGAAAATAAAGCTTTATAATATTAATAGTGATGTTGGTAAATCAATTTTAAATCATTTGTTTAATCCTAGATCTAACCCATTACCTTTCTTTGATACAGATGGTTCGGTGGCAATCCAGGGCAACCTTTTTGACCTATCAAATTTAGATGTAGAAGATGAGGAAACTGACCGATGACAAAAACCTTACAACCGGCTCTTTTTGATAATAAGGAGAATATTGAAGTTCTTCAATTGGAAGATGGACGTCAGCTATACGTCGTGCAGAGTAACACTAAATCTCAGTTTAACAGCACAAACGAGATGGTTGACTGGGCTTGGTGGACTTGGAACCCTGTCACGGGTTGTTGGCATGGTTGTTCGTACTGCTATGCAAGAGATATCGCCAATCGATTTTATGAAACTAAGTTTGAGCCAACTTTTTATCCTGGAAGGCTCCATGCACCAAAAAATATGAAGCCCATGACATCTGCTCGGATAAAAAATGAAGCAAAAAAGAGGCGAATCAATCTTGAGGATGCTCAAGTCTTTGCGAAGAACGTCTTTACTTGTTCGATGGCAGATCTATTTGGAAAATGGGTTCCTGAAGACTGGATTCTTCAGGTTTTTCAATCCGTTGAATCCTCTCCAGAATGGAATTTTCTTTTTTTAACAAAGTTCCCCCAGCGGTTGCAAGAAATTAATGATAAGTTGGGTGGTTTTCCAGAAAATGTTTGGGTGGGTACGACTGTTGATACTCAGTCAAGAGTTTCTCTGGCAGAAAAATCCTTCAGAAACATCAAAGCTAAGGTGAAATGGCTCTCGATCGAACCGATGTTAGAGCCATTGAATTTCCAGAGTCTCGAGATGTTTGATTTAATCGCAATTGGGGGTCAAAGTCGTACTAGCAAAGAGCCTGAATTTCAACCTGAATGGAGTTGGGTTGAAGATTTGATGAGACAGGCTAGAGCCTCTGATACCTCTGTATACTTTAAAGAAAATTTAAAGGCTCGTCCTAAAGAATTGCCTTGGTATAGCAAGGGTCAGAACTAGGACATCATATGGGTGAGATCAGAGAGAAAGACAGGTGTTACGATCTCCTCAACGCCCACGGCAAAAGAGTCTCAGCCAACATCTCAAAGACAAAATAACCGCTAGTAAACGGTTATTTTGTCCTGTTTTGCGGTGGTGCGATCGGACTGCCTTCAATGCCAACCCCTCGCTTTTGCCCCAGGCATCTGCCACAATTTAATCGTCTCGTCGTAGCTACCACTAAAGAGCGTCTGACCATCGGGACTGAATGCTAGATCGACCCAACCCGAATGGTGTTTAAGCAAGCTTCGGCGACATCCGGTTTTCACTCGCCACAGTTCGATCGTCCCATGAGCATCTGCGCTGGCAAGGGTTTGACCGTCTGGACTAAACACGAGAGACTGACTAGCAGGTTTCTGACGAGCGATCGTTTTAATCGGAAGTCCGATTGCCATGTTCCAAAGCGCGATACTGCCATCGGCATTGCTACTGGCTAGAGTCCGACCATCCGGACTGATTGCTACCGACCAAACGGCTGCCGATTGTTCAAATTGAGCGATCGCTCGTCCCATGGGAACGTCCCATAATTTGACAGTTTTGTCAGCACTTCCGGTCACCAATCGATCGCCGTCGGGCAAGAAAGCCACGGATTTCACCTCATGGGTATGACCTCTGAGGGTTTGGCGCAGAGCAACGGTACGGGATTGTCCGTAAGGAAGGTTGGTATTCCACAGTCTGACCGCTCCGTCTTCTCCGACACTGGCAAGGGTTCGACTGTCTGGACTAAATGCGACGTCAAAGACTTCTCCACCATGTCCGTACAAAGTATCGATCGGATCTCCGGTTTGTAGATTCCACAGCTTCACCGTTTTGTCTTTGCTGGCGCTGGCGAGGAAACGACCGTCCGGACTGACCGCAACTGCCCACACGGCTGCCGAATGACCCACCAGGAGTTGGGTGGGGTTGCACGAAGCCGATTTCAAACAGGTCTGATTTAGCTGTCGGATTTGAATCGTACCGTCAGCCCCCCCAGTGACGAGGACGCGACCGTCGGGACTGGTTGCCACCGACCACACGGAACCCCAAGCCGAGCTGAGGGTGTGGGTTCCTGGGGAAGAAGGGCGCAGGGGCAAATTGTAGAGCCGAGGAGTCGGGGTGGGAGAGGATTGGAAAGAGGGAGCCGGAATGGGTGCGGGCGATCGAGGAGTCAAGGCAGTCAAAGCAATGGCGATACCCGCGCCCACTGTGGCTGCGAGATCCCAGCGAGCCAATTTCCGCACGACTTGGGGCAAACCATCGCGAGCCTGCAAATCGGCGAGGACTTCGGCAGCCGATCGATAGCGATCTCTCAAAGACGCTTGGAGCAGTCGATCGATGATGCGACCCAGTTGGGGACTGACTCGAGTTTGCAGGTGCGATCGCCACATCCACGTATCTGTCTGCGGATCGAACAGATCGAAGGGCGTCATATCCGTCAGTAAGCCAATGCAGATCGCGCCTAAGCTATACAAATCGCTACTGGGTATCGCTCGACCTTGTAATTGTTCTGGCGCAGCATACTCGGCAGAACCCATTGCAGTTCCCGAGAGGGTGTTCCGTTTCCCCTTCGTGGGTCTGACCGAACCCAAATCGACTAACATCAGTCGATGGTCTGCTTCCCGGCGAATCAGGTTTTCGGGTTTGAGGTCGCCATGAATCAATTGGCGATCGTGCATCCACTGCAAAACGGGTAAAATGTCCTCAAGTAATTCTCGGATTTGGCGATCGCTGAAGTTTCCTGCCGATTCGAGTTCTTCAGCGAGGTTTTCCCCTTCAACATAGTCCTGAACTAAATACAGATAGCCTTCATCGGTAAAAGAGGCAAAGAAATCTGGCAGTTGGGGATGCTCGCAAGCCGCCTCGATGAGATTGATGGCACCCTCAATCTCTCCTCGACTCGTGGCGGAGAATTGTTGGATCGTGCAGTTCGGCTGAGAAGGTCGATGCTCGTCGAGAGCCAGAAACGTGCGATGTCCGGTTCCCCGACTGAGCGGTTGCAAAATGCGATAACGGGACTTGAGGAGTAACGTCGATCCGCAACTTCGACACCGATCTGCCGATCGATCGTTTTCGGGATTCTGGCAGTGTGGGTGGAAACAGTAGCTCATAGAAACCTCCAGGAAATCTGAAACCCGCTCTGGCTAAACCGTCCAAGACAGTCAGCGAGCCGGTTGTCCGTTAGCGCATCCGTCTATGATACGCTTTCTATTCAAAAGCTGGCAAATTAGACAAGACAAAAATTCCATATCTTCACCCCGCACTCCCGAATCTTAGCTAATAACCAATAACTATCCCCGATGCACGGTCTTCACCCACTTCAAACGTTTGGGTCGAACAGACACTCGCGCCGTGGTACTGGCAATCACCGCAAACCAGTGAAACATATAAATCGTCCCTTGCACTGATGTCCACAGCGTCATCCAAATGCGAGGACGTGTCGAATCAGCCGTACGGATCTGTCGCAGACCGAGGGACATTCCCACAAAGGAGAATGCAACTGTCAGTCCCGTGGCCGGACTGAGAATCGGCATGCGGTGTCTGGCGATCGCCATTAACAAGTCCGGAACGGCGGCTGTGGGTAACAGATACTGAATGACAATAAATGTCAGCAAATCGATCTTCTTGCCGATCCTCAATCGTGTTTGGGCAATCAATCGCCAGTAGTCCAGATAGCGCTGGTAGCCCCCTTCTGCCCACCGAGAGCGTTGATGCCAAAGTGCGATCGCCCCTGTAACCCCCTCTTCTCCTACAGCCGGAGAGGTGATGCAATCGATCTCCCAACCGTCTAAATGCAAGCGCAAGGTCAAATCTAGATCGTCAGTAATCGTTTCTTCGTTAAAATAGCCGCAACGTTCGAGCGCCTCTCGTCGGACAAACTGACCGTTTCCGCGCAATTCGCCAACAGCACCCAACCACGATCGTTGTTGTTGGAAAAACGAATCTAATGCCATTTCCGCAGCTTGACCCCGAGTCCAGAAGTTCTCGTTGGCATTGGAGATCGACTTGCGCATTTGCACGGCACCCACCTCTGGGCGGTGAAAATAGGGAAGCACGCGCATTAGCACGTCCCGACTCACGTGAGCATCGGCATCGAACACCGCCACAATCTCACCTTGTGCCAACCCCAGCGCTTGATTCAACGCGCCAGATTTTCCGCCTCCAGACCCCGCCCCACGATGCAAAACCCGCAAGTTAGGATAGTCTCTGGTCAACCGATCTAACACGCCGGGGGTGTTATCTGTGCTGCAATCGTCGATCGCCCAAACTTCGTAGCGATCGATCGGGTAATCTAAATCGCAGAGCAGGGCAATGGTCTGACCGATTACGGCTTCCTCATCTTTAGCTGCCACCAATAAGGAAACATAAGGAAATTCCTGGAGGGGTAGATCGGGCGGCAACGTCCCCCCCCTGCTCTTGGGGTGGCTAGGAACAGCCGCAACAGTTGAATCCCCATCAAGCCGGTTAAGCTCAGTACGATCTGGGAGCCCCAAGACAGGGAATGAAGCAGAATCGTCCCGCCCCAAATCGCTGCCATGACGATCGCGGCTTTCTGTCTCCGTCCGGCATACCCTCGATAGGAACTCCGTTCCCGCAGCGACTTTTCCGGAGTATCGCCCATTCCCTCGGTTAGGTCGGTATTGTCATAGGGAGCTCCCAGAACCGAACTGAGCGGTTCAAATTCCCTCGAAGCATTTCTCGCTGACCAAAAATTCGCGCGCATCGACTGAAAAACTCCCAAAACCTATCTCGCAAACCATGGAGTGTCGAGATTTCCTCCGATCGTCGGCTGTCCGTTTGGGGTTGCCAAGGACAAAGGACGAAGAACAAAACAGCGGGACGATATTATTCGTGACATCCCCCCGACGCTGACTATAAGAGTACAGCACCGGCGGAGCGCATCGGAGGATGCTTGCCACCACCAACGATGAGTAACTCCTACGGAGACGCGCTCGCGAACGGTTACACGGATTTGCTGACCGGAGACACGAAATGTCTTACCGATGTTAAAAATAGATTTTCTTGTCGCTGTCTACAAAAAAACACCGATCTAATTAACGACAAATAGCGGTCAAATCCGATTTCAGTATAGCTGTCGTCGGTTCGCTTTACAAGCCTTTACAACTAGCCCGATCGATTAGCTGTCCCTTCCCTGGGACTATCCCCACCTGGAGTGGAGAGTTTTGGGGTACGATTGGATTTGGGTGATTGCCGGATTGGACAACACCGGCGATCGCGGCTGGCAATTTCAGCTCAATTGGCATGATAATCTCTAAGTAGCTCCCAGATGCCGGGAATCTAGCAAATTTTCCCAGCCCAGAGGCATTCCTCTTGCCCCGCAAGCTGATGGAAGAATTCGGACAGTCCCGTTCGTCTTTTTGGTCTATTGACTTGTGAATGATTTGTCACTAACCCTACCCTAAAGGGATGGGGCTTGTCGGGAAACCCAGCCACAGGTGGAACACAAGCGTAAGTAGGACTAGACAACGGCTGAAAAGCCAATTTGAACTAACTGATGGTGGCACATCGCAGGACGTTACAGGCGCTTCCCTAACCCGTAACCACTCCGTTAGTCAAAGTCGAAGGGAATTATAAAGTCAGGTTTATCGCCAAACCGACATCATGCAATACGTCCCTGTTGTCGATTCAAATCAACGTCCTTTGATGCCAACAACGCCCCCTAGGGCCGGGCGTTGGATTAAGTCAGGAAAAGCGACACCCTTCTTTCGTAAAGGGATTTTCTGTGTTCGCTTAAACGTTGAACCCTCTCATCGTCATACGCAACCCCTAGCAGTGGGAATCGACCCCGGTTCTAAACGTGAAGGATACACTCTCAAGACGAAAGCTCATACCTATCTCAATCAGCAGTTTCATGCTGTTGACTGGGTGAAAGAGTCTGAGCAAACTAGTACCCATGCCAGAAATGCCAGACGCCATCGAAAAACACCGTATCGTCAACCTCGACCAAACCGAAAACGAGGCGGGATTCCTCCGAGTACGAAAGCACGCTGGCAATTCAAAATCCGAGTCGTCAAAGCGCTTGCCGCCATTTTCCCGATCTCAAATATTGGGATTGAGGATGTGAAAGCGACAACGAAAAAGGGTTGTCTGAAATGGAATACATCGTTCTCACCCCTGGAGGTGGGTAAGCAATGGTGCTACGGGGAACTAGAAAAAATTGCGCCGGTCACTCAGTTTGATGGCTACAAAGACACCTATCTAACTCGTCAGGAATTAGATTTGAAAAAGTTTAAAGCTAAGTTATCCAACAGTTTTAACGCTCATTGTGTAGATTCTTGGGTGCTAGCTTACCTGTTAGTCGGTGGCGATTTGACACCCGAAAATACAACGGTGATGGAATGTAAACCCATTCGCATTCACCGCAGACAATTGCACGTTCTCAACCCCGAAAAAAATGGATATCGCCGTCCCTATGGCGGTTCTATGTCGCAAGGATTGAAGCGTGGGGGAATTGTCAAACATCCCAAGTATGGGAAGTGTTATGTCGGTGGTGAGGATGTGAAAAAATCCCGCATTAGCCTACATTGTCTTGGTACGGGGAAACGCCTGTGTCAAAACGCCAAGCCCACGGATTGTAAGTTTTTGGCTTACAACTCATGGCGAACTGTAAAGCCGTCCTAAAAGGACGGGGTTTCAAACCCAAATTTTCTGATGAGTACCTCTTTGGACAAATTGCAACCCGCACCCCAAGCCAAGGTTGGCATCTACCTCCCCTACTACAAATCCCCAAACCAACGCATGGCACTTCCCCATGCCATTGGACTTTACGATTCCGGCAGCTTGGAAGGCGAACGAGTCATTGAAGGCGGAAAGAACCTTCCCTTTGTCGCGACTTGGAATGTGTCTTCCCTCCCGGCAGACTTGACTCGATGTCGCCTTCAATTTGATGGCAATGCCGACCTCAGCTACGAAGTAACCGTTGCCAACTACGAATTCATCAATTTTCTGATTGAGTTATTGATTAACTTCAAGCGTTCCCACGTGGTTGATTTTCACCGCAAGTTTTATAGTAAGTTACTGAATATGGAAGACTGACCTCTTCCTTCTATTCACCCTCAAGCTTTAGATTGCCAGGTTTTCACCTTCGCGATCGAACTTTTTTAAATTCATCGTAACTGATAGGAAATCTTCTAACCATTTTAAGTGTTGACGTGGAAACGAGACTCACTTATCGATCTCGATCGTGCCACCACATCGATCCGAACAAGACTGACACGGGGAAACGACAGATAGGTCGGGCGAATGCGAGAGAGAGACTACAGGTGGGGTCTGTGCCAGAATCGATCGGTATAGGCGAACAGAGGAGTCCAAGAGTTCTGGAGTCAGGGGACAGCCGTAGGTGAGACATAACAAACTAGGATCGAATCGGCGATCGTTCAAATTTTATGTGCTTTTCACCCGGACAGCCTCTCAAAAGATTCTGAATTTCTTTTCCAATGCACGCATTGCCCAAAACATTGAGGAATTTTGAGATGTCTACAGCCCCAAAAAAATCTCGTGTAGGTATCATATCCCTAGCCGGAATTGCTGCGGTGGTGATGGGCTGTGGTGCGATCGCCTACTTTTATCTGCGAGGCGCACCAACAGGGAATCGCGGGGCTGTTGCCGCTGCCCAACTCGTACCGGAGTCGGCATGGGGAGTGGCTTATCTCTCCACCGATCGCCGTTCCTGGTCTCGATTAGACCGATTTGGGACTCCAGAAGCCCAAAAAGCTGTCGAAGCGCAGATCGAGCGCGTTCGGCAAGATATTCTTGCCAAAACCAACGTCGATCCGCTCCAGGATGTGCGACCCTGGGTTGGGGGAGTTACTTTCGCTCGTTTGCCTGGGGAGTCATCTGCCGGGATTGCCGATCCTGACCGCCTGTTGATGGTTTTGGGCGTACGGGATAAACTCAAAGCCTTAGCCTTTGCCCGAAAAATGAAAGCAAACGCCAAGGGGCAAATTGCCGAACAGAACTACAAAGGAGTGACGCTCACCGAAGTCGCTCAGAAAGACGGGACAAGCGTGGGGATGGCAGTGCTGGGAAATCACTGGGTACTCGCTTTCGATCCCGAACTCGTCCGACAAGCGATCGACACCTACCAGGGGAGTCCTTCCTTTGCCAGCCAACCCGAAGTCCAGGAGGCGATCGGGCGCGGTGCAGAGGTGACCAACCCTCTCATCCAAGTGTATCTAGTAGATTACAAACCACTTCTCAAATCTGCGACTTCCCAGGAAAACGGCGAAATTGTCCAATCGACCTTATCCGAATTTGAGTCTTGGAAATCGATGGTTGTTGGGGTCGGTGTAGACGATCGGGGATTGCGGGCGAGAGCGATGGCTTACCTCGATCCGGAAGTTGCCCCGATGGGCGATAGGCTCGAGCCGAACAATGTTATCACTCGCTTTCCTGCCGAGACTCTGATACTGGTCAGCGGTCGAGATCTGCACCAAGTGTGGTTGCAGTTAGTTGCCAGAACTCAAACCTATCCAGAAGTCGCCCAGACGGTTGAGCAAATCCGATCGGGCTTCCAACAAGTGCAACTGGAAGCCGATCGGGTATTTGGCTGGATGGATGGCGAATTTTCTCTCGGTTTAATTCCCTCCCAAGATGGGATTTTAGCGCAAACTGGATTTGGCGGGGCATTGGTGCTAGAAACAAGCGATCGAGCTGCTGCTGCTGCCACCCTCAAGCAATTGAACGAGGTGGTGCGCACTCGTTTGCCCCTACCTCTGGCGGTTAACGAAACTGAGTTTCAAGGCATTACCATCTCCGAATGGTCAATTCCCCAACTCGCGCCGGGGGCTCTGGTCAGTTATGGTTGGTTAGACGATCGTTCCCTACTGATCGCACTGGGAGGTCCTCTGGTGCAAACGATGGTTCCTCAACCCACGACCAATCTGGAGAAAAGCGAAACGTTTCAAGATACCGTCGCGTCTCTACCCAAATCGAATCTCGGCTACGTGTACGTCAATATAGAACAAGCCTTGTCTATTCTCAACCGCCTACCGCCGGAAGCCACACCGATCTCCCCTGAAGCGAATATCCTCATCCAGTCCATTCGCAGTGTCGGCGTGACCGCAACCCCACCCAAAGACAATACCAGTACCGTTGAGATCTCCGTACCTCTGAAGCGCAGACCTTGACACTCTCCATGCTTATTGGGCATTTATAACCACTTCAGAAAGAATGGGAATTTCGATGGCGAACTCAGTTCCCTGTCCCGGTTCGGAGGTACAACGCAACTGTCCGCCATGGGTCTGCGTCACGATCTGATAGCTAATCGACATCCCCAAACCCGTCCCTTTCCCCACGGGTTTGGTCGTAAAGAACGGATCGAACAAGCGTTGCCGAGTCGCTTCGGACATCCCGGGTCCGTTGTCTGCAATACGGATGGAGATGTAATATGACCGTTGGGAATCGTCACTGGGGATGACTTCGGTAACGATGCGAATCAGGGGAGGGTCTAAGGGAACCGTTTCGGTTGTCGGGTTTCCGGCTTTTACCTTTGACCTTGCCCAAGCTTCGTCGATGGCATCGATCGCATTGGCAAAAATATTCATAAACACTTGATTGAGTTGTCCGGCAAAACAATCGACGCGGGGTAAATTCCCGTATTCTTTAAGTACAGTGATTTCCGGACGATCGGGTATACCCTTGAGACGAGTACCCAAAATCATCAGCGTACTGTCAATTCCCGAGTGGAGATCCACCGCTTTACGTTCAGCTTCGTCCAAGCGAGAAAAGTTGCGTAGCGATCGCACAATTTCTCGGATACGAGTTGTTCCCACTTCCATCGAAGACAGTAATTTGGGCAAATCCTCTCGGATAAACTCCAAATCCATCTCCTCGATCGAGGGTTTGAATATCGGGTGTCGCATCGGGAACTTGCTGTCGGTACAACTCAAGCAGTTTGAGAACATCCTCAATATAGTCGCGGGCGTGTTTTAAATTGCCGTGGATAAAACCGACAGGATTATTGATTTCGTGAGCAATTCCGGCAACCATTTGTCCCAGAGAAGACATTTTTTCGCTCTGTACCAGTTGCGTCTGCGCCTTTTGGAGTTGGATCACGGTGTGTTCGAGATCTTGGGTTTGTTGTCGCAGTTGAGTCTCGCTTTGTCGCAGTTGAGCCTCGCTTTCTTGTCGGGCTGCTTCCGCTACAACGCGATCAGTGATATCGTGGGCAATGCCGACCACCGACAACACTCGACCGCGCGAATTCTGAACGGCGGATAAGTTTGAGGCGTGCCAACGCCAACTGCCATCTTTATGACGAATGCGATATTCGATGCCAGCCTGCGGTCTGACCCGTTTCGATCGGTTGAGCGAGAGCCTGCTGATACGCCGGGAGATCGTCGGGATGAAGGAACTCGGTGTAAGATGTTCCTTGCAGATCTGACGGATGATATCCCCAAATTTGAGTACAATTGGGGGTTACATAGGAAAATAAACCTTCAGGAGTTAGGAGATAAATAATATCGTTGGCATTTTCCACCATCGATCGAAATTTCGCTTCGCTTTCCCGAATCGTTTGCTCTGCGGCAGTGCGATCGCTAATATCTCGGATGAAGGCACAACTCTCTTGGCGATTTCCGCACTGGAGGCGGATTAAGTTGACTTCAACCGGAAAGACTCGACCCTCTTTTTTACGGTAAAAAGATTGAAAGCTGGACGACTCTTCAGTTTGTAAACACTCCCAGCATTTTGTCCAAGCTGCAACGCTTAATTTGGAATCGAGATCGTGCAGGCTCAATGTCAAGAGTTCGGTAGCTTCATAGCCAAACATCTGGCAAGCCGAAGGGTTGGCATAGGAAAACCGAGCGTTGCTATCGATCCACAAGATGGCATCTGGAGCGCGATCGACTAAAAACTGGGTCAATTGCAGTTGTTCGAGTGCTCGCTGCAACTGACGGGTGCGTCGTTCGTCTTGCCGTCCGGCATCTTCCCAAGCTTGTTGTAAAATGCCATTTGCTGAGATGTGCGCTGTAATATCCAACATCGCACCATCCCAAAGCGTTTCGCCATTTTCTTGTCGTGCAGGTATGGCTCGCCACCGAAACCATTTGAGTTGTCCCGAGGACAAGCGCCACAGTCCTTCCCATTCCCATAATTGTAGGGTCTCGACGGACATCGATCGCGATCTCTCAAAGCCGTCGGCACATTCGGGGCAAATCATCTTTAGTAGTTGACTCGGGTCAGCGTAGGCGGCTTCGGGATCGAGGTTGAGCATTTGGCGACAACTGGAACTGAGAAATGAAAAAGTCACAGAGCCATCGGCTATCTGACGGCACTGGAAAACAACCCCGGAAATGCTGTCGATCAGTCGTTCCAAACGATCGGCGAGGGACTGGCTAGGTGGAATGGGATCGGTGGAAGGAGAGTTGTGCATTGCCTATAGATGCGTTCCGGTTTGACAGTCCCCAACTCAAAAACGGGGATTTTGGGTTCGTCGAGATACCGTTATACAGCAGATTTTCACCCTTACGGGTTCGGCAGTTGTTCTCAGGGGTCTCCCCCAAGATCTCACGGATTCCCCAGCATCAGTGCCCATGTGTTCCACGGTACTTAAACCGCATCTCAAAATCTCGAGCGCGACATTCACCTGGAAAATGTAGCCATAGGGCTGAGGTTGGTCAACTCTCTAAAATCACGAGGCACGATACCCCATCTATGCAGGGCGGGGTGCTGATGTGGGACTATAACTCTGTTATAGTCCCATTTAACGGGATGGACGATCGGTCTTACCGAAGCAGATGGCTTTGAGCAGGAGAAGGTTTTTGGAAAAATGCGACAAATTTGTCGGATTGAACTCGATGGTCAGCGTAATAAGAATCAAGCAAGTTTGGCAATTCGCATTTTCTAGAGCGATCGATCGCGTAGTAAAATGTAGCACAATTGGGCGGAGCCTCCAATAGCTAATGTTACGGAGGCGAACCTGTGGCGCTACAGTTAGTCTGACCTGGAGGTGAAATCTCGTGCTAATTTCGCGATCTCAACATCCGATCTCGACGATCGAACTGACACCGGGAATTTATCTGCAAACTGTATTTCCCCAAGAATATATCCCGGCACTGCGCTCGGGTTTTTCCCTATACCCAGCCAACCCTCGCTGGAATGCTCTCAAGTTCCAAGCTTGGAAAATCGGACGCCAACTGCGCCAAGCTCACGATCGAGGCACTCTGATGGTCACATCGGGCGATCGAACTTTCCTCTTGAGCGATTGCCCCGCCAGTCTGACAGAATCTAGACCGGATCTCGAACTTTCCCGAATCTCGATCGACGATCGAGCTCGGGTTTATAAAGACATCTCGGGATGCGAGAAACTCAGTGTATGCGCGACCTGAGAGGGAATCAATGCCCCGATTACCGGGAGAATTTCAGCACGTCAAAGCGGCACGAACACCCACTTTACCTAGGTTCTCGTGCCGCTTTCCGGCGGTCGCGCGACCGGCAGAACAATTAATTTTCCCGATGGCTAAAACTCATCCGGTGCGTAATTGCCCCCACCGTCGCTTGCATTATCTCGTTTGGAGCCTAATAACTCCAAACGATCGACCCGGATGACCGGCTTCGAGCGATTTACCCCCGTCGCTCGATCGCTCCACGTATCGACTTTCAGCGACCCTTTGACGCCGATCTGATTACCTTTGCGCACATAATTGGCTGCCACTTCAGCCGTTTTCCCCCACAATTCCAATTCAAACCAATCGGGTTCGTCGCTTTTGCGAGTTGGACGATTAACAGCTAGAGTTAATCGACATTTGACACTACCCGACTCAAAATACCGTACATCCGGATCGATCCCGACCCGTCCCACCAGCGTGACCACATTAAGACTCATACCTTAAGTTGAAGGATAGTTCAACTTGACATACCTCCTCGCCTTTAAAGAGCGAGGATTCCTTGACACTTCGCCAGGATGTGCTACCAAAGTAGTCTTACCGTCCCTCCATGTCCGTTTAAAGTCTCCCAATGCCCTATGGCGACTTTCATTTATTATAACGTCCTCAAGGACGGGGATTGAACTCTCTGTGTTTTCGGTCAACTGCCTATATTAACCTCGAGGCGGTATGGTGTAAGCTTCCCAATCGATCGGGAATTGCTTCCAAAACTCCGTAGTTTTATTGGACTTACATTCCTACACCATTTGCTACGATGGGGAAACTTAGACTCCTCCCGAGGCAAGATTCCGGGTTCCCCAGATTCATACTTTTCATGACAACGTTCACCCAATAGCGTTGTTTTCGCGCTTCGGTATAGATTGTCAAGATGAGTACATTATACCCTACAGATCTGCTTGTCCGATCGTTCATCCCATCCCGGTTGAGAGCGACGCTCGTTCATTTGTTCGGCGGCTTTCACCCCGCCGCCAAGGGAGTTTGCCCGTTAAGGTCTCGCCTGTCGATTGAAACGATCGCCCTTGGCGTCCGAACTTATGCCAATTCCCACGATCGGGTAAACGGGGTTCGGGATCGAGGGGTTTGACCCGATCTCCTGGCTGGACTAAAGATAAAAAACATAATACAATTCAGCTCGATTGATTCTATGGGGAACCGAGAACGGGGAAAGAGGTACACGATCCACGGCAAAAGGTTCAGGGTACAAAAAATCAAGTTCGGGCGAACCTCACAAGATAAGAGACGTACTATACGTTCAATCGATAAATTAATAAAAGCCAAGCATTTTTAGAAGAGGACGTCAAAATAGTGGGATTTTTCAGTCGGTTTTCACTTTCGAGAGATATGGGGATCGATCTTGGTACGGCAAATACACTCGTCTATATCTCAGGCAAAGGCATCGTCCTTCAAGAACCTTCGGTGGTTGCGATCGACCGTGATGATAAAACTCCCCTAGCTGTTGGCGAAGACGCAAAAAAAATGCTCGGACGGACGCCCGGAAATGTGATTGCTGTGCGTCCGTTGCGAGACGGTGTTATTGCCGATTTCGAGATCGCCGAACTGATGCTCAAGCATTTTATCCGGCGAGTTAATGAAGGCAATAGCCTCGTTCGTCCTCGGATCGTCATCGGTATTCCCAGCGGAGTGACGGGGGTAGAACGTCGCGCTGTCATGGATGCTGCCATTCACGCTGGAGCCAGCGATGTCCGCTTGATCGACGAACCTGTCGCGGCAGCGATCGGCGCGGGATTACCGGTTTCCGAAGCGACGGGGAGCATGATCGTCGATATCGGAGGGGGGACAACGGAAGTTGCCGTTCTCAGCTTGCAGGGAATCGTTCTTAGCGAATCCGTCCGGGTTGCCGGTGACGAGATCAATGAGTCGATTATCCAATACCTGAAAAAAATTCACAATCTAGCGATCGGCGAACGGACGGCTGAAGAGATTAAAATACGACTGGGTTCTGCATATCCAATCGAAGAAGACGATGAAATGATGGAAGTGCGGGGAATGCACCTACTGTCGGGTTTGCCGCGCACCGTTAGCATTAAAAGTCCAGAAATTCGGGAAAGTATGTCCGAACCGTTATCGGTGATCGTCGAAGCTGTGAAACGCACCTTAGAACGCACTCCACCGGAACTGGCGTCCGATATCGTCGATCGGGGAATCGTCCTGGCGGGTGGCGGCGCACTTCTCAAAGGTCTAGATACGCTGATCGGTCACGAAACAGGGATTGTTACTCATATCGCAGCCGATCCACTGAGCTGTGTGGTTTTGGGAACGGGTCGCGTTCTCGAAAATTTCAAGCAGCTCGAACGGGTCTTCAGCGGTCGCTCTCGCTCTATGTAGCCATATGAAGGGAAATTCATTAGATTTATTTCGTCGCTGGTGGGATCGCCACGGTATGCAAGCTCTAGGTATCGGTTTAGCGCTTAGCTTGGCAGGACTGATTCGGCAAACCCAAGGCGCTTTTGTTTTCGATCTGTATCAAAGGCTGGCCAGTCCCTTTGTTGCGAATGCCGATCGTCAGGAAGAGTTGAAAACGGCTCGCGTTCAAGAATTGGAAGAACGTGTAACCGAACTCGAGCATCAATATCAGCTCGTACAGAAGCTCAGCGAGGAGGGGAAAAAGAGCAACAAAACTCCAATTTTTGCTCCGGTTGTGGGTCGCAGCGCTCACCACTGGTGGCAGCAGGTGACGTTGGGTCGGGGAAGCCGAGATGGCATCCAAGAAGGCGATATCGTCACCGCACCGGGGGGATTAGTCGGTCGAATTACCAGCGTGTCCGATCGTACCAGCCGAGTGATGCTGATGAGCGATCCTACCAGCCGGGTGGGGGTAATGCTCGGTCGCAGTCGAGCTATGGGATTCCTTCGGGGTAACAATGCCAAGCAAGGGACGATCGAGTTCTTTGAGAAAGTTCCCGATGTCAAAAAAGGCGATCGGGTCTTCACGTCTTCTTTCAGTCAGTTATTTCACCCCGGATACCCAGTCGGTCATGTGGTTGCCGTGAATTTGAAGGCGAGTCCAGCGCCTGAAGCCACTGTCGAATTTGCCACACCGTTAAGCTCTCTAGAATGGACGAGCGTTTACCCTAAACCCCTGATCTCCAATGCCGAATCCGAATTTTCTTCAGAGCCAAATGACGAGGGGTTCAATGATGAAGGGATCTCGGAGCAATAGTCCGTTTTTGCCAGTGTTGCGGTGGTCTTCCCGAACCCGTAGCATGGTCAATTGGGGGATAATTGTTATCTCGGTGCTTCTGTGTCTACTTGCCTTGCCAACTCGCTTTCCAGGAATGGAACTGGCGGGAATTAGTCCGAATTGGTTGCTCATTTGGGTGGTGGCATGGAGCGTTAAACGATCGGTCTTTCAAGGGGCACTTGCCGGACTGATTTTAGGGTTGCTGCAAGATGGTATGAGTTCTCCCCATCCCACCCATGCCTGGAGCTTACTCGTCGTCGGTGCGCTGACCGCTCTATTGCAGAAGCAGCGGTATATCCAAGAAGATTTTATCTCCATAGCACTGATTGTTTTTGGGATGGCAGCCGTTGCTGAAACTGTGATGGCGATTCAGTTCAGTATTGCTCGTCTGAGCAATGCTGGAGGCGGGGTTTTTCCATCCTTCTCGGAAATCTGGACGTACCACCAGCGAGTCATGCTGGCTTCAGCTCTTCTGAGTAGCCTGTGGGCCCCTGTTGTCTATTTTCCGCTCGATCGTTGGTGGGAAAAAATGAGGACGATGGAAGATTGAAGATGGGCGTTTTGGCAACTAGCAACTTGCAAGTTGCCAGAAGCGTTGAATCTGTTGGCACAACTTCTGGTTAGTTGTTAGTTTTCCTCATCCCTTCCACCTTTAACTTTCTGAACTCCTGTAGGCGAGAAGATCGCGCAGCAATTACTCTAGAACTCCTTGTGAGGATCTTTTCCGAAACAAACCATAAATAATTATGAATTCCCATGGTTAGGAGGGGTACGATCGATACAATGCTCGTGTACGTCCGTTACCGGATTGGGAGAGCCAAATGCCCAAATATGCCTACTTCCCGGGCTGCGTTGCCCAGGGTGCTTGTCGAGAACTCTATGAGTCCACCGCTGCGATCGCTGAAGCTTTGGAGATAGAATTAGTCGAGTTGAAACGGGCGGCGTGTTGCGGTTCCGGCACGTTTAAAGAAGAATCTCTTCTGCTCGAAGATACGGTGAACGCCCGCAACATTGCCCTCGCCGAAGAACTGAAATTGCCCCTCTTGACCCATTGCAGCACCTGCCAAGGGGTGATCGGTCGGGTGGACGAACGCCTCAAGGAAGGTTTAGAAACTCGTCCGGCTTATGTGGAACAGATTAATGGCTTGCTGGCAAAAGAACATTGCACCCCCTATCGCGGCACAACAGAGGTCAAACATCTATTGTGGGCATTGGTTGCCGATTATGGTTTAGAAGAACTGCAACAGCGAGTGGTGCGATCGTTGAGTGGTTTGCGCTGTGCGGCATTCTATGGCTGCTACCTGCTGCGATCGCAAACCCATCTCGCCTACGACGATCCCTACAATCCCCAGTCGATGGAAAATGTGTTTCGGACTCTCGGGGCAACGGCGATCGACTATCGAGGGCGCACTCAATGCTGCGGTTGGCCCCTATCGAGCTATGCCACCGAACAATCCTTTCAAATGGCAGGCACTCATCTTCAGGAAGCTCTAGATGCCGGTGCAGACTGTTTAGTCACGCCTTGTCCCCTGTGTCATCTTAACCTCGATTCTCGCCAACCTGAAGTCGAAAAAGTCATCGATCGTCCCCTAGGATTGCCCGTTCTCCACCTGCCACAACTGATCGGCTTGGCATTGGGCATCGAACCCGAAAAACTCGGCTTGCAACGGCATATCGTCTCTACACAGTCCGTCTTGGACAAATTGGGACTCAAGCTAGCCTAACAAAAGCGCAACTAGCCTAAGTCAGTTTTTATCTTTGTTAAAGTTTTGCTTCATTTTGTGATGTTGCCAAAAGCGACGCGATAAACTAATCGATGATTCTGAAGTCTTTTGACTGCCCGTGCCTACAGCCGGACAGTTAGACTTTGGATTATTTGTCATAAAAATGTTGAAAACTCGTTTGGGGTTTTTATTGAATGTCTCATTCCGTTAAAATCTACGACACTTGTATCGGATGCACCCAATGCGTCCGCGCCTGTCCCACAGACGTACTAGAGATGGTTCCCTGGGATGGCTGCAAGGCAGGTCAAATTGCCTCGTCCCCTCGCACCGAAGACTGTGTCGGCTGCAAGCGGTGCGAAACAGCCTGTCCTACAGACTTCCTCAGCGTCCGAGTTTATCTCGGTGCCGAAACCACTCGCAGTATGGGTCTGGCATACTAACGCTTTCGAGGAGTTTGTCCTTGAAAGAGGGAGACAGCTCCCTCTCGATTTTTGGCTCAATATACCCTTTTCTTCTAAAGGGTGACATTGAGCCAAATTTTGTTAAGCTGGAATAGGATACCCATTTGGGGGCAAAAATTAACAGTTGGGTAGACACCCACTTAATCTCGGCAGATGTTTTCTGTCTGCAAGGTTAGATTTTGGCTGAAGATCGTCCCGCTTTTTCTTTGTCAAACTCGCTCTACCAATCTAAGTGCAATGACCATCTCTAAGATAGCAAATCCGCTAAAAAATGAGAGCTTGGAGCTGTTAAGCCAGTATCGCCAAACCCCTTCAGTCCAGCTTCGGAACCAGTTAGTCCAGCTTAATATTGGCTTAGCCAGAAAAGAGGTTCATCATTGGCTGCATCAATGCGCTGAAAGCTATGAAGATTTATTACAAGTTGGTTGTATTGGGTTAATTCGGGCGATCGAACGTTTCGATATCACCAAAGGTCATGCTTTTAGTTCTTTCGCCGTTCCCTACATTCGCGGTGAAATCCAACATTATTTACGAGACAAAAGTCCCTCCGTCCGAATTCCCCGTCAGTGGGTAGATTTACAACGCCAAATTACCCGCACGACGCAAACCCTCAACACTGCGCTCAACCGCCAACCCACAGATTTGGAGGTTGCCGACGCCTTGGGAATTTCCCAAACCGAACTTCAGACGATTAAACAAGCGTATAGCAACCGAGCGCCGTTGAGCCTGGATGCCCCCGTTTCCGATGAGGAAGAAGATCGAACCTCTTTAGGGGCGATGATTCCCGATAGGCACTATCAGAGTTTTCAATTAGCTGAGGAAGATCGCCTGTTTTTACAGCAAGCATTGGCAAAGCTAGAGTCTGGAACCTGCAAAGTCCTCGAGTTTATCTTTCTGTACGATCTGACTCAAAAAGAAACGGCTGAACGCATGGGGATCAGCTCCGTAACGGTCTCGCGCCGCCTGAAGAAAGGTCTCAAAGCGCTTGGAAAGTTTATGGGGGGCACAGACGATCGAGAGTAGCGCTCCGGCGTTTCCATGGGACGCTCATTGATTTGAGGCTGCGCCGCCTGCATAGAGCGCTATGCGGCTTGCAGGGAAGCTCAAAATCGCAAACCCACGCCACCTTGTATGGAAAATGCTGTTCCTCCTTTGTCTCGGAAGGCATCGAAAGCAATAATCGCGTTGCCAAACGCGACCAAATTACTATTGGGAAAAACATAATCAACACCGGGTTGAATGGCAAAACTCACTTTATCGCCCACAGGAGTTCCTTCACCACTGGGAATCACGATACCCGGACCGATATAAGCATCCGCTTGCCAGTTAATGGGGAGATCGTAGGAAACGCTGGGAACGACGGCAACTCCACTCCCCACCAATGCTTGAGCGCGAATAGATATCGGTAACTCCAGAAGCTTGTAACGAGCCGCAACCACTGTGCCCCCCTCGAAGCCGTCGCCGAATCCAGCGCTACCGCCAACGCCGACGTAGCTGCCGTAAGCGGCTTGAGAGTAGGCAGGTTGCCCAGTCAACGCCAATCCAGCCAGAATCCCGAGATAGCCGACGATCGTACGAAGCTGATAGATATTGTTTTTCATCTGCCCGTTCTTCACTCCTGGGTTATATTTGGCACATTTTAACAGGGATGGGTTAAGTCGTTGAAATCCCAATCGAGCTTCTCCCCGCCTGCGGGCACTCACAATTTAGCTACCCTGTCAGAAGCCCCGCGCTCTAACGGGAGGCGGAAGTAAGAAACCCATGGTCTTGCCGCTAACCGTTGAGCGTCGGGATGAATGACAGGTGAGATATGGTAAACTTAACAAGTAGGTTTGAGTTAACCACCGCCTACACAATACGAACATTTGATTTTTTATCCGGTGCGGTAGGGCATTCCGTGTCGTCAATAAAGCTTACTGAGTAACCGAACCGTTGGGTGGTGTTGGTAAGAACCCTCCGCTGCGCTTCGCCCGCGCTGTACTCATAGAGTCAGCGTCGGGAGTATGTCACATGCGTGCTAGATGCGTGACAGATTAGCCATCTACTGAGTCATCAACGGGCGATCGATCTGACAATAAGTCTTGCGAAGGTTCCGGACCTATCGCCATCGAAGTGACTAAAAGTTTATCCACACGCATTCCATCCATATCTACAACCTCAAATTGAAGTCCATTCCAGGTAAAGAAATCGCCCGATCGGGGAATTTGTCCCAACATTCTAATCACAAATCCCGCCAAAGTATGATAAGAACCTGCTTCTTCTTCCGGCAGAAGTTCACGATCGAAGAGAGCTTTAAAATCATCAACAGACAGTAATCCATCCAGTAACCAAGAGCCATCTTCACGCTGAATGACCATCGGCTCTTCATCTGCTTCACTGGTAGGAAGTTCGCCAAAAATGGCTTCTGTCAAGTCGTTGAGCGTCACGAGTCCGGCAATCCCACCATATTCATCTGTCACCAGTGCCATATGAGTCCCGAACTCTTTAAACATTTCTAATACCCGTAATGCGCGAGTATTTTCCGGTACGAATAATGGTGTTTGTAGCATTACTTTGAGATCGATCGATCCGCCAGAAAAATGCGCTGATAATACGTCTTTAATCCGGACAATTCCCAAGCAATCATCCAGTTCGTCTTGACAAACGGGAAAGCGAGAATGGGGGCTGTCAACAATAAGTTTTTGGTTCTTTTCCCAAGGAATATCGAGATCGAGCCAATCGATTTCCAGACGAGGCGTCATCAGAGCTTGAATCGGTCGATCTCCTAATCGAAAAACTCGACTAACCATATCCTGTTCGGATTTCTCAAATAAACCGGCTTGCGTTCCCTGTCCGATCAACGCTCGAATTTCTTCCTCTGTCACGGGAGGTTCATCTGAAGCGCGAACGCCAGCCAGATCTAACAGCTTATCCGTCGAAATCCCCAGTAAATATACCAGAGGCGAGGCAATTCGCGACAGCCAGCGCATGGGCCGGGCGACCGCACAGGCAATGGATTCCGGATTGTTTAGTGCCAAGCGTTTGGGCACTAATTCCCCGATTACCAGAGACAAATAAGCGATCAGAGTAACAACGATGCCAAAACCCAGAGCTTCGCTATAGGGTTTAAGCAGGGGAACACGCGCAAATATAGCTTGTAAGTGTTGAGACACTGCGGCACCACCCACAGCACCGCTGACGATCCCGATTAAGGTAATCCCAATTTGAACTGTTGAGAGTAGATTGTTCGGAGAATTGGCGAGCTTGAGCGCTACCTGCGCCTTGGTATTCCCCTCTTTGGCTAACTGTTCCAGGCGGATTTTACGAGCTGAGACGATCGCAATTTCCGATCCCGAAAAAACCCCATTAGCAATAATCAGCAGCAGAATCAGGACAATCTCGAGCATGAGAACAAAGGAGCTACAGTAAGTTGGTTTGGGTTGGTGACATCTATCTTAATCGGGATGAGGTGTCTTAGTCTGTGCGTCGTCCTAACAATTTTGTCGGATTACCGATCGATCGAGGTGGAAATTGCCAACCCAAAATGACTCGATCGATTTCTTCTGCGATCGCTTCGGAGTTCCATTTAAAAATCAGAAAAAGCAAAGATAGAGACAATGAGTGTCTCTATCTTTGCTTTGTTTCGATCGACAGATGTACCGAAATGGCAACGATCGCGCGTTTGCCAAAACTGTTGGAGATCGCCTCCAAGCATTGGCAGCTGCTTAATAATAACCGTTGTTAATCCGATCGTCTCCTTCTGTCAGACTGACGGAGGTTTGGGTGACTGTAAACTTATCCAAGTTGGCTTGCAAGGTTTTGGTCTGACGCTCGCTCAAACCCGGCAGGTTCAATACGTCCTCTACTTTTTCATAAGGAGCGTTTCGTACAACTTTCTCAGCTAGAACGGGATACATTCCTCGATACTGCCGAAAGGCACGAACATTGGTATTATTCAGGTCAATTTTTTGACCGAACTCGGTCGCTAATTTGGCGTCTACCGGATTTAGCTCGGGAGCTTCTGCCATCAGGACAACCGGAGAACCCAACCCACCGGCGATCGCGCTCGAAGGCAAGCTCAACCCAGCCACACAGCCCAAGAACAAACAGACAACCGTCAATAGGCGAACTAATCCTTTCATCAACTCTGTTCCTCGTGGTTTCTATATACAAATATTTAATATAAGATATTACCATTTTTGTTGACACGGATACATTTGTTTCCGACAAAATCTTAATGCTACCGTCCTGGAGAATGTTCAATGGGGTTCTTCAGCGTCAAGGATTAAGCTTTTAAGTCCGGTTCACTGCGATCGCGCACGAAGGCATCAATGTCGTCAAAGTTTCCGGCGTAGGCAAGCATGGGACGATCGTACCCTTTGAGATGAACTTCGTGAGCTTCCAGCAACGCCACATCGGGTGCTGCCGCGCGGATGTAGTGGTAGGTGGCTTGAGCCAAGGCTACTTCTTTACCCAGTTGTTTGGTGGAAGACTCCAAGCGGAATGCGGCGTTCACCGTATCGCCCAACGCCGTGTAGTCCGGGCGATCGCCACTTCCGGTATTGCCAACCATGGCATATCCGGTGTTGACGCCAGCACCAATGCGTAAGGGAAACGGGAGCGGAAACGTATTGCTCAATTCTCCTGTCATTTTGTGCAAGTTACTGAGCGCTTGACAAATTTGCAGGACTTCGTGATGGCTGACTTGTTCGTCGGCATGAAACCACACTGCCATCACCGCATCGCCGATATATTTATCCACCCAACTGCCCGAATCTCGAATAATTTGTCCGGCTTGATGGAACCAAGAGCCGATCGTTTCTGAAAGAATGGCTTCGTCCAGCTTGCGCGTCAGCACGGTAAAATCGCGAATATCGACGACCATCACCGAAATCAGTCGGCGAACCGATAGCAGCGCCGTTGCCGACTCGTCGCATTCCGATTCGTCCGTTTCTTCGGCAATGGCTTGTGCGGGCCAAGAGAATTCTAACTCGGTCTGCCCAAAAGTCAGGCGGTCCCCATGATTCAGGGTCATGGGGATGCTGACCCGCCGTCCGTTAACGAATGTGCCGTTGCGACTGCCAAGATCGATTAAGTAGTATTCTCCGGTTTCCATGTGCTGTAGCATGGCATGAGCCCGCGAGATCCACCGATCTTTGAGGACGAAATTATTATCTTGACTGCGACCGATTGTCCAACAGGTATAGCCCTCTAAGGATATGTAGCGAGGTCCGGCTTCCGTTTCCACTAGCAAATAGGGAAACGATTTAGAGGCGATCGTGTGCTTAGAATCGACCATTCAGGCTAAAATCCCAACTTGCTCCACAGGCTACCTCCAATTTTGCCGACTTTCGGGGGAAGTGACAAGTTTCGGTACGCTGTTTCTTCTACTGTCTCTTTGTCGGATGGGGGCTTCGAGGGAGGAGATACTCAAACATCGCATGGGGATAGACACCAACAGATAGAGTGCTATGACTGAAAATTAGAGGAAAAGTTTCCCGCAGAAGTCCCGATCGTTCTCCCTCTTTTTGTTGTTTTGTTTCCAGGCGGGTTCTTATGCCGCTAAACCAGCTAGCCAAAACAGGATATCCACCAAGATCGTACTCAGAACTGCGCCGGAAAATGCCCAACGATGCAGGCGAGGGGGATCGCCGATCCGTCCTGTCTGTAGGGGGATTAAAGCGGCTGCCAACAACAAAGTTGCGATGGTGGCAGCACAACCAATGCCCCAAGGGGTGTGGACGCGGGCGATCGCTTCGTGGAGAATCGGGGCAACGAAGTCGGGTTCGACTTGCATGATTGCCCGCCAATTGGGAATTAAGTTGACCAGATAAAAATATAAATCTGTTGCGATCGTCCCCAACAGAGAACCGACGGCAAACCAACTGCCGACTAACAAGCGTTGTCGGTAGATCAACCACAGGGGTAAGGGTAAGGCGATCGCTTCAATGGGTAAATGCAATAACGGTTCGCAGCGAAACCATCCCCAATACAGCGAACCCGCAAGCCAACTCCCGGAAAATCCAAATAGCAGATCGCCCCACAACCAGGTCTTCCGTCGAGATAGCAACACGGCGCTGACTGCTACCCAAAATCCGGTCAGCAACAGACTCATCCAGGGAAAATAGCGAACGAGCGGTGCTTCGATGAAGACGGGAACGGATACTAGAAATACAGAAGCCCAGAAGGTCAACCAGTGCCGACTCAGATCGATTCCCAATCCCAGGAAAGTTGAGGATTTCTTTCGATCGTCCAGAGAGTACAGAGTCGGGTCTGTAAACGGATGGTAAAACAAAGTACTGTTAATATTTGCAAATTATCTTCATAAAGATAACACATCTCTCTGCTAGACAAGGAGTAGAGACTGCCAGCAATAAAAGATCGGGAGTGACAGGAGTTCGGAACAGATGAGGGCAAAGGCGCAAAGGCGCAATTCACCACTAACCACTAACCACTAACCACTAACTACTAGCAATCGTTAATGAGTATATCTATTCGTCAACTATTAACCTTTTCTGCTCTGTGCAGCACCAGTAGCGTTCTGTGTCTGACCCTCGACGGACTTGCTGGGCAAACAACGGCGCAAACAACGGCGCAAACAACGGCGGCTGAGGCGATCGCGGCGGTTCCCCAATGGACGCCCAACGTGTTTCAAGCCATCATTCTGGGGATGGTGCAAGGACTCACGGAATTCATCCCCATCAGCAGTACGGCTCATTTAAAGGTGGTTCCAGAGGTGCTGCAATGGGGCGATCCGGGTGTGGCTTTTACGGCGGTGATTCAACTGGGCAGCATCGCGGCGGTACTGTGGTACTTTTGGGGCGATCTGGTACAGGTGACGACGGGTGCTTGGCGGGCGCTGCGATCGGGCGACTATCATTCCCAGGAGTTTCGTATAGCATTGGGGATTGCGGTGGGAACGCTGCCGATCGTCTTTTTTGGTCTACTGATTAAATTTGTCTTCAGCGAGTTTTACGAATCCACGGTACGGACTTTATCGGTAATTGCAGTTGTGTCGATCGTCATGGGGAGTTTGCTGGGATTGGCGGAACGCACGAGTCAACACAAACGAAATTTCGAGAATCTGACGATGCAAGATGGCATTTTGATGGGATTGGCGCAAGCTTTGGCGCTGGTTCCGGGTGTGTCTCGATCGGGTTCGACGATTACGGCGGGAATGTTTATGGGTTTGGAACGGGCGACTGCTGCTCGATTTTCGTTTTTGCTGGGAATTCCGGCAATTACCTTAGCTGGATTGGTAGAGTTGAGAGGGGCGATCGGCGAAATGGGAGCTGTGGGTTGGATGCCGTTGGTGGCGGGATTGATTTCTGCGGCGTTTTTTTCCTACATCGCCATTGCTTGGTTGATCCGTTATTTGCAAACCCAAAATACTTGGGTGTTTATTTGGTATCGGATCGCTTTTGGTGTGGCTCTTCTGGCTGCGATCGCTGGCGGTGTATTGGAAAATAGCTGACGTCGATCGGTTTGAGACAAAGCGTACGTTTGGTGAATCAACACACCCTACGCTTCTGATCCAGAATCATATGTTCGACCAGTTCGTCGCTGACACCAACAGGTTCGGCTAAATGAAGCTGAGTTTGGGGAAATTGGGATGAGAGTCGATCGACGGACTCGGCGATGGCGTCGGTAATGCCTCCGGCAAATAAAAAGTAAGGCAAGATACCAATGCGATCGTATCGGGAATTGACCAATGCCTGAATTTGGGTTTCTAAGTTGGGTGGAACCGACCAGTATGCCGGAACCACGGGTTTGTGGCATTGCTGATGTAGTTGGAGGGTCAAGTTCTCGATCGGCTCATTTCCCCCCGGACGGCGGCTACCATGGGATAAAAGAACCCATGCGGATCTCTGGGATTGGGTTTTGAGGACGCTTGTCAATCGCTTCGCCATGCTGGGGGAACTTCCGAGAAAGGGACGGATTGAGATTTCCACTTCTGTTCCTATCTTTTGTCGTGCCAACTCCACTTCTGCCGGGATATCTTCTTTAACATGAACTCCCGGTAGCAAAAACAGCGGAATAATCTCGATACGATCGATCTCTTGGGTGAGTACACCTTCTGCAAATTGGCAGATTTGTTGGTGCAGTGGCTGGGGTTGCAATTCCAATGCCGCCCAACTCACCCGTTTTTGTTGGATTGCGTCTGTTCCCAGTCGATCTGCTACCTGTTGGACGAGGATTTCGATCGCCTGTTGGGGTCGAGGATCTCGACTGCCGTGAAAAACGAGCAGATATGCAGAAGAAGAAGTACAGTTTGACGCAATGCCCATCGGATCGTCCCGTGGTGGAGAAAACAACATACAGCCACACTACATTATGAGACGGATTAAAACCACTCAAATCATACGGCACCGGGAAAGATCCTTGTGACCGCTCAAATCTGATGGCTAGATCTGCGTAAAACATCTATATTGGGGATGCGATCGAATATCCGTTCGCAATAATGCCAAAGCCTGTCGTCGTCAACCAGTTGTTGGTAAATCGGATCGTCTTTAAAATGCTGCCATCGATTAATGACATCCAGTTGAGTTGCGTTTCCGTCCAATTTTCGTCCTTCAAACGAACTACCTCCCCCGTGGTAACTCATTCGATCGATTCGGGCATCCGTGAATTTTAGCTTGAGACGATCCGCAAGGTGTTGGCGATACTCAACATCTTGAAACCAGCGATTGTAATTGATACAGATTTTATGATGTTTGAGGTATTGGGTTTCTCCTAAAAATTCTCGTGCATATTCGACCCAACGATCGACGATCGGGGTCTTGGTTATTTTCATTAGCCGTCGATCGTATTTTAGGCGACTGGCAATCAAGTTAAATGGATCTCTTAAAATTAAAACATCGTATCGCTCTAAGCTTTTACCGACATACAAATCATGTTTAATTTCAAAGTTTATTGTGGCGATTTTTGATAGCTTCCAATCTTCATAACTATAAATAAAACAATCTTTTTTGATTAACTTTCCTTTAGATTGCTGGTACAGACGATCGATAACACCTTGATGCTCGGGGTAACGATCTCTGAGGTGTTCGTACTTATCGCGAAACGGGTTCTCATTAGGTTTGACATTATTCAAATGCTCAACCACTCCAGTTTCTTGGCTTTTTACCCATTTTAATATGGCGTGGTTTCCCGTCCGCTTCAAACCTACGACTCGAATTTCTTTTTGATTGATAATTGAAGAATACAGATGTGTTTTTTGGATTAAGCCTAGCAGATCTTCTCCACCATGTTTTATCCGGCTTTTTATTTTTTTTTGGAAGTTTGACATTTCGTGTAAATCGAGTCTCGTGCAACCCTAATTAATGAGACATTGTCTCGATCGGAAAACGACTTAACTTGCCAAATGCGCGATCGTTCGCCTAAAATAGAACTTAAAGAGATAGAAGTTCTTTAACGATAAGCCGATCGATGCCTAAAGTTAGCCTTTGCATTCCCACTTATAATCGTGCCGAACTGTTAAGCTACGCGATCGAAAGCGCATTGCATCAAACCTATACCGATTTTGAATTAATTATATGCGACGATGGATCCATCGACAACACACCCGAAATGGTCGATCGGTGGAAAGATTCGCGAATTCGCTATATCCAACATCCCCAAAATATCGGTCGCAGCTCAAATATGCGATCGGGATTTGAAGCCGCAACGGGAACCTATTTTATCAAATTTGATGACGACGACGCACTAACACCTGAGTTTCTGGAAAAAACGGTGGCAATTTTAGAAGAGAATCCCCATCTAGATTTTGTTTGTACCGACCATTGGATTATCGATCGCCAACACCAACGGATTGAATCTGCGACTCGAGAAAACTCAGAAAAATGGGGAAAAACTAAACTCGAAAAAGGTACAATTTCCGGAGTTTCTAACTCAAACCTTTGTTTACCAAAGTTTGCAAGTTGGATCGACCCTCTTTCGGCGACAGGCTTTAGCGGATGTCGATTATATGAGAACTCGAGCAGATGGCTGCGAAGATTTCGATCTATTCGTGCGATTAGCCTTAGCCGGAAAACAAGGCTACTTTTTGCCAGAATTGTTAATGGAATATCGCATTCACCGCGGACAAAATAGTCTCAAACAAGATATCCATTTCCTCAAAGCTAAGCAGTTTTGTTTGAACAGTTATCAGTTTGACGATTCTAATTTAGAAAATATTCGAGTGGAAAAACTCGCATGGATTCAACAAACTTTGGGATTACGGTCGATCGAACACGGGAATACAGAAGAAGGACGCCAAATGCTGCGAGAATCCGATCGAGTTTTAGGCAAGTCTCCCAAAACCCAAATCGGACAGCTACTCTCATACTTACCTCTAAAATTTCGACAATTTGCATTTAAATGGGTTCGTCAATGGCGTCCCCAAACCTACAGCGATCGAGTCCGCAATTTGACCTAATTGCGATCGATCGTTACACCCGCAAAGATAATTGACATCTACGAGAACGAAGTCCGCGCAGGCATACTTTTTTGACTGAACCCACGATCGATCGTCTTAATTGTGCCGTTTGCGTTTGCGATGACGGAGTAAAAACACCGCCACGGCACCCACAGCAATCGGTTCTAGAACAGATGTGGGTTCGGGAACTGCTTTGGTGGGTTGAAAAGCAATTCCAATAGGACGAACAAGATTGGGATTGGCATCGACGAAAATTGCGCTAGATTTTCCCGACGCGGGAAGCAGCATACCCGTGATGCCATCGTAGCGGAGAATTGTTCCCACATTTTCTTGAGTAAAGTCGAATCCGACGGTAAACAAATTACCGTTGGGAGTAAAAGCTAGACTTCCAATAAAATTATTACTGGGAGATGTACCTGTATAGTTGGTTGAAATCAAATCGAGCAATTCACCCGTGCCTAAATCGTATGTCCGAATCCCGTTTGCAAAATCACTGGTAAAAAGTTTGCCATCCGGACTGATTGCCAATCCCAGAAAACTAACAAATCCAAAACTATCCGGCGAGGGTTCTGGTTGGTCAGCAAATATCGAAGATGTTCCCGTCGCCAAATCGAATTTCAAAATTTGACTCGGCAATCCGAAACTGAAGTCCGCCGCGCCATTAACCGCAACACTGCCTTGAGTGGTGACGAGAAGTTTACCATCCGGGGTGAAGAGTAAGTCGTTGGGTCCGTTCAACCCACCAGGTAATTGGTTTCCCGAAGCAAATACATCGAGAAAGTCTCCGGTTTTCCCATCAAAACGCAAGATTTCGTCGGAGAGAAAACTGGCGACATAAAAGTTGCCATCGGGTCCGAAGGCATTACCATAAGGTCGATTCAGACGATCGCTTTTTGCAAATACATCCAGAAATGTTCCGGTTTTTCCATCGAAGCGCAAGATGGCTGACGGTTCGGTTTCGGGAGTAGCAGAATCATTGCCGCTACTGATATAAAGATTGCCATCGGGTCCAAAAGTTAAGTCGTCGGGAGAAGACAATCCGCCGCTGCCTGTGGCAATAAACTCGCCTAAAAACTCTCCAGTAAATTCGTCGAATTTTAACACATTGGAGCCACCCAAATCGCTCGATGTTGTATTGCCGACGAGCAACACAGCTCTAGCTGGGGATGCATTCCAACAAAAAGATGCTACAGAGCCTAAAATGATGGAAGCTGAGACGGTGAAGATCTGAGTAGGTTTCATGATTATGATGAATGTTGCTCGATAGTTTGTCGCGATTCTGATTGAAAATTTCTGAAATTTTGCTTTTTCCAATCTGTATAATTTCCAGATAAAAGCTTGCCAATTTCAAGAATTGGCTTATAGAAATGCTCTAAGTCTTGGTGAGCGATCCAAATTGTCATGCGGACTTATAGTCCGTTGAGATGCTACCCGATTTCTCAGAGTTGGGATCGGTCAATGTGAAGGGATCGAGATCGAAAAAAAGCTCGATCGACTGGAAAAACGACGAGTTTTTTAAGTTGAATTAGCAGGCGATTGGCTTCCACTCTTGAAATCAAAACTTGATTTCAAAAAATATGGGCTGAAGTTCGATCTTTTGTAGACTACTTCAATAGTCGATCGCGTGCGATAAATTGTTGGTAAAGTTATTTTAAAATTTTAGTAAAGCATTGTGTAGGGAGATAGATTTAGGTCAAAGTCGATCGGTAATTTGAGAATGAACCGATCGACTCTATTTGGCAATAACTTTAAAGGTCGTCGCTCTAATTTCTATCGGCAAAACAAGGACGATATTTGAGAATGTGCATTCCCAAAAAAATAGACGATCGAAGAACTCCGAATTGTATTTGAAGGCTTCCGAAAGATCGGAAATTAACTGATAAGCGAATTGAAAATATCTATCGAAGAAAAGCTCGATCGGTATAAATGTGCTAATATTATAGATATTGAGTCATAAAAAATAACGAACGATCGCTAATTTTGAATTATCTAGGATTTGACCCCGGTCGAGATAAATGTGGCATCGCCGTCCGCAATGAGGATGGTCAATTTCCATTTCATGAAGTTGTTTCGTCGGCAAATGCGATCGCCACGTTGCAATCTTTATGCCAGAAGTACGAAATTTCTATCGTGGTGATGGGCAACCAAACCACGGCGAAAAGTTGGCGAAAACAATTGGGGGAAGCGCTGCCAGATACATTAGAGATTATCATGGTAGACGAACGTTACAGCACCCTAGAAGCCCGCGATCGCTACTGGAAAATGTATCCACCCCAAGGGCTTGCCCGTTTGATTCCTGAAGGATTGCGATCGCCCCCGCGTCCGATCGATGATATTGTTGCGATTCTGCTGATCGAACGTTATCTCAAATCAGTTGGTTAATGGGTGATATGGCGATCGAATTTTTCACATCGCAGTTTACAGGTTATGGTTTGCGAAGCAATACAAACGCGATCGTAGCGACCGCAAATCCAATGGGTAAGCTGAGAATACTCCAACCGATCGATAGGGCTTCGGCAAGTAAGGGACTGGCAACAAGACTAGCGACAACTCCCATCGCGACGGCGACGAGGAACGAGCTCGGTTGAGGGTTGGGAACATCGCGAGACTGGGAGATCGTACTGTGAAGTGCTGTAGAAATTGCCCCTAACTCTATTAATCCGGAGTTGAAATAGGCAATTTCCATTTCAATTTTTAGTCGGTAATTTTCCGCGATGCTATTGCCAAATTCAGATAAAAATTCGAGTTGGCTATCAGCATCAACTTCGGCAATTTTTCCGAGAGCGCTGTGGTAATTGAGCAAACTCGTTTGAATCATCCGTTCTTGGTGAGCTAAATCGCTCAACTGTCGAGCATATCGAGACGACAATTCTAATGTCTGTGCTAACCAGTTTTGCCATTGTCGAATCGAGATGGGAGGATGTTTCAGAGTCGTTTGGAGGTCGCGGGACAAGGTTTCGATCGAGCGATAATCTGCTTGAAGTCGAGACTTAGTTTGCCGACTGCAAGCGTAAGCCCACAGAATTTTATTGCGGTGGCAAAAGAGGCGCATTAAATGGGGATACAGCGTGTTTATGGTCGATCTCATGTCCTCGACAGACTGCCGTGGAGAAAATAACATCACCAATTGATGCCAATTTTCGCGACCTAAATTGTGCCACTCTGTTGGGGGTTGCCACCATTCGTAAAGGCTCGCCCCGGCAAGCTTCCCTTGTTGGAAACGATCGGTGTTTCCGGTCTCGTTGGGAAACAGTTGCTCGCAACAGGCTTTTGCCACCTGATGTGCGGTTAAATGATTGCCCGGTAGCCGTCCCCACAGTAACCATGTTTGAGCGATCGGAGCGTGTTTGCCTTCCTGAAGTTCGGTCGAGTCTAGTTGGTGGTTGATGTGAAAAGCGACTTTGCGTTTGAGTTGGGGTAAGATTTCCAGAGACTGCATCCCCCGATCGATCGGGTCGAAAGATTCGACGCGCAGCGCGTAGGTATCGCCCATTTGTAGGGCATAGTAACTGGACGAAAACCGTCGATCGGTTATCCGGGCTAATAACTCAATTTCTCGGGCTTCGGGCTTTTCGATCGCCTCTAATTTGTCTAACCAAAGTCGCTCTTCCTCGCCCAGTGCCGAGTAATCTCGATCGAGTTTCGGTTCGATTTTTCGCCAAAACCGATGGCGGTTTTGTTGGATGTGCGATGGATCTTGCCCTAGTTCTTCCCGTATATCGTAGAGGAAGAATGCAAGTGTGGGAGAAACAATTTGACTAGACTCGTTCATCGGGAGAGGTCAAATGTAAAACGGACAGGCGATCGAAAATTTAGACGACCCTCAATGCCCGAAGAAGGAATTGAGGAAACTAAATGGACTGTTTCTTTTCTATACTTTGCTGGTGTCTTTCCGGAACGGATCGGTCTATCTCGGACTGAAGTGGTTGTCAGAAGCTTCAATGTCGGGTCGATTTAGTAGTGCGATCGTTTGAGTGTTCATTTTCTATTGTGCCATAAACCTTAACTCTCAGGCATTAACTCTCACTCATTAACTCTCAGGCATTGAACTTGACTTCGTTGGCACCGAGATTCCCGAATTCAAAATCGGTCAGGTTTTGCAATGTTGTTTGGGCGATCGCTTCTAGAGCATTGCGAGTAAAAAATCCCTGATGGGCGGTAATCACCACGTTGGGGAAAGACTGAAGTAATTGAAAGGCATCATCTTGAATTACCGTTGTCGATCGATCTTCAAAAAAGAGATTTTCTTCCTGTTCGTACACATCAATTCCCAGACAACCGAGCTGCCCGGATTTGAGAGCTGCGATCGCGGCTTTGGTGTCGATCAAACCACCGCGACTGGTGTTAATTAACATCGCTCCCGGCTTAAAATATTTTAGCGTTTCGGCATCGATCAGTCGATCGGTTTCTGGCATCAATGGACAGTGAAGCGAGACAATATCCGATCGTCCCAAGACTTCTGGCAAATCGGCATAATTGACTCCCAATTCTAAGCAATCTGGATTTTGATAGAGATCGTAAGCCAATAAATGACAGCCAAATCCGTGCATGATGCGAGCGAAACAAGTGCCGATTTTTCCGGTGCCGATGATACCAACCGTAGAACCGTGTAAGTCAAATCCCAACAGTCCATCGAGGGAAAAATTATCGTCTCGAACGCGATTGTAAGCCCGATACAACTTGCGATTGAGCATGAGAATTAAGCCGATGGCGTGTTCGGCAACGGCATAGGGAGAATACGCCGGAACGCGGACGATCGTTAACCCTAATTCGATCGCTTTTTTCAAATCGACGTGATTGAATCCTGCCGATCGCAACGCAATGAGTTTTGTTCCACCCTCGGCTAAAATCTGCAAGGTGGGTGCATCGAGTCGATCGTTAATAAACGAGCAAACGGCGGGGAAACCATCCGCGAGAGGTGCGGTTTCGGCAGTTAAATGCGGCTCGAAAAATACTAAATCGTGATGGAATTCTTGATTAGCAGCACTGAGAAATTGACGATCGTAGGGTTTGGTATTGAAGATGGCAACGCGCATGATTAATTAACTCAGACTTAATATCATTTGACTGCAATTTGGCGTGACCGATCGATCTGCCGATCGAGAATAATATCCCCTCTTCAGCAGATCGACCTTTAAAATTTAACCAGCTAATGCTGCAATCACCTTGTCATGAATCACACCATTACTAACAACAACGCCTTGGTTATCCACCATTTTTGCCCCTTGAGAAAAATCTAAAGGCTTGCCATACATATCCGTAACGCAACCTCCGGCTTCTTCCACAACGATCGCACCCGCCGCATGATCCCAAATTTTCTCGCGGTAATCGGGGGTTTTGGGCGAAGGCAAACGCAGATAGAGTAAAGCTTGTCCGGATGCCACCGCGCCGTATTTGGCTTGGGAATCCATCCGCAGCGAAGGGGCTGTAATCCCTACCGCTTGGGCGATCGAAGCTTGTCTGGCCAGGTCTCCGTGACCGGATTCGACACTTTCGACAAATCGGCAACTGTCGCTGTCGTCCATGCTGGCGACCCGAATCGGTTGTAGTTCTCCAGTCGATAGCGGCGCTTGGTACGCCCCTTCCCCGCGAACCGCGACAAATAGCGTCCCCATTTCCCCATTTGCCATCGGCAATGCAGGACAGGCTAAAACGCCCACTTTAATGTCTCCGCCTTCAATCAGTGCCAATGCCACAGCGTATTGATCTTGACGCAAAAATCCTTTTGTGCCGTCGATCGGATCGAGTGTCCAATACCGATCGCTGACTGTACCATTTCCCCGATCGATCCAACTGGTCACATTTTCTGGTGTAGCGTCGGGTTGTAGTTCTTTGACATACTCGGCAACTTGATTCAACCGTTCTGCCATATCCGGTTGAGACAGCGCGGCGGCATCTTCTTCTGCCACGATGGGATCGTCGGCAAAAGCATCGGAGATAGCTTTACAAATTAGCGCTTGCGACCCGTAATCGGCGACTGTCACTGGGCTTTTATCGCTTTTTTCGATCGCGGCGGGAATGGATTGGCGCACGCGCTGGCACAGTTTAGCGGCAGCAATGACTGCATCGATGGCAATTTGTTTCTCTTTTTCGTAAGACATAGTTTGCACTAAAAATGGGACACTCGATGGTTGGGTAACAAGGGAGATTGGAGAAGATCTAACTTAGATCTTGCACCAGTTGCAAAAAGCTCGGCGAATGGAATTCGCTGCGACAAAAGCAAAGTCCGCCTTCGCGGACTCTAACCCGCGCAGGCGGGTTTTGTTCCTGTAGAAGCGGTTTTAACCGCCAGTTGACTATCCCATTGTATTGGCAAGTCGAACGTCCTTGTCGATATGGCGCAATACACCCAACGATCGGATTGCTATTTGTGCTGTGTGATTTGATGGCAAACGGATGAGTCGTTTTCAGGGCAAGATAGAAGGAATGACAGTGAGAGACGATCGCATGAAACTCAAGCATCGACTGGAAAATTGGCTGGAAACTCGTTGGGTAAAACCCGCCTATGCGGGGGGATTATTGTTGGGTTTGTCGGTGTTTTTCTTTGCGTCGGCGACCAATACAATGGCGGGTTGGTTGTATGTGATTAGCGGCGTAAGTTTTGCGTTGCTGGGGATGGCGGCGGTTTTGCCAATGCGATCGATTTCGCAACTCAACGTCCGCCGTCGTCCCATTTCCCCAGTCAGTACCGGAGATGAATTGTTTATCGAATTGGAAATAGCCAATCCTTTGCCTCATCCGAAAACCTTGCTGCAAGTGCGGGATATCCTTCCCGAGGCGCTGGGGAAACCGGTCCGAGAAGCCATTTCGGTGATTCCTCCTCGGGGTTCTTATCGTTGGTTATACTCCCAAAAAGCCGATCGACGAGGAATTTATCGCTGGGATGAGGTACAGTTACGAACGGCTGCACCATTGGGTTTATTTTGGTGTCGTCGCAGTCGTCAAGTTCCGGCAAAAGCGATCGTCTATCCCACAGTTTTACCGCTAAATCGTTGTCCTTTGATCGATGCTTTGGGACAAGAACGCCATCCCCAATTCCAAAGTCGCGATCGACAATCTTACATGGCAACGGAAGGCTTAACTCGATCGCTGCGACCCTATCGATCGGGCGATCCCATTCGCTTAATTCACTGGCGAACCAGCGCCCGATACGGCGACTTGCGAGTACGAGAATTGGAAAAGTTTACCAGCGGTCAGGATTTAATCCTCTGTTTGGATAATGCGATCGACTGGGAACCCAACAACTTCGAGCAAGCCGCGATCGCCGCCGCATCGCTCTATTGTTACGCCAGCAAGCTCCAACTTGATATTCGGTTTTGGAGTGCCTCCACGGGGCTGATAACGGGCTATCAAGTCGTTTTGGAAGCCCTCGCCGGGATAACTTTCGGAGTAACTCCAACGGCAGAACTTCCACCCAGCCAACCTCTGATTTGGCTGACGCAAAATCGCGATCGGCTTAACACTCTCCCCGACGGCAGCCGCTATCTGCTCTGGCAAGTTTCCCACCCCGAAACCCGGCAAAACCCTCCACTCAATTCCCAATTTCAAGGCATCGAAATTAATCCAGATATCCCTTTGCAAATGCAACTTCAATTAGGTGTGGTAATGGGTAATTGGTAATTGGTAATTGGTAATGGGAATGGTGCGTTTCGTTCCGGGGGTACACCCTAAAATTTCCTTCGCGACCCCTACTATAGCGTTATCAAACGTTATCAATCTGGGGAATTGGGTAACAGGGGTTCTAGCAGTTTTAGCAATTCGGGAATCTTATTTTGGACGACATCCCAAACGACATTGATGTCGATTTGGTCGTATTCATGGACAATGACATCGCGCATTCCGGCTAAGCTTCGCCAGGGGATCTCGGGATATTGCTGGCGGATTTGAGGGGAAAGGCGTTTGGTTGCTTCACCGATAATTGTAATTTGGTAGAGAATCGCTGAAATTTTCTCTTCATCAGTTTCGAGGTTCGATCGATCGACTCCACGAGAAAAACGGAGAATCCGCTTTGCAGCTTGTTCGATATC
The DNA here is from genome assembly GCA_963838375.1 of uncultured cyanobacterium. GTDB lineage: Bacteria > Cyanobacteriota > Cyanobacteriia > Cyanobacteriales > Geitlerinemataceae > DVED01. The sequence continues at coordinate 565,436 of CAWIQY010000015.1, read as the reverse complement.
GATTAACGATTCAAGATCGCGTGGCATAAATGACCCGAGCCGATTCTAGAATATTTTTGCGACGCAGCCAGTTCTCGCTCCGTTCGATCGCCGCTTTGACAATAAAGTCTACTTTACGATCGAACAGATTTTGTATTTCGTCCCGCATTTGCAGGGTTTCAGTTAATCCACGCTGAAAGTTAGGGTCAAAGGTAACTAAGACATCAATATCGCTATCCGGTCGAAAATCATCGCGCAGTACCGAACCAAAGAGAGCCAATTCAACGATATGCCAGCGTTGGCAAAAGGCTTGAATTTGCTCGATCGGTACGGTTACGTTAGCCAGTGTAGCTGTCATGATGTTCGAGGAAAGAATTTGCTGCTAATTTCACGTATAGATTTCTAGAAAAAATTATAGAACGATCTTACTATAGAAAGTTCAGTTAACCTTCACAATTAGCCGGGAGTCGTGTAATCTCTGACTCATAGCGATCGATCGTCCCCGTGATGATTCCCAGAACTCTCCGCAACTCCATACCATGACGAATAACCAATTTTTCCAAGGCATCGACCAATTCAATCAACGGGAATTTTACGCCTGTCACGACACCTTAGAAGCCTTGTGGATGGAAGCCTGCGATCCCGAGAAAACATTTTATCAAGGAATTCTCCAAATTGCCGTGGGTTGCTATCATCTCAGCAATCACAATTGGAATGGATCGGTGATGTTGCTGGGAGAAGGCATCCGCCGTTTGAGGAACTATCAACCCTCCTACAACGACATTAACGTGAGACAATTAGTCGAGCAGAGCGCGTCGATGCTGAGTTTGTTGCAACAAGCCGGTCCCGAAAAAGCCGCTCAATGTGCCGATCGGTTTGGTTTGACGGGGGAATCCGAGATGGGTGCAACGACTTTGCCAGAGGATCGCACTTGGATTTTGCCCAAGATCGATCGTGTGACAAAAACAGACGAGTAACCCAGTTAACCCGATCGGCTGACCCAATTGATACCATTAAATAAATAAGCCCACGGCTTTACGATCGAACGCTTTTGGCAATATCTGATGATGACTCCCGCAAAACTCTCTCCCTGGTTCAAGCTGCGTTTAGGCTTGCTGCTATTATCCCCGGTTGCCTTCATCGGCACGATGGCAATACCGACGCACTCCCAAGTCGGTTCCGGTAATGCATTGGAGGTGGTTGCCGATATTCAAGAAGCCGATGCCCAAACTGGCATTGTCACGGCACGGGGAAACGTACAGATCAACTACCCTTCCCGCAACTTACAAGCCACTTCCGACCAAGCTCAATACTTCAGTAACGAGCGTCGCCTGGTTCTCAGCGGCAATGTCTACGTCCTCCAAGATGGTAACAGCATTCGTGGAGAAGTGATTACCTATATGGTCGATCGGGGGCTGTTTGTCGCACAACCCAAACCCAACCGCCAAGTCGAATCGATTTATCTGATTCCCGAAGGCACGGAAGCCACCCAACCCGGACCACCGGCTTTACCTTAAACTCGTAACTCGCTCTTTACTCCAACTCAACGCAAATCCCACACAATCCATAACTCATTATCTGGTGAGAATTTCCCTCGAGAACATCCACAAAACCTATAACAAGCGAATGGTTGTCAACCGCGCAAACTTGTCAGTCGCGCAAGGAGAAATCGTCGGGTTGCTCGGTCCTAACGGAGCGGGAAAAACGACAACCTTCGGCATCGTCACGGGTTGGGTGAAACCCGATCTCGGAAAAGTCTGTCTCGACGAAGTGGATATTAGCCAATATCCCATGTACGAGCGCGCGCGAATGGGAATTCGATATTTGGCACAAGAACCCAGTGTTTTTCGCAACTTGAGTGTCCGTGACAATCTCTTATTAGTCCTCGAACAAACGGGCGTCCCGAATCAAGAGAGATCGCAGCGCGTGGCGTATTTATTACAAGAGTTTCATTTAGAAAAAGTCGCGTATACCCTGGGAATGCAGATTTCTGGGGGAGAACGACGGCGAACGGAGTTAGCGCGAGCTTTTGCCGTCGGACAAAGCGATCCCATATTTTTACTTTTAGATGAGCCCTTTTCGGGAATTGACCCGATTGCTGTGGGAGAAATTCAGCAGTATATTGCTCAACTTCGCGATCGTAATATTGGAGTTCTCATTACCGATCACAACGTCCGTGAAACCCTTGCCATTACCGATCGTGCTTACATCATGCGAGAAGGCGAAATCCTCGCGTCTGGCAGTCCAGCAGAACTCTCCGACAATCCCCTCGTTCGGCAATACTACCTCGGGGAAAAGTTTCAATGGAGTTAAGAATTAATAGTTAATAGAAGTAGCAACACCTCGATTGTTAGGATGACATTATTTTTAGGTCTGAAGTTATCCGATCGACTTCTTACTTCCAGCTATTGTTGCGCAATCGGAATTTCGATCGTCAATTTAGTCCCTTCACCGGGTGTTGAAACACAAGTTAACTGTCCTCCATGTTGTTCGACCACAATTTTGTAACTCGTAGACAATCCCAAACCCGTTCCTTGTCCGATGGGTTTAGTGGTAAAGAAAGGATCGAATACTCGCTGGCAAACATCTGCACTCATTCCGGAGCCATTATCCTTGATTTGAATTAAAATCAAACTTTCTCTCTTTTCTGTGTGTATCCAAATTGTTGGAGAAGAGTATTCTTGAATTGTTTTAAATTTTTCGCACAATGCATCGATCGCATTTTGTAAAATATGCATTAAAGCTTGATTGATCTGACTGGTATAGCATTCTACTTTAGGTAAATCTTTGTACTCTTTTACAATTTTAATGTCTTGAGATTTATTAATCACAAGCTGGTGAGACAAAATTACTAATGTACTTTCAATTCCTTCATGAATATCGACCTTTTTTAGCTGAGCTTCATCGTGTCGAGAAAAGTTACGAAGCGACTCAACAATCTTGATAATGCGTTGAGTTCCAATATTCATCGAAGACAAAATATTGGGAACATCAGACTGAATAAACTCTAGGTCTATTTCCTCGAGTATCTCTTGAAGTTCTGGAACAGGATCGGTGTAATGTTGTTGATAAGCTTGAATGACTTCAATTAAGTCCTGAATATAACTTTTGATATAACTGAGGTTCCCGTGAATGAAATTTACTGGATTATTAATTTCGTGGGCTAGCCCAGCCACCAACTGACCTAAGCTCAACATTTTTTCATTATGCACGAGTTGAGCTTGTGTCTGTTGCAACGTTCTTAGAGTTTGTTCGAGTTGATGAGCCTGATGTTTAATCGCCGCTTTCGATTGTTTGAGGTGGAGTTCTGTAAGTTTTCGGACTCGAATTTCCCCTAACAGTTTTTCGTTGCTTTGTTTCAGAACAGCCATCCGTTCTTCTATTTTTTGCTCCATTTCTTTATAAGAGCTATGCAGTGCTTCTTCGATCTTGTGTGATAAGGTCTTGTCTTGCATTATGGTAGCAAAGCCGAGCAACTTACCATTTTTATCGTTCAAAGAAGTCATCACCATATGACACAAAAAGCGCGATCCATTGCGATGCGATCGCCAATTTTCATCTTCTGCTCTTCCCGTTCGAGCTGCATTTTTAATCAGATCTTCCGGTTTGCCTTGTTTGCTTTTGTCTGCGGGAAATAGATGCACAAATGATTTTCCGATCGTCTCCCGTGCTTTCCAACCACTAATCTGTTCGGCTCCAGAGTTCCAACTCATGACTCGTCCCACTGGGTCTAACATATAGATCCCAAAGTCTTTTATTCCTTCGACTAAATCCCGAAAAAATTTCTCACGCACGGGCAATCGACGATGGACTTGTATTGGATGAACGTGTTGAATGTTTTGTTCTTTTTGCTCCTCGACTTTGATATATAAAAGTTTGCTGTCCGGACAAAATAAAGCCTTCCAGCATAAAGTTTTTCGATCGCCATTTTTGCAGCAAATTCTATTGTTAAAGGTGACAGTTGTTGTTTCACCATCGAGTAACCGTTTAACCTGCTTGCGCGTTGCTGCGGTATCTTCGTCATCTATCCATGACATCCAAGGTTTGGCTTGTAACTCGTCTCGAGAAAATCCCAAGCATTCTTCCCAAGCGGGAGTGAGTTGCTCGAAATAGCCATCTAAACCGATGACGCCAAGCATCTCTAATGACAGATCGAGCAACTTACTTATATTTGTCTGACTAGCATTGCTATTATTGGACACTCCTCGCAAGGGGGATGATAGAGGTTTTAGAACTTGAGGAATCTCGATCCGTTTCGCTTTAGACGAGATTAGACGAATATTGTCCATAAAGCGAGAAAATAGACAGGTTTGATAGTCTGTTAACTATTGATTTAATTTTACACGACTCATGTTGAGAATCGAATAAAATTGGACTGACATGAATTCTATGTAAAGATATTGAGATAGAATAAAAAAGCACAGAAAAGTCGATCGACCCATCCTGAAAGTTGTACTTTAGAGAATTGTTCTAAGATTTCGATCCATAGGCTAATTTGTCTGACTCAAAAATCCGGTTCGATTATAACTATTAAATTTCCTGAATGTTCGATCGTCGTCGCTAGTCCACATGATGCTTCAACTCTGTTCTTTTTGCTCCCACGCCAACACCACTAAAGCATTGAGAATTGCCGAAGCGACAGGCGAACCCCCTTTGCGACCATCAATCCGAATTTGCGGTACGTCTATCTGGGCGAGGGCTTGTTTGGATTCCAAAACGGAGACAAAACCGACTGGCGCACCCACGACGAGAGAGGGTTTGAGCGGTGACGCCGACACTTGCGAACACAGAGCTAGCAGAGCTGTAGGCGCATTGCCAATAATGTAGATGCCTTGAGGAAATTGATTCCAGCATTCGAGCAAACCGGTTTCGGTGCGGGTTTTGCCGGGAAGTGGAGCAGATGCTCGTTCGACAGCACACACGATCGGATTACCGAAGGTTCGGGACACCATACCAAGAATGCCCTGTTTCACCATCGTAACATCGGTAATAATGGGTGTTGCCTGTTGTAAGGCGACAATCGCCCGATCGATAGACCCCACACCAAACCGAATCAGGTGCTGCAAGTCAAAATCAGCCGTGCTGTGAATCACCCGCCGCACGATCGCATATTCTGCGTCAGAAAAAGAATGCTCCCCTATCTCGCGATCGATAATAGCAAAACTTTCTCGCACAATTGGGTGATTCAATGGGTCACTGGTCATTAGTTTTTTGTTGGTGGTTAGTTGTGAATGATTATGAGGGTTCAGTTAAATAACTCCAAGACGTGCTGCCAAGCATCTGCTGCTGCTTCGGCATTGTAGCTGCTGCGGGCATTGCAGAAAAAGCCATGATCTGCACCATCGTAACGAAAAATTTTGTGGGGAATTTGGTGTTGAGTTAACTCCGTTTCGATGAGATCGACTTCTTCTAGGGGAATCAGGGGATCGGCAGTGCCGAAAAAGCCATACAGGGTTCCCGAAATTTCCGGGGTTCGAGTCACCGTCGGTTGGTCTTCTCCGGGACACAGGGTGGCGATCCCTGCGCCGTAAAACGAAGCCGTGGCTTGGATTTCCGGCAAGGTGGCGGCGAGGTAGGCGACATGACCGCCAAAACAGAAACCGATCGTGCCAAATTGGGGACGAACTGATGGTAACGTTTTTAGGTAGTCGATCGCGGCTTGGGTATCGCTGAGAAGTTCGCAGGCTTTGGTTTGGACTTTGTATTCTCGTCCGAGTTGGATATCTTCTGCGGTATACCCGACCTCGAACCCAGGGGCGAGGCGTTGGTACAAAGCCGGCGCGATCGCGACGTAACCTTGTCGGGCAATGCGTTCTGTGACATCGCGAATATGGGCGTTCACGCCGAAAATTTCTGCAAAGACGATGATGCCCGGAAACGGTCCGACCGTGTCGGGTTGGGCGAGATAGGCGTCGATGAGGAGATCTCCGTTGGGAACTCGGACTCGATCGGTACGGATAGTGAGTTCGGTCATGGGTGATTTGGGGAGAGTTACTCGTTAGCAGTTTACCTTTTGAAACAACTTAATAGTAATCCTCTACATCCTTAAACGATCGAATCCAGAATGTACTCGTGAAAATACGGAAAAGATTTAAATAGATCGATCCAAGTTGCTGGCAATGGTCAGAGTGTAGCAAAGTCGCACAGACGAGAGGGTTTTCTTTCTTCACTGTTAAGCCCAAAATTTCCCCCGTTCTATCTCTCAAAGCGATCGAAACCTTCCCCAACGACGATCGTCTGTCAAGAATAACTCCCAGTGGTGGATTCACCGCTCTTCATTTTTGCCTATGGCTATCGGTTCGAGAAGTGCGAAGTGATGAAAGGTTCCCGTATGTTTTCAGGTAAAATTAATGCAGTGCTGATTTCTGTCATTTCGACAGATAAAAAGCGAACGATCGGCAACTTAAAGTTAAGAAAATTTAACGTCTATGACTGAAACTGTTACCATCTTAGGAGCCGGAGTTTGGGGATCGGCACTGGCTAAGCTCGCACTCCAACAGGGACACCTCGTTCGTCTCTGGTCGCGTCGCAGCGTCTTAAGCCTCGAAGAAGCGGCGGCTAATGCCGATGTTTTGCTGTCGGCAATCTCAATGAAAGGCGTTGCCGAAACTGTTGCCAAGCTGCAAAACTGCTCCATGAGCGATCGCACCATCATTGTCACGGCAAGTAAGGGACTCGACCCCAAAACGGCGCGCACCCCATCCCAAATTTGGCAAGAGGCGTTTCCCGATCGCCCCGTGGTGGTACTGTCGGGACCGAATCTATCTGAAGAAATTCAAGACGGACTTCCGGCAGCGGCAATTGCGGCTAGTGAAGATTTAGCCGCTGCCGAACGGATTCAAACTCTCTTTTCGTCGGATATCTTCCGCGTCTACACCAATTCTGACCCCTTGGGAACGGAATTGGGAGGAACCTTAAAAAACGTGATGGCGATCGCTGCGGGTGCTTGTGATGGCTTGCAGTTGGGTATCAATGCCAAATCGGCTTTGTTGACGCGGGGTCTGATCGAAATCGTCCGCATGGGAACGGCATTAGGCGCGTCTGCGGAAACCTTTTGGGGGTTGTCGGGATTGGGAGATTTATTGGCAACTTGCAACAGTCCCCTCAGCCGCAACTACCGCGTGGGTTACGGTTTAGCTGAGGGAAAGTCTCTGAAGACGATTCTGGCTCAAGTCAAGAGTACGGCAGAGGGGGTGAATACCACCAATGTGTTGGTTGAATTGGCGCGTCGCCATGGCATCGAAGTGCCGATCTCGAATCAAGTCTATCGCTTGCTCAATGGTCAGATTTCGGCAGAAGAAGCGGTTTCTGCTTTGATGGAACGAACACCCAAGCCCGAAACGATCGCGCCCGAGGTCGATTAAGTTACGGATGGGAATGGGTAAGCCTGTCCGGATAATGAGTATTCGCCCGAGGATATAAAATAGCGATCGTAGGTGTAGGCTTGACCTGCGTCTGGGAAGCCAACCGTTTTGGAAGCAATTCTGGGAATCTCCAGTTTTTGGGTTGGAACGTTCGCGTCTGGTGCATCAGACTGTGCGGTTAGCAGAGGAAATTATCAATGCACGATAACATGAAATCTCACACCGATTCCCCGATCGTGCAAAACTCGATCGCTCGCTCTTCACCTATCCCACCTCAATCTATTTCTTCAAATTCCCCATCGCCGGGAAGTCCTGAATTTCTCTATGCAGCGTTCGATAGTATTGACGAACCTATCGGCATTAAAGATATAAATCATCAATGGGTTTGGGTAAATGAAGCATTTTGCCGCTTGACTGGCAGATCCCGAGAGCAATGGGTTGGCAAATCCGATCGTGATGTATTTGGGTCAGATTCTGCCACTTTGTTCTGGCAACGCGATGAAATGGTACTTGAGGAAGGAATTGCCAGCCTTTATGAAGAAACGATAACTGATGCGGATGGCAACCTGCATTTTTTTTCAACGAAGCGCTCTCTTGGGCGAGATACACAGGGAAATCCCTTAGTGGTGGCGACCTTCCGAGAAATAGAACAAAATCCCAACGATCGGACTTTTACGCAATCGCAATACGATCGAGAATTGCGGGAACAATATCAATGGTTGAAATGGGCGATCGATCGGCTCCCTCAAGCGATTTTTTGGAAAAATCATCGTTCAGTCTATCTGGGATGTAATCGGAAATTTTCGCAGATGGTAAAACTGCCAAATCCGGAAGATATTATTGGTAAAACCGATCGCGATCTGCCTTGGAAAACGGAAGATGTGGAAACGATTCGGCGCTGGGATACCCGAATTATCGAACACCAAATTTCGGAAAGCCATCGACTCGAATTTCAACCGCTTTCTGAGGAAGCTCGCATTTTTTTGCATCTGCATCAGATGCCGTTGCGAGATCTAAGTGGACAGGCAATCGGTATTTTGGGAACTGTAGAAGATGTCACCGATCGCAAACAAATTGATAAGGCGTTGCTCGACTATCACAACGAGTTTTTGACGCTATTTAAGGCAATGCAGGACGTTATTTTAGTATTCGATCGTGAAGGCTGCTATTTACGAATTGTACCGACGAATACCGATCTCTTGTACAAACCGGAGGCGGAATTGATTGGAAAGACTTTACACGATGTCTTTCCATCTGACACTGCCGATCGATTCCTTGATAGTATTCAACAAACACTTTCTTCTCAAAAAACCACTAATATAGAATACAATCTGCTGTTAGACGGTGAGCCAGTTTGGTTTGAAGCTAGCATTACCCCATTGCGGGAAAATGAAGCGATTTGGGTCGCACGAGATATTACCCAGCGCAAGCAAGCTGAATTATCAAAAGAAGAAACACAACAGCGATTACAAGCGATTCTAGATTATGCGCCGATTGCTATTTTTATTAAAGACTTAGACGATAAATACTTAACCATTAACCATCTAACTCAAAGAATTTTAAATGTGAAGCCAGAGGAGCTTTTGGGGAAAACAGATAGTGATTTATTTCCTGAAGAAATTGCTCGTAAATTTCAACAACACGATCGACAAGCCATCGAGCATGATACTCCCATAACGTTAGAACATGAAATCTCGATATCCGATCGCACTTATACCTATTTAACGATTAAATTTCCGTTAAAAAATCATGCTGGAGAAACCTATGCGATCGGCACAATTGCCACAGATATTACCGATCGAAAAATAGCGGAAGATCGGTTGCAACAAAAAACCAAGCAGTTAGAAACAACCCTCTTAGAACTGAGACAAACACAATCGCAACTCATCCAAACTGAAAAAATGTCGAGTTTGGGTCAACTGGTGGCGGGAATTGCTCACGAAATTAATAATCCGATTAACTTCATCCACGCCAATCTCAGTCACGCACAGATGTATATCGAAGACTTATTTAGTCTTGTAAAACTCTACCAAGAAAAAGTATCCTCCCAAACGCCAGAAATTCAGGAAAAACTGGAAGAGATGGACTGGAACTTTGTTCTGGACGATGCGCCAAAATTATTGGGTTCTATGCAAGTTGGAACTCAGCGAATTCGGAATATTGTCCGCTCGCTCCGAACCTTCTCTCGCTTGGATGAAACTGGGATCAAACGAGTGAATGTGCACGAAGGGATTGACAGTACCCTGATGATGCTCCAGTATCGCCTAACCCCCAAACCGGGATGTCCGGAAATTCAAGTGATGCGAGACTATGGGGAATTACCCGTTCTCGAATGCGATGCCGGACAGCTTAACCAGGTATTTCTCAATATTCTTACCAATGCAATTGATGCTTTGGATCGGGTAATTGTGACGCCAGAAGATGCAGAACCGACGATCTCAATTCGGACTGAGGTTCTCGAAGACGATCGTATTGCTATCCATATGGCTAATAATGGTCCGGAGATTCCCGAAGATATTCAGCAACGATTGTTCGATCCCTTTTTTACGACCAAACCGGTGGGTAAGGGAACGGGAATAGGACTGTCGATTAGCTATCAAATCGTGACGGAACGACATGGCGGTTCTCTTGAATGCGTTTCCGCACCGGGACAGGGTGCGGAATTTACGATCGAGCTGCCGATTCGGCAAATGAAGTAATGGGTAATTGGCAATCAGTTCAAGAGTCCCCAGTGCCGGGTTGGCGAGAAACAAAAGCGCAACTAACCACTTACAACACTTGAAAATCCGTCACTTCGAGAACCGGACCGATGGCAGCTAAAGTCATGACGTCATCTCGGATTGTACCTTCGATACGGACTTTTAAACCCTCTTTTTGTAGCTCTGTCGGTGCGTCTTTCAGTTCGTAAGTCGTACCGTCTTTGCCGTTAAGCGCCCAGGTTCCCGTCCCCATTTCGATGCGCCCAATGCTTCCTTCCACTTTCATCTTAAATTTCTCCCGTTGCACTTTTGAGTGAGAGTCGTGCCAGTCCGTAACACAGTACAGCATTGCCTAGCAGGAATCCCCGCGCGACGAGTCCGTTACCCAGCCACAGGACTGATGGATCGAGGATAGCACTAACGGTCAAACAAGCCGTAACACCGATCGTACTACCAATGGCAAACCACTTCCAATCTCGGTGTCCTAACAACAACGCCACGAGTCCCAGGGGAATCAGAACGCTGGCAAACAGGGGATTTAAAACACTACCGCCTCCAATTGCCGTTCCCAATTCCGGTAGAGAACTGCCCATCATTCTTAGGGGCCATTGGGGCAAGTCGAAGATATACAGACCGCGCAAGAAGAACAGTCCGGAACTGCCGGCAACTAACCCTGTTGCCATACTCCCAGTCCAGGCAAAGGGGAAGTAGTTGCGCAGGAACCACGCAAGGATGTAGGAACCCAACACCATCAGCAGTTTGGGCATCAGCGCCACGACACCACCATCAATCCAGAATTTCAGGTTGAGATAACCGTTGTTGTGCAACCACCGGAAGAAGTCGCGGAAGGTGATTTGTCCTTTGTGGGCCAGTTCCACGGCGGCAGCAGCGTCTAAATGACCTGCGCCAAAGTGGTTCAGGGCGTCGTCTTCTACTGGTCGGGCGGATTGTTGCAGAATGGCTGCAACTTCTTCGGGATCTTGGATGCCGCTGGCTTTGACCAAGGCAGCTACTCCGGCAACGTGAGGCGATGCCATGCTGGTTCCTTGGAAAGCTGCAAACACATCGTTGCCGGAACGGGCATCGATCGTATTTTGCAGAATGCCGCCTGCTTCGCCGTTTTTGGTGTTGCCTCCAGGGGCGGCGATATCAACTCCGGCGCCAAAGTTGGAGTAGGGGGCTTTGAGGTTGGTGGAATCGGTGGCGGCAACGCCGATGACGTGGGCATAGCGGGCGGGATATCCGGCTGCGTTTTGGTTGGCGTTACCAGCAGCGGCGACGACGACGACGCCTTTGCTGTGGGCATAATCGATCGCTTCTTTCATGGCGCTGCTTTCTCCGCCACCGCCGAGACTCATATTAATTACATCGGCACCGTTGTCGGCAGCAAATTTAATCGATTCGGCGATATCGGTGACGGTTCCGCCTCCCCCGCCGCTGAGGACTTTCAGGGGCATGATTTTGGCTTCGTAGGCGATGCCAGCGACGCCGTAGCCGTTGTTGGTGGATTGGGCGATGGTTCCGGCGACGTGGGTTCCGTGTCCGTTGTCGTCGTCAGCGCGATCTCGATCGTTGACGAAGTCGTAACCAGCCACCAATTCAGTTTCCTGCAAGTCGGGAACTGGGCTGACTCCGGTATCGATGACGGCGACGGTGATGCCTTTGCCTTTGGTTTCTTTCCAGGCGGATTCGATATCGATGCCCTGCAAGTTCCATTGTTTGGCATACATGGGATCGTTGGGTCCGCGCAGGGTAGGATTGGCGGTGGTGAAGGTTTTTGCGGGTGCAGCCGTGTTTTGGGAAAGGGGTTCGGGAATACTATAAATATAGTTGGGTTCGATATATTCGGTGAATTTGGCGATGTCGGATTGTCGCAATTTCTTCAGGATTTGACGATCGCCTCGAACCACGTACAGGTTATCTTGTTGGGAAAATTCGCTATTGAGTTGGGGTTTGAGATCGTAGCGTTGGGAAATTCGATCGAGAGTTTGCTGGATTTGGGCGGCAGGTACGTCTTCCCGGAAGTCTAGCACTAGGGTATCGTAGCTGCCTTGGGTGGCGAGTCCTTTGAAGTTGAACAGCGCCCAACCTACCCCGAGGATAAACAAACACGTTAATAATATTTTTCTCATCGCTGCCTACTCCGCATTGCGCTACTGGATCGATGCTTTCTTCTCGATTTTCTAATTATAAATTCCCCATTGGCGATTCGACGGAATTCTCGCCCATTGAATGGGATCGAGGCGGAATGTGCGTTTGTTTCCCACCTGAGCTGATTTTTGCCAATTCTGCTGCTGGGTTGGGATCGAGGGCAACGAGTCCGATGTCGAGGATCTTCGATCGACACATTAAGTTGATGTGAATCTATGTAACCTTTTGTGACTTGGGAGCGTCTGAACACCAGCAGATTTGACCGTATATCTATGTATATTTTCCGGTGAAGTACGATTGTGAGCGCAACAGCAAGGCAATATTCCGTAGTTTCACGGATAAAACTAGATAAATGTTACGTGAATTCACTTATAGTGTTTGTCAATTCTTTTTATGAAGTCTCTATATCTTTACGATATCATGATGCAAGTCGTTTGAAATTCATTTATTATTTCTAGTAACTAATTCGGAAACGTCTAATGAATTCTTATAAAAATATTCCCCATCAATTATTACGATGGGCTGCACCAATTTGGGCTGGAACGGGTATTGCTTTGACGACCGCACCGGTTTTCGCTGCCAGCTTGGCATCTTCTGAAGCCTCCGTCGATATTTTCAACTTCAGTCATAGTCCTTATTCAACTTTAACGTCAGTTCAAACCAACACATTTACGAAAGCTGGCACTATCCTCGATGAAACTGTTGACGCTTCGTTTGAAGAGTCGGAATTTCCGTTGCTTTTAGGTGGAAATCGAGCGGAGGCTGAATTTCAAGCGATTGCATTAGGAGAAAATACACTGGCTGATGTCGATGCATCCGTTTTTGCTAGTGAATCTCTTTCTGCTACTGATTTGATTTCTCTTTCGGCAAGCAACTCCGAAGGAAGCTCGGTAGCTGCCACAGTTGAAGCCAGTGCTGTAGTCAGTACCGTAAGTCCTTTGTTTAGCAATAGTTTGTCAGCTAAAACGATCGGCGATCGAGGTGCAAACTATCAAGGAATTGCTCAAGGAAAATCTACTATTTTGGGTAGCTTTTTAGTTGGTAACGAAACACAAAACGATGCATTTTCGTTTGATTTTAATCTTTCGTCGCTCCTCCAAGCATTGGTCGAAAATCCTCAACGCGAACCGGCTAAAGCAACATCTAATATCTCTTTTTTGCTGTTAGGTGGATCGAATGAAGACGATCGAACTGTATTAGATTTCTTTTCGATTTCTAGTAACTTGACCAAAACTGAGAATTTTTACGAGAATTCTTACTCTAGCAATAAGAGCAGTCATTTCACGTTTAATCTATTCGATGTATCTTCCAATTCAAGCAGCAATGAAATCAATATTTTAGGTTCCTATCAGCGTAGTTTCCAAACCCCAACTTATCTGACTCTGGTTGAGATGAAACAGGCAGACGCCACAACTAATGTTCCCGAGCCTCTAACAACATTAGGCGCAGGCACAGCAGCTATTTTTGGGGCTGTTTTCAAGCGGAAACTTTCTAAAAAACAGAAGAAATCATAAGCTGTCATTCAAATAAAAAAAGAGCCAAGCCATAAAAATGGTAAGCTCTTTTTTTAGAGATAGTTTTTATTCTTAAGCTAAATCGAAAGAACTGATAATTGCACCTTTATCTACATCTTCAAAGAGAACTTGTCCGCCTTTTTTTGCAGTGAAGATTGCGCCGTCTGGTGTATCGGTGAACAGATCTGCAATCTTGCCTTTTCCCCAACCTCTGAGGGTAACTCGATCGACTCCGACCCGAAAATCTGCAACGATATTGAATTCACCAGGACGCAAGCTTTGATTCTTTTTGAAAACGAATCGATCTGCGCCTTCTCCACCATACATGACATCATCCCCAAGTCCGTCTGTTATCAGATCGTTGTCGTCACCTCCATGAATTTTATCGTTACCATCACCACCCTCTAATCGATCGTTCCCGCCACCCCCTTCAATAATATCATCGCCTCCCATTCCCGACACTCGATCGTTCCCCAAACTGGCATAGATTTTGTCGGCTTTGGAGGTTCCATTCAAATTATCATTCCAGATTGTGCCATAGGTGACATCTGTGCCCAGATTATCGATTAAATAATCCCCAAACGCCTGAACGTTGCTGGCGTTAACTTCTACCACTGCGATTTGGGTGTTATTGCGAAACTGGTTCTGGTAAGTTCCGATAGCTGCGCCTGTCACAAAATCGATTCCGTTGTTTCCATCAATATCGATATTTCGATCTCGATCGACGATCGTGAAATTGCGGCTGACTTTAGCACGCACATTGCCAATTTTTTTTGAAGAAATTAATTGACTATCAAAGGCAAAGTAATCTACTATTTTAGGACGGTTTAGATTGGAGAGATCCAAGACCAAGAAAGCCCCTTCTGATTTGGCTTTGGAATATTCAATATCGGGATTGTCAATTTCTTTGGCTCTGAGTTCTAAACTTGAAGAAAAACCGAAAGAGAAGGTTTGTTGGGCTTCAACCTCAAAAACGCCAACGACTTTGGATTTAATTTGAGATTGTCCCTCAGAAACTCCGCCCTCTAGTTCGACGATCGTTTCCGATAAAATCTCTGAAAACGCAGGATCGACTCCAGCAGTTGCCTGAAACTCAGCAATTGCACGTGCCAATCCCCCTTTGACTAAAACATCGGCAACAATTTGCACCGAAACACTAGAAGGATTTTGGCTGTAATTATAAGTTAGTAATTCTACCGAATTACTAACTGAATTTGGATTTGGGTTAGAGGTTGGGTTGATGGGTTGTAGGAATTTAGTATCTGATGTCATGTTGAAATCTCTCTAAAGTGCTACGCTGAATCCTCAGGTCTCCCAGTTAATTTGTATGGTAATTTGTTAATCAATTTATAAAATGGTCATTTAACAGAGATACTTTTCTAAGTAGGTATGCGCTGTAAAATGCAAGTATGTAAATAATTGTAAAGAACCTAAATGCCCTCTAGTGGCTGAATTAGCCCCATTTATATACTGTTACATGATTCAGCTTAATCCCGCATACCTACTTATAAGTAGTCATTCATAGCGTTAGTTCCCTTACGCTTCAATTCTTACATTACACAAGTCCAGTTTAGCTGAAGAAATTATAACAATTGTGCCATTTTGGCAATTTTATTTGATTCAATAAACCTGCCAAAATGGCAACACGAGTTTAATCGACATCGATATATTGAATACAAGGTTGCACAGAGCAACTCACCCCAGAACAAACCAAGGAGAAAGATCATGAATATTTCCGATCTGAACTACTTAGAAGCTGTTGAAATTAATGTGGTTGGCGGTCGCGGTCGTGGCGGTACGAAGGTCAACAAAGACCTCGATCTCAACGTCAGTTTTGAACTGGATATCGATACCGATATCAACTTTGACAAAGATTTTAATGCAGACATTAAAATCGATAGCGATGCCGACATCAAAGACAACATCACTACAGTCACTTTCGATGCCGAAGCGATCGGTGGCAACTCTCTGGTGGAAGTAGATTTGGTTGTCTTGACGACTGACGGATTGTCTTCTGCTTCGGGCAGCATTATCTCGGCTGTTGACTAATTAATAAAGGCTAGATTCTAATAGCTTCTCTCGCCAGGGAGGCTATTAGGGTTCCAGAAAACTTGACGCGGTTTCAAGTTGCCCAAAGCAACTCACCCCAGAACAAACCAAGGAGAAAGATCATGAATATTTCCGATCTGAACTACTTAGAAGCTGTTGAAGTTAATGTGGTTGGCGGTCGCGGTCGTGGTGGTACGAAGGTCAACAAAGACCTCGATCTCAACGTCAGTTTTGAACTGGATATCGATACCGATATCAACTTTGACAAAGATTTTAATGCAGACATTAAAATCGATAGCGATGCCGACATCAAGGACAACATCACTACAGTCACTTTCGATGCCGAAGCGATCGGTGAAAACTCTCTGGTGGAAGTAGATTTGGTTGTTTTGACGACGACGGGTTTATCTTCCGCTTCTGGCAGCATTATCTCGGCTGTTAGCTAATTAATAAAGACTAGATTCTAATAGCTTCTCTCGCCAGGGAAATTTTAGAATAGAGCGAAGTCGATCCTGTTTAATATTCTCAGATCGTGTAGAGTATTAAGCAGGATTTTTTGATGCGTATAGGCTAAATGTAATTAACCGCAGGATTCGTTAAGCGCCGCAACGCATCACTCGATCGAACTCATGGTGGCGATGGTGCGTTACGCTGCGCTAACACACACACCCTACATATATGGGCTTTGCATAAGTCTTGAATAATGGGAGCTAGAATTCAAGCTAGAATTCAAAACCCCGCTTCCAAGGTTTAGAAACGGGATTCAGGGTGAAGGCAAATGTATCTATCGCGAGACAGAACGCCGCATCAAGCCTATTATTTTTGTAATGCCATCTCTAATTGGTTATGAGCCTCGACTAAATCGGGCTTCATCGCGATCGCCTGTTGATAGTACAATAACGCAGTCTTCAAATCCCCGGCTTTTTGACGAATCACACCTAAATCGTAGTTTAAGACTGCGTAATGGGATTGTTTTTCTGGAGAAAGTTGCCCTAGAGCATAAAGTGCATTCCCCAGATTGACATCAGCTTCAGTACATTTTGGTTGAATTTCTAACGCTTTTTTATAACTGGAAATTGCCTCTGACCAATTTCCCTGTTGTTGCCAAGTGTAGCCTAGATTGTTATAAACTGCGACGGCATTAGGCTGTATCGCTTAAAACTTTTTGGTAAGCATCGATCGCTTCTAGAAAACGAGATTGTGTTTGATACAAATTTCCCAAACTGAACCAAGTTTGGGGCGATTTTGCATCGAGTTGAAGGGCGCTATTGAAACAGTTTTCAGCACCTTGGTAATCATCTTTTTGCTGCATCAACGCACCTAAACGCTGTAGAGCCTCCAGGTGTTGAGGTTGTTTTTCCAAAATTTGACGATATCCCTGCTCGGCTTCAGCTAAGCAATTGAGTTGGTGATGTTCAACCGCCTTTTGAAAGGCTTCTGTGATCGGATCGCGATCGGAGTTTAACTTTGTAGGATTTAAAACTTTCCGTTTGATGACAATGTGTTTAATCAGGCGATCTTGAGAGCCAAAAGAAAACTTATAAGGCTCATTGCCTCTCAGGAAGTCATAAGTCTTGAATCCGTTTTCGATCGCATATTTAATTCCTTCAGCTTGTAGTACCAGTCCAGGAGCCGGATTACTGAGTCGATCGTCACGACCTGTGATATAAAACAAAATGGACTTCTTTTCGCGGTCTACCCAACAGGCGATCGCACCCACTGGAAGATCGCCCTGCCACAATACCGGAAAATAAAGACAATTATTAACAAAACAATGTCTGATTGTTTTGTCAATAAATCTAACGATATTTTGGCATTTTTCTCCTTTTTTATCTTGCCAGCGAGATTGCCAAAGATTTATCAAAATTTCCAGATGTCGATCGAGGTTATCCCCGGTGGTAGGGATTATCTGAAAATCATCAGAGTTTTCAATTTTCCTGAGAAACCTTTTGAGTTTTTGTCGCATATTGGAACTCAAGAAATCTTGCAGATACCGATCCCAGGTTTCAGGCAGCGTAATATAAGGACAAATATAATTGTCGATACCATCTTTATTGCTGATTCTCCATCTTTGTTTTTCAAATTCATCTCCCGAAAAACTATTTATCAATAAAGCCATACGAGGGTCGGCATCTAGAATATTCTCTAGATGAAAAATAGACCATTCTAACTGTTGTTCGATATAAGTTGCAAACGCAGAAATAACCTTTTCTTCATACCCTGGAAGACAAATAATTCCTGTATAATCTGCCATACTATTTCCACCCATGCACAGCTCATGGTAAATCCCCTGATTATCTTCTTGCTCTTTTCTGAAAATTAAGGGGAAGAAGCCAACATAGGAAGAATCATCATCCGATCGGGCAGCCAAGACAAACCAGCGATCGCTTAAGATCGCAAACCAGCCGGATAGCCAAACCCAAGAGAGAAAAAACTGAGCTAGGGGATCGGCTTTGTAAACTGCCTCCCAATCGGTTTTCAGTTGTTTAAATTTTTCAAAGTTATCGATTATCGCGATTTGCATAATTTTTGTTAAAAAAAAAGATAGTTATTAATCTATCGTTCATTATTTTCGATCGAATGTGTTGCCAAATTGGCATATAAACTAATGTAAAAATACGGAAAACAAACAGGACTTACGCTTCGGAGCTACTCATGGCGGCGATGGTGCGTTACGCTGCGCGCTTCACACCCTACATATATGGGCTTTGCGTAAGTCCTGACAAAAAAGCCTTTCTCTCAATATTGAAAGAAAGGCGAGGAGTTAGAGTTAACCGGTCATGGAATAACAATCGGTCTGGCTGGTCGGTGTCTGGACTCAGCTATGCGGGAGGCGCAACAAAAGTTCCGGCGGCAAAACCGGTGCCACCAAACCCAACCACCTGAGCGACAATTTCAAAACCACCCGTCACCGAAGCCAAAAGAAATCGATCGCTGCCGATGACGACACCTAAAGGTGCTGCTCCCGTTGGGGTCTGAATTTTATCGACACCGTTCTGGAAATCTCGAATTACTGCTCGATCGCCTTGACCAAATATGTTAGAACCGATCGTAGCACCAGCACCCCCTCCATAGAGGAAACCTGCGTCAGTGCCGATGACAAATGTATCTGAATCGGCGGGACGACCCAAATTCGCTTCGGATAGGGTTTGACCATTGGAGAGTAGCTGTCCGCCAATTAAAATGTCTAGTTCGCCGACTTCCGTGCCGCCACCGCTAATACGATCGTTTCCAAAGCCGCCGGTAATCGTGTCATTGCCCGTATTTCCGAAAAGATCGTCATTTCCATTACCAGAAGAAGACGATAAATCTCGCAAAGCGGGAGCTAAATTCGCAATGGTGACAGAACCATTACCCCCTAAAATTCCATTTCCCCCGTCAATGAAATCATCGCCGCCACCTCCCAGGATGCTGTCTGCACCGCCACCCCCGTAGATGGTATCGTTTCCCTCACCCGCTACGATGTCATCATCGCCATCGGGTCCCCCAAAGAAATCTTCGTCTCCAAAAATGAGATCTTCGCCACTGGACGTTACGATGAAATCGTCGCCGCTTTCTCCATAGGCGATGTCGTTACCCGAGCCTCCAATCAGTTCGTCGTCACTGGCTCCGCCATACATCTCGTCGTTGCCCGATCCCCCCAAGAGCTGATCGATTCCCGATCCCGCTTCTAAAAAATCATCACCGGTGCTGCCATCGAGCAAATTATCTCCAGATGCTGCATAGAGTTCATCATCACCGGAGCCTCCCAAGAGCTGATCGTTACCGTCCTCTCCATCTAAAATATCGTTATCCTTGCCTCCACTCAGAAGATCGTCTCCATCGCCGCCGACGATCTCATCGTCACCATCCTGACCCAGAAGCTGATCGTTGCCACTGCCTCCTTCTAGAAAATCATTACCATCCGCTCCAATCAGTACATCTTCGCCTAAACCTCCAGATATATTGTCATCTCCATCTTTTCCTAAGAGATTGTCGTTACCATTGCCTCCAGATATAACGTCATCGCCATCGCCGCCATCGATCAAGTCGTTGTTATTCCCTCCAGATATAATGTCATTTCCCACAAATCCGAAGAGCTGATCGTCGCCATCGCCGCCATCAATCGTGTCGTTCCCCCCGCTGCGGAAAGGATCGTCGCCGCGAATCAAGTCATTTCCGGCTAAGCCTATTAAAAGATCGCTGCCTGCACGACCGTAGAGAATGTCATCTAAAGCTGTACCAGTCAGATTGTCGTTACCGCTTGTTCCTCTAAGAAAAACCATATAATATTGCTCCGGGCTATCCATTAGAAAAATTTATCTTCTTAGCAGGATAAAGAATCTATTTTGCCAAAAACTGCCAAAATGGCAGTTTTTTGTAAAGAAAAGGTGAATTTTTGATAATAAAAAGATAAAGCTGGTGAAAAGGCTAGGGTCGATCGTCAATCCTATTAATATAGTGGGCGAAGCATTTGCATGACTTTTCTAGGTTTATATTTCCTGGAAAATGCTTCTTCTCTACTATGCGATCGACTATATTTTCAAAAAATTGAAATCAAAAATTTGCAAATTTCAAACTATCTTAATGTCAACTATCTTGATTGTGGAGCATATAAGTCAGTTCGCTCTCCAACCACTCCCGAAACATCCGATTCCGAATCGTCTGCTTTATTTTAGGGGTTAACTCCGCCGGGATCAGATCTTCTACCAATAACAGATGATAGGATTGCTCGATTTGGATGGGTTTGATGACTTCTCCAACCGGATTTCCAAACACTGCGGCTGCGATCGCTGGCATTAATTTTTGACGCTCGATTTTACCTTCACAACCGCATCGATATCGCCGAACGGGATCGATATCATAAAGGTGTGCGGCTTGGTAAAAACTGATTTCCTGTTCTTCAATTTGATAGAACAGTTCATCCGCTAATTTATCAGAAGAGACAACCAGTTGATAGAGCAAAACTCGATCGTAATCGATTTTATTTTGAGCAAAAGACTTTTCAACTTCCTTGTCAAATAAATGCTCGGCTAATTTGTTCTCTAATAGCCGAGCGGTAATTCCGTCCTCCCAATCTTCAGGGGTGATCATCTGCGTTTCCAGCCAATTCAGAGTGTCCTCCGCTTTTTCTAGGCGGTTTTCCCGCCGAACTCGATCGGCTTCCTCTTGAATTTCCTCTGGGGTGACAGAAATTCCTCTTTCCTGCACCGCTCGATCGATGATTTGTCGATATAAAATTTTCTGATGAATTTGTTTAATTTGAATATCTTTTTTTAGAAATTCAACAATTTGGTCAGGTTCGATGACGGCTTGAGAAAGATTAACCATTGTTCGCTTTTTTATCGTAAAGGTTCGATCTTTTTTGAGTTTTTGAGTGACGGTGCGTTACGCTGCGCTAACACACCCTACATATAGATGCTTTGCGTAAATTTTATTTACTCTTGATGATTTACATCGTGATAAAATCGGCACTAGTTAAAACGGTTGCACCCATGACATCGACAGAATTGAGAACGATGCCTAAAAGGGTACTGCCAGAACCAATGTCGAGTCTTAATCGGGTGGCATCCGCAATACCATCGGCATTGGAATCAAAGACCTCAAACACAAGATTAACTGCCGATATTTCCCCCGTCAATCCAATTTTGTCACCTTCACCAGCCTGGAAATCCGTAATGGTATCGGCTAAGAGGGGATCGTTAACGGCGGTATCTGTTCGGAGAATAAAGGTATCGGCACCACTTCCCCCGGTTAAAACATCTCGATCTAAATCGCCAATGAGAACATCATTTCCCTCTCCTCCTAATAAAACATCATTACCTTGACCGCCCTGTAGGGTATCATTTCCATTTTTTCCCTCTAAAACATCTTCTCCTTGATTGCCATTCAGGTAATCGTCACCCAAATCTCCAAATAATCGATCGTTTCCATCTCCTCCTAAGACAATATCATTTCCTTGACCTCCACAAAGGGTATCGTTTCCCTCATTTCCTTCAATCCAATCACTTTCTTGATTGCCATTAATATAATCGTCAGCAGGCGCTTTGACAGTGACGCTGGTCTGGGGAGGAGCGTTTGAAGAGGCACTGCCTTGAACGCTGGCACTCGTAGATGTTGCTCCTGGGGTAAAGACCTCATCACTACTGGTACTGGTTTGTCCGTCTGGGGAAGTGGCGGTGACGCTGGCGCTCCCTCCAGCACCGGTATCGTTTACAAATGAGCTGACGCTGCCGGAAACACTGCTACTTCCGCCATTATTGGGTTGAGGCATAATGGTTGACCTTTGGATTTTTGATAGGTCGGCTGAAGATCTATTTCAAAAATTAACACGCTATGTTTTTCTGATTTCCGAACTCAACTTTGATTTTTATGACAGAATTTTTAGGACAATTTTCAACCCATCAATTGGGTTGTTGATTTTATCTACAATTGTCGGAGTTTTAAAACGGTCTATTAAATGACGCGCCCAGCATAGCGATATTTTCGATCGCCATGTTGCCATTTTGGCAGATTTTTTTCTGAAGACCGTGAAACGTAAAAAAATGTTGAGTTATCGCACGATTTTCCGCGATCGCACGCATCATTGTGGCGACTACGAGAAGCGGGCAATATAATAGCGAAATAAGGGTGACTTGTAAGTAAGTAAACACGCTGTCCAAGCCAACCCTATAAAAAATACGAGCAGCGAAACCTTTAGCCAGTCGGCAATTTTTTTGAGTTTACATTTTGTGTCATCAGAAAATTAAATCCTTTTTACCTACTTCAATAATTTGTTTGAAAACTGAACGATCGATCCAGCCTCCGATCTCGGATTGTAAATTTTGCTTTGAATTTTGCTGTAAATTTCTATGAACAAAAAAAACCAGGTAAAATCGGCATCTCAACCCTCGCCCTTCGAATCTTCACCGACTTATTCAGCGATTTTGAGGTTGTTAACCCAAGTTCAAGCCGATCCCAAATTTGCGAAAGACTTGAGTGCGGCATTTGCGGTAGAAACATTTTCCCTAGGAGACGAACTCCCTCCGTCTCCTATCTGGGGTGGAGATCGAGAAGGAATAGCACATCCTGGAAAAGACGAAGATTTTTACTTAATTTGCGAGGGTCGAGTCCGCTTGTTAGCCTTCGATCCCCAACGACAGCGAGAGGTGTCTTCCCTGGTACTGGAACCGGGAGAACTCCTTGAATCTGGAAATGGAAAATCAGCACCCATTTCTGTACCGTACCGAGCCGTCGCTGCCGGAGACAGTCAAATTGCCCGGATTGGCGCCACGGATTTACGATCGTGGTTCGATGCCATTCCCCAATTAAAACCTTACATCGAGCAACAAACCCAGCTACAGCAATTCCAACTGTTCTTCAAAACTCAAACCGAACTACGATCGATCCCCAGCACACAACTCCAACAGCTATTTCCCTATTTTATCGCCACCGAGATTCCCGCCGGAACCCACCTCGCCGAAGCCACCCCATCGTCCGCCGGACGGTTTTGGCTGCGCTGCGGTCAAATTCTCGCTTCATCGGAAAAATCGGAACGTATGGGGGAACTCGATGGTGATGCAAAACCCATCGGTACGAGTTGGGGATATCCCGACGACACCCCAGACAATGGGGTTGCCCAAACCGATGTTGGGGTGTATCAACTCCCTAGAGAACATTGGGAAAAGGCAATTGCCATCGCCCCAATTTTAGCCGGAGATGCACCACCCACCGCGATCCCCGTCCGCGAAAAAGCGATCCCCATCATCGCCCTCCCCGCCAGCAAAGCCGCATCCTCCATCACCCCAACCCACTCCCAACCCCGCAAAAACACCACTAAAGAATCGATCGTTTTTCCCAAACCCATCGGTCGCCGAATTCGGGATGCCCTCGCACGCTACCCCTTCCTCCAACAGCAAAGCTCCTCCGACTGCGGCGCCGCCTGCCTCGCCATGATTGGTCAATATTGGGGCAAACGATTTAGCCTCAACCTCCTGCGGGAGTTATCCAGTGTGGGACGTTCTGGCGCCTCCCTAAAAAACCTCGCCAAAGCCGCAGAAATTCTAGGCTTCCAAGCCCGACCCGTCCGAGCCAGTTTAAGCAAAATCGCGGAACAGTCCAATCCCTGGATTGCCCACTGGAAGGGCATTCACTACGTCGTTATCTATAAAATTCAGAGGAAGCGCGTCCTGGTTGCCGACCCCGCCGAGGGCAAGCGCTGGATCTCTCGCCAGGATATGCTCGACAACTGGACGGGGTACGCTCTGCTGCTCAATCCCACGGATCTCCTGCACGCAGCCCCCACCGAAAAACGCTCCCTCGGCAAATTTGCCCAAGCGTTATGGCCCTACCGCAACTTAGGCTTGCAAATCATTGCCGTTTCCATCCTGTTGCAGGTATTTGCCCTGGTTAGCCCCCTCTTCACTCAAATCATTCTCGACCAAGTCGTCGTCCAAAAAAGCCAAAGCGCCCTCACCATCTTTTGTCTGGGGGCGCTACTGTTTGGGCTGGGGAGTATGGCTTTGTCTGGGGTGCGGCAATACCTGCTTGCCTACTTGTCCAACCGCATGAACCTGACCCTGGTGACGGGTTTCATCAGTCATACCCTCACCCTTCCTCTGAAGTTTTTTGAAGCGCGTCGTGTGGGGGATATTCTCACCCGCGTTCAAGAAAACCAGAAGATTCAGCATTTTCTCATCGGTCAAGTGATGCTGGCGTGGCTTAACTTTGTCACGGGGATCATTTATTTGGGGTTGATGCTCTACTACAACGTCCGGTTGACGTTGCTGGTGATGGCGTTGATTCCGCCGATGGTGATTTTTACCCTGTTGGCAACTCCGTTACTGCGAAAGCTATCCCGAGAACGCTTTACTGCCGCTACCGATCAAAGCTCTTCCATGGTGGAAATGATGACGGGGGTTTCCACCCTCAAAGCCGCAGCGGCGGAACAGGAATTGCGTTGGCGTTGGGAAGATCGTTTTACCACCTTGCTGAATATCGGGTTCAAGGGTCAGAAACTGGGGATTACGTTAGGTCTCATTAGCGGGTTGATTAATTCTGTGGGCAGCATTGCGCTGCTGTGGTACGGGTGCAGCTTGGTGATCGAAGGAGAACTGAGCATCGGGCAGTTCGTCGCGTTTAATATGATGAAGGGTTATATTCTCAGTCCGGTGATGGCACTGATCTCTTTGTGGGACGAACTCCAGGAAGTGTTGATTTCCGTGGAACGACTGAATGATGTCTTTGGGACGGAATCGGAAGAACCCCCTGGTAGCAATAAGTTGATCTTGCCTCGGATTTTTGGGGAAGTGCAGTTTGATAATGTGACTTTCCGTTACACGGAGGATGAGGAACGCAATACCCTGCAAAATATTTCGTTTACGGTGAAACCGGGTGAAACCATTGCCATTGTGGGTCGCAGCGGTTCGGGGAAAACCACGTTGGTGAAGTTACTTCAGGGGTTGTATTATCCGACGTTGGGTCGGATTTCGATCGATGGTCACGATACGCAGCATATTTCGCCGCAGTCGTTGCGATCGCAGTTGGGGGTGGTTTCCCAGGACTGCTTCCTGTTTTCCGGCACAATTACGGAAAATATCACCATCTATAGCGAGGAGATTGCCTTCGAGGATGTGGTGGAAGCGGCAAAACTGGCGGAAGCCCATGCGTTTATTCAGGATATGCCTCTGGGTTACAACACGCAAGTGGGGGAACGGGGGACATCTCTTTCGGGGGGGCAACAACAGCGGGTGGCGATCGCGGGCCCTGTTGGGAGAACCCCGGATTTTGGTACTGGATGAAGCCACGAGTTCGTTGGATACGGAGTCGGAGCGCCGCTTTCAGCAGAATCTAGCTCGGATTAGCCGCGATCGAACCAGTTTTATTATTGCTCACCGTTTGTCCACTGTTCGCAATGCTGACTGTATTTTAGTACTCGATCGCGGTTTGCTAGTGGAACAAGGAAACCACGAGCAACTGATGGAACTTCAAGGATTGTACTATCATCTGGCTCAACAACAACTCGACCTTTGAGCGGGTCTTGGGAATCGCTCTGGCTGTTGCTCTGTTTTCAGGTGTCCCGGTATCCAGCGTTAATCCTCGTTATTTAAAGAATCGATGAAGAATCCGTATAAATACTGCGATTTATTTAAAGATTGTGTAAAGTTGGTATGGAAACAGACAAAATCTACCGTAAAATCGTAGAATGTGTTCGAGACTTTCACAAGCGGCAGTCAGTAACTCAGTCCAATAGTCTCTGAGCTTTGCGTCAAATACCACACGATTTATACCGACCAGTTCCTGCTTCGAAAGTCCTGCGGGTCTCAGTAATTAAAGCTTCCTAGAGATACAGCTCAAGCCGAATCTGAATTTCGGCAAACGACATCCTAATATTAAATTCGTTCAATCGACAGACCAACGCACAGCGTTGTCAACCCTTTTATTAAGGACAGTCTACCGATGAAAGCTAACTGGCGTCTCTCCTCGCACTCAAAAGTTGGGTCAGCAAGAGCATGGCGATCGAAAACGAATCTTGGGAATTGTGAACTTAGTCGATCGAGACTCAGAGATTCCCGAAATCACCGATGCTTCTGCTCAAGCCTCTTCCCTCTACGGAGGGATACCCACCGCAACCCGGTTAAGTCCTCAAAGGCTTCCGAAATCGGACGTTCTCCAGCCTCCTAAGCCGGGGAAAGCGATCGATCGATCGCCGAATTGGTCTACCCCCGTCCAGAACTTACTGGATCAGCCTCCCTCTGCCTTCCCCGGACACGTCATGTTGGGTGGGATAGCATTCTTACTCGTTTTTGGCACCTGGGCATGGGTTGGAGAAATCAACGAAATTGGTAATGCCCGAGGCGAACTGATCCATCAGGGCAATGTGCATAAAATTCATTCAGTCGAGCCGGGAAAAATTGCCCACTTGGCAGTGAAAGAAGGCGATACTCTCAAGGAGGGTCAAGTCGTCGCGGAATTAGACACCCAACTGGCTCAAACTGAAATCGATCGACTCAAAGAGCAGATCGCAGCCTACGAAGTCCAATTGGTGCAAACTCAAAGCCTGATCGAGCAACAGCGCACTGAAAGCCGAACCCTGGCGGCTATTTCCCAAGCCGACCTTCAGGCACAGAATGCTGTCATTGCCCAAGCCGACAAAAATGCTAGCACTATCCGGT
This sequence comes from uncultured cyanobacterium, assembly GCA_963838375.1. Lineage (GTDB taxonomy): Bacteria > Cyanobacteriota > Cyanobacteriia > Cyanobacteriales > Geitlerinemataceae > DVED01. The sequence continues at coordinate 538,548 of CAWIQY010000015.1, read as the reverse complement.
CACTGATCGATCGTCTCCACCAAGACATCGCCGAAGCCCAGAATCGGCGCCAGCATTTGACCGTTCAAGACGAAATCGCACCCGAACTACTCGAGCAACTCCGAGCTGAGATCAAGGCAAACCAAACTCGAATCAATCGGCTCAAACCGTTAGTAGAAAGAGGAGCCATCTCCCAAGATTTTCTATTTCAAGCCGAGCGAGATCTGCGTAACAGTCAAAATACGTTGCTCAGAACGCAGTCGAGCGATCGAGACAGTCGAACCATTGAGTCGGAACGACTGTTTGCCGCCGAACAAGCTCAGCGAGATCTACAATCGCGCCTGACTGAAAGCCAAGGTCAGCTCGAGCAAGCCAAAGACGAAAGAGATCGACTTCTCGCCCAATTTGACCAGAAAAAAGCGGAAGGAGAGAGAAATCAACTCGGGATCCAAGAGCAAATTCAGAAACTGGAAGTCGAACTCACCCAAATTCAGGCGAGACTCGGCGAAACTCGCAATCGGCTCGTCAGCGCCCAAACCCAGCTCGAACAACGGTTTCTGTATGCCCCAGTGGATGGCGTCGTGCTGTCTTCGCCAATGAATCACAGTGGAGAAGTCATACAGCCCGGTCAAACTATTGCCGAGATTGCACCCGGTTCTGCCGAACTGGTTCTATCCGCCAATCTGCCCAATAAAGAAGCTGGCTTTGTCGAAATCGGGATGCCAGTTCAGGTCAAATTTGATGCCTATCCCTATCAAGAATACGGTCTCATTTCGGGAGAAGTTACCGCGATTTCGCCTGATACCAAACCCAATGAACAGCTCGGGGAAGTTTACAAGCTTGAGATTAAATTGGATCGGAACTATGTCACCGAAAACCAAGAAAAAATCTACTTTAAACCCGGTCAAACTGCCAGTGCCGACATTATCATCCGTCGTCGTCGCATCATCGATGTCATTCTCGACCCGATTCGACAGTTAAAGGAAGGCGGCGCGAACTTTTAAAACTCCCATCTTGAATACACGATCGAAACATCTGGAGATCTAAGATTTATGAATTACCACAATCCTGCTTTCAAAAACGATCGAGCCAATGTGATGACAATGGAACAGCTCGATCGAGTTGTAGAAGCAATTTTAGCCGGAAAATATTCGTGGGCTTGTTTGTTGATTTTGCGCTCCGTCGGATACAATCCCATGCACTATATTCCTTACCGCACATACAATCGGTTGATGAAAGAACACATTCAAGGTGGCAACTCTAAGAGCAATCAAGCAACCCCTCAAAAGCTGGAAGAGTCTGCCTCTTATTCCAAGTCTCGTAAGCTGTCTGAATCTATCCAGGATTTACCTTACTTAGAGTCGATCGATCGCAGCAAAGTCAAAGTCAAAGGCGGCTTCAACTCTTTTTCTTCCTATATCTTTGGTGTTTCTCCACAAGACTTAGATATACGCTAAATAAGCAACCTCCTAGGCTGTACATCTATCAGGACAATCGCCATTATACTACTGATTGTGGTTTCAATAGATTACAGGGTCTCAAGGTAAAAAAATGTAACATTCAATACCATTTGTCAAAAAAAGAGCTGCGAGTTGAGAACGATAAATGGACGATGAGTCCTTGGGGTTTCAATAATGAATCCTCAAGGACTCATTACTTATTCTTCAGAAGTGTTGATTGTTGATTGGTAAATTATTCAGGAAAACTGCCCTGCATAGTTTTCTCGATCACCGCTATTTCTCAATCAAAATTTAAGATTCAACACTTCTGCTTATTCCTGATGACTTACGCCAAGCCTATATCTGTAGGGTGTGAAGCGCGAAACGTAACCTACAGTCGCCACCATAAGTCGCATCGCAGCGATTGTCTCGTTCCTGTGAAATCTAACGTATCCTGAGTATGGGATAATCTGAATCAGTCACAGTTTCAAATTACGATTATGGCATCTTTCAAGTTAGAAGCAGAAACGTTCGATCTCGATGAAAACTATGAAAAAAACCAGTCATTCATTCAAGTTAAAGATACAGAAGACACTGGCACGGCTAAGACAACATTTTCTAGAGATACCGGAGTTTATGACATAAAACTTGCCTATATCGATGCAGAGAATGGAGATGGCGCGATCGAAATCGTAGTGAACAATGAATCGATCGCTAAAATCGGTCTTCTGGCAAATGACGATCAAGCCAAAACACCCATTTTTCCCAACATTTCTATCGAACAAGGAGATGAAATCAAACTGATTGGCACGAGAGATGAAGATGATCTGGCAAAAATAGACTTTGTGGAGTTTTCTTTAGTTGAAGAGGATGACAACTCCGACGATAACAACTCAGATAATGGCAACTCAGATAATGGAAATTCTAATGATTCCAATAATGATAACTCTGAAAATGATGATGACTCTGAAGATGATGATAACTCTGAAAATGATGATGACTCTGAAGAATGATGATGACTCGGATGATGATAACTCTGAAGATGATGATGACTCTGAAGAAGAAGTCATCACTGAGGACGAGATTCGTCTCGAATTAACTTTTGAAGCGTTCCCAGAACCCCAGTTTACCGATGACAACGAAACTGGAACCGATGAAAATGAAACTCTCACCGGAAATGACAATAACAATACCATTTCGGGTAAAGAAGGCAAAGATTTTTTATTCGGTTTAGAAGGAGATGACAACTTATTAGGTGATGTCGGAGATGACACCCTGGCGGGAAACAGTGGAAACGATTATCTAGACGGAGGAGGTGGAAAAGATGTTTTATTTGGAGGCGATGGGGAAGATGCGTTGCAGGGGGGAGATAATGACGATATTGTAATTGGTGATAAAGGTGCAGATCGCATTGAAGGAGGGGGTGGAGCCGATCGAATTTTTGGAAATGCCGAAAATGATTCTCTGGATGGAGGACGAGGCAACGATCTCCTATTTGGCGGTCAAGGAGATGACCAAATTCAAGGGAATAATAATGACGATATTGTTTTCGGAAATATCGGCAACGATAGCCTGACCGGGGACAGAGGCGATGATAGTTTGTTCGGCAATAGCGAAGACGATTTGCTCGATGGTGGAGAAGGAAACGATCTGCCTATTTGGCGGTCAAAATAATGATACCTTAATTGGTGATGTCGGAGATGATACCCTGGCGGGAAACATGGGAGACGATCGTCTAATTGGGGGCGAGGGAAATGATATCCTATTCGGAAATATAGGAAATGACGTATTGAGGGGTGGCGAGGGAAATGATAGCTTGTTGGGAGGGCAAAATAACGATACCTTAAGCGGTAGTTTGGGAGACGATCTGTTGATGGGCGATCGAGGAAATGATAGCCTGACTGGAGAAGCTGGAAACGACACGATATTCGGGAATGCGCAAAATGATGTCCTCGATGGTGGAGAGGGAAATGATCTCCTGTTTGGCGGTCAAAATGACGATATTATTTTAGGCAGTACCGGATCGGATATCTTATCCGGAGATGGCGGAAATGATACCTTAGCCGGTGGAACTGATGCCGATCGTTTCGACTTTAAAAGTAGCGATGGTATTGATGTCATTGTGGACTTTAGCGATGGTGTCGATCTGATCGGATTAAAGGATGGATTGATGTTTGAGGACTTAGCGATCGTTCAAGTCGATGCCGACACCCAAATCACGGTTGGAACCCTCTCAATTACCCTACAAGGAATTGCAGCCAATTCGATCGATGTGGCAGACTTTGCCATGATTTAACATCATGACAATCCCTGGTTTCTTAAAGAAACTGGTTTTTTTTGACTCAATCCTCAACCCCGAACACCAAACCCCCTTCGTCCGATATGATAACGAAAGACAATGCCGTCTTCGCCAAGGAGTCAAATCAGTTCTATGGACGCCATGCAATTTTTTGAAAAGAGTGCGGGGAAGTGGGTTTCTCAGCGAACCACCCACCATCTGCCTTTTCGTCGCGCAGAACTTGGTAGTTCTGCCATCGAAGTCAGTACCCTTGGCGCTGACGATCCTCGTGTCATGGAAATTTGCAAAATGCACGAGATCGATCCCAGCCAAGCGGCAGGTGGTGCATTCGTTCAATGGAACGGATCGATGCAATGGGATAAAGAAGATGATGAAAACCACGCGGGATCGACGGTGTTTGCGATCGTTCCCGATGCAGACAATCCCCAAAAAGGAAAGATGCTGCGCGAACGCGGCTATGCCGAAATCGTCCCCGTTGCTGGAGAGTACGTGATGGATGACGAAGATGGATTAGTGCTGATTACCGAATATGAAACCATGAGTTCGATCGAACGATTCTGGTTTTCCGGGAGCGATGTTCGGATGCGAACCAGTACGGTGAAACGGTTTGGCGGATTTAGTACCGCAACATTCTGCACCGAAACTCGCTTCGAGGAAGGCGTGACAGAAGTCTCCACCGATCTGATTCCCCAGGCAGCAAAAGCAGGAACCAAACCTTTTTATTCGAGTTTGGGTTGGTAAGAATTACAGGTGTTTGGGGATCGGTTTGCTACCCTTGTCCGTTGGTTGGCAATGAGGGATCGATCCCCGACTAATGACAACTCACTGTTCCATTTTTGTGGGTTAAAAGACCGATCGATACGCCTGAACTTGCGCGTCAATTCCGGTAATAGCTGTCCCCACAACGATCGCATCTGCACCTAAATCTAAAGCCTTTTTTGCCATATCTGGCGAGGCAATTCCCCCTTCACAGATAATCGGGACTGTTAAGCATTCAACCAGTTTTGCCAACAGATCAAAACCGGGAGGGGACAGATGTTTGGTTTCACCTGTATAACCGTAAAGGGTTGTTCCAACAAATCCGCACCGGCTGCTTCTGCTGCTTTCTGCGGCTTCTAGCGTATCGATATCTGCCATCACAGATTTGTTGAGTTCGCGATGCACCTTGGAGACAATTTCAGCAAAAGTTTCGCCTTGGGGACGCGATCGTAATGTAGCATCGATCGCGATGATATCAGCACCGGCTGCCGCAATCTCCGCTGCGTGATGAAACTGTGGCGTAATATACACATCATAACCCGAAATTACCTGCTTCCACAGTCCGATAATTGGCGTATCCGGCAGTCGATTTCGCACCGCTTTCACGTGTTCGGGGGTATCCAACGCGAATTCCCAACCGCACCGCGCAAAACCGCCGCTTCTGCCATGGCAGCAATGATGTTGGCATTGCGTAGTGGAGAATCCACAGGTGCTTGGCAAGAAACGATTAAACCTCGATTCAAGTGTTGAGTCAAGAAAGTAGAGTCAAAAGGTAACATCATAGATTCGGGATTGGCAAAACTCAAGTAAAGCCAGATTACTAACTTTTTTTGTGGTATACTAACTAAAATAATGTTAAGCCACTTTTTTGAGTTTTAAGTTTAGTAACAATAACTTAGCTAAATATAAAACGGCTAATTTCCTAAAACCTCCCAATGTGTGTCGGTTGTCAATCGATTCTAGCTTAGAAAAAGCGACTCCGATCGAAAAGATAGCGTTTTCATGTTTGTGCAAGTACCCACAAGAACTTAAATATGATGCTAAATAAAAAGGTGGAAAGCGTTACAGCTGAAAAATGTGTACTTCCTAGCCAAGCTCTCCACATTCCTCAGCTGACAATTTTCACTTATCCAACCCGACTCGCGAGTGCTTGGAAAGCTGACATTCTGCAAATTGAATTACCCTCATATTTACTACCAAACAGCAGAAATTGAAATGAGCCGTTCGGTGCAGGCTCTACACGCTCTTCTACCTTCAGATTTGAAAGTAGATTCTTAAAAATAGCCTACCGACAATTTGCCAGTCCCTTTCGCTGTCCGGACAGTATATTTTTGATGCACGACAAGATACCAACTCTAATATGGCACATATCCTTAAAAATGTGATGCCGGGTTTATTGGCGGCTCAGAAAATGATGAACATCGAAGAACCGATTACCGTCCTATTACCAGCTAACGCATCGGCGATGGCGAAAACAGCTTATGAAATTTTAGGATTTTCAACTCTTTGTACCGATCGAGATATTTTCGGAAAGTTGATTTATACACCCTTGGGAATCAAAGAAATATATCAAGAGTATCACGATTTACTGTTCAGAAACTTAGCCTTTAAAGGCTATATCAACGAAACTCCAGAACGAGTTTTTATTTCGCGCAAAGGAACTCGAACTTTGTTAAATGAAAAGGAGATCGAAGCTGTTTTACAAGACTACGGATTTCAAAAAGTTTACTACGAAGATATCTCAGTTAGCGAGCAATGGTCGATCTCCAAAAATGCTAAAGTTGTAGTAGGGATACACGGTGCTGCTCTGTGTAGCCTGTTGTTTAATCGAAATGCGGTGAAGCTGGTAGAGTTATTCCACCCTGGTTATGTGACGCATCTCTATCGCAATATTGTCTGCGTGTTGGGGGGAAGTTGGTGTGGCGTTACGGGAGAAATGGAAACCAACCTGATTAAAGAACTAGATGTTCGGAAAAATTCCCGCAGATTTGCACTGTCTCCAACCAAAATCGATCCGACTTCTTTACGCAAGGCTCTACAACATCTAGGGATTGAGTAGAAACAACGTAAATTCGAGTTAGATCGATTCATACATATTCTTGAAATGTGACGATCGTTTGATCCGCTGAAAGAGAATCGTAATAGCAGGTAGATTTCGACAACACTTCGATACTAACTTGAGAAATTCTCTCCTGTCTAAATCTCCTAATTATATTAACGATTATCCCCAATCATCTCGCCGAATTTTCCGCTCTTGCCAATCATCTTGTTCGTCAACTTCAACAGAATCCTCAAACTCGGGAAATGGCATTTCCAGTTCTTCAGATCGATCCAATTTCAACGGTTCCACAATTCGATCGATCGCATCTTTTACAAACGCCTTAACAAACTCTTCTTTTCGCGTCAGTTGAAATTGACGTTGCACCACTTCCGTCATTCCCCCATCCCCCCAATCGCGATCGTGACGGAAATATTCGATAAAACTTTTTCCCGCAATGCGAGTGACATACGCCGCCGTCACCCCTTGAATCGCTTTCCCAACTAACAGCGTACCAATATGAAATTGCAGGGCACTTGCTATTAATTGTACAGCGCCTTTAACAATCCCTAAACTCGCCAATGTTTTCCCCAACGACAGCGCCAATTCCCGTCCCCCTTCGGCATTGAGATCGCAACCGTACACCCTGCCAATTTCGATCACCATCTGCGCATTCACCGCCACCGTTGCCAACAAATCTATCCCCGGTAACGGCGTAACAGCAATCACACCCGCACCAATCCATTGAAATCGATCGACCACTTTCATCGCTTGTCGCCGCTGTTGAGCATCAATCAACTTGCGAGCATCTTCCCCCAATCGGTAAGATTGCAACAGCATATTATCCGCAATTAAATCTTCTCCTTCTGCCCGTAACACCGCCACCAGGCGACGAATGAGCGGCATAATATCGGGATCGGGGCTAAACAGTTCTCCCGTCTCCAGGCGGACGCTACGGGGGTTTGCGGCGATCGCCACCACATCCGACGGCGGGACAAATGCTTTTAAGCGCGATCGTAACCGTGCCAAAATTGTTTCAGCATCCACCGCAGAATATAAATCCGTTTTATTCAACACCACGATCGATCGTTTACCCATCTCCGCTAAAACCCGCATCGGTTCGTATTCCGACGCCAGCAAATCGTTATCCACCACAAACAACAACAAATCCGCCTCCGTTGCCAACTGTCGCGCCAACTCACCCCGTTGAGTTCCCGCCACTCCCGCTTCCAAAATTCCCGGCGTATCTGTTATCAAAATTTCGCGATCGAATCCTTTCAATTTCAAACAATAGCTTGCCCCTTCTGTTGTCGTTCCCATGGGTGCGGCAACCTGTCCCACCATCCGCCCAAAAAGCGCATTCACCGTCGAAGTTTTTCCCGCCGAACCCGTGCCGAATATCACCACTTGCCAATTCCCTCTTGACAATTGAGCTTCAAGTTCTTTCGATCGACTCAGCAGTTCTTGTCTTGCCACTTCATCTTGAATTTGCGCCATCTGTTGCCCAATTGCCCGCAAATTTTCCGATGCCGCCTCCGTTTTTTCTTCTGGAATTTGGGGTACAGGGCGAGTCTGCATCGGTCGTCTTTTCCGTTTTCCGTTTTTAGGACGCCAGAAACGTTGAAAATAATAGAAATAGGTGGCAATCAGCGCACCCAACAAGACAATTAAGAGTAAAGCCAGCAAATTGGCTAGAAAGGGATTTGCCGACCAAGCCACCTGGGCGTAAAATCCAGACAAGGCACTCACCAGCCAAATTGCTAGTCCCAGAACGAGGACAACACTGATAACGAGAGCGAGTAGGCGAGGCAGCGGCATGGCAAGGGAGTCAAACGCGATCGGGAAAATTGGAAATTTTTTCTATTATCTCTTAGTCCTCGAGACACGATCGCAGTAAAATTCTCTCAAGTCTAAAAACTTGTATCAATACCCAGGAGAATTATGGGACTTTTCGATAAAATTGCGGGTGCGATTAACGATCCTAATCTGCAAGCCAGTGTCGGACAACTCGGGGAAATTCTCGGTGGCGTCCAACAAGCGAGTAATACGCAGGGAATGGATGCCTCTTCAACTCAAGCCGTGATATCCGCATTAGGGGGTCATGTTCGATCGGCATTGCAGGAAAAACGAGCCTCAGAAGGCATCGGCGGCGTCCAAAATGTGATTAACCAATTTGGCGGCACGGGTTTCAATCCTCAAGCGGTATTGGCGCTGTTTTCCCCCCAACAGCAACAACAAGTCTCTCAAGCTATCTCAGGCGCCACGGGAATTGATGCTTCTATGATTCAAGCATTGCTGCCGACTCTGATTCCCACCGTGCTGAACTTCCTGAAAATGGGTTCGACTCAAGGGGCACCCACTACCGGACAAAATCCAATTCTCAAGGGCTTTTTGGATACCGATGGCGACGGTGATGTGGATTTGGGTGATGCCATTAGTATGGCAGGACGGTTTCTGAATCGGTAGTGGTTAGTTAATAGTTGATAGTTGATAGTTGATAGTTGATAGTTGTTAGTAGCTATTGGCTATTAACCCTTGTTTTTCGGCAGCGATTTAAGTAGATAGAAGCTGCACGATCTCGAGGATTTTGCTCCAGGCATTCGAGAAACTTCTGTTCGGCATCTTGCCAGCGTTGAGTTTGGCAAAACGTAACAGCTTGCTCGAAAAGGTGTTTGGTTTCGCGCTTGAGCGATCGCAGTTCTTCTGGATCGGCAGAGAATACTTCAAACACCGAGACTTCTTCAGATTTTCCTTTCACGGCTACCCGATCGATCGTACGCACATCGTACTTTTGAGATTCGTTGAGAGCAGAGAGCGTGCGATCGCTAATCAGCAGCGACGCTCCATAATTTTTAGTTAATCCTTCTACCCGAGAGGCTAAATTGACTGCATCGCCAATCACCGTTCCATCCATGCGAAATTGACCCCCAACAGTTCCCAGCATTAAGTTTCCGGTATTGATCCCAATGCCAATTTCGATCGGCGAATAACCCGAGTTGCCCCGATGAATATTGTATTCAGCTAACTTATGAAGCATGGAAATTCCAGCTCGAACTGCATCATCTGCATCTCCCGAAAAAAGAGCCATAATGCCATCCCCAATATATTTATCAATGAACCCTTGATTGTTAATAATCGCGGGTTCCATACGAGAGAGAAAACTGTTGATAAATTTAAAATTTTCTTCGAGAGATAAATCTTCAGAAAGTGTCGTAAACGATCGAATATCGGCAAATAGAATCGACATTTTCTGTTCGACAGACTCTCCCAACTTCACTTCAACGATACTTTGTTTGTCGAGCAACCGGAGAAACTGACTGGGAACAAATTGTTCGTTAGCGCGGTTGAGTTGCAGTAATTTATCGGTAAATTCCAGCCGATCGGCTTCCGCTTTTTGGCGTTCTGTGATATCCTGAAAAGCAGCGATCGTATAGGCAACATTTCCCGTTGCGTCGTAGATCGGTGTTCCCCAAGTCTCAATGGGAATAATTCGATCTCCGTTATGAATTTCCAGATCGTCTACGGTGGCACTTTCGCCCTGCAACGCTCTTAAAATGATATCTCGTTCGGGTGGATATAGTCGATCGCTTCTAGCTAGATAAAGTTGATAAACTTCTCGTAATAGCTGAGGATCGGCAACCTCAACTTTATCTTTTCCGAGTAAAGTTTGCGCTCTAGAATTGAGATAATAGGGTTGACCTTTGCCATCTGTCACAAATACCCCAACTGGCATTGCTTCCAAAAATTGAGTCAGACGATCTTCATTTTCTTTGAGTTTGGCAATTAGTTTAACTTGCTCTTGGTTCGCCGCTTCTAAGGCAGTGTTAACCGCTTCAAGCTCGATCGTTTTCTGCGCGAGCTGTTTATCTCGTTGATAGCTGGATAAAGCTTCCGATACCGTTAAGTTTAAATCTTCAGGATGCCACGGCTTAGAAATATATCGATATAACTTCGCATAATTAATAGCATTAGCAACAGCGGTTAGATCCGCTTGTCCGGTCAACATAATCTTCAGTGTTTTTGGAGAGAGTTCGTGGATGCGTCTGAGCAACTCATCTCCTTTCATATCCGGCATGATATAGTCTGAAATCACCAAAGCAATTTCAGATTCATCCTCCAGCAACTCCTCAATGACTTCTAACGCTTCTTCTCCACTTTCGGCGACCTCGAGCAGATACTCTTCCCCAAAAGCACCTTCTAACTCGATTTTGAGACTATCTAAGATAGTGGGTTCGTCATCAACGCAGAGAATCGCAGTTTGAGTCATAGTTCAGAGAGCGCAGATCGAATAATCTCGACGAGATCTTGGTTTTTCCACGGTTTAGCAATATACCGATATAGATTGGCATACTTCTTAGCTCTTTCTACGGCTTCTTCATCCGCTTGTCCGGTCAACATCAGCTTAACAATTCTGGGATATTTTTTATGAACTTGAATCAAAAATTCATCCCCTTTCATTCCGGGCATCAGCCAGTCAGACACGATGATTAAAATTTGAACTTCATCATCATCGAGTTCATCTATTATTTCTAAAGCTTCATCAGCACTTTCAGCAAACTCATAAAGATATTTATCCCCAAAGGCAGAGTGGAGTTCTATTTCTAAACTTTTTAAGATGACTAGCTCATCATCGACACACAAAATAGCTGCTTCAGACATAAATTCATTGATCCTTACTTACAATCGATCGGTAACGAAATGGTAAACGTCGTTTTTCCCGGTACAGAGTCTACCCCAATTGTACCTTGATGTTTTTCGATAATCTTCCGGACAATATCCAAACCCAGTCCACTACCTTCCCCTGGCGGCTTCGTCGTAAAGAACGGTTGGAAGATTTTCGGCAACACCTCTGGCGGAATACCCGCACCGCTATCGGTAATGCTGACTTCTATGTTTCCGTCTTGCTGGCGTACCTCAATTTCGAGCGTTCCCTTATTGTTCATGGCTTGCAGAGCATTATGAATTAAGTTCGTCCACACTTGATTCAGTTCGTCAGGATAACAGGAAATGTTGGGTAAAGAATCCTCAACCTTCCGAATCAGTTCGACCCCATGTTTGATCTGGTTTTGATAGAGGGTTAAGATCGTTTCGATTCCATCGATAATATTCGCCGTTGTTTTTTCTCCCGTTCGATCGTATCGGGCATAGGTTTTCAGCGCGAAGACGATTTTTCCCGCTCGTTCCGCAGCCGTGACGATCGTTTTTGTACTGCTTTGAACATTAGCTAACTGATAAGCCATTTTGAGAATTGCTGGGCTGTCGGCATCTTTTAACAGCGGCAATAATGGGTCTATATTGTCATAAAGACCGATCGTGACTAAAGTCCCGGCGATCGACGTTGCATTTTGAATATTGGCAGATTTGAGTTGAGCCGTTAAATCCTTTTTAATTTTGCGCTGTTCTCGAGTAGACAAACTCATCTCTTGTTGGCTCGACTTTTGAATCAATGTCAAAAAATCGCTTTGTCGATCGTTCGACAAATTGCGAAAAAATTCGGGTAATTTGTCCAAATAATCCTGCCAAAAATTAGAGATGTTGCGAACCGAAGAATTTATCGCACCCAAAGGCGTATTAATTTCGTGGGCAATCCCCGCTACCAATTGACCCAACGCCGCCATTTTTTCCGATAGAATGAGTTCGTCTTGTGTAGCTTGGAGACGATCGAGGGTGTTTTGCAGCTCTTGGGTCCGTTCGTTCACCTTTGTTTCCAGTGTTTGAGAATATTCTTCCAATTGGACATTGGCACGTCCCAGTTGCTGATTCGCCTCTTCGAGCTTGTTGTTCGCCGCTGCCAATCGTCGATTGGCAATTTGCAGTTGCCAGCGATGGTGGTAGTTGGCAATCCACATCGCCGAAGCGCTCAATGCCAGAAATGGGGAGAAAACTGGAATCACCCAGCCGCCTAAAAATGCCACATAGCCGATCGAAATCAAAACACCCGTCGCCGCGACAATCGCCACCAGTGTCCCCACCAAAAAGATATTTTTGTTGAAGACTCGGGTTTGGAGTAACAGCCAACCACCAGCCGCCCCCACAAACGACCACAGCCCGATCCACAACCCATTAGGACCGACAAACCAGCGAACAAACTGCAAGGATTTGGGCAAGAATGCCCAATCCCCAAACAAGCTCCCCGATGCCCGCAACAAAGGACGCCCCTCTAATGCCGCACTCAAAATTTGGCTAGCAACGTTGGCATGAACCACAATCCCCGGCATTTGGGTCGGTTCGGCAAACAGAGCATTATTGTAAGGAGTTTGAAAGATATCTTTCAGGCTGGGGGTTGTTGCTCCGATAAACACCAAACGATCGCGCATCAAATCGGCAGGAATGCGATTTTCTAAGACATCCGTCATGGAAATCGTTTGAAAATCTTGGAGTTCTCCCCGGTAGTTGAGCAGAATTTGATATCCACCCGCATCCGTCGCCGTGCCGACATAACCGCCTTCCTCCCCCGTCAATCGGTGGAATCGGGCTCGACCGAGTTGATAAACTTGCCGATCCCGATCCAGTAATTCTAAATCGACGTTCTCCGCCTCTAAGTACATCAGCGCCAGTTTCGTACCCAAACTCTCTCGGGTTTCGTTCTCTTGGGTTTGAAGCACGATCAAACTTCGGCGCACCTTGCCGTCGGCATCTCCAACCATATCTGCTGCTGCGACTTGACCCTTTTTGCTCAAGGCGGGCGGCGCGTCTACGGTGTCTCCACTGACTTTTTCGATGCCAATTAAATTCGGTGTAGACTCAAAAACTTCTATCAGTTCTTGGTGTCCCGGTTCCAAGGGTAAATCTCGGTAAATATCCAAACCGATGGCTCTCGGTTGTTGCGCCCGAATCGCTTTCAGGAGTTGAGCCATGGTTCGATCGCTCATGGGCCACTGTCCGATATGCTGGATATCCGGTTCGTCAACCGTAACGATCGTGATTCGATCGTCTAGCCGTTCGACTGGGCGCCAGGAAAAAAACTGATCCAGGGTTGCCCATTCCACCAACTGAAAAACTCCCAGGGCGTTGCCGGCAATCACGAAGACGGCAACACTGGGGGCAACAGTCAGGATACCGCGCCATTTATCGATTTGGTTTCTCAGTTCGTGCCACATTGAGTCAAAGTTGGGAGATAGATTTGCCAATGGGAATAGAAGGGTGACGTACTACCGATGTTCATCTGGGTAAAGCGAGAACGCGGGCTTCTCCAATCTGGTGACCTTCGCCTGAAAGTTTTTAAGAGAGGGTAATCAGAGGAAATTGTTTGGGATTGTCCCAGATCTATATTCACTTTTCAAGAGATGAAATCCGGATTGCCGATCGGTTGTTCGTACCGCGACTCAGTAGGAGTATCGCACAGCCATTCACAAAGAGGATCGATGGCGGCAAATCCAGATCGGCAAAAGTTCTCGGGAAGTCCCAGAAGATCGAGTTCAAAATAAAAAGGACGATGCCATGCCATCGGCTTCGCCGTTCTGTAAAACCTATACAAACCTACTCAAATCTAGACAAAGCTGGACATGAGTCGGATTGCTGTTGACTTCCTGATTCAACGTAGCGACAGCATAACTGCTATCGGGTTTGTCTACTTCACAGGCTGACACGGTGGAACTCACCGCCATTTCCGAACGCTCTGGAATATGGATTCCATCAAACCATCGTTCGATATTCTTCGCCGCGTTTAAGTCTCTGTCCTCGGTATAACCGCATTCAGGGCAGAGATAAGTGCGGTTTTTTAATGGCATTTTATGACGATGATTGCCGCAGTTCGAGCAAATCTGAGAACTGGGAAACATTCTATCAAGCAATATCAACTGACTGGAAAATTTCTCAGTTTTATACTCTAACTGTCGGCGAAACTCGTGCATTCCGCAGTCAGCGATCGCCCCGGCTAACTTGTGATTTTTCAAGAATGCTTTAATTGACAAATCCTCAATCTTGATCTCGCTGTGGTTCTGGGCAAGATAGTGAGTTAATTTGTGAATCGCATCCTTACGTGTGTTGGCAATCCGGGCGTGTAACTTAGCTAGCTTTTGCACCGCCTTGGCTCGATTTTTAGAACCCTTGACGCGCTTACTAACGCGACGTTGTAACCGCTTCATCCGTTTGTTTAAACGGCGATAAGCTTTCGGGTTAGTGAAGACTTTCCCGTTAGAACAAACTGCTAATTCCTTAATTCCTATGTCAACACCAATTGTCGGTCTATTAGGGTCTACGTTGGGTTTTTCAATTTCAACCTTAATTGAGATAAGCCAACGATTAGCTTGGCGTGAGATCACACAGTTATGAACAGCTGTCACAGGTAGAGGCTCTGCTAAGCGCACCCAACCGATAGATGGCAGTCTAACTCGCTTGCCGTCATTTTTGATTCCCGGCTTGGCTTTTGTCCCTGATTCCAAATAAAAAGAATCGCGTTGACCTTTCTTTTTGAATCGCGGTTGTTGGGAAACCTTTTTAAAGCATCTATCCCAAGCTGTTCGGCAATCTGCCAGCGCTTTTTGAGGGACGTTTTTGTTGACTTCGTAATACCATTGGTTAACGGATTTGACTCGGCTCACCAATTTTTTGTGTAAATCGATTGCTGTAGGAACTTTGACCGTCTTGTCGGTTTCACGAATTGCCAAAACATCCCCGATCTGAGCGTTAGCCCAATTGTATGCGTGTCGTGATATTCCGGAAGCTTTGCGAAATAGTGTCTCCTGTTTATTGTTGGGTCTTAATGCCGTCTTGAAACTAAGTAGCATTTGATTCGACCTTTCAAATACGTTATATTATGTAGTATACCAGATATAAAAGCCTTTAATCATGCCAACATTAAAATTCCAGCCAGATCATAAAGTGGCATACGATCAAGTCCCGGTGCAATTGAAAGTTTTACCCGGTGTCCGCGAAAGGCTCAAACAAGTACCGGACTGGCAGAATCAGGTACGAGCCTATATTGATTCCTTGATATCTGGTCAAATTGAGTAACTTTGCCTACATTTGACCAGATATTAGGTTGCAGTTCCACACCCTCTAGTAACCAACAACTGAACTGACGATCGTCGTATTTAGAACGATCGAGTCAGGGGTTGATCCGCCACGGCTTCAAGTCCCACCTGCTGCAAAAGATCTTCCCACTCGCCGGATAGGGTGGGATCGTTAGGCTGAGATTGTTGTGCGGATGCCACCAGATTGAGAGTATCGTACCAAACCCCGGATGCTGCATAGGCGGCTGCTCGATCGACAAAACTCCCAGCAGCGGGGATCTCCATCGTCGGTTCGACCCGCTTCACCCACCCGACAACACCATAGTTATCCGGTCGCAAAAAGCCCTCAGACGGAACTGGCGCAAAGAACCAGGTATAGGTTTTCCCCAGTTCCAGTTCGGGGGCGGATTCTGGCAGAGTCACGCGGATGATGCCGCCTTCGCCTGGGAGTTCCAAGGTGGTTTGGTAGAGGTTCTGGCGGTTTTCGTCTTGCACGCTAAAAAACACTTTTTGCGAGGTCTGGGTGGGCGGTACATAGACTAACATGGTCGGACGAGCGGCGATCGTCCGTCCGTATTTCGCCGGAGGTAACAGCGGGACCATCTGGGTCGGTGCTGCGCCGCGAGTGCCACTGCCCATAGAGGTGTTGGGAGTAGCATTGTCCGGTGGCAGGAAACCCTCTTCACCCCGAATGCCGCCGCCTGTAGTATCTGTGGGTGTTGCATCTGTGGGGGCGAGAAACTGAACGTTCCCCCGAATGCCGCCGCCTGTAGTATCTGTGGGTGTTGCATCTGTGGGGGCGAGAAACTGAACGTTCCCCCGAATGCCGCCGCCTGTAGTATCTGTGGGTGTTGCATCTGTGGGGGCGAGAAACTGAACGTTCCCCCGAATGCCGCCGCCTGTGGTATCTGTGGGCGCTGCATCTGTGGGGGCATTGAATTGGATTCTGGATTGAGCGGATGCGCCCAGGCAGGTGGCGATCGACATTGTGCCCGCCAGGGTGAAAACGGTTAGGGTTTTAGAGATGGAAGGATTTGAGTAGATCATGAGTATTCTCCTATGAAAGCTTTGTTGTGGCTACAGCCAATTACCAACTAATACAAAAGGTGCCCAGAAAAAGGGATGACTGTAACGGGGATCGTTGAGTAGATGGAGTTGAGCTTGGCGTAGGCTTTCGGCTTTGGTCAGCTTGGTCTGAGTTTGGATGAGTCGTTGGTAAAATATCGCCATTAGGTCGGCGGTCGATCGATCGCTAACTGACCATAATGTCGCAATTGTACTGCGAGCACCCGATCGTAGCGCAAACCCTGCTAGTCCCAGTGCTGCGCGACGATCGCCCAAAGCCGTTTGGCAGGCACTCAACACCAATAATTCCACGAGACGATCGCCGCGCTCCTGATTTTGGAGGAGACGATCGAAGTCATTTACCTTAATCTTGTCGTCCCAAGTCAACAAAAACGTTTCTTCGGGGTTGGAACTAAATTGACCGTGAGTGGCGAGGTGGACGACCCCGAAATCCTTGGCTTCGAGCTGTGCTTGGAAGCGATCGCGCGTAAACTCGCTGTCGATCGAGACTTGGGCATCGACCGAAGCAGAAATTTGTTCCAACTCGACTGCCACTCCCGGCAAGGCAGGGAACCCCTGACGAGCTTCGGTCAGTCCCACGGCTAACGTGTTGAACTGGCTTCTTTCCAAAGTTTCTGGAAAAAGCTGCAACCCCGGACTCAGAGCAATGCCATACTGTTCGACCAAGTAATGCTTGCCATCGTAGAGAACACCCATAGGCACACTTCTCAAAAACCCATCGAGAACGAATACTAAGGTTTTGATATTGTGGTTTGCTAGCTCAGTTGCGGCTGGTCGAATCAGCCAATCGTAAACCTGTCGGGCTGACGATAGATGCTCGTCTTTAGAATACCCTAAATAGATCGAAGAATACAATTCTTGGAGAACTTCTTCGACTCGATCTCTCGAGACAAGAGTGTGATGATGCTGTAAGCTGCCGTCGGGCAACGAGATGATAACTTCGAGACGATCGCTTAAAATAATCGGATGGAAAACCGCCGCATGAGGATCGATGGAATCGATTTGTACGGGATGGGTTTCCAAACAAGCTTCCCGAAAGAAGTTATCCAGCTCGGCAAGTTGTAGGGCTTCGATCGCCTTTCGGGCTTGTTTGAGGTCGGCTTGCGTGGCTTCGGGTTGTAAGAGTAAACTGGCGTATTCGCGGTAAATCGGTTCGATGCTGTCTTTGAAAGCAAACTGAATCTCCGAACTGATGGCAATCAAATCGCTACGGAGAGATTGTAGTGTCTCGAAGGCATTTTGATAGGCTGCCAGTGCCGCCCTTCGATCGCCCATTTGGGTGAAGATTTTTCCTAATTGCGAAGACGATCGCGCGCTCAAATCTTCGGCATTAATGGCTTGGGCGATTTGTAATGCGTTTTCCGTTACTGTTTTCCCCTCCCGCCATTGCTGAGTTTGGATGTAGAGTTTGCCCAATTGCGTTAAGGCATAAGCTTCAGCGCGAGGATCTCTCAATTGTCGGGCATCTGCGATCGCGGTTGCCAGCAGATCTGCGGCTCTATTCAGGGGTCGATCGTTGCTGTTTGGATTAACCTCCAGTTGCATCAAACTTGCGGCAAAATTAACCCGTGCATAAACCGTTTCTCGACTCGGTTCGAGTTGAGATAACCGCGACTGAATTTGAGGGATCAGATCGCCGGCTCGAGCCAAAGATTGGATCGTGACAAAGATGCTTAACTGATTGAGTTGGGCTTGCACGATCGCCACTTCTGTGGTGTTATTTTTCTCTGCTTCTTGATAGTAATCCAGTGCCACATCATATTGCTGCAACGCCCGAGCGATATTCCCCAGATTCAACAGTGTCATCCCCGTATCCCCCGTGGCACCCAGACGCCCGGAGATCGCCCAACTTTGCTCCAAAACGGTTTTCGCTTCAATCAAATCGCCAACGGTTTGTAAGGCGCGTCCCAAACTCCGCAGTCCGTCGGCTTTGAGGGTAGAATCGGGTTGGGACTGCAATTGTTGGTTGACTTGTTCCAGGACTGTTCTCGATCGCCGATATTGTCCCAAAGCTTGTAAGGCTTGAGCTTGGTTAATTTGGCTGCCTAACTTGCCGATATCGTTGTCGGTGCGATCGTAAGCGGTTTCTGCTTGTTTCCAGGTTTCCAGGGCTGCTGCCGTTTGCCCCATCGCCAGTTCCAAACTCCCGCGATGGTTGAGCGCTTGAGCGAGCAAAACTATTCCCTGGGGGTCGAGTTCGGGTTGGCTTTGCAGAAGGTTTAGACTGCGATCGATCGTCTCTCGGGCATTCTCCCATTCTCCCAAATCCCGATCGACCATCGATAAGTAATTCAGCGTTTGAGATTGGTTGAAAATGTCCCCACGACGCTGGTATTCCTCCAATGCTTGCTGCCACAATCTCGCCGCTTCGGATAACATTCCCGCCTGGTAGGCTTGTTTGCCTTGTTGCAGGGTTTGAGCCGCATCGAAAGATTGGGTAACCTGTTGATGTATCCCAGGATGAGAACTCGCCGCCATTGCCGGAATTCCCAGCGAAACCAGCAACGCACTCAGCACCGCCAACCCGGTGAACCGGAGAAATACCAAGAGATGGCGAAAACGAAGCAACGATACTTTTTGGGCATCGCGATACGATCGAACCCATCGGGATAACTTTTGCCAATACGAATCAATCATTTTCAATCCTCAACCATTCTAATGAGTAATACAGCGGTTTTTGCAGCTTGGAGGTACATGACAATTTTGGGTTGACATAGGAGAGAAAAGGCAATCGCCCTTCTAGATGTACCGCATAATACCGGGAACTGCTGTAAGTAATCAGTAAGTGCTGCGTACGGGGGAGCGCCTCCAGGAGAGTATCGCCCCGCACTTTTAAGCAATCAACACTTCTAGTTTCACTCCTGAAAGTGTCAAATTCAGAGGACTGAACTTTCATCGAAGAAGTAAGTATTTCGACCGAGTTTTTTAGCTTGATAGAGCGATCGATCGGTGGCTGCGAGTAAAGCCTCTGGAGAACGATCTAGATGGGGAATCTGACGGGTAATGCCCAAACTGAGGGTAACAAATTGACTGACTTGAGAAGACTGGTGAGGGATACAAAGCTGTTGTACTTCTTTTTGAATGAGTTGAGCAACTTGCAAGGCTCCCTGAGCATCGGTGTTGGGTAGAATGATGGCAAACTCTTCTCCTCCGTAACGCGCAACTAAATCCGCCGGACGCTTGACAGACCGATCGATCGCTTGAGCAACCGCATACAAACATCGATCGCCAGCTTGATGACCGTAGGTGTCGTTGTACAGTTTGAAATAGTCTACATCGCACAAAATTAAAGACAATGGCAATTGTTCGCGCACACCGCGCTGCCATTCTTGGGAGAGATATTCATCAAATCGGCGGCGATTGGCAATTTGCGTCAAACTATCTAAGCTGACCAGACGCTGAAGTTCTTGATTGGCGGCTTTGAGAGCGGCTTCGGATTGATACAGTTCCTCCGTTCGCTCTCGCACCTTGAGTTCTAGAGTTTGGGCGTACTCCTCGAGTTGCCGATACGAATGCTGGAGATCGATCGAAAGAATATAAGCAATACTGCCAATACCCGACCCCACAATTGCCAGAAATGGCGTGAATCCGGGAATCCACCATCCGTATAGAAAAGCTAAGTAAGCACTGGAGAGCGCCCCGATGAGGGTGATGATAATGCCTCCCGCCGCGACCCGTCGCTGCTGGACAAACCGCGACCCGAACGCCGCACTGCACCCCGACCCGAACAAAATCCAACACCACTCTAGCGGATCGGGTAATGTCTGAATCGAGGCTCGTCCATCGAGAGCAGCGCTGATAATTTGACTGGTTAAGTGAGCGTGAATTTCCACCCCAGACATCCGAGTCGAAGGACTGTGCGTATAAGGCGTGGAAAACAAGTCGCCCCGGCTGGGTGCTGTTACCCCAATCAGTACAATCCGATCGCGCATTAAGTCAGGGGAAATTCGATCGTCTAAGACCTCAGTCATCGATACCATCCGGAAGGGACAGGGAGGATTTTCCCCAGCTTTCTCCAGGCATGGCGGTCCGCGAAAGTTCAATAAAATTTGATACCCCCCAGAATTGGCGCGAACGTAGCTGCCATCGTTGGGTTCAAAGCGTCGGAATACGGCTTGTCCCAATCTCACCGTTTGTGCCGTCTCGCTGTCACTTTGAAGTGTGATGCCCTCTTGTTGGAGATACATCAATGCCAGCTTCGCGCCTAAACTTAAGTGGAGGCGACGATCGCGCAGAATAGAAACTAGACCGCGACGCACTTTATCATCGTCATCTATTACTAAATCGGCGATGCCCACATTCCCGCGCTGACTGAGTATCGGTGGCGGCTCGACTGTATCTCCAGATACTTTCTCGATGCCAATCAGATTGGAGGTTGATTGATACAATTCGAGCAGTTTTGTGTGTCCGGGCTCTAGTGGCAAATCCCGAAATAGATCTAAGCCGATTCCCCTGGGCTTTTGGGCTTTAATCTTTTCGAGCAATTGAATGAGCCCGACATCAGACATGGGCCACTGCCCCAATCGGGTGATGTCGGACTCATCGATGCCGACGATGACAATGCGTTCGTCTACGGGTTCTGGAGGACGCAGGCGAAAGAAACGATCGAGAAGTACCCATTCTAAAAGCTGGAAACCTCCGAAAAAATTGAGTAGTACGATCGATCCGGCAACGCTAAATGCCGTTTTCCAGATCGCGGGTTCTTGTCGAATCTTCTCCCTCAGTTTTCGCCACATGAATCTGCGATCGATTTTTTCTTTTTGACCGGTAAATTTCGGGAAGTCCCAAACCACAGTTATGGATGCGCGGGATCGATCCACCATCAACGGTTTGGGTTTTCGATCGTATCGCCTTACAGGATCGCTTTACAGTATCGCTCGAAATATTCCCTGCGGTGCAGACAACATGGCGACGAGTTCGCGAGCCGGTCTGGGATGTACGGCTAATTGACGACAGACCCTAAATCTCTATCCGTTTTCTAGTCTTATTCCCAAGAATCGAGCGGCGATCGCGAAAACCTTAATAAAAAGATACAGACAATCCCCATTCTGAGCTACTCTTGAATTTGTGTTCATTCATACCGTTCTAGGAGGTTAGCTTGGAAAGAACGTTCCTCATGATCAAACCCGATGGCGTCCAACGCGGACTGGTCGGCGAAATCATCCGCCGTTTTGAAACGAAGGGATTTACCTTGGTGGGGATGAAACTCATCAGCGTCGATCGCAAACTTGCCGAACAGCACTACGAGGTTCACCAAGAACGACCTTTCTTTAAAGGTTTAGTGGAGTTTATTACCTCCAGTCCCGTCGTGGCGATGGTTTGGCAAGGAGAAGGAGTGGTTGCCTCCGCCCGCAAAATTATTGGGGCAACTAATCCTCTCTCTGCCGAACCGGGTACGATTCGCGGAGACTTTGGCGTCAATGTCGGACGCAACCTGATTCATGGTTCCGATGCGATCGAAACTGCCAGTCGGGAGATCGCCCTCTGGTTCAACGACGAAGAACTCGCGGACTGGCAACCGGCTTTAACGCCTTGGATTCAGGAATAATGGGTGAGTTGGGGAATGGGGATTGTCTATTAATTGGGAATGACTTTATCCTCATCCCTGACGGGTTGAATATCGGTGGAAGCCTCGGGGCTCTCTGCTGCGATCGCCACTGGGTTCCGTTTAGAAAACCCCCAAACAAAAATTGAAAGGATCGCCACGATTGTAAACCACTGAGGGGGGACGATCGCAGGATCGATCACTTTTAACAATAGCCGCAATCCCACCAAACCGACGGTGATGTATCCGGCATCTTCCAGGTGAGTATACTCCTTAATCCAGCGAATGAAGAGTCCGGCTAGAAATCGGAGGGTAATCACCCCGATGGTTCCTCCGGCGATAATCAGCCCAATGCGATCGGGTGCTACGGCAATCGCTGTCGTCACGCTATCTAACGAAAAGGCTAAATCGGTGAAGGCAATCATGGGAATGGTTTGCCACAACGAATCAAAGTTAAGACCGTGGTGATTATCCTCTCCTTCCCCGTCTCCAGATGTAAAATATTGCCACACCAGCCACAGTAAGTATAACGCCCCAGCTAGCTCGAATTGCCAGTATTTAATCACCCATGTCGCCATGAGAATGAGACTAATTCTGAGAACGTAAGCGATTAATAAGCCATAATTGAGCGCCTGGCGCTGGAGTTTTGCATCTGGGAGTCCTCTGGAAATGGAGGCTAAGGCGATCGCGTTGTCTGCCGATAGCACCGCCTCTAAAGCCACTAAAATCAATAGGATAAAAAAAGTATCCATCCCCAGTTGAGGGGAACCTTCCAGGAAATTCTCAATCATTAATAGTGACCGGTCTATAGGGGTTTGTCAAAGTGGGAGGACGTGGTTTTTTTGCGATCCCCCGTTTTGATATGATAACGCTTCTGTTGGCTTTACTTGCCATTAACCGTTTGGCAACTTGCGAACAAACGATCGATTTCCGTCATCAAGACTGCTCGGAGAATGGGTGGGGGTAGACTTAGATGGAAGCTCTCGGATCGAAAAAGCAACGGTGTCTGAGGGCCTGGTGTAGCAACTTTTTATATTGGGATGTGTCGATCGTACCCGCACCGAAACGAGACAAATGTGGGTTCATCAGTTGGGCGTCGAACAGGAGAAACTGACGCGATCGTAAATGTTCGACTAATTTCACGAGTGCAACTTTCGATCCATTGGGGATGCGATAAAACATCGACTCTCCAATAAATGCCCCCCCAATAGCGATTCCCAGAATTCCCCCCGCCAGACGATCCCCTTGCCAAGTTTCAAAACTGTGGCCCAACCTGCCCGATGCAGCCCCCGATAAATGTCTTCTAGTTGAGGGGAAATCCAGGTGGTTTTCCGATCGGCACAGCCGGATACTACAGCGTCAAAGTCCCGATTGATGGCAATGCTGAAGCGATTTTGATTCAAAACCGGGCGTAAGGATTTGGGATAGCGAAATCGATCGTCTAAAGGGATGAAAGCCCGTTCTTTGCTGCTGTACCAGTTGAGTGTCGATGCAGATCTTCCCTCTTCGTCATTTGCCATGAGGAAGTATCCTCGGGAATATCCCTGAATGATGGCAGGAAGATCGTAGTCCATGAACGATTGCTTGTGGATTGAATGGTAAGAGATAATAGATTATTGGTAATCGGTGTCACGTCGTTGACCGATCGCCGACTATCTTTATTATGCCGTTGCTCTGGATGTGCTACCGATGTCCGAACCGATTTCCCCAATTGTCCTACCCCCAGCCGAAAATCCCGAGCAAGAGGGGGAGTGGTTGCAACGGGTGTTGCACCAATGGCTGGATGAAGAGTTTATTCCCGAAACGATTAATCAAGAAATTGCCCGACGGGCTGCGAGCATTTACGTCCGACAGCGCATGGAAGGGGAAACCGATCTGGGGGCGCTGACGATCGCCATTGTTACTGAAATGCAAGCGTTTGACTTTTCTCAAAGCTTCTTTGGCGAGTTTGCCATTGCTAACGCTGTCAGCGATCTATTACTCGATAGTTTGGGCATTGAGCGGTGCTGCGGACAGTGATCGCCGATCGTTGCTAGCTGTGGGTGATGGGCGAGTTTCCACCGAGATCTCCTGTTGGCGATGCCGATCGCCGCAGAGCGATCGGCACGGGCTTACCAGCTCGACTTGACAACGCCGGGAAGTAGTCCTTCGTGCGCCATTTCTCGGATGGCGTTGCGAGATAGACCGAAATCCCGATAGTAAGCTCTGGGGCGTCCTGTTAACCAGCAACGGTTCCGCACCCGATTCGGGGCGCTATTGCGGGGAAGTCGTTGGATCTGGCGGTGAATTTCCATTTTTTCGAGCTGAGACGTCGCTTTATCAAACTTCTCTTTCAGCTCTTGACGTTTGGCGGCGTATTTTTCCACTGCCTTTTTGCGCCTTTTTTCGCGCTCGATCATGCTTTTTTTAGCCATGAATAAATTGAGTATCCTCAAATCAACACTACTCATCATATCGTGTCCGCCCGAAGTCGCGATCGTCACCATCTGGATTTCTGGCGGATAGCATTTTTTCCCCAGAGTCAGGTCTCTCGATTGCCGGGGTTCGAGCTGTCCCCAGAGCGGCAAACCCACTATCCTGACTCTGGATTTGCCGCTCTGGGGACTTGGGCTGCCGACAAGTCAAGGCTTTTCGATACGTTCAGTTTGCGTATTCACTGAGTTGTCCGCATCTGGTAATCGTGTTGTGACAGATCTTCAACACCGATCGTAATTGGCATGGGATCTTTGCTGTGCTCCCTTCGATCGTTTATACATTTCGATCGTTTATGCATTCGGACTCACGCAAAGCCTCTATCTGTAGCGTATATGAGAGCCGCATTGCCCGCCTAGCTTTTATCCTAACCCATAAATGCGGTTGCTATAAAGAGTGGAACGGCTGGGAGATTCCTGTTAAATGAAGCTTTTGCCCCTCGACAAAAAATTGTTCGCTCGATAACCAATTTAGGGTTTGTGGGTTACTACGGATCGAGAGTTGAGGCTTAAGTTTGAACGGTCGATCGTCATATTCTACTGTTGATATCTGGATCGTTACCCTTTATTCTCAACAGTTAGATTGTCTTGACTCCGATCGAGACTCAGTATAAGTACGTAATTTTTAAAATTTTATTCTTAAGAAATCGAGAATTTAGTTAAATATACTGATTTTCCGGAAATCAGTATATTTTGCCTTGACAGATCTAAAAAAGCCAGCTAATTTAGGTGCATGGATGAAGTGAACCCTCTTAAATCTTACTCAAAAAATAGTATTATTGACTACAATTTACGATTGTTGGATTTAATATAGAGTACCTTTTAAGCTGAAAGTTTCAGTCAACTTTGATGCCTAAGTTTTGGAGTTACAACAAGAGTGATCTACCCGTCTCGAGTTAAATAGAGACTCGTTTTCAAAGTCATCGTTACTTGTTTTTCGTTGAAATCATCTATTCAACTGTGTTGACTGAGTTCCCGGATTGATTGATGCGGGTTATCCAATCGGTCAGGTTTTCATCGGAGACTATTCTGTTTATGATGAAAAGGCATGGTATGGCATCTACAGACTTTAATTAATTTATGATTCGTCTTTGGGTTGTTCGCACCTAGATTCGAGGTCAACCCGGTGCGATTAGGGGAAAAATCGCGACGGATCGGAACGCTTATTTTCTGAAAGTTTGCCACTAATCGACTTGTATTTAGCTATGCCTTCTACAAAACGCCAATCTAACTCTATTCAGGAAAAGTTTGACAACGCGCGGCAACTGCAATCTCAAGGAAAGGTAGCAGAAGCGATCGCCGAGTATCATGCAATTTTGGCACTGGATAAGAAGTATTTGGCGGCTTGGCATCAGTTGGCGCAGTTGTTGGAGCATGCAAGAGAAGTGGGATGAGGCGGCTGAGCATTACGGAACGTCGATCGAACTCGATCCGCAGCCGCCGTTTTGGGTGTTCCGACATTTTGGATTTTCGCTCTATCAACAGGGTCTTTTTGATGAGGCGATTGTGGCGTACCAAAAGGCGATCGCTGTACAGCCAGAAGAGGCGACAATTCACAGTTTATTAGGACAGGCTTTCGGGAAAAAAGGCGATATAGAAAGGGCGATCGAAAGTTATCAAAGGGCGATCGAATTGAGTCCCGAACTGCCGGTTTGGGTATACCTGAATTTGGGAGATGGATTAATTCAGCTCGATCGAGTAGATGAGGCAATTTGTGCTTACGAAAAGGCGCTGGCGTTGGAACCGGAAAATGAAGGGATTCAACGGTTGCTGGAGGTGGCAATTACCCGGAAAGAAGCAAAGGAACAGGATCGGTGTCACCGGGCGAAGCAGTTGCAGCGGCAAGGATTATTGGATGAGGCGTTGGCAGAGTATCGGATAGTTTTAGCAGAGGATGAGAGTAACCTGGTGGCATTGCATCAGGTGGCGCAGATTTGTGAAACCCAAGAGAAGTGGGATGAGGCGATTGAGGGGTATCGGAAGGCGATTGAAGTGGATGCCCAAACGCCGTATTGGGTGTATCGGCATTTGGGGTTTGCATTGAGTCAGCAGAGGGATGTCGATGCGGCGATTGAGGCATATGAGAAAGCTGTAGAGTTGAATCCGGAAGATAAAGCCGCCAAGAGTTTATTAGAACAAATCCGGAATAAAAAAACCCGAATCACTAGCCGAAAAACTGTTTTCAACAACAAAATACATCAGTCATGGTTCGAGCAACACGGACAATTTCTCGAACCCAACCCGAAAATCGAACAAACACGGACGAACGCTCCTTTTGTAGAAGGATTTATCGAATCGAGTCGATCGCGATTTTGTCTCAGGTTGGGCGCGAGATAAAAACAATCCAGATTATGTAGTGGCATTAGATGTTTTTCTGGAAAATAAGTTTTTAGGAACTTGTGCAGCTAATAAGTTTAGACAAGACTTATCAGAAAAATTTAAAAATCACGGACACTATGGATTTTATATCGAAATTCCTCCTTCGATTAGCAGTCATAAATCTGAAATAAAAGTTAGCGTCAGGGTTAGTGACACTCATAATGATTTAGGTCGATCGCCTGCGACCTTGAAGATTAACCCATTCGGTCAAAAACACGAGAGCAGTTTTCCCTTTTCCTCAGCTCTATCTGCCTCCTGTTCTAATTTAATTCATCGTCAAAAACATAGAAATTATTTGAGTGAAGAGAAAACGACTTCACCCTTAGTATCAGTTATCATTCTTAGCTTAAATGGGGCGAAACTCATTGACCAACTATTTCGATCGTTCTCGATTTATAATAGTTATCCAAATATCGAGTTAATACTGGTCGATCACGGCTCCACTGATGAAAGTTTAGAAGTCTGTAATTACTGGTCGCAACACTTACCCATCAGAGTTCTTGCGCGAGGTAAAAATCACTCATTTTCTAATTCTAATAATTTTGCGGCTCGACAAACTAATTCACCATTCCTTTTGTTTTTAAACAATGATATCACCCTATGCCAGGATATCATTCCACAACTGATTAGCTTTCTATCAGACGAGAAAGTGGGTATTGTTGGCGCTAAACTATTAGATATTATCGAATCTAAGCAATCTTTAGCTGTACCACCCATCCAGCATTTAGGGGTTCAGTTCCATTTCCACGATAAAAACCGACTTTTTCGACCGTTTGATGTTCGCTATTCACCACAACTCATTGATATTCAAGCGACATCTTGGTATACCCCATCTGTGACTGGCGCTCTCATGATGTGCCGTCGAGAAGATTTCTTTGCCATCGGTGGATTCCATGAAGATTATTTTTATGGCTATGAAGACATGGATTTATGTCTATCTATGCAAACACAGTTGGGAAAAGATATTGTTTGTGCTAATAATTTAGCTGCATTACACAATCGCGGATTTACGCGATTCAAGCAAAACAAAGAATTTGGTCAGCGAATGGCGAATAATCGCCAAACTATCGAAAGCCGATTTGGCTATTTTATTCGTCGAAGTCATTTACGTGATTTCTTTAGTAAAGGGGTATTTTGGACTTCACATCCATTAAGAATTGGATTTGCAGTTACAGAAGCTGACATGGCAGCATCGGCGGGAGATTACTTTACCGCGTTAGAACTAGGAGAGCAACTCGTTCGCGAATTGGGTTGGGAGGTATTTTATCTATCTAAAGACGAGAACTGGTATGATATGACTCTTCTAGATGTACTGGTTGTCATGCGAGATGACTATCATTTACCATCGTTAAAAAATGCCAAGCCCAGTCTGGTGAAAGTGATCTGGGCGCGCAATTGGTTTGAACGACTAGCATCCCGAGAATGGGTAGGAGACTACGATTGTATTTGGTCTTCTTCTCAGCATGCAGCCGACTATCTGAGCGAGCAATTGTCAAAGCCGGTGACGGTGATGAGGATTGCTACAAATGCCGATCGTTTTTTGGGTACGGAGGTCAATCCTGAGTTTAGCTCGGATTATTGCTTTACAGGAAGCTATTGGGATGCTCATCGAGAGATTATCGATCTGTTAGAACCAGAGAACCTACCCTATAAGTTTGCTCTGTACGGTTACAACTGGGAGAAAGTTGAGAAGTTCAAAAAGTGGTCTCGCGGTCCGTTATCCTATACCGAAATTCCAAAAGTGTATGCTGCTACTAAAATTGTGATTGACGATGCCAATTTAGTGACTAAAGAATGGGGTTCGGTTAACTCTCGTGTCTTTGATGCTCTTGGAGCGGGTGCACTCGTCATTACAAACGGCGTGAAAGGTTCTGAAGAAGTATTTGGTGGCTTGTTACCAACCTACGATTCGCCAGAATCTTTAGAAGCACTGCTGCGAGAATATTTGACAGACGAACCCAAGCGTCTCGAACGGGTTGCTCAGCTCCAAAAAATGGTCTTAGAGCAACATACCTATAATAATCGTGCTCATACAGTATTTTCTGACCTGCGGGACAAGATGAGCCTCACTTTCCGCATTAGCATCAAGATTGGTGCGCCTCGGTGGGAAGGAGTCGAAGAGTGGGGCGATTATCACTATGCACTGGCGATGAAGCGATCGTTTGAGCGCCAGGGACATTCAGTTCGGATCGATATCTTACCAGAATGGGATACTCCCAAAGCTTACGGAGACGATGTGGCAATTGTTTTGCGAGGTTTGAGTATTTATAATCCCAAGCCTCACCACATCAATATCATGTGGAATATCAGCCACCCAGATAAGATTTCAGTTCATGAATACGAACAATACGACCATGTGTTTGTGGCTTCGCAGCAATATGCCGAAAAACTGAGCAAAGAACTGACGGTTCCGGTGCAAACACTGTTGCAATGTACCGATCCCGATCTATTCTATCCAGATGAGGAAGGCGATGAAGAAGTAGGTGAGGTTCTCTTTGTGGGAAATTCTCGCAAAGTGTATCGAAAAATTGTTCGAGACGCGATCGAGTCTGGCTTAAGTGTTGATGTATACGGCACGAACTGGGACTTTTTCCTGCCCCCTGGATATACAAAGGGAGAACATATTCCCAATCAGGTGTTGCGTCGCTATTACACGCGGTGTGGCGTTCTACTAAACGATCATTGGAACACAATGCGTAAACGAGGGTTTATCTCCAATCGCTTATTTGATGCTGCTGCCTGTGGTGCCAAAATTATCTCTGATGAAATTTCCGGTTTAAAGGAAGTGTTTGGCGATCGAGTTGTGACCTATCGTTCTGCTGAAGAGTTACCCGAAATTGTGAAGAGTTGTTTGTCTCAAAGAGAGCAGACTTCTCAAGAGCGAATCGAGTTTTCTCGGTATATTCGGGAAAATCATACTTTTGAGCAGCGGGTGGGGGAAATGATAAAAGTTATTGAGGCGCTCGATCGAGAAAAAATGAAGGGGAACACAAATAGAAGTTCATTAGTATAAAAATTAATCACCATGACTCCAAAGCAAAAGCAAAAAAACGAAGCGAACGAGACTGAAGATTTTCTATCGTTCAAAAGAGGCAATATTCTGACTAAGGAAGGTAAACTAAAAGAAGCGATAAAAGAATATCAAAAAGCGATTGATTTGAATTTCAAGTCAAGCCAATATCATTTTCAGCTAGGTACGGTTTTTTCAAAGCAGGGTCAATGGTCTGAAGCTGTAAAATGTTATAGAAATACAATTCAAGTTGACCCTAAATTCGCTATCGCATACTGTAACTTGGGAGATGCTTTAAGTCGTGTTAGCGAACCCGATAGAGATAGAAAAGATGAAATTGAAAGCTGTTATAAAAAAGCGATAGAGATCGATCCCGATCTAGCCAAGGCTTACCAAAGACTAGGAGACTTATTAACTCAAAAAAGGAATATCAAAGAAGCAATATCTTGTTATAAAACTGCGAGTCAAAAACAAATTGCAAAACTCAATCCTAAGTTTTGTGAACATAATTCAACTTCTTCACCCGTCAAGAAACCTGACTTTGCAATAATTGGCTCGATGAAGTGTGGCACAACCTCTTTATATGAATATATTGCCAAGCACCCGGATTTTTTACCTTGTATTAACAAAGAAATTCACTTTTTCTCTACAAAGTTCTGGCTGGGTGTAAACTGGTATTTAGCTCAATTCCCATCCCTTCCACAAGGAGATAATTTTTTTACAGGCGAAGCAAGTACGAGCTACTTCGACTATCCTGATGTTTCAAAAAGAATAAATGAATTTTTTCCAGAGATGAAAATAATTATTCTTTTGAGAAACCCAGTTCATCGAGCTTTTTCACATTACAATCATGTCAAAAAGCAGCATCCCGGCAAAGAGTTACGTTCTTTTGAAGAAGCGATCGATGAAGAAATTAATGCGATAGAGAAATCGAACTTTTATTCTTCATTAAAACTAGAATATTTGAATAAACCTTATGGTTACTTAGAGTATGGATACGTTGTTCGCGGTTTGTATTTATACTTTTTAAAATCCTGGTTAAGTTACTTTTCTAGAGAAAAAATTTTCATTGTGAAAAGCGAAGACTTTTATCAAGATCCAGAAAAAACTACATCAGAAGTATTAAATTTTTTGGGTGTATCTAATTTAAAACTCGATCGTTATATTAAATATAATGCAGGTTCTTACAATACAAAGAAAGCGTCTGCTCCTAGTCAACTTACGAAGTTCTTTGAATTTCATAACAAAAAGCTTGAAAAATATTTGGGTATCGATCTGAATTGGTAATCAAAAAATAAAAAATATAGCAGGGTTTAACAAAGCTATGAAACAGGAATTGACATCTAACGATTACGTTCAGAAAGGGAATACATTTAGAAAGCAAGGAAAGCTCGATCGAGCCATAGATCAATATCAAGAAGCTCTTAAGCAGAATGAAGAATTTGCTCCAGCTTTTTTCCAATTAGCTGTGACTTATGAAAAACAGATGGATTTGGAGAACGCCATTTCTAACTATCAACGTGTCATCCAAATTCAACAAGATAATTATGATGCGTATTCAAGGCTTGGTAGAGTCCTGAAAAAGCATGGTCATATTCAAGAGGCAATTGTCTATTTTCAAAAAGCTATTGCTTTGCAATCAACTCAACCCGCATGGATTTATACAAGCTTGGGAGATTGCTTGCCTGAAACTGAGAATCAAAATGAAAGACTGGAGGCTTATCAAAAAGCTATTGAGATAGATCCAGATATATCCTCTTCAATCTACAAAAAGCTACTCGATATTTTCTACCAGCGTAAAGAATACGATAGAGCGATCGACCTCTGCAAAAAAGCTGTTTTTTTCGTCAAAGATCGCGAAAAGGCAAACTTTTACATTCTACTGGCAGAATCTTACTCTAAAGCAGGCGATCTCAATCGTACGATCGATGCTTATAAGTCTGCAATTCATCTCGATCCAAGCTTGCCTTTTGATATCTATATTTGTTTAGGAGAAGCGCTTAAGCAGAAACGTAATTCGATCGCGATCGATCGAAAAAAAGAGTACGAGGTTGTTGTCTGTACGACTTTCAAAAATGAAGCACCTTACCTTCTTGAGTGGATTGCATATCATCGTGTAATTGGGATCGATCATTTTATCCTGTATGACAATGATAGTACGGATCGCACTTCTGAAATTTTTCAATATTTAGAAAAAGCTGGAATCATAACTTATATTAGTTGGCCGAATAACCCTATTATTGAAGATAATCAACTATCGGCTTATAAAGATGCTTATTTAAGATTAGTTGGTCAATGCAAATGGGCAGCTTTTATTGATGCTGATGAATTCATCCTCCCTCATAAACATAGAAATATTAAAGACTTTTTAATCGAATACGAAAACCAACCCGTTTCTGGGATTGCTATTAATTGGAAACTGTTCGGATCTTCTGGTCATCTATTGAAGACAGAGGGTTTATTGATGGAAAGGTTTACGAAATGTGCTGCACCACAATTTCTTTTTAACCGTCGGTTTAAAACAATTGCTAAAGTCGATAAAATTCAAGAAATTATTACTGTACATAGCTGTAAGTTTTTCGATGGCGTTCATATTTATCCTGATGGGACTCTTGTACCTAAGTCTGTTAGCAAGAAAAATCCATATATTAATCAGGATACGATACAAATCAACCACTACTTTGCAAAGTCTAAAGCTGAATGGGATTTGAAGCGCTCTCGGGGTCGAGCAACTAGAAATATAAACAACCCAGAAAAAATTAGACCTGAAAAATCTTTTGAGATTCACGATCGAAACGAGGATGAAGATCTAAAAATTCTTGATTTTTTAGAAAAGACTAAAAGAGAAATCGCTTTTTTAACTCAAGTTTCGGGATTAGAAGATATCATTCAGAAAATGAATGATGAATATACAGACTTTAAGCCACAAATCTACGATATAGCAAAAAAAACACAGTTTACCCAGCAGGCGATCGATTTTGTAGAAAACTTATTGAAGCAGAATCCTAATGCCAAAGTGTTGGAGTTTGGGAGTGGAGCCTCTACAATTTGGTTAAGTCAACACAATAAAAATATTATTTCGATCGAACACGATTTGAACTGGTATGAAAGTGTCAAGTCCGTTATCGATCGAGAGCAAGCCGAATCTGCGATCGATTTAAGACTCTTGCCAAGACCTTATCATTTAGCCACATCAGAGTTTGAAAACGAAACTTTCGATCTAATAATCGTAGATGGTCGTGAAAGAGTAAGATGCATAGAAAAGGCTATTAGAACCTTAAAAAAAGGTGGAATTTTGATACTTAATGATGCGCAAAAAGATTACTATCAACCGGTTCATTTTCTGCTTCAGGATTGGGAATTTACCCGAACGATCGATTCGACGCGGGAAACGCATTGGTGGCGAAAACCATGGGAAAGTCAGTCGGCTACTTCCGAATTAGCAAAAGTTCTAAAAACAAGCAAAGTCTGTCTGTATACTGGCTCTCAACTAGAACTTGCCAAGCAGCAGGGATGGATTGGAATATCCAACTGTCAGTCAGATGAAGAACACATTCAATATAGCTGGCAAAAACCCTTTCCGTTGCCAGATAATCTGGTAGATGTGTTCGTATGCGACAATTTCTTGCAGCATATTTCTCCCCATCAACTGCTCAACGTCGTCTTTCCCGAACTCTACCGCATTTTGAAACCCGGAGGAGTGCTGCGGATTTCACTACCAGACTATTACAGTAACACTCTGTGGGGTCGATCGTGGAAAGATAAAGGAGGAAAACCCTATTTCGATCCCGGTGGTGGCGGAAAGTGGAATCCAGCCAGAAAGCAAGTCACTCATGGGGGTCATGTTTGGTTTCCGACTTACGAGCAGCTCGAGTCATTGATTGAACTTTCACCACTGCATTATTGTCAGATTGACTGGTTACATTATTATACTCAGAATGGTGATGTCATAATGAATGCACCTGAAAATTTGAATCGGGTTCAGATTGATGATTTGAATCTCGATCTACAAAATGCTGGTGATGCCGACTTACTGTCAATAGTAGTTGTTTTGAAAAAATAAGACATTGGAGGTTCAAAATGAACGTATTTATTTTATGTACGGGTCGCTGTGGTTCGACAACATTTGTCGAAGCCTGTAGCTCTATCCAAAACTATACATCGGCTCACGAGTCTCGAACAGGTTTGTTGGGAGATGCACGATTCCAGTATCCCGAAAATCATATAGAAGCTGATAACAGGTTGGCATGGTTCCTCGGTCGATTAGAAAATGCTTATGGGGATCGTGCTTTTTACGTTCATTTAACCCGAGATCGAGAAGAAACAGCACAGAGCTATAGTAAAAGAGTTCATAAAACTGGCATTATGAATGCCTATGCTAGAGGAATTATCCAGGGAGCTTCACCCGACACTGACTTATTCGATATTTCTTTGGATTATTGGGATACAGTTAACTCGAATATCGAACTATTTCTGCTGAATAAAACTCATAAGATGAAGTTTTCTTTGGAAACAGCTAAAGAAGACTTTGAAAAGTTTTGGCATTGGATTGGGGCTCAAGGCGACTCTTCTGCGGCGCTTTCCCAATGGGATCGTCAGTACAATGCTTCAAAAGCTTTAACAGTAGAAGACTATATTAAAGCAGGCAATCAATTCAGAAAAAAGGGGCAGTTCGATCGAGCGATCGAAAAATATCAAGAGGGGCTGCAACAAAATCCCCATCATACTTCGGCTCTGTTTCAACTAGCAGTGACTTACGAACGGCAGAAAGAGTTTGAACAAGCTTCTACTCATTATCAGCGTGCAGTTCAGCTTCAGCCAGAAAATGCTGAAATCTATGCCCGACTGGCAAGGGTTATGAAGAAACAAGGGAATATTCAAGAAGCTCTTATTACTTTCCAAAAAGCAATTACCTTGCAATCGGAACAACCCGCATGGGTTTACAGTGGATTAGGAGATGCTCTCTATAAGCAGGGGGATGAGGATAATGCACTCGCAGCTTACCAAAAAGCCATTGAAATTAACCCGGAAATTTCTTCTGAAACTTATCATAAACTGATCGAAAACTTGAAGCTTAAAGATAATCGCAGTCCAGTCATGTAAAATTTTCAGCAGCAGCCTTTATAAGCTCATTGAGCTTCGCTAAACCAGATAAAATAGAACTTGTCCGCGCCATTAGATCGAGATAGGGTACAACCCGATCGAATAACTGTTTCAAGAATGCAAAGGTCTTGATTCAAGTAAAAAAGACGGGCAGATTAATGATTGTTTTTAAATTATATTCAAAATACGATCGTGCTAATTCCTGAAAATGTACCCCAGTTTAAAATATATGTAAATCAAGGAATTGAGCTAAAAAAGGAAGGAAATATTGCGTTGGCAAACGATCTTTTTTTAAAAGCTCTCGAAATTGCTCCAGACTATAAACCTGCTCTTCATCATTTAGCCGATATTTATGAACTTAGAAACGAACTGGAGAAAGCACTTGCTTGTAACTATAAAATTCTTAAGCTAGAACCAGATAAAATTTATAATAAAATTCGACTTCAAAAAATTTTATTAATTTTACAAAGAATAAGTTCTAGAATTTATTTTTTATCTTTAAAAGAGAAAAAGAAAGTTTTAGTAGATATTACTGAATTTCTATTATTTATCTACGGTATAGTTCCATCTGAAAACCCAGTTCAAAAAGAAATTTCTGCATCGATTGAAGAAATTATTTTATCTTCAACGCTTTTTACTATAGATGTCGGTAAACAATCAGGCTTTACCGATCAATTAATGCAATTCTGTATTTATTATAAATTAGGTAAAATTGCTGGAATGAATTATATTCATACAGATTTTTATAGTCCCAGAAGTTCAGAAAAAGTTTATGAGTTTTTAGGATTTAATTCTTATTGGAAAACTAATATTAATAGTTTGAAAGAGCAAGATAACATCAAAAAAATTGAATATACAGTTTCTCAACCAATCTTAGAAGAGCGGGAAATCTATTCATTAACTGATTTAATACAAGATGTTAAAAAAACAGTTATTTCACAGTATGAAGTCGATCGAAAGTTAATTTTAGTATTTCCAAATATACGTAATGCTAGAGGAAAGTTGTCAAAACTGGTGAATAAACAGATTCCCTATTTTCCCGATGGTTTAAATCTGAGAAATTGCTATTTTGAAAAGCGTGACTCTAATTTAAACAATCAAATACTAGTGACTAAAAATAATACCGTTGAAACTCTTATTCATATTAGATTAGGTGATACAGGTATCATAAAAAGCTCTTGGGATCGTTTTATTTCTATCCGAAATGGAAAAATTCAAGAAACAATGAATTTTCCGAAAAACAGAGTAACTGTTCATGATTTTTACAAAGTCGTAAATTTGTTGAGCCAAAATAGCGAAAAACTAAATTTGAGTTTTAGTCTTTTTTCAGATGGTTATCAATTAACATTTGAAAGTTTAATAAAAAATCTGAAGTTAGCGAACGAAACCGAAAAGGTAAAAAGCTTAAAAAAACTTAAACTATCCTATGAGAATGAACAGTTTCAAGAATTCGATCGTCTTAACTTAAGTCAAAAACACATAGGAGAAAGTGATGATAAATTATTTAAATTAATCGATCGTACTTTAAATTCCCCAATTATTATCACCAGTATTAATCAACGGATGATGCCAAAATTAATGAGTTTGTTTCCTGATGAACTCAATAAGCAAATTTTGATAGTATTGTCAACTTCAAATTATTTAGATTTTGAATCTTTAGTAGAAGTGGGAATTTCTTTAGAAAAAGTACATATTTTTAATGTGAATATTACAACTAATTTAGAACATCAGATAGAGTCAATAATTGAATCGATTTTAGATATTAAGATAAACTCGTAAATTAGTTTTTATAATGTCTGGGGAAATTCGTTCTTGAAATTAGACTTTTGCTTAGAGAATTGATTCAGTATTTCTCGCCTCTCATCACTACTAACTCTATTTTCTGATAATTTGAATGATCCGATAAAAACTACATTAGAAAAATCAACCTTACACCCTACACTTCATAACTAAAAAGGCAAGAATTTCGCTCCTCAAAAGTAACTACTAATAAAATTAGTCAATACAGCAAGAATTTCGATTCTTGCTGTATTGACTTTCTACTGTAGTTAAAGTCTGTCTATTTTAGATGCACATCGTATTATTATACGAGTGCGCCGACGACCTCCATGATAGAAGCATTTTCTACAACGGCAATTAGGTCGCCACCTTGACTGATTTCAGTGTTGCCATTGAAATTATTGAACGTATAGTCGGAAGCTGTACCGAAGACTTGGATTTTATCAGCTTCACCTTTGAGATCGAAATCGGTAATTATGGCAAAACCCAACGCGCCGTCTCCAAGATAGTAGGATTGGACGTCATCTCCTAGAACAAAAGTATCTTCACCGCGACCACCGGATAGAATGTCGAACTCGTTGAGTCCAGGGTTGTCAGAATCGACACCAATCAAGACATCATTACCCCGAAGACCATCGAGGATATCGCTCCCCATTCCACCGATTAAAGTATCTTCGCCACTTTCACCACGGAGAAAATCGTTATCATCTTCACCTTTTAGTAGATCGTTGCCATTTCCACCAAAGAGTTCATCGTCTCCAGTGCCACCAAATAGCTTGTCGTCGTTGCTACCTCCCCGAAGTATGTCTTCTCCAGCATTGCCTTTGAGTAAATCGTTGCCATTTCCACCAAAGAGTTCGTCTTCTCCAGTGCCACCATTGATTCGATCTTTGCCATCGAAGCTGCGAAGAGTGTCGTTACCTGCTTGACCCATAAGAGCATCATCTTGAGTGTCACCCAGAATCAGGTCGCCATTGCGGGTACCCACCAATCTTGGATTGCTGGTAGAAAGAGTGGAGATGGTAAAAGCAGTGGCTTCACCAAAATCCGAGAACGATGGACCTGCTAAAACTGTGCCCGTTTCGTCTTCAACCAGCTCATATCCACCGGGTGCCAATATACCATCGCCAAATGAATCGAAAATTTCAAACGTGTAGTCTCCAGTACCGGGCAAGTTGATGGATTTGATGATGGCGATCTCTGCAAATGTTTCAGCAAAAGGTCCACCATCGGCGACGACTTCACCCGTGTTATCGAAGATTTTCCAAGTGGTCTCTTCGGGCAAAATGTCTGTATTGATGGTTAAGGTTAAGTTGACACTCATGTTCGATTTCCTCGCTTGCTTAGTTGGGTTTTAGATTGCGGTAAACAAGAAGCAGACAAATGACTCTAGGAGTTAGCAAGATTGTATTGAGCGATCGATTTCGGATAGTTTAATTTATACGTCAACCAGAGATTTGACTCGTTCTACCGTTTGCTCGATATCGATAGATGAGATAAAAAACTATAGTCAAACCGTATTTAACTGTCACGAGACCCTACTACATACTCAATGTTCTTGCGTTTTTCCTTGGCTGCTACAAGCTACATCAGTATAATTCCACAGGTTGAGTGGTGGAGTCATCAGCCATTTTTACGATATTTCAAAAATAATATCAATGCTAGATTGTTTTTATAGCTTTGATAAAGACATTAGAGCAATCTTTTGTATTGTGTCGCAATATTGTATGAATAACTTTTTGCTCACATAAAAACACTGGAATTTTCGATTTTTTTTAAAGAAATGATAAAGCGACTGTGGGATCTCGGAGCATTACTTGTATTTTTACGCAAGCCCAGATGAAGTTAACTTCATAATACTGCCAATGGTGATTTTGTTCTTCCACAACTGAGTCTTTTAGTCAACCGCCATTGTGCTGAAGACGATCGAGATTTTTAGCGTATTTTGGGGACTTTGGCTCGATAAATAACCCCTCAGTTTCGCTCAACTTGTATTCGATGTCAGCGAACCGGCTTTCTGTAAGCCTCCAGTGGTAACGAAGTAGAAGCTTCCCGGATTGTTGGGATCTTTGTGCAAATCTTCCAGACGGCGGAAGTTGGTGGTATTTCCTGGCGTATTGACGAAGGTATTCAGCGCCAAACCTTTGGGTTCGAGGGCGGCATCTTGGGGAACCGCCGTCCCGGTAGCCGATTGGGCTGCACCTTCGGGGAGGGTTTCCCAGTCGTGTCCCGTCTACTTTCAGGGCGTAGAGTTGTCCGCTGTGGAAACCGTTGGGGTCGGCTGCTGTCTGATTGCCGACGTACATATACAGTTCGCCGTCGCCGAAATCTTCCAAACCGAAGAGAATGGTTTTGTCGGAGTGGGTTGCCCGATATTGGGAAGCAGAATACGCTTGTTCTTTGGCATGAAGATATATCGGAAACGACGGTACTGCCAAATTCGTGGTTGACAAATAGGTAGTTATGGGTGGGAGTTTCATATAATCCCATGCCATCGGGAATTCCGGTCAGGGCAAAGGTTGTTCCGGTTGGGAAAAAATTGCCGATCGATCCTTGAATTTGAGGAACTTCTTGACCGACGGTGAGTAGGGGAAGAAAGTCATATCCGGGTTTGATGCCAGGAACGTTCGTGACAGAGCTCATGAGTCGGACTTCATGCCAATTAATAATGCCAGTTCCCGCCATTTCCAATAACAATCGACATCAATAAAGCCCAGTTCTCGAAACCAGGTTAATTGAGTTTCCACATCGAGTAGTTGGTTCGAGGGATCTTCCGTTTCCGGGGTATAGCCAATTTTGTGCAAAAACTGTTTGTGTAATTGGGGAGTGGGAGAGGAAACGTGTTCTAGGTTGCAGAAAATGCCGCCCGGTTCTAGTAAGTTAAAGACTTCTGCGTAGAGCGATCGCTTTCGATCGTCGGCAAGATGGTGAATGGCAAAACTAGAAACGATCGCGTCGAATCTGCCTAAATCCGGTAAAGTATCGTCCAAATTATGGCAAATAACTTCGATCGTTTCGTCAGGGGAAAATCGTTGTTTTGCCGATTCTAACATCACCGGAGAAAAGTCGAGAGCAATGCCTTTTGTCTGGGGTCGATCGAGTTTCAAAAGTGCCAGCAAACGACCGTCTCCGGTTCCCAAATCCAAAATTCGTTTCACCGTTTGGGGAACGCAATCGAGTAACGTCGCTTCTCCTTCTGTGCGATGAGGAATACGATCGGCGCGGGAAAGATAGTCTAAAGCGTGTTCGGTAGAAGTCCATTGATTTGTCATTTTTGCTTTCTTCGATGATGTCTATTAGATCTCACATGAGTCGTGTATTACCAAGGACTGCCGATTAAGGTAAAACTCGACCAATAGTAGGGATGAGACAAATCTCGATCGCCCAAACTTTGTAACGCTGGCGGTAGGGAAACGGTTGTCCCATCTTCTAAGTGCAATTGTCCGCTTTCCAGGCGAATTTGACCCGATATCAAGCCCATTTGCGCCCTTCGCAGCGCCTCTGCTTTAATCTCTCCCATGCCTAAATTTTCGTAAAAGCCACTCATCAGGCTAAAAGTACCTTCATCGCTGACATACCACAAACTAGCCAATGCTGACTTGGCGCCGGACATCACCGCCAAACCGCCAAAACCTAACTCGGCTTCGCGATCGCCCACTGCCGTCCGACAGGCACTCAGCACTACCAATTCTACCTGCGGATCGTCCAAATTTAAGGTGGGGAGTTCGTCGAGGGTCAGTTTGTCGTTCCACAGTTGAATGTAGGAATTGCGCGGGGTTCCCGGT
The DNA here is from genome assembly GCA_963838375.1 of uncultured cyanobacterium. Lineage (GTDB taxonomy): Bacteria > Cyanobacteriota > Cyanobacteriia > Cyanobacteriales > Geitlerinemataceae > DVED01. The sequence continues at coordinate 497,922 of CAWIQY010000015.1, read as the reverse complement.
TGGAAGTCAGCGTGGGTCGCCAGGTGCAAGATCGGATACGCCAGAGTTTTGTGTTGGGAAAACAGGTTTTCGCGGGTGAAGTCTTCGTTGAGGAAAGCCTTGCCCTGTCCCAAGGTTTGAGAAATGGTGTTCAATTCTACCGGAACTGAGGGCAATGAATTTTGGTCGCTAAATTCACTAGCCCCCATCGCCAAAACTTCTACGTTTTCGATGCGGCGATAGTCGGAGTTGAGTAAGGTGAAACTGGGAATCAGGCTGAGTCTGTATTTTTCCACCAAAAACTGGGAACCGTCATGTAAAGCAGCAATGGGAAGACTTCGCAATCCGGCATCTAAGGAAAATAAGAGAGTGTCGATTCCGGCAGCTTGTAAGTCGGCTTCCAGGGGGGCAATCAGCCATTGATAGAGTTGTTGTGCCGAGACGAGGTAGGTATCGCGATCGCGCATTCGGGGACTGGTGAGTTGGCGGCGAAACTCGTTGATGACGGGAACGAGGGCTTCTTGGCTGGCTTCGGGAACACTGCGGCGAATGGGAGAACCCTCGGGAGGAACGACAATGAGTTCTAATTGGGAAGTGCGAGAAACTATGTATACCAACGCCGATCGAGAATTCGTTTGGGTTTCCACGTCGCGCAGGCGTTCTTGGGTGGCGGCAATGGCAACGTTCTGGTTCGGTAAGTCGGCTGTGACTCCCAAATATTCTTCGTATTCTTGATTTCGGAACTGTTCCGTTTGCCAGACGGTTGCCACCATATCGTTATTATTGGAGTCGAAAATGGCATCGACGCGACTGCTATCATCGCTGCTGCTGTCATCGCTAGAAATGACATTCCCTTCATTACCCATACTGGCATTCGTAATGAAAGTATCATCGTTAAAACGATCGGTGGCAGTTCCTTCAGGATTCTCTAAACCATTGAGAAGGGCAACTGTATTACCGATCTCGGAGAGTTCGGGTGTTGGTGAACGATCGTTTTCCATCGACGCATTATCGAAACTTGGCGCCGTGAGACGTTCATTTGTGAATCTGGGCTCTTCCGAAGCGACGGGCACTTCTGTGACGAGATCGTCTGGGGTTGTCGTATCGGGCATATTCGGTATCGGTTGGAGGCTACCCGAATTTTCGGCAGAATTTTCCTCTACGGGGGTTTCCGGTGTGGGGGTTTCTTCTACGGGGGTTTCTGGTGTGGGGGTTTCTTCTACGGGGATTTCCGGTGTGGGGGTTTCTTCTACGGGAATTTCCGGTGTGGGGGTTTCTTCTACGGGAATTTCCGGTGTGGGGGTTTCTTCTACGGGGGTTTCTGGTGTGGGGGTTTCTTCTACGGGAATTTCGATTTCGGGATCGATCGTCAACGGGGCTTCCACACCGGAGATAATGGAAATCTCATCTCCGACTTCATTGTAGAGAAAACTACCATTTTCGATCGTCTCCGTTCCCGTCGTCACAATTCCTGCCGTACCGTTCACCGAAGCATCGCCCACCACAAAGGGAGTCGTCTCACCGCCGCCGTGTGCGATATTCACCGTGCCACTTTGAGTTCCGCCGATGGTAGAAATACTGGCAGGTTGACCGTTTGCGGCGATGAAGGTGCCCGTCGCCCGGAAGTTTTCCCCAGCCACGACAGTGATGTTACCGCCGGTGGTTGCCCCTTCTGCGTCGATCGAGGTGACTTGGACATCACCGATCGGGTCTAATGTTACATTACCTCCTGCCCCTGTATTTCCGCTAGAGTCGATCGCCCCGGTTGTAATTGCCAACTCGGCATCGACGAAAATGTCGCCGCCATCGGTTCCTCCGAAGGAGTCCAGATCTCCAGTGCGAATTTCACCGAGTTCGCTGCCAAGAACGATATCGCCACCCGTACCGTTATCGTCGTAGAAGGCGGTGTTGATATTTCCGGTGTTGATATCGCCGTTAGCCGTCGCTTCTACTGTTCCATAATAGGTAAAGATATCTCCGGTTTCGATCGACCCTTCCGTACTGGTTAAAGTGATGCTTTCGCCGGAAATGTATGCCGTATTGATATTGCCGTTAGCCGTCACTTCTACTGTTCCATCAGTTTCATAATCAGCATCGATATCTCCGATTGCGATCGCCCCTTCCGTACTGGTTAAGCGAATATCCGCTGCATCGATCCTCCCGGCATTGAGATTTCCCCCGGCGGTAGCTGTCACCGTTTCGGTTGCATCGACATCGGCAAAGGCGATCGTATCTCCCGTTACCTCTAAATTCCCGATCGTCGTAGCCGACCCCACATCACTGTTAAACTGTACTGCACCATCGGCATTCACCGTCAAATTTCCCCCATCATCCACAGGGAAATTGAAAGTGACGTTATTCGCCGTCAGGGTGCTATCTCCGGTCAGTATCACCGGATTGTTATAAATTTGGTCGTTGGTGGTGGCAATATTGCTTCCCAGCGCCACCGTTCCCGTGGTATCGAGTTCCAAGCTGTTCAGGGGAGTCGTTTCTCCCAAATTCCCATTGAGGCTAATATTGCCCGTTCCCGCCGCCAACGTGAGATTGTGCCCGCCATCCACCGTTCCCAACAAGGTAAGATTCCCCGCGCCGATTCCGGTACTCAGAGTCAAATCCTCCGTCAGCGAGATCGTCCCGTTCAGCGTCAAATCCCGATCCGTCGCGGTCAGATTATCTCCTAAATTCAACGTTCCCAAAGGAGATTGAATCGTCAGCGGATCGGTAACGGCGGCAACGGTTCCCGTCAGTGTCACCGTACCACTACCCTGGGGATGCCCGATCGCAATGTTACTGAAACCATCTTGGGCAATTGCCAGCTTTGCCGGATCGAATGTATAGTTATTCGCCGCATCGCCCGGTTGAAACGTCAGAGTTCCTCGGCTTTGCAGCGCTGCCAGATTAACAATGCCGAGGGTATCGCCCGCGATCGTTATATTACCAGTCATCGTCAGACTACCGATCGCCCCGTTGTCGATCCGAACGTCATCCCAACCGTCCGATCCCGTTCCTTCTATGAGAACATTACCCGTATTGGTCGCAATTCGACCCGTCCGCAAATCGCGAATCGACACGCCGTAGAGTTGACCCGTGCCCAAACCAGCGGTTCCCCGGATCGTCAGGTTTCCCGTTCCTGTAGACTCAACCGTCGAGTCATCGAGAATCAGAACCCCTTGCTGTTCGATATCGCTACCCGTTCCGCCCACTCCGGTAATGGTAATATCGCCATTATTCGATCGGACGATGGCGCGATCTTGAATCGTCGTTCCCTGGTTGATGAACGTTCCCGTTCCACCCTGACCCGAGAGGAAAATATTACCATTTCCCGTGGATTCCACCGTCGAGAAGCCGTTGATATACACGCCTTGGTGATTGCCCTGCGTCCCGCTACCCGCCGTTCCGAGGATGTTAATATCGCCGTCTACAGTGGTCAGGCGACTGGACAAATCTAAGAAAACACCTCGAGAACCGGAAAATCCAACTCCCCCCGTTCCCACCAAGGTAATGCTACCCGTTCCCGTCGTTGCCAGCGTACTGTCTCTAATATAAATTCCACTCGCAACCGCGTTGGTTCCCGTCAGGGCGATATTACCGCCCGCATTGAGAGTGGCATTGCCGAGATCGATGCTGCGGGTATTGGCAGTCAAAGAGAGGTCGCCGTTGGTGGTGATGTTGCCGAAGCCGACCATGTTGTCCCCACCGACAATCCCGCCGGCAGAAGTGACATCGAGACTGCCTGCCCGAATATTACCACCGAGGGAAATATTACCGAAACCGTTATGGGTCAATCCTTCCCCCGTACTCAGGTTAAGATCGATCGTCCCCGTCCCGGCATTTAAGGTGACACCCGGAGTCAGATTAATTCTCGCATCTGGGGGATCTCGGTACGCATCGACCACACCATTGGCTGCCGTCTCGTTTGCTGTCAGCATCAGGCTGCCATTGTCCGTGGTGATGTCGGCGTTGATGGCGATGCTGCGTCCCGCTTGGAAAGTGAGATTGCCCCCATTTCCCACGGGGTTGTTAGTGACGATCGCTTCGTTAACGGTAATATCGTTGTTAGCTTGCAGAACCAGGTTCGTTCCGGTGTTTGTGGTTTGAGTGACTAAATCGGCATCGAAGGTGAAGTCGCCCTGGGGATTTTCCGCAAATAGGCTGCTACCCCCGATCCCACCATCGGCGATCGTGATATTCTTCGGATCGAGTAGTAATGTTCCCGCTTCGCCCAAAATTGCACTGGCATCGGCAAACCCGGCAAAGCTTCCCCCTTCTTTCCCCGATACTTCAATAAATCCGCCATTGCCGCCCAAACTGCCCCCTCGGGCTGTAATCGTTCCGGCAAACTGCGTTGTTCCTTCCGCCCAGAGAACCACATTACCGCCATCTCCGTTTGCCAACGCATCGGCATGAATTTCTGTCAAAGCATCCACAACGGTTTGTTGCGCCCTGGGAGTGGTTCCGCCGCCTTGAAACTCGCCGCCGACGAGTACCGTCCCGCCGCCACCGGGCCCAGATGCCTCTAAACTCGCCCCCAACAGCGTCGGCGCATCTCCCAACACTTCAATTCTGCCGCCTTGGCTTCCTTCTCCCACTGCCGACACATCCAACGTTCCCGACAGGAAACTTGTCCCCGCCGTCAAACTCACTCTCCCACCGTAGCTTTCTCCTCGCGCTGCCATGTCTCCCGTTACCGTTTGTACGAGGCTTTCAGTGGCTTCAATGCTTACCGTTCCACCGTTTCCCGCCGGGTTGCTGACATCGAGACTGCCGGAATTTTCCACAGTTTGGGCATTCACCTCAATATTGCCTGCGGTGATTTCCCCCGAGTTGAGAACCTCTCCCGGAGTTCCTGCCAGCATTCCCGGCAAATCCAACCCGTCGAAAGGGAGAAGGTTTCCTTCGGCATCCCGAGGCGGTTCGATTTCTAAACTCAAAACATTTCCCGGTTGAGAAATGCGGATGAGATGACTTTGGGGAACGGCGGTGACGATTAAACTACCGTTGGCTGCGGTTATGGTTCCCGAGTTGGTGACGCTGCCGCCAAAAAAGCCGACATTTTGTCCCGATGCCACGGCAAGGTTGCCGTTGTTGACAATTGCCGCACCCGAAGACAAACCGGAAAAGTCGAAGGCGTTGGGAGTTCCCAGCAAATCCGCCCAGGCGTTTTCCCCAAACGCATTCAACCAATTGCCACTGTCGAAACCGATACCCGTCGCTGTGGTTACGGTAAAGTCGGCGGGGATGTTGAGGCTGGCATTTTCCCCGAAAACGACTCCGGCGGGGTTGAGGAGAAAGAGGTTGGAATTGCCTCCGGTGACTTGAATTAAACCGTTGATATAAGAGGCATTGCCTCCGGTGACTCGACCGAAAATGTTGTCGATGTTGGGGTTGGAGAGGAAGTTGGCGACTTGCCCGTCTTGCAGTCCAAATTCTTGAAAGCTGTGGAATAGATTCGCGTTATCCTCTGAGAGTTGTCCCCCGCCGATGTCGAGTTGGTTGCCTTGTGGCGAGACGATCGTTCCTGTACCGTCGTTAGCAGGTACAATCTGGGCAAATACTGAGGAAGTTGTGAGGACACCTGCAATGGGTAGAACGATAAAACTCCATTGACGAAAGCCAACAAGCCAATTCATGGGGACATTCTCCTAGGCAAAGGAAGTAGGGCATCGATCGAAATTTTCAGCGCTCGACGCTCGATTAGAATATATTCTTAGGGGACTAAAGCCTGTTCGAGCCGAGCTGGGATAGATCGCTTCTCTCTATCTGTTTTTCACTCAGCATAACAATTGGGTTCTAGTTTAGCGCATATCATCGAAACGATCGGCAAATTTCGCAGACTCTTTGAATAAAATCAGGTCTCTATAAGTGTTCGATCGACTCGATCGGTATTTTTACGGAACTCTAAAATAGAGTACTATGAAATCTAGTATTTATACGGGTTTGGGAAGATCTTTTTTTCTCAGAGATCCCATCCATTTGCGATTAACTGACAGTGATGGGATCGATTCTCTTTCTGGAAACACCTGAACCTATCGAACCTCTTTGTGTGAGTACACGAACCGGATTTGCTCGAACGGGACGGGCAAAAAAACTACTTTATTCGATCGACAAACTCTTTTTATGAAAGCCTCTATAACATTCAATCCATTCGGACTGGTAGCCGGACTCTTTCTGGGTCTAGGGACTGTTGCTTGTCGCCCCCTAAATATTTCCATTCCCGCACCCAATCCTAACACCAATACCGGACCTTCTATTGCTGCCACCCCCAACAATCGGGATATCGTCCGATCGAATATCGTTCGATCGTTACCAGGACAGTTGGACGATGTTCCTATGTTCAACAGCAACAGTCCGGAATGGGTGAAAACTGAAGGGATTTTACTCTCCACCTTTCCCCCAGAAAGCAAACAAGTTCCCGACGCCCATTTAAACTTTCCGTTCCAGGGCGAATTTACCCTCTTCGCTCACCATTTTTCCCACACGCCACCCGATCTCCAAACCCTCTATCTCGGCATTCTCATCCGCAATCCCGGTCAACAAACAGCGGTGATTTCTGTCTTTGAAGCTGCCAGCTATTTGATGGAACCCGAAGCGCCGTTTAAAGAGCAAGAACCGATGCTGGATAATCCCAACGGTGACATCTATTCAGGTCCCGGGATTCGTGCTGTGGATAACGTGTTGCGAGGTCGGCGACTTGACGATTTTCCCGAAAAAATTTCTATCCCGCCGGGGGAAAGTCGGATGTTGATGAACCTACCCATTCCCGTTCGCGATTTGGAAAAACCCATTAACGGTCGATCGAGTTTTTTCCACCTTGCTAGTAGCGGTCAAATCCACGTTGCTAGTTTAGCGATGTATGCTAAGAAAAATGATAACGGAACCGATCGTGCTCCCACCATCACAGAATGGCAAGAACTGTTAAATAAAGGCGGGTTAGCCGGTTCTCGCGATCGCACACCAACCCCTCCCAACCAAACAAGTGGTTCGCTGGTTTACGGTCGTGTTTCGGGTGTGCAAAGTGGTTCTCGTTGGCAAGCCAATTTAATGGAAGAAGGAGCCGATCGTTTAGACATTCCCTCTATCGATCGTCCGATTTCTTATACGATCGATACTTTACGTGGCGGCAGGCTGGGAACGCAGCAAATTCAAAGTGCTTCTATGTTAGTTCGCTATCCAGATACCGCCTACGAATCCCACGGAAACTACGGCGTTCGTTACGATTTAACGCTGCCTTTATTTAACAATACCGAGAAATCTCAAAAGGTTGCCATTACTTTAGAATCACCCTTAAAAGAAGACCAACTTTCCCAAGGTGGATTGCGCTTCCGACAACCCCCCCTCGATTTTCCTTTTTTCCGGGGAACGGTGCGTTTGAGCGTGATGAAAGAAAAAGAACAAACGGCAATCCGCTACGTGCATTTATGGCATCGGCAAGGTCAAGTTTTGGAACCTTTGGAAACTGTGGAACTTGCTCCCCAAGAAAAACGATCGATCCGTTTAGAATTTATCTATCCGCCGGATTCGGTTCCGCCGCAAGTTTTGACGATCGAAACGGTAAAATAAGTAATAAGTAATAAGAACAGTTGGTAGGGTGTGTTGAGGCACGAAACGCACCGGATTGGGATGCTTTTTAGTAACAGTTTAAATCCAAAACAGTTTATTATAGGCAAAGACAGTCGATCGCCCCCTGAGTTACCATGACACAAAGTCTCGATCCGATCGTTGTACCCCCAGCATTTCCCGACCATACTCAACTCCCCGAATCCGACGGGACATTTGTGAAGAACTTCCAAGAACATCCACAAAGTATTTTGCTGACGGATTCCATCGGACCGGTATTGCAACAACGACATCCAGATGGACAATATGCGATCGGACAAGACTGTGGCATCTACTGGCGAGAAACCGATCCCCCAGAACGCGGTGCAGAAGCTCCCGATTGGTTTTATGTCCCCAACGTTCCGCCATTGTTACTCGATGGGGGTCATCCGTCGTTCCTACGTGGTGTGGCGAGAATTTATTGCGCCTTTAATTGCGATCGAATTTGCCAGTGGAGATGGAACAGAAGAACGCGATTGTACTCCCTTATCTCGCTTAGAAGGAGAACGAGTCAAACCGGGAAAATTTTGGGTATACGAGCAAATTCTACGCATTCCTTACTATGCAATTTTCATCGTCGAACGCAGCGAATTAGAAGTCTATCAGTTATTACACGGTTCATATTGTTTAATATTTTAGTGAGGATAATTGAGCGATTGTTAGATCGCATTACGCAATATATTAACTTTTTTATGGTAATATGACAACTTAACGATCTAGACGATCTATATAGATGATGACGATCGCAACTTCTGGAAAACTTACGTTTGAGCAGTTTCTAGAACAATATCCCGACGATCGGGGTCGATACGAACTGGTCGATGGAGAAATTGTCGAAATGCGCGCCATTCGCTGGCATGACGATATTGCCGATTTTCTCATTCGCAAATTCGATCGCCAAGTCGAACGATCGAACCTAAAATATCGCGTGACTGGAAGATTGGTACTGGCAACAACATCCACAGACGGTCAACAACAGGGTCGCCGTCCGGATGTCAGTGTTGTTTCCCTACAAACCTGGGCATCTAATCGTTTTGCCTATGCTGCACTAGACGAACCCATTCAACTCGTTGTTGAAGTGGTTTCTACCAACTGGGAAGACGATTATATTGACAAACTCGACGAGTATCAACGGTTGGGAATTGTTGAGTATTGGATTGTTGATTATCTAGCGATCGGCAGTAGAACCTATCTGGGTCGTCCCAAAATATCGACTGTTTTTGTCTATCAGTTAGATGAAAATGGGATTTATCGATCGACTGCATTTAAAGGGGACGATCGAATTATTTCGCAGACTTTCCCAGAACTCGAGTTAACCCTGAATCAAATTCTAGAAGCTTAGCCGATCGAAAAATCAACGATTCAAAGACTCGATCGCATGACCCAAAATTATCCCGATCCCGCGCAAATTCACCCCATCTCCGCCCATCCTCGGGTGTGTTTCCTCAAAAATGTGGTGAAATCCCCCAAGATTATCGTTGGAGATTATACCTACTACGATGACCCGATCGAGCCGGAAAACTTCGAGCGCAACGTATTATATCACTTCGGCGACGATCGGCTAATTATTGGCAAATTCTGCGCGATCGCGACTCATGTCAAATTCATCATGAATGGCGCCAACCACAACTTAGATGGCATCTCAACGTATCCTTTCCCCATTTTTGGCACAAGTTGGGAAACCCAGATGGATAAACTAGTTAATCTAACCAGTCGCGGTGATACAGTAATTTGTAACGATGTTTGGTTAGGGTACGATTCTACCATTATGCCGGGAGTCAAAATTGGCAATGGATCGATCGTTGCCGCCAAATCGGTCGTCGTTAAAGATGTTCCTGGCTACACCATCGTCGGCGGAAATCCCGCAAAACCCATCAAACAACGCTTCAGCGATGAGAACATTGCGTTATTGGAAGAAATTGCCTGGTGGGATTGGGATCTCGAGAAAATTACCCGAAATCTTCACCTAATTATGGGAAACGATGTTCACGCTCTGTATCACGCGGCATGACCAAAATTAAGCTAGCACCGATTCAGTCAGAGCTATCTGAGGTATTTTTAAATTTTATTTGCTTTTTGTAAAGAAATGTTGCAATAATGAAGTTAGTCAAGTTTACATGACAAGGTAAATCTCAATGCCATTTACAATTGACTCAGCCAGAGGCATCTTTCCAGAAACTCTATCCGCTGATGCTGTTCCAGCAACAATTGCCCGGTTCAATCAACTCAAAGCCGAAGATCAACTGGCACTGATTTGGTTTGCTTATCTTGAAATGGGTAAAACCATCACAATCGCGGCTCCGGGTGCAGCCAGTATGCAGTTTGCAGAAGCCACTCTCAAGGAAATTGAGAAAATGACGTCTGCGGAGCAAACGCAGGTCATGTGCGATTTGACCAATTGCGCCGATACACCCATTTGCCGCACCTATGCCACCTGGTCAGCTAACATCAAGCTAGGCTTCTGGTACCGCCTCGGAGAACTGATGGAGCAGGGAATTGTTGCGCCTATTCCCGCCGGCTATCAGCTTTCTGCCAATGCCTCAGCCGTGTTGCAAGCGATTCAGAACTTGGATGCCGGTCAACAAATCACAGTCTTGCGAAATACTGTGGTTGATATGGGTTTTGATGCGAAGAAATTAGGCAGCTATAAAAGAATTTCCGAACCCATTGTCCCTGCCAAAGACCAGGCACAGCGGACTCAAGTTGCCATCGAGGGGATTGATAATCCGACGATTCTCAGCTACATGAACAACATGAACGCCAACGACTTTGAGGCGTTGATTGAGCTATTTGTTCCCGATGGTGCCCTGCAACCCCCCTTCCAACGACCGATTGTGGGTAAAGATGCAGTGATGAGGTTTTTCCAAGAAGAGTGTCAAAACCTCAAATTACTCCCTGAACGTGGGATTTCGGAAGCGACAGATGGCGGTTATACCCAAGTGAAAATCACAGGTAAAGTGCAAACACCCTGGTTTGGTGCCGGTGTGGGTATGAACATGGCTTGGCGCTTCTTGCTCAATCAGGAGAGCAAAATTTTCTTTGTCGCAATTGATTTGCTGGCATCTCCTCAAGAGTTGTTAAATTTGGCTCGCTAAGAGAATAGTGAGTTCGATGAATGCTTCAGCTAGTGTGTTTTTGACAAACATACTAGCTGAAAATATTCTAAAGTTCTAGCAATAGCCAAGGTGGTTAGTAGAGTTGTGGGTCGAGGCAAATTACATTTGCCCGATTTTCGATCGCGATATCTTTGTAAAGCGCTTTCTATAAAAAGAGCGCTTTAATTATTGTAGATTGGAAGATATCGCTATTTTTTTGCACTTCCTATTCTCTAAAAAAATCCAATAGACCCGAATAGCGGAACAAAACTTCTGGATTCGTGTAGTTTTTTTGTGCAATTGCTTCTCGACGATCGGGATATATTTCTCCGAGGCAATTATTATAACTCCTGTTAGTATTTCTAGATATTTTGAAATAAATAAATATAAATTAACAGAACTATAAGTTAAGATATATAAGGACATAAATTTAGGTTTGATAATGACAGCTAGTGATATCGACTGGTCTAAAAAAGAACAAGAAATAGCTAAAACCGTTTTAAAAAACGCCTATCTGCGAGAAACTCGTGCTTTGATCGAAGAAGTTCGCCAAAGAGCCAGCTCGATGGCAGAATTAGATGAAATCTGGCATTTACATGATTTCTTGAGCGCACGAAGACACGATCTCGATGGCAAGTATGACGATCGATATTCAGGTATTCTTTTTGTGTTTGCTCGATTGATGAAAGAGGGTTGGCTACATCTGGAAGAACTCGAGGGTTTAGACACGGATAAACTGACTAAGGTTGGGGCTCTTTCACGAATGTAGAACGACTTCTTTGACTCTGCTATTCGATGATGAGCTCGAGAGCGAACTCGATCGTTTCTTTTCCAAATAAGTCGCGGACTAGACATCTTTGGCAATACACCTCAAACCCTTATTCTGTCTAGGAAACAAACTAGTTTTCCCAGATGTCTACTAAGCCTGCAAGTGCAGGCTTTTTTTGATGTCTCTAAGTTTTTAGGTCTCTAACTTTTGACTAAGGAGGCAAGCGATCGTTGAAGTCAATACGGAAATCAAACCCATCTCGATCTCAAAACAGTTGGCATGGCGACTTTAGCTCCTTGCCTCTAACTCAAATTTCAGTCGTTACAGTCGAATACACCAGCTCCAACATGGTACAATCACCTTCGCCGATCCATCTTAAATCTGGGGAAATGACCGATCGTACGCACCTGCGCCAGCAACTTTTAGACCTTTTCTGCCAACTGGCTTACCGCGAAGGCGACTTCGTTCTCTCCTCGGGTCAGCACAGTTCCTACTACATCAATAGTAAACCCGTCACACTCCACCCCCTCGGTGCATTAACCATCGGGCAATTGCTGCTCGATCTGTTGCCTCCAGAGACCCAAGCGGTCGGGGGATTAACCCTCGGCGCCGATCCCTTAGTGACGGCGGTGAGTGTGGTTTCTGCATACGAAAATCGTCCGATATCGGCGTTGATTGTACGGAAGGAATCTAAGGGACACGGAACGATGGCGTATATCGAGGGACCCGAACTCGAATCAGGCGCAAAAGTAGTAGTGTTGGAAGATGTTGTCACAACTGGATCTTCGGCAATGAAAGCAGTGACGCGGTTGCGCGAGGCGGGATATCGGGTCGATCGAATTTTAGCATTGGTCGATCGGCAGCAGGGAGGAGCGGAGTTTTACCAACAACAGCAAATCCAGTTTCAGGCGTTGTTTACGATCGAGGATTTGCAAGATCATCTCGCCAAAAAGTCCGACTAGTATCGATCGAAGTGCATTGTTGACTTCTTCGGGTGATGGCGTTGCAGTGGGTTTTGACCAAACATCGGGTTAAATACAGGGTGTGAAACTGTAACTTAATATCTGGTCAGATATATACAAAACTACTCAATTTGACCAGATATTAAAGAATCAATATCGGCTCTTACCTTCTTCTGCCAGTCCGGTATTTGCTTGAGCCTTTCGCGGACACCGGGTAAAACTTTCAATTGCACCGGGACTTGATCGTATGCCACTTTATGATCTGGCTGGAATTTTAATGTTGGCATGATTAAAGGCTTTTATATCTGGTATACTACATAATATAACGTATTTGAAAGGTCGAATCAAATGCTACTTAGTTTCAAGACGGCATTAAGACCCAACAATAAACAGGAGACACTATTTCGCAAAGCTTCCGGAATATCACGACACGCATACAATTGGGCTAACGCTCAGATCGGGGATGTTTTGGCAATTCGTGAAACCGACAAGACGGTCAAAGTTCCTACAGCAATCGATTTGCATAAAAAGTTGGTGGCTGAAGTCAAATCCGTTAACCAATGGTATTACGAAGTCAACAAAAATGTTCCTCAAAAAGCCTTAGTCGATTGCCGAACCGCTTGGGATAGATGCTTGAAAAAAATCTCCAAACGACCCCGATTCAAAAAGAAAGGTCAACACGATTCTTTTTATTTGGAATCAGGGACAAAAGCAAAACCCGGAATCCAACACAACGGCAAGCGAGTTAGACTGCCATCTATCGGTTGGGTGCGCTTAGCAGAGCCTCTACCTGTGACAGCTGTTCATAACTGTGTGATCTCACGCCAAGCTAATCGTTGGCTAATCTCAATTAAGGTTGAAATTGAAAAACCCAACGTAGACCCTAATAGACCGACAGTTGGTGTTGACATACGAATTAAGGAATTAGCAGTTTGTTCTAACGGTAAAGTCTTCGCTAACCCGAAAGCGTATCGCCGTTTAAACAAACGGATGAAGCGGTTACAACGTCGCGTTAGTAAACGTGTCAAAGGTTCTAAAAATCGAGCCAAAGCGGTGCAAAAGCTAGCTAAGTTTCACGCCCGGATTGCCAACACACGTAAGGATGCGATTCACAAATTAACTCACTATCTTGCCCAGAACCACAGCGAGATAAAGATTGAGGAGCTGTCAATTAAAGCATTCTTGAAAAATCACAAGTTAGCCGGGGCAATTGCCGATTGTGGTATGTACGAGTTTCGCCGACAGTTAGAGTATAAAACTGCGAAATTTTCCAGCCAGTTGATCTTGGTTGATAGAATGTTTCCCAGTTCTCAAATCTGCTCAAACTGTGGCAATCATCGTCACAAAATTCCCTTAAAAAACCGCACTTATCTCTGCCCTGAATGCGGTTATACCGAGGACAGAGACTTAAACGCGGCGAAGAATATCGAACGATGGTTTGATGGAATCCATATTCCAGAGCGTTCGGATTGGGCGGTGAGTTCCACCGTGTCAGCCTGTGAAGTAGACAAACCCGATAGCAGTTATGCTGTCGCTACGTTGAATCAGGAAGTCAACAGCAATCCGACTCATGTCCAGCTTTGTCTTGATTTGAGTAGGTTTGTATAGGTTTTACAGAACGGTTCCTCACAAAAACGCTTCAGTTCGGAAATTATCCGATCGAAGTAAGGCGAAAAGGCGATCGAGCGATCGCTTCCCAATCGCTGCAAACTCTCCACTTTCAGCGCCTCTAACCCCACAACCATCGCCGGAAGTGGGACTTTCAACTCTTGATAGAGCAGTTCCATATAGTGCAAACCTTCCTCGCTGGTGTAGTCGGTACTCCCACCAGCAATCCCGTAGGTAATGCAACGCAGAAAGTGCCAAAAGTCTCGCCAACACGCTTGAGCGCGAATGGGAGGATGCAGTTCGCCACCGGGTTCGGTGATTTGGGGAAAACGATCGAGAACTTGCGATCGCGCAATCGTCACAATTTCGTCGGCACGATCGCGCAACAACCGCACAACCTCTACACTAGGAGAGTCGGCGAGTACCGCTAAATCCGCATCGGTGAGATAGCGCCCTGCATCGTCTGCGGCTTGAAACCGATCGATCGTTTCCGGGGAATGCAATTCTTCCCAAGTGGCAAAGCTGACGATGCGAGCTTTTGGAATCAGTTGTTTGGCTCTGACGCTGAGTTGAAAATCCATAAATTGAGGAGTTGCAGGAGAGGAGAAGAGTCGGGAATAAGGCGGATGGGGAATATCGATCGACATCGAACAACCAATACCCCACCCCAAATGACTAAATAATCTCAATTAAGAGTTCGATTGGGTTAATCGATCGCGCCAAGCCGTCAGCATTCCATCGATTTTGGCAATTTCAGGATGATCGTCTATTTGCTGCAAAGCCGTTTTTTTCCCAATCTTAATTTTTTGTGCCATCGCTAGGGTTTCATCGATAATCCGCTGGCGATACTGCTCGAGTTCGGCGATGGCGGTTTCGATTTCTTGGCGATCGAGTTGGGGAGTGGGTGTGGTTTCTGCTGGCGTAGTTTCAGACATCGGGTTGTTCTTAAAATCAATTCAATGGGGTTGTCATTCTGCATCATCTCAAACAGTATCCCTAACTGCTAGGACAACTCAAGCGATCGTTGCAATCTTTAAAGGAACGTTCGCCTCGTTTTGAGTAAGACGATCGATGTTTTCCCCTGTTTTTTGCCGACATCTGAGAGATCGAGGTTCGCCCATCGAAGCTGGGAGTCCACTCACGACTCTACAGATTTGCCAAACCCCGTTTCTCGATCGGACTCGATCGTCTAACATTACGATTTTTCGGATAAACCCACTTTCTTGGGGTATTTTCCACATCCGTTTTAGTCTCTCAATTTTAGTATATTTAGATACTAAAAGAACATTCGATCGGACTTGTTTTCAGTTTCTCAGATTTGCTTGCCGATTGAAATCTTTTCTCTCAGAAAAAAGACTCTAACACGGGCATTCTGTATCTAAAGTATCCGTCAACGACCACTCTTTGGTAAAGTTTTACGACATTGATAAGATCCGGACAGCTAACCTTGACAAAGTTGTCAAGAAAGTGTTACATTATTTTACATAAAGAGGAAATCGTTCTGGCGACCTCGTTGCTTATTCACGATCCATTCCAATTAGAGGAGGATGTTCTGTTATGTCGCAGCCTCAAAAACTATCGCTCAGTATGGAACAGCAGTTTAGCTTGCGTAAGTACGAGCAACAAGCTAAAAACATTCCCCGCGAGGAGCTAGAAAATTTATTTGTCGAAATTATCCGACAAAAAATGGCACAGGAAAATCTCTTCAAAAAAATGATCCAAATGCCGCAAATGTAACGACGATTGAACTCACACGTTAAGCCCCGAAGCGGGGCTTTTTTATTGACGATCGATCGAGCGACAAGTTGTCAGTCGGGGTAAATCGATTTTACCGATACCCTCGACCCATCCCTAACCTCCGATCGCTGTAAGATCTGTAATCGAAACCCTTCGATAGCAGTAATTCTATGACGCTGGTAGATCGACAGTCCCAATCAAACACGCCTCATCAAGTAATCGGCATCGATCTCGGAGGAACCGCGATCAAACTGGGACGATTCGATCGCGCTGGGAACTGCCTGCAAACCTTGACTGTACGAACGCCGCAACCCGCCACACCCGAAGCCACCATTGCCACCATCATCGAAGCCATTCATCAACTCGACGCGGACAGAGAATGTACTGCCATCGGCATCGGCACACCGGGTCCGGTCGATCCCGCCGCGCGAATTGCCAAAATTGCCATCAATCTTGACAACTGGCACGACGTTCCCCTCGCCGACGCCATCGAAGCAAAAACCCAACGCCGCGTCACCCTGGCTAACGATGCCAACTGTGCGGGATTGGGGGAAGCGTGGTTGGGTGCAAGTCGCCACGTCCAAAACTCGATCGTCCTGACATTAGGAACGGGGGTTGGCGGTGCGGTGATTTTGGATGGTAAGTTATTTGTGGGTCATCGCGGGGGAGCCGGAGAGCTAGGACTGATTACTCTCAATCCCGACGGTCCTCCGTGCAATAGTGGCAATAGCGGGTCGCTGGAACAGTATGTTTCGGTACGGGCGATTCGACGAGAAACGGGTCTCGAACCGGATATATTGGCGGCTAAAGCCCATGACGGAGATGCGGAGGCGATCGCATTTTGGCAGAAATACGGACGACTTTTGGGCGCGGGTTTAGCCAGTTCAGTCTATATTCTGACCCCAGAAGCGATCGTGATTGGCGGTGGGGTGAGTGCGGCTGCGGACTTATTTTTCCCGACGACTTGGGATCAAATAGAACGGCGAGTGATGCCGACTTCCCGAGAAGGGTTACAACTCTTGGTTGCCGAGTTGGGTAATCGCGCTGGAATGGTGGGTGCTGCTAAATTAGCATTAGAACGTTTTTCGGAACTGGATAATGGGTAATAACCAATCACCAATCACAACGAACCACTGATATGGAAACGATCGATCGAGTTGCTGCGGCATTTGATAACCAAGACTATAAAGAAGCCTCCCGATTGCTCAAACAACTCTACAAAAAGTCTCCTAGCGATCCGTGGGTACAGTTTTATATCGGGCGACTGTATGAAGAAACGGGCAAATGGGAGGCGGCAGAAAAAGCCTATCGACAGCTTCTGCGGACAACCACTCTGCCTAAAGTTTTGAGTAAAGCGCGTCAGGGATTGCAGCGTTTGGAGACTGGGGAAAAAGATCGGCGCAAAACTGCGATCGATCGAGCCAAAACCGATCCGCGTAGCGATGAACCGGGAGTGTTAATTTTAGAAGCAACTCCCCCACAGCAACGAGCAGATTTGGCACAGCGTTTGGCGAGAATTCTGCAAATCGATCCATACACGGCAAAACTGCGCTTGCAAACCCATGGTTGGCGACTGTATCGTACCGGCTCCATGGCAGAATTGGGCGTATACGGCGAAGAACTGCGGCAAGCGGGACTTTCGGTTTTTTGGGCATCTTTAAAAGATATTCCCAAAATTCAGGTATTCCGGGTGTGTCATTTCCAGTCGGTTTCTCCACAACCAACGATCGTGTGCCGAGATGAAAACGATCGTTTGGGACAACTCACCTTCGACTGGTCGGAAGTCACCCAGCAGGTGAACGGAGGACTGCCGATTTTTGTGGAAGCGGTTCATTACGACATCAGCCGCAAAACCTCGGAACAAATCCGACGCAAAACCGAAACCCAGGACTACGCGCAGGTTTGCGATCTACACTTACCCGGTCGGCGCTGCCTGCTGCGACTGTGCGATAGCAGCTACCAATTCGATCGAGGCGCGATCTTTTCCGAACACCAGCAGCCCACCCAAGGCGCAACGAATACAGCAACCAACCGCCTGAAATGGAATGGAATGTTGAATGTACTCAAACAATACCTCGAGCCAGTTACCCTTTGGTCGGAGTTTACCCCTTTTGGAGAAACGGCTGTGGAATACCGCTTTTTGCTGGAGAGCTTAGTTCCTCATATCGATGTGTTGCGAAACACTCCGACGACTTGGGACAATGCTTTCCAGCTTTATAGTACGCTCGTCTTTCTGAGAAACTACAGCACGAAGCTTTAGCCTCAACTCGGATTTAACGGCGTTTCACCTGTTTCGCCATATCCAGGAATGCTGCCATATTAGGTCCAGGACGACGGCGTGTTGGGTTGGGGAGGGGCATCAAGTTGTCCGGTGCAAACAGCATTACGGGTTCGGGTGCTTCGGGTTTTGCGGGAATGGCAGGAGCGGGAGGTGCGGCGGGGGCTGCGGCTTTGGGCGCTGGGGCTTCTTGAGACTTGGCTTTGCCTTTTTTAGTTGTTTTGGCTGGTTTTTCAGCCTTGGGTGCTGCGGGGGCTTGGGCTTCTTGAGCTTCGGCACTGGCAGCGACAGGAGTTTCTACAGGTTTTTCTACAGGGGTTTGGGCTTTAGAAGCTTCGGCTTTGGGTGCATCTTGGGAATCGTCAATTTCGAGAAAAAATTCTTCTTTTTTGGAGCCAAATATCTTAAACATGGCACTGATTCGAGCTTAGGTGAGACGACATTCTATTGAGCCAAATTATGAAGTTATGAGACTATTATTGCAATATTTTGTAATTATTCTTAATAATGAATCGCGATCGTTAACTTTTTTGGGATAAGTTAGGACTAATTCCCTACTTTGATGAGAACTTCAGGCACATTGTTTTACATTGTTTTACATCAAATTCAGAATTTGAACTGACTTTCCACCGACCTCGCCAGTTGCGAATCTGTCCTGTCGGACGATCTTTGGGGTCTTTGGGCAAGATAAGCTGGCTCTAAAGAAATTGCTCCTTGCCATCTGATGAACCCCATTCACAACCGCAACCCCGTTATTCTCGTCCACGGTCTTTGGGACAGAAGTGCGATCTTTAACACCCTGTCTGCTTATCTGCAAAACTTGGGTTGGTCGGTCCACCGCTTCGATCTGATTCCCAATGACGGCAAACTCCCCCTCGAAAAGTTAGCCGAACAGTTAGCAAGCCGGATCGAGGAAAGGCTAGATCCCTCGCAGCCTTTCGATTTAGTGGGTTTCAGTATGGGCGGCATCGTCAGTCGATACTACATCCAACGTTTGGGAGGAGTCGATCGAACGCAGCGCTTTGTCACCATTTCCTCTCCCCATCGCGGCACTTGGACAGCCTATGCCACGACTCAACCCGGTTGCGTGCAGATGCGCCCCAATAGCGAGTTTCTACAAGACTTAAATCGAGATGCTGCCGAAGTTTTAGGAAAACTTGACTTTACCTCGATCTGGACGCCTTACGATTTGATGATTCTACCTGCTAGCAGTTCTGAACTTAGCCTGGGAACACAAATTCAAATTCCCGTGCCTCTTCATGCTTGGATGGTGAAAGATGAACGCACCCTGAAAGTCTTAACCAGTGTCCTTTCTAATTGACTTCAAATCCCGTAGAATGCCCCAACTTGAGTTGGGGTGAACCGGGGAGGCAGGAGGAGAAGCCGTGTGATGTGTAGCCCCAATTGAGAGCGCGGAGATTAGCCAGCTTTGGTCTGTTTGAATAGGGCTTTAAACTGACGTTGCCGATCGTTATGTTCGACGATCGGCATAGGATAGTCGCAGGCGTAGCAATCACTTTTAGACATTTTTCCCGTGACTAAAGATTGGGTATCGATCGATCGTAACTCCGGCAACCATTGCCGAATGTACTTTGCTTCGGGGTCAAAATTTTTAGTTTGAGAGAGCGGGTTGAAAATTCGCAACGGTTTGGGATCCATGCCGCTGGACGCACTCCATTGCCAGCCTCCGTTATTCGAGGACAAATCTCCATCGATGAGGGTTTGCATGAAATACTTTTCTCCCCACTGCCAGTTAATAAACAGATCCTTGGTGAGGAAACTCGCCACAATCATCCGGCAGCGGTTGTGCATCCAACCGGTTTGATTCAGTTGGCGCATGGCAGCATCGACAATGGGGTATCCCGTACGACCCTCGCACCATGCCTGGAAGAAATCTGGGTTATTTTCCCAAGGAAATTTTTTCCAGGTCGATCGATAAGGACCGTCTGCCAGTTCCGGGAAGAAATACATGACGTGTTGGTAAAATTCCCGCCACGCCAGTTCTTGCCGCCAAGTGCGAATGCTATCGTAGGCTTCGTCGCTGCGGCATTGTTGTTCGGCGGCGACAGTGGTTGCCCAAATTGTACGGATGCCGATGGTTCCAAATCGGAGTGCTGCGCTCAAACGCGAGGTGCCTTCGATCCCAGGGAAGTTGCGTTGGTGTCCGTACTCGAATATTGCCCGATCGCAGAATTCGTACAATTGGGTACGAGCGGCGTCTTCCCCGGGTTCGAGAACCAGTGGGCGATCCCAAACGAATCCCAGATCTTTGGCACTGGGTAAGTCGATCGCTCCGGCTTTCTGCGCCAGATCTTTTTCCGTCTCGCTCAATCCACCCATTTTTTCTGGGAGGGGTAAGGGTTCGGCTTTGTGGCGACGGCTCCAGTTTTTCCAAAATGGTGTGTACACCGTGTAAGGGGAACCGGAACCGGTCTGAATCTCTTCTGGCTCGTGCAGAATTTGATCCCAGAACGTCTGCACCACTACGCCTTGCTGTCTGAGGACGGCTGCCACCGAGAGATCGCGCTGTTTGGCATAGGGTTCCACATCTTGGTTCCAGAATACCGCTTGGGCGTTGAGTGCCGCTGCTAAAGCCGGGATGGCTTGTGCTGGAGAGCCGTGTAAAATCAACAGTTGACTTTGATGTTTGGCGTAGACGGTCTGCAATGCTTGCAAGCAGCCGATCAGATAAGTCATGCGAGCGGGGGCAATATCATCCCGCCCTAAAAGCTCGGGATCGAGACAGAATAGTCCCACCACTTTAGAACTGAGTTGGCGAGCAGCAGACAATCCGACATTATCAGAGAGCCGCAAATCTCGCCGATGCCAAAATAGAACTAGATCGGTCATAAGCCCAGACAAAATACGGTACGTGAAGTTGGAGTTAAACGAGTTTCTATGGCTAGAGCGCCATTAACCACGATCGTGAAGCCTAAGGAGGAAAAATGAAACCGTTAAAATACGTAAATCTCAGTAGCTTTGAGAAATCGTTGGATTGGATTCAGGTATTTTTCAGCAAATCTCCGGGAATTTACCCCACAGTAATTCTGTTCGTCCTCTGTATAATCTCTCCAGTGACTGCTCAATCTCGTCCGGGAGATCCGGGTTTTTTTGAGGAGGGAGAAGACTTACTCGATCGCGAGATCGAACGACTGCATCAACAGCCGGAGCGAGATGATGATTTGCTAACGATCGACGATCGGGCATCCGACTGGATGCAAGTCACCTCCACTGAGGGACAATTTGTCGTGCTGATGCCGGGAACACCGACACAGCAGGACAAACCTGAGATTCTAGCCACAGAAGCGGCGAACCTCAGCTCGATAGGAATTACCTTGCAAACCGATGAAGTTTGGTTTTTGGTTGCCTATGCCGACTATCCGAACACGATCGATCTCGATGCACCCCAGGTTTTGCTAACGCAAGTAGCTTCAGCGATCTCTGTCAAGCTAGACAACCCGTCAAGAGAAGAACAGGAAATAATGGATGATGACCACCCCATCCGAGAAATACGGTTTCAATCCCCCAATGAAATATCGACATTTCGACTTTATTTAGTCGATCGAAGACTGTACATTCTTGGAACTCAACAGTCATCTTTAAACCCCATATCAGACAATATTACTCGATTTTTGGATTCTTTTCAACCCACGGGTCTGCGATAGCCATACGCCCTCGGCGATCGGCTATCCATCTCAGAGATCGACTTGTCTAGAGCAAAGGATCTAGATATCAGGAAGAAGAACTTTCCGTAGACAGCGGTGTTTCGGTTTGAGGCTCGCTTTCGGTATCTTCTGATACTCTGACAACAAAGGGTAGCCCCGCGCCTGTTAAACCCCGCTTAATCCGTTCTGGGGTTTCTTCAAACAAGACAAATAAGGGAAACACACGATCGCTCCCTTCACAAAACATATGTCGATAACGATAGGGCATCACCCACTCGTAACCTCTTTCTAACAACACCTGAGTTTTTCGCCAGCGCAAAAATAAATCAGAAAAATCTTCTTGGGGACGATGTACGAAGATAAAAACTTCAATCCCAGTTTTGATCTTCCAGTCTGGATCGCACATGAGAATGCCAATTTCACAGGGAAGGCACAAGGTTTCTCCCGATCCGATTTCCAAACCGCTTAATGCCTTCTGGGAAATCGCTTCGCGCAGACGCACCAATGGAAACGGAATGGCAATGACACTTTCATCCAAGCGGCGCAAACTGGGAATTTTTTCCATATAGGGTCGATACTCCCGCAACAACCCCAGCACGGACTCTACATTGCTATATTCTGCGAGCCACGATTCGTAATGCTTTTTTTGAACAGACATGAGTCTCTTTACTATCTGGACACGAGCCCTTCTATCTGTATTTTGACACTCCTCCGGTTAAAACGCGGGGATTCTGGTTTCATTGACCCGGACTTGCTCGCGCATCATCTGTGACATCGAACAGGTAATTTCTCACCCAACCCGCAAGATTCAAGTCTTCCCAGGCTACCCAGTCGTTACTTATTAGATCGTTGAGAGTACAGAGTCTAGGGGTTGCTGTTCTCTGCACTCCCTGGCTGTCGTCAGCAAGGCAGCAATCAACCCATTCCGGCAACGACAGGATGGTAGTAGAAAGCAAAGCCTAACACGACATATGTCGCTAATAGTAATGCACCTTCGAGCCAATCCGATCGTCCGTCAGAACTGACCGAATTCGCCAAACACACTGCTACAACCACCGCTACCAGCTCAAAAGGGTTGAAATTGAGATCCATTGGCTGATGGAAAAACCACCCGGCAATTACCAAAACCGGTCCGACAAATAACGCAATCTGCAAACTCGAACCCATCGCTACAGACATGGAGAGATCCATTTTGTCTTTCATGGCGACGGTGACTGCCGTGGCGTGTTCTGCGGCGTTACCGATGATGGGGACGACGATGACCCCGGTAAATAGGGCTGTCAAACCGAGATAGGCGGTGGCTTCTTCGAGAGAACCCACTAGCAGTTCGGACTCAAAAGCCACCGCGATGGTGGCAGCCAGCAAGACCCCCGTCCACAGCAGCACATTGGGTTTTTCCCCAGGTTCGCCATCTTCTTCCTCGTTTTCTGCTTCACCGACATCGCAGAGATAAGCATGGGTTTTCATCGAGAATAGCAGTGTCAGTCCGTATACGAGGATTAAGACGATGGCAACAGCAGTAGAAAGTTTCTGTATGGTGTCTTCTTCGATGCCTGGGGATGTCGCGACAACGGCGGTGGGGAGTAACATCGCAATGACGGCTAAATTCATTGCCGAGGCATTCAATCGAGCAATCACCGACTGAAAATTTTGCTCTTTGTAACGGATGCCGCCCAGCAACATGGAAAAGCCCATCACCAGGAGTAAGTTACTAATAATCGAGCCGGTAATACTGGCTTTGACGACGCTAATCAATCCGGCATTGAGGGCAATGATGGCAATAATTAATTCAGTGGCATTACCGAAGGTGGCGTTTAGCAGCCCTCCCAATGTCGAACCAAGGACTACGGCAATTTCTTCCGTTGCTGTGCCCATCCACGCTGCCAGGGGTACGATGGCTAAACAAGCAGTAACAAACACGGCGAGAGATCCCCACTCGAGGAAGTGGGCTGCCGCCGAAACGGGAATGAATAACAGTAAGACTAGAAAAATGAGGTTTTTGACGGACATGGAGGCTCACAACTTCCCGAGCGTAAAAGAATACTGGGGATTATCTTACAGCTTTCAGCCATCGATGGCTTGACTCCAAAGTTAGATTTAAATAATAGGAGGGGAATCATGAGATAGAGTCTGGTTGGTCAGTTTTTTGACCCGGTTATGGAGTGCTGAGTTTTCAGGCTGGATTTTCAGGGCGGTTTGGTAGGCGGAGAGTGCTTCTGGGTGTTGTCCTTGTTGCTGAAGTAGATCTCCGAGTCTTTTGTAGAGTGCAAAGGGTTGTTTGGGGTCGAGATCGATCGCTTTTTGATAATGCTCGATTGCTGATATTGGCTCGCTTTTTTTCCAAAAGATGTTTCCTAAGATGTAGTGAATTCCCGGTTTTCTGGGCTGGATTTCGAGCGCTTTTTGGTAATGTTCGATCGCTTCTTCAGTTTTGCCTTGTTGGTTGAGCAGATCGCCTAAGTTTTTATAAGCTGCAAAATTTTGTTGATTGAATTTTAGGACACTTTGATAGCTAGCGATCGCCTCTTCTATTTTATCGTTTTGCCTGAAACTGTTTCCTAATATTAGGTGAATTCCCGGATTCTCTGGCTGTATGTCTTTAGCTTTCTGGTAAGCCACAAAGGCTTCATCCCATTTTTCTTGTTGTTTGAGGGTGTCTCCCATATTTTTATAAGCTCCAAAATTTTCAGAGTCCAGTTCTAGTGCTTGGTGGTAGTAGGCGATCGCTTCTTCTAGATTAGCTTGCTTTTGAAGAATATTCCCAAGCTGAACATAAATATACGGACTGACGGGTTGAAGTTCTATAATTTTTTGATAACATTCTGTTGCCCGATCGAATTGTTCTTGCTGGTAAAATAGTTGTCCGAGTTGTGCGTAGGTATTTCCGTATTTTGGGGCGAGTTCGATTGCAGCTTGATAGCTAGAAATTGCGGCTTCAATTTCTCCATTTTTATGTTGTGCTTTACCGAGAAAGCAATACAATTCTGGATTGTTAGGTTGAGATTGAATTGCGGTTTGATACAAGTCGATCGCCGATTGAAGAAGTTCTATCTCTTCAAAGCAATTTCCTAAATTTCGGTATATATTTAAATTGTCAGGTTCGAGTTGGAGTGCGGTTTGGTAGCTGACAATGGCGGCATTTACTTCTCCCTGTTCTCGCTGAAGATTTCCTAACATGAAATACACTTTCGGATTGTCAGGCTGTATTTCAATAATCTGCTGACAGGCTTCGATCGTTTCTTCTAGCGGAATTAAATAGCCAGAACTTTGAGAGGTTTTATTTGGGGTAGACAATCCTGCGGCTTGTCTTAACTCTTCGTAGAGTTTTTCTGCGGTGGCTAATAATTGATTTGCATCTTCTTGACTCTCTGGGGAAGAAGTGGAGATCGTCTCTTTTTCATGAACTAACTGACTTGCATAAAAACTTCGGGCTGCTGATACGGAAAGATGCAATTGCTGGACCTAATCGAGTGTTGAAAATATTGACTATTTCTTCGACTTGTGATAAATAATTTTCTCGATCGAGATCGAAACAAATCAAGGGAAATGGATTTTGACGCCAAGCTTCGAGCAAACACCGATTGTGTTCTAGCCACAGCTGTATTCCTTCAGAAATCGGCATTTTGTTTCGTTGGTACAGCGACATAGCCACATTGAGAGGATGACGAAAGCTGCCAACAAATTGTAAATCTGGAATGCCTTCGTGCCAAAAGTCAAGCATCAGAACCGTGCGCGGATCTTTGAACATCCAAATGGGCGATTGTCGATAAAACTCAGAAATTATTTTATCTCGTTTTTCTCGATCTTCCTGAGTGAATACAAACGTTGTAGCAGGACGATCCCAAGCACCATCATTGGCTTTTAGAATGGTATTATTTAAATCCATAATTGCCAGATTTTCCCGTTGTCCTTTGTTGTTATCCGGGTTCCACTCATGAACTTCTCCAGCAAACAAGCCTGCGGCTTGCAAAGAACCGGCTAAACAGCTTGTGCCGCTGCGGTGCATTCCTAAAAGACAAATAACTGTCATTTTTTTGTAATTCTTGATACTGTTTTTTCTGAAAGTTTACAAATAACTCTATTTTGAGATGGTCATCTGCACGCTTTTTTCTAGACTATAAAAGCTGAATTTATTTAATTTTCTTGACATAACAAATTTCCTGTTTTTTTATAAATTATAAAAGGTTGCTGAGGATTCTGCCATTTCTGGACTATTCGGCATCACGATCGCGATCCGAACGCCTCGAGTTCGACGAATGGAACGATCGATAAACAGATGCTCCCAGCAATCCCGACAATGCCCGATCGATCCGTAAACTAGAAGTAGTGTTGTGAAGAGGATAAATTTCGATCGTCATGTTCAAATTTGCACCAACCCGTATCATTTGTCAAGTCTTGAATGCCAGTCTAACTGCGACTTTCCTCCTGTTCGGGATTCTAGTCGCCACTCGGCAATCGTCGGTTTTGGCAACGCCATCGCCAACCCGTAGTTTCACCCAATGGTGTGCCGCCAAAGCCGATCTCGATCCGGATACTCAACGCACCGTAGAAGCGCTGTTGCAGCAAGTTAATACGGAAGATTGCCAACAAGCCAACGAAACCCTTTTAGACATAACCGAACTCAATCTCAGCGCCAAAGAACTCGTCGATCTTCGTCCAATTTCCACATTCACTCAGCTAACTCGTTTAGATATCAGTAACAATCAAATTTACGATCTCAGTGCGATTTCAGGTTTTGAAAATCTCATATACTTATATGCCAGCAATAATCAGATTTCCGATCTTGCTCCCCTCAATTCACCCAATTTAATTAAACTCAATTTAGATAACAACAAAATTGTCGATCTCCAGCCCCTACAGTCTTTAAAATCTCTAACAACCCTCTTCTTAAATAACAATCAAATCGTCGATGTGCATCCGTTACGCGAACTCGAGAAAATGACTTCACTGTTTCTCAACAACAACCAGATCGGCGATGTCCGATCGCTCTCGTCGATGGTAGAGATGAAAACCCTCTCCCTCAGCCAAAACTCGATCGAAGATATCCGTTCCTTATCTTCCATGACTCAAGTGTCTGAACTACATCTCGACTTTAACCAAATCGAAAAAATTGAGGCTATTAGTTCCATGACACAACTCAACGAACTCTATCTCAACGACAATCGCATTACCGATATTCGACCTTTAGCATCGTTAGCCAATCTCACCGAGCTATTTATTCGCAACAATCAAATTGAGGATATTTCCCCACTGCCCGAAATGCCGAAGTTAAATTGGGCAGATTTGGAGAATAACAACATTGCCGATATCAGTCCCCTTGCCCCAATGAAAACTTTAATTCGAGTTATCCTAACCCAAAACCCCGTTGCCGAAAGTAGCGATCGCGCCATTTGTCCCGTTGAACCCGTTTCTATTTGTCAGTTTTAATCGGTAATCGGTCACAAAGCACTAGCTACTAACAACTAACCACAGATTTTGTTCAAGAATAGGTCTAACCCGCCTACATTGACTACTCTCAGCTCTGAAGAGACTGAGATTCCTAGAATCACTTCTAAGGGTTTCTGCTTCATAGCAACCGCCATCAAAGCTATTGCTTATCCGGTCTTACGTTCGCTCCACAGACTGACACTGCTAGACCAGCAGCCAGAATATTCTTTGCAGCATTCACATCTCGGTCATGCTCTGTCTCGCATTTAGGGCAAGTCCAAGACCGAATAGTCAACGGTAGTTTATCTACAACGTGACCACAATGCCCACATCGTTTAGAACTCGGAAACCATCGGTCAATCTTGACAAAGTTGCGACCATACCAGTCACACTTATATTCGAGTTGTCTGACCAATTCACCCCAACTAGCATCGCTAATTACTTGGGACAGTTTCCGGTTCTTGACCATATTCTTCACAGCCAAGTCTTCGACGGCGATGGTTTGGTTTTCACGCACCAATCGAGTCGTCAGCTTATGGAGAAAATCTTTTCGTGCGTCACTAATTTCTGCATGGACTTTAGCGACTTTGAGGCGAGCTTTATATCGGTTGTTCGACCCTTTCACTTTGCGGCTCAACGACTTCTGAGCTTTTCTCAGTTTGCGGCGTTTCGCTTTAAAGCCTTTGGGGTTAGCCACCTTTTCACCCGTACTCAATGCGACCCAACTCGTAATACCCAAATCAATCCCAACACTGTTAGGAGATTCTGGCAATGGTTCAATCTCAACATCCACCAACAAAGATACAGTCCATCGGCCCGCGGGTGAGAGCTTCACTGTAATGGTGGATGGTTCAGCACCTTCTGGCAAATTGCGACTCCACACAATCGGCAATGGTTCAGCGGATTTGGCAACAAATATCTGTCCATCTTTGAACTTAAATGCCGACTTCGTGAACTCTGCACTACCGCCATTGCGTTTTTTCTTGAAAGTTGGGTATTTAGCCCGACCAGCCCAAAAATTGGCAAAGGCTTTTTGGAGATGTCGCAATCCTTGTTGCAGTGGCACACAGCTAACCTCATTGAGAAAACTGAGGTCGTCCTCTTTCTTCCAAGTGGTCAGCATTGCCGAGCTTTCAACATACCCGACCCGTTCTTGACGTTCGTACCAAGCCTCAGTCCTAGTGGCCAGGGCGCGGTTGTAGACAAGACGAGTACAACCTATCGTTCGTCTCAGCAAGGTTTCCTGCTCAGTCGTTGGATAGAATCGGTACTTGAAAGCGCGTTGTGTCATGCTCACATTATAGCAGGTTTTTTGTAAAATAGTTGTCATCAAGAAAGAATGCGGGGACTTTAGTCCCTCGCCCGTTTCCCTCTCAGCTCTTAAGAGACTGAGTTTCCCACATCCCGTGCTATTTTTTATGACTAGAAGCAAACGGCTAAGTGTCAAAAGTTAACCGTCAAACGCGATTGAGGAGCAAACTGGTGAGATTGGTAATTTTGGGGGGACCTGGATCGGGCAAGGGAACTCAAGGCAAGCAGCTTTGCCACGAACTGGGGATTCCTTGGATTTCCACGGGAGACATCTTTCGAGCCGCAATTGCCCAAAGCAGCGAATTGGGGATCAAAGCCGCACCTTACGTCGAACAGGGAGAACTGGTGCCGGATTCCGTCGCCATCGAACTCATTCGGGAACGACTCGTACAGTCCGATACCGAAAACGGTTGGTTGCTCGATGGTTATCCCCGCACGGCGTTCCAAGCAGAAGAATTGGATTTCTTGTTAGACGATTTGGGGAAACGTCTGAATTGGGCAATTTGGTTAGATGTTCCCGAACCGATTTTAATCGATCGATCCTTGGGACGATCGTCCTGGCGCGATCGTCCCGACATCATCCGCCGCCGCATCGAACTGTTTCATGAGCGTACCATCCCCATCATGGAATACTACGAACCTCGAGGAAGATTGCTGAAAATTGACGGCAACCAACCCGCAGAGGCGGTGCATCGAGATATTCTCAAAGCATTGATAGTTGATAGTTAATAGTGGGTAGGGTGTGTTGACGAAGGAAACGCACCGGGGGGTTAGTTGATAGTTGATAGTGGGTAGTTGATAGTTGTTAGTGGTTATTGGTGAATAACTATTCCCCATCTCTCCCCGCTCCCCCGTTCTCTGTCAAGAACGTGCAGCGCCAATTGTAAATTTTCACGAGTGAATTATCTATGTCTTGGCAACGTCCCGACGATCGTCCTTTCGATCGATTGCGTCCAGTTACTTTTGAAAAAAACTTCACCCGTTTTGCCGCCAGTTCAGTCCTCATCCGCTGCGGCGACACCCAAGTTCTGTGTACTGCCACCATCCAACCCGGCGTACCCCCCTTTCTGCGAGACAGCGGACAAGGATGGCTGACAGCGGAGTATCGGATGCTCCCGGGCGCCACTCCCCAACGACAATCGCGGGAATTGCTCAAACTCTCCGGACGAACCCAAGAAATTCAACGGCTCATCGGACGCAGTTTGCGAGCAGCATTGGATTTCTCCGCCTTGGGAGAACGCACCATTACCATCGATGCCGACGTGCTGCAAGCCGATGCCGGAACCCGTACCGCCTCGATTACCGGGGGGTACGTGGCGCTGGCTGATGCGATGCAGAAACTGGTGAAAAACGGGGAGTTAGATCGATCGCCCATTCGCACCGCCGTTGCCGCCATTTCTGTGGGACTCATCGGCGGCGAACCTTTTTTGGATCTCAACTACCCCGAAGATGTGGCGGCACAAGTGGATTGTAATGTGGTGATGAATGGAGAGTTAGAGTCGATCGAAATTCAAGGAACCGCAGAAGAAGGTAGCTTTAGTCGCAGCCAACTCGATCGACTCCTCGATCTGGCAGAAGGCGGGATTGGTGAGTTATTGGAGTTGCAACGTCAAGTTTTGGAAATGGGTGATGGATGAATCCGTGGCGGCAAATGCGCACGCCCGATCTTTTAAAATGAAAAACACCTGCACGTCTTGGCACGAAGGAATACAACGATGACCCGGCTGAAAGCGAAGATGCAAGAATATATCGACAACGGGGTCAGGCTGGGTTGGTTAATCGACCGCCAAAATCGTACTGTCTGTATCTATCGTCCCCATCGAGAACCGGAAGTTTTGGAAAATCCCGATCGAGTCAGCGACGACCCCGAATTACCGGGTTTGGGCTTGCCGATGGCGAAAATTTGGTGACTTAGGATGTAAGCTATCAGCCGTCAGCTAACGCGCTACGCGCAAGCTACGCTAACAGCTATCAGCTTTGGAATCTGGGTGAAACCATAATTTCAGGAGTTTTAGCTTTGAAGAGGCTAAAAACGTCAGCTAGATCGGGGTTTTAAGCTGACCCCTGACAGCTGTTCGCGTAGCGTCTCCAAAGGAGTTTAGCTGAATGCTTACCTTAGGATTCGCTATATGATATCGGGATCTGAGAGATTTCAACCGGCTTCGATTCGGGGAAGCGACCCACCGCCAGAGGGTTAGAAATGGAGATTGCTACCTAAAATGAGATCGAGAGTTACCATCTCCAAATTCGGTTATCATTGATGATAAAAGTTTACAAATCTTGAAGAAATTTTTATTTTAAGATTAGCCATGGCATTTCTCCGTCAGATTGTCGCTCCCTTCTTCATCCTCCTGATCTTTCTGGTAGCATTAGCCGCAACCAGCGCCCGGATCATTCTCCCCGACGACCTTAGCAGTCCCGCCCCCGTAGAGGAAATCGCACCATCGCAAAACTCCGCAGAACTCTCCGTTCCCCCTACCGAGCCGGAGTTATCATCCTCTCTTTCCCTAGAGGGAAATAGCACCTCCGACGAACGGGCACTGTGAATGAGCAACCCGTAAATGAGCGATCGGCTTCCTCCAGATTATAGTCTCAACTCCGGTTCGATCCTGAATCGATCGCTATTGGTCAAATTCATGCAACGAACCTACGAAGAACTGTACCCCGATCGAGATTTTTCTCATTTGGCAAAAACCATCGACGGGTATTTTTCCTCGCAAACTCCTCTGTGGTGGGTTGAGTTTACCCCAAAACAACCCATCGCGATCGAATCCGGAATGCCGTCGGCGAACAATCACAGCCCCAATCGAGTCGCCTGTCTGTGGTTAGGCAACTCCGTCGATCAAGTCAGCGGAGAGCATCACGCTCATGTATTCCTCCTCTACGTGATGCCCAAACATCGGCGGCGGGGAATCGGTTCGGCACTGATGCACCACGCCGAAACCTGGGCGAGAAAGCGAGGCGACAGGCAAATCGGTCTCCAAGTCTTTACCCAAAACCAACCCGCACTCGACTTATATCGCCATCGAGGTTATCAACCCCTATCGTTGTGGATGCTCAAAAACCTCGATTCTTCAACAGAACTTTGAGAAAATAGAGAATTCTCGACTTCTGGTTAAATATCCCTATTGGAATTATCGGGATATTCGTAAATTGATTAATATGTATAACAACAACGATCCCGGCGTACTCTACTCCGATTCAGCCTTGGAAAGCCCACTCGATACGATGGAGACCGTTGAGTCCGATCGAGCTTTGCCCAACCCCGAGGCAATGTTAGCACTGCTTGACTCTCCGGAAACCGCCAAACGAATGCTGGCAACGCGGACATTTTGCGAACTCGAGGATGCCCGTGCCATTCCCCACCTCATCCGCCTGCTCACCGATCCGTGCTTGTTAGTTCGGGTCAGCGCAGCCTATGCTTTGGGACGCAACCCCAGCCCGGAGGCAGTGGATCCCCTGATCGATCGACTCGATCGAGATTGGAACGGTTACGTCCGCAAAGGCGTTGTCTGGGCGCTGGGCAACTGCAACGATCGTCGGGCGTTGGAACCGTTAGTCGATGCCCTGAGAACCGATATTTCCGCCGTCAGGCTGTGGTCAGCCAGTTCCCTGGGTCAGATGGCAAAAGTCGGATATGAGGTCGTTGTCGGGGCAATCCCGCCCCTGATCGAAGTCTTGCGCCGCGATCCCATTTCCGCCGTTCGCAGTAACTGCGCCTGGGCAGTTGGACAGCTTTGCCGAGAATTACCCTCAAACGTCGTCTACGGCTGCGCGATCGATGCCTTACTCGAAGCCTTGGTAGAAGATGCCGATATGGGAGTGCGCGAAGATGCTCGATCGTCCCTCCTACGGGTTGGCGACCCCCGTGGATTACAGATTATCGAAGAATTAGAACTCGAAGGGCTGTTATAAAAAAGGAGCGGTAAAGGAAAATGAGGTGAATCTATGATTCAAGCCCTGCAACAGTCGATCGCGTTTGATGAGTTTGTCGAGTGGCTACCATTGGCTTCTGAATGCCGCTATGAATTACACCGTGGGGTCATTGTTGAGATGCCAAAACCGAGGGGCAAACATTCAAAAGTGTGTGGCAATTTAGCTTACAACTTGGGTACTGCCATTCGTCAGGCGGACTTGCCCTATTTCATCCCCAAAGAGTGCATTGTCCGTTCTGTGGATAGCAGTTCTGGATACGAACCGGATGCGATCGTCCTGGATGAATCTGTACTGTTGGATGAACCCAATTGGGAAAGTGGATCGATCGTTACTCTGGGAAAATCGATTAAAGTCATTGTGGAAGTTGTTTCGACGAATTGGCGGGACGATTACTTCACGAAGCTGGGAGAGTACGAAGCCTTGGGCATCCCAGAATATTGGATTGTGGATTATGCCGCATTGGGTGGGCGACGCTTCATTGGCAATCCCAAACAACCGACGGTTACGATCTGTCAATTGGTGAATGGGGAATACGAGTTGCAGCAATTTCGATCGGGCGATCGTATTCTCTCACCGACATTCCCTGACTTATCGCTGACGGTCGATGAGACTTTTGCGGCAGGGTAGTGGCGTGTCAAGCCTTAAATGTTGCTTTAGAAAAATGGTACGATGCCGAATATTCAAAGCTTGTACCTGAAAATCTATTGCACTATTTCAACCTTGCCACACCACTACGCTTCCAGAAAACCGGCTTTCAGCTAGAGCAGCAGGAGCCTCACGCTATACCGAAGCGGTATAGCGTGAGGCTCCTGCGTGTGAGTTGAGGAGTGGTATACGACCAAATTGGCTTCGCCAACAGGGAGGATACCGACGACGAAACGAACAAACTACCGCTCTGGCAATGAACGGATAAACTCTCCGATCACATCGGTTTTATTGCGTTTCACTCGTTTACAGTAGTCGTCTAATATCTTCTTTTCTGTCCTTGGCAGTCTGACATTGATCGAATCTTCATATTTCATGGCTTGTACCATAAAGCAATATCAATTACAATAATGGCATGAAATACACCTACCAGTACAAAGCACTCCCCATAACTGAACAAAAGCTAGAGTTAAATCTCTGGCTTCGGACTTGCCAGTACTGGTACAACCGTCAACTAGGGGACAGGTTTGATTGGTGGGAGTGTAATCGCTGTCCTGCCAACGCTTGCCCTTTGATCTGCCACTTACCTGCGTTGCGGGATCAGCCTAACTATTACAGCCAAAAGAAATATCTGCCTGAGATCAAAACTGACCTTGTTACTGTGGGCTGGTCTTCTGAGTTGTTGGACTTTTCAAAAGTTCCAGCCAACACATTGCAGGGTCTTGCATGAAGATGACTACCTGGCTACATCTGACGGTGAAAAACTGCCTTCACTTAAGTCGTTCCGCAAGTCCGAGAAACGACTAGCCAAGGTTTCCCATCGCAAAGCCGCTCAGAAAAAGGGGAGTCGTTCCCGCCGCCAGTTGGCTCTTCGTGAATCGAGAGAACATCAACGGATTGCCAGAGCTAGACGAGATCATGCCTTTAAGACCGCTCACCAAGTCGTGAGAACAGGTAAAACCGTATTCTTTTACGAGAATCTCAATCTGAAGGGGTTGAGCAAGCGCAATGGCGCAAAACCCTCTCTGGAGCCGGGGAAATACCTGCCTAACGGTCAATCGGCTAAGTCTGGGCTGAATAAGTCCTGGAACGATGCCGCATTTGGGCAATTCTTCATCATCCTGGAATACATAGCTGCAAAAGCTGGAGCCGTTGCGATTGAAGTGAATCCCGCCTACACATCTCAACTACTTGCTTATCGGGATGAGTTGATCTTCACCGATGGCAATATTCGTGAGTATTGGGATGAGGTAGAAAATATTAATGTTGATAGAGACATTAACGCCGCTATCAACATTAAAAGGGTCGGGCTGGGCGAGTTCCCGACTATAAACCGCCGTAGAGGGAAAGTTGTTGTGGGTAACTCTACAACTGATAGTACCTCGAAGGAAGTTCTCTCTACTCTCCGGAGTTTGGAGAAGCCCACACTATATGCGTAGGCATTAGTGTGTGGAGTCGTCACTAATAAGACTTTAACTCTGCGACGATCGAAGAATTAGAACTCGAAGGGCTGTTGTAATCGGTAATAGGCAATGGGCAGTGAACCACGAACCCCTAACCACTGACATCATCATCCGATAAATTGTCTTCCAACTCACTATTGAGGAATGCTTGCAGTTTCATGCGGGGAATGTAGGGCCAGCCGCCTTGGGATTCAATATCTCGGAGAAGGGCGTAAAGGGCTTGTCGATTGTTGGGTAATGCCGGTTGAAAGTGGAGATCGCGAACAGTCCGATGAAGTTCTTCTAAAGTCCGCAGTAAGGCTAACAGAGAAGTCGTATCTCCGGACGATCGTTCGGCAGTTTCCCGCACCCTGATGGAGATCGCCTCAATTTGAGTCTCAAAAGATGGAATATCTAACTCTTGTGAATCTGTACTGGCGTTCATGTTTATCCTCTCGCTGAAATTTGCACTTCACTAGTATGGCTTGACACACACTCTCGACGATCGAAGGATAGCCAGATCGATCGGTGGTCGTTCTACCCATTTTCAATCAAAATAGTAAAGAATAATGGGACAACCGTGACAGCACGGACGCTCCGACCCCTTCAAGACATCGAGAAACATCGATCGGATCGTTTGGGGAACCGATCGCAGACCGAAAATCGTCAAAAGATAGTTGGTAGGAGACAAAATAGAGGCTATGGCAGACATCACGGGAACCCCTGGAGTAGATTCGCTGTTCGGGAGCTTGAGTGCAGATGCGATCGTCGCTTTAGCTGGGGACGACGTGGCGTTCGGCTCTGATGGAGATGATGTAATATTTGGCAACTCGGGCAACGACGCCTTAGCGGGAAATCAGGGCAACGACACGATTAATAGCGGTCGGGACAACGATGTCATCCTCAGCGGTCAAGGAGATGATATCAGTCAAGGAGACGACGGAAACGATTGGGTATTTGGCAATTTGGGATCGGATACCCTGTTTGGCAACATCGGTGACGATTCGATGTTTGGCGGTCAACAAAACGATATTATTTTTGGCGGGCAGGGGAACGATGTCATTTCTGGAGATTTCGGCAATGATGTCATTTCTGGAGACAGGGGAACCGACAGCCTCTCCGGCGGTGCGGGAAACGACATCTTTGTTCTCACCAAAAGGGGCGGTGGTGCAACCCCTGCCGATGCCGATCTGATTTTAGACTTCCGAGAAGGCGATCGTCTCGGACTCGCCCCAGGTCTGGCTTTAGCAGCAATTAACATTCAATTCGTCCCCGGCAGCAACGGTGTTGGGGATGCGATTATCCGCGACCTCAGCGATAATACCGGAAGTTATTTGGCGATCGTTAAAAACGTCCCGCCAAATCTCATCGCTAGCGAGATCTTTACCACCAACTTGACTCCCCTTACCGACGATGATTCCGGTGGTAGCGATGGTGCGATGGTGGCGATGGCGGCGATGGCGGTGGCGGCGGTGGTTCGATCGAACCCACCCCTCCCCTAGCCCGCATTTTAAATCTCAACATCGGCGAAGATAGCCCCATCACCACCCAGTTCGACGCTAGCGATGCCAACAACGACCCGTTAACCTTCAGCATCGTCGATGCCCCCACCAACGGAACAGCCAGCCTTTTCGGGCTTCCCAACGGCTTCTTTAGCTACACTCCCGGTGCCAATTTCAGCGGTTCGGACTCCTTTACCTATCAAGTCAACGACGGCACAGAACTATCCAACGTCGCCACAGTCAATATCAACATTTTCCCGCTCGAAGATGTCCCCGTTGCCACGGCGAAAACGGTCGCAGCAGACATTACGAACCCATCTCCGATTACTCTAGGCGGAACCGACGGAGATGGAGATCCCCTCTCGTTTAGACTTCTCAGTTTGCCGACGAACGGTAAACTGTTTCAAACCACAGACGGGACGGCGTTGGGGGCAGAAATTACCGAATCCGATACTGTTATCCCATCTGGCATCGTGATTTTTGTTCCCAATGCCGGTGCTACCGAACCCGGTTTTTTTGAGTATGTCGCCAACGATGGGAAAGCCGATTCGGCGGGTGCAACCATCACATTGAATTTAGGAAATGTTGCGCCCAATAGCGCTCCGGGAATTGATTTGAATGGGAATGCCGTAGACGGTTTAGATTTTAGAACGATCTTTACTCCCGGAGGAGGAGCGGTGGCGATCGTCGATCCGGCGAACTTAAATGTCGGCGACGGGGATAATAATAATATTGCCTCCGCCACGGTCAGAATTGCCAACGCACCCGATGGCGCCAACGAAATTCTCGCCGCCGATCCTGCCCTCGCTGCAACCAATGGCATCACGCTTAATAATACTGTGCCGGGAACTTTGACACTGACAGGTTTTGCTACTCCCACTGCTTACGCTGCGGTTCTGCGAACACTCACCTATAACAATATTTCTCCCACTCCCACCCGCACAATCCGCACGATGACGTTCACCGTGAACGATGGCAAAGAAAACAGCGTTTCTGCCATCAGCACAGTGGACTATCCTCTCGCACTGGTGGGAGACGCTAACAACAATACACTGGTGGGGGGTCTCGCCAGCGATACGCTCACCGGTGCAGCTGGTGCGGATCTCCTGACTGGAGGTGGGGGCGCTGACGTGTTTGTCTACCAAAATCGGGAATGATGGTTCTCCGAATCGATTTCGGGCTACTTCCGATAATATAGTTCTGAATCGAATTGCTGCCCAAGATTACGATACGATCGTCGATTTTGTTTCCGGAACTGACAAAATACAGTTGGAAGCGGACGTGACGAATGTGACGGGGTTTAATAATATTTTGCCAACGGTGCAAACCCTAATTCCAGATAACACCAATGTCTTGGTGGGAAATGAGCGACTGTTTGCTTATGAAACGGGAGGCAGCACCTATCTGATCTACGATGAGGATGGAAACAATATCCAAGCGAACGATACTCGAATTTTAGTGAAACTCCAGGGCGTTTCGGGCTTGGGAACATTGGCAAGTACTGATTTTCTGTTTATGTGATACGGGAGAAAAAGAATTCCTATTTTTCAGAAATACCTAACGTTAGTCCGGGTGGAGAAAAACGCCCCTCGAAACCCGCCCCACAGCAGTTAGAGGTTCATTACCCATTAGCAGTTCCCGTACTGACGTTAAACTTCAGTTTTGGCAATACCATCAATGCAGCACCATAAGCGGCTTCATGACGGGGTTTGATGACCTTGGCGTTTGGGAAATTTGCCGTGAAGGATGTCACAAAAGTTTGGCGCAAATAAGCGCACTGCCAAGCGCCTCCCAAGGTGACGACTTCAAAAGTTTCATCGGGTTGAAATAAAGCATTGGCTGCAACTTTGACGGCTAAAACCAACTCCTGGGCGGCATCGTCGAGAATTTGACCCGCCACCGGATCTCCTTCGGTAGCCGATCGATCGACGATTGGGGATAAAGCGGCAATTTCTGTCACTCCCCACCCTCGTCGGTAAACGGCTTCGATCGAATCTTCTATGGTATTTAGCCCCAGATGCGCTGCGAAATGCCGCGTTAGAGTTGTTTTTTCGCCCAAACGCCCGTCAAAAGACCGCATGGCGGCTTGTAACCCCCGTTGGGCAATCCAATAACCGCTGCCTTCATCGCCGAGGAGATAGCCCCAACCGCCAACTCGTTTTGTATCGCCTCGCCAGTTGCGTCCCCAGACAATTGCCCCCGTTCCGGAGATCGCTGCAATGCCTTGATTTTTACCGATTCCACCCACCAGAGCAATTTCGCAGTCGGGACAAATTACAATGTTTTCCGGTTGTAAGTCCCACTGTAAGGGCAATCGGGGACTGGTCTGCAACCGATCGACCCAACCCCGAACAACCCCCCGATCTTCTGTACGTCCGACACCGGCTAACCCAATGCCAAGACCTTGGATGGGAATCTCAAATTTCTGGGTGGCTTGACCAATTGACTGTTCGATCGATCGGTATGCTGCCTCTTCCCCCACGGTTTGATAGTTTGCCGATCCCCCTTTTCCCCGACCCCATTCTTTACCGGTTTGGTCTACTAATACGCAGGTAGTTTTTGTGCCGCCGCCGTCGATGCCGAGAACATAAGAAGGAATAGAACCAGAATCGGTCATGGTGGAGCTGGGGGAACATCGATCGTCGAACTCGGTGTAGAAAGATCTTACTACTTCGATCGATTTTTGGGTCGGTTTTAGGGGTTTTCTCAATCGCGTCGATCGTCTGCTCCCCCAGCCCCATTCTTGGTTCCCTGCGCCAGATGTAGGGATTCTCATCAGAAGGCTAAACCGCTCGGTTAAGACGAGCGAGCCTAACAGACATCATATTTGGGATCGACATCTCTATATCTTCCGAGAGATTTTTGTTCGAGTTGGGGCATTACAAGACTAGCGACTGAATCTGTCTGGAGAAAGATGTAGCCTTTGTTACTTTTCAAGTATAAGATATACAGAACCCCAAGAGGTAATCGCACAGTGATAACTAACTACATTTCGGTCAGAATTAGACAGGCTATACAAAACGCTAAAAATCTAATTTTCTGCGCCCTGGCAATTTCCGCCACTGGATTGGGAATCGTGCTGACACTCCCCAGTCCCGCGATGGCAGCGCCTTTACAGTTGCATCCTCAATTCTTGGCAACCGATATCATTCAAGATATGGATCGCAAAGCCAAATCCGATCTCGATACAGTTGCCGGAGCTGGAACTAGTGATAAACTTGAAGGTCAAGTAGACAAAGCAACGGGTAAGGCTCAACGAGATTTGGGGAACGTTAAATCCGAAGCTAAAGGTGCACTCAAACAAGCACAAGGTAAAGCCAAAGAAGATATCGGAACCACACGGCAAGCATTGGAAAATGCTGCTGATAATGCTGAAGATGCTTCTGATAATGCGATCGACTCGATTAAAGACATCTTTAGTCGCTAAGACGATCGGCTCTTCGAGTTGCAACCCTTTCAATAACTCTCCTTTCTTGTTCAGTCGAACACCCAACACAGCATCTTTCAATTTTTGGAGAAACTATATATGCATATTACGTTGAAGAATATCCGCCCCCTGCGCGCTCTAATCGCTTTCTTTGCCTGCGCTTTCCTCATGCTATCAAGTGCTTACCCAGCCATGGCATTTGGCGATTCCAAAAGCAGCCCGACTGACGGTGAAGTCAATCTAACAGGTATCGAGCGCAACTCGGAAAAAGTCTTGGAACGCGGTCCGCAGTCGCCTCAAGAGATGAACGAACAATCCCCAGGTTCTGGTGGTCTTAACGAAGTTCAAGGAACTGCCGATTTTAATAAAATGGAGCGATCGGGTGGCAATCAATCCACTCCCTTTGAAAAGCAAGTCGAAAAGGCTTTTGATAAAGTAACTGACTAAACCTCTCATCTTGCCGACTTAATCGAAGGATTCCAAGATTTAAGAGAAAGTCCCCCTAAATCCTCCCTTTTTATGGGTTTTATGGGGGATTTTTTGCTTGCTTCTGCTTAAAGTATGTTAGGGGCTCGAAATTATGAGATCTGAATGCTTAAGATTTAATCTAATCACTTAGCTAAGCGATATGTATAGCAATCCTCAATGAGTCCTGCATCTAAAACTTAACCCAGTTTCAGAAGAAAGCTAACCCAACGTATCCTCGTCAGATTGAATTTTGTTTGTGAAGCGGGCATCATGCCCGCTTTCAACATTTTAGCTTTTATTAGGTCTCAAAGTTCGATAACACCAACGAGATCGACATTCAAGCTATTGAGAAAGTAGAATAACCGATCGTCGGTTCTAGAACTGGCGATGTAGATCTCTATTTTTTCCCAAATCGGGTTGAAACCCAAAGGGAGGAAACGTCCGAGTTTCGCCCGTGGCAAGAGACACCGCCGCGAGAAACGTCTCATTCCAAGAACCCACCATTCGGACATAAAGTGGAGAATCTCGAGAGCCTTTGGGTTGCTGGCATTGGGCACACAATCCGGTTTCGTCGCTGACTTGCAGCATGGTTCCAGAAGGCATGGAAGTCTCCAAGATCCCGCTCAAAATCAGCAGTAACGTCCATTCCGGTTCGCCGGTGGAGGATGAAACTTCCCAGGTGACGGCATATAAGCGAAGAGGAAGATTTCCCAATTGAAAATCTTGATAGGCGCTGTAGGTTTGGGTGGCAACAATCGTGCCTTTTCGTTGGAGTTGTTGGAGCATCCATTCTAATTCCTCCACAGCCTCTCGCTGTCGATTAATCGATCGCATCACACCCGAGGAGGCGGGCGAAAGGGGAGGTAAGAGTATCCAAGCCGCCTCTTGTGCCCAACGATCTAACTCGTCTCGCAACCACATTGCGGTATTGATAATGGGTTGACTCACCTGCTTTCCCCAAGCCGGAGATGTTTGGGTATCTGGCACGGGGGGATTTGAGTTTTCCAGAAGTTCGGGGTGGGCGAGGATCGCTGCGGCTTGTTGCCAGGTGAGAATTTGCCACCACGGATGACGGGCAGACTGCAACTGGGGCAGTACGGGTGTCAGTTCGTCTCGCAGGCGGGAGAGTTCTGCTAGCCCAATACTGGCAGTGGCAGGCAGGAGAATTGCCTCGGGGGCTAAACACCGCAGGTAGAGCAACAATCGATCGGCATCGCTCTCGAACCCAGTGAGGGGAACGGCATAAGTCCAATCTTCTTGTAGCTGGAGAT
This sequence comes from uncultured cyanobacterium, assembly GCA_963838375.1. GTDB lineage: Bacteria > Cyanobacteriota > Cyanobacteriia > Cyanobacteriales > Geitlerinemataceae > DVED01. The sequence continues at coordinate 456,804 of CAWIQY010000015.1, read as the reverse complement.
TTACGGTTGTCTGCTGTTCTACTAGCCGATCGTAGCGGAGAAATCCACGAATGTTCACTTGTTCGAGTTCTTCGCAAACTTCGGCGAGAACATAGAAATGGGCGGCAAATTGGGGTAAGTCGATCGCGGCTCTGGGGATAAAAATCTCTTCTTCCAGGATGCTGCCTGCGGTCAAAATACACAGTTTAAAATTACCGACACGAACGTTACAGATGGCGTCGATCGGACTGGCTAGCAATGGCTGAAACAGAGAGCAACGATCGATCTCAATACTTAACTCCGGTTCTCTTTCTTCGAGCCACTGTTGGGTTCCAAAGAGGGCTAGAGCATGGAGGTAAGTTTGCCATTGTTGACCGTCATCGATCGATCGTTGGCTCAGTTCTATGGCACGCTCGACTCGAGACCTATCGAGGTCGATTGTATCGGCAGACTGGGTTTCTAATCCAAATAACAGATCTTCATCACTCATCATCATCATCATTTTGTCCTCGGTTTTAATTAATGGTCTTTACTGGAAAAATCTTACCCCGAACGGTTTCATCTATGTCGATCTTCGTTACCCGATCGACCCACAAAGATATCGTCTTTATCTAGAGTCCTATTCTTTTTTTTACTCATCTTTTAGAATCTGGCTCAGATAGAAACATAATCTTCGAGTAAATACCGTTTTTTTCGGTTTTCCCGATTCTGGAATTGCCATTTCAATTTGTTCTTCCAAAGCCGACTCGACTTTAGATTCCACCGCCACTAAACGATCGGGATCGAGCAGAATTTTAGCTCGATCGAGAACGTTCTTTAGCAGCGAAATCAACATTTTTTGGCGAATGTCAGCCCGAAAACTTTTGAGATTGAGCATCTTGGCAACTCCATCTTGAGAGTTCATACCCAATTCTTGGGCGATTTCACGTTGCGATTTTCCATCGCAATAAAATAAATGAAAAGCCGAAGCGATTTCCACTGGTGTCGTGGCTACTTTTCTTCGAGTTTTTTGTTTAATTCTAATTTGGATGACTTGCTCGATTGCTCGATCGAGACTAGTCTGAAAAAAATGGTCATACGCTTCTATAAACTGCTCTTTTTGTATCCGATCTTGAGTCTCATTTTCTGTAAAATTTTCATACCGATGCTTTTCTATTTCTTTTTGTACGGTTGGACGATCTAGAGGTTGCGTTGATAACCGTCCCGATCGCGCATAAATTCGATAGTCTCTTAGTCTTTTCGCCAAGTTCTGCAATCCATTTAGAACCCCCAGGGACGATCGGATTTTCAGGTGACTTTTCTGGAGATACTGACACATCTGTTCTAATTGACGATCGGTAGGGGGGAGACATTGACCGATCGACTTCTCTTCTTGGCGTTTCTGGAGTCGCTGTGTCCGATACACTTGGTGATAGCTTTCGAGTAACTGGCAACTCTCTTGAATTTCTAGAGCGGTTAAATGATAAAAATTCAAGAAAATACGCTGTAGTTGTTGAGGTTTAGTATCATTTAAAATTGCCCAATCACTAATCTGGTAGATGCCGTGTTGAAGTAGAAACCCGTTAAGCTCGGGATGACGTTTGACAAGCCGCACCGTCCAAGTTGCTAAGCTGGAACGATCGGGATCGAATGTCTCTAGAATTTTGCCAGCTAGAGAACGATACCCAGAAGGGCTCGGAAACGATCGATCGGGTGTATCATCCAAAACAAAGGGGAATAGAAGATTGCCATCGAGATCGTACTGAGCGGCAATCTGTCGGCAGACTTGGTAAATTTGGTGGGAGATAAAGCAACGCAAGCACAGTTGCGCCACCGAGCTCCCCTCGAATCGAGACAAAACAAAAAGCTGTCTGTGGATGCGCGCCGAGCCGTGGGGTTCGTCATTTTCCGCCTCGGGAAACTGCTGCTGGAAAAATTCCCTTGCCTCCTGGATGTCCTCACTTTTGACTCCACCCGCAGCGTCTAACCGTATGAGTTTCCAGTATCTCAAGATCGTAACCCGTTCAATTCGTTCTAACAACATACGCGATTCGATTATCTCATCCCTCGTAACTTACATACTTCTGGCGACCCCACAACTATGCACTTTGCTGCCACAAAATCTCTTAACAGGGGAAAATTGTCCCAAAAATTGTGGGAATTACGGAGGCGACAGGCAATATTTGCCGGATACCCTAGAAGGAGTAGATGAACTTTATACCAAAATCAGCTCTCCGAAGGGGGAGCTTTTTATTGGGCAGGAAAAGCCGATATACTGGAAGACCCAGCTAGTCGAGCGGGAGTTCGCAGTTGGTGAATAGTCTCATTTTGGGTAACGCGGATGATGCCCATGCCAAACATCTGTACACGGCTTTAACCCAAGCGGGTGCGATCGCCCATTACCTCGATACTTATCTATTTCTTACTCAATTATCCCTGTCGTGGCAACCGGGAACGCCGACGGGAAGTATCCGGTAGCCGATCGAACTCGTGTTGCGCTCAACGACTCCATCAGTGCGCTGCGATCAATACTGAGGCTTCGCTTCTCCTTTGATGGTTGAAAAACAAACCCCAGTTTCCATGAAAAGTTGTGACGCCAAGCGCCCATCCAGAAATCTCCCCAAATTGCCCAGAATTATTGAGATGGCGTCAATTGAAAAACGGGTTTACAGAGTTTAGAAATTTCAACTTTGCCGTCGATCTAGAATGGTCTATCTGCGTCAGCGTAACGATCGCGACCCCTTGCCAGGTATGATAGTTGACGACTCCTAACCTTGTAACTCGCAGACACCCAACCCGACTTATGACTGAGCAATACCGCATTACCCTGCTACCGGGCGATGGCATTGGACCGGAAATCATTCCCGTCGCCGTGGCAGCGCTGCAAGTAGTGGGTAAACAATTCGATCTCCAGTTTGAGTTTCAAGAAGCACTCGTCGGGGGTGCAGCGATCGATGCCACGGGAAATCCGCTTCCCGAAGAAACCCTAGAAATGTGCCGAAATAGCGATCAGGTGTTGCTGGCAGCCATCGGCGGTTACAAATGGGATACATTGCCGCGTCACCAGCGTCCGGAGACAGGATTGTTGGCGCTGCGAGAAGGGTTACAATTGTTTGCCAATCTGCGTCCGGCGATCGTCTTGCCGCAACTGATCGATGCCTCGACCCTCAAACGAGAAGTCGTCGAAGGCACGGATATTATGGTCGTGCGGGAACTCACTGGCGGAATTTACTTCGGCAAACCCAAAGGGATTTTCGCGACCGAAATCGGGGAACAGCGAGGCGTTAATACCATGGCGTACACTGCATCTGAGATCGATCGTATCGGTAAAGTTGCCTACGACATCGCCGGCAAACGTCGGGGTAAACTTTGTTCTGTGGACAAAGCCAATGTTCTAGATGTTTCCCAACTTTGGCGCGATCGCATTATGGCACTTGCCCCCCAATACCCCGATGTGGAGTTGTCCCACCTCTACGTAGACAATGCCGCCATGCAACTAATTCGCAATCCCAAACAATTCGACACGATCGTCACGGGTAACTTATTTGGTGATATCCTCTCCGACGAAGCCTCCATGCTGACGGGTAGTATCGGGATGTTGCCCTCCGCCAGTCTAGGTGCAGAAGGTCCGGGGTTGTACGAACCCGTTCACGGTTCTGCCCCCGATATCGCCGGACAGGACAAAGCGAACCCCCTGGCACAGGTACTGAGCGCCGCCATGATGCTGCGTTATGGGTTGAACCAAGCAGACGCCGCCGACACGATCGAAAGTGCTGTGATGCACGTGTTAGATGCCGGATACCGGACGGGAGATATCATGTCCGAAGGCATGAAGTGGGTGGGTTGCAAAGCCATGTCTGATGCTCTACTAGAAGCGTTAGAAGTAAAGCATTAGAGGTATAGCAGTTAGGACGGATTTTGGTAGGGGCGAAGCATTTGCCTGAAAATTCCATATACAAAACGATAAAATTTATGCAAATGCTTCGCCCATCCCGACGAAATAACTGTCCCAAGTGCACAGCGCTTAGCCATAAAGCATTAGAGGTATAGCATTCAGCAAGAATAGCGAAAGCTGACAAAAGAGGAGGCGTTAAACCCAAGATGTTGGGAACCGCACCGCGCAGTCTCCGAAAAGATGTCGTAACCCCCCTTGATGCGTTTGACTTCATCGAGGGAGTTCAGGGGCATCCCGTATTGTTTAGCGAAGACTGATGCTCGGAAGAAGATCGGGACGCTTTTAATGTTTGTGAGATTGCCCGATTGCAGGCGGTTTTTTATTTGGCTATCCAGAAATCGTGCTTTAATTCCCATATTGGTCGATAACGATCGATGCGAGTCCGTAGAAGTACAGAGTGTCGAGTTTCACAACCGAACCCTAACTCCATCCGTTTGTTTATCCTTCTTTTCAGGACGAGTTGCAACTCAGTAAGTCTTTTTTGTTGGGAGTTTTCAGAGATATGTAGGAATTTATTAAAGGGTTAGCATCCGGATTTTTCATCACAATATGAATTGGAAAAATCTCTCGAGATAGAAACTAGCAAAAACTCGAAAGATTGACATCGGTCAAATGTGATACGTGGATTTACTTAGGTGTAAAGTCAGTAAGAGATTTTTTTTTACTAAACATCCATATAAACCCGGAAAAATTGGGTAACTATTATTCGGACAATTTCTGCTTCGGGAGGCGTTTTTAACTCAAAGCCTTTATTTTCGGGCTTTTGTTGATATTTCCGGAAAGTGAATGCTATTGCAGATATATAAAGATTGTGATAACTCATTGACTATTCCTTTTGGGTTCGCTACATTTTGATATAACAAGTTTCGACGCCCGAGAAAACTTCCAAAATACAAATTGAAGAAAGACCTGAGCTAGAGAATTACTTGCACCTGAGAAAAGCATGATTTCCCAATCTTCTATTATTGTTGCAGTCCAAGAACAAGTTTCTTCTGAGATAGCTGAAGAATCGGTTATTCTCAATCTAAAATCTGGTGTTTACTATGGCTTGAATGCTGTTGGCGCCTGGATTTGGAACCGAATTCAAGAACCCAAAACTTTTGGCTGGCTTTCCGAAGAAATCGCATCAGAGTACGAGATAGATCCCGATCGATGCGAACGCGATCTCTTAGCGTTACTCCAAGATTTAGTCGCCGCTCAATTAATAGAGGTAAAGTAATGAGGCAGTCGATCGCTCGAATTCGTCCCAAAATTCACGATCGCCAACTCCTTCTCAACACATTCCTTTTCCTTTGCTTAGTCCGGTTGGGCTTACGATTTCTTCCCTTCCAGACCTTGCAAAAACGCCTCGCTCAACGGAGTCAAATTTCACGCCATACTCCAGAGCCTCTTTCGATCGGTAAAATTGTCTGGGCGATCGATACGGCTACTCGTTATATGCCCGGTGGCGTCAAATGTCTGGCTCGTGCCTTAGTCACCCAGACAATGATGAAACAACACGGTCATTCCGGCGAACTACGCATCGGAGTTGCCAAAGGACAAACCGGAGAATTAGAAGCTCACGCTTGGGTCGAACATCGAGGAAGAGTTGTCATCGGTTATCTCAGTGATTTGCAACGTTACGTCCCCATGCCATCTTTTCACGGAAGCAGATTATGAGCGGTATTGTTGGTATCTTTTATCTAGACGATCGAAACGTCGATCGCACACAACTCAATCGCTTAGTCGATACCCTAGCTCATCGCGGTCCTGATGGCGCAAAAAGCTGGAGCCAAGGTTCGATCGGTTTCGGACACCGGATGCTGTGGACAACCCCCGAATCCTTGCTAGAAACGCTCCCTTTAGCCAACGCAACCGGGAATGTGGTTCTCACCGCCGATGCTCGCATCGACAACCGCGACGAGTTAATTGATATTTTAGGACTGAACGATCGACCTGCCGAAAAGATAACCGACAGCCAACTGATCCTTTCTGCCTACGAAAAATGGGGCGAAGATTGTCCGCAATATCTCCTCGGAGACTTTGCCTTCGCCATCTGGAACGAACGCCAACAAACCCTATTCTGCGCTCGCGATCATTTCGGGATTAAACCGCTTTATTACTGCCTCCAACGCGGTCGAGTCTTCTGCTTTGCCTCGGAAATCAAAGCAATTTTGAGCCTCCCCGAAATCCCCCGCCGCGTCAACGAAGTGCGCATCGCCGACTACCTCTATCCGATGCTGGAAGACAAATCCATCACCGCATACGAAGGAATTTTCCGGCTACCTCCGGCGCAAACCCTGACCGTCAATGCCAGAGGCGACATCCAACTGCAAACCTACTGGTCTTTGCAAGTGGGGAAAACAGTTCGGTTCGACTCCGAAGAAGAATACGCCAGTGCATTTCGCGAGATTTTTACCGAAGCGGTGCGTTGCCGAGTGCGGAGTGCCTTCCCCGTGGGTTCTCAACTCAGCGGTGGACTCGATTCTTCCTCGGTGACTTGTGTCGCACGGAACTTGTTGCAAGCCGAAGGCGAAACCCTGAACACCTTCTCGAATGTGTACGATGAGGTTCCCGAATGCGACGAACGTTCTTTTATGAACGAAGTGTTGGCGCAAGGTGGACTGACGCCGCACTACATCCATCCCGACAGGCTCGGTCCTCTGTCAGAATGGGAAAATATGTTTCCCCCAGACGAAGAACCCTGTCTGGTTGGCGCCAATGCTTATCTGGTTTGGGAAAGCAATCGCCAGACGGCAAAAACCGGAGTGCGAGTGGTGCTCGACGGCTTTGATGGCGATACCACCGTCTCTCACGGTACGGGTTACTTTGCCGAACTGGCGCGTCAGGGAAACTGGAAAACCTTTGCGGCGGAAGCACAAGCCATTTCCCAACACTTTGATACTTCTGCCACTGCGCTTTTGTATCGCTTTGGATTGAGCTATCTGGAAGAGTTGGCACGGCAATGGAAGTGGTTAACCTTCTTCCAAGCAGCGCGGGGAATGGGTCGGCATTTCAAAATTCGGTCTTACAGCAAACTGTTTCTGCGTCACGGACTCAAACCAATTATTCCTGCATCGGTGTTGCGGATTTGGCACAAACTGCGCGGTCACAATCCCCTACCCGAAAAGGAAACTTCGATCGCACCCCAGTTTGCACGCCGCATCGGCATTACCGATCGAGATCGACTCTTCCACAAAAACGATCGACCCATCACCACCGATGCCGAAGAGCAATTACAAGCGTTTAACTCCGGATGCTTTGCACTCGTTCTCGAACAAGTCGATCGAGCCTCCGCTGCCTTTTCCCTCGAGTTTCGCCATCCTTTCATGGACAAACGCCTGATCGAATTCTGCATGGCAGTTCCCGCTTCCCAAAAGCTGCACCAAGGATGGACTCGCATGATTATGCGTCGCGCCATGCAAGACATCCTTCCCGAAGCCATCCAATGGCGCGGTGGCAAAACTGACCTCAGTGCCAACTGCTTCCACGGGTTACTCAAGTTCGATCGAGAATTGATGGACGAAGTGGTTCGCAAAGACTTGACAAACGTCGAAACCTACATCGATGTTCCAGCCTTCCACAAATCCTACAACCGGATTCTTGCCGATAAATCTGGTTCGGATGAAGATGTCAACCACCTCATACGGGGAATCGGACTCGCCATCTGGTTGCGCCGAACCCAAACCACACCCTCACTAAGTCGGACTAGGGACAGGATCTCTGAATCTGTTCCTACCTAGACCTATTGTTAACCCCTACCCAAAACCGGAAAAATACCATGAAAAACTACAACGCACCCCAACTGACCGTCCACGGAAACGTCGAAGCCATCACCCAAGCCTTCGGTAGCCAAACCAAAGCCGACATGGTGTTAATCGGTGGTTCTAATGTCACCGCCGGCATGGCTTCTCAAGGTTCGGTAGACGGCATCATCGTCCCCAACCCCTAGTTTCATTCTTCCACTTCACTCAAACTCAATTACCCAAAACCGGAGAAATCTCGTGAAAAACTACAACGCACCCCAACTGACCATCCACGGAAACGTCGAAGCCATCACCCAAGCCTTCGGTAGCCAAACCAAAGCCGACATGGTGTTAATCGGTGGTTCTAATGTCACCGCCGGCATGGCTTCTCAAGGTTCGGTAGACGGCATCATCGTCCCCAACCCCTAGTTTCATTCTTCCACTTCACTCAAACTCAATTACCCAAAACCGGAGAAATCTCGTGAAAAACTACAACGCACCCCAACTGACCGTCCACGGAAACGTCGAAGCCATCACCCAAGCCTTCGGTAGCCAAACCAAAGCCGACATGGTGTTAATCGGTGGTTCTAATGTCACCGCCGGCATGGCTTCTCAAGGTTCGGTAGACGGCATCATCGTCCCCAACCCTTAAACTCTCATGGTTCTAGTGTTCCTACCGTCATTAACTCCCAAGGTTCGGTCGATAGCATCATCATTCCGACATAAAAAGGAAATCCACTCTACATGGCGGTAGAATGAATTTCCTCAACTCAGCCAACTGAAGGGCTAAACACGCTTAAGGTTTTAGGTTTCGCCCATTTCAGTTTTGATTCAATGGCTGAAATTACACTCTAAGTCTACTTTAACCTCACTTCACCCAAAACCGGAGAAATCTCATGAAAAACTACAGCGCACCCCAACTGACCGTCCACGGAAACGTCGAAGCCATCACCCAAGCCTTCGGTAGCCAAACCAAAGCCGACATGGTGTTAATCGGTGGTTCTAATGTCACCGCCGGCATGGCTTCTCAAGGTTCGGTAGATGGCATCATCGTCCCCAACCCTTAAACACCGTTGCTGTCTAAGTTTCAGGACTATATTCCTGAAACTGGGTGAGAGAGAGGGAAGAAATACTAAGGTCTTTGTTTCTTTCCTCTCTCAGCCTAATTATTGATAAAATTTATAAAGTTAAAGATGTACGCCTATCACGCCTATAATTTAAGTATTCACAGCGAGTTTCCGCTTCCGGAACTGTTACCCGACGATCAGCCCGCTGATGTGGTGGTTCGCTTCGGAAAACTGGATAATCCCGATCGTCGCAGTAACGGCGGGGATTATTTTTTAGGTAGCGTGGAAGGTTTGGGACGATTGCTGGTACGGGAGGGTTGCGAAATCGTTCTCGATCCCGAAGCCGGTGTTGAGGAATCGGTTCTCCGTCCGGTGGTTCTCGGTCCTCTGTTTTCGATGCTGATGCGACAACGGGGATTTTTAGTTCTTCATGCCAGTACCGTTGCGATCGATGGTGTAGCGGTAGCGTTTATGACGCACTCCGGCGGCGGGAAGTCCACCATGGCAGATGCGTTCCATTCCCAAGGTTACAGCTTGTTAACCGACGATGTGATGGCGATCGATCTGTCTGGGGAAGAGCCGATGGTGATTCCCAGTTTCCCTCAAGTCAAGTTGTTACCGGATGCAGCAACGGCGATCGGTCACGATATTGATAGTTTACCATTGTTGCATCCCCAAAGTCCGAAATTCGCACACCAACTCAGCGAAGGTTTTCTGCAAACCCCTCTCCCGCTCAAACAACTCTACGTTCTCGAGGTAGGAACTCATCCGGAAATTGTCCCTCTCAACCCGCAAACAAGTTTTGTGGAGTTGGTTCGCAATTCTCGAGCAGTAGCGTTACTTACTGCACCCGAATTTAGTAGCAATCACCTGCACCAATGCACTCGCCTCTTCCAGCAAGTGCCCATTTCTGCTTTGAAGCGTCAGCGGAATCTCGCGGCGCTGCCGGATGTGGTGAAGTTAGTTACTGATGCCATCGTGCCATCTCCCTGCCATGCCTAGAATGTCGATCTTTGCCAAATTGAGTCGCGCTGCCGATCGTTTTTCTGACCTTCCCAAAACCTTTCGCTTAGTTTGGGAGGCGGCTGCTCCTTGGACTAGCGCTTGGTTAATCTTACTCATCATTCAAGGATTTCTCCCCGTAGCCACTGTTTATCTGACTCGCACCGTTGTCGATAGCTTGACGGCGGTAATGGGTGCAGGCGTTTCCGCCCAAAGCATTCAAACTCTGCTAATTCCCGCTGGCTTAATGGCGGGTGTTTTAGTGTTGGGGGAAGTTTTGCAGGGCTTAGGGGAATGGATTCGTACCGCTCAGTCGGAGTTAGTCCAAGACCATATCAGTGGTTTAGTTCACGCCAAGTCAGTGTCAGTAGACTATGGGTTTTATGAGTCTTCTGACTGTTACGACAGGCTCGATCGGGCTAGAAGTGGTGCCGGAGGTCGATCTCTCGCCTTACTTCAAAGTAGCGGCAGCTTACTCCAAAATAGCATTACGCTGTTTGCCATGACCGCTGTCTTGCTGACATATGGTCTGTGGTTGCCTTTTGTGCTACTGGGCAGTACCCTCCCTGCATTTTATGTCGTCCTGCGCCTGAACCGACGACATCACCGTTGGTGGGAGAAAACGACCATCGATCGACGTTTCTTAGACTACTACGATCTCTTACTCACCCAAGCCATGCCCGCCGCCGAAGTCCGGCTCTTTGGCTTGGGTTCCTATTTTGCCGGAACTTACCAAACCTTACGTCGTCGCCTGCGCCTGGAACATCTCAAACTGATTCAAGCGCAAAGTTTGGGTCGGTTTGCTGCGGGATTGCTGGCTCTGGTCATCTCCGGTGGAGCGCTGGCGTGGATGGGTCGGCAAGTGCTACTCGGAAGTCTGAGTTTGGGAGATCTCGCCCTGTTTTACCAAGCCTTCAACAAAGGTCAGGGTTTGATGAAAACCTTACTGGGCAACCTCAATCAACTTTATCAAAATAGCTTATTTATCCGTAACCTTTTTGAGTTTCTGCAACTCGAACCCCAGGTTATCGATCCACCACAGCCAAAACCTTTTCCGACAAAAGTTCAGCGAGAAATTCGTTTTTGTAATGTCACTTTCCGCTATCCCGGCAGCGATCGACCTGTCCTCAAAGACTATAACCTCACATTGCCCGCCGGACAAATCGTGGCGATCGTCGGGGATAATGGTGCAGGAAAAAGTACCTTAATTAAACTCCTCTGCCGTTTCTACGATCCCGAATCCGGTAGTATTGAAATTGATGGCATCGATATCCGGGAATTTGTCGTAGACGATCTGCGACGGGCGATCGCAGTTTTGTTCCAATCTCCACTTCCATATTACGTCACGGCTGGACAAAATATCGCCCTGGGCGAACTCTCCGCAACTACCGACGAAGCAGAAATCGAAGCCGCAGCCAAAGGTGCAGGCATTCACGATAAAATCGCCAGCTTACCCCAAGGCTACAACTCTGTTCTCGGAAAATTGTTCCCCAACGGCACAGACCTCAGCGGCGGACAATGGCAGCGCCTCGCCCTCGCCCGCGCCTTTTTCCGACGCGCCCAAATGATTATCCTCGACGAACCCACCAGCGCCATCGACCCCTGGGCAGAATTCGACTGGTTAGAACGCTTCCGCGCTTTGGCAAATGGTCGTACTGCAATTGTCATCACCCACCGTTTTACCCTCTCCATGCGGGCAGATATCATCCACGTCATGCGCGACGGTCAAATTGTCGAATCTGGCAATCACGAACAACTCATCGCCCAAGGCGGTCTCTACGCCGAATCTTGGAAAACTCAAATGGACGCCGGAAAAAGTGAGCCGTTAATCGTTAATAGTTGATAGTTAATAGTTAATAGTTAGGCACTCATAACAAACCCATCATCATGTTATTCCATACCCTCTTACAGACCATTCTGGCGACTCCCAATTCCGATTGGACAGAGCAAGCCAAACAAAATCTCAAGTTAGCCACGGAATCCGATTGGCAGCAGACAGTGGAAACCCTAGCTTGGCATCGCTTGCTGCCGCTGACAGCTTATGCTTTAGAGGCGCACGGCTTAAGCGAGTTTGTGCCACCTGAGATTTTTGCCTCACTGCAACAGGCGTATCAGCAGACTCGCGCTCGCAATACGGTTTTACTTCTGTCCCTCGATGGCATCTTAAAAACCATGGCTGGGCGAAATCTGACTCCGGTGCTGTGGAAGGGTATCGTTTTGGCGGATAGTTTTTACCCCGATTTGGGAACTCGACCGATGGACGATATCGATTTCTCCATTGCTACTAGCGAGATGGATGATGCGACGGCTGCATTTGAGTCCTTGGGATTTGTGCTACAAGAGCATATGAGTACGGAAGATGCGGTTTATTTCGCCAACCGCATGAGTGTGGCTTGCGATGTTCACCACCGGGTGCGGTTGTTTGAAGGCAAGGAGTCGATGAATTTGACAGTGGAAGTGCCGCCTCAACGGGCAAAATCTCCCACATTCAAAATTCTCGAACCCAATGCAATGCTGACGCATTTGGTGTTCCATCTCAACGGACATCTCGATGAAACCGGACCGATGTTGTCGTGGATTTTGGATATGGCGTTCGTGTTACGCAAATGGGGCTCGCAAATTGAGCCGGAACGGTTGGAGCAATTGATTCCCAAGAAGGAAGTGTGGGTGCTGCTCTTTCGGGTTCTGCGCTTTCTCGAAGCTGAGTTTGGGGAACCCGTGCCGCCTTGTTTGGCGGAAGCGGCAAAAGATTTTGCGCCGTTTACGTTGGCGGAAATTCTCCGGCAGCGGCGCTTGGCGGTGTGGGAGTTACCCAGTTGGCAGGGGTGGTTGCGATGGGGAGGGAGTCGTTTGGGAATGAAACTGAATCGTATGTATCCGACGCTGCAAGGGGATGATTTGGTGGCATGGATGGCTGATGGGATGACAGCGCGTCGGATGGCAAGTCAACCGATTCGTCTGAGTGGTTTGCCTGAATCTTCCGAGTCTTTATCTCTGACACTGGGGTGAAGTTTGGGTTGAGGATGGTGAAGCTCACTTCAAATGTGGAAAGCCAGACTTAGACAAGTCTAAATAACCAATTACTATGAACACCCTTGTTGAGATACCGTACCATCTGGAAGAGTCGCGCCGCAAAGATTGACCCCAGTTAAGCGAGCACCTTCTAAATTGGCTCGCCACAAATACGTACCGCTGAGATTGGCACCATCTAAATTGGTATAGCTGAGATCGGCTTCTCGAAAATCTGCATCACTCAAGTTTGCACCGTTCAATGAAGCTCGATCGAGTTTGACATGACTTAAATTGGCTTGAGTGAGGTTTGCATTGTTGAGGTTCGATCGACTCAGGCGAGCAATTTCCAGGTTGGCTCGATCGAGGTTGGCACCGCTCAAGTCGGCTTCAGATAAATCGGCAAGGGTCAAACTAGCTTCGCGCAGATCGGTTTCGGTCAAATTAGCTTTGGTGAGGTTAGCACCATCGAAGTTGGCTTCACGCAGATTAGTCCCACTGAGGTTGGCACCGCTTAAGTTGGCTTCGTACAAGTCGGCTTTTTTTAAATTAACGCCACTGAGATCTGCAAAACTGAGATCGACACGCCGCAAGTCGCATCCCGAACATTTGCGGGTTTCCAGCAATTGGCGCGTATCGTCTGGATCTTCGGCTTGTGTGGGGATCGTCTGCACCAGCAAAACGAGAACGATCGAGCCTATCCATCGATGTTGCATCGACATCTTTTTAATTGAGGGTGTTAGCAATACCATTATGGAACACAGACAAGACCGATCGCCTCAGAACGTGAAGTCGTTCCTCAAGTGCCTGTTATATAAAGATTTTGTAAAAACCGACAAGACCGATCGCCTCAGAACGTGAAGTGCTTCCTCAAGCGCCTGTTATCGCTGAGCGCTGTGTCCTTAATTCTGTAAAGTCTCAGAAACGAACCAATTCAATTGATGCAAATGCGCGGGTTTGGCGGAGGCGGAACTGTCAAAAGCCACTCTGCGAGCGAGTTATATATAAAGCTTTTGTAAAATGTTCCCAATCGATCTAGGCAAATGAGTGATTTCGATCGCCTTGACGTATCAGTACGATCGCGCTAGCTTCACATTCACATCACATCGGTCTTCCTAAAAATGCGAGATACTTAAATGTGTAGAGTTAGAAGTCAACCTGTCATGCTTCCCCAAGTTCAACTGCTTCCTGGCGCAATCGCTGAAATTTTGGTTTCTGTTGCCGATACCGGTTCCCTCACACTCAACGATCGTTACGGACTGATGGCAGCAGTTTTAGATGAAGATTTGGCAGAAGAAGACCGACGCAGCACAAATCGGCTAATTCGTTCGGTTTTACGAGGACGGGTTGAAATTGTCGATCGATTTCCGGTGGCGGTGTAATTGGAGGTGTAGTGTTACCTATAAACATTCAGGGACGATCGCCATGTCTTCTAACCCCGAGCAAATTTCCCGGCTCTCTCTCCTTTGTCGCGCTTTGATTTTCACCTTAATCATGGCGCTGATGTCGGGTCGTGTGGAGGTACGAAAGTTTTCCGCACTCTCGGGATGGCGATCGTCAGACCTTCGAGAAACTGCAACGCAGTTGCCTAGCTCCAGTTCTGGTAGTAGGCACTATCTCACCCGTTATTGATTTTAATGGGTTATCGAGATCGAGCCATTCAAAAAAAGCCAGGTCTCAACACCTCATCGCTGTTTTAATAGATACTTAGGAAAGTCGATCGTATACCACGATTTTCTAGAGAAGTCGTCCTAGAACGACAGAGGCTTGTATGCCCTATTTTCGATCGAGGTATCATTCTTAGGAAACTTCACCCTAACCCGATCGTCCGAAATCGAGCGATCTGTGACGCGCAAGGACTAGCTCGAATATAGAATTTCTGATGACTTCATCCATGAAACGCCGTCATCTTCTCAAATTAACAGCTTCTAACCGATTGACTAACGCAATATGTATGTCAATTAAATCGATCGGTTTCGTGTTTTCTATAAGCCGCATACACCGCACGAACATTATACCAATTCAGAAAAACTCTTGACACTTCTAGTGCGAGTTGAGACTGTTTTCGATCGATCAGCCATTGCAGTAAAGGCGCTAAGGTTCGTTCGTTGAGTCTTCCCCCCAGGGATAGCAATCCCCAAAGAAGACGATGCAGCCAAGTCATTTGGATCGCCATCCGCACTTCCCAAGTTGGGTGTTTTTGGTAGAAGAGTACCCCCATTTTACCACGCTGAACTTCGCGATCGATCGCTTTTGGAATTTGGTCTAGGGTAAAAGGAGGATGCCAGTGATAACCCACAGCTTCCGGACATTTAATCAATTTGAGTTTGAGTTTTTTTAAACGAACGCCGAGTTCGAGATCTTCCCAGCCGTAGAGGGAAAATTGAGTATCGAACAGTCCGGCTTTTTCCAACCAATGTCGAGAAATGGCGACGTTTCCGGTAGCGAAATAGGCGGCGGAGAAATCGGTGATTTTGTAGGGTTCGTGGGTGGGATTCTCAAAGTTACAGGTATTGATGACTGCTCCGTAGGTAAAAATTCGACGACTCAATTTTCGACCGCGTTCTAGTCCATCAGCGTGTGCTTGCAGAAAAGTTTCTGTCACCACTAAATCGCTATCGATAAAAACGATCGTTTCGCCTTTTGCCATTTCGACGCCTAAATTCCGGGCAGCGGCAGGACCTTGATGATTTTGTCGGTAAATTTGTAGGTGAGGAAATCGATCGCTTTGGGTTTCTAGCCAACCGAGAGTATTATCGGTGGAACCATCGTCTACTAAGATGACTTCATAGCCGACGATCGAAGTTTTTTTAGAAAATCGTTGTTGTTCTAAAGCCGCAAGACACTTTTCTATGATTTTTCGGCGATTGTAAGTGGGAATGACCACGCTAAAGAACATAAATTGGTTATTAGTTATTAGTTATTAGTTATTGGTTATTGGCTTCTTTTCAATGTGAAAACTAGAGATC
The DNA here is from genome assembly GCA_963838375.1 of uncultured cyanobacterium. Taxonomy (GTDB): domain Bacteria; phylum Cyanobacteriota; class Cyanobacteriia; order Cyanobacteriales; family Geitlerinemataceae; genus DVED01. The sequence goes on along the minus strand of CAWIQY010000015.1, from coordinate 441,119 downwards.
TTCCAGGGAGCGATCGAAACTTTTTTTTGTTTTTCGTCGGCAAGATCTGCTTCGATTTCATCTTCTAAGAGATTAACGGTTCCGGCGATCGAACCATTTCCCTTCAACTCTAACTCAGCCGTTTGACCGTGACATTCGTAGCAGCGTAAAATCCAGCGATTTGGATTGTCTTCCGATTGTTTGAATGCCATGAGAATGAGATTTTCAGCCGACAAATTTAAAAATTCTGCCACGGGGGGAAGTTGGGATGTCTGGCTTGAAACCTCGATCGATCTAATTAATAAGGGTTGATTGAGTTCGTATCCGCGACGAACGGTTTGTGCTTTTTGCCAACTCCCAGAATGGGGATAAACGGCATAGGTAAAGCGATGTTGACCCAAATCGGCTTCGGGATCGGGCCAAGTGGAACCTCGAAGTAGGCTTAACCGCAGACAATTGGGTTTAGCATCGTACCCGTATTTACTATCGTTGAGGAGGCTAACCCCGTATCCATTGGCGGTTAAATCTGCCCAGTGGAGGGCGGGAACTTCCCATTTCGCTCGATCGGCGTCGGTTTGAGGTTTGGTCGTCCGATCGATCGCAGCGCAGGGAATTTCATAGGTGGCGAAGTCGGCATCGAGATTGAAGCCAAATGCAGCTTTGACAAAGACGTGACGTTCTTGCCAATCCACAGTCGTTGCGATTTTCAAAATGGGGGAACCGGTTTCGAGGATGTAATCTTGGCAAAACTCTGACTGTCCGATTTGACGGATGACGCGCAAACTCCAGCGGAGTTCGCCTCGTTCTTTCAGGACGATCGATTTGAGGGTAGGATTGGGTAGAGGATGTTCTTCGTATTTGGGGTCGATGTTCCAAGCATCCCAATACTGACCGCTATCTCGGAAGGCTTGCAGTCGATTTCCACCCGATACATCAAGAACTTCTCGATGTTCGGATTTATCAAAAAGACTCGATATATTCCCTGTGTATTCGTCAATTTTTACCCGGATAAATTCATTCTCTAACACCCATTTTTTTGGGTCTAAACTATCATTTTGGACGATCGCCGATTTTTCTGCTATACTTTTATCTATATTGGCTCCGTATACAAAATTTTCAGACTCTCCCTGGCACCGCAACGATAAATCAGTAGTTTCAGCCATTTTGGGACACAACCAAACCACTCGATACCCCACACTCGGAACATCAGTTATCCAAAAGAGAAGCGTACCGTCGGCGGCGAGTTGGGTGGGGAGTTGCCGCCCGTCGAGAGCGTACACCTGGTAGGATTGAGTAGTGTCGGGAAGGGGAAGACTGACGAGTTGCGATCGTCCCCAGTTAAGAGAATTGAAGACCGCGATCGGGATCGCATCTGGTTGCGGCGGTTGGGGAAGCCTAATTTGTCGAGAAATCGCCGCCAAAGCTGACTCCAAAAGCTGACTTCCCACCCGGCGAACATCTTGCCAATCCCGATTCGCATCTTCATACACTTGCGGGATAGAAGAACCCGGTAGGATATCGTGAAATTGATTGAAGAGAACCCGCTTCCAAGCCGTTTCTATCTCCACCTTGGGATAAGTTGCGCTACTAACCTGGGTCGCTAGTGCCGAGAATAACTCCGCTTGATAGAGTAACTGTTCGCTACGACGATTGGCTTGTTTTTGGTCGGCATGGGTCGTGTAGCAACCGCGATGAAATTCCAGATACAGTTCGTCGTTCCACATCGGTAGAGTTTCCGGATCGGACTGACGACTCAATTCGGTTAAATATGCCGCCGCCGTTTTAAATTCCATCTGGGGAAACACCGGAGAACTTTGCCAGCGCCCTGCAACTTCCAGCATATCACGAGTCGGTCCCCCGCCGTGGTCTCCCACTCCCGGCAACCACAACGATCGATCTCTTCCCGTTTTCTCTTGAAACTTTACCGCATATGTTGCCATCTTAATCGGATCGATATCCTGTCCGATTAACGCCGACATCAAACTCAAAATTCTCGTCCCGTCGGGAGACTGCCATAAAAAGAGATCGTGGGGAAATTGGGTGGTATCGTTCCAGCGTAACTTTTGAGTCACAAAATATTCGATTCCGCCTTGCTGCAAAATTTGGGGAAGCTGCCAAGTGAAGCCGAAACTATCCGGCAACCAAACCACCGTGGAAACGCACCCAAAATTTTCGCGAGTGTAGCGCTGACCGTAAAGAACTTGACGAACTAAAGATTCGCCAGAAATTAAGTTAAGTTCCGGTTCTACCCACATTCCGGCAGCCACTTCCCAAGTCCCTGTTTTGACTCGTTCTTGTATCGCTGAGAATAAGTCGTTTCGGTGGGTTTCGATCCACTGGTACAACGCCGGAGTAGAGTGACTAAAAATCAGTTTAGGAAAAGATTTTTGTAGAGAAAGAACCGATAAAAATGTTCGTTCGGCAGCTTTCCAAGTTTCCCGCACTGGCCAAAGCCAAGCCAGGTCTAGATGAGCGTGACCTAATAAGTAGATTGTCGATGAGGAAAGTTGAGATTGGAGACGTTCACCCACTTGCAGCAAAGACCGATCGAAGCCGGCTCTGTCTTCGGGTAATGCCGAGATATTGATAACATCAAGACAGTCTTGTAATCCAGTTTCTCGATCGATCGATAATACCTCCAACTCATCCGCTACAAATCCCGGATCGAGATGTGGATTTTCCGGATGTTCGCACAACAACATCGATCGAACTAAAGCCCCGTTATCATGTCTCGGACTGACTAATCGAATGGCGACAGAAAAGACATCTCCCACTTCCACCCTGGCAGACAAACAAATGCGCGTCAAACAATCGAACAAATCTCCGGATTGAACGAACGTTCCATTGACAAAAAGTTGCGCGTCTTCCGCCCACCAATGCAGAGCCAAACGAACTGTCAATCCCGACCAACTATAACCCGAGACAGAATCCGGAATCTCGAAAGTTTGACCCAGCCATAAAACCCGACACCCTTTTGACCAAGAAATGTGTCTTTTTTCGTTAAGCCCTAAGGCTTGCCAAGTGTGCCAGAGTCCCGATTCAGTGGCAGCGGCGATCGGCAAATCTCCAAAATGACCCCGCCAGTTTTCGATCGCCTCAATTTGTACCAATTGGCGCAATTTTTTTAAGGTATCGTTCATTCAGTCATCAGAAGGTAGGGTGTGCCCCGGCACGAAACGCACTATTCTAAGTAATAAGTCAGTGCTGCTGGATCGTCGCCGCTATTGCGGTATAATTTTACTAAATGTCGAGCTGGTGTCGATCGTCCGCTTTCCAGACGCGCTGTAACGGATGTCTGCCGACTCAAACGCCTCGAGGGTCAAACCATATGCCTGCTTCCTCCAAGCACTATCAAAGCCGACTGTTTAATCTTATCCTGCAACAGTCCATTCGATGGACAGATCGTGCCGCAGAGACTTTCCGAAATGTTAAAATCGCCACAGTGTGGGGAATACAGGCAATTCTCTATCCCGTTTACGTGGTGGTTCAAGCGACTCGCAACTCTCTCGATCGATCGGCAACTTCCCCAACACAGGAGTTGGCATCCGCAGACGAAATATCCATTCCCAGCGCTGACGCTCCCCTCGAGATAGTCCTCGCCGACATTAAACGAGGAGAACTAGATATTATTCTAGATGAAATTTTTCCGGAGTTCGCAGACGAAACCTTAGATTCCCATCAACTTCCTCATAAACTTCCCCAACTGACAGCGATAGCTCAGTGGGTAAAATCTGGAGTCAGTCGAATGGGTGCGATCGTCCGAGAGGGATACAATCCATCGGCATCGATCTCCGTTTCTCAACCTAAAAAGTTAGCCAAAAATCGCATTCACAAACTGCCAATTCGGGGAATTGCCAGCCTAATTGCCGATCGAAAGTTAGTCTTAGTTAACGACGGCAACCAAATTCTCAATATTCTCAATTCCCGACAACAACAACTACTCGAACGACGAATTTTTATCGAAATTGGCAACTACTGGATGACTCGGCAATCCGTTCGAGAAGAACTGCCAGCAGAGCGAAAACCCAATAGACTGTTAGGATGGATGCAAACCAGTCCTGTCGCCATTTCTCTCAATCTCTTCCAAGAAGCCACTCTGGCATCGCGGCAAACAAAGACCCATTCCACCCCAACTAGAACTTTACCTTTACCGAGTTTCTCCTCAGAAAGTTCTGCTGTTGTGCCACCCAGTTCTTCGATCCCATCGGTGAATCCCGTCCAACAGGCAAGCCTCGATCGTTGGAATTCGATCGCCCGATCGACTCAAACCTCCTTAACCCAAACCCAACTCTTTTTAGTCGAAAAAGCGCGTGGAGTTCGTTTCCCGAAAATTTCCGATCCGTGGCAAACTTCGAGCGATATTTCACCCGAATTTCGATCGTCCACGATCTCCTCTGCTAAAACTGCTCCAAAAGCGTTACCCACCGCTCCAGAAAATCCCATTTTTTACTACCATAATATCGGCAAAATTGTCAAGTCCGTGAGCGATTCTTTTGAAAAGAATGTGGCTCTGGTGAGCGATCGATTTGCTCGGATAGCCGATCCCTGGTTATCCCCTCTAGAATTCTCCGAGACGACCGATCGCACCAATTCCATCGATGAAAATCTCCGATCGAAGGTACAATTTAGACTAGGCGATCGCGCCCGAAAACAACTACCCGCCTCCCAGTCTTTAGAGCAATCCATCGGACAGTTGCAAACTTGGGCGAAAGATTCCCGAAATTGGCTAGCCGAATGGGGAATTCCCGGATTAGAACCCATCCGAGAAGTCGCGATCGAATCTGCGAGTTTCGTGCCGGAAACCCCGAAAAACCGCCCGGAAAACAATTTATCCCCAAGCAAAATCGAAGCCATCGAGGTGTTGCCAAATCCCTTCGTGTGGGAAAGCCAAATCACCACCCTTCCCAAGGTTTCCCAATCCGACTGGATCGAAACAGAAGCGACCTCAGTAGAGTATATCAAACATCCCTTAGAAAAAGTGCTAGGATGGCTCGATCGGATCGCCTTTTGGCTGGAAGAACGCATCGTTCAACTGTGGCAAGGTATTCAACGATTTTGGCAATCCTCGCTGGGTTTCCACAAATAAACTCAAGTTTTTACCGAATTTCTCAATAAAAGGGAACGCATTCTGGTATATTGGGAACGCTGCCTTCATTGTTGGGGCAAATTCCATTTTAGATTTTAGTAAACTTCCGGAGTAATTTCCCATGGCTGCTCTTCAAGCTATCGTATTTGTGACGGTTTCATTCTTTGTGTTGCTGTTCATCTTCGGGTTCTTGTCTAACGATCCCGCACGGAACCCGAACCGCCAGGATTTGGAATAGAATAACGCTGATTTTTTCTGGTAGCGAGATTGGGGGTGCGGCAAACTGTGCCCCTCGTTCTAGAGTGGAATGAGATCGTCCGCTTCCTGTGAAGGTGGCTCCTCGCATTTAGGCTAAGTAGTTTGGGCTAATTTGACTGAAAAATGACCTACCCGGTGCAGCCACCTGAACCCCCCGCGATCGTTTACAATTTTCCTTCCCACAACGCATCTTTACAGGCGTTGAAATTCGATAAAAACTCGGAAACAGACCCGAGTGAAACTTCCCCGCAGGTTGGAGAAATCCTACAGGACAGTGCAGAGGAATCAAGTCCCCAATCCCCTGTAGAAATCGTCCCCCAGAAACTTCCCCAACCCGAAACGATCGACCTTAGCCCTCCAGATATCCCCATTTCGCCAGAACTTCAACCCCAGGCGATCGAAATCTCAGAACCCATACCAGAAGTCGCCGCCACAGACTTCTCCCAGACAGAGATCGAAGACAGAACGATCGAAGATAGCCCCTCCTTGAGTCAACCGTTCGAGCCCAGTTTGCCCGAACTCCAACCCCAATTCCTACTTCCCAAAGTCGCAACCCAACCCAATTTACCCGACGAACGCCCCTCCCCGGATGCCGTTGCCGTCGAAACCACTCTCGAAACCCCCGAAACCGAACCAAAAATAGCCATCCCCCCAGTTGTCACCACCCCCACCCCTCAACTCCCAGCAGTCGGAACAATCCCCCAATTCTCCCAAGACAGCCAACTCCTCAATGCCCAAACCCCGGCAACTCCTACATTCGACTGGGTAGTGATGCCCTCCGATCCCACTCCTGATGCCTCCTTCCGACTGCCCACTCAGTTCATTGGCACCCGGTCGATGGGGTTGCCCTCCAGCCGTCCCCTCGGGTCAATCCGCCCGTAGAAGTGATTGCAGATTTGCAACAAGTCGAAGAAGAACGGCGTATCTTCACCGCCTCAGGGAACGTTGTTCTGCGCTATCAAGGCACCGTCATCGATGCCGACTGGTTGCAAGTCAATTTACTCTCCCGCCAGGGTATCGGTGAAGGAAACGTCGCCCTGACTCAAACCAATCGAGTGCTGAGGGGCGATCGATTTCGCTATAACTTCGCCCAAGATAGCGGGACGATTTACGGCGTTCGAGGAGATGTCAACACCGCCACAGCGCCGCCTCCTGCCACCACCCTACCCGCCGACGTCAGTGCCGGGGGGCAACCGCGACTGCTGAGCGATCGACTTCTGGCGGCCCAACCCCTGGAAGTGACACCCGGTACCGGAGGGTTTGTAGGAACCATCGGCGCCAGTCGGGGAACGAACCCTTCCGGGGCAACCGGAACCCTCAGCCGCTTGCGTTTTGAAGCCGACGAAGTCAATTTCTATCCCAGGGGTTGGCAAGGCACAGGCGTGCGGATTACCAACGATCCCTTCGGGTCGGAACTGGAATTACGGGCAAATAGCGCCACCCTGACGCAACTCTCGCCGCTGCAAGACGAACTGGTGTTGTCCAACCCCCGATTGGTATTCGACAATGGTTTTGCCTTACCCTTGTTGCGGCGGCGTTACCGGATCGATCGCAGAGAACGCGATCCAGCTATCATTCAATTCGGATTCGATCGTCGCGAACGCGGGGGTTTCTACGTGTTCCGAGACTTTGAAGTGTTGAGCCGACAAGGATTCCGCGTCACCCTGACTCCACAATACTACGTCCAGCGCGGGTTCGATCGGCGCAACTTCCTCAGCCTGCGGGAATTTGGCATGATCACCAAAGTTGAAGCCGACTTTACGCCTAACACCTCCCTGACCGGAATCGCCTCCTTCACCAATCTCGATCCCGAAACCTTCGATCCCGACGGCGACCCTTTCGACGACGACGACGGGGATCTGCGCGCCAGCGTTCGCCTCGCCCAAAATATTCCCACCCGCTTCGGTCCTCATACCCTAACCACAGAGTACAGCTATCGCGATCGCCTGTTCAACGGTTCTCTGGGATTCCGTACCGTCCACCAAACCGCCGGATTGATTTTTACTTCCCCCAATATTCCCCTAGGTACCTCCGGCTTCAACCTCAGCTATCAAGCCGCAGGCAACTGGGTAGAGGCTAATACCGATCGACTTGACCTTCTCGAACCCATCCGAGACAATAATCGCGTCAATATGGGTCGTCTCCAAACCAGTGTCGCCCTCAACAAAGGCATCTTTCTCTGGCGCGGGGAAGCCCTCCCCGCCACCCCCACCGAAGGTTTGCGATTCTCCCCCACTCCCATCGTTCCCTTCGTCCAATTCTACTTTGGGGCTCGGGGAATTAGTAGTTTATACACCCGCAGCGATCCAGCTTTAGGTCTCACCGGAAGCGTCGGAATCCAAGGACAATTCGGACATTTCGCCAAAAAGTTTCTCGATTATAGCGCCTTTAATATCAGCTACTCAGGAACCCTGCGAGAAGGAGAATCGCCCTTTTTATTCGATCGCATCGCCGATCGGAGTATCCTGGGTCTAAGCTTCACCCAACAGCTTTACGGTCCCTTGCGCGTCGGCATCTCCACCGCCATCAACCTCGAAGAAAGCGACGCCTTCAGCACCGACTACACCCTCGAATACAGCCGCCGCAGCTACGGACTCGTTTTACGCTTCAATCCTCAGCGCGAATTAGGATCTTTTACCCTGCGCATCAGCGACTTCAACTGGCAAGGCGGGACTGAACCCTTTACCCCCATTGACGGCGGCATTCGCCGGGATTAACGTTGTTAGTGGGTAGGGTGTGTTGACGAAGGAAACGCACCGGGTTGTTAGTTGGTAGGGTGTGTTGACGAAGGAAACGCACCGGGTTGTTAGTGGGTAGGGTGTGTTGACGAATACATGAGACTGGGCGAAGCATTTGCACAAAATTTTTTCATTTCTCGAACAAGATAGTCGAGCAAATGCTTCGCCCCTACAAAACTGTCCTCATGTTAGCGCTATATTAATTATCACTTATCACTTATCACTTATCACTTATCACTTATCACTTATTACTTAACTCCCCCCACTCCCCCGACGGCAGAAACGCCGCCCAAAAATCTGGATGTTGGAACGTATCCCCGCGCAGCATCTCCAACTGAACCTGCCGCAGCGCCTCTCCGCGTTCTTCCCCCTGCGCCAACCGCTGGTAATACTCCGTCATCAGGTGCTGAGTTGCATAAGTCTCCACATTCCACAAACTCATCACTTGAGTTTTCGCCCCGGAAATCGTCAAAGCGCGGCGCAACCCGTAGACCCCTTCTCCCGTCGCCACATCGCCCACCCCAGTTTTACACGCCGACAACACCACCAACTGCGTTCCCCGCAGCCGCAGTCCCGCCACTTCCAGCGCCGTGAGGACGCCATCGTCATCGCCGCTTTGTCGAGGATTAGCGCCGGCGAAGGCTAAGCCAGAACGCAGCAAGGGGTTTTCTTGAGTTTCCGGTTGGGGGCGCAAGGCATCGGCAGTGCTACCGAAGGGAGAATCTTCCGAAGGTTCCGGGGTAGCAATTTCCAGGAAAAAGCCGTGGGTGGCGAGGTGGAGAATGTTGGGAGAATTCAGCCGTTTGAGAGCGTTTTCTGTGGCTTGGGATTGGCTGAAAATGCTGCTGTTGGCGAAGAGGGGGGCAATGGCAGCAGCTTCGTCGGCGGTGTTGGGTAACGCACCGAATTGGGCAAAATCGAGGTCGAGGGAACGGCGATTGGTGGCGGGGGTGGCACTGCTGGCGGCGGGAAGCGTGGCGACATTGCCCAAGTTGGCGACGAGTTGGACGGAGTTGGGGTCGCCGGGAAGGTCGTAGTCGGGGTTGGCGAAGAGGACGGGGGGTTGTTGGCTGGGGGCAGTCAGTTGCAGGCGGAGGAGGTCGCGTCCGGTGGTGAGGTAAGTCAGGGCGTGGGTTTCCAGGAGGTATTGGTCGTTGTCATCCACTAAGGCGGCGAAGGGGATGAGGTTGAGTTGGCTGTCGGGAGAGAGGAGGAGATGGCGGGCGTTGCCCAGTTTTTCCCGCAGGGGTTGGATGAGGAGGGTGTAGAGGGGACGGGCGAGTTGTTTGTCGAAGGGGTCGCCGGGATTGTTGCCGGATTCCAAGGCAGTGCGGAAGTCGGTGACGGCGGTGTCGATAGCCGCAGCTTCACCGAGGTCTACCCATTGGGGGTCTCCGGTGGGGTGGAGGATATAAGCGGCGTAGTGGGGATTGCCCCAGTATTTGCCGGGGGAGGCTTTGGGGTCGTAAGGTTTGTATTGCACCAGTTCGACGAGGGCGGCATCGGCGGGAATGAGTTGCTGGATACTTTCTATCGTGACTGGTTCGGTTTCCGTGCGGAATTCGGCGCTGCGGCGGGAGAGTTCGGCTTCTAGGTTTTCGGCTTTGACGGTGAGGTTGTCGAGGAGTTGGCGGTGGGAGTCGGGGTCGGAGATGTCTTCGGGGCGGCGGTAGACGACGTTGGCGAGGTGGGAACGAGTTTCCAGGAGGTCGTCCAGGAGGGTTTGGTTGGCTGGGGTGAGGTTTTGGCGCAGGAGTTGCAGGTTCTCGGAGAGGGCGTCGAGGATGCGTCCTTTACGGCGGAGGATGGTGGTGAGGGCGAGGCGGGCGGATTGCGGGTCGTTGGGTGCGTATTGGAGGTGGAAGGAGATGGTGTGGTCGGTGGTTCCGCGAAAAGTTTTGGCGTAGGCTTGTTTCTGTTGTTCGGAACCGGTGGTGAAGAGGTGACTGAGGTTGTGTTCTTGGATGTTGGTGCCACGGGTGAGAAATTCAGTGGCGAGTGGGATATTGCCTTGGGCGAGGTACAGCGCTGCCAAGTTGTTCAGGCTGGTTGCCACATCGGGATGTTCGGCTCCGAGCACTTTCTCCCGGATAGCCAGGGAACGTTGGTAGAGGGGTTCGGCTGCGCTGTAGTTTCCCATTTCTTGGTACAGCAGAGCCAAGTTGTTGAGGCTGGATGCTACATCGGGATGTTCGGCTCCGAGCACTTTCTCAAAGATAGTTAGGGAACGTTGGTAGAGCGGTTCGGCTGCGCTGTAGTTTCCCATTAAATTGTACAGCGCTGCCAAGTTGTTGAGGCTGAGGGCGACAGAGGGATGTTCGGCTCCTAGCACTTTCTCAAAGATAGTTAGGGAAAGTTGGTAGAGGGGTTCGGCTCCGCTGTAGTTTCCCATTTCTTGGTACAGATATGCCAGGTTATTGAGGCTGGTGGCGACAGAGGGATGTTCGGCTCCTAGCGCTTTCTCAAAGATAGTTAGGGAACGTTGGTAGAGGGGTTCGGCTCCGCTGTAGTTTCCCATGGCTTCGTACAGACCTGCCAAGTTGTTGAGGCTGGTGGCGACAGAGGGATGTTCGGCTCCTAGCACTTTCTCAGAGATAGTTAGGGAGCGTTGATAGAGGGGTTCGGCTCCGCTGTAGTTTCCCATGGCTTCGTACAGATATGCCAGGTTATTGAGGCTGAGGGCGACAGAGGGATGTTCGGCTCCTAGCACTTTCTCAGAGATAGTTAGGGAGCGTTGATAGAGGGGTTCGGCTCCGCTGTAGTTTCCCATGGCTTCGTACAGATATGCCAGGTTATTGAGGCTGGTGGCGACAGAGGGATGTTCGGCTCCTAGCACTTTCTCCCGGAGCGCCAAGGAACGTTGGTAGAGGGGTTCGGCTCCGCTGTAGTTTCCCATGGCTTCGTACAGACCTGCCAAGTTGTTGAGGCTGAGGGCGACAGAGGGATGTTCGGCTCCTAGCACTTTCTCAGAGATAGTTAGGGAGCGTTGATAGAGGGGTTCGGCTCCGCTGTAGTTTCCCATGGCTTCGTACAGATATGCCAGGTTATTGAGGCTGGTGGCGACATCGGGATGTTCGGCTCCTAGCACTTTCTCAGAGATAGTTAGGGAACGTTGCAAGAGGGGTTCGGCTCCGCTGTAGTTTCCCATGGCTTCGTACAGCGCCGCCAAATTGTTGAGGCTGGTGGCGACATCGGGATGTTCGGCTCCTAGCACTTTCTCCCGGATGGCTAATGCCTGTTCTGCTAAGGGAAATGCCTCTGCATACTGTCCTTGTTGGATAAGCTGCATGACTTGTTGGTTCAGCCGCTCGGCTTCTGCCAACTCTAGGTCTTCTGCCGTAGTTTCCCGCCAACTCAGGGTATAGTTCCCGCTTTGTCCTGCTTTGTAGGAAACTGCTGTAATCGTGTACGTTCCCGTTGCCAATAAGGTGACGATGATTCTGGCATTGTTCCCTTCCCCGCCATCATTATCCAGGGCAACAATTTTAATCTCAGGGTCAATCAATCCCAATACAGGGTCAAAGTCATTGCTAGTGAGTTCGATGGTGATTTGTTCTCCAGCTTGCCCTTCAAAGGTGTGGATGTTGTAGTAGCGATTACTTTCTGGCGCAACTTCGCTGTTGCTGTCGAGTGTGCCGTTGAGGGTGGTGGGTTGGGTTTGGGCGAGGGTGGGGGTGGCGGTGAGGAGGGTGAGGGTGGTGGCGGCGAGGAGGTTCATTTTAGTTGATAGTTAATAGTTGATAGTTAATAGTTAGGTTGTAGGGTGTGTTGAGGGATGGTGCGGTTGGGGTTTGGGGTGGGTTACTATGAATTATCGTTTGGGTTGCGGGCTTCTTTCAATATGTATTTCTGGTGGGGGTGGGGGTATGCCGTTTTGGGGGATGGTCGTTGAAGCAATAACCGCCCGCGATTGAAATGCGGGCTATCGAAGGAAGTCTACTGAAGTAGGGGTCAACAGCCGTTGACCCCTACTGAAACTCTTTCCCAGTCTGATGTGCGAAGACTTTATCTATTAGCCCGCCCGCACTTGAGTCGCGGGCTGTGGGGGAGGTAATGGAGAATGGTGCCAGATGTGAGTTGAAACCGTTAGAATGTGACAAGCGCCAATCCTTCGTTGAACTTACGTTAACATAAAAATATCAATAAATGTCACAATTTTGGGAGAATATTTATGGGACAAATTTAGACCCAATTGCCAACAAAAACGTGACTAAAGGTGAGCTAGAAATAATATTTGCAAATGATTGAAAACCCCGTTTACCAAAAAGCCAAAGGTTACGATCGCGATCGCAAAATGAGGATTGAAATGCTCCTGGTTGGAAATGCACACTCTCGCGATCGCAGTATTGTTATCTATGCGGTATTGGCACAATTTCAACAAACATAAGGTGCGTTTCGTTCCTCAACATACCCTACACAACTAAATCGGTGCGTTTCATTCCTCAACACACCCTACACAACACCCTACACAACACCCTACACAACACCCTACACAACTAAATCGGTGCGTTTCGTTCCTCAACACACCCTACACAAGAACCATGTCTAACATTTCGCGTCGCCATCTTCTCCAATTCACAGCTTCTACCTTAGCAACATTAGGCTTGAGCCAAATAAACTGGCTGACAAAAGCCGATCGATATGGGAATGTTTTGGCAGAAAGCACCTCGCAAAAATTGGCATTATTGGTCGGAATTAATGACTATTTACTCGACCCGTTGCGGGGGTGCATCAATGATGTGGAAATGCAGCGCCATTTGCTCATTCATCGCTTTGGATTTAACCCAAATGACATTTTAGTCGTGACTGACAAAGATGCCACTCGTCAGGGCATTTTAGAGGCATTTGAAGAACATTTAATTAAACAAGCAAAACCCGATGATGTGGTGGTGTTTCATTACTCCGGACATGGTTCGTTGGTTGCCGATCCCGATCCCATTGTTCCCAATCCTGATGGTAGCGGTGTTAACGGCACATTTGTTCCTGTTGATGGCACGTTGCCGATCGGATACCCCGTGGAAGGAGGTGCTGTTAATGATATTATGGGACATACGCTATTTTTGCTGATGTCTGCGATTAAGAGCGAGAAATTTACGGCTGTTTTAGATTGTTGTCATGCCGGTGCAGCCACGCGACCCGATTTTCAGGTTCGATCGCGATCGGGAGGACGTAAAATAGAAATTTCTGCCGCTGAGAAAGCCTACCAAGACCAATGGTTATCCAAATTGGGTTGGACGCAGGAAGAATTCGTAAATCAGTACCGCTCCAGTGTTGCTAAAGGTGTCGTATTTGCCGCCACCCAACCCAATCAATTGGCAGTGGATGCCAATCTAAATGGATTTTACTCTGGAATTTTTACGTATCTTCTCACGCAATATTTGTGGCAAAATGAGGGGACACCGGAAAGTACGATCGAGTGGATTGTACCCCAAATTCCTGAACGATTTCGCCAAAAACCCACGATCGAAGTTCTCGCAGAAAGTAACTACAAAACCCAATCTGCTTACTTTCTTGAATCTGCAAATCCGGTTGCCGATGCCGTGGTGACAGAAGCAAACGGAACGACGGCAACTCTGTGGTTGGGAGGATTGGATATAGACCGTTTGGCAGCGTTGGAGGTGGGGGTAACAGAGTTTGAGACGACGGGAAGTTCCGGACGAGTCACGCTACAATCTCGGACGGGGTTACACGCTGAAGGAATGATTCAAGGGGATATTCAACCCGGAACTGTATTACGAAAAGTTTAAAATTAACATTTTTTTTGACACTTCCCAGACATTAAGGCACGAAGTTTTAACCCCAGAATTTCGGATAAGTCGCACACACTGCACGAACATTCATTCAAAAGGACTTACGCAACGGCTCTAGATGCTCTAGATACAGAGACAACCACGGGAAGATTCTCTCCGCTACCCTGGGGCTGCACCCCTCTCCCCACCTCCCCCAGCTCGATAACACGATGTCAAACACCCACAATTACAGTTGCGTTTGCCTGAGAAACCCCTTTCCCGTTCTGCCCTAAGATAAGAAGCAACAGTCATTGTGACACTTGATGTGAATGTCGAGCGTGGAAAACAAAGAACCGGGAGAAAGTCCCGTAGCAGCGCATGTAGTGGCACTACTGAACTATTATTTTGAGTTAGGAAATGCCACAGCCGAAGCCTTGCTGGAGGAGTGGTTGGAGCGATATCCCGCGCCTTGGATTCGTTTAGCCATTATCGAATCCCTCTATCAAGGTCGGTATAGAGCCATTTCCGTCAGTCAAATTTTAGAAGTGTGGCATCGACGGCAGCAAGTTCTACAACACTTTAGCTACGATTTTGAGTGCTTGGTTGGCAATAACCTACCGGGCAATTCCCCGGAAATTCCCGAAACCGCCCCAGAATCCGAGACTCCCGCCGATGCCACCACTGCCGAAACTCCTGTAGACGAGGAGGCAGAAACAACTCCTCCTAGCATCGGTCAGTTCACACCCAATCCCGATCGAATCGGACTTTTATACCCGCTTACAAGCCATCGTCGGGCGGGCAAGGGAAAAACGAGAACGGGAAACCGCCGCAGAAGCCTCCGAGGGCAGCCCCACTGAAGAAGTTGCACCAACAGACGAGGAGAGCACTAGCAGTCATGAGTGATTCGAGGAGTTCAGAAGGGGATGAGGAATTGGGCAGACTCAGAGACGGGGAAAAGTGATTCACCAAAGCGCCAAAGCGACAATTGCCAAACTGGCTTTCTGTAAAAGACGAGGATTGTTAAGATTAAAGAATCACCGACATCCTTTCCGTTTCGAGCTCGATTTGCACTTAATTATCCGTAAGAGTTATGGCGACAGCAACTAACATTCTCGTTGAGAAGAAAAAATTAGACAAAGCTCCGTTGGAACTGCACTACATCGGCGATCGCGTTTTGCGCCAACCCGCCAAGCGAATCGCCCGCGTAGACAATAACGTTCGCCAACTGATCAAAGAAATGTTGCAGACGATGTACAGTTCCGATGGCATCGGTTTGGCAGCCCCCCAGGTGGGCATTCACAAGCAACTACTCGTGCTCGATGTGGACTGGGAAAATCCGACCACACCGCCTTTAGTGCTGATCAATCCCGTAATTAAAAGTTTCAGTCAGGATATTGCCGTCGCCCAAGAAGGTTGCCTGAGTATTCCCAACGTATTTCTCGATGTCAAACGACCCGACGCGATCGAAGTGTCTTACAAAGACGAAAATGGTCGCCCGCAAACCCGTCGTTTTACCGAGTTCCCCGCCCGTGTCATCCAACACGAAATGGATCACCTCAACGGCGTGCTATTCGTCGATCGTGTAGATAACGAACTGGCGATGACAGAAGCCCTCAGCAAAGAAGGATTCTTCGTGCGCGATGTCAAACCCGTGCGCTAATTCTGGTCAACTCTCAATTATGATGATTTCCTGAACTTCTGAACTTCTGAACTTCTGAACTTCTTCTCAAAACATGATTACAACACCCAAAAGCGGTTTGCTGCTCGCTTGTTCCTGCGTCGCGGCGATCGCGGCTGTGGGTTCGGTTTTCGAGCTATCCTCGGGAACCCCCCAATATGGGACACCGATCACCGGAACGATCCTTGTCCTGAGTATTCCTCTGGGAATCTTTTGTTTCTTCGCCGCCGTGCGCGATGCCAAGGCGAATATGTAGGTTGAGTTAATTGTTAGTGGTTAATTGTTAGTTATGAGAGATTAGTTGTTGTGTCAATTACGATCGACCATTAATTATTAACGATTAACTATTAACTATTAATTATTAACTAACGCCCATGATCCATTACTGCGGATACTTACGATCGATCGGTCCTGCCGGAACATCCAGCCAGTGGGAACTGCCGATCGATCGAGAAGTAACTCTGGGGCGCGATCCAACTGTCGAGATCGTTCTAGACAGCCCAATTCACGGCGCAGTATCCCGCAGTCATGCGATCGTCCGTCCTTTGACGGTCATTCCTGGCAGCGTACCCACTTGGGAACTCTGCGATCTCGACAGTGCCAACGGCACGTATCTCAACGGACGACAACTACACGGATGCCAGATTTTGCAACCCGGCGATACCATCTCCCTCGGGCAAAATGGCATTCAATTTCGGTTCGAGATCCGTTCTGTCCCCTCGCCCACTATTTTGCATTCCCCAGATGTCGCCCCAGATCCTGTAACTGTCACCCTCACCAAACTCTTTCCCATCGTCTCCACCGGGGACAAGTTAACCCGCAAAGCCTACCTGATTCCGGCAATAATTACCGTCAGCCTTGTAGCGGTGATGTTTGCCACTGTCGGCAACCCAGAAATTTTCAACCGGGCGATCGGATTTTACATCGCGGGGATGGCATACTACTTCGTCTACCAACTCTGCGGCAAGCGCAAGCCGTGGTGGTTGTTACTCCTGGTGGGATATGCCACCGTTCTCCTACTTCTGAGCCCCGTTCTTCCGGGCTTTATCCATGTTTTTCGGGAGATTTTACCCGGTCAGTTTCCCGCACCGGGAGAAACCCTCAATCTCGTCGAGTTAGTCATCCGGATGTTTTTCGGGGCGGGATTGCTGGAAGAAATACTCAAAGCCTTACCCCTGTTCGTCGTGTATTTCATCGGTCGAGGATTGCCTTCACCCTGGCGCGATCGCATTGGCATCTGGGAACCTTTAGATGGTATTTTGCTGGGATCGGCTTCTGCCGTGGGATTTACACTGCTGGAAACCTTGGGACAATATGTCCCCAACGCCATTCAGAATCTCGGGGGTGAAGCCGGGTTGCAACTGCTGATTGCCCGGATTTTGGGTTCTGTGGCGGGTCACATGGCCTATAGCGGCTATTTCGGCTATGCGATCGGTTTGAGTGTGCTCATTCCCTCCAAGCGCTGGCGAACATTGGGGGTTGGGTTGCTCACCGCAGCCGGACTCCACGCATTGTGGAATACCGCTGGATTTTTGGATACGGGTTTATTAGTGGCGGTGGGGGTCATTTCCTATGCTTTCCTCGCCGCCGCCATCCTCAAAGCCCGGGAACTGTCTCCTAATCGATCGCAGAATTTTGCCACTCACCTGTTCGAGAGACGTTAATAGTACTTACGCAAAACCTCTATATGTAGGGTGTGTTAGCGCAGCGTAACGCACCGGAGCAACCATCAGTAGCGTCACGGCAATTATCCTGGTTAAGTTGAGGAATTATTTGAATGGCGATGACCTGGATACTCGCCATTCTCCAACAACCGATATACGCTAATCTTCAGTCGGCAACCGTTTGTAAATTCCCATGACTCGCTTTCCCTTCGACCAATTCGCCAAGGACTATCTCACCGAACTCCTCTCACCCCTTGGCGAAGTCGAAACCAGCCAGGATGTCCCCGCCGAAATCCGTCAAATTGATGTGCGCTTCACTCCCACTTCGGTTTCGGTCTCCCCCGAATTCATCCAACAACTCGGTCTACTCGGTCAAATCGCGACTCAACCCGCACTCCTGGAACCCTATCGCAATCCAGCTACTACCAGCGAAGTGCGCAGTTGCATGAGCAAGCAGTTCGATGTGTGCGCCGAGTTAGAACGGCGTGCCAAACGGGAAGAGACAAGGATGGAACCAGGAGACTATCCGATGTTGTGGATTTTGACTCCGACTCTATCCGATGCACAGCTACAAGGGTGGGGAGCTACCCCTAAAATAGAAGAGGGTTGGCTGCCCGGAGTGTATTTTTTGGCTCCATTTTTGCAGACGGTAATTATTGTCATTCACCAACTTCCACCCATTCCCGAAACGTTGTGGTTGAGGATTTTAGGCAAAGGAAGAGTACAGCAACGAGCCATTGGCGAACTGACGGCATTACCAGAAGAAAATCAACTTCGAGCGAGTAGTTTAGAATTATTGTACAACCTGCAAGCGCATCTGGCAGCGAATCAGCAGGCTGAGGTGGATGAAGAGGATCGGGAGTTAATTATGGCGTTAGCACCACTTTATCAAGAACAGTTAGCGGCGGCTGAACGACGGGGTGAACGACGAGGTGAACGACGAGGTGAACGACGAGGTGAACGACGAGGTGAGCTTCGAGGGATTGAGCAGGGAGTTGAACAGGGCATTCATCAAGGACAGCGGCTGATTCTGGAGACTTTGTTGCGGGTTCGGTTTGGGGACTTAGACCCGCGAATGCCGATTTTGGCGGAGAGTTTGTCGGGTGTACCTCCAGAGCAATTTACCTTGTTTTTACTGCAATTATCTCAGGTTAAAAATGATGAGGAAAGTTATCAGAATTTACCGCGTTTGTTTGTGGAGACTTTGTTGATGTTTCGCTGGGGTGAAGTCGAAGGAGGGGAGGATCGAGAGAGTTTGATACAGAGCATTTTGGCGTTGTCGGCAGCCGATTTGGCTGAGTTGGTTTCGTTATCGCCAGAGGAAGTTTTGGCGCGGTTGAATGGTTAGTGTAGAAGGAGTTCTTTGGTCGGTAATTTTCAGAACTAATTGAGACAAGATTGTGCGTTGCCGATCGCCCCAACAATTTCGTCGATCGCCTGTCTTTGCTCCTTTGCCGATCGATCGATTTCATCTACAATTAGACTAAAGGCAATGCTATTTTCTCCCCCTGGATCGATATAGCCAGACAGTGCCGAAACCCCGGCTAAGGTTCCCGTTTTTGCCCGAATCTTACCTCGAAAAGGAGACTCTAAAAAGCGATCGCGTAGAGTTCCCGTTTCTCCTGCCAAGGGTAACGAATCCCGGTAAAGTTCGGCAAAGGGAGAACGACTCATTGCTTGTAAGGTCTGTACCAAAGCCTCTGGACTGATGGCATTGAGACGAGACAATCCCGATCCATCATCGAGAATATAACTACCCGGATCGACACCTAACTCGCTGAGAGATTTTTGAATTGCGGCAATTCCTGTTGCAGCGGAGTCGGGGTTAGTGGGATCTTGAATGACCCCCAACGATCGTAATATTACCTCAGCATACAAGTTATTACTATTTTGGTTAATTTCCATCACTAACTCTGAAATAGGAGGAGATTCGATATTTGCAATTTCCTCCCCGGTTACAGAACCGGGTGTCGTCGTTACTTCTATCTCGCCTACTCCAATTCCTGCCGCTTCCAAAGCTTGTTGAAACTGTTCGACAAAGTTTTTTCCCGGTTCCGTCACGGCAACAGCAGTAGGTTCCGAGGGAGAACCCGCAATTAACTGACCCCGAAGATAGAGAACCGGCTGGGTAAAATCTCGTCCCACTTCGATAAATTCCGGTTCCCCCTCGGCAACCGTAACCGTTTGGTTTTCCACCCGCCAAATTTGGGCTTGTTTGGGATCGTCCCACTCCCAGCGTAAAGGTTGTCCCACCCCTTGGGGGAATAGGGTAAAGGGAATGGAATTGAGGTCGAAAATCAGGCTGTTGACGGGTGTACCATAGCCAGATTGGACATCTTCCCATTGCCAGTGGGGATTGTAGAAAGACCCTTGAAAATAGGCGTCTTCGGCAATTAGACGATCGATTTGACGAATTCCCGTTGCGGCAATTTGTTGGGCGAGACGATCGAGTTGTGTCCTTCCGATGCTAGGATCGCCGCGTCCCACCACCCGCAACCCGTCCGTTGTCTGATACACCGAGGTGCGAATGCGAAATTCGCCGCCGAGTCGGTGTAAGGCAGCAGCGGTGGTTAAGAGTTTGCTGTTGGAAGCGGGGATAAAATACTGACGATCGTTTTGGCGATACAGAATTTGCGGAGGGTTGAGAGTTGTTGCCAAAATGCCCCACCGTTCCCGTCCGGACAGAGTATAACGATTTTGGATGGCAGCAATTTCGCCTTCGAGACGATCGACACAAGCCAATTCGGAAGACTTCGCAACAGCCATACTCGCTCCCCATTGCAGTCCCAGACACAGTAGCATACCAACACTTCTCTTCCTCCTGCAACTCCTGAACTCCTGCAACTCCTGCAACTCCTGTTAAAACTATTTCACCAAATGATGTTCCAAGGCAAACCGAACCAACTCAGCCCGATTGCAGGTTTCAGTTTTTTTCAATAAGCAACTGACATACTTTTCGATCGTACGATGACTGAGATATAAACGATCGCCAATTTGCACGTTCGAGAGTCCTTGAGTCAGCAACTCTAACACTTCTTGTTCCCTCCGCTTCAGCTCAATTTGCGTTGAATGCGATTGATAACCAAACCCGAATGTTGGATCGGTTGTTCCATCGCCAGAAGGAGACATACCCACCGGAGAACCCGAGGGTTCGTAGCTGCGCCACTCCCGAATAAAGGAAGGACGAAGCATTAAAGCATACCGATCCAAGAAATGGCGAACCACGACTCCCAACTCTTCTAACTCAAAGGGTTTGGGCATATACAAATCTGCCCCCACCTGGTATCCCCGAATCCGTTCCTCCATTTTGTTACGGGCACTCAAGAAAATCACGGGCAACAAGCGGAAGGCAGGACGTTTGCGAACGCGCTGCACCAAGTCATAACCATCCATTTGCGGCATGATTACATCGGTGACGATCAGTTGGGGTTGATATTGGTCTACCAACGGCAAGGCCTCTTGACCATTAGCAGCGGAAATGACTGAGTAGCCAGCCATTTCCAAATAATCTCCGATCGAGGTTCGGATGCCGATATCGTCATCGACGATCAGAATTGTCAAAGGCATGGTTGTCAGATAAGACGATTACTCGAAATCTAGAGATCGGCTTTCAGCCACGATCCTACTCGAAAGAAAGCCCTTCTGTTCTAGCCAGATTCAGGTTTTCGGAAGTTGCAAAGTCCAGGTTTACAAATCCCCAGCACCTTGCGGTTAGCGATCGCCGATCCGATCGATCGGTTGGGAAAGGGCTCTCCATTGGGTGGCAATTCTCTTGTGGAAGCGTTGTACGCTCCACGCAAGTCCTACCCTACCGAGACTTTTAGCGTCGCGGGTTGACCCAAATTCCCCTGGAAAACAATACCCCGTCCATTGGCGTGCAGGTGGCGCAAAATTTGATACATGGACTCCACCTTTTCGGGTTGTCCGACTTTCTGGGCTAATTCGGCTAAAGAAATAGGTGCGGTTTCTCCCTGCAAAACTGCCATCATCTTTGTTTGCAACTCTAAAATGGCAGCGGCAGCCTTTTTCCCCGCTTCGACACCGGGCTGGTGATAGGCGTTGATATTGACTAGGCTGGCGTAAAATCCCACCGCACGTTCGTACAGGGCAATTAACGCACCCACAATCTGGGGAGTGACTGCGGGAACGGTAACGGTAATAGAATCGCGCTGATTTTCGTAGAGGGCTTGGCGAGTGCCTTGCAAAAATCCGGAGAGGTAGTCGCCACTGGTGACGCCGGGGTCAATTTCGGGAGAAATGCCCGCACGATCTTCGAGAACTTCGATAAACGTCAGAAAGAAGTTAGGAACGCCTTCGCGCAATTGCTGGACGTAAGCGTGTTGGTCGGTAGATCCTTTGTTTCCGTAGACGGCAATCCCTTGATAGACGGTGTTGCCGTCCAGGTCTTTTTCCTTGCCCAGAGATTCCATCACCAACTGTTGCAAGTATCGGCTAAACAGCAGCAAGCTGTCTTTGTAGGGCAAGACTACCATGTCTTTGTCGCCTTTGCCGTTGCCTGCATAATACCAAGCCAGGGCGAGGAGGGCGGCGGGGTTATCTTTCACCTCCCGAACGCGGGTGGCAGCATCCATTTCTTTGGCGCCTGCGATCGTGGCTCGGATATCGATGCCCTGTAAAGCCGCAGCAGGCAATCCTACAGCGGAGAGTTCTGATGTTCGTCCTCCCACCCAGTCTGCCATGGGAAAGGTGGTTAGCCAGCCTTCTGCTTTGGCGAGTTTGTCGAGTTTGCTATCGACTCCGGTAATGGCAACGGCTTGTTTGGCAAAATCTAGATGTCGATCGACGAAGGCTTTTTGCACTTCCACCATGCCGATGCGGGTTTCTGGCGTCCCCCCGGATTTGGAGATCACCAATACGAGGGTGGTGGCGAGGCGGTCTTCGAGTTGAGAGAGAATTCGATCGATTCCTGCCGGATCGCTATTGTCGATAAAATGAAGAGCAAGGGGAGGATTTTCCGGGGCGAGGGCTCCGGCGACAAACTGCGGTCCGAGTGCCGACCCGCCGATGCCGATGGAGAGAATGTCGGTAAATTTTTGTCCTTTGGGTGGGTGAAGGGTGCCGATGCGGACTTGTTGGACGAATTCTTCGATGCGATTGAGTGTGGTTTCGATCTCCGCTTTAATTTCGGGGGTGGGGGCGAGATTGGGATCGCGCAGCCAGTAGTGACCCACCATGCGTTCTTCATCGGGATTGGCAATTGCCCCGGTTTCTAAAGCTGCCATATCCCGAAATGCTTTCTCGAATTTGGGTTGCAGGGCTTCGACAAAGGCATCGTCAAAGCGCATTCGACTGACATCGAGATACAATCCCAAATCTTCGTGATAGTATAACCAGTCTTGGTAACGTTGCCAAAGTGCCGCAGCATCCATAATCGAGAATCTCCCAGGAGGTTTTGCCGTCGTTTCCATTTTAAGGGTCGATCGCTCTCGATTCAGTGACGAATGATTCTAATGAATTGGCGCTTTGGCTAGTTGTTGTGGGTCGCTGTACACTGATGACTGGCACGGGGTGGGGAACGAGACGTTGAACAAGTGGCAAAGTCGGCATTATCTGGGGGTTTTGGGGGCGATCGTTTTGGGCGCGATTTTACGCTTTGCTCAATTGGATTTTAAACCGCTGTGGACGGATGAAATCCTGACGGCGTTATTTAGTTTGGGACGTCAAACGCAGGATTTGCCGTTGGATGTGGTTTTTTCTGCCGATCTTTTGCAGTCTGTGTTTTCTCTGCATCATGCTACTTGCCCCCAAATCGCCCAAACTGTTGTTACGGAGTCTACCCATCCACCGTTGTTTTTTTGTTTGATGCACCAATGGTTGGGTTGGGTGAATCGGTTTTCGGATTCGTTGGCGTGGAAGTTGCGATCGCTTCCGGCAGTCTTTGGGATCGCATCCATTGCCGCTATGTACAGTTCTCAATCGTATCGCTTTTTCTCCTACTGCTGGACTGGCTGCGGCTTTTTTGATGGCAGTGTCGCCATTTTGCGTCTATCTTTCCCAAGAATCGCGTCACTATACCCTTCCTTTATTGTTGATTACTTTGGCTTTATGCGGATTGGTGCAAATTCAACAAGATTGGGACAAATCGACTCCGATCTCGATCCCTCTGTTTGGATCGGTTGGATACTGGTCAAATACGATCGGATTATACGTTCACTACTTTTTTATCCTCGCCTATGCAGCTCAAATTGCCACACTTTTAACTCTGAATGTTGCCAGATTGAAGACCGAAACTAGAACTCGGTATACTCTGAAAAATTCTATTTTTTATGGTGTTTTTCTGGTCTCTCCCTTTGTATTATTCCTTCCTTGGCTGCCAACGTTACTCCAGCATTTCAATCGTCCCGAAACGGATTGGTTTAAACCTTTTGAACCGAGTTGGACGGATGGATTTGCACCCATCTATCAAACGTTGGCGAGTTGGGTTTTAATGTCGATCGCTTTACCTGTGGAAAGTCAGCCGCTTTGGGTGGCGATTCCCGCTGGGTTACTGATGTTGGCTTTTCTGGTTTGGTTGGGACGACAATTTTGGCGAGGGACAGGTCAACTTTTAAGAATACCGGAAACTCGTCGGTCAACTTTGACACTGCTAGGGTTTACATTTTGGGTGCTGTTAGAAATTTTTGCTATGGTCTATATTCTGGGCAAAGATATCACTGTAGCACCTCGTTATCACTTTATTTACTATCCGGGTGTTTGCGCGTTGATCGGAGCCAGTTTAAATCACTTGAAAACTCAAGATTTAAGATATTTTTTTTATCGATCTCCATTATATATCGCGATCGTAGTGGGTCTTTTTAGTTCGATCTTGGTCGTACAGAATTGGGTATTTCAGAAACCGTATTATCCGGAGAAAGTTGCTCGAGACTTAACCTTCGATCGGACGTTACCTTTAGGAGTTGTTACGGGATATGAAAATGTTCAAGAAGTAGCTCTCGGCTTGAGCTTTTATTTTGAAGTTACGAGAAATTTTGAAGATGTTAAGTTTTTATTTTTGACTCGCAAACAAGGCTACGATCGGGTTTGGCAAGCGCTCTCTCAATCTCAATTCTTACCGTCACCACCCTTGAATTTATGGGTAGTCGCGCCGGGATTGCGACAAGCTGAATATCCACCAGAATTGGCGATCAAAACTGCCTTAAAACCCATAATTCAGCCAACAAGTTGTATCCAAGATAGCGATCGTTACCGCCGCATTGGGATTCCTTATCAGCTTTATCGTTGTTCCCAAAACCCTGATACTCGCCGAGAATGAAAATGTGAATCTATCTCTATCTAGGATGGTACGTCGTATTAAATCCAGAACGATCGGATGAATATGCTACTCATTTTGGTTTTAGCCAGTTAAATAACTCTCCAATACTCAGATGAAAATCTGTGATAAATGCTGGAGTGGGAATTAATTGTTCGGGTTGGTTCAAAAATATGGGTTGTTGACCCTCTGGATAGGCAAATACAGATTTCTCCTTTGGATCGATGAGCCAACCCATTAAAGAACCTGCATTCAGACAATGAAGGATATTACTCGTCACTTTGGTTTGACTTCGATCTGGCGATAAAATTTCGATCGTCCAATCTGGATGTACGGCAAAAACGTTAGCAATATCGCCTGTTTCGTCCAGCGGAATGCGACTCCAAGTAAACACAGCAATATCCGGCACGATCGATCGTCCACCAAAGGTACATCGCAGTTCTGGAAATGCCCAAGCAATTCGTTGGGGTTTAGCCACAGCATTGACAACGGTCACTAATTCTCCCTAAAGGGTGCTGTGTTTTCCTTGAGGCATGGGTTTTTGGAAAATTTGACCGTCGATATATTCGCTAGCAGGTTTGGTTTCTGGTAATTGTAAGAACTTCGCTAATGTTAAGAGTTGAGCGGAAACTTGTACCATTATGAAAATGATTTGAATTGAAAGGTTTCTGCTGACGCCACACCCTACCCGGTATACGGACGTTTTTCCGGTTGATGTAGTCCCAACATAATGTTGTTGTCTCGATTATAAACTCATCAGCATGACATTCCTCGATCGAATTGTCAAACTAGCGCTACACTAAGTGAGGTAGACAACCCGTGATTTATGGCTCTTTTCACACTGAGATCGATCCAAAAAGACTTCGGCATCAAGGAAATCCTCAACGATGCCAGCTTTAGTATAGAGGAAGGCGATAAAGTTGGACTCATTGGCACAAATGGTTCTGGCAAATCCACGTTACTGAAAATTATTGCTGGACTCGAACCCAGTGATGGCGGCGAACTTTGGATTAATTCTAGTGCCAATATCGTCTACCTTCCCCAACAACCCGATTTGGACGAAAATCGCACGGTATTAGAGCAGGTTTTTGCCGACTGTGGCGAACAAATGGCATTGGTGCGCGAATACGAGGAACTGTCAGACAAACTCGCACACGCACAAGGTGATACCGAGAAGTTGATGGCGCAGTTTTCGAGTGTATCTCAGCGCATGGAAACGGAGGGTGCGTGGGAAGTGGAAACTAATGCCAAAGTCATTTTGAGCCAGTTAGGAATTGAGGATTTTGATGCCATCATTGGCAATTTATCCGGCGGATATCGCAAGCGAATTGCGCTGGCATCGGCGCTGTTGTCAGACCCTGACGTGTTGCTTATGGACGAACCGACGAACCATTTGGATGCACTGTCTGTGGAGTGGTTGCAGAGTTATTTAAATCGGTTTCGGGGTGCGTTGTTGCTGATTACCCACGATCGATATTTTCTCGATAAAGTGACCAATCGCATTTTAGAAATCGATCGCGGCGATCTTTTCAATTATTCTGGAAACTACGCTTATTATTTGGTCAAAAAAGCAGAAGCAGAAGAATCGGAAGTCAGCAGCCAACGCAAACACGCTGGAGTCTTACGGCGCGAATTGGAATGGCTCAAGCGCGGTCCCAAGGCTCGTAGTACCAAACAAAAAGCTCGGATCGATCGTATCCGAGATATGCAATCGCAAGAGTTTAAGCAAGTTAAGGGTAAAGTTGATATTTCCACCGTAGGTCGTCGAATTGGCAAGAAGGTTATCGAGATTGATAACATTAGTAAAGCTTACGGCGATCGGACTCTAATTAAAGATTTTACCTATATTTTTAACCCCGAAGATCGCGTTGGAATTATCGGTAGCAACGGTGCGGGAAAATCGACCTTGATGGAGATGATTATCGGACGAGTTCAGCCAGATTCTGGCTCGATCGAACTGGGTGAAACCATCCACATCGGGTATTTCGATCAACATTCCGAAGATGTCAATCTCAACGAAAATCAACGGGTGATTGAATACCTAAAAAGTATAGCAGAATTGGTGCAAACCTCGGATGGCAGCGTCATCACCGCGTCTCAAATGTTGGAGAGGTTTCTATTTCCCCCCAGTCAACAATACGCACCTATTGAAAAACTCTCGGGGGGGGAAAAACGACGACTGTTTTTGTTGCAAATCTTGATGGGTGCACCGAACGTTCTGATTCTGGATGAACCCACAAACGATCTCGACGTGCAAACTTTAGCGGTGTTGGAAGAGTATCTAGAAGATTTTAATGGTTGTGTGATTGTGGTTTCACACGATCGCTATTTTCTCGATCGAGCTGTGGACAAGATTTTTGCGATCGAACCCGGTGGTAATATCCGCGAGTATCCCGGCAACTATTCCGTGTATTTAGACTACAAGAAATCCGAGGAGATCGAGCAAGAACAGAAAAACAAAGAAACCCTTTCTGCCAAATCTGACAACTCCAAATCGCCAACTTCAGACTCTAAATCCGACAAACCCAAAAAGCTGTCGTTTAAAGAAAAGCGCGAATATGAAGAATTAGAAAATAAGATTCCCCAGATGGAAGAAGAAAAAGAAGAATTGGAAAAACAGTTATATAGTAATACCTCGGGGAAGTACACCGAAATGAAGCAATTAACAGAACGATTAGGAGAATTAACCCAGGCGATCGATTCCGCTACGGAACGGTGGTTAGAATTGGCAGAACGGGTTAACTAGAAAAGTAAAATGCGATAGATTAACTAATTCCAAAGGATTGAATATATAAGCAACCTCAAAAAAAATGAGTTGCAAACTCTTCGGGATTATCCGGTAAACTCCGCTTAAGACAAGTTTGATTTTAGATTAATAGAGCAATTTTAAATTGCTCGAAATCGCCAAATTGTAGAGACGAAAAACAGGATATTAATCATTCCGAGCATGTTCAAACTCGTACACATAAAACAATCGACTAAACCGCTTCAACAAATACCCCACCATTGCCAATCCAATTGCCCCCGTCAACGCCACCCAAAAACTCATTGGCGGCATAACAGTTAATCCAGAAACCGCCCGCGCATCTAACATTACCCCCACACCAAAACATACAATTGCTGCCACATACGCCACCACCGAAAGACGATTAATCCGTTTCAGCGCCTTCTGGCACACCGCACAATGTTGCGTGTGCGTCGTCCACACATCAAACAACTTTTGTTTATCCCGTTCGGCACTCGGGAGTTCCGCCACTCCAGAAACCCAGGGAATTCCCCCACCTGCCCGTTTTTCCAACCACTGCCGAAACGCAATCACCATCTTGTCTTGGGGATTGGGAGTATATACGGAATCCAACCAGCGATTTTTCCCCTGTTTAGCAATTGTTTTTTCCTGATAGTGCAGAAACACCATATCTTGATGCAGAAACAGAGATGCCAAAATGTGACCCAACCAAACCGGCATCGGCAGCGCAAAAAATCCCAATCCCGGCGGCAATTTCCCCGCATCGTTTTTCACCAACACCTGACAACCGATATGGCGACACCATCCCGGACGAGTTGGCGTCGCATACAGCACCAAAAGCAACATTCCGCCATCGGTGAATGTCGATGAAATTCGCATCAGACAGGGCGGTTGGAAGTCGTGAACCGCTTCAGTAAGTGCCGCAGGTGTCGGAGAAGTAGCATAGGAAAATCCATCTTCTACCGACATTTCCCGCACCCGAATCATGTCGTAATATTTAGCATCGGTATACCGACTACCCATAATTCCATGGTGGGAAACCGGAACGTGGGCGGGGTCAGAAACATTTTCCATGAAAAAGTCCCAACCGTAAGGCAAGTCGCGAATATTCCAAAAAAGCTGTACCACTCGTTCCGAACCGCTTTCCAATTCTGGAATGAGGCGTGGGGGGTTCAACTCGCTTTCGGATTGCGCCTCCTGTCCCGATTCTGCCCAAACCCACAGCAATCCTTGGCGTTCTTGGGTGGGATAGGCGATGGCACAGGATTTGGGGTTGGCGCAATGTTTCGCTTCGGTGGATTTGTCTTTGCTTTGGGGGATGCCGACGCAGTTGCCTTGGGCATCGAAACGCCAAGCGTGGTAGGCACACAATAAGGTTCCATCGGACTCGACTCGACCTTCGGAAAGCGGCGCAAGTCGGTGGGGACAAGCATCATCAAAACACCGCCACTTGCCAGAACCGTCACGCCACAGTACCAAGTCTTTCCCGAGAAGTTGGATGGAATGGGGACGGGTGGGGTCGAGAAAATCTACTACTGCCAGGGGATACCACTGTTTCGTCCAGGAGAAGGTTTCAGCTTCAGAGGTGGTTGTGGGTTGGGGGGTGTTGCGGATTTCCTGGGAAACCTCGATTTGACTGGTCACGGTGACTCCTTGGGCAGTTATGGGGGGTTACTTCATAAATTTTAATATAGTTGCCGGGGAGTTGCTGAGTTGAGGAATCGAAGCTTCGTAGGTTGGGGTTATAGCGCTTCGCGCTGGTGTATTTACAGATACTGAAAAGCAGCCGATGCTGCTTTTTAAGCATTTACCTCACCCTACTCTTTCACCATCCTATTTTCCCCTATTTCCCAACAACTCTAATGGGGGTTCTACAGACACCCACGCTTTGCTACCCAGAAGTCCGGCGATCGATCGTCCTCAAGGCGATGTAGCCGATATCGGTGCGTTTGAGTTAGAAACTTCCCTCAATGAGGGTACACTTTTTGGAACTCAAAGACTTTTTTCTCTAATTCCTATTCCTGTTTTCTATTCCCGAATTTGGTTTAAGAGATCGTAAAATAGTTGCCAGTTATTTTCAGTAAAAATGGGTTCCCAAACTTTCTCAACTTCCGATCGAATCAGGGAGATCGTCGAATTCGATCGTCGCAAACAATTCGCGACTTCCTCTAACTCTTCTCGGGACAACTTCTGCAAAATGCGATGATACACTAATCGCCACGGTTGGATTGTTTCCATCGGTTCGGCATCTGCAAAAATCCGACTCGCATCGTCTCGCCACTGGAGACCAAATTGTTGCCGCAGTTGAATAAAAAAGTCTGGATATCCCGTTTCATTTTCGCTTAACAATCGAAGAGTCAATTGTAGTAACTCATCGGCATCTTCTGGGGAAAATTTATCGAACCCCAACCGTGCCATCATTCGTTCTCGGTAATGTTGGTGATAGAAGCGATCGAATGTTTTTAATCCTTCTTCTAAAATCGGACGATCGATAACTAATTGTAAAGCTTCTTGTAACAATTCTAAATTCAGTCTACAAATCAAAGGCTGATTTCCGTAACAATAGCGTCCGTAATAGTCGAAATACGCAGCGGTAAACTTAGGATTGTATGTAGGAACAAAAGCATACGGACCGTAATCGAAACTCTCCCCAGTAATCGACATATTATCGGTATTTAACACCGCATGACAAAATCCTGCTGCCATCCACTGCGCGGCTAATTCTGC
The DNA here is from genome assembly GCA_963838375.1 of uncultured cyanobacterium. Classification (GTDB taxonomy): domain Bacteria; phylum Cyanobacteriota; class Cyanobacteriia; order Cyanobacteriales; family Geitlerinemataceae; genus DVED01. The sequence goes on along the minus strand of CAWIQY010000015.1, from coordinate 411,244 downwards.
CACTCGTTGCACTAATTCGGTATAAAATCGATCGTATATTTCTTGTTTGTCGATCGTCCCTGACTGCAAATTGAACGGAATCACTAAATGTGAATAATACTGCTCAATAACATGGTCTAAAAGTTGCTCGATTAAATCCGGACGGCGTAAATATCGCAACCGTTCAAATGTGCCAAACCGAATATGCGATCGACTAAAACGAACCATTACACTCGATCTTGCCGGCGAAGGTTCGTCGCCACGCCACAATTGTTCCCCAGTTTCAATTAAACTCAAACACCGAGAAGTTCGCACCCCTAAACGATGCAACATCTCCGCTGCCAGCACTTCTCGAACTCCACCTTTGAGAGTCAAACAGCCATCCCCACCTCGAGAATACGGCGTTCTACCGCTTCCTTTCGTCCCAAAATCGTATAGTTCACCATCAGTTCCGCGTACCTGTCCGTACAGAAATCCTCGTCCGTCTCCCAATCTTGAATTATATTCACCAAATTGATAGCCGTGATAGCAGAGTGCCAAAAACGGACGCACTCCTTCAAATTTGCCGAAAGATTCGATAAAATTTCGATCGTCTACTTCTTCTGGTTCTAATCCCAAACGCGGCAACAAGTCATCATTGCGGAATCGCAAAATATGCTGGGGGAATTCCGCTGCTGTGACGATATCGTAATAACGATCGCCAAGAGATTCTAATGCAGGTTCGTAATCGAGTAACAGAAACGGATTGACCATTTAAAATGTCGAGCGTAGGCGACCTGGTTCTTTATTCTTAAATAGTCTATCAGCATTATAGAAATAAAAACAGAGTTTTAAGCGAGCTAATCGTTTTTATTTCTAGCTCATCATACCAGATCTTAAGTATCTCTGAAAACCGATCGTCGCCGTATAGCGTTTTTCTTGTCTGTCAGGTATAGCCTTTGCATTTCGGTTCCCCTTACCCCCATTCAAAAAAAGGATAAGGGGAATCGTTAAGACTTTACCTATTCGAGAAGCACTGTAGTACACTACTCGACATTTGGATAAACACCGTCAGCAACAAACACGGGTTTGTTCGTATACTCTGCCTCGATTTTTTCCTGCACCGACAAATCCCATTTTAAGTCATAGTCTTTGTCAAACTCAGCTTTCACGAACGGACGAAGAACACCCGTTACCACCAAAGCCTCTCCAGCTTCAGAAACGGCTTCGGGTGCGAGGTTAAGAACCAGTAAGTCTTGACCGCCAAACAAATCGGGATCGTTCAGGGTGAAGCTATCAACCGAGACAATTTCATCAACTTTACCTTCGATGGCGATCTCTTTATTGTAGAATGTTTCTGGATTGTCGGTCACTTCACCTGGGTCGGGCGCGAGGGCTAAAGATTTGGCAATCAGAGCCGGCTTAGTGTCATATTCCTCAAAGATTTCTGGCTCTAACGCCAGATTAAATTCTTGATTGACATCGGCAACGGAAAAAGGTGTGACTTCGCCGGTAATTTGAACTTCAACATCGTCATCTTGGGGAAGAACAAATGGTTTGCCTGTGGTGTTGACGATGAGAATACTTTCACCACCCACTAGCTTTTCATCTTCTACTAGGAAAGCCGATTCTCCCACCGTTTCTTTTATATTACTTCTGATAGTGACTAACTGGTTGTCCAGTGCTTCTGGATCGCTCGCCACTTCTTCTGTGGTGACATTCGCCCCGCCGGCATTTTCAACTTCTTCATTCGACGAACACGCTGGCAGTAGGAGCGCCAATATTCCCAGTGCGAGGGCTCCGGCTTTGCCTGTCCACGGTGTCAAATTATTTCGGTTTAAACGATTAACCATCGTTGAATACCTCCTTACTAAAACTCGATCGGTCGCGGATTTCACGACTGCAATCTTACTGTATCGCGATCGTGCTTCCGGCTATCTCTATCGAATGAAGGATTTTGTCTTCTATCAGAGGGTAGATTAATGGTGAGTTTTTCCTAAAGTTGTCCGCAGCGAAGAATCGATCGATCGTAAGCTAGAGGTTTTCCGTCTCTGGCTGGAGCTATCTATCTTCAGAGGGTTGTGTTCAAGGGGTCTCCTCCGTAGAGTGTAAACTGAACGGAGTTCGGTATTTACGGTAAAAAAAATTATGAATAGACACCATGCTGCATGGATCGAACGTCTGGCACGATTCGGCTATGCCGCTAAAGGAATTGTTTATGCAACGGTGGGAATTATAGCGGCGAAAGCGGCGTTTTCTTCCGGAAGTCCTGAGGGTTCGCGCGATGCGCTTTCTGCGATCGCGGCTCAACCTTTTGGTCAGTTGATGTTGGCGATTGTTGCGGTTGGGTTATTTGGATATGTGTTGTGGCGTTTGGTGCAAGCGATTAAAGATCCCGAGCATGGTAACGCCACAGAAGCCAAAGATATCGTTCGTCGCATTGGATATGGAATGAGCGGTTTGACTTATGCCAGTTTAGCGTTGAGTGCCACTAGAATCATCACGACCGGACAAGATAGTAGTAGTGGTGGAAATTCGGCTCAAACGTGGACGGCAAAATTGATGTCTCAACCCTTCGGTCAATGGTTGGTGGGCACGCTCGGCGCTTTGGCGATCGGGTTTGGTGTTTACTACTTTTATCGCGCATTTAGTAATAAGTTTCGGAAAAAACTGAAGTTTCACCAAATGCCAGAAAACACTCAAAAATTAGTGATTGGTATTGCCCGGTTTGGTTTGAGTGCGCGAGGAGTAGTCTTTATTCTCATTGGTGGTTTTCTGATTCAAGCAGCTCGAACTTTCGATCCGGAAAAAGTCGAAACTTCTGAAGGTGTTTTGCAACAGTTGAGCCAAAGACCGTTCATTTTGTTTGCAGTGGCTTTAGGTTTAATATCTTATGGTCTTTATTTGGGCATTCAAGCTCGATACCGCAGAATTCCTGTGAATTGAACAGCGAGTTATAAGATTTTTTGAATGAAGCGATTGTTAATCTATTCAGAAGAGCGATACTCTCTGAATTAGAGTTTTGTGTGAACGATGAAGCTAAAAACAAAAATCCTTTTGGGATACGGCTCAGCTTTACTCATGGTTTTATTGATGGGTGGCTGGGGTATTTTAAACTTAAGTCGTTTGGGTCGAGCGAGCGATGCAATTCTGCGCGAAAACTACCGCAGTATCCTCGCTGCCCAAAAGAAGATCGATGCCCTCGAGCGTCAAGATAGTGCTTTTTTATTAATGTTTCTCGGCGATCGAGAAGCCGGACTCGAACAATTTAAAGAATATGAAATTGTCTTTCTGCAATGGTTAAGCCGTGCCAAAGATAACATTACTATTTCCGGCGAAGCCGAAATTATCGAAGAGATCGAACAACAGTATCGAGATTATCTCGTCAGTGTTTTTCAACTGCAAACACAATCTGGAAATCCGCCCGATTCGATCGCGACAGATTACCGAACTCGCCTGTTGCCCAAATTCGAGCGGGTGCGCCAGTTGTGCAACGAGCTGCTCGAACTCAACCAAAAAACCATGCTCGCCACCTCCGATCGCGCGCAAACCCTCTCCCAACAAGCGATTTGGTCTACCGTAGCTCTCGGTAGTACCGCTGCCGGAGTTGGGTTGGCACTCAGCTTGCTGCTATCGGAACGCCTCACCCGACCCTTGCGAGAGATGACCCGTGCCGCCGAGCAAATCGCGGAGGGAGAATACGAGGTTGTTCTTCCGGTCAACTCCAACGACGAACTCGGTCATCTGGCTGGAGAAATGCAAGCCATGAGTCGCAAACTCAAAGCCTTTCGCGAACTCAACATCGGTCGCGTCATCGGCGCCAAGAAGCGCAGTGAAGCCATTATTGCCAGCATATCCGAAGGTGTGGTGGTGGTGGACGAACAGATGCGGATCGTGGCAATTAATCCCAAAGCTGCCGAATTATTCCGCCTAGAGGCACAACCGGTGGAAGGAATGCCTTTTGTTGAAGTTATCGATAACCGCCAACTTTATCAACTGCTGCAAACCACCCTAGACACCCAGAAAGCTCCCAAACTGACTTCAGAACAAGGCGCGATCGAGATCGAATTGGAGAATCAAACAGAATATTATCAATTGGCGATCGCCCCAGTCAAAAATGGCAAACACCAAATTTTAGGTGTTGTTTTGTTGCTCAAAAACGTTACCCAACTCAAAGAAATCGATCGTCTCAAAAGTGAATTTGTGATGACCGCCTCCCACGAACTGCGAACACCGCTGACGGGAATGGCAATGAGTGTAGATTTGCTGTTAGAAACCGCACCTCAAAAACTTTCCGATCGTGAGTGCCAACTTTTGGACGCCACGCAAGAAGATATCCAACGATTGCGAGCATTAGTCAACGATTTGCTCGATCTTTCTAAAATTGAATCGGGACGCATCGACATGGAACTCGTCCCCATCGATTTAGCCTTTGTGGTCGAAAAAGTTATCGCCACATTTCAACTGCAAGCGGCAGAAAAAAATATCGCGATCGTTTACGAATCAGCCGACACCGATCAAGGAGCGATCGCCGATGCCAACAAAATTGCCTGGGTGTTAACCAACTTAGTCGGCAATGCCCTGCGCTACGTCGAATCGGGTGGTACGATCGCTATCGGGGTGCGACAGCGCAACCGCTGGGTATTCGTTTCCGTTCGCGATGATGGTGCGGGAATTCCCCTGGAACACCAAAGCAAAATTTTCGACAAATTCGTGCAGGTGAACACCGAACGCGATGTCGGCGGTAGCGGGTTGGGTCTGGCAATTTGCCAGGAGGTTGTCAAAGCACATGGGGGGACGATTTGGGTCGAGTCTACCCCCGGCAACGGTAGCACGTTTACCTTTACGCTGCCCGGTGTCGATCGCGGATCTTCTACCTCTCAAATACAAGGAGAAAATCATCATGTCTGAAGCCAAAATTTTAGTCGTCGATGACGAAAAAAATATCCGTTTAACCGTCGCCCAAGCTTTAGAAACCTTGGGACATCAAGTCAAAACAGCCGTGAACGGCGAAGAAGCATTACAACGCTTGCAACAAGATGTTTTCGATTTGATGTTGCTAGATTTGAAGATGCCGGGGATGGACGGGATGACCGTTTTAGAACAGGCGAAAGCCCGGGTTCCGGAATTACAAGTCATCGTCGTTTCCGCACACGGAAACGTTGAAAACGCCGTCGAAGCGATGAAATTGGGTGCGGTGGATTTTCTCCAAAAACCCTTTACCCCAAAGGAAATTCGCGATTTAGTCGCTCGAGTTCTCCAGCGACCTCACCTGGAAATTGCCGATGACTACGACAGCAGTTTGGAACGCGCCAAATCCTATGCCGCACAGCAAAAATTCGATGAAGCCATCGCCCAAGTCAAACAAACTATCGGCATTGCACCCGATCGACCCGAAGGCTTTAACTTTCTCGGAGAGTTAGAAGAAGTCTGCGGCGATCGTCTCGAAGCCATTAAAAAATATCGGGCGGCACTGGATCTCGACCCCACCTACCACCGCGCCCAAACTAATCTCGATCGAGCGACTACCGATCCGAAAAATCGACCGTCTTTTTGATAGTTTCTGGGGGTTCGTTGTTTGTGGTTCGTGGTTCGTTGTGGATTATTTACCGAGACTCAAAAACGCATTATGAAATCATCTCAGTACATCGTCGTCGTCGGTTGCGGTCGGTTGGGAGCGATTCTCGCCTCGCGCCTCAGCGGACAGGGACACAGCATTGTGGCGATCGATCGCGACGAAAACAACTTCGGCAAACTTTCCAGTGAGTTTAGCGGATTTCAAATTGCCGGAGATGCTACGGAAATCGAGGTATTGCGAAGCGCTAAAGTCGATCGCGCCGATTGCTTATTCGCCGTCACCGATCGCGATAATGTCAACTTGATGGTCGTGCAAGTGGCGAAAGAGGTGTTTAACGTACCGATGGCGATCGCTCGCGTCTTCGATCCGGCACGAGAGGAAATCTATCGCGATTTAGATATCCAAACCATCAGTCCCACCCAATTAGCCGTGGAAGCTTTCATCCAAAACTTTCAGGAGGTGAAATCATGAGAATTATCGTTGTCGGTCAAGGCAAATTGATGTACTTTCTGACGCGACAATTTGCGAGCATTGGATATCGCGTCACTCTGATTGTTCCCGATGCCAACGAAGCCACCCGCCTCTCTCGCAAAGTCAAAGCGACCGTCCTCGTCGGCAACGGTAGCGATCCTCTGATTCTTCAAGAAGCCGAGGCTTATCGCGCTGACGCTTTGCTGTCGCTGATGTCTCAAGACGAAGATAATTTAGTCGCCTGCCAAATTGCCCAAAAGCGCTTTGGCATCAAACAAACCCTGGCACTGGTCAATGACCCCAACAACCGCGAAGTCTTTGAAAAACTCGGCGTCAGCGTTGCCTTTTCTGCCACGGAAATCATCGCCAACTCCATTAAGCAACAAACCGAACTCGAAGACATTCGCAATCTGATTCCTTTTGCCGAAGGTAAGATCGGCGTCAGCGAAGTCACTCTCGCCGCCGACAGTCCGGCAGTGGGTCGAACCTTGCTGGACTTAGATCCGCCCGATGGTACGCTGATTGCCTGCATCTCCCGAGGGACAGAGGTTTTCGTCCCCAAAAGCTGGACGGAACTGCAAGAAGACGATCGCCTCTTACTGATCGCTCAACCTGAATGCTACGGTGCAATCTTGAGGAAACTGACTGGGGAAACGGATTGATTGTTAGTGGCTAGTTGCGCTTTTACTGCTGTTCCCCATTTCCCATTACAAATATGCAATATCGTCAATATCTACGCCAACGCTATCGAATTATATTAGGGGCAATCTCGCTGATTGCGGCGATCGTCGGCGTCACCATTCTACTGCCTTTGCTCGCACTGGTTGCCTACCCGGAAGAACTGGGTTTAGCTTGGGCGTTTTTACTTCCGGGAGTCGTTTTGTTGATTTTGGGGTTGTTGCTGTGGCGGCGATGCACCTTGGAGGGGGCGAGTAGTCTGACGCTGCAAGAGGGGGCGGTGATTGTGGTGGTGGCTTGGCTGCTGGCGATCGCGGTGAGTACCGTTCCGTTGATGGCAATCCAAGGATTAAATTTCACCCAAGCTGTTTTTGAATCGACCAGCGGCTGGACGACGACGGGGTTATCGGTAGTGGATGTCACCCAAGCGTCGAAGTTAATTTTGCTGTTTCGTAGCATTATGGAATTTGCCGGAGGTGCAGGATTAGCGATTTTGACCCTGAGTACGATCGCCGGTTCTGCTAGTTCCGGTTTGTCGGCTGCTGAGGGACGCACCGAACAGCTTGCTCCCAACGTGCGGCGATCGGCGAAGCTGGTGATGGCAATCTATTCGGGGTATGCGGCGGTGGGAACGGTGGCACTGAGAATTGCCGGCATGGGTTGGTTCGATGCCATCAACCATTCTTTTGCGGCGTTGTCTACCGGAGGGTTCTCCACCCGTCCCGACTCGATCGGTTATTGGGATAGTCCTGCCGTGGAAATAGTCACCATCGTTCTGATGATTTTGGGAACGCTGAATTTTCTCACCAGCTACTTTTTGCTCAAAGGTAATTTCCCCGCTGTGATTCGCAATGGGGAAGTGCGACTGCAAGCGCTTTTGATTCCTACTTGTATTGTTGTTTTGATGTTGGGGGTTGCCAATGAGTTGTATCCAACATCGGGCAAATCTTTGCGGGTGGCGGCTTTTGAAAGTATTAGCGCCCTGTCTACAACGGGATTTTCGACGGTGGGTTACGGCGATTGGAATGGGTTGGGATGGTTGGTTCTCATCGTTTTGATGCTGATCGGCGGCGGGACGGGGGCGACGGCAGGTGGTCTCAAACAGTTCCGAGTTTACTATCTTTATCGGGCATTGCGATCGGAGATTTCGCGATTGTTGTTACCCAAAAGTGCGATTAGCGAAGCAGAAGTTTGGCAGGGAGAACGGCGGGTCTTTTTAAGCGACGAACAGATTCGACAGGTCAGTTTATTTATCTTTTTATATTTTGCAATCTACGCCACGGGGTCTGCGATTACAGCCGGCTACGGTTATTCTCTTCAGGAAAGTTTGTTCGAGTATGCCAGTACGTTGGGTACCGTAGGACTGTCTGTGGGAGTGACGGCTGCCGATGCGCCTGTTGGGTTATTGTGGACGCAGATTGTGGGAATGTTTTTGGGGCGTTTAGAATTTTTTGCGGTGGTCGTCGGTCTGGTTCGCTTGTTTAAGGATGCGCTACCTTTACTGTTCTAACTCTTAACCGTTGGGTGCTCGTCCTGTACTGCTCAAACTTGCCGATTCTAAAGCTTGCGGGGGTAAAATCGGGTAAGAGATCCCTGCTTTGGCAAACACTTGTTTGGCTCTTTTAATCAAATCGGTTTTATAGATAAACTCATCTCGGGCATCCATGGGATAGCATTTGAGCTTGAAATGTGTTCCCCAAGGTTGTTCGTCTATGATGACTAAAATGGGAAGACTGAGTTGGGTATATTTGCTCGTCTGAGCAACTCGGTATAAAGTCTGCATCACCCAAGGGACATCGATCTCGTGTGCGAAGTAAAAATCGGCGATCGTCTGTGCTTCAATTTCGCCTTTGTTGGCATTAGAAATTGCCTCTGTCCAAATTTTATTATGGGGAATACTGACGGTATTATCATCCGGTGTTTGGATGCGAATCTCTCTCAATCCATAGCTGATAATTTCGCCATAGTCATTGCCGATTTTAACCCGATCGCCCACTTGGTAGGGGTTTTCAAATAAAGCGATAATTCCAGCAATTACGGAACTCGCATAGTCTTTGAAGGCAAAACCTAGCGCAACGGCGATCGTCCCCGTGACTGCCAGCACATTACTGAGCGATAGCTCCAAAAATAAATTACTAATAATGAAAACCGCGATGCTCAGCAAAAAAGCTCGCAAAAAAGGCAAAGCTTGCTTAATTTTTAGCCGAAATCGCAATGCTGCTTTTTCCGACAACCACAAGACGAGTTTATTGACGATGTATAGCAAAGCATAGGCAAAAGAAATGACAACGATCGCCTTAATGAGTTTGAGTTGAGTAATATCTGTAAAAATTTCTTGGGCTTTTTCAACTGTGTCACTTCCAGCTTGGGCTAAAATCAATATCATCATCGCTTTTGGAGTATGTAAACAATTAAATCGATCTTCACTACGCTCTCTGTCTAGGAATCAAATGAACATTAAGTCTAAAATTTATTCTCCCACCAAAAATCGATTATTTTTTAGATCGTTGTTCAGGCGAAAAAAATGTGCGGGGTTGACATGAATTTCTCTATTTTTAGTCCGTAAAAGACCCGATCTTCGCAAAACGCCAATGCGAGCGCGGACAAAACTTTCCGTCTCGTCCAAGCTCACAGCTAAGTGCGATAAACTAATTTGCCCTTGCAACAGTAGCGCATAGAGCAAATGACGCTCTACTTGACTCAAACTAGGTAAATCTGGCAACTTTATCTGTTTCGATAGGGAAGAAACACAGCTCGATTTCTTACCTTCTAATTCCTCTTCTATGGGAGACAGCGACAATAACCACAATTCGGCAGCAACACCACTGACACCCCGTGAAACTGTTGCCAGCTTTTCAAAGTAGTCCTGTTCGGATGACGATCGCCATTTCTGGGAGAGATCGTCCTTTTTTTTGCTCTCATCAGACTCTCGTGAATCCTCACCCACATCGACCTGAAAATCGTTACTGACGGGACTCAACCAGTCTTTCAATTCGTCTTGCTCCAGAGGGGGTAAAGAAAAAGTCCGATCGAAATATGCACTTGTTTGACACACACAATCGAGATACTGCCACGCCCAATCATTACAACCAATCAGCCAAAACCGATCTCGATCTTGAGCGGCTAAATTTTGCAGATATTCAATCCCTTTCAAACCCTCGACGCAACGCAAAAAGCATTGGGACAAATCGGGAATCATCACGATCGACGGACGTTTTTCCTCCACTTTTGCAGACAGTTGAGATCTCAATTCCTCCGGTAAACGCATCCAATCTTGAGGTCTGTGAGATCGCTCCCCCCACTCAATGGCGTAAGAGTCGCGTTTGTCCCAGGTTTCGAGCGCTTCAACCAACAACGGAGCAATTTCGTTGATGGGGCTGCCCAAAATCACTAAGCTATTCACGCTTTCTCGGTCTTCCCCCCAACTGTCCAGCGCGTCCTCTAATGCCGATAGTATGGCAGTTCGATCGCACGGCAGTTTGGGTAAATTGTGAATTCGATGTCTGAGAGCATTTAGCTCCTGTGGCGGCAATGATGGGAGAGGATCTTCCGTCAATTTGGCTTCTAACTCAACAGCTTGAGCTTCGATCTCGGCACTGGCTTTGGGAAACCAACTTCTAAATGTCTCGAACAGGGATTTTAGTTTGAACGGCATTTTCAATATAACTTCTTTATGTGTGCGTGTTAGTCAGTCTGAGTGACGACTGATTCAATAATGCCAGTTTGAAATCTAATTCCAAAAATCGATCGATGGCGAGATACACCCAATAGATCGATTTTTGGGGATCTTGACTGATTTTTTGAAACCCCAGCGCCTCGATCAGCGGTTCGTAACTGGGATGAAAAATCAGGGCATAGAGATCGCACAAATTGGGAAAATCAGTTTGCATTTGTTTGAGCGTTTGTTGAGCGTCCGCAAGCAACTGGCAAACTTGAGGGGTTTGATTGTACGGTCGATCGATCGCCCAACTGCGGATAAAAACCGACGTACAATTTGGATCGCCGGGTTTTGCCATAAGAATCGGATCGTTTGCCCGTGCCGAACTCAGGTGCAGGCTTTGCGAGGGAGCTTGGAAGAAACACCCTTCCGATTCCGGTGCGGTGGGATAAAACACCGAAAATCCGATGGCATTGAGGTTGTCGCCGCGCCGCAGAACTCGCATTCCCGTCCCGTAACATTGTGCCCAACTTCGCAACCAGCGAGCAATATGCTGGGGAATCGTTGCCGTATTGTTATTCATCCAGTTGTAGTTCCGGGCGAGAAAATTGGCAACGGGAATGGCGTCGGTACGGGGATTGAAGGCATCGACTTGAAATTGGATTTCCGGTTCGGGGGTCGAGGTTTTGTTTAAATCCGGCAGCGGGTTAATTTGCAAGCAAATGCTGTTGCCGTCGAAGTGTTTGTTCACCAAATGGAGAGCAGACAACTTATCGAGCATCATTCCGGCAGCTCGTTCGCTTCCCCGTTCTTGGTGGGCATAAAACAAAGCTGCGGCTTCCCGGTGCGTACAGGGAATCAGCCCTTCTGGCAGACTCAAGTCTTGAAGTGGGGGTTGTAGGGCGTTCCCCACCTCCAGTTGCTGTTTGAGGAACAAATACGCCCACAGCCGCACGAAACATTCGGCGCGACGGCGGGTGAAGCCCACGCGACCTATGAGTTTGGCAGTATAGTGTTTCTGCCGATCGTAGGAAAACCAGCGATCGAGATTCTCTGGGTATAGCTTTTCGTTGCCCATCAATACAGTTACACTCGATACACTTGCAAATTAATAATAGTAGTTACTTTTCATCCCCTGCATCAATACCGGTACTTTTAATTATCCCCTACTCCTTTCGATCGGACTTCCTCCGATCGGGTGAGTTTAGCCTCATGTTTTGGCATGAAGTTTTAAATCGGTCGGTCAGCTAAATTTATACACATCAGCAATATAGATAGAATTGATAAAACACAGCAACTATCATGAGCGTTAGCTGTTACAGTTATGGCGACTGAGATATCTCACTATTTCAATCCGGGTATTACCCCTCATCTAATATATATCTAAATGTCACTTTTACTTTTAAAAAAAATGCTGGGGAAAAATACCCCAAATCAGACAATGTAATAGGGATGTCACCCATGAATCGAAGACAAAACTCTATGAGACTTCGTCGTTGGCGAAAAAGGGTGAAAGGGGGAGCGATCTTCGTGCTAGTCTGTCTGGCTTCCTTGTGGATTGTCGCTCTGTCTGCCCATGCAACCGATCCCCTAACCCGCATCGTCCAATCAATCCCAGAGAGTTCCAGCGCTCCCCAGCAATTAGAACGTGAGGGCTGGACGTTTTATGATGCGGGACAGTTTAGTCAGGCTGCCACAACTTGGCAAGAAGCCCAGATCGGGTTTGCCAATCTCGGCGACCCTCTCAGTCAAGCTGGAAGTTTAAACTATCTGTCGATGGCACTGTGGGAATTAGGTCGATTGGACGACGCCAAAGCAGCCGTTGAGGATGCCATTCGGTTATCGAATGATTTTCTTCTAGAATCACCCGGTAACACAGGCAGCCAGGCGATTCTCGCCCAAGCGCTGAACAATCGAGGACGCATTGAGCTTGCCTTGGGCGATGCCCAAACCGCGCTCTTAACCTGGCGTGCTGCCGCCGAAACCTACAAGTCTCTCGAGGACGAAGTAGGACGTCTAGGGGCGATGGTCAATCAGGCAATTGCCCTGCAAAACCTAGGACTCTACCGCCGTTCCGAAGCAACGCTAGAAGAAGCCAACCAACAACTTGCCGCAATTCCCGACTCCCGACTCAAAGCCACGGCATTGCGTAACCTGGGTATTGCCCTGCAAGTGGCAGGAGATTTGCATCGTTCCCAAATCGTTCTGGAAGAAAGCTTAGCGATCGCGCAAACACTCAACTCACCCAGCGAGATCGGTGCGACTTTGATGGCTTTGGGCAATAGCGCGCGCAATTTACAAAACTTTGAGGAGGCGCTACTTTTTTACCAACAGGCAGCCCAGATGGCAGTAGATTTGCCTAATGCCGCCATTGCCGCCGGGCTCAACGAGTTAAACTTGCTGGTCGAACTCCAGCGCTGGGACATTGCCCAACGCAAAGCCCAAACCCTGCAAGCAGCAATTCTTCAACTCAGTCCCAGTCGAGCGCAAGTTTACGCCGCCGTCAATTGGGCAGACAATACACTGCGAATTCGGAGCCATTCCTCCCAAAGCGGGGAATCCCCAAATCCGTCTGTCACATTGGCAACCTCCGAAGTCCGAGATATTGCCGAGATCCTCTCCCTCGCCGTCCAAACTGCCCGAAAAATCGACGATCCCAAAGCCGAAGCCTATGCCCTGGGTCAGTTGGGAACCCTTTATGCCGATCGCGGACAGTGGTCTGAGGCTTTGACGCTGACCCGAAAAGCACTGCTAATTACCGATCGTCTCAATGCCTCGGAAGTGGCTTGGAAATGGCAAGTACAACTGGGACAACTGCTCCAAAAACAAGGAGATGACCAAAAAGCGATCGTGGCTTATACCGAAGCCGTCCGTACCCTCTCCGGGCTGCGACAAGATCTGGCGGTTATGAATCCCGACATTCAGTTTTCGTTTCGCAACCAGGTAGAACCCGTTTACCGAGAACTGGTGGGTTTGTTGTTGCAATCTCCCACCCAGCCACATCTGGTCAAAGCTCGCGAAACCATGGAAGCCCTCCAGTTAGCAGAACTGGATAACTTCTTTCGGGAGGCTTGTTTGACGGCAAAACCCGTGCGGGTAGACAGTATTGACCCCAAAGCCGCAACCATTTATCCCATGATTCTCCGAAATCCCACCTCCCAACAGGTGCGATTAGAGACCATCGTCTCTTTGCCGGGACAACAGTTGCACCACTATCAAACTTTGATTCCACAAGCAGAGTTTGACAACGCGATCGATCGATTTCGACAATCGTTGAGTTTGTCTTTTCCCCAAAGCGATCGTCTGGCACTGTACGGGACGATTTACGACTGGTTAATGCGTCCTCTCGAGCCCGAACTCAACAAATACGAGATCGAAACTTTGGTGTTCGTCCTCGACGAAAGTTTGCGAAACCTGCCCATGTCTGTGCTGTACGACGGCGATCGATATTTAATCGAAAAATATGCTGTGGCGCTAACACCGAGTTTGCAACTGCTCGAGCCCCGCCAACAGGACGATCGCCGACTTCAAGCCTTTGTGGGAGGTATCAGCCAGTCTCGTCAAGGATTTCCGGCATTACCCGAGGTGCAGTCTGAAATTATTCAAATCGGTCAGGAAATTACGACTCGAGTAAAGCTTGATGACGACTTTACCACAGAAGCTGTGAAGGCAGCACTCGCCGAAAATCCGAGTTCGATTCTACACTTTGCCACTCACGGTCAATTTAGTTCCAACGCGGATGAGACTTTTATTTTGACTTGGGATGGTCGGATTAATGTCTCTGAACTGGAAAACTGGCTGGGAAGTCGGGATGAAACTCAGTCTCAGGCGATCGATCTGTTGGTCTTAAGTGCCTGTCAAACGGCTCGGGGCGATACGCGAGCGGTTTTAGGCTTAGCTGGATTCGCTGTCAAAAGCGGCGCGAGATCGACTCTGGCGACCCTTTGGTCGGTTCGAGACGAATCTACCGCCCTACTGATGGCTCAATTTTACCGACAGATCGCCCTCCCCAACATGACAAAAGCTGAAGCTTTGCGGCAGGCACAGCTAACACTATTGCATGAGTCTCAATACATCCATCCCTTTTATTGGGCTCCTTTTGTCTTAGTCGGCAATTGGCTGTAGAAAACACTCCCAATCTTATCGAAGAAGGACGCCGGGCATCGTTTTTCCCATGTCCGGTTCCCCGTTTCCTGTTTCAGACAAAAACTGAGTTTTTTAAAGCGCATTTTCGATTTGCCATTGTCGGTTTCTAGATGTTAAGTTAGAGTAAAGGTTTGCTATCTTGGAGTCTCAGGTGTATCTAATTTTTTTACAATATCTTTATCTCCGTCTGGTGCTAGGCGATCTATCCTAAGAAGATAGGGAAACCTCTGAAAACCAGCGGAGTTTCTGGGAGGAAAACATGAACAATTCTTTAGACCAAAGCCAAAAACCACCATTTCAACTGACAGCGACTTGTGTCGCGGTGGCGAGTTTATTCTTGTCGATCGCTCCGGTTGGTGCTGTGACTTTCTCAACTCCAAAAGGAGTTTCCGGAACGCCTCGCACGCAAACCAGCGGGGGAGCTAGCCGTCAAGGAGGACAGTGCTTTTCCCAAACCCAAAGGGCATCCGCTGGGGCAATGGCACTCGTGCCACCCACAACTCAGGCTTTAACGGTCTCAGATCGTCCCACCTTTTTTGTCTACGTGCCGCCGACGACTGCCCAGGAGGCATCTTTCAGCCTGCAAGACGATCGGGGCGAACTCTACTATCAAACCAAGGTTTCCTTACCGGAAAACGGGGAGCGATCGGTATCCCACTACCGGAAACTGCATCAACACTCCAAGTCGGTAAAACCTATAAGTGGTTTTTTGAAATCCACTGCGCTGCGGCGTTCGATCCCGACAATCCAATTATCGAAGGGTCTGTAAGCCGCACATCGATCGATCCCGCACTGGCAAGTCAGTTATCCACCAGCCCAACGGCTTTAGATCGGGCGCAGTTGTACGGCGAGGCGGGCATTTGGTACGAAACGATCGGCACCCTGGCACAAGCCCGTCAAGCCCAACCCCGAGATCGGGTTCTCACCCAAAATTGGCAAGAGTTGTTAAATTCCGTCGGCTTGGATGAAGTTTCCGATCGACCTTTGATCGAGGGAGAGGGTGTTGCCACAGGGGGACAATAGACCTCACACCCGCGATCTGTGGACGGGTTCTGTCATTTCTCAAAAAAAATTGATGTGTTTTCCAACATATTTCTCATTGAGATCTTAATTGAAGCAGTCCGATTTCGGACTGCTTTCATTTTTGTGGGAGAATATTTCGGTTTACTGGTTGAATTGGGAACCCCACGCTATCTTGCACTCATGAGAGTGCATGGGAAGATGTCAGTAGCTATGTTCAATTTTTTCAATTGACTGCCCCGTGCCGATCGATTTTCGTAATACCAATACCATTTGGGCATCTGTCCTAGTTGAAACCTTATCCCGCCTGGGTTTACGCACTGCCGTAATTTGTCCCGGTTCTCGGTCTGCACCTCTGACGATCGCTTTTGCTGCCCATCCGAACATCGAAGCCATTCCCATTCTAGACGAGCGATCGGCAGCGTTCTTCGCCCTGGGAAATGCGCGAAATACGGGGCTTCCCGTCGCCTTGGTGTGTACTTCGGGAACCGCTGGCGCGAATTTTTATCCGGCAATTATCGAGGCGCGAGAGAGTCGAATTGGGCTGCTGGTACTCACCGCCGATCGTCCGCCTCAGTTGCGCCACTGCCATGCCGGACAAGCGATCGACCAAACCCGATTTTACAGCAACTATCCCAACTGGCAAGCGGAGTTAGCAGTTCCGGCGCTGGATTTGCGGTTGCTGGCTTATCTACGGCAAACGATCGTCCATGTCTGGGATCGATCGCGCCTCCCCACACCGGGAGTCGTTCACCTCAACTGTCCGTTTTGCGATCCCTTGCCGCCGCTTCCGCAACCGGAAGCACAGGCATTAGAAACACAATTTCCGGCTGATTTTTTCGATTTCCTAGTTCCTCGGTTTCCCAAAGAGACAAAACCGATTCAAACTCACCCTGATGAAGTGGGATTTAAGGGGAGATCCCCAGAAATCGGTGTATCTTTTAACTTTCATTCCATCGAGTTAGCAGAAGCAATTGCAACTTGGCAAAAATTCGATCGCGGCATTATTATCGCCGGAATTGCCCAACCGCCAGATCCCGAAACCTATTGCAGATCGATTGCCCAACTTTCCCAAATTTTAGGATTTCCCATCCTCGCGGAAGGACTTTCCCCCATCCGCAACTATGCTTCCCTCAATCCGAACCTCATTTCCACTTACGATCTAATTCTTCGTAATTCCCAGATTGCCAAAGAACTAACCCCAGAAATCGTCATTCAAATTGGCGATTTACCTACGAGTAAAGAACTACGATCGTGGTTGGAAACGACTCAGCCAAAAGTTTGGGTTCTCGATCCCAGCGGGCATAATTTAGATCCGCTGCACGGAAAAACCCTTCACTTACAAGTTGCGATCGAAAGATTACAACTTCCACCCTCTTCGCCCTCTCCATCAGCCTTTTTACAATACTGGTGCGACATTGAAACCCAAATTAGAGAGAAAATCGATCGATCGATGACCGAAATAGAGTCGATCGTCGAACCGAAACTGGCTTGGATTCTGTCCGGAATTCTTCCCCAAAATACCCCAATTTGTATTGCTAATAGTATGCCTGTTCGGGATGTCGAATGGTTTTGGAAACCCAACGATCGTCATATTCAACCCTTTTTTAATCGCGGTGCAAATGGCATTGACGGCACGCTTTCGGCGGCTTTAGGGATGACTCATCGAGATCGATCGGGAATTTTACTCACCGGAGATCTATCTCTCTTACACGATACCAACGGATTTTTAATTCAGAACAAATGGGTGGGTCATCTAACTATTTTACTGATAAATAATAATGGTGGTGGTATTTTTCAAATGCTACCTATTTCTCAATTCGAGCCACCTTTTGAAGAATTTTTCGCCACCCCTCAAACCGTAGATTTCGATCGGCTTTGCCGTGCTTATGGTGCGGACTACGAGAAAATAACCAGTTGGGAACATTTGAAACAGAAACTCATTCTCTTACCGAGAACTGGGATTCGCATCTTGGAACTCCAATGCGATCGCCGATTCGATACCCAATGGCGAAAACAACTATTTGCCAAGTTTGCCAAAACATCTTTCAGGTAATACCAATATGGTATCGGCGCAAACCTGACGTCTTCCACGCTCGATTTTCATCACGATCGTGTCAAATTTCAACGATCGCGTTCTTGTCGATAACTTTTACTCGATTGCTTTGAAAATCATGCGTTTAAAACTATTAGCGACATCCACTCCCATTGCCCTGTTCTTCTGCCTTTCCTTTTTCCCCGCCATCGCCCAAACCAACACCCCCATCAACTGTCAGAGCGAAGTTACCCAAACCCGGCAAGATCGAGAATACAATACCTACATTGCCCCCTTCGATCGTTGGAATTCCCGACTGCAAAACCAAAATAATCCTCCCTTACCCGTGGCTCTAACCACTGCCCAAGTCACTCAACTCCTCCAGAACCTAAACAGAGCCACCGATATCAAAATCATCACGGGAACGTTAGAATATCTGCTGGGGAGTAACACCTTTGGCGGTAGCAATTTTACCAATTATCTCATCGATCGCAGCCAGCCAGATGATCGTGCGGCACTAGTAACAATGGTCGAGAAAATTGACCCGCACGTCCGCAATCTGCCGAGTGGCTACAGCCGATTGAAGGTTCAAAGTTTGACGAATCTTGCCCAAGCTTACCGAAAATTAAACGTAGCCGATCGCCCTGGGCAACTGTTAGCTGAAGCCACCACACCACCCTTAGCGGCGATCGCTCTCGCCCTGCAAACGGCTAAAACCGTTCCCGGTGCCGAACAGCAGTTTATCGAACTCCCCGATCTCGATGGCAACTCCCGTGGAACCGTAGAAGAGACCGACGATCGAGGGAGTTTGTACGAAGAAATCGCCCTGCTTTACGCCCAATCGGCACAAGTTCAACGGGGGCTAGAAGTCGCACAGTTGATTCAAGATACCCGCAACCGCGATCGGATTCGCCAACGGATGAATTGTTATCTCAGAAATCGCTAGGCATAACTCACAATTCATACCTGTCGATCGCTGAGTCGATCGAACCTCACTTATCCGCAAAATCCCTCCAAGACTGCTGACTCGTCGGGTTTGTCTTAAGATGAGAAGGGAACTCGGTCGATCGCGGATGGTTCAACCGGATTCGATCGTTCTCTGCTTCCTCTGCCTTCCCTGATTAACGCCGATATGGATCGTTCCCGACTGCACAAACTTCTCGGTTATCTACGTCCCCACTGGAAACCTGCAATATTGGGGACTGTTGCACTTTTTATCGTCAACGGTTTGGGGGTTTATATTCCCCTATTGATTCGCAACAGCATCGACGAACTGCAAACAAGTGTCAGCTTAGATTTCGATCGGGTTCGCTACTACGTCATTCTCACCCTGATCCTCGCCTCAATTATGTGGGTGATTCGGGTGGCGTCCCGGATGTGGCTGTTCGGGGTGGGTCGCCAAGTCGAATTCGACCTCAAACAGCGCATTTTCGAGCATTTACTGACCCTAGATACCTCCTATTTTGCAGCCACCCCCACGGGAGATCTAATTAACCGCGCCACCAGCGACGTGGAGAATATCCGGCGGATGGTGGGGTTTGCGGTACTGAGTTTGATCAATACTCTATTTGCCTACGTCTTGACGCTACCGATCATGTTATCGATCGATCCGTTACTGACGCTGCTGGCGCTGACGATTTATCCGGTGATGTTTTTCATCGTCTGGCTGTTCAGCAATCGACTGCGATCCGAACAAGCGGAGGTACAGGAACGACTCTCCAACCTCAGCGATCTGATTCAGGAAGATATGAGCGGTATTTCCCTGATTAAAATCTACTCTCAGGAAGAAAACGAGCGTCGTGCCTTTGCCGACTCGAACCGGGAGTTATTCCATTCCAATTTGGCACTGGCTAGAACCCGGACGATTTTGTTTCCCGCACTACAAGGGTTAGCCAGTGGAAGTTTACTTATTTTATTAGTCTTTGGAGCGGGTGCGATCGCCGATGGACGAGTGGATTTGGGAGGATTTATCGCGCTGATTCTCTACGTGGAACGCTTGGTGTTTCCCACGGCGCTGTTGGGATTTACCCTCACGGTTTATCAACGAGGAGAAGTCAGTATCGATCGACTCGAAGGCATTTTTACCACCACGCCACAAGTCCAAGATGCGGCAAACCCCATCACTTTCCCAGAAAGGGGAGTTAAGGGAACTCTCACCGCAAAGCAGTTAACCTACGCCTTTCCCGGATCTGAGGTTCCTGCCTTAGACGATTTGAGTTTCGAGATTGCTGCCGGAGAAACAGTGGCGATTGTCGGTCCGATTGGTTCTGGTAAATCCACCATTGCCAATGCTGTCCCCCGGTTATTAGATATTGCTTCGGGTCAACTCTTTCTCGATGGGATGGATATTACCCAACTGCGGGTGCGAGATCTGCGAGGCGCGATCGCTTATGTCCCCCAAGATAGCTTTTTGTTCAGCACCACCATTCAAAATAATATCTGCTACGGCAACCCCCTAGCAGAATTTTCCGTTGTGGAAGATGCCGCCAAACAAGCCCAAATTCACTGGGAAATCCTCAATTTTCCCCAGCAATACGAGACCGTAGTCGGTGAACGAGGCATTACCTTATCTGGGGGACAACGGCAACGAACAGCTCTGGCTAGAGCCCTGTTATTGGACGCACCGGTGTTGATTTTAGATGATGCGTTATCCAGTGTTGATAATCAAACCGCTACCGATATTTTGAAAAATCTCTCTAAAGGGACTCGTCGGCAAACGGTAATTTTTATTTCCCATCAACTTTCAGCAGCGGCAACCGCCGATCGACTATTTGTCATGGATCGGGGTAAAATCGTCCAAATTGGCACTCACGCCGAACTGATGAAACAATCGGGTTTGTATCAAAGCCTGTGGGAAATGCAGAAATTTGAAGAGTTGTTGCGCTAGTACCAAAATATCCCAGAGCCGGCTCGAGACTTTGGGATATCCTGAAAAATGGGTCGCCCGGGACTCGAACCCGGAACAAATCGGTTAAAAGCCGAGTACTCTACCATTGAGTTAGCGACCCAGTCGGCACTATTTTGTTCGCGCCTTTGCTAGAGTAACACAAAAAAAATTAAATTAAAAGTTATTGTCTAAAGTTTTTTCCATCGGCTCTAGCTCACTCGCAAACGGACCAGTGTGGTCAGGCTAGAATCTGGATGTAGATGGATGAGACGATCTCCGCTATTGAGAGCGTTGCGAGGTGCGCTCCACGGCTCCAAACAGTAGTAGTCCTTGCCTTCGATCGTCCAGAACACCAAGGTCGAATAGATGGAGTTATACTCCAAGGTCAGCGACAACCGACTAGTGGCATCTTTGACCGTTGCCATCTGTTGACCCAGGTGGCAAAAAGCCACGTCAATTTCTTCGCGCTCCCAGTCAAATGTTCCGTCAAAGCTATGACTAGTCCCTTCAATCTGGTCTAAAAATTCGCCCGCGGGTAGATCGAACTGGAGTTGAGTCTTGTCAGAGACAAAAAAGTACGGATGTAAACCCGTTGAAAAAGGCATCGGTCGATCGGAGCGATTGGTATATCGCTGGGAGATGGATAACGTGTTCCCTTGAAGCGCGTAGGTAAATGTTAATTGAAACTCGAAGGGATAAACAGCGCGGGTGCGATCGTTGCTGTCGAGAACCAGTGTTAAACTTGCCTGGTCGTCGATCGACTGTGCGGCAACAGTCCAGGGTAAATCCCGAGCGAATCCATGCTGTTTGAGGGTATAGGATTGACCGTTGTCCGTATAAGTATTATCGGGTAAGTTCCCGCAAATGGGAAACAGAATAGGAATACCTCCCCGCACGCTCAATTCCGGTTGAGCAAATCGATCGCGATCGAGATAGAGCATTTCGCGACCGCGCACCCGCCAGCGAGTCACCATGCCACCGCGTTCGGGGACAATTTCGACGATCGTATTAGCACTCTGGTCTGCAAGAACGTAGGTAGAGTAAATATCGTGTTTTTGGGAAATTTCAAACATATTAAAGGTTTTAGCAAGACGACGATCCATAAGGAAAGGAGAGAGTCGAAGGGTGGACGCTGACGAAAGACGGTAAGTCGATCGACGAGCGACCTTGGCGAGAGTCTCGATTTTCGGGACTCGATTTGGGTTCAAACGGCAATCGCAGACGAGGAAATTCCCAGCGTTCTGACTGGTTTTCTCTTGACTTTTGAGACTTTGAAGAAGGAGAAATAAACGGATCTCGGATAAAGGGGTCTGACTCTTCCTCCGCAGGTGCAGTATCGGGAACCCATTCGGTTTCCGGTTCGGGACTTTCGCCTGGCGACTCCACAGGCGGATCGCTGAAATCTTCATCTCGATCGAGATCGATCAAGCCGGGATTGACTTCACGATTGTCCGGGATCTCTGGAAATTCGAAGGTTTCCACGGGTTCTACACCGGGCTGTAAAGGCAAGATCGTCGTCAGTGAAAGGGGTCGGTCAAAGACTGCCGATCGAGCTTCAAAAGTCTCGAGAATAACACGACCGCTGTCGCGATCGGCGATACGAGGTTCAAATTCCCGCACCTGTATGGGCAAAACCTCGATTTTTAGTCGATCG
This sequence comes from uncultured cyanobacterium, assembly GCA_963838375.1. Taxonomy (GTDB): domain Bacteria; phylum Cyanobacteriota; class Cyanobacteriia; order Cyanobacteriales; family Geitlerinemataceae; genus DVED01. The sequence goes on along the minus strand of CAWIQY010000015.1, from coordinate 389,159 downwards.
TCTTTGAGAGAAACCTCGATCGCCGCCGTCTCGAAATTGCGAACCGATGACTCACCTAATATAAAATGACTTAAAGCATAAACGATCGGACGGTCTCGATAAATTTCGCCACCCTGCAAAACCTGGGGATGGTATCCCACCACTAGATCCGCACCCGCATCGATGACAGAATGCGCCAAGTCCATCTGCCCAGCATCGGGAGTTTCGCTCAGTTCCCCATCCCAATGCAGGTTGACGACCACCCAGTCAACGCGATCGCGAAGGGATCGAATATCTTCAGCCAAGCCCTCTCGATCCCCCAAATTCAGACCCAGACGATCGTCAGTTGCCGCCAATCCCTCAGCCGTCGTATAGGCAAAGTAGGCAACGCGCCGACCTTTCACCTGCAAAATTGTGGGGCGGCGCGCGTGCGCCGATCTCGACCGGCACCGATGTAGGGTAAACCCGATCGATCTAAGCTGTCCAACGCGGCTGCCAACTGGGTTCCCTCCTCTGCCATCCCCTCCTCACTGGCGAGATCCAGCAAATCGATCCCGGTCTCGACGATGGCTGGATCTGACAGCATCTGAGGATTTGCTCCCTGGGCGATGGTGACATCGGCTTCCGTCAATCCCGTATCATCTTCCCGAGACGCGGGAATTCCCACTTTTGGGGTCATCAGCAACGTCACATCCAGATTGTCCGGATTGGGAATGGAAGATGGGGCAAACACAGAAACCTTCTCCCCAGCAAAGTCGATCGTATCAACGGCTTGGGGAACGCTAGAGTGCGGGCTGACGGGGGTGGAGGGTTCGGCGGCACAATGCGGGTCGCAAGCGGCTTGACGATTGCGGGTTGTCGCCCAAAACCCGATCGTGAATGCCAATGCGGCTGTCCCGACAAAGGGAAAAGTGCGGACGACGGTATCGTAAGTCTCGTTCCTCGGGTGAGGATGGGAACGAGCAGCCTTGGGAGAGTGACCCTGCCGCTGGCGACTGGCTGGAGTAACGATGCGGATGGACTGTTTCCACAGAACCCGACGCTGACCCGCCAAACGAGCGACGATCCGCACCCCTTCGATCGTCTCTGAGTTGAGTTTCCAAATCTGGTGACAGATGAAGCGTACCACTTGACGTTGCAGCGTTGGTAGATACCAATTATTCGATCGCAGAGGCGGCAGTTCCACCCAAATCCTCACACATCCCTGGTGAGACGCACCCACATCCGCATAGATCCCTGCCGGAATCAACGATTGATTCAGCCAATAAGCAATCGCCTGGAAATTTCCCGTACGAGCTAATTCAAATCGGGACAGATACGCTGGGTTCTCCCTCATCTTCGGTGCAATGCGCCTCTGAAAGTTTCTAATTTTGGCATCGATCGATCGCCCCTGAAATCCTTCGCACCCAACCGGGACATACCGGGACATAAAGTATAAAGTCCCCCGCAACTGAATAGATTAGCATCCCCGCGATCTCTTGCGAAGAAGCTTCCAGTTTCAGGGGCGATCGATCGCCCCTGCTTCGGAAATCTTGTCCAGCCTTGCTGTCTGTTCCCAAATGAATGGGCTATAGGAGTTACGTCTAGGATCTTAAAGTTAGGTTAAACCCCCCATCTTTGGCTTAACGGCTTTGCAGGGGATATGCTAGAATTCCTGCATACTGTACGCAGGGCAAGCGCAAAGGCAACTGCTTCTACGCCTGCCGATCGAACGTAAGACCACAAAGTGCTTTAAGCATGGAGGCAGTTGCGAAACTCCGTCAGGAAAGAAACAGGAACCTAAGTCGTGAGTCTTAGGAATTACCGAGGCTTTACCCCGGTGAGGATATCAAGAGTTAAAATTGACCCTAACAGATCGGCTCTAGCAAAGCTGACTGGCGCGAACATCGATCGAAGTGCAAATTCAAGCTATAGGGCACTCGCCGGAATGCCAAATGTCGATCGTCCATGCCCACAGACGACGATAAGATCGCATTCCCCGTTAACGAATCTTTCCAGAACCCCTGCATTCTATTTGTGGGCAACCAAATAACCTCCGGTTTCTCGGTCATCCGTGGAGTTCTGGGTTTGATGGACAATTGGGTTCAACGCATTCCCTGAAAAATCCCCGAAATGGCACTACCCAACGGTGTAGACTAAACTAAAGGGTAATTAACCCGAATAAACCAAACCGAAAATGCTGAAAGTGTAACAGTTACAGTAAACCCCTAAAACCTTTTATAGATTTGGCGGTCAGGCATCCCGTCAGTCGTAAAGCGAATCCGCGTAACCGTTGGCGCCGCGTTTTTGCAAGTAATACCGTTGGGTGATGTTGGTAAGAAGCCTGCACTGTAACCCTCTTGTCAGTGTCAGGAGTATGTCACAAAGAGGATAAAATCCTAGGAGACGCTACATATGCTACATCGTAAGCTGTATCAAATCTGTTGCGAAGGTCGGGAAATCTGTGTATTTTTACGGGATCAGCAACGTTGGATCGATCGCGCTCGCATCCTGGATATTGAAGGAGATTTAGTCACCCTGCGCTATGAAACAGATGAAGATGATGAAATCTGCTCTTGGGAAGAAATGGTTCGCCTAGAAAGTATTGGCGCAATTACTCAGAAGTTAGCCAGCGTGATCCGAGGAAATGTCGAACCCCTAGTCTCTGACGATTGTCCCGAAGCAGAACAAATTCGGAATCATCCCTCAGACTCCACTTCCGACTAGTTTGGGTTAGTTCATAGAAGAAACCTTTAGCCCCCCTGTTTCCCATTGAAGCGGAAACAGGGGGGTTGCTCGATCGTTGGTAGCCGGCAACTTCACGAGGATAAGGGGGCAAACTCCCCGGATTCGGTGACCCAAATGACGCTCTAGAATGAGAAATCATCGCAACACATTTCTTTGAAGAAAGAAGTGAAAGAGACTGGTATCTTATAGGCATAGCCTGTTCGCTTTCTCATTTTAGAAAGTAGTTTAGGCTACAAAACTAGCAATTCCCAATTTAATATCCTTTAAACCATTCTCTTCTCAATCGAAGAGTAAGTCGGTGGTAAAAAGGACAATTTCTCTTGACATTAAATCCTGGAGTAACCCATGGCTCGTTACACTGGCTTGTTTGTAGTAGCTGCTCCGTTTGAACATCTGCGGCAGTTACTGGCAGAAGTGCTGATCTCCTGTAATTTTGATATTATTTACGATCGAAAAAAATGCTTGATGGCGCGAGAAATTCCCGGTCAGGTGTCTTTTTCCAAATTAGTCACCATTGAGGTGTCGATCGACTCGCCTGATAGCTCCTATACAGACATCCGCATGAATTTTGTGGTAAAGAATGAAGAATTACCTCTTCGCGCCAATAACCACTGTTCGCAAATGTTTGAAACTTTGAAACAGGCGATCGCCGACTACCAATATTGGGAGTTCCGCGAAGCGATCGCCGATTGACATTGCGATCGTATCCGCCTTAAAACCGCTCTCCCACGCCAAAATAAATGGCATTGTCCCCTTGGTCTGTGAGAGCGAAATCGACGCGCAGTACATCCACGATCGGAATATTACCCAATCGGAGACCGACGCCATAGCCCAAACCGTTTCCCGGTTTGTTGCGAACCCGAGCCGGTTCTCCGATTACATCGTCATCCGAACCGAGATCGCTGGCAAAGTCTACAAACACGACTCCCCGAATTCGGCTAAACAAATCGCTGTCGATATTGGCGATCGGGAAGCGATATTCAGCACCGAGCTGAACAAACCGACTCCCAGTGCCTACATCGCCGCGTCCGTAGCCCCTGACCGAGCTGTATCCCCCCAAGCTAAACCCTTCGTAGGGGGGTAAGTCGCCAAGAGTCGCCCCAGTGAGCGCGCTCAAAACCAGGGTGCGCGGTCCTTCAGAAAAGCCAAAAAGGTCGGCTGGCACATATTGAACGATACCGCCTGTTAAGCGATTGAAAGAAATATCTTCCGAACCGATGGGAATCGCTTGTTCTGTGCCGATTTGCGCTCGCGTTCCTCTAACGATAATCTCGTCTTCGTCGCGATCCACTGCCCCCAGTTGTGCGAATAAGCTGAGGGTAAGTAGATCGTCGCTCCCCGTATCGCTGATGGTGAAGCGATTGCCGTCTTCATCTCGAGAAAAGGTGCGATCGCCAAACGCACTGTTGCGGACGGAAACGCGCTGGTAGGTTACACCGGGGACTAACACCAAGTGTTCTGAAGCGGGGACGAATAGCCGGAACCGACCGCCGAGACGGTGAATCCAAGGAACGTGTTCGTCCCCTCGAGGCAGAAAAATTTCCTCGACATCTTCGTCATCATCATCGACTAAAAAAACATTATCCGGCGATCGTTGGTTGAAAGCACCAATTTGATAACCCAGACGACTCTCTTCGCCAGTAATCGCCGATTGAGTATAACTGAGATCGAATCCTAAGGTGCGTTCGCCGCCTTCGAGTTCTAGTTCAAGGGCACGGCCTTCCCAACTGCGCACGCCGAAGGTGGGTCGGACAGTCCATCGCTTGTCTCGGGGTCGATCGCCGGTAATATCAAAATAGAATCCCGCTTCTTGCTCTTCGAGTTGACTGGGCGTCAGAACGGGGAGTTTCTCGATGGAAAAGGGACCTCGGTAAGTCGAAAGTTGCCCCGGACCGACGAACTCCAACTCGGATGAATCTGTCTGTACGAGACGTTGATTTTCCGGATCGGTGGAAAGGGAAAAGTTCTCGACGGGTAAAGATGGACTGTCGATCGAGAATTGTTTGGAACCTAGATTTTGGCGTTGCAGGTGTTGCAAGCGCAGATCGACGGTTCCCGCTTCCGAGACCCGATCTCGATCTTCTCCCGTTGAGTCTGAGACTTGAGAGACGATCGACTCCGCGACAGTTGTATCAACAATCGGGGATATTGGGGATTGAGGGACGGTCGCGATCGCCCAATGGGGTGCAGCTAAAAGCAGCGCAACCGATGCCATAGGCATCGCTGTAGATCGGGAGATCGCCAAAGTCGGTAATTTCTTCGGTAATTTCTGAGGGTTCATTTGTTAAATGACCTGATGAGATCGCATCGGCACGCTTGGGATCGAGGGGCGAGATCGAGCGATTTAACTCCATAACAATAACAGATTTGCCGAAAACGCTTGAAAAAGGAGTTTGGGAGTTGCGGTTGTCGAGGGGCAATTATAGCTATAGACGGTTATGTGAGGAAATCGCTTCGGGGATCTCGGGGAGAAAGACTCGCTTCGGGAGATCGAGAGCGTCCTAACCGCGCAAGCGCGGCTCTATACCAATTGCCCATTACCAATGACCCATCCTAACGAGTGACAAATTCCCCTTTAGGAATGGATGCAATCAGTTGGCGCGTGTAGGCTTTCTGAGGACGACGATAAATACTTTCTGCCGCACCGATTTCTTCGATTTTGCCCCGATTCATCACCGCAATTCGATCGCTCATAAATTTGACCACGCTGAGATCGTGAGAAATAAAGATATAAGTCAGCCCGAATTCTGCTTGCAATTCTTTGAGCAGATTGAGAACCTGTGCCTGTACCGACACATCCAGTGCCGACACCGACTCGTCACAGATAATAAACTTGGGATTGAGAGCTAAAGCGCGGGCAATACAAATCCGCTGCCGCTGACCCCCAGAAAACTCGTGAGGATAGCGGTTTATCCAGTTGGGATCTAAGCCAACTCGATCGAGAAGATAGCGAACTCGATCGAGGTTTTGCTTTCGAGATCCCCGACCATGGATCGCTAACGGTTCTAGAATAGCTTCACCGATCGCAATTCGGGGATTGAGGGAACTAAACGGGTCTTGGAAAATCACCTGCATATCCCGCCGCAATTGCCGCAGTTTCCGCTTTTTCAGCCCTGTGATGTCCCGACCTTCAAACAGAATTCGACCGCTTATCGGCTCGATTAACCGCAGCAGCGTCCGCGAGAGCGTCGTCTTGCCACATCCCGATTCTCCTACTAATCCCAGGGTTTCGCCAGGATACACCTCAAAAGAGACTCCATTAACAGCCATCGAGTAGCGCTGGGTTTGTCCGAACATTCCCCGCAAGGGAAAACCCACTTGCAGGTTATCAACGGTCAGTAGAGGCTGCTGCTGCTGTAATTGAGCCACTCTGGCAGTCATTTCCCTTTCGCTAATCTCTTCGATTTTTAAGGGAGGATGGGAGTGGGAATCTTGGGTAGATTCTTCTGTCTCATTGAAGTGCGATGATTTCGGTTGTCGAGATCCGTTGCCACCCTGCATAAAATCTGCGATCGTGGGTAGATATCGCAGTCGCTTATCCGGTTGAGGACGGCAGGCGAGTAATCCTTGGGTATAGGGATGTTGGGGATGAGTAAAAATGTCGCGTACTGACCCTGTTTCCACGATTTTGCCTTGATACATCACCGCCACCGTGTCGGCGATTTCGGCAATCACCCCAAGATCGTGAGTAATGAAAATCATCGACATCTGACGCCGATCGCGCAATTCCCGCATCAGATTTAAAATGGTTTTCTGTACCGTCACATCCAATGCCGTGGTGGGTTCGTCGGCAATCAACAGTGTCGGATTGCAGGAAATTGCCATAGCAATCATCACCCGCTGAATTTGCCCCCCAGAAAGTTGGTGGGGATAGCGTTCCAGCATGGCTTGTTTGCGGCGGTTGAGTTGCCGGGTTATATCCCGTTCATCCTGAGATGGTTTTTCTTCTAAGATTTGCTGCTGCAATTCCTCATCGCTACCGAGAAGTTTAACCTCTTGCAAACTGGCAACAGCTAATCGTCTCGCCTCGGATTCTGAAACGTTGCGATGGAGACGAATCGCTTCGGTTAGCTGAAACCCGATGGTATACACGGGGTTGAGGGAACTCATGGGTTCTTGAAAAATCATGGCAATCTTCCCCCCTCGGTATTCCTGCATTTGTGCGGGGGGAAGTTGCCGAAAATCTACGGGAGATCGATCGGATTCGTCGCGAAACCAGATTTCCCCCTCCGTAATTTTACCGGGAGGAGAGGGAATCAAGCCCATGACAGCGAGTGAAGTTACGGACTTTCCCGAACCCGATTCCCCCACAATTCCCAAAGTTTGACCTCGGGGAACTTGAAAATCAATGCCATCGACGGCTTGGATTTGCGTTTCGTCTGTGCGAAATTGGACGTGAAGATTGCGAACGTCTAAAACGATGTCACTCATGGGGAATGGGCTACAACAAGCGTGTTAAGGGAATTCTAACAGCGTAACTCTTAGTTCGTCGGGAATTCGGGAGTTGGCTTTACAGTATATTCACGGGGTTCGATCCGAGATTGAAGTTACGCACCCATTCCGATCGGATCTGTGGACAATTGCCCGTGAGTTCGGCTAGCAGCCATTGAGATCCAAAACTTTCTCTAATGTGAAACTGGAAGAGGAAATCGGTTAACTCGGACGAATGGCTGAACTTCCCGCACTCGATCGATCGGGAGTTGCGGGAATTAAACTATCTTAAAGGGAAAAGTACCGATCGATTACAAGACGGCTTCAATTTTCTGCTTTAACAGTTCCACAACGGTTTCAACCGCTACATCTTGACGCTGTTGTGTCGATCGTTCCACCACTTCTACTTTCCCTTCTTTAAGTGATTTTCCCGTGACAATGCGGTAAGGAATGCCGATCAAATCTGCGTCTTTGAACTTAACCCCTGCCCGTTCGTTCCGATCGTCCAACAGAGTTTCTACTCCCGCTGCATTTAACTCAGTATAAAGTTTTTCGGCAGTAGCAACTTGTGTGGCATCGTTGAGATTGGGAATAGTGACAATGGCGTGATATGGGGCGATCGCCACGGGCCAAATAATGCCATCTTTATCATAGGATTGCTCCACAGAAGATTGAGCCAGTCGGGATACCCCAACACCATAGCATCCCATAATCAGTGGTTTTTCCTCTCCCTGCTCGTTCGTGTAGGTTGCCCCCAAAGCAGTGGAGTATTTCGTACCCAATTGGAAGATATGACCGACTTCAATTCCCCGCGCGGTTTTTAATGTTTGACTGGGATCGTGAACCGATCGATCGCCCGCTGTTGCCTTGCGAATATCAACTACATTTTCCGGTAACTGGAACTCATTTCCCCAATTTGCCCCGACAACATGATATCCAGATTCGTTGGCTCCTGTCACGAAGTTTTTCAACTCAACTGCCGTGCAATCGACGAAGCGTAAAAAGTGAGGCGCAACTTCTTTTTGAGATTGAATCAAATTATTGGATAAATCAGGAGCAATATATCCTAACGGTAATGGTTTAGCTGCCCATTTATTCTGAGCTTCCTCATCGGGAACTGTTAAAGTCAGAATTGTTTTGCCACCGAAGCGATCGGCGAATTTAGTCAGTTCGTTTTGTAACTTGACATCGTTGACATCTTGATCTCCACGAAGGCTCACCAAAACCAAGACCGTTTTTCCATTATCAAAGACAGCTTGATACAGGACATTTTTCACCACTTGCGTCGGCGAACACTTCAAAAATTCGCACAGTTTAGCGATCGTATTTGTTCCTGGAGTCTCTCGTTTTTCGTAGGTCGTAAACGGAGAAACTTCAGCATCGGCAGGTAGCGAAATTGCCTTTTCCACATTCGCGCCATACTTGCCATCTTCAGTGTAGAGAACTTCATCTTCTCCAGCATCCGCCAGCACCATAAACTCCTGAGAACCCGAACCGCCGATCGCCCCAGAATCCGCTTCCACTGCTTGAAACTTCAACCCGCAGCGCCGCAACATATTACGATACGCCCCATCCATATCGCCATAGGTTTCCTTGAGGCTTTCTTGGGAATCGTGGAAAGAATAGCCATCTTTCATAATAAATTCTCGCCCCCGCATCAAGCCAAATCTCGGGCGAATTTCATCGCGAAACTTGCTTTGAATTTGGTATAAATGAAGAGGAAGTTGGCGATAAGAACGAATGGTCTCGCGAGCGATCGTTGTAATCACTTCTTCGTGCGTCGGTCCGAGCCCCAACTCTCGATTTTGGCGATCGATCAGGGAAAACATAATCCCTTCCGCCTTGGTGTACGTATCCCAGCGCCCCGACTCCCGCCACAACTCCGCAGGCTGCAACTGCGGCAACAAACACTCCTGCGCCCCCGTGGCGTTCATTTCCTCCCGCACAATTTGCGAGACTTTCTGCAACACTCGCCACATCAGCGGAAGGTATGCATACACGCCGCTGCCAATCCGGCGGATATAACCCGCACGCAGCAGCAGTTTATGACTGGGGATCTCTGCCTCTGCCGGATCTTCCCGCAGGGTGACGAAGAGCATTTTGGATAGTCGCATCGCTAGTGTCCTTGATAAACGAAAGTATTATAGCGGTTTTCAATTGAACCCAATACACTGAATTTTATGAATGGGGGCTTCAACCGGAAATTTTCTGAATTTAAGAGGATTTATCCTAACGTATACATCCAACCATCTCGCGAGCAAATTCTCACCAATCCATCCCACACTATTGGAGTAGATTCAAAAGAGATTCCGGGTTTGAAATGGGCAATTTGTTCCACCGTCATGCGATAAAACTCTCCCCGATCGTTTTTTAAAGCATTGGGAGTATTAGATTTTACAGAGTCAAAATGCAGTTGAAAAAGATAAACCCCATTATATCCCGCTGCCACAACTCGGTTGCCATCGGTAAAAATCGGAGTAGAAATTGAAGATCCGATCGGATGCTTAAACACAATTAGAGGAGTGGCATACATTTTTTGGAGAAAGGGATCTTTAACTTGGGTTCCAGTAATCTGATGTTGGCTACCAATATATAAATGACCATCGATCGAATTGGTCGCAAACAAAGCCGGAATCTCGGGCGATCGATACTCATCATTGAGCGCTACCGAACCGATTACGCCTCCTTGCCAGGTACTAAAGTTACGATTTGACGTGGGTAAAAACCAATCTACGGCTTCATTCTCCGGCTTGTTCGGATCGAGTTTTAAAACACCACCTTGACCGGGTATTTTTTCTCTCTCCAATGCACAAAATAGCTTGTTCTCATCTGAAATCGCAATACTTCCATCTAAATCTCCACCCGCTAGAAATCGCCAAACAATCTGTCGAGTTTCTATATCGATACCCCAAATCCGTCCCCCACCGGCTGCGATAAATATCCGATCGTCCAGTCTAGCAGGAGAAGATTCCGTCACTAAATTTCCACCGTATTTCCCAGCGTCGATCGTTTGGTATAAGTCCACTTCAGCCAAAATTTCGGGTTGGCTGGTTCCTTCTTTGAGTTGAGCTTTTTCGATCGACCCATTCAAAAAATATCCAATGCTATTTTCTCCAGCATTAAATATTAATCCTTTACCTAAATCCAGAGGGCTACTATCGTTATCTCTGCTATAACTGGGTGTTTTTCTAAAAGGAAGTCTCCATAATTCTCGTCCCGACCTAAAGGAGATTGCCCGAAAACTCGATGACGGCTTTCTTGAGTTTTTAGGCAAAAAGCTTAAACGACTGCCTTGGAGAATTACTAATCGATTTTCATCGTCTGCACTGGGATCGATATAGATAGTTGCCGTTCCTTTAATAATATCATCAAACTGATAGTTCCAAACAACTTCTTGAGTTTCTAGATCTATTTTTTTTAAATACCGATCGAAAGAACCGATCGTTAAATATATTTTTCCTCGATCCTTCGTCAACGTCGGTTGCCCCGTCCATCCTGCCCCCGTCCAGACTGTCGATCGACCGCCCAAAAATGTCCGACCACTTCCCAGAGAAAATTGATGTAAGAGATCCAATTTTTGTGGCATTCCCCGACCGTAAAATCGACGCCGAGCGTTACCCAGATAGGTGGGCAATAGTAATTCAGTTTCGGGGGTTAAAAAATCTTGAATTCTATTGATATTTGCCGTCATGGCTTCAGCGATCGAATTCGTCTCGATCGATCTCGTGGGTGTCGGGCGAAATTTTTTGAAGGCAATCGGCCCAATTGCCGCACCCAAAGCCAACTGAATAGCTGTTCGATTAAAACTTCGACGGTTCAGCTTCATGGAAGATAGAGTGGGAAGATAGAGGTCGAGCAGATCGATCGTACAGTTTTTCAACACCAATTAAGACGTTTTGAGATAGAAGTTCCTTAGCCGGAAAGTCACCAATTCAACGTCTTGCCAGTCACCCTCTTGCCAGTCATAATGAGGGTGACTGGCAAGACGAGTGAAAAATCGGGTCAATCCCCCAGGAGGTTTCTCTCTTCGTCATTGACCCGGGAAAATTTCTACAACCCGGAATCCCTTATCCAAAACACTCAACTGGGTATGTTTAATGCTACTGAAATTTTGATTCAGCATTTTGTGGAGAAACTGCGGGAAGGCTATCACCGTACCTATGGGGGCTACAAACCCGATTATGCTGATATCATCGCCTGGGCGGGCGGTATGGCACTAGAAAATATTTCCAACAGTGACGCCCTGTATCACAACGTCGAAAATACCATCCTGGTAACACTGGTGGGTCAGGAGATTATCCGAGGAAAACATATTCGCGAAGGTGGCGTTTCTTGCGAAGATTGGCTGCACTGTATCATTTCCCTAGTGTGCAACGATATCGGCTATATCAAAGGGGTTTGTCGCTGCGATCGCATCGAGGAGAATGTATTCGATTCGGGTAAAGGCGAGCTCATCCCCTTGCCCCCTGGCGCCACTGATGCCAGTCTGTCGCCCTACCACGTCGATCGCAGCAAACTCTTCGTAGACGAGCGTTTCAGCGGTCATAAGCTAATTGTAGCCGAGACGATCGCCGAAAATATCGAATACACTCGCGCTCCCAGTTCTTATCGTCCGGGATACGAAGATACCATCGGGTTGCCGGGATTGGTACGAGCGGCAGATATCATCGGTCAACTCAGCGATCCCCGCTATCTCAAAAAAATGGGCGCTCTCTATTACGAGTATAAAGAAACGGGCGCTCATCAAAGCCTGGGCTATCGCCATGCCGGGGATTTACGCCAAAGTTACTCCAAGGCATACTGGGGGGATCTATATCCTTGTATCAAAGATGCTTTGCAGTATCTTTCTCTCACTCAGCAAGGCAAGCAAGTGATTGCGAACCTCTATGCCAATGTCTTTGTTGTCGAACATGGCGAAACCACGGTACTGCCGATGCCGTAGTCTTCGATTCCTCAAATGCACCAAGAGAACGATTCGATCGAACCGTTCTCCTGGGTAGAATATCTTGTAGCTGGAACGAATGTGTTGGGATCGCAGTCATTCGTCTCCAAATCCGATCGCCTATTCGTGGCGGGCGTAATCGTCTTGGTAGCGGACAATATCGTCTTCGCCCAAATATTCTCCATTTTGGACTTCAATCAGAACTAAAGGAATGACTCCAGGGTTTTCCAGTCGGTGAGACGTTCCTTGAGGCACATAGGTCGATTGATTGCTGTAAACGATTTGCTCCATATCGCCACAGACCACTTTAGCCGTCCCAGAAACCACAATCCAATGCTCGCTGCGATGGTGGTGCATCTGGAGACTGAGACGATGACCGGGTTTGACTTCGATCCGTTTGATCTTATATCTGGAACCTTCTTCGAGAATGGTGAACGATCCCCAGGGGCGGAGTTCGGTAGCGGCAACCCCATTGTTATAGGAAGAAATCGGCGTTGGTGAAACTTCGTGAGCTTGACCCATAACGTTTGTCCTCAGCAATTAGACGTTTTCAGCAGTTCGGTTTTAGTGTCGGGCAGGCCCGATCGGAAATAAAAGTGTTAGCGAGATATCACTCTTATTTTTCGAGCGTTTTGCACTGCACAACTCCCATTTTGATCTAAAAGTTGGGAAAATAGATCGATCTATACCAAGTCTTTAACTTCAGTAGTCATTTGGGAGCTTATGCTTTAAACCTGCTTGATACAACCCCCAGATGTAAACAAAAGTTAAGATATACTCTCGTTGTTCAGTATCCTGCTGGTAACACTAATCGCTCATCTCATCGAAGAAGGGTAGAGGGAATCAAGAATAGCGGTTCTCCGTCTCCTCTCTAGCGGGGATAAATTGCCATCAGAAACTCCCCGTTCCCTCTTGAACTATGTAGGCGCTAAACTATGTAGACGCTAGAACCACTTTCGATCTATTATTAAGGGCTGCAAGTGATTGGGAACCCCAAATGAACGCTCAAGCAACGATCCGCTCGATCGAAGCGGAATATTTAAAATCCGACATCCCCAAAATTTACGTGGGTGACACCATCAAAGTGGGTGTGCTGATCCAAGAAGGCGGAAAAGAACGCACTCAGCCTTATGAAGGAACGGTGATTGCCATGCGAAATGGTGGCATTAGCGAAACGATCACCGTCCGACGTATTTTTCAAGGCGTTGGCGTAGAACGGGTTTTCTTAATCCATTCTCCCCGTCTTGCCTACATTCAAGTGATCAGACGGGGTAAAGCTCGTCGAGCCAAACTTTACTACCTACGAGATCGTGTTGGTAAAGCCACCCGTCTCAAACAACGGTTCGATCGCCCTATCTAAATCGATCGATTTCTCGCGCAGATGCACCGACAATGTGGTAAACTACAATTAAGAGGTTAAACATTGGTACAGGCTCGCTCTGTGCGCTCTTAGTTCAGTTGGTAGAACGCAGGTCTCCAAAACCTGATGTCGGGGGTTCGAGTCCTCCAGGGCGCGCTGAACCTCTGCGAACAAAGCTCAATCAACCCGAAAGCGCTCGACTTAGCTAAGTAGCTAGTAGCTTTCGGGTACTGTTTTCTGAAAATGAACGATCGGGCAAGAGTCCCTGAAAAGGCTCAAAATCTGGTCTTCTGTGGCTCTAACCTGCAACCTCTCAGGCGTGGAGTGTGCACCAACAGTCAACATCGTGAGTTTTGTAGTGCTAAGCCAAAGTTTGAGCAAAGAGTGTAAAAGCTCTTGTTTTGCAACTAAGTAGCACTGTCAAAAGTCGTTTTTCCCAGGATCGACTCCCATTGCAGAAACTACGAACATTTCCCGACAAATTTGGGAAACCGAAACTTTACTATTAGTACAGTTTCGGTAGTTCACCAGAGAGGTTAATCATAGTGACAAAGAAAAACGAAGCTGAACTCCAAGACCCAAATAGTAGTTTTGGTCTTCTGAAGTTCTTTCAGGCAACTAAAGAAGAATTCGCCAAAGTTGTATGGCCCTCTCGGCAGCAAGTGATCGGCGAGTCTGCCGCTGTGCTGTTGATGGTCAGCTTCCTAGCTTTTACGATCTATGTTATCGATAAGCTCTTTAACTGGGCATCCATACAAATTTTTGGGTAACGCTGTCGTCGAAATCAATCGCTCCCAATGGCTTATTTAGAAGAATTAGGAGACGCAGAAGACACCGGTTCGACATCCTCTCGAACCCAGGGTCGTTGGTATGCCGTGCAGGTCGCCTCGGGCTGCGAAAAACGGGTTAAAGCAAATTTGGAACAGCGAAAACATACGCTAGACGTTGCCGATCGCATTGTCCAAATCCAAATTCCCCAAACCCCGATGGTGAAAATCCGCAAGGATGGTAGCCGCCAGCACTCCGAAGAAAAAGTTTTTCCCGGCTACGTCCTGATTCAAATGATCATGGACGATGAAGTTTGGCAGGTTGTCAAAAACACCCCCAATGTGATTAACTTTGTCGGAGCAGAGCAAAAGCGCCGCTACGGAAGGGGCCGCGGACATGTTAGACCCATGCCCCTGAGTCCCCCAGAAGTTGAGCGGATCTTCAAGCAGACCAGCGAACAGGAACCGATCGTCAAGATCGATATGGCAGCCGGAGATAATATCTTAGTTCTCTCAGGGCCCTTCAAGGACTTTGAAGGTGAAGTGATTGAAGTCAGTCCCGAGCGGAGTAAGCTCAAGGCTCTGCTGTCGATTTTCGGACGAGATACCCCTGTGGAACTGGAATTCAATCAAGTAGAAAAACAAAGTTAATGGGATAAATGGCAAAAAAAGTCGTTACGGTGATTAAGCTGGCAATTCCGGCAGGGAAAGCCAACCCCGCTCCTCCCATCGGTCCTGCCCTCGGTCAACACGGCGTGAACATCATGATGTTCTGCAAAGAATATAACGCCCGTACCGCCGATCAAACGGGGACGATCGTCCCTGTAGAAATTTCGGTCTATGAAGATCGAAGTTTTACATTTATTCTCAAAACCCCTCCTGCCTCCATTTTGATTCAGAAAGCGGCTGGAATTGAGAAAGGTTCTGGGGAACCCAACAAGACAACTGTGGGATCGATTACGCAAGCACAGTTGAAAGAAATCGCCCAAACAAAACTGCCCGATCTCAATGCCAATGATATTGAGGCAGCCATGCGCATTATTGAAGGAACTGCCCGGAATATGGGCGTAAAAGTGTCCCAATAGTCCCAGAAGCTGTGATTGACGATCGCGCGTCAAAGGCAACTGGTAGATTCATTCCAATTATGAATGGGGGAGAGGTTTTAACTTCGCTAGCGACCCCAAATTAAATCAAAAATGCCAAAGAAAATTTCCCGCCGACTTCAAGAACTCCAGAAAAAAGTTGAAGAGCGCCCTTACGAACCTGAAGAGGCTTTAAAGCTACTTCAAGAAACTGCTACAGCCAAGTTTCCTGAAGCTGCCGAAGCTCATATTCGTTTGGGGATCGATCCAAAATATACCGACCAGCAGTTGCGGACAACTGTTGCTCTTCCCAAAGGGACGGGTCAAACCGTTCGCGTTGCGGTGATCGCCCGAGGCGAGAAGGTTGCCCAAGCAAGCGACGCCGGTGCAGAAGTCGTCGGTTCTGAAGAGTTAATCGACGAAATTCAGAAAGGTCGTTTGGATTTTGACCTATTGATCGCCACACCGGATATGATGCCCCAGGTGGCAAAACTGGGTCGTATGCTCGGTCCCAAGGGTTTGATGCCGTCTCCCAAAGGTGGTACGGTAACAACAGATTTAGAACAAGCGATCGCAGAATTCAAAGCAGGTAAACTAGAATTTCGTGCCGATCGCACGGGAATCGTCCACGTGCTGTTTGGCAAAGCTAGCTTCCCAACAGAAGACTTGCTGGTAAACTTAAAAGCACTCCAAGAGTGTATCGATCGTAATCGTCCATCCGGTGCGAAAGGTCGCTATTGGCGGAGTGTGTTTATCTGCTCTTCCATGGGACCATCAATTGAGATCGATGTTAGCGCTCTTCGCGATCTAAAAGTTGCCGAAGCAGCTTAAAAGACGATCTCTTTGCTTGGGTCAAGGAAAAAACAAGACCCAACCCAGCAGGAAACGATCGCAGTTCAATTTCCAATATAAAAACTTCTCATCCTGTCAAAAGACGAAAAACAGTCTCGATTAAACAACGAATTGCCGATCGGTATTCGTTCATAGCAAACCCAGGACAGCAGGTGCAACTTGCCAGATGGCAAACCGCTTAATTTCCTGCCGAGGTTCGTGCAGTCATTTTCTAACATCTCCGCTACGGGGAAATGGGAAAATCATGCAACCTCGATCCTGAAATCGAGGTTTTTTTGTGAGGGAGGAGGGGGGCGTTTTCTCCAGAGACGATCGATCGTCTCTGGAAATGGAGGAAGGGCGGCTCGCTCGGTCGTGTCAGCTTGTTTTATTCGGCAGCACCAACGCTTCCCGGATAAAGCAAGAATAAAATGTTAGCAATTGTTAACGTTTTGGGAGACAAACAGCTAACAGCTCAAGGAGGTGAAAACCAATGGGTAGAACGCTAGAAAACAAAAAAGAGATCGTTGCCGATCTCAAAAATACGTTGAGCGAGTCTTCGATGATGTTGGTCGTTAACTATCGCGGTTTAACCGTGGGTGAAATTACCAACTTGCGTCGCCGATTGCGTGAAAAAGGCGCTGTTTGTAAAGTGACCAAAAACACGCTAATGGGCAAAGCGATCGAAGGCAACGATAACTGGAGTGCCTTATCGCCTTTGTTGAAAGACTCATCCGCCTTCATCATGGTGAAGGAAGATGTGGGGGGAGCCGTTAAAGCGTTCCAAGAGTTCCAGAAAGCAAGCAAGAAGACTGAGGTTCTTGGTGGCGTCATGGAAGGCAAACTGCTGACCGAGAGCGACATCAAAATCATTGCTGACTTGCCGTCTAAGGAGCAACTTATCGCTCAAATTGCAGGTTCCGTTAGCAGCATTATTGCCAACGTGGCTGTTGCGGTTAACGAGATTCCCACCGGAGTCGCTCGTGCCGTTGCTGCCGTTGCCGACAAAGAGGCTGCATAATTTGGAGCTGAGTCTTGGCTGACTCGAAATCCAATTCGATTCCAACACACAATTACCATCAAAAGGAGAAAATTCAATGTCTGCTGTAGCTGAAATTATCGAAAAAATGAAAGGTTTGACCGCCCTCGAATTGGTCGAACTCAAAAAAGGCATCGAAGAAACCTTTGACGTGACGGCAGCGGCGGCAGCGCCCATGATGATGGGTGCGATGCCTGGGGCAGCGGCAGCCGAGCCGAAGAAGAAAAAACAGAATTCGACCTGATCCTCGAAGAAGTTCCGGCTGATAAGAAGATTGCCATTCTGAAAGTCGTTCGGACTTTGACTGGTTTGGGTCTCAAGGAAGCCAAAGAAATGGTGGAAAGTGCACCCAAAGCAATCAAAGAAGGAATTGCTAAAGAAGTCGCTGAAGACGCCAAGAAGCAGCTTGAAGAAGCTGGCGGTAAGGTCTCTGTCAAGTAAGACATAAATCTTAATTTGTTCGGACTTATGTAAAACAAAAACAAGAAGTAGTCTGAGTTTTTTTGAGTTCGATCGATACTTGGCGCGTTGTCCTGTTGTTAACTAACACTGATGACACCAAACACCTAACTTACCCAACTTAAAAGACCTACCCCGATCGTCAATTTGATGAATACAAGGGTAGGTCTTTTTTTTATGCTTTCTCAGATCGAGTTCGATCGCTTTTTTCGCCTAGCAAACCTGCATAGGAAGGGCATCCGATAGCGGCATCTCGCGCCACTGGGGAATCGGTTGGTTCGCCATCCGGTGTGCTGTCACCGCATCGCCAACCCACCCCACCAAATCCTCACCGTGAAGCGTCGGATAAGTACGATTCAATTTCATTCCCAAACGACTCGCACAGACTCGCAACCATCCCCGCAAATTCGGCAACTCCCACACCGTCAAGCGTCGCTGCCGGAGAATTTCTTCTAGCGTAAACGGAGCAAACTTCCCGGCGGCTTCTGCTAAACACTTCGGTATGGGTTCGTCAAACTCAGATTCTAGGAAACGCAGAATGCGAAACAGCGAAACCCAATGTCTTTTCTCAGGCATCAATTTTTCTAATCTTACTGGGTCGATAGAATTGCCCCATTGTCGCAAGACAAAGGCAATATCGAGCATCCAAGACAACATCGGGCCCATTTCTCCCAGATGTCCGTTGAGGTGAAATACCAAATGTACCAACATTGCGTTGGGTTCCAAAATCTTGAAGGTCGGCGCTTTGAGGCGTTGCGGCTTCACGTCAACCGTCAAATTCATCGACTCTTTGCCTTCAAACAGCCGCACGCGATGGTGGACATCGCAAGCCACCCCCATAGGATTAGCAAAGTAAACCGCATCCTCGGTGGCTCATCTGAGGTTGCAGTCCAAATCCCAAAGACTCGAAAGCCGCAGTGGCTTTCGCCATTTCGCTAGCGGCAATCGCAAAATCGATATCCACCATCGGTCGCGTCCCCAAATCGGGATAGAAACTATCAGCCATCACGATTCCTTTCCACAGTACCGGATGTACTTCTCGTTCCTGCATTGCCCGCAACAATCCATCCAAAGATAAGAGTAAAACGGTATTTTGAGTGAGCGTCTGATGATAAGAATATTGCAGTTTTGCCAGATATTCAGGAGGAACGAGGTCGGTCAGACCTTGCGCTTCTAAGGAATAGGCAGTTAATGGTAGCAGTCGATGCCACGCCAAGGTTTCCCAAGCTTGCTGCCACTCCAATGGGGTAGCAGATTCGAGTTGCGGTCTGGCTTGTTGTGCCCAATTGGAGTTGGGAGTTGCTAAAGCGGTGCGTAGTAAGGTGCGAAACAGGTTAACTGACATGGGTTTGGAGATGGTGAATGGGTTCTATAAAATAGTTAAACTAGGGCGCTTTGCGGTGTGGGTTCCGAACCCCTTTCCATCTGGGTTTTCCAGGACTGGGCGTAGAGACCGCCTTGGGCGATCAATGTATCGTGATTGCCGGATTCGACAATTTGACCGTCGCGCATGACGTGGATGATGTCCGCCCGCATGGAGAGAGTGAAACGGTGGGTAATGACGACAGCAGTGCGACCGTTCGCCAAAGCCCGGAATCGCTCCAACCAGTCGAATTCAGCCCAAGGGTCCATGGCACTGGTGGGTTCGTCGAGGATAATCATCTGGGCGCGTCGGAAAAAGGCGCGGGCGAGGGCGAGGCGCTGCCATTGACCGCCACTGAGGTCTGTGCCGCCGGGGAACCATTTGCCCAGCATGGACTTGTAGCCTTGCGGTAGACTGGTAATTTTCTCGTGGATGCCTGCGCCGTGGGCTGCGGCTTCGATCGATTCTTCGCTGGCAGTTTCCGAGAGATCTCCCAAAGCAATATTTTGTCCGGCTGTGACGTAGAAGGGAATTGGAGACTGGAACAATACGGTAATCAGGCGTCGCAGGTCTTCAACCGGAAACTCCCGAATATCCGTGCCGTCGATTTCAATACTTCCCGATTCGGGATCGTAGAAACGACACAAGAGCTTAATTAACGTACTTTTTCCCGCACCATTGTCGCCGACGATCGCCACTATTTTACCGGCAGGCAGGGTGAGATTGTAATCTTGTAGGACAGCTCGATCGGTGTCAGGATAGCGGAAGGTAACGTTTTTAAAGCGAATTTCTCGATCGATCTTTGTGGGAACAGGTTGCGGCTGCGGCGGATCGACAATTTTGGGTGCGATTTGCAAAAACTCGAAGAGATTGCTGATAAACAGACTGTTTTGATAAATTTGATTGACGTTGCTTAGCAGCGATTTCATTAAACCCTGACCTTTATTGAAAGCTTGGTAGAACAGGGCAACATCTCCCAGCGTCAAACGGCCTAGTAGAACTTGGCGTCCCATCCAAGCTAGCGCCCCACCAGAAATAATTAACGCAATGATACCCGCCAACAAACGACCTAAACTTTGGTCGCGAACGATTTGGATATGCTCAGTTCGCAGCCGACGACGTAAGGTCTGATATGCCGATCGAAAATAGGGTCCCAAGCCAAAGAGACGCACTTCTGCGGCGGGCATACTTTGGGTGATCAGCAATTCGTAATACTGAAGCCACCGCCGATCGATCGTGGTTTTTTCCCACCAACGATGATGCCGTCGATTCAGGCGCATGACGACGTAAAAAGCCGGTAAGGCACTCAGAAGAAGAACCATCGGCAGCCACAAACCGTAAGCCAGCAAGACGGCGGTCATTGCCAGCATGGTGATACTATTTTGCAGTAAGCTGCCACTGCTTTGCAGGAGCGCCAGAGAACGACCGCTAGCGCCATTACGCGCTCGATCGAGACGATCGAAAAACTCTGACGACTCGTAGAAACTAAAATCAACCTCGATCGACTTAGCATGAACCAAGGCACTGATATGGTCTTGAACAAATTCTGCCTGTGCTGTGCGAATCCATTCATTCGCCCCTTGCAGAATTTGAGTGAGTAACAACACGCCTGCCATCAGCGCGGCGGGAACCAGAAGGCTTTGAATATTTTCCCAAGCTAGCCCAGCCCCCACAGCCGCCGAGAGGTTGTCTACAACCAGCCGAGTCAGGTAAACTGTGGCAACGGGCAAAAACCCCTGGAAAACGAGTAAAACCAACCAGGCGATCGTCCACGTTGGGGCAGCTTGCCACACCAGACTCAGCGTTTGGGGCAGGTAGGCAAGTCGTTCTGCCTTTTGACGTAATTTGGCAGCAATAGAATTTCTAGGCATGGCACGGAACCGGGGCGATATCGTTTTCAATTAACTGCATCACATCGGGCATCGCGGCGAGAGATCGCTTCCGCATCAAAGTACAAATGGGTACCTGCACAGCGAGACGAGTGCATTGAGATAGGTGAGTGCTGGTATACTCTGGAGCATTGAGTAAGCCTACTGCCCGAGAATTCCGGAGCAATTCCACGAAAGTTTGTTGAGGACTGAGCGGAGCAATTTCTAGATGCGTCCCCATCTCCAGTACGTAGAGTCGCTTCAGGGGGAGAGGTGTTTGGATAAAACCCTGGCTCAATTGGTGGGCGAGTTTGGGGGTTTGCGAATGCAGAAGGGGGAGAGTTTCGGGAGCCGGTCCAATCGCTGCTGCCGCATCCGGGAGTAGTTTAATTTGGGGGAAACTGGGAATGACCATCGGTCGCGATCCGTTAAGGTCGATCGCCATCACATCATCGGTCAACAGCCCGTAACCCCGATTGTGCAGGGCTTCTGCGAGGGTGGATTTACCGCCACCGGAGTACGTCATAAATGCCACTGCGACACCTTCGATCGCCACACAGCTTGCATGGAGAACGAGCAACCCTCGTTGCCGCAGGAGCATGGCAAACAGAGGACCGAGGATGACGGGACGCAATACAGATTCTTCTACTTCCGGCTCGATATCGAGAACGATTTCGCAGCCACCACGAATCAAAAATGTCCCCAATCCTTCGACACTACCGACAAAGTAGTCACCACCATTGCTTTTTCGTTCTATATTACTTAAATTGCCAAAGCGTACGACAACATCAGCAGGGCTTTGACTGGGACTGAGTTCGGGGAGGAACAACTCAGATTGAATGTCTAAATTGTAAGCTCTGTAACTATACATTTTTCTATATGACACTGCACTAGCAACCCAATGGCGAGAAGAGTTAAGAAATATTTCAGAAGTGGCGTTTCAGAGTTGACAAAAAACGGTAAATGAGGAATACTTGTTCCAAGTCGTTTTTCAATCAACTGAAATACTTACTAAAAAACTTAAAGCTTGGCTGGTAGTCTGTTCTGAACTGAGAAAAATTCTATTCGACTTTCCAGTTAATTGTTCAAGACTTTGAATGGACTACCAACCGTTTCTGAATACTGAGGAAAAAGTGGGCGTAAACCTTAAGGTAAGTTTTATTACGCCCACGCTTTGCTTGGGATCCATATCGTATCTCTGAAAGATAGCTAAATCGAGAATGGCAGTTCTTTGAATTTAGTCTTTCGAGAAGAGTGCGAACTCAAGCCGTCTTCAGCTTATTATTGAGGAACGATAACGCCATCGATGGAACCTGTAGAATGACCGCCCTGGTCAACGTTAGATTGACCGGCTACCCAGGTGTCCTGGGCTGGAGAGCGACCAAACGCTCGAGTGATTTCTTCGACGTTACCGTGAACGGTGAGTTGGGGAGTGGTGTAGGTGTTTTTCATGTTTGACAATTTCCCTTAGTTTTGCGTGTGTTTGACTAGTAAATTGGCTCTGTCATTCGACAGGTTGCGGTCAAAGAAAAGTGCGAACTCAAGCCGTCTTCAGCTTATTATTGAGGAACGATAACGCCGTCGATGGAACCCGTAGAATGACCGCCCTGGTCAACGTTAGATTGACCGGCTACCCAGGTGTCCTGGGCTGGAGAGCGACCAAAAGCTTGGGTGATTTCTTCGACGTTACCGTGAACGGTGAGTTGGGGAGTGGTGTAGGTGTTTTTCATGTTTGACAATTTTCCTTAGTTTTGCGTGTGTTTGACTATCTGTCATCAGACAGCTATACAGAATGACCTTAAGGTCAGGTAGGAACAGGCAAATCCTGCCCCTAGTCCGAACTTATGGTGTCGTCTGCATCTGGCGCAGCCACAGAGCCAGTCCGGTGGCTTGCCAAACTTGGCTGAAATCTTCGTCCGTTGCTTTGCCACTGAGAACGAGTCGCTTGTAAGACTGACGGAGTGTATCTAAGTCGATGTAAGGTGCGATCGTTTCTGCCTGCATCATCACCACTTCATCAAGCAACTTTTGGTTGTACTGCAATAACCCATACAAGCAATTAGGCATCATATTGGTTTTGCTACCCCGCCATTGCACAGCTTTCGGGAGAATGCCCTGCATAGCTTGCCGCATAATGGAGCGCGTCCATCCCTGCTTTAACTTTTGGGAGGCGGGTAGTGCTATACAAAACTCGATCAGTCGCTTATCCATGAAAGGATGACGAGCTTCCATCGCACAGGCGGCAGCACCGCGATCGCCTTGTTCTAGAACGAGGGTCAATCCCCCTGAATTAAAGGCTCGCCATTGCTCTTCTCCATCGCTTTTTGCTGGAGGCATCAGCGGATCGAGATCTCGGATGCGATCGTCGATCCCGATGCGGTCAGAGAAATTGGGATTGACCCAATTCGGTGTATGATTCCCATTGCGTCCGCGCAGAAAGCGGAAAACTTTCAGTAACGACGATGGCAGAATCGGTTTGAGACCGTAGCGCACCAACAGCTTTGGGTAAGAGGTAATTTTGAAATGCTTGCCGATGCCGCGCAGGGTTTTGGCAAATGCCAGCCATTTCCACTGTTGTGCCAATTCTTCGAGGTAAGTTAACCCATACCGTTGCAAAATGGATGCCGGTGATGTTTCAAAGTGCTGACAAATTGCCTTGGCTTCCGCCATAAACGTTTCCCATTTCCCTTGACGTGCCAATTCTGCAAAGTACCCCATACCGTGAGACACGGTGGTATCGCCATCAAATCCATCGAGTACGACTCGGACGCCTACATCCTGTGCCGCACGGTTGAGACCCCAGACGAGATAACCATTGGCACCAATCAAGCAGGGTTCTTCATCGGCAGGAAAAATATCTTCCCATTGCGATAGAGGTCCAGTACGATCGGGGTGTAAATAGTGCGGAGTCAGACCGCCTTGTGCGACAATCGGATCGATAAACTGGCGCTCATCGCATTCAGTCACTGTGTCAAAGACATTAGAGAAGCTGTGTAGCTTAGTTCCTTGCGATCGCAGCAGATTGCGAGCAACACAGGTGACAGAGGAGGAATCCAGTCCACCACTGAGGTGGGAACCCACAGAAAATGCACTTCGCAGACGGCAACGCACGGCTTCAGTGAAAATTTCTCTAAAGGCTGCGGCATACTCTTCATCAGAACCCAAGTGTAGCTCTTCTTTGATTTCCAGAGTCCAGTAAGTTTGTCTATGGATTTCACCCCTAGCACTTCACCGTCATCATCTGCGCCGGAGGCAGTCGGAAAATTCCTTCATATGCCGTGATGCATTGGTCTTTTAGCATCGGTGCGAGGTAGTCAGCAATTCTGACTTCGTTGACGCGATGGGGAATTTCTGGCAAACTCAGAAGTGCTTTGATTTCGGAGGCGAAGTAAAATGCTTTACCGGGTTGATAGTGGTAGTAAAGCGGCTTAACTCCGAAGTGATCTCTGGCGCAAAAAAGGCTTTGCTGGCGTCCATCCCAAATGGCGAAGGCAAAATCCCCTAAGAGATATTGCGGGCAATTTTCACCCCATTTTTCGTAGGCAGAAAGAATCAGTTGGCTATCTGTAATCTTTTCAGCAGGTCGATCTGTGAGATCGAGCTTTTGAATCAACTCGTCGCGATTGTCGATGCGAGCATCAGAGGTGAGAACTACATTACCCGTAGTGTTCGCTAAAGGGAATGTTTCCAGCAGAGACTCGGGAGTTGTCCACAGCATCCGATGACCGAAACCAACAGAACCTTCACTCCAGATGTTTGCACCGTCGGGTCCGCGATGTGCCAGAACATCCACCATGCGATCGAGTTGTTGTCGATCGACTGTTCGATCGTCTAGATTAAAGATACCAACAATACCACTCATAATCTACTGCCTTTAAAAGATGGCATGGGGACGTAACGTTGCAAGTCACTGAGATTGCCGATCACAACTCTTCCTCGATGTTCGATCCAAGCGTGAGCTTCTAATTCTCCGGTTTCTCCTTTGGCAACACCGATGCGAAGTTCGCCTTGATGATCGTGTTGCCTCATAAGGACTTGTGCAGTCAAGGCACGAGCTAAACATTTGACACCACCCGGCATATAGCGACTACTAGCATTAACGACCCAAATGATTTTTCCAACGGAAAGTTTCTCTTGAGTCTTGGGAAAAAAATGGCTGGTGGTTTCGAGTTTGTTTTGTAAGGTTTGGAAGGGAAGAAACCGTAACCCTAGCCTGATCGCTCCCAACAGAATAAAGGTGTCGAGAATCAGTTTGCGATCGAGACACTTTTGAGCGAGCCACTCAAGCCGCTGCTTCATCCTGAACCTCGATTAATTCAGCAGCAACTAAATCTTGTAAGAGAGCGAACAGATCTTGCTCGCAAAGTTCGGGTTTTATCTGGTATTTACTCAGCATTTCTTCTTGCAAAGAACTAACCGTTTGAGGTTCTTGAATTTTATTCCAAACCCAAGATCCGACAGCATTGAGTCCATAGTACATACCCGATTTTAAATTCAGAATCACTGATTCTTCAGCTAAATCTGAAGAGACTTGTTCTGGCACAGCGACAACCGTTGATGACTTGGAGATCATAAGTAGGACTCAGCAAGATTACAATTTCTCTACCTCAGATAGGACTTAAATATTTTTGTTTCGTCCGTTTTTCTGATTTCGAGCTTTCGTTACTAACAATCTAACCAAGGAAAAATGTATCGTCAATACTTGAACTCTCTTACAGGCATAGTTTGTCGAATCTTTAAAATACGCCAGCATCTGGTATGTCTCTTGGATATCCGCACACCCCAAAATAGCTGAGGTCTTATAGTGTGAGTAGGAGGCTTGAGTTACCTAGCACAGGTAATTTAGGGTTGTTAGATGGAGCTTTTGTCACCCTGAAATCTCTTAACATATTGCACTAGTCTGTGTTACCCTTGCGCAAAACTCTACGTATATGTTCCGTATATATCAGTATATATACAGACAAATTGTTAATCGATCCGGAGTCCAATTGATAAAATGTTGGAATTTATACATAAATAGACTTCAATCCACCGATTCATTTTCAAGTCGCCGCCGATATATGGAGTTGATCTAAAGTGGTTTTCGCAGCATCGAGATCGTAGGGAAAAGGTTGTTTGAGGGGACGGTAATCTCTTTCCTGAGGTGTGCCATGGCGCAAGACAGCGTTCACGAGAACACAAGGTTCCGAACTTAAATTGATCGCACCATGGGGAACTCCGGACGGAATCTGAACAACTTGAGGATGGTATTGACTCAGAGGAATATAGCGATACTGGCGATTTTGTAAGATAACTAAGACAAAACTACCGCGCACAACCAAAAGTTGGTCGGTTTGGAAATGATGCACGAACAAATCGTCGAGGGTGTGGGGTGCAATCTGCACCAAGATGGTTTCATGGCTGGATTGCGGGGTGTAGAATTCCACCATCCCGCCTTTAAAAGAATCTAAAGACCGAATTTCAATTTGACGAGTCAGACTCATGAGACTTTCTCTCGTTCATCGCATTATGTTGAGTGTAGAGGGGTTATTGTTAAAAATATGTAACGTAAGCAGCAAAAAACAAAACTATATGGTATAAGAATCTCTGTTTGGGTCTCGATCGAGTGGTGGGAGAGTTAGAAAAAACTACCCTCACCCGATCGGGTGAACCAATCAGATGACCTGAAAATCACCCAAATGGGTGAAGTCTCGAAGATTGCAAAAAGATTACTCTACAAGAACAGACATAAGCCTTAATCAACTTTCCCCCATTTTGCTAGCTCTAATGGGGGCTTTTTATTTTTTAGGTGTTTTTCTCGGACAGCAGGCAAAATTTGGCGATCAAAGTAAACTTTTGTAAAGTTGAAGAGACTTGGTAAAGGCTTTGAATCGACGCCATGACACAAAAACCCAATTTTTTCCGGCTTGCCTTCCCTTGGCACACTTTAATTGTTAGGGATCTCGGTCGCTTTGTACTCTTGGGTACGATCGCCTGTACTCTAACCTTCGTCCCACCCGCATGGGGACAAATCCCCCCCCTACCGGGACTCACCAACATTTTAACCCCCGAGCCAACGGTAGGTTTAGAGATGCGATCGGTGTGGTTAGACGGACGCCAAATTTTCCAGATCGCCGGTGTTCCAGTTTCTCAAGCCGATGCCGATGCCCAAACCCGATCGCCGATCGAACTGCGGCAACGCGATATCGAGCAGAATCTCTACAAAATCCTTCGCAGCGATATCGATCCGCAGACTCTGGAAGTGACGTACAAAATTCTCAACAAACAGCCCGTTGTCTATGCGAAGTTCCAGATTGTCTCGTCCGAAGAATCGGAAAAACCGCAAGAGGAGACGATCGTCACCGTCACCAGCCTCGATGCCAAACTCGCACCACTTCCCCTCGATGCCAATCCCAAAAGCGACATAGAAGCCTTAACCTGGCAAGCCGAAGCCCGTGCCAAACAACTGAGCGATATTTTACAAACGGTCCTCAAACGCGCTGTGCAGGAGCGCCAACCCGACTATTTACTGAAGCAAGGAGCGATCGCGATCGGCATTTTTGGGGGTGCGATCGTTTTAAGTGGGATTACCAATTTCAAGCAGCGCCGCCTGAAAGCCAAACGCGACAGCATCGCCCTCGAAGAAACCCCCACCTCATCGGCAGTTGCCACTTCCCAAAGAGCGAAATCCTCACCCAAAAGTAAAGTCTGGGAAGGGTTACCCATTTTTTCCCTGCAATACGAGTTTGACAAGCGCCAGCGACGCAATTGGCTAGATTTGCAGTGGCGAATCCTGAAAATCGGACAACTTTTCATTTGGGGTGGCGCGACATCTTTTGCCTTGGGACTATTTCCCCAAACTCGCTGGCTGCAACCGCTGATTTTTGCCAAACCGTCGATCGCGATCGCTACGGCTGTTATCACGTACATTGCCCTGCGGGTGAGTCGTCTGTCGATCGATCGCTTTTTTGCCGCATTAGAGAAGGGAGAATTTCTGGATTACCGAACCTCTCGGCGACGAGAATTGCGGTTCAATACCCTAGCCCCCGTTTTGAAAAGTATTGCGGCATTGACCTGCGTTGTCGTGGGAATTTTGGTGGGACTGTTATTATTAGGTGTCAATATCAGCCCTTTAATTGCTGGGGCAGGATTAGTCGGTTTGGCATTTTCCTTTGCCGCCCAAAGTGTTCTCAAAGACGCCATTAACGGCTTCTTGATTTTGATGGAAGATCAGTTTGCTGTAGGCGATGTCATTGTGGTTAATGGCAAAGATGGGTTTGTGGAGTATATGAACTTGCGGATTACTCAGCTTCGCAACCCAGAAGGACGTTTAATTACGATTCCCAATAGCGAGATTACCGTGGTAGAAAATTTATCGAAAGAATGGTCACGAGTAGACTTGACGGTGACGGTGGCGGGGGACGCCGATCCCGATCGCGCCATGGAAACGATCCATCAAGTTGGTGAAGCTTTGTACCGAGATCCCAACTGGAGCGATCGGATTCTCGAATTGCCCGAAGTCTTGGGGATCGATCGACTTGATTCCGAAGGAATGTTGATTCGGACATGGATCAAAACCCAACCATTGCAGCAATGGAATGTGGCGCGAGAGTTTCGCCGTCGTTTAAAATTAGCCCTGGAAGAGGCAGGAATCGAAATTGGATTGCCCCATCATACCATCGCCTTGAATGGAAAACGTCAAATGGTAGATGGCAAACGGCATAATAACTTTATTGCCAACTAAGAGGTCTATTAAATGGGGTTTTTATCGTTGAAAAGTCGAGTACGATCGAGGGTTAAGAATCTGCGGTTTTATAGCGATCGCCGCGATTATGCCGGAATTTCCGTCCCAGTTGTGGCACGAGAACGATTTCCCAAATCGCCATCTGAAATCGTCCAATCTTCCGCACAACTCCAAGCCATCGATCGATTGAACCAAGGCTCTGCAACTGGTTCAAAACAACCGCATTCCCGAGGCGATCGTGGCTTTTAGAGAAGCTGCCAGGCTCGATCCGTTTTTAGCCCCAGCCCATTACAATCTCGGTCTATCTCTACGGCAGATCGGTCAGATCCAACCCGCCGCAGAAGCGTTTGCCCAAGCCATTCGTGTCGATGCCGATTTTGCCCTTGCCTACGCTAATTTGGGCGCGCTGATGCTGGAAACCAATAACTTAGAGCAGGCAACAGTTTACCTAGAACGGGCGATCGAACTCGATGACGAACTGGGGGTTGCCTACTACAATTTAGGACTGGTACAGGGGCAGCAAGGACTCATTGACGAAGCGATCGACACCCTAGCAAAAAGCCACCCGCTACAGTGCCAATGCCCCCGAACCTACCTATCATCTTGGGCGGATGTACGTTCTGCAAGGCAAAATCCGCAGTGCAAAATCTGCATTTCGCAAGGCGATCGAAATTAACCCCAGATATGCCGAAGCTCACTATCAACTCGGCGCAACATTATTAAACGAAGAAAAATTAGAAGATGCGCTGGAATCTTTCCGCCAAGCTGTAGAAGTTTCCCCGCGTTATGCTAACGCCTATTATGGCGCGGGACTCGCATTTATCGGATTGAATCGTCCCTCGGAAGCTTTACGAGTTTTACAATACGCCCGAGAATTGTATCGGGAACAGGGGAATACTCAATGGGTCGAGCAAACCGATCGATTGCTCCAACAAATTCGTGGAAATCGGGAATAGCTAGTGGTTAGTGGCTATCAACCATCAACCATCAACTATCAACTATTAACTATTAACCATCAACCATCAACTATCAACTATTAACCATCAACCATCAACTATCAACTATTAACCATCAACTATCAACTATTAACCATCAACCATCAACCATCAACTATTACTAAGCTTCCGAGACATTCCGAGCTTGCCATGCCAAATCTAACAACTGCGTCCAGCGTTTTTGAGCTTGTTTCGGCGTACATTTGAGCGAGTTGGCAATGGTAGCATCATCCGATCCGTGACGTTTGAGATCTAGCAAGCGTTGCTGCTCATCTGAGAGACGATCGCGAAACTCGTGCCATTGCCGAGGAGACATTCCCAAATTTTGGTCTAGATCGGCACCCAACCACTGATGAACCAGTTTCCAGTTGTTCGTGCGAGAGAACTTTTCCACGTGATATTTAAAGCGCTGTTGCAGATAGTCACGTTGCCGAGAAGACAGACCCAAAATTTCGTCAATTTCGTTCGCGGGTAGATCTTGTAACCGGAGAACGAGATAATCGATACAATCGGCTTGACCTTGCGCTTCAAAATATTCCATCAACGTGTCGATAACTCGATCGCGCACCGCAGATTCAGAAGGATCGTTGGCTTCGGCAACCATTTGTTCCCGCACCTGCTGAACCGCACTGGAACGTCCGTGCTGTTCACCTTCTTCGCCCTTTGCCGACTCCATCGCCAACTCCAGGTCGATGCAGGTTTCCGGGGGTTGACCCTTGGCAAAGCCTTGAGCTCGCAGAATGATTAACTGTTGAGCATTGCGTCCGGGTAAGGAAATCCGGCGCTTGGCGTACTGCTCGGCAAATGCCATATATTCAGATAACTCTAAGCGGGTGCGAGGACAATAGTCGGCAACTACCTCGTGTTCCCGACGAAAAGCCCGCAGGGTTTCGATCGAAAAGCCTTGGAGAAAATCTTCGATTAAGTTATAACGCGCCTGAAAACCTAACTGAGCGTGTGCGGGGGCAATATGACGGTATACCATCGTACTCAGGTTCGAGTGCAGTTCCACCCGTCCTCGTTGGGAACCCAGGCTGTAATAGGCGAGGATTTTTTGCAAGCGATGGTTAGCCAGAGAAAGTTTCCAAGACTCAACGTCACCCGAATTTTGAATACGATCGCTTTTGCGGCAGATCCGATCGACTTCTCGGGCGATGCGTTGAGCAATGGCAACCCCATTGCGGGGGAGAGACGAAGACTTTAATCTCGCTTGCAATTCTGTCTGAATTGATTGGGCGAATGCCTCGATTTCTCGCTCTTGTTCGATTTGGGCTTCAATTTGGGCTGGGGTGGGCTCTCTTTGGGTAGTGTCCGAGTCAGCCAAGTTGGCAACTATTGGGTTTTGAGAGTTGGAGTTGGCACAGAGTGGAGTATTAACGAGTTTGGTATTCATCCTAATTAGCCTCGGGTAGATCGCGCTTCTTGAAATGCTGCGACGAGTTGTGTTTCTTTCAACCGTCTACATTTCTACTGTAGGCAGTTGCTTTGCGCTACAGAGGCATGCTGTTGCCAGTATTTCAAATGCAAAGGGGGTCGGTAGACACCTGCAAAATGTGCCTACTGGCACAGACAATCCTGTGCCGGAAAGAGCCGGCCCTCGATCGGCTGCAAATCCATACCGAGTCGGCATTTTAGGCAATTTCGCCGCAAATCGGGTTGAGGGGGAGATCCGTAGACAATTTAAAAATTGTTTTTTACGGCTTCACCCATTCCCCTAACTGGCACAAAACAGGATGGTACAGTTTAGGCTTCCGGCAGCCATTCGGTGACCGCTTCCCAACCGAGTCCAGGTCGAGTCACCTTGGGTTCGTTTCCGGTTAAATCCATGATGGTCGAAACCCGATCGCTTGGGTGAGAACCGTCATCGACGATCGTATCTACTAATTTTTCCCAACGATCGAATAGCTCTGCTTTGTCCAGGGGTTTTCCGACTTCCAGGGTGGGAATGGGGCTACTGTCGTCAACGCTTGGTAAATATGCCGATGTGGAAATAATCGGGTTGCCCAATGCTTCTAATAGCGCCAAACACACCGGACTATCCGGAACGCGAATCCCCGTTGTTTTCCGCTTGGGCTCGATCACCAACCGGGGAACCAGTTTGGTGGCTGGCAGCAGAAAAGTATAAGGGCCGGGAATCAAGCGCTTCATAATCCGATACGCTGAGTCTGTCACCTGGGCGTAACTGGCAATGTCGGACAATGACGAGCAAAGAAACGTCAACGGTTTATTATTGGCAAGTTGCTTGATTTGCCGTACCCGTTGCACTGCCGACTTGACTTTGATGTCGCAACCAATGGCATAGACGGTATCGGTGGGATACAGCATCACTGCGCCATCCTGTAATGCCTTACTAATCCGATCTATTCGGTGTTTCTGGGGTGTATCCGGATGAATTTCGTAAAGAACAGCCATAATTAATGGATAAAAAATTTCTGATGTTAAAATTTGGCTTTCCCATCATCCCATTTTTCTTTGGCAGGACTTACGCAAAGCCGCTATACAGGGTGCGAGCATAGGAGCAACCACGGGAGGATTGCCCCTACGTCTGAAGTCCTGCTTGGGCGAACGCGACAGAAAGATCCGGTCTTTCGGGGATGGGTTGGCGGTACAAACGATCGACAATCCTGACTCAATACCGATCGGCTCCAAATCTCCGGCATTGGGGCTTAGGATAAAGGAAACTCTCTACACAACGTACACAAAAAAGAATGGCTAAGCTTGCCTACTTAGAATGTCCGACGGGAATTGCTGGGGATATGTGTTTGGGAGCGCTGGTTGATGCAGGCGTTCCTTTGGATTATCTGATGGAAAAACTAGAAGGGTTGGGAATTTCCCAGGAGTATCGGCTCCGTGCCGAACTCGTGCAACGCAATTCCCAACAAGCCACGAAAGTGTATGTAGATCTCCTCGAAACCAATGTCACTCATTCCCATCATCGCCATCTCCGGGAAATCGAAGGCTTAATTACCCATGCTAACTTGCCAGAACGAGTACGAGAGTGGAGTTTAGCCATATTCAGGGTGCTGGCGAAGGCAGAGGGCATCGTTCACGGCATCGCCCCAGAAAAAGTTCATTTTCATGAAGTGGGGGCGATCGATGCCATTGTGGATATTGTGGGGACGTGTTTGGGTTTGGATTGGTTGGGGATCGATCGGCTGTACAGTTCGGCTTTGCCTGTGGGAGGTGGCACGGTTCGCGCCGCTCATGGAGTCTTACCCGTTCCGGTTCCTGCGGTTCTCAAGTTGTGGGAATCTCGCCAAGTGCCTATCTATTCTAATGGCATCGAT
The DNA here is from genome assembly GCA_963838375.1 of uncultured cyanobacterium. GTDB lineage: Bacteria > Cyanobacteriota > Cyanobacteriia > Cyanobacteriales > Geitlerinemataceae > DVED01. The sequence goes on along the minus strand of CAWIQY010000015.1, from coordinate 356,306 downwards.
CGAGAGTTAGTCACGCCGACGGGAGCCGCGATCGTTGTGGCTCTTGCCGATGCCTTTGGCACACCGCCAACGATGAAACTCCACAAAGTTGGTTTGGGGGCGGGTTCTGCCGATTTTCCTATTCCCAATATTCTCCGCCTTTGGATTGGGGAGGAAGACCCCTCTTATTTTGGGAGACGGTACACTCAAAACTTTACCGGAGTTCGCCACGCACATCACCCATCAAATTTAGAGTCAAAATCAAGTTTAGAGGAGCCCGAAAAATCTAGCAAATCGATCGCGGCTCAACCGTCAGATACACTGGGAAATGTTTCCTCCCCGAATTCCGAACCCCATCTGGAAACCGTGGCGGTTTTGGCAACACAAATCGACGATTGCAGTCCGCAAGCGATCGGTTATCTATTTGAGGTTTTGTTTGCGGTAGGGGCGTTAGATGTCTTTACACAGGCTGTGGGGATGAAAAAGTGTCGTCCGGGTATTCTGCTGACAGTGATTTGTTTGCCGGAAAGGGTAGACGCTTGCGAAGCTGCGATCTTCGGAGAAACGACGACACTAGGGATTCGTCGATCGAGCCAGCAGCGATCGATTTTATTGCGGGAACTCGAAGCGATTTCCACGCCTTACGGAGAGGTGCGAGTCAAAATCGCGAGCGATCGCGCTGGCACGCTGTTCAACGTCCAACCCGAGTACGAAGATTGCGCCCAACTCGCCCGACAACATCATCTCAGTTGGCAGGAAGTTCGCCGCATTGCCCTTCAATCTTGGCATGAAAACAGCGACCCGTTATCCACTCGCCACTAACTCTTAACGAAACATACTACTGACCGAACTATCTTCGTGAATCCGCCAAATGGTTTCGCCCAGGACGTTTGCCACCGATAGTACCGTCAAACCCTCGAAGCGCTTGTCCTCTGGAACGGGAATCGTGTTGGTGACGATCACCTCCTCGAATACGCCACTGGAGAGACGCTCGATCGCCGGAGGCGAGAACACGCCGTGGGTGGCACAAGCGTAGACGGCTCGAGCCCCCTCGCGACGCAGCAAACGAGCGCCTTCGGTAATCGTCCCGGCTGTGTCGATCATATCGTCTACCAGGACGGCTGTTTTGCCTTCTACGTCGCCAATTACATTGAGCACTTCTGCGACGTTATGAGCTTGTCGGCGTTTGTCAATAATCGCCAAGGGAGCATCATCCAATTTTTTAGCAAAGGCTCTAGCTCGTGCCACACCGCCCACATCGGGGGACACGACGACGAGATCCGGTAGTTGCTTGCTGGCGAGGTATTCTAGCAGGGCTGGAGACCCATAGACATGATCCACGGGAATATCAAAATAGCCCTGGATTTGTGCCGAGTGCAAATCCATCGCTAAAATACGATCGGCGCCCGCTTCCACGATTAAGTTTGCCACCAATTTGGCGGTGATTGATTCGCGTCCGGCAGTTTTACGATCGGCTCGAGCATAACCGTAGTAGGGAATCACAGCCGTAATTTGCCTCGCCGACGCCCGACGACACGCATCGATGACTATCAGCAATTCCATCAGTCGATCGTTGACGGGATGGCAGACGGGCTGAATCAAATAGACATCGCAACCCCGAATGGATTCTTGGATTTGAACGTAAAGTTCTCCGTCGGCAAACCGCTTGCGGACCATGGGACCGAGATCGATTCCCAAATAGCGGGAGATTTCTTGGGCAAGACCAACGTTAGCCGATCCAGAGAACAATCGTAGGCGACTATTATCAACGACGGATAATAAAGATGGCTGAAGCGTTAAAGTGGCAGAACGGGTCACAGCAAAACCTCGACGCGCGTAGTTTCAAGGCAATATTATCATTTTCTCGAGGACGTTGCCATTTTTGTTAAGTTACTGATTTTTTCAACGAGTTCAACTATAAGTTGAGATATTTTTCAAGGCGATGGACAATTTCTTGATTTAAGTTTACAGAAGAAATGAATTTTATCTAGGATTTAAAACTTAATTTTTCCCTAAAGTATAGTTTTTAAAGAAATTAGTTATAGGAAATATCGGGATTTCTTATATATTTTTGATGGGTATTGAAACTCTGATTTTTCAATGCCATAATCTACTTGTTTCAAGGCGTTTTTCTTCGATCGAATATTAGTCAAATAGCTTAAACAAATTTGTAGACAAATGACTCAAAAAAAAATGGAGTTAAAGTGTTTTAACGGGTTCTTCAATTTGGGATCGATCGACACGCTCAATCAACCAAATTCCCACGAGCGCGATCGAAACACCAATCCATTGTAACAGCGTCAGCACTTCCGCCAAAAATAGATTTCCGAATAACAACGCAAACACAGGCGTCAAAAACGTCAGTGCGCTCAAACTTGTGAGATTGCCTTTCGAGGCAAAGAAGAAAAATAGACCATAGGCGATGGCACTGCCAAACACGGTCGAATAGACGATCGCACACCAACCCCATCCGTCAATATTCACCCATTGCTGCGATTCCCAAGCCGCCGACATTGCCAGCAGGGGTAATCCACCCAAAACCAGATGCCAACCCGTTGCCACCACCGGATCGACATACTGAGCCACTTTCGGCATCATCACCGTGCCCACCGCCATGGAAACCGAAGCCAGGAGCATCAACCACAAACCACCTTCAAATAGTTGACCGATCTCGACAGTTTGGGGTTCTCCACCGAGCCATGCTCCGATCCAAGCTTCGGGTAAGCCGATGGCACTGATACCCAAAATCCCCAAACCTAGACCCAACCAGCCGCGCCAACCGATTCTTTCCTGGTAGAACCACCAGGAGAGGAGAGCCACGATTAGCGGTTGAGAATCGATCGCCACCGAGCCCAAACCCGCACTCGTCCGTGCCAATCCTTCCGCGAGAAAGCCTTGAAAGAGGGTTCCATCCACCAAGGAAAACAGCACAATCCACAACCAAGCTCGCCAGCCTTGGGGTTGAGACTTACCCATGATTGCCGCCACCACCAAAACCAATAGTCCAGCCGGCGCTATCCTGACACTGGCGAGGAATAGAGGAGTCGTACTGGACATCACCCCTTTCATGGCAACCATTGCCGTTCCCCAAAGAAAAAAGGGCGCAATTAGCAGTAAGGGTGTCGGGAGAGACTTCGGTCGGACTATATTCGATTCCATAAGCGCTCTCAGAGAAAGAAGGATTGTCTACACATTGTACTAAATTATGTATTTATGTTAAGCGCGGGAAAACTTAAAACCGATCGAGTTGGCTACCAGTTGCGCGAAAATAGGGTCGAGACAACCGAACGCGGACAATTGACCGATTTGGATCTAATAGAAATCTGGGAAAACTCGTTTTTTGCCTAGACAGGGCAAGGGGTTGAGGTATATTTCCCCAGAGGTCTAGTTCTGAGCTTCTGGCATCAGAGCCGTTAAGACTCAGTTCGGGTTAGACTCTGGATTGAACCGGTCCAATGGACGAGATGAGGAAATTTTAAATTTTAGATTGTGTATGATTAAGTTCTTAAGATCGAAGTTTCGGAAAAAAATTGCGCGGATTGAAATTACTGGAGCGATCGCCGGATCGACACGTAAGCGAGTCCTAGAAGCGCTCAAAACCATAGAAGAAAGAAAATATCCCGCTTTATTATTGCGCATAGATAGCCCCGGCGGAACGGTAGGAGATTCCCAAGAAATCTACGAGGCTCTCAAGCGACTGCGAGAAAAGGTCAAAATTGTGGCGAGTTTTGGTAATATCTCCGCTTCGGGTGGAGTTTACATCGGTATGGGAGCTGATTATATCGTCGCCAACCCAGGAACAATTACGGGAAGTATTGGCGTTATTTTGCGAGGTAATAACTTAGAACGGTTATTGGACAAGGTGGGAGTTTCTTTCAAGACGATCAAATCAGGACCTTATAAAGACATTTTGTCATTCGATCGTCAGTTAACCGAACCCGAACAGCAGATTCTCCAAGAGTTAATCGATACAAGTTACCAACAATTTATCGAAACCGTTGCCGAAGCTCGAAAACTGAGTGTAGAAACGGTCAGGAGTTTTGCCGACGGTCGTATTTTTACCGGACAACAAGCCCTAAAATTAGGCGTAGTCGATCGATTGGGAACGGAGGAAGACGCCCGCTGCTGGGCTGCCGAACTCGTGGGACTCGATCCCAAACAGACAGAATGCTTCACCTTAGAAGAACAAAAATCTTGGGTGAGTCGCCTATTGGGAAATAACCGTATGGCGGCGAGTTTATGGGCAAGTGGTCAACAGTTAGATTTCGATCGAATCGACCAATGGTTTGCCCTTGTGGATGTACCATCCTTAGCCTCGATCGAAGGTTTCCCTCAAAAACAGTAAAATAGAATGCTGAGGGATGAGTTCCGAGTACGAACATTGGCAGTTTTAGCCAAAATTAAAAATTAAAAATTGATAGACGATGGAGGATGTTTGCGTGGAGTGGAGAGTTCGGGCAATTCGAGGAGCGACAACCGTTCCGGAAAATTCAGAGATGGCTATTCGAGATGCAGTGACCGAACTGCTCGATGAATTAGAAACTCACAATCAGTTCGATCCCGAACAGATGATTAGCGTCACATTTTCTGTCACCCGCGACTTGGATGCGATTTTTCCAGCAGCCATTGCCCGTAGGCGTCCTCGGTGGAATAATGTTCCTCTACTTGACGTCCAACACATGTACGTGAAAAACGATCTCAAACGCTGTATCCGCGTCCTCATTCACATTAATTTGCCCGTTTCCCATCTCAACATCCACCATCCCTATCTGCGAAATGCCAAACACTTACGACCAGACTTGAGTGGTATTGGAGTCAATGTTTGACACACCTCGTGCCTTTAGGCACTAGGATTCTTTAAAAGGAGATATCCACCATTGGAAATTGCTCGAACCACAACTCCCAATACCGTTTTTAAGCCAATACCAGTGTTGCGCGATAGGCGGTGTCAATTGCCACTACTCTGTCCGGTGTTGCCACCATTCAGACGACTTTTCTATGGGAGGGGGAGTGGCTTCACTCACTCAAAGTCTTTGCTTGTGGGGGCGGGGGCTGGAGTGTTTCCACCAAACGAATCGAAATGATTCGTCGTCTTTTAACCAAGCTGTCCCTCCACGATCGCGTTTCACCCGCCTTTAAGGTCAATGTGACTTCTCCTTGATTTTAATGCAAAGCCGTCAATCAAGGGACGGGGTTTCAAACCCAAATTTTTAGATGAAACCGATAGGTGAGTCCTTATGGGTGAGTCATCGGCATCATCTAAGACGACTCGATACCTATCCCGCGAACCACAAACCACTATCGTGAACCCATCCCATGCCACTAGTACCCCTCACTCGTAACGCATTTGAAGAATTGATTCCCTTCTATGCCACCGGTGCTCAATACGTCTACTGTTGGGGGAAGTTCCGAGACTTTATCCAGCAATTATTGATTTCGGTGGTGGCGGTGACGGTCATCGCTTTTGTCGGAGGCTTTTTGGGGTCTGGCTTGCAACTAACCCTAGGAATTATTGCCGCACTATATTGGCTGTGGCTTCCCATCGTCAAAGCCAGCACCCGCAATGTTAAGTATCGTCGCTATAAATACAGTGGCTTTTGGCAAGGACGGGTTTTGGATGTCTATGTGACTGAAGAACTGATGGGAACCGAAGAAACCGCTAACGCGCGCGGCGAGTTGGTCATCGTAGAAAACCGAGAACGACGGCTCAACCTCGAAGTTGGGGACAAAACTGGATTTGTCACAACGATGCAAGTTCCCCTCACTCGCAACCATCAAGTTGTACAGCGAGGCTTAGTTGCCCAAATGCTGGTGATGTCTAATGAATCGGATTTGAGTTACGTTGCCGAATGCTCCGATATCTACCTCCCCAGTCGCAACCTTTGGATTAGCGATTATCCTTACGTCCGCCGAGATATCTTTCTGGAAATTGCCCAGCAATTGAAAGCTGCCAAAGGAGCGTCGCCAGAACCTCGCAGCCGCACATCTCAAGACAGTTATCAGTAAAGTTGAAGGAGTTCAGGAGGGTAAGAGAAGGCAAAATTCGTTTGGGAAACGTAAAATTAAAAATCAAGATCCTCCACACCCTGCACTATTGGCCAAAGCGCCAAAACCCAAAAATATCCCTAGAATCGGGGATTTCCTGTGGTATTCTGTCAATTGTTTTACGTACACTCGTACAACAGTCACACATCGCCAACCGATCGTGCGATCGGTTGCTACCGTAAAAGAACCCTGATTCTAGAAGACCGACCCTATGCGGATTTTCATCCTTGTCTGGTGGGGACAACTTGTCTCCCTGCTGGGTTCTAATCTAACCGAATTTGCTCTGGGCGTTTGGGTACTCCAGAAAACAGGTTCGATTACCCAGTTTGCCTTAATTTCCCTTTGCATTCACTTACCCAATTTGATCGTCTCCCCGTTAGCTGGGGCGATCGTCGATCGGTGGGAACGTCGCCGCGCTATGATTCTCAGCGATTCCGTGTCCGGAGTGGTCGAGATCCTCATCATGGTACTGGCGTTCTCGAACCAGTTAGAAGTGTGGCACATTTATATCGCTGTTGCCATTAGTTCGATGTTCGGCGCATTTCAGTGGCCCGCCTACACTGCCGCGATCGCGCAATTGGTACCCAAACAACAGTTGGGTCGTGCTAATGGTATGGTACAAGTTTCTCGGGCAACTGCCAAGATTCTCGGTCCGGTGATTGCCGGAGTTTTGGTCGAAGCGATCGGAATTAAAGGGATTTTGGCGATCGATTTTGGCTCGTTCCTGTTTGCACTGGTTACCTTGCTGAGCGTTCGCTTTCCCAAACTCGATCGTCGAGTGTCTCGCGAAACCCAGAAGGTCGGTATCAATCAGTTGTGGTTGGATATGAAAACGGGCTGGAACTATATCGCCGTGCGACCGGGTTTGTTGATGCTAATGCTATTCTTTATGGTCACGTATTTCTCCGAAGGTCTGCTGCAAGTTCTCATGTGGCCGATGGTACTCAGCACTGCATCTGGCGTTGGATTGGGAGTTGTGTTGTCTGTCGCCGGATGTGGAATGTTGTTTGGTAGTATTGCGATCAGCGCGTGGGGCGGTCCCAAACGTCGAATTTACGGTATTTTGTTATTCATGTTCTTGCAAGGGGCTTGTCTTTTGTTAGGCGGCATTCGATCGACGGTGATGGTAGCCGCGATCGTTGGTTTTGGCTATCTGTTCGCCCGACCCATTATTGCCAGTTGCAATCAGACCATTTGGCAGAGTAAAGTTCCTTTACATTTGCAAGGACGAGTGTTTGCTCTGCAAAATGTGGTGGAAAAGTCTCTATTGGTCGTTGCTTTGGTTACGGCTGGACCTTTGGTGGAGCGGGTTTTCGAGCCTTTGATGACACCGGATGGGTTGCTCGCCGATACGATCGGCAAACTGATCGGCGTTGGGCCCGGACGCGGCATCGGATTGCTGTTCGTACTGATGGGAATACTGAATATTTTGGTAACGGTGATTGCCTACCGAACCCCGCGTTTGCGTCGGGTTGAGAAGGAACTACCGGACGCGATTCCGTCTAACTTAGGAGTGACGTAATCTTGGTTAGGGGTTAGGGGTTAGTTGCTAGTAGATAGTAAAGGCGGGCGGAAATTCGCCAAGCCTTCACAATCCACAGAAGGCTTTTCTTTTGGGAGTTTTGCCTTTTTATAGCTAAGTGCCATGCGCTTAGCTATACTTATTACTTATTACTTATTACTTATTACTTATTACTTATTACTTATTACTTATTACCAATGAGTAGGCACTTTGGCTTCCGGTTGGGAAGTCCGTTGGGGGGGATCGAATCGATCGTTCGAGGGGGCATCTATCAGGGAGTGGGGTTGAGAGTCGAGGTAAGAGAGAGAAACCTTGACAGGAATATCAGCATCGTCGATCGTTGCCCCGAGAAACTCGATGTCTTCTGAATCCGACAAGAGTTCGAGATGTTCGGCAAGCAAACCAGATTGAGTATGACCGGGGCGGGCAACCAAGATCGTCCCATCGGTGTAGGGATCGAGCACCAGCGCGTCATTGCAGCGACTCAGAGAGGGCGTATCGAGGACGATGAAATCGAAACGAGCGCGGACATCTTCTAAGAGCCGTCGCATTTCGCTCGATTCCAAGATAGCCGCAGCATGGCGAACGGGACCTGGACTGGGAATGAGGTAGAGATTTTCGACTTCTGGGACAAGGCGAATGCACTCGTTGAGTTGACCGTAATACCGTAGAGGCTCCAATGGACTGCGGGGGTCGGGAACCACTTTAAGGACGTCGGCTTGAGAAGACGATCGCAAATCTGCTTCTATTAATAAAGTCCGCTTTCCGGCACGGGCTGAAGCGATCGCCAAATTGTATGCCGTGAGGGTTTTGCCTTCTCGATCGCCCGCGCTGGTCAGTAGTACCATTTTCGGGGGATCTTCTCCCATGCGTCGTAGGGTACTGCGCAGTCGCTCGTAAAAATCGAGATAAGGGGAATCCGATTCGGCGATCGCGGGGAACCTCTGACGAGTCGGATCGAAAGACGCCACACTGGGAATCAGTCCCAACAGCGGTACGTCTCGTTCCTGTAAGGCGCTGCGAATCTCTTCCCAGGTGTAGAACCGACCTTCTAAGACACTGAGCAAGTAGATCGCCACAGCACCGGCGATCGCCCCAACCCCTGTCCCAATCCCCATCAGCAGCAGCATATTTTGGGGTGGAGTCACGATTTCTTCAACTTCCACCGCCCCTGCCCGGCTCAAACTACTGACAGTTTCGGCTTTCGCCGCTTCTACATCGACGCGCTTGGCTTGAATTTGGTCGTACAGGGCGGTTTTCAAGGCAACTTGCTTGGCAAGGCGTTCTCGTTCGAGTTGTTGGTTGGGAAGGCTGGCAAAGGCTTGGGAGAGCTGTTGCTCGTTTTCGATACTCGAGAGCAATTGTTGTTGCAGTGCGGATCGCTGGGTTTGTAGGGCGACGAGTTGGTTGGCTAAGTTTTGGCGGGTGGGATCGAGGCTGCTATCTTGGCGGACGCGATCGCTCGAATAGATGGGGGCAGTGAATCCATCGCCGCCAATCACCTCTGTGGCACGTTCTTGTAACAGCCGATCGTAATTTTGCAGTTGACGTGCCAACTCGATCATCTGGGGGTGTTCGGCTCGATAGCTTTGTTGTAAGACGGCAAGTTGGGACTCGATGCCGTAGATCTTCACCCGTAAGTCAGCGACGATCGGATCGGCACTGAGAGCGGAAGAGGCATAGGCTTCGTCGGGGGTTAATCCCAATCGATCCTGCAAACTGCGAATTTGAGCGTCTACCGCTTCCAAATCTTGTTGAAACTGTCGTTGTTGCTGTTGAGAGCCGACAATTTGCCCGACGAGGTTGCCATCGATCGCCATCGTCACCGCTGCGCCTTCAACCTTTTCAAAATCGACTAAGGCTTGTTGGGCGTTTTGGAGTTCTTCCTCGATTTGGGGCAAACGCTCATCTAAGGATTTGGAGATCGCCTCGAGACGATTGTTGTTCAAAGATCGACTCGCTCCAATCATCGACTCCGCCAGCAAGTCGATCGCCGTCTTAGCGATCTCGGGTTTGGCGGATGGGTACGAGAGTTCGTAGAGAGGGGGGCCATCCTTCTCCGGCAGTTTTAAGTTGATGTTCCTTTCCAAGTTTTGGGCATTGAGCTTTACCCCTTGCGTTTTCGACACCTCTTGGGCGGCCCACTCCAGCACGGCTTTGTGCAGCAGAAATTCTCTAGAAATCGTTTGGATCCCTTGGGCTTGAATTTCTGTCCCGGTACTCGAGATCGAGGCGGGCGGCTGATTCAGCCGCAGTGAGGTTTTGGCAATGTAAATCGGTGACGGGGGTTCCCGCAAACCCAGCAATGCGGTGGCTCCGATCGACAGCGCCATGACGGCAAACCCGGCTAGGTTGTATTTACCGAAAGCGATCGCATAACGTTTGACAAAGGAGGGAGCCATGGCAGGAACAATCTTCGATGTACTTTTTCTATCTTAGTGGTCTGTCTTGCCGAAAAACGCGATCGCAAATGCAAGCGGTGGATATTGCCGTTTTAGGTATGCCTATGTCAAACTGCCTAACATAGAAAAAACATAGAGAGGTCGAAACCCTGCTGGTAGACGAAACTAAAGTAATCGGAAAGTCTCAACAATATGCAGCCTTTGACGCGGCGATTCGGAAGGGCTTGTTTATGGGTAATTCGTGTATCCGGTATTGGATGGACAACCCAAAAGTGGGACGTTATGACCTGAATAAATGGCGAAGCAACAGCCGCGCCATGGCATTGTTTATCCGGAAAATTTCCCATGTCTGATTCTCCAAAGCTTTACGAAGGGAAAGCTAAAATTCTTTATCCCACAGACGATCCGCAGGTCCTCATCGCTTATTTTAAAGATGATGCCACGGCGTTCAACGCGGCTAAACGCGGTTCGATAGTGCGCAAGGGCGAGATTAACTGTACTCTTTCCGAGCGTTTGTTTAAGCTGCTCGAATCGCGGGGGATTCCCACTCATTTAATCGATTGTATTGCGCCCGATCGAATGCGGGTGCGATCGCTGAAAATTTTCCCCTTGGAAGTCGTCGTTCGCAATATTGCCGCCGGAAGTTTGTGCAAGCAAACGGGGCTGCCATTGGGAACGGTCCTCAAAGAACCCTTGGTGGAATTTTTCTACAAAAATGACGAATTGGGCGATCCGCTGCTGACGATCGATCGTCTATTTTTGTTGGAACTGGCAACTCCAGAACAAATCGGGAGGCTGCGAGAAATGGCATTGGAGATCGATCGCATTTTGAGCGAGTTTTTCTCAAGCTGTCAGATTACCCTAGTAGACTTCAAGCTGGAGTTTGGTCTAGATGCCCAAGACAATATCATTCTGGCTGACGAAATCAGCCCCGATACTTGCCGACTCTGGAACCAACTAGAAGCCGATCCCAACCGCCGTATTTTGGATAAAGATCGCTTTCGCCAAGATTTGGGCAATGTCGAATCTGCCTACGAGCAAGTCTTGGAACGAGTGTTATCCGCCGTGATTTGACACCGCGAGGGCGTGTTTCTGGAAATTTTGAGCTAGACTCCTCAAAGGGTGATAGCGTAGTGACGCGCCCTCGTACCGATCGATCGGATATACGAGGATTTACGGATGGAATCATTCCTTTGGGCAAATTCTATCCTAAAAAACTCGGAACCCGTACAATTTGACTAGTGCAGCGTAGTCGTGGAAATCGGAAACCTGCTGCGGGGTTGCCCCGATGGATGTCCGAGTGCGGCGTTCAGTTCGTCGCTCGCTTCGGTTCGCAACAACTATGGTGTGTGGAGGAAAGCGCAAACGTGAATAAATTGGAATTATATTGCCTGTGGGTGGCGACGATCGCCGCCTCGGCAACCTTTGTCCTGCCTGGAGAAGCGGCGGTCAAAATGGCTCCCAAGCCCAACCCCAACAACGTTAAAACGGCAGTTACAAAGAATAAAACGCCGATCGAAAAACAGCAGTCTTCGGTACGATCGGAAGTTCAAACCCAAAATTTGCAGGTGGCTGAAGATTCGTCTCAGTCCTTTGCTGAGAGTTTAGAGACTGAGAGTTTAGAGACTGAGAGTTTAGAGACTGCTCTACCGACGATCGCTGACAAGACACAGAGCGAAGTCACTCAACCGCCCGATCCCACTGTCGCCGATCCCGCTCTTGTGGTTGCCGATCCCGCACCAACAGCGGTAGGGAAAACATCTGGGCTGACAGAACAACCTCAACTCGACGAACAACTCGATCGACCAATTGAGGGAAACAAGACTCCACAGCCGGATATTTTAGCCATTCCCTCAGCCATTGTCTCTGAGGATCTTGCCCAATCGTCACCGACCTCTGGCCGGAAGTCTTAGTGGCAGAAGTCGAAATCCGAGGGGCAACCAGTGCCGAATTGGAAGATATCGCCTACGCAGCCATTGGCACTCAACCCGGTCGCACTACCACCCGAGATCGGTTGATCGAAGATGCCAATGCCATCTACGCAACAGGCTACTTTGCCAATGTCGAACCCGTAGCAGAAGACACGCCACTAGGGGTGAGAGTGGTGTTTGCGGTGACACCTAACCCCGTACTCAATCAGGTCAGCGTCACGGGAAATCAAGTCCTCCCATCGGAGAAAATCGACGAATTTTTCGGCAACCAGTACGGACGGATTCTGAACTTCCGCGATTTTCAAGAAGGGATCGAAAGGCTCAACCAGTGGTATCAAGATAACGGTTATGTCTTGGCACAAGTCATCGATCCGTCTCCGGATTCTGTGCCTGCGGTAGACGCCAATGGGACGGCGATCCTGGACGTGGCAGAAGGGCAAATCGAAGCTTTTGATATCCGCTTCCGCAATGAGGATGGAGACATAGAGGATGCCGACGGTAATCCGATCGACGGTCGTACCAAAGAATATGTCATTACCCGAGAAATGCGCCTCCAGGAAGGAGATGTTTTTAACCGGACTGTGTTGCTGGATGACTTGGGGCGGATCGTTCGACTAGGCTTGTTTGAGGATGCCGAATTCACGATCGAACCGGGTACTGACCCTCGGAAAGTGGTTGTGGTTCTCAATGCGGTTGAAGGGAGTTTCGGATCGTTCAACTTTGGCGGTGGCTTTAGTTCGGCAACGGGGTTGTTCGGTTCCGTCGGGGCAGAATTTCTCAACATTGGCGGTCGAAACCAGCGGTTGGGAGGAGAAGCACAGGTTGGGACGCGGGGACTATTTTTCGACCTTCGCTTTACCGATCCTTGGCTGGCTGGAGATCCGTATCGCACCTCGTTCAGTGCCAATGTCTTCAACCGTCGATCGATTTCTCTGGTGTTCGATGGTTCTGAGGAAGGAGATCGACGGGAAATTGAGTTGGATAACGGGGATCGTCCTCGGGTACAGCGATTGGGCGGACGAGTGAACTTTTCCCGTCCTCTGTCGTTTGTTTGTCCGTATCCCGAGGCAGAAGCCGAACGATGCGATTCGATCGATCGTCCGGCATTGGAACGCCCGGATTGGGTGGCATCTTTGGGTTTAGAATTTGAAAATGTCTCCATTCGGGATGGCGATGGAGATATCGAAGCTGAAGACGAAGAAGGAAACTTATTGTCGTTCAACGACGATGGTTCGGACAATCTCCTCAACTTGCAATTCGGGCTGTCGCGCGATCGACGCAACAATACCCTACAAGCCACAGACGGTTCGTATCTCCGTTTTAGTACCGATCAGAGTATTCCCATCGACGGCATCTTTTTTAACCGCGTTCGGGCTGGATACAGTTACTATATCCCGGTTAAATTCACCGATTTTGCTGACGGAGCACAAGCCCTAGCGTTTAATATCGAAGCCGGAACGATTTTGGGAGATCTACCCCCCTACGAAGCCTTTGCCATCGGTGGGACGAACTCCGTACGCGGGTTTGAAGAGGGCGATGTGGGTGTCGGACGCAGTTTTGCCCAAGCAACCGTAGAATATCGCTTCCCGGTGTTTTCTGTCATCGGTGGGGCGCTGTTTTTGGATGCAGCAACCACTTTCGGAACTCAAGGGAACGTTCCGGGCGATCCGGGTGGTGTGCGGGGCAAACCGGGAGATGGGGTTGGCTACGGTGTGGGGGTTCGCATCCAGTCGCCGATCGGTCCGATCCGCATCGATTATGGTTTAAATAATGAAGGGGATAACCGTTTCCATTTTGGGATTGGGGAACGATTCTAGTTTGTTATTTGTCGTTAGTCATTTGTCATTCGAGTTTTGCCAATAACCGATGGCGAATGACCAATGGTGTCAGCCGAACTTAACCCTCAAAAAACACATGGGAGAAAATTTGGCAGAAGAATATTTGCAGAGCATTCCCGCTTTAGCTAACTAAATTAAATTCAGGAGGCAATATGATTCGAGTTTTGCCAAAACCCGTAACCTTTGAAGAGTTCCTGGATTGGAAGCCAGACAATGGAAACTACGAATTACGAAATGGAGTCATTGTCACCATGCAGCCAACTGGAGACCATGAAGAAATTGTAGGGTTTCTGGCGATCGAATTAACCTTGGAGTTTAGACGTCTGACATTACCGTATTTTATCCCCAAACAAGCTTTGGTGAAACCCCCAAGCAAAGAAACCGGATACTTGCCCGATGTCTTAGTTCTCGATCGCTCTGCTTTAGGAGAAGAACCGCTTTGGCAAAAACGATCGACGGTTCAACAAGGGTCTTCAATTCCGATCGTGATTGAAGTGGTTAGCACAAATTGGCGAGATGATTATCTGACAAACACTCAAGATTACGAAGAAATGGGAATTCCTGAATATTGGATCGTCGATTATTTGGGCTTAGGAGGAAAACGGTTTATTGGCGACCCCAAACAGCCTACTCTTTCGATTTATTCTTTGATAGACGGAGAATATCAAGTGAGTCAGTTTAGGGACGAAGTTCCCATTCACTCACCGACATTTCCGGAGCTGAATTTGACAGCAAGTGAAGTTTTTGCCGCCCAAAGATTTCTAGGTTGCTAGATGCGAGATTCTTATGACTCAGTTAATTCAAGGCTTTGAAAAATCTGGCGTCGGACTGCATCGTGGAAAACTCACTCATGTACGAGTTATTCCGGCAAAATCTGGCGAAGGGCGCTATTTTGTTCGAGTCGATTTACCCGGTTTTCCCGTGATTCCGGCGCGAATCGAGGCAGTTCGACAAACTCGGTTGTCTACGGAATTGGCAGTGGGTGACGCTAGCGTACAAACCGTCGAACACCTGCTGGCGGCGTTGGCTGGCATGGGGATTGACGATGCCCGAATCGAAATTGATGGCGCAGAAGTGCCGCTGTTAGACGGTTCGGCGCGGGAGTGGGTAGAAGCGATCGAAATTGCGGGAATTGCCGCAACGGAATCTTCTACCTTGGAACTCCAAACACCGCTGTGGTTGTACGAGGGCGATGCCTTTGTCGCCGCCGTACCATCCCCCCAACGACGATTCAGCTACGGCATCGATTTTGAGGTTCCGGCGATCGGCAATCAGTGGTACAGTTGGTCGGGCGATCGTCAAAGTTTTGTCTCCGAAATTGCCAGCGCCCGGACATTTGGCTTGGCTTGGCAAGTGGAACACCTGCGACAAGCGGGTTTGATTCAGGGGGGAAGTTTAGACAATGCCTTAGTTTGCGATCGTCATGGCTGGTTAAATCCCCCCCTGCGATTTGCAAATGAACCGGTGCGTCATAAAATTTTAGACTTAGTAGGGGATCTGAGTTTACTCGGTTTTTTCCCCATTGCCCATTTCATTGCCTATAAAGCCAGCCACCACTTGCACACCCGATTTGCCAAGCTGCTGCAACAGCATTTGAGAGAAGAGGGCTGTGAGTTTTCTCAGGTTCAGGTAGTAGGATCGATCTAATTTTTCTATCTAATTAATTATGTCCGCTTTGACTGACACTCAGACTGCTGTAGATGCTGCCAATCCCGAAACGCAAACCCCGGAAACGAAAACAATTTTGACGGTGGAAGAAATTCATAAGCTTTTGCCTCATCGCTATCCCTTTGCCTTGGTCGATCGAATTATTGAATACGTTCCCGGCAAAAAGGCAGTGGGGATCAAAAATGTCACGTTTAATGAACCCCATTTTCAGGGACACTTTCCCGGACGCCCCCTGATGCCGGGAGTGTCTGATGGTCGAAGCCATGGCGCAAGTCGGTGGTATTATTCTTACCCAAATGCCCGATCTTCCTAAAGGATTGTTTATCTTTGCCGGAATTGATAAAGTTCGGTTTCGCCGTCCCGTCGTTCCGGGCGATCGACTGATCCTAACTGCCGAAGTGATCAAAGTCAAAAGCCGATTTGGAAAAATGCAAGGTTATGCCGAGGTGGATGGTGAACGGGCTGCCGAAGGCGAAATGCTCTTTTCTCTGTTGGATGAGTAGAAAGTTAAGAGTTAAGAGTTAAGAGTTAAGAGTTAAGAGTTAATCGTTAAATGGTTAGTAGTCGATCGTTGATGAACTACTAGCCAAAGCGCCAAAGCGCCACTAGCCACTAGCCACGAACAATTTAATGAGTGAGACGATTCACCCAACAGCGATTATTCATCCCGGTGCTCAACTGCACCCGACGGTTAATGTGGGCGCATATGCGATCGTTGGAGATCGAGTTAAGATCGATCGCGAAACGACGATCGGTCCTCATGCGATTATCGATGGCGATACGGAAATTGGGGTGGGAAACCACATTTTTCCGGGGGTAGCCATCGGTTTGGAACCGCAAGATCTTAAATATCGCGGTGCGAACAGCTTGGTAAAAATTGGAGATCGCAATCGGATTCGCGAGTATGTCACCATCAACCGGGCAACGGGGGAAGGAGAAGTGACCCAAATCGGCAACGATAATTTGCTGATGGCTTACGTTCACATCGCCCACAACTGTCAAATTGCCGATCGCGTTGTCATTGCTAATACGGTATCGCTGGCGGGTCACGTTCATATCGAATCCGAGGCCGTTTTGGGAGGAATGCTGGGGATTCACCAATTCGTCCATATCGGTCGTTTGGCGATGGTGGGGGGAATGAGTCGCATCGATCGCGATGTGCCGCCTTATATGCTAATAGAAGGCAATCCCTCGCGGGTTCGATCGCTCAATCTGGTCGGTCTCAAACGATCGGGTGTTGCCAAACTCGCAGACGGAGAAGTGTTTTCCTTGCTCAAAAAAGCATTTCGGATTCTGTATCGATCGAGGCAACCTTTAGAACAGGCGTTAAACGAATTAGAAGGGTTATCTCAGGAGGAACATTTACAACACTTGTGCCGATTTCTACGCAGTTCGATCGCCCCCGAACGGCGCGGTCCAACAGCCGGACAATAACAAGATGCCGTAAAAAAAAGACAACTGACTGTTCTAGCTAGTTGTCTTTAAAATAGTTGTAGGTGTTGTAATGTCAAAGCACAAATTTGAATTTAAGGTTGGCTTTATGCGGCAATTTTTTCTTTCATTTCCTTCTTAGCGGCTTCAAACTGTTCGACAATCTCGGCTTGCTCTTGGTCGGTCATGTCCCGATCGAAGCAATCCATCATATCACTTTCTTCGTACTTAACGTGTTCTTGGATTTCTTCCTTCAAATTATTAAGTTTTGTTTTAAACTCAGAAGAAGAAAAGTCCATCGACCCAAGCATTTTGAGAGTTTCTTTCATCTTATCTTGCTCCTCGTAACGCTCTCCGATATCGTCATAAACGAAGGATCGAGCTAGGGGATAGACCACTTCTTCTTCAGCAGTCGCATGAGCGTTTAGATCGCCAGAAAGCTCTGTAAATAGCTTCTCAATTGTTGCTGCATCCGTTGCCTTCTGAACTTGCTCGAATAGCTGTTCGGCTTTCTGATGATCTTGATGCAGCGCGTCTTTAAGTTTCATGAGTTTTTTGGGGTTTATTGATGTCTAAACGTAAATGTATAGTGTTCGACAATACAGTTGCTCTCTCTACAGGTATATAAAGTCTGAAGAGTTGGGATCTATCCCCAGAGAGATGAAAGAATGAGAGGCGTGAACTAGAATAAGAATAGACTTCTTATCGAGTTCAGTTGAGAAACCAGAGAATTCTCTGTCAGCATTGAGCCGAGTCCTGAGTCGAAGTATCCGACAACAGGAGAGCGGTTATTCCCCCAAGACAGACCTCGAGAAGTTTGACAAAATAAGAAGTATCGAAACGGTAAGGTTTTATGAAATTTTCGATCGAGTCTATTTATACTTGGTATCGCAACACAATCCGCAACCCCAAGTACCGTTGGTGGGTAATCTTAGGGACGCTACTGTACTTTGTCAGCCCGATCGATATCGCTCCAGATTTTATACCGGGAATCGGTCAATTAGACGATGTATTCCTGCTCACGCTTCTGGTGACGGAAGTTTCGCAAATGGCGATCGAAGGCTTCAAGAAAAAGAAAGGACAGGGAGTTGACTCAACCCCGAACGCAACGGAAAGCTCTCACAGAAAGTGCTACAGAAAGAACGGTCGAAGTGGGTGCTGTTCCCGTTGAATAACTCGATTGCACTGTAACGTTAACCCGTTTTTCATCCCAATAAAAATCGTAGAGATTTGGAGTAATCTCTACGATTTTTAACGTTTAATCTGTAGGGGCAATCCCCCCGTGGTTGCCCCGAATCCACGGGGTAGGCACAGGGCACTACCCCTACGGATTACAGACCAATTCGCGCTCATCCCCGTGTCTTTAGACCGAGGTAACAATTACAAGACTTACTCGTTTTGCAGATCGCAGGTGAGTAAAGCCGCGATCGAAATTGCATCTTCTCCCGGTTCGATGACTGAGAACACTTCCTGCAAGGCATCCCATCGCAATCCCCGATTAGCGAAGTATTGGGCGCGTGCAAAGGCGATCGATCCTTCGTCCGCTCCCTGTTCGATCGCTCGTTCTTCTAAAGCCTGTAAATCCGCTGCAATTCCAGCACGAGTTTGGGCATCCATCACCGTGAAGGTGAAAATTAACTCTCCGGTGGTTGTCATGACGACATCGTAGGTTTGACCCGGTTCTAAAGGTTCGCCGTCATATTGGAATGTTGAAGCCGTAGAATCGGGTTGGGCAGTCCACAGCGCAGTATCGCTGTTGTGATCTCGTAGTTCGATGTTGCTGACATTTCCATCCCAGATAAATAAGGGGAGATCGTTCCAAATTGTAGAGGTTTGTCCCAAAGTAGATGGTGCGATTAAGCAGAAGTTCCCTCGGACACTAGGAGTCGTACCGACACCAGTCGGCTTGGAATCGGGCGGCTCCGGATCTGTCGCGCTAGGAGTCGTACCGACACCAGTCTCCTTGTCTTCCGGCAGCGGCGGATCTTGTTTGACGCCAGGAGCCCCACCGGAAACACCGACACCAGTCCGCTTAGAATCGGGCGGCTCTGGATCTTGTTCTTGTCGCTTAGTCGGTACGGGTATCTTGGCATCGGAAACCGGCTGAGAACGAGCGATCGGATCGGACAATAAAATCCAGATTCCCACGATCGCTGTAAATAGCACCCGATTGATAGTTTTCATACAGTTTTTTTCCTTAGCAAAATAGGTAACGTGTAAATCCAAAACGCGGTAGATGGTAGCACCCAAGGTAATAAAATCGCCGCACTGACGAAAATTTGCAAGCTTGCCGCACCGTAAACGATCGGGGCAATCGCTACGGTTCCCTGCACGATCGAAGTTCCCCGCTGGCTCAATTGCTGGTGTTTTTGCCGCCACACCACCACCATCCCTTTCCCCAGCAAAATGGCAGCAGCGACTGCCCACAAGTCAGGAACGGGAACCACCAATCGATCGCGCAACAAATGATGAATCATATAAGCGTGGGCTTCACCACCCGTGAAAATTTCTGTAGGATTGGAAGTGCGATCGTGCCAATAGGCGATGGCAGGTGGCAATCGGTGGTTATCCTGACCGTCCGAGAACAGTCCAGCTTCAGCAAATCCTCCAGCCGCTAGGACGACAACTTGCCGATCGATCGCTTGCAATTGTGGAGTGCTGGCATCGCTTTCTAATAGTTTCCAGGCGGGAATGGTGTCATAAGCCCGACTGGGAGGAACAGAAAAGTCGATGATGGGATGAAACCAAAGTTGCTGGAGTCTGTACGAGAATAGTGTGATCGGTTGGCTGCGAGACCATGACGGCAAGAGCGTGGTGTAATCCTCTTTTTTCTGGAATTGGACAAACTTATCGATTTGGGAGAGAAAGTCGCTAGACGATCGTAGGTTGGGTTGGGGAACCTCCTCGAGAAACTCTTCTGTCTGAGTGAGATGATGGGCAAGGGCAAGATTGTACGAAAAGGGTAAAGGAGAAGTGGACGACAGATTGCGAGGCGCAAGTTTCATCGACCAGAGCAATAATTCGATATCTCCAAACAAACTCCAATGGGGATTGGTAATTTCTGGGAGCGGCTTGAGCCAATTTCCTCCATGTTCGTAAGCCGCAAAGACAAACCAAGTTCGATGCTCAGACACGGCTTTCTTGATGGTTTGAGCGAGGATAGCCGTGTTTTCCTCTTTTTCAATATGATTCTTGAACAAGAGATCGAGTCCCACAACTTTGGCGTTTAATGCCGCCAGACGAGGGATGATTGTGGCAACATATTTACGATCCAGAGGTTTGATATCGGTAATTTTTGCCCTTCTAATGGACTCTTCATCGATTTGTACTAACAACACAGGAGGGGGTTGAGCAGCCGAAATTGGCTCGATTTGATCCGTCACGATCGCGATAGATAGACTGCACCAACAACCGCTGTGCCACCAAAGCATCTTGCGATGAAACCGAGCAACTGAAGAATAGTAAAATTGGCAGAGCGATCGCTTCGAGTTTCGTCGGTCGCAAGAGTTCGATCGCTCTTTGCCACCCACTGGGTTTGCGTTGCAGACGGAAGACTTCTGCCGCCGGATGGCGAAATAGGGAAGGAATTAAATATGCCGAGGGATAAGTCAGATTTTGCTCGAGTTTGAGAAACTTACAAGCCGATCGAAGAGAGTCGTAAGCATCTTGATAGTTGGCTAAACTGTGTAAAAATTGAACCAAAAACTCTTGAGCGACATTGTTGTGAATTGCCTCTCGCATGACGACAACTTGGGATAAACCCAAATTAATCAGTGCATCGGCAATACTCAAACCGCTACAAGAATTAAATAGGGCAAATTGCAATCCCCGATCTTTAGCAATTTTTAAATCTTCAGTAATTTCGTGTATTTGAAGTTGGGCATCCGGGGCGATCGAAATGACTCCACCCGTCAACCCGGTTTCGTTGCTGTGTCCAAAAAATAGCAGAACATCCCAGCCTTGGGGATCTCGAAGCGCCGATCGAATTTCAGCCTTGAGTTCGGCGATCGATTTTCCCGGTTGCCAACCGACAAATGTCAGTTGTACCTGTTTCTGGCATTGTGTTAGAGCCTCCCGTTCTTTGGCAAAATTCAATCCCGTATCATCCCCCAGAATTGCCAGAACTCTAGCGGTAGATTTGCTCCTTTGGGGCGCCAATCGAATATTGGACGGAGTGCGGAAAATGCGAATGCGACTGTGGGCAGCCAGTTCTGTCCCGATTTCCCAGGCTTCCCAGGGTAGTCGCGCCAAATCCGAGGAACCACAAGTTACTAAGACATCAACGATCGATTCTCCCTTTCCGGTTGCATCTTCAGGCTGCGATCGCACGCGCACCAATTCCGTACGGATCTCAAACAACTCCCGACTGCGCAACCAATTATGAAACTCCGAAAGTAATTCCGCTTCCACTGTCACCAACTTCGCGTGCCAATCCGGCAGAGGCGATTCGATACTGCCACTATCGGCTACCCGTCCCCGCAAGTGTTTATAGGCACTCCCATTTTGGGAATCGAGATCGTCGAGGGCATCTAAGTTCTGGTAAAAGCTCAAATACACAAACCGCCATTCTCGGTACAAAACGCTCAAGCGCATCGGATACTGGAGTTGAGCAGACAATTGTTGCCCTTGACCCCAGGCAAGTTCAAACAAGCAGGTTTGTTCGACAAGTCGAACGTTTAGTTGATACGCAATCGTGTGGGAAAGATCTGGGGTAGATGACATCGTTTTCAGGATCGTGCGTTGCTGTACTGTGCTGTGCCAGTCTTATTTTGCCAGCCTCACCGTGAAGTGATTCACTCGAATATACTTCTGAGCCTGGACAACCTATGCAGTTTGGGTGAGTGACATCGCACCCAAAATCACCCAACCTCAAAGCCTCTAAATATAAACACAGCTTATACATCCTATAGCCAATGCTGTGGTCACAAACCTTTACAGACCCTCTCAGACTCAGCTATATTGAATACATCAAGCGAACCTTGAAAATTCAATAGCAATTATCCAAACAATGACAACCACCATTCAACAGCGCGAAAGCGCTAACGTATGGGATCGGTTCTGCGGCTGGGTCACATCCACCGAAAATCGCCTCTATGTAGGCTGGTTCGGCGTCCTGATGATCCCCACCCTCTTAACCGCCACCATCTGCTTCATCATCGCCTTCGTCGCCGCTCCCCCCGTGGACATCGACGGCATCCGCGAACCCGTAGCCGGTTCCTTGATGTACGGCAACAACATCATCTCCGGAGCAGTAGTTCCTTCTTCCAACGCCATCGGCTTGCACTTCTACCCCATCTGGGCAGCAGCGTCCTTAGACGAATGGTTGTACAACGGTGGTCCTTACCAGCTCATCTGCTTCCACTTCCTAGTCGGCATCTTCGCCTACATGGGACGTGAATGGGAACTGAGCTACCGCCTAGGAATGCGTCCTTGGATCTGCGTCGCCTACAGCGCACCCGTTGCTGCTGCTAGCGCCGTGTTCTTGATCTATCCTTTGGGTCAAGGAAGCTTCTCCGACGCCATGCCCTTCGGCATCTCCGGTACATTCAACTTCATGTTAGTGTTCCAAGCCGAGCACAACATCCTGATGCACCCCTTCCACATGTTGGGAGTCGCCGGTGTCTTCGGAGGTTCTTTATTCTCCGCGATGCACGGTTCTTTGGTCACCTCTTCTCTGGTGCGTGAAACCACCGAGAACGAATCTCAGAACTACGGATACAAATTCGGTCAAGAAGAAGAAACCTATAACATCGTCGCCGCACACGGCTACTTTGGTCGCTTGATCTTCCAATACGCTTCCTTCAACAACAGCCGTTCCTTGCACTTCTTCTTAGGTGCATGGCCAGTTGTGGGAATCTGGTTCACAGCATTAGGTGTGAGCACCATGGCATTCAACCTGAACGGTTTCAACTTCAACCAATCAGTGATTGACAGCCAAGGTCGCGTCATCAACACCTGGGCAGATGTGATCAACCGCGCCAGCTTAGGAATGGAAGTGATGCACGAGCGCAACGCTCACAACTTCCCCTTAGACTTGGCTGCTGGTGATTCCACCCCCGTCGCTTTGACCGCTCCTGCTATCAACGGTTAATCACCGCTTGAGTGCTAGAGATGCGTTAAGCATAGTCTAAAAAAACGCCCTCCAATTGGAGGGCGTTTTTTTTTGGTGAGGCGGTGTCAGAAATCGAATGGCACTCTGATTTTGGCTTTAAAATACTTCAAATTATTTAGATACTAAAGATCGAGAATTCGGAACGTCTCTCTATCTTGAGAAGGACATCCTAACGATCGATCTATTTTTTATTCGCTCTTTAGGTAGACGACGGAACTTTAATAAATGCCTACTATAGAGACATCAGATTGTTAATGATACTTGGAGATCGACTATGGCTCTTTACAAAATTGCTGATTTATACCCAAATTACAAAGAAGATATTTTCGGTGGAGAAGATATCAAAGGCTATTCAGTTTATGCTGGACTGACAGAAGATAAAATTGGAACGGTTTACGATGCACTCATCGACGAAGGCGGTCGTTTCCGCTACTTAGTCATCGATACCGGGTTTTGGATTTTGGGCAAAAAAGTCTTACTTCCCGTGGGACGCTGCCAAGTCAACTATCAAAAAGATTGTGTTTATGCCATCGGCATTGTCAACCAAGAGCAAGCCGAACGTTTGCCTGAGTACAATGACGATATGACGGTGGATTACGAGTACGAAGAGAGCGTACGATCGGTCTATCGCCAACCAGCCGCAACTGGAGCAGCAACTGCGACCTCGGCAGCGACCTCCACTGCTGCCTACAATGCGTCTAGCTATCAGTACGAAAACGAACCCGAACTCTACACCACTGACGAAGAGAACCACCAGAAGCTGAAGCTTTACGAAGAGCGTTTGATCGCCGACAAGCAACGCCAGAAAACTGGGGAAGTGACGGTAAGTAAGCGGGTAGAAACAGAAACCGCTTCGGCTTCTGTTCCCGTGGAAAAAGAGAAAATCATCATCGAATATACTCCTGGAACCGGGACAGCAACCACAGGCAGCACGGACTTCCGCGAAACTGAAGTCGCCCGGATGGATGTTCACGAAGAAACGGCAGATATCCACAAGGAAACCTTTGCACGTGGAGAAGTGACAGTCCGCAAAGAAGTCGAACAAGAGACGGTTACGGGTCAAGAAACCCTGCGTCGCGAAGAAGTGGATGTCGATCGTCAAGGCAATCCTGATGTCAAACAATCCGGCACACTGTAGTCACGTAGCTACTAATTTCTTGACAAAGCGTTCGTGCGAGCCGAGAGATTCCTGGAAAAATCCGGGACTCCCGGCTTTTTTGCATCGGATTTGCGCTTTTCTATCCGGCAAACTTTAGCGATTTGGCAACACATTTGTGACACAATGTAAGTAGTTGGGATATCGGTTTTCGATCCCATATTCTTGGCAAAAGTTGTTCGTAAATTCCTCGAGCTTCTTTGCACCCCGCACTCGTAAATAATGTCGATGTTTTTGATTCGCAAATCCTCATGGCGATCGCGCTGCAACTCCCTTGGATTCTCATCGTTACCCACCATTGTAACGATCGCCATCACTGCGATATCGATTAATATTACGCCTAGTGTTGCTCAAGACGCTGAACCTGTTCCAGTCCCCTCTCCAGCTAAAACTACAGCCGAAGTCAAGGAAGGATTGTATTTTGCCGATGTGGAAGTACGGGGACGACCGATTTTCCAGGTGGGAAGTTTGCAAGGTCTCGATGCAGGCGATCGCGCTGCCACCATTAACCGTCGAATTTCCAGCCTCATAACCCGAGTGGATGCGCTAGAACCCGTCTCGGTGCAACGAGATGTGGCTCGGAACCTTGCCACCTTGCAGCTCAATAACCGCGTGCTGATGACTGTAACGACGCAAGATGCAGAGGATTTCGGTCTTTCCGTGGAAGCCCTCGCCCAAAAATGGACGGAAGACCTCAATCAAGCGCTGGATAAACCTCCCTTGGCGATCGATGTTGTCCAACGCCTGAATAGTACAGTGCGCGAATCGATCCGCAAGACGGTTGATAATCTGCCGTCTTTAATTGGAGCAATGGTGGTGGTGATGCTCACCTGGATCGTTGCTCAAGCCGTGCGCCGCCTCGCTTTTGAGTGGGCAAAACAAACTGAGGGCGATCGAAGTACGGAAATTCTCATCGGTCGGTTGGGTTATGGCGGTGTGTGGGTTCTCGGAGCGGTTTTAGCTTTGGGGGTGATGGGACTCGACCTGGCAGCGTTGGTGGGGGCGTTGGGATTGACCAGTGTGGCGATCGGTTTTAGTCTCAAAGATGTTCTGAGTAACTATATTTCCGGGGTGATCCTTCTGGCGGCCAGACCGTTTCGCATCGGCGATCAAGTCGTGATCGAAGGCTACGAAGGAACCATCACTCAAGTTCAGTTGCGCGGTACGACCATGACCACCTACGACGGTCGCGTGGTCTACATTCCCAATCAAGAAGTCTTCCAATCCACCATTACCAACAATACCGCCTCTACCCGCCGCCGCAGTTCGGTGATTGTAGGGATCGACTACGACGCCGATATCGCTACTGCCACTGGTGTGATTCGAGACAAGCTCAACGGCATTGAAGAAGTGGAAGTCGATCCCCCATTGGAAGTGCTGGTGAAAGAGTTAGCTGCTAGTACGGTGAATTTGGAAGTGCGTTTCTGGGTGGATTCCCGCCGCGCTGGATTCTTGCAAGCCACATCCAATGTGACTCAAGGGATTAAGGAAGCGTTGCAAGAGGCGAAAATCGAAATGCCGACGGACATTTATACGATCGCTATTCGCAATATGCCCCGAATTCCCATCGAGTTGGAAACCCACGGGACGAGTAATTCTCACTCCCCCTCGGATTAGTTGGGGATGCCCGCCAGCCCGATATAGTCGTCGCTATATCAGGCAAAGGCAAACTTTAGTCACTTGAGGTTTAAAATTCGATCGATCGCGCCTTCAAGTTCTTCTTGACTGAGAGTGGCAATAATAAACACTTCTTGAACGGTTTTTCCGTGACGTGCCAACACCTTAAATCCACCCCGAATCGGGACGGAAATTCTTAACTTCAGTTGCGGAGAATGTCCTCTCACCCGTCCGATCACACCCGGTGTAATCGTTTGAACTCCTAGGTTGTGGGTCAGGCGTTCTAGAATAGGGATCAATCCAGGAATATGGGTCGAGTGAGTCAAGACTAATCGACCGTTTGGAGGTTTATTCACGATTCAAACAGTGGGGAGGACACCTTCGATGATAGCGCTGACCTCCTCAAGTTTTGGCAGCCAATGATATCAAATCGTCAGTTTGGCTGAATTGTCTGACACAATTTTGGAGGCTCGCTGCTCCCGCAGGGTACGACTTGGGTAATCGCTTTCGTCGTAAATTTCTCCCACCAATTCTTCTAAAATATCTTCTAGGGTAATTAATCCTACCGTTCCGCCGTACTCGTCTACAATAATCGCCATGTGCAGGCGTTGGTGGAGCATTTCTTTGAGCAAATCTGCTACGCGCTTGGTATCGGGGACGTAGACGGGGGGATCGATGGCAGCCAGAACTCGATCGCTGCCTTGTCCCCCCGATCGGATAAACTTGAGTTGGTGCAGCGCCTGTTTGAGATGGGCGATTCCCACAATTCGATCTTTCGATTCTTCCTGCACCGGAATACGAGAATATCCCGTTTCTAAGCACAAATCGACTAACTCTTGCAGGGAGGCTTCGTGGGAAATGGTTTGCATATCGATGCGGGGTTTAACCAGTTCTTTGGCACTGAGTCGATCGAGCGTCAGTGCTTTGTTGAGTAACTGATGCTTGTGTAAATCTAACTTACCTTTACCCCCGAGAATTTCGATCATCAATTGCAAGTCGCTAACCGATTCCACGTGCTGTCCGTCTTTGTGCTGAAAGCGACGAATTGTTGCTTGCGTCAGCATTTCAAATACGGGAATAATCCCTAAGATTGAAAAGACTTGCGAGAGCCAGTAAATCGGACGAGCGACGATCGTGAAAACGGGTAAGACGTTATTAATGGCAAGAGATTTAGGTAGAATTTCTCCAAACGTCAGCACCAAAAATGTCACCACACCTGTGGCGATACCAATTGCCTGATTGCCTAACCACAAACTAAATAGATTGCTGGTGAGAATTGCCGAAAAATTATTGATGAGAGTGTTGCCAACAAGCAGCGTAATAATAAATCGCCCTCTATATTCCAACAGCAGGCGAAACATGGTGTTGGAATTGGGATATTCGCGGATTAACGCTCTCAGTTTAAAGTTATCGAGGGCTGTCAGAGCCGTCTCTGACCCTGAAAAGCAGCCAGACAGCAGTAGCATGATCCCCAGTACGAGGATGTCGAGCCACACAGCTCCCAGGAGTGGCTCGACATCGGCGGCTAGAACAAAGGGGAATAAATCAATCAAAGGAAAAAAGATTTAGCCCGACAAACCCAAACTCTGACTGGACTGAGTTGGGTGTAGCGAAACTGAGTTTGGTGTATCGAATGGGTTTTTCACCGAGTTTGGGACTAGATACCGACATACGCCGACTGGTATGCCCACCAGAGGAGAAAACCGATGCCACCCAAAACTAGAATGGTGGAAATGGCGATCGCAATGGGAGTATCGGCTCCCTTAAATTTCATGATACCGCGATTGAGGTCAGTCATAACACTCCCGTAATGAGTTTAACGAAAAAATGCTAGATTCGCAGCCGATCGACCGACCAGGTGGCGCGATCGACAAACTAGCCGAAGGTTATTTGCCACTCGTAGTCTAACTCAAGAAACCGCAATTGGCTATGGAATTGTCAACAACTGGCGAAAAAGCCGCGAATATTCCTGGAGAAAGTTTCGATCGAGAAATTTTCTACTTTTTCGGCTTGAATGGGTTGACCCTTTGTGCGGGAACTCCCAACCCTCTAAATCGGCGATCGAATGTCTCTTTTTTTTAGGTCGCAATTTGCGCGGTCTATCTCGTTATTTTAATTGACACACAGCCATTTTAGAGATAGTATTTTAGATGTTAAATAATCGACAATCGAGCAAAGTTTTTTAATGGGCAACAAGCCGACGATCGCCATTTCTCACCTGGGCTGCGAAAAAAATCGCATCGATACCGAGCATATGTTGGGGTTGCTCGCCCAAGCCGGGTATCAAGTCGATGGCAATGAGGAACTGGCAGATTACGTCATCGTCAATACTTGCAGCTTCATTCAGGCGGCACGAGAAGAATCGGTGCGGACGTTGGTGGAACTCGCCGAAGACAATAAAAAAGTTATCATCACCGGGTGCATGGCGCAACACTTCCAAGAGGAGTTGTTGGAAGAATTGCCCGAAGCCGTGGCTGTAGTAGGAACCGGAGATTACGGCAAAATTGTCGATGTGGTACAACGGGTGGAAGGGGGAGAACGAGTTAAAGAAATTTCCCCAGAACCGACTTATATTGCCGACGAAACCACGCCTCGCTATCGCACCACCACCGAAGGCGTTGCTTATCTGCGGGTTGCCGAAGGCTGCGACTATCGCTGTGCATTTTGTATTATTCCTCATTTGCGGGGAAATCAGCGATCGCGTACCATTGAATCGATCGTTGCCGAAGCCCAACAACTGGCAAATGAAGGCGTTCGAGAACTGATCCTCATTTCCCAAATTACCACCAATTACGGTTTGGATCTCTACGGCAAACCCCAACTCG
This sequence comes from uncultured cyanobacterium, assembly GCA_963838375.1. Classification (GTDB taxonomy): domain Bacteria; phylum Cyanobacteriota; class Cyanobacteriia; order Cyanobacteriales; family Geitlerinemataceae; genus DVED01. The sequence goes on along the minus strand of CAWIQY010000015.1, from coordinate 327,780 downwards.
CGCCACTGTTGCGGGCGCTGGGTAACGTTGAGGTACCCTGGATTCGGATGCACTACGCCTATCCGACGGGGTTAACTCCCGAAGTGATTGCCGCCATCGCGGAAACCCCCAACGTCGTCCCCTACTTGGATTTACCGCTACAACATTCCCATCCCGAAATTTTGCGGGCGATGAATCGTCCGTGGCAGGGACAGGTTAACGATAGCATTATCGATCGGATCAAAACAGCCCTCCCCAATGCTGTGATGCGGACAACATTTATCGTCGGGTTCCCCGGCGAAACCGAGGAACATTTCCAACACTTGCTGGAATTCGTTCAACGTCACGAATTCGATCACGTCGGTGTCTTTACTTTCTCCCCCGAAGAAGGAACCGCTGCCTACGACTTGCCGAATCAATTACCGCAAGAGGTGATGGATGCGCGACGCGATGCCTTGATGGAATTGCAGCAACCCATTTCTCTGAAGAAAAACCGCGCCGAAGTGGGGAAAGTGGTGGATGTTCTCATCGAAGAAGAAAACCCGGAAACTGGGGAATTAGTCGGACGTTCGGCGCGATTTGCACCGGAAGTGGATGGCTTAGTTTACGTAAGCGGTTCGGCGAAACTGGGTTCTTTGGTTTCCGTGAAGATTACCGATGCCGATGTGTACGATTTGTTCGGCGAAGTGGCAACAGTTGGAGAGATCCGAGATGCTGCTAAATTAACCGTGAGTTGTTAACTTTCGGCAGGCGATAAGGGTACGGATCGATGATAGAAACTCTCTCAAAAGAAACGATCGATCGGCGAGTTTTACTCAATGGCACATGAGAGCAATTTAAGCTAATCTGAAAGCGTCGGAAGATTCACCCGGAGTAAAGCTGTCTTTTTTTTGCCGCTTCGATCGAAATCGGTATGCCGGGATTCTAGCATGAAAATTTTTGTGAAAAATTGCGATACAGTAAAATCATCGATCGCTAGAAGCGATCGATCGAGAAATGTAACGAGAAATTCAAGATGCTGGAATGGTTGACCGCTGCCGTAGGGACAGAACTAGCGAAGAAAGTCTGGGAAACCGGCTTGGAATTGAGCAAAGGCGCAGCGGAAGATTACGTCAAAGACTTCTTTAAAACTTGTTTGTCCGAAAGCGTGGCGGCGGTGAATATAGCCACGCTTCAGAAATCTAGCGGACAGGCAGTGGGGGAATTTCTCCGGCTGTTTGTCGAAGAGTTGGACTATCTTGACGTTCACCCTACCAGTATCGAGCATTTTTACAGTCGATCGCTCAAACAATTTGCCAAAGATAATAAAGTACGAGGATTGTTAGGCGAACCCTTTGCCACGGATTGCAAGCGCTTGAAAACCGAAGCGTTGCGAACTTACTGGCAGCCGTACCAACCCCAAGGAACGCGATTTCCGGCAGAGTTTGATTGGCAGCGCATTGCTAAAGAATACGTGCGCAAAGTCAAGGCGATTGTTAAAGCCGATGCCGATTTGAGTCGGTTGCTGCAATTGGAACTGGCAGAACAGCGAAACGCCCTGCTGGAAAGGATGGCGGGATTGCCGAAAGGGTTCGATTTGGAACAATATCGCGCCAATTTGGATAAGAATTATGGCGGGTTGAAACTCCACTCGATCGATTGTACCGATAATCAGTATCGGATGAAATTGTGGCGGATGTTTATCGAACAGACGGCGCGAGAGGCGCTGCCGCCGTCGCGGTACGATTTGCCGTGGGATGTGAAACGGCGGTTTCAGGCGGATGGGCGGTTGGAGGTGGATTTAACCGAGGCGCAGTTGGAACGGTATCGCCGGGATTATTTTGGGCAACCGTCGCAGAAGATTTTGAAGGCGTTGGGGTTCTCGCCCTCACCCCCTAACCCCCTCTCCCAAAAATCGGGAGAGGGGGAACCGGAAGCTATTGCTCCCCTTCTCCCAGCTTGGGAGAAGGGGCTGGGGGATGAGGGCGAGTTATGCCGAAGGGAGGGGTCTCGTGCCGTGGTTTTGGGCGATCCTGGCGCGGGGAAATCGACGCTGTTGCAGTATTTGGCGCTGCGGTGGGTGGAGGGGAATGCTGCCGAGTTGCCGTTGTTAATCGAGTTGCGGGAATATGTCAATGACCGGGCAAAAGTGACCAGTTTTCTGGAGTTTCTGAATAAGGGATGCGGTGCGCATTGGCAGTTCGACGAGGTAGAACTCGATCGCTATTTGCGGGAAAACCCCACACTGGTGATGTTTGACGGGTTGGATGAGGTGTTTGAACCTGGCGGCGTATAACGAGGTGGCGGGGGAAATCGTCCGGTTCGCGCAACAGTATCCCCTAGCGCAGGTGGTGGTGACTTCGCGGATTATCGGCTATAACCCGGACAGATTGCAACACGCGGAGTTTCGCCATTGGACGCTGCAACCGCTGGAAAATGAGGAAATAACGGAGTTTATCCAACGTTGGTACGATTTGGCGCTGGGGGACGACGACGATAAACCCCGGTTGGTACAGCAGCTTCAGGAAGCCATTAACCGTTCCAAATCGATCGAAAATCTGGCGGATAATCCCCTACTGCTGACGATGATGGCAATCCTCAACCGCCACCAACCCCTACCGCGAGATCGGGCGGAGTTGTACGATCGATGTACGCGGGTTTTGCTGCACAATTGGGATATCGACCACAAACGGCTGCAATTGCCCTTCGATGCCATCGGACGGCAGGAGAAACAGGCGATGCTGCGGCGGCTGGCGTACGAGATGCAAGCCAGTGAGAAGGGGTTGGCGGGGAATTTAATTGAAGACGAACGGCTGAAGCAGATTTTGACGGCGTACATGAGGGAACAAGGCTTCAGCGAACCGCGAGAGAAGGCGGGGAAGTTGATTCGAACAATTGCGGGAACGCAATTTCATTCTCTGTTATCGCGGTGCGGATACGTATTCCTTCCTTCATCGCACGTTTTTGGAGTATTTCTGCGCCACGGAAATTGTCAATCGGTTCCACAAGCGGGGGACGGATGGGGGGATGTCGTTAGAAGTGTTGCGCGATGAGATTTTCGGGCAACACTGGCAGGAGGAGACATGGCACGAGGTGTTGCGGTTGATTTGCGCTTTTGTGGATGCGAAGTTTGCGGGGGAGTTAATTGAGTTTTTGATGGGGGTTGAGGTCGATCGATCTTTGTTTTTGGAGGAGGAAGAGTGGCACAAAGGTCAATTGAAGCCGGAAGGGTTGATGAATCTGTTGCTGGCAGCAGATTGTTTTTCTGATGTTGACAATCAAACCGATTTGGAATCGTTGGGGAATACTCTGTTAGTTGCCCTTCAGCGAGAAATTGAACAGCAAGAGATTGAATTGAGTGAGGAGGCGGTACGTGAAACGATCGATCGTATTGTTCTATACTTTCCCTACCCTTACACTGGCTCAAGGAACGAGTGCTAGATAGTACCTATGAAGTGGTGCAATTTCATACATTTTGGACAATTTTCCATAACTGCAAAAAGCAACTTGATATCTTAGATTGGCTCAAAAAACTGGTACTAAATAGCACCTATCAACTAGTGCGACAGTTGGCAGTTTTGTCGATCGCATCTATCTACAAAGATCAACCGGACACCTTAAACTGGCTTAAGGAACGGGTACTACAGGATACCCATTCAGATGTACGACAGTTGGCAGCAGGTGCTAAATAATGTTCGTGAAGACGTGCGATGGGCAGCAATTTTTGCGATCGCATCTAACTACAAAGAGAAACCGGAAACCTTAGATTGGCTCCAGCAACGAGGACAATACGATGATAAGCCAGACGTGCGACGGCGGGCGGTTGAAGCAATCGCAGAGCATTACAAAGACCACCCTAGCACCTTAAATTGGCTTCAGCAACGAGGACAATACGATGATAAGCCAGACGTGCGCCAGGCAGTCATGGAAGCAGTTATAAAGCATTACAAAGATAATCCTAACACTTTAGATTGGCTCAAAAAATGGGTGATAAACGATGAAAATTGTGGGGTTAGAAATACCGTAGTGAAGGCTGTAGTCAAGTCCTATAAAGACCATCCAAACACCTTGGATTGGCTCAAGGAACGGGGGCAATACGATGCCCATGAATATGTGCGAGAGGAAGCAGTTGGGGCGGTTGTATCTAACTATAAACAACATCTGGAAACCTTGGATTGGCTCAAAAAAATTGCGCTAAATGACCCGAGTAACAACGTGCAACGGCGGGTATTTTGGGCGATCGTATCTAACTACAAAGAACAACCCGATACTTTAGATTGGCTCAAAGAACAGGTGCTAAATAATACTCATGAAGAGGTGCAATGGGCAGCCGTTGGCTCGATCGTATCTAACTACAAAGAACAACGAGAAACCTTAGATTGGCTCAAAAAAATTGTGCTAAATGACTCGAGAGAAAACGTGCGAGAGGCAGCAGTTTGGGCGGTCGTATCTAACTATAAAAAACAACTGAAAATCTTAGACTGGCTCAAACAACTCGTGCTAAATGAACCAAATAAAAACGTGCGATGTGCGGCAGTTTGGGCGATTGCAGATAACTCTAAAAAACAACCAAAAACTTTAGATTGGCTCAAACAAATTGTGTTAAATGATGCTCATGAAGACGTGCGATGTGCGGCAGTTAGAGGGATCGCAGATAACTACAAAGAGCAACCAGAAATCTTAGATTGGCTCAAACAACTCGTGCTAAATGATGTTCATGAAGACGTACGAATTTCGGCAGTTTTGGCGATCGCAGATAACTACAAAGAACAATCAGAGACCTTAGATTTGCTCAAACAAATTGTATTAAATGATGTTCATGAAGACGTACGAATTTCGGCACTTTTGGCGATCGCAGATAACTACAAAGAACAATCAGAGACCTTAGATTTGCTCAAACAAACTTCGCTAAATGACCCGAGTAAAAACGTGCGACATACGTCATTTTTGGCGATCGTACGTCACTACAAAGGTCAACCAGAGACCTTAGATTTGCTCAAACAAATTGTTCTAAATGACCCGAGTGAATATGTGCGACGTGCGGCAGTTAGGGTGCTTCGCTTTAACTACAAAGAACAACCGGGAACCTTAGATTTGCTCAAACAAATTGTTCTAAATGAACCGAGTAAATATGTGCGAAGGTTGGCATTTTGGGCAATCGTGGATAACTACAACAAGCAACCGAAAACATTAGATTGGCTCAAACAAATTGTTCTAAATGATATTCATTCAGACGTACGAATAGAAGCAGTGAAAGCTATTGTGACGTATTACAAAGAACAACCCGAAACTTTTTCCTGGATCGAGGAACTTGCGAAAACTGATGAAGGTCTGAAACAGACTGCGATTCGCAGAGATCGTATATCTTCTACAATATCTTGAAAACTACACTAATAAGTTCCTTTTCCTCCTCCAATTTTTCCTCACCGATTTCACACTCCGCCCCGAAGAACTGCAAGATAAATCGCCAGAAGAAATCCTCGAATTCCTACTCGAACATCATCCCGAAGAAGCCGAACTAATCCTGCGGGAAGTGGTGCAAAACTACCCCGACGAGGCGGTGCGAACTTGGGCGGAGGGGAGGTTAAGTAATAAGTAATAAGTTAATGGATTTGGGAGAGGCTGTTTCGATCGACGGTTGAAATGAATATTCCCCGGCGATGGGAAATCGCGGCGATGGGAACACTCGTCCGTCGTCGCGGACTTTTTGAACTCGCTATAGTGGGTTTCGATTCTATAGAAGTGGTTTCGAATCGCCAGTAGCAAATATCGATATGGTATCATTAAAGTCTAAATGAATCACTTTAATGCTAAATATTGAGACGATCGAAGTGGGATAGGAAAAAGTTCCGACGCTAGAAAAAATTCAGGAAATTCGGTAAAATAGAAGTATGCCTCGTCTCGATCTCTACCACAATGTTGTCAAAGCCGCACTCGTTAAAGATGGCTGGACAATTACCGACGATCCACTGCTACTTCAGTACGAAGGTTTCAACCTCTATGCCGATTTAGGTGCCCAAAAACCAATTTTTGCCGATCGCCGAAATCAACAGATTGCCGTAGAAATTAAAGTATTTGGTAGTCCTTCCCCAATTTCAGAACTAGAAAAAGCAGTGGGTCAGTATGCACTCTATCAATTTCTGCTTGATCGAATTCAACCTCAACGAGCGCTCTATCTTGCCATTCCCGATGATATCTATCAAGATTTCTTTTCGCGATCGCCCATTCTAGAGTTTGTCACCGATCGACAAGTCTCACTACTCATATTTAACCCCAAAATAGAGGAAATTGTACAATGGATAAACTAACCAACTATCGAGATGCCATTAAAACTGTTATTCATCGCCATGCCGAATTACAAACGACGGATAGTCCCGTCGAAACCATCCAAATTTGCGATATAGAAGGCGATAACTATCTACTGATGGCGATCGGCTGGAATAGTTCTGGTAGAGTGCACTCTATCTCATTTCATTTGCGAATTCGTAATGATAAAGTTTGGATTGAGTGGGATGGAACCGAAAACGGTATTGCCTTAGAATTAGTTGAACTAGGCATTCCTAAAGAAGATATCGTCCTGGGATTTTATCGACCCGAACGGCGTGAAATTACAGAATTCGCGATCGCATAAGAGCTTCGATCGGCAGAACATGGCGAAAAATAATAAATATAGAGATTTCTGCTAAAATATAGAATCGAAAAGCCAAAGGTACGAGGTAAAAATAGTGACTCCTCAACTGCAAAACGCCATCCAAGCCGCTAATATTTTATCCCCAAAAGAACAGATTCAACTGTTCGATATTCTGGCTAGTTTTCTCCAACATTCTCTATCTCTTGAAGCTCAAAGTCAAGCCTTTTGGGCAGGAGTTTCGATCGAGACGTTACTCAAGCTTAAAAATATCCCGATCGTCCACGATATTAGCACGTTAGCGATCGACTTTTGGGAAGACGAACCGATCGATGATTTTCTGGCCTTTCTCAAAGGACAACGGCAAGCTAACAATCAACTGATCGTATGAGAATTCTCCTGGTTGATACAGATGTTATATCCTTTGTATTTAAGCTATATTACTTGTGACGGATCTTTCCTTCTTCCAATTCTCTATAATAAACCTAACCCAGAATTGAGGAGTCAGCAGCCATGATTTCCCCAGAACTTAAATCCAGTCTGCCGTCTACCGAAGATTTGCCCTGTTCGGACGATACTCCTGTGGATAATGAAGACCAGAATTTGCTGCCGAACCTGTTGCTATTTGTTTTAGCGAGCATTTGGGTGGAACGCATGGATTGGTATTTTGGCGTAGATATGGCGGTGTATCATACGACAGGAGTTAACCCCAGAGTGCCGGTGGTTCCCGATGGGTTTCTCAGTTTGGGGGTGGAGCGCAAAAAGGGGGGTAAATCTCGCCGCAGCTATGCAGTTTGGGAAGAAAATGAGGTTGTACCGATCCTGACGTTGGAGATGGTTTCCCACAAACCCGGTGGGGAATATGACGAGAAGATGACGATTTATGCCAATTTAGGCGTGTTGTACTACATCATTTATAACCCCGAGTTTTGGCGGCGAGATGGGCATCAGCCATTTGAAGTGTATAAACTGATGGAGGGGCAGTATCGGCAGCAGATTGGCGAACCTTATTGGATGCTGGAAGTGGGATTGGGCATTGGTCGATCGCAACAGGTTATCGGTGGCATCGAACAAGAAGTTTTAGCTTGGTATGACGAGCAAAGAAATGTCTACCCTTTACCGGAAACCCAGGTTGGGCAGATGCGCCAGGCGTTGAAAGTCGAGCAGCAACGGGCAGAACGCCTCGCTGAATATTTACGATCGCAGGGCATCGATCCTGACAACCTGCCGCAAAGCGAAATTTAACCTGGCGTATCTATCTAGTATATCGAGGCGATCTAGAAGACAAAGGTATTCCTAGGAATGAGATAAAGTGGAGAACTCAACAACTTTCCATTCGATCGGCTAGAACTCTTTCAACCCCAATATATTCGTCCAAATTCGATCGTTCGATCGCGTATCCATCCCCCAAGAATTCCCAATTATGCCATTTTTATGGTGTCCTATTTAACAAGGGTGGATACCAATTTAATGGTACGCTGAGGATGCGATCGTCTGCTAAATGAACGATCGACATTTTATCTGCACAAGCGACGTTTACCGCCAAAGGTTCACTCTCGAGAATCAGCGTTAAATAAGTTATGCAATGCCTCCAATAGAACTTCTTTATATTCTTCTATTCGTTTTTCGATTTGATTTAATTCGTGGTCTTTAAACCCTCTATTTTTTTTCAGAGAGATGGGTTCAAGCCAAGATTTTTTAAGAAACGCGATCGCGTTTAACGTGTAATCGAGATATTCTGATAAAATACCGTACAGTCTGGGAAAGCTCGATCGATGTCTGAGAAAATTGTTGAAATCCTTTCCGAAGAAGAACTTCGTCGTACTCTCACCCGCTTAGCATCCCAAATCATCGAAGCGTGTGGCAATCTCTCCGAACTCGTCCTTTTGGGTATTTACACCCGAGGCGTACCGATGGCACATCTGCTGGCAAACCAAATCCGTGCCTTGGAAAATGTCGAAGTCTCTGTCGGCGCGATCGATATTACCTTCTATCGAGATGATTTAGATCGTGTGGGAATGCGAACCCCAGCCAAAGATAAAATTCCCTTCGATCTAACCGGAAAAATTGTGATTTTAGTCGATGATGTCATCTTCACCGGACGGACGATTCGCGCCGCACTCAACGCCGTTCTAGAATACGGTAGACCGGAAGTCATTTGGTTGGCTGTTTTGGTCGATCGGGGTCATCGTCAATTACCCATTCATGCCAATTTTACAGGCAAAACCTTACCCACTGCCAAGGAAGAAATTGTTAAAGTTTACTTGCAAGAACTCGATGGACGAGATGGGGTTGAGTTAATAAGTAATAAGTAATGAGTGGCTAGTCACCAATTTAAAATTCTTCCAACAGCCATTCCGAAGCCCGATCGCCCAAGTCTAAAGGAATGCTGACGGCTTTTCCCAATCGGGGATTTTCCCGCGTCCCAGCGATAAACGCCCGCACTTGTTCCACTACTCCCCAGGCATTGAGATACCCGGCGATCGTCTCCAGATGAGCGAAGTAATCCTCTTGAGACAGCGGGAAAGATGCCTGTTCGAGGTACTTCCACATCACCAGCAGAAAAATCTTGCCTTTCGTGCGTCGGACTTGGAGATCGTACGATCGACTCCATTTATCATAAATCAACTGGTGTAGATCTTGTCCGTTCATAGCGAGTTGTGATGGGTTAGTGGTTGTTGGCTAGTCGCTGGCTTTTCTTTATTCCTAAGCCTGACAGTCCCCGGAGGATAGTCTTTTTTTAACATTTCTTTATATTCAGAGTGCGTCAGTGGCGTCAATAATCGATCGCGTAGGGGTCCATTGATGAACTTGCTATTTGTGAACTCATAGAAAAAATTAGTCGGTGTGAAACTCAGTGGCTTTAGCTGTTCTTAGGAAAACGACCCAAACCGTTTAAACCGCCTAGGATTTGCGATAAGATCGGGAACACGTTGAAATGACCTAATGCAGGGAGTTGATTCGCTCCCAGGGTCTGGCTAGTAACCCAGTAATCTAGCGAGTCGCATTGCCAAACCGAGTCCTGGGGCGCGGGGGTGAGTAAACCCTCTAGATAACCCTTAGAAAACCGTAACCGCGCCTGAAATTCCGAAAAGAGCATTCGCCGAACACCTGTTTGCTGGTAATACTCCGATTGGGATAAAGCCTCCGGACTTCAGTCTGGGGAGTGTCAAACAACATACCACCCATAGAACGAACGTAACTTATGACTCAACTTTCTAGTTCGGCAGACGTCCCTAACATGGGGCGACGCCAGTTTATGAATTTGCTAACCTTCGGTACGGTGACTGGTGTAGCCGCAGCCGCCCTGTATCCAGTTGTCAATTATTTTCTCCCGCCGTCTAGCGGCGGCAAGGGCGGCGGTTTGATCGCCAAAGACAAACTGGGTAACGATATTAGCGCCAGCACCTTTACCGCCTCCCACAACCCCGGAGAGCGGGTTTTGGCGCAAGGATTTAAAGGCGATCCGACTTACCTGATTGTCGAAAACGACGGTGAGATCGCAAGCTACGGTCTCAACGCCGTCTGCACCCACTTGGGTTGCGTCGTCCCCTGGAACGCGGCAGCGGATAAGTATATGTGTCCCTGTCACGGTTCTCAGTACGATAATACAGGGAAAGTCGTCCGCGGTCCTGCCCCTTTGTCCCTGGCGTTGGTTCATGCCGCAGTTGACGACGACAAGATCTCCTTTACCCCGTGGACGGAAACCGACTTTCGGACTGGGGAAGAGCCTTATTGGGCATAGGGCAGGTTTAAAGAGAACCCAAGCCGATATCGAGAATCGTTTAATGAGAACACTTCCGCTATAAATGAAACTAACTTCTACTATCGTCACGATCGCTCGCCAAACGCAAATCCTTGCCAGAGGAATCATTTTGGCAGTCGCCACCCTCGCCTTTTTCCTCGCGGGCGATATCATACTTCCCCAGTCAGCTGCCGCTTATCCGTTCTGGGCGCAGCAAACCGCACCGGAAACTCCCCGCGAAGCCACGGGACGGATTGTCTGTGCCAACTGCCACCTCGGCGCTAAACCCACTCAAATTGAGATTCCCCAGTCTGTCCTTCCCGATACCGTGTTTAAAGCGGTGGTCAAAGTTCCCTACGACACCAGCATGCAGCAAGTCTTGGGAGATGGCAGCAAAGGCGGATTGAATGTCGGGGCGGTTTTGATGCTGCCAGAAGGCTTCAAAATTGCTCCCGAAGATCGCATTTCTGAAGAGCTCAAAGAAGAAACCGGAGGACTGTACTATCAGACCTATAAAGAAGGTCAAGATAACGTTATTCTCGTCGGACCTTTACCGGGCGAACAGTACCAAGAACTGGTCTTCCCCGTTCTGTCTCCTGACCCCCGCACCGACAAGAGCCTTCACTTTGGCAAATATCCCGTTCACGTCGGTGGCAACCGAGGTCGCGGTCAAGTCTATCCCACGGGTCTAGCGAGCAATAATGGCGTCGTCAAGGCAACGGCTGCCGGTGCTGTGAGCCAGATTAAGTCGGTCGAAGCGGGTGGTTACGAAGTCACCATCCAAACCGAAGATGGAACAGAAACGATCGATACCATCCAAGCCGGACCCGAACTAATCGTCTCCGAAGGACAAACGGTGAAGGTTGGCGACCCCCTGACGAACGATCCTAATGTCGGTGGTTTTGGTCAAGCTGACGGCGAAATTGTCTTACAAAGTGCGAACCGCATTGTGGGCTTGATCGGTTTCTTCGCGCTGGTAACTTTGGCGCAAATCTTCCTGGTTCTGAAGAAGAAACAGGTGGAAAAAGTACAAGCGGCTGAAATGAATTTTTAACTCGAAAAATGGCTGGAGTTCAGAACTTATATAGAACTCTGAACTTTCTAGAAAAACTCGAGTTTTAAAGAGAAAAAATCCGATCGTTTTTGGTTAAAATAGAGCGCTTCTCGATCGTTTGAGGGCGCTCTATATTTTAGGACAAAAACTTAACTTCAATTTGCCACGGAAAGTCAAATTCGCTCGATCGCAAATTACCAATTACCAATAAAATGATTTAAATTTAAATAATGAAAATTGAAGAAAAATTTGTTGAAATCGGAGCGTTAACTTGGTTTTATCGGGAAGTGAACCCTGCCAATTCCAGCCCTCGTCTTCCCGTTTTATTCCTTCATGGAATCCCGTCGCAAAGTTATTCTTGGAGTGCAATTTTACCGCAGCTTTCCAGCAAAGGATTCCGCGCGATCGCTCCTGACTGGATTGGATCTGGACGCTCGTCACAACCCGACAAACGAGAGTTCAACTATACATCCGATACTTTTATTCGCGCCTTAGACGACTTTTTAACTGCATTGAAAATCGATAAATTTCATCTGGTTGTCCAGGGATTTTTAGGCTCTGTGGGGTTACAATATGCCCTGAGAAACCCCGATCGGATCGAACGGTTGGCAATTCTCAATACCCCGATTTCTGGCGACGCTAAATTACCCTGGAAAATCCAACAAATGGGTTTGCCCTTAGTGGGTGATATGATGACTCAAGATCCGTTACTGGTCGATCGAACCCTGGAAGCCGGAAGCGGTTTTGTAGTCACCGACGAAGATCTAGATGTCTATCGCCGCCCTTTCTTGAGAAGTTCCGATGCAGGGCGATCGTTGTTGATGACAATTCGCAACCTGGATTTAAAAGCGGCGATGGCAGAACTCGAAGCAGGTTGGGAAAAATGGCAACACCCCACTTTGCTGATTTGGGGAACGCTCGATCCTTGGCTGGCGATCGAACCCGCCCAAACTTTAGCCGATCGATTGGAGAATGGCAAATTGATTCGCTTGGAAAAAGCGGGACACTATCCCCAAGATCATTGGCCTCAGGAAATTAGCGACGCGCTGCTAAGATTTTTCCATCGTCAGGACGACTAAGCCTTTCGATTGGAGAAAAGATCTATTATTGAATACTGGTGATTCAGGAAATTCGCGATTCCCTTCTCCCGTTGCGCTCTCATCGGTAAAATGATCGAGTTAGCGTTTTGATTTCATTCAGACTGTTTCAGTAAATATACCTATGTATCGTTCGATTTTAGCCGGGATCTTCGCCCTCTTTACCGTCATTCTGGTCAGTTGCGGTTCTCCCCAAGCCAAAGCGCCTCCGACCTATTCTGCCGAACAAATCAGCCAACTTCAGTCTTCAGCCTCTCGGCTTGTCGGAATGCGCGATCGCATGGACGAGCTCGGAAAACTGATCGAAGCCAAAAATTGGCCCTACGTGGATATGTTCATTCACGGTCCCCTGGGAACACTGCGCGAACAGACAAGCCGAATTAGCCGCAACCTGCTGTTGCCGAGCGAACAACAAAATGCCGCCCAAATGGCGAAAGATCTATTCAATCACTTAGAAGATATCGATGCGGCAGCCAACGCCGACGACTACTACCAAGCCGTAAGAAACTACAACGAAAGCTTGGCAGACTTTGATGCCTTCTTGAATCTGATCCCTTCCGCCGACTCAGCTAGCTAAGTCACAGTGACAAACCCCCGGCTACAGTCCGGGGGAGTCTTGTCTAATTCTTGCTCTCTATTGGGAGTCTGCCAGAGACCGACGAGCCGCATCCAGGAGTAGGCGCTTTTCAGCTCGAGCGATCGATCGGGCGGCAAACTCCACTGCATCGGGAGACACAGAAATTGCCGTAATTCCCCAGCGAACAAGAGCATCGATCGGTTCGGGATATCGAGTCGGAGCATCGCCGCAGATCGAACAGGGAATTCCCTCGGCTCTGGCTGTGGCGATCAGTTGTTGGATAGCTCGCATTACCGCCGGGTGTCGTGCGTCCAAAGGCTCTGTTATCTGACGATCGTCGCGATACTCCATTGGAGTCGCATCGCGTTCGGCTGCTAAAATCAGTTGCGTCAAATCGTTACTACCAATGGCGATGCCTTGAACTCCAGCTCGGATGTAATCGGGTAGCAAAAAGATCGCCGATGGCACTTCTGCCATAATCCACAGTTGAAACGAAGACGAACCCGTTAAACCCACATTTAAGCCGACCTGTTCGACGCGCCGCCGACAAAAATTAAACTCTTCCACCGTACGAACAAACGGTAAAATGAGGTGCAAATTGGTGCAACCCTGCTGACGGACTCGCGCAATTGCCGAGAGTTCGAGATCGAACAGTGTGGGATCGAGTTGATAGCTCCAGGTTCCCCGCACTCCCAATGCCGAATCGGCTTTCCTTCCCAGGATTCCCCCATCAAATGTCCGGTAAAAAACTGGTCGCGGCGCAAAAGCGCGGGCAAATTTCTCCAGGGTTGTCGCCAATCGAGCGAGATACTCTTCCTGTCGTTTGGCTTGTATCCACTCATCAAACGTTTGTCCGTCTAAAACCTCATTCGCTATCAGTTCAGAGCGGATCAAGCCCACGCCATCCACGGGAAAAGTGGCAATCCGATCGAGGAGACTCGTTTGAGACAGGTTGACCCAAAGTTGAGTCGCCAGATTTTGCGGAGTGGGAAATAAGGCTTGAGGAACTGGAGGAGACTGAGCTGAGCTTGGGGGAAAGTCGGTAAAATGCACTTCACCCCGATCGCCATCAAGATGCAGCCACTCCCCACCTTGAATCCGCTTAGTCGCATTCGCAACCCCCACTACTGCCGGAATACCCAACTCCCGAGCAAAAATGGCAGCATGAGTGGTGAGTCCCCCTCGTTCTGTCACCAATCCCGCCGCTGCCTGGAGGAACCCAAAAACATCGGGATCGAGTTGCGCTGCAACTAAAATATACGGACTCGGTGTCGGACTGCCATTTTGGTAAAGTTGGGCTAAAGTTCGTGCGGGGGCGATCGCGACTCCTCCAGAAGCGGCTAATCCGGTCATCACGGACGATCTATCCTGTGGTGGGTGCGCTGCGCGATCGGACAAATCACAGTTGTTCGATTTCATCGGGGTTTCCGTCACATCAGCGTCCAGAGGATGCACTTGAATTACATAGAGCAAGAGTTCGGATGCCAACTCATCTGGGTTCCAAGGTGTCGCCGCAAGCAACATCCATTCCAATTGAAAATTCGATCTGAAGTCTACCATCAAACTCTTGGCCAACCGAATGAGTGATGTCAAAGAACGATCGGATAAAGCCCATTGACGATCGGATTTTTCTTCACCGGGGCGATCTTCTGGCAATGGTACGGAGGTTTCCCCAAGATCGTACATTTGAGTGGAAAAACCTTGACGTCGAACTCGCACTTCCCCTGTTTGAGGGCAAACTTGATAGATTTCGGGAATCACTTCTCCCCCAGAAAGGAAGAGTCCCCATCCCGATGTCGCTTGGATCTCAATCCGGGAGGGATGGGCTTCGAGGCTGCCAGAGGCGATCGCCTTTTCTAAGGGTTGTACTAACACCGCCAGCCGAATTTCCCAGAGTTCAATCCCATAACGCTGCCAGCCAAATAAACTGCGGGCGCGAAATAATTCTGCCCAAACCCGCTTCAGGGCGAGTGCAAGGTCGTCTGGGCGAACGATCGCCCTGTGGGAGTTGAGTAGTTGACTCAAATGGGCTTGCGTATCCTTCCCCACTCGATCGGGAATCGAAAGGGAAGGGCAAAAGATCGCAGAGTTGACCGCCCAGCCAGATGTGGCTTCTGCTAAAGCGGTAATCCACGCAGAGGGAAGTTCGGCAGAAACAATTGCCTGACGAATGGTCGAGGAAATGGTTTGGAGTTGAGAAGGGTCTTCAACATTGAGAGGTTCCGAAGAAAACAGCCATTGGGCAAATGGCGGCTCTTGCCACGTCTGACCCTGCAAAAAATCACACAGCATCTGTGCTGATACCACCAACCCCGGTAATGTAGGATAGCCCTTTTGGGCAATACAGCTCAGATAAAACGCCCGATCTCCGGCATTCGATCGAGACTCCTCGGAAGTCGTTTCGCCAACGGCGGGATGGATGCGGTCGAGCCAGCGTAAATTTTTCATTTAGTCTTAGCTCGTCGGATGCACTTTCTATTATCGATCCCATCCCGCAATCTCGAGCCCGTTTGCGGAGCGACTCTTTCGGAGTATCGCACAAAAATCACCTCCTCCACGAAGGAAGAAGGTGATTGGACCCCAAGAGATCTAGATCATGAGAATAGATTGTTTCTGTGGAGCGCCGATATTGAGAGCGGGCGTCAACAGACAAACGATTCTTTATACGAGCTTTGATGGTTATCTTAGGGGATATTGCGGAGAACGCGATCGATTTAAAATAGTTTTTACGGTATTTTTAAGTAAATTCCGCAATTTTGTTGAATTGATGAAGTTTTGGCAATTTCAGTACTTTAACGATATATCTATGGTATACAAATCTATTCTTGGTTTATTTCTAAAGAGTAATTGCCCGCTGTGCGATCGCAGTGCAGAAACTGAACTTTGTCTGTATTGTCAGCGACAGATCCAACGCTGCCAGTTAGCCAATCCCAGTCGATTTTGGCAAAAACCTCTGCCGGTATTTGCTTGGGGAGAGTATGACGGTCAGTTAAAAGCGGCGATCGCCGCGATGAAATACGAAAACCATCCCCAGCTTGCCAAACCCTTGGGACAATGGCTCGGTCGAGCTTGGCAGAACTCGCATCAGAAGGGGATAGTCAAACACACTGTCGTACCCATTCCCATGCACCCTCACAAGCGTCGAGAACGCGGCTTCGATCAAGCGGAATTACTGGCTCAGTATTTTTGCCAGGTTACGGGTTTTCCCTTAGCCAAACGAGGCTTGCAACGAGTTCGCCAAACTCAAGCGCTGTTTGGTTTGTCTCCCGAAGAACGGCAGCAGGAGGTTGCCAAGGCATTTGATGTCGGGGCAGGATTTCGCCCTTCGCCCTCTGATATGGTGCTGTTACTCGATGATATTTATACGACGGGTGCGACGGCAAAGGCAGCGGTTAACGCTTTGAAACGACGGGGGGTTCGAGTGTCTGGTGTCGTGGCGATGGCGACTCCTATTCGATAATTTGGGGTTTGGGGTGATGGGATTATAGAAATACTTTTGCAACTCCTGTAACTCCTTTCTTATGGCTGGCACTTCTTTTTCGATACCCAAACGAGCCGATGCGCTCGATGCCTTGCGGGGATTGGCAATTTTGGCGATGGTTTTCTCGGGGGTTATTCCGTTCGGCGGGGCACTTCCGGCTTGGATGTATCACGCACAAGTCCCCCCACCCAACCATACGTTCAACCCCAATTTACCCGGACTCACTTGGGTCGATCTGGTTTTTCCTCTCTTTTTGTTTGCCTTGGGGGCGGCGATTCCGCTGGCGCAGTCTCGTCATTTAGAATCGGGAAAAACGCGGTTTCAAACGATCTTATCGCTGTTGAAGCGAGGAGTTTTTTTAGGGGTTTTTGCGATATTTTTACAACATATTCGCCCTTATACACTCAATTCTACTCCCACCGATCGAACTTGGTGGATTGCCTTGGCGGGATTTATCATTCTGTTTTTGATGTATACTCGGTGGTTTCCGACTTGGTCGAAAACTCTACGGCTTTCACTCACATTAGCGGGTTGGGGTTCGGGAATTTTTTTGATGGCAGTACTGCGCTACCCAGATGGTGGTGGATTTTCTCTCGATCGCAGCGATATCATCTTAATTGTTTTGACGAATACGATCGTGTTTGGGGGAATGATATGGGTCTTGACCCGCGATCGACCTCACTTTCGTTTGGGATTTTTAGCTGTTTTACTGGCATTAAGATTATCCTCAACGGCAGATGGTTGGGTGGCTTCGCTGTGGTCGTCTTCTCCCATTCCATGGCTCTTTCAATTCGATTATTTAAAGTATCTTTTTATTGTTATTCCCGGTACGATGGTGGGCGATTTGCTCATTTCTTGGCGGCAACAGTCCAGAGATGAAGGTTTTTACTGGACTCGAAACCGATATCTACTATTGAGTTTATTGTTGGGGACAACAATTCTTTCCGTTCTCGTTGGATTGCAATCCCGCTGGGTTTGGCAAACAACGATCGTTGTGACTTTTTTGCTGTTTTGGGGCGACCGCTTCGTCCAAAGTCCCAAAGTTGCTACAGAAAAGTTAATCGCAACTTTATATCGCTGGGGACTCTATCTGACGATATTTGGCTTATGCTTAGAACCTTACCAAGGAGGAATAAAAAAAGATAGTGCAACTTTTAGTTATTTCTTTGTCACTACCGGAATTTCTATTTTCATCTTAATTTTGTTGACGATCGCCATCGAAAAGTTTAATCTGCGCTCGAGACTCCAAATTCTCATCGATAATGGTCGAAATCCTATGATTGCCTACGTCGGATTTGGCAACCTTCTTTTACCTTTACTCAATATAACCGGAATTCAACAAAAGATCGCCGATGTGAACTTATCTGTAGAATTTAAATTAATTTTAGCCGCAATTTATACGATTGGCTTGGCAATTCTGGTCAGTAGTTTAACTCGATTGAAGTTATTCTGGAGAACTTAGCAATGGCAATCATCGTTCGATGCAAACACTTCTATAAACGATCGATCGCCTCTAAAACAAGTTGATATTGCTCGGTATTATTAGCTTCTAAAAAGAACTGAGCAGCCACTTGGAAATCCTTCAGAGCTCCCTCACGATCGCCACCAGCCGCCAGCGCCGTTCCTCGATTGTAGTACGCTTCTGCGAGAGCTGGGTTGCGCCGAATCGCTTGCGTGTAGTCTTCGATCGCCCCCTGGAAATTCCCCAGTTGCGATCGCAAAATTCCCCGGTTATTATAGGCATCAACATAATTCGGATCGAGGAGAATCGCCCGATCGTAGTCAGCCAGCGCCTCTGGGAAATCTCCCATTGCCACCTGTGCCAACGCTCGATTGTAGTACGCATTGGTCTTATTGGGGTTGCGTTCCAAGGCTTGGGAATAGTCATCGATCGCTCCCTCGAAATCCCCCGTACGATAGCGAAGAATGCCCCGGTTATTATACGCTTCGATATCCTCGGGATTAAATTCTAGCGCTGCGGTATAGTCGTCGATCGCTTCCTCAACTTGTCCCAAGATCGATCGTGCTAGACCCCGATTGTAGTATGCGGGGATGTATTGGGGATTGAGTTCGAGAACTTCACTAAAATCGGCGATCGCCCCCTCATAATCTTGGCGCCGCGCGTTTTCCACCCCCGATCGAAATAATTTTTCAGCACGAACGGTATCATTAGGCGCATCCTCAACGATCGATTCGACTTGCGTCGCTGGCGCTATCTCTTCTTCAATTTCCTGCGCCAAAACAGCAGGTACGTCTCCCCACACCGCCGCCAATCCCCAACAGCAGACCAAACCCGAGGTGAGTCGAACAATACGCAACCGACGAGATTTATCTTTAGTAGAATCACGGTCAAATCGTTCCGTTGATTTTGTCATGAGTCCTTCGTTCGTTGTTTTTTGGTAAATTATTTGACACTCTCCCGTCTAAAGATACTGTATCTCCGTTCGATTCTGTATAAAACTCTTTCAGTTCTAAGTCGATACCTATAGCCTTCCCAGTTCATTCCACTCTCCCGAACTTCTCAATTCACAGTTTTTGGCACCATCGCCTCGCGAGATTGGGTTGGAGTGGCTCTTTCGGAAGGTGGATTGGTAAATCTATCTTTAGGTACAAGCTTTATCTGGCGAACTCCAGGTATTGTAATTTGTACCAAAAGTCAATAAAATATTATTTCATTTATTCTACGCTAAAGCCTGTAGTGAAGCACTCAAAAGAAGTGAAAAGATTGCCAATGGTAGGGAAATTGAATTGATATATCGATCGTTTTGGTTCTACCTAATTGCCTTTTTTGCGATTATTTCGATCCGGTACTTTCTGGTGGCAGGAGGCACATACCTGTGCTTTTATTCCTCCTTGAGTCAGTCATGGGTCGATCGTAATCTGCAACATTGGTCTCCCTCTTGGCGATCGATTCAACGCGATATTAAACTCTCCATTCTTTCTGCGGGAGTCTTTGCCCTGGCGGCGGCATTTATTATGTCAGGATACAGTTGGGGCATTACCCGCATATACAGCCATTCTCAACAATATGGGTGGTGGTATTTGGGGGCTAGCTATGGTGCAGTATTGGTTCTCCAGGATACCTATTTCTATTTCACACATCGATTGTTTCACCACCCGTCACTCTTTCCCTGGCTACACCAGGGACATCACCGATCGCGTGATGCTACCCCGTGGACTTCGTTTGCCTTCGATCCATTAGAGGCGATCGTTCAGTCCCTCTTTTTGATCGGTATCGTTTTTATTCTCCCGCTACACTTTATTACTTTGATTGCGGTGCTGACAACGATGACAGTTTGGGCGGTGTTAAACCATCTTGGGATCGATCGCCTGCCCTCCTCCTTTCCTCACCATTGGTTGGGTCGGTGGTTCATCGGTCCTGCCCATCATTCTATTCATCATCTCAAGTACACCGTGCATTACGGTTTATATTTCACGTTCTGGGACAAACTTCTTGGCACTCAAGACCCTAATTATGAGAAGAAATTTGATGAGCTTGTGATGAGTAAAGCCGTTGACATCCTCCCGCCGACGGAGTCGGGGGATTCCTAAGACTCACGACTTAGGTTTCTGTTTCCTTCCCTTACGGGTTTTTCGCAACTGCCCTTTAACATCATGGTTATCGGGTCTTACGTTCGCTCCACAGACAGTCACTACGAGTCCCGCAGCGAGTATATTCTTTCCAGCATTGATGTCTCTGTCGATGCCTTTAGTGTTGCAGTTAGGACAATCCCAACTACGAACATCCAACGGCAGTTTATCCATTACAAAACCGCAATGGTTACATCGCTTACTACTAGGAAAAAATCGGTCAATTTTGACCAGTTTCCGCCCGTACCACTCACATTTATACTCAAGTTGACGGAAAAACTCACCCCAAGAGGCATCGCTGATACTTCGAGCAAGTTTGTGGTTTTTCACCATATTCCTAATTGCCAGGTCTTCAATAGCAATCAAGTTATTTGCTCTGACCAAGCTAGTAGTCAGCTTGTGAAGAAAGTCGGTACGAGCATCGTTAATTTTGGCGTGTATTCGAGCTACTTTAAGTCGCGCTTTGTCTCGGTTACTAGAGCCTTTGGTTTTCCGACTCAGTTCCTTTTGCGCTGCTTTGAGTTTCTTATACAGCCGATTGAAATGCTTAGGGTTGGATATCTTGTCGCCATCGCTAGTACACAACAGACTAGAGATACCAACGTCAATACCAACCTTTTTATCAGTTGGTGGCAATACCTCAACAGTGTAGTCCTCTACCAGCAAAGAAACAAACCACCGACCCGAAGGGTCGAGTTTGATTGTAACAGTAGATGGACTACATTCTTCTGGCAAAAGCCTAGACCAAACAATTGGCAATGGATCTTTGCATTTAGCAAGCCAGAGTTTTCCATCTCTGTACTTAAAAGCCGACTTGGTAAATTCAGCCGAACCACCATTACGCTTGGCTTTAAAACGAGGATACTTGGCACGTTTACCCCAGAAATTAGCAAATGCTTTTTGCAGATGTCTCAGACACTGTTGCAACGGTACGCAGCTAACCTCGTTGAGAAAATCCAAATCTTCGGTCTTTTTCCAATTGGTCAAAAGACTAGAAGTTTCCTTATACTGAACTCTTTCTTGTCTTTCGTACCATGCTTCGGTTCTAGCAGCCAACGCCAAGTTGTAAACTTTCCGTACACACCCCATTGTCCGTCGCAAAAGATTTTCTTGCGCTTGTGTTGGGTAAAAACGGTACTTGTAAGCTTTTTCAACCATAGCTCACATTATACCACGCAAAATGCAAACAGGAAAGGACTTAAACCCTGCCCTGCTTTCCTCCCATCGGCAGAGCCGAGGGTCTCCAGCAGGAAGAAAAGATGAAGCTTAACTCGTGCCTCGTGGCGGCTTACCCATTATTCATCACCCATTACCGCTTCGTCAAATCGCTCGGTCGATCTGGAGGCACTCGCCACAGTTGTTCGAGGCGATTGGCGGAAATAGTCATCTTTTGATTAAATAAGCCGATAGCATTGTCATTATTTCCCCAACAGCAGACCAAACTCAAGGTTAGTCGAACAATACGCAACCGAAGAGATTCATCTTTACTGAAATCAGAGTCAAATCGTCCCGTTGATTTTGTCATGAATCCTTCGTTCGTTGTTTTTTGGTGAATGATTTGACACTCTCTCGTCTAAAGATACTGTATCCCCGTTCGATCGATCCCGTGATGCTACCCCGTGGACTTCGTTTGCCTTCGATCCATTAGAGGCATTCGAGCAAATCTATGTGAAGCTGTATAGAATCATCACGCTCAAAGCCTTGCTGGATAAGGAACTATCTAGCACAGCTTCATAGAGAACGGTTATGAGTCGGTCGTCGCTCTTCAGACTTTTCTGAAATTTCTGTAACATTTAGGTATAGCTGACCGCATAGCAGTTGTGGCAGATTTTGGTAGGGGCGAAGCATTTGCCTGAAAAGTCCATCTACAAACCGATAAAATTTATGCTTCGCCCATCCCGACGAAATAACTGTCCTAAGCGCACAGCACTTAGCTATATCTATTGAATGGGAAGATATCATGCTAACTCAATTGCCATCGCGCTCTTATCACGACCTTTGCGATCGAGAAGTCATAGAACATTGTGGTAGCGATGCGGAAGTCGGTTTAACCGCAGAAGAAGTCGCCCGTCGCTACGAAAAATATGGTCGGAATGAACTGCAATTTAAGCCTGGAAAACCAGCTTGGTTGAAATTTCTCTTGCAATTTCACCAACCGCTTCTCTATATTCTGCTGCTTGCGGGTAGTGTTAAGGCTCTCCTGGGATCGTCGACCAATGCGGCGGTAATCTGGGGCGTTACGGTCATCAATGCCGTTATTGGCTATGTCCAGGAAGCTAAAGCCGAAGGTGCGATCGCTGCCCTTGCCAAATCTGTCACGACAGAAACGACTGTGCTGCGAGAGGGACAAACGCTACGAATTCCTTCGCGGGATTTAGTGGTGGGAGATATTGTCTTGCTGACATCGGGAGATAAAGTGCCAGCGGATCTGAGGCTGGTGAAGGTTCGCAATTTGCAGGTGGATGAGTCTGCCCTGACGGGAGAATCTGTACCCGTCGATAAGTCGATCGACCCCTTACCTCCGGACACCCCGCTAGCGGAACGAACCAACATGGCTTTTGCGGGGAGTTTCATCACGTTTGGACAGGGGAAAGGCATCGTAATTGCCGTCGCCAACGCTACGGAAGTTGGGCAGATTTCTCAGTCGATGGAAAGTCGAGTCAGCCTTAGTACACCGCTGACCCGTAAGTTTGCAAAGTTTAGCCGCACCCTGCTCTACGGCATTTTGACCCTAGCAACTCTAACGTTTGCCATTGGTTGGGGGCGGGGAGAGTCCTGGCTGTATATGTTTGAAGCCGCTGTTGCCCTGGCGGTTAGTGCCATTCCTGAAGGGTTGCCAGCGGTGGTCACTATTACCTTGGCTATTGGTGTGAACCGGATGGCTCAACGTCATGCCATTGTTCGCAAGCTTCCGGCAGTCGAAACCTTGGGCAGCGCTACGGTCATTTGTTCCGACAAAACTGGAACGCTCACGGAAAATCAAATGACGGTACAAACCATTTACGCTGGGGGTGAATACTATGAAGTCAGCGGCAGTGGCTATAGCCCCAAAGGGGAACTAAGTCTGAGAACCAATGGCAGTCCTAGTGAGCCATTCGAGGATGGCTTACCGTCAGGTGTAGAAGACTGTTTAGTGTCTGGATTACTATGTAACGATTCTCAACTCAAACAAATTGGAGAAGATTGGACTGTTGTTGGCGATCCGACTGAAGGGGCACTGATTACAGCCGCCGCCAAAGCGGGTCTGAGTCAATCTGGGCTAGCGTCCTCAAAACCGCGATTGGATGCGATTCCGTTTGAATCGCAGTACCAATACATGGCAACCTTGCATGATGCCGTTCCCCGCGTGATTTACGTCAAGGGATCGGTCGAGGCACTGATCCGGCGATGCTCCCAGATGATGGATCGGGATGGTCAGAGCATTACCCTCAACCCAGAACAGATTGAGCAAGTTGTAGAAACGATGGCAGAACAGGGATTACGGGTGCTAGCCTTTGCAAAAAAAGAAGCCTCCGTCCATCAGCATTCGGTCGAACATGATGATATTGAAACGGGGTTGATCTTTCTGGGATTGCAAGGGATGATTGACCCGCCCCGACCCGAGGCGATCGCTGCTGTTCATGCCTGCCAGTCTGCCGGAATTCAGGTGAAGATGATCACCGGAGATCATATTGCGACAGCACGGGCGATCGCTCAACGCATGGGCATTCAAACGGCAGGACAGGTTTTAGGGTTTGAAGGGCAACAATTGGCTCAAATGGGCGATCGCCAAATTGCGGAAACGGTTGAAGCAGGATCGGTGTTTGCCAGAGTCGCACCTGCCCAAAAACTACAACTAGTGGAAGCACTTCAGTCCAAGGGAGAAATTGTCGCCATGACGGGCGATGGCGTGAATGATGCACCCGCTCTCAAACAAGCCGATATCGGCATTGCGATGGGGAAAGGAGGAACGGAAGTCGCGCGGGAATCTGCTGATATGCTGCTCACCGATGATAACTTTGCCTCGATCGAAGCGGCGGTTGAAGAGGGGCGCACCGTTTATCAAAACTTGCGAAAAGCGATCGCCTTTCTCTTACCTGTTAATGGCGGTGAATCCATGACTATCTTGATCAGTGCCCTTCTCGCACGGGATTTACCGATTCTTGCCTTACAAGTTCTCTGGCTCAACATGATCAACTCGCTGACCATGACGGTTCCCCTGGCTTTTGAACCCAAAAGCCGGGGAACGATGCAACAGCCACCGCGTAACCCCAATGAACCGTTGCTGACCCCGAAATTATTACGCCGAATTTTGGTCGTTTCTGTGTTTAACTGGATTCTGATTTTTGGGATCTTCGAGTGGGCTGAATTGACAACGGGAGATATTGCAGTAGCCCGGACTATGGCGATTCAAGCCCTGGTTGCTGCCCGCATCATCTACCTACTGAGCATCAGTCAATTGGGGGCGCGTTCGATTAATTATCTGCGCCGTCCGGCAAAAGCGATCGCCGACGCTCCCATTCTCCTACTCGGAATTGCCACCGCTTCTCTATTGCAAATCTTGTTTAGTCAGTGGGGAGTGATGAATACCTTGTTTAATACTGCACCCCTGACTTGGAATCAATGGCTCATCTGTTTACTTCCAATGTTGCCAATGCTACCGATGGTAGTTTTTACTAATTCGATCGATCCACCGCAAGCCAATGCCGCAGGAATTTCTGAATGACTTCGACAAGAAGGCTAACGTTTTGATGACTTAATAACGTTAGCCCATCTTCATCTCCTAACCACTAACTCCAGCCACAAATTACCGCTTCGTCAAATCGATTAGCTGAGCTGGAGACACTCGCCACAGTTGTTCCAGACGATTGGCTGGAATGGTCATGTAAAGGATATCGCCGTTATCCAGGCAAACTTCTAGCAAGTCTAAGCCGTTAAGGGTACGATCGTTCCTCTGGATGTGTAGGGGAACAAAATCGCTGTTCATCGCCGCCTCTTGAACGGACTGCCCGCAAAAAGGATGTTCTGGAGTCATCCGCATCGACAGCGCTACCCATAGATTGCCAGAAGTCATGCCGTTACCGAATACTCGACCGCCAATGGCAGCAGCAGCAAAGGAAGGCGCTGCCAGTTCGATCGGGCTGAGAACCGACTCGAACTGGAACACCTGTTGTACCATCAGCGCAAAATGGGGATCTTGATTGCGAACAACTGTACGTAAATTAGGTACTAATCCTTTTGCCGTCAGCGCGATTTCTAAATTCGTCATATCGTCGCTGGTGACGGCAATCAATGCGGCACAGGTTTGGATCTTTGCCGATTTCAACGTATCCGGCAGACTGGCATCTCCATGAATGACGGGGATTTTCATCGACTGCGCCATACTGAGATATCGACAGTTGACATCGCTTTCGATCGCCACCACCTCGTGACCGTTGGCGAGAAGTTGTTTCAAGGTTTGCACGCCAATACCGCCTAATCCGCAAACGATGTAGTGATTGCGAGTGGGAACGGGAGGCGCTGCCCACAACTGCCGAAAGCGGGTTCCCAGAACTAAATCGTTGAGCAGTGCGTAGAAAATACCGATCGCCCCGGCACCTGCAAGCATCATCACCGCCGTGAACAGTTTGATGATATCGGGTGCACCTTCGGCAACCTCTTCCTCGCCACCGGCGCCAGTAATCATGCCGACGGAAAAGTAAAGGGCATCGATGACGGAAATATTGGCGTTAATTGCTGTATAAGTGAGGGTGGCGATGGCAATGGCGAAGAGCAAGGTCAATAGCGCCAGGATCGACGATCGACTCTGTTGGAAAAATTGTTTCGATCGTGTCGCCAGACGATCGAGGGGTTGACGCAAAGATCTTCGATGGAGACGAACGCTGGGTTTGGTGGCAACAATGATGCGATCGCCTTCTTGTACTTGTTGTCCGCAAACCACCGCTGAAACTAGATCGGTTTCCCCTTGAGCGGGAAGATAATAAATCAGCATCCGCGATCGCTCGTCCCACAAATCCCGAAGGGTTGAACCCTTCCAAGGATGCTGTTCGTCGATGTATTCTTCGTGCATCGGCCAAGTTTGGCGAAACAGATCCAGTTGACCGATGGCTTGACTTCCCATAGCGGCAAAGGCAAAGACGGGTGCGACCAACGACGAAACGCTGAGGGTACTGTGCCCAGAAAGGGTGCGATCGAGGCGATCGCCCAAACTGCCGTTAAACAGGCGATTGACAATGTAAATTTTGGGGTTGAGCAATCGCGCTTGGACTAAAACCGCCAAGTTCAAAGCATCGTCCGATCCGGCAAGAATCAGAGTGTGGGCATTTTGAATTCCGGCTGCCATCAAAGTTGCAGTCGATCGCGGATCGCCGACGAGAATATTCCCCTCTTCGCCAGGAATGGGTTTTTGACCGATTCCCACAGCAAAAGTGCCTTGCTGCCTGAGTAGGGAAAATATCTTGTATCCGGTGCGACCCAAGCCACAGACGATTATGCGAGGTTTCATGATATGAGGATTGCGGGAGAACCAGAAGCGAGTCTGGCATGAGTATTGAGGCATAGATACTATTTTGGGCGATCGCAATCTATTAGTGCTGTAGCTGAAAACACCATAGCCCAAAAGCTCTGGCAGGGTACAAATACGGTGCGCATTCGATAACGCAAATTATTGCTAAGCTGCTTCGCATTCAGATGGGAATACCTAAATCCCTCAAAGGTAACGGGGAAGAAGGAATCGGGAATTCACAATTTCCAAACATCTTAGCTGATGCGCCATCAAAAAAAGAGACGCGATAAAGTCGCGTCTCTTTCCATTTCCATTACTTCACTTTTTGAATTCTAAAGCCGTTCTCAACCCTTCTAAAGTCTTGTTTTTGTCTACAAATTGCTAGAACCAGACAATTCACAGGTCGATCGTTTCTTAAACTTCTGCCCCATTCGTCACTGGCGGATCTATGCTCGTGATTGAGTTAGTAAGCCCCAGATAAAGATCAGAAGCATCGCTCCAACAACCGCCGTCACGATCGATGCGATACTAAATCCCCCTGCTGTTGCAGCTCCCAGTCCGAGCAACTGACCTACATATCCTCCTGCCAGTGCTCCCAGAATCCCGAGGACTATCGTGGCTATTATTCCACCACCCTGATTTCCCGGATAAATTAGTTTTGCCAGCGCCCCAGCAATCAGACCTAAAACCACCCAACTTAAAATACCCATCATATTGTAGCCTCCCAAATTTTACCTAAATCGAAAATTTTTACAGATACCTGACCCCGCTATTCCCCCGTCTTATTCGCTTTGGTATTCACTCTATCCTTTTCACCATTGCAAAATATGAGAGTTGAACCACCATTAGTAGAGAGGGACTGTAAATCAACAAAAAAATGATTTAGTTCCTTTAAGTGTTATTATATCTTGATTTCATCAGGAAAAGATCTTTCTAAAGGTAGATTTGCTAGTCTGCCTTTAGAAAGAGACGCTCCGCGACGATCGATCGAGATACAGCGGTTCCCGCTCTTATGAGGTACAGTAGCAGCTATGATCGAACACAGTTTGCGCTATTTTACCGTTCTTGAGTGTACCGCATAGCAGCGGTTTGCGCTGTAAGGTTTCGCTCTGCCAATGACTGCCAACAAACAAGTTCTGAGAGAATTTCGGGAGTTCAACAGATCCTGTTAGCGCCGCTGTATAAAACACCAGATGTCGCCAGAGCGAAGATTGGGAATCTTCATAAAGTTCCAGAGGATAGTCTCTGACTTCATAGAAAAATTTAGGGCTGATTTTGGAACTAGGTGGAAAAGCTTCCCATCGATGCGGTAATGGATATATGTGCAATCTCTAACAACCTCCCAAAAAGCACCTCATCTGCCGGCAATCTTCGAGTGCTAAAGAATGACCGAGATGTAAGTATCAGACTGTCAGCTACAATTTTTTTTCAAATCCTCCATTTGGAGGATAGACAAATCGGCAACAAATCTTAAAATGATGAGGAAATGAACTTCTAAACTCTGTTGTGTCCCCACCTATCTAGATTCTAGATGGGGGGACATTTTTTTTCGACTCCTATTTCTCTGACCTCCTATTTTGACTGAGATGGCTCCAAATCACCCGAGCTTAGGATGTATGGTGGAGCGTGACAGTAACACAGTCGAATCAGCAACGATCGTGTACCGGCTCTACATTTCTGGAGTTCGTGGTTTATAATCAATCTAGTCTAGTTAACTAACTTTATAAGTTTTTTAGGAGGAGGTAATAATGACCCAAGTGGTTGTAGGTGAAAACGAAGAGATTGAATCAGCGCTACGTCGATTTAAGCGTCAAGTTTCCAAGGCGGGGATATTTGCCGACATCAAGCGTCGGCGTCACTTTGAAACCCCTATCGAAAAGCGAAAACGCAAAGCCATAGCACGGCGTAAGAAGCGTTTTCGCTAGCTTTACCCCTTGTCCTTTGTCACTCAAAAAGGACAAAGGACAACTCTTATCGACTTTCAAAAATGCCGACTTCCTGCAATTTTTGTAAGAAAAACTCTTCTAAGGTCGGACGAGTTAAATTCAAAGAAATGAGTTGCGCATCCATCAAATGCAAGCTGGCTAGAAAGTCCTCAACCTTTCCCTGTAATTCGCCCTGCCAATAGGCAGCTTCCATGCGGATATTCGGTATCCACTCTTTCAAGACCTCGTGTTGACCCCCACAACCTCGAACTCGATATTGATTTTCCGTCCCCAACAGAGCCTGGAGGGAACCCGCACAAATCAATTCACCTCGGGCTAAAATGGCAACTCGATCGCAGATTTTCTCCACATCCGCCAGAATATGGCTATTAAAAAAGATGGTTTTCCCCTGGGCTTTCAATGCCAAAATTGTTTCTCGCATTTGATAGCGTCCCGTGGGATCGAGACCCGACATCGGTTCATCTAAAAATACCACTTCTGGATCGTCGATCAAAGCTTGTGCCATACCCAACCGCTGGAGCATCCCTTTAGAATACTGCTTGAGCGGTTTTTTACGAGCCGTTGAGCGATCTAACCCGACACGATCGAGTAACTCTGGAATCCGCTGCCGTTGCACGCCGGGTGGAACCTCACACAATCCGGCGACGAACCTTAAAAACTCCCAAGCCGTTAAATAGTCGTAAAAGTAAGGGGTTTCTGGTAAATACCCTACCCGATAACGAGCGCGACGGTCGCCTAGGGGATAACCCAACAGAGTGCCCTGACCGGCACTCGGGCGGACAATTCCCAGAAGAATCTTCAATAACGTCGTTTTACCCGCTCCGTTGGGTCCAAGCAGTCCAAAGGTCTCTCCTCGATAGATTTCGATCGAACACCCTTTGAGAGATTCGATTGTTCGGTTTAACCAGAACCCCGTACGGTAGCGTTTGCAGATGCCTTCCGCCCACACAGCAATATGAGAATCGGTACTCATCCGCTCAACTTGGGAAGCGACGGGGTTCATAACTCGGTCATCACTGTAAACAATCTAAGTAAACTTCTTATTGCACTTTCTTATTGCACGTTAGTTAATAACACCACAACCCCAACACATTGGTCTGACAATACAGACCTCTCCTCACACACTACCACTCCACCTCGATCTCCAGTGTTAAATCAACACCGTTGGTTCGATCGACATCGACTTTCAACTCCTCTACCGATTTCACCCAATTTACCGAGTTTTAATTCAGCAAGTAGGAATACGAGATTTTTTCCGATCTGCCGGGGGAGTCTTGACTATTAACTCCTCAACTCCGTACTTCCGGTAAATTCACGTTATCTTCCGGGCTTATTCTTGGGGTAGAAAAGCCATTGGATCGACTGCTCCTTGTCCGCCGGGATGCAACTCAAAGTGTAAGTGAGGTCCGGTACTAAATCCGGTGCTACCCATTTCGGAAACTTGCTCTCCTTGCTCAACTCGTTGCCCCTCGCGAACGAGGATGCGATCGTTGTGGGCATATACGGTCACACTGCCGTCGGCATGAGTGATCTCGACCAGATTGCCATAGCCGCCATCGTTCCAAGACGCATAGGTGACAACTCCAGGGGCTACAGCCACAACGGGCGTACCTACATCTGCCGCAATATCGATCCCTTTATGCATCCGACCCCAGCGCCAACCGTAACCCGAGGTGAGTATTCCTCGAGAGGGCCAAATAAACCCTGTTATTTCCTGTTGGTAGCCTGACGGTTTCGGGAGATAAGCTTGGGGACTGGATAAAGCCGGCAGTTCCGGAGAAACGAGCTGGGGCGGACGAATCGGAGCGTAATTGGACGCACCCAATGGGGCAGCACTCACCTTATCTTGGGCTTCGGTCGAAGATGTCACCGCGACAGCAGTTTCATCCGTCGGGATTTCTGCCTGAGGTTCGCTTTGTAGCTCGGGGTCGATGCTGGCATGAGGTTCTGCCCAAGGTTTCAAACCGGCGGATTGTAGAGCCGCAGTATGCTGCTGGGGGTTAAACTCCGGATTGATTTGTCTAGCCAGTTCGGCTAACTCGGTTTCATCCGATAAGTTGGTTGAATCTGAATTTGGATTCGTTGGGAGAGCTGCCGCATTTGCCGTGCTTGTTTCACGTTCGACGCGATATTTAGAACGGAGTTGGCTGACCTCGGATCTCAACTCTTCAACGTAGGCGTTGTTCGAACTCTCGGGCTGTCTTTTGAGTTTATTCGCCAAACGCTGTGTGGTCTCTTCGGTTTCCTCGCTTGCCGCCAAAGAGATCTGGAGCGTCGGAGATGTTTGCACGACTTTGGATGCTTGACTGTCCGACTTGGCTTTCCCTAGGGTCAATTGGGATTCCGTAGATTCGGTAGACATCGGATCGGCAGACACAGAAGCGTCCAGAGTGGCTTCTAGGAGTGCCACTTTAGGTTCGTTCGCCTTGACTGTCTTTGGGGTCGAGGCAATCTCAGTTCCAAAAACAGAGAGAACTGCTGGGGTAATGCGCTTGATATTGCTGGGCAATGCGATCGATTCACCGGCTTTGAGTAGAGTTGGATCGCTCAATTGATTGATAGCTTCTAGCTCATTCTCAGAAACGCCATACTGGCGGGCGATCGAGTAGATTGTTTCTCCGGGAGCAACCTGGTGTAGGGTACTTGGGGAAACTGTCCGTTTAGACTGCATCCGTGTGGGCTGTGTTGGAGACGAAGCACTTGGATCGGCAAACTCTGAATGGGGCAGTTCTTCGGACAACTGTACGGAGTCGTTGAATCTCTGTTGTGAGTTCGGCGCTATTTTTTTCGAGGTCGCGCGTTTGACAGACAGGGATGGGAAAGGTGTTGCAGAGAAGTCCTCAGTGGCGACTTTTTCCACTTTTTGTTTGCCAAAGGCAGTCTCTGGAGCACTGAATTGTTCTGTTTGCTCGTCGGGTGCGGTCGCCTGTCGATCGCTTTCAACCGTCGAGCCGACAAGAGCGGGTTCTTTAGAATGAGATTGCCATGACGATTGTTTCGGTTGCTGGGCTTCCAAAGCCAATTTGGCTTTGGACTCCACGGCTTCAACTTGGGGAACACCGCCCCCATCGGAAACAGAGGGAGATAGAGCTGCTCGATCGCGAGAGGCATCTGGCTTTGCAGCCATCGCCGCATCTCCTTGACCGGGCAACAATAGACCCGAAGCGCCCATAGAAATGGCTAACCCGATGGTAGCTGCTGAGAGATGCACTCGGCGGTTTCCCTCGCCTTGTGCCGACTTAGACAGTCCCGTTGTCGCATTAGCGTCCGTTTCGCATGCCGGGGCAGAATTGACTTGATTCGGAAATGCTCGTTTCAAAAAAACGACCTCCTAGTAATTAACCAATAGTGAGCAGTCTTGAGCAAAACTCGCCGATTAACCTTGACGTGATGCCAATCACCCTTAGATCCCGATCCAAATCACTGACAGTCAAGATGCTTAAGAAAGATTAACTCAGCTTGTGGGAAATCGCAACTATTTTGTATAAAAAACTCTTGACGTTGCTTAAATGACGTTTGCTCTAGAGATGCACCCACACCGTGCAGTTGAACAGGAATGTTGACTGCCGGAGCCGAATGCTCGGACAGTTGGGAAACTGTCTGAACCTAACCGAGAATTTACGCTGTTTTCTGGTAAAACAGCAAGTCTACATTGAGAAGCGATCGGCTCACAGGGAATCGGCGATCTCGATCGCGGTCGGTAGAGATCTGGGCATATTTTTCCTGCCACGTAAGGGTTTGAAGGATCTAAGATGCCGCGTGTAACGCTCGCCTGAGTTGATGGTGGTTTGATAGAAATTTCTTATCAGATGGCTGATGCGATCGCCTCAATAGTTGCATAGTTTTGAAGTCTATTAACAGTACCACAAGGGAATGGCTGTCGGATAATCCGGTCTGACTATTCTTCTTCGTTCTCAATTTTGGAGAGAGATCGTCGCTTGTGTAACCCTGATTGACCGAGCATTACACGACCTCCAGAAGTCCCAATTGGCGTCGCGCTTCAAAAAGTCCCAATGCCGCACTCACAGACAGATTCAAGCTGCGAACACGGGGTTGTGCCATGGGAATATAGACTGTAGCATCGCACGCTTCCAGTACCTCAACGGACAAACCTGTTGTCTCACTACCAAACAATAAGTAGTCATCGGTTTGAAACGAAAACTTAACATAACTACACTGTCCGCGAGTGCTAAATCCGATCGATCGCCCTTTTTGCTCCTGGCGGACGGTTTGAAACGTTTCCAGGGATTCGTGATAGTGCCAATCGACGTAGGGCCAGTAGTCCAAACCCGCTCGTTTGAGATAGCGATCGTCAATTTGGAAACCCAACGGACCCACTAAATGTAGTGGCGTCCCCGTCGCCGCACAAGTTCGGGCAATATTTCCGGTATTGGGGGGAATTTGCGGCTCGATCAAAACAACTTGAGGCATAGCGGGCAAACTTGAAACTGACGTGAGGGGGTTCTGTCGGATAAACATAGCTCGCGATCGAGCGATCGTGACACAGTCTTCTACGTACCGTACCGGGAAATATTGTCTGTCGATCGATAGTTTTTTTTAATCATTCCTCCGCTCGCCGGATTGATTAGATATTCCGATCGATCGATCGGAATTGACTTATCGGTTTAATCATCTGCTCAAAAAGCTTCTCTTCGTCTGCTGGCAAGGCTTTCACGATATCATTCCTTGAATTTTCATCCCAATGACCTCAATGTGCTAATTTTCCCACTTTTGGGTGCGCTCCTACTTGGGTTCAGTGAATTTTGAGGGGGAAAAGCGAACGATCGATCGTCCGAACCGAGTTGGAAATCTAGAAAACGAGCAGATCGATCATCGCTAACGCTCAGCCAGTTTCGCTGACCCTGCCAAAAACGTTTTAAGATAGACCGCTGACAAAGCTTAGCAGCAGTCGGGCAATTGCCACTGTCACCATTGCCAGCAGCACCACCACCAAAATTAACGCGAGGAGGGCGACGATGATAAATCCCATATTGGCAGCCTTGGCGGGTTCGGGAGAGCCCAGGTGTGCTTCGAGCAACTCGACATTGCGGACATTGGCTTTCCAACCCATATCGAAAACATCGCCCACTAACGGAACAGTTCCCAACAGAGATTCCACCAAAATATTGGTCACCATTTTCCGCAAACTTTCGGTCGGTACGCCCATCTGGGCGGCTCTAAAAACGATATATGCTGACAGTAGCGATCCCACCAAATCTCCCCCACCGGGAATCAAACCTAAAATGGGATCGAGACCGAAACGAAACCGGGTTCCGGGAATGCCGATGGCACTGTCGAGTACGCGACTGAGTTGGCGTATGTGTTGGAGTGTTTGGAGATGGGAATCGCGTTGAGGTGTCATGGGAGATCGATCGGGTATTCGGTTGAATCCCTATGATTATCCATCTTTTACCCGTTCTGAAGTTAAGGAATCCTCGATCCTCTAGGACACCAAGGTACGTCAAAGAAGACTCAAACCCCACCAGAACGAAAACATTCAGTCTTCTCAGTTCTGTGTGGAATTTGAGGCAAAACTCGCGATCGATTAAGCTAAAATATCTTCGCGATCGATCAACCGCCGGCTACGGCAGGAACGATACTCACTTCATCGCCATCTTGTAACTTCGTATCCGTCCCCTCCAGGAAACGAATATCTTCGCTGTTGACGTAGAAGTTGAGGAAGCGCCGGGGTTTTCCCGCTTCGTCGCACAGCCGCGCTTTGATGCCGGGACAATTTGTTTCCAGCGCTTCGATCAGTTCTTCCACGGAACTGGCACTACACTCTAAAGTTGCTTGGTTCTTGGTTAAATTTTGCAACGGTGTGGGAATGAGAACTTTGACCATTCGTTTTTGGGTAATGGGTAATTGGTAATGGGTAATTGGTGATTGGTGATTGGTGATTGGTAATTGGTGATTGGTAATTGGTAATGACCCACTCACCAATCCCAAATGACTAATGACTAATGACCAATGACTACACTAAAACTTGCTGCCATTCCAGACGATCGAGGGTACGAGACCGCTCTAGCGCCCGCTCGAAGGCATCCAGTTTGGGTTCAATGGTCAGAGGTTCGCCGATTTCGCCTTGAACGGCTTCTTGGGTTTTCAAGCCGTTTCCGGTGATGTAGACGACGGTGGTTTCTTCGGGGTCTATTTTACCCGCTTCTACCAGTTTTTTGAGGACGGCGATGGTGGTTCCGCCAGCGGTTTCGGTGAAGATGCCTTCGGTTTCAGCCAGCAGTTTGATGCCTTCGATGATTTCACGATCGTTGACTGACTCGATATTGCCGTTGGTCTTATTCGCCACATCTAGCGCGTACATTCCGTCTGCGGGGTTGCCGATGGCGATCGATTTGGCGATGGTGTTGGGTTTGACGGGGGTGACGAAATCGCGACCTTCCCGGAAGGCTTGAGCGATGGGGGAGCAACCTTCGGCTTGTGCGCCGCTGAAGCGGACCTGTTTGTCGTCCACCAGACCGACTTTGATAAATTCTTGGAAGCCTTTGTAAATCTTGGTGAACAGAGATCCCGATGCCAAGGGTGCGACGATGTGGTCGGGAAGCTTCCAGCCGAGTTGTTCGGCAACTTCGTATCCTAAAGTTTTCGATCCTTCGGAGTAGTAAGGACGCAGGTTGATGTTGACAAATCCCCAGCCGTGTGTGTTGGCGACTTCGGAGCAGAGACGATTAACTTGATCGTAGTTGCCTTTGACCGCCATGACGGTGGGATTGTAGATCAGGGTTCCCAGGACTTTACCTGCTTCTAGGTCGGCGGGGATGAATACGTAGCATTCTAACCCAGCATGGGCGGCGATCGCGGCTGTAGAGTTGGCTAAGTTGCCGGTGCTGGCACAAGAAACGGTGCTGAAACCCAGTTCCTGAGCACGAGTCAAGGCGACGGAAACCACCCGATCTTTGAAACTCAGGGTGGGCATATTGACCGCATCGTTTTTAATATACAGTTTTTTCAATCCCAATCGTCTGGCAAGGCGACGGGCTTCCACCAGCGGGGTCATTCCGGTTCCCACATCGATGGGGTTGTCTGTGGCGACGGGGAGGAAGGGACGATAGCGCCAGATGGAGTTAGGACCGGCGGCGATGGTTTCCCGCGTCACAGTTTCGCGCAGAAAATCGTAGTCGTAGGTGACTTCCACCGGACCGAAGCACAAATCGCAAACGTGTTTGGCTTGGAGTTCGTACTCCGCACCGCATTCTTTACACTTCAATTTGGTAAACGCAGCACCGTGGTGGTGGGTTTTGGCTGCCAGGGTCTGGGTTGTCATCGCTTCGTACTCCGTGTCGGTCAATATGGCTAACAATAGTAGCATGGGTGTCAACTCTGCACAACTAATCCCGACTTTTTTAGTCGGGATTAAAGCGAACACCTGAAAAACCAGGCTTCGATCGACTTTTAGCTTTCACTTGCCCGATCGACTTCTTAATTCTTAACGTGACAAAAAAACGAAGGGTACAAGCTCCCAGGCGGATTAGGAGATGGGGAGACGGGGAGATTCTGAACTTCTGAACTCCTGAACTTCTGAACTCCTTCTTAAGCTCCTCCACTGACGGGAGGAATCAACACCACCTCATCGCCATCATGCAGCACCGTATCGGCTGTCACAAATTGTAGATTGACGCCAAACCGAGTGAGATCGCGCCACTGTGCCAGTTGTGGGTGTTCGGCAAGGCATCGATGGAGAATTTCGATCGTCGGCGTCCCCTCGGGAAATTCCCAACTCGCCTCGGATACACCGTAAGCCTCTTGATAAGCCGCGAAGAATTTGACAGTAACAGTAACGGTCATAGCAGAATTCGACATAATTAATAGTTAGTGGTGAATAACTGTTCCCTGTACCCAATTCCCAATTGTTCCCGACCTTGAGCCACTATCTTTGCTGTCACAATATACAGTGGACAGTTGAAAAACTAGAACGACCTGGCATAATCATTTAAGCGACTTCTCATCAAAATAGAAGGGTATCAAAGGAATTCGTCTAACAGTTCAAGACACTATGAAAACTTCACTACACAAATCCTTACAACTCCGAATTGCAGCACTGGCTACTGCCGTTCTCTCTACGTTCGCCACGGTCACTCCTGCATCTGCCAGCACATTCGATCAGATTGAAGTCGATCAAAACAAGTTTATCGCGGTTGCCTCTCCGGTGGGACAAACCGGAAATCACCAACTACTAATTGTCGAGCAAATTTCCAGTAGCCGTGCCTGCTGGAGCGAAAGCGGTTCTCAACCCACCATCGTTGACCCCCTACTATTAAGCTTTGATTTTAGCGGTATTTGTGGGCGCAGTACCGATAGCAACGGTTACTCGATTCGCGTCGGTGGTGAAGATGTCGGATTGAAATATAGCCTGAGAATTCTTAAGCGAGATGGCGATATGATTCTGACAGGCGTTCCCTTCCGGCAAGGAACCGCCTTAGAAATCGGTAAAGTCCAAGGCACGACATCGGGGTTTGCTAAAGTCGTCCTCAATCCGGGATGGCGCTTTGCTAAACGAAGCTATCAAGGACGCACCCTGGGTCATGTTTACCTCGCCAATGACTTGACTTTGAGCCAACTAACTTCTGGCGACATCGGTACAGGCGGCGGCAATACTGGTGGTGGCAATACTGGTGGTGGCAATACCGGCGGCGGCAATACTGGTGGCGGCACTACCGTACCCTCCTTCTCTGACATTCGCGGCGATATCTACGCAGCCGATATTGACGAAGCCGTGAAGATTGGGTTTATCTCGGGATTTGCGGAAGACAACACTTTCCGTCCTCGAGTGGCTTTGACTCGGGAGCAACTGGTTTCGATGGTCTTAGAGTCCATCAGAACTCTACCCAATGCGAATTTAAATGTTCCCACAAGCGTCACCACCCGTCCCTACAAAGATGTAGATTTGACTCGCTGGAGTGCAGCCAAAATTCTCTGGGCACGGCAAAATAACATTGTCAGCGGCTATCCCGATGGAACGTTCCGTCCCGCTCAACCCGTTACCCGCGCTGAAATGATGGCGGTGTTGCGCCGTGCGTCGGAATACGGTGAATCGCTGCGAGGATTCGAGCCACCCTGGATCAAAAACAACTACCTCTGGCTTTCTCGGATACTTCTAGCCATTGGGCGAGTTCTCTGGTGAGCCAAATGTCTGGGTATTGCGGAGTGGCTTCTCCGATTAATGAAACGGGAACTCGGTTTGAACCCGATGCTCCAGCGTTGCGGAACTACGCGGCGGCGGCGACATTGCGGGCGATTAAGTGTGTCCAGGCGGACTAGTCGGCGTGGGCGAAGCATTTGCATGAATTTTATCGGTTTGTCTAGGGAATTTTCCGGCAAATGTTTCGCCCCTACCAGAATCTGTCCGGGCTTGCTATGCGCTCAGCGATAACGGGACTTACACAGTTATGCTACTGATGGTGGCTTTGGTGCGTTACGCTGCGCTAACACACCCTACAGACTACATACATTGACTTTGTGTAAGTGGCTTTGGTGCGTTACGCGCTCGCGCTTCACACCCTACAGACTACATACATGGGTTTTGTGTAAGTCTTATAGAAAAAACGATCGATCTGGCCAGATCGATCGTTTTTTGGGAAAATGTTAAGTTAACGTCACAACAGCACCTCCAGCGAGGGTGTTATCAGGGTTTGCTAAATTGTCTGCGGTAGTAAAACCGGTAATGGTCACAGTTCCATTTCCCGCAGAATTGTCTACCAAGATATTCTCATCACCCGTGTTACCGGAAATCGTGAAGGTACTTGTAAAAGTATTTCCGGCATTATCGCTCTTGATTTCAATGCCATTCTGACCGTTACGATTTAGGGTGTTGCCAGAGATTGTTGCGGTAGTTACGTTAGCAGCCGTTGAGAATGAATCCGTTCCAAAACGAATGTCGATGCCTTCATCGAAGTTATTTTCGATCGTATTTCCTGTAATCGATAGCGTAGCAGTGGGAGTCCCTGGTAGCGCAATGAGGATGGGACCGACAAAACCAATACCAATGCCGTCGCCTACAGGTTCGCTTGACCATTACCACTAATTGTATTACCCGTAATGGATACTGTCGTTGTGGATGCCCCGGATAAGCCAAGCAAAATTGCATCGTTCTTCCCGCCAGAGAGTGTGCTATCTGTTACGGTGAGACTGTGAGTTCCTGTGGAAACGGCAAATGAGATTCCCTGACCACTAGCACCACCCAACGATCCGGTAATTTGGGTATTGGTAACTGTCAAATCACCATTTCGGCTGGCAATCCCCGCGCCGCCAATAATTTGGCTGACGGCGTTGAAAGTGGTGGCTGTGTTGTTGGAAAGAACAGCATTTTCGACGGTGACAATTCCTCCATCATTGAAGATACCTCCGCCTTGGTTGGCTGTGCCGTTGGAAATTGTTAACCCTTCAAATGTTGCATTAATGCCAGTCATGACGCTAAAGACTCGCACGCTATTGTTACCACTTATGGTTAGATTTCCCGATCCTGGACCGTCGATCGTCAGATCTCGGGTAATATCTGGCAAGGCGCTTGCTAGCGTAATCGTTCCCGATGCGCCATCCAAGGTAATCGTCGGACTTGCGATCGAATTGACATTATTCGCAGCAATTATCGCCTGACGTAGGGAACCATCACCGGTATCGTTGGTATTGGTGACAATGCCGTCATCGTTGGTAATGGTTAAAGTTGCCGTACTGGTGGTTCCGGCTGCGCCACCGTTGCTGAAGCCTCCCAAGGAGAGGGCGATCGTTTCGTCGGCTTCGATAATATCATTATCACCGAGAATGTCGATCGCAACGGCTTTACTCATCTCTCCAGCAGCGAAACTCACGGTAACGGGCCGGCGGTGAAATCTGTGCCTGCGGTTGCGGTTCCGGCGGCGAGGGAAATGGTTACATCTTCCGCACTGCTTGTATCTCCCGTACGATTGACTGTAACGACACTGGAGGTGTTATTGGCGCTGCCTTCGTTGGCGCTGAAGGTTGCGGTACTAAAGTTGTAGGTGGGAGTGGTAGGAGTGGGATCGGTTCCTGGTGTCGGTTCTGGCGTGGGTTCTGGCGTGGGATTGGGATCGGTTCCCGGTGTGGGTTCTGGCGTCGGTTCTGGTGTCGGTTCTGGCGTGGGATTGGGATCGGTTCCCGGTGTGGGTTCTGGCGTCGGTTCTGGTGTCGGTTCTGGCGTGGGAGTGGGATCGAGTGTAGCGTCTGTAAAGTCCGATCGATCTAAGTTTGTCACACCCTGTATGACGGCTAAAAACTGTCCGGTTTGTGGA
This sequence comes from uncultured cyanobacterium, assembly GCA_963838375.1. Taxonomy (GTDB): domain Bacteria; phylum Cyanobacteriota; class Cyanobacteriia; order Cyanobacteriales; family Geitlerinemataceae; genus DVED01. The sequence continues at coordinate 287,955 of CAWIQY010000015.1, read as the reverse complement.
TCTTGGACGATCGTATTTCCGTCTTGTAGGGTTAGAGTAATGTTATCAAAGGTCAAATTCCCGGTGAATTCCAACCGATCTTGACCTTTAGTAAAATCGGTAACAATATCGGCATCCGCCAGGATTGCACCTCCAGTGGTGGGGTCGAGAATGAAGGTATCGCTGCCGTCGCCTCCGGTGAGTGAATCTGCTCCCAAATCTCCGTCGAGTCGATCGTTTCCTGTACCGCCAAGCAGTACATCGCTACCTTGACCGCCGTTTAAGGTATCGTCTCCCGTACCACCATCAACGGTGTCGGTTCCGGCATTTCCGTTAATGACATCGTTTCCATCGCCACCTAGAAGCACATCGTTATCATCTTCGGGTACGATCGAAGTTAATAGAGAACCGCCGAGCACCGTGTCGTCTCCGAGATCGCCATAAACCGTGTCGTTTCCGAAGTCACCAAACAGCAGATCGTTCCCTTGTCCGCCTCGGACATCATCGTCGCCTCGACCGCCGAACAGAACATCTCCGCCAGCATTTCCGGCAATAAAATCGGCACCGACATTTCCAAACATGAGATCGTTTCCAGAGAGTCCGGAAATGCTATCGTCTCCGGCTAAAGCGATGGCGAAGTTATCTCCAAGAGTTCCAGTCAGAATATCGTTGTTATCTGAGCCGAATAGATCTACCATATCTGGATTTCCTCTTTAATATTAGTTCGCTATTTTTCAACGATCGCTACTTGTCGCCACTTGGCAAATTGAATGCGATCGCTGGTCTGCCGAATATTGGAAGCTCTTGATATTTTATTTTAACCGGACTTTATAATTTTGAGTTTCAACTAAAGCGAGTTAGTTTAACATCGCTAAAAATACGTAGAGATCCGAACCCCTCGATCGGTAAATATACTAGGTTCGTTACTCAATCGTAAAAAAACTACTATCTATTTAGTGTATCTCAAAACAGAGAAAAAAAAGAAAAAAAGTTATATTTTTGTCAATATTTTGACAGCAGATAGCATTGAAAAAATTATAAAAATCTACAGCGATTGACAAGCTGTAACTTATATTTCGTATTGAGACAGTGTTTCTGCCATTTTGTCAGCCAGTCCTTCGATCCAAACCTCATCTTGTTTGGTGTAGCTTCTGGGGGCATTTGCACCCACAATCAGAACACCTTTATTGCCGATCGGCTGACAAATTAAGCCTTGGGTATTTTCGGGAAGATAGTCAAATTCAATTCGTCCGGGATAGAGTGCGAGATTGACTAAATAAACAGGCTTTTGTTTGTCTAAAACTCGATCGACGATCGCTCCGGGTTGAACTTGAGACTTTTCTCCCAAAACTCCCCGTCGCAACAGGACTTTTCCTTTGTACCAGATAACAATAGATTTCGTAACAGTATTGGTGAGCAATAAATGAGTTGCCCAAGCCAATTCTGTTTTGATTGTATCTGGTAAGTCCTCTGCTAATTCAAACCCTTTTTCACCTTTTAACTCTACTGTATCCGGTGGTTTGGGTTGAATTTGTTGCCACAATAGACCCGTTAAAATTAGAACAGCACTGATAATTGCCCCCAACACATCCGATCGGGTTTGAGACTCGGTAAGCTGGGGGGTGAGCAGACGATTAACAAATAAGAGCGTTCCACCTATAGCCCCCACAACAATAGGTAATCGCCGTAAAACGGTATTAGAATCTGACTGAGCCATAAGCATTACTGTTGGAATTTTGAGAAGGATTTGAAGGGCAAAGTACGATCTTTACAGTTGTTTGACAGATGTTTTTAAAAACAAAATCGATCGAAGTTTGAACGATATTTTTTCCATGAATTCTCTAGTCGATACACCCTATACGCTCTAACCCATCTAAAGTTGAATCTTGCACCTTCGGAAAGATCTTAGACCCTTTTTCAAAGCATCTCTTAGACTCTAAACATTAACCATGCTTGCCTTCTTCGCCCGGTTCGACAATGCGCTGGAATAAATATCCAGTTCCCCTAGCTGTTAAAATGAGCTCGGGATTGCTGGGGTCTTCTTCTAGTTTGGCTCGCAGTCGGGAAATATGCACGTCTACCACTCGTGTATCGACGTGGCGCTCTGGGGTATATCCCCAAACTTCTTGTAAGATTTCCGATCGAGAAAAAGGTTCGCCCGATCGACTCACCAACAGTTCTAGTAAACTAAATTCCATCCCAGTCAGCCGAATGCGTTCATCTCCTTTATAAACTTGTCGCTTGTTAGTATCAATTCGCAGGTTTGTGACCTGAATCACGCCAGAACTGGGAATTCCAGAAGTGCCGTTTTTGTCTACCCGACGCAATACCGATCGAATGCGAGCTTCTAACTCTTTGGGGGAAAAAGGTTTGACGACATAATCATCCGCACCCAATTCTAATCCGGTAATGCGATCGGCAACATCTCCCAGCGCGGTTAGCATAATAATTGGGACATCCGATTCTTTTCGCAGTTCTTGACAGACTCCGTAGCCGTCTAACTTCGGCATCATCACGTCCAAAACCACCAAATCGGGCTCTGCGTTGCGGAAGGTATCTAGCGCCTCTTCTCCATCGGCAGCCGTGACCACATCGTAGCCGATCATAGCTAAGCGAGTTTCTAAAATCCGGCGAATACTGGCTTCATCATCAACAACCAGTATTTTTTCTTTGTGATTTTCCAATTTTTAATGCCCCTCAAACGAGAATTAGAGTATATAGTTTTTGTTACCTTACCTTTAAATCGTACCCCATTCAATAGCGATCGTCAGAGCTAAAGCCTTATCAGTCTTAGATTTCAGACTTGTTTAAGATTTGCAACCGATCGCGCGCGACTGGCGATTTTGAACAGACTGGTGATTTAAGGTAGAAGGTAGAGGAGCGATAGACACAAAGTGACCCGAGCGGGGGGAGTGAGAGGGAGTAGCCACTCACAGTAACGGTGCGTTTCGACGATCGGACTTAATATACCCCACAACTCTTAACCCATAATCCATAACCCACCATGTCTAAGCCTCGAACCTACTACGTCTGCAACGAGTGCGCTGCCGAGTTTTCTCAATACTTTGGCAAGTGTACCAACTGCGAAGCTTGGAATTCTCTGGTGGAAGCCGAGGAACCGACCGCTTTGGCGTCCAGACCCGCCGCGCTGAGTGCTGTCGCTTGGAATCGAGGCTCGCACGCAGGGGTGACAGTGGATAAATCTGACGGTCAACCGCGAGCGGCTATTCTATTATCTCAAATTGCGGACGCCGCAGTCGATCGATGTACGTCGGGATATGGGGAACTCGATCGAGTTTTAGGGGGGGGAATTGTGCCGGGTTCTCTGGTGTTGATTGGTGGGGAACCGGGGATTGGGAAATCCACGCTGTTGCTTCAGGTGGCTAATCTCTTTTCTCGTCAAAATCGCGTGCTGTACGTGTCGGCGGAGGAGTCGGGACAACAAATCAAACTCCGTGCTCAGCGGCTGCTACGCGGTTTGGAAACCCTAGATTCAGAGGAAGAAGTAACCGTTAGCAATACACCGTCGAATCGGACAGAATCACAGACAGAAGTTTTGGGTTCTTCCTCTGTCGCGGGTGAGTCTTCGCCTAACTTTTACTTGCTGCCGGAAACGGATTTAGAGATTATTTTGCGAGAGTTGGAATCGCTCAAACCCGATTTGGCGATTATCGACAGTATCCAAACGATTTACTTCTCTTCGTTGACTTCCGCGCCGGGTTCGGTGGCACAGGTGCGCGAATGCACGTCGGCGCTGATGCAGGTGGCAAAACGAGAAAATATTACGCTGTTGATTGTCGGACACGTGACCAAAGAAGGAGCGATTGCCGGACCGCGGGTATTGGAACATTTGGTAGATACGGTATTATTTTTTGAGGGCGATCGGTTTGCCAGTCACCGTCTGTTACGATCGATGAAAAATCGCTTCGGCGCTACTCATGAAATCGGCGTATTTGAGATGGTTGCTCACGGATTGCGGGAGGTTTCCAACCCGTCGGAGTTGTTTTTGGGAAATCGGGAAGAGTCCGTTGCCGGGACGGCGACGATCGTTGCTTGTGAAGGGACAAGACCGTTAGTGGTGGAGTTGCAGGCGTTGGTGAGTCCGGCGAGTTTCGGGTCTCCGAGGCGTTCGGCAACGGGGGTGGATAGCAACCGACTGCAACAAATTTTGGCGGTGTTGGAAAAACGGGTGGGAGTTCCGCTGTCGAAGTTGGATACGTATTTAGCCTCGGTTGGGGGAATTAAGGTGGAGGAACCGGCTGCGGATTTGGGAATTGCTGTGGCGGTTGTGGCTGGATTTCGCGATCGAATTGTCGATCCTCACACGGTTTTGATTGGAGAGGTGGGGTTGTGCGGACAAGTACGCCAAGTGTCTCAATTAGAATTACGCTTGCGAGAAGCGGCGAAATTGGGGTTCAAACGCGCCATTATTCCCCACGGTCAAAATCCTCCAGATTTGGGTTTGGAGATTATTCCGGTTAACAAAGTTTTGGACGCCATTCTCGAGGCAATTCCCGGACAACCGAGTCATCCAATTGCGGATGTTTCTTTACCGGAAACTGATAATCCTGATGATGTGGAATTTGATTTCGAGGATGAAGTGGAAGCGGAGACGGATTTATTTTGATGGAAACATAATTTTCAATTGAGGGGAAGTTTCGATCCAGGGTTTCAATTTGTTTTGTCGATCATCCAAACTAATGCTGATAAAATTTGTTCAACGGGAGGCAAGGGATAGTCATTCAAGTCGATCGTTACCGTTTTTTCTTCTAGCTTCATAAATCGCCACAAAGTTCCACTGGTGATGACACCATAGATAGTTGGGAGTGACAAACCTTTGATCTCATTGAATCGCTGAGCGGCAATCATTTCAGCAATACATTGCCCGATTCCTGACTTTAGATCGGATTTCTTGGCTTCGACTAACACTAAAGCTGGCGCCTCTAATGCTAGCTGTTCCTGGGAGCAACTGATGATAAAGTCACAAATGCCATTGAGTCCAATACTACTATCAACGTTTAATTCTTCTCCTGAAAAAACACTTATTTTTTGGTTAAAAATGCGTCGAATCTCTAAGAGAACTGGATTGATGATGACTTCCGACCTGGCTTTTTCTGTATCGACCGCGATCGCCCAGGGTAAGTCTTCCAGAATACTCTGAAGTTTAACACTCGGGGCGATCGTTGGCAAGTCTTTTGGGAGAAACCGAACTCCTTCGAGGAGGGTTAACTGAAAGTCTTCTTTGATTTTGCTGAGGGTAAATGTGCTATAAGGCATCGGGAAAACTCCTGCATCACTAAGTGCTAGTTCTATTGTTCTACAAATGTCGGCGTAATGCTAATCTAAAAAGGAGAAATCACGATCGTCTTTAAGGAAAGATTAAGTATCTGTCTGACTTGTTTATGCGCTCTAAAATAGTTTTCTCGATCGCTTTTGCAGTCTTCGGTTTATTTGGGTCTTTGTTAATTCATCTCCCTCTCGGACATTCTATGCCTTCTCAAACTATACTCCTCACCGATCCGTTTCTCCAATTCCCGACGGATACAACTGTTCACGTTGTTTGGTTTACTGAATTTGTCGGAAAAGAACATACTGTAACTTATGGAGAGAAGTTACAGAAAACGACGATCGCTCGCACCACTAAACTCAGTCGAACCCGAGAAGATCGCAATTCTTGGATTGGGGAACAACAAGAAGATGGTACGGTGTTTTCTCGGACAACTGCGCGAGCAATTTGGCGACATGAAGCTGAAATCACGGAGTTAGCTGCCGATCGACGGATTCCTTATTTTGTGACCAGTTTTCGTAAAGATGGGATGTCGGTTCAAAGCGAAAAGTTTACGTTGTCTGCCGCGCCTTCAATCGGAAAACCTTTGAAAATTTTGCTGACTTCAGATCACCAACTTAAACCGATGACGGCGGCAAATCTGCAAAAAGTGGAGGAAACAATTCCGTTTGTAGATGCGGTGTTTCATGCCGGAGATTTGGTTGATATACCCGATCGTGCTTCGGAATGGTTTGATGACAGTCGCGGTGGTGCTTTTTTTCCCAGTCTTCAAGGTCGTGCGAATTACGAACTGGATAAAAATGGAAATAAAACTCGTTATTCTGGTGGGAAGTTAATTCAATATGCTCCTATTTTCCCGACGATCGGCAATCACGAAGTTATGGGACAGTTCTCAACTGAAGACGATCTCGATCGGCAAATGAGTCATGCGATTCCTCGTACGATCGCCGAAAAATTGTATTCTGAAAATCCAGAAAACTCTGCTTCAATGCAGGATTCAGAAAAGCGGATAAAAGATCGATCGTTTAATACTCAGACTTACGAAGAAATCTTTTCGTCTCCGGGAAATGAAAAATACTATGCTGTCTCCTTTGGCGATATCCGACTCGTTGTTCTTTATATTACCAATATCTGGCGATTGCCGTCTCTCGAACCCGATGTTCGCGGTCGATATCAGGAGAAAAAAGCTGATTTCAACGATCCCCAAAAATGGGGATACGGACAGTTTATTTTTGAGTCGATCGAGCGAGGAAGTCCACAATATCAATGGCTAGAAGCAGAACTCAATAGCTCGGAGTTTCAAAATGCTAAATATAAAATTGTCATGTTTCATCATCCTCCCCATACATTAGGTGGGAATATCGTGCCGCCGTATACCGATCCGGTGCAAGTTGTCGATCGTGATGGAGCTGGAAATATTACCTCAATTCGCTACGAATATCCCCAGGAGCGAGATTATATTATCCGCGATGTTGTCCCGTTACTAAAAACAGCAGGAGTTCAACTTGTTTTTTATGGTCATTCCCATTTGTGGAACCGATTTAAAGATGGGGAAGTTAACTTCCTGGAATCGTCGAATGTTGGCAACTCCTACGGTGCTCATGTGGATGGAAATCGACGACCCATTTCACCCGACAGTAACTATGCTGCTCTAGGAGATCCCAATGGTTTAGAGGCGATCGTTCCGACTCTTTCTCCTCTTCTTGATGACAACGATCGAGCGATTCCCTATATTGCGAGTAATGATATCACCGTTTTTAGTATTTTGGATACCGGAACGGGAACCGTCAGCAGTTATCGTTTTGATACTCGATATCCCAATTCTGATGTCATCAAATTTGACGAATTTTCACTCGATTAATACGAATGTAGGAACGCAAGACATGGTATTCTAGATTCATCAGCTATTCTCGATATCTAGATAGTCGTCAAAACTTTTTCCATGAAACTCTCCAATTTCCCTTTTCTCAACCGATCGCAATTGACTTCCCGCCTCTTCTCAATTGCGGTTCTTTCTCTGGTTATCTGCACGATCGGATTTTTCATTCAAACTCCGGTTGCTTTTGCCAAAAAACTCATTTCTCCTTCTCCGATCGTTGCTGCAAGTTTGTTCCATTTTTCTGGCAGTCAACCCAAAAACTTAGGGTTAAAAGACGGAAAACTGACAACTTGTCCGAGTTCGCCTAACTGTGTTAGCAGCCAAGATACAGATGCGGAACATCAAATCACACCGCTGACGTATACAGGGAACTCGCAAGAAGCTTTCGATCGGCTTAAGTCAATTGTCGTATCTCTAGAAAATGCAGCAATTGTTGAAGATAAAAACAATTATCTTTATGCTGAATTTACCAGCAAATTGATGGGATTCGTTGATGATGTTGAGTTTTATTTAGATGAAACATCAGGGTCAATTCAAGTTCGATCGGCATCTCGATTAGGACAGTCCGATCTTGGGGTAAATCGTAAAAGAATTGAAACCATTCGATCGAAGTTTAACGCCTAAACCCGAAGACTGTAAATCTTAATCTGTACAAGTCGGGGTTCTTACAAGAACCCCGACTTGTCCGATCGTCCTAATTTGTCATCAAATCTATACTCGAAGACTCGTAAGATTTGGGAAAAGAACAAAAAATGTATTCTGCTTTACAAAAACATTGCTTTAAGTGCGATATCTGTGCGATACTCTATGAGGTCTAAATAAATTTCCCGTATCAGTTAGGAGCCAAAAGAGTGAAACAGGTTGAGGCGATTGTTCGACCCTACAAGCTAGACGACGTGAAAACCGCTTTGGTCAACGCTGGAATCACCGGGATGACCATTTCTGAAGTTCGGGGATTCGGACGGCAGAAAGGTCAAACAGAACAGTATCGGGGAGTGGAATATACCGTCGAATTTGTCAGAAAAATCAAAATCGTGGCAGTGGTCGAAGATAGCCTAGTCGATATGACACTAGACACGATTGTAAATGCAGCTCGATCGGGAAAAATTGGCGATGGTAAAATTTTTGTCAGTCCAGTGGGAAATAGCATTCGGATTCGGACTGGTGAAAAAGATTCAGAGGCTCTTTAGAAATTCTGACCGTTGGACTCTGCTTGATGGTGACATCCAACAGTCACATTGTTAAAATGGGAGGGTTAACCCCAGACTAAAATTCTCCCGATGACCCATAGTAAAATAGCGATCGGTACAACTCTGGTCATGAGTCAATCTATTGCTAGTGCCGCTGCTAGTACCGTGGGAATTGCCAAAACTGGAACGGCAATTGGTACTTTGCAAGGCGCCGCTCAAATGACGGCAACAACGGCTTGGATTGGCTTCGGCAGTACGCAAGTGGGACTTTTTTTAATGACGGCTTGTCCGCTATTGGGGGTCTGGCTGGTTGTTGATGGGATCGTGCAATCTTCTCGAAAAATAAGTCAGAAGAATAGCCACGACATCGATCGACAAATTGCCAATATTTTCAATGAAAATTTAAGACAAGTGCATATTGAACGTGCGAATCGAGAGCGAATTGAGTTTTGGAGATCTCGGGGAATTGAGGTTAAATAATGCTAGGCAATCTAGCTTAACTCATCGCAATTCCCGATTCGATTTGTTGGAGAACCCACTGCCAAGCTTCGTAGCCACGATCGTTCAAATGTAAGCCATCCGTTGTGAGACTTGGGTGCAGTTCTCCCTGCGCATCTGCAAGATAAGTAGATAAGTTTAAAAAAGTCGCTCCTTCTTGTTGAGCGATCGCTGCAAGTTGATGATTGAGCTGGCGAATTCGATCGTTGGGAATGGTTGCTAAACGAGTTGGTAAAATCGACTGAACGATCGCTTCGGTTTGGGGATGCTCTTGCTTCAGTTGGCGGAGAATTTGACGGTAATTGTCCAAAATTTTTGCATCTTCCACACCATTTTTGAGATCGTTAACTCCGGCTAGGATATAAATTCGATCGGCATGAGTCCCGGCAATTGCTGAAAGTCGATCGAGAATTCCCTGCGTCGTATCACCAGAAATCCCTTGGTTGAGCCACAATTGATGTTCCGGCAATCCCCCAGACGGCATCCATAGACTCAGCGAATCACCCAAAACGATCGACAGACGGCTCGTTTCGGGAACTTGCACCACCAGTTGCGCTTCTTCCACCAACAGCGCTTTCCACTGTTCGTAGGTGGGTTGTTCCATCGCACCCATCCAATCGGACTGGAAACTGTTGCCGCTCAAACGAGTGTAGAGTTGATTCGATCGCAATGCCGCTAAGCGTTGGTGATACAATTGCGAACCCGAAGCCGGTTGTCCCCTCCCAAAATCCGATCGCTTTGGCGTTGCCAAATCCGAAGTGGGAAAAGGAGAAGGATCTCGATCGCGCGCGGCAATTTCCATCGATTCGGAAGATTGTGCCACAGCAGTTGCCGACACAGCAATCGAGGCGAAAACAGACCAAATAGCAGTGAAACCCGTCGCGAGCAACAAACGAGACATAATCAGATAGCAGTGTGTAATGGGTAATCAATGCACTGCCTCCTTTTGCGGCGATTGCGCCCTCTATTCCGGAGACTTATATAGGACTTACGCAGAGCCGCCATATGTGGTGCTTTGTAGGGGCAATCCCCCCGTGGTTGCCCCCCGTGGTTGCCCCCCGTGGTTGCCCCCCGTGGTTGCCCCCCGTGGTTGCCCCCCGTGGTTGCCCCCCGTGGTTGCCCCTATATCTGGAGTCGTTGCGTAAGTCCTAATCCATTGTCGATCGTCCTCGACCCAAAAAGTTTCCACCCAGATGGGAACCTTCTGAAGTCTTGTTGCGACTAAGACTTTAGCGCTCGATCTCGATCGCGACATCAGTTTCTCGAACACCCAAACCCACTCGGGTAGTCGAGAACTTTCTCTCTTTTGCACGGTCTCCCAACCACCGTCTGTGACGGCAAAAAAAGAGTCACTCAGTGCCAAAAATCCGATCGCGATCGACTATCGATTGACAACACGAGCATAAGGAACTTAAATGGCTCAAAACTTGTCAAATGCGCTATCTAGACAGCTACCGTACTAGTAGGATAGACTTACTGCGGTCGTGCGTACAGCAATCGGTTGAGAACCGACCGGACTTCCAACAACAGATCGATCGCCTTTGCGACTCCCCCGGAGGATCGCCAACGCGGTAAACGAGAACAGCCCTGGGGCTAAACTCCGATCGATATGGGCGTACGGAATGAGACACTATCAACCAAAAAAGAGGAGCGAGTGAATGACCATATTATTCGGAACAGATCAAAACGACGAACTATTTTTAGGGGGTAGTGGCGTTGGGATCGCGGTAGGCTTAGAGGGTGACGATACCATAGTCAGCCCCCTAAATGCCGTAGCCCCAGGCAGCCAACTATTTGGAAATAAAGGTGCGGACTCTATCCGCTCTCGCGGGGTTGGCGACACTGTTCGCGGCGGTCAGGACGACGACAACCTTCTGAACGAATCCGGCGAAGCATTTTTATTCGGTGACCTCGGAGACGACACCGTTGAAGGCAGAGAAGGACTCTCTACCCTCTTCGGCGGCGCAGGCGACGACTACGTCGTCGGTGCCGGACCCAACAACCTGATCTTCGGCGACCTATTAGCCTCCTTCAGCTTGAGTTCTGCCGACACCGTTCCTGGAAACGACTCCATGTTCGGTTTGGTCGGTGGCGACACCATGATTGGTGGTGGCGGCGACGACTACATCAAAGGCGGCCCCAAAGATGCCAGCATCCTGTTCGGGAACGTTGGCAAAGATAGCCTCTACGCCGGAGCCGATGCAGATAGCCTCTACGGTGGCAAAGACGCCGACTACATGATTGTCGGCAGCGATGCAGCAGTAGACGAAGTCCTGTTCGTTGGTGGCGACGGCGGTGATAAACTGCTCGCATTCAACGGCGACAACCACATTCTGGCTGGCGATGCCGAAGGAACCAGCTTAGCCGGAAACGATTACCTGTGGGTCACCGGTGGCGAAGGTCACATCCTGTTCGGCAACCTGGGTAACGATAAACTGATCTACGGCGGCAGCGGTAGCGCCACCCTGTACGGCGGTCAGGACGATGATAGCCTCTACGCCAACGGTGCAACCGGTGGACTATTCAGCGGAGACAAAGGTTCTGACTACCTGAGCGGGTCTGGCGTCAATGACTCCACCTTCCAGGGTGGCGTGGGAACCTGGAGCGACACCATCGCCTTGAGTTCCGGACAAGGCAACATGCTGATGGGGGGCGATGGCTCCGATGCCAGCGACGACTTCCTCTACGTCCTCGGGTCGAGTGCTACCGACGGCAACAACACCCTAGCCGGCGGTGCGGGTAACGACTACCTGTTCTCCAAAGGCGGTGCAGGCAGCGATGCCAACGTCCTGACCGGTGCTGAAGGCGACGACACCTACTTCTTCGGCAAAGGCGACACCATCACCCCCGACAAAGAAGGTAAAAACGTCTACTTCGGTTTTGCGGGAGCAGATGCCACGGAAGTGACCATCGGCGTCAACGACGTGATTCTTCCCGGTGCTTCGGGACAGTACACCTTTGAAGGTAATTCGCCCACCGTGGCATTTGTCGGTACTGGCGGTGTTGTCACCGGTGATGGCAAAGACTTTATTTCCATCGACAATGCCACTTCCACCACCAACACCAAAGGCGGAAACGACACCCTCACAGTAAACATGCTCGCCGGCGGAACCGTCAGTGCAGGTGCAGGCGACGACGTCCTGAACTTCACTGGCACAGACAACGCGGGTAACGTCAACCTGGGTTCTGGTAATGATACCCTCACCCTCCCAGCATTCCAAGGCGGTAGCATTACCGGCGACGTGGGTAATGATATCTTCAGGTTGGGTAACATCGATGCCGGCAACATCGACGGTGGCGCGGGTAACGATCTACTCGACGCCAAGCTGATCGGTGAAGTCACCCAAAGCACCCTTTCTGGCGGCGCGGACAACGATACCATTCGGGTTGCTGATATTGGCTCCGGTGGCGGCGTCCTCATGGGTGGTGCCGGAAACGACATCATCTTGGGCGGAACCGATGTCGCCTTGGTGGGAACCGATAGCGGTGCAACCAGCTTGGGTGGTGGCGACGGTGATGACTTCCTGCGGGGTCGTCAGTACGGTCAGGATACTCTAGATGGTGGTGCTGGAAATGACATTATTTCCGGCGGTCTGTCCAAAGGCTTACGGCAGCACCTGGCTCTGAAGCAGAACTAGACGCTCAGGTGGCAGCCGCAGTTGGCGGTCAAACCAGCATCTTCGATGGAGATGTAATTTCCGGTGGTGCGGGGAACGACATCTTCGTGATTGCCGGTCTCAACGAAACGGGTATCGTTCAAAGCCAGTTTGTCCCAGGGACGGTTCCACAGCTGTCTGCGGTAGTGGGAACGGATGAAGCATCATTTAATGCCAGCGCGTCTACTTTCGGATTCATTCCTTTTGGTAGCGATGCGGCTCACTACAACGGTGCGGTCAACGTCGATACCATCACGGACTTCAATGTCGGTGGCGATGACACGTTGGGCTTATTTGCCAGCGTGTTTAATGGCAGCATACCGGCTGTGGTCGGAACTGGTGATTTTATCACCTTTAATTCAGGAGAAATTGGTGCAGTCGGTATCCTGGATCAGTTCGCTGTTGACCAGATGGGCTCCACTGATATTCGGCGATAACAATGCTAGCTTCGGAACCTTTGTCGAAGTTGGAGATATCCTGTACGACACCAACAGCGGTGGTGTCTACGCGGGTATCGGTGGTTCTGGTGTCTTAGTTGCCGTCTTAGACAGTGCGCCAACGGTAGCGGCTGGTGACTTTGCTTTCGTGACTGCAAATGTGGGTGCTGGAATTACCTTCTTCTAAGGTTCACCATTTTTACCAACCTGCACTTTCCTAAGTGCGGTTGAAACCTTAAAATTGACCGACATGGCGATCCATGTCGGTTTTTTTGAGCGTATCTTGAGGGCTGATTTAGTTGAATTCTGGGGAAAATCAGGGTTTTGTAGGGGTCGTGCCCCGTGCCGACCCCTCACCAATGCTAAATCCCCCTTAATAAGGTAGGGCTGTTTCATTCTCCGAAAAACGAGGGTTTTGTAGGGGTGGTGCCCCTGTGCCCACCCCACCCCACCAACGATCTCATGGGGGTTCCAAAGATCGGGGCAACCACGGGGGGATTGCCCCTACAGAAAATGAGATCCCCAAAACGAGGGTTTTGTAGGGGTGGTGCCCCTGTGCCCACCCCACCCCACCAATGATCTCATGGGGGTTCCAAAGATTGGGGCAACCACGGGGGGATTGCCCCTACAGAAAATGAGATCCCCAAAACGAGGGTTTTGTAGGGGTGGTACCCCTGTGCCCACCCCACCCCACCAACGATCTCATGGGGGTTCCAAAGATCGGGGCAACCACGGGGGGATTGCCCCTACAGAAAATGAGATCCCCAAAACGAGGGTTTTGTAGGGGTGGTGCCCCTGTGCCCACCCCACCCCACCAATGATCTCATGGGGGTTCCAAAGATCGGGGCAACCACGGGGGATTCCCTCCGCTGCGCTTCGCCCCTACAGAAAATGAGATCCCCCTAAATCCCCCTTAATAAGGGGGACTTCAATCCTGTCCCCCCCTTGGTTAAGGGGGGTTAGGGGGGATCGAAGGACTTGTGCGTACGCGGAGGATTTGACATCCAATCCCCTTAATAAGGGGGACTTCAATCCTGTCCCCCCCTTGGTTAAGGGGGGTTAGGGGGGATCGAAGGACTTGTGCGTACGCGGAGGATTTGACATCCTGTGGCACAATAAACCAGTAATCGAACAGAACCGCAGGGACATGACCAAGTTTATCTTCGTGACAGGTGGGGTGGTCTCCAGTATTGGCAAAGGGATTGTTGCTGCCAGTTTGGGACGATTGCTCAAGTCTCGCAACTATTCCGTTTCGATTTTGAAGTTAGATCCTTACCTGAATGTCGATCCCGGAACGATGAGTCCTTTTCAGCACGGGGAGGTCTTTGTCACCCAAGATGGTGCGGAAACGGACTTGGATTTGGGGCATTACGAACGGTTTACCGATACCTCCATGTCTCGTCTCAATAGCGTCACCACGGGTTCTATTTATCAAGCGGTGATTAATAAAGAGCGCCGAGGGGATTATCAGGGGGGAACGGTTCAAGTTATCCCTCATATTACCGAAGAAATTCGCGATCGAATTCGGCGAGTGGCGCGCAACACCAATCCCGATGTGGTGATTACTGAAATTGGGGGAACGGTGGGGGATATTGAATCGTTGCCGTTTTTGGAGGCGATTCGTCAGTTCCGCAAGGATGTGGGGCGAAATAATCTAGCCTATGTTCACGTGACGCTGATGCCGTGGATTCCCGCTGCTGGGGAGATGAAAACCAAACCGACGCAGCATTCGGTGAAGGAACTCCGATCGATCGGCATTCAACCGGATATTTTAGTCTGTCGTTGCGATCGATCGTTACCGATGGGACTCAAAGAAAAGTTATCGGAATTTTGCGATGTTCCTGTAGACTGCGTGATCACCTCTCGCGATGCCCGCAGTATCTACGAAGTGCCGTTGATTTTGGAACAGGAAGGCTTGGCAACTGCGGCAATCGACTTGTTGGGGTTGGAGAGGCGCACCCCGGATTTAACCCAATGGCAAACCTGGGTCGATCGACTCTATAATCCTAGTCAGGAAGTTCATGTAGCGATCGTTGGGAAATACATCCAACTGACTGATGCTTATCTGTCTGTGGTGGAAGCGCTCAATCACGCGGCGATCGCCAACGATAGTAAGCTTAACTTACATTGGGTGAACTCCGAAGAGATTGAAACCCACGGTGCAGCGAAGTATCTAGAGGGAATGCAAGGGGTTGTCGTTCCCGGCGGATTCGGCGTGCGGGGGGTGGATGGCAAAGTGGCTGCGGTGAAGTACGCCCGCGAACAGCGGATTCCGTTTCTGGGATTGTGTTTGGGAATGCAGTGTGCGGCGATCGAATGGGCCCGCAATCAGGCGGGATTGGAAGCCGCCAATAGCTCCGAGTTCGATCCCGAAACCCCCAATCCGGTCATCCATTTACTACCCGAACAGGAAGATGTGGTCGATTTGGGCGGAACCATGCGCCTGGGACTCTATGCCTGTCGCATCGCCCCCGAAACCCTCACCCACCAGCTTTATCAGAAAGAAGTGGTTTACGAACGCCACCGACATCGCTACGAATTCAACAATGCCTATCGTACACTCTTGTTGGAAAGCGGTTTTGTGGTTAGCGGCAGTTCTCCCGACGGGCGATTGGTGGAAATTATCGAACTGACCGACCATCCGTTCTTTATCGCCACCCAGTTTCACCCAGAGTTCGAGTCTCGCCCCAATTCCCCGCATCCCCTGTTAAAAGGGTTTGTGCGGGCGGTATTGGGTCCTCTTGGCAATGAACCGTTATCCCCGGAGGGTGAGAATGGTTCTGACGCCAATGGAGATTTGGCATCTCGGACGGCGGCAGAAGTCTCGGGGTGACACGACACTCTCCTGGGCGAAGACAGACCCCTACACACCCTACCTCTTGACTGTATTACATGGTGCGTTTCGTGCCTCAACACACCCTACCTCTTGACTGTATTACATGGTGCGTTTCGTGCCTCAACACACCCTACCTCTTGAATGTATTACATGGTGCGTTTCGTGCCTCAACACACCCTACCTCTTGAATGTATTACATGGTGCGTTTCGTGCCTCAACACACCCTACCTCTTGAATGTATTACATGGTGCGTTTCGTGCCTCAACACACCCTACCTCTTGAATGTATTACGTGGTGCGTTTCGTGCCTCAACACACCCTACCTCTTGAACTCCTATGGAAACTCTCTCACTCGGTCATAACGGTCCTGTCGTCAAACCCCTCGGTATTGGCGCGTGGTCCTGGGGCGATACCCTCTTTTGGCAGTATGGCAAAGGCTACGGCGTCGAGGAAGTCCGTGGGGCTTTCGAGGCGGCTGTGGCGGCGGGGATTACCTTTTTCGACACGGCGGAAGTCTACGGCACCGGCGAGTCGGAACGGCTGCTGGGACAGTTTGCCAAAGAAACGGAGATTCCCATCCAAATTGCGACCAAATACGGTCCTCTGCCGTGGCGGGTGTTCCGTCAGTCGGTTACCGATGCCGTTACCGAAAGTTTGAAACGCCTGCAAGTTGAGAAAGTTACGCTGTATCAAGTGCATTGGCCCTTCACGTTTTTCATGACTCAGGAAACCCTGATGAATGCTTTGGCGGATGAAGTACAAAAGGGAAGAATCGAGGCGATAGGGGTAAGCAACTATTCGGCGGACCAAATGCGAACGGCACACGACATTTTGGCGCGGCGCGGCGTTGCTTTGGCGGTGAATCAAGTTCGGTATTCTTTGTTGAGTCGGCAAATTGAAACTCAAGGCATTTTGGCGACGGCGCGGGAGTTGGGGGTGACGATACTGGCTTACAGTCCTCTGGCACAAGGCTTGCTAACTGGGAAGTATACTTCCGAGAGTTCCCCCAGCGGTCCGCGCCAGTGGGATTCGCGCTTTAAACCCGATGGCTTGCAAAATATCGAACCGGTGTTGTTAGTCTTGCGAGAGTATGGGGAAAAGTATGGCAAAACCCCGGCTCAGGTGGCGCTGAATTGGCTGATTTGTCAGGAGGGGGTGATCCCGATTCCGGGGGCGAAAAATGCCGTACAAGCCGAGCAGAATGCCGGAGCGTTGGGTTGGGAATTGAATTCGGAGGAAGTGATGCGTTTGGAACAGGTGAGTCGTCCGTGGTTGTGAATGTAAAAGACGATCGTTCGTTGTTAGAACCCCGACTTTTAAAAAAAGTCGGGGTTCTGGGTAGTTCTAGGTCTTTCTGACTTCTTTAAAGAAGTCGGGGATTTGGGTTTTAAAGGTTTATGATTCATCGATCGCAGTCTGACTCAGACGTTTGAAAATGCGTAAGACGTCGTATAAATCTGTGGAATTGCGGGTTCCGAATAACCGAGATACACCGTATTGGGGAGGTTGGCTGTTGACTAATTTAAGAAAGACAAAACTTCCCCCGGTAACGATCGTCCCGAAACAGGGTTTTTCCGGATGCGGATTTCCCAGCATATATGAAAGAATTTGGGCTAAACCTTCTTCGACTGAAAAAGAAGCTTTTTTAGACTCTATGACCATGACCCAAAATCGATCTTTTAAAACTAAAGTATCTATTCTTCCTGTCACAATACACCCTTCATCTTCAGAAACAATCTCGATCGATTCTTCGGATTTAACGTAAAAGGGATGGAGATAAAATCCAGCAATAAAGAGCAGGGGATCTAGAACTGCCATTCTCACAACATCTTCGAGTAAAGGCGGATAATTGAGTAAGTTAATAAAACCCGCTCTTACTCGGTCTAGGAGTTGACGATCGAGTTCGGTTATTTCTGGTAATTGCGAGCGCCATTCTGGGAAAAATAACTCTTCTTCAACGAGTTGAATTCCAAAACGATCGATCAAATTTCTTAGGGTGATCTCTCTGGAGCGAAATGTTTGAACCATCGTTTATTTTTATCGTACATTGCTGGGAAGTTGTTTTTCGATCGAGCCGTGCGCTAAATCGGTAGTCGGTTGATATCTTGATTCGAGCCGATGACAACGAACATCGAACCCATTAATAAGCGTTGTTGGGGATCGGGATTGATCTGAAACTTTTGGTTTTGACTGACGGCTAAAACGGTCAAGCCATATCTTCGTCGCAGATCTAGATCGGCTAAAGTTTTGCCGACAAATTTTTCGGGAACCAGAAGTTCGACAATGCTATGTTTGAGATCGAGATCGAAGCGATCGAGAATATGAGGTTTAGTCAGCGATCGAGCTAGCGAACAACCCATTTCCCATTCCGGAAATACCACATGATCGGCTCCGACTTTCTTCAACAATTTCATGTGGATTTCGGAAGAAGCTTTAGCGACAACGTTCTTGACGCCACCTTCTTTTAGGTTTAAGGTAGTTGTAATACTTTGAGCCAGATAAGTTCCGATCGCCACAATCACCGTATCAAATTCTAAAATTCCCGCTTCTTTCAAAGCTGCCGGTTCGGTGGTGTCTACACGAACTGCATGAGCTGCAATGCGATCGGTCAGAATTTTATTAACCTTCGTTTCGTCTTGATCGATCGCCAGAACTTCGTAATTTGAGCTGTGCAAAGTCGAACAAACAGCACTGCCAAAACGACCGAGTCCGATGACGGCAAACTGTTTATTTTCTTCACTCAGATTCCGAAAAAAATTAAGTTGAGGTAAGTTCACTCCAGCAGCTCCATTCGTGATTAAATATTAGAGATAAATGAAGACCCATTCAAAACCCATTTTAACAATCGACTTTAACCAACCAGTAAGTCTTCTTCTGGATAATCGACCGCGCTGGGTTTGGGATCGCCAAGAAAAGAAGATATCAATAGCAAAACGCTCACGCGACCGATATACATAACGCCAATAATGACCAGTTTTGCCCAAATCGAAACTTGCGCCGTAATTCCGGTAGACAACCCCACTGTGGCAAATGCTGAAAAGACTTCAAAAACAATTTGGATAAAATCTAAGTTTGGATCGGTTAGGGCGATCAGCATCGTGGCAATGACGATCGTTACCATAGAACCCATAACAACCCCGATCGCTTTTAAAATCGTTTCGGTGGGGACTTGACGCTGATACAGCAAGACTTCATCTCGTCCTCGAAGAACAGCGGTCGTACAATTGGCTAATACTCTCACCGTCGTTGTTTTCAAACCGCCTCCCGTGCCGCCGGGACTCGCGCCGATTAACATCAAAGCAATGGTGACAAATAGTGCCGCATTGGTCATTTGAGCGATATCGATGCTATTAAATCCAGCCGTTCGGACGATCGTCGATTGAAACCACGCTGCCATCACTTTGCCACCCAAACTTAGCGGTGCTAGAGTTTTGGGGTTATGGAGTTCGGTCAAGAAAATGGCGATCGTTCCTCCAATTAACAAAAACAACGTGGTATTGGTCACCACTTTAAAATGCAAGGAAAAACAAAATCTCTCTGATTTCCGAAAGACAAGATGTTTCAACCAGAGATAGGTTTCCATCATCACCTGATACCCAATTCCCCCTAAAATCACCAGTACGGGGAGCGTAAAATTGATTAACGGAGAATTGACATATTGCATTAAACTGTCGGAAAATAAGGAAAATCCCGCATTATTAAAAGCACTGATGCTGTGAAACAAGGCTTCCCAGAGCCCTAGATTGAAGCCGTGTTGGGGAACGAAAACCAACATCAGTAAAAATACGCCCGTCAGTTGGATTAAAACAGTGGTAGCAATAATCGATCGGACCAGTTGGACGACGTTAGACAATCCGGAAGCATCTAACGATTGTTGGACAGCAAGGCGGTATCGTAATTTGAACCGACCCCCCAGCAGCAACAAAAGAAATGTGGTTGCCGTCATGTAACCCAAACCGCCGACTTGTATCAAAATGGCGATCGCGACTTGCCCCCAAAAAGAATAGTGCGTGCCAGTATCGACAACTACTAAACCCGTGACGCAAACCGCAGAAGTGGCAGTAAACAGAGCTGTTACTGGATTGTCCCAAGTGCCGCTTTCCAAGGAAAATGGCATTATCAGTAACAGCGTGCCCACTAAAATCAAGCCTAGAAAACCCAGGCAAATCGTTCGCGAGACTGTCATGTGACTTAAAACTTAAGAGTTGGGAGTCGAACCCCCTAATGGAAATGTTAGGCTAATTTGTGTCTGTTGCAACGTTAAGGGATGGGGATAGGATTTATGAGTGCGACACTGTCCGATCGAATTCAACAATTCTACGATACCTCCAGCGGTCTGTGGGAACAGATGTGGGGGGAACATATGCACCACGGCTACTATGGTGCAGATGGAACTCGACGTCCGGGACGAAAACAGGCGCAAATCGACCTGATTGAGGAACTGTTGCAGTGGACGGCGGACTCTCTGGGGGCGGATTTACCCTTGGCTTTAAGTTCTCCCAAAACCGCTCAATTCCTCGATGCCGGGTGTGGGATTGGAGGAAGTACCCTGTATCTGGCACAGAAGTTTCAGATCAAGGGGCTTGGCATTACTCTGAGTCCGGTACAGGCAACAAGAGCGATCGATCGCAGCCGAGAAGCTGGGATATCGGGGGATGTTGGGTTTATGGTTGCCAACGCCCAAAATGTACCATTTGCTGACGAATCGTTTGATTTGATTTGGTCTCTCGAAAGTGGAGAGCATATGCCGGACAAGGTGGCGTTTCTTCAAGAGTGTTATCGAGTTCTCAAACCGGGGGGAACGCTGATTTTTGCCACGTGGTGTCACCGTCCGACAAAAGAACCCCTGGGAAGACTGACAGAGGCCGAGCAAAAGCAGTTGCAAGAGATTTATCGGCTATACCATCTACCGTATGTGATTTCTCTGCCGGAATACGAGACGATTGCCACCGGGCTCAATTTTCAAAAGATTCATACTGCTGATTGGTCGTCCGCAGTGGCTCCTTTTTGGGATGACGTACTCGATTCGGCATTGAATCCATCGGCGATTTTAGGGGTGCTGATGGCGGGTTGGGAGACGATTCAAGGGGCATGGGCGATCGGTTTGATGCGGCAGGGATTCGCGAGCGGATTGATTCGCTATGGCGTGCTGTGTGCGACGAAAAGTTGATATTGGTAATTGGGAATTGGTCATTAACCAAACAGAAATGAAAACTCAACTTTCACATAGAAGAATGAAGCGTGATTTGAAATGGACGATCGCACCGGGAATGGCAACAGCGATCGCGTTCATAGGATTGACTTTACCGGCTTCGGCAACAAGTTTTACCCAATGGTGTACCAACGCCAATGTTAATTCTCCGGCGCGACATACTGTTGAAAAATTATTAGAAATTGCGGGAACAACCGACTGCGATCGAGCCGAGATAGAACTTTCGGCTTTAACCGATCTCAATCTCAGTGCCAAGGATATTTCAGAAATTGAACCGCTGGAATCGCTGACGAATTTAGAGCGACTCGATCTCAGTATCAATCACATTTCCGATTTGCGTCCGCTGGCATCTCTAACACAGTTGAAGCAGCTATATCTTAGCAAGAATAAAATTGTCGATCTGGCTCCCTTGTCTTCGTTAAATCTGATTAAACTCAATCTAGATGGCAACCAAATTGTCGATGTGACACCCTTAGCCACTCTAACAAAGTTAAAAGATTTGTCCTTGAGAGAAAACCAAATTACCGATCTCAGTCCGCTGACGACTTTAAGGCGTTTATCTACGCTGTTTGTCGATGGTAATCAAATTGCCGATCTCAGTCCGCTGACGGCTTTCAGGAATTTAAGTGGAGCGGATCTCAGTAACAATTATATTGAAGATATACGTCCTTTGGGCGAAATGAAACAGTTAGACTGGATTGCATTGAGTAATAATCAAATTAGCGATGTTAGTCCATTAGGAGATTTGACCGGTTTGGTCGAACTCGACCTCAGTGGCAATCAAATTACCGATGTCAGTCCGATCTCAAACCTGACCAAAATGAGCGAATTGTTTCTCAATGATAATCAAATTTCGGATGTGACTCCGTTATCAGAATTGACCAATTTAACCGCATTATTTTTAAGTGGCAATAAAATTTCAGATATCAGCTCTTTGGATTCTTTAAATCGTTTATCGCGTTTGCTAGTCACGGAAAATTCGATCGTCGATCGGACTTGTCCGCTGCAACCGGAACGGATTTGCCGATTTTAGCGATCGGTATTCATTGCTCTAATCTCGTTTCTATCCACAGGAGGTGCTGATGTCTAAACCGAAAAAAAACAAGCAAAAATGGATTAAAGAAACTCTCGAACTTAGCAAAAATAATAATTGGAAATCTGCGCCGGGAACTCGAATTTTTGTCGCTGGACGCGGAGCACTGCGATTTGATGTTCCGGCTGATTGGCATTTTGAACCCGATGAAAAATCTTTTCGATTTCTCGATAACAAACCCCCAAATGACGATTGCCGCTTAGAAGCTTCATTTAATTTACTGCCTCCGGCAAACTGGTCGGAATTCCCCTTGGCTCCTCTTCTCAGAAAGATTATTAAAGACGAGGAGCGAGAAGTCATCGAAACCGGAAAAATCATTCAACTCAAGCGCCAAACAGCTCGTCTGGTTTGGACGCAAATCAAGTTTATCGATCCGGAAGAAAAGCGCGATGCCTATTCTCGAATTTGTATTGGTTTAGGTTCTGGCGTTCAGTGTTTGATTACCTTTGATTATTGGGTAGACCAAGCCGAAAAACTCACGCCAGTCTGGGATATGGTCATGGATTCGATCGTTCTCGGATTGTTTATCAGCGATCCTCGAACGGGATTTGCTTTGCCTGACTAGTGGTTTCTGGCATGAGTTTTGAAAGTCGTCAGTTGCCAGACCTATTATTTTGGAAAAAATGGATTTCATCAACCGATCGACATTAATGCAATGCTGAACTATTTCTAATAAAAAATGCTATAAACAATAGCCAATTAACGCACTAAAAACAGCTATGTCGATTGGAAAAAGACTCTTTTTTCTAGGGTGTTTATTCTTATGTTTAGTACTAACATTCGGTTGCGATCGAATCAACAATTTAGAAAGTTATAACCCGCCCTCAGCCACAGAATTAACCCTTTCGGCTGCCGCCAGCCTGAAAGAATCTCTAGAAGCCATAAAACCTCTATATACAAAAAAAAATCCCGATATTACCCTAATCTATAACTTTGGCTCTTCTGGTTCTTTGCAGCAACAAATCGAACAAGGCGCACCCGTCGATATCTTATTTTCTGCCGCTACTAAACAGATGAATGCCTTAGAAAAAAAAGGACTTTTATTGGAAGGCACACGTCAGGATTTTTTGAAAAATGAAATGGTGTTAATTGTCCCCAAAAATGGCACGATTATTACCGGCTTTAAAGACTTGATAAACGATTTTGTGGAGAAAATTGCCCTCGGAGAACCCAAAAGTGTTCCGGCTGGAACTTATGCCGAAGAAGTGCTGAATTCTCTAAAAATTGCGGATGTTGTAAAATCTAAAGCCGTTTATGGCAAAGATGTCAAGCAAGTCTTAAATTATGTGGCAACGGGAAATGTGGATGCGGGAATTGTTTATAAAACCGATGCCCGAAACTCTGAAGCGGTTAAAATTGTCGAAATAGCACCTGAAAATACTCATTCTCCGGTAGTCTATCCCATTGCCATTCTCAAAAGTAGCAAATATCCTGAAGCAGCAAAAAGATCGATCGAATTTTTGGCAGGAGAGACGGCAAAACAAATATTCGAGGAATATGGCTTCAAGAGTTAAAATTAGATGGGAAATTACAACGAGGTGTTGATTCAGCCGAATGATCGATTGTTCTCCCATCTGGATTTCTTTAAAAACTGCTTTCACCGCTACAGGTTTAACTTTTATTCTGGGCATTTTTGCGGCATATTGGATGCTGGAATATCGGGGTAAAGGAAAAGGATTAATCGATGGATTGTTGACGGCTCCTTTAGTATTACCTCCGACAGTTGTCGGGTTTTTACTATTACTTTTTTTAGGCAAAAATAGCTTTATTGGTCAGTTGCTCAATCAATTTGGGATCGCGATCGTTTTTACTTGGTATGCTACTGTCATTGCCTCTACCGTTGTCGCATTTCCCCTAATGTATAAAACGACATTGGCGGCGTTCAAACAAATCGATCCTCATCTCATCGCTTGCGCCAGAACCCTCGGGGCGTCGGAATGGGTGGTGTTTTGGCGGGTTCTGTTGCCGTTGGCAAAACCGGGATTGATTGCCGGAACCTTGCTATCATTTGCCCGCGCTTTGGGAGAATTTGGGGCAACGCTAATGCTGGCAGGAAGTATTCCCGGTAAAACTCAAACGATTCCCATTGCAATTTTTTTTGCGGCAGAAAGTGGGGCGATGAATGAGGCATTGATTTGGGTTATGGCAATATTATGTATTTCCTTGGGGATTATTTGGTTTGTTAATTATTGGACGGAAGACACGACTTCTAACAACGGATTTCTCGTAAAGCAAAAAATCGTTCGATTGCACTCAATTTCACAAAAAATAGCAATCGCATACAGTGTTTAAATAATATTAATTACATCGTTTCCAAACTATTTACAGCTTCAACAAGTAGCACTTTCGATTTGGCAGTTTCCTAAAACCCTATATAAAACAAGCTCTTGCTTTTAAAAGTGTAAACTCTAAATACTAATCAGACATCCAGAACCAAATAAAACTTATCGTCAAAATTAAAAAAAAACTTCCTGATTTTCACCTGGACGTTTTGTTTGAAACCGAGGGAGAACCTCTAGGAATATTGGGAGCATCGGGTGCGGGAAAAAGTATGATTTTGCGCTGTATTGCCGGGTTAGAAACACCGGATACGGGTCAAATTGTTCTCAATGGAAACATATTATTTGATTCTGAGAAAAAAATAAATTTACCTACACACGATCGACGGGTGGGTTTTCTTTTCCAAAACTACGCTTTATTTCCCCATCTTACTGTTTCGGAAAATATCGCATTTGGGTTACCCAAAGGATTATCGAAAATTGCTGTCGAACAGCGCGTTCAAGCAAGATCACAGGCTTTAGAATTATTCAAATTTGGACATCGCTATCCGAGAGAACTTTCCGGGGGTCAACAGCAGCGCGTTGCCCTCGCCCGCGCCCTGGCTAGCGAACCGGAAATTTTACTTCTAGACGAACCCTTTTCGGCATTAGATACTTATCTGCGCGATCGATTAGAAAAGCTGTTGAGAACGACTCTCGTTGATTATTCTGGAATTACACTTTTTGTAACTCATAACCTAGAAGAAGCGTATCGAATTTGTCCAAATTTGTTAGTAGTTGAAGACGGTAAAATTGCCGCTTTTAACTTTAAAAAACAGATCTTCGATCGTCCCCCGAGTCGCCACGTTGCCCAACTCACGGGATGCAAAAACTTCTCCCGTGCTATTGCTCTTCTCTGACCAAATAAAAGCGTTAAATTGGAACTGTACTTTGACAACAACAAACCTATTCCCAGACTCTTTCAGATGTCGGTATTCGCGCCTATCAACTCATTTTTACTCGCGATCCCGACTTAAAAAATACGTTTCCCTGTTGGTTGGTAGCTACCAGCGAAACCCCACACCGAATGACGCTGTACCTCAAACTAAACGCTTCACCAAATATCCCGAAGATTATCACCTGCAAGCGGAAGTGTTTAAGGAAAAGTGGGAATTGCTAAAAAGACAAGATGTTTCCTTGGTTCGTGCGACTGCATCCCCGCCGTATCTTGGTTTTTTCAGATCTCAGCAATGTTTATAGCTCTTAGCTTTTAGCTGGATTATATGTAGGGTGTGTTAGCGGGGCGTAACGCACCATAGCCACCATGAGTCGCGTCATTGCGTAAGTCCTGAAGATCTTGGAGTGAATGGGATCGACTGGACAGATTTAGTATATTCTTGTATAGTTATATTATCTATAGTCTGTTTGGGGTGAACCCTCATGTTATTTCGACAACTTTTCGATCCAGAAACCAGTACCTATACTTATTTGATTGCCGATTCAGCCACCCAAACCGCGATCTTGGTCGATCCGGTATTAGAACAGGTGGAACGCGATCGCCAATTGCTTGAGGAACTGGGACTCACACTCAAATACTGCTTAGAAACCCACATCCACGCCGACCATATTACGGGAACCGCTAAACTGCGAGAAGCGACAGGTGGTTTGGGAATCGTACCGGAGAATGCCAAAGCTAAATGTGCAGACCGCTTGATGAAAGATGGAGAAGTATTGGAATTGGGGGATGTGAAAGTAGAAGCGATCGCCACTCCCGGTCATACGGACAGCCATAATGCTTATTTAGTCAATGGCACTCACTTACTCACGGGAGATGCACTGTTAATTCGGGGTTGTGGACGTACTGACTTCCAAGGCGGGGATGCGGGAATGATGTATGACTCGATCTCGCAGCGATTATTTGCACTTCCTGACGAAACTTTGGTTTATCCCGGTCATGATTATCGAGGCAACACAGTTTCCACCATTGGCGAAGAAAAACAGTGGAACCCCCGGTTTGTAGGACGCGACCGTCGTGAGTTTATAGAATTCATGGCAAACCTCAATCTACCCAATCCCAAAAAGATGATGGAAGCCGTCCCCGCCAATCAGCGTTGCGGTCGTGTTGCCGCCTAACCCGTTAACACAAAAACTGTGCAGACCTCTACGTTTAGAAGACCTGCATTTTACAGGAGCAAAATAGATGACAACTTCCCGTGCCAACCGATTACAAACCATTGATGCCCACACTCTGAAACAATTACTCGATCGACAAGCGGTCACACTCATCGATGTGCGTGAATCGGGTGAGTATGCAGGAAGAGCATATCCCGGGAGCAATTCTGGTTTCTCTGTCCAACTTTAATCCTCGCCAAATTCCCCAAAATAACGACGCAAATGTCGTTCTCTACTGTCGTTCGGGAAATCGATCGACCATGGCAGCTCAAAAGCTACTGGATGCAGGGTTTCCCACTGTGACTCATCTCGAGTTGGGGATGAATGCTTGGAAAGCCGCCGGTTATCCCACAATAATCAACCGCAATGCCCCAATTAGTTTAATGCGGCAAGTGCAAATTGTTGCAGGTTTTTTGGTATTTATCGGCACATTACTAGGCGGATTCGTCTCTTCTGGATTTCTGTTTCTAAGTGGCTTTGTCGGAGCCGGATTAATGTTTGCCGGCATTACCGATACTTGTATGTTAGGAATGCTGCTCGCGAAACTCCCTTACAACCAACGGAGAGGTCGATGATTTGGATTATTGGGCATCTCCTGGCTGTCTGTATTGGGATTAGCTTGGGCTTAATTGGTGGGGGTGGATCGGTTCTGGCACTACCGATTCTCGTATATGTGATGGGTGTACCTCCAAAATCGGCGATCGCCATGACTCTGGTGATTGTAGGCACGGTCAGTTTGTTGGGAGTCATCCCGCACTGGCGAGCCAAAAATGTCAATCTCAAAACGGCATTTATATTCGGTTCTGCCACCATGTTGGGCGCCTTTATCGGGGCAAAAAATTGCCACTCTGCCAGCCGTCACCGAAACGTTTCAAATGATGCTATTTGCTGTCATGATGTTGCTGGCTGCGATGTTGATGATTCGACGAAGTTCTCAGCCTATTGCACCCGATGACAAGCTGGCATTGTATCCTCCACCGGTTTGTAAGTATTGCTGGTTATGGTTAATGAGTGAAGGTTTGGGCGTTGGGATCTTAACTGGGTTGGTGGGTGTGGGTGGTGGTTTTGCCATTGTTCCGGCTTTAGTATTATTAGGAAATGTGCCGATGAAACAGGCGATCGGTACATCCTTGTTGATCATTTCATTCAATTCAGTTGCCGGATTTTTAGGCTACCTAGGACAGGTCTCTTTAAATTGGAACTTGATGGGGTCTTTTATTGTGGCTGCCAGTGCAGGAACCCTTCCTGGCGCGTATTGGGCTCAGTTTGTTCCAGCACAAAAACTTCAGAAATTATTTGGCTATTTTTTACTCGCAGTATCCGCTTTTGTTCTAGTCCAAAATTTTCATCCTTCTCCATCATCAAAATTGAATAATCAGACAGATTTAATGATGAGTCGGAAGGCAATTAATATTCGGAAATCTTCAGTTCGTTAGGAAAAGAAAAGCTGTGACACATTTCACTTGAAGATTTTTGTTTCCTTCTGTTTTCTGTCCTCGATCGGGCGACTCGTTCACACCCAGGTGCATTCCTCAGCCTAATCTAGTATACTAACTATATAGTAATGTAAGTTGTGTTCTCAATTTCACACCAATGTCCAAGACTCTTTCGACCCAAAATACTCCAGAAGTCCTTGCTCCCGTTGCCGAGTATTTCAAAGTCCTTTCTGAAATCAGTCGCTTACAAATTTTGAGTTGTCTCAGAAGCGGCTCTATGAACGTGACCGAAATCGGTGAAGCCACGGGTTTAGGACAAGCCAATCTATCCAAACATTTAAAAATGTTGACCCAAGCGGGTTTGGTCTCCCGCCAGCCTCAAGGCGTGAGTGTCTACTATGCGATCTGCGACCCAATGATTTTCGAGTTATGCGAATTAGTCTGCGATCGAATTGGCAATCAAATGCAAAAGCGGGCTAAAGATTTTGAACAAATCAAAGCCTTTAGCATCCGCGAAAACTGACTGTATCTAAGGTTTTTCTGGGAAAGTTTCATCGTTTTTATCTTCCAGCAACTAGCTTCTTTAGGTATTAGATATTCATCAGCTTTTTGCATCTCGTTCGACGATTTCGACAGTTTTCTTCCGAGCGACCCCGGCAATATGAGGACTGACAATGGGAATAGAAAGATTAAACTGTTGATAATGAATACTGTCAAAACCGATATTTTCTAAAACTTCCCCAATTTCGCGGTTGGGGTGACAATTGTCGAACATTGTCTTCCAAACGGGCTCAATTCCATCTTGAATTCTGCGCGTCCAAGTTCCGCATTGAGCAGCAACGTGTTCGATAAATAGGAAACGACCACCAGGTTTGAGTACCCGCCCGATTTCTCGTAAGGTCGTTGCCGGGTCATAAACCGAACAAAGGACGTGGGTACTGACAACAGTATCGATGCTGTTATCTTCAACCTCTAGCTTTTCTGCCGACCCTAAGCGCAACTCAATATTATGCAAACCCAGGCGTTCGGCTTCCTGCTTCAGATAAGAATGCATGAAAAGATTCGGCTCAATGCCGACCCACTGGATATGAGTCGGGTAATAAGAAAAATTTGCCCCTGCTCCCGGTCCGATTTCTAAAACTCGTCCGTCTAAATCTGCAAAGAAAGCCTGTTTGAGTTGTGCCATAGTTTCATAACTGCTGCACCCCTGCAACTTGATGGCACTGTGGTCTGCGGTGTTCGCTTTCGCCATTCCCCAAGCAAACAGATGTTTTAACCAGTTTGGGGTATTGGGTCTGTGTGCTGTCATCAAAAATCTCCTGAGTCGATCGAAATCTTGACTTACTGACTACAAATTTCTAACCCCAATTGCCGCCACTTCATCATTCCACCGCTAATATTGAAAACTTGAGTAAAACCGGATTTTACCAGGTATTCAGCAGCGATGGGGCTGCGATGTGACGTTAAACAAATCGTGGCAACAGGTTCATTTTTGGGTAAAGCTCGAAACCATTGGGGATAAAGCCAGCGACGCCAACCGGGAATTGTCCCCATCAAAAGACGTGGCAAACTCAGGTTAATTGCCCCCGGTGCGTGAAACATTCTATACTCAAAACCGCTGCGAACATCTATTAAAAAAGGTGGATTGGGTAAGTTGTGAAAATCGGATGGAGAGAGATGGGTCACTAACGATCGAACAGAAGATGCAGATGTCATAATAATAGTCTCAGATCGATTAAACATTTAGAGATTTCAAAGGATCTCTAATCTGAATTCAGTGAGAGATTTTTTGTTCTTCTCAATTCGTTTTCTGTGAAGGGGAAAGAGAGTCCTCGATCGCCTGCTGAAACCGTGGATGAGCCTCAAAATTAAAACCAAGTTCTTTCCCCATTTCTAAGGCTTGTTCGGCTGTCATTTCCCGATCTCTTGCGACATAAATTAACCCAATCAAACCTGCTCGCATCCCACTTTTGCAGTGAATTAAAGTCGGTTGTTCTAAGCGATCGAGATACTGCATGAGTTGGTCGGTCAATTCTCGATCAATTTTCCCTGGATGCACAGGAGTATTAAGGTATTGCAGTCCAGCGGCTTCAGCAAGCTGTTGTTCGTCGTGGAGAAAACCTTCTTCTTCGGGAGAACGCAGATTTAACAGAGATTTAAATCCGGTATTTTTCAAATTCTGTAACTGTTCTGGAGTTAACTGACCTTGTACTCCAAACTGGTCGTTAATTTTAATGGTATTTTCCATTTTTATTTCCAATTAAATTTTTCTGGGGTTGGATCTAATCGCAGGAGTTTCGATCGAGGTTTCCTCCGCCAATTTTAAAGTTCGGGTTTTGACGGAAGAAATACAATATTCCTAAACCCACCAAGGTTTTTCATCGGTACGTGGATCATTTTCTGTCCAAGGAGCAATTTTGATATATTCTCCTGCCAAACTCACGCGAACAAGCTTGAGGGGAAGAGGCGCCGACCCCGGACGACCCTCCCATCTGCATCGTAGCGAGAACCATGACACGGACATTGAAATTGATTCTCATTAGAGTTCCACGGAAAAGTACAACCCAAATGGGTGCAGTTATCGACGATTCCCCAAGGATGTAGCGTGCCATCTTCCCGCAGGGTTAGGTAAGTCGGTTCTGCGGCTAAACCCGCAACTAAGGCACGAGTTCCAGGAGCTTCAGCCAAAATCTGGCTAGCAGGAATGAGATTTCCATGAATATCTTTGGCGAGGATAGAACCATCTGTGCCACCTTCTGCGGGTGCGACAAAGAATTTAGCCGCAGGGTACAGTACGGTGCCCGCGGTGGAGGCAACGACTGCACCTGTGAGAAAGTTGAGCAATTGCCGCCTGGACAGTGAAGGACTTTCTAGAGGAAGACTCTCGGACATGACTTGATACCTCTGTTTTTCGGTTTTGTGAATCTCGTTCACAGTTTTTATTATATAACCAAATAGTAAATTAGTCAATCGATGCCATCGGGACTCCAAACCCAGTATTAGGACTTATGCACGCGCATCTATAGCAAAAGGCAGAGGGCAGAAGGCAGAGGGCAGAAGGGGGAAAGATTGATGGGTAAAGGTTTCAGCTTGCGATATTGTCCTAACCGCCAGGCGCGGTTGCTATATATGTAGGGTGTGTTAGCGAAGCGTAACGCACCGGATCCGCCATCAGTAGCGTCACTACATAAGTCCTAAGTATGCCGAGTTGGGTACACGACGAGTTGTAGTGAGGTGGTAGTGGCTCTCGGCTGAGATCCCCTAGGGTGAGGAATTGAATCGAGAAATCCGTCGTAACGGATCATTTTCAGCGTGTCAATCCAGTCGGATGCGTTGTTGCGCTTAATGAATCACCTGAGAAAACTAGTCAATCAGTTTTCCATTTGGTTAAGTAGTGAGATAATGAGAACAAGCCAAGCCAAAAATTTGGGTAAGAGACCGGGGTTGTCGGGTGGCACTTTTTGACCGAGCCTGCGCCAGTTTCCATCGATTGGAGTAATGAATATGGTTCACATTGTCGTGCTGGGAGCAGGCTTAGGAGGATTACCAACCGCTTATGAATTGCGGCATCGACTACCGAAATCCCATCGCATCACGCTAATTTCCGACAACCCCAAATTCACGTTTATTCCCTCGCTCCCGTGGGTTGCGTTTGATTTAACCCCACTGAACAAGATTCAACTGGAGATAGAAAATCTGCTTTGGGGACGGGGTATTGATTGGGTGGAAGGAAAAGTCACCACCCTCGATGCCGATGCACAAACCCTGATTGTCGGCGAAAAGACCATAGAGTATGACTACGCCGTCATTGCCACCGGAGCCTCTTTAGCATTAGATGCCGTACCGGGATTAAGGTCCAGAGAACGGCTATACCCAATCGGTCTGTAATCCCCATCATGCGGTATTGGCACGGTCAGCTTGGCTCGAGTTTTTGGAAAATCCGGGTTCCCGTCGTTGTGGGAGCTGTACCCGGAGCCAGTTGTTTTGGTTCGTCTGTATGAGTTTGCTCTGCTGGCGGATTATGTCTTGCGGAAACGGGGATTGCGTCACCGAGTTCCGATTAGTTTAGTGACACCGGAACCCTATGCCGGTCATTTAGGCATTGGGGGGATGGCAAACTCTGCTGAGTTGGTGACTCAAGTGCTACGGCAGCGGAATATTGAATTAATTGAAAATGCGGAAATTACTGAGATTCATCCCCACAAAATCATCTTAGCCGGGGGTCATAGTTTGCCTTTTCAATACTCAATGGTACTTCCTCCGTTCCGAGGTGCAGCCTTTTTGCGATTCGGCCAAGAGATTAACAGATGAAAAAGGGTTTGTCCCGATTTTACCCACTTACCAACATCCAGACTTTCCCTCAATTTATAGCTTAGGTGTGGTGGTGCAATTAACGCCACCGGAAAAGACACCTCTGCCGATTGGGATACCGAAAACCGGGCAGATGACAGAGGCGATGGGAATGGCTGTGGCGCATAACATTGCTAGGGAATTAGGAGTGATTCGAGCCGCACCTGTGACCCCAACTTTGGAAGCAATTTGTATGGCAGATTTTGGCGATACAGGTATCATTTTTATTGCGGCTCCGGTGTTACCTAACTCCATCGTTGGAAAACGGCGGATTTCTGTCGCTAAAAAAGGGCGGTGGGTAAGTTGGATCAAAATTGCTTTTGAGAAATTTTTCTTAACTAAGATGCGATTGGGGATGTCTGTACCCTGGTTTGAGCGTTGGGGGTTGAGGGTTTTTGGTTTATCCTTAGTCGAATCTATTTCCCATGAGTTGGTTTCGGATTCCTCACGATCGTGTTAATCGTCTACAAAAAAACACCACTAAGCACTACGCATTAGAGTGTTTTACATGGGGACTGGGCTCGCGTATTTGCACAAAATTTTTCATTTGCTCGAACAAGATAGTCGAGCAAATGCTTCGCCCCTACAAAATTGTCCTAATGTATTTACATAATGCTATATTACCCGTTTTCAAGACTTGACCCTCAATGGATAATTTTATACACAAATGAAAGAGGATTGTATCTGAAATCGAATCTGAACCCTTACTGAGCCATTAACACGTCTGCTAACATCTGTGCGGCTTGTAGCAATTGAGGGACAGCAGAAGACGACCATTCTCCCTCGCAACAACGACCCGAATTGAGAATCAATCGCAAACTATAAAAATGGGGATAGCCTTCGACTTCTAACCACAGCAAATCGCTTTCGGCTTCGCAAGCAATACGTTCTTCGTCCATTAATTCGCCTTTCATGGCATTCATGGTGTCAGCCAGTTGCCCGAACAAGCGACAAAAATCCTTCAATTCTTCTGCGGTCAGTTCAAATGCCCAATCATCAGATCCCACAAGTCCCGAAAAGCCATCGGCATCAGGATTCCAACCCAATCGCCAACCGCTGCCACTTTGAACAATCCGATTCATTGAATTGGGTAATTGGTAATTGGTAATTGGTAATTTTAAGGCAGAAGGGAGAACTTTCACTGGACACTGGGCATTCCCAACGTCCAAACCCGATCGTTTCCTGACATTTGACCTAGGCTGACCGACCATCTCATTCTAAAATGGAATGTTGGCTTTTGTGCCACTGCGCCTGATGACTGTGTTGTGAAGGCACTCCTAGATCGCGCTTAGGGGTAGAATTTTAGTCGCTGGCAACCTAATGTAATGTATCGATTCCAGAGTTTCAAGGTTTAATTTCCATTATGGCAGATCCGATTCGTTTCCTGATGTGTTCTCCCGATCATTACGATGTGGACTACGTGATTAATCCGTGGATGGAGGGCAATATTCACAAGTCATCCCAAGATCGTGCCGTCGAACAATGGCAAGGACTTTACCATCATCTCAAAGATCGGGCGATCGTCGATCTGGTGGCTCCCCAAAAAGGGGTTCCCGATATGGTGTTTACAGCCAATGCCGGGTTAGTCTTGGGTCAAACGGCTGTCCTCAGTCGCTTCTACCATCCCGAACGCCAAGGCGAAGAACCCCATTTCAAAAAGTGGTTTGAAGACAACGGTTTCACCGTCCACGAACTGCCGAAAGATCTGCCTTTTGAAGGTGCTGGAGATGCCCTGCTCGATCGCGAAGGGCGCTGGCTGTGGGCGGGATACGGCTTCCGTTCCGAACTCGATTCTCACCCCTACATCGCCAAATGGCTGGATATCGAGGTGTTGTCGCTGCAACTAGTCGATCCCCGTTTCTACCACCTCGACACCTGTTTTTGTCCCCTGGCAGGCGGCTACCTCCTCTACTATCCTCCCGCCTTCGACTTCTACTCCAACCAACTGATCGAACAGCGAGTGCCCGCCGAGAAGCGCATCGCCATTTCCGAACCCGATGCGGTGAACTTTGCCTGCAACGCCGTCAACATCAACACTGTGGTGGTGATGAACAAAGTCAGCGATGAGCTCAAACAACGGCTGGCAGACTTGGGATTTGAAGTGGTAGAAACGCCGCTGACGGAATTCCTCAAAGCCGGAGGTGCGGCAAAATGCTTGACCCTGCGCGTCACTGAACCCATTGCGATGGACGTTCATGCCAATGCGATCGTTCGCAGTCGTATCGTTCACCTGGAAGGGCATTTACTCGATTCGGGCTTGATTAACCGAGCCTTAGATACGATCGTCGAAAATGGGGGCAGTTTCCAAGTTCTCAATTTTAATTTAGGCGAACAGCGCCACAGTCTCTCGTCTGCGGAAGTGAAAGTTTCTGCGACATCCGAGTTGATGCTCGAAGAGATTATCTCGCAGTTGATCGACATGGGGGCCGTTGCCCAACAGGAAGAGGAACGAGATGCCGGGCTCGAACCCGTCATCCAAGCAGGGGTGTCGCCGGATGACTTTTATGTCACCACGATTTATCCCACAGAAGTGCGGATTGAGGGACAATGGGTGCGAGTCGGGAAACAGCGCATGGACGGTGCGATCGCAGTTTCTGGGACGGCTGACGGACTGGTGGCGCAGTGCAAATTGCTGCGGGATCTCGAAGTTGGCGAGCGCGTGGTAACCGGTGTTGGTGGGATTCGCACCATTCGCAAAGACGATCGCGATCGCAAATCTTCCCAAGAGTTTAGCTTCATGTCGGCAGGGGTTTCCAGCGAACGCCGCGTGGAGTTGGTGGTAGAACAAGTGGCGTGGGAATTGCGACGAATTCGCGATCGTGGTGGCAAAGTGGTGGTGACAGCGGGTCCCGTGGTGATTCACACCGGCGGTGGCGAACATCTCTCCCATCTGATTCGAGAAGGCTACGTACAAGCGCTGCTGGGCGGAAATGCGATTGCCGTTCACGACATGGAACAATCTATCTTGGGAACGTCCCTGGGTGTGGATATGAAACGGGGTATTGCCGTGCGCGGGGGACACCGCCACCACCTGAAAACCATCAATACCGTCCGTCGTTATGGCAGTATTGCCAAGGCGGTGGAAGCCGGCGCCATTACAAGCGGGGTGATGTACGAATGTGTCAAGCATAATATTCCTTTCTCGTTGGCGGGTTCCATTCGCGATGACGGTCCTTTGCCGGATACGCAAATGGATATGCTCAAAGCGCAAACTGAGTATGCCCGATTGTTGGAAGGCGCAGAAATGATTCTGATGCTATCTTCCATGCTGCATTCGATCGGTGTGGGGAATATGACTCCTGCTGGCGTGAAGATGGTCTGTGTGGATATCAATCCGGCGGTGGTGACGAAATTGAGCGATCGGGGTTCTGTGGAATCGACGGGTGTTGTCACGGATGTCGGCTTGTTTCTCAGTCTATTGATCGAGCAATTAAAGCGGTTGACGGGTCCTTATCCGACGATTGTTGCGTAACATCGTCATGGGTTCGATCTCTGCCATTTGTACGTGACAAATCCCCGGTTTCTCGAAGAAACCGGGGATTTGATAAAATTAACCGATTCATTTCGATCGAATCTGCCAAATGCGATGAATTCAACGGCGGAATTTACTTGTCACTTATTACTTTATTCAAACGATAACCTATACTATGAACAGTCTCGATGAGATCCTCAGAAGCACCAGCCGCTTTCAGCTTCTGGCGCAAACTCCGGATATGAACTTTCACCGTATGTTCTTCCGGCGGCGACTCTAACGACCACACGTGCTCGATCATCACGCTACGACTCAAAACCCGACGACCATTGCGCAATAGCAGTTCCAAGAGTCCGTATTCTTTCGGCGTTAAATGGATAAAATTTCGTCCATAGCTAACTTCATAGGTGCTGGGGTTGAGGCGCAAGTCTCCCCATTCTAAAAGTGGAGATGCCGTTACACTTTTGCGGCGCAATAAGGCTCGAATGCGAGCAAATAACTTTTGCAAATCGACGGGTTTGACAACATAGTCATCTGCTCCCACATCCAGTCCTGTCACTTCATCGTGAATGGTGTCACAGGCTGTAAGCATGAGAATCGGTAAGCTGTAACCGTGCGATCGCAATCGATGACAAAGACTGATACCATCTAATTCCGGTAGCATGACATCGAGCAACAACAGATCGTAATCGAGCATTTTGGCTTGCTGCCAGCCCGCTTCTCCATCGGTCACAATATCGACCACATAGCGCTGGTCTGTTAGGGCTTCCGCTAAGGTTTCAGCAAGACGTACATCATCTTCAACGAGCAGAATCCTCATAGCACAGAGGTTTGGGAAGGGTAAAACACCGCATTATTTTTAAGTGAGTCGGCTACCTAAATCCGCTGAATTGTTAAGAGCAGTGAGCAGGGCTCACCCATGATAATTTTACGAGAATTTGTACCCCAAATTCCATACAGAATTAAATCGGCAACTTCGATACCACATCGATGAGGGATCTTGTTTTTAAGAAATATTACAAAACTGTAAGATTTGTTAAAATTATAATTTCTTTCCGATTTCTTTACCATTTCCCGATCGGTTTCCTTACCGATCGTATGAGATCCTGAAATACTAGAGAACTTAGATAGGGCTAGTTCCTGATTGACCTACAAACTGAGTCTGTAGGGTGGGTTGAGATCTTGTTTGTACAGTCCTCTAAGAGTAGGTTCCCTAACACCCAAATGATGGGTTATAAAACCATCGAACTCTAACCTGCCTACTGTTTTTCGAGATTTACAGGAGTTAGATTCGTCTTTTAGCATTCACTCCATCGAAATGGTGAATTGTACCGCATCAAAGTGGTATGAAATACAACCAACATGACAAAACAGAATTAATCTTTCTGAGCCAGATCGTAGAAGTCATTTAATTTCGGAGATCGAAAGCTAGCCGATCGGTAAAAAGTTGGTCAAAAAAGAGAGGTCTCATCATTACCCCTGTATCAAAAACATAAAAATATTATTGAAGGAGAATTTGAATGAGTACCATGACGATCGATTCTAATCTGTTAGAACTTTGGCCGAGCGGTTCTGCCGAAGAGGTACAGTGTGTGATTCGGGCTGTTTACAAACAAGTGTTAGGAAATCCACACGTAATGGACAGCGAACGCTTAGTCTCCGCAGAGTCACAATTGTGCGATCGAAGTATGTCCGTGCGAGAATTTGTCCGGGCAGTAGGTAAGTCTGAGTTTTATCGTTCTCGGTATTTTGAGAAGTGTGCTCCTTACCGTTTTGTCGAGTTAAACTTCATGCACTTCTTGGGTCGTCCTCCGCAGTCCCAAGCCGAAGTCTCCGAGCATATCGTGCGCTGTATCGAAGAAGGCTACGATGCAGAAATTGACTCCTACATAGATAGTAGCGAATACCAATCTGTCTTTGGCGAGAATGTAGTTCCCTACAATCGCGGTGCGAGTACCGAAGTCGGGCAAAGCCAGGTGACATACAATCGAATGTTTGCCCTCGATCGTGGTTTTCCCCAAATTAGCAGCGCTGTGAAATCTTCTCAACTGGTTTATAGTGTTGCCACCAATAGTAGCAATAAGATTTCACCTGCCAGTGTCAATCTCGGCGGTTCTGGCGAAGCGAACAAGAAGATGTTCAAAATTTTGGTCAAAGGTTCCAAGTTTGACAGTCCGCGTCGGTTTAGCACCACAACTTATCTGGTTTCTGGCGATAATATGAGTCCCCAAATTCAGCGAATTCATCGCACTTCTGGGAAAATTGTCAGCATTACCGAAGTTGTCTAAATTCTCGTAACTTTTCCCCATGACTTACCCTACCGGGCGGTAGGGTAAGTCGATATTTTTTCAAGCATTTTGAGTATTTCGATCCCTTTTTTTGACTCAATTCGAGTTCGATCGTTTCTTTATGGATATATTTCATGAACGCCTCTGTTGTCATGCTGCCACCCACAGCGGAAAAAAAGCTGCAATGTTGGATTCGCAGCCGCCATGTCATTTGTTCGGGAAACTTTTTTGTCTTTGAAACGCTAGATTATTCAGCAGTTGAACGATTCACCGATTGTATTTCAGCGTTAGGCGGAACCGTCATTTCCGTAGATTCGATCGGCAAAATGTGGATGGGCGATCGTCGCCAAGTCGTTCTGTATCAAGCCAAAGCCAGTTTGCATACTCCACACCATAATCTTAAGCAATATTGGATTAAATACGGGAGTTTTCAGACGAGATTCGATCCAAACATTTGAAATGCGATCGAAGCCGAACGGGACAAATTTCCAGATCGTACTGAGGAAAGGAGGTTGACGATAAAAAACTAGATGGCTGATTCCCTCTGTGTCCGTCCTCGTTATGATGAATACGATGAATACAATGTGACCCACTTTGTTTCTAGAATCGATCCCTATAGTGAGTTCGACCCTTTTAGTCTTCATCGGTATCGGTTTAGGAAGTTTATTCCTAGTCGCAATTTATGGGTGTTTTCAACGAGAAGTCATCCGGCGGCAACAAGCTGAAATAGTGCTGCGACAGCAAACCGATCGAGAACGGTTGGTGACTCAGATTGCTGGACATATTCGGGAATCTTTGAATTTAGATGCGGTTTTATCCACTACGGTTGAAGACGTTCAGCAGTTTCTACAAGCCGATCGCGTTCTCCTCTATCGTTTGTGGGACAATGGTACGGGTAGCGCCATTTACGAAACCGTGTTACCGCCTTATCCTCGGGTTTTAGGACAAACATTTCCACCAGAAGTCTTTCCCACCGAGTCCCATCAAGCCTATTTGCTCGGAAGAACTCGTACCGTTACCGATCTCGATCGAGATGATGTCGCACCGTGTTTGGTTGAATTTTTAAAACAGTTTGGGGTGCGATCGAAATTAGTCGTGCCCATTATTCAGGACAATCGTCAGAGTGAAAGAGAAGACACCCAAGAAAACAATTCATCCGGGATTTATCTCTGGGGATTATTAATCGCTCATCAGTGCAGTCGTCCCCGTCAGTGGGAATCTTGGGAAGTCGAGTTGATGAAGCAACTGGCAACACAAGTGGCGATCGCGATTCAACAGTCCGAACTCTACAACCAACTCCAACAACTCAATGCTCAACTAGAACATCGGGTGCAACAACGCACAGCAGAACTGGCAACCGCCAATGCCTCTTTGCGAGCAGAAATTGCCGAACGTCAACGCACTGAAGTCGCTCTGCGCCACACCAATAATACTCTCCAAGCGCTGGTGATGGCGTCTCCTCGGGCGATTATCATGCTCGATCGACAAGGAAGGGTAAAAATCTGGAATCCGGCGGCAGAACAGATGTTTGGCTGGACAGAAGCCGAAGTCATCGATCGTCCTAATCCCATCGATCTAGACGATCGAAAGTCTAACGATCCCCCTCTACAAACCCGTATTTTGCAAGGAACGACTTATTCCCAGTTAGAACTGCGCCAACAGAAAAAAGATGGCACTCCCATTGACATCATTGTCTCCGCTGCACCTTTACCCGATAGTGACGAACAAATCGGCGGCATTGTCGCCGTCATTGCCGATATTACCGAACAAAAGCAACAAGCCGAACAGTTGCGCCTTCTGCAATCTGTCGTGGTGAACACCAACGATGCCGTGATGATTACGGAAGCCCAAGCCACGGACGAATCGGGTCCGCGCATTATCTATGTCAATGAAGCCTTTACCCGAATTACTGGGTATCAACCCCAGGAAGTCTTGGGCAAAACGCCTCGGATTTTGCAAGGTCCCAAAACCTCTCGCCAGGAATTGGACAAAATTCGCGTGGCACTTTCTTGCTGGGAACCCTGTACTGTCGAGACGATCAACTATCGCCAAGATGGAACGGAATTTTGGAATGAGTTTAGTATTGTCCCCATTGCCGATCGAACCGGTTCCTACACCCACTGGATCGGCGTACAGCGAGATACCACCGGACGAAAACAAGTCGAACAGGCACTGCGTCACAGCGAAGAACGGTTTCGATCGCTGATCGAAAATGCCTTAGACATCATTATGATTCTCGATCCCGATGGCACGATTGGCTATGTCAGTCCCTCTGTGGAAAAAGTCTTGGGGTATGCCGTTGCCGATTTGCTCGGTAAAAATGTTGTGGAGTTTATTCATCCGGAGGACTGGATCGCTACACAGGATTTGCCGCAGACGACGCTACGCGAACGCCTAACCAATCCCAGACACGATCGGCATCCTCCCCGCCCGATGGAGTTTCGCAACCGCCATCGCGATGGATCTTGGCGCATTTTAGAAGCCATCGGTCAGCCATTTGTAGACAACACCGCCACCCTCCGCGTCATGGTGAATGCTCGCGACATCACCGAACGCAAACGCCTCGACGAAATTCGATCGGCACTGGAACGCGAGAAAGAACTCAGCGCCCTAAAAACTCGCTTCTTTTCCATGGCATCCCACGAGTTTCGCACGCCCCTGAGTACCGCCTTAGCCGCCGCTCAAGTGTTAGAAAATTCGCCCAATGAATGGGAAAACAGCGAAAAACGATTGCGGAATCTACACCGAATTCAAGACTCTGTAAGGAATATGGTGCAATTGCTCGACGATATTTTAACTATCAATCGAGCCGAAACGGGGAACCTCGCTTTCAATCCCAAACCGCTGAATTTGGAACGGTATAGTCGTCTTTTTGTTGAGGAAATGCAGCTCAGTGCCGGGACTGGGCATACTCTTACGTTTACCTGCCAGGGTACAGCCATTCCCGTGTGTTTAGATGAAAAGTTATTACGATCGATCCTGGCAAATTTACTATCTAATGCTATCAAGTATTCCCCTCAAAGCGAAAATGTTTTCCTCTCCTTAGAATTTCAGTCCGATACTGTCATTCTCTCCGTCGAGGATCGTGGAATTGGGATGTCTTCAGGCGATCGACAGCAATTATTTGAACCCTTTCATCGCGGCAAGAACGTTCGCAATATTCCCGGTACGGGGTTGGGTTTGGTCGTCGTTAAAAAATGTGTGGATCTACATCAAGGGAAAATAGAAATTCACAGCGAAGTTGGAGTGGGGACAACTTGTGTGGTGACGCTGCCCCTTAACCGCACTTAGTCGCACTGGGGTGAGATCTCTCAATGTTTATACCCTTGCGATTGGCAGATTTGGGCGCATACACTCGAATTAGAGACTGTACGATCGTGTATTCGGTACGATCGCAGAGAAACTTCATCAAGATCTTTTCCCAACTCCGCTAACTCATGAAATTCGATCGAACTGTTGCCGCCCTGAACTCTGTGTTGGCTGTTGCCGTGGGACTGTTTCCCACAGCATCGATCGCCCAGATTGTCCCGGATTCCAGCTTGCCTGTCAACTCGATCGTGGCTCCCAA
This sequence comes from uncultured cyanobacterium, assembly GCA_963838375.1. Taxonomy (GTDB): domain Bacteria; phylum Cyanobacteriota; class Cyanobacteriia; order Cyanobacteriales; family Geitlerinemataceae; genus DVED01. The sequence goes on along the minus strand of CAWIQY010000015.1, from coordinate 246,345 downwards.
CGGTAACATTTTTACCATCGACGGGGGAACCACAGCCGGAAGCCATTTATTTCATAGCTTCTCTGACTTCTCCCTCCCCACGGGAAGCGAAGCCTTTTTCAACAATACCCTGAGTATCGAAAATATTATCACCCGCGTCACTGGGGGAAATATTTCCAACATCGACGGGTTGATTCGGGCAAATGGTACGGCGAATCTGTTTTTGCTCAACCCCAACGGTATCGTTTTCGGACCCAATGCCCGATTGGACATCGGCGGGTCGTTTCTCGGCAGTACCGCCGACAGCGTGTTATTTCAGGATGGTAGCGTTTTCAGCGCCACCGAAGCCAACGCACCACCGTTATTGACAGTGAATGTACCCATTGGCTTGCAGATGGGGCAAAATCCGGGGGCGATTGGGGTGATGGGAACGGGTCATCAATTAACCACTGCGATTCCCGGAGTCACTCCAGTAACTTCTAGGGAAAATGTCCAAGGATTGGAAGTCCAGGGGGGTTACACTCTGGCTTTCGTTGGAGGAGATCTCGATCTTCAAGGTGGTATTTTGAAGGCGGAAGGAGGGCAAATTGAGTTAGGAAGTGTTCGAGATGCAACTGTTGCCCTCAACTTAACTGCTCGGGGATTAACCCTAGACTATCTAAATTCCTCCGACTGGGGCAAGATTGTCTTGTCCCAAAGATCTTTGGTTAATGCCGGAGGAGTCAATGCGGGTTCGATCCGATTGTCTGGAGGTGAAATCAGCTTTGACGATAGTTCGTTGTTATGGGTTCAAAATTTGGGAACGCAGCCGGCTGGGAGTATTGAGGTGAGGGCATCCGAGTTGTTGAATTTAGACAACAGCAACTCAACCCTTCACGATCCCAAGCTCGCAAGTGGATTAGTCAGTGAGGCGATGAATCTTGGCGCTGGGAGCAAAATCGTTGCGATCGCTCCGCAGTTAACGATCGATCGTGGAGGGCAGATTATCAGCGGAACCTTTGGTGAGGGAAGAGGAGGGGATCTCAGTGTTGCGGGGGCTGACATCGTACGAGTCAGAGGTCTGCTACCCACCGACAATTTTGGAACTAGTCGGATTGCCACTCAAACCTCCTCTTCGGGTGATGCTGGGAACATATCAGTCTCTACGGGAAATTTATCTGTGTTGGATAGAGGGTCTGTTGCCTCTTTCACTTCCGGTCGAGGGACAACAGGTGAAGTGATAGTCAATGCTAATGAAATCGAACTCTTAGGAACCGTTAGCAATATTGGCTCCCTAACGACAGGCTTGGGTAACGCCGATCGAACTACCCTGAATACGCGCACGTTACAGATTCGAGATGGCGGTATCTTATCTTCATCAAGTATTGGTGCTGGAAATTCTGGAAGCATTGTTGTGCGGGCAACTGAATCTGTAGAAGTTGGTAATTCTCCAGGGTCTTCATCAATAACTCAAATTAGATCGGCAGTTCTCGTTCCATCGGTTTCGGCTCAACGGGTATTTGGATTGTCACCCATCCCGACGGGAACGGCTGGTACGATCGAGATTTATTCGCCCTTGATCGAACTTTCAGAAGGCGGACAGATCAGCGTTCGCAATGAAGGGACGGGAAATGCAGGAAACATCGATCTCGAGGCTCATTCGATCGTCCTCGATGGAGGAAGCCTCATTACAGCTACGACGACTTCCGGTGAAGGAGGTAATATTCTGGCTGGGGTGCGAGACTTGCGGTTGCAAGATGACAGTGCAATCGACACCGAGTCATTTAGCTCTGGCAACGGCGGCAACGTTACCCTCAATATTGATACCATTACTCTCCTCGAAAACAGCCGCATCACAGCCAATGCTACCGAAGGTATGGGCGGTAACATCCAAATTACCACCCAAGGATTATTCGCCTCCCCAAACAGTCGCATCACTGCCAGTTCCCAATTCGGGGTCGATGGTATCGTCACCATTACCAACCCAGAAGTTGACCCCAGTTCGAGTTTAGTCAACTTTTCGCAAGAAGTGGTCGATCCCGCAGAACAAGTGGTTTCCGGATGCCAATGGACGGGGGACAACCAGTTTGTCGCTACCGGACGTGGCGGGATTCCCGCCAACCCCAACCGACCGTTATCTAGCAGCCGCACTTGGTCGGATGTGCGAGATCTCTCGGAATTTCAGGGAGAAACGGTGGCAACGACCCCTGAACCCTCGGAAGTTTCAAGACCGCTGGTGGAAGCCAATACTTGGGTGCGTCACGAGGATGGGACGATCGAATTGGTGGCTCGTTCTAGTACACACTCACCTTCTTGGCAGCCTTCCACCGACTGCAATCCCCTGGAAAAGGACGAGGATGTGTTTTCCCACGATCGTCTTTAGAGTTCGACGGAGCGCAATGGTGCGTTTCTGGCGATCTAAACTCGACCTAACACCTCCTATTGATTTTAAGAATGGTGCGTTTCGTGCCTCAACACACCCTACTCATCTAATCTAATGACTCTCACACGAATGGTATTCCTGGGCACTCGTTGTCTTGTACTCGGTTGTGCCTTTTTTCAGGTCGCGACTCTTCCTAGTGCGGCGCAACTTCGCCCAGATTTTAATTTTTTACACATCGACCCTTTTGAAGGTTTTGAGGAGTTAACGATCGATCCCATTAAACCCATCTCCAGTACCTTTGAAGAATGTCTGGCAAATCCCAACGCTACCTTCGTCATCTCCCGGCGGGGAGGACTGGCTGACGATCCCACCCAAACTCTGCGCGATCGTACCCTGTGGAGGGATTTACGTCCTTTAGAAGACACAGGAGAACGACAGACAACGGAAGCTTCGATAGACGAGCCTGAACCTATTAATGTAGAGATTTCCCAACTGGAAAACTCAGATCTGCTCGATGTCCAAAATTGTCAGGCTTTATTCGATCGTCAATAGATATTTCTAAAAATTGCATCGAGGCGATCGGCTTTGGATTGGAGAAAAGTGAACGATTACCACTTAAGATTCATCCATATAAAATCGATAAAATAGATATTCGTTTTTAAACTCGTGTTCGTCAAAAATATGATGAATAATGCCTCGATCGACAAGTAATTGCCCGAGTTGAACTGCCGCTTTCTTACCCGAATGTTGTGTCCGAACCAACCATTCTACAGCTTCCGAGCCGAGAAACGTTTTGGAATAAACTGCCAATCCATAGCGACGATCTCTAATATCTAGACCATTTTCGCCTCTCATTTGTGCAACTAATGCTTCGAGATCGACTTCCTCGCCCAAATCAAACGCATGGATATCGAGACGATCGCTTTTCGATCGCTCTTCCATTTCTCGAAGTTGCAACCGTTTTAAATAAGTCTCACGATCTTCATCGGCGGCATGATTTTTCATCCAAGTGGTCGCGAGGTCGTCAAGTCGGGGCGATCGGACATGCAAATCTTGTTGTGGAAAAGGAATTTCGATTTTGTATCGTCGCAAACTCGCTTCGATGCAATAGTTTAAGTCACTTTTAATTTTAAACTGATGGGACGGTTCGCGAATCCAAACAAATAGCTCGAAATGAAGGGCATGATCGCCAAATTCATGAAGCCAAACTTGTGGAGCCGGATAGCGAAGCACTTCCCGGTGACTTTTAGCGGCTTCTAGTAGTGCTTTACGAACCAAAGTGATGGGAGAACCGTAGGCAATACCAACCGGAACCTGCAAGCGAGAAACCGGACTGCCATAGCTCCAGTTAATCACTTCTCCATCCACAAATCGCGAGTTCGGTACAATAATGGAAACTTGGTCTATGGTGACAATTTCCGTACTGCGAGAACCGATCCGTTCGACGGTTCCCACCAACTCACCCACTTGCAAAAAATCTCCCACTTTAATCGGGCGATCGAACGTAATAATCAACCCGCTGATAAAGTTACTGGCAACGTTTTGCAATCCAAAGCCAATTCCCAACCCAAAGGCACTGACAATAATTGTTAAAGAGGCAATATCGATACCCCAACTTTGAAACAGAATCAGCAATCCCAAACAAAGCAATCCGTATTGAGTCAGAAGTCCCACCGTATTCTGCACGCCCCGATCAGCCCCGCAAAGCGAAGTATCCGTTGGGTGAGCAAGTGCGTCAAACCCTTGACGACAAACCACAGTCCAATGGTTAAACCGATCGATAAGACCACATCAACGATCGACCAACTGACCTCTCCTAACGGCACGATCGGTACGCTCAAACTCCCCAACAGCGAGTAACGCCAGCGCCGAGTGAGGGGAAACAAACCCGCGATCGTAGAACCGGCTGCAATCCAAACGCCGAGTTGCAACACGGTAAATGCCAAGCGCCAAAACTGCGGTCCCTTGAACTGCTGACTGGCACGGGAGAGCTGGGAACGAGGTTGCAGTCGGCGGCGCAGCCATGTCAATCCCCAGTACAGAAGAACTGCCCCGGCAAGGATGCCCAAACTCCGCAGCGCTGCCTGACGTAAATAAGCCGGCGATCGCTCGTGGCGCGAGCGTTCCAGCGCGGTATCAATGGCTTGCTTCCACACGTTAGCCTGCTGGAGCATCCAGATTTGTTGTTGTGATTCTAACCAAACTCCCGCCCGATCGGGAACATCTTGCTCTGTCACCGTCAGCAAAAGAGCATCCCCAAGCCGTAAAACGCTGTATCCGTCCTGTTCGGCAATCTCCACCGAGATCGGTTGCCCTCCTTGGATTTGCTGTTCTAACATTTCATCGACGTAGCGGGCGCGCTTTTGGGCAGAAAAGTCCTCGACGCTGCCAATTCGGAACAACACCCGACCATCGACGACGATCGGGGCAGTTTCGTCGCGATTGCCGGTCGATATGGAAACAGCATCAGCCGATGGGGTAAAGAGAAAACTCGTTGCCCAGCCGATCCCCAGCAGTAGACCGATCGCCAGACGTCCGATCCGCCGATAAAAATCTCCTAACTTGTTTTCGTACCCGATCTCCATCCACTACCTTCCTCTCTGTCACGATCGATCTTATCCGATCTACTATTGGGCTAACTCTTACTGTAGCGCGGGAATATCTCCACCCATCTCTATCAATTCGTCCTCGATCTCTTGTATCCTAAAATGAAGAACACTTTTGAGTAGATTCGCAAAAATCGACTAAAAGTTTTAACGATCGTAGAGATTTGGAAAAATGAGAATTTTAATCATGGGTGGAACCCGGTTTATCGGGGTTTATTTAACTAAAATTTTAGTGGATCGAGGACATGATGTCGTTCTCTTCAATCGAGGGAAAAAGCCGGCTCCTGTAGAGAAAGTCAGCCAAATTCACGGCGATCGAACTGATGCGACTCAACTCAAAGAAAAACTTTCTGGAGAACGCTTCGATGCCGTTTTTGATAATAACGGTCGCGAACTGAGCGATACGCAACCCCTGGCTGAAATTTTCCAAGGAAACATCCAGCATTTCATCTACGTCAGTTCCGCCGGCGTGTATCTAAAGTCAGATCGAATGCCCCATATTGAAGGAGATGCTGTCGATCCCAAAAGCCGACACAAAGGAAAATTTGAAACGGAAACTTACTTACAAGAGGCGGGTTTGCCGTTTACCTCAATTCGTCCTGTTTATATCTACGGACCGCAAAATTATAACCCGTTAGAGGCATGGTTTTTCGATCGCATCGTCCGCGATCGCCCCATCCCCATTCCCGGTCACGGACAGCATATGACCCAACTCGGACACTGTGCCGATTTAGCTAATGCTATGGCAGCCGTTCTCGGAAACCAAAAAGCGATCGGGCAAATTTATAACATCTCCGGCGATCGTTACATCACCTTCGACGGTTTAGCCAAAGCCTGTGCCGAAGCAGCGGAAAAATCTCCCGACACCCTCAACTTAGTCCACTACGATCCCAAACAATTCGACTTTGGCAAGCGCAAAGCCTTTCCCTTACGTCCCCAGCATTTCTTCACCGAGATTCACAAAGCTCAAACGGAACTGGACTGGCAACCCGAATTCGACTTAGTTTCGGGTTTGAAAGACTCATTTCAAAACGATTATATCGCCAACAGCACCGACAAAACAGAAGTGGATTTTTCGACAGATGACGAAATTCTCAACGCCATTTCTTCATAAAACAGAGAGAAAACTTTGAGGCTTCTGGACACGCAAAACCGGACAGACAACAGAGGAAAAACCATGAAAATTGCCCGTAACATCACAGAACTCGTCGGTCGAACTCCTTTAGTACAATTGAACCGAATTCCCCAAGCCGAAGGGTGTGCGGCTCGAATTCTCGTCAAGCTCGAAGGAATGAACCCAGCGGCTTCGGTCAAAGATCGCATTGGGGTGAATATGATTCGCGTTGCCGAAGAGGAAGGGAGAATCGTTCCCGGAAAAACCGTGCTAGTCGAACCGACATCGGGAAATACGGGGATTGCCTTAGCCATGGTGGCTGCCGCCAAAGGATACCAACTGATTCTGACCATGCCAGACACCATGAGCGTGGAGCGTCGGAATATGTTGCAAGCTTACGGGGCAAAGTTGGAGCTGACACCGGGTTCGGCAGGAATGCGAGGCGCGATCGCCCATGCCCAAGAAATTGTCGATCGTTTACCGGATGCCTATATGTTGCAACAGTTTAGCAATGCTGCCAATCCCCAAATTCATCGAGACACCACAGCCTCGGAAATTTGGGAGGATACAGAGGGTCAGATCGACATCCTGGTTGCTGGGGTGGGCACTGGGGGAACGATTACCGGGATTGCCCAAGCACTGAAGCCCAAAAAAACGACCTTGCGGGCGATCGCCGTTGAACCCGCCAATAGCCCGATCTTATCCGGAGGTAGCGCCGGACCTCACAAAATTCAAGGCATCGGGGCAGGATTTGTACCGCAAGTGCTCGAAATAGATCTGATCGACGAGGTGGTCAAGGTGAGCGATGACGATGCGATCGCCTATGGTCGGCGCTTGGCTCGCGAAGAAGGACTGCTCTCGGGCATTTCTACGGGAGCAGCACTGTGCGCGGCAATTCGAGTGGGACAACGTCCAGAGAACGCGGGCAAAACGATCGTGATGATTCAGCCTAGCTTTGGCGAACGGTATCTCAGTACCCCACTGTTCCAAGATTTACAAGCAGTGGCACAGCCCGTGCTGAATTAAAAGTTGAATTCAAAAAAGTTTGAGTTGGACTTACGCCACCTTTTTAGATGTTTAGATCTAGTAGAGGCAACCACAGGGGATTGCCTCTACTACAAACTATATGTAAACGCTCTGCGTACGTTCTGATGAAGCAAACACTTTACAGATTTTGAATAGGTGCTCGTCCAACACCGTGGTGCACTTAGTTATACCTTTTCCCACGGTTCCGAAGCCTACGGCGTTCTCGATGTCTGGCAATTTCTTTACGCTTGCGTTTTTGTGCTGGCGTTTCAAAATGCCGATGCTTCTTCATGTCCGAAAAGATTCCGGCTCCGGAAACTTTTCGTTTAAATCGACGTAATGCTGACTCTAACAGCTCATCTTCACCCAGGATCACTTGAGCCATTCAATATCCTCTTAATCTGATTACATTGCTGACTCGACCGCCATCGTTCAGCACAAAAAAATACAACCGGGAACGTACCCGGTTCGGTCTTCAGGTCTGAAAATACAGTTAGATTTAGACCTCAGAACCTAGTAGCGTCGCGAGGAATTGTTTCCCCAACTACCGCCAGCCCGCACCGCTGCCGGAAGGCCGCCGATTTTCACGAGGTTTAGCTTTGTTGACTTTCAGAGTGCGCTCCATCCACTCTGCACCATCTAAACTTTCGATCGCGGCAGTTTCTTCCGTTTCTGAGTCCATTTCCACAAAGCCAAAACCTCGCAGCCGACCCGTTTCCCGATCCACGGGCAGTTGAACCCTCTTCACGGTGCCGTATTCGGCAAATACCTCATTCAACCCGGTCTCTGTCACTTCATAGGACAGATTACCTACGTAAATAGTCATTACTGACCTCTCGAATTCCATAATGTGTAGAGATTTCAATCCAGAGGCAGGTCTACTAATCTAATACCAGTCAGAAAAGTCTCGTAATTAGTAGCGGATACTCAGCCATCTATACCTATTTCTCAGTTACTACCATAGCGCCGATCTGGAAAATAGGGAAGAAGCCTGGAGAAATACGACTGAAGTTCCCTCGGTTGCATTGTGCAAAAAGCTTTTGCAGCAAGACTCGATCGCGATCGAGCGACCGAAATGTTGTCGAGTGGCAGGAGGAATTGAGGGCAGTTGTAGTACGAGGATACTCATCTCGCTCTGGACTCGACATTGAGTAGTCAGAGGTGAGAAGATTAGGGGGTTAGACGGGTTTTTCTAGGTCAGCATCGAGAGTATGTCACGTGCGTTGAGAGTCATGTCATCGCAAAAAGCAAATGCGATCGGATGTCGTGCCTTGAAAAAGCAACCCAGACACAGCTTCGATGAACCCGCTCGACATGCAGGACATGCTAGGACAACCGATTCATTTGCAAGACTCTTCATGGGCTTGGTGGCCCCTGGTTCCCCTCTATCCATTTGGCAAGCGACGGACAATTCGCCAGGAAGTGGTTGAAGATGCGGTTTGGACATTCGATCAACTTCAGGGCATTTTCTATGTCGTCGTCCCCATTCGGATGACAGTGGTGAAGTTAGAAACAGGGGGATTGTTGGTTTATGCTCCGGTTGCCCCCACCCGAGAGTGTGTGAGGTTGGTTGAGGAGTTGGTTGCCGCACACGGAGAAGTCAAGTATATCGTTCTGCCAACGATCTCCGGTCTGGAACACAAGGTTTTTGTCGGTCCTTTCGCTCGGTGTTTTCCCCGTGCCCAAGTCTGGGCTGCTCCCCACCAATGGAGTTTTCCGATCGATTTACCTCTGAGTTGGTTAGGGTTTCCTCCCCGTCGTACCCAAGTCCTTCCCCAGAAGAGCCATCAAACACCTTTTGGCGATCAGTTCGATTATGCTATTTTAGAGACGATCGAACTCGGTCCGGGTCGTTTTTCGGAAGTCGCTTTGTTCGATCGGCGATCGCAAACGCTACTAGTTGCCGATACGGTGGTTTCCGTCCCCACAGAACCCCCAGCCATTCTCCAACTCGATCCCTATCCCCTGCTCTTCCATGCTCGGGATACCGCTGCCGATCGATTAGAAGATACCCAAGAAAACCGCCGTCGGGGATGGCAGCGCATCTCCCTATTCGCGTTGTATTTCCAACCTAGCGCTTTGGAAGTCCCCCCATGGGGCGCTGTACTGCGTAATGCGATTAAAGCCGCCGATCGCTCTCCCAAAGGCTATTTCGGATTATTTCCCTTCCAATGGCGGGCAGATTGGCAACGAGCGTTTGATGCTTTACAGGGCAATGGTCGTCCCTTCGTTGCCCCAGTCTTACAAACCCTGATTCTCAACCGCGCCCCCAAAGAGACTCTAGACTGGGCTGGGGAGGTGGCGTGTTGGCACTTCGATCGTATCGTTCCCTGCCATTTTGCCTCGCCCATTGCCGCCACGCCATCTCAGTTTCGCCAAGCTTTTTCGTTTCTAGAACAACAGCCATCGGTTAGTGCTGGTTTATTTAGCAGTACTACTTATCCATTACCCGAAGCCGATTTTAAAGCGATCCAAGGTATCGATCGCAGTTTAATTCAAAGTGGCATCGTTCCGCCGGCAAAAAATAAAGTGTAACTCACATCGTCGCCTGCAAAGAGATGCCGACAGAGATCTCCCCGAACCCGTCAAAAGTTAACAATCAACAATCAACAGAATTAATGCCTCGTCAGCCCATCCTCAGTTTCGATCGCGGAACGCTCATTTTGCACCCGCCTCCAAGGGGTAAGGGATGGGTCGAATATGCCACGTGGGACGATCGGATCGAAAAGTTTCGCATCCGGGCGATCGACTATCGCCCGTTAGTAGAACGTTTAAGATCGGAGGAAACGGTGTTTGCGGACAATGCCCAAGGATTCGAGACTTTGGAATTGTCTGCCAAGCTGGAGATGGAACCGTATCCGCACCAAGCCGAAGCCCTCTTGGCGTGGAAAAAGGCGGGACGCTGTGGGGTGGTGGTTTTGCCCACGGCAGCGGGAAAAACCTATCTGGCACAGATGTGTTTGGAACAAACTCCGCGCAGTACGTTGATTGTGGTGCCCACGTTGGATTTGATGCACCAGTGGTACGCGCATTTGCTGGCGGCGTTTCCCAATGCCGAGGTGGGATTGCTGGGCGGGGGTTCTCACGATCGCACTGCCATTCTGGTTGCCACCTACGATAGCGCGGCTATTCATGCCGAACATTTGGGCGATCGTTACGGGTTGCTCATTTTCGACGAGTGTCACCACTTACCGACAGATTTTTACCGCGTCATTGCCGAGTATTTGATCGCCCCTTATCGTCTGGGATTGTCGGCAACTCCGGAACGCGCCGACGGCAAACACGCGGATTTGAACGAGTTAATCGGACCCCAAGTATACCGCCGTACGCCGGAAGAGTTGGCGGGGGATGCCCTCGCCGGGCACCGCATCGAGCAAATTAAGGTGAAGTTGTCCCAACTCGAACGCGATCGCTACCAAGCTTTAATTGCAGAACGCAACCAATTTTTACAACGATCGAATATTCGTCTGGGTAGTCTCAAAGGTTGGCAAGCATTCATCCGTGCCAGCGCCCGATCGGCCCAGGGACGGCGAGCCCTCAAAGCCCACAATGAAGCCAAGACGATCGCCCTGGGAACCCCCGGAAAACTGCGCGTCCTCACTGAACTGGTCGCCCAACACTATGGCGATCGCACTCTCATTTTTACCAACGATAACGCTACGGTTTATCGTATTTCACAAGATTTCTTGATTCCCGCCATCACCCACCAAACTCCCGTCAAGGAACGCCACGCCATTCTCGATCGATTCAAAAGTGGAGAGTATAAAACCCTGGTTGCCTCCCATGTCTTGAATGAAGGGGTAGACGTTCCCGAAGCCAGAATCGCGATTTTATTGTCGGGAAGCGGTTCCACGCGAGAATACATACAGCGTTTGGGGCGCGTGTTACGCAAAAGCCACCATCGCGAGAAACTGGCGATTTTGTATGAGGTGGTGTCGGAAGATACTGTCGAAGAAGGAACCTCAGCGCGTCGGCGTCGCCCACAAAAACCGGAACCCCCGAAACCCCGACAACTGGAACTCGTTCCCAATGCCGATGCGACGCCAGAACCTCCGGAGTCGAAACCCATTCCCATTACCTACGGACGCCATAAAGAGCGATCGCAACGGGCGGCAGAATCCTCTCCAGCCTGGGGAGACGGGGATACACCCTCGGAGGAAGAATCGACGTCTGATATCCCTGACGATGACATCCTCGATCGGTGGTGAACGACTCCGACGGTTTCAATCCTTTCCCCGTCGCGCCTTTCCCCAGTCGCTTTGTAGGTTTGGTGACACCAACTTCAGGCAGAGTTCTAATACCAACGGCAACAGCCAAAGCTCTTTGCTAAGGCTGTAACATAAACGTAAAAAAGTACACTACGTGACGACAGTGGCTGCCCAAGACTCCACTGCCTCGTTTTCGTTAAAACGTTTGAGGTGCAGAATATCTACGTTCTTCCCCACGGCTACTACCGGGGGGTGATGAGTTTTGTTCGGTTGCAGCTTGCACGATGACAAAAGTGGGCTTGGCAGTTAAAGACGGTGGGGTTGGCATCCACCTACCGAATCCGATCGCGATACAGACAGTTGATAAACAGACAGTCGAGAATAATAGTCTGATTTTCATCACAGTATTAAGGGGGTAGGAACAAAAACTGATTTTTTATATTTTAGACAGAAGTCGTACCCTGAAAATTACCACATTCGATCGACAATTGTCAGAATTCTCCATATAAATTAAAGGATTCGAGCCAAAATGGCAATTAGCCGTTTAGCAGAGACAGAAGCTTGAATCGATCTATTTTGCTCGATCTCAAATAGAGATCGCAGCCACTCCATGAGTGCAACCGGAGGCTAAAAAAGAGGATCGCCAATCCCTAAATTGGCACATCAAGTAGTGGACAGTTAACGAACTAGAACGATGCGACCCCAACGGTCTAAAGATCTCCCCCACAATAAAAACATAGCAAATCAAGCACTCTCCAAGTTCATGAATACCTCTTCTCTTCACCTTCGTTTCGCCGCTCTCGCCGCCGCCACTCTTTCTTCCATCGGTCTATTTTCTGCCACTCCCGCACAAGCAAATACCTTCGGGAAGACTGAAGTTCGCCAAAATAACTTTATTGCGGTTGCGGCTCCGGTGGGCTCCACTCGTCACCAACTGCTGGTTCTCGAACAGATTTCTAACGATCGGCCCTGCTGGAAAGAAACCGGAGCCAACCCCGTGGAAGTCGATCCCTTACTCCTAGATTTCGACTTTACGGGAATTTGCGGTCGTAGTACCGATAGTAACGGTTATTCCATTCGCGTGGGCGATCGTGACTTAGGGATGCAATACAACCTGCGAGTCGTTCGGGATGGGGATGATATGGTGTTGAAGGGCGTTCCGTTCAGCTCGCGTTCTGGTGGTTCCCTAGAAATCGGTCGCGCTCGCTCTGTCTCCTCTGGCTTTACTAAACTAGAACTGAACCCCGGCTGGCGCTTTAGCAAACGGAACTATCAGGGTCGCACTCTCGGTCACGTTTACCTCACCAACGATTTGACCTTGAGCGAACTGACCAATTCGACAACGACGGCTTCTCGTCCCACTCCCGCTCCACAGCCTGCCAAGCCCCCAGTCCGTCCGACTTCTCCAACTCCCGTCACTCCTCCAACTCTCCCAACTCGTCCCACTCCCGTCAGTCAACCTTCTGGAGAACTGCAACTGCAACTGTCTGCCGAGCAAATTCGCCAGATGCAAGCGATCGAAACCCGCTACAATGCTCGGATGACCGCCCAAGGTCAAACGTTGCAGCAAGCTCGGCAACAGTTACACCAAATGATGGGTGTCGAAACCTCCGATCGATCGTTGCGCCGTCAACAAAAGCAAATTCGCCAATTGCAAGCCGAACTGTCCGACCTGCACTTTGATAAACTCTTAGAACTGCGATCGATTCTCAATGCCGAACAGCGCGGTCAGTTTGCCCAACTCCTCGACGGCACACCCGGTCAAATTGTCGGATCTCGCTAATTCCGAAATCTTCTCCCTTCTACTCCTCGACCTTATTGGTATTGCCCCCAACCACCCAGCCTTCTTTTCCGCTCTCTAAGCGGACTCGCTGCCATTTCCCATCTCCCGTTTCTTCCAGAACACGGACCTCCTGGTTGAACCCAATTCCCCCGTCACTCGCCGCATTAAAATCCGGAGAGGTTCGCAACAGCAAACCTTCCTGCCAAGTGACGCGGGCGAGATATCCCGACGGTGTGGGAGTTGGGGTGGGGCTGGGTGTGGCGGTTGGCGTGGCAGTTGGTGTGGCGGCTGGTGTAGCTGCGGTTTTCTCACCGGTAGGCGGTGTACTATCAAAAACAGGTTTGGGCGGTAGAGCCGTAAGTTTGGCAACCAGATAGAGGGTGGCGGCGATACTTCCCCCAATTAAAAGAGCGATCGCGATCGCAAATCCCAGAACAACTTTGGCAACATTAGATATAGTCATAATACTGGTAATTGGTAATTGGCTAGTTGCCTTTCGCTCTTGTTGGCGATCTGAACTATTAACTATTAACTATTAACTATTAACTATTAACTATTAAAACTGACCTTGAATTCGACGGGTTAAACTGTTTCCTCGGGAAGCCATACGAGCTTTCCCTGCGGCTGCCCAATTTTGTAAGACTTGAATTTGCTCTTGGGCGGTGCGGGCGAGAGGAACAATTTGACTCGCGGCTTCTACAATATCATCTGTGGTGAAATCTCGATTCTGGCTGAAGCCTAAGTGCATGGCTTCAATCAGAGATTGTTCAATTTCCGCGCCTGAGAAATCTGGGGTTTCGTAAGCCAATCGTTGCAGATCGTAGTTTTTGAGATTGTGGGGTCGCAAACGAGAAAGGTGAACGGTAAAGATTTCCTCGCGTTCTGATTGGCTGGGCAACCCGACAAAAAATATTTCATCGAATCTGCCTTTTCTCAACATTTCTGGAGGTAAGGCTTGAATATTATTGGCTGTCGCCACTACAAATACCGGCGAGTTTTTTTCTGCCAACCAGGTAATAAATGTGCCGAAAACGCGACTGGTGGTTCCGCCATCCCCTTTGCTATCCACCCCTCCAAAGGCTTTGTCGATTTCGTCGATCCACAACACGCAGGGGGCTAGGGCTTCGGCAAGTTGTATCATTTGGCGGGTGCGGGATTCCGATTCCCCAACTAACCCGGCAAATAATCGTCCTACATCCAACCGCAGAAGGGGTAAATGCCAATGATGGGCGATCGCTTTTGCCGTTAGCGATTTACCCGTTCCTTGAATTCCCACCAGTAGCAAGCCTCGGGGGTGGGGTAGCCCGTATTGCCTCGCCCGATCGGAAAATGCTCCACCGCGTCGCAGCAGCCATTCCTTGAGGTTATCCAAGCCACCGATATCGGAGATTTGTTCGGTGGTGGGGTAAAATTCCAAAATTTGGGTTTGACGGATGGTTTGGCGCTTTTCTTCGAGGATCAGTTCGACATCTGCCGATCGCAATTCTCCGTGAGTGGCGACAGCCCGCGCCAGTACCCGCCGAATCCTTTCTAAAGACAATCCCTGAGAGGAGCGTACCATTTCATCGAGAACTCGACTTTCTAAGGAATGTCCGGTATCTGTTAACAACCGATCGATTTCGGTGCGAATCTGGCGCGATCGGGTAGGGGAAATTCTAATACAGTTAAAGTCTCGCTCAGTTCTTCGGGAATGGCAATCTGAGGGGATAAAATAACAATATTCTTCGGTTGAGATTTCAGCAAACGGGCGAGGTTGCGTAACTTGCGAGAAACGGAAATATCATCCAAAAAGCGGTGAAAGTCCCGCAAAATGAAAATGGCAGGAGCAGTGGGTTTCAGTTTTTCGACCTGCTCTAATGCTTGTAACGGATTTCGACGCCCTGCACCATTATCGGTAGGATTGCCTTGATAGCCCTCAACAAAATCCCAAGTATAGACAGCTCGATTGCCTTGATTTTTCGCGGACTGGGCGATCGTCGCTTCGACTCGTTCTTCTTCTAATGTCGGTATATAAATTAGAGGGTAGCGAGCGCGTAACAACAGTTCAAATTCATCTTTAAACATATTTTGTCATCGATCATTTTTCCTTGTTTCCGGTTTAGAATTTTGTTAACTATTAACTATTAACTATTAACTATTAACTATTAACTATTAACTATTAACTATTAACTAAATTACTGCGGCAGTTTTCCTTTTAAAGCGTTGAGGGCTGCCCATCGACTGTCAACAACGGATTGAGCGCGATCGCTTTCAGAAACAGGAATGCCTTGGCAGTCAGCATCGCACAACTGTTTGGAGGGGATTGCCAAGCACAACTGCTCGTAAAGCCATGTATCGGGTTCAAAATATCCATTTGGGGGCAGGCTTTCGAGCAACTCTTCAAAGGGAGTTTCAATTTCTACCGGGCTAGAGGCAACTTGAGGACTCGGTTCCTCTAACCAAATCATTTCGGATGGTTTAATATTTAAGCGATAGTTATATTGCTGCAAACAGCGATTACAAGTGAGGGTAACAATGGCTTCAGCTTGTGCTGAAACTTCCAAATAATTACCCTGATGCGTAACTTGTAATTCGCCCTGAACGGGCATCAAGGTTGGTAAATTCGCGAGAGATTCTTTCACCCGAATCACTTCTGTGCGATCGGGCAATTTTGTCAGACTGGGAATATAAATAGCGTCCATACGGTGTTCTCCCAAGCGTCCGGTTTGACGTTTCAGAGTTTCTAAAGTTTCGATCGGTGCAACCGAATCACCAAACGGCGATCGGGTTCTTCTCCCCGACTTTCGGTTTCGAGATCGGTCTCTTCCTTCAGAAAGGTGTGAATCTGGCGCCGTTCGGCAGCCGAAAGCGAGGTCATTTCGACTTGCTCTCCAGAAGATCGAACCCGATGGGTAACTTCTGAAGCTAAGGAACGTAACTCATCTTGTCGTCGGGCGCGATACCCATCCAGCTCGATCGTATAGGCAGACTGCTCTTCGGGCGGGCGTTCGATGTTGAGAATCGAGTTGGCTAAATACTGAATAGCATCGATCGTTTCTCCCCGATCTCCAATGAGAGTCGAAATCTGCTCGGGCGTCAAGTTGGAATTATCGATGGTCAACCAACAACTATCGATCTCCCAGGAGGCAGTCACCTGGACTGCCAAACCTCCCAGTCCGAGCAGTTTTTCCAACCACTCTCGACCTCGTTGTAGTTTTGGATCGTTCATGGTTATTCTGTTGACGTCTAACAAGTGCTTCTCAAAACTACCCAGCTTTTTTCTTGGAACTTCCGGGTTCAAAAGGCAGCGTTTGGCGATCGCCACTGGCTAATTTTGCCGCTTTTTCCTGTTGCTCCACCAGCTTTTGGAGATTCTCCGGTAACGGTTCTCGAGACAGGAGGAACGTCTGGAACGTTTGGAAGATATTGGCAATCACCATGTACATCAGCACTCCCGCCGGGAGGGGGAAGAACAAAAACATACCCGAAAACAGGATCGGGGTAATCTTATTAATCGTTTCCTGTTGGTTGTTTTCGCTGGCAGCACTTTTAGCACCCGAACCGGACAAAAGCTGGTTGATGTATAAACTCAGTCCAAAGAACAGCACCATACCAACGATATCCCAGTTGATATTGCCGTTCTCATCCGTTGTTCCCACCTGTCCCAGGGCTTTAATAAACAGGAATCCTTTGTCGGCAGCCAATCCGGGAATCGCCGCTTGAATCGTGGCTTTTCCGGGTTGCAAAGCTTCGATCGTCCCGTCAGGATTGACTTGTACTCGATCGGCTCCATCAGTCACCGTCCATCGTGGAGCTATCTCCGCTTCACCATTTTCTTGGATAAACGTGCTTAAGGGTTTGCCTTCATCGGTCTGAAATTCGATCGCAGTTTGGTCTCCAACCACCAGTTTATTTCCAGCGGGCAACAAAGCTGTTAATTTGGAGTGAACCCCATCTGAAACGTAAATATTTTGGGGCTTCGTGGCAAAGACTTGAGGTTGAATGCGCTCGATTTGCTCTCGGGGAAAGATTTCGACGTTCAGGGTGTAGTTGACATCTGAGAACGGCGATCCGCGCAAGGTGGCAAATAGGGCAAAGAGAACGGGCATTTGGACGATAACGGGCAAACAACCCGAAAGGGGATTACCAAACTCTTTGTAGACCTGGCTCATTTCTTCCTGCTGTTTGGCAGGATCGGATTTATATCGCTCTTGAATTTCTTTCACCCGTTTTTGCATCACGGGTTGAGAAACCCGCATCCGACGCATACTGCGAATGGAACCCGCGCTGAGGGGGTAGAGCGCAAAGCGAATGACTAACGTCAGAGCAACAATCGCCAGACCATAGCTAGGAACGATCCCGTAGAACAAGTCCAGGATCGGCAGCATGACGTTATTCGAGAGAAAACCAACACCAAAATCCATTTGTTTTAATTCAACGTTTGCACTCTACACTGTTTGACGAACGATCGGTCTCAATATTCTAACGACCGATGGAACCGCTGGCTTGACGAGCTTTTTCCGATAGCTTTTCACTGATGTACTCGTACAGTTGGCGGAATCGAGGAATCGCTCTCAATTCTAACCGGGAGCCATTTTTTAGGGTAATCACCATATCGCCCCACAAACCCAAGCCACGGGAAACGGTGACCACTTTGGCAATATCCGAGTAAATGATATCAGTACGATCGCGTCCCAACCAGCCACCCGTCACGCAAATGCGGCGATTGGTAATGCGATAGCGCAACCACAAAGCTCGAACAATTGCTCCGACCGTCAGAGGCAAGCCGACAACCGTCAGACCGATGAGTACATTTAGGATCAAGTCGCCAATGGCTGGACCCCCCTCATAAAAGTTTTCCTCTCGAATGCCCATTCAATACCTCTGCTTGTGCCAACAACTGCTTCAATTCTTGCAGAAATTGCCCATAATTGCACGCCTCGTCTGTAGGCTTGACTACAATGATACAGTCCCAGCCCGGAGAAATTTGTGGCAGGAGATGACGGAGTGCTGCTCGAATTTGCCGCTCGATTCGGTTTCGGGTCACGGCGTGCTTGCTCACTTTTCGGCTGACTGAGATCGCCATCCGCGTCGGCACGGGAGCGGCGATCGATCGCCGCAAAGCTCTGATCGTCAAATAATTGCCCCGGCGACGAATTCCTTTTTGGTAAACCGTTTGGAAATCTCGCCAGTGTCGCAGGCGATTTACTTTAGGTAGCACGAGATTCTAGACTCGAACTGGGTTGAGCTCGATCCCGACTGAAATGTTTCCGAAAAACGAGAAAACAGAGAAAGCCAAAATCCGATACTTCCTCCGTCATTTTTTTCTTTGACCTCCGGATTGTTGGGCTGTCGATGGGAAAGAATGTCTTTATACTGCCAAACGACACCGACCTCTGCGGCGACGGGCATTAATAACACGTCTTCCGGTTTTAACTCGCATTCGGGTGCGAAAACCTGAAACTCTTTTTCGTTTACGGCTAGTGCCGTGTAAGGTGCGCTGGGGCATGGTACTTACTTCAAAATTACTTGTCTGCGGTGACAGATTTCCGAGGCTGACTCTATAAGAGATAGCGCGGGACTGCTGGGAAGGTAGCTTAAAAAGTCACAGTCATTGATTGTAGCAGATCGGGTTCTCTCCTAGGTGGTCGATCGGGGACACAGTTGACGGAAATGCTCTCCGCGTTCCTCGAAATTGGGGTATTGGTCAAAGCTGGCGCAGGCGGGAGAGAGTAGAACAACTGCCGCACATTTGGCTGGGGCGAGTTCCATGGCTCGATCGATCGCCTTTTCCATCGTCTCGACGATTTCATAAGCCGTATATCCCAAAGTTTGCAAGCGAAGGGCGAACATCTGTGCAGCCTCGCCAATGAGCAAAACCGTTGCGGCTTTTTCCCCAATGGTTTGCAGCCAAGCGGTATCGTCTCCTTCCTTGGGTTCTCCCCCTGCAATTAAGATCGCTGGGGCATCGACTGCCGCCAATCCCACCTGGGCGGCGTCGTAATTGGTCGCTTTGCTGTCGTTGATAAAATCGATGCCCTGCCAGGTACAAATACGTTCTAAGCGATGAGGCACGCCGGGAAAATTTTCGATCGCCCCAGTAATTGCTTCGGTCTTAATTCCCGCTAATCGGGCGGCGGCAACCGCCATCAACAAATTTTGCTGGTTGTGATCTCCGGGCATCCGCAAGGCATCGGCGGGGAGAATCCGTTCTCCTTTATCGACTATCCAACCTTCGTCTATATACACTTGGGGGTGGAATGTCTCGTCGGTTAAATGGGCTTTGGCACTTGTCCAACACGCATTTTGCCAGCGATTTCTGCCGTGTTTAAATAGATAAGGATCGTCACCGTTGAAGATTTTCAACTCGGCAGAATCGAGGAGTTTGGCTTTGATATTAAAGTAGTTGTCTAAGGTGTAGTGCCGACTGAGGTGATCCGGGGTAAAAGTTGTCCAAATCCCAATTTTTGGCGCGAGGGTACAGGCAGATTCGATTTGATAGCTGCTGAGTTCGGCAATGACCCAATCGAGTTTTTCTGCCCCTTGTAAAGCGAGTTCGCAAGCGGCATAGCCGATATTGCCGCAGGCGGGGGCGTTAAATTGGGCGGCTTGGAAAATAGCCGCAACTAAGGCAGTCGTGGTGGTTTTACCATTGGTTCCCGTAATACCCACCCAGGGAATTTGTTGCAGGTTGCGCCACGCCAATTCCATTTCCCCAATGGTTTCGATACCCATTTCCCGCGCGCGTTCTAGATTTGGTAAATCCCACGGCACTCCTGGGCTCACGACAACGAGTTGGAGTTCTGGGGATGGGGTAAATGTATCGCCCAAACGCACGGAAATTCCGGCTTTCTGGAGTTGCTGTTGCTGTTGGCGCAGGCTTTCGCTATCGTGGCGATCGCCCAGTGTGACTTGCCAACCTTGATGCTGCAACAGTTTTGCGGCGGCGATTCCAGATCGTCCCAGACCGATAATTTCCGCGTTTGCCATAGCTTCTCCACTACATTCGGCGATCGAGCAATTTTTATCATAACGGGGAGTGGATCTCGGTGAATAGTCGATCGCCATGATTTTTTTGACTGTCTCCAATGGGTGGGTTAATCGGGATCGCACAGGTTTATATCTCGCCAATTTTGCCGACAGGGAGCAAGGGTAATTAAATCATCTATATTACGCTTCATGGTTTGGCAAATATCATCGAGTGGCAAGTCATTGGGATCGCAATCAAAAGGATTTTCAATTTCAATGCCGATTTCTTCTACACCAAACATGGTAAAACTGACGAGGCTAACAACAATTGCCGTCCAGTCTCCTAATTCTCCGACTAATTCAAAGGGAATGGCTAGGCAATAGACGAATAATAATTGTCGTAAATGAATTGAATAAGCGGGAGGTATCGGAGTTTTGAGAATTCGCTCGCACACTCCCAACATATCGACCATAACATCGAGTAATTTGGTCATGGCTGCCAGTTGATAGGTATTTAGGAAGGATCGATCGTGTTGTTCTTGAAGGTAGTTGCCAATCCAAAATGCGATTTCTAGCGGGGGGTGATTCATTGTTTTTAATTTTATATACTTGGCAGGTTGTAGTAGTTCTTCTAATTCTCGATCGAGGCTCTGACCGCGAATGTGCAGCTTCATGGACACTGCAAAGGCAACCAATAGTTTTAGGGCTTCGATCTTTTTAGCTCGATCTTCTCGGGTTTGTTCGGCGATCGATATCCAGATTTGACGAGCTAGATTTCGATTGGTATTGACTAGAGTTCCCCAAGCTTTTCGACCTTCCCAAAATCGATCGTATGCGGTATTTGTTCTAAAGACTAATAGCAATCCTAAAACGATACTGGGTATAACTCCACTTGAAACAGACCAAGCTACTGGATATTGAAGGCGGTGTAAAACAGAAACTACTAGTGCAAATAAAGTACAAATCAATATTTTTACGAAAATCTTGGAAATGATCGATCTTTTGAAAATTAATACATAAAAATATTTTTTAGTTGAGAGCCGTTCGGTATATATTTTTTTCATCATATTTAGATAGATTTAAAAGGAAATCAAGTTTTAAATATTGTACAGGATAGAGTCGTATTCAAGATACTGTTGTACAAATCGGTCGATCGGCAACAATTGCAATTAACATAGAGATAGAGAGACCAGAGCATAACAGACTGTCAAAGATCGCGCACGGGCTTAACAAATTTATAGACAGGTTGGTACGATCGAAATCACCTCAATCCTCAGATTTGGATCGGACGGCTTTCGTAGAAACTGTGATAGTCCGAAGAATATCTAAGTAAGAGATAAAAAGCTTTTATTTTGATGAGATATATTCTATAATTAATTTATGACTAGACAAAGAAATCTTGGCAGACATCTCTTATGGTTTATAATAATGAGAAATTAGACACTCTATATACGAAATTATCCTCATTAATTCAGGAAAAAGCGACAGGAAAGCTCGTTTTAATCAGTCCGAGAGAGCGTTGGTCGATCTATCTTCTAAGAGGTCAGCTGCTGTTTGCCGTTGGAGATCGGCATCGAGTCCGACGTTGGAGTAGAGCGATCGAGCAGCACTGCAAACACTTCCAATTCAACGCCGAACGATTTACCGACTCTAAGCTGTGGGAATATCAAATCCTGCATCAAGGTGTGGCACAGGGTCAATTGAGCTTGCAACAAGCCAAATCGGTTCTTGCCAGCATTTTGGGCGAAATTTTCTTCAAAATCGTCGAAGGTAAAGAATTGAAGATCCAATGGCAAAAAACCTTGAAAGACCCCAGCTCAACGCGAACATTTAACCTTCCCCTGTCAAAACCAGAAATTCAGCAGGTTTGGGAGCAAGCCGTTCAACTGCGGCAACAGTGGCAAGAATTGGGGTTGAGCTATCTGTGTGCCGATCGATCTCCCTTCTGGAAAACCTCTTCAACCTGGCAAAATCGACTGAACAGCAATAACACGGCTCAACTCAAACAACTGTTTAACGGTCAGAATACCCTTTGGGATATCGCGATCCGGCAAAAAAAATCGCTCCTGGAAGTTACCCGAACCTTGCATCACTTCATTGCGCAAGGAGAACTGGGAATCAAATCCGTCGTTGATTTTCCTTCTCCTTGGGAACAACTTCAAATGGCAAAATCTGCGATCGCGCCCGCAGCACCAACCATTGCCTGTATAGATGATAGCGTTACCAGCAGTTGGAAATTGCGGGACATCTTAAATCCTCATGGATATCAGGTATTCCCAATTCAAGATCCCCTCAAAGAGATGCCGATTTTGGTGCAGCAGCAACCCGTCTTAATTTTTCTTGATTTAGTCATGCCCCAGATCTACGGTAGTGATTTTTGTGCGTTCTTACGCAAAACCACGGTGTTTAAAGACACGCCCATCGTAATTTTGACCAGTAGCGACAGCACGCTCGATCGAGTCAGAGCCAATCTCAACGGGGCATCTGACTTTTTGAGCAAACCCCCCGTTCCAGAAAAAGTCTTGAAAATCGTCCGCAAGCATTTGTCCCCAAGCCAGCCCGAGACGATCTCAATGTCGTCGTTGAGTTTGTCTCCCGTACCGACGATTTCGTAAGCGAATATTTTCTTAAGTTTTCGATCTTTCCTGGATCGAAATATAGAAACGCGGCATCATCAAATTATGAGTATTTACCGTTTGGCGGTGGCAATCGTCTTTGTATCGGCTATGCTTTCGCACAGTATGAAATGAAATTGGTGCTGGCAACCGTGCTGTCACAATTGCAATTGCAACGGGCAGACGATCGACCTGTTCGTTCTGTACGGCGCGGTTTGACCATGAGTCCATCCGGTGGGGTGTCCGTGGTGGTCGTAGGTCGCCGAGAGCGCTCCACACTGAGACGCCCGACTATTTGAATCAGTTGGGCATCTATTTTTTTGTGGAAATTTTAGGGTTTAAAACGATCGATCTCGTGGTAAATTCAACCTAACAGAAGAGTTTGAATTCGAGCAAAAAATCAGGCTTTCTTTTCGAGTCATCCATGCCCGAATACTGGAAATACAAGGGTTTGCGTAAAAACTTAAGCCATTTGGCGGATGGCATACCCGACGAGAAATTGTTTAATAAGTACAGTCATCTCAAGACCCAAAAAAAGCACCCCGAATCAGAACCCCCGTCAGCTAACCACTGATGGGGATTTTATTTGGAGAGGCAAAAGCGAGTCCTGTAAAACCTTAAAGGGGTCTTTCAGGTCAGGAACTAAGCTGAACTGTCTACGCGACTTTGAAACATATCTAGTAATGGACACAACTGGATTCGAACCAGTGACCCCTACGATGTCAACGTAGTGCTCTAACCAACTGAGCTATGCGTCCGCAGCGATTGTCATCCTAGCACAAGACCCTAAAATTTAGCAAGCTTTTGCCAGAATAACGATCGCTTAGCTGGGAGCGCTGTAGCCAAAAATCCAGTAGCGAATCCATCCCAGACGACTGACCCATTCAATAGAAGCCGTAGCGCGGTCAGATTGAGCATTGCCCATCGATCGAAATACCCGCCGAACCACCGGATAGGTCGGCAGCGTATTGGGGGTAATATCGTCTTCTACAGTGGTTGTCAATCCGGTCGCTCGTGCTAGGTTACGATAATCGGCGAGGGGAAAACGACAATTCACCGACCCGTAGGTTTTGGCAATTTCTGTTTGGAGAAACTGCGGCAACCCATTCATAATCAACAGGGTGGCTTGCCGGGGAACAAAATCGGACAGAGCCATTTTGCCTCCGGGTTTGAGGACGCGCCGGGCTTCTTGGAAAAAGCGTTGGCGACTGGGAAAATGAAAGATACACTCCACAGCTAGGACGACATCGAAGGAGTTGTCGGGAAAAGGAAGCTGACAAGCATCGCCTTCGACGAATTCGATCGAGTTGCCGTTTTGGGGTTGCACTTGTTCTCGGGCACGATCGAGTTGGCGCGGATCGATGTTTAAGCCAACAAACTCCATACCAGAGAAGCGCTCGTTTAAACTTGCGATCGTTCCCCCAAAACCACAACCGCAGTCGAGAACGCGCAACCCATCTGCGATCTGTGCCGCATCGCACACCCGTTGTGCCAGATGTTCGGCTGCGAGTGCGAAGTCTTCGTCGGAACCGTCGGCAGCGTTGGGATTTTCCCAATAACCCCAGTGGACGTGACGACCGAAAACCCTCGTCACTTCGGTATTTTGCTGGCGCAAGCCCTCGAACAATTGGTCAAAATAGGGTAGGTTTGCCTTGGCAGATGTGGTCATATTAGGAAAGTTATTGGTCGTTAGTGGTTCGTTGCGCTTTTGCTAGTGGTTAGTAGACATCTGGGAAAACCCAAATTCCCAACCCTAAATCACCAAGGATGGAATTTTATCGTCCGGAAATCATGGGACGCGCTACAAAATATCCGACTCCAAAAGCCCCGATCACAATCATCAGGACGATCGCCACAAACCATTTTTTCTCGCTAGCGTCAACTTTTGCAATCTCAAAAGGATTAGGACTCGCCGGTTGTGTCGTGACAGTGCCTTGTGACAAAGTACGTTGCGACAAAAATTGCGGTTCTGCCACAGAAGGTAAGAAGTTAGAATCTAGAATACGATCGTGAAGCGATTCCCGAGAAGCATCGTCAAGCTCGAAAGACTGAGCCACTTTACCCATTTGTTGAACGGAAGTCACCACCTTAATGATTTCTGATTTGAGCTGGTGGTTTTCTTGAGAAAGCTGCTGATTGTCTTGACTGAGCTTCTGGTTTTGTCCGTGGAGAGAGTCCAGTAAGGTTTGTGTGGCTTGCAACTCCGCTGCCAATTCCCGGTATACGGCAAGCGGTACAGCGCGAGCGTTAGCATTGACGCGAAGGGAGGCGGCGCGAGAATGAGGATTGGGTTTGGGCATAGGTAGGCTCTCTGAGGTAAATTAAACGATAGGGTTTGGGGCGATCGGGCAGGTCAATCGAAGCTATATAACACTATGCCCTAAAACCAGCACCCCGAACATAATTCCAGTTGCGATACTTCTCCAGAGTCGCTGCACGATCGAGTTTCACCTTTGCCTCAAGATAGATTAAAACGATGACCGATTCTCCACTTTCACCCAATCTTGCTGCCGATTCGAGTTTGGTTTCTCAAACCCCGACGATGAAGTACGGCGAACGCGAAATTGCCGAAGGACAACTGATTACCTTTCCCAACCCTCGAATGGGACGGCGCTACGACGTGAGCATCACCTTGCCGGAGTTTACCTGCAAGTGTCCGTTTTCGGGCTACCCAGATTTTGCCACCATCTACATTACTTACGTCCCGGATGAGAAGGTGGTGGAGTTGAAGGCGCTGAAGTTATATATCAACAGCTATCGCGATCGTTACATTTCTCACGAAGAATCTGTCAATCAAGTTCTCGATGATTTTGTTGCCGCCTGCGATCCTTTAGCTGTTACTGTCAAAGGAGACTTTACCCCACGCGGTAACGTCCACACAGTCATTGAAGTTCGACACCAGAAATAGCGGCTCGCGATCTTGGATTGAACAGTGATATATCAAAGATAATGACTGACTAAAAAAATAGATTGCAAATTCTGAAAGTTTAGACCATAATACGAGTGCAGTATTAGCCAAGCTCGTTACGATATCTAATGTCTGTATAGTTTGAGATGGAAAGATCCTGAAATGGAAACAAACTTGAAAGACGAAATTATTCGTTTAGGTCCTTGGCATCTAAATGTACAACTTACTCCCGAGTTAAGTACATCTGTTTTCCAAGAAGCTCCGCCGGGAACTTACCCTGAATCAATGGGAAAAGTGGCGTTTGTCGATACCTATGCTTCGTTTATGAGACAAATGAAGCAAGTTTACCCACAAGGGTTAGAGGGGAAGCGCTTTTTGGACTGCGCTTGTAATTGTGGTGCATACAGCTTTTGGGCGAAAGAACTCGGTGCTCAAGAGTCCTTTGGTTTTGATGTTCGTCAACATTGGATCGATCAAGCTAACTTTTTACGACAAAATCGCTCTTATCCTAATGATAATATGCGTTTTGAGGTGCGAGATCTTTACGATTTGCCAAAGCTCGATCTCAAACCGTTCGACATCACAATGTTTAAGGGAATTTTCTATCACCTTCCCGATCCCGTATCTGGCTTAAAAATTGCAGCAGATCTCACGAAAGAAGTGCTGTATTTGGATACTGCCACAATGAATGATTATCCAGAGGATGCTTTGGTGTGTGCATTTGAAAGCACTGAAGATGTGATGTCTGGTGTTCATTCTCTTAGCTGGTTTCCCGCCGGTCCTAAAGTCTTAAAAGACA
Organism: uncultured cyanobacterium; assembly: GCA_963838375.1. Taxonomy (GTDB): domain Bacteria; phylum Cyanobacteriota; class Cyanobacteriia; order Cyanobacteriales; family Geitlerinemataceae; genus DVED01. Next base: position 219,997 of record CAWIQY010000015.1, on the reverse strand, counting down.
TCTTGAAATGGGCAGGCTTCAATGAGTTCTGTTTGATTTATTGGAGAAAGCAGCGCCGTGGTAAACCCGGAAAGAAAGGTCGCTTAGCTTTGATGGCTGCTCGTCAAGAAGGACTTCTTCGTAATGTTACGACCCAAGAAGGTGAATGAAATGGCTGAATAGACAGTCATTTTTCTAGCCAAGATCGATCGTCGCCATCCCAGGGAGCTTGTTGTTTCTAGGGATGGCGACAAAAATAGGTCGATCCGATCGATCGAAAAAGATGGAATTGTGAAAGTTGATTTGTAACAACTAAGATCGTTATAACCAATTAAATTCTCGATCTAACAGTTTTTCAAGTTGCTGATTAAAAGGTTTGAAATATTCGTTCAGTCGATTTACGATATCCAGATGTGTATCAGGATAGGTATTTGTATAAACTCGATCGATTGCTATTTTACGATCTGGAAGCTCCAAAAACTGGAATAACTTTTGAATAAATTGTTCCGGTTCTTTTTCTAAATCTCCTTGGTTCAAAATAAGAATTCGATCGCGAGGAAAAACTTCAAACCATTGTTCTAACTGAGAAGCATATTGCCCGAAATATAAATAACGAAATGTTTTCCAGGTTTGATGTTGTCGAAGTTTTGTCAAATGATTGCCGAGCGAACTTGTGGCTTCGATACATTGCTCGATCGCTTTCTCGCTAAAGGCTTCCTCAATCGATCGCAATTCGTCTTTTTGTCGCTTCACTTGATGGTAGTAATGAGAAATTGCCCGATCGGTTGGATTTCGCAGCGAAACAATGAATTTAACCGAGGGATAAAAAGCTTTGATACGTGCGGGAACCTCTGGATCTAAAAGATAACTGGGACTCGCCTCGCCTAAGATAAATTGTGAATCATAGTCAGGTTGAACTTTAGCATTAAAATTTGAGAGATACCAACTCCATCCTTTCGCATAATGCTGGGGTTGGCTAAAAAAATGCAGCTCTTTAGGTAAGCGATGAATGACATTGGGATGCTGCTGTAAGTAATCGTAAATGGCTGTGGTTGCAGCTTTCATCGCCCCAATAATGATAAAATCAGGTCCAATCCCGGAGTCCACCAGAGATTTTGCCGTTCGAGTTTCTAAGTCGATTGAACCGATGGGGATGCGCCGACCGCTGTCAAAAACGGCTTTGACAACTAATCGATCGGCTTGAGGCAATCGATCGACAGAAATTTCCTCCCGAAATCCAAAATTAACGCCTTGTTCCTCTGCTACGTCGCCAAAACGCTCCATCAGTTTGGCGCGTGGCAAGTCCGTGGGTAATGTGGCAACGATCTCGGTACCAGCAGTGATTTCAACGGCTACAACAGAAGTGGTTTTCCCAATAACCCAACCCATAATGGTGAGGGGATGACTATCGCTGAGGATTTTTCCTTCAGGGATGGGACTAATATTGTAGCCGTGAAAAAGGTCACGATCGACGGGTTTATTGATGATTTTACTAACAACTGTTACTTTTTCTTCTTCCAAATGGGGAAAACTTTCTTTCATAACTCACCTTTTATTAAAATTATCTTGATTATACATTATTTGGTAGTGTGAGCTTCTGCGGAAACTGTACAGTTAGTATGCATCTGCTCGAGTGGGCTGAGCAGAGTCAATCTCAGTTTATAGATGCCAAACTCATGATTTTGAATCAACTAAAGCTAATTGGGATTCGTCAACTTTTGCCATTCAGCCGATTGACACAGGGGATAAGCATTAAACTTTTTGCCATTTTCTTGGAAAAACTTACCAAATGAATCAATCCAATCTAAAATGGTTTCAGTTGGCAAAAGTTGGGTATGTTTCAACGAAATTTCTAGAGCCTCAGCCATTCCAGTTAAATCCTCAAGATGATATCGTTCCCACGCTTGCCAAATCGAACAAGCGTAATAGATGTTGTTTTTCAAGGATCGAACGTTCTCTGGACTTAATGTATCACTTGCTTCTGAACTTGACTGCTGTGCCGATAGGTTTTGCCAAACTTTACCGATTTCTTCCAAATACCGGGAGAGCATCTGTTCTTCTTTAAACAACCCTTCAGCTCTCTGCTTACAAGCTTTACCCACGGAATGACGAAGTTTTGGGTTAACTACCCAATTTTGAATGGTCATCGCCAGTTCGTTAATCGTTTCTTGGGGATCGATTTTAGGATCGGGTAGCAATTTACCCGTATCGGCTAATTCTTCAGGAATGCCGCTGACAGCCGAAGCGATTACTGGCAATCCTTTTGCCATTGCTTCCATAATTGCTAAAGGCATTCCTTCTGCTCGCGATGGCAAAATATAAATATCGCTAGCTTCGAGTAAATCTGGAATATCGCGCCGTTCTCCTAAAAACTTAACTCGATCTCCAACACCAATTTTTTCAACTCCTTGCTTAATTTGCTGCTCGACGGATTCACCCCGAATTCCACTTCCTGCCCATAAAAAGTATAAATTTTCCCATCCAGATTGTTGTTTTAACTTCTCCAATGCCTCTAATTGCAAGTCGTATCCTTTGACGTGTGCTAAACGAGCGGAGGTGAAACAGACGACGGCATCGTTGGGAATTTCAAATTCTTGCCGCAAGCGTTGGCGTGTTTCCAAATTGGGAGGGTTGAAAAATTCGGGGGGTCGTCCGTAATAAATCACTTGTCCGCGATCTTTAGGAAGTTCAAAGTCGTTGTAGAGCAAGTTCAAGTTTTCCTGAGAAACCGCAACCGCCGTTTTTGCCTGTGTATAGTGATAATGCACTGCCTGTTGATAAGGAATGCCATCTCCTCGATCGACTTTGACACAATTGGTATCAACAAATCCAACCACAATAAGATAAGGAATACCCAGCTCGAGAGCAACTTGTTTGGCGGCAAAGTTACCGAGGGGCCAACCATCACTAAAAAGAATTAAGTCGGGTTGAATTTGAGAGAGTAATTCTCTTGGAGTCTTGAGATCTGTAAAACTGCGAGAATACCCTGAAAGAAACTCTCCATCGAGCCAATATTGTTCGACTCCCAGTTCTTGCTGACGATCGCTAAGACTATTAGAGTGTTCTAGTTGAACAGCACTGACGCGAAAATCTGAAGTCGCGAACTTACAGAGCATAGAGTGATTGTATTGATACACTCCTCCCATGGGGGCATTATCTGAATATAAAAGGATATGGGGATTCATCTTGTCAGACTCTACAGTTTACCAAACGATATTGTGTTCATCATGAGTTTCATCTCTGAAGTTTTAATCCCAGTTAAATTTCATCTCTAGAAGCTCTTCCAATTTTTGGTTATGGGGTTGAAAATATTCGTTCAAGGCTTGACGCAGCGACGGTTCTAAAGACGTATACTCTCCCTTATTTGTATGTTCGTAATTTGATAGAGACCGATCGGGTAATCCCAGAAACTCAAAAACCCGGCTCATTGTCAATGCAGTATCGGCATAAAACTGCTCGCTTTGTAGAATCAGGAAATTTTCTCTGGGATAAAGATTCATCCACTCTTTTAGCGAGTATACATATAACCCCAACTTGAGATAATCCGATCGGACAATTTGGTTAACGGATGCTGCATCCAGCGAGTCAGACTTCATTCTAGAGTCTTGTAAGTCTTCAGAAATAGAACTTTCAAAGTCATGATATTGACTGTGCCAACGAATTGAATGATTGTAGTGGGAAAAAGCCCGAATCGATTGGATTTCTCAAAATAGCAATCAATTTCATATCGGGAAGCCACTGAGCCACTCGATTCCACACTCCATACTCAGCCAAACACGGACTCGCCTCTCCTGTAACCAAAGGTTGATTTTCGGGAATTGGGGGAAAATGAGAGAGATACCAATCCATTCCATTTTGGTAATGTTCGCCAAAAAAATGAATTTCTTTTTTTAAAGGAGCGATAACTTGAGGATGTTGAGAAAGATACAAATTGAGCGATGTACTTCCACATCTCATTCCTCCAATAATGAAAAAATCTGGATTCTTTGCGGTCTTTTTCCAGTTCCACCGATCTTGAAACAACGAGTTTCTAGGCTGACTTAAAACTTTATGGTAAGTTGCCACCCGATAGGACTCGATGGCTTCGTTGAGCTGACCTTGCTTCGTGAGCAAATCTCCAATGGTAGAGTGAATCAGAGGCAGTAATCGAGAGTCTTGAACGTGCTGTAATGCCGAGCGACAGCTCGTAATCGCTTCTTCTAGTCGCTGAGAGGATATTTCTTTCCAGTCAGTCCACATTAAGCGATGATAGGTCTCTTTAAATATCGGACAAACTTCAAGGGTTTTAATCCGGTAACGTATCGCGTCTTCCCATTCACCTTGCTGTTGCAAAATGTTAGCCATTTCATGATAAGCTTCGGGTCGATCGGGCTGTAGATCGATCGCTTTTTGAATATTCGTTATTGCCGGATTTACCTGACGATCGTTATTGAGTTTTTTGGCTTGACCTAAATAGCTTTCATAGGTCTCAGATTTTTGGGCTTGTTGCTGCTGTTTGGTCGCGATCTGTTCGAGCTTTTCCCGGAGATCCGAGTTTTCTGGCTGAAGTTCCAGTGCTTTTTGGTAAATTGTAGATGCTCGATCCCACTTTTCTTGCTTTTCCAAAACAGTGGCTAAGTTTCGATACGTCCAGTATCGATCGGGAACAAGTTCCAGAAATTGGGTATAAGCTTTCTCCGCAGCTTCCCACTGTCCTAATTCCCGCAATGTATCTCCCAAGGAGTTGTAAGTCCAGGGAAAACCAGGATTTAACGAAGTTGCTTTTTGATAGGCAGCAACAGCCTCTTCTCTACGTTGTTGCTTGCGGAGAACATCTCCAAAAACTCGATGAGCGCTCCATCTTTCCGGCTGTAGCTGAATTGCTTTTTGGCACAATAATAAGGCTTCTTCAAAATTGCCTTGCTCTCCCAAAGCTCGACCTAAACCTTCACAAAGGGCGACATCGTTAGGATTTATCCGTTTCGCTTTTCTAAAAATATCGACTGCATCATTAAATCTGCTTTTCCGGTTCAACAACAAACCTAAATATAACAGGCATTCAAATCGAGTTTCACCACCTTCAATAGCCTGTTGGTAAGCGGATAAAGCCGGATCGAAGCGATCGGATTTGTCTAAGGCAAAACCTAGGAAGTAATACACAGAAGGATTGCTTTCTCCCAAGTCGATCGCTCTTCTGAGACTAGAAATTGCGGGTTGGTAGTCTTTTTGGGAAACCAGCGCTTCACCTAATTTTAAATAAATATCCGATCGATTATGTTCCAATTTGAGCGCCATCTGGCAAAAAGCGATTGCTCCATTAGGCTTTTCTTGGCTCAGCAACCCTTCTGCCAAACCTACATAAGCATCCATATTGTGGGGATCGAGTTCTAAAGCTTGATGATACGTCTGCAAGTTTTTCGGCTTAGCTTGAATTGCGAGACGATAACTGCTCAAAGCTTGCCTCAAATCATCTTTGCCACGTAAACGCAAAGCATTGGCGAGATATTGATGAAGCGCAGCAGATTCTGGAGCGAGTTGTAGGGCTTTTTGGTAACTGTCAATAGCGCGTGAAAACTGTTCCATTTGCACGCAGATATGTCCGAGAGCGACTAAACTCCATTTATCCTCGGGATTCTTCTCTAAAACTGTTTCAATATACTGGAGTCCTCCGGAGCAAGACTTGTGTTCTAGCCAGATTTCAAAAATCTTGTAGTGTTCTTCATAGCAATCTCCATCTAATTGGAGATACTCTTCACATAGAGCGATTGCTTCCGAAATCCTTTCAGTTTGAATCAGCAAGTTTGCTAACTGAGAGTAAACCCAAATCGGTTGTTTTTTGTCGAATCTTAATTGCCTGAGAGTAATTCTCGATTTGCTCCTCAATATGACCTAACTCTTCATTAATCACTCCCAATTCGCGATAGATGTCTGCATCGTCTGGGTATAATAAAAGGGCAGCACGGTAGGTGTCGATCGCTTCACTCAAACATTCTCGTTCCCGCAGAAGTCTCCCTACGACTAAATAAACCCAATTTGGCTGATTTGCATCCAGTTTGATCGCTTTTTGATAACTGGTTAATTCGTCCTCAAACTCTCCAATTTTTTCCTGAGCGATCCCTATCCATCTGTAGACATCGGCACTTTCAGGATACAGTTCCAGGGCTTCTTTTCCTGTAGAAATTGCCTCGATCGAGTCTTCTTGTAGAATCTGCGATTCCAACTTTTCTAAATATGTTTGTAGGGATACTTGTTGTTTGAAAGATGCTTCTTTTTCTACTGGCTCTAACTGTTGACTCCGATTCGTGATTTGAGTTTGTATTGATGCCAGGTTGTCCGATAAAACTTTACGATCGGGATAGAGTTCTAAGCCACTTTGGTAAACCAAGATGGCGTCTTCCTCTTCCCCTTTTTGTTTCAGTAAATATCCGAGGGTAACATACACCCAATCGGGTTGTTGAGGTTTAAGTTCGATCGCCTTTCGATAGCTTTCTATCTCTCCTTCACTATCCCCAATTTTTTCCTGTACAATGCCTAACTCGCGATACAAAGCTTCATTATGCGGGTACAGTTGGATACCTTCTTGAAAAGTTGCAATTGCCTCCTTCCATTTTTTTTCTTCTGCTAATTTTTTTCCAGATTCCCAATAAAACCACTCAGATTTTTTCATATAGCAAACCTTTTACTATTTCACTTTTTTGAACTCTGCTTCAACTGATTGCTAGATATTTTGAAAATCTCAAGGGACTTCCAGTTCCCATCCAAAATGTTGCCATAATTTTTCGATCGCTTTCAAATCCTCTGGATCGACAATCGATAAATCGACCTGCTTCCATCGATCTCGCCGCGAAAATCTTTTATCGATCTTATCTTGAAATTCATCTTTTTCTTGCTTCCAACCATTGTTATTAGGGACATAGATATAATTTAATGCACTTAAAACTCGAGGATGATAGTCTATTTCTAAATTGAGAAATAATTTTTTCAGAACCCATTCTGGTTCTCGCACTAACTGCTCGTAATTGACGGCAAATTCAATTTTAGACGAAGGGTGCAAAATACACCGTGCTATGGTCGCAATATCCCGCCAAACATGAGCCGGATCGCGTCCCCAGTATTCTTTAGAAGAAAGAACCACATCACAAGGATGACGTAAAATCGTAATAAACTTTCCTCCAGGAAAAACCCGATCGAGAATTTCCCAGTATAAATCGAACCATTCTTCTAAACTATTACCCTGTTGCCGGAGATAGTTAATGACAAACGGTTGTCCGATCGGTTTTTGCATCCAATAAGGCGTTTTGAGATCGAATAACTCATCGAAAACTGCCCGCACCCCTCGAGAAACACGCTCATCCCAAGGAACTACTTTCCCGCGCTCTATTAACCCCGGTATAATACCTTTTGCCCGTGAAATTGAATACCAGGTACTAAAAATTAAGTCAGCCGTTTCTCCGGCGACGGAAATGTCTGGATGAGCCTCAAAAATGTTTTGCAGGAGCGAGGTTCCCGAACGCCCATGAGAAATTAGCGTAATGGGTGACTTGAGGACTTCATCTGGGGTTTTCATTGTTTTTACTTCTAACATCGGGGACGTTCTGGGAACTTATCATTTAGCTAGCATTCAAGTCTTCAAAAACTTCGATGTGGGAAGTTTCTCGGTGGACTAACTCTCGATCGATCGCCTTTTCCAACAGTTGCATCAGCCCATCGCAAGCGGTTTCCCAAGAGCGACTGGCAGCAGAGATAGCGGCTGCCTCCTGCAGTCTCCTCAGTTTAGCAGGATTATTTAACATGAAATCAAAAATATTGAGTACCGATCGAACAAAAATATTGCCATTCTCGTTAGCAATCAGAAAACCGTTTTTTTCAGACTCGATCGCCTCAGAAACCGCTCCCACATCCGAGGCACAAACTACCACACCCAACCGCATCGCTTCGAGGATGGTTAGCGGCAAACCCTCCCAATAAGACGGTAACAGCAGTACATCTGCCCATTCATACAGCTTCATTTAACGCCTCACTAGTCAATGCGGGTGGCTCAATTAAATCGGCGATCGATTCTACATCGAGACTGTCATTTTCCCCCTCAATCACAGATTTCCCCACGAGTCGCCATTGAATGGGTAACTCGCGGCGACGAGAAGCCGTGACAACTTGAACTAATCGATCTAAGCCTTTTTGTCGATCGAAACGACCGAGAAAAAGAACGCGAAGTTTGCCATCAAAAGACCGTTGCCAGCGTCGTTGCAAAATCGACTGCACGGTGGCGGATTCGAGAGGATAACCGCAAGCATTGGAAACGAGAACTAACTTATCTTCTGGAACGCCCATACCATGACACCAATTCAGCATTTGCTGTGAATTGGGAATGACAAAATCATAAGCGTGTTCGTAACCTAACATGAGGTAAGTATGTCCGCAAGCTCGATTCCAGGGGCTGAGATCGTGAACTTCGCTACGAATGACGGTTTTGACCCCTGCTTTCCGTAAAAGTGCGATCGAACCGTGAAGGGGGCTAGTATGAAAATTAATCGCCACATCCAACCACGCCATGAAACCTTTGAGGAGTCGCGGATTGCCTTGCTGCGACCAATTATCGTAATAGCTACCGAAGTAAGGCGTCCCACTCCACTGGTTCATCATCGAGTCGTGGACAAAATTGATCGTCTCAAAAACCCGTGCCCACTCCGGCAATTCTTGCATTTGGGTGTCAAACACAAATAGGTGGACTTTCCAGCCATTTGCTTTGAAGATTCGGGCAATATTGAGGGCAATTTTTTCTACCCCGCCAAACGCCAGGATTGGCAATGTAAAGCCAATATGCCGTTCTCCGGGTTGCTTCAAGATGGGATAAATCGCCTCGGATTCCAATGCCCATCTGCTGTCCCGAAAGATGTGAGAACGGGGTGGAGAAGGTTCGACTTGCCAACTCCAAGAGACCGATGGAGGCTTTTGGCGATTGAGATCCTTTACAGTATACAAAAACTGATAGAACGATCCTCCCTCCAGAGCGTCTGGGATGTCTTTCTCTGGTAACTTCAATGTGACGTGCCAGATTGTGGGTAAGGGTTTGGGTGTCACCAGGCTTTGAATCCACAGATCTCTATCGTCTTGCAAACAACGATCGACTAAATCGGTCGTCGTCATCACCAGTCGATCGGTTTCTCCCAAGTCGTGCGTTTTGGCTGTGGTTTCCTCTATTTTGACTTGATTTGCGATCGAATCTTTCTCGATGTTTAAAGTGGCAAAGTTGCTATTTTCCAGGGCAGATTCTAGTCGCCAAAACACCCAACGCAGCAAACGATCTTTTTGCAGGGTCTGGAGAATACTGCTGTGCGTGAAGACCAAAAACGGAGGTCTGTGATAGCGAACGGGTGCAGCTTGGGCTTGGTGGTAATGCTGTCGGAATTCCTGTCGGCTCATCGATCGATCGAGATGAGTGGGATCTGAGGTTAAAATCACCTTCCCGGTATCGGCTAAGAAAATTGCGTATCGAGGGGCTTCGATTTGTTCTAACTGCACGATGCGATCGTGGGAAAACAAATGGCGATGTTTTCGCCTCATGTAGAATAAGATACTCTCCCGATGCCGTTCGGAATCTTTCAACATACTTTCGGGACGCTTGCGATACTGAAAACCAAATTGGGGCAGGTGTTTGCCTCGAAACCCAGCTTCGATCGCTTGCCACCAAAACTCCCAATCCTCAAACCCCATTTTCATGGTTTCATCGTAGCGACAGCCGGCTTCAAACACTGCCCGACGCACCAAGCTTCCCGCTTCGCAGGTGTTCGATCGAAGATGCCGCAAAACCGAATATTCCCCTCGCCAGTCACCATTGTAGGCTTGCCCAAACATTTGGATAGTAGGATAGATCCATCCCAACTCAGGACGATCTTGCAAGGTTCTAAAGGTCTGTTCGATCGTCTTGGGAGAGATCCGATTATCGGCATCGAGGAAATAGATGGCTTCGAGGGAGGGCCAAGCCGATAGGGCAAAGTCGATCCCCGTATTGCGGGCTGCACTCAATCCTCCATTGTGTCGATATAGATACACAATTCGATCGGGGTGTGCCAGCGCAAAATCACGACAAACTCGATCGGTTTCCCAAAAAGGACAACCATCGTTCACAATTACCACGACAGTTTGATAGTCTGTATCCTGCGCCAATGCACAGCTAACGGCTTCTGCGACTAAAACACTATGTTTAAAGACCGGAATCACAATCGCCACTTGCGGGGAACTCAGTAACGATGTCTGTACGACATTGGCGGACATGGTTTCTCCTGGTAACTGGGGATCTTAATGAACGGAGCGATCCGTCGAAGCCCTGGTTTTTTGGCTCATTCGCCGACCGGGTTTGAACTCTCACAAATCAAAAAATCTAGCCAATGCGCCCATCCGTAATTGTTGATACTGCCGGGCGGTAAACGAGTTCCAAAGACGATGTGGTAATGCTCGTCGGCTGGTTGGGTAAGGGATACGGTAATTTGCCGGGGGGTTTCTGGTTCGATCGAAATCCATCCTGAAAACGGGATGCCACTGTTGATTTCATCGTTCTCAAAATAGGTTAGCGTTTCCTCCCCATCTTTAACCAAAGCCAGAGCATATTCGATCGTCGAAGCTTCAAAATGCTCGGTACAAACGGTTGCTCTGACGGTAGTCGTTCCTGCGGGGAAAGCAAAGGGCAACATCGCCACCGTCACCCCACTCGCTTGCGGATGGGTGAGAATCTTTTTTTCGCCCTCAAGCACCACAATATGTGTCTTGGATTCGTCCGGCGAGTTGGGAACGACGGCTAAGACGCCGGACAGCGTTTTTTCTCCCAGATGACCGGATGTCATCCACTTTGGAGATGTCAACTCAGGTTCGTTTGCCCAACTTGAATAAGGACTCAAACAGCGACGCGAACCCGGTAAACCCGTCCATAAGCGCATTGCCAGACTGCCATTGAGAGTTTGACCATTCTGATGTACGCAGGCTTCTGGAATCGGTTGAGCGCCACCGAGAGCTAAACGGGGTGGCGGTTCTACCCGTGTATTCCATCCAATCCGCAGTTCGATTTCCTGCTTTCGTCCCATATCGATGGTTGGCAGATCCAGTGGAAACCATCCTGGCGTCAGATGTTCATAGGGAATGTGCCACTGCGCTAATGTTGTATTTTCTTCTAGGGTATGCACTCCTAGAGCTAAAGTCCCCACCGCGTCTGCATGGCATTTGGCGATATAAATTTCAATGGCTGCTAGACCCTGTGAAGGGACGGGCAACCCTTGTTGGATTTGATGACTTTTCCCCGCTTCTACCGCGATCGATTGTGGAGTGGGTTGATTCTCGAACGCCAGTTGGAGTGCGGGCAATTTCGCTTGACTGAGAAAACTTTCGATCGTGGCAAACGCATTTTGTACGGTTTCATGAAACGATCTCAACTCCAGATATTGCTTTTGGAGTCCGCTCAAACGAGTGGCAATCGTCTGTGTTTCCTGTTGAGAACGATCGAACAGGAATCGCCAAAATTCTGTTGTCACCTCCAAAGTATTTTCTACAGCCGTCAGATCCAACAAAGGAGGACAACTTTCCGAGGGATGGTGCTTTTTCCACCACTCGATCAAAGGATATAGCTCCTGTTTTCCGTGTGGGGAGGCGACCAAATAGCCCGTACAGAAAGCGGGAGCGATCGAGATTGGCACTGGTTTTTCTGTGGCGATTTCGCCGCAGCGGGTTATCGTTCCGTGTGAGGTGAGCGGATCGAACTGGAACTGATAAAAGGACAGATTTGTTTGAGAGGGTAAGCGATCGAGAATCTCAATATCTGTCGAGGCGATAATAATTTGAGAAGAAGCTGTATAAAGATCGTGGAGTAACAAGCGATCGGCATACAAGCTGATGAGTCGAGCTTGCGACTTGACCCCGTGGGTTGACAAACCCGGTTGTGCCATAACTAAGCTACCTAATTTTAGAAACGATGTTTCAAGAATTTTCCCTTCTCAAACATGAAGAGATTTTCCAGAACGATTTTTCTGGAGATGTCGTTAATTTGACTCATCTTAAGACCTAGCACAATCCGATGGCTCGCTAGACGATCGCAGAACATCTTGTCTGATTTTCTCATCTAGAGCTGAATCAATAGCATGTATGGATTATACTAAATAATCAAGAATTCAGCTACTTTCCGGAAGGTCACTGGAAGTGCTGACAAGAAGAAACTAAGTTGGGACGATCGCAAATTATAGTTAAGCGCACTGCACTTAGCTATATATCAAATCTACTTCTGTAGATTTTTATACTTATATTTGTTAGCAGAGCTGGGAACTATCTGCTAACGTTAAGTCAGGGATTCAAGATTGCATTTTGTAAATATACAAAAAATGCTTCGCGATCGTCCACGGAAAGTCGGCAATAGACATTTGCCAAAATAGTGTAGATCGAACAAGCTTATAGCCTTTCAGAAATCGATTCCAATTTAGCCCACCCAACGGCTTTCGAGCAATATACGATCGATTTACCCAGATGTCTCCTCTATCGTTTCTGTCTTTCGTTGCGTCTCGCGTTGTCCTGTCGGCGACGATCGCGCCAATCGGCTAACGTCAAATAGATCACCCCTCCAGTCACAATAATTAATAACCCCAATGCCGTGACCGCCACCACCGAGAAAACTGTTTGTTCCATAATCGTTTCCATCTTAAAATAACCGTTTAGCCAGCCAAATTCCGATTTCTAACCCCATCAGTCCGAGCATCGCGCTTCCTAACCCATACGCGATCGCCATGGTTCGATTTCCGGCGTGCCACAGCGCTGACGCATCAAGGGCATAACTGGAAAAGGTCGTGTACGACCCCAAAAAACCGACAGCAATGAGGAGACGCAAGTCTGGAGAAACGATCGCCCGTTCCAGAGTTAGGGTAATAAAAAACCCCATCAAGAACGCACCCGACAAGTTAGCAAAAAAAGTGCCGAACGGGAAGTCCGTCCCCAACCACCGCTGACACCACACCGCTAAATAGTAGCGACTTAATGCACCGGGAATCGCCCCCAAACCTATGGCAATCGGGGCGCGAAGTCCCGGATCTTTCGGCACAACTGCCCCAATCGCCTGACTTAGGCTACTCCACCAATGGATCATGGGTCATGAATCACAGCGCCACAGCACCATTACTCCAACTCCTCTAAAATCCTAAACCGGACGTGATTGATTGCCAAATTGCCGAGGGAGGCGACTTCTTTGGGAACCTTTTCCCCGTGACTGCTGAGGGTTTCAAACTTACCCCCTTTAGTCATTTCGATATGATACCAAGCTAAGCCCATGAAAAATCGTAGGGGGTAGGGACCTCGATCGTAAAGATCGTCGGGATTGGATTCCATGGGTATCCAACCCCGTCCGGGAATAAAAAACTCCAGCCAAACGTGATTGTAATCCGGTTCCATTGGCACGTACCGCTGTTCGGGTTTGTTGGGACATTTGTAACGTCCCACCGTGCGACAAGCAATGCCGTTGAGCCGCAACAGCGCCAGCAAAACGCCTACGTACTCGCCACAAGAACCCTTTCCCCGATCGAGGACGATATCGGGAGTATCGATATGCGGTTTGATGCCATATTCCAAACGTTCGTACACGTAATCGCGAATACTAAGCACTTGACGCAGTAAATTGGTTTCGCTGCCGATGGCATATCGCGCCGATCGTTGTACGATCTCTTGATCCATGGTCAGATTATCATTGTCCGATAAATACAGTTCCCGGTACTCAGGAGGCATTTCCGGCAGCTTTTCCACATCGGGGGGGGTCAAGTTATATTTGATGCTGCGTACCTCCAGCAAGGCTTTCCAGCCAAAGATGTGAGCTTCGTGAGGTTGAAGGGTATCAAACTTGAAAACGGCCCAGCGCTGTCCGTCGCGTTCTTCTTCGGTAAAGGCTAAACCTACAGGTTCGAGGGATTTGACGGTTTGGCGGGGAGTGTTGGTGGGTAATCCAATGCGCCATTCCAAATTAGACAACTCTACTGCCTCCAGAGGAGAGAGTTCCTCGACGTAGGACATCTCAATCAGATAGCCATTGGAAAGAGCGTAGTTTTGTTCGGCGTTGTAATGGACGTGTAGGGGATGAATGAAAGTTCGATCGCGGAAAGTCAGTTGATGGGGATTGGAGGAGTTGGGATTATCCCGAATATAGGGCTCTTCTTTGGCGTAAGCGACGTAGAGGATGTCTTCTCCCGTTTCCGGGTGGGGATGAAATGTCAAACCCGTCGGCGACTCGAAGGGGGTCAAAACACTAAATAGAATTTCACCCGTTCCTCGTTCCACACAGTAAACCGTTTGCTCGATCGTATCCGAAACCCAGAGATGTTCTCCGCGAACGGTCAAACTTTCAATCCCTAAACCTGGAGCATAGAATTTAGTGATTTCGCTGCCAGTTTCTCGGTTCAAGACAAAAATATGACCGGATCTCTGGCAACTGACGTAAATTGCTCCTTGGCAAACAGCTACCCCATTAACAGGATAGGGTAACGTCGCGAACAGCTTGGGTGTCCAGTCGTTCAATTGGCAGCAATAAACTCGATCGCTCTTGGTATACCACAAGGTATTTTCCCACAGAGCCAAACCCGTTGCGCCGATCGACTCCCGAGTATGATGGGAATTGAGAATTTTGGTATTATCTCCAAGGCAGTCTATTTGGACGAGATAGCCTCGGAGGGTGTCGATAGCAATCAACTCCTTGCCGAAGGAGGCGAGACCATGTAAGGCATACACGCCTTGCGGGCGAATAGTGTGCGAGCCGGGACTGTGTTTCACGAGCTAAATCCTTCTAGCAGGGCAGACGAACGGTTAACTTATACTACGCTATGGATGGGGGTTCGGGTCATTGTCCCGTTTGGGTTGGCAGATCGATCGACTTTCACCCATGCGATCTCTAGCACTAGAATGCCAATAGCCGAGTGTGGATAGCTGACATCCTGACGACGAAGCGATCTCTGGTTCGATCGATTACAATACCCGTTCGATCGATCGCAAACAGTAATCAAATTAACGGGCTGAGAAATTTGGAGTTCCGTGCTACTTGCATGAGATTGAGAATTTTTCTACTGATTTTGCTCCATAGTAGTTGTAGAGATCGACAACGATCGCCCAAAATCTTCGCTCGACTGCCGATCTAGCCATAATCTATCGAGTTAGCAAACAAAAAGACGCGCATTGTGGACATATGTCTGACCGGGATCGTCACGCAGCTATCAGCATCTTGAAAAAAGGGCTTAGGACTGTGAGACACAGGGGAATTCAAGCTGGGAAGTCCGTTGCTCGTGGAGATTTCCCCCGCGAGCAACTGGTGTGGAGAGAACAACCTCTATCTGAACTAGGTCGCGACTTCAGACAAGTTGGCTTGTTGAAGCCAGAATCCCTGCGGATTCAGCCACTAGGGATGCCCAAAAAGTGGTGTATTAGATAGAGAACATAAAAGGGAGCTTTTCATGGAGAAACGTTTCAGCCCAGCCTGGGTATGGTACAGCACGGCGCTCGAGGTAGTGTTATCGATCGTCAGTACCGTTCCCCTACCGGCAGCGGCAATTTCCACCTCTCCAGAAGCTCTTCAACCTTCTAAAACGGTGGTACAGCCAACTTTTTTTCAAAAGCCTTGTTCGCAGTTGCATCTTGCCGATTGTCCGGTATGGCAAAAACAAACTCGATCGCAACTGACACTCCTAGCTCAATCGGCAAATCCCTCCCAGAATGAAACCCAAACGCCCCCCGTGTCTCCCCCAGAACCATCGGACGAACCCACGGTTCCTCCAACAGAAATCCCAGAAGTCGAACCCACAACCGCCCCAGATCGATTTTTAGCCAACGAAATTCGGGTTACAGGTAGCACGATTTTGGAACCTGAAGACATTCGAGCGATTACCGCTCCTCTCGAAGGCACAGAAGTAACCATCGAAGATCTCAGACAAACCGCAGACCGAATTACTCAGCTCTATCTCGAACGCGATTTTATTACCTCAAGAGCTGTATTAGCCGATCAGGATATCGTCAACGGGATCGTGCAAATTCAGGTGGTGGAAGGCAAAGTTTCGGAGATCCTAATTGAAGGCAACACCCACGTCAATCAATCTTATATTCGCGATCGCATTGAGTTAGGAGCAGGAGTGCCGCTGAGTACGTCTAAACTAGAAGACCAACTGCGGTTACTGCGAACCAATCCCCTATTTGAAAATATCGAAGCCAGTTTGCGAGCGGGAACGGGTCTGGGGGAAAGCGTTCTGCTCGTGCGAGTGACGGAAGCTCCTCGCTTTGGGGCTTCGGTGAGTGTTGATAATTACTCTCCCCCTAGTGTCGGTTCGGAGCGTTTGGTCTTGAGTGCTCGCTATCGCAACCTCACCGGACTGGGAGATGAACTTGCCGCCGGATACAACCGCTCCACTGCTGGGGGTACTGACGTGTTCGATTTTAGTTATCGTATTCCCCTCAACGCCATGGATGGGACGCTGCAACTGAGAGCCGCTCCCAGCCGCAATCGGGTATTACAAGAGGCATCACCCAGACCTATCCAACAACAGCCCGTCTTTGGTCCCCCGTCTCCGCCTCTAGATCCCTTGGAGATTAGTGGGGAACGAGAACTGTATGAAGTGAGTTTTCGCCAGCCTTTAATTCGATCGCCTCGGCAAGAGCTTGCCCTCAGTTTGGGCTTTAGCTATCAAAATGGTCAAACTTTCCTGTTCGATAATCCATTTTCTTTTGGTATCGGACCCGATACTGACGGAGAAAGTCGGACGAGCGTATTTCAGTTCGGTCAAGACTACGTGCGCCGGGATACCAAAGGGGCTTGGGCTTTTCGATCGTCTTTTAACTTCGGTACGGGATTATTTGATGCCACTGATAGTTTCGATGGATTTGCTGCCCTCAGTCCCACCCAAGCTCAGACGATTTCTCAAATTGATACGATTCCCGACGGACAATTTTTTAGCTGGCTCGGTCAAATTCAGCGAGTACAGCGACTGAGCGAGAATAATCTGGTAATCGCCCAACTGGACGTACAACTGACACCCGATCCTCTATTGCCGGCTCACCAGTTTGTCATTGGTGGGGGTTTATCCGTACGCGGCTTTCGGCAAAATGCTCGATCGGGCGATAATGGCTTCCGGTTTTCTCTGGAGGATCGCATTGCCCTCGGTCGCAATGCTGCCGGACTGCCAACGTTTCAGCTCATTCCGTTTATTGATGCGGGGGGGGTTTGGAACGTCTCGAGAAATCCGAATACGCCCCTCGACCAACGCTTTTTGGTGGGTACGGGTCTTGGCTTGCTGTGGGAACCCGAACCCCGCGTCCGCATTCGCTTAGATTACGCTATCCCGTTGATCGAATTAGACGATCGAGGAAATAACGCTCAAGATGATGGATTCTACTTCAGCGTTGGTTATGGATTTTAGCAGTTAGGTGTCAGAGACAGACTGACTGCCAATTGGTAAACCGATTAGAGTCAACCGATTAGAGTCAACCGATTAGAGTCAACCGATTAGAGTCAACCGATTAGAGTAAACCGATATAGTGCAAAGGACCGCTACCACTAATCATTTCCGCCAGCAACAGCAAGAAACCCACCATGGCAACTCGACCATTCCACACTTCGGCAGCCGGGGTCATTCCCCATGCCCAGCGCTCTTGAGGATACATCTTCACTTTTTTCTGGGGGCGGGCAACCGTATCGAATTTCATCGAGGGTGCTTCTAGAGCTTCGAGTGCTAAATTGGCTAGATCGTCGATGAATGTTGGATCGGTGTCTAATGCCGGAACTCTATAAAACCGATCGATTCCTGCCTCTTCGGCTAGTTCTCGATATTCGATATCAATTTCTTGCAGCGTCTCGATATGTTCGGAGACGAAGCTAATCGGCACAACTAGCAGCGCTTTCACTTTTTGCCGAGCGAGTTCGGCGATCGCATCTTCGGTGTAAGGTTGCAGCCATTCCACCGGACCGACACGACTTTGATACGCCAGGGTATGGGGATTGGGTCGATCGAGCGTCTTCATAATCAGGCGCGTACAGTCTTCGATCTCTCGCTGGTATGGATCGCCAGCTTCTTCGACATAACTGACGGGAACCCCGTGAGCGCTGAAAAAAATATGTATTTCGTCAGAACTGGGTAGTCGATCGAGCTCTCGGGCAATCAGTTGCGCCATGGCTTTGAGATAGCCCGGTCGTTCGTACCAGGAGGGAATCACTGTATAGTCGATCCGATCGAGGGTCGGATCTTCTTGCCACAGTTGCTCTAGCAGCCGGAAGCTAGAACCGCTGGTACTAATGGAATATTGAGGATACAGGGGCAAGATTGCTAACCGATCGATACCATCGCGTCGAATACTGGCGATCGCTTCTTCGGTAAAGGGATGCCAATAGCGCATTCCAATATAAACTTTAGCCTCTTGCCCTTTAGTCTGTAAATTGGCTTCGATCGCTCGAGCTTGTTCTTCGGTAATCCGACGCAAGGGAGAACCACCACCGATTTGTCGGTAATTGTCCTGAGATCGCTGCGAGCGCAGTGTGGAAATCATCCATGCCAAAGGCTTTTGCATCCAAGGGAAAGGAATGCGAATGATCTCTGGGTCGGAAAACAAGTTGAACAGAAAGGGACGGACATCCTCTAACCGATCGGGACCTCCTAGATTTAGAAGTAAAACACCAACACGACCCATAACTGTAGCAGCTTTTCTAAAATTTTCAGATTATTTACCGATTTTAACATCGGCTGCCCTTTGTCGTTCGCCGAATGGGTGGAAACTCTGGAGACCCGACTGCGACTTTGGGAATGACTCCCTCAGTCAATCTTCATCCCATGCTTCCACCGCTAGCAGTTCGCTAATGGGATCTTGCATTGAAAATTCAAACTCTTGCAGTTCTTTTTTCCAAAACTCCCACTCGTCTCCATACAGGAAGGCGATTTTCCAGATGCTATCGGTGGGCTTAACGATTTCCGAATCCACTAATGAGCGGAGGTGACGCTGCAACTTCACCATCGGGTGTATAACCTGCTGGTTCATATAACCTCTTGCCAAGTTGTGCAAAGACTTTAGTTTGTGTGTGATTTGTGTCTACAGGAATTTTCAGTCGTGCTTAACTACCTTTGCGTTGATTTGGACGCTGAAAATTCATATTACTTACATTTAACCTAGCATAGTCGATTTTGGCAAGTGCTCGTTACTAAAATCTGAAAGATTCTTGCCTCTGAGCGCTCGACTCTGCCAGATTCACGTCGATCGGGTGAAAAAACCGAACGTTGAACCCCCTATCGAGGGTCGGTTATCCCTACACGATCGCAGCGCCATACAGAATAAAAATTTACAATTCGGGCAATTTCGCCTTCCCAACGCCGACTCGATCGGCAATCTGTTGATGATTAAGCGGTTTGGGTGGTTAGCAGATTTTTGACGTCTCGGGCGAGTTTGATGTCCAGAGACGTTGACATTAAAGCGAGTTAAATGTAAAAATGAATACAGAATTAAAATAAATATTTAGGTCTAAAACGCCTAAAACCTCCAAAAATGGGTTGGGAGCGATACCCCAGCTTCCTGGCTCTTCAAAGGGCGGTCGTCTCTCTTCTCTCTCTACAAACTAGCTCGAACAGGAACGGTGAATTATGAAACTGACTTATCGCGGCGTGAGTTACGAAGACAATCCTTACCACCCAGAAATGACTAAAAGTCTTGTCTTGGGTAAGTATCGGGGTCAAGCCTGGAATATCCGCTATCCCAGACATATGAATATTGCCCAACCCGTGATGGAATTGAAATATCGCGGTGTGAGTTACCGGACAACTTCGACCGGTGACATCCAAGCGGTTAACACATCCACTCCAGCATTGGGACACATCGCTCAACCCCAACTCTCCGAAGTCGCGAAAATCCATCACTCTTATCTTCTCCAGCGTTTGCAACACCGAATTGCGGTAGCAAAAGCCCAAGGCAATGCCAACTTGGTCTATTTACTAGAAGAGGAAAGCCGACAGCTCGCTTAACAGAATTCGGAGATAATATCATTTTGAAAAAAGCAAGGATTTGCTATGGGCAAATCCTTGCTGTCCAAACCTCCAATATTCAACCTTTGACGCAAACGACTTGTTTGAGAGTGGCAACTACTTCTACCAAGTCTTCTTGCTGAGCCATTACCTCATCGATGGACTTGTAAGCACCTGGAATTTCATCTAAAACTCCAGAGTCTTTCCGGCACTCCACTCCTTGAGTTTGGGCAACCAAATCGTCCAGGGTAAAGCTTTTTTTGGCTTTGCTTCGAGACATCAATCGTCCTGCACCGTGGCTGCACGAGCAATAGCTGCTGGCATTTCCTTTCCCTTTGATGATAAAAGATTTCGCGCCCATGGAACCTGGGATAATACCGTAATCATCTTGTTGAGCCCGTACTGCACCTTTGCGGGTCACGTACACATCTTCGCCGAAATGAACTTCCTTTTCAGCATAGTTGTGGTGGCAGTTGACTTCTAAAAGAGGCTTCATCGGTTTGCCACCTGCTAGGTGTTTTTCCATTACTCGTTTGAAACGAGCCATCATCACATCCCGATTGTAGCGAGCGTAGTTTTGTGCCCACTGTAAATCTCGCCAATAGGCATGAAAATGGGGTGATGCCGTGACAAAGTAGGCTAAATCGCGATCGGGAAGATAAGTATTAGTCATTTTTGCCAAGTCTTTGGCAGTGCTGATGTGGCATTGTGCCAGCATATTGCCGATGTGCCGAGAACCGGAATGCAGCATCAGCCAAACGCGATCTTCTGTGTCGAGACAAACTTCGATAAAGTGGTTACCACCACCGAGCGATCCCATCTGCTTCATGGCTTTACTTTTCAAATCTTGCACGCCGGGATGTAGCTCTTTAAAATGTTGCCATCCTTGCCAATTGTTTGCCCGTTTATCGATATCTTTATTGGCGTTGAAGCCTACCGGAATTGATGCTTCGACATCCGATCGAATTTTCTTGAGCT
Organism: uncultured cyanobacterium; assembly: GCA_963838375.1. Lineage (GTDB taxonomy): Bacteria > Cyanobacteriota > Cyanobacteriia > Cyanobacteriales > Geitlerinemataceae > DVED01. The sequence goes on along the minus strand of CAWIQY010000015.1, from coordinate 199,067 downwards.
TACCCTCAATTTGGCTGGCGTTAAATGGAGTTTTAACCGCCATCATCCCACAACCGATATCGACACCGACAGCCGCAGGTATAATTGCATCTTTGGTCGCAACAACCGACCCGACTAATGCACCTTTTCCTAAATGAACATCGGGCATCAGGGCAACGTGTTTGTACACAAAGGGTAAAGAGGCAACATTGTTTGCCATCTTTAGTTCTTCGCTATTGAGATCGTGTCCCGCCCAGGATAAAACGGGGTTGGGCGTTGTGATTTCTAGAGGTTTGTAAGGCATGAGCTGTCTTGGCTGTGATGGGAATTACAGCGGTTTTCGCAGCTATGAGGTACATAAAATTTTGGGTTGATGTAGGGGCGAATGCCATTCGCCCTTCTAGATGTACCGCATAATACCGGGAACCGCTGTATCAGAGTTAGACAAGTTGCCTGTGTCAAGATTATCTAACTTTGTAGTACATCTGTAGTATAATAGCTTTACTTGACGTTGCCAACCGTTAGCAATAAAACTTTTTAATTCCCAGAAAAAAACAGAGACACGCCTAAAAGTGCCTCTGTGCGAGAATCGATCGTCATAACGTTGGGCTAAACCGTATTAGTGGCGGCGGGCAGCGATCGGCATTCGCCAACCGGTTCCGAAGGCACGATCGGTAATTTTCAAGCCGGGAGGGGCTTGGCGGCGTTTAAATTCAGCCCGAGTGACTAACTGGAGGACTTTACTCACGATGTCGGGATCGTGTCCGGCTGCGACAATTTGGGCGGGGGATTGATGATGATGAATCAGTCGGTGGAGAATATCGTCGAGAATTTCGTAGGGGGGTAGGGAATCTTGGTCGGTTTGATCGGGTTTAAGTTCGGCGCTGGGAGGTTTGAGGAGGATGTTGCGGGGAATGATTTCGATTCCGGGTTGGCGGGTATTGAGCCATTTACAGAGGGTAAAAACGCGAGTTTTGGGGACGTCAGCGATCGCTGCTAGTCCACCGTTCATATCGCCATAGAGAGTGCAGTAACCCACCGCAATTTCAGATTTATTGCCTGTAGAAATGAGTAAATGACCCAGTTTATTGGCGATCGCCATGAGTAAATCTCCCCGAATTCGGGATTGTAAATTTTCTTCAGCGACACCGGGTTCGAGACCGGAAAAGAGGGGATCGAGAGTGCGATCGTAAGTTTGCATCAAGTCGCCAATTTGAAATGTGTGAGTAGATATTCCCAAATTTTTGGCAAGAGAAAGGGCATCTTCTACAGAAGATGGGGAGGTGTAGGGTGAGGACATTAAGACACCGAGAACGTTTTGGGCGCCGATCGCTTCTGTGGCAATTGCGGCGACTAATGCTGAGTCAATGCCACCACTAATACCGAGGACAATTTTAGAAAAACCACATTTATATACATAATCTCGAACGCCTAAAACCAAGGCATTCCATATTTCTGCTTCGTCGCATTTTGGGAAGAGGGGCGATCGAAGCTTTTAAGAACTCTTTCTGTTCGGGATCGAATTCAAGAACGATCGAATCTGTTTGACAGGATAACGATCGATATATAATTTCTCCTGACCGATTCACCGCCACACTATTTCCATCAAAAATTAGATCGTCGTTGCCTCCAACTTGATTGACATAAAGAATAGGCGTTTGATAACGAGTTGCGGCATGATAAAGCATTTTTTCTCGTAATGCTTGCTTGCCTACTGTATAGGGAGAAGCCGAAAGATTGACAATTAAATCGACTTCAGTTTTAGCCAACTCGGCGATCGGATTTTGAGGATAGTTTCGCTGTCCCCAAAACTCCTCATCATTCCATAAATCTTCGCAAATCGTAACACCTATTTTCCAGGTTCGATCGGAGGGAGTATCGGTGACTTCTCGGGAAGTGCGATCGATCTCAAAATAATTACTTTTTCCACCCGGTTCAAAGTAACGGTGTTCGTCAAATACATCGTAGGTGGGGAGTAAGCGTTTGTGAAAAATGTGCTGTATTTTACCTTTTTGTAACAGCGCGATACTGTTATATAGGGGTTTGCCACCGATGACACGGGATCGATCGTTCGGTGTGGCAATTCCGACTAAAGTTGCTAAAGATGGCGGAAGTTTTTCGGCAAGGGTTTGAAGTTGGATTGCCATCGCCTCGATAAAACTGGGATTTAGCAGAAGATCTCGAGGGGGATAGCCACATAAAGAGAGTTCGGGAGTGAGTAGAATATTTGCTTCTCTGTCGATCGCTTGTTTGGCAGATTGGATAATGTTTGCGGCATTGTAATTTAAGTTTCCAATCGTGGGATTGAGTTGGGCGATAGCAATTTTCATGACTGTTTTATAGAACGATAAAAAAGCGAGTGCTTAAAGTTGTTGACACGAATTTGCTTAAACAAAAACCATAGGCTTATCTTTAAGCAAAGAGAAAGCTTTAGAATCGAATTGATATAAACTTGCAGGACGACCTGCCCCGCGAGAAACTTTAGTGCCTGTATCGCTTAAAAATCCGAGTTTTAACAAACGACTTCTAAAGTTAGAGTAGTCCGAGAAGTTTTCGCCGAGAACCGCTGAGTATAGTTGATATAAATCGCTAAGTGTAAACATTTCTGGTAATACTTCAAAGGCGATCGGACTATATTCTAATTTGTTCCGCAAGCGTCGATAGCCATACTCTAATATTTCATTGTGGTCGAAGGCAAGTTTCGGGACTCGATCGAGGGAATACCAGGCAATTCCCGTTACGCCATCGGCAATCAATGTTGCTTCTTCAAACCGAACCAGAGCAAAGTAACTAACGGATAAATAGCGAACACCAAAACTCTCTGGAGATTCTCGAGGATCTCGCCCCGGTTGTCCGAAAGTATATAGCTGTTCGAGATAAATATTTTGAACTCGAATTTTTTCGGATAAAATTCGAGATGCCGCCTCCTCAAGTGATTCTCCGTGACGAACTAAAGTTCCGGGTAAACTCCACTGACCTAAAAATGGGTTTTCTTGTCGCATTACTAATAATACTAGTACACGATTTTGGCTCATATCAACGGAGAATATTACATTGTCTACACCCACTTTAAAGTTTTCAAGTTTGAAAGGGGTAGAGCGATTAGATTCAGGAAAATCTCTCACACTTAGCGTTCCTTCTTTTTTGTCATGATTTACGATCGATATAAATTCTCTTGATCGATATAATATTTTACTTTGTCCGAAATTGCTGATGCTTCTTTTGTTTTTCGATACAGAGTGGAAGACACATCTGGCATTTGCAAGTCGGCGATTTCAATACAACCGATTTTCCTCAATGTTTCCAAATCATCGGGGTCGATCGAACAACCTGGACGAGGAATCACTAAAATCCGAACCTGTTGTAATAACTCTTCAAAACAATACCAGCGAGATAACTGAGGAACAAGATCGGCACCAATGACAAAGGTAAAAGTGGCATTAGACCAATACGATTTAGCTTTTTGAACGCTATACAAAGCTTTAGAACTGCTCAGTTGCGGGTAGACACTGATGTTGTGACAGGAAGAAACTCCACGATCGCCATTTTGTAAGTCTTCGATCGTCAATTTAAGCATTTTCCAACGATGCTCGATCGACGTTTGGTTGGATTTAAACGGATTATCCGATGCCCAAATGGCAACCCAATCGAAGTGTTGGGACAACCATTGTAGAATAGCCCGATGGGCAATATTCGGTGGGTCGGCACTAGTTCCGAATAAGGCAATTTGGATCATTTTTTAGTGATTAGTGGTTAGTGGCTTAAGCGTGTCCAGTGCGGGGTGAGACTCTCCGGCAACTCCTAAACACCTAAACTCTTTAAGTTCTCGAGAACTTGTTGAGTCAGGGTTTGCAGGGCGTCAGAGATGATAATCGGAGGGGGGGTGGGTCGATCGAGATAACGGGTTTGGGCGGGCAAAGAGGCAACGGAAAAAGCAGTTCGCTTAGTTATTTGTTCTAAGGTTTCGGAAGGGCAAATGGGTGTTCCCGCTTCAATCACTAACTCCAGCAAGGATTGTTCTCCATACTGCGGTTCTTCGTCAACTAATCCTAAACGATCGCCCTCAAGTTGACCGTTTTTGAGTTGACGAAAAATTTGCTTGCGTCCGGGATACGTCACTTTCCCACTGGATGCTTTCATCACCGGAATACCATCGATTTCCACGAGTTTGTACACCCCACCAATGGCATTACCTGTTACCAATCGGCTGCCGATTCCATAACCATCAATACACGCACCTTCGGCTTGCAACCGAGCCATTTCCCATTCGTCTAAATCGCCGCTGGCAAAAATCGGCGTTTGGGGTAGTAACGATCGCACTTCCCGTGAAAGTACCGCTAAATCGCCTGAGTCGATTCGTACTCCCTGAAGCTCTATTTCTCCGGCTTCTAACTGCGCCGCCAAGCCGCGAGCAGCGGCAATGGTATCGTAGGTATCGATGAGCAAAGGCGCACCGGGAAAGTAGTGGTGGAAGGCACCAAACGCTCGGGCTTCGCTACCTTCGGTCGCCGCCAGTGCCATCACCAAGGCATGAGCCATAGTTCCGGTAGGTTTGCGTCCCAGTTTGAAGGCTGCCAGAACATTGGAGGTCGAGTTAAATCCGGCTGCCAATGCCGCTCTGGCTGCCCAAATTGCCGCTTGGGGACTAAAGGCGCGTCGGGTACCAAATTCCATCAAAATAGCGTGGGAACCCGCAACATCCCGCATTCGTGCGGCTCTGGTGGCAATGAGCGTTTGGTAGTTGAGGGTATTGAGTATGTAGGTTTCGAGCAGTTGTGCCTGCCACAGGGGCGCTTCTACTCTTAATAGGGGTTCGTTGGCAAAGACGGCTGTGCCTTCGGGAACTGCCCACAGGTTTCCGGTAAAGCGAGCCTCTTTTAAAAGCGACCAAAAACGATCGCTGACGGACTCGAAAATACCTGTTGCTTGTAAGGCGGTAATTTGCTCGCTACTGAAGTGGAAGTTTTGTAAATAGTCCACAACTTGCGCTAACCCCATGGCGATCAGATAGCCAAAGCGCGGCGGTAGATGGCGGACAAAGACTTCAAAATGAGCCGGTCGGAGATCGAGACCTTCGCCTGCGTAACAGGCTGCCATCGTCAGTTGATAAAGGTCGGTGAGCAGACTGTACTCCGGGGGGGCGATCGTTAGCGATCGATCTTCTGGGGGAGACTCGTCGGATAGGCTGTTCGGGTCGAAGGAAGTCACCATTATTGAAGCCTCTGGCTGCGAGCAATCTTATTCTGGACTAATTATAGTATATTTTACCATAAAGCGATGAATAATATGAGGAGGTCTAAAAAATAAAAAGCTCGATCGGTTTCAGAAAAAAAGTCTTAAAGTTCTTGCCTTGGCTATAATCCACAATCCACAGAAAAGCGAAGCGTTTGACCCTTTGTCCATTAGAGCGGTATTTTTTATGGTTATTCTTACTAAAAGATAATTGAGAATGACAAATTCTAGCCATTCTGCTGCCAGAGTTTTCACAGGTATAACGCGATCGAGTTCGGAAAACGGCGATCGAAATCACCTCAAGAGACGATCGTTATCTCTCCAATATCGTAATATTTATATAGCATCCCCATCCTGATAAAAGCTTGATAAATTCCTCACAAATTCTTACGAATCTGTGGACATTTAGCCTTCAGATTGAATATGTTGGGAACAAGCCCCAAGAAATCTACCCTGACCCAAGAGACGAGTACACACGATGAAGATCCCCACCTCCAAGCTCCTGACTAGTGCGACGACCCTCGCCGGATTGCTGTTCGTTGCCAATCCGGCTTCTGCCTTCGATCCCAGTGTTTTTCAATCTTTCATTCAGAAAGAGCGCCAAGCGGTCGATCCGGCAAAAGTCAACCTTTTCCAACTCGATCCCGCTAAGCTCAATTTAATATACGACCATGAAGTGAAAGTTCACTTCCTCAGCGAAGGTGCGGCATTTCGCAACCAATTTGGCGCCACTGTCACCGGAACGACAAACATAAACGACACCATCTTATTTGACGATATCTCCTGCTTAACGGCATCCTGTTCTACCTTGACTGGATATCAACAGCCGGGGATCGGTTCTAGCACGATCGCCAAAGGTGGTTTGACTGCGGGTGAATCTGTTAGCTTAGGCAATGTGACGGCAGGCAGTACCCTTGACTTTTGGTTGAACGCCAATGGCTTTTTGAAGCCTAATGCCACTCGCTGGTCTACAGACACCGCCAAAAACAAAGACGGACTGCAACACGTCATGGCATACGAATACGAAGACTATCTCGTCTTGGCGTGGGAAGACTTGGTGCGTGGGGGAGACCAAGATTATAACGATGCAGTCTTCGCCATCGATATCGGTAAGGCGAACTTGCAGAAGATTCGCGAAGAATCTCAGGATGTTCCCGAACCTTCTACGACGGCAGCTCTACTCGGCGTTATGGCTTTCGGCTTGTCTCGTCTGCGCCGCCGCCAAGATCTCGATGTTAACTAGTTTCTACTGCGTTGCTATCAGGTATCTCTACTCGTAAATTGCTCACAATTTTTGTTTTGTATAACCCAAGTTTCAAACAATAGCCCAAATTTTAACCCGCGACACTGGCATGAGTCGCGGGTTTTACTGATATGGAGACTGAGATAGAGTATTTCACCGCATAAACTGTGATGGAATCAGCGGAGTTTCGTCCGGTTCGATGGGTGTCGTCGGTCTGGGTTTGGCATCTTCTGTTGTTTTCGGTGTTGTTTTCGGGGGTTTTGTAGCCGCGCGTTCGCCCCATCCCCAGTTGATGTCTTCTGCTTTCAATTGCGGCGGTTTCGTTTTGCCTGTAGGGAGTGTGACCGGAAGGCTCTGTGTGGCTTGGACGTACCAACTTCTCTCAGTGGGCAACCAGACGACATCCTCGGTTGATGGAGGACCTTGGGCTTGAAATTCTTGGCGGAGAGCGGGGATTTGGCTGTCGGGTTCGAGCAGGGCAACAAATGTCACCTCGGCTGCGGGAGAAGGGTCAAAAGTCCATCGCGATCGATCGAGTTGCCAGATTTCTTGAAATTGTCCGTCGGGGGCAACCTGCCACAGCTTGAGTTGGGTTTGCCACTGTCGGTCACGAACTTCGGCAAAGCGACGATCGAGAATTGATGTGTAGGAATAAAACTCGGGAAATTGCGGGTCGGCAACCTCGAGAGATCGAATTGCCATGACGGTAATTCGAGTGTTTTCCGGTAAGTTGGCGTTGCCTGTTATCGTATATTCTCCAGGATTTTTCGCGGGATCTACTTGGAGAGATAAAGGGGATGGAGGGGCGGATTTGGGAGGAGAACACCCGACAAGGACGATCGGCAAGGCGATGGCAACTAACCCAAAAACAATCGAAAAAAATCTATCTTGTCTGAGAGCGTCGGATCTCATTTTGGGAGGCATCATAGGTAATATTTTAAGTCAATCTCACAATCTAAAACTTTCCCAATGTCCGATGTTTGGATTATGATATTTGAAGTCCAAGGAAAGTTTTAATTTTCCCGAAACTAAATTCTTCTCTATTGTGTCATGAGCCGATCGATTCTCGCGTTTGCTCGGTCTGTCCTAGATGCTTTCGCGACGCGACCCTGGGTTGCGGTCTCGGCGATCGTCATCTGTTCGACCGAATTGTTGGGTGCACAGTCTGTCAGAGCGCAATTACCCGATTTGTCAGGTAACGAAACCGTAGAAACAGCGGAAGACGATCTCCAGTGCGATCGCGCAGCGACTGTGCAGGAGTCTCGTCCCGAATCAGAGAAAACGCCATCGGATCGGGAACAGTGCGATCGCGTAGCGACTGTGCAGGAGTCTCGTCGTCAGTCGGAAGCCTTTTCCAGCGTTGCCGGAATTCCACCGCCGATGTTCTATGGGGCTGGGGATGCGGTTGTCGCTCCCGAGGTGCGCCCCTCCCTGCCCAGAACAACCCCACCAACGGCTTCGATCGATCGTCGCGTCGATCGCCACAGTCGATCGACGAACTCTCTACAAGAGTCAACCCCATTAGAGTCAGCTCCACTACCGATATTTGTGCCTTCTAACAGCATGGTACAAGGCGGTACCCCCTCCTCACAAGCCCCTGTCCAGTTACTCTCAGCCAAAACGGCTTCGCCGAGGTTGCCCTTGCCGGTGCCGACACCGCCGCAAAATTCGGTGATGGGAAATTTGGCTGGGGTTCTTGCACCACCCTCGAGTTTGCCTTCACGGGTTCCCCCGTCTGCCAGTTTCACCTCAACCGTTCCCGATTCCCCATCCAACGCCATGGGTTGTGGATTAGGAGATGCTTGCGCGATTCCCCATCCAGACGAAAGCGTACTTTCGACGGACGAGCTGGTGGCGGCATTACCCACCCGGTTTAGTTTTGAGGAGAATTCGGGAACCGTGGCAGCCAGTCCAACTCTTTCCCAAGTTTCCCAAGTCGCGCACGCCGCCGATGCCAGTTCCTTGGGGCGAGAAGCCCTGACGCCACCTCGATATCAATTTCAAGGGGTTTACCTCTACCAAGGGGATGACGCTTCCGCGAGAGCCAGGATTTCGGGGTTTTATCCCCTGGCTCCCACTGTGGCGTTGGGCGGTAGTTTCGATGTCACGGACGGGACGGCGTTTGCTGACTCCCAAACCCAAGGGGCGAGCATTAACGAGTTGTATCTGGTGGCGTCGATTCCCGACTTGCCGAACCTGCGCTTTTCTGTCGGTCAGCTTGATTTAACTTCGTATTTCGATCGTAATAGTTTTGCCAAGGATGGAGCAACGCATTTCTTCAATTCCGTGTTTCAAACCAATCCGGCACTGAGTCGAACGGGAATCGGTTCTCGGACGGGTTTGTTGGTCAACTGGAGTGTGACGGATAATGTAGAAGCCAAGGTGGCAGGCTTTTCGTCGGCGCGACGGATAGAAGAGTTCCGCGTCGATGGTTTGGCGGCGGAGTTGGGCGTACGCCAAGGCAATTTCATTGTCCGGGGAACCTTTGCCACCGCCCGCGATGCTGGGGTAGACGATGGGTTTCGGGAAATTTTCCCACTCGATCGCAGTAATGGGGGAACTGGGTTACTATCAGACGATCGCGAACAAGCTTATGGTATCAATGCGGAAGTGTTTGTTCCCGAAATTGGTTTGGGGTTATTCGGGCGCTATGGGCGTTATGAAAATATTGATGCGGAACTCGGCGCCGATACTTATAGCGTGGGGATGAATGTCTTGGATTTATTCCTCCCGCGCGATCGATTTGGCATCGCTTACGGTCAAGATTTATCCAACAACTCCCTGCGCCGCGACAATGGAGACGATTTGCCCGATGTCTTAGAAGCATTCTACGATTTTGCCTTGTTACCCAGCCTTCGGGTGGGGTTCAGCTTTCAAAGCTTGGATGAGTTTTCTGAAAGTATTTTGGGCATTCGGGTGAAAACAGAGTTCGATATGACACCGTTACAGCGATAAGGGTGCGGGGTGCGGAGTGCGGAGTGCGAAGTGAAAATCTCCCCATCTCCCCATCTCCCCATCTCCTGTTTAGGTCAGTTTTCCTTCTGTCACACCCTTTGCTTAGATCGCCTCACCAGGCGGTTAGGGTTATGGACGCGCAGTTCCCTTCCCAAAGTTTGAAGTTTCATAAGATGGAACAGATTGAACCATGGGGAATGGGGTGTGAGGAAAAGCTTGATTCCATGGGTTGTTGTCCAACTTTGGCGGGTTGCATCTAATTTCACATGAAACGTTCTTTCCAGACTCGCGCAAGTGCGATCGTTTTGTTCGGGCTATTGAATAGCTCCATTGCCTTGGGCATTAGCGGTGTCGGTATACCCGCCGCCCAGGCTCAATCTGTCCCCGACGAAGTGGGTCGTGGGTATAATCTCCTAGAATTGGGGTGGGTAGACGATGCGATCGATGCTTTTGAAGAGGCTATAGATCTCTATCCCCGATCGGTTCCCGCGCAGTTGGGGTTAGCCATTGCCCTCCGCCGCGCGGGACAAGATGACGAGGCTTTCGCGGCGTACGATCGGGTTTTGGAACTCGATCCGACCAATTCCCTGGCGCTGAAAACCCTGGGCTTGCTGGGGACGTATCGCCCCGAATGGCAAAATCGCGGCATCGAAGCGCTCACGGTTTTTCTCGACTCCACCCCAGAAGATACGGAAGCTAGAGCTTTGCGGGCGCTGCTGTACGGATATCAGTCCCGCATTGCCGAAGCCCGAGCCGACTACCAAATTTTACTCCAAGCGCCCAACCCAACGTCGGATGTCCTGCTGGGAGCGGCGCAAATTTATGTGTATAGCGGGGATTCCCGACAAGGGTTAGAATTATTCGATCGTTATCGTCAGACGGGGGGCGCAATTACCGGGTATGCGGCGATCGCTTATGCCCGTGCCTTACGCGAAAATGGCAACCCGGCGGCGGGAATTCCGGTGCTGGAAGCCCAATTGGCAGCACTGCCGGGAAACAACCCCGCTGCCACAGAAGCGCGGGCAGAACTGGCTCGATCGTATTTGGCAACCGAACAGCCAGAACAGGCTTTAGCCGCTTTGCAGCCTTTGCGCGGGCAATCGGACGCGACGTTAACCTTGGCACGGGGATTAGGCGAAATTGGTCGTCAAACCGATCGACTGCCACTCCTGCAAGAATCCGCCGTTCTGTACCGCCAGGTGCTTTCCCAAACCCCGAATCCGCCGATCCCGTTGCTGCAAGAAGCTGCCGACGTTCTCGCCAGCATCCCCGGCGAAGAAGAATTAGCCCTACAACTCTATAGACAACTGGCAGCCGCCCAACCAGATAACCGAGTATTGGCAGTACAGCAACTGGCTTTCGAGTCGCAACTGGGTCAAATTGCTCAACCGGATCTGCGATCGCGTTTGGGTACGGTTCTCGAACCGCTTCCCAGTAATCCTCAAGATTTGGATCGCATTGCGGGTGCCTTGAGCCGGATCGATCCTCCCGATCCGCAACTGCTACCCATTTATCAAAGTTTAATTGCTGCTGGGGTCGATCGACCGTTCCTCAACTTCCGCATCGCCCAAATGTTTTTGCAGCTCAACGATTCTACCGCTGCCCGCCAAGCCCTGGATGCTTATATCGCTGGCATCGACGGACGACCCGATCCGGCTTCGGACATCATTTTAGCGGATATCGAACGGCGCGAAGGCAATCTCGAAGCCAGCGAACAACGCTATCAATTATTACTGGCAGAATATGCCGACGACAGACAACCTCGTCGAAGCCGCGCTGCAAGGCTTAATTGGCGTTCGTTTGGCTCAAAACCGTCCGGGAGAGGCGATCGATCTTTACGACCAACTCATCGCCCGTCGTCCGGAAGATTTGACCTTACAACTGGGTCGTACCAGCTTAGCGTATCAAGAGGAACTCATGACTCAAACCGATGCCGAAGCCGTCTTGCAAAATTGGCTGACAACTCAACCCGCCACAGCGACTCCGCCAGAACTCTTCAGTTTGGTGGGGGCGCTGCCAGCCGATCCGTCTCGCGAAGCCCTTTACAATCGGCTGATCGAAGTCGATCCCTACTATATGCCGCTGCAATTTCGATCGATTCAGGTTTTGGCGCTGCGCGATCCCGAAGCGGCACAAGCCAAAGTTGCCCGGATGGTGGCTCAAGATCCCACCAATGTCGGCGCGTACTTCGTTCAGGGAGAAATCGCCCAAAATCAAGGAGATTTGGAACTCGCCAGCAGCGCTTATCAAGCAATTTTGCAGTGGGAACCCGATAATGCCGGGGCTTTAGCTGCGTTGGGCGGCGTGCGTTTCCAACAGCAAGATTTGGACGAAGCGCAGAAGTTTTACGAACAGGCGCTGGCACTCGATCCCGACGATCCCAATTTACGTCGATCGATGGCGGGGTTGACGGCAGCCCGAGATTATCCTCTCTCGGCGCTAGAACAATTGGAAGAGTTGCAACTCGAACAAATCGCCAAAGGAGTACCCGATGCAGAACTTTCTAACCAAATTCAGCAATTACATGAGGACTTTTTGCGACGAAGGGGGTTTCAGCCGCCGTGGGAACGGTATTGATAGTTAATAGGTAATAGGTAATAGGTGATAGGTGATAGGTAAGTAGGGTGTGTTGAGGTACGAAACGCACCAGATCGAGTAAGTAGGGTGTGTTGAGGTACGAAACGCACCAGATCGAGTAAGTAGGGTGTGTTGAGGTACGAAACGCACCAGCACCCAATCGAGTCATAAGTTTCAGATGTAATTGCAAGAACGGATCGCTTATCGGGGTGGCGAATGATGATGTTAGGGCGCAAACGGAAACAATCTAAAATTCGGTACGGAGGCAGTTGGAGGAAAGTTTGTCAGAGGAGATCGATCGAGACTTCCTCACGTCTTCACATCTTCACGTCTTCATTGGCGGCGATGATACTCTCTCTCGGGCTGACGGGATGTTTCGCCGAGGTGTTTGGGGAACAGACACCCAAAGCCTCCGATCGATCGGATTACGTCAGCCAAACCACGCCGACTCCACCGCCATCGCTGCCGCCGTCGGCAATTCCGGCGAATGTTTTGAGTGAGAGTTGGGCAGCTTACCAACAGCGGTTTATCCAAGGAGACGGGCGCGTTATCGATCGAGAAGACGAGGATCGATCGATTTCTGAGGGACAAGCTTACGCCATGCTGCGTGCCGTTCTCGTTGACGATGCGGCAACCTTTGCCAAAACCCTGGAATGGAGCGAAAACAACTTAGTGAGAAAATCTCAGGGGTTGGGGCGCGATACTCTATGGGCGTGGAAATGGGGTAAAAAGCCCGATAACCAGTGGGGGGTTTTGGATGCCAATTTTGCCAGCGATGCGGATATCGATGCCGTCGTCGCCCTAATTCTTGCCGCTCGTCGCTGGAATCAACCGGAATACCTGACCTTAGCAAGCACGAAATTACAAGATTTGTGGGAGTTTTCCACGATCGTTCCCAAAGGCAGCGATCGACGTTACTTGTTACCCGGTCCGGCAGAATCCTTTGTCCCGCAACCTTCGACCGTTTATCTCAATCCGTCTTACTTAGCGCCCTACGCTTTTCGCTTATTCGCCCAAGTCGATCCCGATCGAGATTGGCTGAGTTTGATCGACAGCAGCTATGAAGTCTTGGAAGAGTCGGCGAAGTTATCGGCGGTGGGGTTGCCTAGCGATTGGGTGGCGCTGGATGCAAGTTCCGGTGAATTTTCCCCCATCAGCGACAGGAGTGCCAGTCAATTAAAAACCCAGTATGGTTTTGATGCTTATCGGGTTTGGTGGCGGGTTGCTTTAGATGCTGCTTGGTTCGGCTCGAATCAGGCGATCGACTTTCTCCAAAACCATCTACAATATCCGATCGAACTGTGGCAGTCCGAGCAGAAAATTCCCGCCGAAATCGACCTTCAAGGCAACGCTTTGGTGGAATACGACGCCACATCGCAATACGCCATGCTGTATTCGGGGTTGGTATTCGTCAATCCCACCGTCGCCCGCGAGATTTGGGAAAGCAAACTCAAGCCCCGATATCGACAGGGGTTCTGGGATAACGATACAGCGTACTACACGCAGAACTTAGTTTGGTTTGGGTTGTTGCCACCAACGGCTGTCGATCCTCAACTCTTACAACCTCAAATCTCACAACCGCAGTAGATTTCTTCGATTTACATATTATTTTCCTTTCTAAAGTATCAAGTTTAGCGTTATGAAGCGTTCGCGCAATCCTCATTTCTTCTCAATTCGATCGCGAAGCAACTCCAAAAGAGTTTCGCCCCGAACTTGGCGATTTTGGCTAATTGTCTCACTTTGCGCGATCGTCGCGATCGGTTCTGGAAACTGGGCAAACGCTCAAAGTAACGACAAACTACAAAAACAAATCCAAAAAGAAGAACAACAGTTAATCCAGCAATATACCCTTCCCGACGTTCCCGTCGAACCCCCGGTTTACCAAGAGGCACCCGAACCCAGTTACGATCCTGAACCCAGCTACGACGAACCCGAACCCAGCTACGATCCTGAACCCAGCTACGATCCTGAACCCAGCTACGATCCTGAACCCCTCCCAGAAGCCACCGAACAACCCTACGTCGCCCCGCAGGCACCCGCCCCCGTCTACGAACCGGAACCCGCCCAACCCGCACCGCCCGAACCCGAACCCGAGCCCCCTGCCACCCCAGACGGGGCAACACCCGTCGCTCCCTTTGGCGCAACTACGCCAGAAGATGAGGAAGAACAAACCGAACCCCTCCCCCGCAGCGAATACGTTCTCGAGTTTAACCGCGCCCCTGCCGTGGGCGATCGGCTGCGGTTAAATGGAACATACAATACGACTAAACTGGGCTTTACCCGTCCCCGCAATTGGAAGTTGCAATCGGTAAAAGCTGCCATTCGCTTCCAGCATTCCCCCGCACTAATTGCCAATCTCTCCAACTTGACGGTACGGGTGAACGATGCCAGCATCGGCAGCATCCCCCTCAATCGCCAGGAAGCCGAAATCGGCAATATTCTCCTCGATATCCCGCTCAATCGACTGCAAGACTACAACGAAATTTCCTTCATCGCCCAACAGCACAACTTTGAAGACTGCACCCAGGAAGATCCCGGCGATCCTACTTTGTGGACGGAAATTTTGCCCGATTCCCAAATTATTTTCAAATTCGAGCTGCAACCGATTCCCCTAGATTTCAGTCGCTATCCCTATCCCTTCTTCGATCCCCTCAGCCTGCAAGCCAATCGCCTCGCCTTTCTCGCCCCCAAACAAGTCAGCGACGAGTGGTTAGCCGCGACAGCTCGTTATAGTGCCAAGCTGGGACGTTTAGCCGATTACCGTCCTCTGGAAACCCGCATCGTGGAAAGCGCGGACAAAGTGCAAGCCAACGAACGGTTGGTGGTGATCGGTACACCAGCGGAACAACCGGAACTGAGCAAGCTGAAACTCCCGCTCAAACTGACTCGCAATCAAGTCGTCGATCGATCGGGCAATCCCCTCCCCTTCGATTTGGGCGTGTTGATGCTGACAACAGCGCTCAACAACAGCATTCCCGTTTTGGTGGCGACAGGGAACGATGGAGCAGGCGTTGCTAAAGCTATTCAAGCATTAGTTCAGCCCCAAGATCGCAAACTGATGACGGGGGCGGCGGTATTTGTCGATAAACTCAATACCATCCCTACTCCAGACCCGCGCCAGTGGGAGGGATATTTACCCGCCGACAATACATTTCAACTCAAAGATCTGAAAACAGAAAATGGCAAACCGTTTGAGGATATCACCGTACGCGGTGCTGGATCTGCCCCCATTCCCATCAATTTTAAAGCCTTGCCGGACGATCGATTCGATCGAGGCAGTTCCATGGATTTGGTCTACAGCTACGGCCCCCAAACCAATCCCCGCACCTCGGCAGTGGAAGTATTGCTCGACGGTGTATTCATCGGGGGGGCGCGGTTGACCAAACCCGAAGGCGAACTGCGAAAAAACCTGAAAGTAGATTTGCCCGCTAACTTAATTCAACCCAACTCCCAAATTCAGGTGGCATTCCGACTCAGCCCCAAAGAACAGGGAGTATGCGGACAGCAAACCGACCGACAACTCACCGGAACGCTGCACGCCGACACCAGCTTTAATCTCAAGCGAGATATTTCTGTCGAGTTACCCAATCTGGAGTTACTACACTATGGTTTCCCGTTCAACGCCCCCCAAGATCTATCATCCACAGCGATCGTTCTTCCAGATTCTCCCTCGATCATGGAATTGTCAACCTTCATCGAGTTCGCCCAACGTTTGGGACGCTTGAGCCAGTCGGATTCGATCCAGTTGGCAGCCTACACCACCAGTTCCATGCCCGCAGAATTGACCCAGAACAAGCATTTGATTGGTATCGGTCTCAAAGAACGCTTCCCTTTCCCAGAAGTGTTCGACACTCCTGGTTTTACCCTAGGCAATTTGTTTTCCCGCCAGGAAGGAGATACCCAAATCAACACCCTCCCCGATACCCAAGGCGTCGTCAAGCAAGTGATATCGCCTTTTGCGGGCAATCGAGTTCTCCTAGCGCTGACAGCACAGACGGAGATTGGTTTGCAACAGGTGCGGCGGATGTTCGAGTTCGATCCCTGGTTCTTCCAACTCCAAGGCGATACCACCTTAATTGACAGCAACGTCAAGAATCCTTCGCCCTACGATCCCGATACCTATCAAATTGAGTTTTTCCAGCAAGAATCCCCGCGTCGGGTGGAACAAACCAGCTTGCTGAGTAAAGCTAAACGCTTCCTCCAAGAACATTGGTACGTTTTACCCCTGGGCATTTTAACCTTTGCCCTCATTCTCTACGCTCTGGCGCAACTGTATATCAAACGGATGGTCAAAATAGAGGACTCAAAGTAATGGCAAATCCGATCGCAAATCCAACTTCTTCCCGAAAAGCCAATCGCGGAAAACGCTTACGCAAGCGACAACTCACTCGATCGATTTTATTCTTACCTCATCTTTTCGAGAGATTGTTCCGTCGAGTACACCACCGATACTTACGCTGGTTTGTGCTGCTGTTAATCCCTCTGTCCATTCCCCTGATTATCGCGCCAGTGAAGATTTGGCAGCAGTGGGTGGTTGCCATCCTGCTGATGTTCGTCGGCTGGTTGAGTGTCAAAATCGAGGGTGTCCTCAACCAGAAGCAAACCAGCGAATACATCCATATGTTTTTGGTGTGGTTGAGCTTGGTGGTGACGCTGCGCTATTTGTTCTATCGCACCAGCTATACTCTCAATTTTGACGGATGGCTCAATGGTTTCGCGTGTCTGCTGCTCTATAGTGCGGAGTTATACGCCATCATCACCCTGGTGCTGTCTTTCTTCCAAACCCTGAGAATTAAAGACCGCAAACCGATCGATCTGGCACTGTTTCCCCAGGAAGATTGGTTCAAGGTCGATATCTACATTCCCACCTACAACGAAGACGTCGAAATCGTCCGCAAAACGGCAATTGCGGCAATGGCAGTGGATTATCCCGACGATAAAAAACGAGTCTATGTTCTCGATGATGGACGTGCCGAAAAGTATCGCGCCCGTCGGGAAAAATTGCAACAGATGTGCGACGAAGTGGGCTGCACCATGCTGGTTCGCGATAACAACGATCACGCCAAAGCCGGAAACATCAACACGGCAATGAAGCGTACCGACGGCGATCTCATTCTGATTCTCGACTGCGATCACATTCCCTCGCGCCAAATTCTCTCACACACCGTCGGCTTTTTCATGGTGAATGAAAAAGTGGCATTGGTGCAAACTCCGCACTGGTTCTACAATCCCGACCCTTTCGAGCGCAACTTGCTTACGGGTGGGAATATTCCGGTGGGGAACGAACTATTTTATAAGGTGCTGCAAAAGGGGAATGATTTCTGGAATGCGGCATTTTTCTGCGGTTCGGCAGCGATTGTGCGGAAAAAATATCTCTTGCAAATCGGCGGAATTGCCGTGGAAACGGTGACGGAAGATTGCCATACTTCTTTCCGCCTGCATTCTCTGGGATACGAGTCGGTGTACTACGACAAAGTCATGGTGGCGGGACTCGCCCCGGAAGTGTTTTCTTCCTACGTCGGTCAGCAAGTCCGCTGGGCGCGGGGGATGGCGCAAATTCTCCGCTTGGAAAACCCCCTGATCAATCCCAAACTCAATCTGAGAATTCCCCAGCGCATCTGTTATTTTTCGGCAACCTCCCACTTCTTTTATGGGTTCCCGCGCCTGATTTATGCGATCGTTCCTACCCTATTTCTATTATTGGGCATCCGTCCCGTTGCCGGTTTGGGCTTGGAAACTTTATCCTATGCCTTGCCCCACATCCTGATTGCCTTGAATGCCAACTACATTACCTTCAAACACGTCCGATTTACCTTTTGGAACGAGATTTTGGAATTCGTCATGGCATACCAAAGCGGTATTGTCACCATAATGGCGCTAATTAATCCCAGTTTGGGATCGTTCAATGTGACCGATAAAGGGATTGAGGTGACTAAACGCAGTTTCGATTGGCGATCGATTTTGCCCCTACTCGTTGTTACAGGTTTGGTCGTCCTGTCTGTACTGGCAGTTCCCTTTTGGCTGATCTTACGCCCAGAAGATACAGAAGCCGTACTGGTCAATGCTATGTGGTGTATATTCAACCTCATTCTCTTGACTGCGGCAATTCTTGTGGCGTTAGAGCAACCCCAACTACGGAAAATGCACCGCTTGGAACGCAAACTTCCCACCCGGATTTACAGTGAAGGTCAAACTTGGATGGGACGAACTGCAAACGTCTCGGAAACTGGAGCGCAAATTCTGCTGGAAACTTTGCCCAACTTGCCCGATGAAGTGGAGGTGGAGTTAGCCGGAGATTTTGGATCGACAGTTCGTCTCAAAAGTCGCATTATCTGGACAAAACCCGCTAATGAGTCTCAAGTGATGCTTGCTGTTCACTATATCGAACCGACTCAAGCTCAATTAGACCAATTGGTGATTGTCATGTACTCGGAGGTGGAAGAATGGTATTCCCAAAATCGCCAGATAGCCGATGCGCCTTTTGCCTCTTTTTTGTTTTTGGCTCGCGCTTTTGGGCGGGCGTTTCGTCCCATACAACCCATCGAGAAAAAAGCAGTGCGAAAGAAAGTTCGAGCAGAGGTTCAACTTTACTGGAAGGGGAATTCATATTCGGGAATTGTTACCGAAATAGGATTCCAAAGCGTGCAATTAGAGTTTCTCGATTGCGAAATATCGGAATGGATAACCTTAGAATCGCAAAAGTTATTGGTGGGGTTACTTGTCAATCCGAATCTTGCGGACTCGTCTGAGACGCGCTTGCTGGCTCAGGTCGAAGCAGTCTTCGATGTGGTTAAGGAAACGAGCCAGCAAGATCGCCCAATTGCTATTGAGTTAAGTTTTCCGAAACAATTAAAAGCACAACAGGAGGAGAAAATAAAAGAATTAGTCAAGATTCTCAACCCGCAGTAGCCGAGTTTATTTAAACCGCGACTTTCTGCTGGGGGATCATTTCACGCATATCGGGAACTTTGAGTTGGAATGCAGGTAATTTAGATTCGCTGGCAACTGCCTTTTGCAAGGTTTCGAGTTGGGTTTGCAGTTGTTGGAGCCGAGTTTGAATTTCGTCCGCGTTCGAGGGTGCGGGTTCTGTTTCGGCTGTAGTAGGGAATTGCAGAACGTGCAGGTGTGGAGGTGCGGGTTCTGTTTTGGGATTGTCGATTTGGGGAACTTCGTCAATTTGAACTGAGACTTCCGGTGCCATTTGGGCAATGGCATTTGCCATTACGGGTTGGACTTCGGGGCGACTTTCTTCGAGAAAGGAATCGAGCCCCCAAGATTCTAGAACGGAAGGCGACAGTTTGAGTTCTTCGATTTGCGCCTCTTTCTTCTGTAAGGCATTTTTCTGTTCTTCTAACTGTGCTTCTAATTCACTCGATTTGCTTTTGGATTGTTTCCATCCGGTGATGGCAACTCCGGCAATGCCAACGGTAACGCTGACGGCGGTGGCAGCAGCTAGATAAGGTGTGGCAATATCCCGAAGCTGTCCGTTGAAAACCGCTTCTTCTTGAATCTTGACGGCAACTTGTTGTGTACTCAATGCTGCCAGAGGCAAAGTTGTAGCAGCAAAAACAGCAGTAGGGAGTAAAAATGCAGGCAGGATATATTTTTTGAGTTGAGAAGTCATAGTTTATACCGAAGATGCAGTGAGTGGCAGAACTTTTCTTACTCACAACAATACTAAATCTAGAATGGGATGTCCATAAAATTCAGATAAAAACTCGCAGTGTTTAATAAAGATTGTGTAAAGTATTACGTATAAATACAAATGGAACCTGAATCGTTGTTACTCGTCTTGTCTGGATAATGACGATCGAAGAAGTACCCGTCCGAGAAAACACAGAGGCTCGAACGGAAGATTCCCTTGTCTAAGCTGGGGGTAGGAGTTGACAAATTGTCGGCTGTCAGTGCTGAGATCGATCGGTGTTGTGGGATTTGAATACTGACGATCGAAAGATGTTGCTAAAGTACTAATTATGTGTATCCCATCTAACTCAACAAACCGATCGATCGTTCACATCATGAATTTCACCAATTTGGCTAGAAACAGTTTACAGAAACTGAATAAAATGTGTCGATCGACACATTTTATTCAACGGAGTCTCTATCCGCTTTTAAAACCCACACAACATCGCCAAACAAACTTATCTGTTTTTCTAAAAAAAGTTGGGATGAACATCCTTTCTTCTGGAGGCTTTAATCTTTCTCAAATCAATTATTTTTCTAGTAAAAAGTGTAAAAAAAAATGCATTTATACTGGGATAAAAACAACCAACCGAAATCGAAAGATATTGAGTCGTTTACAGACTTTATATAGAAAGTCTCGATCTCTGCGAGGATCGATCGTCAGTTTAATTGGGATTGGGATAGTATTACTACACTCAACGAATGCAGCTTTTCCCGCAACAACGATGCAACTCCCTCTTTCGACTCGAGGTTCTCAAATTATCGATGCCACAAGCCAGACTGTGATGTTACGAGGCGTCAATTGGTTCGGATTAGAAACCGAAATTCACGCGCCTCATGGACTCTGGCTGAGAGATTATAAAGAAATGTTAGCACAGATAGCAAGTTTAGGATACAACACGATTCGACTTCCCTATTCGATCGCATCGCTGCGATCGGAAAGTTTCACCGGAATTGACTTTACCATTGGTGCGAACCGCGAACTAGAGGGGAAAACCCCCTTGGAGGTGATGGACGTAATTATTCAAGAAGCCGGAAAACAAAACCTCACCATCTTGCTGGATAGTCATCGCCTCAACGATCGCGAAATCCCCCAATTGTGGTACGACGAAGAATTTTCAGAAGCCGATTGGATCGAGACGTGGAAAATGCTGGCAACCCGCTACAAAGACCAACCCAACGTCATCGGTGCCGATCTCAAAAACGAACCTCATGGCATTGCCAGTTGGGGAACCTACGACATTACAACCGATTGGCGCTTGGCTGCCGAACGTGCCGGAAATGCCATTTTGGCGATCGCCCCTCACTGGCTGATCGTAGTCGAAGGCGTGGAAAATAACGTTCCCGGTCAAAAACTGCCCATTCACTGGCAGGGAGGCAACCTAGAAGGGGTAAAGCGCTATCCCGTGAGACTGGTGCGACCCAAGCAACTGGTGTATTCTCCTCACGAATACGGTGCCGGGGTGTTCGATCAACCTTGGTTTTCCGAAGCCACATTTCCCAGTAATCTTTCCCGACGTTGGGAAATCGGGTTTCAATATATTGCCACAGAAAACATTGCCCCCATCTGGGTCGGCGAATTTGGGGGTCGTCAGGTGGACACAACATCCAAAGAAGGGATATGGCAGCGAAAATTCGTTGATTTTATCGGACAAAAAGATCTCAGCTTCACGTACTGGAGTTGGAATCCCAACAGCGACGATACAGGCGGGATTTTGCTCGATGACTGGATGACGATCGATCGTCCCAAGCAAGATTTATTGGATTCATTGCTACCAACCCATCTCTAGATCGTTTGACATCAATCAGATGGGGAGACATTCACTCAGCACCGGGTACTCACCCGTCTGATTGATGATGACAGTTATGAAGCCAATAAAAAGCAGCCCGAAGGCTGCTGGACACTAATAAGGAGATACCCAAAAACGACAGTTAGAACCCTGGTAATTTCGTATAAAAAAAACGTATAATCCCTTCTGCCTACTTTTAGAATACAGGCTCTTTCAGAGGGAGACAGCGATCTCCGACAGTTAGCAAAGCGATCTCGATCGGTTTTGAGTGCGATCGAGATCCACGACCATCGAGATTTTTGTACGAATCGATCGACTCCTGAACTCTTATTCAAAGAACCCTCGGTCGGCAATGAGAAAACCGTTCGTGTAAATTGACAACATTGCCAATCACCGCGATCGCTGGCGCTTCAAACCCCGTCGATTTTACTCGTTCGACGATCGTTCCCAACGTGGCGATCAGTTCCTCCTGTTCCGGTCGCGTTCCCCACCGGATCAAGGCGATGGGAGTATCCGCACTGCGTCCGGCTGCCGTGAGTTCTGTGACAATCGTCGGCAAATTGTGGATACCCATATAAATGACAATGGTTTCCGAAGCTTGAGCAATTGCCTGCCAATTCACCTGGGGACGATACTTTCCCGCTGACTCGTGACCGGTAACAAAAATGACAGAAGAACTGTATTCCCGGTGCGTCAGGGGAATTCCGGCGTAAGCGGGCGCCGCAATGCCCGATGTCACCCCCGGAACAACTTCGACGGGAACCCCAGCCGCCACCAAGTCTCCCATTTCCTCACCCCCGCGACCAAAGACAAATGGATCGCCTCCTTTGAGGCGGACAACGATCGCATTGGTTTGAGCTTTTTCGATCAGGAGTTTATTCGTTTCTTTTTGCAATAGCGAATGTCGTCCCCGACGTTTCCCGGCATTTATACATTCGGCATGGGGATTGGCGATGGCTAATATTTGGGAACTAATGAGGGCATCGTACACCACCACATCCGCGCATTCGAGCAGGGTTTTGCCCCGCACGGTGAGTAACCCCGGATCGCCCGGTCCCGCACCGACTAAGTAGACTTTACCCAGACATTTTTGTTCGTTCATTCTCGATCGGCAAGGATTAAAAGTTCAGGATTTCAGATGAGCTATCCGTGGTTGGCAAGTCGTCGGGATTTAGCTGTACTCGGCGGTGTCTTCCCCACAAACATCTGCTAGATAACATAGAGCCCGAAAGCGCAATCCCACCAATTGTTCGTAGAAAGGATTGAGTTTGCACAGGGGGGGAATACTCCACAGCGTCCGCCCGAATAGTTGAATATTGCGCTCAAACGGACAGGCTTGCGGTATCATGTGGCACAACCACCGTGCAAAGGCGCGATCGCGCACTTCGATGCCGTCCATCCACTGTTGAATCGCTTCTACAATCCTAATGCGAGAATGTTGAGTTGAAGAGCTGGACAAACGGATAAAAGGAAAGAGGGTTGCTATCCAAACGTTCATAGGGCAAAGCCTCAATGCTATTGGCTACTACAATACGGTTGGTTAATGTATCTTTTTGTATATTGTGCTGCGAATTGAGCGAAATCATGCACGTGCCGCATAGAAGTGAGCCGAGTTTCGCATAGATCCCAATGGGGTAGAACCGATCGTGGTATGACCATTAGGACAAGCCAGATAGCGCTTTGTCGGGGCAATCCCAAGAGTGGTTGCCCCGAGATCTCAAGCCGTTGCCTAAGTCCTTACCTTGCGTCCTTCCACCACGCCCCGACTAAAATAAAAATAAGCCTCTTCGTGACCCCAAAACCTCACAGCCATTCCCAAGATCATGAGCGTACAAATTCTATTTTTACCCGACAATGTGACCATTGAAGCCCAAGCCGGGGAACCCCTCCTGGATGTCGCACAACGAGCTGGCGTTGTCATCCCCACCGGTTGTTTGATGGGTTCGTGCCATGCTTGCGAAGTCGAGATCGACGATGGGAAAGCCATCTGTGCCTGTATTTCTGCCGTCCCTGCCGGGACTCAGGAGATGACGGTCAATCTCTACGTCGATCCGACATGGTAAGCCTGGACTTCGAGGAGATCCCCACCAGAGCTGCACTGAGCTTGGTGGCGGATCGTCTACCAACTAATCAATCCAAATCCCAAAATCGGGAACCAAATGACCACAGGAAGGTGTCCTCGCGGAGCATCTAAGGAAAAGTTGAGATCGGAATAGTTCACCCATTCTCCGGCTTTACGCCAGCCCACCAGATCGCCGATCATTTTTTCGGTATCGGAGTCTACTCTCCCGCCCACTTCTTCCCAAACTTCCTTCTGGACACTGAACCCAAATCGATTATTGCTGTAACGAATCCAAAGCCGATCGATCGTGCGCAAATCTTCAGATGGAAAATTATTAATCGACTCAACATTCAACCAACCTTCTTCCTTCCGGTTGGCAACTTGTAGCATCACCCGCGCTGTTTCCTCGTCTGCATCTTTCCACTTCTTCGCCGCTAGCAAATCTCGGAGTCGGCTGTAGTCTGCTCCTTTTGCCGACTTCAATGCCACGATCGGTTCTACGTCTTCATCGCGCAGTTCCAAAACCTCCTGAAACCGTTTCAGTTTGTGCCAATCCCCTTCGCGCAGATCGCCACCCCGCTGCCGCATTGCCTTGGTCAACACCTCTTCATACCGTTTCAATTTATCCTGACGCTGGCTGAGCGGTTCCATCACCTCCTGCTCTATTTTCCGCACCACCTCCGCATCAAGTCCCCATTGCTGTTTCAACTCGTCCAAATAACAGCGATTGAGGAAATCGATGTGTCCTTGCCGGAAATCGATATCACCTTGATCTTCACGAACCAAATCTTGCAGTGCCTTGCGATACTTAAGAGCTGGATCGTCGAGAGGTGACTTCGCCAGGTAAATTCGATAGCCTTCTTCTACGGGATAGAACTGCGGATTCATCGCCGGGGATGCTTCTTGCACCTTCTCGCTTGCATAGTCGTGCAGTTCGTCAACAGCGACAGTGCCGTCGTTATCTAGGTCTGCCGCTCCGGTTTTGAGTCCTTCAACCAGGTAGCGGGTATAAATCGATAGTGCCGATCCTTCTGCCTCTGAGGCGTGCTGGGTGCTATTCCACGAAGTCAGAATCGCGCGTCCTTTACCGCCGAGTTGGGGTTGAAGGTTTGGCATCCCATCTCCTTTGCTCGTCATTCCCTGAGTAAACGCACCGCTCAAGTAGCAGTCGAGAATAATCACCTGTTGTGTCGAGGCTGTTCGGTTCATCCGTTCTTGCAAGTAGCGACCGGCGACCGCGGTGGTGGGAACCACTTCTCCCCTTGCTTCCTGGCGGGTTTGCGGCGTTGCCAGAAACAAGCTACTGCCGGGATTGATTCCGTGACCGGAAAAGTAGAATAGCACTAGGTCTTCTGGCTCTCGGTTGGAAAAGAGGTCGTAAATTGCCTCTTCCATCTCCTGGCGCGATGGATTGGGGAGTAACCGCACCGAGTCGAATGCACATCGATCGGCGTCTTCCAAAACCTTTCCCACGGCTTTGATATCGTTGAGAGCATTGGGTAAAGGGTTGAGTCCGTTTTGGTATTCGCTGATGCCGATTAATAGAGCGACTTTTTCCATCAGTGTTTTGTGGAATGAGGTTGACAGTGTTGCACAATGGTTGACGATGAGTTAGATATCTCCCGGGAATTGCTTTTAGCCCCGATCGGGCAAGGCTTAGAGGTGATGATTTGGGAGATGTTTGGGTTGACATTCTCCCGGCACTGGGCATGAGAGATTCTGGATACTAGGAGGTCAAAGTGGGTTGGGCTGTGGAGGCGGGTTGGGTTTGGACGCAGCTAGACTTGTCTAGAAAAGGGTGTTCTCAAGCCGGAAGGACTTGCCACACTTGGGATGCAACGATCGATCTCCCCCCTGTTGTGGGTTCAGTTAACTTCAATCCATTTTAGTAGACTCGAGCATGATCTCGCTATCGGTCATCGGTAATTCGCAATGAACTCACATCACCCACTCCATGGGTTCGTCAGGAATTTCGATCGACTCGATCGTCTTTTGTCGCACATAAGGGATTAATGTAGTTTAAAGCCTCAATTTTAATCGCTTACACGAATACTAGACTAAAAAGTTTTATAAAATGCATTTACAAATCGGATAAAGGTTCTATGCCTGAACGCTGGCGCTTTGACTGACAAGACGAAAAAAGAGACTCTCCAGAATTGGGCGATCGATCTCTTACTATCGGTGGCTTCAAACCCGGATTTCTGTCGATCCAAATGACGATTGGCTATGAGTCAATTCAGTGGCTGAGCCGACGACGATCGTAGATTTAGAGTTTAGAACTTCAGCTGACGCAGTTCGTCGATCGCCGTATTCGTGACCCCAGGTCGGGATCGACTCTCGAAACAAGCAGAATCCACGCCAAACCCAGGTTTTACTGACCTCGTCCGCTGTCGGACTAATGTACCCGCACCACACTTCAAAATTGGATCGATATCGGGACTTGCGACTCTGCCCAATCCTCACAGTTGACTTTTGGCAAGATATTAAGAGCGGCATTGGTATGGCGACACATTTCTAGCTTGCAGTTCGGACATGAATATATTCCAATTTTGAAGCCAATCCAATCAGTTGTTGGGATGTTTTCTATTCCTTTCTTCGATAAAATAAACAGGATCGGCGCTCCTATTTTTTATTACCATGGCGTCAAGTCGGTCTTCCATTATCTTTAGTTAAGATCGAGATAGAAATAACTCGATCGCCCGAAATCCTACTCCATTTCCTTTGTTTGTGAGCCAGCCAAAGTCTATGTGGCACATTCTCGATACCTTAGTATCTTCCAATCGGTATATGCCCCACGGTAACTGCTACTTGTGGCAAACCCCTCTGGTGGGACTGCACGCGATGAGCGATTTGCTGATCGCGATCGCTTACTTTTCCATTCCGATAATGCTTGTCTACTTCGTCTGCAAGCGCCAAGACGTGCCATTTCTCAATGTTTTCCTCCTCTTCGGCGCATTCATCATCCTTTGCGGTGTGGGACACCTGCTGGAAATCTGGACGCTGTGGTATCCCACCTACTGGATCTCCGGTATCGAACAAGCGGTGACGGCTTTGGTGTCTTGCTACACCGCAGTTGAATTGGCGACGGTTATCCCGCAGTTTCTCTCCCTGAAAACCCCAGAACAACTCGAAGCCATCAACCAAGAACTGGAGAACGAAATCGATCGACGCCGGGAAGCCGAAGCCGAACTGCGCCGCGCTAATGACGAGTTGGATCTGCGAGTGCAAGCGCGAACGACCGATTTGGAACGAGAAATTCGGGTGCGAATTGCGGCTGAATCCGCATTGCGAGATAGTGACACCCGTTTGAGAGAACAACAAGTAGGTTTGCTGAAGCTGGCAACCCGCGAAAGTCTACAAGAAAGTACATTTGAGGCGACGCTGGCGGAAATTACCGAACTGGCAAGTGAAGTTCTCAAAGCCGAACGATCGAGTATTTGGCTGTATGACCGAGATGGCTGCTCATTGAAGTGTATGGATTTGTACCAGAGAACGGGCGATCGACATAGCGAGGGGATGAAACTCTCGGCAACGCACTATCCGAGCTATTTCCAAGCCTTAAAAAACCAACGAGTGATTGCCATCGACGACGCCGTTGAAGATCCGCGAACGATCGAGTTTCGCGACACTTATCTGCTACCCCATCAGATTACCGCAATGTTAGATGCCCCCATTAACCTCAAGGGACGCATCGTGGGTGTCATTTGTATAGAACACACGCAAACCCCTCGGCATTGGGCGATCGAAGAGCAAAATTTTGTTACATACTTAGCCTATATGACCGCATTGGCGATCGAATCGCGCGATCGCTCATTAGCCGAAGAAGCTCTGCGAGAAAGCGAAGCTAAACTATACGGCATCTTGCAAAATATGCCTGTCATGCTCAATGCTGTCGATGCCGATGGGAAATTTATCTTTTGGAACCACGAAAGCGAGCTAGTGACGGGATATCTCGCCGAAGAAGTAATCGGCAATCCTCTAGGACTGGCGCTCATCTATGTCGATGACGACTATCGATCGCAAATGGAAGCCGCTTGGCAAGAACGCGGTAACGATTTCCGCAATTGGGAATGGATTATCACCTGCAAAGACGGCAGTCAAAAAACCATTGCCTGGTCGAATATCGCCGATCGATTTCCCATCGAAGGATGGTCGGCATGGGGAACCGGTGTCGATGTCAGCGCCCGCAAACGAGCAGAAACCACCCTTCGGCAGACTGCCGACCGAGAAAAAACGATCGCGCGCGTCATCCAACGAATGCGCCAAACTTTAGACCTAGATGCCATTTTTGCCGCCACCACCCAAGAACTCCGGCAAGCGCTCAATTGCGATCGGGTTTTGGTCTACCGTTTCAATCCCGACTGGAGCGGTCAACTGATTGCCGAGTCGGTGGCACGGGGTTGGCAATCGGTTGTCGGCAATCTCTCGCAGCCTCCTTTGAACCAAATTATCGTCGGTCGAGCCGATTGTACCGTCACCGCGATCCAAGTTGGCGAAAATCTTCTTCCAGATACGTACTTGCAAGAAACCGAAGGCGGCATTTACCGCAACAAATGTAATTATCGTTACGTTTGGGATATCTACAAAGCGGGATTCGACCCTTGCTACCTCGAGTTTTTAGAGCGGTTGCAAGCTCGAGCCTACCTGATTGTCCCCATTTTCTGCGGTACACAACTCTGGGGATTGCTGGCAGCGTACCAAAATTCCCAACCGCGCAACTGGGGAGACGTAGAGATCGCCATCGCCACCCAAGTGGGAACGCAATTGGGCGTTGCCGTCCAACAAGCACAACTGTTTGCCCAAACCCAAGAGCAAGCCACGGAACTGAAAGTGGCGAAAGACGCGGCAGATGCTGCCAACCGAGCAAAAAGCGAATTCCTCGCCAATATGAGCCACGAACTGCGGACTCCTCTCAATGCCATCCTCGGTTTTAGCCAACTGATAAACCGCGATTCGACCCTTTCCCCAGACAACCGAGCCTATGTGAAAACGGTTAATCGCAGTGGCGAACACCTTCTCGCCTTGATTAACGACATTCTGGAAATGTCCAAAATCGAAGCCGGACGAATTACCCTCAACGAAAACGACTTTGATTTACACAGCTTGCTTGACGATCTCAAAGTGATGCTGCAAATAAAAGCCGATGCCAAAGGCTTACAGCTTCTGTTCGAGATCTCATCGGAGGTTCCCCGGTTCGTTCGCGCTGACGAGAGCAAACTGCGCCAGGTGTTAATTAATTTGATCGGTAATGCGATCAAATTCACCACACGGGGTGGCGTCACGCTTCGAGTGTCGTCAACAATGTCATCCCCGATGGATGATGCATCGTTGGCGAACCCAGTTGTTCCCGTCACGAGTGATAAAGGAAGAACGATCCTCGGTTTTGAGGTGGAAGACACCGGACTCGGTATTGCTCCCCAAGAGATGGATAAACTCTTTCAAGCGTTTGCCCAAACGGCAACAGGCTTGCAATCTCAAGAAGGAACGGGGTTGGGTTTGCCCATCAGCCAGAAGTTCGTGCGATTGATGGGGGGAGAGATGACCGTCAGCAGCGAAGTCGATCGAGGTTCTTTGTTTTCTTTCGAGATTCCGGTGATGCAAGTCGATACAATCGAGGGAGAGTCTTCTTCTTCTGGCATCTCGGACAGCAATCTCTTTAGCCCCCAACCAGCCGACCTATCGTATTTTAGTCGTTGAAGATCGATGGGAAAATCGACAGCTTTTGCTTAAACTTCTGACTCCGATCGGTTTTGAGGTGCGCGAAGCTGTCAACGGTTTAGAAGGAATCAAAGTTTGGCAAACTTGGGAACCTCAGCTTATCTGGATGGATATGCAGATGCCTGTGATGGATGGTTACGAAGCAACTCAGCGGATTAAAGCCCATGAAAAAGGAAAAGACACCGTCGTTATTGCCCTCACCGCTAGCGCGTTTGAAGAACAGCGGCAGGAAATTTTGTCAATTGGGTGCGATGATTTTGTCCGCAAGCCATTTCGCGAAGCTGAACTTTTAGAGAAAATCAGCCAATATCTAGGGGTGGAATATCTGTATGCTGAGGATGTGCCAGACCAAGCGAGTACGGCTGGGGAAGAGCCGAAGACCCTTGAGGCTTCGGCTTTACAAGTCATGCCTGCCGAGTGGATCGAACGGGTTCATTTCGCGGCTTCCCAATGTAGCGACCTGTTGATTTTCGAGTCGATCGCCCAAATTCCGCCAGAAAATACGGCTTTGGTACAAGGTTTGACAGAATTGGTGGAAAATTTCCAGTTCGATCGGGTGATGGAGCTGACACAACAGGAGGATCGATCGTAATCGCTCAAAATTGCTACTTTTTGTAACTAGTTTTGATAACTATTTCCTTTGGAAGATATGAATTAACCTTAATATAAGGTTCAATGGGATTGAATGCTTTGACGTTTCCCCAAGACCATCTCGTAAAAGGATCTTCCCCGACTTGTTTTTTCGTGCCGTTACCGAACTGTGCCATTGCCGCAACTTTTTTTAGGCTATTCTGGGATTAAAACCTGATGTATGGCGAACGGGTCTGCACATTTGCACGATGTTTGTGGATTGGTGCATGAGGTTTCTCGTGCAAGTGCTATAGCCTGCGGCAGGGCTACGAAACACGCTCCTACTAGACTTTCTCCTAACCGCGCTTGCTCGACTGCTTTATCGCTACAAATTCATTACGTCTTACCATATCCATTTTAAATCATGACCGACAATCCCAAAGATATTCTGATTGTTGATGATACCGCCGATAATATTCGGTTCCTTTCGACAATGCTGCTGGAACAAGGCTATAACGTTCGCAAAGCCATTAACGGTCAGATGGCTCTGACGGCTGTGCAAACGGTACTTCCCGATCTGATTTTACTGGATATTAATATGCCAGGAATGAATGGATATGAGGTTTGTGAAAAACTAAAAAGTGACGATCGAACTTGTTCTGTTCCTGTCATCTTTCTCAGTGCTTTAGATGATGTAGAAGATAAAGTTAAAGCATTTCAAGTAGGCGGTTCGGACTACATCAGTAAACCCTTTCAGTTTGCCGAAATTTTGGCTCGTGTCGAACATCAACTCGCGCTACAATCTTTGCAACAACAACTTCATTCTAAAAATATACAGCTACAAGACACATTAGTAGAACTACAAAAGACTCAAGCACAATTAATTCAACAAGAAAAAGCGCTTGCCATCGGTCAAATTGTTGCAGGAATCGCCCACGAAATCAACAATCCTATTAGTTTTATATATAGTAATATTACTCCTGCTCGCGAATATATAACAGATTTACTGAGCTTGATCGAACTTTATCAAAAACAATATCCTCATCCGTCCGAACGGATTAAAAACAAAATTCATGATATCGATTTAGATTTTTTAGCAACTGACTTGGAAAACTTGCTAAATTCCATGAAAGTCGGAGCCGATCGGGTACGGGCGATCGTATTGGGTTTACGCATCTTTTCTCGTCTAGATGAAGCCGATTTTAAAATAATCGATGTACATGAAGCCATAGACAGTGTTCTGATAGTTTTGCAACATCGCCTAGATTCAAAAAATGGAACTTCAGCGATCGAACTTGTTAAAAACTATGGAAATATACCGAAAATTGCTTGCTATGCTCGACAAATAAATCAAGTTTTATTTAATATTCTTCATAATGCGATCGATGTTCTGGAAAATAGCTTCGATCGTGATTTGACTAGTGTGAATGAAAACCCAACTATTTGGATTTCCACAAATGTAATTCAAAATGAAATGGTTTCTATTCGGATTAAAGATAATGGAACCGGTATATCTGAAGAGGTTAAAAACCGGATATTCGATCCATTTTTTACAACCAAGCCAGTTGGAGAAGGACGAGGATTGGGGTTATCTAGCAGCTATCAAATTATCGTCGAACAACATGAAGGGAAACTGAGTTGCGATTCTGTGCCTGGGAGAGGGACAGAATTCGCTATCGAAATTCCTGTTAATTTGCCCTTACCCGTTGTGTGTCAACAAGATTGCGGGTGATTGCCAACCCCATTTTCTTCAACTCAAAAAGTTAGATTTGTGAATCTTCTTGCACAACCTCGAGGTGTGTATGCGTGTAGTGTTTATAATCGAAACAGAATTGTACGAGATAGACTAGAAACGATCCCAGTCACCATTATTGCTGAGGATATCCACCCAAGTGGTGAAAGATCGGCGAAGTCTAGTCTCATAACAATTTCGATCGCCTATTGACATTACTACGTGTGAAAGCGGGATAATGAACGGATTACACCAACCTGACGATATTGTTGCCAATCGCTATCGAATTGTTGCACCTCTCGGATGCGGTACGATGGCAGCCACCTACGAAGCCGAAGATTTGACGAATTGCCAGCGAGTGGCAATAAAAATTGTTTCGTTTCGGGAAACAACTGAGTGGAAAATTCTAGAATTGTTCGATCGAGAAGCAAAAATTCTCCAAAACCTAGATTGTCCGGGTATTCCAAAATACATTAACTCGTTTCAAGAAGAAACCCCAGACGATCGACGATCTTACCTAATTCAAGAGTTAGCATCAGGACAGTCTTTATCCGAATTAGTTAAAAAAAGTTGGCGCCCTAAAGAAGAAGAAATAAAAGATATCGCTCGTCAACTCTTACAAATTCTGGACTATCTCCACAGTTTCACACCTCCTGTCATTCACCGAGATATCAAACCCGAAAATATTATTCGCCGTCCCGATAACAAAATATATTTAGTCGATTTTGGAGCAGTACAAGAAGTCTATCGCAATACGCTAACTCGGGGTGGAACCTTTGTGGGAACCCTTGGCTATATGCCTCACGAACAGTTTCGCGGACAAGTGGTTGCCGCATCGGATTTATATGCTTTGGGAGCGACGTTACTGTTTTTATTAACTGGGAAATCCCCAGCAGAATTACCCCAGCAACGGTTAAAAATAAACTTTCGAGATCGGGTTTCCGTATCCCTAGACTTTGCCGATTGGCTGGAAAAAATGCTCGAACCTTCTGTAGAAGATCGCTTCCAATCGGCACGAGAAGCTGCTGAAACTTTGGCAAGTCTTTTATCAGAAAATATCGATCGTTCAACCTGCAACCGTCCGCAATCTAGTCATATAATTATAAGTAAAAGCGATCGGTGTTTTATCTGCCAAATTCCTCCTAGGTGGAAATATAGTTGGCTTTTACTAGTAAGCCTGGGATTATTTGTTGTAGGGGGCTTTATAGCATTTCCGATCGTGTTGTTACTTTCAACTCCTTTCACTTTAGTGGTTTCAATTGCTTGCATTTACTTATTGAGGGGTTTAGGCAGTTGGGAAAAACTATCCATCGATCGACAGATTTTTACCATCACATCTAGTTTTTTGGGTATCACCTATCGTCGTGTTCAAGGACAAACAAAAGATATTGAGCTGGTAGAGGTAGAAGTTAATGTCGCTAGAAGTAAGGGTAAAACACGTATAATTGTCAACTTAGTTCTTTGGGAAGGAATTCGTAAACATACCTTTGGTTCGATAGTTTCTGATGTATTTTCTAATACCATTACCATTGGTTCGATAATTTCTGAATTTGAGAAGCAGTGGTTAGCGGATGAAATTTCTACTTTTTTGGGTTTAGAACAGTTATCACCGTCCAAGTCAGCCAAAGAGATTCCTTTTCACGATCGGGTTTCCCCGTTACCAGAAGTAGAAAATTGGCTCGATCGAATTCTCAAAATGTATATTAAAGATCGAGAGCTGTGATGCCAAACAAAAAATCATGAAAAACACATTACACAGCGACGATCGAATCATTGCCGATCGCTATCGAATCGTTAGATCGATCGGACAAGGCGCATTTGGCACAACTTACGAAGCTGAAGACCTCACAGACTACAAAAGGGTGGCAATGAAAGTGCTCTCACTACGGCAAACCCAAGATTGGAAAGCACTGGATTTATTTGAACGAGAAGCTCAAGTTCTCGCTCATCTCCAGCATCCCGCAATCCCTCAATACTTAGGTTATTTCTATGAAGATACAAAAGACGATCGACACTTCTATTTAATTCAAGAATTAGTCGAAGGCGATTCCCTTGCCGAGTTAGTTAAAAAAGGCTGGCACGCCACCGAAGAACAAGTGCGAGACATTGCCGAACAAATTTTAGAAATTCTGAATTATCTTCACTGGCTCAACCCTCCCGCCATTCACCGGGATATCAAACCCCAAAATATTATCCGCCGTGCCGATGGCAGAGTCTATTTAGTCGATTTCGGGGCAGTTCAGGATGTCTATCGCCGCACCCTGATTGAAGGGGGAACGTTCGTGGGGACGGTGGGATATATGCCGCCAGAACAGTTTCGAGGACAAGCATTTTTCGCCTCGGATTTATACGCGCTAGGGGCAACCTTGCTGTTTTTGCTGACCCATCGATCGCCCGGCGAACTGCCCGAAAAACGGATGAAAATCGACTTTCGCGATCGAGTTTCCATTGCCCCAGAATTTGCCAACTGGTTGGAAAAAATGCTCGAACCGGCGATCGAAGATCGATATACATCTGCCAACGAAGCATTAGATGTTCTGCGCCACCGGGGTCAACTTGCCAATTCTGCCACCGTTTTTCCCACGCGCCAACCCCCCAAAGGCAGTCATATTCAGTTAAAAAGGGACGATCGAAGTTTATCGGTGCAGTTGTCATCTATCCATCACAAATCGATCTACCAATGGCAGCTGCTTCTGTGCGTTAGTTTTCCGTGTTTTCTTCTGGGTTTGGCTGCCATCCCCAATTTCTGGATATGCGCTGCGTTCTTTTTGCCGATTTGGATCGCCATCGTGAAAGTCGCAGCGATGAACGAACCTCGAGCGATCGAGTTGGATGCCCAAACCTGCCGATTGTACTACCAGTTTTGGCTATGGAAGCGCCAGATCGAAAAACCGATCGCAGAAGTTCGTCGGGCGACTCTCCGAGTCAATGTTAGTCCCCATGGCGTCAAAACCGTGCGCTGCCAGATCGAGGCTGGCGAAGACTGCTACGAATTTGGGCAGTCGCTGACTCCCGTAGAGAAGCGCTGGCTGGTTGCCGAAATCTCGGAATTTTTGGAACGCTTGCACCATTAAACCGGCATAAACACGTATAGGGGATCTGTGGTAGGGGGACAGGAGGAGTCTCTTCTTCCGGTCGCTGAATATGTCCCGCAAAATTTCTACCTCAAGAATGAGATCTAATGAGGTTGACTTGGGTTAAGGTATTAACACTCGACATTACTAGAGATTTAGATACTATAGAAATATAATATCGATCGAAAATTCATGAGTGTTATAAACTGATGCTAAGAGGGTCGCCGCTATGCGACATTTGGGAGAAGACGCCTGCTTTTTTGGGGGGATCGTCTCTGCGCCTGAAAAAGCAAGGTAAGGGGTCTGACCCCTCGACCCGGATCGTCTAAAAAGGTAAAAAAATATCAACGTTTTGTTGCAATTGTTGTATAGATAACAAACTTTCAAAGAAAAATAACTAAGATGTTTTCTATAGAGGGAAATGGTTTTCCCTGCGCTTATAACTCAATTGTGATTTTGCTTACAAAATTCATCATTTAATATGGAATCCGGTAGTCCGTCTGGTAGTTCTCCTGAAGGAAATCCTCATACAATCGCTCAATTGGTGGGTACGCTGATTGCGTTGCTCACCTTAACCATGCCGTTGTTTGTCATTGCCCGTTATTCTGCCAGCAATACAAGTCCGTTCTCGCCTGCGGCTTACCCCGCTTCCCCCATTCGATCGAATCGCTAGACGGGGTATTGCTAACCCGCTGTCAGGGAAAAATGCGCTTCAAGTTTGGGTCGCCATGGGGAAATCTCGTGCTGTTCCATCTCAGGAATAGAAATTCCCGAGAGTGGAATGTACAGATATAGAGCGAAGGTCTGTTCGACTGATAAAATATTGGCGAGTGTGATAGCTTGCTAGCCAAGTCGGTTATCGAAGATCTCCTCAGCCCAAGGTTCCCTCGCTCCCTTTGCCGGGATGGGGGTAGTTTAACGTCGATCGGGGAAAAGTGAGGAATAACTCAAATGGGCGGCGCGATGGCGACTGCATTGACTGCTGGGGCTAAGATTTCCCGTCGATCGACAATTTGTTTGGAGAATATTTGTGGATTTATCGCTCATTCCTGCTCAACCGAAATCCGGTCTTGTTAATGTTTTAATCGAAATTCCCGCAGGAAGCAAAAATAAGTACGAATTTGACAAAGACATGGGGTGCTTTGCCCTCGATCGAGTGTTGTATGCTTCTGTTCAATATCCTTATGATTACGGGTTTATTCCCAACACCCTCGCTGACGATGGCGATCCCCTCGATGGGATGGTGATTATGGATCAGCCGACTTTTCCCGGATGTGTGATTGCAGCGCGTCCTTTGGGAATGTTGGAAATGATCGACGGTGGCGATCGCGATGAGAAATTGCTATGCGTTCCAGCAAAAGATCCTCGCTACACTGACATCACATCCCTCGAGCAAATTTCCCCTCACCGCCTGGAAGAAATTGCCGAATTTTTCCGAACTTACAAAAATCTGGAAAAGAAAGTGACCGAAATTCAGGGATGGAAGGGTGTCGATCGAGTTATGCCTCTGTTAGAAGAGTGCATCGAAGCTGCGAAGAAAGGTTAAATTCCGTCAGATTGGCTATTTTTTCTGGAATTGACGCTTAACTGCGCGCATAACATTCCCAGTTTTCTCCTCGGAGAAACTTGGGAATGAGTTTTTATTTTTTGAGACCCCATTATCTGTTACAGTAAGGATTGAATAAATTTGGATGGGTTATTGTTCGATCTGCGCGATCGCCTCAAACCTTCACTTTGGGAATTCATCAATTGTGCCGCGCAACAAGCCCAAGAAAACCATTGGAATCTCTATCTTGTGGGTGGCATCGTGCGGGATTTGCTCGTCCAGAAGTTTGACAATCGCTGTCCAATTCTGTTTACCGATATTGATTTAGTAGTAGATGGATGTGGTGGAGTTGCTGTGCCTGACGGCGGGATCGAACTGGCAAAAAAACTGAAAAAATTGTATCCTAATACTCGCTTAGAAGAGCATCCTAAATTTCAAACAGCCGATCTCATTTGGAAAAACGATCCCGACTTTAATTCCATTTCCATCGATTTTGCCACAGCTAGAACTGAATATTATCCCTATCCAGGGGCAAATCCGGTAGTTCAACCCAGCTCGATTCGCCAAGATCTGTATCGGCGAGACTTTACTATCAATGCGCTGGCAATTCAATTAACTCAGCCCAAACGTGGAGAACTTTTAGACTTCTTCGGCGGACAGGAGGATTTAAAAAATGGCTTAATTCGAGTTCTTCATTCGCAAAGTTTTATCGACGATCCCACTCGAATTTATCGCGCGGTTCGGTATAGTTTGCGCTTAAAATATAAGTTGGAGTTTCACACTAAGTCTTATATCGAAGAAGCAGTAGAAAGTGAAATTCATAGAAAAATTCAGTCTCAAGAAACTAATGTTCCGGGAGTACAATCGCGATTAAAAAAAGAACTTAAGTCTATGTTAGAAGCACCATATTGGAAAGCTGAACTCAGACAATTATCCGATTTAGGTGCTCTCAAGTTTATTCATCCTCAGCTACAATTAGACGATCGGATTTACAGGCAAATGAGATCGATCGATCGATGGCTGCGACGATTTTCCGATCGTTCCCAAGTGAGTCGTTGGATATTATTATTAGAAGTCTTGTTAATCAGTCTTCCTCCCAAAGATTACGATTGGGTTTCTGCTAACCTTCAGTTATCTGAAGAGAGTCTCGATCGCCTGCAAAAGTTAGATCTGTTTCGGAAAAACGAGCTTAACTGTTTATCCGAGAGTAGCAAACCTAGCGAAATTGTTCGCTTGTTGAAACCACAAAAACTACCGCTATTAATTTTAATTGGAGTGGGGAGTTCTCGATCGATCCGACGAAAAATCTGGAAATACCTGACTCATTGGAGTCAGATTAAACCCATTCTCAATGGCGAAGATTTAAAAAAAATGGGGTATCGTCCAAGTCCTCGGTTTCGGACAATTTTAGAAGAGATCCGAGTAAAGACGATCGACGGGCAACTTCGAGATCGATCCCAAGCCGAAATGTTTGTTTTACAATATTATCCTAACAGCCAAGAGTAAACTATAAATTGACTTAAAACTATCCATTTTTTATGACTAAAGACGATACTATTCGAGAACTTCAGAACGCCTCCGCCTCATTATTAATCTATCGATCGTTACTAAAGGGAGAAATCGGTCAAACTTTTTTAAATCTTCTTCAAGTTCTACAAGGTGGAAAAAAAGTAGATCTTCTTAATGCTTATAGCGACTGGTTTAATGCCTTGGCGTGCCACAATCAAACTTGGCAAGATTATCTTCTCCAACAAATTTTAATTGCCGATAATCCCTTTACTAGGCAAGTTCAACAAAAAGCATTAGAAGGGTTGCCGGTTCCCCTGGTTGCCGCCGCACGACACGATCTCCAAGTGTTTCAATATCTGTATCGTTGCCGTAGCACTCAAGTTTGTCAATGGGTGCAGGGCATTTCTCCAGTACCCATGCCCATGCCCCTCGTTGCTTGGGAGGTTACTCCAGAGACGGTTTCGCCCAAAAATGAACGAGAACGATGGCAAATTCAATTACATGAAAAGCTAGAGTACCTAGATAATGTAGGACAAATTTTAGAAGAACTCGTTGCGTACTATCGACAATTTGGGACAGGTACATTTGCCCAGTATTGTGCTTTTCGCTGGCAGTCGGGACAGTTAGTGGGAATTGGCTATCCCGATCGCATTCGACTCTCAGAATTGAAAGGATATGAATCGCCCAAGGCGCAATTGATCAAAAATACAGAATTTTTGCTACAAGGGTATTCAGCCTTAAATGTTCTGTTGTACGGAAGTCGAGGATCGGGAAAATCATCATTGATTAAGTCGCTCGTTTGGGACTACAGCGATCGAGGTTTGCGGTTGATTGAAGTGGCGAAATCAGATTTAATCGAGCTGCCTCAAATTGTGGAACATTTGCGCCACCAACCCCAGAAATTTATCATCTTTGTAGACGATCTTTCTTTTGAAGAAGATGATGATGCCTATAAAGCATTGAAAGTGATGTTAGAAGGCAATCTGACCGGACGTCCTCAAAATGTGGTCGTTTACGCGACCTCTAACCGACGACACTTAATTCGGGAGTATTTTGGCGATCGTCCGCGTCCCAAAGATAGTGACGAAGTTCATGCTTGGGATACAGTACAGGAAAAACTCTCTTTCAGCGATCGTTTCGGTTTGACATTAACCTTTGAAGCCGCCGACCAAAAGACTTATTTAAAAATCGTTCGCCATCTCGCTAAACACTCCAAAATAGCTCTACAACTGGAAGAATTAGAGTTTCGGGCTTTGCAGTGGGCAACCCAACACAACGGTCGATCGGGTCGCACGGCTCGTCAATTTGTGGATTTTTTGAGTGCGGAGTTAAAAAATAAAACTTAAGATGCAACAGTTCTGGGTTTTCGCTCAACCCAAACTGGCGTTACGAGCGGCAAGACTGCCACCGCTTGCAGTATTCCTCTTGCTCTGTGTGACCTGCCTACTAGCAAAGACCCCTAACTTCTGCGAAGTTGTCGGGGATCTGGGTGTGAATGATTCGGATAGAGTTGACAGAATTCAAAATATATGCTCTACTTCTGAATAGACATCTAGCAAAATATCTGTCGCCTAGGCTGTTGTCTCACAGACAGAATAAACAACAATTCTGTTTCGTGAGACTGTAGCTTAGTTCCAAACAAGAGCATTACCATCTTTTGGGATGCGGTATATTTTCACGTTCTCGGTGGGAGATTACCCGCGCAGACAAAATGCTTGATGTTCCTTGACGTTTTACACAAAGGAACGATGAAAAATAAACTACCCCTATTACAAAATTCCGAACTCTTTAATCAAGCCTTAACGCATCGATCGTATGTCAATGAAAATCATACAGAAAAACACAACGAACGTCTAGAATTCTTGGGAGATGCAGTGTTGGGATTTCTCGTCGGAAAATTGCTATACGATCGCTATCCAGACATGAGCGAAGCGCAACTGACTCGGTTGCGTGCTGCCTTGGTCAACGAGAAACAGTTAGCCGAATTAGCTCTAGAACTTGACATCGGAAAATTAATCCGTTTAGGTCGAGGAGCCGGGCGGGATGGGGGAAGAGAAAATCCGGCATTGTTGAGCGATACATTAGAAGCAATTATCGGAGCCTACTTTCTCGATGCAGGAATTGATGCCCTTCGGGAGTATATCCAACTGTTGTTTAGTCCCTTAGCCGAAAAGCTCTTACAACCTTCGTCCGATCGCGTTGGACTACCGAGTTTGGTAGACTGCAAAAACCTATTTCAACAATGGGCGCTGGAAACATATCAGCAAAATCCCCAATATCAAATTGTTAGGGAGTCGGGTTTGGATCATGCTAAAGAATTTACGGCTGAAGTCCTAGTCAATGGCGACGTTTACGGAACAGGAATAGGACACCGGAAACAAATTGCTGAGAAACGGGCAGCTGAGGCAGCACTACTAAAGTTAGGATTAGAGTAAATTTTGCGAGAAAAAAAGCTAGGGTGTTCCTCTACTGTGGGTACTGGTTTGTGTCAATAACTCCGATCCCTAAAAAAGTATGATAGAAGTCCTCATTTGGAGCCTGTTGGTTGGTAGTCTGGGTATTGAGGGTGCGATCGCGGGGAGTTGGCTGTATTGGCAGCAACGGATGACGAGGCAGCATTACCGGGAGGAAGAAGAGTTCTTGACGCATTACAACGCCGATAAAGAAATCTGGGATACTGAGTCGCAACCCCTCAATGGGAATAACGGCACAGGATCTGTGGACGATCGCGATCCTCGCTTGGCTGGATGGGAGTATAAGATTGTTCGTGCCAATCGGGATCTATTTCGCGATCCGGCAATCCTGAAGCAATTACGGGAGGAAGAAGCGGATGCGGGATGGATTTTGCTAGAAAAGTTGGACGATCGCCGTATCCGGTTTAAACGACCGATCGCGATGGCGAATATCCTTAATGGTAATTATCTCAAAATCGATCCCTATCGATCGCATTACGGACCGACTTCTTCACCATTATCTTGGATTGGGGCGATCGTGGCGTTATCCGCTTTGGCGTTACCGGCTTATCTTGGCTACAGTTTGGTGTTGATGGCGATGGAGAAATCCCATTTGGAATCCGTGCCGGAGATCCAACCGGACATCGAACAGTTACCGCCAGAATCCGAGCGATAAACGAGTATCGATCGAGTTATGAGTTTTTGGCTTGCGGAGGTTTTACCTCTGCAAGCTAATTGTCGATCTTGCAGGTCATCGATTCGCTGATTGTCGCTGCTGACACTAAAAATCTCGGTAAGATTTTTAGTGTCAATGATTGCAGCTTCCTGCATTTTTCTTAATGCTTCTCTAACACACTTTGTTTTTGCCAGAAAGCTTTCTAGGTTGCTTGAAATTATACTATAAAATGGATCGTTCGCGTCCTCTCCTTCCTCGTTGTTGGATTGCAAGTTCTCAATCCCAATTTCGACCCTTCTCAAGTCAACCTCGATCGACTCCGGGAACTCATCGAAACCACCCTGCAAAGCTCCAAAATAGTCCTCGTCATCATCGAACCCAAAGGTATTCGACGCATCCTAGATTCTCGTCGGCGAACCCGTTGAGAACGGGCGAAGCATTTGGGCGATAACTCCCAGGCGAAACCAAACATCTACAGTCCAAATGCTTTGCCCCTACTATAGTTCGGCGATCGTCCGCGAAGTCAAAATAATAAAATAAAAAAATCGGTAAAATTCAAGGGTATAATCGACGAACTTAATCCTTCTTAAGGAGGATTTAATACTCTCGACTCAAAGAGTACAGTGAGTTTAAATCAAGTTATGAAATATCAGTTCCAGATGGTTCTATCTGGGCAAAAGCTTTGCTATGGCAAGTTGTATTTTGAAACCTCCTTCCACTCATCCTGGATCGTTCCTGAATTTACTTAGGACTCCCCGGCTAGTAGAAACTCCACCCTTGCCTCAGTGCGAGTTTTGTATTATAGTACCCGTTCGCAATGAAGCGGATGGGATTGAAACCACGCTCGAGGCGTTGGCTCATCAAACCGATTTAAAAGGAAAATCTTTTGATTTTCGTCGATACGAAGTAATTGTATTTGCCAACAATTGTACAGATAATTCT
Source organism: uncultured cyanobacterium (assembly GCA_963838375.1). Classification (GTDB taxonomy): domain Bacteria; phylum Cyanobacteriota; class Cyanobacteriia; order Cyanobacteriales; family Geitlerinemataceae; genus DVED01. Next base: position 157,326 of record CAWIQY010000015.1, on the reverse strand, counting down.
GCGGCGATCGTAACTCAATTTGCCCGAAAAAATCCCAATATCGTGCTGCATATCGTCGAAAAAAACTTATCTCCAGAAGAATCTTACATTGGTCGAGTTCGGCAAATGTTGATGGATGAAGCCTACCGTCGTTTAATGAGGCTGGGACGCCTGCGCGGGGTAATTGCTTCGACCGATGGCGATACCCAAGTCGATCGCACTTGGGTAGCAGCAACCCTTGCCGAAATTCGCAACGGAGCTGATGCGGTTGGGGGAAGAATTGTCACTGAAAAAGTCGATCGGCATCGCTTAGATCCCTACACGCGAGCTTGCTATCTCCGCGCTGTCGGCTACAACTTTCTCATATCCCAACTCGAAGCCTATCTCGATCCCGACCCCTTCGATCCGCTTCCTCGTCACTATCAACATATGGGAGCCAGCTTTGCCGTAACAGCGCAAATATACGGTCGTTCTGGCGGATTGCCAGCGGTACAATCCTCAGAAGATATAGCACTGTACCAGAGGTTGATGCGCGTGGGAGCGCGTTTTCGCCATAGTTTGGAAGTCCGTGTCACCACCTCAGCGCGTCAAGTTGGACGCACCGATATGGGTATGGCAAATCAACTGCAAAAATGGGCGGATATGGGGCAACAAAAACAAGCTTTCTTGGTAGAATCCGCAGGAGCGATCGAAACTCGTTTGAGAGCTCGTCGAGCTTTACGAACCTTACACGATCGAATTAAAACCGATCGCGTATTCCGGATTCACGAGATCGTTTCCTCCGCCCAAACTTTGGGGATTTCCACCGATTGGTTAATTAAAAAATTAATGCGATCGCAGTCTTTCGTAATGCTGTTTGAGGAAATCGAACAACGCCAGCAGGAAGAAGGTATTTGGCAAGAGCGCTGGCAACCGGTGCCGATCGAAAACGCAATTGCCGAATTACGATTTCAAGTGGCAACATTACGATCGATGCCGCAGACTTCTAGTAAAACGCTTCCCCGAAAATTGGCGCTTTCCTCTAAATCCGCTCGAAGAGATCGAGCCGATATTTCTCGGCGCGTCGAGCCTCAAGAGACCGCAGTTTAGTGGGAACCCATTCTAAAAAAGTATCGTGAACTTCATCGCCTCGCAAAGGATAATTCGTTTCTTGAGTCCAGTGAACCAAGAGCAAATGACCCCCCAATTCGAGGCGATCGAAAATACTTTGTCGCGCCTGCCGCAGATCGTCCCAACCCCAATAATATCCCACTTCCGACACCACAATTAGGTCGAAAACTTCCTGGGGTTGTTGCTGGGGAAATCGCATGATTTCAAACTGCACTTGGGGCAAACTGCGGCATCGATCGATGGCTTGTGCTTGAGCCGTTTCGGATACATCGATCGACAGCAACGCATCGCACCGGGAGGCGAGTTTTTCGGTCAAAATACCGATCGAACCGCCAATTTCCCATCCCGAACCATAGTGTTTTTTCGGCAGAGCGGCGATCGTTGCTGCATATTTTTCGGCTTCATAAGTGCTAGTCGCAAATTGCCAAGGATCGGGATCTTCGCGATACAGTTCTTCAAAGTAGCTGGGAGGAATGGATGAGTTTGAGGTTGTATGGGTCATAGTTGCAACTTCTCTAAATTTAGCCTTCACGTATTACTTATAGTTCTTGTGTTCTGTTTGGTAACTTGGGAACAAGGACAAATGCTATTCACCCTTACACCGATCGAATCTTCAATTCTTATCACTTATTACTTATTACTTATTACTTATTACTTAACTTCCAGATACACCTCCCAAGGACGTTGAAAGTTTGCCAGAAATTCCGGGAGCAGCCGAAACCCTTGGGGATCGTCGTCGATGAGATCGGTTGTTTGCGATCGATAAGCAGCGATCGCTTGTTTCTTAGAAGACAGCACCGTCGAAATATCCAACCGCCAAACGCTGACATCCTGTGCCGACGGGATTTCCCGGCGCTGAGCTTCGTCCCAATCCCAAATCGCATATTCGATCGATCGCGGTTGGGGGGATAGGTTGACCGAAGCTCGATGGAGTAGTTGCCAAGTGGCGCGGTGGTCGGGATGCGGATCGTATCGCCAGGGTAGAAAAATGACTTTGGGAGCGATCGATGCCAAAATGGCTTGACACCGATCGATCGCCTCGTTGGCTTCCGGTGCGTCCTGCATGGGAACATCGCCATCAGGCAACCCCAAAAAATCGATGTCATCCACCCCAAGAATGCTCATGGCAGATCGCGTTTCCGACTCGCGTAACTTTTTCAGGTCAGGCGAGGGATATTTGCGAGAATTGGGATGCGATCGCGTACCGTCGCTCATCACCAATACCCGAACGGTAATGTTCCGATCGCGTAGCAAAGCGATCGCCCCGCCACATCCCAAGGTTTCATCATCGGGATGCGGGGCGACCACCAACACCGGGTCGGCAGCAATGTCGTCGATCGATTTCGACGGTAGATCGATCGGATCGGCGAACGGAGAGGAAGACACAGCAGAAGTCATGGAGTCCATAAAGAAGAGGTCGGCGAAGAGGTCGGCGTAGCTTGAGAAAGCACGTGCTGTCCGACGTTGGCAATGGAGGCATCGTAGGCAGGTTGGCGCAAATACAACGTCAAGTCGCGAATGATGCGTTCCATGGGGTGTGGCGGCATCAATCCTCGGGTTCCCACCGATCGCTGGCACAGTTGCATCACATCCATACAAATCTGTTCGATCGCCGATCGCATCATATTGGTATAAGCAACCAAGCGAGCCGTATGGGGGTAAGAAACTGCCGGATCGCCTCCAAACACGGGGGCATAAGCCGCCACCTTTTCGGCAGCCCCCTCGAGCCAAAGATTGCCCTGCTCGATCGCGATTGCCATCTTGCCCAACCTTTCTTGCTGGTAAGGACTACCGGTATAGTTCAAATCTTGTAGGTAGCTGCGCGTCAGATCGAACAGCGCCTCAGCCGCACCAAACTGGACGGCAGCGAAACGGATGACACCCGCCGTCAGCCACGGTTGACGATGGTAGTCGTTAGGTTGACCGATGATGTCTTCCGAGTCGAGTTCGACCCCAGTAAAATCGACTTTGTAGCTGGCTGTCGCCCGCATCCCCGACGGTTGCCACCAATCGGGATCGCTGAGGGTTGCCACTTGCTCCATCGGCACGATACACATCTGCCAACTGCCATCCGGCAAGGCTCCGCTGGCAAACGGGCGCTCCACAAAACCCGATCCAGAGCAAAAGGTTTTCGAGCCTTCGAGTCGATACCCGTCGCCGTCGAGAGGAATGAGTTTGACGCCATCTCCCGCTTCGGCATTCCATACCCCAAATATCTTATGACGATCGCGAGCGTCGATGGCATACCGTTCGATTTGCTTGGGAGTGCCGAAGGTTTGCACCAGTTGTAGGGCATTGACATGACCTTCGTAGATGCGTCCCACCGCGAGATTACCGTAACCGATCCGCTTGAGCAGCAGCAATAATTCATGGGTAAGACTGGCATCGATTCCCAATCCCAACCCTCCCCATTGCGGTTGCAGTGGAACCGCCAGCAAACCCGCCGACGCGATTAATTCAAACTCCCGCGCCGGAAAAGCCCCCTGACGATCGATCTGTGCCGCATTCGCCGCGCAAAATTTGGCAATTTCATTTCCACGAGACAGAGCATCGGCAACTGACGGACAGCTTGGGGGACGATCGGATACCCTGGGGAAAAGTTGAGTGTTAATAGTAGCCTCCTAGAATGCACCAGACTCATAACGTAGGATAATTATCGACGAGAGCCGCGATCGGATTCCTCTATCTTTATGGAGATTTTGGTGAAGAAGATCGGTCTCATGACTCTGGCTCACCCTGGAGTTCGTTCAAATTTCGAGAAACTCTATGGCGATCGCAATTGATTTTGGCACGAGTAATACCGTCGTTGCCCGTTGGAACCCCGTTACCCAGCAACCGGAAACCCTGAAGCTGCCGGGATTGAGCGTGCAGCAGGGTCAAAATCCGCCGTTGATTCCCAGTTTGGTTTACGTGGAAGATGCGGGGAAAGACAAAATTCTTGCCGGAAAAACGGCGATCGATCGGGGTTTGGATCTCAAAACAGACTCGCGCTTTTTCTCCAATTTCAAACGGGGAATCGGCTCGGAAATTCAAGGATTTTTACCGGAACTAGATGGTAAAACTGTCACGTTTGAGCAAGTGGGTCAGTGGTTTCTGACGGAGATTGTCCGATCGATCCGAGACGTTCCTTTATCTGTCGATTCACTAATCTTAACGGTTCCGGTTGATAGCTTTGAAATTTATCGAAATTGGTTGGGAAAAGTCTGTCAAGATTTGGATATCGAACAGGTGAGAATGGTGGACGAACCCACTGCCGCCGCGTTGGGTTATGGCTTAGCCGATCGAGAAATTGTGTTGGTGGTAGACTTTGGTGGCGGCACGCTGGATTTGTCGGTTGTCCGGCTGGAAAGCGCCAGCAACACGACCAAAAAACCTTTAGGATTTATCCTGAAATGGGGCGAGAAATCCTTTTCCGAAAGTTCCGGACAAAAAGTGCAAACGGCGCGAGTATTAGCCAAGGCGGGGCAAAATCTGGGCGGTTCGGATATTGATAACTGGCTGGTCGATTCCTTCGTACAAACTCAAGGCTTAGAGAAGAACTCTATCCTCACTCGGTTAGCCGAACGGTTAAAAATCCAGCTATCTTTACAAACTAAAGCCAGTGAAGTTTATTTTGACGACGAAACTTTTGAAAGTTATAGCTTAGAACTCGATCGCGATCGTTTCGAGCAAATTCTCACCGATCGGCTGTTTTTTAAACAACTCGATGAATCCATGACCCAAGTGTTGCAACAAGCGCGGCGCCAAGGGGTAGAAGTTGCCGATATCGATGCGGTGTTACTCGTCGGTGGCACATCGCAAATTCCTGCCGTACAAACCTGGTTAAAGCAATACTTTGATGCCAGTAAAATTCGTGCCGACAGACCCTTAGATGCGATCGCCACAGGTGCATTACAACTGACTCAAGGCATCGAAATTAAAGACTTTTTATATCATAGCTATGGCATTCGATATTGGGATCGACGACAAAATACTCACAACTGGCATCCGATTATTAAAGCCGGTCAACCTTACCCGATGAACGAACCTGTAGAATTATTTCTGGGAGCATCCATGTCCAATCAACCTAAAATTGAGTTAGTCTTAGGAGAACTGGGGAATGACAGCGCCGGAACCGAAATTTACTTTGATGGCGATCGGTTGGTGACTCGTTCTGTAAGTAACGATCGAACCGCTGTGAAACCTCTAAATGATACCCAGGAAGGTCGTAGTATTGCCCAACTCAACCCATTAGGAAATCCCGGAACCGATCGGATTAAAGTGCAATTCAGAATCGACGATCGGCGTTTTTTACGCATTTCTGTTGAAGATTTGCTGACGATGGAAACTTTATTGGAAGATCGATCGGTCATTCAGTTAAGTTGAGTATTTCTTAAAACTCGTCAGTATCGTTCTCTTCAAATCCTAGCCAGAAGAGCAGTGGCGATATTGTTCTCAGTGACTCCGAAATCTGGTCTGCGGCGTCCTGAATGGTCTGAGCCATAATCGCAGTGTCGAAGTCCTGCGCGGCAGCCTGCATAAATGCGCCGCCTCACTTTTAATTATATCACCACGGCAGTCTAACATCTGAATTAGTAGGTTTCACCACATACTTCTTTTGGATGCCAAACCTGACGATCGATCGCCCACAATGACAATTATGCACCCATGTTTCGGCGTCATTATCACAAAAACAACTCATCGTATTTTGAACTGAATTTCCCATACAGAGAAAGTTCGCAATAGTCAATTGAGCAATTCAAGTAGATCGAAAAAATGCGCGATCGATCGAACTTTCTTCACAGACCAACGATCTGATATCAGGATCGATCGTTACACACAGGCGCATTGCCCCAATTTAACGCTAAACTAATTACCGTAAATCGATCCCATAGAACCTTGCTAGATAAACAAGCGAAAACCAAACTCCTGCGGAAAATCCCTCACGCACTCTATATCTGCGGCGTGAAAAACGGCGAAGATGTCAACGGCTTTACCGCCAGCTGGGTCAACCAAGCCTCCTTTGAACCCCCTCTAGTAACCAACTGCGTCAAAAAAGACAGCAGTTCTCATGCGGCAATCAAAGCCAGCGGCGTATTTGCACTCAGCTTTCTCGAACTGGGACAAAAGGAACTCGCCCAAAAATTCTTCCAGCCTCAACGGCGGGTCGGCAATAAATTCGAGGATGTTGAATTCTATCTTGGGGAAACCGGATGCCCGATTATCCAAGATTCTCTCGGGTACATCGAGTTCAAAGTTGTGGGTAGTGTGGAACATGGGGATCATACCGTGTTTGTGGCAGAGGCGATCGCGGCAGGCGTCCATCGCGACGGCGAAATCCTCGATCTCGCTAGTACCGGATGGACTTACGGCGGCTGATCTTTGTTAATCGTTAATAGTTAATAGTTGATGGTTCCTAAACATAAACCACTAGCAACTATTAACTAGCAACTAGTCATTACCAATTACCCCTTGATATATGCCTTTAATTAAAGTTCAAACGTCCGCCGCAACGATCGATCGATCGTCGGTAGAAGAAATGCTCAAAGAACTGTCGGCGAAACTGGCAAAGCACCTCGGAAAACCAGAATCCTACGTGATGACGGCATTTGAACCGAATGTTGCCATGACGTTTGGTGGCACGACGGAACCGGTTTGCTACGTCGAAATCAAAAGTATCGGTCAGATGTCAGGGAAGGGAACAAAAGCCATGAGTCAAGACTTTTGCCAGCAAATTAGCGATCGACTTGGCGTTCCCCAAAACCGCATCTATATCGAATTTGCCGATGCCGAACGTTCGATGTGGGGTTGGAATGGTTCCACCTTTGGCTGACACTCCCATTCTTCTGTACTCATTAACGACTAGCCAGTAACCCATAACCGTTTCACGATTCTTTACAAATTAAAACGCTGTGATAAGATTTGGGTGATTTGAGGGTTAAGAAAATTTACCTAGTAAGGTGCGTGCCAAAATCGGTCATCAGCAACGAGTTGCCTCGAGCAATTTTTCCCTCTAGCATTGGGTTTGCGGATGGCAGTTTTGTAACGATCGATCGCCCACCTAGGAACTGACGCCCTGTGGTGTACGAGGAGTGTTTGGGAGCGCAATTCAATATGTCCGTCAGTTATCTGAAAAGTTCGTCGATGCGGGTCGAACCAGAACCGATTCGCGTCGGTGTCATCGGTGTGGGCAATATGGGTCAGCACCATGCCCGAGTTCTGGGTTTACTGAAAAATGTGGAATTGGTAGGGATTGCCGATATAAATATCGAGCGGGGCGTCAATACTGCCAGTCAGTATGGCGTTCGCTTCTTTGAAGATTATCGCAACCTCCTGCCTCATGTGGATGCAGTCTGTATTGCTGTCCCCACGCGCCTACACTACTCCGTCGGCATGAACTGTTTGCAAGCGGGGATTCATGTTTTAATCGAAAAACCGATCGCATCGAGTATCGAGGAAGCAGAATCCCTAGTCAATGCGGCGGCAGCGTCGGGGTGCATCTTGCAAGTGGGACACATCGAACGCTTTAACCCCGCTTTTGCAGAACTGCGAAAGGTGTTGCAAGCAGAAGAGTTGCTAGCGGTAGAAGCGCACCGGATGAGTCCGTACACTCACCGCGCTGCCGATGTTTCCGTGGTGCTCGACTTGATGATCCACGATATCGATTTGCTGTTAGAATTAGTTCCCGATCGGGTTGTCCAGGTGACCGCAAGCGGCAGCAGCATTTCCGAGACGGGATATCTCGATTACGTCACGGCAACCTTGGGGTTTGCCAACGGCGTCGTCGCCACCCTGACGGCGAGCAAGGTGACACATCGCAAAATCCGTTCTCTGTCTGCTCATTGTCAGAAGTCTTTGGCTGAAGCAGATTTTCTCAATAACGAAATTTCGGTCTACCGCCAAACCAGCGCCGACTACACCACCGATTACGGTCAGGTGCTCTATCGTCAAGACGGTACGATCGAAAAAGTTCATACCAGTAAGATCGAGCCACTCCATGCCGAATTAGAACACTTCGTCTATTGTGTTCGAGGTAGAAGTCTTCCGTCTGTCGGCGGCGAACAAGCCCTCAACGCCCTGCGCTTGGCAAGCACCATTGAGAATATGGCACTGGATAGTCAGGTTTGGCATCGGCGGACTCGGGATCGGTTAGACTTGCAAATTGCGGATGCCTAAATAGACATCTGTACGGGTGAAAATACGGTTTGGTAATTGGTAATTGCGCTTTTGCTTGTATATTGCCCAGTGCGGGGTGATACTCTCCGGGCACTCTTGTAGGCAAAAAGAGCGCTCGGAGCGCTTGCTTATTACTTAAACCCAACTGGAAATCATGTCTGCTAATTTTGAATTTACCTGCCAAGGGCGTTGCGATCGAACTCTTGCGCGAGCCGGGGTTTTTACCACGCCTCACGGCATTGTGGAAACCCCCCGTTTTATGCCCGTCGGGACGCTGGCTAACGTTAAAACCCTCACCCCACAACAACTCAAAGAAACCGATGCTCAGATGGTGTTGGCAAATACCTACCATTTGCATTTGCAACCCGGGGAAGACATCGTGGCGGGGGCGGGGGGACTGCATAAGTTTATGGGGTGGGATGGTCCGATGCTCACAGATTCCGGCGGGTTTCAGGTGTTCAGCCTTAGCGAGATGCGAACGGTGAGCGAGGAGGGTGTCCGGTTTCGTTCCCCCCGTAATGGCGATATTATCGATCTGACCCCAGAACGATCGATCTCGATTCAAAATACCCTCGGTGCAGATGTCATTATGGCGTTCGACGAATGTCCGCCGTACCCCGCCACGCGGCAGGAAGTGGAGGATGCGACCGATCGCACTTATCGCTGGTTGCTACGCTGTATGGAGGCGCACCAGAAGTCTCAGCAAGCACTATTTGGCATCGTTCAAGGGGGCGTGTATTCGGATTTGCGCGCTCGTGCGGCACAGATGTTGGCGGCGCTGGATTTGCCGGGATATGCTGTCGGTGGCGTCAGCGTGGGAGAACCGCCGGAGTTAATCGAGCAGATTGTTAAATCTACGACACCGCTGTTGCCGGAGGATAAACCCCGGTATTTGATGGGGGTGGGAACCTATCGGGAAATGGTACGATCGATCGCGGCGGGAATTGATTTATTCGACTGCGTGATTCCGACACGGTTGGGGCGACATGGTGCGGCGTTAGTGCAGGGAGAACGCTGGAATTTGAAGAATGCCAAGTTTCGAGAAGACTTTCAATCTTTAGACGAAACCTGTCCGTGTTATACCTGTCGCAATTTTAGTCGGGCGTATTTGTGTCATTTAATTCGGTCTCAGGAAATTTTGGGTTATACGCTGATTTCGATTCATAACATTACTGAATTGGTGCATTTTACTCAGAGAATTCGCTCGGCGATTTTGGAAAAACGATTTGTAGAAGAGTTTGCTGTTTGGTTACAGGATTAGCAGATGTTCGCGATCGCACTTTTGGAAATGCAAGATTAGTCGAAAATCTGTTTCACACAATGGACGAACAGCGATAAGTGCGAGTCATCGAACAGCATTTTGATTTTCTGAACGAACCCCGAGATTAGAATATCGATCGATTGAAACGGTTAAAACTTATTTTTCCGATACCACCGAGCCAGTCGCTCGGGTGAAATCCCCAGGAAATAACCTAAAATGATACATTGATTGACGATCGTCGTTTTCCAAACGCCTAGTTTTTGCCATCGGCGTCCGGATGTGAGCACGGCGGCGGGGACGATACGGATCTGTCCTTGGTTCTGGAGTTGGCGCACCAGTTCAAAATCTTCCATGATGGGCAGTTCCCGAAAGCCGCCTAAGTTGCCAAACCGTTGCGTTCTCAGGAAGATAGCTTGATCGCCGTAGGGGAGTTGCAAGAACTTCGATCGCCCACGGACCAAGGTTTCGATCGTCCGCAGCCCGAAACTTTCCCCGTCAATCTTTAATTCAAACGCGCCTGCTACTGTTTTTGGGGTCAGTAAGCACCGCCGCACGATCGCCTCGAACCCCATAGGTAATTGGGTATCACCGTGTAGAAACAACAAAATTTCGCCCGTTGCCGCGGCTGCACCCGCGTTCATTTGACGGGCACGACCCGGTGTGGTGGATAAAACAAGACATCCTTGGTTTTTGGCAATGTCTCGCGTGCGATCGGTACTGCCACCGTCAACGACGATCGTTTCAACATTAACGGCGGTTTGCAGGGGTTTGAGCGTCTTTTCTAACCGATCGGCTTCGTTGAGAACCGGGAGAATAACAGAAATTTTGGGTGTGGTGTCGTCTTGTTGCCCGATGGCTTCCCAAACAGGTAAATCTTCCGGTCGATCCACATCATCGAGAACGGGGAGTTCGGCGATCGACAGTCCGAGATTTCTGGCAATCTCCATCGTTTGCTCAAACACCCGTTCCGTTCCCCAATCGATGTTCTCAAACAGTTCCGGGATCGATCGGCGCAAACCGATCAGGTAATAGCCACCGTCGGATGCCGGACCCAACACCAAATCGTTGTCGGTTAACCCATCGAAGGCTTTGACAAAAAGAAGGGTGTTGAGTCCCGGACAGTCGCTGCCAACGATCGTCACCCGCTTCGACCCCTCGGCAAATGCCATCTCAACCGCCTGTTGCAAACGATCGCCCAAATCTCCCTTGCCTTGGGGGAGATAGGTCGATCGGTTTCCCAGCCAGCGCCGCATCCGAGATCGAGTTCCCCCAAAAAAGCGAACTTCGATCGTCACCGGACGTTGTTCTTGCAGCCACTGCGCTTGGGCGACAGTGCGTTCGGTCATCTGCCGTTGCAGACTAGCGGCTCCTGGCGCACCCAGGGCGGGGATTAAGCGGGTTTTAGTCTTTCCCGCTTGCGGATAGCGCGTAAACACAATTAAATGATCTTTAGGTAAACGCTCTTCGGGTAAACGCTCTTCGGGCGCTCTCACATCCCGATCGTTGTCCATAATAAAAGTTCTCCTGTGCCAAATCTGTCTTCCCCGGCTCAAGACAGCTCACCCCACCTCCCAAAAGGGTTGTTCAACCGGATTTGATAACATGGGGGAGTCAGAATCATCGATCGCTTCGATGTCTTCAAATTACTCGATTTACTCGATCTTGCGATCGATTCATTGGGAAAACTAGTCAAAAGTAAATTAGAGTTTTACAATTTTTGGAAAGATGGCGATCGATAAAGTGGCCGAAGTCGGAAAGTCTCTGCCGGACTTTCTGAGTCGATCGACATCACAGAGGCACAGACCTCGTCAAATGGCACCAGCCGGGTTCGCTCCAGATCTGTCCGCCCTACCCCATGAGATCCACTCCAAGTGACTATGCAACAACCCGATGTGGAAAAAATAAGATCTGCACCAGATCTCGAAACCCCAAACCTGAAACAGGAAAAAATGAGATCTGCCCCAGATCTCGAAACCTCAAACCTGGAAGAGTCGAAGCTACCGGCTCCCAAACCCAACAGTAGTCCCCTACGCTGGTCGCTTTTGGGACTGCTCGTACTCGCGACCTTTGCAGGGCTGGGAATAGGAGCCTTTTTGTGGTTAGTTGCCATGCCTCCAGCTCCCGAATGCAAAGATATCTCGAACTTGTCGTCCGATCGCGATCGACTGTCCTGCGCCCAACTGGCAGCCGAGTCGGGAGATCCGGAAAAAGTCTCGGCGGCATTGAATTTAGTCGGCAGTTGGTCGGAGGGACACCCTTTGCATCAGGAAGGTCAATCTCTGGCGGCGCATTGGTCTCGAATGTCACTAGAACAAGCGAGAAAAAAGCTCGAAGCTAACGATTTAGAAGCGGCGGTCGCGCTGTTGGAACAAGTACCGCCTGGTAATCCTGAATATTCAGAAGTTCAAGCCAAACTTACGGATTGGCAGCAAAGCTGGCAAGGGGGTCGCTCGATTTGGAAAGATGCCGAAACAGCACTGAAAGCCAAAGAATGGACGCAAGCGGCTCGGGAAGCAGACAAACTGTCGGATATCCCAGATCCATACTGGCAAGTCCAGCGCTTTGGAGAGTTGATGGAGCGGATCGCTGCGGAGAAACAAGGATGGCGGCAGCTGGCTTTGGCAGAAAAAGCCGCGAAACAGGAAACGGCGATCGATTATCAACGGGCGGTTAAACTGGCAAGCCGGATTGATGCCCAAACTTTTGTGAAGTCAGAAGCTAAACCGAAAGTTGAGTCCTGGAGTCGCATCCTATTGGACAAGGCGATCGAACTCAAACAAACCGGAGATTTGTCCGGGGCGATCGACTTGGCAGAAGCCATTCCGGCTGATGTGGAAGTCCGAGATCCGTCTCGGCAGTTAATTCAACTGACCCGTGCCGAAAGCCTGGTTAAAGATGGGTTGAGTTTCGATCGCCAGATGTCGGAACGGATCTGGACATTGGTAAATGCCAAAGCCATTGGTGTCCAATTAAATGCCGATTCTCCCTTTTACGAAGACGCACAAGCTCAAATGCCCGAGTGGCAGACCTATTTGCAAGATCTACTCCAACTTCAGGTGGCAAGTTCCATTGCCCAAGTCAGTCTCTCTCCCACTCTGGGGGTGGCAATCGACCAAGCCAAAGTCATTGGGAAAGATCGCCCCAGCCGAATCTATGCCCAAACCTTAATCGCGAAATGGCAAAAAGAAGCCAAAGAAATTGTCGATCGTCCGTATTTGGCTCGCGCCCGACAATTGGCAGCGCTGGGAACGGAAAAAGGCTACGAAGCGGCGATCGCTCAAGCCAGTGAAGTTGCCTTAGGACAGCCCTTACGCAACGAAGCACAAACGATCGTCGCTGACGGTCGCAATCAAATCCAGATTCTCGAAGATCGCCCGATCCTTGACGAAGCGGAAAAACTGGCGAAGAAAGAAAAATATAGCGAAGCGGTTGAGGTGGCAAACAAGATTAAAGACGATCGTGCTCTTTACGCCCAAGCGCAAGCCTCTATTAATAGTTGGCTGGAGACGCAAGACCAAAAAGTCTTAGATGAAGCAGCAACGCTGGCAAACAAAGGCAAACTAACCGATGCGATCTCCACTGCCTCTCAACTGGGATCGGGAAGTCCGCTATACAAAGAAGCGCAGCAGAAAATTGCCGATTGGCTGATTGCTCGAGATGGTCCGCCCGTTCGCAGGCGATCGGCTCCTGTGGCAGAATCGAATCCAGTTTACAATCCTCCCGCTCAGACTTATTACGAAGAACCCGCTCCCTATTACGAAGAACCCGCTCCCTACTACGATTCTTACTACGAAGAACCCGCTCCCTATTACGAAGAACCCGCTCCCTACTACGAAGAACCTGCTCCCTACTACGATTCTTACTACGAAGAACCTGCTCCCTACTACGATTCTTACTACGAAGAACCTGCTCCCTACTACGATTCTTACTACGAAGAACCCGCTCCCTACTACGAAGAACCTGCTCCCTACTACGAAGAATCCGCTCCTTATGTTCCACCTAAGAAACAAATGTTAAATTAATAAATCTGTGAGAATTCAGCCAGCCGATCGCCTATAAAGAATTAATGTGGTTAAACTGTTACTAATTGATGAAGATGCGATCTTTCGGTTGGGACTACGAACTGGAGTAGCCGATATTCCCGACCTGCAATTGGTAGCAGAAGCGGCGTCGGTTGCCGAGGTGTGGGAACTGCTCGAGAATCCTTTTCTGGCAGCTTCGATCGATCTGGTTGTTTTGGATTTGGAACTTGGGGCGATCGATTTCGCTCCACCTGTGGTTTTGTACCCCCAAATCCAAGAGCAGTATCCCGAATTGCCCTTATTTTTACTCACTGCCGCACCAGATAGCGATCGGTTATCTGTTGCCCGTCAATCGGGAGTCCAAGGGTATTGCCGGAAAGGAACGTCTTTAGAACGGCTGTCTGTGGCATTCCGAGAAGTCGCAGCAGGTCGCATCTATTGGCAGACTTTTCTCACAGCGCCAACCCCCCTCTCTCCCGTTAGAGATGCTGGGTGGGAATCTCGTTCGCTTGCACGTCATTATCCCAAGTGGTTGAGCGACGTGCAAGCGAGGGGATTGCACTATATTGGCGACGATTTGGGGCGAATTACTCACCAATTGCAAAATACCCAACTGTCTCCACTCGATCGCTTGGTTTTAGGCGGATGCCGACGGGAGTTGCGAGTTGCCAGTTGGGTTGTTCGGCACATTTTGCCCGCGCCCGATCGTCGATCCCGTTCCCTGACTTCACCCCAAACTCGTTTAGAGACCCATATCGATCGTCCCAATCTCGTTCCCTCTGTTTCCCCCGTGGTGGTTAGATCTGCCGATGCGATGTCGAGCGATAGCCAAAGCCTGCAAGCGATTTTATTAGATAATACGCTTTCAAAACTTCAGTCTAATTTAGTCAATCTCAGTCAAGAAACTCTAGAACTGGATATTTTTCGATCGGACAAAAAACGAGAACTGCTATACACCGTGCTGCGCGAAGTCGAAAATATGTTAGCTGAGTTACGATTTGCCGAAATTCCACCCGATCGACTTCCGGAAAAGCGCTTAGAACTTTTGGTGGATTTGTGGCAGAGTTCCACCGAGACTTTTTTTGGAAAATACTACACGTTACCCTTAGAAGGTCGAGCAATTAGAAGTCGTCAGTATATTACTTCAAGATGCCGAGATCGTCCGAGATTCTATGCTCGACAAAATTCCGGCTGTTGAAGAAGCGATCGCTCATCTTTTATATAAAACTCCTCTAATTGTTGATAACCGTCCCTGTCCGGCTGGCAGTGTAGAAGGGATGAGACGAGTGGAGCAACTGATCCAAAATTTGATTATTCGAGTTGCCAACGCCGTGATTCAGCCGTTACTCGAGCATTTTGCCGATGTAGAAAACATCAAACAAAACTTTTACGATCGATGTTTGCTTTCGACTCGAGAAATCGAACGATTTCGCAACGATCTCTCCTGGAAATACCGCTTCCAACAATATATCGGAGAACCTAAAGCTATTTACGAAAGCTGTTATTGGTTGCTCGTTCTCGACGATCGTGGCATCAAAAAAGTCTCTATCTACGCCTCGCGACGGCAAGAACTGGAAACCCTGTCAGGCATCCAACAAACTGTCACCCTGGTTTTAGAAGGTCGAGATGCCATCTCTCCTCGTTTGCGTTCCACTGTCACCTTTGTCGGCTCGAGTTTGGTGTATGTCCTAACTCAAGTGATCGGTCGAGGGTTGGGCTTAATCGCTCGCGGGGTGTTGGATAGTATTTCCAATGTTAAACGCCCCAACCTATCCAAAAACTCAAAATTCTACATTCAAAATTCAAATCCAAACTCAAATCCAAACTCAAATCCAACCTCAAAAATTGATGAAGCTGACTGACACGAATGGAAAGCCAAATCGAAGGATGCCCAAAATAGATCGCTCCGATCGATTATTAGCCGCTTACGACTACGAACTTCCCCCAGAACGCATCGCTCAAAATCCCGTCGAACCCAGAGACACCGCCCGTTTACTGGCAATCGACTCTGCCACCTCCCACAGTCACCACCTTTTTCGCGATTTGCCCGATTTACTTTCCCCCGGTGACTTACTCATTCTCAACGACACGCGGGTGATCCCTGCCCGACTTTATGGGGTCAAACCCAGCGGCGGAGCGGTAGAAGTTCTGCTGCTCGAGGAAACGTCGAACCATTGCTGGTTGGCATTGGTGAAACCGGGGAAACGGCTGCAACCCGGTACTAACATTGAGTTTTCCCCATTGCCCGAAGCTCAAGGCAATATGAGTTTGAGCGCCACAATTATCGATCGCGACGAGGCAACCGGCGGGAGACTGTTACAGTTCGACGTACCACCGGAAGTATTTCTCTTGGATTTGCTGGAAAAATTCGGTCGCGTTCCCCTGCCGCCCTACATTACCGAATTCGAGACCATGGGCGATTCTCCGACTCAGGCGTTGCGCCAACGGTATCAAACTGTGTACGCCTGTCATCCGGGTTCCGCTGCTGCGCCAACAGCGGGTTTGCATTTTACTGAGGATTTGCTGCAGAGCTTGAAGGAACGGGGAATCGATGTGGCTTTTGTGACATTGCACGTCGGGGTGGGAACTTTCCGCCCCGTGGAAGCCGAGGATATTACTCAGCACCCGATGCACGGAGAATGGGCGAAAGTCCCGCCGGATACCGTGGAGCGCATTCGTCAGACTCAAGCGCGGGGTGGGCGCATCATCGCCGTGGGAACGACTGCGGTACGATCGCTGGAATCGGCTGCCGCAGATGGCGAGTTGAAACCCTTTTGTGGCAAGACTGAGTTATTTATCTATCCCGGCTATCAGTGGCGAGTGGTAGACGGGTTAATCACGAATTTTCACTTGCCGAAATCGAGCTTGCTGATGTTGGTCTCGGCACTGGTGGGACGGAAGCGCTTGTTACAGCTCTATCAAGAGGCGATCGAACTTGAGTATCGTTTCTTTTCTTTCGGCGATGCCATGCTGATTCACCCCAATTCAGTGACTCAAGACCCCTGATTGGAGGGAGCATCGGCAATTGGGGAGAGGGCGACGGATCTTGAGTTTTCCCCTCCCTTGCCACCTCGCTCTACTCTTCGTCGTCGTCTTCTTCTGATGCGGGATAGATGAAGCCGGTGCTGCGTCCGGTGAGGACGGATTTACCCAGGGAAAGTGCTTTTTTAGCTTCCACGGCGGCTTTGTGCTTCCAGTTCGCTCTACGCTTGTCACGTCGGGTTTTGGAGGTTTTCTTCTTAGGAACTGCCACGATCGAATCTCCTCTTATGTGATAAATTTTGCCAAACCTCCCCATTTTACCGTGACTTCGCTCGAAGAAACGATCGGAGTCGGCGGGGGTGAAGAACTGCGACCCATGAACGGGTAACGGGAACCACATCAGCGCGTTCGGTGGGGATGTGTTGCGGATCGTCCATTGGCAGGTAGAAAAGCCATTACCCCGGCAAACTCTGTCGTGTCGCACCCCATGGTAAATTATTCATACGTTTAAGATTGATTTTGTCAATTCACAAATCTTGATTTTACTAAATCTTTAATTTTATCTAAAAATGACCCCATAAACTGAGCCTTTCTGGGTGGAGATCGAGACACCATAAGGGGCTGACCTCTGAATCCGATCGTGCCTACCTGTGGTATGGATCGAGAAGATAGTCAAGCTAAATCGAGTGTAAATACTGAAAGTTAACTTGTGAATATCTCAAGAAGTTCGCCCTAAAATAAGTGTTTATACGTAAAAAAAATATTAAAAAAGTTGTGCGATTCGTGATTTGTCCGGTATCTTCGCTCCGTGAGTCCTGGCAATCCATATTTTGTGACTCTTCATCCCTCACAAATATTTTTTAAAGATTTGATTAAAATTTATAAAAAGAGTCGCATTATACTTTGTCATTGAGGCAAACCTTGTACGATACTATCAGTATTTTTACAGGTTTATCTCTCCCCAAGCCTCGCTCCCTGAATCACTTCTGCGTCAATATATTTGGTTTTTCACTGAGTTTTAGCTCGGAAAACACTGAATTCAAGCTGCACTGCCGAAAATCCCCAATTTTATGACTACTTTCCTCAAATCTCTAGAACGCCTCCAAGAAGTTCAAAAACGATCGCCCGGAGATCTTCCACAGCGATTTTCCGACAATCGCAGCCTCGAAACCCGACCGCGTGCTGCTAAAGGGACTGCCTTCAATTCCATGACCACCTTTCTCAAATCGCTAGACAGCCTGCCCGAGGTTGAAAAGCGATCGCCGAAAGCGACCCCTGAGCCGTTGCCCCCAAAGCACGACCCCGAAATGCGCAAGCGTCGGCTCAAAGCGGCTGCCTTTATTGCTTTGGGCGTGGCAACGATCGCTGGAGGAATTGCCGTTTTGGGCTATCGCGGGCTTCATTTGGTCATCGACAACGGAATCATCAATAGCCGAATTGTGAGATTGCGCTCTCCCATCGACGGTGAAGTGCAAGACTTCTACGCCCAACCCGGCGTGTTGGTCAAATCCAAACAAGTTCTCGCCCGTATCCAACGCAGTTTGGGCGAAGAACAAACCCTGCTGCAATTGCAAGAACGGGTGGAAATCGATACCGCCAATTTAGATTCAGCGAAGCAACTACTCGAAATGTTCAATCGGCAGTTGAAAAACCTCCAAACCTACGAAGGGGGTTTGCAAATTGCCGAAGCCGCAATTTCATCGGAACAAGTCAATGGGCAGCAAGCCATTCTGGAGGCGGCAATTGCTCGTGCCCAAGCCGCACGCGAAAATTACTTACGTTACCAAGCAATCTTAGATGACGGACTAGATACCACTCTAGCTTCGGGAACGGTGAACCGCGCCCAAGCGGAGCTTGACGGTGCAATTGCCGAAGCCAATGCAGTTCGTGCGAACTACCAACGCCACCAACAACTTCTCGGCACGGGGATGGATGTCGAGATCGTTTCACAGAATGTCGAACAAAAACAAGCCCAGCTCGACTCCGCCATTGCCGAAGCCGATGTCGCCCGTTCCGACTACCAACGCTATGCCAGCTTGCTCGATTCTGGAGCCATTTCCGCCCAACGAGTGGATCGAGCAAAAGCGGATTGGGACTCTGCCGAAGCCGAAATCCGACGATCGCAAGCGGCACTGGATCAAGCCCAATCCACTCTTGATGCCACCGCCAGCGGGGTCTCGATTAACTCTCGCGATATTCCCGAAGTCGTGTCTCAAGAGCGCGTCGAGGAGTTGCAATCGGAGTGGGAAACAGCCCAAGCAAAAGTGGTTCGGGCGCGCACAGCACTAGCAGAAGCGCAAGCGAAATCCGTCGTCACCCAAAGCGGCGTTTCCGTCGATGGTAGCCTCGTGTCTCGGGAGCAAGTCGAGGAATTGAAATTCCAGTGGGAAGCAGCCGAATCTGAAGTTCAGCAGGCACAAGCCGCCATCGATGGAACTCAAACTCGGATGGTTGCCTCAACACCGGGAATGCCCACGGGTGAGTACCACACCACAAAAATGAATCTCCAAGCCCAACGTCTAGAATTGCTGCAAAAAGCGCAAGAACAGTCGAACGTGGTGGCAACTCTGCAAACCCAAATCGATCAAACTCAACTGCAACTCAAAAATGCTCAATCTCCCTACAACGATACTCAAAAGCTAGAAATGGTGGCTCCATTTTCCGGCGTAGTTTATCAAACCGAACGAGAGCGGGGAGAAAAACTGAATAAGTCTGAGTTTGTACTCAGTTTGATCGATTGTAACGAGCTGTGGGTAGAAGTTATTCTCAATGCCAAACAAGCCAGTCGTATTGATGTCAATAAACCCGTGCGCGTTCAGGTTGAAGGATACGGAAGCAATTTGAATGGGGAAGTGGCTTTGATGCAGCCCGTCAGTAGTATTCAGGCGATCGAAGAACGGACTCGCTTAATGCAGGTACAAGCGATCGCTCCGGCGATTCCACCGAATTTTGTCGGACAACCTCTGACACGGGTAACGGTCAAAATTCCACCCCCACCCAATGCCGAACAGTCTATGAAATTTTGTGGTGTCGGACAAGCTGCCAACCTAACTTTTCGGAAGACATCTCCGTTCGGTCAATAAGAGCCAGTTAAGCGTGAAGAGCGAGACTCAAAAGTCATTTCTATCCCATTGACATCAAAAAGCGTAGTATGAGCAAGACACGTTGGCGCGAACATCCTCTATCCGGTTGGATGGCGATCTTAGCCATTGCCATGGTCGGTTTAGCGGGATTGTATTATTTCCGAGATCCTGACAAACTTGCTATCTTGGGTACGTCAGGATTGGTAACCATGGGAATTGTGGGAACCTGGCGCTGGTCGTGGCTGGGATTCCAGGTGGTTCGCAGCCGTATTTTCCAGCATTGGGTATTTCCCCGGTGGCGACGCAGAGCGAACGCAGTACCCACTTCAGAATATCCACAAATGGTTTTTGTGATTCCCACGTTTAAGGAACAGGAATGGATTACCGAACGTGTTTTCAAGGCGATTGCTAATGAAGTCAAAACTCTGGAACTGCCGACGATTATTTTAGTCAATAGTAGTGGTGATAAGGAGAACCAGTTAATTGAGAAAATTTTGAAATCAGAGAATCTCGATCGGAATTTGGTCGAACTGATGTTCATGACGCAAAAAGATGGGAAGCGCAAAGCCATGGCAGACGCGCTACGGGAATTGGCAAAATGCAAGATCTCCAAAAATGCGGTTGTCGCATTAATGGACGGCGATTCGGAGTTGACACCCGGTACGCTAAGGGGCTGTTTGCCGTTCTTTCAGATCTTTCCAAAAATGGGAGCTTTGACCACCGATGAATTACCGATCGTCCATGGATCTTACTTTTTTTCTGAATGGTTTCACCTGCGGATGTCCCAGCGCCATTATCAAATGTGTTCGCTATCGTTGTCGAGCAAAGTGTTATGTTTGACGGGGCGTTTTTCGTTATTTCGATCGGAAGCGGCACTCGATCCCAGCTTTGCCGATCGTTTAGAAGTCGATACCTTAGATGATTGGCTCTGGGGTCGATTTAAGTTTCTGTCCGGCGATGACAAAAGCACCTGGTACTGGTTGCTCAAACGCGGTTATGATATGCTCTATATTCCGGATGTTATTGTCTATTCGATCGAGACAATTTCCGGCTCGCTGATGAAACGATCGTACAATAATATGCGTCGCTGGTATGGCAATATGCTCCGCAATAGCGATCGGGCATTGGCGTTAGGTCCGGGGAAAATGGGCGGGTTTATTTGGTACTGTTTGCTCGATCAGCGGGTCAGTATCTGGACGGCATTAATTACCCCGAGTTTGTTGTTGCTGTCGCTGATTCGAGGACAGTGGTTGGTATTTGGAATTTTATGTTCGTGGATTTTATTTAGCCGCCCCTTGATGTTATTCCTGATTTTCTTAGGAAGACCGTCTTACCCCAAACCCATTCATTTACTATTGCTGCTCTCGGCACAATGGAGTTCAGCGGCGATTAAAGTATGGACGCAAATGAACTTAGCTCAACAAAATTGGGCAAACCGAGGCAATCAAACAATTAGTGCGGCGGGAACAGGTTGGGAAAAGTTCTTCAAAGTTAATACGTCTAATTTCCTGATGTATTCTCAGATTGTTGCTTTTATTATTGTCATTTTGACGATTACAGGATTGATTCATCCGGCAAGCGATATGGCTGATTTATGGTGGCGTTCTCGTCAAGTTGCGGCTGTACCCGCTCGAGTTATAGAAGCGTCTGCTTATGGGGTTATTCCCAACGATAGTCAAGATGATTCATCGGCTTTGCAAGCCCTGATCGATCGCCGCACAGACGAGAATCCGATCCAGATTAATTTACCTCTGGGTGAAATCGATTTACAGAGTCCCGTAAAAATTAATCGCAGTGATATTACTTTAAAAGGAATTGGCATCGATCGAACGATATTGCAAGCTAATTTTACTCGCGATGTCAACGAAACAATTTTACAGATTTTACCGCAGGAACAGTCGAAACAACCGATTGAAAATGTTCACCTGAATGGATTTACATTATATTCCCTAGATTCAGAGTCCAATATCCAACCTCAACAGCTCAGCAGCGGTATCTCTATCGAACGAGTCAATAACGCTTCCTTGAAATACTTGAATTTAGAAATGAAAACCGAGCGAGCGATCGTCTTGCAAGATACCCAAGATGTTACCATCGAATATGTTGCTCTAGATCGCCGTCCTTTGGCTTCAACAGAAATTGTCACGAACAACGCCGTTAATACTCAAGTTTCTGCCGTTTCTATCTCGGGTTCTAAATCGTGACTTTGAATTCACTCGCGGCTATCTTTTCGGTTTTTGTCGTCTCACCCGCTTTACTCTCAAATTTATCGAGTTGTTCGATCTCTAAATCCGAACAATCGGTCTCTATCCCCAAACAGACGATCGAAACCTCAAGTTTATGGACCGGACAACTCGTAACTCAAAACTGGAAAAACCAATGGGGAGTCAGGAATGAAAAAGATTGGGGCTGGGACAATTTAGAAATTATTACCGACAAAAGCGACAGATTCGAGGACATTATTCGAGTTCATTACCCCGCAGGATCGGCAAGCCCAAATGCATCTCGTCGGGAAAACATCCCGCTGGGTGGTAGTCAGTTTTATGCCGATTTAGGTATTCAGCCTCAAGATGTTTTGCGCTTGAGTTATTTTGTCCGTTTTTCTGACAATTTTGAATTTGTCAAAGGTGGCAAACTTCCGGGATTATTTGGCGGCGAAGGGAATAGCGGCGGTGATATTCCCGACGGAACCGATGGCTTTTCGACGAGGTTTATGTGGCGCAGAAATGGGGAGGGCGAATTGTATGCGTATTTGCCAACTAGTTCGGATTATGGAACATCGATCGGTAAAGGAGATTGGACATTTGAAACAGGAAGATGGTATCAGCTAGAGCAAATTATAACGCTCAACGATCCCGAGAAAACCGATGGTCGAATTCAAGTATTTGTAGATGGGGTTGAAGTGGTCGATCGAAAAAACTTGACTTTCCGGACTACCGCAGATCTAAAAATAGAAGGACTTTTCTTTTCTACCTTTTTTGGCGGCAGCGACTCATCCTGGGCAACTCCAAACGATGTCTACATCGATTTTGCTGATTTTTCGGTTAGCGAGAATTAAGTTCTAGGAAGTTGTAATTTTGAATAATTGTGATTAATGATGGATAGCGTCCCTCGATCGCCGTCCAGTTCGGCTAAAATACCCACAGGTAGCGCAGCATTCACCCCCTCATGACCAAAAGGTAAATCGGCAACAATGGGAATATCTAGGTCCCCAAGACGATCGCGCAAAACCTCTTCAACATTGAAACTGGGAATACTGGGGTTAGCATCACAACTGCTAAATCGACCCAGAGCAATCCCCAGAACCCCCTTAAATGCGCCCATCATTCGCCATTGAGTCAACATTCGATCGAGGCGATAAGGGGCTTCTCCCACATCCTCCAACGCCAGGATTGTCCCTTCCAAAGAGGGTATAGCAGCGGTTCCCAGCAACCCCGTCGCGACCGTTAAATTGCCGGGAAGCAGCCTACCGCAGACTTTGCCACCGCCCCACCCCGTTCCGGATAACGAAGACAGGGAACGACCTTCCACGGCATCAAACAGTCGCCGCACCGACCATTCGGGTTCCGATACCAAAGAGGTCAAAACCGGGCCGTGAATACTGGTAAATCCCTGCTTATAAAGGTTCCAAAGCAATGCCGTAATATCGGAAAATCCGATCGACCATTTCGGCGTTCCCCCCTGCCAGTTCCAGTTTTCTAATAACCGACTAGCACCGTAACCTCCTCTGGCACAGAGAATTGCGCGAACCGCGGGATCGCGCCAAGCCTCCCGCAGTTGTTGTCGTCTCTGGGTATCCGTTCCGGCGAGGTAGCCCCACTGCGCTTCGCAATCCGAGGCAACTTCCACACGATACCCTTGCTGTTTCCAGATTTCGATCCCTTGGCGATAGGCATCCAGTTCCGCTTTTCCATTCGGTGTCGTCGATCGCAAGCACCCGCTAGGAGCGATAACTCTTAGCAAGTCACCGGGTTGTAATGGTGGGGGAAATTGCATCGCAAAGAGTCAAATAAAGGATAAAGTGGAGTACAGAATTGGATATCCTTATTCTCGGGCGATCGTCCATATTTTGAAACGCTCTTTTACCAGTATAGATCGATCGAATAATTTTTTGATTAGATCTCAAACCCAGAAAAATTGGAGACTTTAAGATATTTTGATTAAGCGCGATAAAAATACTTGTTCAATCGAATGATAGATGACATATTTATCGGCACGATCGCCGTCAATATAGCAATATTTCTTATTTAATTTAACAGGTCTATTCACCCAAGTCGATCGAGCAATTGTTAATTTTGATATTACATTTTTATATGAAAATAAAATCGCGGTGCCAAAGCGGTTTTGCAAGCCGCTGCCTACACTTACCTAGCTTCGGCACTTTATGCGGTTTTGCAGCTCGTACAGTAGCTACTAATTTCTAGAAATCGCAAAGCTTTCTCTAAATAAAGTATGAGGCATGAGGTAACAGCTATCTGCCACCTCATCTATTTATTTAGTATTCAGAAGCTTAAAAATTAAAGTCCGGGGCGATTCAACTCATCTGGAGAGAGCCAACCTCGCAAGAAGTAGTACATCGTCGCCAGATATTCATTAGTAATTTGAGAAGATGCCGATATTCCTCTCAAACTAGGAACAAAATCTGCCAAACTGATTTGTCCAAAAAGATTGGTGTCATCAAATCGATAACCAATAAAATTTGTGGGCCGAGGAACGACATCTATCCCTACATTGTTAAACGTCTGTGCAGCTCGATAGATTTGAGTCGAAGACGAGACTAAGACAACTCGATTTCCCAACCCGCTCTCTTCTAACGTTTGTCTAACATTGAGAGCACTATTGCGAAGATTCGCACCTTCAGCTTCGGGGATAATATCAGTTGGCGATACGCCTTGAGCTTCCAAAAGAGTTCGAATGTCATCAGCTTCTATCTGCTCTCCAGCCGCCGCGGGTAAACCCGTTCTGCGTCCAGCACTAACAATAACAGGAAGACCTCCGAGTTGTCGGTATATTTCCGCCGTGTAGGAGATCAAATTTCCTCCTTCTGTCACCTGAATTTGCGATCGACCACCTAATCTCGGTTCGGTAGTATTTTGTCCGAGCAAAACAATTGCTCCAGCTCCCCCAGCCGGTCGATCGACTAATACTTGAACATCTCGCTCGATAAAATTCTGGTAAATCAAGCGAGGAACAATGGGTAAACTACAAAGTAACAAAATCCAAAAAGCAACGGTAATCTGTGTTACAGAATTTTTGTTAAAGTCACCTTTTCTTCCCAGAACGGGAATTCCCAACAGGATGAGAGCTAAACCCAATGGTCTGAGTGGAAACGAAATAATTTGCCACGCGGTATAGGCAAATCGATCGTTGGGATCGAATAGGAATAAAAAGAGAAGGGTGACTAGCCCTAAAATTCCTATGTAGGTATACCAGTTGCCAGGAATAATCTGTTTGAAAAAACGCCAGAATGCCCATAAAATGAGCGTCCATAGGATCAGTCGAGTGATGAGTAGAAACATAGTTGTACTCTAGATCGCGAAGCTATTGTTGAATAGAGATTTGGGTGAGCCATAGGCTCGACAACTCCCAAACAGAAGACAGAATTTGGGTGTTGGTCAAAACAGTCTAGGTGTGCGAAGCACGTCCAAGACCGAAAATCTCCCCGGTTAGTTTAGCAATGATACGGGGTCATTTTCGCCATCTTTGTCAAGATTTCCTGTTTCAGCGGACAAGCCGATAAAGGGTTATCCAATCCAAAGAAAGTTTTCCCCTCTAAAGACTTTACACCGTAGACCCGACAGTACGATCGCTCTTGTCTAATTCTGTATTCCATGAAAATTATACGCACCTGCGGGACTTGTGTTAAGTCGCATCGCGATCCGGACTCCAATTTTCAAAATTCCGTCCAGGGCGCATTCCTTCACTTTGCCTAAACCGAGTTTTCTGGATCGATCCTCTTTCTCTCACCCTGAAATTCACAGGTGTTCTGCGATCGACAAAGTACACTATCTATTAATCAAAAAAAAGAGGGTCTAACCCATCACCCCAAACATCAGTATGTAGGATCGCAACATTGACTCGAAAATGCAGTTTTCAAACGGCTATAGTCGGACCGATCAAAATTAATGGGTTTCAAGCTCCGTCCTTCGATAGGCTCACGTCGGGCAGCAGCAAGGCGATGTGCGCGTCGCTCTGTTGTCGGACAACACCCCACCGCCACTCCATCGGGACTCGCCCAACTCGGGACAGCCCCCATGAGCCGAGAAAAATCGGCGACGCGGGAAAAAAAAGACCGATGACGCCCCTTAACCTGACAAGCAACAAAGACAGAGCTTTCAGGAACATCTCAAATCATTTTCCCCACAGAAGCCAGTGTATTGAGATGAAGCGGCAATAGCTCACTGTGAGGCTTTTCAGTTCGTTTGCTCGGAGAAAGGACAACGCTTCATTCTCGGTCAAAATGGCACATTCTCTGATATACCCTGTCTATTCTCTGTTTCTTGTTTCCTATTCTCGGTCTCGGCTATCAAGTTTAGATGCACACCTGTTTAAGATATAAGCTAAGATCTCGTGCCATTTTCCCTTTGCAGTTCAAAGGTCAATTTGCAGAATCTACTCACTGCCGCATTCAGTTGACAGTCACGGGCGGTCTGAGCCGAATGATATAGCACAACTCGAGCTGGGAATCCAATTGGACTTACGCTGCAATGCTACTTATAGTCGCTCCGGTGCGTTATGCTGTGGGCTTCACACTCTACATATATTGGCTTTGCGTAAGTCCTATCAAAGCTTAGTCGCAAGAGCTGCCATCAATGTGCAAAAAGAAGAGCTTTTGACTTCTGTCGGAGCGATCGATCTGGAGAATTGGGTATCGATTCCGTTCGCATTGCGCTGCGAACGGGGATTGCTAGCTTGGATCGCGTTCCGCAGAGAAGTCATTTTCAGATCTATGCTATCGTTTTTATCGGTCAGTGTGGTTACTTTAAGAATAGCCATGTTCGACTTTGCTCCTAATTGATTTGAGAACAGGTTAGTTTCCTTTTTGTTAAATAGGGTCATTTCTGATGAAATCGACCAGGCGGTTTCTTTCGGTTTTACCTATTTACAACTTTGCTCTGCTCGGCTCTCAACACCGCTTGCTTTGTATTAAATACTACTGAAAAAGAGAAGGTAAAGCTATCCGCTAGATAGCGGATTTCGATCGCCTGATAATAAATTTATGTATAAATACAGAGCTATCTCGCTCTCTAACTTGACTCTGCTTATGATTTTTGCAACTTTAAAGCCACATTTTTTCTAACTACGTATACAGTCGTATTAACATATTGCCTTCAAAGTCACGTTTCAGAGGCGATCGGAGAGTATTCTTCTTCTTGTCTTCAAAAAAAGACCGTATTTATACAGACCCTTGGATCTTTAGTTCTAATTTGCTATCGTCTTTTAAGACATATCTTATATTTTTTGTCAATTCGCTATCCGGCGCAAAAATGCAAATACTCGATCTCTCTTCTGCCAGAATCCTTACGGATGGGTGATGGATGTAGAGTTGTCCCCAAAATTTTCGGCATGGAGATTCCTATCGATCGTAGTTATAATAGGCAAGTTGAGGATTGCAGCCATTTCTCGATCGGCTTTTTGGCTGAGAAGTCTTGTTACGACACTTCCGTTCTCCCCATTCCCACCTCAGTCAGCACCACGATTACTTTTCCCGTTTAGATTGTATGGGAAACGAGTTAAAATTGTAGCCCAATTGAGTTTGAGTGCTTTTTTCTGGAATGTAACCCGATCGAATGGGAAACGGCATCTCGATCTTTTCAATTTGATATCGCCGATGCAAACGTTTAATAAATTCGTGGCGAATAATCAAACGATCGTAAAACTCTTTAATTTTCAAATAAATAATAAAATTAATACTAAAGTATCCAAAATCGCGATACCGGATAAATGGATCGTAGTCGGGAACGCCACCGGGTACTTCTGCCATCACTTCTCGTGCCACTTCTAGCGTAATGGCTTCTACTCGTTCTAAATCGCTCTCGTAACTGACCCCCATTTCCAAAGGTAATAGCATGGATCGATCGGGCAGCGCGTAGTTTGTCAGCGTCGAAGAAACGATTTTCGAGTTGGGGATCACGATCAGATTTCCAGGTATATCCCGAATCACCGTATATCGCCACGCCACGTCAGTCACATATCCTTCTTCGTTCGTTTCAAGCTGAATATAATCCCCCGGTCGAACTTTTTTAGAAAGGATGATGTTTAGCCCGGAAAACAAATTAGACAGTGTATTTTGCAATGCCAGACCGATGGAAACACCCCCAATTCCCAAAGCCGTAAGCAACGGCGTAATCGAAATCCCTAAAGACTGGATGATAATCAGAATACCGAGACTGAAAATCACCAGCTTGGTGAGATTTTCAAACAGAGAAGTTAAAGGTGATGTATCCTCTCCTCTGCCACCGTAGAGTTGGATAAACCCGACAGCTAGGCGGGAAATGACGATCGTTGCCGAACCGAGCAACAGTGCCAGCAAGCTTTTCTGAAGCAGAATCTCTAGCCACAGTTCTAGAGTGATGGAAAGGGTAGCCGCAAAAATTCCAGCAATGGCAAACCAAAGTAAAGTCATGCCGCGCAGGGAACCGAGAATAATGTTGTAACCTTGCCATCCGGTTCGATCGGCGATCGACTTCAACCGTTTGAGCACGCGATGCTCGAAAATATACCCCCCAACAAACCCCAACGCGACTAGGGCGATCGGAATGATAATTTTAATGACTTCCAATACGCTGTCGGTCATCTTGAAAAAGGTTATTCGTTATGGGTTATAGGGAATGGACATTGACAACTAACCACTAACCCCTCACAACTCACCAATTTAACGAATGGGATCGTGAACAGTTACCAGTTTAGTCCCATCGGGAAAAGTGGCTTCAACTTGTACGTCCGGAATCAGATCTGGCACACCTTCCATCACCTCTTCGCGAGTCAGTAATGTCGTGCCATATGCCATTAAATCGGCAACAGTCCGACCTTCTCTTGCCCCTTCCAATATTTCAGCGGTGATGTAGGCAACTGCTTCAGGATAGTTAAGTTTCAGCCCCCTAGCTTTGCGGCGTTCGGCTAACAACGCCGCCGTAAAAATTAGGAGTTTATCTTTTTCTTGCGGTGAAAGTTGCATAAGTGTTTTCAGAGACACCAAACGCGGGGAACACACGCCGATCGACCCCAAACAGACGATCGCAGCCCGTGCCAGACGGTTGTAAACCAGTTTCGCACGTCCTGGGTCGATCGACCCCGATACCGACACAGCAATCCCTCAGTTAATCTGGTGACTCCCATCTCTCCAGAACCTTGCCACAACGATCGAACCTCCTCCACCCTCTCTTTGGATACAGGTTCGCCGACCCACACCAACGTACCCACAACGGGATCGCCTCCCAATCCGTAGGCACTCTCAAACAAAGTTTCACTAGCAGGGAATCGTTGACGATCGATCCATAACGGCACACCGTCACGCCACACCTCCAAATTCGATCGCCACTCTCCCTTGACAAATCGTTCTCCCCTCGCCGTTCGCCCAAATCGGACGATTTCCCATCCCAACCAACTCGATTTTGGTGCCAGTTCGATGTGGAGATCTTGCCGATATACTGCCCCATCAAATACGATCGTCTCTTGCGGCAACCATTCCAGACAAGCTCTCTCGTCAACCTGAATCCGGCTATTTTGCTGAGCTTCTAAGCCGTTACTACGGTAAATTTTACTCGCAGCAGCCGTGGTGATTAAAGCCTGGGTACACGGTTCGAGGTGGATGTTGTGCACGAGGCGATCGCCCCCAACGATACCCCCTGCCGTGTGCAACACGACAGTATGACAGACTTCTTTTCCTTCTGGGTAAAACGATCGCTGCACCTTCAGAGGCGCTTGTACTCGACTTTCGGCGATCGAGGTTTTTCCCCGACGGCGAACATAGGTCAGATCGAGCGTTCCCTGCCAAGCATCAACCATCAACCATTAACCATCAACTGTTCTAACAACGTTTCTACCGACGCATTCGGTTCTAGGAACGAAAATAAATGCTTATAGCGCAGTTTTCCAGATCGATCGAGGACGAATTGGGCAGGTAAAGGAGCTCCTAATGCTTGACCGACTTGATAAGTTTGAAAGACTTGACAGCTCGGATCGACCAGTAATGGAAGTTTTAACCCTAAATCCCGAACGACTAATTGGCTTTGCCGAGGATCGGTACTGGTTATCATCAATACTTCTGCCCCGGCTGCGAGAAAGCGATCGTAATTTTCGTTCAGGGCTTTAATATGGGGAAAGCACAACGGGCAGTATTGCTTTTCGGTAAAAATGCGGGTGAATGCCAATACAACGGGTTGTTTTCCCCGATAGTCCGAGAGTCGAACTTGGCGGGCATTGGTCAGATCGCTCAGCTCGAAGTCCGGCGGCATCACTTCCGGGTAGAGTTTATTGGTTGCCGGAATCGGTAAGAGGTTTTGAAAAAAACGCTGGTTGAACAAACCTCGAAAATCGGTAGATGTTAGCATACGTGTTAATAGTTAATAGTTGATAGTTAATAGTTGATAGTTAATAGTTTTTAAATGTATGCTGGATAGATTGTTGAAAAACAAATAAATTGGCAACCTAAAAATTTTCGATCGCCAATTTATTTACGGAATTAGCCTTTACAGCGCGGCAAAGTATTCTTTCGATCCGACCGGATCGGGTTTCATGGTTTTCTCTCCGGGTTGCCAACCCGCAGGGCAAACTTCATCGGGATGCTCTTGGACGTATTGGATGGCTTGCAGAGTCCGCAGGGTCTCATCGACATTGCGTCCGAATGCCAAATTGTTGATGGTCGCGTGTTGAATGACTCCATCTTTATCGATCAGAAACAGACCGCGCAAAGCAATTCCCGCATCGGGGTCGAGGACATTATAAACCGTGCTGATTTCTTTTTTGATATCGGAAACCAGGGGATAGTTCAAGTCTCCCAAACCACCGGATTTACGATCGGTTTGAATCCAAGCCAGGTGAGAAAACTCGCTGTCAACGGAAACGCCCAGAACTTCCGTATTAACTTTCTGGAATTCTTCGTAACGATCGCTAAATGCGGTGATTTCTGTGGGACAAACAAATGTGAAATCCAAGGGATAAAAGAATAAAACCACATACTTGCCTTTGTAGTCAGACAGCTTAATGGTCTTGAATTCTTGATCCACCACTGCCGTAGCCGTAAAATCCGGGGCTTGTTGACCGACGCGCAGGCATCCTTCTGTTGTCATGGCAGTTTATTCTCCTAATAAATTTATGATTAGTGGTGAGTCATTGGTCATGAGTCATTGGCGACTTTACCTAGGACTGAAGACGAATGACAGTTGACAAATCGAGGGGATTCAAATCCACCTCAAAATCGGGAGTTTCCCGAAGCTCGGTTCGCGAGCATTTACAATCTGTCACAATTCTATCATACTCATAACGATTTTGAGATACGATCGCAAATCCAAACTGAGGTTAGCTAAAAAATCAAGCCAGTAGAGATCGGCTTTCAGTATTTTAGGTTGACTGGGCAGCGATCGATCGAACTCCACCCGAGCATCAATCTTCAGAAGAAGCCATCGAGAGTTGGTGTTTTGCCCAAAGTGCCAAGCCACCACCAACGAGCAAACCCAATCCGTGCGCCCAATAACCCACACTCCAAGAATTAACCGTCACCTCGGCACTCAAACGACCAATTCCATAAAACACCTGCTGCACAAACCACCAAATGCCGTAAAACCCAGCCGGGAGTTGAACCGGAATCCATCCCATGCCCCAAAGACATAGACTGTCAATTTTGGCAGTGGGAAAAAGAATCAGATAGGCGCCCAAAATAGCAGCAATTGCCCCATTCGAGCCAACCAGGGGCGTTGAAACAGAAGGATCGACGAAAATCGCCTGTATCCCATAGGTCAGACCGCCACAGCCCAAATAAAACGCCAAAAAACATCCTCGTCCCCAAAAAGCTTCTACTCGAGGTGCGAACACCCACAAAAACAGTAAATTCCCTAAAAGTTGACTGAAGCTAGCGTGGAGAAACAAACTCGTCCACAAAGAGGGCAGGGAAAACAATAACCAAGCCACCGCCGCCGCCAGATTACCATCCTGGAGAACCTCCCCCAGCGATCCCCAAAACCGCGCGCCCACAAATCCCCAAGATTGCCAAACCTCGCCCAGTTCGCCGTTTGCCGACCAATGGAGCTCCAGAGCAAATACCGCCACCGAGAGCGCCATCACAGACAGCGAAATTATCGGCAAGCGAGAACCCGAACAGTCATCTCGAATCGGAATCATGACGTCGCTCCGAGTTCGGTTGCGCCATTTCTCAGGTCACCTCTTCCAGATACAGATTCACATCTTCAATCAAACGGGCAAGTTCCGCCTCCGTCGTCACCCGAATTCGATCGTCCCGCAGCGTCACCAAGACCTTAGCGGCAAAAGGACTGGGCCAAATATTGGGATTACAGAAAACTTCTAGAAAAACATCCCCTGTATACTGATACTCCATAGGCTTTTGAGGTACGCCCCTGCCAGGGCTGCCCACAGCCGCCTTTGCCGTGGAGGCTTTGAAGCTTTCCATGAGTTGGGAGATTGCCGCCTTGAGTTCCCCTGCGGCTTGGGCACTAAAACGAAACGCCATTGAACCTTCAACCAAGTTAAGCTTGAGTTGAGAAACCGACATAATCAACTGATTGTAATATCCTGCTCTATCATGTTCCCACGATCCAGTCACACTACTCTTATTAGATCTTGCTATTGTGTTATCGATTGAGTCATAAACGTTAATAATCTCCCAATGACAGACCTCTTGGTAGAGCCGCTCCTCTGTTTGTGCCGATTTAGCCGATCTAAGAGTCTGGCATTGTCTTTTGTTGATGTCATCCGTGTTAACCCAGTTTTCAGAGCAAAGTCCCGATCATGTCCACCGCCAAAATTCTAGTCGTTGACGACGATCCCGCAGTGCGGAATCTCATTCATCGTTTTTTAAGCAAGCAGGAGTACACCGTAGAATCTGCTGAAGACGGTAAAAATGCGCTGACTTTGTTCGATCAGCTCACACCGGATTTGGTGATCCTCGATGTG
This sequence comes from uncultured cyanobacterium, assembly GCA_963838375.1. Lineage (GTDB taxonomy): Bacteria > Cyanobacteriota > Cyanobacteriia > Cyanobacteriales > Geitlerinemataceae > DVED01. Next base: position 124,606 of record CAWIQY010000015.1, on the reverse strand, counting down.
AACTTGCCAGATACGACCGGTTACAGTCTCTGCCAAGAAATGCAGGATCGTACCGGAGTCTTCGTGATGATGCTGACCAATAGAAGCGATGAAGACGATATCGTTACAGGCTTTCAGAGGGGAGCAGACGACTACCTCACCAAACCCTTCAGCCTAGTCGAATTGGGAGCGCGGGTGGCTGCCGTTCTCAAACGTCAGCGCATTGTCACGCCAGCCACGGCTAAGTCTATCAATGTGGGATCTTTGAGTATCGATCCCAGCAGTCGCCAAGTGAGCATCAATGACCAACCGATCGCCCTAACCGCGTTAGAATTCGATTTATTGCATTTTCTGGCGAGTCATCCCAATCGGGTATGGCGTCGATCGGAACTGCTTCAGGAGGTCTGGGATTATGACTATGTGGGAGAACCGAGAGTGGTAGACGTTCACATCGGTCAAATTCGCCGCAAGATGGAAACATTGAGCGAAGAGCCATCGCAGATTCAAACCGTCCGTGGAGTTGGGTACAAATTTGAAGTACCATCATGACCGGGGATGAGGAAAGTTGGGAAAGGCTCGCAGTATCACCTGCGAGCGCCGTCCCATAAATTCCTATAATTCTCAAGTTGAGTGAGGAAAAGCCGATTGCCAAAGGTCTGGTTCTGGCATCGGAAAACTTTCCCTCCTCGCTCAAGATCGATCGCTATATTAATTGGCTAGATTGAATAATCGTTAGATTTAGATCGGGATGAGGAAAAAATGAACGTATTGATGGATGTAGCAGTAAAGCAAGGAATGCAATTTCCCTTAGCATTTACTTTGCTTTATGTCTTTGGATTTTTGGCAGCGGTAGTTGGCGGTTCGATTGCCTGGTATAACTCCAAACGACCCCCAGGCTGGGAAGGAGCCGATCGTCCCGAAATCATCCCAAAAGTGGGTTCCGACGAGTCGGAGGAGTTGCAGGAGTCAGAATCTGAGTCGGAATCTGAGTGAAGTCGGGTTCCAATGACTAGCGATCGCTCGCCGGTATTTTCGGTTTGGCGATCGCTTTTTTTGAGGATGCCGAATTGCTGGGAAGTTCTTCGAGAGTGACGATCGACTCAGCTAAAGGTTCGAGAGTTTGAGCGGTTTGTACGCGATCGTGAAGCTGTTGGGTCGAAGACACCAAGCCGCTCAAGCCGTTCACCATCCGTCGGATATTCTCGCGAAACTCCGGATCTCCGGTTAAGTCATCCAAATCCGAAGTAATTTTCTGGACGTTTTGGAAGGTAGAACGAGCCGAATCGAGGGTTTGTTGGATCAAGATTCGATTGGTAGGATCGTTGGCGGCAAGGGTGACTTCTCGCAAGTTGACCGAGGCTTCTGCCGCATTGGCTGACAGGGTAACGGCATTGTTAGAAATCTCCTCCAAATTGGTGAGTAGACTCGATCGCTCGATCGACGTTAAACCTCGATCGACATTGGCTAAAGTTTGATTGGCTTGCTCGATTAAAGGAACTAGGTTGCGGGTTGCCAAGCTGAGATCGACGCTCATCTGGTTCACCGAGTCTAGGGTCGCGACCAAACCGGTACGATTGCTATCGACTAAAGTATTGACTGTGGAAGCCAGATTAGCCATTTCGCTAGCGGTGAGATTGACATTATCGAGAGTGGCAACCAGACCGGACTGATTATTTTCTACCAAGCCATTGACTGTGGAAGCCAGATTAGCCATTTCGCTAGCGGTGAGATTGACATTATCGAGAGTGGCAACCAGACCGGACTGATTATTTTCTACCAAGCCATTGACGGTGGAAGCCAGATTAGCAATTTCCCCTGCCGTTAGGCTCAGACGATCTGCTGCCTGACCGACAGTATCGGTAGCGGCGAGTGCCGAATCCGATAAAGTGTTCAGTTCTGTTGTCAGAGATCGACTTAACTGCGACAAATCTCCGGCTAAAGTGGCAATCCCTTCTACCGCATTGGTTGAGTTTTCGGTCAGCGCCGTAATCTGAGTAAAGAATTGCGGATCGCTAAAGGTTTCAGTAAATTCGGTGGATGCTCGCATCAGTTCGGCAAAACTGACACCCATTTCTCCGGATACACGATCGCCATTACAGATAATCACACGATCGTTGCAATCGGGGGAAAGGGGATCGGGAAAATTGGCGCTGTTAGAGATTTCCGTTGCGGATTTGGGAACGATGTCGATCGCCGTTTCGCCAATAAACCCCCCTTGATTGGCTTCTATTGTGACATTGCGAGGAATCAGCCAATCAGACGAGTTAATTTCCAAGGTAACATCAACACCATTGATACCGGGGTCGATCGACGCGATGTTCCCGATGACAACTCCTCGATACCGCACGGGAGAACCGGCTTGTAGTCCGATCACTTCCGGAAACCGAGCGCTAAATTGATAACTCTGACGACCGATGTTGACCCCCTTCAGCCAGAAAACCAAGCCACCCGCCAAACCCAATCCCATCAAAATGAATAGACCTAAAGAGCCTTCTCTGAGAGTTCGCGATCGCATAATTTTTCCTCAATCTGATTGGGTTTAACCTGATGGCTGCTTTGGCAAGATACTTATTTTAGACGATTCATTGTTAATGGTTAATGGCTAGTGGCTTGTGGCTTGTGTAGTGCACGGCGATCTTCTCCTGCAACTCCTCGAATCACCGCTCTCGTCCCACCTGAATCGGTCCGGTAACGCTCCCGGTGCGAAACTGTTTGACGAGGGGATTGTCGGTGGTGTCAAAGTCGTGAAGGTTGCCTTCCCAACTGACTTTCCCTTGATGAAGAAAGATTACTCGATCGGCGGTGCGGCGAATGGTACTGTCTTGGTGAGTCACCATCACGTAGGTTTGACAGATGCTGTTTTCGCGGCTGTGGAGTTGGCGAATCAAATCCTCGATTACCGTCGAGGCGATCGGGTCTAATCCGGCAGTCGGTTCGTCGTACAATAATACTTCCGGTTGTGTTGTCGGATCTTCGGGATTAGCCATAATTGCGCGAGCAAAACTGACTCGTTTGCGCATCCCGCCGGATAACTCCGCCGGATAGAGATGAGCCTTCCCCGACAACCCCACACGATCGAGACTGTACTCGACCAATTCTCTAATTTTAGCTTTGGGGAGCTGAGAATGTTGGTACAGCACGAAGCCCACATTTTCATCTACAGTTAACGAGTCGAACAATGCAGCTTGCTGAAACACCATACCAATCCCGATCGGATCTTTGCCATCTTCAATTAACCCGATGCGACGCTCTCCTTTGAGATAAATTTCCCCCGCATCGGGTGCGAGCAATCCAGCAATAATCCTCAAAGCCGTAGATTTTCCCGTTCCCGACGGTCCGATTAATGCCAGTGCTTCTCCTCGATAGATCGTCAAATCGATGCCATCGAGGATCGCTTGGGAGCCAAAGGTTTTAGAAATTCCTCTGAGTTCGATCAAGGGTTCTGCCATAAAATCACCAGACTTCTAATTTGCCACTTTAGACTGAGTCATCAGAAAATGTGGGTGGAAACCCCGTCCTTTGATACTAAGGCTGTTTTGTTTTCACAGTTGTCAACTTCTCTAGCCCTGATGCCGTCCCGACTTCGACCGATCTTTCCGACTACAAGTTCCGGCGTCAGGAAAAAGTAAGACCGGGCAACCTGGGAGACACTCTTGAAAGAGGGAAGAGGGCAAAAACGATCGGAGGCTATTTCAGCCCTGGGGGGCAGTAGCTACAGCGTAAATCGAGCTGGGGCTTTTAACCTCAAAATCCCAGATCTCGCCCCCCTAAACCCTCAAATTTCCCGGAAAACCGTGGTTTCCAGTCTCCTGCATTCGATCGATTTATAGGATTGTAGGAGATCGTCGCGGCTGCCGGGACGAGTTGCGTGTCAGCGGTAGGGGGGCTAGAACCCCTTTCCCAAAGGGTATTACGATCGTCATTATGAAACAAATTTTTAAAACTCTCAAAATTCGCAGATACCGCCGCCGTGCTCCCCACCGAGTCAATCAGTGGTTTAAATGGATGTCTCCAGGTTTGTCGGTCAAACGCTGGTTTCTCCTGAGTGCCGGGGGGGTTTTGCTCACCAGTCTGGGATTAGCCATTTGGACAAACCAGACCCCAGTTTACAACTTCATTCGGTTGGTGAGAAATGTGTTGGCGGGAGTGACGAGCTTGGTGCCGAGTTATATTAGCGGTCCGCTGGTCTTAATCTTAGGAATTGGGTTGATTTTTTGGGGACAAACTCGCTCTTTTGGGGAAATTGAAGCCGCTTTGAACTCTGACGGGGATGAAGAGTTGGTCGATAAGTTGCTGACGCATCGACGCCTGCACCGCGGTCCGAAGATCGTTGCGATCGGAGGAGGGACGGGATTGTCTACCTTGCTGCGGGGGTTAAAAGGCTACAGTGCCAATATTACGGCAGTGGTGACGGTGGCGGACGATGGCGGCTCGTCGGGACGGTTGCGCCGGGAAATGGGGGTGTTACCACCGGGGGATATTCGCAACTGCATGGCGGCACTCGCCGATGAAGAAAAGTTAGTTACCGAGTTATTTCAGTATCGCTTTCGATCGGGTGAGGGGTTGACGGGTCACAGTTTCGGCAATTTGTTTTTGACGGCGATGACTGAGGTGACGGGGGATTTGGAACGTGCCATTGCCGCAAGTTCTCGGGTGTTGGCAATTCGGGGACAAGTGCTGCCTGCTACCCCGTGCGACGTGCGACTGTGGGCGCAGTTGGAGGATGGTCGCCGAGTTGAGGGAGAGTCTAAAATTACGGAAGCCGGGGGTAAAATTACCACGATTGGTTGCCATCCCGCTAATCCCCCAGCATTGCCGAAAGTTCTCGAGGCGATCGAAGAGGCTGAAGTCATCGTCATCGGTCCGGGAAGTCTCTATACTAGCGTCATTCCCAATTTGTTAGTGCCGGAAATTACCGCAGCTATCGCCCGCCGCACTTGTCTTGCCGACGAGAAAACCCGGATTCCCTGCATCTATATCTGCAACATCATGACTCAGCCGGGAGAAACTCAAGATTACAGTGTAGCCGATCACATTCGGGCGATCGACGCAGCTTGCGGTTATTCTCTATTCGACACGGTACTGGTGGAGAAAAGTCAACCTTCGGCAAGATCCCTGATTCGCTACGCGCAGCAGCAAAGTCATCCGGTGGCGTTAGATCTCGAAGAGATCGCAAAACTCGATCGTCAGGTGTTGTCTGCGATCGTCATGTGGGAAGATGACTCGGGGGTCGTCCGCCACAACTCCGGACGTCTCGCTCGAGTCGTCATGCGTTGGTACAAGCGCGTGCAGGATTTGGGTTTATCATAGAAAGCAGAGTCGGCATTTTACAGATCGGTGTTCAGCCTATCCCGATTGAGCGATCGCCCTCGCTCACTTAACAAACTCCAAGGGCTTTAAGCTGAGACCTCATCCAAAACTCGTATCGAAGAAAGGAAGATAGCCAAAATGAGCGAACCCATCGATAGTCCTAAGATTCCTGAGTTCCAAGAGCCAATCCCTGTCACGCCTGTTGATGCTCAAGTGGACACAACAGAAAAGATTCGGGTCGAAGAATTTCAGATTGATGGAGATACTGTTGTCACAAAAATTAAAGAACTAATTCATCAGGGTAATATCCGTCGGATTACCCTCAAAAATGAAGCCGGTCATACCTTAATTGAAATTCCCATGACTGTTGGCATTGTCGGTGGGGCGATCGCTGTGACCCTTGCGCCTATTCTAGCCGCCATTGGTGCCATTGGAGCGTTGGTTGCCCGGTTAACCATCACTATTGAACGAGTTAATTAAATCTCCAGAGAATTAAAGATTCAGTCCAGATCCAGACCTTCGATCGGCGAAAACCCAAGAGAAAACGATCGTTTTTCCAGGGTTTTTACTCGTACCGGGTTGTCTTTTTTAGGTTGCACCTTCCTCATCTAAACTCGATGGGGAAGCCGCTTGAAATTGGACGAATCCCTCCTGAATTTAAGTGCAGGAGGAAGCCGTGGAATGAAGATCTAATCTCTCATCGAGAACATCATTCATTTTGTCTACGGCAGAGCGGATTTGTTGTAGATAGCGGGTCGATCCAGTATCTTTACCCGAAGCTTTTTGGGTTTCGAGCAGTTCGACAGACATGAGAATGGTATTGAGAGAAGTGCGAAACTCGTAAGACATTTCTGTCAAGTTGACTTCACAATTCGTTAACGATCGAGAATCTTTTTGGGCGGTCATATTGGGGTGTTTCATGGGTACTCACTCTCATAAATGCTGTGTTAGCTGATAAATGTCGAACTTGCATACCCGTCAAACTTACATTCTCGAACCCGAATTTTCCACAATCGGGCGATAACGGATCGATCCTAGAGATTTTAACTCCACCAGCCTAACAGCCGATCGGCTCTCTTTTAATCGTAAAATGAGAGTTGCTGTTGTTTGCTCTGGGAAGCCCTAATCTTTAGATTTAGTTCAGGTTCGATCTAGAGTGTTGGGTTCGGGTTCGCCCAAAAGCCGATCGTTACCCAACCCTTACGACTTCCCAAATTATCGGCTTGTGCCAGATATCAATCCGACCTTAATGACACTCTAACAAGTGTCACAAGTGTATTGGGTAATGGTTAGATAAAGCTCGTGCCATGAGTGTAAAATTTAGGTACAAAGCTTGCCATTGCATATGCAAAGATGTTAAAGATCGCCTCAGTTCAAACAGCAAGATGCTCGAGCTTAGGCGACCCAAAAACGAAAGGTACAAGCGGTTAAAACCTGGTCTGCGCGGGTGGACGAGTGTTTCTGTCGGCGTGAATTCCATTCGTCCGCTATAAATTTTCTATAGATTTTCTTTTACCCATCAATTATCGCCCAAAGGCGCGGAACCCGACTAAGGTCCGAAAAGGTTTTCCGCACTGCGCTGGAGCCGATCGAAAAAGAGCAAGAATCCCAGCACATCTCGGAATGGCTGAGTGACGGTATTGAGAATGTAACTGACTTTGGCGATCGTATTGCGATTGACGACGATGACATCATTATCTTGCAGCAAGATATTTTGGGTGGGATCGCCCTGCATGGCAGCTTTAGCATCGAACTCTTGGGTGATGGCACGTCCGAGTTCTTCGTCGAAACGAATCACCGCGATGCTATCGAGATCGGCTTGACTCAGGGGAACCCCTTGTAAGGCATCTAGGAGAGTACTCGTATTGGGTAAGTTGAGAATATTAAAGGCGCCGCCCACCGCACTCTGTCCGCCGCCGGAAGCATAGCTGAGAAGACGAACGCGAATTTGCTGCTGGGCGAGGGTAGAACGGGCAGCCAGTTGCCTGTCGTATTCATCTCGATCGGTGATATCTAGGGTGGGAACGACCACAACATCGCCATCTTCCAAGCGAAAATCCGGTAAGGGTGCGCCTTCGAGCAACGGTGTAAATAGATCGATCGTTTCTTCAACCCTCGATCCGTCAATCAGGGTACGACGGACGAGGATTTGTCGTAAATTGGCAGTCACTCGCGATCCTCCGGCTGCCAGGATGGCTTGGGCGAGATCGGGAGGTGGCAAGGCAGAAACCGGGTAAAATCCCGGTCGCGCCACCTCCCCAACCACGGTAATTTCTAACGGGACTTGTGGAGGGGCGGTGAGGGTGAGACGATCGATAAATTCACGATCGTATTCGGCATTGAAGTCGGTTTGTCGTTGGGAAACGACGATCGCATCCCCGTCTTGGAGGTTGAACTCGGGAACGGCGATCCCTTGACGGAGAGGGGTGTAGAGATCGATCTGCCGCTGCAAAACCGTACCGTTGGGAAGGGTGCGACGGACGAAGACTTGTCGCAAATCGGCTTCTCGAGTCGCACCGCCTGCCGCTAGAATCGCTGAAGAAGGGGTGGTATTGGCAGGAAGCGGATAAAATCCCGGTCGCAGCACTTCTCCAGAGATTGTGGCTTGTGCGGGACGCTGGGCGAGGAGGGTGACGGAAACGACGGGTTCGACCACAAAACGGTTGAGTTGCGCCTGGATGGCGGCAGCGGCTTCGTTGGGGCTGAAGTCTTCTAAATTGAGCGATCCGGCTAAGGGGACAACGATCGTTCCTTCTGGAGAAAGGGTACTTTGAAAACTCAGATCTTGAAAGGGGGGTTCGACTTGAATGAAAATGGTATCTCCGGCACCGAGTTGATACTGGTTCCATCGGGGATCGAGGGCGGTTTCTTTCGGGGGAATGGGTGGAGAAACTGGGGGGAGTGGCAATGGCGGCGGGACTGCTTGGGAGTATGGCAATGGCGTAATCAGTTGTCGCTTGAGGGTGGCAGCGGTAATCTGTTGCTGGAGTTCGATGGACTGAAGAACTTGAGGCAGCAGCGACGAACGATCGATCGGCGGATTTTGGGCAACCGCTGCGACAAATGCCCCATTGAGACTCCAACACAAGGGTATCCCTCCTAGAAGCCTCAAGATTCGCTGTTGAGTTTGATTCCGAGTTCGATCGCGTATTGCCGTCATTTGGTAATTGGCTAGTGGCTAGTTGCTAGTGGCTGGTTGCTAGTGGCTGGTTGCTAGTCGTTCATCACCAATAACCCATAACTAATAACCAATAACTGACATGACGGAAATTTGAATTTTTTGACCCAAGGATTCCGCTAAAGGTCGTACCGCTTCGATATCGCCTAGGGGTTCGATGGGGATGAGTAGACATACAGCCGCCCAAGGTATCCGCCGATCGGACAGTCTGGCTTGACGATCGACCCAAAACCACCGAGTCAAATCGGGATGTCCCCCATCCGACCAAGCATACCACTGGACAAGGGCGTAGGTTTGCGATCGAATCCAAGCCCGAAAAAAGCGCGCTTCGATCGTAACTTGTCCACCTTCTTTTATATCCATTTCAAACTGTAGCCGTCGGTCAGAATCGCTTTTCCAGGACTGACCCCCACCCAAAGCGCGAAAATCCCCCCATTCTGCCTGGGGTTGCGCCGATGAACCCGTGGTGGAGGTTTGGGGTCGCAGCAGCAAGATGACTTGACGCTGGCGTTCGTCAATCGGTTCGGTTCCATCAGCTTCGAGTGTCTGCATCACCCACTTTCCCGAAGCTAACTCGACGGTTTTTTGAGAAGCTGTTTTCCAGCCTGCCAGTGTCACTCCTGTTTTCGCCAGTTCTTTGAGTTGTTTTAATTGCGTGACAGGGGGGGGAACACTCCACCAATCTCCTTGGATGTAATTCGGTAACGCACCGAAAGTTAAGATGGCGAATAATACGATCGGGACAAGCCAGCGTTCGGGGGAGAATGAATGAAGAACTTTCGGGAAAGGCATGGAGTTGGGCGCAGGAGATCGAGTTTCTTTCCCTATCTTCGCATTTCTCTTTCGTTCGTCACGATCGGTGGCGGCAGGACAACCCGTTGCCACACCGCCACCGATAGCCACAATCCGGGAAACACTTCGCAGCGAATCATCTCCCCAAAAACCCGATTTTTCCGACAAATTTCGAGTTTAGACAATCGAAATTGACGGAGAAACCGGGATGAATAATTCCCTAGGCTTTTAGGCGGCTACAGGCTAAAAATCCCCTGGCAATGTGGCAAAGTTACCTGCACTCAAAGCCGCAGGTTGAACTCCGGCAACCACGCCGAGGATTTGTCCCGTGGAGACTTCGCGAATGGCAGTATTGCTACCGGACGCATCTAAGGCAATTCCCGCGAATGTGAGTCCGTTGGTCAGCGCGATCGCATCTTGTCCGGCGGTAAAGTCAGCAATAATGTCAGCTTCGGCGATACTCGATGCAGCGGTACTCGATCGTAGAATAAACAAGTCGTTCCCTGCTTCACCCGTGAGAACATCCGTACCAAAATCGCCAGATAATTGGTCGTCTCCCTCTCCGCCGAACAGCGAGTCGTTGTCCTGTCCGCCGCGCACGATGTCGTTTCCGGCGTTTCCGTAAACCATATCGTTGCCGCGATTTCCGGTTACAAAGTCGTTGCCGACGCCGCCTTCAATAGTATCGTTGTCGCGACCCCCGAGGAGAAAATCATCGCCGATATTGCCGAGAATTCGATCGTTGCCGATATTGCCGACAACAATATCGTTACCTGCCGAACCTTGAACAATATCGTCGCCATCTAAGGCTCGAACGACGAGGTTTCCGACTTGTGCGGCATCTAGGATGATGGTGTCGGAGTCGGTGGAGAGGTTGAAAAAAGGACCGTCGGCACCGAAGGTGAAAGGAGTGACACCAGGGGTGAAGAAGTTGAGAGTGTAGTTGCTTCCGTGAAATTCGTAGTACCGAGATGCTACGAAGTAAGTTCCAGGTTGTAAAGTTGCATTAATGGAAGTTGGGCTGACTGCACTGAGTGCTAAAACCCGAGTCATCCCTGGCAATCATCTTCGTTCCTCTCAACCACATTGTTGTTGTTGAGATCCTGAATCAGACGAATCAGGTAAGACTCGAACTACGTTCCCGCCAGGGTCAGACTCACATCGGTAGATCGATCTAGAGTAAAACGATAGTAATCAGCAGGATCGAGTGCGACGTTTCCAGCAAAATCAGCAAACGTCCGGTTACCATTGAGAAAACCCAGATCCAGTGCCTGACTCATCAGATTTCCCGGATCGACGGTTAATGTGCCAACGGGAGTATTGGTCAGGTTTAGAGTATAATCGTTTCTGGCATCTGATAGAAGAAGAATGTCACGAACGACCTGCACAAAGTATGTTCCAGGAGGTAAATCCGCACCAACGGCTCCATCGCCGACTGAATGATAGCCCATCCTAGTAAAGCTTCACCGATTCAACAACATCATTGTTATTAAAATCGCGAATAATCCTCAAATCTACAGGACTGCCCGTTCCTGATAAAAGCAGCATTGAGCCGACTGCTTCGATCGAGCGTCACTCGATAAAAATCATCTCGTATCTGGTTGCCACTATTGACGGAATCAGCAAACGAAACTTGACCGACAAGCGAACCGACATCCAGTGCCGTACTCATCCGATTTCCAAGATCTGTCATAATTTTTGACCTGTGATTGTTACCCGAAGATATAGTTAGCTTTTAGCTTGAAGCTAGAAGTGTTCGACTAAGTTAGCCTAGAGATTCAGCGAAGTGCAAGAGGCTTCACTGAATTTTTATAATGACTTTATGTAAAGTTATGATAAAGTCAGTTCTGCTTTCGATCTCTACAAGAACATACTTCTGGGGGAGATAGAACTATGCACTTAGCTGCGATCTGGCAAATGAACAGATGTTTTTCCTGCTCTACAAGTACATACTTCTGGGGGAGATAGAACTATGCACTTAGCTGCTGGATGTCCGTAAAAATGACTTGTCTGTTGCGGGTGCGCGATCGACTTCGATCGTATTTGCTGTCCCAACGACGCGACAAATGCCTATATTCACATGGTGGTTGAAACCGCATCTACAGAATCAAAACCCATCGGCATGGGTTCACTACAGTCTGCGTTTGCGGACTTCGTTTCTGTAGACGCCAATTCCATGAAGCTGTCGAATAATAAGTGAATCCGTACCAATATTTACCGATCGACTTTTTTCATCCATTCCACGCATTGTTGCAGTTGTTGTTGCATGGTTTCCACATTGCTATGGTAGCGCCGACCGTGACCGGGTAACACCCATTCAAATGAGTATTGTGTCAGGTGTTGCATCGATCGAATTTGTTCGTCCCAGGAATACCAACAGTAACGGGGAAAGGCGTAAAGTTGGTTCAGGCGATATGACCAAGCGAGATGATCGCCGCTAAACAAGAATTTGTCGGCGTAGAGTAAGACCGTATGTCCTTTGGAATGTCCGGGAACGGGGATAATCTGCATATCCGGTGCAAATTGGATGGGTTCGCTTCCGGAGAGGGGAATCTCGACATCTTGGGTGTCGGCGGTGATGTCGTCGGCGTGCAGAAGTCGATCGCACCCGAAGCGATCGTGGAATTTGCGGTGGTCGGCAACGTCGTCGCGGTGGGTGAGATACAGATAACGTACCCCGCCGAGTTCCTGCAAACGTTTCACCAAAGGCGGTGCAAAGCGCGGAGAATCGACGAGGATATTGCCGTCTTCTCGTTGAATCAGGTAACTAGCAGCGCCGTAGGAGTTTTCGGAATGATAACCGCAGTGGTAAACGTTGTCGGCGATGGGAATGGGGAAACTCTGTTGAACTTCCTTTATATCTGTGGGTTTTTCGACTGTGCCGATGGAAGCGGTGGGACAGGATAGCAGTGCCTGCATGGCTTTGAGGCGTTCGGGGTCGTTGGCAGGTTGGTGGTACACTGCCGATTTTTCGTCGGCGCGATTGAACACTTCCGGTGCCATCCAACGGCAGGTGTCGCAGTCGATACAAGTTCGATCGACGTAGAAGTCGCCGTCGATGTTTTGGGTGCGGCGTTGAGTAAGTTTAGCCATAATTGGAGATTTCTGTCAACTCTATGTATATTGTAGTCATAATGAGTATGAGTTGGGATCGATAGAAATACTCAGTAGTCATTCAGGGTGAGTAAAAACCCACCCTAAATGGTTAAAACTAAGCGCTGAAATACTTAGCTACGGGGTGATAAGTGATAATCGCCGTTGTCGATTGTTCGGGATACAATTGTTCGCTTTCATCCATATAAAGGTTAATTCGATCGCATCCCGAGTAACTCCAATTGTTTGAACTGATCTTGGATATTCGGACAAGCGGGATAGCCGAAACTATACCGTGAACCTTGATAGCGTTGCGCCAAAATATCGCGAATATTATCGGGATCTTTATCCCCAAATCCCAACTCGCGACGAATTCGGGTATGCAGCCATTCTGCCAACGCTTCTGCCATTTGGACTGCCATGCCGTGGAAGTATAAATAGTCAGTATATTGGTTGTCGGCGAACAGTTTTTGCGCGAATTCTGTGGCAATATCACCCATCGTCACCGCTTGCATGGGAAATACATCGATATGTCCTGATTCTTTAGGTGCAAAGAAATCGGCGATACAGAGACGACGCAGGGATTTTTGCCGGGGAAATTCCCAAGTGACAATGGGTTCGGTGAGATGTTCCGGTTTCGGCTTCTTCGGGTTTGTAGATGTGTACGGAATTGCCTTGGGATTGACACGGAAAATATCCGTAAATGGCTTGAGGGTGTAACAGATTTTCTTCGGCAATCCGGTGTTTCCACTGTTCTAAAACCGGGTAAACTTTTTCGGCTAAGAACGCATCATAGTCTTCCCGAGATTGTTCTTTCGGTTTGCGGAATTGCCATTGTCCGGCGATTAATGCTTGTAAGTCGAGATTCCAATACAGTTCTTCGACGGGAATATCGTCTGGTTGCAGAATTTTGCTTCCCCAAAAAGGAGGTGTGGGTCGATCGAATTCGATGTCTACTGCCTCAGAACGGCGGGTATCGACGGGTAAATCGGATCGCGGCTTTCGATTTTCCATTTTCAGGAGTTTCGGAAGCTCATATCATCAGATCAGGAAGCGTCGTGCAAACCGAGGAAGTTTCCACATTGCCATTTCCATGTTCTCCCCTAAGAATCCTTGGAAATCGTCCCAACTTTCTGCCGCTTTAGCAGGCATCAGTTTTTCCATGAAATTGAGATCGGAAAACGCATCCTTACCGTAGATAACTTGTCCTTTATAAGTATTTTGACAATCTTTATTCACGAACTTGGGAGTTAATGCCGCGCCGCCTAAAATGACGGGAACGGTAATTCCTTCTTGGTTAAACACTTCGAGATTGTCTTTCATGAATGCCGTAGATTTCACCAGTAAGCCACTCATGGCGATACAGTCTGCCTTGTGTTCGCGATAGGCATTGATGATGTTTTCCACAGGTTGTTTAATCCCCAGGTTAATCACCCTGTATCCATTGTTCGACAAGATGATATCGACCAAGTTCTTGCCAATATCATGAACATCGCCTTTTACCGTTGCGATAATAAATGTGCCTTTGGCATTGTCTTCCCCTTCCTCTTTCTCCATATACGGTTCTAGGTAAGCTACCGCAGATTTCATGGTTTGTGCTGACTGCAATACAAAGGGAAGTTGCATCTGTCCGGAACCGAACAATTCACCGACGACTTTCATTCCATCCAGGAGAAAAACATTGATAATATCCAACGGCGGATATTGTTCTAAAGCTTTAGCAAGTTGTTCTTCTAAACCAATACGTTCGCCGTCGATAATGTGACGTTTGAGGCGTTCTTCTACGGGAAGATTGATATCGCCAGATCGATCGCGTTTGGTGGTTTTCCCTTCAAAGAGTTGAGTTAAGGAAGTCAGCGGATCGTAGGTACAAATATCACCTTCAAATCCTCGTTCATCGTAAATCAGTTTGCGGCAAACTTCTTGATGTTCCGGTTCGATTTTTGCTAGGGGTAAAATTTTACTGGCACTAACGATCGCCGAATCCATTCCCACTTGCATTGCTTCGTGGAGAAACACCGAATTTAAAACTTGTCGCGCTGCTGGGTTTAAGCCGAATGAAATGTTAGAAACTCCTAGAACAATGTGACATCCCGGCAATTCTTCTCGGATGCGACGAATGGATTCGATCGTGGCTTTTCCGTTCTCGCGATCTTCTTCAATTCCGGTAGAAATGGGGAGTGCTAAAGGATCGAAAAAGATTTCTTCGGGACGAATTCCATAAGCAACGATCGCATCATAAGCACGTTTGGCAATTTCAAATTTTTTATCTGCCGTCCGTGCCATACCCTCTTCATCGATCGTTCCGACAACGATTCCAGCACCGTATTTTTTTGCCAACTCCAAAACCTGATAAAAGCGAGGTTCTCCATCTTCATAGTTGGTGGAGTTCAACAAACATTTTCCCCCGGCAACTTTTAACCCCGCTTCCATTTTTTGCCACTCGGTCGAGTCTAGCATCAGCGGCAAATTGACATTCGTCACCACTCGAGACACCAACTCGTGCATATCCCGAACGCCATCTCGTCCCACATAATCGACGTTGACATCGAGAATGTGCGCGCCTTCCTTAACTTGAGCTTTTGCTAATGCGACTAATCCATCCCAATCTTCAGCATTGAGTAAATCCCGACATTTCTTAGAACCACTGGCATTGAGACGTTCGCCGACAATCAGAAATGAGTTCTCTTGTTCGTAAGATTGGGTACTGTAAATTGAGGCAGCCGAAGGTTCGTAGTTAGGTTTGCGTTCCTTGGCTTTGAGGGTTCCTGCCATTTCCGCCAGAGCCCCGATATGTTCGTAGCGAGTGCCGCAACAACCGCCAATAATTTGCACTCCCAAATCTTCTACAAAGTGCATTAATGCCATTCGCAATTCCATCGGTGTCAGTCGGTAATGCGCTTGTCCGCCGACGTTTTCCGGCAATCCCGCGTTGGGAACGCAAGACACGATAAACGGGGAGTTTTCTGACAGGTAGCGAATGTGTTCTTTCATCAAGTCCGGACCCGTGGCACAATTAAGTCCCAAAATGTCGATATTGTAGGGTTCTAAAATCGAGACCACCGCATTGATTTCCGAACCGACTAACATCGTGCCGAAGGCTTCCATTGTCACCGAAACCATAATCGGCAAGCGCGATCCTTTTTTGGCAAAGACTTCTTCGACGGCATTTAAAGCTGCTTTAATTTGCAGCACATCTTGACAGGTTTCTACTAACAGAAAATCTACACCACCGTCATACAATCCTTCGGCTTGGACGATAAAAGAGTCGCGCAACGTGTCAAAATCGATATGTCCCAGCGTCGGTAGTTTGGTTCCCGGTCCGATGGAACCCGCCACAAATCTAGGTTTGTCCGGTGTGGAATATTCGGCGGTGAGGCGCTTTGCCAATTCTGCGGCGGCTTTGTTGAGTTCGTAAGCTTTGTCGGCTAAGTCGTACTCTGCCAACACCACAGGAGTGCCGCCGAAGGTGTCTGTTTCGATGACATCGGCACCCGCTTCGAGAAACCCCCGATGGACTGTAGCGACGGCTTCTGGCTTGGTGTGAACGAGGTATTCGTTGCATCCTTCGTACTCTGCGCCGCCAAAGTCCTCGGCGGTGAGGTTCTGCACTTGTAAGTTGGTTCCCATCGCGCCGTCAAACACGAGAACCGGGCGATTTTCGCTGTGGAGTCGTTGCAGAAAGGGGCTGTTCATGTGCTGTTACGGATTGTTAAATAGACGAATTAGTCTTTATTCTATACGAATGCTTGGGAGAACAGGAAATGACCAACCGTTGGCTGTTTAAATTTGGGGTTCCACGACGATCTCTATTTCGATCGTTACGAGAATTTATATTCGAGCTATTTCCAACAATATTTTTTTCGAGATCGACCTTTTTAAGTAAAATAATTGAATTGAGATCGTAACCTATTGATCGGGATAGCTGGGTATGACGTACGAAAAGCTCCAAAAATTGCTAGCGGCAGGAAAGTGGCGAGAAGCAGATGAAGAGACAGCACTAGTCATTTTGAAAATTGCAAACCCGGAAGAGAAAAGCTTGACTTTTTTAGTAGAGGCAGGTTGGCTGAGGGTGGAAGATATCAACCATTTTTCGTGCGAGGATTTGAGAGAGATGGATCGCCTCTGGATCGAATACAGTAACAGTCGCTTCGGTTTCTGCGTGCAAAGGCAAATTTACCAAGAACTCGGTGGTACGCAAGAGTTCGATCGAGCGGTTTGGGAAGCTTTTGGAGATCGGGTCGGATGGAGAAAAGAAGGGAAATGGCTGTCCTGGAGAGATTTAACTTTTAAGATCGCAGCACCTCACGGACATTTTCCCGCGTTTGGAGAGTTATTCAATTCGCAATGGGAACGGTTTCCTGGATTGGGAATGTGTTCTGATACGAATGTAGACCGATACATGGATTATGGGGTTGGAGAACTTCGTGAGAGTGTTTCTCTCATTGGCAAACTTTTAGAATGTAACATCTAAGTCTGATTCGATCTGAGCTTGATAGAATAAAATCAATTAAAGATCGTACAGATTATGATTGCTTCTCCACACTACACCTATCTCACCCCTGAAGAATACCTCAAGCTTGAGGAACAAAGTGATATCAAACACGAGTATATCGATGGCTATGTCTATGCCATGGCAGGTGCTAGCGATGCGCACGTCACCGTCGCCCTCAATCTAGCAGCCAATCTCCGCAACCACCTTCGAGGATCGGGTTGCCGCGTTTATATTGCTGATATGAAAGTCCGGATCGAATCGCTCAATCGTTATTTTTATCCTGACGTGATGGTCAGTTGCGATCGTCGAGATCGAGAAACCCCAAATCACAAACAATTCCCCTGTTTAATAGTCGAAGTTTTATCCAATTCTACAGAAGCTTTTGACCGAGGGGATAAGTTTGCCGACTACCAACAGATTGAGAGCCTGAAAGAGTATGTTTTAATCAATACAAAACGGCAGAGGATTGAGTGCTTTCGGCGCAACGATGAAGGATTTTGGGTTTTACAATATTATACCTCAAAAACATTTCAGCTTCACACCGTCAATTTTGAAGGGACAATGGAAGCGTTGTATGAAGATATTGAATTTGAGAAAATCGAATCCATAAAATCTGAAAAGTTATCCGATAATTGAAGACGATCGGATACAATTAAATCATGGTTTGGAAACAAGGACATCAATTAAGAGGCGATCGATACACTATCGAACGGGTGTTAGGACGGGGACGTTTTGCCGTCACCTATCTCGCCTTCGATCGCCATGGAACTCGAATTGTTATCAAAACATTAAGTGATGTGATTATCGACCAACTTCAAGGAGATCTCGATGCGATCGCTCGTTGGCAAGACAAACTCTGGAAAGAAGCAACAAAGCTCGCACACTGCCAACACCATCACGTTGTTCGATGTTTGGGACAACCCTGGCGAGAATTAGATGGAGATTACAAGCTTGTTTGCGTCCCGCTCGAATATATTGCCGGAATCGATTTAGCCAGTTTACCCCAAAAACGCTTATCTGAAACCGCAGCTTTGCGCTATATCAAGCAAATTGGAGGTGCTTTAACTTGCATTCACGCTAAAGGATTGCTGCACCGAGATGTCAAACCCGAGAATATTTTGGTGCGACACGAAACTGGAGAAGCGGTTTTAATTGATTTCAATTTAGCCCGAGAAACAGATACTCCTCTGAGCGATCGACGAGAAATTTCCGATGGTTTTGCCTCTCTAGAATTGTATATCGATTCTATGACACTGAACGCGCGAAGTGATATCTATTCACTCGCCGCAACGCTGTACTTTTTAGTGACGGGAGAAACGCCACCCAGCGCCGAAAAACGTCAATCTAATCTCAGCGAAGTTCGGTTAATTCCACCCAAAGAAATAACGCCTGATTTGAGCGATCGAGTTAATGATGCCATTCTCCAAGGAATGAGCTTAGAACCGGACTTTCGACCGAAAGATATGGAAACATGGTTAAAGTCGCTAGGACTCAACGAAAAGCGTCGAGTTTCCATCGAACGAGTTAAAGAAAAATTAGCGATCGCCGCAGTCATTATCGGATTTTTAGCCGCGTTAGCTGGATTTTTAAACGATGGAATAGGTTTTGTAGACCGAATGTTATCTCCCAAGGAATCGCCACCAGAAACCACAGAACCGAAAAAATAAAATCGATAATATGATGAATTCTCTATATCTATCCCAAATGATTTAGGATAGCTATATCAATCCCTTAACTGCCATGCCTGCCACCCTTGCACTCATCGCCCACGATCGCAAAAAAGACGAAATCGTCGAATTTGCTCAACGCCACCACGCTTTATTTTCCCGCTATCGCCTGATTGCCACCGGAACCACCGGACAGCGCATCCAAGATGGAACGGACTTATCTGTGGAAAAAATGCTCTCGGGGCCCGTCGGCGGCGATGCTCAAATCGCCGCACAGGTGGCAGAGGGCAAAGTCAGCGCCGTAATTTTCTTGGTCGATCCCCTGTACGCGCAACCCCACGAACCGGACATCCAAGCCCTACAGCGCATCTGTGCAGTTCACAACGTAGCGCTGGCAACGAATTTGGCAACAGCCGAAGCGATCGTCGATCGACTCCGGCGGACGCGCATCGCCCATCTCATTTTCAACCCCATTTCCGGTCAAGGCAACGCCGAAGAAGACCTCAAACTGGTTCAAGAACTGCTCAAACCCGCCATGGAAGTGGTGGTGTGTTTGACAACACCGGAAATCAGCGCCGAACAACTGGCTCGAGAAGCGATCGAAGCCAAAGCCGATTTAATTATCGCATCGGGAGGCGACGGCACGGTTTCCGAAGTGGCAGGGGTCTTGACGGGAACGAAGATTCCCTTGGGCATCATTCCTCGGGGAACAGCAAATGCTTTTGCCGTGGCATTGGGTATTCCTTCTTATCTGACACCGATTAGAAGTGCTTGCGAGGTGATTTTGGCAGATAATACCCGCATTGTCGATACGGCTCGCTGCAACGGTTTACCGATGATTTTACTAGTCGGAATCGGTTTGGAAGCCGAAGCGATCGATCGTGCCAACCGAGAAGCAAAAGACCGTTGGGGAGTTTTTGCTTACATCAGTGCTGGCATCCAGCAATTGAACGAACAGCAGTTATTTGAAATCCAAATCGAAATCGAAGGACAACTCCAAACCTTTCACGCTGGGGCAGTCACCATTGCCAATGCCGCACCGTCTACCTCACTGATGGCGCAAGGCTGGGGCAGCGTCACCGCCAACGACGGTTTACTCGATATCACCATTGCCGCGCCCCCAACCGATCTCGGAGCGCTAACAACCATGGCAAACTTGCTCGGTGCGGCACTGCGACAAGTTCCCGTAAATCAGAAGGATATCATTACCCTGCGCGCCGGGCGAGTCAAAGTCACCACCCAACCGCCGCAAAAAGTGGTTTTGGATGGGGAAATTATCGGCACGACTCCGGTAGAAGTCGAGTGTATTCCCAACGGTTTGACAGTTTTCGCACCGCCCGAGCAAGAAACTCCAGAGTCGGCGACATTAGAGGCGGAGGAAACTTCGGGGAGTGGTGAAATTAAAGCGTGAACGAGAAACGCGATAAGCTGTTATAGTAACCGCGTCTGGCGGTTAGGACAAATTTGGGTAGGGGCGAAGCATTTGCTAAAAATTATTATGTAAGAATCAACAAGCATCATGCAAATGCTTCGCCCGTCTGCGACCAATACAGAGCTATCAATGGAGTACGATCGAAAACCATGAGTACAGAACCCAAAAAAAAATCGATCGCTCAAATACGATCGATTTTCAGTATTGCGTTATTTTTTGTTTTGTCAATCGGAGTCGCTTATCTAAGCTGGAATTTGATATCGGCATTAATTGAAAAATTTGCCTGAGTTGTCACATCGACTAGGGAAAATTCCAGTAGGAGAGAAGCTTTTTCTCAAATACTTCTCCTCTACAACCCCTGTTTGACTTTGAACGAACTCACCGGAAACAATCGATCGTAACTCCTCTACGAAGCAGACGATTTCTTCTTCGTCGAACTGGCTTTCGTTGATTTCGATGATTTCGATTTAGTCGTTTTCGACTTGGATTTAGTCGTTTTCGATTTCGACTTAGGCGCTTTAGCCGCCAGCAACTCTAGCGCCTTCTCCAACGTCAACCCCTCAACCGTCTCGCCTTCGGGAATACCCACATTGGTCTTTTGGTACTTGACATAATTACCATAAGGGCCCTCATAAATATTCACGGGTTCGCCGTCATCGGGGTGAGTTCCCAATTCTCGTAAGGGTTTTTTCGATCCCCGCCGACCTCCTTTTTTCGGTTGGGCTAACAGTTCCAGAGCACGTTCTAAGGGAACCGTAAGGACATCATCCCCAGCTTTGAGCGATCGATAATCGTCTTTCCCTTCTTCAGTCCCCTTTTTGTGCACGACATAGGGACCAAACCGACCTAAACTCGCTTGAACTTTGTTCCCCGTTTCCGGATGAACCCCCAGCAGTCGCGGCAGCGCCAACAACCCCACCGCCATTTCCAGAGTGACATCCTCCAAGGTTTTGCCTTTAGGTAACGAGGCGCGTTTGGGTTTGGGATTTTCCTCTGTGGCATCGCCCAACTGCACGTAGGGACCGTAACTGCCAATGATTGCGTAAATCGGTTCTCCCGTTTCTGGATGCATACCCAGTTTATCCGGACCCTCGGTTTTTTGCCGAAGCAGCACCTCAACCTGTTCGGGATCGAGATCGGCGGGAGTGAGATTGTGGGGAATCGACGCCGTGAGGGTTTCCCCATTGTTTTCGACTTCCAGATAAGGTCCGTATTTGCCGATGCGGACTTTTGCCGTCAGGTTTTCCAGTTCCACCGATTTGGCTTCGCCGGGATCGATTTGGCTTTCGCGTTCCTTAACCTGAGTTTCCAAACCCGCGTCACCGCCATAAAAGTCTCGTAGGTAAGGCAACCACTGCACATCTCCCGTAGAAATTCGATCGAGAGTGTCCTCCATTTTTGCTGTAAATTTGAGATCGACCAAATCGGGAAAATGCTTCTCTAGCAGAGCGCTAACCGCAAAAGCCGTAAAGGTGGGAATCAGAGCATTCCCGTTGCTTTGGGCGTAACCCCGATCGATAATAGTACCGATGATGCTCGCATAAGTACTGGGACGCCCAATGCCTTCGCTTTCGAGTGTTTTCACCAAAGAAGCTTCCGTAAACCGTGCCGGAGGTTGGGTTTCGTGTCCCACCGGAGCGATTTTCCTACAGTCAGGTCGATCGCCCACTTTCAGCGCCGGTAAAATCACCTCGCGATCTTCGAGTGCCGCATCGGGATCATCCGAGCCTTCCACGTACGCCCGGAAAAAACCGGCAAAGTCGATGCGCTTACCGCTCGATCGAAATCCCGCATCTTCCACTTGCAAATCGATCGTGACAAAGGTTTGCTGCGCCTTAGCCATCTGACAAGCCACCGTCCGCTTCCAAATCAAATCGTAAACCGCCAACTCCCGCTCCTTCAACCCCGTATCCTGGGGCGTGCGGAAATGGCTCCCTGCCGGACGAATGGCTTCGTGCGCTTCCTGCGCCCCTTTACTTTTGGTTGCATACTGGCGCGGTTCTGGAGACAGATACGCTTTGCCGTACATTTGCTCGACACAACTGCGAGCCGCTTGGATAGCTTGCTCCGACAAATGCACCGAATCCGTCCGCATATAGGTAATGTAGCCGTTTTCGTAGAGACTTTGGGCGACGCGCATCGTGTCTCGAGCCGAAAGGCGCAATTTGCGGTTCGATTCCTGTTGCAACGTAGAAGTCGTAAACGGCGGAGAGGGTTTGCGCGTCGAGGCACGCTCGTCCAACTTCGTCACCGTCCACGGTTTGCCCGTTAACCGGTCTTTTAGGGCAACTGCCGCAGCTTCATCCAATAAAACAACATTGCGCCCGGCAGTAATTTGTCCAGTCGCTTCGTCAAAATCTGACCCCGTTGCCACCTTGGTTCCACCAAGAGCTACCAGCTTAGTTTCAAATGGTGTCTTCTGCTGTTCGAGCGCCGCTTTGAGATCCCAGTAACTCCCCTGGCGGAAAGCACGGCGTTCCCGTTCCCGCATCACCAACAAGCGCACGGCAACCGACTGCACCCGACCCGCCGACAATTTGGGGGCAACCTTTTTCCACAGCAAAGGCGAAAGCGTGTAGCCCACCAACCGATCCAAAATTCGCCGCGTTTCTTGGGCGTGGACGAGCTGTTCGTCGAGTTCCCGGCAGTTGGTGAGAGCCGCGCGGATTGCCTCTTCGGTGATTTCGTGGAACACCATCCGTTTGGTTGGCACTTTAGGTTTCAGGACTTGCAGCAAGTGCCAGCTAATGCTCTCACCTTCGCGGTCTTCATCCGTCGCCAGTACCAGTTCGTCGGCTTGTTTCAGGGCGTCTTTGAGCGCTTTGACAACTTTCTGCTTGTCTTTGGGGATGACGTAGAGGGGTTCAAAGTTGGCTTCGACATTCACCCCCAACTGCGCCCATTTCTCTTTTTTAACGGCAGCAGGAATTTCGCTCGCTGACTGGGGGAGATCGCGGATATGACCCATCGATGCTTCGACTTGATGGTCGGCAGGCAGGTACTTGCGAATGGTACGAGCTTTGGTTGGGGATTCGACAATGAC
Organism: uncultured cyanobacterium; assembly: GCA_963838375.1. Classification (GTDB taxonomy): domain Bacteria; phylum Cyanobacteriota; class Cyanobacteriia; order Cyanobacteriales; family Geitlerinemataceae; genus DVED01. The sequence goes on along the minus strand of CAWIQY010000015.1, from coordinate 101,617 downwards.
AAGAATGGACATGAGCGTGCTTGCTTCGACCAAAACGGCTAGTTACGTCGAGATTCTATAGAATTCGGGAACCTGAATACAAAGGGGTAACGATTTCCAATTTAGCACCCAAAACCCGAATTCCTCTATTTTGAGTGGTCATTTGGGATTAGTGCTTAGTGGGTAGTGCACAGCCGATCGAACATCCTGAACCCAGACTGACATAAAAATAGTAATCTTGAATGGGTGTGCGATCGCCCAACCCCTGAGCGGAATTGACCGAGATATCACCCCAGATTCCCGACTCAGCCTAATGGATCGCCATTTGCCTAATACCCCTCAAGTCTGACGACTGCTCCGAAGAGAAGGCAGAGTCTATTCAACGATCGTAAAACCCTAGAGCAAGTCACACAAGCGATCGTTGCCGGGGGAGAGGGAACCCGAATAGATGATGAAGACGTTAGTTCCCCTACTCCATTGACGCATCATTTGAGAACATTAGGATGCCTGTGATATTCTATGACTCTCACAAAACAATAGTACCTTATGTATTGAGCCTTGATTCCTATGCTTTCTGCTATATCTCTGTTTTCAGGTGCAGGTGGGATGGATATTGGTGTTCGTCAAGCTGCTTTTGAAGTATTAGCTTGTATTGAAATAGATCCACACTGCTGCAAAACATTAAAAAATGTCATACAGAGAGAAAAACTGAAAACTATTCTCTTTGACAAAGATATAAGGCAAATAAATCCATCTCAGATGATGGAAGATTTAGGTCTTAAAATTGGTGAGTTAGACCTATTATTTGGGGGGAGTCCTTGCCAAAGTTTTTCTCAAGCGGGTAAGCGTGCTTCCTTGGATGATGAACGAGGGTTGCTACTGTTTGAGTTTGTTAGATTTGCTAGAGAGTTAAGACCCAAAGTCATTGTCATTGAGCAAGTTAAGGGTCTATTAAAAGCGCTGGATAAGTCCGGACGTGTTGGAGGTGTGTGCGAAGCCCTTACCCATGAGCTTAAAGAATTGGGATACAGATTAAGTATACAAACTATTAATTCTGCGAAATATGGTGTGGCTCAAATCAGAGAAAGAGTTTTTATCGTGGCTACAAATACAGATAAAAACTTTCATTTCCCATTGCCAACTCACGTCAAACCAGATCCACAAATGTCTTTATTTTCTCTTCAACCATATGTAACTGTTGGACAAGCTCTTGTGGGATTAGGCTGTCCTTCTAAAGATAAAGGTAACCTCCCTGAAGATAGTCATATAGATATCACACCTGCGGGAGATATAAGGCGTATTCATGGAGTCCCTGAAGGTTCTTTTTTAGCAAGAGAATTACACCTTCCACCTAGTCAGAGATGCAAGCTAACCAAGAAGGATACAACAAAATTTCGTAGGCTGTCTTTTTCCGCTCCTTCATTAACTCTAAGATGTGGAGAAATCTTCTTTCATCCTGTTGAGGATAGATATCTTACTCCACGTGAATATATGCGTATTCATGGATATCCTGATGATTATTGCCTAAAAGGGCCTGTTCGAGGTCGTTCCGGTCGAGTTCGACATCTGGATCAGCATCGTCAAGTTGCTAATTCTGTGCCTCCACCTGTTGCTTATGCTATTGCCAAGCAGATTAGTGGGTTTCTCGACACAGTAAAATTTATTGACAATCCTGTAACCCAAGAATTCATTAATGTTTAAATATTATGCCACTACAATCGATATTCGCCTATGCCTACTATATTTGAAATTTTTGGTTTTCCTGTAGACGACCGCAGTGAAGAAGTGGAGGCGATACGAAAATCCCGCCAATGCCCATTTATGGGTGCAACTTGTGATGGCGGTGGAAATCGCTACCAAACCAAAATTAAACTTACATCACAAGAACCCTTGACTAGCTACTTTAATAGTGACGTTGCTGAGGTTATACCTGGGGTATGTTCAATTCAGTCAGGTGAGGATATTTGGGTAGTATGTCCACGCCGATTATTTGCAGCCAAGTTTGACGGTCAAGGCGTACCTTCCATCAATCGCGATCTACAACCATACGAACGAGATCTGCTAATTCATGCAGGTTTGCCGTCTGAGACTGACATTGGTACTTGGGCAGAAGTATCTTTAAAGCATCGAGTAGCAGATGCTGAAATCAACTATCATTTTGACTATATTTTAGCTCCATTAGTTGAAATATCTCTCCGGACTCTCTTGAATCAAAGCGATTTTGCAGGTTCGACTGAACAATATTTAGCTGATCTGGTCAGAATTGCACGAAAAAGTGGCTATTTTAAAGATAAGAAGAAAAGTCTAGCTGATGTTTCAATTGCGCTTCCAGATCTCTCGAATCTATACATTTTGGAAATTATGGCTGCTAGCACAAGCGGTTCCAATACTGAAAATTCTACAGATATGCGGAGTGCATTTCGTAATGCATTACTTGTTTCCGAACACATTAGTCCAGGAATTAATAAGCGCCAAGTTTGGGGGCGTATGGTAACGCAACTGTTTGCAAAAACAGCATTAGCTCACGAATGGGATGGACAAACAATTTGGATTATTCAAGATTCTTTACTTCATAATATTGAACTTACCACACGTCTAAAAACAGCGGATGTACCAAGCGAGCCACAGCGAAATATTAGTCTAGTGATAATGAACTATTATACTAGCGTCGATGGTAGAACAGAAATTTCGCTTAAAAACACCGTAGAAGGTGATGCAGGTATAGATTTTGATGGAAGTGACACTTTTACTGATATTTTGCTGCCAAAACTAGCTCCTCCAAAAATTGAGTTACTAAAAGCAATTTTAAGAAGAAAACTGGATGCAATCTTGAGACTGTGAAGCAGGCTAACAACATCTGATGTGGTCTTAGAAAAATACAGTCCTCGCTAACACTCAAATGATCTCGGGATCGATTCCCTGAGATCGCCAATGGCGTCCTCACCTATACCAGGACGGAATTGGCATACCCAGGTCATCGATTCAGCGGTGGCAACTGCTATAACCCGCGCGGTGGAACACTTACTCCTGAACTTCTTAATCCGACGTCACAAAATTGTGAAACGTGAGTTCGTTAAGTTTATCCCATTGGTAAATTTGCTCTCGGAATTTTTTCCAAGGCTCGTAAACGGCTTTAAACGTCGGATCTTGTGCGGCTTTTTCCTCGTACAACTCGAAGGAAATTTTTTGGGCTGTCTCTAAAATTTCTGGGCTGTAGGCGGTTAACTGTGTACCTGCGGCAACAAGACGTTTGAGCGCTTCGCCGTTGCGGGCTTCGTATTGAGCCAACATCGTAGCATTGGCTTCGTAGGCAGCGGTTTTGAAGGCTTCCTGATATTCCTTGGGTAGTCGATCCCACTGGGGACGGTTGACGAGAGCATCGAGGTGGGTCCGGGTTCCCACCAACCGGGGTAGTAGTAGAACTTAGCGGCTTTGTGCAAGCCTAGTTTTTCGTCATCGTAGGGTCCGATCCATTCTGCCGCATCGATCGCTCCTCGTTCCAGCGCTAGATAAACTTCTCCTCCGGGTAACACCTGAACGTTAACGCCTAATCGGTTCATCACTTCGCCGCCGATACCGGGAATCCGCATCTTTAAGCCTTTCATGTCGGCAACGCTGTTTATTTTCCGCTTGAACCAGCCGCCCATTTGGGTTCCGGTGTTTCCTGCGGGAAAATTAATGATGCCAAAGTCGGCGTAGATTTTTTGGATGGCTTCTAAACCGCCGCCTTGATACAACCAGGCATTTTGCTGTTGTGCGGTCAAACCGAAAGGCATGGAGGTGGCAAACCCCAAGGCGGAATTTTTGCCGACGTAGTAGTAGCTGGCGGTGTGTCCGACTTCGACGTTTCCGGCTTGTACGGCATCGAGGACTTGTAGCGGTGGGACGAGATCTCCGGCGGCAAAGGGTTCGATGGTAAATCGTCCGCCGGTTATTTCTTTGACCCGATCGCAAATGGTCTGCGCCCCGCCATATATAGTATCCAAGGAAACGGGCCAACTCGTCGCCATTTTCCAGCGCACGTTGGGGAGGGAGTTGGCTGGGATTGCCGGACCCGATGTGTTGGTACACGCAGTGACGGTTGTGGCGCTGGCAGCACCGATCGCGGCATAGTTGAGTAATGTTCTGCGCTTCATCTCGGTTCGATAAATGGATGTTTAGATGATTTCAGTAGTCTATGACACTTTAGGAGAAGAAACGTCGATCGTTGGTTGTTAACTGAAAATAACAGGGTTCTCACCCAAAAATCGAAATGATACCTTTTTATAGATAGATCGTTATTGATGTTTTATACTCGAGCCATTGATTGCCAAAACAACAAAGCAATCGCCACAGCGCCAATATGTTGAGGTAACAGCACTTTCAGCGATTGGCGAGCAATTTTCTGGGTGAGGAAAACAGTCAAAATTACAGAAACAACGATCGCCGAACCTTGCAGAAATAAAATTACCGCTGGATCGGCAATCCAGATCGGTAAGCTTTCTCCATTCACACCAAATGTCGCAGCCGTGACGGGCAAAATTCGTCCGGCTTCTCCCAATCCCAATTGGAAATAATGCGCGATATTGAGTCCGAGAACGAGAGGTAAATAACCATATGCCAGATCGACAAACGATCGGGGTTTGGATCTTTTATCCTGTTTAGAAATGAGTTGGATTAAACCATAACCCAGAAAAGGAACGATCGCTGGTAAAACCAAAACGATGACAGAAATTGTAAAATGAGGAACAAAGCGATCGAGATGGAGGTTTAATCCAAAAATTGCTTGGAACTCCGGTAAGCGATGCAGAAAAACACCGCCTAAGAGTAAAAATAATAAAGCAACTTCATAAGCATGAGGAACGTGGGTTGTCCACAATTCAATTCCCGGCGGACGCAAGTTAACTTCTACCGATCGATGGGGACAGGCTTTCAAACAGGTCATGCACAATACGCAATTTCGATTATCTTCCAATTGTGCTGGATGGGAATACAACGGACAGCCTTCAGTTTCTAATCCTTCTCCTTTGGGGGGTCCACCTTGATAACATTGATAGGTCGTGCATTCCGCAGAACATATACCTTTTTTTGCTCGTAATTCAGTCATCGAGAGTTTGGCGAATAACCCATTCATCCCGCCGATGGGACAAAGATAGCGACACCAAAAACGACGCTCGAATAACATCGAAAAAATGACTGCGCCTGCCGTAATGAGTAGTAGCAAGCAACTAGAAAGATACGCCGTGTTTTCTAAATTCCATAACTCTTCCCATAAGAAAATGAGCGTAAAAAGTCCAAATAAGAACCAACCGCCCCATTTTTCTGCCGCTTCGCGGGGCCAGCGCTGGAGTTGACGAGGAAATAGCTTCAGCGAGACTTTTTGGGCAATTTCGCCATAAATCATAAACGGACAAACCGAACACCACAAACGACCGATAAACGGAAATCCCAGCAAGATTAGGGGCCACCACCACGCCCAAAAAAGATTGAGGGCAAAATTGTGATCGCGCGTTTGCGGACCGATAAATAAAACCACAACAACCAGAGCAAAAAGCCAGGTCGTCAACCCATAGTTAATTCGATCGGGCCACCAAGAACTTCGCAAAAATTGCCGAAACTTTGGATAGCGTTTGAGCAAGTTATACCGTAACTTAGTTTTCTTCGTCGGCTCCGACCAAAACAACTCTTCTGTCAAAACGGATGCACCAGAAATTTGGGCAACCGCACGCCGAACCAAACTTTCGAGTTCTCGCAAATTATTGGGAAAATCATAAGCTTGTAAACGGCGCAAAGCTTCCGGCGTTACCGCAGGTTTGGGAATACCTCGGGTGCGACACGCCAGACTGAGATAATAATTGACTTGTGCCTTGATATCTATTTTGCGAACTCGCAGCGGAGGCACTTTGATTTGATGGGGAATCAGACGTTCAAAATTCGGTAGAGCCTTCTCCGAAATCAAAATAATTTGTGCTTGACAAGTCCGGGATTCCACTGGAGTTTCTGGAGAACGAGAAACGGGAGTATAAGTTCCGGTTTCCAAAAGTAGAGCGATTTGCGGACACAGTTGGGATGGCAAATCTTGAATATTATTCAAAACGATCGTTCCCGTTCCCACCGCTTCAATTAATCCCGGTTTTCCCCCCGCACGACCGAATAATTCCGCACCGCTATTTTGCAGCAATCCACTGGTTAATTGAATAATCGGTTCCCGCCGCCATTGCGAACCGTAGTGAATGAGGGCAGAAATATTATCTTTTTCCAATCCGGGTTCCCCGAAAACCAGCACCGGACGGCGATCCTCAGCCGCCTCTCGCACTTGTTGGCGCAAGCGTTTGGCATAGCGGCTGCTGCCGATAATCCCCCGTTTGGCTTTTGTCACCAAATACGGACGTAGTTGGACTTGGCGTTCCCGTTCGTATGCCAGTTGCGTCGAAACCGCTGCCAATTGGGTTGCCATTTGTGTGGAGAAGGTTTGGGCAATTTCTGGATATCGATCGACAATTTCCTGAAATTGAGGGGCTTGAATCGTCCAAAACAGGCACTCTGACAGGGTAGTGACGGTGTAGCGGGCGCTTTGGTGCAGGAGAAATTCTTGCAAATGGATGACAGAACCCGGAAGCAAACTGCTGGCTTCCCCAAAACTGGCATCGCGCTGGAGTTTCCCGTCTTGGAGGATGTAGAGTGCCAGGGGTGGCGTATTTTCTAGTGCCAAATGTTGGTTCGCCGGAATCGTCTGTGGTTCCAGAGCTTGGGCGATCGAATTTAAGACTTCTGAGGAGAGAATGCCCAACTCCGTTCGTTCTTGGAGCCAGATTGCGCGATCGTCCGCTATCATCGTCAGTATTCCCCCAGCTTAACCGAACACTCTTATTATCGATCGCCATGACACTCTCGGATCTGCCAAATCTCTGGGTTCCCATTGCGCTACTGGGAATCATCGGTTTAGCAGCCGTGTTTTTCAGCCGCCTCAGCCCCTAAAATTTATATCCAAATCGATCGATGTCTTTGCAAAACCATTTTTCAATAATTTTTCTCGATTCTCGATCGTAGTAGCTCTGATACTCCCCGCGTTCCGATTTCTTTTTGTGAGGTAACTTGGCTTTGTACTTGAGACGATCGCAAACCTTCTGAAAATCTCGTTCAAAATTCTCGAATCGACCCACAAAATCAACCAAAACCTCTCCCGAGACATCCGTAATCCAATCGGACTGCGGCATAAACATTTTGGGTTTATCGTAATACTCGGGATTTTTCTCACCGTAGGACAGTTTTACCCAGTCTGGGAACTCGATCGGATTAACTGCTAAATTCGTTTGATTCGTCTTGACTCGATAGCAATAATGAGAAACCACTTTATCCCAAGGATTTCTCACCCAAGCGAATGTCAACTTTTTGTCCCATTGCTTTCTCCCGATCTCTTCAATCTTCTCGATCGCCGTTTTGTGTTCCCATTTCAATCCCAAAGCCACTCCGATGCTGCTTCCCCCGGTTTTGTTGATATGGATAAATACGCACTTTTCAGCCGGTGTTGGAGTAGTCAATTTCGATCGAACAGAACGGACGATCGTTCGCAGCGAATTTTTCATACGAAATTTGTTAAGCTTCACTGATTTTCTAGGAAGTTCTCACTCGTAACGATCTAGAAATCTAAACCTAGTATAGATTGGCAACTTCAATTAAGGGTTTGAAAGGTAGATCGATCCTCGCACCACCAGATGCGATCGCCCACTATCTGCCTCCAGTGTATAAACTTTGCTAAACTATGAACGCCGACACGTAACCTGTCCCATGACCGCCGAACTCCAAGCCGAACTCCAGTCCGAAGTCGATCGTCGCCGCAATTTTGCGATTATCTCTCACCCTGACGCCGGGAAAACCACCCTCACCGAAAAACTACTACTGTACGGAGGCGCCATCCACCAAGCGGGTTCGGTCAAAGCGCGTCGTTCCCAACGCCACGCCACTTCCGACTGGATGGAGATGGAACAACAGCGCGGTATTTCCATTACCTCCACAGTGTTGCAATTCGGCTATGGCGGCTGTCAGGTGAACTTGTTGGATACACCCGGACACCAAGACTTCGGCGAAGATACGTATCGCACCCTGGCGGCGGCTGACAATGCGGTGATGTTGGAAGACGCAGCCAAGGGACTCGAACCGCAAACCCGCAAGTTGTTCGAGGTTTGCCAAATGCGATCGATTCCCATCTTTACCTTTATTAACAAAATGGATCGTCCCAGTCGCGATCCGTTGGAATTGCTCGACGAAATTGAAAAGGAATTGGGGTTGGCAACCTATCCGGTAACTTGGCCGATCGGGGCTGGAGATCGCTTTAAAGGCGTGTTCGATCGGCGCGGACGCAAAATTCACCTATTTGAACGATCGGCGCATGGCAGCAAGCAAGCAGAAGATACCGTTATCGATCTCGGCGATCCTCGCATTGAAGAATTATTAGAATCGGATTTATATTACCAATTCAAAGACGAGTTAGAAATTTTAGAAGAACTCGGTTCGGAACTGGACTTAGAACAGGTTCATGCGGGGAAAATGACCCCAGTGTTCTTCGGCAGTGCCATGACCAACTTCGGGGTGCAACTGTTCCTCGATGCCTTTTTGGACTATGCGCTCAAACCCGGTGCTCGCCGCAGTACGCTAGAGGAAATTCCCCCCACTTACGAAGAATTTACCGGGTTTGTCTTCAAGCTACAAGCCAATATGGACCCCAAACATCGCGATCGTGTCGCCTTTATTCGCGTTTGTAGCGGTAAGTTTGAAAAGGATATGGCGGTTAGCCACGCACGAACTGGAAAAACAGTTCGCTTATCCCGTCCGCAAAAGTTGTTCGCTCAAGATCGGGAGTCGATCGAGGCAGCATACCCCGGAGATGTGATCGGCTTGAATAATCCCGGCGCATTTGCGATCGGCGATACAATTTACACGGGGAAAAAGCTGGAATATGAAGGAATTCCCTGTTTTTCTCCAGAACTTTTTGCCTATCTCCGCAACGTTAATCCCTCTAAATTTAAGCAATTTCGCAAGGGTGTTTCCGAATTGCGAGAAGAAGGCGCCGTGCAAATTATGTATTCGGTAGACGAGTCCAAACGCGATCCGATTTTGGCAGCCGTCGGTCAACTTCAGTTCGAGGTTGTCCAATTTCGGATGCAAAATGAATATGGTGTGGAAACTCGACTAGAAGCCTTACCGTTTACCGTGGCGCGTTGGGTGGCTGGCGGCTGGGAGGCGCTGGAAAAAGCAGGACGTTTGTTCAACACCGTGGCAGTCAAAGATAGCTGGGATCGTCCGGTGTTACTATTTCGCAATGAGTGGAACGTGCAGCAACTCCAAGGAGATACACCGGATTTGCAGTTGAGAAAAATTGCACCTGTTGCCTCCGGAGCGGAACCGGAATAAAGCCAGTCCGAGCTCGATCTTGCCTCGAAAGCATTCAGATCTGATAAAAATAAAAAAAAATTCTCTTCAAATGCCTAAGCAAAATCCGCAGAAAAAACAATCGATCGTTTTGGGAAAACGCTTGTGATTCATCTTAGTATCGCTCGAGATCGGATTGTCGATCGACCGGATTTTAATCAACCCACTTAAGTTTCAATAGAATTTATTTATTTTGAGGTGAGGGGTAACACCCTCCATGTGTTATACTAAGTTCAGTAGATGCACCCTGATGGCAACGCCTGGATTAACTCTAGGCGTTTTTTTTTGCTTTGCGGGATGGAGACGATTGGTGACGAACCACTAACCCTCAAGCACGATCGAGAAACTGTAAATTTGCCTGCCGGATTTTAGCCGCCGCATCATCGTACAAAAACGGCAGATAAGCATAGCGCATACCTCGAGTCACCGGAGTCGCCTCGTGCAGCAACGAGCAGGAAAACACCACCGCGCCTCCGGGTGGCGCCTCATAAGTTTGATGACCGAACTCCGGGAAGCGCAGACAGCCACCATCGTATTCCCCCGTATTTAGATTGAGTGAAACCGCGAATTTTCGGTGTGCGGTTCCTTTGGTTGTATTATCTCGATGTGCCCGGAAGAATCCCTCAGAAATGCTATCGTAGCAAGCCACGATATGCCGCTCGATGCGCGTAGCGTTGAACTGAAACGCTTTGAGAATTTCTGGCGCGAGGCGATTGTGAACGCGAAACATCGCGGTATTTCGCAAGTCTTCATCCTCTATTTGACAGTCTTTGCGGCGCTTGAAATTGTTGTCGAGAATGGGTACGGTGCGTCCGTCTACCTCGCGCATAAACCCCGATTCCCCACCGCCATTCTGGTTGTAGTAGTCAATCAAGGTTTGGCACAGTTCCGGTTCAAAAACGCGGGGAACGATTAAAATTGGCGCTTGTACGGATGCCATCTGCGGCGACGCGAGTTCCGGTAACTCTGAAAGTCGGTTCAATACTTGAGAAATGTGGGTTTTGGGGTCTTCATGAAAGGGTAATACTCCAAAGACTCGCAGACGTTCGTCGAGAATGTAGGTACACCGACGATAAATTGGGGTTCGATCGAAGGCTTTGAATTGCTGACTGACACGACGATCGAAATCCCAGAAAAACCGAATTCCCGGCATTTGCTGTCGGACGCGAGAAAGGCGTTTATCTTCAGGATCGACACTCACTCCAAAAAAGCAGCATCGATGGTCATCGAACGCCTCTCGATGCTTGAAGAACTCTTCTATAATTTGCTGGCTGGTTGCATCCCCAGCCGAAGCAAAAAAGCACAAAACAATCGATCGTCCAGCCGCCGAATCGAAGTGGTATCGCGGATTGTTTGTCGAAGGAACAACGAACTTAGGCGCGGGTTCTCCCACAGCAAGGAAGGCATCTGACACGATTTTCAGCTCAAAACACACTTCCTATGATAGTTTCCCCAATTGTCGATCGGCAATTCTTGTCAGGGTTAAAAGTCGTACAAGTTCGCCAAATTCAAGTTAACCACTAACCACTAACCACTTACTATTAACCCATCTATTGCGTCAACCCATGTTCTAGCGCGTAGCGCACCAACTCCGTGCGGCTATTGGTTCCCGTTTTGCTAAACAAACGGCTGACATACTTCTCGACATTGCGAACGCTGGTTTCCAAACGGCGAGCAATTTCCTTGTTCATCAATCCTTGAGCCACTAGTTCTAGAACGCTTTGTTCTCTGGGGGTAAAATCGATTTTAATTGGTGGCGGCGTGGGAACGATCGCATTTCGGTGGGTCAGCATATCCTTAATTTCTTGGATTTGCCGTGCCAGACTGGCTAGATCGATATCTTCGGGTTCTTCGGCTTCTTGGGACGCTGTGCGGCGTTCGAGTAGGTTCTCGACAATTGCCACCAGTTCGTCGGGATCGAAAGGTTTGGAGAGATAAGCATCGCACCGCGCTTGATAGCCTTGGATGCGATCGGAGGTCATGCCTCTGGCGGTCAAAAACACCACAGGCAGAGGCTTAAACTGAGGATCTTCCCGCAACCGCTTCAGCAATTGATAACCATCCACTCCCGGCATCATCACGTCGGTAATCACCAAGTCGGGATGGTTTTGTTGTACCATTTGCCATCCTTCTTCGCCATTGGTTGCCACGTCTACCGCAAACCCGAAGTTTTCCAGATAGGCTTTCACCGCCTCGCGCAAGGCGGGTTCGTCATCTACCAATAATAATCGTTCTGTCATGAGCAACCCCTTTATGAGCGTTTTCGCACTAATATTAGCCTAAGCTATTGTCGGTGGATTGCCGATCGCAGTCAATCGAAACCCCAACTTGCCAAACGATGGTCGGAAGATTTTGACTTTTTGATTTAAATTTTAGTTTCAATTTTATAATAAATGGTTGAGGACATTTATGCTCGACGATCGCCCTTCATCGGACACTTGGATAGAAATCGGAAAGATCGTCAGTCCCCAAGGATTGCAGGGACTGGTGCGAGTTTATGCCACGTCCGACTTTCCCGAACGGTTTGTGGAACCGGGAATGCGATGGATCAGACGTCCCGGACAGCAAGAACCGGAAACGATCGAACTGTTAGGCGGACGGGAGATTCCCGGTAAAAAATTATACGTGGTGGAACTGGCAGGTGTCGAAACTCGCGATCGTGCGGAAAACCTGCGAGGATCGGTATTATTGGTTCGAGATAGCGATCGCCCCGAATTAGAAGAAGATGAATATCACGTTCGCGATATTGTCGGGTTAGCGGTGTTTGACCAGAAAACCGGCGAAAGATTGGGAACGGTGATCGATGTCCTCACGGCAGGTAACGATTTGTTGCAAGTCCAACTCGATCCGGCAGTGGCAGCAGCACGTCTCCACGAAGAGTCACAACCCGCCACCTCAGCATCTTCCACGGCAAAAAAGCGTCGCCAAAAAGAAACCGAAGCCTCCCTCCACTTCCGATATCGTCCTTATCCCTTTCGTGCGAGATATCGTACCGGAAGTCAACCTGGATTCCCAGCGCTTGGAAGTGTCGCTACCGCCGGGTTTGATGGATTTGCGCTAGCGATCGATCTCCTACATTTTCCGGGTTCGAGTAACTCCGGCGCAAATCTACTTGGCAGATTTACCCGATCGGTGCAAGATGTTGGGACAATCTCAAACTCGAGATCGATCGGTGTTGCCATCCGCAGTACCAACCCACTATAAAATTTATACCTAACAAACAAGAGAGAGAACATATGACTTGGACTGAAGTTTTGGCTCAAGATGCCCTCCCAGAAGGCAGTCGAGAAGTGGTTAAAGTACAGGACCGTCCGATCCTGCTGATCCACCATCAAGGTCAACTTTACGCGGTGAGTAATACTTGCCCCCATCTGAAATTACCCTTGAAAAAAGGAAAATTGACAGACGATTGTGCGATCGTTTGTCCATTTCATCGCAGTGCCTTCGATCTCAAAAGTGGTGAAGTCACAAATTGGACGCCGTTTCCCCCCGTCGTCGGATCGGTTTTGGGTATGATTTCCAAAGAAAAAACCTTGCCCGTTTTTCCCACTCGCATCGAAAACGGCAAAATTTTGGTGGATGTGAGTTAGTGGCTAGTGGCTAGTGGTTGAATATTACCCATTCCCACAATCAACTACGATCGAGCAAAGGCGCTGCTTTCAAAAGTGTTTGAGTATAAGGATGTTGGGGATGGGTAAAAATATTGTAAGTGTTGCCCAGTTCGACAATTTTGCCACCATTCATCACGGCAATTCGATCGCAAAAAAAACGCGCCACCCACAAATCATGGGTAATAAATAAATAAGTTAACTGGAATTCTTGCTTCAACTCCAACATCAACTCCAGAATTTGCGCCTGAACATTGGCATCGAGCATACTCACAGGTTCATCGCAAATCACCAATTGCGGGCGCGTAATTAAGGCTCTAGCGATCGCCACTCGTTGCTGTTGTCCCCCCGACAACTCACCGGGATAGCGATCGTAAAACTCCGGCGCAGGCGTCAATCCCACTCGCTCTAGCATTGCCTCCACCTGAGTTCTGGCTTCCTCCGGCTTTGCCAACCCGTGAATCAGCAGAGGATCGCCAATGCTTTCACCCACCGTCATCATCGGATTGAGACAAGCGTGGGGATCTTGGAACACCATCTGCATCTGCCGCCGTTGCTGCCGCAGCGCCCCCCTCGACAGCCCTGTCAACTCTTGCCCTAAAAATTCAACTTTGCCGCCTGTGGGGCGAATGAGCTGCAAGATCGTTCGAGATAGCGTACTTTTGCCGCATCCCGACTCTCCCACCAATCCCAAGGTTTCACCGGGATACAAATCTAGAGTAATGCCATCGACTGCCCGAATCGTCCGATCGACATTGCCCGAAAAGATCCTCTCCAAAACGCCACTTTCGAGCGTGTAATGTTGTTGCAGATCGATCGTTCGCAGTAAGGGTTTCAAATGTCTATCTTCGTTCGGGCGAACCTGTGGAGTCTCCAAGTTTTCCACACTTTGAACCTGTAGCGCTGCTTGCAACAAAGAGCGGGTGTAGTCGTGTTGCGGATGGTGCAGAACATCGCCCACATCGCCCATTTCTACCACCTTGCCGCCATACATCACCGCCACTCGATCGCAATATTCCCCCACCATCGCCAAATCGTGGGAAATCAGCAACAGCGCCAAATCTCGATCGCGGCACAGTCGAGTTAACTCCTGCAAAATTTGTGCCGATACCGTCACATCCAAACTCGTCGTCGGTTCGTCGGCGACAATTAACTTAGGATTGAGCAGTAACGCCAAAGCTATCGCTACCCGCTGCCGCATCCCACCGCTGAACTCGTGAGGATATTGCGACCAACGATTTGTCGGGATACTGACCGCTTCTAGCGTTTCTAAAGCTTTCTGCTTGGCTTGCTGCCGCGTCAAATTCGGCTGATGCGCTTTGACCGTTTCGAGACAATGATCGCCAATCGTCATCAACGGATCGAGACGAGTCATGGGATCTTGAAAAATCAGCGCCACCGCTTCTCCCCGAAATTGGCGCAATTGGTCTCGGTTCAACTCCAAAACCGATCGACCCTGAAACAAAACTCGTCCCTCAACTCGGGTCGCATCCGGCAGCAGTCGCATCACCGCCCGCCCGAGAGTAGACTTGCCACACCCCGACTCCCCCACCAATCCCAGTTTTTCCCCAGGTTGCAGCCTCAGCGACACCCCATCCACCGCCCAATCCGTTGAATTGGGATACGACACCCGCAAATTTTCCAGTTCAAAAAGCACGTCATTGGTCATTACCCATTACCCACTACCCATTACCCATTACTTAATAATCCCCTCGATCGAATTGTTGCATCAAGTACGCAACTCCAAAATCCCCATTGGGATGGGCTCTGAGCGCTTCACCCACCTGAAAAACCTGTGCTGCGAGATCTTCTCCTAACTTCTCGATGGTGGCTTGTCGCTGTCGTTCGAGCTGTTGAACTTCCCGAAATGCCGCTTGCCATTCGCTGGAAAACAGCGAATCGATTTGCAGATGCAGCCCCAATATCGACAGAACTTCCCATTCACCGTAATCGAGCCAGATTCCGCCATCAGGTCCCGATCGTTCGACATAGAAAGGACGAGGGGTATTGACTCGGGCGCGAACCATCAAGCGACCCGTTTCCGGACAAATCCCAGCTTGTGAATCTTGGGGTGCGGGCTGAAAATCGATTTTGTTGAGGAGTTGGACAACTTGGAGCAAATCTAATTCGTATCTGGGTCGATCGGCAACCCAATCGCGGTACGCCTCTCTCGGCAGCCAAATTCCACCGGTTTCGGGGCTGTATTTTACCAAGAAACTATTCTCTAAAATCCCATCGATTAACGTCAAGTTTTTATCTTTCGGATATTGCACGGCGATTGTGTCTCTCCTTTAAAAGCAGATGAGGTTCGTGAAAATGGGTCAAGTTGTATTGAGACAAGTTGTACTGAAGACAAGTTGCAGTGAGAAGCCACCCATCTCTAAGCAGGGCTGGAATCTTCACCCAACAGGATATCGCAGTAGCGCAACAGAATCATCAGGCGATCGCGAAGTTGCCCTTGTCGCTGTTGAACCGTGGCAGCTTGTCGCGCCGATCCCAAAAACAAAACGTCTGTTGCCAGTAATCGTAGTTGTTTATGCAACTCTGTATTATAGGACTGGGTGCGAGACACGTCTGCCGGATCTAACCCTTCTGCGGGTAAGTGCAGCAGTTGAGACCCAAAAAATTCCTGTACCCGATCGACCGATTCCCGCAAGGAAACTGCATCCGGGCGATCGACCCCCACCTGAAGGCACAACTGTTCTAAAGACTCTCTCAATTTCCGGTAACGCTGTTGGCGATCGTTTGGTAGCATAACGAGTACACTTGTCAAGACTTTTAGGGATACAATACAGTTAAGTTTAGATCTATAAAAATTAAATAAATACGATCGAGTCTGGCATTAATTTTGCCCAGGCTTAGTGTCCTTTTGCTATTCCTAGGATCTGACGTCGCCACTGGAGTGAAGAAAGTTTCGCACAGACGATCGATGACTCGTAGTATAATTCTATTCCTATTTCTGTGTAAGCGAATACTTTCAATTTCTGGATTAATGGGAACAATCAATTCCATCCCAGATGTTTTTTGACATTATTGACCCAAAACGCAAAGGTATAAGCTCCCAGAGTCATCTGTGGAAGAAATCTAAAAATCTTCCCGTGTTTTATCCTCCAGTTTGAACTACGGGGAATAATCTAAACCCCTGTAGGCTTTGAAAAGCGCGTTCGATGATCGCTGACGCCTTAACTCCTAAACTCCCTCCTAAGACGACACCATGAACCCTCTCCCTAACACTGTCCAAAACACTGTCGAAGCAACGGAAGCCACTTGTAAATTTGCCATTGAAATTCCCCACTGGCTGCAAGCGTGCTTGCTAAAAACCCATAGCGATTCAGCCATGACTGAGCTGAGTTCTCCGGATGTGGACTTAATCTGCCGTGCTTTTGAGTTTGGTTATCAACTTCACGAAGGTCAATGCCGAGCTTCGGGAGAACCCTATATTAATCATCCCGTTGCCGTAGCCGGTTTGTTACGAGATTTAGGCGGCAGCGGCGCCATGGTTGCGGCAGGATTTCTTCACGATGTGGTCGAAGATACAGCCGTCACCGCAGAAGAAATCGAAGAACGCTTTGGTGTGGAAGTGCGGCAACTTGTCGAAGGTGTCACCAAACTTTCCAAATTCAATTTTTCCAGTAAAACCGAGCGCCAAGCCGAAAACTTTCGCCGGATGTTTCTGGCAATGGCAAAGGATATTCGAGTCATTGTCGTCAAACTCGCCGATCGACTCCACAATATGAGGACTCTGGAATATCTCGAACCTCACAAGCAAAAGAAAATTGCTCGAGAGACCCTCGATATTTTTGCTCCTCTTGCTAATCGTTTGGGGATGTGGCGATTTAAATGGGAACTGGAAGATCTCTCGTTCAAATATCTAGAACCAGACGCTTATCGCCAGATCGGTTCCTTTGTCTCCGACAAACGAACCGATCGCGAAGCCCGGATCGATCGTGCCATTCAAACCCTACGCGATCGTCTTCGCCAACTGGGAGTAAACTGCTTCGATCTCAGCGGACGTCCCAAACATCTCTACGGAATTTACCAGAAGATGAATCGCCAACAAAAGGAGTTTCATCAAGTGTACGACATTGCTGCCGTACGAGTCATCGTCGAAAACAACGACGAGTGCTATCGGGCGCTTGCGGTGGTTCACGACGAATTTCGACCGATTCCCGGTCGGTTCAAAGACTATATCGGCTTGCCTAAACCCAATCGCTACCAATCCCTACATACGGGAGTGATCGGTTATAGCGGACGCCCTTTAGAAGTGCAAATTCGCACCCTGGAAATGCACCACATTGCCGAGTACGGGATCGCCGCACATTGGAAATATAAAGAAAGTGGATCGAGCAACACACCCGTAACAGCAGAAGACGAAAAGTTTACTTGGCTGCGTCAATTACTTGATTGGCAAACCGATCTCAAAGACGATCGAGAATACCTCGAAAGTGTCAAAGATAACTTGTTTGAAGACGATGTTTATGTCTTCACCCCCGACGGCGACGTTCTCGATCTCAAACGTGGAGCAACTCCAGTGGATTTTGCCTACCGAATTCACACCGAAGTTGGCAATCACTGCGCCGGGGCTAAAATTAACGGGCGGATGATGCCTTTGGATACTGAGTTACGCAATGGCGATATCGTCGAGATTCTCACCCAGAAGAACAGCCATCCCAGCCTAGATTGGATGAACTTTACCGTCACTTCCGGGGCGCGAAATCGCATTCGTCAGTGGTTCAAACGATCGCATCGAGACGAAAATATCGCTCGCGGTCGAGAAATGCTAGAAAAAGAATTGGGTAAATCGGGTTTTGAAGCCTTATTAAAATCTTCTCCCATGCAGGCGGTTGCCGAACGATGTAACTATCACAGTGTCGAGGACTTGCTTGCCGGAGTCGGTTACGGAG
This sequence comes from uncultured cyanobacterium, assembly GCA_963838375.1. Taxonomy (GTDB): domain Bacteria; phylum Cyanobacteriota; class Cyanobacteriia; order Cyanobacteriales; family Geitlerinemataceae; genus DVED01. The sequence continues at coordinate 83,718 of CAWIQY010000015.1, read as the reverse complement.
AAGTGCCACTCAATCAAGTCGTCAATCGCCTGCGCGATGCCGTCAAAACCCAACAGCCGATCGAAAAAGCTGCTCGGGATACACTCGCCCTGCAATCTCTCATCCCCCGTAGCGCTTCCAATACCAAGACCGACAAGTCTCCGATTTTGGGTGTGGAAGGATTGCTCTACCATATCGCTGGCTGTTGCAATCCCGTTCCCGGAGAACCGATTATCGGGATCGTGACCCGTGGAAGTCGGGGGATTTCCATTCACACACAAGGGTGTTCTAATGTCGAGAGCGTTCCCGGAGAACGTTTGGTTCCGGTAAGCTGGAATCCCACCTGCGAGAGCGGACGACCTCAGACCTATGAGGTCGAAATTCAAATCGAAGCGATCGATCGGGTCGGGTTACTCAATGATATTTTATCGCGTCTGCGCGACAGCAACATCAACGTTCACAGTGCCCAAGTCAAAACCAGCGTTGGCAAACCTGCACTCATCGATCTCGGGATTGGGATTGTCGATGTCAATCAACTCGAATACACCTTCAGCCAAATTCGGCAAATGAGTGATGTTTTAAATATGCGCCGGATTAGTCGGGCTTGACACTCCCCAGCCTAAAGGCGTGGGGATTCTTTGTTCGCGGGGAGATGCCTTGTAAAAGGAGTGCCTTTACTGGGTCTTACTCTCCCTCCCGAAGCAGTAGCGGTATGCCCTACCGCCAAAATTCGTAAACCTTCATCTCGAATATTCTTAGCGGCGTTAATATCTCGATCGTGATTTTCTCCGCACTTAGAACATTGCCAACTCCGAATATCTAAGCTTAAACGATCGACCGGATTTAAGCAGTTACTACAGGTCTTAGAACTAGGAAAAAATCGGTCAACTTCTAGATAGACTTTTCCTTCCCATTCAGACTTGTATTTCAACATACAGCGGTTCCCGGTATTATGCGGTACATCTAGAAGGGCGAATGCCATTCGCCCCTACATCAACCCAAAATTTTATGTACCTCATAGCTGCGAAAACCGCTGTAGTATAGAATTGACCCCAACCCACATCACTAATTGACTTGGCGAGTTTGTGATTTTTGACCAGATTCCTAACGGCTAGATTTTCGACAACGATGACTTAGAAGGTTTAGAAAGTAAGTCAAAGGAGGGACTATTATGGGCTTGAATGAGTTGCCGGGAGCGGAGCTAATTCTAGCTTAACTCCTCGATCTGCGGTATTATTCGACTATCTCCAGTCTAGTACCGCAACTGCGATAGAATTATAAATTAGGCTGCCGATTGAATATGTCCGAAGCTAAACAATAATGGCATTTGACTATACGCTTGATTTCAAAGACATAGACTTCCGAAAGCACCCAGAACTCTATCGTATCGGTCGTGGTGAACAAGGCGTCTTGCTCGTTGAACCTTATAAAAGCGAGATTCTTCAACATTGGAGATTCAAGACGCCTGAGATTGCTCGCCCCTCGGCTGATAAAATCTATGAAATGTTTCTCGCCTATAAAGCCGAAGATGATTTTGTCGGGATGGATATGGCGCGGAAGTTTTTACAGATGGGTTATACGCGAGCAAGGCGTTATGCAAATCACAAATCGGGGAACAAATATGCGAAGGGTAGCAAAGAAGTCTTACCGAGAGAAGAAGACAAAGTGAAGGCAGAATCAGCGAGAATATTTCAGGAGAAATGGAAACTTGCGAGGGAAGATTCGGACTATCTACAGATGAAGAAGAGGCATCGAGAGTTACATGAGTCAGATAGCCATGTCTGACCTTGGAGATGATGGGAAAGCTCGATCGAGAGTATCGTATCCCGATCGAATCACTTAACGATGACCTGTCTTACAGACTCCACAGATTTCGACTCCGCACCTCGCACCCCCATATCCGATATACTAAATTCCAATCCCCTCTAGGGAACCCATTTCAGTATTTTGGGCATGGTATCCTCCCCACTCAACTCGTTTTTGCTTCAAGCCGCCCAACGCGGCGATCTTTACCAAGTTCGGGCTTTACTCACCCAAGGCGCGGATGTGGACGCGATCGATCGAGATGGCACGACAGCGTTAATGTTTTCCGCCCTCAACGGCGCCACCGAAATCGTCCGCACCCTCCTCAAAGCCGGGGCAAACTGCAACAAACCCCGAAAAGTACACGGCATCACGGCGCTAATGCTGGCAGCGGCAAATCACCGATTGGATGCCGTGCGAGACTTGCTGGCAGCGGGAGCCGATGTCAACGCCAAAAATGATGATGGCAGCACCGCACTGATGGCAGCCGCGCTGAAAGGGGATGTGGAATGCGTACAAATATTGCTCGGGGCGGGAGCTGATGTCAATACTCGAGATCGAGATGGCGATACGGCGTTGGGATTGGCTGTCAAGCACCAAAATGTTGCCCTCGTACAAGCATTGCTGACGGCGGGAGCCGATGCCAATATCCGGCTGGCAGACGATCGAACGCTGTTGATGCAAGCGGCACAAATGGGTGATTCGGCGGTGTTGCAGGCGCTCCTGGCTGCCGGATTTGAGATAAACGATCGCGATCGAGAAGGGGAAACGGCACTCACTCTCGCCGCCGATCTCGGACACACAGAAGTGGTACGATCGCTCGTTAAGGCCGGGGCAAATGTCAACCTGATGAACGGGAACAACGCTACAGCTTTGATGGCAGCCGCAGCCGGGGGATACGAGGAAATTGCCACCTTGTTGCTAGATGCCGGGGCGAACATCGACGCGCAAGATCAAGAAAACGAAACCGCTCTCAACTTTGCTGTGGTTGAAGGTCATCCGGCGATGGTAGAATTACTACTCGATCGCGGAGCGAACTGCCGACACCGAAATCGCTTGGGGGATACGCCTTTACTAGTTGCCGCTCTTCACGGTCATGGCGAGATTGTAGCAGCTTTGGGACGCCGAGGGGTGGATGTCAATCTCCGTAACTTGGGGGAAACCGCCCTCAGTTTAGCCGTCAATTCCGGACACGCCAGCATCGTGAAAACGTTGCTCGAACTCGGTGCCGATGCCAATCCCCGAACCGAAAACGGACAAACCCCGCTGATGAAAGCCGCCCATCAGAACGATACGGCAGTTATACAGGCGTTGCTCGCCGCTGGAGCCGATCCCCACCTTCAGGATAACGCCGGAGCCACGGCTTTGATGTGGGCAGCGCACATCGGTCATACAGAAGCCGCTCGTTCGATCCTCGATGCGGGGGCAGATCCCAACGTCCGCAACCGAGGGGGATATACGGCTCTAGCGATCGCCGAATTTAATGATTGTCGGGACGTTGTACAATTACTTAAAGCTCGGGGAGCGCAGGATTGATCGCTTTCACACGCTTGAGAAAATCTGGAAAATCTGGCGGTTGAAACCGCGACGACAGGATCGAAACCTGCCGACGCAGGTTCAGGAAATTCTCCAGTCCGCGCAGACGGACGAGTGTTTCTGTAGGCGCGAATGCCAACAGCTTCATAAACCCTATAAAAATGAACTTATACAGAAACCGGTAAATCCGCAGAGGGTTCCAGAAACTTAGACTTCAGCTCGGCGATCGTTTTGTATAAATGGCGAGAGTGCAAGGAGGCAGGGAGGGGAAATTGAGCTAGTTTCTGGGAGTTCTGAGTGGGTTTGACAACTTCACTATCGGCACTTTTTAAGCTAACATCAGGCAAGCATTCGTTATTACTGAGAAAATTAAATTCTTGTGTAAGATGGGCAATATTTAAAACCGATCGAACAGCAGTACTGACATTACTTAAGAATAGTTGATGTCCAGCTCTTTTTGCGTACTGACGAATATCTAATAAGGCGATCGCACCGAAATGGTCGATATCGGTTACTTTAGCTAAATCTACAACCCAAAATAGGTGGTTCCTTAATTCAGTAATTCGAGCCGCCTCGTGCATTTTTTGCTTGAGTTTAACCGCTTCTTTGAGGTCGAGCTTGCCATGAGGTCGCAGTACGATCGCCATTTGTTTGTTTTCTAGAATTTCTTGGGTCTTGTTACTAATATCGCCGATTACAGGGGGATTGACCGTAACCCCTATCAGGACTTTCGGTGAGAAATCCCCTGGCTACTGGTGACGGTAGGAGAGACGATTCAGTGACGCAGATCATGACAGTCTGGAAAATCCTTCTCTACAAGGAGATGAGGACAATTGCCGCAGCCAACTGCATACCTGCGCCGAACCCAGAAGTACATAGGGTTAACTGAAAAAACCCTAAATTCAGCGATGGCAGTAGATTTTAAACGCGCGTCGGCGGGTTTTGGTTCTATAGACGCGGTTGAAACCGCCCTATCTATCTGATACAGGGTCAGCGGGCAAATGGAATTCGCACCTACAGACACGAAGTCTGCTGGCGCGGACTATTTCAACCCGCCAACGCGGGTTGGGTTCCTGTAGACGCAGTTGAAACCGCCCCATATTCTTCGATCGCCGCCCTCAAATCTAAAAAATCAGCTATGCTTAGTTGCAGATAAACTCCTGCAACCCGATCTTTTATTGAAACACCCTTAATAAATGAACGTTTTACTCCTCTATCCCCGGTTTCCCAAAAGCTTTTGGTCGTTTGAAAAAACCCTGGAACTACTCGATCGTAAAGCCATGCTACCTCCGTTGGGATTAATCACCGTTGCTGCGCTTTTACCGCAAGAGTGGAATTTCAAACTCGCCGATCGAAATATTCGCGATGTCACCGAAGCCGAATGGAATTGGGCAGATGTGGTGATTTTATCGGCAATGATCGTCCAAAAAGAGGACTTATTGTATCTAATTCGGGAAGCCAAACGTCGGAACAAGCCTGTAGCGGTCGGCGGTCCCTATCCGACATCAATTCCTGACGATGCGCTGACGGCTGGAGCCGATTATTTAATATTAGATGAAGGGGAAATTACTTTACCGTTATTCGTGGAAGCGATCGAACGGGGCGAAACTTCTGGAACTTTCCGTTCCGATGGTGTCAAACCCGATGTCACCAGCACCCCAATTCCCCGCTTCGATTTGTTAGAATTTGATGCGTATTCCGAAATGTCGGTGCAGTTTTCTCGCGGCTGTCCGTTTCAATGCGAATTCTGCGATATCATCGTCCTCTACGGTCGCAAACCCCGAACGAAAACCCCAGAGCAATTGTTGGCAGAACTCGATCGTCTCTACGAACTTGGATGGCGGCGCAGCATCTTTATGGTCGATGACAACTTTATCGGCAACAAACGCAACGTTAAGTTATTCCTAAAAGAACTCCAACCGTGGATGGTTGAACATCACTATCCCTTCTCTTTTGCCACCGAAGCATCCGTGGATTTAGCAAAAGACCAAGAACTGATGGATGCGATGGTTGCGTGCAATTTTGGAGCGGTGTTTTTAGGGATTGAAACACCCGATGAAGAAAGTTTGAAACTGACTCAGAAGTTTCAAAATACCCGAGATTCTCTCAGCGAATCTGTGAAGTCGATCGCTCGATCGGGTTTGCGAGTTATGGCAGGATTTATCATCGGTTTTGATGGCGAGAAACCCGGTGCCGGACGGCGCGTCGTCCAGTTTGTCGAACAAACCACCATTCCCACGGCGATATTTAGTATGTTGCAAGCGCTGCCAGATACGGCGCTGTGGCATCGTTTAGAAAAAGAAGGACGACTTCGCAGCAAATCTGCAAATATCAACCAAACGACGTTAATGAATTTTGTTCCTACTCGCTCGATCGAAGAAATTGCTCGCGAATTTATCGATGCTTTTTGGGAACTATACGAACCGAAGAAATTCCTCGATCGAACTTACCGTCATTTCCTCCTGTTAGGCGAAGCCACTTATCCCAAAAAAGGCAAATCTTCTCAGAAAAAAATGAATTGGGTTGCGGTACGTGCTTTGGCGACTGTTGCTTGGCGTCAAGGCATTCTTCGGGAAACCCGCTGGCAATTCTGGCGCAATTTATGGAATCTCTATCGCTGCAATCCTGGCGGAATTAGCAGTTATTTAGGGGTATGCGCTCAAATCGAACATTTCCTAGAATATCGCGATATTGTTCGCCATGAAATCGAAACACAATTGGCTGCATATTTAGCGGAGGAAGCGAAATTAGAAGCCGCTAAATTGCCGGTGGAAGTGGCTCAAGTTTAGAAAGTCTCAAAGCGTCGTTGGAAAACATTCTCTAACTACGCTTTAAGACCAAAATTTATATAGACGATCGCGATTTCGTTTTGGTAAACTTTAAAAGATTATCGCAGATCGGGTAAGTTGAGAAGACTGAAATCGAGAAAGCCATCTCACAAACCACCAACCCAAAAAACACCCGATAAAATAGTTAATAAAATCAGTCCAAGTAAACGTATTTCCGAGTACCAATCGTCCCCATAACGTCGATCGAATTGCTTCTAAAAATGGCGGCTTCCAAAGTTGCAGAAACTCCAGTCCGCAAGTTGCCAAGAAAAACACCGACCGCAACCCAAAGTGGCGACCATCTGGGAAACCCGAACATCACCAACAAAATAAAAAATATTTCGTAAGCAACACCCCCTAAAACATCGTTCAACCATTCCCAACCGGGAATTGGCGTAAATCGAATGATGTAGCCTAGGGGAACAATAATGAAAATAGCGATCGCTAAAAATAGGCGATATTTAAAAAAGCGATGTTTTTGGGAAAAAGGGTAGGGCATTGTCTGAAAAGAATGCGGCGATCGCGCCTTTATTTTACCCTGAATGCGATCGCTTTAAATCCATTTCCGTCACTAGGGGCGATTGCCGATCGCCCCTATATTTAGTTACAACAGTTGTTCTAACCGAGAAACTTGACTACCTCCCAATTTTTCTAACCCAGGCGCATCAAACACGATCGCGTGCTTGATTGTCGGTAACAATTGCCGCAAAATCTGGCGATAGCCTTCCGCATCGTTACGACGATGAAACCGAGCAACGATCGATCGCTGCATATCCGGCAACTGGCGCACGATACACCAAGGACGAGGGTTTAATTTGGGCGTGGATGTTGGTATCATAGAATAAACCTCCCCACAATTGTGGGATGTGTTACGAATGGCGATCGCCCCTAAGTTTTCCAGGCTAGATGGGCGATCGTTTTTAGTGTATATGGCTATTGTCTGGTGCGTATGCACCAATGTCAAGCAAAAAATGGGATACGTTAGGCTGCGGATTCGAGAACTAGCCGAGCAAAGGGGTTGGACGACTAAAGAAGTTGCCGATCGTTCTGGCGTCAATTACAACACGGTGAAAAGCTATATCCAACGAGATGCGTTGAATACCGTCGATCTTTCGGCAGTTTATAAAATCGCTCGTGCTTTTGAAGTCGCTCTTGAGGATTTAGTAGAAGTTTTAGATGAGTAGATTTCTGGGTAGCTATGGGGCGAATTAGGCTGAGGATTCGAGAGTTGGCTCGAGAAAAAGGCAGGACGACTACAAGATGTTGCCGATCGCTCTCGAAATCAGTGACGACTCTTAAATCCCAAAAAAATAGGGAAGAAGCTAGGTTTAGCTTTTCCCTCTTTTTGTTCTGGAGTCTGCTCCCTTGGAGCTTCTTCCGCAATTGTTGCTGTTGTTTGCGTAGTTGCCGCAATCGGGCAGATCCCCCTTTACCTTTAGAATTTCTTCCCGGTTTTCGGGGAGACTCCCAACTCTTGAGTCTTTGAGTTATCGTTAGTGTTCCCTTGGTCTAAGGATGGGCAGAGAGAGACTCGAACTCTCACGGCCGAAACCGCCACATTTTGAGTGTGGTGCGTCTACCAATTTCGCCATCCGCCCTTAGCCTTAGCTTTCTGAGTATAGCACAATCTACTCAGATTTTGCAAGGATTGATAATCTTGAGAACTTGACCCTAGGGCAATCGCCAACTTTTAAGATGCGGTTGCCCTAAACTTGACCCGCGATTGGTAGACTTCTAGGATAAAACGATCTATAATCATGTGTTGGATAACTCGTTTCAAACCACCATGACAGAAAAGTGATCGCCAGCGAGGAAGTCTGAGAACAGTTCCCTGATACATTCGACCTCCAATGCCAAAAGTCTCCGTTGGCTCCTAAAACCATTGAACACGCGCATCGAAGGCTGTGGGGCGACCTGCGATACCAAACCTGCCTGCCGTTCAAGAATCTCTCGATCGTCTGCAAGCCTTAACATCAAGAAAATCAGACAATCAAAGCGACCGAAGGGGTGCGATTCTATACGTTACGTTTGCTGGTGCGATCGCTCTAGAGACTAAAGAGATAGTTATAAGTTCAATCAGTCTTATATTTCTGGCACACGACTAATTTGATCGTCTATTTCTCCTGCCTAAAACTACTTTTATTCAGTAAATTTATCCACACATTGTGTTCAATCCATGATTAGTAACATTATTATCACCGCTGTTGAAGTCGGTGCTATAGTTCTTATTTTTGCTTTGATATATGGGATTGTCAATATTGTCTTTAAAGCAATTTCATCATCTGCTCTAAAGAATCCAGAAGAGTAGAGTGGCTCGCTATCGTCGCCAAATCGGAATTAATTTTGCTGCTCGTCTGTACCATCTTATGTTTATGTATTGTTGGCATTAATGGTTACTTTATTTCCAAAGGAAACGATGTTCTTGAAATTCAAATGAATTTAATCCCCACAATCCCTAAAAAGTTCTGGATCTCTCTTGTCGTCTCCCTGGCGAAGTGTCTTCTACTAGTCTTGCTCGTCAAGATGACTACTCCGTCTTATTCCTAGTGCTTCGTCAACTAAGTACTGGTGCCAAGAACTACGATAAAATACAGGGAAACGATGGGAGCATTGAACAGTTTTTTGATTTCTTGAGTCAAACGATATCCACTGGTATTTGGATAGAAACCGCCATTCTTTGGCTCACTTTTCTCAAAGTCCCAAGCAATATCATAAGTATTGGTCAATGGATATTAGAAACCTATCTGTTTCTCCGAACTGGACTATTGATTGTCAAAATAATTCCGATTGTTGTGGACACTCTTGATGGAATGTGTCTTCAGTTTTCCGAAACTGATAAGATTCTGAAAGTACTACAAAAGATTTAGGTATCTTATTCCCACTTTTAAGCGTTTATTAGAACTCATTATTTATCTGGGAACAGCGAGTATTATTGTCCAATATACTGCTTCCATTAATTGGCTATCTCAGTATGTGTACCAAGCAATTTGCATTATAGCGTCTACTTCTTCGTTCCCGTTTGTTGATTGCCTTATCCAATGTGATCGTTGATGAATTTGTCCGACGCAGCGAGGGTTTGAGCGACACCCAAAAGCAGCGGCGGATGACCATTGCTCCTTTAGTCAAAAACCTCTTAAAGTACGCTACATATTTTGGTGCTTTAGTTACCGGGTTAGAAATTATAAAAATTGATCCCAGGACCTATTTTAGCCAGTGCGGGAATTTTGGGAGTTGCCATTGGGTTCGGCGCCCAAAATTTAGTAGAGGATATTGTTTCCGGATTTTTGATTCTATTTGAGAATTACTATCTTGTTGGAGACTACATTGAAGCGGGTCGAATGGAAGAGCGACCGATTCGAAGGTATTGTCGAAGCCATTGAATTACGCACAACTCAAGTCCGTCATCCCGATGGTCAGCTACAAATTGTCAGAAATGGTGAAATTGGTTCAGTCATCAACTACTCCAAGCAGTATATCTATGCCAAAGTTGATATTCCCTTAGCCTATGAAACGAGTCTAGAAGATGCCTATTCTACCGTTGAAGAAGTGGGTCAAAAACTCAAGCTAAAACACTCAGATATTGTGATTAAACCCACCCAAATTGAAGGCTTGGAAAGCTTCGGAAAAAGCTGTAGTCCTTGTCCGAACTATTACAAAGGTTAAACCCGGTCAGCATCTTTATATCCAAAGAGAGCTGCGTCGGATGCTTAAAGATGCATTTGATCCATCGAATCTTGAACTTTCGGACTATGAATCGGAAACGAACTCAGACTAATCTGCGATCGCGATATTCGGGATGACCAGTCGAAAGGCGAACGTCTACCAATTTCGCCATCCGCCTTTCGATTCAGGCTTCTCGTCATAGCTAAATGCACTGCCATCGAGCAAAGATTGATAATCTTGAGAACTCGACCATCGATCGATCTCCCGCGCACGTAACACCGGAACCGGGTGAGTCAGTTGTTCCGTTTGTGCTTGTTTGAGCATTTCTCCAAGACGATCGTTGCTAATCTGGTCATAAGCTCGCGCTTGTTCCAAAAACGCATCCAGATTGAGTAGGGGAGCAAGTTTCGGAGAACCTCCCGCCAACTTCATCAACACCGACATCACCACTCGAGGATTTTGGGTCGCCAACAGTGCGGCGCGATCGCAACTAAACTCCGCACAGCGTACCCATTCCAGCATCTGCGACTGCAAACTTTGGGCAATTAATCCCCCCCAGTTGGGAATTTGACCCGCCGCCAGGGTAATCAAATTCGCCAGCGTCAGATACACCCCATGTTCGCACTTGAGATGACCCAACTCATGCGCAATGACCGCCTGAATCTCTTCCGGCGTCAGCATATCCAACAAAGACGTATGTAAGACCACAAACGGTTGACGTCCCCGCATCGCAAACGTGTAAGCATTGGGGATCGGGGTTCTGGCGGACGTAGAGTTGAGGCGGTTCGAGATCGAGAACTTTGGCAGCATCAACCATCAACTGGTATAAATCAGGGAGTTGACGATCGCTCACCCGCACGCTCGAAGCAATATTTTCTAGATAAAAAAACTTTTCCCCCAGAGCTCCTAACAGATTTCGTACCATTAAGTCTAAACCCGGTAGCTGTTTGAGTGCCTGTGTAGCTTGTAGGTCTAAGGGATGACGAAAAAAGTCAGATTTGAGACCGATGAGTAACGTTTTGGGGTCAGACATGAGTGGGTAATTGTGAGGAAGTGAGAAACAACAAAATGTTGACACTCCCCGCTAAATGCGAGACGGGGATTCTTAAGAACACAAAGCCTTAGTAGACCTTGATTCTTAATGGCTGTGCCAAACAGCCTCTAGACAGTCCGGTAAAACCATTCTGCTTACTTTTACGTCCGATATTCGCAGCACCGTTAGTATCTGAATTAATCAAATGTCCTTCTTTGCTTCTGTACAACCCTCGCTTAAACCGCTTGCCAGAAAACTGGTAGGTAGCTGGTTTGTCAGCATTGTAGACCGGCAAATCATCGCCATCCAAAGCACTGGCTTGGCTAGTGTAGGACTCCTCTTGCTCTTGGTAGATCAACCCGTATCTCTCACAAAGAGATTTAAGTTTGTTTCTTAAAGAATAGAAGGGAATCTGGACAAAGTTCTGATTATTTCGGCTACCAATATTGATGCCATCTTTCATTCCAATATTGAAACCTACGATCAGGCGTTCAATTTTGGTGTTGATACAATGGTTAACAATCAGTCTTGCCGTCTTGTTCAAATAGTCTCTAACTTTATAGGTGCGGTTGATGTACAATCTCGACTGACGTTCGGTGAGTTGCTTAATACCCTGCAAATCTTTAATAGATTGCAGTCTGGCATTTTCTTTGTTGAACCACTGGTTAATAGATTTGAGTTTGCGACCATCCACAATAAAGGATGCCCCATTGGTGTCAACACAAGTCGCCAAATTATTCAGCCCGAAATCAATTGCCAAAGCACTATCTTTGACGGTTCCTACAGCTTCAATTTCACCTTGGGAAATATACTCGACCTCAAAGAATCGAGCATCATACTTAGGGTGAATTCTCACTTCTTTAATTTTGGCTGGATCGAGACGTTCGGGAAAGTCAATTACCACCTCGCCAAATTCCTTTTTAAAGGCGTTCGACATTGGTACTTTGAACTTCCCGTCTTTGACTTTGATTCGCGGAATTATCAGGACAAAATAGCCGTCTTTTGGCAAGTAGTGAGGAAGTCTCACCTTTTGTTGAAATGTTCCAGAGCGAACCGCTTTAATCAATCCATAGAAGCTGCGAAACGTTCGGTCTACTACCTTAAGTGTTTGTTGTGCAATGTCAGTATTGAGAATTTGATAGTTCTCATTGTCTTTGCACAGATGGTAGGCAGACTCATAGCGAAGATGTTTATGTTCTTGAAAGTAGTATTGTCTAACGGTGTAAAGACCCACATTGTAGAGGTTCTTACTCAATCGACACAACTCTCTCAGAGCCAAGAACTCGGTCTTGTTAAGATCGCGGATTTGGTTTTTCTGAGTCAAGTACATAAACATTGTTCTCGCTGAGACCTCTACTCTACAGCGAAACTACCAAAAAAGCCAGGATATTCTAAGGCTTAAAGGTAGTAGGCGAATAAATTCGCACGTGTCGTCGTTCCTTCGCGCTCGCTCAGAGACGCGGTTTCCCAACTTCCCGCATACTTCTTATGAAAGTTAGGGTTTGGTGCTATTAATGATTTGCGAGACAGCCTAAGCGGCACCCCACCCTAACGCGATCGCGCATCATTCAAAAAGTCTTCCCACTTTCTATTTTAAAGCCGATGGCGTCGATTGGGTTTTGGGTTCGGCATCAGCTTCAGCCGGAACGCGCTCCAATTTGGCACCCAATTTTTGCATTTTCTCTGCGAGTTTTTCGTACCCTCGATCGAGATGGTGCAACCCTTGGATCGTCGTCTTACCATCCGCTGCCAACGCTGCCAACACCAGCGCCGCAGAAGCTCGCAAATCCGTTGCCATCACCGGAGCGCCAGAAAGAAGCGGAACACCGCGAATGACTGCAATATTGCCCTTGAGGCGAATATCTGCCCCCATCCGTTGCAATTCAGCCACGTGACGCAAGCGATTTTCAAACACCGTTTCGGTAATCATGCTATTGCCTTCGCTGACAGTCAACAATGCCATAAACTGTGCTTGCATATCCGTGGGAAAGCCCGGATAGGGAAGGGTTTCGATATCCGTCGCCCGATTGGGACCCGGAAGAATCCGCAGACAATCTGGAGCGTCAAGTTGAACTTGCGAGCCAATTTCCCGCAATTTAGCAATCGTCGCACCCAAGTGATCGGGAACCACCGGAGACATGGAGATTTCCGATTGAGTAATAGCGCCCGCTACCAAAAACGTTCCCGCCTCAATGCGATCGGGTACGATCGAATAATCGGTACTGTGCAGGCTGCGAACCCCAGAGATGACAATGGTTTTCGTCCCAGCGCCAGCAATGCGAGCGCCCATCGACCGACAGAAATTGGCAAGATCCACCACTTCCGGTTCTTGAGCCGCATTTTCGATCCGGGTTTCCCCATCCGCCAGAGTCGCCGCCATCATCAGCGTTTCCGTCGCACCCACACTGGGATAATCTAGGTAGATGCGCGCCCCCTTCAGTCGGCGCTCGACGCCCGGAACCGACGCATGAACCACCCCATGGTGAATTTGCACGTCCGCACCCATCGCTTGCAAGCCGCGAACGTGCAGATCCACTGGTCGAGCGCCGATGGCGCAGCCTCCCGGCAAAGGAATACGCACATCGCCCAAACGTGCCAGCAGAGGTCCGATGGCAAAGAAGCTTGCTCGTAACTGGCTGACTAGCTCGTAAGGCGCTTGAGAATGACTGATATGACTGGCATCGAAGTCCCAGATATCCCCTTGTTTCTGGATCTTAACTCCCAGTGCCGACAAGATCTGACCCATGCGAGCCACATCCACTAAAGACGGGACATTCCGCAGGCGGCAATCCTCCGGACAAAGAATTGCCCCTGCCAGAAGCACCAACGCCGCATTTTTGGCACCGCTAATCCTCACGTGTCCGTGTAGCGGAGAACGTCCCCAAATTTGGAGGACAGAGTTCTCCTGATTTTGGGGAGTAGAATTTTGGGTTCGATCGAGAGAAAGAGTAATGAGCCTGTCCTCCACGTTTAATTTTTGTTTACAATTCCGATTTTGGCACTGATCATACCTGAAACTTGACAATTTTCTCAATCCGTTTCCAGATTGGTGTGAAAATAAGGCACAAGGTTAGCGGCTAGTGGCTAATCGTTCGGTTGACCCATGACCCATGACCCATGACCCATGACCAATAATCGATTACATTCGTTAGCCCACGTTTTCTTGAAACTAGGGACGATCGGCTTTGGGGCCCGGCTGCGCATATTGCCATGATGGAAGACGAAGTTGTCACCCGGCGGGGTTGGTTAACCTCAGAAGAATTTTTGGATTTAGTCGGCGCGACCAATTTGATTCCCGGTCCCAATTCTACCGAGATGGCGATTCACATCGGCTACATCTATGCCGGGTGGCAGGGGTTGATGGTGGCGGGGACGTGTTTTATCCTGCCTGCGGTGACGCTGACGGCGGCGTTGGCTTGGGTTTACCAGCAGTTCGGTGCATTGCCTCAAATTGCACCCCTCCTCGACGGCATTGGACCTGTGGTGCTGGCAATTATCGCCGTTGCGCTCTGGCGATTGGGGAAAAAAGCGCTGAAAAATCCTCGATTGTTGCTGGTAGGTTTGGGGGTTGCCGTGTCGGTGATGCTCGGTGTCAATCAGATCCTAGCTTTGTTTTTGGGAGGGGTTTTCGGTGCGATCTTGCTGATATCTTTTCCCTCCGGTACGGGGATTTCCCCATTCTTTTGGCTGCCTTTTAGCCTTCCCCTGGCTCAAACTTCTGCTGCCACTTCCTCCCCAACCTTTCCCCCGACATTGTGGCAACTCGGCTTATTTTTTCTCAAAGTGGGGAGCGTGTTGTACGGTAGCGGCTATGTTTTGGTGGCGTTTTTAGAGAATGAATTGGTGGGGAAATACGGCTGGCTGACGCAGCAGCAATTACTCGATGCGATCGCCATCGGTCAGTTTACACCAGGACCGGTTTTGTCTACTTCGACATTTATCGGCTATCTGATTGCGGGAACACCCGGTGCGATCGTTTCTACCGTGGGTATTTTTCTCCCTTCGTTTATCTTTGTTTTGTTGCTCAACCCGGCGATCCCCAAATTGCGGCGATCGAAGTGGATGTCAGGGTTTCTGGATGCGGTTAATGCCAGTGCTGTAGCGCTGATGGCCGTGGTGACGCTGCGATTGGCACAGACTCTTGTCTGGGGACCGACGGGTTTGAATGTGATGGCAGTATTCGTTACCGCGATTGCCTCCGTACTGGCAATTCGGTGGCGAGTCAACGCAGCTTGGCTGGTTTTAGGTGGGGCGATCTTAGGCGGATTAAAAACGATGTTCTGAGGCTTCTGCTGCAAGTCCTAACAATGGAAAAGCGCCTGGGAGTCTTGCCGTGTTTCGACCCCAAGCGCTTTTTCCATTTACTCCTCACACTCGATTTCAGCTAGAGCAGCAGGAGCCTCACGCTATACCGCTTCGGTTAGCGTGAGGCTCCTGCGTATGAGTTGAGGAGTGGTATAGACCAAATTGGCTTCGCCAACAGGGAGGATACCGACGACGAAACGAACAAACTACCGCTCTGACAATGAACGGATAAACTCTCTAATCACATCGGTTTTATTGCGTTTCACTCGTTTACAGTAGTCGTCTAATATCTTCTTTTCTGTCCTTGGCAGCCTGACATTGATTGAATCTTCATATTTCATGGCTTGTACCATAAAGCAATATCAATTACAATAATGGCATGAAATACACCTACCAGTACAAAGCACTCCCCATAACTGAACAAAAGCTAGAGTTAAATCTCTGGCTTCGGACTTGCCAGTACTGGTACAACCGTCAACTAGGGGACAGGTTTGAGTGGTGGGAGTGTAATCGCTCTTATGCCAACGCTTGCCCTTTGATCTGCCACTTACCTGCGTTGCGGGATCAGCCTAACTATTACAGCCAAAAGAAATATCTGCCTGAGATCAAAACTGACCTTGTTACTGTGGGCTGGTCTTCTGAGTTGTTGGACTTTTCAAAAGTTCCAGCCAACACATTGCAGGAAGTCTGCAAGCGAGTCGATAAGGCATTTGAACGTTTTCTTTCAAGTGATAGCAATGGCAAGCGAAGCGGTAAACCTCGTTTCAAGTCTGCTAAAAGATTCCGCTCAATGGTATTTGAAGGCGCAGGACTTGAACTGCATTCCTGCTCATTGGGAGGTAAGTACCTGTTTCTCAAGATGCCTAAGTTGGGATTGTTAAAGGTGCGAATGCACAGAGACATTCCAGATAGCGCAATTCTGAAACAGGTGCAACCGATCAAAAAAGCGGATGGCTGGTATGTCAATTTACGGTTAGACGATCCCACTGTGCCTAGCAACCCTGATGGAGTTGATTGGAACTGGGACACCGCTTTAGGTATGGATGCGGTCTTACATGGAGATGACTATTTGGCTACATCTGAGGGTGAAAAACTGCCTTCACTGAAGTCGTTCCGCAAGTCCCAGAAACGACTAGCTAAAGTTTCTAACCGCAAAACTGCTCATAAAAAAGGGAGTCGTTCACGCCGTAAACTGGCAAAACGCGAAGCTAGAGAGCATCAACGAATTGTCAGAGCTAGACGAGATCATGCCTTTAAGACCGCTCACCAAGTCGTGAGAACAGGTAAAACCGTATTCTTTTACGAGAATCTCAATCTCAAGGGGTTGAGCAAGCGCAATGGCGCAAAACCCTCTCTGGAGCCGGGTAAATACCTGCCTAACGGTCAATCGGCTAAGTCTGGGCTGAATAAGTCCTGGAACGATGCCGCATTTGGGCAATTCTTCATCATCCTGGAATACATAGCTGCAAAAGCTGGAGCCGTTGCGATTGGAGTGAATCCCGCCTACACATCTCAACTACTTGCTTATCGGGATGAGTTCATCTTCACCGATGGCAATATTCGTGAGTATTGGGATGAGGTAGAAAATATTAATGTTGATAGAGACATTAACGCCGCTATCAACATTAAAAGGGTCGGGCTGGGCGAGTTCCCGACTATAAACCGCCGTAGAGGGAAAGTTGTTGTGGGTAACTCTATAACTGATAGTACCTCGAAGGAAGTTCTCTCTACTCTCCGGAGTTTGGAGAAGCCCACACTATATGCGTAGGCATTAGTGTGTGGAGTCGTCACTATACACTCAAAATCTAAATTGACAAGCCTCTTGCCTACAGAGATCCCCCGAAGATTACGATCGCCCATATTGAGGAATCAAAATAGCACAAAGCACAAGAAAAAGTCCGCCACTGGCTACGAGCTCATGACTAATTATTGCCCACATTCTGGGGTGTCATCGGTTGCAATCGATCGAGATCTTGGCTGTCAATCCGGTAAATTCTGCCAAACCCCATGACAAATCGTCCTTGTTCGGGGGTCAGTTGAAAGACCTGAAAATCAGCCAAATCGCGCATCATGGAGATCGTCTCGTCGAAGCGGCTGGCAAAACGATCGACAATTTCGTTCCAAATCGGGATTTCCCGTTCCAACAACGTCACCGTACACTCAAAACTCAAGCGAGTGCGAGCAAAAATGCGAGCGCAGTTCGATTCGTCTTCAATTAACAGAATGCTGGCACGAGGAACCGCCAACAAATTGCGCGTATGAAGGGCTAAGCCGCTGACGTAGATATAAAAATTGTTAGCTTCGTCTCGGACAAACGGCGCGTAGCTAGCATTGGGAACGCCCTCCACGCTGACGGTTGCTAGAATGAGACTTTCAAGCCGTTCGAGCAAATTAAGATATGCAGCTTGGGCGTTTTCCGATTGATTCATAGTTTCCATATTTCTCGGTAAAAACCATTTTATCCCTCACTGCATGAAGGGTCTCAGCCCAGAAATCTCCCGAACCTGAAAAACTTTAGTGACGATCGCTCCTTCTGGGCGGATAATTGTCAACCAGAGAGTGTCCAATCGGCGAGTCGCTAGCGCCATAGAGGAAATCGATCTCACCCTAGCCTCTGACCCGGTTAAGAGCCTGATACACTGGAACTAACCCAGACGGGAACATCCGTTTGTGGCGGAAGCCCAATCCCAAACAGCTCGGGCGATCGCGCAGTTCACAGAATCGTCTGCTTTTTGCCAACTATGCAAGTAACTCCCTTGACCGCTGTAGGGTGTCTTGACAACTCTCAGCCAGTTGAACGCGAGTTGAACGTTGCCGGTAGCCTCTCTATACCCCACTCGGATGAGCGACCATGACGCGCAATCTTACCCCAACCTCAGCCACGGATAGCAGGAAGCCCGGCGTTGTTACCTACCCGCGTAAAGTCATTCAACACATGGTGGACAAAGGGGCTTCCGGGTGCATAACGTTTCACGATCCTGTGGATGGTTCAGTTCGCTGGAATTTGTATATCCGCCGAGGTCAACTCACGTACGCCACCAGCGATAGCCGTAAAACCGAGCGCTTGCAATGTTTGATCCGTAGCATTCAGCCGGAACTGTCCCAACTCGAATTTTCTGCTCGAGAACACGAATATCAGATGCTTTGCCAATGGTGGCATCGAGCCGGATTGCCCATGGCTCGACTGCGCCAACTCTTAATGCGGTTGACATTAGAAGCTTGGATTCAGACTTTAGCCTTGCCGAAAGTTCGAGTAGAGTTTAATAAGCTCAGCAAAGTCGAGCCGATTCTGATCGAAACCCCCTTAACCCAAATTCACTCTCCCCTTTGGCAAATGGCGCTGCAATGGCAGCAGTGGCGAAAAAACGTACCGTCCCCTTTTTCTCGCCTTTATTTAGAACCCGATAAACATCCAGCTTTTCGGGCATTGTGGCAGCAGTATCCCTATCAAGCCAAAGGAGAAAAACAAGGCAATCGATTTGCCGTGCGACTGATGCAATTACTGGGCAAACGATTATCTGTTTATCAAATTGCATATTTGCTCAGAATTTCCACGCAAAATTTGGTTGCTTGGCTGCAACCCTATGTCGCCGCAGGCGTTTTAATCGTCATAGACCCCGCATCGGCAGTAGCGGCTTCCGGTTCGAGTCCGGCTCAGAAAAAGTCGATCGTCAATGTAGGCAATGCGTCTGCCCGTCAGCGCATTGCCTGCATTGACGATAGCAAAACCATTCAAAAACAGGTCAAAGGTATTTTAGAGATGTCGGGGTTTGAAGTCTTGGGTATTACCGAACCCGCACAAGCACTCAGTTCCTTAGTTCGTCAAAAACCGGCTGCTATTTTAATGGATGTCAATATGCCCGATATCGATGGATACGAACTGTGCAGTATGTTACGCCAGTCACGACAATTGCGAGAGATTCCGATTATTATGCTGACGGGACGCGATGGAATTTTGGATCGAATCCGAGCTAAAACCCTAGGCGTTAATTACTATTTAACCAAACCGTTTAACCCAGATAATCTCATCGAATACGTCCAAAAAGTCTTGCAAAGTCCGCCAACTCATACATCCTAAAATCTAGAAATCTTTGGAACGATCGGGCAACTAAGACAATGGCGACAGATGGCTGAAGAAAACTTGAAGGAATATTTTAAAGTTCGGGTGTCTGGAGGCGTGCGCGTCGCGTTGCCACTGGCACACTTGGAAATAGCAATCGGGATCGATCCGCAATCGATTTGTCCGATTCCGGGAGTTGCGCCTGGGTTGCTTGGGGTCGTCGATCGTCGCGGCATCCTCACCTGGGTGCTAGATTTGGGTCACTTTTTGGAGTTGGGGACAATTACCCTAAAACCGGGGAAGAAACTCAACGCGATCGTCATGACACCTTCTCCCTATCCCGGCAATGGCGATCCTCATGGAGAGTTATTGCACAGTCGGCAACCCAAAAGAGCTGTTGCCTGTATTGTCGAAGAACTCGAAGGCGTATTTGCCCCACCCAAAATTAAACCCATTCGCAAACGGCTCAAGTCTCGACTGCGCCCGCTTTTTCGACAGGTTGCTTACTACGAGCAGTCGGGAATTGCTATACTCGATCCGACTGCACTGCTGCAAACCCTCCACACAGAAGCGATTGCGGGCGAATAGTCGTCAATCGCCAAAATCAACAGTCACAATTGAGATCGATACCTGAATTCTTCTGAGGGAGGACACCATCGTGGGTAACCCGCTCAACCACAACTCAAGTTCGAGACCCGACGTTGGAGCTGCGCCGAGTCACTTTTCGTCTCTAGAAACCGCTCAAAATGCGGACTACTTGCTGAATATGCTCCTGCAAGCCAATAGTTTAGAACAGTCTGGAGACGGGGAAGCCGCGCGAATTTTGTACGAAGAGATCGTGACCCTGGACTGTCACAGTCCGTGGGGTGCCACTGCCCAAAAAGCTTTACAGTCTTTGAAAGAACTGGGATTGGGAGGCAGTAGCGATCTCTCCTCAGGTTCGCCACCCAACGATGATGAATCCGAAGCTTCGACACTCCAACTGCTATCCCAGAGTCCGGACGACTCGCAATTTCCCCCATCTGCCAACGACGCGAGCGCCGGTGTTCGGTTATCGGTCTGGAGGGGGTGGAGACGGGCTTGGCGTCACGTTGACGTAGGTACTAAGTTAAGAACGATGGCGATCGCGTCGGTGCTTCTGCCTTTGGGGGTCATGGGTGCTGCACTATTGTGGCTCGAACCCAACCAACCCCCCAGCCCATCGTCCAATATCAATCGAACTGCGGGCGATCGACTTCCTCTCAAGGCGGCGTTGAGCCAACATCGGTGGGCGCTGACCCTGGGCGGTGTCACCGCACTTTTGACCCTGTGGGTCGCCCTGCTGGTGGCTAACCGCCTCGCCGCTCAACTGCGAGCGGTTAGCCAATATGCTTTGGCTCTGGGGTCTGGCATGGCGGGCGAAACCTCTCAAGATCCGGTCAAGGTGGATGAATTGACCGGATTGACCCGGCAACTGCGGTATATTGCCCATCTTCTGGAACGAAATCGATCGCAAATTCTGACCCTCGATCGACAGCGAGAGCGAGAAGTCGATCGCCAGAAACGGGACAAAGAACGGGCTCAGAAGCAAGCGATCGATCTACTGCTGTACATCGAAAGCGTCAGATCGGGTAATTTGACCGTGAAAGTCCCCACGGTGGAAGGAGAAATAGGGGCAATTGCTGATGCCTTCAATGCGACCATCGGTTCTCTTAACCATTTGGTAGCTCAGGTGAAAACCGTCACCGAAGGCGTGACCCGATGCGCCCACAGCAGCCAGGGTTCTGTGGAATCGCTCTCCCATGCTGCCCGAGTTCAATCCGAAGAACTCAAACGCGCCCTGGATTCCGTGGTGGCGATTTCCGAGTCGATCTCCCGCGTATCCCAATCCACGCAAGAAGCAGCGGAGATCGCTCGTCGAGCCGCCCAAGCCGCTCAAGAGGGTGAAAATGCGATGACGCAAACGGTGGCAAGCATGAATAAAATTCGCACCTCCGTTGCCAACAGCTCGAAGAAAGCCAAACGACTTGCCGAATCAGCTCAAGAAATCTCCCAAATCCTCGAGTCGATCGTCGGTATTGCCGAACAAGCCAACTTACTGGCTTTTAACGCCAGTATCGAAGCCTCTCGAACCGGAGAACGCGGGCAAGGATTTCGTCAGGTTGCCGACGAAGTTCGGCGGTTAGCCGCTCAAGTGGGTGAGTCGGCTCAAAATATCGGGCAGTTGATCGATAGCATTCAAGAAGAAACAGCCCAGGTGTTAAATATCTTCGAGTTGGGCACCTCCCAGGTGGTAGCCGGCACTCAATGGGTCGATCGAACCCAACAGACCTTACGCGGTCTGACTTGGCTCAGCCAGCAGATCGATGGCTATCTCCAAGATGTCGCCACCAATACGGTCGATCAAGCCGGTGCTTCCAAAACCGTCAGCCAAACCGTCGAAACAGTGGCTCGAATTGCATCTACCACGGCAAGTGAAGCTCAAAGCGCCATTGGTTCTCTACAAGAATTAACCGAACAAGTGGAAACTTTGCGATCTTCTGTGGCGCAATTCCAAGTCAAGTAAAGAGACTCGCCCAAATTATAGATTACGGGAGTCAATCCTCTATAATTTTTAAAGAGAGAACGAACGATAAAGCGCCAATGTAAGTCTAATGAAAAATATATTTGTCGTCGAAGATGGTCAGACCGAACAAACGATGATTAAAGCCCTGTTAAATCATGCTGGATTCCGGGTAGATGTGGCGAGCGATGCAGAGGAAGCCTGGGATTGGCTACAAAAAAACTTTCTGCCCGATTTGATTATTTTGGATATTGTCATGCCTGGAAAAAGTGGTTTAGAGCTGTGTCGAATGATTCAAGAAGATGAAAAAATGAAAGATACACCTGTTATTTTTTGTAGTTCTAAAAGTGAGGAGTTCGATCGCTTTTGGGCGCTAAGACAAGGAGCAAAAGCCTATATCGTAAAGCCCTATGCTCCCAAGGAATTACTCGAAACCGTTTATGCCCATATTCGGTAATCTCGAACCTAGGTGCTAACCGATCGATCGCGTCTCGATCTCCGGACTTCAACGATCTCCACGGTTGATAAAATTGGGAAGTTGCCCGATCGGCATCGATCGATAAAGCCTGTTAGATAGAATCCGAGTGAAGTGGACGGGGAGAGAAAGATTTTTTGGGCTTAAACTGGCTCTAGTATGGGCAATGATGCGGATTCGATCGAGCAGTTTCTGTACGATTCCCCAGCCCATCAGGAAGAGAGAATAACATGGAGGTATCGATCGCCTCGGACAAATCTCATAGGTGGAGAAAGGGTTAAGATTGCGTCGAGGACAGATCCTTCGCCATCGAAATAACAACACTCCGTTTTAAAATCTGCCCATGTTACACGAGTTTCGCAACAGTACATCAGACTCCAATTCAGTCTCCAACCCAAACCCGACCGATCCGTCTGCCTCCGAGCTGTCTGAAGATCTTTTGCAACAACTGTTGCAAGCCAATAGCTGGGAACAAGCGGGCGAACTGGAACGGGCTCGCAATCTTTACGAAGAGATCCAAGCTCGCGATAGTGGCGGGCATTACGGTTTGAGTGCCCGTAAAGCGCTGGCGGCCATGGAGTTGTCCGTACGGGCAGAACCCGATGCGGCAGATTATCTTGGGTCTCTTCCAGGAGAAGAATGGGAGGATGCTGGGACGTTTGGGTTGGGAACCTGGCGGGTGGCTCCCCAGTGGCTCAAGCGGCGGTGGCAAAATCTCAGCTTTACCAATAAGTTGCGATTTTTATTAATTAGCGGTGCGATCGTTCCGGTGGCGATCGTCACTCAAGGGTTGATTTGGAAAACTCAAGAGCAGGTCGAAGACCAATTTCGCAACCAACTCAAAGCGACAACCTCTTCTTGGGAAGATGACTATGTGGGTTGGACCCAAGACGATAGCCAAACTGAAGCCCAAATTCTTTCGAGATTAGTGGAAGTCAGCGGCACGGATTTGAGCGATCCCCAGCAAGTGTCGCGCAAACGCAACGACTTACAAGCCTGGGTGACGCAAGTCCTCACCGTGGGAGATCGCCGTGCCGATGTGACCAAAAGCTTCCGCATTCTCACAGACAATCGCGGTCGGCCCCTGGCACAAGGCATCAAAATCCATCGGTCGGCTTTGGAGGAACCCGTCTACCCACCGATGCCGAAACCCGATCGCCCGATCGAGCCGAGCGAATTCGAGACCGTCACCACCGTCGCCACCGGAATCGATCTGGGGGATCTGGCAATTCTCCAAGATGTGTTGAAAACAGGAGAACCCCTCAAAGGCATCGAGATCGTTCCTGGGCCGATCGTCGAGCGGTTGGGGTTGGGTAAGCAAGCCCAAATTCCCGTCCGCGCCCCAGAAGCCAGCGCCTATGAAACCGACAACTATCGATCGGGGTTAGCGACGGTGGCAGTCTATCCCATTCGCCTGGGTAATCGAGTCGTGGGGACGGCGATCGTTGGGGTGCTGCACAACCGCCATTTTGCCCTGCTCGATACCTTTCAACAACTGGTTGGGGCAAAGTCCATTTCTGTATTTGCCCGCGACTGGCGGGTGAATACCAATGTGCCTTACGGCGATGGCACTCGGCGTCTGGGAACGATCGCTCCTCGGGAGATTTCTCAAACACTTTTGAGTCAAACCTATGCCAGTGTTCGCGCAGCCGAAACGCAATTGGAGTCTGGAGCGCAATCTCGGGATTGGTTTCGTGTCGAAGCGATCGCCGATGACAACTATTTAACCTACTACCGTCCCCTCTACGATCGACAAAAGCAGCTCGATCCCCAAAATGCTAAACCCATTGGCATGATTTCTGTCGGTCGGCCCCTGAGCGATTTAGAACAACTGGTTGCCCAGCAGCAGCGTCTGGGATTGCTGGTGGGTGGGATGGTTCTGGTGGTGGTGGCAATTGCTGCCATTCCCATTGCCAAAGCCTTTGCCGGACCCCTGGAAAAGCTGGCGGGTTTTGCCCAGAAAATCGCTAAAGGTCAAACTGGGGTTCGGGTTGCCGCGACCGATCGTCAAGACGAAATTGGCATCCTGTCTCGGGAATTGAACCAGATGGCGATCGGCATCGAATCTAACTTGACAACGGCTAAACAACAAGAAGAACTGCGACGACAAGAAGCCCTGCAACAGCGTCAAGAAAAAGAGCGCTTGCAACGGGGGGTGGTGAATTTGCTGTTGGAGATCGAAGGGGCGCAGCGGGGGGATTTAACGGTGAATGCTGTGGTGACGGAAGGGGCTGTGGGATCGATCGCCGATGCCTTTAACGCCACGATTTACCGCCTCCGAGACTTGGTATTGCAGGTGCAAACCTCCGCCCTTCAGGTGAACGATTTGGCGATGAACAGCGCTCCGGCAATGCAACAAGTTTCCCAAGAAGCCAATATCCAAGCCGCCCAAATTCAAAAAACTCTCACCACCATTGCCGAAATTGTTGAATCGATCCGCACTGTAGATGAATCGGCTCAGCAAGCAACGGAAATTGCCCAGCAAGGTTCCCAAGCGGCAAACGAAGGGGAAGAAGTCATGGATTTGACCGTTACCAGTATGGACAAAATCCGAGAAGCCGTGGATGAAACCGCCCAAAAACTCGATCGGCTCACCGACTCTTTCCAGAAAATTCTCTCCATCCTCACTCTGATCTCTGGCATTTCCGAACGGACGAATCTCCTGGCGTACAATGCCAGTATCGAAGCCTCCCGCGCCGGAGAAAACGGACAGGGTTTCCGAGTTGTGGCGGAAGAAGTTCGCCGCCTTGCCGGACGCACCACCGAAGCCACCCGCAGCATCGAACAGATTGTCGAGACTATCCAACAAGATACCGCAGCCGTACAACAGGCAATGGCAACCGGAAAAGCAGAAGTTGCTGAAGGAACGGATTTGGTGGGCAAAACCAAACAAACGTTGCAAAAATTAGCTCAGATCGGTCACAAGATCGATACTTACTTACAATCGATTTCTCAAAATACAACGGCACAATCTCAGGCTTCAACTCAAGCCAACCAAATGGTCGATCGGGTGGCGGCAATTACTCAAACGACTTCTGTCCAAGCAGAAGAAGTGGCTCGCTCTCTCCAAGATTTGGTAGATGTTGCGGTTGCCCTGCAAGCGTCGGTGGCGCAGTTTAGGTTAGAAAAGTAATGGGGAAGGAGTTCAGGAGTTGCAGGAGTTCAGAATGAATGGAGAAGCTAGAAAACCTGCTAAAAGTTTTCAGGATTTGATTGTTTGGCAAAAAGCTCATCAATTTGTTTTGGGAATTTATCGATTTAGCAATGAGTTTCCAAAAACCGAGATGTATGGTTTAACTTCTCAAATCCGGCGATCGGCTGTTTCAGTTCCCGCTAATATTGCTGAAGGCTTTAAGAAAAAAACAGTACCAGACAAATTACGATTCTTTAATATCGCTGAAGCCTCTTTAGAAGAATGTCGTTATTACTTAATTCTCACCAAAGATCTCAATTATGGAGACACGACTATTTTAATGAATCAACTTGAATAAGTCAGTCGATTACTGATTCGCTACTGTCAATCCCTTCTCAAATCTTCCACCAAGCTTCAATAAATCCTGAACTCCTGAACTCCTGAACTCCTGCAACTCCTTCTAAAAAAAGATGAGCTTTACTCTAGACCCCAGCATTATTGCATCCATTACGAAAGAAGCCCGTCAGTGCTTCCTGGAAGAAGACGCTCCGATATACTTACAAGTGTTGCAACAGGGGTTAGAGCGTCTGGCTCATCGTCAAGCGCCAGATTACCAAGCACTGATGCGAGCCGCGCATTCCATCAAGGGGGGAGCGGGAGTTGCCCAAATTCCCGAACTGAGCGAATTGGCGCACCGACTGGAAGACTTGCTCGAAGCCTGGAACCAAAATCGCATTGAGAATACTGACTTGGGGTTAGAGTTGTTGCAACGGGGACTCGAAGAACTGGCAGATTTATTGAGCAGTGCCCGAGATAGCCAAGAACTCCTCGGTGCCGATCCCAACTTGCTACGATCGATCGACGAGTTCAATGCCAAGTTAGGCGTGCGTTCCGGTTCTCCGGCACTGCTGTGCAATGTGACTCCGGCAAAGCTCAAATTGATTCGATCCGCACTGTCCTCAGATTTAGAAAATTGTCTGAGTCAGGTAGAAATCTTGCTGTCGGAGGGGGTCAGTGCCGATCGAATTGTGTCTCAATTACAGACTTTGTCAGAGGAAAGCCTTCTGTTGGGAGAAGCTTACGATCTGCCTTGGTTGGTGTCAGCAGCAGAAACTCTGGCTCAGTCCTTAGACCGATCGCCTCTAGACCTACCTGTGCTTGAGTTGGCGCGGCTGTGGATCGACGAACTGCGCCAACAGCGCGATGGATACTTGCAAGCCCAGGAGGAAGCCGCATCGACGCCTGAGTTCCTTGCCTCAAGCCTTGGGGAGATGAAACTGGCAGAGGGGGAAGTGCCTGTGGATGTCGCGTCTGTCCCTTTTACCTCAGCGGACACCCAGTTGCGAATTCCTTTGCAACAATTGGAGGAAATTGGTAGTGTCGTCGGCGAGTTGATGACCTATCACGAACGGTTGATGCTTCACCATCAGCAATTACGGCAAAGTAGTCATAATTTACGGCGTTTGGTCGAACAAGTCAAACCCGTGCGCGATCGCGTTCAATCCATCTACGATCAAATGTCTACCTCCGCCGCCGCTATTCCCACCCAGAACCCAGAAGTCGAAGAGTTTGACGCGCTGGAAATGGATCGCTATACGACGCTGCACAGCAGTTTGCAAACCTTTGAAGAACTGATCACCCAAGTGCAGGAAACTCGCGTGGATCTCGATTTGCTGGGGCGGGAATTGGCGCAGGATTTGACCCAGGTGCGGATGGATTTAGACCGACTTTACGATCGGGTTACCAACTCGCGTTTGGTCCCTTTTAAGGTCTTTGCCCAACGGTTTTTGCCTCAGTTGCGTCGCACGGCAGCCCGCGCCGGCAAAGAGGTTCAACTACAAGTCACCGGGGAAAACGTGCTGGTGGATAAGGTGTTGCTGGAACAGTTGCAAACGCCGTTCACTCAGATTCTCAACAATGCTCTCGCCCACGGCATCGAAACACCCGAGAAACGAGCACATTTAGATAAACCGAAAATCGCCCAGATTTTTTTGGGGGCAAAAATTGAAGCCGGAGAAGTGGCGATCTCTTTTGCCGATGACGGACGGGGGATCGATTTGAACCAAATCTATCAAAAGGCGGTGGAACGAGGATTGTGTCCGCCTCACGTGCCGATCGATCGACTCGGGCGCGAGGAAATTCTCAACTTTATTTTTCAGTCGGGATTTTCCACTGCCGATAAAGTGAGCAATCTTTCCGGTCGGGGGATTGGCATGGATATCGTCCGCACCCAAGTGGAACAAATGCGAGGCAGTATTGAGGTAGAAACGCTGCCGGGACGGGGTACGACGTTTACCATTCGCTTGCCTCTGAGTATGAGTTTGCTGTCGCTGCTGCTGTGTCGGGTGGCTGGGCGGACGGTGGCTTTGCCGGCGGATACGATTTTGGAGACGATTCCACTGGCAGATTTGGCAGAGGCGAGTGATGGTAATGGCAAATCTGGCAACGGGAGTTCTCCTTGGTGGAAAAAGACAGATTCGATTCAGTGGCGGGGTCAACGTTTGCCTCTGCGATCGCTGATTTCTTTGCTGCCTTACAATCGCCACTTCACGATGTCGGTTCCGCCAAAAGTCGTGTTGATTTTGAAAGGGACTTCTTCGCCGATCGCTGTAACGGTTGATAGTATTGTAGACGAACGCCAACTGATTCTGCGCTCTTTTGACGATACGGTTCCGGTTCCGCCTTATGTGGTCGGTTGTACAATTTTGGGGACGGGGGAAGTGGTTCCGGTGATTCTACCGCGCTTTCTGAAAATTCTCGAGGGTCATAAACCTCTGAGTGTTCCCAGTCTGTTTCCGCTCACCAGCAACCGGACGATTATGGTGGTGGAAGATTCGACGGGGGCGCGGCGGTCTTTGGAGAGGATTTTATCTCATGCGGGGTATACGGTGCTGCCGTGTCGGGATGGGCAGGATGCGCTGAATACGTTGGGACAGCGTCAGGGTCGGGTGGATTTGGTGATTTCGGATGTGGAAATGCCGGTGATGAATGGTTTCGATCTGCTGACTCGCATTCGCGCCCATTCTCAGTGGCACGCTTTGCCTGTGGTGATGTTAACCTCTCGGACGGGCGATCGTCACCGTCAAAAAGCGATGAGTTTGGGCGCGAATGCCTATTTGGGGAAACCGGTGACACCGACGGAGTTGTTGGCGGGAATTGAGCGATTATTACCGGATTAACCTACCGCAAATTCGGTGAATTGTCGTTTGAACGGGGAATGAAAACCGATGACGATATCGGTTTTGGGTACACCCATTTCCACCAATCGATCGCCCACGGGGTCTTCTGTTCCGTTATAGTGAACCCAGATTTTGCCGTCTTTGATGTCGAAATGCAGGATAATGCCGTAGACTCGGCGGTTATCGTGCCAGCCAACCATCATCAATTGGTAATGGTGATGCTCGTCATCGGTGAGGATTTGGGCTTCGACGCCTTCTGGGTTACGACCGCACGTGGCGTGGTCGGTGAGAATGGTGAGAATGTATTGGCGATATTGTTCTAGCCTATCCATTGCACAATTTCCTCCTGCATTGGAACAGAGTGAATAAATGAATCATCGATTATTACCGGACTAGTGGGTTCCTTTGAGCATTGAACTCAGAATTTCTTCGATTTCTTGTTTGGCGGTTTCCAGTTTTTGCCGATGTTCTACAATCCAGGCTTTTTCGGCTTGACGCTGTTCGGCGGTTTCGCTATCCAATTTCGAGAGCTGTTCTAGGCGGTTTTCATAGACGGACATGGCGTTTTTTACTACGTTTTCAAAGGCTTGAACGCGATCGTCAAATGTAGCCTTAACCGTGCGTTCCACAGTGTCTAGAACTTGACTTCGGGAATCCTGGAATTTTTTGAGTCCTTCCTGAATCACATACTCTTTAATTTTACTGTCTATATCGAGCAGGCTGCCCAATCCGGCTACAGTCGTTCCTCCTCCAAAGAGTACACCCAAAATTGTGGCTAAAACTGGACCAAATAGAATACCGGGAATTAACATTGCCAGTCCGAGTAGGATCGTTCCTATACTGCCTCCCACTCCAAAGTTGACTTCTGCTCCAAATTTAAAATCTTTGAAATCTTTGGCAAAAACCCAATTAAAACTCTTACCTTTAGGTTGGGAAAAGAGTGAGTTTAGGTCGAGTTCAATGTATTGGCTTTCTTGCTCGATCGCCCGTTCTAAGTGATCTATGCTAGGTTTTAAAATTTCGGGATAAAAATATTTCTCTACCCATGTCTCAAAATAGTCCAAAACCTCTTGATTGAATCGCTGGATATAGTCTTGAGCGACCTTCTTTCCACTGAACCAAGCATTATGTGAGGAAGACCAAGATTCTCGAACTTTGACGCAGATGGCTTTCTAAACCGTAGCATTCCAAATTTAGATTCCCTTTTAAGTGATTGCAAACTTCATCCTGTAAGATTTGCTTTGCTAAAATCTCGATTTTGACCAAACGTCCGCTGAGTTCTCCAATTTTTTCGACAAGCTGCTGCCGTTCTTCGTGGGAATTGAGAGAAGCAGTGAGTCCCTTCTCATATCGATCGATTTCGTCAAAACTATCGGCCACGCGATCTTGAATTTCTCGAGAAAGTCTCTCCATGAAAACCAATCCCCGATCGCGGGTCAAGAAGGTTTCTAAGGCTTCAGTAAACCGATTAAACTCGTCTAAGTAGGAATTAGACCGATTGTCTAAGCGAGCTTTCAAAGCTTCTTTGGCGGAAAGATAATAAATTTGACGATTAGCAGCGATCGCATTTTCTCCCAGTAAGAAATGTTCGGCACGAAGCCGCAAATCTTCTCGATCGTCCTCTTCATCAATTAAATCCATACAATTGACGATCGCAAATAAATTTGACGCGGGACGTTTTGGAGAAAGTTTTGCTTTAATCTCGCGAATGACAGTTCGTTCTGTATTTGTAAATGCCATTTGTGCGTGGGTCAAAAAGACGATCGCATCTGCCTCTCGAATGATTTTATAGGTAATGGCAGTCCGTTCGGGATGCTCGTTCAATCCCGGAGAATCGAGAATTTCTACTCCATTGCGGCACAACTCTAAATCCGGGGTCTCGAAGATGATTTCTTGGAGGTTAGAATCGAGAAATTCATCAGTGCGGTTGGAGATAGCGGCTGATTTAGAAAGAGAAGCTTTCGATTGATACTCGGATAAGGGAATTTCCGATTCCGTGCCATCTTTATACCGACAAATCACCCGCTTTTTCTCGCCGTATTTCAGCACAGAAATCGTCCCGCTACAGGGAATCGCACGAGTGGGTTGTACTTTCTCCCCAAGTAAAGCATTAAGAAGGGTGGATTTGCCTTTGCTGAACTCACCCACAACGGCAACGCGAAACACTTGTGAGTTCACTTTTTTGAATACCCGATCGCATTCTCGAAGAAATCGATCGGAAACAATCTGCCGCTGTTGGAATTGTTGCAAAATTGCCAACAAATGCGAACAGGAGATACTCAGTTTTTCTCGTTGTTCTTGGAACTGCGAAAGGTGGGTATAAAAGCTTGAAGAAGAATCTCGATATTTTGGTAAAGTTGGGGTTAGAGGGGAGAGAGAATCTTGACGACGAGTGGCTGTAGCGATGGCAATAGGAGCGATCGAAGCTTCAGGTTTTGGTGAAATTTGGGTTGAATGGGGTAAGCAATCTTGAATATAAGTTGCTGCGTCTACTAAAACCGGATCGAGAGATAGAAATTGAGCCGGATCGAGCAGGTTGCGGACTTTTTCTAATGCACGTACGTCTTTCACTTCTTGTTGTTGAAAGCAGGATTCAAGGATGGCTAAATATTCCGGTGAAATTTCTAATATTTTGGCGATTGTTTGCAAATATTTAACTTCTTTGGGATTCATCGTCCCATCGCTGGCAGACATTTGATAGCCAAAGCTGAGGATTAATAGCTTTTCCGAGACACTCAGTGACGAGGCGAGAATTTGTAAATCCTCTTTATTTTTATAAATTTCGTCGGTATGAATTCCTCGTAACATGAGCTGGGTTTGTTCGCTGAGACCGCAACCGGGTGGAGTAAGTCGATTGAGAGTGGCTTGAAACTGTTGCTTTTCCTTCTTTTCGACTGTGCCATCTACGAAGATTGTTCCCAGTAAAACGTAAACTGTTGCGGCTAGAAAAACATCGGTATGGGAAATATTTTGTTGACTGAGAGGTTGTCCGGTAAGTCGGGAAAACAGCGAAATTGTTTCAAAACTAATGGCATTAGATTTCATCATGTTCCTATTCTGTGTATCGAGCAATATTAATTCAGATGGTTTTTTCAGAGAGAATTCAGATAAGACGATTGTCTTCCCGCCTCAGATTCAGCCGACTCTTTTTTACGCACAGTCTTATTTAAGTTATAACAAGGGCTTAAAATAAAATCATCAGAAAAATCTCTGATTTTTCTGATGATACTCTCGTATTTTCTAAGTATGAATACGGACGTACAAAATCCAAAATCACTGATGTCACTGTCTCACAAGTTAAGCTAAACTGGAAAAACATTAACCCTTATTTGGCTCACACCGATGTTATTCGCCTTTGACCCCATCATTCAAGCTGGAATTAATGCTGGTAAATATGCGGGAGTTGTCACCAATTCCGGTGTCCCCATTAGCGTAGCCAGAGATTTAGCAACCGGACGATTTGTTGGTCATGCTATCGGTACAGTTGGAACGATCGGAAATCCTCTTTTTGCCGTTCCTCAATTTGTGATGGGAGGCTCACAAATGTATCAAGCACACCGAGGTTTTCAAGCGATTCAAGCAAGTTTGGGGGTGTTGCAATCCACCACCGCTTTTATTGGTGTGGGAACGGTGGCAACCGTAGCGTTATCTGCGGTGAATTTGTGGCAAACCTTGAAGCTGAGACAGGATGTCAAACAACTAAAACTTGAAGTAAAAGAGGGATTTATCGATCTCAAGCAAGCTGTAAACGATCGCACGGAAGAAATCAAGCAACATCTCGATCTCGTCGCTAAAGATGTCAAGTTTGAACAACAGCGCGTTGAATTTGTCAAGGCTTACGGTCTTTTTTTAGAAGCGAGCAACCTAATTCAAACGACTTTATACTGCGACGATATCCAGATTAAAAATGCCGACTTAGCCAACGCTAGACAAACCCTCAACGAAGCTTTATCGATTTACAATAATCCTCAATTTTTAGAAGAAACTAGCGCGGCTGGACATCTGCGTCGTGTCGAATGTAGTTGGGCGATCGAACAGGCAATTGCGTCCACTTATCAAGTCCAAAATCAGTTTGCGGCAGCTCGTCAACGAATTTCCCATTTAGAAGCTAAAATTCGTCAAGATGCGCTGCAAGTGATCGATCGCTGCCAAACTGAAGAAGAACTCGATTTTCTCTTTCCCGAATTACTCTACATTCACGATCGAGATCTTCCCGTACTAGACTCCTGGCAAGTGCATCTCGATTGGATGCGATCGCTACCTCCGGCAGAATTGAAACTTCTCCAAGCTGTAGAAACTCCCAACACCGCAACTTCTGAACTACCGGAAGACCTCTCAATCGAACCGCCAGAAATTGCTAAATACCAAGCGTTGAAAAATAAGTCTCACTTTCGATCGTTGTACGACCAAATGAAGTTAATGATGCAGCCAACCTTACGCCAAAACTTTATCGAATATGTCAGTCAGAAAGCGACAGAATTCGATCGTCCGGTGCTGTGTTCAGCAAATTTAGAACCCGCTTCCAATTTGACCCTGGCAAACTTATATCATTATTTTCAACGCTAATCAGAGCCACCCGTAGGGACACTACTCCTACGGGTGTTTACGAAGGATTTAGGATCGCTCTATAATGTTCTAACCTTCCTTACCCATCCCTATCTGTTATTCTTCAAAATCTCGTTCTTATCGGCGGCGGACATAGCCACGCCATTGTCTTACAATTGTGGGGAAGCAATCCTCTCCCCGGCGTTCGCTTAACCCTGATTTCCGATACCTCTTACGCGCCGTATTCGGGAATGTTACCCGGTTATGTGGCGGGGTTTTACACCTTTGAAGAATGTCATATCGATTTGCCAAGGTTAGCGAAATTTGCCGGAGTGGAATTAGTTCTCGATCGTGCGGTAGGCTTAGACTTACAGAAAAATCAGGTACTCTGCGCGAACCATCCTCCCATTGCTTTCGATTTCCTTTCCATCGATATCGGCAGTACCCCCCAAGCTAGCAACATCCCCGGCGCAACCCAATACACCATCCCCGCCAAACCCGTTCCCCAATTTCTCCAGCATTGGCATCAACTCCTGGAAACTGCACAGGAAACCCCAGAAAAACCTTTATCTCTAGGAATTATCGGTGGTGGCGCGGGAGGCGTCGAACTGGCGCTGACGATGCAATCTTGCTTGCATCAGATTATTTCTCCCCAAAATCTCACGTTGCACTTATTCCATCGCGGCAGCGAACTGATGGAAGGTCATTCGGCAGCAGTCAGAAAGCGATTGCAGCGAATTCTAGTCAAACGTGGCGTGCAAATTCACCTAAAAGAAGCGGTGAAAGCGGTTTATCCGGGTGAGGATGAGGGTGTTCGGGTGGAATGCGAATCTGGGTTGGAGGTAAAATGCGATCGATCGTTTTGGGTGACGCAAGCTGCTGCATCGCCGTGGATAGCTGAAAGCGGACTTTCTACAGACTCTCGTGGGTTCATTGTTGTTGAAGATACTTTGCAATCGATGTCTCATCCCCAGATTTTCGCCGCTGGAGACATCGCCACCATGGTGAACCATCCGCGTCCCAAAGCTGGAGTTTTTGCCGTTCGTCAAGGAAAACCGTTGTGGCAAAACTTGCAAGCGGCGGTGTTAGGAAAACCTTTAAAACCCTATATTCCGCAGAAACAATTACTAGGATTAATTGGTACGGGAGATGGAAAAGCGATCGCTTCTCGGGGGAATTGGGGATTCGGTCCGACGGCGTGGTTGTGGTGCATTAAAGACCGGATCGATCGAGCTTTTATGGAACGGTTTAAACATTGATAGGACTTCAGATTCTTGCATAATAATTGAGGTTTAATCCACTAATTATTATGGAACTGAAGAGGTAATTGCCTTAGATTTGGAAAATTTAGGACTCCCAAAATATCGGATTGTATTGGGGTTTAAACCTCCTGAAATTCGTCCGATGACTGGGTATGCGGTGGCTTGATGTTTCTTTCGTTCAAGGGTGGTAGACTGTTCGCGATTTCCACAACCCGCCAGGGGTTTAAACCCCTGGCTAATAGCACAAGTCTTCTCAAGAAGACTAAGAAAATAATTCAGTCCGTTTAAACGGACTTTTGCTATTAGCCCGGAAATTAATTTCCGGGCGGGTAATGCCACCTAGCTTTCGCTCGTTCAACGGTGGCAAACTGTTCACAATTTTGACGGTTTCTAAACTAACCCGAACAATTCGTTTTACCAAATCGACAATGTAGTGAGGATCGTCTGACCAATCATTTGGATCGTTGGCGATTCCGCTGGCTTTATCTTTAGTGACTTGGTAACGTTCCATAATCCATTCGATCGCCGATCGATCGCAAACTTTGTATTCATAAGCTTCGAGAGGAATGCCTGCCAATTTAACTTTACTGTTATAGATAATCGTGGTTTTATCGATTTGTCGATCGCGTCTCCCAAAAGTCATTTTTTGAACGCGGTAGTCTTTGGGTTCTAAGTACAGTTCGGTCTTTGTATTCTTCTAGAGGATAAGGTTCGATCGTTTCGTAATGTAAATGCCAGTGAGCGAGGTTTCGTCCGGCTTTGCTGAATGCCCAAAATTCGGCAGCGTAAGGGATACGGGGGAGCATCTTTTTCAGGTCAGCGGCGAAGCGGGTTTTGTATTCGGGACTGTGGAGGATGCCGTAAACGTAGTAGAAGATGTCTTCTTTGGTTAGGGTTTTGTCGTTGTAGGTAGTTTGGAAGTCGGTTAAAATTGAGTTGGGGATATTTTCGTTACGGATGTATTCGGGTTGGTTGGAGGTGGCGAAGAGTGTGCCGAGGTCGGATTGTTGGGTGTAGGTGTAGAGGGGAAAATATTGAGTCTTTGAGAGAATATCGTCTGCAACGGTGTTGACTATTAAAGCTGAATAATCTCTTTGCGCTCCTGCACCCGTCACACAAATTGCTATGTTTTCCAGAGGGGCGATCTGAGTCGGAGGAAAATCTTCGGCATTTGATCCGACTCTGTGATTAAAATGTTTGTCAGAATAATATCACTGTTTGCAGAAAGGTCGTAGATTCCGGTTATAACATGATTTGGATAAAATATTGTATTTTTGTGATTTTTCTAAATCTTCTTTAACCTCTCTTGTCCAACTAATTTTTTTAGGATCGGTGTCAATAAACTTATCAACACTGGGCTTAGTCTCCTGGCAATTGCTTGATATTGTTCGACTTGCTCGTTATAAAAATCAATCATTCTGCCCATATTGGCAGCAACCGCATCGCGAGAGAAAGTTGTAGCACCAAGCATCACGAGCAGTGTGAACTCCATCGGAATACACATCAAAAATAGTTTTGGCGGTTTTATCCTTCTTATCCCCCAAAGACATAAACGCATCAAACGCCGGATCGCGTTGATTAATCCAATCGTAGCTATCGTTAGGCGAAATCGACTGCCAACCCTTCACCGCTTCAATTCCCGCAATATCACCAAACTCTTGAATAATTTTCAGCTTGTCTTCTCGGCTAAGATAATCGCCAATGTCATGATAAAACAGCTCGCAATTACCCGTTTGTTCTGGATTTTTGATTAGCAATGTAATCGCATACTGGGGCACGACTACCTTATCCAAATACATTTCCTTCTTCCAGGCGTCGCTGTTTCACCCGATGTTCGCTGATTTCCTCGCAAATTAAAACAATAAACTTTACTAAATTCATCAACTAACGATTTTCGTAGCCCGTCCATTGCATTGTTGTCAATAAACGAACCATTAGAAACAAAACAAACAATTCCTTTGTCTTTAATTCGATCGCTTGCCCACCGAATCGCCCGAATATAAGAATCATAAAGACTATTTTTTATTCGTCGCACTCGAATATTTCGCATACGTCTCCCCAATGCGACTATCCAACTGCGGATACTTTAGATTTTTATTCCCATCATTCTCGCTGCCTTGTCCTGCTGAATACGGCGGATTACCAATAATCACCCGAATATCCTGTTGCTTCTGTTTCTGCACCCGTTGATTATTCTCCGGAAACATCGTTTCCATCAACGTGCCGCTTCCTTCAAACATTTGGAACGTATCTGTGAGAACAATGCCTTCAAAGGGTTGATAAGATCCCCCTAAATTCCCCAGGGCTGTTTCATTTTCTGTAGGGGCAATCCCCCCGTGGTTGCCCCGATCTTTGGAACCCCCATGAGATCGTTGGTGGGGTGGGGTGGGCACAGGGGCACCACCCCTACAAAACCCTCGTTTTTCGGAGAATGAAACAGCCCTACCTAAATCCCTCTTATTAAGGGATTCTGCTGTTAACCCGTGAAACGTCTCTTCGATATTAATCGCTGCAATATAATACGCCAACAAAACAATTTCATTGGCGTGGAGTTCCTGCGAAAACTTTCGCTGCAAATCTTCCTGCCGAATCAACCCACTTTGCAACAACCGCACCATAAATGTCCCGGTTCCCGTAAACGGATCGAGAACATGAACTCCTTCGGAAGTCAACCCTACTCCAAACTCTTGACGTAATGCCCGATCGGCGCTATTAATAATAAAATCGACCACTTCGATCGGGGTATAAACAATCCCCAATCGATCGGTCATCCGAGGAAACGCATTGCGGAAAAACTTGTCGTATAGTTCAACGATAATTTTCTGCTTCCCTTCAGCTTTATCGATACCACTGGCGCGTTGGCGAACGCTGTCATAAAACTTTGTTAGCTTTGCCGTATCTTTTTCTAGGGATTCGCCTTCGAGCAAATTCAACATCGTTTGCATGGCGATCGAAACGGGGTTCTGTTCCGTGAAGGAATACCCCTCAAACAAGGCATCAAACACCGGTTTGGTAATCAAATGTTGCGCCAACATTTCGATCGCATCGTTTTCTGTAACGTTCGGGTTAATATTTTCGTGCAACCCCGCCAAAAACTCCGTAAATGCTTGACGATGCTTCGGATTCGCACTTTCCAGTAATGTCTGAATTCGCGAGATGTGACTGTCTGCAATCTTGGCAACATCCCCCGCCCACTGTTCCCAGTAGCGACGATCGCCACACTTTTGGACAATTTTGGCATAAATGGCATTTCGCCACTCTTCTAGCTCCGGAAAATTGAGTGTGAGTTGGGTGGCTGAACTCTCTGAAGTGGCGATCGTTTCCGTACTGCCATCCCCATCTGGCGACGTTGTTCCTGTTACCCCAATCACGTCTAATTGCGGCGGTCGAGTATTAGTCAACTCTAACTTATTCACCGTGGCATTAAAACGATCGTCGTAGCTCGCAGCGCCTGCAAAACCTGCCAAATCACCTTATATTTCTCGTTATCTTTCAGCGCTTCCTCCGGCGCAATCCCTGCCGGAATTCCCACCGGCAAAATAATATAACCATACTTTTTCCCCGGTGCCGGCGCATCACTCGCCCTACCGATTGCACCACATCCACCACCGAACCACGAGGAGAAAGGAACATCACCGCATCCAACGCCGGAACATCTACCCCTTCCGATAAACACCGCACATTCGACAAAATTCGACAAATATTTCCGCTAGTTTGCGCCTTCAACCAATCCAATTTGGCGTGACGTTCCAATACATTTTGCTTGCCGTCTACATGATCCAATTCGCAGTCTAAAATCTCTTCGTGGGGATGAGTTCGTTGGTACTCCTCCACAAGCTGCGAAAACATCTCGACGATTTGCTTAGACTTAGCAATCGAGGGCGAAAATGCTACCGCCCGTCGCATCGGTTGGCGGTCTGTGGCATCAATTTCTTCACCATTGGCATCGATCGACATTCGCTTGGCTAACCCGTTCCAGCAGCCCGTAATTTTGACCGCATCTTCTATATTTAGCTGATTATCTGTATCCGCTAACTGTCGCTGAAATGTGGCACTGACATACTTCTCATCCACCGCCAACACCATCACCCGATAATCCGCCAACAATCCGGCATTGACAGCTTCACCAAACCCCAAACGGTGCAATTCTTTGCCATACAGTTCCTCATCATCCATGGAACAAATGACGATATCGTTTTCTTGGGCTTTGGCTTTAGCCGTATCGCCATACAAACGCGGCGTTGCAGTCATATACAGCCGCTTTTTACCCTGAATAAATGTTTTGTCGTGAATCCGCACAAAATACGATTCATCCTGCCCCTGAACCGTTGCGCCGGTGGTACGGTGGGCTTCGTCACAGAGAATTAAATCGAATTCTGGTAGGGCTTTCCCTTGGGCTTTCCCTTGAGCATCTGCGATCGCTTGTAAGGATTGGTATGTGGAAAATACCACTAGAAGATCGCATTGATTTTCTCCATCGGTCTGCGTACAAAATACACGGGAACGATCGGCAATTTCCTGGGAATTCGTTGTCGCTGGATATGCCAAATCTCGAGTGCTGAGGTCTTCCGTATCCGTCTTGCGCTTACTGGCTTTGGCATCAGAACATACAGCAATACTCTGCATTTTGACGCTTGTTTCCGCTGTCCATTCCCGCAATGTTTGGGAGAGCAAGGCAATTGAAGGAACTAAAAATAACACCGTCGCAGGTGTTTTTGGGGATGAATGATTGGGTAATTTTTGGGATGAACTTTTAACAAACTCTTCCGCAATCTTCAAACCCGTAAAAGTCTTTCCCGTACCGCAAGCCATAATCAGCTTACCGCGATCGTTGTTTTTCAACCCCGCCATCACCTTTTCTACCGCCGTAATTTGGTGGGGACGCGCCGATTTTTTCGGCAGTAATTGCAGCGTTTCCGGCTTTTTGCTGCTAAATGTTGACCAGTCGATCGGGCTTTCGGCTAAATCCTTGACAAATAGCTTCGTTACCGGGATTTGCTGATTTTCGCAAGCGGCGATCGCGTGTTTGCTCCATCGATCGGTGGTAGAAACGATCGTCCGGCTGGAAAATTCTGACGTTCCCGAAGCCGTGAAAAAAGAATCGATATCAGATTTATCTAAGTAATGCTCGGGCTGATAAAACTTGCACTGAATGGCGCAATATCCCCCGGTTGCCCGTTCTCTGGCGACCAAATCGATCCCCGTATCCGGTTTTCTACCCCGCCCCGGCCAATCCATCCACATCCACACATCAGCAAAACGCTCGTAATACAGCGGATCGACCCGTAAATAAGTCAGAATCAACCGTTCAAACCGATCGCCTAAATCGCGAGGAGAGGTGGCAATTTGTCTGAACTCTTCGAGAATGCTGTGAATTGTAGCCTTTGCTTGTTCCATATTGAGTCCAGAAAAGCGAGTCTAGAAAAGTTATTTTGGCATCTCGACGACATTGATAGCACTTCGCGCCAGTAGAGTAAGCCATTGTAAGAGATATATAAGTCGAGATCGGCAAATGGTCAACACCCGAGTCTCAAATTCCCTGACTTGTGTTCTCCTGCCGCTGAAAAAACGGCGGTTCTCAACGGCATGGATTGAGAGACGATCGAGTCTCTCAATCCCCCTAACTTACCGATACATCACATAATACGTCACCATCGGGATCACTGTTGCACCAATCAACAGCAAAATTACCGTCACAGTCGAGTTACCTTTCGTCGCTTCGGTTTCTTCTGCCGTCGCAAACGTCCCTTCTACTTGCACCGTATCGCGAACCTGCGGGGGACCAGGATCGGGTTCGCCAGAAAGAACGGCTACCAATCGATCGCTCGCATCAGCAAAACCTTCATTATACTTATCCCCATCCCGAATGGGAACCATCAGGGTTTCGTCTGCGACACTATGGGCAATCTCTTCTGTCAGCGCCGGATTGACGTCATCGCCGAAGCGAATTGCCGAATTATTTGTCAGGGTATCTAACACCAGTAAAACTTGCTTGGCTTGGACTTCCGGTGTGGAATACCAAGCTTCAAATAAGCTATTGGTAAAACTTTCGATCGTTTCCCCGTAATCCAACTTACGAACGGTGACAAACCGGACTTCTGTTCCAGTTTGCTCGTTGATGCGAGTCAAATTGTTTTTGATATTACCTTTACCAACTAGGCTTAAGACATTGGCATCGTCGATTACCCAGTCAGAATCGCCGGCAGAGACGATCGGTAAGTCGTAAACCCCCGTCGCCCAAACTGGAGTTGCTAACATTATAGAGGCGATCGTTGCCAGCAGTACCGACAGAAATGCCTGTTTTGCCGATCGTTTATATTGTAAAAGTGTATGGAAGAGCGGTTTCATCATGTTCTGCTTCTAATTGAGTGCTTCTCTCAAAATACTATGATATCGAGTTACAGCACTCAACAAAGAACTTTAGCCAACATCAATAGCTAAGCAGAAGTTACGATGAAAGATGCAATAACAGATCCCCGACTTCTCAAAGAAGTCGGGGATCTCAACCAATCGGGTATATCTGCTATTCAGGTTGCAGGGCTTGCAATTTATTCTTGGCAAATTGCCGCAATTCTTGAGCTTCGGCAGAAGCTGTCGTTCCACTTTGCACTCGATCCAACTCGTTGACAATATCTTGGAGAAGACTAACCAATCGGGGGCTTTGGGGATCTCTAGCAGCTTGGCTTTGCCAGTCTGACACTCGACTCTTGGCTTGTGCCAACGCCCGTACCGAGTCGCGTTGAGCCGATTGCCGCATTTGAGCTTGCCCCAAATTAGCTGTGTATTCGGCTAATTTTGTTTGCGCTTCCAGATAACCGGGATTCTCTGAATCTACTGCTTTGAGACGATCGATCGCTTCTTGCCACAACTTGGCGATGTTCTTCCCATTCATCTACCGAGTGAGGTGGATTTTGCGAAGCGGTTGCCGCTTGGATGGCGAACAATTTGGCAGCTTCTACGGCGGTATTGCTGCGCTGACTTGCCGTTACTGTTCCCGTCACATTTTGAAAGTCCCGTTGAGCCGTTTGTAGTTGTGTTTGTGCCGTCCATCCAGCTAGAGTATCTGCCGGAATTTGCCCGAAACGATCGATCGCGGTTTGCCAAGCAGCAATGGCTGCGGTTTGTTGGGTGGAGTCAGCCGTTTGATATTGCCCTTTGGCATCATTCAGCGCCATATTCGTTTCATCGAGAAGGATTTGGGCATTTTCCTCCTGAAATATTTTAGCCTCCATCCGGGCGATCGATTGCCGCGCGGCTTTAAATTCATCTAAGGTGAACTGCCAGCTACAACCCATCAACGAACAATAGGCACGAGGTTCGTAACCCAAGAACCATACCGGAAGCGCATCCAAATGTTTTTGGGCTTGTTGAACTTTTTCTGTCCCCAATTGAAAATCTGCGGCACTGGTGGCTTGGTTCACCAATTGGTCTGCTTGTTCTGTCAGACCGATCGCTTCTCGGTAATGATAATCCATCTGCATGAAACTGGGAAGTAGCAAGATGGGGGCAACGTTGGCAACCGGACGGCGAATCGGCGGATAAGGTAAATTGAGAAAAGCGATCGTTCCCACTCCCCCAAGGGTCAACAATGTCGCCCATTTGATAGTATTCCAGATGCCCGGAGGTCGATTGGCTTTCGCCGCGCGCCGAATCACATCTTGGCTGAAGTCGGGGAACAAGTCGCGAATTTCGTAAGCGATTTCTGCTTCG
Source organism: uncultured cyanobacterium (assembly GCA_963838375.1). Classification (GTDB taxonomy): domain Bacteria; phylum Cyanobacteriota; class Cyanobacteriia; order Cyanobacteriales; family Geitlerinemataceae; genus DVED01. The sequence continues at coordinate 41,665 of CAWIQY010000015.1, read as the reverse complement.
GTGAGGGGGGAACCGGCTTGAATGCGGAGTTTGGCAAGCCGTTTCAAAAGTATGTCTCGTTGTATTCGGCTGGCGGGATCGCGACCCGCACCTTTTTTGATTTCTGCGCTTAAAATTGCTACGGCACGTTCGCTCAAACGACTCATTTCAATTTTTCCCAACTGCGAATTTGGAGTAGATCGAAGGGACGGGTCTTAAGATGCTTTAAATCAGCCCATCTCTTATTTCAATTATGCTCGCGGAAATTCGCTTCGGTCAAAAAAACGATCGAAAATCAGTGCAATTACGTATTGCGCGATCGACACAATTGAATGATGCGATCGCGCAATACGTAACTTTGCGGAGAAAATCAGACAAAGCCTTGATGAACTTTCCCCTCAACCTCACTTATAGTGCTATGTTCGCGGTTTGTCAAAACTCAAACAACGTTCGCACTGCACCAATGACCAACGTATCGTTATCATCGTTGAAACCGGGATTGGTAATGGCTATAATGGCTGGGGTGATGGAAATATTGTCAGAAACTTGAAACTGATAGAATCCTTCAATGTGTAAGGATGTCTCGGTATCCGCACCGCCAATCGATCGTCGTAAGGCAGAACTGATGCCGCGAGTTCGAGGTTCCATCCCCACCAAAATTCCGGCAAGGCTGCCTGTTGTTCCCACATCGGGGAATGCCAAACTCGCCGCCCAGTTCCAGGTTTCCATGTCTCCTCGATCGACCGTTCCGCCCAGGGTAGAAAGGGTTTTTGTATCGGTGTACCCCACCCAACCCCCGAGGGCGACTTTCTCGGCAAATGCCCAAGACAGTTCGATGCCGTAAGCGTTTTGAACGATGGGAATCGCTGCGCCGAACCGATCTTCAGAAAAGCTGGCGAAGTTGGATAAATCGCTACCCGTTCCCATTTCTTGGTTGTAGGCGTTGATATAGGTTAAGCCGACTTCCAAGCCTTCGATCGGTGTTAAGTTTAATTGAGCGATCGCTCCGTAAGCTCCGTTAAACAATCCCGCTTTCTGTGCCGGATTCCCCGCATCTGAAGCAGAATATCCCGCACTCAGGGAAACCTTGTCGCTGAAAGCATAGGTAAAACCTGCCCCTGCTTGACCATCTATCAGGTAGTATACCGATGCGCGAGTACCAAACCGAGACAGCGATCCGGTATTTCCATCTCCATCCAAGAATGGGTTGATAGTGGGAACGAAATCATCGGAGGCTTCAGCATTCGCTATGACCGCCACATTCAGGCGTTCTCCCACAGGAAACTCGTACTTCAGCGCGTCGAGTTCGATGTTGTTACCATTATCATCGGCAAAAAATAGATCGCCTTCCAGGGTTCCCGTAGTGTCAAAAGCGTTGATATTACTGGCTTGCAGTCGGGTAAACAGTAAGTCGTCTCCGGTGAAGCTGGTGTTGAGTTCCAAACGAACTCGATCGCCAAATGCCGGAACTTGGTCTATTTTTTCTCCGCCGTCTCGTTCCCCCGCTGCCACCCCGTAGACGGCAAACAAGGCTTGTCCTTCTAGTTTCGTCGTCGTCGAAAATTGGTTCGCTTCCAGTTCGGAGGTACGGGCTTCCAGGGCGTCTACTCGTCCTCGCAACGTGGCTAACTCCGCCGCAAATTCTTCTTGCAAGCGCCGGATGGTTGCCAAATCCTCCGAACCCGTGCCGTCATCCCCGATAGGTAAGGCTAAAACCTGGTCTAAACAAGCATTCAACCCAGCCGCAAATTCGTAGCGAGTCAGTGCTCGGTTGCCCCGATAGGTTCCGTCGGGATATCCGGCGATACAGCCGTAGCGTTCTACCAGAGATTGTAGCGCTTGGAATGCCCAGTCGGTGGGCTGTACGTCACTCAATTGGGAAACGGAGGTCACTTGTGCCAGCGTCGGCTGCGAAGTGCGAGGGAGTTCCCCTGCGGTGGCGGCAGAGGCGATCGCTATTCCCAACAATCCCGGACTCACTTTCCATAGCAAATTGAAGTTTATTGACATTTATTTGCACTCATTTACAATGAATTTTACAGGACTTACGCAGTGATGCTACTCAGGGTGGCGACCGTGTGTTACGCTGCAAGCTTCACGCTTCAAACCCTACATATAACGTCACTGCGGGATAAGCGCTCGCTACCTTATCTAATTGAGAGCAGATCCCATTATTGCTTTAATGATATAAAAAGTCAATAGACAGAGAGTCAAACATCGAGTAGGTACGTGGAAAAGGATGACTTGAGATCGAAGTACCCTGTTCGGGTTAACGATTCACCCGTTCGCGCATTTTCCAGAGAAAGCCGGATGCCAAATTGGTAATAATGTGAGCGACGATCGGCACGAGTAAATTTCCGGTGATCAGTAGCACTGAATCCCAGCATCAAACCGACGATCGTTGCCCAAACCACGTAGGGCCATTGATTCTTACCACTGAGGTGTAGCGCCCCAAAACAAAGACTAGAAATGACTAATCCGATCGGATTTAAACCGATCGCCGGAAGCATGACCCCACGAAATAGTAACTCTTCGCTCATTCCTGGCAAGAGTCCCAACCAAATCAGATCCGGCCAAGCTAAAGGTTTGAGAACTAAATTCAGATAAAAGTCAGCACTGTCGCGATAAGCGGGCCAAAAGCGATAGAGCAGTCCGCTGGTGAGGGTAACGATCGCGCTGATACCCAATCCCCACAACAGTACCGTCGAATTCCACTCTAGGGGTAAGAGGACGACAGACCCCAAACGCATCCACATTTTGGAGATCCCGAGTAGAACGAGAGCGGTGATCCCCATCGCCACCAAAATCTGCATTCGGGTGAGCGGTTCGAGTTCTGGTGCATTAGGAGTTGGGTCGGTCACGGGAGTGGTTTAGACAATGAAGGGACGAAAGATGGGGGCGCAGGGCTTCCGGATCGATTCCGGCGCGATGGGCGGCTAAAACCCCTGCCGCTTCTAAGTATGAGTTGACCGATACGGCACAGATGCCCAGAGAACTTGCCGATGCTTGCATTTGCGTCTGGTTATCCCTGACGGTAATAATCTGGGTGCGGGTTGAACTCAAGCTGAGGATCGCACTACCCCCGCAGGCGGTTTCGGGAACGATCGCCGCATCGACTCTATCAACCCAAATATCTTCTAGTGTAGAGGAGTTCGCTCGATTCGTAACGAATTGTGGCGATCGACTCAATCCCACTAAGACGCAAGGCAAAAACGTATACCCCAATTCTTCCGCTGCTGCCCGAGGGGACACATGGGGATCGGGCGGCAGGGGCGACAAGGCTGGCGCGTGGGCAGCCGGGATGCGAAATTCCCGAACGACGAGATGGCTGATGACCGCTTCTGCCCCGGCAATGGGATCGACACCGCCACCGTGACGATAGTTTTCTAAGGCTTCTGGGGTTTCGTCGGGAAATCGGGCGACAATGGCAACGGCTTCAGCTTTTGCCTGGGAAATCAGCTTTTCGGCTGCCCTCAACAAGCTGCCGGGATTGCCCAGGGTTCCCCAACTTGCCCCTGCCGAGGAGGTGCGAACTTCCACATCCATTGGCGCGTCGGTGACAATGTAATCACTCAGTTGCAGTCCCAAGGTAGCGTGGGTGGCTTCTGCCGCTTGCAGGTGTCGCAGGCGCAATTCGGGTTCGATGCCACCATCGAGAATCAGTCCCACTCGGTTGCGATGGACGGGGCGCAATCCCCACTCCCCTGCCGCAAATCGATCGAGTCCGTACCCTTCAACGTACAAAATATTGGGTTGCGACCAATAGAGTTGAGCGCCGTTGAGAACGTTAGGATGAGTAATCAGTCGATCGCAGACTTGGGATAGCAGTCGGGCAACGGGTATCGCATCTCCGGCATAGCCGCCAATGGCAGCACCGATGCCTGTGGGGACGATGAGAATGGCGGTATAGGGAGGGGTATTCAAATTCGATTAATGGCGATCGGTGGTCGTCACGACTGCCTCAACACGGGCTTTTTGTTGGTCTTCGTCAACTTGTGTCACTGCCCAACGCAGGGGTTCTCCCTGTTTTTCTAACTCGGCAACAACTGCTTGCTGAAGTTTTTGGGGAGATTCTTGGAGATCGATTTCGGCGGTAATAAAGTGGGTGGTCATGGTTATTGGTTATGGCTTATTCGTCAGAAGTGTTGATGGTTGATTGCGCTTTTACTCGTATAGTCGATCGTTGAGAGAATCATCATTTTAATTTTTAATTCTCTTTCCCTTTCCCGAACTTCTACAACTCTTGTAATGCTTTCAATCAAGCGGGTTTTCCAAACTGGCGTTGGTAGACTTCATCTTCCTTGTCTGCTTCGAGTTTAATATTCGATCGGGGATAAGCGATGCATAGGAGTGCGTAACCTTCGGCTTGAAGTTCCGAACTGACGCCCATGCCCTCTGTCTGATCGACTGTTCCTTCGGAAAGTTTTGCCGCACAAGTGGTACAGACCCCAGCATTACAAGAATTGGGGAGAGGGATATTGTTGTCCTCGGCGACGGACAGAATTGTTCGATCTTCGGGGACTTCCAGGGAATAGGTTTGACCCTGGTGTTGAATTTCGACTGTGTAGGTGTTAGACATAAGTCCTCGTTGGTTTTAGACTCAGCTTTATATTATTTCACAAAGGGGTCAAAGTCGATCGACAATCGACTGTCATTTTTGTCTAGCTCGAGACCGATCGATCGTTTATTCGTTCGTTTTTTTTATTTTGACAAAGACATCGTATCGGCTGCTTCGTTCATCTTGAATAGCCCCTGTGACACCGATCGATTCCATGGCGCCGACCCAAGCTTTTTGATCGGGGGGAAGTTGCAGGAGAGAAAAGTTTTCGGCATTGAGCGTTTGGTCTAGATCGAGAAAAAAGTGACCGTTGTTAGGTTGCAGGTTTAACGGAATTGCCGATTTAAACGATCGGCTATCGACTAAGGATTGGGCGGGTTTGGGAACAAATGTTTCCGCGATCGGAGCGCCAACACTAAAAAAAGCAACATTATCGTTTAACCAACCCCGATTTATTCTCAGTCCGGGGATTTGAGATTTCCAGTTGACAATTTGACGGTCTCGAATTGTGGTTTCCTCAATTTGAAATCGATATTTTTCTTTGACAGCTGTATCGAGCTTTTCAAACACTTGTTCTGCTGAGGAGCGATCGCCAGCTTCTACCATTAACACTACACCCCCCGGAAAAGTATTCTCGGCTTCTGCATTAGCTTGGACGATCGCCAGGGCAAATTCTTTGTTCATCCACGGCAGGAGATCGGTTTCTAAGTCTAGATTCACTGTCGTACTCAGTGCTCGGCGCAGCCAATTGGGATCGATGGGAGAAAGTGGATTCGATTGCGAGCCTTGGAGGTAATCTTTCCAGAGTTGTTCGAGATTGTAACCTGACATCATCGCGATCGTGTCGGAACTCAGACGATCGGGCATGGTTGTGGCATTATTCTCTAGCAAAAAAACGCGATCGCTTTTGGGTTTGAGCCAGGAGATATTTTGAAAAAGAATGCCTTCTGATTCTAAAGAAACGGCTGTGGCGACGCCTTGATATTCTACCTGTTCGAGCACTTCTGGAGAAATCGGGCGATCGGTGTTTTCGGACACAACCCGCATCGCCGTGGGAATGTTGAAATAGGCACGGGCAAAAGTTCGAGAAGGTTGCAGCGACTCCCAGGCTTTGGTATATCCCGGTGTTGAGGCGATCGTCTTTCCGCCTTGGTAGGCGTCGATCGATCGTTCTGCCGCTTTCGGACTGTTGGCAACGACAATGGATTTTCCTAGGCTAATTACCCCATAGGTGAATTTGTCTTTTTGGCGTTCCCGAATCGTCACCCCTTTGTATTTGCGCTCTTTCCAAGGTTCGGATTCGGCGGACTTTTCCCAGAGTCTGCGGGCGGCGTTACGGTTGGCAACGGGCAATACTAGTACCACCGATTGGGGTTCGTCGGGTTTAAGCGGCGGTGCATCCGGTTTGACTTCGGGAAAAGGTAAAAAGGCGATCGTTGCTTCGTCGGCAATCCAGGGCTGAATATCCTTTCGGTAATCGTAACCCGTGTCGGATAGAATTTGACCCAAGTCCTCCAGGCGATCGCCCAATAACTTGCGGCTGTCCGATGTGCCATACTGCCTCAGCTGCTGCCACTGTCGCAGATTCGTGGAGACGGAAATCGTCATCACCGCATCTTGGGGGATGATTTTAGCCCCGGCTTGCGTCTGGACTTCCGACCCTCTTGACAAAAGCCAATAGACGACACTTCCACCCACGATAACTGTTGTGGCAGCCCCCACAGCAAGCAATTGAGACCGTTTGATTTTCCTTTTCATGAGTCAGCATCTTAGGTTCGGGACACAAGGGAGCGATCGTAGATTACTTTACCAAAAAATTGGGTTGACAGCCCCGCCCTTCTAAGTCCGATGCTAGCCGATCTCAATTCACCCGATGACTGGACAACGATGGTCCGACCCGGGATCGGGCAGTTGCGGCGGTATCCCGGATCGACACACCTCAAGATGGCTGCGATCGCAGTCGTCGGGTCAAAAAGTCGATCTGTAACAGAATTTTGGGACAGTTAAAGAGGTAAAATCGCTCGATCGATTTGACGCATGAAGTTAAGAATTGTAAAAAATATAGCGGACTTAAGACTCCCGATTTTTCAGATTTCTCGGTCAGCTTCGAGGATGTGTAATGGCAAATTTTTATTTTTCGGCATGACGCAACCTGTTCGGAGATTGGAGCAACCGTCGGCAGATTTCTGAAATGTCAAGGAATTTCTATACGTAGAGTGTGCGATCGCAGTGGAATGCACCACATTGGCAAGATGTAGTGTCGTGGCGACGATCCGAATGTGTTGAAGATTCACTAAACATACTAAAAGCCAGTTGCGTTTTACAAAATTTATGTGTATGGTTGCATTTAGTGGTATTCGTTTGAAGTTCTACCGTGGCAGATGACACGCTAGAGAACTCAGTAAATCAAGGTGTATATTATGATCCAAGTTGCCGACTGTCATTCAAGTCCTATTCTCTTTGGCTCACTTTCGAGCGAGATAGAAAGTTTCATGTTCGGTGAAACTAAAGATGACTCAAATGAGAAAAAGATCCAGGATAAACTTCTGTACAAATCGGAAAGCTCCACATTTCTGTTTGGGAATTGTGAAGATGACTTTCTCTCTGTGAAAAACGATTATCTGGTCATTTCCGATTATCTCTCGGCGAAAAACGATGATTTGTTAGCCACTGCCGATCTTCAATCTAAATCTCTTCACTAAATAAAGTCGGACAAAAGCCCCGAATTACCCCAGTAAAGAAACTTAACTCTTTACTGGGGCGATTTTTTGAGTTGACAAATTTCTTCAAGGGTCAGATGTTTAACACTTCTGCTTCTATATATTAACGACGAATTAATTGAAATAGCTTAAAGGAACGATCGGGTTCTTCCCGACGTTGAACGATGACTTTCAGTTCTAGATTGGGATTTTCTTCGATCTCTTTTTTCCACACTTGGGAGGGATTAAAGAGAAAAATAGGACTAAACATTGGGGGAATTTGCGGAAAATTGGGTTGGGAAGATAGCTGTAAATGAACTTGTGGATCGAGGCGGTAGCTGAGAGTGAGAATTTCCACGGGAGGTGCATCGCTAACGATTAGAGACTTGGGAGTAAGATTGATGGCTTGCGCGGTAGGAATGTAGTATTTGGCTTTATCGTCGCTTTTACTCCAGGTAATTTCTTTCTGAGATTCGATCGCGCTGGTGATAGTTCCAACAAGAAGGATCGCAATAGCAATCGCACTCCAGAATTTGTGCGATCGAGTTTTAAATTCCAGCAGCGACATCGCGAAGCAATAGGCAAAGACAAGTTGAATCCCGATATATACGGGAAATAAATAGCGCAATCCCGCCGATCTCGTACCGCCAAAAGCTAAGTCAGGAATGACGACAGCAAGGGTATGCGTGCCAATGAGGGTGAGGATAAATAGCCAAACTTTTGGTGGTGTATGGCAACAGATAAAGTAAATTGCATACAGTGTTATCAGTAAGAATAAAATATTTGCACCGCCTAAATCTCCATTTAGAAAAACGCGATTTAGATTGCGAAACCAGCGATTGACTAAATAAGAAAACTCGGGATTCGTTTGTGCTTCGGCAATCGCTTTCCCAGTTCGATCGGGTTTGGAAATGGCAATCCAGATCCACGGACTAAAAGCTATAAGTCCACCCAGTAAGCTAAATCCATACGCAATAGTTACTTTGGAAAATTTGAATTTTTCTAAAATAACGGTATAAAGTCCCTGTCCGATCGTTACGGTCGTAAATAATAAATGAGAATATAATCCTAACACAAGGCTAAAACTATAAAATAGCCAAGAAAAAGTAGCATTAGAGTTATTTTGCTTAGTTAGCCGAATCGATCGAAGCAATACCGCACTCGAAAGTAAAATTGTCACCGTCCACAAACTATATTGTCTGGCTTCATAAGCGTAGAGAACGTGTAATGGAGAAATTGCCACAATTGCCACTGACATCCAAGAAATAGAGGCAGACTCAAAGAGTTCCCAACATAGCCAATAAATACAAGGCAATGCTAAGACGCTAAACAGTGCTGATAAACTTCGAGTCACAGCAACAGAATCGTTAAACCATTGCATCCAAAACTGCGTCCAAAAACGGGCTGACAGGTAATATAAGGGAGGATGTTCGGGATGCTGGGTAAAAGCCTCGATCGCATTTTTGAGGCTGGATTCGGCAGAGGGAAAATGATATTTTTTGAGAACTTCCGCTGAGATTGGACGATTGATATAAAGTTCAGTTTCAATTTGTTCTAACGTGTAACCAGATATTCGCATCGAAGTCCGAACTTCATCATCCCAGTAAAATTTTAATCCGAGATTTGTGAATCTTAAAATAATTCCCAAAACTAGAAGAGCAATACAGACAAATTTCAACCATTTAGAACGATTCATATTTAAAATTACAGAAAAAACTTACTTTATAAACCTAACTATCGGAAATTATAAAGATAGACAAACGCTCCAACACTTTCAAATGAATCAATCTTTTTGCCGATCGTCTCAAGATATGATAAGACCATTTCTTCCTCCTCTTTTGCTCCATCTGTATGAGAGAAGAGCATCCAAACTCGGGGATTCCCTCGTAGACGATCGAAGTCTTGTTGATAGCGCTGCCATTCTTGGGGCGAAACTTTCTCGCCATCTTCTAAATCGTCTACTCCGATAATGTAATCTCCTTCGGAATATCCATATTTGGGTGCATAGTATTTAAATTGATATTCGCCGCGCTGAAAAATGTATAAAAGATCGCCAGGTTCTTGATTTTGTTTGACGTAAGCGATCGTTGGTTTTATTTCTTCGCGAGTTTGAGGTTGAACTAAAAGATATGCGGTGCTGGCTAATGGAGGAATTAATATTAATACGATCGCGATCGCCGTAACGAGTTTAACTCGAGTCTTGCTTGTTTTTCGCCAAAGATAGCCGATTCCTTCCGCAATTGCTAGAATAAAAAAAGGTGTCAAAAATAGTAACAATCGGTCTCGAAATGGATATTTTTTTAGGTAAGATGCGAGTAGGGTAAAGCCGACCGGGAGAAGAACGATCGAGAATCCCTGTCGATTTTGTTTCCAGAGAGAAAAGTATCCAATGAAACAGAATACTAGGGCAATATCTCCGATAAAGTTTTCAGGGAAACCTAGGGGTCGATCGAAAAATTTGACGAGTCGATCGAACAGCCAGTCGATCGCCCATAAAGATGGCATAAATCCTTTCCCCCAAGAATCGAATAAATCGGAATTATCGCCGACTGCTAATAAAGATGTTAGATAAAATCCCAAGAAACTCAACAGCCAAACTGTGCCGATACCGAAAACTGATAAAATAGCCAGACGAGACTGAGATCGAACGGCTCGAACCAACGCGATCGTCCCTAATGCTGCGAGCACAAAAATGGCGGGATGAGATAACCAAATTGCGATCGAACCCACGACAGTATAAAGTATAAGTTTTCGGGCATTATTGCCAATTAAACTATTCTGCCTGAGAAGTGGTAACATCATCCAGCATAACCCCACCGCAACCGCCACATCTGAGGAATATTGCTTGACTTCCGAAGCGTAGTAAACCAAATATTCTAAGCTGACAAAAAGGGCTAGAGCGATAGGAACCGTTTGACGTTGAAGTAGATTTTTTGCCAGTTCGTAAAAACAAAATAACGAGAAGATTGCGCACAAAAGTGGAAAGAATCTGAGAACATACTCATTGTTGCCAAATATTGTAAGCAAAAACTTCTCAATCAGAAGAAATCCGATCGGTGCCGCTTGATTGTAATCTAAAGGTTGAAAGAGTTCTGCATACGATCGATTAATGAGATTGAGTGCTAATACCGCCTCATCTGCCCAAAGCGAGCGATTCGCCAAATATTGCACCAAGCGCACCAATACTCCAAAAGCCAAAATTAATCCAGATAATCTTTGGCTTGTCCAAAAAGAGGTCGCTTTAGCAAAATCAGGAAACCATCGAAACATAATAATCGATAAAAACAGGCGATCGTAATATCCAAACAATAGTTCAAAAAATCAGAACTCGGTGACAATCATACACCTGGAGACGAAAATAGGTTCCACTCCGAAGGCGCGAACACTCTCCGGGTGTCGTGCTGGCGGATTGCCGTTGGCTCACCGCGCCCGCTTATAAAACTTGAATCTCTCGAAGCCATCTCGAGAAGCCGGCGCTGTATGACGCATACAGCATAGGGAGAATTCACAGGCAATTCGGATCGATTGTCCAAAAAAAAACTAAGATAAGTGGGTATCCCCAGATGCAGAGAATTCTTCAATCTAAATCAATACATCCCCATGTCCGCTTTCAGTTCTCTCAAACTCCATATGTTACAACTCAAATAGAATTGCGATGGACTTGCTCTTGTGGGAATCTCGGATCCGTATCTTTCGACGTTCCCAGACTCACAAGCCGAGCGGGCAATGGAGCTATATTTCCCGGAAAATTGAGGAGTAACATGAAGATCTTACATCCCTTTGTCTAAACTAACGACCCGATTTTTCACCCTTGACATTTAGTTGCTATCTCAAACTCTGACCCTATGAGGATTTTGTTCGTTGAAGATGATGAAGTGCTCGCCTCGGTCGTTAGCGAAGCGCTTCGACAACAGAATTACGTTGTCGATTATGCTGCCGATGGAGAAAACGGCTGGAATTATGCCGGGGTGTTCACCTACGACCTGATGTTGCTCGATGTCACTTTGCCCAAACTCGATGGGATCAGCCTGTGTCGGCGGCTGCGGGAAGCCGGACACCACAATCCGATCGTTTTGTTAACGGCCAGCGACAACAGCGCCGATAAAGTTCGAGGCTTGGATGCGGGAGCCGATGACTACGTAGTCAAACCCTGCACCATCGAAGAACTCTTGGCGCGGATTCGGGCGTTACGGCGTCGCCAAACCGCTCCCGGTGCCCCCATTTTAGAGTGGGGTAGCTTGCGTCTCAACCCCAGTTTCTGCGAAGTCACTTACGAAGGACGAGATATCCATCTGACGCCCAAGGAATATAGTTTATTAGAACTGTTCCTGCACCATCCCCGCCACGTTTTCAGCCGCAGTGCGATATTAGAACACTTGTGGTCGTTTAACGATCCTCCTGGGGAAGAAACGGTACGAGCGCATATCAAAGGATTGCGGCGCAAGCTCAAAGAAGGGGGGGTTCAAGAAGCGATCGAAACCGTCTATGGTATTGGTTATCGCCTCAAGGCACTGCCGGAACCCGAGGTGGACGAAACCGCCGAACAACAGACTCAAGCGGCGGTTTTGGAGGCTTGGGAGCGTTACAAACCTTCAGTCATGAAGCGGATTGCCACGGTACGAGAAGCCCTGGGATCGCTGGAAACACAGTTGCTGTCGGAGTCCTTGCGAGCTGCCGCCCAACAGCAAGCGCACAAGCTTGCCGGATCGCTCGGGATGTTCGGCTTTCCCGAAGGATCTCGGTTGGCGCGAGATCTCGAAGAGAGCTTTGCCCGACTGGCGCCCTCGGAACTGGGGGACATCACTGCCGATGCGGTATCGGTCGCCCACTTTAAGGCTTTGGTTTCCCGGTTATGTCGAGTTTTGGAGGAAGACCAGACCTGGGACACCACTTTAGTGGGTGGGGCGATCTCTGCCGAACCGATCGTTACGGCTACTAGTGTCAAGCCATCCCTATCCAAGGAGACTTTGGATGCTGACACCGATCTCTCCGATCCCCGACAAACTCAAAACCCCTTGTTGTTAGTTGTGGACGACGATCTCGCTCTGACTGAGGAATTGCGGTCTTGCGGCTTGAGTTGGGATATTCAGGTAGAAGTGGCATCCACACTCGAACAAGCCCGATCGATGCTGGCTGGGGTCAAGCCCGATGTGGTATTACTCGATTTAAACTTCCCCAATACCCCAGATGACGGGCTGGTTCTACTCGAAGAAATTACCACTGAATTTCCCCAAATTCCGGTGTTGGTGTTTACCGTGCGCGATGGATTTAGCGATCGTGTTGCGGTGGCGCGTTTGGGCGGACGGGCATTTTTGCCCAAACCCATTCCGCCTCACCAAGTCCTCGAATCGGTTCGGGACATTTTGCAACGCAATCGGACGGCAACCCGCCCTCGGGTTCTGGCTGTAGACGACGATCCCCTGCTGCTGAAAGTGCTCGATCGCTTTCTCCAACCCTGGGGGATCGAGCTGCGGACTCTCGAAGATCCCCGGCGGTTTTGGGAAACTCTAGAAGCCACGGTTCCCGACTTGTTGATTTTGGACGTGCAAATGCCTTACATCAACGGTATCGATCTTTGTCAGGTGGTGCGTAACGACAATACTTGGAACGAACTACCGATTCTGTTTTTGTCCGCCAACCAAGATGCGGCAACCATTCATCGGATCTATCAAGCCGGTGCCGATGATTACATTGCTAAACCCGTCACCGAACCGGAGTTGGTAACCCGAATTTTCAACCGCTTGGAGCGCATTCAACTGCTGCGTGCGATCGCCGAAACCGATCCCTTAACGGGTGTTGCCAATCGGACTCAATCGACCAAAGAGTTGCATCGCTATTTGCGGCTGGCAAATACTTATCAACAACCGATGTGTTTAGTGGTTCTCGATGTCGATAATTTTAGAAAGATTAACGAGCAAATGGGTCACGAAACCGGCGATCGGGTGTTGCATCGACTGGGAATGATTCTACGACAAAAGTTTAGAAGCGATGACGTGGTGGCTCGCTGGGGGGGACAAGAATTTGTCATCGGGATGTATGGGATGAACCAAAAAGATGGAATGCGGCGACTCTCAGAAATTTTAGAGCGGTTGCAAGCCGAAGTCTTTCTCGTGCGGGGACACCCACCGCTTCAGATTACGTTTAGCGGTGGCATTGCCGAATATTCCAGTCATGGCAAAGATTTGCCCAGCCTGTACCGTGCTGCTGCGCGATCGCTCTCCCAAGCTAAATCAGCCGGAGGAGATCGCGTCTTCAAGGCTCGAATCAAGAGTAGTTCCGTAACGAGTGACTCGTAACTAGTGGCGCTTTGGCGCTTTAGGTCATTAACAATCCAAAAATTCCCATGTCCAGCCCCTAACAGTCACGAACGATGTCTAAGGACTCAGGACTTTTCGAGCCAAATCGACCGATTCCCATCGACCCCGCCGTGACGATCTGTACACGAGCGACTGTACGGCAAGCGATCGAGCTGATGTCTCGACGGCAAACGAGTTATCTCGCCGTTGTGGAAGGACGACAGTTGGTGGGGATGTTTGTGGAATGGGATGCGATCGAGATGGTGGCAAGGGAGCAGCCTCTAGACCAAATCTCGATCTCTAGCGCGATCTCTACCCCCCCGACAACCTTAGAGATTCCAGACCGGTATCTCAATTCAGATTATTCGGAACAATTGTCCGTTCTCCCACCCGCTCTATACCGGGCTGCTCTTGACTTGTATCGGGAGCAGTCTCTGCGGTATCTGCCTTTAGTAGACGAACGAGGCGGCATCTTGGGCGTTCTGGGCGATCGAGCTTTGCTGTTGGAGCTTATTTGTCGTCTGGGTCAAGTGGAGTTGAGACCGGAACCCGATCGCCAAGACCAAGACGAGAACAACATTGCCGGTCTTTTGGAACATCAACGACTCGAGACGCACCTCCACAGCTCTCAAGCACAAATGCGGGCGATTTTTGCCGCTTTGAAGGATTTGGTGTTGGTGATTGATGTGGAACGTAAGAGCATCCAAATGTTACCCACACAGCGCACGCTGAGCTCGGATGCTGACGATATTGCCATTGTGGCCCAAACCTACAATCGTTTTTTTGACGACGCGGCTGACGAGTTTTGGGATTGCATTCACCAAGCACTAGTGACTGGAGAAACTGTCAATTTCGAGCATCGTCTGAATTGGGACGATCGAATCGATCGCAATGGTCGCGACTATTTCTCCCCTATCAACAGAGGAAGTCCTGTGGATGGTAGGAGACAAAACCGATCTTTTCTGTACCGAATCGATTCTTGACGATTCTATTGCCCCATTGGAAGTCCAATTAGCGCAAAGAACGGCTCAACTCCATGAAGCCGAAAGCTTTCTTCTCGAGGAAGTTCGCGAGCGTTACACCTCAGAATGGGCGCTGAAAACGGCGAAAGACCGACTGCAAGCCGCCATCGATGCAGTCCCCGGCTTTGTCTCCTGGATTACCAAGGAAAACGATCGATCCTCAACGCTGTGCTACCAAGGTGTCAATCGCCATTTAGCCAGTAGTTTTAATTTGTCCCCCGAGGACTTTGTGGGTCAAAATATCGGCTTTCTTGAAGGACCTTCGGAGTTTACGGAGTTTCTCGTGCAATTCATGTCCCAAGATTTGCAAGCCGACTCTCGAGTGGTGGATTTGATCCTCAAAGGCAAACCTTGCAGTTATTTAATTGCCGTTCAAAAATATCAGCAAAATCGGGCAGCCGTTTCGGTCGGAATCGATATTACCGATCGCCAAAAAGCCGAAGAATCTTTGCGATATCAGCTCGCCTTTGAAAAATTACTCATGAGTATCTCCACAGATTTTATTAACTTGAAATCTGAAGATATCGATGGCGGAATTCGGCGGGCACTTCAAAGTATTGGCGAGTTTTCCGGTGTCGATTATAGCTATGTCGTTTTGTTTGATGAAGACGGAACCCATTTGAATTTGACCCATGAATGGGCAGTATCGGGCATCGAAGATCGTCTTTCTCCTCTACGCGATCGTCTCAAAGCGTTTTTGCCCAATGCCATGTCTAAACTCAAGCTGGGTGAAGCTCTCTGCCTGCAAGCAAACGATCGCCAGCGGACAGGCGATCGTTCGCTTGCACTCGAGGGTGTTGTTTCTTCCCTGGTTGCCGTTCCCATCACCTATCGGGGGTATGTGATGGGATTTACGGGTTTGAGTACAGTAAACGTCCCCAAAATTTGGTCTTCAAGTCAGATCGGCCTGCTGCGTATCGTTGCCGAACTATTTACCAGTACTTTGCAACGACAACTGGCTCAACGGAAACTGCGGCAAAGCGAGCGTAAATTCCGAGGCATTTTCGACCAGGCTTTTCAGTTTATCGGCTTGCTAGAGCCCGATGGCAAGGTGATTGAGATGAACCAAACGGCGCTCGAGTTCTCGGGTTTGACGTTGGAGGAGGTGGCGGGAAAGCCCTTTTGGACAACTGGATGGTGGAAGGGTTCGACAAACATCCAACGTCAATTAAAGCAGGCGATCTCCGGGGCTGTAGAAGATCGGCTGGTGCGCTGCGAAGTGGCAGTGGTGGGAACGAACGATCGTACTCTTACCTTGGACTTTTCACTCAAACCGGTTAAAGATGAAAGGGGACGGGTGGTACTACTGATTGCCGAAGGGCGGGACGTGACCGATCGCCAGTTGGCTCAGCAGCGGCTACAACTCTCTTGCCAACATACCCAACTGATCTCGGAAGTGACGCTGAAAATTCGGCAGTCTTTGAAGTTGGACGATATTTTACAAACGGCGGTGACAGAGGTTCAGGATATCCTCGGGGCATCGCGCGTGTCGATCGTGCAACTGCGATCTCCCAGTCGAGGGATCGTTGTCAAAGAGGCAGTGCAGCCCGGTTATGTGTCCCTCCAAGGTCGCACGATCGCCGATCCCTATTTCTGGTGCGAAAATCTTGCCACCAGCCCGTTAGGAACGCTCAGTGCCATTACTGATGTTAGGGGTTTGACACACTTCGATCACTATGATGTTCGTTCCCGACTGGTGGTGCCTATTTTCATTTCCAGTACCGGACAACCTCGCCTTCATGCCACGACTCCCCAGGTGGAACCATCGGAAACGTCACTTCTACTGTGGGGATTCTCGATCGCCCACCAGTGCGATCGAACTCGGCAGTGGACAGAGTTTGAGATCGATCTGCTGCGGCAACTCGCCGATCAACTCGGCATCGCCATCACCCACGCCCAACTCCTGGACAATCTGGAAGAAATTGTGGCTCAGCGTACTGCGGAACTTCGCTTTGCCAATCAAAATTTACAACAAGAAATTCGCGATCGTCGTCGTGCAGAAGTTGCATTGCGACGCAGCGAACAACAACTGCGCCTGACAGCCGACGCCTTACCGGTTCTCATTTCCTATGTGGATACCCAGCAGTATTATCGCTTCAACAATCGTGCCTACGAAAACTGGACGGGAAAACCTCTATCTGCAATTACCGGACATCACTTGCGAGAAGTTTTGGGTGAAGATACCTATCAATTTTGTCGATCGTACATTGAATACGCCTTATCAGGTTCTCGGGTGAGCTATGAAGCTCAGTTACCGGAAATGGATGGAATTAGTCGCTACGCCAGTATCACCTATATTCCGGATCTGGGGGAGTTAGGGGACGTTAAAGGTTATTTTGGAGTTGCCATCGATATCAGCGATCGTAAAGCTGTAGAACGGATGAAGGATGAGTTTCTTTCGGTTGCCAGCCACGAACTGCGGACACCGTTGACCTCGATTCGCGGTTCGCTGGGATTGCTGGCTACCGGACGTTTAGGCACTCTATCGACAAAAGGTCAACGGATGCTGGAAATTGCTCTGGAGAACACCGAACGCTTCTGCCGTTTAATAGACGATATTCTCGACTTACAACGGATGGAATTGGGTGAATCTCAAATGGTCAAACAACCCTGCAATGCTGTAGAATTGCTGACTCGAGCGGTGGAAGCAATGCAGTCGATGGCAGACTTGGAGGACATCGACCTATTGTTGCTGCTAGATCGTCGATCGTTTTCTTTGAAGAATCCCTGCCATCGGACATCTCTTCTGGAGCAATATTCGGTTCCCGTGTCTGTCGATCCCGATGGAATTTTGCAAACCCTGACGAATTTGATCAGTAATGCGATTAAATTTTCCCCGGCAAAAACGAGGATCTGGGTGTCTGTTTCCCAGCAAGATGGCAAAGTGTGCTTCCAAATCCGCGATCGCGGACGCGGCATTCCCGCAGATAAACTCGAGAGTATTTTTGGACGGTTTCAACAAGTCGATGCCTCCGACTCTCGCCAAAAAGGAGGAACGGGATTGGGTTTGGCAATCTGTCGCCAAATTGTTCAGCAACATGGCGGCTCTATCTGGGCAGAAAGTGTTCTGGGAGAAGGCAGTACGTTTTACTTGGCGCTACCTAACTCGGAAGTCCCCTAAACTTGAACCGTCTTAACAAGACTGAATCCAGCTATACTAACTTTTGACCGAATTTTTGTTGAAAGTTTATAACTTATACTAAAAAAATGTTTCTCGATCGACTCTCAAAAATAAATTATACTGATTTATGACAATTAAAAAAGTTTTGGTGATTGACGATGAATCGGATATTCGAGAAGTGGCTAAACTCTGTCTCGAAATAAACAGCAATTGGGAGGTGATCGAAGCTGAGTCTGGAAAGACGGGATTGGCACTTGCGACAGCCGAAAAACCCGATGCGATCTTACTCGATTTGATGATGCCCGATATGGATGGTTTGGCAACCTTAGAAAAGCTACATGAGAATCCGATCACTCAAAATATTCCCGTCATTCTACTCACTGCTAAAGTTCAAGCGACTCAAGAGGAACGCTATCAAACATTAGGAATCTCTGCTATCCTGGCAAAGCCGTTCGATCCGGTCAATTTAGCACAACGGATTGCTAGGATTTTGAAGTGGTCAACTTAAGTGTTTCGATTTTAAGTTGGACTTACGTAGCTGCGCTATATACGATGTCAAGGCTGTGTTACGCACAGTATACACCGCCTACAAATACAGGTTTTGCGTCAGTCTTGTTAAGTTCAATAAATTTAGATCAGTTCAGTGGAAGGATTCAGAAATTAATCCTGTAGCCGTATGACTATCGACGGGAGGTGAGAAAAAGAATCCTTGCACCTGCTTACACCCCAATAATTTGAGTTTTTCTAGCTCTTCTAAGGTTTCTACTCCTTCAGTAATTACTTCTAATCCTAAACTTTCTGCTAACAGCAGAATTGACCAGATCACTTGCCATTTTTTTTGGCTGACAAAACTACGATCGATCTTTAATACGTCGATGGGCAGATCTTGTAAGCGAGATAACGAAGAATAACCTGTACCAAAATCATCAAGATAGAGTTGAATTCCCAAATCTTTGAGTTGTTGCAGACAGGCGATCGCTATTTCAGAGTTTTCAATAAAAGTACTTTCTGTAATTTCTAATCGCAAACTGCTCGGTGCAATTTTAGCTTCGCGACAGGCTCGTTCTACTTGCAGTGCTAATTCCCGTCGATTCAATTGTAAACTCGACACATTAACACTCATTGTTAGCGGTGGATTCATGGGAAATTGCTGCTGCCAAATATACAATTGCCGACAAGCTTGACGCAAAACCCACAATCCCAACTGCTCGATCAGACGAATTTGTTCGGCAAAGGGTATGAAAATTGTTGGGGAAATCCAACCTTGTTTAGGATGCAACCACCGAGCTAATGCTTCAAATCCCATGGTTTGGCGGGTATCTAAGGCGGTAATCGGTTGGTAGAACAGTTGTAGTTCCCGGTGTTTCCAAGCCAAACGCAAATCGTTCTCCAGCCGAAGTCGATCGGATGTTAAGTCAGACAAAGTTTTGGGTGAGGTGTCAAACTCACTTTCGATTGCCTCCATCAAACAGACTAACTCTTCTGTATTTTGTAACGCAGTACTCAGTAAGTGCTGACCTCCATCGGATAAGGCATGAAGTTCGCTCGCGGATAGAAGACTCAGAGCTTCTCGGATGGAATTTAAGGGTGTGCGAAGTTTGTAGCTCAGAAGCGCGGTTAACTCGTTGGATGTACGGGAAGATAGCATCTCACAGACTTCCATCTCTGGAGTTAGATGCGAGTTGGCTCTCATCGCGTTTTTCATACAGGTAAATGCCTTATGGACTTTGCATTTGAGAGGGCTAGCTCTATATAAATAGTAGAACTTAGTTGTGAATAACTTGGGAAGACAAAGGAGAAAGCGGAGAGATCCCCATCCGGACTCAGACCCCCCTTTATTCTACAACCCTCTTTAGCTAGTTGCTAGGGTATCGTGTTGAGTTTGCCAACTTTATACATCGAGCTCGGATAAATGTCACATCCACATATCCTACCCGTTGTCACCCCGCTTGTGTCTGAAATCGAACCTGAATCTTGATAAGAAACCGTAGATATAATTATAAGGATTTTGCTGACGATTAACTCAATTAACTATTCTGTCAAAAATTGCAAGCGGACTGTCCGTTCTCCGGAGTCATCTAGGGGGACTTCCACGATCGATCCGGTAATGCGTTCGATGCAGGTAATCAACGATCGCAAGTTGGGTGTGCTCGCTCCAGTATCGACATAAAGACGATCGGCAATACCAGCTAGTTTCTTCCAAGTTGTGTAGAGTTTTACCGCTGTCTGTTCCAACTGCGCCGATTGCTTTACCAAATCGGCGGCGACGTTCAGACACCCGATGCGTAACGCTTCTTCTAGGGCCAGTTCTAAGTCAATTATCTTGGGATCGATGGTTTGCACCTGTGCCGCCGCGTCGAGATACTTGGATAAATTTCGGGCATCGCTAGTCAGTTGTTTGACGGTATCGATATCGGGATTTTCAGCGGCAGTCCGTTGAATTTCTTGTTGGTGGGACTCGGGCAATTTTTCCAACTCCCGTACCAGAGGGGCTATATGTTTAGTGGGTAACGATCGATCGGCAGCTTTTTCTTTAACTTCCTCGGGGAGTAAGTCTGATGTCATGGCGACCCATTCGTCGGTGAGTTGCTTGACTTCCCGCCGGGTAATGCGATCGCCTCCGGTTGCCGCATCGCTGACGAGTTGCTGTACTTCGGGAGGGGACTGTGCAATTTCGACAAAGGCGCGTTTGCTGAAGTTGTTGATGGCTTCGGGATTGAGTTTGCCGTCGGCGAGGAGGGTATCGGCGCTGTTAGCCAGTTCGATCAGCGAATAGGCTTGGCTTTTGCTGATTTCCCGGTCTTTTAGCCAGTTGAGGAAGCCTTTACCTCGTCCTTCGCCCCCTTTTTTCTCGCGATCTCGCACGGCGCGCAAAATTCGTCCCCGCCAAATATCGGTTTGCAAGTCGAAACGATCGCACACCACCCATGCCGTGTCCACCTGTTGGTTAAACTCAAACTCTGGCACGTCTTCATCTTCGGGGTTGGGAATCTCGAAGTTCAGTTCCGGAGTGTTTTGCAGCAGATCGGTTAGGTCATCAGTTAAAGGCGATCGCACCATAGCGCAGGGTCTCAAGCAACAGAGAACTTATCATACCCTGATTAAGCTCGGATAGTTGCGATCGATCCCGAATTCAGACCTTAGCTTTGGCGGTTTTTTCCGGGTCTACCGGCAATCTCGATCTCACAATTTCCAGCACTGCCGATCGATTAACTTTTCCTCGATCGTTCCGAGGCAAACTTTCCACCGCAATCCAATGTTTGGGATGTTTGAATTTTGCTAATTTTTGTCCTAAAGTCCGAGAAAGTCGATCGGCTGTCACGTTGGAGTTGTGGGGGACGTAGACGGCGACAACAGCTTGACCCCAAATTTTATGGGGTATGCCGATCGCACAAATATCAGCCACCAATTCGCTAGCCCGAATGGCTGATTCAACTTCGGCAGGAAAGACGTTTTCTCCACCTGTAATAATTTTATCACTACATCGACCTACAATGTATAAATATCCGCGATCGTCGAAAAATCCAACATCGTCTGTCATCATTTCTCCGCGCTTATTTTTTAAACCAACAGGCTGAGTGTTTTCGGGTAATTGAGGGTAGTATCCGAAGGCAAGAGAAGGGGTTTGAATGTGAATAATTCCCGTGGTATGAGGATGAGTCGAAATGGGAGATTTAATCTTAATTTTTGCGTGAGGTAATACTCGACCACAACTATTATTTCCCGCAAGAAAATCATCCGGTTTAAGCGTTGCCACTTGAGAAGCTGTTTCTGTCATGCCATATGTAGGTGCCAGACGAATTCTTTTTTCTCTTGCCAATTCTAGTAATTCTGTCCAAGCGGGAGCACCGCCGAGTAATACGGTTTGGAACCTAGATAGCCACTGGGTTAACTCCGGATTTTGAAGGATGCGTTGAAGTTGAGTTGGAACGAGGGAAATAAACCATTGTGAAGTTGTAGCCGGAAAAACTCGATCGGCAGCTAATTCGAGTTTTTTGGAAGGCAAAAGCCAAAGCTTACCGCCGGTGATTAACGATCGCAAGAACTGCATTAATCCGCTCACGTGATAGAGAGGAAGTGTACAGCAAGAGTTAATCGTTTCAATCTGGAAATATTCTATAAATCCAACAACAGAAGTGATTAAAGTTTCCCAAGTATGTAATGCGAACCGGATGTTTCCGGATGTTCCTCCTGTGGCAATTGCAATCGTAGAGCCGTAACAATTTTTAACTTCATAACTAGAGTTCGATCGGTCGATCGAATTAGTCAAAACTTCTCGACCCCACACAACATCTGGATGAATGATATCTAAAACTTGCTGCCATTCAGATTCTACCCAATTGGGATTGGCAAGAAATACAGAACAGTTTGACGAAGTGGCAGCAATCAAACTCCCTAAAAAACAGGCAGGATCGGATTCAGAAATTAAAACTGTTAAATGGGAAGTTCTTTTTATTGTATGTTGAAGTTGTTCGGATCTGCGCTCGACGATCGATCGACAGCGATCGCTGTCAATACCCCATATCCAATTTTCGTCAAGACGATGCCTGAAATAGTCTAATGAACGAGCAAATTGTACCTTTGTTTTTGAAAGAATTTTATTCATTTTTTCTTGTTATCTAATAAAAGTTGTCAACTCCAAAACCAACAGCACGAGGCTTAATTTGAATTTCTGCGGCAAGTTTCAATGCGGCTTCTCTGCCAATTTCGGTTTCAAATACAGATGAAAAGACTGTGTCGAGATTATAATGTTTACAAATTTTTTTGAGCTTAGATGGAAAACCACAAATTGCCGGTTTTATGACAAAAATACTCCGCCATCCTTGTTGATAGCAGTCTTGAATTCGAGCTAAATTGGATACCGACTCATCTAAGGCAATTGGTGTTTTATATTGCTGGCTTAAAGCTAATATTTCTGGAAAATAATCAATACCTAGCGGTTGTTCTAAAAATTCGATTTGCGGAATTCTATCGCAGATTTTTAACCACCGATTTGCCATTTGCAAGCTTAATCCTCCATTGGCATCTAAACGTAATTTTGTGGTTTTCGGCAAAATGCCAACGATTCGATCGAATAGTGAGAGTTCAGTTTCTATCGGTAATACTCCAATTTTATATTTAAAGGTATGAGTTTGTTGGATGTTTTGAGATAGCTTTTCTTGGATCGCTGAGAATGCGGATTCACCTGTAGGTAACAATATACTATAAGATAAGCGATCGATCTTTGTCTGATTCTCAAGTTTTATTGCAGACTCAAAGCCAAATTGACAAGCGGGTAAATTGGCTGGAATTGAAGAAATAATGTTTAACGTTATTTCACTTGGTAAGTTGTGACAAAAGTCAAGAGCTTGAGAGAAGGTTTCAGATCCAAACCAAGGAATGGGTGCAATTTCTCCCAAACAGATTTTACCCATTTCGTCGATTAAGCGAATAACGATCCCTTCTCGAATTTCCCAAATGCCGTGACTCGTTTGTAGCGGTTGTTTAAATCGACGGCGATATGGACAAAACTCGAATTGGTAAAACATTTTTGCGGAATCGTTATGAGAAAATTACTATAGCAATCTTAATTCATTTGTAAACACTGGTAGGGGTAGCACCCCTGTGCTTACACCGGTTTTGGTGGAATAACCACGAGGGGTTTTCCTCCGAGACGCGCTTGCTTCTACAACTATATGGAAAGATCTAACACTCATTTATGATTACTATATTATCGTTCTAATGAACTATCTTTTAATATAAAAATTCCCCTCTTTTAAGTCGATCGAAGTGGTTTTTAAAATAGACAATTCCGAGACAAATCATCAGCCACAACATTGGTAGAACAGGTCTGAGATATCGATCTCCGGCATCTACGGGCCAACTCGTCACGTCGATATAAGCGATTAGAACAATCCGAACAAGAATACAAGACAGAATAAGACTGAGAACTGCGATCGACCTCATCTTGTCTTTACACTTTGTCTGAATTAACAATATCGCTTCTAAAGTAAAGCCGAACGTTGAGATTACTAATAATACTATAAATCCTCTTTTATAAATTTCCGACATAAAGATAATTAACCGATCTTTCCACAGATTGATAACTCGAATCCGAAAAGCGATAAAATTTGCCGGCTCTCTAGTAATTTTGGCATAGTATTGAGATCGCAGTGCTTTATCTTCTTCTCCCGAATCGAGCTTTAGAATCAGCGAACTGTTAATTAGACTTTGGCTAAGTTTTCCGAAACTTTGAAAAAACTTTTGTATATACTGGGGATTGGAATCAGGAAGAAACGCTAGCAGTTTATCTTTCTCACAATTTAAGGCTTCAGACTGGCACGCTGCATTTACTTCTCGAGAAATTTGATAGTAAAACTCTTCTGTTTGCGGAGCAGATTTGTAATAACCAGCTTGGGCGACTGATTCGCGAAATACCCAATAGAATAATCCTGTTACATAATCATTACAAACTCCAGACTGGCAAGACGATGTTTGCCAATGGTTATCATTTTCTATATACGATTTGAGCTGGCGAAAACTCGGACTTACTGCGTAAACTTGTTGTCGAGTCGATCGAGATATTTCTACCATAGGTTGCTTTGTTTTGGATACGACTTTTTCTAGACTCGAATAGGCTTCTTCAAATCCAGATGATTTTAGATCGTTTGTATCAAAAAGACCGTATCGATAATAGTTGAGTAAACTGATTCCGGATGTGGTTAAAAAGACGGGTAAAAATATAAGGCTGCTAATAATAATGATTTGTTTAAGCTCGATCGATACTCTACCTCGTCGTATTTTGAAGCACCCATTTTTTAGCACAAAAATGCCATAAGCTAAACCGATCGTTGGAACGATCCAAATCCCTTCCAGTCGGGTATTCCAAAACCAAGCCAATCCCATCCCCAAACCAGCCGACCAACATAGCAAAGATCGATCGTTTTTGCCATTGATAATATGAATCAGACAAGATACGAGAAATGCAGTCAGGGGCAAATACAGAACATCAGCGAGAGTTTGTCGATTCCAATGAAATGAAAAAGGTGCTAAAATATAGAGAGTCGAAAAAATGAAAATAGCAAGTTTATTGAAATAAAATTTCGAGCCAGACCAAGCTAACAAAAATCCTGCGGCTAAATAAACGATCTCTTGAGAAAATCTTAAAGGTATGCCCAATAAATAGCTTAAAAAGATGAAAGCAGGATAACCGGGTTGCCTAACTAAAGTAAAGGCATCGTAAGCAACCGTAGGTTCTAAGAAATTGCTAGCTAAAACGACATACCTGAGATTGTCATATCCGGCATAGGATGCGCGAATCGGTAAATGGCTAATCAGCCATAGCTTAATAATTGATAAACAGAGAAAAAAAGTCCAAGGCGATCGCCGAAAACGAGATAGAATGATGGCTATCTTTCCCATTATCGATCGCTCAAATAGGTTCCCGTGACGATCGCATCTTTCAAAATCGTCTCGCTCAAAATGGTATTTGTCAAATTCGCATAACTCAAATCGGCTGATGTTAAATCGGCTTCGGTCAAATCTGCCCGTTCCAAATTCGCATTTGTCAAATTTGCCGTTGTCAAAATCGCTTTATATAAATACGACTGCCCCAAATCGGCGTTCATTAAACTTGCCCCTGTCAAGTTCGCCGCACTCAACACTACCCGATGCAAATTGGCATTATCTAACTTCGCCCCCGCCAAATTTGCAAAACTCAAACCCGAACCCGACAAATCTGTATCGCTGAGATCTGCACCCGCTAACACCGCCGACACCAGCGTCACATCCACCAAATTCGATCGACTCAAATTCGCCCCAAATAGATTTGCTCCACGCAAATTTGCCCCCAATAATAACGTATCACTTAAATTCGCGTTCGTCAGAGTTGCATTTTCTAAATTCACCCCATCTAAGTGCGCCCAATCTAGCTTTGCACTCACCAAATCTGCACCGCTCAAATCTACTCGACTGAGGGAACTGTAACTGAAATTGGCAAACCGTAACTTGGCAACCACTAAAGTTGCCCCATCTAAATCCGCACCCCGAAGATTAGCGCGTCCGAGTTTGGCATAGTTAAGGTTAGCATTTTGTAACTTTGCACCAGTCAGCTTGGCACTTCCTAAGATCGCATTCTCCAAATTCGCCCCGGTCAAAACAGCATCTACTAAGTCGGCAAATAGCAAGTTTGTCCCTTCGAGAATGGCATTTTCCAACTGAGCATTTCTCAAAGTAGCTTGGGTCACATTGGCATTCGATAGCGTCGTTCCCGTCAAAATTGCCCCACTCAAATTTGCCTGTTCTAACTGCGCTTTGGTTAAGTCGGCTTCGCTCAAATCTGCCCCCTGAAGATTAGCCGATGTTAAGTCGGCTTCTTTGAGGTTGGCTTCGCGCAAATTCGCCCCGGCTAAATTCGCTTCCTTGAGGTCGCAACCTTTACATTCATTTGATATCCGCAACCGCTCTAAATCTTCAAAGTCGGCTGCATTGGCGCTGCCGGACACCCACAAAATACTGAGTATTAGGAGAATGGAAAGTTTTGAGAGCATCAGGGGTTAGGAATAAGTAATAAGTAATAACTTGAGATAAATGGTACGTTTCGGGCTTTAACACATTTTACGAATCATACCAAATCGATTCGATCGTTCGAGCCATTTCTAAACCGAGTTGCCGCAGTTGGTGGGAGGGGGCGTTGAGGGGGACTGTGACGTGACCGAGTTTGCGACCGGGACGGGATTCGGATTTGCCGTACCAGCGAACACAAGCATTGGGAATTTCGGCGAGTTGGCAGCGTTTTTCTGGGTAGTCGTATTGGGCGGACTCGTAACCGAGTAGATTAACCATGACGGCTCCGGGGTAGAGGAGTTCCGGACTGCCCAAAGGTCGATGGCTGACTGCCCGCAAATGCTGTTCAAATTGGGAGGTGCGGCAGGCATCTAGGGAAAAATGTCCGGAGTTGTGGGTTCGTGGTGCGATTTCGTTGACCAACAGTTTGCCGTCGGCGGTGAGGAACAATTCGATGCCGAAGATGCCCACAGCTTGGGTTCGTTCGAGTAGTTTCCGGGCGATCGTCTCGCATTCTAGCACGACGGATTGTGGAATTTCAGCTGGAACCAACACCCGCCGACACACTTGGTTTTCTTGCTGTGTCTCGACAATGGGGTAAATCGCGATTTCTCCCGAGGAATTGCGGGCGGCGATCGCTGCTAATTCTCGATCGAAGGGGACAAAGGCTTCTAAGATAACGGCAGGATGACCCCATTTTTCCCAAGTCTTTGCCAAGCTTTCCCGATCTTTGAGGATTGCTGTTCCTTGACCGTCGTAACCGTGCCGCCGTGCTTTCATGACGATGGGAAAGTCTACTTCGGGAATGGGTGAATTTCCATCGAGGGCAATGAATTCCGGAACGGGCAAGCCCAAGTCCTTCAGGAAGCATCGTTGGTGGTATTTGTCAAGTAATGGCTCTAGAGTTTTTAGTGAAGGACGAAAGCAAACTCCCTGTCGCTCCAGCTTCTCCAGTGCTAGCAAATCGACAAATTCGTTCTCGAAGGTAATGACTTGACAGTGTTGTGCCAGTCGTGCGGTGGCTGAAGCGTCATCGATCGCCGAAAGGATAGTTTCAGCCGCAAATGGCGCAGCGGGGTCGCTAGATTTAGGGGTTTGTACCACCAGTTCGATTCCCAAAGCCGGGGCAACTCCAGCCATCATCCAAGCCAATTGACCGCCACCAATCACCCCCAAACGGGCGATCGATACGTCTTGTTCGGGAATAGTTGGAGTAAGCTGCATAGAAAACGGGTAATGAATGGGTGATGGGTAATTGGAGTTAACACCTAACCAGGGGCGAAGCATTCGCTAAGGACAAAAAAGAGACTCTCGAGTGGCGACTCCTGTTTTGGGGTTTGTGCCGCCCGCGCGATCGCACAGTTGGCGCAATTGAGAACCATCCAGCAAAGCATCGGTGAAGTCCGCACCGGTAATATCGGCATCCTTCAATTTCGATCGTAATAGCAGCACTTCGACTAATACGGCATCTCGCAGGTTGGCTCCTTCCAAGTTAACACCATCGACAAACGCATTGGTCAAATCCGCTCCTGCCAAATTGGCTCCAGTCATCACCGAGCTACTAAACACGACTCCGCGCAAATCGGCATTAGCAAAGTTCGTCTGCCTCAAGTTTGCCATGGAAAACTCTGCCTGCCGAAGTTGCTGCTCTGAAAAATCCTTCCCAACCAAATTTGCCCCACTAAAGGATAATGGCGGCGGATAAAGGGTCGCTTGCGCGACGGGAAATCCCCACCACAGATTTAAAGTCAGGAATAAAGCGGCGAGTTGTTGAAAAAACATAAGTTTGGAGGGCAGAAGGGGAAACGCGGGGAGTCGGGGGCAACTAGCAACTAGCAACTAGCTTTTTCTAAATATTCAACCGCTGATACACTTCATCTAAATGCCGTAGATGATATTTGGGATCGAAACAAGCTTCGATTTCGTCGGGGGATAATTGTGCAGCCACTCGGGCATCGCCAACGACCAAATCGTGAAAATTGCCTTCGGGTTGGTTCCAAGCGGTGTGCGCGCAAGACTGAACGATCTCATAGGATTCTTCCCGCGCCATGCCTTTTTCCACCAAGGCTAACATCAGCCGCTGGCTGAAAATAACCCCACCGTAGAGGTTCATATTCCGTTCCATGTTTTGCGGGTAGACTAGCCAGTTTTGCACCAACTCAGTCATTTCGTGGAGCATAAAATGCACCACCGTGCAGCTATCCGGTAGGATCATTCGTTCTACCGAACTGTGGGAAATGTCCCGTTCGTGCCACAGGGCAACATTTTCCAGCGCGGCGACGGCATTGCCGCGTACCACCCGTGCCAGTCCCGACAGACGTTCCGAACGGATGGGGTTGCGCTTGTGAGGCATGGCGGAGGAGCCTTTTTGTCCTTTGGAGAAGAATTCTTCCATTTCCAGGACATCCGTGCGTTGGAGGTGGCGAATTTCCACGGAAAACCGCTCGATCGATGCCGCCAGGAGGGCTAAAGCTTGGACGAATTCGGCGTGACGATCGCGAGACACCACCTGAGTAGAGGCAGTATCCGGTTCGAGTCCAAGATTTTGGCAGGCGATGGCTTCTACGCGGGGATCGATATTGGCATAAGTCCCCACCGCACCGGAAATTTTACCCACCGCAATTTGTCGGCGCACGTTTAAAAGTCGCTCGCGATGTCGCAGCACTTCCGCCAACCATCCTGCCAATTTAAAGCCAAAGGTCATCGGTTCGGCATGAATGCCATGAGAGCGCCCCACCATCACCGTATACCGATGCTGTTGTGCTTGATTGCGGATCGCTTGGATGAGATCCTCGAGGCGCTTGAGCAGGGCATCTGTACTGGCAACCAGTTGCAGCGCCAGCGCCGTATCGAGTACATCCGAACTGGTTAATCCCAGATGAATGTAGCGACCGGCATCGCCTACGTATTCGTTAACATTGGTCAAAAATGCAATGACATCATGGCGAACTTCAGCTTCAATTTCCAGAATTCGTTTGGGGTCGAACTTGGCTTTTGCCTGAATTTCCGTCACAGCTTCAGTTGGGATGTATCCCAACTCAGCGCCCGCTTGGCAAACGGCGATTTCCACTTGCAGCCAAGTTTTGAATTTATAGTGTTCTGTCCACAGTTCGCCCATTTCGGGCAAGGTATAACGTTCTATCAAAGTCTGTTACTGAGTCCGATCGCAACCGTAATATTGTAGTACGGACGAACAGCCATTCTATCTGTCTATCTATACTGACGAGTCATCATCCCCAGAGTCCTCCTCTACTCTAATGGTTAACAGCGATTTCGTTCTTAGCCTCTCGCCCATATCCCGTATGAATATCGAGATGAATTATCAGGATCGATCGAAAGAACAGCTCATCGAGCAACTAGAAGCCGCGCATCAAGACTTGGCAGAACTAAAAATTCTCAAAAGTACAGTAGAAGCTCAGCGTGAATTGACTGCCAGTTGGGGCAAAATGGGACAAGCCTCCGCTGGAAAGCTTCGGTTGAAGTCTACGTTGCTAACCGTGATTCAACTCGCGAATCGGATGACGCAGGCGGAAGAAAGCAGCCTTTTCTTGCTGGACGAGCGCGGTGCTGTCAGAGATTCTATTTTGGCACGGGGGGCGACTATTCAAGAACAGAAAAAAACGTTGATCGGTCAAGTGTTCGATAAGGGATTAGCGGGATGGGTGATTCGTCACCGTCAAGTCGGACTGATTGTCGATACGAAGACTGACGATCGTTGGGTGACGTTACCGAACGAACCCTATACTGTAAGGTCTGCACTGTGCTTGCCGATTTTAAAAGGGACGGTGTTATTGGGAATTTTAACCTTAATGCACTCCAAGCCCGGACATTTTAGCGATCGATCCATTCTTGTGCCCATGGAAGCAATCTCCATGCAAATGGCACTAATATTCGAGAATTCTCAACTTTACATCGATCTCGAAGATATTGAACTCGACAGCCGCGATCGCCCATTTCCTCGACCGGAAGACTCTGTAGAACTCGACTTTTCTGATTTCCGAGAACCTAACACTCTCGATCGTGACAAGTTGTCAGGTTTCTATATGATGACAGCTACCGGTAAGTTAATGTATGCTAATCGAGAATTTGCACGCATTTTTCAGTATTCCTTAAGAGAATTAGTATCATTCAATTCTTTTTTCGATTTAGTTATGCCAAACAGTTACGATTTACTCTTAGAAAAGGTCAATCAATGCGTTGCCGGCAAAAGTAAACGTCTGTATAGTCAAATCTTGGCTAAGCGGAAATCAGGGCAGCCTGTCGATCTGGAAATTGAAGGATCTAGGATTAAGTTTTATGGAATATTTGGAATCATCGGTTCTTTGCGAATTCTCTAACAAGACCATCGCCGGTCTACAATATATAGTGCTTTGTAGGGGCAACCCCAGGAGAATTCCCTCCCCTGTGGTTGCCCCTACTTCGCTCTGCCGTCGTGCAAGTCTTATCTCAGAAAGAAATTATAGATAAAAATTCAGGTTTTTAGGTTTTTCTGCTGATCTCATACAGACAGCCCTAGCCGATTCTCGATCTTATCGATATTGCAAATCTAAAACTGCATCCATGGCACTCATTAACTGAAGACCTGTCATCATACCACTTGAGAGACAATACTTACTCTCACTAATCCGATTCAAGGTCTCGAATCCACTACGACGTTGCTTGTCATTGAGCGCCAAATATCGCTGAACGATCGCTCCTGGAGTAATCCATCCTTCTCCTTCTACACGACCGAGTTCGCTATGCTGAAGGACGAACGTATACCGACGTGCATTGTCATCAAAACGACCCCGATACTGAAATGTAATATCTTCCCGTTCTCCGCCGGGAAAAATGAGTTTTGTCACCATGCTGTACCAATCATCTTGACCCCAAGCTACTATAGTTCTACCTTTAACGGGAATCGGCTGACGATCTCGTTCTAACCAATTTCCTTCTAAGTTCCAACGACCTGCTTCGACTAAAAAAGTATGAGCCACTCTGCCATTCCTTACGTGTTTTGACTTACGATCGCTTCAGAGTTTTTACACGATCGCCCATAACGAACTTAAACGCGATCTTCGATAAGGCTAAACCCAGAAGTGCCGAATTGAATTTCATTTCAGTTTAACTTTGGACTCCGATATTCTAATGTCAGAGACCTTTTACCCACGGCTCTTATTTTGGTTACTTTCTCGGTCATTCTCAATCCCATCTAACCAACCGCTCTAGCCTCTACACTGCATTTTGAGGACTAAATTCCTCTCTGACGACTGGATACTCATAAAATTGAACGGTTCTTCAGAAAAGCATGAAACTACCGGCAAAGCCGAAGTGATTTTTCACCTAAACGTAGCTATAAGAGTATATCTGTCCTCAGCCCTGCCCTCGATACCCACCTCTAGCATTTTATTCCAGGAAGCGGTTCTCTTGCCACTGGGGATATCTCTCCGAGTAAAATTGACTGTTTGGCTCCCGTCACTGAAGGTAGATTTCCCGGAATACCGAGAGTTCGCCAATAAGCCAGCACCGCAAAAGCAATCGCTTCTTTAAACTGGGAATTCAACCCTGCCTCGTCGGTGGTTAAAACATCAGTCTTACCCAAGTGGATTTTCAAACGTTGTCGCAGATATGCATTGCAGCTCCCTCCGCCACATAACATGACGCGGTCGGGCATTTTGGGTAAAAACTGACGGTAACTGTGGACGATCGATCTGGCGGTGAATTCTGTTAGAGTTGCCAGAAAATCCGCTGGAATTAGATCGCGGGTCTCGATCTCAACTAAACAGTTGCTGGAAAAAATCCCACCCAAACAGTTCTCGTCCCGTCGATTTGGGTGGAGACTGCCCGAAATAAGGATGTTGCATCCACTGCTCTACTAACTCCAAACAGGGTGTGCCACTTGCTGCCCATTCTCCGTTTTGGTCGTAAGTCTGTTTTCCCTCGCTCAGATGTTGTACTGCCAAATCTAGCAAGCTATTTCCAGGTCCCGTGTCCCATCCCAAAACTCCATCGAACGATCGATCTGCTGGGCGGTAAGTAGGTGAGGTTGCCAATACCACCAATATTTTGAACGCAGCAGTGATACTGAGGATGGCTCAGCAAACAGGCATCGATTCGGGAGACCAATGGCGCACCTTGTCCCCCGACGGCGAGATCCGCAGCTCGGAAGTTACTGATGGTCGGCAATCCGGTGAGATGGGCGATCGTGTCTCCCCGACCCAGTTGGAGGCTATACCCCAGCTTCGTTTGTCGATCGGGAGGGCAATGGTAAACCGTTTGACCGTGAGAACCGATAAAATCAGCAGTCGAGAGGTTTTTCTGAATTGCCAGCGCTGCTCGGGCGAATGCTCGGGCGATCGCCTCGTCGAGTTCGGCAAACTCTGCCATAGATACTGGTTTTCCTGCACAAACCTCCAAAATTTGCGATTGTAGCTTTTTCGGATAGGGAGAGGTTTTTCCAGCTAGCAATGTAACTTGCAGATCTGCTTCGGTTCCCGTAATCTCAACCAGGGCGGCATCTATGCCGTCTGCGGACGTGCCACTCATTAATCCGATTGCTCGCACGGTCATACAATTCGACTTCCTTTTTCATACACCCTTCTTTGGTTATCCTAACCCTAGATCTAGCAATCCTAAATCAGTCATGAGCATTTGCTCCGATATCTCGATGACAGTGAGACTCTCGCACCAACAATCATGTATGACTCCAGTGGGATGGCTATTAGATCGTTCCTGATGAGCTTAACTTTTTTTTAGACACGCCGTCGCTATTAGTCGATCCTAACGATCGATCGTTCATAATTAACTATCCAATCTCGATAATCGATCTAATATGCTGTTTCCCACTTTTCTTCCCCCAAAGATCGCACAGCTCACTGAACCCACATCGATCGCTCTAGCGCAAAATATTCAAGCAACTGATATTGTTACAGCTTTCAGTCTAAAACCCATTTCTACCGCATTCGTGCGACAGGGAAACCATAATCCTCCAATTTTATTACTACACGGCTTTGATAGTTCGGTGTTTGAATTTCGTCGCCTGTTGCCCTTACTGTCGGCTTCCAACGAAACGCGAGCAGTCGATTTACTCGGCTTTGGGTTCACCGATCGTCTAGCAAGCGCATCTTTTACCTGTAATGATATTAAAACCCATCTCTACACTTTTTGGAAGACGGAAATCTCTCGTCCGATTGTATTAGTGGGGACTTCAATGGGTGGGGCTGCTGCCATCGACTTTACCCTCAGTTATCCCGAGGCTGTTGACAAATTAGTCTTAATCGGTAGTGCAGGATGGTCTCCCGGACCAATTCTCGGGAGGTTTCTCCTTCCACCGTTCGATTATCTAGCTGCCGAATTCCTGCGTCGCCCACAAGTTAGAAATACTATTAGTCAAACGGCATATTACGATAAAACACTCAATTCTTTAGATGCCAAACTGTGTGCTGCTTTACATCTAGAAATGCCCGGTTGGCATCAAGCACTGATCTCGTTTACCAAAAGTGGGGGTTATGGATCTTTTCGCGATCGCCTCAGTCAAATCGAGCAACCTACACTGATTCTTTGGGGGGAAAACGATCGAATTTTGGGAACCCAAGATGCAGAACAATTCAGGCAGACGATCGTCCACAGTCAACTGGTGTGGATCGAACGATGCGGTCATGTGCCTCACTTGGAGCGCCCTCAAATCACAGCTCAGCATATCCTCGAATTTATTCAGACTTAAAGCAAAACTTTAGCTGACAAATAAGCATTCAGATCGAGTGCAGACAATTTCTCGTAAGCCGGTTCTATCCCGCGTTCGCCCCGAAGGAACCCAGTATTAGCCCCAGGACAAATCAATTGTAGATTATTAGATGAAAAGCGATGGATCAGCGATCTCACACTGTTGATTTGCCGTCCCCAATGAAATGTTTTTGCCGTATGTAAGGGTACGGGGTTGCCTTGGGAATCGGGCAAGAGATGGCGACCGGAAAACAAAATTCCACCCCCGCCTGCATAGTACCAGCAAGACGACCCCGGAGAATGACCCGGCGTCCAAATCCCCAAGCAATTCCCAGGGATCGCCATTTCCGATCGAAAAGGAGTCACCGCCGCTTCCTTCAACAGATACGCTTCCCGCTCTTGAACGACGATCGTGCATCCAGTTTCCTGCTGGAAGCGAACTGCCTGACCAATACTGCCTCGATGGGTAACCAACAGCCAGTCTACCCCACCATGCTGCTGCAAAAAGTCTCGTGTGCTCTCATCAAATGCCGGACAGTCAATCACGATCTTGGCATCTTTTTCTACAATGAGATAAGCAGTCGCCCCTAATGTATCCCGATTGGGTGGGAAAGCGAAAACATTATCAAGCACAACCCGCGGTTGTTTGGGTAAAGCCAAGCGTATAGATGGCATGAATTTTTTCTGGTTGCTCTTACTTCTCGGACTCATTACTTATTTTATTTTGCAGCGGAGCGTACCGCGCATCACTCGCACCCCCATTTGGGTGCTGTGGTTGGTGATGATGACGCCTGCTGGGATTTTGGGCCTTTGGACACTTGTCTATGGGGAAGATAAACCTATCCCAGTTATTTTAGCGATCGCACCCTTCGCCCTGTGTTTTTCGCTCTACTGGTGGCTCGTATATCGAGGGCGCAAGCCTCGTGAATCGACCCGTTTAGAGACTCCAAAGCCAGTGTCACCGGACTCGAATCCCGATCCCCAGTCCGAGGGGACTGACCGATCGTCGGGTCGGCTGCGCCCACTCGATCTTGCAGAAGAAAAACGGCTCAAAGATTGTTTTCCTTGGTCAGTCTACTCTATTCACAAGTTAGAGTATCGACCTCAAGCTGTGATTTGTCGAGGTCAGCTGCGGACTAACCCTGACACCGCTTACCAAACGATTCGAGACAACATCGAACGCGACTTCGGACATCGCTTTTTGGTCGTTTTTCACGAGAACTGGAACGTCCAGCAGCCCTTTTTCGTGTTGGTTCCCAATCCCCAAGACCGGGGGGTCGATCGATCGACATCGGAACAGTTAACACGTCCCGGTTTTGCTGCCGGGCTGTTCCTGATTACCCTGTTTACGACGACCACCATTGGGGCCGGATTGAACGGAGTCTCGCCCCCTGCCTTACAAGCCGATCCGAATTTGCTCTGGCGTGGATTGCCCTATTCTCTGTCTTTGCTAGCAATTTTGGGAATACACGAATTGGGTCACTATCTTGCCGCGCAATTCTATAAAATTCGCGTCACTTTGCCTTACTTCATTCCCTTTCCCGTTTTTTTAGGAACGTTTGGCGCGTTTATCCAAATGCGATCGCCCGTTCCCCACCGCAAAGCCCTTTTTGATGTCAGTCTCGCCGGACCGGTTGCGGGTTTGGCAATCGCTTTGCCTCTACTGGTCTGGGGAATCGCCCACTCAGAAGTTGTTGCCCTATCCAATGAATCGGGACTTTTGAGTTTCGATTCTCTCACACCCCACTTTTCCCTGTTACTAACTCTGATCGGCAAGTTAACCCTAGGAAAAGCACTGACAGCACAAATGGCGATCGATCTCCATCCCGTGGCCATAGCTGGATACCTCGGTTTAATCGTCACGGCTTTCAACCTGATGCCTGTCGGGCAGCTTGATGGAGGACACATGGTTCACGCCATGTTCGGACAAAAGGTCGCCCTAGGGATTGCCCAAGTTGTCCGGCTCCTCATGCTCATTTTGGCACTGATTCATCGGGAATTGTGGGTCTGGGCACTGCTACTGTTTTTCATGCCTATACGTGACGAACCGGCTCTTAACGATGTCAGCGAACTTGATAATACTCGAGATTTGTTGGGAATGCTTGCCCTGACTCTCCTGGCTCTGATTCTGCTACCAGCCCCAAAACTCTTGCTGTAGAGAATCCGCTTCCTCACCAGGGTGGATGCGCTACAGCCGAGTATCCCAGGATAAGTCGGTCTAACCTTCAACTCTGTCGATGCTCTAGCTGTGAATTCGCTTTTGCGCAGTCCATCAGCAGACCCCAGAGGAAGCAAGGATCTCCAACAAGAGAGAAGGTCAGGGTAGCCCAACACATAGTTGTCCACCCAGCCGATCGGCTTTCCCCCCGAACCCTTGAGTCTACGACCGAGTGCTTCTAGCCTACCTAAATCCCCCAAACCCTTTATCCAAAGGGACTTTACGCCCTCCCCCAAAATTTTTTTCAAAAAGGGGTTGACAAGAAAGGGAAAGAGGGATTAAGTTAGTAAAGCGCTCGAGAGGGAAACACCCGAACGAGCCACCCCGAACCTCCACAACTAAATCGTTTGGAAGCCAGAATTTCAGCTAATTTTAGCACCAATCCTTGTTAATTTCAAGAACTAAAAACTTGTAGAGAGACCCTGCGGGGAATCTGCTACAAGAAAAAGTCAAAGAGCCGAAAACTCAAAGATAAAACGGAGAGTTTGATCCTGGCTCAGGATGAACGCTGGCGGCGTGCCTAACAC
>CAWIQY010000014.1:0-54099 GCA_963838375.1 uncultured cyanobacterium | reverse complement strand
CTAAGAATCTCGGGGGATTGACCCGACAAAGTCATTGATCATTCATTCAATTTATTATTGCCAATCGATATTACAAAGTCGATCGGGTTAGCAACGATCCCTGCTGGCTTACCTCCCCTGACTGAAATCCTGATACCGGCAATTTTTCCAGAATAACTTTCTTAGAACTGATGTAATCGAGAGAGAAGCCGATCGTCAGTCTTGTCGATCGAAGACAAACTATCGAGATTCAGCATGAAACAAGTCAAGCATTTTATACTGTGGACGATCGCCGCTTTTGTCGTCGTGGTACTGGCTCAATCCACGATTCCCGTACGGGGTGGCGGGATGAGTCCCCTGACACCACCCCATACTGACAGTCCCCAGGAAACGTTGGGGCAGTTTTTGGAGAATATGAATGATGCGTATCGTCTTTTGATGGAAGCGGACGATCGATCGAAACGAGAGGGTGGATTGGTTCTCTCATCCGACGTCAAGGAACTCGCCGCACAAGCAGAAGAAGCGACAGAGCGGGCAGTACGCACCCTCAATCTAGAAGAGGTTCCAGAAACCAGCAAACAGCGAGTGGGTTTGGAATCTGCCCTGTTGCTTAAAGAGATCCTCGATCGAATTTCTTTACCATCGCTCGATCTAATTCCCGATGTCTCAGATGTTGCCGCAGATGAAACCCTCGTGCGCTGGGAAGTTCCCAAAACGGAAATTGCCATCGTCAAATCTACCAACGGTCAATATACGGACGAATACTTGTTTTCCGCAGATACAGTAAAGCGCCTCAAAGACTTTTATCTAGAGGTTCAACATCTTCCCTACAAAACGGGTGCATCCGAAGGCTTTTATGATTTTTATATCAGCACGCCGGGAAATTTACTGCCGCCGACATGGAGTCATTGGCTGCCCAAATGGAGCACCCGAGTTTATTTCGAGCAAACTCTGTGGCAGTGGTTTTGTTTTGTGCTGGTTCTGATAATGGCTGTAACGATCGTCGGTCTGATTTATCGATGGCGGCAGTCGATGGATCTCACTCCAAGAAGTCTGAAAAGTGCATGGGCAGGGCTATTGCTCCCCACAGGTATTATCGTCGTTTTCTACTGCACGGAAATTTTTGCCATCTACACCCTCAATATTACTGGAGAAGTCGATCGGCTGTTTACGATCGCCGTTGAAGCGCTCCTATTTATAGTTGGGGGTTGGTTTGCCTTCATTTTTGCCAATGCGATGGGGCGAATGATTATTGCCTCGTCTCACTTGAAAGATAATCCCTTAGAAGCGGCGATGGTACGGAGTGGATCTCGCTTAATTGGACTCTTGATGGCGGCTACAATTTTATACTTTGGCGGAGAGTTCTTAGGTGTTCCTGTTGCACCTGTGCTCGCCAGTTTGGGAGTGGGCAGTATTGCCATTGGTTTCGGGGCGAAATCCTATGTAGAAAATGTTATTAGCGGGGTTAACTTATTTCTCGATCGTCCGGTACACATTGGAGACTTTTGTGAATTTGGAGGCATCACCGGAACCGTCGAAAACATTGGATTGCGTGCCGTGCGCATTCGCACCCCCGATCGCAAAATTGTCACCGTTCCCAATGCCCATTTTTCCAATTCGCAAGTGGTGAACTACAGCCAGCGCGATCGTCGCCTCCTCAATTTTACGATCGCTTTGCCCGCCACCACAACCCACGATCGACTTAAAGACGTACTGGGCGAAATACGGGCGCTGCTCGAAAAACATTCAACAGTTGTAGATCCTAGGGTTAACTTTGTCAAATTAGGCAACCAGTCCCTCGATATTGAGATATTTACTTACATTCTCAGCACGAATACCACAGAATATCTGAGGATTCAGGAAGAGTTGCTGTTAAAAATTATGGCAATTGTCGAGGAGGTTAACACGGATGTTGGCGATCGCTCCCCAACGCGAGATCTGGCGAAGGACGGGCAAAACACTCTCCCTCATCCTTCAGCTTCCATCTCCCTCCAGAAAAAGGAGAACAATACTAAACCTTCGTAACCTCAGTATGGGTTAAGAATTTTACCGAGTTGGGGTTTCAGCCTTTTGGCGATCCCATACTGACATGGCGTAGAATCATCGATCGACGATCGAAATCGACCTAAATCAATGCTGCAAATGCGCGGACTCTGATTCCTCAAACCCCCAGCACCGACTTCGCCCTTTGCAAATAGCTTCGACGATCGTCGAGACCGTTGTAGCCACCGTTAATGACGCGGGTGATAGTTTCGATATCATCTTTATCGGCATCCGGGTTAAGTTGCCGGGTATCCCAGTACCAGCCTGCAACCATGACGGCATAAGGAGCTTGTGCCACCAACTCCGGTTGAGCAACAAAATCCTGGTTCATGTCTTGAGAAAACTCTTCATAGTTCGCTCGCCCGGTCAGTTGCATTAACCCGCGCCCCTTAAATCGGACACCATCCCCCGGTTGGATGTTACCCAAGTCGTCTCGTCCTTCGTAGTCTTCGCCGGAGGCGTACTCTTCCATGGCGTTGAAACAGTCAGATTCGTGGGCAACCTGAGCGATGAAATGACAGATTCGCAGGGGAGTATTAATTTGGAAGCGCTCTAGGGTTTCGTTAAAACCCGGGGCGAGTTGGCGCAAGCGATCGGCATCGGCATTCGGGGCAATCTGAATCAGTTGCTCGGCAGTGATATATTGCCCCGTCGTCGCACCCGTTACAGTCGCCATAAAAGCCGATGCTATAGGAGCCGTTCCCATTGGGGGTAGTGCGGTTTGGACAGAGGCTGTTTGAGCCGATGCCGTTTGGGTGGGCGCTCCCGGTACATTGTTGTTATAAAACAGGCGTCCCCAGCCAGTTTTTGCACCATCAGCCGTCCAACGGTAGGTCAAGTCATTGCGAGGATAAGTCAATCCGCCAACTTCTGGAGAAGTGTAGCCGTCTAACAAGTTGCCGTATGGATCGTTGACAATGTAATCGCCATCGGCGGTGCGACCGATAACCACAATCATATGTCCACCCCCAGGCGCTTCGGTGGAACCGCGATGTAGGATACCAATGACGATCGGTAGTCCACTGGCTAGTGACTTATCCAAATCGTCAAAATCGAGATCGGTATTCCAAGTTGATTGAATCCCCAGGTCAGCGAGTGCCTGAGTTTGGGCACCATGGTCGGTCGTATCGCCGTACCGAATTACATATTGGAAGTATTCGTCATCCCCAGAAATGTTGGCTCCCAGGAACTTAGCCACCATCGCACAACTGGAGGTATTGCAGGTTCGATCGGGTTGCTCGATATTGTCTCGTTGCGAGAAATAGGGAACGGCTAGTTTAATCTCACCATTACTGGCTGGGGCAGGCGGTGGGGCAGGAGCCGTAGGGATCGCACTGGGAGGCGCTACACCCATTGGAGCGGGGGGAGCAGGAGGCGCTACACCCATTGCCGGAGGAGAAAAGCCGTTAGGAGCTGCACCCATTGGAGCGGGGGGAGCAGGAGGCGCTACACCCATTGCCGGAGGAGAAAAGCCGTTAGGAGCTATGGCATTGGGAGTCATCATATTGGGAGCCATGGCGTTAGCCGCCGCATACCCGTTACTTGCCAAGATTTCGACATGGAATGCGTAGACAAACCAAACATTGCGGTTTTCCGAACCCAGTCCTCGATCGAGAGTCACTTGCAGAAAATAGTTGCCAGCATTGACGTAAGACTGCAAGCCAAAGGTATTGCCATTGCCGATCCGAATCTTGTAATTATCCGGCAGGGATTGCGCCGGTTGAGGAGCGAGGGTGAAATCCGTATCCTGGCGAACGCAGAGAGTCCCCGCAACTCCCGCCGCAGGCAGGGCAGCCCGAGCCATGGGTGCAGCCGGGGCGGGCACAAGCTGTTGAGGGGGTGGGGGTGGCTCGGGTCTGGCGAACAGTTGTTCGTCCTCTGCTACGGCGTTAGCTGACTTGAGAATTTGTTTGATTTGCTCGTTTTCTTGGGTTTGCTGCTGTTGCAGTGCAGCAACGTAGTTTTTGACATCGTTTTGGATGACGCTTTCCACCCGGCTGGCGAAAGTTGCATAGCCCTCCATATGGTGGAGCAGGTTTTCGTAGGAACCTGTCAATTGTAGATATTGCCAGCCTTCACCCTTGAGATCTTCTGCCATTTTGCGGTAATCGCGCCAACGATCGCCATAGCGATGAAACTCTTCGAGAGCCGCACTCACGGCAATCACTTGACTCATGAAAAAAGGGACGTAGGGAAACCAATCGGGGAGATTGTCTTTAAGTTGCATATTCAGCCCCACCAAAGCGGGCAGGATCACCCCGCCAATAATCGTCGTTAGGCGCAATCGGTAGTGCCAAGTGCGGCATTGCCCCGCTTTTTTATCGGCCCATACCACCTGATCGATCCAGCGTTGTTTGAGGGACTGTTGGTACAGTGGGGGGAGTTGCAACTGTTCGACCAAGCTACCCAACTCTTCGCGCAGATATTGTTCGTAGGTTTTCTTCTTAGCCATGGGACTATTCTTGCAAAAGGTAGATACTTGCTAGAGCTAGGTTTGGGGTAACCATCTCGACTGTTGACTTTGCCAAGTTTCGATCGGATCTAGTTAAATTAATCTAGTTAAATTAATCTAGTTAAATTAATCTAGTTAAATTAGTTTTCGCAAATGCCCGCCAGCAGGGTCGATCGACAAACCAGAAGGCAAACCAGAAGGCGAGTGATATTCAATTCCCTTCAAGACATCAAATACCGCATTTGGCTAGATCACCGGACCAGACGGTAAATGGTACTCTGTCCACCGTAGGAACCATCAAAATCCGTATCGCTTTCCCACACGAAGCTGGCTCTAGAGGATGAGTTGGAGAGGACTCGACTACAGCCATCGGTCAGTCCGATCCCGATATGGGCTTCCCCAGCGGCAATCACCAGATCCCCCGCTTTCGCCGCTTCCCTAGGCACCGGTTGTCCCCGTCCTTGTTGCAGTGCTGAGTTCACTGAGGGAATGTAATTGGGATTGTCGCCAATGGGTGGAATACCGGCATCCTGCAAGACTTTGTTCAATGTCCAGCCACAGGCATTATTTCCGCCGTCGGGTCCGGCGGCAGTAGACATACCCCGCAGTTTGTTGGTAGAAGCTAGAATTCGGGCATTGAGATCGGCGATCGCAGTTTGTTGCGGCGTCGGCGGGTTGGCATAGGATGGAGGTTGTGCCATTGCCGGTTGTGCCATTGCCGGTTGCTGCATAGGCGGGTTGGCATAGGATGGAGGTTGTGCCATTGCCGGTTGCTGCATGGGCGGGTTGGCATAGGATGGAGGTTGTACCATTGCCGGTTGCTGCATGGGCGGGTTGGCATAGGATGGAGGTGGTGCCATTGCCGGTTGCTGCATGGGCGGGTTGGCATAGGATGGAGGTGGTGGCATAGGCGGGTTGGCATAGGATGGAGGTTGCCCCATTACCGGTTGCTGCATGGGCGAGTTGGCATAGTATGGAGGTGGTGGCATAGGCGGTTGCGGCATGGGTGACTGTCCTCCTGGCGTGGGTGAGTTAAAGGGGACAGTCCCCGTAGACATTCCCATTGCCCCACCTGCGTTGCTAGGCGCGTTAGAGTACCCATGAGGCGGCAATTGAGGTGGAGGGGGTTGGGGTCTGGCGAACAAGGCTCGATCGGCGGAAACCTTTTCGGCTGTTGACAGGATTTGCTTGATTTGTTCGTTTTCCTTCGTTTGTTTTTGTTGCAGGGCGGCAATGTAACTTTGAATGTTCTTGTCCAACAGGCTTTCGATCCGACCGGCAAACAGGGTATAGACATCCTGATGAGAGATATCTGAGTCTTTCTTAGTCTGACTCCTGGATTTGAGAGTCTGCCAATCTTCAGCTTTAAGCTCTGACATCTTATGGCGAGGTAAGGGGGGAGGAAGCTCGTCAGCACTGTCTTTGTGCTGATACGGCCCGCTTAATTGTAGGTATTGCCAGCCTTCTGATTTGAGATCTTCCGCCAGTTGTCGATATTCCCGCCAACGATCGCCAAAGCGCAAAAATTCTTCCGCTGCTGCACTGATAGCAATCACCTGACTCAAAGCAAAGGGGAGATACGGGAACCAGATGCGGAAGGCTTCATTCTCTTTACCAAATTGAAAGTTAATCCCCACCAGAGCAGGAAGCAGCACCCCACCAATAATTGTGGTTAGACGCAAGCGGTAGTGCCAAATGCGGCATTGGTCAGCTTTCTTGTCTGCCCAAATCACTTGATCGAGCCAGCGACTTTTCAGCGACTGTTTGCAAAGATCCGGTAGCTCTAATCCTTCGACCAAAGCTCCCATCTCTTGACGCAGATAGTCGTGATACGAGGTCTTTTTTGCCATGAGTTGCTTCCGATCGGGCTATATCTTTTCTGTGGATCTCATCATTGTCGGATCGGGTATCCGCTTAGTCGATCCCCCCGATCTGACAGAAGAGAATTCGCTCGTCAATGATGACCGAATTCCCCGTAGGAAATCGGTTTTGATAGTAGAGGGCACCCTGACTCTAAAAGAGGCAAACTTTGCGGATTGCGTATGACTGACATTTTAACCCTCAATCTCGACATCGATCGTGCGCTGTGACAAGTTCAGTCAGTGCGGGGCTGGGGAATCAAGTCCTGAAGGTCGATACTCTAGCGCAGGTGAAAGCAGCGATCGAATTCTGTCCGGGTCAAGTCATCACGAAGCCTTTCATCTAAAACTAAACAGTTGGGATAAGAACAGGTCAATGTATTAATGTACGATCGTCCTGACTCTAAAATCTTCGGGTTTACCGTTGCCAGTCTGCTCAATTCGGTTCGGAAATCGTGAAATCCCGATCTACATTCTGCAAGGATCGCCCGAATTACTAAATCGCGATCCTTGTCCGGATATAATTGCTGTAGCCCTTCGCGAGTCAGTCATCCGTTCGTGCAGCGACTTGACCTAAGTCACCGATGGAGCTTTCAATTGCGTTGTCATTCGCCGATGGCTGACATCTTAGATGCTTACCCTCGAGATCGCGATATTCCCACCCGAAGCAGTCTTTTTGTTCCATGCAGAAACCTTTCTCGATCGAATTTGCCAACGGTCTGACGGCAAATGCCTTATATCCACAACCGAATGCAGACCTGAGTGTCGTGTTGGAGAACTGGGACTGAACAGCCCGCATCCGGTTACTCCTGGTAGTTGGCGGTGCCAGTCACCTCAGTGAGGCGGATCGAGAACGATTGCGATCGCTCTTTCTACAACGTTCATCGCTCCCCTTGCCGAGTCACTTAAAGCCTATGTGGTCGATGGCGGCACCGATGCAGGGGTGATGCAGATGATGGGTGAAGCCCGCCGGCAAACTCGGGGCAACTTTTCCCTTGATTGGTGTCACCTGCGTCGGTCTGGCCACCTTACCGAAACAAGTCCCCTCCGCAGAAGATGCGGCTCCGTCTTAGAACCCCATCACACCCATTTTCTGCTGGTTCCCGGTTCGCAATGGGGCGATGAGTCTCCTTGGATGGCGGGGCTTGCTAGCACTCTATCCGGCGATTGTTCCCTCTGTGACCGTATTGATGAATGGGGGACGAAATCACTTGGAAGGATGCAGCCGAAAGTGTGAAGGTCAAGCACCCGTTGTGGTGGTGGCTGGCAGCGGACGGACGGCGGATATTTTGGTGGCGGCTTTGAATGGTACGGTGAAAGACGATCGGGCGTCGGCACTGGTAGCATCGGGTTTGTTACAAGCCGTTAATCTGGAGGATTCCGAGAAGTTTGTCTGCGTTCTCGAGCAAATTCTCGATTCTTGACACGCCTCAGCCCGATCGTACGAAAATTCTGAATTAAATCAGATCGCTCTCTGACACACATCTTTGTGGAATTGTTGTGGTTAGCGACCCGACTCGCCGCGATGTTCCAGAACCTCAACGGATGCTGCGTTTTTTTATGCGTTTTTTAACTTTAAGCCCGACCGGTTTAGACCGACCAAAAGTGA
The DNA here is from genome assembly GCA_963838375.1 of uncultured cyanobacterium. Classification (GTDB taxonomy): domain Bacteria; phylum Cyanobacteriota; class Cyanobacteriia; order Cyanobacteriales; family Geitlerinemataceae; genus DVED01. The sequence continues at coordinate 46,157 of CAWIQY010000014.1, read as the reverse complement.
CTTGACTTCCTGACCTAACTTTCCGGTTCTGTATCAATTTCGATCTCCAGTGTATCTTCATCGATGCGAACGTATAAAATATTCGGTTGGCAGCACACTTGACAATCTTCTACGTAAGATTGCTGGGTTCCTGCGCTGATATCGATAAACGTGGTGCTGGGTTCTCCACAATAAGCGCAGTAATAGTCAGCGGTTTGCTGCATTGTTTTCCCACTCCCGATTTTCGCACTCCCGTTGCGTCACTTCGTGGCGATAGCGAAACATATCTTCGAGACGTTGCAAAACAAACCAACCTGATAGAGACTCGACAATTTCGCCCCCGGGTATGGAAAATGCGATCGCATCGGTCAGGCGAGTTTTGCCTTCTTCTGGGACAAACTGATGGCGATGCGTCCAACGTTCCATGGGTCCTTCGATTTGTTCGTCGGTGAACAGCCGATAGGGTTCGCACTCGGTATGACGGGCAATCCAGGGTACGGGAATAAATCCTAATAAAATTTTAAACTCGGTAATCGCGCCAATTCCCAATCCGCCTTCCCGACGGACGACTTCCACGGGTTGCCAAGGCGGTGTCAGCTTTTGCAAGATATCTTGCCGTTCGTGAAAATTCCAGACCACCTCTACAGGCGCGTCAATGAGAGTGGAATATTGAAAATGCAGCATCGATCGATTTTCGTTGGGGCGTTATAATATTAAACCTGATATTCGCTCAAGTGGTTCGCGATCGCCGAATTTTCTCTCCATTCTCGCCCCTCTCTTCAGGAAAAACCGATGCCTGCAAATTGCCTCACTTCCAAAGATTGGCTCATCCATCAGCTTCCGGGACTAGACGATCGAGATTGCCAAAAACTTGCCGACTGTGGCATTTATACCACGCGGCAACTTCTCCAGCAAGGTCGCCGTGCCGATCGACAACCCGACTTAGCAGCACGACTTCAAGTTCGTCTCCAACAACTGAAAAAGTGGGTGGCTCTTGCCGATTTAGCTCGCATTCCTAACGTCGGTTGCATCCATTGCGGATTGCTACTACACAGTGGTGTCGGTTCTGTTGCCCAATTGAGTCAGCTTCCCGTTCATCGCTTGCACCCACAACTCTTGCGCTTCCACGTTGCCACCTTACAACGCAAAGATCTCTGTCCGACGGTGGATGAAGTTGCCGTGTGGATACAACAAGCGCGGAATTTGGTGTAGGGGCGAACTGCTGTCATTGGTGTCAACTTAAGATTTTTGAGGCTGTGTCAAGGGGGTTTCTCTGGGACAAAAAGACCTTGGGGGGTCTCCCCCCAAACCCCCCGCCGGGGGCGTGACGCCGCCCCCGGACCCCCCACGTATAAGAGTCATATCCCTAGGACTCATGGGTTTGATGGAAGTCGATTCGCCGATGCGACTTGACACATGACTGAATTGCTTAAGTTGACACCACTGAACGGCCGTTTGCCCCTACGGTGGGTCTATTATTGTTCCGAATATCCCTAAGAAAACAATAAACCGATTCCCACTAATGCTACGATGACGCCTAAAATCGATCGTCCACTGACAGTTTCGCCCATCCATACCGCTAGGGGTAGGACAAACAAAGGACTGGTGGCAGACAGGGTTTGGGCGATGCCGGCTGGGGCGAATTTCAGAGACGTTTGTTGCAACCAAATGGCTAAATAAGTGCCGAAAAACGCTGTCACAGCTAGAATTGTCCACAAGCGGATCGAGAAAGCCAGCCGGAAACCGGGAATTTGGGGTTGTCGCCACAGTGCCAACAGCAAGACGACTTCTCCGGCACTCAACCGCACCAGAGTTGCCCACAGGGGACTGAGGGATGTTTCTGCCAATGCCGCTCTTGACAATACAGCACCGGAGGCTTGGGAAATGGCGGCGATTAGGGCAAAACCTACGCCCGGTAACAGTTTTACCGAATTTGTCGCGGTACCGATCGATCGTTCGCTAATCACCCAGGCAACCCCGAAGAGTATCAGGAGAATGCCGATTCCCCCTTGGGCGGAAATTCCTTCCCCGAGGAAAATAAACGCCAGCAAGGCGGCAATCGGGGGTGCGAGAGTTCCCAACAATAAGGTGCGTCGGGTCCGAGATGATTGAGTGCAGAAAAAAAGGCGGTATCGCCACAGCCAATGCCACAAATGCCGCTAATGGAGAGCAATCCCACAGCTCGAAAATCGAGATCGATCGCCTTTTCTCTCTGTAATAATAAGGTTAATCCCACCATGGCGATCGCCAATCCCCCTTTTGCTAAGTTCAAATACAAAGGTGGAAGGTGCTTCCCAAAACGGGTGTAAACAACAGAAGAAACCGCCCACAAGAGAGCGGATACTAAAGCGGCTAGTTCTCCTGGATAATCGGCGAACCAAAACATGGTTGATAGTTGATGGTTGATAGTTGATAGTTGATAGTTAATAGTTGATGGTTAATAGTTGATAGTTGATAGTTGATAGAGGATGGGTGGATTGGGATGAAAGTTTGTAGACGGCTGTTTATCACCTACTGAAGTTAAGTTGTTCGAGGAGACTCATGACGGTTTGCAACATAGCGGTATTTCCTTGTTGTTCAAATAACTCAGCCGCTCGTTGTAAATCCATTTTTCCACCCGATACATCTCCTGAAATAGCACGAGCTAAACCTCGACTAGAATAAGCGTCTGCATAGTTAGGATTGAGGCGAATCGCTTCGTCAAAATCGGTCATCGCGCCTTCTAAATCTCCTGACTTAGCACGAGCTATACCTCGATTACTATAAGCTTCTGCCAGGTTAGGATTGAGGCGAATCGCTTCGTCAAAATCGGTCATCGCGCCTTCTAAATCTCCTGAATTAGCACGAGCATTTCCTCGATTAGAATAAGCTTCTGCCAGGTTAGGATTGAGGCGAATCGCTTCGTTATAATCGGCGATCGCGCCTTCCAAATCTCCTGAAATAGCACGAGCATTTCCTCGAACAATATAAGCTTCTGCCAAGTTAGGATTGAGGCGAATCGCTTCGTTATAATCGGCGATCGCGCCTTCTAAATCTCCTGACTTAGCACGAGCTATTTCCTCGATCAATAATAAGCTTCTGCCAGGTTAGGATTGAGGCGAATCGCTTCGTCATAATCGGCGATCGCGCCTTCTAAATCTCCTGAATTAGCACGAGCATTTCCTCGATTATAATAACCAATGTGCATAGTTAGGATTGAGGCGAATCGCTTCGTTATAATCGGCGATCGCGCCTTCTAAATCTCCAGCGTCGAACTTTTCTACGCCTCGATTAAAGAAATCTTCTGCACTAACTTGAGCGATTAAAACTTGTGGTGTTTGGGCTGAAGTGGGTAGAGAAATGCTCCCCCACACAGACATGATTCCCAACAGGGCAAGTGATTTTTTGAGGGTATTCATCAGAAAATTTGGGTTTTGGAGTGGGTTATTCGCCCAAAGGCATTTTAACGGGTAACTGGTATCTAGCCATTCTCATCCTGGGGTTGACCTGGCAAACGGGGCAGGGCTGTTTCATTTTCTGTAGGGGCAATCCCCCCGTGGTTGCCCCGATGCCTGAAACCCTCATTATGTCGTTGATGGCGGGGTAGGCACTCTTGGCACTACCCCTACAAAATCCTCGTTTTTGGTGATAATGAAACAGCCCTGGGCAAACGGGGTCGGTACAGGGACACTACCCCTACAGGAATTGACAACGGATTTAGGATTGCTATCAAAGAGTCTGTCTGACGAGCCCCCAAATTCTGCGATCGTCCGAAATTGTTACATTGATTTACAAACCGTCCGGCTATCCGCAAGAAAAAGAAACCCCAAACCGATATCGGTTTGGGGTTTCAAGTTTTCGGAAACGTCTAATATCGATTAACTACTAGCCACTTCGGGAAGTTCTGCAAATCGATCGTGGTAAACTTCAAACTCCCATGGATCTTCACCTTCACTAGAAAACGATCGCATCACCTGACCGAGAACGAGGGGTTTGGAGATTCCCGGTTCGGGATGAATAATTGTTCTCGCGCGCAGAACCAGAAGATTTTGCCCTTGTGCCAACCGACCGGAGGAAAACTGATTGGTTGCGGCTTGGCGAAGGGTGGCTTCCAATTGGGTTTCGGTGATGTCGGATGGAACTTTAATGACGACTTGGGCGGCGCCATTGTCGTAAACGACCGTGTAGCGAATCGAACCGGGGATGACTGTGGGGGCGAAGGGAACCAGACTGAGGGAAAATGACCCGACGGTTAAGACTGCCAGAAAGCTGGCAATCCCCACCAGGCGAAAGCGAATGCCCCATTGCAAGACAAACCCCAATACCGCCAGCGCCGCGCAGACAAGGGTAATAATTCCCATCCACTGAGTGGCTTGCAAAAAGTCAGCCGTCGTTGGCATGGTTGGCATTGTCGTTCGATCTCATTAGAACTCTACAGCGTTTAGATCTTATCGTAGTTTCTGCCGATCGACCCTTTCCCCAGTCGATCGCGCCAGTCCAGAAATGTTTGCGCCCGATGCGATCGATTTTGCAGGGCGATTGTTAATGGCTTAACTAAGGAAGTGGAATTGTGGCTGGTGTTTCATCCCCTACTCGCTCGATTAAAAAATTTTCAATATTGCTTTCAAACCGACCGAATATCGCTCGCATTTCGCTATATCCCACCGCAATCGAAACACCCCTGAGATTGGGACATTGCACTCTCAACATAAATTGAAAGCCGCCAAATTCATCATTGGTATAAAATGTTTTGGGGCAGATTGGGCTGATAAAACCTTCGATCGCCAGTTGATTTAATGCCGCAATTCCTAACGGACTATTTAAGATGTAATCCCAAGCTTGGGTTTGCTCTTCTGGGGTCATGGATCGCCAGGATGAAGATTGAGCTTGGGCTAGTGGCAAGGCAACACTGGAAACAACTTCGGCTTTGACGGCAATCGGTGTGGAGAGGGTTGCCCAGGCTGTCACGATCCCCAAGCCCACTCGGAAATACTGCCCTAAATGTTGAAGATTTCTTAACATAGCAGATGCTTGGATATGGTTTTTAAGTCGTATCGTTTTATACCATAATAGAAGGAAGCGATCGAATTTGACCCAAAGAGCTCAGTGAAAATGCGATCGCTCCAGATGACATCTGCACGCTTGCCTCACCCATTTAAGACGGGTTCGATCGATCGGATCGAATCAGTACCTGCGATCGAATCCTCCCGGATCGATCGGCAACCCCTTAGCCAAGCTTTATTTCGATCGAAACTTATGACGTTATCTTTTACCCATCGCTCCGAGCCTTTGGAATCGCACCTAGAAACCTATTGGTGTTGGTATATAGAAGGCAAACGGATGGATGAAGATGAATATTATGAAAACGCCATCGCCTGTTACGAAAACGCCCTTTCCCTCCGACCCGACGATTACTGGGCGTGGTATCAGCGAGGTCACGCCTTAGCGGAATTGGGCGAGTACGGCAACGCCATCGACAGTTTTGAATGTGCGTTAACCATTCGACCCCACGACTACTGGGCTAATTATAGCCGGGGTTATCTCTTATCGGAAGAATGCGATCGTTTTGAAGAGGCGATTGTCAGTTTCGATCGAGCCCTAGCTACGCGACCCCAAGACTACTGGGCATGGTTCCGACGGGGGGATGCCTTCCGTTATCAGCAACGCTACCAAGAGGCAATTTCTAGCTATGAAAACGCTCTGGCAACGCGACCCCAAGACTACTGGGCGTGGTTCCGGCGGGGGGATGCCTTGTACCACATCGGGCGCTACGCAGCGGCAATTTCCAGCTACGACAACGCCCTAGACGCCGAACCCGATGATTTCTGGGCACAGTACAAACGGGGGGATGCGTGCCGTTTGTGCGGTCGCTACGACGAAGCCATTGCCAGTTACGATCGAGTTTTGGAACTCGAACCCGATCGTTGCTCAGCGCTGTACAATCGAGCCTGTTGTCATGCGCTATCGGGAAATATTGATTTGGCTTTGGAGAGTTTGCAGCAAGCCATCGATCTCGATCCACAATATTGGGACTTGGCAGAACGCGACCCGGATTTCGATGCGACCCGCATCCGCGATCGATTTTGGAAAGATAGCAGTCGAGATTTCCGTTAGGCTAAATCCCCGACTGCTCGAAGCCGTCGGGGACTAGCCGTAAAAGGGTTTTGGAATTCGCTCTCAGATTCTCGACCAGCATTTATCCAACCCCCACACGGCGATTGCCATAACTCAAAAAGCCCGGTTTCTGAAAGAAACCGGGCTTTTTTAGATGCGCGATTTATCTAACTCAGCGAGCGAAAAGTCCTACTTAGTTTCGGAGAATTCCGCATCGATGACATCATCGCCATCGCCACCACCGGAGGAATCGCTAGGAGCGTCACCAGGAGCGGCACCGGCAGCATCTCCACCGGCTTGTTGGTACAATTTACTGCTCACGCCGTACAAAGCCTGTTGCAGTTCTTCCGTCTTCGACTTGATGACATCGAAGTCTTCTTTGTCGATGGCTTCGCGCAACTCTTTGACCAATTCATCGATTTTCGACTTATCATCAGCCGGAACTTTGTCGCCGAGTTCAGCCATTTGCTTCTCAGCCTGATACGCCAAGGAGTCGGCTTGGTTTTTCAGGTCGATCTTCTCGCGACGTTCCTGATCCGCTGCTGCATTGGTTTCTGCATCCTTCACCATCTTCTCGACTTCATTGTCGGAGAGGGTAGAAGCACCGGTAATGCTGATCGACTGTTCTTTACCCGATCCTTTATCCTTGGCGGTGACATTGAGGATACCATTGGCATCGATGTCGAAAGTGACTTCGATTTGAGGCACGCCGCGTTGTGCGGGAGGAATGCCATCGAGTCGGAAAGTTCCCAAACTCTTGTTGTCGTTCGCCATTTCCCGTTCCCCTTGCAGGGCATGGATTTCCACGTTGGTTTGTCCGTCCACTGCGGTGGAAAAGGTTTCGGATTTCTTGGTGGGAATGGTGGTGTTGCGGGGAATCAGTTTGGTCATGACGCCGCCCAAGGTTTCCACACCCAAAGACAGAGGAGTCACATCCAACAGCAGGATATCTTTGACTTCGCCAGATAGAACACCGGCTTGAATCGCTGCACCGACAGCAACCACTTCGTCGGGGTTGACGCTTTGGTTGGGGTCTTTACCCAACACATCCTTCACGAGTTGCTGTACGGCAGGAATCCGGGTGGAACCACCAACTAGCACGACTTCGTGGATGTCGCTTTTATTGATTTTGGCATCGCGAACGGAATTTTCCACCGGAATCCGGCAACGATCGATCAATTTAGCGCAAATTTCCTCGAATTTCGCCCGCGTCATGGTCATTTCAACGTGCTTGGGACCGTCTTGGGTGGCGGTGATGAAGGGCAGGTTGATTTCGGCTTGGGTGACGCTGGAAAGCTCGATTTTTGCTTTTTCTGCCGCTTCGGTCAGACGTTGCAGCGCTTGCTTGTCTTTACGGAGATCGATGCCTTCGGCTTTTTTGAATTCTTCGGCAATGTAATCGACGATTTGTTTGTCGAAGTCGTCTCCACCCAGGTGGGTATCTCCGGAAGTCGATAGCACTTCAAACACGCCGTCGCCAACTTCCAAGACGGATACATCGAAGGTTCCGCCCCCTAAGTCGAAGACGAGGATAGTTTCGTTACTTTTTTTATCTAAGCCGTAAGCCAGAGATGCTGCCGTGGGTTCGTTGATAATCCGCAGCACTTCGAGTCCGGCGATTTTGCCAGCCGCTTTGGTGGCTTGACGCTGGGAGTCGTTGAAGTAGGCAGGGACAGTAATGACGGCTTGGGTGACGGTTTCGCCCAGGTATTTGCTAGCATCTTCAGCGAGTTTTCGCAGCACTTGGGCGGAGATTTCTTCCGGCGCAAATTGCTTGCCCGCCATGGGGCAGTCGATTTTGACGTTCCCATTCACGTTGAGGATTTGATAGGGAACTTCGCTGGTTTCGTGGGTTACTTCGTCAAACCGACGACCGATGAACCGCTTGACGGAATAGAAGGTGTTTTCCGGGTTCATCACGGCTTGGCGCTTGGCGATTTGACCGACAAGGCGATCGCCGTTTTTGGCGTAGGCAACCACAGAAGGGGTCGTCCGTCCGCCTTCCGCGTTCGCAATCACAGTGGGTTTGCCTCCCTCCATGACAGCCACGCAGGAGTTTGTGGTTCCAAGGTCAATTCCAACTACTTTAGCCATAGGGGTGTTTTGCTTCTAATCGCTACAAGGGTTTACCGAGCTGCGGTTCGGAGGTCACGGAGTCTGGACTGGAGGTTAAATCTCACTCAGTCAAGAGGCAATCGATTTCTTCCGTACAGTTTTCCTCAGTTCAGCTTGAATTTTACGTTAAACTTAACTTTATCTATACTGAACTGGCGAGTGCGCCTAGATGTAGGCGTATTTTCCGAACCTGTTTGGGGGCGGTCGATCGAACTGGGGTTGGCAGTTGCCGTTCCCGTTCGATCGGCTCTTCCCGATGTTTGATAGTCCCATTGCTCGGATCTGGGTTGGGCTTCGGGAAGCCGCGCTCGATCGCGCTGTGATTACTTCCTATCCTAGGGACACTTAGCCGGATTGACACTGAGGCAAACCGTAATCGATCGGGGTGTTCTCCGGCTATGGACGATCGAGGATGGAGAATGGAAAGCGATTTTTGAGCTGAGAGAAATTCATCTTGAGAAGGGGTGAATTGCTCGATCGTTTCTGGAATTTGACGGGTCGATCCTTTAGGCAACCAACCGAACAAACTTCTTTTTCCCGACCTGCAATACCTTCCCCTTTAATTGGGTTGGTGACTCGAAACGAGTATCCACCTGAGAAATCCGATCGCCATCCAAACGCACTGCACCCCCCTGGATTTGTCGCCGTCCTTCCCCACTACTGCCGCACAACCCACTGGCGCCCAAAATGTAGAACAACTTAGCGGGAAATTCGATCCCCGCCAGAGAAAACTCCGGCACCGCATCCCCAGTATTTGCCGTAGACCCTTGTACCAACGTCATGGCGGCTTGTTGTGCTTGTTGTGCCGCAGCTTCCCCGTGGTACTGAGTGACGACATCGATCGCTAGTTGTTTTTGTCGCTCTCTCGGATTTTTCGAGAGTGCATCTAAGGGTCGATCGGTCAAGAGTTCAAAATAGGTTTCGATTAACAAATCCGGCGTTTTTTCCAACTTAGAATACATCGACAGTGCATCTTCTTTGAGCCCCACATAGTTGTTCAAAGATTTAGACATTTTCTGCTCGCCATCGGTACCAATGAGAATGGGCAACAACAACCCAAATTGAGGTTTTTTACCGAAGTGCCGCTGCAAATCTCGTCCCACAGCCAGATTAAACTTCTGATCCGTACCGCCTAACTCGATGTCGGCATCGATCGCCACCGAGTCGTATCCCTGCATCAACGGATAGAAAAACTCATGCAAGTAAATCGGACTACCCGCCTCGTAGCGCAGCGCAAAACCTTCTTTTGCCAGCATTTGTCCTACCGTCGTTGTCGCCAGCAACTCTAACGTTTCTGCCAAGTCCAATTTCGACAACCATTGGGAGTTATAGCGAATTTCCAGTCGTCCTGGCGTGTCAAAATCGAGGATGGGGCGAACTTGTTCGAGATAAGTCTCGGCATTGGACAAAACCTGCTCCGGCGTCAGTTGTTTGCGCACATCAGATTTTCCCGTGGGATCGCCAATGCGAGCCGTAAAATCGCCGATAATTAAAATAGCAGTATGACCCGCATCCTGAAACGATCGCAGCTTGCGAAATGGGATACTATGCCCTAGGTGCAAATCCGATCCCGTCGGGTCGATGCCGAGTTTAACACGCAACGGTCGATCGGCACGAGCGAGCAATTGGGCGAGATTTTCGGTGGCATCGTCAGATTCGGGGCGATCGGGAAAAATTTCGGCGGTTCCCCGATATAGCCAATCAAGGTGCGTATTCATCAAAGTCTGAAACTGCTAGCATCTAGGTCACGATCCTTGTCATTATCGCTTAGAATGCAAGGGCAATGAAGTAGAGTATAAAGTTAAGCGACAAAAAAAGCGATCGCCCTTTCTCACCATCGAGTTTGCCAGCGGTCCGGGGTGCGCGATCGAGGCGGGTCTGACATTCACATACAATCGCATACAATCAAAATGTATTAGAGTATGTCCAATTTTAAATGTTATAACCGTCTGTTGCCGGATTGCGTTCATCTGTTGAGGAAGTAAAGTCACCGTGTCAGTCAATACCGTTCGACAAAGAAAACCGGAGTCCTCCGTTTCTCCCTTCCGGTTCCTACAATCGGTCAGTAAAGTCACGGCGGGTACGATCCTGGGGATTGCCATGTTAGGCAGTTCCGTAGCCGCAGGTGGACTAGTTGGTTTGGCAATTAGCTTTCGCAACTTGCCCGATGTCCGCGTTCTCCGCAGCTACGTCCCCACAGAAACCAGCCATATTTACGACATCAAAGGTAAATTGCTGCTGAGTCTCCATGACGAAGCCAACCGTGAAGTCATCCCCTTATACCAAATCTCGAATAATCTCAAACTCTCGGTTCTGGCGATCGAAGATAGCCATTTTTACCAGCACCACGGTCTGAACCCCAGTGCCATCGTCCGGGCAATGGTCGCCAACTGGAAAGAAGGATCGACCGTAGAAGGGGCATCTACCCTGACGATGCAGTTGGTGAAAAACCTGTTTCTGACGCCCCAACAAGCCCTCAGCCGTAAAGTTGCAGAAGCGGTACTGGCGATCCGCCTGGAACAAATCTTAGAAAAAAATCAGTTATTCGAGCTATACCTCAATCAAGTCTATTGGGGACACAACCTCTACGGTGCCGAAACCGCAGCCCGCAGTTATTTCAACAAATCGGCTAAAGATTTAACGTTGGGCGAAGCCGCCATGATGGCGGGTTTAATTCAAGCCCCGGAAGACTATAGCCCCTTTGCCAACTACCAAATCGCCAAACAGCGACAGGCAACCGTTCTGGGTCGCATGGTCGAGCTTCAGTGGATTACCCCCGCCGAAGCCGAAACCGCCCGCAAACAGCCCATTCGGTTAGGTCAAATCACCTCTTTCCCCACTAGTACGCTGCCCTATGTCACCGATGCGGTGATTCAAGAATTGAGCGATCGATTTGGTCGAGATGCCGTCCTCAAAGGCGGGATGCGCGTCCAGACGACCATCGATACCGATATGCAAAAACTCGCCGAACAAACGGCGAAGGAATGGCACGATCGTCTTTACTATCAAGGCGTCTATTACAATTACGACCAAGGTCAAATTGCCCTAGTTGCTGTCGATCCGCGCACCCATTTCGTCAAGGCACTGGTGGGCGGTGCCGATGTGACCAAAAGTGAATACAATCGCGCCACTCAAGCTCTACGCCAACCGGGATCGTCGTTCAAACCTTTTGTCTACTACACGGCGTTTGCCTCGGGGGAATACGGTCCCGATTCGGTGGTCAGCGATACTCCCGTTAGCTATCCCGATGGCGACGGCTACTACTCGCCACAGAACTACGGGGGCGGATTCTCTGGTTCGGTGAGCATTCGCAGCGCCCTGCATTCGTCACTCAACATCCCTGCAATTAAACTCGGACAGGCGGTGGGACTGAATAAAGTTATCGAAACCTGCCGGATTTTAGGAATTAAAAGTCCGATCGATCCGGTGATTTCTCTACCCTTGGGTTCGGTAGACTTAACCCCCTTGGAAATGGCAGGCGCATTTGCCACCTTTGCCAACACCGGATGGCATTCCGACACCACTTTTATCGCTCAAGTCACCGATAGCGCCGGGAATACCATTCTGGATAATACCCCCAAACCCCGCCTCGTCCTCGATCCCTGGGCTGTAGCTTCTCTCAACAGCGTATTGCAAGGGGTAATTACCCAAGGTACGGCAACCGCAGCCAATATCGGTCGTCCGGCGGCGGGTAAAACCGGAACCACTTCCTCGGAACGGGATATCTGGTTTGTTGGATACACCCCGCAGTTATCCGTTGCGGTTTGGGTAGGGAACGATGACTATACACCTTTGGGATATGGGGTGACGGGAGGAAGTTACGTCGCACCCGTTTGGCGGAGCTTCATGAATAAAGCGCTGGCTAACGAACCGGTTATGAACTTTCCCTCTCCGGGCGAATTTGACCCGCCGTAGTGGCATGGCACAGCTAGGAGCATTTTTAGAGCCCCGATTTCTTTGAGAAGTCGGGGCTCTAAAAAGTCAGGGGTCTCAAATTTGCCTAGAGGCACGCTCACCGATCGATTTCTGATTTCATGCGTTCGAGCGTATCGTGCATCCGTTCAAACATCTGTTGAGCGGTAATCCCGAATTGTCCCAACTGGGAGTTGAGTTGCTGCACGGTCATCTGTGCCATGAAGTCTTCGGAAAGCTCAAAACGCTTCATAAAAACGCGGTAGCGATCCATAATGCTTTCCATCTGTTCGATGTACTGCTTTTTGCCTTCACGATCGAATTTGCCGTATTTACTGCCCAGTTGCATTAAAGATTGATAATCTTCAAATAACTGTTTGGCTTCTTGCTGAACGATATCCGAATCAAAAAATCCCATCTTCATCTCCACCGTAATTTTTTTTGAACCGCCTGACCCAAGGGCGCTCGCCGGGGTCACACCCTTCTCGAACTCGGCTAGCAGCCGCTTTTGTTAAAAAATATTATGACATTGGGAACTCTTTCTTTATCTTAAAACAGCTTAAAAATGGGTTCAAATTTTTTCGGGTTCGGTTTCCATCACTCGATTACAGACCAACACCGCCCTAAAAATACGGGGTTTGAATCCCATAGATTTCGGTTAAGCCCAAAAAACTTTCTCCCACACAGTACGACGATCGCGAATCGGGCGGCTGCCATGTCACAATGTTGAGAAAACTCGTACGTGTCAAGCAACATCATGAGAATATCTTCACAGCTACAGCCCGCTTTGGCGCGGGGAACAGCGCTGAAAGTCATTAGCGGTTTGACCAACTTCGATCGCGATCGAGTGGCATTCGTCGTCAAAGCTGCCGATGCCGGTGGAGCAACCTTTGTGGATATCGCCGCCGATGCCGAGTTGGTCAAGTTGGCGAAAAATTTGACGAATTTACCGATTTGTGTTTCTGCTGTCGATCCCGAGTTATTTGTTCCCTCGGTGGCAGCCGGTGCCGATCTGATCGAAATCGGCAACTTCGATGCCTTCTACGCCCAAGGTCGCCGTTTTGAAGCTGCCGAAGTCCTGGAACTGACCCATCAAACTCGAGATCTGCTGCCGGAAATTTGCCTCTCTGTCACCGTTCCCCACATCCTCGCTCTCGACGAACAAGTGCAACTGGCACAAGCGCTGGTAGAAGCCGGTGCTGATATCATTCAAACCGAAGGCGGAACCAGCAGCCAACCCACTCATAGCGGCATTGTGGGCTTAATCGAAAAAGCTACCCCCACCCTGGCGGCAGCTTATGAAATTTCCCGCGCCGTTTCCGTTCCCGTTTTGTGCGCGTCGGGGATTTCCAGCGTCACCGCTCCCATGGCGATTGCGGCAGGTGCGGCTGGCGTTGGCGTCGGTTCGGCAATCAATCGCCTCAACAGCGAAGTGGCTGCCATTGCCACCGTTCGCAGCCTGGTTGATGCGATCGAAACGGCTCCCCGTGCGGCTGTAGAACGTTAGTCGATTGTCGTGGAGAACTCCTCTACTGACTTGTCAGGATTGAGATCCTCTAAATTCCTTCAAAAGGGGCATTTCATAAGGGGAGTTCTTTGCCCTTGGTCTTAAAATGGCACTAAGACCCAATCGTTCGGGCAATTCTGTCATGATTCAAACTACCACGCCCAAATTCATCTAAATTTCTACAGTATTACATCTCCAATATTCTTAGGAAGTTTAATTAGTAATTCTTCTGCTCCTGTTTCAATTTCTGTTCTAGCAAACTCAAATTTGTTTCAATTAGTACTTCATAACAATTCAATTTTTTAGGCTGATTTGATACAGCGGTTTTCGCAGCTATGAGGTACATAAAATTTTGGGTTGATGTAGGGGCGAATGGCATTCGCCCTTCTAGATGTACCGCATAATACCGGGAACCGCTGTATCATCAACTTTAGATTGAGATTTGCGCGATCGCTGAGGGATCGTATCGGCAGGAACACCGTATCGTTTTGCGGCTTCTGCCATTGTCATTGAAAGTAATTTCGTTTCTCCCAGTTGAAGTATTTCTTCGGGAATCGTTGGGTTCATTTCTAAAACTTTGATAATTTCGGTAGCAACTGCCCGACCTAACAACGGTGGAACGGAGTTGCCAATTTGCCGACATCCATGCCATTTGGTGACGTGAAATCGGAACCAGTCAGGATAGGAATGTAACCGTGCCGCTTCTCGGACGGTAATACATCGGTCAAATTTGTAATGAATGGGACGAGGAGAGGTGTAAGCGCCACGACTACTGGGTGTTCCGGCGCGTAGCGTGTTGCATATACCGTTGGGGTTGAGTTTCAGAAATCGGCTAATCGGTTCGGTTTCGCCAGGTAGCGTATTTTCAAACCGTCGAATAGATTCTTTGGTATGTTGGGTTCGCAAGCTAGAGGTAAGGAGATGGGGATCGTACTTCCGAGGGTAAGAATAGTTGCCTTCACCAACTCTGTGTAGATCTCGAACGTAATCACTCGGTGTTTTAAATTCTTCTTCTTTGACTTTGACACAATCTTGCTGATTCAATTTTGAATAACGATCGGCATTGGGTAGATCTTTTAGCGCATCTAAAACCGTTGGACTATCGGGAAGTTTCTCGTACTTTTTATCAATTTTTTTTACCGATCCCGCTGGCTTGTAAATCGGTTTTGGATACTCCGGAAATGGCAATTCTTTTTGAACACCTATCAAAAATAATCGTTCTCGATTTTGAGGAACGCCATAGCAAGCCGCATTGAGAACTTGGTATGGCTGGAGAACTTTGTAGCCGTAGTAGTCAAACTTATCGATCGCTTCTGAGAGGAATTGTTTGTGATTTCCGATCGCCATTCCTTTGACATTTTCCATGACAAAGTATTTTGGCTGAAGTTCATCAACTAGACGAATAAAATGAGAAACTAGTGTATTTCTCGGATCGTCTAAAAGACGTTTACCCATGAGTGAAAAACCTTGACAAGGAGGACCGCCAAAAATCACGTCGATTTGACGCTTTTCAATGTTTAATTTGTCTTTGATTTCTTTCCCTGTTACCTCCATCACGCTCTTACAAATCGTCGCGCAATGCGGAAAATTATACTCGTGAACTGCACAGTGAACGGGATCGATCTCCACAGCAGCAACGACATCAAATCCTGCTTGCTCGAAACCTAAACTTAATCCACCCGCACCGGCAAATAAATCGACACCGATCGGTCTCATAGTTAATAGTTAATAGTTAATAGTTGTTAGTTTTCGATGTGGGGTTTTCGATCGCAATTGATAATTAATCGGCTTACTATTCACCGAGATAACCGCGAGTTAAAAATGGGACATCCACCACTTCTCCAGATGCATCGCCCACTTGAACCTTTAACCCTGCACCTCCGGCTTTGGTTCGGATATAAGCAAGTCCTAAAACTCCGGATTCAGTAGCAACAACACTCGTCAGCGTCCCAATTTTATCATCTTCTATTGTAATTACCGTACCGGGTTCGGCAGGTGTCGCTAATCGGATGCCCCAAAGTTGCGTTTTCACGCCTTTATACGTGTTCAGACGGGCGATCGTTTCTTGCCCGATATAACAACCTTTTTCAAAGGAAATCGTTTGCCACAATCCCGCTTCTAGGGGGTTGTAGTCTTCCGTCAACTCGGCATCGGGTACGGGTCTGCCTTCGCGAATTCGCAGTTGTTCCCAAGCCTTTTCTCCGAAGGGAACTGCACCTGTATCAACCAGTTTTTTCCACAAGATTGCCGCGTCGTTGGCATCGAATATCAAAGTATATCCCGCTGTTGCCAAACCGCTTCCCGTAGCGATGCGAACATCAATCCCATCAATAGAAACCACTTGATGCGTGCCGTGTGGGAAATCAGCCGAGATGCCTAAATTTTGCAGGAATGCCGCGCTGTTTTCTCCCATTAAGGTAAAACACGCCGTTGTGTTGGTAATATCTTCTAAATCGACCTTATCCATCGGGAAAAGATACCGATCGAGCCAGGTCATTAACTGCTGTTGGCGGTTCGGCGAAACGAGTAATAAAATTGCGTCTTCGGTGACGAATGCGGTGGCGAGATCGATCGTCCGTGCCGTACTGGTGACGAACACCGTATCGCAGCTTTGTCCGGCTTTGAGGCACTCGAAATCGTTGGTACTTTGGTTGTGGAGAAAACGAACTCGATCGTCCCCTAAAACGCGAATTCTGCCCCAATGCGATCGATCGTACAACACCACTCCTGTCTGTATTTCTTGTCGTGCTGCTGCCTCGTTGCCGAAACTCATCGGGACAGTCACTCCCGCAACTTCTCCCAACGTGGCACCTGCTGCTAATTGACTATCTCGTAATTCTTGATTCATGGGTAATTGGTAATTGGGGATTCGTAATTGGTAAGAGTGTCAACTAGTAACTAGTAAAAGCGCAACTAGCCACTAGTCACTAACAACTAACGATTAAAAGTAAAAAATAACTGAGTTTTCAGGAAACCTGCGGGATCGGGAGTGCTGGCGGTGGTTGCCGATCGCAAGTGTTGGAAGAATGGACTAGCGGTAAGTTCCAGGAAACGGACGATCGGCAGTTTCTGTTCTAAAGTGGATTTGCTATCGTTCCAATTCATATATAAATAGCCGTTATTTTCCTCTGGAAGAAGACTCAACCCCGTGGAAAACTCCGCATTTTTGAGGATAGAACCTTGGTTAGGGGCATTTAACACTCGATCGATCGCCGGAACCGAGTTGGCAAAGATTTCGTAACCCTCAGCAGATCCGCATACGCCCAGCACTTCTGCCTCTAATTTCAACTTAGGTTCGCTATCCGTATTGGCTGAGGTTGCCGCTTTCAGTTGTGTCCAAGCATAAATCGGATCGTGTTCGTCTAACGTAAAAGTCCCAACACTATAGCCACGATCGACGGCAATTTTGTCAAGTTTTTCGACACCTTCCTGAGTTCGATCGCCTTGCTGGGCAACGAATACCCAGTTTGCCGCATTAGCATCATCACCTGGAAACAATCCTAAAGCATATTCACCCGTCACCCAACTAAAAATATCTTGGGATAAGGAGATCTCCCAGTTCGATTCTAAAGGTTTTAAGATTTGGGCAAACAAGCCAGATAAAGGAGCTCCCTCAGTGGCTGTTATCCGCTGCCAGAGTCCGTCCAAGTCTTTGCCAGCGATGACTAGCGCCCCTTCTTGGGGGATGTATCGCAAGGCATCCACCGGATGCGACAGCGCCGGAAGAGTCTCTTGAGGATGGGTATCGCCCAACCACAGCGCATCAGCCAGCAATCCTTTAGTATTTGCTGATAGAGCAACAGCAAGGGGTTGGGACAAGGTTGTGGGGGTTTTGGTGTTGCCCAGCCACCCGTTCAGTTGCGCCACGTCTAGGTAGGCAATTCCCAGGGGATTTTGGGGTAAATTGTCGATCGCCTGTTGGTAGGTACTCGAACGGGTGAGGTTGAGATCCGCTGCTTGGACGCGATTGATGGCTTGCCGCAATTCTTCAACAGAATTGGCAAACAAGACAAATCGATCGCCGACGACGGCACTCGCCCACCCTGCGGATTTAGCATCTGAAAAAGGATTAAGATCGAACTTCTGAGATTTCCGGCGCGACTTAAAGAGTTGGCGGCCCGGCTGGCTAGAAATCAGCTTGACCCCTTTGTAGTCTTCAAAGGTCAATTCGGCTCCAGCATTGGCTCGTTCTTGCCAAAAGATATCTAAAAACTCTCGACTTTTCTCGGGATTTTTGACGGCTAACGAGACGAGATAACCGGGTTGTCCGCCGTTGGTGCGATCGCGATCGACATCCAAACGGGTCACGGCAACCGTAATTTCATCTCCCAACCACGGTTTGATATCGCGATCGTAGTTTAAGTCTGTCTGGGCTAGGAGGCTGCGCTTGAGGCGATCGAATTCAGTTCGGGATGCACCCCGTCGTTTCCACGGTGTCCGCAGTTGTCGCAAGGCTTGCAGGCGATCGGGATTGACCAGTAACGACACCATCGCCGGCGAGTTTCTCGGTACGAACATCGCTGCCGTTGGCTGGACAACCGACCCACCCCGGAACAGCGCCAGTGGACTTTTCGCCCAGAACCAATATACGCTACCTGCTATCACGAAAACGATAGCTAAGAGGGCAGCGATCGAAATCGAAGAAAACGATCGTGATTTCAATGGTGATTTCATATGTATCCCCACAACAGACAACCCAGTGACATTATGCCATCTGGGGGGGAGTGGTTAGTCGCAAGTTGTAATTGAGAGAACAGCGATAGGCTCGGTCTGTCCGGAACTTCTCAACTTTGGCGATCGAGATCTCGGTGAACGCTGACTCCAAAACTCCTTCTCAACTAATTATTGCGGGGTTGTCCGTTGACCTCTAACCGCGAGATGAGATCGGAATTGCTCGCACTTTTTTCTTGCTTCCCGCTCCAACTCAAGAGCGCAAACCCAATGCTAGCAAGGGCTGCCACGATCGCAAAAATCATTCCACCGCGCAGCATTTTTACCTGCTTTTCCAGCTCTTGCATATAGTTTCTTGCCATATGCGTCCGAGTATCCAGGTGGTTAAGTCGGGAATCTAACTCCTTGATGGGAGCCTGGGTATCATCATTAGAACCCGTCCAGTCTTGTAACATCAATCCCACCTTGGCTTCAATCTCCCTGTTGAGACGATCGAGATCCGGTACATTTCCTCTGGCTTGAGTTAACTCCTCGCGGACGCTTTCCATCTCACTACGAAGGCTAGACAAGCGTGATTCCATCAAGCTTTCGAGTTCTACACAGCGTTGCTCAAACCGTTGCTCGGTGCGCTCGGTCTGTTCCAGATTAACTTGAGTTTTGTCGGCATACTCTTGAAGCTGCCGATAAGTTTGCCCGAGTCCTTCAAACTTGGACTGAATTTCAGCTAAACCGTCCAAAATGCCAAAAGATTTTTCCAAGTGGCTATGGAGTTTCGCTAGTTCTTGCTCGACATGTCCTAGCTCGTTCATGTGTTTGCCCATTGTATTTATATCCTAAATTATGAACGCTTTTGCTCTCTCCTGAACTTGCGATCCAAAGCCGTTTTCGACTAGTCTTTATGTACTCTGACCCTTACCGCGCTAGTGCTGCGTCCAACCGATCGAACCCTTGTTGCAAAGTTTTCAATCGCTCCCCGATCGCTGTAAACTCCGAGTCGAGTTGCCACAGCTTCCCGATCCGCCACAGGGCAAAGAGCGTCTGGTAAGTGCTAGAGTCCTTGTCAAAGAGGCGATCCGCTTCTTCCAAGAGAAAAGACAGCCCGCTTTCATTATCCCAGAGACTCTTGACTGGGGTTAGCCAAGCAAAAGAATCTTCTGGTTTCAAACGCACTCCCTCTCGATAGAATAGCAGCAGATCCTCGCTAGATAACCCCTGTTTTATTCCTTCTTTGAACCCAAATCTCAAATATTGAAAGGCTGAAATCGTCTGTCCTTGGTGACGATGAGCCAATCCCCCGGCTAAATATAGAGCCGCTAAGTTCGTGGGTTGATTTCGCAGATGCCCAGTGACTCGAGCAAATAAATGGGCGGCTGATTGCTCATCGCGAGATCGGTTCACAAATTCGACTAAAGCCTGGGACTCGAAGCGCTCGAGCAGAAAACGCAACTCGGATTCCATCAGATTTCGAGAGGCGGCTTCTGGCGTCTCGGATGCGCCTTGACCCTCATCTGAAGAGGAGACGTGAGCCATCATTTTGTCAACCAGCCCCGGTCCCATTTGGCTGTATCCTTTTTGGACAGAGCGAATGGTATTGACCAAATCTTCAGCCGCTGTATTTTTGAGTAGATAGCCTTTAGCCCCTGCCCGAACTGCATTGGAGAGATAGGTATCGCTATCATACCCGCTCAACACAATCACTTTGGTGGTGGGAAAGCGCTGGCAGATAATTTGGGTGGCAGCAATTCCGTCCATCCCAGGCATCTGAATATCGAGCAAAACGATATCCGGTTTGAGAATTTCGACTTGTTCGATCGCACTTTGGCTGTCGTGAGCGGTGCCCACCACTTCCAGATCTGCTTCTCGCTCTAGCCAGGTTTCCAAAACTTGGCAGAGAATGGCTTGGTCATCGACCAATAAAACTCGTATCATGATTCATCTCTTGGGTATTCATCTCTGTGGTATTCAGTAGGCCGGCGTCGGTTCGCTGGTCAGCGTTTCCAGGGTTTGGAGCAGAGTTTGCTCGTTGTACGGCTTGGAAAAATAAGCGGTTGCCCCCAAACTCAGAGCCAGTTGGCGATGCTTGTTTCCGTTACGGGATGTTAGCATCACCACTGGCAGATCCTTGAAAGTTGCCACAGATTTCACTTGGGCTAAAAATCCGTACCCATCCAAACGAGGCATTTCAATATCGCAAATAGCCGCCCGCACGTTCAAGCCCCCGAAGAGTTTGTCTAAGGCATCTTGACCGTCTCGGGCTTGTTCGACTCGATACCCGGCTTTTTCTAGGGTTAATGCCAAAAAACGACGGACATTGATCGAGTCGTCCACGATCAAAATCGTATTGTTTTCCAGGGGCAAAATGGGGAGAGCATTGCCAGAGAGAGGAGAGAGTTCTGTCAACGCAAGGGGTTCCGATGGCTCGATCGCCGCCTGAGACGATCGCTTCGGGCTGGTAACTCGGTCTATTAATTCCGGGACGTTAACCAGGGGGACGATGCGACCGTTGCCCAAAATCGTGCAACTGGCAAAGCCAGAAGGCAGAGGCACATTGCCTTCCACCTGGCGGATGGCAACCTCCTGCTCGCTCCAACATCGGTTGACAACCAACGCCACTCGCCCATCGCGACGATCGACGATTAAGGCTGTGGGAGTGCTGATGGTTGGAGGGGTTTCCAGTTCCGAAGGTGGATGGGGGCAGTGAAACTCGATCCACCGATCGGCCGCACTACGGGGAACTCTATGCCATCGTGATCGAGCATCTCACTCCCATTGGATGCGGTGAAAATCCCGGAAAGGGGAGAGACAATTTCGCGGACGGTATCGCTGGGAAATGCTATCAGCATTCCGCTACTTTCTGCTATCAACACCCGCGAGATGGAGAGCGTAAAGGGAAGCAAGAGGGTAAACGTGGTTCCTTCTCCGGGCTGAGTATCTACCTGGATTTCGCCGCGCACCTGTTTGAGGTTGTTGCGAACCACATCCATTCCCACTCCTCGACCGGATAGGTCGCTGACTCGATCTTTGGTGCTGAAACCCGGTTCAAAAATGAGTGAGAGCAAATCGCTTTGGGTGGCGGCATTCAAGAGATCGGCATCCAGTCCCATTTCTACCGCGCGGGATCGAATTTTATCTAAAGGAATTCCTCCTCCGTCATCGCGCAGAACGATCGATGTCCGGTTGCTCTGATGGCTGGCACGAATTTCGATCGTCCCCTGTTCGGGTTTGCCCCGTTTCCGACGGGTTTGAGTATCTTCGATACCGTGATCGAAGGCATTTCGCAGCAGGTGCATCAGGGGATCGTGCAGCACTTCCAAAATGTTACCGATCGACCAAGGTTCTGCCCCCCGAGATTTTTAAGTCGATGGGTTTACCATGTTGCAAACTCAACTTGCGCAACGCCTTGGGAAAACGCTCGAAAATGTCCGAGAGGGGACGCATTCGCACTTGGTTGAGGTTGGTTTGCAGTTGTTTGACGGTTTTGTTAAGGTTGCGCGTCGTTTGCTCGGTCTCCTCGACACTGATGTCAATATCTCCGGTGATTTCCTGGATCTGAACCACGGTTTCCATGACTTCTACCAACCGCAGATGAGAGTCGTTGTAACGATCGAGTTCCAGTAGATCGAACTGGGATCGAGCGTCTTTTGAGGACAGAGAAGGATCGATCCCACTTCGATCTGGGTTGAGAGTAAAGGATGAAGACGGGGAAGACTGAGAATGGGAAGGGGTTTTATTACTCTCCAATTGCAGTTGTGCCGTGCTTTGTTCCAGGTTTCGCACCCGCCGACCGAGATATCCTACCAGATCCTGCAAACGATTAAACTGTAAGTCGAGACTGTTACGTTCGATCACCAGTTCTCCCAACAAGTCGTTGAGTTGTTCGAGCCGCTTAACCGAGACGCGCACCGTCGTATCCGGACGTTCTACCTCCGAAGTCGATGGTGTATCGTCGAGTTCTAAATCTAAGATTCCCAGATCTAAGCTTGGGTTCTCGTCGTTGGCGCTGGAGAAGGGGGCGCTGGAGAAGGGATCGGAGGAGGCTAAGGGCAATAGATTAGTCTCATCTGGAACCTGAAGCTCAGAGGAGAAAGTTTCTACTACCTCATCTAACTCATCTTCAGCCGTAGAGGAGAAAGTTTCTACTACCTCATCTAACTCATCTTCAGCCGTAGAAGAGAAAGTTTCTACTACCTCATCTAACTCATCTTCAGCCGTAGAGGAGAAAGTTTCTACTACCTCATCTAACTCATCTTCAGCCGTAGAGGAGAAAGTTTCTACTACCTCATCTAACTCATCTTCAGCCGTAGAGGAGAAAGTTTCTACCACCTCATCTAACTCATCTTCAGCCGTAGAGGAGAAAGTTTCTACCACCTCATCTAACTCATCTTCAGCCGTAGAGGAAAAGAGACTTTCTGGTGCAGGTTCGTCGGCTAATCGGATCGTCGTATTGTAGGAGGATAAAGTCGTCTTGGGTTGCCTCCTGGTCGCGATCGAATCCTAACTCGACAAGCTGGGGTTCGGGATCGGTTGCCGACGGATCCTCCAGCCAAGTTTGTTGTTCGGTGACGGGGAAAAGGCTGTTAGTTTCTACAGCCCCAAAGATTGACGGGATGGGTTCTGCCCCATCTTCAACCATCGGTTCGGCTGTGGCTACGTCAATGGTAGTGGGTAGAAGATCGAATTGTCCGGTGAGGATCAGTGCTTGCGATCGTCGCCAACTGTCTAAAGCCGCTTGTGCAATCTCCTCAACCCTTTCCGGAGCGCTCTCGAGCAGATTGCCCACGGAAGTACACAGTTGACAGAATGCCTCAATTTGAAGCATCTCGCCCAACCCACCCAGTTCTTGCGCCAAAATCGACAGTTCTTCTTGCAGACAAGGCAGATCCGGATTGGTGAGTACCGACTCCAGTCGCTCTAAACAGCCTTCTACCTCAGTTTCAAACAGCAAGAGGATGACATCCTGCCCGTCTTCGGGTAGGAGCATGGAACTGGCATCTTCATCTTGGGGATCGCCTAAACGCTCGGATAGCCGATCGAAAATGGGTTCGGATCGCTGCATCAACTGGGCGAGATCGAGGCTTGCAGGTTTGCCTGGGGTCAGGGTATCGCGATCGTATCCGATCGCTTCTCCCAAGCAGTCTACCGCTGTCAGAAGCAGCCGTTCGAGTTCGCCGTCGATCTCCACCGTCTGCTTGTGAATTTTCAGCACTTTAAAGGAATCTTCCAGGCGGTGAGCCATGTGACTCAACTCGTTAAATCCCATCATCCCCGCACCCCCTTTAATGGAGTGAGCAGCTCGCAGCGCCGCATTGATTTCTTCGGGATCGATGCGGCGACTTGCCAAACCCAGTAACGGGGATTCCAGCGTTCCTAGATACTCCTGAGCTTCGTCAAGAAACTGGCGTTTGATTTCAAGTTCTTTGTCTTGTGACATAAGTCTAAGCCTTACCGAAAAACGAATGAAAGTCTCGTGTTTTTGAGCTTGGGAATGAAATCGATTTGCGGCTCGAGTCGCCGTAGAACGAGTGTGTGACTGTTGACGGATGGTCAAGAATCGACTTTAAACATTTCCACCGAAGTTTGTAATTTCCGGGCGATGTCCACCGTCTGGCGCAACGCTTCAGAAACTTGAGAGGAGGAGTCGGAGGTGCGAGTTGAAACCTGGGCGATCGTTTTCATCAATGTCGAGACGTTTTCTGAGGTCTGCACCTGGGACACGGTGGTATCAGAAATAGATTGTACCAACTCGTCGATCTGGCGCGACACCTCCACGATTTGTTCCAAGCTTTGTTTGGCATCTTCGACGAGGCGGGTTCCTTCCACCACCTGGGCGGTACTTTGTTCCATGGCGTCCACCACCTGAGAGGTTTCTAATTGAATGTTTTCCACGATTCGTTCGATTTCTTTGGTGGCGTTGGCAGAGCGGGAAGCCAGTTCTCCGACTTCTTCGGCAACCACGGCGAAACCTTGACCGTCTTCCCCTGCGCGCGCCGCTTCGATCCCGGCGTTGATTGCCAGTAGGTTGGTTTGCAGGGCAATTTGATCGATCAAGGATACCACTTTGGAAATTTGTTGGGACGATTCCCCAAGCTGCTTCACTTTTTTCGTGGTTTGGGAGACGGTTTCGCGCAGGTTCAAGATATTCTCCACCGTCCGATCCATGGCGACACCTCCCGATTGTGCGGTCTTGGTGGCGGTGCGCGCCACATCGGCTGCTTGGCGGGCGTTTTGAGCGACCGATTGAATCGATCGGGTCATTTGTTCGACGGAATCGAGGGTGCGGGTAGTTTCCTCGGCTTGTTGGAGGGCTTCTTGGGTCAGTTGGCGCATGGCGTCTTCGTTTTCGCCCAAGGAGATATTCACCTGTCCGGCGGAGGTTTTTACTTGGGTGACGATTTGCCGCAAACTTTCGATAATGGAGTTGAAAAAGTCGGCAACGGTGCCGATGTCGCCGGCTGTGACGTCGGCGCGGACGGTCAGATCGCCATAAGATGCCCCTTCCACTTCACCCAGAAGGTCGAGCAGTTGCATTTGCAGGGATTCTTTTTGTTGTTGCCGTTCTTCGGAGAGGGCTTCGGCAGTCAGACGCGCTTGTTCCCGTTGCTCGAATAGTTCGGCTTGCTCCAGGGCAAAGCCGAGCTGAGTGGACATTTGCCGGAAGAGTTCGATCTCCGAGTCTTGCCAAGTCCGGGTTCCGGAACAGTGGTGGGCGCACAGTAAGCCGACCAATTTGTCGTTATAGACGATCGGCGCGACGATGCTGGCGCGGATTTGGAAGCCTTCGAGAATGTCTTGGTGACATGGGGTGAGTTCTTCGGCGTAGACATCGTTCATTGCCCGCACGCGACCGTTGCGATAGCGTTCGATCAAGCCTTCTCGGAAGGGGTCTTCCACTTTTTCTCCCAGGATCTTGCGCCAGCGACTGGTGACGGACTTCGGCGATAATGGTTCCGTTCCAGTCGTCGTGGAATTGGTAAACAATGATCCGATCGGTGTCGAGACAGGTGCGGAGTTTGCTGACTGCAATGTTGAGGATCTCGTCTTTCTCGAGGGATTGTCGCATCTGGGAGACAATCTCGTTCAACTGCTGCGATCGCTTCGTTTCTGCTGTCTGTCGATCGAGCAGTTGTTTGACTTGAGCCACCAAGTTATTGAAACTGTTGGCGAGGGTGCGGGTTTCTGAGGTGCCACCGACATCGGCACGCACGTCGAGATCTCCGGTGGCAACTCGATCGCTAGCCTGAACTAAGCGATCGAGCGGTTGGGCAATCCGGCGGGCGATGCCGACCAACAAGGCAGTCACCACTGCTCCAAGCCCCAGGAACAAGAGGGCGAACAGCCACCCCGCTTCTCGACCCGCGGCTGTGATGTCTGAGCGCTCGGCTGAGACAACAGTTACCCAGTTGCTATTGGGAACTGTCCCCAGGATATACTCCCGACCTTGGTGGGTCAATTGGGTTTCGAGAATCTCGAATTTTTGGTCTTGGTGTTGCAGTTCTATCACGGTTACGGGAAATGTCGTATTCCGGATGGCAGCTTCTCGGTCTTCCGGCGAGGATTGCATAAGTTGCATCAGGGCGTTAGCTCGTTGGCTAATGACTTCCCCCCCCAAGACTACGTTGACTTGAGCGATTTGTTCCCCTCTCAAAGTGCCGATGGGAATGGCTTTCTCCCCAGCGGTGAGGGCGAGAATCTGGGCTTCTTCCGAGTCGAACTGGATGGTATCTTTGATTAAGTTCAAGATGTATTCAAAGTTGCTGGAGGGAACCACGGCTTTGACAACACCGAGAAATTCTCCGGATTGGACATCGGTAATGGCGCTGGCGATGCTGATGGATAAGGTGTTTGCCGACTCGTCAAATTCAGGAATCAACTGCTGCCGCTGTCCGGCTTTGGCGTTTTGCCACCAGACTTCGTCTTGCTGGACAAAGTCGGAGGGACGCTGGCTGTAAGCGAGGTTGAAACCGTATTGGTTCGTGAAAAATATTTCGGCGAGATTCCCGATCTGAGCCGATCGTTTCAGATAATCATTGAGGGCTTGGTTGGGTTTGAGCAGCAAGGTTTCGGCAAACTGCTTTTCTAATTCTTCGATGGGCAATTCGTCCAGGTTGTCGGCTTGGACTTGCTCGATCGATGCCCGTGCCTCTTGGATGGCTAGAGGATTTGCAGCAATCAAGGCGGGGACTTCATCAATCTTCAACAGCCACTCATTGGCGGCATCACTGCCAATGAGCATTTGACCCTCGAGTTGTTCCTGGGCGTTTTTGATGGCTTTTTGGGCGGTCACGGTGTAGCCCAGCAACCCAGCTAGCCCCAGGGGAACGAGCACTCCCGGCAAAATCCAGGTGAGCAATTGACGACGCAAGGTTAAGCCTTGCCACTTCTGGTCTAGGTGAGGAATCGATCGCCACATCAGTTGCCCGGTGGCGTCCGGCTGGGAATCGGTTGCCCCCTGTGCCAAATTGTCAGTATCGGGGGAGGTGAGGTTCTCGCCGTTTGTCTCGGTAGAGGGCGCTGTTAGCCCGTCTGCGGTGGGGCGATTACCGTTTTGATTCGCGAGAGGATCGATGCGATTGAGGTCTGTTTTTTGGGTCATGGGATTGACTAGGCTAAGAACTGTTAGGCGTTTGGGAATTCAGGGCAAGAAGAATGAACTTTGGCGGGTCGGGAACCTCAACTGACTTCACTAGAGAAATCGAGGGGGGAACAATTAAGAACTGATTTTGAATGTGCCGACGGAAGTTTGTAGTTTTTGGGCGATCTCTACCGTCTGTCGCAGTGTTTGGGAGACTTGGCGGGACGAGTCGGAGGTGCGGACGGATACCCGCGCAATTTCTTGCATCAGGATGGATACCACCTCGGAGGTATCGGCTTGGGATACGGTGGTGTTGGAAATGGACTGTACCAACTCGTCAATTTGGCGAGACACTTGGACGATCTGTACCAAACTGAGTTTGGCGTTTTCCACTAGGTGAGCGCCTTCTGTCACCTGAAGGGTGCTCTGTTCCATTGCCTGCACCACTTGAGTGGTTTCCCGCTGAATGTTTTCCAAAATCTGCTCGATTTCCCCGGTGGCATTGGCGATCGGGTTGCCAGTTGACCGACTTCGTTGGCAACGACGGCAAAACCCTGAGCTTCTTCTCCGGCGCGGGCGGCTTCCAGTCCGGCGTTGATTGCCAGCACGTTGGTTTGTAGCGCCAGTTCGTTAATCAACGACACCACTTTAGAAATCTGCCGAGATGAGTCGCCCAGTTGCTTGACCTTTTTGGCGGTTTCGGTGACGGTCAACCGTAGGTTGAGGATATTGTGCGCCGTGCGTTCGATGGCGATCCCGCCCGACTCGGCGGTGACAGAAGCGGCACGGGCGACCTCTGCGGCTTGGCTGGCATTTTGGGCAACCCTTTGCATCGATCGAGTCATTTCCTCGACGGAATCCAGGGTGCGGGTGGTTTCCTCGGCTTGTTTGAGGGCTTCATCTGCCAGTTCGGAGATGGCGACTTCGTTTTGACCCAGAGACGCATTCACTTCCAGGGTGGATTGTTTCACTTGGGTGACGATCTCCCGTAAGTTTTCGACAATGGAGTTGAAAAAGTCGGCGACTGTGCCGATTTCTCCTTCGGTGACCTCAGCGCGCACGGTCAGGTCGCCCAGGGCAGCTCCTTCGATATTTCCCAGCAGGTCGAGCAGTTGTTGGCGCAGGAGGGTCTGCTGTTCTTGTCGTTCTGTGGAAATAGCCTCAGCTTGGAGGCGGGCTTGTTCTCGTTGTTCGAAGAGGTTGGTTTGTTCGAGGGCGAACCCGATTTGCAGGGCGACTTGCCGAGTCAGGTCGATCTCTTCTTCTTGCCAAACTCGGGTGGCGGAGCATTGGTGAACCACCAACAACCCCTGGAGTTTGCCTTCGGTCAAAATGGGGGTGACTAAGTTGGCTTTGACGCCGAAGGGTTTGAGTTGGTTGAGATGGCATTTGGTCAGTCCGGCTTGCTCGATATTCTCTGTGGCTTTGACTCGACCTTGCTGGTAGAGTTTGGCGTAGTCTTGAGCAAAACAGGGATCGGCAATCTGAGCGCCCAAGGCGCGGGGCCAACCGGGGACGACGGACTCGGCGACGATCGTTCCTTGCCAGTTTTCGTCAAATTTGTAAACCAAAGCTCGATCGGCGTTTAGGGATTCTTGGGTTCCCTGGACTGCTGCTTCTAGGAGTTGGGTGGCGTTGAGAGATTGACGCAAACCGACAGTAATTTGATTCAGTTGTCGGGCGCGTTCGGTTTCTCGTTGTTGGCGCTGGGACTGTTGGTCGATGTTATCGGCGAGTTCGTTAAAGGCGCCGGCGAGCTGTCCCACCTCGTCCTGGGCAAATCCTCGCGCTCGCTGTTTTCGATCGCCTCGAGAAAATTTTTCGGCGATTTTTTGCAGTCTTCCAATGGGATTGACGATCGATCGTCCCAAAATGGAGGCGATCGCCATATCGGCGAGAATGGCGAGTCCCGCGACCAGCAGTTGCCATCTTAAGCTGTTACCCAACAGTCGGTTCAATGCCAATTCCGGTGTCCCTCGCACCAAAACAGCAACGGGATTACCGTTGATGTCGGCAAGTGCCGTGGCTGCCACGGTGTAGGTTTGGTCGCCCACCCCAACTCGTCCGGCGACGATCTCCCCGGGTGTTTCTACTGCTTCTTCGAGCAGGGTGTCTTTGGCGAGCGGTACATTAAACTCCGGTTCGGTAGCTATTTGGGGATCGTCCTCCAGAGAAGTCACCAGCCGCAAGTCTCCAGAGGGTTGACTTGCGGGTTGACTTGCAGGTTGATAGGCATAAATGGCACTATAACCTCCTTTAAACTGGGCTACAGTCCGGGAAACGATGGGAGACTTGACAATATCTCCGGAAACCAAGACACCCAAAACCGCTTGGGTCTGCGGATCTTGAACGGGGGTGAAGGTGTAGCGGATGGGAATATCGGATTGAGCCAATCCATCGGGTAGGGGAGGGGACTCTTTCTGGAGTTCCGACCAGGAGACAATGGCACTGGTTTTGATCTGGCGAGGATTGCGCAAGACCGAGGACACCCAATTGTTGGGGTTAAATTCTTCTCCGGTTCGATCGGCGTTGGCGTTGGCAATAATTCGTAAATCCGCACCGACTAATGTGGCGTATTCGATGTTGCGAGCCCGAATTTCGTTGCGGAGAATGTTCTTGACTCGCTCTCGAACTTGCGGGGACACTTGTTGCCCCCCCTCCGCACTTTTGACGGCTTCAACGATCGCACTGTTATCGGATTGTCCCCGGAAACCGAACCCCATCTGATCGATTTTGATGTTGTATTGAACTTCGGTAATTGCCAGTTCCGATTCGGCTTGGTTGAGGAGTTGGCTGCGCCCTCCGGAGATAATCAGCCAAGACCCCACACCCACCAGACCGATAATGGAGATGGCTTCGGAGGCGAACAAGCCGACAAGCTGTTTGCGCTTGACGGGGAGGTTGTAAAACCACTGGAGGACAGGGGGTCGAGAGCGGGGCTGTAGAGAGGGAGCGGAGTCGGTTGCGGGTAATTCCCAAGAGGGGGCTTTGTTTTCCCCCAATTGCGTTTTTTTGGATTCGATCCGTGGATTCAAGTCAATCGCCATGGTGCATAAAACCTTAATACTAAATCTTGGCGGGAATGGCTCAGTAGTTTTGCAGAAGCGAGGACTGCAAGATGGCTGCCACGTCCAAAACCCATAAGGGTTCTAGATTTTGCCGCACACAGCCGCGCACGTAAGGGGACAAATGGATGTTGGCGGTGGAGGGTAGGGGTTCGAGCCTTTCGTTGGTTAGGCGCACCATCCCTTCGATTTCCGGCACCACCAGTCCGGCGGTAATTCCGCCGACGCGAACGATGACGGTATTATACTGTTGGGCTTTGAATGCTGAGGAGGGAAACTGTAAGAGTTGAGGAAGATCGATCGCCCACAAGACCCGACTGCGCCGATTGATTAATCCCAACAGCACCGGAGGCAGGTTGGGCATGGGTGTCAATTTTTGAACGGGGATGACTACGGCTTCTTGCAAATGTCGTAGGGAGAAAATTGCGAGGGTTTGTGGGTTGAGCCTCACCCTGAGATAGGGTTGCCCGGCGGTTTTCTTGGAGTGGGAATTGCCAGATGCCAGGAGAGCAGGTTTCATGGGACTAGACCGCGACTGATTTGAGAGCTCGAATTAATTCTTCCCGTTGGAAGGGTTTGGTCAGATAGGCATTTGCGCCTTGCTTCATTCCCCACAAGCGATCGATCTCTTGATTTTTGGACGAGCAGATGACGATGGGGATTTTTTCCGTCTCTGGAGCTTGTTTGAGCTTGCGACACAATTCAAAGCCGCTCATTCCGGGCATCACCACGTCGGTGACGATGACGTCGGGTTTTTTTTCGCCTGCCAGGGTTAAACCTTCTTGAGCGCTCATGGCGCTGATGACGTTGTAACCGCCTTCGCGAAGATAGTGGCAGATTAATTCCCGTTCGGCGAGGTTGTCTTCAACAATTAAGATGGTAGTCATTTAAGGTGATGCTCGTTAAATAGAACCTTGATGGGTCGCCAACGATCGTCGGCGCTACGCTAAACCTTCGAGTTGACGATCGTCGGCAATAGTTTTGTTTCGATCTATTGTCCCTCATGTCACTCTACAATTTAACACTTCTGGGTTCGATCTCTTCTCTAGGACAAGTGCTTGAGAACCATTTCGTTCAACGCGGATTTGGTGAACGGTTTCGTTAAGTAATCAGAGGAGCGAACGAGTTTGGCTTTGGCGCGATCGATAAAGCCGGTGTTTCCCGTTACCATAATAATTGGGATTTTCTTAAATCGAGGATGTCGTCTTAACATCGAACACAGTTCGTAGCCATCCAATTTTGGCATCTCTACGTCTAACAAAATTAAGTCGGGTTGATTCCGAACAATCTGCATCAAGGCTTTAACTGGATCGTTAATTGCCAACACCGAAAATCGATCGCTATCTAAGTAATTTTCAATGACTCGGACAATACTGGGATTATCGTCGATGCAGGCAATGGTATAGACATTAGAATTGGGTTGTCGGCTCGGTTGTGCCTTTTGGGGTGGTGCTTCTTGAGACAGCAGGCTCGCGGTATTTGACGAACCGCCAACTGACCGGGGCGGCAAGGAGGTAAGGCGTTGAGGCGCAGCCACTGACTCCTTGGACTGACTGTAGACATGGGAAGAAGACGTCAAATTGTCTTGACAAGACCGCGCGATTACAATGAGATCTAGAGCGCAAAATTTAGG
The DNA here is from genome assembly GCA_963838375.1 of uncultured cyanobacterium. Lineage (GTDB taxonomy): Bacteria > Cyanobacteriota > Cyanobacteriia > Cyanobacteriales > Geitlerinemataceae > DVED01. Next base: position 14,610 of record CAWIQY010000014.1, on the reverse strand, counting down.
AAAATTGTCTAGGGTTTCAGATGGGTTTAAGGAGTAGTTTCCTTCTCGAGCATCTAACAACGAGACTAAGGCTTCCTTGGCAATTTCTTGAACGATCGTTGCCGCCCGATCGGGACGGAGATAGTTCTGTTGAACTAACCAGCAAATCACCTGGTAATCCGCATTGGGGATAGAACAGTTTGAACTCGTAAATTGAGATTTCCACTGTTCGCGAATTAAGCCGTAAGAAGAGATATTGCTACTTAGATAGCGATCGAGCCGATCCAGTGGATCGACAGAATTAGAAGCGTGGATTAAATTTCCATTTTCGACATAGACTGACCAAGAGATTTCCGCGCTGGTTACTCTTAAACATCCTTTATATTGACGCTTTTTTATTTCGGAAAACCAACTCAGAGGATACAGCTTCTGGGAGGAGGAGTAGCTATTCATATGCATTTCTCTGTGGTTAAAGACTTATTGTAGCTCTAAGGCTCGGTTTGGCGCTCTCATCAGCTTAACAAAAAGCTTCACCGAACGTTCAAATTTACTTAGGCTCAAACGATGTGCGTATTATCACTGAGACTTTTAACGGATTTAGGTTCTCTGCGTAAGAATACGGAGCTGCTTTGGAAATGAATTTCTATTGATAGAAATCTATCAGAAATATTCCGAATATATAAGGACTTTATAAAATCTTTAAATTAATCAGTTCGGTCGCTTTCTAGATCGAACGCCCCAAAGAACACCGATTTCGATCTGTGTTGTTTTGTTAAGAACCCCTGAAATTACGGAGCTGGGGGGATTCGATCTTCGGGGGTGTTGCCATCGCTCCAGCTCGAGTTCAAGCCCGGTAAGCATTCTGCTCTGGTGGTCAGCCGTCCTCGATCGAGCTAGCGGACTAAATCTCAGCAATAACAGCGCTGAAAAATCCTATAGGTTTCAACGGTCGATCTTGATAAGATAACCCAATTGGATGGGATGAGAAGAAAAGATGAATCCTTTTGCACACCGGACTAAAATTGTCGCGACTCTCGGTCCTGCCAGCCGTTCGCCAGAGATTCTCAAACAAATGGTTCGAGCCGGAATGAGCGTTGCTCGGTTGAATTTTTCCCATGGCAGCTACGAGAATCACGCTCAAACCATCGAGCTGTTGCGATCGGTTTCCCAAGAATTTGACACCCCCATTACCCTGCTGCAAGACTTACAAGGTCCAAAAATCCGCGTCGGTCAGCTGCCAACTGGCGAGATTAACCTGATTGAAAATGCCAGTCTAAGCCTTATACCCGTTGACGAGTTCTCATCCGAACCCCATACGATCCCCATCGACTATCCTCACCTGGCAGAAGAGGCGATCCCTGGGACGCAAATCCTTCTCGATGACGGATTGCTAGAGCTAACAGTCGAAGAGATTCAAGGAACTTCTGTACGCTGCCGAGTCGTGGAAGGGGGGATCCTGAAAAGTCGGAAAGGGGTAAATGTACCATCACTCAACCTGCGCTTGCCTTCGCTCACCGAAAAGGACAAACAAGATTTAGAATTTGGCATTTCTCAAGGGGTCGATTGGGTGTCTTTGAGTTTCGTCCGTCAAGGGGAAGATATTCGGATTTTAAAAGCCTTGTTAGCTGAAAAAGGTGCTGCGGATTTACCGGTCATTGCCAAAATCGAAAAACCCCAAGCCATTGCCAATTTTGAGGAAATCCTTGCCGAGTGCGACGGCGTGATGGTGGCGCGAGGCGATTTGGGAGTGGAAATGAGTCCGGAAAAAGTGCCCATGTTGCAAAAGCAGATCGTTCGCGCTTGCAATCAAAAAGGCATCCCTGTGATTACGGCAACCCAGATGCTCGAGAGTATGATTCGCAATCCTCGTCCGACTCGCGCTGAAGCCAGCGATGTTGCTAATGCCATTATTGATGGGACGGATGCCGTGATGCTGTCGGGAGAGTCGGCGGTGGGAGAGTATCCAGTCAAGGCGGTGGAAATGCTTGCCAAGATTGCCACAGACATCGAACCGGAACTGGAGTTTGTTAACCATCCCCCCGACGAAACGGACGAAACTCACGCTCTGAGCGAAGCGCTGAATACGATCGACGGTATCTTGGATTTGCGCTGTATTGCCTGTTTTACAACGACGGGGTACACCGCTACGATTGCCGCTGCCGAACGTCCCAGAGTCCCAACGATCGCATTTACCCCTAGTCTTAAGGTTTACCATCGTTTGAACTTGGTGTGGGGTGTCAAGCCTTTGCTGCTGGAGCATCCAGAGAATTCGATCGAAGGATCGATCGAACAGATGGAAGCCTGTTTAGTCCAACGCAATTGGGCTCAACCGGGCGATCGAATTTTAATTTTGGGCGGAAGTCCGATTCAGAAAGCGCGGGGGACGAACTTTCTGAAAATTCATGAAATTGTCAGTTGCTAGTGGTTAGTGGTTAGTGGTTAGTTGCTATTCACTTATTACTTGTTATCCATTACCCTCCCTCACCAGAAACGTTCTTATCCCGTACTGACGTTTTGGTTAACTTCCGTCTGATTCTTGGAGTTCGGCATCGATCGACTCGGCGATGGTTTGAGTGCATTCTGCAACCGTTAGACGTTGTTCCATCGCTTTCAACAAACACTGATATGCCTCTTGATGGGTTTCGATGAGTGTTTTGGCTTGCAAGAGCGCCCATCGTTCTCGGGCGGAAATATCGGTAACTGCCGGACGCAGTTGAGATAAGATCGATCGCAGCTGTATCCGATCGTCATCGCCACCTTCCGCCGTGCCATAGAGTAAGGTTTCTGCGGCGATCCCCGCCATCCAAATTGTGGCGTAGCGATGCAACAGACGATCGGAAATCGTCCCCTGTTGTAGCTGCTCGAGCAATTGGCGATCGTCAAATTGAACCCCGCCGCGTCCATTTTGACCTTGTTTAAACGCTTCCCAAGCCGTCAGGGTATAACCGGAAATCGGCACATCTAATACGTGAGCGACTAAAAAATGTCCGGCTTCGTGCTGAGTGACCCGTAACCGCCGCTCGGCAGATGTTCCGGCGATCGCATCTAAAACGATCGTCAGTCCTCGTCCTTGCCAACCCAAGGTATCCACTGTCACCAGTCCTAACAACCCCGCAGCGGCAATTGCCGGGACGGAGGGCGAAAGATGGATCAGAGGTCCTAGCAGAGCGGACATGGTGAAAACAAAGACTGTAATGGCAAGAAGATTGAGACTTAGAGGATTCATCAGCAATTTTTTAAGCGATCGATCGGCATTGGGGGACACATCTGTTTAATTATGGCGGATCGCTCACCCGTTGGGAAGAATAAAACTGAAGAACAAAACGATTGAGCGGTTGCGCGCGCGCAACCGCCAACGGGGTTAAGACATCGTCATCTTCGCTTAGATTCTCTCGATCTCTTCAGCTAACGTGTCTACCGTCCACCGAATTTGCTCGTCCGTATGGTTGCAGCTCAAGAAAAAACGCAAGCGAGCAGCATTTTGAGGGACAGATGGGTAGATCATGAACGGAACGTTGATTCCGCACCCAAAGAGATTTTGGGACAAGCGTATGGATTCGAGAGAGTCGCCAATAATTATCGGGATGACAGGGGAATCATGACTGAACCCTGTATCGAGACCCCGTTCGCGAGCTAGGGTCAAAAATAATTGACCTCGGGATCTCAGACGTTCCACCCGCTCGGGTTCGGCTTGGAGCACTCGAAGCGCTCCCAGTACGGCTGCGGCATTGGGCGGAGAAATCCCGACGCTATAGACAAAGCCGGGTGCCGTGTATTTTAGATACTCTACCAGGGCGTGGCAGCCTGCAATATAGCCGCCACAACTGGCTAGAGATTTGCTCAGCGTACCCATCCACAAATCGACATCGGTGGGATTGACCCCGAAATGTTCGCTAATACCTCGACCCGTCTTACCCAGAACTCCCATTGAGTGGGCTTCATCGACCATCAGAAATGTTTTGTGCCGCTTCTTCACCTGGATAAACGCGGGTAAATCCGGAAGATCTCCGTCGGTGCTGTAGACGCCTTCAATGACGATCAGGATGCGCTGGTAGCGGTGGCGACGTTCGTGTAAGATGCGATCGAGCGCTGCAAAATCATTGTGGGGAAAAGCCATCATCGTAGCCCCAGAGAGCAAGCATCCCTGAAAGATACTATTATGGGCGAGCGCATCGTGCAGGATCAGATCTTGGCGTCCGAATAAGTGGGCAATGGTTGTTACATTGGTTGCGTGACCGCCAACATAAACAATACTGTCCTCAACACCGATCCAGTCTGCGATCGCTCTTTCGATCTCTTGGTGCAAGGGTTTTTCCCCGGAAATCAACCGACTCGCCGAGACAGATGTTCCATAACGCACAATTGCCTCTTGAGCTGCTTGAGAAACCTGTGGATGACCGCACAAGCCTAAGTAATTGTAAGTTGCATAATTAATCAGTTCTCGAGAGCCAATCTGAGTGGTTTCGTTGTCGATCCCCTCTTGGGGGATGAAGAAAGGGTTGCCATTACCTAACCCTTGAATTTGGTCGAGTTGCTGCTGTAGTTTGAGGTAGTTGGGGTCTCGATCGAATTGGTAATACTCAGGGGGAATCTCCGGAGACTGCGATCCATTCGCCTTTTGGCGCAATAATTGCACGGCAAGCGCTCGCTTTTCCTGAGGTGAAAGATCCGTTACAGATTTAGATGAGTTTGTCATTCCTAATTTTCCTTTTCAGATAACAATCGACCCAGTAACGCATCTATTTCGGTATCCGATAGACCCTCGACAGTTTCCAATATTTGCTGAGCTTCTGCTGAGTCCACGGAGTCTTTGTGACTGGGAATCGTCGCCCATCGGTCGAGTTTTTCAAACTCGACCGATGAAGTTTCGGCTGTTAGATATCGAGCCAGTGTTTCGATAGTTGGGTAATCCCATAGCAATGTAGGAGGCAGCCGGCGTTTGAGAAAGTTTTCCAAGTCCCCAGAAAGGCTCACCGCTTCGATCGAATTGAGACCATAATCCGTAAATTCTTTTTGGACATCGATTTGTTGGACATCGAGTTCCAATTGTTCTGCCAGTCTGGAGATCAACCAGTGTAAAAGGACTGCATAAGCTTGATAAGATTCTGAGGGGATGGCGGAAGATTCCCCATTGTTTATCTCCCCTTCAAAGGGGTAGCTTTCTTCCCCATTCCCAGATTGGTTCAACAATTGCATCGTTCACTCCTCTATCACATTAACCTTACACACCAGACGCAGCTCAGTTGCATTTCGTTCGCGAGTGGCTATCTTTGCTTTTCCCGGTTCGATCGCGAACTGTTATTATATTGCCAGTTCAACTCACGATCGAGCGACGACGCCATTAACGTTCTCACCCGTTCCCCCATTGACTGCTGTGCGATATCAGTTTTTACGAGCACGTATTCCGCAACTCCGGCATATTAGATAGTGTTTTTGGCAAGGCAGATCCAAGACGCTCAAGCTTTTCAGATGTTTAGGAGTAAAGTTAGAGATCTCGGTCAGACCATAGAGCCACATCAACTAGATTACCGAAAAACATGGGAAAATTTAGTGCAGAGTTGGGGTTCGAGTCGGACGTTGGCGTGGGTCGGACAGAGTAAAGCTTGGACTCGCAAAACTTTGTCACAATTGCCTATGAGCGTGGACTGCTTCTGAGCTAAAGTATACACTATCAGCGATTAGACCTCGATTGACACTCCCCCTGCATAAAGGCGATCGTCTGCGATCTAGCCACAACCTTGAGTGGGTAGTCATTATCCTATCCAGCGGGTCAACTCATGTCAAACACCCATCATTTCATCATCGGACAAACTCTATCCGCAATCGCTGACCGAACCTCAATGACAATCGCGAGCGGCTAATGGTAGATTGATTAATGTTGATGTCAACGGTGACACTCCCAATGGCGAGATCGGTCAACTTCTGAACGAACGGGATCGATCGCTCGCGGTGCATAGGGTCTGGGGGAACAGAATGCGATCGTAGGTTCGGCAAAGTTCGCTCCCGATAAAAGGCTAGTCTACAAAAAAAATATCCAACCGATAACTTATTAACTTATAGTGGCTAAGGATCTAGAATTCGAGTCGAGAAGAGGTTAGTGCATGGCATCTATCCGCGAACTACACCAACAACTGGTGAGCAAAGACTGTTCCGCCGTTGAAATTACCCAAGAAGCTATCCAACGCATCGAAGCGCTGGAACCGAAGCTTCATAGCTTTCTGTGTGTAACCGCCGATACCGCCCTGGAACAAGCACGTCGGGTGGATGCCAAAATTGCTGCGGGAGAGGAAATCGGCATACTCGAAGGCATTCCTGTGGGTGTGAAGGACAATATGTGCACCCAAGGTGTCCCCACAACTTGTGCTTCTCGGATTCTCGAGAATTTCGTCCCTCCCTACAACGCCACCGTTGTCGAAAAACTGGCAGCGGCTGGAGCCGTAATTGTCGGTAAGACCAATCTAGACGAGTTTGCGATGGGCAGTTCCACCGAAAACTCTGCTTATCAAACTACGGTCAATCCTTGGGATTTAACCCGAGTGTCGGGGGGTTCTTCTGGCGGGTCGGCTGCCGCGGTTGCCGCACAAGAATGCGTCGTGGCGCTCGGTTCTGATACTGGGGGTTCGATTCGCCAGCCCGCTTCCTTGTGCGGGGTTGTGGGGATGAAACCCACCTATGGATTGGTGTCGCGCTATGGATTAGTCGCCTATGCTTCTTCTCTCGACCAAATAGGACCGTTTGGTCGCACAGTAGAAGATGCCGCAATTTTGCTAGAATCCGTTGCCGGATACGATGCTAGAGATGCGACCAGTCTGAAAGTCGAAATTCCTCAATATTATCGTAGTTTAAAACCTAATTTCCGTCCCAAAGGACGTTTGAGAATTGGGGTGATTCAGGAAACCTTCGGGGAAGGTTTAGATCCCGAAGTGGAAGCGGCAGTGAAGACCGCCATCGAAGTGCTACAAGAGTTGGGGGCTGAGATTCAGGTGATTTCCTGCCCGACCTTCCGGTACGGCTTACCTTGCTATTATGTGATTGCTCCCTCAGAAGCTTCGGCGAATTTGGCGCGGTATGATGGAGTTAAGTATGGGATGCGTGTCCCCGATGCCGAGAATTTGGTCGAGATGTATGAGAAAACCCGATCGGCTGGCTTTGGTACGGAAGTCAAACGCCGCATTGCCATCGGCACATATACCCTTTCGGCAGGGTATTACGATGCGTATTATCTCAAGGCGCAAAAGGTGAGAACTCTGATCAAGCGGGATTTCGATAGCGCCTTTGCTAAGGCTGATGTTTTAATCAGTCCGACTTCTCCGACGACTGCGTTTAAAGTGGGGGAGAAAACAGACGATCCCTTGAGTATGTATCTTTCCGATTTGATGACTATCCCAGTCAATCTCGCTGGATTGCCTGCACTTAGCCTGCCATGCGGTTTTGATAGCAAGGGGTTGCCTATTGGGATGCAAATTATCGGCAATGTTCTGGAGGAATCGACCTTATTTGAAGTGGCTTATGCTTACGAGCAATCGGCTCTTTGGTTCGATCGAAAACCCTCGTTGAGTTAGTTGTCCGTTGTTCGTTGTAAACGATTAACAATTTATGAGTGCAACTGCCTATATTGGAGTGATTTTAGCGATCCTCTATGGGAGTGTCTCCATCCTATTACGATTTGTTCAGTACCGATTGATTTTTGTGCCGTCACCGATCGTGGAATTGGCGCCGGCGGATTGGCAACTCGACCATGAGGATGTTTGGTTGACGGTATCCTCTGATTCGCCAGAAGAAGCAGAACGGATACATGGTTGGTGGATACCGGCTTCTCCATCGGCAGATATGCCGAAGGTTTTGTTGTACCTCCATGGCAATAGCGGTAATCTCAGCCGTAACTTTAACCTCGATCAAATTCGCCGATTTCATCAGTTGGGATTCTCTGTTTTAGCCATCGACTATCGCGGTTATGGTCGCAGTAGCGATCGGTTTCCCAATGAATCGCGAGTGTATGAAGATGCCCAAATGGGGGTGCAATATTTAACCGAAAAGCGGGGAATTTCACCGGAACAAATTTTCATTTTCGGTCATTCTTTGGGCGGTGCGATCGCGATCGAAACGGCTTCTCGTTATCCCCATGTTTCCGGGTTAATTATTGAAGGTTCATTTACTTCAATGCTCGAGGTGGCGAACAACCGCAAATCTTATGCCATGTTTCCGCTTGATTGGATACTGACTCAACGGTTTAATTCGGTGGAAAAAGTTCCATCTTTACCGATGCCGCTCCTCTTGATTCACGGTCGAGAAGATAGTGTTGTTCCTGCTTTTATGGGCGAAAGACTGTACGAAGCAGCAACAGCGTACAAACAGCTCTATATGGTTCCCAATGCAGGACATAACAATGTAGCCGCTGTTGCAGGAGAGGAAGAATATTTGGAGACGATTCGTCAATTTGTACGGCAAGTTCAGATGAAACAAAGTTAAATAAAATGAAATTTTGACGATTTTTAAGTCTTGAAACGGGTGGGTACAACAATCTAGTTCTCCATCCAATAATCTCGATCGGTTCTCCCGAGTTCAATCTTAAATTGTTGGAGTTTCGCAATTATTTATGAGTTGCGATTCTATTTGTTATTTATTTTTAATTACGGCTGAAAATCATGTCTTTTGTTGGATTGCATATTCACAGCGACTATAGCTTGCTCGATGGGGCGAGTCAGCTGCCTCAATTAATTGAAAGAGCATTAGAACTGGAAATGCCGGCGATTGCGCTGACCGATCATGGCGTTATGTACGGTGCGGTACAACTGATTAAAGTGTGTCGAGATCGGGGTATAAAACCGATAATTGGCAATGAAATGTATATCATCAATGGTGATATTACCAAGCAAGAACGTCGTCCTCGATATCACCAAGTTGTTCTGGCGAAAAATACCCAAGGATATAAAAATTTAGTTAAATTAACTTCTATTTCCAACTTACAAGGATTTCAAGGTAAGGGAATTTTTTCTCGTCCTTGTATTAATAAAGATGTTCTCAAAGAGTATCGCGAAGGATTGATCGTCACCAGTGCCTGTTTAGGCGGAGAAGTTCCCCAAGCGATTCTTAAAAAGCGTCCGGATGCGGCGCGAAAAGTGGCTCAGTGGTATAAAGATACTTTTGGCGAAGATTACTATCTAGAAATTCAGGATCATGGTTCGCCAGAAGATCGAATTGTGAATGTCGAAATCGTCAAAATAGCTAAAGAGTTAGATATTAAAGTTATTGCGACGAATGATTCGCATTATATTTCCTGTAACGATGTCGAAGCGCACGACGCATTGCTTTGTATCCAAACTCAAAAGCTGGTGACAGAGGATAAACGCCTGCGCTACAGCGGAACAGAATATTTGAAATCTGCGGAAGAAATGGCACAACTGTTTCGCGATCATTTAGAGGATGAAGTTATTCAAGAAGCGATCGCCAATACTCTCGAAGTTGCCGATAAGATTCAGATTTATAATATTTTTGGAGAAACTCGAATTCCGACTTTTCCTATTCCCTCTGACTATACTGCCGATACTTATGTTGAAGAACTGGCTTGGAAAGGACTGATCGATCGATTGAATGCTCGATCGCGATCGGAAATTAAACCCATTTATAAAGAACGTCTCGAATACGAGTTGAAAATGATTCAGCAAATGGGATTTTCTACTTATTTTTTAGTGGTATGGGACTATATTAAATTCGCGCGCGATCGTAAAATCCCCGTGGGTCCCGGACGCGGTTCAGCTGCGGGATCTTTGGTCGCTTATACCCTACGAATCACCAATATCGACCCGGTTCACCACGGCTTACTCTTCGAGCGATTTTTAAACCCCGAACGCAAATCGATGCCAGATATCGATACAGACTTTTGTATCGAACGTCGGGATGAAGTGATCGATTATGTCACCGAAAAGTACGGAAAAGATCGCGTCGCACAGATTATCACCTTCAACCGCATGACTTCCAAAGCGGTTTTAAAAGATGTCGGTCGAGTGTTGGATATTCCCTACAAACAAGCCGATCGAATGGCAAAATGGATTCCGGTTTCTCGGGGAAAACCGGAAAAATTGAAAGTGATGATTTCCAACGAAACCCCGGCACCGGAATTTAAAGAAGCTTATGATAGCGATCCCATTGTCCGACGTTGGGTAGACATGGCAATTCGCATCGAAGGAACCAACAAATCATCCGGCGTTCATGCGGCAGGTGTGGTCATTTCTGCCGATCCTTTAGATGAAATTGTTCCTCTACAGTTGAATAAAGAAGGTGGCGTCACGACTCAGTATTCCATGGAAGAACTAGAATCTCTAGGAATGCTAAAAATGGATTTTTTGGGTCTGAAGAACTTGACCATGATTCAACAAACTGTGGATCTGATTAAACAGACTCGAAATTTAGAAATCGATCCCGACAAACTGCCGATCGAAGAGCGAAAAGCTCAAGCCATTTTAGCTCGTAGCGAAAATCCTAAGCTGCCTGGAGATATTCAAAAAACTTATCAAATTTTATCAGCCGGTCAACTGGCGGGTATTTTTCAGTTAGAGTCTTCTGGAATGCGCCAAGTTGTGCGAGATCTCAAACCTTCCTGTATTGAAGATATTTCTTCAATTTTAGCACTGTACCGTCCAGGGCCTTTGGATGCGGGTCTAATTCCGCAGTTTATCAACCGCAAACATGGAAGAGAAGCTGTTGAATTTCAGCATTTTCTGTTAGAACCTATTTTACAAGAAACCCATGCTGTCATGGTTTACCAAGAGCAAATCATGAAAATTGCTCAAGAATTGGCGGGTTATTCCCTAGGTGAAGCCGATTTGCTACGTCGGGCAATGGGGAAAAAGAAAATATCTGAAATGCAAAAGCAGAAAGAAATTTTTATCGACGGTGCGACTAAAAATGGTGTCCAGAAAGCGATTGCTGAAGATTTATTCGCGCAAATGATTAAATTTGCCGAATATTGCTTCAATAAATCCCATTCTATGGCTTATGGATATGTTACCTATCAAACCGCTTATTTAAAAGCAAATTATCCGGTTGAATATATGGCAGCTTTGCTAACTGCCAATAGTGGCATCCAAGATAAAGTGCAAAAGTATATTGCCACTTGTATGAATATGAATATCAAGGTTTTACCGCCGGATATCAATCGTTCTCAGGTGGATTTCACGCCGGTCGATCGTAAAATATTGTTTGGGTTGTCTGCTGTCCGAAATATCGGTCAAGGGGCGATCGAATGTATTTTAGAAGCGCGAGAAAAAGATGGCTCGTTTCAGTCTTTAGCCGATTTATGCGATCGGGTTGATTTGCGATCGGTGAACCGACGAGCATTAGAAGCTTTAATTAAATGCGGTGCTTTAGATACGATCCAACACAATCGCCATCAACTTATGGAAGATTTAGAATTAGTGGTAGATTGGGCACAGTCTCGTGCAAAAGACAAAGCTTCGGGTCAAGGCAATCTTTTTGATTTGTTTGGGGAAGAAAACAGCGAAACTCAAAAAAATGGTTTTGAGTCCGCACCCAAAGCTAAAGAAGTCGAGGATTATCCAGCAATGGAAAAACTAAAACTGGAAAAAGAGTTGCTTGGATTTTATGTCTCCGATCATCCTTTACAAGCGATTCAACACTCGTCCCGATTGCTAGCACCGGTAAATTTAAATGAGTTAGAAGATCGCCCCGAAAATAGTCTGATTAGTGCGGTGGTGATGCTCAGTGCTATCAAACTGATTTTGACAAAAAAAGGCGATCGAATGGCAATTTTGCAACTGGAAGATTTGACCGGTCAAGTTGAAGCAGTTGTCTTCCCCAAGGTCTACGATCGCATTCAGTCCGTTATCCAAGCTGATGCGCGGTTGATTGTTTGGGGAAAAGTCGATCGACGAGACGAACAACCCCAAATCACGATCGAAGATGCCGAACCCATCGAACAAGTTCAAATGGTGATGGTAGAACTCTCTACCCAACAGGCGAGTACCCTAGAGGAACGGCATCGTCTCAAAGAAATTTTGAACGAACAAACCCAGAATAAAAAATCGGGAAAAGTTCCGGTGATTGGCATCATTAATGGTGGAATTAATGGCGGAGAAAAACGACAGTTTGTCCGATTTGGCGAACAATTTCGCGTGACCGATTGTACCAATACAGTGAATGCGCTGAACTATGCCGGATTTCGGCTCGATCCGAGCAACTGATTTCATAACCGATCGATTCTCGAATTGTCCGAAGTACAATTTATCCCGGTTTTGCGATCGTCTCAACTCGTTTTTCTATCCTGATAAGTTGAAAAGATCGGTGATTTTTGTACGTTTGATACTATCTTCCTTTCCGACTCATAATGTTCCGGAGTTGCTTCTTAATTATTTGTAAACCCTAGAGAAGTTTCGAGCATATTGCTAGACGTCGGTCTGCATTCGTACTCCGATCGAGTCCGCGTTCTCTTGTTTGAGCGTGCATCTCTACTTTTCCAGCATTCCTTAACGTGCAATACTGAGAGCGATCGAGGTCACTCGAATCGTTGTCAATCTATGCAAAACTAAAGGTCACAGCCCCTGAAAGTCAGGAAATGTTTGAAAAACTAAATCTAATATTAAACTCCGATAAACAAATTTTTCTAGAGAACGTCACGATGTCAAATCGCGTTTCCCAGTTGAGTTTTGTCAAATTCACGCTAATTCAAGTTCTAGGTATAACGACTCTAACCGGGCTGATACTCGGGCTGGCAAGTCGGGCAAATGCTCAATTGCCAACACCGAAAAACCGACCGGCATCCACCAAGTCTAAGGTAATTGCCACCCCACCAATCCCAGCCGATTCACCCGAACAGACAACCGCATCTCAGCCGCTAGAACCGGAACTTTTTCAACAGTCTAAACCGAGCCTCCTCGCCCAAGACATCCCTAGAGACACAACGCCACCCAACCCGATCGAACCCGGACTGCCACCCCTGCAAGAACCAGAGATTCGCACTCCCCTGCCGCCTCCGGAAGAACTTCTCGAACCCTCGAACCCCGACGAGATTCCCTCCAATCTGGAGAACATACCGGGAACGATTAACGTGACGGGGTACGAAATTATTGGTAGTACCGTTTTTGCGCCGGAAGAGTTTGAGGAAGTTCTGAAAGACTTCATCGGGGAAATCTCTTTCGCCCAGTTGTTGCAAGCGCGATCGGCGGTCACAAAACTCTACACCGAAAATGGCTACGTGACCAGTGGAGCGTTTATTCCTCCCCAAGAACTCGGTGATGGCACCGTGCAGATCGAAGTCGTGGAAGGAGATTTGGAAGAATTATTGGTGACAGTAGACGGTAGGCTCAATGATGACTACGTGCGTTCTCGGCTGGAGAGCGCCACGGAGGCGCCGTTGAATGTCGATCGTTTGCTCGAATCCCTGCAACTGCTGCAACTCAATCCGCTGATCGAAAATTTGTCGGCGGAACTGTCGGCGGGTTCTCGTCCCGGACGCAATGTCTTGGAAGTGAAAGTTACTGAAGCGGATACTTTTAGTGTGGATGTCTTTGCCGATAACGGTCGATCGCCCAGCGTGGGGTCTTTTCGGCGCGGCGTCACCATTGCAGAAAACGATTTGTTGGGATTTGGCGACAGCCTTTCGGTGACGTACAAAAATACCGACGGCAGCAACGAAGGAGAAGCTCGCTACTCTTTTCCCGTCAACGCCAGCAACGGAACCCTCGATGCTCGGTTTAGAATTACCTCTAGTGAAATTCAGGAGGAACCCTTCAATGTCCTCGATATTCAAGCCGACTCGCGGGATTACGAGTTGACGTTTCGCCAACCCCTTTTTCAAAAGCCAACGGAAGAATTCGCGTTGGGGTTGACGGCTGCGCGTCGAGAAAGTAATACCTCGTTGCTGGGGGTAGACTTTCCTTTGTCTCCCGGTGCTAATGAAGATGGAGAAACCCGACTGTCGGTTTTGCGATTCTTTCAGGACTATACCAAACGGGGTCCTCGGGATGTATTTGCCGCTCGATCGCAGTTTAGCTTGGGTTTGGGTGCATTTGGAGCAACCTTAAATGGCTTCCAACCCGATAGCCGCTTTTTCTCGTGGCGGGGTCAACTGCAATATCTGCGTTTGCTGTCGCAGTCGGAGAATGCTGCATCGCTGCTGTTGCGATCGGATGCACAACTGGCAGCCACATCCATGGTTCCCCTGGAACAGTTCGGTTTGGGCGGGTTTGAAAGCGTGCGGGGATATCGCCAAGATCAACTTTTATCCGATAATGGGTTGTTTGCTTCTGCCGAAGTGCGCTTTCCCCTACTGCGGACGAGCGATCGTCAAGGCACATTGCAACTGAGCCCGTTTTTCGATGTGGGTACGGTGTGGACAACCCAAGGTCCCAATCCCGATCCAACCACCTTAGCCTCCCTCGGTTTGGGGTTGGCTTGGTTACAGGGCGATCGATTTTCCGCCCGAGTGGATTGGGGATTTCCCTTGATCGACGTACCGGAACGAGAAAACGAAAGTTTGCAAGAACAGGGGATTTACTTCTCAGTCCGGTGGACGCCGTTTTAAAGGAGTTCAGAATAAAAGCAATTTGGGGGGAGTCGGGGGCTGTGCGCCCCTACTTTTCCTCTACCGAAATGTGTCCTAACGGCGCTTAGCTA
>CAWIQY010000013.1:0-8648 GCA_963838375.1 uncultured cyanobacterium | reverse complement strand
ATAGCAACCGCCAAGGCGGTTAAGACGTAGACTCTTATGTAGCCCCAAATCAGATGAGCGCTTTTCCCCATGCCAAAACCCTATAGTTACGACCTTCGTCAAAAAGTGATTCAGGCAATCCAACTGGATGGCTTGATGATTATGGAGGTCAGTCAACTATTCAACATCAGTCGCAGTACCATCAGCTTATGGCTAAAGCGGCAAGCCCAAACTGGAGACTGCGGGGCGAGGCCCAATCGACCACCTGGTAATGGTCATAAAATCACCGATTGGGAAAAATTCCGCGAATTCGCCAAAACTCATGGGGATAAAACCCAAGTGGAGATGGCGGTACTTTGGGAAGGAGAAATTAGCGACCGCACAATTTCACGAGCTTTGAAGAAGATTGGCTTCACGCGAAAAAAAAGACTTATGGCTTCCGCGAACGGGATGAAGTCAAACGCCTTGAGTTTATAGCCAAGTTGTCTACTGTACCCCCAGACAAGATTGTATACCTGGATGAATCGGGAATGGATAGTCGTTCTGGATATGATTATGGTTGGAACGAGAAAGGACAGCGCTTTGAAGCCTTAAAGTCCGGGCGTCGTCAGGGGCGAGTGAATATGATTGCCGCATGGTGTAACCACAATCTGATCGCCCCTTTTACCGTTGAAGGGGCCTGTAATCGAATAGTGTTTGAGACCTGGCTGGAAAATTGTTTGCTGCCCACACTTGAACCTGGACAGGTTGTGGTGATGGATAATGCGACATTCCATAAAGGAGGGTGCATCTCTCAACTGATTGAGGATGCAGGTTGTCAATTGATATACTTGCCACCTTACTCCCCAGATCTCAACCAAATTGAGCGATGTTGGTCTTGGTTGAAAAGTCGCATTCACAAACAACTCGACCGGTTTGATTGTTTACGAGATGCCATGGAGTATGTTTTACGCTTCGCGTCCTAACCGCCCTGGCGGTTGCTATAACTCCTAAAAAAAACAACGTGCCTGTTCGCAAATTCGCGTTGAGAAAACTCGTTCTACTTCCCATCGCCGTTGCCATCTTTACCGCTTCTGCTGCCGGCTCAACCATTGCTCAAACCCGTCAACGGGGAATGGTGGTATCGGCTCATCCTCTTGCCACCGAGGCAGGAGGAGAAATGCTGCAAGCGGGGGGAAATGCGGTGGATGCGGCTGTTGCCACAACACTGGCAATTTCCGTCGTCGAACCGTTTTCGGCGGGAATTGGTGGGGGTGGATTTGCGCTGGTGTATCCGGCGGATACCGGGGAAATGCAGGCGTTGGATTTTCGGGAACGCGCTCCCATGGCGGCAACTCGAGATATGTACCTGGATGAGGCAGGAAATCCCATTTCCCGATCGAGTTTGGACGGACATCAAGCGGTGGGTGTACCGGGAACGGTGGCGGGGTTAGCCCAATTACATCGGCAATATGGCGCGTTGTCGTGGCAGCAAGTGGTGGAACCGTCGATTCGTCTGGCAGAAGGGTTTCCCGTGAGTCAGCGATTTGTGGATGCGGTAAAGCGACGGCAGGAAATGTTGCTGGGAAATCCGGCGGCAAGGGAGGCGTTCACTCGCGATGGGGAACCGTATCAAGTCGGCGATCGTCTCGTACAATCGGATCTGGCAAAAACTCTAGAACAAATTGCGATCGATCCCCAACGCTTTTATACCGGAACTATTGCCCGATCGATCGCCGATGATATGGCAGCCAACGGCGGACTCATCGATCTCGAGGATTTAGCCGCCTATCAGCCGATTTGGCGCGATCCGCTTTGTGGAGACTTCCGGAGGTGGAAAGTCTGTTCCATGCCCCCTCCGTCCTCCGGTGGCGTCCACTTGTTGCAAATTCTCAACCTCATGGGCGATACCGACTTGGCGTCGCTGGGTTGGCATCATCCCGATGGGTTGCACTTGCTCATCGAATCGATGAAAATAGCTTATGCCGATCGGGCAGAATACCTCGGCGATCCGGATTTTGTCGAGGTTCCGGTACGGCAGTTGGTGAGTGAGGAATACGCCCAACAGCGCCGTGGGGAAATTATAATCGATCGGGCGCGATCGGCAAATGAAGTCAAACCCATGGATGCCGAAACGCTGCAACGGTTGCGAGAATCCCCAGATACCAGCCATTTAACCGTCGTTGACGGCGATCGCAATGCCGTGAGTCTGACGTTTACTGTCAACGGCGGTTTTGGGGCGGGAGTGGTGGCTGCGGGGACGGGGATTTTACTCAACAACGAGATGGATGATTTTGCGATCGCCCCAGGTGTTCCCAACTTATTTGGGTTAGTGGGAGGAGAGGCGAATTCGATCGCGCCGGGGAAAACGCCCCTCTCTAGCATGACACCGACGATCGTCACCGAAAACGGTCAACTGCGCCTCGCCTTGGGGGCCCCAGGGGGCAGCACCATCATCACCACCGTCTTACAAATTCTGCTGAACGTATTAGTGTACGACATGGATGTGGATGCGGCAGTCTCTGCACCGCGAATTCACCAACAGTGGATGCCCGAAACCGTCTTTGTCGAATCCTGGGGATTGGATACCCTGACTATTGAAGAGTTGCGCCGTCGGGGACACGATCTGGTGACGTGGGGAACTTGGGGGAATGCCAGTGCGATCGAGGTGATGCCGGATGGAACGTTGGAAGGTGCTGCCGATCCTCGTGGAGAAGGGGAAGCGGTGGGATTTTAGAGCAGAAGGCAGAGATCAGAAGGTCCACCCGTCTGGGTTTTCAGCCCGCCTGGGGTTTAAACCCCAGTCTCATAGCTTAACTCCTCGCTTAGAGGACTCAGAAATCGGTCTTTCAGTCGTCTTCAGACGACTTTCGCTATTAGCCCGGAGATTAATCTCCGGGCGGGTTCTGGGACAAAGGAATCCTGAAATTGTATGGGCTGAGAACATATCGCATAACGATCGCCATTGAAATCTCGGACATCTGACGCAAATGCAAACCCTTCGCCAAACCTGAAACTGGAAAAGTGCATCGTATCGTTGTCAGAGGTAAAAACCGTTGACGAGCAATTTGACTTTTCTGGGCGTTCATAAACTACCTCAACTGGAGAATAAGTCGAGTTTGCGGTTGGGAAACTAGGACAAGTAAATTTCCCAACAATCGAAAACCCCTTGTAAAATCTAGAAAAGGGTGTTTGGGAAAGCTGTGAGATTTGGGAAAACGCCAATTTTTTTGCAAGAAAACTAGCCCGCCTGGGGTTTAAACCCCAGTCTCATGGCTTAACTCCTCGCTTAGAGGACTCAGAAATCGGTCTTTCAGTCGTCTTCAGACGACTTTTGCTATTAGCCCGGAGATTAATCTCCGGGCGGATTCTGGGGCAAATTCAGCCGCCAATGCCCAAACCCAAATGTTCAAAACTCAGACAGTAGCAATCTGATGGAACCTAATCTCAATTTCCCTAAACCCAGTTCTCCAACTACGTGCGATCAATTCAACGGGATCAACTGGGTGCAAGTTTGCCAAACTTTGCTGGAAAGCCAGGAAAACCAACGCCTAACTAGCAATCCCCTAATGGGAGACAATGCCGCCATGAAGTTGGCGCTAGACGAAGTACACGTACCCCAGGTATTAGAGGAATGGAAGAACCTGGAGAAACCGCAATTTGAACGTGAGGCATTTTTACAAACAATCTTCAAGCAAGGAACAGGGAAAAGTGGGGGCAAGCGAATTGCCTTGATTGGAGAACCAGGTGTGGGAAAAACCACGCTCCTGCAAGCCATCGCCCTTTGGATACTCGACCAACAGTTAGGATTACCGATTTGGATCTCGTTAGCAGATTTACAGGGGCGACAGTTGAGAAATTATCTCTGTCAAGAGTGGCTAGAGAAAGCAATACCTCAGTTAGCTGAGGTAAAGAAGAAAGAGTTGATCCAGCAGTTTGAAGCGGGACAGGTGTGGCTGCTGCTGGATGGCGCAGATGAAATAGATGCTGGAACTAGTTCGCCCCTACAGGTAGTGCAATCCCAGCTAGAGGGATGGGTGGCACAGGCGCGAGTGGTGCTGAGTTGCCGAATGAACGTGTGGGAAGGATTCAATCCATTGGAAATGTTCGAGACGTATCAATTGCTGGATTTCGACTATCCCAGTCAGGTGCAAAAGTTTATCGGGCAATGTTTTCGGGATACCCCGGAACAAGGGGAACGATTGATGGCGGAGTTAGACGTGCCAGAACGAGGACGATTGCGGGATTTGGTACGAAATCCGCTGCGATTAGCGCTGCTATGCGGGACTTGGCAGGATGGGGAGGCAAAACTACCCGAAACGAGGGCAGGACTATACCAACAGTTTGTCGATGCCTTCTATCGGTGGAAACAGCATCGTTTTCCCACCACGGAAGCCCAGCGAGAGGGACTGAATGCGGCGCTGGGGCGGCTAGCGAAATGGGCATTGGATGCGGATATCTCACAGTTTCGGTTGGCAAATCGGCTGGTTAGACAAGAGTTGAGCGATTCCAACCCAGTAGGTTCTGTGTTTGAGTTGGCGCTGCGGTTGGGGTGGCTAGTTGATATGGGGGTGGCGGTGAATGGAAATAACCAAAGGGTTTATACGTTTCACCAGTCCACCTTTCAGGAGTATTTTGCCGCGTTGGCGGTAGGAGATTGGCGAGAGTTTTTGCATCACGTCCCAGAGAATCCGGCACAGGGGACGTATCGCGTTTTTGAGCCGCAGTGGCGAGAGGTAATTTTACTCTGGTTGGGACGGGAGGATGTGGAGAAGGAGGAAAAGGAGGCATTTATTAAAGCATTGGTGAAATTTGAGGATGGCTGTCATTGGGAAAACCAGCCATTCCATCGAGGTTTTTACGAGTATCGTGCTTATTTTCTAGCAGCGGTAGGACTGGGAGAATTTACGGATTGTAGTATTGCTGGTGAAATTGTTCGACAAGTCATGCGTTGGGGGCTTGGGGATGTTGAAGCAGAAGGGCAACAGTGGGTAGCTCTTATAGATGTTATTGAAAAAGGTGCGAGAGAAACTTTATTTCAGATACCCGTACATTGGACTGTCAACTCACTCATTGAAGTGTTAGGAAAGTCTCAAGATATATGGACGCTTACAAAGGTGGCAAATATTTTGGTTGAGATTGCACCTGAAGATGAAAAAGTTATTGACGTTTTAATTAAGTTTTTACAAACTACTTTTTCTCACAATAATTACAAATCTTTTTTAGAAAAAATGATAATTACCAAACAACAAAAATCAATTCTTGCTTTGATTCAAGTCATGAAAGTATCTACAAATATTGATATTTGTAGATATGCAGCTAAAAGTTTAAAAAGTATTGACTTAGGAAATGAAACACACGTCAATTCTATAATTGTGTTATTAAAAAACTCAAAAGATGAATTAATTTCTAGGACTTTAGTAGATGTGTTAAGTAAAATTACTAAGATCCATGAAAATCAAAATGCGATCGTAGCTTTAGTAAATTGTTTAAACCTGTCTCAAAATGAAGAAACTCGCAGACATACAGCAGAAATCTTAGGAAAATCTGAGATAGAAAAGGAAACGGCGATTGAAGCCTTAGTGAATATTCTTGCAACTTCAACAGATTTACGGATTAAAAAAAAGACAGCAGAGAATTTGGTGGAAATTGCTCCAGGTAATAAAAAAGCAATTGTCACCTTGATTCAATTGCTAGAATCTGTACAAGATAAAGCGATTTGCTCTGATTTGGCATTAAGTTTGGGAAAGCTCGATCCGGGGAATCAACAAGCGATCTCCAAGTTAGTTTGGATAAAACAAAATTCTTCCGATCGATTTACGCGAGATCGCGCTGCTCGAAACTTAGATAATATTTCTCGCAATCAAGAAATATTATCTATAAGCGATCGTCCTAAATCTATTGATGTTTTTGATGATTCCAATAGCAATCAAGTTTATAAGGGATATTGGATTTATGGCAACGATAGAAATAACCGTATAAATAACCGTTATCAACAAATAGAGATGGCAAAACATCGACTAAAAAGCGATCCCGGCGATGACACTGCTATTTACACTTTAGTCGAACTCTTGAGCTTTAAATATAACGAGAGAATTCAAATAGAAGCAGCAAAAGTATTGGCAGATATTGATTCTTGTCATCAAATAGCGATTGATGCTTTTATTAAAATAGCAAAAGAAGTTCTTCATGATGACGATATTCGAATAGAAGCAGCAACGTATATTGCAAAAATCGGGAAGGGAAACCTAAGAGCAATTGAGGCTTTAATAAATATCGTAAAAAAAGAAGAATACGAACCAAATCTAATATGTTTTATCAATGTTCTGGGTGATATCGCTCTCGAAAACCAAGAAACCATTGATACATTGATCTGCTTGCTAGAATCTTTTGAAGATCCGGAAATGCAGTGCTGTATTTTGGGGATTATAGGAAGAATAAGACCAGGTGGTATTGATGTTTTGATTCACTTACTGAAGACTTCTCAAGATAAATATATCCGTTATGCAATCGTAGAAGTTTTGGGAAATCCGAGAATAATGGAGGAAAAAGTGATTGCAGCTTTAATAAGTGTTTTGGAAGACTCTCAAACTTCCCATTCTAAAATGATGGCGGCAGAAACTTTGGATAATATCGTTCAAAGGCAGCAGATGTCGCCCGCTCAAATGTCTCTTTTCGTATACTATTGGCAACATTATTTGTCTCAAACATTTGAAGATCTTGCTTTTAATATTTCTCAAAACCTATACTCAATCCTCTGGCACTGCGCTCAAGAACTTCCTTACCCTACCTTCCAGCAAGCATGGCAATCCACAAATGGAGAAACAAGAGAATAATTATAATTTTTTTTATAAGGTACATAAATATACGGAGAATTATTGTATAAATTAAATTGTGAATTTTCAAAAAGATCTCTAATTTGACTTACAAATGGCAACCGCTAAAGACTTAATCCGAAAAATTCAACTTCACGAAGATCTAAAAAATTGGGTGATACAGCAATTGGATGCGGAAGGAGTGAAATGTGAAGAACAAAGCTTTTATGAAGAAAAAGGAGATATCTTAATTGTAAAATCGGAGGATATGCCCAAAGCCTTAGAAATTCTTCAGGGCATCAAAGAAAAAGTCAGCCAACCCGAATGAAACAGTATATTGAAATTAAGACATTAGAAAATATATATCCTTACCAAGCTAAAAAAATTATTGCAAAAGGAACTATTAAAGCCGTTCTCACGATGGGGACAATTTCTGCCAAAGCTAAAGAATTGTTTTACCAAGCTGAAATTTTGTGGGTTGAGAATATTCCGGAATCTATGTTTAGAAGTTCTGAGACTCAACCTGAAGATCGTAACTCCTAGAAAAAAACTATGCTGGAAATCACCTTTTATCCTCTCCCGGATCGAGAACCTTGTAGTGTAGAAGTGTCTCCAAATTTTTTACGGTGGCTGGCTGAATCTGATTTTATGGAAATTGGAGCAGAACACCCGATCGAGATTGAAATTGATGGAGAACGATCGATCTTAAATTTAGTCAATTTAGGGCAGGGAAATAGTAGCAATCGGAAGCGATTTCGAGATTTCTTTCTAGAGGCGATCTCCCAAGAAAGCGATTTGGTTCTCTCTCAACTCACAGTCGATCGATCGAAAGACGAAGATCGAGCAATTACCTACAAGTTGCGAAAATTACAACAGCTACGAAAGTGTATCGAAAACGAACATTATCAATATCTTCAGCGCGTGTAAAGCGTGCTGGTGAAATCTAAAGTTAGGAGATACCGATGAATACCGTAACGACAAATCTTCCCAAAGCTTATGCCGAAATTGTCGAGTTCTTTGCCGCCGGAACGACTCCACCAGAAATCGTCAATTTTCAACTGTCGGATGATGCTAAGGAACGAATTTCCGATTTAATCTATCGCCACAACCATGAAAGCTTAACTTCGGAAGAAAAAAATGAGCTAGATAACTTCTTGCATATCGAGCATCTGTTAACGCTGATTAAAGCGATGGCTCAAAAATACATTATCGCTGAGTAACGATCGCCATGCCGCGTCCTTATATCAATCCCGAACTTCGACGTTTAGTTGCAGTTCGCGCCGATTACTTATGCGAATACTGTTTGATTGCAGAAACCGATCGAGTATCGGGATGTCACATTGACCACATTATCAGCGTCAAACACGGCGGAGCGACTACAGCCGATAATTTGGCTTATGCGTGTACGTTTTGCAATCTTCAGAAAGGAAGCGATCTGGGGTCGATTGTATGGAGAACAGGAGAACTCGTGCGATTTTTTCATCCGCGCAGAGATGCTTGGCACGCACACTTTCGTTTAGAGGGTTCCACGATTCAACCCCTCACGGATATTGGGGAAGTCACGGCACGAATTCTCGAGTTCGATCGCAACGATCGACTTTTAGAACGAGAACTTTTGAGATCGGTCGATCGATATCCATCTCCGGCTGCAAGACAGCGAATGACACCGTAAAGGGACTCAATGTTGGACTTTTGGCAGATACGAACTTAGACTCTTCGCCAAACCCGAAACCGGAAAAGTGCATAGATCGATCGCACTGGGAGGTAAGAATATAAAGAACCAGAAGAACGGGAGAGATCGATCGTGCGGGGAATGGGAACGGTGGCGGCGGTGTTTTTGCTGTGGGGGGTTGCGGGGTTGCCGGGAGTGGCGGC
>CAWIQY010000012.1:5000-91815 GCA_963838375.1 uncultured cyanobacterium | reverse complement strand
TGGAAGCTCCCGGTTTAAAGCCGGGAATCCCATGCACAGCATTCTCCTTTACACAGCCCTTTCAACTCAACTGGCAAGAGTCCCCCCGCCTTACCTCAAAGAGGAAGCAGTGGAACGCAAATCATCTCTGACGATCTCAGATCACTTCCTGCATCGCTACTCATTGCCAGCCAGCAATTAGACTTTTTTAGGGATAACCCAAATTATTGCTTACGCCGGTATTTAGGATAAAATCCAGTCCCTGAGCCGCACCATAAGCGTGAACGGGCAATACGATAAGCGTAACTTCTATTTACGACGCTTACCCTATAGAGCGCTAAATTAAGGAAATATTTAGCCGTATAACCTTATAACCTTACTAAATCTTGGTGCCCTAACCAACTCTTGCATTGCATACAGTGAACCCAGCTATACCGGGGATTTTGCAAGCCTACACCTACTCAAAGAGAGGTGTAGGTAGTTGACCAGTAAAGGTAACTCTGTTATGCGTTAAACCGATTAGCCGCTACAGCCGGTGATGACTTTTATTTCCCGCCCTTTTATGCAACTGGCGCAGTTATAGGAGCGGGAATCCACATTCGGCTATGTAGTCTTACTGAATCTTTATACTCTTAATCCTTTGCCTCTTAAAATAATTTATCCTCACGCTCACAGTTGGATCGTACAAAAAATTAATCATTGTACGGAACTAACCTTTTCATACAGCTTTATTGAACTGATTTTACTGGCAAATAATTTCAAAACTTTAAAAAAACATAAACATTTAAAACAAATGCGTCATTTTGCCAGTTAATAGATGGTTGTCGAAAGCCACACTCAATGCGATCGACCTTCCAACTCGCATCCGCTCGTTTATCGAGCAGTTGCGACAGCTAATGCTTCTGGAATGGAAGTTGGTTCCATTGTTCTCAAACTAGGAAACAAAAAGTGGTTTTCTTCTACATACTGAGCGCCAAACAGACCCTTTTCAGCCCAAAAATAACGGTCTGTAGTGTGTTCGTTACGCTTCACTAGCAGTAGAGCAGGTGGAAGAATGCCTTCAGCTTGAATAAATTTTCTTGCTGCTGTCACTGGTTTATCTTCGCCACTTTCGATGCTATATTGAGGCACGTGTTCTAGAATGCGCCGTCCTTCCTGACGACGACGGCTTTTGCGCTTCCTTCTCCTAGCCAAACTATTTTCCTCCTGGTGTTAGCTACAGATTGTAGTTATAGCTACAAAATCCGAGCCAATTATAAAAGTTTTAATCAAAAAAATCAATGGTTCTTAACTAACCGAAATTGAAACATCATTTTTTTAGATATAGATAAATCAAAAAAATTGAGTAATATAATGCTACATAGTCAATTATAAGACTCAGAATTAGTTAAGCTTTGTAATATCGCCAGCCACAAGAATCCATTATGATCGTTTCTGCCAGTTCAGAGTTTGTTGCTCTGTGCCGAGAACAATTGACGCTATTAGGCACAGGTTTAGGAGCATCTTTGAGCGTTGTATATTTGACGCAAGAATTGGCAGAGGTTCCGCCACGCAAGGGGGAAGCCGAGTTAATTCCTGTTGCGGTTTATCCAGAGACTGCGGTGGTAGGGCAAGAGCATCAAATAGCTTTACCATTTGTGAATCGTTATTTGTTAAGTCCCTCCTCAGAAGTAATTAGTTCGCAATCTAAGGATGCTTTCTCTTCTCAAACACAGCAGAATAATCAAGGTAATCAAGAATACTTAATGGATCGCGACCAAATTGTTTTACCTTTGATTCACGATTCGGTGATGATGGGGTTATTGGTAACGACTAGAGAAGACAGAGCCTGGAAGGAAAGCGAACGCACTCAAGTCGAAAATGTAGCCCAAAGTTTGGCGATCGCCTGCATCATGGATAGGCGACGTGCTTGGTTAGCAAGCCAGACTGCATCAACATCAAATAATGCAAGAAAAGCAGTTAGATTTGATGGACAACTTATTACATCAATTTCGCAATCCGTTAACAGCTTTACGAACTTTTGGGAAACTCCTAACAAAGCGATTGCTACCAAAGGATGCAAATAGAGAAGTTGCTTTATCTATAGTTAGGGAAAGCGATAGACTTAAAGAATTGCTACAGAAATTTGATGAAGCAATCGACTTGACTCCAGAGGATTTAATTCCAGCGAAATTAGCCCCAAAAAACCAAGTAGAAGTAGAAGCAACTATAGAAGAACATAAGCCTTTACTATTATTAAATGGGGCAGAGCAAGAAGTTATTGAATTTAATTTAAATGAAGTATTGCAGCCATTATTGGTCTCAGCTAAAGCAATAGCACAAGAACGTTCTCTAGAATTAATAATTGAATTTGATAATAGTTCGTGTCTGGTACGAGCGAATTCTCAGGCATTACGAGAAGTATTAAGTAATATTCTTGATAATGCTTTGAAATATACTCCCGCAGGCGGCAAAATTTTAATTGAATCGATAAAAGATAAAGCGAATTTTTTAGGAATTGCTATTAGCGATAACGGGTTAGGTATTCCACAACAAGATTTAGAACATCTTGGAGAAAGAGGTTATCGAGGAGTAAAGGCAGAAACTGAAATTCCCGGTTCCGGATTGGGATTAGCTATAGCTAAACAGTTGATAGAACAAATGCAGGGCGAAATGGAAGTTTTCAGCCCTGCTACTCGTTTTGCTATTAAATTAACGGATACTCGCGGAAGTACGTTTATTGTTCGTTTACCAGAAGCGGGTAAATAGTTAGGAGTTATCAGTTATCAGTTATCAGTTATCAGTGAGCAGTGAGCAGTTATCAGTGAACAATAAAATTCTCTACCCCCGAACCCCCGAACCCCCGAACCCCATCTCCTCCGAACCCCTATCAGCGATATGAAACCTCGAAACTTCTACCGATGGTCATTTCTAAATCGGTATTTGGATCGATAACAATCAAGTCAACACTCTTCTTGTTGAAGAAGATTCCAGTTATCGCACCGATGGCTGCACCACCTAAAATTTCTTCAGTTGCTACAGCGCGATCGCCAGTTACGGCAGCGACAGCAGCAGCAGCACCAGCACCTAATGCGGTGTTCTTGACGATACCTTGTGTACTAGTACCTTTTTTGATAGTTTCAGTTTTGGTAATTATTCCAGAAGTAGCGGTAATGCCATATTCTTTTCCGTTTGCCAAAATCAGTTTTTCAGCTACGAATTGGGAGCCACCTTCAACAGGTTGAAGTTTACCCTCAACGTTAGAACCCGCAGGAATTACTAAACTTCCGGTATCTGTAATTACGTTTTGCGAGATAGTCAAAGTCAAAGGCGCTGTTTCATCCTTTGTAACCATAATCTTTTCTGCTTTGTCGTACTTAACGGGAAGAACAGTTCCTTCGGGGATGATGACAATTGGACCAGCACCAGCACCACCACCATTGTCAAAAGCTACGATGTAGGGCGAGTTAATAGCGTCAGCTTGATTGGTGCTAACTAAAGCTTGATAAATATAAGCCGCTACATCTGCACGGGTTGCAGTTCCTTTAGGACTGAGGAATTTAGTATTAGGATAGTTGACAACCATTCGCTTCTCTGTTGCTGCGGCGATAGGGCTGCGAGCATAGTTGGAGATGTTATAAGCATCGTTATAGTATCCCAACGTGCTTTGAACATTACCGCTAGCAACATAGTCTAAACCGTTGGAAAGAGAAACCAACACCTGCTCGCGAGGAATATTTTGAGTAGGGCGGAAAACTTGACCGGGATATCCAGCCAAGAAACCAGTAGTGTAAGCTTTTTGAATCGCGCTGTAAGCCCAATAGTTGGATGAAACATCACCAAAATTAATTGGCTGTCTCTCTTGCTGCTTGTTGAAGGCTTTGCCAATCATCGCAGCAAATTGAGAGCGCGTTACTGGTGCATCTGGACGGAAGCTACCATCGGGGAAACCGGCGATAACTCCTCTTTGTGCTAATTCTTTAATAAAAGTTGCTGCCCAATAGTTAGATGAAACATCATAAAAACCATTAGTTTGAGCCTGGGATGGTGCGGGTGCGACTAAAGGCGCTAAAGCACCTGCGGTAATACCCACAGCCATGAATGCAGCACATTTTGATTTCCAACGATTTAGATTAGACATTAATTTTATCCCCAACAATTCCGTTTGTTCCTGTTAATTATTTTGACAAAATCTCAGATTAAATGTTCCGAGTTCTATGATTTTTTAGAGTCTATTTTAGACATAAAGGTCTGACTTTATCTTATTAGGTAATTTTTCTATTTAAAGACTATTTATATTTAATTTGCTCAGACGTGCAGTTAATATAATAGTTGCTTTAAATCTAAAAAAGTTCCGTAATTTCTTTAGATAGCAGTTTTAAATAAACTCAGATTGCTTAAGTAGCCTTAAATCGCTTAGACTATACCAGTTATAGCTCATAGGTATTACAGCTAAGTTTGCTCATGTGTCACTTGAAGCAGTCATAGCTAAACATTACCGAACGCACCGAAATAAGTTCATCTTCAGCTTTATTGCTTTTGACTAATACTATTTGAGCGTTAATAGACTTAATTAATTGCTTTCCTAAATTCGTTTATAGGTTCTCTACCTATTTTTTATACAGCCAGTCAAATTGAATATCAGGACTACTGTAATTCTAGATTTTGGATTTTAGATTTTAGATTGCCCCCAAGGGATAGCTCACGGAGTTAGGAATTATCCTCTCCTTGTCTCCTTGTCCCCTTGCCCCCTTATCTTCTTCCATCTCCCGCATCTCTTCTAAAAAAACAAGCCATCGTACACTTTCGGTTTCAAGTGACAATGGCGTTAAATCAAAATAAGATGAAAACTTTGTTGCGGTGGGCAATCCTAGAAGCGAGACAATAATAAATTAGAACGCAAAGTGACATCTAAATCGTTTTGAGGGTTGATAACCACAACTTCAACTGCTCTTGCGTCGCAATAAGATACCTGCGATAGCACCCGCAGCAGCACCAGCTATAGGTTCTAAGGTTTCAATTTTATTATTTCCTGTTATCAGTGAAATAACGGATGCAGCAGCGGTACCGTAGGCAGCATCTGTTAAAATTTTCCCGGTACTGGCACCTTTTTTGATTGTTTCTTTGTTGGTAACTACCGCAGAAACTGCATCGATATTCTGCTTTCTACCATCGGGGAAAACTAATTCTCGTGCAACGAATTGAGAACCTTTTTCACCATTAAAAGTTGCTGGTTCTAATCTTCCTACAAGTTCGCTTCCCCGTGGAATTAAGATGTTTCTGTTGCTATCAATAATATTGGTTGCAACTGTTAAAGTTAAGTCGGAAGTTTCATCGGGTGTGACAACAACTTTCTCTTTATCAAAAGTAACCGGAAGTGTCACTCCTTCAGGAATAGAAACCCCTCTCGATCGTTGTCCAAAAATTGCTTGTGCGGTAGCAGGGGTTGATACCAAAATAGGTGCAGCCGCAGCGGTTGTAATACCTAATGCCAAAAATGCAGCGGTTCCAGATTTGAAACGATGAAAGCCAGTCATAAGAGAATTCCTTTAGTCTTGAGACTGTAAGTAATGACGGGAAGACAATAATATTGTTTCTAAAAGTTTATGGCGGTTTGTTAGTTGCTAGTTGTTAGTCGTTAGTTGCTAGTTTTTAAATCATTCTTGAGATTATTTTGAATCTTTCTAAAGATAAAGTTTATAACATTAAATCTTTTGTTGACGCTAGTTGTTTTACATTGTTCCTATACTTTTATGTAGTATTTTTTATTTTTTTTTGCTATTAGGAAACCCGGCTTTTTCAAAAAAACCGGGTTTATCAATGGTGGGGATTTTTATTTAAATGAACGGGCGTTCTCTGCCCATCCCACAAGAAATCAACTATCAACTAGCTAATTGTTTGTTTTTTGGAGCGCTTGCGGCGGAGCATTACGCCGAATCCCCCAGCGACAACCGTACCGAGAATTGTAAAAGGTTCGGGTACGGGTTCGGTTTGAGCGTTGTTGATTTGTAAAGCGGATGTGCCATTAAAATCACCTATATCAACGACACCAATTCCAACTTGATAGTTACCAGCATTAGCAAAGGTATAGTTAAAAGTTCTTGCGCCTGTTTCTGAATTAAAGTTAGTGGAACTAT
This sequence comes from uncultured cyanobacterium, assembly GCA_963838375.1. Taxonomy (GTDB): domain Bacteria; phylum Cyanobacteriota; class Cyanobacteriia; order Cyanobacteriales; family Geitlerinemataceae; genus DVED01. The sequence continues at coordinate 85,720 of CAWIQY010000012.1, read as the reverse complement.
TTACAGCATTGCTTACATCAGCGAGTTTAGTAATAACGCCGTTAGCTACGAAAAAGGCGTAATCATCGAATGTATCGTTAGTGAGATAATTCCAGTCGAATGAAAGGCGATCGCCTTTTCTGACATTTAAGTTGGTTGTAATCGCAGAACCTTCAGTAGCTACATCGAAAGAATTAATGTCTAAAGCTCTAGGAGTTACACCCACAAAAGTTTCTAACGGACTACCAGCCGCAACTGGGCTGTTACCGGAATAGTTAAAAGTGCCTGCTGCTTGCGGAAAATCATCTTGTGCTGTGAAAGAAGCGGTAGAAATATTAGCTTGATTGCCAGTCACGTCGACATCACCAACTCTTCTCCAGCTACCTAAATCGATGCTGACAGCTTGTGCGGGATTGGCAAAAACAAGGCTAGTTGAAGCGAATAAACCGAAAATACCTACTAAGCGAGTTGAAAAACTTTTGAAGTTAGACATAATTCCTCTGGGTGTTGATAAGGATAAAAGACTTGTAACTGAAAGCAGTGAGAGATATCCCCCCAACCCCCCTTTTTGAAGGGGGGCTTTACTAAACCCGATCAATATCCGGGTTTTTAAGGCTTACGACAACAAAAAAAGAGGGAATTTTCATCCCTCACGTTCATTCCGTTAAAAAACAAAGCTGTTTTGAGCGTTAGCGGATAGATTTTCTTCTGTCACACCCTGAAGAAGAACCAAAGGACGAGAAATAAAGCCGCTACCCATGCCGTCTTGGTCAATTTGAACTAAAGCATCACCTCTGCTGGAGCCAAAGCTAACGTAACCGTCGCCAATCGCGTCGGAACCTGCATAACCTAAGCTATCGAGCAACTGAGTCAGAACAATTTTGTCGCTACCTAATTCAAAGTCGGTGATGATATCCCCTGCATCGCGGATGTCGGTGTAAACAAATTTGTCAGCACCACCATTTCCGGTAAGCATATCGCGCCCTTGGAAACCTGTAATAATGTTGTCGGTATTGTCACCCATTAAAGCGTCGCGCCCTGGAGTACCAAGGATTTCGTTGGATGATACAGGATTAACTGTTACCGAAACTGTTGCATTGTCTGTTAAGCTTCCATCGCTGAGAGTATATGCAAAGCTTGCAGCACTGTTGAAATCATTATCGGGGGTAAATACTACATCGCTACCGTTAAGCGCAACGCTACCGTTAGTCGCATTACCAACGCTAACAATTGAAAGGGTATCGCCTTCAACGTCGGTATCGTTGGCTAATAATTGTGCAGCCGTAATAGTTACTGCTTGGTTTTGGTTGGTTGTCGCAGCATCGTTATTAGCGACGGGTGCATCGTTAACGGGATTAACCGTAATATCAAACATTGAAGAACCAATGTTTCCACCCGCACCATCAGCAACTGTGAAGTTAAAGCTGTCGGAAGTAGTTTCGCTGCCGTCGTGGTCGTAAGTTATACGGTTATTGTCAATATCAGCTTGGGTAAAGCTGTCGTTGAAGGCTAAAGCAGTTCCGTCAAGCAACAAATTACCGTTGTCGGTAACATCGGTGATGGTGTAAGTAATTTCCGCAGCAGTGTTGTCTGCATCTGTTACTTGTAATTGAGTTGGGGTGATGTTACCAATTGCGTCTTCGTCTACGGTTAAGCCGCCGTTGGTAGCTAATACGGGACTTTCGTTGTTGATTACTTGATCAACACCATTGATAGTAACGGTAACTGTAGCGGTATCGGTTAAACCATTGCCGTCGTTGACAGTGTAGGTAAAAGTATCGGTTGCAGTTTCACCCGCATTTAAAGAATCAAATTGTCCGTTGGGGTTGTAAAGGATATTGTCACCGTCGATAGTAACGCTACCTGTTGGAGAACCTGCTACTCCGCTAATGCTTAAAGTGTCGCCGTCAACATCGGTGTCGTTAGCGAGGACATTGATATTAACGTTGTTGTCTTCGTTGGTTGTTGCTGTGTCGTTATTGGCAACAGGTGCTTGGTTAGTAACTACAGGTGTTTCATCAATATCATTAATTACAACGGCAAAACTCTTATCAAAGTTATTGCCATTGCTATCAATAGCGCGAACTGTAACGTTGTGACTGGTGTTGCTTTCAAAGTCTAACAGCGTACCGTCAGCTACCTGCAATTGACTGCCGTTAAGAGTAAAACGTCCCCCAGCGTCATCTATCAAACTAAAGCTGAAGCTATCGGTATCTGATGCATCGGTAGCGCTGAAGTTTCCAATTACGGTAGCGCTAGGGCTGTTTTCATCAACATTATTATTGCTGAGTTGAATTTCGTCGTCGTTGGTAATAGTTGCTTCACCTTGAGCATCTAAAATGTCACCGTTGGTAACGTTACTTAAGTTGATGAAGAAGTTTTCGTCAATTTCAACTCTGTTTTCACCAGCGACCGAGACTGTAACAGTTTTGCTTGTCTCTCCAGCATTAAATGTGAGAGTACCGTTTGTAGCGGTGTAGTCTTTACCGGCAACTGCGGTACCGTCTGCTGTGGTGTAGTCTACGGTGATAGCTTGGTTGTTTGCTGTTGAAAGGCTAACATCAAAGACGAAATCGGTAGTACCGCTATTACCTTCTAGTAATGAAACGTCGCTGATAGAAACCTGTGGAGGTGGTGTCAATTCTGCTGTCAGTTTTTCATTGATAGCAGTTTTAAAACCGTTAAAATCAGTAGTTTGTAGTGTAAAAGCGGGATTTCCGTTAGCGTTAGTACCTGCAATTACGTTGTTATCGTAAAAGTTTTTCAGACCAGTATTGTTACCAATCACAATTCCGTTGATAACATCAACACCTGCTGCAATGGCATTGTCTCTAGCAGTTGCGGTATTTGCACCCCTATTCTGGACACCATCTCCCGATACGTCAATTGTCCAACGTTTACCTTCAAAAGGATTGGAAGAGAATAAAGGAACTGCAAAATTAATAGCTGAGCCAGGTGCAGTTGCGTTATTGAAGGGACGGCTACCACCAAATGCTGGTAATAAAGTCTCGCGAATATCTTTGGCAAAGTCTTGTGAAGCCTGTGCGCTATCAATCAAGCTCCAGGAAACAGATTCTTGCTGTAAATTAGCACCAGACCACACTACTAGATTTACCGCAACTTGACCTTCAACACCTTGAGAAATTAAGTTGTTGTAGAGGTCTGGATTTTCAAAAGCTTCTGCGTAACCTTCTAATTGCAGGTTATATTCACTAGGGCTTACACTTGGGGAAATATCAACTAAAAGTGAAATTTCACTATCTACAGATCCAACTTCATCAAACTGAATTGTTCCCACACCTTGACTATCAATAACAGACGTATTGGTGGGATTAGTCAGATTAACAAAGAAATTCTCGGTAGCTTCTAAATCTGTATCTCCATTAACCCCAACGGTAATAGTTTTAGTTGTCTCACCGGGATTAAATGTCAAAGTACCGTTAGTAGCAACATAATCTTGTCCGGCAGTTGCAGTATCATCTGCTGTAGAGTAGTCTACTGTTGCTGTTTGAGTACTTGAACCAAGACGAGTAACTGTAAATACGGCGTTGGTAGTACCGCTATTCCCTTCAACAACAGTTACATCATCGATAGCTAAACCGCCAATTTGGATGGGAACCGCACGAACATTATCAGTTTCATCGGTTTCCCCTTGGCGATTATTTCCATCCGCGACAAACAATAGATGGCGATTACCTGTTTCAGCATCGGGAAGAGTAATATCTCTAGTTGCTGTATAGCTGCTTCCACCTGCTAAAGGAGTATTACTTGCTGCACTTTGAGTTACGAGACGAGTATCGCTATTATCTAAAGTATCGTCATCGGATAAGTAAATGTAGTCAAACCAGTTAGCTAGTGCTGTTACCGTACTGTTATTAGTAACTTCCCACTCCACTTGAAAAGTTGAATTAACATTAGCAAAGGTTGGTACGGTTGCATCAGATACCTGTAAATTTGGCGCTCCAACTTGAACGGGAATAGCTGTAAGGTTATCAGTTTCGTCACTTTCCCCTTGTTGATTAGCTCTATCAACTTGAAGAAGTAAAAATTTATTACCCGTTTCTACAGTGTTGGGAACAAAAACGTTGGCAGTTGTGGTGTAACTCTCTCCTGCTGCTAGAGGAGTTTCAGAAATTATATTCCGATTACCGATAATAGTATCGGAACTATCTAAGGTAGCGTCATCGGAGATATAAAAACGGTCACTCCAGTTAGCTGGTGCTGTAACGCTACCGTTGTTGGTAACTTTGTACTCAAGGGAAATTCTTTCCGCTAAACTCACAGAGCTTGGTGTTGCAGGAGTACCTGAAATAGTTAAATTTGGCGCTCCGATTTGGATAGGAATAGCAGTAACGTTATCAGTTTCGTCACTTTCCCCTTGTTGATTAGCTCTATCAACTTGAAGAAGTAAAAATTTATTACCCGTTTCTACAGTGTTGGGAACAAAAACGTTGGCAGTTGTGGTGTAACTCTCTCCTGCTGCTAGAGGAGTTTCAGAAATTATATTCCGATTACCGATAATAGTATCGGAACTATCTAAGGTAGCGTCATCGGAGATATAAAAACGGTCACTCCAGTTAGCTGGTGCTGTAACGCTACCGTTGTTGGTAACTTTGTACTCAAGGGAAATTCTTTCCGCTAAACTAACAGAGCTTGGTGTTGCAGGAGTACCTGAAATAGTTAAATTTGGCGCTCCGATTTGGATAGGAATAGCAGTAACGTTATCAGTTTCGTCACTTTCCCCTTGTTGATTAGCTCTATCAACTTGAAGAAGTAAAAATTTATTACCCGTTTCTACAGTGTTGGGAACAAAAACGTTGGCAGTTGTGGTGTAACTCTCTCCTGCCGCTAGAGGAGTTTCAGAAATTATATTCCGATTACCGATAATAGTATCGGAACTATCTAAGGTAGCGTCATCGGAGATATAAAAACGGTCACTCCAGTTAGCTGGTGCTGTAACGCTACCGTTGTTGGTAACTTTGTACTCAAGGGAAATTCTTTCCGCTAAACTAACAGAGCTTGGTGTTGCAGGAGTACCTGAAATAGTTAAATTTGGCGCTCCGATTTGGATAGGAATAGCAGTAACGTTATCAGTTTCGTCACTTTCCCCTTGTTGATTAGCTCTATCAACTTGAAGAAGTAAAAATTTATTACCCGTTTCTACAGTGTTGGGAACAAAAACGTTGGCAGTTGTGGTGTAACTCTCTCCTGCTGCTAGAGGAGTTTCAGAAATTATATTCCGATTACCGATAATAGTATCGGAACTATCTAAGGTAGCGTCATCGGAGATATAAAAACGGTCACTCCAGTTAGCTGGTGCTGTAACGCTACCGTTGTTGGTAACTTTGTACTCAAGGGAAATTCTTTCCGCTAAACTCACAGAGCTTGGTGTTGCAGGAGTACCTGAAATAGTTAAATTTGGCGCTCCGATTTGGATAGGAATAGCAGTAACGTTATCAGTTTCGTCACTTTCCCCTTGTTGATTAGCTCTATCAACTTGAAGAAGTAAAAATTTATTACCCGTTTCTACAGTGTTGGGAACAAAAACGTTGGCAGTTGTGGTGTAACTCTCTCCTGCTGCTAGAGGAGTTTCAGAAATTATATTCCGATTACCGATAATAGTATCGGTACTATCTAAGGTAGCGTCATCGGAAATATAAAAACGGTCACTCCAGAAACGTGATGCTGTACCGCTACCGTTGTTGGTAACTTTGTACTCAAGGGAAATGCTTTCCGCTAAACTAACAGAGCTTGGTGTTGCAGGAGTACCTGAAATAGTTAAATTTGGCGCTTTGATTTCGATGGGAACTGCAAAAACATTGTCCGTTTCATCGCTTTCATCTTGGGAATCAAATACATCTGTTACAAATAACAGAAATTGATTTCCAGTAGTCGTTGTATTAGGAATAGTGATGCTACGGTTAGGGCTGGTATAACTGTCTCCTGCTGGTAAAGAACGCAAAACGAAACCACTTGCCGATATATCTGTCAGACGTATGTCAGAATTATCAAAAATATTGTCGCTAGAAAGGTAGACGTAATCAAACCATCTGGAAGTTATATCTGCCGTACCGTCGTTAATTCCTTGCAAAGAAACCTGAAAAGTTTCTCCTAAACTAGCTACTGCTGGCGGTGCTACGGGAAGACTAGTAATCTTTAAATTCGGTTTCATGGAAACTCCAGATAAATAAGGTTAAAAGAGTGAAAACGGAGCTTTAATTTCAGTCAAAACCATGCTTTTCAAGCAACAGTAATTATTTATGTAGATACTCACCATGAATCACGGATGCAACAATCTGTCATCCGACTGCGGAAGCTTAACTTTTATGGGTAATGCACTAATCCATTACAAAGACAATGCTTATTAACATCGCTTTCTTACAAGCGCGATTGCACAAATTTTTCTGAAGCTAAATTACTACTTAAGCGTCAGCGAACGAGTATATTTTGAGATAGATGTTACAGCATCACAAACGACTAGTTTTCTTTTACTGCCTGCTATTTGCTGCTTTTGGTCCCGAATTACTTCAAAAATATCCTGTCAATCCTGATTCGATATTGCTTGAACAAGTATTACTTTACACTTCAACCTGCTGTAACTACACAGCTTTACCAAATCTTTAATTACTTGTTAAAATGATTTGCGTGATACTTATAAACCAAAAGCTTACTAGGTCAAGCTTTAAGAGAAATTGATAATCAAATAATTTGAAGTAGGCATAATTTTAAGATGAATTTGCTTCTACTACGCGAAAACAAGCAAGATTTGTTACGCACAAATTGCATTCATGAAATATTAAGAAGTAAGCTAATCTAACAATAAAAATTTAGCTCAAATCCAATTTTGGCATGACGCTCATCTCTCGTATGCAATCGGTACAATCGCCGATAATTCCTGTTGTTGGGGAATTAATCAAAAATTCTCCCGGTACTATATCTTTAGGGCAAGGTGTTGTCTCTTATTCTCCGCCACCTGAAGCAATAGAATTTTTACCTCAGTTTCTAAGTAATTCTTCAAATAATTTATATCAAGCTGTTGAAGGAATTCCCCCTTTAATAAATATCCTCAAAGAAAAATTAGCAGCTTTTAACAATATAGAAATCAACGAAAATAACCGTATTGTTGTCACAGCAGGAAGCAATATGGCGTTTATGAATGCTATTCTTGCAATTACTTCCCTTGGCGATGAAATTATCTTAAATACGCCATATTATTTTAATCACGAAATGGCGATCGCCATGACTGGGTGCAATCCGGTGTTGGTGGAAACCGATGAAAATTACCAGTTACAGCCAAATGCAATTCTCGATGCAATTACTCCTAAAACCAGAGCAATTGTGACAATTTCACCCAACAATCCTACTGGAGCGGTTTATTCAAAAGAGTTATTACAGCAAGTTAACGATATTTGTCGGCAGCGAGGAATTTATCATATCAGCGATGAAGCTTACGAATATTTTACTTACAACAATGTCAAACACGTTTCACCCGCTTCATTTTCTAATAGCAGCGAATATACAATATCCTTATTTAGCCTTTCCAAAGCCTACGGTTTCGCAAGCTGGCGCATTGGGTACATGGTGATTCCGCAACATTTACTTTCAGCAGTTAAAAAAGTTCAAGATACAAACTTAATTTGTCCACCTGTAGTATCTCAATATGCAGCTTTAGGAGCATTGCAAGCAAAACCAGAATATTTGAAAGATAACATTAAGGCGATCGCGCAAGTACGAGAATTAGTAATTGAATCTTTCAAAGGTTTAAAAGGTATTTGTACAATAGCTCCCGCAAATGGTGCTTTCTATTTCTTCTTGAAAGTAAACGCTCAAATAGATGATTTTGAATTAGTCAAACAACTTATTAGTCAATATCACGTTGCAGTACTTCCGGGAACTACCTTTGGGATGAATCAAGGATGTTATTTACGTGTTGCTTACGGAGCATTACAAAAAGAAACCGCAAAAGAAGGAATTGAAAGATTAGTAAATGGGTTAAACAATTTTGGATTTTAGATTTTGGATTTTAGATTGAGAATTTTCAGTTATGAGTTATATGATTTTAGATTTTAGATTGATAAATGGGAGTTAGGAATTATACTGCTTCAGTTACGCTATGAGGATATTTGTGAGAGTATGATTTCTGTGCAATCAGCTTTTTCTTACTTCTCATGCCGACAAACGATTCTGAATTGCAAATCCAAGCTCGGAGAATCTTAGATGCGATTGCTTTTACTCCCTTCGAGCAATGCCAGCCTTTGAGCCGCGAATTTGCTAGTATTCCTGCTCGTCCTGGTATTTATGCAATCAGACATAAAAGTGATGGTTTGCTTTATATCGGTAAAACAAAGAACCTGCGGAGTCCCTTTAGTAGTCTTCAAAGTCATACAGCTGGGGCCACACGGGCGTACCCAAGGTGTTTGAAGCGAGCAGATCCATCCAGATGGCCTGATAAGACACTATCTCGTTGGCATTCCCCATCTCCACGACTCGAAACTACACAGATGTCAATTAGATTGAAAAGATAAGGCAACATTGTAGACCATATGAGGGCAGGTCAAGTATTTTTCTGAAAGATTGACAATCACGGCAAACCTCAGGATTATTGCCAAAGATGGGGCTAATGGATGGGGCAACCAGAAGAGCAGGGAGGGGACTGCTGGAGCTGAGAGAGGTGTTGGTAAAACTCCTGTACTCATCATGGTGTAGATGCCCAAACACTTGCAGCGTGATTACGTCGCTATAGTTCGCAATGACATCTGCGTCATCCAAATCCGTAAGCTTAAATCTTCAATTCTCTCAAGCCAGCAAAGGAAGGTCATATGAGCAGGCAGTGCTAATACACACCAATGAGTTGCGCGTTCTGTGAGGGAACCATCAGGGGTACAAAGCTGTAGCTATCCATTCCTATAAACATTCGTAAGTAACAGCAAAAGGACGTAAACAGCAAAGGGATAAACGGCGAGGCGGTTGGATAACTCGTCAAAGAGACGCACCTGGTAGAATATGCCCAAGGATTATCACAGAGACGCCATTAGCTCTCGCCAATTCCAGCTCCTGCAGCACCAGAGAGAGTCACTCATTCTCATCAAACCACAATCCCACTGAGGTACAGAAGGTGAAGAAGAATCGCATCGACATGAAGTATGAGAGGACGTATATAGACCCACCTGCTGCAGCCATGCCAGCTGACCACATGGATCTGGATCGTTTTTATAATCAGGGAGGTGCCGAGCAGAGTAGAGCACAGTATTGAGAACGACAAGGCGGAGAGGAGAGGATAGAGAGGGCAAATCCACTGCGTAAGCTCCCATTTGTCTAAAGTTTTGCTCTGTAAAGACAGGGATGATAGCGAAGTTAGATAACTATTCCCTGACCTCACATTCAGCTCAAAGCCTTCATTAGAAAAGGAATATAACTGCCAGAGTGAACGATACGACTTTAAAATGGTCAATGGGTTCGAAGCTATAACAGAAGATATGGCATACCTTGATCAGAAGGGATGAAGTCTTGCCAAGCTGAAATGAATAGAAGTACTGAGCCAATAGAAAAGCCAAACCAAAGATATGATATACGCTCCTCCAATATCAACCTGTGTACAGGAAGTCCAGCCACTCTGAGGGACCGCACGCAACATCGTAATCACTGACCTCCACGTCATTATTACCAATGCAGAAGTAGAGAGGTAATCCCGGCAGCTCTGCCGCAAGAGCATCACGGACATTCTAATCAAGGAAAAATAGTTTGAAATTATTCGCACTCTAGAGACAGAAAAGAAGTTACGTCGAGGAATCCTTCCTTTGAATATTTCCATCTCTATGAAGCCGAATTCGAATAATGCTCTTTTCAAAAAAAGCAAAAAAAAAAAAAAAGGAAAGTGCATAAAAGGAAACAGGAGTGAAATCTTACCACAATTGCATCTCTGCTTGTAGGACCGCTAGAATGAGCTGCTTGGTCCCCAGATATAAGCACAAATCGAGGCATCTCGGGCCCAAGATTGCGGCGGGCCATAGCCTGTGCTGTTGCATGTAGGAGGGACTCGGGGGTGTCGCAACCGTACCGCCCGTACTTCCCTACATGGTACAGAAATCAGAAGCCTAATCTCAGAAGCAGAAGAGAGGCGACAGAGAAGGGTGGGTACTGGGTACCGGAACCGAACCAGATGTCTTATTCAAACGGTAACTTGCGATAGTCTCGATGCGCACCCGCTCCTCCTCTTTATAGATATCCCGCATATAAGCGGGTTGCGGATCTTTGCCCAATTTGGGATCGTTATAAGCGGTTCCAGGCGCTTTCATGGAACGGATGCCGCTAGCGCTGATATTGCGGGTAAACAAACCCTCTCCGATAATCCAATCGGCTTCGGTGGCGGTTTGATTGCGCTGGCGTTGCTTTACCAATGCGCCGAATACATCGGAAAAGGACTCGTTGAGGGCGCCTGGTTGGTTGCGATACACCAATCCCGCTTCATATTGGGTCACACCGTGGGTGAGTTCATGGGCAATAATATCAATGGCAATGGTAAAACGGTTGAATAGACGCTCAGATTCTGGTAAGTCTTCGTCGCCGTCGCCGTAGGTCATTTGTTTGCCATCCCAGAAGGCGTTATCGTAACTTTGCCCGTAATGAACGGTGGAAATCAAGTCCATTCCTCGATCGTCGATGGAGTTGCGCCCGTAAATGACTTGATACAAGTCAAAGGTTTCCCCGGCTCCGTCATAAGCCTCATCAACAGCAGCGTCGCCTGTAGGAGGATCGCCTTCACCTCGGACGCGCCGTCCCGGCAACTCGGTTTGACCGCCAGCATCATAAATTATACGCTGTTTGACGGCGATGGCTTCTCGGGCAGGTGGACGTGTTGTCAGTTCGGCAATTTGCTGGCGCTGTCCTCGGAATTGCCCGGACAGGACGAGCGATCGAATGGCTCGCTCTCGTTCCAAGGGAGTTCCCTGTTCTGCCAGTTCTTTTAGCATATGGGGCGGCAGAATGCAGTGCAGGGGATTGCGGTGGCAGTTTCCATCGGGATGATGGTGGCAATGAGTTCCGAAGGTCATTAAGAATGGATCTCCTCTATGAAAAACTGAAATGCGAACAACTAAGATGGTCGAGCGATCGGTCGTTTGTTGAAGATAGCATAACCTGGCAGATCTCTCGGGTTCCCTAACGTCGAAAAACAACGGCGATCGGCTCTTGAGTTTTTTTCGATCCCAAGATTTCTCTTCCAACAAACAACTATAATCTGCTTATTTATTCGGTTCAAAAAGAATACTCAACAGACCTATTCAGCTAATTTTAAATGCGCTCGACTCTAGTTTACGATCGGATAGTTTAGATGACTATTTGTGAATTCTCAATCTGAAATCAAAACGAATCGATCGCTAGATTTTTAACTGAAAACTATTTCTTTTACAAGTCAATTCAACTGACATAAGCAATTACCAGGCTAACACGAAGATTTGTCGCCTGTGGATTAAATTTTATAAAGAATTAACCTACAGGAGTCGATCTATTCCCCGGTCTGTTTGGGGGTGAAACCCCTCAATGCCTCGATCGTAACAGAACTCTGTGCGTGTACAATCGGACAATTCTCCGTCGAGTCGAACTCACTTACTTATGCTCCACCTCTATCATCACCCTCTTTCCCCCAACTCCCGTCGTGTCTGGATCGCCCTGCTGGAAAAATCACTTCCCTTTGAATTAATCGAACTCAAGTTAGATGGCGACCAATTTCAACCCGACTTTCTGGCAATTAGCCCCTTCCATCACATTCCCGCTCTCGTTGATGATGACTTCCGCTTAGTCGAATCCCAAGCGATTCTCGATTATCTCGACGCCAAATATCCCGATCCCCCATTGCGTCCCACCGAGCCACAAAACTTTGGTATTGTCCAAATGGTGCGAATGGCAACGATTAACGAACTGGCGCCAGCAATGGGACCTCTCGTCAGTCAGATGATGGGATTCGCGTCCCCCGATGCCGAGAAAATCGAGCAAGCTAAGCAAAAATCGGCTGCGGTTCTGCAAGTGTTCGATCGACTTTTAAATGGAAAACCCTTTTTCGGCGGAGAACGACTCTCCCTGGCAGATATCACCGCTGGGGTTTCTGTTCCCTGGTTCCCCAAAATGGGAATGCCTCTGGATGAGTTGCCGCAGTTACAGGCTTGGTGCGATCGACTGCAAGAGCGAGATTCTTGGAAAACCACCGAAGCCAGTCCCCAAGTTATAGAGCAATTCGCAGCGCAAATGCAAGCTCGGATGGCGCAAACACAAAGATAAGATCTTCAGAAGTCGGGGTTCTTTAAGAACTCCGACTTCTACAGAATTAGGACTTACGCAGAGCCGCCATATATGGTGCTTTGTAGGGGCAATCCCCCCGTGGTTGCCCCTGTGTCTGGAGTCGTTGCGTAAGTCCTAAGAATATACGAGTTGCCAATCTCAAGCCTTAAAATTGCCGATATACCCGATCCTTTTAACAAGATTTAATATTTAAAAGTTGACAAATAGCGCAAATTCATAACAAAATACGGCACAGAGAATTCTGGTTCTGAGTATCTCAGACTGATGTTGCCAAGGAAGAATTCATGGACGATCGATCTCCATCTCCAAAAGGGAAGAAGTTCCTCAAACTCCTGGGTCGATCGGCGATGGGATTAGCGGGAATTTTGGCAATCTGGATAGTTGGCGGCAACTGGCTTGCCTCTCGAAAGGAACAAGAAATTGAACAAGATTTGGCAGCATTCTCTCAACAGTTCCCGAAAACAGAACCGAATGATTCGGCGTTGAAACTGGCGGAGTTGATGGCTAAATTGGGGATAAATTCAGGAGTAATTTACGATCCGGTAGAGAGCAAAAGCAAATTTTTAGGGGATTTTTCCCCTTCAGAAGTCGATAAGAAAGCATTTGAAGACATTCAAGAAGAACTTGGAGATTACCTAGGGGTTCAGATTGCCAAACCGAACGACACTATCGATCCACCGTCAGAGAAATTACAGCGCTATCTCGCCTCCAAACAAACCGTTTTAGCCGAAATTCGCCAGCACGTTTTAACGAATGAAGTGCCGCACTGGGGAACAGATATTGACTACATTTTGGAAGGAGATCCGACAAGTCCCCTATCCAGTTATGCCTGGTTGGCTAGTCTTCAAAAAATATTAGCACTGGATACTCTCGAAAAATACCGTCAAGGTCAGATGGATGCCGCCGCCGAAATGCTGGAAGTTTCCTGGAAATTTAACCAGTCGTTGACGGAAAGTCCTCAATTGATCGGTCAACTTGTGGCTTTGATTGTCAGTAAGTATCAAGCTGGGGTGATGCGAAAAATTGATAACCTTCCGGTACAGTGGCAGCAGCGTTTACGAGAACGAGATTACCGAGAATCGACATTGCCCTCTTTGCAAGGAGAAGCTTTGTATGATTTTAACTTTTGGCAGCATTTTATTTGGAAAAAGAATGCCAAGTCTGATATCGAAGAAGTATGGTCTTCGCTCTCAGAATCATTAGAAATTTCTAACTTTGGTGTTTTTAGCTTAATGGTACTCTATATAATACCGGGAGAAGATATCTCCTTAAAAGATAGCATTTCCGGCTGGACTTTATCGAATGCAATTTTTGGGCTGAAGCCAGTCATGAAACCGTATGTGCGCTTTTCTGCGATCGATACTTATCGAGTCCGGCAAAAATCTGTTGTCACATCTCGCCAGCACAATATTTGTGCCTCGGATGCAGTTGAGATCGATGATGTCGCAGGTTGGAATTACAGGGGTTGGCCAGGTTGGGGATTCGATCGAAGCCATTTATCCAACCAATTCAGTAAGTCATCTAAGGCTATGCTGGACTTGGAACTGACGCAAAAAATATTACAAGTTAAAGCTTTGGCAGCTACAGAAGGGAAATGGCTACCCTCGGTTCCCGACATGGAATCGTCGATTTGTCCTGGGGCAAAATGGGTGTATGGCGTTGCACCCGATGGTACGATGTCGATCGAATTTAGCGAGAAACCCGAATGGTTGGAGGAGAGATTAGAAAAAGGAGGGCTGCCTTTTACCTACAGCGACAAGACGCTGCCGAAGCCTAAAAAAACAGCCGCTACACCACCGCAGCGATGATAGTATGTTTGTCAAAAGCACTGTGAGTGAAGTATTTGCAATAATCGATCGAATGTTTAGCCTCTCCCATGAATCCTCAGTTTGTTAAAGACATCGGCGAACAAGGTCTGTTGCAGCGCGTGCAGCGTTTTTGTCCGGCGGCGGTGGTGGGAGACGATGCCGCTGTTTTAGCCCTGCAAACCGATCGATCTTTGGTCATCACCACCGATATGCTCGTCGATGGCGTCCATTTCAGCGATCGTACCACTTCTGCGGCGGATGTCGGTTGGCGGGCGGCAGCGGCGAACTTGTCCGACTTAGCGGCAATGGGTGCGACTCCGGTTGCCATCACCGTTGCATTAGGACTTTCGGGCGATACCCCCGTGGATTGGGTGGAGGAACTGTATTGTGGGATGACGGAGTGCCTTGAGCAGTACTGTACAGAAATTGTTGGCGGCGATATCTGCCGCTCTTCTATCAGAACCGTTGCCATCACTGCTTTTGGGCAAGCTCAACCCGATCGCACTATCCGCCGCAATGCCGCTAAACCGGGAGATGCGATCGTGGTGACGGGGGTTCACGGGGCATCTCGGGCGGGGTTAGAATTGTTGCTACATCCGGAGTTTGGGCAAAGTTTGAACGATCGCGATCGAAATGCCTTAATTCGCGCCCATCAACGCCCCCAACCTCGCTTCGATGTCTTACCAATTTTGTGGGAAATGGTTGATTCCTCAATTTCGATCGCCGGGATGGATAGCAGCGATGGACTTGCCGATGCCGTCTTACAAATTTGCCGCGCTAGCCAAGTTGGAGCAAAACTCGATGGATCTCTCCTTCCCATTCCCCCAGTTTTGACGCAAATCGTCTCACTAGAACGATCGATCGAATGGACGCTGTACGGCGGGGAAGACTTTGAACTGGTGTTGTGTCTGCCGAGGGAACTCGCGGAGGAATTCGTCCAGCGGTTGGGAAATTCAGCGGCGATCGTGGGAACAATTACCCCCGAACCCAACGTCTTACTTACACACACCAACCACACTAATCCCGATCTAAGGCTCAGCCTCGATCGGGGTTTTCAGCATTTTGACTAAACTTTTCCCTGATTACTGATTACTGAACATCCAGCGTTCCCGCTGTAAAGAGGTTCTCTCGTTCAGAAGAAACTCCCCTGACTCCCTCACAGCTAATGAAAGCCTATTCCCTCGATTTTCGCAAAAGAATAGTGACGACACATTTGATAGAAAAGGTATCAATTTCGTCTAGTGGCTACTCGGTTGAGGCTCAGCAATAGTCTAGTGCCAAAACTCGTAAAGCAACAGAAGAATGAGGGAAATGTACTGCCCTTACGTAGGGGAAACTGATTACTGAACATATCCTCTTTGCGAGGAACCGAAAGTTGCTGGTACACTTGCTGGCGTCGAATCTGGCGCTTGCTGTCCCACTTGCGCAGCAGCGTCGTTACGGCGCGTTGGTACAGTTGCGCCCGGTCTGCGGGAAAGTCCCCCGAATCCTCAAATTCCAAGCACAGCAGCGTCAGCAGCAGGGGATTGGTTGCCAGTTCCCCAATGCGGGGGTTGTCTTGCAATTGCCCGAGGAAATCTGCGGTAAAGTCCAGATTTTTGCTGGCGAACCATTGCGTTGCAAAGGTGCGAATTTGGTCGTCGTCGAAGGGGGCAACTTCCACTTCGGTAAATTGCGTGAAGGTATAGTCCTGCGCCGCGATGCGACAGGTGACGACGAAATGACAGGCGTGGAATTGCTGGGAAAAGGTTTGAATTTCTTGGAGAATGCGATCGCCATGCGCTTCTGCTACTTCGTCCAACCCATCCAACAGCACTAATGCCCGACCCGCATTCAACACTTGCCACGTTTGGACGATAAACTTCAGCAATCCCGGCTGGTCTGGCGTTTCCGCAAATGGCTTGAGCGGCACGAAAACGGGAACGCAGTCTCCCAAAAACGACTCATTGCTGCTACTGTACCTCGTAACAGCGGAAGCCGCTGTAAATCTTGCCCAAACCGATGGGTTGGGTCATATCCAGCACCCGCATCGTGCCGCATTCTTGCTGGATGTTGTCGCGTACTGCCTTGCGAATCGATCGGACTCGCTCTGCAATGGTCGCGTCGATTTGTGCTGAATTGCCCACAGATACCGGATGTTCCTTCTCATATTCCCGAAGTAACAAATCGTGTAGTTTCCGGGCTTTTCCCGGTACGATTCCGCCAATATTGAACTTTTTGTACACCCCACTCATCCGAGTGCGAAAAGTGCCGCGAGTGATGTAGAGGAAATTTTCAGCAATCTGTTGTTCGCTTTTTTGGGTACTACATTTTTCGACAAAAGCTTCTCGCTGTTCGGGAGACAAATCGTAAACACTGGCAATTTTTTCGAGAAATTCGCGAGGTAAAAGTTTCATCTGTGGGGGGAGAGTTGGAGTTGTTACTGAGGCTGGCGATTGGTTGACTGGCAAAACTTTGCCCTCATCCCCCAACCCCTTCTCCCAAGCTTGGGAGAAGGGGAGCTAGATATTCAAAGTCCCTCTCCTTTTTTGGGAGAGGGATTTAGGGTGAGGGCTAACAATTCTCAGCACGAAGACATTTCGCCCTACAACACCAGATTTTTATCTACTTTTCACTGATGTTAGCCGATGTTAGGCCGTGTCAGTCTATGTTCGATCGTTATCTCTCAAATGCACTTGCGACAGTAAAGATGTCGTTAATTTGCAACCCCAATGAACGTCATTTTTCCCTTATTTGTGCTCATTCTAGACAAATCTAGCGAAATCGTCCTGGGCATTTTGCTTGCCAAGTTTTGGCAGTGGGTGCTGCGCGACGCCCATCTCCAAGGCACCGCCCGATTCGTCAAACTGCAAATCTTGGTGTTGTATCTCGATTGGGTACTGCAAAAAAAACCGCCTGACGAACTTCAAAATTCGCCGAAACGGGTCAAGAGTTAGAGCCTTGCAGCCCATTCCCAGCCAGCACAATTCGATCGAATTGTATTAGCATCGAACCCGACGATCGATCGTCGGGTTCGAGTGGTAGGGTGGGTGTTTGCGCCAATACGGTCTGGCCAGCAAAAACGATCGAGGTGACACCTGAACGCACCACCTTGGGGTTCCCCATCCGCAGATTACACCGTTACCGGAGTCGGAATTGTTTCGCCCGACTCTTGTTGCAGTGCCGCGTATAATCGGTTCAGAGCATTGATGTAAGCATGAGCCGAAGCCACAATAATGTCAGTATTAGCGGCATGACCGGAAAAGATGCGGTTTTCATGTCGCAGGCGAATGGTTACTTCCCCGAGGGCGTCAATTCCGGCTGTCACTGACTGCACGGAGAATTCGATCAACTCGTTGGGGACGTTGACGACGCGGTTAATCGCCCGGTAAACTGCATCCACGGGCCGGTGCCGATCGCTGCATCGGTGAGTTCTTCCCCATCGGGTGTCCGCAGCGTGACGGTGGCTGTGGGACGGGCGTTATTCCCGCTTGCCACCTGCACCAATTCCAACCGGAACAGTTCTGGGGGTTGCTGAATCTCATCTTTGACGATCGATTCTAAATCCCAATCGGTGATTTCTTTCTTCTTGTCGGCAAAGGTTTTGAATTTGAGGAAAGCGTTATTCAGTTCGGTTTCCGACAACTCAAATCCCAATTCCAGCAACCGGGTTTGAAAGGCATGGCGACCGGAAAGCTTGCCTAGAACGATCTGATTTTCTGTCAAACCGATGGACTGGGCGTCCATGATTTCGTAGGTCAGTTTGTGTTTGAGAACGCCATCTTGGTGAATGCCGGATTCGTGGGCGAAGGCATTGGCTCCCACGATCGCCTTATTGGGTTGCACGGACATCCCGGTTAAACTCGATACCATCCGGGAGGTCTTATAGATTTGTTGGGTGTCGATGTGGGTCAGCGGTGCTTCACAATCCACGGGGCGTCCCAAGAAGGGATTGAAATACTGCCGCCGGACGTGCAGCGCCATCACCAATTCTTCTAGGGCGGCATTGCCTGCCCGTTCGCCGATACCGTTGATGGTACATTCGAGTTGTCGCGCCCCGTTTTTCACGGCTTCGAGGAAGTTGGCAACGGCTAAACCGAGGTCGTTGTGACCGTGAACGGAGATGATGGCACGATCGATATTGGGAACGTTTTCTTTTATCCCACGAATGATGCCCCCAAATTCGGCAGGGGTGGTATAGCCGACCGTATCGGGAATATTAACAGTGGTCGCGCCTGCTGCGATCGCGGCTTCCAGGACTTGATACAAAAATTCTGGATCGGAACGTCCGGCATCTTCTGGGGAAAATTCCACATCCTGGGTAAAGGTTTTGGCATACGCCACCATTTCTGGGACGATGGCTAACACTTCCGCTCGGGTTTTACGGAGTTTATACTCTAAGTGAATATCCGACGTTGCCAAGAAAGTGTGAATCCGGCGATTGGCGGCGGGTTTGAGCGCTTCTCCAGCGGCGGCGATGTCTTTTCGAGTGGCTCGGGCTAAACCGCAAATCGTCGGTTGATCTTCGGTCCTACGGCTGCGGCAATTTTCTCAACGGCTTCAAAATCGCCGGGACTACTGTAGGGAAACCCGGCTTCAATGATATCAACCCCCAGTCGCGCCAATTGACGAGCAATGGTCAGCTTTTCATCCACGTTCAGAGCGGCACCGGGGGACTGTTCTCCATCCCGCAGGGTGGTGTCAAAAATGAGAATTCGATCGCTTTGATGGTTTGTCATAATGTAGTGTCCTCGAACGTTGGGGTTGTGTTTTGGGACGATCTCGACGGGTCTAGCAATTAACCGATCGATCGGCGATGAGGATGCCTTCTATTCTATCGTGACTCCTGCCTGGGGGATATCCGCTACAATTCCAATTTTTCGATTTTGTCACGAATTAAATTCAAGTCAATATAGCGATCGGTGGCATTTCTCAGTTCCCGAGCGATCATGCCTTCGGTGGACACAACAGTGATGTGGGTGCTTTTGGAACGCAACAATTCGATCGCGCGCTCGAAATCTCCATCTCCACTGAATAAAACCACTCGATCGTATTGCTCGACGGTATTAAACATATCGATCACAATTTCGATATCTAAATTGGCTTTTTGGGAATAACGACCCGAATTATCGTCGTAATACTCTTTGAGAATTTTGGTGCGGACGGTATACCCCAAACTGATCAATGCGTCGCGGAAGCCTCGTTGATCTTGAGGATCTTTAAGTCCGGTATACCAAAAAGCATTAATCAGTGTTATTCCCGGCTGTTCCGTTCGGAAATATTCCAAGACCCGTTTCGGATCGAAAAACCAGCCATTTTTTTGTTGGGCGTAGAACATATTGTTCCCGTCTACAAAAATTGAAAGACGGTTCATCACGTAATCCATAGAAAAAGTAAACCTAGAATTAATCTATAAAATAAGATTCGATCGCCAAAGTATAAGCTGAAATCGATTCAATCAGCTTAATGGTTACCTCGAAGGCGATCGATTTATAAAATAAAATTTTGGCAAAAAATACCCCGAATCATCTAGTCTTTTCATCAAGTTTCTCGTTATTTTTCGATCGAACTCGAACCTCAAAACACCGAGAACATACAACTAGATTGTCACACCCAAAATAGAGATAGCACGGTGCGAATTTACACCACGTGGGTTTCATCGCCCAGCGAGCTAGTTCTGTCCGATTGTGCAAACCTGTTTTTGCCAGCATATTAGAAACATGACTTTCTATGGTTCGCTGGCTCACATTCATGGCGATGGCAATTTCGCGATTTGCTAATCCTTTTGCCACCCAATTCACAACCTTCTGCTCGGTGAGCGTGAGTTCGACTTTTGGTCGCACTCGCAATTTAGAACCGTTTTCGCCCTTCGTTACTTTTCCTTCCAGAATACGAGAAGTTTGTCGCAGCAAAGATTCTACCTGAGCCACGAGTTCTTCCGGTTCAAAGGGTTTGCTCATATAAACATCGGCTCCGGTGTTCAAACCCTTCACCCGATCTTGACTCTGACCTTTCGCCGAGAGAAATAAAACGGGAATCCAGTTTGTCCGGGAGTCTTCGCGGATATGCTGCACAAAAGTGTAGCCATCCATTTCTGGCATCATCACGTCACATACGATTAAATCTGGAAGTTTCTGTTTCAGGGAATCCAAGGCTTCCATGCCGTTGCCAGCAGCGATTACCTCGTACCCGCGAAATTCCAGATAATCTTTGACTAGTAAAATTAAATTCGGATCGTCATCAATTAATAACAATCGCTTCTGACTACCTGCTTTGGTTGTTTTCATAACGGGCTACTCACTGCACGTTCGCTATTAATAGATACAATAGCTTTGGGAACCGCTTACCTTGCCATTATAGACGTGAAATCTCTCCGGCTGGTTGAATTTGTACCAATTTAAGGAGATTGTGAAGAGACTTCCCCAATATTTTCATTGGGTAGTGGGGTTTGGGGTTCTATTGGCTCGTGTCCGACGCAGAGCGGAGATTGGGGATGGGGTAACGGGTGGATACTAAAGGCAAATTCTCGCACAATTTGGTTGCCCAGTAGGTGTTCTTGGATAATTCTTTCCATAATCCCCGGCGTCACACTATGATACCAAACCCCATCGGGATAAACGACCAGAATCGGTCCGTGGCTGCAAATTCGCAGACAGTTGGCTTTCGTTCGGAAGATACAGCTAGGTCGTTGGGTTAGGGGACGATCGAGTTTCAGTTCTTTGAGGCGTCGCTTGAGATAATCCCAGACTTCCAAACTGGTGGCTTTGTCGCAACACTTGGCATGGGTCGGGTCGGCACAGAGAAACAGGTGTCGATCGATGGTCTCGATCCCTAATTGTCGCACGCACAGGCTTAACCCAGCATTAGGGTCACAGTTCTCATCAGGGTTCTCTAGGCTCTGTAACTGGGATGGCACGATCGGATCTTCGCTCATTGTCAAGAAGTTCAAGGGTTCAGGGGTTCAGGGGTTCAGGGGTTCAGGAGACGGGGGAATCGTTATGCACCATGACCAATTACCAATTACCCAAGATTGAGTTCGGGAACCCGTACAGGTATTGGGAGTTGCATTGTACCAGCTCACTCCGGTAAATTAGCACTCAGGAGATGAGAGTGCTAATTTACTTTCATGTTGCTCCTGAAACACGAGCCGTTAGAAAGCGCCGCATCGCCCTAACGACTTCGTGTCTTCAACTAAAAAATCGTTTGTTTGTTGTTCTCAGTTTAACCCGTCGTTTGGAGAATTTTGTATGGCAGCCGTATCTCTGAGTGTTTCCACCGTCAAGCCGCTAGCCGATCGCGTTTTTGTGAAGGTGAGTCCCTCGGAGGAAAAAACAGCCGGGGGTATCCTCCTACCCGACGCCGCGAAAGAAAAGCCCCAAGTGGGAGAAGTGGTTCAAGTCGGTCCTGGCAAACGTAGCGATGATGGCTCTCGCCAAGAGATGGAAGTCAGCGTGGGCGATAAGGTTCTCTACTCCAAATACGCTGGCACCGATATCAAGCTGGGCGGAGACGAATACGTTTTACTTTCCGAGAAAGATATTCTCGCCGTCGTCAGCTAATCGACGATACTTTTTTCCTCAGTCACCCATTACTTCAACACTGAAACCACTATGGCCAAGCGAATTATATACAACGAAAATGCTCGTCGCGCCCTGGAAAAAGGGATGGACATCCTGACTGAAGCGGTGGCAGTCACCCTCGGTCCCAAAGGTCGGAACGTGGTTCTGGAAAAGAAATTTGGCGCACCCCAAATCGTCAATGACGGAATCACCATTGCCAAAGAAATCGAACTGGAAGATCACGTCGAAAATACGGGAGTTGCCCTGATTCGCCAAGCAGCTTCCAAAACCAACGATGCCGCTGGAGACGGAACCACCACCGCAACGGTGTTGGCGCACGCCATTGTTAAAGAAGGTTTGCGGAACGTCGCGGCTGGCGCTAATCCCATTGCTCTCAAGCGCGGGATTGACAAAGCCACCAACTTCCTGGTGGAGCAAATCGCCAAACACGCTCGTCCGGTAGAAGACTCCAAAGCGATCGCTCAAGTGGGTTCGATCTCGGCTGGCAACGACGAAGAAGTCGGTCAAATGATTGCCCAAGCAATGGATAAGGTGGGCAAAGAAGGTGTGATTTCCTTGGAAGAAGGGAAATCCATGACCACCGAATTGGAAATTACCGAAGGGATGCGCTTCGATAAGGGCTATATCTCCCCCTACTTCGCCACCGATACCGAGCGTATGGAAGCGGTTCTCGAAGAGCCTTTCATTCTGATCACCGACAAAAAAATCAGCTTGGTGCAAGATTTGGTTCCCGTGTTGGAGCAAGTTGCCCGCGCTGGACGCCCTTTGGTGATTATTTCTGAAGATATCGAGAAAGAAGCGCTCGCCACCTTGGTGGTGAACCGTTTGCGTGGCGTTCTCAACGTGGCTGCGGTGAAAGCGCCTGGATTTGGCGATCGTCGTAAAGCTATGCTGGAAGACATTGCTGTCCTCACCGGCGGTCAAATGATCACCGAAGATGCTGGCTTGAAGTTGGAAACGACCAAGCTGGAGATGCTGGGCAAATCTCGTCGCATCACCATCACCAAGGACAGCACCACGATCGTTGCTGAAGGCAACGAAGCGGGCGTCAAGGCGCGTTGCGAACAAATCCGCCGCCAGATGGACGAAACCGATTCTAGCTACGATAAAGAAAAGCTGCAAGAGCGCTTGGCTAAGCTCTCTGGCGGTGTGGCTGTGGTCAAAGTTGGCGCGGCAACGGAAACGGAAATGAAAGACCGGAAGTTGCGCCTGGAAGATGCGATTAACGCCACGAAAGCGGCGGTTGAAGAAGGTATCGTTCCCGGTGGCGGTACGACTCTGGCACACTTGACTCCTGGATTGGAAGAGTGGGCAAACGGCAGCCTGAAAGCCGAAGAACTGACGGGCGCGTTGATCGTGGCGCGTGCCCTGGCAGCTCCTCTTGAAGCGGATTGCTGAAAATGCTGGACAAAACGGTGCGGTGATTGCCGAGCGAGTGAAGGAGAAACCCTTCAATGTCGGTTACAATGCGGCGACCAATGAGTTCGTCGATTTGTTTGAAGCTGGGATTGTCGATCCGGCGAAGGTGACTCGTTCTGCGATGCAAAACGCGGCTTCGATCGCGGGAATGGTGCTGACAACCGAGTGCATTGTTGTCGACAAGCCTGAACCCAAGGATAGCGCTCCCGCTCCCGGCGGCGGCATGGGCGGCGACTTCGACTACTAAGGTTCGAGGTTAAAAGTATAGCCACAGGGGTGGGATTTTCCCGCCCAGTTCGGGCGATCGTTCTCTGTTGAGGGCGATCGTTTTTTTTAAGTAATAAGTAATAAGGTAACACGCTACTGCACGTTTGAACTGGTATTTTTGAACGCATAAGCTGTTAACATTCAGAACATAGCTTTGTCTGAGGCTGCCTGGAAATCTAAGATCGATCGGAGATTCAAATTATGCAACCAAAAGCTCGAGATATCCACGATGCGGCAATGGGTTGTTTGTTGGGTGCGTTAGTGGGAGATGCTGCGGGGGCAACTTTGGAATTTCTGGGACGCCAGCCGACTCTTGAAGATGCTCATCGGGCGATGCAAATGCCGAGAGGTGGAGTTTTGGGTGTTGCGCCTGGACAAATTACTGATGATGGAGAATTGACCCTTTGTTTGGCGCAAGCCTTAGCGGAAAGTCAGGAGTTTGAGATAGAATCGATCGCGAAAAATTATGCTCGATGGGTAGACTCTAATCCGTTTGATATCGGTAACACTACTTCGGATTCTTTAGGGTCTTATGCCCAACCGCAATGGCACGAAATATTGGCTAAACAAGGATATGCTGCTGTGATGACACAGGCAGCCGCAAGACGCTGTATGACATCTAAATCTAACGGTTCTTTGATGAGATGTTCGCCTTTGGGCATTTGGGGATATCGATTGAGTGATGAGGAATTGGCAAGCTTTGCTCGACAAGATTCGCAGTTGTCTCATCCTCATCCGAGTTGTTGTTATGCGGTGGCTTGTTATACGATCGCGATCGCGAGTTTGATGCGAGAATTTGGCGATCGAAATGTAGCATTTAACCGAGCAAAATGTTGGTTGGAATCACAAGAAGAAAGTGCAAATCAAGAAGTTTTGAGTTGGTTAAGCGATGCTGAAAATAATGTGAATATCGAGTATTCTCCCCAGGATGGTTTTGTTAAGATTGCCTTTACCCATGCCTTTCGCCATTTGCTGTTAGGTTCGGATTACGAAGAAGCCATTGTAGAAACTTTGACTGGAGGTGGCGATACCGATACGAATGCGTGTATTGTCGGTGGATTAATTGGCGCATCTTGCGGCGCAGATTCTATCCCAGAATCGATGAAATCTTCTGTTTTGAACTGCAATACACGATCGGGAGAAAGTCCTCGACCGGGGTTTTTAAGTGCAGGGCAAGCTCCCTTAGTTGTCGCAAAATTGTTAAATTTGGCGTAAGTATTTGGGTTGAGTTATACCGGATTTAAGGTATAATAAATAGTATCGGTCGAGGCGATCGCCAATTATGCCTAAATCTACATCTCTGCCTTCCAAATACATCGTTAAACTGGGAAAGTTTGCCTGGACGACGATGTGGAATTTGATGATGTCTCAACTTGCACCGCGCAACAAAACTGGGGAATATATTCGTCCAGATAGTGCATTTAGAAATGCGATCGGTACAGACGTTTATCCGCCGCAAGCAGGGCGCTATCGCCTGGTGGTAGGGATGGGATGTCCGTGGGCGCACCGAACCCTGGTGGTGCGGGCGCTGAAGGGTTTAGAAGAGACGATCGCGGTGTCGGTGGTGTCGCCGTCGCCGGATGAGGGAATTTGGATGTTTGATGTGCCGGAGTTGGGATGTCAAACTTTACCTGACTTTTACCAGTTAGCACAACCGGGATATACCGGACGTTGTACGGTTCCAGTTTTGTGGGATAGTCAAACCCAAAGTATTATTAATAACGAGAGTTCGGAAATTATCGTTATCCTCAATTCTCAGTTTAACGAGTTTTCTCACAAGCCAAATCTCGAGTTATATCCAGAAGAATTACAAGAAACGATCGATCGTTGGAACGAGAAAATTTATCATACCGTTAATAACGGTGTCTATCGCTGCGGTTTTGCACAAACTCAGGAAGCTTACGAAAAAGCCTGTACGGAATTGTTCGCCACCTTAGATGAAATCGAACAAAATTTAGAGAATTACCGTTATTTATGTGGCGATCGAATTACGTTAGCAGATGTGCGTTTATTTACCACGCTATTCCGCTTTGATATCGTTTATTATGGATTGTTTAAATGTAACCGGCGCCGGATTCAAGATTACACCAATTTGGGCAAATATTTGCGAGATTTATATCAGCTTCCGGGGGTTGCCGAAACTTGCGATTTAGACAGTGTGAAACGGGATTATTATGGAAATCTTTTCCCTTTAAATCCAGGGGGAATAATTCCGATCGGACCGGATGTTGATTTTCTGAAGTCATAAGCAGTGAGGAAAAATTTGGGTAGAGGCAAAGCATTTGCTAGACAGATGTAATGCACAAGTCTAAAAGACTTCATGCAAATGCTTCACCCTTTCTTTCCGATCGAATTTTAAGTGCTTCCTAACAACTTATTTTCGTTTTCACCCACACGAGGCAATCCTAAACTATAGTTCTGCACGCGAGTATTCAGATTATAGCTTATTTTGCCTTCAGATAAAAGCGATCGGACGAATGTTCTAAATCCGAACCGATACGGCGAAGATTGTATTCGATCAATTCTTCACCCTCATAGGATTGTACCAACTCCTCAAATTTGCGATACACCGATTGCAAGGATTCTTCGTCCCAATTGAATTCGTTGTCGGGATCGACATCTATGGTGAGAACGTCATCCTTGGGAATCAAATCTTGACCTTGGACCTCAGCGGTAAAGATATGGATGTGGCGAGTTGTAGATTTGAGTAACATGGTGGTCTGGAACTAATAGGGTTCTAAACGTCAACCTAATTCTGACACGGGTTGACGAGAATATAAAGCAGATGAGAGAATAAGTTGTGCGAAATCGATCGTCTTCAGCACCAATCCCCACAGATTAGGATATCTGGCAGACACGACAGAAGTCTTGAAGAGATCTTTCTCAATTGTAGCCGATCGTCCTAGAGTTCTCGAACAGTGACGCGCTAGAATCATTGTATCGATTCTCATTCTAGTTTAGCGATAGGCTTAACACGATGCTAAATCCGACAATTGTCATTCCTGAAGCCTTCCAAGTCACTCCCGAACAATTTGAACAACTGGCGATCGTTAATCGTGATTTAATCTTAGAAAGAACGGCAACGGGAGAATTAATTGTGATCCCTCCAACTGGCGGCGAGACGAGTAACCGAAATCAGGATATCTCAGGACAACTTTGGACTTGGAACCGGAAAACCAAGCTAGGCAAATTGTTTGACTCTTCTGGGGGATTTCGGTTGCCAAATGGTGCAAATCGTTCTCCCGATGCATCGTGGATAAAGCTGGAACGATGGGAAGCACTAACGCCTAAAGAACGAATCGGGTTTGTGCCACTTTGTCCGGATTTTGTGGTGGAGTTACGATCGCCTTCAGATAGCCTCAAAACCTTACGAGAAAAAATGCAGGAATATCGGGAAAATGGTGTTCTTTTGGGATGGCTGATCGATCGGCAAAATCAAAAGTTAGAAATCTATAGGCAACACCGGGATGTGGAGGTTTTAGACCGTCCTGGTCGAGTTTCGGGAGAAAATGTTTTACCCGGTTTTGTATTAGATTTGACGAAAATTTGGTGAAAATTTAATTCATTTATTAACGTTTTAGATAATGACATCTCATTTTTGATTTATAGCTAAATTGTTATGACTGCTATTTTTATTAACGAGTTTCACTACGATAATGCAGGTACAGATGCGAACGAATTTATCGAAATTGCTGGGGTGGCAGGAACGGATTTAACAGATTGGTCGATCGTTCTTTATAACGGAAATAATGGCGGAGTTTACGATACCCAAAATTTAACAGGTACGATTCCAGACCAAACCGATGGATTTGGTACCGTTGCGATCGACTTTCCCGTTAACGGTATTCAAAATGGATCGCCCGATGGTATTGCCTTAGTTGATAATACCGGAAAAGTTATTCAATTTCTCAGCTATGAGGGAGTTCTGACCGCAATTGAGGTCCAGCAAACGGACTCACCAGTATCGATATCGGGATCGAACAAACCGCAACAACGCCTGCTAATAGTTCCTTGCAACTTCAGGGAATGGGAACTCAGTACGAAGATTTTACCTGGGTGGCGACCAATGGTAGTAATACGAAAGGATTGGTGAATACCTCTCAATTCACGGGAGATACAACACCGCCTACCGTTACTCTCGAACAAGCGAACGAACAAATCGATCCCACCTCGTCTACAACAGTTCGTTTCACCGCTACTTTTAGCGAACCCGTCACCGGATTTGACGCCAGCGATATCGATTTGAGTCAAAGTACGACATCGGGGATGCTAACGGCAACTATTGCCGAAACCGCCGCCATGGATGGCACAACCTACGAAATTGGCGTGACGGGAATGACGGGAAATGGGGAAGTGGTTGCGACCATTGCTGCCGATGCCGCTACCGATGCCGCCGGAAATCTTAGTGATGTCAGTAGCAGTATCGATAACACCGTTACCTTTAATAATACCGAACCAACAGTTACCCAGATTACCCGAACCAACCCAAACCCTACATCTGCAAGTACCGTCAGCTATACCATCCAATTCAGCGAAGCAGTGACGGGAGTTGATGCCACGGATTTTGAACTTGTCACCTCTGGAATCTCTGCGGCAAATATCACCAATGTCACGGGAACCGATGATACCTATACCGTCCAAGTGGATACGGGAACAGGCGACGGCAGCATTCAACTCAATCTCATCGATGACGATAGCATCGCCAATGGGTTGATGGTTCCGTTGGGGGGAATGGGGGTTAATAACGGTGATGCGACGGGGGAACGCTACGATTTCGATCGAACTCTTCCTGCCGCTACCGCCGAATTTGTTGATATTATTGTTGCTGGAGGAACTTCATATCCGCTGACTGTCACCTATACCGACAACAGTGGAATTGACGTAGCAACTGTCGGTAGCGGCGATGTTCGGGTTTTCGGGGGGAACGGATTCGACGAACTCATCGAGTTTGTCAGTACCGAAATAACGGGAAATACTACCACTGCATCTTACCAATTTATACCCCCTGGCGGCACTTGGGATCGATCGGACAACGGAATTTATACCGTTTCTTTACTTGGCGATGAAGTCCAAGATACCACAGGTCAAGGAGTCTCGGCTGGGGATTTAGGAAATTTCATAGTTAACATTCCGTTACCTCTAACTCCGAATAATCCCACTCCGAATAATCCAACTCCCGATAATCCCACTCCTCCCAATCCAATTCCCAATCCTTCAACTCCGAATAATCCCCCTAATCCAACTCCCAATCCTCCCGCCATTTTCCCCAACTTCGACACCTGCCAACTCACCACCGTTCCCCCGGTATTTCCCACTGCCGAACCGACGACAAACACGCAAACGGGAGAATTTCTCCTTGGCGATGACAATCCCAACACTCTAGAGGGTCAAACTCAGACAAGTGTGACATTTGCCGGGTTTGCTGGCAACGATTATCTACAAGGAAGTCCGGGAGAGGATTGGTTGTTTGGCAATCAGGGAGAAGATATTGTCGAAGCGGGAGATGGGGACGATTGGGTATTTGGCGGTCGAGATGGCGATGCGATTCGGGGAAATGTTGGAAACGATCGAATTTTGGGTAATTTCGACAACGATTTACTGTTCGGTGATGAAGGAGATGACTTCATTTTTGGGAACTCCGGCATCGATTCTATTGATGGCGGTACGGGAAACGATCTGATTTTTGCAGGGAAAGATGACGATCGAGTTTTTGGCGGTGACGGGGGTGATGTCATCCTGGGAAATCTCGGCGATGACTGTCTTCACGGACAAGCAGGAAACGATCTGTTGTATGGAAATGCTGGCATTGATACTGTAAATGGAGGAGAAGGTAGCGATATATTGTTTGGAGGAAAAGACGGAGATGTTTTGCTGGGAGAAGCGGGAATAGATGTCTTGAGCGGCGATCGAGGCGACGATACCTTAACGGGTGGAGCTGACGGCGATCGGTTTGATTTTACTCGCGATGATGGTAGCGATACTATTACCGATTTTACCGATGGTGTGGATATTATCGGTTTAAAAGCAGGTTTAACCTTTGCAGAATTGTCGATCGTTCAAGTTGGAAATGATACTCAAATTAGCGCCGATGGATTGGCAATTCGGTTAGTTGGAATTGAAGTTGGATCGATCGACTCTATTGATTTTGCCGCTGTTTAATCGATCTGGGTGGATGAAATTTGTAGACCCAGCACTTCAAGCTTTGATGATACTATATGTGAATATATTCTGTGTACAAAATAGTGTATTTACTGCTTTGAACGATCGCTGATGAAATTAGCAGATCTATAACGAAAATAGTGTGGATCCATTTAAGGGGTTGTATCGCTGGTATTTACGCAAACCACTATTTTTAGACAGCACACTTTCTTCCATATCTTAATTTCAGGATAAATCGCGGAGAAAGTAAAAGCGATCGCTCCCATCTTGACCTTTATCTCGTCCTAAATAACCAGTTAAAGGTGAAGAAAGCTCGACTAAAATCTCGTGCATTTCTTGGGAGGAAAGAGTTTGGGGAGGCTGAGACATCGCGTAAGCGCCATAAAGAGAATGGACACTCACGCGCTTTTCTTGAGTGTTTTCCAAGTAAGTTTTAACAGTTTGAATTAGATGCGATCGAAGTTTAATTTCGCTTTCAATCCGATCGAGATATTTCTCAACGGAATCATCGGCTTGACCCGGTGTGAGGTAAGATTTGAGTTGGAAAAGATTGATCGCTCCCGGATATTGGCTTTTCAGCTTCACCAGTTTTTCTAGAGTTTCGGGTTTGAGAATTGCCATACCGTGTACTTTTGCTGCATCATTAAGTTGCGAAGTGGGTGTACCCGGACCGATGATTAATTTTGCGGTTTTCTGAAGGAGTTTTTCATCCTGCAAGCGCAGAGTTCCCAGATTTAATAACTGCACAGCCGTATCGTTAGGAATCTTCTTTCCGGCTTTGCATTCGATGACTAAAGGATAGGGTTGGCAGCAAAATAAGTCTAAGCCACCCGCGCCGCCTTTATGGGCGTAATCGACGGTAAAACCGAGATATTCTAGGCTATCTCGCACGATGTTTTCAAAATCAGTCCCGGCTTGATAGTTACTTTTCCCGGTATCGAGAGTTTTACTGCGATTGCCT
Source organism: uncultured cyanobacterium (assembly GCA_963838375.1). Lineage (GTDB taxonomy): Bacteria > Cyanobacteriota > Cyanobacteriia > Cyanobacteriales > Geitlerinemataceae > DVED01. The sequence goes on along the minus strand of CAWIQY010000012.1, from coordinate 55,274 downwards.
AATGCTGCGATGGTGTTAATCCAGTCTAGGTTAGAATCGCGGTTAAGACTGACAGAATCCACTGACCAACCGAGAAAGCTTCTCAGATCTCGATTCGAGTTCTGATTCTAAACCCTCTTTTTTCTTTGCTTCAGAAATCTGGAAATATAATTTTTCTAATTCTAAAGTCTGAGAAGCTTGTCCTGACAATAAACGAATCTTACGTTGCTCGAAGCTGGAACTCGATACAACTGGACTATCCGACTCATTTGCATCTGTGACGATATCTTCCTGATTTGGGAAGTAAAAATTTGAATATCCAGGCAAAGAATTTATTGTACAAGGTTGGGACAGCCAATAAACTCTGACAATCAAAATTTTCAAACACTGATGTTTCTCGAAGATCTTTTCGAGAGCCTTGGAATTCCATATATTCGATTCAGCAATTTGGGGCAAAACATTTTTGCGATTAACATGAATTCGCCAATATTTTTCGCAGCGTCCCCAAGCCTTGATTTGTATGGGTAAGTCCAGACATTTTGAAATAGATGTTTTGGCAAGATCTAAGTAATCGGACTGATAGTAATCCTCTATCGCCAGATTCTCAGGTAATTGGCGACTAGGATAAAGCCAGAATGTGTCTCCCTCCTTGACAAAAGCCTTAAAAGGAATGGCGATTAACTTACCCAAAGTAAGTAATTCTACATCAAGAGCTGGAAGCTGAATACCTTTATTAATCTGCATTCTGATGTACAGTCGTTCCTTCGCTCAGGATTTCCCGAATCAGTGGATTACTGATTACCAATTTCATCTCTTTAATGAGTTGAATTAAGTCATTTTTCTTAAAGCCATAGTCTTCGGATTGCTGATAAATTTTGTGGATAGCGATTAGAGGCTTAATTTCTTCTTTTTTCAAGACAACTACTTCACCGTGCTGAGACTCAAGCTTATTCTTAAGTTCTTGACCTTTTTTCCAGCTTTTAGGAATAGGTGTAGAACGAATCAAACATCCCTTCTCGATCCCAAGCTTGTCGTAATTCAGGATTTTTTTTATGGCTGAATTAAAGGAATTTGGGTGTGTGCTTTCACAAACTCTTATCCCAATTTTTACTTCTCTTTTAGATTGTGCTTCAGATGCAATAATTTTAAGATGTATGTCCCGAGACAAAGAATCTATGTTGCCAATATCAAAATTTTCGATGGTGTCTCCATGAGCAATCTTGATAACCGATTTGAGAATCTCTGCTATTTCATCATCACTATGAGGCGTAGATACTTTATTCAGCAAATCATTGAAGGTATTCAGTAAACTATTTTCCGGAGGTTGTGCTTCTCGATTCGAATTGCTTTTCGCAATATTCCAGAAGTGAACGAACACCAGCCGACTGTCTAGCCACGTCTATAATTTGATTTTCTTTAAATGGATATAAGTCGGGATAATCAGCCGGATTGAGATTTTTCTCTCGGTAAAACCAAGCTAATCTCAGTTTGACAATCTCAATCATTTGTTCGGCAGTTGGAGCAAGCGCTGTTATGGAGCGTTCCCCAACTCGATCTGGAATTCCACTTCCCATTATTTCGATTTCTCGCCAAGTGTCGCTGATTACACAGCAAATGAGAAGCACGTTTGTACACTGAAAATAAATTCGATCGATACATCGTGCAACGACTTGTGCTGGACTATCTCCACTTTCATAATCTGGAGCCGCACTATCTAGCTGATCGAAGCAAATTAAGACAGGACATGAAGCGACTTCAGCCAATTTACAAATTTTTTGAATCATCCAAAGAGAACGACTTTCATCTTGAATAGATTCTGGTAATCCTGCCGTTTTAATATTTGGATTGTCATCTCCTTTAATCCAAGATAAACCGGCACGAGCTAAGTTAGCTTGGTTAAACAATGTAAACAAAATGGCTTTAGTAAAATCAAAATCTAATTCGGTTTGAATGTCAACAATTGCATCAGTCAAATCATCAAAAAAATCGAGAAAAGAACGATTGAGTTTCCTTCCTTTAGTAGCAATTATATGTTGTTTCAATTCATTGGGACGATTGCAACGATCTACATATTCCTGATACTCTTCTTCATACTCTGTTCCCTTTAGAGTAAAAATTGCTGCTGCTGCAAGCTTTTGCCACTGAGTTACACCATCAACATCCGGCTTAAGCAAACTTTCGTGTAAATACAGGCGAACGTGCGAAACCATGCGTTCGGCAGTATCACAAGGAGGTATATAGGCAAAGATAGATCCTCCCTCCTTCGCAATTTTTTTCCAAATCCGATGAATTGTATGACTCTTGCCTCTCCCCCGATCGCCTTTAATTGCAAGACCAATCTTGCTAGAATATTTTTTTCTAATATCATCAATGGCTCGTTCTATCTCTCGATCGATATGTCCGTTTAGGCTTGACAGGTTAGTCATTACCTCATGCCAAACCTCATAGGCAGAGATTGCCTTTTCCTTGTTAAAAGGATTAGGTCCTTGTTGTCGTGCGGTTTCAAACAATGCGTAAAGGTCTGGTTCAGTTGTCATCACGGCTTATAAATATTTAAGAAGGTTGGCTGGCGTAAAATAACAATCCTCGAATGTCACTGTAGATTGAATCTTGTTTTTGTTCTTCAGTTGCACCTCGAGCTTCTCCACTTTGGAGATCGAATAATTGTTCGGCTTGCATTTCCATCATCCAATCGTTGAACTGAAGGCGATCGACTCGTTCCCCAATTTCACGGCGCAGATGCCAAATTGGAACCAGTCCGATATAGCTGTAACCCTTGTCGAGTTTTTCAAATAGGCTGAGAACTTCAGTTTTAAATGCTTCATAAGAATCGATCGTCTTCACCGCACCAGCACCCATCGATCCGCTTCCCAAACCCCCCATTTGTCGAATCCAATTCAACAGCGCATTCGCATCCTTCTTACCGATCGCACTGGTATACTCAAACTCAGGATTTCTCAACCCTTCTCCCAACAATTGCACGCCAGAATCCGCCAAACTGACCATGATTGTCCGCTTTTCCTTTGTCAGCGCGATCGATCCTTTTTCGGCTAATTCCTCTAAAAGCGGTTGAAAATCCAGAGACTTCTCATTTTTCTTCTTAACGCGGTTGAGAAGTTCGCTTTTTTTGACGATCGCCGTTTCTCCTGATGTCGTCATGTCCCATAAAGCCAGCAGCAGGCGAGTTTGCGCGATCGTCTCAGACGTATTTAAAGTCATCCGGAGCTATTTCCCCTAAAGTGTATCTCCAACTATTTTCTATGATAACTCACTCAATCGGGATAGTTGCAAATATTCTCTAATTCGAGTCATCTACTTTTAGACAGCAAAAAACACTTAAGTATTTTTACTGGTTTGATTAATCGATCGGTGAATTTGCGGCACAAAGAACACTGTGCCGCACTCGGATCTAAGTTTTATTTAAACCCAGTTTTCTACTCTTTTTCCAACTGATTTGCTAAGTCTGAAATCCGACTAGACTCATCCGGATGATATTGCCATTGTCCAATCGCTTCTAGATTACCTGCTAAAAATTGAGCGCGGCAATTTCGACGCTGAATTTTGCCACTGGTGGTTTTAGGGATTTTGCCAGTTTTCAACAAAACGATCGCCCAAACTTCTGCCATATGATGTTCTGCGATCGCTTGTCGAATTGCACCGATGACTTCATCAACCGACACCGATCGTAGCGCACTGCGTTCCAATTCACCAACAATAACCAAGCGTTCTTCTCCTTCCACATCCACCGAAAATGCCGCACTACAATTCGATCGAATCGATGGATGTGAATTCTCCACCGTATGTTCTAAATGCTGGGGATAATGGTTTCGTCCCCATAAAATCATCAAATCTTTCAAACGACCCGTAATAAATAGTTCGCCCTCCCAAACAAACCCCAAATCCCCAGTCCGCAAAAAAGGACTTTCTCCCGTATCCGCGATATACGCTCGAAACGTCCGCTCTGTCTCCTCCGGCTGATTCCAATAACCGCGACCGATGCCAGAACCCGATGTCCAAATTTCTCCCACTTGCTCCAGCAAACATCGCTGATGCGTCTCAGGATCGATAATGGCGATTTCCCCATCCAACCAAGCTTTCCCACAGCCGACAATCGCCCGAGCACCCGCACTTTCTGGCGCAACAAAGCAAACGCGGTTCTCCTCCAGCGCCGCGCCGTCTACATAGCACACCACCGGTTCGGCAACTTTCGTTCCGCCAGAGACAAACAGCGTCGCTTCTGCCATGCCGTAACAGGGGTAAAACGCTTCCCGGCGAAATCCGTAAGGCGCAAACTCCTCGGCAAATCTCGCCAGGGTTTGGGCACGCACGGGTTCGGCACCGGAAAACGCCACCTGCCAATTGCTGAGATCGAGTCCTTCTCGCTGTTGGGGGGTGGTTTTGCAGAGTAAATCGTAAGCAAAATTGGGCCCGCCGCTGGTTGTTGCTCGGTAGCGAGAAACTGCTCGCAGCCATCCAATCGGTTGGCGAACTAAGGCAACTGGAGACATCAGTGTGACGGGAAACCCGACGTAGAGAGGTTGCACGACACCGCCTACCAATCCCATATCGTGATACAAAGGCAGCCAAACGACGCCCTGACTTGAGGAAGTATGTCCGAATGACTGGCGAATGATTTCGGAATTGTGTAGGATATTTGCGTGAGTCACCATGACGCCTTTTGGCGTTCCCGTGGAACCGGAAGTGTACTGGAAGAAGGCGAGGGTTTCTCCATCCACAGAAGGCTCGCACCAATCTTTTCCGTCTTCGATCGATAAATGGTCTGTTGCTAACCAAAGTCTCGTGTCGAAAAAGCTCTTCCAGCCGGGATCTTGGCTGCGTTGTGACTCAAATCGAGTTAGAAGTTCCTGAGTTGTCAGAATAATGCGAGCATCGGCAGCTATGGTGCGTTCCCGGAGTTGTTGTCCGGATCTTTCGCGGGGTGGATTATCGGTCACAGCCACGACGCCCGCATATAAGCATCCAAAAAACGCGGCAATAAACTCTAAGCCGGCGGTGTAGGGATAGACAACCAGCGCCCGAGAGCCGGGAGAAATGCCCATGGACCCAATCCGTGCCGCGATCGCTTTCGCCCGATTCTCTAAGTCTCCGTAAGTGAGGTTTCCTGATTCCATGTCACCGTCTGACAGAAATACATAAGCAATTTTGTCAGGTTGGGTTTGCGCTCGATCGCGCAGCAAAGTGACAAGAGTTGAATAATCAGTCATAGTTGGCAATCGCACTCTGTGGATTAAAAATCTGATTTTACCTGCATTCTTTTAAATTACTAAGCTGTAGCCCATTAAAATTGAGGAGGTGTATTTCGTTTCATCTTTTAGCGTCGATCGTCCGCCTCTTTCAAAACATACTCTCTAAATCGTTCCATATCCGATCGAAGGGTTGATTCGACAAGGCGTCCCAGAAATAGATTATCCATCAATTGACCGACCATTCCGGGAATCCCGTAAGCGACTGTTAGTTTAACGATCGTATTATCCGGGCGATCGTAAAAACGCACCGCACCACGATTGGTTAACCCATCAATCGATTCCCACTGAATAATTTGATGGGGAACCACCCGAATTAACTGCGCTTTCCAGCTAAATTCCAGTCCCATTGCCGATAGCGTCCACCGTGACAAATTGGGGTTTTCAGGAGAAACTTTCACTTGGGAAATCCAGCTCATCCATCGAGGAATTTGTTCCAAATCCGCCCATAAATTCCAAGCCAGATCCATGGGAACTTTGACTTCAACTTGGACGCTATGTTCGAGCCAATCTGTCATATTTTTGAAGTTTTAAAATAGGACTTTAGGGGTTAACCTCAAACTAAAGTCTTGGGGAGTTGGAGATTGAGGTAAGATCTCGGAGTCAGCCAAACATCCACCAGCAAATTTTAACACTCACTGGAAATCGGATCGATCGTCGGTTTGCCATCAACCCACTATCGCCGAACAGCCATCCGCCTCCAACAATCGATCGTTCCTGTAGAACGGAAAATAGCCATTTGACGAAACTTGCGCGATTGCGATAGGGTAAAGGGATTTTCGAGCAAGCCAGACGGAAAGGAATCTGTTACGGTATATAAAGATTCTCAACTGGCTGCCTGGGAGCAGAATTTGCTTGACCCACAGCGAACTCCTTCAACAGAAAGACGATCGCTCCGGTTTGCCGGCTACCGAGTCGGATTTCTATCGTCATCGCGCGATCGTTCCTCAATTATTCACAGACAAATTATGAACATCTTTACCGATCTGCTTTCAGCACCCACACCCAAAAAGTCGAAACCAATCGAAGAAACCAGCCACACCCCCGCCCTAAAAAACCAGCGCCGACGGATCGAAATCAAATCCAAACGCGAGATCGATATCATGCGGCAATCTGCCAAAATTGTGGCAACCGTACTCAAAGAAGTTTCGGAAAAGATCGAACCCGGCATGACCACCGCCGATCTCGATGCTTACGCAGAAAAGCGCATTCGAGAAATGGGCGCAACCCCCAGCTTCAAGGGATATTATGGTTTTCCGGCATCCATTTGCGCCAGCGTCAACAATGAAGTGGTTCACGGCATTCCCAGCGCCAAAAAAACCATTCGTTTGGGTGATGTTGTCAAAATAGATACAGGCGCTTTCTTCCAAGGTTTTCACGGCGATTCCTGCATTACCATTGCCGTGGGCGAAGTCAGTCCCGAAGCCGCCAAACTGATGCGCGTTGCGGAAGAATCACTTTACAAAGGCATTGCTCAAGTCAAAGCCGGAAATTACTTAATGGATATTGCCGGAGCGATTCAAGACCATGTAGAAGCGAACGGATTCAGCGTTGTGGAAGAGTTTACCGGACATGGCGTCGGGCGCAACCTACACGAAGAACCCTCGGTGTTTAACTTCCGCACGCGGGATATGCCGAATGTAAAATTGCGGGCTGGGATGACGCTCGCCATCGAACCGATCGTTAATGCTGGATCGAAACACACCCGCACCCTTGCCGACAAGTGGACGGTGCTCACGGTGGATAACTCCCTTTCTGCTCAATACGAGCATACTGTTTTGGTGACGGAATCCGGTTATGAAATCTTAACCGATCGGACTAAAGTTTGAGCCTGATTTGGGGCGAAGCTAAAATGCGATAAACGATCGCCTTGAGCCAACAAAAAGTTGGTTACTTAAAGCTTCGCCCCGGACTGACTAAAAGTCGATCTTTGATACTCTCAACCCGAAGTGTTGAATCTTAGTTGAATCTTAAATGTCGATCGAGAAATAAGAACGCGATCTCCGGGAAACAAGATCGATAAGGTCTTCTTATCGATTTTGTTAGAGATTCGCCATCGACCATCAAGACTTCTGCCTCTCAACCTTTGAGAAAGGCATCGAGTTCCCCAGCCAATTGTTCGACAATGCCCTCTGTCGAGGCATTGTTCTTAACTTGAGCTTCGATATCTTCCACCACATCGGCGGGTAAAGCTAAAAGCTCCACTAGTTTTTGATACGCTTGAGCCTCTTCAGAATTAATATTCGGTTCTTGGGGGCTGCGAGCACTGGATGCAATAACTTCATAGCCTAGTTTGAGTACCAATCTGCGTTCGGCTTCGGTTTCGAGTTTGGGAACGAGATCTTCGAGAGGGATGTTTTGCAGCAGATACTCTTGCAGCTCCTCTTGTAGTTTTTTCTGATGTTGGGGAGTTTTGGCGAAGATCTCACTAAAGCGAACCAGCATGACATCGACCTCTTCTTGCGCCAGATGTCCATCGCACCAAGCCATTGAGGAGACGATGCGCAACAGGTTCATCTGACGGGGAGAAATCGAGGGAGGGGAAGGGGGTTGTAATGGCACGATCGTTTCTTAAATCAATTTTTTTAGAAAATATCACAATAACCCCTCAATTCCGGCTTGTCATAACATTCTTTAAAGACTATTCTGTGTAAGGCACAGGACAGGGAGCCGGGGAAACCGGGTTCAGAGTGTCAACCGGGAATGATACAGGTCACAAATCAGGCAACACCGCCAGAGATAGTCAAACTCCACTCGCAAAAGACGTGCAGCTCAAACAGGTCATTATTTCTCATAAAGCTGGCGATGCTCTCAGTCGGCGCTGGGCGCAAAAATGTGCTCGGGAATTGGAAGAACGCAACTGTCATGTATTATTAGGACCGAGCGGTTCCAAGGATAATCCCTATCCGGTTTTTTTGGCTTCGGCGACGACACCGATCGATTTGGCAGTGGTTTTGGGAGGGGATGGCACAGTCCTGGCGGCGGCTCGGCATTTGGCGCAGGCAAATATCCCGATTTTGGCAGTGAATGTCGGCGGACATTTGGGATTTCTGACCGAACCGTTCGAGCTGTTCGAGGACAGCGAAAAAGTCTGGGATCGACTAGAGAACGATCGTTTTGCGGTATTGCGACGGATGATGCTGCAAGCGGCACTCTTTGAAAGCAATCGCCGAGATCTTCCCCCGTCAAGCGATTACTACCTAGCGCTCAATGAAATGTGCGTCAAACCGACGGCGATCGATCGGACAATTACTTCTCATTTGGAAGTGGAAGTAGACTCGGAGTTGGTGGATCAGTATCAGGGTGATGGATTATTGGTGTCCACGCCGACGGGTTCGACGTGTTACACCGCATCAGCAGGCGGACCGATTATGCACATGGGGTTAGAAGCGATCGCCATTACCCCCATTTGTCCCCTGAGTTTATCCAGTCGTCCCCTGATCGTACCGCCGAGATCGATCGTCAGTATTTGCGCCTGGCTGACCCCGATTTACACACCAAGTTGTGGATGGATGGAGTGCTGGCAACCACGATTTGGCCCGGACAGCGCGTCGATGTCAGTGTTGCGGACTGTCAAGCGAAGTTTATCGTTTTGCGAGAAAACTATTCCTATTACCAAACTCTACGGGAAAAACTTCTCTGGGCCGGGGCGAGAATTCATTACGCCAACAATCATCGCAACTAATTCACACAATTTGCTGAAGAAGCACTGACTCCCGAACTCTCAAACTCCTGTAGACTCTGCCAGTCTGAATATTGCCCCTTCATAACGCCGACCCGCCCGTTCCCAAGTATAGTCAGACTCGACGATCGATCTCCCATTGCGAGAAAGTTTCGATCGCAACTCAGGCTGTTCAAATAACTGAAAAATCGCTTCAACATACTCTGAAATTGTATTAGCCCGTAGCACCTGCAAAGGTGATTCGATCGCTAATCCTTCCAAAGCGCGATCGCTTCCCACCACCGGAACCCCCGCTGCCATGGCTTCCAAGGTTTTATTTTTGATGCCGTAACCAATTCGCATCGACAATACGCACACCGTCGCCCGATGCAAATATTCTGCCATCGACGATACGCGCCCTGTAACCGTCACACCCGGTAATGTCGCCAATTCTAATACTTCCGACACCGGATTTGCCCCAACCAGAGATAGGGTCGCTTGGGGATAGCGCTGCTGAATTTGAGGAAAAATCGATCGTGCCAAAAAGCAAACGGCATCGATATTGGCAATATTATCCATGGCGCCCACAAAGATTAAATCATGTCCGCCCGGATCGATCTTTCGCAAAGGAAATAGATTCAAATCGACGCCGTTGGGAATGACTTCGATGTGACTTTGGGGATTTAATTGCTGGAGTTGTTGTCGATCTTCTTCTGTTGTCACCACCAGGGTGGAAAATTTTTGAATGTAGCGGCGTTCGTAACGATAGAGTAGTGGTAGATAAAGGCGATCGCGACTCGGATTTTCCGCCGTACCCGTTTCTACTTGTTGCCGACAAGTTCCGTATACCGAACTGTGGATATTCACCACCGTTGGCAACTGTTGCCGCCATTGGGGACGGACAAAAATTTCGTTGGCACTATGTTCGCAGGTGAGGGCGTCGAAAGTTCCAGAAGAGATCGATCGATCGATCTCTTCTTGCATTTGGGGAATTTGGTAGGATAAGACACTAGGCGGCGTTTGGGTAACGGCAAATCGACTGAAGCGTTTGAGTTTTTCCCAGGTTCCATCTCGATCGGTTTGGGGACGCGCGAACACTTTCAATTCGGCAACACATTGCTGCAATCCGGCTATTTCTTCCTCTGTGACATCGCCGCTGCGTTGCGTTACCAAGGTAATCTCGTGACGCTGACTCAATGCTTGTAATAAATTAAATGTCCGCACTTGTGTTCCCCCTCGACTGGGTGGATAGGGGAATGTTGCCGATAGCATTAAAATTTTCAATTCTATTTCCCCAAGCTATAACGCTAGCAAGAAGCTAATTGCCAGCAATCCCAGGAAAATCAACCAAACTGGGTTTCTTTTGAACCAGGGCGTCGGTTTATAAGTGGGGGCTGTATCGAGAATGGGTTCGTCAACGTTGTGATACAGCGTGCAGTCTTGAGCGTAGGGACGTTTGGGAAAGGTGCAGGTGTCGTCGGCGTCGTAGATGCAACTTTGGCAAAGATAGTCCTCTCCGGTCGCGCGATGTAGGGGGATACCCGGATGACCGTAAGCTTTGAGGGCGATGCGGCAAGACGGACAAGTGACTGCGCGATCGTCCACGGGTTGATGGCAACGTGGGCAGTTTTGCATATTCCCATTGTATGCCAACTGTAACGATGAGGAAATCAAGAACACGGAATAAGGTGAGGTTTAGGTGCTAAACGCAATCGCGATCGTCAACAAAGCCGGGAGACTGTGGAGCTTCCCGGCTCTTTAAGTTCAGGATTTTCCATCTTGAACTCTTAAGATAGACGAGGGCGTACGATCGGTATTCTCGCTCGAACTAGTGCAAACGATGAAAACTAAACTTAGTAGACATCACTTAGTAGACATCTGCGCAAATATACCTCAAATCCTTGCCCTGTCTAGACAAAAAAACACTTTTGGGTTTAGTACAGAGCTTCTTCTTGGTGAGTGGTAATGGTGCAGTCTGACTTGGGATAAGCAATACAGGTGAGGACGTATCCTGCTGCCATTTGGTCGTCATCCAAGAAGGATTGCTCGGACTGATCTACGGTTCCAGCGGTAACTTTACCCGCACAGGTGGAACAGGCACCGGCGCGGCAGGAGTAAGGCAAATCGACGCCTTGCTCTTCAGCAATGTCCAGGATGTACTCATCATCAGGGACTTCGATCGTTGTGTTCAACCCTTCGGCTTCGTTGACAAGCGTAACTTTATAAGTAGCCATGCAGTGATCCTCTTTATGATTCGATATGTAAGACTGTGGAGCGTCTCGGCTATTTCAGTTCAAAATTCTCTATCTCGAATTCTTAAGATAGACGAGATCGTACTAGGACTGAAGAACCGATCGATCGATATGGAACGATGAAAACTAAACCTAGTACAGCTCTTCTTCTTGGTGAGTCGTAATGGTGCAGTCGGAGGTGGGCTTAGCGATACAGGTGAGGACGTATCCTGCTGCCATTTGGTCGTCATCCAAGAAAGACTGCTCGGATTGATCGACGGTTCCCGCGGTGAGTTTACCCGCACAGGTGGAACAGGCACCGGCGCGGCAGGAGTAAGGCAAATCGACGCCTTGCTCTTCAGCAATGTCCAGGATGTACTCATCATCAGGGACTTCGATCGTTGTGTTCAACCCTTCGGCTTCGTTGACAAGCGTAACTTTATAACTAGCCATGCAGTGATCCTCTTTATGATTCGATATATAAGATTACCTAATACAAAGCTTTGGAACTATTTGAGTTCCGGCTTGTTTTTTAGGTTCGTTCTTTTTCTGATATTACGGGAAAACAGGAAGGAATCAACCCCCTCGAACGAGAAAGTTGCAATAAAATTTATTATAAAAATTACTAATTTAATTCTATTTACTTATACTTGGGGAAAGCAGGGGGGAGGATTTTTAGGTGTCCGCTTCCCCAATCATCTGAGACAGCATGGGGGTTAAGCCGTTCTCAGGGCGACGATCGGATCGAGTTTAGCAGCCCGTTGCGCGGGAAACACACCAAAAAATAGACCGATGCCGCCCGAGACTCCAGTAGCCATAAGAATGGCAACGGGAGAAATTCCGGCATTAAAGGCTGTGAACTGACTGACGGCTAAAACGCTAGTGACGCCGATTCCCGTGCCGATCGCACCGCCAACCAATGCTAATATCACCGCTTCGATCGTAAACTGTAGCAGAATGTCTTGCTGAGTTGCGCCGATGGCTTTACGCAAGCCAATTTCCTGAGTGCGTTCCGTCACGGAGACTAACATGATGTTCATAATGCCAATGCCGCCAACCAATAAAGAAATACTAGCGATCGCAGCTAACATGATCTTGAGTGCTCCGGTAATCGCCCCGGTGGTTTCCTGTAAATCTTTCTGATTTCGCACGGTAAAGTCATCTTCATTTTTGATTTTGTGTCGCAATCTCAGCAAATTTTCGAGCTGGAATTGAGCGATCTTCATCTGACTTTCATCGGTGATGCTGACATTGATAAATGTCACTTTTAACCCATAGGGCGATCGTTGCCCCACCACTCGATATGCCATGGTTGTCAGCGGAATAAATACCGTTTCATCTAGGTTTGTCCCAAAACTAGACCCTTTCGGCTGCATCACTCCAATAATAGTTAACGAAGCATTTTTGACGCGAATTTGCTCGCCCAACGGATTTTTATTGCCGAATAGACGTTCGGCAACTTCAGATCCGATCGCCGCCACCTGTTCACTTCGCTTGACGTCCAAATCCGAAATAAATCGCCCTTTGGCAACATCAAAATTGCGGACAGCCAGTAGTTCCGGTGTTGCTCCATAAATAGAAGAGGAAAGATTTTTATTGCGGTAAGAAACTAGCTCGCTACCATTAAGTTGTGGTGCGACTTCTTTGACAGCGGGAACTTGTTCGGCGATCGCTTTAGCATCGTCCCACACCAGAGTTTGTGGCGGAAATACAGGTCGAGACTGAGCTTCTGGACTTCCCGGCAAGATGAACAACAAGTTGGTTCCCAGAGAATTAATTTGGTCGGAGACAAAGTTTTGCGCCCCTTCCCCAACTCCGATCGTCGCAATGACCGAAGCATTACCGATAATAATCCCCAACATCGTTAGGGTACTGCGCATCTTATTGGCGATCAGGGTTTGACTTGCCATCGTCAAGGATTCAAACAGGTTCATAATTTTAGTTATTAGTTATTGGTTATTAATGCAAATTCATTTTAGCGCGATGTTTCTTTGCTTGTCCGATCGATCGCCCAAAACTGAGAACCCCAGTTTCTTGAAGAAACCGGGGTTTTTCGGGGTGTTTTTGTCTGTTGTTTAAACTCGACTGTTAGACGACGAACAGTGAAGAGTTTGCCAGAGCGAATGGCGAGACATTTTGGACAATGCCTAAATATTGTCCGCTTGCCGCAAGTTTGATCGCCGTTGCTGCTGTCGCGCCTCCGCCATCAACCGCTAAATCGATCGACTCGAAAGTCAAATCGGCAAATCCGGCACCGACTAATTGAATTTTATCCGCATCGGCAACGTTGAAATCGGTAATCACATCCGCCAGATTCGCCGTAGCTGCGGTGTTATTAGCATTGTTCGTCAACACGAAAGTGTCAGCGCCACCGCCACCGGTGAGGAAATCTTGACCCGCATCGCCGCTCATTAAATCGTTTCCTAAACCGCCGATAATAATGTCGTTATCCCGACCACCATTGAGGGTATCGTTTCCGTCGCCGCCATCGACACGATCGTTCCCGGCGTTCCCGTTGAGAATATCGTTTCCGGCGTCCCCATTGAGCTTGTCGGAATCCCGACCGCCAACGGCAACATCCGCGCCATCGCCCATGGTGAAGGTATCATTTCCAGCGTTACCGACGATCGGCACATCATTGCCAGCCGTCCCCACAAATGAATCGTTTCCGCCCGATGCAACCACCCAGCGTGCGCCTTCAAAGTTGGTCGTACCGTCAGCATTAATTGCGGGTGTCAGCGCGGTAAACGGCGGGTTGGGTGGGGTATTGAGGTTAATGACATCATCCCCAGTGGATAACTGGATCAGATCGAAGGTATTGACGGGTTTGGTGGCGTCGGGAACTTCTACTGAACCCTGCGTTCCCTTGTTGAATCGGAGGTATTGGGTGGTATCGGGCGCTATAGCCGCAGGATCGGGCGCTAAGGTCGGTGTATTGATAGAAACTGTCCCCGAACCTTGACTGGTGCTGACAGGTGTGACGCTGACGCCGTTGGGAGCGTTAAACGCCAATTGATAGCTGGCGGGGGTATTGGTTCCGAGATTGCCGGAACTGAGGAGACGAACGCGGTACTCTGTACCGACATTGAGGAGTGTTGCCGGCAAAGCGGCAGCAGGTCCCACGTTGGCGGCGACTAGCGTTCCCGTGGTGGCATCGATCAGTTCTAAACGAGGTGGATTGGTAAAACCTGCGGGGACGCCGGTAATACCCACAGTTAAGTTGCCGCCGAGGGTGGGGACGACCCGAAATTCATCGGCAAGGGAATAATTACCCGCCACTGGAGGCGCAAAGAAGTCATTGGCGGTGAGTTGCCCGGAGACGATTGTTGCGATCCCGGTTTGGGCGGGTTGGCTGCCGGAAGTGGCTGGGTTCAGGGAGGTGAGGGCAACGTTGCCGTTATCCACCTGTGCGGTTAAGTTGTAGTCGGCAGGAGGAACGATCGCTCCATTGCTGGCAACCACCACTTTAAATTGCGTGTCGCCGGCAGGTAAGGCAAAGCTGAGGATTTGGTCGTCGAGTCCAGCCGCTCCGGTATTGTCAAATGCTAACTGTTGACCGGTTTTGGGGTCGATCAGCGCGATGAAACCGTCATAGGTCGCAGTCACTGGGTCGAGGGTCAACGTCAGTGACGAACCCGGCTGATCGACCGTCACCATGTACTCATCTAAACGGGTATCTCCAGCCGCACCGCCAACTAGAGCCGAATCGGCGAAACGATCGTTGAGATTGAGTTGACCTTTGAGTGTAATATTATTAGCCATTGACCCGATGTGTTTGACACACGTATATTAAAGATGATACTATGCTAACGCAGTGTTATTAAAAAATGTCATCAGTATTTATACTTGATTTTTCTCTAATAATTATTTTTTGTATAAAAAAGCACAGAAATAATACGGAGAGACAAGTATAGAGGCTACACCCGATCGAGGACGTAATCCGGAAGAAATGAAGAAATAAATTTGGATGGTTGGGGTGACGGAGTGCGAAATTTACCCCCATCTATTCCTCTAAGAGACGGTAAGAAAAGGGTCGAGGTTCCCGAATTCGCTAAAATCCAATGATTTTGGGGGATAACGAGAATTTTAGGACATAAAATACCCAACTTCGATTCACGGGCCGAGGATATCCTCGAGTTTTTCACCTTCTGGTAAGCCGAGAAAGATTTTTTCTCCCGCTTCTACCCCTTCGAGAATTTGAATTTTATTGCCGATGGTGGCGCCGATGGTCACTTCTCGGAATTGGGCTTGATTCTGGGCATCAGGAACGAGAACCCCCGTTTGACCTTTTTTGGTAACGATCGCCACCGTCGGTACAACCCTGGCATTTTCCAGTTGTTCGCCCAAAAACACCAGATCGACATTCATTCCCGATCGTAGCTCCTCCAGACCCGTTTCAATGCTCAATCTCACCTGAAAAAGCGTCACATCCCGCTCGCGAACCGCCTCCGGCGCAATCAGCTTCACCCGACCCTCAAACACATCATCGGGAAAAGCATCAGCTACGATTTCGACTGTTTGACCGGGTTTAATTTGATTGATATCCGATTCGGGTACTTTTGCTAATACTTCCAACCCCTTTGCCAGCGCCATAATCGACGTAGACGTGGCTCCCGAAGCATCGGATGCCGAGGTTGCCGGAGTCACAAAAGCACCGGGATCGGCGTAGCGTTGGGTAATAATGCCAGCAAAAGGCGCACGAACGATCGCATCTTCGAGTTGTGATTCGTAAAAAGTCACCTGAGCTTCGGCTTCCGCCACCGCCGCTTGAGCTTTATCAATTTCCTCAGAGCGAGTGCCATTGCGAGCCTCATCCAACTGAGTTTGAGCTTCGGTGACAGAAGCTTGAGCTTTGTCAATTTCCTCAGAGCGAGTGCCATTGCGAAGCTCATTCAACTGAGCTTGAGCTTCGGTGACAGAAGCTTCGGCAGTGGAGACTGCCGCTTGGGCACTGTCTACATCCGCTTCAGCTTTGGCGATCTCTTCCGATCTCGATCCATTTTGCAAGCGTTCCAGACGCATTCTCGCTTCGGTGACGGCAGCTTCCGTTTGCTCCAGATTGGCTACTGCACGACGTTCCTCATCGCGCGATCGATCGAGTTCGTTGCGAGCAATGGCTCCATCGGCTTCCAATTGGCGATTGCGCTGGAGATCGGATCGTGCCAGATCCAACCGCGATCGACTTTCTGCCACTTGTGCTTGAGTCCGTTGCAGTGCAGCTTCAGCTTCGGCGATTTCTTCGAGGCGAGTTCCAAATGTTAATTGCTCCAATTGAGCTTGAGCTTGTTGAACTTGAGCGCGGGATTGCTCCAAACGCGATCGAGCTTGTTCCACACGAGCAGCGGCACTGTCAATTTCTTCCGGACGACTGCCATTTTGCAATTGGGTTAATGTGGCTCGAGCTTGTTCCACACGAGCGGCAGCACGCTCGATTTCTTCCGGACGGCTGCCGTTTCTCAGTTGAGCGAGGGAAGCTTGCGATTGAGCTAAGCGAGCTTCGGATTGTTGTAGTTGAGCGGCGATATCTTCGCTTTCCATGCGGGCGACAACTTGCCCCTCGGAGACTCGATCGCCTTGTTCGACGTATAATTGCGCCAGACGACCGGAAGTCTTGGGCGAAAGATTGACGCGCTGCACCGGCTGAATTTCGCCGCTAGCTTGGATGCGAACGGTGACGGTTTCGGCTTCGACCGGAGCGAGGAGTTCTTCGAGAGCGGCTTGTTGGGGATCGACTCGACGGGAGATGAAAATACCCGTTGCGACTGAGCCCATAATGCCGACAGCAGCAAGTGCGAGTATCCAACGATTCGGTCGTTTGATTTTGGAGATTACTGGCAGTTCCATACTTTATATTTTAGCCAATTTCCAAGATTTGGAGTTTGGGATGCAAGGTTCGGGGTGCGGCAAACGAGTCCTATCCGATCTCGTTTGCCTGACGATCTTCAACGCATTTCAGGCCCAAAAAAACGCCGATCGTGTCGTCTCGATCCCCGATGTTGGTAGCATCAAGTATAGAGACGCAAAATGCCGCCAAATCATCAACGGGCGAGTCCGGCGTAGTTTGGGGAACAAAAAGTATGGATCTCGAATGTCTGCCCTACGGTGCGGGTCATGAAGATGAGGGGGTCTGTGTGTGGTTACGGATGGGACCCCACCGTATCTTACTCGACTGCGGTCTGAGAGATATTTCCGACTTGTTGGGGGAAACGTCACACGTACACGTTGCCGACATCGTGTTGTGCAGCAATGCTCGTGCCGATCGGGCGAGGGGACTGCTGTACTTGCATCGCGCTGCACCCCATTTACCCATCTATGCCAGCGAAGTCACCGCTCAGCTATTGCCGCTCAATTGGCTTGAAGAAAAAGAGGTTCCTCCATTTTGTCAGGGATTGCCGTGGCGATCGCCGGTTGAGTTACAAGAAGATTTGTGGGTAGAGTTATTTCCTGCCGGTCATCTTCCTGGCGGATCGCTACTGCGACTCACCTATACCGGAGGAGAATATCCCTGTGCAGTGGTCTATACCGGAGATTTTCTACTGTCGAATTCGCGGTTAGTGGATGGATTGCCCCTAGAAGAACTGCGATCTTTAGCCCCCGATATTTTGATTGTCGAAGGGAGTTATGGAACCGCTCGCTATCCCAGGCGGCGGACCCAAGAAAATCAACTTGCCGAACGGATCGATCGGGCAATTGCCCAAAAAGAGTCGGTGTTGCTGCCCGTTTCTCCCTTGGGACTGGGGCAAGAACTGTTGATGCTGCTGCGCTCTCACCACAATTTTACCGGACGCGACCTGGATATTTGGGTAGACGAGACCATTGCTGCCGGGTGCGATGCTTATCTCGAACTCTTACCTCATTTTCCCACCGCCGTTCAAAACTTTGCCCGTCATCAACCCATATTTTGGGACGATCGAATTCGCCCTCGGATGCGGCGCTTAACTCCCGAAGCCCGATCGTTTTTGGGATCTCGTCCGGAGATCGTCCTAATCGCTACCGAAACTGACTTATCTCCCTATTGTCAAAATGGGTCTTGGTTAATCTTGTTGCAGCAACAACCCGGTTATCCGTCCGCCTTAGAAAATCTAGATCTACCGAATTCCACCACCACCACACTCGAAACCTATTTACTGAGCGAACATTGCGATGTCGCCGGAACCACACAACTGATTCATAACTTGCGTCCCCAACACGTTGTTCTCGTTCGCGGTTCGCCGGTTTACCTGGCAGATCTCACCAACCTCGAGGAGTTGCGAAACCGCTACCAATTACACTGTCCGGGGAACCGAACCCTAGTCGAACTGCCGCTGCGAGAAAAAATCACCCCATCGGAACTTGCTCAAGCTCAATACGAAGGCGAAATCTCCGAACACGAGTGGGGAGTTGCTGCCATATTGCCATCCTCGATGACCCAAGATTCCCGATGGCAGAAGTTTGCCGATACCGGCGTGATCGAAACTCGTTGGCAAGGGGACGAATTGGTCTTGCGGGGCGTCTCTGGGCGGGAACTTTTGGAACGGGGACGCGAACGACCCATTCCCTTAGATGCCCCATTTTGTGCCAACTGCGCTTACTATCGCGCGGGGCATTGCTCCAATCAAGCCTCTCCTTTGCGGGGGTTCAAAGTTGCCCCGGATGGGACTTGTCCCGTGTTTGAGAGCGATGGTTAAGAGTGCGGCGTGTCGGGTGAAACTCTTTCTCTCTTTACCTTGGGCTATATCCCAGGAATCACTAAAATAAAATGAATAAAGCGATCGATTCTTTCTACACAGGCGAGTGATAAATAATGCTATTTCGAGTCTCCCCCTCCTGGGCAATTTCCGAAAATACAATTACCCCAGAAAATGTATTTCTCAATCGCCGTCGCTTCCTCAAAGCCACTATCGGCGCGGGAGTGAGTGCCGCAGCCCTGTCGTTAACCGGTTGCCAGAGCAATTCGGGAAGCCGTCCCAGTTCGCCCACCGCCGGAACTGTTCGCCTGGGTAAACTCGATCGTAATCCACTCTTTGCCGAAGTCGATCGTCCGGTGACTCAACAAGATCTCGCCGCTCGCTATAATAACTTTTACGAGTTTGGCGGCAACAAGTCGATCTGGCGCGAGGCTCAAGCCTTGCCCACCGACGATTGGAAAGTTGAAGTGACGGGATTGGTGAAAAATCCCAAAACTTACGACTTGGAAGACTTACAACGCAAATTCAAGAGCGAAGAACGGATTTATCGTTTTCGTTGCGTGGAAGCCTGGGCGATGGTTGTGCCTTGGGCGGGCTTTCCCATGCGGTTGCTCCTAGAAGACGTAGAACCCACTTCCGAGGCTAAATTCGTCCGCTTTACCTCCTTCTACGACCCTAAAATTACCACGGGACCCGGTTGGCGACCCGCCAGCTTGCCGTGGCCCTATACCGAAGGACTGCGAATCGAAGAAATGGCGAACGATTTGGCTTTTTTTGCGACGGGGATTTACGGTCATACCTTGCCCAAACAGCATGGCGCGCCCATTCGGATGGTGGTTCCGTGGAAATATGGGTTTAAAGGGGCAAAGTCGATCGTCAAAATTGAGTTTGTTAAAGACCAACCCGCGACTTATTGGAATACCCTCATCCCCTCTGAGTACGGTTTCGAGGCAAATGTTAACCCCACCCAACCCCATCCCCGATGGTCTCAGGCAACGGAACGAGTCGTCAGTCCAGGTTCTGTGTTGTCTTGGGAACGAGTGCCGACGTTACCCTACAACGGCTATGGCGAATATGTCGCCAATTTGTACAGTGCTTAAGGTAACCAGCTAGAGTAGGGGCGAAGCATAACCGCAGCACTTATGCTTCGCCAACGGGCAACAGATTATCGCTTTACCGATGAATCACGCTCCCGAATGCTTTGCCCCAATAACCAATAACCAATACCCAGTTTCAGGTAAGGTAGAAATAGGCTCGACGATCGGGAACTCAGGAGGCAGTGCGATGCTACCCGATGTCCCACCTCGCCAAGTTGGGGATTCTAAATACATTGGACGATCGAGAATCATCAATGAGGATTACCACTTCCATATTGGAAGAGTTGCTGCAAGCCCTGCCTCAACTACGACCTCAAATCTATTTCAAATCTTCTTTAACGGCGCTCTCTCATGCCATGGAAGATCGGGTATTGGCTGGAGATGACGCACCCTTGGTCATTGCCAATTTCCAACGAGAGCGGTTTTATCGGATGGAAACCCGTCGCTATATGCGGATTGCACAGGTGACATCCCAAGTGTACGTTCTGGCGGCTCCCGAGACGGATTTCACCAATCGATCGGGCCTGTACGAAATGATTGCCTTCGATCCCGGTGACGCTTTGCATCAAGAATGGCATTTGGTGGTTTTGGGTCAGACCTATGGGATTTGTTTGCTTTGTCGGGAACGAATGAACGATCGCCAAACCCCAGGATTGAAAGACACGCCGATCGATCTCGACTCATCACGGCGATTTGAAGGCATTTGGACTTTCGATCGCCAAGTGAGCGTTCATGCAGCAGCCAGAATGCTCGATCGCATTTTGGTTTATCGACCGGAACTGGCGACGAAAATCGGGGAAGCGCGAACTGTCTACGGTATCGATCGATCCCTGTCCGAGAACCCCACCGCCTCGGACTTGAACCTCGATCCGTTTGCCGAACGCCTGGTGACCTATTTACAAGCCGGTCAATATAAGTTGCTCAAAGCCTATCGCGCCATCTCCTCTCAGGAACGCAAAGAACGGCTGGTCAATTCGATCGCCGGTGCCATTCGGGCTTCTCTCGACCCCGAGGAAATCTTGGAGGTGGCTACTCAAGAACTGGGACAATCCTTGAACGTTTGTCGCTGCATGATTTACCGCTGCAAAGCGACCGATGCCACAGCCACCATTTCTCATGAGTATCTCGGCAGCAAAGTCAGTTCCCTCGCCGGACAAACTTGGCCCTTGCAAACCAATCCCGTATTTCAAGCCGTAGTTGAGAATCGAGGACGAGTCGTCATCGAAAACACGCACAATCCGCAGTCGATGGAAGAAGATGCTCGATGTCAGGATTCTTGCTTTCGGGACTTGGTGAAACGCTGGCAAATAGAAGCCTGGCTGGTGGTTCCTGTCGTGTATCGCGAGCAAATTTTGGGAACGATCGAACTGCACCAATGCAAAGCTTGTTCTCAGTCCTGGGGAAACGACCAACTGGCACTGGTTGAGGCGATCGCTAATCAAGTGGGAGTAGCGTTGATTCAAGCGGAAACCTATGCTCACCTCGAAGATCTCAACCGGCAACTCGAAGCCCTAGAACGCACTCGCAGCAACTTGATCGCCATCACCGGACACGAATTGCGAACGCCTCTCTCGACGATTCGAGTGTGTTTGGAAAGTCTGGCAAGCGAGCCGGATATGCCCCAAGAAGTGCAGCAGGTGATGCTGAATACGGCTTTGTCTGATACCGATCGATTGAGCGAACTGGTTCAAGACTTCCTGATTTTATCCAAGCTCGAAAGCGGTCGTGTGGAGTGGAATCTCGAATCGCTGATGCTGCAAGAATGTGTGGATTTAGCCCTCAGTAGCGTTCGCGCTCGTCCATCGCCGGGAGAAGAATTACCCCAGATTTCGGCGCGAGTTTCCCCGGATTTACCCCTGGTACAAGCAGACGGGGAGTGGCTGGTGCAAGTGCTGGGAAAATTGCTCGATAATGCCTGCAAGTTCACCCCCTCGAATCAACGGGTGACGATCGTTGCCCAACCGAACGGCGATCGAATGTTGGAAGTGACGGTTGCCGATACCGGGCGCGGGATCGAACCCGACCGTCTCGAAATCATTTTCGATCGCTTCTACCAAGAAGAAGGTGCCCTACGTCGCACCACCGGCGGCACGGGTTTGGGACTGGCGATTTGCCGACAGATCGTCGGGCGCTGGGGCGGACACATTTGGGCAAATTCCGACGGCAAGGATCGTGGCAGTCAATTTCACTTTACCATCCCGATCGCGGCGACCGAATCCCCCAAAGACAACAAGCCCCCAGAAAAGGCAACCCGCAAAACGCGAAAGAGGGTCATTGATAATGGCTAATGGGTGATTGCCAAAGCCCCACCACTCCATGACAGACTGTTACATTTGTTGACAAGTGAGTCGGGAGGCTAGGTCTGAGTGATAGGATGCCATCAAACCATTTGTGAGAACACTTTATGGCAGAAGAACTAACTGGAAAAGCTCCGATATTCGGCGGCAGCACGGGTGGCTTATTAGCCAAAGCAGACATTGAAGAAAAATACGCGATTACTTGGACAAGCTCCAAGGAACAAGTGTTTGAAATGCCTACCGGTGGTGCGGCAATCATGAACGAGGGCGAAAACTTGCTCTATCTGGCTCGCAAGGAACAATGCTTGGCGTTGGGAAGTCAGTTGCGGACAAAATTCAAGCCCAAAATTGAGGACTACAAAATTTCCCGGATTTATGCCTCCGGCGAAACCGAGTACCTCCATCCCAAAGATGGCGTCTTCCCTGAAAAGGTCAATGAAGGTCGCGAACAAGTCAACACCCTGGCTCGTAAGATTGGGAACAATCCCAATCCCTCTTCCGTGAAATTCAGCGGTAAAGAAACTTACGAAGTCTAGCTCGAGACAATCCACATTGTCGATCGGGAAAGGGTGTGGGAGCGCGGGGAAAAGACAAAACCCATCCAAAATTTGTATGGCAACGGCTTTTTCTTCATTCCCTTAACACCCTTTCCCGCTAAAATTTTGAGTTAGGAGTTTGGAGTTGGGAATGAGTTATTAGTTATCAGTTACTCTCCTGAACTCCTGGAACTCCTGGAACTCCTGCTACTCCTCCTCAATCCATGATTTTTCCCGATTTCACCGAATTTTCCCAACTCGCCGGACAAGGTAACTTCGTTCCGGTCTATCAGGAGTGGGTGGCGGATCTAGAAACGCCTGTATCCGCGTGGTACAAAGTGTGTGCGGGTCAGCCTTACAGTTTTTTATTGGAATCCGTCGAAGGTGGCGAGAAACTGGGACGCTACAGCTTTCTCGGGTGCGATCCATTGTGGGTGTTGTCGGCGAGGGGAAACACGACGACTCAAATTTATCGCGACGGACGGGAAGAACAGTTTGAAGGCAATCCGTTTGAGGTGTTATCCCAATGTCTGGCGCCGTTTCATCCCGTGAAGTTGCCGCAACTACCGGCGGGAATCGGTGGGTTGTTTGGCTTTTGGGGATACGAACTGATTCATTGGATCGAACCTCGGGTTTCTATCTATCCCCCAGAAGAAGAAGATTTACCCGATGGGTTGTGGATGCAGGTCGATCGACTGTTGATTTTCGATCAAGTACAGCGTAAAATTTGGGCGATCGCCTATGCCGATTTGCGCGATCCGGATGTGGATCTGGCGGCTGCTTACCAGGAAGCCTGCGATCGGGTGACGCAAATTGTAGACAAACTCCAATTACCGCTCTCGCCTCAAAACACTGTGATGGAATGGGTTTCTCCCCAGCAAGAGAAAGACAAACTTCCCTACACCAGCAACACCACTCAAGCCAAATTTTGCCAAAGCGTTCTCAAAGCTAAAGATTACATCAAAGCTGGGGATATCTTCCAAGTTGTCATTTCTCAGCGGTTGGCGACGGAATATAGCGGCGATCCGTTTTTGCTGTATCGCTCTCTGCGACTGATCAATCCGTCTCCCTACATGGCGTATTTCAACTTCAACGAGTGGCAGTTGATCGGATCGAGTCCGGAAGTGATGGTCAAAGCAGAACTCGCGCCGGAAGGGGGTAAAATTGCCACAGTCCGCCCGATCGCCGGAACCCGCCGCCGAGGGAAAACCCAGGGCGAAGATATAGCATTAGGCGAAGAATTGCTCCAAGATCCCAAAGAAGTTGCCGAGCACGTGATGTTAGTGGATTTGGGACGCAACGATCTCGGACGGGTTTGTGAAAAAGGAACGGTGCGCGTTGACCAATTGATGGCGATCGAGCGCTATTCTCACGTCATGCACATTGTCAGTAATGTTGTTGGCAAACTGGAAGGGTCAAAAACGGCGTGGGATTTGCTCAAAGCTTGTTTCCCGGCGGGAACGGTTAGCGGTGCGCCGAAAATTCGGGCGATGGAGATTATCCACGAGTTAGAACCCTGCCGTCGCGGGCCCTATTCTGGGGTTTACGGTTACTACGATTTTGAAGGACAGCTTAATAGTGCCATCACGATTCGGACGATGGTAGTGCGGCGAGATGAGGCGGGAAAACAGACAGTTTCGGTGCAAGCGGGCGCCGGATTGGTCGCAGATTCTGTGCCCGAGTTGGAGTATGAAGAAACGTTGAATAAGGCGCGGGGATTGCTGGAAGCGATCGGGTGTTTGCGTCGGGGATAAGTAATGGTCTAATCGAGTTTTCGGTGGCAATGCAGATCGAGAAACAGGCAATACAATAGAGTCAAAGCTTGCATGGATGAGATTTATTGATGAGCATTCGTCCTGAGAATCTAACTTTAGACAAATTGTTACAAGGAAGACTGTTTAGAATTCCCGACTACCAGAGAGCTTATAGTTGGGAAACCAAACAACGTAAAGATTTATTTGGAGATATTGAAAAATTAGCGCGCACCCAAACCGATCGCCGACATTTCATGTCAACCGTGGTCTGTTTGCAAACAAAAGTTAATTGATGAAATTCTCGAAAAAGATGATTGGAATCTAGACGCTGTAAAGGAACGAGAGGATAGGCTAATCGAATGGGCAAAGCAAGAATGGGGATAATTGAAAAATATGGTGCAACAACTTTCTTCTGAATTTCTCTCAGAAATTATCTACCCAGACAGCGACGGACAACCGATGTCGGATAACACCAAACAGTTTCGATGGATTGTTTTAATTAAAGAAAATCTTGAAATTTTATTTGCAAATGATCCGAACGTATTCGTCGCAGGCGACCTGTTTTGGTATCCGGTACAAGGTGAGAATAAAATCCGCCAAGCGCCAGACGTGATGGTGGTCTTCGATCGACCGAAAGGGGACAGAGGATCGTACAAACAATGGGAGGAAGATAATATTGCGCCTCAAGTGGTCTTTGAGATTTTGTCACCCGGAAATCGTGCTGGAAAAATGGCAGAGAAGCTGCTATTTTATCAACGCTATGGTGTAGAAGAATATTATATTTACGATCCTGATGATAATGAATTAGTGGGATTAAGTCGATCGGGAGATTGGTTGGAACGGATTGAAACGATCGACAGTTGGGTGAGTCCGCGATTGGGAATTCGGTTTGCGTTAACAGAAACTTTAGAAATTTACCGATCGGATAAAGAGCGATTTTTAACTTCTGTGGAATTGGCTCAATTGCGAGAACAGGAGAAACAACGCGCAGAAGAAGCGATCGCCAAAATAGAAGTCGAAAAACAACGGTATAATACTTTAGTAGAAAAACTGCGTCAACAAGGCATTGAATTAGAATAGGCTCTTAAAAGGTTATATCTGGGTGTTAGGTAAAGTCGATCGGTAACATCGCCCAACTTTCTAGATCCGGTGCTAATCGCATCATTTTTCGTAAGACTGTATCCGTGACCCAAATGATTAAAGGGAAGGGAAACTGTTTGCGGAATTCGTTTCTCACAAAGTTAGCAGAAATGAGAGCCTCATCAAGAGAGCGAACAGACTCTAAACCCAAGATAGTCAGTGCTGATGGTTGTTGACCATTGAGACGATCGTAAATTGAAGTATAAATAGTCTGGGTTGTATTAGGCAATACCATCGCCCGAACGGGAACACTCGA
Organism: uncultured cyanobacterium; assembly: GCA_963838375.1. Taxonomy (GTDB): domain Bacteria; phylum Cyanobacteriota; class Cyanobacteriia; order Cyanobacteriales; family Geitlerinemataceae; genus DVED01. Next base: position 29,392 of record CAWIQY010000012.1, on the reverse strand, counting down.
TCGATCTCTTAATTCTTTTACCAGTTCTTGGCGTTGAGATGGATTATTACAGTGGGCTAAAATTAACGAAAACTCCCCACTAGAAAGAGAGATTGCCCGACATAAAATTTTCAGAGACTTGCGATAGTTATCACATAGTTCGGGAGCCAAAGTCACTAAATTATTCATTTAAGTCTTAATTAATTGATATTTGTCAAGAAAGATATCAGACGTATAAAATATTCTTTTTCTCTGAAAAAAAACTTATTCAGAGTTTATCCAACTGAATAGGTTTCCCACCAGTCCCAAATCCGTTCGAGTTGATCTAAGGTAATAAGTCCGTATTGCCAAAGAACTAAAGGAAAATGGCTGAATATTTGCGGTTTGTGGCGCATGGCTAGGGCGATCGAGTTCGGAGAAAGCTGGAGTTCGTTTTTGAGAAAGTTGACGAACTGATCTGAAACAGGTGATTTCATAGTAAACTTTGCCGTGAGGAAGGAAGCTAAAAGTATGACCGGGATAAAGCCATCAGGCTTCAATAACGCCTATCCTAGGCGATCGCCTCAAGTCAAAGAATCAACCCCAAGCTAGAGAAATCTCGATGCCTCCTCTCTCTTAGGGTAGAGATCCATCTCAGTTGACCGCAGGTAGAATGTGATGGACAATACGGTAAATTTATAAGCAAGACGCTCAAAAGATTTCAGCGTCGTATTGCGCAACTAACGGATTCGTTTAGGGTATCCACCTATTTAATATCACCGAAAAATATGGTCTCCACGCCTCCCTCTCAGTTCTCGTCTGACCAGTATAAAACGAGCCAACCCAAGGTTGAGGAGGAAATTGACAGCCTCGTCCGAGAAGAAAGATCGGAAAGCGATATCGATCTGGAGTTTCTCTACACTCGCGATATTGAATTTCGCCAAGAAACAATTTATTTTATTGTAGTCGATCGCTTCTATGACGGCGATCCAGATAATAGCGGAGGACCCAACCCCGAACTCTACGACCCTGAGAGAAAGAATTGGGGACTGTATTGGGGAGGAGATTTGCAGGGTGTTATCGACAAGCTGGATTACTTGAAAAATTTGGGTGTCACCGCGCTGTGGTTAACGCCTTTATTCGAGCAAGTTGAGGAATTGTTCGTCGAACAAGCCGCCATTCATGGATATTGGACGAAGGATTTCAAACGAATCAATCCCCGTTTTATCGGTAAAGATGAAAATCCCTCGTTGAATGAAACTCAAGACGATCGAAATACCACCTTCGATCGTCTCATCGAAGAACTGCACAAACGCAACATGAAGTTGGTTCTCGATATCGTCTGCAACCACAGCAATCCAGATTTCAGCGGTGTTAAAGGCGAACTCTACGACGACGGCGTAAAAATTGCCGATTTTAACAACGATACGAATAACTGGTATCACCATTACGGCGAAGTCACCAATTGGGAAGACGAATGGCAAGTCCAGAACTGCGAGTTAGCGGGACTTGCTACCTTTAATGAAAATAATATCGAGTACCGCAACTATATTACATCGGCGATTAAACAATGGCTCGATCGCGGGGTAGACGTGCTGCGAGTCGATACCGTCAAACATATGCCGATTTGGTTTTGGCAAGAGTTCAACGCCGAAATGCAAGCTCACAAACCCGATGTTTTCATCTTCGGGGAATGGATTTATTCGAGTCCCCACGACGATCGATCGGTCGAATTTGCTAACAATTCCGGCATGACTATGTTGGATTTCGGGTTGTGTATCGCCATTCGGCAGGCATTGGGAAGTTGGGATGAAGGCGGGTTTCATCTGGTGCAAGATGTCCTCGACGAGGATCGTCGCTATTGTGGCGCGACGGAGTTGATTACCTTCATCGACAACCACGATATGCACCGCTTTGCAAGCCTCAATCCCGACCCGGAAGCACTGCGGATGGCGATCGTACTCATTATGACCTCTCGAGGCATTCCCTGCATCTTCTACGGCACCGAACAATATCTCCACGACGATACCAACGCCGACGGCAACCCTTACGGCAACAACGATCCTTATAACCGTCCGATGATGGATAAGTGGGACACCGATACGGCGATTTATCAAGATATGCGCTTGCTGTCTGGGTTGCGGCGGTTGAATCCGGCGGTTTCCATGGGCAGTCAGTGGCAAAAATATCTCACGCCAGATGTGTATTGCTACGTCCGACGCTACCGAGATTCGATCGTTTTTGTGGGGATGAACCGAGGGGAATCGGTAACATTAGAAGCGGTAGAAACTGAGTTACCCGATGGCGAACACACCGATATTCTGTCGCGGCAAAAATACGAAGTCAAAGACGGACACCTAGCCAATTTTCAGCTAGATTCCAAGCAAATTGTGGTGTTCTCCCACGTTGGCGAACGAATTAAAGGACAGACCATTGTCCGAGTGCAACTCAACGGCGTGGAAACCCAACCGGGGGAAACGATCGTTGTTATCGGCGACTGTCCGGAATTGGGGAATTGGGACATTGCCAAGGCATATCCCTTGGAATACATCAATACCAATACTTGGTTTGCAGAAATTCCCTTTGACGAAAGTGCGGGTAAATTAGTTTGCTACAAATATGCCATGTGGCGCGAGGGTCAGTCGCCGCTGCGGGAGAACTTGGTGTGCCGTCGCTGGGTGATTGCTAGCGAAGGAACGGTGAAATGGCGCGATACCTGGGCATCCGGACGAGAATCTTAGGTCAACTGAAGATTCTGAATGCTTTGTCAATGTCCTAATGTTGGGTGGAAAACCTGGAGTTTGGGGGTCTTCCCCCCATCCTCACCTCTGGGGTTCTCTCGTGGAAGGGGAGAGGACAGATGTCCTGCTTTCAGAAGAGTTTAGAGCTTGACAAATCGATCGACCTCTGCTGTTTACAGACGTTCGGATTCCCTCCCCATCGAGATCCATAACACTCACCCCAGACAATCCCCAAGAATTGTTACAATGTTTTAAGTAATCTTTCATTAGTGGCACACGCATGGCAGTCAATCCCGGAGCGACCCCCACTCTGGAGGCAGGGCAAACCGCGACACCCCCTCTTTCCACCACCATTACCGTCCCAGGGCAACCCATCCCCGAATCTTTCGAGCCTTCTGCGATCGCATCCGATGCCGATGATCGCACCGCATTGCACTACGATGCTGAAGCCATTGCTGCCTACTACCGCAGCCGACCGTTCGAGGTCTACGGACGTTTCCTCGCCATTGTCTTGCCTCTGATCCGCTTCTTCTTAGGTTTGCGGTGGGATCGCCAATTCAACCGACTCAAAGCCAATGAGAGACGCCGAGCCGTACAGTTGCGAGAGATTCTCACCCGCTTAGGACCGGCTTACATCAAAATCGGACAGGCGCTGTCTACTCGTCCTGATGTCGTGCCACCTCTGTACCTAGAAGAACTGGGCAAACTCCAAGATCAATTGCCACCTTTTCCCAACGAAGTTGCTTTCCGATTTATCGAAGAAGAGTTAGGCGCACCGCCGCAGGCAATTTATGCCGAACTCTCCGAGAAACCCGTAGCCGCCGCCTCCCTGGGACAAGTTTACAAAGGAAAACTGAAAACAGGGGAAACCGTTGCCGTCAAAGTCCAACGCCCAGATTTGCGCGAACGAGTCACATTAGATACGTATTTGTTGCGATCGATCGCCATGTGGGCACAACAAAATATCAAACGCATTCGCAGCGATTTAGTCGCCATCATGGATGAGTTTGCCGAACGCATTTTCGAGGAAATGGACTACAACCAAGAAGCTCGAAATGCCGAACTTTTCGCCAAACTCTACGGACATCTCAAAGATATCTACGTCCCGACAATCTATCGCGAATATACCCGTCGCCGCGTGTTGACGATGGAATGGATCGATGGCACTAAACTAACCGATTTAGAAGCCGTTCGCACTCAAGGGATCGACGCCGCCTATCTCATTGAAGTTGGGGTTCAATGCTCTTTGCGACAGTTACTCGAACACGGCTTTTTCCACGCTGACCCTCACCCCGGAAATTTGCTCGCTACACGAGATGGCAAGCTGGCTTATCTCGATTTTGGGATGATGAGTAACATCAAACCCTATCAGCGCTATGGCTTGATCGAAGCCATCGTGCATCTGGTTAACCGAGATTTTGAAGGACTGGCTAAAGATTACGTCAATCTAGAATTTTTAACCCCCGATACAGATTTAACACCGATTATTCCGGCGCTGGCGAAGGTTTTTAGCGATGCCTTGGGTGCCAGTGTTGCCGAACTGAATTTTAAGAGCATTACCGATCAACTATCGGAATTGATGTACGAGTATCCTTTTCGAGTCCCGGCGTATTATGCCCTAATTATTCGATCGCTCGTGACTTTAGAAGGCATCGCCATTAACGTCGATCCCAATTTTAAGGTTCTCAGCAAAGCCTATCCCTATGTTTCCAAACGGTTGCTCACCGATCCTGCTCCGGAGTTGCGAACCTCGCTGCGAGAACTGCTTTTTAAAGATGGAAGTTTCCGCTGGAATCGGTTAGAAAATCTGTTGAAAAATGCCCGAGATAATGAGGATTACAATCTCAGTAAAGCCTTAAATCAAGGTGTGGACTTTTTGTTCTCCGATCGCGGGACGTTTATTCGCGATCGGATGGTCGATGAAATTGTTAAAAATATCGATCTGTTGTCTCAAGAAGCTTGGAACAATACGAATAATGCTGTGAGCGAATGGTTGGGATTTAAAGAAACTTCACCCAGTAGTTTGTCCCATAACAATGGTAAGAATGGTTACGAAAATAACTCGCTCCAAGAGAAGAAAAATCTAGAACATCTCAAGCGGATTTGGGGAATTTTGCAAGATACTCCCGGATTTGATGCGATGGAGTTGGCGTCGTTGATTCCACAACTGATTGTCAAACCGGAAACCCAACGTATGGGACAGCAAATTGTCGGTAATCTCGCCCAACGGACTTTAGCCCGGTTGATTCGCCGAGTGTTAGTTGCCGAATCCTCGGAAAACCTCAACTCGAATGGCGCGTATTCTCCGCCGATCGATCGTCCTTCTCTTCCGGCAGTACGGGGTTAATTATTGATGGTTAATTGTTGATTACCAATAAGCAATCACTAATTTACGATCGAAGTTGTAACAAATTTTGCCAATCGCGAATTGCCGTTTCAGTCCACAACCAGTTAGGCGCGAGAGCATTAGGAGAAGAAAAACTCACCGGAGCGGTAGTTAGCACGTTTTGTCGCTGAGCGATCGCATCTTGTTGTAACTGTGCCGCATTCGTCGTCGATCGGGTTTGATCCGCTTTTTTCATCAGCACCAACGCCAATCCCGCTCGAATATTCGCCGATTGGGCTTCTGTTCCTGTCAACTGTAGCGCCTGCTGCCAGGTTTGATACGCCAAATCCAGCTTATTTTCCTCGTAGTAGGCAAACCCTAAAGCTTCTCGATACTCCCAAGAGTCCGGCATTTTTTTCTGAGCACTTTCCCAATACCGACGAGCATCATCCGTGCTGGTTCGGTAATCGGGATTGTCCGTCTGCGCGAATTGCCACGCCAATCGACCCTGCAAAAACTCGATGCCGGGTTGGGTTTCTTCCGTTTGGGAAACGGCTTCTAATGCTCCTTTGGCTTCTTGCAAAGCCCCTCGCTCTAGCAACGCTTCCACCGCTTGCATTCCCGCCTCCCAATCCCGTTGGCTGAAACGATCGATCGCCATCGCTGTCACCTCGGGAGTCGAAGCCTGGGGTAATTGTCCAGGATCGAAGGGTTGGGGGTTCTTCGCAGTGACAGGCGGGCTAATTTCCCGTTCTGGGGGGCGCTGCACGACGCGGTAGAACAACAAGCCCAAGCTCACTACAGCCACCGCTACCAAACTACTAGGCAACAGCCATTGTTTGGAAAGAGGTTTCCATTGCCAACGGCGGGGGATTTGGGGCACAAGTTGAGGAGGCTTAGAGGCAGATGCAGTCTCTGAAGTCTTCGCCATTGTCGGTTGGGGATTTCCCACCAGGGGTAGCGGGGAGGGAGCAAGTTCCCGTTCCGGCAGAGAATCCGATCGAGTGTGGGGAAACTTCCCGCTTTCCATCGAGTTGGGAGTTTGTCGCATTTCGCGATCAAATGCCGCATCGTCATCATCGAGAGTATCTGGATATTCAATTTCATCCAGCAAACCTTCGACCATCTCATCATCTAAAGACACAGGTTCCGTGTCCCCAAAACTGGGAATTCGGGGGACAAACCCATGGGAATTGAGACTTCGATCGATCGAGACTCCCCTAGAGTCGCTGCGCGAACAGCCGATGGGATAACCCTCAAATTTTGGGTGAAAATAGAGAATCGGTAACGCCCAATACAACTGCTTCGAGCCATAGGTGACGATCAATCCCTGCCGCGCCCGACTCAAACTCAAATCCACAGAATTTCCCTGCTTGAGATTGCGGTAGAACAACCGCGTCAAATTCAACGCCACCTCGTCGGGAATTCGTTCCGCCATCGCCAGAACCGCAGGAATGCCCTGCTTCACCGACGCTTCAGCCAGATTGCGCTCTCCTCCACCCGCTGCGGACATTTCAGTGTCGTCAGTATACGCCCCCCGACATGAATTGAACACGGCAATCTGAATCCCGTTGTTGGCAAGCAATCCCGCCAGTTCTTTCCCCGTGAGAGTTTCCCTCAAGCCATGCCGTTGGTTGACCAAATCGATCGTCCCCCCATCCGCACCGGGGTTGCTGTGTCCCGCATAGTGAAAGACTTGATATTGACCCTGTTCGAGAGCCTGAGCCACTTGTGCTCGATCGGGATGTTCGAGAATCGTCAGATCGATATCCCACAGACTCCCATCGGATTTCCCGCGTAATTCCCGCTTGAGATCTTCCGCTTCCTGGTGAAGTTTCAAGCGATCTCGATCTCCAGGAGCCGCAATCGCCATTAAAATACGCAAAAGCTGGGGTTGCTGTGCCGGAGAACCCGGTAAATCCGCAACCGACAATCTTTTATTCGTCCGTTGGTAGCGCGAAAAGATCACCTCTGTCCCTGTAGCGAGAGGACGATGACCATCATGTAGCACTTCCCACGGCAGGGACGACAAACGCGACCCCTGCAATGCCAGCTTCAGACTTAAGGGTTCGCGTCGGTGCTGGGCGATCGCTAGAGCCGCAATCCAAGCATCCCGAATAGTCCCCTGAAATAATGCATTGTACAGCTCTTGTCCCAAGGACTCCAAATCTAAGGTCGGGGACTGCCAAGCATCCCATCTCTTTTCCCCAGAATCAGCCCGTGAAGGGTTATCCAGCAGTCCGACTACCGGATCTTTCATCAGGTAACGAGCTTGAGTCAGCCAACTCTCCACCGGCAGAACAATTTGCTCTTCTGCCAGAGGAACATCGGGTCCAAACTCGTTCTGTCCGCACCCGGTATCGATCGATCTCCCCTTCAGGGGTAATGGAAATTTGGAATTCCTGAGTCACAACGCGCTTTGCTCTCCTGCTTGAGTCCTCGCTCTCAAGGACAGTCTTTCCTATTTTCTAGGGTAATGTAGAGTTTCGAGATCGGGTTGCTGTTTAGGGGTAGGAACTGTAACTTAAAAACTCTTCATCTCTTGGCAAATGTAGCATTTTTGAGTAGGTTTTACGGAAAATCTGCTAGAATGGTGGTCATATGTAACGGTTTTACCGTCGCCGTCAGAGGATACAGTCTCCACCCAGAAGTGTGGCGTTTGATCAACGTGCGCGCCGCGAGACACAGGCTCCATAGACAGAGGGTCGTTAGTAGCGCCTCAAATTTCAGAAGTTTTTGAGACTTCGACACATCAGCCGTCAGTTAGACGGTGTTAGCCTGCGGACAGGAAGGAGCCGACTCCCCTGGATGAAACAGGAAGTAAGCATCAAGTTACCATGAGTAGCTTTGTCTATTAATGAGTAGTTTTGAGTAGGTCTTATGTAACGGTACGAATTGATGCGAACAGTGCATTTATGCCCAAAACGTCCGGATGGGAGAAAGACGGCTGAGAATACTGGAGTGGTAGATGCACCTTGATTGATACCCTCCCGGCTCCTCGGAGTCGGTTTTTTTTGTCTAAATTTCTGGAGTCTCCGGATGGGAGAAAGACGGCTGAGAATACTGGAGTGGTAGATGCACCTTGATTGATACCCTCCCGGCTCCTCGGAGTCGGTTTTTTTTTGTCTAAATTTCTGGAGTCTCCGGATGGGAGAAAGACGGCTGAGAATACTGGAGTGGTAGATGCACCTTGATTGATACCCTCCCGGCTCCTCGGAGTCGGTTTTTTTTGTCTAAATTTCTGGAGTCTCCGGATGGGAGAAAGACGGCTGAGAATACTGGAGTGGTAGATGCACCTTGATTGATACCCTCCCGGCTCTTCGGAGTCGGTTTTTTTGTCTAAATTTCTGGAGTTGTTGAAGGCTTAATACTTCAGTTAAGTTGCCAGATTTACCAGTCGTCATCGCGCGCGATCGTCTGGGTCTATGATGCGTATAGAATATAAGGGATGTCTTGCACGTTTGAGTCAGTCAACCTCGGCAAATGTATTGGAGTATCGTTTAAGAATAACTTTATAATTAGGACTTATGCCCAGACGCCTTATATAATATCTTTTCGGGATAATCGCCCTATGTTTGATCTATTATGTTCGATCTATATTGATAACCATTGCATGAGTCTCGATCGTGCTATGTTTTACACTGTAGGGGTAGACTGACTGTAAAAGAAGTTTAGTTTTGGCTATCTAGAACTTAAATTAGATATTAACGATCCGTATACTGTACTACTATGATATTTTAAAAAGTGTGATATTGTTTCCGAGCTCATTAGACTTACAGTAAAAAAGCAGCTTCTTATCTTTTGTTATTAAAATTGTAAGTATTTAGCTATCAGCTATCAGCTAAAATAGCGAAATCTCCGCAGACTCGGATGCTGGAAAAACTCAAAAGGCGTTCACGACTGCCAAACGGCTCATCGTGAGATGGTTCTCGCTGTCGAGTTGACTAGCTAACGGAGTAGCGGCTGATAGATGAATGCTTACCTACAATTGTATCGCTACGATTACTTATGTTATTTACCGTGCCGAATCGCGATTTTCTATCTCGTTTTTATCGGCTAGCTTCAGCAGCCATCTTAGCAAATATGATGGTTCCCTTAGCCGGACTAGTTGATGCAGCCTTTCTAGGTCATTTAGAAAATATAAATTATCTAGCCGGAGTAATTTTAGGTAGTCTTTTATTTGATTATCTCTATCGAACTTTAAAGTTTTTAAGAAATAGCACTAATACATTAACAGCTCATGCAATGGGACAAGATAGTCCTGTAGCGGTATTGGTGGCAGTATTGCGTTGTGGCTTAATTGCTGGGGCGATCGCCGCGGCGATCTTGTTGTTGCAATATCCCATCCACGAGCTTGGTTTTGCAGTACTTTCAGGCTCTTCGGATGTTGAGACATCAGCATTAGAATATTTCAATGCCCGAATCTGGGGAGCTCCAGCAGTCTTGCTCAATTTTGTGCTGATAGGTTGGTTTTTGGGTCGTGAAATGAACGGAATAGTTGTTCTAATGTCGTCGATCGGCAATGGTGCGAATGTATTATTAGATTATCTGATGATTTTCAGATGGGGCTGGGAGAGCACGGGGGCGGGCTTGGCAACAGCTTTAAGTCAGTACTTAGCATTACTAGTAGGGTTAGTCGCTATGGCGCTCAGCATAGAGTGGAAATTTTTAGCAACAGCCTGGAAACAAGTAATGAATCGTCAGGAGTTGATATCTGCGGTTGTGCTCAAGGGCAATATTTTAATCCGGTTTTTGGCTTTGATATCAGCTTATGCCATCTTTACGAATCTGAGTGCATCCTTGGGTACAGAGTTATTAGCAGAAAATGGCTTGCTGTTGCAGATTGCCCTACTCAGTCAGTTTACGGTGCAGGGTATTGGCATGACATCCCAAACCTTGATTGGTAATTTTAAGGGTCAAGGGCAAACCGATCGAATTTTGTCCGTGTTACAGGTTGCATTAGCCACGGCTTTACCGATATCTTTGGCATTTGCACTAGGGACAGTGCTGTTCCCCGATACCATCTTTAAGCTGTTGACAAACCACTCCGATATATCTCAGGTAATGCGGCAATATACAGTGTGGTTGTTACCCTTACTAAGCTTAACAGCAGCAGTATTTATGCTGGAGAGCTATTTTATTGGTATCAAGGATGGAACAACATTACGGAATGGATCTATTTTGGCTTTCTTTATCGGATTTATACCGTTGGCATCGATCGCCAGATATCAACAGAGCGAGTATCTGCTCTGGAGTTCGCTAACATTGTATATGGGAGTATATTTAGCATTTTTAATCGAGCGGTTGGTTAGAACTCACCGGCTATTATGGCTGGCAGATGGAAAATCCGAATCGAACCTGCTGGAGATCGATCCGCCTTCCACTTAAAGTGGGAAATAATTGCCATGGAGATTGCTGGAAATGAGCTTCAACTTAAAAAATAAATAAGAGATTACGGCAAGCACTGTTTATTAATGGTTGGGACTAACCCAAGTTGCCGAATGAAACTTTCGTCGAACTTCTCAGCCGAAAAGCTGGAAATCTTTTTTTCGTTCAAATATAAGCTCTTTTTTCATCTAGTTTCTATCAGAAAAATTTTATGCCCTTGGGTTGTAGGTTAAACCGGGTGAGAAATGATATGATCGGCCAGATCTCTTAATACTCATCTGGAGAGTCCATGAATAACAAACTGCGTAATATCCTGGTCGGAGCCGGGGTGGCTGCTGTGGGTGCGATCGGCACCAAAAAGGCTGTGGATTACTTCCGCAATCGGGGTAAGGAAGAAGAAGTCGAGGAGATCCCAGAAGAACAGGAGAATGCTCTGATGGCAGACCGCTCGGAGGATGAAGTCGCTTACGCCAACGTCGAAGAAAATTCTGTACAATCTTTCCTAGATGCCAGCTTCGGCTCCCCCGGTCGTTATGTCCCCAATCGCCCTCCGAAAGTCTTTGACTACCAGGGAGAGCAATATATGGTGATTTGGTCATACGATAACCAAAAGAACAAAAATCAAATGATGGCATTCCAGTACACCGATGGCGGTCGTCAGATGGTTGCCAGCGTTGGATACACTGCCGACTCAAGTGATTACAACGTGAATCTATCGAGTACCCCGTTTGCTGTGGAAATTGGCGGGGAGCAAATTACATCGGGTCAGTCGAAAACTGATGGAACCAATGATGTAGACTTCGTGGTAGCGGCGTAATGAAGGCGGGAGTTTGGACTCCGGAAGTTGTAGGGGTTCGGTATTTTCGGTATAGCCTGTACGGAGCCGATCGCGTTTCTCAGGTACATTAGGTTTGACACTGCCCCTCCGGTCTGCGTCGATCGGGCTACGGTGTGCATTCTAGTCCTTCTTCGGTAAGTCGATCGCGATCGACTTACCGAAGAAGGACGACATTCCTAGAATTGAACTCCAATGGATAGTTGTCAGATTTATCCGTTGGAGTTGTCGATTTTTGCTAAAATTACAGAGAGACTACATCGGTATTTCAACTTCTAACTTTGATTCGATCGGAAACCCTAGACCTTTTAGAATGGCAGCGTCTGTGCCAACACCTTTCCACCTTTGCCGCAACGAAGTTGGGAACCCTCGCCGCACAGCATCTCCAAATTCCTAGCACTCGAGAAGATAGCCAGAATCTGCTGGCGCAAACCCAAGAAACCTACCGACTAGAAACGAGTCCCGATCGAGGTTTATCCTTTAATGGGATTTACGATATTGGCGCCTCCTTGGAACGTGCCCAGTTACAAGGCATTCTCTCCGGAGAGGAGTTGCTGCGGCTGGCGACAACCCTGGCGGGTGCGCGGCAGTTGCGACGATCGATCAACAATCAAAACGAGGAATTTCCCGTTTTAGAGGCGTTGGTGGCGCAGTTGCGAACCTATCCCGAACTGGAGCAGGAAATCCATCGCTGTATCGACGAACGCGCCCGAGTCAGCGATCGTGCTAGCCCCCAATTGGGAGAAATCCGGCACCAGATGTCCCAAGTCCGCGATCGGATTTATCGGAGTCTGCAAAACATCATGCAACGCCAATCTAGCGCGGTGCAAGATCAACAGATTTCCCAACGGGGCGATCGATTTGTAATTCCCGTCAAAGTGTCTCACAAAGACGCCATTCGGGGCATCGTCCATGATACGTCAGCCACGGGTGCGACACTCTATGTGGAACCCCACGCGATCGTCGAAAACAACAACCAACTCCGGCAACTCGTCCGCCGGGAACGCGCTGCCGAAGAAGCGGTGCTGCGATCGCTCACCGAGCAAGTCGCCGCAGTACAGGAAGATTTAGAGCGCCTACTGTTTATCGTCACCACCTTGGATCTGGCAGTGGCTCGCGCTCGGTATAGTTTTTGGTTAGAAGCCAATCCCCCCCGTTTTGCCGATGGGGAACGGATGACCCTGCGGCAACTGCGCCATCCCTTGTTGGTGTGGCAACACAAACACGAACAAGGCTCGGATGTCGTGCCCATCGATGCCACCATTCACCCCCAAATTCGCGTCGTCACCATGACAGGTCCTAACACCGGGGGAAAAACAGTCACGCTGAAAACCCTGGGATTAGCGGTATTGATGGCAAAAGTGGGGTTGTTTATTCCCGCTCGCGAACCAGTAGAATTGCCTTGGTTTTCCCAAGTGTTAGCCGATATTGGCGACGAGCAGTCGTTGGAACAAAACTTATCCACGTTCTCGGGACATATTCGTCGGATTTGTCGGATTTTAGGAGCACTGTCGCCCGAGAACGATCGATCCTTAGTATTACTCGATGAAGTGGGTGCGGGAACCGATCCTTCAGAAGGCAGCGCTTTAGCGATCGCTCTGTTACAATCTTTAGCCGATCGTGCAGCACTCACCGTTGCCACGACCCACTTTGGCGAACTGAAAGCGTTGAAATACCAAGACGATCGCTTTGAGAATGCGTCGGTGGAATTCGACGATGTGAGCTTATCCCCCACTTATCGGCTGTTGTGGGGTATTCCCGGACGATCGAACGCCCTGAGTATCGCCCGACGTCTGGGACTCGATCCCGAAGTGGTCGATCGGGCGCAAACCTACGTTGCACCGGGCGCCAGCGCCGATGTCAACGAAGTGATTGCTGGATTGGAGGAGGAACGCCGCCGCCAGGAAACCAAAGCTCAGGAAGCCGCACAGTTGGTGGAACAAGCGGAACGATTGAACCGGGAAATTACCCAAAAAGCTCAATGGTTGAAAGAGCGAGAACAACGCCTGCAACAGCAACAGGAACAGGAAGTTCGATCGGCGATTATCGAAGCTAAGGAAGAAATCGCTAAAACTATTCGGAAATTGCAACAGGGTTCAGCCACGGCACAAGATGCCCGAAATGCCACCGCAGGCATCGAACGCATTGCCGATCGAACTTTACCCTCCCGGAAGACTCCACCCAAACCCAAACCGGGATTCCGACCTAAAAAAGGCGATCGAGTTCGCATTCCCAGTCTGGATCAAACCGCAGAAGTGCTCAGCGATCCCAATGCGGATGGAGAACTCAGCGTTCGGTTTGGTTTAATGAAAATGACCGTTTCCCTCGCCGATATCGAATCCCTTGACGGTCAAAAACCAGAACTTCCCAAACCCAAATCGACCCCAGTTCCGGCGGTAACGGTACAACCCACGGCGCCGGTGGTGCAAACTTCCCAAAATACTGTCGATTTACGCGGTAGCCGCATCGGTGATGCCGAAATGGCACTCGAAGGGGCAATCGCCAAGGCGGTTCCCATCGGCGGCGCGTTGTGGATCATTCACGGCAAAGGTACGGGTCGCCTGCGCCAAGGCGTTCAAGAGTTCTTGGGTCGATCGCCCCATATCCAACGTTACGAACTGGCTCCCCAAAAGGAAGGCGGTGCAGGCGTGACGATCGCCTATTTGACTTGAACCTCACATGAGGTTCAAAATTGTTCGGGAGTTGAGAACAAGGTTTTAATTCGTTACGCCGTAAGCTTGCAAAGTATAATACATTGCCGCCAAACGGCGAGCTTGATCGTTCCGCAGTTGATACCAATCATTGCGGAAACCCCCAGCTTCTAACTGTTGAGTGTCGGGATTAATATAACTGTGAGCGCGAGCTTCCAAAATCGACTGCATTTCGTCGTAGCCGAGATCGTGCGCTTGTTTGAGCAGTCCGATATAATGAGGGGTTGCCATGGGAGCTTGGTTTGCCAAGTCTACACCTGCGACCAATTCCATTACAGAAAGCTGCATTCCATAGGCTTCCGCTGTTGCTTGCAAAGCGTTGATATGGGGATATAGTCGCTGGAGTTGGAGCAAATCCGCTTCCTGGGGAGATCGGGCGCCGTGTTGGTAGCTAAACGATCCCATGTTGTGCGCTGCATTTCCGGGGTCGGTATGCCCCCAATAAGCCCGAGTGGGACGACCATCTACGGTGCGCGTTCCTTCTGCCATGCCAATGGCGATGACACCGGGAGCATCGGGGGAGGCAAATAGATCGGCGATCGAAGTCACGGGTGTTGGTGCAACGGGTTCGGTTGCCGAAGGTTCGTTTGCCGAAGGTTCAGTTGCCGAAGGTGTAGCTTCTGGTGTGCTGTCTTCCGCAAATGCAACCTCTGGGGTTTCTGTCGGCACCGCCGCAGTCGCCACTTCTGGTAAATCTTCTTCTACCGGAAGCATTGCCCCGCTGCTAACTAAGGTCTTATAAATCAAAGCCGCTACATCAGCTCGAGTTGCGGCATGATGGGGGTATAACTGAGGATCTTGGGAGTTGGGCACCACTAAGCGGTTAGCCACAGCGATCGCCACGCTCTCCTTGGCGTAGGCAGGAATCCGATCGGTATCTTTAAACGATACCTTCCCAGCTTTAATCATCTCGGGAGTTGCCGCTAAGTTCATCTCTTTGACTAACGCGACAACCACCTGAACTCGAGAAATGGGTCGATCGGGATCGAATTGCGGATGGGTATTGGCTTTGCCAATTGCAGTTGTCGAGGGTGGCTGACCTTCGACAACTGCTTGTCTCACCCAGTGACTCGCCGGTAGAGAATGAAGATTGTCGAGTTGGTGGGCGCAACTGTTGGGAAAGCTCTTTTCGAGCAAAGCGGAGAATTCAGCCCAAGTGAGTTCCTCATCTGCACGGAAAGTCCCATCTTCAAATCCATTGACAATGCCGCGTTCGCTGAGAGCTTCAATGTAGGGTTTTTCCCAGCGATCTTGTAAGTCCTTAAAATTCTTGGGTTCCTGGGACGTTTCGAGTGGGCGAATTTCCGGAGGGGCGGTAGATTGACCGTAACAGGTGCAGACGTTTGTCTGTGTGGGTGTGGTTGTTTCTCCCGTTTCTTGGCAGAGATTTCGAGCCAGTTTGGAGACTTTGGAAGCCGCACCGGGGCCGATCGTATCTACACTGGTGGTTGTTGAAGCTGCCGCAACAAGTACAGCAAATATTTGGGTTACAAACGTCATAAATATCCGAAATATCCGATCGCGCAGTCAAACCGATTTATTCTATCACCTTCCCTTGAAAACCGTTGACTTCTGGAGAAGTTCCCCGAGGGTCAGGTCGATCGAAGGTTCGCCAATGGTGACTCACCCCCCATCTCCACCGACTTCCCCGATATCCAAATCTAACAATTTGTGAAAATATTGTTAATATTGTTAACAAACGCAGCAACAGGGGGAAAACATGGCAAATATCAAATTCGTCAATGAAAATGTAGAAGCGATCGCCGCTGATGGGGCAAATCTACGACTCAAAGCCTTGGAAAATAACGTCGATATCTACAAAACCTGGGGCAAGCTCACCAATTGCGGTGGCTATGGTCAGTGTGGGACGTGCGTTGTGGAAATCGTTGAAGGCATGGAAAACCTTTCGCCCCGCACGGCTTTCGAGGAGCGAAAACTCAAGAAACAGCCTTCTACTTATCGCCTAGCCTGCCAAGCGCTCGTCAACGGTTCAGTCAGCGTCAAGACAAAGCCTTCCGGCAAGTCTAGCAACCCAAAGTCTAAAGACCAAGAAGACGCGAAGAAAAACATTTTGTCCACTCCTTAATTCTCCAAGATCTCGATCGACGTCATTCATCTTCACCGATCGTCGATCGAGAGAGTCCCTAACGTCAGTACGGGTTAAAACATTGTTCGGTTAAAGCTGGTAATCGGTTAAGAAGGAGTTCAACCGTTCAGCAGTAGGCGATCGCTCGCGTCGTCAGAAGTTGAGAATATCCCCACAGTTCAGACTGGGGGATTTAATGAGGTTGGGCGTAACGTCTTTTTCCCCAAGCCATTATTAGTGGTAAAATCTAGGTGTAGGTTCGAGTTAACCACCGCCTACAACACAGATAAACTCTTTGATTTCTAGATCCGGTGCGGAGGGGCATCCCGTGTCGTTAATAAAGCTTACCGAGTAACCGAGGCTCTCTTCTGGTGTTGGTAAGAAGCCTGCGCTATACCGCTCTTGTTAGCGTCGGCAGTATGTCACTACGTCAACTTCAGAATTCACTATAGAGAAAGGGTTCAATGCAAACTAATAGCCTAGGATACATTGCCAGCGTTCTATTCGTACTGGTTCCAGCAGTTTTTCTCATTATTTTGTACATCCAAACTGCAAGCCGCGAAAGAGAAGATACGTAGAAACATTCTACAAATGTGGAATGGAGATCGAGGGGAGAGACGGGAAACAACCACCCATCTCTCCGTTTTTATTGGGGCTTTTTTTTGCCAGTCGGTCTGCATTAAGCTTCAGGAGTGCGTGCTAGCAAAACCGGACACTCGGCATTAATCCGCACGTAATCAGACAAAGACTGACCTAACAACCGATCTAAGTCGAGCATATTTCTAGCAACCGAGGGACGACGATCGGGAGATCCTAAAATCAGCAAGTCCGCATTAGTCTCATCAGCAATCCGACAAATTTCTTCCCCTGCTTTCCCGCTACTGGTCAAGCAACGAGATTCAACGCCCATTTTCTTGGCTTCGTTGGCCGCCGCCGCCAGAATGGGATCGTCTTCAGGTCTGCTGTTGGGGTCAGGAGGATTGATATGAGTCAATAATACTTGTGAGCCTTTGACATCTCGCATCAAATACAAAGCCAAATTCAATGCCTGTTGGGCAGATTCGGACTTGTTCATCGCCACCATCACTCGCTTTAGCTTCCTCACATAAGTATCGTCTTTAACCAGCAGCATCGGACGACCGGTGAGTTGGAAGACGTATTGGCTGACGGAGTTTTCTAAGATCGATCGCAGCCGTCCCAAAGCTCGAGACCCCATAATAATGAGATCGGCTTGTTCTTCCTCTGCCACTTCGCAGACAATCGTCTTGGGATCGCCTTGTTTCAGTCTAGGATTAACTTTGCTTGGATCGACGTTTAAGGTTTGAACGGCTTGAGCTAAGATTTTCCCGCCTTCTTCGAGTTTTGCTGCCATGTCCTCGGCAACGACTTGAGGTGGAACGACGTGTAAGACGGTAATCGAGGCACGCTGAATGGCGGGTATATCCAGTAACTGATTCGCCATTTCCTCGCACAATCTGCGTCCGGCGACGGCAACTAAAATTTTTTCAATCATGTTTTTATTCTGATTGCGATCGAAGTTTGGGATATTTTATAGATTCAAGAGAAATTGGAGTGCTTGCGGTTACGGGTCTTGTAGATGGCAAAACGCCTGTGCCGAGAAGCCGTACCCGTCAGCCAACAACTCAACGAATCTTAAATCCAGCATAAGCTGAAGATCTGACCGAAAATCATTAGAAATGTAGCGTTTTGGAACGTTTTGTAACATGACTGGAGAGTTGAACACCGATCGATCGTTATTGCAATCGTCATTAAGTCTCCACAGGCAAACGGAATCGTCTCAACCCGAACCGAGTTGGTTTGAGTATCCCATCCAGGTGCATCCTCACCATACCGATTATTCCGGCGTAGTTTGGCACGGTTCGTATATTACCTGGATGGAAGAAGCACGGGTTGAATGTTTGCGCGCTTTGGGAGTTAAATTTGCCGATTTAGTGGCTCTTGGCTGCGACCTGCCCGTCGTGGAACTTTCCACGCGCTATCATCAATCCATGCGGATGGGAATGAAAGCTGTGGTGAAAACGCGGTTGCAACCGCCTTCTGGAGTTCGGTTGCATTGGGATTATCGCATTCATTCCCTCGACGAACAGCAACTCTATTTGACGGGACGAGTGACGCTAGTGGCGATCGATCGCCACCTTGGCAAGATTATGCGCCGGATGCCCCCAGAACTTGCCGAAGCACTGGTGAAACTCTCCCGCTAGCGCACAAATTGCGGCATGACATCGGCAACCGTAAACAATCCGTAAACTCCCCGGCGATGCAGATTGACTCCAGCTTTAAGGTATCCAAATGCTGGACCGCAAACATTAGCCGCCATACTGGTTTCATCGCCCAGGGTAAAGGTGTGGGTAGAAATTTTGCCTTCAAAAGTTCGTCCCGTCACTTGCACGTTGGTGCTGAGGGGTTTTTTGGGATTTCGGGTATCGACGATTCCCCCGACCCAAACCCGATCGCGACGAGCGATTCCCGCTAACTCCAGAATAATATCGTCGGCGTGTTCCATATTTTCCAACTCGAGAATTCCGTTGGTTCGATCGAGTAGGGCTTCCACCTCGGTATCGCTCATCTGCCTGGGCTTTGTCCACGTCATATCCCGGCATATGAGCAATATCTTCCCGAATCGTGGCGCGGTAGGCTTCCCAATTGGCAATGCCCACTCCAAAGGTAATCTTAACGCTGTGAATTTCGGCGTAACTCTGAGCGGCAAGGGCAGCAGCAGCCGTTAGCAGTCCCGGTGTTGCCCCACAACCCGTCATGTAGGTAATCCCTGCGGTTTGCAGTTGAGTTTGTATTGCCAACAGTTGTTCGACAGCACTAGTCCGTTTGAGGGCATCCACCAACACCCCCCGCCATCCCGACTGGATAAATTGTTGAGCAACCTCAGCCATAAAGGTATTGGGCAAATTCGGCAGTGCCAGAAAGTAGGCATCAACAGAGGTCGCTTGTTCGACTAATGACGCAATGCTGCGATCGCAGACAACTCCACAAGACTCGACGTATCCCACCGATCCTTGTTGAGTGTAGGTCGCAATACAGGAGTCGGGATTCAATCCCACCGGATCGTAGGCATAACCCAAACGATCCGCTGCGGCAACCCACAGCATTTCCTGTTTGGGGGCTAAAACTCGGGTGGCTGCTTGTCCCAACCCCCCGAATCCCAGCACGCCAACTCGGATGGAGTTTTCGGATGTGTGGGTTCGACTGGTGACTCGATCGACGCTCATCTGGCAGTATTGGCTCTTCTAAAAGGACAAACCTTAATTATCCCGCTTGGGTGACACTTGCCATCGTCGGGTTCTTTTATCATCTAACAAGCCTCGTCGGCTATCAAAACCTCGCTTTATTCATGCAGGCAATGACCTCGGGAATCATTGAACGCTTGACTTTAGAGAAAAGTTACGAGAAACTTATCCATAATAAGAGTACAATTGCATAAAATAATAACTTCTGTTAAGTTTCGATCTACCCATCGAAATTTATCAATCTAACCTTAAGCTCATCCTCGCTCGGGCAGCCAGTTCGGGCAGCTAGACAAGATCGGATCGATCTCGCCTAGCCCATCGGTTCTTTCGCAGATCGCCAATAGTTATGGAAACACTCGAGTTTGTTATTTATCCAGATGGCAGAGTCTGGGAAAAGGTAACGGGCATCCAAGGATCGTCCTGTGAGGAAGTCACTGCCGCCATCGAAGCCCAACTGGGACCGACGATCGTCCAAGAACCGACCGCTGAATTTTTTGCTGCCACCCAGACCGAGACAGCAACCGTCACCAACGGGGCTACTTTTAGCCAGTGGTAGCCTTTTTCGTTTTCTCCTGTTCCCCGATCTCCATCACAACTTAACCATGTCACACTTTAGCCAAATTAAAACCCAAATTCGCAATCTTACGTTTCTTCAAAACGCGCTCACAGAACTGAAAATTAACTGGAAACCGGGACCTGCGGATGTGCGAGGTTATCGCGGTCAAACCCAGACAGCCGAAGTCGTGATCGAGCAAAAAAACGGCTACGATATCGGTTTTAGCTGGAACGGTCAGGAATACGAACTCGTGTCTGACCTTCAGTATTGGCAGCAAAGCCTCCCGGTCGATCGGTTTGTGAGCAAAGTCACTCAGCGCTACGCATACGAAACAGTGACGGTGGAAACGGCAAAACAAGGCTTTCAAGTTTCCGAACGACAAGAAAATCAGGATGGTTCCATTCGTCTGGTACTACAGCGCTGGAACGGTTAAACGGCAACCGCGAATCGTAGCGCTTCATGTTGCTGCATCATCGGTCAGGGGAAAAGATTGAGAATATTCCCCTGACTTGTTCACACCTACAGGAGATCGAGACCCATGTCCGATGTTTCTCCATTCACCTCAGATCGTGACAGCGATCGCACAGGCTTTGAACCCGAACTCGGAGGACTGCTTCGGGAGAACCCAGATCGATCGGGATTGGAACCCGAACTGGGGGGTGCGCTGCGTCAAAAAGGAGTCTACGTCGATGAAATCACCTGTATTGGTTGCAAGCACTGCGCCCACGTCGCCCGGAACACCTTCTACATCGAACCCGATTACGGTCGCTCCCGAGTTTTCAATCAAGACGGCGATTCGGAATACTTAATCCAAGAAGCGATCGACACTTGTCCGGTAGACTGCATTCACTGGGTAAATTATCAAAAACTCGATCGCCTAGAATCCGAGCGGCAGCATCAGATCGTTCCCAGAGCCGGGTTCCCGCTTGTTCCCGGACAGCTCCTATCTGCTCAACGCCGTCAACAACGCGATCGTGACTCGTAAACTCGACTGAATTGTTCGGACTTGCAGGTAAACATTCTTAAGAAATTTTCACTCTTTTCGGCAGCCATGGAAACTCTTGACTACAATAGAGTAAGCGGAGACGAATGTTTCCGTTCACTCCTCACACCACACTCCGCCTGGACGACTGTCCGGGCGGTTCCTTATTGATATAGCCACTACTAATTTATCCTCCTCGGCTATCTCAATAAAAGTGCCTCCTATGGTAAAATACCTGCATCAAGATATGGTAGTAGTAGGGATTTTTAGGCATGTCAGCAGCCGCACAAGTTACAGATTCTAGCTTCGATCAAGATGTCCTCAAAAGTGAAATGCCAGTATTAGTGGATTTTTGGGCACCCTGGTGTGGTCCTTGCCGAATGGTCGCTCCCGTGGTGGAAGAAATTGCCCAACAGTATGATGGACAACTGAAAGTCGTCAAGGTCAATACCGATGAAAACCCAGCTGTTGCAAGCCAGTACGGGATTCGTAGTATTCCTACTTTGATGATTTTTAAAGGGGGTCAGCGCGTAGACATGGTGGTCGGAGCAGTTCCAAAAACCACCTTAGCGACTACTCTTGAAAAGTATCTTTAATTCCAGTGCTTCGTACAGGAAAGATCGCGGTATGCGGGAAACTCAGTGTATAGGCGACCTGAGAGGAAAGCGAAAAATGCGGTCTTGGGATATCCCCGAGTAGAACAATTTTTCCAAACAGCCACATGAGGGAATAAATTCCCCGCGATCTATAATATAGGAGTAAGGCAGGGCTGACAGGAAGGTCACACTTCAAATCTGTGGAGCGAACCTAAAACCAAAAAGCGTCCCCGACGCGGGGGTAGTTGTTACGAAGCAGAAACCTAAGTTGTGAGTCTTAGGAATTTCAAAGTCGATCGCCAACTGGGAGGATGTCAATCCAACGAGTTAAGAGAATTGAGTTGCCCAACAGGCGGCAATGCTGGCTTGCTGCCACCTGTTGGGCAAACAAGTCTTTATTTTATCTGTGAGAGAAGAATCCCCGGTCGTAACTACTCAGGTAGCAATGCAGGGACAATAGGATGACCGAGAAAAACTTGTCTGAGTGAGTCGAGTACATCAAATCCCTGTTTCCTGAGAGTGGAAAGATAACCTCGAATGCGGCAAAACATTTTGGCATCCGAAAGGGAGCTGAAGCAACCGGAGATTTTCTACTTCAATTTCATCATCTGACGTGCCTAATCGGGTTCGTATTTCTCCACGACAAACTCTAACTCTCGCAGATGACGGGCATTACATAAACTCACTCGACGGTGGCTTACTGCTGTTGTGGCTATCTTTGACCGTTTGATTCTCTAAGACCTCAATGCGAGCTTCTAAATTTGTGATGTGTTGCTGGAGTTTTTCGACCAAAGCCACCACTGCATCAACTCCGAGTTGATACACCTCACGAGTTTCCTCGGGACTGATATGGTGTCTGGCTTAATTCTAGCTCAAGTGAGCAAAACTTGCTTACCTGTTCATCTCTAATGGTCGATCGCATCTGAGTGCTGTCCTGTCTAAATTACAGAAATTATAGCAGTCGCCACTTCAGTTAGGACATTGATGGGAAAAATTTCGGAGAACGTGTTCGATCGCCGTAACGCAAGATGGGGAAGTTTTTGAGTTGATGTCGAATACAACTTTTAAGCCAAGACCAGCAGCGCTCGATCTTGTTCAAATCTGGAGAATAGGGTGGTAAGTACCAAATATCACATCCAGCATCTTTGACAAGTTCTTCAATGCGTCCTCCTTTATGAAAGGTGGCATTGTCAATCACCAGCTTCTGTCCGGGTTTCAACGTGGGAATGAGGCAGGTTTCGAGCCACAGTTCAAATACGTTGCGATTCCCGGCTCCAGAGAGAGTAAAGGGAGCAAGTAATTGACCTTGACAAAAAGCGGTAATCATATTGATATAGCAACCGCGTCTGGCGGTTAGGACGCGAAGCGTAAAACATACTCCATGGCATCTCGTAAACAATCAAACCGGTCGAGTTGTTTGTGAATGCGACTTTAAAACCCGGACCAACATCGCTCAATTTGGTTGAGATCTGGGGAGTAAGGTGGTAAGTATAGCAATTGACAACCCGCATCCTCAATCAGTTGAGAGATGCGCCCTCCTTTATGGAATGTGGCATTATCCATGACGACAACCTGTCCGGCTGGGAGTGTAGGCAGCAAACAATTTTCCAGCCACATCTCAAACACGGTTCGATTACAGGCTCCTTCAACGGTAAAAGGGGCGAGCAAATTGTGGTTACACCATGCGGCGATCGATCGTATTCACTCGCCCCTGACGTCGCCCGGATTTTCAGGCTTCAAAGCGCTGCCCCTTCTCATTCCAACCATAATCATATCCAGAACGACTATCCATTCCCGATTCATCCAGGTATACAATCTTGTCTGAGGGTACAGTAGACAACTTTGCTATAAACTCAAGGCGTTTGACTTCATCCCGTTCGCAGTAGCCATAAGTCTTTTTTTTCGCGTGAAGCCAATCTTCTTCAAAGCTCGTGAAATTGTGCGGTCGCTAATTTCTCCTTCCCAAAGTGCCGCCATCTCCACTGGGGTTTTATCCCCATGAGTTTTGGCGAATTCGCGGAATTTTTCCCAATCGGTGATTTTATGACCATTACCAGGTGGTCGATTGTGGCCTGGCACCGCAGTCTCCAGTTTGGGCTTGCCGCTTTAGCCATAAGCTGATGGTACTGCGACTGATGTTGAATAGTTGACTGACCTCCATAATCATCAAGCCATCCAGTTGGATTGCCTGAATCACTTTTTGACGAAGGTCGTAACTATAGGGTTTTGGCATGGGGAAAAGCGCTCATCTGATTTGGGGCTACATAAGAGTCTACGTCTTAACCGCCTTGGCGGTTGCTATATATGAAGCCTGAGTAGTTACGACTATTTCAACCTCCGGTGGTCGGGGCTTTTCCATTGGAAGTTTGAGGGCTTTCAAGAAGTCCTCCAAGCTAGGTAATTATTTCTGCCGCGCTGCACTAGGAGATTGAGGTAAGAGTTGGCGAACCCGACTTTTCAACCAAGCCCAACACTTTTCAATCCGGTTCAAGTCAGGACAATAGGGAGGTAGATGGTAGATAGAGCAATCCGACCACCAGGATGAAAGCTGGCATTATCCAACCAAAATCACCCATTCTCCAGGACGTAATTGGGGAATCTAGCAAGTCTCCTATCTCGTCTGAAATACAAGCGCTGAAACCCTTTATCCAAAGGGACTTTACGCCCTCCCCCAAAATTTTTTTCAAAAAGGGGTTGACAAGAAAGGGAAAGAGGGATTAAGTTAGTAAAGCGCTCGAGAGGGAAACACCCGAACGAGCCACCCCGAACCTCCACAACTAAATCGTTTGGAAGCCAGAATTTCAGCTAATTTTAGCACCAATCCTTGTTAATTTCAAGAACTAAAAACTTGTAGAGAGACCCTGCGGGGAATCTGCTACAAGAAAAAGTCAAAGAGCCGAAAACTCAAAGATAAAACGGAGAGTTTGATCCTGGCTCAGGATGAACGCTG
>CAWIQY010000011.1:0-22177 GCA_963838375.1 uncultured cyanobacterium | reverse complement strand
TGGTTCCAATTTGGCATCTGCGCCGTGAAATTGGGGAACGAGTCGATCGCCTTCAGTTCAACGATTGGATGATGGAAAATGCAAGCCGAACAATTATTCGATCTCCAAAGTGGAGAAGCTCGAGGTGCAACTGAAGAACAAAAACAAGATTCAATCTACAGTGACATTCGAGGATTGTTATTTTACGCCAGCCAACCTTCTTAAATATTTATAAGCCGTGATGACAACTGAACCAGACCTTTACGCATTGTTTGAAACCGCACGACAACAAGGACCTAATCCTTTTAACAAGGAAAAGGCAATCTCTGCCTATGAGGTTTGGCATGAGGTAATGACTAACCTGTCAAGCCTAAACGGACATATCGATCGAGAGATAGAACGAGCCATTGATGATATTAGAAAAAAATATTCTAGCAAGATTGGTCTTGCAATTAAAGGCGATCGGGGGAGAGGCAAGAGTCATACAATTCATCGGATTTGGAAAAAAATTGCGAAGGAGGGAGGATCTATCTTTGCCTATATACCTCCTTGCGCTGCCGAACGCATGGTTTCGCACGTTCGCCTGTATTTACACGAAAGTTTGCTTAAGCCGGATGTTGATGGTGTAACTCAGTGGCAAAAGCTTGCAGCAGCAGCAATTTTTACTCTAAAGGGAACAGAGTATGAAGAAGAGTATCAGGAATATGTAGATCGTTGCGATCGTCCCAATGAATTGAAACAACATATAATTGCTACTAAAGGAAGGAAACTCAATCGTTCTTTTCTCGATTTTTTTGATGATTTGACTGATGCAATTGTTGACATTCAAACCGAATTAGATTTTGATTTTACTAAAGCCATTTTGTTTACATTGTTTAACCAAGCTAACTTAGCTCGTGCCGGTTTATCTTGGATTAAAGGAGATGACAATCCAAATATTAAAACGGCAGGATTACCAGAATCTATTCAAGATGAAAGTCGTTCTCTTTGGATGATTCAAAAAATTTGTAAATTGGCTGAAGTCGCTTCATGTCCTGTCTTAATTTGCTTCGATCAGCTAGATAGTGCGGCTCCAGATTATGAAAGTGGAGATAGTCCAGCACAAGTCGTTGCACGATGTATCGATTCAATTTATTTTCAGTGTACAAACGTGCTTCTCATTTGCTGTGTAATCAGCGACACTTGGCGAGAAATCGAAAGAATGGGAAGTGGAATTCCCGATTCAAGTTGGGGAACGCTCCATAACAGCGCTTGCTCCAACTGCCGAACAAATGATTGAGATTGTCAAACTGAGATTAGCTTGGTTTTACCGAGAGAAAAATCTCAATCCGGCTGATTATCCCGACTTATATCCATTTAAAGAAAATCAAATTATAGACGTGGCTAGACAGTCGGCTGGTGTTCGTTCACTTCTGGAATATTGCGAAAAGCAATTCGATCAAGAAGCACAACCTCCGGAAAATAGTTTACTGAATACCTTCAATGATTTGCTGAATAAAGTATCTACGCCTCATAGTGATGATGAAATAGCAGAGATTCTCAAATCGGTTATCAAGATTGCTCATGGAGACACCATCGAAAATTTTGATATTGGCAACATAGATTCTTTGTCTCGGGACATACATCTTAAAATTATTGCATCTGAAGCACAATCTAAAAGAGAAGTAAAAATTGGGATAAGAGTTTGTGAAAGCACACACCCAAATTCCTTTAATTCAGCCATAAAAAAAATCCTGAATTACGACAAGCTTGGGATCGAGAAGGGATGTTTGATTCGTTCTACACCTATTCCTAAAAGCTGGAAAAAAGGTCAAGAACTTAAGAATAAGCTTGAGTCTCAGCACGGTGAAGTAGTTGTCTTGAAAAAAGAAGAAATTAAGCCTCTAATCGCTATCCACAAAATTTATCAGCAATCCGAAGACTATGGCTTTAAGAAAAATGACTTAATTCAACTCATTAAAGAGATGAAATTGGTAATCAGTAATCCACTGATTCGGGAAATCCTGAGCGAAGGAACGACTGTACATCAGAATGCAGATTAATAAAGGTATTCAGCTTCCAGCTCTTGATGTAGAATTACTTACTTTGGGTAAGTTAATCGCCATTCCTTTTAAGGCTTTTGTCAAGGAGGGAGACACATTCTGGCTTTATCCTAGTCGCCAATTACCTGAGAATCTGGCGATAGAGGATTACTATCAGTCCGATTACTTAGATCTTGCCAAAACATCTATTTCAAAATGTCTGGACTTACCCATACAAATCAAGGCTTGGGGACGCTGCGAAAAATATTGGCGAATTCATGTCGAATCGCAAAAATGTTTTGCCCCAAATTGCTGAATCGAATATATGGAATTCCAAGGCTCTCGAAAAGATCTTCGAGAAACATCAGTGTTTGAAAATTTTGATTGTCAGAGTTTATTGGCTGTCCCAACCTTGTACAATAAATTCTTTGCCTGGATATTCAAATTTTTACTTCCCAAATCAGGAAGATATCGTCACAGATGCAAATGAGTCGGATAGTCCAGTTGTATCGAGTTCCAGCTTCGAGCAACGTAAGATTCGTTTATTGTCAGGACAAGCTTCTCAGACTTTAGAATTAGAAAAATTATATTTCCAGATTTCTGAAGCAAAGAAAAAAGAGGGTTTAGAATCAGAACTCGATCGAGATCTGAGAAGCTTTCTCGGTTGGTCAGTGGATTCTGTCAGTCTTAACCGCGATTCTAACCTAGACTGGATTAACACCATCGCAGCATTAGGCAATCGCAGTAAAACTCTCGATACCGGGAAAAGTAACTATCAAGCCGGGACTGATTTTGAAAACATCGTGCGAGATAGCCTAGAATATCTCGGTTTTACCGTCGATTACGCCCATAAAGGCGGCGCGGGTGGCTTAGACTTATTTTGCTGCCAACCCTATCCTTTAGTCATCGAATGCAAAGCCGGAAAGAAGATTCCTAACGATACGGCTGTGCAGTTATTAAATCTGGGAACTCTGCGCTTGCAGGATGAAAAACTCCTTCAGAAAACCGCAAAATTAATCATCGGTCCGGGCACACCCACTTCGCAACTTAATGATGCAGCAAAAGTACACGGTATGGCAATTCTCAAACCCGAAACTCTAGAAAAACTGGTGAAGCTGAAAAGCCAATATCCGGGAGCGATCAACTCTTTTCCAACTCAAATCTTACCTCACACCGGGTCAAGCCGATGATTCCGTTGAGAAATATCTCGATCGGATTGAAAGCGAAATTAAACTTCGATCGCATCTAATTCAAACTGTTAAAACTTACTTGGAAAACACTCAAGAAAAGCGCGTGAGTGTCCATTCTCTTTATGGCGCTTACGCGATGTCTCAGCCTCCCCAAACTCTTTCCTCCCAAGAAATGCACGAGATTTTAGTCGAGCTTTCTTCACCTTTAACTGGTTATTTAGGACGAGATAAAGGTCAAGATGGGAGCGATCGCTTTTACTTTCTCCGCGATTTATCCTGAAATTAAGATATGGAAGAAAGTGTGCTGTCTAAAAATAGTGGTTTGCGTAAATACCAGCGATACAACCCCTTAAATGGATCCACACTATTTTCGTTATAGATCTGCTAATTTCATCAGCGATCGTTCAAAGCAGTAAATACACTATTTTGTACACAGAATATATTCACATATAGTATCATCAAAGCTTGAAGTGCTGGGTCTACAAATTTCATCCACCCAGATCGATTAAACAGCGGCAAAATCAATAGAGTCGATCGATCCAACTTCAATTCCAACTAACCGAATTGCCAATCCATCGGCGCTAATTTGAGTATCATTTCCAACTTGAACGATCGACAATTCTGCAAAGGTTAAACCTGCTTTTAAACCGATAATATCCACACCATCGGTAAAATCGGTAATAGTATCGCTACCATCATCGCGAGTAAAATCAAACCGATCGCCGTCAGCTCCACCCGTTAAGGTATCGTCGCCTCGATCGCCGCTCAAGACATCTATTCCCGCTTCTCCCAGCAAAACATCTCCGTCTTTTCCTCCAAACAATATATCGCTACCTTCTCCTCCATTTACAGTATCAATGCCAGCATTTCCATACAACAGATCGTTTCCTGCTTGTCCGTGAAGACAGTCATCGCCGAGATTTCCCAGGATGACATCACCCCCGTCACCGCCAAAAACTCGATCGTCATCTTTCCCTGCAAAAATCAGATCGTTTCCCGTACCGCCATCAATAGAATCGATGCCGGAGTTCCCAAAAATGAAGTCATCTCCTTCATCACCGAACAGTAAATCGTTGTCGAAATTACCCAAAATTCGATCGTTTCCAACATTTCCCCGAATCGCATCGCCATCTCGACCGCCAAATACCCAATCGTCCCCATCTCCCGCTTCGACAATATCTTCTCCCTGATTGCCAAACAACCAATCCTCTCCCGGACTTCCTTGTAGATAATCGTTGCCAGCAAACCCGGCAAATGTCACACTTGTCTGAGTTTGACCCTCTAGAGTGTTGGGATTGTCATCGCCAAGGAGAAATTCTCCCGTTTGCGTGTTTGTCGTCGGTTCGGCAGTGGGAAATACCGGGGGAACGGTGGTGAGTTGGCAGGTGTCGAAGTTGGGGAAAATGGCGGGAGGATTGGGAGTGGGATTATTCGGAGTTGAAGGATTGGGAATTGGATTGGGAGGAGTGGGATTATCGGGAGTTGGATTATTCGGAGTGGGATTATTCGGAGTTAGAGGTAACGGAATGTTAACTATGAAATTTCCTAAATCCCCAGCCGAGACTCCTTGACCTGTGGTATCTTGGACTTCATCGCCAAGTAAAGAAACGGTATAAATCCCGTTGTCCGATCGATCCCAAGTGCCGCCAGGGGGTATAAATTGGTAAGATGCAGTGGTAGTATTTCCCGTTATTTCGGTACTGACAAACTCGATGAGTTCGTCGAATCCGTTCCCCCCGAAAACCCGAACATCGCCGCTACCGACAGTTGCTACGTCAATTCCACTGTTGTCGGTATAGGTGACAGTCAGCGGATATGAAGTTCCTCCAGCAACAATAATATCAACAAATTCGGCGGTAGCGGCAGGAAGAGTTCGATCGAAATCGTAGCGTTCCCCCGTCGCATCACCGTTATTAACCCCCATTCCCCCCAACGGAACCATCAACCCATTGGCGATGCTATCGTCATCGATGAGATTGAGTTGAATGCTGCCGTCGCCTGTTCCCGTATCCACTTGGACGGTATAGGTATCATCGGTTCCCGTGACATTGGTGATATTTGCCGCAGAGATTCCAGAGGTGACAAGTTCAAAATCCGTGGCATCAACTCCCGTCACTGCTTCGCTGAATTGGATGGTATAGCTGACGGTACTTGCAGATGTAGGGTTTGGGTTGGTTCGGGTAATCTGGGTAACTGTTGGTTCGGTATTATTAAAGGTAACGGTGTTATCGATACTGCTACTGACATCACTAAGATTTCCGGCGGCATCGGTAGCGGCATCGGCAGCAATGGTCGCAACCACTTCCCCATTTCCCGTCATTCCCGTCACGCCAATTTCGTAGGTTGTGCCATCCATGGCGGCGGTTTCGGCAATAGTTGCCGTTAGCATCCCCGATGTCGTACTTTGACTCAAATCGATATCGCTGGCGTCAAATCCGGTGACGGGTTCGCTAAAAGTAGCGGTGAAACGAACTGTTGTAGACGAGGTGGGATCGATTTGTTCGTTCGCTTGTTCGAGAGTAACGGTAGGCGGTGTTGTATCTCCCGTGAATTGAGAGGTATTCACCAATCCTTTCGTATTACTACCATTGGTCGCCACCCAGGTAAAATCTTCGTACTGAGTTCCCATTCCCTGAAGTTGCAAGGAACTATTAGCAGGCGTTGTTGCGGTTTGTTCGATCCCGATATCGATACTGGTGAGTCCGTTTGCTGGACCCTCAATTGCGGTCAGAACTCCCTCATAGCTGAGAAATTGAATAACTTTTCCGGTATTATCAACTAAGGCAATACCATCGGGCGATCCATTTTGAATACCGTTAACGGGAAAGTCGATCGCAACGGTACCAAATCCATCGGTTTGGTCTGGAATCGTACCTGTTAAATTTTGGGTATCGTAAACTCCGCCATTATTTCCGTTATAAAGAACGATCGACCAATCTGTTAAATCCGTTCCTGCCACCCCAGCAATTTCGATAAATTCGTTCGCATCTGTACCTGCATTATCGTA
This sequence comes from uncultured cyanobacterium, assembly GCA_963838375.1. Classification (GTDB taxonomy): domain Bacteria; phylum Cyanobacteriota; class Cyanobacteriia; order Cyanobacteriales; family Geitlerinemataceae; genus DVED01. The sequence goes on along the minus strand of CAWIQY010000011.1, from coordinate 15,980 downwards.
GTGAAACTCGTTAATAAAAATAGCAGTCATAAAAATTTAACTATAAATCAAAAATGAGATGTCATTATCTAAAACGTTAATAAATGAATTAAATTTTCACCAAATTTCCGTCAAATCTAATACAAAACCGGGTAAAACATTTTCTCCCGAAACTCGACCAGGACGGTCTAAAACCTCCACATCCCGGTGTTGCCTATAGATTTCTAACTTTTGATTTTGCCGATCGATCAGCCATCCCAAAAGAACACCATTTTCCCGATATTCCTGCATTTTTTCTCGTAAGGTTTTGAGGCTATCTGAAGGCGATCGTAACTCCACCACAAAATCCGGACAAAGTGGCACAAACCCGATTCGTTCTTTAGGCGTTAGTGCTTCCCATCGTTCCAGCTTTATCCACGATGCATCGGGAGAACGATTTGCACCATTTGGCAACCGAAATCCCCCAGAAGAGTCAAACAATTTGCCTAGCTTGGTTTTCCGGTTCCAAGTCCAAAGTTGTCCTGAGATATCCTGATTTCGGTTACTCGTCTCGCCGCCAGTTGGAGGGATCACAATTAATTCTCCCGTTGCCGTTCTTTCTAAGATTAAATCACGATTAACGATCGCCAGTTGTTCAAATTGTTCGGGAGTGACTTGGAAGGCTTCGGGAATGACAATTGTCGGATTTAGCATCGTGTTAAGCCTATCGCTAAACTAGAATGAGAATCGATACAATGATTCTAGCGCGTCACTGTTCGAGAACTCTAGGACGATCGGCTACAATTGAGAAAGATCTCTTCTAAGACTTCTGTCGTGTCTGCCAGATATCCTAATCTGTGGGGATTGGTGCTGAAGAGCGATCGATTTCGCACAAATTATTCTCTCATCTGCTTTATATTCTCGTCAACCCGTGTCAGAATTAGGTTGACGTTTAGAACCCTATTAGTTCCAGACCACCATGTTACTCAAATCTACAACTCGCCACATCCATATCTTTACCGCTGAGGTCCAAGGTCAAGATTTGATTCCCAAGGATGACGTTCTCACCATAGATGTCGATCCCGACAACGAATTCAATTGGGACGAAGAATCCTTGCAATCGGTGTATCGCAAATTTGAGGAGTTGGTACAATCCTATGAGGGTGAAGAATTGATCGAATACAATCTTCGCCGTATCGGTTCGGATTTAGAAACATTTCGTACGATCGCTTTTATCTGAAGGCAAAATAAGCTATAATCTGAATACTCGCGTGCAGAACTATAGTTTAGGATTGCCTCGTGTGGGTGAAAACGAAAATAAGTTGTTAGGAAGCACTTAAAATTCGATCGGAAAGAAAGGGTGAAGCATTTGCATGAAGTCTTTTAGACTTGTGCATTACATCTGTCTAGCAAATGCTTTGCCTCTACCCAAATTTTTCCTCACTGCTTATGACTTCAGAAAATCAACATCCGGTCCGATCGGAATGATTCCCCCTGGATTTAAAGGGAAAAGATTTCCATAATAATCCCGTTTCACACTGTCTAAATCGCAAGTTTCGGCAACCCCCGGAAGCTGATATAAATCTCGCAAATATTTGCCCAAATTGGTGTAATCTTGAATCCGGCGCCGGTTACATTTAAACAATCCATAATAAACGATATCAAAGCGGAATAGCGTGGTAAATAAACGCACATCTGCTAACGTAATTCGATCGCCACATAAATAACGGTAATTCTCTAAATTTTGTTCGATTTCATCTAAGGTGGCGAACAATTCCGTACAGGCTTTTTCGTAAGCTTCCTGAGTTTGTGCAAAACCGCAGCGATAGACACCGTTATTAACGGTATGATAAATTTTCTCGTTCCAACGATCGATCGTTTCTTGTAATTCTTCTGGATATAACTCGAGATTTGGCTTGTGAGAAAACTCGTTAAACTGAGAATTGAGGATAACGATAATTTCCGAACTCTCGTTATTAATAATACTTTGGGTTTGACTATCCCACAAAACTGGAACCGTACAACGTCCGGTATATCCCGGTTGTGCTAACTGGTAAAAGTCAGGTAAAGTTTGACATCCCAACTCCGGCACATCAAACATCCAAATTCCCTCATCCGGCGACGGCGACACCACCGACACCGCGATCGTCTCTTCTAAACCCTTCAGAGCCCGCACCACCAGGGTTCGGTGCGCCCACGGACATCCCATCCCTACCACCAGGCGATAGCGCCCTGCTTGCGGCGGATAAACGTCTGTACCGATCGCATTTCTAAATGCACTATCTGGACGAATATATTCCCCAGTTTTGTTGCGCGGTGCAAGTTGAGACATCATCAAATTCCACATCGTCGTCCAGGCAAACTTTCCCAGTTTAACGATGTATTTGGAAGGCAGAGATGTAGATTTAGGCATAATTGGCGATCGCCTCGACCGATACTATTTATTATACCTTAAATCCGGTATAACTCAACCCAAATACTTACGCCAAATTTAACAATTTTGCGACAACTAAGGGAGCTTGCCCTGCACTTAAAAACCCCGGTCGAGGACTTTCTCCCGATCGTGTATTGCAGTTCAAAACAGAAGATTTCATCGATTCTGGGATAGAATCTGCGCCGCAAGATGCGCCAATTAATCCACCGACAATACACGCATTCGTATCGGTATCGCCACCTCCAGTCAAAGTTTCTACAATGGCTTCTTCGTAATCCGAACCTAACAGCAAATGGCGAAAGGCATGGGTAAAGGCAATCTTAACAAAACCATCCTGGGGAGAATACTCGATATTCACATTATTTTCAGCATCGCTTAACCAACTCAAAACTTCTTGATTTGCACTTTCTTCTTGTGATTCCAACCAACATTTTGCTCGGTTAAATGCTACATTTCGATCGCCAAATTCTCGCATCAAACTCGCGATCGCGATCGTATAACAAGCCACCGCATAACAACAACTCGGATGAGGATGAGACAACTGCGAATCTTGTCGAGCAAAGCTTGCCAATTCCTCATCACTCAATCGATATCCCCAAATGCCCAAAGGCGAACATCTCATCAAAGAACCGTTAGATTTAGATGTCATACAGCGTCTTGCGGCTGCCTGTGTCATCACAGCAGCATATCCTTGTTTAGCCAATATTTCGTGCCATTGCGGTTGGGCATAAGACCCTAAAGAATCCGAAGTAGTGTTACCGATATCAAACGGATTAGAGTCTACCCATCGAGCATAATTTTTCGCGATCGATTCTATCTCAAACTCCTGACTTTCCGCTAAGGCTTGCGCCAAACAAAGGGTCAATTCTCCATCATCAGTAATTTGTCCAGGCGCAACACCCAAAACTCCACCTCTCGGCATTTGCATCGCCCGATGAGCATCTTCAAGAGTCGGCTGGCGTCCCAGAAATTCCAAAGTTGCCCCCGCAGCATCTCCCACTAACGCACCTAACAAACAACCCATTGCCGCATCGTGGATATCTCGAGCTTTTGGTTGCATAATTTGAATCTCCGAATCAATCCTAGATTTCCAGTCAGCCTCAAGACAAAGCTATATTCTGAATGTTAACAGAATTTATTACTTATTACTTGGATGGTGCGTTTCGTGCCTCAACACACCCTACATCCTTATTACTTATTACTTAAAAAAAACGATCGCCCTCAACAGAGAACGATCGCCCGAACTGGGCGGGAAAACCCCACCCCTGTGGCTATACTTTTAACCTCGAACCTTAGTAGTCGAAGTCGCCGCCCATGCCGCCGCCGGGAGCGGGAGCGCTATCCTTGGGTTCAGGCTTGTCAACAACAATGCACTCGGTTGTCAACACCATTCCCGCGATCGAAGCCGCGTTTTGCATCGCAGAACGAGTCACCTTCGCCGGATCGACAATCCCAGCTTCAAACAAATCGACGAACTCATTGGTGGCTGCATTGTAACCGACATTGAAGGGTTTCTCCTTCACTCGCTCGGCAATCACCGCACCGTTTTGTCCAGCATTTTCAGCAATCCGCTTCAGAGGAGCTGCCAGGGCACGCGCCACGATCAACGCGCCCGTCAGTTCTTCGGCTTTCAGGCTGCCGTTTGCCCACTCTTCCAATCCAGGAGTCAAGTGTGCCAGAGTCGTACCGCCACCGGGAACGATACCTTCTTCAACCGCCGCTTTCGTGGCGTTAATCGCATCTTCCAGGCGCAACTTCCGGTCTTTCATTTCCGTTTCCGTTGCCGCGCCAACTTTGACCACAGCCACACCGCCAGAGAGCTTAGCCAAGCGCTCTTGCAGCTTTTCTTTATCGTAGCTAGAATCGGTTTCGTCCATCTGGCGGCGGATTTGTTCGCAACGCGCCTTGACGCCCGCTTCGTTGCCTTCAGCAACGATCGTGGTGCTGTCCTTGGTGATGGTGATGCGACGAGATTTGCCCAGCATCTCCAGCTTGGTCGTTTCCAACTTCAAGCCAGCATCTTCGGTGATCATTTGACCGCCGGTGAGGACAGCAATGTCTTCCAGCATAGCTTTACGACGATCGCCAAATCCAGGCGCTTTCACCGCAGCCACGTTGAGAACGCCACGCAAACGGTTCACCACCAAGGTGGCGAGCGCTTCTTTCTCGATATCTTCAGAAATAATCACCAAAGGGCGTCCAGCGCGGGCAACTTGCTCCAACACGGGAACCAAATCTTGCACCAAGCTGATTTTTTTGTCGGTGATCAGAATGAAAGGCTCTTCGAGAACCGCTTCCATACGCTCGGTATCGGTGGCGAAGTAGGGGGAGATATAGCCCTTATCGAAGCGCATCCCTTCGGTAATTTCCAATTCGGTGGTCATGGATTTCCCTTCTTCCAAGGAAATCACACCTTCTTTGCCCACCTTATCCATTGCTTGGGCAATCATTTGACCGACTTCTTCGTCGTTGCCAGCCGAGATCGAACCCACTTGAGCGATCGCTTTGGAGTCTTCTACCGGACGAGCGTGTTTGGCGATTTGCTCCACCAGGAAGTTGGTGGCTTTGTCAATCCCGCGCTTGAGAGCAATGGGATTAGCGCCAGCCGCGACGTTCCGCAAACCTTCTTTAACAATGGCGTGCGCCAACACCGTTGCGGTGGTGGTTCCGTCTCCAGCGGCATCGTTGGTTTTGGAAGCTGCTTGGCGAATCAGGGCAACTCCCGTATTTTCGACGTGATCTTCCAGTTCGATTTCTTTGGCAATGGTGATTCCGTCATTGACGATTTGGGGTGCGCCAAATTTCTTTTCCAGAACCACGTTCCGACCTTTGGGACCGAGGGTGACTGCCACCGCTTCAGTCAGGATGTCCATCCCTTTTTCCAGGGCGCGACGAGCATTTTCGTTGTATATAATTCGCTTGGCCATAGTGGTTTCAGTGTTGAGTAATGGGTAATGGGTGACTGAGGAAAAAAGTATCGTCGATTAGCTGACGACGGCGAGAATATCTTTCTCGGAAAGTAAAACGTATTCGTCTCCGCCCAGCTTGATATCGGTGCCAGCGTATTTGGAGTAGAGAACCTTATCGCCCACGCTGACTTCCATCTCTTGGCGAGAGCCATCATCGCTACGTTTGCCAGGACCGACTTGAACCACTTCTCCCACTTGGGGCTTTTCTTTCGCGGCGTCGGGTAGGAGGATACCCCCGGCTGTTTTTTCCTCCGAGGGACTCACCTTCACAAAAACGCGATCGGCTAGCGGCTTGACGGTGGAAACACTCAGAGATACGGCTGCCATACAAAATTCTCCAAACGACGGGTTAAACTGAGAACAACAAACAAACGATTTTTTAGTTGAAGACACGAAGTCGTTAGGGCGATGCGGCGCTTTCTAACGGCTCGTGTTTCAGGAGCAACATGAAAGTAAATTAGCACTCTCATCTCCTGAGTGCTAATTTACCGGAGTGAGCTGGTACAATGCAACTCCCAATACCTGTACGGGTTCCCGAACTCAATCTTGGGTAATTGGTAATTGGTCATGGTGCATAACGATTCCCCGTCTCCTGAACCCCTGAACCCCTGAACCCCTGAACCCTTGAACTTCTTGACAATGAGCGAAGATCCGATCGTGCCATCCCAGTTACAGAGCCTAGAGAACCCTGATGAGAACTGTGACCCTAATGCTGGGTTAAGCCTGTGCGTGCGACAATTAGGGATCGAGACCATCGATCGACACCTGTTTCTCTGTGCCGACCCGACCCATGCCAAGTGTTGCGACAAAGCCACCAGTTTGGAAGTCTGGGATTATCTCAAGCGACGCCTCAAAGAACTGAAACTCGATCGTCCCCTAACCCAACGACCTAGCTGTATCTTCCGAACGAAAGCCAACTGTCTGCGAATTTGCAGCCACGGACCGATTCTGGTCGTTTATCCCGATGGGGTTTGGTATCATAGTGTGACGCCGGGGATTATGGAAAGAATTATCCAAGAACACCTACTGGGCAACCAAATTGTGCGAGAATTTGCCTTTAGTATCCACCCGTTACCCCATCCCCAATCTCCGCTCTGCGTCGGACACGAGCCAATAGAACCCCAAACCCCACTACCCAATGAAAATATTGGGGAAGTCTCTTCACAATCTCCTTAAATTGGTACAAATTCAACCAGCCGGAGAGATTTCACGTCTATAATGGCAAGGTAAGCGGTTCCCAAAGCTATTGTATCTATTAATAGCGAACGTGCAGTGAGTAGCCCGTTATGAAAACAACCAAAGCAGGTAGTCAGAAGCGATTGTTATTAATTGATGACGATCCGAATTTAATTTTACTAGTCAAAGATTATCTGGAATTTCGCGGGTACGAGGTAATCGCTGCTGGCAACGGCATGGAAGCCTTGGATTCCCTGAAACAGAAACTTCCAGATTTAATCGTATGTGACGTGATGATGCCAGAAATGGATGGCTACACTTTTGTGCAGCATATCCGCGAAGACTCCCGGACAAACTGGATTCCCGTTTTATTTCTCTCGGCGAAAGGTCAGAGTCAAAATCGGGTGAAGGGTTTGAACACCGGAGCCGATGTTTATATGAGCAAACCCTTTGAACCGGAAGAACTCGTGGCTCAGGTAGAATCTTTGCTGCGACAAACTTCTCGTATTCTGGAAGGAAAAGTAACGAAGGGCGAAAACGGTCCTAAATTGCGAGTGCGACCAAAAGTCGAACTCACGCTCACCGAGCAGAAGGTTGTGAATTGGGTGGCAAAAGGATTAGCAAATCGCGAAATTGCCATCGCCATGAATGTGAGCCAGCGAACCATAGAAAGTCATGTTTCTAATATGCTGGCAAAAACAGGTTTGCACAATCGGACAGAACTAGCTCGCTGGGCGATCGAAACCCACGTGGTGTAAATTCGCACCGTGCTATCTCTATTTTGGGTGTGACAATCTAGTTGTATGTTCTCGGTGTTTTGAGGTTCGAGTTCGATCGAAAAATAACGAGAAACTTGATGAAAAGACTAGATGATTCGGGGTATTTTTTGCCAAAATTTTATTTTATAAATCGATCGCCTTCGAGGTAACCATTAAGCTGATTGAATCGATTTCAGCTTATACTTTGGCGATCGAATCTTATTTTATAGATTAATTCTAGGTTTACTTTTTCTATGGATTACGTGATGAACCGTCTTTCAATTTTTGTAGACGGGAACAATATGTTCTACGCCCAACAAAAAAATGGCTGGTTTTTCGATCCGAAACGGGTCTTGGAATATTTCCGAACGGAACAGCCGGGAATAACACTGATTAATGCTTTTTGGTATACCGGACTTAAAGATCCTCAAGATCAACGAGGCTTCCGCGACGCATTGATCAGTTTGGGGTATACCGTCCGCACCAAAATTCTCAAAGAGTATTACGACGATAATTCGGGTCGTTATTCCCAAAAAGCCAATTTAGATATCGAAATTGTGATCGATATGTTTAATACCGTCGAGCAATACGATCGAGTGGTTTTATTCAGTGGAGATGGAGATTTCGAGCGCGATCGAATTGTTGCGTTCCAAAAGCACCCACATCACTGTTGTGTCCACCGAAGGCATGATCGCTCGGGAACTGAGAAATGCCACCGATCGCTATATTGACTTGAATTTAATTCGTGACAAAATCGAAAAATTGGAATTGTAGCGGATATCCCCCAGGCAGGAGTCACGATAGAATAGAAGGCATCCTCATCGCCGATCGATCGGTTAATTGCTAGACCCGTCGAGATCGTCCCAAAACACAACCCCAACGTTCGAGGACACTACATTATGACAAACCATCAAAGCGATCGAATTCTCATTTTTGACACCACCCTGCGGGATGGAGAACAGTCCCCCGGTGCCGCTCTGAACGTGGATGAAAAGCTGACCATTGCTCGTCAATTGGCGCGACTGGGGGTTGATATCATTGAAGCCGGGTTTCCCTACAGTAGTCCCGGCGATTTTGAAGCCGTTGAGAAAATTGCCGCAGCCGTAGGGACCGAAGATGGACCGACGATTTGCGGTTTAGCCCGAGCCACTCGAAAAGACATCGCCGCCGCTGGAGAAGCGCTCAAACCCGCCGCCAATCGCCGGATTCACACTTTCTTGGCAACGTCGGATATTCACTTAGAGTATAAACTCCGTAAAACCCGAGCGGAAGTGTTAGCCATCGTCCCAGAAATGGTGGCGTATGCCAAAACCTTTACCCAGGATGTGGAATTTTCCCCAGAAGATGCCGGACGTTCCGATCCAGAATTTTTGTATCAAGTCCTGGAAGCCGCGATCGCAGCAGGCGCGACCACTGTTAATATTCCCGATACGGTCGGCTATACCACCCCTGCCGAATTTGGGGGCATCATTCGTGGGATAAAAGAAAACGTTCCCAATATCGATCGTGCCATCATCTCCGTTCACGGTCACAACGACCTCGGTTTAGCCGTTGCCAACTTCCTCGAAGCCGTGAAAAACGGGGCGCGACAACTCGAATGTACCATCAACGGTATCGGCGAACGGGCAGGCAATGCCGCCCTAGAAGAATTGGTGATGGCGCTGCACGTCCGGCGGCAGTATTTCAATCCCTTCTTGGGACGCCCCGTGGATTGTGAAGCACCGCTGACCCACATCGACACCCAACAAATCTATAAGACCTCCCGGATGGTATCGAGTTTAACCGGGATGTCCGTGCAACCCAATAAGGCGATCGTGGGAGCCAATGCCTTCGCCCACGAATCTGGCATTCACCAAGACGGCGTTCTCAAACACAAACTGACCTACGAAATCATGGACGCCCAGTCCATCGGTTTGACAGAAAATCAGATCGTTCTAGGCAAGCTTTCCGGTCGCCATGCCTTTCAAACCCGGTTGCTGGAATTGGGATTTGAGTTGTCGGAAACCGAACTGAATAACGCTTTCCTCAAATTCAAAACCTTTGCCGACAAGAAGAAAGAAATCACCGATTGGGATTTAGAATCGATCGTCAAAGATGAGATTCAGCAACCCCCAGAACTGTTCCGGTTGGAATTGGTGCAGGTGGCAAGCGGGAATAACGCCCGTCCCACAGCCACCGTCACGCTGCGGACACCCGATGGGGAAGAACTCACCGATGCAGCGATCGGCACGGCCGTGGATGCAGTTTACCGGGCGATTAACCGCGTCGTCAACGTCCCCAACGAGTTGATCGAATTCTCCGTGCAGTCAGTGACAGCCGGAATTGACGCCCTCGGGGAAGTAACCATTCGCCTGCGACATGAAAACCGCATCTTTTCCGGTCATGCCGCTAATACTGACATTATTGTGGCTTCGGCTCATGCTTACATCAATGCTCTGAACCGATTATACGCGTCACTGCAACAAGAGTCGGGCGAAACAATTCCGACTCCGGTAACGGTGTAATCTGCGGATGGGGAACCCCAAGGTGGTGCGTTCAGGTGTCACCTCGATCGTTTTTGCTGGCAGACCCGTATTGGCGCAAACACCCACCCTACCACTCGAACCCGAGATCGATCGTCGGGTTCGATGCTAATACAATTCGATCGAATTGTGCTGGCTGGGAATGGGCTGCAAGGCTCTAACTCTTGACCCGTTTCGGCGAATTTTGAAGTTCGTCAGGCGGTTTTTTTTGCAGTACCCAATCGAGATACAACACCAAGATTTGCAGTTTGACGAATCGGGCGGTGCCTTGGAGATGGGCGTCGCGCAGCACCCACTGCCAAAACTTGGCAAGCAAAATGCCCAGGACGATTTCGCTAGATTTGTCTAGAATGAGCACAAATAAGGGAAAAATGACGTTCATTGGGGTTGCAAATTAACGACATCTTTACTGTCGCAAGTGCATTTGAGAGATAACGATCGAACATAGACTGACACGGCCTAACATCGGCTAACATCAGTGAAAAGTAGATAAAAATCTGGTGTTGTAGGGCGAAATGTCTTCGTGCTGAGAATTGTTAGCCCTCACCCTAAATCCCTCTCCCAAAAAAGGAGAGGGACTTTGAATATCTAGCTCCCCTTCTCCCAAGCTTGGGAGAAGGGGTTGGGGGATGAGGGCAAAGTTTTGCCAGTCAACCAATCGCCAGCCTCAGTAACAACTCCAACTCTCCCCCCACAGATGAAACTTTTACCTCGCGAATTTCTCGAAAAAATTGCCAGTGTTTACGATTTGTCTCCCGAACAGCGAGAAGCTTTTGTCGAAAAATGTAGTACCCAAAAAAGCGAACAACAGATTGCTGAAAATTTCCTCTACATCACTCGCGGCACTTTTCGCACTCGGATGAGTGGGGTGTACAAAAAGTTCAATATTGGCGGAATCGTACCGGGAAAAGCCCGGAAACTACACGATTTGTTACTTCGGGAATATGAGAAGGAACATCCGGTATCTGTGGGCAATTCAGCACAAATCGACGCGACCATTGCAGAGCGAGTCCGATCGATTCGCAAGGCAGTACGCGACAACATCCAGCAAGAATGCGGCACGATGCGGGTGCTGGATATGACCCAACCCATCGGTTTGGGCAAGATTTACAGCGGCTTCCGCTGTTACGAGGTACAGTAGCAGCAATGAGTCGTTTTTGGGAGACTGCGTTCCCGTTTTCGTGCCGCTCAAGCCATTTGCGGAAACGCCAGACCAGCCGGGATTGCTGAAGTTTATCGTCCAAACGTGGCAAGTGTTGAATGCGGGTCGGGCATTAGTGCTGTTGGATGGGTTGGACGAAGTAGCAGAAGCGCATGGCGATCGCATTCTCCAAGAAATTCAAACCTTTTCCCAGCAATTCCACGCCTGTCATTTCGTCGTCACCTGTCGCATCGCGGCGCAGGACTATACCTTCACGCAATTTACCGAAGTGGAAGTTGCCCCCTTCGACGACGACCAAATTCGCACCTTTGCAACGCAATGGTTCGCCAGCAAAAATCTGGACTTTACCGCAGATTTCCTCGGGCAATTGCAAGACAACCCCCGCATTGGGGAACTGGCAACCAATCCCCTGCTGCTGACGCTGCTGTGCTTGGAATTTGAGGATTCGGGGGACTTTCCCGCAGACCGGGCGCAACTGTACCAACGCGCCGTAACGACGCTGCTGCGCAAGTGGGACAGCAAGCGCCAGATTCGACGCCAGCAAGTGTACCAGCAACTTTCGGTTCCTCGCAAAGAGGATATGTTCAGTAATCAGCTAGAGCAGGAGCCTCACGCTAACCGAAGCGGTATAGCGTGAGGCTCCTGCATGTGAGTTGAGGAGTGGTATACGACCAAATTGGCGAAGCCAACAGGGAGGATACCGACGACGAAACGAACAAACTACCGCTCTGACAATGAACGGATAAACTCTCTAATCACATCGGTTTTATTGCGTTTCACTCGTTTACAGTAGTCGTCTAATATCTTCTTTTCTGTCCTTGGCAGCCTGACATTGATCGAATCTTCATATTTCATGGCTTGTACCATAAAGCAATATCAATTACAATAATGGCATGAAATACACCTACCAGTACAAAGCACTCCCCATAACTGAACAAAAGCTAGAGTTAAATCTCTGGCTTCAGACTTGCCAGTACTGGTACAACCGTCAACTAGGGGACAGGTTTGAGTGGTGGGAGTGTAATCGCTCTTATGCCAACGCTTGCCCCTTGATCTGCCACTTACCTGCGTTGCGGGATCAGCCTAACTATTACAGCCAAAAGAAATATCTGCCTGAGATCAAAACTGACCTTGTTACTGTGGGCTGGTCTTCTGAGTTGTTGGACTTTTCAAAAGTTCCAGCCAACACATTGCAGGAAGTCTGCAAGCGAGTCGATAAGGCATTTGAACGTTTTCTTTCAAGTGATAGCAATGGCAAGCGAAGCGGTAAACCTCGTTTCAAGTCTGCTGAGCGGTTTCGCTCAATGGTATTTGAAGGCGCAGGACTTGAACTGCATTCCTGCTCATTGGGTGGTAAGTACCTGTTTCTCAAGATGCCTAAGTTGGGATTGTTAAAGGTGCGGATGCACAGAGAGCTTCCCGATGGCGCAATTCTGAAACAGGTGCAACTGATTAAAAAAGCGGATGGCTGGTATGTCAATTTACGGTTAGACGATCCCACTGTGCCTAGCAACCCTGATGGAGTTGATTGGAACTGGGACACCGCTTTAGGTATGGATGCGGTCTTACATGGAGATGACTATTTGGCTACATCTGAGGGTGAAAAACTGCCTTCACTGAAGTCGTTCCGCAAGTCCGAGAAGCGACTAGCCAAGGTTTCCCATCGAAAAGCCGCCAAGAAAAAGGGGAGTCGTTCCCGCCGTAAGTTGGCTCTTCGTGAATCGAGAGAACATCAACGGATTGCCAGAGCTAGACGAGATCATGCTTTTAAGACCGCTCACCAAGTCGTGAGAACAGGTAAAACCGTATTCTTTTACGAGAATCTCAATCTCAAGGGGTTGAGCAAGCGCAATGGCGCAAAACCCTCTCTGGAGCCGGGTAAATACCTGCCTAACGGTCAATCGGCTAAGTCTGGGCTGAATAAGTCCTGGAACGATGCCGCATTTGGGCAATTTTTCATCATCCTGGAATACATAGCTGCAAAAGCTGGAGCCGTTGCGATTGGAGTGAATCCCGCCTACACATCTCAACTGCTTGCTTATCGGGATGAGTTGATCTTCACCGATGGCAATATTCGTGAGTATTGGGATGAGGTAGAAAATCTTTGGGTTGATAGAGACATTAACGCCGCTATCAACATTAAAAGGGTCGGGCTGGGCGAGTTCCCGACTATAAACCGCCGTAGAGGGAAAGTTGTTGTGGGTCGTTCTATAACTGATAGTACCTCGAAGGAAGTTCTCTCTACTCTCCGGAGTTTGGAGAAGCCCACACTATATGCGTAGGCATTAGTGTGTGGAGTCGTCACTAATCAGGGAAAAGTTTAGTCAAAATGCTGAAAACCCCGATCGAGGCTGAGCCTTAGATCGGGATTAGTGTGGTTGGTGTGTGTAAGTAAGACGTTGGGTTCGGGGGTAATTGTTCCCACGATCGCCGCTGAATTTCCCAACCGCTGGACGAATTCCTCCGCGAGTTCCCTAGGCAGACACAACACCAGTTCAAAGTCTTCCCCGCCGTACAGCGTCCATTCGAATCGATCGTTCCGGTGAGACGATTTGCGTCAAAACTGGGGGAATGGGAAGGAGAGATCCATCGAGTTTTGCCCCAACTTGACTAGCGCGGCAAATTTGTAAAACCGCATCGGCAAGTCCATCGCTGCTATCCATCCCGGCAATGGGAATTGAGGCATCAACTATTTCCCACAAAATGGGTAAGACATCGAAGCGGGGTTGGGGGCGTTGGTGGGCGCGAATTAAGGCATTTCGATCGCGATCGTTCGAAACCCTGTCCCGATTCCGGATGTAGCAACAATTCTAACCCCGCCCGAGATGCCCCGTGAACCCCGGTGACAACGATCGCATCTCCGGGTGAAGCTGCATTGCGGCGGATAGTGCGATCGGGTTGAACTTGTCCAAAAGCAGTGATGGCAACGGTTCTGATGGGCGATCGGCAAATGTCGCCGCCAACAATTTCTGTACAGTACTGCTCAAGGCACTCCCTCATCCCACAATACAGTTCCTCCACCCAATCCACGGGGGTATCGCCGGGAAGTCCTAATGCAACGGTGATGGCAACCGGAGTCGCACCCATTGCCGCTAAGTCGGACAAGTTCGCCGCTGCCGCCCGCCAACCGACATCCGCCGCAGAAGTGGAAACGATCGCTGAAATGGACGCCATCGACGAGCATATCGGTGGTGATGACCAAAGATCGATCGGTTTGCAGGGCTAAAACAGCGGCATCGTCTCCCACCACCGCCGCCGGACAAAAACGCTGCACGCGCTGCAACAGTCCTTGTTCGCCTGATGTCTTTAACAAACGTAGGATCATGGGAGAGGCTAAACATTCGATCGATTATTGCAAATACTTCACTCACAGTGCTTTTGACAAACATACTATCATCGCTGCGGTGGTGTAGCGGCTGTTTTTTTAGGCTTCGGCAGCGTCTTGTCGCTGTAGGTAAAAAGGCAGCCCTCCTTTTCTAACCCTCCTCCAACCATTCGGGTTTCTCGCTAAATTCGATCTACATTGTACCATCGGGTGCAACGCCATACACCCATTTTGCCCCAGGACAAATCGACGATTCCATGTCGGGAACCGAGGGTAGCCATTTCCCTTCTGTAGCTGCCAAAGCTTTAACTTGTAATATTTTTCGCGTCAGTTCCAAGTCCAGCATAGCCTTAGATGACTTACTGAATTGGTTGGATAAATGGCTTCGATCGAATCCCCGAACCTGGCGAACCCCTGTAATTCCAACCTGCGACATCATCGATCTCAACTGCATCCGAGGCACAAATATTGTGCTGGCGAGATGTGACAACAGATTTTTGCCGGACTCGATAAGTATCGATCAACAGAAAAGCGCACATACGGTTTCATGACTGGCTTGAGCCCAAAAATTGCATTCGATAAAGTCCAGCCGGAAATGCTATCTTTTAAGGAGATATCTTCTCCCTGTATCATAAAGAGAACCATTAAGCTAAAAACACCAAAGTTAGAAATTTCTAATTATTCTGAGAGCGAAGACCATACTTCTTCGATATCAGACTTGGCATTCTTTTTCCAAATAAAATGCTGCCAAAAGTTAAAATCATACAAAGCTTCTCCTTGCAAAGAGGGCAATGTCGATTCTCGGGGATCCCGTTCTCGTAAACGCTGCTGCCACTGTACCGGAAGGTTATCAATTTTTCGCATCACCCCAGCTTGATACTTACTGACAATCAAAGCCACAAGTTGACCGATCAATTGAGGACTTTCCCGTCAACCGACTGGTTAAATTTCCAGGAAACTTCCAGCATTTCGGCGGCGGCATCCATCTGACCTTGACGGTATTTTTCTGAGAGTATCCAGTGCTAATATTTTTTGAAGACTAGCCAGCCAGGCATAACTGGATAGGAACCAGCTGGATTTCCTTCCAAAATGTAGTCAATATCTGTTCCCCAGTGCGGCACTTCATTCGTTAAAACGTGCTGGCGAATTTCGGCTAAAACGGTTTGTTTGGAGGCGAGATAGCGCTGGCATCTTTTCTGACCGTGGATTGATAGTGTCGTTCGGTTTGGGAATCCGAATCCAGGTTAACCTCCAAGTTCTTCTTGAATGTCTTCAAATGCTTTCTTATCGACTTCTGAAGGGGAAAAATCCCCTAAAAATTTGCTTTTGCTCTCTACCGGATTGTAAATTACTCCTGAATTTATCCCCAATTTAGCCATCAACTCCGCCAGTTTCAACGCCGAATCATTCGGTTCTGTTTTCGGGAACTGTTGAGAGAGAATGCTGCCAAATCTTGTTCGAATTTCTTGTTCCTTTCGAGAGGCAAGCCAGTTGCCGCCAACTATCCAGATTGCCAAAATTCCCGCTAATCCCATCGCCGATCGACCCAGGAGTTTGAGGAACTTCTTCCCTTTTGGAGATGGAGATCGATCGTCCATGAATTCTTCCTTGGCAACATCAGTCTGAAGATACTCAGAACCAGAATTCTCTGTGCCGTATTTTGTTATGAATTTGCG
>CAWIQY010000010.1:0-19678 GCA_963838375.1 uncultured cyanobacterium | reverse complement strand
CTAAATATAGTAATGGTTTCTCAATCTTCACTTGATGAAGTCAACAATGTCATCAAGACTCACAATCCTTTCGATCGTGGTCTAGTTGTTACCAAACAAGCTATTTGGGGTCAAGGATTTCCCGATGTCCCTTCCCTTAATTCTCATGCTTCCGATGCCGTTTTCGAGGCGATCGACAAAGTTGGAAAAGGTCAGCGTCAAGTCGTTGGGATGACGATTAAGGCTGAAAAAGGATTGGGTAAGAGTCACCTCATCAGTCGCATCCGCCACCAACTGCAAGATAGAGGCGGTGCTTGGTTCATTTATATGAGTGATTACAGCAATCTCAATCGAATCAAGCCTGAGTTTTTAAATACCCTAGCCTTAAGCCTCAAACACGTAGGTTCTCAGGAAGTGATGCAATGGCAAGAACTAGCGACTGCTCTGGTTAACGCCGCAAAGCAAAAGGACATTGCGCCAAAAAAACTGGTTAAGTCTTTTCCGAAGCTGCTAAAGCGAGATCCACATTTAATTGATGATTTGACGGATAATATTGTCGAAATTAATCCAGGTCTTGACAACCCTTATCTCATCCAAGCAATTCTCTGGACACTTTCTTCGGCTCATGCTCAATATGCAATTAACTGGATAACAGGGAAAGGCTTATCGCAGCGTAAAGCCGAGCAAATGGGATTGCCAAACTCGAATGAGGATGAAGGAGATGGTGAAGCTTTTGAAAAAAGTTGTCAGATTTTAAACTTAATTAGTAGCTACCATCCGGTTTTAATCTGTTTCGATCAATTAGAAGGAACAGAAAGTAACGATAGTGGATTTACCAAAGCACAAGTCATTGCCAACCTGGGTATGGACTTATATAACAGTCTTCGCAGCGGTGTTATTTTAACAGCTTTGTATCCTGATATCTGGACATACCAAATCAGAAGTTTACCAGCTTGTGAAGCCGTTATCGATCGCATTGGCGAGAAGATGATCGATTTAGAGTACCTCAATTCCCATCATGTCGTCGATTTGGTGTCGCGTTGGCTGAAAGACTTTTACGAACAACATCAACTCACACCACCCTATTCGGTGTATCCCTTTCAAGAACCGGCTTTGAGAGATTTGGGTAAACAACGAGCGACATCAAGAGATGTACTGCAATGGTGTAAAAAAAATTGGTTAGTTCCTGATTCTGTTCCTTTAGTTGTCGAGTCAGCTCAATCTTCAGATAATATCGTAGAATCCGCATTTGCCACCGAGTTAAAAAATCTAGAGAGTGACGACTGTTTGGAAGACAAAGCCAAACTTGCAAAGGCGATCGAATTTGCGTTCGGGACACTAATTGGTGAAACCTTAGATGGAGTCACAATCGAGCGATTAGAAATCATAAAATCGAAATCAACTGAAGTAAATTATAGCTTAGATTTTAAGGTCATCGGTCAAGATCGGGGTAAACCTGCCAATATTGGTATCATGATTCTTCAGGTATCAGGAGGTCGAGCTGTACAAGCGGGTTTGAAACGCTTGATTGATTACGACCAATATGGTTTAACTCGGGGCTGTTTAATTCGTTCTAAAAAAATTAATTCCAGTGCGAAACTCGCAAAATCTCTATTGCAGGAACTTCTCGAACAGAAAGGTGGAGAATGGGTCATGTTAAAGTTAGAAGAAGTTCAGCCACTTTTAGCCATTAGATCTGTTTATGATGCACGCGAAGATTACGATCTCAGCGAGCAACAAATTCTTGAGTTTATCGATACTCAAAACTTGGCTCGAAATAATCCTCTCATTCTGGAAATTCTGAGCGATCCATCGGGTCAAGAACCAGAAGAGGCTGTGGATGAAGATGCTGATTTAAACCTCATGGAAGGAGAACCTGAATTAGATTCGTCAGATGACAGTGGAGACCTCGACTTGAATGATATATCAAGCTAAAAGACATGAGTTCTACTATTAGTTCACTCTTGAATGCTTTATGTCTTCCTGTTGTAGATATCGAAGCCCTGACTTTCCGGGCGAACGATCGCTGCAATCCCTAAAAAATTTCTTCGTCCGGGTCAACAATTTGCCCTTTGTTCAGTAGAGTCTTTTAGTTGATGATTTGCCGGATAGTCCCAGTATTTTGAAGGATCATACAAGCATTCTAAATCCGAAAAGTTCTGAAGTAATACAGATTCGATCGTGGGCACGGTGCGAACTTTGTAAAGGAGAAAATGACCGAAACTTAGAAAAAATATCGCATTTAACAATTTGGCAAACTGAAGCTTTACAGCAAATATTTAGCGAACGTTCTCATCTATTTCTGGCATATCTGCGGGTTTATCGACTTCCAGAACCGATCGAAATTCCCCTCAATGCCCAAATCTCAGACAAAATTGGTAAATTTGTGGGTTTACCACAGCCTTTAGATACAACTGGATCGACTCCAGTTTTAACCGATCGAATTTTTGCTCAACGCCGACACCAACTGGAAAACTTAGAGCCCCCTCTCTATCCAGAACTAGAAGACTTACAGAGTTTAGTAGCTCAATTTTCTCATAAAAATCCAGAAGCCAAAAAACTCGATCGAGATCTGAGAATCTTTCTCGGTTGGTCATCAAATTCTGTAACTCTTAACCGTGATTCTAACCTAGACTGGATTAACACCATCGCAGCATTAGGCAATCGCAGTAAAACTCTCGATACCGGGAAAAGTAACTATCAAGCCGGGACTGATTTTGAAAACATCGTCCGAGATAGCTTAGAATATCTCGGTTTTACGGTCGATTACGCCCATAAAGGCGGTGCAGGTGGCTTAGACTTATTTTGCTGCCAACCCTATCCTTTAGTCATCGAATGCAAAGCCGGGAAGAAAATTCCCAACGATACGGCTGTGCAGTTATTAAATCTGGGAACTCTGCGCTTGCAGGATGAAAAACTCCTTCAAAAAACCGCAAAATTAATCATCGGTCCGGGCACACCCACTTCGCAACTTAATGGTGCAGCAAAAGTACACGGTATGGCAATTCTCAAACCCGAAACCTTAGAAAAACTGGTGAAGCTGAAAAGTCAATATCCCGGCGCGATCGATCTTTTCCAACTAAAATCTTACCTCACACCAGGTCAAGCCGATGATTCCGTTGAGAAATATATCGATCGTCTCGAAAGCGAAATTAAACTTCGATCGCATCTAATTCAAACTGTTAAAACTTACTTGGAAAACACTCAAGAAAAGCGCGTGAGTGTCCATTCTCTTTATGGCGCTTACGCGATGTCTCAGCCTCCCCAAACTCTTTCCTCCCAAGAAATGCACGAGATTTTAGTTGAACTTTCTTCACCTTTAACCGGTTATTTAGGACGAGATAAAGGTCGAGATGGGAGCGATCGCTTTTACTTTCTCCGCGATTTATCCTGAAATTAAGATATGGAAGAAAGTGTGCTGTCTAAAAATAGTGGTTTGCGTAAATACCAGCGATACAACCCCTTAAATGGATCCACACTATTTTCGTTATAGATCTGCTAATTTCATCAGCGATCGTACAAAACAGTAAACACACTATTTTGTACACAGAATATATTCACATATAGTATCATCAAAGCTTGAAGTGCTGGGTCTAAAAATTTCATCCACCCAGATCGATTAAACAGCGGCAAAATCAATAGAGTCGATCGATCCAACCTCAATTCCAACTAACCGAATTGTCAATCCATCGGCGCTAATTTGAGTATCATTTCCAACTTGAACGATCGACAATTCTGCAAAGGTTAAACCTGCTTTTAAACCGATAATATCCACACCATCGGTAAAATCGGTAATAGTATCGCTACCATCATCGCGAGTAAAATCAAACCGATCGCCGTCAGCTCCACCCGTTAAGGTATCGTCGCCTCGATCGCCGCTCAAGACATCTATTCCCGCTTCTCCCAGCAAAACATCTCCGTCTTTTCCTCCAAACAATGTATCGCTACCTTCTCCTCCATTTACAGTATCAATGCCAGCATTTCCATACAACAGATCGTTTCCTGCTTGTCCGTGAAGGCAGTCATCGCCGAGATTTCCCAGGATGACATCACCCCCGTCACCGCCAAAAACTCGATCGTCATCTTTCCCTGCAAAAATCAGATCGTTTCCCGTACCGCCATCAATAGAATCGATGCCGGAGTTCCCAAAAATGAAGTCATCTCCTTCATCACCGAACAGTAAATCGTTGTCGAAATTACCCAAAATTCGATCGTTTCCCGCATTTCCCCGAATCGCATCGCTATCTCGACCGCCAAATACCCAATCGTCCCCCGTTCCCGCTTCGACAATATCTTCTCCCTGATTGCCAAACAACCAATCCTCTCCCGGACTTCCTTGTAGATAATCGTTGCCAGCAAACCCGGCAAATGTCACACTGGTCTGAGTTTGACCCTCTAGAGTGTTGGGATTGTCATCGCCAAGGAGAAATTCTCCCGTTTGCGTGTTTGTCGTCGGTTCGGCAGTGGGAAAGACTGGGGGAATGGTGGTGAGTTGGCAGGTGTCGAAGTTGGGGAAAATGGCGGGAGGATTGGGAGTTGGATTATTCGGAGTTGAAGGATTGGGAGTTGGATTGGGAGGAGTGGGATTATCGGGAGTTGGATTATTCGGAGTGGGATTATTCGGAGTTAGAGGTAACGGAATGTTGACGGTAAAATTGCCTAAATCGCCACTCGGTATTGCCTGACCCGTGGTATCTTTGACTTCATCGCCAAGTAAAGAAACGGTATAAATTCCGTTGTCCGATCGATCCCAAGTGCCGCCAGGGGGTATAAATTGGTAAGATGCAGTGGTAGTATTTCCCGTTATTTCGGTACTGACAAACTCGATGAGTTCGTCGAATCCGTTCCCCCCAAAAACCCGAACATCGCCGCTACCGACAGTTGCTACGTCAATTCCACTGTTGTCGGTATAGGTAACAGTCAGCGGATATGAAGTTCCTCCAGCAACAATAATATCAACAAATTCGGCGGTAGCGGCAGGAAGAGTTCGATCGAAATCGTAGCGTTCCCCCGTCGCATCACCGTTATTAACCCCCATTCCCCCCAACGGAACCATCAACCCATTAGCGATGCTATCGTCATCGACGAGATTGAGTTGAATGCTGCCGTCGCCTGTTCCCGTATCCACTTCGACGGTATAGGTATCATCGGTTCCCGTGACATTGGTGATATTTGCCGCAGAGATTCCAGAGGTGACAAGTTCAAAATCCGTGGCATCAACTCCCGTCACTGCTTCGCTGAATTGGATGGTATAGCTGACGGTACTTGCAGATGTAGGGTTTGGGTTGGTTCGGGTAATCTGGGTAACTGTTGGTGCGGTATTATTAAAGGTAACGGTGTTATCGATACTGCTACTGACATCACTAAGATTTCCGGCGGCATCGGTAGCGGCATCGGCAGCGACGGTGGCAACCACTTCCCCATTTCCCGTCATTCCCGTCACGGCGATTTCGTAGGTTGTGCCATCCATGGCGGCGGTTTCGGCAATAGTTGCCGTTAGCATCCCCGATGTCGTACTTTGACTCAAATCGATATCGCTGGCGTCAAATCCGGTGACGGGTTCGCTAAAAGTAGCGGTGAAACGAACTGTTGTAGACGAGGTGGGATCGATTTGTTCGTTCGCTTGTTCGAGAGTAACGGTGGGAGAAATAGAATCAGTGACATTGTGAGAATTTATCCCATCAAAGGTATCATTAGCGAAGCCTTCCCATTCAACAGATGGATCGAAAATATCGTTGGGATTGGGGTCTCCCATGGTAATATTCGATCGACGACGCAAAGTATGATTTAATGTGGAAACATTGCCACTTCCCCATTGCGTTCCGGGATCGAAACCAATTTGTCCGATCGCATCAATGATACTATCATTTTTCTTGAGAACAATGGCATCATCTCCATTAAAATTGATAACGAAATTGTTCGTAATATCTGCTCGATCCAGAAGTGTTTGATTGGCACTGCCATGGGTGAGAAGAAACGTCTCTCCAGGATCGATCGTCCCGGTCAAGTTTAAGGAATTATCTGGGAGTTGCACTGCCGTTAGAATAGAGTTCGAGGCTATATAAACCTGTCGACAAAATCGATAATTTCTGCGGTAGGATTGTAAAGTTCAATCGCTTTATTAAAACTGCTACCTTCAATATATTCTGAAATGAAAATTTCTGACACGGTAATTAAGTTTTTATAGAGTTTCCAATTTAGAGAGTTTTTAACTTTAAATCACGATTTACGAGCGGCAGTAATCCAATTGTTCGCAAGTCACTTAAAAAGATTCAGGAATAACAATTGTCGGATTTAGCATCATCTTAAGGCTCGCGCTAAACTAGCATGAGAATCGATACAATGATACTAGAGTGTCACCGTTGGAGAACTCTAAGACGGAATTCACTTTAAAAATAACTCTATACGGTCTGCCAGACATCCTATATCTGCCGGGATTCGCGCTGTAGAGTGTGGATTTCGCACAACTTATTCTCTCATCTGCTTTATATTCTCGTCAACCCGTGTCAGAATTAGGTTAACGTTTAGAACCCTATTAGTTCCAGACCACCATGTTACTCAAATCTACAACTCGCCACATCCATATCTTTACCGCTGACGTCCAAGGTCAAGATTTGATTCCCAAGGATGACGTTCTCACCATAGATGTCGATCCCGACAACGAATTCAATTGGGACGACGAATCCTTGCAATCGGTTTATCGCAAATTTGAGGAATTGGTACAATCCTACGAGGGTGAAGAATTGATCGAATACAATCTTCGCCGTATCGGTTCGGATTTAGAACATTTCGTACGATCGCTTTTATCTGAAGGCAAAATAAGCTATAATCTGAATACTCGCGTGCAGAACTATAGTTTGGGATTGCCTCGTGTGGGTGAAAACGAAAATAAGTTGTTAGGAAGCACTTAAAATTCGATCGGAAAGAAAGGGTGAAGCATTTGCATGAAGTCTTTTAGACTTGTGCATTACATCTGTCTAGCAAATGCTTTGCCTCTACCCAAATTTTTCCTCACTACTTATGACTTCAGAAAATCAACATCCGGTCCGATCGGAATGATTCCTCCTGGATTTAGCGGGAAAAGATTTCCATAATAATCTCGTTTTACGCTCTCTAAATCGCAAGTTTCGGCAACACCCGGAAGCTGATACAAATCCCGCAAATATTTGCCTAAATTGGTGTAATCTTGAATCCGGCTCCGGTTACATTTAAACAATCCGTAATAAACGATATCAAAGCGGAATAGCGTGGTAAATAAACGCACATCTGCTAACGTAATTCGATCGCCACATAAATAACGGTTATTCTCTAAATTTTGTTCGATTTCATCTAAAGTGGCGAACAATTCCGTACAGGCTTTTTCGTAAGCTTCCTGAGTTTGTGCAAAACCGCAGCGATAGACACCGTTATTAACAGTGTGATAAATTTTCTCGTTCCAACGATCGATCGTTTTTTTGAGATCTTCTGGATATAACTCGAGATTGGGATTGTGAGAAAACTCGTTAAACTGAGAATTGAGGATAACGATAATTTCCGAACTCTCGTTATTAATAATACTTTGGGTTTGACTATCCCACAACACCGGAACTGTGCAACGTCCCGTATATCCCGGTTTTGCCAACTGGTAAAATTCCGGCAAAGTTTGACATCCCAATTCCGGCAAGTCAAACATCCAAATTCCCTCATCCGGCGACGGCGACACCACCGACACCGCGATCGTCTCTTCTAAACCCTTCAGCGCCCGCACCACCAGGGTTCGGTGCGCCCACGGACATCCCATCCCCACCACCAGGCGATAGCGCCCTGCTTGCGGCGGATAGGCGTCTGTACCGATCGCATTTCTAAATGCACTATCTGGACGAATATAGTCCCCAGTTTTGTTGCGCGGTGCCAGTTGAGACATCATCAAATTCCACATCGTCGTCCAGGCAAACTTTCCCAGTTTAACGATGTATTTGGAAGGCAGAGATGTAGATTTAGGCATAATTGGCGATCGCCTCGACCGATACTATTTATTATACCTTAAATCCGGTATAACTCAACCCAAATACTTACTCCAACTTTAACAATTTTGCGACAACTAAGGGAGCTTGCCCTGCACTTAAAAACCCCGGTCGAGGACTTTCTCCCGATCGTGTATTGCAGTTCAAAACAGAAGATTTCATCGATTCTGGGATAGAATCTGCGCCGTAAGATGCGCCAATTAATCCACCGACAATACACGCATTCGTATCCGTATCGCCACCTCCAGTCAAAGTTTCTACAATGGCTTCTTCGTAATCCGAACCTAACAGCAAATGGCGAAAGGCATGGGTAAAGGCAATCTTAACAAAACCATCCTGGGGAGAATACTCGACATTCACATTATTTTCAGCATCGCTTAACCAACTCAAAACTTCTTGATTAGCACTTTCTTCTTGTGATTCCAACCAACATTTTGCTCGGTTAAATGCTAAATGTCGATCGCCAAATTCTCGCATCAAACTCGCGATCGCGATCGTATAACAAGCCACCGCATAACAACAACTCGGATGAGGATGAGACAACTGCGAATCTTGTCGAGCAAAGCTTGCCAATTCCTCATCACTCAATCGATATCCCCAAATGCCCAAAGGCGAACATCTCATCAAAGAACCGTTAGATTTAGATGTCATACAGCGTCTTGCGGCTGCCTGTGTCATCACAGCAGCATATCCTTGTTTAGCCAATATTTCGTGCCATTGCGGTTGGGCATAAGACCCTAAAGAATCCGAAGTAGTGTTACCGATATCAAACGGATTAGAGTCTACCCATCGAGCATAATTTTTCGCGATCGATTCTATCTCAAACTCCTGACTTTCCGCTAAGGCTTGCGCCAAACAAAGGGTCAATTCTCCATCATCAGTAATTTGTCCAGGCGCAACACCCAAAACTCCACCTCTCGGCATTTGCATCGCCCGATGAGCATCTTCAAGAGTCGGCTGGCGTCCCAGAAATTCCAAAGTTGCCCCCGCCGCATCTCCCACTAACGCCCCCAACAAACAACCCATTGCCGCATCGTGGATATCTCGAGCTTTTGGTTGCATAATTTGAATCTCCGATCGATCTTAGATTTCAGGCAAGCCTCGATGAAAGCTATGTTCTAAATGTTAACAGCTTAGCGTTCAAAAATACCAGTTCAAACGTGCAGTAGCGTTACTTATTACTTATTACTTAAAAAAAACGATCGCCCTCAACAGAGAACGATCGCCCGAACTGGGCGGGAAAATCCCACCCCTGTGGCTATACTTTTAACCTCAAACCTTAGTAGTCGAAGTCGCCGCCCATGCCGCCGCCGGGAGCGGGAGCGCTATCCTTGGGTTCAGGCTTATCGACAACAATGCACTCGGTTGTCAGCACCATCCCAGCGATCGAAGCCGCGTTTTGCATCGCAGAACGAGTCACCTTCGCCGGATCGACAATCCCAGCTTCAAACAAATCGACAAACTCATTGGTCGCCGCGTTGTAACCGACATTGAAGGGTTTCTCCTTCACTCGCTCGGCAATCACCGCACCGTTTTGTCCAGCATTTTCAGCAATCCGCTTCAGAGGAGCTGCCAGGGCACGCGCCACGATCAACGCGCCCGTCAGTTCTTCGGCTTTCAGGCTGCCGTTTGCCCACTCTTCCAATCCAGGAGTCAAGTGTGCCAGAGTCGTACCGCCACCGGGAACGATACCTTCTTCAACCGCCGCTTTCGTGGCGTTAATCGCATCTTCCAGGCGCAACTTCCGGTCTTTCATTTCCGTTTCCGTTGCCGCGCCAACTTTGACCACAGCCACACCACCGGAGAGCTTAGCCAAACGCTCTTGCAGCTTCTCTTTGTCGTAGCTAGAATCGGTTTCGTCCATTTGGCGGCGGATTTGTTCGCAACGCGCCTTGACAGCCGCCTCGTTACCTTCAGCAACGATCGTGGTGCTGTCCTTGGTGATGGTGATGCGACGAGATTTGCCCAGCATCTCCAGCTTGGTCGTTTCCAACTTCAAGCCAGCATCTTCGGTGATCATTTGACCGCCGGTGAGGACAGCAATGTCTTCCAGCATAGCCTTACGACGATCGCCAAATCCAGGCGCTTTCACCGCAGCCACGTTGAGAACGCCACGCAAACGGTTCACCACCAAGGTGGCGAGCGCTTCTTTCTCGATATCTTCAGAAATAATCACCAAAGGGCGTCCAGCGCGGGCAACTTGCTCCAACACGGGAACCAAATCTTGCACCAAGCTGATTTTTTTGTCGGTGATCAGAATGAAAGGCTCTTCGAGAACCGCTTCCATACGCTCGGTATCGGTGGCGAAGTAGGGGGAGATATAGCCCTTATCGAAGCGCATCCCTTCGGTAATTTCCAATTCGGTGGTCATGGATTTCCCTTCTTCCAAGGAAATCACACCTTCTTTGCCCACCTTATCCATTGCTTGGGCAATCATTTGACCGACTTCTTCGTCGTTGCCAGCCGAGATCGAACCCACTTGAGCGATCGCTTTGGAATCTTCCACCGGACGGGCGTGTTCGGCAATTTGCTCGACGAGGAAGTTGGTGGCTTTGTCAATCCCGCGCTTGAGAGCAATGGGATTAGCGCCAGCCGCGACGTTCCGCAAACCTTCTTTAACAATGGCGTGCGCCAACACCGTTGCGGTGGTGGTTCCGTCTCCAGCGGCATCGTTGGTTTTGGAAGCTGCTTGGCGAATCAGGGCAACTCCCGTATTTTCGACGTGATCTTCCAGTTCGATTTCTTTGGCAATGGTGATTCCGTCATTGACGATTTGGGGTGCGCCAAATTTCTTCTCTAGAACCACGTTCCGACCTTTGGGACCGAGGGTGACTGCCACCGCTTCAGTCAGAATGTCCATCCCTTTTTCCAGGGCGCGACGAGCATTTTCGTTGTAGATAATTCGCTTTGCCATAGTGGTTGCAGTGTTGAGTAATGGGTAATGGGTGACTGAGGAAAAAAGTATCGTCGATTAGCTGACGACGGCGAGAATATCTTTCTCGGACAGTAAAACGTACTCGTCTCCGCCCAGCTTGATATCGGTGCCAGCGTATTTGGAGTAGAGAACCTTATCGCCCACGCTGACTTCCATCTCTTGGCGAGAGCCATCATCGCTACGTTTGCCAGGACCGACTTGAACCACTTCTCCCACTTGGGGCTTTTCTTTCGCGGCGTCGGGTAGGAGGATACCCCCGGCTGTTTTTTCCTCCGAGGGACTCACCTTCACAAAAACGCGATCGGCTAGCGGCTTGACGGTGGAAACACTCAGAGATACGGCTGCCATACAAAATTCTCCAAACGACGGGTTAAACTGAGAACAACAAACAAACGATTTTTTAGTTGAAGACACGAAGTCGTTAGGGCGATGCGGCGCTTTCTAACGGCTCGTGTTTCAGGAGCAACATGAAAGTAAATTAGCACTCTCATCTCCTGAGTGCTAATTTACCGGAGTGAGCTGGTACAATGCAACTCCCAATACCTGTACGGGTTCCCGAACTCAATCTTGGGTAATTGGTAATTGGTCATGGTGCATAACGATTCCCCGTCTCCTGAACCCCTGAACCCCTGAACCCCTGAACCCTTGAACTTCTTGACAATGAGCGAAGATCCGATCGTGCCATCCCAGTTACAGAGCCTAGAGAACCCTGATGAGAACTGTGACCCTAATGCTGGGTTAAGCCTGTGCGTGCGACAATTAGGGATCGAGACCATCGATCGACACCTGTTTCTCTGTGCCGACCCGACCCATGCCAAGTGTTGCGACAAAGCCACCAGTTTGGAAGTCTGGGATTATCTCAAGCGACGCCTCAAAGAACTGAAACTCGATCGTCCCCTAACCCAACGACCTAGCTGTATCTTCCGAACGAAAGCCAACTGTCTGCGAATTTGCAGCCACGGACCGATTCTGGTCGTTTATCCCGATGGGGTTTGGTATCATAGTGTGACGCCGGGGATTATGGAAAGAATTATCCAAGAACACCTACTGGGCAACCAAATTGTGCGAGAATTTGCCTTTAGTATCCACCCGTTACCCCATCCCCAATCTCCGCTCTGCGTCGGACACGAGCCAATAGAACCCCAAACCCCACTACCCAATGAAAATATTGGGGAAGTCTCTTCACAATCTCCTTAAATTGGTACAAATTCAACCAGCCGGAGAGATTTCACGTCTATAATGGCAAGGTAAGCGGTTCCCAAAGCTATTGTATCTATTAATAGCGAACGTGCAGTGAGTAGCCCGTTATGAAAACAACCAAAGCAGGTAGTCAGAAGCGATTGTTATTAATTGATGACGATCCGAATTTAATTTTACTAGTCAAAGATTATCTGGAATTTCGCGGGTACGAGGTAATCGCTGCTGGCAACGGCATGGAAGCCTTGGATTCCCTGAAACAGAAACTTCCAGATTTAATCGTATGTGACGTGATGATGCCAGAAATGGATGGCTACACTTTTGTGCAGCATATCCGCGAAGACTCCCGGACAAACTGGATTCCCGTTTTATTTCTCTCGGCGAAAGGTCAGAGTCAAGATCGGGTGAAGGGTTTGAACACCGGAGCCGATGTTTATATGAGCAAACCCTTTGAACCGGAAGAACTCGTGGCTCAGGTAGAATCTTTGCTGCGACAAACTTCTCGTATTCTGGAAGGAAAAGTAACGAAGGGCGAAAACGGTCGCTAAATTGCGAGTGCGACCAAAAGTCGAACTCACGCTCACCGAGCAGAAGGTTGTGAATTGGGTGGCAAAAGGATTAGCAAATCGCGAAATTGCCATCGCCATGAATGTGAGCCAGCGAACCATAGAAAGTCATGTTTCTAATATGCTGGCAAAAACAGGTTTGCACAATCGGACAGAACTAGCTCGCTGGGCGATCGAAACCCACGTGGTGTAAATTCGCACCGTGCTATCTCTATTTTGGGTGTGACAATCTAGTTGTATGTTCTCGGTGTTTTGAGGTTCGAGTTCGATCGAAAAATAACGAGAAACTTGATGAAAAGACTAGATGATTCGGGGTATTTTTTGCCAAAATTTTATTTTATAAATCGATCGCCTTCGAGGTAACCATTAAGCTGATTGAATCGATTTCAGCTTATACTTTGGCGATCGAATCTTATTTTATAGATTAATTCTAGGTTTACTTTTTCTATGGATTACGTGATGAACCGTCTTTCAATTTTTGTAGACGGGAACAATATGTTCTACGCCCAACAAAAAAATGGCTGGTTTTTCGATCCGAAACGGGTCTTGGAATATTTCCGAACGGAACAGCCGGGAATAACACTGATTAATGCTTTTTGGTATACCGGACTTAAAGATCCTCAAGATCAACGAGGCTTCCGCGACGCATTGATCAGTTTGGGGTATACCGTCCGCACCAAAATTCTCAAAGAGTATTACGACGATAATTCGGGTCGTTATTCCCAAAAAGCCAATTTAGATATCGAAATTGTGATCGATATGTTTAATACCGTCGAGCAATACGATCGAGTGGTTTTATTCAGTGGAGATGGAGATTTCGAGCGCGCGATCGAATTGTTGCGTTCCAAAAGCACCCACATCACTGTTGTGTCCACCGAAGGCATGATCGCTCGGGAACTGAGAAATGCCACCGATCGCTATATTGACTTGAATTTAATTCGTGACAAAATCGAAAAATTGGAATTGTAGCGGATATCCCCCAGGCAGGAGTCACGATAGAATAGAAGGCATCCTCATCGCCGATCGATCGGTTAATTGCTAGACCCGTCGAGATCGTCCCAAAACACAACCCCAACGTTCGAGGACACTACATTATGACAAACCATCAAAGCGATCGAATTCTCATTTTTGACACCACCCTGCGGGATGGAGAACAGTCCCCCGGTGCCGCTCTGAACGTGGATGAAAAGCTGACCATTGCTCGTCAATTGGCGCGACTGGGGGTTGATATCATTGAAGCCGGGTTTCCCTACAGTAGTCCCGGCGATTTTGAAGCCGTTGAGAAAATTGCCGCAGCCGTAGGGACCGAAGATGGACCGACGATTTGCGGTTTAGCCCGAGCCACTCGAAAAGACATCGCCGCCGCTGGAGAAGCGCTCAAACCCGCCGCCAATCGCCGGATTCACACTTTCTTGGCAACGTCGGATATTCACTTAGAGTATAAACTCCGTAAAACCCGAGCGGAAGTGTTAGCCATCGTCCCAGAAATGGTGGCGTATGCCAAAACCTTTACCCAGGATGTGGAATTTTCCCCAGAAGATGCCGGACGTTCCGATCCAGAATTTTTGTATCAAGTCCTGGAAGCCGCGATCGCAGCAGGCGCGACCACTGTTAATATTCCCGATACGGTCGGCTATACCACCCCTGCCGAATTTGGGGGCATCATTCGTGGGATAAAAGAAAACGTTCCCAATATCGATCGTGCCATCATCTCCGTTCACGGTCACAACGACCTCGGTTTAGCCGTTGCCAACTTCCTCGAAGCCGTGAAAAACGGGGCGCGACAACTCGAATGTACCATCAACGGTATCGGCGAACGGGCAGGCAATGCCGCCCTAGAAGAATTGGTGATGGCGCTGCACGTCCGGCGGCAGTATTTCAATCCCTTCTTGGGACGCCCCGTGGATTGTGAAGCACCGCTGACCCACATCGACACCCAACAAATCTATAAGACCTCCCGGATGGTATCGAGTTTAACCGGGATGTCCGTGCAACCCAATAAGGCGATCGTGGGAGCCAATGCCTTCGCCCACGAATCTGGCATTCACCAAGACGGCGTTCTCAAACACAAACTGACCTACGAAATCATGGACGCCCAGTCCATCGGTTTGACAGAAAATCAGATCGTTCTAGGCAAGCTTTCCGGTCGCCATGCCTTTCAAACCCGGTTGCTGGAATTGGGATTTGAGTTGTCGGAAACCGAACTGAATAACGCTTTCCTCAAATTCAAAACCTTTGCCGACAAGAAGAAAGAAATCACCGATTGGGATTTAGAATCGATCGTCAAAGATGAGATTCAGCAACCCCCAGAACTGTTCCGGTTGGAATTGGTGCAGGTGGCAAGCGGGAATAACGCCCGTCCCACAGCCACCGTCACGCTGCGGACACCCGATGGGGAAGAACTCACCGATGCAGCGATCGGCACGGGCCCCGTGGATGCAGTTTACCGGGCGATTAACCGCGTCGTCAACGTCCCCAACGAGTTGATCGAATTCTCCGTGCAGTCAGTGACAGCCGGAATTGACGCCCTCGGGGAAGTAACCATTCGCCTGCGACATGAAAACCGCATCTTTTCCGGTCATGCCGCTAATACTGACATTATTGTGGCTTCGGCTCATGCTTACATCAATGCTCTGAACCGATTATACGCGGCACTGCAACAAGAGTCGGGCGAAACAATTCCGACTCCGGTAACGGTGTAATCTGCGGATGGGGAACCCCAAGGTGGTGCGTTCAGGTGTCACCTCGATCGTTTTTGCTGGCCAGACCGTATTGGCGCAAACACCCACCCTACCACTCGAACCCGACGATCGATCGTCGGGTTCGATGCTAATACAATTCGATCGAATTGTGCTGGCTGGGAATGGGCTGCAAGGCTCTAACTCTTGACCCGTTTCGGCGAATTTTGAAGTTCGTCAGGCGGTTTTTTTTGCAGTACCCAATCGAGATACAACACCAAGATTTGCAGTTTGACGAATCGGGCGGTGCCTTGGAGATGGGCGTCGCGCAGCACCCACTGCCAAAACTTGGCAAGCAAAATGCCCAGGACGATTTCGCTAGATTTGTCTAGAATGAGCACAAATAAGGGAAAAATGACGTTCATTGGGGTTGCAAATTAACGACATCTTTACTGTCGCAAGTGCATTTGAGAGATAACGATCGAACATAGACTGACACGGCCTAACATCGGCTAACATCAGTGAAAAGTAGATAAAAATCTGGTGTTGTAGGGCGAAATGTCTTCGTGCTGAGAATTGTTAGCCCTCACCCTAAATCCCTCTCCCAAAAAAGGAGAGGGACTTTGAATATCTAGCTCCCCTTCTCCCAAGCTTGGGAGAAGGGGTTGGGGGATGAGGGCAAAGTTTTGCCAGTCAACCAATCGCCAGCCTCAGTAACAACTCCAACTCTCCCCCCACAGATGAAACTTTTACCTCGCGAATTTCTCGAAAAAATTGCCAGTGTTTACGATTTGTCTCCCGAACAGCGAGAAGCTTTTGTCGAAAAATGTAGTACCCAAAAAAGCGAACAACAGATTGCTGAAAATTTCCTCTACATCACTCGCGGCGCTTTTCGCACTCGGATGAGTGGGGTGTACAAAAAGTTCAATATTGGCGGAATCGTACCGGGAAAAGCCCGGAAACTACACGATTTGTTACTTCGGGAATATGAGAAGGAACATCCGGTATCTGTGGGCAATTCAGCACAAATCGACGCGACCATTGCAGAGCGAGTACGATCGATTCGCAAGGCAGTACGCGACAACATCCAGCAAGAATGCGGCACGATGCGGGTGCTGGATATGACCCAACCCATCGGTTTGGGCAAGATTTACAGCGGCTTCCGCTGTTACGAGGTACAGTAGCAGCAATGAGTCGTTTTTGGGAGACTGCGTTCCCGTTTTCGTGCCGCTCAAGCCATTTGCGGAAACGCCAGACCAGCCGGGATTGCTGAAGTTTATCGTCCAAACGTGGCAAGTGTTGAATGCGGGTCGGGCATTAGTGCTGTTGGATGGGTTGGACGAAGTAGCAGAAGCGCATGGCGATCGCATTCTCCAAGAAATTCAAACCTTTTCCCAGCAATTCCACGCCTGTCATTTCGTCGTCACCTGTCGCATCGCGGCGCAGGACTATACCTTCACGCAATTTACCGAAGTGGAAGTTGCCCCCTTCGACGACGACCAAATTCGCACCTTTGCAACGCAATGGTTCGCCAGCAAAAATCTGGACTTTACCGCAGATTTCCTCGGGCAATTGCAAGACAACCCCCGCATTGGGGAACTGGCAACCAATCCCCTGCTGCTGACGCTGCTGTGCTTGGAATTTGAGGATTCGGGGGACTTTCCCGCAGACCGGGCGCAACTGTACCAACGCGCCGTAACGACGCTGCTGCGCAAGTGGGACAGCAAGCGCCAGATTCGACGCCAGCAAGTGTACCAGCAACTTTCGGTTCCTCGCAAAGAGGATATGTTCAGTAATCAGTAATCAGGGAAAAGTTTAGTCAAAATGCTGAAAACCCCGATCGAGGCTGAGCCTTAGATCGGGATTAGTGTGGTTGGTGTGTGTAAGTAAGACGTTGGGTTCGGGGGTAATTGTTCCCACGATCGTGGCTGAATTTCCCAACCGCTGGACGAATTCCTCCGCGAGTTCCCTAGGCAGACACAACACCAGTTCAAAGTCTTCCCCGCCGTACAGCGTCCATTCGATCGATCGTTCTAGTGAGACGATTTGCGTTAAAACTGGGGGAATGGGAAGGAGAGATCCATCGAGTTTTGCCCCAACTTTGCTAGCGCGACAAATTTGTAAAACCGCATCGGCAAGTCCATCGCTGCTATCCATCCCAGCGATCGAAATTGAGGAATCAACCATTTCCCACAAAATGGGTAAGACATCGAAGCGAGGTTGGGGACGTTGGTGGGCGCGAATTAAGGCATTTCGATCGCGATCGTCAAATTTTGCCCAAACTCCGGATGTAGCAACAATTCTAACCCCGCCCGAGATGCCCCATGAACCCCTGTGACGACGATCGCATCCCCCGGTTTAGCAGCATTGCGGCGGATGGTGCGTTGGGGTTGAACTTGTCCAAAAGCCGTGATGGCAACGGTTCTGATGGGCGATCGGCAAATATCGCCACCGACAATTTCTGTACGGTGCTGCTCAAGGCACTCCGTCATCCCACAATACAGTTGTTCCACCCAATCCACGGGGGTATCGCCCGGAAGTCCCAAAGCCACAGTGATGGCAACCGGAGTCGCACCCATTGCCGCTAAGTCGGACAAGTTCGCCGCTGCTGCCCGCCAACCGACATCCGCCGGGGAAGTGGTACGATCGCTAAAATGGACGCCATCGACGAGCATATCGGTGGTGATGACTAAGGATCGATCGGTTTGCAGGGCTAAAACAGCGGCATCGTCTCCCACCACCGCCGCCGGACAAAAACGCTGCACGTGTTGCAACAAACCTTGTTCGCCAATATCTTTAACAAGCTGAGGATTCATGGTGGAGGCTAAGCATTCGATCGATTATGTCCAGGACTTATGCATGGACTGTACATATACAGAGGGCGAATGCCATTCGCCCCTACAGATGGTGGTTTAAAGATAAATTTGCGTAAGTCCTGCTAAAATTTTACAAACATACCATCATCGCTGCGGTGGTGTAGCGGCTGGTTTTTCGGGCTTCGGTGGGGTCTTGTCGCTGTAGGTAAACGGTAGCCCTCCGTTTTCTAATCTCTCCTCCAACCATTCGGGTTTCTCGCTAAATTCGATCGACATCGTACCATCGGGCGCAACGCCATACACCCATTTTGCCCCAGGACAAATCGACGATTCCATGTCAGAAACTGATGGTAGCCATTTCCCTTCTTTAGCTGCCAATGCTTTGACTAAGCTCTCATAGCTGTGGCGGGTAGTTTACCCGAACTCCCTTCTCAGATCCCTTCTATTTACACCTGAATTATTACGAAATCATAAGTTTTCGATACAACTCACAGCTTTGGGGTTACATTATTAAAATGTGTGTACCGTAATATTTTTTTAATTATCAGCACTTTGAGAAGAACCTGCGGACTGCCAGATTAAGACGCTTGTGTTAGGTAATTCTTATCAAACAATCTTAATGTTACGATCGCCTTGGAAGAGAACATCGGAGCGATGGAAAAACTTGGAGAGTAACAATGTCGAATATTAGTGGT
This sequence comes from uncultured cyanobacterium, assembly GCA_963838375.1. Classification (GTDB taxonomy): domain Bacteria; phylum Cyanobacteriota; class Cyanobacteriia; order Cyanobacteriales; family Geitlerinemataceae; genus DVED01. Next base: position 809 of record CAWIQY010000010.1, on the reverse strand, counting down.
TATACGCTCGATTGGGTACCCGAAAATGGTGGCTATCGACTCTGGAGTTTCGATCCGTGCAAATCTGATCCGCTGCCGGGATCGCCCGTGCAAAGTGGTGCCTGGCAGACGATCCGTACGGGCTATACCCTAATTCCCTTGGGAAGCTACGTCCTCGATTGGGTGCCAGAAAATGGCGGCTATCGACTCTGGAATTTCGATCCGTGCAAATCCGATCCGTTGCCTAACCCATCGGTACAAAGTGGCACCTGGCAGACGATCCGTACGGGCCACACCCTGATTCCCTTGGGAAGCTACGTCCTCGATTGGGTGCCGGAAAATGGCGGCTATCGACTCTGGAATTTCGATCCGTGCAAATCTGATCCGCTGCCGGGATCTCCAGTGCAAAGTGGCACTTGGAGTTCGATTCGTACGGGCCACACCCTGATTCCCTTGGGAAGCTACGTCCTCGATTGGGTGCCGGAAAATGGCGGCTATCGACTCTGGAAGTTCGATCCGTGCAAATCTGATCCGCTGCCGGGATCTCCAGTGCAAAGTGGCACTTGGAGTTCGATTCGTACAGGGCACGTCCTGATTCCCTTGGGAGGCTACCTCCTCGATTGGGTGCCGGAAAATGGTGGCTATCGACTTTGGAAGTTCGATCCGTGCAAATCTGATCCGCTGCCGGGATCGCCCGTGCAAAGTGGTGCCTGGCAGACGATCCGTACGGGTCATTCACTTTATCCGCTTTCATAGCCTGCGAGAACGATTGCGTTGGAAGACCTCACCGACGAGATTATCGTCTACAAAAATGTCTACCACCAGGAACG
>CAWIQY010000009.1:0-5701 GCA_963838375.1 uncultured cyanobacterium | reverse complement strand
TGGTGGAGATGGTGACGATCGGATGTTTGGCGGTCAGGATAACGATACTCTAATCGGGAATACAGGGGGCGACGTTCTTAGCGGGAATGTAGGTAACGATTCACTCATTGGCGGTGCGGGTGGCGATCGTTTTGACTTCCGTTCTGGAGATGGCAATGATATTATTGCTGACTTTACTGACGGACAGGATATCATCGGATTAGCAGACGGTTTGACGTTTGAACAGTTAGCGATTTCTCAAGTTGGAAACGATACGCAAATTACGGCAACTGGACTTTCGATTACGCTGCAAGGTGTTAGTTTAAATACGATCGACTCAACGGATTTTGCACTGGTGTAACGTTTTTTACTTCTATCAATTTAAAGAAAACACGAGGTAAAGACGATCGTCTCTACCTCGCGTTTTATTGTCAGGTAATATCGCTGTATGGTACGTCAAATTTTGTCGGCTTAGACGGTCAATTTTTAGATTAATATGTGTTTTGTTTGATAACTATTCAAAACAATTTATTAAGCTAATAAAAACAATAATTTATTTTGCAGTTTCTCAAAATTACCTAACTATTCTCTAACGAAAAATCGCTAACTGTTCCGCCTAATGCTTCACGATCGCAGTTGTATTAGCAACAATCATTTTGATATAAGAATCGCCATCGCTACCGGGTGCGCCAATAGAGTCGGAGTAGAGTTCTCGGTCTGCTAGCTTGATGTTAGCTTCTTCGGCGACGGTTTTAATCAGTTGGGGATTAATTGTCGTTTCGGCAAAAATCGCGGGAACTCCGAGGTTTTTAATTTCCTCGACTAATTTTTGTACGGTTTGAGCGCTGGGTTGTTCTTCGGTACTGATGCCAATTAGAGTTCCAGCCACTTCTAATCCATAGGCTGTCGCGTAGTATTGAAAAGCATCGTGAGTGGTAATGAGTTTGCGGCGAAGGGCGGGAATGGTATTAATTTGTTCTTTGACCCAAACATCTAATTTTTGAAGTTTTTCGATTTCGGTGGTGGCATTTTGGGTAAAAAGTTCTCGATCTTCTGGGGATAATTCGATCAGCGAATCTCGAATGACTTCCACCATGGCGATCGCATTTTTGACATCGCCCCAAACATGAGGATCCGGTTGCTTTTGCCCCTCATACTCAAAGTCTAAAGGTTTAACAACTTCCCCCACGGCAACTTGTTGGGCATTGCTACCTGCGGTTTTCATGAGTTTAATCAAACCCGGTTCGAGGTTGTAGCCGTTGTAGAAAATGAGGTTCGCTTTTTCTAGGGCAATGCTATCTTCGGGAACGGGTTCGTAAACGTGAGGATGCCCCCGCTTCGAGAATTCCGGTATGTTCGATGCGATCGCCACCCACATCCTGGGCTAAATCGGCGATGATGGTACTGGTGGACACCACGCGGGGTAAAGACGCTTCTCCATCGCGGGTGGCTGTTTGGGGACTACACCCACTCACCAAAATTGCCAGACAGGTTAAGATTCCCCAGTTTTTGCGGATTTTCACTATCATGCTTGCTCGATCGTTATTTTCATCATTCTTTCATTTATTTATCATAATTGTTTCATATTTTGCGCTAAACTAGCAAATGATGGCTTCGGGCGATACATCAGCCGAAACGATGTCCACAACACTAGGATCGGTTTTTTCAATCTCGAGATCCTCTCTCATTAGGAAGATTGAAGGCGATCGAATTGGCAGAACGATCCTCAATCTCAATGTTGAAAACACGCCCTAGGGTACATGAATTCCCCAGCCAAGATGCCCGAAAATCGAGATGAAACCGATCTTATCCTCCCAAATCAAGACCGTACAGACCATGAACGCTTTTCCCAAAACCTACCCCATTCGCGTCAGCCATCTGAGTGTCCGCTATCGAGACGTAGAAGCCTTGCAGGATGCCAACTTGACCATCGCCCCCGGAAGACTGACGGGGATTATCGGACCCAACGGCGCGGGAAAAAGTACTTTAATTAAAGCCATGTTGGGTTTGATTTCCACCCACAGCGGCGTGGTATTGTACGACGGCAGACCCTTGATGGATTGCCTGGATCGCGTGGCGTATGTTCCCCAGCGATCGCAGATTGACTGGACGTTTCCGGCAACGGTGTGGGATGTGGTGATGATGGGACGAGTGCGGAAAACGGGTTGGTTTCGCCGTTTTTCGGGTGTTAGTCGGCGCATGGCAGCAGAAGCCCTCGATCGGGTGGGAATGGGAGAATATAAAGATAGACGCATTGGGGCGCTGTCTGGAGGGCAACAACAACGGGTATTTTTAGCTCGCTCTTTGGCACAACAAGCAGATATTTTCTGCTTTGACGAACCCTTTGTGGGCGTCGATCAAAAAACAGAACAAGTGCTATTTGAGATTTTTCGAGAATTGGCTGATGAAGGGAAAATTGTCTTAGTTGTCAATCACGATTTAGGGGATTCTATTACTCATTTCGACGACTTAGTTTTATTGAACCGCGAAGTGATTGCCAGTGGAGATCGATCGTCTGTATTACAAGCCGAAAATATGTATCGTGCTTATGGTGGAAAAGTGAATTTCTTCTCGGCAGCGGCTTAACCAGAGATCGGGCGATGTGGATAATGCACAAAGGGATTGTTTGTCAATCCGTTAGTTTGATAGCACCGATCGCCCATCGAATCAGAAGAACTCCCTTTCGATCGCAATTCGATCGGGTAACGATCGGGATCGTTCGAGGATACCAAAAGTATCTTTCACCCCATAAATGGTTTTCCTGTGCCTATCGAAAGCTGCATGGCGGTGTATCTTGTTCGGAGTATTTTCGGCAAACCATCGATCGTTATGGATTCTCCTACGCCATAAAAATAGCTAATAACTAATAAATAATAACCAATAAATGTTAGATTTACTGATCGAACCTTTGCAATATGGATTTATGCAGCGATCGCTTGTTATTGCCGTATTGGTGGGTCTAGTTTGTTCGATCGTCGGGAGTTATTTAATCGTGCAGCGGTTGGCATTGCTAGGAGATGCCATCAGTCATTCGGTTCTACCGGGATTAGCGATCGCCTTTATCTTGGGTATCAATCTATTTTTCGGTGCTTTTATTGCCGGAATTCTCAGCACGATTATTATTACGTTTATTTGGTCGCGATCGAATATTAAAGAAGATGCAGCAATGGGCATCGTTTTTTCCGCTTTCTTTGCTTTGGGGGTTACTTTAATTACGATCGTTCAGAAAGAAAATAAAATCGATCTCAATCACTTTCTGTTCGGCAATATTTTAGGTGTCACTTCTTCAGAAGTTTTAGAAACTGCGATTTTAGCAATTATCGTCATTTTAACCGTTATCTTTTTATACAAAGAACTACTATTCTACAGTTTCGATCCTCTCGGCGCACAAGCAGCAGGTTTGCCTGTAAATTTGCTCAATTTCGGGCTAATGGTACTAATTTCCTTAACTGTAGTTGCCAGTCTAAAAGCTGTGGGTGTGATCCTCGTTTTATCCCTATTAATTACTCCCGGTGCAACGGCTTACTTGCTGGTTCCGCGTTTTGCTCAAGTGATGCTTGTGGGATCGGCAGTTGGGATTATTTCCAGTATCGGCGGGATGTATTTAAGTTACTATTACAATTTACCCTCGGGGCCCGCGATCGTATTAGTTGTCTCGGGTTTATTTACATTGGCATTCTTATTAAGTCCGAGTCAAGGAATCTTAACTAATCGTCGATCGAACTCAGAAGAATCGGTAATTTGGCGAGAATTAAAAACGTTACTCAAAGCGAAGCGGTAATTGGTTATTGGCGATCGTCTACCAACCACTACCGACCAATCATGCCAACAACTATCAACTATTAACTATCAACTATTAATGCCTCCTCGAATCAGAGCCCCAAAACTGCCCCAAGATTATGCTTGGCTGAATACCGATCGACCCCTTTCCCTTGCCGAACTCAAAGGTAAATTTGTCCTACTTGATTTTTGGACATATTGTTGTATCAATTGCTTGCACGTTCTTGGCGATCTCAAATACCTCGAACAAAAATACCAGAAAAATATCACCGTTATTGGCATTCACTCTGCCAAATTCGAGCAGGAAAAAGACGTGGAAAATATTCGTCAAGCCATTCTCCGCTACGATATCGAACATCCAATCCTGGTCGATCGCGATTTTGAACTGTGGCAACAATATGCCGTCCGCGCTTGGCCGACACTGGTACTGATCGATCCCGAAGGCTACGAAGTCGATCGCTTTTCCGGAGAAGGCAAGCGCGAGATCCTCGACGAACGGATTGCCCAATTAATCCATCGATACTCAGAACGAGGAACCACAGATTTTCGAGACATTCCACTAATCTTAGAAAAACAGAAACAACCCTCAACAGAACCTTTAGCCTTTCCCGGTAAAGTCCTCGCCGACGAAACTGAAAACCGACTATTTATCGCCGATACCGGACATCACCGAATCGTTGTCACCACCTTAGATGGAACCCTACTACACGTCATCGGGAACGGGAAAGCGGGTTTGACCGACGGATCGTTCGTGCAGGCTCAATTTAGCGCCCCGCAAGGGATAGCCTTCGATCGCACCGGACAATGCCTCTACGTTACCGATACAGACAATCACGCCTTGCGGAAAATCGATCTGAACTGCCAAACTGTAGAAACGATCGCCCCAACTGAAACCCAAAACCACCAACTTCTTCCCCATGCGGTTTCTGCCTGGGAAACCCCATTAAATTCTCCTTGGGATTTAGTCCAAATTGAGGATATATTGCTCATTGCCATGGCAGGTTCTCATCAAATTTGGGGCATGGATCTGACCGACGGAACACTGGGAACGTATACGGGAACAGGTGCAGAAGGCTGTGCCGACGGGACTTTGGATGATGCCGCTTTTGCCCAACCCAGCGGACTCGCAACCGATGGCGACGAGTTATTCGTCGCCGATAGCGAAATTAGCTCGATTCGCGCGGTGGGGTTGGCAGAAGATGCTCGAGTTCGGACAATTTGCGGTAGCGGCGAACTGTTCGGATTTGGGGATATTGATGGAAGGGGCGATCGAGTTCGACTCCAACACTGTCTAGGAGTTGCCTATGCGGCAGGTTTTTTGTGGGTGGCAGATACCTACAACCACAAAATCAAGCAAGTCGATCCCCATACCCAGAGTTGCCAAACCATTTTGGGGACAGGAGTACCCGGAATAGAGGATGGCATCGGACAGTTGGCGAGTTTCTCCGAACCATCAGGGTTGAGTATTGCCGGAGACTTTCTCTATATCGCCGATACGAATAACCACTGCATTCGCCGATCGAATTTAACAACCTTAACAGTGACCACCTTGGAAATTTCGGGGGTAGGAACTGTAACTTAAAAACTCTTCATCTCTTGGCAAATGTAGTCATTTTTGAGTAGGTTTTACGGAAAATCTGCTAGAATGGTGGTCATATGTAACGGTTTTACCGTCGCCGTCAGAGGATACAGTCTCCACCCAGAAGTGTGGCGTTTGATCAACGTGCGCGCCGCGAGACACAGGCTCCATAGACAGAGGGTCGTTAGTAGCGCCTCAAATTTCAGAAGTTTTTGAGACTTCGACACATCAGCCGTCAGTTAGACGGTGTTAGCCTGCGGACAGGAAGGAGCCGACTCCCCTGGATGAAACAGGAAGTAAGCATCAAGTTACCATGAGTAGCTTTGTCTATTAATGAGTAGTTTTGAGTAGGTCTTATGTAAC
>CAWIQY010000008.1:0-646550 GCA_963838375.1 uncultured cyanobacterium | reverse complement strand
TTTTCTATCTTAAATTTGGTGAGGGATCTACCCCGCATGCGGAGCCGATCGATTGCGGTATTGTAGGGTATAGATAGACATAGATATATATTGACCGTGCCGAAGAGGAGAGCGCCCCAGAGGAGTGTGAGCGTATAGCGTATGCAGTTTAACATTCAACCCGATAGCGATATTCCGGCTTCAAACCAGCTTTTTAATCAAATTCGATTTGCCATCGCATCTCGGCAATTTCCACCCGGACATCGCTTGCCCAGTACGCGCCAATTAGCGATGCAGACGGGACTGCATCGCAATACGATTAGTAAGGTGTACCGACAGCTTGAGGATACTGGTTTAGTGGAGGCTCAGGCAGGATCGGGAATTTATGTTCGCGCTCAGGGACATGAGGGCGGCACTCAGCTCAAATCCCCGATTCTGGAAAAATATCCGCAAGCTTACAAGATCGTGCAGCAAAGTCTAGACGATCTGCTGAAGCAGGGCTGTTCTCTGAACCAAGCTCGAGAACTGTTTTTAGCAGAAATTGACTGGCGCTTGCGTTGTAGCGCTAGAGTTCTAGTGACGGCACCCGCTCAGGATTTGGGTGTGGGGGAACTCATGGCTCAGGAATTGGAGTACGCCTTAAAGATCCCTGTGCAGTTAGTCCCAATGGAAGAACTGGCGGCTACTTTAAATCGTACTAATTCTGGGACGGTGGTTACGAGTCGCTATTTTATCGGAGAAGCGGAGGCGATCGCTGCTCCCAAAGCCGTGCGTGTGATTCCCATCGATATTTACGATTATGCCAAAGAAATTGAATTGATTAGAGGACTAGCCAAAGAGAGTTGTGTCGGTTTGGTCAGTATCAGTTCTGGATTACTGAGAGCGGCGGAAGTCATCGTTCATAGTCTGCGAGGAGATGATTTATTGGTGATGACGTCCCAGACGGGAGATGCCTACAAACTCAATGCTTTGGTTCGGAGTTCCCGTACAATTATTTGCGATCAAGCTAGCTTTGCTAGCGTGAAGATGTCAATTAACGCAGCGAGGGAGGATCTGATTCGTCCGCCTCAAGTGACCTGTTTTGGCAATTATATTGGTTCTTCTTCCATCGATCTGCTCAAGCGAGAGTTAGGAATAGATTGATGCGGAGATCGAGAACTAGAAATCGAGAAATAGAAACAGAGCTGTGTCTATTCTTCTAGTGGCTATACGATCGTTGCGCGGCTTGCTTTGGCTAGTAAGCTGCAAACTTCTTCATCTGTGGTTTGCGAAAAGTCGTCGTACCAGAGACTGACCGAACATAAATGCGTGGGCTGATGTAAGCAAACGACTCGATCGACTTCAGAGCTTAGTTCTTGGCAAATTGAAGGGGGAGCGACAGGAACGGCAACAATGATGCTGGCTGGTTGCTGTCGTTTTAAGGTGGAGATCGCGGCACGGACGGTGGAACCGGTGGCAATACCATCATCGATGAGAATGAGAGTGCGATCGCTCAGGTGGGGAAGCGATCGACTTCCCCGATATCTACGATCTCGTCGTTCTATCTCCCGTCGTTCTTTCTCTACAACACGATCGATCTCGCCTTGGGAGATTCGCCGCCATTGGATAATGTCTTTGTTGAGGACGATCGATCCGCCTTGGGCGATTGCCCCCATTGCCAACTCCAGATGTCCGGGGACACCCAGTTTCCGCACTAAGCAGATGTCGAGAGGGAGATTGAGAGCTTTGGCGACTTCAAACGCTACGGGAACACCCCCTCGGGGTAGTGCGAGGACAAGGACGTTGGAGCGATTGGCATAAGCGATGAGCTTATGTGCCAGTCGGCGACCCGCTTCGGTGCGATTTTTGAATGCGGTCATGATGCTCACCTCTGGGGTTGGAGCTTTCGACTTTTGGGAATTCACCAGCTAGGAATTCACCATGGCTTCGGCGGCGGAGATTGTCGCCTGCAAATACAGCAGTGCAATTGCCTTTACATTTTTTAGCATTTTAGGATCTCCTTCTAGAGTTTTGTCGTAATATTAAATTTTTATTTTTTGGTGCAATTAAAAGTCTTTTCCCATTACAATTTTAGCAAAAAAAGATCTATTCGAGTTTCTCCAGCCTGACGAGTTCTATCGAGAAAAAGATGTTGGATACCCAATATTAAGATGTGGGTAAAATTGGGGTGGGGTTTTTCCCGAGTGGGGGTGGGGAAGATGCCAAGATGAAGACGGCTCTCTGGAGTGCTGATGTCCTCGAAGTGTATAGTGTGACGATCGAGTCTGACAGTGGGGGGAATTTGGTCTATTTTGGTCGCGAACGCCGATCCCAACGATTGCAGGTGAATCTCTACAATAAAAAAGTGAAGAGACAGACGATCGATGACTCTACTTCAGTCATGGGAAATAAAAACTCGTCTGCTGTTCGCTGTTTACGACTAACAACTACCTAAAATTTATGCAACCGACTAATCCCAATCAATTTACGGAAAAAGCGTGGGAAGCGATCGCCCGCACGCCAGATATTGCCAAAGCCGCACAAAACCAAAAACTCGAAAGCGAGCATTTACTGAAAGCTTTGCTAGAACAAGACGGTTTAGCGACGAGTATTGTTAACCGGGCGGGTATTCCGGTACAATCCTGGCGCGATCGAATTGATGAATTTATCGCTAAACAGCCGAAAGTGAGCGGCAGTGGAACCTCTATTTATTTAGGGCAAAGTTTGGATACCTTGCTCGATCGCGCCGAAGCCTTGCGCAAAGAATACGGCGACGAGTATATTTCGATCGAACACCTAATCCAGGCTTATGCAAAAGACGATCGCCTCGGCAAAGCGATATTCAAGGAATTTAAAATCAATGAGACGCAACTCAAAGAGACGATATCGCAAATTCGAGGAACCCAGAACGTGAGCGATCGCAATCCCGAAGGAAAATACGACGCCCTAGAAAAATACGGTCGAGATTTGACAGAAGCGGCGCGGCAGGGAAAACTCGATCCGGTGATCGGACGGGATGACGAAATTCGCCGTACCGTGCAGATTCTCTCGCGGCGAACTAAAAATAATCCAGTTCTCATTGGAGAACCGGGGGTGGGGAAAACTGCCATTGCCGAAGGATTAGCACAGCGCATTGTTAAAGGCGACGTTCCTGAATCCCTACGCGATCGAAAACTGATTGCCTTGGATATGGGATCGCTGATTGCTGGCGCCAAGTATCGAGGCGAATTTGAAGAACGCTTGAAAGCCGTCCTCAAGGAAGTCACCGACTCCCAAGGACAACTAATTCTATTTATCGATGAAATCCATACCGTCGTCGGCGCCGGGGCGGCACAGGGGGCAATGGATGCCGGAAACTTGCTCAAACCGATGCTGGCGCGGGGCGAGTTGCGTTGTATCGGGGCAACCACCCTAGATGAGTACCGCAAGTATATCGAGAAGGATGCGGCATTGGAACGACGCTTCCAGCAAGTGTACGTCGATCAACCCAATGTAGAGGATACCGTCTCCATTTTGCGGGGACTCAAAGACCGCTACGAAACTCACCACAACGTGAAAATTGCCGATAGTGCGTTGGTAGCGGCAGCCACTCTCTCTACCCGGTATATCAGCGATCGATTTTTGCCAGATAAAGCGATCGATTTGGTAGATGAAGCGGCTGCTAAATTAAAGATGGAAAGTACCTCCAAACCCGAGGAACTCGACGAGATCGATCGTCGGATCTTGCAGTTGGAAATGGAACGGTTGTCGCTGCAAAAAGAAAGCGCACCCGCGTCGAGAGATCGTTTGTCTAAACTGGAAAAAGAACTGGCTGACTATAAAGAACGACAATCGGCGCTGAACGCCCAATGGCAAGCTGAAAAAGAGGTTCTAGAAAAGCGTAAACAACTCAAAGAACAGATCGATCGCGTTGGGGTGGAAATCGAACAAGCAGAACGCAACTACGATCTCAACCGCGCCGCCGAGTTGAAATACGGCAAACTTTCCGACTTACAAAAACAACTCGAAGCCACCGAAGCGCAACTGGCGCAAACCCAAAATAGCGGTCAATCCCTGCTGCGGGAAGAAGTCACCGAAGCCGATATCGCCGAAATTATCTCCAAATGGACGGGAATTCCGCTGAGTAAACTGGTGGAATCGGAAATGCAGAAGCTGCTACACCTAGAAGACGAATTACACCAGCGCGTTATCGGTCAAGACGAAGCGGTGACAGCGGTTGCCGACGCCATCCAACGATCGCGCGCGGGACTTGCCGACCCCAACCGTCCCGTTGCTAGCTTCATCTTCCTGGGTCCGACAGGGATTGGTAAAACCGAGTTAGCCAAAGCGCTGGCAGCCTATCTCTTCGACACCGCAGATGCCATGGTTCGCATCGATATGTCCGAGTATATGGAGAAACATACCGTTTCTCGGTTAATTGGTGCGCCTCCGGGATACGTGGGATACGACGAAGGCGGTCAACTCACCGAAGCCATCCGGCGGCGACCCTTTGCGGTCATCCTCTTCGACGAAATCGAAAAGGCACACGCCGATGTGTTTAACGTGATGTTGCAAATCCTGGATGATGGTCGAGTGACCGATGCCCAAGGTCGTACGGTGGACTTCAAAAATGCCATCATTATTATGACCAGTAATATCGGATCTCAGTACATTTTAGATGTTGCCGGAGACGATACCCAGTACGAAGAAATGCGGAGTCGGGTGATGGAAGCGATGCGATCGCAATTTCGTCCAGAATTTCTCAATCGCATCGACGAAACAATTATTTTCCATGCCTTGCAGAAATCCGAATTGCGAGAAATCGTTAAACTGCAAATTCAGCGTCTGGAAAGTCGCCTTGCCGAACGGAAAATGTCGCTGAAACTGTCCGACGAAGCGATCGACTTTATCGCCGAAGTTGGGTACGATCCAGTGTACGGGGCACGACCGCTAAAACGTGCCATCCAACGCGAATTGGAAACTCAAATTGCCAAAGCGATCTTGCGGAACACTTTTACCGAAGGCGATACAATCTCTGTTGATGTGGAAAACGAACGTCTGGCTTTCAATTAGTTACTAGCTTTAGAATCACTGCGTCTGAAGACGTGGTGATTCTGGCTTCAGCGATTTGGTTCGATCGCGATCGCTTGCAGCAAGAAGCTTAGGATTTTCAACTTCCCAAAAACGTCTAGATCCCAAATATTATAGATAGAGAGAGTGTCTAATCGCCAATCGCCTCTCCCTACCAACTCATGGGATTTCTAGCAGATAATTGGGGGAGAGAATCGAGGCTAGTTTCCTCATCTAACACCGACACAACTCGATCGTAAATTCCCTCTGCTTCCTGAAGAGAATTGCCGATACACGTCAATCCCAACTTACCAAATTCCGATAAACATCCCATCAAATGAAATACCGTTCCCGTCTCCGTACTGCTGTCGAAATGCAAACGATGTTCGGCAATCATCTCAACTAAATCTTGGGATAAAAGTCCCTGATACGCATCTTTTTGTAAATTGTCCGAGGCGATGTAGTATTTGGGTCGCTGCTGCTGACTGTAAAATAAACCCGTTGCCCGATCGTAGCGACCGTTGGTCAGCAATTTCATTGTCATAAAGGGGTGAGTGGTTCCGCCTTTGCGTAGGTTAATTTCGATCGCCTGTAAATCCCACTCATTTCCTTCCCCACACACCGCCATGAAATCCACGCCAAAGCGTTCCAAAGCCCCTTTCGCTGCCAAATTTTCGCCCACTCGTCTGCCAAGTTCCTGCAATTGTAGGCGATAAGCTTCATCAGCAGGAAAGCGGCAACCGAGGTAGACTTGACCGTCAGGACCGCCCAAAATTTGATCGTGGGTAGACAAAATCTCCACGTCGCCAGCCGGAGTAATTCGACCTTGAACGCTGGGCGATCGCTTTTTCTCCCCTTCCACAAACGCTTCGACAATTGCCCCTAATTCCGGGAGACGGCTGGCATAACTCTCCCACTGTTCCTGGTTCGACTGAAATCGTAGCAGAGGAAAGCGATCGCGAATGGCTTGAACTCGCTGATTCGGCGGCACATCCTGCATCGGTTGCAAGTCTAAAATCGCGTTTCCTTCCCCAGAAAACCCTTCATTGAGTTTGACCACCATCCGCCGCAATTGAGGCTGGCGTTCCCACAACTGCGCTGCCACCTCTGCCAATTCCTCCTCCGTTTTCACCAAGTGGCTACCATCGGGATAGGGAATTTCCGCTTCAGCAAAAATTTGTCGGCTACCACTTTTCGTTCCCCAATACAACAAATCTGGATCGGATGCCAGCAGAGGAATGTCCAAAGCCACAGATAAATCCCGTTCTAGAGAGGTGGCATTGAAGCACACCATATAAGACTTGTCAGGGCGCATCGCCTGCCGAATTCGCGCCAACAAACGAGGACGTTCTAGGAGTTTTTGGGTCAGCGGTTTGGAGGAAGCATCGTCGGTCGAAAAAAGCAGCAAACGATCGCGGGCATGGGAAAAAGGCATACCGGGAAGGGCTTGCAGGTAATATTCAACGACGATCGGCGGTAGAGGTTGAGAAGTGACGTAAACCAATCGCGTTCGGGGATTCCAAAGGCGAATGAGAGAAAACAGCAGCCGTTCCTCATAATGATGTGCGCCTTCAACTTTAGTCATTTCCCGTTGGTCTAGGGTGACAGACGGGATGACGAGAATGTCATAATCCTTACGATCGAATCGATCGACACTCTGCCAGCGATCGCGCAGTTGCGCTTGAAGCTGTCTAAACTTTTCGGCTTGAGAATCTATGGACTTATCAACAGGGGGCATTTGTTCAGGAGTTGCAGGAGTTCAGGAGGAAGGAATGCAGTTAATAGTTAATAGTTAATAGTTAATAGTTAATAGTTCATGGTTGTCTGCGATCCACCCTTCCCCAGCGCCACTAACCACTAGCCACTAGCCAATAACCAATTACAAAACTCCTTTAGAACTGGGAATCGCCGACATTCGGCGGGGATCGACTTCCGTTGCCATCCGTAGCGATCGCGCCATCGCTTTAAACGTCGCTTCGATAATATGATGAGAATTAATCCCATCGAGTTGGCGGATATGTAGCGTCATCTGCGCGTGATTGACGATCGCCACAAAAAACTCTCGCACTAACTGTGTATCGTAAGTCCCCACTCTCTGGGTGGGAATTTCCAACCCGTAGCTGAGATGAGGACGCCCGGAAAAGTCCAGCGCCACCTGAATCAACGCTTCATCGAGAGGGGCAACAAAATGACCGAAACGAACGATCCCTTTGCGATCGCCCAAGGCTTTCCCTAAAGCCTGTCCCAAAGTAATCCCCACATCTTCATTGGTATGGTGATCGTCAATTTCAATATCCCCGGTTGCCTTGACATCCAAATCAATTAACCCGTGGGACGAAATTTGGTGCAACATATGATCCAGAAAGGGAATCCCCGTATTTGCCGTACAGTTTCCCGTTCCATCGAGGTTCAAAGACACGTGTACATCCGTTTCCCCCGTCGTCCGTCGGACAGATGCTGTACGAGTTGTGAGAATGTCGTGGGTGGGAGAAAGACGATCGGTGGTTTGCATACTAAATTCGTAATTGGTTATTGGTTATTAGTTATTGGTAATGGTGTCAAAAGCGCAAAAGCGCAACTACATCCCCATAATCGAATAACCGGAATCTACATACAAGATTTGTCCCGTAATGCCGCTAGAGAGATCGCTACACAAAAATGCCGCCGTATTCCCGACTTCAAGCTGAGTCACCGTCCGTTTCAGGGGTGCAGTTTCTTCAACGTGGTGGATCATGTCCAAAATTCCCCCCACTGCCGAAGAAGCCAGGGTGCGAATGGGTCCAGCGGAGATGGCATTAACCCGGACGTTTTGTTCTCCCAGTTCGGCTGCCAAGTAACGCACGTTCATTTCCAGCGCGGCTTTAGCAATTCCCATAACATTGTAATTGGGAATAACCCGCACGCCACCGAGATAACTGAGGGTGACAACGCTGCCTCCTTCTGCCATCAAGGGTTTGGCTGCCGCGCACATCTCAATTAGAGAATAAGCGCTAATTTCTAGGGCTTGGGTGAATCCTGGGCGGGAAGTTTGGCTGAAATCGCCGCTCAGTTCGTCTTTACCGGCGAATGCCAGACAGTGAATGAGAATATCTAGTTTGTCCCATTTTTCCCCAACCGTCTTGAAGGTAGACTGAATTTGGGCAGGATCTTGGACATTGCAGGGCAAAAACAAAGTGGGATTGAGGGGTTCGGTCAGTTCTTTGACTTTTTTCTCCCCCCGTCCGCGATCGTCTGGTAAGTAGGTAATCCCCAGATTTGCCCCAGCTTGGTGCAACTGCTGGGCGATTCCCCAGGCGATGGAGCGATTGTTGGCAATTCCAGTGACCAGGGCATTTTTTCCGGTTAAATCTAACATATTCAGTCGGTGTCAAAGTCAAGATCCCATTATCGGATCTTTCGCCCCCGGCGACGCACGATCGTCCTTTAATTCCTCGATCGGTCTAAACGCATTAATATAGATGGAATGAGAACGCCTTCGGAAATTACGATCGAATCCTGACACTTTACTAAAATACTTCAAAAAGCTTGGAGTATTCTACATAAGGGTTAGTACACGTCGATCGCGCATCGAAGGTGAATTACACAAAGTCATCTAACAGCAGTCCAAGGGGGATTGGAGAGGGGAAAGAAGATGGTCGCCATGCCAGATAGACCACTAGCAAGCGTATTTCGCCAAATTGGCAGCGGGACGTTTCCACCGGTTGTGGAAACCTACGAGCGCGGTAAGACGATCTTTTTTCCGGGCGATCCCGCCGAGCGGGTTTATTTCTTGCTCAAAGGTGCGGTCAAGCTGTCCCGTGTTTACGAAGCGGGGGAAGAAATTACTGTGGCTCTGCTGCGAGAAAATAGCGTGTTCGGCGTTTTGTCCCTGATTACGGGTCATCGATCCGATCGGTTTTACCATGCCGTTGCCTTTACACCTGTCGAGTTACTGTCGGTACCCATCGAACAGGTGGAAAAAGCACTCAAAGAAGACCCAGATTTAGCGATTTTAATGCTGCAAGGGTTGTCTTCGAGAATTTTGCAAACGGAGATGATGATCGAAACCTTGGCACATCGGGATATGGGATCTCGGTTGGTCAGTTTCCTATTAATTCTCTGCCGAGATTTTGGCATTCCCAGTTCTGAGGGAATTACCATCGATCTCAAATTATCCCATCAAGCGATCGCCGAAGCGATCGGCTCGACACGGGTCACGGTAACTCGCCTACTGGGAGATCTGCGTGAAAAACAAATGATCTCGATTCACAAGAAGAAAATCACGGTGCATAACCCCGTGGCGCTCAGTCATCAGTTTACGTGAGCGATGGGAATACTTCATGACCACCGGGTATATCCTGATCCTAGCAGTATTGGTGTTGGGAGGTGCGATCGCCACCGCCGGAGATCGCATTGGGACAAAAGTCGGCAAAGCGCGGCTGAGTTTGTTCAAACTCCGTCCGCGCCAAACCGCAACCTTGATTACCATTTTGAGTGGAAGCTTGGTGGCAGCTTCCACTTTGGGGATTTTACTGGCGGCTGACAAGCAACTGCGGACGGGTCTGTTCGAGCTGGACAAAATTCAACAGGATTTAAGGAAAGCGAAGCGAGAACTGCGCAAAACCGGCGATCGAAAAAGTCAAGTCGAACGAGAACTGGCTCAGGCACAAGCCGAGCAAGCCAAAGCAAAGCAACAACTCGAGAAGATTGAGGTTTCTTTAAAAGAAGTTTCCGTCAAATTGGATGAAGCGATCGAAAAACAAGCGCTGACGGACGAACAGCTGGTACAGACACAAGAAGACTTGAGACAAACCGAAGAAGAATTGACACAGGTCGATCGAGAACGGGATCGCGCAAGCCAAGAACGATCGCAGGTTGCCACCCAACTCGATCTCACCCTGCAACAAAAAGACGCACTGCAATCGGAAATCGAAACTCTGCAAAACGAACGCCAGCAACTCGTCGAACAACGGGAAGCCACCATCGGTCAAATTACCGAACGCGATCGGGAAATTCAACAAAATCAGCAGTTTATTGCCAACCAACAACAACAAATCGAAACCCAACAGCAACAGGTGGCACTGCAACAGCAGCGAATGAAAAGCCAACAGCAGCAGGTTGAGAACCAACAACAAGCAATTCAGGGTCAGCAGCAAGAAATTAAAAGTCAAGAGCAACAACTGGACAAACAAAAAGATGTGCTGCTGACCCAAGAACGTACCCTGGCCCAGCGAGAAGCACTCCTGAGAGAATTGGAAGAACAGCGAGTCAATCTATCCGAACAAGTCGATAACCTGGAACGAGGCTTTCGCTTGTTGCGGGAACGTCGAGTTGCCATCGGACGCGGACAAGTTCTCGCGTCAGGGGTTATTCGGATTGTTCAACCTTTTGGTGCTCGTCAAGCCATCGACGGTCTATTGCAGGAAGCCAATCGCGTTGCCACTGGACTGATTCGTCCGGGAACCAACCCAAACGAACAAATCATTCAGATTCCCATCACGGAGATGGAGGAATGGATGGGACAAATTCAAGATGGTAACGAATATGTCATGCGTGTCTTGGCGGCAGAAAACTACACCCTTGGGGAAGAAGTGGTTGGTGTCTATCTCGAAGCCGAGCGCAATCGCCTCGTTTTTGAAGCGGGAGAAACGATCTCAGCCACTTCGATCGATCCGACGAGTATGAGCGAGGATGAAGTATTGGATCGGATGGAATTCCTGATCGAAGCCGCACGACTGCGCGCTTTGCAGGAGGGAATTCTCGCCGAACGCATTCAGGTGTCTGACTCCCGAGAAAGCGCGATCGAATTTATCCAGCAACTGCAAGCACAACAAGAACCCCTGGAAGTGCAAGCAATTTCGACAGACTTAACCTACACAGCGGGTCCTCTGAAACTCAAATTAGTTGCTTTTGGCAATGACGGGATCGTTTTCGAGAGCCGTTAATGTTTTGGATGGCCTAGTGCGGGGTTGACGATCGACTACTCGTCAACCCCGCACTGGCAACATTTCAGCGTTCGATCGCATAAACATCCCGTCCGCGTCCCAACGCAAATCTCAGAGAATGGGATAGATCTTTGCTGTTGAACCGGACAAAAATAGCTAAGGCGAAAATTGCCAGTGCCGCGGCGATCGCAAAAATATTTCTCAAGCCAATTTCGGGAGCCATGGCGCCGAAAACGGGTCCGGCGATGGCAATCCCCAAATCAAAACCACCGATACACAGCGAAAAAATCCGTCCTCGTTCTTCCGGGGTCGAATCGATCGCTCATCAGCGCGACCACGATCGGGATCGTAATTCCCGCTGCTGCCCCTTCGATCGACCCCGCCAGCAGAAACGCCGTGGAACTTTGGGATGTTGCCAGAATGGTCATCGCCACGCCGTAACACACCAAACCTATACTGATAAACAAACCCCGTCCCAGGCGATCGGAAGCTCTTCCCGCGATCAGTCGCATCGTAAAGCTGGACAGTGCCGCTGCGGTATAAAACCATCCCGGATTGAAATCGATCCCCGATGCCCGAATAAACAGCGGCATAAACGTGGAGATCGACCCAAAGATCGTCCCCACTATCAGCATTACCATCGCTGGAATCCGCAATCGATCGGAACTACTAAAAATCTGCCGCAGGAAACTATAAACAATTCCCCCCTGCAACATCATAAAAGCCGCCAGCCCCAAACTGGCGTCGAAGGCAAAGTACCAGCCAATGCCGATCGCCAAACCCGCAAACACGCTTTCCACAATCAACGCCTGACCACTGACTCGTAGATCCGGTGGAGACGCACTTGCTTGTAAGGGACGAAGATCTGGCGATTTCGGCGGTTCCCAAACTTGCAACGATCCCAAAAAACTCAATGCGCTTAAGCCCGAAGCCATCAAGAACAAGGGAGAATAGCCCCATGCCGCCTGAACAAATCCACCCATAGCCGGACCCATCGCCACCCCGACAGGCGTCACCAAACTCATATAGCCAATCAACTCACCCCGTTGCTTGGGAGGCGAAAGATCGGCGACTAAGGCGCTATAAGCGGTGGTAAATGCCGCAATACTAATCCCGTGAAAGGCTCGCAGAACAATTAACAATGGGATGGACTTCACGAATAAATAGCCCAAAGGAGCGATCGCCCCCACTCCTACCCCGATGAGCAACACCAACTGGCGACTGCGCCGATCTGCCAACTGCCCCAAACGAGTTCGCGATGCCAACAGACCGATGGCAAAGGCTCCCATGACCAAACCCACTTGTTGTTGGGTTCCCCCAACCGACTCCACATACAGCGGCAGAGTCGGTAGCAGGGAAGCCATGCTCGACCAAAACAGCAAACCCGAAGCAAACAAGACAAATACGCTGCGTTGTCGTTGTCGATCGAGCGTTCTCAATACCTTCACAACCCCGCTCCTATCTGAAAAATGGCACCTTCGACCCCCAATCCGGATCGAGCCTTCTCTATATCCTAGTGCGGATTAACCAATATTGTGAATTAATGTTAAGACTGGCAAAACTTGAACCGATCGTCAATCAACATAAGATTGAAGGTACGCCGGACTGATACCATTGCTACGGAATCTATTGCTCAATGGGGTTCAAACTCGATCGACCTCCCCAAAGCTGAGACAATCAGGTCCACATCCCAGCTTTTTGGCATCAGTACCGATCGACCTCAAAATTATCTAGTGCGGGACACCTCCATGAGCATTTCCTTGGTTAACGTAGCGAAATACTACAAGGGTCTACCTTATCAAAATGAGGCGCTGCGGCAACTTCAGAAGCAGATCGAAGAAGTGCTGCCCGAAATTCTCGACGAAGAATCGGCGTTTGCCAAAGCCTGGAGAAGCCCCAGTGCGGTACAACCCCCTGTGCGAGATCTTTCCCCACCGCCCACCATCTCGTCGTCAACACCTCAACTTCGACCCACTCCCGGTTTGGGCATTCTCACTCCGCCAAACTCGAATTTGGCAGAGATCGATGTACCCATGCCTCCACCTCGATTTGTCCCAGGTTCGGATGCCGTTACATCCCCGACTCTCCCAACTCGCACCATACCCGTAACCAACACCCCGTCTTATGTCAAGCCCGATGGCAGCGTCAATCTCGATGTCCCCTATCTCAGTCAATTAGATAACGTAGAAAACCCCAGTGGCGCTTGCAATGTTACCAGCATCGCCATGTGCATGGCGTACTTCGGTCATCCCATCAAGAATGCCAGAGGCGAACAACTCGAAGACGAGCTCTATCGCTTTTGCCAAAACAACGGGTTATCGCGCCATTCACCCCAAGATCTACAAACCCTAGCTAAGCTCCACGGCTATGAATATAAACTAGATACTGCCGGTCGCTGGGAAGACATCAAGTTATGGCTAGCAGCAGGCAAACCCTGCATCATTCACGGCTGGTTTACTCGTTCCGGACATATTGTGGTGATTCGAGGGTACACCGATCGAGGTTGGATTGTGAATGACCCTTATGGCGAATGGTTTAGCTGGGGATACGATAACAGTGTCAGCGGCAAAAATTTGCTCTACTCTTTCGGGATGATGGAAAGCATTTGCGGTCCCAATGGGACGATGTGGATTCACTTCTTTGACGGCAAACCGATAACAACGCCAACCCCGACAACCGAGATGACTTTGCAAGAGATCTACAGGCAAGGAAAGACGGTTTCGATCGAGGATGCTATCGGCAATGCTACACTGATCCGGCAGATTCAAGTCCGTCTCAGGGCGCTCAAATTGATCTCCGGTCAGCCGGACGGGATCTACGGTCCGATTACCGAAGCCGCGATCGCTCGTTTCGCTCTGGGTTTTAATCTCGATCCGAAACAAATCACCCTGGAGTTTGCCAAGCGGCTGATCGAAGCCCGAGAGATTCCGGGGTACAATCCCGCCAAAGAACTGATTAATGCGGCGGTTGTGGCTGCGGTTTTAAAAGCACCAATCGATGATGTAAAAATTTACTTGCCAAAGTTGCTCGATGCGCTGGCAAAAAAAGGCATCTTAGATAAACCAACTCTCATGGCTGCTGTGGCAACGATCGGCGTGGAAACGGGCGGATTTCGACCGATTAACGAATACGGCGATCGGCAATATTTTACCGAGATATACGAAAACCGCTACGATTTGGGCAACAGCCAAGCTGGAGATGGGATGCGATATCACGGACGCGGCTTTATTCAAATCACAGGTCGCGCGAACTACCGCTACTACGGTCGAAAGTTAGGCATTCCCCTCGAAGAAAATCCCGAATTGGCATTAGATCCAGATATTTCGACCCGAATTCTGGTGGAATATTTCTGGGATCGAGAAGTCGATCTCTTAGCTCAAGATGGAGATTGGCGCGGCGTTCGGCTAGCTGTCAATGGCGGTTATAACGGCTGGGATCATTTTTGGTCTTTGATACAGGATTTTCAGTATTATTTGAGTTAGTGGTTAGTTGTTAGTAGCGAGGAAACAGCTGTAAAAATTAAAAATGAAATCAACGATCGTGCCGGAATTCTCAATGAATACTCCCGTTAATCCTTACCCATTCACAGTTCCCTTTTTTCCCTAGATGTCTATTAACCATTAACTATGAACTATTAACTATTAACTGATGACAACCTGGTATGGGAAATTGCAACGCCACCGGGCGATCGCCGTGATTCGGGCATTGGATTTCGATCGCGGTTTTCATATGGCAAAAGCGGTGGCTGCGGGTGGGATGCAATCGATCGAAATTAGTTGGAGTAGCGATCGAGCCGCAGACCTGATCGATCGACTCCGATCGGATTTACCCCACTGTACGATCGGCGCGGGGACATTGTTTAATCGATTTCAATTGCGAGAAGCGATCGCTGCTGGCGCCCAATTTCTCTTTAGTCCCCATACCGATATCGACATGATTCAAGCCGCAATAGAAGCCGAAGTTCCGATCGTTCCAGGAGCGCTATCTCCAACAGAAATCGTCACCGCTTGGCAGGCTGGCGCCAGTGCAGTGAAAGTCTTTCCCGTTTCTGCCGTGGGTGGCGCGAACTACATCCGTAGCTTACAAGGTCCCCTCGGTCACATTCCCCTGATTCCCACCGGGGGGATTACCTTACAAAATGCCAGAGAGTCGATCGAAGCGGGTGCCCTAGCAGTGGGTTTGGGGAGTTCCCTGTTTCCACAGTCTTACGTAGATTCCCAAGACTGGCAAGCGATAACGACGATCGCCCAACAGTTGCGTTTTGACTGAATTTGTCGATTTCCCAGCAGGTGCTATCCTCATCTCCATAGCGGTTCGCTCTTACGGGTTAATGATTTTCGCCATGGGGGACTCGCCGCAGCTCGCTCTCGTTATCCAGTGAGGAGAAGATTCAAGAACTGCGAGTTTTTACGGATCTTTCTTCTAGCCTATGGGGATTGTTTCCGAAAATATATGGAAGTCTTCATAGAAGTTTCAAAGTCCCCGGATTTCCTGAAAAGAGTCCGTAAAGTTGTCTGCGATACCCTTCGGGTGTTGGAAAGAGATGATTATACTATTGAAGATTCTTGCCAAGTCGGTCTGCGGCTACCACAAAAAGGAACGACTGTTTCATAGTTTTTAATACTTTTGGAAATTGAACGATGCCAACACAAATTTCAGGAACAACAAGTCGTGACCTTCTAACTGGAACGCCAGATGCCGACCTTTTGGTCGCACTCTCAGAAAATGATACTGTATTGGGCTTGGCAGGAGATGATGCAGCCTATGGCAATGATGACGAAGATTACATTACCGGAAATCAAGGAAACGATCTAGTTTACGGCGGAGAAGGAAACGATACCCTTCGTGGAGGCGCTGATAACGATGTGTTGTCGGGGGAACGAGATCGAGATTTGCTATTGGGCGATCGTGGAGACGATACACTAGGCGGTGGCGACGGAGCAGATTCCCTGTTTGGCAATCGAGGTAACGATGTCCTCTTTGGTAACTTAGGCGAAGATATCCTGTATGGTGGCAAAGGAAACGACACGCTGTATGGCGGACAAGGCAACGATTGGCTATCCGGAGATCTGGGGAACGATTACCTGATCGGAGATCTCGGTGTCGATACCCTAGAAGGTGGTGCCGGGACCGATCGGTTTTTTGTGGGAACGGCAGATGTCTCCGGTTCCGCCACAGATACTATCCTCGATTTCCGCCACAACGAAGATTTTATCCAACTCACCGACGGCTTGAGCTTCAACGATTTAACCTTCGTCGCCGGAACAGAAGAAAATACAGGCAACACGATCTTACAACATCAAGGAACCGGGGAAAACCTGGCTATTCTGGTTGATATCCTCCCCGAAGAACTCAGCAGCACCGATTTCCTCAACGATCCATCTCTACCCCCGACTTCATCTACCCCTCCAAATACCCCTGGCGATTCTGACGATTCTGACGATTCTGGCGATTCTGACGATTCTGACGATTCAGGGTCTGGGGGTAATTCCGGTGATTCCGGCAGTGGCGGAGATTCCGGAGACAGCACAGGAAATGGCGACGACGGTTCCACCGACCCTGGAGACGACGGTTCCACACCAACCAACCAACCGCCAACCTTTACCACCACCGGCAACCCCCAAGCCATTCAAGGCACTGAGTATACCTATAACATCGTCGTCACCGACCCCGATGCCGGAGACAGCCTCACCATCACTCCAGGTAACTTACCCGACTGGTTGACATTCGCCGATAACGGAGACGGCACGGCAACCCTGACTGGAACCCCCGACGAGACCGACATCGGCACGCCAGAAATCGTTTTGACAGTCAGCGACGGTGAAAATGCAGAGGTCGAACAGCGTTTTAACGTGACAGTGGTTGAACAAGGTAACACCTTTACTTATGCCACGGCTCCACGAGGAGTGATTGCCAATCTAGATGTGGGGATGGGATTCACGCCCAAATACGATCCCACCAATGGCAAACACCTGAAGATTATGCCCGTGGGTGACTCGATTACCCAAGGTAAAGTCAATAACTTATTAACCCCCGATGACAACGAAGGGATTCGCGAAGGCTATCGCCTGGAACTGTGGCGCCAACTGGAAAATTTCGGGTTAGACATCGATTTTGTGGGTTCGCAATCGGCTGGCAGTGAAAACCTGCCGGATAAGGATCACGAGGGATATCCGGGACGAAATATCCAATTCATTAATAACAATGTCCCTGGCTGGTTAAATCAGCAAACTCCGGATGTCATGCTCCTGATGATTGGGACGAACAATACGGGTCAAGGTGATACCGATGAGGTGATGGCTACTCGTCTAGACGGCTTAATGGGTACAATTACTGGAAACCCAAATTTCAATGGAGAACTGTTAGTTTCCTCGATTCCTCCCATAGTGAGAGAGGCTCGAAATGAGCGTGCCGAGGACTACAACGATCGGATTCCCGGCTTGGTCGATGACCCTAAATACGCATCAGAAAATGTCACGTTTGTGGATATGCGATCGACTTTGACATTGCAGGATATCAGCGATCCCAACGATCCAAATTTAACTCCCGAACAACGGGATAATGGTCTGCATCCCACCGTAGAGGGCTACACAAAAATCGCTCAGTTTTGGTACGATGCGATTCTGGAAAATGCTGGAACCCAAGCGGATCTCAACGGGATCGATAATGTAACGGGTTCAGCTTTCAATGATGTTTTAATCGGAAATGCCGATGCTAACAGTCTTCAAGGCGGAGAGGGTGATGACGAACTAACTGGTGGCGGTGGCGCGGATACTTTCGTTTATGGAAATCCAAACCAGGGTCTGGATACGATTACCGACTTCGGAGGCGACGACATTTTCCAAATTTCTGCTGCGGGTTTTGGTGGCGGATTGGTGGCGGGTACAGCATTGCAGACGACGGCTGCGGCGACGGGAGTGTTTGTCAGTGGAACGGGATATCTGGGAACCATGGCGCACTTTTTGTACGATACGGCAACGGATATTCTCAGTTTCGATGCCGATGGTAGTGGTGCGGGTGCTACAGTTGCACTGGCGCAGCTTGTCTGGAACTGCCAACATTAACTGCTAATCAGTTTTCGATCGTTGCGTAACGGCAGGAATACGCCTCCTGAAGCCACGAATCGACGCGAATGACTTCGCACGGGTGTCAAACCCCAGCATCGAGGTTCTAACCGCCTTTTTAGACCTCGATCGAAGTTTCCATGGGTCAACTTAAATCTTGTTCTGGGCAATCCTTTTGGGGTTGCCTTTCTTTTTATCTATAGGGTAACAAGCGATCCGGCAAACGACTACCGTATTTTTCTGGAACTTATTTTTTTCTGCCAATATCCGTATATATCCCGAGGTGGTTTCCTTGCGGATGAGTTTTTAATGAGAATAGAGTGCCATAGGAAAACGAGTGATTTGATTTGGTACTGGTTTCAGGGTTTCATTGGTGTTTCGTTGTGTTTTCAAGCTGTTCGTCTACTAGATTTTTGTATATGCCTAATATTTATATTATTTGTGCGATCGTTCTCGCGATCGGGGTGAAGTCAAGTCTTTGTCAAGCTACAGAAAGACGGCAAATCCCGATATTCATGCAAGCGTGAATCGATCGAAGCTGATGAATATAGTTGACAGATCTATTCAAGACCAAAATTCAATTATATAACCAAAGCACGGTCTCGGATTATTACTATTAAACCGATAAATAGAGACCGAGCGTACAGCTATTCAATCGGCTTGTGGAAGCGTTAATAGATTTTTCAAGCGAAACGATCTGTTCTTGAAAGAGATCGCGCACTAAATAACGATCCGGAGAACTTGAAATCATGTCTACTACACTGACTGCTGGCGACATCGCCATTGTTGGGTTTAATTTTATCAATTCTTCCAATGCTTCTCCTCCCACTCAAGATGATTTCAGTTTTATTTTGTTGGAAGATGTAACTGTAGGAACTGCCATTAAATTCACTGACAATGGTTGGCAAGCAGATAATAGTTTCCGAGACAATGAAGGTACTTTAACTTGGACAGCAGCTTCCAACCTGACAGCCGGAACAGTTATTCAAGTTTCTATAACTAGTGGGGGTGGCAATCCTTCATTTAGTGGTAACGGAGACCAAATTCTTGCTTATCATGGTGATGAAGCCAGTCCGACTTTCATCTATGCTCTAAACAACTCAGGAGATGCTTGGCAGACAACTGGAAATGTTACTGCTGCCACCTCATACATCCCTCAAGATTTAAGCAATGGTACAACAGCGATTGCACTAGTTTATAGTGCAAATAATCGAAATGCTTACTACGATTCCACTAAGACAGGTGCAATCACTTCTGGCACAAAGGAAGAATTATTAGCTGCTATTAGTAACAAAGACAACTGGACTGGCGATCGCGATCGAGTGGACTTATCTACTGTTGTTCCTGCCTCTTTTACAATCAATTCTGGATCGCCTGATACCACTGCTCCGACAGCCAACACGTTCACTCCCGGCGACGAAGCCACTAACGTTGCCGTTGCAGATAACCTCAGCGTCACCTTCAGTGAAAATATCAAGGAAGGAACAGGTAATATTCTCCTGAAAGATGCTGGGGGAACGACGATCGAAACCTTCGATGTTGCCACTGCTACAAATCTGACTGTCACCGGAAGCACTCTCACGATCGACCCCACCAGCGATCTGGCTTCCAGTACCGGTTACTATGTCGAAATTGCGAATGGTGCGATTCTGGACTTAGCTGATAATGCTTATGCTGGACTTTCTGGCGCAGCAGCTTGGAACTTTACCACGGCAGATGTTGCACCACCGACGATCGTAACTCTCACTCCTGGCGACGACACGAATAATGTCGGCGTTGGCGATATTCTCAGCATTCAATTTAATGAGAATATCCAAAAAGGCGCGGGGAATCTCGTCATCAAGAAAGCATCGGATGACTCGGTAGTCGAGACAATTTCTGTTGCCAACGCTGCTGTTTCGGGAAATACCCTAACTGTCGATCCGGGTAGCAACCTCGAACTGGCGACGGATTACTACGTCGAAATCGATACAGGTGCGATCGAAGATATCTCTGGTAATGACTTTTCAGGTATTGCCGACAACGCCACTTGGAACTTTACGACGACGGCGACAGTAACCGATCCGGGTGGCGGTTCTACTGGCGGCGGTTCCACAGATGACGGTTCCACAGATGCCGGTTCCACAGATGCCGGTTCCACAGATGCCGGTTCTACAGATGACGGTTCTACCGACAATCCCCCTACAGATAATATTGATAGCGGTTCTGCCAGCGGGGGTTCCACAGATAATATTTCTAATAGCGGCGTTAATTTGGGGAGTCGTCCGAGTAACAACAGCGGAACGTCGATCGTTGTTAGAAATGTTGTTAGCAATACAGAACACACTTTACCCGAACCTAACCTCACGGTCGATATTCTCTTGGGTGGCGATACCGACGATTTTCTCCCCGGTACTGCCGATGCCAACGACTTATCCGGTTTTGGTGGACAAGATACTTTAGTTGGGTTTGCCGCCAACGATAACCTCGCCGGAAATGACGGTGACGATCTGATGTTTGGCAATCAGGGAACCGATTATATGGATGGGGGTAACGGTCGAGATACGATGTTTGGCGGTCAAGGTGAAGATGCACTCCAAGGCGGAGACAATGCAGATATTCTCGTTGGCGACATCGGACAAGATTGCCTACATGGAGATGATGGTAATGATGTGATTTTTGGCAATACTGGAAACGACTCGATCTCCGGTGGTTTGGGTGACGATATCGTTTTTGCGGGACAGGATGATGATTTTGTTGAAGGGAATGAAAATAACGATATTCTCTTGGGTGATGTCGGGAACGATAACCTCAATGGAGACAGTGGAAACGATATTCTCTTTGGCAACCTGGGGAACGATCGTCTTGATGGTGGAGATGGTGACGATCGGATGTTTGGCGGTCAGGATAACGATACTCTAATCGGGAATACAGGGGGCGACGTTCTTAGCGGGAATGTAGGTAACGATTCACTCATTGGCGGTGCGGGTGGCGATCGTTTTGACTTCCGTTCTGGAGATGGCAATGATATTATTGCTGACTTTACTGACGGACAGGATATCATCGGATTAGCAGACGGTTTGACGTTTGAACAGTTAGCGATTTCTCAAGTTGGAAACGATACGCAAATTACGGCAACTGGACTTTCGATTACGCTGCAAGGTGTTAGTTTAAATACGATCGACTCAACGGATTTTGCACTGGTGTAACGTTTTTTACTTCTATCAATTTAAAGAAAACACGAGGTAAAGACGATCGTCTCTACCTCGCGTTTTATTGTCAGGTAATATCGCTGTATGGTACGTCAAATTTTGTCGGCTTAGACGGTCAATTTTTAGATTAATATGTGTTTTGTTTGATAACTATTCAAAACAATTTATTAAGCTAATAAAAACAATAATTTATTTTGCAGTTTCTCAAAATTACCTAACTATTCTCTAACGAAAAATCGCTAACTGTTCCGCCTAATGCTTCGACGATCGCAGTTGTATTAGCAACAATCATTTTGATATAAGAATCGCCATCGCTACCGGGTGCGCCAATAGAGTCGGAGTAGAGTTCTCGGTCTGCTAGCTTGATGTTAGCTTCTTCGGCGACGGTTTTAATCAGTTGGGGATTAATTGTCGTTTCGGCAAAAATCGCGGGAACTCCGAGGTTTTTAATTTCCTCGACTAATTTTTGTACGGTTTGAGCGCTGGGTTGTTCTTCGGTACTGATGCCAATTAGAGTTCCAGCCACTTCTAATCCATAGGCTGTCGCGTAGTATTGAAAAGCATCGTGAGTGGTAATGAGTTTGCGGCGAAGGGCGGGAATGGTATTAATTTGTTCTTTGACCCAAACATCTAATTTTTGAAGTTTTTCGATTTCGGTGGTGGCATTTTGGGTAAAAAGTTCTCGATCTTCTGGGGATAATTCGATCAGCGAATCTCGAATGACTTCCACCATGGCGATCGCATTTTTGACATCGCCCCAAACATGAGGATCCGGTTGCTTTTGCCCCTCATACTCAAAGTCTAAAGGTTTAACAACTTCCCCCACGGCAACTTGTTGGGCATTGCTACCTGCGGTTTTCATGAGTTTAATCAAACCCGGTTCGAGGTTGTAGCCGTTGTAGAAAATGAGGTTCGCTTTTTCTAGGGCAATGCTATCTTCGGGAACGGGTTCGTAAACGTGAGGATCTGCCCCCGCTTCCAGGATACCGGTGTGTTCGATGCGATCGCCACCCACATCTTCGGCTAAATCGGCGATGATGGTACTGGTGGACACCACGCGGGGTAAAGACGCTTCTCCATCGCGGGTGGCTGTTTGGGGACTACACCCACTCACCAAAATTGCCAGACAGGTTAAGATTCCCCAGTTTTTGCGGATTTTCACTATCATGCTTGCTCGATCGTTATTTTCATCATTCTTTCATTTATTTATCATAATTGTTTCATATTTTGCGCTAAACTAGCAAATGATGGCTTCGGGCGATACATCAGCCGAAACGATGTCCACAACACTAGGATCGGTTTTTTCAATCTCGAGATCCTCTCTCATTAGGAAGATTGAAGGCGATCGAATTGGCAGAACGATCCTCAATCTCAACGTTGAAAACACGCCCTAGGGTACATGAATTCCCCAGCCAAGATGCCCGAAAATCGAGATGAAACCGATCTTATCCTCCCAAATCAAGACCGTACAGACCATGAACGCTTTTCCCAAAACCTACCCCATTCGCGTCAGCCATCTGAGTGTCCGCTATCGAGACGTAGAAGCCTTGCAGGATGCCAACTTGACCATCGCCCCCGGAAGACTGACGGGGATTATCGGACCCAACGGCGCGGGAAAAAGTACCTTAATCAAAGCCATGTTGGGTTTGATTTCCACCCACAGCGGCGTGGTATTGTACGACGGCAGACCCTTGATGGATTGCCTGGATCGCGTGGCGTATGTTCCCCAGCGATCGCAGATTGACTGGACGTTTCCGGCAACGGTGTGGGATGTGGTGATGATGGGACGAGTGCGGAAAACGGGTTGGTTTCGCCGTTTTTCGGGTGTTAGTCGGCGCATGGCAGCAGAAGCCCTCGATCGGGTGGGAATGGGAGAATATAAAGATAGACGCATTGGGGCGCTGTCTGGAGGGCAACAACAACGGGTATTTTTAGCTCGATCTTTGGCACAACAAGCAGATATTTTCTGCTTTGACGAACCCTTTGTGGGCGTCGATCAAAAAACAGAACAAGTGCTATTTGATATTTTTCGAGAATTCGCTGATGAAGGGAAAATTGTCTTAGTTGTCAATCACGATTTAGGGGATTCGATTACTCATTTCGACGACTTAGTTTTATTGAACCGCGAAGTGATTGCCAGTGGAGATCGATCTTCTGTATTACAAGCCGAAAATATGTATCGGCTTATGGTGGAAAAGTGAATTTCTTCTCGGCAGCGGCTTAACTAGAGATCGGGAGATGTGGATAATGCACAAAGGGATTGTCATTGTCAATCCGTTAGTTTGATAGCACCGATCGCCCATCGAATCAGAAGAACTCCCTTTCGATCGCAATTCGATCGGGTAACGATCGGGATCGTTCGAGGATACCAAAAGTATCTTTCACCCCATAAATGGTTTTCCTGTGCCTATCGAAAGCTGCATGGTGGTGTATCTTGTTCGGAGTATTTTCGGCAAACCATCGATCGTTATGGATTCTCCTATGCCATAAAAATAGCTAATAACTAATAAATAATAACCAATAAATGTTAGATTTACTGATCGAACCTTTGCAATATGGATTTATGCAGCGATCGCTTGTTATTGCCGTATTGGTGGGTCTAGTTTGTTCGATCGTCGGGAGTTATTTAATCGTGCAGCGGTTGGCATTGCTAGGAGATGCCATCAGTCATTCGGTTCTACCGGGATTAGCGATCGCCTTTATCTTGGGTATCAATCTATTTTTCGGTGCTTTTATTGCCGGAATTCTCAGCACGATTATTATTACGTTTATTTGGTCGCGATCGAATATTAAAGAAGATGCAGCAATGGGCATCGTTTTTTCCGCTTTCTTTGCCTTGGGGGTTACTTTAATTACGATCGTTCAGAAAGAAAATAAAATCGATCTCAATCACTTTCTGTTCGGCAATATTTTAGGTGTCACTTCTTCAGAAGTTTTAGAAACTGCGATTTTAGCAATTATCGTCATTTTAACCGTTATCTTTTTATACAAAGAACTACTATTCTACAGTTTCGATCCTCTCGGCGCACAAGCAGCAGGTTTGCCTGTAAATTTGCTCAATTTCGGGCTAATGGTACTAATTTCCTTAACTGTAGTTGCCAGTCTAAAAGCTGTGGGTGTGATCCTCGTTTTATCCCTATTAATTACTCCCGGTGCAACGGCTTACTTGCTGGTTCCGCGTTTTGCTCAAGTGATGCTTGTGGGATCGGCAGTTGGGATTATTTCCAGTATCGGCGGGATGTATTTAAGTTACTATTACAATTTACCCTCGGGGCCCGCGATCGTATTAGTTGTCTCGGGTTTATTTACATTGGCATTCTTATTAAGTCCGAGTCAAGGAATCTTAACTAATCGTCGATCGAACTCAGAAGAATCGGTAATTTGGCGAGAATTAAAAACGTTACTCAAAGCGAAGCGGTAATTGGTTGATTGGCAATCGTCTACCAACCACTACCGACCAATCATGCCAACAACTATCAACTATTAACTATCAACTATTAATGCCTCCTCGAATCAGAGCCCCAAAACTGCCCCAAGATTATGCTTGGCTGAATACCGATCGACCCCTTTCCCTTGCCGAACTCAAAGGTAGAATTTGTCCTTCTCGATTTTTGGACATATTGTTGTATCAATTGCTTGCACGTTCTTGGCGATCTCAAATACCTCGAACAAAAATACCAGAAAAAGTCTCACCGTTATTGGCATTCACTCTGCCAAATTCGAGCAGGAAAAAGACGTGGAAAATATTCGTCAAGCCATTCTCCGCTACGATATCGAACATCCAATCCTGGTCGATCGCGATTTTGAACTGTGGCAACAATATGCCGTCCGCGCTTGGCCGACACTGGTACTGATCGATCCCGAAGGCTACGAAGTCGATCGCTTTTCCGGAGAAGGCAAGCGCGAGATCCTCGACGAACGGATTGCCCAATTAATCCATCGATACTCAGAACGAGGAACCACAGATTTTCGAGACATTCCACTAATCTTAGAAAAACAGAAACAACCCTCAACAGAACCTTTAGCCTTTCCCGGTAAAGTCCTCGCCGACGAAACTGAAAACCGACTATTTATCGCCGATACCGGACATCACCGAATCGTTGTCACCACCTTAGATGGAACCCTACTACACGTCATCGGGAACGGGAAAGCGGGTTTGACCGACGGATCGTTCGTGCAGGCTCAATTTAGCGCCCCGCAAGGGATAGCCTTCGATCGCACCGGACAATGCCTCTACGTTACCGATACAGACAATCACGCCTTGCGGAAAATCGATCTGAACTGCCAAACTGTAGAAACGATCGCCCCAACTGAAACCCAAAACCACCAACTTCTTCCCCATGCGGTTTCTGCCTGGGAAACCCCATTAAATTCTCCTTGGGATTTAGTCCAAATTGAGGATATATTGCTCATTGCCATGGCAGGTTCTCATCAAATTTGGGGCATGGATCTGACCGACGGGACACTGGGAACGTATACGGGAACAGGTGCAGAAGGCTGTGCCGACGGGACTTTGGATGATGCCGCTTTTGCTCAACCCAGCGGACTAGCAACCGATGGCGACGAGTTATTCGTCGCTGACAGCGAAATTAGCTCGATTCGCGCGGTGGGGTTGGCAGAAGATGCTCGAGTTCGGACAATTTGCGGTAGCGGCGAGTTGTTCGGATTTGGCGATATTGATGGAAGGGGCGATCGAGTTCGACTCCAACACTGTCTAGGAGTTGCCTATGCGGCAGGTTTTTTGTGGGTGGCAGATACCTACAACCACAAAATCAAGCAAGTCGATCCCCATACCCAGAGTTGCCAAACCATTTTGGGGACAGGAGTACCCGGAATAGAGGATGGAATCGGACAGTTGGCGAGTTTCTCCGAACCATCAGGATTGAGTATTGCCGGAGACTTTCTCTATATCGCCGATACGAATAACCACTGCATTCGCCGATCGAATTTAACAACCTTAACAGTGACCACCTTGGAAATTTCGGGGGTAGGAACTGTAACTTAAAAACTCTTCATCTCTTGGCAAATGTAGTCATTTTTGAGTAGGTTTTACGGAAAATCTGCTAGAATGGTGGTCATATGTAACGGTTTTACCGTCGCCGTCAGAGGATACAGTCTCCACCCAGAAGTGTGGCGTTTGATCAACGTGCGCGCCGCGAGACACAGGCTCCATAGACAGAGGGTCGTTAGTAGCGCCTCAAATTTCAGAAGTTTTTGAGACTTCGACACATCAGCCGTCAGTTAGACGGTGTTAGCCTGCGGACAGGAAGGAGCCGACTCCCCTGGATGAAACAGGAAGTAAGCATCAAGTTACCATGAGTAGCTTTGTCTATTAATGAGTAGTTTTGAGTAGGTCTTATGTAACGGTTATGTGCTCCAGATGTTTGTACGATCGATCGTGCCCAAAATTAAGGGTGAAACGATCCGGATCGCTACACTATCGAACCGAAGGTATTTTTCAGAACAACGGATCAACTTAGTTGGATTTTCTCCTGTCCCCCTCTTTTGAAAGGAGGGGGACTTTTTTGATTTCAAAAGCTAGCCGATCTAGCTGAGCGCATAGCAGACCCGGACAGATTCTTGTAAACCAGAAGCATTTGCATAAATTTCATCCGTTCGTATATGGGATGTTCGGGAATCATGCTTCTCCAACCCCGACTAGAGTTGAAAGTAGAATGCTTACCCAGAAAAGAGGCATTCTGGAAAACTAGGGAGTTGGATCGGGATGGGTTTCGATAAAGTCCATCAACGCATCATACTTAGGAGATCCATCTTGACCGAGGTACTCCAAAGATCCCCAGCTTCCCCATTTGCGAGGTTCTGCAATATCAGAGAAGTTAGTGAATAACGTACCCCCTACACTGTCCCAATCACTCAGGAGTTCCGTGTAGAGGTCGTACATTTGGGGACGACGATTCAACTCGATAAAGAAGTCCGTCAGAGCCTCATTATTGACGATGCTACCCACACCGACAACGTGCTGACCCCCTTCATAAGCAATCAATTGCAGACCTCGCTCTTGAGCGACATTGGCGTGATACTCAAAGAGATCTTGGACTTCTGCCAAACTCTTTGAATTTTCCAGAAGGTTGCCGTAGCGCAATTGCTCGAAAGCTTTGCTGAATCCGCCATCGGGTTCGCTCAACCAAGACTCTACCGTCGCGGTATTTTGCGCCAGTCCCAATTCGCGACCGAAATATCCGGTAATCGCGTAGGCATCAATGCCGTGTTTGTAGGCAGGTTCGTTCCCTTCGGCAACCCACGCCGGCGTATCTAAAACCGCATTTTCCAAGCCTTCCCATGCCGTCTGAGTGGAAATAACATTAACCAAGCGATGTTTTTCGTCACCGAAGACATTTTCCCAAAGATCGCTGGTTTGGGCACTGCGCATTCCATACCACTGCATGTAGCCATTGCCGCCGATATCCCAGCGCTCTCGAGCTTGCTCCAAGGCATAGTGAGTTTGGTCGAAAGTCCAGTTCCACATTTCGTTCGAGAACTCCACGTAGGCTTTCAAATCCGGTTCGAGTTGCTCTTTAACGATTTGGGCGAAGTTGGTCATGTATTCATCAGTTGCCTGATGAGGCATATTGAACCATGGATCGGCGTCCAATTCATTGGCTAACTCGATCATCACCTCTACGGGAACGCCGTCGAGAGCATAAGAGGCATCCTCGACTTCGGGGCGATCGTTCCATTCTTTTTGGGTAGAATCATTGGTTTCCATCCAATCCATAAACCGTATCGCAGAAAAATCGTCGGTTTTTTGTAAAAATAGGGGATTGAAGATTTCTCCGCTGTTATAGAGGGCCTCCTGGTCAGCTCTAACAACGCGAATATTGCGCAGGTAGTCCCCGTTATTGTTGGGATCGGTGGCAGTCAGAGTCAACAGTACGCCCTTACCCGGTGTGGTTATATTGATGATATCCCGACCGGGTGTGGATTCTCCCGCGACTTTGCGACCACCCAAGCTGTATTCTAATGTCCCTTCTCCGTCGTACAGCACCACAAATTTGTCGTTTGCTAAGATATCGGGAGTGGCTACGTTGAGGACGAAGGTGCTGACTTTGGTGAAAATTGGCGCATCTTCCGGTGCAGGGAGGGATTTGACCCAGCCGTGTTCGTCGAGATCCAATAGGTCGTACTCATTGGTCCCCCATCCACCGGTATAGCCGGGATCTCCGTTATTGGCTTGGGTAATCCATTGACGGGAAGCTTTGAAGTGATCGAGGAACGGGAGTTGCGTTGACCAATCTTTCACCGCATTGAGGTTGGTTCCCAAATTGGCTGGGTCGGGGGTCGTTTGGATGAAGTCCGATCGATTGATGTCAAAGGGTCGAATATTTTTGAGTAGGGCGATCGATTCTCCGGTACTAGAGAGCTTAATCAGCGTGTCGTTTGTGCCGCTGACTTGGAAGTTGAGTTGGTCGAAGAGAACGCCTTCGGCAAGTTGCATCGAGTCCTCTCCAATTTGGAAGTCGGTAATGGTATCTCGTCCTTCGCCGACTGCCAGCAGGAAGATATCATTACCCTCGCCACCCGTAAGTACGTCTACCCCAGTACCACCGGAAAGAGTATCGTTACCTATATGACCATTTATATTATCGTTATCAGCATCTCCCGATAACCAATCGTCGCCATCTTGACCCAGTACCGTGTCTTTGCCGCTGCCGCCGGAGAGAGTATCATTTCCATTTTGACCGTAAAGGCGATCGTCTCCAGCATCGCCGGATATGGAATCATCGTCATTTCCCCCCCAGAGGCTATCTTGTCCGACTCCACCGGAAAGGGTATCGTTGCCGTCGTGTCCGTAAAGTCGATCGTCGTCTTCGTCTCCAGAGAGATCGTCATTACCCGTTCCACCCAGTACAGTATCTTGACCTTCACCACCAGAGACTATATCATTTCCTGCTTGACCATCGAGGCGATCGTCTCCAGCATCGCCGGATAGGGTATCATTTCCATTTTGACCGTAAAGGCGATCGTCTCCGTCATCGCCGGATAGGGAATCATCGTCATTTCCCCCCCAGAGGCTATCTTGTCCGATGCCACCGGAAAGGGTATCGTTGCCGTCGTGTCCGTAAAGTCGATCGTCGTCTTCGTCTCCAGAGAGATCGTCATTACCCGTTCCACCCAGTACAGTATCTTGACCTTCACCACCAGAGACTATATCATTTCCTGCTTGACCATCGAGGCGATCGTCTCCAGCATCGCCGGATAAGGTATCATTTCCATTTTGACCGTAAAGGCGATCGTCTCCAGCATCGCCGGAGAGGGCATCATCGTCATTGCCACCCCAGAGACTATCTTGCCCGATGCCACCAGAAAGGGTATCGTTGCCGTCGTGTCCGATGATGCGGTCGTCGTCTTCGTCTCCAGAGATCGAATCATCTCCTTGTAAACCATTGAGCGTATCTTGCCCTGCTCCGCCTAATAGAGTGTCGTTATCTAAACCACCATTAATATTGTCATTTCCATCTTGACCGAGAAGACGATCGTTTCCATTTGAACCAATCAGCCAGTCATCGTCATTACCCCCATCGAGACTATCATTGCCAGTACCGCCATTGAGGGTGTCTAATCCACCATATCCAAAAATGATGTCATCCCCACCATGTCCGAGATAGAAGCGAGGAGCGTCATTGTCGATGACTTCGTCGTTCCCCCCCAACAGCGAAATTTTTTCGATTCCCGGAGAACCCGCTAGTAAATCGAGTTGTTCTTGGGGCAGGGCGTCGTACGCAAACACATCACTTTGACCCGTTGCTTTTGCCAAGTCGTAATTAGAACCGAGACTGAGGTTGGAGAGAGAGAAAGCCATAATCTTTTCTTCTGGAGGATACTTGTAAGCGCCAATGCTGGCTGTGCTGTGCTAGCTGCTTTCTTCGGGAGAACGATCGATCGCTCAATCTGGAGCGAAGTATCACATCTGTATAAGGTTTAAAACCTTCTGTACCCTAGTATATTTAAATGTTTCACATATTTTTGCATCCGCAATTCGGCTGAACCCGATCTTTGTAAAGTTTTCATCAATTACAGATAAAGTAGAGTAGTGTTTTTGCAGATAATTAAAAAAATATATATAAAAACTTTATACATTGACGACCTCTGTAAATCTCTATCAGTCACATCGATCGGTATTTACCACTAAGCCGATCGAACGATCCCATAAATTTTTCCCCAAACATCAGAGATAGTACGGAAACTCATGGGTCGAACCGATTGAAATCTCGGTAAAGTTTGTTCTTTATATCAAATCGCTCAAAATCGCTGATGCACACATTTGATTAAATGTCTACTGTCAACTTGGCTGAAAAAGCGATAAAAAATGCCGATCGAACGACCTATATTTAGATATTTTGAGATCCGGTTTAAAAGCAATTTTAAAATTAGAGATTGAGAGGGAGAAAACTGATTTTTACATAGCTTCATTCAGAGAATATTAGGTATCAATTGATACCTAATATTCTCTATACCCGTTATCCTAACGA
This sequence comes from uncultured cyanobacterium, assembly GCA_963838375.1. Classification (GTDB taxonomy): domain Bacteria; phylum Cyanobacteriota; class Cyanobacteriia; order Cyanobacteriales; family Geitlerinemataceae; genus DVED01. Next base: position 615,873 of record CAWIQY010000008.1, on the reverse strand, counting down.
CTTGAATTAGCTCTTCTAAGATCGGAAACTTCCGCCGCGCAGCCCTAAAGACCGGGGGGTTGAACGGAAAAACCCAGGTGGTTGGCGACGGGACGCTCTCGCAGGGGCAATTTGGTATGAACGGGAGAATTAAGAACCACGGCATCCCGGCTGGAATCATCAACCACGAGGCTCGTCGAACCACCTCCATCAAGGTTGAGCGCGGAATGAACCCCCAGTCTTAAGAACAAATCGGTAAGCTCAGCTAAGGTTACACCTTCGCTGTAAAACGACTGCTTGTCGTCGATGGCAACAATCCATAGTTTCTTGCCTGTGGCGTCGATGCCGATTGCAGTGCGGGAGTAGAGTCCGTCGTTATTGGGGGTATTGGGGGCTAGTTTGACCGGTTGACCCTTGGCGACGAGGGCGGTGCTGCCTGCCACGGCGTGGGAGGTTCCTGGGGGACAAGTGCCATTGGCGTGAATTTCGGCGGTTTGCTGGGGAGAAAAACAGAGGGCCGGCCAATCTTCTTCTGGGGAGGAGTAGACAACTCCATCGGCGATCGCTAGTCCGACAGCATTGGCACGATCGCCGGTTCGGGGATAATAATCCCAAGGGGTGTTTTCTCGGAAGGGAAAAAAGAAGTTGGCATTGACTGCCAATTGCAGGTTAAATTCTTTCAGGAACTCTGTGGTTGTCTGTGCGGTGGTTTCTCGGTTGTCGGGGGTGGGGTTTCCCGGTGTCACTTGTATGCCAATTCCCGATTGATTGAGATCGACAGTCACGATATGCACCATCAGGGGACGAGGATTGTCCAGTGCTTGGCGCTGGTAGGTAATTCCGGGAAAGAGGGTTTTCTGGAGATTGGTTCGAGGGGGACGGCGCAGCAGTAAAGAGCCGTAGAAAACCAGAGGCGAGGCGAGGAGACAGACTCCAACGATGACGATCGATTTTTGAACCCAATTAGACATTTTCAGCACTGAGACTTCAAACTGAGACCTTCAAAATGCAACATTCAGACTTATCTGCCAAACCGAGGATCGCCATTTGGGCGATTGCGGTTGTGGTTGCCGCAATTGTAATGGAAGCGATCGTTAAAACTGGGTTTGGAGCACTAGGGCAAACTCCGGGCGATCGATCTTGGTCTTATGTTATTGCGTTGCTGGTGACTTGGGGGATTTCCGGGGCGGGATCGGCTGCTGGGGCGATGTTGCCGTCAACAATAGGGTCGATCGCCCAAACCATTTCGGCGGTGTCTTCTGGGGCATTTTTGGGGTTTTTCTATGCCGGGGTAGTTGCCGAAAAAAATCCCCAGGCGGCGATCGGCGGTGCGGTTTTGGGTGGGATACTGGCTCTGGTGGCAACCGTTCGATTTCGGCGTCGGTTGATGTGGACAATGGCAGTAGCAACGGCTGGCGGGTTTCATGGATACGGATTTGCATTGCTAATCGGTACGCAAGCGATCGATCGATTTGTTGCTGGGTTATTTGTGGGGGGAAGTATTTGGGGAGGTGTTTGTGTCATCTATTTGTTTTTTGCGGTGAAGTCGTTTGGGTTGGCAGTACAAATGGCTCGACAAGCCATGGGAACTTCATTGAGAAAGACCGATTTCGGTTAAAGACGACAGTCTAAAAACCATTCGTATCCTTCTTTAAATTGTTGCTGGGCATGGGTTTCTACAATACTGCCGTGTGCCATAATCACTCGTTTAAAATCCCACTCCAACAATTCTTTGACAGAATGTTTGACTTTTTCAGTGGAGCGAGTTGCCAGTTTTTCTAACCATGTGGGACGGAGCTGGTTATAGCTGCCGAGAGTGCGGGCAATGAACTGAGTGATGGAGGAAAAACTTTCATCAAAATGAAATGCGGTATCGGTCAAAATTAAGGTTTGAGTTTGCCGATGAAAGAAGACATATTCATTCAACGGTGAAGCTCCGGTTAAACCAAAGGTTCTAAATCCGTCAAAGAAGAGATAATCAATTTCATCGAGAATTGTACCCTGGCGATCGCGCATCAAGAAATCGATCTCCATTTCGGCTCTTTTGACTTCTAAGCCCGATGCTGCCCAGAATTGAGCACGGGGATACATCGATTTACAGTGCGCGGCAAATCGATAGTGATAGAGATTGGGAGAAATAATATATCTAACTTGACCGATAGCCTGAATTTGCTCGTCCAGAAATGGATCGATCGAAATGGGAGAAATAATGACTAATTCACCATTCGTTAAACGAACGATCGTCATGCGCGTTCCCACACTCAGTCCGAAATATTTTAAAGGTTGTTCGGCGACCCAAAGATTTCGATCGATTTCTCGGAGCATTTTCTAGTTTTCTCGTTTGACTGAATTGCGGTTATTTCTAAAATTCTATAGCGATCGGCATTTAGATTATAGGATTTAACTTTTAACTTTTAACTTTTAACTTTTAACTTTTACTTCCCCCATCACTCATCACCAACTTAGGAACCAACAATTGCAGCGATTCCACCCAAGTTCCTATTCCTAAAAAATGACCATCTTCGTGATGGACTCGTCGAATCGAGTTGGCACTTTCCGCTTCAGTGATATCGCCTGGATTCGGGTTTAAAGTCGGGTTTAAATTCTGAATTTTTTGCCCCTGACACCATCTCAGCGCTTCGGCATCCGGTAATGTAACGGGAATGAGATGTTGGAGAACTTCGGTGGGGGGAATCGGTTGAAATATTCCCGTATCAATTTGGTCAGCCAGTTCTTCTAGGGTCAAACTTTCGGTTAAACAAAACCCGCTACTTTCCGTACGAATCAACTTTGCCAAGGTCCCGCCCGTTTGTAATACGGCGCCCAAATCGCGAGCGATCGATCGGATGTAGGTTCCACCACCACAAGCAATCTGCAAATCTACCTCGGGAAATTCGCCCTGGCGCCCGTCTAACACTTCGATGCCATACACCTCCACCATCCGGGCAGGAACCTCCACATCCACCCCAGCCCTGGCTAGATCGTACAACCGCTGTCCTCCCACCTGGATGGCGCTGTATTTGGGCGGAATTTGGCGAATGGTTCCCTGAAACTGGGCAAGTGCCATCTTCACCGTTGCCAGATCCAATTTCCCGACGGGTTCTGCCCGGAGAATCTCGCCTTCGAGATCGTCGGTAGCGGTGCGAACCCCCAAGCGGACTGTGGCAAAATATGCTTTATCGTTGCCAAGATACTGAAGCAATTTCGTCGCTTTGCCCAGAGCAATGGGCAAAACCCCTGTTGCTGCTGGATCGAGCGTGCCGCCATGCCCTACCTTTTTGAGCCGCAACAGCCGCCGTACCTTTGCCACGCAATCGTGGGAAGTCCAGCCAACAGGTTTGTTTAAGTTGAGAAATCCTTGCATAAGTGGGTGGGTGAGTTCAGTCTAGAGGATATCCCGAAAGTCTTGAAAAGAGAGAGTAATTTAGAAAAGAAGGTCTCACCCCACACCCCGGTTATGATGTGTTCTCGCTTACGACGAAATCCAGTGATTAACAGATTACTCAGACCTCGATCGATCGGCAACTATTTAGCCGGGGGGTTGCTTGCGATCTCATTGTTCCAGACGATGTGTCAGGCGCTCAAACCCGCCGTGGCAGCCGATCGAATTTATGCCTCCTATGCGGTTCTGGAGCGATCGATTTCGATTTCCGCTTTAGAACAGTATGCCAAAGACGGCACGATTGAGGAAGATTTGGCAGTTTATGCCCGCTACGCGAACCCCAGCGATCTCGAGCAACTGCGGAAGATCTTACAGGCGCGGGCAGATTTAGATCCGGTGGTGATTTCCCAGTTTCTCTACACCCGCCAAGGCGAAGTGCTTCTCAAGCGCCTGGGAGAGGTGATCCAGTCTGGATCTGGTGAATCGGGCTTTTTTGGCTTGCGGGCGGCGCTGATTTTAGCGGCTGCCGACGAGGAAGGGTTAACACTGCTCAATGTTCTGCGCCAGTTTCCCACCCCAGAAATTCGGGTCAATTTGAGGCGGGCGCTACAACTGGCAGGAGAGTTGCAGGGATGGGTGGATCGGACGAAGCGAGCGATTAATGGTGTAGAAAGACTGGCGCTATTGGAGGCGCAAGGGCAAAAAGAGATTGGTGTTGGGGAAAATCTAGATCTGCAACAACCGGGAAACCAACCCTGGGAGAAGATTTCGCGGCAATTTACCAATCCGATGCCAACTCTGCTGGAAAATGGCGGCGATAACATTTTTAATATTTCCAAAAGCCGCAAGCTGGATACCGATATTTACTTGCCCCAGCGAGATGACGATCTGCCTGCCCCCACTATTGTGATTTCTCACGGTTTGGGTTCAACACGCCAGACTTTTGCATATTTAGCCGAACATTTAGCGTCTCACGGCTTTGCGGTGATCGTTCCCCAGCATCCCGGTAGCGATGCCCGACAATTGGAGGCGCTGCTGACAGGTGCGACGCAGGAAGTTGCCAGACCGACGGAATTTGTCGATCGACCCTTAGATATTACCTTTATTCTCGACGAACTGGAGCAATTAGCCAGCGATTCTGCTCTGTGGAGAGGCAAACTGGATTTGAAGCGGGTGGGGGTCATCGGTCAGTCGTTTGGGGGGTATACGGCGCTGGCACTAGCCGGTGCGCCCATTAATTTCGATCGACTCGATCTCGATTGTCTGCAAGAAGAAGAGTCTTGGAATGTTTCGTTGCTTCTGCAATGTCGGGCGCAAGAACTGCCCCGTCGGGAGTATCAGTTGCGCGACGATCGAATCTCTGCCGCGATCGCCATCAATCCCCTAGCTAGCAGCATTTTTGGGCAAAATAGCCTCAGCCAAATTGAGATTCCGGTGACGATCGTCTCTGGCGGTGCGGATACGGTGTCTCCGGCATTAGTCGAACAAATTCAGCCGTTTACTTGGCTGACAATGCCCAAAAAATATCTGGTGCTGATGAAAACGGGAACGCATTTTTCGGTTCTAGGAGCAGAAGAAGGTGTGGTTGCATTTCCGCCGGAGGTGATCGGTCCCAATCCTGCCCTAGCTCAACGCTACATGAAGGGGTTGAGTCTGGCTTTTTTGGAAACCTATATTGGCGATCGATCGCAATATCAAGCCTATCTGAGTTCGACCTATGTTCAATCCCTTTCTCAAGATCCCATTCCCTTGAGTTTGGTTCAAGTTTTGGGCGGGTCTCAACTGGCAGAAATGTTACGTTAGGTTAGTTTTTACATCAAATGTGTTAAATATCTTTATTTTAGCCTTTCACAACTCATCAATAAGCCGTGTCCCGTGCTTTCTCCGGAGTACCAGAGAAGTTTTAAAGTCGTCAAATCGAAGTGTTCTGCTAATTTGGAGGTAACTTCGAGATATAAAGGAAAGCGATCGTTAAAGACGCGATAAAAGAAGACAAACTTCCCTTGAGGACTCAGTACGCGCCCGACTTGTTCGATGGCTCGAAAAACCAAATCGTCATTTCTGAGAATTCCCATCTCATAGGAACTCGGATCGATGGGTCGATCGATCGATCGACTCGGAAAGGGCATAAATACGACATCACAGGAATTCTCTTCCTCTGTCGCACACAAATCTTGCACTTTCACTTCATCTTGAGGACGTATCAAAGGATGCTCTTTAAGAGCGGTGATATTGGGATGTAGATCGCTAAAGACAACTTTTTTGCTCTCTTTGAGAATACAGCACAAGCCGATAACGCCGCTACCACATCCGAGATCGAGTACTTTTTTACCCTGAACGTCAACAATTCCACTTAACACACCGCTCATAAACGCTTGAGCGGCAATTCCACCATAAGGATTAAACACTCCTTGGGGAACAGTCACGTCAAAAACCGGCTGGTTCTGGTAGATGATGGTAATTTCTCTGTCTGTTGAGGAGAGTTCCTGATGAAAGTTGAGATAATCTTTGCGATCGTGTTTTATAGTGTCTCTATCTTTCAGAGTAATTGTAACGTCTTCTTGGCAAATCATCTAAATAAGATTGAACTCCGTAAAATTGAATACCACGACAGCTTATCTTTATGGGACTTACGCAACGACTCTAGATGTAGGGGTAATCCCCCCGTGGTTACCCCGTTCGAATATTGTATATGGTGGCGAGCGCGTAAGTCTTAACTTAGTTAAAAAAATTTTAGGGGTGACTTTTAATGGTTGCTGTACATCACATCTTTTTACAACAAGATAAGTACCAACCAATTTCCCCAGCGACAACTGCATCACCTGTTTTCTGATAAGCCAGACACCTCTGTGAATCAGACTCTCGAACTCGCAGAGCTTGGATATCATAAGTTTTCTTCATATGATCGCTCAAGTCTTCGGAGTGAAACACTTCAAAACCGACTTTGCTTAAAGTGGTTTGATAGACTTGGGGGCTAAATAATTCTGTGAGTTGCATTCTTTGATACACATACTTTGAAGTATCTTCGCTAATTTTTGGAACCTTGACGACTAAATCGCCAAATACAAAAATACCACCGGGCTGGAGAACGCGGTAAATTTCTTGCAAAGCCAATTCCCGTTGGCTGATATGTAAGAGAGTTCCTTGACTCCAAATATGACTGAAAGAGGCATCATCAAAGGGCAGATTAGTTGCGGAGCCTTGGTGAAATTCAAGATGTAAATTGGGAAAATTCTGAGCTTTTGTTTTAGCCGTTTGAATATGATTGTTACTCAGATCGAGTCCAACCACCGCACAGTTCGTTTTTTGAGCGATATAAATAGCGGTATTGCCATTACCGCAGCCCACATCAAGGGTACGAGCATCCGCATCAATATTGCTTTGACTGAGCATATATTGATTTAAGCGATCGCACGCGGCAATTAATACCTTTTCTTCGTTCGGAGCATTTAAGTCCTCGAAATATCCCCAGTGCTTACTGCCATCGGGATTCCAGGGAATTTGATACTGAGTTTCTACCGTATCGTAATAAACTTCTACGTCGTCTTCGGTGAACTTCTGCTTCATTGTTTGCTAAGGAATGAGAATTAAATAACTCGTGCAATCGCAGGAAACTGAACCCACGCCTAGCTCTCTAGTGCAGAGGCTTAGGAGAATCGGTCTACTCATGAAATCGGAGACCTTATTAAATTCTCGATCCTAACTGGAGTTTAGACTAAGCTTGGCGATCGCCATGGGAATGGATTCTACCCCGGATTGGGTGGAGACTGTGGGCAGTTGCAGATATAAATCAGCTCGGAGTTAGGGAGAGCCAGAGGGTTTATAGCGGTTGGCCAAAATATTAACCGAACTGTAGGGGTAGTGCCCCCGTGCCTACCCCTCGAAAAATCCGAAAACCCGTAGGGGTAGTGCCCCCGTGCCTACCCCGGTTCAGTGGCTCGGTTTCAACCTTCATGAAAACCGCCATAAATACCGACCGCACAAGTAATTTCTCGAAGTCGCTCTCAAAGTAGCAGGGAGATAACTGGTACTTTGAGAGCTGCAAGTCCCCAAGTCTCAGGTCAATTCGCTAGCTCGCGATTTCCACTTCCTTCTCGGCATTCTCATGAGTCAGATTAAATATCTCGTACTTATCTGCAAGGTTCATCAGACGGATTTGCCACTCTGAAACCTCTAGATAGCTCATGTACTTGGTATTGGCGCAAGGAGTCCAAAATCCCCCTAAAATAACTGGATCGTCAAAGACCAGCAGTCCCTGCTCCCGAATTTCTTGGTCTTGGGGAGTTCCAGCGAAAGGACTAATAGAAACTGGCCGGATCTTAAAATCTATGTCGGGATTGATTGCTTTAACGTCTTGATAGAGCTTAAATATTGCCTCTTCCAGGTAAAGCAAACTATCACGATCGTCATCAGGCAACCCAACAATCACACCATAACCAACCCGAGGAACTCCAGCACTGGCGATCGCTCTTATGATGTTGCAGTGCTCTTGCCAGGGCATCAGCTTTTGATATGACTCCCGGCCAACGATGGGTCGTTCTGCAGGAATATAGGAATGGAAGCAACCAACCTTGCCATCCCAGCCCCAAAGTGCCTGTATCAGTTCTTCATCAGGAGTCAGATCCCCGTCAGGACGAATAGCTCGCCCCAAAGTAGCCTTCTTTAGCTCCAAACCGTTCGACCAGGCGATCGGGATTTCTCGCTCCCTGAGCCCATTGACAATGTCCAGAATTTCCTGGCGGCCGCCTTCAAACAAGATCCGCCCCAGAAATTGATCGGAGTAGCTTTGAACCCCAAGAGCTCCTGCCTCTTTTTGAATCTCAAACCATTCCAGGGACCGTTTGGGCGACATCCGCAGATACCCCAAACGATAACTTGGAGTCTGGCAAAAGTCGCACTTGCGATCGCAACCCACATCGACGAACACCGAACCGTGAGGTAGGAACGGCATATCGTTGTAAGTGTGCTTATCTCCAAAACACGCCTTCACCACATCTAAAGATGGCAGAGGCCAATCTTCCGGGTGGAGACCCGGAAAACCTTTTGGGTACTCAGTGCCATCAGGAAATAGTACCCCCGATAGCTTTTGGCGTTCCGGTCTTCCCAGCACACGATCGAATATCGCCCAATTACCGCCCCCGGATTTATCTTTGACAATGGCTGTCGCACCCGCTTGCAAATAGATATCCGGACTGCCAATCGCATCGGAACCTCCGACCACTACAGGTTTCCCCGTACTGGCTAGATGCTCGATCGTCTTACAAGCCGATTCGCGCTGGCGGGTAAAGTTAATCGTCACGCCCCAAGAATCATAACCATCTGGGTCAACGCTGGAAATCTTCTCGCCGACCAATATTTTTTTTAAGGTTTGCCCCCCCCACTCAACTTGGTCGTATTCTTCTTCCTCATCTCCATCTCGGAGGTTCACCAGTTGAGCGTCAAATCCGCCAGACTGTAGTTGGGATATGAGAATCTGCTTACTGATCATCGGAATCCCCTGGGACAAGTTGTGCCAATTGACTCCGTTCGATGCGCGCAGATCTACTTCTGGGACTTCAACCAATCCAATTGAGGGAGCTTTCATCATTTTTTTTCCTCTCTTGATTTGCTTGTAACTCGATTATCCAGGCGTTTTCAAGGCTTCTATTTGTGGCGCTTCAAGAACGCTATACCGTCATTGACACTTTTTCATCATTTGTCTATGCTGCAGACAAACTTCTGAATCGTTGAGGAATTTGCAAGTTTTTCGAGTCACCCACCCGAGCTAGACGGAACTGCCAATCAGAAACTTCCTCGTATGTGAGATGTTTGGTATCGACACTTGCAGTCCAGAAGCCGGCAAACAGGGCTGGATCTTCAAATCGCAGCAGACCGGATTTGCGAATCGTTTCCCCTTGAGGTGTACCTAAAATCGGTGAAATGACAAACGGACTCATCTGAAAAATGATATCCGGATTGATGGATTTAACTTCTTCATACACTTCCCACAAGGCTTCTTCAAGTCTCAACAACGCCTCGTTATCATCATCGGGCAAGCCAATAATCACGCCGTAGCTAATCATGGGAACCCCTGTCTCCACGATCTTCCGCACAATTCGTTTGTGTTGCTGCCAGGGGACTAATTTGGCATAGGATTCCCGCCCGAAAATAGGTCGCTCTGCAGGCAGATAACCGGCCAGAGTTCCCTTTCGGCCATCCCAATCATAAATGGCTTTGATTAGTTCTTCATCGGGGGTTAAATCTTCCCGTTTACCACTATGTCCCCGTCCCATGGTCATCTTCCTCAGCTCCAGACCGTTGGGCCAGAGAATTGCTAAATTCCGTTCCCGCACACCCTTCATGATCTCGATAATTTCTTCTCGGCCATCGGGAAAAATCGTTCGTCCCAGGAATTGATCGGAGAGGCTGACGACGGATTTAGCGCCCGCTTCGCACAGTACATCCAGCCATTCCATCACTCGTTTGGGTGTCATCCGGCGATATCCCGTACCGTAAGTGGGGGTTTGACAAAAATCGCAGTGGCGATCGCATCCCATATCTGGGAATATGGCACCAATGGGTTTTAATTCTTCGGGAAATGGGTCCATCCAATATTGGGTTCCCAGGCATTCTTTAGCCACTTCTACAGAGGGTAACGGCCATTCTTCAGGATGCAGGGGAACTTTGTTCCGGCGATACTCAGTGCCATCCGCTAGAATGACACCACTGAGTTCTTCTTTTGGACCTTTTCCTAACAGATAATTAAATAAAGCCTGATTAGCAGCACCCGATTTGTCTTTAACAACCACTGCTGCACCGTTCTGGAGATAAACTTCGGGAGCGGCAAAGGCATCTGAGCCACCGACAACCACTGGCTTGCCTTTACTCGCCAGGTGCTCTAACAACATCAGTGCGATCTCGCGATACAGTGTGAAATTAACTGTAATGCACCACACTTCGCAACTTTCCGGATCGACGCTCTTAATATCAAGACCGACGTAGTTTTTGGTCAGCTCGATTCCTCGCCAACGAACTCGTCCGTAGTTTTCAAAATAATCCCCATCTCGGAGGTTAATAAATTTGGTTTGGAATCCTTCTGCTTGGAGATTTGAGATTAGAATTTGCTTACTGATAATCGGCTCGAACTTCCGCAAAGAGTAAAAGTCATTGCCATCGGGATCGGATAGTTTCAACTGTGGCAATTCAACTAGACCGATCGTCTCGTTTTTACGATCCATTGTCGTCATGATGCTCCCCTTTAATTAACGAACGTGATTTGACGAGTTCCAGGAAGTTACATTGATTTACTATTTTCCGTTGTATCAAAAATAGCTTAAATATAAATCGTTATATTTAAGCCACGATCTATAAATTCTCTTCTTAGCCATATCTGTTTTTGGAAGCGAGGACAATCGCTTCAAGCTTTTCATCTTTACGTAGCTATGAAGTTATTCTGTAGAATAAATACAGCGGATCAAAATTGATTGTTAAAATTCTTAAAGCTGGATAAGAAATCGACCGATTGAAGCCGATTTTAGTAACTTCCTATAACTGGGGAGTATACATCTTTACGAATTGACCGCTCTAAATTTTATACAAATTTAATAATTATGATTCGATGACTCGGTCTTTATTCCCAAACTCTGAGGTGTAGAGAGGAGAAAAGCTGGTTGACTGACAAAACTTCCAGAATCCTTGCTGTCTGGGGGGTCGAGTATCGCTCGCTAGTAGCGAGCGAAGAAGTGATATGGCATACATTTGAGCCGTTGTCGTTGCCAACTAACTCTCCTTGCACCCAGAAACACTTCGCTAGAACCCGCTCGGAACATAGAGGCTCAAAACCCTATCCCAAAAGAGTTGTGGCAATTGATCGATCGACTTTTGTCAGTCAACCAGGTCTGAGTGAGTCTATGTCAAAATTAGTGACCTAATTTCTGTACACCTCACCCCCCTGAACGGTTACATTTTACCTTCACCCTAGCTAAGGCACTCTCACACAAAACACGTTACCGACTTAGATCCTGATTTTTTATCTTCTTTGCATTTCAATCTTACATATTTAGTCATTATTTCAGTTACTTTTAATATAAACTTTAACTTCTAGTTGACTGACAAAAGTCGATCTCGGCTATTAGGATTCCTTTTTCAGCACCTTCTGGGTCAACATTTCCTCTAACTCACTTTCATAGAAAAACTTCGATTCCCCAAAAGCGGGTTTCAAATCTCCCAGCCAGGTTGCTTGAGAATCGAACTTCGCAAAAAACGGTCGATTGCACCACTCGGCGTTACGAGCTTGTAAAAAGGATAAGATAAACACTTTTTCCCCGAGAATTTCGCTCACCCCTTCAATTTTTACTTTCCCCGGTAACGCAGACATCACCGGACCGCGAGCTGTCCGCCCTAATCCTGAGACTTGTTGGGTTGCTTGACGATAAATTTCCCAAACCTTCACTAAAGGCAGTTCAAAATACTCCTTTGCCCCAGTTTGTCGTTCTACAAACATATAGTAAGGAACACAACCCAAACGAACTTGCATCTGCCACATTTTTGCCCAAATACTAGCTCGATCGTTGATATGTCGAACGACTGGTGCTTGGGTGCGAATTTGCGCTCCCGTCCCTCGAATTCGCCCGATCGCTTGCTGAGAAATTTGTGGCTCTAATTCTCTCCAATGTTCGTAATGAGCCATAATCGCTAAATGCTTACCCTGTTGCACGACTTTTTCAAATAAGCGCAACAAATCATCAGCATCATCATCGGTCACATATCGATAGGGCCAGTAGGACAGTGATTTTGTGCCAATGCGAATGGTTTGGATATGCGCGAACTCTGGCTGTAGTAAAGGCTCGATATATAAAGCGAGGTGTCGCGCTTTCATCGTCATCGGATCGCCACCGGTTAGTAGTATATCTGTGACTTCTTGGTGTTCTCGCAGGTAATCTTGAAAATGACCGGATTCGCGCGTGGCAAACTTGAGATCTTCTAAGCCGACAAATTGGGGCCAACGGAAACAAAACATACAGTAAGCATGGCAATGTTGACCGGCTGTGGGAAAAATTAAAACGGTTTGTTGATATTTGTGCTGTACTCCCCGTACGGCTTCACCCTCAAAGGTCGGAACGTTATATTGTTTTTGTCCTCCTGGATGGGGATTAAGTTTGAGGCGAATTTCATTTGCAGTTTGTTGCAGGACTTTTTCCGGAGCATTTTCTTTGAGGAGTCGAACCATGCAATTCAAATCCTGGGAGGATAGCATGTCCGGCCAGGGAAATGTTAAGCGAAAAATCGGATCGTCGGGTGCGTTTCTCCAATCAATGAGTTCTTCGACAATGTAATTATTAACTCTAAATGGTAATACTTTAGCAACCGCTTGCATCTCCAAAATAGTGCTAGAAGAAAAAAAACTTAGCTGAGGTAATCTCTCTAAATTTATTGATTGATAAAAAACTTTTTTTCTTAAAAGATTGCTCATTTTTTTACCCGAATTTAATTGCTTTATTTTATGACCACACCCAATATTTTGTCAATGGTCGATTTTTATCCTATATATAAGCCCAAATCTAAAAACTTATCGCTCGCATCTTCTACCCATTTGTGGAGATGTTGAATTAACAGTCTTCGATCTCTCAATACTTAAGGATTCAGGGATGAGGGAAGGAGTGTGGCTAGTGTAACCCTCGATGGGGGTTTTGATGAATTTTTTGAATCCAAGTCCCGGCTGAGCTTAAGTCGTTCGATTTCTTGGGTCAGACGGGTGATGATTTTTTGTTGTTGGATGATAATTGCTACCAGTTCTCGTGATTGATAACTGGTTTCTGTTTTCCCCGATGGGCTGTTGGGTCTGATGAGTTGACTTTTTTTGCCTCATGATGAATCTAGCCTACACCCCATGAGAATTTTGTCAAACTCCCTGCACCTAAATGCTTACGTTTTCAGGACTTTTTCCATGACGTAATTGATAAATAGACTGCCGCGACGAGTGACTTCTTGTTCCGTCACCACCGAAAAGCCCATACGTTGGAAAAAGGGTTTTGCTGTGATGCTTGCCTCAGTAAATAGCCGATCGACTTCTAACTCCAAAGCTTTGACTTCAAGGACTCGGTAGAGTTGAGAACCCACTCCACAACGTTGATAATTTTTGTGACAATAAAAGCAGTCGATGTGACCATTGGGTTCTAACTGAGCAAATCCTAAAATTTCTCTTCGATCGCAGGCAACATAGGTGAATTGCCTCGAACAGAGTGCTTCCCAGTTCCTGAAGTGAATGTCATCGGGAGCCCAGGCTTTCACTTGGGTGTCGCAGTAATGGCGGATGTTAATTTCCCGAACGGTATCGTGGAATAACTGGGCGATTTGTTCGGCATCTTGGGGATGAAATAGTCGGACTTCCATGATGGCGAGTGAACTCGGTAACGATCGGCGGTGAGCGTTTCACCCTTAATTTTACGATCGATCGTTCTTGTAGAGTTGTATATTCTGTGGAATTGCCATTAATGCTTCCGTGCAAAATCGATGTATTCCTGTATTCTATGGTGCAAACTAAATTGCTCCCCCATTCAAACCCAGACCATCCATGACTCATTGCGAAACCCTGCGCCAACAACTTTTGCAACTCGACGATCGCAGCTACAAAGCGTATAAAGATATTCAAGGAACATACGAGTTCCCTGAATTTACCCTGATTATCGACTACGTGCAGGGCGATCCCTTTGCCACACCGAGCAAGTTACGGGTGCAAGTGCCGCAGTCGGTGGCGGGATTTCCTGCCGAATTGTATGGCAATCGATCGAGATCGATCGCCCTGTGCGATTACCTGACCCGCCAGTTTGCCATCGCTTGCCAAGCGGTTAGTCACAAACGAGGAACCGGGAAAAGCGGTGCGATGGGGGTGTGTACTATGGGACAGGAAGTGCTAGAACGCACGTCGGCATTTGTGAACGAGATCCAACTCGAAGTCCGATTGTTTGCCGGACTACCGGCGCGGGGACGGCGGATTTTGGGACGACAGGCGGCGCAGATGTTGTGCGAGGATTTGCCGCAAATTGTCGATCGCGCTCTAAAATACGATCGTCTCGATCTCCAAGCCATGACCGATCACGTGGAAACAGTGGAAGATGCAGACTGGTTGCGCGATCGACTCATTGTATTAGGATTAGTGGCGTTTGTTGCCGATGGCTCGATTTTACCCCGTCGCAGCGGTGTAGACGATCGCCCGTTATCGACGGATGCAGTTCCCTTCCAGTCGCCGCCGTCGTTGCGGGTAGAGTTCAACTGTCCCAATCGCGGTAAAATTTCCGGCATGGGGATTCCCGCAGGAATTACACTGATTGTTGGTGGGGGGTATCATGGCAAGTCTACCCTCTTACGATCGATCGAATTGGGTATTTACGATCGCATTCCCGCAGACGGACGAGAGTTTGTCGTTACCCATCCTGCCGCTGTGAAAATTCGAGCCGAGGATGGTCGCTCTGTTGCGGGAGTGGATATTTCCCCATTTATCAACAATTTGCCTCAAGATCGTAGAGCAACGGCTTTTTGCACGGATAATGCCAGTGGTAGCACTTCCCAAGCGGTGAATATTATGGAAGCGCTGGAAGTGGGAGCAAAAGTGTTGTTGGTGGATGAAGATACGTCGGCAACTAATTTTATGATTCGCGATCGGCGGATGCAAGCGCTAATTGCTAAGGATAAAGAACCGATTACGCCATTGATCGATCGGGTGCATCAACTCTTTGTCGATTTTGGCATTTCCACGATTCTAGTGATGGGCGGTAGTGGAGATTACTTCGATGTTGCCAATACGGTGATTGGTCTCGAAGAGTTCTGTCCCAAAGATTTGACACATCAAGCCAAGGCGATCGCTCAACAGTATGCCACAGGTCGAACCCCAGAAGGCAGCCCAAATTTTGGGAACATTCCCCAGCGCATTCCCCTCCCCAATAGCATCGACCCCAGTTGTGGCAATCGCGTCGTCAAATTGAAGGCGCGACAGACAGACGAAATCGCCTTCGGCACGGCTCAAATCGCGCTGTCGGCGGTGGAACAATTGGTGGATGCCGCCCAATTACGATCGATTGCCGAAGCGATGGTATACGCTCAGTCTAAATACGTTGACGGAGAGCGATCTCTAAGCGATATTCTCGATGCGGTGATGAGGGATCTCGAAGGGGGATTGGATACGATCTCCCCCTTTCCCCAAGGCGATTTAGCCGCATTTCGTCGGTTTGAACTAGCCGCCGCTCTCGATCGTTTGCGAACTCTGCAAGTTAAGTCATCCCTAATAAGTTGACCGAAAACAGGGATTCATCATGAGCCACGAACTGCGAACCTAATCGAGATTTTGCGGAACCTCTCTAAAATAGAAGGAAATAAGTAGAAGAATATCTAACAATCTAGGTGCATCGTCATCCATAACCGCTGTCAATTGGGGTTTTCCCGATGTCAAACCCATCCTTGAACCGTATAGTCTCTAAGATCGTGCGGAAAGTTTCCTTGCGATCGACTGTTACCAATCTCCTTCCGGTTCTTCCTGTCCTGGCGGTTTTGGGTCTGGCGGGATATCTCTATTGGTCGCTATCTCAACAATCCGTCAAACACGTTGCCACAGATCTTCAGCAGGAAATTGTTGCTCGCATCGAACAATATTTAGAAAGCGAGCTGGCAATTTCCGAACGCATTGCTAGCAACAACGCCGATACGAGTGCCTTGGGACTTCTCGGCGTTGAGGATTTGTCCCGTTGGGAACCCCACCTCAAGCAGCAAATGCAGCATGCGGACAGTTTGGAAAAGATTGCGATTGCCAATGTGGAGGGAGAACTGATTCGCGTTCAAAAACTCGATCGTCGCGTTTCTGTCCAAACCAAAGACCGTCAGGGGACTACCACCGGTCGATCGAATCCCCCATCCGCGCTGCCGTCTTGGTACGCGGCTGCGATCGAAGCGGGTCATCCGATTTGGAGTGAAACCCCTGTGGAGGGAACCCCTTCCCAAAGATCTCTGAGCATTGCGCAACCCCTTTACAACCCACAGGGAAATCTCTCTGGGGTTGTGGCTTGTTTCTTGAGTTTGAGGGAGATCGACTCTTTTTTGCAAACCCTCAATTTGGGTGGCGCTGGCAGAGCGTTTATTGTCGATCGATCGGGATATCTCGTTGCGACTTCGGTGATACCGGAGTCTGGCGAGTCTGCCGATCCCAATCTCTTGGCGGTG
The DNA here is from genome assembly GCA_963838375.1 of uncultured cyanobacterium. Classification (GTDB taxonomy): domain Bacteria; phylum Cyanobacteriota; class Cyanobacteriia; order Cyanobacteriales; family Geitlerinemataceae; genus DVED01. The sequence goes on along the minus strand of CAWIQY010000008.1, from coordinate 599,324 downwards.
GAAAGTCTCGATGTCATCACCCAAGGAAGCGCACAATATTTAGCCCAAAATATCGAGGCTTCTCTACCGATTTTAGACCCTCAACAGTTAGAATTTCAAGTCAATGGTCAACGGCAGTTTCTTCGGGTGCTACCGTTTTATGTCGATGCTGGGATAGACTGGTCGATCGTGGTGGTTCTCCCGGAATCCAACTTCGTAAACCCGGCGAAGGTCAAAACTCGGACGATTTTTCTGTTGGGTTTAGTGGCATTACCCTTGGTAGCGATGGCGGGAGTCTATACCCGCAGGCAAATACCCGAATTCGACAAAGCTTTGGATCGATCGGGTGTTCTCTCTCACCGAGATGTATCGCTCTGTGACGAGTCACAGAGCAGTCTGATTCTCGATTCTACGGAGCCTTTTAACAATCCTTTTAACGAGCCTTTTAACGATTTTGGGGGTGGCTCGATCGTGCCGTCTTTACTCCCCATTCCCGATCGATCGACTGTACTCCCCCCGGATTCTTTCAGCTACGAACATCGACATCTCGATCGACCGGTTCGACTCCTGGTTGTCGATGATACTCCGGGTTTACTCGGCACTTTGACGAAGTATCTTTCACCGCAACACTACCAAATTTCGATCGCGTCCCGCAGCCTCGAAGCATTTAAGATTATCGAAGGCAACTTTCAACCGGATTTGATTTTGTTTGATGCTCAAATGTCCGATCTCAGCGGTCATGAGTTTTGTCAAAAAATTCGGGAAACCTTTCGCTTTTACGAACTGCCGATCGTGATTCTCACCGATCCGACACAAGATGCAGAAACGATGGAGATTTTGAATTGGGGGGCGAATGACTATCTAACCAAGCCGGTTGTTAAACACGAACTCATTTCGCGCATTAGAACTCAACTTCACTTAGCTCATCTCAATGCTGCTTATAGCCGTTTTATTCCCAAACAATTTCTTCAGTTATTAAATAAAGAAAGCATTCTTGATGTTGATGTTGGGGACAACATTCTCAGAGAAATGTCTGTCCTTTTTTCCGATATTCGATCGTTTACAACTATCTCGGAAACCATGACGCCCGAAGAAAATTTTAAATTTATAAATTCTTATCTATCTCGAATGGAACCCGCTATTATGGCAAACAATGGTTTTATCGATAAATTTATTGGCGATTCGATTATGGCACTGTTTAGCGGCAGTGCGGATGATGCGATTAAGGCAGCAATTATGATGTTAAATACCTTGGTGGAATACAACCAACACCGTTCAAAGGTCAAGTATCCACCGGTAAAAATTGGGATTGGGATTAACACGGGTTCCCTGATGTTGGGAACCGTGGGGGGGATCAATCGTATGGATGGAACGGTGATTAGCGATGCGGTTAATTTAGCCTCGAGAATTGAAAGCTTGACCAAGGAGTATGGTGTCTCTTTATTAATTTCTCATCAAACCTTTGCTCAATTACAAAATCCCAGTGATTATAATATGCGTTTGATCGATCGCCTGAAAGTGAAAGGGAAATCTAAAGCGGTGGCGGTTTTTGAAGTATTTGACGGCGATCCCCCGGACTTGAGAAAAGCGAAGTTAGCCACAGCGGGAATATTTGAACAAGGCGTTTTATACTACCATGGCAATTCTTTTCACAAAGCTGCCGATCGATTTGAGGACTGCTTGCGCCAAAATCCAGAGGATAGAGTTGCCCAGATCTATCTCGATCGATGCCAAATGCAACTCGATCGAGTTGAGAATTAGAAGCTAAGATATACTGAATAGATTCGTTCAGAGTGCATTCATAGGTTTTGTGATGAAAATTCAGATTTTACCAATTTTGCGTCAAATTACAACCAAAGCGACGCCTTTATTTCTACTCGGAGCCGTCCTGAATTTTGGCGTACTTTCCCAATCGGCTGCCGCCCAAGTTAGTGAGACTCAAGTGAATGCTTTGGTTGAAGCGTTGCGGCTGGCAGCCCCCCCAGATAGCCCCGATGATGGGATGTACAGCGACTGGCAAGTGTTACCGGGAACCCTCCAGGGCTGGAGTGAGGAATGTCTGGGGCAGTCGGTGACGCCTGCGGAGTTTGAAGCAGACCCGGAAATCGCGCGCAGTGTCGTCAGTTGTGTCGCCGAGTGGCAACTGCAAGAGCAATCGGTTTCGGCGGGCACAGATGAACTGGCGGCGATTCGCCAGGCTGCCTGTTGGTGGATGACCGGGGAATCTACCGGCTGCGATAGCGGTTTCACCGCCGAGTATGTAGAGCAAGTGTTGGGATTTTATCAGGAACAAATGAGTTCCCCACAATCCTAGTTCAGGGTGCTAGTCAGGGGCGAACGGCTGTTCGCCCCTACGGATTAATTATTTTTCGCCATGCGGCACTAGAGGTCTATTCGAGCGATCGCACACTCATGCGATACAAGATTTCCGAACTAGCCAGCGCTCGATCGGATTGGTTAAAGTTAAAGAATCACTTCACATTGAATATCACGATCTATGAGTGCCAGCGCTGCCGCTACCGATAATCCATTACTCCAAGGCAAGGGATTGCCGCCGTTCGAGACTATTCAACCGGAACACGTTGTCCCGGCAATGACGCAATTACTAGAGGAACTCGATCGATCGCTTGCCGCATTAGAAGCAAAAGTTATGCCCACTTGGACGGGCTTAGTCGAACCCCTAGATGATATTATCGATCGTCTCGGTTGGAGTTGGGGCATCGTCGGACATTTGATGGGCGTCAAAAATAGCCCCCAACTTCGGGAAGCCCACCAAACCATGCAACCACAAATTGTCCAGTTTTACACCAAACTCGGGCAAAGCAAACCCCTCTATGACGGGTTTAAAGCCCTCCAAGCCAGCGCTGAGTGGGAAACCCTTGACGTTGCCCAAAAACGGATTGTGGACGCTGCTATTCGGGATGCCCAACTTGCAGGTGTGGCTTTAGAAGGCGAGGCAAAGGAACGGTTCAACGCCATCCAACTGGAACTTGCTGACCTTTCCACTCAGTTTTCCAACCACGTTCTCGATGCCACCAAAGCCTTCAGCCTAACGCTGACTCAAAAAGAGGACGTCGCAGGTTTACCCCCCAGTTTACTCAGTCTGGCGGCACAAACTGCCCGGATGGCAGGCGAAGAAAACGCCACCCCCGAAACCGGTCCTTGGCGAATTACCCTAGATTTTCCCAGCTATGGTCCGTTCATGCAGCACAGCACCCGTTCCGATTTACGGGAAAAACTCTACAAAGCGTTTCTCAGTCGCGCCTCCTCTGGAGAATTGGATAATGCGCCTGCGATCGATCGAATTTTAGAACTACGTCGAGAACAAGCCCAACTTCTGGGGTTTGACAACTACGCCGAATTAAGCCTAGCCAGCAAAATGGCATCCGGTGTGGCATCGGTGGAAGAGTTGATGGAAGAATTGCGGCAAGTCAGTTACGATGCCGCCAAGATCAGAACTGGCAGAACTCCAAGCCTTTGCCACGTCTCGGGGATACACCCAAGAATTGAAACATTGGGATGTTAGCTACTGGGCAGAACGACAACGGGAAGCCAAATTTGACTTCACTGAAGAAGAATTGCGCCCCTATTTTCCTTTGCCACAAGTGTTAGATGGGTTGTTTGGGTTGGCAAAGCGTTTGTTTGGCGTGACGGTGACTCCGGCGGATGGCGAAGCCCCGGTTTGGCAGGAAGAAGTTCGCTATTTCCAAGTGGCTGACGAAACGGGTAGCCCCATTGCCTATTTCTATCTAGATCCCTACAGCCGTCCGGCAGAAAAACGCGGCGGGGCTTGGATGGATGAATGTGTCAGTCGTGTCAAGCTGACGGATGTGGGAACGGTTCGTCTCCCGGTGGCTTATTTGGTGTGCAACCAAACACCTCCGGTAGATGGTAAACCTAGTTTGATGACGTTCCGGGAAGTGGAAACCCTATTCCACGAGTTTGGGCATGGTTTGCAGCATATGCTAACTCGGGTGGATTATCTGGGGGCGTCGGGGATTCGCAATGTGGAGTGGGATGCGGTGGAGTTACCCAGCCAGTTTATGGAAAATTGGTGTTACGATCGCTCTACTCTTTTTAGTATGGCAAAGCACTACGAGACGGGGGAAACGCTACCGGATAGTTACTACCAAAAACTCCTGGGCTCGCGGACTTATATGAGTGGCAGTGGCATTCTGCGTCAACTGCATTTTAGTTGGGTGGATCTGGAGTTACACGCTCATTATCAACCGGGTGGAACGGAGACGGTGCGGGATGTGCGCGATCGTCTTGCTAAAACCACCACCATTTTGCAGCCGATTCCGGAAGATAATTTCTTGTGTTCTTTCGGTCATATTTTCGCGGGAGGCTATGCGGCGGGGTACTACAGCTACAAGTGGGCGGAAGTCCTCAGTGCTGATGCGTTTGCGGCGTTTGAAGAGGCGGGATTGGACAACGAAGCGGCAATCTCCCAAACTGGGAAACGGTTCCGGGAAACGGTTCTGGCAAAAGGGGGCAGTCAGCACCCGATGGAGGTGTTTAAGGCGTTCCGAGGACGGGAACCGAGCACGGAAGCGCTGTTGCGGCATAGTGGGTTAGCGGCTTAGCCGTCGATCGTTATAGTTCCCCGTGCATAGCAGTTAGAACCCATTGGGGTGGGGACGTAGCATTTGCATGATTCTTGTCGGTTTGTCCGTAAGATGTTCGGGTAAATGCTACGTCTGTTCTTCGATAGATTAATCTCCGGATGGACAGTGAATTCCCAAATTTCGATGGAGAATGCTGGGGAAATCGATCGCTGACAAAGATTTATGTACGATAAGTAGTTAGGGCGTAGCCACAAAATTAAATAATACCACATCCCAAAACCCTTGTAAACTCGTTCCTAAATGACGCCATTCTCAATAATTTTGGGAGGTTTGGAGGAAAGGATCGACGACGAGACCTCAATTTTGTATTGTCACCGATTTTGGCGAGACGTGCCGGGCGAGAACTACGGTTGCAAACTTAGACAAAATAATCTTTTTTTCACTATTACCTATGAAACTATGTTCAAATGTTGAATAGTTTAGGAGATAGAGATGAGTACAGTCAATTCGGAACCGGGTGGATGTCCTAGCTGCCATCACGACCACAGTCACGAACATGGAGGAGAATTCAATCTAAAAAGGGAACTCCTGCCAATTATTATGGTAATCATTCTCTTTACTTTGGGGTTAATTTTTGAGGAACCGCTGCATAATACACCTTACAGTTTGGGTGAATATGCTGTCTTCCTCCCTGCCTACTGGTTAAGTGGCTCGACTGTACTGAAGGCGGCTGGACGCAACATTCTGAGAGGTCAGGTGTTTGATGAAAACTTCCTGATGACCCTTGCGACGGTGGGGGCGATCGCCATTCACGAACTCCCCGAAGCGATCGCAGTCATGTTGTTCTACCGAGTTGGAGAGCTATTTCAAGAATACTCCGTCGGTCGCTCTCGCCGCTCCATCAAATCACTGCTGGAAGTTCGCCCGGATACTGCAAATTTGAAGGTCAACGGCGCGGTGAAAGAAGTCTCTCCGGAAACAGTCAACGTGGGAGACATCATTTTGGTGAAGCCAGGAGAGAAGGTTCCTCTAGATGGTGAGATTCTGGAGGGCAACTCCCAGGTTGATACATCAGCATTAACTGGAGAATCGGTTCCACGTATCGTCAGAGCCGGTGAAACTGTCCTGGCAGGCATGATTAACCAGTCCGGCACACTCACCTTACAGGTGACAAAACGGTTTGAAGAATCATCGATTTCCAAGATTCTAAATCTAGTTGAAAATGCCAGCAGCAAGAAAGCAGAAACAGAGAAATTTATCACTCGTTTTGCTCGGCACTACACGCCTGTCGTCGTGGTTCTCTCATTAGCCGTGGCGATTCTCCCACCGTTGTTGATTCGTGATGCAACCCAGGCAGAGTGGACGTATCGAGCATTGGTGTTGCTGGTGATTTCCTGCCCCTGCGGCTTGGTGATTAGCATTCCGTTGGGCTACTTTGGCGGTGTGGGTGGCGCAGCCAAGCGGGGCATTTTGGTGAAAGGATCGACCTTCTTAGACGCGCTGACACAAATTAAAACGGTTGTTTTCGATAAGACGGGAACGCTGACTCAAGGAAACTTCAACGTCACCGAAGTGATTTCTCAAAACGGATTCACCAACGCCCAACTGTTAGAACTGGCAGCAACCGTTGAATCTCATTCCAATCATCCCATCGCACAATCGATCCTAGAGGCATACGGGAAGTCTATTGATGACTCAACGGTGCAAGACTACGAGGAAATTTCGGGACACGGTATTCGCGCTCAAGTGGGCGATCGGATTGTGCTTGCTGGAAACGATCGTCTGCTGCGAAGAGAAAATATCCCCCATGATGTCTGTATTGTAGATGGAACAGTGGCTCATCTAGCGATCGATGGTGAATACACCGGACGCATCATTATTGCCGATGAGCTAAAAGAGGATGCAGCAGAGGCAATTCGAGCCTTACACGATCGAGGTATTGAAACTGCTATGCTTACTGGAGATAGTCAATTTGTCGCAGATAGCATTGCCCAGAAATTAGGACTCGATCGATATCGCGCCGAACTCCTGCCGGAAGACAAAGTAAGCGCACTAGAGGAATTCTTGCATCGAGCCAGTCGAACCAAAAGCAAAGTTGCCTTTGTTGGCGATGGCATTAACGATGCACCTGCGATCGCTAGAGCTGATGTCGGGATAGCAATGGGTGGACTCGGTTCTGACGCTGCTATTGAAACTGCCGACGTGGTAATTATGACCGATGCTCCATCAAAAGTGGTAGAAGCCATTGCGATCGCTCATAAAACCCTTCGTATTGTTTGGCAGAACATCATTCTAGCGCTCGCGGTGAAAGGTATATTCATTGCTCTGGGAGCGATTGGTGTTGCTACCCTCTGGGAAGCCGTGTTTGCTGATGTGGGGGTAGCGCTGTTGGCTATTCTAAATGCGGGTCGCATCTTGAGGTGACACCCATATGACCGATTTACAAATTTCTGCGTAGGCGCATTTTTGGCAAAGTTCTAAAGATGGCGTGGGGTCGTAATTCCCCGATCGAATTTGCTGTACTAACTGTTCGGCTTCTTGGCGGGTTGCAGTTAAGTCTTCTGGGGTAAATGTGTAAAGACTCTGAGGACGAAGATAGGCAATATGAGCGATCGAAACCTCAGTTGCTTCAGCATATGCCCAGAGTTGAAAGCGATGGTGCTGCGGGGCGATATCCGTATCGGTTTTATAGTCCAATACCCAGTCTTCGCCCACTAAATCGACAATGCCATTAAAGGTGAGTCCGCCAAATTTCAGGGTAACAGATTTTTCCCGATCGATCGCCCCTTGACGAAACGGAAGATAATCGGGATGACGATCGAAATTTTCGGCAAAATCGATCGCTTCTTGAACTCGAATTGAGGTTAATTCCCGATCAAAAGATGAGAGTATTTTTAGATCCCGAATCCCCGATTCTAAAGCTTTGTGAGTGAGAGTTCCCACTCGCCCAGAGATCGCCATTCCTTCTCCCAAACCCGGATGTCCTAACAGAAAGCGAAACTCAAACCGTCGGGGACAGGCAGCATATTCGCTTAAAGACGTGACGGGAAGTTCGGATAAACCGGAACCCACGGGAGTGAGGAGAGAGTGGGGGTTTCGGGGTGCGGGATGCGGGGTGCGGGGTGCGGAGTTCGGAGTTTGGGAAACAGAATCGATTTCCCAGGTGTGGATAGGAATTCCAGCGGATTCTAAACCCGGAAACAAACGATCGAGGTTGCCACCTTTGGTATCATTTGCAGTCAGGATAGCACCATCTCTTGCCCGAGTGAGTGCGACATAGAGAACCCGCAAAGTTTCAGCCTCTTCCCGTTTTTTTCGCAGGTTGTCTAACAGAATATAGAGAGAAGATTTGCAGGATTCCCCATTTTCGTCTTCCCATTTCCAGCCTACACCGAATTCCGGATCGAAGTAAATGGGTGGAGAATTGTTCGGGATTGATCGGGTTAAATCGGCAACTACAACCACGGGCCATTCTAACCCTTTGCTGGCATGAATCGTCATCAAGGAAACCGCATCTTTCGTCTCTAAAGGAGGGCGAGGAACTTTAACTTGTGCTTCGATTAAGCGTTTGAGGCGACGAACTACGGTAAACACATCGTCAGTTCCCGTTTCCAGGGTGCGAACCAGTTCCCGAAACCCACGCCAATCGGCTTCTCTACGATCGGCGTTAGAAAGGTTACCAATGATAGCAGTATACCCGGTGAGGCGATCGATTTGTTGCAACAAACGGGTGGGCGGTTGGCGATAGCGTTCCCTCAGTAATTCCTTCACAGTAGCCACAATCTCGGCGAGTTGCGGTTCGGTAGAAACTTGGAGACGCTGCCACCAAGTTAGTTTTGGGTTTTGGGATGTTTTTTCCTGGGCGATTTGAAACAAAATTCGATCGCTGACGGCAAAAAACGGACTGCGTAAAATCGAAACCAAAGCCAGATCGTCGCCAGTATCGGCGAGAAACCGAAGAAACGCCATTGCATCTTTAGCTTCGCGAGTGGCGAGTAAGCTTTCTCCGCCCGCCACGACGGCGGGAATTCCGGCAGCTTCCAAGGCTTCGCTATAAACTTGCAAAGCGTCCCAGGTTCGGGCGAGAATGGCGATATCTCCAGGGCGGATCGATCTGGGTAAGGCAGAATGTTTGTCTCTTACTGGGGTTTGGGTTTCCAGCATTTGGGCTAACAATCGGGCAAGGTGTTGGGCTTCGGCGAGTTGGCGTTGGGGTTTGTTGACTTCTTTGGGCGCTTGGACGGTGTAAACTCGAATATGAGGCGGGGGATGTGGCGGTTCGATGTCGGATTCTAAGTTTTGGTTAAGACTGCCCAGAAGCGGTTGAAAAATGCGGTTGATTCGATCGATCGCACCGTTGTGAGTCCGGAAGCTGAGACTCAGTTCTACGACATCTCCACGTTGAGAAACAATGCGATCGCGAAATCGATCGAATACGCTGACATCAGCGCGACGAAAGCCGTAAATCGACTGTTTTTCATCGCCAACGATCGTTAAATCGGCTTTCTCAGTTAAGAGTTCTAAAAGTTCGGCTTGAACGGGATTGGTATCCTGAAATTCATCGACTAAAAAGACACGGTATCGATCGCAGTATTGGGCACGAACCTCATCGTTTTTTAAAGCTTGTAATGCCCGTACTTCTAAATCGGCAAAGGTTAAAACCCGACTTCTCAATTTTACCCGATCGAGATCGGCTTGCACTAAGTCAAAGGCTTCTGATAAAGCCGATAACATCGGTACGACTCGATCGTCGGCTTCTCCTAATTCTAGGGTAATCAAACCTTCTGCCATTGCCTGCTGTGCCCGATCTCGCACAACAACGATCGCCTCTTTGACAACGGGCAGGACTCCCGGTTCCCAATTCTTTTTACTCCCAACATTCACTTTCAGTCCGGCGAGAGTTTCCAAAGATTTTTGAATATTGAAACCTCGTTCTAAATCGGCGATGGCAATTGTTGCATCTTGCCGATATACCTCCAATTTATCCCCCATTTTCCCAATATGCAGATCGAGGAGCGATCGGCTGTGTTGCCAGTCTGGATTTTCACACAATTGGGTTAAGGCACTGTGGCGAATTTCTGCAAAGAGACGATCGCAATCTTCTGTCCCTTTTGCCAAACTTCGCCGCGCCGAAATCGGATCGGCAATCAGAATTTCGATCGCTTGAGACAGTAAAGAATAGGGAACTTGTTGATAAATACTCTCCGGTAATCGCGCCAACGCTTCTTGTCTGGCATCGGCAAGCCAAATTCCGCCCTCCAAATCATCCAAAAGGGTAAAGTCTGGGGCGACTCCTGCTTCCTGGGGATATTGGCGACAAATCCAGGCTGCCAGGGCATGAATGGTGCTAATTTGCGCCGCTTCTAACTCGGCGAGAATGTCTGGAGAGTCGGGCAATTGTCGGGCAACGGCAGAACGAATGCGCGATCGTAACTCCCGCGCTGCTTTGTCTGTAAACGTCACCGCCACCATCTCCAACGGCGACACATCCCGTTCCCGCAGATAGTACAGGTAACGTTCCACCAGCATATAGGTTTTGCCCGTTCCCGCCCCGGCTGTCACGGCGACGCTACCGGGGGCGTAAGCTGCCGCTTGTTGTTGCCGACTCAAAGTCATAGCTCAAAGTCATAGATCGATCGCGATCGGTCTTTTAGATTCTAGCTTGCATCCCCGAAAAAATACTGGGATCGTCCACAGACTAGCCCGATCGGCAAGCAACAGACTTCTAGTAGCTAATCACTAGAAGTTGCATCTTTTTGCCATGTTACCCCACGTAGTTTCCCCTATGTATACGAGTTTTTTGTGAAGTTTTCATCAAGACTATCCATTTTATTTTGAATTTATGTTCTTCGATCTCCATATTTCTGCGGTCTAGGTCTCTTATTTTTATGTCATCTGTGTATTTACACGTACGAAGTGTGTTAGATTAGCAAAAATCAGTAAAAATACTGAAAAAGTACAATACCCTAGACTTTTGATCTAAAACGAATAATCGTGTAATTTGTGCGGGTAGTTTTTTGTATTTGTTCGAGACGATCGCCACATCAATAACTAAAGAGTATTTTGTTTTAAAAATTACTTTTGCATGGGTTGACGGTGCGAACGTCTTCGATTTTGACTTGTCTGAATCTCGATTGTTTCTTATCTTCCACTTCTCCCCTCATTTGGGAGCATCTACCTCTATGACTTCAGCTTCTTATCGTTCCGAAACTCTTCTAAACCCCACACAGCCGCAGTTGCGACTGCCTGAATTTCTTATTATCGGTGCGGCGAAATCCGGAACGACAACCTTGTTTGAATACCTAAAACGTCACCCAGAAATTAGTTTGTCGAGCATTAAAGAACCTAACTTTTTTGGGATGGATGAAAACTATGCCAAAGGTTTAGACTGGTATTCTTCGGTGTTTAGCTCGGCTCAGCCCCATCAGGTTTGCGGCGAAGCCTCGACAGACTATGCCAAGTTTCCCAAGTTTCCAAAAACGGCACAACGGATCGCTCAAACGGTTCCCGAGGTCAAGCTGATTTATCTGATGCGAAATCCCGTGAATCGGGCTTATGCTTATTACCGCCATCTCGGTCGCAAATTCAAAGTTCGCGAAACTTTTGAAGAGCATATCGCGCATACCAAAATTTGTCTCGAAAGCAGCGATTACATGGTGCAAATCGAGAACTACCTACAATTCTTCCCCAAAGAATCGTTTCTGTTTCTGCTGATGGATGACTTAATCGAGCGTCCAGAAGAAACATTACCCAAAATTTGTCGCTTTATCGGCGTTGACGACATCGATCTCGTTGAAGGGAATCCGATTCGGGCAAATGACGCGAGTAAATTTTTCCAAGACACATTGCGCGGACGGATCACAGCCCCCTTAAGATCGATTCCCCTCCTAGCAAAGGTCGCCAAAAGCGTTCCCCAGTCCTGGCGCGATACCGTGTTCTCGGTGTTGAAGCGTTCTTCCTACGCCAAGTCCGTCGCCCAAGAATATATAGCACCCCCGATGCTGCCAGAAACCCGGCAAATGCTGCTAGAGCATTTCCGCGAACCCAACCAACGGCTAGCCGAATTTCTCGGTCGCGATCTATCCCATTGGGAACAGTAAACTTGGCGACTCCCTAGTGGCTGAGAGTGCGAGGTGCGGGCGATTGTAAACATCTCCCCCCTCCCCCCACTCTCCCCGACAAATGACAACTCAGGACAGTTTGGCTTTCACCACTTGCTGTACGAGTTTGCCGTCAGCCTGCCCCTTGAGGCGCTGCATCGCCGGGCCCATTACCTTTCCCATATCTTTGGGAGAGGTTGCCCCCACATTGGCGATAATCTCATCAACGATCGCCCCAACTTCTTCTTCTGTCAACTGTTTGGGCAGATATTCTTCAATAATTGTCAATTCCTGACGTTCCTTATCGGCTAAGTCTTCTCGTCCGGCTGTGACGTACTGATCGATCGAATCCCGGCGTTGTTTTGCTTGCTGCATCAACACTTCCATCTCTTCGGCTTCGGTGAGAGATTCTCGTCCTTCGCCGCGAATGCTGGATTCTTTTTCGAGGATTATTTTTTTGATACTGCGGACGGTTTCCAAGCGAATCTTGTCCTTGGATTTCATTGCCGCTTTGATTTGGTCGCTAATCCGGTCTTTTAAACTCATCACTCTTCCCCCGTGGAGACCCCCGCCATAGCTGTACTCAGCTTGGCGGCGGGAGGAAACGGGGGGCATAGTCTACGCAATATAACCATAGCCATCTTTTTTGTGAATAGGTGTGCAATATTTGTGACTAATGCCTTGGGCGAGACCATCAGTCGTTGAGATATTGAAGCTGCCCGTTGAGCGAACAGCAACCCGCCCGACATAAACACCAACTTTTTGACCCGCCGTCACGACCGCTTTGACGATATCGCCCGTCTGGAAGCCTTTGACCCACTTGAATCTGGGTGCATAGCGCGATGGGAAACCCCACTTATCAGTACGGCACATCTGGCGAGTCCCATGCCCCGCCGCCTTGATTAACAATGGTTTAGTGGTCAGAACTTCTAGTGATTCGGGAGTATTGCCCACACAAGCCGCATCTAGCCAGTGTGTTTTAGGCAATCCCAGTCGGGTGCGGTTGAATTTGGTTAGTCCACCGCTACCAGTTGTCACAGGTAAACCTGTTGATTTCAGACTAGAGAGCAACGACCAGCGCGTCGTGTTGACCGCTGCTGCATCCTTAAGCGGCGCTTTAGATTGAGCCAGCACGCGCTTTAATACGTCGGGCTTATCTGTCAGAAAATCTTTGAGATCTTGATTCCCCTTAAGCTGATTGCATGAACGGCAAGCCAGAGTTAGGTTAGAAACTCTGTTAGAGCCGCCCTGGCTACGTGGTTTGATATGCTCAATTTCCAGCGCGGTATTTTTCGCCCCGCAATAGACACATTGGCGGCTGAATTTGTTGAGTAGATACTCGCGGACCTCGTAACCTTGCAGTTCGCCCTGCTGATACTCGACTCCTGAGAGGCTCAGGGTTCTGCATCAATTGCACATCGAACCTGACAAGCTCTTGAGCAATAGAACCCACAGGTGCAAATCGAGAAATTCGATTAACCCAGGTGAGCGTGGTATCTACACGGTGTTGCAAGCTGGGAGCTAACCAACCTTGAGGGCGAGTCCGATTTAGGAACCGCGCCTGACGATAGCGAGTTTTGCGGTTACGTCTCCCACGGCGAAGCTGTCTGCGAGAGAGCAGAGCAGCTTTGATAGCAGCCCCTCGATGGGTTAATTCTGCTGCCCAGATGAGTTGAGTATCTTTGAGTAAAGCAATACCAGTGGTTTTGCTACCCGGGTCTAGTTTGATTGTGAGGGGTTTTGGTGTGTCTTGCACCTCCTTGTTGAGAATGATGGTGAAAGGATAGCGACGGAATATAGCTGCTTTCCTGGCTTTGAGTAATGACCGCGCCATCCCGGGCGTGCAGGGTGTTAGCGGTTTGCGATTAGTGTCTAGAACAAAAATAAAGTTAGACATGGTTGTGTCTCTTCTGATTTCTCGTAACGTTAGCTTCGCCAACGTTTTCAGAGCTTGTTAGGCTAAAAGCACTGTCCCAGTGACCTTAGAACTGTTTAACTTTCAGCGATAGAGCGGAAAACTAGCTACGCATTCTCCGGTATCGTGACTCAAAAAACTTAGTCAGTTAAGACTTAGGCTGGTCAACGTAGCTTTTTTAAGCCCACGCTATATCGGGACTCCGATTAGCGTGTGGTCGTTGACTGTTAACCTTTGTTGGGCGACGGCGGAGTTTCCCAGTTGCCATCTGTATTTTATCCCAATCCGATCGTCCGATCGCCTCAGTACAGAAGACAATTACCATGGGGACAAAGATGAGGCTATTGCTGATTGCTGCAACATTGGGATTGGGAATCGGGTAACGATTCCTCTGCACCGGAAAAATGCAACTCCCCAACATTAAACCTGCATTTGCTTCCTCATTTCAATCTGTCGTTCGTACCAATTCATTAACGGAGTTGAAGTGATTCCATGAAGTACGATCGACATAACAACCACAAGTAACACGATCCAAGCAACTTGTTCGCCCATTTCATCTTTCAAGCCCTCACCCAAAGCATAAAACAAGTAATAAAGGGAACCCACACCCCGAATCCCAAACCAGCCAAATAGCCAAGGACGAAATGGATTAGATCGCTGACCGAGTGTACTGACCCAAACCGCGAGCGGGCGAATAATCAATAGCAACAAACCCGCAACCAAAAGCCCTTGACCGGAAAATTTCAGTATAGGTTCAATTCGCAACATCGAACCCAGGATCGCAATCGTCCCAATTTCACTGAGCTTCTCTAAGATTTCAATAAATTCTAATTGAGAGCTTTGTTTCTCGGGGTTACGATAGCAGCGTTGAGTGGCGATGCCGGCTACAAATACAGCGAGGAAACCATATCCGTTGACAAATTCGGTTAACGAGTAGGTGAGTAAAAGAATACCTAAAGCCACAAAGTTTTCCATCACATCATCCATGGGATGGGATCTTTGGAGCTGGAGATCGAGCCAAACGACGATTCTGGCAACCAAAATGCCCATTGCCACACCGGCAGCAATCGCCCAAATCAAATCAATCCCCACCCACTCCACGAACCAATTCTGCCAGTCGTTATCTTTAATCCAACGCAACCCAAAATAAACAAACGGAAACGCTAGTGCGTCGTTGAGTCCCCCTTCGGAGGTCAGTCCAAACCGCAGTTCATCTCGATCGTTGGAGTGAAGGATTTGGACCTCTGAAGCCAGCACGGGATCGGTGGGTGCCAGGATCGCGCCCAACAAAACTGCCGCTCCCAAACTCATTCCTAATCCCCAATAACCAATGGCAGTCACGCCCAAAATGCACAGTGGCATCACAATTCCAATTAAGCGACCCGTAGATTGCCAAGCCGAGGCCCGTAGAGGGCGATTCATTTTCAGCCCGCAGCTAAACAGCGAAATGAGGATCAACGAACTCCGTGAGCCGCTCCAGAAATTCTGCACCCGGGCGGATCTCAATCAGATTAACCCCGTAAGGACCCAGCGCAATTCCAGCCACTAGATAAATGAGCGCATAGGAAACGGGCAAACGCGAAATCCATCCAGAGCCAAGGGTCACAAACAGCAACAGAGAACCGATCGCTAACAGATAAATAATATGACTATCCATGCAAGTTCTATATGGACTCCAAATCGATGCGCCATTAACCATCAACGATCGACACTTCTGGATTTAAGCCTATATTCTTTTCGGGTTGCATCCCTCGTTTGATGGATATATAGCGTTTTTTTTGTTTTGTATAGTGAGAGACAACCCAACTGACCGATTTTGTCAACCCCCCACCTGCATTCTAATAATCAACCCTAGGGAAGAAAGAGTAAAGGAGCGAAATTTCTATACTAAGTGCAGTATGAATTTTAATTGTTGAAAAGAAATGATTATGAATGGATTGAGCAAAGGGGCGATCGCGCGTCGATTCAAAAGTTGGATCGCAATGGTCTTCGCTGGAATGCTGCTCGTGCTAAATGTGGCATGCAGTTCCTCGGATGCTCCCATGGCATCAGATACCAGCTCTTCTGAAGGTCCAGCGGCGTCTACGAAAACTTTGTACGAGCCCGTTCAACCGAAAAAGGACGGCATGAACCGTTATGACGATGACGTCAGAAATGCAAGCCCCGAAGTCAAAGCAAAATCTCGTGCCTTGATTGATAACGCCAAGCAAAACATCAAAAAGAGTGAAGACCCCGAGGATATCCCGGAAAAAGTCCTCGAGTCTGCTGACAACCTGAAAGATGAGATTTCAGAAGAAGTGCAGGAAAGAACAGACAATTTTGCGAAAGGGACAAAAAAAGGGATGCGAAATCTCAAAGGGAATCTGGAGCGAGGATCTCGTGAGATTCCTGAAGTCTTCAAGGAAGGAACCGAGAATGCTAAGAATAGTGTCAAAAAATCGGCTGATTCCGTGAAAGATACGGTAGATACATTAAAGCAAAATATTGATGAAACCATGTAGAAACTTCGTCGAATATCTACTTTAATTTAAATGCGGGCAGACTTACGGGGAGTACTTTGTACTCCCCGTAATTATAGATATATAGCAATCCTATTGTATTCGTACATTCTTGTAGGGGTAGCGCCCCTGTGCCTACCCCAGCAGCCGAGGCAACCACAGAGTTGATCGATTGAAAAAATGTACAACTCATTGATGATTGCTGTATAGATTGTAGAACGTACGCGGTAGCCAAAGAAAAAGGCTTAAAATGAAATAGAGAGAACGGCTATATCTGTTGTATGAACTGAAAAAAGTATCGAAGTTATTGTCTCGTCAAAACTTCGATACTTTTTTAGTTCAATAACCCAAATTATCCGCCTTTTCTACATCCTTTCTACAATAGGGCGAAACGAGAGACAGCTAAAAACCCAGCGAACGCCGAAGCCGCGAGGGAGAATAGGGCAGAGCTAAATACCCACCAAGCCGCTCCTGATGCCACTTTGCGAGTTTCGCGGACTTGCTTTAGGGTTTCGTGTTGGATTGATTTGAGTCGTTTTTGGGTTTCTTCCCCAACGCGCTCGATGCGGTGTAGCACACTGTCGCGGGCGCTTTCCACTTGCTGGATAATCCGATCGGCATCGGCTTGGGAGATGTCTGAGCGGGAACTCAACACTGCCACAACAGTGTCTCGATCGAACTGAGTCAGACGATCGCGCAGGGCTTCCAAACCGATTTTCGGATCGTCAAACAGGGTGCTGAAGTCTTCCTTGATGGCTTCATAATTGAGTTCGGGGCGTTCCAAACCGTTGAGGTAATTGCGAACATTGTCAAATCCCTTGTCGATCGCCGACTGGACAGTTTGGCGAACGTGTTGGATTTGTTCGATCGCGTCTTGATAAGTAGACTCGATTCGATCGGCAATCTGGTTGACTTCTTCTTCACTCAAATCTTCTCGTTGAGATAGAAACGCCACAAAGGTGTCTCGATCGAATTGAGAGACGCGATCGCCTAAACTACTGAACCCAGCCCTGGGATCTTGTAACAACAGTTGCAGATCGCGCTTAATGCCTTCCGGATTGAGTTCGTCTTTTTGGGTGTTTCGCAGATAGCTTTCCAGATTCGCTTCAAAATCACCCGCCTGTTTTTGGACGCGACTTGCCAAACGACGAGGTACTTTAAGAACGTTGCGAATGGCAACCTTGAATCTTATCGATCGCCTGATTCACTTGTTCTTCACTGAGATCGTCCCGCTGACTCAAAATTTTCACCAGTGTTTCTCGATCGACTTGCGA
This sequence comes from uncultured cyanobacterium, assembly GCA_963838375.1. Taxonomy (GTDB): domain Bacteria; phylum Cyanobacteriota; class Cyanobacteriia; order Cyanobacteriales; family Geitlerinemataceae; genus DVED01. The sequence goes on along the minus strand of CAWIQY010000008.1, from coordinate 581,990 downwards.
CAATCGCGATCGCAGAGCAGAGACTCCAGCTTTGGGATCGCTCAACAAGGTTGACAAATCGCGCTCGATGCCTTCCGGGTCGAGTTCGTCCAGATCGGTTTTGCGAAGATACTCAGACAAGGCTTGGGTGGTTTGCTCGTACTGCTCTTTGGTTTTGTCGGCTAACTTCCGGGGTGCTTTTAAGATATTATCCCGTACCGTTTCTACCCGATCGATCGCCCGATTGACTTCCTCTTCGCTGAGATCGTCTCGCTGACTTAACAATTGCACCAGGGTGTCGCGATCGAACTGCGAAAGTCGCGCTCGAATGGCGCCGACTCCGGCTTCGGGATCGTCGAACAGGGTTTTCAAGTCCCGTTCGATACCTTCAGGATTCAGTTCTTCCTTGTTGGTATTTCGCAGGTAGTCCGATACTTTCTCCCGCAGTTCTTGCGCGGACGATCGAACTTGCTCTTGTAATTCCTTGGCTTGCTCCAGAACTCGATCGCGAGTGCCCTCGAGTCGATCGAGAATTTGACTGGCTTCGTCGGAGCTGATATCCTCCCGTTGGTTCAGGAGTTGTTCTAGCGTGCTGCGATCGAACTGGCTCAGACGCGATCCCAACGCCTCTAACCCCGCCTCGGGATCTTCCAACAGAGTTTTAAATTCTTGCTCGATGCCTTCAGGATTCAGTTCTTCTTTTCCAGTAGAACGCAGATACTCCTCGACTCGGCTGCGAAGATCCGCCGATTGCGCCTCGGTGGCGGCTGTTTTAACACTCTCAAAGACTTCCGCCCGAATCTCTTCTAAATAACCCGCTAAATCCTCGATGGCTTCGGGCGTAAAATCATCCCGGACACTTAAGGTTTGCACGAAATACTCGCGATCGATCGGTTCCAACCCTTGACTGAGAATACTCGGGTCGGCATCGGGATCGTAAATGACATCCCGGAATTCCTGCTTGACGGTTTCTCGGTTCAGCTTCCAAGGAGGAGAAGACAGCAAGTAATCTTCCAGATCTGCCTGAATCACGCTAAACGGTTTGGCAGAGTCGCTCCCTGACGGCAATAAGCGATGACTGACCGCTTGCAGTTGCGAGCCAATCTTTTCGACATCCACATCGGAAAGATCGACATTTTGCAGAACCCGACCTAAAAGTGCCGTGGTTCCCAGTTTCAGTGCCTGACTGGTTAAACCACGGGTAGGATTTAACTGAGTCGCAGTGCTTTTCACCAGTTGACTGAGTTGCTCGCTCAGTTCGCCCGATTGCAGTTCTTCGGGTGCGGCAGATTTCAACTGTTGGACGATGGCTTGTAGGTCGATGGGTTGTTTGGATTGAAGGATATTTTTCCAAGCTGTTTCCAGTTGGTCGGCAAGACGATCGATATCCGGTTTTGCCAGATCGGTGCGACTGCTGACCAATTCGACTAAGGTGTCGCGGTTGACGTTTTGGAGTAAATCGCTATCAGCCATCGACTCTAAATCGGCATCCTCGAGCAGCTTTTCAAACTGAGTGCTCAATCGATCGAAATTCACCTCGGGCAATTTCACCCTATCTAAGGAACTTTGCAGCGTCGTCCGAATGCTGTCGGGATCGAAGCCTGCGGTTAACTCGTTGCGAATGGCTGCGCTAATTTCTTCCACGGTGGAAACGGCTTGACTCTTAGCGATATTGCCACCCACGACTGCCGATCCTGCTCCTAGCAACCCTTGAACCCCAGTGGTTGCCGCACTGATAATCGATCCGAGTAAGGAACCCACGGCGGTGGAGCCAAACCAGGTCAGGACGGTAAAGAAGATCGCCCAAATAATCACCCCAGTAATCGCCCCCAGAACCGGACTGGTGGTCAAACTGAGCGTGACGGCAAGAAAAGAAGCAGCAAATAAAGCGATGCTAACACTGACCAGTAGCCCTAACCCGACAGCGGTTTCGATGCCACCCAGGCTATCTGAACTGTCCTCTTCAAGACTACCAGGGGCAGCCACGATCGCTACCGCCAAGTTGGTAAAGAGCAATTGAAAGGCAACTGCCATAATCACGCCGACACTCAGCGCTAATACAAATTGGGGACCGGAAAATGCCACGGCTGTTCCTTCTAACGGCAATTGTTCCAGTAGCCGGTCTGAGGTGCCCGCTTGACCCAAGAGCCAAACAGCCATCGGTTTTATCGATTCAAACATGATATTTACCTTGTAGTTAAACGTGTTGAGAGTAGCTAGTTTTTACCCAATAACAGAGCGAGCTTTCCGATTCGTAGAAATTAGTAGAAAGCTCGGTTTGTTTTTTGAATGGGTTCTGTTTCACCGACTCGGAATCGATCGAATTACAACGATCGATTAGTGCTTTGGAGTACGGCTGCGCGGGGGCGACGAGCACCGGTTGTCGCACCGAAAATAGAAGAAGCCAATGCTAGCAAAGACCCAAGCACAAAAGACCAACCAATTTTTGCTGAATTACCAGCAAGGTCTCGAGTTTGATTGGCTGTAATATCGGGTGCGTCATTGGGAAGACTTGCACCGCTTTGCTGAGCTTGATTAACGATATCTCCAGCATTGGATGCTAGAATGCCAAATGCTCCGGAGACGCCACTCGAAAGCAACCAAGCACTCATTGCTAAAGTGGTTGCCCATAAGATCGCTCCGTTCAATAAAGCAGTCGTCTTACTCATGGGACCGGCAGCCCGTGATGTTATCCAGCCGCCAATGAAGAGCGAAATTAGCAAACTAATAATCGACCAAATTCCCACCGCAGAACCCACGCCACCCGCATCAGAACGGGGTGCACCGGAGGAAGCGATCGAGCTGAGTCCCACGGCTGCCCCGAGGGCGCTCAAAACGAGCTGGGAAGAGATCGCCGTAAATAGTCCAGCTAGGATCGCTCCCCATCGTACGCGATCGTGATAATCTCCATTGGAAACTGCAACAACAGGCTCGACGTAATCTCCTACAGGTTGATTGGAGTAAGTCATTTTTTTATCCTAATACGAGTCAAGGGTTAAACCACGAATACAATATTTTTAAGTCTCAAAATAAACTTAGCTTTTTCGATCGACCCTATAGGTTTGCCCAAATTTAGTCTCGTCACAGGCAGCTAAGGGTGATAGCGAAATCGGCGTTTGAATTAAGTTGGGGCGAAAGAACTGTATTCCTTTCAAAATAATCAAAAACTTGAAACTTTTAATCTACCTGTAGACATAAATCTCGATCGATCTTGAGGATTTAATCGATACAGATGATACAGTGACAGCTTAGCTATGTTCCCAATATAAACTGAGGATGAGCCGCTCTCCCATGACCGGGTATCCGAGTCTCTCGGTCAATTCTCTTCAGATAATACTTGGGTCGTCGATCGCAGATTAAACCGCTGCGCAATAAGATCGATTATCTCTATCTTTAGGAGGATTAACCTCTCATCTTCTTTTTGATATTTTTGTAAAGAGTAGTTAAGTAATATAGATTTATGAGTTACGCCACGTCTGAAGATACATCTGAACTGTTGACTTCTTTTCAAAGCTTAAGTGTTGACAAGCAGTTAGCGTTATTCTACTTTATATATAAGGAAATGGGAGGTGCTGTTACCCCGGCGGCACCCGGTGCGAGCACCGCATCTCCGGCAATTGCGGAAGCGTTGTTCGATCAAGTCAAAGCAATGTCTCGCGAAGAGCAACTGCAAATCCAACGCGATTTGATTCAAGGGACGAATACCGAAATTACTCGCGAGTACGCGAGTTTGAGCGATACGACAAAGCTTTTATTCTGGTATTTATTGGCACAAGGAATGGATAACGGTAGCGTGATTCCCATGCCTGAAACCTATAGCCTTTCTGATTCGGAAGAAGAATTGCTGAATCAAGTTAAGGCAATGGATTATCAAAAGCAAATGACGTTTTTCCGCGATCTCGTCTCTCCGATGGGTAGCAGCGCCGAACCCAAACTGGGCGAAATCTAGTCCGCTGGCAAAGAGATAGAAGAATCTTAAACAGAGAGGGGATAATGAGACGATCGATCGTCTCATTATCCCCTCTTTTACTACTTTTTGACTAAACTCCTTCTTCCGTTTTTCGACTCAACCGCTTCCCTTGCCGACAAACTAAATCTTGACAACAATACTGGCAGGCTTTGCCATCGATGTCGGGTTGTACGGGATAATGTCCTTTTGTGAGGTGTTGCTTGATGCGAAGGGCAAATTCGGCTAACTCTGTTGCATCTGGATCTGCCTTGATTATTTTCTGCTTGGAAATAGAATAATAATAAGCTTTAGAGACAGGTCGATCGGGAAAAAGTGCAGCAGTGGCAACTTGACTGTACAATGGTAATTGTACGTCTAAATCAGCTTTGCCAGACGTATTTTTGGCGGCTGTAGGTTTGCTGGAGAGATTTTTGTATTCGATCGCGCACAAACCCTCCGGCGTCGAGTCGATTCGATCGACGATTCCCTCCACTTTTAAGCCGTGCCACTCCCCTCGAAACTTGAGTTCTACCCCCAAAATTTCCGTGTCTGGAGAGATAAAACTCTCGTGGGCGATCGTCCGCCGCAACAAATCTAAATGTTCCGATCGACGGGCATCCCACGCCGCAATTCCCAAGAGATTTTCCGATTTTTCGGCTTCGGCAAAGGCATCATCGATCGCGTCTAACATTTCCTGTCGCAGATCGGGTTTCCCCTGTGCTTTTTGCGCCACCAATTCCAACGTTTTGTGATACAAACGTCCCCGCAGTTTACCGCTAAATTCGGTCTGTGCTTCGGTTAATTCGGCTAACTTCAACAAGTATCCCGCAAACCATTTAAACCCGCATTGTCCGAGTTGAGTTAATTGCGAAGCGCTGAAAACGTGCTGCGCTGGATCGATGCCGATCTCCACTGCCCCATCGTACTCGTCATGTGGGGCTGCACTTTCCCTGCGCTGTTCGACCGTCCAAGCGCCCACAACTCGCTCGAATACCCGATCGTCTGATGCGACGATCGGATGGATTGCCTGGGCAATAATCCCTGCCAAATTGACGGTTCGGGCTTCCTCCCGACTGGCAACGGCGATCGTCTCGGGAACTTGGGGTTTGAGATCCAATTTCGCCAAATACGGACTCGGCAACATTTCCTCTTTTTCCAACTGTTGCGGATAAGAAAAAACGATCGTTTGGGTTGCCACTTGCAACAGCAACTCAAACGAAAGGGCTTCGCGGCGAACCGCTTGAGTTGCCGATTCTAGCGAGAATCCCAGCCGAATTAACTGCTTGCGGGTATAAAAATCCAAAACCGGATCGTTTTTCAATGGCGCGGGAAATAGTCCCTCTGCCATGCCCAAAACGAAAACATATCGATAGTGCGCCCCCCACAAGGCTTTGGGGGTATGCAGTTCCACACCACCGCGTCCCGGTTGGGCGGGAACGGTCAAAAAATTCAGGCTATCGGTAACTTCTCGGGCAAATTCTTCTAGAGTCAGGCGGTTTCCCTCGGGTTCGGCAACTGCATCTAAGCCTTCATCTAATTTATAGTAAGCGATAATTTCCCGCGCCCAGCCTCCACACCGCTGCCGCACTTCAAAAGCATCGAACACTTCCCGCAGTCGTTGTACCCAGTTGGCGCGAGTGTCTCGTTGCTTCCACTTCAAACAAGAGAGATCTTCTCCTAGCAATTGCTGCCACTTTTGAAGTCCTTGGGGATGGCGCTGGCGAACTTCTGCCCAAATCGGTTGCAAACGTGCCGATGCTAGGGGATGACTCAGGAGTTTGGCGGTGGCTTCAAAGGGAAAGTTGCTGCGAATCGCCTCAAAAAGCGATCGAACCCAAGCGCCTAAACGGGTCGTATTTAAAGAAGTTGCATACAGCGCCCGCATCGGTAACTCATATTCCCACGCCACATCCAACACCGTCGGTCCGTAGAAGGCATCATCCCGCGCCACCAACACGATGTCACTTGCCCGAACTCCTTTTTGCAGCAATTGTTTGATTTGAGAGAGTGCCCCCCGGACTTCGGCTTCTGGGTTGGGATAGGCGCACAGCCCAGGGGCATACCGCCTTACACTCTTCGGGTTGGCTTTTGTTTCTCCTAAAATCCATCCTCGTTTTTGCAATTCTTCGATCGCTTTTTGACTATCCCAGACACTATCCAAATTCTCATCGGCAAGAACTAGAACACTTCCATCTGCGGAAATTGCATCGATAAATTCTAATTCGTCCGGTTGTGGGTGAAAATAACCATAGATTGCCAAGGCTTGTCGGTGACAGGATAAGCGGCTGGCGACCCACAACACTTGGGCTGGATCGATCGCGCCTAACTGTCGCAATTGCTGTTGGTAAGTGCGGGTTAAACGGGCAAGTTGCGGTAGATTTCGAGTTTTAATGGATTCTAGAGTTTCTAAGTCGATTCCGGCACGTAAAATGGCTTTCACTGAACGTTTCCAAGTGCGGGCAGTGCCGTCTAGATCGTCGGGATCGATCGCCTGGCGAACAGCCTCTCGTAGCGATCGATGGCTGGTGAGAATCGGGGCAATGGCAATTCCCTGCTGACGGCAAATCTGCTGAGCGAGGTCTTCTAAACTGTGATGGGGAACTTGCAACGTTTTTGCCGCTTGGGGCGTTGCCGTGATGACGTGCAGCTTTGGAGAAAGCTTCGATCGATCGAGATTACCCTTTAACAAAAGAGTGCGTTGCATCGGCAATTTTCTCTCCTCAACCTGCGATCGGCAATCGAGCGATGTGTTGTCCTCGATCGTCGATTACTCAATACCGGAAATTCTCATGTTTCACATATTGAATCACAGGTTGACCGAAATAGAAAGCATTCAGGTGTTAGGGCGAGATCGGGTCAACAGCCGTTGACCCCTACAGTTATCCAGACCCTGAATGGGACAGAAACTGCATACCCCGATCGTCCTGAGAAGTATATTAGGTCAGCTTGCTGGGAATCCCTAAATTCCAGCTCAGATAACCCAATCCCACTCCTCGCATCCCGTGGGGAGTTTTTTGATTCTCAATCCTTACAATAATGAATCCATCAAATTCATAATCTCGATCGCCTCTTCAGACAAAGAATGTCGATCGTCGATCGATCGATCGTTCAAATGATAATCCAAAACCCCTTTGAGCGCGATCAACTTCATGCTATTCTCAGCCAAAGTTTCCGAAATCGGCTTGGCTGCTCCCAAATAGCCGATCGCGCCTAAATCCATCAATGCCGAACGGCGCAATTGCAAATCTGGACCTTCCAAAGCCACAACCAAACGTTCCCCATACACCGCATCCCCGGTTAGCTGATACATGGCTCTCGCCGCCGCATACTGTACCCGTCCCACAGAATGTTCTAAAAATGGTTCGATAGCCGATCGGGCTTCTGTGGCGTTCAACGTCCCCAAGGCTTCAATCGCCGCATCGTACGGCTGAACGAGATGGGGTTTTCCCGGTACGAATTGTGCCGCTTCCACCCCCCCATCCATCAGCTTCAATAGAGCTGGAATACTCGATCGATCGCCCAGCATTTCCAAGGCTTGAGCCGCCGACTCCCGTACGTAATAATCCGGACAGTCCAAACAGCGAATCAGCGCCGGAACTACTCGGAGATCGCCCAATTTTCCCAGAGCTTTAGCCGCATTTCGTCGTAGGGGATATCCGCCATCAGGCGATCGATCTGCTTCATCCTCCAACGCCGCTAGCAAAGCATCAATTGCCTTGGGTTCTCGTACTCGGAACCGTCCCAGCCACCACGCCGCATAATATCGATCGCCCGTATCCTGAGTTTGTCGCAAATTGGCGATCGCTTGTTCGATCGTGAGCGTCACCTCGCTCTTCATCCCCGTCTCTGTGCGTCCGACATTCTCCATCTCGTTTCCCACTCCATAAATGAAGGGCGCATTCATACGCGCCCCCATTCAGATTTTATCGGTTAGAGTTCAGCTCGATCGCTTAATTCGCGGGCGTAATGCTAGCCACTTTACCGCCTTGGAGATGAATTTGCTTCAAGGTATCGTTGAGCTTGTCGTAGGACACGCAGAAAGAGGTGCTGCTGCGACGTGCCGTCGGGGTTCCCAATCGGCGCAAGTTGTTGGGATAACCGCGTCCCACTAACTTCGTCACTTCCACCCGGTACATCCGGCTGTTGCTGCCCGAGATCTCGGCAGCACCACCCATGGAACGACTGGGAGCATTGCCACCTTTGGATGCCAGATACGCCCAACCGTTGTTGACTCCTGCCGGACCCACAACTGCCGAGGCGCAATTGCGAGCGAGTTCCCCAGCTAAGCGAGATTCGTTCCCGGCAATCTGAGATCGATCGCTGGTGGCATAACCGCGATACAGTTGGAACATCCGAGGGAAGCCCGCAATTTTTTGACCGGTCTGCGTGTCAAAACCACGATAATAGGGGACAACATAGTCGCCAAAGTTTTCTTGATACTCCACTGAATCGACATAGGAATCGATTTCGGCATCGTATCCTCGGTTTTGGTACAAGTCGAGATGATAGATCACCTCAGCCTCATCATAGGGTGCGCGACCCAGCAGATGCTTGTAGGAAAGTTCGATGAAGCGGGTTTGGAAGCTGTTGTAGAAAAACTTAGACTTGTACAGCTCCGATTTGGCAACGCCACGCACGAAATCCCGCACGGTGATGCACCCATCGCTCAGCAGGGACTCCAGGCTAACCAGCCGTTCCGATTTCATTAAATGGTCGTTGCCCAAAACCTGGCGATAGACGGCGCGAATCACGATTTGGGCATCGTCTTTGCTCCAGTTGGGACGCAGTTCCACTCGGGGGGCATCCATAAAAGCGGAAACCCCAAGCCGAGACGCTGCAGTGGTAATTGCCATACTTAAATTCTCCCGATCTAAAGAATGAATTGAAATTAATTGATGCTGTGTTATCTTCCGAATGTCCAACTATTGCTGAAGCGACATCCTGTTTGGATTAAAAAAATTACCCGGCACGGCAAACAACTGCCAGCTAAGCGCTAGTAGCTCTTTACCGTTCCGGGCTGGAGTGCAAGCAACTACCAACAATGTGCTGTTAGCGACTTACTATCCAAAGCTCAAACCGAAGTTTAGCTCAGGGCATTGATGGCGTAATCGATGTAGCCGTTGGCTTCAGTTGCCGCATCGCCCGAGAGACCGTGGCTGGCTTTGATGTTTTTCAGGGCTTCGACGTACCAGCTGGGGGACAACTCGAAGGTGCTGTTGATTTCATCGAGACCGGCAATCAGGTACTCGTCCATGGGGCCGGTTCCGCCTGCGACCAAGCAGTAGGTAATCATGCGCAGGTAGTAACCAATGTCGCGAGCGCACTTGGCTTCACCTGTGGGGGTGGAAGCGTAGTTAGCACCTGACATGGACTTGGTGTAGGGGAACTTGGAGTAAACGGCTTGAGCTGCACCGTTGACTAAGCTGTCAGCTTTGGAAGACAAGGCTTTAGCTGCTTCTAGGCTGGCTTGAGCTTGACGCAGACGACCAAAAGCCACTTGAAGTTCGCTGCTGCTGAGGAAACGTCCTTGAGAATCAGCAGCGGCTACTGCTTCGGTGAGAGGGGTTTTCATGTGTGGATAATCTCCTTAAAAATTTTGCGATGTTGTCAAATGAAGAAGTTTAAATGCGGATTGGCACAAAATGCCGAATTAACCGACAGCAGAGGCAGCACGATCGAAGTAGGTGCTGATTTCAGACATCAAGCTGCTGCAATCTCCCTTGGTGATTCCGTTGGGATCGTTGGCAATCGCCAAAGCGGCTTCTTTCATTTTTTGAACCCCAGTTGCCACGGAAGCGCCAGGTGTGCCCAGAGCAACGTAGGTTTCGCGCAGACCGTTCAAGCAACGATCGTCCAGCACGCTGGCATCGCCGGTGAAGATCGCGTAGGTGACATAACGCAAAATGATTTCCATGTCGCGCAAGCAAGCAGCCATGCGACGGTTGGTGTAAGCATTTCCACCTGGAGAGATGAGTTGGGGTTGCTCGGCGAACAGGGCACGAGCGGCGTTGGCAACGATAGAGGAAGCGCTACCGGTAATGCGGTTGACAGAATCGATCCGCTTGTTGCCATCAGCCACCATCGCACTGAGTGCATCGATTTGACCAGCGGCAACGTACTCGCCTCGTGCGTCTGCTTGGGAAACCACCTTTGTGAATGCGTCGAACATCGGACTCTTAATCTCCTAACTGACTTAGATGGATTGTCTTTAAAATAAAGGTTGTTTAGTTAAACACCAGGCTCTGGCAGTCTCGAGTGACTCTACCAAAGAGACAACTCAACTTAACTCAAATCCGACCTACCCTTGGGGATGGCTTGCCAACCTGAGTAAAAATTATTTTTTTATGAGAGGGGCTAAAAAGCCGATCGCTCAAGGCTTGCCTGTTGCCTTTACCCTTACTGATACAATTTATACAACGTCGTCGAGGGTTTGTTTATTAAGTTTTATAAAAAATATAGGGTTTGACGATCGCTTTTCATGCCGATAGACTGTCAAACCCTGTCCCCCTCCAAGTTTTCGGAAATTAGACCGCCTAAAGAGATATCGGTCGGCTTCTTGACTTTAGTACATACTGAGAAACATTGCGTTACTTTTCTTTAAACTCGTTTCTCCAAATACTGTCCGATGGTCAGCTCTTCACCTGCACGAGAAATGATGGTTTGTCGAGTTCGGTACTTTTGACCGATGAGCTTAATCTCTTCCTCAAACACAGATCCACCGTACTCCGTTTTCAAGCACAGGGTTTGTGGTTTAGGTAAGTATAAATAGGCGGTGACGGGTTCGGGCGTGGCAAATCCGCGATCGCGATACAAGGTTTCTCCCAACACGCCAAACACCGTCGAACCCTTGGTCGGTTTTCCTTTGGGTCCGACGTAATGACTTTCCCAGATCACTTGGCTGCCACAAGCCAAAACCTGTTCCTCCCGGAGATGGTGCAACTCGGCAAGGGGTAAGAGTCGAGCATCTCCCCGTTCCAAAAACTCGATCGTAATAAAACTGACAACTTCTTGAGATGTATCCTTCTTGAGCGTGTAGTAGCGTCTTTCGGACTTCCAGTTTCCGGCAGATTTCCGAAAAAACGCTTCTACGAGCGATTGTGTGGAGAGCAATTCAACTTGTCCGGACGATACCATAGGACTCAACCTCATCTTTCTAGGCTATACTACAATGCCGTCACTTTCGATCGGCATCTGTATGTATTTTTACATATCTTAAAATTTTGGGAGTGGCTAGTGGCAAATCACGGGTCTGGGATAACTGTCTCAAAGCGACTGGTAGCGTATACCATCGATAGAATACGTATAGGAAATGACTAAAAGCGTATGGGCGTTCTCTCGTATCTCAGTCCCCAGGAAGTCTTAGTCGGTCAGCCGACTCGGTTGCAGGGTAGCTTTGACCCCCAGGCAGTCAGTAACGTGACCGTCGTCGCTGAAGATAAATATTCACTGCCAGTCACCCTCAATACCAGTACCCAAACCTGGCAAGTCGATTTAGATCGAGGATTCAGTAGTGCTGGGGTGCGTTGGTTGCGCCTGCAGGGCACCGATCGATCGAACCAAGTCAAAAGTGATCGTATCGTCTATCTTACCGTTAGCGATCGACCCATGACCGAAGCAGATTCCTTAAACCTGCGAATTCTGCAAGATACTTGGTTCAAGGTTTCAACGACAGACTCCAACCGCCTTGACGGACGGCAAAAAATTCGAGTCAAAGCCGGTCAAACTTTTGCCGTGCGGCGTTACGGCGCGTCTCAAGGTCATCTGAAAGTCGATCTGACCTCGGCAATCGATCCAGTGGGAGACTTTGGCTACCTCTACCAACCCCACGTCCAACTCACCTGGAAAGGTCAAACCCTGCGGTTTGAAGATAACCAGTTGCCTGCGCCTCAAGGGGGAACGCTGGTGATGTGGGTGATGCACAACACCAAAATGAAAAGCCAACCCATCAGTTCCCAATTACTCGACCCCAACCAGCAAGTCGAACTGCTTGCCGGACAAACTCTAACTGTTTTGGGGTATGCTTGCATCGACGGTCACTTCCGGGTGACGCTAGCCGAATCGGTTCCCAACCTGGGCAGAAGCGTTTACCTGTATTCCGGTCACGTCCGCCTCAAACACGCCGAAGGCTGGGCAGAATACGATCGCAACGCCTATACCGTCACTTTACTACGGACGACACCGTTTAAAAAACGCCCGATCGATTCTTCCCAACTTTCCAGTTCGGACAAAATCGATCTCTTAACCGGAATGATTTATGGCGTCAGCAGCTTCGCCGTTGAAGGATCTCACTTGCGAGTGGCGCTGACGGAAAACCTGCCGGGATTTGGCAATACAGGCTATCTCTATTTAGATTTCATCCAACTCAAACAGGGGGGTCAACCCTTCAATATTTTCCCCGGTTTGGACTATCGCGGACCGACAGAGGTTTTGGTCAACCAACCGATTACGTTGCAGGGTAAGTTCGATCCCCAAAACACAGTTAGCGTCGCACTGATTGCCGAAGATAAACATTCGCTTCCCGTTAGTCTCAATCGCAAAGAGGGACTTTGGCGGGTTAAACTCGATCGGGGTTTCCAAATTGCCGGAAGTCGGTGGCTGCGGCTCAAAAGTAGCGATCGAACTGGAAAACTCCTCGGCAACCATATTATCTACATTACCGTCAGTTCCGATGCCTTAACCGTCGGCGCAGCGCTCAAAGTCAAACTCCTGCGCGATACTTTATTTAAAGTTGCTCCGGTAGACTCGGCACGACTCAACTCCAGGCAAAAAGTCGAACTCAAAGCGGGTCAAGTCTTTGAGGTTGCCAAATACGGATTTACCGACGGTCATCTGAAAGTCTCCCTTAAGTATCCCTTACAACCTGTCGGCGATTTCGGATACTTTTTTAGCCCCACGTTCAACTGACCAAAGGTAATCAAGTTCTGCGGTTCGACATCGAGGATGTGCCCAATACTCCCGTTACCGGTCAAATGTTGGTGACAGAAACCACATATATTAAAGGTGCGCCAGAAGATGCTGCCGGCTTGAGCAGTTCCCAAAAAGAGCAATTGCTTCTAGGACAAAACTTTGGGGTTCGGGGGTATGCTTCCACCGCTGGACATTTCCGCGTCACCCTCACCGAATCCGTTCCCAATTTCGGCGATGTGGGGTATGTGTTTCGCCAACACGTTCAACTGCGTAAAGAGGGCAAGTTAATTGCTTACGATCCCGACTCGCTGACGGTGATTATCCAAAAGGAAACGCTACTCAAGCGCCGTCCAGTGGACTCCGGTCAGCTCAGTGCCAAGGATCGCGTGAGTTTGCCTGTGGGACGGATTTACGGCGTAGAAGGCTATAAAACCGAATCCAATCACGTCAAGGTGACTTTAACCGAAGAACTCCCAGGATATGGGAATACGGGGTATCTGTATCCCGGTCACATTCTGGTGCGGCGAGGCAGTACCGCGATCGATTTATTCCCCAAACTTCCCAAGCGGGTCGAACTTAATGTTCCCTACTTTTCCCAACGGGATAACCCCCGCTACTACTGGTCTACGTGCAACGTCACGGCGATCGCGATGGTGTTGTATTACTATGGCTTGCGACCGAGCTACAGCTACAATCTAGCAGACGAGCTGTTGGAATGGATTCTCGATCGATACGGTATAGATGCCCAGACCGATCACACCGTTTTGCAACAGCTCATTCGTGCCTATGGATTTAAGAGCAGTTTCTCAACTACGCGCAAATGGTCGGAAATCGATTGGGAACTGGCAAATGGTCGTCCGTTGGTTTTGGCGGGGGATTTCACCGCGACGGGTCATATTGTCACGGTGATTGGTTACGCGCCAGAGGGTCTGATTGTGAATGACCCGTGGGGGGATGCCTATACGGGATACACCAATACGGAAGGTCGGCGGTTGATGTACCACAACGGGTATATCAATCAAGTGTGCGGACCGGATGGGAATATTTGGGCGCACTTTATCAGTCCATCGGACTGAGTATTTTTTGGAGTATCAAAGCGGGCGAAGAAGCATTTGCATGATTCTTGTCGATTCGTACATGAGATTTCCCCGAGGCATTTGCTTCTCTTCTGCCTGCTGCGCGAGTTATGATTTTCCTACCTCGCGCGATCGATCTTCCTCATGTCTCAAGGATTTATAGCGTTGGGAAACTCGGCTTTCGGGATCGACACCCTCAAAAGTAGGCGGTATCCAAACGCGAACGACTAACAAGGCGCCGAGAACCAGTAGGAAGGCACAGGCGGAAAGGACGTGAACCCAGGGGGTTTCCAGAACGCTATGCACGATGGTTTCTCGCAAGACTGACACAATCGAAACTTCAACCGCAGCGCCAATCGAGACACGATGTTCTTGCAAGTAGATAATCAGCAAGCGGAACAATTCGACCAGAATCAGCAAAAACAAAATATCGGCAGTGACAACCTGAAAATTGATCGGTGGCAACAGCGAGACGAACATCGCCCGCAGTTGCAACACCATGAAGCTGAATAAGCCGAAACAAATGGAGATGACGATTGCGTCTTGAACGGTTTCCAAAATCCGAACGAGACGATTTCGATCGAACAATCCTGAAGTATTACTGGGTTTCTCAATCGATCCTTGCATGAGCAGTTCCTCTTAGCTGTAGCCATTTCTAGAATAAATTAAGACAATCTTATATGTAAATGCTTTTTTAATTAGAATATATTATGTACGCGATATTTCCGATCCTTTGCCTTCTCTGACGCAGCTTGTCCAGATGTTCGGCAATCCCCTCGTGGTTGCCCATACCAAACACCATCTAGCCATCTAGCGGGCGAAGAGAAGAGGCGGGCGAAGCATTTGTATGAACTTTTCTAGACTTGTACATGACATTTTTGAGGGTGCGAAGAGAGAGAGCGGGCGAAGCATTTGTATGAACTTTTCTAGACTTGTACATGACATTTTCGAGCAAATGCTTCGCCCCTACCAGAATTATCCTAACTTCTATGCGCTTCGCTATATATATAGATTCTATGTCAGTCCGATCTCAACAACAATGATTAATCTCGATCGACTGATTTGACTACTTTGAGTTTCATATAAATTTCTTGAATAAGGTTATTATAAAGCGCACTTTCTGCTTGCAATAGCTCCCAATCGATTTCCGTTTTTGGATGCAAGCGAAACCAATGCGAACTGGGTTTATATCGCGTTTCAACTAACTCGAAATCTACTCCGATATTTAATCCTAATGTCGAGCAAGCATATCCGGATTCAATCCATTTTCGATTTAACTGTTGCGAAAACATACTCAGTCCGAGAGGTGTAACGGCTCTTACGTGAGTTGGATCGTCAAAAAAGTTATCGTGGCGGTAATGGGGGACGGTGATTTCGATCGAAGCACCATCTTGACAAATCCGATACATTTCTTGGAATATTTTTAAATAAATGTCAGTATCTCGTCCCAAATGCTCTAAAACATGAGTGAGCTTAATTTCGATTATAGAATTATCGTCCCAGGGCCAAGGAAAGGTTTCTAGATCGTGTTGGATATCGGGGTTTCCATATTTATCGACATTCACGTATCCATCCATTCTTTTCGATCCACAACCCAGGTTTAGGCGTAATTCGGGTGAAGAGAATATCAAGGGTTTTGGATGATTTTCAAATTTTAATAAACTTCGATTTTCGATCGTCGATCGAAGTCTTGCTTTGTTTTGGATCGAGAATTTCAAGCAAACCATCGACAATTCGCGCCCAAGTATACTGTTTGGCAACAAATTTAACACCCGAATCTCTAGCTCGATCGCGAAGGTATTCTCGTTCGATAATTTGTCCCATCAAAGTCATTAAATGCTCTATATTGGGGTTAAATATCCAACGATCTTCTCCGCTAATTTTCATCGTTGTTTTCTGGCTATCAATACGCCATGCAAACTCCGATCGAGTAAAATCATCTGTCGGTCCGCCTGCGGTACAAATGACGGGCAAACCACACGCGATCGCCTCTAGAACAGGAAGATTAAACCCTTCTGCTAGATAAGGGGAAACGTAAGCATCTGCCGCTTGATACAACTGTACCACTTGAGCAAATGAATAATCTTCTCCAATGTACGCTAATTTGGGAATAATAATAGCGGCTTCTCGATCGGTTAATGTCGTTTTAATTGCTTGTAGAATCGAACTTTTGGAACTATATAATGATTCCGTACCTTTGAGAACCAGTCTGGCTTGAGGATACTTCTCGGCGATCGTTACAAAGGCTTTCAGTAGCGGACAAATTCCCTTGCGATTTCCCATCGCACTCACATTTAAAAAGATAAAACTATCTTGCCAACCTAATTGTTCGCGAAGTTTCGTTTTTTGCCAAGATTCAAGGGGTTTACAAACCCTGGGATCGACACCTAACGGAACAACAACCACCCGGTTTCCATCGGCTCCACTATTAATAAATCCGGTTCTCGACCATTGGGAAGAAGTGATAATAATAGTATCGCAATTGCTGTGAACTTGATGAAGAGAAGGAACTCCCATCAGTTGCAACATTTCTTTTTGAACGATGCCATGTTCTGTTAATCCAAATACACAGGTTCGCGTGGCTGTAGAAGGTGTTAAATCGAACGGCATTTGCATCCGCAACACCGCATCGGCAGACTGTCCGGGTTGGGGTTCCGGAATACTTCGCAATGCCGCTTCTTCGGCACGATCGAGCAAACCTGTCGTCGGTTGCCAATCGCAGAGATAGGGCATTTCTCGATGAAACAGTTCGAGATTCGATCGCTTCAGAAATTCTAATAATTGAAACTGATTGACAACCGCGTAGGATTGAGAAATGAAACGCCAACCTTCAACAATAAGTTTCATGTTATTGGTCATTGGTTATTGGTTATTTGCTAGTGGCGGAACGAAATATCCTATAACGATTAACGACTTATCCCTGTAAAACTTCGAGTAATCGATCGACAATCTTTTGCCAGGTATAACGATCGGCGATAAACTGGGAACCCACTTGGCGAGCCTGCGATCGAAATTCGGAGTTCTCGATAACTTTACTCATCAATTCGATCGAATGATCCAAATCGGGATGGAGATAAAAACGAGTTTCATGCTCGATTTCCATCGTTTTCAGTTCGCTGTTAATATACAACGCAAAGTCCGATCGGGTAAAATCATCCGTCGGTCCGCCTGCGGTACAAACGATCGGCAAACCACAAGCCGCCGCTTCCAAAACAGGCATATTAAATCCTTCTGCCAAATAGGGTGCAACATAAGCATCGGCAATTTGATGTAATTGCGCCAGTTCTTCAACCGAAAGATTGTCCCCAATATAGGCAACACGGGGAATGACTCGCGCCGCTTGCGCTGTAGTTAAGATAGCCTGCATTGCCTCTACAATAAAATCGCGGGATTTCCGAATCGCTTCCGTTCCCTTGAGAATCAATCTTGCTTCTGGATACCGTTCCACGACTGCCGCAAAAGCTTTGAGCAAAGGGCGAATGCCTTTATTCCACGTCATCACCCCAATATTTAAAAAGACGAAGCAATCTTCTAAACCACGTTGTCGGCGCAGTGCCGCACGTTCTGCCTCTGGTAATGGATGGAATACTCGGGTATCGACGCCGTGGGGAACCACCACAACTCGATCGGGATCGGCACCACTTCGCAGAAACCCCTGTCTCGACCAATTTGAAGGCGTTACGATCGTTGTATCACAGTTGTGATGAGCATCCCAAAACGCCGGAACACCCATTAACTTCAGCATCAACTTCTGAACGATACCCCATTCCGTCGTGGCAAAGACACAAGTTCGCTTTGCCGCAGAGGGTTTGAGATTATACGGCATACACATCCGCAGCACGGCATCGGCGGACAAATTGGCATCCGGTGCCGGAATCCGACTCAAAGCCTCTTCCTCAGCGGGAGCGAATAACCCCCGTTGCGGCTGCCATTCGGGGTCGAAGTATGGCATATCCCGGTGATAGAGTTCCAGATTCGATCGCTGCAAGAGTTCGAGCAGTTGGAACTGATTGGCGATCGCAAATGAGTGGGGGACGAAACGCCAGCCTTCAACAAGAATTCGCATGGTTTAGTTGTAGTCTCTCGATCGATCGGTCTTTGAATTATCCCTCAGTTGGGCGACGAGGGTAGAGATATAGCAGTTATAGCTAAGCGCTGTGTGCTTAGGACGGTCAATGCGATCGAACCGGGCGAAGGCGGTCACCTTGTCAACTTCTTGTTTCGGGTGTGGCTAGGGTTGACAAACTTTTAAATTTCGGTATCATACCCTGGAAGATGCCAAGTAAAAGGACTTATAGAAATCTATAGAACTGAGTAGACTCATGGTAGATTTTTCTGTGGGATTCAACAGGACAGAGACAAGAATGCAGCCAGAAATATACACTCATATCGGTATAGGGCATCGCCATGACTCTAAACAGACGGTGAGCGACTATAAAACTACGTTAGTATTGCGATGAAACGTCAAGAATCACCGCGCATGAGAGCATAGTGAGTCTGTCAAAGAAAGTGAATATCAAAGATCTCGTATAAATCAGAGTTCAAACAGAAATTGTCTGAAAAAGCAGTTCTTAACTGATAACCTATGAGAAAATTACAGGTTTCCAGCGAAAGAGATCGACAGCTTTTGTTGAGCGGAAATCATACGGCAACCGGTGAGGTTGGGTATCGGTGCATTCATGAGTGGTTTGAAAAACAAGCTCAACAAACGCCCGATAGAATTGCCGTTGTCTTCGATCGCGAACAATTGACGTACCAACAGCTTAATCGACAAGCCAATCAACTGGCACATCACCTCATAAAATTGGGAGTTGCCCCCGAGGTTTTAGTCGGAATTTGTGTTGAGCGATCGTTGAGAATGGTGATGGCACTATTAGCCGTTCTCAAAGCCGGAGGGGCTTATGTGCCGTTCGATCCCTCTTATCCGAACGATCGTCTTGTCTATATGCTCGCCGATTCCCGAGTGAGTTTACTACTGACAACAGCACAATTGCGAAGGGAAAATTCAGTCTTTTCCCAGGTTTGGGAAGGATATCCCATTGTCGATCTTGATGTTGTGTCCGAAAGCCTCCAGTCAGTCTCCTCGGACAATCCCGACAGCGGGATTGAACTTAATAACTTAGCCTACGTTCTATACACCTCCGGTTCCACAGGAAAACCCAAAGGGGTGATGATGGAACATGGGGCACTGGTCAATCTGATTAACTGGCATCTGCATCATCGCCTCACCGGCGCCAAAACCCTGCAATTTGCTCCCTTGAGTTTCGATATCTCCTTTCATGAAATTTTTTCTACCTGGTGTTCGGGGGGTGCGTTAGTCTTAATTTCTGAGGAACAACGACGCAATCCCGATGAGCTTTTCCAGGTCATCTCCCAGCAGGGAATTGAAAAGCTGTATTTGCCATTTACGGCTCTTCAACAGTTGGCTCAGGTGGCGACTCGGATGTCGTTGCCGACACAGCTCCAAGAGGTGATGACCGCCGGAGAACAATTAAAAATTCTCCCGAAAATTACGCAATTCTTCGAGCAAATCGGGGCTACTCTGCACAATCATTATGGTGCGACAGAGTGCCAAGACGTGACGGCTTTTACCTTGCCAAAAGCGATCGATCGGTGGGAGACTCTTCCGCCCATCGGTCGAGCGATCGACAACCTACAAATTTATATTCTAGACGATCGACAGCAACCCGTTCCCCTGGGGGAACCCGGCAATTTGTACGTGGGTGGCGTAGGAATTGCCCGAGGGTATCTCAACCGTCCGGATCTAACTCAGGAACGGTTTATTGCCAATCCTTTTGGGGAAGGTCGTCTCTATAAAACGGGGGATTTAGCTCGCTATCTTTCGGATGGAAACCTTCAGCATTTGGGACGAGCCGATCGTCAAGTGAAACTGCGAGGATTCCGAATTGAATTAGGCGAAATTGAAGGATTGTTAGCCCAGCATCCGATGGTGCAAGAGAGTGCGGTGATTCTGCGAGAAGATGTACCCGATCTCAAGCGGTTAGTTGCCTACATTATCCCGGCAACCGAAAAGAAAACGAAGGATTGGGAATTAACACTGTCCGATTACCTACGGGAGGGCTTGCCGGAGTATATGGTGCCAACGGCATTGGTGTTTCTGGAACGAATGCCCCTCACTCCTAGTGGCAAACTGGATCGGCAGAATCTACCTATTCCCAGGCGATCGCTACCGCTGTTGAATGCCAAACGGGTGGTTCCCCGAACGGACACCGAACGACAGATTGCTCGGGTTTGGCAGGAGGTGTTGCAGTTAGACGAAATGAGCCTCGATCGCCATTTTTTTGAGGTGGGTGGGACTTCTTTGTTACTTCTGTCTGTGTATGAAAAACTGACAGCAATCTTTGGCGATCGCCTGAATACTATTGCCACTCTATTTCAATATCCGACGATCGAAACGTTAGCGCAACAATTATATGGGCAGACCAATGTTTCTCAAATTATTCCTTTGAGGGGAGCTTGCGGTCATCGTTGTTTGACAGCCGCTCAACATCAACGGCAACTCCGACAAGCCCATCGCTCTCGTCAAATGGAACACTCAAGAATATAGGATTGATGGCGATTAGTTTAACAGGTGAAACCCTGATTAATTTTCTCCTCTTGGCGAGTCTTTTAGGAATCTGTTTATTAGGGGAACGGATATCCGATCGATGGAAGTCTGGCGTTATTTGGCTGAGCTTTTTCGGATTGTTCGTGTTATTAGCGACGGCCATTTTTCTCCAAGATTGGGTGCGGGTCGGCATTTTAACCCTGGGTATTCTCCTAGAATCGCTTTGGTTTCGACACGGAACAAATTGGGTGTCTGATGAAATTTTGCTGACATTGGGCATTAATGCTTTCTCCGGAACGATCGCTATCACCCTTCAGGCTTTTGTATTTAGTATCCTGCTAGAAAAATTTCCCCCCGGAACTCAAAACTGGGGACTAGCGGTTTGGGGGACGCCGCTATTATTACAAATTGTAACTTATTTGATTTTAGAAGACTTAAAGCGGTATGCTTTCCACAAAATGGATCACTCGCTAAAATTTTTTTGGCGATTTCATAAAATCCATCATGGAGTCACGAAACTCAACTGCATTACCGGCAGTCGAGATCATCCTGTATTTAACCTCGGTCATTTAACCTCAGATATTGGGCTAGCATATCTTCTGGGCGTGACTCCAACAGCATTGGCGATCGGTCTGAGTATTCGGATGGTTTTTGGCGGAATTCTTCCCCATTTTAATGTGGACTTTCCCAATACCCAAGAGACCTTTCCTTGGTGGGCTTATCTGATTGCAACTCCAAATTTTCACGCTTGGCATCACACCATCCATTGTCGATATGATGCCAACCTGGCAGATGTTTTTCCCTTCTGGGACGTGCTATTTGGAACCTTTGAAAAACCTCGTGGCCGTTCGCGGGATTGGCAGTTTGGGTTGAACGATTCCGATCGGCTTCCCCAGTTGATCGTCGGGCAACTGGTGGCTCCGTTTGCCCAGATCGACGAGATTTCCCAAACCCGAATGTAACGCCCGACCTGGCAGTCAAGTTTCCCGCTTTTGTAGAAATTCAGAATTAATGAGTCGTCTACCAGACCCGCATTCACAACCGCAGGTAAGTGAATCCGATATTGCCATTGTGGGAATGTCCTGTCGCTTTCCCGGTGCTGAGAATATTGACGAGTTTTGGAAAAATTTGTGCGATGGAGTCGAATCCATTTCCTTTTTTTCCGAACAAGATCTCGACTTTCTCGATCCCAGCCTACTGAATCATCCCAATTACGTTAAAGCTGGGGCGGTACTCTCCAACATTGACCAGTTTGATGCGGACTTTTTCAGCTACAGCGCCAAAGAAGCCGAAATTATCGATCCCCAGCAGCGAATTTTCCTAGAATGTGCCTGGGAAGCCCTGGAGAGCGCTGGCTATAACCCAAAACTGCATCAAGAGTTAGTGGGAGTGTATGCCGGATCGAGTTCTAGTACCTATTTAATTAACAATGTTTGTCCCAGTCTGGGGTTTTCTCCCCAGCGACCCTTTCTCAACCATCGTCTGTTTAGAGCCGCAAGCGACTTGCATATCGAGCAGGGAAATGGCTCCGATCATTTGCCCATGCGGGTTTCCTATAAACTGGGCTTAACCGGACCGAGTGTCAATGTCCAAACCACCTGCTCCACTTCATTAGTGGCGGTGCATTTAGCCTGTCAAAGTTTGTATTTCGGCGAATGCGATGTTGCCTTAGCCGGGGGGGTTTCCATCTTCGTTCCCCATCGCCTCGGCTATCTCTATCGCGAAGGGATGATTTTGTCACCGGATGGGCATTGTCGCGCTTTTGATGCCGATGCTCGCGGCACAGTTTTTGGCAATGGAGCCGGTGTAGTCGTTCTCAAATTACTGAGTAAAGCGGTTGCCGATGGCGATTCCATTTACGCCGTCATCAAAGGTTCAGCCGTGAATAACGATGGGGCGCACAAGATGAGCTACACGGCACCCAGCGTTCGCGGACAGGTGGCAGCAATTTCGGAAGCCTTAGCCGTATCCAGAATTGATTCGAGTACCGTCAGCTATGTCGAAGCGCACGGTACGGGAACGGCTTTGGGCGATCCCATTGAAGTCACCGCTCTGACTGAAGCCTTTCGCCAAAGTACCGAGGAACCCATCGATAAAACGGGATTCTGTGCCATTGGTTCTGTGAAAACCAATATCGGACATTTAGACGATGCTGCGGGCATTGCTGGGCTGATTAAGACGGTGTTAGCCCTCAAACATCGCCTCATTCCCCCCAGCTTGAATTTTAGCCAACCGAATCCCAATATCGACTTTGCCAAGACACCCTATTACGTTAATACCGAACTGACTCCCTGGAACACTGAGGGCATACCCCGTCGTGCCGGGGTGAGTTCCTTTGGTATGGGCGGGACGAATTGCCATGTGGTGTTAGAAGAAGCCCCACAGAGAGTACGGCAACCCAGCGTTCTCGACCGACCCCTACACCTGTTGACCCTCAGTGCCAAAACCGAAACTGCCCTCCAAGACTTGGCTCAACGCTATGCAGACTATCTCGACACCCATCGCGATGTGAATTTGGGGGATATTGGCTTCAGTGCCAATACGGGACGCCACCACTTTGGGCATCGATTGGCACTGGTGGCGGACTCTCACGAGAATTTACGATCGCAATTACAAACCTTATTAAAACCTTCACGTCTGAACCGGCAAGCCATCAGGGGAATCCCCGGAAACTCGGCTTTCTGTTCACCGGGCAAGGCGCTCAGTACGGGAATATGGGTCGCCAACTCTACCAGACACAGCCCGCGTTTCGGAAAATTTTCGATCGCTGTGCCGATATTTTAAAGGACTATCGAGATGTTTCCTTACTCGACATTCTCTATGGAGACCGACATTCGGAATTAGATCGCACCGCTTACACCCAACCCGCTCTCTTTGCCATTGAATATGCCTTAGCTCAGCTCTGGAAATCCTGGGGTATCGAGCCCGATTGGGTGATGGGACATAGCGTGGGCGAGTATGTAGCAGCGTGTTTGGCTGGGGTGTTTAGCTTAGAGGATGGGTTGAAGCTGATTGCCTACCGCAGCAGCTTGATGCAAGCCTTGCCCCAAGATGGGGAGATGGTGGCGGTTTTAGCCTCCGAGGAGACTGTGCTTGCGGTGATTCGTCCTTACAGCCAACAGGTGTCGATTGCCGCCATCAACGGACCGCAAAGTGTGGTGATTTCCGGGGCGCGAGAGGCTATTAGCGCCATCTGTCAGATTTTAGACGATCGCAGCATCAAAACCAAGAAACTCCGAGTCTCCCACGCCTTTCACTCCCCCTTAATGCAGCCAATGCTGGCTGAATTCGATCGGGTGGCTCGCCAGATCCGCTTTTCGCCCCCACAGATTCCTCTGATTAGCAATGTTACCGGAGAACTGATGACAGAGGCGATCGCCACTCCAGAATATTGGTGCGACCATATCACTCAACCTGTCCGATTTGCTCGCAGCATGGAATGCCTCAAACAACAGGGGGTGGATACCTTTGTTGAAATCGGACCTAAACCCACCTTGTTAAATATGGGTCGCCAGTGTTTCCCCGGAGATCTTTCCGGAGTGTGGCTTTCGAGCTTACATCCCGATCGAGGGGATTGGCAAACCCTACTGGCGAGTTTAGCCGAGCTATATCGACAGGGCTATACCGTGGATTGGCAAGGCTTCGATCGAGACTTCCCCCGGCAGAAGGTGAATCTACCGACCTATTCCTTCCAACGCCGTCGGTATTGGGTCGAACCCACCATCGGCGTTCTGGCAACCCCTGTACCCCCCCAAGGTCAAGAGCATCCATTACTGGGTGTGCCTTTATCCTTAGCGGGTACTGACGAGATCCGCTTTCAGGGACAAGTCAGCCAACAGTTTCCCGCATGGCTGAGAGATCATCGCGTGTTTGCTACCACCATTTTGCCGGGAACGGCTTATTTGGAGATCGCATTGGCCGCAGGAGCTAGCTTATCCGGTCAGCCGTGTCGCCTAGAAGGCGTCACCATCCAGAAGGCGCTGGAAATCCCAGAGCAAGGGGAAGCCTTACCCCTTCAGATGGTGTTGCAACCGGAAGAGGCAACAGCTTACGCTTTTCGGATTTTTAGCTTAGATGTATCTTCTCAACACCCGAGCCAAAATCGTTGGACGCTCCATGCTGCGGGAAAAATATGCTTAGAAGAAACAGTAAAGCAGCCAACCGCGAACTTGCCGGAGCTACAGCAGCAGATGGCAGAAGAAATTTCCGTCGATCGCCTCTACCAGAAGTTTCAACAACAGCAAATTGACTACGGTCTCAGTTTCCACGCCCTGCAACAAGTGTGGCGCGATCGAGACCGAGCTTTGGGTTACATCATCCTGGCAGAATCAGTGGCGATCGAGATCGATCGGTATCAACTGCACCCGGTGTTGCTGGATACCTGTCTGCAAGTTTTAGATGCCATCCTGTTAGAAGAAAAAGAAGACACCTACGTTCCGGTCTTATTTAAGACGGTACAGCGGTTCGGTCAACCCAGCGATCGAATGTGGTGCGATGCCCGATTGCATCCCCGCGAGTCCGATCGCCCGGAAACCCTCGAAGCTGACCTGATGTTGTTCGATCTCCAAGGACAGCCGATCGCCCAGATGAAGGGGCTGCAATTGCGACGGGTGCGCCGTCAAACAATGCTGGGCAAGACAGAGAATCCCGAGACCGATTGGCTCTACGAAGTGGCGTGGCGCGAGCAACACCGACCCTCCCTAACTTCAGAGCAGCATCCTTCCCAACCTCGCCACTGGCTGATCTTTGCCGATCGTTCTAACTTGAGTAGAAACCTAGCAGCTTTGTTGTGCGATCGGGGCGAAACTTGCACTCTTGTCTTTCCCAGTCAGACCTATGAAGCCATCAGCCCGAACGAATACCGCCTGAATCCCGCTGTTGTCGAACAGTTTGGGCAGCTTTGGGCTTCTCTACCCCCCATTGACGGCATCGTCCATGCTTGGGGGTGGGAACAACCGGAAACTTTAACCGCTGAAACACTGAAGAACGAAGCTTTACTGAGTTGTGGGAGTTTGCTGCATTTAGTGCAGACAGCGGTCAACAGTCGCCTCCCGCTGCCACCGATATGGGCGATCGCCAAAGGGTCTCAAGGCATTCCAGAACAGTCTGTGCAGGGGTTAATGCCGTCCTTGATGTGGGGCATGGCTCAAACTATTCCCTTAGAGCATCCAGACTGGCGGGTGATTCGGATCGAGTTAGATCCGATGGTGGCAACTGCTGAGTCAGCTCAAAAATTATTTGAAGAAGTTTTTCCGCCCCTGTCCGCCGATACCATCGAAGACCAAATTGCTTTGCGCAATGCCACCCGCTACGTGGCGAGATTGGTGCGCCGTCAAACGGCTGCGGCGGGCGATCGTCAGGAATTGTCAATTCCTGACGATCGCCCGTTTACTTTGAAAATCGCCCAGCGAGGAACCCCCGATCGCCTGCAACTCCAAACCACCGATCGCCAACCCCTCGCACGGGGAGAAGTCGAAATTCGAGTCAAAGCCGCCGGACTGAACTTCATTGATGTCCTCAATGTCTTGGGATTGTATCCCGGAGAACCACCTTTGGGTATTGAATGTGCGGGAGAAATCGTGGCGAAAGGGGCGGGGGTAATGGGGTTAGAGATAGGTGATGCAGTGATGGCGATCGCCCCGGGAAGCTTTAGTCAATACGTGACGGTGGATGCCAACTTGGCGATCGCCATGCCTGCCAACTGTACCGTTGAAGAGGCTGCCACTATCCCGGAATCGTTCTTAACCGCTTACTGGAGCCTGCATCACTTGGCTCAGATCGCACCGGGAGATCGAGTGCTGATTCATGCCGCAGCCGGTGGCGTCGGTCAAGCCGCCGTGCAATTGGCATTGCAAGCCGGCGCCGAAGTCTATGCCACAGCCAGTCCGAGCAAGTGGCACGCCTTGGAAGCTTTGGGGGTGAAGGCGGTGATGAACTCCCGCACCCTGGACTTTGCAGAGGAAATCCGGGCACGGACTGACAGTCGAGGGGTGGATATCATCCTCAACTCGCTGACGGGAGAGGGCTTCATTGCCAAGAGTGTCAGCGTACTGGCTCAAAACGGGCGCTTTCTAGAACTGGCGAAACGCGACATCTGGAGTCCCGAGCAAATGGCACAGGTCCGATCGGATGTCTCCTATTTCAAGATCGACACCACCCGAGCCTGTCGGGAACAAGCCCCCGAAGTTCAGCAGATACTGCGCCATCTGGTGCAGCAATTGGAAAACCACCAACTCAAACCCCTGCCGAAAACCGTCTTTCCCCTCCAGTCAGCCGTTCGTGCGTTTCGCACCATGCAACAGGCCAAACATATCGGCAAGATCGTGTTGGCGTTCCCCACAGCCCCATCGACGATCGTGCGTGCCGACGGCAGCTATTTAATTACCGGGGGGATGGGGGGCTTGGGTTTACGGGTTGCCCACTGGTTGGTGGAGAAGGGGGCGCGTCATTTAATTTTAATGGGACGCCAGGGGGCGACCGCTGCGATCGCCCTCCAAATTCAAGAACTCGAGCAGGCAGGCGCGATCGTCACTCCCCTGTGTGCAGACGTGTCCGATGAGTCCCAGATGAGGACTGTGTTGGGCGATTTAGCGATTGCCGCTCCCCCCTTATTGGGCATTATCCACGCAGCCGGGGTGTTGGAGGATGGCGTGCTGCAACAACAAACTTGGGAGCGCTTTAGACGAGTGATGGCGCCCAAGGTGCAAGGCGCGTGGAATCTTCATGTATTCACCCAGAACCAGTCGTTAGATTTCTTCGTGTTGTTTTCTTCGAGTGCTTCTATATTGGGTGCCGCCGGACAGGCCAACTATGGGGCGGCAAATGCCTTTCTCGATGCTCTGGCGACTTATCGACGCAGCCAAGGACTACCGGGTTTAAGTATTAATTGGGGTCCTTGGGAGGAAGTGGGGATGACTGCTGCATTGCAACTCAACGATCGTCTCCGGGAAAAAGGTGAAGACAGTATTCCACCGGAACGGGGTTTGCACATCCTGGAGCAACTCCTACAACAGGCAGCAGTACAGGTGGGAGTCATGCCGATGAACTGGTCGCGTTTCTTAGAAAGAACGGGGGCGATTTCTCCGTTTTTCAGCGAGTTGTACGATCCTTCCCAACGCCGGCAAACAATTTCTGCCGAAGAGTTTCGCCAATCTTTACAGACGTTGCCGGTTGAGGAACGTCATACGGCTGTGACAATCCATCTGCAAACCCAAGCGGCAAAAATTCTGGGCATTGGGACTCCGGCGCAAGTGCCGACGGATAAACGCCTGGTGGATTTAGGGCTGGATTCTTTGATGGCGATCGAGTTTTTGAGTTTGCTGCAATCGAGTTTGGGACGTTCGTTCAGTTCGGCGTTGCGATCCGATCGTCCGACGATCGATCGACGCGCTGGTTGATTATGTATTGGAGGAATGGGTCGAGATCCCAGATGCCGATGGGGTTTCCCAAAGGAACGGCAAGACCCATTCGATCGGGAGTTCTACGGCGATCGCCATTCAACCCGAGGGGGAAAAATTGCCCTTGTTCTGCGTCGCGGGCATTTTGGGCAGCGTGTTCGATTTTTATGGTTTGGCACGCTATCTGGGCAAAGAGCGACCTGTATATGGATTGCGATCGCAGGGGTTAATGCCGGGGGAGACCCCGTTAACCTCGATGGCTGAAATTGCTGAGCAGCAAATTCAAGCGATTCAAGGGATTCAACCTCAAGGGCCCTATCACCTGGCAGGGCATTCTTTTGGCGGAAAAGTGGCGTTTGAAATGGCTCGACAACTCCAAGAACGGGGAGAAGTGGTGTCGTTCCTCGCTATTCTGGATATTCCGGCGGTGTTGGCGGGTCACGATCGGGCGATCGATCGTTGGGACGATCCGCAATACATCGTTCAATTGGCAGAAATTTATGGCGGGACGAGTGACGTATCCTTCGATCTTTCTCTGGAGCAATTGCAGGCATTAGACACAGACGATCGACTCGAGTTGTTGTTAAAACAGTTACAAAAAAACGGTCAGCAATTGACGCTGACTGAACTGCAACAGATTTTCGCAGTCTATCGCAGCAATACGATCTCTGATACCGCCTATATCCCGCAGCGAAGTAACATTCCCATTACGTTATTGAGAGCATCCCAAATCGGTCTACTCGATTTTCTCCCCGATGCTGCGGCAACTCAAAACGATCCCACTTGGGGTTGGCATCAAAGGTCAACTCAACCCATTCGGCTTCATCAAGTTCCCGGCAATCATTTCACCATGGTCAAGGAACCCCATGTCCAAATTCTCGCTCGGCAACTCAACCTCAGTCTGGAATTGAATTCCCAAAATCGACCCTGAAACTATCATCAGAAATTAGAAAATTGAGTCTAAAAATGAATCTAATTTCTCGAAAATATTAACTAAGATTTAACAAAAAAACGACCAAGATCATGATAATCTTTAAAAAAGAACAATCAATCTCTATTCTAGATGTACCGCATAGTCTTGGAACTTGCTCTATCTCACTGTTTAAAGACCTTAATCCGATCGGGATTCTAGAAAAAAAACTCATATTCCTGAACTGATATGACTCGAACTGACACGAAAATCAAAACCACTCGCCCTCTGTCCCCAGAGCAAATTGCGCAATATCACAAAGATGGCTTTCTCGTCGTTCGAGGCTTTTTCGATCGCGATGAAATCGAACCCCTACGCCAAGCTTGCGATCGAGATCCCAGTGTCATGGGCTATCAAACCAATATCATTGATAGCTTTGGCAAAATTTATCAAGTGACCACTTGGACGGATTTGGAAGAAACCTACCTCGGCGTTTTGCCCAGAATTTCTCGTGTGGTAGACGGATCCCAAGCGTTATTGGGAGAAGAATGTTATCACTGGCATTCCAAGATTCTCAAGAAAGATCCGTACAGTAAAGGAACCGTAGATTGGCATCAAGATTGCGCGTTCTGGTATCACAATGGTTGTCTATTTCCCCACTTCACCACTTGCACGATCGCCATTACTGAAAACACCAAAGAAAACGGTTGCATCCAAATGGTCAAAGGATCTCATCTGGCGAGCCGATTTGATATGGCTCGGGGAGATCAAGCGGTATTTGCCGATCCCAAACGGGTGAAGGAAATTATCAAGCGCCTTGAGGTAGTCTATTGCGAGATGGAACCGGGGGATGTGATGTTCTTCCACGGCAATACTTTGCACTGTTCTGGTCCTAATCCCACCAGTCAACCGCGCACCGTAGTTCATTGTCATTACAATGCTGTTTCCAATGCACCTTTTTGGGTAGAAGGACAAGAACATCACCAATATAAACCCATTGAAAAACTACCGGATTCTGCCATCAAAGAGGGTTGCTACAACTCGGTCTTTGAACAGCACAAATTTCATCCCAATGAAGAGGGAGAAACCGGCGAGGGCGGACTCGGTATCTTCAAAAAGCAAGATTGGTATATTGGGCTAGAAGACGACTACAGCGGTAAGGAAAGCCCCTTTGCCGATCTAGAAGTTTCGCGTTGAATTGTATCTATTTTTTAACTAGGGAGCATTACGACTATGTTGTGTGAGAAGAACCGCGTCTTATCGCGCGAAGAAAATCGAGTTTTGAATCTAGAAGAATATCGCCAAGGCAAAACTCGCCTCCAAAGCCGTCCGTTGTATCTGATGGTGGAATTGACTCAGGGTTGCAATTTGCATTGCACGATGTGTCGTCCTGAAGTCATCCCCGTTGCGTCTCGGATGATGTCGGAAGATGTTTATCACAAGATTGCTCGAGAACTATTTCCCACTGCTGAAATGGTGGATTTGCGGGGAGATGGCGAAAGCCTGATCTTGCCACAGATTGCGAAATATATTGAAGTGGCGGCGGACTATGGAGTGGCAATTCGCTTAGTCAGCAATATGTCGTTCCAACGGGATGAAATCCTCGATTTACTGATCGAAAAAGGCTGTTACCTATCCATTTCCGTGGATAGTCCCGATCCGGAAATCTTTGCCAGTTTGCGTCGTGGCGGCAACTTGGGTAAAGTCGAACGAAACTTGAGAAAACTAGCTGCGGGTTATCGCGAGATCTGGGGTTCGACCGACAGGATCAATCTCACCACCACTGTGCAACGTCCCGCTCTGGAATCTTTACCCAATTTGGTGGATTTTGCGGCGGATATCGGCATTGGCGAAATTCGCCTCGCCAGCGTTCACGCCTCCCCCGATTCGCCCTTAAGTTTACACGATCGCGATGCAGAAGTAGATGCCGCCCTCAAAGGAATGCAGGAACGCAGTCAGCTGCACGGGGTCAGAGTGAACGCTTCGACCACCGTGGGCAGCATCCCGCAAAAGCCCGACGATACGGCTGCTTGCTTGCATCCCTGGAGTTATGTGTCGTTTAAATACGACGGATTTATTGGCTTCTGCGATCATTTGATTGGCACGGGTTCGGAAGTTTACCACCTGGGTCATGTTGATGAATCCTCGTTTGAGGAAGTCTGGAATGGGGAGAAATGGCAAACTTTGCGGCAGGAACATCTCACCAGTCGTTGTGCCCAAGCACCCAACTTTAAAGAATGTAGCTGGTGCTATAAAAATCGTTTCATCGATTTTGAGGATTTCTTTTTACCCGAAGCAAAGGGTGAGATTCGATCGCTGTAATCCTCATGGAATCGAGACGCGAAATCATGGATTTTCCTCCCCAAATCTCGGCAGTTTCCGAGGCTTCATCACCCAAATTTCCGATAAAGCCAGAAGGTTTTTGGGCAGTTGTCTCCTTGTTGGGTGTTCCGATCGCCTTTTTCTTGGGTTCCGACTCTCACTAAATGGGGGGCAATGGAAATCAGTCCAGAAACAGCGATTTTCGATCCTTTTTTCCTGACCGCTCTGATGCTGGGTTTGGGAATTGGGGGAATGCGTGTTTATCGTCAATTGACACAGAGATCAGAGTTCCCTCAACCCTTGCCCCAGCCGCCCGATCAATCCCTATCCATCTGGGTTTTATGGGCGATCGCCGGAACTTTTTTGGCGGGAATGCTGTTGACTTTAGCCGGGTCTTTAACCAGAACAACCGTTGCCAACTGCGAACTCATTAATAATCTGACGCCAATTTTTACGGTTTTCGGGGGCTGTTTATTTTTTAAGCAGCACTTCAATCGACGTTTTCTGATAGGATGTGCGATCGCTGTTTCCGGATTGTTCGTCATTGGCTCGAATGACTTTCACATCGGCATCGAGACCTTCTACGGTGACTTACTCGCCCTCATTTCAGCGCTATTCTTAGCATCCTATCTCCTGGCTGCCGAACAACTGCGCAATCATTTGAGGACAGAAATATTACTGTTAGGATGCTTTGGTTTTGGAACGCCGATAACGTTAATTGTTTTGGAGATCGACCACAAAAGCCTTTTTCCTAATTCCTGGCAAGGCTGGCTGGCGATTGTGAGTATGTCCGCGTCCGGGTTGCTGGCTCAGGGACTGCTGTTATATAGCCTCAAGCGATTTTCATCGGGATTGGTTTCTCTGATTTTTTTGGTTACACCGTTTACAACTGCCTTCATCGCCTGGATCGTGTTCTCGGAGACATTAAGTCTCTCGAATTTACTGGCATTTTGTATTGTGGTTTTGGGGTTATCTGTGAGTCTTTCTAGCTCATCATCGATCGAGAAAATTGAGGAAAGTGTTTAAGTTCTGTTGAGTTTCTTTTTTGGGAATAGCGTTCAAAGGAGAGCGAATATGATATTACAAACCCAGAAATTGGGACTTCCGGGCAACTCTTATACAGATGCACAAATTTTTGCCCGCGAACTCAAAACGATTTGGCGTCAAACCTGGCAATTGGTCGGTCGCCAGGAAACGATTCCAGAACCGGGTGATTACCTCACTTATACCCTGGGAGAAGAACCCATTTTCGTCGTGCGAGATCTCGATGGATCTCTCAAAGCGATGCACAATATTTGTCCGCATCGGGGTGCTAAGTTATTAGAAGGGCAAGGTCATTGCGATTGTCACAAAATCACTTGTCCGTATCATGCCTGGACTTATAGTTTAGATGGTCAGCTTTTAGGGATTACAAAACCCAAGCTTTTTCCCAACCTAGACAAAGCTCAAATTCACCTGATTCCAG
Organism: uncultured cyanobacterium; assembly: GCA_963838375.1. Classification (GTDB taxonomy): domain Bacteria; phylum Cyanobacteriota; class Cyanobacteriia; order Cyanobacteriales; family Geitlerinemataceae; genus DVED01. Next base: position 549,417 of record CAWIQY010000008.1, on the reverse strand, counting down.
CACGAGTAGAAACTTGGGGTGGATTTATTTTTGTCAATCCAGAGTCCCAAGGGGAAACCCTTGAGGATTATTTAGCGGGAATGCCTGCTTTTTTGGAACAGTACTATTCAGATTGGACTTCTTTACGAGAGGTTGACCGTTGGTTCTACGACCAACCGATTAACTGGAAATTGATTGTGGAAAATTACGTCGAAGATTATCATTTTGAAGCCGTCCACAGTAAAGGATTTGGCACGGTTTACGACGGCGAAAACATCCGCAACTTTCCCACAGGTCGCCATCTGCGAATTGAAGTTCCCTACACTACGAATCAAGGAGGAGAATTTTTTACCACTTTTTCAGAAGCAGGGAAAGTGTCATATCAGGGGTATATCTTTCCCAATATGATGCTCAATCCACACAAAAATTTTCTCTCTGTATTTCATTTAATTCCGTTGAATGCAGGACATACAAGAGTAGAGGTTATTATTTACCAATCTCCAGCACAATTTTCCGTAATTTCGTGTCGATTGCCACAATTTCGTCAAGGATTTGATGTCTTAATGGAAGAAGATTTCTCGATTTGTCGGCAAATTCAGGCTGGAATTCGTTCACGGGCTTATCAAGTTGCACAACTCGCTGAAGAACATGAATTGGGGATTCCTCACTTTCATCATGTTCTTTCAGAATATCTCTAAATTCGTGTTTGTTTCTCGATGAACTGGGTGTGAATCTTGGCTCGACCGCCAAGCTATGCTTAAATCAAAGCATGGTCTTAAAATAACCGAATTAATCCCTTCTTTTTGTTCAGCTTTTTTAGTTTGTCTCATGATTATCCGAAAACTCAGCGAAATCATCAACTCAGAACGCGATGTAGCCTGGGGAAATGGGCAAAGTCGCAGGTTTCTAATCGCCAAAGATGGTATGGGATATTCCTTAACCGATACCATCATTGATGCCGGAACAGAATCGTTTTTAGAATATACCAATCATCTCGAAGCTTGCTACTGTATTGAAGGCGAAGGGGAAGTCGAAGTTGATGGCAAGGTCTATGCAATTAAACCCGGTACAATGTATGCTTTCGATCGACGGGAAGCACATTATTTGCGGGCAAAAACTCAGATGCGTCTGATTTGTGTCTTTAATCCGCCCCTTCAAGGTCATGAATCTCACAAGTTGTCAACTGGGTACAGTTCCAGTTATGCCATGTCAATTGACTAAATTGTAGGTTCTCCATCGAGTCAACCTGACGACTGAAAAGAACGGGTTTCTACTTGAATGAGTCCGATTAACAGAAACCCGAGGGCGAAGCATTGGGGCGATCGATTATCGGTTGTCCCGAAAAATGAGAACTCGAATGCTTCTTTCAAAATGAAACGGATAGACTTAAACTCCAAAAGCGATCGCTCGAATTTAACCTGAAAAATCGCCAAAACTATGGCATAAATAGAGCTTCAAAGCGTTCATTCAGTTTCTATGTTAACTGTAGATCCAACGGTAGATACTTATATCCTTTCGTTTCCTAAATGCGGGCGCACTTGGCTCAAAGTCATGATGGGTCGGGCGATCGTTGGTCATTTAGGGATATCTGAAACCCCTCTTTTAGATACAATACTAGATAGTAAATTTCCCTTAGCCAAATTATATCCCTCACTCCCAAGCATTAAGTTTACCCATGATGACGATCCTCACTGGAAAACCCCCAGTGAGTTAATGAAAACTAAAACACACTACCAAAATACCAAAGTCATTTTTTTGGTCAGAGACCCTCGAGATTTAGTAGTTTCGACTTACTTTGAACAAAAGAAACGAGTTCAATTCTGGATCGATTCTTTAAAAGAAACTCCACACCTGCAAAGTTATCGGGAAAGACTCAAACCTTATGAAGGAGATGTATCCTCCTATTTGCATGAAGAAATCGGCAGCATCGATACCATTCTGGAATTCTATAATATTTGGGCAAAAAACAAAGATGTTCCACGATCGTTTCTCCTAACTCGGTATGAAGATCTTCACCAAAATCCGCATAAAGAACTTCGTCGCATTCTTGAGTTTTTAGGGATTGCCAACGTTAACGATTCGAGTTTTGGATGACGCGGTAAACTATGCTTCTTTTGAGAATATGCGTCAGATGGAAGTAGAGGAGATGGCGAGTGTCTACACGTTAAGACCCACGGATAAAAGCGATTCAGAATCTTATAAAACGCGCAAGGGAACTGTAGGCGGGTTTGTTGACTATTTGAGCGCAGAAGAAATTAATGAGATCGATTGTAAAGTCCAGGAAACGCTTTCAGATTTTTATGGCTATAAAAACTAATAAAACTTTAAATTAAGAGATTCAAAATTCTGTAAAGTTGATAAATCCTTACAACTCAATGAAAAGTTTAGCCTATAATATCTTGCTTAAAATTTCGGCAACCGTGGCGATCGTCTCTGTCGTGTCAGCCACCTTTTCACTTCTATCTCAGCTCAACTTGTATTACTCCCTCTTCGCCTATCTCTGCGGGTTTAGCTTGTCTAAGGCGCCATCTTTTTTACGTATTTTATCATCGTCAATCTCCATAGCAGTCCTCCCATAAAAGTAGAGACCTTAAGTCCCGAAACTCCAGAAGTTGCTGTTATTATTCCCATTTATAACGAAGATATTCATTTTTTGAAAGAGACCCTAGACAGCGTAGTGCAGCAGGATTATCCCATCGATAAAATCAAGATCTTCATTGCCAATGATGCTCGCCGAGACCATATTGCCACATTGACAACGGTTGTGCAATCTGCCTATCCAAAACTTTCCTGTTATCACATTTTACCACCCCCTAAAAGTTCGCCGAGAGCGTCAAGGCGAGGCGAAAGCTGGTGGACTCAATGCAGCTTGGATGGAAATCTGCCATCACTTTCCCCAATTCGATTATATCGAAACGCGAGATTGTGATGATTGTGTTGGCGATCCTCAGTTTCTTAGAAAATGTACGACCTATTTGATGAATCGTCCTACTGTCGGTTTAGTGCAAACGTATAAAGAAACAGAACTGATAGATGAATCCGATCCATTTGATACGCGAGAAATCTTTTTACAATCTTACGTTTTGCCAGGAAAGATATCCCTAGGTGGTGTATTTTCCCTAGGTTCGGGAGCAGTCTATCGTCAGCAGGCGCTGATAGATGCAGGGGGGTTTGATGCTTGGAATATCGTCGAAGATGTAACCACAACCGTACGCATTCTCCAAAAAGGTTGGACGTCCCAAGCACTTGATGTCGTTGGAGTTTCCACGCAAGCGCCTGTCACCGATTTAGAAAACTTTTTGAAGCAACGTTCGGTTTGGTCTTTAGATGCTGTGCGATTAGTGTTATTTGGGGATTTATCGGGACTCAATTTCAAGCAGCGGTTAGCTTTTTGTACCAAAGGAATTAAAGAACTGTTGTATCCGACATCCATATTTCTTTTGAATGTTTCCGTCGCTATCTCTTTAATCGTTGGCGAACCGATGTTTCTAACTGTGCCACCCATCACCTTTGTTGCTCTTGCCGCGATCGCTTTTTTGAGTTACTTAACCTTAAAGGGAACATCATCTTTGGTTGGAAACATAAAACCCTTGAATTTGCTTTGTTATTTGCTAATCTGAAAATGATTTGGGTGGCGATTGTGAATGGCAAAGATAAAAAACCCAAATATGTTGTACCTGAAAAACCGCTCAACATCAATCTTATCTTCGCTATTGTCGATCGCATCTAGTCTTATTCAGTCTATTAGTTATCGGCATTTTTAGAGTGGCGATCGCCGGGACAGTTCCAGAACATAGCATCTTCTTCGGCGCGGCAATTTATGGGTCGCTCCGAATCCTAGATGTCCTCCGTTTAGCATTGTATCAACCTCGTTATCTTCAAAGCACATGAAAATCTTATAATTTTATACGATGAACATCAAAAAAACACGCGAGGTGTCGTGTATTTGGCGATTCGACGCCTGGTCGTATTTAGAATTAGCGGTTATTAGTGCTTGTGCGCTGCATCAGGTCTCCCCAGAAATGGCGATTCGTCATTTTATCCAATCTAGACTGTCCTGAACTGCAAACCCAGTTAGCTAAACTAAATATTTTTATCAAATCTATTGTAGTCCCCGACCCAGAAAGACTCGATCGTGCCATGGTGTCCAGATGGCTGAAAATCCATTTAAACAATTTAAATTTATTTGATGAAACCTTGTATTTAGATTCAGATATTCTTCCGGTCAAACCCATTGACGAAATTTGGAGCTTTTTAGAGTTAGGAGACATTCTCATTTCACCCGATCATTTTCCTCAAATTTCTGAATGCAAACATATTGCCCGCGAAGAAATTGACTATACCTTAAAAATTTGCCCTCCCGATTCCGTTCAATATAATGGAGGCGTCATCCTTTGGAAAAAAAGTCCCCAAACTCAAACGCTTTTTGACACCTGGCAACAAGAATGGAGAGTCTTTAAGCAGCAAGACCAATTGGCTTTGTGCAGAGCCATTCAAACCACGAAAGTTGTGATTGTCCCCTTCCCCGTCCCGATAATTATCCACTGGATACCCTCACCGATTCGTGGCCCCTCGATTTAGACTCGATCGATTCTACAATGTTAGAGGAAACTACATTAAGCTCGTTCACTCTTATCATTCTATTACCGCTAAGTGGGATATTTTTCATCAAGCGGCAGAGAAATTTATGCCAGAGACAACTCAACAAGCTCTTCGATATTTGCGATCTACCTTCCGCCAACAAACCGAAATTAACAAAAATCCCAATACTTAACGGATGGCTTCTTCACAATCCCTCATCTATTTATCCCCAGGAAACTTGCCTTCCCAATGGGCGCATACTGTGCAAATTGCTAAAATGTCTCAAGCTTTTTCTCGAAAAGTTAAAGATTTTGAATTAGTAACTAGCACAGATTCTCTCATCAACTGGGAAGGGGATGGATACTGAGTTTCAGCATTGGTATGGACTGCAAGAACGCTATAAATTAGTCCGTTTACCCGTCCACCTGCGCAAAAAATATCCATTTCCTCAAAATTATAGAAGCGTACTCTATTATAAATTAGCCACTCTATATAGTTGTCTGAAAGAAAACTCATTAGTTTATACTCGTACCTCGGAAATTGTAGAGTTATTGCTGAAACTGGGTAGACCTGTTGTTTGGGAATGCCATGAACCCATCGACTCTAATTCTTTACGCGCCAAATTTTTCAAAGACCCGACTTAATTGGTGTCGTTACATTATCTTCTCAATTAGCGAACAACTATATACAACTGGGTTTAAATCCCGATCGAGTATTCATCACTCATAGTGCTGTAGATTCGAGTGTTTTTACGCCGGTTCAGGACAAAACGATGGCACGGCAGAGCTCTCACTTCCATTCGCATCCAAAATGATTCTCTATTCCGGTCATTTGTATGATTCCAAAGGAATTCCCACAATTTTAAAACTGGCTCAGATGATGCCAGAGTATACATTTGTGTTGGTTGGAGGTTGGGTAAATGATGTCAATCGAGTTAAAGAAAAGATTCAAAAAGAAGATTTATCGAACGCGTATGTTATGGGTCATCGATCGCCCGTTGAGTTGGCGTCATACTTATATGCAGCAGATCTTTTGATTTTGCCGACGAGTCAATCTTGGAATTTAGCAGAAGTGACGAGTCCGCTCAAACTGTTTGAGTATATGGCTGTGAAAAAACCCATTGTTGCTTCAGCTTTACCCAATATTATGACCGTATTGCAAGATGGAAAAAATGCTCTATCAGCAGCTCCTGACAATCCTCTTTCTTTCCGCGATGCGATCGTCAAATTGTTTGAAAATCCACATTTAGCCACGACTCTTGCCGATCGCGCTTTCCAAGATGTACAAAATTTTACTTGGGAGACTCGTGCGGATAACGTTTGGCAATTTGTGTGGGAAAGATTACAGACAACCGAAAATTCGATGAATTTTTCTCAAAACCAATTGACGCGCTATTTAAGGACGATACAGATGACAATAGCCTCAGATTTAGATCCTTTTTTTCAGGAAGTCATCCGTCAAGATCGAAAACAGAGGTAGCTAACTACTTCTTTGAAGCGATGGCAAATTTATAGATCATTAAAAAAAAACGCTAGCATGAATCCAAGCATTACTTATATTCTCAGTCTCGATCATAGTGGTTCCACGTTTTTACAGTATTTGCTGGCGACGCAAACCCATTTTCTGGGAATTGGAGAGGTTAATCAACTGGCTAAAGGTCGGGGTTGGGATGATGGCGATCCAGTTTGCTCTTGTGGTGAATTGTTGTCGAATTGCCAAGTGTGGCAAACCGTAGAATCGATCCCCAGGTCGAACGCGATCGAATGGTATCGAGAACTCACGTCTTTTCTGCAACAAAAATATCCACAGTTTACCCATTGGATTGATTCTTCAAAGAGTTTCGAGGGTCTCGAACCCTGGTTACAATTACACAGAGAGGGCGCGATCCAGATATTCGAGTTTTGTTCTGCGCCGCGACGTTCGAGGATGGGCAGTCTCAGACCGAAAAACTCGTCAGCGGAAGGGTCGAGATTCTCGCCCTTTAGCTCTCTCCATGCTGTATTGGTGGCAAGTTCAAAGACAAATTATCAATCAACTCACCCGCAGAAACTTAACTTACCAAATCGTCTCCTATGAGCGACTTGTTTTTCAAACCCACCACGCACTATGCCGAATTTTAAAGTTTCATAGCCTACATTTGGAGATGAAGGACTGGTTAACCCAACTCCAAAGCGATCGTTCGGTCGTCCATGATGTCTTTGGGAATCGGATGAAGAATAATCCAAAACACCGAACTGCTATTACCTATGACGAGAGTTGGCAATACTGTATCAGCGTGAATATTCTAGCATCGCTACTCATTCCGGTGTGGCAACTGAACGCCCAGTTACACCAAGAAGAACTATAGCTTGTAAAGCTGTTAAGGACTTGCTGTTTAATAACGTACCCGTAAACTCATTTTGAGTGTAAAACGCGGTCTGTTATTTTTTGACAAGTCCCTAATTTTCTCTTAACCAACAAGCATGAGTTCTTTTTGAAATTGCATTGCATATAAACTTGCATACCGACCCCCCGCAAGGATTAACTCGGCATGAGTGCCAGTTTCTACGACTTGTCCTTTCTCCAAAACAACGATTCGATCGACATCCTGAACTGTAGACAGTCGATGCGCAATAATTAAGCTCGTACGTCCTGCTAACATGGTCTCTACAGACTGTTGAATCATTCGCTCAGACTCAGTATCGAGAGCTGAAGTTGCCTCATCCAGAATCACAAATTCAGGGTTTTTGAGTAGAACTCTCGCAATAGCAATCCGCTGTTTTTGTCCCCCAGATAGCTTGACTCCTCGCTCGCCAATAATGGAGTTGTATCCATTGGGTAAGTCCATGATAAAGTCATGAGCATAAGCTCCTTTAGCAGCAGCTTCAATTTCCGCATCGGTGGCGTCTAATTTACCGTAGGCAATATTATCTCGCACCGTACCATAGAGAAGTAAAGTTTCTTGGGAAACAATTCCCATATGCTCTCGTAGAGATTTCAACGTGATATCTCGCAAATCACAATCATCAATTAAAACTCGACCTTGTTGCGGATCGTAAAAACGAGCGGCAAGTTTAGCTATCGTACTTTTTCCCGCACCTGAAGATCCTACTAAAGCGACTTTCATTCCAGGTTGAATATCTAAGTTTAGGTTATGGATAATATTTCGATCTGCTTCATAGCCAAATTCAACCCCTTCAAATCTCAGGCTACCTCTGACTGATGTTAGATGAATAGCATCCTCTTTTTCCTTAATCTCTGGCTCTAAAAGCTAACACCTCAAAAATTCGTTCTGCCCCTGCCATTGCTTTTTGGATAATATCGATCGATCGATTAAAACGTTCAAAAGGCTTTGTGATTAGATTGACATACATTAAAAATGTTGTTAATTCTCCAAGCGTTAACTTCCCTAGCATGACTTCCCAAGATCCCGAAGACTAATACAAGTATGCTGGAAAGATTATTCAGAATATTCAAGATTGGTGAGACTAATGACCAGTGATGAATGGCTTGGATATTACTATCCATATAGTTCTGACTACACTCAGCAAAACGGTCTATTTCGTACTTCTCATTTCCAAAGGATTTGATCGCTTGAATACTGGAAATAGTATCTTGCAGAATATTACTCACTTCGGCGGCTTGAGTTTCTAGTTCTCGGTAAGCCGTTCCTAGCTTATTTTGGCTTATCCGCATGACATACACCATCAATGGCCATGTCACCATGACCAATATTGCCAGTTGCGAATCATACTAGCATATAAACGACGAATACTAAAATAGAAGCAATATCAATGACAATCTCGGCTAGGTGGGAAGAGAATAAATTTCCAACTGCATCAACATCCCGCACTAAACAACTCATCAAGTTTCCCGTTCGACTTTTGACAAAAAACCCCGTAGATAAATTTTGAATATGGTTGTATAAATCCTGGCGAATGCTATTGATAACTTTTTGTCCAAAAACATTAATTAAATACACGCGAAAGGAGTTGAAAGCTCCATACAGTATGTAAAAAACAAGAATAACAATCGCTAGTGCAGGTAACAGCGTAAATTGTTGTTGTGGAATAATAGTATCAATTGCATAGCGAACAAATTGAGGAACAAAAAATTTAATAAACGCGAAAATAAAAGCAACTAGTATCGCTAGGAAAAAAAGCGATTTATGCAAAATCGCATAGCTAAGTAAATTCTGAGATAAGTTTTTATTTATTGTCTGACTTGAACTTATTTTTTTACTTATACTCATTCCGATAAAATTATATTTGTGTGAGAACATCTAAATTTTATCAAATTGGCTCGATTTCGTGGATCCGCCAAATGTCGTATTTTTAAAAAATAACCAATTTGGGGTTAAAACTGCTGAAACACTAGAGAGTGTCGTCACAAGATGTCAGCCCACAGAGCAATGCATCGGATTTGGACGGCAGCGAGGAAGGAGGAGGAGTTTTTAGCGTAACGAGTGGACAAGGCCACGCCATTGCTTCAGTTTGAGGAATGCATTTTCGACAAGATGTCGTAGTTTGTAGAGGTATCGTACGTATTGACGCTGAACCTTACGGTTCTTTTTGGGGGGAATCACCACTTCCATGTTTTGCTCGAGTGCCTGTTCGACGATGGCATCGGTATCGTCAGCACGGTCAGCCAATAGAGCTTGTGCGCTCAGACCCTCTACTAATGGCACAGCTTGTGTACAATCAGCGGTGGTACCTTCAGTGATAAAGACTCTAACCTGCAAACCACGCGCATCCACTGCGATATGTATCTTGGTGCCAGTGCCTTTTTGTTCTACTGATGCGTTGGTTACCGCCAGTGGCTCCTGTGCCATGAGGATGAACTTTAATATGACTGGCATCAATCATCAGCCATTCATAGTCGGGTTCGTTGATGAGAATTTCGAGCAACTTTTCCCACACCCCTCGATCGCGCCAGCGACAAAAGCGGCGTTGTATCTTTCGAATCCCCATAATCGGGTGGTAAGTCTCGCCATGGTGATCCTGTACGCAATATCCAGAAAACAGCATTGATAAATTTCCGATTATCGCTAGCCACTCCGCCCCAGCTTCCCTTACGTCCAGGTAAATGCGGTTCCAACAACAACCACACCCGCTCGGATATATCGTGTCTTCGATGAGCTTCCATATTTTCCTCCATCTGACACCATCAACATACCCCATTTCTCATCTCGTGACGACACTCTCTAACAGAACGGTAGTACGGAATAAGACAGTTTCTGGTGAGAGTGGGTAATAGCTTAATTCAGTAGGTTGGGTCAAGCGATAGCGAGACCCAACCAATGTCAGTTGCTGTTGGGTTTCCTGCCTCTACCTAACCTACAAAATCCCCACTTATTACTTATTACTTATTACTTATTACTTATTACTTAATCCGTTTCCCCAATTAACGTAAACGCCGCCCAATCCACCGGATCGGGATGGGTGGCTCTCGTCTCCAACATCGCGCTTCGCAAAGCCGTCGCTTTGTCAAGCCCTTGTTGCATATTTTCGTAAAATCGGGTCATCAATTGCGCCGTCGGTGCATCGGGAACTTGCCACAGAGACACAACGAGGCTGGAAACCCCAGCAGTGAGCAAAGAACGAGATAATCCCACGACGCCATCCCCAGTAATTTTCCCCCGTCCCGTATCGCAGGCACTCAGCACCACCAAATCGGTATTCAGGTTCATGCCTAAAATTTCCCCGGCGGTGAGGAAACCGTCGGTGCTGTCAAGAAGAGGGGAAACGCCGCCTTGGGTTCTGATGCTGGGAGTGAGGGCGATACTGCTGCCCATGCCTCCGGCGTCGTCGAGGATGCCGTGGGTGGCTAAGTGGACGATGCGGGCGGTTTGCATTCGGGCGGTGACGGCAGGTTCGGTGGCGGCGTTGCCGAGGAGGGGTTCGGTTCCCAGGAGTTGGGCGATTTGCTTGGCTTCGCTTTCCGCGCCGGGAAGAGAGGATAATTGCACCGGAGGATCTCCGGGATTTAAGGAAATTGAAGGCATAACGGGGTTGCCGACAACTAACGCTTCCCCTCGTCCCCCCGTCTCCCCCTCTCCCCGTCCAGCGAGTTGCAACACCTGAATTGCCGGAGCCGTCAAAATGGTGTGTTTGTCGATGAGTTGCGTACCGCTGGCATCTTGCAAGGCGGGGAAGGGAACCAGGAACAGTTCGCCGTGGGGAACGAAGATGACCCGTTCTTCAGGGGTTTGGGGGAGAAGGTCGGAAATGGGTTCGATGAGGAGTTGGTGGAGTTGTTGCAAGCGGGAGGTGGCGGTGACGGGATTTCCTTCTCGCAGGACAATTTCAATGGCAGAACGATCGCGAACCCCCATAGAAAAACGAGTGTTATCGACCAATTCTTGCAGGGCTACTTCTTCGGTGGTTTCGGCAAGGTTGACGGAACGGAAGGCGATGTTGCCGTCTGGGGAGATGACCCAGATGTAGAGAAATTCGTCATCAAGAACGGCGTATTCGACGAGGGTGGCGTTTTGCTCTCGTGCGACTTGTTGGATGTCGGCGAGGGTTGGCGGTGCGGGGGGGACGAATTCTTCGGAGGAATCACCGTGCAGGCGTTGTGCCATCAGTTCGACGAAGGCTCTGGCACGTCCCCGTTCGGAGATTTCCAGGGCGGTTTCGATTTTGTTTTGGGCGATGAGGGTGCGTTGGAGGCACTGATAGCAAAAGGTTTGGGTGTCCAAGATGGCGATTTTGTCTTCGTCGCTGAGTTCGGGAGAGCGTAGGGATTCCCATACGACCATGGTATCAAAGTAGTATCGTTCCGCTTCGGCGTACTGTCCCAGACGGAAGTATAATGCTCCTAAATTGTTGAGAGTTGTACCTTCTCCATAGCGATTGCCGAGTTCCCTCCGGATAGCTAAAGCTTGCTGATAGAACTCTAGTGCCTGCACGTACTCTCCCAGTTTGCCGTAAACTGATCCCAAACCGTTGAGAGTCGTGCCTTCTCCGGAGCGGTTGCCAGTTTCCCGAACGATCAATAGGGCTTGCTGATAAAACTCTAGTGCCTGCGCGTATTCTCCCAGTCGATCGTAAACTGACCCCAAATTGCTTAGGATCGTGCCTTCTCCAGCACGGTTGCCAGTTTCCCGAACGATCGATAGGGCTTGCTGATAGAACTCTAGTGCCTGCGCGTACTCTCCCAGTTTGCCGTAAACTGATCCCAAACTGTTGAGAGTCATGCCTTCTCCAGCACGGTTGTCAGTTTCCTGCTGGATAGATAAGGCTTGTTGGTAGTAATCTAACGCCTGCTCGTACTGTCCCAAGTTGAGGTAAATTTCCCCTAAACCGTTGAGAGTTAAGCTTTTTGCCGAATGGTTGCCAATTTCTTGCTGGATAGATAAGGCTTGTTGAAAGAATTCTAACGCCTGCGCGTACTGCCCCAGGTTGATGTAAACGATCCCTAAATTACTGAGATTTATGCCTTCTTCCGAACGAGCGCCCACTTCCCGAGCGATAATGAGCGCTTGTTGGTGATACTCCAGTGCCTGTGCGTACTGTCCCAGACGCCCGTAAAGTAACCCTAAATTACTGAGATTTATGCCTTCTTCCGAACGAGCGCCCACTTCCCGAGCGATAATGAGCGCTTGTTGGTGATACTCCAGTGCTTGCGCGTACTGTCCCAGGAGATCGTAAACTAACCCCAAACTGCTAAACGTCGCGCCTTCCCCAAAGCGATCGCCCACTTCCTGTCGAATGAAGAGCGCTTGCTCGTAGAATTCGATGGCTTTGGGGTACTCTCCCAAGTTGCGGTAAACTAACCCCAAAGCGTTGAGGGTATTCCCTTCTGCCGAACGATCGCCCACTTCCTGAACGATCGATAAGGCTTGTTGGTAGTAATCTAGCGCCTGTGCGTACTCTTCCAAATCATCGTAAACTCCCCCCAAATGGTTGAGGATCTTGCCTTCCTCATCGCGATTCCCGACTTCTCGTGCGATCGATAAAGCGGGTTGGTAGTAGTCCAATGCTTGCGGATACTCTCCCAGGTTGTTGTAAACGTCTCCCAAATAATGAAGAGTTTTGCCTTCCTCTCCCCGACTTCCGACTTCCTGATAGATCGCTAACGCCTGTTGGAATTTATCGATCGCCTCTTGAAACCGATCTTCATCCCAAAGGTCAAAAGCTTCCGAGTACAATCGATCGGCTTCAGCCTTCCGTTCTTCTGCATTCCCTTGCACCACCACAGGCAGTTCGGGAAAACTAAAATCTCCTCCCTCTCCAACTCTCGGATTCGCCGCCACCTCCGCCGGAATCCCCAACAGCAGCAGCATCGCCACCCATCTCTGCCAGTGTTTCATCATCCGTTACCTCCTTGCCATTTCTCTCCCCACACCGTTTCGCGGGTTCCTATCTATATACTTCTGGCAAGGGCGAAACTATGCAAGTTTGGCTGTGGCGATGGGGAAGTCAACTCGCCAGTCAGAGACATCCACCCGCCAGGGGTTTAAACCCCTGGCTCATAGCTAAACTCCTCTAAAGAGGACTGGGAGAAATTTCAGTCCTCTTTAGAGGAGTTGGGCTATTAGCCGGGAACTTAAGTTCCTGGTGGGATGTGAACCCCAATAAGTAACTTCCTGAAGTTCGCCCCCTGGAACGAGACGATCGGCTATAATAGCGCGGGCACTCCTACCCGATATCCCCATACCTATGTCACCCGAGAACGTTCCTCAATTCCCAATTCCTGTCGATCGCATTCGTTACGACGATCGCGGACTGGTTCCGGCTATCATCCAAGACTATCTCGACGGAACCGTCCTGATGATGGCATGGATGAGCAAAGAATCCCTAGAAAAAACGATGGAAACGGGAGAAACTTGGTTTTGGAGTCGCTCCCGCCAGGAATTATGGCACAAAGGCAAAACCTCGGGACACATCCAGAAAGTTCGATCGCTCCGTTACGATTGCGACAGCGACGCACTGTTAATTGGCGTCGAGCAAATTGGGGATATTGCCTGCCACACGGGAGAACGCAGTTGTTTTCACCAGGTAGATGACACCATCGTTCCGCCTCCCGCCGATACCCTTTCCCAATTGTTCGCCACCATTTGCGATCGCCGCGATTCTCCCCAAGAAAGCTCCTATACTTGCAAACTATTTGCAGGAGGGGACAATAAAATCCTGAAAAAGATTGGGGAAGAATCTGCCGAAGTGGTGATGGCGTGTAAGGACGACGATCCCGACGCGATCGCTTCTGAAGTTGCAGATTTGATGTATCATACCTTGGTGGCGATCGCCCATCATCGGGTAGACCTGCGATCGGTCTATCAAAAACTGCAAGAACGCAAGCGATAGGCAGATCAGCGCCTGTTAACGCTGAGTTTCCCGCATACCGCGTATTCCCATGATTCTGACCAGCCAAGAAATTGCTCGCTATCGTTCTGAACTCGCTGAATGTCCGGGAGCTTTATCCGCTTTAGATGCGATCGAAGATTGCGAAGGCGACTTAGAAGATGCAGCCATCTCCCTCGGCATTCAAGTCGGACAACAACCCGATCGATCGGATTGGCTCGATGGCTTAGCCAAACGATGCCGCGTCGCCATTTGCCAGACCCAATTTCGGGATGACTTACTCGAAGGCAAACTAGCAGACGTTGTGTCCCACTTAGTCGCCCAAAAAATTTGCCCCGCCATTCTCGCCACGCCTATTGCGCTCTACGTGGTCAAATGCGGGGTAAAAGAGTTTTGCGAACCGCTCGACTTCAAGCTATAAAAGCTCAATCTCCATCGGTCAGACTCCCCTAATTCGATACTCTCGGGGAGTCCAGCTCGTCAATCTTAAGCCAGTCCGGTATTCGCGCCGGGTTTACCCGTCGCCAACTCGACTTTCAGAATCTTGCCACCCATCTTCATGATTCGCTGCTGCTCGCGGAACCAATTATCGTAAGCAACGAGCTTCGTAAAGTAGGTATTTTGCAACTCCCTTTGAGTCCGAATCCGAGTTTGACTGGGAACACAAGCGGTCACTTTGAACATTCGCATAATTTTTGTCTCTCCTAAATCGATGGAAAAGATGACAGTGGCAAAGCCAGTGAACTCCCCAAGACCGCACTGCCTCACCAACTTTACAATATTTCTGGGAAAATATTTCTGGCTGTGTTGACATTCCCCGAGAGTTCGTACCCGAATATTACGGGTTGTTTGCTGTGGGAATTGCCCCGGGTCTGGTTAAAAACGTTATATATATCAAAGTCTGGGAGTCAGGAGTCAATACTAAACAGCTAAAACTCATCTTATCTCTAGGATAAGCCTTTACCGGTCTAGCACTCACTCCGGACTTCCCAGACCTTTTACTGTCTTTTGTTTTTAGCTAGCAACTAGCCACAAAAGACAAAAACAAACTGGGTTAGCTCAAACCAGAGCAGATGTAGTCGAAGTACACGCCCATTTCTTTTCCGGCATCAGAACCCACCAAGCTAGCCGTGACTTCTTTCATCGCTTGGATAGATTGGACTGTACTCCCGATGGGAACGCCCAAGGAGTTGTAGGTTTCTTTCAAACCGTTGAGCACGCGCTCGTCTAGGATGGAAGGATCGCCAGCGAGCATCGCATAGGTGGCATAGCGGAGGAAGTAATCCATATCGCGGATGCAAGCTGCATAGCGACGGGTGGTGTACATGTTGCCACCGGGACGGGTAACGTCGGTGTACAGCAGGGACTTAGCAACGGCTTCTTTGACGATGGTAGAAGCGTTAGCGCTGATGGTGGTGGCTGCACGAACCCGCAGTTGGCCAGTCTGAAAATAGCTTTTCAGCTTGTCCATTGCGCCGGAATCCAGGTACTTGCCCTGAACGTCCGAGGCGTTGATTACTGCTGTAATTGCGTCTTGCATGATGAGTGCTTCCTTAGAATTGGCTAAATCAAGTTTAACTTCAGATTTGAGATGGGTTTAATCCAAAATCTAAATTTATGGATGATGCCCTACTGCATTGCGCCGATGACGTAGTCGAAGTAGGAGGCGGCTTCAGAAGCATCCTCAGCAGACATAGCGCCTGTGGCAACGGATTTCATGGCACGAACGCCTTCTGCTACAGCGCCGATGGGGGTTCCCAAAGATTTATACATTTCGTTGACACCCACGAGTCCGATTTCTTCGATGGGGGTCACGTCACCGGAAACGATTCCGTAGGTGACCAGGCGCAGATAGTAGTCTAAGTCGCGCAGGCACGTCGCTGTCATTTCTTCCCCATAAGCATTACCACCAGGAGAAACGACGTCGGGGCGCTTCTGGAACAGTTGGTCTCCAGCTTGCTTGACGATGCGCTCGCGAGATTCGCTCAGAACTTGAGCGATGCGTACGCGCTGTTCGCCAGAGGTAACGAAGCTTTTGATCCGATCCAATTCGCCAGGGCTGAGGTAACGGGCCTCGGCATCAGCGTTCACGATCGATTTCGTGACAATACTCATGATTTTTCTTTCTCCAGAAAGGAAAACTTAACTATGCGTCTGTTAATTTCAGGGAGTCCCCTTCGATTTGCAGCCAAGACATATTCTCCAGCATTACGTTTAGATTTCAAGTCTAAATTTAATACTTTGTAATATTTGTTCTCAGGATCTGCCTCGTTTTGTCGGCTTCATTCCCGCCTGAAAATCGGCATGGATGACGATCTCACAGTCCTTTTAAAAAAGGTGAAACATTTCCAGGGCAAGGACTTCAGGGATTTCAGTTTTCCAGTCTCGACGGATGGAGGGCGCGAGCTGGGGACGGATCGACCTCGAAAAAAAATTTTAAGAGATTTGTCCGTAATTGGGGTGACGATCGCTGTAGACATCTATGAGGGAATACTGAAGTTTAGGATCGGTCGCAGGTGAGAAACCCACCCTTTCCGCCCGGTTAGCCTCGAGAGTAAGATGGTTGTTAAGCGAACTCATATTGATTCCCACTTTCAGGTATTTTGAGCGAATTCAAAATTAAGCCAATGGTATCCGACCGGCGAAAGCCGACAAGGTTGTGCCCACAGCCGATGGAAAGATCTCGTTCTTGAGTCCAAGACACTTTCGCCTTGTCAATCTCGTCACTTTTCCCAGACCTACATCACGCACTCATATGAACACCACCAATCCTACGTTCAAAGCCGACACCGTTCGTAGTTACCTGCACGAAATCGGTCGCGTCCCCTTGCTCACCCACGAAGAAGAGATCGTTTTTGGTAAGCAAGTGCAGAAAATGGTGAAATTGCTAGAGGCTCGGGAAGCTCTAGCCGAGAAACTGCATCGCGAACCCACCCAGGACGAGTGGAGAGATGCCATCAAGCTAGATGAAACTCAATTGCGCGAGATCCTGGAGCAGGGTCAGCAAGCTAAGCGGAAGATGATCGAAGCCAACTTGCGCCTGGTGGTGGCGATCGCCAAAAAATATCAAAAGCGTAATATGGAGCTATTGGATCTCATTCAAGAAGGAACCTTGGGATTGGAGCGAGGCGTGGAAAAATTCGATCCGATACGGGGGTATAAATTCTCGACTTATGCCTACTGGTGGATTCGCCAAGCCATTACCCGAGCGATCGCTCAGCAAGCACGGACGATTCGCTTACCCATTCACATTACCGAAAAACTCAATAAAATCAAAAGAGTGCAACGGGAACTCACTCAGGAATTGGGTCGCAACCCCAGCAACGGTGAAATTGCTAAAGTCCTCGAATTAGAACCCGCTCAAATTCGGGAGTTTCTCACCCTGTCTCGCCAGCCGATTTCTCTAGATTTGCGAGTGGGAGACAACCAAGATACGGAGTTGCAAGATTTGTTGGAAGACGAAACGGCTTCTCCGGAAAACTACACCACTCAAAAGTTACTCCGCCAGGATCTAGAACGGTTGCTGGCAGAGCTGACGCCACAGCAGCGCGAGGTGATTCTGCTCCGCTACGGTCTTAACGACGGTTGCGAACTGTCTTTGGCTAAAGTGGGCGATTGCCTAAAAATCAGCCGAGAACGGGTACGCCAGCTCGAGCACCAAGCCCTCAACCACCTGCGCCGCCATCGCTCTCATATCTTGGGGTACATGGCGAGTTAAAGAGGCTTTTTCCGGGTAGCTGCGGGTCTTTTAGCATATCGATCGTTAGATTTTTGGGGTGCATCGCGCGCCCCAATTTTTTGGGACTCGAAACGCTAGCTGTGGGGGTGTAGAGTGCAAAGCGAAAATCTTCCCCGGCTTATGGCGATCTCTAACCCTCTGTTCGGCTGTAGACGTAGCCACTGGGCTGCGCTGACTCCTGCAACTTCTTTTTATAAAGTTTTACAAAGGTTTCGGGAATTTCCGGAATGGGCGGTGGAGTCTAAATTTAAGAGCGGCAGTCAATCTGCCGGATAAAAAAGCCACTTATAATCAAAATCCCAGATATCGAGGAGGATCGTCGGGTGCTATATCAATTCGATCGCTTAATTGCTCCGTACCGCAAAACATTCAGCCGTTTAACCCAATTGCCAACGGCGATCGTGGCGATCGGAGGAATCGTGTTAGGATTATCCATCGCCAAAGCCCAACAACCCCACACCGTGGCTTATGCTGCCAATACTTCCCCCAAGATCGAGACCACAGCCATCGCCCAAGCCAGCTTCTTAGCGGATGGGGTGTATCTGTACGGACAATCTCCCGAAAGCGAACAACTCAATACCTCCTACATGGTTTTTGAAGTGCGTCAAAACCAAGCCGTGGGTTTGTTTTATATGCCCCATTCGTCGTTCGACTGCTTTTACGGCAACCTCAACACCGATCGATTAGCCGTGACGATTGTCGATAGCTACGAAAACACCCCGTATAACTATGCACTCAATCTAGATTCGTCTACGATCGCTTCCACACATCCCATCCCAGATCCCAACTTTGAAGGATTTCACCGCATTGCCGACGTCAGCGCCAACGACTACAGAATGTTGGAAATGTGCAAAGCCAGTTATCAGCAAGAAGTTTGGTAATTGGTAATTGGTAATTGGTAATTGGTAATTGGTAATTGGTAATTGGTAATTGGTAATTGGTAATTGGTAATTGGTAATTGGTAATTGGTAATTGGTAATTGGTAATTGGTAATTGGTAATTGGTAATTGGTAATAGACATCTCCAGAAAATCGGTTTTTGCCTAGACAGGGCAAGGGTTTGGGGAGTGTTTTCGGAGATGTCTATTGATTTCAACGACAACCCACGGGATTACAAGCGTGCCTTAATTTGAGCTAATCGCTCAACTCCCTCAAAGGAATAACGATTGTAGCCGTTGTCCACAATTAGCGCTTCGAGATAGCGAATCCGATCGGGCGGTGCAGGATGACTAGACAAGAACGTGGGAGGAGACGATCGACGTTCTTCGCCCAACGTCACCATCAAGTTCCGCAAGCCATCAGCAGCATACCCAGCACTATTGAGCACCCGAGTCCCCAACAAGTCCGATTGGCGCTCTTGGGTACGGCTGTAATCCAAGCTCACCAGTGTTCCCGAGGATATTACCCAAAGGAATTTCTCGGCTTAAGTTCGCCAGCAGGTTGTTGGTGACGACGCGCTCGAAACCGTGGGAGAGAACGGCGTGGGCAATTTCGTGTGCCAGCAACCCGGCAAGTTCCGCTTCCGAGTTCGCCGCTTCGATCGCTCCTGTATTGATAAACACCTTGCCACCGGGCAGTGCAAAGGCATTAATCGAATCGTCTTCAATCACGTAAAATTCGTACTCGAACTCATCGCGCCCCATATACCGCGCCAGTTCTTGTCCCAGTTCGTCTACGTAGTCCACCACCACATCATCGTCAAGCATATCGGATTGCCGTTTCACCTGCTCGGCAACGCGCGATCCCAACCCCGACTCACCCGTCATCATCAGTTGTGCCAGTTGCACCCCCTGAACTACGGAAGAGCGGGTATTCCCCGTGAGGACACCCACGGCTAATCCACCTAACCCTCGCAGGGCAATTTTTTCCCGTAGGTTGCCGCGAAAGTCTCCTAGGTAGTCGTCTGCGAGATCGATGAACTCTTCGGCTTCGGGAGCATCAGGATTGAAGATGGCAAATTGACGGGCCGCGATCGAAGCTTCTAGGGGTCGTTTGGCATCACCCAGCGCTCGGACTCGCAGGCGGGCAAACTCCGCCGAATCCGGCATCCGAGTCGTGGCTTCTTCGAGAACGGCAAGTGCTTGTTCGGTCTTGCCTTGTTCTAAGAGAGTTTCGGCAGACAAGGCTTGAGCAGGGAGGAAGTTCGGTGCTTCTGTTCTCAGCAGTTCTAAGGCTTCGCGGACTTGAATATCGCGATCGTTGGCTAAGCCATCTTGGACGTTGCGCCAGTATACCTGACCCGCTGGAGAAAGCTGCTGGGGATCGGTAATCAAATCGCCTTGGGTGCGAGCATTGCTGGCGCTACGTTCGTTTGCAAAGGGGGGTTTGACTTGACGGTAGAGGCGTTCGGCTTCGGTGGTTTGTCCTTGGAGGTAAAGTCGATCGGCTTGTGCGAGGGTTTCTTCGTCTGCGGAGAGGGTAACGGTTCCCCCGACAGTTTCTCGGGTATCGCTGGGTTTGGTCTTTTCTCTGGCAGTGGTTGGCGCCGCCGTATCGCCGCTGACAGCTACCGTATATCGACCTCGACCCCCGGAATCGTAGGAATTGACAACAACGGTGTATCTGCCGTCTTTGGGTAGGGTTACGGAGAGGGTGGAATTAGGATCGTCGCGACTGGCGTCGTCATTTTCGGCAATTTTTCGATCGTCGGGATCGAGGAGAATTAAATAAGCGTCGAAATCTCCACTTTCCAATCGAATGGTGACAGACTGATTGGCGCGACCTTCAAAGGTGTAAATATCGTATAAGCTGCCGTCGTCGGGCAATTCTGCATCGCCCCGTTCTAGGGTTCCGCGCTCATCGAGAATGGTTCTTTGGGCGACGGAGGTGGGTTTGGAGGAGCCAGGTAAGGCTTTGTCGGTTTTGGTGGTATCGGTCTGGGTGGGGTGAGTTTTCAGGCTCAGATGCTTGTTGGCTTTGACGGGAGTTTTGGCTGTGGGAGAGGCGGCAATCGCCGGTTCTGAGCTTCCTGGGATAAAGGGGAGAGTCTGGGGAAGCAGTAAATGGAGGCTGAGAAATAGGGTTCCTCCAAAGAGAATCCAGTGTAAATTGCGGGGGAGTTTCATATGCGATCGAGTTTCGGTGGTTGTGGTTAACGTTGTTGCTTTTCAGTTGTTGCTTTTCAAAAGGGACGAGTACGAACTTTTAACCGTTCTAGACAAACGGTTTAGAGTTGGAGATATCTGGGTTTAGAGCGAGGTTTTGCGACTCAATCCGATCTCGACCCGATCTTAATGGTTACCGATCGATCGGTTCGCATTCCGGAGTAACCATCTGCCAGCCGGACATTTGCAAGTGCGGGTAAGATGATCGACGCACTGCTGCTATTTGGGTTCCAAACTTGCCCGACGATCTCGATCGAACTCATCCGAGATGGGCTGGAAACGACTAGCTCCAGACGGAAATCTGCCGACTCTCTCTGCTCTGAACTAGAGAAGTTAATATAATCATGAGCGATCGATCGCAAACGACCAATGACAAATAACCCATAATCTTTTACGCTTCTCCCTATGTCTCTCGCCAAAAATATCACCCCGCCAGAAACTCAATCTTTAGCGACAACCCCCGCAGAGATTATTTTCCCCCCCAGTGACCTCTATAGCAACGAACCTCCCTGGGAAAGCGATCTACATCGAGAACAAATTGACCTACTCATTCGCTTGCTCAAATGGTTCTGGAAGTCTCGACCGGATTTTTATGTCTCTGGGAATTTAACGATTTATTATAGCCCTAGACAGAAAAAGTCTGAATCTTTCAGAGGCCCCGATTTTTTTGTAGTTTTAGGAACCGAATCTAAACCTCGTAAAAGTTGGGTCGTTTGGGAAGAAGATGGTAAATATCCTAATGTGATTATAGAACTGCTTTCTGATTCGACGGCGGAAACCGATCGGAATTTGAAAAAGAGAATTTACCAAGATACATTTCGCACGCCCGATTACTTCTGGTTCGATCCCAATAGTCTAGAATTTAAAGGATTTGAATTGATTCGAGGTCAGTACCAAGAACTTCAACCCACACCTGAAGGTTGGCTGTGGAGTCAACAACTTCTACTGTACTTGGGCATTCATCAAAGAAAACTCCGTTTCTTTACCCCAGAAAAGCAGTTGATTTCTACCTCTGAAGAAGTCGTGCTAGAAGCCGAACAGCGAGCCGCACAAGCTGAAGCTTTGTTAGCTGAGTATCAAGAACGTTTTGGGAAACTGCCGGAAGGGGATTGAATTGGATATAGCTGAGAACATAGCAGTTAGGACAGATTCTGGTAGGGGCGTTAGCGTTAGCGAAGCCATGCGCGCCGCTATAGCCATGCCGTAGGCTATAGCATATGCCTGAAAATTTCATATACAAAACGATAAAATTTATGCAAATGCTTCGTCCACCCCGACAGAATTAACTATAATGAGTAGCTTAGCAACGCTATGAGAGTTTTTCAATGAGTCGTTCTACCCGGACTTTAATCTCACCTCGTACGCGACGAAATGTGTCCAAGGGTTGACCGTCGGGATCGTCGAGTTGCCAGTCTTCAAAAATGTCTCGCGTCACCCATTCGGGGGGTAAGTTGACACCACAACCACATAAAGAAATGACGGCATCGTAATCAGTTGCCTGAAATTCACTTAAGGCATTCGAGGTTTGGTTGCGGATATCGATGCCAATTTCTGACATGACTTCGATCGCTGTTGGATGAACTCTGGAGGCTTCTAATCCAGAACTAGTGACTGTCACTTTACCCGCACCTAATGTTCGCGTAAATCCTTCTGCCATTTGGGAACGGCAAGAGTTTCGCTTACAAACAAACATGATATTTTTCATAAGTTTTTTCAGAAATTGATGATTGAGGGTGAATGATTAATTGTCGATCGTGAATTTTTGGGTGATTTAATTCACAATTAGCTTGAGTTATTTTTTGACGGCTTCTCTATCTTTTCGTTCGCTATAACGATCGGTCAAATAATCGACTTTCTCTCGTAACAAGAGCGTGAATTTATATAACTCTTCCATTACATCTATTACTCGATCGCGGTAAGGAGAATCTTTCATCGTTCCATCTTCGTTAAATTCTTGATAAGCTTTAGCGACAGAAGATTGATTGGGAATGGTAAACATTCGCATCCATCTTCCCAAAAGTCGCAAAGTGTTGACAGCATTAAAGGACTGAGAACCACCACTCACTTGCATGACTGCTAGGGTTCTTCCTTGAGTCGGTCGAATCGAACCGATATTTAAAGGAATCCAATCAATTTGATTTTTCAGAATACCTGTAATATTGCCGTGCATTTCCGGTGAAGACCAAACTTGACCCTCAGACCATTGACTCAAAGCACGTAATTCTTGAACTTGAGGATGAGAGTCTTCTACCTGTCCCTTTAGTGGGAGTTCCTGGGGGTGAAAAAACTTAACTTCTGCTCCCATTTCCTGGATAATTCGTGCGGCTTCTTCGGCTAGCAATCGACTGTAAGAACGTTCTCTTAAAGACCCATACAAAAACAGAATTCTCGGGGGATGCTCGAAATTAGACATGACGATCGATTAGTTTCTGAGGTAATATTCGATAAAAGATAACCGAAGCTGAAAGCACTTATTTATACGAACTGACACAACGAGGATCGTGTAAAGTTGCTTTTTCCGGTTCTCGGGGAAACCAAGAGGCAGTGCGTTTGCAAAATTCGACTAACATTAACATTACCGGAACTTCGATTAGTACTCCCACAACAGTAGCTAAAGCTGCACCGGAATTGAGTCCAAATAACATCACGGCTGTCGCGATCGCAACTTCAAAATGATTGCTCGCACCAATCAGTGCAGCGGGTGCAGCATCTTCGTAAACGAGGTTGAGTTTTAATCCGGCAACATAGGTGATGAAGAAAATAAAGTTAGTCTGAATAAATAAGGGAACTGCAATTAACAAAATATGCAACGGATTGTTGACGATTAACTCTCCTTTGAAAGAAAATAGCAATATGATAGTAATCAATAAAGCAGCGATCGCGATCGGACTGAGATAGTGTAAAAACTTCGCCTCAAACCACTGTTTTCCTTTATTTTTTAAAATCCAATAACGGCTGTAAACTCCGGCAGCTAGGGGAAACCCAACATAAATGAGAACAGAAAGTGCGATCGTCTGCCAAGGGACAATGAGATCGTTCGCCGATAGCAACCACTTACCCAAAGGTGCGTATAAAAACAACATTGCCAGGGAATTAACTGCCACCATGACTAATGTATGTCCTTGATTGCTGTAGGACAAATATCCCCACATCAAAACCATGGCTGTACAAGGGGCAATTCCTAATAAAATGGTTCCGGCAATGTAGGAATTTGCTAAAGTAACGTCTGTCCCGTTAATCGTTTCTGTGGCACTCAGTAGAGGACGAAATAAACCTCCCAAGAAAAACTGAGCAAAAGCGACCATGGTAAACGGTTTAATCAGCCAATTTATCACTAACGTTAGTAATACGGGTTTGGGATTTCGGCTGGCACGAACGGCTTGAGAAAAGTCTATTTTCACCATGATGGGATACATCATGAAAAACAGACAGACCGCGATGGGAATAGAGACGTTGTAAACGCTCATTTCATCTAAAGTTTGAGCAATATCCGGAAACAGTCTTCCTAACCCAATTCCGATCGCAATACATAAAAGAACCCAAACAGTTAGGTATTTTTCAAAAACACTAAGTTGTCCCCCAGCTTGTGGAGGTGAGTTTGAGGAGGAACGTGGATTAGTATCCATCATGCTATGGATCGATCGAAACGATATCCTTTTATCATTTCAAAAAAACTTGATATGTCAAGTTAAGGTTTGTTAAAGACAAGCTGGGAAAAGTGGGTTACTGGCAAGGGCGAGCGGGCAAAATGGGGCTAAAACGCCGAAATTCCGATAAATACTGCTCTAATGCGACAAATTGAGGCAGATTCAGGCTGTAGTAAATCCAGCGTCCTTCTTGGCGCGTGCGAACCAGTTGGGCTTCTTTTAAGGTTTTGAGATGGAACGACAGCTTGGATTGTGAGGTTCCCAAGACTTCGCACAGTTCGCAGACGCAGAGTTCTTGTGCCCGCAACAGTTCCAAAATCTTAATCCGTAAGGGTTCGGACAGGGCGCGAAATCCCAAAACAAGAAAAGTTGATGAGATTTGGGTGGTCGTATCCATCGAGTTCGATCGAAACATCTTTTCTATGTTAAATATTTTTAGTGAAATATGTTTGCTAGGAACGCGATAATCGATCGGCTTGACGAGTGGTTTCCGGCAGGCGATACTTGGGGGTGCAGCGCAACACGTACTCGATCGCCGTTAGCAAGCTGATACGATGCCCAACAGACACGTAAACGGGTTTGATGTTGTTCTGAGTCCGCAAGACGGCGCCGATGGTTTCGTTGTCGTGGATTAGAGGTTGCCAGCTTCCCCGTGGTGGTGGCAGTTCCTGGTGTTCTCCGATATAGCGAGATTTGGCAACACCAATCGAGGGTAAATTTGTAAGAACACCCAAATGACACGCCAACCCAAAACGGCGGGGATGGGCGTATCCTTGTCCGTCGCACAGCAGTATATTGGGCGTGGTTCTGAGCTTTTCTAAGGCATCTAAGATCGCGGGAACTTCCCGAAAGGAAAGCAAACCGGGGATGTAGGGAAAGGGAGTTGGGCGAGCCGCGATCGCGGTTTCTTGTAGTTGTAAATCGGGGAAACTTAACACAGCTACTGCCGATCGGGAAACGGTATTATTTTCCTCATAACCGACATCGATTCCGGCGACATATTGGACAGAATCGAGTTGATCTTCGACAATCACTTTTGTCCGGAGTTTTTGTTGCAGATCGATGGCGGACTCGGGCGTTAAATTCCATGAATGACCGGGATTTAGGTTCATAATCGTCATAGTTTTCATAATTTTTATGAACTTGAGTCGATCGCCGGAATTTAGGTTTAGCATAGAAGCAGTTCCGTCCGATCGTATCTATAACAATCTGGTTACAGTTCGGATATCGCTCTAAACTCAAATCTCTATTGTGATTGTATCCGGGCGATCGAACACAACTTTTCTGGAATCACCCGATCGACTGAACGGAAAATGGCGATTTGACGGATCGACTGAACTCGATTTTAGCTAAAATGGGAGAACAATAAAATGAGATCGATGAATGCTTACCAAACCCCCAATCCGAAACTTTTTGCGGCAATTGGCGGAGGTATTTTCCTCCTCATGTTACTGCTCTTCTTCCGACCCTTTGCCATTATCAATGCTGGGGAACGCGGTGTCGTCATGAAATTTGGTAAGGTGCAAGATCGGGTATTAGATGAAGGCATTCACCCGATTTTGCCGATCGTGACTTCGGTCAAGTCGTTGAGCGTTCGAGTGCAAAAAAACGACATCTCTGCGGAAGCTTCTTCTAAAGATTTGCAAGGTATTAAAATGGATGTTGCCATCAACTGGCATATCGATCCACAGCGAACCAACGCGATTTTTCAGCAAATTGGAGATGAAACCGAAATTGTTCAACGGATTCTGAATCCAGCGGTTTCGGAAGTGGTGAAAGCCGCGAGTGCGAAAAAGAATGCCGAAGAAATTATTACCAAGAGAACTGAACTGAAGGAAGAAATCGATAACGAACTGGAACAGCGGGTGACCAGCTACGGAATTGCGATCGATGATGTCTCTTTGGTGAATATCTCGTTTAGTCCCGATTTTGTCAAGGCGATCGAAGCCAAGCAAATTGCCGAACAGGAAGCTAAACGAGCCGGATTTGATGCTCTCAAAGCCGAACAACAAGCGCAATCGGAAATTAATCGCGCCAAGGGAAAAGCCGAGGCACAGCGATTATTACGGACTAACTTGACACCCGCAATTTTGCAACAACAGGCGATCGATAAATGGAATGGTCAGTTTCCCACGGTGATGGGGGGTGAAGGAACATTACCTTTAATTAATATCAATCCCGATACGGTGAATTCGCCAACACCTCAACAGTAAAATTGGCAGCGGGAATCAGGCATCAGATGATGCATCAAAAGGGGGATCGAATCGCGGGCGGGATGCCCGCATGGCAGCAGCATTAGAATGGAGCGGAGACAATACTCAAATCCGATTACTATAATTTGAGATAGAGGTATTTTTTGGTGACAAAAGATCTCGATCGTTTTCCCTGTTTAACCTCATTATTTGGATATTGCTAACATATGACTGCACCCCCATTACCCGGTTCTGCCACTGTGATTATGGTGGTCAACGGCGCACCGATTACCATTCAACTCGATGGTGCCAATGCCCCAATTACGGCGGGAAACTTTGTTGATTTGGTAGAACGGCGGGTTTACGATAATACGGTATTTCACCGCGTTGTTCTGACTCCTCAACCGTTTGTCGTCCAGGGGGGCGATCCTCAAAGTGCAGATCCCAACATTTCACCCAGTTTATGGGGAACTGGGGGATTCATCGATCCGGCGACGGGTCAGCCTCGGCAAATTCCCCTAGAAATTAAAGCTGAAGGGGAAGCCACGCCGCGTCTGAGCCAAACCTTTACCAGTCCCCGACCGATCTTGCCCAATTCCTTGGGTTCGATCGCCATGGCACGATCGACTGCGCTCGATTCGGCGTCTTCCCAGTTTTACTTCAACATCAACGACAACACATCCTTAAATGGCAGTTATGCCGTGTTTGGCAACGTCACTTCCGGATTCGATCGGGTGTTGGCGGTTCGTCAGGGCGATCGATTACAAGCGGCGCGAGTCACCGACGGCATCATTCCCAGTCGCGTTTCCAGTATCATTGCCGATGCCAATGACCTCAACGGCTATATTAACCGACTCAATTTTGCGAGTCTGCCTCTGCCCTATGCCATTACCTCCGATATCAACGACAATATTCTGATTACTGCCAACTTGCAGGCAACGTATCCGGCAGGTGTCATCTTGTTGGGTGGCGACGATAGCTTAGTCGGGTCGGATTTTGACGATCGCGTCTATGGGAATGCCGGCAACGATACGGTTCGCACTCTCGGTGGCGATGACCTCATTCGTGCCGGACAAGGGGACGATGCCATTTTCGGCGGAGAGGGAAATGATATCCTTCACGGAAATTTGGGCAACGATCGCGTCGAAGGCAGAGAAGGCAATGATTTTCTCCGAGGCGGACAAGGGGACGATCTGCTCGACGGTGGCGATGGAAACGATTATTTGGTCGGAGATTTTGGCACGGATACCCTCGTTGGAGGAGCGGGTACTAATACGTTTATTTTGAGAGCGGCAACCGATGTGGGTCAGCGAAATCCGGCTCTGGTCGATCGCATTACGGATTTGGTGGCGGTCAATGGCGATCGTATTGTTGTCGTGGGTGACTTTGCGATCTCCAATGTCGGATTTGTTCCTTCGGGTAGCGACACGCTGATTCAATTAATCGACAGCGGCGATATGTTGGGACTCGTCCAAGACAAAGCACCGTCTGTGGTGCAGGGTGTTACCTCCGTTGCCAGTAGTGCCGATCTGGGATTAATTGTTGGGTAAAGCGATCGATCTTTCTTGACATTTAACGAGCGAGATTTGTGTTTGATTAGACGTAAATAGGACTTAAGCAAAGCCGCTATTATGGTGTGAGCGTAGGGGAAACGACGGAGGGAATCCTCCCGTGGTTTTCCCGACTTCGCTCTGCTGTTGCATAAATCCCGATCGAAATAAAATTTATAATTTGTGACGCTAATCTCATTCTTTAATACATATTTGGCAATCTTCACAAGTTTTTCACAAGACTTCGATAGGATAAAACACAGAGGGTTAAGTTTATACCGAATGCAGTGTGAAGCTAAGGTTCGATCGCCTCGATTACTGAGGGGAAAACCATCACAACTCTGGGTATCTAACTCGGTTTTACCCCTCAATATTGATGGGTGCGACTGTTTTAACCATCGAGATAACAAAGGTCTGGGTATATATCATGAAGAAACTCGCACGCAAAACCGCTTCGTTGACTGCCATCGCCACCGGATTGGTTTTGGGACTGCACGTTAGTGTGGGACTAGCTGTACCTGCGGAAGTTCATCAATCGATAGTTTCCGAAGGTAAAGGTCTTCAGTCCGTTCTGGTGTTGGCTGCCAGCGATCGAGAAGACGGAGAATCTCGCAAGCCGGGTACGGGACTCGATCGTTAATTTCGGTCGCCAGCAATTTACATCTAGGCTCAAATCGAAACCTGGATGGTGACATCTCAAGTGGTATAAAGTTCAGGTTGCATCTACATTTTTTAGAAAAGTACAGTTTTTTGTTAAAAGTTCACAATTTTTACGATCCCGCGAGTAAAAACTCGTGGGATGCGTTTTATGTAATATCACTGTTGTCGATCGAGCGCGGTTCACACCCCAGGATTGCTGGTAGAAGAAGAAGCACTGTCGCTCAAAGCGATCGCATGGTTGTTCGCTTCGATCGCCTCGGTGTAGCGACCCAACTTTTGCAGCGCCGTTCCTTTGTTGATCCATGCATCGCGAAAATTGGGTGTGAGTTCCGTCGTTTTGTCCCAACAAGCGATCGCCTCTTCCCAATGTTGCAGCATTCCATGTACCAGTCCACACTGAAACCACGTTTCACTGTCGCTGGGGTCTAACTCCAAAGCTTTTTGCCAACAGACTATCGCCTCTTCGGGGCGCTTTAACTTCAATCCCAGGGCAATTCCTTTATTCGTCCAGGTTTGCGCGTCGTTCGGCTCGAGTTCCAGAGCTTTTTCCCAACAGTCGAGCGCCTCCTCAATCCGTTGTAAATCAAAGAGGACATCGCCTTTGTGACTCCAAGCCTTGGAATAATCGGGTTTAATCGCTAAAGCTCGATCGTAGGCGACGATTCCTTCCTCGAGGCGATTTAAATGCACCAAGGAATCCCCTCGACCCACCCAAGCCCGATAGAGGTTTTCTTCGCCTTCTAGAGCCCGATCGAAGGTGTCCAAGGCAGCTTGGGGGTTTTCCGCTTCCAACAGCTCCCAGCCCGCTTTTAGCGCCGTTTCGATCGCATCCGAGGACACCTCTTCTGACACCTGTGGTGGAGCGGATTGGAGATCGACTTCTTGAGGAGTCAAGCCTTCTTTTGCCAACAAACTCGTACCGATTTCCTTCGCCATTTGCGGAATTTCACCCGTCCCCACTTCTCCTAGTTGCAGCAGCCGCACTGCCAATTCCCGGTTTGGTGTTTCCGATTGCTGTAACCCCGTGCCAAAATGCCGCAGCCAGCCTGACCATTGAACTTCCGTCGCTCGATCGACTAAGGCGGCAAAAAACCGATCGACCTGTACTCGTCCCCATCCTTGACTGACGCCCTCAAGTAACTGCATGAAGAAATGGTCGTATTCGGTGTCGTTTAAAGGTTGCCGGTTGGCGGAGGCTGCATTGGCAATCGAGAGATTGACGCCCCCCGAGAACTTTTGTTCGATCCACTTCACCATAATCTCTCCTTAAATGCTGATGCCTGAAAGAATTGCTGGATTTGACAACATCCACCGATCGACAAACGCTCTGAACTCTCTCCTGCATTTTTACATGACAAGGACTCGCACACCACAAAGTCATCCGCGAATGCTAGTTCGGAATACCATTCAGTTTGGTTAATCTGTTACTCGATCGCTCTTGCCGCCTGCTTGCCGCCTCGCCCGTTCAGTCTGAACGCTTTGTATTTACCGGGCGTCGATCTGCTGATATCATGTCATGATGTCCCACCGTGCCACCGATATTTTAGCGTTTTGGTTTGGATCTTCCGACGACCCCAACTTCGGAAAATCCCAAAAATCTTGGTTCGCCAAAGACCCCCAGTTCGATCGCACGATTCGATCGCGGTTTTTGGACGACTACGAAAAAGCGCGCTCGGGAAGAACTGAGTTCTTGGAAAGATGCGCCGCATTCGGCTTTGGCATTAATTTTATTGCTGGATCAATTTTCCCGTAATTTGTTTCGGGGTTCTTCCAGAGCATTTGCTACAGATGCACAAGCTTTAGAAACAGCTCAATGGGCGATAGAACGTCAATTCGATCGCCCATTACTTCCCGTACAGCGTTGGTTTGTCTACCTTCCTTTTGAGCATAGCGAAAATATAGAAGACCAACATCGCTCGATCGAACTCTTCCAACAACTCGAAGACGATCCCGATAGCACTCTCGACGATCGATTATGCCATTCGTCATTTCCAAGTCATCGAACAGTTTGGACGTTTTCCCCACCGCAATGCTATTTTGGGACGAGAAAGTACGCCGGGAGAACTTGCTTTTCTTCAGGAACCGGGGTCTTCATTTTGAGGTTGCCAAAAAGACGATCGCAAGATGGAAAAACTAGAGGAAAAATCAGCGTGTTATCGCCACTATATTCAGCAATTGCTAACAGAACACGCGGCAAGAGTTTGGGATAATCGTATTCAAGCCCAGACGATATTCGATCCGATTCACGACCATTATCAATTGGTTTATGTGGGGTGGCACGAAACCGATCGAATCTATGGCGTGGTGCTTCATGTGGATATTATGGATGGCAAAATTTGGATTCAACAAGATGGAACGGAAGTGGGAATTGCCAATAAGTTGGTGGATTTAGGTGTACCTCGATCGGATATTGTGTTGGGTTTCGATCCGCCGATGGTGCGAGAGTATACGGAGTTTGCGGTGGGTTAAAATTCAATCAAAAGCTATCATCGGACAGGCGAATGGAATTCACGCCTACAGAATCGAAGTCCGCGTCGCGGTTTTAACCTTGCGGTTTCAAGCGCCGTGTCATTCATGAAAATCACAAATTTACGATCGACTATTCAATCCACGAATATATCCCCATTGATTGTTAGCTTTCACTCGTGCCAACCCTTCCAAAACCGGGCTAGCCTCCTCAAATTTTGGATGAGTGAACCAAACTCCCGTTCGCTCGATATATCCCCAAAGAGTATTAACTCTCACCGCTGCTAATCCTTCAGAAAAGGCTTGAGTTTCATCGAATTGAGGCGAAATGATAGTTTTTCCAGTTTTATCGATATATCCCCATTTCAAGTTCACTTGAATCGCCGCCAATCCCTCCGAAAAGTCTCCGGCATCGTCAAAGTTTCCCGGAACGATCGATTGTCCCATGGCATTAATATAGCCATACTTTCTGGCTACTCGAATTCGGGCAAATCCGTCAGAAAATGGCGCGGCAAACTCAAATTGTGAGGAAATGAGAAGTTGACCGTTCGGGGCGATATATCCCCAGGAATTACCGGTTTTAACCGGGGCAAGTGCTGTGGGAAGTATGGGGAGTGGCGGGGGGGGAATCGGGGGTTCAGAATTCGGAATTGGGGTTTCGGAAGTGGGAGTTGGAGTCAAGATTGGCGGCGGGGGTGGAGGCTGAGGAATCGATCTGAAATGCCCCAGCATCGTCGAATTGTGGAGAAACTACCCGCCCACCATTGCGATCGATATAGCCGTATTTTTTGCCGATTTTGACTCGCGCTAACCCTTGGGAAAACCCATCGGCTTCGTCGTATTCTAGCCGAGTGACAAGTTGCCCCAATTTATCAATATATCCCCATTTATATCCTAATTTTACGGGAGATCGATCTTCTTGATAGAACCCTGCTCGATCGAATTGGGGTTGAGAAAATCGTTGTCCTTGGGAATCGATATAATAATACAATCCCTTAACTCGTTGGGGCGTGAAACCTCGTGCTTTGATGTCTCGAACACTAAACGGTGCATAATGGGCATAAGGACCCGATCGCAATGCCTTGGCGAGGGCATCATTATCTTCTCGTAAACCTTCGTAAAAAAATAGAACTTCCCCCGCAAAACCTCGATCGCGATTGTATTGAATGGCTTGTAATAAATGTTCGGTACTAATCCGATACGACCCACTTTTAATCAAAACTCCAGGAAATGAAAAGGGGACTTGTTGAGGCGTAATTTGTTTGAGAAGATCGTCTACTAAACTTTTATAGCTTTGGAAATCCCGGCGATACAATTGCGGATGTATTAAATCGATTAATCCGCGATCCATCCAGGTTTGGTTATCCTGAAGATATTCTACCAATCCCCAGGGGTAAGGACTTGGAGATAAGGAAATAATCAAATTCGGATTAACCGCAATCAGTTCCCGATAGAGACGAGTTAAAAAGTCTGTCAATCGATCGGCACGCCATTGCACCCATTGTGCATCTTTAGAATTGCTGGGTGGATCTCGATCGAATTGTTGTCGATATAATGCAACTGTCTTGGCATCGTAACCCCCTTCCGATGGCATTGCCGGACATCGATCGTCCCCTTGAATCCCCGCGACATCATAATTCTTAACGACTTCCAGAATCAAACTCGAAATAAAATTCTGAACATCTGAATCTAAGGCATTCATCCAATCAAAATTGCTTTTAACTAACAAATTTCCCTTCGCATCTTTGCCTCCCCATTCCGGTTTGCGAGAAATCAACAAACCGCCTTGTTGGTTATAAGAACTGGCAAACCCGTACTCGAACCAGGGAATCACCGCCAACCCGACTCGTTTTGCCTCCGTCACTAACTCCCGCAGAGGATCTCGACCGACAAAGCGCAGGTTGATTTCCCGTCCGAACAGTTCCCGCATCGTGGCGCTGGGATACAAAGTTGCCGCATTATTCCACACCACCGGAAACACTGAATTAAAACCCGTTGCGACCAGAAAATCCATCGCTTTGGCAATGTTTTCACGAGAATCAAAAACTTGGCTACCCGTCGTTGTCAGCCAGACACCGCGAATTTCGGTCGGGGGGATTTCTGCCGGAACTTCAAGTTGCCGAAGAGAGTAAGAACGAACCAAAGCTACCCCTTCAGAAAAGGGTTCGGCTTCATCTAACATCGGTCGAATCGCCCATTTTCCCGTGGTGTCGATATACCCCCATTTTTCTCCCGCTTTTACCCGCGC
Source organism: uncultured cyanobacterium (assembly GCA_963838375.1). Classification (GTDB taxonomy): domain Bacteria; phylum Cyanobacteriota; class Cyanobacteriia; order Cyanobacteriales; family Geitlerinemataceae; genus DVED01. The sequence goes on along the minus strand of CAWIQY010000008.1, from coordinate 515,968 downwards.
CAACCCGTCAGAAAACGAGTCTGCTTCCTCAAATTGTGGCGCAATGGCAACCACTCCAGGAATAGACTCGATGGGAACGCCGGGAAGGTTTAAGGCGCGGCAAATTAAAGCGGCAATGTCGGCGCGACTGGCATTGTTGTTGGGCTTGAGGCGGCGAACATCGGGATAGTTAACAATCAGACGTTGTTCCGTGGCGGCAGCAACTGTCCCTTTGGCATACCGGGGAATTGCCGCCGCATCGTCAAAGTATCGAGACAGAATCTCAACGGGGTTAGGATGAGAACCATAGCGCAACCCACTCGCCAAGGCTACGAAAACTTGTACGCGGGGAATGGGGAGATTTGGGCGAAAAGTTCCATCGGGAAAACCGGAGAAAAACCCGGCGCCACTCAACCGTTGAATCGCCGAAAATGCCCAGTGGGTGGTAGGAATGTCTCGAAACTCGATCGCCTCTCGAATGGGGACAGTTTCGGGAAAAGTTTTGCTCAAAATCGCAGCAAATTCAGCGCGGGTGAGGAGGTTTTCCGGACGAAAACTGCCATCGGGATACCCGCGAACGATCGAGCGATCGAATAATTGTTGAATACAGTCTTTTGCCCAATGATCTCGAACATCGCTAAAGGACATAGATCCATACCCAATTAACTAACCTTTCGTTCTGTCACTAACGTCAAACTTATCCATTCTCCTCGATCGTCGTAGCTGCGAATCATGCGTTGGCGCAGTGTCTTATGAATTAACCATCCAGCTTCTAGAAAAAACGATCGCTGTCTGGGAATCTTCAACGGTGCAGTACAAGATGCACCGTCGGGTAAAAGTACCACGCGAACCGCCGTTTCTTCTTCTCCAAACCGAAGAATCGATCCCTCAATAGTGGCAGTTGAGCTAAAGTTGAAATCGGGTGCGATCGCCTGTTGCGAAAGAACGTTTCCCTGAAGACTGAGAGATAACTTTGTGGAATAAGGATCGGTCGATCTCCAATCGGGATAAATCGTCACCGCTTCGCCTTCCCAGTTTCCCGCCAGTTGTTCTACCGTTAGCGGTGGATTCTTGTCCACATTTGTCCCTTTTCGATGTTCTCGAATCAGCGTCATTTGGGAGAAACAACCCGAGTCGAATAGTTCCACCAATCGCATTCGTCGATCGCCCGAAATCAGCCCTAATTCGGCGCCAAAATCGGCGACGGGACTAAACTGCATCGAACCTGTAGAAAACGCCCCAGTGTCAAAAAAGAGGGTTCCTCGATTGACGGAACGATACTCTAAAACCAAGGGCGGTGGTGCATCTCCCGATGTGGGAAATCGCCACACTTTTTGACGAACCACTCGATCGTCTTCCAGTCCTTCTAATGTGACTAAAGTCGGAGTATCTCCCATTTCTTCACCTTCAGGAGAAATGCGAGTAAACGAGCCTTCCCACTCTCCAAGATTAAGAAGTAAGTTATTCCACTGAACTGACATAATGAGTTATTAGTTATTAGTTATTAGTTATTAGTTATTGATTCTACGTAGTGTTGAGGTACGAAACGCACCATTCCCAATTACCCATCACTACTTGTTTGTTCAGTTGTACGTAGTGTTGAGGTACGAAACGCACCATTCCCAATTACCCATCATTGCTCGTTTTTTGCAGTAATGTTTGAATCCCCAGACCGATTAATCCAATAGCCGCAGTCGCAAAAACAAAAGTGGCGAGCGAACAAATTCCCACAACTAGAGTGCGGACTGCGATCGAAATTTTGATAGCTGTCACACTCTCTGAGTGAATGGGTTTGGCGGCAAAAGTCGTAGCGATCGAATGAGTCAGCGAGTACGCACCCGTTGCCAAGAGTGCAGCGATCGAAGCACCGCTAAAACTACGAAAAACCTTATTAGAACTGTCTGGATTTTGGGTCATGATAGTGGCTAGTGGCTAGTGGCTAGTGGCGAATACCTGTTCTCCAACTCCTGAACTTATTACTTATTACTTATTACCTGAATTCCCGTCGTAGCGAATTGGGTAGTCCACAGGTCTAAATCCGGATCGGGAATTGCCTCTCGTGCAGCATCTCGAATTTGGGTTGCCTGTGCTTCAGATTCGGCGATCGCAAACACAGTCGGACCCGATCCAGACATCATAGCACCCAGTCCTCCCGCCTGACGGAAAGCCTCTCGTAATTGTGCCACCTGCGGATGTGCCGGTAAAACCACCCGTTCGAGATCGTTGTATAATTTCTCACCAATTTGGCGAAAATCTTGGTGTAAAATTGCCGAAACCATCGGTCCTGAGTGAACCCGTTGCTGGCGGGTTTCCAACCCCGCGTCATCGTCCGCGTAGTTATGACCGAATTCCCGGCGAAAGGTTTGGTAAGCCCAAGGAGTAGACACCTGCAAACTGCGAAATTTCCCCAAGACGATGAAGGTTCCAGTGAGGTTAGACAACGGAGAAATTTTTTCGCCCCGACCCGTTGCCAAAGCCGTACCGCCGCCGATACAAAAAGGAACGTCTGACCCTAGCTTCGCGCCCAACTCTTGCAATGCTGGCAGCGTCAGACCCAGATTCCACATCAAATCCAACCCCACCAACACAGCAGCCGCATCTGTCGAACCGCCTGCCAATCCAGCCGCCACGGGAATCTGCTTGTCGATGGTAATCTCGGCACCGCCCAAGTTTTCAAAGGCGTCGGGAAATTCTTGAGCCATCAACTGCGCCGCACGATATGCCAGATTGTTATTGTCTGTCGGAACCCCGGCATGAGAACAGTGGACGCGGAATGTATCGATGCCGATCGACTTTAACTCTATTCGATCGGCCAGGGCAATACTCTGCATCACCATCACCAACTCATGATAACCGTCAGGGCGATCGCCGATAATCTCCAAATACAGATTAATTTTAGCCGGGGCAACCAGGGTGCAACTATCCATGCTCATTCACAACGTCGATCGAAATTACCCTCCATTAAGACAGACAACGGGACAAAGGCACAAGTCTCAGTAGTCGGAAGCGAATCACCACTAACCACTCACCAAAATATTGCGTGCACATTGCCCACAACGACGCCGATCGAGTTATCTTGTAGGATAAAGTGTTAGGGAGTGTTAGGGGGAAACTATGTCTCATCGCGTACTTGCGGTTATGCTAGCATCGCTGGCTCTGATTTCCGGAGGCTGCGGCTCGGGAGAGCCGGACAGTCCTGAGGAAGAAACTGTCGCTCCAGAAACCACACAAGGAGAAGCCTCCCCAGTCCCCACTCAACCTTTGTCTACCCAACCCGACGAACCCGCCACAGCCCCCAAAAAAGCGCCATCGCCTTCAGCGGGTTTGATCGGCTCTACAGATCCCGACGAACGCGCTCAACAGATACAATCTAGAATTAATGCCGAACGCAACGGAGAAACTCAGGTTGCCAGCAATGAAGATCCATTTAGCCTGCTTTCCGTTCCCCCTGCTCGGGTGAAACTGCCTGCTACGGTAGCGGCGGATGGCACGGGGGTAACGATACCCGGTGGCACTACGGTAGCGGCGGGTGGTACGGCGGTAACGACACCCGGTGGCACTACGGTAACGGCGGATGGCACTACGGTAACGACACCCGGTGGCGGTGCTGGAACACCGGCGGGCTGGACACCGGTGGCGGTGCTGGAACAACCGGTGGCGGTGCTGGGACACCCGGTGGCGGTGCTGGGACACCCGGTGGCGGTGCTGGGACACCCGGTGGCGGTCGCCCCAGAAATTGCCTCTTTACCTCCCCTGCCGCCAGTTACTGCTCAAGTCGCTTCTCCCGTTTCGGATATCCCAACTCTGTTCGTACCGTCCACGATCCCCCTGTCTTCAGATACAGGAGGAGGCGGTGGTGGTTCGACTCCCTCGCCTTCTGTAGAAAGTCAACCGATTGCCTCGTTACCCCCTCTTCCTCCCCTGCCACCCGCAATCGGTCCGGCGCTTCCTCCTGACGAACCCGTTGCTGCCTTACCGCCTTTAGATGGCGAACCCATCACTCAACTGCCACCGTTACCTGTTGCGATAGGTCCTGCAATTCCCCCTGCCCCTGTGGAACCGCCAGCAGTGGCTGAAACCATTACCATTACAGGTGTCGTCCAAGTGGGGAACGAAATCCAAGTAATCGTACAACTTCCAGGAAACTCGAGCGGTCGGTATGTGAAAGTGGGAGACCTGATTGCTAACGGTACGGTTCGTATCAAGCGGGTAGAGGGTATCCAAGGCAATAATCCGATCGTCATTTTAGAAGAAGAAGGCGTCGAATATGCCCGAGCGGTGGGCGATGTGCCGATGATTGCGATGGAAGAACCCGATCGAGGTTAGCTAATATTGAGTTGCTGTTGGATCGAAAAAAAGAGACATCAAACATGAACACGCGACCCATGACGATCGCCACAGCCTTATTATTGAATTTGGCTGGCATGGCGATCGGATCTCAACCTTCAATGGCTCAAGAAGAGTCGCAAAGCGATTACGTTCCCCCCTATTGCGAACCTGCCGTCATGTCCGGATTTACCCGTTGCAACTATCAAGGGGGCGACAACTACATCGGCTATTTAGAGAACGGTTTGCCCAGCGGTCGTGGCACGTATGTCTATGCCGATGGCAATCGTTACGAAGGCGAATTTCTCAATGGTAGACCCAACGGTCGCGGGCGCTTTGTCTTTCAAGACGATGCTCGGTATGAGGGCATCTTTGAAAATGGGGTCATCATCGACGGGAAAGCTATCTTTGCCAACGGCGATTACTATGAGGGAACGTTTGAGGTTGTCCGAAATGTAGAGTCAGGCGAGATTAGCTCTCAGCCTCAAGGACAGGGGAGTTTTGTCTTTACCAACGGCAGCCGCTACGAAGGCGAATTCTTTGCCGGTCAACCTTTGGGACGGGGGGTTTTCATCCATTCCAACGGCTCTCGCTGTAGCGGTCAGTTTTTTGACGAAAGCCTTGCGGGAAAAGGAACTTGCACCTTCCCCAACGGCAGCCGCTACGAAGGCGAATTTCTGTTAGGTAGACCCCACGGAACGGGAACGCTGTTTCGGGCAGACGGGACGACGTTCTCGGGGTTATTCCGGGATGGTTTGCCTTTTACGCCATCGGCTGGAAACCCATAATCGACACTCTAGAACCCGGAATGCAGGAAGATTAAGGAGGCAACGCAAGCTTTTTTGACTACTCCCCGCACGCTTTGTGACGGGGATTCCCTAGTTACCCAGAGAGTTTCCTGTTTCATAGCAGCGGCCTTCAAAAGCTATGCTCCATCGGGTCTTATACTCGCTCCACAGGCTAACACCGCTCGACCAGCGGCTAATACATTGACAGCAGCGTTGAGATCTCTATCATGCCGAACACCGCAGCTAGGACAGTCCCATTCACGAATATTCAACGCCAGCTTGCTAACGGTGTGACCGCAGGAATTGCAGCGCTTGGAGCTAGGGAACCAGCGGTCGAGCTTGACCAACGTTCGCCCATACCAATCGCACTTATATTCAAGCTGCCTCACCAACTCACCCCAGCTAGCATCGCTGATAGCTTGAGAAAGCTTACGGTTCTTCACCATGTTCTTCACAGCCAAGTCTTCAACGGCAATCGTCTGGTTTTCGCGTACCAGTCGAGTCGTCAGCTTGTGAAGGTTATCCTTTCGGGCATCGGCAATCTCAGCGCGAACACGGGCTACTCGCAACCGCGCCTTGTGCCGGTTGTTAGACCCTTTCTGCTTACGGCTAAGTGCCTTCTGAGCCTTGCGCAGCTTTTTGAGCTTGGCCTTGAACCCTTTCGGGTTCGTGACTTTTTCGCCAGTATTCAGAGTTAGCAAAGCACTGATACCCAAATCAATACCAACCTCATTAGGAGAAGTCGGCAATGGCTCAATATCCACGTCCACCAACAGAGAAACACTCCACTTGCCAGCCGGCGAAAGCTTTACCGTGATAGTAGATGGCTCAGCGCCTTTAGGCAGCAACCGACTCCAGCGAATTGGCAATGCTTCCTTAGACTTAGCCAGGTACACCGCACCGTCCGCGTACTTGAACGCAGACTTAGTGAACTCAGCGCTGCCGCCGTTACGTTTCTTTTTAAAGTTCGGGTAGCTGGCTCGCCCCGCAAAGAAGTTTGTGAATGCTCCTTGCAGGTGCCTAAGCCCTTGCTGAAGGGGAACGCAACTAACTTCTTTCTTCCACCCGGTTAGCATAGAAGACGTTTTTTTGTACCCAACTCGCTTTTGTTCTTTGTACCAAGCCTCCGTCCTTGCGGCCAACGCTTTGTTGTAGACCAAACGAGTGCAGCCCAACGTCCGCCGCAGCAAACTTTCCTGCTCGGCAGTCGGATAGAAACGGTACTCGAACGCCTTCTGTGTCATACCTCACATTATGGCAACTACTTTGTGAGATTACGGGAATAGATTGTACAGCCCGGAACAAACCCGCAAAATGCGGACTGAAGTCCGGGGTTTCAAACCCACCCCAAATTGATGAACAAACTGAGTTTATTGGCACTATTTGCCATAATTTTGGCTCCAGGAGCGATCGATCCATTACCCACTCTCGCTCAAAACACCGGCACGCGGCAACCTCAGTGCAATCCTCCCAACCCGGTCAACGGTTTTAGTCGCTGCAACTATGGGGAAGGGTTCAGCTATTATGGCTTTTTTGAGAATGGTTCGCCCAATGGGGTCGGCACGTTGCTGATAGGGGGCGCTCGTTATGATGGTAACTTTGTCAATGGTTTTCCACAGGGAGAAGGTCGGCTGGTTTTGGCGGATGATTCTCGCTATGAGGGAATATTTAACCAAGGATCGATCGTTGAAGGTGCGGCATTTTTCTCCAACGGCGATCGATATGAAGGGACGTTTACCCAAATCGGTCGCACCGAACAAATTACGACGACCGTTCGAGTGGGGACAACCCTAGACGGAGAACCGAGATTGGGAGAGGCGCAGATCGAACGGACGTTCTTTAGCAGTCAGCCAGACGGAGGGGATGGCAGATATATTTTTGCCAACGGCAATCGCTTCGAGGGCGAGTTTTTTGCAGGGGAACCTTTGGGTCTGGGAACCTTCTTTCACACCACCGGGACGGTCTGTAGCGGCTATTTTTTCACCCGAAACTTTGATGGCAGAAGTTGCATTTGTACCTATCGTAATGGCGATCGGTATGAAGGGGAACTGCGCCAAGGTAGACCCCACGGCACGGGAACAATGATCAAAGCCGATGGAACGCGAATTTCCGGCGCTTTCCGGGACGGTCAACCTGTCAGTTTCAGCGGTTACAATTAACTCGGCATTTTGGGAGAGGTCTACAAACCCAGAAACTTGACATAAATTCGATCGCAGCGATCGGTTTCTACCCCGGTTGAAGCTTGATATCCGCTGCTTTCGTACAATCTGGTGGCTTCTACCAAAACACTTGCGGTTTCGATCCAGATGGTTTGAAATCCTTTGGCGACGATCGATCGTTCCAATTCCCCAAGCAAAAACTTGCCCAATCCCCTTCCCCGTGCGGTTGGCAGCAAATACATTTTACGAATTTCTACAGCATTTTCACCGCGTTGGACGGGATAATAAGCACTGGTTCCCACAATTTTACCCTGTTGTTCCACCACCCAAAACTCGCCTCCGGTGGCTTGATAACATCGTTCCACTTCTACCACATCGCGATCGGCGCCGGTCGGTTCCCACCCTAAACCATATTCCGTCAAAATATCAGCAATTAGTTGAGACGCGGCAATGCGATCTCGCGGTTCCCAATGGCGAACGATCCAATTTTGATAGTGCAAATTCATGATGTGGAAATCGGGAATAACAAAATCGAACAAAGTGGTGACATACTCCCGATGCTGACTCTATGAGTACAGCGCGGGCGAAGCGCAGCGGAGGGTTCTTACCAACACCACCCAACGGTAACTCCTTCGGAGACGCTGCGCGAACGGTTACGCTGGTTCGCTTTACTACTGACGGGATGTCCCACCGCCACGCCACTTGCTCTACTTGGGGAGACCCCAAGACCGCAGTGGCTCAACTTCAAAATGTTTCTCGCCGCGTTTACATCTCTATCCGCCGTGTAACCACATTTCGGACAAGAGTGTACGCGGTCTTTTAACGTTTTCGGTACTTTGTGACCGCAATTCGAGCAATTCTGTGATGTTCCGTTGGGATTCACTGCAACCGCTAGCAACCCAGCATTTTCAGCTTTGGTTTGTAGAATTGACAGGAATTGTCCCCAACCCGCATCAAGGATTGATTTGGCTAGTCGCGTTCTCGCAAGACCTTTGATGTTCAGTTTTTCATAACCAATCAAGTCATGATTATCGGTTAATTGTTTAGCTGTTTTAAAGTGGAAGTCTTTGCGGGTGTCGGCTACTTTTTTATGAGCTTTGCCCAACTTTTCGACCGCTTTACGTCGATTGTTGCTCCCCTTCCGCTTGCGACTGACTGATTTCTGTATTTTCCTCAATCGTTTTTGAGCTTTCCGGTAGTATTGTGGAATCGCAATATCAGTCCCATCGGATTTGATGAGAAACGATTTTAGCCCCATATCGATCCCTATGGGATTCACCACCTCTTCTTTTGACAAAGTGTTTGGAACCGAATCATCTTGAATCGATAGCGTGACGTAATAGCCATCAGCCTTTTTGGAGATCGTGGTCGTTTTGATTTTGAACCCGTCAGGAATCGGACGATGGTAAACCAGCTTAACCGTCCCGAACTTGGGAAGCTTTAATTGATTCCCCGTAATTGAGTTTGACCCCATCGAGGGGAATGTTAAAGATCGATAGCGACCTTTCCCTTTAAACCGAGGTTTTCCACTACGCTTCCCGTTACAGTCACCTTTGAGATAGCGCCCAAATGCCAAATCTACCCGCTTAACGCAATCCTGTAGAACTTGAGACTGAATCTCCCCATACCAGGGACGATGTTTTTTCAACTGAACTAGAGAGCGTTTTTGCGAGTAGTAATCGGGCTTTTCTCGTAATTCGGGAAGATGGCAAACCAACGGACAGGAATCGATGGCTGTCCGGTTTTGTTCGTACCAATTAAATCGATCGGCTAGCAAATAGTTATATTGACACCGCAACATTTCCAGCCATCGCTCTATTTCGATAGTTTGGTTTTTGGTTAGTCGCAGTCGGTACTGGTATGCAGATCTCATTATTATCTCCTTTTTCGACCTACCTCCATTATACTAAATGTAATTACGTGTTTCAGTACAAAATGAAAACAAAAATCCTGCAAATTCGATTAACAGAGTTTGAAGAAAAACAGTTAAAGATGGAAGCAAAAAGGCGGAATATGTCAAAGTCAGAGTTAGTCCGAAGTTTGATAGCGCGGTTTGATATTCCTCGCTGAGTCCAAAAGATCCCACCATTCATCCCGACTCGCATTTGGGTCGGCGCGGGATTAAAAATCCCTTGCATCGCCGCCAAATAGAGAGCGGGGCTTCTGGTGGACTAGCTAAATCTGCAACACTTCTGGTGGAGGACACACCACCCGCATGGCTTCACCCGATCGAGGATGCCGAAACGATAAAGTATAGGCATGAAGATGATACCCGCAATCGCCGGGAACGGGAAATCCCTCGCCATCACCCGGCAGTTTGGGAATGCCACCGATCTCGTACAGCGGATCGCCAACCAGGGGAAATCCCGCCGCTGCCAGATGAATGCGGATTTGGTGGGGTCTTCCGGTGAGAATGGTGACTTCGACTAACATTCGATCCGCATCGCGTTGGAGAACCCGGCAGTCACTGCGGGCGAAAAATCCCTCGGTGGTGGCGCCATAGATGTATCCGATGACGGGATGGGGAATTTTGCCGATGGTTCGATCGATGCTAAACTCGTCCTTCTGTGAGACGCCACGGGCTAAAGCCAGATACACTTTACCCATTTGCCGATCGGTCATTTGTTGGGTTAAGTTAGTTTTTGCCAAGGAACTTCGGGCTAACAACACCAATCCCGAAGTTCCCCGTCCCAACCGATGAATGGGAACCGGAGTTTCTTGGGGATAGTGGCGTTTCAGTTGCCACAGCAGCGTGTGTTCCAGATATCCACCCCCCGGCAACACCGGCAGTCCCGAAGGTTTGGCAACCACCAACAAATCGGCATCCTCGTAGAGTACCTGGAAATCAAGCGGCGCATCCGGTTCGACCCAAGGCGATCGATGGTAGGTTAATTGTTGTCCCCGCTGTAGTCGCGTCTCTGGGGTGGTGGCAGCGCCATTGAGTAAAATTTGCCCGGAGACAATGCGATCGTGCCACTGAGGCTCGCTGGAATGGCGGTATCGCTGGGTGTAGTATGCCAACACCGTCAATCCCACATCGGCGCGATCGACCTTTTCTCGATAAGTCCAACCTTGATTCAACGCTTCAGGTCCTTTATTCTTGATTTTCGATCGTCCTACCGAAAACCACCGCTCGATCTCCATCGGCATCCATAGTAACGCCACTGAGGTTCACCGAACAGGTGCGCCAATCCGATTTCCCCATACACCCCACCTGAAATAAAACCCGACTGGGATCGGCTTCGCTCCATCCCAGTAAAATGGCGTGGGTGTGATAGATGCGATTGGGTGCCAGGGTGAGGGAATTCGGCTGGCGGCGATCCCAAATTAGGGCATAATCCGTGGCTTCGGAGGCACAGAATAAACCCTCAAAATGGCGCACCAGCAGACGATCGCTGTTTTGGGACCAGGAAAGCGGCATGGAGAGCGCGATCGTCCCCTCCAGTTCGGATTCTGTCGATCCGGCAAGGGTTGCCGCCGCCATGGGAGCAGTGGCGTGAATGATTTGCTCGTTTCCCGTGCGACAATTTTCCAGACAGAGTTGAGAACTGACACGGCTGCGGGGGAGTGCGGGTTCGACGTGCAGGACGATGCGAGTATAAGCTCGGTATTCGCCGTCAGGAGACCCCAGAGGCGGTGTTTGGTAGGAGTGCTGTCCACACCCTTCCTGTTGGCTGACAGTGGCATGAGTTGTCAGTACCCAGTTCCAGGGGAGGGGATGGGGACTACCTAGAGGATCGTCGGATGGAAGCATCGCAGATATGGAAAAATGACGTTGAGGAGAGCGATCTCGAAGGAAGGAGAACGATCCGATCGTCGATCGCTGTCACTATTTTGGCATTCCCTCCCCTGAATCGCGTTAACATAACTTCAAAATGAAAATTATCTTTTTTGGAACCCCTCAATTTGCCGTCCCTACCCTGGAGAGATTGCTCGAGACTCCAGACTTTGAGGTGGTGGCGGTGGTGACGCAGCCAGACAAACGGCGCGGACGGGGAGCGAACCTGATTCCTTCTCCGGTGAAAACTGTGGCAGTAGCGCAGGAGATTCCGGTGTGGCAACCCCGCCGCGTCAAGAAAGATGCAGACACCTTAGAGAAGCTCCGATCGGCGAATGCGGATGCTTTTGTGGTGGTGGCTTACGGACAAATTTTATCTCCTGAAATTTTGGCGATGCCGAAGTTGGGTTGCATTAACGGACATGGTTCGATTTTGCCGAAATATCGCGGTGCAGCGCCGATTCAGTGGTGTTTGCACGATGGGGAAACTCGCACGGGAATGACGACGATGTTGATGGATGCGGGGATGGATACCGGGGCGATGTTGCTGATAGGGGAAGTAGACATCGACTTGTTAGAAAATGCCTGGGATTTGGCGGCAAAATTGGCGGAGTTGGGGGCGGATTTGATGGTGGAAACGCTGTTGAAGTTGAGGTTACAGGAGATTCAACCTATTGCTCAAGATAACGATCGGGCGACCTATGCACCACTGATTCAAAAAGAAGATTATCGGTTAGATTGGTCGAAGTCGGCGATCGATCTTCACAACCAAATTCGTGGTTTTTATCCCAATTGTCTGGCAGAGTTTCGAGGGAAATCGATCAAGATATTGGCAACGGTTCCTCTAGATGTTGCGGTTTGGGAACAGTTACCGGCAGAGTTTGTGCCGTTGAAATCCGATTGGGAAAAGCTGGAAAATAGTGTTGGGAAACCGGGGGAAGTTGCGGGAATCGTGAAAAAGTTTGGGGCGATCGTGCGATCGGGAGAGGGATTTTTGCTGTTGCGGGAAGTTCAGTTGTCGGGAAAAAAAGTACAGTCGGGTGGGGATTTTGCGAATGGTACTCGTTTGGAGGTTGGGGAATGTTTTTCTTAGTTGATAGTTGATGGTTGATAGTTGATAGTTGATAGTTGATGGTTGATAGTTGATAGTTGATAGTTAATAGTTGATAGTTTAGATTCATTCAGTTTGATTGATCGATCGGGATTATTGTTTTTTGTGAGGCGATCGTTAGTTATGGAAACAACACATCTTTTAGATGTTGTAGCCGGTGGATTGGCTTTGGCTATCTTAATCGGTGGTTTGCTGATGTTGTTTAGCGGAGTGTCTGCATTGGGAGATAAGGATAAGTAGCGATGATGCCTATCTCAATGCCGACAGATCGAACGATCGCCAGTTTCAATCCCTAATAGGGATTATAGGTTATTGCGACTAGGTTTAACCCTTGGCTAAACCTTCACGAAAACTATGTTTCAATCCCTAATAGGGATTATAGGTTATTGCGACAGCTCAGAGTCACTCGGGGTCTTCTTTTTTCACAGTGGTTTCAATCCCTAATAGGGATTATAGGTTATTGCGACAGACAAGCGGCTACGCCCCGTAGGGCTCACTCGTTTCAATCCCTAATAGGGATTATAGGTTATTGCGACGAAGCAGTTCTCCAGCCCGAAGATAATCTCAAGCCTCTGTTTCAATCCCTAATAGGGATTATAGGTTATTGCGACGCGTAACGTAATCTTCCGCTGGGCTTCCTAATATTTGTTTCAATCCCTAATAGGGATTATAGGTTATTGCGACGATTGGTTGGGGAGGCTGGAGGCGAAATGAAGAACCCCGTTTCAATCCCTAATAGGGATTATAGGTTATTGCGACGGCGACTCGAGGAGATATTATCACTTTCATGAAAGTTTCAATCCCTAATAGGGATTATAGGTTATTGCGACGAGAAAGATCGATGTCACTGGCTTTAGCGAATTTGTTTCAATCCCTAATAGGGATTATAGGTTATTGCGACAATCCAGTCAGACTTTGGTGGGCTGACTTGTCAGATGTTTCAATCCCTAATAGGGATTATAGGTTATTGCGACCATGAGATTTTTCGATTTCTGTGCGGCGGCGGCGGGTTTCAATCCCTAATAGGGATTATAGGTTATTGCGACCTGGCTGACCTTCAAAGTGCCGTCACGGAATCGAAGATTGCGTTTCAATCCCTAATAGGGATTATAGGTTATTGCGACTCCGCAGTTCCAATGAAACTTGTGTTAGCTGTTAAAGAGTTTCAATCCCTAATAGGGATTATAGGTTATTGCGACCTAGGTAGAAGTTTGCTATTTGGGTTAAAGCTTCCCTTGTTTCAATCCCTAATAGGGATTATAGGTTATTGCGACCAAATTTGACCACCGAAGCGGTTGACTGATATGTTGCGTTTCAATCCCTAATAGGGATTATAGGTTATTGCGACTTAGGGATGAATCCCGATCGCATCGTCGAACACCGTTTCAATCCCTAATAGGGATTATAGGTTATTGCGACCCACGTCCTGCTTTTCAGTCACCTTGACATCCTCGGGTTTCAATCCCTAATAGGGATTATAGGTTATTGCGACAAGCGAGTTGGGTGGAAGTGGTGAAATAGTCCATTGTTTCAATCCCTAATAGGGATTATAGGTTATTGCGACCTTGCCAGTAGCTTTCGATGTTGACCAGCATGAAATAGTTTCAATCCCTAATAGGGATTATAGGTTATTGCGACGCGGGCGAGCGACACCTACACTGTGGAATCTGTTCGCGTTTCAATCCCTAATAGGGATTATAGGTTATTGCGACGGGATGCGATCGCACTCCAGCGGCAAGCATTGCCCTGTTTCAATCCCTAATAGGGATTATAGGTTATTGCGACTTCGGGCAATAGAGAAGGCTTTGGGTACACCTCGTCTTTGTTTCAATCCCTAATAGGGATTATAGGTTATTGCGACCTTTCCGTGACATACTCCCGACACTGACTTAACAGGTTTCAATCCCTAATAGGGATTATAGGTTATTGCGACTCGACCCCGAAATCGCCGCACTAAACTGTTTTTCGTTTCAATCCCTAATAGGGATTATAGGTTATTGCGACGACCTAGGCAAAAATGGGGGTCATGGACTGGTTGTTCAGTTTCAATCCCTAATAGGGATTATAGGTTATTGCGACATTGGGGCAAATTGTCGGCGGTAAGTATCTACACCTGTTTCAATCCCTAATAGGGATTATAGGTTATTGCGACATGAATGTGTCCGCCTCTTCTCCGCATCCACCCACGTTTCAATCCCTAATAGGGATTATAGGTTATTGCGACGATTTCGACCAACTCACAAATTCAATTCCTCTAAGTTTCAATCCCTAATAGGGATTATAGGTTATTGCGACAACAGTTTTTCGGGTGAATCAACTGTCTTACTTCAGTTTCAATCCCTAATAGGGATTATAGGTTATTGCGACGTCGTAAACCTTCGGAGGCATGAAGCCGTCAAGCAAAGGTTTCAATCCCTAATAGGGATTATAGGTTATTGCGACGGTAAGGCTGGAGATATTCCAGTTAGTCAGGTCTGCGTTTCAATCCCTAATAGGGATTATAGGTTATTGCGACGATCGAGCCGATCGCACTAATCTCCGAAGTCACCGCCTTGTTTCAATCCCTAATAGGGATTATAGGTTATTGCGACAAGAGCGTTTGGGGGATATGCCCGAAGCCGATGTTGGTTTCAATCCCTAATAGGGATTATAGGTTATTGCGACTGCTGTTAGCCCTAAAAAGCCAGTTAGTCTTGATCGCAGTTTCAATCCCTAATAGGGATTATAGGTTATTGCGACAGGGTTGACCCCTTCTGAGATTGCGGGCAAGCTCGTTTCAATCCCTAATAGGGATTATAGGTTATTGCGACTTTACTCCGAGGGTTCCAATCAGAAGGGGGATATTTTTGGTTTCAATCCCTAATAGGGATTATAGGTTATTGCGACATGCTCTCGACTTCAACCGTTCCCGCATTGAGATGCCCCGTTTCAATCCCTAATAGGGATTATAGGTTATTGCGACGTAGAAATTGTTCATTTCCGATCGGGAATACCCACTCACGTTTCAATCCCTAATAGGGATTATAGGTTATTGCGACGACGATCGTCGAGGGAAGGCTGACTCTCAAAGCGGTTTCAATCCCTAATAGGGATTATAGGTTATTGCGACGGGGGGCTTGGCTTGGGTTAGTGGTGAAGTAACGATCGTTTCAATCCCTAATAGGGATTATAGGTTATTGCGACCGCCCATGGTTGAAACCCTTGCTATATTTAGTTTTCAAGGTTCGATTCCGCTAACCTGATGATAAAGTACCATTTCAGACTTCGACTTGTCAATACCCGACCCTTCACGATCTCTCAAAAAGCTTGTCTAGTATGGATTGTAGCGATTGCGCTAACCGATTTCGGTAGTGAGGGGAGTCAAACCCTTACAGAATAGGCATTACAGCCGAAAAAGCAGACCCCCCCAAATTTACACCTACCGGTTAGCGCAATCTCAGACAAAAAAGATCGTGTCATCGCGCGGCTCAATACCGCCAATCCGCTCGATTTTACCCTGACAACAGGCACACAGGGGAAAAAACAGGATGCTGTCTTCCTCCGGTTTAATCACCTTAGCCAAACGCGATCGAAGTTTAGCATACTGCGTCGGCGTCAAATCCGCACACTCAAACACACTATACTGCATCCACTGCCCATAAGATTTGAGCATTTTGTGAATTTTGGTCCGGCGTTTATCTTCGGGAATATCGTAAGAAATGACAAAAAACATCGTTATTTCAGAACTACTTCAAAACTAAAGGTGGATATTGCTCTATTTCACCCATCAAATATTTCGCCAACAATCGTGCCTGAATTTCAAAGGCTTCCCGATAGGTACACTTGCGTCCCAAAACTGGATGTTTGAACTCCGATTGTTTCTTCTTTTCTAAAAGTGTCAGAAAGGTTCGCCGTCCGGTATCGGACAATCGCACCACCTGACTAATGGGTTCGACGGTAAAGTCCTCGGGTGTCAGCATCCGATTGTTAATGGCATTCAAGATGACACTATCTGCCACTAAGGGACGAAACTCTTCCATCAAATCGAAAGCCAATCCCACTCGACCGTAGCGCTGAACGTGAAGATAACCTAAATACGGGTCGAAACCGACAATATTAATTGCGCTTTCTACTTCTTGTCGAAGCAGTGTATATCCAAAGTTCATTAGAGAATTAACGGGGTCGGTGGCGGGACGATGTCTGGGTTTGAAGACAAATTCTTTGGTGCGAATCAGGTGGTTAAAGACACTAAAGTAGGCGGCGCTGCCTGCACCTTCTAAACCCCGCAAGGAATCGATCGTTTCCACTTTTTCAAGTTTGGAAATTGTTTGAGAAATTCGATCGATTGCTAAATTGAGGCTCAGTTCTGAATGATTGCCTTGAGCTTTAGATAAACTGCGTCGATAGTTCTTCAATTTTCCTCGGATAAACCCTCGAACTACATGAATTGATTGTGGCGTTTCTCCGGCTGCTTTCCACTGAGCATTTCGCACGAAAATATTCTTGGTTAATGGAGGTTCGAGTTTACCTAAATATTGCCCGGTATTGCTGAGAAAAGTTAATGGAATTTTGCGTTGCAACAATTCTGAGATTGCCGCTGAGGAAATTGATGCACGTCCCAAAACTACTACCCCATCGACATGAAGTAAAGGAACATCTAGTAGTTTTTTGTCTTTCCCTTTCACGTTCAAGCGTTCATCTATTTTGCCGATGAACACATCGTCTTGAGTGATATAAAGTGTTCCCATGTTTTTCTCCAATTTAGTAAAGTTCTTGATAGTTGAGAATTTTTCGGACGACTTGAGGCAAGCATTGCTGATATAGACTACACCCGTTACAGCGTTTATTGTAAATAGGGACAGGCATTTTACCTGTGTTTAGTAACTCTCGAACAGCATCGATAGTGGCGATCGTTTCTTGCCTTAATTCCTCAGATATTTCTACCAATTGCCGCTGATGTGACTGTGCATAATAGATATAACCCGTTGTAATGGTTTGTCCGGTCATTTCCTCCAAACACAACGCTTGAGCACAGACTTGTAACTCATCGTTATCCCATTCTCCTTTCTTTCCTCGTTTATACTCGACTGGATAGAATTCTCCATTTTCCGATTCGATTAAATCCGATTTTCCTATTAAGTTATACTGTTCGGATTTCAGCCAAATTGCCCGAACTTGCCAAGTCTCATTGCAATTTATCTCGCTGAGGGTGTGGACGCGATCGTGTAAGCTTGTCCCTTCGATCGTATATTGGTTATCTGTAAATTCTCCAGCACAAAACATTCGCCAACAACGATGTGGACAGTAGCTATACTGGTTGAGAGAAGCGATGGAAATTTCCATAGTTGATGGTTAATAGTTAATAGTTGATAGTTAATAGTTGAGAGTTTTACAGGTTAGATTTTTGTTTGTTGGTGTTTTTGACTATGCTACATAGCATTTTACTGATTTCTGTGACATCTTGATGGATACTATCAAAAGCTTGTTGTTGGATGTATCCAGTATCTTTAAGAAGAGAGAGCCAGTATTGTGTTTCTAAAGACTCTTTATAAGCAATAGACATTTTGGCTCTGAAGTCTACTCTAGATATCGCCCCGCGAGCCTCAGCAATATTTGCGCCAATCGAGGTTCCACTTCTCAACAGTTGCTTAGACAAAACAAACTCTTTTTGCTCTCCACATAGATATCGATAAGCATTAACCACTCGAATTGCAAATTGATAAGATTTTTGATAAACCAAACTGTCCATTAAATTTTCCAAATTCTAATTCTCATCTATCCAAATCTAACAATCCTCCAATTAAAATGTCGATATCAAATTCTCATCAACATCAAAAATTTACAAAACACTATTAACTATTAACTATTAACTATTAACTATCAACTATTAACTATCAACTCTCCTCCCCATTCCCATTCCCATCGTAGTTTTTCGTCCGACTCCGCTATAAATGGCAAAATTGGACAACACATTAATCTGCTTTATTTTCAAGGGTTCTACATCTCCCATAATCTTGTAAGTAATTTCTCCCACGCAGCCAATAAACCGACTCCGAGAATCCATGACCATTTCAGTTTGGATGTTGAAATAACTGGGAAAAAGAGATTCTATCGAAAGTTCAGAAAATGCAATTCCACTGTATTTATTCCAACGACTCAACAAGCTGTTAAATATCGACTCTCGCGTCGGTAAAGCGGTGTCGTATTTCCCTTGACGAAAGGCAACAGGTGTCGCGAATTGAAAAGCAATTGTACGATTTTCATTGCTAGCTCGATCGTACAGTTGTTGATAGGTACAAGCATTCGCCCAAGGTTGCGTCGATTGTGGCGTTCCTAAAATGCTGGTAACATATAAATTAGCCGATCCTAAATGCCAAGGTCGATCGGGATTTAAGTTCAACCAAAGTTGAGTTAATTTGCTAAATAACGTATCATCTAGCAACGAAATTCGTAGCCAGCAAGGTGTTCCTGCTTCAATGGGTTTCTGATGTTCCCATAGCAGTTGGCATCGCGAATTATGAGGCGATCGTTTTTGAATTTGCAGCGGACTTAAAGTAAACGCTTTATCCGATTTTGCGTCATGCAAATACGTTCCCAATTCTGCATCGACGGAACTCACCAGGTTGAGGAATAAAGCATGGATATGTCTTCCGGTTAAGTATCCGGGAGAGATGGGAGATTGAGGAATAATATTCAGAACCAGACTGTGTGGCATATTTTTACGATTGTTGGTTTAGTATGGTGTAAGGGTTAAAACTACTGCTACAGACTTCCAGTAACAGAAGTGGGTGGTGCGTTTCGTTCCTCAACACACCCTACGATTTTTATTCTTTTTTGTGGAAGTCACAACTCGAGATTCAATAATAAACTCTGGAATTTCTCGAAGTTCAGTTTCGCTCAAACTATATTGTTCGCATACTAAACTCAATCGACTACCGGAAGTTTTCACGGCATTGACAGAATGGGTTAAGTTTCCTTGGAAATAGAGTAATGTATTCATCTGAGGTTTAATTTGTCCGACTCGACGTTTTTGGCAAGATAAGACCAATTCTCCGCCTTCCATATCTGGCGGTACGCGAACATAGAGAACACTAACCACTGCCGGAGGTTCGATAGTTTTGCAATAGGAACGCAAAGATCGATCGATATGCGGATCGACGCGAGATCCTTCTTTTAAGAGTAACGGATTGAGGTAAAAAGCGTTGCAGTTGGGTTGAAGTGCGAGATCGAGATAGGGTTTGAAGAATGGAAACTTTTCCTCAACTTCGGGTAATCCGGAACGCTGAAAGGCGATGGAAAATCCTTTGGTTTGAATAAAGTCTCGATTCAAGTTATTGGTGGTAAAATAAGGACAGTTGTGAACTTCTCCCCAGAGATCGTTGAGGTACTTAGTGGTAAACGAGTTTGGTTGTTGCTGATAGTATTTCATGAATGGGTTATGGGCGATCTATTAAGTTTTTTGCAACTCTGGCTGGGTTCTCGATCGAAATCGGTTAGAATTTTCCGCGATCGCAATGGAGAAAGCGAAGAATGGAAGACGCTGCAAAAGCACTGGAACTGATGGAAAGAATGGAAGCTTTATTACCCATGACCGTTTATGCTGCACCTCCACTACTCGCCATGATGAAAGAAGAAGGAGAGAAGCGCAGCAAAAATGGCGAATTACTAGTCACAAAGCTCATTTATTCTGGAGATGTGGGTGGAATCACCTGCGCGATTGAGACAGGTAATGGGAGTCCTTATGTTGTTTCAATTACCCATTTAATTATTCCAGATAATAACCCTTTAGCTGAAGAGATTAAAGCTATCAGTTCAAACGAGTCAGACGGCTGCGATCGAGCATGGAAAGCCGGGACAAGCCAAGCGATTGGCTAAGCAAAGTCGGAAAAAGAAGGGGTTTAGTAGTTGGATGTAAAAGCATAGTTTTTTCTGTTGTTTGAGAGCGATCGACTGTTAAACTACCCAAAAGTCTTCGTTATCGGGACATTTTAAGGCAACACCCGCAGATGCGATCGCTAAAATGCCGGATAAACTGGGAAAAAATGTATACTTTTCGTCTGGGTTAAATCCATCGCTGACTGTAATTGGATAGCATTCAAGTCCTTGTTTTTTCAGTTTCAAAATTGCCCAACGATTTTTTCGATGTTCTCGAACAATAACACCGGGCATTAAAGATGGTATAAGCTGAGAAATGAGTTGAGTAGGACGTACAATATCACCGATTGTGCGTTCGATCGTGCAATTTTCAAAAGCATATAACTTGCAGAGATAGTTATTAGATAATTCGTTTAAATCGGCAACTCGCAATTTGAATCGAAGTCCGTAAGTTTGTTTAGCACGATCGGTGACAACAATCCCTCTTTCATCCGAGGCAAATTCATAAAATCTCAGCAAGTGAATTGGATCGAGATTAGTTTCACCCACTTCGTCGAGTAAGAAGTTGTGCGGGTCGTAAATTTTGACATTCTCGAATAAACTATCCCTGAATTTGAATAAAGGTGCATAGCTAGTTTTTAGAATAGTTGCATATTGGTGGAGTTCTTCGGCAATGTCTCGATCTTTCTGAATCAATTCCTCTATCTCTTTCATAGATCGATGTCCCGATCTCACTTCTTCCCATTCTTGAGGGTAGTGTGCCTGAAGGAAACTCTTCACGCAATTTTGTCCACCCTTGATGTACTGCCACTCCTTCTGAATTTCATACAGCGTAGATTTAGCAATATTATCAGCACCTTGTATCACTTTCATTCGCTGGCGATAAAAGCTCCAATCCCGTTTTCCATTCAATACCATTTGTAGAGTATAATAGAGTTGTAGAACAAGCCGATTTTCTGGTAATCCTTCTAGAAATGTTTCTAATTCGAGTAAAGGTTTAGCTATTTCTAGAAATGCTTCCGATCGCCAATAGATCTCCAAAAACGGACGCTTCATACACGCCAAACTTTCCAGCATTTCTCTCAACGCATTGCGTCCACCAGAAAAATCGAGATTGCTGATTTCTTCTTCCCAAGCTTGTTCGGGTAAATAGGCGATCGCATATGAAGAAATATCAGTTTGCTGCTTCCCTAAAACCCGTCCGACTCGTCCAATTCGCTGCCAAAATGAAAAGCGATCGCGTGTAGAAAAAATCAGCCAATCTAAGTTTTGTCGAGGTGGCGGATTATCGCGTTCAAAGTTAAAGCCAACATCAACGGTACTGGTGGCTAGAATTACCTGTTTTTGAGCAGCAATATGGCGTTTTTCTTTCGGGGTATCGCCTGTAATTCGTCCGCAGAACTCTGCAAATCCTAAATTTCGTAGTTGACTGGAAACTCGATTTAAAGTATCTTTAGAGTCGAGAATAACTGCCCCATTCTCGTTCGGGCGATCGCTAATTATCTGAATAACCTCTTGAGTAATTTCTACAATTAGTGGTTCCTTATCAAGCTGTTTGCGAATTTCCAGATTTACGCGGGTTTGAGAAGGCACTAAATATTGTCTCTGACTTGTACCATCAATTCGCGCAATTCTCACCCCGTTTTTACCCAAAACATTGAGTGCTTCCTCACAAGCGGGTTCGGGAGTCGCTGTCAGCAGAACAATTTTCCGGTTGTGTTGGAAATAGCCGAACTCTTTGGATAGCGCGAGGTAGAAAAATAAACTGACTAGTTGTTTGGCATCGTACAGGTGAAACTCATCGAAAATCACTGTGGAGAAACTGTTGTAAAATTCACTGGCAATATTACTTCGATCGAGCTTATTATATGCAAAGAAAGTCGCATAATAAAAAATATCCGGATTCGTCACCAACAAAATGGGTCTACCACCGCCGCATTCTGGAAAAATTGTTGCAGGTTCGCGTAATACATTATAAATTTTTTCTCCAGAACGAGTGCCAACGCGATCGTTTCGCCAACAATGGACTTGTCTAGCAGAAGCTGCTTTAACAATATGCGGTAACTTAGCATCCCGAACAAACTGTTCTGCGGCTTCTGTTTGCTGGTCGATTAAAGCATTCGTTGGTGCAATATAAATCGCATTGCGATTGAGATTGTGCAACAAAACGCTTAATCCTGCCTTCGTTTTTCCCGTCCCAGTTGGTGCGAGATCGAGAATAATATCGTTGTTCTCTGCCGCTTGATAGACATCTACTTGATGCTGTAAGGGTTGTCTTAGAAATTCTAGTAGAAATTCTAGTTCTGGCGGTAATTGAGGACACGCAGAAATACTAGCAGGTTCGAGTTGAATAGTTAAATGAGTCATTGTGTTCTTTCGAATAAATGTACGGGGTGAATGGCATTCACCCTATCGAGATATAACCGCATTCACGGGTTAAGAATTAGTAGTCCTGCTCATGCGACTTCGACGGGGCGCGTTTCATCAGCTAATTAAAACTATTCCGTCCTCCACAAAACTCAATATTCGCTGGTACAATAAAATCGCCAACTTGCCAAGCCGCGCCGCGAAACTGTAAATTTTTCAGCAACGATGCAGGTGGCATTGAAATTAAGTCAAAGGCTAAAAGTTCGACAGTCGACAGGCAAGTCCGCTACACTCAGATACGTATTGCAACGGTATTCGCCAACAGGAAGTTCAACAACCTTAAACTCCTTCACAATATCCACGCGAACTTTGCTGGTAAATTTCCCCACACGAATGTATTCAGGAAGTTCTTTTCCCCCAAATACCAATGTTTGAAATCGATTTCCTCGTTCGATAACCCTGAGTCTTCCCGTTTGAGGAAAGTTACTCGGACGATATGTACTGGGTTTTTTCCCCGTTCGACTCAGTGGTAAATCTTCCCGCGCTGTTGCCACGCGGTTATTCGTCATCGCATACCAGTAGGAATCAGACAGGGCGTTAAACCGCTCAAATCGCAGCGATACAGCCCCTCGATCGGGCCAAGCGGGGAGGATGTAGCTTTGACCAGACAGAGGCGTTAAATCCTCAATATAGCGGGGTCGTCCGGCTTCCTGACCCTCTAACCGATAGGGAGATCTCGCCCAGCCTAACGCATAGGCTAGCGCATAATTCCCGATCGCGCCTTCGGTATAGTAAGTATCCGACAGTTCCCGCGAGGCAAAAAACACGGGTTCGGCACACCACAGTTCGACTAAACGGGCGGTGGAATGCGTCAAAATAGAAGAGGATAAGTTTTGAGTCATAAATAAAAAAGGGGAGATGAAGAAAATGATTGCAAGTCAAGATTCAAGCTATCTTTCTCCAGAAGAGTATCTTCAGTTAGAGGAAAGCAGTTCGATCAAGCATGAATACAGGCAGGGTGATGTTTATGCAATGGCAGGTGCAAGTAATGTTCATGTCTTGATTACAGGAAACCTCTACACATTACTGAGAAATCATCTACGGGGAAGAAGCTGTCTTCCCTATTTTGCCGATACTAAAGTTCGGATTGAGTCCATCAACACCTATTACTATCCAGATATAGCGGTAACTTGCGATCGCCGAGATCGAGAATTCAAAAATTTCTTGCGCCATCCCTGTTTAATTATAGAAGTGTTATCAGAAACTACTGAAGCCTTCGATCGTGGGGATAAATTTGCCGATTACCGCAATTTAGAAACCTTAAAAGAATACGTCCTTATCAGTCAAATCCGAATCCAAGTCGATATTTTTCGCAAGAACGATCGCGGGCAATGGGTTCTTTATCCATATAAAGAAGGAGACACAATTCATTTAGAGAGTGTGGGTTTTTCCGGTGCGATCGAAAATTTGTATGAAGATATAGATTTTTCTCCTGTTTCGTGATTTTGAGAAAGGCTTTCATTGGTTTGAGGAAGGGCGAAAGCCTTTCGCCCCTACAGGTGTTATTCTTCCGATTTCTTGTTTTTTCCTTTCTTTCCACCTCCTTCACTCTTCACCTTGCGCCAAGGTGCATAAGATTCATCCAATCGTTTGAGGAATGTTTCTTGTTCGGGTAAAGACCAATGACGATCGACATCGGCAATCAGCGCATCACGTTCGGCTAGGGAAAGCTGCATCGAAATACCTCGTTTATTTGTCCAATTTCCAATAATTTCTTGAGTTGTATCGACAAGAGATTCAGTTTTAAAAGGATGTTCGAGTGCCGTACTTTCAGCTTTCAGTTTGTCGTGAATTCCTTGTACTAACTCCAAAGAACTGGGTAGTTCGGCAATACCTCCAAATACACCCAAAATTTGGTTGTCCATCCGCCCGACTCGACTAGAAACTGCACCGTAGCGAGTGGTGAGTAAAATATTTCCCAAGACGTAGCGCAGTTCGTCGGCGGTTACATCCTTGAGAGTGACAACATCGAGAAAGTGAACGCCAGGTTTGATGTATTCGCTGGTGTTTAAAGCCTTCGAAATATCCGTTTTTTCTCCTTTTTCACCTCGAAGCCGCATAGTCCCTTTTCAAAACTGCATTAATCGTTCGATCACAACTAATTCCGTTGCTGGGAGAATACTAAACGCATCTTCTGTCCAAACTCGACTTTTCTGTGCGCCTACATTGTCTCCTCCTTTCCCCGCTGCAAATCCATACAGAAAACAATCAATACACATTGCGCATGGTGCATTTGTGTTCAAAGAACAAACATGCTTTTCTCTTTTTCTTCAGTGGTGTAAAGCAAGATCGTGCGATCGCAAAAATTCCCGTCCTTTCCGCCGTTCCGGTGCAACTTGTTTCCGTTTCGTCATCACCAACCGAGGAATCGATTCCGTATCTTCAATCCCCGCTTGCACGTATTCAGCACACATCGGTTCGCCCGTTCCTTCGGTCCGAAAAATGAGTTTCTGATTGTGTCGTGCGGAGAACGACTAAACCAATTGTACGACCTTTGGGAAAGTTTTCGTAGCTAGGTGCGAGGAAAGGTTGTAATTTCTCGATCGACATTTTTTGTTTGCTCCTAAATAGTATGAAGTGTAGTGTTCGTCAATTCGTAAGGGTCAATGCCATTGACCCTGCAATAATTTTCGGAACCGAACCGAAAATCTAGATGCCAGTTTTTACGTCTCCAGTTCATTTGTTTGTTCGGATTCAGGCTTAGATTTAAGTTCTTGTCGGGCTTCTTGTAAAAAGAATAGATACGCTGCCTCCAAAGTCTTTCCGTCAGTTAACAGCCGTTCCGGACGCGAATGATATATCTGATCAAACAGTAGTTTTAACACCTGATAAAACTCCTTAACTTGTTCGTATTTCGTCGCTCCCACGCCATGTTCTCGAATGCGATCGAGACGGTTGTGATATTGCTGAACCAGTGCCGCAAATACCGTGTCCCAATCCATGTGAGATTTGCGCGATCGAACTGCTTTAATAAACTCTGAAAATGGTTCCGTTTGAGAAGTTCGACGAAACGAACTTCCTCGTAACTTAGCAACTTCGGCAATCTGTGCCGCTTGCTTGAGATAACTCGAAACGCGATCGTGTTCTTCTGACATCAAACTCTCCAATAAAGTATTCAAAGGTTCTCGAATGCGAGACCAAACTGCTTCTAAATTAGGATCGTCTTGTTCCCGCAATACCCAGCGCAACAGAACGTAATAGAAACTCAGCGGACGAGTTGCCGCCCGTGCCAAGTCATACAAACAGTCATCCTTTTTCGCTAAACTCGCGACCGAAATCGTTAGCTTACCCAGACAGCGCAACCGTTCTAAAACTCGCTCCGCCGTCACTGTTTTTTGTCGTTCTAACTTAGATAAATGCCCATTTCGGAAATATCGACCATCCCCTAAAAAAGGCTGTAACGACGATGGAATTCCTTCCACTTTGCCAAACAAATCCCAAGTCGATTCTACTTCTAAATTTGACCCCAAAATAAACGGAAATTCCAACTCAGAACCCACGCTCATTTCCAACGCCAATCGCAGCGATTTGAGTAACGCTACAGAATGATTGACTTCTCCCCAAAGTACCGGAATCGTCACGCTTGAGTTAATAAACTCCGGACGTTTTGGCAGTGCCATCCCCACCACTTTATTCGCTTTAAAATTGAGTTTGTTTTCCCGATACAGTTGCAAATCATCAACCGTTACCGTCCCATCTTCATTTGTCGCTGCGGTATCCTTAAGAAAGTTGCGCCACATCGCCCGAAGTTCCACACTCGAACCTTTTGGCAATGCAAAATGCAGATAAAGTGGATCTTGTTTGACAGAATTAGGGAAATTTGCACCCACTGCCATCAACTGATATCCCAATGCCGACAAATGATCTGCACGTCGTTTCGGTTCGGCAATCATTCCCCCCGGCAAACGGTTGGAAAAAGCTTGCACTTTCGTTCCCGGCGGCATTTTCGGGGAACTCAATTCTCCTACTTGCTGTGATGTCGTCCCCAAAGAACAACGCTGGCGCGGATTAGCTTCAATGTATGCTGTTAATTCTTCATAACCTTGCCAATTTGCAGGAGTCGAAAAGTTGAGTAACTGCCGAACAGCATTCACCAACTCTTCTGAAACTTCTACCTCTTCCGTTTGCCGTAGTTGAAACGAGTCTTCTAAAGCTGAATATACCGCATCCAAACCCCCTATCACCGCTTTTGCGGCAAACAAACAGCGTCCATATTGCGCGTTAAAAGGTTCCAATGCACTGCGCTGTTCTGGCGTAATTCCTGCTTTTATAGCAATTCTATCCCAAACATTTTTGGCACTAACTCCAGCGGCACGATAGCTGAGATAAGCCGCTTTTAAGCCTTCTGAAATGGCAAATTCATCCGCATTGGATACGGCAAACAAGCCGACAGATGCAGCATCATTGACGGCGGTTTTCCCAGCATCTCCACCATATTTCTCTATATCTTTGGAAACTTTCTCAACTTTGTATCCACTGGCTTTTTTTGCCAGAAGTTTATCTACTTCATCTAACGTAGATTCTGGATTTTGTTGAATGGCTTGGGGGTCGATTTTAATCCCATCTTTTGTGGCATTCACCAGTTGTTCGACGTTACTGCTAAAAACCCGATCGATCTTTTTCTGCCACTTCTGAGCGATAACTCGATCTAAATCTTCTTCCGGAAATGCTTCTCCCACAAAAATTTGCCCGTCGGGGTCAATTGCCAGCGTATGCAAATTGCGATCGAGCAACACTTCCTCGCAAGCTGATAATAGCAGCGAAGTTAAATAACCTCGATCTTCAGATAGCGTCACTTCAAACAAATGACTGGGGCGCCGTAATGCAACCGTTAACTCGTTTTCAACTTTACGAATTCGTTTATTTTTCTCAATTCCTAAGTCAAATAGATCGCCTCCAATCAACATCGCTGCCCAACATTTAATATTGGGATCTTCCGGTAAAAATCGCATTCCATCGCTGGCACTGTGTCCGGAATGACGCTCGATTAGACGGCGAACCAATTCGAGTTCTTCATCGGTTTGCACAAATTGGGCAACACAAGCCCGATCGAGTTGTTCTTGTAGAAAAGTGCGATCGCGTGCTAATGTTTTAACTTTCCGTTCATTGGGATCTAATTTATTCAAATCGTGAACGGCAGTTGCTGCTAAAATACAAGCGCGTTTATCATCCGGCACTCCTGCAATTTTACTGACGGTTAAAACAAACTGGCACGCCGAATCTAAATGTTCCGCCAGCGTCCGTCCTTGACGACTTCCGTACTGCTCGTGCTGGGTATGTAATTCGTACAATTTGCGACGAACTTCGCAGAAGTATCGTTCGTCTAAAGTTTTATTGAGTGGGTTTCCCAGTAAACTAGCCATAACTACACCCTATTATCAACTTTCAACAACAGTCGGTATTCGTACTGCTGTCGGTTCAGGCGACGTTTCTCGAACTGGTAGCCTTGCTTTCGCAAAATGTGCATTGTCGCCGAGAAGCGATGGCTGATGTTTTCGATGAGTTCGCGGGCTTCGTGCCATTGTCCATCAGACATCAGCCGAAGCATTTGGTTCGGGAGGTTATCTGTCATGGTTGTATTCGCGTTGGTATTAGGGTTGGTAGCCAGAGTTCGCCTCTGGCTTTTTTAATGACGCTCGAATTTGCACTACCAAATTCGCTACTTTTAATTTTTATATTTACACTAAGCTTATAATTACACTTAAATCTAAAATCGTCAATAGTGTAATTACAAAAATAGAGATGATCCGTAAAAAAGAAACAATTACACTGTCAATACCGCCCGGAACCAAAGAACAGCTCGAAGAACTCGCCCGTCGCCTCGGCATCCTCTGGGGTAAAAATCCCAGCATTTCCGGGCTTCTCGTCGCGATCGCCCAACAGGCTGTCGAAGTTGGCAAACCCTTTACCCTAAATGCGAGCCAAGTGGCGGCAATGCACCAATCTATAAGGCTTTTAGTTGATTCTGGTTACGTCGGACAAGCTCAAATACTTTCCAATTTACTCTTAGAACGCGGAAATCTCGAAACCCCTTTTCGTCAATCATTGCTGCAACAGGTGAGTCAACCCAGCGAAGCATGGCGCATCCTCGTCGAGCAACATCGCACTAACCAACAACCCTTTCACTTGCTCTATCGTAACGCTCACAACCAAAATTATACGTATAATACCCGCTACGCTCAAATCGACTTTGAAGAAAAGCGCTTCTATCTGAATATTTGGTGCGACGAAACGGAAGATATACCCAACCCAGATTTTCCTGAACTCGTTCACAATCGCTGCTTGAGGATCGATCGTATCCAAGCGATCGTCCCTACAGAGGGACAGTGGCGCCAAGAAGGTTTAGACGCTTTGGAAGTATACTTACACTTTCGTCGTGGGATGGTCAGAGCCTATGAACCCAGAGAGAGCGACATCAGCAACGAAATCGTTGGAGACGTGCGCCAAGTCATCCGCCGCGTCTCCAACCCCTTCTGGTTGCTCCGAGAAGTCCGGCGTTACGGCAAAGACTGCATCATCGTCGCGCCAGAACGCCTGCGCCAAATCCGGCGGCAGGAATTACTCGAAGAGTATCAAGCCTATGAATTAGACCTCCCAGCGGCAGACTAAACACTCGGCAACCACACCACGAACGTCGTCCCCACCCCCACCGGAAAATCGGCAATCTCCCACGGCGGTTGCGCCGGACTGAACCCCTGGATTTCCCCCTCCATCCGTTCTACCAACTCCCGCGCGATCGCCAAACCCAACCCCGTACCGGGAATCTCCCCCTCAGCCTTCTCCCCCCGATACCCCCGTTCAAACAAATGTTCTAAATCTTGCGGAGGAATGCCATATCCCGTATCGCTAACCGCAATTCCCACTTCCGTTTCTCGCAAATTCCGCGATCGCACTCCCGCTTGAATCTCGACTCTACCCCCAGCAGGAGTATATTTCAAAGCATTATCGATTAAATTGCTCAGTACCTCTCGCAAGGCTTGGGGATTGACGCGAATTAGGGGTAAATCCGTCGGCAGATGACAAGAAAAAGCCAAATCTCGATCGTCGGCGATCGCCACCGCCGATCGCACCAGGGGATCTAAAATTGAAAACACCGATACTGTCGATAACTCCTCCTCTGACGCCGGTAACAACTTCAAATGTTCCAGTTCCGACTCGGTTTCCAGTTCGATCGATCTCGGTAAAACCAAATCCCCATATTCCGCATCTAACGTTTCCTTAAACTGTTGTACCAATTCATTCAGGCGATCGCTTTCCGTCACGATACTCGCCGCAAAATCCCGACTGGCATCCCCCGGTTGCACTCGCTTCAGCAGCAGTTTGCCAAAAATTTTCAACGCCGCCAGCGGATTGCGAAATTGATGCAGCAAACTGTGTAGGATATCTCGTTGCTCTGTTTGCAATTGCTGTTGTTGCTGATAATTACGCTCCCACCACCGCGATCGACGATCCAAAAAACAAGCAATAGCGATCGTCCGGGCAATCCGTTCGATTTGCGCCTGCTCAGTGGCGATCCAAGGTCGATCGCTTCGTCGAGTCACCAGAAACCCCATAAACACCCCTTCATGAACCAGGGGTACGATCAGTTGATGCTTTTGCCACCAGTCTGAATTCTCATTAGACGGAGACGGGGGGGCTTCGGCAAAGGATGCCGATGCAGAAACGCTCTCGGTTCCCGGAAGTAACGGCAAGGTTGTCTGAGGAGAATAGGTTTCGTCGGGTAACTCCACTGCTGCGGTTTCTGGTTCCACCACGATCGCGACAGGCTTGTTCCCCTCTCCACCCAGCAATTTTTCCGTCAAATATACCACACCGATCGACGCGCCTAATCCTTGAGTAAGAAGGGCGGTTTGTTCGCGGCACAGTGCCACAAATTCGGAGCTGGTTGAAGCTAACATGAAGTCGAAATCGCTAAGTTTAGGGTTTATTGTAAAGTTTTGTTAAGCATCGCTCGAGGTTATACTGACAAATTAAGGCTGAAAACTCCCTTCATGGAAGGATCGACAGGGCAAACACCCTCTAAATAAATCCTTTAACCGAACTTGAATTTCCGATCTCAATCTGATATATTTTCGACGTGATTTTGTAACTATAACTACACCTGTCGGCAAACAAAGGAGGTAGATAACTTTGGCAAGGAGACGCAAGCGTAAAAGCCGTCGTCGTCAGGAAGGACGAAGAATTTTAGAGCACGTGCCTCAATATAGTATCGAAAGTGGTGAAGATAAACCAGTCACAGCCGCTCGAAAATACATTAGAGAAGCCGGTATTCTTCCCCCCGCTCTCCTCCTGGTGAAGCGTAACGAACATACCACCGATCGCTACTTTTGGGCAGAGAAAGGATTGTTTGGAGCGCAGTACGTGGAAGAAAATCATTTCCTCTTCCCCAGTTTGAAAGTGACTCGAGATGATCAACCAGAAGTTGTGCCGCTAGCGGTTAACAGCCACTAGAGACTCAACAACAGTCGCATAGCCCACAGTCGGTGTGGGTGGCGACAAGACTCCTCCACCAACGAGAAGCTACTGTCCCGGCAGCATGATGGTTACAGGACTTCTAAATTTCTGTCTCGATCGTCTGCTTAGAAGATGTCAGTATAACTCGATTACGCCATGGCTTAGAAAATTAGTCAGTCTAGTTATTTTCTCACGAAAATGACTTCGACTCGATCGCAAATGCGAACAAAGCAGAACGTTCAGTGCGTTGCGTGTTGCTCGGTTTTAAGGCGCATTTTGGTCAAGTTCTCAAGTCAAGAGGAATTTTACCCTCACGGGGCTATAGATCTTACCAAAAATCGGCGGTTCTTTTTAGGCAAACGTCTGATAAGAGCCGCCGTCTGGCGTTGTTGGCTCTGGACAAAAAGCCATGAATTCAACGATTTTAAAGATAAATTAATTAGAAGATAAACTTATTTGTCCATCGCTCCCACAAGGCGGAACGAAACAGCTTGTTGTAACGCCGTGAGTTCGTCGCGATGTCCTCGAATCGTTACCTGACTTTGGATTTGGGAATCGGTTTGGGTGAAGGGTTCCACCCGCAGAGAGACTTGCTCTTTCCGTCCGGCTTGCTTCCAGTAAAACACACCCGCCAGAGGAGACAAAAGTACAACGCCTGCCGAAATTGGAGCGACTTGAGGAGCGAAAACCGAAATGATGGGGACGATACACAGCAAGCCGATCGCCGTCAAGACAGTCAGAAAAATTGCCAAAAACCAGCTTGGTTGGACGTTTCCTTCAAAAGTCACCCGATCTCGGCTCGGTTCTATCTCGGCAATGCGATACGCTCGACTGGTAAAATGCGCTCGTAACTGTGCGGCGATCGCGGCAGCCGTTTCCTCACTGTGAAGGGTTAACTGCTCGGTACGATCTTTCACCGACGATCGGATGAAGAAAAATAAGCCGATACCTAATAGCATCGTCGGCAATAGTAGAGAAGAAAGTGCGGGACTAGTCATGGATAAGCTCAAACCGTTTGATCGGCAACAGGCGAAACTTAAATAATTGTAACGAATGTTATCCGTTCTTTGTCCTTTGTCTTAGAGATTTGGAAAACTTTTCCTCGTTGTGCAAATCTCTGACCCACTACAACATCTATGACAAAAACGCCCGAAGCCGCTCCACAACTGCGCTTAGAACGATCGAGTCTCGTCGCTTCCGTCGGTTCGCGCTATCTGCTCAAAGACATATCCGCCGAAATTTTCCCGGGCGATCGGATTGTCCTCGCGGGAGCCTCAGGTGCCGGAAAAACCTTATTTTTGCAACTGCTAAACCGCCGCGTCGATCCCAGCAGTGGTGCGATTTATCTCGAAGGACAAGATATCCGGCACATCCCTCCCCTCAAAGTGCGGCGCTCCATCACCCTCGTCCCTCAAGAACCGAAACTCCTGGGGATGACCGTCGAGGAAACCCTTGCATATCCTTTGAAACTGCGAGGGATAAAGCCGCCAGAAATCGATCGGCGCGTGCAAAAATGGTGCGATCGCTGGCAAATTCCTGCCAAATGGATGTCCCGAACAGAAGCACAACTGTCTCTGGCACAAAGACAAGAGGTGGCGATCTGCCGAGCGTTAGCGATCGAACCCGCCATCCTACTTCTCGACGATCCCCTCATTCTCCTCGATCTCCATAGCCGCGATCGCCTTTTGGCTATATTAATCGAACTGTCCCAAACCCTACGCATGACCATTGTAATGAGCGCTCGAAACATCGATCGAATCCAGGAATTTAGTCAGCGAGTGTTGTACTTACAAGAAGGAGAACTCCAGCCGGAAAGCCCAGGCGATCTCATCGATTGGACATCACTAACAGCAGAGATTGAATCCACCGAGCTTCAATCCAAACGGGAATGGGACGAAGACTAATTGGTAATTGCTAATTGATGTTGACCGACGATCGGATTTTAACCATCAACTAACAACTAACAACTAACAACAATTAACTATGCGTCCCAGCCGGGGAAAGCTCGGGATGGCAATGGTGATTGTTCGTCTCCGGCAATTCCCGAGGGGACTCCAGTGTTTCGATATTAAAGCGGTATCCCACGTTGCGAATGGTTTGAATCAGACTCGGCTGTCGGGGATCGATTTCGATTTTTTTACGCAGAGATAGAACGTGAGTATCGATCGTGCGAGGATTGTCGATGGCATCGGGCCAAGCGCGTTTGAGCAATTCCGAGCGACTCAAAGGAGTGCCACCCGCTTGAGCCAAGACATAGAGCAAACTAAATTCTTGGGGAGTCAATTCGATCTGTTCTTCCAGAAAGCGCACGCGGCGCTGTACCAGGTCGATTTTCAGCGAACCGTACTCCAACGAAGCTGGAGGCGGAAGAGCGCGATAGCGTCGCAGCAAAGCCTCCACCCGCGCCAAAAACTCCTGCATTCCAAAGGGTTTGGCAATATAGTCGTCTGCACCCGCCTTGAGTCCCGCAACGATGTCTGCTTCTCCGGTGCGAGCGGAAAGCATCAAAATTAAGGACTGCTGCTGTCGCCCTAGCCAGCGACAAAAATCGATCCCGTCGCCATCGGGCAGATCGGAATCTAATATTACCAAAGTGGGCTGGCGACCGTAGTAGACTTCCCGAGCATGGCGGATGTCTGCTGATTGAAACACGCCGTATCCGGCTTGTTGCAAGTGCCAACCCAAGAGCGATCGCAATTGAGGGTTTCCCTCAACTATTTGAATATAAACCGATCCCACAATACGCTTTTGTTCCTCTACTTCGGTGGCTACAAGAGTAACAGACCTCCTCACCTACGTGTTGTAAACCTTGATACCCTAGACCCTTAAGGCTCCGCCAAGTAGGAATCCGATCGATCGAGAGTTCAGGACCGAATCCTAGCATTGGACGGACGTGGCAGTTACAATAGAATTATGCAAGATCGAATGAATCTCAACTGAGTTCAACCGCCAAACTATGCTTCAGGACACAAATACCATCCGCCACTACCAAAAGCTCACCGACACCTTTGTCGAGTTTTGGAATCGGGGCTATCGCTTCGACGATATCAGAATGTATCTCGATGGCTATGTCGCAGCTCTTCGGAACTCCAACGCGATCGAATCTTATCTGATCAATCGTTTAGAAGAAGAAGCCTTTCGCTTCCTTTATGACACCTCTAACTTTGCCATGCCCGAACCCCAAGCCGAGACCGGTTACTACTAATCGAGCGGTCGAAAAAATAAGACTGTTGTCGATGTATTGAATAGGTTGTTTAGGTTGTTATTGACCGAAATTCAGTCTAGCTCGCTCGACAACTTCAACCGTGATCGCACTCAATCCTTCTTCTCGTGCGAATTGTTCTATGCGCTTTCGGGCTTGTCTTCTCACGAAAAAAGGAATATTTTTGAGTAAGGTTTCTGCCTCTGGAGTCCACTGAAATTCACCGATAAAATCAGAATTTGACATGGCTTGAGTTTGTAGACTGTTTTTTGACAGTTCTATTGTAGGCGATCGAGAATAGCGCCAGACTTCCTGGTTTAAAAAACTTCTTATGTCCCTAGATCGATCGTCTTCGTCAAGAGGAAAGTTTCTCCCTTTCCTGCCAGTCTTTTCGATCTGACAAATTTTTGTAAAGGAATTGCGATTGCTTGCATCTTCCTGGTTCATTTAAAAGGAGGTTGGTTTGGCTGGCAAGGCGTTCATGTGTTTATCGTCCTCAGTGGATTTGGACTGGCTTACTCTTGTTTGAAAAGCGATCGCGGCGCACCGTGGAAACCTTGGTTTTATAAATGGTTTAGACGAATTTTACCGGTTTACTGGGTGGTCGTGCTGGCGTCACTTCCCCTGGTTTTGTTATTTGATATCAGACCGCGACCGGGAATAGATGCAGAGCTATTTAGAAAGTTTCTGGATCTTGTTCTATTAACCAATGTTAATGTTGGCAGGATTCGCCGCTTTTTATCACCCTCAACAACTTCAGCGCTGGCTGTTTGGGAAGTACACCGGGTGGATCGGATTGGTGGCGTGGCTAGGGGCACAAGTTCTACTTTATGTTGGATTGTGGGGTTGAATTTTTGCGGATTTTGCGATCGCCTTAGGGTTAATTGTATGGCTTCTGAACCTGGCTAATTTTTGTCGCCGATCGCTATTCCCTATCTTTCAAGGACTTACTTGGATCGGGGTTTGGTCATACTATATCTACTTAACTCATCAGCCATTCACCCGAATTTTTCCTCAATTTCGAGGGGTTTTACTCGCGGGTCGATCGTCGATCGGGTTGGAATCGATCGAAGTCTTGGTGCTATTAGCACTCACATTCGCTTGTGTGGCTGTTTCCAGTTGGTTAGCGATGAAGTTCGATCGATCTCAGTATCCCGAAAAGATGATGGCATAGATTTGTCGGGGATATCAGCCTAACTAAGTAATAGGTGATAACTAATACTTGGGTGTTCTGTAGAACTCCTAAACTCCCTGCTCCAAAATCTCCCGGAGTGCGTCCGTCAAACGCAGTTCTTCCTCGGCATCTTCGATCGATCGTGCCA
Source organism: uncultured cyanobacterium (assembly GCA_963838375.1). Classification (GTDB taxonomy): domain Bacteria; phylum Cyanobacteriota; class Cyanobacteriia; order Cyanobacteriales; family Geitlerinemataceae; genus DVED01. The sequence continues at coordinate 480,568 of CAWIQY010000008.1, read as the reverse complement.
CCGCAATCGCGCCACCATAAAAACGAATGGCTTCCTCCCTCAATCCAGCCGTCTCATAGAGTCGGGCGAATAACTCCAGAGAAATCATCTCCTGTCGTCCATCTTCGAGAACTCGCGCCAAAGCCAACCGTTCCTCCAACAGTTCCTCAGCCCGAAAATAGCGCCCAACGCGCCTGTGAGCTTCCGCTAAGCCATCGATCGCCCGAAAATGATTGGGTCGATCCAAATTCAACTTTGCGACCCGCAGTGCCTCCCCATACGTCCCGATCGTATTGTCATAATCTTCGATCGCCCAGTACGCCGCCCCCAAATTATTCAAAGTCGTGGCTTCATCGATCGGACTTGCCCCCCGGTAATGCCAGCGCATCGCCTCCTCAAATTGTTTCACCGCTTCGGCATAATTTTCCAATCCCATCGCCGCCAAACCCAGGTTATTCAAAGAAACGGCTTGCCCGATGGGACTCTTCAGGGTTTGAGCCAACAAGTACCCCTGCTCGAACACCAGCACCGCCCGATCGAACTTCCCTTGCAGCAACAACACCTCACCCACATCATTCAGTGCATCCAGTTGCCCCCGAGAATCTTCCGCACTCAGCGCCATCCCCAGTTGGTTCTGTCGGGCTTCCAGCGCCTTATCCAGACGCCCCAACTCCTCATACAACGCACCCAAAGAGCGATACGCCACGCCCATCCCCCGAAAATCCTGGAGACGGCGATAGCGTGCCACTGCTTGCAACAAGGCTTCGATCGCCTCGTCGAATTCTCCCAAGCGCTGCTTTTCTTCACCCAGGCGCAAAAAAGTCTCAGCCTCGAGCCGTTCGAGGAGATTGCCTTCTACAGACCAATCGGGCATTTGGGCGATGTCGAGATCCGGGCGGGGAGAGAGAGCTTCAGCCCTCACAGCCAAAGCCACAATACCTTGCCCCAAAATGGCTCCCACAACCAGTAACGTCAACTTCATGGGGAATTTGCGATCGCTGAAGAGCCACCGACAGCAGACAACTCGCCAGAAAGTTCGGAATCGACGCCATTGCGATTCAGGTAAATCATCCCGATATCCTCCGGAAGAGAGGCTTCTAAGGTTCGATACGCCGGTTGCAACTGTTGAGCCACCTCAGCCGGAGAGATCACATCTCCCTCCGCTTGCAAGTACGCGGCAATTCGCCCTTCGCTCCAGTGGAAGGTTTGTGCCATCACCACCAGTAATCGCTCTCTGGGTGGCAACATATCCAATCCCTGTTGCAGATAACACCATAACGGAGGCGGCGCGGCTGTCAGAGAATAGCGGATCGACTCCACGGGCGGCAAATCCGCTTGATTGATGCACAGCGCCGTCATATTGATAATCCAGTTTTGCAGGCTCAGAGATCTAGCTGCTGCTTCATCTGTGATGGCTTCATCCTGGCGGATATCTAGCGATCGCAGTTCGTGAAAAATATGCCGCCAGATCAGAGCAAACAGATAATCCGCCTGAACCGGAGATTTCACGGAATGCTGAATTAGCGTGTAAACAATTTGGGAATAGCGACAGAAAATCGCGGTAAAATATTTTCCCTCATCCGGGTGGCGCTGATAGAGGGTCAGCAGCTCTCGATCGCTATAATGAAACAGCGTCTTGACGAGGGAATGGTTGGCTTCTGGAAAACTCGGGACTTGCACGGTTTCTAGATTAAAGGAAAATTAATAAATAGCATAGTTGCTAATTTACCGGAAAAACAGGGAAATGAGTGATGATTCACGTTCCCCATGTCGATCGGCAAAGCAATACTATACCAACTTCACGAGAATTGATGACAGAAACTCGAAACTGGAAACACCGTCCCATACTAGCCGACGATCTCCTTGGCGGCTGCGATACAATGGGAACAGATAACCTCGTATCGCCGATATTGTACTAGCACAACCCGTATATTCATATATTTTAAGTAAAGTAAATGGTTCTAGCAGCAATCGATACTCCCATGTTCCATCCTTTGTTTGCCGCCTTACCCCTCGACAGTATCTTTTCCACCCAGGGGATTATGGTGATGCTGTTAGCGGCATATGCGGTCGCCATGTGGATGTTCCTCACCAGCGCTCCCAAGGTTCATACCGTTATGGTTTCGGACTTGGAAATCGCCAAACAGTTTTATGAAGGACTCTTAGGACTTGCGGCTGCCGAAGTGCCCCTACACTATTACTACAACTACGAGCAGACCCTAGGCACAGCGGGAATCGACCCTCTGTACGTCTCAGATTCGATCGCCACGGCGTCCCGACGCTCCGACTTGCCTGACGGACTCTGGTATCAGCTCAAGAAAAATACCCAACTGCACATCATTTCTGGTGCGAGTTTAGGGCAAAAAAACCGTCAGCGCCACGTTTGTTTCGATCGTGAATGCCTGGAAGAAGTGCTACTTCGATCGCAAACCCGAGGGACTAAGTACAAAATTCGCCGGGAAAAACCCCTGAATTTCTTAGTCAAAGATCTCGAAGAACGGGTCATCGAACTGTCTGAAGTTTCAAGCTAACAAAAATAGTGCGTGACAAGTCCCCAGTTTTTTGATTTGAGAAACTGGGGACTTTTCGGTTTTCGTCGGGTATGGTGATGCTATTACCAATCTTCCGATTCCAACTCTTCCTGCTCCTGAAGCGATTTCCAACCCGAGCTCCACTGAGAAGCATCTTTAAGCAGTTTAGCATTCATCCAAAAGCGCACCATCGGATCGCAAGCAGCAACCATCTCGGCAAACACCCAAGACCCTTCATTCTTGCGGTTAACCACTTGAAAATGCCGCCAACCCCATGTTGTTTGCTGCGATGTCCACTTCGACCCCACAAGGTAGGGAAATTTTGTCTTTTTGGGCATTGTCTTAGCTGTTTCCAATTCACAAAAAAAACGCCCTCCAATTGGAGGGCGTTTTTTTAGACTATGCTTAACGCATCTCTAGCACTCAAGCGGTGATTAACCGTTGATAGCAGGAGCGGTCAAAGCGACGGGGGTGGAATCACCAGCAGCCAAGTCTAAGGGGAAGTTGTGAGCATTACGCTCGTGCATCACTTCCATTCCTAAGCTGGCGCGGTTGATCACATCTGCCCAGGTGTTGATGACGCGACCTTGGCTGTCAATCACTGATTGGTTGAAGTTGAAACCGTTCAGGTTGAATGCCATGGTGCTCACACCTAATGCTGTGAACCAGATTCCCACAACTGGCCATGCACCTAAGAAGAAGTGCAAGGAACGGCTGTTGTTGAAGGAAGCGTATTGGAAGATCAAGCGACCAAAGTAGCCGTGTGCGGCGACGATGTTATAGGTTTCTTCTTCTTGACCGAATTTGTATCCGTAGTTCTGAGATTCGTTCTCGGTGGTTTCACGCACCAGAGAAGAGGTGACCAAAGAACCGTGCATCGCGGAGAATAAAGAACCTCCGAATACACCGGCGACTCCCAACATGTGGAAGGGGTGCATCAGGATGTTGTGCTCGGCTTGGAACACTAACATGAAGTTGAATGTACCGGAGATGCCGAAGGGCATGGCGTCAGAGAAGCTTCCTTGACCCAAAGGATAGATCAAGAATACGGCGCTAGCAGCAGCAACGGGTGCGCTGTAGGCGACGCAGATCCAAGGACGCATTCCTAGGCGGTAGCTCAGTTCCCATTCACGTCCCATGTAGGCGAAGATGCCGACTAGGAAGTGGAAGCAGATGAGCTGGTAAGGTCCGCCGTTGTACAACCATTCGTCTAAGGATGCTGCTGCCCAGATGGGGTAGAAGTGCAAGCCGATGGCGTTGGAAGAAGGAACTACTGCTCCGGAGATGATGTTGTTGCCGTACATCAAGGAACCGGCTACGGGTTCGCGGATGCCGTCGATGTCCACGGGGGGAGCGGCGACGAAGGCGATGATGAAGCAGATGGTGGCGGTTAAGAGGGTGGGGATCATCAGGACGCCGAACCAGCCTACATAGAGGCGATTTTCGGTGGATGTGACCCAGCCGCAGAACCGATCCCATACGTTAGCGCTTTCGCGCTGTTGAATGGTGGTTGTCATTGTTTGGATAATTGCTATTGAATTTTCAAGGTTCGCTTGATTTGAGGTTGGTTTGTTCCGCCCTCATGTCTTTATATTAACGCACTTGTTTAGATTTGTAAAGCCTTTCAACGAATTTTTTCAGAATTCATCCAGGAGGCCAAGTCATGGGTCGTCCGCCGAGGAGGTGCAAATGCAGATGGTATACGGTTTGCCCGCCATCGGGTCCGGTGTTGATGACGACGCGATAGCCATCTTCTAAGCCTTCTCGTTCGGCGATTTGCTTAACAGTCATCAGCAGGTGTCCTAATAGATGACTGTCATCGGCATGGGCATCGGCGAGTCGGGGAATCGGCTTTTTGGGGATAACGAGAATATGGACGGGGGCTTGGGGAGAAACGTCCCGAAAAGCGATCGCCCATTCATCTTCATAGACAATGTCGGCGGGAATCTCTTTGCGGATAATTTTGCTAAAGATCGTTTCTGCTTCGCTCATGGCATCTGATGGAGATTGTGTTCTCAACTTTACCATTTGACTTGGTGGCTGGGGTTTCGAGGAGATCGAGTCTGAGTATGAGATCGGGAATATTAAAATGCGCGCATCTAATATAAAGCGTCGGGATACATGGACAAGCCACTCCAGTTTCGATCGAACGCTAGCGTTTGATGCCCCGTAAATCTTCAAAGATCTTTCCGAACAAGTTATTATCGCCTTGGTATAATTTGAAGGGTTGTGAAAGATCAAACCCATCCGAATGACTCAGATCCCACCACAGTGGTATCAATGTACTCGGCAGAGCTCTGGGAATCGGGAAGGTCACTGGTATAGAGTCCATGCAAACCCTCGTATAAAATCGCAAAACTCAGATACATCGCTCAAGATGTTATTCTCCTTGGGAGCCAGGGAGACTGCCGGGTCAAAATCGGGGGCGCGTTGACAAACGCGCCCCCGACAAAGTAGCGCTGTAAGTGCCGGGAAACCGAGCAATCGTCAGTAGACGCCGTGTAAATCGAATCTTATCTTCGGGTAGAACAGTAACGGCGGATGAAACCGGAAGCCGGTACTATATCCACAGGATGAGTGTCTGGTAGCTCACAATAATGAAGTTGAAGTTCGCATCAAGGTTTGACCGAAGAATTGGGAGACAAGCCCCGCCCTTGAACACAGTGTAGGGCGGCTTGATATTTCCATCTATGCTAGAATAATCGCGTGAGATACTCCCACCTCAAATGTTGGTTGTAGAGTTTAAGGTCAAGGGAAAACCCCATCATTTTCAAGCAGTAGATGAAGCGATTCAAACGGCTCAATTCGTCCGCAACAAGTGTATTCGTTATTGGATGGATCGTCGAGGTGTGGGACAAAAAGAGCTTTATCGCCACAATACTGTATTGAGAGCTGAGTTTGCTTTCGTCAAAGCTTTAAACTCTCATGCTTGTCAAGCCGCAGTGGAAAGGGCTTATAACTCCATTGCCTGGTTTTATCAGAACTGTCGCCAAGGAATTCCCGGTAAGAAGGGATACCCGAAGTTTCAGAAAAATTGTAGATCCGTAGAGTATAAAACCTCTGGATGGATCCTATCCCAGACGAGGACGCAAATAACGTTCACTGATAAAAAGCGAATTGGTCAGCGAAAACTGAAGGGGACTTGGGACCTAAATTTCTACCCGCTCGAACAAATCAAGCGGGTTAGATTGATTAGGCGAGCTGATGGTTGCTATTGCCAATTCCTCCTGAAACTTGAGAGTCGGGAAGCTCTGCGACCTACAGGTAAAACCATCGGTTTAGATGTCGGTTTAGCTAATTTCTATACTGATAGCAACGGGAATACCGAAGCCAATCCCAGATTTTATCGACAGGGAGAGACGAGGCTGAAATTAAATCACCGTCGGGTATCTCGCAAACAAAAAGGCTCAACTAACCGCAAAAAAGCAATTAATCGATTAGCTAGATTGTCTCTCAAAATAAGTAGGCAACGTGAAGAACACGCTAAGAGAATAGCGCGTTGCGTAATCCAATCTAACGATTGGGTCGCTTACGAAGATTTGAGAGTTAAGAATTTAGCGAAAAATCACAATCTAGCGAAGTCGATTAATGATGCAGGTTGGTATCAATTTAGGAAATGGCTGGAGTATTTTGGAGTGAAGTTGGGTCGGGTAACTGTTGCCGTTAATCCCGCCTACACATCCCAAAATTGTTCGAGTTGTGGCATGACGGTCAAGAAATCTCTTTCTACACGCACTCATGTTTGCCAATGTGGTTGTCGGTTAGGAAGAGACGATTTCGCAGCCATCAATATCCTAAATCGAGCTTTGGGTACTACAGGTCATGTAGGAACCTGGGTCTTGGATCCGAACGCTTCTGGAGAACTGACCTCTACTGTAGCTGGAGAAATCCTGTTAGAGCAAGTCAGTTCGCTGAAGGAAGAATCCTCTTGCCTTTAGGCAGAGGAGTGTCAAATTCTCTTTCCCAAATGATGGGGGTCGCTCTAAATCCCATGAGGTTTTTATGAATAATTGCATTTTGATGGCAGAAATTCTGCAAGCTCCGCAACTACGCTATACCAGCGATACTCAACTAGAGGTGACGGAAATGCTGGTTCAGTTCGAGGGTCAGCGGGAAGGAGATCCCCTCTCGACTTTAAAGGTTGTGGCTTGGGGGAACCTAGCAAAGGAAGTTGACCAACGTTACAGTCAGGGCGATCGAGTAGTGATTGAAGGTCGCCTGAGCATGAATTCCATGACGAGACCGGAAGGCTTCAAAGAAAAACGAGCCGAACTGGTAGCACAAAAACTGTACCTTTGGGGCAGCAACGAGCCGGCTCTCGGGGAGGACTCGCCTTCGTCTTCTGACACTTCCACTCCTGCGTCGGTTCCCCGTTCCACTACCCCAACTCCGGTGGGCGTAGGGGCTTCCACCCGTGCTGCCGCTCCAGAACCGATGCCGTCATCTTCATCTCCATTGCCGTCGCCATCGAATCCGTCTCCCCTGTCCGAATATGACGAACCGTTACAGGATGATATTCCGTTCTAAGGATTTCGGATCGTCAATCGCCAACACCGATGAAAAAATATCGGAGTCCCCCTTTTCTAGGGGGATTTTGCGGATTGAGGGAACTAGTGGCGTACATCCGATCGTATGGCTTAACTCAAAAAGAAAAGTCCTTGAGCTGGATCTTCAAAAGAAACCCCCACTGAATCGACTCCCTCCACAAAGGCAACCAAATCTACCCCGGTGTAAATACTCACCCCATTCACCGGAACCCCCGCAAAGTTTAACGTTTCCCGGAACACCTGATAACCTTCTGGCGTTCCCCCCAAAAGGATTTCGTCCTCTCCAGATATGAAATTTTGAATATAGGCGTAGTCAGTGCTACCGCCGCCGACGTAAAATGCGAAAAAATTGGGATTGTCGGGAGTACGACCCGCGCCGACATGAAAAGTATCGTTACCCAGGGGAATACCTGTGAGAAGATCTACTTCCCCCGTGCCGAAGCTGGTCGGTGCGAGGTAGGGGTTGCCCGAACGCTGGGTGATGACATCGACATCGACGCCCACTAGATCGTTGAGTTCGCCGACTCCTGAGAGGATGTCGTCGCCTTTGGTTCCGGAGAACAGCGCTTCAAACCGATTCAAGCGTCCGGCGCGGTTATAGTGTGCCGCACCCGAGGCAAACCCTCCCGCAGCAACGGCAGCACCTACACTGGGATAGAAGGCAAGGTAATAATCTTCGTCGAATCCGGCAATTTCGGGTAGAATAGGCGCACCGGGACGATTTTCACTTTCGCCAAAGCGGATATAGTGTTCTAAGCCGGAACTAAAGCCCCCACCGGCGACGGACGCAGCTACGTCGGGGTTGGATTGCAAGTAGACAGCTTCGTTCCAATAGGGAGAAACGGTGGTAAAACCGGCTCTGAGTCCCGCTTCTTGAAAGTGATGCAAGCCGGATTTGAAGGCGCCTGCGGCTACCGCTGCCCTGACGTCGGGTCGGGTATCTAGATAGTATTTTTCATCGAAGATATTATAAGTCATGGGTAATTTGTCCTGAGTTAGTGGGTTTGTTGTTGTGACGGCAATCTGATGACGATCGACTCTGAAAAAAATTGAACGTTTTTAGTGACATTCAGAAATCGAGTTCGATCGCTATTTTAGTTTTTTTAATCTCCAGTCAGTTGTTATTTACAACCATCGTGTTCTGTAGTTTTATGCAAAACCGATCGCACGATCGTGCCAGAGGATTTTCCGGATCGATCGCTGAACTTGTCAGAAAAAGAGAATGTATAAATATGGATATTTTTTTATGCTAGAGATCGGGTGTGAGGTCTGGACATTTTCAGTTCGCTCGATCGCCAGCGGTATAATTTTGCCAAACCAATGGGTGTGAGCTAAGCAAATCTGCAACGGAGCGAGCTATGGAAAACCGAGAGATGTCAGGACTAGCCAGACCCAAAATTTTAGTCGTAGACGATCATGCCGTCGTGCTCGGCGGGACGATCGATCTGTTAAAACAGAAGTATCCAGAGGCGGAAATTCTCACAGCCGGAACGGCTCGGGAAACTTTAGAGAAGATCGAACGATCGCAACCGGAACTGGTGGTGATGGATCTGTCAATTCCCGAAGCTGAGGGCATTACGGCACGCATCGATACAGGTCTTCAGGTGTTGAGAACCTTGATGGAGAAATATCCCCATCTCAATTTGATGGTGCAGAGTACCTACGTGCGATCGCTGGTGCGGATTCGACCGGAAATTGACTCCCACACGGGCGGCTTTACCGTGGCAGATAAGGGTTTGTCCGGTCAAGAAATGCTAACTCGCGTCGGCTGGGCGCTGCAAGGGGTGACGCATACGAAAGGATATTAAAGGAGTGCAAGCTGGATTGGAAGTCAAGCCGGAGTGGCTGACTCTCCTGACACTGGCATTTGGGGAAGGATTGCAGGATAAAGCCATCGCCCAACGAATGCGAGTCTCCGAACGGACGGTACGCCACTACTGGACAAAGGTACAAGATGCCTTGGAAATTTACCCCGAAGAAGGGAAAAATATCCGCATTCAAACAGAGATGCGATCGAGAGAGGAAGGGTTAATCGATTGAGGCACGATGTTTCGGCATCTATGTTTCCGAAACATCGCTTAAGAAGGAGTTCAGGAGTAGGGGCGAACGGCTGTTCGCCCCTACTGGGAGATTTAACCCGGAAGATTTTGGGTTTTCGGTCATCTACATTACCAGCAGAAATCTGTGAAGCAGAGTTTTTGGCAACAATTCAAGCAAGAACTCGCCATTTGGCGGATCGGGGCGCTACCGGGATTGGCGGCAATTCTCCTAGTGGCAATTGCCCGCGCCACCGGATCGCTACAATTTTTGGAGTGGAGTGCGCTGGATACTTTTCTGCGCTTGCGTCCCGCCGAACCCATGGATGAACGAATTGCCATTGTGGGAATTGACGAAACCGATATCGAGGGGATCGCTCGATATCCTATTCCCGACGGCGAAATTGCCGAACTGCTGAAGAAACTGCAAGTTTACCAACCGGCAGTCATCGGTCTCGATTTGGGGCGGGAACTGCCCGTAGAACCCGGTCATCAGGATCTCAAAACAGCATTGGCGCAGATGGAAAATGCCATTGGGGTAGAACGGGTGTTTCCCCAACAGGGGCGTCCGGCGGGTTTGCCGATCGATCGGGTGGGATTTTCCGATTTTCCCTGGGATGCCGATTTACACACGCGGCGCAGTTTTCTGGGAATGCCCAATCCCAGAAAGTCTGGCGATTATAAGTTTTCCCTGGCGATGCAATTGGCTCGAGTTTATTTGTCAAAAACGGAAAATTTACCCCTTGAAAACGGTATCGACGATCGTCAGGCGATGCGCTTCGGAAAGACGGAATTCCCCCGCTTCCTGTCCCATTCTGGTGGGTATGTGGGGACAGATGCCGGGGGGGTGCAGGTTCTGCTCAATTTCCGCAGTGGTTCCCAACCCTTTCGGATGTTGTCGTTGGACGATATCGAAACTGGAAATTTCGATCCCAATTGGCTGCGCGATCGCATCGTCCTCATCGGGGTGACAGCCCCCAATTACAAAAGCACCATCCAGACTTCGGCATTGGAAAGGGCAAATCCGAAAGGTCTCAGCGGCGTTGAATTTCAAGCCCATGCAGCCAGTCAAATTCTCAGTGCAGTTTTGGATGGCAGGACGCTGTTAAAAACTTGGTTGGAAGGTTGGGAATATCTGTGGATTTTGAGTTGGGGATGTATCGGTATCATTCTGGGTCATCTGTCGGATTCGCTGTTCAAAAACAGTTTGGGAATAGGACTGCTGGGGACGGTTTCGATCGGCATCGGTTATAGCAGCTTTTTGTGGGGGTGGTGGTTGCCTGTCGTTCCGTCCGTTTTGGCACTAGTCTTCGGAAACATCGTGTATACGGCGTTTTCGGAATACGACAACGTGCTGCGATCGCGCTTGCAAGAACGCCAGCGAACCATCGATCGAACCTTTAATGTGATTCATAATGGTCCGTTACAAACTCTGGCGAATGTCTTGCGACATATCCGCGATCGAGATTGGTCGGAGGAAAAATTACTCGTCGAACTGGAAAATCTCAACTACGAATTGAGAGCCGTTGGCGAGCGACTCGAACAAGAAATGCTCGATTTTGAGGATGCTTTGTTCCTAGGCAGTGGCAAAAAACTCGACTTAAAAGTGCCGATTCATGAATTGTTTTATGAAGTGTATCGCAGTACCTTAGAAAGAGATCTACCAGGATTCCAAACCCTCAAAATCAAGGCGATCGATTTCGAGCCAATGGTTCCTCCTTCACTGGGCATCGAGCAAAAGCGAGAGTTATGCCGATTCTTAGAAGAAGCATTATGCAATGTCGGGAAACACGCAATCGGGGCAACCCGTCTGGGTGTTACGGGAACGCAAACCAATGGTTGGTATCTTCTGCGAATTACCGATAACGGTCCGGGTTTGGCATCCTTCGCAGAAGGTCGGGGGACAAAACAGTCCAAACATCTCAAGGTGCAATTAAAGGGCAAGTTCAAGCGAGAAACGTTGTCTCCCCGAGGAACAGTATGCGAACTCACTTGGCCAGTCGCCAGATCCTGGGTGCACAAATTGAGTTGAATTCAAAAGGTTTGGAAATTATGCACGCACAATTATTATGGCGTTTTCGCCAATTGATTAGGATTTGTCTGCCGATGGCGTCTCTTGTCTTGGCAACATCGGTTTGGGCTGGATACAATCCGCCACCCGAACAAGATTCTCCCAAAGATCCGACGGGTTCGACCAGTCTGATTTTAGATCGGGGAGATTGGTAATAGCGGATGGCTGACTAACCGTAGGGGCGAACAGCCGTTCGCCCCTACTAATCAAGGTTTTGGGGAACGCACTTCGGAGTTTCCGGGGATATCTATATAGCCATTCTCCCAGAAATGTATTTTTCAGCAATCCCCTTCGCGCAATTCTGTCAATCGAGCTACCTCCGTTGACAGCGAACTTGGAAGAAAAGTTAGATCCCAACCCGAAAAACAAGACTTACAATAGTAGTCAAGCGAGTACGGACTGACTAGCTGCAGGACGGAATCGGAAAGAGAAGTTAGAGAGCTGGATTCAACTTGATCCTCGATCGATATTCTTCTCAAATCCATTTTCCGTCCGAGTTTTTTTTAGGTAATTTACATAAAAATTAATCCTTATCCGTCAAAAAAATAAAATTAGATCGTTTTATATATTCTTATAACTACACCTCAGTTTGCGAGAGACTCAGACCATGAAATTGAAACTATTAGAAATCATCAGTAACGTTGATTCTTCTGAACCCTTGATTCGTCGTGCGATCGCCGCTGTCGTCTTGCTAGCTCCATTTGCTTTTTCTCCTGCGGTTGTCGCCTACGATCGCTCCGATTTAGAAGATTTATTAGATAATAATTCATGTCGGCGTTGCGATTTGCGAAATGCGGATTTGGAAGGTAGAAACTTGCGCGGCGCAGACTTAGAAGATGCCGATTTGCGCGGTGCAGATCTCAGAAATACCGATTTGCGCGGCGCGGATTTGCAAGATGCGAATTTAGAGGATGCCGATTTAGAAGACGCAAACCTGCGAGATGCGAACCTCAGAAATGCTAATCTTCGCGATACCGACCTAAGAGATGCGGATTTAAGAGATGCGCGTTTAAATGGTGCAGATTTGAATAATGCGATCGTCAATCGCGGAACTCGAGGGTTGGAAGACTATCGAGATGGGAATAATAGAAACGATCGAGATCGTAGTTATTCCGATCGCGATGCAGAACGAGAAATCGAAAGCATTTACCGAGAAGTTTTGGGTCGCCGTCCCGATCGAGATGGTCTGCGAAACTATGTGCGTCGTTTTTCTCAAGGTGCATCCTTGGAAGATATTCGGGAAGAGATTGCCGATTCTCGAGAAGCACGCGATCGCATCGACGAGATTTATCGCCAAGTGTTGGGTCGTTCCGCAGATCGAGATGGCTTGCGCGACTACCAACGCAAACTTGCCGATGGGTGGGATATCGATCGGGTGCAACGAGAAATCGAACGCAGTGACGAAGCTCGCGGTCGCCAACCGCAGTGGCAAGGACCCTCTCCTTCCACCAATTCCGGAAGCGATCGCGAACCCATCAACATCCGACGGTAAATTGCCGGATGTTGATACTTTGAATCTCTCGCTCTTAAACTTGTAAAGATGCTGTTCCTTGCCTCTTTACAAGTTTTTTTTTGATACGATATCCCGATATTGATCTCCTCATTCGCATTTTTTGGAGCGCAGTGAGAAGATCCGTCATTTGCAGTTCGGTTTAGACAACTACACACTTCGTCTCAAACTTGTTACATTAAAACCAAGTAGGAACAGCACATCCCATCCCGAAAGTATTCACTTCTTCTACAAACTGTTCATCTCGAACTATTCAGCTCGCAGTCCACTCTAAATCAAATCAGCCATCGTGGCTATCAGGAGGTCAAATTGCAAAGTCCATTTAACAACCAATCTCAAGAATTTGTAGGTGACGGAACCCATACTCCTAACCTGTTGTGGGATTACGTCCAAGCCTTAGGTCCAGAAACGATTTCCCAGCTTTCCAAACCTACCTCCCAAGACGTATTTCAAGTCATGGAACGGAATATTGTTGGGTTGCTGGGGAACCTGCCGCCAGAACATTTTGGTGTGAGTATCACAACCAGTCGGGAAAATTTGGGAAGACTTCTGGCATCGGCTATGATCAGTGGCTATTTCATACGCAACGCCGAACAACGGATGGTGTTTGAAGATGTTCTTGCCGAAACACCTAGCCAAACCAGCGATAGTGATTAGTTCGCTAGTTTTTCCGACAGCTTCTTCCCTGCCGTTGTCAGTCGATCGAAATATAGATAGATTTAGAGGGGCGTCCAGGGATGGCGCCCTTTAACATTGGGTAGAAATTCCCGAACAATGCTGTTAGCGAGGAACGGATGAAGGAGAAAGTACGATCGATCGAAACTATATCGCTGCCTTCACTTCCTGTTGCTGAACTGCGTCGATCGCTCCTGCAATGGTACACTGAGTCGGGACGCCGCCTGCCCTGGCGCAACGATCGAACTCCCTACCACATCTGGGTTTCGGAAATCATGTTACAACAAACCCAGGTCAAAACGGTCATTCCCTACTATCAAAATTGGCTGAGTTTGTTTCCAGATATCCCCACTCTCGCTGCCGCCGACTTGCAGTCAGTTCTCAAGGCATGGCAAGGATTAGGGTACTACGCCCGCGCCCGCAACCTCCACAAAGCGGCGCAAGCCATAATCCGCCAACACGATGGTATATTTCCCCAACAATTTGATGACGTTCTGGCATTACCGGGAATCGGACGCAGTACCGCCGGAGGCATTCTCAGCGCCGCATTCAACCAACCCGTTGCGATTCTCGATGGCAATGTTAAACGAGTTTTAGCCCGTTTGATGGCGTTAAGCGTTCCTCCAGCAAAAGCCATTCCCCAACTGTGGCAACTGTCCCAAACCCTCCTAGACTCGCAAAACCCGCGAGATTTCAACCAAGCTTTAATGGATTTGGGGGCAACGTTGTGTACGCCGAAAAATCCGGGTTGTCTGCTATGTCCGTGGAGAATGTCCTGCCAGGCGTACAATTTGGAAAAACAATCGGAAATTCCTATGCGTGAAACTCGTGCTCCGTTGCCTCACAAACAAATTGGTGTTGCGGTGATTTGGAACGATCGAAAACAAATCTTAATCGATCGTCGTTTAGAATCGGGATTATTGGGCGGATTATGGGAGTTTCCCGGTGGTAAAATTGAACCGGGAGAGACGATCGAAGCTTGCATTGTTCGCGAAATTCAAGAAGAATTGGGCATTGAAATTGAAGTCGGGGAACATTTAATGACGATCGATCATGCCTACACCCATTTCCGAGTAACGCTTAATGTTTACCACTGCCGTTATGTCAGCGGAGAACCCAGGGCGATCGAATGTCAGGAAGTGCGCTGGGTGAAGCTAGACGAACTCGATGAGTTTCCCTTTCCTAAAGCCAATACGCGAATTATTGAAGCATTGCGGAAATCTTGAAGGATAAGTTATTGGTGATTAGACTTGTCCAAAAAAGCCGAAGGGATGAACGGCTGTTCGCCCTTTCAACCATCTCTTTACTTCGTTTGAAAAATATTTTGAACCATTACCTTATCTAAGCTTGCCGTCGATCGATCTAACTCCTCAATTTCACCCGCATCTAAAGACCAACCTAAAGCCCCAATATTTTCTTTGGCTTGTTCCACTGTTTTCGCTCCCGGAATGGGAATTGTTCCTTTACAAATACACCAGTTGATGGCAACTTGAGATGGGGTTTTGTTTCGGGATGCAGCGATCGATCTAACGCAATCTAGCAAGGGTTTAACCTCGGGTAACAATTGCTTGAATAAGAAACCGCGAATACCTTTCGGTAAATTTCCCTTTCTCTGAATATTTACCCGTTAATATGCCCAACGCTAAGGGACTGTAAGCAATCAATTTAATCCCCAATTCATCACAAACCTCTTTCAAGCCCAGTTCGGTTACGGGATAGGTTGAAAGGAGAGAATATTGAACTTGTAGCGTCGAAATGGGAACACCTCGATCGTTAAACTTCTCATACACCCATTTCAATCGCTTTGAACCATAATTCGACAATCCCACACCCTTCACCAACCCCGCCTCATACAGGTCAGCCAAACCGTCCAAAAGCGCCACTTCTTGCCAGGGAAAATAGTTTGCGGTAGACCAGTGCATTTGCGCCAAATCCACATTTCGTCCCAACCGTTGTGCCGAGGATTTGCACGCCGAAACCATCGATCCTCGGGTCAAACGCCACGGATACGCTGCTAGTTTCGTTGCCAGACAAATTCGATCGTAATTTAAACCCACATAATCCTTCGCAAATCGTCCCAACAGCTTCTCGCTTTGTCCGTTTAACTTCCCTGTTCCGTAAGAATCTCCGGTATCGAACAACGTGACGCCATTCCCCACACAAAGGTTAAACACTTCTTGCAAACCCGCATCCATACTTTCATCGTATCCCCACAGCAGGCGGTTTCCCCACGCCCAAGTTCCGCATCCCATGGTGGGTAAAGATAGTTTTTGGTGGGTTGGCATTATTTTTTATAATTGATTAATGTTTTATTAAGATTTAATCAGAACTGATGATACTAGACTGACGCTTTTCTAATAAAAAATACATCTGAAATAAAATAAATTTTATAGTCATTAGCCTGCAAAAAATACATAAATTGCGAGTATTTTTTTTGTGTGGTGTCACTCAAATGTGTGGAAAGTACCCAATGTGCGATCGATAAAAAAATTGACTGATACTCGGAACACTTTTTAAAATATTGCATCATGGAATAAAAAATTTAAATACAATATAAATTTTTGAATAGAAAGGGTCTAAGGTGAAATCTACTCTTCGTTCCCTCGGTGCTAGAACTTATCAAGCATTAGATTTAGCGATCGCAGAGGCTTTTGAACAAGTCTCCAGTGATGAATATCATCACTGGTTTACCCACTGCTGCTACTATACCTCACCCATTTGAGAAACGCTATACAATATTTTGGATAACTTCTAAATTACCCCTCTAATAATGAGAGAATCGATGGGGTTGCCGAAGCAAATAGAGAACGATCGTGCCAAAAGACAAAATTAAAGTTGCTCAAAAATTCTCTGGGGTTCAAGCGATCGTCGGTACGATCGTACTGTTGGGGGTGGCTGGTGGAGCGGTCTCGATCGATCGTCTGTGGCGAGATCGTACTGCCCAATCCGATGCCGAGACCCAAAACCCCCTTTCCTCCAGTTCACCAGCTCAGCAGGAACCCACAAGAGCCGCTCCGTTATTGTCCCAGGTGGAGCGAGGTAACTTTATTGTCGATGCCGTCGATCGGGTCGAACCCGCCGTAGTCCGCATCGATTCGGCTCGTACTGTCATGCAGAAGCAAAGCCCCTTTGGCTTTTTGCCTCCCGGTTTCGGACTGCCTCAAGAACGGGTGGAACGGGGGACGGGTTCCGGTTTTCTCCTGAGCGCGAACGGTCAAATTCTCACCAATGCTCATGTCGTAGAGGGGACGCAAGTGGTTCGAGTTGCCCTCACCGACGGACGCAGTTTCGAGGGTCGGGTGTTGGGAACCGATTCCCGCACCGATGTTGCGGTGGTCAAAATCGAGGCGACGGATTTGCCGGCTGTCTCTATTGGTGACTCGAGTCAGCTTCAGCCGGGAGAATGGGCGATCGCCATAGGCAATCCCCTCGGACTGGATAGTACCGTCACGGCGGGGATTATCAGCGCCACGGGTCGATCGAGTTCGGATATCGGTGTTCCCGACAAACTCGTCGGTTTTATTCAAACCGATGCGGCGATCAATCCAGGAAATTCCGGCGGTCCGTTAGTCAATGCTGCCGGAGAAGTCATCGGCATGAATACGGCGATTATCAGCGGCGCCCAAGGACTCGGTTTTGCAATTCCCATCGAAACAGCTCTGCGCGTCGCTCAACAACTGATTGCCACCGGAAAAGCCCAACATCCCTATCTGGGAATTCAAATGGTTACTTTAACGCCGGAGACTTTGCCGGAAATTTCCCGTAAGTTGAGCTTGCCGTTAGATCTCAAGGTCGATCGCGGCGTTTTGGCAATTTCGATCGTTTCTGGCTCTCCCGCCGCAACAGCAGGCTTTCAGCCGGGGGATGTGATTCAAAAAATGGGCGATCGCGATGCTTTAACAACCGAAACGATTCAGCAAATTGTCCAATCTAGCTCGATCGGTACGCCGATTTCCGTACAAGTGAATCGCCAAGGAAAAACCGTCACTCTCCAAGTGACTCCCGCAGAAGTGCCAGTTCAGTGAACCATCGACAATTAACCAATATGAACATTATTCAATTGGGAAACCCAGTTTTAAGAACGATCGCCAAACCCGTTACAAATGTCAAAGATGCAAACCTTCAAACACTGATTGATGAATTAATCGTCACGCTGACTGACGCCGATGGTGTGGGGATTGCGGCACCCCAAGTTGCGGAATCTTCTCGCACGATCGTTGTAGCTTCTCGTCCGGTTCCCCGATATCCCGACGCGCCACGGATGGAACCAACCGCGATGATTAATCCCGAAATTGTCGATCGATCTGGGAACAAGGTGAAAGGATGGGAAGGCTGTTTGAGCGTGCCGGGAATCCGAGGGTTTGTGCCTCGGCATCGGCAGATCGAAGTCGAATATTGCGATCGTTACGGGCAAATTTGCCGCCAAGTTTTCACGGATTTTGTCGCCCGAATTGTTCAACACGAATACGATCATCTCGAAGGACTCGTATTTCTCGATCGGGTTGAAACAACCCAAGATTTAATGACGGAAGCCGAATATCAACAGCGAATTGTGAGTAATAGGTAATCCGGGAACCCTACCCGTTCTAGATCGTCAGTTTCATGTTCGACAAAGACCAAGTGGGGTAGGGGAGAAGCATTTGCATAAAAGATTGCGGACGCGAACCGACAACGATCGTGCCAATGCGCGACTGCTCATTCTTCGCGGATATCCATTACAGCCTACAGAAGATAGCTAGAGTAGATATTGACATCCTCCCACCGCTAATT
Source organism: uncultured cyanobacterium (assembly GCA_963838375.1). Lineage (GTDB taxonomy): Bacteria > Cyanobacteriota > Cyanobacteriia > Cyanobacteriales > Geitlerinemataceae > DVED01. The sequence goes on along the minus strand of CAWIQY010000008.1, from coordinate 462,449 downwards.
CGGAGTACCGAATATAGCGGGGGATTCCAAAGATTGCTCTTTGGGCTTCCTCTTTCCACGACCCGACTTACTTGAAGGAGTTTCCTCACCCAAGCAGTGGTCGATGTCTCCAGAGGCGTTTTCTAGTTCTAGACTAGACGTTCCTGTATGCCCTACAGTACGCAAACCTTTCTCTAATATATTTCTCGCCGCATTCCAGTCTCTATCTTGCGTATGCCCACAATGATGACAAATGTGAGTTCTGACACTCAGAGCTTTTTTGACAACTTTGCCGCAGTTCGAGCAATTTTGACTGGTGTAGTGCGGTGGCACAGCAATTGTGACCACACCAAAAACCTTGCCAAAATACTCAACCCATGTCCGAAAAGTTGTCCAAGCTGCATCACTAATCGATTTAGCCAAATGCCGATTTTTAACCATGTTCCGCACCCTCAAATCCTCATAAGCTACCAAGTCGCTAGACTGGACTACGCATCTTGCCAACTTCACGGCAAAATCTTTCCGCTGCCTACTTACTTTGAGGTGTTTTCTTGCCAGTTTATTTCTAAACTTGGCTCGATTTTTAGACCCTTTCTTGGTCTTAGACATACGACGAGAAAGACGTTTCAGAGACTTCTCACTCTTTCTCAGATGTCTCGGGTTTTCAATAGTTTGCCCGTCGCTATCTGTATAAAAATGAGTCAAACCGACATCAAGGCCAATAGTTTTAAATGTTGGTTCTTTTTTCTCCAGTCTTTCTTGGTCGATGCAAAACTGTGTGTAGTAGCCATCAGCACGACGAACTATCCTCACTCGTTTGATTTGCTTCAATTGATAAAAGTGCAAGTCGCGAGTCCCCCACAACTTGAAAGTCCCTGCGCCGAAACCATCGGTGAAATTAATATACCTACGACATTCAGAAAGTTTCCAGCCCGTTGTTTTGTATTCTACAGACCCATGAGTTTGTTCTTTCTTGAACCGTGGATATCCTTTTTTTCCGGGTTGGTTTTTCTTGCAGTTCTCAAAAAATCGAGCAATTGCCGACCAAGCTCTTTCAGCCGATGCTTGTCTGGCTTGAGAATTGAGTTGGCTTGCCCAAGCAAATTCTTTCGCCAGGACAGCACAATATGCACTCAAATTATATCGTCCGATGTTGCGGTTATCCATCCAGTATCTCAGGCAAGAATTACGGACAAAACGAGCAGTACGGATAGCCTCATCAAGCTTGCCATACTGCTCTTTCAATCCCTCAAGTTTTGCCTCGAATACCAACATAGTTACGTCGTTGTATCTGACGTAATATATTCTATCATAGATCCTGCCCGCAATTCATCTCACCGCCATAACGGTGAGATGAATTGCGGTTGAAGGTAACATTGAACGGCAGGAATTGCCTCAACAGTCATTGTAATTATACTCACTCTTTTACCCAACCTGAGACATGAACAAGCTGTTAATTTGGAGCGCTGGAATCGCTACCCTAAGCGCGTTCGTCGGTTTTACCGCCGCAGCCATTTACCCAGTTGCCACCCCACAACCCGAATACCCACAACCTGAATCCCTACAACCTGAATCCCTACAACCCGAATCCCTACAACCCGAATCCCTACAACCCCTCCCTTCTTCCCCTCCAGAAAATCCCCAAGAGGTATCCGATGCGAAACCTTTGGAGACACCCAATCGCCAGTCGAACCCACAACCCCCATCGACTTCCAGCATCGATGCTTATCCCCGTCACCCCTTTGTTCTAGAAGACGAAGCCGAACCGGGAACCGACTTCTTTGAATTTCGCCAGCAGTTGCGGCAAATTGTCCGAGATCGAGATGCCCAAGCCATCCGATCGATCGCCTTACCCGAGATTAATCTGACATTCGGTCCGACGATCGCTTTAGATGACTTGGAGATCGACAACCCCGACGCTCTGTTTTGGCAACGTCTCGATCGAGCGATGGCGACGGGCTGCGCCACCTTACCCCCAATACAACCCGGAGATTCGTTAACCTGGGCTTGTCCTCACGTCTTTGCCGCTCAGCCCTCAGGGAGCGATTTCGATTCCTATACGCATATGTTCATCATTGCAGAAAACGTTAACGTGCGTGCCGAACCCAATCTCGATAGCCCCGTGGTGGGAGTCGTTTCCCACGAGATTGTCAAATATGACTCCCAAGTTCCCGTCAACCCCTCCACGCGAGAATTAGGGGAAACCTCAGACGGTTGGAAACCCATCATTCTCTCTAACGGTGAGCGAGGTTTTGTTTCCAGCCGTTACGCCTACTCTCCCATCGGCTACCGAGCAGTATTCGTTCGGGTGGATGGGGAATGGCGAATGCAAACGTTTATCGTCGGAGATTGAGCCTGAGCTCGGTGAAACCGAATTTCCCCCGCAGGGCAGGCAGGGCTGTTTCATTTTCTGTAGGGGCGAAGCGCAGGCGTCCGGGAATCCCAAGAGTGGTTGCCCCGATCTCTGGAACCCCCATGATTTCGTCGGTGGCGGGGTAGGCACTCTTGGCGCTACCCCTACAAAATCCTCGTTTTCCACGACAATGAAACAGCCCTGCGCAGGGCTGGCGGGGGAAGTTCGGGCTTAATGTGGGGTGACAGGAATTTTCTCCAACTTCCCAGCTTGCCACACCTTGTATTTTTGCGCTTCAGCCAGAGCCGGATTAATCCCGAACCAGCGTCCGCCATCATCGCGGTATTCAAACAAAAACATACTTCGCAACAAGACTTGATAATCCTCGTCGCCTCGCACGCTTTGCTGTTCCACCGCTTGGAAGAGTAACTCCCATTCTTCGGCACTAATTGCCGCAATCAAGTCATCGCGATATTCCTTGATCACGTGTTCTACCGTCGATCGATCGATCGGCGGATCGTCTTGCTGGATGCAACTATAGAGCAATCCCAACAAGTTGCGAACATGACCCCCACTCACTTGGCAAAGTCGATCGAGGGTTTCGGGATCCTCAAACACTTGTCCGAGTTGTTTGTATCGCGCTGAGGGTTCTAAACTGGGAAACGCCCGCGCCAGGAGCATCTGTCGCAGCGACTCCATTCCCGGCTCGAACGGAGTGCCATCTCGCGACTGAATGGGAACCATGGGCAACACTTTCGGTTTGACGCCAAAACGACTGGTTAAGCGACCGATATCGTTAGAAAACAGCAGCGCCAGAGGAATGGTATACACCAAATGGCAATGGAGTTTTTTGAGCTGTTCTCCCCGATCGACAAATAAGTATTCTGGTTGCGTGCGTCCGGTGGGTTTGGGCGTACTATCGAGACGATCGAGATTGTCTACGATCACCACCAATCCCTTTTTGCCGATTTTCTTCAGTTGCTCGTTAGCCGGACCGAGTAGTTCATTGTTGATGGTTTCTAGAATGCCGTTGGTTCGCGGTTCTAGGTACTGCCGCAGTTGAGAGCGCAGTTTCGGGCTGTCTTTGGTTTTGGCAGTGATCCGCCCGATACCTCCAGGCAAGGAATATTCCAGCCCATCTTCATCGCTAGCAGCGATCGTTCCCACGCCGGGAATGGAGGCTTCCCCACTCAAGGCGATCGGCGTTTGCAAAATGTCAACGGCGCCTTGCAACAAAGCTTTGAAGCCTTTCGGTTGCAAGTGAACTTTGACGGTTTCCAGGCTCTCGCTCACTTGACGAGCGATCGCCATCAAGATATCACTGATATCCACGTCTGCCATATCCAAGTCTTGAGATGACTCAAAATAGACCACGTGAAAACCTTGGTTTTCCAACTCGGATTTCAGCCGGAATAATTCGGTAGACTTCCCGCACCCAATATGACCCGTAAAAAGCTGGCAACTCGGATCTTCGGGACCGAGCAGTGTAATCGTCCTTCCCAATTCGCGAACGATATTCGTTCCCCGCACGGAAGAAAAATCGATATAGTACTGCCGATCCTCCAGATTGCCGACCACCAGTGTTTTACTAGGATTGCAAGCTCTAAAAAATTTTGGTAAGTCGAGATTCATCATTTCGGGAGTCCAACATCACGGCTCAGACTGGCAGCTTCAAACCGAAACAGCCAGCTAGGGTCAATAGCATTGACCCCTAGACCGCTACCTTGTCATAGACCTTTATCGAGCGGGTAGAGGGGTTACGGGGTTGGGGGGTTAGACCCTTCTCGTAAGTGATAAGTGATAAGTAATAAGTGATAAGTAATAAGTAATAAGTAATGGACGATCGTCAAAGACCCATAACCCATAACCGATGACCGATGACCGATGACCGATGACCAAGACACAGGCACGGTAAACTATTTGAACAATAGTTTGAACGATGCTTTCTCGGACAATCTCCCCTCGCGTAACGGTTGATATGGCTACTTTTCTGTTAGAAGTCGGTACTGAAGAATTACCTGCAAGCTTTGTGGAGAGTGCGATCGCGCAGTGGCAATCGCGGATTCCGGCAAGTTTAGCCCAACAGTTGCTGACTCCGGGTGCCATTCGTGTCTATGGGACGCCACGCCGCCTCGCTGTGGAGATTGAGGGATTGCCCGAACGGCAAAACGATCGAACCGAAGAAATCAAAGGTCCCCCCGCCAGTGCCGCGTTTAAGGATGGGAAACCGACTCCGGCAGCAGTGGGATTTGCCCGCAAACAAGGGGTAGACTTGGAGGCGCTGGAAATTCGCAACACGGAAAAGGGTGAATTTGTCTTTGTCACGAAGCAAATTTCCGGTCGGCAAACAACGGAGATTTTGAGCGAGTTAGTTCCAGAGTGGATCGAGAAACTCGAAGGCAAGCGGTTTATGCGCTGGGGGGATGGGGATTTGCGTTTTTCCCGTCCCATTCGCTGGTTGGTGGCGCTGTTCGACGAGGCGGTGTTACCCATCGAGTTAGCAGTGGATTCGGAAACCACCTTGAAGAGCGATCGCATTTCCTACGGGCATCGCGTGCTCTGCCAGCATCCAGGGGGGGTTTCCATTCCCCATGCTGTCGATTATGTGGAATGCCTCAGAGGCGCGTTTGTCGAAGTCGATCCCCAGCGCAGAGTCGGGGAGATTCGGCAGCAAGTGGAAGCCGCCGCGCAGAAAGTGCAGGGACAGGCTCAAATGCCAGAGGATTTGTTGCGAGAAGTCACCAATTTGGTGGAGTGGCCCACAGCCGTGACGGGGAATTTTGATGAAGATTTTCTGATTTTGCCGTCGGAAGTGACCACGATGGTGATGATTTCTCACCAGCGGTATTTTCCCGTTTTTAAACCGGACAATTCTCAAGAACTCTTACCCTATTTTATCACGATTTCCAATGGCGATCCGGCGAAATCAAACCTCATCGCCAAAGGGAACGAACGGGTGATTCGCGCTCGCTTAGCCGATGGTGAATTTTTCTATAAAGCGGATTGCGAAAAGCCGTTGGAAAGCTTAGTTCCGCAGTTAGAAACGGTGACGTTTCAAGAAAAATTGGGTTCGGTGAGGAAGAAGGTCGATCGGATTATCAGCATTGCGGAGACGATCGCCGATGAACTACAATTCGACAGCGAACAACACCAGCACGTTCGCCGATCGGCTTACCTGTGCAAAGCAGATTTAGTCTCGCAAATGGTGTACGAATTTCCCGAACTGCAAGGCATTATGGGGGAAAAATACGCTCGAGTTAGCGGAGAACCGGAAGCCGTTGCTCTGGCAATTTCCGAGCATTATTTACCCCGAGGAGCTGATGACGATTTGCCGCAAACTTCCATCGGGCAAATTGTCGGTTTAGCCGATCGACTCGACACCTTAGTTAGCATTTTTGGGTTAGGAATGTTGCCTTCAGGTTCCTCCGATCCCTTTGCTTTACGTCGGGCTGCCAATGCGATTGTCAATATTATTTGGACAGCGGATTTATCCTTAAATTTAAATCGACTTCTAGACAAAATTACCAAAAGTTTTACTCAAAACTATCCCAAAACTTCGCCCGATTTACTCTCCCAACTCCAAGACTTTTTCCTGCAACGGATTCAAACTTTGCTACAAGACGATCGAAATGTCGATTACGATTTAGTCAATGCGGTATTAGGCGAAGACGATCCCGAGTATCGAGAACGGGTTCTTACTGATGTTTTAGATGCTCGCGATCGTGCATTATTCCTGCAATCTATCCGCGATAACGGTTTACTCGATACCATCTACGAAACCGTCAATCGATCGACCCGTTTGGCAAAACAAGGAAACTTGAATACCCAAGAACTCGAACCTAGCCAATTTGTCAAACCCGACTTATTTGAAAAAAAATCGGAACAAGCATTTTATGATGCTCTTGTTTCCCTCGTTCCTACAACCCAAGCCGCAAAAGCCGATCGAAACTACCAACAATCGATCGATGCCTTAGTAGAAATTAACCCCATTGTCAGCCGCTTTTTCGACGGGGAAGACAGTGTTTTGGTGATGGACTCCAACCCCGAAATTCAACAGAATCGACTGAATTTATTGGGGTTATTACGCAATCATGCGCGGGTGTTGGCAGATTTTGGGGCGATCGTTAATAGTTAATAGTTAATAGTTAATAGTTAATAGTTACAGCGGTTTTCGCAGCTATGAGGTACATAAAATTTTGGGTTGATGTAGGGGCGAATGGCATTCGCCCTTCTAGATGTACCGCATAATACCGGGAACCGCTGTAATAGTTAATAGTTTTTCTGTGAGTCCCCAACAACTAACAACTAACAACTAACAACTAACAACCGATCGAACTTGTTCCAACTCTTCTCGCAGCGACAAAGTTGTATAACCCAACGATCGAGCTAACGAACTATCCATGGAAACATCAGGAGATCTCGGTGCCATCATAGGTACATCTGATTGTCGGCAAGCCTCAATTTTGGCATCGGGAAAGTTGAAAACTTCTGCCAACATTTGACCGAAATCGTAGCGAGAAATCCGCTCTGTTCCGCCTAAATGAAGAATGCCTTCCCATTTTTCCAATGCCAGTAACAAACCCCTAGCGGCGGTTGTTCCGCTGACAGGAGTTCTAAATTCATCCACAAACAGCGATAATCTTCTTCCCTCCTCCAAGGTTTGGAGAAAGGCTTGAATAAACGTCTTAGCAGTGGGAGGCACAACCCCAAACATCAACGGCATTCGACAAATGGCAGTACGAGGATAACGATCGTGCATCAGTCGTTCTGCTTCCACTTTTTGTTCCCCATAAATATTAATCGGACAAACCGGATCGGTTTCTCGATAAGGGGGATTTGAGCCATCAAACACTAGATCGGTGGAAGTAAACGCACAAGGAATGTTGGCATCAGCACACAAATCTGCCATATAACCAGACGCCGTGACATTGACGGCGTAAGATTCTTGCGGATGGCTTTGGCAAAAATTGGGTTGGGAACAAGCGGCAGCATGGACTACAGCATCGGGTTGCACCGCTTGAAAATGCTGTTGCAGTTGGGAAAAATCTTTGAGGTTAAGCTGAAAGGTTTTAACACCAGGGATGAGGATGTCCTGGGAAAAATACGTGCCGTAAACCTGCCAATTCGATCGCGCCAATTGGCACAAATTCCACCCCAGAAAACCGCTGGCTCCTGTGACTAAAAGCTTTTTCATCATCTCGATCGCCGAAAGTTGGGGGTCAGATTCGATCTCGCTTGTCGATCTGGGGGTCTGGTGATAACTGAAAACTCGATGACGCTCTCCGAGATCTGAAGTTAGTATAGCAGCACACTCGTCGAAGGGGTTAACATCGAAGGGGTAGAATCACTCTCGACAAAACCCTCGATCGATAGTAAATTAACGAAAATCATACACTTAACCAAGCGCATCATCGCAACGTTTAATACAAATCAGCTAGTCTGTATAAAGGTTTTCCAATCATCGATCGAAAATTTCCACTGCGTTGTTGTGCCTCTCAAAGCCCGATCGACCCTTATATGAGCCGGACAGTTAGCTTTCTGCTTGAAGACTGAATAGATAAGATACGGACAACCCCATGTAAGTTTTTTTATACTATGAAAATGAACGAGCATCAACGAGACCTCCGTCAAGCGGCTGAAGAGGCTTTCAAAGAATCGCTGAAACGTTTGCAGCAGCCGTTGTTACATCCCGAGGATGAGGTGGAAACAAAAACTTTGCCCGAACTCAAATTACCCTCACCCCCTCCTCGCCAACAGCCAGAGAGAGCTGCCCCAGAGATTTCTCTTGACGAATTAGAAGATGCCGTCAAAGATATCGAAGAGTTTTTGTCCCATCAAAATATATCGCAAGGAAAACTTTTGTAGAGAGAGTGGAGCGTAGAAGGTAACGGCGCACAGCCATGTACGATCGACACTGTACCCGACAATCTCTTAATCCCCGACCGGACTTTGTGCAATTTTCTTGGCAATTTTCTGTCGCTGTCGGCACGCTTCGTAGGCAATCAGAGCGGCGCAGAGCGCGACGTTGAGCGATTCCACTCTACCCGCCATGGGGATACTTGTCGATCGATCGGCTTGGGCTGCCAACTCTGGCGACAGTCCTGCGCCTTCATTGCCTAATAAAACTAAGCTCGGACGACACCAGTCTATCTGCCAATAAGTGGTGTCGGCTTGGGCGGAGGTGGCAACCACTTGGATACCCTGCCCACGACACTGGCGTACCAAATCCGGCAAATTTGGGCTGACTGCCATAGGCAAGCGAAACCAGGCTCCGGCTGACGCTCGCAGCACCTTGGGATGGTCTAAATCTGTACTATCGGCACTCACCCACAACCCTTCAACGCCTGCTGCCGCTGCCGTGCGGATAATCGTTCCCAAATTGCCGGGATCTTGTACGGTTTCCAGGGCGAATCCGAGTCCCGAATGGGGAAGCATTAAGGGTGAGCCGGGTTTTCCCGGTGCAACCGCTACAATACCGTCGGGATTCACTGTTGTGGCAATTGCTTTGAGAACGTCTTCGCTGACTACTTCGGCGCGAGAGGCTTGTTGCTCGATGTGCTGCCACAATTCCCGATAGCGATTTTGCCAAGAGTGCGTGTAGCAAACTGTGATTAATGGATAGTTGGATGCTAGCGCTTCCGTAATTAAATGCGTTCCTTCTAACAAACAAAGTTGCTGCTGCTGCCGATATTTTGTTTGGTGCAGCTTGCGAATTGTCTTGATGAGGGAGTTTTGGATGCTAGCGATCATTTATCGGCACTCGGGTATTGGTAACCCGTTACTAATTGTCTGTAATTCGTCGTCGATCGTGAATTTAGCTTGACAAACCATTATTTTTTTGAGAAACGTTATGAATTTAACAGCTCGACTTCGCAGCTCGACCTTGTATAAGTCCTGTTCGATTGTGAATCGGCAACTGGAAAATGATAGCCGATGTTCGGGGTTTCCTATACATTTTTGCCGATCGAACGCAATAGGTTTTTGACTCCACGATCGAAATACTCTGAAAGTTAACTGCCCGAGCTCCGACGAAGCAATTTCTCCCAAGTTGGGTTTTCATACGAGCAATCATTTCTCAAAACAAATGTGTAATTCACAACTTTTTCACTATCCGTTGGCTAGCATGGAACTAACACTCTTTCCCATTCCACAACGATGCTAGAGCATTCTGCTACTTTTGTTCGACAACATAGCGATTCTTGCACTCGATCGCCGATAGAGTGTAACCGATTTCTCGAATATATGCCAACGGCGATCGCCATGTTCGATCGGCAAATGCGATATCTGATTGCCAGTCGGCGTTGGCGAGAAGAGTTTGGTGTAGCGGCAACAGAAAGAACCTCGTTATATCAAGATTGTCCGGGAAATCGGGATCTTTGGCAAGAAGCCCAAAAAAACTGTTTCCAGGGTGCGGTGTCGGTGTGGGAAGAAGCCATCACCGATGCTGACGGGATGCTGCAATGGGTGAAGTGGGAAGTTCAGCCCTGGTACGACGAGATGGGGGAAGTTGGGGGCGCGATCGTTTCTGCCCAGAAAATTACCGATCTCAAAAATATTGAAGAACAATTACAACGATCGCTGAAAGAATTAGAAGATATCAAAGTTGCGATCGATCTGGCTTCGATCGTTACTATTACCGATACAGAAGGAAATCTAACTCACATCAACCAGCAATTATGTAAAGTTTCTCAGTATTCTCCCGAAGAACTGTTGGGACAAAATTACCACATTTTAAATTCCGGCTATCATCCACCGCAGTTTGTAAAACAACTGTGGTCTACCATTTCTAGTGGAAGAGTTTGGCAAGGAGAAATTAAAAGTCGTGCTAAAGATGGTACATTTTATTGGATCGATACAACCATCGTTCCCTGCGTAGATTCTCAGGGCAAACCTTACCAATATATTGCTATTAGCAACGATATCAGCGATCGCAAAGCACGCGGAAACTAAACTTCAAGAATCTCAACAATTCCTACAACTCGTCTTCGATAATATTCCCCAACTGATTTTCTGGAAAGATCGTAACTCGGTTTTTCTCGGTTGCAATCAAAATGCTGCAAAAATCGCTGGATTCGAGTCACCCGCAGAAATTGTCGGGAAAACCGACTACGATTTATCGGCAACACCGGAGGAAGTAGAATGGTATCGAGATTTCGATCGGCGTGTCATGGAATCGGGAGAACCGCGACTCCATATTATCGAAACCCAACAACAAGCGGATGGGAAAGTGGCTTGGCTGGATACAAATAAAATTCCTCTGCGCAATTCTGAGGGCGAAGTTATGGGAATTTTAGTCACGATCGAAGATATTACCGATCGTCAGAAAGCTGAAGAAATTTTACAACGATCGAATGAAGAATTAGAAGAGCTAGTACAGCAACGGACAGTGGCTTTGAGAAATGCGGTCACTCAATTAAAACAGGAAATTCGCGATCGCCGTCAGATTGAAAAAGAACTACGAGATAACGAGAAATGTCTACGAGATATTAATAGTCTCGTTCCCGGCGCAATCTATCAATACGAAACGAATTTGCTAAACCGGTCAAAACTCGATTTACCTATATCAGTCCAAAAGTTCAAGACTTGTTTGAAATCGATCGAAATCTCGTTTTAGCTAGTTCTGACTCGACTTGGGGAATGATACACCCAGAGGACTTACCTCGCTTGCAAGCTTCTGTAAAAAAAAGCCGCATACAATAAAACCTTCTGGTTCGACGAGTTTCGTATTCTTACCCCATCTGGGAAGGAAAAATGGATACGCGGACAATCTGAACCCGCTGACGCTCTGGATGGGTTTTCGTTGCACAATGGCATTTTTATCGATATCAGCGATCGCAAAGCCGCAGAAACCCAATTAATGCTATTCAAACACGCCGTAGAATGTTCCAGTAACGCCATCGGTATGGCAGATCCCCAAGGCAATCATATCTACCAAAATCAGGCATTCTCGCAACTGTATGAATGCGACACTGTAGAATCCTTCAATGAGTTTGGCGGGATTTCGGCAGTCTTCACTGACCCATCTGTTGCCCAAGAAATTATTGAGGCGCTTCTGGCAGGAGAATCCTGGATGGGTGAAGTCAAACAACGATCTCGCACAGGTAGTATTTTACCCGTCCTCATGCGTGCCGATACGATTAAAGATGAATCTGGGACAGTTGTCGGTTTAATCGGCACGACAACTGATATTAGTAACCTCAAAAAAGCTCAAAATGCTCTCGCTGAAAGTGAAGCTAAATTTCGTCACTTGGTTGAAGGGGCTAACGATCTGATTTACTCCATTTCATTGGATGCCATGTTTACCTATATTTCACCACAGGCGACAGAAATGTTAGGGTATCATCCCTCAGAGTTCATCGGACAATCGCCCGCACTATGGACTCACCCCGACGATCTCGAGTTCATGACTGCATTTAACCTGTCTATTATAGAAACGGGTAAACCTCGTGCTGGAGTTGAAATTCGTATTAAGTGCAAGGACGGTAGCTGGTGTTGGATTACGTGTAACCATTCGCCCATCAAAGATGTCAACGGCAACATTGTGGGGATTCAAGGCATGGCACGGGATATTACCGATCGCAAAGCTGCCGAACTTCAGTTAAAACAGCAAGCGACAGAACTAGAAAATGCTTTCCAAGAACTCAAACGCACCCAGGCACAAATGCTTCAAAGTGAAAAAATGTCGAGTTTGGGGCAAATGGTCGCCGGAGTTGCCCACGAAATTAACAATCCCGTTAATTTCATTCACGGAAATCTCACTCATGCCCAGGATTATGTTTTAGATCTATTGAATTTAATATCACTCTATGGAGAATATTATCCCACACCTGTGGTAGAAATTCAAGAAAAAATAGAAGAAATTGAAATCGACTTTATCATTCAAGATCTGACCAAAATATTCCAATCCATGCGGGTGGGAACAGAACGCATTCGTACAATTGTCCTCAGCTTGCGTAATTTCTCCCGCCTTGATGAATCCGAGATCAAAGCTGCCGATCTTCATGAAGGCATCGATAACACCTTGATGATCCTGCAAAACCGACTGAAAGCAAAGTCAGATCGTCCGGCGATCGAAGTTATCAAAAACTACGGTAATTTACCGTTGCTTGAGTGCTATCCCAGGCAATTAAACCAAGTCTTTATGAATATCTTCAGTAATGCCATTGATGCTCTCGAAGACCGAGATCGAACTAGAACGGGAGAAGAAATACACCAAAATCCCAGTCAAATCTCGATCGAGACAGAACTCCTGAATTCACAAACTGCACGCATTCGGATTAAAGATAACGGCAACGGCATTCCCGAAGCCATTCAAAAGCGGATTTTCGATCCCTTCTTCACCACCAAAGATGTGGGAAAAGGAACGGGTCTGGGGATGTCGATTAGTTACCAAATTATTACCGATCGACATCAAGGATCGATTTCTTTTCTTTCTTCCCCCGGAAACGGAGCAGAATTTATCATCGAAATTCCCACACAGCAAATCATTCCGATAACGGAAAAACGATCCTAACTCCAAACTGTAACAGTCAACTATTAACTATTAACTATTAACTATTAACTATTAATCTTCCACTTTGAGTGTCTTCTTACGGGTTTCCAACCAGCGAGGAATGGTAACTGCCCCCACCAACAAGACCAGCGCCAGAATGCTAAATTGAGCGACCCAACGGACTAACTCTTCCAAAGGAACCAATTGCCCGACAAAGAACGCCAAACTAACCATAATCCCTGCCCAAATCACAGCTCCTGCGGTATTGCAGAGCAAAAATTTACCGTAAGGCATCTCGGCGATTCCGGCAAGCGGTCCGGCAAAAATCCGCAGCAGGGCAATAAAACGCCCGAAAAAAACGGCTCGAGCCGCATTATCTTTGAACTCAGTTTTGACGTCTAGTAGTTGCTCTTCGGAGATGCGGAACAAGCGACCCACACGCAACAGCAGGGGCCATCCACCCCATTTTCCGACCCAGTAGCCGAAGTTATCTCCCATGACGGCTCCACCAACGGCACAACCGAATACCAGCCAGTAGTCCAGTTCGCCACTCCCGGCAAGAAAACCGCCAACTAAGGTAATGGTTTCCCCAGGGAGGGGAACGCCTGCATTTTCTAGAGAAATGCCCAGAAAAACTGCCCAGTAACCGTACTGGTGGGCAATTTCCTGAATGGCTTCTAGGGATATAACTTCAGACATTCAAGTTTGGCTCTGTAACAAATCTTTGATTTCTTTTCCATTGTGACGGAATTTCGCGTGTCTTGCCAATGTCAGCGACAATTAATTGCCCGATCGAAAACGATCGTCTGGGACGTACTCAGATTCATGCTACTATTTGAAAGCAGTACGTTAAAGTTTAGGAGACATTGAGGTTATGGGTCGAGGTGGCAAGCGTGCCGGAGCCGGCAGACCCCCCGGAACTGGCAAGTATGGAGAACCGACAAAAGCCGTTCGCTTGCCGATGAGTCTGGCGGATCGAGTCACGGAAATTTTAGAGAGCTGGCAAGCTCGGGGTAAACCCTCTCAACTCGAACTGGAAATCAAACGGATTGGTCAACCCCTTGCCGATTCCCCGACTCGCCTACCGATGTACCTAGAAGCGGTTGCCGCCGGATCTCCCACACCCGCAACGGACTATATCGATGAAGAACTCGATTTATACGATCATTTGACTCAACATCCCGATCGAACTTTTTGCGTGCGCGTCAACGGAGAATCCATGATCGAGGCGGGGATTCATCCTCACGATTTGCTGATCGTCGATGCGGCACTCGAACCGAAAAATGGTAGTGTGGCGATCGCCGTCGTCAATGGAGAAGTAACGGTCAAACGCCTAAAGTGGCAGGGAGATCGAGCCTATTCCTCGTTCCGGAAAATCCCAACTATCGCCCCTTAAAAATTACCGAAGACATGAATTTTCAAGTGTTGGGTGTCGTAACAAATGTGATTCATGCTTTGTAACGACTCATCACCCACCTCAAATGACCGATGACAAATCCGATCGCAAAATCTTATGGTCTGGCAATTCATGCTGTGAGTCCCGAGTTGGGTTTGGCGATGGGTAATATAGAAGGACAATCTCGCGCGCAAACCTGGGTTTTAGGGCGATCGCTCTCTAGCCTATTACATCCTTATCTCGCCGAGTTTCTCGTCCCCCAAACTTGGTCGGATATAGCATTTGTTGCAGTTGCCAAAGGACCTGGCAGTTTCACCAGCACTCGTTTGGGAATGGTTACAGCACGCACTTTGGCAGCCCAATTGAAGATTCCGGTGTTTGCCATTTCCACTCTGGCGGCAGCTGCCCACGCCGAAGCCAAAGCCGATCGCGATCTGCACCAAAGCCTGGATATTGCCCTGCAAATGCAAGCGGCACGAGAGAAGCTCTTTACGGCGATTTATCGCTGTTCGCCCGAGAACGGAGAACCCGTCGCCCTACAACTCGATACAGTGCAAACGCCCCACCAGTGGCAGCAAACTCTAGAGACTTGGCAGACACCCTATCGTTTGGTGCAGACCCCAACCCACTTAGGGACTTTTGTCACCAGCGTATTAGAACTGGCATATTTAGACTGGATACGGGGCAAAAGACCGGATTGGTCAGAAGCTTTGCCATTTTACGGGCAGCAGCCTGTTTAACGATTGAGGGGTTCGGGGAGCAATAAGTCCCGCGCTGTATGCGTAATGTCAGCGTCGAGATAATGTCACTGTGATGGAAATGGTTACAGTCTGGGGTTTCTCCGATTTCCGGATCGAAAAATTCACCTCACTTCAGCATACTTCACCCCTGTACGTTCTCAAGCATCCCCATTACTCAAGGTACCCGCTTCCCCAAGGCACTCATTGCAGGTTCCTGGATGCAGGCATCACAATGATGCTATCAACGCCAAGCGACTAAAATCCAATGAGGACAATCGCGCCCGCCGCCATATATGGCGCTTTGTAGGGGCAGACACGTAGCGATCTGGACGTTGCGTAAGTCCTACCCATGAAAGATTCACCGTAACAAAAGTTAACACGATCGATCCGGATTGCAGAAGCCGCGTTGCGAATATCATTCCTACTTGGTCTTGTGTCTCGATGGTTAATGTAAATTTTCTTTACAAAAAGCATAAAAAGTAGATGCTTAGACTGAGTAAGGATTAGCGATTCCATTGCTGCCGGTGTTGCAGTTTCTAGCGGCAACTCCCGTAGTAAAACCTTTTAAGGAGGCAACCATGTTTGTTGCGAATTCAGTTATACGTTCAACCCAGACTCCTTCCGGCAGTCTCTTGTCAAAATGGTCAAAAGGCAATCCCAAACGTCAAAAAGCCGTGTTCCTCTCTACTGTTCCGGACAGTTTAGTCGGTGGCGTGCTGATTGTGGCAGAATCGGGAGAAGTGGTTTATGCTAACCCCAAAGCTCGCGATCTGTGTCGGCAACTTCCCTCCCATTCGTCTGAGTCCGAAACGATTCCGGAAGTGGTTTGGCAGTTGTGCCAGTCTTTGATGGAAAGTCAAGATTTATTTCCCCATCGTCACCTGATTTTAGAATCAGAAGTTGAAAACGATCGCACGGGGAACCTAAATCTTCAAGTTCGTCACTTCGAGTTCGATCGTCGAGATCGGTCTTACTTACTCGTGACACTCGATGAGTGTTCGGCTAATATAGATCGATAAATCGGAATTTTGAACATCCAAATTTAATAGTCCGTACTGATAAAATTACTCGCTACGATCGCCCATTTGTTTTATCTCATTTGTTCTATCTATTTTGTAGAACGACAAGGTTGAGTTAAATTGCTTTGAAAAACGAGCGATCGATCTGTCTTTATTCGCTTACCCGTCTATTTCCGATTTAGATAGCAAGAGTTCCATAGCCGACTGCTGAATTCTTGTCAGCTGATACATCAGGGTCTCTACAATCAAACATAAAATGGTTAAGAGTTATGCACGATTCCAGTCTATCTATTCTGTTAAAGATCGCTCAAACCATTAACCCACAAATTAAAAAAGATCGATCTTTTGACATAGACTTAGACAAATTTCGTCAACTTCCAGTTGGGACTTTAGGATACGAAGTTGCGGGTTTTATCGATCGCAACGGCTTCGAGCCTATAGATTCGGGAGATTGGATTCAGAGAACCCACGATGTTTGGCACGTACTCACCGGACTGTCTCCGTCACGGCAAGACGAACTGACCCTGCAAGCATTTACTCGTGCTCAAGTGTTTCGTCCTTCTTGCGCCATCTTTGTGCTAGCTGGATTGCTAACTCGAAATTGCACAATTGAGGATATTTTCAGAGGATTGCAATATGGTAAGATGGCGTCCCCGTTGCTCGACTGGGATATCGAATCAGATTGGGAAATGCCTCTGGTTGAAGTGCGTCAAAAGTTGGGAATTCAGCCTTTCAACGGTGAGTAAGTGGTGAATAGTTGCTTTGCACCCCGTTAGATTTTCCATTTCCTTAAGATCGCGATCGTTCATGGGAACACCCGAAATCAAAATGAACGATCGAAGCTAACTAAACTTTCTCAAATTGGACAATATTATGAAAGTGCAAGACCGGGTTCAAGATCTATTGCAAAAAATCCTCGATCGAGCCGATCTTCTGGAAGTCTCAACGGGCTTGCCGATCGCACCAGATGCCGTCCGTGAAGTGATTGTGGAAACAAATATCGATGGGATGCGTTACTATCTCATTCGTTGCCCATCTCAGTCCGAGGACGATCGCGTACATCTGACACCGCGAGAACAATCGATCGCTCAACTCATTGCCCAAGGACTGCCCAACAAATGTATTGCTAAGCAACTCCAAATTAGTCCGTGGACAGTTGCTACTCACATCCGCAGATTGTTTGCCAAATTGGGAGTGAGTACCCGATCGGCAATGATTGCCAAATTGGTGTCGGGAAATTTACTGTAGCCGAACTGAGAAAATATCTCCAGTAGGGGCAATCCCCCCGTGGTTGCCCCGAGATCGTAGGATCTAATGCACGAGGTCTAGTTGTTGCGAAAGATTTTGATACTCGCCCTTCAAGCCGATATTTAAGTCTTTTTGCAGACGATCGAGGATGACTTTTTCTCGGGTATCTAAGCCATCGGACAGAGCAATAGCCACGGCAAAATCAAACAGAGATTGATAATTGGCTTGACCCACGGCTTGCTCGACGATCGGTATCAAGATATTGAGCTCTTTTTGGGTCATGGACATTTGACGATCGGGAAAAGCTGTTTTTAGTTTTTCAAAGGTTTCATCAAAAAGATTTGCCCAATTATATTCGCACTCTTCTTGGGAATTGCAAGCGATCAGTTTCAGCTTTCTAAACAAATTTAGGAGCATTTCTATTTCTTGTGACGTACATTTATCGTCAGCAGAAATAACAGCAATTCCCAATGCCATAAACGCTTGAGATCTAGTAAGTTCTAATTTCATCGAAATTTAAATGGTGTATTAAGTTATACTCTCTACCTCCAGAATATCACCGCCAGCTTTCATCCGCCACAGAGCAGACTCATAGAATAGCCATTGCTCTCAATTGCGGTGAGTAGACGATCGCTTCTTGATTTTGTCTTTGAAAGAGACAAAGGCAGACGGTAGATAATCTAATTGTCCGACTATGCCATACACAATGTTCGACAGCTTTGCAACACTTAACTCTTCTGACCCCGTTGGATTTGTTCCCGCTCGACAGCTTCAAAGAGAGCGCGAAAGTTTCCTTCTCCAAAACCCTGTGCGGGTAACAACTTTCCTTGGTTCCACGAAGTCCGTCGTTCGATCGCTTCAAAAAAAAATGTCGGTTCTGGAAAAATGTTTTTGGTAAAGGTTTGTAACAAAATTGCCGGAAAATATTCGTCTTGCCAATCGACTAAAATTTGTAAATCGGTAATGTGGCGAAATTCCACGGGAGAGAGATTAAACCCGGGTTTTTGCTGGAG
The DNA here is from genome assembly GCA_963838375.1 of uncultured cyanobacterium. GTDB lineage: Bacteria > Cyanobacteriota > Cyanobacteriia > Cyanobacteriales > Geitlerinemataceae > DVED01. The sequence continues at coordinate 444,209 of CAWIQY010000008.1, read as the reverse complement.
TTGAAGGTAGTAGGATGGAGGCACGGAGAGGAAAGGTAAACCCGCCGATCGCAACGCCGCGATCGTCTCGAGAATGCGATCGGTTCGCAAAGCCAGATGCTGAATACCTGCGCCGCGATTGGCGTCGAGAAATTCCTGAATTTGCGAGTTCGGCGAAGTGGGTTCGTTGATGGGAAACTGCATTCCCGTTTGCGGATGAACCATCACCTGAGAATGTAGCGAAGATCGATCGGTGGCGATGGTAAATTTCTGTCTGGGTGCAAATCCCAACACCGTTTCGTACCAGCCAACGGCATCTTGGAGTTTGCCTGCCGGAACGTTGAGAACAGCATGATCGATCGCTTGGAATGGGGAAATTTCCGACGGATTTTCCGGGAAACTCGGGAACGCTTCACCGGGTAATAGGGGAGTCAAACCCTGCCGTTGAATGAGGGTATGGCGGAGGGAACCCCAAGCCGCGATTTGACACCATTGGAGACACCCCCCCGGATGTTGTTGGGTTTGCCGAGGTTCTAGCAGTTCTACCCCAAAAACGATCGCCCGATCGAGAATTTCGTCGAGATCTTCCACCACAAACGTAATATCGGCAACCCCTGGCGGATGCTGCCGCAGATAAGCAGCCACCGGACTGGTGTCGGTGAGGGGGGATGACACCACAAAGCGAATCGTCCCGCTAGAGACAATTTCCGAGTGAGTGCGATCGTCGATGTGACTGCCGATCGATCGAAAACCGAAAATCTGCACGAACCAGTCACGGAATTTTTTTGCGTCTTCAACGTAGAAGCGAACGTAGTCGATCTGTACCATGAGTTAAGTAGATGACTTGACAGAAGTAGAAGAAAATATGGGCGCGATGGCATCGGAACTGAAGCAGATCGTCGGAATTGAAGGCATTCGGACTTGGGAAAACCTCGATCCGGTGGTGCGACAGCGCCTTGTAGAAGCGATCGTACCGGGTTGCCAACCCGATTATGTACTGTCTCCCCCAAATCCAGAAGCCTTGGGGAAAGTCATGGCACTGGCTTTTGAGAACCGACAGCGCATCCTCCCTAAAGGACACGGTAGCAAACTCCACTGGGGAGGGTTGGTGCGAGATCCGAACTGGATTGTCTCTACCGAACGCCTCGATGGCATTATCGAACACGCGGTTGGGGACTTTACACTCACCGTTGAAGCGGGGATGAAACTGGCGGATATCCAGGCAACTCTGGCAAAAACCGGGCAATTTCTGGCGATCGATCCCGGCTACGCGCAAACAGCCAGCATCGGTGGCATTGTGGCGACGGGAGATGCGGGAAGCTGGCGACAGCAATACAACAGCGTTCGCGATCAACTCATCGGCATTTCTTTTTGTCGCTACGACGGTCAAATTGTCAAAGCCGGGGGACGAGTGGTGAAGAATGTGGCCGGGTACGATTTGATGAAGTTGCTGACGGGTTCTTATGGGACTTTGGGAATCATCACGCAATTGACGTTTCGTTTGCATCCGCTGCCAGAAGCCTCTCAAACTGTTGTTTTGACAGGGGAGGCGGAGGCGATCGCTTCTGCCCTGCAAACCCTGCTCTCGTCCTCTCTGACGCCGATCGCTGCCGATTTGTTGTCCTCTCAAATGGTGGCAAACTTGGATATCGGTACGGGACTGGGATTGATGGTCCAGTTCCAAAGTTTGCCCGAAAGCGTTGCCGAACAGTCGCGGCGAGTGTTGGAGTGGGGAGACAAATTGGGGTTGTCTGGGGGAAGTTATGGCGAAGGGGATGAAGTGGAGTTGTGGCGACGATCGAAAACTCTGATGGAATCACCGTTGTCCACACCAAGAATTCTGGGCAAAATGGGCGTCAAATCTACGGCTGCCGTCACCGCATTAATACAATTGGATGCGATGTTTCCGCAACAAGCGATGGGTTTGATTCATGTGGGGAGTGGGTTAGGCAAAGTGGCGATCGCGGCAGAACGATTGGGAACGGCAACCTCGAAGTGGCGATCGATCTGTCAGTCTCACGGTGGATTTTTGACGGTTTTAGAAGCGCCGATTTCGGTGAAACAGCAGATCGATATTTGGGGATATAACGGCAATTCGATCGAGATGATGAAACAACTCAAACACAAATTCGATCCGGAAAATTTGCTTAGTCCGGGGCGGTTTATCGTGTAAGATGGATGCAATTAATTAATTAATTAATTTGTCGTATTCTGCGTGAGTTCCAATCCAAAACCAAAAAATTCCTTGTTCGATTTCTATCCCCAAAGCTCGATGACCTTACCCCACCTTCCCGAATTCCCTGGCACAATAGAACGAAGACTGTGACGGGAGAAGCGAGAATATGACCCTAGAGGAAGCAGGGCGGCGCATCGAACAGGCGGCGGCGGAAGGCTGGACGGAACTGGATTTGGCGGGGTTGGGGTTGACGGAGTTGCCACCGGAGATTGGCAAGTGTCTGCCGCTTGAGTCGTTGGTGTTGGGCTAAAATCAAGACACACGATGGTGGAGGGGATTATGCAATCATCAACACGCGATCGCACTCAAAATGTTTCTTTACAGGATGTCGTCGCTGAATTAGAAGCAGATGTTTTTTCTGTCAGTGCGATTCCTAATTCGATCGAAGATCGTGATGCAGGAGATCGGTTATGAATACTCAGTTAGTTGATTCTTTAATTCAAGCGATCGAATCTCTGACCCCAGAAGAAAATTTACTGTTCCAAGAGAAATTTGCGGCGATCGCAATTCAAAGTACGCCGGGGGTGTGTGGAGGATATGCCCGAATTCGCAACACCCGCATCCCGGTTTGGACGCTGGTTTCGCTTCACCAACAGGGATCTGATGAGGCTGAGTTACTCCAAAATTATCCCGGTTTGTCTTATTTCGATTTAGAGAATGCTTGGCGTTATTACGATCGCCATCGCCAGGAAATCGATCGGGTCATTGCGTCGCATCAAACAGATGAAGATTGAAGACGTGAAGCTATATTCTAATGAGAATTTCCCCAGCACAATGGTCGATCGTTTACGCAGTCTGGGCTGTGATGTTTTAACGTCGTTTGATGCGGGTCAGGCAAATCAAGGTATTCCCGACGACGAAGTTTTGCGCTTTGCGACGGAACAAAATCGGGCAGTCATTACCTTCAATCGCGATGATTTTGTCGCGCTGCATCGTGGGGGTCAACAACACGCTGGAATTATTGTGTGTAAAGACGATCGAGATTACCTGGGACAAGTTACTATGCTTCATGCGTATCTTCTTGAGGTTGATTCGTTGTTCGATCGCCTCATTCGCATTAAAAAGCAAAATCAGCCCGGATTGAGTCATCCGGTTTTTGTGGTTCAAGAGTATAGCCGATAAATCCTTCCCCGTTTCCCGAATTCCCTGGCACAATAGAACGAAGACTGTGACGAGAGAAGCGAGAATATGACCCTAGAGGAAGCAGGGCGGCGCATCGAACAGGCGGCGGCGGAAGGCTGGAAGGAACTGGATTTGGCGGGGTTGGGGTTGACGGAGTTGCCGGGGGAGATTGGTCAGTGTACGCGGCTGGAGACGCTGGTGTTGGGCTAAAATCAAGACACACGATAGTGGAGGGGATTATGCAATCATCAACACGCGATCGCATTCTAGAACGTCTCGATCGACTTCCAGAGACGATGTTGGGCGAAATTTTGCAATTTATTGATTCGTTGATAAATTATTTACCTCGTCCGCTAGGTATTCCAGGAATAGTATTGAAAGATCTTGCAGGTAGCTTACCCCCAGAAGATGCGATGGAGATGCGACAGGCGATTGAAAACGATTGCGCTCGGATAGATTTTGATGAGTGGTAGTTTTTTGTTAGATACAAATATTGCGATCGCCTTTTTGGAAGGAGAATCGTCAATTGTCGATCGGGTAATGCAGGCAGAAAGAGTGTTATTGTCCAGTACGATCGTCGGCGAACTCTACTACGGGGCTTTCAAGTCTGGGCGCGTCGAGTCTAATGTGGAACGAGTAGAAGTTCTCATCGGGCGCATTCCAGTTTTAGGTTGCGATCGAAATACTTCAAAAGTGTACGGTCAAATCAAGAATCAGCTTCATAAAAAAGGAAGACCTCTGCCGGAAAACGATATTTGGATTGCGGCGATCGCACGGCAATACGATCTGACATTGGTTTCTCGCGATCGACATTTCCACGAGATTGAGAATTTGAAATTAGACATTTGGTAGCATCCTTCCCCCACCTTCCCGAATTCCTTGGCACAATAGAACGAAGACTGTGACGAGAGAACGAGAATATGAGGCTTTAATTAATTAATTTGTCGTATTCCGCGTGAGTTCCAATCCAAAACCAAAGAATCCCTTGTTCGATTTCTATCCCCAACGCTCGATGACCTTGACCTGCTCGAACAGACCAGTATTTACCCACTTTTTTAAAGTGTAAAGAGGGGTGACTGGGATCGGCTTTGAGTAGTTCGTAGGCACGATCGGCGGTCGATTGAATATTTTCTGGAAGCGCGGCGTAGCAACTCCAAAATCGGCGAGTTGTGTAGTGATCAAATGGCTCGGTATTGCCCCAATTCAAAGTCAGCCAACGCTTCTCGTGCGAGATTGTCGAGTTTGCCTCCAAGGATGTCTTGTTCGAGTTGTGCGCTCCAGCGTTGATAGTCTAGATCGAGCAGCCATTGCACGAGTTTTTGATAGTCGCTGGGAGGAAGATTGAGGATTGCGGCTTCGATTTGATCGATCGTAGACATAGAAGTGAGATATTTAGGTGTCTGGTTTATTATAGCTTTTCGGCAATTCGAGGATCGTTGCTTGTAATTAGCACGTGGCTTTCGTCAATGCGATCGGGAAATTCCAGTAGTTCGATCGCTCCATTTCTATAAATGCCTTCAAATGCTTGGAGCATACGGATTCACCTCGCGTGCAAAGTGCTGTTGTCTCGATGGGTTGCTTGACGATCTCAGTTTAGCAAATTCCCCACCACCCGAATTCCCTGGCACAATAGAACGAAGACTGTGACGAGAGAACGAGAATATGACCCTAGAGGAAGCAGGGCGGCGAATCGAACAAGCGGCGGCGGAAGGCTGGACGGAACTGGATTTGGCGGGGTTGGGGTTGACGGAGTTGCCACCGGAGATTGGTCAGTGTACGCGGCTGGAGACGCTGGTGTTGGGGAAGTGGGATAAGGAGAAAAAGGGTAGCCAAGGGATATTGAAGGTTATGAATTAGAGGATTTTCGCCTGGTTCCAATTATTTCTGGCAACGAACTGAAAGATTTACCGCCTGAACTTGCCAATTTGGTGAATTTACGCCAACTCGATTTGAGCGGGAATCCTTGGGGAAAATTGCCAGAGGTTTTGTTGCAGTTGTCCCAAATCGAGGAACTTCAACTCATTCGGGTAGATTTGCAATACATCCCAGAATCGATCGTCCAACTGTCGAATCTGACACAGCTTCACCTCGGTGACAATCAGATCACCCAAATCCCAGAATCGATCGGACAACTGTCGAATCTGACAACCGCTTGACCTCAGTCGCAATCAGATTACCCAAATCCCAGAATCGATCGGCCAACTCTCGAATCTGACACAGCTTCACCTCAGTCACAATCAGATCACCCAAATCCCAGAATCGATCGGCCAACTGTCGAATCTGACACAGCTTGACCTCAGTCACAATCAGATTACCCAAATCCCAGAATCGATCGGACAACTCTCGAATCTGACACAGCTTAACCTCAGTCACAATCAGATTACCCAAATCCCAGAATCGATCGTCCAACTGTCGAATCTGACACAGCTTGACCTCAGTCACAATCAGATTACCCAAATCCCAGAATCGATCGTCCAACTGTCCAATCTGACACAGCTTGACCTCAGTGGACAATCAGATTACCCAAATCCCAGAATCGATCGTCCAACTGTCCAATCTGACACAGCTTGACCTCGGTGCAATCAGATCACCCAAATCCCAGAATCGATCGTCCAACTGTCGAATCTGACACAGCTTGACCTCGGTCGCAATCAGATCACCCAAATCCCAGAATCGATCGTCCAACTGTCGAATCTGACACAGCTTGACCTCAGTGACAATCAGATCACCCAAATCCCAGAATCGATCGTCCAACTGTCCAATCTGACACAGCTTGACCTCTGTGACAATCAGATTACCCAAATCCCAGAATCGATCGTCCAACTGTCGAATCTGACACAGCTTAACCTCAGTGGCAATCAGATCACCCAAATCCCAGAATCGATCGGCCAACTGTCGAATCTGACACAGCTTGACCTCTAGTAACAATCAGATTACCCAAATCCCAGAATCGATCGTCCAACTGTCGAATCTGACACAGCTTGACCTCAGTGACAATCAGATTACCCAAATCCCAGAATCGATCGTCCAACTGTCGAATCTGACACAGCTTCACCTCAGTCACAATCAGATCACCCAAATCCCAGAATCGATCGTCCAACTGTCGAATCTGACACAGCTTTACCTCGGTGACAATCAGATTACCCAAATCCCAGAATCGATCGTCCAACTGTCGAATCTGACACAGCTTTACCTCAGTGGCAATCAGATTACCCAAATCCCAGAATCGATCGTCCAACTGTCGAATCTGACACAGCTTTACCTCAGTGGCAATCAGATCGAAGTCATTCCTGAATGCTTAGAAACACTACCAAAACTGGAAAAACTCGATCTCCGACGCAATCCCCTGCCGATTTCCCCAGAAATCCTCGAAAAGATGAACCCAGTACTCCCGCCGCCATCTTCAACTACCTGCAAAAACTCCGCAACGGCGAAGTCCGACCCCTCAACGAAGCCAAACTCCTCCTCGTCGGACAAGGCAGGCGGCAAAACCTCCCTCATCAAACGCCTCATCGACGACAAATACAACCCCAACGAAGCGCAAACCGACGGCTCAGCATCACCGCATTGGGAATTCTACAGTCAACACCAAACCCTTCAACTCAACGTCTGGGACTTCGGCGGACAGGAAATCTACCACGCCACCCACCAATTTTTCCTCACCAAACGCAGCCTCTACATCCTCGTCTGGAACTGCGACCAGCGAAGACGAAAATCCCAACTGGATACTGGCTGAAACCGATCGAAAGCTTCGGCGATGCTTCCCCCGTCATCATTGTCGGCAACAAATGCGACGAACAACCGTCGCTGGATATCAACCGCACAAGCCTTGCAGCCGAAAATATCCCAACATCAAAGCCATCCTGGAAACTTCCTGCGAAACCGGAACCGGAATCGACGAACTCCGCGCCGCCATTCACACCGAAATCGCCCACCCTAGAGAAGTCTACGACCTCCTCCCCCTAAACTGGTTCAACGTCAAACAACGCCTGGAAACCCTGGACAAAGACTTCATCTCCATCAGCGAATACGCCACCCTCTGCGCCACCGAAAACATCCTGAAGAAACGCGCCACCAAACCCAACTCGTGACTCTGCTGCACGATCTGGGTATCGTCCTCCACTTCCGCGAACACCCCATCCTGCAATCCACCAACATCCTCAATCCGCATTGGGTGACAAAGGCATCTACACACTTCTCGCGACGACGATATGAAAGTCAAAACCAAAGGCATCCTCACCCACGCCGAACTCAGCCGCATTCTCGATGCCGACAAATATCCGAGCCACCGCTACGACTGCCTGACGGAGTTGATGCGCGAATTTCAACTCTGTTCCAATCCACGACCAACTCCCGACCTTCCTCATCCCCGCATCCTCCCCAAAGAAGAGCCGAAAAACACCCAACTCGAAGGCGAAACTCTGGAATTCCAATACCATTACCACTTCTCCCCGACAGCATTCTCTCCCGCTTCATCGTGCTCACCCACGACAAAATCCACGAAGCAACCTACTGGCGGACGGGGGTGATGCTGGCATACTGCGAAGGCAAGGAAGTGTGCAACATCGCCCGAATTAAATCCGACCCAGAAGAGGAGAAAATCTTTATCGCCGTTAGCGGACGGGAATCGACGCGGCGTTCTTTCCTCAGTATGATTCGCGATACATTTAGCAAAATTCACAACTCCTTCGGCAATCTGGAAGTCGGCAAATGGGTTCCCGTTCCCGGACATCCCGATGCCGACCCGTTGGATTACGAGGATTTGCTGGGATTGGAGGAGATGGGGGAGACTCACAAAATCGTCGGCAAGCTGAAACTGAAACTCGATTTGCGGCAATTGCTCGATGGTTATGAGTCGCAAGAAGTTCGGCGCATGAGAAAAATGGACGATCGAAATGTTTATTATGAAGAAAGCGGTTATCCTGGAGTGAATATTTACGTCGATCAAAAAAATCTCGATCGTCGTTCTAAAACTGTTCACCAACACGGTCAAGGCGACAACTTCGGGGGCGATCGAATTTAACGCAATCAGATCGTAGGTAATCCCGATGAAACTCCCTAATGCTGAAGTAGCGTCGATCAGATTCGCAAACTACGAGACTACAGCTTGAATCTAGAACACGATCGGGGAAAACACAAAGCTCGATTATTTCTTGCTATCCTAGGGCTAAGTGCGGAAAATGCCGACGAGTTACAAGCTATCTTGCGAGAAGCCATTCAAATTCACGACGCAATCCTCACCAGCCAAGATGAATACGGTCAGCGCTATCTCGTTGATTTTCCCCTAACGCGCAATGACAATACCGCTACAATTCGCAGCACTTGGATTATCCGCACCACTGAAACATTTCCCCGACTGACAAGCTGTTATATCCGGAGGTAAACTATGGTCAAAGCGCTTATCCAATTACAATTACTCGATGTGGTGGCTCTCAAAGAAAACTTGCCAGACTATCATTTATTAGCCGGTCAAGCGGGACGATCGATCGATGTTTAGCCCCAGATGTTTACGAAGTCGAATTCAGCGACGATGAGGGGCAAACCTATGCCATGCTGCCTTTACATACCAGTCAACTGTTACAATTAAAGTATACCTACACACCCGAATTTTTTACGATGTCTAATCAGATTCATCAATACGGAAAAGGCGACAACTTCGCAGGCAATAAAATCGATTGATCCCAAACCAACAATTTTCCAGATGCTAATCTTTCCGGCGTCATCGGCAACCAATTTCAAGACAATGCCCAAGTTAGCAACAACCAATTCAACCAAACTAACAACGCCAACACCGCCGAACTCCTGCAACTAATCGCCTCTCTGCGCCAAAGCGCCGAACAGTTTCCCGAAGACGTTCGCGAAGAGATTATTATCGATATCGAAGATGTGGAAACGGAAATTCAAGAAACCAGAAACCGATCGAAATCAAACTCGCTTGAAGAAACGTTTAATTGCCATTGCCGCAGCAGCAACGGCAGTCGCAACTCCGATCGCCGGGATGACTGATTTCGCAAATAATTTAGTCGATCTCGGTCAAAAAGTGGGTGTCGAAATCACTTTGCCGTCGGCACGATAAATCTAACTAATTCTCATAGAGTTGGGTTTTGTTCCTCAACCCAACCTACTCAATGCGAGATCTAACGATTCTCGGTATCCTGAAGTGCAGGAACTTTGCGATAAATCGAAGCTATATCGCAATGAAAATCGAGACTGGAAAACTCAACTTTATCTCCAGTTTGATACGTTTGAGCCACCCAATTCCCGGATTCGGATAGACAAAATCGATCGACGCGAATTTGGGATTGATGAATTAAAACATATTCTTGTAAAGATAACAATGTTTGATAGTCGGCAAATTTTTCGCCTCGGTCAAATGCTGCGGTTGAGGGAGAGAGAACTTCTATGATTAACAGGGGATGGAGGATAGAATCTTCGGTGGAGTTAGTATCTCGAGGATCGCAAGTGACAGCCACATCGGGATAGTAATAACAGTTGGCTTCTTCGATTCTTACTTTAATATCTGAGGTGAGGACAAGGCAAGGACTCTTCTCTAAATGAGTATTGAACAGGGTGACTAAGTTCCCAGCAATAATGATATGAGGTTTCTTGGCTCCAACCATTGCATAAACTAGTCCTTGCCGATACTCGTGTTTGATGGGGCTAACTCGTTCTCCCTCGAGATAGTCTTGTGGGGTAATATAAAACTGATGTTGGCTAACGGTCATCTTGATTTACCAGCCGTTGTTTGTGAAGTCTATAGTCGTTGTCAGGTAAGCGATACGCTGTGAGGATTCAGATGCTACCGGAGATCCCCCTAAATCCCCCTAAATAAGGGGGACTTTAACTCTAGTCTCCCCCCTTATTTAGGGGGGCTAGGGGGGATCTTCCTGAATGCTTACGACACGCTTAACAACCGATGTCGGCTTTAAAACGATCGAAACTAATTGAGAATAGTTCGATAATAATATTATACTATAATATAACAATCCCTAACAAGTAGTCTGATTCAGAGGATGTAGCTTAGAGTAAAAAGTTTGGGTATGCGATCGAAGGTACAAACTTTTCTATCAATAGCTGCATTTCTGGTGATATCGACGATCGGCGATCTTTTTCATTTATTGATCCTGAAATAATGCAAACGACAGATGACTTTTCAAATCCCTTGAAACCCGCCAAAGAAAGCAACTTTTTGAATCAAAATCCCCATCTTGCCGATTTACCGCCAACCGAAGGATTCGATGCCAAACATCCGCCTAAACCGGAATTAATCGATACTTGCGTTCATTGCGGTTTTTGCCTTGCCACCTGTCCCAGCTATCGCGTTCTCGGGACGGAAATGGATTCTCCCCGAGGGCGAATTTATTTGATGGATGCGATTAATAAAGGCGAAGCCGATTTACAACCGGCAACATCCCAACATTTTGATACTTGCTTGGGTTGTTTGGCGTGTGTCACCACTTGTCCGTCGGGAGTCCAGTACGATAAACTGATTTCGGCAACTCGTCCGCAAGTAGAACGAAATGTCCCAAGAACGATCGGCGATCGAATAATTCGCGCCCTGATCTTCAATTTATTTCCCTATCCCAATCGCCTGCGTCCATTTCTAGTTCCCCTGTTTGTCTATCAACAACTCGGGTTACAAAAACTCGTTCGATCGACAGGATTACTCAATAAAATCTTACCACGTTTGGGGGCAATGGATGCCATTTTACCGGAAATTGTTCTCGATTCTTTTCAAGATGGATTTCCCGATATCATTCCCGCCAAAGGCAAGAAACGATTCCGAGTTGGCATGGTTCTCGGCTGCGTACAACGCCTGTTTTTCCACCCCGTAAATGAAGCTACCGTGCGAGTTTTAACCGCAAATGGTTGCGAAGTCGTAATTCCCAAAACCCAGGGTTGCTGCGGGGCACTGCCAGCGCACCAAGGACAAGAAAAACAAGCACAGTCGATCGCGCGTCAAACGATCGATAGCTTTGCCAACCTCGATTTAGATGCCATAATTATCAACGCCGCCGGATGCGGACATACCCTCAAAGAATACGGTCATATTCTCCAAGACGATGCTGAATATAAAACGAAAGGCGAAGCATTTTCTAGCAGTGTTAAAGATGTCAACGAGTTTTTAGTTGAAGTGGGGTTAACTGCCGAACTTCATCCCATTTCTGAAGGAGAATTGCCGATCGTCTATCAAGATGCTTGTCACCTACTTCACGGTCAAAAAATTAGCGCTCAACCCCGTCAATTGTTACAACAAATTCCCGGAGTCAAATTGCGAGAACCGATCGATGCAGCGTTGTGTTGTGGCAGTGCCGGAGTTTACAATATGTTGCAACCCGAAGTTGCCGACGAATTGGGACAACAAAAAGTCGAGAACTTAGTCAATACCGGAGCACAACTCATCACCTCTGCCAATCCCGGCTGTTCCTTACAAATCAAGAAACATTTGGGATTAAAAGAATTGGATGTACCTCTCAAACATCCGATCGAACTCTTAGATCTCTCCATTCGCGGGGAGTTATTAATGAAAAATGAAAAATGAAAAATAGTAGGGTGTGTTGAGCGCTAGCAAAACGCACCGTTCTTGTTAGAACTATGACCAAGATGGTGCGTTTCGTTCCGGTGGCACACGTTTTTTTGTTAGAACTATGACCAAGATGGTGCGTTTCGTGCCTCAACACACCCTACGCCTATTAACCAATAACTATTAACTATTAACTATTAACTATTCACTATTCACCAATCACCCATCGATCGTCAACAAATCCCGCGCCGCCGCTAACAAATCCACTTCGAGATCCTTAAGATCTTCTCGGTTTTCCAAGTAGGTTTTTAGCGCTTCCATGGGGTCGATGCTGCGACCGATACCCAGAGACGGAATGCGAGGTTTGGCGAGTTGGCTGACCAATTCGGGTTGAATGGTGAAACTATGCGCCGGGTTCAAAGCGTCTCGCAATCCCTTAAGATCGATCGCATCGAGTCGATCGGGACGAATTTTGTAACGCAGACGGACTGCGGCATCGGGAATCAGCTTTTTGGCGATCGTTGCTATCAATGTAGCTTGGGGATCTTCCGCATCGGAGACATCGACAATTAAGGTTTGAAATTTTCGCACTGCCAAGGGACAAAATTCCCACGCAACCCGACCCCGTTCTACTTCTAGCATCACGTAACCCTTCTCTTCTTTCTCTTCGCTAAAATCCACCCGTTCGATACTTCCGGGATAAACCACCGGGGGATCGTTTGTCGGATTGAGGTTTTGATGCTTGTGTACGTGACCCAATGCCACATAATCGAACTCGGGACGGATGAGGAGAGACATGGGAATGGTAAACCCTTTGCTGACGGCGAGGAAGCGTTCCGCACCAAATCGCGCGTTGTCCGCCATCACATGTCCCAACAACACCGTCGGCACATCGGCATCGAGTTGGCGAATTTCCCCTTCCAGCGCCACTCGCAGGCGTTCGAGTAGCAACTCGTGAACCCCCGCCAACGACAATCCCTCGGTTTCCGGACGAGTCAGCAAGGTCGATTTGGTTAGCCACGGCAAGGTAATCACCTGGATATTTCCGTTGCGGGTAGCGATGTGATGGGTGTGCAGAGAGTCGCCGACAATAAACCCCGGAACCCCCAGGGTGCGGTAGATACACAAGCTGGCACTGCCTTGCGCCTGGGAATAACGATCGTGATTTCCCACCAACAATACCGTGGGAATTTGCTTTTCGGCTAAACGGCGAAACTGACTGGCAAAGGCTTCGGCAACATAAGGCGGTGGCGTGGCATCGGGAAAGGCATCACCGCCGAAGAGAACTAAATCCACAGGTTCCTCCAAAGCACGATCGATACAGCGACTCAGCGTTCCCTGAAAATCTTCCAGTCGTGTATTTAACCCCGTCTCTGGATTCATCCTCCCGTGGGAAAAACCACTTCCCATATGGATATCTGAAAGGTGCAATATTTTAATCATGGGATGGTTCTTAGGTAGTTATTAGGTAGGGTGTGTTGAGGCACGAAACGCACCGTCTTGATAATAGATGATGGTTGATGGTTGATTATCGGCTCAACAAGAATACTTTATCGATCTCGCCAGAGGAGACTTTATATAAAAGTTTACCTCTCGTTCGCCTGCGCGGACTTTCTCAACCCAGGTTGGTGCATTTTGACTCTGTAGTAGCGCTGGGAACCGCCACCCAATGTCGATCCAGAAGCTATAAGTTGACAGTTGACACTGCATCCCGAACTCGATCCGGCGATTGCTGTCTTTAGATAGAAGGCAATTTCTAAATAAGTTTGCTTTAATAAGGATGTTGCGATCGAATTCATTATGTCCACTCCTATTGAGAACGCTCCACAAGTTTCGCCAACCTTAGAAGAAGAGCGGATGAAAAACATCTTACTCTTGTTGGAAAATATGTTCGAGCGAGAAGATCCGACGGTAAAATTGGTTTTAGCTTATCTTTACGAGGTGGGTTCGGTACGGCTCATCGACAAAAATATTCATATTGGATTTCTCAATCGATCGCTAAAATCTGTGGCGCGGATATCTACACCCATTTTCAAGGTGGCGGGTTTGTATTGGTTTCAGCGCAACTGTCCCAAACTGATTGTAGATTGGTTGTATTCACAGGTTATTTTTGAGGATAAAATACTCATCGAACATAGTCAACTAGAACCTCAAAAAGTAGAGCTTAACAAAAAAGAGAATGAAATAAAACGCTTGCGAACTCAAGGACGTTTTCTGGCAACTGTTTCTGCTGGGGCGATCGCCGCTGTCGGTTGGCTGGGGTATCAACTTTATACCGAACGATCGCCGATCGAAGCTACCAATGTTCGATCGGCGTCTGGGCAACCTTGTCTTGTCAAAAAAGCCTTAGATTAAAAAATATAGAATTTAAACTCGCCGATGCTGAAGCGTTAGATTTTCCAGAAAATAGCTTCGATCGTATTTTGTGTTCCTCAGCGTTAATTTGGATGGCAGATATTCCCGCCGCATTGCAACTTTGGCGTCGATTGCTAAAGCCGGGTGGTATTCTCGGCTTTCATGCCTTTGCTCAAACGTCATTTATCGCGGGAATTGCTTCGCAAAAAGCGGCAGAAAAACAGGGTATTTCCCTAACGCTGAATCAACCGACAGGAACGAGGGAGAAGTGCTACAACTTGCTGGCGGTGGCAGGGTTTGAAGACATTAAAATTGCGATCGATCGTAGCGAAAGTCACTATATTCCCTTAGAAAAAGCTAAGTCTATGTGGATAGGTTGCGATTTTCCTGCACCCGGACAGTTTCCCCATCCCCTCGCCCAACTTTCCCCCACCCAACTCGCTCGAGTTCAGGCAGATTTTTTTGCTGAATTAGAAGCCTTAAATACCGATCGTGGAATTTGGAACGATATCACGATTTTTTATACTTTTGGATCGCGATCCTGTTAAAGACAGCTCCTTTTCAAACCATGACATCGAGGAACGCCGCCTCACTTTTCCAGCTTGTTTGCTAAACTGACCCACGACAGCAGCCAACTCAGACATTTCTCAATCGCGAATCAACAGTCGAGAGTTAATAACGATCGCATTAAGTTTTAGCGGAAATCCTCGACTTTTTCGAGGCATCCGTACTTTAATCATGGGTGAAGGGGCGCTAGAACATCCCCGCCAAGAGATTCACTAGCGCCTCCGACCGACCTGTTTAGAGGACGTAACCTACGATTATGCCACATAATCCCGAAGGTCTAGAGTATACTCAACGCCTGTATCCGTGGGCGCTTGCTCGTTTGTTGCCAGACACCGAAAAGTCGGTTGTCGGTCGATTTCGCACCCGCTCGGAAGCGGAAGGACGCTTATCCTGCTTGATTCGGCTGACTCCGAAAGCTCGGTTTGTCGTCTTTTTCGATAGCAAATTGTAGCCGCCGGTTCGCAAACCCCTGCCTTGTCGTTAAGATCGAAGTGTGAAGAAAGTTTGCAGGCAGGGGTTATGAAACGCATCGTACTAATTGCCGGGTTTGAATCGTTCAACGCCGACTTGTACCGGAAAGCGGCACAGTTGGCGACTTCTGGCTGTCCGGAATTGGAGATTCAGGTATTTAGCGATCGAGATCTCGCCACACAACCGGAGGCTGTGGAAACGGCGTTAAACGGTGCTTCTGTATTTTTCGCCAGCTTGCTGTTTGACTACGACCAGGTGATGTGGCTGCGAGAACGAGTGCAACACATTCCCATTCGCCTAGTCTTCGAGTCAGCTTTGGAGTTGATGAGTTTGACGCAAATAGGGGCATTTAAAATTGGCGATAAGCCTCAAGGAATGCCCAAACCGATTAAATTCATCCTGGGAAAGTTTTCTAGCCAGCGAGAAGAAGATAAGCTGGCTGGATATCTGAGTTTTCTCAAAACCGGTCCCAAGTTACTAAAGTTTGTTCCGGTTAAAAAGGTACAAGATTTACGCAACTGGCTGATTATCTACGGGTATTGGAATTCTGGGGGGACGGAAAATGTCGCCGCGATGTTTTGGACGATTTCCGAAAAATATTTGAATCTGAAAGTGGGTGAAATCCCACCGCCTGTCGAAACGCCAAATATGGGGTTGCTTCATCCCGACTATGACGGCTATTTTGCATCACCCAAGCAGTATTTAGACTGGTATCGCCACCGTAGTAGGGGCAGTACCCCCGTGTCTGCCCCGAACTCCGTGTCTGCCCCTAGCCCCGTGTCTGCCCCTCATTCTGTTGTGGGAATTCTCTTATATCGCAAACACGTTGTTACTAAACAGCCTTATATTCCCCAACTTATTGGCTATTTTGAAGATGCGGGATTAACGCCTTTACCCATCTTTATTAACGGCGTTGAAGGTCATGTTGCAGTTCGAGATTGGATGACCTCTGCTTACGAAACACAACAACGACAGCAAGGAATTAAAGAAACCCTATCCTTGTCTCCAGAAGCGGTAGAAGTGGATGCGATCGTTTCTACTATTGGTTTTCCCCTCGTTGGCGGTCCGGCGGGTTCCATGGAAGCCGGACGACAAGTGGAAGTTGCCAAACGAATTTTGATGGCAAAAAATGTCCCCTATTTTGTTTCCGCACCGTTATTAATTCAGGATATTCATTCTTGGACGCGACAAGGAATTGGCGGCTTGCAAAGTGTGGTGTTGTATGCTTTGCCAGAACTAGATGGAGCGATCGATCCGGTTCCTTTAGGCGGTTTAGTCGGGGAAGATATTTATCTCATTCCCGAACGAGTGAAGCGACTAACGGGACGAGTCAAAAGTTGGATTTCTCTGAGAAAAACACCACCTCAGCAGCGCAAGATTGCGATCGTTTTATACGGTTTTCCGCCGGGATATGGGGCAACGGGAACCGCTGCATTATTAAATGTGGGACGATCGTTAATAAATGTTTTATCCGCCTTAAAAGAGCAAGGATACGAGATTGGCGAACTTCCCGAAGATGGGGAAGCCTTAATTCGGCAAGTTAAAGAAGCAGATGAAATTTCGCCGATTGATGCAACTTTTCCCATTGCCACAGTAGACGTTAAAACCCTCGATCGTTGGTTGGGATATCTCTTCACCACTCGCATCGAAAAACAGTGGAAATCTCTAACCGGAACGGGAATTAAAACCTTCGGCGATGAGTTTCAAATTGGCGGCGTTCAACTGGGGAATGTTTGGATTGGCGTACAACCTCCGCTAGGAATTTCCGGCGATCCAATGCGATTGATGTTTGAAAAAGATTTGACGCCCCATCCTCAATATACAGCTTTCTATAAATGGTTGCAGAATGAGTTTAAAACCGATGCGATCGTCCATTTTGGGATGCACGGAACGGTAGAATGGTTGCCCGGTTCTCCCCTGGGTAACACCGGTTATTCTTGGTCGGATATTCTCCTGGGAAATCTGCCTCACCTTTATATTTACGCGGCGAATAATCCCTCAGAATCGATGTTAGCCAAACGTCGCGGATATGGTGTCCTAATTTCCCACAATGTCCCGCCTTACGGTCGTGCAGGCTTGTACAAAGAGTTAGTCAATTTACGCGATCTCATTTCCGAAT
This sequence comes from uncultured cyanobacterium, assembly GCA_963838375.1. Lineage (GTDB taxonomy): Bacteria > Cyanobacteriota > Cyanobacteriia > Cyanobacteriales > Geitlerinemataceae > DVED01. The sequence continues at coordinate 426,836 of CAWIQY010000008.1, read as the reverse complement.
ACCGCGAAGATCCTCAAAAGAATGCTCTCCTAAAAGAAGCCATTTTTCAAAAGATTGTTGATGCGGGATTAGAAGCCGATTGTCCGTTTGCGGAAGGAAAAAAATCAGGCATTGCTTTTACCACAGAAAATGCTCGCTTATTTAGCGATGAGGTTCTTAATCCTTACTTTTTCAAGATGTATGAATATTTACAAGTTGTGGAACAGCGCTTGTTTTCTTCGGGTTTGCATACATTGGGTCAAGTTCCGGATGCGGAACAGCTCGAATCTTATTTAACAGCATATTTTGACGATCGCTTACCTATAGAAGTCGTGAAAGCGATCGCCACAAACAATACGCAATTCCTGACAAAATACCAACAATATTTAGAAGACGAACCCCTCAAAGAACGAATTGCAGAAGCTCAGAAAATTGGCGAACTTCTGAAGCAAAATACCGATGAAATTACCAACTTACTCCGTGGATTGAATGGGGAATATATTCCCCCAGCACCGGGCGGAGACTTATTACGAGATGGAATGGGTGTATTACCAACCGGACGAAACATTCACGCGCTAGATCCTTACCGAATGCCTTCCCCGGCGGCTTATCTCCGAGGTCGAGAAATTGCCCAGAAAATCATTACCCAACATCTCAAAGAACATGATGAATATCCCGAAACCGTGGCGGTGATGTTGTGGGGATTAGATGCGATTAAAACTAAAGGAGAATCTTTGGGAATTCTCTTAGAATTAGTTGGAGCCGAACCCATCAAAGAAGGAACCGGTCGTATCGTTCGGTATGAGTTGAAACCCCTTTCAGACATCGGTCATCCTCGTATCGATGTTCTCGCGAATTTATCCGGAATCTTCCGAGATAGCTTTGTCAATATTATCGAACTTCTGGATGATTTGTTTCAACGAGCAGCAGAAGCTGAAGAACCCGAAACCCAAAACTTTATCCGCAAACACGCTTTAGAATTAAAATCTAGAGGAATTGAAAATGCTTCAGCGCGGTTATTTTCCAATCCTGCTGGAGATTTTGGCTCTCTGGTCAACGATCGAGTTGTCGATGGAAATTGGGAGTCTGGCGACGAATTAGGCGAGACCTGGCGCGATCGAAATACCTTTAGTTACGGTCGTCAAGACAAAGGTCAAGCTCGTCCCGAAATCCTCAATCAATTATTGCAAACAACCAACAGAATTGTTCAAGAAATCGACTCCGTAGAATATGGTTTAACCGACATTCAAGAATACTACGCCAACACCGGAGGATTGAAAAAAGCTGCCGAACAAAAACAAGGCAAAAAAGTTAGCGCCAGCCTCGTCGAAAGCTTTTCCAAAGATACCACCCCGCGTAATTTAGAAGATATCCTGCGTCTGGAATATCGCACCAAATTACTCAACCCCAAATGGGCAGATGCGATGGTAAATCAAGGGTCTGGCGGCGCCTACGAAATCTCTCAACGGATGACAGCATTAATGGGATGGGGTGGAACCGTGAATTTCCAAGATTCTTGGGTCTATGATGGTGCGGCAGAAACCTATGCTTTGGATGCAGAAATGGCGCAGAAGTTACAAGCCGCCAATCCCGAAGCCTTTCGCAATATTGTCGGGCGAATGTTAGAGGCTCACGGACGAGGATTTTGGAATCCTGAGGAAGAGAAGTTGCAGAAGTTGCGGGAACTATACGATTCGACGGACGAGCAATTGGAAGGTGTTAATGAGTAAGAAGTGTTAGGGTGTGTTGAGGCAGAAACGTACTGGTGCTAAACTGAGATGTGATATCGGGTTTTTCTAGCGATCGTCGCTGGGAAAAACAAGTCTCCTTCGAGAAACGATCGAAAAACGTCACGATGATCGAAATTTTTACGCACCGTCCCTACTGGATTTTCCAAGATACCGTCACGTTGGCAATCTCTGCCCTGTTCTTCTGGCAAGTGTGGGTAGCAATAAACGCAATTAAGAAGTAATGCCCACAACATGACTATCTCCATTGGAAAAGTGTATCTCGTCGGCGCGGGTCCTGGAGATATCGAGTACCTAACAGTACGCGGACAGCAACTCCTATCTCAGGCAGAGGTATTGATCTACGATGCCCTAGCCGACGATCGTTTGTTGCAGTGGGTTCCCCCCCAATGCCAACAGGTGGATGTAGGCAAGCGGGGTGGCAAACCCAGTCCGCCGCAATCGCACATTAATAATATAATCGTCAAATCTTGTCAGCAAGGTAAACAGGTGGTTCGTCTCAAAAGCGGCGATCCTTTTATCTTCGGTCGCTGTACCTCGGAAATTCAAGCCCTCGTCGAAACCGATTGTCCCTTTGAAGTCGTTCCAGGGGTTTCATCGGCACTGGCAGCCCCTCTATTAGCCGGAATTCCCCTCACTGACCCGGTGCTGAGTCGGGGTTTTACCGTCGTCAGCGGTCACGATCCCTTGGCGCTAGATTGGGAAGCTTTGGTGCGGATGGAAACCTTGGTGGTGTTAATGGGAGGCTCTCAGTTACTCGAAATTGTCCGACTGCTGCAACGATACGGAAAATCTTCTCAAACTTCGATCGCTGTTATTCGTTGGGCGGGAAGAACTCAGCAACAAGTGTGGACGGGAAATCTGGAAAACATCGTCCGTCGCACTTCGGGCGAATCCCTTTCTCCCACGGTTATTGTTATCGGAGAAGTGGTGGGTTTGCGGGAGTTTTTGGGATCTTAGTCATTGGACATTAGTTATTGGTTATTGGTCTTGTGGGGTGAGTGATTATTTCTATGAAAAGTAGCAATTTAGCGATAAAAACAATTAGGTTCTAGACAAAAACAATGATGCTTCTTGCTCCATATCCCCAACAAAGAGGAACTCATGTCTACTCTGATACAACCCTATACAGAAACTTCAAGCATTAAATTATCTGAAGAAAAAATCTGGACAGATGACGAATTCATGGCGCTTCCAGATGACGGACATCGCTATGAAATTGTGAACGGACAACTACTGAAGATGGGAAATTCTGGAGCATTACATGGATATATTTGCAGCCTGCTGCTCTTTGCACTGATGGGTTGCGTTCTCCCTAAAAAATTGGGAGTGATCCTGGATTCCAGCACTGCTTTCAAGATGAAAAATGGCAACAAACGTTCTCCGGATATTTCTTTCTTTGCTAAGGAACGTTTACAAGGAATGACAGAACTACCGACGGGATTTCTAGAAGGTGCGCCTGATTTGGCGATTGAAGTACTGTCTCCGGGAAATACGGTAGAAGAAATTGATGACAAGTTGGTAGAATACTTTGAAAACGGTACTCGTTTAGTTTGGGTGATTAGTCCTAGACAGCAGTATATTCTGGTCTATCGATCGTCTCAAGTTCCCGATCTGCCTGCTTAAGTTAGCCGATTTCTTTGATGGCGAAGATGTAATTCCTGATTTTTCTTTCCCTGTTGCCAATTTGTTCCAAAAGCTCTCATTTTAAACAATGACCCATGACAACGGACAAAAAACACACTCACCGGCAAAACCATTCTCGTCACCCGATCGACGGAGCAATCTAGCGAATTTAGCGATCGCCTCACCCAAGCCGGAGCAACGGTTCTATCCTTCCCCGCACTGGAAATCGGACCGCCATCGAGTTGGCAAGCGTTAGATGAGAGCATCGATCGTCTTCATGAGTTCGACTGGTTGATTCTCACCTCGGCAAACGGCGTCACTGCCTTCTTCGATCGCCTACTCGTCGGCGGAAAGAACACCCCAAAACCTAGCAACCGTTAAAATTGCCGTCGTCGGCAAGAAAACCGCCAAAATTTTAGAACAACAAGGAATACAACCCGATTTCATCCCGCCGAACTTCGTGGCGGATGCATTGGTTGAATATTTCCCCGAATCGGTGGGGGGTTTAAAAATTCTATTCCCCCGAGTTGAAACTGGGGGACGCGAAGTGTTAGTCAAACAGTTCGTCGAGCGGGGCGCTGAGGTTGTAGAAGTCGCTGCCTACGAGTCGCGCTGTCCCAAAATTATTCCGCCCGAAGCCATAGATGCACTTTTAAGACAAGCCGTTGATGCGATTACCTTTGCCAGTTCCAAAACGGTGAAGAATTTTTGTCACCTGGTGAAGGAAAGGAAAGATATTTCATTAGATGGGATCTGTGTTGCCTCCATCGGTCCTCAAACTTCTCAAACCTGTCGGGATCTATTGGGACGTGTAGATGTGGAAGCGGCGGAATATACAATGGATGGGTTGTACCAAGCGTTGTTGGATCTGACGAACTAGTACGGGTGTACTGGATTCAAAATCATAACGGCAGATAGAAATAAGCCACGCTCGAATTTTGAATAGAGTTTTGAGTGCCGTGCACCCGATGAGAGTACGAGTTCTGGATAATCTGGATAAATAGAGAGTTGGATGGAAATGAACCCTCGATCGAGCCTAGGGGCGATCGGTAATGACTCTCTGTTGAGCTAAGTCCCGAATTAAGGGAGCTTTCGCACTTATGTAATTGTTGAGGCAGTCTAGCTCGTCTCTATTTAAAGCTCGGTCTTGTTTGAACTGTTTGGTGAGCCATTGAACCAACGTGGCATCGTCGAGAGCCAAAAGAAGATTGGCTTGGGTAGTCTCAATCAAAGACCAAAGCTGACGTAGCATTACGGGTGTCATAGAATCTCCTTAACCACCTTTGCTCGGAATAAGTTTAATTATTCTTTAACATTCATACTTTAACTGTTACTGTCCATACCAAAAAGCCTGTCTACACAACACTCAACAATTCTTTCAGATTGCTTACCCAGGATGGAGTTTTGTTAAGTTTATGGGGGCGGAGGGACTTGAACCCTCACGACTGTCACCAGTCAACGGATTTTCATTCTCCCACAGCTTTCGCTGCTGCCTCGATTTCCCAGGCTTTGAGAATTGGACTCTCCCTTTACCCTCGGCTTCACGTTAGGGTAGCTCCCGTCGAGTCTCTGCACCTTCCCTTCAAAGAGATCGGCTCTTCGCTGATGTCTACGCAGGGCTTGGCTCAGGATTGCCTTGTCCGGTGTCGGATTTAGGTTTCCCTGAATTTGAGAGCTTCCACTTAAAGGATTTCTCCCTTAAGGCTCAGTTTTGTCTAAGTCCGTAGCGTCTACCATTCCGCCACGCCCCCTCAGACGATCGGGTAACTGCGATCGCAGTACCGTCTACTTATTTCAACATTATTGCGGCATTTTGGCAACCGATCGAATTTTTTGAATCGATGAAATTGGTCGCTAATCCCTACAAAACCCGCAACACGCTAGGAATATCGGCGATCGCCTCCAGATTGCGAATGTCTGCCAGCGCTTGCTGGAAGTTGCCTTCGCGGACATCGTGAGTGACGACAATAATTTCGGCTAACCGATCGCGCATCCCAATTTGCACCACCGATTCCAAACTGACCCCTCGATCGCCGAAGAGGGTTCCCAAACTCCCGATTACCCCCGGACTATCGTGGGTGAGAAACCGGGCGTAAAATCGGCTGACCGACTCTTCTACGGGTGCGATCGCGCAATAGTGCTGGTGAGTGCAACTGAGCAACGGATGCAGAATCGGTTCTGTTTCGGTTTGGAGGATGGCGGCAATGTTGAGCAAATCGGAAACCACGGCGCTAGCGGTAGCCCCTTCCCCAGCACCCGGTCCGAAGAACATCACTTGTCCCAGGGGTTTCCCCTCCACCAAAATCGCGTTGTATACGTCGTTAATACTGGCGAGAGGGTGGGTTTTGGGGAGCAGGGTGGGGTGCACCTTAACTTGTAATTGTTGAGATGTTCCAGATGCGGGGTCTTCGGGGATATCTTCTTGAGCGATCGCCAATAATTTAATAACGAAGTCCAATTTTTCAGCATAGGCGATATCGGCTGCACTGACTCGACGAATGCCTTCGGTATGGATTCCATCGAGTTTGATCCGTCCCCCAAAAGCGATCGATGCCAGAATCGCAATTTTATCCGCTGCATCCAACCCATCCACATCAGCAGTGGGATCGGCTTCGGCATATCCCAACCGTTGCGCGTCGGCAAGCACATCATCAAAACTCGCCCCTTCTGCTTGCATCCGGGAGAGAATGTAGTTGGTGGTTCCGTTGACAATGCCGATGACGCGCTTGATGCGGTTGACGCCGAGAGCTTGTTTCAGGGGTTGAATCACCGGAATCCCACCGCCGACAGCCGCTTCTAGCATCACGTAGACGCCTTTGTCGTTGGCAGCGGTATAGATTTCGTCGCCGAACCGAGACATCACGGCTTTGTTGGCGGTGACGACGTGCTTTCCGGCGTCAATCGCTTGTAAGATTAGCGATCGCGCCGGTTCCAATCCGCCGATTAACTCCACGACAATATCAATTTCGGGATCGGTGACGATCGCCTCTAAGTTGGTGGTTAAAATTTGAGAGGGTAGTTCTATGGAGCGCGGTTTATCGAGCGATCGAACCCCCACCCGCGCGATATTCAACTCCCGCAACAAGGGATGCCGTCCCGTCGGATCGAGCAAAATTCGCGCCGTTCCCGTTCCTACCGTACCTAATCCGAGTATACCGATTTGAAAACCCACAATCGCAGACCTACACCAATGTTTCATTGACCGATCTCGATTGTATCGGATGACCGAACCGTTTCCTGCCCATCTCCCCCTCTCCTGAACTTCTGCAACTCTATCCCCATCATGGTTCCCGAAAAATTTCGTCATCAATTGCGCCAAGAAGCAGAACACTGGTGGCAAGAAGGGTTAATCGATCGATCGGTGTATGAGAAAATTGCCGATCGCTATCAGTTTTCGGACATCGAAAACGCTGCCAGAAATCGGTTTACCGCCATCTTAATGGGCTTGGGCGGCATTCTGATGGGATTGGGAACGATTATCTTTGTGGCGGCAAATTGGGAGGCTTGGTCGCGAGTTTCGCGGCTGATGTTGTTGGTCAGTTTATTTCTGGGCGTCAATGCCACGGGATTCTATCTCTGGCGCAAACCGATACAGCCTCGATCGTTTCAAAATTTGGGGCAAAGTTTATTACTTTTGGGAGCGCTCATTCTCGGGGCAAATATGGCGCTCGTCTCTCAGCTTTTTTACGAGAGCGGCAATTTATATGAATTGTTTCTAGCGTGGGGATTGGGGGTCGCGACCCTATCATTCAGTCTGCGGTTAAAATCTCTCGGGATATTGGCGGCAATTCTTTTACAAATTGGCTATTGGATTGGGTTTTCTCGAGGATTTAATGCCCCACAATGGTCTTGGGGTCAATTGACGATCGAGCATATGCCCCTGGTGGGGATCGCCATCTTAATTCCTTTGGCGTACTGGTGTCGATCGCGCGCAATTTTCGGACTCGGTACGATCGCGGTGATGACTTCTTTTTTAGCCAATATTCTTCGGTTTGAAGGATGGATACTCGAACTGGCGATCGGTTTGCCTCCGGCTCTCTTCTGGGGATATACCGAAGGAATCTGGAGGTTCGGGCGTTTTCGTCGTTCTTCTACACTTTTAGAGTTTAAGTTTCAATCGATCGCCCGCAGTCTATCGACTATTTTTATCAGCCTAGTTCTCTATGCTTTCTCGTTTAACAGCTGGAAGTCTTTTCAACTCGGAAAATTGAACATCGAACAATGGCAGTTATTACAATACTTTACGATAGATATCTCAATTTTGACTGCCTTGACTTTCTTGGGTTTGTTTCAGTTCCGATCGCCAGGAAAAAGCATAAAAGTAGGAAAAAGTAAAGCGGTTAATAGCCTGACAATTTTAGCCCTCATCATCATCTCAGGAAGTCTGGTCTTCTGGCATTTGCACATCTACTCGATCGCCACAAGTAGCACGATCGCCTTCAATGTCATGCTATTCTTATTAGCAATTAGTCTTATTCGAGACGGCTTGGCAGGGGGCGTTCGCCGCACTTTTTGGGGAGGAACATTCCTGTTGTCAGTGGGCATTGCCAGTCGGATGCTCGAATACAATACGGGATTGTTGTTACAGTCCCTTGTATTTGTATTGTGTGGTGTAGGCGTCATGGTTGCCGGACTTGCGTTCGAGCAAAATATCAAGAAATCCAAACATTTAGCGAACTCCAACTCATTTCAGGAGGAATCCCCATGACCTCTGACGTCCCAACGCAAACTCCACCGAACTCGGAAACTTCGACTCAATCCTCTAAAGGTCTTTCCCCTTGGCGCTTGTGGGTTCCCCTTCTTCTCCAAACCGCGCTGATTGTCGCAGTCCCTGCCCACAACGCTTATACTTATCTCACCGGACAGCGGATTGTCCTGCAAACCATACCTGCCGACCCCTACGATCCTCTGCAAGGACCCTATCAAACCCTCAGCTACGAAATCTCTCGTTGGGATCGTTTGCAAATGCTCCCCGGCGGCAAAGAATTATTCGGGCAACATCAAAACAATCACCACTTCAGCTTTTACCTAGTTCTGGAAGCCCCAATCTTAAAAGCCGTCACTGCTACTATGCCTTGGCAACCCGTGCGTGTCATCGCCGAACATCCCACAGATTTAGCCACCCATCAGATTGCCCTCAAAGGTCAAGCCAGAGGACAGCGAATTACCTATGGCATAGAAACCTATTATATGCCCGAAGAACGCCGCGATCGAGTCAACAACGATATTATTCGAGTGCAAAATCGGGGTAATAACTTCGTCGTAGAAGCCAGAGTCGATGAAAGGGGAAACGCCATCCCCGTTAGTTTGTGGGTGGGCGATCGAAATTATCGATTTTAAATCTCGCCTTCGGGCAAGTTCTCGGGATCGATTCCTTGGCATCTCAAATACTCAGCTAAGCGTTCTGCCCGTTGCCTTTGAGTCTCGGCTCGTTGTTGTTGAATCCTCAACTCTTAGCGCATTTGCCGCACCCAGGTTTCGGGTCAGGGGTAGACATTTCTTGGCTCATCATTATATCGCGATCCTAAATCGATCGTAATGGATATAAGAGTAGTTATTTCGTTGCCTATTCCACGTACCGGTGTCACCACGGGGGGATTGCCGTTACTAAAGTATTAGGATAAATTTTAAAACTGATTTAGGAATACTATAGAAAATTGGCATTCAAGGCTGTCGATTCCACCAAGTTACGATCGATCAAACTTTTATTATTATGCTAAAAATAGCAAAGTAAAGAATTTAAAATTGCTAGTATTTTTATGAGTAAACTATTTTATTATATTATTCGGTCAATGATTTAGAATAACACTGGAAGACTTACCTAAAACTTAAATTAAATCTATACATTTACCGGACTAAAGTACACTGAGAAAGTGTACTTGACAGCTCCATCCATGAAAGTCCTCGGGAAACTCTGTGGGATCGCGATTCTGGTTATCCTGCTAACGGGTTGTCGATTTGTCACCTCAACCCCGAATGAATCTTTAGTTCGACAAGCGATCGATCTACAATTGAGTCAAACACAACAAGAATTAACCCAAAAGCTCAAACTCGATCGATCTCCAACTTGGAAAATCGAAAAGTTGCAGATCGACGATCGTCAACTCCTGTCGATCGAAGACTTACCCACTTTCCGGCTGTCGGGAACCTACGATCTACGACTTCAGCTCTCTGCCGGGCCGATCGCACGCCACAACCAACCCTTTGAAGTCTACCTCCAACTTCAGCCCGAAGGCAAAACCTGGCGGCTAGCGCGTCCCCTCAACACCGGAACCCAACCGATCTGGAAAACCGACCTACTCAAACCACCGGGATACCATTGATAATTAAAAGCAGAAGGGAAAAGGAAGATTAACGACTAACCCCTAACCAATCACTCCTAACTCCTAACTCCACGCTCCCAGTGGTAATATGTAAAGAAAATATCAAATCAAGCCCATACGCCCCAAGCGTCTCCATTTTCTAAGTTTGACCTCGTACCCGTTCGTTTTGACCGCACTACATTCCTCCCGGCTATGCTGAAAACTCTGCTCGGCGATCCCAATGCCCGCAAACTCAAGAAATATCAACCCCTAGTGGTAGATATCAACCTTCTCGAAGAAGACATTCAAGGACTTAGCGATCGAGAACTAACGGGTAAAACTGCCCAGTTCCAGCAGCAGTTGGAGAAAGCCAAATCACTCGACGAAGAAAAAGAAATACTCGACGAAATTTTACCCGAAGCCTTTGCCGTCGTCCGAGAAGCCTCCCGCCGAGTCCTGGGAATGCGCCACTTCGACGTGCAAATGCTGGGGGGAATGGTCTTGCACTCCGGTCAAATCGCCGAAATGAAAACCGGGGAAGGCAAAACCCTCGTCTCCACCCTGCCAGCCTACCTCAACGCCCTCAGCGGCAAAGGCGTCCACGTCGTCACCGTCAACGACTACCTCGCCCGTCGGGACGCGGAATGGATGGGACAAGTGCATCGCTTCCTGGGATTATCTGTAGGACTGATCCAACAAGGAATGACCCCGGAGGAACGCCGCAAAAACTACAATTGCGACATCACCTACTGCACCAACTCCGAATTGGGATTCGACTATCTGCGCGACAACATGGCAACGTCCATCTCCGAAGTTGTGCAGCGCCCGTTTAATTTCTGCATCATCGACGAAGTAGACTCGGTACTGGTTGACGAAGCCCGAACCCCGTTGATTATTTCCGGTCAGGTAGAACGTCCCAGCGAAAAGTATATACGCGCTGCCGAGATCGCCGTACAATTGCAACCGGGGACGGAAGAAGAACCCCAAGACTACGAAGTCGATGAAAAAGCGCGTAACGTCATTTTGAGCGATGAAGGCTTTGCCCGAACGGAAGAACTGTTAGGCGTGACAGATTTGTACGATCCCAAAGATCCCTGGGCGCACTACATTTTCAACGCCATTAAAGCCAAAGAACTCTTTGTCAAAAACGTCAACTACATCGTTCGCGACGACGAAGTCACCATCGTCGATGAATTTACCGGGCGCGTCATGCCGGGTCGGCGCTGGAGTGACGGCTTGCACCAAGCCATCGAAGCCAAAGAAGGAGCAGAAATTCAGCCAGAAACCCAGACCCTGGCAACGATTACCTATCAAAACTTCTTCTTGATCTACCCCAAACTCGGTGGCATGACGGGAACCGCCAAAACCGAGGAAGCTGAGTTTGAAAAAATTTACAAGCTAGAAGTCACCATCGTTCCCACCAACCGACCTTTGTTGCGCCGAGATCTGTCGGACATGGTCTACAAAACCGAATTGGGCAAATGGAAGTCCGTTGCCGAAGAATGTGCCGAAATGCACCAACTCGGTCGTCCGGTATTGGTGGGAACCACCAGCGTGGAAAAATCGGAAGTCCTGTCCCGTTTGTTGAGCGAACTGCAAATCCCCCACAACCTGCTCAACGCTAAACCCGAAAACGTGGAACGGGAAGCGGAAATCGTCGCCCAAGCCGGACGCAAAGGAACCGTGACCATTGCCACCAATATGGCGGGTCGGGGGACGGATATCATTCTTGGTGGGAATGCGGAGTACATGGCACGGTTGAAAGTCCGAGAATACCTCATGCCGCGCATCGTCCAGCCAGAAGACGAAGGCACCTTCGCGACCAAATCCGTTGCCGGTGCCAAGCGTCGGGAAAAAGCCCAGGGGTTTGATGCCAGCAAGCCGCAAAAAACTTGGAAAGTCTCGTCGAATATCTTCCCGACGCCGCTGTCTCCCCAAACCGAGAAAATGCTCAAAGAAGCGGTAGACTGTGCTGTCAAAGAATATGGGGAGCGCAGTTTGCCAGAATTGGAGGCGGAAGACCGATTGGCAGTTGCAGCGGAAAAAGCCCCGACTACCGATCCGGTGATTCAGAAACTGCGGGAGGTTTATAATGCCATTCGCCAGGAATACGAAGTGTTTACCAACCAGGAACACGACGAGGCGATCGATTTGGGTGGATTGCACGTCATCGGTACAGAACGCCACGAGTCGCGACGCATCGACAACCAATTGCGAGGACGTGCCGGACGCCAAGGCGACCCCGGTTCGACCCGATTTTTCCTCAGTTTAGATGATAACTTATTGCGGATTTTTGGCGGCGATCGAGTTGCCAAATTGATGGAAATGTTCAATGTCGAAGAGGATATGCCCATCGAATCGAAGATGCTGACCAACAGTTTGGAAGGCGCTCAGAAAAAGGTGGAAACCTATTACTACGACATCCGGAAAAATGTGTTCGAGTACGACGAGGTGATGAACAATCAACGTCGCGCCATCTACGCCGAACGCCGTCGGGTTTTGGAAGGAGAAGATCTCAAAGAACAGGCGATTAAATACGCGGAACGAACGATGGACGACATCGTAGAAGCCTACATCAATCCCGATTTACCGTCAGAAGAATGGAATCTCGATAAACTGGTTGAAAAGGTTAAGGAATTCGTCTACTTGCTGGCAGACTTAGAACCCGCGCAGCTTGAAGATTTATCCATGGACGAAATCAAGACGTTCTTGCACGAACAAGTCCGCATCGCCTACGACATCAAAGAAGGACAAATCGACCAGTTACAACCGGGTTTGATGCGCCAAGCCGAACGCTTCTTCATCTTGCAACAAATTGACACCCTATGGCGAGAACATTTGCAGCAAATGGATGCCTTGCGAGAGTCCGTTGGATTGCGCGGTTACGGACAAAAAGATCCCTTGGTGGAATATAAGAGCGAAGGATATCAATTGTTCTTGGATATGATGACCGATATTCGCCGCAACGTAATTTATTCGTTGTTCCAATTCCAGCCCCAAGTTCAACAACCGGTGCAAACGCCTTCTTCGGAAATCGTTTAAACGAAACTTCCCCCGAGGGGGGAAGTTTTGCCCAATTTACCCATTAGACATCTGGGAAAACACACCTCAAACCCGTGCAAAGCCTGGGCTAGAACGTAGCTTTCCCAGATGTTTATTACTTCCAGGAATTACCTACAGATCCGGGGGGCGAATGCCCCATAGCCTACGGCATGGCTACGAAGCGCGCCCCTACAGATGGTGCTTCAAAGAGACATTTGCGCTAACTTCATCTGGTGCGTTTCGTACCTCAACACACCCTACGCTCTTATTACTTATTACTTATTACTTACCCCATCGTTCCCAAGCATTTCCTAACGCAGTACGAATTTGCTCAAACCCGGTTCCCCCCAGACTATTTCGCGCGGCTACCACTTGTCGAGGATCGATCGCTCTGTAGATATCGGCTTCAATTTTCGGGTGCAATTCCTGCCATTCTTCCAGGGTTAAATCTTTCAATAACTTCCCGGCTGCTAGCGACGTTTTCACCACCTTTCCAACTAAATTGTAAGCTTCTCGGAAAGGAACCCCTTTGGCGGCTAAATAGTCGGCAACATCGGTGGCATTAGAAAAGTCTTCGTTTACCGCATTGTCAAGCCGATCAACGTTGAATTCAATCCCTTCAGACAACAAAATCGTCATCGCTTCTAAACAAGCCTCAACGGTTTTGACACTATCAAATAGGGCTTCTTTATCTTCTTGCAAATCTTTGTTATACGCCAAAGGCAACGCCTTCATCAGCACTAACATTCCCTGCAAATGCCCGAATACTCGCCCCGCTTTTCCCCGCACCAATTCCGGCACATCGGGGTTTTTCTTTTGGGGCATAATGCTCGATCCCGTGGCACAACTATCCGTGAGGCTAATAAAGCCAAATTCCTGAGATGCCCAGAGAATCATCTCTTCCGATAGACGACTCAGATGCACCATAATCAAGCTAGAGGCACAGAGAAATTCGATGGCAAAATCTCGATCGCTCACCCCATCCAAACTATTGGCATAAACTCCCCCAAATTCGAGCAATTCGGCAGTGTAAAGCCGATCGATAGGAAAAGTTGTCCCCGCCAATGCCCCGCTGCCTAGGGGCGACATATTCACGCGCTGATAGATTTCTCCCAATCGTTCCCAATCTCGCTGCGCCATTTCAAAATAGGCGAGGAGGTGGTGCGCCAAACTGACAGGTTGGGCGCGTTGGAGGTGAGTATAGCCCGGAATTAAGGTGTTAACATTGTGTTCGGCTAAATCCAGTAAGACGGCTTGAAACGCGCGTAGTTTTTCCTGAATTTGGACGATGCGATCGCGCAAATAGAGGCGAGTATCCGTCCCCACTTGATCGTTGCGCGATCGAGCAGTATGTAACTTTTTGCCTACATCCCCCACCAATTCTGTCAATCGACGTTCTACGGCAAAATGCACGTCTTCTGCATCAATTCCCGGGACAAACTTACCCTCTCGATATTCTTGCCGAATTTGCTCTAATCCTGACACCAACTTCTCGCCTTCTTCCGGGGCAATAATTCCGGTTTTGGCGAGCATTTTGGCATGAGCCACCGAACCCGTCAAATCGTATTCGATCAACTCTATATCAAAACCTATACTGGCATTAAAACGGGCTATCGCCGGATGTAGGGCAGATTCAAAGCGTTGGCTCCAAGTTTTCGAGTTTGTCATTGGTAGTGGGTAATTGGTAATTGGTAATTGGTAATTGGTAATTGGTAATTCACGTCCTCATATCATCACCTCATCACATAAGTTTCCACCATTCACAATTTACGCTAGGTCACCGATCGATCTTAGCTAAACGCGAACAGAAATCTCCGAAAATATACCTCAACCCCTTGTACTGCCTAGGCTAAAACTGAGTTTTCGGAGATTTCTAATGGTTAACCGCTAACCGTTAACCGCCGACACAATTTCAATGTTTAACTTAAATGTTCAACCGCTAGACATCGATCGAAACCAATAGCCAACCAGCAAGCCAATCAGCAATGCCCAAATTTGACCGGAACTGACAAAATTAGACCATGACGATTGTACTTGGTTGAACAATTGCGGATCGTCTACTTTTTGAGCCACGATATACTGCCGTAGCAGAAATGGATCTACGTTGGTCAAACCATTAAATGTTAAGGCATCCAAACTGACTGTGGCAGATGGAATTTCACGCATCGAACTCATTAAACACTAACCTCCTAATCCCGATCTTCAACTTTCATAACCACGAGAGTCATATCATCACCATTGCGGTTCCCCCAGCCGATAAACTGCTGCACTAGATCGAACAAGTGTTTCACAATCCCCTGGGGGTGGGAGCAGTTCTGGCACGCCCACCCAAATGCCTCGACTAGATTATCCTCCTCAAAGCGCTCGCCTTTACTGTCGGCAGCATCGGTCAACCCATCTGTGTAATATAAGATAGTATCTCCCGGTTCGAGCTGCACTTGCTCCTCGAAATATTCCGAATCGGCTTCCAAACCGATCAGCATTCCCAGAGTATCCAGTTGCGTCATCGTTTGAGTTGCCGCTCGCCACAACAACGGCGGATTGTGGGCAGCATTACTATAAGATAAAATACGGGTCGCTGGATCGTACTCTGAATAAAACAAGGTAACGAACCGATGAGAATTTTCTAAATCCGCGTACATCACCCGATTCAAGTGTTGCAAAATCTTCGCCGGAGAATTTCCGTTGAGAGCTTCCGCACGTAGCATTCCTCGGGTCATGGTCATGATCAGACCAGCCGGGACACCTTTGCCCATCACATCCCCGATGACGATGCCCCAGCGTCCTCCCGAAGTGGATTCAGACGGTCTACGACGGACTAATTTCGGGTTAGTGGGAATAAAGTCATAGTAGTCGCCACCCACCCGGTTTGCCGTTTGGCAGCACGCCGCCATTTCCATCCCCGGAATGTCAGGACATTGGCGGGGCAACAATTGTAATTGAATTTCTGCCCCGATTTCTAACTCGCGATCTAAACGCTCCTTGCGGCGCAGTTCGGCACCCAGTTCGTCATTTTCGATCGCGACGGCAGTTTGGTCGGCAACGAGCCTCAGAAGCTTCTGACGGGCTTCTGTCCAATTGTAGTTGGAGTCGCGACAGAAGACATACAGTCGTCCCCGTTCGGCATTTTTGATGGAAATCGATGTCCCGAATAACTGCACTTGAGACCCGAGATATTGGCTGACTTGTCGATCGAGATTAGCAGCTGTGAGTGAGGTTTTCAGGGGTTGGCGCATGGCAGTTTCGATCGCCTGTCGCAGATCTGCACCGCCATTACCTTCGGAACAATGTAACCGCTTCAGCCGTACCTGACCGTTGGCTTGGAACAAGACTAACGCCGCACCATCTGCGTCTGTCACGCGACTGGCAACTAACGGAATGAGCTCTAAAAACTGGTTGAGGTTGTTAAAGCTACGCAGAGCAAATCCCAAGGAACTGAGCAAATCCTGAATTTTGTTCTGTTCCCGTTGCAGTTGCGCCACCAATTTTTTCAGGGCAAAGACCGGAGTTACGCTGGCATCAGCGCGATCGATCGCGGTTTCGGTGGATTGAGCGGGCGGTCTGGGTCTAGGTACAGCTGTCATGAGAGTTCGGAGGTTAAATGAATCTTGCCCCACCGATTGAGTTTAGGGGATTGACAGAGGGTGACAAGCAGGCGGCGAGCGCTATTTGATGGACTCTGGAGAAACTCGAATCTCAAAAATTCCTCAGATTTGCGCGATCTATCACCCATCTAGAAGAGCTTCGACAAATTCATAACTCGAAAAGGGGCGTAGGTCTTCAATCCCTTCTCCGGCTCCGATGAACCGTATCGGGAGACCGAGCTGCTGCACCACTGCTAAAGCAACACCACCTTTAGCAGTTCCGTCGAGCTTTGTCAAGACTACACCGCTGAGTTGTGCGGCTTCGGCAAACACTTCGGCTTGGCGCAAACCGTTTTGACCGAGGGTGGCATCTAGGACGAGCAGGGATTCGATCGTAGCACCCGGTGCTTGTTTGTCAATAATCCGACGGATTTTATTGAGTTCGTCCATCAGATTCTTCTTATTTTGCAGCCGTCCGGCTGTATCGACTAATAGTAACTCAGTTTTTCGCGATCGGGCAGCCGCGATCGCATCGAATACCACCGCTGCCGGATCGGTATTTTGTCCGGGGTTGGCAATCACATCAATGCCGCTGCGCGCTCCCCACACTTTAACTTGTTCGACCGCTGCTGCGCGGAAGGTATCGGCTGCTGCAATCAAACAGTTGTAATCTGATTTTTGGGCAAGGTGTGCCAGTTTGCCAATGGTGGTGGTTTTCCCCGCACCGTTGACTCCAGTCATCAGCCAGATATTAAAGCTGTCTTTTTCGGGAATTAAATAGGTCTTTTCACGATCGATTAGGGGTCGATCGAGCATACCCCGCAGAATTTGCTTGAGATAGGCGATTGCCGCGTCTGGGGGCAGGGTTTCCTCTCGCATCCGAGCTTGGAGTGCTTCGATGACGTAATCCGTTGCCTCAATCCCCACATCAGCTTGCAGCAACAGTTCTTCAATCTCCAGAACTGCGGCTTTATTGAGGGGTCCTTGACCGACAATCGCTTTGAGCTGATTGACCAAACCGCGACGGGTTTTATCTAAGCCTTGGCGGAGTTTTTTCAGCCAGGTAATTTCTTCGACGGAAATGTCTTCGGGACGGCGACCTTGAGCGGCTAAGACTTCTGAGGACCAAACAAATCCTTCATCAAACGGCAGTTCGGGAATTTCTACCGCTTTTGGTGCGGCAACCGGGGTTTCTTCGACAACGGGAGTTTCGATCGCTTCGGCTTTGAGACGTTCTAATCTGGCTTGACGTTCGGCTTCCGCTCGAGCTAAGAACGATAGGGGTTGGGTTTGAGGGGTTTGGGTTGTGGCTTGGGCAGGGGTTGGCGATTCTGTGGCTACCGACTCTTCGGTTTCGACGATCGATTCGGGCGTTTCGTCTGGGGCTATGGGTTCGGGTTCTACCGTTTCCACAGTTGCTGTAGCTTCCGGTTCTTCGAGCGATTCGGGCGTTTCGACGATCGCCTCCGGTACAGGTCCGGCGGTGTCTTCTGTTTCTTCGGTCGATTCGGGTTCTGTGGCTACCGACTCTTCGGTTTCGATGACCGATTCGGGCGTTTCGTCTGGGGCTAAGATTTCCGCTGTTTCCACAGCCTCCGTGTCTTCCGGTTCTTCGATCTTTGGAGATTCCGGTTCGGATACAAGAGATTCAACCGCTACAGGCTTTGTATCAGCATCAACATCAGCAACGGCAATTTCAGTCGTGGGGAGAGTTTCCGCTGTTTCTGATTCCGTTTCTTCCTCGAAAGAGTCTTGTTGCTGCTTTTTCTGGATATTCTGATATGCTGCTTTTGCCCACTTCAGGTAATCGTCACCAGAGGAGGCTGGGGTTGAAGGTTCCTCGACGGAACTCTCTTCCTTGGACTCTGGCTGGGAAGGAGCTGGAGTTGCCTTTTCGGCTTCTGATTTGTCGGAACCCTCATCAAATTTACGGCGAAACCAGTTAAAAACCATATCTCAATCTCGTTTGGTATTAGGAACCTAGGGAAAGCGCCGTCAGTACCTTGCTTGTCGGAGCTTGTCGGAGATGCGATCGCGGCTGCCTCCGCAATTTTCGCGCTATGTAGGATACCTTACACGGAATTGGGTGTCACAGCCTCTTGTAGTGACAAAATCATCAAACCCAAGCCGAGTCTGAATAGTATGCCTCTCAGCCGCTCTAGTAACCACGCTGGTTGGTATTTGACATCAGATTGGGAAACAGAGAAACGGAGAGATTTAGTGGCGTTTCAATCCCCGTGCAGCATTTCCACAGGGTAGCCAGAGGCTTGCGTTTCGTTTTCCGGTCGCATCATTAGGCGATCGATTCAGTCACGCGGCGCAAGACCCCGTTGATAAAGCGATGCGCCTCATCGCTGCTGTAACGTTTCGCCAGTTCAACAGCTTCATTAATGGCTACACGCTCGGGCAAACCCAAAAACCACATCTCCGTAACCGCAATCCGCAAGATATCGCGATCGATGCGAGGCAGGCGGGGTAAATGCCAATCGACGATTGCGCTCGTCAGCAGTTCGTCAACTTTTGTCCGATTGCTAACCACTTGGGTTAAGATTTCCAGCGTATAAGATTGGACTTCTTTTTGATTGGCAAGATAGATAAACTCGGGCAGTTCGATCGCCATTCCCAAACGATTGATGGCTCCTTGAGTCAGCTCGACCGCTTCTTTCATCATGGCTCGAGCGCTACTGAGGTCGGTGGCGCGAGTTTCGCTATTGAGCAAGCGATCGTTACTTCGTGTCAACTCAGCCGCAGCCGTCTCTAACGTCTCGTTCGCTTCAGTTGTCATGGTTCGTACTGCTGCCAGGACGATATCTTTCAGCGGTTGTTTGTTGATTTTTTCCGGGTTATTGGAAAGTTGACTGAGACTCAGAAGAGCGAGTTCTCGGGAGATACGACGGGCTTGCATAGTGTTAATTGTTAATCGTTAATTATTATTTTTTATCGTTCATTGTTCGTGATGATTATCCGTTCGTATCATTGTCTTCCTACAAACCCATAACGAATAACCTAACCATTAACAACTCACGAGTTCGTTTATTCCTCAGCAGGAATCGGCGTGCGTTGTGGCGAGGATATAAGATTATCGATGGGGCGACCGGATTTTGGATTCAAAGACAAAGGCTGGGAGGGTTCAGGAGATACAATACCACCGGAGAGAAGAATCTTGAAAGCATCCTCGATCGACATCGAAAGGTCGATCGCCTCGCCTTCAGGAATCAATGCGTACCAGCCCGTTGTCGGATTGGGAGTCGTGGGGATAAAGACACTCACCATCGGTTTATCCGGAAGTTTGGACTTCATTTCCATCGTCCCAGATCCCGTCACAAAGGCAAGAGACCAGACTCCTGCACGGGGATACTCCACTAATACTACCCGTCGAAACTTTTCATTAGAGTCTTGGAGGAGGGTTTGCAGGAGTTGCTTGAGGGTTTTGTATACCGCTCCGGCAAGGGGAATAGCTTGCAAGAGAGTCTCTCCCACATTGAGCAGCCATCGACCCACAATGTTGCGAGCCATCAAGCCGATCAACAGGATACTTACCAACGGGACAGTTAAGCCCACCAGCAGATTTAGCAGATTGACTAAGATTGGGTGAAAACCATCAAATGGATTGAGCTGCTTAGGAATTTTTGTGAGAAAATTCACGACCCAAGTCGAAATGGTAATCGTTAGCCAGATGGTCGTTGCCAGAGGAATCACGACCAAGAATCCTGCTATCAGGTCATTCTTCAAGTCTTGCTTTAGGCGATCGATCACAGATAGCTCACTCTCCAAGATACAGCCTAAGGCTCGATCCTAATGCCTCTTCCAAAGTAAGTGGCGATGACGAGCCTGTCTTTTATTATTTGTAACGCTTGTAAAGAATTGTTGCAAGCTTACTCAGTTGCCAACATGACAACACCTAGTATCAACTGTAACATCTTGCTGTCTTAAGAAGGAGTTCAGGAGTTCAGAAGTTGCAGGAGAGGTGTATTTCCCCAGATGTCTACTAGATCTCTGAGGAAACTCATTCTTAAGAAGGAGTTCAGGAGTTCAGAAGTTGCAGGAGAGGTGTATTTCCCCAGATGTCTACTAGATCTCTGAGGAAACTCATTCTTAAGAAGGAGTTCAGGAGTTCAGAAGTTGCAGGAGAGGTGTATTTCCCCAAATGTCTACTAGATCTCTGAGGGAACTCATTCTTAAGAAGGAGTTCAGGAGTTCAGAAGTTGCAGGAGAGGTGTATTTCCCCAAATGTCTACTAGATCTCTGAGGAAACTCATTCTTAAGAAGGAGTTCAGGAGTTCAGAAGTTGCAGGAGAGGTGTATTTCCCCAAATGTCTACTAGATCTCTGAGGAAACTCATTCTTAAGAAGGAGTTCAGGAGTTCAGAAGTTGCAGGAGAGGTGTATTTCCCCAAATGTCTACTAGATCTCTGAGGAAACTCATTTTTCGTTCCTCAACACCTTGGGTAGTCGGGGTTCCTGCGGCATTTCACCGGAGGTCTAACGATCTCCTCCCGACACCGATCTGCGGTACAGTGCAGGGCAACAGTCGGGATAGCTAACTCCGAAAAGTTTGCTGCTGCTGCAATTCCTCAACTTTGAGAAGAATCAGATATTCGTAGAAAGCTTGCAAGGTGCACCAGGCAAAACCAGCTTTCCCGTCCAAGCATCCTTTTAGAATCAAGTACATATACAAAAACCGCACAAAGGGTCGAAAGGGCAATCGTAGCGAGAGGTCTTTCAATGCCCGCCGCCTTTCGACTTCGGTTTTCCCGAACCATAACTTCTGCCAATCCACGGAACCTTGCTGGAGTTGGCGCAGAGTTTCTACCGCTTCGTCGCTAGAGTAACGGTTGTGCTTTTCGATCCAACGGCTCAGTCCTTTGCTACAGGTATAGTGGGGATAAGTTTCTTGCAAGAAACCCGTTTCGCCGTCGCAAACTTCTCGTTCAGTATGACCGTAGTCGTCAAACCAAACCTTATCTTTGCGAAAAAGCCGGAGTTGGTAGCGAGGATATTGAGTGCTGTAGCGAATCCAGCGATTCATGAACATCACTCGTTCTGCGACATAGTAGCCCGTGTAGCGATCGCTTTTTGCGGCGGCTAAGCATTCCCCAAACAGCTCTGGAGTCATGCGTTCGTCGGCTTCGAGGATATACGCCCATTCATGTTGGGTGGGAACCTGGCGCAGCATCCAGGTTCGTTGTTTTCCGTGGGACTCGAAGGCGTTCTGGACGAGGCGAACTGGGTAACGACTGGCAATTTCGACAGTTCGATCGCTACTGTAAGAATCGACGACGATAATGTCATCGGACAACAGAGCTGACTCAATACAAGCGGCAATATCAAGCTCTTCATTATGAGTCAGGATATAAATCGAGAACATGGTTGGCGTGTAATGTGGACGGGGCGATCTTCGAGACGAATGGTGCCAGACGTGCTGGATGCAAACTTGACTGAGTCAATGTTTTGCTCGTAAGTCGCGATCGCCCGAACAGTTGCCAAGGGATCTGAAGGACTCTCCGAGAGCGAGAACTCTGGGGCTCGGGGCGAACAAAATTCCCAAATCAGAAGACGCGATGCGCGAGAGTGAGACCTTAACCCATGGAAGGTTTTTTCTGGGATCGTATCCCTCCCATCATGCCTTTGAGTCCAGTCCAGCCGATGATAATGTAACCGATCGACAGGAGCAAACTACTGATACCGATACGCAAACCGGACTTCCAAGCATTCAATCGAATTTGTTGTTCGGCACCCTGCTTTTGTTCGCGGAGGTTGGTTGTGAGCTGATCGGGTAATGCTTGAGCTTGCTGATTGAGGAAATCTTCCAAGGCTTTGGGGTCGCCTTTGGACTCTTCAAGGATTTTTTTCAGATCCGGGGGAGTTTGTGGGTTGTCAATCAAAGCCTGACGCTGAGTTTCATCGGCAGCAATTGCTTTTACCGCTTCTTTTTGCTGTTCGATGCGTTGCTGTAACTCTTCACTCCCCAATTGAGATTCGAGTTGAGCTTCTTGTTGTTGAGCTTCTTGGGTAATCTGCTGAAGTCTCTGGCTGCTGGCGATGCTGACATCGCGCAAATGCAGAGGCGCTAAGATGAGGAAAAACAATCCCAGCAAACTGGACAGAACCAGTGCCCAGAACCGCATATCGAGTAATGTATTCTGAGGGGGAGTGGCGCTGGTGGTCATGCTGGCGACCCAATAACCGGCAAAGAGAAAACCTAGTCCCATCATGGGGATGATGCCACGATCGACAATTTGAGTGGCTATTTGGACGCGCCACGGCAAGTCCAGGGGCTGAAACGGAATGGGTAGAACGAGGTAATCAATGAGAGAGGCGATAATGACGATCGCTCCCACCACTTTCAACGTACGGGCCGTGAGAGAGTAAGATGGACGGCTGGGATTCATGAGTTTGTTAATTCAAAATGCAGTATCTATTATCCAACTTAGCCGATCCCGATTCGATCGGGAACAGACTAACAACCCGTATCACTTGCGGCTCAATGTTTAGCCCGATGGAAAATTTATAGAGATGCTCACCTAGATGCCCAGCTTCCTTCTCTTTCTCGCAGTTTTCTAATGCTCGATTCTTCGATACCGACACGAGACGATCGCACCGGGGCACCTTTATTTGATACTCTCAAAAGCTGTGCCCGACGATCGCACGCGGCTTTCTACGCCCCCGGACACAAGCGCGGACAAGGAATTCCCCAAGAATTCATCGAATGGCTGGGACGATCGATCTTTGCGGCGGATTTGCCGGAATTACCGGAACTCGACGACTTAGCTGCCCCCAGCGGCGTGATTCGGGACGCTCAAGCATTGGCGGCGCAGACCTTTGGTGCCGATCGAAGTTGGTTCCTCATCAACGGTTCGACGGCGGGGATTATCGCCTCTATTTTGGCGACTTGCAATCCGGGGGACAAAATTGTTTTACCCCGCAACGTCCACAAATCGGCAATTTCCGGATTGATTCTGTCCGGAGCCCTTCCCATTTTCGTGCGTCCCGCCGGCGATCGTTCTTGGGATATGGCGTTGGGCATTTCTCCGGCTGCGGTGGCTGCCACCCTCGACGCGCATCCCGACGCCAAAGCGGTCATGCTCGTTTCGCCCACCTATCACGGAATTTGCTCGGATATCGCTCAAATTGCCAAAATTGCCCATTCGCGAGGAATTCCCCTGTTGGTAGACGAAGCACACGGACCTCATTTTGGCTTCCATCCCGACTTGCCCACTTCCGCCATCCAATCGGGAGCGGATTTAGCGGTACAATCCACCCATAAGGTTTTGGGCGCGATGACGCAAGCCTCGATGATGCACTTAAAGAGCGATCTCATCAACGACGATCGAATGCATCGATCGTTACAAATGGTACAAACCACCAGCCCCAGTTACCTATTACTAGCTTCTCTAGATGCGGCACGGCTCCAAATGGCAACCCAAGGTGAGGCTTTGATGGCGCAAACGCTGCGGTTGGCTGGAAATGCCCGAACGCGCATCGCCCAAATTCCGGGCTTGTCGGTTTGGGAAATGCCAACACAAAAAAACGAAGGCTGTTTCGCTCTAGATGCGACGCGAGTCACGGTGAAGGTGACGGGGTTAGGTATCAGTGGCTACGACGCCGATGAAATACTTCACGAACAACTGGGAGTGACGGCAGAGTTAGCATTACCTGCCCATTTGACGTTTATTATCAGTTTAGGGAATACTGCTGTTGATATCGATCGACTAGTAGAAGGATTGACCGCCTTATCCGATCGATTTTTCCACTGTGCCATCGAAGCGTCGAACCCAAACCTATTCTCCACAACGGAAGGAGCATTACCCCCAATTCGTCTATCCCCTCGTGAAGCCTTCTTTGCCCCTGTCGAAACCATTCCCGTTGCCCAAAGTATCGATCGTGTCAGTGCGGAGTTGATTTGCCCCTATCCTCCCGGTATTCCGGTCTTGATGCCGGGAGAGGAAATTACTCAAACAGCGATCGACGGTTTACAAGAAATTTTGCTGTTGGGGGGACACCTGAGCGGATGCGCGGATTCCCAGTTTCGGACGATACAAGTCGTTCGGGACTGAAGGAGGAGTTCAGGAGTTCAGGAGTTGCAAGAGGTAGGGTGTGCCCCCGGCACGAAACGCACCATCTAAGTAATTGCTGCGCTACAGGAGTTCAGGAGCTGGAAGGGAAACTAGCAACTAGCCACTAGCAACTAGCCACTAGCAACTAGCCAATTCTAAAATCGTGTCCGATTTAACGTGACTGTATTCGTAAACATTTGTAAACTAATAAGCAGTGCTTTCCAAATCCAACAATTGAGAATAATTAACCCTCTCATGAAGCAATCACAAATTGCCGAGCGTGCGTCTCTACTAGCTCACATCTTCTCCATGGCATTTGGACTGGCAGGACTGCTGTTTGTCCTTCCCCATCCCGAATTTATCGCCCGTCTCTCCCCGGCTGGAATGACTTTATTTAGCTTGGGAATGGGACAAGGCGGCGTTGCCTACATCATCCTAGGTGCGATCGCGCTTTCCCTGTTTGCCTGCCGCACAATGGGCTGGCGGACTTGGCTGGCATTTGCCGTACCTACGTTAGCTCTATCCCTTTCAAGCGAACTGTTAGGAACGAGTACCGGATTTCCTTTTGGCGCTTACAGCTATCTCAGCGGCTTGGGCTACAAAATCGCCGGATTGGTTCCGTTTACCATTCCCCTATCTTGGTTTTATATGGGGTTGAGCTGCTACTTACTCGCCCGTGCGGGCATGGAAGCCACGGGAACAGCCATGTGGGTTCGTCGCCTCGGGGCGATCGCTTTGGGAGCCGTTTTGCTCACCGCTTGGGACTTAGTGCTCGATCCGGCAATGAGTCAAACGTCTTTTCCTTTTTGGCAATTTCAAGAAGCAGGCGAATTTTTTGGGATGCCTTATCGCAACCTCACCGGTTGGCTGGGAACCGGGGCTGTGTTTATGACGGTGGCGACGCTATTGCGCCCGGCTTCTGAGTTTGTCTTACCTCGCAAACATCTTGGTTTGCCCCTGGTTGTGTATCTGATCAACTTTGCGTTTGGTGCGATCATTACCCTGGTTTCCTTGGATTCTGGATTTGTGGTGCCGACGTTGTTGAGTATCGCGTTGGGTGTACTCCCAGCGATTCTGTGCTGGTGGGTGGCTCAATTGCCAGAAGACGAGATCGACTCCCAACGACAACAAGCCATCGAGTCTCTCTCTGACATTTCTGCCACTCCCCTAGAAACGAGCGTCAAATGAGGATCGAAAATTGGGTAGTTCAAACCACGGCGACAGATTCTGTCGCTGGAACTGCCCGAACGCTGCTGGTTATCGATGTCGCCGGAAGTCCCCTGCTATAGAGCCACGTTTAGAAGCGATGGTTTATAGCGGTGGGATTAAAGTCAACGAGGTTCCGCAGCATTCCTGCTGGGTTCGCGCAAATGCTTCGCCCAGCAGAGAAAGGTTGTCGCATCGAGCGATCGAAGTCTGATAGGATTTGTACTCTTTTCGTTTAAGTACTCTTTTCGTTTAAAATTTGCGTCGCCAAATTCTCTTTTCTGATAGGCAGAAAAGAGAGTCGGTGTTTTTTTCGTCCCATATTAGACAGACAGTAGGGATTCGGCAAAAGCCAAATTCGCCAGTTCACCGGAGGTGGAGCGGGTTTTGGGAAACGACAAAAAATTAGTTGTTTGTTTTCTACGGGACTGACGGGGCTCGAACCCGCAACTTCCGCCGTGACAGGGCGGTGCTCTAACCAATTGAACTACAGTCCCTTAATTGGTGCAATATCAATTATGCGGACTTTTGGCGAATTTGTCAATACTTGTTTGATAATTTTCTAGAACTCAGCCGCGACGATCGCCCGAAAATTAGAGAGCAACGCCGGACAAAATCAGGACAGGGAAAGGGGAAAAGGTCATCGAAACCGAAGTCCGACAACCTTTTATTTCCCATCTTTAAATCCAGAAAAAAGGATCTGACCAACCCCAACTCTGGGAACTTTAGCCCGCAGAGGGTTGCAGTTCCCCGGTACGAACTCGAATCTGTTGAATGCGATCGCCGCGCTGGATCTCGAATTGTAAGGATCGACCCACACCGCTGTTTTCCACAATCCGCTGTAACTGTTCGGCACTGGCGATCGATTGACCGTCAATCTTCAGGACTGTATCGCCGCGTCGCAGTCCGGCTTCTGCGGCGGGGGAGTCGGTCAGCACCCGGATAACCAACACCCCGTTCACTTCTGGCACTTGGAACAAAGCATTGGGATCTTTATTGATTTGGGCGGCAAACTCGGGGGTGAGGGTTCTCATTTCGATGCCGACGAAGGGATGGGAGACAGATTGACCAGATGCCAGTCGTTCGGCGATCGGTTTTGCGGTATTAATGGGAATGGCAAACCCGATTCCCATGGCATCGGCGCGAATTGCGGTATTGATGCCGATGACTTCTCCCATGGCGTCGAGTAATGGACCACCGGAATTGCCGGGGTTAATCGCCGCATCGGTTTGGATGAAATCCAAGCGCTTGTCGGGAATGCCTACTTGAGTACTCGATCGTTGTAGAGTGCTGATAATGCCCAAGGTGACGGTGTTATCCAGTCCGAGGGGATTACCCACTGCGATCGCCCAATCGCCCACTTGAATTTGAGACGAATCTCCTAAAGGTGCAACGGGTAAGTCGTTACCCTCAATTTTGACCACTGCCAAATCGGTCACCGGATCGGTTCCTGTCACTTTGCCTTCGAGGGTGCGTCCGTCTTTGAGGGTGACGGTCACTTTATCGGCTTGGTTAACCACGTGAGCATTGGTGAGGACGATGCCGCTATCGTCGATAATAAACCCCGATCCTTGACCTCGCTGAAGCTGTTCCCGAGGCATTTGTTGCAGCAGATCGTTGCCAAAAAACTGGCGCAATAGCGGGTCATCCAGGAATGGCTCAAAATTGCTGCTGACGGTGCGTTCGGTATCAATCCGCACCACTGCCGAACCGACTCGATCGACTGCTGAGGTGACGAAGCTACGGGTAGATAGTTGTGAAGGTGGCATTTGGGCGAGGGAGGTTTCTGGGGTAATGGGTGCGGCTAGAGAAGGCAATGCTCTGACCATGGTGAAGGTGACGATCGCCCCCAACAACAGAGCGAGTAAATGGGTCGCTAGGGGACGGCGGGGAGTGGAAAATGGAAGGAACCGCATAGGTTTTAATCGATCTGAGACTAGGTGAGAATGCTCGGAAGATGGATACTATTTTGACAGTTTTTCCATAGAGATGGGATTCGGGTGACGTGGCACGATCGATCCGGGTTTCCTCACTCTACGATCGTCAGTCCTCGGCTGGCGGTTGCTATACATTCTGGCTTACCCATCCATCTGACAATCGACTAGCTGTCCCATACCCAGAGGCAAAGTGGCATAGGGTCGCCGATCGTCTCGGGAGAAAGCGTCACAATTGAAGTAGAAGCCTCAACCAACAGGCACACGAAAACCCTTTTCGTTCCGATCTTGGACGAACAGGTTAGTTCAGTCCGAACGATGCGGATCTGTTACCCCCTAGGAGGCACAATGATGAAAACCTTTGCACGCTGGCTATCTTTACCGATCGCAATCGGACTTGTTTCGCTGATGATGGGTTCTGCCATCGCTGAAACTATTCCACTATCCCCCGGATTTGCCGAACCTAAAACGACGACTGGAACTTCCGGCGGCGCGATCGATACTGGAAATTGTGGATATATCTCGGATACACCCAATCACCAACTGGTTCTCGCCGATAATTTCGACTACTTGCGAGTTGCTGCCGAGGATGCCGACGGTTTGACC
Organism: uncultured cyanobacterium; assembly: GCA_963838375.1. GTDB lineage: Bacteria > Cyanobacteriota > Cyanobacteriia > Cyanobacteriales > Geitlerinemataceae > DVED01. The sequence goes on along the minus strand of CAWIQY010000008.1, from coordinate 398,753 downwards.
CTACTGGTTCGCGGTCCTGGTGGAGAATTTTGTGCGCTGCTGGCTCCTCAACAATCGGGTTACTGGGAAAAAGGAACTTACGATATCTTTGTCGGCAACGGTGCGGATGTCTACACCCCCTATATGCTCTCGATTTCTACGACACCTTAATATTTAAAATGTTGGGAGATAGCTCCCCAACTTCTTGAAGAAGTTGGGGAGCTGAGTGTGAAGTTTAGTAACTATCGCCGACTTAATTGACAGATAATAAACCGGAAAAAGTGCTAAATTTTTCCGACCACATTTTCGCTCGATCGGCTACTTCCATGAATTTAGTATTTCTGACTGCGAGCAAAACTGGATGAGTCGATCTTGAAGTTTGTCGAGGGTGTAGGATTCGTCAAGATTGCACCAAATGACATATTCAAACTTCTTCGCCTAACTCCTATAAAGATCGAAATCTGCGGTACAATTTAATCATAAAAAATAATTTCCAGTACAATCTATGACTCTCAAAGAAGAACTACTCCAAGCAATTGAAGTATTACCCACCAAAAGGCTGGCTGAAGCCCTCACCTTCATACAATCTCTCTCTACTAAACCTTCTATTACAACTGCTAAATCCTTCCTCGCTCATCTCAAAACAATCGGAACTTGGTCGGGTGACGACTTCCAAGACTGCCTAGAAGCCGTCCAAAACTCACGCGGCGAATCACAATTTGACTATAGCTTCAATCCTTTCGAGTAATGTTTCTTCTCGACACCAACCATTGAAGCTATGCTATTCTAGGCAATACTCAGATACTCGATCGCCTTGCCAGCCTTGGGGATGAGTCGATCTCAACCTGCACCATAGTTAAGGGTGAATTGATTGACATGGCGGCACGCTCCCAACAGCGACAGGCTAATCTTGCCCTAGTTCAACGCTTCTTGCTTGGGCTGTATATTTACCCAATCGACGAAACTACTGCCGAAATTTATGGCAACCTCAAAGCTGCCGTTTTTGATCGCTACGCCCCAAAAGACAAAGCCCAACGCCGTAAAACAAACATGACTCAGTTAGGCATCGGCGAAAACGATCTGTGGATTGCTGCCGTTGCTCTCCAGCATCAATTCACTTTAGTAACAACCGATCGAGACTTTCAACGTATTCAAGCCGTTCAGCCATTCGAGTTAGAATCCTGGATCTGAAAATTATCAGATGGCGATCGCACTTCGACTTCTTCAATAAGTTGGGGATCTGGGTGTTAAGTTTATTGACGATCGCCGACTGAATTGACAGATAATAAACCGGAAAAATTTAGCACTTTTTCCGACCACATCTTCGCTCGATCGGCAACTTGTATCCGTTGTTCTGTATCCTCCCAAATCGTTCCCCAGGAACACTGCCAGCAAGCTAGCTGAACTTGCAACTCAACTAATTCCGCCGCAATTTCTATTTCAGCATCGGGTGCAGTCCACTCGATAAACCACTTACTTTCTTGCAGCAGACTTTCAACTGCAACAGAATTTTCAACATCTTGAGAGAAAGATTTGATTCTAGCTAAATTAGCAGCTATTCCTCCTAATCGAATAGGCAGATTATCGCGTAAGTAACGTTCCTTAAGAGCAACCCAGTTCTTCATATACCTCCTAGTAAATTTTGAACAATTTGAGTGATACGAGATCTAATGTTAGGATCTTGAATTTCCATCGATCGATTGTTTTGATTGGGTCGAATATTAATGAGTGACTCGTAGGTCACTTTTTGCGTAAATGGATTCCAATCTGCACCCCAAATATTTGCTTGTTTGCTTCCATTCTGAAGTAAAAGTGATTCACAGTCGGCGTGCATTTCTCCACCGCCTGCTAGAATTTCCCGTTCTATATCGACTGCGAGTTTAATATAACTGCCAAGAGTTTCTAGCATTTGTTCGATTTGCTCTGCGGTAGGACGCTGTTGAATCAAGTAAATCATCCGTCATATTAGAGTGGCTTGTGTCCGATCGCTACCAATATACCACAAGCATAACCGGGATTTTTATACTTTTTGAGGAACAGCTCATAAATACCCTTTGACATACTGCCTCAACACAGGAGACAAATCATAACAACTTTCTGATTTTTCAACTAAACTTCGCCGCGATAAAGATTGCAGTGCATTGAGTACATCTACAGATGGCAGTGTTCCAAATTCTAGTAATTTTGCTAAGTTGATAGGTTCGCTTTCTTTCGCCAGCACAGAAAGAACTTGCTTTTCGATTTCGGATAAACGACTCAATTGCTCGTGTAAACTATCCTTCAAATCTTCTGGTAGCAGGAGAGTATTATCGGGAAATAACTCAGTTACAGAAATTCCCAATTCTTGAATAAAAGTTGCAATGCTTTTTATCCAGAATGGGTTCCCTTGGTAGCTGTGAATCCAGACTTCCCAATTCTCGATTTCTGCTAACCCATACTCTCTCAACAGTTCCCGAAGGGCTTCCCGATCTAAACCCGCCAGTTGTAGGTTATGAAAAGGAGTATTTTTGCTATGAACTTGGGAAACTTCTCTGGGTTGTTCCCAACCGATGAGCAGAAAGCAACTTTGATGGGATAATTTTTCGATCTGTTTGAAGAAAGCGCGATATTGTTCGTATTCGGGTTTATATTTTCCTGCTAATTCACCGCCACCGAAGAGGTGATGAACATCATCCAAGATGACTAAACAGCGGTGCTTTTGTAGATATTTGATTAGGGGTAAAGGTTTTTGATTTGTTTCTGGTGAATCAGGATTATCAGACTGCGAGAAAAACTGAATGAGTCGATGTTGCAATTCGTCTAGGGTATAAGATTCGTCGAGATTGCACCAAACCAGATATTCAAACTCATCTTTGATTTGTTGTACGAGTTGTACGGCGAGTGTGGTTTTGCCGATGCCGCTGATACCTGTAAGTGCGATGAGGCGACAATGTTGTTGTAATATCCAGGTGGTGAGGGTTTGGAGTTCGGAGGTGCGATCATAAAATGCACCCAACTCCGGCATCTCGCTTAAATTTTGATGTAGAGTTTCAAATTTTTTTGAGTTCGTTGTTCCCTTATTAAGTGGGTGTAAATTTGGTATATCTTGCGGGTGTCTACCTTCTGCACAGGTGTTAACAACTACCACTGATGTGTTGTTCGTTGACATCTTTGTGCAAAGTTTGAAACATTAGAGACTTGGAATCTCTCTATTGCCGATCTAACATTTGACTTACTGACCTCTTCTCCTAACCGTTCCGAAAGTATTTTCCATAATTCCGCTCCCACTTCCCTAACACGACTTTCAGAACAGTCAAACTCCTTCGCTATTTGCTTATATTTCTCGTGTTGTAGAGTTCCTTGCAGTATCGCTTCCTGTAAATCGTCAAGATGCTGACCTGTTTTGGCAAATACTAACTCATCAGTCAAATCCTAACATTTCTTTAAAATTCATGTAGGTAGTCGAATTGTAAACAATTTCATATTTTATAGCACATTCTAGTATTTTTTTAGACCAAACCACAAAGAGGTTGATTAAAATGCAAGAAAGTTGTCGACAAACTCGAACATTTTCGGGCTAGACATGGCTTTGCTTGGTAAGGAATAATGAGGAAAGAAAAAATTTATGCCCGCTAATGCTAAAAAAATCGCGAAATCCAGAATAGGTTAAACCAATGGAAGCTATAAATTCAGAGATCGAGTTAAATCAACAATCTGAGACTGAGATGCAAACTCAAAACAAGACAAATGAGCAAGAGAAGATCAAAGTATCGCTGGATAATATCAAGATCCCTTCTGCAAGTGATGCTTTTAAGGCTCGTGTTACCTGTCAACGGCGCAGTTAGAAATCTAGCCTTTGAGATTTCGTCAAAAATTTTGAGTTTGCTGTAGCAACAACTTTCAATATTGTTGTGGTGTCTGTCCTGTTGGTTACTAGCGGTAAAAACTGATGATGACTAAAGAAACTTTATACAAAAAGTCAGACTATGTGCGAGTTCTAGGTGATGATGATCGGTTTTTGATCTACCATGCACTATTCAACAATCCGCTAGAAACGAACAGCACGATCATAGAAATGATGGAAAGGCTTTCCACTCCGATGACGATAGGTAAACTCTCAGAGCTTTATGAGGGGGATGTAGAAGAACTTGTTTCTAACCTGGTCGATCTGCACTTCATAGTACCTGTTGACCAAGATGAAAGATTTGTTCTTTCAAGTCTTCATGAAGACTTTTTGAAAGAGGTGCAGGCGGGAGAAAAGCTTTCACTCAGGCTAGAACTAGCCATTAGTAATGCTTGTAACTTTGGTTGTCAGCATTGCATGCACTTCCTGAATAATGAAGTTCCATCTCGAATAGATTGCCGTCTATGCACATGAGTGCTGAAACAGCCAAGCAAAGCATAGACACCTTCGTTGCTCAGGTTAGAAAAAGTGGCAACAATTTTGTGAGAGTTCACTTTGGTAATGGTGAACCGTTGATGAACTGGGCTACACTCATCTTTGCTTTGGAGTATTGTGACTCAATTAGAGATATGAGTTTTTCCTATGCCATCAACACGAACCTCAGTCTTCTTGACGATAAAAAGGCTGAAGTCTTGAAGAAATACAATGTAAAAATTTCTACCTCGCTTGATGGATTGAAAGACGCAAACGACTCTATTAAGTAGATTAAAAGGGTCGTGGCACTTTTGACATCATAATGAGTAAAATTCAACTTCTTAAATCTATTGGTCATCCCATCGATGGTTTTACCGTCACGGTGACTGAAAAAAACTTTCATTTAATTGATGAAAGTATCGTTGATCTGGCAAAGGAGATTGGAGTCAAAGACATGGCGATGGATTTTGACTTGGTTCGCTCGATCAGGATTACTACACAGTCCTGTGTCGAGAAGATTCTTCTTTTGCCTCGTTACTCTCCTACATCACGCAGAGCTGGTTCTGTATCGTTATTACCTGGTTGGCTTGGCAGACTTCGATTCTGAAATTGATCGACTCCAAGAAAGATGCCACTTATCTGTACAAATGGTACATGAGTTTTTTCATACAAAAGTTAATCTGGTAGAAAAACACGTGCGTCTTTACACAACAGATGGAAATTCTCCACAAGTCTTTTCACCTTGGAAAAATAGATACCGCCCTCTTAGACAGGTGATTCATGCTCTCATGCTTTTTCGCTGGGGCGGCTGCATGGGCTAAATTAATATCTTTTCCTTGATTGTCATTTGAAAAGTTGTCCTGGCAAGCTGAAAATTTCTGGGTTGAAACACTTAGATTTGCCGATCTTGCTTATCAAGATTTAATCATGTCTGAAGCTTTAACTGATGCAGGACAAATTCTTATTACTGCTTGTATTGATAATTTAAAATTTACCTGTAATGCTCGATAATTTAATAGAAGGACGGCTTCCTGGCAATAATGACTTTTGCCAAGGTTGCGAGATATAAGGTTCCTGTGCAGGACAGTGTCTTGTCACCTTAGAATCATCTAGAAATGATAATCAATTAGTTGGAAAGATGTGTCAACTGATGATTGCAACTTCATGGAGTTTAGTTCATGAGTATCTGGAAGGTAGGTAAATATTGCTCTGCAGCTCGCTATTTTTTATTTATAAACGTGTCAATTTATCAGCTTTGTCATTGGATTTTAAAGGTTGATAGCAATCGAGTAAATCGAACTTCTGGTAGTTCAAGAATTGCTCAATTATTCATGGGACTTTACCCAAATTCTCCTGTTGTTAACTTGAGAGTGAATCCAGGAGAAGCTTATATAGCTCCTACGGAACATATTGCTCACGATGGGTGTACTGAAGACTCAAATTGTCTTGACATTTTTTTTACAATGCGAACTATTTTTAATGATTATCACTTGTAGTTTTCTGCTATTATTTTTTTTACGGATTATGGAAGATCATTTTAATTTCTTGAGTGAATTTGCAACAAGATTATCCTATAAACCTGGTTCCCAACTTTTTGTTCGTAAAATCGATACTAAAGAAGCATTAATTTCTTTAAGATTTCCATCTTTACCTGATTCTCGACTGGAGATGGATGAGGTAGGTTTAACAATTAATAGTACAGTCGATTTGTCAAAAATTATTACACTATCAGATGGATTAAATGCTTTTGCTAAGCTTGTGGCAAGTTTAGAACTACATGAGGCAGCAGAATGGTTCAAACTTGACGACCGCCAAGTATTCTTACCACATGGTTGGGGAGATGATTTTGGTGGCTTTACATGGAATGATTTCATGAATCTTAATGGTAAATTTTTAACGGCTCTAAAGAACTTTATAGAAGATTTTAACAGTTAATATAAGATGATCGTTGATCGGATTTAATTTCGATTGTTTACAGATTTTTTGGACTCTAAATTGTATTACTATACTTTTACTATTGAGTGGCTTATTATTAAGCTTCAACTCTGTAGAACATTTTGGCTAACTGGACTACATTGATCATAACTTGAAGAGATCAACTCTTCTTTCGTAACTGGCGTTTTTATTAAACGATCTAAAGGAACTAGTAACTCACCTTCGCATCAAATCTCTGGCAATAATCATCTCCCCAAAAGACACTACGCCAACGCATATCCCGTATGCTCCCGCACTTCAGGCGGATGGAACGCCAGCACAATCCGATCTTTAGGCACTCCCGCCGCAACAAGTTCACATGATCCCATCTTCAATCCCATCATAGTGAATCCAAATCTTGTCATTTTTCCCATTCGTTTTAATTTTTACGGGATTTTTAGTCCTCTTTAGAGGAGTTCAGCTGTTAGCCTGGAGTTTTAACTCTAGGTTGGGTTGAGGGACAACACTGTAAAAGTGTATCGAAATTTGATAAATTTAAGCTAAGAAACTTTCTTAGCCTGTTCCATTTTTTCTTTTCGCCATTGCGCTGCCGTTCGTTTAACTGCTTCGATTTCTTCAAAATCGACTTGCATCACCGCCGTCTTAAACTCCAAGCCTAAAGCAAATGCAATCTCAAGAATTTCAACGAAACTCGCACATCGATAATTTTTTCTCTCACACTCCTTGATTCGCTCTTCATCTATATCGATAATTTCAGCAAGTTCTTTTTCGCTCATTTTGGCAGCAATTCTTGCTTTAATTAGAGCATCAGAAAGCTTATTTAAATTTTCAACAACAATATCGATTGGCTGACTCCGATCGCAACTCACTAATCTTTCATATTCAGCAATTTCAGCTTCTAACTGCTCTATATGACAAACCAAAGAACCTCGTCCTGCATCCCGATCCATCGCGGCGATCGATTTTTTGAACTTTTCTACCCAATCTTGAGAGACTTGGTATTCCAATTCGTCTTTAATCATGGTTCCCACCTCAATAAATCTATAGCAATGATTCCTTTTTTATTTTGCTTTCTATCTTTCTGAAAAAACTCAAAAGAATTCTCGCCATAATTTCCCACAGGTTGGTCTGAAGGAAAAATCTCTCCTTTTTATTTTGCTTTTTGAGCATTCCGGTTGTGACGATCGAACAAAATAGGAGCGTTAACTCTCAGATAGTCAAAATCTACTGTTTCTCGATCGTAACAAGCATCAAAATCATTAGGATCTGATTCGATAGTCACAAAACTCCCATCAATATAAATCGTTCTGCAACCTGCCGCTTTTAACTGACTCATGGCGAGTTCTAAGCCACTTATCATGTTCCGTCTCTTAAGATTCGTACTAAATCTCTTCTTAAACTCCTCCCATTGGCAGAAATGAACCCCTGATGGCAGATTGCCATATTCGTCGAATTCCGGAATTTCACTCATGCGCTAGATGCTTGCATTCTCGATCGCAATTTAAATTGTACTAGAATCATGTCGTACTACATTTACGAGAACCCAACGAAAGTAGTTCGTCTTTCGTAACTGGCGTTCTTCTCAAACGATCGAGAGGAACTATGAACTGACCCATTTGAACTTCGATATCCAGTGCATCGATCGCCAATTTTACTTCGAGAAAGCTGGCATCTTCATACTCATTTTCTTCATAATGTATAATTTTTTCTTCTGTCAATCCCGCTAAATCTGCCAGTTCTTTTTGACTCAGCTTGGCAGCGATGCGTGCTTTAATTAAGAGTTGAGGTATATCGTGAAGATCGTTAAGTGTCAGTAGTATAGGTTGATGGCGATCGTGAGATATTAGTCTTTCATATTCAGTGATTTCTCCTTTTAACTTATCGAGATGACATTGTAATGCACCTCTAATCAAGGATTGACCATCAGGATCGCTGGTTTTGAGAGTTTCATCGCTTTCGATCGCCGCTAAGGATTTTTCAAACTCGATCGCCAGTTCTTGAGTGAATTTATACTCTTTTTCATCTTTAATCATGGGTTCCACCGCATCAGATCTATGGCAATAATTCCTTTTTTATTTTGACTTCTATCTCGCTGAAATAATTCAAAGGAATTCATTCCATAATTCCCGATCGGTTGGTCTACTGGAAAAATCTCACCTTTGTATTGTGCTTTTTGTCCAGCGCGGTCATAATGATTTAATAATTTAGGTGCTTTAAGTCTGAGATAATCTATATCCACATCTTCTCTATCCCAACAAGCATCGAAATCTCCCGGATCGGGTTTAAGGGTGACAAAGCTGCCATTGATATAAATTGTTCGACAACCCGCAGCTTTAAGTGCTTCCATAACCATTAGTAGTCCGCGCATTAAACGCAATCTCAGCGCATTCGTTCCAAATCGATCGACAAACTCCTCCCACTCGCCAAAATGAATACCTGGCGGTAAATTGCCACGTTCGTCAAATTCTGGAATCACACTCACACCTTAAACTCATTTAAAATTGTACTACAATCTTTAGTTATGCCTAAAAGTACGAACTTCCTCCATCTCACCCACCCCCGGTTCACCCCCAATTCTGCAACACACGCGCTTTGATGGCACAATTTACATACAGTGCCGCATTGCAGATTCAACCTTGTCCATGACCGAAACCCTTCCCCCCCAGTACGACCCCAAAGCCACCGAAGCCAAATGGCAGCAATACTGGGAAGACCGCCAAGTCTTCAAAGCTGACCCGGAACACCCCGGCGAACCTTACTGCATCGTCATTCCGCCGCCGAACGTCACGGGTAGCTTGCACATGGGTCATGCCTTCGACAACACCCTGATTGACGTACTGATACGCTATCATCGGATGACCGGACGCAACACGCTGTACCTCCCCGGCACCGACCATGCCAGCATTGCCGTTCACGTCATGGTGGAACGGCTGTTGAAACAAGAAAATACGACTCGCTACGATTTGGGACGGGAAAAATTCCTGGAACGCGCTTGGCAGTGGAAAGAACAATCGAAAGGAACCATTGTCAATCAACTTCGCCGTTTGGGAGTTTCGGTCGATTGGACGCGGGAACGCTTCACCCTGGAAGAAGGATTATATAAGTCAGTCATGGAAGCCTTCGTTCGCCTCTATGACGAAGGATTGATTTATCGCGGCGAATATTTGGTGAACTGGTGTCCAGAATCGCAATCTGCGGTTTCCGATTTGGAAGTGGATAACCAAGAAGTCGATGGCAATTTGTGGCATTTCCGCTATCCCCTCACCGACGGTTCTGGATTTGTGGAAGTGGCGACAACGCGACCGGAAACGATGTTGGGGGATACTGCCGTTGCCGTCAATCCCAACGATGTTCGCTATCAGCATATTGTCGGCAAAACGGTCACTTTACCCATTATGAATCGGGAAATTCCGATCGTTGGTGATGAGTACGTGGATATGGAATTTGGCACCGGATGCGTGAAAGTTACCCCGGCACACGACCCCAATGATTTTGAAATTGGTAAACGCCACGATTTGCCGTTCATTAATATTATGAATAAGGACGGCACGCTAAATGCCAATGCGGGGGAATTTGCCGGACAAGACCGGTTTGTAGCGCGGAAAAATGTTGTCGCGAAACTGGAGGCAGAGGGTTTCTTGGTGAAGGTGGAACCTTACAAACACAGCGTTCCCTACAGCGAACGGGGGAAAGTTCCGGTGGAACCGCTCCTTTCTACCCAATGGTACGTAAAAATTCGTCCCTTGGCAGACCCTACGTTAGCCTGTTTGGATGATGGGAATTCACCGGAATTCTTCCCTCCTCGGTGGAGTAAAGTCTACCGGGATTGGTTAGTTCGTTTGAAGGATTGGTGTATCTCCCGGCAACTGTGGTGGGGACACCAAATTCCGGCATGGTATGCAGTTAGTGAAACGGGGGGAGAAATTACAGACGAAACGCCGTTTGTGGTGGCACATAATGATGAAGAAGCGCGGGAAAAAGCGATCGCGCAATTTGGGGAAGCTGTGGAACTCCAGCGCGATCCCGATGTCTTGGATACTTGGTTTTCGTCCGGGTTATGGCCTTTTTCCACCATGGGCTGGCCCGAAGAAACGCCGGATTTAGCGAAATATTTTCCAGGTAGCGTTCTGGTAACAGGATTCGATATCATCTTTTTCTGGGTGGCGCGGATGACGATGATGGCGGAGCATTTTACCGGAAAAATGCCATTTAAAGATGTATACATTCACGGATTGGTTTTGGACGAAAAGGGACAGAAAATGTCCAAAACCAAGGGAAATGGCATCGATCCATTGTTGTTGATTGATAAGTATGGAACGGATGCGCTGCGCTACACCTTGGTGAAGGAAGTGGCGGGTGTGGGACAAGATATTCGCATGGAATACGATCGCGAAAAGAATACTTCGCCGTCAGTAGAAGCGTCGCGAAATTTCACCAACAAATTGTGGAATGCTGCCCGATTTGTGATGATGAATCTGGAGGAAAAAACACCACAAAACTTGGGTGAACCTGTTGCAGAACAGTTAGAATTGTGCGATCGATGGATTCTGTCGCGCTACCATCAAACGGTACAACAAACCCGCGATTATATTACAACTTACGGGTTGGGAGAAGCGGTTAAAGGACTGTACGAATTCTTTTGGGGTGATTTCTGCGATTGGTATATCGAATTGGTGAAATCTCGCCTGCAAACCGATGCCGAGGCAAATTCCAAACAAGTCGCTCAACAAACCCTCGCCTACGTACTCAACGGAATTTTACAATTACTTCATCCTTTCTTACCACACATTACCGAAGAAATCTGGCATACTTTAACACAAATAGGTGAGGAAGACTGTTTGGCTCTGCAACGTTATCCGCAAGCAAATTCGGATTATATTGATGCAGATTTGGATGGGGATTTCGAGCTATTAATGGGAACCATTCGGACGTTACGGAATTTGCGTGCAGAGGTAGAAATCAAGCCGGGAGCGAAGATTGGGGCGATTTTACAAAGCCAAAGCGATCGAGAACGTCAAATTCTCGCAGATGGCAAATCCTACATCCAAACCCTCGCTAAAATCGAAACGCTGACCCTAACTTCTACCGTAGAATCAGAGCTGACTCAAACCATTGCCGGAGTGATGGGAACAGTGCAAGTTTTGATTCCCCTAGCTGGCGTTATTGACGTTCCGGCTGTACGAGCTAAAATCGAAAAGAGATTGGCTAAAGTTGAAGCCGATGTCAAAACTCTCTCCGGTCGCCTCAACAATCCCAACTTTGCCGACAAGGCTCCGGCTGATATCGTTCAAGGTGCAAAAGACTCATTAGCCGAGGCGCAAAAACAAGCCGAAATCTTGCGATCGCGCCTCGAACAACTGCGGTAAGCCACTTTGTTGGAAAACGATCCCTATGCTGCATTTAGCTCAAGTCTCGAAAAAAGGTCTCCTGGGTAAGCCGAGTTTGCGGCTGCTAGCACGCCAACGCCTAGAACATAGCTGGACGATTGTCGAACCGGAAGAAACGATCGAGGTTCCTGAAGCCAATGCTTATAACGATGGCGTTCTGGTTTTAGTGGATATTTCCACCAACCGCCAGATTCTCAGCATTCAGGAAGCCACGAATTGGGTGATGAAGTTCGTGAAGCAGTACCTCGTTGCTGGAATTACGCCTAACTTACTAAAACAAGAAGCACACCGCGTGGAACAGTGGCGGCAATCTCTCACGCTGCAAAGTCAAGATTTAGCTCGCAGAACCGTAGAGTTGGAAACCCGTCGCGAGCAAATTCAGGCTTTGGAGGATAAGTTGAAACGGGAGAAACGGATGCTGCAATCGATTAAGGCACAATTGGAGCGATCGAAGACTAAATAGAAAGAGGTTAGTCTTTATAAAGATCCACAACGATCGACATCGGTCGTCTTGGATTTTTCACACGATTATCATTATCTGGAGTTCGTTTTATAAATCCTTTTGAATAGTCAATTTCGTTCATGACTGGCTCACCATTGGCATCGTAGTAGTGCAGCCAATCTGCACGGCAAGAACGCAGCGGAGATAACTCTATGAGTGCTTTAAGAGTTTCATAGGTGGGAAACCAAGCCAAACCCCCCTGGGTGATTTTTTGTTGTTCGGCATCCCACTTTCCTCCACCTTCTGGATCGCAGTATGGGTAGCCTTTTTCATCTTTCAACGATCGATTTAAATAGACATCGCAGCGATAATCCGAAAGTGCCATCCGAATATAACCACCGGCTTTCAAGGTTCGGTAAAGCTCAGGGAATACCACTGAAAGCAATTGATGAGGCGGAATAAATTTCAAAAATTCTTCGCATAAAAAAGCATCAACCGATCGATCGGGAATGGGTAACAGCTTTCGCCAGTTGTGGAGAATGTGAGACTCGTCTGATTTAACTTTCGAGATTCCAATCCAGCCATCTTGCTGAGCATGGTGTGTTAAATTTCCGGTATATAAACGAACTGGAGGATTTTGAAGAATATCTTTCCATTTAGACAAAATCGATCCAACGTTTAAAGGCTTATGCCACCAGTGGGTTTGTCTACCCGGACTAATCGATCGGGTAAACTCCCAATCTCTTAATAAATAATCTGCTTTTTCATACCTTTCTCGTTGAGCATCATCTAACATTAAGACTCCGCCGGGTTTAAGAATACGGATAGCAGCTTCTAAACATTTAATTCGATCTCTTCCATCTACAATAACCAGATCGAAATACTCATCGGAAAAATCATCGCAAACCGAGTAGTAAGGCAGCGGTATGAGCCTGAGATCGACTGACTGACAGGTTGAATCTTCAGCCAGGGTAGACTGAACTTTATCGTACCAATCTGGATGATGTTCTATGGAGACGAGATTAGACGTGAATTTAGACAACCATACTGTTGAAGCACCGCTGCCAAACTCTAAAACTTTAAGACTAGGTTTTTGCTCTAATAAACTATTTAGAAAGTTAATAGCATTTTCAGCCATTAAAGGTTTTTTATATAACTTGTGAGCTTTAGTTTCTCGATCTAATGGCATATCTTTATCTCTATAAAAATCGCTAATTGTACGATATTGAATTAATACAATTGGAGTGCAACTTTTATCTTCTAAAATCGCCTGCAAAAGAACTTCAGATTGAGTAGGCAATCCAATCAGTGAAATAGATCCTGAATAGCCACAACTCTGAGAATCATCTCGATCTGGATACATAGCCGATACTTTGGGGCGGCGTTGAGCAACAGGAATTTCTTGTAAAACTCGACCATCACTAATAACTTGAATAGCGATCGCTTTTAAGTTGTTTCCTAAAACCCAACCTTGTACTTTAAGTGAAGCAGGATTAACTTCTTCTTCCACTTTTGGTAATCCGAGCCCGCTTCCTAAAATTTTATCAGGACTATACTTAGAAATTGAAGTAATATTTGATATTTCAATCTTTTCATCCTCAAATATTGAAGATTTTCGCTCGGATTCGATTTTAGTCATTTTTAGTAAATCTTTTATTTCTTCTTTTGTTTTATCTAAAAAACGAAGTATTTTCGAGTCTTCTTCATCGTTAAAGTCATGACCATAGAAAATGCTTTCAGGTCTAATCTTCTTCAATGAATTTTTATTAATGGTAGCTCGACCTCTACCTCTTTTTAAGTCCCATTCAGCCTTTGATTTTGTGAAATAATGATTGATCTGTATTACACTATGATCGCTATTTAACTTTCTGGCAACACCTGGCAACGATACTGGAGTTCGATCTGGATATACATAAATGCTATTGGGATTCAATATAACCTGGTGTACATTTTTAAAATCTTGAATAAGTTTAACTTGAGCAATAGTCTTGAATGAAAAATTTTGACTGCGTTCAATATTTGCACATTTTGTAAATCTTTCTATGACTAACTTATTCGTTTTCTCTTTTTGTCCAGAGGAGCCAAAAACTTTCCAATTTATAGCAATTGCGGAAACATTATTATAATCTAACAAAAACGATTTTAAATCCTCATGTTGATTGGGAACAATAAATTCATCAGCATCAAGAAAAACGACATACTCACAGTTTGCTTGTAACCAATGTAGAGCCTCACGGTAGATAGTTAACTGATTATTTATACCAGCTTTACTCTCCCATTTTTTGTGTGTTAAGATACCCGCTTCAGCCAGACTATTTAGTATTTCTGTAGTTCGATCGGTACTATCATTGTTATATATCAAAAAATGATCTACCCCGATAACACGATGGTAAGCGATCCATTCTAGTAAATAAGGAGCTTCATTTTTGACTGTTGCACAAACAGCAATATTAGCTTTCTTGATATCATTATTCATTATATTTTTTTATGATAAAATTACTTTTTAAAAGAGTCAGAACTACTGAAAGAGTATTCAAAATATTCAGCCGGCTCTTTTAATAATTCCCAAATCTCTTGACGGGCAAAATAAATAGCGTTACAGACCTGATGCTCGTGACCATGAGTACGATTTGGAGATTTTCCTGTTTTGGCAAACATGGGCTTTATTGCATTATCAGGCATGGGAATAGCTAAAAAATTGAATAGTTTTTCAATCTCCTGTTCTGGCGATTTGATGAGATCTTCGTATCGATCGGCGCAGCAACACCAATTTTCTTTTTCTGTTAACCAATATTGAAAACTTCGAGCTGTTTCGTTCCAGCGATTAGCATAGTGAATTAAAGTTTTTACGGCAACTGGGCTTTCTGGATTCTCAAATATTTGTTCAATTCGAGCTGGTTTAACCCAAGCCAGTATCATGCTTTTAATAACATCAAACGGATTTCTAATCGAAAAAATAATTTGTGTGTCGGGAAAAATTTCTAGCCACATTTGTAAAGCTAAATCGTTCTGTGTATATCGAATTTCTTTAAATCCCCAGTTAACTTTTTCAGTATCTATTTTACAACACAATAAACTAATAATTAGATTCATATAGGATCTCTTAATAATATCCCGATTAAAAGAATTTAGCCAACTAATATCTATAGAATAGTTACTAAGAGAGCTGATTGCAATTTCTGGGTTGATTGATGGTTCTCTGGAATAAAAGTTTTTATTAATGGCTTTATCTTCTGTTAGCTGGTAGTACGATTTAGAAAGCGAGTTCAAAAAACCTGAATGCTCTCCCCAAATTGTAATTTCTTCTGATGTGTTCAGAATGCGCTGAAGCAGAGTGCTTCCACATCGCCCAGTTCCTAAAATTATAATTGGATGTTTCACAATAAATTCAATCAATATTTGCGTGTACTATCCGTTTAAACTTAGTTAGTTTAATTGATATTTAAATAACTCACTAAATTTTACCCAAAGTTTTAGCATACTCATCAACATGAGGTGAATTGAAATCGTCAGGAACTCTAACTATAAATCTTTCGATCGTATGATTCATGACAAGATCGGGTTTTTCAGTTTCTATATAATCAAAATCAACAAATGCAGCATGAATAAATATAACTTCTTTAAAACTTTCAGCCAAAAATCGTACTAGGCTAGTCGTGAAGGAATCTCCAAAAATAAGTAGTTTTCCTATGCAGTTTCCATTATTTATAAACTTCCGGACTGTTCCTCGGTTACTAACTCCATTATCAAATTTTTTTTGAGAGCGAGAACAACTGACTTTAGCCATATGAGCTACATGGCTTTTAGGAGGGAAAAATCGATTTCCCAAGTCTCCAACCATCTCTTTTTTAAATAGCTTCAGACAGTCAAAACTTAGACTCTGCTGACTATATTTTTTTTCCATAAGTTTCATGATTTGCTGATATGCAAAAAACGCACCTATTCCGTTCCAGTGCGTATCTGTTTCATGATATATTTTATAAGATTGTTTATGGTTTAATAAATAATCGAGTTGATAAGTAAATAAATAACCACAGTCTTTAATTAGCTGAACAATCGGTCGATCGCCAACAAGGGTTAACTCTTCTGGATAAAACTCTGGATATACACAAATTTTGTTAGGAGCGAAAACCTGAAGATATTTGATATTTCTAGCTTGATGCCATTCGTGCCTATATTGTAAGGTTTTTCTCCAAGATTCTATCTCTTCTTCAGATAGCTGTTTAGCTCCAGTATGGTAATCCATTAGGCTATTACTACCGCCTTGGAGATATAACCAGTCTGACAGTCCGCAAATGACACCATTTTGGATATTCATCGTATGCTGTGTATCAAATTTTCAAACCTAGATAATACACCCAATTTATCATATCTTTCTCTGACGACATTTTGCATTGTTCCCTGCCATCCTGGTTTAAAAATCTGGAACTCTGGCGCTGGACAGATTTGACTAATGTACGAGACAAGACGGTCAACACTGGGTTCCCCATGCAACACATAACCATACTTGTCGAGAATCAGACCGACTGCCACCGGAGGAACTAAAACAAACTGTCTGTTTCCCGAGAATTAACGCCTCAAACACGATTAACGGTTGCGGATCTTCTCGAGAGCAGAGGACAAATAAATCCGCTAAGTTGAGATAAAAGTAGGGGTTTGTCACCTCACCGGAGATAAAAAAGTTATCTAGCGTTTCAGCAATATATCTTTTCTCTGCTGGGTTTTCCGGTAAACCCGTAGCCTGCCATTTTCCAATCCAGAGAAACTGTAAATGAGAAAGTTGACGAGCGGTTTCAAAGAATATATCGGTTCCCTTGCGATGAGATGCAACTCCACAAGCACACACGATCGGCTGATTTTTATCTATTATCTCACCCTTTGCATTTTTAGGCAAGGTTTCTTCAACTTTAGCTTGATTAAGAATTTTTTCGCAGTCGAAGAAGTGATTGACAATGACATACTGAGGAGGCATAGAATCGAAAAAATCCCGTACATCTCGTTCTACATCTTTGGATACACAAATGAGTAAATCAACGTAATTCATAATGTCCAGTGTCGCGCAGCGAACCCGCAGCAAGCTGAGACATTCATCTCGCATTTCGTGAACGTGGAAAATATTTTTCACCTCCGCATAAGCGAGAGGCAACCACCCACTCTCCAGAAGCGACAGAATTGACGTAAACTAAATCCGGTTGATGTTTCTGAATAAAAGCCTTGGCAGTCTCAACTTTTTCCTCAAAAGGACTCAGGCGAACTTCGTGACTGTTGTTGATATTAAAATACTGAATTCCCTCTAAATTCTCCTGAAGTGCTTGTTGTAGCAGCGGTCCATCTTTCTTGGTGGCTAGAATAACCTCGTGCTGACTAGCGAAGATTTTTGCGAGTTCAAAGACGACTTTGGGAGCACCGGTGAGGGAAGAAGCATGGGAAACGAAAATAATTTTCATTGAATTTACTCCTGCCAAAATAATCGCATCCCGTGATGCCGAACTAAGTTACCAATAATTCGTTCTAAAGCATGAGCAATTTGTCCATCTTTTTGGAAGTCTAGATCTTTGCCATCCCCAGCTTCGAGGTCATCATTACGGAATTTGTCATAGATTGTTTGCCAAATCATGGGTCTGACCAACATCATTGTTCCCGATAAATACTCACAAGTTCTGGCTTCTGACTTAATCTCAAAGACATCAAGAAGTTTGTCGTAATGATCGGAATTATTTAAGACGTCTGTGTTTCGCCAATATCGAGAACCAATTAATCCCGCTGACGCATCTTTCCGTATAATTTCGAGATTGGTTTTTACTTTTTCTGGACTCCCTAAAATCGCTTCGTACAAATCTCGACGCCATTGGTCGGAAATTAGATGACTGACATGAGGGCTTTTCTTGGTGTGAATTAAGCAAAAGACATCATATTGGGAAAAGTCAATCAGATCCATAGAGGCTAAATGACCGCCAATATCTTTGCCCCGATTTTGGGAAATCTGAATTCGCGCTTGGGGAAAGTCTTGGCGAATGCGATCGTGAATTTCCGGTGTCCAGATACTTTCGACAATATTCACGTAGAAATCGAATTCTTCTTCAATATTCCGAATATATTCTCGAATTTCATCCCAAAGATCGAAGTAGTAAAGGTGGAACAGAACGGCAAGACGCTGGACTCCGGTAGATTTTTCCGGTGTGTCGTCAAACTGGGCGATCGACTTTTGGGCAACTTGCGATCCTTTATGAAGTTGGTCAAGAGAATAAATCCGCTTTTCTGTCCAGCCAATTGTCAGGTAGTGAGAAATAGCTTTCCATTTGGAGTTTATGTTTTCTTTTAAGTCCAAATGCAAATCTAAATATCCTTGCCAGTCGAAGTCGATGGGAATATCAGACTTTTGGATTCCATGAGCTTGGTAAAACTGTTCTTCTGAAGCAATTCGACCTTCTGCTTTTCCGTAATTTAACCAGTGGTCGTAAGCTTCTTCATAACTGGCAATATTTGTTAGGTCTTCGTTGTAATCTAAATAAAAAGTCCAGTCAAACGCCAATTCCTCATCTTTTTCTCTGGCGGTGTGGGATTCGCCTGTAACCTGGACAGTCTCAGAGTCAGGCTTCGGTTGGTAGTAAAGTTGATCGAATGAATATAATCGACCTTCTTTCTCTCCATGAACGAGAAAATGTTGGATGGCTGACCATTTGGATTGTAAGTGACCTTGTAGATCTGGATTGAGTTCTAGATAAGCCTTCCAATCAAATTCTATTGGGAGAGCTTGGGGATTTAATCCATGCAGTTCGTAAAACTGCTTTTCAGACCCGATACGACCTTCAAATTTTCCGTATTCGATCCAATGTTTTTCGATCTCTTGAGGACTCGACAAATGGGCTAAATCTGGGTTATATTCTACATAAAATTCTAGATTAAAGTCGGCTAAGAGATCTTCAGATAAAAAGGGGAGATTCGTGACTGGATTGCGGGGAACTTCAAAATGATCTGAAGCAAAATCACCTGAAGTGCGATCGGGTTGTAAAAGCGATCGCAGTTTTGCTGACATTGCCACATTATCTGGATCGAGTTTCAGTCCTTTTTGATAGAAAGCGATCGCCCCCTGAGTATTTCCTCGCATTTTTAAAGAATCAGCTAACCCAAAATACAACTTGGCATTGCTAATATTTGCTTCTAAAATTTGATAGTAAAGTTGAGGATTGTCGGCATCGAGTTGTAGTGCATTTTGGTAACTTTCTAGCGATTTTTCTAAACAAATTTGACCAATATTGGCATAAGCTTCGCTTAATTTTCGCTCGATCGTCGGTGAGTTTTTCGAGGTTGAAATTACTCGATGATAAGCGGCTGTTGCCTCATCTACTCTTGCGGGATCTTGTTGCAGTGCCAGATTGTAAAAAACGATCGCCTGAGCAATTTCTCCTCGCTCTTCCAAGGCTTTTCCTAAGCCAAAATATAAGCGAGCATTGTACGGTTCGACTTCCAATGCCCCGTGATAGAGGTCTACCTCATAGGGTTTTGTGGCAATTGCTCCTGCATACAATTCTATCGATTCGTTTAAATAAGTTCGACTTTGGTAATAAAGTGCTTTCCCCAGTTGCGATCGCACTTTTATTGAATTGGGTTCGAGTTCAAGCGCTTGGCGATAAGCCAAGATCGCCTCTTTCCATTGTTTTTGTTTTACTAAAGCAGTTCCCAGATTTTGATAAGCCGGAACATATTTAGGATCGAGTTCGATCGCCGTTCTATAACATTGAATAGCCGCTTCTGGCTGCTCTTGTTTCCACAATGTATTGCCTAAGTTCAGGTGTTGTTCGGGTGTTGATTCGCGAGGGGCAAGTTGAAAAGCTCGATACCAACAATCGAGAGCTTCCGATCTTCGACCTAGCTGTTGGTAAATCCGCCCCCAATTGCGATAAGCCCTAGGAAAATTGGGCTTCAACTCGGTCGCTTTTTGGTAGCACGAAATGGCTTTTTCTAGTTGTTCGAGTTCAGCATAGAGACTGCCTAAATTCGCCTGAGTATTGGCTAATACCGGTTGAATTTCTAAAGCTTTGATATAGGCTTGCTTAGCCTTTTCTAGATCTCGTTTTCCGTATAAAGCATTTCCTAATAATACGAACACTTCCGCATTATCGGGTTGAAGGTTCAGCGTCTGGTGACAAACATCGATCGCCGCTTGCCATTCTTGCCGCTCGCAATAGGTTTCAGCTTGTTTTAGATAATTTTTAACGACAGATGAAGATTCGAGGTGAGAATTTGATGTTTGACGATCGACCAATAAAGTCGGGTCTAAAACTTGGGAGAATGACCCATTTTTAGAGCCGTTTTCATTACTTTCTAAGACTGAAGAAGATAATTGTTCTGAGTCTTGTTTGCCATTCTGCTGTGCCTGAAGCTCGGCTAAAGCTTGAGAAGCCGATTGTAATTGGGGATCGAGTCTGAGAGATTGCTGATAAGCCCTCGTTGCCTCTTCCCAGCGCTGCTGCTGAGCCAGTACCTTTCCTAATTTATAGTAAGACTGAGCTGGAGACAGCGGGGAGCTGACGAAGTTTGGTGAAGGATGGTTGCGTGTCATGATTGGATTGGCAGGACGTCATTAGATCGACACAATTCAAACCTTTAAATTTAAATTCGTTCCCCATAGCCACAAAGCTACCCAAGCTGTAGAAATGCTGGGGGAAATATTGAGATGCTATACCCGAAGGCGCAAAAAATACGCTAAATCGATGGAAGCTTGAGGATTAAAAACCTAAACTTATGATAGTCTAAATTTAGAAAAAAAGCGATAAAAACAGCATTCATGTAAGGAACTAGGATTCCAGCTTCTGAGAATTTTCTCTCAGCGTTTTGGGTGAAGCGGGAAGCCACACTATCAATCGAGTTTAATGGTTTGTTAGTTCTGTCGCTTTTTGGTAGGCAACGATCGCCTCGTCTATTTTACCTTGGGTTTGGAAGGTATCGCCCAACTTGTGGTAGATCGTCCAAGCCTGTGGATCTAATTCTAGCGCCGCTTGATAGTAACGAACCGCGCCCTCAAGTCGATCGTGGAATTTCAAAATATCTCCCAACCGTTCGTGGGGTTCAGCCACACGAGGATTGACTTTCATCGCCTTTTGGGAAATCAAAATCGCCAGTTTCCACTCTTCCTGTTGAACGTACAAATTGCCCAAACTTAGATAACCGCTTACCTCATGGGGTTGCAAAGAAATTGCCCGCTTATATTGTTGTTCGGCTTCCGAGAGTTTCCCGATTCCTTGTAACGCCTCGCCCAAAACCTGATAGGCGATTGCCGCTTTCGGCTGCGATCGAATTACATCCTGACACAAAACGATTGCCTGCTGAAAATCACCTCGATCGCAAGCTTCCCGTGCTTGCTCGATGTTAGCATCAATTCCCTTTTGGAACGATTTCGATCCGTCGAGCAGATCCAATTCATCAGCACTGAGGCGATTGTTGGTGGAAGGGCCTGCCGACGATAAACTCGGCTGTGCGATGATACCATCTATACCCAAATCGATCTTCGACCACGTGCCATCGAATAGATTCTTAAGAGGAGAAGCACCCACTTCCGGGAGTGCCGTCCCATTTTTCTGGAAATGTTCCTCCGGTTGTTTGCCACTTGCTAACTGGAGAATGGCTTCTCGGAAACGAAGGGCTTCTTGATGTAACTCCTCCTGGCGTTTGAGAGCCATACCCAACTGCTGGTAAGCCGTTTCGATATCTTGTTGAGTCTGTTTGACTTGTTTTAAAAAGTCGCTAGCAGTTGAATGACGCCGAATCGGCGAAGATTTTCCGTAGGAGGGAACTTCGAGTTCGGGAGAAACGATTTCGGTACTAGCTCTGGAGGAACTCGGGGCAACAAGCGGGACTGACAGTCGATCCTGGGGATCGATCTCGCGCGAACTCGGGGGTGCGACACTCAGTCGGGATGCCTGACGATACAAAGCATTAGCTTCTTGGAGGCGACCCTGCCGTGTCAAGGCTTCGGCGAGATTGTGGTACGCGCTGAAGAGATTAGGATTAATCTTTAAGGCTTTTTGGTAACAGGCGATCGCTTGGGTGAGCCGATCTTGCTTGAAGAACCGATTGCCCAAATTGAGGAGTGATTCCGGTTTGACTCCCTGGGAGTCTAACTCGTATGCCCGATACAGGCAATCTGTAGATTCGAGTTCTCGCCCGAGTTTTTGCCAAACTTTAGAAAGATTTTGGTAAGCGCCCGCAAAATCCGGTTTGAGAACGATCGCTTTTTGAAAGTAGGTAATTGCCGCTTGCCAATCTTGTTGCCCGGTGGCGATATTCCCCAGATTGGCATAGGCTTCGGCATAGTTGGGATCGAACTCGATCGCTTTTTGATACCAACTTCGCGCTTGCTGGAGATCTCCCTTCGCGCGCCAGACATTTCCCAATGTTTTACAAGTCGGCGCCGAGTTCGGCTCGTTTCTCAGGGCGTCTTGGCAGGCGGCGATCGCCTCGTCTAGCTTTCCTTGTGCCAACAGCGCTTCAGCTCGTTGCCGATCGCTGCTTGCCGTTTGTTCGGGCTGAACCATAGGGGGCATTGTTTTTTCTCTCTGGCGAGGGATAACAGTCGTGTCAGTCATCGGAATTCTCGGTTTTACTATACCAAGTTTTTCTAATATTTTCCGCAACGAATTTAAATCGATGGCAAGATCGGCAATTAAAGGATTGACATACATCAAATTTCGTAGGGGAGCGCAGTGAAAAGTTTCCCCCACTAGGTAATAATGCTTCAATCCCAACAGTTGGCTAATGGTTCCAAAGTAATGGCGGAAGTAATGTGGAGAAACCAACTCGACGATTTGGGTTCCCGGTTGGCAAAAGAGTATATTGGTGAAACCGCTGCCATGAGGGGCAACGATCGTTTTAGCATTTCTAAATAAGTTGATTTGCTCATCTAAGGGCAACTCTTCGAGAGCAACGGAGACAAAACCGTAGGCTTGTAGCAATGCCAGCACTTCGGCTTCGTTAAACAGCCGACGGTATCGGGCTTTTGTCCGACTGATGTAGATGCGTTCTGGATAAGCTTTGGCAGCAACCTTCTCTGCCATAAATGTTCGGCGCAGAAATTGAATGACCCACGGCGAGGGTAAACCCAAATCGCCAGGAAACGAAGGAACGATTAATCGATCGGCTTGAATATGGGGATGTCGATCGCTTTCGATAATCTTATGTTCGGGAATACCCATGCGCTTGAGGGTTTCTTTCTGGAACGGCTGCCGACATTGATTCACCACAAACTTATCGATTTTGTCCCAGTTCCATCCCCCTTGCCGCAAAATTTCCAACCGGGGCAAAATATCCACCATCCAGTGAAAATAGACATTGGCAGACAGTCCGGCAATAACGGCAACGGTTCCCTCAATTCGTTCCACGGGAGGTAGAGATTCTTGGCGAAAAATGCGATGTTGCGTCGGATCGTGGCGATCGCAACCGGGCAGTTGTCCGGGATATTCCCGCGATACATCTGCCAGCAAATACCCATCCGGCGAGACGATGGCGATCGCTTCGCACACCCGCCACCAATTCTCTTGGGGCATAATCCAGGCGCGTCCTTCCGGCACGGTGGCAACAAAGGTTTCTGGATCGTTGCCCCCCAGAGGGTTAGGATTGGCATAAGTATAAATTCCCTCGTCCCCGCGAGTCAACTCAAAACGATCGGCGATGCGTTTGAGACACTTGGTGCAATTTAAGCCCTCGCATTGAGGATAACTGGCATTGGGAGATTGGGGAGGCGATGCGGCTTTCCCAACCGCAGCACTAATTTTACGATATTCAGCCGTCTCCAATGGGGCAGAGGTACACCAATCTCGGATGGATAAATAGACACTGTGAGGCAACCCCATCTCGGAGATTCGATCGCCTGCGACTGATTTTTGTACCCGTTGCTGCTGAGTTTGACACGCTTGCCACTCCTGCCACAGCGAGGTCGATCGAGATTCGAGGTTTGGGTTAGGAAATGCGATCGCTTTTTGGTAATATTTAGCTGCTGGATTGTACCAACCCGACTGGAAATAGACCCGAGCCAGATGGGTATAGATCTGTAGAAGCCAATGCTGGAACTCGGCGATCTGGGGTTGTCCTTGCAGCGATCGTAACAGTTGCCCCGAGGCAAATCGCGCTCGATCGAGATCGTTATCGGGAACCAGTTGTGCCATATTTTGGCAATAGGTTTCTACCCATTTCGGTTGCCCAGAAATTGAGCGGTGCAGATAGATTGCCGCATCGGAAAATTGCCCCGCCTCCAACAACGAAAAACCGCAGTCACCCAGAACTTGGAAATGATTGGGATCGAGTTGGAGAACTTTCTCGAAACACTCTACTGCTTCGGCGTGGCGTTTTTGCCGTTGCAGGGCTTTGCCCAGGTTATAGGCTGTCAAAACTCGATCGGGATCGAGTTGCAGCGATCGTTGGTAGGCAGCAATTGCCCGATCCAACTCTCCCCGCATCAACCACAACTGACCGAGATTATTATATAAAGGTGCATAATCAGGAGAGAGCCGGCGAGCCTCTAGATAGGCTGCCATTGCCTCGTCATATTGCTTGAGAGTGGTTAAAGCACAACCCAAGTTATTGTAAATTAAAAGGCGATCGACAGCCGTATCTTGCCCATTGCCAAAACAGCGAATTGCCTGTCTGTAGCTGGATACAGCCGCATCAAGCTGACCTTGCTCCTGTTGGACGATCCCTTGTTTGACATGGGCTTTGGCAGCCTCAGACTGCCTGAGATCCAGTTGCATATCTATCCGATCCCACGAGGGTTTTTCGCCCTTGAAGTCTGCACGCCCCAAAGAAAATAAAAGTAGACCGTTCCCATCACCGTCTCCCTTTGATGTATTGGGAGAATTGGTGGAGAATCGGTCTACAAGATTCACATTCGAGTTGCATGATTCTTAGCCAAGCTCGTTTGCCGCCTTAGAAGCTAGGCATATCACCCACACTGTCATCGGTGAAGCTGATCAAGCCAGTGTCGGTATCGAGGAAGATCTTCGTACCATCGTCGATCGTTGTTCCAGCAGGCAATTCGGCATCAAACACCGCTTTAAGGGTGTCATCTCCTAACCGCAAGACGAGGGTATCCATTTCGCCGCCGAAGTTAAATTGGTTGATTTGGTCTTCGATGACAAACATACCGCCTTCGGTGAGGACATCTACTACGAAGGTGTCTTCGCCCTTACCACCTTCCATTATGTCAACGCCTGCGCCACCATCGAGCAAGTCATCCCCTTTTCCGCCGCGAACGGATATCACTACCGTCGCCACCAAAAATCTTGTCGTCTCCGTCTTGACCTAAAAGGTTATCATCTCCCTCTTTGCCTTGGATTCTGTCGTTACCTTGACCACCTTTAACGAAGTCATCACCTTGTCCACCGCGCAGGGAATCATCTCCACTGCCTCCGCTGATGGAGTCATCTCCTTGGTTCCCGGAGATATTATCATTGCCGTCGCCACCTTTAATGGTGTCATCGCCGCCTTGACCGAAGATTTTGTCGTCGCCGCCTTGACCATCGAGGAAGTCGTCTTCATTGCTAGAGTTGATGAAGTCGTCGCCGTTTGTTCCGATAACTACTGACATGTGCTTTGCTCCTTAGTGTATGTAATCTAATCGCTTGCTCTTGATCTTTGGGATTGCTCGCCCAAATTTTTTTTGAAACCGAGTAACTCAGTTAACCCACTTGAATTATGCTACCTATTCTAGAAGTTAACATCAGGGATTCCTCGGAAGTTTGATAAAGCTTGTAATGGAGTTTTATAAAGATTGTGTGTAGCTCAAAACATTTATGAGGATTGTGTGTGGTCAAACACAAGGATTTGTTAGATTCTTGCACATTCCTACGCACTCTCCGTATAATTACGTAGATTAACTTGCGTAATTATACGGGACATTTTATACCACACCAGCATAAATCTGTCAACTCCCAATGTGGCTTAAAGATCAACGGTACAGACGATCGACATCGACCCTATGGGGTAAAGTTGGACAAAAACAGAATGGTTGGTTTTCCATTTTTCCGATTTCCTCAGAATGATCTCGATCGCTGCAAGTCTCCCAATTGCGCTACTGATGGGAACTTCAGCTACCCTCTCCCAAGTCTCTCCTCAATTGACTCAACAACAGGGCACAGAAATCTCAGTTAACGGTCGTCTCGAGTCGGTTCCCTGGCGGCAGTGGCAAGATGCAACTGGGTGGCACACCGAAATCAGCGATACGGGATTGCGCCAGATTGCCGGATTCGATCTGCTCAGTACGAACGATCCTGCACGACAACCCATCGAATGGTTTTCCGACTTTCCCACAACACCGATCGTCCTAGATGCCCAATTTGATGGAAAATTTCGGTACTTGGATACCCAAGAACTCGCCGATGCATTAGGCTGGCAAATGGAAACTCGGGAGAATACTCTATATATACAGTCTTTTCCTTCCCAAGTAACGGCTATTCGACAGGGGGAACAGAATTGGGGACACCGACTCGTCGTGGAGTTGGATCGGGGAACGCTGTGGCAACTCGATCGTCAAAACGATCGTTGGATCGTTAAGGTAGATGCTAACATAAATTCCGCAATTCGACACCACTTATCTACACAAAACTTAGGCAACAACATCATATATCGAAAGGGCGAATGCCATTCACCCCAAAAGAAGCGGGTTCAAAGGGCAATTTGCATCAGTCCGACTCAATCTAAATTGTGGACGATCGAGGCTACCGCTGACAAAACTTATCTTTTCTTAAACTTACCCGTCAGTCAAACCCCACGCATTTTTACCCTTGCCCATCCCGATCGCTTAGTTATCGATATCGGTGCAGATCCTGTAGTCGATCGCGATATTCTGTGGATGCCGGGGATTCGCTGGCAGCAGCGGATGATAGAGTTGGAAGACTCTCGCTTTCCGGTGATTTGGTTAGAAATCGATCGTCGTCAATCTCAATTAGAATTCAAACCCATCTGGACAAATCCCCAGTCGCAGATTGGCATTGCCCCTTTACAAGAAACGGCAGAAACCTGGAATGCGATCGCGGCAATTAATGCCGGATTTTTCAACCGCAACACCGAACAATCTTTAGGGGCAATTCGTCGAGACGATCGATGGTATTCTAGTCCCATTCTCCATCGCGGGGCGATCGGTTGGGATGGGGTGGGGAATGTGGAAATCGATCGGCTGACATTGCAAGACGAGATTGTTACCGCCGACGGTCAACGTATTTCCCTAGGCTATCTCAATAGCGGCTACGCGCAAATGGGGGCATCTCGCTACACGCCAGAATGGGGCAAAACCTATACTCCGCTAAGCGATAACGAGATTGTCGTGGTGGTAGAGGACGATCGGGTGACGCAACACCTCCCCGGTGGTACAGCCGGAAAAACCCCCGTTCCCATCCCCACCAACGGCTACTTACTCGCCATTCGCGACCACCCCGATCTGGCGAATTCCTTCCCCATCGGCATCGAACTCGCCCACGAACAAACCACCCTGCCTGCTAGCTTCGATCGTTATCCCCAGATTCTCGCTGCCGGACCGTTGTTACTCAAGAATAGCCGCATTGTTCTCGATGCCTTAGCCGAACGATTTAACCCCTATTTCGCCAAAGGTTGGGCATCCCGCAGCGCCATGGGTATTACCAAAACCGGACAGTTTCTCCTGGTCATCGTCCGACCCGATGCCAACGGCAAAGGGGCAACACTGAGAGAAACGGCTGAAATTATGCA
The DNA here is from genome assembly GCA_963838375.1 of uncultured cyanobacterium. Classification (GTDB taxonomy): domain Bacteria; phylum Cyanobacteriota; class Cyanobacteriia; order Cyanobacteriales; family Geitlerinemataceae; genus DVED01. The sequence continues at coordinate 370,939 of CAWIQY010000008.1, read as the reverse complement.
GGAATTGGAGGCGGTCGATGCCCTCAATTTGGATGGGGGAAGTTCCGCCTCGTTGTATTTGGGAGGTCAACTGATCGATCGAGTTCCCCGGACAGCTGCCCGAGTGCACAATGGTTTGGGGGTTTTTCTCATGCCGAGTCGGTGAATAAGTTGTGACGGGGATGGGGGAATGGGGAGATGTGCATAATATTTGCGAATTGACACTTTCTCAACAAACTCGCGTCTTAAGGGGATGAAGTTCGATGTCCCAAAAATGGGCAATCGGAGGTCTACACCTGGGATCTCGATCTCGAGTTGCGTCTATAGCAAAAGGCAGAAGGCAGAAGGAAAACGATTGATGGGTCAAGGTTTCAGCTTTGGCGGTCGTCCTAACTCAAGTGGCGACGGCTATAGCGAGATCTGCTGGAAATTTTCGCATCGAAGTGATGAGGGGATGAAGTCAGGAGATCGATCGTTTGCATTGTGTCTAGCAACTTTTCTCCAACAAAGTTATTAGTCGCAATGCAACTGAGTATGAGATCTTGAGGGTGTGTGGAGTAAGTATCAGATGAAGCGCATTGCTGTGTTCGCCAATCTAAAATTCGAGGGTCAGAAAAATCAATGGGTCTGGTATACCGTTGCCCGATGCTATATCTTATCGATCGTACCCGTTGTGTTGTGGGGTGTTCCGGCAATTGGCAGTCCATTGCCCCAAAGTCAGAATTCAACCGTATCCAAAATCGAACTTTCTCCTCAACTTCCCCCCCCACAACTGACTCAAATTCCCTCTCGAATTCCCTCAGTCTCGGAACTCTCTGATGTGGAACCCGACGATTGGGCGTATCAGGCATTGCAATCGCTAATCGATCGCTACGGCTGTCTGGCGGGGTATCCAGACGGGACATTTCGGGGAAATCGATCGCTGACGCGCTATGAATTTGCGGCGGGGTTGAATGCTTGTTTGGATCGCGCGATCGAATTGGCTTCAGAAGGGGAGGACAATTGGCAAGAAATTTTGCCCACGTTGCAACGACTGGAAACAGAATTTGCCGCAGAATTGGCAATGTTACGAAGTCGTGTCGATGACTTAGAAACTCGTACGACCCAATTAGAATCCCAGAAGTTTTCTCCCACAGCGATTATCGGCGGGGAAGCCATTTTTGCCTTAACTGCGGGAACCGGGGGCAATCCACCGGGAAACGGTGATGCTAATCCCACCTTTACCCATTTAACTCGATTGGGACTGGTTTCTTCGTTAACGGGACGCGATCGTCTGCGTCTGGAGTTAAGTAGTAGCAATTTTACCGATCGAGGTTTAGCCAATCCGGAAGCCTTCAACACCGATATGGCGCTGTTGTCCTACCAAAGCGATACGGATAACGAATTGCATCTCGATAAATTAGAATACCGCTTTGCGGCATTGGGCGATCGAGTTGTGTTCACCGTTCGACCGGTGGGATTCAGTCTCAGCAGTGTCTTAACTGCCAACTCTCCCTATTTCGATGCTGGACGCGGTTCCCTGTCTCGGTTCGCCGAAGCCAGTCCCATTTTCAAAATCGGTAGTTTGGATGCGGGAGTTGGTTTCGATTGGTTGGTTAGCGATGCGGTCCGTTTGCAAGTGGGGTACGGAACTCGCAATAGTCACGATCCTCAACAGGGACGGGGGATTGCGGGGGCAGACCACAGCGCTTTGGGCGTACAATTGTTACTCAAACCCGCGCCGACGGTGTTGACGGGAATTGCTTACGTGAATGCCTATGCCGAAAACGGTCGTTTGGATACGTTTAGCGGCAGTTTTCGCGCCGATACTGCTTCCTTTTTGGATGCTCCTGCTCAAATTAACGCGATCGGTGGCACGTTGCAATGGCGGATGACATCGGATCTGACTTTTAGCACTTGGGGGGGATGGACGTTTACCGATGCGATCGATTCTGATGGGTCTGCAACCACCAATACTTATTTATTTGCGTTGGCATATTCCGATCCGTTCGATCGAAAAGGAGATTTACTGGCGTTCCTCTTCGGTCAACCTCCGAAGTTAGTTTCGGGAACCGATCTACGCTTAGGGGAAGACCCGGATACATCGCTACATTTTGAGTTATTATACCGCTTAAATGTCACCGATAATATCTCGATCGCACCGGGCGCTTTTTTAATTACCAATCCCGAACACGATCGCGATAATGAGAATGTGTTTGTTGGGGCAATTCGCACCACGTTTCGGTTTTGATAGAATTAGAATACTCGTAGGGGCTTCGCCCGCGATATGGGTTAGTGGTGAATTAGTTGTCTAATCGACAATTTTAAATTGTGATTTAAATTATGACAAGTTTAAACTGGATATTTTATAGTTCGTTTCTTACCCTTCTCTGGGGTTTCTCTACTCCGATTCGCGCGGAAACTCCAGACGATCGATGTGTGAATCCCACGACACCTGAAGACGTGGAATATTGCGCCAATCGAGAACCCGAACCGAGACGATTGCGCCCCTCTTTTTCTGAGGAAGAACGGCGAGGATTGGATGAGAGAGGATTTTCGGGTAGTTTTTTAAATGACGCCCTCAATGGTATTAGCAATCCGCTGGGTGGGGGAACAGTCGGCGGTGGTGAATTGGAAGGATTAGAATTGGGTGACATTTCTCCCATCGATCGGGGTTTGATTCCCGCTTTCGATCCTACGGATGTTATTGTTCCCACGACAGGTGTTAGGAAATAACCTTCATTTCATTGAAAAATAAATTATTTATTCTCGACAAAATCGAGATCTCAAAATTGGGAAATAAGCTGTTTTACATTTAGCGATCGAACATCCCAGTTTAAATACTAAACCGATTATGCCTGATTATTCTGTACTTAAAGTGCTATTCTGTAGGAGAATTAGAAGTTCTGGAATATTGGTATTTACAACTTCCCAAAGGATTTTGAGATCGACTTCTTTATACTCGTGGACGACGCGGTTACGCATTCCGCGAATGGCATCGATCGGAATGTTGGGATTGATTTGAGCAAAGGTGGGTGAGAGGCGGTTAACCGCTTCGCCAATAATCACAATTTGGTAGAGAACAGAGGATTGAGTTTTGCGATCGTTGACGAAGCTATCGAAGTCCAGATATTTGCAAAATTCTAAAATCAGATTACAGGCTTGAATTGCATCAAGTAGCACTTCCCGATCTCTGTTCATAAATAATTTTGGCGTTATTGAGAATGTTTTGGCGGCGGATGGGATTATGGCTTTGCTCGATCGCGTTTCGGGTGACGACATCCACAGGACGGTTCTCGAATAGAATGCTGAATTGTTGCTCGATTTCATCGAGATCGAAGAAGGTAATTCGAGCGCTATCGGCAAAGGTAATGAGGAGATCAATATCGCTATTGGGGTTAAAGTCGTCGCGGAGGACGGAACCAAAGAGAGCTAGTTCGACAATTTTCCAGTGTTGACAGAGGTTTTGGAGAGGTTCGACAGATAGGGTTAGATCGGGACGGATTGAGATTTGGTTTGTGAGGGTTTGAGATGGATTCATGGCAAGTTTATATGGGTTAGTTGAGCATTGATTTATCAATATTTATTGGATTTCTTTTTTTATCCATAAAGAGACTAACAATTAATTATAGAGTTTCAATACAATCTTGCTGTTGAAATCCCGTATTATTTTTCACGGTAACATGACAGGAATATTTCAACTTACCTCGATCGTCCCCTTGATTATTTTCAATTATATTTCCTTCACCACCAGCAGTGGCGATCGTCAAAATGCCCCCATCCAATAAATTTCCTTCTATGATAACATTATTCATAGAATAGGCTTGATTATTCGTATCTGCCATGACAAAAATGGCGGAATTATTCGAGGTATTATCGGAAATGGTGTTTTCTAAAATCTGTACATCGTTGATATCCTGAACTTTGTACAAGGCGATATAAGAATTGCCCGTATTCCCAGCAATTGTCGCGCCGTTGACTGTCGTTCCACCGCAACATTCTTGAATTAAAATTCCTTCTCCATCGACGCTGAGATATTTTGTATCTCGAATTTGATGTCGATACACTTCATATTGATTTCCTTCAACCGTCACATTCCAACCCGACCAATCGATCGCCCGATTTTCCAGCGTTACCGAAGGTTTTGCTTCCCGAGTTCCGTTGGGATGCGTCCACCATTGTTTGTTCGGTTCGTCTTTAATTTGGTTGTCTTGAATGACTAAACCTTTTCCCGATGCCGAAATGGCTACGCGCATGGTATGATAAACCCAATTATCGCGAATGGTGACTCCTGGGCGAAATAAACTGGGTTCATTTTCCGGGGTTCCTGCTTTGTCAAACTGCCCAGAACGATTGACAACAATACCGTAATGATTAGTATAGCTAAAGGGAACGCGATCGCCCTGGGCATAGGTAATGACAGACTTTCCATCTACCGATTTCACTCGATAACCCGGTTGTTCGTAAGTATCGGTAATGGCATCGTTAATTCGGTTATTCGCCACTAAAATATTTTGAATGGCGTTAACTTTAAGATTCGCCGCAAAGCGAGAACTATAGCGCATCCAAGGTTCTTGGAACGAGAGATCGGGAACTTTCTGTTCCGGTTGGGCAACGTTGTTATTGCGAACACCAAAAACGATGCGGTTGTGTTGTTCTCCTGTTTCCAGATTTCCCACTAAATTAATCGAAGCGCGATCGATCTCCAAATTCACCAAACCGATATTAGAATCTCGATCGGGTGCGATCGTGGAAATTTTCTTAAAAGCCGTTTCATTCGGTGTTCCGTTTCCTGAAAATTGCGGTTCGTATTTAGGAAAAATCAGCTTTGTCGGCGGATCGTAATCTTCCAATTTGGCATCCGCAACCGCAGGTTTTTCTCCCCGCAAAACGACACCATCCGTTAAAGCAATTCGATCGGTAAACTCGTAAACCCCTGCCGGAAAATAGACCACTCCTCCCCCATTCGTCGCTGCTGCATCCCGTGCCGCCTTAAAGCGATCGATCGTCGTATTTCCCGAAAAATCTTGGATATTATAAACGCACTGCCATTGAATTTCATCTGTCCAAGGATATGTCGATTTCCCATAACGAGAGGCGATCGGATTATCCGTTTCTCCACCACTAGAACTCCCGCAATTCGTGGCGATTTGGGGATTATCTGGCGAGTCGTTGGCATATAAACTGTATCCTGCGAGAACGATCGCGATCGTCAACCCAACGAGGATGATAAACTTCCCAATTTTTTGGCGAATTTTGTTCATGAATAAATGGGACAATCCGATTTAAAATACAAAAACGTATCAGGTTAGTGCCACTAGCCACTAGCCACTAGCCATTTACAGGGTTGCTTTGTGAAAGCCGTTATTTTATTATCTGGAGGATTAGACTCCTCAACCGTACTGTACCAAGCCAAAGCCGATGGTTGCGACTGTTACGCCATCTCCTTCGATTACCAACAACGTCATCGACGGGAATTGGACGCTGCCCGATCGATCGCCAAATCTGCGGGTGTTGTGGAACATCAAGTCGTCAATTTTGACTTAACCCAGTGGGGCGGATCGGCATTAACCGATAACTCCTTAGACTTACCCAGCGATCGATCGCTGGCGCAAATGTCCGCAACCATCCCCATCACCTACGTTCCCGCCCGCAATACCATTTTCCTCAGCTTTGCTCTAGCATACGCCGAAGTCATCGCCGCAGATCGGGTTTACATCGGCGTCAACGCCCTCGACTACTCCGGTTATCCCGACTGCCGCCCCGATTATATCGCCGCTATGCAAGAAGTCTTTCGCCTGGGCACCAAACAAGGGCGAGAAGAAAGCGGAATCTCGATTCAGACTCCCCTCATTAACCTGAAAAAAACCGAAATCATCCAACTCGGCGATCGACTTGGCGTTCCCTGGGCACAAACTTGGTCTTGCTACGCTGGGGGTGACATCCCTTGTGGGATATGCGATTCTTGTCAGTTACGCCTGGCTGCCTTTGCCGAATTGGGGCGCGAAGATCCCCTTGTACAAACTCGATCGGAAATATCTATCGATGATACTCGTGGTTCCAAGGCGCGTTAGGAAGGAGGGAGTTGGGGCGGGACAACCACAGGGAAATACCTTCTGCTACGCCCTTGCCCCTACCCATCCATTGAAAGATTTACAACTCATATAGCAATCCTAAGTGAGTTTTAAAAAATTGAGCTTCTCAGATTTTTTAAAGGTCAAGCTTTTCGGCTCAAAAAAATGGCAACCGATTGAGGATTATACTACCTTTCCCCAGAGGGATTGGCAGTCATTGAGTAGCTCATCTCTATCCCTGGATAGATTTTTTTTACCTACTCTAGTCGTAGAGAATCAAAGGTGTTACGCTAAACAGCATAAAAAACTTAATATAAAGTTATGTTTGATTGATAGATCTATTAGACATTTGATTATATCCCATTAAATCGATCGTACATGAGCCCAACGCCAGTAAGGTTGTTTGAGGTCACATCCCGAAACGGGGGTTTCGCGTTCTTTGCGCAGACCTAGACCGATAAGCTGTTAAAAGTTATTTCTTTTGATAGATATCAGCCGTCCAAAAAAGAATCATAATTCACATTATCAGCGAAATTTAAATCCCAAAGCTGTAAGGCTTATTATTGTCGATCGGAGAAAAAAACTATGCAAAGCACAAAACAGGTAAGAGCGATCGGCGTTTTTTCAAAGCGCTCGGATGCAGAACTCGCCCTAGCAGAACTGAGAAATGCGAACTTCTCAATGGATAGAGTTTCGGTCATCGCCCAAAACAAAGATGGCGACCCCAGTCTTGCCGGCGTCAAAACGACTGAAGAATATGGAAACCAGGCGGACGAAGGGGCAAAAACTGGAGCGGCAACCGGGGGAGCTGGGCACTTTAACGGGTTTGCTCGTCGGCTTGGGAACTTTGGCAATTCCCGGCGTCGGACCGATCATGCTGGCTGGAGCAACAGCAACGGCATTGGCAACGACCCTAGCTGGAGGAGCCATTGGAGCGGCGGCGGGAGGGCTGCTTGGGGGACTCGTGGGTTTGGGAATCCCGGAAGAGCGGGCTCGCACCTATGCCGATCGCGTTTCTCGAGGCGACTATTTAGTGATTATTGATGGATCGCCTGAAGAAATCCGCCGTGCCGAAGCCATTTTGAGCCCTCGTGGTATCGAAGAATGGGAAATCTACGATCGACCCAATCAAACCCAACCCGTCGTCAGCAGCTCTCAAACCCAACCGGTCGTCAGCAGCTCTCAAACCCCACCCATCATCGGCAGCTCTCATCGCGCCGTGGGTGTCTTCCGCGATCGTATCAACGCCGAAGAAGCCTTGAAAGTCCTCCAACAATCAACCTTCCCAATGAGTCAGATTTCATTGGTGGCTCGCGACTACTCCACTTCAACCCGCATTCCAGAACTGGTCGTCCGCGATCGTTTTGAAGAAATGGATTTTGGGTTCACCCAAGATCGTCAGCAATTATTCCGCGACTCTTTCGATCGAGGCGAATATCTCTTAATCGTCTACGGGACGCCGGAGCAAATTCACAATGCGGAAGCGATTTTGAATCGTCATGGCATTCAAGCTTTTAGCATCTACGAACCGTTTTAACGTCGATCGTTCTCATATTCAAATCACAGGAAGTCAAACCATGAATAAGTTCAAAATGTTTTTGCTAGTGGGGATTCTATCCCTGGGATCGATGGCTTGCTCGGACACCGCTCGTACGAGCACGGCAGCACCCGATAGCACAGACGAAGCGATCGAAGTACCTGATGTTGATGCTGCGGTGGACTCCAAACAAGACGCCACCAGTGACGTTCGTCAAAATCAGCTCGATTCTGATATCCGCGCTCGGGAAGAACGCAATAATATCACAGGAGGCGATGCTGAACGGGCAGATGGCGATTTGGCAAGCGAAGTGCGCTCCAAACTCGAAGCTAACCTGCCCGCCAGTGCGCTGACGATCGAAGCAGAAGAAGGAACGGTGAAAATTGTGGGAACGGTTCCTACCCAAGAACAGTTCGATCGGATCGAACCCTTGGCTAAAGAAATTAAAGGCGTTCAAACTGTTGTGAATGAAGCGGTTGTCGCGCCCGCCCAGCCAGAGTCTTAAGGCTAATTCGTGTAAGTCTTTCCTTCTTGAAAACCTAGTGAAGTAGGTGGTGGCATGGATATTCCATGCCTTTTTTTGTGGGAATTTTGAGCGAAATAGCAACAAAAAAGGCAATGAGCGCTCAGCAAGCCAAACTCGTTAAGCTAAGCTCGAGCGAAACCCATCTTCACGGTATCGGCTTCTGGTGAATCTATCTCGAGATAGGTTGCCAGGAGAAGGATTAGCTCTATTCTTGAAGTAATTCTAACGTTCATTTATACAGTTACGGAGTTTTCCATCGTGAATGAAGATAAAACCATCCCTTATGATGCCCAAAAGTTAGCGGAAGAAATTGACGAAGGCGAACGTAAATCAACAAAAGTTAATACCGAAGAGGATTACGAAAAAGCCCAAAAATATGCTACCGCTAATCCAAGCGCCGAAAATACCCCCTCTCCCGAGGATTTAAAAGCCCCAGGCAATCCCGAGCAATTTCGAGATATGGCACAAGAAGTCAATACGCCGGAAGACTCGTGACTCTGAGGGAGATTTTCAAGATTTCCGCCCAGACGCCTCGAAACTGGTATTCGAGGCGTTTTTTACGGATCTAACCCACCTTGATGCTCGCACTTAAAACCGCGTTGCTGCCAAGAGTCTAAATCCACTGCCGACAGAAGACTGACTTGGCGGCAAACTGGGGAATAAAACTGACTCATTCCCGCCCACACAAAACTACGAGTTATATCCAATCCAGTTTTCAGCCAAGATTCTTGGTTTCCAGGTATGCCTATCTCTTTTACCAAAGCTGTGTCTACCCAAATCTCGTGGGTTCCCAACAAAATCCGTGCTAGCCATTTCGCTCTGGGCAAGTGCGTGGCGGAGGTGACGAGAGTGATGTGTTGCGCTTGCCATTGTTGCAAAATGGGTAGAGCAAAGTAAAAGTTTCCGAAGGTAGAATCGGCACAGCGTTCTAGCCAAACTCGACCCTTGGGTGCGGCGGCTCGATCGAACAAGAGCCATATACAAGGGTCTGGAGAACCGGAAGAAATTAAAATGGGCGTTTGGGGATAGTGCTTGGCAAGTTCGGCGGCGTAAATTTCTCTCTGGATGCTCCCACCCAACACCAGAAAAGCATCTACCGGTAAGTTTGCCGCACTTCGCAAAGCTATTGCGGTATGCAACAGCCAGCTAGCAACTAGGGCAGCCAGTAGTAATCCAACCATCCGAAACCACCGTTTCTGAGTTTTTCGCGATCGATCGAACATTTTCTCGAACCCCAGCGACACATTTGGTGTACTATTGTGATACAGTAGAACATTCTTGCGGACGTGGCGGAATTGGCAGACGCGCTAGATTTAGGTTCTAGTGCCGCAAGGCGTGAAGGTTCAAGTCCTTTCGTCCGCATAACTCAACTTCAAAGAAACTTTAAAAAAGTGGTTTGGGACTCTTCCCGACCACTTTTTTCGATCGCCTCAGCCGGATACTCAGTCTTCTCAAAACTCGCCCATTCCTGGGTTGTGGGGGATAGTCACCATTTTTTGATATTGTCTGAACTCCGCTTCTCGACTCTCTTTCCTCCATCGGAAGACGTGCCATCGACCGTGGGGCTGGAGTATCCTAAAAGTGGGGTTGGAAATCAGTAGGTGCAACATATGAGTCAGGGAAACAGTACGTTCAATTCATCCCTTAGAAGTCCGCATCAACTAGAGGATGTTTTCGCACAATTCGACCCTCAACTTTCACCCTCTGAGGATCTCGATCGACTGCACGTGTGGAAAGAAAATCTCGATCGTTTGAGCGGTGCTTGGAGATCGAGTCGTTTGCTGATGGCAGCCGTCGAACCCGAGACTTATATTGTTCGGTACGCAAACGAAACCTTTCGCCAACTGGCGGACGAGATGGGAGGCGATGCTTCGATAGCTTCGATCGATCGCCCCTCGAGTTTACAAGATCTGTTTCCCAATTGGGGCGAAACCTCAGAACCCTCGCTGTATCGACAATGCCTCCTGCATTTGGTGTTGCGGGATTTGTACGGATGGAATGCGGCAGAACTGCCTCTGTTTAAAGAACCGATGCTGCTGGAATGTTCCAGTACGAGCCATCGACCCCGATTTATCGAGTTTTGGTTGGATTTATCTCAACTGAGTGTCGTTCGTTTGGAAGAAAGCACCGAAGAGTTTGCCGATTTGGATTGGCAACATTTCCAAGAAGTCAAAGACTGGAAACGCCTGGAAGACCGTCTGGAGTCCGACAACTATCGGATTGAGGGCTATTTACTCCTAGAAGGATGCGATGTCACCGGACGGGAAAATATTTTGCGGCTGACACAGTTGCTGATCGATCGCGAGTCAATTCTCAGCCCGGAAAAGTTTCAACTCGTCAACGATCGCTTGCGATCGATGTTTCACGTTCGCGATACCGTTATTTTGTGTGCAGAACGCGATCGGGTGCAAATGTATGTCGGTCTCGGACAACGGGATTTCAGTCCCATCCGCTACTCCATGCAATCATTAGCGGGATCGCATTTCCTCAGAGCCGCACAAGCTAATCGAGTGTGGAATGTCTCGGATTTGTCGGCGGACTGTAAAACCGATTGCGAGCGATGGTTGCTCAAGGAAGGCGTGCGCTCTCTATTATTAATTCCCGTCGTTATTCGATCGAGTGAAGACAAATCCGAAGATCGACAATTAGCGGGTTTGATAGGGATTATGAGCGATCTCCCTCACAATTTTAATCGCCTGGACTGCAAGCACGCCACCGAACTCATTCCAGCATTTACTTGTGCCCTGCGCCAAGCCATCCAACAGCGCGTTTCCAGCATTCGCAACATTCATCCATCCGTGGCGTGGCGATTTTTACAAGAAGCGGAACGCCAAAGCTGGGGACTGCCTTCAGAAACGATCGTCTTTAATGATGTCTATCCCCTCTACGGCATCTCCGATATTCGCGGATCTTCGGGCGAGCGCAACCGCGCCATTCAAGCCGATCTCCTAGAACAGTGTCAATTGGGATTAGCGGTACTCGAAGCCGTCTGCCAAGCCCAACAGAGTCCTCTGACAGAACAATTGCGTTGGGATCTGATAGGTTACATCGAAGCGCTACGCGACCAAATTGCCGTCGATGCAGAAGTCACCGCAACAGAGCACCTCAAGCATAATGTAGAAATCTATTTCGACTATTTTGCTCGATGCAGTCCCGAAGCTAAAGCGGCGATCGAAGCTTACAAAAAAGCCTGCGATAACGAACACCACAGCATCTACACCGCTCGATCGGCATACGATCTCAATCTCAATCGCATTAACACCTGTCTGCGAAACTCCTGGGAACGATCCCAAGAACAGATGCAACAGATTATTCCCCACTACTGCGATATGGAAATTAGTGATGGGATGGATCGGATGATTTACGTCGGCAAATCTATTCATGCCGATTTCACACCCTATCACCTTCGCAGTTTGCGTTACGAACAGTTACGGGCAATTTGCGAGTGCGCGCGCGCCATATTCGATCTAAAATCCCAGTACGCGACGACCCTAGAAGTAACCCACTTGGTTTTAGTCCAAGACAGTCCGATCGATATTTTCCACGACGAGAATACTGAAAAACTATTTGATGTCAAAGGGACGAAGGATATCCGCTACGAAATTGTCAAAAAACGCATCGATAAAGCTGTCGATCGTGATACTCAAACACGGATTACTCAACCGGGTATGCTGACGCTCGTCTACTCAACTGATGAGGAATGGGACGAATACCATCAGTATCTGCGTTATTTAGCTCGCGAAGGATGGGTGAGCACCGAGATCGAGTCGGGGGCGGTGGAACCCCTGCAAGGGGTCACGGGTCTCAAATTTGCCCGCGTTCGCATCGAACCCGCAACAGTAGAGGAAACAGATATGAGTGGTGATTTGTAGGCGATGCGATCGCGATCTTTAAAGGCTAGATTCCCGACTTCTTGAAGAAGTGGGAATCGGTCTCTAAGCACGGTTGCTATATTGACAATGGACGATCGCATATTGTGGCGATGCGAAAATGGGTGCATGAGGAGATTTGAAGATTTCTCCCCAAAACAATAGCAACACCCAAGCTGTACTAACCGAGCGACTTCCTCTTTTTTTATTGCTTCACAGAGATACAATCAATTTTTCGATTGAATGCATTGCTCTCGAACTAACAAATGAGGAAATATCAGTTTTCTAGAGAGTGTTGCCGTTGTTGGTTGACGAGACAGATATTCAGTGAATCGGTGATAATTAACCTCCTTATTCTCTGAGAAATTTATTTATCTGCCAGGGAAGCTTTACTAGCTTCAATTTCTAATTTAGTGAATCTTTAATAGGAAATCAAGGGGATTTAACTAAAATTAATCCTATAACCTAGAGATGCTCTCTTTTTTATGAATTTAGGTTAAGGGTAAGCATTCAGCTATAGCTAAGCGCAGGATCGATCGAACCCAGACCGAGAGGTTCGTTGGTATTTCCAGCTGAAAAGCACTTTCCCAGAATCCAACAAAGTCGGGATGACAGGATTCGAACCTGCGGCATCCTGCTCCCAAAGCAGGCGCGCTACCAAGCTGCGCTACATCCCGGATACTAAATACAATACAGCAAATGATACAAATGTGGCAACGGTGGGGTTCCTTCAGTCTTGAAGGTTATGACGCGAGAACGCAACGATCGATCCCAGTTACCAAGGACTGCCGATCGTATAAACACCACACGAATAAGGCTGAGGATAAATGGAATTAGCCCATGTTTCTCAATTCTGGTGGCAGAAGAATCGGGCGATCTCCCACCTGCAATTGTTCTCCATCCCACCTGAACGATCCTGCGTAGAGCCGATCGAGCAACACAGAAGGTTCGCCTACATCTAGAACGCGAAACGATCTTCAAATCGTTAACTCACGCAGTTATAGGACTTCGGGATAGTATAGTTACACTCTAAAGTCAGGAATACTGAGACGAAAACCGTTCAATTCAGTATTTTCAGTATTTGTAAATACGCCGATCGCAAAGTCTTGAGTGGGAACAGTGCTATCGACCCCCAAATAGCTTGCGTATTCTTGACTTCTGAGATCTTCAAGTTCCCCGACGATTTCTTTGAGATTGCCACTTTCAAATGCACCTTCCAGACGAAGACTTGTCCGTTCGTCCGATCGATCGGCGCTTGCTAAGTTAGGCGTGTTGGCGGTGGATCTGCCCTCTCTCTGAAAGTCTTGAGTGTCTAAATCTCGGGATAAAGACTGTTCCGGTTCCGGTGCGGGTTCGGGTATCGGTTCCGGTTTGGGTATTGGTTCCGGTTTGGGTATTGGTTCCGGTTCGGGTATTGGTTCGGGTATTGGTTCGGGTATCGGTTCCGGCTCGGGTATTGGTTCCGGTTCGGGTATTGGTTCGGGTATTGGTTCGGGTATTGGCTCGGGTATTGGTTCCGGCTCAGGTATTGGTTCGGGTATTGGTTCCGGTTCGGGTATTGGTTCCGGTTCCGGCTCAGGTATTGGTTCGGGTTCGGGTTCCGGTTCGGGTATCGGTTCCGGCTCGGGTATTGGTTCCGGCTCAGGTATTGGTTCCGGTTCGGGTTCCGGTTCGGGTATTGGTTCGGGTTCCGGCTCAGGTATTGGTTCCGGTTCGGGTTCCGGTTCTGAGGTAATCAGTTGAATGTTCCCCTGTGTCACAGGTTCGAGAAAACTTCCGGATGCGATCGGGTTGTTCGCTCCAGTAGTCATGGCTCCTGCCGTGCCGTTAACCCCTGTGAAATCGGGACCGACGGTAAAAGGTTCGTTTAAACTACCTCCGGCGTGAGTGATAGTAATACTGCCGCCGCCGCCGCCTGCTGCGGTGGAAATGCTGGCAAGGGTGTTATCGCGATCGAGGAAAGTTCCTGTTGCTACAAAAAATTGCCCCGTCGTAATGGTCACATTACCCCCAGCACCTTCACTTCCGCCTTGAGCGTTGATGAAACTAACCCGAATATCTTGAAGCGGATCGAGAGTAACATCGCCACCGTCCCCAAGATTGGCACTCGAGTTAATTTCGCCTGCGGTAATGGCAATGGCGGCATTGAGGGAGATTTGTCCACCCTCAAAGAATCCAGAACTGTCGAGATTTCCGGTGGTAATCACTCCTGTTGTACTCGTCAGGGAGATCGCACCGCCTGCCTCAGAAACAGACGTAGTGAGGATATTATTGGTACTCACATCCCCCGTTGCTGTTAGATCGACAGTCCCTCCATTGCCAAAAGCTTCCGAACCATCGGTCACGATATTACCGACGGAAAGGTTGCCTTGAGTCGCCGTCAAACTCACATCACCCGCCTCCCGGAAGAAAGAATCTCCCGTGTCGATATCGCCAACAGTGACGTTTGCGCCGGAAATCGTTAGGTTTCTGCCTTGTGCGTTAATGAACCCGGCGCTGAAATCGCCTCCATCCATGCCGTCAGCATTGGCGGTAAAGGTGACAGACAGAGGAGTTGTGTCGGTTTGGGGATCGATAAACTCTAGGAGATGCCTTCGGCGATCGTAATATTATTAGTAGCTTCTAAAACAACGTCTGCATCTAGCGCTTCCAACGTTGCAGCATCGAGCAATACTTCTAGGTCTAAGTCGCCGAAGAGAATATCGGGTAATAGAGCATCAACTCCGGGCGAATTACCCAAGGTGCGATCGATGGTAATATTCACCGGATCGAGTAGTAACGTTCCCGGCGTTCCGTTGGCAGCACTCAAGTTCGCATAACCGCTAAATTGCAGCGTATTTTTCCCCGAGACTTCTGCGAATCCACCGTTGCCGAAAGTCGATCCTCCACGGGCGCTAAGATTACCGTTAAAGACTGTAGTTTCGTCTGCCCAAATAAATACCTGTCCGCCGTTTCCAGCTTGTAAGGCATCGGCAAAGATCGAGGTTTGGGAATCGACAAAGGTCTGTTGTGCGTTGGGAATCGTCCCGTTCCCTTGGAAATCGCCACCGATAAAGAGATTGCCGCCGCCATTCGTTCCCGAAGCGTCAATGGTTGCTCCCAGAAGTGCCACCCGGTTGCCGAGGACTTGAATGGCGGACGTTGCACCGCTGGCGGATAACTGACCCGATACGATCGCATCTCCGGTTTGCGGATCGAGACTCAGCCCAGACCCTTCTAGGACAATTTTCCCATTCGGAAGAACAGCGATATGGCTCGTATCAATATTGTCGCCGCCTGTGAGCAACTCGGGTAACGATAAGGGAGCGAAGGGAACCGTAGAATTGGGTGAAACATCCAAACTGAGGACGTTGCCTGCTGCACTCAGGCGCACTAAATTTTCTCCCGGTACGGCGATCACGGTGAGGTTCCCTCCCGGAGATTGCAAGGTTCCGGTATTGAGAACAATTCCCCCCAAAACGTTCAAGTTGCGTCCGGCGGCTACGGCTAAGTTTCCGGTATTGACGATCGTCCCCGGTTGCGATGTGGCAAAATCAAAGGCGGTGGGGTTGCCGACGAGTTCAGACCAGGGATGATCACCAAAATTATTGAACCATCGATCGCCCAATCCGATTCCCGTGGCGGTGGTGGCGGTAAAATCGGCAGGCACGTTGAGGCTGGCATTGTCGCCAAACAAAATCCCGGCGGGATTCATTAAATAGAGATTGGAATTGCCTCCGGTAACTTGAATTAAACCGTCGATATAAGATACATTGCCCCCCGTTACTCGACCGAAAATATTTTGAATGTCGGGCGTGCTTAAAAAGTTGGCAACTTGCCCACGATCGAGTCCAAATTCTGTAAAACTGTGGAATAAATTAGCCCCATCATTCGATCGCTGTCCGCCTTGGATATTGAAACGATCACCTTCAGGCGTGACGATCGTTCCTGTACCGTCATTTGCGGGAACGATCGATTGGGCGTTGGCTAAAGCAGACCCACTCAGGATCGACAAGCCAGCTAGGATGATCGATGGGTATTTTACTTGCATTTTTAAATCTCTTTTTCGTGCCAGTTATTCACAATTTACTGGCGATCGGTTACTGCTATAACTCGCACATCCCAATTCAGTTTTCAGGGTCTATTAAAAGCGAGAATAATGATACACCCAAACTCTCGGACATCTTGATCGCACGACTGAAAATCGGGGAGACGGACACCCTCGAACGAAAAGTTTGTATCTGTTCTCGCTGTCTTGATTTTACTTAAAGACGGACTTAACTGCTTATAGAGTTCCCCAGACACCTATCGAATTGGCGGTTTACTTGCCAAAAAGTTATCCATCGACATGAGGTGAAAGGGCGAGCAGGTTTCAAACTCAATCCAGAGACTTATAACGAGAGTAAGCGATTGAAGGATTATAGCAATAGACACATTGGTTAAGACAAAAACCGGGCGAATGCCATTCGCCCCTACCTAAACTTGTATTAACCACCTTGGCGACTGCTATATCAATCAAAACCCGCCCGAAAATGTACCGCATCCGAACGAGAAATGCTATAGCAAGATTGATCAATCGTCGGGATTGGGCTGAGATTTTAAAATATCTATAGGAATGACTCGCGTTTCGAGATCGATGTTTTTTTGGAGTTTTCGCGACAGAAAATCCCGAACCAAATCCACTTGTAGCTGTGAAATGGAGCCTAAAGGTGCAGATACCTCGATCTCGACGAAGAGAGATTCCCCGATATCTTGAACTCGAATCACTCGGATGTTAGTCTCTGCAAACGTCAGAGTCTCACGGCGAATCAAGTTGCCGACACTGCGACGCACATTTTCTTGAACGAGTAGACTTTGCAGGGAAAATCCTAAGGGAACGGCTAACACAAACAGGAGGACGACTGAAATTGACAATCCTCGTTGTGCTTTGCGGAGATTACCGTAGCGTTGCAGTAGAAAGACCAATGCCCCACTTAAGACGATGGCTGTAAAGTTAGTCAAAAACAAGAGTAGCGCCCCAGAAGCCAAGCCCTGTTGGTTCAAGGCTAAGCCGATGCCGATCGTACTCAAGGGCGGAACCAACGCCACGGCAATGGCGACACCCGGTAAAGCATTGGCAATGCTACGGCGAGAGTTGGCAAACGATCCTGCCGCACCGGCTGCCAGCGCTACCCCCAAATCGATTAAAGTTGGGTTAGCACGCGCCAAAATTTCTGAACCCGGTGCTCGCAGACCGATGATAGAGGCGATGATGGCAGAGGTGACAATGGTAATCATCACACCCGTCAGTGCTGTCAAGAGCGATCGCCGCAACAGCCGACGGTTTCCCACCACCATCGCGTATGCCATCGCCACCATCGGTCCCATCAATGGCGCAATAATCATTGCACCAATAATTGTCGCGACGCTATTGGCAAGGAGTCCCAATGTCGAGATGGTACTAGAAAGTGTCAGTAGCAAACAGAAGCTGAAAGACGGGATCGAGATACGCCACAAGCGTCGGTTCAAGCCGGCAATCGGCATCGGTTTTTCCATCAACCAATGCCAGTCACCACTATATGCGTGCCAAAATTCCAGCACATTTTTCTTTTGGATCAGCCAGTACTTCAATAGACGGAACGGAATAGAAACCATATATTTTCAGTTTCGATCGTGCCACCCGACTGGCATGATTGGGAAAAAATCAGCCGATTTCGGTATAGCCTAGTTGGGGAACACTTGACAAAATAGTCCATTGTTGAAAGTCGGAGCATCTACCCCTAGAAGGAAAGATCGGACTTACACAGGGACGACCTATATTGCTATATGCGATGGTTTAAGGTCAACTTCGGTAAGTACTAGTCCAAAAGCTTCACCGGAGACGAACAGAACCCCACAGCTTCGATCGCCGCTTCAAGAGCGATCGCCACGTGCGTCCAATGAGTCCCCCCCTGACAAAAGGCGATATAAGGTTCCCGCAAGGGTCCGTCGGCAGAAAATTCGGAGGTGCTGCCGTCGATAAATGTCCCTCCTGCCATCACCAATTGGCTTTCGTAACCCGGCATTTCTCCGGGAACGGGATCGACATAGGAATCGATGGGGGAATGTTGCTGGATGGCGCGACAAAAGGCGATCAGTTTTTCTGGCGAACCCAGTTCGATCGCCTGAATCACGTCCCGCCGGGGTTCGGTTGGCAGGGGGTTAACGGGATAACCCAGTTTGTCGAAAACATAGGCGGTGAGATGGTTGCCCTTGATCGCTTCTCCTACCATTTGCGGGGCGAGAAACAACCCTTGAAACAGTTCCCGGTTACGATCGAAGGTTGCACCCCCAAAACTGCCTACACCGGGTGCGGTTAAGCGGCAAGCCGCAGCTTCCACTAAGTCAGCGCGTCCGGCAATATATCCCCCTGCCGTGACAATTGTCCCACCGGGATTTTTAATCAGCGATCCGGCTATCAAATCTGCCCCCACTGCCGGAGGTTCGCACTCTTCGACGAATTCTCCGTAGCAGTTATCGACAAAGCAAATCGTGTTGGGATTTTGCTGCTTGACGAGGCGAACGATTTTGGCAATATCGGCAATGGATAAGCTCGATCGCCAAGAGTAGCCGCAGGAACGCTGAATCAACACCAATCGAGTTCGATCGCCAACTGTCGTCCCCAAAGCATCCCAATCGATCGTCCCGTCGGATGTCAACTCCAACTGCCGATAGTCAATCCCAAATTCGGATAGAGATCCCTGACCCTTCCCGCGCAAACCAATAACTTCTTCCAATGTATCGTAGGGAGTCCCCGCCACCGCCAACATCTCATCGCCGGGACGTAAGACGCCATATAGCGCGCAGGCGATCGCGTGAGTGCCAGAAACCAATTGCACCCGGACGATCGCTGCCTGCGCCCCAAACACATCAGCAAAGACCCGATCGAGGGTTTGCCGTCCCAAATCATCGTGTCCGTAGCCGGAAACTCCTGCAAAGTGTTGTGCTCCGACCCGATGGCGGCGAAATGCAGCCAGCACTCGTCTGAGATTTTCCTTGACTCGGGCATCGATCGTTGTAAAGGTAGAAGACAGTGCATTTTCCGCCTCTTGGAGATATTGACAGGCATTCATGCCGATAATAAGTGTAAAAAAACGTTACAATGTTATGGCTTGGACAAACAGTCTAGAGTGCAACGGTACGAAAAAATAACTCAAGAGATTGATTATTAAAACCTATTTCGATATCCAAGTACCCCATATTCTGATAAAATCCAACAGATTGACACACAATTAAGGACAATTCAAGGTCATTGCATGACGATTGCAACTTCTTCAAAACTTCCACTCAATTGGTATGCCATCTTGTGGCTTGGCGGACTTCATATACTAGCATGTCTAGCATTCTTACCGGGTAACTTTAGTTGGGCGGCTGTCGGCGTAGCGGTCGTCTTGCATTGGGTCACCGGGGGATTGGGAATTACTCTCGGCTGGCATCGCCTCGTCACTCATCGCAGTTTTCAAGTTCCCAAATTACTAGAATACTTCTTCGTCTTGTGCGGAACGTTGAGCTGCCAAGCCGGTCCTGTTGATTGGATCGGGATGCACCGGATACATCATATCCACTCCGACCAAGACTTGGATCCCCATGATTCCAATCAAGGTTTTTGGTGGAGTCACGTGGTCTGGATGCTCTACGATGTTCCGGCGAATGCTGAAATTCATAAGTTTACGAAGGACATCGATACCGATCCGTTCTACATGTTCTGCCAAAAGTATTTCATTCATCTACAAGTTGCTCTAGGTCTATTGCTATTTGCAATCGGTGGAGTTCCTTTTGTTATTTGGGGTATTTTTGTCCGCATGGTCGTGGTGTTCCATTGCACCTGGTTTGTCAATAGCGCCACGCACAAATTTGGCTATCGCAGCTACGAATCTGGAGACCAGTCCCGGAACTGCTGGTGGGTGGCACTGCTAACCTACGGCGAAGGCTGGCACAATAATCATCACACGTTCCAATATTCTGCCCGTCATGGCTTGCACTGGTGGGAAATAGACCTCACCTGGACGACCATTCGGTTGATGGAAATTCTGGGACTGGCGACAAAAGTCAAGTTGCCTTCTCAAGACCAGCGTCAGTCTCTGTCGGTCGGTTAAAGGTTAAAGTCGTGCGGCGATCGCTCCACTGCGATCGAACCCCATGGGAAAGTGACCTGGGAAACGCGAAATCTCAATTTTCCAACTGAATAGGATTTTGAACTAGGGGCAGCACTTTGCCCCTTTTTAATTGGATAGCAGCATTGGAAATCCCAGCATCCGTGCGGGGTCATTCACTTGCCATACCCCTGAATAACGTGCTTGACTCGGGTGAGGGCTTCTAGACCAATAAACCCTCGCCGATCGCCTTTTTGATTGGACATCCCGAGTAAAATACTATTCCCGCGTATGGGATTGCGGGTAAACCGAGGTGAGGCATTGATATAAGTCGCCGCGCTATTAACCCCCACCGTAAATTTGCAACTTTCTTCATAAGACTCCGTAACCAAACAATTGGCGTGACCGCTACTATAGTGATTGATCCAGGAAATTGCCCCATCCAAATTGTCAACCACTTTAAAGGCGATCGTGCGGGATAAATAGGCTTGCTGCCACTCCCTCGGTTGCGCCAGAGGCAGGTCGGGAAATTGTTCGACTAGAATTTCATCGCCGCGAATCTCAAAACCCTTTTCTTGGAGACTATGCCAAAGTGTCGTCAACGAAGAGGATTTGATGTTGGGATGAACCAAAACTTTCTCGATGGCGTTGACGGGATCGGGTTGGCTTTGATGGCTGTCGAGAATCACCCACCGGGCTAAATCCAAACTTCCTGAAGGCGACCAATATAGATAGCAGTTTCCCATTGCCGACTGCAATACCGGAACCGTCGCCTGCTGGAGAATCGGCTGGATCAAACTGGGACGGCCGTGGGGAATGACCAGACTGAGGTATCGATTTTGGCAGACTAATTCTCGGATTGCCGTGTTGCCTTCCGGGGTAACCGGTTCGATACACCCCGAAGGTAGGTTGTTTTTTTTCAGTGCCGATTGTAGCAGTTGAGCGATCGCCTGATTAGTATGGCTCGCTTCGCTGCTACCCTTGAGTAACAAACTGTTTCCCGTTTTTAGACACATTCCAGCGGCGATCGCACCCAGTTCTGGAAATGCTTCGTAAATTAACGCAACAACTCCCAGAGGCATTAACTGAGAATAGGTCTGGGAATACTCCACTTGATAGTCTGTTGCCATCACCCGACGGATGGGATCGGACAACTGTACCAAGCGTTGGAGAATTTGGACTGTGGTTTGCAACCGTTCGGGAGTGAGTTTGAGCCAATCGAGAATCAGATCGGGAACTGCCATATCGCGACAGGCTTCTAAGTCTAGGGTATTGGCTTCGAGGATATCCGCCTGACGACTGTGGAGAGCTTCGGCAAAGGACGCAATCGCCCGATCTCGATCGCTTCCTTTGGTACTCGCTAAAATTAACGAGGCATCGTAGGCGCGACGGGCTGACTCGGTGGGAGTAGGGGCAAATTCTATAAAATCCATAGTCATGGCTTTAACGCCGATATGCCAACCAAACTAAAAGGGCAGGAAGCACAACCAGTAAGATCAAGAAGATAATCCAGGGGAGGAGATTGGCTTTGTCGGGCAAGCGCAGGGCTAAAAACAACCATAGCAATCCCGTAAAGATGACGAGTAGGGATAGGGGAAGATAGGTATCTCGCAAGCCTGCATGGGCCCGACTCCATTGCTGACCCGTCCAGCGCCAAACCTGTTTGTAAGGGTGGTAGGTTGAGAGTTGTTCGATGGCATAACGACTCTCGTCAACAACAAAAATTTGTTGACACCGATCGCAGCCTAGCGCTTCTGTCAGGATAATCGGCTTTAACCGACCCCGGCGGCGGCAAGGGCAAGGATACTCGGTATTGAGATCGATTTTTTCAGATTTGTGAGGATACACGATCGGTCTCGAAGCAAAAGGCGCTCATACTAACATAGTACAGGAGTTGTAGGAGTACAGGAGTCGTAGGAGAGGGAGAGAATGCCAAATACCCAATTCAAAATTCAAAATTCAAAATTCAAAATTCACGCTACTAACCACGAACACCCAACTCCAAATCCCAAATCCCAAATCCCAAATGACCAATTATTTGTATTTACATGGATTTGCTTCGAGTCCGCGATCGGCAAAAGCGTTATATTTGCACGATCGTTTTGCAGAAGAAGGGATCGATCTCCAGGTTTTGGATCTCAATGGGGGGGATTTTTCCCACCTTACTTTAACCCGACAACTCCAGCAAGCGGCACAATCTATTGACTCTACCCCAACCACAGTTATCGGTTCGAGTTTTGGCGGACTGACGGCGGCTTGGCTGGGACAGCGACATCCTTCACTCACCCGCCTCATCCTGCTCGCTCCAGCATTTGAATTTCTGTCACATTGGCTACCGACGCTGGGAGAAACCCAATTGCGCCAATGGCGAGAGTCGGGTTCGCTTCCGATCTATCATTTTGGGGAAGGAAAAATGTTACCCTTACACTACCCGTTTGTAACCGATCTCCAGCAGTACGACGAAGCTCAGTTACAGCGTCCGGTGGACACTTTGATTTTACATGGCTGGCACGATGACGTGATTCCTGTACGATCCAGTCGCCATTATGCAGAGTCTAGACCTTGGGTAGATCTCATCGAATTAGAGAGCGACCACGCTTTGGGAAATGTTTTGGACGAAATGTGGACGATCGTTCATCGTTTTTTGGGTAATTTATAATTGGCAGAACTGTCGATCGTCGATCGTTGATGGCTAATCTATCACATCCTCAACAAAGATACTGTATTGATATTAGCCGAGAAGAATTCGATCGATCGAGAAACAATCAGCAATAATTAACAAACTAATTATGTATAAATTGCTAAACCGGATTCCCGGACGTGCGTATTTATTGGTTGCTATTCTTATTTTTGCCGCATCAAATTCGGTGATTCGCAAGCTGACTGAGTTGGGGGCTGAAAATGCAATCGATGGCAGAAATCCGATCGCTTTTTGTAATGTTTTATTTGTGGGCAATCTCTGTGCGTCGATCGTACTTTTTCTGATTTATCGCCAGCAATGTACGGTGCAAAATTTGCGATCGATTCCCGGTAAAACTTGGTGGGGATTGATGGGGATTTCACTGCTGTCGGGAGCATTGGGACCCGCCTTACTTTTTATGGCTTTGGATTTAACCACCGTCAATAATGTGATACTCATCGGACGAATCGAAACACCCTTGATTCTGGCACTATCTGTTTTATTTTTGGGCGATCGTGTCAATCTTTGGGTCATTGCCGGGGCGATCGTTTCGTTTGTGGGTGTGGGACTGACAGTGTTGTTGCAAGAGCCGACTGCGGAGGTCATGAAAATGGGAGGATTAACGATCGGTAAAGGTGAATTTCTAGCAGCCGGAGGGGCGATCGCGTTATCAATTTCGACGATTATTAGCAAGGTGACACTCAAACAAATTTCCTTGGGATTGTTCTCAACCATCCGAACAATTGTGGGAACGATTGTCTTTTTTATCGTCGTCTTAATTTTATATACTCCCACACATTTTATCGATGTATTTTCTCCCTTCCTGTGGCAGTGGATGATTGCCTACGGCGCAGTGATTGTCGTCGGCGGACAACTCTGCTGGTTTAATGGACTAAAAGCAGCCGGCGCGGCAGATGTTTCCCTTGCCAGCTCCTTCAGTCCGATCGCCGGGTATTGTAGCCGCATACTTAATTTTGTCCGAAGCTCCCACCATGGCTCAATACATCGGCGGAAGTGTGATTGTACTCGGCATCGTTCTCAATCAAATTGGCGTCTTTCGCTCCGCAGCCACCACACCGGCGCCCACGGTCAGTCCGGCAAAAGAGATAGATATGGAGGTAGGATTTAAGGGAGTGTAATTGCTAGGTGTTGGTGTGAGTTGTTGGTTGTTGGTAGAGGCTGACGGCTGAATGCTGGCGAATCGATTTAAAATGAGAAGGCGTAGCAGCGTATGCTAAAAATAGCCTGAGTACCCCAGAAAAGGAGAAGAAAACTTGAAACGCGCACAACCCCAACAGAATTTGCAAAGTCTCGTTCTCGGAACGATCGCTGCTTTACTCATTCTCCTCGGCTTCAGCTCTTTTGTCATCATCAATCCCGGTCAAGCTGGCGTGATCAGTGTTCTAGGAAAAGCCCGAGATGGAGCGCTGCTTGAGGGGATACACTGGAAACCTCCCTTTATTTCCCAAGTGAACGTGTACGACGTGACGGTTCAGAAATTTGAGGTTCCCGCTCAAAGTTCTACCCGAGATTTGCAAGATCTATCCGCTCGTTTTGCCATTAACTTCCGCCTCGATCCCGTCAGAGTCGTGGAAATTCGCCGAACTCAAGGGACGCTTGCTAATATCGTCTCCAAAATCGTCGCCCCCCAAACT
This sequence comes from uncultured cyanobacterium, assembly GCA_963838375.1. Taxonomy (GTDB): domain Bacteria; phylum Cyanobacteriota; class Cyanobacteriia; order Cyanobacteriales; family Geitlerinemataceae; genus DVED01. The sequence goes on along the minus strand of CAWIQY010000008.1, from coordinate 346,550 downwards.
CAGGAATCGTTTAAGGTCGCCGCTGCCAGACGCACGGCAGAAGAGTCGATCACTCAACGCACCCAATTAAAAAACGATTTCGATACGGCGTTAAGCTCTCGGTTAGAAAAGTACGGGATTATCATTCTCGATACTAGTGTCGTGGATTTGAATTTTTCGTCTGAGTTTTCCAAGGCAGTTGAAAATAAACAAATTGCCGAACAGAAAGCACAGCAAGCAGTTTACGTCGCCCAAGAAGCCGAGCAAGACGCCCAAGCAGAAATCAATCGCGCTAGAGGACGCGCCGAGGCACAGCGATTGATTGCTGAAACCTTGAAAGCACAAGGAGGCGAATTGGTGCTACAAAAAGAAGCGATCGAAGCATGGCGTGAAGGCGGTGCCCAGATGCCCGATGTTCTGGTGATGGGGGGAGACTCTCCCGGCATTCCCTTCCTCTTTAACCTCAAGGATACGATCGATAACCTGTGATCGCCGATCTTCCTACCTCAATCTGTGGGTAAGCTGTAAAAGCCCCGACTTCTTGGAGAAGCCGGGGCTTTTCGATCCGATCGAACATATTATCATCATTTTCTTAATATAACTTTGCTAAAGTTAATTTTTTTTGTTACATTGCAAGAGAAGCTTGACACAATTTATAGATGTTAATGAATACCCTCTCGATTTTTCCCAAACCCTCACCTCTGAAGGAAAAATCTCTGGTTTTTGACCTTAAATCTCGCTTAGATTGGGGAAAACCGGGATTAACCATTCTAGACGTGCGCGATCGCGACCTATTTCGCCGTTGTCGGATTGTGGGGGCAGTTTCCATGCCCAAAACAGAACTACTCGATCTTGCCTTGAAGAGTATTCGCTTCGATCGAGATCTGTATGTGTATGGCGATACCGACACCGAAACAGCCGAAGCCGCAGACGTTTTGAGAGCAGCCGGCTATGAGTACGTGTCGGAATTGCGAGGAGGTGTTGCCGCTTGGAAAGCCGTTGGTTTCCCTGTGGAATTGATGTATTAATTTATGGCGCTTTGGACACTCAGGCTCAGAAATTAATGCTCGAAAATATCTTTGTAGTACGACAAATCTAAAGAGACAAAGACGGGCAAACACTCAAAACACCGTTGTGCCAGTTCCCAGCGTTCTTCCCGTTCGAGCATTGCCGTTAACTTCTGGTAAGCACCTAACAGGTAGCGAACATCATTGGCGGCATAGCTGAGTTGTTCTTCGGAGAGATGGCTGGCATTGCCCCAATCCGAACTTTGAGCGCGTTTGTCTAACTCGACGCCTTCTAAGTCGTTAACGACTGCTTTGAGTCCGTGTTGATTGGTGTAGGTGCGGGCAAGTTTGCTGGCAATTTTGGTACAGAACAAAGGCGATACTTCTATGCCGAGATTATAGCGCAGTGTTGCCACATCAAAGCGGGCGAAATGAAACACTTTCAGCACCGATTTCGCTTCCAGTAATTGTTTTAAATAGGGTGCATCCGTTTGTCCTTTGGCGATGCGAACGGCGCTGACACATCTGTCTTCGTCGCACAGTTGCACCAAACACAGCCGATCTCGCTGGGGAATTAAACCCATGGTTTCCGTATCGATCGCGATCGCTTCGGCAGTCAGATAACGAGTCAGAAGTTCTTGGGAAATATCTCGATCGCAAACTTGAAAATCAGTCATTTTGTTATTGGGGTTGGGTATTTGGGGTTTGGGGTTGGTTATTGGTTTTTGGTGACTGGTCGCTGTCCGTTACCCATTTTCCTCAAAAAACGAACAACGAATCCTCCCCAAACCCAACCCCCAAATCATAACTAATCCATCAAATTCAGCACCTTTGCCACCGTTTGCACGTCCTTGTCGCCCCGTCCGGAACAGTTAATGACAATTTTAGTATTATCTGCAAGTTGGGGGCACAGAGTATCTAAATAGGCGATCGCGTGAGAGGTTTCCAAGGCGGGAATAATGCCTTCTAATTGGGATAATAATTGGAAAGCATCGATCGCTTGTTTGTCGGTGACGCTGTAATACTGAGCCCGTCCAGTCTCTTTGAGATAGCTGTGTTCGGGACCGACTCCCGGATAGTCCAACCCCGCACTAATGGAGTGGGCTTCTTGCACTTGTCCGTCATCGTCTTGCAACAAATAACTCATCGCCCCGTGAAGAACGCCGATACGTCCCTTCGTCAGGGTTGCCGCGTGTTTGTCCGTGTTGACCCCTTCTCCGGCAGCTTCCACACCGATTAACCGTACCGACGAGTCTTTCACAAACTCGTAAAACAGCCCCATGGCATTGGAACCTCCTCCAACACAAGCGAGCAAAATATCCGGCAATCCGCCCCACGCTTCCTGGCACTGACGGCGGGTTTCTCGTCCGATGACGGCATGAAAATCCCTTACCATCATCGGGTAGGGATGGGGACCGGCAACAGAACCGAGGATGTAGTGAGTCGTTTCCACGTTCGTCACCCAGTCGCGGATGGCTTCGGAGGTGGCATCTTTGAGGGTTCCGGTTCCGGCGCTGACGGGTCGAACTTGGCTCCCAGCAGCCGCATCCGAATGACGTTGAGGGCTTGCCGTTCCATGTCTTGCACGCCCATGTAGATGACGCAATCTAAGCCAAATCGGGCGCAAGCGGTGGCAGTGGCGACCCCGTGTTGACCCGCCCCGGTTTCGGCGATGATGCGCTGTTTGCCCATGCGTTTGGCAAGGATGGCTTGGGCGATCGCGTTGTTAATTTTATGCGCTCCGGTATGATTGAGATCTTCCCGTTTCAGGTAAATTTTCGGTCCGGTGCCGTCGGGTTGGGCGTAGCGTGCCGTCAGGCGTTCGGCGAAATACAAGGGGCAGGGTCGTCCTACGTAGTCGCGCAGCAATCCGTCGAGTTCCTTCTGGAATTCTGGATCGTTGCAATACCGATCGAATGCCGCTTCCAATTCGGCTAAAGCTGGCATTAGGGTTTCTGGGACGTACTTGCCGCCAAAGGGACCGAAGCGTCCGAAAGCATCGGGGATTTGGGTTTCGCTGGCGGTTGGGGTGTTGGTGGAGAGAGGTGTCGCGGTCATGGAATGGCAACGGGGAAAGTTAAGTTCTATGGAGGCGAGGATCGCCCGAGTTCTTATTATAAGTTGCTATTTCCCCATCTCCCCATCTGCCCTCATTCAAAATTTAAATACGTGACTGTTTAATGGGGGTAGCAACGGTAAACTAGCGCGTTCGCACTCCAGTTAGCACTCATAGAGAAAACTCTCTCTCGAGTGAAAGTCTGGCTGGGAACCGGTATGAGTTAATGCCCAGTAAGTTACTGTTTCATCTGTTTGTTTGATAACAGCTGTAATGGCAACTTGCAGATTTCGATCGGCTAATCCTATTTTCTCTAGATCGACTTTTAAGGCTAGTATTAAGCGGTTCGGTTGACGATCGACTTTAAAAGGGAGTTCTACAAAGGCTGCTTCTCTTTGCATTCCTTGACGATAATCCTCAAAATAATAAACATTCCAATGTCCGGATGGAGAGAGGTTGAATTCCCAATAGTCCGAAGTATTCTCAACACCGAGGAAGAACTCGAAGCAGGTTTCTCTCCACAACTCATCTTGTCGCGTTGGTCTATCGAAGGCTTGGGGAATGAAAATGGTTTGAAGATCGCCCATTAGTTGATAATTCAGCTCGAGCTGATTTTTATGGCGATCGACATTGCAAAAAAAATCTATATTGAGTTCGTGTTCTGTAGAGTAAAAAGCGTGTAACTGTAATTTCATAAAAATACCCAAAATGAAGTTTTATGTTTCTTTTAGCATGAGAACCTCTTCATAGTTTTTAAAATCTAAAAACCGATCGGCTTTAATCGTTCCTATTTTTTTGAAGCCTTGTTTTGTGTGGAAATTCATCGATCGCTGATTGGCGATCGGATTGACTACAACAAAGAGTGAAATAAATGAACTTGGGAAACTATCATATAACGATCGATACATAAATTGACCGACTCCTTGACTGCTCCAGTTTCGTCGAGTTGCTACAACATGGAGAAAAAGATGTCTAGGATCTTGTACTTTCTCATAAGACATTGTATCCTCCCATTGAATTTTTGTTAACATCTCTGCCGATATTTTAGGTCGTGAGACACAGACGAATCCAATAATCTCTTTGTTGGGGAGAGTGGCGACAAAGTACCGAGTCGATCGACTTAACTGGTCTACAACAGCTTTTTCATTAACGTCTGAGAGCAAAAATCCTCCATCTATAGAATTTAAATTAGCGATCGCATTTGAGTTATGGATAGTAACGATCGAGGGAGCATCGGAGACATTTGCTTCTCTAAAATTGAGATTTGGCATAATCTAATAGAGCGAAACTTATTCGAGAATCAGCAGGGTTGTATATAAACAAAACAAAGTCTTGACATTTAGGCAATCGATCGGTTTTAGATCGAGTCACGAATCATATTTGAGATTAACGCTTCTTGAGCCTCAATACTTTCAGTTAGTTTGAACTGAACGATCGCCCTAGCCAAGTTGTGTTCGGGATACTTCACTTTAAAATAAACATTCCCAGCCAAATAGTCAGTCAAAAATCTCAATCCCAGCTCAAAAGCAATCAGCCGAATGGCATCATAAAGATAAAGATAGTCATTTTCTGTGAGAAAAGCTCGAGCGACTGAAAAATACCCTTGCAAAATATTTCGACACAAATCAGTTTCAAAATAAACGCTATCCCAATCTTCTGTTTCTTCTCCGGCAGGGTTGCAGCCCGATCTCAAACAGTCGCCGATATCATACTGAACTAAACCCGGTTTTACAGTATCTAAGTCGATTAGGCTTACAGCTTTTCCGGTTTTGGTATCAAACAAAATATTGTTAAGTTTAGGATCTCCGTGCATTAAACGCAGTGGAAGTTTGCCTTGAGCTTTTGCCTTTTCTAGAATATATGACCAGCTCGCTCGATCGTTGACGAATTGCAAGCAATAATTGGCTTCTGGAGTTTGAATAGGTGTTGTTTTTGCTAGAACTTTCTCATACTGTTGCAAGTAGCATGGCGTAATATGAAATCCTTCCAGCGTGTCACTCAGGGTTTCTGGCAGCAAATCACTAACTAGATTGTGAAAGGTTCCTAGTGCATAGCCTACTTCTATAGCGCGTTCTACATCGCCCATCACATCGAAAGACTCAGTATCTTCAATTAAACTCATTGCCCGCCAAAAATTTCCGTCCGCATCGATAAAATGGTCTTGACCCTTTTTAGTCAAAAATATGCGCGGCACTTCCCAACGACGATCTAGAGGGAAATCTTGTAAACGCGATCGCATATGTTCGGTACAAACTCGCATATTATGCATCACGAGTTTAGGAGTACGAAACACTTGCGTATTGATCTGTTGTAAAATTAATGACTGCTCGGTTAAAGAATCTAAAGTGACTCGAAAAGTGTCGTTGATATTACCGCTCCCAAACGGTCGAATATCTGCGATCTGTGTCTGTTGGATAAATAAATTTGCAATGGTAACAAGATTATCGAGCATATTCATTGTTAGATTTTAGAATGTCGCGATCGAGTTGGGGGAATCAGAAATATACTAGCGTTTCTCAGGTGGATGCTGACTCCTCTTGCTCCGTTGCGAGCGCTAGAAAGCAGGTCTCAACACCCAACTGCCGATCTTCTGTTCGGGTAAAGTCTCGAAAAAAAGCTTCTGGAGATGAAAACCGCTGTCTTTCTGGAGAAATCCTGTCTGACAAGTTTAATCTGTGAAGGAATAATCCCCCGTCATTTATGCGCGGGAGTGTCAATTTCCATGCTTTCATGGCTTCAATAGCTCACAGACTCGATATCGATCGTCGCCCTGACTGTGGCGATAAGCCCGCCCGTAACCGATCGAGGACTTTTGTGGTATTCGGAATGACGTTCCCACAAGCCATAGCTCCAGAAAGGTTGACAAACGTGCTATAATCTCTCCTGAGAACAAGGTATGGGTTGTAGCATTTGTTTCAAGTATTAACGAGTTTTTCGCGTTTTGTATTGGCAGGCTCTTCTCCGAAATCTCACTCTCTACACACCTTTGACTTTGGAGATCGTTTATGTCGATTTATGTAGGTAATCTGTCTTATGACGTTACACAAGAAGACCTCAGTGAGATATTCAAGGAATATGGCACTGTGAAGCGAGTTCAGCTTCCCACTGACCGTGAGACCGGCCGCGTCCGTGGTTTTGGTTTTGTGGAAATGGGTTCAGAAGAAGAGGAGACCGCAGCTATTGAAGCGCTTGATGGTGCTGAATGGATGGGTCGTGATTTGAAAGTCAACAAAGCCAAGCCCCGCGAAGATCGCGGCGGTCGTGGTGGTGGAGGTGGCAATTTTCGTGGTGGTGGGGGGCGCTACTAAATTTTGAGGCTGAAACTCTTCTCATCCCAATTGTTCGACCGACAAAGATTTACTTAACGTTTTGCCCAAAGACCCACCCTCAAATCAAGGGTAGGCTGGGGAGCCGGAGCGGGGGATGAAGATTACACCCAGAATTGATGGGTTGACGGGGTAAAAACATATTCCCTTTTCAATTTGTCAATGACAAATCCCCTGGACTTCTGGAAAAATCCAAGTATCTTGCACACCGATGCCGAAGCGCGAAAACCAAGCCGGAAGGTAAGTGTAAAAGAGAGAAAAATTGGGTTTTGGGAACCCAGACCCCTGCCCTTGGAGGGGTTCGCCGCCAAAGAGGAGCTAGTGCTCCACTTTCGGGTCTTCCCAAGTGGAGCACACGGCTTGGTTTCCCTCATGAGCGACTGCCGCAGGAACGTAATACCAAAAAACTATGGAGTGTTTGAGGCGATTTCCGATGAATAGGAAAGCTCAGACTTCAGCCATCGACAAGTCTGAGTAATTCACTTAACCCGTTCCATCGATACTAGTCAATCAATTTGACTGAAATAGGCTCAAGCGTTTCTGCTTGAGCCTTCGTTATTTAAAGTTAAGGAATAGAAACTTATAACTTAGTTGGGACAACGAAGCTCATAGCCAGTTACCCCGATTGGGAGTTTCTTCATTGCTTCGGACAACCCAAAAATAGCGGACTTAATTCCCCTTCTCGTTTTCTGTCTTACTTCCCCAAGGGTGGCAGTGAACTGTTGTCAATGCGTCAGCCGTGCCGCCAATAATGAACTATTCATTAACTATCCCGAAATCCATGCCAATTTGTTTAGGACTGCTATAATGAAAATCGGTGAGAATAAGTACGGGTTGTAGCATTGATTTCAAGTATTAACGAGTTTTTCGCGTTTTGTATTGGCAGGCTCTTCTCCAAAATCTTACTCTCTGCACACTTTTGACTTTGGAGATTAATTTATGTCGATTTATGTAGGTAACTTGTCTTATGAAGTTACACAAGACGATCTCAGTGAGATATTCAAGGAATATGGCACAGTGAAGCGAGTTCAGCTTCCCACTGACCGCGAGACCGGTCGCCCTCGTGGTTTTGGTTTTGTGGAAATGGGTTCAGAAGAAGAGGAGAGCAAGGCTATTGAAGCGCTTGATGGCGCTGAATGGATGGGTCGCGATCTGAAAGTCAATAAAGCCAAGCCCCGGGAAGATCGCGGCCCTCGTGGTGGCGGTGGCTATTCTCGTGGCGGTGGTGGGGGACGCTACTAAATTTTAAGACTGAAACTCCTTTAGTCCCAAATTTTTGACCGACAAAGGTTTACTGATTAACCGATTTCATCGGTGCTAGTCACTAAATCTGACTAGGATAGGCTCAAGCAGAAATGCTTGAGCCTTCGTTATTTGGAGTTAAGAGATCTCTGCAAAAATCACACCTCAAACCATTGAACCCCTTTCACAGCCAGGTGTTAGGGTCAATTCACTCTTTTTGAGAGCCGGACGAGTTGGAATGAGTTTTCAGGGGTTTAAAGCCTTTTTTTTTTCAAAAGGCTCCATGTTTGTCGAAGCATTTTATCGATTTGTAGTCGCAAATTTGTCGATCGATTTTTAAAATTGTGTCCGGCTTTAGTATTTTTTTGAGTAATATTTAGGCTCTACTTTCGGGTATGAAAGTCTAGGAATTGGCTGTCGATCGCTGTCTGCAATCCATTCTATAACCTATTTCATACACTGGAAAATGTATAAATGTCTATCTTTCGGTAGATGTTTAATGCGATCGTCAGTGTTATAATACACTGTGAATAATTTTAGTTGATTATTGTATTATTTATGGCAACCGTACGCAAATTATTTAATCTCAGAATTCTTTGGAGTTTGATAAAACAATCTTTTAAAGAGTGGCAAGAGGATAAGGTTTCTCAATTAGCGGCAGCGTTGGCATACTATACGGTCTTTTCTCTAACACCTTTACTCGTTTTAGCGATCGCGATCGCTGGGGCAGTATTCGGCGAAGAAGCGGCTCGGGGCGAAATTGTCGGTCAAATTCAAGGATTGGTGGGCAAAAGTGGAGCTGAAGCGATCGAAACTGCATTAAATAATGCTAATAAACCGGAAATTAGCAATATTGCTTCAGTGATTAGTATTGTAGTTTTATTATTTGGGGCATCGGGAGTTTTTGCCCAACTTCAAGAAGCACTCAATGCTGTTTGGAATGTTCGAGCGAAACCCAACAGCGGGGTCAAAGGTGTGATTAGAAAACGATTCTTATCTTTTTCGATGGTGCTGGCGATCGGATTTTTATTGCTGGTTTCTCTTGTTTTAAGTGCGGCGCTATCTGCCCTCGCCTCTTTTCAAGCTAACTTGCTTCCCGGTTTAGATTCCTTGTGGCAACTCGTTAATTTTGTACTATCTTTTGGCTTAATTACTCTGCTGTTCGCTCTTATATATAAATATTTGCCCGATGTCAAAATTGCTTGGGGCGACGTGTGGGTCGGTGCGACCATTACCGCATTGTTATTTAGCTTTGGCAAGTATATTTTAGGGTTATATTTGGGGCAAGGTAGCTTTGGTTCGGCTTATGGCGCTGCCGGATCTTTGGTGATTCTCCTGGCTTGGGTTTACTATAGTGCTCAAATTCTGCTGTTCGGTGCGGAATTTACTCAAGTTTTCGCACGGCATTATGGATCTCAAATTATTCCCGATCGCCATGCAGAAAGGCTTCCACCTAAGAATTCATCGTATTAACTGCTTTGAAAGATCTATCACTATTGGATGATGGCTGACGATCGAATAATCTATCTAGCGCCGGATTCAAAATGTATTAATTTTGAGTCTAATAAGAATACGGTAAATGGCTGGGGACAAACACGATCGAATTGTGTTTGTCGAGAGGAGTTCCCGCGTAGCCAGAAATATTCAAAGGAGCTTGAGAATGTCTAATGTGAATGTACGCCAACAAACAACGCTCACTGCCGATGTAACCCAAACCGAGACCCTCGATAAAGCGAGACGGGCAAGGGAAACACTGCGTAAAGCCGCACTCACAGCTAAAAGTATTAGAAAAGAAACCTTGGGAAATTCCGATGAAGATCGGCAAACCGATTTACTCGTTGGCAAGACGGTCGATCGTATTGTTGCTACTCCTACTGGAACTCTTCTCCTGGCGCCCGGTCAGCGTATTTCCCCCTCGACTGTCAAAACAGCAGAACACTGGGGGATGCTAGACGACTTATTTATGGCTGTGGCGCGGTCTGGTAACTCACTGCTCAACTTACAAAGCAGCGACTCGGTATCCGGACAAGAGGACGAGTTGCCAAGCAGCAAAACTCAAGCTAGTCCGCCAATCGGTACGCACAATTGCGGCATCAAAGCGATCGAGGAACGTAGAATCCAGAACGCACTAGGAAAACCCGCCCACCGTACCATTGTCGATCGCCACGGCGAAGCCATTCTCGAAAGCGGTAATATTGTCACTCCCGAAGCGATCGATCGTGCTAAACGGGCAGGAATACTCGATATCCTCTTCAGTGCAATTCGTTCCGAAACCCTACACGAACAAAATTAACCTAGACATCATTCAATTAATGGATGGGAATAGTGATGATAAATTCTGCCCCCTGTCCAGGTTCGGAAAAGCAGGTTAAAGTTCCCCCATGTTTTTCCACAGCAATTTGATGGCAAATCGATAATCCCAAACCTGTTCCCTTGCCAACGGGTTTGGTCGTAAATAGAGGTTCAAATAGTCTATCTCGGACTTCTGGAGGGATACCAATACCGTTGTCAGAGAATTTCACGATCGCATAACCCTCCCTGTCTAGCTTTGTCCGAATCCAAACCATCGGTGTGTTCTCATACTTGAGTTCTTCCGACTCTGGAGTCGCGATACTCGACTCTTCTAAAGTATCCTTCTCGAAGCGTGACTCCAGAGAGTCAATGGCATTGGCAAGGAGATTCATGAAAACTTGATTGAGCTGTCCGGGATAGCATTGAACGAGTGGAATTTCGCCATATTCTTTAACGATCTGAATTTCCGGACGATCGCCTTTACCTTTAAGTCGATTCGTTAACAGTAATATACTGCTGTCAATGCCTTCATGAAGATCGAAATCTACTTTTCGATCGCGATCGGAGCGCGAAAAAACTCTTAGAGAATGACTGATCTGAGCAAGGCGATCGGAGCCAACTTTCATAGAATCTAATAACTTTGGCAAATCTTCGCTCAAATATTCTAGATCGACCTCTTCTATTTTTTCTTCAATTTCATCTCCTGGGTTGGGAAACTTTTGCCGATATAAATTAATTAAGCGAAGAAGATCTTGGATATAATCTTCGGCATGACAGAGATTGCCTGTAATAGCGTTCAAGGGATTGTTAATCTCATGACCCACTCCGGCAACAAGTTGACCCAGCGCAGACATTTTTTCACTTTGTATGAGTTGAACCTGAGCCGTTTTTAAAGTCTGCAAAGATTGGAATAGCTCGGCAGTTCGTTCTTCCACCCGCCGTTCTAATTCTTCACTCATTTCCTTGAGTCGATTGTTTTGGGCAGCTAAGGTTTGAGTTAAGTTGCTCAGCTTGAGGTGCAAGCGAACTCGTGCCACTAATTCCTCGTATTGGAATGGCTTCGTAATATAATCGACTGCTCCTAATTCGAGTCCTTTGACTTTATCGACGGGATCGGCAAGCGCAGTCATGAAAATGACAGGAATCTCAGCAAACTGTGGTGATGACTTGATATGGCGGCAAACTTCAAATCCATCAATTTCCGGCATCATTACATCTAATAAAATTAGATCGGGTTGGATATACTCTAGCAGCTCGATTGCACTTTTTCCATCGTTAGCAACGGCAATTTCAAATCCAGAATGGGTGACAATTGTCGAGAGAACTTCTAAATTGGTTGGATTATCATCAACAAGAAGTATAAGATCTATCATATTGGAGGTCATAAGTTATTGTATGGGAAACAATCGAGCGATATTAGGATAGGGTTGGAGATAGGCAACTCTTATTAGAGCTTTGGCTATAAAGACTCTGCTCAGTACCCTGTCCCGAAATCGATCGAACGACGAACAGATACAACCCTTAGTCCTAATTTGACATACTTACAATGTCACGATCGGTGATCTCGATCGTCATAACCATTGAGAATTAGTTCCTAAGTCAGATATGACCGGGGTTTGGACTGCCACAGTGCCAAAACTCGGCACATAGAAAGTTTGTAGTGAACAATCTCGATCTAGCTGAAAAACACGACTGAATTTATCAATGTGAGTGGGCAACGATCGAGTCGGTTCTGTCAATCGTTGCTTACATTTGTCACGTAGATATAGGCATTCTCTGCGATCTGCCCACCGAGAGCGATCGCGTTGGAGTATCGATAAAGGAGATAAAGCTTTAACATCCTTAATATGTGGTTTATGGAGAACACCCTGATGTTAGAAACTTATCGCCAACACGCTGCCGAACGGGAAGCCTTGGGCATTCCCCCCCTACCCCTAGAAGCCGAAGCCACCTCCCAACTGTGCGACTTACTCAAAGCGCCGCCTGCGGGAGAAGAAGACTTTTTGCTGCACCTCTTGCGCGATCGCATTCCCCCCGGTGTAGACCAAGCTGCCTATGTCAAAGCCTCCTTCCTCACCAGCATCGCCAAAGGCGAAGCCACCAGTCCCCTCGTTTCTCCCCTAGAAGCCGTGGAACTCTTGGGAACGATGATGGGGGGATACAATGTCGGATCGCTGATAGATTTACTCAAATCGGAAGATAGTGCGATCGCCGCCGCCGCCGCCACGGCGCTGAGCAAAATCCTCCTCGTCTACGACGCCTTCCACGACGTACTGGAGCTCTCCGAAACCAACGCCTACGCCAAACAAGTCATCGACTCTTGGGCGAATGCCGAATGGTTTACCAGTCGTCCCCAACTGCCAGAAAGTATCACCGTTACGGTGTTCAAAGTTCCCGGCGAAACCAACACCGACGACTTATCCCCGGCACCCCACGCCACCACCCGTCCCGATATTCCTCTCCACGCCTTAGCCATGCTGGAATCGCGGATGCCGGATGGGTTAAAAACGATCGCCCAATTGAAAGAAAAAGGACATCCCGTCGCCTACGTCGGCGATGTGGTGGGCACCGGTTCCTCCCGCAAATCGGCGATTAACTCCGTTCTGTGGCATCTGGGAGAGGATATCCCCTTTGTTCCCAACAAGCGGGGTGGCGGTTATGTACTCGGAAGTGCCATTGCCCCCATTTTCTTCAACACTGCCGAAGACTCCGGCGCATTACCCATTGAATGTGACGTAACCGGGATGGAAACGGGAGATGCGATCACCATTTACCCGTACAAAGGCGAAATCACCAACGAATCCGGGGAAGTCATTTCCACCTTTACCCTCAAACCCGATACGATCGCAGATGAAGTTCGCGCTGGCGGACGCATTCCCCTCCTTATCGGACGGACGCTGACTGACAAAACCCGCGCCGCCTTGGGACTCGAACCCAGTCCGGTGTTCACCCGCCCGACTCAACCCACCGACACTGGAAAAGGCTTCACCCTGGCGCAGAAGATGGTGGGTAAAGCCTGCGGACTTCCCGGCGTGCGTCCCGGCACATCTTGCGAACCCCTGATGACCACCGTGGGTTCCCAAGACACCACCGGACCGATGACCCGCGACGAGTTGAAAGAACTCGCCTGTCTGGGTTTCAGCGCCGATTTAGTCATGCAGAGTTTCTGCCACACCGCCGCCTATCCCAAACCCGTGGATCTCAAAACCCACCAAGACTTACCCGACTTCTTCTCCACCCGCGCAGGCGTCGCCTTGCGTCCCGGCGATGGCATCATCCACTCTTGGCTGAACCGGATGCTGCTGCCGGATACGGTAGGAACTGGCGGCGATTCTCACACTCGTTTTCCCTTGGGAATTTCTTTCCCTGCCGGTTCTGGATTGGTGGCGTTTGCCGCCGCGTTGGGCGCAATGCCGTTGGATATGCCGGAGTCTGTATTGGTGCGGTTTACCGGGGAGTTGCAACCCGGCGTGACGCTGCGGGATGTGGTCAATGCGATTCCTTATGTAGCGATTCAAAAAGGATTACTGACGGTGGCGAAGGAGAATAAGAAAAATGTCTTCTCCGGACGGATTATGGAGATGGAAGGGTTGCCCGATTTGAAGTTGGAACAAGCCTTTGAATTGACGGATGCCACGGCAGAACGGTCGTGTTCGGGTTCGACAATTAAACTCAGTGAAGACACGGTTGCTGAATATTTGCGATCGAATATTTCCCTGCTGAAAAATATGGTCGCGCGGGGCTATAACGATGCCCGAACGATGCTGCGGCGGGTGGCAAAAATGGAGGAATGGTTGGCAAATCCGCAGTTAATGTCGGCGGATACCGATGCTGAATATGCGGAAGTCGTTGAGGTGAATTTGAGCGAGATCAAAGAGCCGATCGTTGCTGCACCAAATGACCCCGATAATGTGAAGTTAATGTCCGAATGTGCGGGCGACAAAATTGATGAAGTGTTCATCGGTTCTTGTATGACCAATATCGGTCATTATCGCGCCGCTGCCAAGATTTTGGAAGGGGCAGGAACGGTGAAGGTTCGCCTGTGGATTTGTCCGCCAACTCGCATGGACGAACAGCAATTGCGGGCAGAAGGAATGTACGACATTTTTGATGCCGCACAAGCGCGGACGGAAATGCCGGGATGTTCTTTATGTATGGGGAATCAAGCGCGGGTGGAAGATGGTGCGACGGTGTTTTCGACTTCGACTCGGAATTTCAATAATCGCATGGGCAAAGGGGCGCGAGTTTACCTCGGTTCTGCGGAATTAGCGGCAGTTTGTGCGCTGTTGGGCAAGATTCCCACGGTGGAGGAATATATGGAAATTGTGACGAAGAAGATCGACCCATTTGCGGCGGATTTGTACCGCTATTTGAACTTCGATGAAATTGCGGGATTTGAGGATGAAGGTCGGGTGATTGCGTTGGAGGATATGCCGAAGATTGAGGATATTTTAGGGATGCCTGTTGGGGCGAAGTAGATCGAGGTTAGAAAGGTAGGGTTTTCAATTTATTTGATAGCCCTACCTGATTTGTCTTTGATTTAGATAGATTCAATTCATAAATTAGCTCAACAATCATGAGAGCAAAATATTTAATTAAATTGAAAGGGTTGCATTCAGATTTATTATGTATATCTCAAGATTTTTCAACTACAGAATATAAAATTATTCAAGAAGAGAATGTTTTTTATTTAATTTCACCTAACTTTGATTTACAGACTGATGATTACGAAGCTTACAAACTAAGTATTGAAGAAATAAATAATATAAACTTTTATTCCTGCCTTGCATATGGAATAAATATTGAAATATTTCCAGAAAGTCTCTATGAAGTTCAAGAAGATGGTACTAGAGTTGGATATATTTATATATCTGGAACGGCTGAAATAGGTGGTCACACTCGAGTTGACATAACAGAGTTCAAAGGAGGTAAAGTTAGAAACTCTAATGCTGAGAAATTTAAAAATTGGTCTAAAGCTAAAGATGATGAAAAGATAAAGTGCGTTCGAGACTTATTTAAAAATCAAAATTGGGGAAATCTTTACCGGATTTATGAAATAATTGAAAGTGAATGTGGGGATAAAATCTATCAAAATAGTTGGGCAAGTAAAAATAAGATTACTCAATTTACTAGAACAGCAAATAGTCCAGCTGCTATTGGATATGAAGCGCGTCATGGTGTTCAAAAAACCGATCCGCCTCCCAATCCAATGTCTCTTCAAGACGCGCAATTGCTGATTAGGAGTATCATCGAAAAATGGTTAAACTGGAAGTGTCATACACAATGAAAAGGACGAAGAAAAAACATGACTGAAGATTTGGAGAAACTTGCTTGTTCTCCCTCTACTGTTGACCCCAATTTTTTTAATCCAGATGCCAGCTTACCCTACGGATGTACAACTCACCATATTCAGCAAGCGATGACTGACTTTACTGAGTTTCTGGGTTTCATCAATCAACAGCTACACGATCGAAACATGGAACGTTTAGAATCGATGTTGATGCCAGCTAATTTCAGTAGCATCGTTGGCGAGTTTATAATCTCCAATATTCCCAAATATTGTTCGAGTCTCGTTAAAAATCAATATCATAATGGTCATCCCGATCTCATCCCTTCAGGTTTATTTCCCCAGGATGCCGTTCGGCACAGCCATGAAGGGATTGAAATCAAAGCATCTCGATATCTGAAAGGATGGCAAGGACATAATCCAGAATCAATATGGTTGATGGTCTTTATCTTTGAAAGCAATAAACCTAGCGATACAGTCAAAAATGTTCCAGCCAAGCCTTTTCGATTTCTGCAAGTTTTAGGAGCTTCTTTAACTCAACAAGATTGGTCTTTTTCTGGGCGATCGGAAACGAGTCGGCGAACGATTACTGCTAGTGTCACCAATTCGGGATATCAGAAAATGAGAAATAATTGGATTTATCGAAATCCAATTTTACCATAATGTTAATTGATTACTTTGTGTTTTGAAATTCAAAACATTATCAATTCCATTTTCATTCTTTAGACTGGAAGTCATAGAGATTTCAATAGCAGCCAGTGCAGGAATTGCTGTGCGACTCATTTCGTAGTATTTCTGATATCGCTCAATCCCAATACAACGAACACCTACAGATTCTGCTGCTGCCACTGTTGAACCCGAACCCATGAAAGGGTCGGCAATAATTCCTTCTCCAAGGGGAAGAGCAGCATATACAAGTTGGCGTAAAAAAGATTGTGGTTTGAGACTGGGATGATTGGCAATGTCTCGCTCTATTTGAGGAGTTCGTTCGCTGGGAATGACATCGCAAAAAGGATTTCCATCAGGCTTTCGTCTTAATCCTCCAGTCTTAAACTCTCGGAGACAATCACTGAGTTTCATTCCTGAAGGTATCGGTTTTCGCAAAATTCCCCAGGGTTCGTAACCCCCTCTTGCCATTGATGAAACATCGGAAAATTCGATTTCTGCATTTTTTGGGCGATCTCCACCGCGCAATGTTCTGACTAATCGAATGAGTTCGCCTCGAAACTCTAATCCCCCTTCCACTAAAGCCGAAAATACCAACTGAGAGAGGAAAGAATTACTCGCGATAAACAGATGAGCACCCGGTAATAAAACTCTCACAACTAATTGTGACCATTCAGTAAAAAAGCATTTTAAGATTGCTCTTTCTTTTGGGGTCAATGCTGTGAAGCGTGGCAGAGGAGATCTCTGATGTCCGTCAAATGATGGGGGAATTCTCCAAATTCCTCCGCTGCCGTTAGTCATCTTCGTCAGTTGATCGACCTCATATTCTTTGACACCATAGGGTGGATCGGTAACAATGGCGTGAATACTATTTTCGGAAATCTGACTTAGCAATTCAAGACAATCTGCGTGTATAATCAGAGAATTTCCTATTTTCTCTGAGGTGTGATGAAACGCAAGTTCATTCATAATAAAAATGTAACTTTGTAAGTAAAACAATACGACAAACTGTTGAGTTTGTCAATCAAAAATTTCAATAATAAATCGAGTCATTATTGAAGATGATAATTTTGAGGAAGGTTTAACCGACGCACTCATTGCAGCAGGTATCGATCTACAGCATATGGTGACTTCTCTTCCAAGTTTCAGTACCCACTCGAGGGAGTTGATTAACATAATCTGAATCTTTCTTATCAAGCTTAGTTTTGGTCTCTGTTCCGAGCTATAATACGTAGTATCTCCAAAGTTCGATCAATGCCTGCAAAAGATATTTACCACAATGCAGTCAAAAATGCTTTGATTAAAGATGGCTGGACGATCGTACACGATCCATTACGAATTCGTCTGGCGCGGGGTAAAAATTTGTTTGTCGATCTAGGCGCAGAACGATTGCTAGCAGCAGAACGGGGAACCGAAAAAATAGCCGTTGAAATTAAAAGTTTTACCAGTCCTTCAGATATGCGAGATCTCGAACAAGCGATCGGTCAGTTTGTTTTATATGCTCGCTTGTTAAAACGATATTATCCTGAATACACATTATACCTTGCAGTGAGTGAAAATACTCACAAAACCGTTTTTGAAGAAGAAGCGGGTCAGACCATGATTGAAGATAATATTCTTCGTTTAGTAACCTTCGATCCGAAAAAGGAGGCGATCGTACAATGGATTCAATAAAGACTCAGTATCGAAACATTGTCGAAAAAGTTATGCAGGACTATCTAGATTTTCTAGGTAGCGATGACGACGTTCAAGCCGAACTAGTGTTTGATCGCGATCGAGATCGTTACTTATTGGTAGAAACGGGATGGCAAAATGGTTATCGCATCTATGGAACTTTACTTCACATCGATATCATCAACAATAAACTTTGGATTCAACACGATGGAACTGAAGAAGGAATTGCTTTGGAATTAGTGGATGCGGGTGTTGCTAAAAAAGATATTGTTTTGAGTTTTCGCGCTTTTGAAGAAAGAGAACATACAGAGTTTGCTGCGTGCTAAATTTGAACTGCCTCTATTCTGAGCTATAATCAGTAGAATCGCCAAAGTTCTATTCATGCCTGCAAAAGATATTTACCACAATGCAGTCAAAACAGCTTTAATCAAGGATGGCTGGACGATCGTTGCCGAGCCTTATAAGATTCGTTACGAAGATGCCGATCTAGTTGCCGATTTAGCAGCAGAAAAGCCGATCGCCGCAGAACGAGACGGACAAAAAATTGTAGTAGCAGTCAAAAGCTTTCTCGGTGCTTCACCCATGCAAGATTTTCATCAGGCACTCGGTCAATATATTTTATACCGAGACCTTATTTCTTTAACTGAACCTGAATATCATCCAAGCTAATTCCTAAAATCGTCTGATATGTAGCTCGAATCTAGGATGTAGCGATCGCATCACAAGGAGAATACTACACAATTGACATTGATGCGTGACCTTGTAGAATGGGCTATATTTTTCACCTTACGTTAGAATAGATGCGATCGCCTCAATCCCACCACACCCACCCCTCAAAAATATGTCCGAACCTAATTTACAAAATGTAACGATATTATCCAACTCAGAAGTCAAAGCGGCTGAAGAGAGAATAGCCTCTGACTCCGAAAAACTTTTAGCCAATCTCATTCTGGAACTTCATAACATTCCCGAATGCTATTGGCTCAACTTACTGCAAATCATCCGCCTATTTCGTGAAAGTGTCACCCAAAATCAAACAGCGATCGATCCAGAGCAAAAATTGCTGAACCAACTAGCATCAAATGAAGCCGTTGTTTGGTCTCCTCAAGCTGATTCAGCCGGTATTCAAGCTTTGTCAGATCTTCTAACTGCTGCACAGGGAAAACCCCATGCTTAACGGTCAACGATTCCCTTTTAAATCGATCGCTTGGGACGATCGGTCATTATGCCATATTTACCCTTGAAACTCACCAATGGCGATCGTTCTATAGAAGTGACGGCATTATTAGATACTGGTGCAAGTGTCAACGTTTTACCTTACGATTTTGGACTACTGCTAGGAGCAATTTGGGAAGAGCAAACCGTTCCAATTGAGTTGAGCGGAAATCTAGCTAGTAATACAGCCAAAGGTTTAGTGCTATCTGGTACAGTTGCTCCATTTTCACCTATTTTACTGGCATTTGCTTGAACTCAATCTAACGATTTACCTGTGATTTTGGGTCATATGAACTTTTTTGCAGAGTTTAACGTATGTTTTTATCGACATGAGTTAGCCTTCGAGGTTCATCCAAGATAAATATAGAAATAAAAACCAACCTCTCCATCAAATGCAAATAGCAGTCCTTATTGAAGAAGTTATAATAAGTAGAATCGTCAAAGTTTGATCGATGCCTGCAAAAGATATTTACCACGATGCAGTCAAAAATGCTTTTATTAAAGATGGATGACTCACTAAACTACGCAGAGCCGATCTCATCCAACAAAAAAACACTGCAAGAAGCAAAGATCGACTAACCTAGCTCGCAAGCTATCCGGATTTATCCCGCGCGCGATCGCGATTCTGGACACTTTCTAATTCTGGCTACGGGATGGGATAAACAACGCTAGATTAACACCATTTTATTCCATTGAGTCTTCCAGATCTTTGAATGAGTAATTTGGAGATGATGAGATCTGCACTGTCACCGATCAACCCGAAACTTGCGGTAAACGCTAGTATAGACAGTGCGATTGAAACGTCATTGCCATCGATCGCCCCCAAGTTTCGCAACTTTAAGCATATGTCTACCTATTCTGTCAATCCCGCCACGGGCAATAACGCCAATCCCGGTACTGCATCTGCCCCCTGGAAAACCTTGACTCATGCCTTGAGTCAAGCCAGAGCCGGAACCACTATTTCCTTGTCTGGCGGTACTTACAAATCTAGCAACGGCGAAACCTTTCCCCTCACCATCCCCGCCAGTGTTGCTGTCACCGGGAACGAAACCAGCAAAGGTGGAGGCATTCTCATCGAAGGCAGTGGCGAAACGATCACCAGCGATGGGAAACAACAAGTGACGGTTTTGATGGCAAACGACGCGCAACTGCGAGGCATCACCGTCACCAACCCGGCGACTCGGGGAACGGGGGTGTGGATCGAATCTACCAATCCCACGGTTTCTAACTGTACGTTTAAAAATTGCAAGCGAGAAGGGGTTCGCGTCACGGGGAACGCCAAACCGATCGTCAGTCATAATGTTTGCCTGCAAAATGCCTCCTACGGAATTTGGATTGTCAAGGAGGCAAAAGGAGAAATCCGAGGCAACTTGTGCCAAGATACGGGTACGGGAATTGCCGTGGGCGATACGGCATCACCGTTGATTGCGGGAAACACCGTCGCCCAAAACCGCACGGGTATGATCCTTGCTAACAGTGCGTACCCGGTTCTGCGAAATAATCCGATCGAGAAAAACCTCCAAGATGGCTTGGTTCTCATTGGTAATTCCCAAGTCGATATCGGTAGTGCCCAAGATCCCGGCGGCAACATTTTTCGGCAGAACGGTCAGTATGATGTACAAAATGCTACGAACAAAACTGTAACGTCGGCGGGAAATCAAATTAATCCTAGCAAGGTTAAGGGGTTAGTTGAATTGCTGGCAAACCAAGCACCAACGCCAACGCCAACGCCAACCCCAACTCCAACGCCAACTCCAACGCCAACGCCAACCCCAACTCCAACGCCAACCCCAACCCCAACTCCCACAGGACTGACTGATATTGGTGGACATTGGGCGCAAAACTTCATTCAAGGATTGGTAGATAAAGGATTTATCAGCGGCTTTGCCGATCGAACCTTCCGACCCGAAGCCAGTATAACCCGCGCCGAATATGCCGCGATCGTCGCTAAAGCTTTTAACTTCCCCTTACAAGGAGTCGCACGAAACTTTACCGATGTGCCGAAAACTTTTTGGGGCTATAACGCCATTGTCAAAGCCAACCGCATGGGCTTTATTTCCGGCTTTCCCGACTATACCTTCCGCCCCGCCCAAAATTTGACCCGGATTCAAGCCATTTTATCCCTAGTGAGTGGTTTGGGGTTGTCGGGGGGATTTCCTGACGAAATGCTTGCCCTGTATGCCGATCGCGCTCAAATTCCCACCTATGCCACCAATGCCGTTGCTGCTGCCACCCAACAGCGAATGGTTGTCAACTATCCCCAAGTCGATCGTCTCAACCCCATGCGCGATGTCACCCGCGCCGAGGTTGCCGCATTCATTTACCAAGCTTTAGTGGCACGAGGCGAAGCGACTGCCCTAAATTCTGCTTATATCGTCATTCCCCCAACCCAAGCGCCTCCTCTATTTACCGACGTGCAAACGCACTGGGCAAAAGACTTTATTCTCGGTTTAGCCTCAAAAGACTTAATTGGCGGTTTTCAGGACAATACTTTCCGCCCCGACATTACCATGACTCGCGCCCAGTATGCAGCGTTGATTGCCAAAGCCTTCGATCCCCCCAGCAAACGATCGCCCCTCCAGTTTACCGACGTTCCCGAAACATTCTGGGGACACGCCGCCATCGGACAAGCCTATCAAGGCGAATTCCTCTCGGGCGTTTCTGCCAATACCTTCGCCCCCAATGCCAATATCCAACGGTTGCAATTAATAGTCTCTTTGGTGAGTGGATTGGAACTATCCGGCGGATCGAGTGCGGTATTAGCCCGGTATACCGACTTGGGAGATGTACCCCTGTGGGGTCGAAGTCAGGTAGCAACGGCAACGCAACGGGGCATTGTAGTCAATTATCCCGCCCGCGATCGTCTCAATCCCCTGAAAGATGCTACGCGAGGAGAAGTTGCCGCTATGGTCTACCAAGCCCTCGCCGATGCGGGAAAAGTTCCTCAGATTAAATCCTCATATACTATCTTGGCTTAAGTCGCCATATCAGTTTAACCAAAAAAAACGCCCTCCAATTGGAGGGCGTTTTTTTAGACTATGCTTAACGCATCTCTAGCACTCAAGCGGTGATTAACCGTTGATAGCAGGAGCGGTCAAAGCGACGGGGGTGGAATCACCAGCAGCCAAGTCTAAGGGGAAGTTGTGAGCGTTGCGCTCGTGCATCACTTCCATTCCTAAGCTGGCGCGGTTGATCACATCTGCCCAGGTGTTGATGACGCGACCTTGGCTGTCAATCACTGATTGGTTGAAGTTGAAACCGTTCAGGTTGAATGCCATGGTGCTCACACCTAATGCTGTGAACCAGATTCCCACAACTGGCCATGCACCTAAGAAGAAGTGCAAGGAACGGCTGTTGTTGAAGGAAGCGTATTGGAAGATCAAGCGACCAAAGTAGCCGTGTGCGGCGACGATGTTATAGGTTTCTTCTTCTTGACCGAATTTGTATCCGTAGTTCTGGGATTCGTTCTCGGTGGTTTCACGCACCAGAGAAGAGGTGACCAATGAACCGTGCATCGCGGAGAATAAAGAACCTCCGAATACACCGGCGACTCCCAACATGTGGAAGGGGTGCATCAAGATGTTGTGCTCGGCTTGGAACACTAACATGAAGTTGAATGTACCGGAGATGCCGAAGGGCATGGCGTCGGAGAAGCTTCCTTGACCCAAAGGATAGATCAAGAACACGGCGCTAGCAGCAGCAACGGGTGCGCTGTAGGCGACGCAGATCCAAGGACGCATTCCTAGGCGGTAGCTCAGTTCCCATTCACGTCCCATGTAGGCGAAGATGCCGACTAGGAAGTGGAAGCAGATGAGCTGGTAAGGTCCGCCGTTGTACAGCCATTCGTCTAAGGACGCTGCTGCCCAGATGGGGTAGAAGTGCAAGCCGATGGCGTTGGAAGAAGGAACTACTGCTCCGGAGATGATGTTGTTGCCGTACATCAAGGAACCGGCTACGGGTTCGCGGATGCCGTCGATGTCCACGGGGGGAGCGGCGACGAAGGCGATGATGAAGCAGATGGTGGCGGTTAAGAGGGTGGGGATCATCAGGACGCCGAACCAGCCTACATAGAGGCGATTTTCGGTGGATGTGACCCAGCCGCAGAACCGATCCCATACGTTAGCGCTTTCGCGCTGTTGAATGGTGGTTGTCATTGTTTGGATAATTGCTATTGAATTTTCAAGGTTCGCTTGATGTATTCAATATAGCTGAGTCTGAGAGGGTCTGTAAAGGTTTGTGACCACAGAAGTATTTATCTTACCTATAAGCGCAGCTTATGTTAAACCGGGGATCGTGGGACACTGATAACAACCTGCGTTTCTGGCTTTCTCCATCCCGCTATGCGATGCCCCCGGCAAAAACAACGCCGAGTCTGACTCAAACACTTGTCGATCGAATTTATCCATCAAATTCGCCGTAGCCAAATCATTAACCTTGGGAAAACTGATGGAATCTACACCACCACAAAATTGACCAACTTATTGGGAATCACGATCGTTTTTTTAATCTCCTTCCCAGCAATATGTTTCTGAGCCACTTCCGACTCGCGAGCATATTTTTCCAACTCTGCTTTATCCAAATTCGCCGGAACTTGAATCGTGCCCCGCATTTTACCCATCACTTGAATGGCGAGGGTGACTTCATCTACAACTAATGCACTTTCATCCACTTGCAACCAAGCTTGATGGTGAACCGAATCGGAATGTCCGATTTCGTGCCACAACTCCTCGGCAATGTGTGGTGCAAAGGGCGCGAGCAATTTAATTAACGTTTCGATCCCTTCCACATAAACCGACGACTCTTTACAAGGAGCATCATTTAAAGAATTGCTCAGTTTCATCAACTCTGAAATGGCTGTATTGAACTGATAATCCCCTTCCATATCGTCGGTCACTTCTAGAATTGCCGTATGGATGGCGCGGCGCAAGTCTTTTTCGTCTTTAGTGAATTTATCCTTTGTCTTGGAAGTTGAAGCCCCTTTCTCGACAAATTCACCGACTAAACGCCAGACCCGATTGAGGAAGCGAAATTGACCTTCCACATCTGCATCATCCCATTCCAAATCCTTTTCCGGGGGAGCTTTGAATAAGATGAACATCCGAGCTGTATCCACACCATATTTAGAAATGACATCTTCCGGGGCAACACCATTTCCTTTGGATTTGGACATGGTGGCGTATAGCCGTTGCAAAGGTTCTCCGGTTTGCGGATCTTTAGGATCGTTCGCATTAACCGAATTGGAGGGAATCCACTTATCTTTCCCCCCTTTATTGGGGTTCATATAAGTTAATCCTTGCACCATGCCTTGGGTTAACAATCGGGAAAAAGGTTCGTCAAAATTCAACAAACCCCGATCGCGCAAGACTTTGGTAAAGAACCGGGAATACAATAAGTGTAAAATGGCGTGTTCGATACCACCCACATATTGATCCACAGGCATCCAATCGTTCACCTTTGCCGCATCAAACACTTGACCATCGTTGTTGGCATCGGTGTAGCGCAAGAAATACCACGACGAATCGATAAACGTATCCATCGTATCGGTTTCCCGCTTCGCTGGCGTGCCACAACTGGGACAAGGCACATTCACCCAGCTTGACAACTGAGCCAGCGGCGACCCACCTTTGCCGGATAACTCCACATCTTCGGGCAACTGAATGGGCAATTGGTCGTCGGGAACCGGAACCGCGCCGCAATCGGGACAATGAATAATGGGAATCGGCGCACCCCAGTAGCGTTGCCGAGAAATTAACCAATCCCGCAAGCGGTATTGAATCCGGGCTTTGCCAAACCCTTGGGATTCGGCGTATTCGATAATTTTTTGCTTGCCTTCTACGGAAGGCGTACCGTCGAACTGCCCGGAATTGACCATAATTCCGGCTTCTGTGTAAGCCGCTTCCAGGGGTTTTGTTCCATCTTCCCCTTCGGGAACGATGACGGTTTTAATGGATAAATGATTGTCGGTGGCAAAGCGGAAGTCGCGAGTGTCGTGTGCCGGAACCCCCATGACTGCGCCAGTACCGTATTCGTATAATACGTAGTCGGCAATCCAGATGGGAATTTCTTCCCCGGTGAAGGGGTTGACGGCTGTACCGCCGGTAGGAATGCCGCGTTTGGGTTTGTCCTCGGCAGTTCGTTCCTGTTCGCTTTCTTCCCCGACTTCTTGGATAAATGTCTCAACTGCGGCTTTTTGGTCGGCGGTGGTGACACGGGCAGTCAGGGGATGTTCTGGGGCGAGAACCACATAGGTGACGCCGCAGACAGTATCGGGACGGGTGGTGAAGACGCCGATTTTTTCGTCGCTACCCACTACGGGAAATTCTAAGTAAGCACCGATCGATTTGCCGATCCAGTTGGCTTGCATCACTTTAACCCGATCGGGCCATCCGGACAACTTGTCTAAGTCATTCAGCAATTGTTCGGCGTAGTCGGTGATTTTGAAAAACCACTGCTTCAGTAATTTGCGTTCCACTTTCGCACCAGAACGCCACGATCGCCCTTCGTTGTCTACCTGTTCGTTTGCTAACACCGTTTGGTCGATGGGGTCCCAATTCACTGCCGACTCTTTCTGATACGCCAATCCTGCCTGGAAAAATTGCAAGAAAATCCACTGCGTCCATTTGTAGTAGTCTGGCGCACAGGTGGCAACTTCCCGTTGCCAGTCGATGGAGAATCCTAACTGTTGCAGTTGTCGCTTCATGTGGGCGATATTTTGGTTCGTCCACTTTGCCGGATGAACGCCCCGATCGATCGCTGCATTTTCCGCCGGAAGTCCGAAGGCATCCCACCCCATTGGGTGCAACACTCGATATCCCTGCATCCGCTTCAACCGGGCGATCGCATCGGTAATGGTATAGTTACGAACATGACCCATATGCAAGTTTCCCGACGGGTATGGGAACATGGACAGGGCGTAAAATTTGGGCTTATCGCTATTTTGGGGGGTTCGGTCTAAGCCTTGTTGGTCCCAGGTTTGCTGCCATTTAGATTCGATGGATGCGGGGCTATATCGAGACTCCACGAAACGCTCTCCTACTGGATCGATACGATCTATCAATTGTCTGCAAGGTTATTGTGGCACATTCCGGATGGGGGAATGCGAACACGGGTACGATCGGTTTTTCAGGTTCGGTTCTTCAGGTCATGTAGGGGATGTCACATGAAGACCCTATTGGAAGATGGCGTTCTCGACTTTTGAGGGTGTTTTCTAATGGGGAAATTGAGATCGATCGCCACGACTAGAAAACACTGATGAAGAAAACAAACTTGAGAAGAAAACCAGAAGATACCGCGCAATCAAACTTAATACCGGGCAAAACTCAATCAGAATGAGTGACATTGTGTCCGGAGTTAGTTATGATACCCTGCTGTATACTCATCGGTTAGACTGGATACAAATGCGGCGATCGGGAAAGTATCCAAAAAAATAAAGACCCTATCCATAGAGATAGGGCAATCAAAGGTCTGGTAATGAATTCGAGTATATCTTTCCTGCTCTGGCGCCGCATCACCCGATCGGGTGAGTTTGCAATAATATCTCAAGGAAGATTGACAGCATTCGTATAGAATCGTCGATCGAATCCTCTCCCGATTCGGGTATCTCAGGAAGCTCACCGAGACTAGGAAGAGTGCGATAAGCTATTAACAGCTATTTTGAAATCTCATTCGCCTGACAAAACCATGATTCTACCCGGTTCGGCTGTCGTCATCAGCAATCCAAACGATATTTACTACCAATTTCAGGGGTTAGTCCAGCGGATTAGCGACGGCAAAGCCTCTGTCTTGTTTGAAGGCGGGAATTGGGATCACTCCGTCACGTTCCGGATTTCCGAGTTAGAACTGGTGGATGCCACTGCCGGACGAGTTAAGAAATAGTCCATGCGTCTTCCGTTACCCCAATTTGCCGGCGGGGCGAGATCTCCCAATTACTTCGCCGAAGTCATAGAAACGACAACAATTGAGTTTTTGGCGCAATGCCTGGAACCCGAAGATTTGGCGTTTCCGGCGATGCCGGCTTTCGGCAGTTGGGTGAAATCCACCGACGAGGAATCGGAAAATCAGGTGTATGCCGTGGTTTACCACGCAACCACCAGCCCCATCGATTCTGTTCATCGGGCAAGGGCTTTGGGGATGTCGTTGCCCCAATTGCGGGAACAACAGCCCCAAATTTTTGCCATGCTGACGACTGAGTTTCGATCGGCGATCGTTGGATTTGCACCACCAGCGCCCAATGGGAGCAAAATGCCAGAAAGCCCTCCCAGCGGCGTTGTCTACCAATACTTGCCCCCCAGACCCCCACAAATTCATCAAGCGGTGTACTATTGCACCCCCGAAGAAGTCATTCACTTTAGCGAACAACTCGACTTTTTGCGGACGCTGTTACAAGTCACTAATGCGCCTGTGGAAGCACTCACCGCCGCCGCCGTCCGAAAAATTTACCAATACCGCAAAGCCGATCGAGATTGGTTAGTCAAAGCCGGACGAATGTTGAGCCTTTTACTTAAAGATGACTACGATCGGCTGAGGTTGATTTTAAGTCAGATTCATCCATAAATTAGTTAATAGTTAATAGCAACTATAAACTAACAACTAATCCTTACGCTTGTTCCAGCCAATCGTAAATCCGATCGAGCTGTTCGATCGTCACTAAACCATACTGCCAAAGAATCATCGGCAAAGGACCTGGATCTTGCTCCCTTTGTCGAATTGCCATCGCCAGAGAATCAGCGGAAAGTGCTAACTCTTCTTCTAAAAAACGGATAAATCTTAAATTTAAACGATCGGTAGATGCCACGGTACGAATTCACCTTCTTACATACTAAAACTGAGTTTGCGAAATAGACGCAATTTATTAAAAACTAAGTAGTCAGTTTTAACGCTGTCTACCTTAAACCGATTGCCAGATTAAAAATGATATAAAATTCGATCTCAAACAACCGCTTTTCTGGCAACTTATAAGCGTTTATGTCTGATTTCGCTCGAGCTAGTGGCGAGATCTATTTCACGCAGCCATCTATTCGATCGCCTTGCGAGTGATTATCACCAGATCGCTATTCCAATTACGCTGCCTTGGGAAAACAATCCCGTAGCATTAGCGCTTTAACACTCCTGCACTCCATAAAGCTGAAGACTGTTGCGACTTTGAGAGTTTCGACAGACCGACTTGCCTGTGAGAAAGGACTTGGATCGAAAGCCTGTTTCTCGATGGCAACCTCTCGCGGTAGCCAGACCCCCTTAGTCTCTACGGTTGATTGCTCGACTAAGTGGCTGGATAGCTACCGTAGCAAATCTCTCGACGCTTGTACAGCGTTATCGATCGTATTTTAATCTAGTTTTACAAATTTTTGTAAACTTTCTTAAAATTTGTCGGCAGTATCGATCGGATCGGACTCCAGGGGCGGCACTGTGTACTCTCGTGCTGCAAAATCCGATAAGGTAGATTTTGGCACGCTCCTACCGGAGTCAAATCTCAACCCCTGATGACCTATCGTAATCCTGCCCCCACTGCCGATATCATTATTGAAATGGTCGATCGTCCCCACAGACCGATCGTTCTGGTGGAACGGCTTAATCCGCCCTATGGCTGGGCAATTCCGGGCGGATTCGTTGATGTTGGCGAGTCGGTAGAAACCGCTGCCGTGCGAGAGGCGCTGGAGGAAACGGGGTTATCTGTGGAGTTGGTGGAACAAATGCTGACTTACTCCGACCCCCAACGCGATCCGCGCCAGCATACCCTCAGCGTGGTGTTTATCGCCACTGCCACAGGAGAACCCCACGCCGGAGATGATGCGAAAAAGCTAGCTCTTTTCGAGCCTTGGGAAATTCCCACGAATTTGTGTTTCGATCACGATCGGATTTTGCGGGATTATCTCCACTATCGAAACTATGGTATTCGTCCGAGATTGGGTTAGTGACTGTAAATACTCATTAGGAAGTCGATTATGACAGTTGAAGAATTTCTCGCGGAATATGCAGAGGGGAAAAGCATTTTTAACAAGATCGATCTTAGAGGGGCGAACTTAAAAGGAGTCGATCTTAGTGGCATTAGTTTAGTTGATGCGGACTTAACCGGAGCCGATCTCAGTGAAGCCAACTTAACTGGAGCAAATCTGTATGGAGCAAAATTGCAGAGTGCTTTGCTCGTTCAGACTAATTTGAGCAAAATAGAAGGACAATCCTTAAAGTTGAATCGGTCTATTCTTAACTATGCAGACTTAAGAGATTCTAAACTTATCAATGCCGATCTGAGTCAAGCGAGCCTTGAAAATGCAAATCTCAGCTTTACAGACTTAAGCTCTACGAACTTTAGTCGATCGATATTAACGAATAGCGAGCTAAATAATGCAAATCTGAGTTCTGCAAACTTTACAGGTGCAAATTTATCTGGTGCACAATTTACCGGAGCCAAGTTCAAAGGAGCTAAGCTTAAAGAAGCTTATCTCAAGAACGTTCAAATGTCGCAAGTTGATTTGTCTGGGATCGATCTATCATTTTTAGACTTAACAGAAGTCAATTTAAAAGGTGCAAATTTAGAAGAATGCAATTTATTACGCACCTGTCTTAAAAGTGCAAATTTAGAAGGTGCGGTTTTAACTAGAGCTAACTTAATTCGAGCTAAACTCGATGGAGCCAACTTACAAAGAGCCGATCTGACAAATGCTAATATGTATGGAGTCAGCGTGAAAAACACAAACCTAAATCTGGCGATTATGCCAGATGGTAAACGGCATACCCCCAAAGCAAATTAAATTAGGAGATTTTGATGACTCATAAAGTAATTCAAACTGAAAATGCTCCTGCACCCGTAGGTCCGTATAACCAAGCGATCGCAGCTTCTGGAGAAACTCTCTTCGTGGCTGGACAAATTTCGATCGATCCGCAAACGAACCAACTCGTTCATACCGATGATGTTGCCAAACAAACCGAACAGGTAATGTCAAACTTAGCTGCCATTTTGAAAGCGGCTGGAGCGACATTTAGCGATGTCGTGAAAACAACCGTTTTCTTAAAAGATATGAATGATTTTGCGGCGGTGAATGCCGTGTATGCTCAATATTTTGATGACGCAACAGCTCCGGCTCGTGCTTGTGTAGAAGTGGCACGACTACCTAAAGATGTACTGGTAGAAATTGACTGTATTGCCGTCATCGATCGTTCTGAATAACCTGGAAATTTTTGATGAAAATGTTCGATGAAAATTCTCATTGTTGAAGACGATATCGAAATTTCTGGACTCATCCAACAAACCCTGGAACGCGAGGGATTTGAATGTTGGGTGGCGCGGGATGGTTTCAGCGCGATCGAAGTTTTTCACCAACACCAACCCGATTTACTCATTCTCGATCTCATGATTCCGGGGTTAGATGGGTTGGAAGTTTGTGCTCGCATTCGACAAAAACCAGGAGCCAAAGATCCTTACATTTTAATGTTAACAGCGAAAGGGGAAGAAATCGATCGGGTGATTGGTTTATCCACGGGTGCGGATGACTACATGGTCAAACCTTTTAGTCCGAGAGAATTAGTGGCTCGAGTGCGAGCTTTGTTGCGACGAAGTTTGCGACAAGGCGGACAAGAACAAGTCTACCGAACCCCACATTTTACGATCGATTTAGATCGACATACCGCTTATCGACATCTGAATGCTCAAGAATCGGAAACCTTGGATTTAACGGCTCTTGAATTTAGTTTGCTCGCCACCTTAATGAGCTATCCCGGTCGAGTTTGGAACCGAACTCAATTGATCGACAATCTGTGGGGAGAGGACTTTTTTGGAGACGAAAGGGTTGTGGATACCCATGTGGCTCGATTGCGGAAAAAAGTTGAACCCGACCCCGCACATCCAACATTTATTAAAACAATGGTCGGTGTGGGATATAAGTTTGAAGATTCGATCGAACATCATATTAACAATAACTAATCATAAAGAACGAATAACCCTTTCGTGCCAAAACTCAATTTACGATCGCGTCTTTTATTCTCTCATTTATTTGTCATGGGAGTGGGACTTGCTAGTTTTATTGTAATTAGTAAGGTCTACTCTCCGCGCTTTTTTGTCCTGCAACTCGAAGAAATGGAACAAGCGCTATTTTTTAATGTCCGTTCTGTGCGAACTTACTTAATTCGAGGCTTCGAGCAAACTTGGAACCGCAGCACATTTTGGTCGGTGATTGTGGGTGCGGGTGCGGCAGGTGGTTTGAGCTATTGGGTAGCGCGGCGAATTACGCAACCGCTGACGCAAATGGAGCAAATTACCCAGAAGTTTGCGGCTGGAGATTTGCAAGAACGAATGTCGAATAGCGAAATTCCAGAACTCGCTCGATTAAGCGCGAGTTTTAATCGCATGGCAGATAGTATTGAGGGAAACGAACAGCGACGACTGGAACTCATTAGCGATTTGACCCACGAATTACGAACCCCTTTGACAGTGGTTCGTGGATATTTAGAAGAAATTGCAGAAGGACAAATTAGTCCCTCTCCAGAAGTGTATCAAAAACTGGTACGAGAAACTCGTCGATTAGAACGTCTTGTCAACGATTTACAAGAACTCTCGAAGGCAGAAGCTGGGTATCTAAAAATAGATTTACAACCCTTAGATATTCGTCCACTTTTAGAGTCACTTGTCGAACGCTTGAGCGAGCAACTTCTCGACGATGGACCTAGTTTACGGTTAGATTGTCCTCAGAATATACCGCTGGCGATTGCCGATCGCGATCGGACTGAACAAATCTTAATCAATTTACTAGGAAATGCCATCCGTTATACAGACAAAGGCTCCATTACTGTAAAAGTGTGGACGAATTCCAATTACCTTTGGATTGCCGTTATGGATACGGGAGTTGGCATTTCACCAGAAGATTTACCCCATGTCTTCGAGCGATTTTGGCGTGCCGATCGATCTCGCTCTCGACATCTAGGAGGAACGGGAATCGGCTTAGCAATTACTCGCCGTCTAGTGGAACTACAAGAGGGAAGCATCGAAGTTGAAAGTAAAATCGATCGAGGGAGTACATTTCAGTTTTCCTTACCTTTAGCTCGATCGACTTTTAGGTCTTAAAATCATTGATTTGTAGAGTTGTGGTTAGAATCACTGTAAGCATTCAGCTATCAGCAAGCCTTTGAACTTATCGCCGCTGGCGAAGTTTGGGATTGACAAACTCATTTAACCCCTCACCCAACAACGACAATCCCACCACCATCAACGTCATTGTCATGCCCGGAAAAAATGCCGTCCACCAAATTCCCGTCGGCAATGCTTCCAACGCTTGTCGCAAATCGTTTCCCCATTCCGGCGTTTGTTCCGGCAATCCCAACCCCAAAAAACCCAACCCCCCTAAAATCAAAATGGCATCCGCCGCGTTGAGGGTAAACAACACCGGCACGCTTTGAATCACGTTGAGGAAGAGATACCGAGACAAAACCCGCCAAGTGGATGCCCCCATCGCTTGCGCCGCTTCGATGAATAACTCGGTTTTGACGCTGATGGTGTGGTTGCGAACGACGCGGTAGTATTGCGGAACGTAAGCGATGCTGAGGGCAACGGCTGCATTAAAAATGCCTCTACCCACCACAAATGCTAAAGTCAGCGACAGCAACAATCCCGGCAAAGTATAAAGGGTGTCCATCAGAAAAATGAGAACCCGATCGAGTTTGCCGCCCAAATACCCACTCACCAACCCCAAGGGAACGCCGACAACCAAACTCAACGCCGTCGCCAAACACACCACTTTCAGCGCCGCCTGAGTCCCGTACAAGGTACGCGAAAACACGTCATAACCTTGGCGCGTCGTCCCGAACCAATGACTCCAGGAAGGGGGTGAGTGAATGGGATTGCTGAGTAATTCCGTAGGACTCTGTAGCCAACCCCAGGCTTGGAAAATAGGGGCGAGTAACGCCAAAGTCGCAAAAAATAGGGTCATGCCGAGTCCAACCCACATCATCTGCATAGAAAGGCTGGCACGGCTGCCGGAACGGGGCAACTTCAGGAAGCGGAGTTTGGTGGCAGTCACGATGGCATTGTCATTAGAGAAGTGGTATTAGCTTACCAAATTCGCGTCCGGTCATTGATTACCGTACAAAAATGCGATATAATAGTCTCGCACTCAATGAGGGAGTCGATCGATCGGTAGCACATCTCGATTCTCTCGTTGGGGCGATCGTTTTCGAGCTCTACAGGGTAGGACTGACGACGGTGACGTTTTCCGAGGAAGACTTCTCTAGATAGCGATCGTCCTGGGTTTCATTTCCCTCAACTTTTCCATCAACTTTTCCATCAACAGTGGCATTCTCTTGACGATAGCCGTAAAAGTCGATGCGGTAATCGGTAATCCGAACGCCGGTTTTCGCTTCAATTTCCGCCAGCAAATCCTTGGGGAGTTCGACGTAAACGTCAACAATTTGCTGAGTATCGAGACAATTAATATGGCTGTGGGGATCGCTGATATTGCCATATAACCGACCTTCAGATCGATCGATCGACTCGATGATGCTTTGACTCGATAGGGCTTCGAGATTCTGATAAACTGAGGTGTGTCCGATGTCTTTGCCTTCGCGGTTGAGACGATCGTAAATTTCCCGCGCCGTCATGTGTTCTTCCGTCTGCCACAATAGCTCTAAAATAAAGCGACGCTGACGGCTCACTCTCATTCCTAGAGCTTGACACTTCTCGATGGCATCTTCTAAAGATTGTATGGGTTTCACGACAACTGCCTCATGCTTCATGAGTTTCTGAAAGAATTGATTTTAACGTGACTGACTTTTTATTAGGAGTTATGGGTGATGGCAGTGAGCCAATCATCTATAGAATCGGCACTGTTGTCAACCTAGCGCGTCGATCGAAAGCTCCTGAGCGAAGGCTGTCTGCTCGATCTCTCAATTCCGAATTGGTTAAAGACTAGCACACTCCTTATTCCCATTCTATCGTAGGAATTTTCAGCGCGAATGACTCGGACTCTCTTTTTAGATGCAAACTGCTTGCAATCGCTGGATCTCTCCAGCGCGATCGATCTGGTCGAACCCATTCTCCAAAAGCGAGAAATTGCCAATTACGAGCAATCGCTGCAATTTAAAATCGACTATCCTCTCGCCCCAGAAGATCCACGGGAATTGTCAGAAATTCCTGAAGTGCGATTGTGGTTTATTCGTCTCGATGCTTGCTATCCGTGGTTGCCGATCCTGCTCGACTGGAAAGCCGGAGAACTGGCGCGGTATACTGCCATGTTGGTGCCCCACGAGTTCCACCGCACCGAAGGCATACAGTATAACCCAGAGGGGCTAGAAATCTGGCTGATGCACAAAATTTTTACGATCGCCCCATGGCTCCAACAATACGATGTACCGAGCAAAGCCCGTCTTAAATCCATGGCTCAAATGTTCGGCTACGAACTCGAAGACGGACTGTTCGATTTGGTGTGCTTGGCTTAGTTGGCACTCGCAGCAATCACGCCACAAGCAACCCGAGCGCCACCGCCGCCCAATGCTTTGGGCGTATCGGAGTAGTTATCTCCCCCGGCGTGAATGGTCAGAGAGCGTCCGCCGAGATCGGCAACTTTGACCCGAGGCGCAAGCAGGGGAAGCGTCGCCGTGCCGTCTTCGGCAACAATTAAGGGCGGTAAATCCCCAAGATGAGCGTTTTTGCTATACGGTCCTTCATGTTTACCAGTGCCTTCAGGATCGTAATGACCGCCTGCAGCTAACCCCGGCACGATATTGCCATCTTTGGAGGCAGGTCCGCAGTCCGGTTTTTCGTGAACGTGGAACCCGTGTATTCCCGCCGATAAGTCCGTTAAATTCGGCGCGAGCAACAGACCGTATTCGGTATTTTCCGCCCGAACCGAACCGATGTTTTTGCCGACTCCGGTGGTATCTGTGAGATTGACGGATATTTCGATCGGGTCTGACAAAGGTGCAGCGCTGCTACTGGTGGTCGTGCTTCCACAAGACCACAGGAAGACCGTGAAGGCGAAAATTAAAACAGCAATCTTTTTCATGAACAGTGGCAGTAATGGTAGGAATTTCTAGAAGCGAGCCTTACCGATCGGGCAATTTGACACGCTGTCAGACTTTCATAGTATGACCAAAAAACGAAGGGTACAAGCCCCCGAACTCATCCTTAAACTTCTGAACTCCTGGACTCCTGAACTCCTGGACTCCTTCTTAAGGTTTGTAACCATTTCTGAAGGGCTTCGGGAAGAGAGTGTCGTCTCCGGCGAAGGGTTCCGATGCAGACGTGCCGTGTCAAACCCTGGGCTAGTTTTGGATGTTCCCCATCGGTGGAGACAATTTCGTAAGCGACTTCAAATTCGCTGTCACTCAGTTCTACAGCTTGCAAATGTACCGTGACGATATCCCCGCAGAACATCGGACGAAAAAAATCCACGTTGGCATGAACGATGGGAATGGCACAGTTGGGATCGCGGAAAAACGATCGTAATTCGATCCCGCTGTCTGCTAAAGAGGCTTCGTAGGCTTCGTGGAAAATGGCAAGAACATTGGCGAAGTAAACAACTCCGGCGGCGTCGGTGTCTCGGAAATGAATGGTGCGAGTATAGTGCATTTATCGAATGGGGATGAAGCCAGCTTCTTCAATTTGTGTTTGTCCTTCGTCGGATAACAGCAACGTGTAATACGCTTCTCCCGCTTGTTTGTCTACACCATTATCTTGGCGAGTGATGAGAAAAATCCGACGAACGATCGGGTATTCGTTATTCCGAAAGGCGTCTAAGTTAATGGTATTATGTCGATCTTTTTGACAATTTTCGGGAGATATGAGGGGTTGTTGATAAGGAGAAATGGGCGAATTGGTTTCGTTACGGCGAAGTGAGAGTGTTTTAATTCCGCACTGGGGAACGAGTTGGGACGCTGTCGCGAAGAAAATACCCCCGATCTTGTTGTCGTCACTGAGTTTGCGGATGGCGAGAGTTGGGGTGTCTATCTCGACGACTCGATCGCTAAATTTGCTCCCCCCTAAAACATAGGTTTGAAAAAATTCCATCGTTCCACTATCTTGGGAGCGAGCATATAAATCTATTTTTAAATCCGGACCGCCGATTTTTTTCCAGTTGTCGATAGTTCCGGTATAAATTCCTTTCAGTTGAGCTAAGGTTAAATTGTCGATGGGGAGATGGGGATGAACAGCAACGGCAATGGCATCGATGGCGATCGCATCTTGCTTGAGTTGAATTCCTCGCATTGATGCCTGTCGTAATTCATCTTCATTGAGGGGTCTAGAAGACTCCGCAAAGGAAATTTGACCGTCTAATAACATCCCAATTCCAGTTCCGGAACCGGGAGGTTTATCGGGATGTTCGGTATAGGACAGATTAAAGTCAGGAAAAATATTTTCCAGTTTTGGGTTAATGGTTCCTCGAATGGGAGCCCAAGTGGTGCTACCGCTATGCAACCACGTTCCTTTGGGGACATTGGCAACATCTACAAAACATTTGGGTGCGAGGGTTTGTCCGATATTTTCGCGTTGTCGTGTTGGCGTAATTTTTTGGGGGCAATTGCTTAGATTTGAGAGTTCTATGGGGTGCAAATTTTTCTGGGTTACAAAAAGTCCAGTTGCGACGATCGTTGCTGCTAAACTGAGTAAAATATAAGGATTCCGGTTCTTCCGAAATTGCTTCCAAGTTACCGGTGTCGCCGA
This sequence comes from uncultured cyanobacterium, assembly GCA_963838375.1. GTDB lineage: Bacteria > Cyanobacteriota > Cyanobacteriia > Cyanobacteriales > Geitlerinemataceae > DVED01. Next base: position 310,162 of record CAWIQY010000008.1, on the reverse strand, counting down.
TTCACGAGTACAGAGCACGGGAAGCCACTGCGCACCGGGAATTGCCCCTTCTCGCTCGAAGGGTTCTAAGTCTTTTCGCGTTTCCCGTAAGGAAAACACCACAGATTTATTCTGACTAAAATGATGAAAAAAGTGCTTGAGAAATTCAACAGCTATTTTGTCGGGAATGGGTTCTCGCATGACAATACTTTGCGGCAGATTTAGCTCAGCAATTTGTTGGGCTAATCCCAAACCATCGCAAGAGTTGAAAATTGCTAGCTGTAATCCTCTATCGATCGCCCTTTTGAAGTTATCTTTAAAAGATTTAATCGTCAAACTATCTTCTGGATTTAATTCAATCCATCCGATCGTTCCATCCTCATTGCTTTGACTATGACCGGCAAACACAAAAATATGATAACCGGGTTCTTGTTTGAAAACATCTCGTAGAGTTTCTCGGCTGGGGTTTTTGAGAATTGTAACGCTAGCGCCTTTTTTCTCCAGATCTTTAACGATTTTCAAATCTCGATCGGGTTGAATTCCCTCGCTATTCCCAATTACTAGTAAAATTCTAACTTTCCAGCATCTAGAAATGGGTTTAACTTTTTCATCTCCTTTTCCTTTCATTCGAATAGAAATTTCCGATTGTGGGAAATAAGATTCAAATAAGTTCCATTCTTGCCAGGGAAAGTAGTAAAGTCTAGTGTTTTGAATTTCTAATAAAATTCGTGTTATTTGATTTTTGGATTTGGGTTGACTGGCAAGCCGGATTAAATGCTCTCTAAGTTTATTATTTGTGTCTAGCCATTGATTGAAAATTGATTTAATTGAGTTTCGATATTCACAGAGTTCCGAACTAGTGATGGCAGATATGGCTGTGATTCGGAGTGACGAACAGACATCGCTGACGCTTCTAAGAGAATAATATCCCAGCTTCCATTGTTTTAAAGAAGATTCAAGTTCGATCGGGATAGCCGGGAGAGAGGTCGTCAGAGAATCTTCATGGATACCGCTTTGAGTGACCGTAATATGAAATTTTTGGTTGATACTTTCTAAGATTTGGATCTTAATCGTAATCATTATTTATAAATTCAATATCTATCGGCGTTTTTTCAAGACTAATATAGCCGAAGTCCATCATAAAACTGTCGATCGCGAGCTGGGTTTTATGACCGAAATAGGCGTAGGGTTATGCCATGGGGCTAAAGAGGTACAAACACAGCTATTCTCTTTAAGTATGCCACAGTCAAGTAAAGTCCCATCAGACTTTATAGAAATTGTCAAGTCACATCACACAGAATCCAGATACTCGTGAGAACCGGCGCGAGATCGTACAGATTGAAAGGTTCAAGAGAGGTTAACCTCTGGTAAACTATTTGCAGTCATGCCGATCTGTGGAAACGATCGATGGATGAATTCATGACAGAAGCGATCGCCCCAGGCAAACGTGAGCTAGCGGCAAAAGGAATTTCCATCGCTTCGGTGTTGCTCAAAAACGATCGCATGCTGTGGTACAGTTTTGGATTCGGAAAGTCGTTGCCGGAGAATCCATTACTTTTCCTGGGGCGAAGCAGTAGATGGCATTCTACGGCATCGAAGCGATCGATCTAGATCTTGGCAAGTGTAAACAACTGATACAGCAGTTTATTCAACAAAATCTGTAACTTGGCAACGAATATATTGGAAAATAAGCTTGTCGATCGAACGTTCGGCTTCTCATCGTTCGGAGTACAACAACAGCAGTATGGTTAACACTAACACCCTTGACCTAGCCCGACAAGGCAACCCCGAGGCGATCGCCAAATTGATGAATCAATCGCTTCGTGTCAAACACATTACGGTGGTTGCTAGCGTGATGGACGACTGCCTGACCCTTCTGGCTTCGGCTGCGGAACCGCCGAACCGCACTTTTCTGGTGAATTTTGTCCGAGAGGGTATGGAAAAGCTCAATATTGACACGATTCGGAAAGTCCGGATTCGTGCTTTTAAGAAAGGGGATAAAGCACCCAGTTGGCAAGAGGTTTTAGTTTTACACCGCGAGTCTTCCTCGGTGGATCGTGGCGATCGTCCTATTCTCCAAACACCAATTGTCAACCCCCCCAGAGAGCCTCAAGCAGACAAGAACCTGAGTGTTCTCCCCACAACGTCTTCTCAACCAAAAACAGTTTTCGATCGAATTAAGGCTTTTTTGTTTGTCTGCTTTTTTGCGATCGCGATCGCAATTTCTTTGGGTCTAGCAGTGGGTTGTCGCATCTTTACAGCAATTTTGGCAGAAGATTATATCTACAAAGTGCAGATCCTCGGAGACTTTTTGAGAGGTCTGGAAATGGGCGAATTATTTAATATTCTCGTTTTTGCTATTTTAGGGATGGGGGTGGGAACAGCAACAGCTTTAGTTCCCAAAAATATCGGACATCGCATGGGTGCGGCGGTTTTGATTGTGGCGCTACCTATTATTTTTAGTTTGGGTAGTTTTATTCGATATGAAGGTTGGGTTAATTCCGTAGCGATACAGGAAGGCTTGACTCGCGATCGCGCCGTACAAATGACGGATAAGCATCTAGCTAGTCAAGTCAAAAATCCAGGATTTTTCGGTTTTTATCTCTACACAGCTCAATATCCTATTTTACCTACCCGAGCTGCCGAGATGCAAGAAGCTTCGGAGGTCAAAACTCAGGTAAGTTCGAGAATTACAAACTCGATCGATAAGTTAGTTATTCTTCAACCGAAAACGGTATCAACACTCTTTTCGATTTGTATTTGGAGTATCCGGTTATTCTACTTTGGAGTGTCGATCGTCACGGCGATCGTTCATTTTAACCAAGGAGAAGCTCTCGCAGACAAGCTGGCAAAACGATAACGATCTTGTGAGCATTTAAACATTAGCTTTTAAAGGGAATCACTCAAATTCCCCAGCACCGATGGAAAACGATCGACGATCGTTTTCCATCGTGAATCTAAAACTTCCACTATTCGCTTCTCCCGTTCCAGGTTTTTTAGCTGACGGCTGAATGCTTACACTACAACTACAGAAATAAAAGTTCTTGACTAGTCCACACCCCGTCCAGATTGGGTTTCGGAGTTTGATAGAACTCGACTCTTTTTGTGCTATAATCAATTTATTGTACTAAATTCAGAAACAGCAATTGTTCGTTCTCGTGCTTAATGGTATTGAGTTACATTTTGATGCAAATCGATCGTATGGATTAGGGAGTTTCGGATGATTGACTATCGTAAATCAAGCGAATTTAGTCAAAGGGACTTTCACAAATATATTTTGCTTCCGGGAGTAACATTGGGAACTGTTTTGATTGTCCTATTTTGGTGGATTCCCAGCCAGCCAAAATCAGTCGAAACCGCAGTATTAGATTGTCCCATGCTGGATGAATCAACCCAAACTCTTCCACTCGAAACTCTAGAAGAATTACGCGGACGAGAAAACCAACCTCAAACTACGATTCGCCAAATTTTAGGAAAACCAAACTGTACCTTACCCAAAATGGCAATTCGAGACGGTGCGCTCGTCGATCGAGATGTATATATAAGTTCAGATCGCCTTCGCGCGATCGTTGCCTATGAAAATGGTCAATATCTCGGGTATGGGTTGGAACAAATCGATCGCCCAGGTTCCGAGTCGAAAATCGAGGAAGATCGATCGTTTCATCTGCGCGAAATCGAACTGCATCAGACTTGGGGAATTCAAGCTGGAAATGCGATCGCCCAACACCCAATTGTTAGCGGCTTAGGTGATATTTCCTTATCCTTCGATGGCAAAGTTGTAGCGCCAGTTGATGGCTGGGTTGAAGGTGAATTTGTGTTAGTTCACGATGCAAGTTTACGACAAAGTTCGCCCGATTGCGTCCTTTTTTCCAGCCCCCAAATGCCAGCTTATCTCTCTAGGCTGTGCGGTTTTAAACAGCGTAACTTGGGACTTGTGGAACAGGGGATGCCCATCGGTCAAACCAATGGATATTTACATATCACTCTATTTTCATATCGAACAAATGAAGAAGAAACTCCGGCATGGTTTTATGTCTCGCCCTCGCCTCAACTGATTGAAAACTTAGTCTCGAAACGGTCATCGGTAGAAAACTTCCTCCGCGCTGCCCGTGCGGGTCAGTAACACCCAGCTATACCAACCCCGACTCAGGATTCAGGCTCCAATCTGGCAGATCTAAAGAGCGATCCCCGGCGTATGTCTATCCCACAAAGAGCGATCGCGGTATAGTGAAGGCAATCTTGGTGTTTTGCAGGTAAAAACGCATGAAACTCAAAGCCCTCAGTACCGCAGCCTTAATAGCGACGTGCAGTATTCTGACCCCCATGGTGGTTTGCTCGCAGCCCAGTCCCACCGGAAGCCGCGAACCGGGTTTCTGGCAACCGGAAGTCAATGTCAATCCAAACCAACCCGTTACGGTAGTGATTTCCAATCAAACCGGACTTCCCCTGACTTATAATTCCTACTCCTCTTCCGTCACGGGCGAGCGCATGATCGACGATCGAGATCTGCCGGCGGGCACAACGGCTCAGGTGAATGTGGGGATTAGCAGTGAGTTGGCAGATATTGCCAGCGTCAATATCTACAACGCCAATGGCGCGGTGTTGCTCTATGACTTTAACACTCAGGGCAACCAAGTCACCGTTCGCGTTCGCTTGCGTCTGGAAGATTCCGTCGAAGAACCCGATTTATCAGTCTATATCGATGAGAACGGTCGAGTTTATGCCTTTTAACTCGGCATACCCCAGCCTGATTAAATCCTAACGATTTTGAGCCATTAAACTTGGAGCGGGTTTTCAGTTCCAGATTTAATGGCTTTACGGGTTCTGCTTTTGCAGATGACCAGTTGTCTGTTTTTCTGGGTTCTCACCAACTTTTGTGGAAAGCTTTATTAAAATATATGTAGAAATATGCAGATTGATGTCATCAACTCCGCTATATCTTTAAAAATCTTGAAAACTTTTATAAAACTCGATCGTGGGGTTTAATTTAGATCTATCAAACGGGTAGTATTGAACCCTTCTGTCTGAACGATCGACTTGCCGCTTGTGCGGATAAGCTTAGAAAATAGAGACATAGCAGTTCTCAACCGAGACTAACGACTAATAGCGAACACTGACACCCAAATTATCACAAGGAGCGATTATGGAACACCCACAGCAATATCGAATGATTTGCACCCTCACTTTCGGTGATATTTACGGTCAAATCATTATTTGGTTAATCGTGATATTCCTGAGCTTAGCTTCGGCATTAGCCTTATGGAGTAGCGCTCGAGAGGTGTATGCTCTGCTAACGGTCGGACTCATTTTAGTATTGTCCTTACCTTTCCTACTATTTGCATTTGTTACCACATTGCTCAATCGTATCGAGTTAATCGCGGTGGATTCTGCTGAAGAAAAAGCCGTGTTAGAAGCACGGCGTGCCTCTAAACCGAAAACCGCGTAAACCCGATATGAAAGTTATTGGTTAGTTGTTAGTGGTTAGTCGTTCGACTAACCACTAGCTCTTTTCGATCTGTACCCCTCTTTTGTCAGCTATAAAAATGTTGCAATGCTAGAATACGATGTCGTCATTGTCGGTGGCGGATTGGCAGGCTGTCGGGCAGCCGTGGAAATTGCCCGTACAGAACCCAGTTTAAACGTTGCCGTCATTGCCAAAACCCACCCCATTCGATCGCACTCCGTCGCCGCCCAAGGGGGAATGGCTGCCACCCTAAAAAACGTAGACGAATCCGATAGCTGGGAAGCCCACGCCTTCGATACCGTTAAGGGTTCCGACTATCTCGCCGATCAAGATGCGGTGGCATTGCTGACACAGGAAGCGCCCAACGTCGTCATCGATCTCGAACATATGGGGGTGCTATTTTCCCGGCTTGCCGACGGGCGCATCGCCCAACGGGCATTTGGCGGACATTCTCACAAACGAACCTGCTACGCTGCCGACAAAACCGGGCACGCCATCCTCCACGAATTGGTGAACAACCTGCGCCGCTACGGGGTGACGGTTTACGACGAGTGGTATGTGATGCGCCTAATTTTGCAAGAGGGCGTTGCCAAAGGACTCGTCATGTATCGCATCGAAGACGGGGAAATTCAGGTGATTCGCGCCAAGGCGGTGATGTTGGCGACGGGGGGATACGGTCGAGTTTTCAACACCACCTCCAACGATTTTGCCTCCACTGGAGACGGTTTGGCGATGGCAGCCATGTCGGGAATTCCGTTGGAAGATATGGAGTTCGTTCAGTTTCATCCCACGGGATTGTACCCGGCAGGGGTGCTGATTTCCGAAGCGGTACGGGGAGAAGGGGCGTATTTAATCAATGCTTCGGGCGATCGATTTATGGCAAACTACGCGCCTTCGCGGATGGAACTCGCCCCTCGTGATATTACCTCAAGAGCGATTAATACAGAAATTCGTCAAGGGCGCGGTATCCATGCCGACGGCAGCGCTGGGGGATCTTTTATCTATCTGGATTTGCGCCATATGGGGAAAGAAAAGATTATGAGTCGGGTTCCCTTTGCCTGGGAAGAAGCGCATCGCCTGGTGGGAGTGGATGCGGTACATCAACCCATGCCTGTGCGTCCCACTGCCCATTATTCTATGGGCGGAATTCCGGTGAATACGCGGGGACAAGTTCGCAGCAGCGCGGAAGGTTTGGTAGAGGGTTTCTATGCGGCGGGAGAATGTGCCTGCGTGTCGGTACATGGGGCAAATCGGTTGGGGAGTAACTCGTTGCTGGAATGTGTGGTGTATGGGAAATTAACCGGAAGTGCGATCGCTTCTGATGTCCCCAGCCGCAAGTTTCCAGAAGTAGACGAACAACGGTATCTTAATGATGCCAAACAGGAAATTCAAGCGTTGTTAGATCGATCGGGACAATATCGCATCAACGCCGTGCGGCAGGCGTTGCAAGATTGTATGACGGAGTATTGTGGGGTATTTCGGACAGAAGAATTGATGCAACAAGGCATCGAAAAACTTGCCGAATTGCAGCAACAAGCCGAGAATGTGTATCTCGATGACAAAGATAATCTGTGGAATACAGAAATTGTGGAAGCGCTGGAATTGAGGAGTTTAATTGTTGTTGCCCAAACTATTTTGACTTCTGCTTTAAATCGTCAGGAAAGTCGGGGCGCGCATTTCCGGGAGGATTATCCCCAACGGAAAGACGAGCAGTTCCTCAGCCATACGCTGGCGTATTATTCTCCGGCTGGGATTGATTTGGCGACGATGCCTGTGGCGATTACGATGTTTGAACCGCAGGAACGGAAGTATTAATCTGCTTTTAGGATAAACGAGTGCAGGAAAGTAGGGCGCTTGGGATGTTATTCTATTAACTGCTGTTTTAATCCTCATGTTTAACGATCGAGAGTTTCTCCAAGGAGCAGCCTTTTTCAGGCTGGTCAGCTTTGGAGAGAAAGTAACGATTATCCAGGCTGCTAAAGTTCATTCGTCAGTATATTTCGTGACAGCTGATAAAACTCAGTCAGCTGTTCTTTTTAAGGTATCCACTAAACCCACATCAGCTTGGTCATTTACACTCAGTCCTCAAGAAGTATCAGCTTTAGATATGTTAGCAGAGCAATATCCTACTTTGTCCATCTTTATCGCCCTAGTTTGCCATAAAGATGGAGTTTGTTGCTTGACTGAAAAACGACTCCAGAGTCTCATGAGAGATGAGGCAGACAATCGTTATTACATTTCCGTGTCCAGACCCTCTCGCGGACGCTATCATGTAAATGGATCGGGCAAACGTCAGCTTGGTCAATCCATATCCCTGTCAGACTGGCCCCGGCTCCTTTTTTCAACTCAAGAGAAATAGCATGAACAACACGTCAATTAAAACAGATGGATATTGCATTAATAAACTGATTGAAAGACTAGAGAATAAAATTGGAAAGACTGCCGCGCACGATCTAAAGAAAACAGCTATTGAAGTAGTTCAGAACTGTGTTGATGTTTACTCTGGTAAATTTGGAATTGGTGATGTCGGTGCAAATGGTACAGGTTTAGTGAGTTGTTCTCAAAAAGGTGATATCCCGAATGACACGACAGGTTTGATATATGGCAGAGTCCAGAGTGGTAAAACCAATGCCACAATTGCTACGTTAGCCATCGCTCAAGAAAATGGATTCCGATGTTTTATTGTTTTAACCTCTGATAATACGTGGTTGGGAAAGCAAACCGCCAATAGGTTTAACGAACAACTGGACGGAGGTCCAGTCGTTTTTGATTGGGAACAGTGGAAAACCGATCCAAACGACTTTGCCGCTAATAAGCTAGGTCAATATATTGATGATACTGGCGTAGTTCTTGTATCCACAAAAAATGTAAACCACTTAAACAATTTGCTGACGGCTTTAAAATCTGCAAAAGCGAGTCGTGTACCGACTCTCATTTTTGATGATGAGGCTGATAACGCTAGCTTAAATACTAATGAAGCTAAACAGTCTAAAAAAGGTAAAGAGACCATTCCAGATAGTGCGATTTTTGACGGTATTGGCAAAATTCGTCAAGAAGTTTCAAATCATATTTATATACAAATAACAGCAACACCGCAAAGCTTACTGTTACAAAATCTCGATCACCCTTGTAAACCAACCTTTTGTGCAGCACTCCCCGAACCGGGTGATTCATATATGGGAGGTGAATTATTTTTTCAAGAGAATAGCTTGTACTGTCACACTATAGATGGAGAAGAAATAAAACAACTCATTAAACAGCAAGGTAAAATTAATCCAGGAGAAGAATGGTCTATTCCTAAAGGTTTACGACTAGCGTTATGCTGTTTTTTCTTGGGTGCAGTTTATAAGATGAAAAAAAATCCAGAGGATACATATTCCTTTCTGGCACATATCTGTTATAAAAAGGATAACCACAGTACTCTGGAGAAAATAATTGGTAGCTTTGTACAAGATCTGGATAAAGCATTACGTGGTAAATCTTCATCAACCCGCAAAAATCAAGCAATTCGATGGCTAGAAGAAGCCTATAAAGAGTTAAGCAAAACAGCGGAAGACATACCAGACTTAAGTGAATTAGTTGAAGATCTAGAACATAAGCTCAGACGAGCAATTCCAACAGTAATTAATGCAAATAACCCAGACAAAGAGCCAACCTATCATACGGGAATGAATATTTTGGTGGGTGGCAATCGATTAGGAAGAGGAGTGACAATAGAAGGTTTAATGGTCACTTATTACGGTCGTGATGCCAAGCAAAAAGTTATGGATACTGTGCATCAACACGCTCGGATGTATGGTTATCGCCAAAAACTAAAAGATGTCACTCGTCTATTTTTGCCCGAACATATCTTAGAAGCATTCCGCGATATTCATGAAGCGGATGAAGGAACACGTCAAGCTATTGGGAACGATCCCAGTAATATTACAATAAAGCCTGTTTGGGTAGGTAAATCTCTCTATCCAACACGTTCCAATGTTTTAAACCCAACAGCTCTTGGTCTATTTACACCGGGAACTCAAATTTTTCCTCGAAGTCCATTGTGGAAAACTTCAGATATTAAAGAAGATGTGAAAAAACTAGATAATTTATTACAAAATTTTGAAGAGAAAACCGAAAAAGAGGAATATGAAGAAGTAGAAATTGATTTTATGATACAAATACTAACATATATGAAAAGTAACTATTATCCAAGACATCCTTGGGAAAACACTCAAATCAAAGAACTTCTAATACAGATCAAAGCAAAAGGAATCTTAAAAGGTAAGATAAATGTATTTCGAGGTCAATCTAAAACAGGACGAAAGCTTAAACGTCAAGAACCATCCCAATGGGGAGGATTTGGTTTTGCAAGTGGTAAAGAATTAAAAAAAATTAAAGATCAATATCAAGATGTACCTACATTAGCTATTTTCTACCAAGAAGGTAACAAAGATCAAGGTTGGGATAATCAGCCATTATACCTTCCGATGTTAGTTCCACCCAAACACAAGTTTGTCTTTATGTTTAACTACTCAGAATTACAATTCAAGTAGCAACAACGATCGAGAGGAAATAGTCCGATGACACAAACTGCGGTTAAACGTTTCTCCCAGGAAGAGTATCATCGTCTTGCCGAAATGGGCTTCTTTCAAGAAGACGATCGGATTGAACTGATTCACGGAGAAATTGTTAAAATGGTTGCCAAAGGAACAGCTCATGTTTTCTGCTGTCGGAACTTAATTAGGGAACTTTCTGTGCTGATTGACGATCGAGCGATCCTCCAATGTCAAGATCCGATCGCCCTGCCAAACAATAGCGAACCCGAACCCGATTTTACGATCGTCCGCCTGCGAGAAGATAATTATTTATCTCACCATCCTTATCCGGAAGATATCATTGTAGTTATCGAAATTGCCGATTCATCTTTAGAGTACGATCGCACTGTAAAATTACCACTCTATGCTGAAGCAGGAATTCCTCAGTATTGGATTTTTAATTTGCCCGAGTCGCAGTTAGAAATGTACAGCCAACCCTATCAAAAAGTACAGGGAAGTTTTGACTACAGCCACCGACAAATTTTGTTACCCAATTCTAGCGTAACGTTACCAGAATTGGGCGATCGGACTCTCGATTTATCTGAAATTTTCCCCAAAACTTCACCTACTTGAGTAACGAAACTTCGATTTGATTGATGCGAAACTTAACGCGCTTCTCCAAGTTCGGCAAGGGAAGGCGTCGAGAAATCCAATCTAGGATAAAGAGAAATAAACCGTAACGTCGAATGCGAATGAGCAAACGAGATAGTTTATGCTGTATCTTCAATAGAAGCGCCAATTTAGCATCAATTTCGAGTCGAGGTAATCCGCTGAGTTTGTAACCGCGATCGATCAGCATCTCGGCAATCCGTGTTTCTGCCAATTGAACTTGGCGCTTGTCAAATTTCCGCTGCCACAACCCCACATACTTTGGATCGGGTAACTCGTAGGTGCTAGTCTGGGGGTAGCTCATCATTGCCCGATGGTAAGAAATGCCCAAAAATTCGCAGATTCGATCGAGGGTTTGAACGGGTTGGCAAACCAAATCTTCGTAGGTAATTTCGAGTTTGCGTTCTGCGGGAATCTGCTGACTCACTTCGTCCCACAATCTTTCGGCTTCCATCCATCGCTCTGTTGCCAACCAAGGATTTCCAGACCAGCCTTTTTCTTTCACGCATGAGTAAGCAACATCTCTGCCATCGCGAACCATATGGATGAATTTAGCTTGGGGATAAAGTCGTAATAGGCGATCGAAATTAAAGTGACTAACCGCACAGAGTAGTGGTTTGCGATCGCGCTTTTGTTCGAGAAAACTATGAACGAGTTCCGGATAGTTTAAGGTGCGATCGATGCTGTGGTGACGACTTTTGAAAATCCGATTCGTTTCCAACCATTGGTAGTAACGATCGAGATCGGGAAACTCTCCAGTATCAGAGACCAGATGGGTGATAAAGTCAATTTCTTCGGCACAGGCGATTTGAGGATGGCAATCGAGCATCAGTCGCAAGTGAGTCGAACCGGAACGACCAGAGGCACAAATAAAACAGGGTTGAGACTCACTCGAGAGCTGCGGCTTGGCAATTTGAGGTGAGGCAGATTTGGAGATCGAGATAACCATGAGCGTTTATGCCTTGAGTAGGAATGACATGAGGGGAGACGGTCAGCAGTCGTCTTTGAGAACGTTAAATTAAAGTTAATGTGTGGTTAATTTAGCACGGTTAACCCAAACATAATCTTTCAGTTACCCCGAGTTAACTTACTCTTTACCTAAAAGCTTGACAATTTGTTGCGTGTAAATGCGGAAAGTCTTACCCTTCAAGGCTCTCAAGAGATCGAAAAGATAAAGCCGAGTTTTAAAGATGAGATAAAGATCTCAGTAATAGTAGAGCGAGGTAACAAACCTTACAGATCGATTAACCCGTAGAAACTTTAAATTTGTAGAGAAAAAACGATCGCTTGCCTGTAAAAACACTTAAGTAAACCGGGAAATTCGTATCTAGTCGCCAAAAATTGAGTTTAACTACCTGCGTGTTTATACTGAGATGGCAATCGTCTCGGCTACTCTTAACAACAAATATGGATGTTTTCCGGGTCGATCGAAACTTCCATCCTCATCTGTGGCACCGTACCCCAGACACTGAAGATTCCGATATCATGACAATGGATAAAAGAGAGTGTTCGGTGCAACATAGAACGGATGCAAACAACAGAGCGAAAAGCTTGGGCGAACGCCATAACCCGTAACGCGACAGAGTTTCCCCTCACCCCACTACCGTTAATCTCCGGGACAGTTCCCCCCGGACTGCGAGGAACGCTATACCGCAACGGACCCGCACGCTTGGAACGGGGAGGCGTGCGAATGGGACATTGGTTTGATGGCGATGGGGCAATTTTGGGCGTTCATTTCACTGATGAAGGGACAACCGGAATCTATCGCTACGTACGAACCGCAAAATATCAACAAGAAGAAAGTGCGGGAAAATTACTATATGGGAATTACGGAATGGTGGCACCCGGTTCTGTGTGGCAGCGGTGGCGCAAACCCGTGGGAAATGTAGCCAATACGTCGGTGTTGGCGTTAGACGATCGTGTTTTAGCGCTGTGGGAAGGCGGAAAACCCCATGCGTTGGACTTGCAAACCCTTGAAACACAGGGAATAGACGATCTGTCGGCGTTGGGGAATACCCAACCCTATTCGGCACATCCCAAACGGGATGGAAACACCGGGGAAATTTTTAATTTTGGGATGGCAGTGGGACGTCCGGCAACATTGAATTTATATAAAAGCGATCGAACCGGGAAAATCGTACAAACCTCAGCGACTCCCTTAGATCGAATGACGATTTTGCATGACTTTGTCTTAGCTGGGCAATATTTGGTCTTTTTCGTTCCGCCTATCCGGATGAAACTGGTTCCCGTACTTTTGGGGTTATCCAGCTATAGTGAGGCGATGGTGTGGCAACCCGATTTGGGAACGCAGATTTGGGTTTTCGATCGGCAAACCCTATCTCTTGTGAGTCGTATAGAAACAGAACCCTGGTATCAGTGGCACTTTGCCAATGGGTATCAAGAAGAGTCGGGGATAGTGGTGGTGGATTTTGTGCGTTACACCGATTGGACAACCAATCAACGTCTCAAAGAGATCGGCATAGGAACAACAAAAACCCTAGCGGAAGGGGCTCTAACTCGAGTGCGGTTGGATGTAGCCACAGGAAAAGTATTAGGAACCGAGGCACTTTGCGATCGACCGGGAGAATTTCCGAGTGTCCCCCCGTTGCAAGTCGGACGAGAGGCGTCGCACATCTATCTATCTTGCCATCGCCGCAATGCCGATATTGCCAGAGAAGTCTACGGTTCGATCGCCCGTATCGACAGTCAAACAGGAAGCTGGCAAGAATTCGATTTTGGGGAAAATCGCTATCCCACCGAACCGATTTATGCGCCAGATGCGCACTCTGAAAATCGCGGTTGGGTCGTCACAGTCGTCTATGATGGTAATACCGAAACCAGCGAAGTGTGGGTATTTGATAGCGATCGACTCGACGACGAACCCGTTTGTCGCTTCGCCCTTCCCCAAGTGGTTCCCCTGGGGTTTCACGGCACTTGGAAACCGCAAATTGCTTCGTAGGGTCTAGTGAGACCGGAAACGCACCATGGCGAAAATAGTTGACTTCTCTAACAAATTGAGGCGCAATTATCCATCATTGTCATGCGGACAGTCCAGTTGGGTCGATCGACAAAACGCACTATTGGGTTAAGCTAAGCAGGCGATCGCTACTTTTCCTTATCACCCAATGCAGACATTCCGCTAAATAACATCAGCAAACCCCCGATTAATATCGTTATAGCTAACCCTCCTGTTACTAAGTCTAATAAATTTGTCATTTCCATAACGATCGCCATCCTCAAGCAGATACGAGCTAATTATAGGTCAACTCCGTTAACCACTACGGCGATACAAGTGCGAAATTCAGATTGCCAAATGAACAATAAAATAAAACCCGATTGGGCAGGCGAAGATGTCCTTTCTCGTATCGTTAATGTCTTGATTCAAACGAAGCCAATTTATGCCGTAATGAAACAGCAAGCACGACGAGTGCTGATTAAAACGGCAGAAAAAAATGGGATTCCCTGGCGACAAGCCTATCAAGAACTCGAAGCCTCCCAAGCCAAAACCCTATTCAACGAAATTACCAATTCCCACATTACCTATCCCGACTACTACAACGTTCCCTTCCACGCCTACACCGAAGGCAACCTCTGCTGGCAAGCCGCCTTTGAAGCCGAATCCGCAACCCAATCCATGGCACTGCGGGTTTGGCCCCAAGAAAGCCTCACCTGGGAAGCCGCACAAGATCGACTTCGATCGAGTTTTCACCACGTTCTCATCCAATACGCACCCTCACCCATTACCGACATTCTCGATATCGGCTGTTCCGTCGGACTCTCCACCTTTCCCCTCCACCGCTTCTACTCCCAACACCAGGAAACGCCCCCTCGAACAGTGGGTTTGGACTTGTCGCCGTATATGCTAGCTGTGGCGAAAATGCGGGATACGCACCATGAAATCGCCCAGTGGCGACACGCCAACGCCGAAGAGACTGGATTTCCAGACCATTCCTTCGATTTAGTGACGCTGCAATTTGTCCTCCACGAACTCCCCCACTACGCCAGCCAAGATATTTTCCAAGAAGTGCTGCGAATTTTGCGTCCCGGCGGTTGCCTCGCCATTGTGGACAACAACCCCAAATCTCCGGTGATTCAAAACTTACCGCCAGCCTTATTTGTCCTGATGAAAAGTACGGAACCTTGGAGTGACGATTACTATACGTTTGATATCGAGAAAACGTTACAATCTGTGGGTTTTGAGTATCTGACTACCGTTGCCAGCGACCCTCGCCACCGAACGATTATCGGCAGAAAACCGCCGATCTAACTCACTTCTTTTCGAGAATAGCCACCAAATCTAGCCATATGCAGTCTGGTTAGGACCGCTAAATCTAGCGATAAAGAGCGGTACTTCTAGCTGACAACTGCGCCTGTGGTATCGATTTGGAGCGATCGAGCTTCAGCGGTAATTCCCGCCTCCTGCCAAGCCGTTTTCATGGCGGTGGCAACCTCCGAAGCCGAACTGGGAGACGATAACGCCAATAGTGTGGGTCCCGCACCGCTAATCGCCATACCGTAAGCGCCTGTTGCCAATGCTGCCTCTCGAACTGCATCGTACCCCAAAATCAACGTTTGGCGGTAAGGTTGGTGAATTCGATCGAGGGTTCCTGCTTGTAACCAGTCTCCATTTCCCGTCTCCAAACCCCGCAACAGCAGTCCCAAATGTGCGGCGTTGAAAATGGCATCAGCGCGACTGTATTCGGCGGGTAATACTTTGCGCGCTTCGGCAGTGGATAGCTCAAAATCGGGAATCGCCACCACGGGAACGATCGACTCATGCCAGGGAATATCGCAAATCACCCAGTCTTCCTGATGGCTAGCGGCTAGATGCGCGCCGCCTAACAGTGCCGGAACGACATTATCCGGATGTCCTTCCATCGCGATCGCCAATTGCATCAATTCCGCCTGAGACAGGGGTTCTCCTGCCAGTTGATTGGCGCCCATTAAGCCACCCACGATCGCCGTTGCCGAACTCCCCAACCCCCTAGCTAAGGGGACGCCTAGGTCGATCTCGATGGCAACAGAAGGCGGCGTTTGTCCCAAATGTTTGTAGAGTTTGACAAATGCCTGGTAACTGAGATTGCTGTCGTCGGTGACAACTCGATCGGCTTCGCTTCCCGTGACGGTGATTTTTAGCTTCGTTTCGCCGGCATCGATCGGCGAAAACCCAAACTGATTGTACAACGTCAACGCCGCGCCTAAGCAATCAAAACCCGGTCCCAAGTTTGCCGTCGTTCCCGGAACGCGAATCGTCACAGCGATCATGTCAATTCCCCGATACTGAGTGCGTTTTCTAGCTTACAAGATATTCGATCGGCATCGACGAGAAATGTCAATGCCGATCGAACTTTCCGCACTCCCAGGTTCAAAATAGACCCCGTCTAAACTCGCGCCACTTCAGTAAAGCTGATTTTCAAATAATCATCTTCCATTTTCGCACCCGAAGGTTGCAGTGCTGCCAGAGTTTGAGGCAAGACTAAATTCCGACGGTGATTGCCGATCGTGATATTGAGCTCATCCCCCGTTTTGCTCAGTTTGACTTGATCTTTAGGTGTTCCCGGCAAGTACAGTTCTAAGGTATATTTATTATCTGTTTGCACCACCCGCAGCGTCGTTTCTTTGTAGTAAACCTGGCTGGGATCTTCATCCGCATACAAGGTCTCTTTCAACCGCTCCAATGCTTCCAATCCGCACATTTCTTCTGAATACAGCGGCACTTCCTTAACCGGAAGCGGATGGAAATCATTGTGAATTTCTTGTTTATATTGCTGTTGATTCTCCTTCCACTGTTTGAAGAACGGATCGGTAACTGTTTCGGGAATAATCCGATTGGCAACCACCATATCTGTTGCCACGTTATACAAGCTCAAATAGGAGTGCGCGCGTAAAGATTCTTTGATTACCATTTTTTCGGGATTTGTCACCAATCTCACCGAGGTAATGGTATTATCAGTTAGCACTTTTTCCAGCGCCTCAATTTGCTCGTAAAACTCATACGGAGCATCCATCACTTCCTTATCCGGTAAGGAAAATCCGGCGATCGGTTTAAACAACGGCTCCACGAAGGGACGTAGTGCTACAGAAATCCCTTGTAACGGTTTGTAAAACCGTCTCATATACCAGCCGCCGACTTCCGGCAAACTCAGCAACCGCAATGCAGTTCCCGTGGGTGCGGAATCCACGATCAATACATCGTATTCGCCTTCGTCGTAGTGACGCTTCATTCGCACCAAGCCGAAAATTTCGTCCATACCGGGGAGAATGGCTAACTCTTCGGCTTGAACGCCGTCCAATCCCCGCGCTTGCAGAACTTGAGTGATGTAGCGCTGTACGGAGCCCCAGTTATCGGCTAACTCGATCAACGCATCTAATTCGGCACCCCACAAGTTTTCTTTGACTTTACGCGGCGCGTGGGAAAGTTCTAAGTCAAAGCTGTCGGCAAGGGAATGAGCCGGATCGGTGCTGAGAACTAGGGTTCTGTAACCTAACTCGGCGCAGCGCAGACCCGTTGCTGCTGCCACAGAGGTTTTCCCAACCCCGCCTTTACCTGTCATCAAGATGATTCGCATCGTCTCCAGACTCTATCCTGAGAATTGTTTATATTTATTTACTTTAGCGGGTTTTCCCCGAAAAGTGCTGTTTGACGACATCGAGGCGAGAACAGTCCCAGTAGTCGATATGAGAGCAGATTAACCCGTCGGCGTCGAGCTTCAGTTCGCTGCTGCCAGAGATGGAAATCCGGGGATTCCAGGGAAGTGGTGTATTCCAGCTTAGCGTCCACCGGGTGACGATCGCCTCTTCCTGATGATGGATATCGTGGGAGTCGAGTTGGATATTTTTGAACCAGGTTGCCATAAACCCCACCATTTGTCGGTATCGATCGATCCCACGAAATTGCGTCATCGGATCTTGGAAATAAACATCGGCAGCATACAGTTCGTAAGATTGATTGTGGGGAAAGTTTTGGTAGTCTTGTTTGAGGCGATCGAGAATTGTCATCAGACGATCGATTTCTTCATTCAATAGTTTTCACTACAAATTTAGCGTTTCTTATTGGTAATCGGTAATGGGTAATCGGTAATGGGATGGGAATTGGCGTCTCTAGACTGGAAGTCTCATCGGGTTCTGGGACAGATGCCGACAGAAGACGAAAACCTGCCTCGCTCACCGATGAGATCGACCCAGATCTGGTTTTCCGAAGGGCTTGTGGGGTAAGGGATTGGGCTTTTTGCCTATCTCTTACTGAGGTTATATGAGATTCTTTGAGAAGAATCTTTCTGTGCGATCGGTACTAGAATCCACTACTATCACTACTGCCGCCGCCGCTATCGCAACTACCGCCGCTATCACTACTCCCTCCGCCGCTATCACTACTGCCGCCGCCGCTATCACTACTCCCTCCGCCGCTATCACTACTCCCTCCACCGCTATCACTGCTACCGCCGCTATCACTACTCCCTCCACCGCTATCACTGCTACCGCCGCTATCGCAACTACCGCCATCATCCCCACCGTAGTAGCTACCACCACCATCATCCCCACCGTAGTAGCTGCTACCACCATCATCGAAATGAGAGCTTCCATTCGATCGACTCCTCCCCCGGCGTCTTGAAGCATTGCTGCTTGTCACGCCATCGAAATGAGAACTTCCATTCGATCGACTCCTCCGCCTCCATCGTCTTGAAGTCTTCCTGCTCTTAGCGAGAATGAAGACGACCAGTAGAGTCAAAAATAATAAAAATACAATTTCCATAGAAATCTCTCCTCGGGCGGTTGAAAAGGGGTGTGAACAGTCGTAGATTTGCCCGTCTGTTGTTCCGTATCAAGAATTACTGACAGGAGAGATCGATCGAAAATCGAGCAAAAAACGGTGAAGATCCCGACGACTCTAAGGTCGGTTCTGAAGAAATGTAGACCATCGCACCTAGGTATGTCTAAATCCGGGATTGTCAAAATTGGGTATTTTCCTTTAGAATTCTTATCTCAGAACTTTCATAAATCGAATCGAGCAGTTACTGAGATCGAACGAAGACCGTTGCAAACGTCACTCGATCGCTACCCCCATATAATATAGAAACATAACTGAAGGGCGATCGATGTGCCTCGGAACCGAGTACCCGAAATGGCAATTCATATCCCCCAGCCAGCTTCTTAATCTCATCTTGCCGCCAGAACGGTAAGATTGCCTACGGGTACACTTCCGGGTCTCGACTCGCCTTGGGGAAGTTCTGCGAATTGAGTCGAATTTAGCAAGTGCAGTTCAAACAAAGGCTGACCAATTGGCAATGTCAGCCCTCACTACACATCGATAGAGCGGCTCAATATACATAATAGACACTCGCAATAGAATGCAAACAAATAAGGAACCGTCAATGGATCGAATGGGCATAAATCATAATTCAAGAGTCAATGAAGTAAGTCAAACCTCAAGCGGGGGAGATACTCCGGACAACGCCGATCGACCTTATGGCGGTCAGCCTTGGTTAGTGGAAGAACGAGACGCCTGCGGGGTGGGTTTTATCGCCCAAAAAGATGCCAAAGCCAGCCATGACATCCTCTCCAAAGCTCTGACAGCTCTCTCATGCTTGGAACATCGCGGTGGATGCAGCGCCGACTACGACTCTGGCGACGGCTCGGGGGTGATGGCTGCCATTCCTTGGAAGACGATCGAGTCTTGGTTGCAGGAACGCTCCCAGCCGGTTTCTCCCGCAGCCAGAACTGGTGTGGGTATGGTCTTTTTATCCCAAGATCCCACCACTGCCGACTCCGTTCGCCAATTGGTGGATCGGGTGCTAGAAGCAGAAGGATTGACGGTGTTGGGATGGCGAGAAGTTCCCGTAAATCCGGAAGTCCTCGGACCGCAAGCGCGCTCCGTTCAGCCCCGAATCGAGCAAATCGTTGTTTGCTCCCAAACCTTAGAAGGCGATGCCCTAGAGCGCCAATTGTATCTGGCACGACGCACGATCGGTCGCGCCCTTTCGACGCAATTGCAGATGGAATGGGGCGAGGAACTCTATATGTGTTCCTTCTCCAGCCGGACGATCGTCTACAAGGCAATGGTTCGCGCTTCTGTGTTGGGTGAATTCTACTTGGATCTAAAAAATCCCGAGTATGTCACCGCCTTCGCGCTGTACCATCGTCGCTTCAGCACCAACACCATGCCCAAGTGGCCCCTGGCGCAGCCCATGCGCTTGCTGGGACACAATGGGGAAATTAACACCTTGTTGGGCAATATCAACTGGATGCGGGCGCGGCAAGCCGATTTGGCGCATCCCAACTGGGGCGATCGGATCGAACAACTCAAGCCTGTCGTCAACGCCGATATCAGCGATTCGGCAAACTTAGATAATGCTTTCGAGTTGATGGTGCGTTCCGGTCGCTCTCCCTTGGAAGCCCTGATGCTAGTGGTTCCGGAAGCCTACCAAAATCAGCCAGAATTGGAGAAGTATCCGGAAATTGTAGATTTCTACGAATACTATAGCGGCATCCAAGAACCCTGGGATGGACCGGCACTGTTGGCATTTAGCGACGGGAAACTCGTCGGTGCCGGACTCGATCGTAACGGCTTGCGTCCTGCCCGCTACGTCCTCACTCGCGACGGTTTGGTAATCGTCGCCTCCGAAGCTGGAGTGGTGAAAGTTCCCCCCGCAGACATTATCGAAAAAGGTCGCTTAGGTCCGGGTCAAATGCTCGCCGTAGATCTCGAAAACCACCAAATCCTGAAAAATTGGGACATCAAACGGCGGGTGGCGCGGCAGCATCCCTACGGGGAATGGGTCGCCGCGCGTCCCCAACTGGGTGGCGAGACGGAAAACGGTAAAGTTGCACCCTTCTCCCTGCCCAAGGAAGCCTTGGTGCCGCAGCAAACGGCGTTTGGCTACACCAAAGAAGATGTAGAAATGGTGATTACTTCCATGGCGATGGAAGGCAAAGAACCGACATTCTGCATGGGCGACGACATTCCCCTAGCCGTCCTCTCTTCCAAACCGCGCCTGCTGTACGACTACTTCAAACAGCGCTTCGCCCAAGTTACCAACCCGCCGATCGATCCCTTGCGGGAAGGATTGGTCATGTCGTTAAATGTGTCTCTGGGGAAACGGGGCAACCTTCTCGACGAAAATCCGGGGGTCGATCGCTTGTTGAAAATTTCCTCCCCCCTGCTGTCGCCCGGAGATTTCGCCGCCCTGGGCAAGTCTGGGCTGCAAATCACGACCCTCTCCACCTTGTGGGATGCCAGTGCCGGGGCGGACGGGTTGCGTCCGGCGGTCGAAGCGCTGTGCCAAGCGGCAACCGCAGCCGTCCAAGAAGGTGCGGAGATTTTGATCCTCAGCGATCGAACTCAAGGCGGTATTTCCAGCAGCCAAGGGTATATTCCCCCCTTGCTGGCTGTGGGGGCAGTCCACCACCACCTGATCGATGGAGGACTGCGAATGAAAGCCTCGATCGTCGTCGAGACGGCTCAGTGCTGGAGTACCCACCACTACGCCTGTTTGGTGGGTTACGGTACGGGCGCGATCTACCCCTACCTCACCTGGGAAACCCTGCGCCAGTGGTGGCAAGAAGAAAAAACCCAAAAACTGATGTCGGCGGGTAAACTACCCCAACTCGCCCTTGATAAAGCGTTAAGCAACTATCGCCAAGCCATCGAAGCCGGTTTGCTCAAAATTCTGTCGAAAATGGGGATTTCCTTACTCGCCAGCTATCAAGGCGCGCAAATCTTTGAAGCGATCGGGATTGGTGGCGATTTGCTGGAATTGGGCATGAAAGGGACGACTTCCCGCATCGGTGGCATTACTGTTGCCGATTTGGCGCGGGAAATGCTCACCTTCCACGCCATGGCGTTCCCCGAAGCCGCCAAACTGGAAAACTTTGGACTCGTCCAGTATCGCAAGGACGGCGAGTACCACGCCAACAATCCCGAAACCGCCAAAGTGCTACACAAGGCGGTACGGGATGGGCAGTACGATCATTATGAGGTATATAACCAACAGCTTCTCAAGCGTCCGGTGGCGACATTGCGCGATTTGCTCGATTTCGCCAGCGATCGACCCTCCATTCCCCTAGAAGAGGTGGAATCGATTGAAACCATCGTCGGGCGATTCTGCACCGGAGGGATGTCTCTGGGGGCGCTGTCTCCCGAAGCTCACGAAACCTTGGCAATTGCCATGAACCGTTTGGGCGGCAAGTCTAACTCCGGAGAAGGCGGGGAAGATCCGATCCGGTTTAACGTTCTCAACGATGTAGACGAAGCCGGACATTCGCCGACATTGCCCCACCTGAACGGGTTACGCAATGGCGACACCGCTTGCTCCTCGATCAAACAGGTGGCATCGGGGCGTTTTGGCGTTACTCCCGAGTACCTGATGAGTGCCAAGCAAATCGAAATTAAGATGGCTCAAGGGGCAAAACCCGGAGAAGGCGGACAACTGCCCGGGAAAAAGGTGAGTTCCTACATTGCCATGTTGCGGCGTTCTAAGCCCGGCGTGACTTTGATTTCGCCGCCGCCACACCACGACATCTACTCGATCGAAGATTTGGCACAGTTGATCTTCGACTTACACCAAATTAATCCCAATGCTGGGGTATCGGTGAAGTTGGTGTCTTCTATCGGCATCGGCACGATCGCTGCTGGCGTGGCTAAAGCTAATGCCGATGTCATCCAAATTTCCGGTCACGAAGGCGGAACGGGGGCATCACCCCTCAGTTCGATCAAACACGCAGGCGGTCCTTGGGAATTTGGTTTGACAGAAGTGCATCGGGTGCTGATGGAAAATCAACTGCGGGAACGGGTGTTGCTGCGCGTCGATGGTGGAATGCACACCGGATGGGACGTGGTGATGGCAGCGCTGATGGGCGCTCAGGAATACGGTTTCGGAACCGTTGCCATGATTGCTGAAGGTTGCATCATGGCTCGCGTCTGCCACATGAATAGCTGTCCGGTGGGTGTGACCACTCAACAGGAACGGCTGCGGCAACGCTTCCCCGGACTACCGGAACACGTGGTGAACTTTTTTACGTTTGTTGCCCAAGAAGTTCGATCGCTCCTGGCACGGTTGGGTTATCGTTCTCTCAATGAGTTGATCGGTCGTTCCGACTTGCTGAAGGTGCGCGAAAATACCCACTTGACCAAAACTCAAGCGTTGAATTTGGATTGCATCACCAAATTGCCCCAAGGGGAGAACCGCAATTGGGTGACGCCGCAGCCCATTCACAGTAACGGTCCGGTGTTGGATGACGAACTCCTCGGCGATGCCCAAATTCGGGCGGCGATCGACAATCAAGGTAGCATTTCTAAGACTGTACCGACGATCAATACCGATCGCTGTATCGGGGCTCGTATTTCCGGGACGATCGCCAAAAAGTACGGTAACACCGGATTTGCAGGGCAAATTACCCTCAACTTTACCGGGGCTGCCGGACAGAGTTTTGGGGCGTTCAACCTTCCCGGCATGACGCTGACTCTGGCTGGCGTCGCTAATGACTATGTGGGTAAAGGGATGCATGGTGGCGAAATCATCCTCCAACCCCCGGCAGAAACCACCTTCGATCCCTCTCAAAATGTGATTTTGGGCAATACCTGTCTTTATGGGGCGACGGGGGGCAGTTTGTTTGCACTCGGACAAGCGGGAGAACGTTTTGCTGTCCGCAACTCCAAAGCCGAAGCGGTTGTCGAAGGTGCAGGCGATCACTGCTGCGAATACATGACCGGTGGCGTTATCGTGGTTCTGGGTAAAGTCGGTCGCAATGTCGGCGCTGGAATGACAGGCGGTATTGCCTACTTCTTAGACGAAGATGGAGCTTTCCCCGCCAAAGTCAACCGGGAAATTGTCAAGACTCAGCGCGTTTGCACCCCCGCCGGGGAAAAACAACTCAAAACGCTGATCGAAGCTCATGTCGATCGAACGGGTAGCCAAAAAGCAGCGGCAATTCTCGCCAATTGGTCGCAATACCTGCCCCAGTTCTGGCAAGTTGTGCCGCCATCGGAAGCGGATTCCCCAGAAGCGAGCAACAAGTCGTTGGAAGAGAAGGAGTTAGTCGTTAAATAGCCTAACGTAAACTTTAGCCAAATCGGGCGGACAGTGAACTGTCCGCCCGATTTTGACGATCTCTGTAGCCAGAAAGATCTTGCCATCCTACTTTCGAGCTACAAACGGCAAGCACGACGCAGACACGTGTTTGATACCGCCAAAAGCTACAAACTAGAAATAGCAAGGTATTGGCTAATAGCTGACGACTCAAGCGCATCAGTATCAGAATCGAGGCTGTCTCAAGACAAATGTTGGCACAGCTTACCCCGATCGCCTCAAAAGTATTACAATTTGTTAATAGATGGTATCCGTCGGTCTCGCACCGCGAAAGGATTATGGCTCCCGCCGTTTTAGTCAAAAACTTGCAAAAGCGTTACGGCTCCGTGACAGCCGTCGAGAATGTTTCCTTTTCCATCGAACCCGGAGAGATCTTCGGCTTGCTCGGTCCCAATGGTGCTGGCAAAACCACCACGATTCGCTGTCTGTGTACCCTGAGCTTGCCCAATTCGGGACGAGTGGAAGTTTGCGGCATTTCCGCGATCGATCGACCGAAAATTGCTCGCCGCCTGTTGGGATATGTGGCGCAGGAAGTGGCGCTGGATAAGGTTCTCACTGGAAGGGAACTGCTGCAACTGCAAGCGGCACTGTATCACATTCCCCGAAACCAGATTGCCGAACGAATCGATCGATCTCTCAGTTTACTCGAGTTAGAAGAGTACGCCGATCGAAAAACGGGAACCTATTCCGGAGGATTGCGCAAGCGATTGGATTTGGCGGCGGGATTGCTACATCAACCCAAAGTTTTAGTTCTTGACGAACCCACAGTCGGATTGGATATCGAAAGTCGAATTGCCGTGTGGGATTTCCTGCGGCAACTACGGGAAAACGGCACAACGGTGCTGATTACCAGTCATTATCTCGAAGAAATCGATGCCTTAGCCGATCGGGTGGGGATTATCGATAAAGGGGTAACCATTGATGTAGGAACGCCATCAGAACTCAAAGATAAAGTGGGGGGCGATCGAGTTACCCTGCGAATTCGGGAATTTACTCCTCAAGACGAAGCCAAACAAGCCAAAGATCGGCTTTTATCCCTTCCTTTTGTCAAAGAAGCCATTCTCAATACGGCTCAAGGCAATTCTCTCAATCTAGTTGTGGCGGCGGAAAATAATGCCCTGCTTGCCATTCAAACGGCACTCCAAGAGGTGGGTTTGCCTACGTTTAGTATTGCACAATCACGCCCCAGTTTGGATGACGTATATCTGGCGGCTACGGGGAAAACTTTGATGGATGCGGAACTCGACGCTTTGGGAACTCGAGATTTGAAAAAGGAAAAGAAACAGCAAATGTCAGCAAAATAGTTCCGGTAAACGGGGTAGGCACAGGGGTGCTACCTTGATGGTTTATGAATGATTTAAGATTGCTCATAGCATAACGCACCGCCAATCCAAGACAGGGTTTGACTGTTCTCAACAGAACAATTCATAACCTGAAATAGCCCAAATGGGTTCTACAAAAAAGGGATGCCATAACTCCTCCCGTTCATTGGCATCCCCCTTTAACCTAAGCCTCCGATTCTGGCAGACATTCCAACTCATCAGCACGGAAGTGAACGATCAAAGGTTTTTTAAATTGACGGAATTTGACATTGACCGGTAAGTTGGGACTGATCGGTCTGCCTCGCCAGTCCTCGAGAATTTTGGCAATCTCTCCGTCGCAACCTTTGAGATCGAAGGGTTGATTGCGATGTTCGGGATGGTGGTAGACAATAACAGACTCAATAACGCGAACGCGATCGCCAACTTTCATCATTTTTTAACTCAGTACAACCTAAGAATGGGGATTTTTAAATCGGATCTTTTAAGACCAATGCTGATGCGAGATCAAAGCAAGCTCGGTTGCCCGATCGGCATTCAGGCTTGCTCTGGTCTTACAACCTTAACCATGTTCTCATACAACCGATCGGAAAATCTTTTGTTCTTTAAGATATGGTGTGGGTTTAACCTTCAAACCAACTCGATCGCCATGCCGATTCTGCTTGAGCGGTTGCCTGCTCTTTCCGCTTGCGCTCGTATTGCTGTGCCAAGCTCTTCAAACGCTGGGAGAGTTGGCGAATTTGGGTGCGCCAAGCACTACAATTGGCATCGGTCAGTTCGATCTCTGCCAAACGCAGGCTAATCGCCACAATGTTGGTGACGTTAGGATTGTCTGGATTATCTGGGTTTTCGGTTTCAATCGTGAAATTGAGTAAGTTCGGCGCGCCTCCCACGGAATCGAAACCTTCTGCTTTTGCAGCTTCTAGGAGAGGAGTGGGTAACTGGTTGGGAAGGATACCCAATTGTTGTAAAAGACGATTGACTTGGTTGGAAAGAGCTTGCAGGATTTGGGCAATCTCTGTTTCCATCTGTTGCTGCCAATTTACGACCTGTTCGGGGGTTTTGGCTCGTTCATTTTTAGGTGGACTTGGCTCGAGTCGAGTCGGTGAAGACCAAACCGACTCGATTTCCCCGGTGCGATCGGTGGCATAATCGCTAGCAGAGTCCGCGTTTGTAGTATCCACAGGTCGATCGGAATTTTCAGCCCCCGAGCCAATCTCTTCCAACTGTTGCTTACCCCAATCTGCGACTTGGCGAATCTCTTGCTGAAGGCGTTCTCTTTGGCTAAAAGTCAGTGATAAAAACGCTTCCGGATACACTTGGGTACAGATATAAAAAGATACCAAAATGAGCTGCTGCCGGGAAGCTTGACTCAATACCTCTCGATAACTGGAGTAAGCCCGATCGAATTCTGCGGCAATGGTGGAGATCGCTTCTTCTAGTGCTGCGAAATCTCGATCGATCCGCTCTAATGCTCCTGACATAACCCTTCAAAATATGAAATTTGAAATCTTGAATTTGAAATCTTGAATTTGAAATCTTGAATTGGGAATCTTAAACTTAAAACCCACGGAAAAATCCGAGGGTTTTAATGACTCCCGCTCCTGACGGAATAGAGAGCGTCTTGAGGCGAAGCGCGATCGCCCCAAGCTTCATCCCTAGCAAGGGTAATTCAGTTTATTTTTGACCGGTTTGAGCAGCCACTTCATCCGCGAAGTTGACTTCTTTCTTTTCAATCCCTTCGCCGAGAACGAAACGGACAAAGCGACGGATCTGAATCTTCTCGCCAATTTGTGCCGACGTTTGCTTGACTAACTCTTCCACCGTGATGTTTTGATCGCGGATATAGGGTTGATCCAGCAGGGATAGCTCTTTGAGGTGCTTTTCGATTCGACCTTGCACGATTTTTTCCCGAACGTTTTCGGGCTTTTTCGCCAGATCTTCTCGACCCATTTCGATGGACTTTTCTTTTTCTACAAATTCCGCCGGAATGTCATTAGTGCTGACATACTCCACATTCGGGCAAGCTGCCACTTGCATGGCAACATTGCGGACCAATTGTTGGAATTCTTCCCGCCGCGCCACGAAGTCCGTTTCGCAGTTGACTTCCACTAAAACACCGACGCGACCGCCCGTATGGATGTAACTGCCGACCAATCCTTCAGCCGCAACGCGACCTTCTTTTTTATCAGCAGAGGCAATGCCTTTTTTTCGCAGCCATTGTACGGCTTGTTCCATATCCCCAGCATTTTCAGCCAGGGCTTTTTTGCAGTCCATCATACCTGCGCCTGTTTGATCGCGCAGTTGTTTGACCAATTTCGCTGAGATTTCTGCCATCTTGACTTTGGCTCCTCTTTATTCCTCTTCGTCAGGCTTCACATCGTCACCGTCGCTTTCTTTAGCTGCCGAGTTGTCCTCATCAACAGCCGAAACGCTTTCTTCAACTGCCGAGTTGTCCTCATCAACAGCCGAAACGCTTTCTTCAACCGCCGAGTTTCCCTCATCAACAGCCGAAACAGCCGGTTCGCTTTGTGCTATCGCCGAGTCGTCCTCATTGAACTCCTCGTCTTCATAGTCTTCTGCGCTGTAATCGTCGTAGTCTTCTTCAGACAGGGAATCGAGCTGACCGTGCCGACCTTCGTAGATCGCATCGGCGAGCTTGCCCAATATTAATTTAATCGATCGGATGGCATCATCGTTTGCCGGGATCGGAACATCTACCACATCCGGATCGCAGTTGGTGTCCAGCATCGCCACGATGGGAATTCCCAGCTTTTGACACTCTTGAACGGCATTGTATTCCCGTCGCTGATCGACGATCGCTACAATATCCGGCAGTTTGCGCATCGCTTTGATCCCGCCCAGGTATTTCTGAAGTTTGCCCAGTTCCCGGCGTAGCATGGACGCTTCTTTTTTGGCCGCAGGTCTAGCGCCCCCGAGGACTCCATACTTTCAAGTTCCTTGAGGCGATCGACCCGGCTTTTAATTGTCGTCCAGTTGGTGAGCATTCCCCCCAACCAGCGTTGATTGACATAATAAGCCCCACAGCGAGCGGCTTCTTGAGCGATAATTCCCGCTGCTTGGCGCTTAGTCCCGACGAACAGAACTTTTTTTCCGGCTTCGGCAGTCGAGCGCATATAGTCATAGGCGTCTTCCATCAACTGGGCAGTTTGCACCAAGTCGATAATATGAACTCCGTTGCGCTCGGTGAAAATGTACTGAGACATTTTGGGATTCCACCGACGGGTTTGGTGTCCGAAGTGAACACCCGACTCCAATAATTGAGCCAATGAAACTACTGACATACGTTCTATCGAACTCCTATTTCGGGTTAATCTTCCATCCAGGTGGATTTTCATGATGAAAACACCCGAGACCCTGAATGTGCGAGATTAGACAACTTTACTAGGGTAGCATAAAGTCAGTGACAATCTAAGAAGTTCAGGAGTTACAGGAGTTACAGGAGTTCAGAAGGCAGAGAGGGGAAAGGTCAAAAGGGAAAATCTAACCGCGAGCAATTAACCACTAACCACTAACCACTAATTAATTAATGCGCTTCGATATCATTACCTTATTTCCTGATTTTTTTACCAGTGTCTTGAGTTCGGGATTATTGGGGAAAGCTTTAGCCAAAGGGATTGCTAGAGTTAATCTGACCAATCCCCGCGATTTTACGATCGACAAGCACCGTCGTGTGGATGACGAACCCTATGGGGGAGGAGTGGGGATGGTGATGAAACCCGACCCGATTTTTGCAGCGGTCGAATCGTTACCTATTCTCGATCGCCGAGAAGTGATTCTTCTAACACCCCAGGGTCAGCGCCTCGATCGCAATTTATTATGGCAACTGGCAATCAATTACGACCAACTGGTTTTGCTCTGCGGTCATTATGAGGGAATCGACGAACGGGTGATGAACTTAGTGACACGGGAAGTATCTTTAGGCGATTTCGTTCTCACCGGTGGAGAAATCCCCGCGCTGGCTTTGCTGAACGGGGTGGTGCGCCTGCTACCTGGAACGGTCGGCAAAGCGGCATCTCTGGCGGCTGAAAGTTTTGAGGGAGGACTGCTAGATTATCCCCACTACACGCGACCTGCCGAGTTTCGGGGGTACAAAGTGCCCGAGGTGCTGTTATCGGGAAATCATGCGGCAATCGATCGATGGCGCAGACAGCAACAAATTCAACGCACTCGCGATCGCCGCCCCGATCTTTTGACTTCGGCTAACCTGGAAGAAGATGCTGCCATCGATGAAACAAACCTGTAAGTCATGGCAGACGGCGGGAACAGTCCTACGTTGGTTGCTTGCTCTTCGTGCAGTTCGCTATCTCGACTGTAACGTTTGATTAAAAAGTAGGGAAAAGTTTCAGAAAATACAGAGAAAACAGATATAGGACTTGCGTTAAAAGTTTGGGTCGGCGATAACCTGGCTCAAGCCTCCTCTGGAAAAGAGGAACTCATTTGCCCAGAGCGACTGACCGATACTCTTTACCGTCTCCCCTGTTTTTACTCACGTCATGATGCTTAAATTCCAGCGTTGGTTCATTTTTTCGATCGCCTTCTTGTGTTTCGCTCAAGTGACGATCGATCCGACGACTCCAGAAATCACTGACTGGTTGAACTTTTCCAATGCCCAAGCCAAGGGAGGTCGTTCTTCATCGAGTTCTTCTAGATCCTCATCCAGTCGCTCTTCAAGTTCTTCTAGATCTTCTTCTTCTACTACCAGTAGCCCGTCTCGATCTTCGAGTCCTAATCGCAGTCCCTCAAAGTCTGCGACTAGTGGAAATACGGGGGGACGGACACGAGGGGGTTCGTTCGATCGCAAACCGTCTCCAGCCCCCACCTCTCCCTCGACAACAACACCAACTCGTCCATCTTCTCTTCCCTCAACTCGACCTAGCTATCCCTCGCGGGAATATAGACCGTCTGGACCTATCTATATCAACCCCGAAATCGAGATTGAAATTGAGCGCGACGATGACGACGACTATCCCTATGCTTATCCTCAACAAATTCCGGCTCCCTATCCGTCAAATCCTCAACAAATTCCGGCTCCCTATCCGTCAAATCCTCAACAAATTCCGGCTCCCTACCCGTCAAATCCTCAACAATTCCCGGCTCCCTATCCGTCAAATCCTCAACAATTCCCGGCTCCCTACGTTCCGGATGGAACGCAAGTGCAACCTGTCCCTCCAAACGATTCCACCACGGCTCCCACTTCAACAATCCCAATAGGAACAGAAGATGATGGGTTTCCTTGGGAATTTATCTTC
Source organism: uncultured cyanobacterium (assembly GCA_963838375.1). GTDB lineage: Bacteria > Cyanobacteriota > Cyanobacteriia > Cyanobacteriales > Geitlerinemataceae > DVED01. The sequence continues at coordinate 279,856 of CAWIQY010000008.1, read as the reverse complement.
TTTTTGCTCTTTGTCGGTGGCGGACTATTCTTGACTTGGTACTTGTTGTCTAAGGCAGGTCGGGGATCTTCAGGTTCGTCTTCTGAATTGACGAACGATACTGTTACTGTAACCAAACTCCAGGTAGCAATGTTGGCAGAGGCTCGCGATATTCAATTGCAGTTGACCGAGCTGAGTACCACAGCGGATTTAGATACGCCGGAAGGTTTGAGTGAATTTTTGCAGGAAACCGTCCTTTCGCTGTTGAGAAAACCCGAATATTGGAGTTACGGACAATCTAGTTCTGAAACAGTTGCCAGTCGAGAGGAAGCCGGACAGATGTTCGAGCAGATGTCGATCGCCGAACGCAGTAAGTTTGGGGTGGAAACCTTCAGTCGTGTCAACGATCGCGCCAGGAGTGGATCGATCTCAATTGAGCCGGATATAGAACCTGCGGAGTACATTGTGGTGACTTTACTGGTGGGAGCAGAAGACGATCGACCTCTGTTCGATCCAGTTTATTCAACAGAGGATCTCAAGCAGGCACTGGAGAGGTTAGCCACGATTCCCCCAAACTCTTTGGCTATCTTCGAGTTGTTGTGGAGTCCTCAAGTGTCTACCGACAGTCTTAGTTCTGAAGAACTCTTGACAAAATACGCAGAGTTAGTTCCTCTCGGTTAGTTGTAGGGATCTGACCTGCGTATAAATCAGCAGATCGTGAAATTCTGTTCGATACTATTTAGTTAAATATACTTAATAATCGCCTAAACTCTTTGATATCAAGGAGTTTAGGCGATTTGTTGTGGCTGAAGCCCAGGATATTCGCATCTCTTTCATGAAGTTTGGGTTGCCACTAGCAGATTGACCGCTTATACTCGGGGAAAAGCTCAGTGTTTTTACGTACTACTTAAGGGTGAGAGTCGATCTGTTTCTCAGTATTTGTACTGATAACGCACTTGCCCAGACCTAACTCGTTGTATCCCTTGATTGATTGTCAATCTGCCTAGGAGTCCGATCGTGAATAAGCTAGAACTAACAATAGCCCTTGTCTTTGGTTTATTTTTATGGAATTGGAAAGATCTCTTTCCGGGTTCCCAGTTAATGAACGCTAGCCAGAAAGACAGTCAGATTGCCCATCTCGATGTCACTTATGTTCCCGATGCTTCTCTGAGCGACGCAAACAGTTGGTCGGCTTGGCAAACCAATGCCATTCGATCGAACACGACACAAGCCTATGTCCGCCAATCCAGCTCTACAGGCAACAATACCAATTCTAGTGCCAACTCCGGTGCTGGGACATCTAATACCGCTGGGGGTAATGCCGTTTCGATCGCACCAACGCAAAAACTCTGGAAGGGTGAAAGCTGGTCGGATGGGATTACGATTGGAGACCCCCAGACAGAGCTAGAAAGCGATCGAACAGCCAATGGTAATTTTACCTCTGGAACAGATTCGGAGTTGACCCCCAACCTCTTGCCCAACTTCTGGGAAGAAGGAAGTCGCCGCGCCCCAGTTCAGCAGCCAAATTCTCCGTCTCTACAGATGCCCCAACAGTCTAGCTTATCCTCGAAAAAACCGATGACGGTCATATCCGTTCCCGTCACCATTGCTTCTCCATCCAACGCTGCCATTGCGAACCTCATGGTTGATTCTTCCTTAAATGCAAAAGACTCTTCCTTCTCCAATATGTTTCCCTTGGGTTTTCTGATTCCCTCTGTTGTGAGTGGCTTCGCTATTGCTGGAGTTGGGTATTCGTTGCTGAAGCGGGGAGCTCGTCATTCTCAAGCCGAATTCTACAAGTCTTCACACTAAGTGTAGAGGTCACAAAATCAGGAGTCCAACTGTCCGAGCGATGCTGAGGTTCTCTCATTACACGAGTAAAACCGTGAGTTAGACTGACGAATTGGTGAATATTGGTGGGTCTAAAACAATACGTTTGCCCGAGGATGAGAGAACGCTCGATTGAGATCTCAATGGCGCTTGTGGAATTTTTCTTCGAGCTTTGGTAGATATAGCTGAGCGCTGTGTCGTGAGGACAAATTCTGCACGCAAGGGAAAAGTATTTGCCGGAAAATCTCAGAAACTAACCGATTCAATTGATGTAAATGCGCGAGCCCGACGTGCGAGCCCTACATCCTAGCTGGAAAATCAGCTTGCGTTAGCGAACCTCCCTACTTTGGTAGAGATTGTTAGCTAAAAAGTATCAAAGCAGTGAATCAATACATTCGTTAGCCTAATTCCCCATACAAACGATGGAGAATGGGGGTAATTGGTGTCGATCTGTTTAATTTTGCCAATTCAGGTTGACGTCTGTGTCGCCATATCTTCGGGATGGCTAATCTGCACCAATAGTTCTGAAAGTTGTTCGGCAGAGAGTCTTTTTGGGGGGTTAGGTGTCTGAGCCGATTGCATCCAGTTCAAAAGACGATCGAGCTTTGCTGCTGGGAGTCGCTCCCGATCGTTTTCTCGAGCGATATGGATATTTGTATCAGTCATCACGATCAAAACGGTTTTCTAACGGCAGGAAGAGCATTTCAGCAAGCGAATCAATAGGTTCAGTATTACTCAACTCTGGCGATCGCGCTGTGATCTCAATCCAATAAAACTGCGATCTCGCTCGCACTTCTAGTGACTTGCCATCCCCAGAAGTGCGAGCGAGATTACCCAACTCTTGCAAAACAATTGACTTGACTCGCGAATTGATAGATAGTGTTGAAGGAATAACGAGTCTCACTTCTTTCCAACGGCTCTAAGCGAATCGTTTCGGTCTAGTACAGCAGCGCTCGATCGTTTTAGCCCAGCCGGATTGAGAAGCTCATACCTCTGGGCTAGTAGGAGTGGGCAACTCATGGGTCAATCGCCTGGAATTCTCGATCTTCAAAAGGGTCATAACCCGATGGTTTTGCTGATTCATTTGTATGACAACCTTGTATATGACCACCGGCTCTGTTCGGAAGAACGCACCTGTGCCCAAAACCGCGTTCTGGGATAATTTGAAATAGAGATGTCAGGGATCGAGGTTGTTATGTTCGACGCCAATTCTACTCAGAAAACTATGGTCAAACTCAATTCGAGCCAGCTCAACCGAGATGCCCAAATTGCTTCTGAAACGACAGAAGTTCCCAGGCATTCGACCGAAAGTCTCACAAGTGGTGACCTTCGAGATGGACATTCTCTTCGACACACATCTCATCCACAAACAGATTTGAGCTTCAACCTGAGAAATATCGATTTTGAAGCCGTCAACGAGTATCTCGAGGGCGAGAATGCTCAGAGAATGAATCGAGTGGGCTGTCGGGCAGTTTGGAGAGGGGCTGGTGCTCAGCACCAGTTTTGGGATTCAAGCGGCGGTGATGCTGCACCTGACGACTCGGATATTACCCGAGATTCCAGTCATTTGGGTAGATACGGGTTACTTACCCGCAGAAACCTATCGGTTCGCCGAGGAGTTAACTTCTCGACTGAACCTGAACCTTAAAATTTACCAGTCTCCGATGAGTCCGGCACGAATGGAAGCGATACACGGACGCCTTTGGGAGCAAAATGACGTGGAGGCATTCAATCTCTACGATCGAATTCGCAAGGTGGAACCGATGCAGCAGGCATTGCAGGAATTGGGAGCAACGGCTTGGCTGGCAGGCTTGCGCCGGGATCAAACCGATCGCCGCCAGACGCTGCCCAGAGTGAGCCAACAAGACGGAATTTACAAGATTCTTCCTATTTTGGACTGGAATGCCAGAGATATTTATCAATATTTAACGGCTCACGATTTGCCCTATCATCCATTTTTCGATCTTGGATATGTGACGGTTGGTGATTGGCACTCCAGCCGCCCTTTGATGGCGACCGACGAACACGAACGGGATACTCGCTTTGGGGGTCTCAAGCAGGAGTGTGGTCTACATTTGCCGCAAACACCTGGAGAAGAAAAGAGTCTCGATTCCAGTTCGTTATAAAAATGGTTAGTCGTTCATTAACACTGACAATTAACAAACCCAAAAATCCCCAGAACGAATAGCAACTTCTATATTTCGACATAGCGGAAAAAACCTTCCGGAACAATTCGCAATTCGCCAGATTTAATGCGCTGGAAATCGATCCACAGCGCCTTTTTTTTTCGATCGCCTTCTGTAAATAGAATTTCGTCGATTTGATACAATTGGGAATCGACAAAATCGCATCGATACAGTTGGATTATTTCGTGTTTTGGCTTGCCTTTATAGGTAAATATATTTTCCAGGCAAGACACGTATTCTATATTTTTTAAGTCCGCCTGAATTTCTTCTTGGAACTCGCGTTTGAGCGCATCCAAGCTAGTTTCACCGAAATCTACACCGCCGCCCAAAACTCGATAAAAAGATTTCTCTGTGACGGGATCGTAACCTTCACTCAGGAATAAACGATCGTCATCTCGAATGATTCCCAATGCCAAAACTCGAATTTTAGCCATTATTACCTTCGGAAAAACTCAACATTAAGATTATTCTACAAAATCCTCTTCGTTAGTCTCAGGCGGGAGCCAATCTTCATTTTTTCCACCTATTATTAAACGCTCCACATTGACATATTCTTTGCTGAGTTGACGTAAGGAATTGATCAAAACATCGAGGGCGATCGCATCGCTGGTTCCCAAATCAAACCAACAGCGTCCCCAAGTTCCTTCATACTCAAATCCCGACATATTGTGCATCAGTGCCATAAAGCTTCGATCGGCAACACTGTCGTCGTAATCCATATAGCTCAAGTCTAATCCTTCTTCCTGAATCTGAAGATTTTCGGCGTTGAATCCGCCGAGTTTTCCTAAGAAAAACCAAGAGTTAAACACTTCTTCGATATATTGTTTTTCCATTTCGGATGGAACGGTACTAAACTCCAGCCAAAACCAGACATCAAAGGGATTAACTTCGCGAAATTGAACTTGCATAAAACTGGATTCTCGATTGTGGGTTTGAGATGAAAACGCGATCGCCTAAACTCGATCGTCTAAAACTATTGGCAAGGTTCGGGTTTAGCAACTTCGCGAGCTGCTTTATTGCATTCTCGTTTCAGTTGATGCCGAATTTCTCCCGGAAGCTGATTTTTCAGTTTCCAGGCTTCTTCAAAATATTTCAGACTGTCTTCGTGTTTCCCTTGTTCGACAAAAATTTGCGCTTTTAGATATTTAACTTCTGGATTATTTGGAGTAAGTTTTAACGCTTCATCAACCTCCACCATCGCGTCTTCTGGTTGGTCTAAATCGCGATAGCCGATCGCCAATCCGCGATACGCCAAATAATCAGGACCGGCATAATTTCTCAAACGATCGATCGATTCGTTAGCATTGGCAAAGGGTAAGTTTACTGCCAGCATTAAATCCATAAACCCTTTAATAATATTCAGTTCTGGATCTGCTTCGTCGATCTTGGCGGCATCATCTAAATTTTGGAAAACTTGACGCAGTTTTGCCAGCGCTTGTGGTGTTCCTCGGACAGTTCCTTCTGTTTTTAAGGTATAAGCTCCTTCGAGAAAATGACCGACGGCTGTATACAGATGACCGCGCAGGGGATCGGTTTCCGTCAGTTTTTCTGCCGTTTCTCGCGTTTGGGTGGCATAGGGTTTGAATACTTCCCAAGCGCTATCGCTATCATCTTCTAAAAAAATGAGAGAGGCTTTTAAAGCCGGAATCATCGGTTCGTTGGGTTCTTCGGCTAAAGCCTTATCCACCGATTCTAGTGCTTTGGGATAATTTCCGTCCTGAAACATATAGTTAAACGCTTCCTCGGTGCGAGATCCGATCGCGTGGGGATCGCTTTCGCGGAAGGGATCTCCTGCCAGGGTTGGTGCATTTCCCAAACCCAATGATAATACTGCTGCACCCACCATCGTGGAAATTGTTTGATTTAATCTAAATCGCCGATTTTTCATGGGAACGCCTCTACGAGTAATACCTAATTCTTGTAGCAAAAAAATGACAATTTGTGTGACTTCTGACAAAAGATTAGGCGACTTTCATCTACGATGGACTATTTTACCAAGAAGATCGTTCCCGATCGACGATCGAATCCTCAGTGGATGAACGTTAATAAACCGACACCTACCCATGGATACGATCGAAGCTGAGTTTCGGGTTCCTCCCCGACACAAACCGACACAATTTTGCCAGAACTCTACGATCGGCTTTGGGTGGTGGCGATCGCTAATTTTACACCTTCGATGCGGTTTAACCGATCCATAACCTCGACAACGCGACCATGAGGAACGGTGGTATCTGCTCTTAAAATGACTAACGCTGTGGCGTTTTCTGGGGTAGACTGACGGACTTCTCCTTCTAAGCTATTGAGGTCTACAACGCGATCGTTGAGGGCAATTTGACCTTGGGGATCGATGGTTACAGTTAATTGGGGTTGGTCTTGAATTTGGGCAGTGGTTGCACCGGGTAAGTTGACAGGAAACCCTTCGTTACGGATTAAATCTAAGCTGGAAATGATGAAAAACGTCAGAATTGACAAAATAATGTCGATCGCGGGAATGATGTTAATCGGAGGGGGTAAGTCGGGTTCGTCGTCGAGAGGGCGCATGGTTAATAGTTGAGAGTTAATAGTTGAGAGTTAATATAGGACTGACGCAAATGTCCCTTTGAATCACCATCTGTAGGGGCGAATGGCATTCGCCCTTCATCTATGGCATTCGCATTCTATCTATGTAGTGTCCATTCGTAATAGTTGATTTGGTGCGATGGGTGTCTTGATTATCGATCGGTTGTGGGTATGATTTCAAGAGATGGTAGGTCTTTTTCTGGCTTTCCCGAAGCGGTAAGGTATGACAGTTGAGCGTGTGGCTAAGAGGAGTGCCGCCAGATCGAGAATTGTTAGATATCATAGTCACAAAGATGTTTGAGGAATTTTGTATGACAGATCGAGAAAACAATCTCCAACAACCTTCTGTGACTGAACGGACTTACCGATTTCTTGGGGGTGCTGCGCTGGGTGCATTTTTGGTACTCATTCCGCTTTTGTACTCGTTGCCAATCCACTGGAATTTGTGGCAAATCGGTTTAGTCTTATTGCTGCCTTTATCGTGCGGGTTACTATCTAGTTTTGTAGGTAAAGGATTTATTGATGCAGTCATGCGCTCTTTTGAATCCTCGGGTTTTTAAAAGGGTAGGGGGGAAGAGAGGAGAAGAGTGTGGGCGGTTGAAACCGCGACTACACGAGCGAAACCCACCTCCGTGGGTTAAAAGGTCTGCCTTCGCGGACTTTGATTTTGTAGGCACAATTTCCCATACTCTCGAAGCGCGATCCTGCGGAGATGCCACTACGCTACACTAAATAGGAGCGTTACCCATGCAAACGATCTTATGTCGCCAACCGCAATACTGACCAAAGAAATCCCGAGCTTGAATTATACTCTGAGTACCGATCGCTTCGATGCGAGCTGGGAGGCTCCCCTGGCAACACTTCTGGGACTCGGACGGGCTGCTGGAGCCGATTTTATCGAATTTTTCCTGGAGCGTGTTAACTATATCAGTTGCCTTGCAGAAGACGATCGAATCACCAGTATTTCCCCCCGACTGTCTACTGGCGCAGGGGTTCGGCTCTTTCTGGGTAAAGGGGATTGCTATGTCAGCACCAATGATTTATCGTTTAACGGACTGAAAGCGGCTTTAGAAAAAGGCTTGTCGATTTTGGGGCTTAATTTGCCCTCTGCCAACGCCTTCACGCCTCCGGTGAATTTGGAACTGCTGCGCGACTATGCCACAACCAAAGGGAAAGAAGGATGGTTGGCTGCCAGCAGTTCCATGCGGGAAATGGGCGATGTGCTGTTGGGGGCAAATGCGGCACTGGAACGCCACGCCAGCCACGTGCAATCCCGGCGTGCTACCTATTTCCGCGATTGGCAAGAAGTTTTGGTAGCGGCTAGCGATGGTGTTTTTGCTCGCGATATTCGCCTGACGCAATCGGTGGGGTACAATTTGCTGTGTGCCGACGGAGAAAATCGATCGTCGATCGGTCAGAGAGCCGGCGATACTAGCGATCCGGCGTTTCTGCGAACTTGGGATTACGAATCGGTTGCCGCTGAGGTGGCGGAGTCGGCAGGTAAGATGCTCTACGCCGATTATGTGGAGTCGGGAACTTATCCGATTGTCATGGCGAATTCCTTTGGTGGGGTGATTTTCCACGAAGCTTGCGGACATTTGTTGGAAACCACTCAAATCGAACGAGAAACCACGCCGTTTATCGATAAGAAAGGGGAAAAAATCGCCCACGAAAGTCTGACGGCTTGGGATGAAGGATTGTCGGATAATGCCTTCGGGACGATCGATATGGACGACGAAGGAATGCCCGCCCAACGGACTCTATTGATTGAAAAAGGTATCCTGAAAAACTTCATTGCCGATCGATCGGGGTCGGTTCGTACCGGACATCCCCGTACTGGAAGTGGACGCCGCCAGGGTTATACCTTTGCCGCGGCTTCGCGGATGCGCAATACCTATATTGCACCGGGAGATTATTCGATCGACGATATCTTTAATTCGATCGAAAAAGGAATTTATTGCAAGAAAATGGGTGGCGGTAGTGTGGGACCCACAGGCGAATTTAACTTCGGCGTGGATGAAGCTTATCTGATCGAAAATGGCAAAATCACCAAGCCGTTGAAAGGGGCAATTCTCATCGGTGAAGCTAAGGAAATTATGCACAAAATTTCCATGTGCTCAAACGATTTAGGATTGGCTGCTGGGTTCTGTGGTTCTGTCAGTGGTAGCGTGTATGTCACCGTCGGACAACCTCATATCAAAGTGGATGAGATTACCGTTGGCGGACGGTAATTTTAGTTGGGTTAGCCGTACACCCTGGGCGAAGCATTTGGAAATCTATTGTCGGTTAAAGCGTTAAATTTTGTACCAAATGCTTCGCCCCTACCAATTTTTAAATTATGACGGATTAAAATATGACTGAAAAAATGCCGCGAATTTTAATTGTCATTACCTCTTGCGATCGAATTGGCGATACCGAACAAAAAACCGGATTTTGGCTGGAAGAATTGGCAAGTCCCTACTATGTTTTTGTCGATGCGGGGGCGGATGTGACGCTAGCATCGATTAAAGGCGGCGAACCCCCACTCGATCCCACCAGTGAGTTACCGGAATCTCAAACAGAGGCAACTCAACGGTTCATGGCGGATGACGATGCGAAAAAACGACTGAAACAGACCTTAGCGATCGCCGATGCCCAGGTGGACGATTACGATGCGATCTTTCTGCCGGGGGGACACGGGACGATGTGGGATTTCCCCAACAGTGCTATTTTGACGCAATTAATCGAAGGGTTCGATCGTGCCCAAAAGGCGATCTCTGCGGTCTGTCACGCCCCTGCGGCGCTGGTTTCGGTCAAATCTGCGTCCGGCGAACCTTTGGTGAAAGGTCGCACGATTACGGCGTTTACAGATTCCGAAGAACGCGCGGTACAATTAGATAAAATTGTCCCATTTCTGTTAGAAACTCGATTGCGAGAATTGGGTGGAAACTTCACGGCGGCTCCGGATTTTGAACTGAATGTCGAACAAGATGGTCATTTAATTACGGGGCAAAATCCGGCTTCGTCACAATTGGTGGCTCGACGGGTTTTGGAATTTTGTTCTTAGTTCTTAAAAAAACTTAATCAACACACTGTGGATATAAAAAAAAGAGTCTAGCTGGAAAAGCTGGGCTCTTTTTTCTTGGATATATTTGCAGTGATTTGGGCTGCTAATGCTTTTGTATACGGGTTTCCAACTAATGCGATTTAACTCGATCGGTAGGGGCTAAAAAAGGACACGATTACTCTAACATGAACTTGTTTCCAACCAATCCGATTTAACCCAATCGGTAGGGTTAAAAGACCGTTGGGGGTGGTGCTGCATATGCGGGTTTCCAACTAATCCGATTTAACCCAATCGGTAGGGAGTTCGTCTGGGAGTCAAAATTGAGAGAGACCCGATTCCCTTCGATCGATCGGTAGGGTTGGCAGCTTCGATCGCAATCCCGCCTCCTGTGGGTTGCTTTTTACGCAAGCGAGGTTAGCTGACAAACCGTTCGACTTCTGCCACCGACAAACTCAATGCCTCAGCAACTTGTTCCAGACTCAAACCCATTGCCAACAAGCGGGGGATGGCATCCTGTTGCGCCTGTTCTGCTTTTTGGGCGCGTTCGCTTCCCGTCAGCCATAAATTCCCCTCGCTATCCCACCAGCGCAACCATCGCTGTGTCTGATTTTGGTAGCTGCCTTCCCAGACTCCCAACTCGACTTCCATGGGTTCGATGGGGTAACGATCGCGATCGTTGGGTTCCAGACGGCGATAGCGACCGTTTACCCAGTTATACACTTCCAGTTTGCCAGTTTTAATCATAAAAATGGTGTAGTAGGGAATACGGAGAATTTGCTCGTAAACCCAGAATTTTCCCGGTTTTGGGGCTTTTGTGCCTTCAGCGCGAGAGAGGGGGGTGGTATCCCGTTCTGGGGAACCGTCGTCGCTGGCGAACTCGATGGCGATGGTGGGCACCACGTATTCTCGCCACAGAACGTAGGAGCGGCGGATTTCGCCGTCTAGCAGGGGTGGAACGTTGGGCACGTAGAACCAGTCGGGGGCTTCTGCGCCGCGTTCGGGGGGGTCGGTTTCGCGCCAGTAAATGCCGCAATCTTGCCCGATCGCATACTGTCCGTCAGGATGCAAGCGTTCTAAAACCCGTCCGAGGGAGTCGGTCAGCAAAATGCTCTGGGGATGCTCTTGAAAGTTCTTCACAAACGTGCCGTCGGACTCGGGAAGTTGCGTGTGATCGGGAAAGGGTGGTGGGAAAATGGAGGGACTCAGGCTTTGGGTCATAATAATTTTCAAAGCTTGTGGGTTAGAAGAGGTGAAGCATTTGCATGATGCTTATCGGTTCGTACATGATATTTCCCGTGCAAATGCTTCACCCCTACCCGCGCTTGCGCGATTGCCATAACACACCCTAAATATAGGATATGGCGCAAGTCCTAGAATTATTTAAAACATGACATCGTTTGCTCCCGCACCACTGACATTGCCGATCGCGATCGCGCTACCATCTTCTAAAGTATTCCCATTACTGAGAATCGATTGTCCGGCGACGCGATTGACAATGGAGGCGGGAATCCCCCCGTTATCGTTGCCATCGGCATCGTCGAAGATGTTATCTGTTGCCGAAATTGCCGTTCCGGGGTTTTGACCGAAAACGGTTAGCGACCCATTTCTCGCCTCTGTAACCCGATTTCCTTCGATCGATAAATCTGTATGGTTGGCAGTTTCGATGGCAATTCCACCTCCTGTGCGAATGGTTCCCAAATTGACGGTGGCGATGCGGTTATTTTGAATGGCGATGTTGTTGGATTCCCCAAATCCGCCGAGGATTTGAATGCCGGAACCGCTAATATTTTCTAAGGTGTTATCGGCAATGGTGAGATCGGACGATCGATCGAATAGGATGCCGTCATCGGATGCCGCACCCTCGGGATCGCCGATATCCTGTAAAGTATTGCCGGAAATTGTGCCGGAGAACCGGGAAAAGTCGATCGCTGCAAATCCGGTAGCGGTATTTTGAATGAAATTATTGCCGATCGTTGACATTGGTGAGTAACTGTTCGGGAAATCCGCGAATTGCCGACCCCTCTGTCTCCTCAAAAATATTGTTCTCCACGGTGATACCGCTTCCGGCAAAGCTGACATCCACACCCACCTCGCCGAACCAGAAACCGTCTATTTTGACATCCGTGGGTTCCCCCTCAAAATTAACCCCGTTACGGATTTCGGACTCTGGAACTCGCGCCTCCGTTCCCGCCACTCCCCGATTGGCGCCGCGCAACGTCACCGACTCATCCAGCGTCGGCATTTCATAGCTTCCCGACGCCACTAATACGGTATCTTCGGCATCGTTGAAACTGTCGTCATTACCATCGCCGATGTTGGAGTCGGCAGCATTCAAGGCGGCATCGATGCTGGCAGCAATCCGAACAGTTCCGGTTGTGGTGTTGCCTGCGGCATCAGTTGCCGCAACTTCTACATCCAACCCTCATTTCCCGTTAAAACTGCGGCATCTTGGATACTGAGTTCTCCGGTTTGAGAGTCGATGGTAATTGCCTCCATATCCTCCGATCACAGCATAACTGGCAACTTCTTCGTTATCTTGCGATCGAACAAATACCCCAGTAGTTCCAATTCGATCGACTACCAACACCTCACCATCTACCAATTGTGGCGTCGTTGGCGCTTCCGTATCGCCGAGATCCACATCGCCGAGATCCAAGATTGTCAGCGATGCCGCCGTCTGGGTTCCCAAGGTGGTTCCCACGGGGTTGTGGAGTAGCAAACTCACCCCTTCATCCGCTTCGATGTCTGCATCCGGCAACAAGGGAATCTCCACCGTCGCGGTGGTTTCGCCGGGTGCAAAGTTGACGGTGGTAGCAACGGGGGTGTAGTCGGTTTCCGCCGTCGCCGGGTTGACTGTCCCCAAACTGGTGGTGGTAAAGTTGATGGTAGCAGCTTGGGAGGTATCGCCCGATCGAGTGATAGTAACGATCGCGTTTTCCCCTTCTGTTCCTTCAAAAGTTGCCGCAGAAAATTCCACGGTACTTGTCGGTGGTGGCGGCGGTGGCGCAACATCCAATGCCGGAGCACCAAACCATTCGGGATGGCTGAGTAATTCCGCTGCGGTGAGGTTGTGGACGATCGCTAAATAGTCCCCTGTTCCTTCCGCATCTCGCAGAATTGCGTTACCATTGCCGTCGTCGGAAATTTCCAAATCGGCAAATTGCAAACCGCCATCTAACCGAATGCGATCGTCTCCACTGTGGCGAAAATCCAAAAATCGATCGGCATCTTGCAGGGTTGCGCCTCCCGTAGACGGTGTACTCGGGGTGGCGGGGCGACGTCCGACCACGAACGTATCGTTACCTTCTCCTCCACTAATTATATCAGATCCCAAATCTCCAAGCAAGATATCGTCGCCGAGTTCTCCCTCCAAAACATCGTTTTGCTTGCCACCATAAACAATATCGTTGCCATCGCCTCCATAAAGGGTATCGCTATCCATATTGCCGAACAGCAGATCGTCATTTTCTCCGCCGAAAACGACATCTTCATCTCTTCCTGCTTGTAGGGTATCATTCCCTGCATCGCCTTCTAAAGTGTCGCGACCTAAATTTCCAAAGACTATATCATCTCCAGAACCGGCGACAACACGATCGTCGCCAGCCGCAGCAATAACCGCATCATCTCCTTCCAAAACTTCGATGAAATCGTCGTCTGCCAAATCCGGAAGAAGTTGCCCTTGCAAGAGAGCATTAGGGATAATGAGATCGGGAATTAATGTTCCGATAATATGTGCCACAATCGTTCCACAGGTGAATGGGTGATTATTTGGTAGAAACACCCGCAGATCATCGGTTCGCGCCTTGTTTGTTGTCAGCGATCGTTAATCTAACATCAACGTTCTCTAGCTTCCGCGAATATACTGAGCAGTATAACCACCTTTTACAAAGACTTGCCACAAAAACTACGTGTTTATACTGAGTTTATTGCAAAGCTTTGATGAAAACTTACAAAAAACAGGAGATATTTTAAAGATTCTGTAAAGCTCATCTTCCTGCAAACCCACCCAAAACCATCGATGAATCAAGACTTTCGAGAAATCATCCCCATTCCCGAACAAGCCGTTGACGAAGCGTTTGCCGTCCACCAAACCAGCCAAGAATTTCATCGAGAAGTTCAGTATCGCGAAGAATTAGAAAGTTACTGCCAGTGGTATTACGCCACCGCCGAAGCGAACCGTCAAGAGTTGGTAAAAATGCGTGGGGAACTGAATATTTTCGGTTGGTTTTTGCGAAAGCGAGGTTAGCTGACGAACGATTCGACTTCCGCCACTGATATGGGAAAGGCGGTGGGACAATTGTGGGATTTAGACTTTAGGTCATTGCGGTTTTGGGAATGGGAGATCGATGTTTACTATTGTGCCAAATTTCAGATTCGACAATATGCTAATTTAGAGAATTATCCGTTTTGGTCACGCAAGCCATCCTGTATAATTTCTTTTGAGAGCGATCGATTCAAATAGTAGAAATGATACAAGCTAACCCTATCCTACTAACAGTCGATGAATTTATCACCCAGTATGGCGATTTCGATCGATACGAACTGATCGATGGAGAGTTAGTAGACATGGAACCAACCGGACTACACGAACAAGTCATTGGTTTTTTAGGGCGCAAACTTAATGTAGAAATCGACCGCCTCGATTTGCCTTATACCATTCCCCATCGATGTTTGATTCGACTCCTAGGCACCCAAACAGCCTTTCATCCCGATCTCATCGTTCTAGATTTACCTCGATTGGTACACGAACCCCTGTGGCAAAAAGAGCCAGTCATCACTTCTGGCAGTTCCATTAAGCTAGTTGTGGAAGTCGTCAGTACCAACTGGCAAAATGATTATGCCCGTAAAGTCGAAGATTATGCCATCTTAGGGGTTCCGGAATATTGGATTGTAGATTACCTGGGGCTTGGTGGTCGAGAATATATTGGCAAATCCAAACAGCCCACTATTACGGTTTGCAACTTAGTTGAAGATATCTACGAAAAACGGTTGTTTAGATTGAATGAAAAGCTAGAATCTTATATATTTTCCCAGTTACAACTCCCAGCAAAAGCGATCTTTGCTGCCGGACAACCGTAAGAAGTAGAGTCTTGCTATGAGAATCCTAAATCTTTCGTAAAGATATCTTGGGATAGCACAAAGAGTGCCTAACTCATCTGCTTTTACTGATACTGAATTGTCCAAAATGGCAGAAGCTGCTGCGTCGCATTTAACTGGACTCCAGAAATCTCTTTTTGTGCAAAAGCATAATCTTTACTCTGCCAGAGCGGGATAAACGGCACATCTTGGGCGATCGTATTTTGTAGTTGAACGAATTGGGCGTTTCGGGCTTTGGGGTCGCTTTCTTGGCGTTGTCGATCGATGAGTTTGTTGGCTTTTTCGTTATAATAAAACGATCCGTGATACTGGCTTTCTCCTTCCTCGCATCCCGTGGTTGGCGATCCTTTTTCGCAATCGATAAACGGTTTGATATAATTATCCGCATCGAAAAAATCGGCATACCAAGTCAACCAAAATATGGGATACACGCCTTTATCTAAATACCCGTAAGCCGTGGCAGCTTCTACAGCGCGGGGTTCGATATTTAAGATACCTTCTAAATCTCGATCGGCGACGGCTTTCATCACCGTTACGCCCAAACTTGCGGCGGGCGAATTGGAGGCATACCAAATTTCTAAATCTAGAGGATTGTTGGCAGAAAATCCCGCTTTCTCGAAGAGTTCTTTGGCTTTGGCGAGATTACCATCTCCATATTTTTCCTGGAAAACGGGTTGAGAGGCATCAAACGTGGTAGGAATTAGGGTGTATAAAGGCTCTGCTTGCCCGTAGAGAACCCGTTCGTTGAGGAGTTGACGATCGATGGCGGTTGCTAGGGCTTGCCGCACTTCTAGACGATCGAGGGGGGGCTGTTTTAAATTAACAACCAAATAGGTAATTCCCGGACTATCTGTTTTTACAACTTGCCAACCTTCTTGGGAAGCCAATTCTTCTAAGCTGTGAATTTGATCGGCATCGAGAGATTGGTAAGCCACATCCACCGCCTCTGTGCGAAAAGCATTGTATAAGTTCGCACCGCTAGAAAATCGCTGTAAATCGATACCGGAGTTGGCGGGTTTTTCGCCCCAATATCGATCGAAGGGTTCTAAGCGAATTAAATCGCTACTATAGGTTCCTAATTTATAAGGTCCGGTACTGACAAACGTATTGGGTTTGAATTTGCCTTCTCCAATTTCGTAAGCTTGTGGAGAAACCGGACAAAGTCCGGGATAGGTTAATAGGGAAGTAAACGCAGCAAAGGGTTGTTGGAGACGAATTGTGAGTTCGTATTCCCCCGTGGCTTCAGCAGATTTAACAATACTAGAAATCAAAAAAGACGGACGACCTTTGTTTTCCAGAAAGCGATTCAGGGAAAAGACCATCGCTTCGGCATTGAAGGGTGTGCCGTCGTGGAAAAGAACACCGGAACGTAAGGGAATTTTGTAAGTTAAACCGTCGGAACTAATGGTAGGTAAAGCGGTTGCGAGTTGGGGTTGAAGTTCTGTCGTTCCCGGCTTGTAAGTGTAGAGACGATCGCCTAAATTATAGATGACCATTGCCGAAGATTGTTCGTAAGCGTCGGCAGGATCGAGGGTTTTGACTTGGGTTGTTGTGCCGATTCTAATCCGATCGATCTTGGTATCTTTTGGAGAAGAACCACAACTCGTTAGCAGCAGGGTACACAAACATAGGATGTAGATGGGTTGTCTAAATCGCCCCGAAATGAATTTCTGGGCTAATAGCTGAAGTCCTTTAAAAAGGACTGTAATTTTCTCATCGAGTCCTCTGAAGAGGACTTTCGTTATGAGACTGGGGTTTGAACCCCAGGCGGATGAAGTATCGGATGGAGTCGATAACCGCCCACAAATGAATTTCTGGGCTAATAGCCAAAGTCCTTTAAAAAGGACTGCAATTTTCTCATCGAGTCCTCTTAAGAGGACTTTCGTTATGAGACTGGGGT
Source organism: uncultured cyanobacterium (assembly GCA_963838375.1). Lineage (GTDB taxonomy): Bacteria > Cyanobacteriota > Cyanobacteriia > Cyanobacteriales > Geitlerinemataceae > DVED01. Next base: position 263,259 of record CAWIQY010000008.1, on the reverse strand, counting down.
TTGAACCCCAGGCGGATTGGGGCTGTAGCAAAAGTTGCCTATATTGCCCAATTCGTTTCAAAACGACGAAAACTCCCATGAATAAACGTCTACCTCTGAACTTGCCGATGGACGAAGCATTTAGACCACAAATCTGAAGTTTACCCGATCGATTTTCGCTCAAATGCTTCGTCCCTACAATCTTCAATTACGAGATTCGATATTCGATCGATCGCCGATTTTGGTATAATTTCGCCTAAATCGTACACCCATAAACAACCCTTGAATGGTGAGTCTACCCAAACTCCTGGCAGCAATCGGCGGCGGAATCGCTTTCAGTATCGTATCAGTCCTTGCCCCTTTCGCCACAGCTCAAAATCGGTTTAACGATATCCAAGGACATTGGGCGCAAAGCTGCATTCAGGAATTGGGCAACCGCCGCATTCTCAACGGCTATCCCGACGGCAGTTTCCGCCCCAACGCCTCCCTGACACGCGCCGAATTTGCCACCACACTGGATGTCGCCTTCCAGCAACTCCCCGCCGTTCGCAGCCAAACCGAAGAATTTGCCGATACCCGCAACCATTGGGCAAAACGTCCGATTCGCTTCGCCTACGATCGAGGTTTCCTGACAGGATATCCTGATGGTAGCTTCCAACCCAATCTCCCCATTCCCCGAGTTCAAGCCTTGGCATCCCTGGCAGGCGGTTTGAAATACAACCCTTCTCAGGACATTCCCACCACGCTTTCCCAAGCTTTTACCGACGCGGCAGCCATTCCCAACTACGCCAAACCCGGTATCGCCGCCGCCGTAGAACGACGCATCGCCGTCAACCATCCCAACGTCAAAACCTTCAACCCCAATCGCGCGGCAACTCGCGGGGAAGTTGCCGCTTTCTTGTGTCAAGCGATGGTAGATGAAATTCCCGCTTCGGCAATTCCGACGCAATATATTGCCACTGCCCCCATTCCCGAAATTCGTGGGGTTTGGCTGACGAATATTGATAGCAATGTCTTGTTTTCTACTCTCAATCTTCGCAATGGAATCGATCGTTTAGCGCGACTAAATTTTAATACAATTTACCCCACAGTTTGGAATTGGGGATATACTTTGTATCCCAGCAAAGTTTCGGAAAATATTATCGGGCGATCGATCGATCCCGAACCCGGATTGCAAGGACGAGATATGCTCCAAGAAGCCATTACCGAAGGCAAACGCCACAACATTCGCGTCATTCCCTGGTTTGAATTTGGCTTTATGGCGCCGTCCGATTCGGCATTGGCACAGCGCAAACCTCAATGGTTGACGCAACGTTTCGACGGCACGAAAACCAAAATGGAAGGAACCCACGAACGGGTTTGGATGAATCCCTTTCACCCAGAAGTGCAGCAATTTATCCTAGATTTAGTCGTCGAAATTGCCAGTAACTATGAGATCGACGGCATTCAATTTGACGATCATATGGGCTTACCCGTAGAATACGGATACGACGAATATACCGTCGCGCTTTACAAACAAGAACACAACGGCAAAGCGCCGCCGGAAAATAAAGACGATCCCGACTGGGTGCGTTGGCGGGCTGATAAAATTACAGCCTTTATGGAACGAGTCTTTGCTGCCGTCAAACAAGCCAATCCCGACTGCATTGTTGCCGTTTCTCCCAATCCCCAGAACTTTGCCTATACGCAATATCTCCAAGATTGGGAAACTTGGGAACGGAAAGGAATTGTTGAAGAATTATTGTTACAAGTATATCGAGAGGATTTAGCGCTGTTTTCTCAAGAACTACGACAAGATCCTGTAGAAACAGCACGGGGACATATTCCGGTTGGAATTGCGGTCTTAACAGGGTTAAAAAATCGTCCCACTTCCCTAGATCTAATTCAAAATAAAGTAGCGATCGTTCGGAACAAAGGGTTTGCTGGAGTGTCTTTCTTTTTCTATGAAAGTATGTGGAATTGGGCAGAAGAAACCCCTGTGCAACGGGAAGCAGGATTTCGGCAATTGTTTCCCACTCCTGTTGAGGCTCCCGATGTCTAGCCGCTTTAATTAAACTTCCTCTTGCAATTTTTCTTTGGTAATCGCATCCAACGCCCCAAAGGGTTCATCCAATAGCAACAACTTGGGATCGATTGCCAAGTCTGCGTCCACGTCCCACGGGCACGAAACACGGCTACCAAAAAGCCGGGGCATGACCCCGGCTTTTTGCGGCTACGTCATCTCGATTTAACAGCCCTCCGGCCCACAGAATTTGTGCGCGCTCAAGACTTCCGCCTCACAGATATAGATGATGCCTGCATAATCGTCGAAAAACCGCGTTGTGACCTCATTGGAAATCTTCATAGCCATATCTTGAGTATCGGTGAGCACCTCGATTTTGACATTCGAGAAGTTGTCAGAAACGCTGGGTTGTCCCGACGATCGCACGTTGCGACTGCCTTTACCGCCAGCATCCACCGCCGTAAAACCGGTCGCCCCGGCTTCGTCGATGATCTTGGCGATCTTTTTCAGCAGCACCTTTTCTGTGACAATGACGAGCTTTTTGGCTGGCTTTGCCATGGGGGTTACCTCTAGATGTGTGTATTGATTAAACTATATAGAAACTCAGGAAAACGGCAGCACTGTAGGCGATATCGCCGATATTATAATAGCCGCCGCGTGGGTCGTCGGTCTACGGAAACCCCGGCCGATCGCGACCCGTCTGGGATTAGCTGCCCCCCAGCGCCTGGGCGAGTCCGATGAAGATCGGTATTCCCAAGGCGATCGCAACCGGCGTGCCGACGGCTGTGGACGCGCCGATGTAGGAAGAAGGATTAGCCGACGGGATACCGGCTCGTAACGTGGGCGGCGCCGAGATATCTGAACTGGAGGCGGCGATGACAGCCAGGATCACGACACCGCCCCAGCTGAATCCTGTGATTTCGTGGGCAACCCAGCCGAGACCGAAAGCGATGAACCCATGGAGCAGCGGTGCCACAAAGGCATATACAGCAAACCACTGGGCTACCTTGCGCAGTTCAGCTAGCCTTGCGGCAGCCTCCATACCCATGATCAGCATCAGTACCGAAAGCAAGCCTCGGAAGAGGGGATCGTAGAAGGTTTCATAGACACTTTTCGGCTCGGTTAGCAAGCCCAGCGCGAGACCGAGCAGCAGTGCCGTTAGGGCAGAACCCTGGAGGCTTTCCTTGACAATGGGCCATATCTCGACCTTGCCTGCGGTATCGCGCTGCTTGCTGGGCGCGTAGCCGGCGATAACGCGCTGCCTGTTGATGCTGTCATCCTGCTTTCTGGTATAGATGCTAGCCAAGACGATCGCAGTCACGAGCGCTGGGATGTCCATGAAGGGATAGAGCGCGGCTGCCCAGGGCTCATAGAAAATCTCTTGCTCTTCCAGTAGCGTCAGGGCGGCGGCGAGGGTAGAGCCACTCACAGCACCGAACAAGCCCGCGGTCGCCAGGGCATCCACGGTTTTGACGTTCGGCAGCTTGGCCAACGTGTAGCGCCCGATGAACACGATCAGGATTCCTATTGCCACGGCGAACAACGCGGGTAATAGTATCTCCGTGGGATCGGAGGCGCGGATCGCCTGGCCACCGGTCAGACCGACTTTCATGAGCAGCATGAAGACGATGAACGTATAGACCGGATCTGGAATTGCTAGTTCGCTACCGAGGAAAGCAACGACCATACCACCGATCAAAAAGCCGAGTGTGGGGGACTGTAACTGCGCCAGAAAGCGCGTCAAAAAATCGGACAAAAATACCACTTTGTGATTTCTCCTTTATTAAATCTTAGGGGTCAGGACGGCAGGAAAGCGTTGCCTTGAATCCTGGATAGCTGGCTCCACGCATCCGGTTGAGCAGCAAGTCAACCCGCCACAGAGATTGCATCTGCCTTCTGGTGCGTCGTGTGCTGGAAGATAAGGTTTCACCCTGGCGATCGTTTACGATCGCGCTAATCAGTATTGATTCATTGACAATAGCTTGTTATGACCATAGTTTACCAGCAATGGGTTTGTAGAATCCGAGCGATACATCTAGGGAAAGCGTTGCTGTTTCTGCACTTGCTGCCAATCCGGTTTAAGGGGCGGGATGTGAGTATTAACACTCACTATTCTCTATTTTGATAGACATAAGTCTATTTAAACTGTTTTTATGATTGATTTGTCTCTATACTAAGAGTAACATCGAACTCCAAAGGGAATACGATTTCTCGATTTTCAATTGCTTATAGCACTGTTCACTAAATTCTTATCGGAGTGAAACCCGTGATCCACGCCACTCTCCATCAGCTCAAAGTCTTTGAAACCACGGCTCGCCACGGCAGCTTTACCAAAGCCGCAGAAGAACTCTCGATTACGCAACCCACCGTCTCTACGCAAGTCAAACAACTCACCCAGGCTGTGGGTTTACCTCTGTTCGAGCACATCGGCAAGCAACTCTATCTCACCGATACCGGTCGGGAATTGCAGGCAACTTGTCGGGAGGTTTTCGAGCAACTCGACAATTTCGAGATGAAAGTTGCCGACCTCAAAGGAGCAAAACAAGGCAAATTGCGCCTCGCCGTCGTCACCACGGCGAAATACTTTGTACCGCGCATCCTGGGTTCGTTTTGCCAGAACTATCCTGATATTGATATTTCCCTGCAAGTGACGAATCATCAGAAATTGACTCAGCGGATGTGGGAGAATCAAGACGATCTCTACATCCTCAGCCAACCGCCAGCAGATATGGATCTCTGCTCTCAAGCGGTTTTAGATAATCCGTTAGTCGTAGTTGCACGGCGAGATCATCCCCTTGCTAACCAGAAGAACATTCCTATCCAACGCTTGCAACACGAACCGTTTATTATGCGGGAGTCGGGTTCGGGGACGCGGCAAGCGGTGGAAGAGCTGTTTGAGAAACGCCGGGTTTCGGTGAATGTTCGATTAGAACTGGGGAGTAACGAGGCGATCAAACAAGCGATCGCCGGGGGTTTGGGAATTTCGGTACTATCGGAACATACACTGATGCCGGAAGGATCTCTTGGGGAATTGGTGGCTCTAGATGTGCGAGATTTTCCCATTGCGCGTCGCTGGTATGTGGTGTATTTAGCGGGAAAACAGCTGTCTGTGATTGCGGAAGCGTTCTTGGCGTATCTTTTGGAACAGGCACAGAACCGATCGCTGTGGAAGGGTGGTTCTGCGGCGAACGGGAAGAAGGTTCTGTCTCGGCGGCGGTAGATGGGGCGATCGCAATTTGTGAAAAAGTAGGGTGACGTTGAGCCTTCCCCCTACTTTTTTAGGTCGCATTTGACAGATCTAGAAGGCTTACGCTTTCTTCGCCAACTTCCGTTTCGCCATCATTCCCAGACCCACCAGAGCTAACGCACCCATGGGTGCATTGGGTTCTGGAACGGCTGTGGGTCGCTCGGTGTATTCGTAACTAACGGTAATGTCAGCTCCGGCAAAGGTTTGGAAAACGGTCGCCAAATTTCCGGAACCCGAAGCATTCGATCGACCAAGCGCGGCAACCGGCAGCACTAGATTACCCGTTCCCAGAAAGATCCCGAAGTCACTAGGATCGGTGAGCAAAATCGACTCGGTTGCTGTTTCGGAAAGATTATTGCGGGTTAAACCGGATGTCCCCCCAAAATCCACAGTGCCATCAAATGCAGTAAAGTTGGCATCCTCTGAGGCTGTCGGTAATACGACAACCAGATCCGACATATCCGGTCTTTGGAGCTTAATTTCCGACACTAGATTTGCTGTAACATTTGATGAATCAGCATCTGTACTTTCTAATTGAATTGAACCACTCACCGAGCCTGCCAATTCAATAAAAATATTCGTTAACTCACCCAGACTGGAGTCAAATTGGGGAATGGAAACATCAGAGGTGAAATTCGTTCGAGCGGAATCGACGGAGTCAGTGAAGGTTAATGTTACCGCTTGGGCGACACCGACGGGGAGTAGCGTTGCTGCCAACCCAGGAACCAGGTATTTTATGGGAAACAACTTGAGAGGCATAGGGAATTCTCCTGCTTGTTGATATGGAAGGTGAAAATCAATGAGTTTAAGAGAGATAACCGACTAATTAATGGAACTTTTTGTCCGACTATAGCCCTTCCTGCATTCTCTCGAAAATTTTAACTATCCTGATGCGTTTATCAAAGCAGGGATCTGGGCAAATCAATGCCATTCGGATTTAAGCAAGGAAGGGTAAAACTCGCAGCTAAATATTAGCCTAGCATAATCTTCCAAAGCAAGCCTACCCCTGGCTCTTCATAAAAGATTTACAGAGATTACATGGAAACATTACAGTGAGGGTTAATAGTTCGAGGAGTTTTAGAGGCGCCGCGGTGACAAAAGGTCGGAATCTATAGCGATGACGCTTTTACGATCCGCGTTGGATGTCGCGGAAGATTTCTTCGAGAATTTCCGAGGCGCCTTGTTGGCGCAAGCGATTGGCGAGCTCGATGCCGAGTTGTTCCGCCTCAGTTGCCGCACCTTCGATCGAATCTTTAATTAAGCGCTGACCGTCTAAACTAGAAACCATTCCCGTCAGGGTGAGTCGATCGCCTTCTATGGTAGTATTAACACCGATCGGCACTTGACAGCCGCCTTCCAAGCTCCGGAGTAAAGCTCGTTCGGCTAAGCAGCGCCAAGCCGTCGGTTGATGTTCCAGCGCCTTGAGCAGTTCCAAAACTTCGGGATCGTCAGCGCGACATTCGATGCCCAACGCGCCTTGTCCGACGGCGTGGAGCGAGATGTCTGCGGGAATGACTTGGTGGACGCGATCGCCCATTTCCAGGCGTTCTAGCCCCGCTACAGCCAGGATCAGCGCATCGTAACCGCCTTCATCTAGTTTTGCTAAGCGGGTATTCAGGTTGCCGCGAACATCTTTAAACTCGAAATGGGGATAGTGGTGGCGCAATTGAGCCAATCGTCTGAGGGAAGATGTGCCGATGATAGATCCTTCCGGTAAGGTCTCGAGTTGCTTGTCTTTGTGGCGTTCGTGGACAACGAGGGCATCGGCGGGGTTTTCGCGTTCGGTGATGCAACCCAGCATCAGCCCTTCGGGCAAGTTTGTGGGGAGATCCTTGAGGGAATGTACGGCAAAATCCGTCTCATTTTGCAGCATCTTGTCTTCTAGTTCTTTGGTGAACAGTCCTTTGTCACCAATTTTTGCCAAGGGAACATCGAGAATTTTATCCCCTTTGGAGGACATGGTGTGAACTTCAAAGGTGCGATCGGGAAAGCGCTGTTGCAGTTGTTCTTGTACCCAGTAGGTTTGCACCAGTGCCAGTTGGCTTTTGCGAGATCCGATGCGGACTGTGCGGGGTGACGCGGAGACGGTTGCACTCATTGACGAGGAGAGATAAACGGCGATCGATACAAGCTCAATCTAGATTACCAGAATTTTGGGTTCAAAGCCGCGTCTCTTGATTGACGGCTTTTCTGTCTCTAAAATGTGTAGTGCCTAGATTGAGCAAAACTCGAGAGAGATTATGCCAAGACGTACAAATGATATGCCCAAAACTACAACGAGTTTAAGAACTGTACCAGCGCCTCTCGATCTCCCTCCTCCATCGCCACAAACTGTTCCTTAGATTGCTCTGCCTCACCGCCATGCCAGAGAATTGCTTCGGCGAAATTGCGAGCGCGACCATCATGCAGGAAAAACGTGTGCTTGTTGACATTCTCCACCAAACCAATCCCCCACAATGGAGGAGTTCGCCACTCTTGACCATCAGCCTCAAAATCCGGACGATTGTCAGCCAGATCTGCCCCCATATCGTGCAACAGTAAATCCGTGTAGGGATGAATGACGACATCGTTAAACTCAGGATGCTCGGAAGCGTTTCCCGTCACCAGTCTCGGCAAATGACAAGTTGCACATTGCGCCTGATAAAACAGTCGTTCTCCCCGTTGCTCGGTCGCGCCATCGAGATTGCGCCTCGCTGGAACCGCCAGCAAACTAACGTAGGTGGTAATTTTATCCAAAAAGACATCACTCACATCAGGTCGATCGCCCAATTGGGCTTTTTCCTGACAGTCCACCTGCGAACTCCGTGCAGCTTGAAGTCTCTTTCAAGCTGCTGGTAATCCCAATATCGCCATTAAACGCATCGGCAATCTGCTGCTTGATGTTGGGTTCGCTAGCTTTCAAGCCAAAACGACCCAAGCGCGTTTCCTGCTGCCGGACATCCCAAACCCAGTTCGGACGACCGGAAATCCCGTCTCCATCTCGATCGTCGGGGTCAGCTTGTTGGACGATACTCTCTTCAGGAATATTTTCCAGCAATCCCAGACCAAAAACCGGCGGAGCCACCCGAGGCGAAAACAGCATATCTTCCCCCAACAGGCCGTAGCCGAGATTGGTAAACTCATAGGCAGGACGACGCAGATTAAAAGCTTGACCATCGGCAAACTGCCCTGGCTCTTCCGTCCAAGAAATTTTCGTTTCTCCCTCAGCCGCCACGCCGAGGATTCCTTGCTCCTGAAACTGTCCGCCGTAGACCGGATGGGGCAGCGGTCCGCCGCGATCGTTTTGCCCCGGAACGCTCAGCCGAACCAACATCGACAGCATCCGGGTTTCGTCGGGCAGAGGCGGACGACCTCGACCATCCCGCACGTGACACCCGGCGCAGGAATTGCGGTTGAACAGGGGACCGAGCCCATCGAGGGTGGCAACAGAAGCCGGAGCCTGAACCCATTGGGTGTTGAACAGGTGGTCTCCAAAGGAAAAGATGCGCCGCCGGGCGCGATCGAGATTGGTAATCGGTTGAGCAAAAGCCGTTTGGGTAATTTTCTCAACCGTTGCTAGCTCTCCACCAGATAACGTCGTGCGGTTGCGCTGAATTTCGGCGGTATAATCCTCTGAGGCTATCCCAGGATATGGAGATATCCAAGAAGAGAGGACGATCGAAACGGCAACGACAACGGCAAGAATAGCGAGCCAGTAACGCTTATGTCTCATTCTGCCAGAATCTCCACATCAACTCCCAACACTTCCCCCAGTGCTTGAAAGGCTTCAGCCTGATTTTCCAGGGCGGTAATCGCCGCTTCCGCTTCTTCTCTAGCCTCGCTTCCTGGTGGTGAAGCCAGAACCCCATCGAAGGGTTGGTTAATATTGGAGATTGCCGAGCGGGTCTGTGTCAAAGCCGCGACAACGGTTTGGTTGATTGCTGGGTCTAGCTGCGCGATGAGTTCGTCAAAACCGGGACCATCGTAGTTGCCGTAGTTGCCAAAGTAGACATTCTCAATCCCTTTGGCATTGAAGACAAAGTCCTGGCGAGTGGTATCGCTAAAGCAGGAATGTTCGTCTTCCTGATTGCCGCTATCGAGGGCGACGGTAAGGCGTTCGGAAGACATCTCAAAGGCGCTGAGGGTCGCCAGTGAGGTGAGAATTTTGCCCATCGACTCTTTCGGATCTCGATCGATAAACTCCGCGCGGAAATTATTGGCGTTTGGCTTCCATTCGTTTTCCAGAAAGCTCAAGTCGTCGATCAGCTGAGTGGTGACCAATTGGAGATAGGTGCGACGACGATCGTTGCTATCTCCATCGGGGACAAAATCTTCAAAACTGCGAAGTCCCGGTCCCTGGGGATTCAAATCCTGACCCCACAGCAAGAATTCGATCGCGTGCCAACCGGTGGTTACGTCGGCTTCATCGGTAACCTGGTCGTTTTCCAAGATCGTTTCGATGGAAACTTCCAGACTCTTGTTGTTAATAATGCCACTGTCTGGATTGCCTTGAACGTAATCGATGAACGCTTCATTCATCGGCCAAGCATTGATCCGCCCCTCGGGTACTTCTTCTCCGGTGGCGGGATCGATAAAGTCGATCGGACCTTCGTAAAACCGGAATGCTTCGGTTTGTAAATAACTTTGACGAGCCTCAACCCAAGCTTGCTGGGCGGCTTGATGGGTGGCGTCGTTGGGTTGAGCTAGGAATGCCTCGATCGCCTTGCCCAAACGAACCGCTTGCTGATGAGAATCCTGGTAGTTGCGATAAACTAACTCGGCATAGCCCTCAACATAGGGTTTCAGAGAGACCTCCATGGCGATCGACTCGGGTTCGGGAGAGGGCATTTCCAAAGACGAATAATTCTCAGGAGCAGGGGAGGAGATCGTCGCCTGAACCCGACTGCCCAAGGAGAGCGACAGAGCCGTGAGGGTGGCAACTGCGATCTTCACAGATGTCTGAGTCATAATTTAAGTTGAAAACAATTAGATGAGATCGAACCGTCTAGAGATCGAATAACGGTACTGATGGAGCGTTTAATGTTCAAGGATTCAGGGATTTGCCAATCGATTGGAGTACCTGCCAGAAAACCTGCGTTCTAGAATTTGGGCAACTTGATGGGTCTGTTATGAACCCGCAAGTCCCCAATGCCAAAAATCCGTAATCCGAGAAATGGTTTGGCTAAACTTCGACTTTCTAATGTAGCAGTATCTTGGCAATATTGCGAATCTATTTCAACTGGTAGCTTTGGATTCTTAAGATTTACTCAAGCTTTAGATTGGAAAACACTTCCAGTCATCTCTGTGGAGGATAGTATTTGAGATGGGTTGTGCCATCTAAGCTTCCCCCATGGAATGCTTGACCTTCGATCGGTCGATCTCTGATGGTGGATGAGGAATGTTGGTTGATTTCCTTGACCGAATCAGCTCGAAAGAGAAGGGAAAGTCTTGGTATAAATTGACTGTTCGCAAAGCGTAAAAGTTAACTGAAGTGGATACACCGATCGAACTGGATTTTCTCGATTTGGGACTGGCATTGGGGATGGTTGCCATTGCCATCGGATTGTCGGCGTGGCAGCGTTTGGGGTTAGAAGGAAGTTTGGCATTGGCAGCGGCGCGAGCGATCGTCCAGTTGTTGGTGCTGGGAATTGTGCTGGAATTCACCTTTGCGGGAAATCAGCCTCTTTTCCTGCTGGGTTTTCTCCTGCTGTTATTAACCCTCACGGCGATCGCCACTGGCAATCGGATTAGCCGAAAAATCCCTCGGTTATTTCCGGTTGTTTGGCTGGCTTTGTTTGCCAGCACGGCGTTTGCTCTGTTGTATACCCAGATTCTGGTGCTGCGCCAGCCGCAAGCATGGCTCGATCCGCGCTATGCCATTGCTTTTGGGGGACTGATTCTTGGTAACACGCTTAACGGTGCAGCGATCGCCGGAGAACGGTTTGTCAGCAGCCTGGGGAGTCACCCACTGGAAATCGAAACCCACCTGTGTCTGGGTGCGACTCCCCAACAAGCCGTCGATGGATATCGTCGCGATGCCATTCGATCGGGATTTTTGCCCACTCTCAATGCCACTATGACGGTGGGATTGGTTGCCATTCCCGGATTAACCAGCGGTCAACTCCTTGGCGGTGTCTCTCCCCTGACGGCGGCTGCTTATCAGATTCTGGTGGTGTTAATGCTGATGCTGGCGGGTCTGATGGGTACGGTGGCGATCGTCAATGGTTTATCTAAATTGGTTTTCGATGACGCCGATCGATTGAAACTGTAATGGGTAATGGAGAATGGGGAATGGGGAATTGGATTGAAGATAGAGGATAGAACGAATCACAAATAACGAACCATGCCCATCTATTTTTACAAAGTTTACAATCCATACGGCTGTTTTTCCAACTTTTCGCCCCACAGCATTCATCTCGACGGCAAAGATTGGCAAACGGTGGAACATTACTACCAAGCTCATAAATTTCGGGGGACGGTGGACGAACCGCTGATGTGGAAAATTTGGCAGGCACCGACGCCGGAAGATGCCGCGAAATGGGGACGGGATAGCTGCCGAATTTGTCGCGCGGATTGGTCTGCGGTGAAGACAACCGTTATGCGAAAAGCCGTTTTAACGAAGTTTCTGACGCATCTCGATGTACAAGAGATTTTGTTGGGGACGGGGCAGGAGACGATCGTGGAAGATTCCCCAACCGATTATTTTTGGGGCTGCGGTGCCGATCGAACCGGACAAAATCATCTGGGGCAAATTCTGATGAGTGTCCGATCGCAAATTCAGTCGGTTCGGGATGCTGCCCGCTAATTTTTTCGAGTCGAATCCAGAGATTCTGTGCCAAAACTCAAACTACTCGATTCGACTTATTGTAAAAAGAGGGATCTCACAACTGAACGATCGTATTGAAACTTAGAAGCCAAGCTGGTAAACAGAATGATATTTGGCAGCGGTATCGATAACGTTCACAAATCGGTCAGTTCAACAAAAGTAGAGTTCCTCAAGACTTATTTTGTCGCGTTGGTACTTGCGTTATGGCAAGATGGCTTTTATTCAATATCGTTTTTTAATGTAAATTAGTATACCATATGACTATACCTATCTCATTTGGGATCGCGATCGGGATGCGACTAAGCAGGGTCAGTCAGCATTCAGAGGTGGCCAAAGCAGCGATCGACCGTCGAACAAAATTGCCACAAACCCATCGCTAGCAGAACGGAATCCGCCGCGAGAGGAACTCCACTTTGAAGTGGAGTAACTTTCTGGATCGCGATGTCGTGAGTCAACAATGGGTTCGGGGTTCGCCTTAACTTAGGAACGACGATCGACAATGGAAAATTTCATTGCTTTGAGAGATCGGATGAGCGATCGATGGGTGGTTTGATGACGGTCGAGGGTCTGAGTATCGCCGGAACACATTCATTTTTTGTCTGTTCATTAATATTAATATCCCGTTGAGTTATTGATTTTATATAATATTTAGACACTGATAATAAACAAGCCTCATTTTTAAATAGATAGAACAGGGGTCAATCTTAGGGGATGAGAGGCGACATCTATAAAAAACGGTTAATAGGAAGGTTGAAGCGGGATGAAATACAACGCACCAATACAACAAAAGCAATTAGAGCGGGAAGTTTTACTGCACCGAATTGCTAACCGCATTCGTCAATCTTTAGAACTCAAAGAGATTTTAAGTACGACGACGGCTGAAGTGCGATCGGTGTTGGGTACCGATCGGGTGATGGTTTATCGGTTTAACCCCGATGGCAGCGGCAAAGTGATTGCTGAGTCGATTCACGAACAGCGGCTGCCTTCTCTACTGGGATTGAACTTCCCCGCAGACGATATCCCGGCTCAGGCACGAGAGCGGTTTGTCTTGTGGCGAGTGCGATCGATCGTGGATCGTCAAGCCGGAACCATTGGCTGGAGTCCGCTGGTTTCGGGAGAGTCAGACGGATCTCAACTGGGGGGATGGGAGAATGCAACTCGCCAGCCGATCGACTATCGTCCGATCGATTCCTGCCATTTGCAGTATTTGCACGCCATGGGAGTGGTGTCTTCCTTGGTAGTGCCGATCTCGCTGGAGTCAGAATTGGCGATGGGCACGGCGAACCGTACGCCCCATTTGTGGGGTTTGCTGGTATCGCACCATGGCGAACCCCGATCGATCTCCCTGGAAGACTTAGATCTGGTGCAGATGGTTGCCGATCGCGTTTCGATCGCCATCGCCCAATCCACCCTCCTCAGCCAAGCGCGAGCCAAAAGCCAACGAGAACTCACCGTCAACCAAATTTCTACCCTACTTCACGCTCAACCCACCGTCGAATTACAAGCCGCATTGGAGGCAACGGTTGCCGCTCTCGATGGCATTGGTGGCAGGCTGTATCTGAATACCGATCGAAAACTGTTTGCCTGTGGCGAGCAACCGAAATTGGCAGATCCTCTGCAACTAGAACGGGATTGGCTCGAAGATCCCGCTTTTCTAGCGCAACTGGCTAGCCCGGTGAAGGCAGTTGCCGATGTTTACCAAGATCCTCTATTTCGATCGTCGCTCCCGGTTTTCAAACCCACCGCGATTCGCGGTGTCTTAATCGTTTCGCTGTACTACCGCCAACAGCATCTGGGATACCTGAGTATTTGTCGCTCTAGCGTGACGACAGAGCGATTGTGGGCGGGACGATTTAACCCGCAAGAAAAGCAACTGCGTCCCCGACGATCTTTTGAAATCTGGCGAGAACGACAACAAAATCGGGCGCCAGTTTGGACGCCGGACGAAATCGAACTGGTTCAAGCTTTGGGAGAACAGTTTTCCATGGCAATTCAACAATATCAGCTCTACCAGCAAGTTCGATCGCTCAATGTCAATCTCGAGTTGCAAGTGCAAGAACGTACTATGAAGCTGCAACAAGCGTTGGAATTCAGTCAACTGCGCAAACACATTACCGACCAAATTCGCAGCACTCTGGACTTACCGACGCTACTGTCCACCATTGTGCGGGAAGTTCGATCGGTGCTGGATACCGATCGGGCTGTCATCTACCAAATCCATCCGGAAAACCCACCGGAAAACCCGGGCGATGTGATTGTTGAAGATGTGCGAGGGAGTTGGCAATCGGTATTGGGAGTGCGAGAACCGAATAGTTGTTTTTCTTATCCCACTTTATTGGCGCTGAAGAATCGATCGACTCGTTTGTTTGAGGAGGGTCAGATCCGCGCCGTTAGCAATATCCAAACGGAGATCTCCGATGAGTGTTACCGCGAATTTTTACATTCTTTGCAGGTGAAAGCTTGTTTGGTGGTGCCGATTCGTCGAGAGAGGGAGTCGCAGTTATGGGGATTGTTAATCCTGCATGAATGTCGATCGCCAAGGGTGTGGCAATCTTCGGAAATCGATTTGCTCGAACAACTGGCGAATCAAGCAGCGATCGCGATCGGACAAGCAGAACTCTACGAACAAAGCCAGCAAGCTACCTCTGTCGCCAAATCCCAAGCCGAACGAGCACAAGTGGCGCTGCAAGAGTTGAAACAAACTCAGAGCAAATTGATTCAAAGTGAAAAAATGTCTAGTCTCGGTCAATTGGTGGCGGGAGTGGCTCACGAAATTAACAATCCTGTCAATTTTATCTATGGAAATATCCGCCACACCACCGAGTACGTCCAAGATTTGATGACACTTCTGGAAGGCTACCGAAAATATTATCCCCAGCCAGAGGAAGAAATTGAAGAGATGGCTGAAGATATCGATCTGGATTTTTTGCTCGAGGATTTGCCAAAGATGCTCGATTCGATGAAGCTGGGAGCCGATCGGATTCGCCATATCGTGTTGTCACTGCGCAATTTTTCCCGTCTGGATCAAGCGGAGATGAAGCCCGTCGATATTCATGAAGGGATTGATGGGACATTGCTGATTTTGCAGTACCGTTTAAAACCTAAAGCAGAACGGGGGGAAATTAAAGTGATTAAAGATTATGGGAGTTTGCCGCCCGTAGAATGCTATGCGGGGCAGCTCAATCAAGTTTTTATGAATTTAATTAGTAATAGTATCGACGCGCTGGAAGAACAGATAACAAAAGGAAGTTGCGATCGTCCGATCGTCGAGATTTGCACTCGAATGACTTCAGAGGAAAGAGTTCAGATCTCCATTTCTGACAATGGAAGTGGAATGCCATCCCATATCGTCGATCGAATTTTTGAACCCTTTTTCACAACTAAATTAGCCGGGGTAGGGACGGGTTTAGGACTTTCAATTAGTCAGCAAATTGTAGTAGAAAAGCATCGAGGAAAATTTGAGTGTATCTCAGAAGTCGATCGAGGCACTCGGTTTATCATCGAAATTCCTCGCTATCAGGAATAGAAGTAAGATCTAATAAGTTGTAAGTATAAGTGTCGGGAACGCGAATTATCCCGACTGTTGAAACCAAGCCGCTAGCGCCATTGCCAAAGCATCGGCTGCATCGTCCGGTTTTGGGAGAGTTTCCAAATTCAACTCCCGTGCCACGGCGGCTTGTACTTCGTCTTTTCCCGCGTTACCATATCCCGTCAGCGCCTGTTTTACCTGTGCTGGGGTAAACTCGATTAAGGGCAAATTGTGCTGTGCTAAAACTAACATAATCACACCCCGCGCTTGGGCGACTAAAATCGTGTTTCCCATGCGATAAAAAAACAGCTTTTCTACCGCAACATAATCTGGAGAAAATTCACCGATCAGACCGTGTAAATCATCGTAAATTGTTTGCAATCTTTGACCGAACTCTTGCTTTGCATGGGTTTTGATGATGCCAAAATCGATCGCTTCGAGTTCGTCATAATTTTGGCTATTTTTGTGGCAAGAAATCATGCCAAATCCAATGGTGGCTAACCCCGGATCGATACCGAGAATGCGCTGTTTCATTAATTCAGATTCATTCGATCGTTTTTACGGTTGGATATGGGCTAAGATGAGGAAGCTGAATAATAAATTCCGCGCCTTGACCTGGATGAGACACACACCAGAGTTTACCCCGATGTTGTCGAGTAATAATTTGATAGCTAATCGAGAGTCCCATCCCCGTTCCTTTACCGATCGGTTTGGTAGTAAAGAAGGGATCGAATAATCGATTTTTTATGGATTCGGGAATATCCGATCCATTGTTAAAAATTCTAATGGATATCCATTGAGGATCTAGTACCTCGGTTTTAATTCGGATGGTCGGTCGATCGTCGGGAAAATCTTGGCGTTCTTCTAAAGCATCGATCGCATTACTCAAAATATTCAGAAACACTTGATTGAGTTGTCCGCAATAGCAGTTAATCAAAGGCAATTCACCGTATTCCTTGATAATTTGAATATCTTTGAGTAAACGAGTATCTTGACATCGATAGTTTAAAAGCGTTAACGTTCGATCGAGTCCTTGGTTGATATTAGCGGCTTTGAGACCCGACTCATTTTGTCTCGAGAAGTCTTGCAACAACTTGACAATACTTTGGATTCTTTGAGTCCCCGATTGCATAGAAGCTACTAAGCTAGGCAAATCGGATTTGATAAATTCCAAATCAATTTCTTTTTCTAGGTTTTTCAGTTCGGGCGGGGGACAAGAAACGAGAGATTGGTAAATTTTAATGCATTCAAATAAATCAGAAACATACTGTTGAGTATACGTTAAATTTCCATGAATAAAATTGACTGGGTTATTAATTTCGTGGGCAATTCCAGCTACTAACTGTCCGATGGCTGACATTTTTTCGTTCTGGACTAACTGAAATTGGGCTTGTTGCAGTTGTTTTAAGGTTTGGGAAAGTTCAGAAGTTCGTTCTTCAACTTTTTGTTCTAAGGTTCGAGTTAAGTTGTATAATTTAAGATGAACATCAACCCGAGCGAGAACCTCTTCGGTTTGGAAGGGTTTGGTAATATAATCGACCGCCCCTAAACGCAAACCTTTGACTTTATCTACCGCCTCGGAAAGCGCGGTCATAAAAATGATAGGAATATCACACGTCGAGGGATTTGCTTTGAGTCGAATACAGGTTTCAAATCCATCAATTTCTGGCATCATCACATCCAGCAGAATCAGATCGGGTGGCTTGTAGTTCACTTGTTCGATCGCGGTTTCTCCATCGGTCGCCACAGCCACTTGATAGTTTGCGCGGCTTAAGGCTTTGGACAAGACAGCTAAGTTACTCGGGATATCATCGACAATTAAGATAATACCCGTTTCTGGCGTTAAAGTCATAGAGATCGGCACAAAAACGATAGTAAATAAAGTCGATCGAGCGTTAAATATAAAATTGTAGTAACGCTCTAATTTGTTTGAGTTTAAATTCTTGTGCCAGTTGGCGAAGGTTTGTGCAGAAGGGTTGATATCGATCGTCTGAGGCTTCGATACGATCGACTTCTTTAATCAAACGATCGATAAAACCTTGTTTTGCCAGATCGAGCAAGCGGTCTAAATCTTCGGGAGTTGGCGGAATGAATTCCTTTGGCGATGTTTGAGAGACCTCGGTTTTTCGATCGTCATAAATCCATTCCAGTTTTAAATGCTTTTGCAGTAGACTCAGGAGTTCCTGTCTTTGCACGGGTTTAGGTAAGAAATCATTTCCTCCCGCCTCGATACTTTGGTTTCGATCGCTCTCGAGAACACTAGCCGAAGAGACTAAGACAGAAAGGTTTTTCAGTTCGGGGTGCTGCCGCAGTTGTCGCAGCAGTTCAAAACCATCCATTTCCGGCATAGTCAGATCCGTAATCATCAAATCCGGGCGAAACGCTATCGCGCATTCTAACCCTTCTTTACCATCGCTTGCCTCCACAATCAGGAAACCCAGGGGTTGAAGTAAATTCACCAAAACCGATCGATTTTCCCACCGATCGTCCACGATCGCAATTTTAAACCGTTGACCTCGATACCCGACCACTTTACGACGATCGATCGGCTTATCCGTCACTTGTGCTTCGGGGAACTCTAACTCCAGCCAAAAGGTACTCCCTTTTCCCCGTTGACTTTCCACTTGAATTCGACCGTTCATCAGCTTGGCAAGTTGCTGGCTGATGGTTAATCCCAACCCCGTCCCCTCTGTTTTCAACTTGCCTTCTCCCACTTGCTCGAAAGGCTGGAAAATTCGATCGAACTCTTCTGGGTTCATGCCGACACCCGTATCTTGGATTTGGAAACGAATGAGATAAGCAATCTGTTCTCCTCCCTTCTTTATCTGTTGCGCGAGAACTTCAACCTCAAATGTGACACGACCCCGTTTCGTAAATTTAATCGCATTTCCTAAAAGATTCAGTAACACTTGGCGCAGACACTTTTCGTCGGCGAGAATCCCTGCCGGAAGTGGAGACTCTTGATGGTATTGGAAGTCGAGACCTTTAACTTCGGCTCGGACGCGACAAATTTCCACCACATCCTGTAAAAATGCCGGGAAGCGAAGGACTTTGGGATGCACTTCCATCTTACAGGCTTCGATTTTGGACAGATCCAGAATATCGTTAATCAAAGTCAGCAAATGAGAACCGCACTGGTAAATAATTTCGACGCCTCGATGTTCCGATTTTGTCAGCGTAGTCGATCGTTGCAAAATTTGGGCGTAGCCCAAAATCCCATTCAACGGAGTACGCAATTCATGACTCATACTCGCCAGAAAATCACTTTTGGCTTGGTTTGCCGCATCGGCGCGTTCTTTCGCCGCTTCCAATTGAGCCGTCCGTTTTTGAACCCGTAGTTCTAATTTCTCCGCCCAATCTCTCAATTGCGCTTCGGCTTGCTTCTGTTCGCTGATATCGCGCAAAATTGCCATGTATTCTTGGCTGTCGTCCTCGTGTCGCAGCGCCGAGAGCGACACTTCCACCGTGAAGGTTTCGCCATAGCGCACGAAGGTTTGTTCGCTGCGCCGCTGCCATTGTGTTATTTCGGCGGGAAGTCCTGGAAGTTGCTCGTTGAGGCGATGCCCGATCAGATCGAAGGGTTTGATGGAAAATAGGGACAAGGCAGCCGGATTGACTTTGCGAATCGTTCCCTGTTCGTTGAGAACAACGATCGCATCTTGAGCAACATTGAACAACAATTCCGACTGTTCGCGAGCTTCGAGAATTGCCGAAGCTTGAGGTAAACTCGTCCAACAGGCAATTGCCACTCCCACAAAACTGGCAACCAGCAGAAACGACACCAATAAATTCGCCGACACTTCATCTAAGGCAGCGGGATTCCCCACTCGATCGAGTTCGGCTTTGATGTGCCAGCTAATACTGACCGCGCTGCAAACAAAAATCAGTAGCAGCATGATTTGGCGCCCGACGAAATCTTGGGAGTCCGCAGACCCTTGCCGACGGTACAAACGCTGCCACCACTGGGGTCGAAATGGGGGCAACGGCGTCCGTGCCACCACGGCATTTAGCCCCAAAACGGCGACAGGCATCAGCAATCCCAACATCAAATCTCGCGGACCCCACGCCCAACCCCCGACAAACAAGACGAACACTTCCACCCCGCAAAAGAGCAAAGAACCCCGAGGAAACAATACTTCCGGATGACGGCGACGCAACCACAATCCCAAATGAATGGCAATCATCCCGCAGAGATACCCCGTTCCGGTAATCATCACCACCCGCGACACATTGCCCCACAACAGACACAAAAGGCTGAGCGCAAACGTAAATGTCAAACCCGGACCGAATGCCCCTCGGCGAGAGACGACGGCAAACACGGGGGCTAAATAGCCGTCGAGAGAGAGTTGGTATAGCACGCGGGGGGAGTTGGCAACGGCAGTGGCAGAAGAAAGCAAGCAACCCGAGGCAATGAGGAAGGCGACGAGTACGTTGGCGAAAGAGCCCCAAATGGGTTGTGCGGCAGCTACCAGGTGCAAGAAGGCATTGCTTCCCAATTTGGGGTCGGTTGCCAGTCGCATCAGCAACCAGGAACCGCCGATATAGACGACGGGGAGTAAAATGGCGGCAAAGGTGAGACTGCGAAGGCTTTTGCCGGGTTGGTGGGTGTCGGCGATGAAGGAAGAGGCGGTTTCGCAACCGTAGGCGGCATAGACGGCGAGGAAGAACCATTTTGCCCAGTGGGTGAGGGAAAAGTCGGGAACGTTGGGGGGAAAGAATCCGGGACTTTGGGGAGAAAAGACGAGCCAACCCAAGCCTTGAGTACAGAAGAGGATGAGTAAGCCGATGGCAGGCAGGGTAAAGAAGAGGTGGAGGATGCTGATGGCGCGAGTGCCACTGTAGGCAACGATGAAGGGAATGGCGGTGAAGCTAATTTTGAGGAGGATTTCCGGACAGGTAATTCCTAGGGATTGGAGGTTGGCAGCGATGAAATCGGTGAGGATGATGGCATTCATCGCTGGAACGGAAACCCAGCCGAGAAAGTAGCCGATCGCTCCGTAACGGGCGAGGAATGGGCGGTTTTCGAGTAATTTGGTGGTATAATTGGGTGTTCCTCCGGACAAGTGCGACCATCGCGTTCCCAGTTGTTGGACTTGTAGGTTGAGGAGGATACCGACGATCGAGGCGGGAATCCAAACGGCGATCGAACTCACTCCCAAGTGGGAATTCATCTCAGGAGCTGGTCCCAACCACAGCAACAATCCACTCAACCCAAACCCCCACACTTCGAGAACGCTGAGCAGACGAGGGAGTCTTCGTGCGGGTAATGGGTAATGGAGCATGGGATTTAAGTAATAAGTAATAAGTAATAAGTTCAGTTGTAGGGGCGAAGTATGTAGGGTGTGTTAGCGCAGCGTAACGCACCAGAGCCACCATCAGTAGCGTAACTGCGTAAGTCCTGTATTCGCCAAATTACTTTTCGATGCTAACAAAGCGGTTCCGTAAGCGGCTTCTGTTTGATAAGATTGAAGGACCCGAACGTGAAGATGGCGGTGGCGGATACGACCCCAGACTCCATTTTTCGCACCGCCGCCTGCGGTATAAACTCGCACGATTTGGGTTGCACCCAATTGCTGTAAAAGTTGATATCCTCGCGCTTCGATCCGAGCTATGCTTTCTAGCAAGCCGTGTAAAAATTCGACGCTATCTTCGGGTCGGGGTTCCAGTTTTGGGGGGAACTGGGGATCGTTGATGGGGAAACGTTCTCCCGGTTGCAAGAGGGGATAGTAATCGAGAGGACTTTCGGTGTCGGGAATTCGATCGCTGAGGGTCGCAAGTTCCGCATCGGTGAAGAAGCTTCGCAAGACGGCGCCGCCGGTGTTGGATGCGCCTCCGGTTAGCCACAAGTTCCCGAGGCGATGGCTATAAATGCCGTAGCGACTGTCTTCGACGCGAGTGCCGCTGAGGAGTTTCAGCACTAATGTGGAACCGAGGGAGGTGACAGCTTCGCCGGGGGATTTTACCCCACTGGCGAGGAAAGCGGCGATGCTGTCTGTGGTTCCCGCACAGACGAGGCAGGGGTGAGAGAAGCCAAAGCGGTGGGCGATTTCTGGGGTCAGCGGACCAATGGGGGTTCCCGGTGCAACCACGCGGGGAAGTTGGGGAACGCGGTTCCCGGCGATTCGGCGGATGCCTTCTAATAGCCAGTTAGGATAACATAAATTGGCGGGATCGTAGCCGAGTTTCAAGGCATTGTGATAGTCGCTGATGCCGAGTTTGCCGTGTAGCAAAAAGGCTAACCAGTCGGCTTGGTGTAGGAAGTAATACTCGGGTTTTGACTCTTTCTGTTCTAGGAACCACAGGAGTTTCGCCAAGCTGGAGGTGGCGCTGACGACGGTGTGGTTTGCCGGGGAAATTGCTGCAAGTTTGTCCAGAACTGCTGTACCGCGTCCGTCGTTGTAGAGTAGGGGAGGGGTAACGGGTTGACCGGAGGCATCGCACAGCAATGCAGTGGCGGATGTGCCGTTGATGGCAATTCTGGTGACGATCGCTGTTGAGGGAAGTTGCTGGCGGGTTCGATCGATCGTATCGAACAAGGCGGTGTGCCAAGCGGAGGTGTTGGCTGTGGCGGATGGCGGGAAGGGGTAGTCAGTTTGCGATCGAATCTCGCCGGAAGAATCAATGGCGATCGCCCGCGCCCCGGAGGTTCCAAAGTCAATACCCAAAGCACACTCAATATTCATACCCGAAACTGGCGAGCTTGTCAAGACTTGTCCCACTCAAAATGACCTGTGCTAACTTTAAAATAGTATGACATCCATTCAAAGTTTGAGTGTTAGCAGGCGATCGTTCAGTGATTTTGGTAGGAGAAACTTTCGGATATGCTGTTAACCGATAAATTCGTCTATATTCACTATCCCAAAACAGGCGGTTCGTTTGTTACCAATCGATTATTTAAGCTTCACGATCGCACGGGGTATAAAAATAAAAACCTGCGTAAAATTGGCAAGTTTTTGGGAAATACGGGTGGAGGTTTAATTGACACGGCAAAAGAAGGTGCTCAACACAATACTTGTCGAGAAATTCCTTTCGGTTTTAGAGGGAAGCCGATCGTTTCTACAATTCGCAATCCCTACGATCGGTATGTCTCCGGATATCTGTATGGTTGGTGGAAACGATATCCCGAACAGTTTGCCGGGGATGTGGAAGCGGTGGTAAAAGCGTTTCCGAACTATCCCAATTTATCTTTTGATGATTATGTGAGAATTAGCAACGATTTTAATGCTTTTCGGAAAATACCGACACCTGATTTAGACCCTGGAAATCCGATCGGTCAAAGAACCTACGAAACGATTAACGTTTTCTTCAAGCCATCTCCCGATCGGGTTTTATCCAAAATCGCGGAAGATTATATTACGTCTCAAAACTACCAGCAAGATATGTATTCGGTTCGTTTTTTGAGAATGGAAAACTTAAATCGAGAACTCTATGAGTTTCTGGTTGAAGTTGGCTATCCTCCGGAAAAGGCAGAATTTATATTGGAGTCTGAAAAAGTGTTGCCGGGAATGCAAGTGGGAACCATTCCCCGAGAAGATAAAGATTGGCAAGATTACTATACTCCCGAACTGAAAGCTTTCGTCAGGCAACGCGATCGAATGTTCTTTCAGATGTTTCCAGAATATGATGTATAAGGAGATAGTTAATATTTGATAGTTAGCGCAATTATTTTATTGACATCGCTATATCTACCAGAAGTTTATGCTGTTATCTGATAAATTTGTTTACATTCATTATCCCAAAACCGGAGGAACTTTTGTTACCGAAACCCTACAAAAAATTCATGGCAATAGAGGTTATAAAAATGCAACGATCGGCAAAATTGGACAGTGGTTTGGCAATGTTGGCGGCGGAATGATTGATACGGCATCCCAGGGAACTAAACACGCAACTTGTCGAGATATTCCGCCAGCTTTTCGCCGCAAACTTGCTTTTTCAACAGTTCGGAACCCCTACGAACGCTATCTTTCGGGATACTCATTTGGATGGTGGAAAAAATACCCGCAAGACTTTATGCTAGATGTAGAGACGATCGTTCGAGAGTATCCCCATTATCCCGAAATCTCTTTTTCAGAATACGTGCATATTGTCAATACTTATCATTATTTTAGAACATTAAACACTCCGCGCCTTCATCCCGATAATGTAGTCGGACAAAGAACTTATGAAATTATCCGCTTCTTTTTTAAAGAACCGCCTGAAACTATTTTCCCTAAGCTGAGTGATGAGTATATAGAAACGAGGCAGTATCAAGAAGATCTCTATCCAGTTCATTTCTTGAAGATGAATGATCTTAACCGTGAATTATATGAGTTTTTGGTAAAAGCGGGATACGATCCTAAAGAAATAAACTTTATTCTCGAGGCAGAAAAAGTATTACCTAGTTTACCACCAGGAGGTATTCGCCGATCGCATAAGAGTTGGCAAGACTACTATACCCCGGAACTCAAAGCATTTGTTCGGCAGCGCGATCGAATGGTCTTCGCAATCTTTCCAGAATTTGATGTAAAATAGCAGAGTGTGTAGCTATTTTCACGAAACTTCGGTACATAATTAAATCAAAAATACTATATTAAAATATGCTACTAACTCCTGATTTTGTTTATATTCATTATCCCAAAACGGGTGGAACTTTTGTGACAGAAGTTCTACAGACTATTCACAACAATGCTAATATAGGTAATATTATTGACACGACGAATGAAGGTACAAAACATGGAAAATGCTGGCAAATTCCTCCAGAATACAGAAATAAGCCGATCGTCTCAACCATCCGCAGTCCCTACGAACGCTACGTTTCTGTGTATGAATTTGGCTGGTGGAGACGATACCCCGAAAGCTTTTTTGCAGAGATGGAAGTTATGACAAATAGATATCCCCACTTTCCAGATATTTCATTTGCAGAGTATGTCGAAGCCGTCAACAGCTTGTGTAAGTTCAATACTTTGGAAACGCCAAATCTAGATCCACACCTTTCTATCGGTCAACAAACACAGAATTTTATCAAATATTTTTTCAATCAGCCTGTCGAAACCATATTTGAAAAATTCAGCCAAGAGTATGTTCGATCGAAGCAGTATCTAAATGATTTGTTTACGGTTAAGTTTCTCAAAACTGAAAACCTCAATCAAGAACTTTATCGTTTACTCTTAGATTTTGGCTATCCCGCAGCCGAAATCGAGTTCATCTTAACATCGGATAAAATTTTTCCAGTAGAAGGTGGAAGAAAAGAGAGTCAAGCTTGGCAAACTTATTACACGTCCGATCTAAAAGAGTTTGTAAAATCTAGAGAGATGTTACTATTTTCGATATTTCCAGAGTTTGATATTTAATGTATATCTTTCGATATTTTATTAGATAGAGTCAAAAATGCGATCGTTATTCTCTTCCGAAATAGAACTTGATTTTACCGTTGCAATTCCTACTTATAATGGTGCGAAACGCTTGCCGGAAGTTTTAGCAAAGCTTAAAGCTCAAATTCAGACAGAATCTATCCGCTGGGAACTTCTCATCGTCGATAATAATAGTACTGATAATACCGCAAAACTGATTCAAAGTTATCAACAAGATTGGTTTGAACCCTACCCATTAGAATACAGCCTCGAAACCCAACAAGGTGCATCTTTTGCGAGACTCAAAGCCGTACGAGAAGCAAAAGGAAAATGGGTAGGATTTCTCGACGACGATACTCTCCCCGCCGAAAACTGGGTAGCGGCTGCTTATCGGTTTGGAGAAAAACATCCCAAGGCAGGCGCTTATGGCAGCCAAGTTCACGGCGACTATGAAGTCAAACCTCCGCGAAATTTCGAGAAAATTGCCAGTTTCTTTGCCATCACCGAACGTGGTTCTCAACCTCATCGCTACGAACCCAAAATGAAGATGTTACCACCTTCTGCCGGATTGGTGGTACTCAAACAAGCTTGGTGTGAAAGTGTTCCTCAAAAACCATTTTTAAGCGGTCGTTCTTCGATATCGATTCTCAATAGCGAAGATCTAGAAATGGTATTATATATGCAAAATGCTGGATGGGAAATTTGGTATAACCCCGAGATGGAAATTTACCACAAAATTCCTCGGCAACGGTTGCAACGAAAATATCTGCTTTATCTGATGCGAAGTACGGGATTAGCTAGACATTATATCCGAATGCTACGTTTCAAAAGTTGGCAAAAGCCGTTGGTATTTCCCGTGGGTTTTGTTCGGGATATTTACAAAGCTGTTTGTTATTTCTTGAAACATCGCCAAGACTTCGATCGAGATGTCGTAGCTGCCTGTGAAATGGAATTTTTAGTTAGCAGTATTATCAGTCCTTTTTATCTGTGGAGTCAGTCTTTAAAAGCATGGTGGACTTCACGGTAGCAATTCCTACCTATAACAGCGAACAGCGTTTACCAATTTTACTTGACAAACTTCGAGATTGTCTTGCCTATACTGAAAGTTCAGAGTTGTGCGAGATTTCCGTTGAAATAATTATCGTTGATAACAATAGTGTCGATCGAACTTCGGAGACGATTCAAAGTTATCAAAAAGCGTGGCATCCTAATTTTCCGCTTAAATCTTTATTTGAAGCAGAACAAGGTGCCGCCTTTGCTAGGCAAAAAGCTGTTCGAGAAGCAAAAGGAGAATTTATCGGATTTCTAGATGATGATAATTTACCGAAACTCGATTGGATTGTTCAAGCTTATTTATTTGGCAAACAGTATCCTAAGGCGGGTGCATATGGTGGACAAATTCACGCCAATTACGAAGTTCCCCCTCCGGATAATTTTGATAAAATTGAAGGGTTTTTAGCCATTCGAGAACGGGGAAATCAGCCGAATTTATATCAACCCGAAGTGCTGAGTTTGCCACCTGGCGCGGCGATGGTAGTACGTCGTCAAGCTTGGTTAGATTGTGTTCCTCAGCGTCCCAAGTTAGGCGGAAAAGCGGCTGGTTCGATGGTACAAGGGGATGATTGGGAACCGTTGATTTACCTCTACAAAGCGGGTTGGGAAATTTGGTACAATCCCACAATGCATACCGAACATCAGATTCCGGCATCGCGTTTAGAAAAAGACTATTTACTCAAACTCATTCACGGATCGTGTTTATGTTTTATTCCTTTAAAAATGATGTTGGTAAAACCTTTGCAAAAGCCGATCCTTATTTCCAAAACTGTTTTAGGAAATGGTTATAAAGCGGTTCGGCATTATTTAAAATATCGATCGCAATTGCAAACTGATATAGTAATAAAGTGCGAGTTTCAAATCTACTTGAGTCGTATCTCGAGTGTATGTTTTTTTATCAAGAACGTAACATCTGCTTGATTTTTGACTCTACTTCGCTTTGTTTTTGATGGCTTTGAGTAAAATGAAGGCTTGTTGTGAAGGTAAGACCAGCATGACTGCTATTTTAACTACAACACTAGTCATAAATCTAGGATTGAAAATCACGGAAGGATTATATTGAAGATAATGATAAAAACAGCGAGTTGCCGCGATGCCATTTTTACGCGAGGGATAACCTTCGATCGCTTTCCAGGTGAGATATTTATACAAATTAGCATAACTCTTGCTTTTTAAATATTGAATTTCAGGAGAAGCACGATCGAATCCTCGTTGCAACACTTTCAAACATTGCTGTTCTTGTTTCGCGATATTCAAAGAACTTGACGTTGCCGTTACCCGATATAAAACCTGTGCGGCAGGAACCGTAATAAAAGGATAATACTCGGCAATTCGCAACCACATATCCCAATCTTCTGCTGGAGGCAAAGCTTCATCAAAAACGCCAACTCGATCGAATACTTCTCGCCGAATTAACGGATTTGAACCATTTTCGACAAAATTATTGACAATGAGCTCGGCATAGACATTTCCATTCATTGTAATATGCCGACCGGGATGTGACAAATTTCCACTTTCATCAATATAATCCGTCCAACTATAGGCAAAAGCCGCTTCTAAATTCGATTGTAGTGCTTTGACTTGTAATTCTAATTTATCCGTCGTCCACAAATCATCGGCGTCTAGAAAGGCGATATATTCTCCCTTGGCGCGTTCTAATCCTCGATTTCGACTAGCCGCTTGGCGTGCATTGGGGTAGGAAAAAATCTGGATTCTCGGATCTTTAATTTTCGAGAGAATATCTAAAGTGGTATCAGTCGATCCATCATCGATGACCAAAATTTCAAAATCGGTAAATGTTTGCTGCAAAACCGATTCGAGAGTTTCCTGAATTGTTTTTTCGCCGTTGTAAACTGGGATGATTACGGAAATTTGAGGCATAAAGTCTGGATTGATCGTTCTGTTAAATAATCAATATTCCCAAAAATAGCTAATCTACCGATAATTCTTAGCTTGGAGTTCAAACAAATGTGCATAAGTTCCTGCCAGTTTCATCAGTTCGTCGTGGGAACCACTTTCCACTATTTTACCTTTATCTAAAACATAGATACAGTCAGCCATCCGCACGGTAGACAGTCGGTGAGTAATTAGAACGGCAGATTGATCTTGCAGCAGTTCTTTGAACTTTTTAAACACTTCGTATTCGGCTTTTGGATCTAAGGCACTGGTGGGTTCATCCAGAACGATGAGTTGCGAATCGCGTAAAAAAGCTCGCGCGATCGAAACTTTTTGCCATTGACCGATACTCAGTTCTTCACCATCTTCAAACCGCTTACCCAGCATCGTATCATAGCCTTTCGGCAAAGTTTTAATAACCTCATCTGCACCCGATCGATATGCCGCTTTCGTCACTTCTTCGCCATTCATCTGACAGTCAATATTTCCTAACCAAATATTTTCTCGTGCGGTGAGATGATATTTCGCATAGTCTTGGAAAATGACGCTAATTTGTTTCCGAAGTTCTTTGATACTTAGTTCGCGAACATCAATTCCGTCGATAGTTACTCGACCATTACTCGGCTCATACAACCGACAAAGTAGCTTAATAAGAGTCGTTTTTCCAGAACCATTTTCACCTACTAATCCTATTACTTCTCCCGGTTTAATTTGTAACGAAATCTGTTGGAGAGCCTGACGAGTGGTTCCGGGATAATTAAAGTCAACCCGATCGAAGACGATCCCAGTTTTCATCGGTCGAGGAATGGGTTGAGGTTCATCCGGTTCGATCAATACAGGTTTTAGACCCAAATACTGAAATAAATACGATAAATATAAGTTATCTTCGTAGAGGCTAGCAAACCCATTTAAAAGGCTCCATAATGCACCATACGCTTGACGAAAAGCTTGGTTATATAAAATCAAATCTCCAACCGTAATCTTGCCATGAACGGTATCGTAGGCGATGATAGCATAGGCAACCCAAGTGGCGATCGAAGAAATTAGCGATGTAATCAGATCGGCAAGTCCTTGCTGTGTTGTTAGCTTTAATTCCTCTCTCAATAACTTTCGCCGTAAAACCAGAAATCGAGTTTTGAAAAGTTCACCAAGATCGAAAAGTCTAATTTCTTTAGCAAAGTTATCGGTCGTCAAAAGGTTATTGTAATACCCAGCTCTCCGCTGTGTTTTAGTCCGTCTTTGAATCCATTCGTGGATAATTTTAACAAATTTCAGCCGAACAAAAATTCTCGGAAAAACCGGAAAAACTAATAGCAAGACCACCCACCAATTAAAAAATCCGATCGCTCCTCCCATAGTAGCCAGTTGGATCGTACTAACACCAATTTGATCGAGGCGGTTAACCAGCCGCATCGGTCCTTGATTAGCTTCACCTTTTGCACGTTCTAGAATATCGTAATACTCGGAGTTTTCATAATGTTCGAGATCGAGTTCTATGGCTTTAGAATGAAGAACATTATGCATATACTCCGTTGTAACTTTTTGATGAGCCGTTCCCACTAAGGTTAAAAGTAAACCCAATACAGAATCGACGAGGTTGACTAAACCCATCAAAACTACATAAAAAATAACCTGCTTATATGCTGTAGATTTATCGGCAGAATTAAACCCGGCGGTGACAGCATCGACCAAGAGCTTTAGCGTATAGATTCGCACAAATGGCATAACACTATTAATGCAAATTAAGACGATCTTAGCCATTAGCCAGCGGGGGGCACTATCCCAGACTAACCGGAGTGTCTGTTTAAAGTACACCGGTTGTTGAAGATCGAAGTTAAATAGATGACGAGCACGCATACATTTTTGGGATTAATTTTAAGATTCTGTATCCTGGATAGGATATTGCAAACTAAAAAGCAAAGCATCAATATGAGACAGACGTTTCTTCGTCGTGAGAATTTTGGCTGCCATTGACCGAGGGAAAGTAGAAATAATGGCAATTTTTAGGAAAATTTTCCACGTCACCTTTTTTTTTAAAAGAGACGAGTCTTGTTGAATTGAATGTAATAAAAATCGACCTCCCGTCCAAGCTCGATGGCGTTCTGGAATACCTTCTAAAGCTTTCCAGGCAAAGCATTTGTAGCGGTTTCCCAGAATGACCGATTTGATAGACTGAACTGATTCGGGAGCTTTACTAAAGACTTTATCTAAAACTCGCAAACTCGAAACTTCCATTTTTCGCATATTAGACGACCCCGAGTTTTGCAACTGCCGATATAAAATGTGAACGGCAGGAACGGCAACATACTGAAAATGCTCTGCCAATCGAATCCACATGTCCCAATCTTCTGTAGGAACAACCGATGGATCGAATTCTCCTACTTTAGCAATAGCTTCAGCTTTAATTAAAGGATTTGACCCACTACCAATGACATCGGCGAGTAGCAAAAGTTGATACAGATTTCCGTTGTTAGTCCCGCGAGCACATACACCCAAAAATTTACCGGATTCATCGATATAATCTGTCCAACTGTAAGCCACCGCAGCTTGCGGATTTTCTTGTAATGCTTGATATTGAGCCTCTAACTTTTCTGGCGTCCAAAGGTCATCGGCATCCAGAAAAGAAATATATTGACCGGTTGCTTTAGAAAGTCCACGATTGCGACTGGTAGCTACCCCCGCATTGGGGTAAGAAAAGATTTTTAAGCGAGCATCATTAAAGGTAGATAAAACTTCTAGAGTTCTATCTGTAGAGCCATCATTAATGATAATGACTTCAAAATCAGATAGTGTTTGATTGAAGACCGAAATCAAAGTTTCTTCAATCGTTTTTTCAGCATTATAGGTTGGTATAACAATAGAGATAAGAGGCATAGTGTAGGAAGTATTTAGAAATAGTTTTGTAAGAGAGGATGATAATTAAAAGGGAATTGGACGAGTTCGAGTAAACATTTCGGTGGGATAAGAAATTCGACTAATTTTCGGTGTCAATCGATTTGCCACGAATGGCGGAAGAAAAGTCACTACCCAAGTTTTTAGTAAAACCGTTAACGTGAGCCGTTTTTGTTTGATAAACTCTGGATCGTTAGCGACGATCGTCTTAAAGAATCGTGAAGCTATTTTTGCACGTTGACGATCGTGCAAGTTTTCCAAGGCTTTATAAGTTAGATATTGGTATAAATTAGCCAGACTTTGAGATTTTAAATGCTGCCACTTTTGAGCCGCTTCCGAAGAAAACGCTCGATCGAGAACCCTTCGGCAAGAACCTTCTACTCGCTCAACATTAGAAGATTGAGATGTAGAGGAAATTCTATATTGGATTTGAGTATGAGGAACACAAACATAGTTGTAGTCCGCTGCTAACCGCAGCCATAAATCCCAATCTTCAGATGGAGGCAATGTTTCCTCAAAGTTGCCAACTTTTTCAATAGCCGATCGACGAACTAATAAATTCGATCCGTTTTCCAAAAAATTCGTTAGTAATAGATGTGCGTAGGCATCGCCATTGACCTCCAATCTTCCACCAGAACGAACGTATTGATTCGATTCATTAATGTAATCGACCCAACTATAAGCCACTCCAGCTTCTGGGTTTTCTTCCAATGCTTTCAACTGAGTTTCTAGCTTATCTGGCGTCCACAAATCGTCAGCATCGAGAAAAGAAAAATACTCACCTGAAGCGCGTTCTATTCCTCGATTTCGGCTAGCTGCTTGACCGCCATTGGGATAAGAAAATAGTTTAATTCGACGATCTTTGATACTGCGAACCACTTCAATAGTTCGATCGGTTGAACCGTCATCGATCGCGATAATTTCAAAATCGGTTAAGGTTTGGTTGAGAACAGACTCGATGGTTTCTCGAATGGTACTTTCTCCATTATAGATGGGAATGATGACTGAAATTTTAGGAAAATACACTTGACGCGGTTGCAGATATTCTTTCAAGATTTTGTATTCGATATCTAAGTGTTCGGCATCCCACATTTCATCAGCATCGATAAAGACAAAATAGTTTCCCAGAGAACGCTCTATTCCTCTGTTATAGCAAGTAAATCGTTCGCTATTGGGACAAGATAAAATCTTGAGACGATCGTCTTCTATCTTTTTAACCACTTCAACTGTTCCATCGATCGAACCATTGTCAATAACGATCAACTCAAAGTCTGTAAAAGTTTGACTCAGAACCGACTCGATCGTTTTTTGAATAGTGCTTTCGTTATTTTCTGCTAGCAGAATTACTGATAATTCAAAAGGTCGTTGATAATTATACTCTAGCAACTGAGTCGGATCGAAAACCCACTTTAACTCTTGCTGAAACTTTTGAGCAGTATCTGTGGACAGCAAGGAAAATGTCGCACCATTGACCCACGCTTCAGCAAGAAGCTTTGTATAGTTTTTAGAATTGGGATCGTTTTCAACGATCGTATTAATAAATGTAGCTGCCAATTTATAGTTTTCCGGTATTAACGGAGGTTGTAATGCACGTTCGGTGAGACATCGATACAGATTACCCAAACTTTTCTTTTTCAGGAATTGCATAGATTCAGGAACTCGATCGAATGCACGATCGAGAACATTGATGCTGGCATTTTCTAGTTGTGCAACATTTGCCGATACAGTATTGGCAGCAACTCGATGTAACACTTGAACTCGAGGAAGGCAGCTAAATTGATATTTTTCTGACAATCTCAGCCATAAATCCCAGTCTTCAGCCGCAGACAAGTTCTCATCAAATCCGCCAATTTTTGTTAAAGCATGACGGCGAATCAAAGGATTAGAAACTGTATCGACAAAATTGGTCATCAATAGATAAGGCTGAACATCACCACTGGCGCTAAAATGACTGCCTTCTCGCAAGAATTCCCCGGATTCATCGATATAATCTGTCCAACTATAGACAATATCGACTTCGGGATCTTTTTGCAGAACTTGTAGTTGTTCTGAAAGTTTATCTCGTGTCCATAAGTCGTCGGCATCGATAAATGCAATATATTCGCCTAAAGCACGATCGAGTCCGAGATTTCGGCTTTTTCCTTGACCGGATTTAGAAGAAGAAAAGACTTTAATTCGATAATCCGAGATTTCCTCAATAACTTTTAAGGTTGAATCTTCTGAACCATCATTGATAATAATGAGTTCAAAGTCGATAAAATATTGATCGAGTACGGATTCGATCGTTCTTTTAATAGTTTTTTCACCATTGCGAACCGTCATAATGACTGAAACTAGCGGTAATGGATTGAGTTTAATTAAATCTAAAAATCGTTTGGTATTAAGAGTAAGTTTAATCTCTGGAATTAAAACTTTTTCGGCATTTGGCGTCAGTAATGATAACTGACAAATGGTTAACAAAGCCGAGGTTAAAAGTTCTGTTTCATTCCTAAAATTAGGGTCGTGAAGGATAATATTTTCAATAAATCTAGAAGCTGCTGTATATTTTTCGGACTCTAATGGAGGTTGAAAGGCTTTAGAAATTAGATACTTATAGATATTAGCAAGGCTTTGTGGTTTGAGATACTGTAATGCTTCAGGTGCAGCGGCAAACGCTTTCTCAATAACTCTCAAGGAAGCCGCTTCTTGTCGTAAAACATGACTAGACATATTGTCCGTTGCCACTCGATATAAAATCTGCGGACGAGGAACCCCCACAAAGTGATAGCGAGTGGCTAATCGAATATACAAATCCCAATCTTCGGCGGCGGGCAAGGATTCATCAAACCCGCCAACCTCGAGTAATGCTTGTTTCCGAATGAGCGGGTTAGAACCGTTTTCTAAAAAGCAAACTAACAGAAGATGTGCGTAGGCATCGCCGTTAACGGTGGGATAACCGCCTTGATAAATCACCTGACTGGATTCATTAATATAATCTGTCCAACTGTAAGCAACGGCAGCTTTGGGATTTTCTTGAAGTGCTTGAAATTGATCGTATAACTTTTCTGGCGTCCACAAATCGTCGGCATCAATAAAGGCAATATAATCCGTTGTAGCTCGATCTATCCCCCGATTTCGACTGGCGGCTAAGCCAGCATTTTCATAAGAAAAAACTTGAATTCGAGGATCGCCAAAACTTTCAATAATTTTTATAGTTTCATCGGTCGAACCATCGTTGATAATCAGTAACTCAAAATCTGTAAAGGTTTGAGCGAGAACCGACTCGATCGTTTCTCGAATCGTTTTTTCTCCGTTGTAAACTGGAATGATGACAGAAATTTGTGGCATTGTTATACGATCGTTAAAATGGATTGAGTTTACCGTGCATTAACAGGGAATTGGTATGAGAAAACTGTTCGAGCTTTTGCCGACTTTTCTCTAAAAGCTGTCGAGGTAAAAAGATGAGAGATAGACTTTTGAGGATTGATGACACAATAATCCGTCTTTGTTTCATAAAACTTCGATCGTTAAAAATGGCTTTTACTAAAAAATGAAGTGCAGCAAAGCCTTGAATTCGACCCGATGAAGTTTCTAAAGATTTAAAGGTTAAATATTTGTATAAGTTTGCCAAGCTATGAGATTTTAGATATCGTAAAGAGTCGGGAACTTGATTGAATGCTTGTTCTATCACTTTCACAGAAACTGCTTCTAAATGAAACACATTTGTAGATGCAGAATTCGCGTAAACCCGGTATAAAATCTGAGGACGCGGAACCACGATAAATGGATAAATCGCCGCTAATCTTAAATATAAATCCCAATCTTCTGCCGGGGGTAAAGACTCATCAAAACCACCGACTCGATCGATCGCTTCCCGACGAATTAAAGGATTCGATCCGTTTTCTAAAATATTAGTGAGTAACAGATGAGGATAAACATCTCCCGATATATTTAGATGACTTCCCGGACGCAAAAAGTTGCCGAATTCATCGATAACATCCGTCCAACTATAGGCAACTGCAGCTGCTGGGTTGGCTTGCAAAGCGTCGAGTTGAGCTTCAAGCTTATCGGGAGTCCACAAATCATCCGCATCTAAAAAAGCAACATATTGACCGTTCGCTTGGACTAAACCTCGATTTCGGCTCGCACCTTGACCGGAGTTAGAGTAAGAATAAACCTGAATTCTTGAGTCTGCAATTTGATTAATAGCTTCCAAAGTTTTATCTTTAGATCCATCGTTAATAATAATAATTTCAAAATCTTGAAATCTTTGATTCAAGACCGATCGCACGGTTTCTTCGATCGTCTTTTCTCCATTGTACACCGGGATAATAATAGAAATGACTGGCATAGATAAAATACTAAATAATAGCAGTGGGATTACCGTGCATATACATCAATAGCTCTTCCGGATACGAAAGGTTACAAGTTAATTTAGAGTGTAATATCTGGTTAGACGTGTGAACCGGAAATATGCTACGAATCGTACTTTTTAGCAAAATCGAGCCAATTAAGTAAGTTTGCTGGATAAACTTCGGATCGTTCCAAAGCGCTAACCACAGAAACCGAAACGGCAGCAGTCCATCTCGGCGGCGACTAATTGGATGTTTTAGCGCTTGAAAGGTCAAGTATTTGTAGAGGTTTGCAAGGCTATATCGCTTTAAATATTGCAAGGAATCTGGAGAAATTTTAAAAGCTCGATCAATCGTTTTTAGACATCCCGCCTCCAACCGCAGCACATTCGCCGAAATCGAACTCGAGGAAGCTCTATAGAACACTTGAACTCGCGGTAAAACCACAAAATCATAACACGCCGCTAAACGAATTGCCATATCCCAATCTTGTCCTGAAGACATCGACTCTTCATAATTTCCGACTTTCTCAAATGCCGATTTCCGAATCAACGCATTCGAGCCACTATCGGTAATATCTGCCAGTAAAAGATGCGGTAAAACATTCCCAGTTGCCGTATGATGTCCGCCTTGACACATAATTCGATCGTCCTCATCAATTCGATCGACCCAACTATACGCCACCCCTGCATTCGGATTTTCTTCTAAAGCGCTTATCTGAGATTCTAGCTTATCCACACTCCAAATATCGTCCGCATCCAAAAAAGAAATATACTCTCCCGTAGCCTTCGCCAATCCCCGATTTCGACTGGTTGCTAAACCTCTGTTTGGATAAGAAAAAAACTGAATTCGCCGATCGTTAAATGCGGAAATAATTTTTAAAGTATTATCCTTCGATCCGTCGTTAATAATAATCAGCTCAAAATCTGTTAAACTTTGATTTAACACCGAATCAAGCGTTCTGGCGATCGTAGTCGCACCATTATAAACACAAATAATAACCGATATTTTTGGCATAGCTGAACTCTAGATGAATGCTGTCAAGGATTCTGTAAAACCCGCGACTTTAAAGTCTGAGTATCTTCGACAACTCCGGCAACTCCTGCTTCACACACCCCTCACCAATCTACACCGAGAACTTGGCAGTCAACAACCTCGGTCTGTACGGAAAATCCTTCACCCGTCAAACTTGCCGAAGATTTCCAGAAAAATTTTGGCGAACTGGACTGGATTCACCCGCGACAGGGGGTTTCGTTCTTGTAGATGCGGTTGAAACCGCCCCATCTTCTAGAATGGACTTCTAGAATGGACACATGGCAACACGGCTCATCCTCCCACCCCCATGTCTAACCCCTCACCCACCTTCCCACATCGAGTGAAAGCGGCGATTCCCGACCCCTGGAAACGCGCTTGGCATCGGGGACACGACACCCTTCGATCGAACCTTTTCCCCTCCTTAAAACGCCTCTGGAACCGCTGTCTCGATGCAATTTCCACCGAATACCACTTCCGATTTCGACAGCAAGACATTCAACAAAACCTCGCCAAACAGCGCCACCTGCCTCGCGGACTTTACATCGAAGGGACTAACACCTGTAACGCCAAATGCACCTTCTGTGCCTATCCCCAGATGGAACGTCCCAAGCAAATCATGCCCATCGAAGACTTTCGCCGCGCCATCGATGAATACGTAGAAATGGGCGGCAAACACGTTGCCATCACCCCCATTGTCGGCGATCCCTTCGTCGATCCCCACATTTTCGATCGCCTCGACGATCTCCACAACCGTCCCCAAATCGAAGGGTTTCATTTCTACACCAACGCCATTTTAATGAAACCCAAAATCATCGATCGACTGCTACAATACGGCGATCGGCTCACCATCTTCGTATCCTGGGGTGGATTCGATCGCGACACCTACAAAGCCCTCATGGGCGTAGACTACTTCGATCTCGTCAGTCGTAACATCACAGCCTTCGTCGAAGCCAAACAACGCACCCAATCCCCCACAGCATTAACCATCGCCCTCCGCTGTCCCCCCTCCAACTTCCACGGCGAACTCTGGCAGCAATTTCGCACCTGGGAAGATCGAGGACTCATCGCCATGGAAGGACACAACATGGAATACGATTCCTGGGGCGGAAAAGTCAGCGATGTAGCCCTGCAACAAGTCGGCTTGCAACCCCGTCCCAAACCCTACAAACGCGGCGCTTGCGAACTCCTGTACATGAAACCCGTCATCCTCGCCGACGGACGAGTCAACGCCTGCGCCTGCCGCGATGTCGAAGCCGAACTCATCGTCGGCGACCTAAAAACCGATCGTTTGCAAGACATCTGGAACGGCAAGGAAATCGACAAACTCATCGAACGCCACGAACGCGGCGACTTCCCCGAAGTCTGTCAGCGCTGCACCTGGTACGTCAGCATCTACAACCCCCGCCAAAGTACCATCTTCAATCCATACCTTAATTGGGCAGAAGACAACTCCCCAGAGTCCCGAAAACTTTGGTAGGATGCGTTAAGCGAAGCAACGCATCATTATCTTTTTTTCTAGGAAGAAAACAGCACCCGAATCCCGGAAAGTGTGGTGGGATGCGTTAAGCGAAGCAACGCATCACGAGCCATCTTTTTTCTGGGAAGCAACGCATCATTCGATTAAATGTCCCAAATTTCTGCGGGAAGTGTGAGGGTTTCGTCTCGACCCCAATTGGAAGGATAAAATCCCCGTGCTACAAAATGATGAAAGCTGGAATATTGCCATTCTTCAGGCGCATTGTATAATCCATGTTTGACGGGGTTGTAGTGAATGTAATCGCAATGTCTGGAAAAATCAATTTCGTCGCGAATGTAATGTTCCCAATATCGTCGTTGCCATAAATTCCGCTCGCCTCTTTTCTTCCGAGATTGATTGGTTGGGGTTCCAAGATTTAACAGATTGACACATTTGCGCGTGACGTAGGTTTTGATGAGTCGCCATCGTGTTGCATAATCGCTATCTCCGCCGGGAAGCGTCCAAATCGCATGGATATGGTCGGGAAGGAGAACAATGGCATCGATTGTGAAAGGATATTTTTGACGGACGTGTTGGATGGCGGCACGGAGGTGGGTTCGCGCGATTTCGCTGCATAGCCAGGGTTGGCGTTGGTGAGTGACTTGGGTGAAGAAGTAAGTCCCGCCGGAGAGGGTGTATCTGCGATAATCGGTCATAGTGAAGGTTGATTGATTTTGAAGCTTCGCTTGATGATGCGTTGCTTCGCTTGATGATGCGTTGCTTCGCTTGATGATGCGTTGCTTCGCTTGATGATGCGTTGCTTCGCTTGATGATGCGTTGCTTCGCTTGATGATGCGTTGCTTCGCTTGATGATGCGTTGCTTCGCTTGATGATGCGTTGCTTCGCTTAACGCATCCTACTCTAGCCATCCCCAAAAGTAAGGAGATCCGAATCTTAACTTAGGGGAACCCACCGCGCCAAATGCCGATCGATCGGTCAAAATCAATCTATGTGACGATCGTTTACTAACGGATAGAGGTTATGACTGTACTCGAACAAGGCAACATTACAATCCATACCGAGAATATCTTCCCGATAATCAAGAAAGCGCTCTACTCCGACCACGAAATTTTCTTGCGGGAACTGATTTCCAACGCTGTTGATGCGATCGAAAAGCTGAAAATGGTCTCCTACGCCGGAGAAGTCAGCACCCAAATTAGCGAACCCAAAATCCGCCTCGACATCGACAAAGACAAAAAAACCCTCTCCATCACCGACAACGGCATCGGCATGACCGCCGACGAGGTAAAAAAATACATCAACCAAGTCGCCTTCTCCAGCGCCGAAGAATTCATCCAAAAATATGAAGGCGGCGCCGACCAACCCATCATCGGTCATTTCGGACTCGGATTCTACTCCTCCTTCATGGTCGCTTCCCAAGTCGAAATCGATACCCTCTCCTGGAGAGACGGCGCGCAAGCGGTACATTGGACTTGCGACGGTTCTCCCGCCTTCCAACTGGAAGAGTCCAGCCGGACCGAACCCGGAACCACTATCATTCTCACCATACAAGACGAAGAAGCCGAATATTTAGAACCCTCTCGCATCAAGCAACTGGTGAAAACCTATTGCGACTTCATGCCGGTTCCCATCGAACTCGGCATCGACAAAGCGGTGAGTGAAGAAGGCGAAAGCGACACTGAAGGCGACGCCGACAAACCCGACAGCGAAGTCATCAACCAACACAAAGCCATTTGGCGCCAGTCTCCCCAAGATCTCAAGGACGAAGATTACCTCGAATTCTATCGCTACCTCTACCCCTTCCAAGAAGAACCCCTGCTGTGGGTTCACCTGAAAACCGACTACCCCTTCGACATCAACGGCATCCTCTACTTCCCCAAACTCAAACCCGATGTCGATGTCACCCAAGGCAACCTGAAACTCTTCTGCAATCGGGTATTCGTCAGCGACCATTGCGAGGAAATTATCCCCAAATTCCTCCTTCCCATGCGCGGAGTCATCGACAGTCCGGATATTCCCCTCAACGTCTCTCGTAGCGCCTTGCAGATGGATCGCACCGTCCGCAAAATTGCCGATTTCATCGCCAAGAAAGTTGCCGATCGACTCAAAGAACTGTACAAAGACGATAAAGCACAGTATCTTAAATGCTGGAAAGATCTCGGAACCTTTGTCAAGTTCGGTTACATGAACGACGACAAGTTTAAAAAACAGATCGAAGACATTATCATCTATCGTACCACTGCCCAACTTTCCCCGGCTGTCGAAGATACAACCCGCCGTCCAAGTGGAAACCGAAGAGGGGGATGCTTGGCAAGATGTCACTCCAGCACAGGGAATCACCGCTGACGGGGAATCCTACAGCACCTTCGAAGAATACCTGGAACGAAACAAAGTCAAACAGGAAAACCGTGTTTTCTACTGCAACGATCCCGTGACCCAAGCGACCTATGTCGAATTA
This sequence comes from uncultured cyanobacterium, assembly GCA_963838375.1. Lineage (GTDB taxonomy): Bacteria > Cyanobacteriota > Cyanobacteriia > Cyanobacteriales > Geitlerinemataceae > DVED01. The sequence continues at coordinate 223,226 of CAWIQY010000008.1, read as the reverse complement.
CACAAAGGTCAGGGATTAGAAGTTCTGTTTCTCGATTCGTTTCATCGATACCCACTTTATCAGCTATCTCGAGCGCGATCGATCCGAAGTCAAGTTCTCGCGGGTCGATGCCGAACTCGATGACACTTTGTTGAACAAGGAAAATGACACCGAAATTGTCGATCCCAAAACCAACAAAACTCGCAGCGAATTGGTGAAGGATTTATTCGAGAAAGCGATTAATAAGCCCGGTGTCACCATCCGTACCGAAGCCCTCAAATCTGACAACCCCCAAAGCGCCCCGCCCGCAATGGTCTTGCTACCCGAAGCCATGCGCCGCCTGCGCGATATGACTGCCCTCCTGCAACAGGAAACTTCCATGTTCCCCGACGAGCATATCTTGGTCGTCAATACGGCACATCCCACAATCCAAAACCTGGTGTCTCTCAGTCAAGGTAGCATCGTTCAAACTGATGGTACATCGCCCTCTGGAGAGTTGGCTAACTTGATTTGTCAGCACGTCTACGACTTGGCGTTAATGGCACAAAAAAGCTTTGATGCCGAAGGGATGAAAAACTTTGTCGAACGATCGAACCAAGTTCTCACCCGCTTAACCAACGTCGCCGCCAAGTAAAGTTCTAGGGGTCAGCTCGAAGGGTGTGTTTCGTGCCTCAACACACCCTTCTAACGTCGCTGCCAAGCCACGGAACGGGCGAAGAACGGGCGAAGCATTCGGGTATAGATTGTTGCTTTGACCAGAAAACTTCTTACCGAATGCTTCGCCCCTACAGGGGTTTGGGTTTATTTTTGGGATTTATTATTGTCGAGGCACGAAACGCACCCTTCTCTTTGACGGCTCTTTGGTATGATGGGAAATTGGGCATTCAATACCCATTTTTAAGCCATCCGTCCCACATCGATCGTCATAGGAGATTCTCATGTCGCGTAAATGTCAATTAACCGGGAAAAAAGCCAACAACGGCTTTACCATTTCTCACTCCCACATCCGCAACCATAAATTACAACACGTCAACTTGCAATGGAAGCGAGTTTGGTGGTCCCAAGGCAATCGCTGGGTGAGATTGCGGTTATCCACCACCGCCATCAAAACCCTGGAAAGAAAAGGGTTAGCCGCCATGGCGAAAGAAGCCGGAATCAACCTGAACAAGCTGTAGGCAACATCTGCCAATTGATCTCCATAATTCGGCTAGTCGTCTTTAGACGAGTTGAGCTATGAGCCGGACTTCAGTCCTTGGCGGTTTGACATCAATAACAAGAAGTCCGCCAGGGGTTTAAACCCCTGTCTCATCGCTCAAGTCCTCTTCAGAAGACTCTCCATCGAGGGTTGTCCATTGAGTTCTATCAATCGGCTAGTCGTCTTTAGACGAGTTGAGCGATGAGCCAGGGACTTAAGTCCTTGGCGGTTTGACATCAATAACAAGACTTGCCACCCACCGACTTCGACTGCTCTCGAGATTTTCGCAACGCCCCCAATAACGTCGAAGTAATCACACAACGTTTGGTAGTTCCACCATTCTTACTCGAGAGCGTCACTCGTCCCAGTTGACCGTTGACGTGTCCCCGGTAGTTGAATTGTATCCGCCTCACGCCACCAGACTCTCGTAAGGTGGTTTCCGCATCCAGGCGCACCGCGGGGTCTAGGGATTGCCAAGCGGCGGTGTTGGGGTCTGCTTTGGCAGAGTGAACGGCGAACTGAACCACGCTTTGATTTTCTCGGAAACTGGCTTGCCACGTGCCTTTGGTCTGTAGCGCTTGGGTTTGAGCGTCTCGCATAGCCAGGAAAACGGCATCTTGGGCGGTGTTGAGGGTTTGTCGATCCTTGAATGCTATCCAACTCGGAGCTGCGATCGCTGCCAATATCTCCACTCATCAGAATCACCACCAGCGCCTCAATTAGGGTAAACCCTTTTGTTGAGGAATGTGAGGCTCGAAGCAAAATCAGAGTATTCTTATGAATCGGCATCCCAAAAAAGACTAAAATCAGGTTGTTACGCCGATTTTAGCCTGGGAATCAAGTCAGAAGCCTCAGTGTTTTTACCCGGTTTTTAAATCAGTAAAGTTACTGAAACAATGAGATAGAAGTGTAAAGCGATCACCAAATCTACGGTTGAAATCACAGAAATCGTTTACGAACAGCCATCATCGCGATCGGTCCGCAGAGAACCCAGAATCGTTGCCACATAAACACAACGCTTAGGACCGTCCTTGTCATCTACCGTGGTAAAGGTAATTTGCTGTTCCGGCTACATCTTCAGCAACAAGGCCTCGATCCTCGAACTTAACGCAATACTGTACCCGCTTTGCAGCTTTCACTACTGGGGTTAAATCAGAAGCAGTCGGTCGATCTTAATTCGATCGGCATTGCCTTCCGGTAAGTCCGTCCACGCCACTGCACCGCCACCCGACTCTAAATGGGTAGACCACTGCAAACGATCGTCTTTTTCCTGGAAACTCACTTCCCAAGTCCGTTTTTCCCGAATGGCATTGGCTTGCGCCTTGCGTAGGGCTTGAAATGCCTGATCCTGGGCAGAATTAACTCGCTGGCGGTTCATGAATGCCAGCCAACCGGGGGCGGCGATGGCTGCCAGAACTCCCGCCATGATGATGACAACGAGGAGTTCGATGAGGGTGAAGCCGGCGGTAGATTTTTTAGAATTGCGCGATCGATACATGGTATTGTGTCCTCGAAATACGAGAGCTATAAATTTACACTACTGAGGAATTTTATCGATAACGCCTCGGTTGAGAACTTGAGTGGCGATCGATGGCATATAGCCTTCGTTTGCCGTTTTAATTCCAGGTTTTCCAGAAGCATTTCCTCGCACGAACAAAATCACCTTCTGGTTAAAAGCTCCTGCTTCGTCTGCCGTTGTTGTTTTAGGTTTCAACTCCTCTGGAACTTTAATACAAGCATAAAAATTTCTCACGTTCGCAAAACCACTCTCACTTAAAGTCTTCTCATGTGGAGTCAAAACATACTGTGGGGGACAACTAATACTGATTGATTGATCGCCCAATGCTTTTTTCAGAGCGGCATCATCCAAAGACCGACTATCCACAAAATCCACTAAAGTTGCAGCAGTTCCCCCCGCGTAAGGTGGGGTCAATGTCCCTGGCCAACCGGTAAATCCAAGCTCTCCATTGGGATCGAGGTCTTTACTGTAAATTTCACGACCACTACTGCTATTATATCTAGGTAGTTCGTATCGCTCGATTCGCGCTAAACCTTTCCACGGTTGATTCCGGCGAATTTTTCACCAGGAAATAGACAACTAGGCTGTAGCTGCGACCTGCTAGACACGGGACATCAGTTTTACCTCCAGAAACACAACCCACACTTTCTGGCAAGTCTTCAAATTTCCAAAATGCAAGAATGGGAGCTTTCGGATCTTTGATTTGGCTAATGTTCTTAAGCTTGGCAGCCAGTCCCGAGCATTGTTCGGCAACGCCTTCAGCTGTACCCGGTACGTCCACATCAGCTAAGCAGGCTCCATCATAAACATACACGGCTTCGCGTATATCCCGACTGATATAATCCAGAGCCATGTTCATTTCTCGTTCGGTTTCCGTACGAGCCGTTTCTCGCGCATCAGTGGTCAAAAGTTCCACCACTAAACCCATTAATGCAGCGATAATAACACTACCTAAAATGATTGTTACCAGAAGTTCTATTAGAGTAAATCCAGAAGCTTTTTCGAGAATTAAGGAACGTTTTTGTCGTTTTACAAGAAGTTTAAACCAAGAATTTAAATATCGAAGAGACATGATGGGTTAACTCAATTTTTACGAACTGGACTGAGCGGTTAAGAGCAGAACTTACACAGTCGATTCCCTAACTTTCGTAGGAGCAGGTTTTGTTTCTAAACTCGGGTGGGATGCCTAACTTCTAGTTAAACCCTCCCTTTTAAGGGGTGTAATTCATCTTTTTGAGAACCCCTACTCACAATCAACACCTCCGCTCCCAGCAAAACACCGATATTTCTCCAGTGCATCTCCTGATCCTGAGTCTCCCTGTCCCAAAACAGTGTACATTACAGCGAGGGGTCGCTTGGTTTGTTGACCTTCTCCTGTGGTTAATTGCAAGGACGCTTGACCCGTTTCCAGACCTTCAAAATTCGCGGAAATGCTGTAAACTCGGACACCGACGCGAAAAACAACGGGAACAGGAAGACCTCCGCGCAGAATATTTTGCTCGTTGCTGCGAAAGGTTTGTACCAAGAAATCAGGTAGACAATCTCCGTTAACATCTACCTGTCTAGCTGTTGTCACATCAAGTTGGGGAGCCTTAGCCTTATCGTATGTAGAACACTCATAGTTTGTAGACTGTAACCTTCCGTCCTTTGAGCTAGGTGGTTCATACTTCTGCAATAGTCGTCACTCCTGACGCCAACTTGGGAAGTTGATTGACACTGCCTTTGGTCCTTCCCGTAATTCCCTCCTGAACCAAGACTCGAACTTGGTCAATTTCCCCGTTCGCCAACTGCAAGGCTTGTTCTGCCTTGCGGTTTTGGACGCGAGTAGCAACGGTGAGGAAAATCGGGGGTGTAATGGCAACCAAGACGGCAGAAACCATCAGAACGGCAACTAGGACTTCCATCAAAGTTAGTCCCCGTTCTGAGTCTTTTTTTCGCAGGTGTTTAATGGTCTGAATATTCGTGTTCATGATGATTGCTCCTTGAGAGAAACCAGAATGAGGTCAAGCTTCTCTTCGTTTGATGGGTTGCCAGACTCAACTTGAGGAGCGCCCAATAAATGAGCGCATTACCTTTTACCTAACAACCTTCACCTTTACCGATCGCACAACTCAAGTTTTTGATATATCGATCGTCAACGGGAAGTTCGCGGTAGAACTCGCTACGAGTGGGGGAAATCGTAATCAAACGGCTGGCAATTGCAGCGGGTGGAACCAACTGTAACCCCGTATCGTAACCCCAAAGACGATCGGGTGGGAAGTAGTAGGGGATATTATCCGTACTGCTGACTACAGGCTGTTGCTTGGGTTCCCAGGCATCAAGATCGAAGGGAGCCGTAGCAGATGTGCTGAAGTTACTCTGCACGAGTGAACCCGTGAAGACTAAGTTAGTGCCTCCCCAGTCTTCAATAAATCGAGGGAAGTTTTGCAGCCCACCATTGGACTGTCCAGAACGGGAGGGAACCTGATTACTCAGAAGCATCGCACTCACAACTTGCTTTTTGGCTGTAATGAGCGGCTTAATCTTTGAAGTGCCTTTGGTTGCACCCTCCGCGATCGTCAAATATTTCCCTTTATAGTTATAGTCTGGCTGACCTGCAACCGCTATAGGAGTGCTGAGCATGGGGTTCCCATTTTTCGAGATCTGAATTGGGGAACCCAAATCGGCTGGATTTTCCCGTAGCCAGACATTGTATAGCGTGCCAGCTTGATTCGGTCGATTTTGGTTTAGGTAGGAAGTATAGGGTGTAGCGGCATTTTGGCAACCGTAAATCTTTTGCAAGGGTGGGTTTGCCAAGGTTAGATTGCGTTTTAACTCGTCTTTCCCTAAATGCCGCTGCCAATTCGCAGGAACGATCGCATCCCCTGTGGTAATGATGCCATCTTCAATACTGCCATCACAGAAGTTATCGGACAGAATCGTTACAGCATCCACCAGGACTTCAGTAGTCCGCCAACTGTCCGTATCTTTTTTCGCATAACTGGGATTGTCTTTCCCCCGACTATAGAACTTTATTGGATTGTCTCGTAACTCCCTTGAAGGAATCTCTAACAGCGATTGACCTTTCACCTCCGAAGTGGGGCTCGTCGCAACTTCCGTGACAGTTAAAATCGCCTTGAATATAGGCGGGGTTGTCGGAGATGAAGCTCATCCCGTAAACGATATTGCCTCCCTTTGTTGGACGATCGAGGTTAGATCCGTTAATCAAGCGGAAGCCATAGGGACGTCGATCGGGATCGGCATAGAAATCAACGGGTTTAGGACTAATGCCATTGTTCGCATTGACTGGTGGATCTTGAACTTTAGTTACATCTGTACGGCAAGTTGCTTTGATGATGTTATTTGCTGAATCGCAGGCGTTCCAGTTCGCTTTTGCAGATCGGGCGATCGCATCTTCCCGTACAGTATCTTCTCGGAAAGCATAAACCATCCCTCCTTCATAAAACTGAGAAGAGTTTCCACCTGCCAACCAGGTATCCCCATTAATCTGTTCATCCTTGAGAAGTTCCAAATCCAGGTTCAGTGCCCGAACATTCATTCCTTCTCGACCGTTGAACAAGGCTGTATCTTTGAAGGCAACGCGATACGCTTGGTCATTAACGCCATCCCAAACCAGGTTGTATTTACTACAATTGGGATTGGGATTATTGAGGGTGTGATCGTTTTGACAATCACCACCGGGTAAGTTCACTACTTCATTTGGAAGTGTCCAATTGGCGATCGGTTTGGGTTTGAGAGCGACCAAGCCCAGATCGGTAATGGCGTCATAATTATTCCCCAGACCTGCAATGTAGGTGTCTGTTAAGTATTTGTCTGCTGGATCGAGACCTGCCGCTACTGTAGGCTGTTTGATTTCCGGAGAGGCGGCTGAAGCCAGGTGGTTATGTGCGATTTTGGGAAACAGGTAAAACAACGACGGATACTTCACCGAGTCCAGAGTTTGATTATTGCCTAGATCGAAATCGCCTGTGGCAGTAGTATTTGTTAAAATGCCATCTCCGTTAGTGTCCTCATTGATGCCACAAATTGCCGATGCCAGTCGGATAAATGTTTTCTCTTTATTGACATCTCCTGGCAGATTTAACCCAAAGTATTTATTGCCTGTCGCCCCAAAGTTACAGTTAAAGTTAACTTCTTTAACTGTATTTTGAAGGTTTTCATCGTTTCCAACCCAAGGATTTGGGGTGGCTGCTGCCCGTAGATCGTAATTAATTCCTCCGTACTCTAAGTCAGAAGCAGGGGCAGCGCCTGAGTCAGCATGGCTGACTACATATGTAAACGAATTTTTCAGTGCAGCGGGTAAACCTACTGTTTTATTGTTCGGCGACGCTCTGAATCCGTAGGTTCGATCGCGATTCGTTTGCTCTTTCAAGTACAGCAACCGAGCCGTCTGAGCGACTTTCAAACGATTTTGACGCACTACCGGCGTTATTCCTGTCTCGTTGACTCGCTCTTCCAGCGCTGTTATGTAGGCTTCTGGGGTGACGATCGCTCCTTTAAACTTAACAATAGGAGTGCCGGCTGCTGTTAAATTCGGTGAATAAATTTCGACAAACTTTTTACCAGCCGTATCCGGTTTGACCAGAATTTCACCATTATCAAAATCCGTATCGGATAACAGCGCCAAATCTGCATCTAAGGCTGTGATCAAGGGTTGGTTTTGAGCATAGTCAAAAGCCTCCAGATATTGCAGGTTATACGCTAACATCCCCAACGTGAGAGCCGCTGTATGTTGGTTGGATTGCTCCGCTAAACTTCCTGTCCCACTGGTTGGGTCATTTAAAGTCTGTCGCAAGTTGGAGAAGTTTCCCCACTTGGTTAATTGTGGATAGGGGTGAATTGCTCCTGCCTCTTGGACAGGGGGAAACGCCCCTTTAGGATCGCCAGCAAAGTTAGCCAGGTTTTTTAAGGCTTTCTGAACTTCAGCATTGCTGAAAAAGCTGTCAGCTACATCAAACTCCCAGCCATTCGTCCCGCGTCCGGTGAAGAAATCGACGGCTATCTCTTCCGGATTATCCCCGAAAGTCCCGGCAAATGCTGTTGTTGGTAGGGTCTTAAAGGTAAATTCAAATTTATCGAAAATCGCACTGCGTTTGAGGGTTTCCGCCGTTCCCGGATGAACGGTTGTCGCTAAAGCAGCAACAGGAAATTGGGGGTTTCCGGGTTTCGTGTAATGATAAATGGCAGTCGCTTGAACAGCCGCTGGGTTATCTCGAAGTCCCCGCCGCTGTAAAGTTTCGTGTTCTCGGTTGCGATTATTGAGATTGACTACAGGAATATTCAATTCTTCCTTCACGTAATCCGTAGCGACGGGTAAAGGATCGTTCCCCAACTCCAACCGCTGCCCGGTAATCACCCGCATTCCTTCGCGCCAAGCACGACGTTCCCAGTAGCCATCCAGACCCATGTCCAGGTCGTCGCCTACCCCGTCTGCTACTGGGTCTAAGCTGGTAAAACGGGGTTCGCCAGTAATCGGATCTCCAGTTTTCTTCCCAAGTTCGATGAGGTTATCTTCAGGTTTCGTCAATAACCGGGTATGGGCCCGTAACGATCGTCGGCACGGTAAGTATCATCAACTTTAGGACTGTCTACTGAGCTGACCTCGTTGATAAATCGGGGATTCTCCTTAACACCAAAAGGTCCTGTTTCGGACTGGGCTTGAATTTGCCCTTCCTTGGTCAGTCCATCCCCTCGGAAAACCGTACGGTCTTCTGTAAACAGTGCTAATGGATCGAGCGCGATGTCTGAAGGCTTAAACGATCCATTTACAGAGTCAGTATCCGGATTAATCGTCACCAGAGCTGTGTTGTTAAGAACATCACGAAGATCTTGCTCTTTCTCGCGCCAGACGTGAAAAACCGACTGGCTGCCATAAGCATCCGTATTGATTAATCCACTGACAATTTGTCCTTGGTAAGTTGTCTTCGCTCCTTTCTCCTCTTTGGGATTAGCCATGCGGATCTCCGATTGGTCAGCACCCGATAGGTAAACACAAGATTTCGGAGAACTCACCAAAAATGCAGTCACGCTAACCCGGTTTCCTGTAGGACGACCAACGAACACACTGCCGTTGGTGTACATGGCTCCATTCCAGTTGAAAGGCGAACCGGGAAGATCTGAGTCGTTGCGGAACCAAGCTCCCCATTTGTTGGCTCGGTTAGCCCGCCGATCTTGCTGGACTTCTAACGTGGCAACTGTACCATTTTCCTCTTTGGAAGCCGCAAAAGCATCAATTTGAAAGTTCTTATGTAAAACTGCCGTCGTCTTGGGGTCTTTAAACCATCCTCGTTCAATCCGCTGACCTTCTGGTGTTGGACAGTCCTTATTCTCTTCTGCTAGCGCCGGTTCGCTGCGAACAAACATTTTTTTTGCCCGGTCTTTAACGGCTTGCGCTCGGGTATCATTCAGTTTTTCGTAGCCAGCTTCACTATCCTCAACTAGCCAAGTAACTGAGTAAGCGACATCGAGATCTTTTACCCCATCACCGTTGCTATCTTCTTCATAGGTTCAAAGCGGGAACATCCAATCCATTGATTTTGATGGGCTTCTCATCTTTCAATAGGTAAGGATTATCTGCGATTGGGAGGATCTGCTTAATTCCCTCCTTACCGTTGTTGAGCATCATAGAGAGCAACTGTTCCTGAGACGGAACCTTAGCTGGGAGGCGAGTATCCTGCGTAAACATATACTCGATTTTGGCTTTCGCCCGATCAACTGCCGGAGTAGCAGCGTTGTAAAGTGCTTTTTCTTGCCTTATCCCCGCAACCTGTTCTGTCCGGTTAATCGTCCGCAGCAACACCGCCGCAATCACCAACGACACCACCAACAGCAACAACGCCGCAGTGGGCAAAACGAACCCCGATCGACTATTCTGGGGTTGTTGAACCGCTCGAAACACAGGACGCAGGACAGAGCGCAGCCAGCCCGACAAGGCTCGGTAACTCTGGGTTCGGGTGTTTCTCCACCACCGTTTCAGGGTTGAGATCGACGTACGCTTAGCCATAATTCACTCGGCAGATGCGAATAACGCAGTAAAAGGGACTGTAAACTATCTAAATTGTTGAGGGTAAGCACAAACCGCTTCAAGCTTTCAAGGCAAATAGACCTCGTACTTACTAGGATACCCAAAGATTTGGGAAAAGCGATCGGCAGTCGAGAAGAAACGATCGACGATCGGGTCAATTTGTCAAGATCTACGGCATATATCTATTCTCAACTCCATCCCACCCCAAATCCGATCGATGAATCAACTCATTGACCGATCAATCCGCAGATTTTTGTCTTTCCATCTCGTGAGAAAATAGATCCCTAAAGGTGATGAGGATCGATCGATGAAAGCGATTGTCACGAGCGCAGCCGGAAGTCCCGAAGTCCTGCAACTTCAAGACATTCGGGAACCGCAAATTCAAACCGATACCGAAATCCGAGTCAAGCTGCACGCTGCCGGAATCAACCCCATCGATACCAAACTGCGTCAACGCGGAACCTTCTATCCCGATCGAACCCCGACCATTTTAGGCTGCGATGGGGCAGGTGTGGTGGAATCCGTCGGGTCAAACGTCGATCGATTTCGAGTCGGGGATGAAGTCTACTTCTGTGACGGCGGACTGGGCGGATCTCGAGGAAACTACGCCGAACTTACCGTTGTCGAACAGCATTGTGTTGCCTACAAACCCACGTCCCTGAGCTTTGCCGAAGCCGCTGCTGCTCCTTTGGTCTTGATTACGGCATGGGAATCATTGTACGATCGCGCCCGGTTGCAAGCCGGACAAGCCGTCCTGATTCATGCGGGTGCGGGGGGAGTCGGACACGTCGGCATCCAGCTCGCCAAGCTCCAAGGAGCCACCGTTTGCACCACCGTCAGCTCGCCCTCCAAAGCCGAGTTTGTCCGTCAGTTGGGGGCAGATTTTCCCATTCTTTACCCGCAAACCGACTGGGTGCAAGCGGCGATCGACTGGACCGAAGGAGAAGGAGTCGATATCGCCTTTGATACCGTCGGTGGCGACACATTTTTCCAAACCTGTTCGGCAGTGCGGCGATATGGAGATTTAGTCACCATCCTCGAACCCGACCCCAACCGAGGCAATCTAAAAACCGCCAGAGTGCGAAACTTGCGAATCAGTTTAGAACTGATGTTAACGCCGATGTTAGATAATTTAATCGACGAACAGGATCGCCAAGCCAAAATTTTGCAGCAATGTACTCGTTTAATCGATCGAGGCGATCTGAAGATTCACTTAGGTCGAACCTTTCCCTTAGCCGAAGCGGCGGCGGCTCATCAACTCTTGGAACAAGGATCCATGATGGGTAAAATCGTGTTAACGATGTGACGGAAGACGATCGAAAAACGTCTGCAAAATCAAGCATGGATTGTGGTTGTTGCCAAAAACCACCCATAAAATTAGCGGCACACAACCCTTCGCCAATTGTATCAATCTCCCGCCGATCGTCCCCGATCCTTCTTCCCCGACTCCGATCGGGGGTGGGGAACTTTAATCAATTGATTGGTACTAGGATTGTCGATCGTCACTTTTGTACCGTCCAACCAAACGATCTCGAGTCGATCGACCCGCGAACACCGACCCAAGCCAAAATGAGCCACCGGTTCCATTTGGCACAGATAACCACTACCGGCATCGATCGCCCGAATTTGCCGTCGTCCATCGGCGATGGAAATACAAATTGCCCCTCGGGCGGGAGCCCCGTACCGGGTCAGCGGCAGAACCCGCAACCATTTATTATCGTTGACCGCCGGACGATACAACGACAGAGGTGCAGCATCAGATTCACCATGGGCGATCGCCAATTCTAGCCGACCGTCACCGTCAAAATCCCCCACCACTGCCCCCGTTCCCAAATCGTCCGGTTCCCAGGCATCGCCGATGTCGATTTGCCGCCAACTGCCATCCCGCAGCGCAAACAACCGATTGGGTTCCCCCAAATTGTTGAAAAATAACTCCTCGACCCCATCATTATCAAAATCAGCCGCAATGACCGTCCGGACTTGGGAAGGTCTCGCCATTTCTTTTGGGGCGACATCGCGAAAATGACCCGTTGCCCCTTGTAAAAACAGCCGATGTCGTCCTTCATCATTGCCGCATACCAAATCGAACTTCCCATCGCCATCGGCATCCAGGAAGGCAATTCCCCGACCGCTTTCGTGGGGATCGCTCACCCCAGCCGCCACCGCAATTTCCTCAAAGGTGCCATCGCCGAGATTCCGAAACAGGAAATTTGCCCCATTTTCGTTGGTCGCAAAAATGTCCATGCCAGAGGTGACCAGAGGTAGTGCCACCAGTCCCCGTCCTCCCGCTGTCCGGCTCAAACCCGCTTGGGAAGAGACATTTACCAGTTGACCTTCGGCATTGAGTTCCAACAAGTGCATCGCACCACCATGACGGGCAACGAAGAAACCGTAGCGTCCGCTGCCGTAGCGATCGACGCAGACAACGGAATGACCGGATCTAGAGTTGGTAAAATTTTGATGTTTCGGTAGAGAAAACAGATCGATCCACTTGCCTTGTTGATAGCCAAACAGGCGATCGGCAAACGACTTTCGACCGGAACAGGTCTCGGTATTGAGGACGTAAAGTTCTTCACGTCCATCGCCGTCGAGATCGCCTGCGGCAACGCCCGTTGCCTGTCCTTGGGGATCGGCAAGGGTCGCATCGGCAATATCGATCAAACCTTGACCATTCCACTTCAACACCCGATTAGGACTGCCGAAACCGGCAACGAATAGCTCGAAAACGCCATCTCCATCAAGGTCAGATACCGCCATCCCACAATTAAGCTGGGGAAGATTGTCCAAGATCAGGTGAGAGTAATTTGTAAACATGGCAGTCCGTGATGGGTTCGCCAAGCACTAGCCTCAGAGAGCGCGCTTCCTTCTCATTTTAGAGTGGGACTCGTGCGACCGCTTGTCGCACTCCAATGGGTAGAGGGCTCGATCCTTACGCAAAGAGGGGCATTGACCCCTCTTTTGTTCGCCGTATTCTTACTCAGGTTGCTTCATCGTCGAGACCAATATTGAGTTCTTTTTTCGATCGTTTGAGCTGTTTCCAAAGAGATTTTATTTCTTTGTAGGCGGTGTCGGGAGCGAGTTTTCCGTTGGTTTCCAAATTACAGATGTAAGTCACTTTTTGGGCAAACTCCTGCAAATTGGAGTTGAACACCATTTGATCTGGCGTGAAGTTTCCTCTATAGGAACTGCGAGGATACAAGAATTCGGATTTATTGGGCATTTTTATCGATCTCCTGATTCAAAGTACACCTACTACAACGCCGAAGAATTCAACCCAAGTCCGAATGGGGGATTCTCTGTACCGACACCTATATCCTATTTTAACGATCGAAGTTGAATAGAGAAGATAACCTGCGTCAATCTACAGGTTGATTTTGACGGGTTTCCCCCAAGTTGTATACACAAAGTCCTGTTGACACAGCGAGTGCGGACGATCGACTCGCTGTGTCCATGTCATCAAACCTCGATCGCGATTCTACCAGAAGACAAAAATCTCAAAACGATCTCAAAATGAATTTAGCCAGACAGTGGGCGGATTAGCGATCCTTTGAGACTCTCTCCAACGCCGCTTCGAGTGCGGACAACTCCACAGCGCCGCTGAGGGCTTCCTCGTTCAAGAAAAAGACGGGAGTGCCGTTGAGTCCCAAGCTTGTGGCAACGGCAAGATCTTTATCGATCGCGGCTTGCGCGGCATCACTTTGGCGATCGCGATCGAATTGTTCTTCATCTAAACTCAACTCTTGGGCGATCGACCCATACAGATCGTCTCCCAAGTCTTTCTGTTTGGCAAACAATGCCGATCGATATTCCCAGAATTTGCCCTGTTTGCCCGCAGCCCAAGCCGCTTTAGCTGCGGGTAAGGCTTCTGGGTGAATGGAACTCAGCGGCAAGTTCTTGTACGACAAGGTGACGCGATCTCCGTACTTCTCCATAAACGCCGTTACTGTCTCGTGGGCTTTAGCACAGTAGGGACATTGAAAATCGGAAAACTCTAACAGAACAATCTCCTGTTTGTCCGAACCCGTCGTTGGCGAATCGCCGATCGACTTTGCCGGATTTTCCATCATTTGTTTTAAAAAGTCTTGACGAACTTGACGGGTTTCGTCTTGCTGTTGGGTCCGGTACGCCTCTACAGCTTCGAGTATCACTTCCGGATTCTGACGCACGATCTGTAAAACCTGAGCTTCTAATTCCGGCGATACCGCCGTGTTGCCATCCGACTCGGAATTAGCCGAACAACTGCTCAATGCCAAACAGGTCAAAAGCAGTCCTATAATCCACAATCGTTGCGACGAAAGGGTTTTGGGGAAATGAGACAGTTTATCGATCATGGGGTGTGGAGATTTGGATGTCTTTTAGATTTTACGATCTGGGGAAATGTCACCGCCACAACAAAATACGCCCTTGTTATTCTTGGCTTTCCCCGTGCATTGTACCCAACTCCTCTAGACTGCGATCGCGCTGCCGTAGAAGATTTCTTCAGGAAAAGATACAATAAGCGAAATAATAAGCGAAATATTGCTCGAACCCTTTCGAGTCGATCGGATCGCTCTCAACTCTACAAATTCTATGACGGCTTCCCCAGAACTCGGTACGACGGCGCCAATAGACTCGGATGCTGTCGAAAAAAACCCTCTCGACGAAATCCCAGATGAGTTGGAAATGCCCCTATTCGACCATCTGGAAGAATTACGGCAGCGAATTTTCTATTCTCTCGGGGCAATTGTGGTGGGGATTATCGGCTGCTTTGTGGCAGTCAAACCGATTGTTCAACTGTTGGAAATTCCGGCGGGTGGGGTCAAGTTTCTCCAACTGGCACCGGGCGAATATTTTTTCGTGTCGATTAAAGTGGCTGGATATAGCGGCTTGTTGGTCTCCAGTCCTTTCATTCTCTACCAAATCCTGCAATTTGTGCTGCCGGGATTGACGCGCCGCGAACGGCGAGCGATCGGTCCGATTGTTATCGGTTCGAGTGTATTATTTGTTGGGGGATTGGTATTTGCCTATCTGGCGTTGATTCCCGCCGCGCTCAATTTCTTTGTGAGTTACGGTTCCGGGGTTGTCGAACAGCAGTGGTCGATCGATCGCTACTTTGAATTTGTCTTGCTGCTGTTGTTTAGTACCGGGTTAGCGTTTCAAATCCCTGTGGTGCAGGGCTTGCTAGGACTTCTAGGAATTGTGACTTCCAAGCAAATGCTGTCGGGATGGCGCTACATGGTTCTGGGGGCGGCGGTTTTGGGGGCAGTCCTCACTCCGTCTACCGATCCCCTGACCCAGAGTTTACTAGCCGGGGCGGTTGTCGGTCTCTATTTGGCGGGGATCGGTTTGGTCAAATTGCTCGGTCGCTAAACTTTTCTTCGATTTTTGACGTTTTACCGCAATTTTCACGGAAAATTCCTAAGTTTTCGGTATTTCTCTTCACAAGATCTTCAGATTCTTTTGTTAATTTAAGTTGTGTCCTCCTTTCGGTTAGGGGGGGACCGCACCCAAGTGTAGCACCTAGGATTTTCTAGGTGCTTTTTTAATTATCGCCAATTACCCACTAAAATATAGGGCGCCCAGAAGAAAGGATTGTCAAAATTGGGATTGCTGAGTAGCAGATTTTGTGCGGTTTGCAGGGCTTGGGCTTTGGTCGATCGCGGGTTTTGTTGGAGTTGGCTGTAAAATTGTTCCATGAGCTTAACTGTAGACCGATCGCTGACTTGCCAAAGTGTCGCCAGGGTACTGCGTGCCCCTGCCCGAACAGCGAGTCCGGCAAGTCCTAAAGTTGCCCGGTTGTCGCCTTCTGCGGTTTCGCAAGCACTTAAGACCAGCAAATCTAGGGGACGATCGGATCTAGAAGTTCGATCGCGCAACAGTCGATCGAGTTCGTTGGCTTTGAGAAGTTCGCCTGTAGGTTTGTCGGGATCGGTACCGTGGAGAAGGAGATAAGTTTCTTCAGGATCGGAACTAAAATTGCCGTGGGTGGCTAAATGGACGATGGAAAAGGTGTTCGTATCCACCCAATGTTGTAGATTTTGTTGTGTGAATTCTTCATTAATGAGTGGATCGACCGAAGAAACTGCTTCCACTTCTGCTTCAACTCCGGTTAAGGCACTAAATGGAGGTCGATCGGCAACGGTCAATTCTTCGGTAATTCCTGCCCCCAGAACTTGGAGGGGTCTGGGAGATGCCGCTATTTCAAAAAGTTGGGAACTGGGAAAAACAACGATCGCATAGTCTTGTTGAACCAGATATCGACCGGAATTGTCTTGCAACGCGGCGATGGGTATATTCCGCAATTCGCCATCCAGGACGAAAACGAGGGTTTGAATGTTTGGATTTTGCGGTAAATCGGTAGAAAATAACGGTGAAAACCATTGGTAAACTTGACGGGATGCGGCGATGCGTTCTTCTGGACGACTGAGGTTGAGGAGGCTGGTTCGTAGGGTTCTCAGGGTTGTTTGTGCCGTTGTTTTGTCGATCGGATAGGAATAGTAGCCCAATGAATTATTGCCAGGTAATTTGAACAGCACAGCAACTCGATCGCTCAGTAGAATGGGATAAATTAAAGCTGCATCGTTTTGCAATAGCCGATCGATTCGTCCCATCAATCGATCGATCTCATTTCCAGAGTTAGCATCCGGCATAGCTTCCAAGGTTGCCAAACTACATCGCAGAAAGTTTTCTAATTCTGCCAGTTGAATTTCTTCGATATAGTAGAGGGCTTTTTGTACATTGATTTGGGGTACAGAAAGTTCATTTGCGGGCAATAGCAGTTCCACCAATTGCCGATAAAAAGGTTCGACCCGATCGCGAAAGGAAAACTGGATATCGGCGTTAACAGTCAACAAATCGCCCCGTACCGATTTCAGAGATTCTGCTGCGGTTTCGTATGCAGCGATCGCATCCTCAATTTTTCCTTGTTTTCGCAACAAACGCCCCAATTGCCATTCCCAGCGATAGCGAATTTCGGGAAATTGCAACCCTTCTACTCGGCGCAACGCTTGCTGTGTTAACGAGATGGCAGTGGCTTCGTTTCCAGTCACTTCATAAAGTTCGCCCAACTGCCCGAGGGCATAGGATTCGGCGGCGGAATCGTTGATTGATTTCGCATTTTGGGCAGCAGCAGCAATGATTTCGGCGATTTCTGTTGGCGAAATATTCGGTGTTTCGGGAGATTTTAGATCTGAATTTCCGCAGGAAGAAACGTTAGCCAGTTGAGAACACGTTAAACTCCAGGCTAAGTTGAGTTGGGCGTAAACACTTTGGCGACTGGGGGGAAATTGGGAAATTTTCTGCTGAATTTGTTGCCAATTTTGGAAGCTGTAATTTTCTCCGGTTGCGACTCCCAAACTCAAGCGGTTGAGTTGGGCTTGTAGAGCAATTTCGGCATTGCCAGAAGTCGCAGCACGATCGTAAAATTGCTCTGATTCATTGGCATAACGCGAGGCTTCAGCCTTTTTCCCCATCGCCTGAAATTTCTCGAATAAGGCGCGTTTAGTATTCCCCAGTTCTAACCAAATAGAACTTTTAGCATCATCGAGAGAAAACTGTTGCGCTAGATCTAAACTAGTTTGCAAAACTTCCACAGAACCCAATCGATCGCCATCTCGTTCTAGCCAACCCAATCGTCGTAAAGATTGACCCAAGCTTTGCAGTCCGGCAACTCGTAAAGCCGGATCGAAAGTATCGGTAAATTGGCAAATTATTTGGGAATCCGACGGGGATTGTAGCAGCAGATAAACTTGTTGTAATTGCTCTTGGGCTGGGCGAATTAATCCCAAGGCTTGTAACGCCTGGGTTTGGTTCAGCCAACTCCGAAGAACTCCCGATCCATTTCCGGCTTGACAGTAGGAGGTTTCGGCTTGTTTCCAGGCATCGAGTGCTACTTCGGGTTTGCCCTGTATCCAGTATAAACGTCCCCGAGCGATCGACGCTTTTGCGAGTATTTCTAAATAGGTTGTATCATCGAGATCCTCTTGTTGTTCTAGTTTTTTGAAGCTATCGGAGATCGTTTGTTGCGCCCGTTCCAATTGTCCCAAATGTTGGTATGCCAAAGACAAATTATTCAGGGCTAATGCTTCTCCTAATCGATCGTCATTCGCGATAAATTCTTGTTGAGCTCGATCCCAGAGATCGATCGCTTCAGTAAATAGTTCGTTTTCGTAACGATCGATGCCTTTTTGTATTAATTCTCGCCCATCGATAGGGAGTTCTTGGGTAATGGCAGGAAACGTTGCTAGACAAAGAGAAACTGCAATTCCGAGCAGCAATCTGCCGATGGAAATCCACCCAAAAGGAGATCGAATTCTCCCTGTGTATAGCCAAATTTTTAGACATTGAATGAGAGGTGTTAGCACGAATCTCTTCTAGAAATCGTTACCTGTATTTTTAACCAGATTTTAATAAATTCATCCTTAATAATCGATCGTTTTCAATCTTCAACAATTTTGCTTCTAAGAGCTTTGACTTGTCCGCGCTTTGTTTTACTGTCAAGACGTTTTCTTTTAGCGCTGCGCGAGGGTTTTGTGGGTTTCCGCTTTGGCGGCGCGATCGTGACACTTTGGAGCAGAATCTGAAGCCGTTTGAGTGCGTCTTCTTTGTTTTGTTCTTGGGTACGGTGTTGTTGGGCTTTGATGATAATTATCCCATCTTTCGTAATCCGTCGATCGCCTAAATTGAGCAACCGTTCTTTATACAGAGGAGAAAGAGAAGAAGCATTGATATCGAAACGCAGATGAATAGCAGTCGCCACTTTATTCACATTTTGACCGCCTGCACCTTGCGATCGAATGGCACTAATACTGATTTCTTCGAGTGAGAGGGTGGTTCTGGGGGTAATTTGTAGCATCGTCGTTTTGGGGTTATTTTACTGTAATGCCAAATTTAACGAAAAACAGAACCGCGTCGCAATTCCAAATGACACTCATCTCCTTCCATCCTCACCCAATATCGCGATACTCTTAAATATACCGACTCAGATCCATTGACCCCCCAAACATGACCAATCGTCTTGCGCAATCCCAAAGTTTGTACCTCCGCAAACACGCCGAAAATCCCATCGATTGGTGGCCCTGGTGTGACGAAGCTATTGCCACGGCGCGGCGGGATGACAAACCCATTTTCTTATCCATCGGTTATTCCAGTTGTCACTGGTGTACGGTGATGGAGGGGGAAGCGTTCTCGGATGAGTCTATTGCTGCGTATATGAATTCTAATTTCTTGCCGATTAAAATCGATCGCGAGGAACGTCCGGATTTAGATAGCATTTATATGCAAGCGTTGCAAATGATGGTGGGACAAGGTGGTTGGCCCCTGAATGTTTTTTTGCTGCCGGATAGTCTGGTTCCGTTTTATGGGGGGACGTATTTCCCGGTGGAACCGCGTTACGGAAGACCGGGATTTATCCGGGTGTTGCAGCAACTTCGTCACTATTACGATACAGAAAAGGAGAAGCTGCAAACGGTCCAAGCTCAAATGTTGGAATCCCTGCAACAGGCGGCAATTCCAGCGGTATCCACCTCGGAAACGATCGATCGTCAATGGTTATTCAAGGGTCTGGCAATGAGTGCCCGCATCAGTATCTCCGAGGGCCCCGGAACTCGTTTCCCAATGATTCCCTATGCAGAAACGGCGCTACGCGGGACGCGCTTCGAGTTGGAGTCCCAGTACGACGCTGCCGCAATTACCCGGCAACGGGGGTTAGATTTGGCTTTGGGAGGCATTTTTGACCATGTGGGGGGCGGATTTCACCGCTACACGGTCGATCCCACTTGGACGGTTCCCCATTTTGAAAAGATGCTGTACGATAACGGTCAGATTTTGGAGTATCTGGCGAATTTGTGGAGTTTGGGGGTACAAGAACCTGCTTTTGAACGATCGATCTTCAAAACAGTTCAATGGTTGAAACGGGAAATGACTGCGCCGGAAGGCTATTTCTATGCGGCGCAGGATGCTGATAATTTCACGACGCCGGAAGAAGTAGAACCGGAAGAAGGCGCATTTTACGTCTGGAAAAATGACGAACTTCAAGATTTACTCACAGAAGCAGAATATACAGAACTACGAGAACAATTCACGGTTACAGAAAAGGGCAATTTTGAAGGGAGTAATGTTCTTCAACGCCAGCATCCGGGACAATTGAGCGATACGGTAGAATCCGCCTTAGAAAAGCTTTTTATTGTCCGGTACGGGAGCGATTCTCGATCGTTGGCAACTTTTCCCTCCGGCACGGAATAATCAGGAAGCGAAAACCACGAAGTGGGAAGGTCGAATTCCCTGTGTGACGGATACCAAAGCGATCGTGGCTTGGAATAGTTTGATGATTTCGGGGTTAGCTCGATCGGCGGCAGTTTTCGGAAATTCTGAGTATTTTGAACTTAGCTTGGAAAGCGGCAAAATTTGTTTTAGATAACCAATGGAAAGCCGATCGTTTTCATCGTTTGAACTATGACAGTGAGGTTTCTGTTCTGGCTCAATCGGAAGATTACGCGCTGTTTATCAAAGCGTTGTTGGATTTACATCAAGCCAGCTTGGTGTTAAATATCGATGCAGCTACAACCGAATTACTGCTGGAAAAAGCTTTAAAAGTTCAGGAAGAATTCGACGATTTTCTGTGGAGTATTGAAAGCGGTGGCTATTACAATACGGCTCGGGATTCTAGCAGCGATCTGATTGTGCGGGAACGCAGTTATATGGATAATGCTACACCTGCCGCCAATGGAATTGCGATCGGCAATCTGGTTCGTTTAGCGCTACTCAGTGAAGATTTGAGTCATCTCGATCGAGCCGAACAAACATTACATAGCTTTAGTAGTATAATTGAAAAATCTCCACAAGCTTGTCCCAGTTCTATTTCCTGCTCTTGATGCCTATTTGCATCCTCTTCTCGTCCGCACAACACAGGAACAGTTACGTTTCTTAATTCCCCAATATTTTCCAACCGTTGTGTTTAAGAAAGAATCAGAACTACCCGAAGGATCGGTGGGATTGGTTTGTCAAGGATTATCTTGTTTGGAACCGGCGATCGATCGAACAAAATTAATCGAACAAATTCAGCAAAATCAAGTATCCGGTTAGTTGAATGGACGATCGCTTTATCCTGACAAAATCTTAAATATAACTTACGTAAAACATCTATAGGTAGGGTGCGTTAGCTATGCGTAACGCACCATCCCCTGCTTCCTAAATCGCCACAAAAGATGTGACATCTAAACTACTTGTCGTCACATTCGTCAGCGTTGCCAACAGTTCGCTGTCAAACGTCAGGGTTGCACCATTGGGACTGTCTGCGATCGTCAAGTCAGCAAAAGTAATCCCCCCTTGCAGACCAATACGATCGACACCCACCGCAAAATCCGTCACCGTATCCGAGCCATCTCCCTGCGCCAGGACAAAGGTATCAACACCATTATCACCGGTTAATAGGTCGCTTCCGAGATCTCCATACAGGAAATCATCCCCAGCACCACCCAACAACGTGTCATTATCCTTCCCACCGTAAACAAAATCGTTGTCCGCACCACCGTGAACTAAGTCAGAACCTTGGTTGCCAAATAGTAAGTCACTTCCGGCATCGCCCATGAGGCTGTCATCGCCCTCACGACCCAATCTGACATCATTGCCCGTCGTCCCGACAAAATTATCCGTCAGCACACCCACTCGCATCGCATCATAAATGTGAGTGTTATCAATGTGGTTGGGCAGTCCGGGAACATCGAAGCCATAAGCATTAAAACCTTGACCGATCGATCGATCCAAAACCTCCGAATTCGCCCCTTGATAGTACACAGGAACTGGAACCGTCGTATGAGTTCCCCAACCGTATTTCACCGCTGGATCGAACCCCCAATAGTGACCCACTTCAGCCGCATTATCATTATCAGTCAGAGCCGCAGCACCTTGTTCGCGCAAAAGCTGTGGGAAGTTTTCAGTTAGGGTGAAATAGTGGTCGTGATCGGCAGTAACAACGAGCAAGTTTTCTTCAAATCCGCCGTTGTTATTAATCCAATTAATGGTGCTTTCGATCGCAGCATCAAAAGAATTCATACTCCCGATCAAGTTATCGAGATTATTATCATGTGCCGACCAATCAATATCACCACCTTCCACCATCAACCAGAACCCATCGGAGTCTTTGCTGAGAAATTCCAGACCCGACTCGGTCAGATCTTTCAAGGTGGGATTGTAATTCAACTCCGTGGCGATGAATTCGGCATCTGTTTCCGCACCCCGTAAAGGGCGCAGAGTGTCCGGTGCTAGACCTTGTGTGGAAAATTGCGTAAAGTTATCTAAACCCGCCCGAGCATAGGTTCCATCCGCAGAATTGATGGGCAAATTGCCATTTTGACCCCGTGCGCCATAGAGACCGAAAAGACGATCCCCGTTTTCCGGGTTCAATCCAGCGACGGTGCTGTCGAGAACTGCTTTGGCATCCGGACCCCGTTCGATAAACGTATAAGCTGAATACAGACCAAAATTGGGATCGTTGGGATCGGTTAACGCAGCATAGGTATTTTCTTCTACGAAGGTGTTATCGGGTTCCGGTTCCACCTCTGCGGGAATTGGACTTTCGCCACTGCCGTCAGGATGTCCGCCGCCCAAAATTAAGTCGGGAAGATAAGTCCGCAGTTCTTGTTGGAGAATGCTATCTAAATTATTCGGTCCGAGGTCATATTTGCCACGAATGTTCACCGCAGACGCAGACGCTGCCGGAGTAGCATGAGTCACGGGAACCGAGGAGATAATCCCGGTGGCTTTTCCTTGTTGGTTTGCCAGTTCGAGAATGGTTTCGCGGGGTTTTTCGTAGATATCGACACCCGTGCCACCGTTGTAGCTTTTCACCCCGGTATACATCGTTGTGGCGGTGTTTGCAGAGTCGGGGTAGCTCAAGGTGGGGTACTCTGGATCTGGAGCTGGGTTTGAGCCACGGGACCACGGAAATTCACCGCCGCGAGCGAGATCGTAACCCACTAAGTTACCTTGCACGCCATTGGCAACCTCTCCGCCGCCATCTGCATTGACGCCGGGATTGAATGATGGATTGAAGGCAAATCGATCGCGAACCAGACCAGAACCCGTCTGTGTGGCAAATTCGGAACGGGTATCGCTCAGTGCCGAAAATCCGGTATCGAAGACACCTTCTTCGTTGGCGATCGTCGTCCCGTAGGTGGTCATTAAGGTATACTTATCTAGGGTTTGAAAGGATAGACCTTCACCCTTACCTTCTGTGTAAAAATCTGACAGCACGTTGCCCGATTCACCATTGGCAATCCGCTTGGCAATAGCGGCGGCGCGAGCCATTTCCCAGCCCATACCATCGCCGACAAATAAAATTACATTTTTTGCCATGATCTTGTTTAATTTCCTCTGTACGCTACGATCTTTCGAGTGCGGTGAATTTGAGTGTGGCGATTTTCAGGAATTTGTGGGTAAATGATATCTCGATCGAGATTTTACAGAATGCGAAATGGTCATTAACTGACGAAAATAATACAATATAGTATAAGTAGAGAAACTATTGGAAAAGCTCGATTTTAATTCGAGAAGCTTTTCATAAACATAGTAAGCTCTCTATACTTCTGCTATCTTGTACTAAAACTCGATATCGATGTCAGTCTTCACCATTAGTACTCGATCGACGACGATCGTTTATTTGCCAGAAAATAATAGCTTCACTGAAAATTCGTCCAGGTATGAGTATTACGTGGAGCGGTTAAAGAAAAAATATTATAAATATAAGAGAAAGTTAAGAAATAAATAAACTATTACTTATACAGGATTATCCTCTCAGGATCGACAAGATTGCCAAAACTGCTGAGACTTGCCAAACTAAAATTAGCCCGATATTCCAGTTCTGCGGCGATCGTCGTATTTCAAAATGAGTTTAAAACTCGCAGATAGCGTGACATTTTTGAAAGACGGTAATTTTGACTTACTTCAATCTGACAAATCCCGCTTGCTTCATCAGTTCTTGTCCTTGGTCGGTGAGCAAAAATTGTGCATAAGTTTCTCCCGCTTGTCGATCGATTTGTCCGTTCTGTTTAACGATGACAAATAAGCGCCGAGTGATGGGATAATCTCCACTTTGAAAAGCAGACGCATTGAGCTGATTCGGTTTTCCGTTAAGGCAATCTTGTGGAGACATTCGGGGTTCTTGGTAAGGTTTGACCCACTGTTGAGCTTGACGACCGATCGGAAGTGTTTTAATGGTACATTGGGGAACGACTTCTGGAGCAGAAGCATAATAGAGACTTCCTGGATTTTGAGCCACGAGACGTAACGATTGAGTCGTCGTTGGCACGAATTCCACATTTTGACTGAATTCTTTGTCCCCTAAAACATTTTCCATAAAAAACTCGACCGTCCCCCCATCTTCCGGACGGCGGGAATAGGGAATAATAGGCAAATTAGGACCGTCCACTTGATTCCAATTGGTAATATTTCCGGCATAAATTTCTTGGAGTTGACTGATTGTTAAACCGGGTACTTCTAAATCGGGATGAACCGCGATCGCAATTCCGTCAATGGCAACGGGAATTTGCTCTAAACTAAACCCTCGTTGTTTCGCTTGTTGATATTCTTCATCTTTGAGCGATCGCGAAGACTGAGAAAATGCCAATTGATCTTGAAGTAACATCCGAATCCCACTCCCGGAACCCGGAGTACCCGCTGTTGGGTTGGTGTACCGCAATTGAAAACTGGGGTGTACGGTTTGAATTGCCGAGTCTAAATCTTTGCGAATTGGTGCCCAAGTGGTGCTGCCACCGTAGTTAAATAATCCCGAAGGTACATCGGGAACTTCAGCAAAAGTTTTATAGGTTTTCTGTGAATTGTTGGAAGTTCGCGAACTGGGAGAATTGCCCAAGAGTTGACTCAGCGGTTGCCGAAATAGCCAGACGCCAACCCCAAGTAATCCCAAAGTCACTAACAATGCGATCGCCAGTGTTGCCGTTTCGTTTTTCCCAGACATAACCAATTTCTCCATTCACCGAAAAACGCGATCGAGTTAGAGAGGTTAGTTGTGGTCTGGAACATACCCAAGATGAATTAACAACTAACCCCCCGGTGC
Source organism: uncultured cyanobacterium (assembly GCA_963838375.1). GTDB lineage: Bacteria > Cyanobacteriota > Cyanobacteriia > Cyanobacteriales > Geitlerinemataceae > DVED01. Next base: position 198,457 of record CAWIQY010000008.1, on the reverse strand, counting down.
ATTTCCTTCGTCAACACACCCTACCAAAAAATCCAGTTTAACGCGGTGCTAAACCTAATTTTTCCAGCAATCCCTCGAAGTTAAAGTGTTCGCTCATCATCTGTCGAACATAGTCTACTTTTATCGTTTCGTGCAGGCGCACTTGACCGAAAGCACGATCGAGAATTTCCACCGTTTCCAGGGTATCAAGATCCACCGAGAGGATGGGAATTTCCACCTCTTCTGCCCGAGAAAGAACCATCGGCGAAGGTGCTAAATGTCCGGTTAAAATCAGACAGTGTGCGGAGGTTTCTAAGGCTGCCAGTTGAATATCCGCCCGATCGCCCCCAGTGACGATCGCTGTATTGTGCGCTTGGTTAAAGTATTGAACAGCCAAGTTGACCCCCATGGCGCCAATTCGAATCCCTTCAACCAGCAAATCCATGCGTTCCCGACAGCAGAGAACTTTCGCCTTCAGTTTTTGGACGATTTCGCCGACGCTGACACTGCGTAATAAGGCACTGCTGGGTAACAAACCCAAAACGGGAATCCCCCGGTGTGCCAAAAACGGCTGGATGAGAGTTTGTACGCTTTCGAGTCGATCGCTGGGAACATCGTTAATTACAATCCCTAAAAGGCGATCGCCAAGCCGTTTCTTTGCCGATAGAATCGTATCAACCAGCAAAACCGAATGGTAGCGTGCAACCAACAACACCGATGCATCGACCGCTTCGGCTAACTGCGGTAGCGAGAGTTCAAACAAGCTACCCTCTTCTAAAGTTCCAGGTCCTTCGAGCAACACCAGTTCGGCATCGGGGATGGGGGGAGACTCAACTAGGAATTGATAGTAATCGGTTTGGTCTTCCTGTCGTAAGCGTTTGTTTATGGTTTCAGGATCTAGCGAGAACAGTGCTGATTGCACTCGTTCCGGGGGGAGTTTCAGACAGTCGCGAATAAACCGCACGTCTTCTTCGATATCGTCTGTTGGCGACTCGCTCAAACACGTCCCGAGTGGCTTGCCATAGGCAAAGTCAATCCCTCGAGATTGCAACTGGTGGGTGATTCCCAAAATAGTTGCAGATTTTCCACTGTACGCCTCTGTTGACCCAATGAGGAGATACTTGGCAAGTTGTGACACACTTTCACCCCTTTGCTAAAATAATTGATTTCGATCTGGAGCTTTCGCCTACCGAAGCAATCCTCATTTTAACGTTTGAGGGGTTTGGGGAGATATAAGTCCCTTCCGGGTTTGCCACAAACGATCGCTTCCATCAACGATCGCTTCCATCAACCTATTGCGCAAAATCTGCAAACTTCTGTCCCACCTTAGGCTCAGTTCCGTCGAGCAAGCGTTGAATGTTGGCGCGATGACGTAGGAAGATATAGAGCGTGGCGAGGATCGCAAATAATGTGTAGGGAAAAGGTTGAGCAGTAGAAAGCATCAAAATAGAAATGCCGATGCCGCCGATCAAAGAACTGAGGGAAACGTAGCGAGAAATAGCCAGTCCGGCAGCAAAAATGCCTAGGGTTGCTAATCCGACAGGCCAAGAGATAGCGAGCAAAACGCCGAGACCGCTGGCGACGGATTTTCCACCTTTAGCGAGATTGGGGTTTTTGGCTTTGCCAACCATCAACCAAATGGATTGGCTGTGACCGAATAAAGAAAACAGTCCGGCAACCACGATCGTCCAGGGTAGCCAGGATTCTAACTTTACGCTGTCCGAGGCGAGTTGGGTAAAAGCTGGCAAAGCATAGCACCACCGGACAATCGAGATGGCAGTGACGGCTTTGAGGACATCAACAACGAATACCAACAACCCCAGTTTTTTCCCAAATACACGAAAGGCATTGGTGGCACCTGTCGATCCCGAGCCGTGTTCGCGAATATCGATCCCTCTAAACCACCACCCAAACCAATACCCGGTTGGAGTCGATCCCAGCAGATAAGCAACGAAGAGTAATAATGCGTTGAAACCCAGAAAAATCAACATATTTAATTAAGATTTTATTGAAAATGGTAAACCAATTGTAAGTCGATGAAGGAGCGATCGATCGACAAAATAATCAATTACCCATTACCAATCTTTATCCCGATCCCGAGGTGTCAGTTCCGAGGGTGGCGCGGGTGCAAATGCCAGCCAGAGGGGAAATTGCAACAGCGATAGACTAATGAAATCTTCCGATTCATCGATGAGAATCAGGGGGATGCGATTGGCACGAACCAACCGATCGGCTTTTTGGACGAGGGGTTCGGGGTCTTCAAACAAGCCCACACCCCGATCGGGTCCGAAATCGGCACGATCGATGCCCAGACAGTCCTGCAAGCCCCGCCGCCATTCGCCCAAACGCTCGGGGGTATTGGCGAGAACCAGGGTGAACAGACGGCGATCGTACTGGCGATACAGGACGGAAATTGCGGCTGAGGCAATCAGAATATTTTGCAGCCGAGACCCCATCGATCGCAGCGCACCCCGTCCCCCTTGGGCGAACAACCATTGGGACACCCGTTCGGCGTGAATGGGTTCAAAGGTGCGACGCAGTTGCCACGGCGGTCCGTAGTAGTCGGGTTGATAGCGATATTCGTCCAGGAGGCGGCGAATTTGTTGGGTTTGGTCTTGAAATCGCGATCGGGTAAATTGGGGTTGAATGTCTTCGGGTTCGGCGAACTCTGCTTCTGGGGGTGCAGTTCTCGGGATAGGTTCCGGTTTAGGCGGTGTCAAGTCCAATTGTTCGGCGGTACTGGCAAGTTCTTGCAAACTCCCCACCAAATAATCTTTGAAACCCTGTACCCGCATGGCGAGTTCTTGGGATGCGCCGGCAAAGGTGGTCTGCATTTCCTGCCGAATTCGTTCTTCTCGGCGTTCGAGTTGTTCGACGGACAGTTGTAGGGCTTGTCGGCGCTGCTGCAAGTCGCTCAACCCCTGTTCCACCAAGCGTCCCACATCGGCTTGCAGACGATCGCGGTCTTGCTGAGCTTTGAATTTAGAGGCTTGTAGCGATCGAATTTCATCTTTGAGGGTTTTGATTCGATCGTTTAAATCGACAATCCGTTCCTCGGATTCGGGAGCATCCATTCGAGCTTTTGGCGTCAGGGAAATGGGAGTTTCCCCCAGGGCGGAGGTTTCGGGAATTTTGGGCTTTGGATCGTCTTTAGGATTGTTTTTTGGCGAATCTAAGTTGGAGGTTTCGTCTACATTCATACGCGAATGAATAATTGGGAATGGGGAACTGGGAAGTACCGACTAGCCACTAGCTAATCTTAGAACAACGTTCTTCCAAACAAGCTCGCAAAGTTTTCGGATCGAAGAGAATGGGTAAAAAATGAATGCTTTTAACTTCTTTAAAGTAGAACAAAATCGGAACTTTTTCCCCAAAAATTTCCCAATTTTGCCACTCTTGGAAGGGAAATCTACGCAGGAGGTTTTCGCCGCGATAGATATCCAGCGCCGTCTCTGTAAACTGCAAGCGAAGGGTGGCAGTTTGGAAAAGTAAAAATAGTCCGAAGAGGGCGATGACGCCCGCGACCCAAATTTGCACCAACAGCAGCGGAATAGCCAGCGCTACCAGAGCAATGGGTAAGGTATAGCTGGGTGCTAATTCGACAGTAGAAGTTAATTCGGTTCCAGAGGTAGCAGGATTCACGTAAGATCTCTCCCGATCGCAGTACATCTGAGTTTATACTATTCTACGATCGATCCTGACATGGTAATGCTTTCATCCCAGACGGAGGTACGATCTCGCGATTTGCCACCAGTTCCACCGTCCCCTCCTCATTGACAATCCAACCCGTCGCTTCCACCAATTGCCGTCTGGGTTCGACCCGTTGGGGGTGAGAAACCGAGAGATTCTCGTTCTGTGGATACTCAATCATCGTTCGTAAATCTTCCCAGATTGTCTCGTTTTGGAGAATCTCTATGGGGCTTTCCGGCAGTCCGCCGCGTCCGGTAATAGTAAAAGAATTGCGCCCAGCCTCGCCACAACTCGATACAATACGATCGCTCCCATCAAGGGTTTCACCGCTCAATTCTACCAATCCCGAACCGGGATCGACGGCGGGATTATTAATTTCCACCACTCCATCAACACCCAGTTGAGAACTGGCGGTAATCGCACTGTCGGGCGAGATGAAAATGCCTTGGGTGTTAATTTGAATGTTACCGCCTAACCCCTCAAAGGCATTGGCAGTGATACGGCTTTCCTCCAACAACGTTAGGGTTTCTGTCTCCAGATTGAGGTTGCCGCCGTTACCCGTCCCGCCAGATTCGGCAGACATTTCGCTATCCTGGCGCAGTACAACACTTTCAGCTTGCAGATCGATATTTCCGCCAATACCCGATGCCGTGGATGCGGCAAGTTTGCCCTCATTTTCCAGTAAAATTTGCCCCGCCTCGACCCGAATATTCCCCGCATTACCGGGCCCGTCGTTGGCGACCGTCACGCTGCCGCCATCGGCAATTCGCAACAAAGGCGTCTTCAGGGACAGATTCCCCGAATCACGATTCACAGAGGGATCATTTAATAACTCTGCCGACAAATCACCGCTAATCGACGTATCGGCTAAAATACGACTGGGCGTGCCTTCTGCATCGGTGCCGACCACTTCGATGGTTTCCGCCGCGTTCACCATCACTTCCCCCGCAGGTCCGGTCCCAAAGGTGGCACTTTGCAACGATGCCCCATCTTGAATCGACAACCGTCCGGTATTGACGGTGACATTGCCTGCCCGACCACTGCTAAAGGTACTCGCCAGCAGACTACTCGCCCGTCCCGTCGTCGTGGAGTTCCCGACGAGTTCTACTGCTTCGGTGGCATTAACGACGATCTCTCCAGCATTTCTAGCGCCAAAACTGGGGGCAGAAATCAGCGCCCCATCTTGGAGGCGCAGGCGTCCGGCGGTAATCGTCACATCGCTGCCGTCTCCCGCGCCCAAGGTGCCGACAATAACGATGCTTTCCTGGGCGTCGAAGGGATTGCTGCCGAGCAGTTCGACGGATTCGGAGGCGGTAATGGAAACTTGCCCCGGACTGCCCTCTGATAAAGCTCTAGCAAAGATAATCGATCCGTCGTCGAGGATGATATTTTGTCCTTGTAGCTGCATCGAACCGCCAGCCGGTCCTCCGGTATCTAAGCCAGAAGCGGCGGATAGGTGGATATCTTGGAAGGATTGGATGGTTCCACGATCGATCGTCCATCCATCGGCGGTGGGATTCACTCGGGCAACCCCATCGCGGAAACTGCCCAGTTCGATGCTACCCCCGATAGATCGTAATGTCCCCCCCACCAGTTGGATATTTCCCCCAACCAGGGCAAGGGTTCGACCGGGTTGCACTGCCAATCCTTCCCCACTAATCCCACCCGTGGCAAAGGAAATCTCGCGATCGAAAACCTGCGTATTGCCCGTTCCCCGAACTTGAATGCTACCCGGTTCCGAACCCAGTTGCAAACCGATGGGAACATCGATTGATAGCAGTGGCTGTACCCCCGTGCCCGCCCCGGAACCGTCTGGATTGGTGGCACTGTAGAGACTGCCATCCTCAAACAAAAGGCTGTCGGCGGTACTGCCCAGAAATGACCCACCGATGTCGAGTCGGGCATTTTCCCCGAAGACGATACCGCTGGGATTGATCAAAAACAGGTTCGCTGTGCCGTTGGCGCGGATAATCCCGTCGATGTTAGACAGTTGTCCGCCGGTGATGCGGGTAATAATGTTGTCGATGCTGGTGGCATTGTCGAAAAATGCGGTTTCCCCGGTACGAACGTTAAATCGATCGAAGCTGTGGAACAGATTGCCGGACGCTTGGGTTCCCCCCGTAATGTGCTGAATTTGACTTTCTAGATTGACTGTGGAGTTGTTGGGTAATGTTCCGTCGGGGATGATTTGGGCACTGGCAGTACCCCCAAAGGCGAGAATGCCCGAGAATAGCCATGAAGTCGCAAATTTCACGGGCAAGTGACGATCGAACATCATGAAATTGAGTCCGGAGGGTTGATGTTCTATATCCTACTACTGGTTTCCAAAATTTGACCTTTGTTCGACCTTGCGTTTTGATTCGTTCGCCGAACCCGTCAGCGGGTCAACCCAAAAGCGCGGACAATTTTACAGTCAGCCCCTCCGCAGTCGTGAAAATCCTCGGAGTTCTTCCCGCGTCAACAAGTCTGTGGAGCCTGAATGCTGACAATCTCCATCGAGTATCCTTGTCGATGGGGCGATCGATTCGCCATCAACCATCAACCATCAACCATCAACATTTCTGTCCCAGCATATGTCAGACAAAAAAAATATAAAAAAGGCGGATTTCTTCGATCTCGATCGTCTGTTTTCCACCATAGAAGAACTGGTTTTACATCATTCTCCTAGTGGAGTTGAAGACGAAATCGATAAACTTTTACTCGAAAAATTCACCGCATCAGGATTACAAACCTGGCAAGATGAAGCCGGAAATGTCATCGCCAAAATTCCCGGAAAAAATCAAAATTGTCCGATCGCCATCACCGGACACAAAGACGAAATTGGGGCGATCGTCAAAACTGTCGGAAAACAGGGAAAAGTCGAAGTTCGCAAACTGGGTGGATCGTTCCCCTGGGTGTACGGAGAAGGCGTTGTAGACTTATTAGGAGACCAGAAAACTCTTTCCGGCATTCTCAGCTTCGGATCGCGCCATATCTCCCACGAATCGCCACAAAAAGCTCAACAAGACGATGCCCCTCTAAAGTGGGAAAATGCTTGGATCGAAACCAAACAAACCACGGAAGAATTAGAAGCAGCCGGAATCAGACCAGGAACGCGAGTAGTGGTAGGAAAACACCGCAAAAAGCCCATCCGCCTCAAAGACCATATCGCTAGTTATACCCTGGATAATAAAGCTTCGGTGGCGATTTTGTTGGCATTGGCAGAAACAGTAAAAGACCCTGCCGTTGATGTTTATTTAGTCGCGTCGGCAAAAGAAGAAGTCGGGGCGATCGGCGCGTTATACTTTACCAATCGGCAACGAATGTCTGCTCTCATTGCCTTAGAAATTTGCCCGCTAGCGCCAGAGTATCCGATCGAAGATAGTCCTGCCCCGGTGTTACTTTCCCAAGACGGTTACGGCATCTACGACGAGGGTTTGAATGCCGAATTGCGACAGGCTGCCGAGGGTGTAGAAGTCCCCTTGCAACTGGCAACCATTAGCGGATTTGGTAGCGATGCCTCCATTGCCATGAAATTCGGTCATGTCGCGCGGGCAGCTTGTTTGAGTTTTGCAACCCAAAATACCCACGGCTATGAAATTGCTCATTTAGGGGCGATCGTTAATTGCATCCGAGTGTTACAAAGTTACTGCCAAAACCTCAAGGAACCCTAGATAGAGTCTCAATTTTATGTATCTATAAAAAATATCTCCAGAAACTCGACTCCAGCTCAGGCAAAACAAGGATTGAAGGTGAGTTTTCGGAGATGTCTCATGGCTCTAGCCCAAATAGATCGAACCGATCGTCACCCGCCAAAATTTAACCGAACAACTGCTTCAGCACTGTTTCCGGATCGATATCTGCCATGTTCCCCGTTGGAGATTGGACGATCGAAATTTTATCGCTCTTGGGCAACCGTTTTTCCGGATCGGTCGGACCGAATAGGGCGATGGTTGGGGTTTCCACCGCCACTGCCAATTGCAAAGGAGCGCTATCGGTACACAGTATCAAATTCGCCCCGGCAATCATTGCCGCCAATTTGCCGATGTCCCCTGGAGTTGTCACTCGAAATTCCCGAGTCATGTCCGCCAACTGATTGACAAATCCTACATCTTCCGGACCGCAGACCACTACAGTCGGCAAATCCGGTTGTTGTTGCTGCAACTGCCCAATGATCGGCAGCCACTTTTCGGGAGGATAACTCTTATCAACCCCTTGAAACTTAGAACGTTGACTGCAATTTCCATGAATCAAAATATAGCCACTTTCGCCAAGCTCTAAACGTTTTTGTTCCGCTTGTGCCCAGTTCAAATCTTCCTTCAGCAAAGCGGCGCGGGGAGAAGAACAGACAGCCGAAACGCCTAAACCTTGTAGTAAATCACCATACATTTGGGCAGTATACTGCTCGGTTTTCAGCGGCACAGCACTCGTAAAAAATAGATCTGCCGCAGTCCCGCTGTAACCTATTCGGGTAGATACCCCCGTTAGCCACAGCATGAATCCGGCAAGAAAAGTGCGATCGATGGAGAGGATAGCATCGTATTCGCGATCGCGCACGATTCCCAATAAATTACTCCAATCCGCCAGTCCGTTACGATCGACAAAATCGAAGCGAATGGTCTGAAGGGACTTATTGTGGGATAACGGACAAACGCGATAAGCGGACTGAGCGCGAGGTTCGACAACCGGATCGATCTCGGCATCGGGATAAGCACGCTTCAAATTTTCCAAGGTCGGGAAAAAGAGGAGTTGGTCGCTAATTCCACCGGGAACAAGAGCTAAAATGTGCTTCATAATTGGTTCTGCGTGTTCTACTCTACGATTCTCACTCGATCGTCGTACCGCTACAATTGAGATTTAAAATTGAGATTGGGTGCGGGGCAACTCTTAATATATACCTAGTCCAGGTTAAGACCACCAATATTGATGTATTTTTTAATTCCTGCTGCTGGTACGGGTCGCCGCATGGGCAGCCAGCGTAACAAACTCTTACTACCACTGTTAGACAAATCCATTATTGCGTGGACGCTACTGGCTGCCGAAGCTGCCCGTACTGTTCAATGGATTGGTTTAATCTCTCAACCTGAAGATTGGGATGATTTCAAAGTGATTTTAGCAGACTTGTCCATCGCTAAACCCGTGGTGTTCGTCCAGGGAGGCGAAACCCGCCAAGAGTCGGTTTACAATGGCTTGCAGGCGCTTCCTGCGGACGCAAAACACGTTTTAATCCACGATGGTGCTCGCTGCTTGGCAACGCCAGATTTGTTCGATCGTTGTGCTGCTGCTTTGCAAACCCATGCCGGATTAATTGCCGCCATCCCGGTCAAGGATACGATTAAAGTGGTGGATGCAGACAGAAATATTCAGAGTACGCCCGATCGTCGCTGTCTATGGGCGGCGCAAACTCCCCAAGGTTTTGAGGTAGCCCAATTGAAAGCTTGTCACGATCGCGGACGCCGAGAAGGGTGGGAAGTCACCGACGATGCAGCGTTATTTGAGCAATGCGGTTTGTCGGTGCAAATTGTGGAAGGGGAGGAAACGAATTTGAAGGTGACAACCCCTGTGGATTTGACGATCGCTGAATTTATCCTCAAACAGCGATTGGGGCAGTAGCAGATCGCTTAAAAAGCTCCCCGCTCGTTAACGAGCAGGGAGCCTGCAACATGAGGGCGAACGAGGGGACTTGAACCCCCGAATGGTGGAATCACAATCCACTGCCTTAACCACTTGGCTACGCCCGCCATATCATTGCGTTATTCATCATAACATCCCGGTCACGAGAGTGCAAGTTTTTTTTCACGTGGACGATCGATACGACCCATTGTGACAGTAAACAAAGCTCGGTTCTGGGGCATTGGTTACGGATTGCCAGTGACACAATAGTGATGTAGTGAAGTGACTTGAGGATTGAATCCAGATGAAAAAATCAACGATCGCGCTCTCTGTCTTAGGAATCGCTGTCTTGGGGTTGGGCGGAGCAATGGCAGCCACCAACCCGAAAGATTCTGCTTATGAAGAATACGCCACAGAACAGCTCTCACAATATATCGATGAAAATGTTTGTGCAGAAGCGGGTTTCTTGAAAGAACAATGCACTAGATTGTTGGAGTCAGGTCGGTCTACACTCAAACAAGAAATCGTCAAGCAAACCGAGATCCAAAACTGGTTCATTTTTACAACTTATAAAACCGAACTGTCAGTTTCGTTTATTCCCTTCATTCCGTCCTATCATGTGGAAACGTTAGGGGCGTTCAATAGTTTTCATATTTATAAAGTCCAGAAGAAAGAAAACTAGTGCCACAGAAGAAACGCTGCATTGACCGATCCGATATCAATAGTGGTTGCAGATTGTCAAATTGTCACGAATTTGAGTTACGATGCAGGTGGGTAGGGATGAAGGACTTATCCCCGGTTCTATCGATTGTTTGCTAACTGAGCAAAGACGATTAAAACATCATCCATTTAGTCAGAAAAATGCCAAGCTTGTCAAGAGCAATTGCCATTCAATCTGTTTTAATGTTATACCTGTAGTTAAAAAGGCATCAGGGATCGTTAAAGAAATAACTCGATCGCGGCGCCCAAAAAGAATCGGACAGTTCAAATGCAAAAGTCTGCTTTTTATCAAGTCGTTACAGATCGAGAGGTTCAAAATCTTTTAGAGACGATCGCGAATCAAAGTAATACAGCGATCTCCATCGAGAACGATCGAGAAGAAATCCTGATTCAAACAATTAAAAGTTTCGAGAGTTGCCCGACTCAGAAATATCCGATAGACATTGAAAACGAAAGAGTGGGATGGGCGATCGTTCCCGAGAAATTAGCTTGGATTTCTTCCTGGTTGTCTTATCTATATAAACAAAAATTAGAAAAACAAGAGTTACTTGCAAAAGTTTGGGAAAGAGAACAAGAAATTAACCTATTTCAAGATATTTCAACCCAAATCGCCTTAAGTCTAGAAGTTCGAGAAGTGACTCATCTAGTTCTCGAAGAAGCCGGAAAGTTTATTCCCTGTACTTGGGGTGCAATTTCTCTACTCAATATCAGTCAAGATGAACTTGAAATCTATTCTGAGTTTGGACAAAAGTTACCCAACAGAACCGCAATTTATCAAACCGATAATCTTCGCTGGAATACGATCGAATATCAAACAGGAGAAATTCTCTATATCCGGGAAGATGTTCCTCGCCATCGAGAGTATCAAGACTTCATTTCATCCCTAATTTGTGTTCCCTTAAAAGTTCAAAATAAAACAATTGGCGCTCTTGAAGTCGGTAGCGAAGTGTTGGTTGAATATACGGCAGACGATTTAAAAATAATGACGATGTTTGCCGAACAAGCAGCCATCGCCATTGAAAAAGCGCTGCTGTACGAACAAAGCCAGAATGCTACCACCATCGCCCAAGAACAAACCGCTCAACTCCAACAAGCTTTACACGATTTAAGACAAACTCAATCTCAGTTAGTTCAAAGCGAAAAAATGTCTAGTTTGGGTGAACTCCTTGCCGGGGTTTCCCATGAAATCAACAATCCCGTTAATTTTATCAATGGCAATCTTACCCATGTCGAGACTTATGCCCAAGATCTAATAGAGATGCTCCAGCTTTACCAGAAAGTTTATCCCGAATCCCGACCTGAAATCGAATCATTTGCAGAAGAAATAGAGCTGGAGTATTTGATAGAAGACTTACCTAAACTAATTTTTTCAATGCAGGAAGGTGTCAGAAGAATTTGCCAAATACTCCTGTCTTTACGAAACTTTTCTCGCCAAGATAGGGGGAAGAAATTTTTAGTCAACGTGCATGATTGCCTTGATAGTACACTGCTAATTTTAAAACACCGTCTCAAAAACATAGCCCCCTACAAAGAAATTAAAATAATACAAAACTATAGCGAGTTACCTAAGATTTACTGCTATCCCGGTCAACTCAACCAAGTTTTTATGAATTTATTGGGAAATGCGATCGATGCGATCGAAGAGTTATACGAAAAAAACGATCGCAAACCCACCCAGCCGCAAATTGAAATTCAGACAGAGATGTCAAATGATAACCAAGTTGCCATTCGCATTGCCGACAACGGTATTGGTATGGATGAAGAAATTCGATCGCAGTTATTCGACTCCTTTTTTACCACGAAACCTCTAGGCAAAGGAACCGGTTTGGGGCTTTCGATTTGCCATCAAATTATTACTCAAAAACATGGCGGCAGCTTGCAATGTACCTCCAAACGCGGAAAAGGAACGGAATTTATCATCGAACTTCCCATCGCCATGACAGAGTAAAAAGTTGCTCGGTACCCAATTGAGAGTTGGGGGTGCGGGGTGTGATGAAAAAATCTTCTTCTTTCCCCTTTCCCCATCTACTCCACCGTCACAGACTTCGCCAAATTCCGAGGTTGATCCACATCTAACCCCCGCCGTGCGGCAATGTGATACGCGAGTAACTGTAAAGGAATCACCGACAAAATCGGCGAGAGTAACTCCTCCACAGGAGGAACCGGTAACAAATCGTCGAAAGTTTCCTCAGCATCGCGATCGTTCATCGGCGTCACCCCAATTAACCGGGCATCGCGCGCTTTGGCTTCTTGAGCATTAGATAACACCTTATCGTACACGCTTCCTAGCATCGCGATCGCCACCACCGGAACTTTGGCATCCAGTAAAGCAATTGGACCGTGTTTCATCTCCCCTGCCGGATACCCTTCCGCATGGATATAGCTGATTTCCTTGAGCTTCAGCGCCCCTTCTAAAGCGATGGGGAAGTTAATTCCTCGTCCGAGGAAAATAAAGTCCTGAGTATCGCTAAATTCGTGGGCTAACTCTTCGATGTACCGTTCCTGACTTTCCAAAATTTGCTCGATTTGAGCCGGAAGCTGGCGCAACCCGGTGATGATTTCTTCAAGTCGATCGTTACCGATCGTCTTCCGGCGATATGCTAACTCTAAAGCAAGTGCATAAAATGCCATCAACTGCGCCACGAAGGTTTTGGTTGCCGCTACCCCAATCTCCATCCCCGCATGAATATCAATGGTTTGGGGAACCAACAATCCCAACGAAGACTCCGGACGGTTGGTAATCCCCAGCAATCGAGACTGGTAATTGGGGGGTTTGGTGGCACGACGTTCTTTTTCCATCTCCAATGCCGCCAACGTATCCGCCGTTTCCCCAGATTGGGTGACGCCAATCGTCAGAGTATTTGCTGTCAGGGGAGAAGGGGCGTAGCGAAATTCTGAGGAATACTGCACCATGGTGGGAATTTCTGCCAGTTGTTCGATCAGATATTTCCCAACTAATGCCGCGTGCCAACTGGTGCCGCACGCCAGTATTTGAACGTGTTCTAGGTTTTCGGTGAGGATAGGGAGCAAATCCAATTTTATGGGAGAAGTCCCGTCTTCCGCCGACCATTTCTCGTCAAGATAGGCTTCCAAACAGGTGCGAACCACCCCCGGTTGCTCGTAAATTTCTTTGAGCATGAAGTGTTTGAAACCCTGTTTTTCCACTTGAATGGGGTTCCAGTCGAGAGTGCGAGGGTTTTTCTTGAGACGATCGCCCTCAAAGTTGTATACTTCGATGCCAAGAGGGGTTAGTCTTGCTAGTTCCCCATTGTCCAAATTCAACACCGCATTGGTATGCGGCACAAGGGCAGGGGTATCAGAGGCACAGAAAAATTCCCCCTGTCCAAAACCGATAGCGAGGGGGGCTTGCTGCCTTGCCACAATCAGTTCGTCGGGGTAGTCAGCGTTGATGGCGGCAATGGCGAACGCGCCTTTGAGATGGCTTACGGCTTGCCGAACGGCTTCTAGGAAGGGAGAAGGAGACTCGGCAAGATGAGACAAGCATTCGGCAATCAGATGGGGAATAACTTCTGTATCCGTTTCGGAGCAAAATTCGTGTCCCTTGCTTTTGAGATCTTCCCGCAATTCCCGATAGTTTTCGATGATGCCGTTCTGCACCACTGCTATCCGTCGGGCAACATCCATGTGGGGATGGGCGTTGTATTCTTCGGGTTTGCCGTGGGTTGCCCAGCGGGTGTGTCCGATGCCTAACTGGGCGGGGTTTTCGATGCCTGCCATTTTGTCTCGCAGGTTGTGGAGTTTGCCTTTGGCGCGGACGCAGTGGACTTCACCATCTTGGACTGTGGCAATGCCTGCCGAGTCGTATCCCCGATATTCGAGTTTCTCGAGTCCGGCGAGTAAAATGTCGCTAGCCGCCCTCACACCGATATAACCGACGATTCCACACATAGAATATTTCTCCTCACCATGATGGGATTGCACTCGGGATACACTCACGCCGAGAGTGCTGTATTCCGGGAAGGTAGCAAAAGTCGATCGGATTTGGCAAGCTCGTTCCAGGATTCTCAGAAGTATGAGTTGCAGTTCCACACCCTAAAATCTCAAGCCTTTCGCGTTCGAGCGACATCCGTAAGGATTTATTTCTTACTATCGCCCCTTGTCTACCAATCGATAACCCGTCTTCCAGATCTCGGACAATTTCGATTGTAGCGCGCCGATCGATCTAGGAGTGAGATCGTGTCATAATAATTGAAACGATCGAAAATCAGGATTTTACAATTCGAGAGAAATCGAAGCTCGAGTTAGCGTTTTTCATCTACATTCAAATTACTTGACAATCGAGGTAGAATCTGTTTATCAATAAAGTCATAAAATTCCTGAATTAATATGTCTGAATCTTTTATTGCCATCTCGGTTAAAGAACTAGCCGATCGCCTGAACTCCGGTCACGCAGAGGGTTTTCAACTCATAGACGTAAGAGAACCCCATGAAGTTGAAACCGCTTCCTTACCGGGATTTTCAAACTTGCCATTAAGTGAATCCCAAACGTGGGCGAGCCAAATTGCCGATCGTTTCGATCCTCATGCAGAAACGATCGTCCTGTGTCATCATGGAATGCGCTCGGCTCATATGTGTCAGTGGTTGATCGGTCAGGGATTCACTCAGGTTTATAATGTCGAAGGTGGGATTGATGCTTATTCGATCGTGGTCGATCGAGCGATTCCGAGGTATTAGTTACTCGTTATTAGTGATTGGCAAAAGCGCAATTAGAGATCGACAGATCTGTCATCTTTACCCATTTCAAAGTTCGTAGAGTTCTCCAAACTTCGATCGAATATAGCTCATAAACGGATCGACGCTCAATGGCGTTCCCGTCACTTTCTCAAGTAGTTCAGTTGCCGTATACTTGCAACCGTGACGGTAAATATTCTCTTTGAGCCATTGGTGCAGCGATTGGAAATTACCGCGTTCGATATCGACCGGAATTTCCGGATGAGCTGTGAGTGCAGTTTCGTAAAGCTGAGCGCTAATGAGATTGCCCAGGGTATAGCCTTGGAACATTCCACCGATCGTCCCACTGTACCAATGTACGTCCTGCAAGACCCCTTCGCCATGATTTTGAGGAACAATCCCCAGGTTGCTGCGATAGCGTTCGTTCCAGGCTTCGGGCAAATCGCGAATGGAGAGCCGACCCTCCAACATTTCCAATTCCAAATCGAAGCGAATCATCACGTGAAGATTGTAAGTCACTTCGTCAGCATCGGTGCGAATCGGCGATCGTGATACTTTGTTAATCGATCGGTAAAATTTATTCACCGATACTGTACCCAACTGTCGCAAAAACACGCCTTTGAGCCAGGGGTAGAAGTATTCCCAAAATGCCCCAGAGCGAGCCACCATATTTTCCCACAGCCGCGCTTGTGCTTCGTGCATCCCCGCCGAGATCCCGCTGGCTAAAGGTGTTCCTTCCAATTCTTGGGCGATGCCTTGTTCGTACAGCGCGTGCCCCATTTCGTGAAAGGTGCTGAACAGTCCCTGATTGAGATCGTCGGGATAGGTGCGAGTGGTCAAGCGCACGTCGTTAATCGAAAAGCCGATGGTAAAAGGGTGGGGCGATGTATCTTGGCGTCCGCGTTGGAAGTCGTAGCCCAATCGGGTAATGGCGCGGCGGCAGAATTGCGTTTGCGCGCTTTCATCGAATTGTTGATGCAGAGCGGAATCATCCACGGGTGGGGATTCGGCGATGGCTTTGACGATGGGGATAAGCTGTTGCCGAAGCTGACCGAATAATTGCCCGACCATAGCGGTATTCGTGCCATAGTCAGAATAGGCGATGAGCGGATCGGCAATCCGATCGTATCCCGGAAAAAACCGAGCTAACTCTTGGCTCAAATCTAGAGTTTTTTCTAGATAGGGTCGTACGGCATCGAAGTCGTTTTGGGGTCGAGATTTTGCCCAAACCTCGTAGGCTTGGGCCTGGTGCAGGGAGAGTTCTGCCATAAATCTGGCAGGAACCTGTATCGCTTGTTGGTAATTGCGACGAGTCAGGCGGATGAGGCTGGCATCCTTCGAGTCGTAAGGCAGGTTGTTTTCGTAGTCGCGCAGATCTTCTAGGAGTTGCCCGATTTCTGGAGCGGTGAGTTTTTGGTGAGCAATTTGCCGTAACGTAGCGATTTGGCGTCCTCTAGCCCGTGCACCTCCAGAAGGCATATAGGTCGCTTGATCCCAATGCAGTAGAGCCGAAGCGGCTTCCACGTCTTGGATTTGACTGAGGCGCGATTTCAGTTCTTCAAATTTGAGGTCGATTTTGCCGAGGGTTTGCATGGTTGGGTGATGGTCGAGCATCGGTAACGACTGAGAGAGGAACGAATTAATAATGTTCCCCGTCCCACGGTTTTATGCCAATTTTTGATAAATTGCCATATCTATTGAGTTGGAGACAAAGCCGTGTACTCTTTCTTCTGAAGGAGTACACTTGTGGTTTTATGCCGAAGCTCTCGCCACCGCGAGAGCCGCTTGGCATTTTTTTTGAGGTGGCGACAAGCCCAATATAAACTCACGAAGTCCGGCTCAAGTCGATTCGGCTCGACTGTGCAACTTCTAGAATCACGATCGCAACAGATGATGTTCTCCGAGACAGCCGGATTTGGGGAGCAATAGTCACTCAAGCGTCAATTCAAGGTCTAACTGTCTATTATATTCGGTTATACTCTCGAGAGAGTCGCACATCGAATCTGGATACATTTCTGACATTTTTGACCTTTCTCGGGCGATCGAGCGGGATGGAACGTCTCTGGATTCTCAGAATCTAGCAGACTTTTTCGAGAAGTGAGTCGTCGATCGATTCAGTCCGTGGCGATCGATCGTCCTGAGATTAAGTTTGATAAACCAGCCCGCGACGCAGCCAACAGAAGTCTTGGCAGATCGCAGGCTACATTCCGTTTTTTATAGCGATTAGGCTGACTGCAACGTTGAGTTTACTTGAACCCGACTGCCGCCTGCCACACGAAAGCTAACAACAAGAAAAAGACGGGAATAACGGGCAGTACATCGACCAAGGGGTCAAAAATAGAATAAGCTTCGGGTAATTTAGCGAAAAGCATGGCGGCGATCATAGTAGTTTAAATCCTTTTTCCGAACAGATATCTCTTGACACTCCCCGCATCTAAAGACGCGGGGATTCTTAATTCAACGATCGTCCTTCAAGTGCTATGTCCTGGCGGCAGTTCTTAAACTTTTCAACCGTACGACAGTACCAATTGCAAAGCCTAATTCATAGTCACCCCAGAGGGACTATCTCCAAAAGCATACTAGGATACAAGCCTAGAGTTCGGGCGTGCCCCGCCCTACTTGAAAAATACAATGATTTCGGTTTTCGGGTCTTGAGAATCTATTCATTCTCTCGCTGTTTTAAGTGTGTTCGCGGCACTAAGCCCAACATTTACGCCTAAAAGTGTGTCTGACGTTTCACGACGGCGAAGGAGTTTAACCTTGGCATTCCAATATGTTAATACAAGTCCGTCCTTAAATCTAACCTTCTTCGATCGCCACTGGGAAGGGTTATAGAATGTGACATACTCCTACACTGTATGCTTGCATACAGTGCAGGCTTCTCATCTAATCCAGCTAGGGCTTCGGAGGCTTCAGAGCTTTGTTTTTCAGGGCTTTCTGGAGATTAGCAATCGTACTGCCATTAGCTTTGAGAAAGTTTTAACTGCCGGACGATCTGCCGATCGCAGAGGGGATAGACTCGTTCTGAAGGGGTGATGAGGTGGCTTAAATCCGAGTTGCGGACAAATTGATATTGGTGCCGGACAAATTCCGAAATATCTTCAATCTCCAAAATCCACTCGCGAGCGTATTTTGAGAGGATTTCGCCACGCAGTCCCAGTTGAATTGCCCGTCGTTGGGATTTTTCTCCCGATGGATGATGGTCCGGATCCCACTGAAGCCGGACTTGCGACTGCCGTACCGATCGATCGTTGCCAATCAGCAATGCTTGCATACAAATGGGGACTGAATGATGAGGGAACGGCGGCTGCCAAAATTGTATCGAAAGCGCGGCGCTGGAGGCGAATGGCAAGGATGACTTCTTGACCGAGTTTGGTTCCCCAACCCGAACGATACATCATCCACAGGAAATTGGGCTTAATCCAACTCATGCGACTGAGGCTGAAAGCTCCGCCGAAATAGCCGTTTTCGGCAGCGAAGCGACCGATTTCGGGTCGGTAGGCTTGATAAACGACGATCGATTCGTCGTCGAATTGGGCGAGAATCTGGCGTCCGGTGGGATGCCGTCGGTTGAGTTGAGCCAGATAGGGGTAGGTTTGGAGTTTCATAATGCGCAATAGAAAAGCCGGGATTCTTGTAAAATCCCGACTTTTGAGTTTCGGTTTATTTATCCTCCCGAACCGGTAACGGCGTCTCCAGAATCTCCATCAGCAAATCTAAGCGAGAAGGACGTGTCATCAGAGGGACGAGGTTCGGCAGGGAGTAGTAGTCACCGCCAAAGGTAAAGGTTTCTACGGGTGCTTGCTGCTGTTTGAGTTGGGTTTCCAGCCAGTTGTAGTACGTGCCGATGCGGACGATGACAACGTTCGGTAGGATTGCTAACTCGCGGCAGTAAGCGGTGTAGGTGGCGCCGAAGTACGGCGCGGCGTTTTCTCCTTCGTCGGTGACGATGATGATTTGGTCTACAAGCTGGCGCTTGCGCCGCATCACTTCTAACGCGCAGCCGATGCTGGTTCCCCCTCCGGCGTTGATACCATTGAAAGCTCGCTCCCAATCGGTCAATTCCGAACCCTGTGCGGTGACAGGATAGGGAATGGTATCGAAGGCGTAGACGAACAAATCGGCTTCGGTGATGCCGGAAATCAGAGCGGCAAGGCGCTTCCCGACTTCGATCGCATTATCCATGGAACCGGATTTGTCTACCAACAGCGCCGTGGGACGGGTAATGGTTCCGCGCCGCTTGACTTGTTCGTTGGTGACGCGCTCTAACTTGGCTGCCGTTTCGGCATCGAAGTCGGTGGCATCGGCGGCAACTCGCGCTTTGAAGGCGGAAACTCGCGTGGATTTGGCGGCTTCCTCCAATTTGGCGTCGATGAGTTGCTTGACTTGAGGGTGATCCATCGCTCCCCGCGCCTTCAGGGATTTGAGGTTGTTGATAACCTCTTGGGAACTCATGTTGCCAATCAGCGCTACCAGAACGGTGGGAGTAAGCTGATTCACGGCACCGATGGCGATGGTGTAGGGAATTTTGAATTCCACGATTAACCGCGCTTGTTCGGCGCTGCTGTCAGCTTTGGCTAACTGCTTCAACATCGCTACCAGAGAGCCTTCTGGGGGTTGGTTCCGAAACAGAATGGCGTTAGCTCGCGCACCCGGTTTGACGTGCAAGCTGGCATACAGGTGTTTCATGGCTTTACGCGCTCGCAACACGGCTCGATCGAACATTACCGGGTTTTGTTCCCGCGCTTTCAGGTAGCGACGCACCGCAGTCCGCGCGCAACGAGGCAGTTTATCTAATTGCTGTTTCATGAAGTCTACCACCCGAGAGACTTGGTAAGGTGGAAATTCTTGTAGCATCATAAATCCAGCATCCCGATGTTTGGTCAAATGGCTGGTGAGCAAGTGGCTGACGAACACTTCTTTGTGGTCGCGCACATCACCGTTTTGTTGATACCAAACGGCTAAATGACCGTAGAAAATGGGATCGAGTTCGACAATGAGTTGGTGAATTTCGGCGACTTGTTCTAGTTTGCGGTGAGGGGTGGTGAGCAAGCTGTTGAGCATTTCCAGCCGCAAGTCGCGTTCTGCGATATTCATCGTCAACCTCCTTTTTTTTTGATGGACTTCTCCGATCGAGATGTTATCCGATCGCTACTTTGGCTAGCCGTTCGGTTAGTGCCGCACGAGTTTAAAAAGCTATGTTTGGGATTTGGTTTTACAGACCAAAGTATGTAAGCTTTTTGGGTTAGGGTGCGGCGAGTTTCTTTTTGCAGACGCTTCGCGATCGTAGTTTTATCGAATGAGTGCAAAATCAATAGTGCCGCAGAAGTCGATCGAGCTTGATGAAATGCCTGCTATCGGTCTCAGGCTTGCAGTGCGTCCGTTACACGCACACCGTGGTTTTGGTAAACGTATGTAAGCTCGATCGGTGAGGATGCGGCAAATTTTATAGAAGTAACTTTAAAAACATTTTTTATTCTAAACTCCTGAACTTCCAGACTCCTAAACTCCTATTTCAAAAAACACTTCGTTCGAGTAGAAAAAGCTGTGGTAACACACACGGGAGTTGAACCCGCGTCGGATCGATCCTAAGTCGATTGCTCTACCTCTGAGCTAGTATGTAAGCTTTGTCGATTAGGGAACGAAGTGCTTTGGTTGTTGCTTCGCGCAAGTTTAAAAAGCGGTGGGTTTCATACACAGGATTTGAACCTGCTAACGATCGATCCTAAGTCGATTGCTCTACCAATGAGCTAGTATGTACGCTTTTTAGGTTAGGGCGCGATGCGAATGAATGTCTAAAACTTTATGGTTTTAACACACCGCACGAGTTAGAAAAGAAGAGTCGGCATATCTATCGCGTTTAACCACTTCGCCACCAATGAAAGCAGCGCATTGGGTAGGATTTGAACCCACGAGTCCTTGCGGACAATAGATTGAAATTAGCGTGTATTCTTTTCAAGTTTGGGCGCGGTTTTTCGGGTTTTGAATCTAGCCGTAAACAGCTTCGGGACGAATGACGATATCTCCGCTAGGGCGACGATCGACGACGTAGAATTGCAGGCGATCGCAGTTAACATCGAAATATCCAGCTACTCGCTCTTTCACTACTATATCGGTCATATTTGTCCGAATTCCCAGTTGCGTTTCGCTCATATCGTAAGAGCGACCTTCAAAACGAATGTGAACCACAATTGAGCCTCCTTTAATACCAAAACTACAGTAAAAACCGCCGTTCTAAATAATAACTGCAATGAGTCTTTGTCAACATCCGACCGCATCGCGACTGGGAAGGAATCTCGCGTTTCCACCTAAACCATCGTGTCCACCCATTGGGGTTTTCTATTAACACCCGATCTGACTGTCGATCGGCATCACCAGAATTCCATAAACTGTCGGATAGTCGAATATAAAGTAATGTCATTAGTTCGACCTCTTCGTTTAGATTGAACTCATCTCATGTTTTTATACTACAACTATAATACAAGCGTGTCAAGGGGGTACTACAAATTTTTTTCAATCCCTGGAAAAATTGTGGAGAGAGCTAAAAGATCCCCGACTTCTCTAAGAAGTCGGGGATCTGTAACGGGTGGGAAGCTTCTGACGCTGTGGTTCGCGCTGTGTGACAAACTGATATGGATGAAGACCCAAGTTGTCACAGGAGAATTGAGATGACTTTGAAACTATATGGTGGTGCGCGATCTCGAGCTTCGATCGTCCAGTGGTATTTAGACGAACTGGAAGTTCCTTACGAGTTTGTCCTGTTGGATATGCAAGCGGGAACACATCTAGCGCCGGATTTTCTGGAAATTAACCCCATGGGGAAGGTTCCGGCGATCGAAGATGGAGACTTCAAGCTATGGGAGTCCGGTGCAATTTTGTTGTATATTGCCGGTGAAGTACCCCACCCTACTCCGTTGAGGATGGGGCTTCCTAAGCTCAAGGCGTAACCGTCTTGATACACGGTATTTCAACCGTCTCTTTAGGCGTAGATTCCCGTTCTTCCAACGGTATTTTTAAGTCAGAAAATTGAAGCAAATTTTGACACGCATTAATGTCTCTGTCGTGGTGTACATGACATTCTGGACAAGTCCATTCTCTATCTTTGAGGGTCAAATCTTCTTGGATATACCCACAATGAGAACATCTTTTAGAACTAGGGAAAAATCTATCTACCCGTGAAATTTCACAGCCGTATAGTTCCCCTTTATATTCTAAAAGTGTTAAAAATTGTCCCCAAGCCACATCACTAATCTGTTTGGCTAATTTCCGATTTTTTACCATTCCTTTGATATTCAAGTCTTCACAACTAATAGCTTGGTTCTCGCACGTTAGTTTCCGACTAATTTTATGTTGGTAATCTAATCGTTGATTCGCTACTCTTTCATGAATTATAGCCACTCTAATCCTCGCTTTTTTGCGATTATTAGACCCTTTAACTTTTCGACTTAGCCTCCTTTGTCTAATTTTTAACCGTCTTAATGAGCGTTGAAAATAACGAGGATTAGGAAACTTTTCAGGTTTATTAGTAATACAAAAATCTTTGAGTCCGAGATCCATTCCAATTTTTTCCCCATTTAAGGGAGCTTTTGGGATGTCTAACTCGGTAACAATTGAAGCATAATATTTACCCGATGGAGTTTTACTGATTGTTACACTCTTAATTTCTCCTTCTATTTCTCGATGAATTACCATCTTAATAGGAGACATTTTAGGAAGTTGAAGTTTACTATCTTCAGTTATCGAAAAATGTTGAGGAACTCGAAAAGACTGTTTGTTAGACCTTTTTTTGAATCTGGGAAACTTAGCCAATCCTTTAAAAAAGCGAGAGTAAGCGGTTTCTAAGTCTTTAAGCGTTTGCTGCAAGGCTTGAGAATTAACCTCTTTTAGCCACTCAAACTCTTTCTTTAAAGATGTTAATAATTTAGCCCATTCTTTGTAACGCAAACTTTTCTTGCAGTCAGCGTAGATATCGGTAGTTAAGCGCAAAAAATGGTTATAGACAAACCTTGAACAGCCAAAGCATTTAGCTAAAAATTGTTGCTGTTCTTGATGGGGATACAATCTAAAACGATACGCTTTATTTCCCATGTCTATTACCTCCTTAAGAGTAGTCTAGCATAGGTTATCTGTTTTGTACAAAAAAGTTAAACTATATGTAGACTCCCTTCGGTCGGTTTATTTGTTGGTCGCCATTCATCCCCAACTTTTTGAGAAGATGGGGTATTCTGGCGACATCAAGATAAATATGGCAAGATGCCATCTTCGCCGGAAGAACGCGCGATCGTTGCTCAATGGGTACTGTTTGCCAACGCGACCCTCGTACCGGGGATTTTCATGGAAGCGACGCGGGAAAAGGAAGCGCCACGCTTGTTAACCCCGTTGAATGCCATTCTGGAGTCTCAACCGTATTTCATGGGGGATGAGTTTGGTGTAGTGGATGTGGCGGTGGGTTCGATGTTGGGATATATCCGTTTGATGTTGAATTTTGATTTTAGTCCGTATCCGGCGATCGATCGGTATCTCAACCGGATTGCCGATCGTCCGGCGTTCCAAAAGGCCCTCGGTTCGCCAGACCAACCTGCTTAATTCTTCACGTCTGTGATTCAATGCCTGTGGTGGTGTTTTGCATCTGCACCCCACAGGTTATATTAATGTCTTGTCTGAGATATTATTCTTGAGAAAAATCAGACAATCTAGATTCTATGTCGATCGATCGCTGGCAAAGATTTTTGACCGCACCCCACACGAAAAATGCCACCGTTTACCGATTTTGGTTTGGCTTGAGTTTGATGTTTGCTGCCATTTACGGCTGGCACGTCTTACAGCAGGCATTTATCGGTGAGTATGTGGCGTCGGATGATGCCAGACAGCACGTTTTTTGGATGCAACGTTTTATCGATCCAGAACTCTTTCCCAACGATCTCATTGCCGACTATTTCCAATCAGTAGCTCCGGTGGGATACTCTACATTTTACCGCCTGTTTGCTATGGTTGGGATCGCACCGTTGCTGTTAAGCAAGTTATTACCTTGTGTTTTAGGAATTGTGGCGGCAGGGTACTGTTTTGTGCTCTGTTTGGAAATCTTTCCGGTTCCAGCGGCAGGGTTTATTGCATCATTGCTGTTCGAGCAAAATTTGTGGATGTGGGACGATCTAGCTTCAGCAACACCGCGAGCTTTTTTGCATCCCATTTTTTTAGCGTTTTTATATTACTTCGTTCGAGAATCTCTGAGTTTGTGTCTCCTCTCGATCGTTTTTCTCGGTGGATTTTATCCTCAATATCTTCTAGTGGTAGCGGGGGTTTGTTTTCTATCGTTATGGGGTTGGGAAAATGGCAGAATCAAATGGAACAGCGATCGTCGCAAATGTCAATTTTATCTCAGTTGTTTCGCAGTTGCTTTTCTGGTTTTAGTTGCCTACGCGCTGAAATCTTCCGAGTTCGGTCCGACTATCGCATTAGCTGAGGCTAAAACTTTACCAGAATTTTTACCTGGGGGTCGGTCGCGTTTTTTCGAGGAAGATTTTGGCAGATACTGGCTGACAGGGGAACGTAGCGGCATTCAGCCAACACTCGATCCGCCGCTTTTATGTACGGGATTATTATTACCATTTTTATTAAGATTTGGCGATCGATTCTGGCAAGTCGAACAAGTCAAACCGAGTGTTCGGGTATTGCTCAATATTACTCTATCTGCATTATTTTGTTTTTTTACAGCTCATGCTTTTCTGTTTAAACTTACATCTTCCCGGTCGTTATACTCATCATAGTTTGCGAGTCGTATTCTCGATTTCTGCGGCGATCGTACTGGTGGTTTTACTTAATACGATGTTTGAGTGGGTTAAGCATCGCTCTGTGGGATATCGACTCACTAGCTTATGCGTGGCGTCTGTCATTCTTTTGCACTCGATCGTGTATCCAACTTCGCTAAGCGATTACCCTAAAACCAATTACGAAAAAATCGGAAATTATCCTAAATTATATCAATTTTTCGAGCAAAAACCCAAAGATATTAAAATTGCTTCACTTTCCATCGAAGCCAGTAATATTCCCATCTTTTCCCATCGATCGATTCTGGTTGGCTATGAATACGCTATTCCTTACCATCTTGGATATTACGATCGATTTCGAGAGAGAACATTTGCGCTCATTCGCGCTCAGTATACAACAGATTTAACCGAACTTAAACAGTTTATTAAAAAGTACAAAATTGACTTTTGGGTCATTGACGATCTCGCTTTTCAACTTGATTATCTTAAAAAAAACCCTTGGATCGCACAGTATCGATCGTTGCTTGCTCCTATCAAAAAAAACTTGAAAAATAAAACAACTCCCGCACTAGAACGATCGACCCAAGAATGCACAATTCATCGCTTTAGAAATCTTCTCGTCGTCCCAACTTCGTGTATTTTAGAAGCTTCAAAGTTTTATCGACTTCAGAAATGAATAATAAAGAATTAACCCCATTTTGGCTAAAACGATCGATCGTTGTTTTAGTAATACTAGGACTATTTTTTAGATTTTATAATCTCGATCGTAAAGTGTACTGGAATGACGAAGCTATGACATCTTTGAGAATTTCGGGTCACACGTCAACTGAATTGATACAAAACGTTTATAATACAGGCTTAATTGAGGTAGGTACGCTACTGGCAGACTACCAATATCCCAACCCAAATCGAACACTTCAAAACTCGATCGATGCTTTTGCTCAGCATCCGGAACATTCACCATTATACTATTTAGCCGCCCGGTTTTGGGTGCAACTTTTCGGTAATTCGATCGCGATTCTTAGAAGTCTTTCTGCCTGGATTAGCATACTTGTAATACCCTGTACCTACTGGCTTTGTCGAGAACTGTTTGTGTCGCCGACAGTGGCTTGGATCGCAATGGGAATCGTCGCCATCTCTCCTTTTCACATTCTCTACGCACAAGAAGCTAGAGAATATAGTTTGTGGACGGTAACAATTTTGCTATCTAGTTTTGCTTTGCTAAAAGCCATTCGTCTTGAAAAAAAGTCTTTATTTTCTCAAACTTCGATCGTTCACTGGGGATTTTATAGCATCACCATTGCGTTAGGTTTATATGCGTATCCATTTTCAGGACTTGTTTCCATCGGACACGGACTTTATCTCGCTTTCCTTCCCACTTCGGTAAAAATCCAGAAACTCCTAGCATACCTATTCTCTTCACTTCTGGGATTACTCCTCTTTTTGCCTTGGCTGTGGATTGTCATCCAAAACTTCGATAACTTTATCAATCACACCATTTCTCGCACCAATCCTAGCGAAAACATTCATCTGGTTTGGACATTAAATCTCAACCGAATTTTCTTTGATGTCAACCAAGGACCGAGTCCTTTTAACCCTCTTCTTTACCTAATTCTATTTCTCTGCATTTATGCTATCTTCCTTCTGTGTCGCACCACTTCTGCCAAAACTTGGCTATTTGTCCTCACCTTAATGGCAGTCACGGGAATTGTTTTAATAGCACCAGATATCCTATTAGGCGGACGACGATCGAATAATCTGCGCTACGCTGTCCCCTGCGTTCTCGGAGTTCAGTTAGCCGTTGCTTACTTATTTTCGGTCAAACTCAATAGCGCAAAAAAACTAGAGAAACAACGGTGGAAATACGGAATTTTTGCACTGTGGTTTGTCGGAATTATTTCCTGTACCGTCAGTTCTCAAGTCCAAGTGTGGTGGAATAAAAGCTATCCCAAAAGTCGCTACAATCCCCCAATTGCTCGCATTTTAAATCAAGTCGATCGACCTTTGGTGATTAGCGACGAAGTTCCCGGAAGAATCCTCTCCCTAAGTCATCTCTTAAAACCCGAAACCCAACTGGAACTCGTAGCCGGTTCGCATCTACCCACTCTGCCGATCGATCGTCATCTCTATTTATATCGCCCTTCCGAGGAATTACAACAGCGAATCCAACAAGCCTATCCCATCAAAATAGAACCCGCTTACGAAAAAGGTTGGTTATGGAAAATAGTCAGAAATTAGTTTTAAAATCTCACTCGTCCTCGATGATTGATCACCGATTCTACTAAACCAATTGCGATAAAATTCGTCAGCAAAGACGATCGACCATAACTCAGCCAAGGTAGTGGAATTCCAGTAATTGGAGCTAGTCCGATGGTCATCCCAATATTCACAATTGCCTGAAAAACAATCATCGACAGCACGCCAATTGCCAGCAAAGATCCAAAATTATCCTTCGCCGTTTGGGCAACAATCACCAACCGCAGACAAATCAACCAAAACGCAATCAGAACCGCAATACATCCGATAAACCCCAACTCTTCTCCCACCGCCGAGAAAATAAAATCCGTGTGCTGTTCCGGAATAAAACCGCCTTGGGTTTGCGTACCTTGAAACAGTCCTCGACCCCACAACTCCCCAGAACCGATGGCAATTCGAGATTGAATCAAATGATATCCACCGCCTAACGGATCTTTCTCGGGATCGAGAAATAGAGTAATCCGATCTTTTTGATAATCTTTCAGCAATCCCCACAGAAATTGTCCCAATTTCCCAAAGAGTGCATTCACCCCAATTGCCGCGCCGGCACTCAACCAACGACTCGGCAACGTCAGCCAAGCAATTAAACCCATTGCCGCAACCCACACCCACCAAGCAGGCATCGCGGTGCTAAATAAAATCACCGATACCAAGGGCGAAACCATCAGCACCAGCCAACCGGGATTGGCATTTGCCCAGTACAGCATTCCCAGAGTAATTGCGCCAAAGACGAGGGAAGTTCCCAAATCCGGTTGTATAAAGACTAATGCCCACGGAACTGCTGTCACTGCCAGGGTCTTAATGACATTTGGGAGTTTAGATGCCGTAGACTTTTCCAGTAATGCAGCCAGCGTAATAATGACGCCAATTTTGGCAAATTCCGAGGGCTGAACGTGGAAACCACCAATGGAAATCCAGCTTTGCGCCCCTTTGGCAGTAGTTCCGAATAGTTTAACGGCGATTAGAGACAGGTTTGTCAACCCGTAGACAATCCACTTCCATTGCAGGAGAATTTCATAGCGCCAACGAGCCATAATCATCGCGATGACTACCCCGAAACCGCCCAACAATAGATGTTGCCACCAATAATCTTTGAGATCTTGGTTGAGGAGGGCACTGCGAATCTCGATTCCCGCTAAAACAGTTAGACCAATCGTCAGTAGCAGCAGCAACCAGTCAATCTGTTTCCAGGGTTGCAGCCAGTACCAAAAGCGCATTCGCCCAATGGAATTGCGAAACATAAGGTTGGGTGATTGGTAATTGGTAATTGGTAATTGGCGAGTGACTAGTGGCTAACTGAATCACTATCAACTATTAACTGAATCACTATCAACTATTAACTAACTAACTATCAACTAACTTCGTCCGGTGAGGGCGACAACAGAGACTTTTCCGGCAATGCGTTGGGCAACGGCGGTTAGCTCTTTTGCTGCGGGGGAGTTGGGTTGGGAAACGACAATGGGAATACCTTCGTCGCCGCCTTCTCGTAGGGGAATTTCTAGGGGAACTCGACCGAGGAGAGGAACGCCCAATTCCTGTGCGGTTTTTTCGCCGCCACCGGAACCAAAAATATCATATTGCCGATCGGGTAGATCTGGCGGAATAAAATAACTCATATTCTCCACAATGCCCAACACCGGAACCCCCAGTTGTTGGAACATCTTCAAGCCTCTGCGCGAATCCAGCAGTGCCACGGTTTGCGGTGTGGTGACGATGACAGCACCTGCCATGGGAACGGCTTGGGCGAGGGTGAGTTGTGCGTCCCCCGTGCCCGGCGGCATATCGACGATTAGGTAGTCGAGTTCGCCCCAATGGACTTGGTAGAGAAACTGACGAATGACGCCGTTGAGCATGGGCCCGCGCCAAACCACCGGTTGGTCTTTGTCGATTAAAAATGCCATAGAAACCAGCTTGACGCCGTGGTTGAAGGCAGGTTCTAGCACTTCCTTGCCGTCGGGGGTATTTTGCACCATCACTTTGGCGTCGGCAAGTCCCATCATATTTGGACCATTGGGCCCGTAGATATCGGCGTCCAGGAGTCCCACTTTCGCTCCAGATTGTGCTAGTGCTACAGCCACGTTAACGGCAACACTACTTTTGCCGACACCGCCTTTGCCGCTAGAAATGGCAACGATATTTTTTACGCCGTCAATGCCTTGTCTGTCGGGTAATGGGGATTGTGTGGGGGTTTCGGCGGTGACTTCCACTTCTACGGTTTCCACTCCCGGCAAGGTTCGCACGGCGCGTTGGCAGTCCTCGACGATGAACTCTCGCAGGGGACAAGCTGGAGTGGTGACGCACTAGCGTAAAACTGACGTTGCCCCCCTCGACGCAGACGTTGCGAATCATGTTTAATTCTACTAAACTCTTTTGGAGTTCCGGGTCTTGCACCGGTCGCAACACCTCCAAAATGGATTGACGATCGAGTTTGTTGGGGATGGTATCCTCCACTGAGTCCTCCTGGCGCTAGTCACCCTTATAAGCTTGTCGATACTGTATTAAATGTATCGTTTTATTGTCAAAAGTGTACATTCCTAAACGATCGAGTAAATCGGTTTGGAAGTCCCCTATGATTTTTTTGGATGAATGTGCTGGCTGATACTAGGTTGCCAGATGCTTGACTTTCAAGTCGAGTCGCGATCGACTCGCGAGTAACGCCAAATTTAACATTTCAAATTCGTAATGATTGCCACACCCACAATTTCCGATAAAACCACCCACGCTCTACCACCGGAAGACTCGCAAAAACGGGTCAGCCAGTTCATGCGGCAGCTTCAAGACGAAATTTGTCAATCTTTAGAACGCATTGATGGTAAGGGTCGCTTTAGAGAAGATACCTGGGAACGTCCCGAAGGCGGCGGTGGTCGTTCCCGTATTATGCAAGAAGGCAACGTGTTCGAGCAGGGTGGCGTCAATTTTTCGGAAGTTTATGGCTCTCAGTTGCCGCCGTCGATTTTGCAGCAACGTCCCGAAGCGGCAGGAAATGGATTTTATGCCACGGGAACCTCGATGGTGTTGCATCCGCGCAGTCCCTACATTCCCACGGTTCACCTGAATTATCGCTACTTTGAGGCGGGTCCGGTGTGGTGGTTTGGTGGCGGTGCAGATTTGACGCCGTACTACCCCTTCGCCGAAGATGCAGCTCATTTTCACAATACTTTCAAACAGGCTTGCGATCGTCACCACAACGAATATTACTCGGTCTTCAAGCGCTGGTGCGATGAATATTTCTACTTAAAACACCGCAACGAAACACGCGGCGTTGGGGGGTTATTCTTCGATTACCAAGATGGGCGGGGCGAACTGTATCGCGGACCGATCCCCAAGGTGAGGCGGCGCGGTACAGCCACGAGGTGGGAGATGCTGGCGACCGGTCTTGGGAAGACTTGTTTGCCTTTGCTCAATCCTGCGGCAACGCCTTTATCCCCGCTTATGAGCCGATCGTCGATCGTCGCCGGAACACCGAATACGGAGAGCGAGAGCGGAATTTCCAGCTTTATCGTCGGGGTCGCTATGTCGAGTTTAACCTCGTGTCCGATCGGGGAACGATTTTTGGCTTGCAAACCAACGGACGCACTGAATCGATCCTGATGTCTTTACCGCCATTAGTTCGCTGGGAATACGCCTACGAACCCGAACCGGGAACCCCCGAAGCCGAGTTGTACGACACTTTCTTGAAACCTCAAGATTGGGTGAATTTTTCAAATGGCTAGTGGCTAGCAGCTAGTGGCTAGTAGCTAGTGGCTAGTGGTTAAGAGGGCAAGGTACTAAGGGCGGGGTAAAAATCTTAATCTTCCCCTTGTTCCCTTTCCCAAATTACCCATTACCTATTACCCATTACCTTTTACTTATGTTCAATTTTTTATTAACTTGGTTGGTATCGGCAGTTTCTTTGATCGTCACCGCTAAACTCGTTCCCGGTATTGAGATTAGTAGTTTTGGGGTGGCAGCTATGGCGGCGATCGTTATGGGATTGGTTAATGCGATCGTCCGCCCGATTTTGGTACTGTTTACGCTACCTTTGACGATTCTCAGTTTGGGGTTCTTTCTGTTAGTCATCAATGCGATCGTTTTTTCTTTGGTTGCCTATCTCTCCCCCGCCGGATTTATTGTCAGTGGGTTTGGGTCTGCCTTTTTCGGGGCAATTGTGTTATCGATCGTCTCCAGTATTATCGGCAGTTTGGTCGGCAAAACCAATAACCGATAACCCATAACGAATGACCAATGACGAATGACCAATGACAAACTCCAAGAAATCGATCGTCGTTTAATCAAACTCCTCGGCGAACGTATTTCCCTGTTGGGAGAATCGAATGTCCCATCGGTTGCCGAACAACTTTCCCAGGTCAAATCACAATTGACCGATGCCGGAGTTCCCGAGTTTGTTTGGCAAGATGTCGCGACCAGTTGTACGGCAGCACTGGCAACGGTTACGTCTGCATCGCCGGTAACAAACTCCCCAAAAAACGTGACGATCGTTGGGGGAAAAGGGGTAATGGGGCAATTTTTCCAGCAACGTTTATCGGTGGCTGGACATTGTGTCAAAACCTTGGGAAGGAAGGATTGGGACAAAGCCGAGCAATTATTGGCAGATGCCGATTTGGTGTTAATTTGCGTTCCCATCGATCGGACGATCGAAATTATCCGCGATCTCGCCCCATACATTCCCCCCAGCGCGGTTCTTGCCGATATTACCAGTATTAAAGCGCCGATCGTCGAAACGATGCTAGCGTGTCATTCTGGGCCGGTTGTGGGGTTGCATCCGATGTTCGGACCGGGAGTCCAATCGTTTTTATCTCAAAAAGTCGTCATCTGTCCCGGACGAAACGATGAAGCCTGTCAGTGGTTGCAGGACTTTATGGCAGCCGATGGCGGGGATTTAGTGGTATGTACACCCGAAGAACACGATCGAATGATGGTTGCCGTTCAAGCTATTCGCCACTTCTCCACCTTTGGTTTGGGGGTCTTTCTGGCAGAAGAAGGGATCGATATCGGTCGTAGTTTGGAACTTTCCAGTCCGATTTATCGCTTAGGGATTAATAATGTCAGTCGTCTGTTCGGTCAGGAGGGTTCTTTATACATTGAAATTATGCTGTCCACGGAAGATCGCAGAAAAGCGATCGCCCGTTTAGCTGAAACCTTTGTTCGTTTGGCACAATTAGTCGAACACGAAGATCGATCCTCTCTTCTGGATGAATTTAAGCAGACCACAAACACATTTGGAGCGGAAACCGATCGAGCAGTCAAAGAAAGCGATCGAACAATTGCGGCGCTGAGTGTTCTTCTGGCAGCGGATTTTGTAGAAAGGCGATCGCGCTACTTCCCCGATCGCCCCGAACCTCGGTAAAATCGGACAAGCCCAAGCTGAGGATACCCGTGCTAGATCTCAAACAAATTCGTGAAAACCCCCAAACCATACAAGAACGGCTGAACCTGCGCGGTGCGGGCGCAGATCTCGAACCCATCATCGAGTTCGATCGACAACAGCGAGAACTGGAAACCCAACGATCGCAGCTTCAAGCGCGTAGCAACGAAATTGGCAAGCTCATCGGTCAAAAAATGGCATCGGGCGGTAACCCCCAAGATGCAGAAATTCTCGCCCTCAAAGACGAAGGTAACCAGGTGAAAGCGCAACTGGGGGAATTGGAACCTCGGGAAAAGGAACTGAAAGCTCGGTTAGATGCGTTGCTGCTGATGCTGCCGAATCTCCCCAGCGAGTCTACACCTGTGGGGAAAAACGAAGACGAAAACGTGGAAGTGCGGCGCTGGGGAGACGAATATTTACCCACGAATCCCGAGCTTTTGCCACATTGGGAAATTGGGGAAAAACTGGGAATTTTATCCTTCGATCGAGCCGTAAAAGTTGCTCAAAGTCGTTTCGTGGCACTCATGGGAGCCGGTGCAGCTCTGGAAAGAGCGTTGATTAACTTCATGCTCGATCGGCAAATTCAAGCCGGATATATTGAAGTCATGCCTCCGGTTTTAATTAACAGCAACTCTATGCAAGGAACGGGACAACTTCCTAAATTTGCCGAAGAAAGCTTTAAATGTAGTAATGACGATTTGTGGCTGGCGCCCACCTCCGAAGTTCCCGTCACCAACTTGTATGCTGGAGACACTCTATCGACAGAACAATTGCCAATTTACCACTGTGCTTATACCCCGTGTTTTCGGCGAGAAGCGGGAAGCTACGGCAAAGATACGCGGGGGCTGATTCGCTTGCACCAATTTAATAAAGTGGAATTGGTAAAGCTCGTTCGCCCCGAAACTTCAGAAGCCGAACATCAAGCCCTAGTGCAAAATGCCGAAGCCATTCTACAAGCTTTGAAATTACCTTATCGGGTTCTAGAACTTTGTACTGGAGATTTGGGATTTGGAGCCAATAAATGCTACGACTTAGAAGTTTGGTTGCCATCTTCCGAGAAATATCGAGAAATTTCGAGCTGTTCTAATTTCGGGGATTTTCAAGCCAGACGGGCAAATATTCGCTTTAAAGAAGCGGGAAAAAAAGGTACGCAATTCGTGCATACTTTAAATGGCTCTGGATTGGCGATCGGGCGGACAATGGCTGCTATTCTAGAAAACTATCAACAAAGTGATGGAACCATTGCCATTCCCGAAGTTTTGCAACCCTATTTAGGACGAAAAGTTTTGTAATTGGTAATTGGTCATTGGCAGAAGTCTTGAGGGTTTAGGGCTTAAGAGTTCCCAGTGCGGGGCGATACTCTCCTGTAGGCGCAGCACTTACTTATTACTTATTACTTATTGCTGATTATCTCGATCGGGATCGATTCCCGCATCTCGTAATTGTTGCTTGAGTAACTCCAATTGTGCTTGAGCAGAGTCAGCCCGTTGACGTTCCCATTGTGTCCGTTGACGTTCCCGTTCCTCCGGTGTCAGCAGCCACTCCCCTTGCGCGTCGTACCAGCGCAGCCAAACTCGACGAATACCCAAAAACTCTCCATGCCAAATCCCTAAACCCAAGCCAATTTCCGGCATCCACAGCCCAGGTGTTTCCAGTACCGATTCCTGATAATTTCCCGTGACTAATCGAAACACTCGCAATTGACTCGTGTAGTGACTGAACACCACATAGTACGGTACGCGCAAAATTTTCTCGTATACGTCCCATTTTCGCGGAGGTTTGGCTAACACTATACGTCCATTGCCCTCTGTTTCCTCCCCCCCCAAATCTTCGCTTTCCGTTCCGGGTGAGAGTAACTCCACCACCACAAATGGATTGACGCCCTCTTGCCACACCACGTAACTCAAGCGCAAATCCACCTCGTCGTACAACCGGGAAACCCCGACCACAGCAAACCAATCCGGTCGTTTGTACCACTGAGGATGGCGCACATCGTAGTAGAAGTTTAAATCGCTAGCGGTATAGAGTTGCGAGGGAGGCACTTCCGGCGGCACGAAGGTGAGGCTGAGCAGTTGCGGTTGTAAATCGTGAAATTCGTCAGGCAAGCCAGGTTCCTCCGGGTTTTCGCTGGGCAAATCGTACATTGTCGGCAGGGTTTCCCTGGGTGATTTGGGGGGGCCAGTTTGAGGGACGGGATAGGACATGATAATAGTAAAAGAGTTAATGGTTAATCCAATACGTTTTTACGATCGAGTTGTCCAGCGAGTAAAAGGATATTTTACCAAAGAGGAATTAGAATAACGCCAATCGCCGGAAACTTCTTGACCGATCCAGTTGGGGCATTTCACCTCTTGATGTTCGTCGGTGAGTTCGACTTCCGCGAGAATTAAACCCTGATTTTCTCCGAAAAATTCATCAACTTCCCAGATGAAACCGTCAACGGGAATTTTGTAGCGAATTTTTTCAATAAAAGGTCGATCGCACAAATTGTCTAACATTTCTTTAGCATCTTCCACGGGAATTTCATATTCAAACTCCAAGCGAGAGATGCCCGACGATCGCCCTTTCACAGTCAAATATCCCCGATTGTCGATGATGCGAACTCGGACGGTTTTGCCTTGTCCGGCAGCGATGTAACCTTGGCAGTAAACAGATCCTGATGCAAGCGATCGCCATTCATCGCTTTTGAGTAAAAATTTGCGTTCGATTTCCGTTGCCATAATGAGAAGATAGAGCGTTGAATCTATAATAAATCTCTCTTGTCTATGCGATCTGTGACTTCGATCCCTTCTTCTCCCCAA
Source organism: uncultured cyanobacterium (assembly GCA_963838375.1). GTDB lineage: Bacteria > Cyanobacteriota > Cyanobacteriia > Cyanobacteriales > Geitlerinemataceae > DVED01. The sequence goes on along the minus strand of CAWIQY010000008.1, from coordinate 163,595 downwards.
ACCCTATGGCAAGATGCGTGGCGGAGGTTTCGTCGCGATCGGATGGCAGTGTTGGGAACGATGATTCTGCTGACGATCGCCATTAGTGTGGCGATCGGTCCTTGGATATATCATACTCCCATCGATAAAATTGATTTCGGGCAATCGGCACAGAGACCGAGTTGGACGCATCTATTCGGGACGAACGATATGGGACAAGATGTGCTAGCGCGGATTTTGTCTGGGGGACGAATTTCTTTAACGGTGGGGATTGCGGCGATGGCGGTGGCAGTTTTGCTCGGAACGGTTGTTGGGGCAGTTTCGGGTTTTTGTGGCGGTGTTGTTGATACCTTGCTAATGCGAATTACAGATATATTTTTAGCATTGCCTCAGTTACCATTATTGTTATTAGTGATGTATTTATTTCAAGATCGCGTTCAGGCGATCGCTGGAAGTAAACTGGGAGTTTTTATTTTAATTGTTGTCGTCATCGGTTCTTTGAATTGGATGTCTTTGGCGCGATTGGTTCGGGCGGAATTTCTAACATTACGATCGACAGAGTTTGTCATCGCGGCGCGTTCTTTGGGAGCGAGTCCTTTCCGGATTGTCACGATCCATATTTTACCCAACGTATTGGGAACGATCGCCGTTGCAGCAACCTTAGCCGTCGGAACGGCAATGATTACCGAGTCTACGTTGAGTTTTTTGGGGTTGGGATTTCCACCAGATGTCCCGACTTGGGGCAGAATGTTGTACGACGCGCGAAATTATCTGGAAACTTCCCCCCACATGGCAATTTTTCCCGGTAGCGCTATTTTTTTGACAGTGTTAAGTATTAACTATATTGGCGACGGGTTACGAGATGCGATCGATCCCAAACGGTAATTGTCCGTAAGTCGGTAGTTAGCAATACTCAGAAATAAGTAAATTTTAAATTACGAATATTTCCGTAAAATCACGGTGGTTTTGACGCCGCAGAAGCGTTACATCGAACTCAATAAATTGAAAGGGGAGATGGGACTAAATACCATGAATACTTGTCGATCGCGAAAACCGTCCTAAGCCTATCGATCGTGGTTGACAGAACGAGTGTAAAACTCTTCTCGCGAAAAGAGAACCCAAACCCAACGCGATCGCACCCAGAAAACGGCGAGTACCGCAATTCCCAAAACGATCGATCCGATCTGACGGTCCCAACTCAACACCAATCCTCCCAGATAACTCGATCCAATCAACATGGCATGAATCGCCGCCAAAATCATCGCGGGAACCGTTAATAAATGAATCTGTCTCCAGCGTTTCCCCAAGACTTGTTGCCAGTAATCAAAACTCGTCAGCGCCGCCGGAATCATCAACACCAGTGCAGTTGTCCCCAACCACAATCCCCAACGATGCACCGGAACCATAAAAGCGATCGCGCCAAGCTGCCAATTTAGGGTATGCTCCATCATATGAGCCGTATGCGCCACAGCCAGGACAAACGCACCCACACCGATCGCCCGACGGTAGCCAAGCGGAGCTTTCCACACTCGAGAAATCGGACGTGCCACCAGTGCCAGCATGAGTAATAGCAAAGAGGCGTGTCCGGTCAAATCCACCATGGCATCCGATCTCAACAGCGTTAAAATACCGATCGCCAGCGTCACCCAACCCCCCAACCGAAACAACTGCGATCGCCGACTGGCACTCAATTTCGCAGTCGAAACTCCCACCCCCAACATGGTCGGCATCGTCCCGAGACCGAATGCTAGCATCGTCGCCGCACCCCAAATCGGACTCCCCGTTTCGGCGGCTTTAAGCTGTGCGGCATACAGAAAGCCACAGGGAATCAAACCCCAAAGGCTGCCCAAAATAGCCGGTATCCACCACTGAGTTTGCAGGGAAATTCGGGTCATCATCCGAAAAAAATCCTCATGAAATTTTCCCTGTAACGGATGTAGAATCGGTAGTCGAGGCAGAAAATCGGGCTTAACTTGGCTCAATCCAAACCCAATCAACATCAATCCCGTGAAAATCGCCATCCCTTGGCGAAAACTGCTACCAACCCCGGCAAATTGACCGCTGGCAATCAAAACCGATCCCACTTGGCCTAAAGCCATGCCAACTATCGCATAACTGACAATCCGTCCCAGGTTGAGCAAGAGGTGAAAGATCGGGCTACGGTACCAACTGGGGGTCTCTTGGCGCTGCTGGGATAGGGAAAAGGCAACGGTAAGCGGACCGCACATTCCGGCACAGTGACCGAAACTGCCTAAAAAACCTAAAGTCACGATCGGGAGTAAGTCGAACACAGTGTTTCTGGCGGGTCGAAAATGGGTCGCGTTGGCAATGGCTTCAACATTCCATTAGCTTCGGACAGGGTAGCATCGATCGATGTCTCCCGCCCCAGTCAGGGAGGCGAAGATGGGATAATGTGGCAATTAAACCCCGTTTTTTTGGCTGACGTAAAGTATTTACACGAATAATACCCACTTTCATTTAGAGGTTGAGTTGGCAAATGCTTGACCGGGCAGCCAATGATGCACTTTCACACATTCTATCGTTAACGGCGAGCTCGGCACTTGAAGCCTTTGAAACTAAGATCTCGTACTCGAGAGAGTGCCACCGCGACTTCTAAATCCCCAGGCAAACGTCTTGAGTCGATCGTGCCGGGAATCTGGGACAATTTAATTAGGATTTTCTTTTTTCCCAGTTGCCTCCATGTTTTTCACCTTGAGATCTTGTTCGGTCTGGAGTAGCCTGGTGGTGATCGCCAGTATTACACCGAGAGCGATCGCTCACAACATCCAAACAGACGGAACTGTTGGGGCAACTTTTCACATCGAACCGGATCACAATCCTCGTGCCGGAGAACCCTCTACGGCTTGGTTTGCCTTAACCCAGTCCGGTGGGGAACCGCTTCTTGCTTCGCAGTGCGATTGTCAGTTACAGGTCTACAATAGAGCCGAGAACCCCAACACACCGATCCTGACGCCGCCGATAAAAGCGATCGTTGCCGAACAGTATCGCGACATTCCCGGTGCGGAAGTGATCTTTCCCCAAGCCGGGATTTATGAATTGGAAATTAGCGGAACGCCCAAAGCCGGAGCCACTTTCGAGCCGTTTTCCATGGTCTACTCCGTCACCGTCACACCGGGAAAAAGAGCTGAAAAAGCAGTAGAAACGCCTCCCGAGTCGGTTTCGTCGGAAGCTTCTACTCCAGCCATCGATCGCGCGTTCGGGGGACAATGGCAGTGGGTAGCGATCGGGATTGGGGGCGCAATTTCCGCGATACTCCTCTGGGTTGTGCGCCAGAAGGCATCCAAATAAACATCTCGATCGAAACCTGAATCGATCTGCCCAACAGACATCACCGATCGTTCTATGATAGGAGTGACAAAGTTCAAACTCAAGCGACCGTAACTTGACCCATTCAGCGTCGGGTCATTCACAGTTCTCTAACGATCGAACGCAAAGCGCAATCCCACGCCTGCTTCCGGTCGCCTCAATTCATTTCAAATACTCATGAATCCAAAATCCTCCTTCTCAGCTGAAGATTTTGCCAAAGCTCTCGAACAGCATGACTACCGATTTCAAAAGGGACAGGTGGTACGCGGTAAAGTTTTTCAGTTGGATCAAGACGGTGCTTATATCGATATCAAGGGAAAGTCTCCCGCCTTTTTGCCCTTTGGGGAAGCCGCTCTCCAACCGATTAAAGAGTTATCAGAAGCGGTGTCTCTCGACGAAGAACGGGAGTTTCTGGTCGTCCGGGATGCCAACGACGACGGTCAGGTAACGGTTTCCATCCGGCAGATGGAACTCAAACTCGTTTGGGATGAGCTGAGCGAATTAGAAAAAGATAGTCAGTCGATCGAAGTGCGAGTGACCGGTACGAACCGGGGTGGTGTAACGGTTGATGTTAAAGGGTTACGCGGGTTTATTCCTCGATCGCACTTAATCGAACGCGAGAATTTAGAGCTGTTGGTGGGTCAAGTGTTCAACGCTACAATTTTGGAAACCGATCGCGATCGCGATCGAGTGGTGGTTTCCCAACGCCTAGCCGCACAAGCCACCCGCACCAACAGTCTGACAACCGGTTCTGTTGTTGAAGGTCGGGTCGTCAGTCTCAAACCCTACGGTGCATTCATCGACTTAGGGGGGGCAACGGGGTTGTTGCATATCAAGCAAATCAGCCAGCGTCGCGTCGAATCGATCGAAACTGTGTTTCAAATGGGTCAAACCCTGAAAGTGGCGATCTCAGAAATCGATGAGTGGAAAGGACGTATTTCTCTATCGACTAAAGTTCTCGAAAGTTATCCCGGCGAAATCTTGGAAAAGTTTGACGAAGTGATGGCAAATGCCGAACAACGGATGTCGCAGTCACAAGCTTCCCCAGAACCCGAAAAACCTCAGCTAGCGAATAATAGCGATGAGAGCTGAGGGTTTCGTGCTGATTCCTGCCCTTTCCTGCCCGATCGCTTAATAGAAACAGCGCATCATGTTGAGATCTCGAACCAGAACCAAAATAGGGCTTATAGCTTAGAGAAAGACGGCTTTAAAACTCAACGAGGAAAGGCGAAGACTCGTCGCTTTTCCTGACTTTCTCTCGTTTTTGTTGACGAAATCGTGTACGATCTTCTGAGATACAGACCCGTACAACTCATCTGTCAAAGTCTCTTGAAATCGATCGTTTGCCCTAGACAGGGAGTCAAAACAATCGACGGTCAAGCCTGTTACGTTAGTCGCCATATGAAGAATCACACCGAAATAACAAGAGATAACTAACGTCATCAAAAAGTCGGTTGACATGAGTGACATCCGTCCCCCGTGAGATCGCTTCGGGGTTCATTGCTGGGCGCAACTAGTGCGATAACTAATTAGAAAAGTTTCATGGGTATAGATACACAAAGCTTCTGTAGAACGAACTTAAAAGAACAGCAAGCTTATTGGCACAAGCAACTTGGGGGGGATTTCCCCGTGCTGGAGGTTCCCTCGGATTATCCACGAAGTCCTCGAAGTTCCTTCAGAAAAGCCACAGTATCTCAGGAGATCGATCGAAGCATCGATATAGAACTGGCTCAATTGTATCCGAGTATTGGTGTCAATCTCTTCAGCACGGTTCTGGCAGCCTTTTATGTGATTTTGCAACGCTACACCAGCCAAGAAGATCTTATTGTTGGTTCCGCCTCCATCGATAGTCGGCAAAATCCAGAACAAGCGACAGGAGAAAGCTTCGTCAATCCGATCGCCTTGCGTGCAAACCTAAACGGTATAGAAAGCACAACAGATCTATTAAGATGCGTGACTCAAACCGTGACAGAAGCAGCCGCACATCGAGATTACCCCTATTCGTTGCTCTTGGAAGAATTGGGAACAGAAGGGAACCCCACCGAGGCGCAGATGTTCCCGGTGATGTTGATTCCCATCGACATGGAGTCGGAAATTTCGTCCCAACCCGTCAAACCCGAAAATTTGGCAGCCATCTCCGAATATACACAACAGTGCGATTGGGTTGTCTTGGTCACTTTAACCGAAGGAAGCCTGAAACTAGAATGCCAATACAACGCTGAATTATTCGATCCCGGAACGATCGCGCGGATGTTGGGTCATTTCCAGACAGTACTCCAGGGTATGATTGCCGGAGGGGAAAACCCGGTGAGTGAATTACCCCTGCTGACAGAAAAAGAACGACATCAACTGCTGGTGGAATGGAACCAAACCGATCGAGACTATCCCCAGGATAAGTGCATCCACCAATTGTTTGAAGAACAAGTCGATCGTACCCCAGATGCGATCGCCGTAGCCTTCAGAGATCGGCAGTTAACTTATCGAGAACTCAACGCCAAAGCCAATCAATTGGCACGGTATCTGCAAAAACTGGAGATCTCAGCAGAAGTGCTCGTCGGTATCTGCGTCGATCGATCCTTAGAAACGATCGTCGGACTGCTGGGTATCCTCAAAGCGGGTGGCGCTTATGTCCCCCTAGACCCCACCTATCCCCCCGATCGATTAGCTTATATGCTAGAAGACGCCCAAGTACGGGTCGTCTTGACCGAAGAGAAATTAGTCGCCCCTCTCCAACAAGGGGTCATCCAAAGCGATCGAACCAAGTTAGTCTGTTTGGATCGAGACTGGGACACGATCGCCGCAGAAAGCGATACGGCTCTAGGTACGCCAGTTCAACCCCATAACTTAGCCTATACCATCTACACCTCCGGCTCCACAGGCAAACCCAAAGGCGTTCAACTGGAACATCGATCGGTGGTCAATTTCCTCACCTCCATGAGCCAGCGACCCGGATTGACCGCTCGAGACATCCTACTGGCGGTTACGACCATCTCCTTCGATATCGCCGGACTGGAACTGTACCTACCCTTGGTCGTGGGCGCACAGATGACGATCGCCCCACAAGACGTATTATCCGAAGGGCAAGCCTTAGCCAAATTAATTGCCGATGGCGCAATCACCGTCATGCAAGCCACTCCCGCCACGTGGTATCTGCTGCTTGCCTCCGGCTGGCAAGGCAAACCCGGTCTGAAAATCCTCTGTGGCGGCGAAGCCTTACCCCAAGCGCTGGCAGAGCAACTGCTCGCCACCGGGGCGCATCTATGGAATATGTACGGACCGACCGAGACAACCATTTGGTCAACTACCTACGAAGTGGGTAAAGGGAGGCGTTCGATCGAAAGTACAGACGATATCGGTCACGTCACCAAAGACACCCCAGAATCGGTAGGAACCCCCATAGCCAATACCCAAATCTACATTCTCGACGATCGTCTCCAACCCACTCCCATCGGCATAGCCGGAGAATTGCACATTGGCGGATCGGGTCTGGCACGAGGATACCGCAATCGCCCCCATTTAACCGCAGAACGATTTATCCCCAATCCCTTTGGAGAAGGACGACTCTACAAAACGGGGGACTTAGCCCGCTATCTGAGCAACGGTCGTCTAGAATTCCTCGGTCGGATCGATGCTCAGGTCAAAGTGCGCGGCTTCCGCATCGAACTGGGAGAAATCGAAACAGTCTTGAACCGACATCCCGGGGTGCGTCAAAGTGCCGTTGTCGTTCGGGAACGCACTGGGGAGAATGCCTTGAATGCGGACAAACGACTGGTGGCGTACGTCGTCGGCGATCCCGACTACCAAGGCAGCGACGAGGGGGAAAAGATCCAGAATCAGGAAGAACAAATCTCCCAATGGCAGGAGTTGTGGGATCTGGCGTATCGCCAAGATGCCCGCGCGTCCGATCCAACGTTTAATATTAGCGGCTGGAACGATAGCTATACGGGAGCGCCAATTCCGGAAACTCATATGCGCGAATGGCTCCAAGGAACCGTGGATCGAATTCTTTCCTGTCGCCCGCAGCGGGTGCTAGAGATTGGCTGCGGCACCGGAATGCTGCTGTTTCGGATTGCCCCCCATTGCCAGTCTTACCACGGCATCGATCTGGCACCCACGGCTTTGCGCTACATCGAGACGCAAATGAAGCGGATGGAGGGAGATTGGTCTGGGGTGAAGTTGTCCCAGGGCGTGGCAGATGAAGCCTTTGCCAGCCTCCAACCGGGGGAAGTGGATACGGTGATTATTAATTCCGTGGTGCAGCTTTTCCCCAGTATTGATTATTTGGTGGAGGTGCTGCACGAAGCCGTCAAGGTGGTCAAACCGGGCGGGGTAATTTTTGTCGGAGATGTCCGCAGTTTGCCGTTGCAGGAAGCATTCCACGCCTCGATTCAGTTGGAACGATCGCCCGACGAACTGCCCAGGGAGACGCTTCTGCAACGGGTTCGTAAAAGTGTTGCCGGGGAACGGCAAATGACCATCGACCCGGAGTTCTTCACTGCGTTGCAGCAACACCTACCGCAAATTAGCCAGGTGGAAATTGGGCTGAGACAGGGACGAGAGCGCAATGAAATGAGTAAATTCCGTTACGATGCGATCGTTGGGATCGGCAAAGAGACTACCGACCTGGTGGAGCCGAATTGGTTAGATTGGCACGAAGATGAATTAACCTTAACCCAAGTTCGCGATCGTCTGGTACAAAGCCAGCCCCAAGTTCTGGGCATTAAACGAGTTCCCAATGCACGAGTGATGACAGAAGTCAAGTTGTTAGAACTGCTCGAAAGCGCAGACGCTCCGGCAACGGTTGGCGAACTGCGCCAAGTGCTTCCACAATTGATAGAAAAGGGAGTGGAACCCCAGGATTGGTGGAGCTTGAGCGATGAATTGCCCTATCGCATTACTGTCAAGGAGTCGGGTTGGGAGGCGACAGGCTGTTACGATGTCCTCTTGCAACACCGTTCCCTGGGAGACACGCCCATCCTCGTTTCGGCGAAAAGCTCAGTCAAACCCTGGACGGCTTATGCGAATAATCCCCTGAGCGGACAAGTTGCCAGCCAGCTCGAACCTGAATTGCGACGGTATTTGCGATCGCGTTTGCCCGACTATATGGTCCCAGCAACGGTTGTCATCCTGGATGAAATGCCCCTCACCCCCAATGGTAAGGTGAATCGGCGGGCGCTGCCAGCACCGGAACGATCTCGCCCGCAATTGGCAACAACTCTGGTACTGCCACAGTCCGAGACCGAGATGGCGATCGCCAGTGTGTGGCAAAATCTGCTACAGTTAGAAACTGTGGGAATTCACGATAACTTTTTCGATTTAGGAGGAAACTCGTTGCTCCTAACCCAAATTCATCAAAAATTAGTCCCTCTCTTTGAGCGTTCATTATCGATCGTTACCCTATTTCAATACCCAACCATTGCCGCCCTAGCCCAACACTTTAGTCAAACTCAGGACTCGCAGCCTGCCGTGACGCGCCCCGACCCCGCCAGCCGCCGAACTCGCCAAACCGCAACCCAACAAAAACAGCGGCGGCAACAGCATCGTCGGGGAAAAACATAGCTGGGAAACAAAGAAGAGTACCAAAAGCGATCGCCGAATTTAATACCTTTAATACGTTTGGAGTCAGGATGGACGAGCATTGATGCCGCCTGAAAGAACTAAGAAACGCTCAAAAAAGTCTGAAAGACACAATCGAGTTATACCGGCTTCAACAGAATATCACTTCAGGTGAAATAGGTATTAAACATTGGCTGGTTTTGTATTCGATCGAGGGCAGTGTGATGGAACCAGCGATCGCGCACGGGCTGAATTATGATGTTTCGCCGGCTTCGTCCCACCTTCCCAAAATGAAGTCAATCTTCTACCACTTATGAGTATTCGTGAATCCGACATCGCCATCATTGGTTTATCTTGCCGCTTTCCAGGCGCTAATAATATTGACGAGTTTTGGCAAAATCTGCTGGCAGGAGTAGAATCCATTTCCGTGTTCGAGAACGAGGAATTGGAACGGGCTGACCCCCAATTATTCGATCGACCTAACTACGTCAAAGCCGGTGCTGTTTTACCGGATATCGATAAATTTGACGCCGCTTTCTTTGGCTACAGCGCCAGAGAAGCCGAAATGATCGACCCGCAACAGCGGATTTTCTTAGAATCCGCCTGGACAGCGTTTGAGAGTGCCGGCTACAACCCAGAAACCTACCCCGGATTGGTGGGCGTGTATGCCGGTTCCGGGATGAACGGTTATTTCATCAACAACGTTCATCCCAGTTGTGGCTTTTCTCCCCATCGCACTTTCTTGGAATCCGCCTTAGACCTTCAGGTGAGACTGACCAATGGCAAAGACTATCTACCCACGCGGGTGTCCTATAAGCTCAATTTGGGCGGACCGAGCCTGAACGTACAAACCGCGTGTTCCACGGCTCTGGTGGCGGTGCATCTCGCCTGCCAAAGCCTGCTCAATGGCGAATGCGATATGACGTTGGCGGGAGGCGTCACCGTCAGCGTACCCCACAAGACAGGCTATCTGTACCAAGAGGACATGATTGGTTCTCCCGACGGCAAATGTCGAGCCTTTGATGCAGATGCGAAGGGGACAGTGTTCGGTAATGGTGTCGGTGTGGTGTTGCTGAAGTTGCTCTCGCAAGCCATGGAGGATGGAGATAAAATTCATGCCGTGATTAAAGGCTCGGCAGTGAATAACGATGGCGCTTTGAAAGTCGGCTACACGGCTCCCAGCGTCGAGGGTCAAGCCGCCGTCATCTGCGAAGCCCTAGCCGTGGCGGATATTGAAGCAGGTAGCATCGGTTATGTGGAAGCGCACGGGACGGGAACCACCCTAGGAGACCCGATCGAAATCGCTGCCCTCACCCAAGCTTACCGCAACAGTACCGACGAAAATGGGTATTGTGCGATCGGATCGGTCAAAACCAACATCGGACATTTATTAGAAGCGGCAGGGATGGCGGGTCTGATTAAAACCGTACTCGCCCTGGAAAACCAGCAAATCCCGCCCACACTAAATTTCCATCGCCCCAATCCCAACATCGATTTTGCCCAGAGTCCATTTTACGTCAATACAACGCTCTCCCACTGGAAAACGGACGACCAAACGCCTCGACGGGCTGGGGTGAGCTCTTTTGGCATGGGGGGAACCAATGCCCATGTCATCCTGGAAGAAGCACCCGTAGAACATAAACGTGAAGAAGGTGAAGAACGTCCCGTTCATCTCTTAACCCTATCGGCGAAAACTGAAAAAGCCTTGCGGGAATTAGTCGGACGTTATCTCAACTACTTAGACTCCGAACCCGAGGCAAAACTAGCAGATATTTGTTTTACAGCCAATACGGGGCGCAAGCACTTTAATCATCGGTTGGCAGTTGTTGCCGAATCCAAACAGCAGCTTCGCGACTCACTCGCCCAAATTGCCAGCAACTCGGCTAATGGCGCGGCGCCATCGAGTTTGCGGGAAGTCAAATCTGTCCCCAGAACAGTGGCATTCTTGTTTACCGGGCAAGGTTCCCAGTCTGTAGGGATGGGTCGCCAACTGTATGAAACCCAACCGAAATTCCGAGAAACGATCGATCTTTGCGATGAAATTCTTCGCCCTTTTCTCGATGTTCCCCTGGTGGAAGTTCTCTATCCCCAAAATGCCGAGGAAACCTCCCATCTTCTCAACCAAACTGCTTATACTCAACCCGCTCTCTTTTCTCTAGAATATGCCCTATTCCAATTATGGAAATCTTGGGGCATCGAACCCCATATTGTGATGGGTCATAGTGTTGGGGAATATGTTGCCGCAGTTGTCGCTGGCGTTTTTTCTCTCGAGGATGGTTTGAAATTAATTGCCGAACGAGGGCGTTTGATGCAAGCCTTGCCGCCCGATGGTGCAATGGTTTCCCTGTTGGCAACCGAAAAGCAGGTGAAAGCCGCGATTTCTCCCTACGAAACCGATGTTTCAATTGCAGCCATTAACGGTCCCGAAAGTATCGTCATTTCCGGGAAACAGGAGGCGATCGAAGCCGTGTGTGCCATCCTGGAACCCCAAGGAATCAAAACCAAGAAATTAACCGTTTCCCATGCCTTCCATTCGCCGCTGATGGAGCCGATGCTCGCTGAATTCGATACAATCGCGCGACAAATCGACTACTCTCCACCGGCACTGAAGCTCATGTCCAATGTGACAGGCTTGGTGGCAACGGATGAAGTGGCAACGCCAGACTATTGGTGCCGTCATATTCGGCAAGCGGTGCGATTTGCCCCCAGTATGAAGGGTTTAGTTCGCCAGAAGGTGGAGGTCTTTTTGGAAGTAGGACCCAAACCGATATTATTGGGGATGGGTCGTCAGTGTCTTCCCCAGAGCGAGGGCTTGTGGTTGCCCAGTTTGCGTCCACCCCAAGAAGACTGGCAACAGCTTTTGAGCAGTTTAGCCGAACTCTACGTGCAGGGCATTCCCGTGGATTGGCAGGGTTTTGATGGAGATTATTCTCGGGTTCGGGAAAATCTCCCGACATATCCCTTTCAACGACAGCGTTATTGGTTAGAGGCTCCGCAATGGTATCGCAGTGGCAAATTCGATCGTACTTACGACACAAACCCTAAGAATCAAAACGGCAAATCAACACAAATTGAGACATCGCAGACGGCAGAGAAATCATTAGAAAACTGCCTGTATGAAGTAGAGTGGCAACTCCAATCGCGTCAGAAAGCCGGGGCGCTCTCGCCGAAACATTGGCTCATTTTAGCCGATCGTCAGGGAGTTGGGGAAGCGTTGGCGCAACGCCTTCAGTCCGAGGGATGTCACACGACGGTGGTAGTTTGGGGGGAAGAATACCAGCGCCAAAACGATTCGCCGCAGGTAACGCTTCGCGATCGGCATTTTACCCTAAATCCCGATCGACCCGAACAGTTCGAGCAACTCTTGCAAGCGGTTCCAACTATTGAGGGAATTGTCCATCTGTGGAGTCTCGATGTACCCCCAACTCAGACAGCGGCAGATTTGGAAGATGCGACGAAACTTAGCCTATGCAGTACCTTGTATCTGCTTCAAAGCCTCATCAAAGAATATACCGAACTGCCTCGTTTGTGGTTAATCACCCGAGGGGCACAACCTGTAGTCGCCTCGGAAAAAATGCCGGGAGTGGGTCAATCTCCGCTGTGGGGAATGGGAAAATCGATCGCCCTGGAACACCCAGAACTGCAATGCTCTCTGGTCGATTTAGACCCCGATACAAAGCAAGCAGAGGCAGAAACTCTATTTGCAGAAATAGGCTCCAACAACACAGAAAACCAAGTAGCATTCCGTGGCAAAAAGCGCTATGTCTCCCGATTGGTATCTCGGAGTTACCAACAGAAAGCACCGTTAGCATTAGACGACAATAGCACCTATATCATCACGGGCGGTTTAGGCGGCTTGGGGTTGTCCGTTGCCCGTACCCTCGCCGAACGGGGAGCTAAATATCTGGTATTGGTGGGACGCAGCGAACCCCAGCCCGAGGTAAAAGATCGCTTAAAAGAAATAGAAGCGGCGGGGGTTCAGGTCACAATCGCCCTAGCCGATGTCGCCGAGACTGAAGAACTGGCATTGGTTTTGGCAAAAATCGATCGGACTTTACCCCCATTGCGGGGCATCGTTCACGCTGCTGGAGTGGTGGATTTCTGCGGACTGTGGCAGCAAGACTGGACGCGCTTTGCCGGAGTTTTGGCAGCGAAAGTGCAAGGAACCTGGAACCTGCACGCGCTGACAAAAGATCGACCTTTAGACTTCTTTGTGGGTTTCTCTTCCCTTGCCTCTTTGTTGGGTTCCCACGGGTTGGCAAGCTATGGGGCGGCAAATGGGTTCGTGGATGCGATTGTCCATCACCGTCGCGCCCTCGGGCTGCCTGGGTTGAGCATTAATTGGGGCGCTTGGGCAGATGTGGGGATGGGTGCCAGACTGGGGAAAGAGCATCAACAACGATTATCGGCTTGGGGACTAAATACGATCGATCCTCAACGCGGATTGGCGGTTCTAGAGCAACTGCTGCAACAGGATATCCCACAGGTGGGAGTTTTACCCATGGATTGGTCGAAATGGTTAGGGCAATTCTCCAGTATTCCCCCGTTTTACCAGCAAGTTGCCCCGAGTACAGTCCATGGGCAAAAGACGATCGATTTGGGTCAACAATTCAAGGCAATTCCCGCTAACCAACGGCGATCTCGACTGGTTTCGCACGTTCGGACTGTAGTGGCGACAACCCTGGGATTGAAAGAGGTCGAGCAAATTGGTCTAAATACGCAGTTCGTGGATTTGGGACTGGATTCTTTGATGGCAATGGAGTTACGGAGCCATCTGCAATCGAGTTTGGGATGTTCGGTGGGTTCCACCGTTCTGTTTAAGTATCCAACGTTGGCAGAGTTGGTGGATTATTTGGATCGAGAGGGTTTGGGTTTAGCAAATAGCAATAATCGCAACGGGAATCATCCCGATCGTTCTACCGCAGTGCCGATTCGCCCGCAAGGTTCCCAACCGCCATTATTCTTCGTCTCTGGGATTTTGGGTAGCGTTTTCGACCTTTATCCGTTGGCAAAATCTTTAGGGGGCGATCGTCCTTTTTACGGATTGCGATCGCTCGGCATGGATGAGGACGAACAACCATTAACCCGCATGGAGGACATTGCCGCCCATCATATCAAATCTATCCAACAAATTCAGCCGATCGGACCCTACTTCCTGGGCGGTCATTCCTTCGGTGGAAAAGTCGCATTTGAGATGGCTCAGCAGTTACGATCGATCGGACACGAGGTGTCGTTGCTAGCCATTATGGATATCCAGGTGGCAATTCCCCAGAGCGAAAAGGATGTGGCGGCATGGGATGATGCTCGAGCAATTTCCCACCTTGCCAGCATCTACGGCAGTGCTTTAGGAAAAAAGATCGAGATAGAAGTTGAAGCATTGCGATCGCTCGAACCCCAAGAACAACTACAATATCTGCGGTTAATGCTGAAAATGGCAGGTCAGCATTCGAGCGAAACCGAACTCCAACGACTTCTCCAGGTGTACCGGGCGAATACTCGAGCTAATACTGAGTACATTGCTCGGGAGATTTATCCCACTCCAATTACCTTTTTCCGCGCCAGGGATATTGGTATTTTAGGGGATTATCTTCCCGATCGATCTACCACAGAAATCGATCCGACTTGGGGTTGGAGCCAGCTTTCTACCCTCCCAGTAGAATTACAACTGATTCCCGGCAACCATTTCACCATGATGGCAGAACCTCAAGTTCAGATTTTAGCCGAACAGTTGCAATGTTTTCTAGAGCCGTTGAAATTAACAGTAGGGAGCAAAAAATAGAGTATCATGGAAGACGATTTAGAGTCAGCGATGCCGAAGCGATCGTTATAGCGCTACGGGCATACATTAGGACAGACTTTTGTATGGGCGAAGCATTTGTCCGACCATTTTGTCCTCGAGACGACAAAGTTTATGCAAATGCTTTTTCCTACCCAATATTTGTTTTAAGAGATACGACTATCGCTCTCAAACTTAATCAAAAATATTAACCTGAATTCTCAAAATGACGATCCAAAAAGCAGAAAAAGTTGAGTCAGTTTATAGCGCCAAAAACAATCGAGAGCTCGCCCAAAAGTATGATGAATGGGCGAAGGAATACGAGCAAGATTTATTGCCAGACAACTATACCGGACCCGAGCCAGCCGTCGAAGTTTTGGTTAAGTATGTCCCCAAAGATGCCAAAATTTTAGATGCAGGCGCGGGAACGGGGCTCGTGGGACAGATTCTGCACCAGCACGGATATCGCCAGATCGAGGCAATGGATATGTCTGCGGGAATGCTGGAAGAAGCACAGAAAAAGAATGTCTACAAAACTCTCTCCCAGGGAATTTTAGGCGAACCTTTAGACTTTCCCTCGGATTCCTTTGATGCCATTATCAGCGTGGGAACGTTCACCTTGGGTCATGCTCCCAGCAGTGGTTTCGACGAACTGATTCGCATTACCAAACCCGGAGGATACATTGTTTTTACCATCCGTCCCGATTATTACGAAACGAGCGATTTCAAAGACAAGCTGTCGGCTCTTGAAGCTGCTGGCTCGTGGAAGTTAGTAGAACAGGGAGAACCTTTTGAAAACTTCCCAGATGCTGAATCAGATGTTTACTTACAAGTTTGGGTGTATCAAGTTTGCTAATTGATATCGCTATATTTGCACAAATAAGCACGAGGATTCTGGAATCATGAATATCACAGGTTACACGAGAATGGATACCCTGACGAAGGAGCAGTGGGATTTTACAAATCAATGTTTTGAAGAACTTGTCAATGGTTTGACAGACCGGATTGTTAAAGCCTTGCTAGATCTGCGAGGTCATGGAATGGGAAGTCAAGTAGACCGCCTCGATCATTGCCTACAAACAGCCACTCGGGCATTCCGCGATGGCGCTGATGAAGAAATGGTTGTTTGTGCCTTGCTACACGATATTGGCGATGACCTCGCGCCTTACAATCACGGTCAAGTTGCCGCAGCAATTTTACGACCTTATGTTTCCTCGGAAAATGCCTGGATGATAGAAAATCATGAGGTATTTCAGGGTTATTACTTTCACCACCTGATCGATCGAGATCGCAATGAGCGCGACAAATTCAAAGGGCATCCCGCTTTTGAAAAAACAATTATTTTCTGCGATCGTTGGGATCAACTTTCTTTTGACCCAAATTATGACATGATGTCTCTATCCGATTTTAAACCCATGCTCGAATCTATTTTTAGTCGTGAACCCAGATCTTAGTATAAAAAAGATTGCCAATCGAGCTATTACTCAAGACAAAAAATATGGATTATAAAACCGTTCTACAAGATAAAAAACACCAGAGTCAAAAGTTTAGCTCAGACCGATTCGCGAAAATTTCAGAGCGAGAAGAGCGATGCAGTATTCCTACTGAAGCTTGGATTCCTCTGCTGAAAAATGCCATGTTACAGACCTGGAAAGGGATAATCCTCAATAAGTCTGTCACCGAAATTGGGATTTATCCCATGCTCATCCACGAACTCCAACCGAAAACGATTATCGAGCTGGGTGCGTTTAACGGAGGAAGTGCCATTTGGTTGGCGGATCATTTGGAACTCTTTGGCATAGAAGGTAGCGTGTATTCGATGGATATCGATCTCTCGCTTCTAGACGAACAAGCGAAAGAAGATACTCGAGTGCATTTTTTGCAGGGTGATTCCAATGACTTGGCTGCAACCTTTCCTCGTCAAATGCTTTCTGAGCTACCTCATCCTTGGTTGCTGATTGAAGACTCTCATGTCAATTTGGTTGGCATCCTCGACTATTTCGATCAAAATGGGTTCGGGAAAGGAGACTACTTGATTGTCGAGGACACGAGCCAATCCATGTGGGATTATTGGCACGAACACTGGGATGATGCGGCTGAAGTTGAGGAAGGTGCGCGAAAGCTCAAGGATTTGAGAGATTGGTTGAACAACCATGAAGATGAGTATCTGGTGGATACTTACTATCAGGATATGTACGGCTACAACGGATCGAAAAACTGGAATTCGATTCTGAAAAAGGTTTAAGGTGTTGGCGGGAGATGTTGCCAAAAATCCGAAGATCTGCCGATGTTCGATCAATCCATAAAAGCCGAGGAACCACTTTCTTAATTTGCACTGAAATAGGAAAACGATGAGCCAACAACAAGTTATAGAAACAACAAAAACGAAAGAGGTCACGTTAAACGATCGCTTTCTGACTGTGGGAAATCAGCGCTTTCATTACATTTGGTTGCGGGATAACTGTCTTTCTCCCGAATGTCACCATGCCAGTTCTTTCCAGAAAATCTACGACATCAGCGATCGCACCCAACCCCCAAAACCCAAATCTGCCTATATCCAAAACGAGAAACTCTTTGTAGACTGGGATGAAGATCCGCCCCACCGCAGCATCTATCCCCTCTCTTGGCTGTGGAGTCATGCTTACGATCTCGACGCGGGAGTCGATCGTTTTCTACCCAAACTAGAATCGCCACCGAAGGACGAAAAAATTCTCTGGAATCGCTCGGACTTAGATGCCAATCCCCCTAAATTGTTCGACGTGGCTTCTAGCACGTTTGCATCTTGGATCGACCAACTCGACACTCTGGGGTTCGTCATCTTACGCAATCTAGCCTATGAAGATTTAGACTCTTTTGTTAAATCGATCGGACCGATTTACGAGCTTTCGGGTTACGGACGCTACTGCACTGTCAAAGCCGTCCGCAACGGTCCCGATTTGTCTGTGTCTTATGCGGGAGATGCCTTATCACCCCATGTCGATCTCACGTTTACCTCCGCGCCGCGCATCGTCCAGCTTCTCTATTGCGTGGAAAATCAGGCATCTGGCGGCGAGTCGGTTTTGGTGGATGGGTATCGGGTGGCGCGGGATTTTCGAGAACACCATCCCCGATATTTTCAGATTTTGTCCCAGACTCCGGTTCAGTTTCGGCAGTTCTACCAAGAATGGGGTTATTTTGTTTCTCGAACCACTCCGATTATCAAACTCGATGCTGCTGGGGAAGTGGCTGATATCTACTTCTCTCACAAAAATTTTGGCTTGAATATCCCGTTCGAGCAAATGGAAGCGTTTTACGAAGCCTACACCGCGTTTGCTGGCTACCTCAAAGATCCCGCTTATCAATATTGGTTCCGTATGGAAGCCGGGGATTGCCAATTGGTGCAGAACTTCCGGATACTTCACGGTCGCAAGGCTTTTGACCCCAGTTCGGGAACGAGACACCTGGAAATCGCCTATATGGAATGGATGTACTATGCCGGACGTCGGGATTTCGATCGAGTGAAGCCCGTTTACCTCAGCGAGTTCGTCAGTGAATATCAATAGATTCAGCAGTCACCAAGATTCGGGAATAAAGTTGCATGAGTTACCCAAAAATTGTCGAACAAGCCCAACACAAAAGCGAACCTTTAAAAGCCGATCGATTTGTCAAAATTAGCGATCGCAAAGATGAATGCGATATTCCTGCCGAGGCTTGGAAACCTCTGCTAGAAAATAGCTATTTGCAAACCTGGAAAGGCATCGTCCTGCCCAAAGGAGTCACGGAGATGGCACTTTACCCGATGCTGCTGTACGAACTGCAACCGAAAACGATTATTGAAATTGGTGCATTCAATGGTGGAGGCGCGATTTGGTTAGCCGATTGCTTGGAGATATTCGGGATCGAAGGGCGCGTTCACTCTGTCGATATCG
The DNA here is from genome assembly GCA_963838375.1 of uncultured cyanobacterium. Taxonomy (GTDB): domain Bacteria; phylum Cyanobacteriota; class Cyanobacteriia; order Cyanobacteriales; family Geitlerinemataceae; genus DVED01. Next base: position 145,049 of record CAWIQY010000008.1, on the reverse strand, counting down.
ATTTGTCTATGCTCGATGAAAAAGCAAAAGCCGACTCTCGGGTTGATTTTATCCAGGGAGATTGTAACGATATCGGTGCGGCTTTTCCGGTGGATTTACTGTCTGCACTCCCTCATCCTTGGTTGATCGTCGAAGATGCCCATATTAATCTCGTTGGAGTTTTGGAACATTTTCATCAAAATGGTCTCCAAAGTGGTGACTACTTGATTGTGGAAGATACCAATAAAGTCCACTGGACATTATGGGAAGATAGTTGGGACGATCGCGAAGAAATGGAGCAGGGCGCGAGGAAAATGGATGACTTGAGAAACTGGTTAACAAAACGCGAAGACGAGTATTTAGTGGATACCTACTATCAGGATATGTATGGGTATAACGGGTCGAAAAACTGGAATTCTATTTTGAAGAAGGTATAGAGATACACTTTAAAAATAGGATTGTTAATTTCTTCGATTGTGTCGATCGTGGCAAGATAAAAAGGGTGGCTGTTTTCAATATACAGCGGTTCCCGGTATTATGCGGTACATCTAGAAGGGCGAATGCCATTCGCCCCTACATCAACCCAAAATTTTATGTACCTCATAGCTGCGAAAACCGCTGTAAAATCAAATATCGATCGTTAACTTGCCTATACAATCAACAACCAACAACTAACAATCATCTCCGAGTAACAAACTCCCGCAACCCCCCGACGGCGTATCCCGGAGGAGCGATCGCACATCGAAGGTGAAGGTTTCGTAAATATCTTCAATGACATCGGCATTTTCTTGGTTTCTCAACCCGGCTTCGATGACCTCGGGATCGACCGGAGGCGCTTCGTAGGTTAAGTTCAGTCCGTCTAGCGTCGCTTGTTTGAGAAAGTGCAGCGTTTGCATTCCGCAACTGTTGTCCGTACTTAACTGAGGATCGATACAATAGTTCTGTTGTTGGGCTTTACCGCGTCCGTGAATGCCCACCAATTCCCCTCGAGCATTAAAAACCGGTCCACCGCTCATACCGCGCTGGGTGGGGTTGTCGTAGAGCAAGCTGTAACCCCCATCGGCTGACGGTTGAAAGAAAATGGCTGTCAGTTTACCATCAACAGTCTTGCGGACGCGACGAGCACTGTCATCTTCGGGATTTGGCCAGCCGGAGATATAGAGATTGTCGCCCGGTTGCAATTGGTCCGAACTCCCCATGACGGTGGTGGGATAGTCCGCATCGCTTTGAAATTCGATAATGGCTAAATCTAAGCCATCAATTCGATCGCCGAATTCGCCTTTTTCTGCCCCCAGCCGGTGAATGTTTTCTTGAGTACGAACATCATCCACTATGTGCACTTCTCCATCGCTGGTGCGGATGCCGTATACCACATCGCGAGTCCGGACGACGTGTAGTGCCGTCAGGACAAAGTAAGTGTTGCCGCGATGGGCAACAATTGCCCCGGAACCGGGATTCCACTCCTGTCGGGCTTCGATATCGCCTTTGCGTAAACCTTGGGCGATGACAACGGTGGTTTGGGATGCTACGGCGTCTACTTGTTCTTCGGTTAAGGCTTGGGCGCTTGTCAGGGGAATGGCAACCGCTACAGCTGCCATCGTTCCGGTCAGAGCGATCGCACTTTTGCGTCCGGAAATTAAGATTTGTCGAAATTTCACATTTTCACACCCCTTACTCGATCGAGCTTGAAATATCCGATCGATTCATTATTTCGTTGGTTACCAATCCGATGGAATGTCGATTTTACAGCCATAGAAATTGCTCGACTTTTGGTTAGCCAGATTGGCGATCGATCTGAGTTTTCAACCCAAGTGTGAATGCTCTAAATACTCTCAGTCCAATAGATTCCGAATGTTTGCAGACTCTCCATCCGGACAATTGAGTGCCAATTTGATGTCGCGAAATGCAGACGAATCTAGATAAAGCTCGATCGTTAGAAATGACCGATCACTAACTCATCTAAATCGACGTAAAGTTGTCCGCCGGATTCTTGAATCAAGTTCCCGCTGGTGTGGGTTGCCCGACTCGATAGGTTTTCGAGAACGGCTTCGGGATTGCGGGCGTTATTGCCGCTGAGAGTAAACAGGAGGTTATTTTGATTGCAACCGGAGTTGGTACTACCCACGGTACAAATCACCGATTGACCATTGACGCGCCCGGTCGTCAAATACAGACCTTCGAGAGTATCACCATTCTCGGCGAGAACGGTATTGAGTCGATCGCTAACCACCTCACAGCGACGCTGGGGGGGGTAGCCTGCACTTTCAAACGCATCACTGGTCCAAACAATCATCGGATTCGATTCTTCTCCATCACTTCTGAGGGCGATCGTATAATGGATACCATCCTCCGTGCGGCACTGGAACGAACTCGGTTGTTCGGATCTCGCGAGGCTGGGTTTGGCACCGAGAAAAGCCAGTGGCGCGGCAACGATGCTGACGAGGGCTAAATGCAGTAAATGTCTCATCTCTTCAAAGCTAATACGGGTTAAGTCCTAGGGGAAATGACGCAGAGTCCGACGAAAAAGCTCCCAGATTGGAGAAGAATCTACCCCACACCGAGTCTAATTCTCAAATAGACATTTCCGAAACCCCCATTTTTGCCCAGGTGGTACGAGGGTTTGAGGTAGATTTCCCAACAACTCTAATCTAATACCGATTTACGTTTTCGACGCGGTTTCCCGTTATTCTGCGTTCTGGGGAAGATTTGCTGATTGTAGCCTGGAGGGGGGCGATCGAGATTTCTCCGAGTCAGGATAACTAGAATTGGGACATGAAGTCCATCGTGAAAGATTATGCCTATTTCATCAAAATATCTCCAAAACTGGAAACTCTGTCTGTGACATACTCCCGACACTGACAAGAGCGGTACAGTGCGGGCTTCTTACCAACTCCAGCTATTGCTGTATAGATACGCGGTAAGCTTTACTACTGACGGGATGCCCCACCGCCAAAGCATTTTATAACGCCAGTTTCAGAATGTTTATTGCCGCATTCACATCCCTGTCTGCTTTGTACCCACATTTCGGACAAGAGTGGACGCGGTCTTTCAGTTTTTTCGGAACCTTAGTACCGCAGTTAGAACAATTCTGAGATGTGTTTCGAGGGTTAACTGCAACTGGTAACAACCCAGCATTTTCAGCTTTGGTTGTGAGTATTGACAGGAATTGCCCCCATCCAGCATCGAGAATTGATTTAGAGAGTCGCGTTCTGGCAAGACCTTTGATGTTGAGCTTTTCAAAAGCGATTAAGTCATATTTATCGGTCAACTGTTTGGCGGTCTTAAAATGAAAGTCTTTGCGTGTGTCCGCAACTTTCTTATGAACCTTAGCCAGTCTGTTGACCGCTTTACAACGGTTGACGCCCCCTTTTTTCTTTCGATTGACCGCTTTTTGCGCTTTCTTGAGTTTCTTCTGAGCTTTACGGTAGTACTGAGGAATTGTCACCTCTGAACCATCGGACTTGACCAGAAATGATTTTAAACCCATGTCAATCCCGATTGGATTATTCACGCAATCAGGAGTTAGCGACAACGGTACACTGTCATCTTGAATCGAGAGTGTTGCGTACCAACCATCAGCTTTTCGAGACACAGTAACCGTTTTGATTTGGAACCCATCAGGGATAGGGCGATGGTAAATCAGCTTAACAAACCCAAACTTAGGAAGTTTTAATTGATTCCCGGAAATTGCGTTCGCACCGATTGAAGGAAAAGTCAATGAACGATACCGACCTTTACCTCGGAATCTAGGCTTACCGCTCTTTTTTCCGTTGCAGTCACCTTTGAGATACCGTTGAAACGCCAAATCAACTCGTTTAACGCAATTTTGGAGAACTTGAGAGTGAATGTCTCCATACCAGGGACGGTCTTTTTTGAGTTGGACTAGAGAGCGCTTCTGTGAGTAGTAGTCGGGTTTTTCTCGTAACTCAGGTAGATGGCAAACCAGGGGGCAAGCGTTGACCGAAGTCCGGTTCTGTTCGTACCAATTAAACCGATCGGCTAGCAAATAGTTATATTGACACCGCAACATTTCCAGCCATCGCTCTATTTCGATGGTTTGGTTTTTGGTTAGTCGTAGTCGGTACTGGTATGCAGATCTCATTATTATCTCCTTTTTCGACCTACCTCCATTATACTAGATGTAATTACGTGTTTCAGTACAAAATGAAAACAAAAATCCTGCAAATTCGATTAACAGAGTTTGAAGAAAAACAGTTAAAGATGGAAGCAAAAAGGCGGAATATGTCAAAATCAGAGTTAGTCCGAAGTTTGATAGCGCGGTTTGATATTCCTCGCTGAGTCCAAAAGATCCCACCATTCATCCCGACTCGCATTTGGGTCGGCGCGGGATTAAAAATCCCTTGTATCGCCGCCAAATAGAGAGCGGGGCTTCTGGTGGAAAAGCTAAGCGAGCAGAGAGGAAAGTGCGGTAGTGGCTTTAGCCGCCTACAATCTTCTCTAGCCGTGATGCGGGTCACTAATGTATCTTTGGATTGTTTCCGCACTGACATTACCCGCTGTTGAAAAAAAGTAACTATTAGTCCACAAAGAAGGGAGTTTCTGGAGTTCGGGAAACTCCTTTCTAAGATAGTTGGCTGAAGAGTTAACAATCAAAAGTTTGTCCAGATGCCTCTTGGTAAGCTAAAAGACAGGTTGCAGCAACTTTGTGAATTGCATGGCATCCAGTTTGAAGTGACAGAGGAATCTTACACTAGTAAAGCTTCTTATCTTGATGGAGACACCCTACCCGAATACGGCAAAAAGCCTGACGGGTGGAAAGCATCAGGCAAAAGAACAAAGCGCGGTTTGTACAAGTCCGGTAACAAATCTGTGATTAATGCAGATTTGAACGGTGCGGCAAATATTTTAAGAAAAGTAGCCAGAAAGCTAGGCATTGACCTAGACCGACTGGGTAGACGGTCTTTGACAACCGTAGCGAGAGTTAGATTGTGGGTGCTACCTCAGTCTACTCTGTCTGTAGAATCCCCGCGTCTAAAGACGCGGGGAGTGTCAAGCATCCTGCCGTAGTTACTGATGCATGAGATTTACAGCGGTTTTCGCAGCTATGAGGTACATAAAATTTTGGGTTGATGTAGGGGCGAATGGCATTCGCCCTTCTAGATGTACCGCATAATACCGGGAACCGCTGTATAGCTAAGCGCAGTGCGCCCCGGACATCGTGAAGACATCTTTGACAGGCGATCGATCGACACTTGTTGAGTATATTTTATATGTCGTCCGATGGCGATGTCTGAATCTCAATGGCGATCGCGAGATATCGATTCCTCCAATGATATGGTAAACATTTGTATAGATCGATTGAATCGATCGGTGGTTTGGGTCTAAGAGGAGTTGAAACAACGGTGACGATCGCAGAAAGTATTGGTATTGGCTTTGGTTTGGCTGTGGGTTTGGGGGCGCTGGCACTGGAACTGCGCTATCGGAAACGCCCCCTGAAGCAGCTAGAACTGACACGGGGAACCTGGCAAATTGAGGTAGACGATCCCCGCTGCTATCGATTGGTGGGAGAATTGGAACTGATTAACCATTCCCCGAAATTGGCGATCGTTATTCCGGAACTCTCTGCCGAAGTGAAACTCTTCTCCAAAGGCAGTTTAGAGGGCATCACTTCTAGCACCAAAGTCATTCCCCTCCACACCGATGCCGAACCTCGCGAAGACGGCTACTGGTTTGCTTATCTGATGAAAGAGGGGAAAACCACTCGGCTGAAAATCGCGATCGAAATTTCTGGGGAAGATTTAAGCCAACTCGCATCGGCGTGGGTACAAATCCGCTACATCGCCTACGGTTCCATCGGCAGCCATCCTCAAGTCCAAAATATCGTTCTGCCGCTACGGTATCCCGATATAAGTGCTGACCCCAAATGGCTGCCAAAAGAGCGATCGCAAGTGTTACCCATTAAAACCCATTTACTCTGCCATCAAGACGATATTTTTGAGATTATCGATCGCTACGTCAAACCCTACGCGCAACCCGGAGATATCCTCACCCTAGGCGAAACCCCCGTGGCGATTATGCAAGGGCGCTGGAAACATCCCGAAGAAATGAAATTGGGTTGGGTTGCCAGTCGCTTCTGTTTCTACTTCCTACAAACGGCGAGTATTTCCACCGCCTACGGGTTGCAAAGCTTGGTGGATGAAGTCGGACCGACTCGAGTGGTTTTGGCATTTCTCGGCGGAGCGATCGCTAAAATTTTAGGCAAACCCGGTGCCTTTTATCAACTAGCTGGAGAACAAGCGCGGTTGATCGACGATATCACCGGAACCCTACCCCCCTACGATCAATTTACCGTTCTCGGACCCCATCGCTCTCAAGATGTGGTGGACGATATCAAACAAAAAACCGGACTCTCGGCGGCGATCGTTGATGTCAACGATTTGAAAGCCGTTAAAATATTAGCAGCCACCTCCGATCTTTCCTCAGATTTGTTGGAAGCGGCACTACGAAGCAACCCCGCAGGCAATGCCGACGAGCAAACCCCTTTGGTGCTGATTCGCCCCACCGATCGCTAAAAGCTTTCTGCGAAAGTCCCCATTCGCTTACCACTCATGACCCCATCTTCTCCAAATTCCAATCTCGAGATCCGTTCTATCCAGTATCGGGATTTGGACGCGATCGACAACTTGCTCGCTGACGGTTTCACGGCTGCCAACCCGAGTTCTAGTTTATCCATAGATCCCCATGCGGAACAAATCCGCCAGTGTTTCGGGGTTCTCAAATTTCTCAGTTGGTTTCCCAACCCCTATCAAAACTTTTTCCGCGCTTACATCGCTCATCGCGATCGACAACTTCAAGGGTTCATCCAGGTTTCCCCCTTCAATCGTACCGCTAGCACCTGGCGAGTCGATTGCGTCGGCGCCGATCGATCGGCTGGCAGTCAAGATACGGGTACAACCCTACTGCGCTATTGCCTAGAAGCGATTTGGGAAGCCCGAACTTGGATTTTGGAAGTCGAAATCAATAATAAAACGGCTGTGGGGTTGTATCGCCTCAATGGGTTCCAACCACTCGCCGAAATGACCTACTGGGACATTTGCGCTCAACGATTGCAGGAGTTAGCCGAGCGGGAACCTAACTTGCCCAATCTGATGCCCGTCAGCAATGCCGATGCTCAACTGCTGTACCAACTGGATACTGTGGCAATGCCGCCCCAAATTCGGCAAGTGTTCGATCGACATATTTCCGACTTCAAAACCAGCTTAGTCGGTTCTGTGGTTGCCGGGATCAAACAGTGGTTCGATCGTACGGAAACGGTTAGCGGGTATGTGTTTGAGCCCCAACGCAAAGCGGCGATCGGGTATTTCCAACTCCAACTGAGCCGCCACGGCACATTCCCCCACAAAGCCCAACTCTCCGTCCATCCCGCCTACACCTGGCTGTACCCAGAACTATTGGCACAGATGGCGCGCATTACGCGGGATTTCCCGTCCCAATCCTTACAGTTGGCGTCGGCAGACTACCAGCCGGAAAGGGAAGAGTATCTGATACAAGTCAATGCCGAACCCATTCAGCGCACCTTGCTCATGTCTCGATCGGTGTGGCACAAACTGCGCGAAGCCAAACACGCACCCCTAGAACTTCAGCTATCGGAAGTCCTCAGCGGCTTGCAACCCCGCCACAAACCCGTTCCCGGACGGATGATGTGGTGGCAGTCTGTCGATCCTTCCGCTAGCGAGCAGCCGGGTGGGGATCGCAAGAATGGACACCAATCTGGGGAAAAAGACCCCAAAGGTGAATGAGTTCCTCACAGTGACCAGAAGAACAGATGAGATTTTGTCGGGTGGGTTAGGTGCAAAGAAAGACGATTGCCAGGAAACATCGATCGGGTTCCATCCGCGCTCTTCACCCACCAATTCAATGGATTCTGTAGGCTCCAAGAGTACCGATCTCTTGACTCCTGTAACTTCTCGATTTTGAACTCCTTTTTAGGATAGTTTTTAGAATGAAGTGGCAATCTTTTCGAGACGATCGACAAGCCTAGCGGCATCTAGGCAGGCTCTGGGAGATATGATACAATTTTAGGGCTATGCGGACGTAATTCAGTGGTAGAATGTCAGCTTCCCAAGCTGAACGTCGTGGGTTCGAGTCCCATCGTCCGCTTTCGTTAAGGCGCGTTATCGCATGGATTTCGGGTCTAAATAACGGCTAAAGCAAAACAAGTATATATACTTGGCACTGGCGGCGTGGGGCGTTACCAATCTCGTCTCCAGGTGAGTCCTTTGTCGATAGTGCCAGACCTACGATTTGCGGCTTGCTCGCTCAGTTCTGTGTCTATTCACCCACAGGTCGTCATCGATCGCAATCGTCGTCGAAGAACCGAACGCTTGAACTCACCGACCGACCGATGAGAGAGGTCTATTTGATTTTGAAGATTTTCTCGTCAAATTTGTCAAAGCGCTAGGGAAGCGATCGTCAGATGTTAGATTTGAGAGAAAGGAAACACTAGTTTGCCCATTTGAAAGAAGTTTGGTGATGCAAAAACCGAATGAATAACGCGGAAACCTATCTAAATCATCCTACGTTTGGGCTACTTTTTCGGGTGTGCCTAGTCGCAGACCATCAAGAATTATTTACGACGCTCTACGCGCAACGTCTATTTTTTGTGGTCACCAGTACCCCCAATGGTTTTCGCTTCGATCCCATCGCTCGCACAGAAGCGCGTTTGATGCTGGAAAATCGCTTGCGTTCTCTTCGCCGACTCGGTCAGTCTCAGCAATACGAACAGCTTCAAGATGTTCATCGTCAAACTTTTCAGTAGAAATGTGTCAATGCTTCCAGTGGCGGAGTGATCTCACCCCGCCAGAGCGACTTCAAGATGTATCGGAAATTACCTAGCATTTTACCTTGACATCTTTGGGACACGATCGCGCATCCGAACAGTTATGAAAAATTCGTGAAACTTCTGTTAAGTCTGTACGCTTCACAGTCAAAGATTTGGGGTGTGGCAACCCGGACTCCTGCCATTGGAGGGAATGTAAGAGAAATCGAAACTATGGGTTTTTTCGGTTGTTCCCAAGAAATTTGAAAGCCCCCACCAGAGGACTAGCTATTGGTGGTGGGTCGTTGGCAAATATACTACACATCTTTACGAGTTAATGTAGGGGTAGATCGCCTTGAGGATGTTAAGATTTTGCAATTAGGGTCACGACAAAGACTCAAACTAGATTAGACTTCTGAGTGAATGACTTCATTCAGCGAGTCGAAGCCTCTAGCTTGGGTCTTAAACTCTCTTCTGGCGGAGCGAGGTGTCAGACGATAAGGAGTCAAAGATGAGTAATAATATATTTTCCAAGCTTCGAGACTTTGTGGGTTTTAACGAACAGGTCGAATACGAATACGAGTATGATGAGACGGAGGGAGGTGCTTATCAGAACCTCTATCCGCAACAGTCGGTTCCCCCGGTAGCAGAAGCTCCTGGAGACGATCGTAGCCGACTGCGCGATCGCCCTCTAGCCAGCCCCACCGGAACAGCTTTAGGTACTACAACAGAATTAGGATCGAAAATGAATTCATCAGCCAGTAATGTGATTGGTTTACCGGGTGCAGTCAGCGGCGTTTCCGAAGTCATGGTGATGGAACCGCGATCGTTTGAAGAAATGCCTCAAGCCATTCAAGCTCTGCGGCAGCGGAAGTCGGTGGTGTTAAATTTGACGCTTATCGGACCCGACCAAGCTCAACGGGCTGTTGACTTTATTGCGGGAGGAACTTATGCTCTCGACGGTCATCAGGAGCGAATTGGAGAAAGCATTTTTCTGTTTACACCCAATTGCGTTCAAGTTAGCACCCAGGCGGCTGCGGCGGGTGAAGCGCTCCAAGCACAACTGCGGAATCCCCGTCCACCCGCGCCTTCGATCTCTGCATCGAATTGGTCGGAACAAAACCGGATTGCTCAGTAAATCCTTCGGTACATTATTCAAAGCATCTCGGCTTTTGTCCTTCGATCGTCGCAGACCCACATCGAGGTGACAAAAGTCAAGATTCAAGATGCAAAATTTGAAACAATTGTGTCAAAACAGCTCAAGGTTTGTCTCTAATTTTTGATGCTGCTTGTCCATGTGAAAGTTCATGACAACCAACCCGGAATCGATCGATCGCTACAAGCTCGGGATTATTGGCGGCGGGGTGATGGCAGAAGCTCTGCTGTCCCGCATGCTGCGTGCCAAAACCTATTCCCCAAAAGAAGTGTTGGTGAGCGAACCGCAACCCCATCGGCGGGATTTGCTCGCACAAACTTATGGGGTGCAGACGACAACTGATAACCAGACGGTTCTGGCATCGTCGGAGGTGGTGCTGTTGGCAGTGAAACCACAAGTGTTTGAAGCGATCGCCGCTGATGTTGCCAATGCCTCTATTTTTCCAGAAGGGCGATCGCCTTTAGTGATTTCCATCCTTGCCGGAGTGACTCTGAGCAAGCTCGAAGCCGCTTTTCCCGAAAAACCGATCGTCCGTGCCATGCCCAACACGCCCGCCACAATTGGGGCAGGTATGACGGCAATCTCTCCCGGTTGCCACGCCGACGCTACATCTCTCCAACAAGCCCGACAGCTCCTGGAAGTGGTGGGGGAAGTGGTCGAGGTTCCCGAGTCGTTGATGGATGCGGTAACCGGTCTTTCGGGATCGGGTCCGGGCTACATGGCAATTGTCATCGAAGCCCTCACCGATGGGGGTGTAGCAGCGGGTTTGCCCCGATCGATCGCCGCTCGCCTTGCGCTACAAACCGTCCTGGGAACGGCTCTGATGATAGTAAAGTCGGGGATGCACCCCGCCCAACTCAAAGATCGCGTCACCAGTCCGGGGGGCACGACGATCGCCGGAATTGCCGAACTGGAAAAAGCTGGAGTACGATCGGCATTCATTGAAGCCATTCAAGCAGCAAGTCGGCGATCTCAAGAGTTGGGTCGCTAATCTGGGCAGTTAATGTTCGATCGTTGATGGTTTGACGGGTACAGGGTCGGTTTTAGGTTCTCCGGTGATCAAACGGTCCCCACGCCCCCGCGTCAGGTAATTCCAGCCCCACTGCGTCATGACGATCAGTTTGTTATCAAATTCAATCAAATAGTAAATGTGGGCGAACACCCAAATCAGCCAGGCGAAAAATCCCGATAGTCGCACGAAGCCGAAATCGGCAACTGCGGCATTCTGACCGATGACTGCCAGACTGCCGCCATCGACGTATTTGAACGGCGGTAAGAGTTTGCCTTGGTGTTTGTGTCGGATCAGCTTGGCGACATATTCCCCTTGCTGCATGGCAACGGGGGCAACACCGGGTAAGGGTCTGTCTCCGGAGTGGGCATAATGGGCTAAATCGCCGATGACAAAAATGTTGGGATGTTTGGGCAGGCTGAGATCCGCCTCCACCATCACTCGTCCCGCTCGATCGAGTTGGGTTCCGGTTTTTGAGGCAATAATTTGTCCCATTTTCGAGGCTTTTACCCCCGCCGCCCACAAGATCGTTTTGGCAGCCACCCGTTCCACGTTGTCGCCTTGACGCATGGTGACGGTATCGTCGGTCATCTCCGTCACCATCTGGCTGGTTTTCACGGTGACGCCCAATTTCACCAGGGAATCTGTCGCTTTTGCCGAGAGTTCTGGCGGATAAGGCGGCAGCACCCGATCCATGCCTTCGATTAGGAGGATGCGGGTGGTGGTGGTGTCGATGTTGCGAAACTCGTTAGGAATGACGTGATAGGCTAATTCGGCGATCGCCCCCGCCAGTTCAACCCCCGTCGGACCGCCGCCAACGATGACAAAGGTTAACCATGCCTGGCGTAACTGGGGATCGGTTTCTTTTTCTGCTTCTTCAAAGGCATGGAAAATGCGCCGCCGTATTTCGGTGGCATCCTCTACTGTTTTTAATCCGGGGGCGTGAGTGCGCCATCCATCGTTGCCGAAATAGTGGTGGCTGACTCCGGTGGCGACAATTAAGCTATCGTATTCGAGTTGTCTCCCTTCCCGTAAAGTCAGGGTTTGTGCCATGGGATCGAGATCGATCGCTTCGTCCATCAATACTTGGGTGTTGGTGTTGTTTCGCAGCACCAACCGCAGAGGCGTGGAAATATCGGCTGGGGAAAGGCTACCCGTTGCGACTTGATACAGCAAGGGTTGAAACAGATGAAAGTTGCGCTTATCGACTAGTGTCACTTGGACAGGGGCGCGACCTAAATTTTGGGCGGCGTAGAGTCCGCCAAAACCGCCGCCCACGATGACGACTCGATGAGTAGAAGGAATAGTCATGGGTTTTAGAATGCCTTTCCCGATCGGGGTTTGCTTGACAAATCTTCACATCTTCAGTGTAAGCGGAAGGATTTAAATATCCCAGTAACGAGCGCTACGGGAAATCGCTTCAGCAGAAATTTTTTAGTTTTCGATCGCACTTTGCGTAATTATTGCGTATAATTATCAATAGATAGTCAGGAAACATCGGTCGCAGTCCAACTCCGGCTCGTCAGATCCCGGCTTGCTGAATTTTGAGTCTGACTCGAAATTCAGGTTTCAAGGCAGTCTCAGGCTTTGTCGATCCCGAAAAGAAGAGAAATATCTCTCCGGCTTTAGGAAGATCTAGCTAGAGCAGCTCTTGTAACTAAAAAAGCTTCTTAACTAGCAATTAGGCAATTGTTTACCCAAGCATTATGTTTGCAGTTTGCCATGGTTTGCGTTAGAGTTCCCAATCCCCAGATTTTCATGAGTTACGCCAAATATCAACAAGTCTCCGAGTTCGTTCTAGAAGGGCAAATTATTGATTGGATTTTCAAAGACGATAGCACTCCCAAACGAGTTCGTCTCGCAACTGATAGCGGAGAGTATATCCTCAAACTTGCCAAAACCTTACGTCAAGAGATTCCGCCACTGCGGATGAGGGATTGGGTGCGGGCGATTGGTACGCAAACTCTGGATTTCAAAAAAGGCAAACGCAAACTGAAAGTCGAGCAACTGATTCCCCAGACTAGACCAACAGTCACCAGTACTGAAGTTGCCCCCTGTGGCATAATGCAAGAGGCTGTCGGTACGGGTAAAATTCTCATCTGCCAAAAGTCCGACTGCTGCAAGCGGGGAGGCAAACAAGTGTATGAAGCTTTAGAAAAAGCCTTAGACGATCGCGGTTTGGGCGATCGAATTCAAATTAAGAAAACGGGATGCTTGAAAGACTGCAAAGCCGGTCCCAACATCATTTTGCCCGATAAAACCCGTCATCGTCGGATTCGTCCCCAGGATGTTCCCAATTTAGTCGATCGACATTTGGGCAGTTTTTAGAGTCGTTAATACAGCAGTAACGATTTGCCCTCTTACCTAGATTCAGCCCGGTTTCTTAGAGAAACCGGGCTTTTTAGTTAGGGTCAACAATGGTTTAAAAACACCAAATTCGATCGAATTTACAATCTTTTTAAAAAGCTCATTTAACTCTTTATAAAAATCCAGCCCAATATGTTCTGCGATCGTGACTATACGATCTCAGAACATTCGATGCTCAGTAAAATTACCGATCGCGATCGAGAAAGTCTCAAACTTATGGAGATCGAAACTTCCCAGAAAATACTGAGCCGGAATCCAAATCTAGAAACTATGCTGGGAGATAGGAAGTCGTACAGTCAACCTTTAAACCTCGACGATTGGCAATCGAGTCTATTAATTTTTAATTGAGTTTTAGAGGTTTATATTCATTCGAGTGGTTTTAAATTTCACATTGTTCGATCGCCGATCGACCGAAATTGAAGGCTGATGTTGCACCAATCCTAAACCCCAAGAGCTAGACAGATTGACCGCTCGAAAATGAGCGATCGATCGCTGAAAATCACGAGGAAGAAATGGAAGAAACAACGACGGTAGGAACCCCCACAACCGAAGCACCGGCGACGGAAGAAAGTGAGATCGAGTCTCCGACAACAGAGACTCCCGGTGAGGAAATGACCACCACAGTTGCCGACGATTCGACTCCTGAACCCAACACCGATACCCCCAATCCTTCCCCAACGGCGAGTAATACGACCTCAACATTTAAAGTTACCAACTTTGTCGGAGGCGCTGCCGAAGCTCAAATTACCTTAGCAGAAACCGCCGAAGGAATTCAGGTAACGGTAGAGGCAACCAACCCCATTATTGACCTGCGCGGCTTCTTTTTTAATCTCACCGACGATTCCTTAATCGATGGTTTAGTCGTAACAGGTGCGGATATCGTCGATTCTCAATTTGGTCCTGCTGGCAGCGTCAACCAAGTTAGTGGTAATCCTAGCATTGCACCCCGATCGTTTGATGCAGGCGTCGAAATTGGCACCTCAGGTCCTGCCAAAGACGAAATTGTCACCACAACATTTGTCATTTCCCATAGTTCTACTGCATTAACCTTGGCAGATTTCATGGGTCAAAAGTTTGGCGTCCGGACTCCCAACGGCAAGCTGGAAGGGATGGCACCCGGTGGAACGATCGAACCCACGGTCGATCCTGTAGGTGACACCACCAGCGATGACGCCTCTGGATCGACAGATGACAACATGGGAGACAATCCCTCCGACTCTTCCTCGGGGTCGATGGATGGGGGAATGATGTCCGACCACATTTTCATCGGCAAATCTTCCGGTAAGTTCACAGGTCCGGTTGAGGCGAATTCTGAAGCGGTGGTGAACCTCTCCGGCGAAAACGGCGGCATGGATAACCGCTTTGAATGGGGAGTTGCCGCCGGAGACAGTTTTACCAATGTGGTGCAATTTGACGGTAGCGATTTCGGTGCGAAAATTGGCGAAACGTTCAAACTGGGTCAACTGTTCTATCAAAATGGGACGACGAATCGAAATTTCAATGGCGATTTTGGTTTTAGTTTGAATTTGGATATCGACGGGACGGACAACGATCCCGGTTCCTTCGACTTCTTTTTCAATATTGTAAATACACCCAATGAAACTGGGGATGCGGTAGCCGATGGCGATCGACTTCAGTTTTCCACAGGAGGTTTATCGGCACAAACTTTTGCCTTTGATGGCAAAACCTACACGATCGAATTGTCTGGATTTTCTACCGATGGTGGTGAAACCACCAAAGGGGGTTTCGACTCCCCAGAAGAAAGTTTTGCGATCGCCTCGTTGTATGGCAACATTGTGGAAATTCCGGTAGAAGCGATCGATGCTTTCGAGCCTTTACCCGACGAAGCCGTCCAAGAAATTACCGAAGCTGGCGGGGTGTTGTTGGGGGGAGACGATACCGGAAACGGAGCGATCGCTGGATCGGTGATTCTCCGAAGCGAAGCGCAACTCAGCGTAGTCTGGAGTATTTCCACTTCCGCTACTTTAACCTTTGTTAACGGTGACGCTTTCCAATTGCCAGATGGCACAGTAGCCGCCGATCTCGACGCGCTGGGAACCAATGCGGTGAGTGGTTCCGATAGCAACGAAACCATCGACGGATCGGAAGATAATGATGTCATCTCTGGGGGTGGAGGAGATGATGTGGTTGAAGGCGACGAAGGCAACGATGTGCTTTGTGCCCATGATGGGAACGATCGTGTCGAAGGCGGTGCGGGAATTGATATCGTTAATGGCAACCAAGGTGACGATAACGTCATGGGTGGCGACGGCGACGACGTAGTTCGTGGTGGCAAAGGAAACGATCGCGTCATGGGTGGCGAAGGCAACGATGCGGTCTACGGCGACTTGGGATTTGACGAGTTAACCGGCGGCGGCGGTGAAGATACCTTCGTTTTGAGAGCCGAATTCGATGTTTCTTTACAAGTTTCTCTCAGTTCGGCGATTATCTCCGATTTCGAGATTGGGGTCGATCGAATTGCCATTGATGCCGAACTGGTTGCCAGCTTTGAAGTCGGCGATTTCAACGGCGATGGTGTCAGCGATGTCGGTATCAAACTCGAAGGCGGTGCGTTCTTCGGCTATGTACTCAACGTCGATGATACGGCAAAAGTTCAAGAGTCGATCGTTCAAGTTCCCGAGATGGATTTGGTTGCTTAAATGAACGAAAACTCCATTACAAATTTCTACTCCCCCGTTTTCAGGTGCTGCTTATAGGCGATATCGCCTAACGATCGATCGAATTTATTTTTACCTATTTTAGAGGTTATGCCTCTGTACTTACCCTGTTAGGATTCGGGAGAAGTACGGGGGTATTGCCTTTTTTACGGGCAATAGAATCCACGATTTTTATATGCCATCGATCGCTAAATACGTGGATCGTCAGATGGTGGATGCCAGCCTCCTTTTACCCATAACGATCGCGCTTTGACGATCGCACCTTCATTATGAAAATCATCATTAACATCCAAATGATGACACGTTGCTCGTCCGATTGAAGTTCTGCTCACAATCCTCGTACCATCAATTGTAAATGTACCACGGGTTAAAAGACGATATCTTCATACAGAAGTTCGATCGGCAACTCAACGTCCAGACTGGATAATGTGATGATGTCTCCCGCTGTATAGGGGTAGTAGAGCCACATTCTTCCCTCACCCCGACAGTAACGCTCGATCGATATTTTTTCGGATTCAATTAAAATATACTCTTGGAGCGAAGAGATTTTTAAATACTCAGTTAACTTTTCACCTCGATCTTTAGCGCTTGTCCCCGGAGATAAAACCTCTGCAATTAGTTTAGGATTTTGAATAAAGTTACGAGCATTTAGGTCTAGCGGATCGCAACTAACAATTACATCAGGATAGTAGTACGGACTGTTAGGACTCACCTGGACTTTTACATCCGATACATTGGCTCGACATCCTCGGGGACGTAAATGTGGGTACAAGGTTCTATAGAGGTTTAAAGCTAGATCGTTATGGGGAATTGTACCCCCAGTCATGGCAAACACTTCACCGTTGACATATTCGTAACGAAGGTTTTGCAGGGGTTCCCATTCGAGATATTCCTCGATGGTCATTTGGGGTAATTTTTGGGGAGTAGCTATCATATTGAGATGTTGTCAAGCTAGCTTTTAATATACTATAAATAAATGAGGGAAATCGAGACTTAACTCGCATAGTGAAAAAAGTAGATATTGTACCTGTCCCCGCTTCGATCGCCTATGCTGATTGTGACGGTGAACCCATAGCAGATCGTATCTATTTCCCAAATCCAGATTAGGGTTAGTCTCTTGGTGAAAATGCAGTTTTAAATGAGAGAAACCGGGTTGGGAATGTACCAACCTGAGTTGAAGGGATGCAGGATCTCGATCTCCATGCCGCCATCTAACTATGAAGAGAACATAACAACCACAGGCTACAATCGCGACCTGCGGTATTTTGGTTAAAGCTAGGTATCGGTAGATACCACACATCCGCTCTACAGGAGACATCGATCTTGGTAGCCACTCGCGAACAACACAATCATCAATCCCTGACTGTATCCAAACCCTACAAAGTTGCCGTTCTGCTGATGGGATACGGTGAAGTCGAAAGTTATGATGACTTTGCCAACTACAACGAACAGGCGCTAAATTTGCTGACGGCTAAATTTGCTCCCGTTCCAGATTGGCTGTATCCGCCACTGGCAAGGCTTCTCGCGATTTTCGATCGCCACGAATGGGGACATCAGCATCACGATTTTATTTCTCCCCACAACGCCATTTTTGAAAAGCAACGGGCAGGAATTGAAGCGAAACTACAAGAACGCTGGGGAGATGATGTCCAGGTGTTCAAGGCGTTTAACTTCTGCGCCCCTTTTCTACCGGAACAAGTTTTAGCAGAAATTCAATCTCAAGGTTTTAGCAAAGTTCTCATTTATCCTTTGTTGGTGGTCGATTCGATTTTTACCAGTGGAATTGCTGTCGAACAGGTGAATCAAGCTTTGGCTAAACCCATCGAAGGAGAAACCCACTGGGTGCAGGGACAGCAATACATCCCGTCCTTTTTCGATCGACCTGAGTATCTCGATTTAATGGCGAAAATGGTGGAGGAGAAAATCGCCGCCGAACTCGCCCAAGGATATCTTCCCTCGCAAATCGGCATCATTTTGATGAATCACGGCTGTCCGATGAAAGCCAAAGGATTTACCTCCGGTGTCGATGAAAGCCAAGCACTTTACGAAGCGGTACGAGAACGGCTGATTTATCGATATCCGCTGATTTCTGTGGGTTGGCTGAACCACGACACGCCGATGATCGAATGGACGCAACCCGATGCCACGCAAGCGGCACAAAATTTGATTCAATTGGGCGCAAAAGCGATCGTCATGATGCCGATTGGTTTTGCTACAGAAAATCACGAAACCCTCCTCGATGTAAACCACGTCATTCACGCACTGCACAAGCAGCATCCCGATATCACCTACGTGCAAATGCCCTGTGTGAACGATCGACCTGAATTCCTGGAAATGGTTGCGGATTGGGCAATTCCTCACATCGAGGCACTGATGTCGTCGGAAGGCGTTGAGGTGAATCCGGCTTTAGGTCTCGAACAGGCGCGGAAATTCCACGCTAATTTTGGAGACGAGATCCAGGATGGTGGTCATAATCACGACCATAATCACGACCACCATCACGACCACCACCACGACCACCATCATTAAAAAATAACAATCGATCGTTATCAATGACCTGAAAATTCGATCGAGGTCGATGCATTAAAAAATGGGTAGTAGCATTCAAAATATGATGTTTCTACTCATTTTTATTGGAGATCGACGACTATGACTTCCAATTCGATCGACTTAAATGACAAACTCAAAGTCGATCGTCGCAATCGAGTAAAAGAATATTTAAAGAATATTTAGTGTGGCGAGTGGAAGATCGACAATTCGATTGGTTTTATTGGAGACAAGGGGAATATATCCCACTTCAGCCGAGTTCAGAGGGAATTCTTTGCCGTGAAGTTTATCTGGGGTTGTGGTTAGATCCAGAAGCGTTACGATCGGGCGAGCGTTCAATACGGATTAGCCACACCAGAGCATCAATCAACTCTGAAGAGGCTAAATACTGTCTAGTCGGTCATTTTGACTGTGTTTCCGTCTGTCAACCGGTTTGACTGTAATCCTACCCAGAGAACCCATTCGATAGCGAGCTGTGTAGCGGTTATTCTGAGGGATTCGATCCCGATTTCCAGAAACTGGATTGAAATACCTTCCCAGTAAAGATTACAGAGAAGATTCTCGAAGGATTCTATAGAGCGCTCACATTGACGGCGCTAAGACCTTTGGCTCCGGATTGAACCTCGAAAGTCACTGCTTGTCCTTCCTCAAGTACCTTGAAACCGTCGGTAGCGATCGCACTGAAATGGACAAATACGTCTTTGCTACCGTCGTCGGGTGTGATAAACCCAAACCCCTTAGTCTCATTGAACCATTTAACGGTTCCTGTAAGCTGAGCCATTTTTTTCTTAAAGTCCTTAACCGATCGCAGCTACTATACCACTACCAAAGCAATGTGTGACATTTGGCAGGAAGTCTCAAAACCATTGAATCCAAGCATAACCTTGCACTCAAGGCATTTTACGCTTTATCATATATAGCATAAGACTTGGAAGAATTGCAAGAACAAAATACTTAAACTCCGAACCCCGAATGACGAACAAAAGGCAAGCCAACAGTAGACACAGAAGCTTCAACCCTGATAGCGGTCGCCAATTATAAATTATTTTTAAGTCGCACGATCGATGATTGATATTCCCCAACAATTAGCCCAAGAATTATCCCTGCAACTCTTCCAAGTCAATAATGCTCTGGCGTTGCTTGCCGAAGGGGCAACTGTGCCGTTTATCGCCCGCTATCGCAAGGAACGAACGGGAGAGATGACAGAAATCCAGTTACGGGATTTATCCGATCGTCTGGCGTATTTAACTGACCTTGAAGAGCGAAAAAAAACAGTTTTACAGGCGATCGGCGATTGCGGAAAACTCACCGATAAACTACAAAGCCAAATAGAAGGTTGCTTGCAGAAAAACGAACTGGAAGATCTGTATCTTCCCTACCGTCCGAAACGGCGAACTCGGGCGACGATGGCGCGGGAAAAGGGGCTAGAACCCCTGGCTAACTGGATTGGGTTGCAAAATAACCCGAAAACCAAAACGGTGGACTTGGAAGCGGAAGCAGCCAAGTATGTGGACGAAAGTAAAGGGGTGAAGACCTCCGAGGAAGCTCTGCAAGGGGCGTCGGATATATTGGCAGAAGGAATTGCAGAAAATGCAGGGTTGCGATCGCACTTGCGGGACTATTTGATGCAGTCAGGGATAGTTTCTTCTCACGTCAAATCTGACCATCCGGAGGGTACGACAAAATTTGAGATGTACCGAAATTACCAGATTTCAGTGCAAAAAATCGCCCCGCATAATTTGTTAGCCTTGTTGCGGGGAGAAAAGGAAAAGGTGCTGGATTTTACCCTGACCTTTGACGAAGATTGGATTTTATCCTATTTAGAAAATCGAGAAATTCGGACTTCGGTACGATCGATGCGGATTTTTCATCAGCAGATGCTCAAAGATGCCTTCAATCGGCTGATGAAACCCTCTTTAATTAATGCTGTCATTGCCGAGAAAAAGGATTGGGCCGATCGGGAATCGATTAAAACCTTTGAAGCCAATTTGCGGAATTTATTACTCTCTGCACCAGCGGGGATGAAGCCGACTTTGGGCATCGATCCTGGATTTCGGACGGGATGTAAGGTAGTAGCGATCGGCGGTACTGGAGAGTTTTTAGAGTATCACGCGATTTTTCCCCACCAAAGCGAAAAGCAGCGCCGGGATGCCGAAATGACGGTAAAGAAGTTCATTGAAAAATATAAAATTGAGTTAATCGCGATCGGCAATGGCACCGCAAGTCGCGAAACCGATCGCTTTGTGGCTGAGGTGTTTAAAAGTTTAAAAAATCCGCCAATTAAAGTCATTGTTAATGAGTCCGGCGCTTCAATTTATTCAGCAAGTCCCGTAGCCATTTCCGAATTTCCAGATTTAGATGTCACCGTTCGCGGTGCGATTAGTATTGCCCGTCGCTTGCAAGATCCCTTAGCGGAATTGGTAAAAATCGATCCGCAATCCATCGGAGTGGGACAATATCAGCACGATGTCGATCGTAAACTGCTCAAACAAAAGTTAGAAGAAACCGTCGAAAGCTGCGTTAATTATATCGGCGTCGATTTAAATACAGCTTCTAAAGAATTACTCGTTTTTGTTTCTGGGATTACGCCGACGGTGGCTAATAATATTGTGAACTATCGCCATCAAAATGGGGCTTTCAAAAATCGCAAGCAATTGTTAAAAGTCTCAAAATTGGGAGCCAAAGCTTTTGAACAGTGTGCCGGATTTTTGCGAATTCGAGATGGAGAAAATTCCCTCGATAATACAGCCGTGCATCCCGAAAGTTACAGCGTTGTTAAAGCGATCGCTACCGATCTCAAAGTCCCCTTAACAGAGATTCCTCAATTTGCAGATCGCCTCAAAACGATCGATTTGAAGCCTTATATTTCTGAAACGATCGGCGAGTTAACCCTGCGCGACATCCTCCAAGAATTAGAAAAACCCGGACGCGATCCCCGCGACGAATTTAACTACGCCACGTTCCAAGAAGGAATCCAGGAAATGAAAGACTTGCGAGAAGGAATGGAACTCGAAGGAATTGTGACCAATGTCGCTAACTTTGGAGCGTTTGTCGATATCGGCGTCCATCAAGATGGCTTAATTCATATTTCTCAAATGGCCGATCGATTCGTGTCCGACCCCAATCAAATTGTTAAAGTCGGTCAAGTTGTCAAAGTTCGAGTGTTAGAAGTTAAAGAAAAATTAAAACGAATTAGTCTTTCCATGAAAAGTGTAAGACAATAAGTGTAATTCAGACAGGTTGTTAGTTTCAGTTTTGCCATTACCAATTACCAATTATCAATTACCATTCTATTTGTGTCTCAACCTTTAAAAATATTACAAATCGTCCCATCAATCTCTCTCGTATATGGAGGACCTAGCCAAATGGTGCTGGGATTGTCGGAGGCGTTGGCTCGTCAGGGAGTAGAAGTGACGGTACTCACGACGAACGCCAACGGGGATGTCGGTCAGCCACCCCTGAATGTTCCCCTCAACGAACCTGTATCGAAAAATGGTTATCAGGTGCGGTATTTTTCGCTGTTCTCCATTGCGACGCTACAAATTTTCTCTAGAACTGCTGCGATGGTTGTGGAAACACGCGCCGGAGTACGATGTAGCTCATATTCATGCCTTATTTTCCCCTGTGACGACGGCTGCGGCGTGGGTGGCGAGACAGCGAAATTTGCCCTATATCCTCCGACCTCTGGGAACCTTAGATCCAGCGGATTTGCAGAAGAAGAAATGGCTGAAGAAAATTTACGCAGGATCGATCGAAAGTGCAAATTTGTCGGGTGCGGCTGCCGTGCATTTTACTACCGAAACAGAAGCCCGAATTTCCCACCGATTTGGCGCCAAAACGCGAGATTTGGTGATCCCTTTGGGGGTGGAACCCTATGTTGGCGAACCCGTGGAAATCGATTGCACTCAGCTAACTTTGCCATCGGAAAGTCCGATCGTATTATTTCTTTCTCGCATCGAACCGAAAAAAGGTCTGGAGCTACTGATTCCGGCATTGGAGTGCTTGCATTGCGAAGGACTCGAGTTTCACTTCGTGATGGCAGGGAGCAATGCTCAAGATCCGGAATACGAAGCGAAAATTGCCCGAAAAATTCAAGCGTCATCGCTGTTGCAATGCACCACCTTCGCGGGTTTTGTGACCGGGGATGCCAAAGCGTTATTGTTACGATACGCCGATGTGTTTGTGCTGCCGTCCTATTATGAGAACTTTGGCATTGCTGTGGTCGAAGGGATGGTTGCTGGGGTTCCCGTCATCATTTCCGATCGGGTTCAGATTGCCGATGCAGTAGAAGAATCCCAGTCCGGTTGGGTTGCCAGTTGCGACGTTGAAGCTGTGGCGGCAGCGCTGCGAGAAGCTTTGCAAAATCCCGCCGAACGCCGGCGCCGGGGAGCCAATGCCCGAGAATATGCCATAAAGCACTACAGTTGGGATGCGATCGCCGAGCAAACGATCCAAGCCTACCGACACTTCGGGATGAAGCATTTAGACGAAGGGCGATCGGATTGACCGAAAAACGTTTCACCCAATAGACATTGGCAAAACCCGTTTTTGCTGACCACTATCCCCCCTTCCATGAGACAATATTAAAGGTTTGTTAAGCTTTTTCAGAAAACATGGCTCAAATTCAAGCTCAAATTCAATTTGTCGAAGGAATAAAAGAAGATGTGGTTCCCGATGTCCGTATGACCAGCTCAAAGGATGGCACTAACGGTCGGGCATTTTTTACTTTCCACAAACCGAATGCGTTGGCTCCCGATTTCAATCAAGAAATTACAGGAATGTATCTGGTGGATGAAGAAGGTCAACTTGTATCTCGGGATGTCAAAGGAAAGTTTATCAATGGGGAGGCAACAGATTTAGAAGTGATTTACACCTGGAAAACGGTGGCAGATCGCGATCGTTTTTTACGCTTTATGGAGCGATATGGAGCAGAAAACGGTCTGGGATTCACTAAAGCAGAGTAAGTGGAAGAGTTTGCAGTCAGTGCGATCGGGCTGGCTGCAAATCAGTCTCGTCGATTAATGAATTATTTCCAATCCGGGAATCGCTAACTGTGTAAATTCTCGATCGTTGTTTTGTCGTGTTAGATCTAGAAATTTTTCCTGAAAATCTCTTCGATCGTCACCTAACATAGAAATTAAGCATTTTCCAATATGATACGCCATATTCACGGGAACAGCATTGCCAATTTGCTTATATTGGGATGAGATCGAACCGGTAAATTGCCAGTCATCGGGAAAGCTTTGAATTCTCTCATATTCTCGGATGGTTAAAGGACGGGTTTCTTCCGGATGACATCGTTCGGTTTGAGTTTGTGCGGGACTACAAGTAATGGTGAGTGCAGGTTCGTTCCAAGACAATCGTTTCGCAAATCCCGTTCGACCTCCCTCCCGATAAAAACTGTTTTTCATATACGCTTTTTGCAGATCGACGGGTAAATCTCGCCAATTTCCGCCCGGCGGGACTAATTCCATAATCGCTTTTTTTCTAGAATTATATTGAATTCCACTGGACTTAGGACAGTTTTGTAGCGCTTGTTTTAGAGATATGGTGTAGCTGTTTTCTTGCGGATAAATAGGTCGAATATTTAAATCCTTCCGCGTGGCAATGATAATGACTCGTTCTCGTTTTTGTGGAACATCTAAAAATTGAGAACTGAGCAGTTTGTAGGCTGAATGATACCCCAGATTATCGAGAGTTTTTAAAATAATCGATAAGGTTTTACCCTTTTGGTGGCTGATTAATCCCCTCACATTCTCGGCAACAGCAACTTTTGGCTGAACTTCTGCCAAACAGCGAGCAAATTCAAAAAATAAGGTTCCTCTCGTATCCTCAAATCCTTTGCCATATCCGGCATAACTGAAGGATTGGCAGGGAAATCCGCCGGCGACAATATCTACAGTATCTCGATAGGGAGTAAAGTCGATTTTGGCAACATCATCGTGGATGACATTCCAATGGGGTCGATTGAGTTGTAGAGTATTCACACAATCTCGATCGATTTCAGCCAACAGTTTGGTTTGCAATCCGGCATTTTCCAATCCCAGCGCCATGCCGCCGCAACCCGCAAATAATTCGATCGCGCTAAAACTTGTGGATTTTTCTGCTTTTAAAACTTGAAACTTAGCTTCAGAACTGGGATCTAGACTTTTACCTTGAAGTTTAAGAAGTTCTTCCAGAACAAAGAGTTTCGGACTGGCTTCTATTGTCTCACCTCTAATTAATTTCTTCTTTTCCCATTGACGAATCAGGCGAGGGGAGATTTCTAAAAGTTTACAAGCTTCTTGAAGAGTTACTTTTTTCATTCACACGTCTTAATAGGTATTTTAATTCCAGATTTTCGTGAAGTAATTTCTCGAATTAACCGAACAGGATCGTTATGATATTCATATAAATTCTGCATTAAAAATTAGTTATACAGCGGTTTTCGCAGCTATGAGGTACATAAAATTTTGGGTTGATGTAGGGGCGAATGGCATTCGCCCTTCTTCTAGATGTACTAGATGTACCGCATAATACCGGGAACCGCTGTATATACTTTTACTGAATCAAAAAGGTGGGCAATTTGCCCACCTTTCTAACTACTTCAACCCTTCAACTAACTGAGACTTCGCAGCATCCAAAGCCTCCGCCAACTGACTCGGATCTCGTCCCCCAGCTTGCGCTAAATTCGGACGTCCGCCGCCGCCGCCGCCACAAAGTTTGGCGATACCCCCGATAAATTTCCCAGCTTGTAAACCTTTGGCATTCACTTCTTTACTAAAGGCTGCCACTAGGCTAACTTTGCCCTCTTCAGGTACAGAACCCAAGACTACAGCAGCCGCGCCGAGTTTTTGCTGTAAGCGTTCTGCGGCAGTTTTCAGGGATTCGGCATCGGTTTCTCCCATCTGGCAAACTAGGATTTGAAACTCGCCAATGGTTTCGGCTTCTGATAATAATTGGTCGGATTTAGCGACGGCTAATTCAGCTTTTACGGCATCAATTTCTTTCTGAGTCGTTTTGAGTTCAGTTTGCAAAGTGGTAATTCGATCGGCGATTTCTTCGGGTTTGACTTTAAATCGATCGCAGAGATCTTTCACCACTCGATCGCGCAAATTTAAGTAATCTAAAATAGCCGGTCCTGACACCGCTTCAATCCGGCGAATTCCCGACGCAATTCCGGTTTCTGAGATAATCTTAAATGCGCCAATTTCTGCGGTATTACTCACATGAGTTCCGCCGCACAATTCCATGGAAACACCGGGGAAATCGATCACGCGAACTTCAGCCGCATATTTTTCTCCAAACATCGCCGTCGCACCTTTAGCTTTGGCATCTTCTAACGGCATTACTACAATTTCTGCTGCATGCGCTTCGGCAACCCAGGTATTAACGCAATCTTCAATTTGCTGCAACTCTTCGGCAGTTAAAGCGCGAGGACAATTGAAGTCGAAACGCAGCCGATCGAAGTCTACCAAAGATCCCGCTTGAGACACAGAATCGTCGATAATTAGTTTTAACGCCGCTTGTAACAAATGAGTAGCGCTATGATTGGCTTGGGCGCGACGACGGCACGATCGATCGATTTGGGCAGTCACTCGATCGCCTTTTGTAATGTTTCCCCGTTCAATCCGTCCGAAGTGAACGAAGATATCACCTTCTTTTTTCACTTCTTCAACGCGAATCGCCAATTCATCACCGCTAAGATAGCCGCGATCGCCGATTTGTCCCCCAGATTCAGCATAGAATGGAGTACGATCGAGAACAACTTGTACTTCGTCTCCTGCTGCTGCTGATTCCACCGTTTTTCCACCGACTAGTAAGGCAGCAACTTGAGACGTCAATCGAGATTCGGCATAACCGAGAAACTCTGTTGAATGGACAGATTCCGCCAATTTATCCAAACTTTCTTGTACCGTCAGATCGATCGTTTCGTGGGCATCTCGGGCGCGATCGCGCTGCGCTTCCATTTCCACCTCAAACCCATCGACATCCACCGTTAACCCCTGTTCTTCGGCGATTTCTTGGGTCAATTCCAAAGGAAAACCAAAGGTATCGTATAACTTAAACGCTTCTTCCCCAGAAATTTGCTTGGGCTTTTTCTCCAAAATTTCGGCGAGGAGTTTTTCTCCCCGTTCCAAAGTTTTCAAGAACTGCGATTCTTCCCGCTGCAATTCATTCTCGATCGTCGTTTCTCGTTCCCGAACATTCGGATAAGCTGCCTCAGAAAGCGCGATCGCAGTTTGGGCTACTTTCACGGTAAACTCACCACTAATGCCAATTAACCGCCCGTGGCGCACCACCCGCCGAATCAACCGACGCAGAATGTATCCTCGCCCAATATTCGACGCGGTAATTCCATCGGCAATCAGGTGTACGACTGCCCGAACATGATCGCCGATCACTTTTAAGGAAGTTTTCGTTTTCTCGTCAGATTCGGTGTAATCAATTCCGGCAATTTCCGCCGCCGTTTTAATAATCGGAAAAATCAGATCCGTTTCGTAGTTATTCGCAACACCTTGGAGGACTTGCGCCATCCGTTCCAATCCCATTCCAGTGTCAATATTCTGGTTTTGTAATGGGGAAAGATTGCCCTGGGCATCCCGGTTGTATTGCATAAAAACCAGGTTGTAAAGTTCGATAAAACGGCTATCGTCTTCTAAGTCGATGGTTTCGTCGCCTTTTTCGGGATGGAAATCGTAGTAGATTTCCGAACAAGGTCCGCAAGGTCCCGTTGCTCCCGATGCCCAAAAATTATCTGCTTCTCCCATGCGTTGAATGCGGTGTTTGGGAATGCCTATTTGTTCGTGCCAAATATTAAAAGCATCGTCATCTTTTTGATAGACACTGACGATGAGACGATCGGCAGGCAAGCCAAACACTTCCGTCACCAATTCCCAACCCCAGGCGATCGCTTTTTCCTTAAAATAATCACCAAAGCTGAAATTACCCAACATTTCAAAAAATGTGTGGTGTCTGGCAGTGCGACCCACATTTTCGATATCATTGGTACGGATACATTTCTGCGACGTGGTGGCGCGGGGGAAATCCGGCGATCGATGTCCCAGAAAAATCGGCTTAAAAGGTAGCATTCCGGCGATCGTCAGTAGAACTGTGGGATCTTCTGGAACCAGAGATGCGCTGGGCAAAATTTGATGTTGCCGGGTGGCAAAAAACTCGAGAAACGTTTGGCGAATCTCGGAACCGCTGAGAGATTGGGGAGAGAAAGACATATCGATGGCAAATAGTTGGAATCGCGCGGGCGATCTCGTTGCATCAGCGATCCTCTGAAGAAGTCGCTACGGGATCGAATCAAAAGTTCGATCGACGAGAAGTCTGTTCTATTTTGACATCTTCCCCACCCTAAAGGAATGGGGATTCACTCATATCTCTCTTTGGGCTTCCTCTTTCCTTGAGCCAACTTACTTAAAGGAATTACTTCCATCAAGCAGAGGTCGTTCTCGAGGCTAGGCTTTTTCTAGCTCTAAACTAGACGTTCCTGCGTGCCCCGCAGTACGCAATCCGATTTCCAGAATGTTTAACGCCGCGTTTTCATCTCGATCGGCTATATATCCACAACGAGGACATTTATGGGTTCTAGTCGATAAAGATTTAGCGACTTTCTGCCCGCAGTTTGAACAGTTTTGGGAAGTATTTTGGGGAGGAACGGCTACCGTTACCACTCCAAAGACTTTGCCAAAATATTCAACCCATTCTCGAAACATTGCCCAAGAAGCATCACCAATCGACTTAGCTAAGTGATGATTTTTTACCAGATTTCTCACCTTTAAGTCCTCGTAGGCAATCAAGTCGTTAGACCGAACTACGTACAATGCCGTCTTCACGGCAAAGTTTTTACGCTGCCGACTAATTTTCAGGTGTTTTCTGGCTAATCTTGCCACCGCTTTTTTGTAGTTCTTAGATCGTTCTCTTCCTTTAACCAATTTCTGAGAAACTCGTTTTTGTAGCCGTTTTAGCTGACGCTCGGATTTTCTCAGATATCTAGGATTATCTACGGTTTCTCCATTACTATCTGTATAAAAATGAACCAAGCCCACATCTAACCCTACAGTTTGACCGGTGGGCTTTCTTTTTTCTACTCGGTTATGGTCGATGGAAAACTGTGCGTAATACCCGTCGGCATGTCTCACCACTCTAACTCGTTTGATTTGGTTAAGTTGATGATAGTGCAGGTTCCGAGTTCCCCAAAGTCTAAACAATCCGGCGTCAAAGCCATCCGTGAAGTTAATGAACTTTCGATCTTCAGATAGTTTGTAGCCCGATTGCTTGTATTCAACCGACCCATGATGAGTCCGGTTTTTCTTAAACTTAGGAAAACCTTTCTTTCCGGGTCTTTGTTTCTTGCAGTTCTCAAAGAATCGACTAATAGATGCCCAGGCTCTCTCGGCACTAGCCTGTCTAGCTTGAGAGTTTAATTTTTTAGCCCAGGGAAATTCTGGATCGTCGGCTAAAACTTTACAATGCTTATACAAGTCATTGCGGCTTTTCGCTCCTCTATCTATCCACAAACGAATGCAAGCATTGCGAACAAACAAGCCAGTACGAATCGCTTCATCCAGCTTTCTGTATTGGTCTTGAGTTCCTTTTAACTTACTTTCGTAAACGAGCATCTTATCATCTACAATAGATGATAAGAATATAGCACGATAATATCAAAGCCGCGCTGAAGACGCGGGGCTTTAAACCCAAATTTTCGGTAAAATCTCCAACGGCGTTGTGGCGATCGCTTCTTAAGGTGTGGGTTCGGTTGCAGTGGTTGCAGTGAAGCGATCGATCCCACGATATCGAGAATGCGTGCTATCCTCCATGTCAATGTGTGTTGTGTGTGTGGAGCGAGTCCCCCCATGGTTCTATCTTCAACTGAAAAGCTTTTCATTTCCCGCTCTGAGTCGTCCGATTTCAGTCCCAGTTCCCTCTGGAATCCCCTCTCTTTGCCCAAAAGTGCCTTGTTTGGCACAGATGGCATTCGCGGTCATGTCGGTCAGTTGCTCGGCGCCCCATTGGCATTTCAAGTCGGATTTTGGGCGGGGCAGGTTTTGGGCGATCGCAAACCGATCGTTATCGGTCAAGATTCTCGCAATTCTAGCCCCATGCTAGCAGAGGCGATCGCTTCGGGTTTGCGGGCTTCGGGACTAGACGTTTGGGATTTGGGATTGTGCCCCACTCCTTGCGTCGCCTACCTGGCGAATCAGTTGGATGCAGGCGGCGGCGTGATGATTTCCGCCAGCCACAATCCGCCAGAAGATAACGGCATCAAGTTTTTTGGGGCAAATGGCGCGAAGTTGCCCGCCGCATTGCAGAAGCAAATCGAAGCCCAATTGCGAGGTAGTCGTCCTCAACGCCGTTCCCCTCAAGATTGGGGTACGTATTTTTCCCGTCCCGAACTGATAAACCAGTACGTCGAATCGCTTCAGAAACCATTTTTCGGCGAACTGGATTTAAGCGGAATGAAAATCGTTCTGGATTTGGCGTGGGGTGCGGTGACGCAGTTAGCACCACCTGTATTTCGATCGATGGGGGCCCAGGTGATTTGCCTGCACGATCGTCCCGACGGCGATCGAATTAACGTCAACTGCGGTTCTACTCACCTCGAACCTTTGCAGGCTGCGGTTCTGGAACACCAAGCCGATATTGGCTTTGCCTTCGACGGCGATGCCGATCGAGTTTTGGGCGTAGACGATCGCGGTCGTCCCATCGACGGCGACTACATCCTGTATCTGTGGGGAAAAGCGCTGCGCCAAGCGGGACAATTACCCGATAATCTCATTATTACCACCGTCATGGCGAACTTGGGATTCGAGCGAGCTTGGCGCCAACTAGGCGGGCGCTTGCAGCGGACTCCCGTCGGCGACCAACACGTTCATGCTGCCATGCGGGAAACGGGTTCGACCCTCGGCGGCGAACAATCGGGTCATGTCATTTGTAGCCACTACGGTGTCAGCGGCGACGGTTTGCTGACGGCGCTACACCTGGCAGCCTTGGTTCATCGCCAGCAAACGCCGCTATCGGAACTGGTGGCACAAAGCTTCCAAACCTATCCCCAACTGTTGCGCAATGTCCGGGTAGAAGACCGCGAACGCCGCATCAATTGGCACGAATGCGAAGCGCTGCAAACTGCGATCGCTGCTGCCGAAGCGGACATGGGCGATCGAGGACGAGTGCTGGTTCGGGCTTCGGGAACGGAACCGCTGATCCGAGTGATGGTGGAAGCGGCAACCGAGGAACTGGTTAATTACTGGACG
Organism: uncultured cyanobacterium; assembly: GCA_963838375.1. Taxonomy (GTDB): domain Bacteria; phylum Cyanobacteriota; class Cyanobacteriia; order Cyanobacteriales; family Geitlerinemataceae; genus DVED01. Next base: position 114,292 of record CAWIQY010000008.1, on the reverse strand, counting down.
GACAATCTGGTGTTAACGGTTCGCGAGCATTTCGTCGCTTCATAACCTGCGCAGGCAGGTTTCGATCCTGTAGTCGCGGTTTTAACCGCCATATTCCTCGACTGGATTGACGATATCGATTGTCTGAAATTGGCACATTTCCATCCTTCGGTGTTAGCTTGGGAAGTGGGGAAAACCCCGCTTCCCATTATTTTGCGAACGGGTCGATCGAATGCGAAAGCGTCTCTCATCAGAACATTTCTTAAAAGAAAGTCCAAGCCATTCGTCTCGTCGTCATTCTCGTCGTGGCAAAAAAGCCAAAAAGTCGTCTTCTGACGCCCCACAAGTCGGCGAAATCGCGTTAAGTAAAAAAGAAATTGCCGCCCAAAAACGCAAGGCGGCTAAGGAACGTCAAGCTTTTATTCAAGCATTTTCGATCGCCGCAAGTATCGGTGCGGTTATTGCCATCATCTTATTCTTCGTTAAAGATCTCAAATTGGCGATCGCCGGTGGCGGTGGAATTGTGGTTCTTGCCCTTTCTTATAAATATCCTCGATCGGCACTTTGGGCGTTTCTACTCTATCTACCCTTTTCCGGAACCGTAACGTATTGGATCGGCGGTGGCAATCCCCTATTTCAACTCGCCAAAGATGGCTTTTTCTATCCGGCAATGTTAGCTTTATTTTTGGAACTCAAACGACACCGAAAATCTTTAATCGTTCCCAAATCTCTGACTATTCCCCTCTGTTGTATTCTGTTCTCCTGTTTGCTAACATTTGTCTTGTCCAACGCAGCACAGCAATTTTCTGCCGATCCTCAAGGCAAACCTATTGTCCTCGGAATTTGGGGTTTCAAGGTTTTGCTGGGATATTTTCCCTTAATTACCTGCACCTATTATTTACTCGATAACAAGAAAAAGTTTCTTTGGTTTGTTCGCACTCATATTGTGTTAGTCATCATCTGCTGTTTTTTGGGCTTTGTACAATACATGATGTTGAAAACTGGTCGGTGTGCGGGAACCGACAATTTAGTAGGGGAAGATTTATTTAAAGCCACCTTAGATGCCAAATGTTTGGTAGGGGGTTCTCTTCTGTATAGTCCGTCTCAAGGCGTCATTCGTTTGCCAGGAACCTTTGTGGCGCCTTGGCAGTGGGCATGGTTTCTCATTGGCAATGCTTTTTTCACTTTTGCATCTGCCTTTGGCGATCCTTCTTTACGCTGGCAATTTGTCAGTTTTGTGGCGATGGCATTAGTGTTTCTCAATGCGGTTATTTCCGGGCAACGAATTGCACTGTTGATAATTCCGGTGGTCATTTTGGGGTTAATTTTTTTTACCGGACAATTTGCTAAAGTAAAACGCTTTATTCCCATTGCAGGTGGTATTGCTTTACTAAGTTTTGGTGCGATGACCTTTTTTCCCGAGATTATTCAACAGCGAATTGATAGTGCGATCGATCGCTGGAATGCCGCACCGCCAACAGAATTTATCGCCCACCAATTTGAGTTTACTTCTAAAGGTCAGGAAGGAATTTGGGGCAATGGTCTGGGAAGGGGTACGAACTCGGGACGAACCTTTGGAAAAACCAAGTTAATCGAAATTTATTATGCCAAATTACTTTATGAAATTGGACCGCTAGGAGTCATTGCTTTCTTGATTTTTGTTACGGCAATAACAGTCAGTACATTCAAAGCTTATCGATCGGTTAAAGATAAAAACTTGCGGAGTTACGGCTCGACCTTTTGGTGTTTTATTTTATTTATTAGCTATCAAACTTATTACTATCCCCTCGATGTCGATCCGGTTAATATTTATTACTGGGTATTAGCCGGAGCGATTTTGAGATTACCGGAAATCGATCGAGAAGAAAGAGAGAAAGTACGAGAGTTTGCAGAAGGAGAAGAGTCTCCGCCTAAAAAACGCAAGCGAAAACGTCGTATCGGGTTTTCTTCCTCCGTTAATGTATAAATGAGTCTATGCAAAGTAGCAATTTACCAGCTAGAAAGCGACTAGATTGGATCGATCGAACTAAAGGATTGGCAATTTTAGGAATCGTTCTCTTCCATTTTTTTCAGAACTATCCCGATCGACTATTTATTGTGTCTTTTCTAGATAAATTCGGAGCAAAAGTGGGCTTAGCTGCTGTCGATTTATTCTTTATAATAGCTGGGTTTAATGTTAGTTATGGTATAAAAGAAGAATTTTTTTACGATTTTAAATACTGGAAATTTTGGCTAATTAAGCGACTCGATCGATTATATCCTACTTATATTTTTGCGGTGTGTTGCAGTCTCTTACTCTATGCCGTCTCGGGTCGATCCGTTCGGTATTTGAGTTTAGAATTTTTTATGAGCTTTCTCGGTTTAGGGGGTTATCTTTTGCAAGCCATTAATCCGGGATTTTGGTTTTTTACGGTCATTCTCCAAGCTTATCTATTGACTCCAGTTCTCTATATCTGGCTGAAAGGAAATCGTCGTAGTTTTCTCATTTTTGGTATTGTAGCTGGGGTTCTCACTAAAACGATCTGTTTGCAGCTAGAACCTGGATCGAGTGCTTATCGATACTTCCTGAACAATAATTTTTTAGGAAGCTATGTCTTTCAGTTTTGTTTGGGATTATATTGGGGATGTATTTATGTGTCTCATGGTGCTTTAAGAAAATCAGATTATATGACCAGTCTGGTTCTATTTTGTTTTGGTGCGATCGCCTATATTGGCTTTGCAGTTCAAAATATTGACATCGTTTATATGCAAGGTTTCGATATTGTATTCACTCCATTTTTATTTATATTGTGTATATTAGGGTTTCAGTTTTTCGAGAATTTGAAGCCAATATTTCCCTTTCTCAAGGTTTTATCAATTTTAGGCATCTACTCATACCCCATTTATTTAATTCATCAACCGATGCTGTTTGTCACTCTCCCGAAATTAGTCAACTTTTTCACATTAAATTCTACTCCAAAAGTTATGGTATGTTTATTGTTTACAGCTTTACTTTTACTGTTTTATATAATCGTGTTTGTGAAACTCGAGAACTGGCTAACAAAAAAGCTTGCTTGATTATTTTATAACTCTTTTTCACGGTCGAGAACTGGTGTCGCTATTTAATACTTGCTAACACAATTGTTTTAGGATTGTTATTCTCTACCCAAGGATCGTTAACGCTCAACACTTTTACTAAAAATAACATCATGATATCACCCTCAATTTCAGTTATTATCCCCACTTACGGGCGCGAAGAACCTCTAAGAGATACAATTTCTGATGTTTTAGCCCAAGACTACCCAGACTTTGAAATTCTCATCGTCGATCAAACTTCTACTCACCAACCGGAAACACAAACCTATTTACAAACCTTAGCTGAATCTAAAAAAATAGAGTGGTTTAGATTAGATTGGGCGAATCTTCCTGGTGCGAGAAATTATGCAATAGAACGATCGAAGGGTGATATAATTCTATTTATAGATGATGACGTGCGGATGCAACCCAACTACCTGCAAAACCATGCCAAAAACTACCAAGAAAAACCCAATGTTGGGGCCGTTGCGGGTCGAGTTTTCGATCGCATGAAACTCAGCGATTCCGGTGGAGACTTAACCATCGAAACTTTATCCCCAGAAGCCATGAACCCCGGTATTGCCTGGTATCACATCGACTTAGTTCATACCATAAAACCCCAGCAAGTTCTCTCGGCAAGAGGCTGCAATATGTCCTTTCGTCGAGAAGTTTTCGACAAGTATGGACTTCGTTTTGACGAACGATTTCGAGGCTCAGCCGTACGAGAAGAGTCCGATTTTTGCCTGCGGTTTCGGAAAACTGGATATATTATTTGGTACGATCCAGAAGCATCGTTAATTCATTTGGGAGAAGAAACCGGAGGCTGCCACGATATCAGCACCCGATCGATCCAATACCAAATTACATTCTATCATAACCACTTTTTGATGGGGCTAAAAAACCTTAACCTTAGTCAATGCTGGCAATTTTTTAGTAAACTGTTCGACTGCCACGTTCTCGGACATCCCCCGTGTAATAAATCCAGTTCTTTTAAGAAAACGATCGTCCGAGGTGTATTCTATAGTTTGGGTTTTCTCAGTGCCCTGAAAACCCAGGTTCGATCGATGTGGGATGATGGTCAAATTTACAGTCGCCGCGATCGACAAGAATTTACAAACTCCTGATTTTTTTCATTCAAAATGATTTCCCTAAAAGACCGAATTGTTTTAATTACCGGATCGAGTAGCGGCATTGGTGCTTCTTGTGCAAAACTCTTTGCCGAAGCAGGAGCAAAATTGATTTTGGCAGCGCGACGTTTCGATCGCTTGCAAGCTTTAGCCACTCAATTACAGCAAGACTTTAACACCGAAACGCACCTATTGGAAATGGATGTGCGCGATCGAACTCAAGTAGAATCAACGCTACAATCCTTACCCCAAAATTGGGAAAAAATCGATATTCTCATCAACAACGCCGGATTGAGTCGCGGTTTAAATAAACTCCACGAAGGCAGCATCGAAGATTGGGAAGAAATGATCGATGCCAACCTCAAAGGATTGCTATACGTGACTCGAACCGTCGTTCCCGGTATGGTCGATCGATCGAACGGTCACGTCATCAATATCGGCTCGATCGCGGGTCGGCAGGCGTATCCGGGGGGGAACGTGTACTGCGCCTCCAAGGCAGGCGTACGCGCCATTTCCGAAGGTCTCAAGCAAGATTTGTTGGGAACCCCCATCCGGGTAACGGAAATCGAACCGGGGTTAGTAGAAACGGAATTCAGCATCGTCCGTTTTCACGGCGACAGCGATCGGGCGGACAAAGTTTACGAAAGGTTAACACCTTTAACCCCCGAAGATGTTGCCGACGTGGTGCTATTTTGCGCCACCCGTCCCCCCCATGTCAACATCAGCGAAGTGTTACTCGTTCCCACAGATCAAGCGACGGCAACCCTGGTTCATCGTCAGTGAACGAATTATTCCCCAACCGCCGATCGTAAAGTTTCGATAAAATCAGGATAGGAAATCGAAGCCGCTTCGGCACCAAGAATGGTTGTGGTATCGGATGCAATCAACGCAGCGATCGCCAAACTCATAGCAATGCGGTGATCTCCGTGACTTTCCACTTGGGTTCCCCGCAACGGAATACCCCCTTCGATATCCAAACCATCGGGATATTCCGTTACTTTTGCCCCCATTTTCTCCAATTGTTTTGCCATCACTGCCAATCGATCGCTTTCTTTCACCCGCAATTCCGCCGCATCTCGGATTTTCGTCGTTCCAGTGGCAAACGCTGCCGCCACCGCCAGGATGGGAATTTCGTCGATCAGGCGGGGAATCACATCCCCAGAAATTTCACAAGCTTTGAGAGGACTGTAACGTACCCGAATGTCGGCAACCGGTTCCCCGGCAACTTCGCGCTGATTTTCTAAGGTAATATCGGCTTCCATCTGTTCTAGGGCTTCCAGAATGCCTGTACGGGTGGGATTGACGCCGACATTTTCCACCAGCAACTCGGAACCGGGAACGATCGCACCCGCCACCAACCAAAACGCCGCCGAACTGATATCTCCGGGTACAATAACAGTCTGTCCGTGCAATTGTGCCCCACCGATTACCGTCGCGCTATGGGTTTCGGCATCGACGCGCACATTGGCACCAAATGCTTTCAACATCCGTTCGCTGTGATCGCGAGATAAAGCCGGTTCGGTAACGGTGGTTTCGCCATCTGCCAGTAAACCCGCCAGGAGAATGCAAGATTTGACCTGTGCAGAGGCGATCGGCGAATGGTAATGGATCGGTTGTAACTGCTGTCCTCGCAGGGCTAACGGTGCGAATTTGCCGTCTTCCCGTCCCCAAATTTGTGCTCCCATTTGCCCCAGGGGATTCACCACACGAGACATGGGACGCGATCGCAAAGAATCGTCTCCAGTCACGGTAAAAAAGCATCCCGGTTGAGATGCCAGCAACCCCAACATTAAACGCAGGGTGGTTCCCGAATTGCCTGCATTTAAGAGATCTTTGGGTTCTTGCAACTGACCCAAACCCACACCCCGAACCCGCACTTCTTCCGAATTCAGCGGCGAAATTTCTGCCCCCATTGCCTGAAAACAAGCTGCGGTACTGCGCGGGTCTTCCCCTAATAATAAGCCGCGAATACAGGTTTCTCCAGAGGCGATCGCACCTAGCATCAAAGCGCGGTGAGAAATGGATTTATCTCCCGGAACTCGGATTGTTCCGCGCAAACCCAAGTCAGCAGAAGCGGAACGAACGATTAAGTTTTGCTGCTGTTTGAGAGTTTCGACTGTTACGATGGGGAAGGACATTAGCTTCTAATTTTTAGGGGATGGCGATCGGCGTCTGTCAACTGGGTTTTGAGGGATTAAGCCTTTGGGAAACTTCTTCTCGATCGTCCCAGTCCCTTGGTTTAGTCTCAACCCATTTGGGTCTGGTTGACAGACCATTAGTCATCCTACCGCGATCTTTATCCTCCCGCGCCGATCGCGACTGCAATCTGGCAGCGGCAACCCAGGAATATCCTCAATAGGTTTCCCCATCTAAACTCTTTAACTTTTATGCTGACGCATCAACGCAAACCCGTCTCTTTATCCCTCATCTCTACGGATTTACCCATTTGGTCGGTTGTCGAAACCTCTGCCACACTTTACCAAAAAGATCGGGAGCGGTTTGATGTACTACTAAACGAACCCTCTCTGCGGGAATGTCAAACCCATTTGAGCGACAACGAATCGGCAACGGTACAGACGGAAAATTCGTCCCGACTGATCTGGTTGGAAATTTCTCCCTACCGGACGATTATTACCATGCAAGAACGCGGATCGCTGAGTTACCGCCATCTCCTAGAACGAGGAATGTACGGCATCAGTCGCTACTGGTTGCGTAGCGATAACCCGCAAGAACCGCTGCAACAGATTCGCTTGCGAAATTATACCCGAAATTTGACCTTAGTGAGTCGCCCGTTTCTCCAGCATCTGCGTCTTGAGTATGAGTTGTGGACGGGCAAAGTGCGTTTGGGTCGGTATGTTTTGAATTTAGAAATTCATCAATAATGGGTAATAAAAACCTCAACTATGAACGACAGAAAATACATCACGATCGACCCCAATAAACGAGGTGGTAAGCCTTGTGTATGTGGCTTACGAATTACGGTTTACGAAGTGCTTGAGTACCTAGCTTCCGAGATGACCGAAGCAGAAATTCTCGACGATTTTCCCGCTCTGACACGAGAAGATTTAAAAGCTTGTATTGCTTATGCTGCTGACCGTGAGCGTCGGTTTACGACCGCTCTATTATCCGCATGAAATTACTGTTTTATGAAAACTTATCATTACAAATCTGTAGAAAGAAGGAAGGAAAAATCAATTAAGATAGTGAAAGCGATCGAGGAGTCCATCTGATATGACCGCAACTGGAACAGCTCAAACCGGTATTTCGCTACCCCCATCGGATTTCCCCACATCCTTACCCGATCATACTCAACTTCCCGAATCCGATGGCACATTCGTGAAAAATTTCCAAGAACATCCGCAAAGCTTGCTCCTCACCGATTCAATTACCCCCATTTTGCAAACTTTGCATCCCGACGGACAATATTGTATCGGTCAAGACTCGGGGATTTATTGGCGCTTGACCGAACCGCCAGAAAAGGGAGCAGAAGCACCGGATTGGTTTTATGTCCCCAATGTTCCCCCCACCCTCAACGATCTCTTGCGACGTTCTTATGTCCTGTGGCAAGAAATTGTTGCCCCTTTAATCGTGTTAGAATTTGTGTCTGGGAATGGCACGGAAGAACGAGATTCGACACCCTATAAAGGTAAGTTTTGGGTGTACGAACAAGCCGTGCGCGTGCCGTTTTACGGAATTTATGAGGTGTCTAAGGCGAGTGTTGAAGTCTATCATCTCGTCAACGGACGCTATCAATTACTCCAGGCCAATTCATGCGATCGTTACTCGATCGAACCCTTGGGGGTCGAGTTGGGGATTTGGCAGGGTCAGTATCAGAATGCCGAACTACCGTGGTTGCGATGGTGGGATGCATCCGGCAACCTGTTGCTGACGGGTGCGGAACGCGCTGAAGTGGAACACCAACGCGCTGAAACCGAACGCCAACGCGCCGAAGCGGCAGAATCGTTGTTAGAACGAGAACGGCAGCGTGCGGAAGAATTAGCGCAACGACTGCGAGGCTTGGGGATCGATCTTTGAGAAATGTTAGGAGGAGATCTAGAAAATTATCGATATTATTGGAGAATATTTGGGGGCTTGATTTTATACATACTATTAATACTCAACACAGATAGTTAAGAGGAACTTTATGTCTTTCAAGACGATTCTGGTTACTGGCGCAAGTCGTGGTATTGGGCTTGCTGTTGCTGAATATCTGGTCTCTCAGTGCGATCGCTTACTGGCAGTCTCTCGCACGAAAGCAACGATGGGTGAGTGGATTCAGGCAGATTTATCGGAGTTGGCAGGGGTGGAGATGGTCGCAGATGCGATTGGAGACGATTGCTTAGATGCACTTTTATACATGGGGGGAACTTGGGAAACCCATGCATTTACCAGTCAATATCGGTTTGAAGATTGCTCTGATGCGGATATTTCCCAAGTGATTGCTGTGAATTTAATCGCTCCAATTCGGTTAGTGAAAGCCTTGTTACCCGCTCTAAAGCGATCGGATAATCCCAAAATTATTTTCATGGGTGCGCTTTCCGGTCTAGATAATTTTCCAGGGCGAGAAGTTGCCAATAGTGCTTCTAAGTTTGGGTTACGGGGTGTAGTCCATTCATTGCGCGAAGAGTTGCGATCGCAGCAAATCAGTGTCACTGTGATTAATCCTGGCAATGTCGGCACACCTGAAGTTCTGTCCGATCTCGCAGCCGATCGTTTATTAGGCGGTGAGGCAATTCCTTTAACCGATCTTCTCAGCATTATTGATTGCATTCTCTCCTTGTCACGAGCTACTTGTATTAAGGAGATTGATGTGCCCGCAATGTTAGGCAAGGGAGCTTAGTACGTCTTATTTCCTGGTGATGGTTATCTGTGGCAGCTCATCTCAATCGTTATCTCGCATTGTTTCTGGGTTGGGATAGTACATATTAGAACAAGAACGACAGCATGCGGAAGAATTAGCGCAACGGCTGCGAAACTTGGGGATCGATCTTTGAGAAATTTTTCTGTAGTAGAAATGTGGATTTCAGGATATTTTACTTAGAGTGATGAGTCAAAGAATTGCCCGAGGCTTCTTGTGACACTGCCGGAAGTGGTCGAGCCGATCGGTGGTTCTACATTTTGGTTTGCTACCTTAGTAAGTAAGCGAAAGAACAGATGCCTTACTAGTCATCTCTACACCCAATCAAGGAACAACGATCGACCAGTTGAATAGCTAAAAAACGCTCTTACCTCAGCGAGTCTCATACTACTTTTTTTGGAGAATTTTAAGCATGAAACGTCAACTCTTGTGGTTTGCCGGATTATTTTGTGTTGCGGCATTTGCTGCACCTCTGCGGGCTAATGCTCAACCGACACAGGCTGATTATAACTATATCGGCATTGGTGGAAGTAATGAAGGTATAGCTGTCAACAGTAAGATCCAAATTGCCGATCGAGTTTCTATTCGACCCACGGCGATCGCAGATATTGATTTTGACGACGATTTAGAGGTGTCGGGTTTTGTTCCCATTACCTATGATTTTGCACCTTCCTCAGAAGCAGGACGGTTGCTACCCTTTGCGGGAGCTGGAGTTGCCGCCAGCACTCGAGATAATGGCGAAGTGGGTGCCGTTGTTACGGGTGGATTAGATTATCGAATCAATCAAAAACTGACGGCTAATGGTTCAGTTTACTGGACACCCTTTAATGATAGTCAAGTCGATTTTGTGGTGGGTTTGGGTTACAGTTTCTAAACCGATAACAGTCATCTGTAAAACGATCGGAAATTAAGTATCGAAAATCAAGATGATATCGTAGGAGCGAACGGCTGTTCGCTCCTATTCGTTTGTCATTTTTCCACAGATATATCGGTTAACTGTTATAATCAAGAGAAATTGGAATTTAACTGATAAACTAAATCGATATTAACCCTCGCTACAATACAGAATTAGACTGCAAGAGAGATGAAGAATACAAAAGACTTTTTTCTCAAAAGTCCTGGCTATTTCGTCAAGCGCCTTACACGAAAAGATACACATCTTCTTCAGGGACTATACGATCGATGTGCGGAGTTTTTTATCTTGACAGATGGGCTAGCACCTTCACCGACGGCGGCTGATGAAGAATTTGACGACGTGCCCGAAGGTAAAACCGCAGAGGACGTTTATATTTTTGGGTTATTCGATTCACGAAACAACTTGTTAGGTGAGATCTCAGCCGTTCGTCACTATCCCGATGTTCAGACTTGGTGGATAGGGCTGATGATGCTAGATCCCGAATATAGAGGTCAAGGCTTAGGAGCCGATTTTATTAGTGGTTTTGAGCATTGGGTATCAGCACAAGGAATATCCCAAATATCTTTGGTCGCGATCGAAGCAAACGAGACCGGATTACAGTTTTGGAAAAGAATGGGATTTGAGGCAATTCGCAAAACGCCCCCGCGACAATACAAAGCAAAAACACACGCGGTTTATGTCTTGAGCCGCGCGATTATTATGCCAGAATCATCGGTCAATTCCTAAAAACTAATCCGTTCCCCTTTCTCTGTGAACTGCACTCTGGAAATCTGCCAATCGGGGTTTTGAGTTAAAGTTTCCGAGATGCTGCCGAATAGGGCAAATCGTTCGCAACTGGAAAGAGAGATGATTTGCCGTGGGGCATTGGGATCGACGCGCAGATCGATCGTAGCAATTGCGGTCGTATTATCAACACTGACGCGATATCCGGCAAAGGTGAAATCACCGCTATTCCATCGATCGATGACAGCCCCCACAGAAGCTTCTAAGGTACTATTGGCGGAAACCTCGACTTGTTGAGGAATTAAGGTTTCACACTGCGCATCGGCGTAGTAAATGGTGATGGGGACGGTGTTTTCCGGTTCGACTTGCGCCAGCAATGGAGATGATGTTTGTGGCGCGGTGGGAGTGGCTTGGGCCGATGGCAAAGAAATTCGTTCGCTCATGGCTGCCCAACCGTAGCCAATTGCCCCGGCGACGGCAATCCCGGAAGCAAAGGAGATGAGACATTTTTTGGTACTGTTCATAGTGAAACCTGCTTAAATTTCGATCGCAATGGTTACGACGACTTGGACGCGCCGCCACGTTCTCTCTCTGGCGGACTTTCTTCCTACGGAATACGACATCGTGCTGCAAACCGCAGCGAGTTTTGGGGAGGTGCTCTTCCCGGAGAACGAAGAAAGTGCCAACGCTGCAAGGACAAGTTGTCACCACGATGTTTTTTGAGCCTTCGACGCGCACTCGCAGCAGTTTTGAATTAGCCGCAAAGCGCCTCAGTGCAGATACGCTGACGTTTTCTCCGGGGAGTTCTTCCCTGACGAAAGGAGAGACTATTTTGGACACTGCCAAAACTTATTTGGCAATGGGTACGGACATTATGGTGATTCGTCACCAGGAAGCGGGGGTTCCGCAAGCGATTGCGGCTGAGATGGATCGGTTGGGAACGGGCGTTGGCGTTCTCAATGCCGGAGATGGTCAGCACGAACATCCGTCTCAAGCCCTCCTAGATCTATATACACTCTGTTCCCTGCTCGATCCTGAAAATCCGCGATCGCAGTTACTAAAAGATAAGAAAATTGCCATTGTCGGCGATATCTTGCACTCGCGGGTGGCTCGATCGAATCTTTGGAGTTTGACGGCAAGCGGCGCTGAAGTTCACTTAGCCGCACCGCCGACTCTGTTACCCAAACTTTTTGCCGATACCCTAGAGGGCGATCTGCGCCATCGATTGTTCCTACACTGGCAAGTGGAACCGGCGCTACAAGATGCCGATTTTGTGATGGCGTTGCGATTGCAAAAAGAACGCATGGGACAAAACTTGTTACCCAGCTTGCGGGAGTATCACCAACAGTTTGGCATCACTCGCGATCGTCTGCAATTGTGCAAACCGGACGTGAAAGTTTTGCATCCAGGACCTGTTAACCGAGGGGTAGAAATTAGTTCTGATTTGATGGACGATCCGGCTTTGAGTTTGATTCAAGCACAGGTGACGAGTGGGGTGGCTGTGCGCATGGCGCTGCTGTATTTGATGGGGGGAAGTCGAAATTTTTAATTGTTCGTTGTTAAGTATGGCGATGCCAGTCCTAATATCGGTTTCTGGCTGACCGATCGAAGCTAAATGTTGACAATCTAAAAACGAAGCAGAAGCTTTTATAGCTCTTGCTTCGTTTTAACGGTGTGCTTTTATAGCAACGGTCAAGGCAGTTAGGACATCGCGAAAGGACTCGCGCATTTGCAGAATCTCGATCGATTTGTGTATAAGCTTTTCGAGCCAATGCTTCCCCCCTACCGAAATTTGTCAAACGCTGATATGGCGATGGCTATACACCACATTTGCCTATTCTTTAGATAGCCACTCCTCGATCGGTCTATCGCAACGATCGCCTTTATGGAACTCTACCAGGTATCTGGTTTGTGCGGGTCAACGGGTTTACCTTCAAAGGGTTGAACTCCAGTTTCTGGATAGTCATCGTCCCTAGCGGTAAAAATTCTCTTGACCCCATCCCACAAGTATTGCAACGTTCCTGTCAGTTTCTGACCCGTTCCCATAACTTTCCTCCCAAATCTATAAGTTTAGGTCGTAAAAACTCTAATTGTGTTTGGTTGTTTTTAGAGCTTTTTTCTCTAGAACTTTATTTTAAGGGATCTCCGATCTTCGAGTGCATTTTTTTACTTTTCTTTACATGAAATATATTTTTAACCTTTTTTATTATAACTTAATTCAAGAGGATCTTTTATTAAAATGAAAAGCAAATGAGAGCAGCTCTCGTTCGATTTGCGAGTAGACAGATCCGAAATCAAACGTAATTTGATTGCGATTTGCTACAATCATAGGGCTAATCGACCGCACAAAGGTCGATTGTTTCGCTGTGAATGCTGTGGCTATGAGTTGCATTCTGATTGGATTGGGATCCGACATATTGCACTCAGAACGCTACTTGTTTGGCAAGACTAGATGAGTGCGGGGATTTTGTCAGCAGCCAATATGTCGAAGGATGAAACTAAAGCTGAGATCCGGCAAAGGTTTTCACAGTTGCGTCGGTAGTATTCTTGAAAAGATGTGATGCCTTGCGTATACTGTGAATGTAGGTTTGAGTTCACCACCACCTACACATGAATGAACTTTTGATATATGTATCCAGTGTCCAGGGGCATTTTGTCTCGTCGGGTAAACGAACCAGCGTAACCGAAGGAATGGTTGGTGTTGGTAAAAACCTGCCACTTCGTTCCGCTTGCGGACTCTTTCAAAGAGAGCCTTGGAGAGTTGCAATATGTCCGTGACACGATCGCCATCGAGTTCTCCAGAAGCTCGAGGAGAAGCAAGGGGTTCCCTCAAACATCAAATCGATCGTCTCATCTTTCAACTCGGGCAGGAAGTCGATCGACACGCCCAAGGAGACCTAGAACGCCTCCACATCCAGCTACAAGCGCTTTACGACGACCTTTACTTGCTGCGAAATATTTACCACGCTCAAGAGACCCTCAATCCGGGAGATATTTTAACTCATGAAGAGGCGATCGACTTTTTGTCCGGTTACAATGCTCTTGTCCTTCCCAACTTCGATGGCAAGACAGCATCGACGAAGCGAAAGCTACCCGCTAATATAGAAATCCGTTACTGTCGATCGTTTCTTCTCGATCTCAAACGATTAGACTTAGCTGCCTATGGACGGCTTTATCAAATGACTTTAATCGATTGGAGTACGATCGCTCAAGTCTCGAGGCTGTCAGGATTGAGACCCCTGGGCGGCAGCACTATTTTATACCGCTTGACCCTAGATGCACATCTGATCGGCATTGAAATTAAAGGTCGAATTATCAAGTTTGTTCGAGTTTTGTCCGAAGCACGGATTTAGAGACTCCAGATTATTCTAGTCTTGAGATTAGCCGTACGATCGCTGATAGACTGATGCCTGCCAAAAAAACACTTCTCCGCTTCCGCCGACGTTCTCCCTTCATTTTGCTGATGCTCTTGATTTTGTGGAGTCTCTGTATCGGTTGGGCGCTCTCTCAAGCCGCACAGGGTCAAATTTCCCCCACTCCAGCCGCTATTGGCACAGTCGATCCCACACCGCCTCGCTATCAAGTCGGCGAGCAACTGTATGTAGAGCATTGCGGCAGTTGTCATGTTGCCTTGCCGCCTGCCGTGCTGCCGACGACGACATGGCGGGATCTTCTTTTAGATGAAGAACATTACGGCACTCGCGTCGAGGTGATGATGAGTCCGCAAATTCAAATTGTCTGGGATTATTTGCAAGTCTTTTCTCGTCCCACCGATGAAGGCGAAGAAACACCTTATCGATTAGACCAATCTCGTTACTTCCGGGCATTGCATCCCGATGTAGAAATCGATCGTCCGGTGACAATACAAAGCTGCACCGCTTGTCATCCCCAAGCGCCACAGTTTGATTTTCGCAGCTTAACGCCGGAATGGGAATAATTGAGTTGTGCTACACAACTACGAATCGATTAACCGATGTGGGGTTTGGGGATCTATAAGACCCGCGCTCTCCGCAGGCGGCGAGCGCGGGTCGCGCTTACCGCGCCGCTTCACATGAGCGTCGGGATACATGGACTCCCCAAGAGATTTTGTTAACCTTTGCGGACAGTCATTAGTATAAATTGTATATAACGCCATCAGGTAAATATTTGGCTTCAATTCTGACACTCGTTGAGGGGGAAAATCCTGAAACAAATACAGAGGGAAAAGTAGCCGGAATCGATCTAGGATTGACGGATTTTGCGATCGTAAGTCCTGTTAAAGAAAGCGCAACGCGGGGTTTCTAAGAAGGTAAAGGGGTCAAAGAATCGTGGTATGGCACGGGTGGTTTTGAGTAAGCGCCACCTCAAGATAAGTAGGCAATCGTATTGCACCATGCCGTAAAGTTGGCACGGTGCGTAGTCACGTCAAACGACGTAGTAGCCTATGAAGACTTGAGAATCGAGAATCTGGTGAAAAACCACTGCCTTGCCAAATCGATTAACGACGCATCTTGGTATCAGTTTAGGGTCTGGGTGGAATACTACGGCAGGCTGTTTGGGAAAATCACGATTGCTGTCCCCCCTGCCTATACCAGTCAAGAATGCTCTAGCTGCGGTGTGCTGGTTAAAAAATCTCTATCCCAAAGAACACACTCCTGCCAGTGTGGATGCGTGATGGATAGAGACCATAATGCAGCTAGAAATATCCTCAGTCGGGGATTGAGTACCGTAGGGCATACGGGAACTTATGGGCTAGACTCATGCAACGCTTGGGGAGATAGGACCCCTACTGTCGTTGGCGAAAGCCTGCTACAGCAAGTTCGATCGTAGAACCAAGAATCCCCGTGCATTCACGCCGGGGAGTGTCAAGTGACGATACAACGTATCCCGTTCCTGTGGAATCCGCCCGATCGATCGAATCGCCGCTTGTAAGGTTTCCGGTTCCAGACACGTTCCCCCTTGCGCCCCCGCCATCGTTGTGATGTGTTCTTCCATCAACGTGCCGCCAAGATCGTTACAACCCCATCTCAGCGCCTCTGTTGCCCCATCTAAGCCCAGTTTCACCCAACTCGGCTGGTGGTTGGCAATCCAATTCCCCAGAAAAATACGCGACACTGCCGTCAGCAAAAGCGTATCGGCAAGAACGGGTTGATCTCGTCCGACGCGGCGGCGCAGGGGTGCAGGGGCATCTTGACCGACGAAAGGCAGCAAAATAAACTCGGAGATCCTGGCAGGATAGCCTTTTTCGATCGCCGTTTGCTGGAGCGATCGAACCTTGGCAAAATGATCCACCTGCTGCTCGATCGTCTCGATATGACCGCATAGCATCGTGCTGGTGGTGGGCATTCCCAAACGGTGGGCTGTTTCGACAATTTCCAGCCAAGTGGCTGTATCTGTTTTTTCCGGGCAAATGACGCGGCGAACCCGATCGTCGAGAACCTCCGCCGCTGTTCCCGGCATCGATCCCACTCCTGCCTCCTGAAACGATGCAATCACCGCCTCATAACTGAGTCCGTCTTCTCGGGCGATAAACTGTACTTCTTGAGGTGAAAAAGCGTGTAAATGGAGGTGAGGAAATTCATCCTTAATCGTCCGCACCACTTGCAAATAGTACGGCAAAGACGCCCCCTTGACTTTTGCCTTCAGGTTCAGTCCCCCCTGCATACAAATTTCCGTCGCCTGCCGTCGTACCGCATCCGTCGCCTTCTCCAAAATCGCCGCCGAATCGTACCAAAACGCGCCTTCTTCGCCCTCATCCCGGCGAAATGCACAGAAACTACAGTGCTGTTCGCAGATATTGGTAAAGTTGATGTTGCGGTTGATGACGTAGGTGACAGTTTCTCCCGATTGTTGCTGGCGCAACCGATCGGCGGTTGACCGAATTGCCTCAATTCCCGCAGGGTCGGTGGTTTGCAGCAGTGCAACTCCTTCTTCTGTAGACAAATCCGCACCGGAAATAGCGCGATCGAGGATCGGCTCGATAGTTGTTGCAATCATTGGCAAATTCTTGGTTCTAAGTCGATCGATCGGTTCTTAATAAATCGGTTCCGATGGTTTATTCATCGGTTGAGGATCGGTGGATTTCACCTTGGCTTTGGCTTTAGCCGCACTGCGTCGAAGTGCATCCAAGCGCATTTCATATTTTTTGCGAAGGCGTTTTTTGGGCGTTTGTTCGATCGATGTTTTCAAAGCACTACCCAAACTTTTATAAGCATTGGGCAGGGTATAGCCAAACCGGATAGCCAAGGCGATCGCTTTTTCATCGGCTTCGATGGCTTCTTGCAAGCTGCGACTGTTGTTGTTGTTCTGATACAGCCGATATCCAGAGACACCGCACAGCGCCAGCGCCAGCAACAACAACACGCCATCTTGCACCCAAAGTTCGCCAACAGCACCACCCAAGCCGATCGCCAGAGCCGCCATTTCCCATCCCTCTTTGGGAATACTATCATTTTGAATGCGGGCGACTTCGTGCCAAAAGAGCAAATTGCGCTGATCGAGAGCAAGGCGATCCCACTTGATCAAGTCAATGGCAATTTCTACCTCGTCTTTACTCAGTTCTTCACACCGAATCAGCGGTGGATCGATATCCGTCGTTTTCTCAACAGTCACCCAGCTTTGCAATTCTGGCGGCAGTAAGCCTCTAAGCCGCCGCAGTTCGTTCATTTCAGATTTTGCAGTGGAGGTTGCATAGGATGTCATAGTCTAGCCCCGGAAATTTTTTGAATGATTAGCTCTACTCAAGATCGTAGCGCGGCAAACGATCGCTTCTAATGTTAAATTTTAACGGGTGTCGGACTTCGGGACTCAAAAATCCGACCACTCCTAAACTCCTTTCACAGAATATAGTATTCGTGTCCCTGGTCTTCCTGCAAACATGATCCCTATTTTATCTGCCGTCCTTCCAGTGGCAACGATCGTTGCCATCGGGATTTGGGCGGGCAAAACCCTTTCCTTCGATATTGATACCCTCTCCCGCCTGATTCTGTACGTCTTATTTCCCGTTCTCATTACCGATAGTCTCTATCGCACCACTCTCAGTGTTGACAATATCTTGGGATTGGCAATCGGCACCACCCTCACCTACTTTTTATTGTGCGCGATCGCCTGGAAATTGGGCAAGAGCAGCGGTCTATCTACCGATGCCCGTAAAAGCTTTCTGGCGACTACCGCCTTTCCCAATGCCGGAAACATGGGACTTCCTGTCACTTTCTTCGCCTTGGGCGATGCGGGGTTAGAACGGGGCATCGTCTATATGATTATCTCCAGTATCGTCGTCAACACCACAGGACCCGCTTTTTGCCGAGGAGGTGAATTTTGGGCAACCGCCGGCTTTGTTCTGAAGTTACCGTTGGCGTGGAGTATCATCATCGGTTTGCTGCTCCATTTTGCCAAGGTTGAGTTACCGTTAAACTTAGATGAAAGTTTGCACCTACTCGCTCAAGCCGCCATTCCGGTCGCCCTGATTGTCCTGGGATTGCAAATTGCCAACCACCGCTTGCAACCAACCCCCTATGAGGGGTATGCCAGCATGATGCGTTTGTTCGGGGGGGCTGCCATCGCCTACGCGGTGGGGAAAGCCATCGGCCTGGCCGAATTGGACTTTCAAGTCTTAGTCTTGCAAAGCGCTATGCCTGCGGCTGTCAGTTCGTTTTTGATGGTGAAGGAGTTTGGCGGTGATGCACCCCGAACGGCAAAAGTTGTCGTTGTGTCCACCCTACTGGCATTTGGGTCGCTACCATTGGTGTTATGGATACTGGGCGTTTAACGTACTATAAGTAGTCATGGTGTACCCAGTCAATTCGTTCCCCTCATTCATTAAGATCGATTGCTAGAGCGAGTTGATAGAGTTTGCGACGCGGAAGTGCCGTTTGCTGCGCGAGTTGGCGACTGGCTTGCGATCGCGACACCCCTTGTTTCATAATCTTGCATAACTCGTCTTTGAGAACCTCATCGGATAAGATGGGTCTTTCCAAAGCTGCACCCGCCACAACAAGAGTAAATTCCCCTTGCGGTGTCGTTTCGGTGTAGTGATGAATGGCTTGTTTCAGGTTGCCACGCCAGATTTCTTCGTGTAACTTGGTGAGTTCTCGACCGATGGCTATCTGACAGTCGCCGCCGAGAACTGTTGCTAAATCTGTCAACGTTTGCCGGACTCGGTGTGGAGACTCGTAGAGAACGATGGTCCGAGACTCGACTTTCAGCGCCTCCAAACGTTCCTCCCGCGCCTTCCCCTTGGTCGGTAAAAACCCCTCAAACACAAATCGATCGCACGGGAGTCCCCCCGCACTCAAAGCCGTCACGCAGGCACTCACCCCCGGAATGGGCACAACGGTTACTCCCGCTTCCCAACACGCTTTGACCAGTTCGTACCCCGGATCGGAAATTCCCGGCATCCCGGCATCTGTAACCAGGGCAAGAGATTTTCCTTGCTGCAATTTTTCTAACAGTTCGGGAATGCGCTGCTGTTGATTGTGTTCGTAATAGCTGATTTGTGGCGTGTTAACCTGAAAATGTGCCAGGAGTTTTCCGGTGTGGCGGGTGTCTTCGGCGGCGATTAGATCGACCTCCTGCAACGTTCGCACTGCCCGAAAGGTCATATCTTCCAGATTTCCGATCGGCGTTCCCACTACAGATAACGTACCAAAGCTTGGATTCATTTGCATCGATGAAAACTGGATTGTTTGTGGGGTTAGTCACGCTAGACTCGATTTATCTGGCAGAACATTTTCCCGGTTCCAACCAAAAAATCGTGGCGTCGGACTATACCATTGCGGCGGGGGGACCGGCGACGAATGCAGCGGTGACTTTTTCCCATCTGGGTAATTGCGCGACGCTTATGGGGGTTGTGGGATGTCATCCGATGACGGAACTGATTCGATCGGATTTAGCCGAATGCGGCGTTACCCTAACGGATTTGGATCGCGATCGCCGAAATCTTCCCACCATCTCCTCGATTATTGTCACACGAAACACGGCTCAACGGGCGGTGGTGTCTGTCAATGCCACCAAATCTCAAGTTGATGGGACGGTTTTGCCCCCGAATGTGTGGCAAAGTGTTGATATTGTACTGCTCGATGGACATCAAATGGCGATCGGACGAGAAGTCGCGATCGAGGCACGAGAACGAGGAATTCCTGTCGTTCTCGACGGCGGCAGTTGGAAAACCGGTTTTGATACGGTTTTACCTTACATTAATTATGCCATTTGTTCGGAAAATTTTCAACCCCCAAGCTGTCAAAATCGGGAAGATGTTTTTGCGTATCTCAAGAGTTTTAACATTTCTTCTATTGCCATCACTCAAGGCGAAAATTCCATTCAATTTTTCGACCGAGGCGCTCGAGGAACGATCGCAGTTCCTTCTATAAATGCTGTCGATACTTTGGGAGCAGGCGACATTTTTCACGGAGCCTTTTGCGATTTAATTTTATCGAAAAACTTTACCGATGCTCTATCCCAAGCGGCTGGCATTGCGGCTCGTTCCTGCCAGTTTTTTGGGACTCGTCAATGGATGAAAGCCGATCTTTCTTGAAAATATTTGATATAATCGCTGCGGGTGAATGTCTTATATCTCGTTTGCCGATCGAACTTTATCTCGAAGTCTATATCAATGCTTAAAAATTTACTTCAATTCCCGATCGTCGCTAGCTTGCTTTTTTTGAGTACAATCTTAATTTCTGGATGCAGCCAGACGGCTTCGATCCCTGAAAAAACATCCTCCGAAACACAGACCGATCCGAATTCTAATATCTTCAACACTCCGATTTCAACCGCCAAGCAAAGTGATAATGAGACATTACCAAATCGCAACGATATCGAATTGCTCTATGGCAAGTGGAAACCCATTGCCTATATCGATCCTAACGGACAACAAACAGATTTAACTGCCCTTCCCGAATCGCAACAAGCGACTCTAAGTTGGGAATTTACACCCGAAGGAACGGTGAAATTAGGAGAAATAGAAGGGTCATTTGAAGTAGAAGGAAATCAGATTGTTGCTAAAAATGAAAGTTCGGGAAATGAAAGACGTTTCGAGTTTTCTGTTTCGGAAACCGAACTGACGATCGTCAGCGATGATGGTGCGATTCTCAAACTGGCTAGAGAATAGTTAGTGGCTAGTGGCGTTTATCAGTAATCAACCATCAACTATTATGATATGAAACGAATAGTTTCCATTTTGGTTAGCCTGATTATTTTATGTTTCATCTACACAAAGATTGACTTTCCGGGACTGGTACGGGTTTTTCAAAACTGCGATCGCACGTGGATGACCGTTAGTTTGGCAATGGTGATTCCCATCACTTTAATCACCAGTTGGCGACTGCAACAATTGATGCCAACAAAAGGAAGCTTGGGGTTTTGGGAAGCCAATCGTCTGATTTTGGCAGCCAGTGTTTTAAATATGGTGTTGCCGTCAAAAATGGGAGATATTGCTAAAGCCTATTTTATGCGCGATCGCGGACATTTAAGCGGCTCTCTAGCTTTATCTTTAGTTGTATTCGAGAAAGCCTGCGATCTACTTTCTTTACTTTTGTGGTGTGCTTTTGGATTACTGCTGTACCCACAAAAGGATTGGCTCTTCTGGATGATGACTGTGGGGGTGGCAGGAGGATTAATTGCCGGAATTTTGCTTTTAGGATCGAAGTTTATTGCCAATCTTTTTTTTAGCACCAGCAAAAAAATTGCTCCGAAAAAAATAAAGCTTAAACTCGAAAAAGTGCACATTTCTTGGGGAGAAATGCACGATTACTTTTGGCGCGATCGTCAACAACTCACCCAAATCACCCTCACCTCTATTTTTATCTGGTTTCTACATTTACTCCAAATCTGGTTTTTTATCCTAGCGCTCAAAGCTCAAACCCCATTTCTCACCAATCTTGCTCTATCTCCCCTAGCGATTCTCGCGGGATTGCTACCGCTTACTTTTGCCGGAGTTGGCACTCGCGATGCGGCTCTAATTCTGTTCTATCAGCCCTATTTTGATGCGGCAACGGGTGCGGCTTTAGGACTGCTATGTACCTCGCGATATCTGTTACCAGCGATCGGAGGATTGCCGTTTTTAGGACAGTTTTTAGCCACCGTGCGCCGCAACAGAATTTGATCGGTTATTGGTTATTAGTTTACTTTGTCAAATATCGTGTAATCCGTTCTTCAACATACGAACCATCAGGTAGTTCGACAGTCAGTGCCGGATTAGATATTGCTCCTGTGGGGATTTGCAGTAGATATTTGTAGTCCCCATTTTTAAACTCGAAATATCGCAGTTGTCGAGGATCGTAATCAGTGGCTTCTAGCGTGAGTCCCGGCGTTCCATCTCGACTGAAACTGCGGTAATATCGGGGTTGCGTCGGATTATTTTCGTCCGCACAAATGTACACCAAATAGTTTTCCGTTTCCGCATACACCAAAATACCCCCGGTTTGACTGCAACTGATATCCCCTTCAATTTCCGAAACCGAACCGATTTCGAGCCCAGACGGATTCGCGGTTCGGGGAGATTCTACAGGGGTGGGAGAGGGTTCGACGCTGGGATTAGACGGAGAAGGTGCTGAAGTGGGCGAAGGAATTGGACTTGAAGTCTCGACTGGGGTAGGTGTGGGTATCGGAGTGGGAGCAGGATTTTGGGCAACCTCGCCGCATCCGCCCACTCCCAGGGCTAATACCCACAAAATCGCGATGGAGGAAAAATAGTTGTGATTCATTGCAAATTTACCTTCCACAAACAGTCAGCTTACCAATATTTATTTCTCCGCTATGATACAGGTGGCAACCGGATAATCTGGGTGAATGGTATCAAATTCTGCGGGAGTCAACTCTTCAGTCTATAAAATCATTGACATCCTCCCGTCGCCAGAGGCGAGGGATTCCTAAACATCACTATTTAGGTTTCTGGTTCTTTCTCTTTCGAGTCTTTCGCAACTGCCCTTTAACATCATGGTTATCAGGTCTTATGTTCGCTCCACAGACAGTCACTGCGAGTCCCGCAGCCAAAATATTCTTTCCTGCGTTGATGTCTCTGTCGATGCCTTTAGTTTCACAATTGGGACAATCCCAAGTACGAACACTCAAGGGCAACTTATCTATCACAAAACCGCAATGGTTACATCGCTTACTACTAGGAAAAAATCGGTCAATCTTGACCAGTGTTCGCCCGTACCAATCACATTTATATTCAAGTTGACGGAAAAACTCACCCCAAGAAGCATCGCTAATGCTACGAGCAAGCTTGCGGTTCTTAACCATATTTCTAACTGCCAAGTCTTCAACAGCAATCAAGCTATTAGAACGAACCAAGTCAGTAGTCAACTTATGGAGAAAATCGGTACGAGCATCTTTTATTTTGGCGTGTATCTTGGCTACTTCAAGTCGCGCTTTATCTCGGTTACTAGAGCCTTTGGTTTTCCGACTCAGTTCCTTTTACGCTGCTTTCAGTTTTCGATACAGCCGATTGAAATGCTTGGGATTGGCAATTTTTTCACCATTGCTAGTACACAAGAGACTGGAGATGCCGACATCGATACCTACTTGCTTAGATGTTGGTGGCAACACTTCAACAGTGTAGTCATCTACCAACAACGAAACAAACCACCTACCAGATGGTTCGAGTTTAACTGTAACAGTAGACGGACTACATCCATCGGGCAAAAACCTAGACCAAACTATTGGCAACGGCTCTTTACATTTAGCAAGCCAGAGTTGATTGTCTCTATACTTAAAAGCCGACTTGGTAAACTCAGCCGAACCGCCATTACGCTTGGCTTTAAACCGAGGATACTTAGCTCGTTTCCCCCAGAAATTAGCAAATGCCTTTTGCAGATGCCTCAGACATTGCTGCAAAGGTACACAGCTAACCTCATTGAGAAAGTTCAAGTCTTCGGTTTTTTTCCAGCCAGTCAACAAGCTAGAAGTTTGTTTGTAATCAATCCTCTCTTGCTTTTCATACCATCCTTCAGTCTTGGCTGCCAAAGCTTTGTTGTAGACAAGCCTGACGCATCCCATTGTCCGTCGCAAGAGATTTTCTTGCGCTTGTGTTGGGTAAAAACGGTACTTGTAAGCTCTTTCAACCATAGCTCACATTATACCACACAAAATGTAAACAGAAAAGCACTTAAACCCTGCCCTGCTTTCCTCCCATCGGCAGAGCCGAGGGTTTCCAGCAGGAAGAAAAGATGAAGATTTCCGAATCATCAACCCGTCTCAAATCCTCAGTTGCTTTAAATTTTCGGGGTTCGATTGACTAATCGCCCGTCACTAAATAACGCCGGATGAAATTCTCAAAAGATTCTAATTTGATTGAAAATATCGACTGCAACCGAGAGACTTCTTCAGGCGTGCAAAAAAATTCATTGGCTAATAAGACTCGTAGGTTGCCCAGTGATTTTTGGAGACCTGGACGGAAAAAACCGATCCCTTGTCGGACTCCATCTAACAGAAAAAGAGGAGGATTGATTGGATTTGCTTCTCGATTCGAAAATACAGCCAAAAATTTTCGGAATATCTTCTCGTTTAAGAATATCAGGACCGCCTACCGCAAAAGTTTGATTTTTTGCACCTTCTAGGGACAGTGAATCTACTGCCATTTTTGCCAAATCGTCGGTACTAACAATCGAACTGCGAATTTTGGGATCGCCAATGAGGAGATAAATCCCGGTATCTCGAAAGCGTTCGGCGGGAGGAAGTAAGTTAGAAGCAAAACCCGAAGGACGAAGAATGGTATAATTTAAACCACTGGTTTTCAAGTATTTTTCAACTTCTCGTTTGGCTTTAAAAACAGGGGAATCTTCGTATCCGCGATCGACACCTAAAACAGAAATAAAAACGAAATGCTCGACTCCCATTTCGATCGCATTATCGATTAACTCTATATTGGCTTGATAGTCCAGTTCTTGAGCGCTACCGCTCGCTTCTGTGGAACCATGAGCGCTAATAATATAGCGGACATTTCGGCAAGCTTTGTGAATGTCTTTGTCTCGTAACAAATCTCCAATAAAAATTTGGGCGTCGCGCTGTTCTAATTCGCTGTAGCGGGAGGTAAGACGAACGAACACTCGAACGGATCGATCGCGATCGCATAGAATGCGGACAATTCTTCTGCCGAGTCCACCGGTGGCTCCTGTCACTAAAACCTGATTATCATTGTTCATCGATCGTTTGTCCTTGGTTGTGCGTCTTCTCGCTTTAGCACGATGGGCAATGCTGTCACAAATGACTGATATTATAATTCTAAAATCGGGAAACTGCGATCGGTCGCACGACAGATTGTCTGAGGTAACTTATTAATGCTACAAGCGATCGAGCGATCGGACAAGAGGTGGGAAGTTCGGGTTCCGACAAACTCTGACTCCTACCCTTTTTAGTGAGGTTGGTAACAACTCAAATAGACTTGAATGGGTCTGAGGTATCATTAACAAGTTGGTATGCAAAAATCGGGCTTCCTAAAAATGGATCGGAGTAGGATAAACAATAGAAATCACGATCGATCGGAGGGGACAACCTTTCGAGTTAAGAGGCAGGCGCTTTTTTCCCATCGACCCATGAAGAATCTAACGTTCGGTAGAGGCGAGAGCGGGCTGAGCCGCTTAAGATAAACGTTCGAGTCGTATTTTAGGTCACACCAATGTCAACCCCATTAAACCCCGATCCCGATTCCCCCGAAGCGAAACAGCCTACCTTATTCGATCGCATCTTTCGAGATAGCGAGGGCAACATCGTTATCGCTCAGCCTCCTAATTTACCGATGCTAGTGGGAATTGCGGCAATCCTGCTTCGATTGGCGTTCTCAAGCGGTCAAATTCACGCCGTGTTAAGCTTAGTTGCCTTTGGAGCTTGGTTTACTTGGGCGTGGTCGGAACTCTTTGATGGCGTTAACTACTTCCGTCGGGCGCTCGGTGCTATCTCATTAGTGGGGATAATCTTACTGGCGTTGAACGAGTGCGCAGTTTGACCGAAGAAATCAGAACGATTCGTTGTCTCGACAGACCAAAGCCCTTGAAGCCAAATTCAACGCGCTGACCCAAACGATACAGGGGTTAGCCCAGGGAAATTACACCCATCGACCCGGCAAACCCAAAAAAGAGAGCGCCAACGTAGACCACTCTCAATCTCTATCTGAAAAAAGGGCGAATGGTATTCGCCCTTACAAAGTTGTAGAAAAATCAGACCTAAAAAACGAACGTATCGCGTTTTTCGCTTTTACAATTCCCGAACGATCGCAGCTTTGTTGACGGAAACCAGCTTAGGAGAAAGCCGATCGATGGCTTGTTTAACAAACGATCGAGCAAAGTCCGCGCGCTGGTTTTGTTGAAATACTTGCTTTAGAATCGCTCCAAAGGTATCCCAATTCCAGGATTTCGCTTCGGCAATCTCAATATCTTGCTGTTGGAAATATTCGATTAAACTTAAACCGACAATCCGAGTCAAATAGGCAGCGCTAATCCCTTGAACTGCACCCCCGGCGAGATACGTAACGGCATTGGTTTTCAAGATAGCACTCACAGTTTGGGTCGAGAGTTCTACTAATCCCAATTTCAACAGTAACTCGCCTAAATTAGCAGCGGCTACTTTGGCTTTATCTAGAGAAACTTTTTGTTGGTAAATGTTTCCCAAATCCACAATCATTTGGGCATTGGCGGCTGCCGTTGCCAGCAAATCTAAGGCGGGGAAGGGATTGGCGATCGCTGCTGCGGCGCTCACCCATTGATATTGGGTAATAATCGGCAACGAGCGATCGAGCCGAATTTGGTTCAAGTAATTTTTCGCGTCTTGTTTTAGCGCTTCTGCCGAACGCAGAACACTGGCACAAATCAATTGCGGGGTTTCCGTTGCCAACACTGGCGATAAACGAGCGGTGAGAGCGGAAATATCGGCTGATTGCGGTTCGAGAGACTCTTGCACCGTATTGTCTGCTTGGTGGCGCATCACTTTGATCGGGCTGGGAGCCGCAGCAATGGCGATCGCGTCTTCAGAGTTGAGTAAGGATTTGAGCCGCGATCGAATCTGTTGCAACATATCCGGGCGATCGCTACTCAAGCACCGATCTTGCTTATTCCAAACCACCACCACGCGCTGTCGGGCATCGATACACTGTTGCACTGCATCGAACTCCGGATCGGTAATATCCCCAGCGACAACAAACAAAACCAGATCGGCAGTGTATAACGTCGAGTCGGCATCAGCCGCATCGCGGGTAAATAAAGCGGGAACTTCGACAAAACTCACCTGGAGATTTTGCCCCGAATCGCTAGATTTCAACACCTCGATTAACGCCGTTTTGCCCACCGCTTGTCCCCCAGCAACCGCAATAGATACCGATTGCCGATCGAGAGCGGGTGTCAAAGCATCGAGTTGTTGAGTCAAACTTTCTAAGTGACGATTCGCTTCGGTGTTATCCCCGTTACTGTTGGCGATTTCCGCTTCGAGTTGACTCAGTACCGCCTTCGTCCGGGAAATTGCCAGAAGGGATGCCGCACGATCGATCGTTGCGGGTAACGGCGTCAGATCCAATTCGGGCGCTCGAGGTTTGAACAACCACGCCCCCGTTCCCACCGCCAACAATCCCAACAAGCCCCATTCTCCCAGCTCGCCGGCTCCGGATTTGTCCAACCCTTCCCACAGCGCAAAAGCAACGGAAAGCCCCAATCCACCGACTAAAATCGGTCGTTGCAATATTCCAGCCATAATCTTCCACGATCCCCATCGTTGCAGCCAGGTCTGTGGGAGCGAGTCCGATGTTGCGCTTCCTCATCTCCTTCGCCACCTGGCTTTGAACTATCTCCATTGTACCGAGATGCGGCGATCGCGATCGGGTGTGGGAACCGATCGATCTCAGTTCGGTAGAGAATCCTCAATGCAAAGATTTTCAGATTTATTGCCCGATCTTCACCCAAAACGTACCGCATCTAAACAAGAATTGCTATAGTAACAACATTTATATGTCCCATAAGAAAAAGTTTTACCGTTCCAATGCTTGAAGGCTCCATTTTAAAAAAACTCGTTGATGCCCACCTCCAGGGACAACCGGAAAAAAGACCCTTAAACTACGGCGTTTACTACAAAAATACTCTCGTAGCCCTGTGTCACGCCCTCGAGGACAGTATCTTAGCCGCCGATGCTTCTCCGTTGATGGTGACGGCATTCCAACAGGGTAAATGGTACTTGCAAGAAGCCGATCGTTACGGAGAAATCGCAGATCGGGCCCGCAACGTGGTCATTCTCGCCGCTGCCGATGCCGGATTTTTGGAACATCCCACCAGCCAAAAACCCAATGTCGCGGTCGTTTCGCTACAACCGGGCGATCCTGTCGCCCAAGAGTGGCATTTAATGATTCTCTCCCCCACCTACACGGCGATGGTATTGTGCCAGGAACTCACCCCCGAAGAATACGGGGCATCCGGCGTGCCGGAGTCGGACTTAGAACGCAAATTTTATGGCCTCTGGACATTTGAACCGCAACTGGTGCGGGAAACGGTCGAGTTAGCGATCGACTGCATTGAGGGATACGATACCCAATTGCGAGATCTGCTACTCGATCGAGTCAAGGAGATTACTCAGGAAGCTGCCCACACCGAAAACCGCGCTGATTTAGGCGAAGTTGTGGCTCGCGTTGTCCACTACCTGAAAAACAGCCGGCAAGATCTGGTCGATCGTCTCGATTCTACCTCTTCGGCTTACCAACAAACCCTCGATCGCAACCTGGTTTCCAACAAGCTACAAGCTTTCCTCCGCATGGCACAGCTCATCGACCTTACCGATACTGGCAACCCCATGGCAGCCGCCGAAGTCTCCTCCCTGGCAGAAGTGATGGGGCAACTGCTCGATCTCCCGGCATGGCAGATCAAACGCTTGCGCCTTGCTGGATTGCTGCACCGCCTGGACTATCTCTCTGGGGTCTCTAACGAATTGTCTGCTGACGACAATGCTGCACCCTCTTGTCCCCTCAGACCCGCTGCCCAAGTCTTACGCACCATGCCCCAACTGCGGGCAGTTGCCAAAATCGTCACTCATCAGACTGAATACTGGGACGGCTCGGGACAACCTGCGGGCTTAGCCTACGATACCATTCCCCTAGAATCGAGAATTCTGGGATTAGTCGCCCACTTCCAACACCGCGTCATCCAACTGATGGAAAAAATGCCTCGGGAAGAGGCTTTGCCCACAGCTTTGGGTGAATGTCAATCCCAAACCGATCGCTGGGACCCCAAACTCTTAGAAACGCTTTTACTATTGGTGATGGGAATGCAGCAAGGCATGAATATCTCCACGGAATTGTTCAAAGTGACTTCCGGACTTTGGCTACTCGACGATCGAACCTCCGTAAACACTGAGCAGCTATCTGTGATGAATGACTAATGGATAAGGAATTGAAGAACCATCATCCATTAGTCAACAATTAACAATCAACCATCAATCATCAGCCCATAATGAATATCGACACCATTCGCAACGGACAACTCAAGCAACTGCCAGGAGTAGATCTAGAAGATCGCGATCTCTCGGGGTTGAACTTACAAGGCGCTAATCTGGCGGGGGCTCACCTGGTGGGGGCGAATTTGATGGGGGCAAAACTGGATACTGCCCGTCTCGAAGGAGCGAATTTGCTGGGCGCGTCTTTAGTTGAAGCGGATTTGCGATCGAACTTACTGGGCGCAAATCTCATGCAAGCGGATTTGAGTTCTGCCGACTTGCGGGGGGCAAATTTGCGCGGGGCGAATTTGATGGGGGCAACACTGTCTCGAGCCACGCTGTGCGGGGCTTTTTTGAGCGGAGCCAACTTGATGAGTGTCAATTTTCAAGGGGTAGACTTGCGCGGGGCTGACTTGCGCGGAGCCAACTTAAGCGGGACAAACTTGAGCGGGGCTGACTTGAGTCGATCGGATTTGCGCGGAGCCAACTTGAGCGAAGTCAATTTGGAAGAAGCCAATTTGACTGGGGCGAATTTAGCCGGAGCAAATCTAACCGGGGCGAATTTGCTCTGTGCCCAATTGCAAGATGCCAACACCAATGGCGCGAGTTTGACGGGGGCGAGTTTGACAGGAACTGTACTCGATCGGTAATTGATAATTGGTGATTGGTAATATTTAAATATTTAAAGTAAATTTTGCAAGTGGCGGACGAGTCCGTCTGCTTGCATGACGCCTTCAATACGATCGTATTGTTGACCGTTTTTGAATAGAACGATCGTCGGTAGCGCGGCAATATTGTATTGTGTGGCGAGATCGGGATAGTTGTCGGTATTAATTTTGACCACTCGAACTTTTTGTTTGAGCTGTCGGTTCACCTGCTCCAAAATTGGTGCCATCATCTGGCACGGGCCGCACCAGGGGGCATAAAAGTCTACGAGAACCGGAACTTCAGAAGCGGCGAGCATTTCTTGAAAACTTCCGAATTGCTTTTTGACGGTCATTGGTTCGTAACCCGAATCGAGGGGATATTTCTATTATATGCGATCGTTCCACCTGACACGTGCCGGTTTCTTAGGTTAAAAAGGATTTAGAAGCATTTAAACAATCGGGTAATGGGGGTGGTCTTCTCCTCAACCAAGAGGTGGCGATCTCTCCCATAATTGTCCATTGGACAATCGGAACTTGACCTCAAGTGTCTTCGCCTATTGACTTTCATTGGTGCCGATCGTGAGATCCTCAAATTTAAACTCACCTGTAACGAACTTGCACTTAAGTTCAAACACTTTACGAACCGAAACCGACTTCGATCGGTCTCGGGACTTTTCTTCTGTATTTTTGACCAATTTGCTGAATACTATTGCCGATCCGATCGTTGTCAAAGATGCTCGACATCAGTGGATATTGTGCAACGATGCTTTCTGTGATTTGATAGGACACAATCGATCGAAAATGCTGGGAAAATCCGATCGTGATTTTTTACCCAAAGCTAAAGCAGATGAAATTTGGGAAAAAGACGAACAGGTTTTGGTGACGGGAATAGCCGAGATTAGTGAAGATATTTTGACGGATGCAGAGGGACATATTCGTGAGATTGCGACTCACCGGGATCGATTTTTTGATGAACTGAATCATCCATTTCTTATCAGAAGGATGCGCAATAAAGATCGGTGTCAGAACATTGAATCACGACTAAATCAGCCACAAAACGTGCTACAACAAATTATTGATAGTCTCCCCAAATCAATTTTTTGGAAAGACCGTAGTTTGAAATATTTGGGTTGCAATCGTAACTTTGCTCGCGATGCTGGACTAGATTCGCCAAACGAAATTGTGGGCAAAACAGATTACGATTTACCGTGGACTCGGGAAGAGGCAGACTTTTATCGGGAATGCGACAGTCAGGTGATGGATGCCAATCAACCCCAATTGCACATCATTGAAACTCTCCATCAAGCAGATGGTACGCAACTCTGGATAGATACGAGTAAAGTTCCTCTGCATGATGCTGCTGGAAATGCGATCGGGATTCTCGGGATATATCAAGATATAACAGAGCAAAAAGAAGCCGAAATTGCCCTAAAAATACTTAATGAAAACTTAGAGAACCAAGTCAAACAGCGGACTGAGATACTGCGGGATACAGTCAATAAGTTGCAGAAAGAAATTCAAGACAGAAAAAAGGTTGAAGCTGAACTTCAAGAGCAGGAACAGTTTTTACGGACTGTTTATAATGGTGTGGAGCATTTAATCTTTACGATCGATGTTTCCGATAGCGGAGAGTTTCGTTATGCCGGCTGGAATGAACCGACAGCAAGAGCGACGGGGGTTAGCAATGCTGATGTGACCGGCAAAACACCCAAGGAAGTTTTTGGTGAGGTAGAAGGGAAAAAAATCGACCGCAAATATAGCCAATGTCTCAACACAGGAGTTCCAATTCACTATGAAGAAAAACTTATTTTCGATGGACAAGAAACCTGGTGGATGACAACAATTACACCTTTGCGATCGCGTCGTAATTCTATTGAAATATCGTCAAGCGAGAAAATCGATCGCTTGATTGGAACAACGTTTAACATTACTGCTCGAAAACAAGCCGAAGATCAGCTAGATCGAAAAAAGAAAGATTTAGAATACACGTTATTGGAGCTCCAAAAAACTCAGAGGCAGCTCATTCAAAGTGAGAAAATGTCTAGTTTGGGGCAGCTCGTGGCAGGAATTGCTCACGAAATTAACAACCCAGTTAGTTTTATTTATGGCAATCTTACACACGTAAAAGACTATACCCAGGATTTGTTGGGGCTCTTAGATGTTTATCAGGAATGTTATCCGATGTTTTCTCAAAAAATCCAAGAAAAAAATGAATCGATCGACTTAGGTTTTTTGAGAGAAGATTTACCCAAAACACTCGAGTCTATGAAAACAGGAGCGGAGCGAATTAAAAAGATCGTTCTGTCTCTGCGCAACTTTTCTCGTATGGATGAATCTGGATTGAAATGGGTCAACCTGCATGAAGGAATTGACAGCACTTTGATGATTCTTAAAAATAGACTGAGAAAGCAGGGCAATCGAGCCGAAATAGAAGTGGTTGTAGAAGGCGGAGATTTACCAAATATCCAATGTTATGCAGGACAGTTAAATCAGGTTTTCATGAATATTTTGACCAATGCCATCGATGCGATCGAAGATTCTTTTGTCATAGAGCATCGATCGTTAGATCTCTGCATTGGAAAAAAGATGAAGAACCCAGGACGAATTTTGATTTCCACCACAGTTCTCGACAATAACAGGGTTTCTATCCGCATCAGCGATAATGGTTTAGGCATGACTGAGACAGTTCGACAGCGGATCTTCGATCCTTTTTTTACAACAAAACCGATCGGTAAAGGCACGGGGATGGGATTGTCGATTTGTTACCAGATCGTGACCGATAGTCATGGCGGAACTCTGGAGTGTATCTCGCAAGTGGGACGCGGTACAGAGTTTGTCATCCAACTTCCCCAACGACAGCTCTAAAAAATCTTGCAGTTCAACGATTGAGAGAGTCTAACCGTTGTGAGAATTCTTTCTGCGAGCTAGCAATCAAGCGGAAAATCGCTATATTGTGTATGAGTATGGGTAAATAAAGCGCGTTCCCATGACAGAAGTCTACAGCACGCAGGAATTGATTGATATTTTAGAACGAGAGCGTCAAGCCTGTTTGAAGGGAGAGCGGCTCAATCTCGCAGCAACCCCATTTATCGGTAATGCGGTCATCGATCGATGGCTCAAGCCAGATGCGGTACAGAAGTTTGCTGCCTATCAGGACTTCAAAACGGCGATTCACCAGTACCAACAAGAACATCAAGTTTCTGGGATTGTCTGGCGGCAGATAACGGCAAATGGAGAAACGCTCAGCTATCCGCAAGTAGACGATCGACTCATTGCTCTTCCGGACGACATCGACACCCTCAAAAGCACCAAAGCATCCATCTGGAGGTTTTGGGACAGCGTTACTGCCGAAATGGACCTGTATTTGAGCATCAATGGCGGCAAAGAATACCAACAAGTTACCCGAGCTGAAGTCAAAGTGTTGGATCGACCTACAGAATGGGCAAATCTGTGGAAGTGGGAACGCGAAGAATTTTTGGAAATTGTCTTGCAATTGGGATGGGGACAACCCCACGATTCCTATTATCGGCACGGTTCCCTCGCGTCGGGAAGCGAGTATGTTCATGCAGTGCGATCGGGTCAAAAACCGATCGGGTAAGGGATAAGCAATCAGTAATGGATGTCTAAATTTCCAGGTTGGGAGGGATAATAAGAAAGGACAATCTCAACTCAACTGGGAGGCGATCGATCGTGTCCTTAATGACCATTAAAGATCTCGAAACAGTGCAAACAACGCTGCGCGAAGCGGGTTTGGATTATCAGTTAGAACTTGAAGCGGGAAAAATTTCAATTGTGGGTCCTTCAGATATCGTATCCAGCGAAGTTGGCGTTCGCTTAATCGCGGCTCTTTTTGCCTGGGTGAATCCTCGTCGTCTGGGACGAGTGTTTGATTCGGCAGGGGGTTTTATTTTACCGGATAGCAATCTCACGGCTCCTGATGTTTCCTTTGTTCGGGCAGAACGGTTGCGTCGCAGCGTCCGCTACTTTGCCGAAATGGTTCCCGATTTGGTGGTGGAAATTAAATCCCAAAGCGATCGTCTCAACCCCTTAATCAAGAAACTTAAAAAGTTCTTAGAATTGGGTGCAAAAGTGGGCATTCTCATCGATCCCGATCGAGAAATGGCGATCGTCTATCGCCCCGACAGCGATGCACTAGAATTGTGTAACGATGATATTTTAACCATCCCCGAACTTCTTCCCGGTTGGGAACTTTCCGTTTCAGAGCTTTGGCCGCCGATTTTTGAATAAGTTATCCGTCAGTTAGTAGTTCGTTGCTTAAATTACCAATCACCCACTCTCAAACCCGTACCCGACACTTTCCGAATGATAAAAATTGCAACTTGGAACGTTAATTCAATTCGCATCCGCCAACATCACGTTAAAGATTGGTTGCTGCAAAATTCGGTAGATGTGCTGTGTCTCCAAGAAACCAAAGTTGTCGATCGCGATTTTCCCAGAACACCGTTTGAAGAGTTGGGCTATCATGTCTATATTTCCGGTCAAAAGGCTTATAACGGTGTGGCAATTTTGAGTCGATCTCCGATGGAAAATGTCGGAACTGGATTTGCCGCTATTTTGGGTGAGGAAAAGGTTGGGGATTTGGATGAACAAAAGCGGTTAATTTGTGGAACGATCGCTGGAATTCGGGTGATTAGTACCTATGTTCCTAATGGAGGAACGATCGACAGCGAGAAGTATCAATATAAATTACGCTGGCTGAAATTACTACAAGACTATTTAAAACAAATTATTGACAGCGGCGAGGAATTATGTATTTGCGGAGACTTTAATATTGTCCCAGACGATCGTGATATTTACAAACCCACAAAACCCGAAGATGGCATTGTGGGAACAACGCCACCGGAACGCCACGCTTTGAAAGAAATTCTGGAATTAGGCTTGACCGATGCCTTTCGTCAATTTGAAGAAGAAGGTGGACATTATAGTTGGTGGGATTACCGCGCCGCTGCCTTTCCCCGCAACCGAGGATGGCGAATTGACCATCACTATTTAACTCCTGCTTTGTCCGATCGGGCGATTTCTTGTACGATTGATAAATCGACACGAACATTAACTCAACCGAGCGATCATGTTCCCGTTATTGTGGAGTTGGGACAATAGGAAAGACAGAACAAAGGCAGAACAATGAACGGGTTTGCCTTGGCAATCGCTAGAGAGTTGGAGCGGTTTATGGTACTCTAACCTATCTCAACACCTTACCGGGAGATGGCATCCTGGCTGGAGATTTTAATACCCGAGGCGACGATCTCGACGATGTGGTGACACAATTGGGCTGGTGTGATGTGTGGCAACAATTGCACCCAGACGAAGCCGGATACACCTTCGATCCGCCCAGCAACCCTCTTGCAGCATCGAATAGTCGATCGAGAAAAGGGGCTAGATTCGATCGCATTTTACGCCGAAATCAGGACAGTGTGTGGCAACCCAGGTCGATCGAATTATTTGCCTGCGAACCTGTACCGGGAACCGGGGGTCAACTGTATCCTTCCGATCGTTTTGGTTTACGGGCAATTTTCAAGAAAACCAATCTTAATCCAACATACGACTAATGCCCAGACAACCCAACGATACCCCTAAACTGTTCTATGACGATTCTCTTGAAAAGTGGATGGTAGAGGAATATGACGGTAATATCCGAGAAGCAACCCCAGAATAGATCGATCGACAAGTGGCAAACTGGGAACGAAACGCCGCAGATTCCGAATCCACCACAGACGGGGATTAACTACCGCCTTTCTACTGCCGCCGCTTGCCACTACTGCGGAAGACTGAATGGGTTGACGTATCTCAGGCGCTTGGAGGAGTTCCCGGTTCTCGCTTGGATTGAAGAACCGGGAACTCCTCCCCACGAACTCTACCGAGAATTACCGGGAAATCCACCCCTGGTGTTTCCGGTACGACAGTGGGTAAAGATGTCATGCTTATATATATCGAGTGTTCCCGATGGAGTTGAACTCATGCCTGTTTCCCAGAGATTCGGCACAGTAGAAGTGGGATCGATCGAACTCAATCGGGAGGCTATTGTGGAGGAGAACTTATGGGAATTGTGGCAACGCTTGCAAGGAAAGCGCTTGGAACGGGAAGGGTATCCGTGGCTGTATCACCAATCTTTGAATCTGTGGAGAATTCGAGTGCGGATATGGGATGGCGATCGATATTGTGGGTTAGTTTCTGTTCCTTTGGAATGGATGGCAAATTGAATTAAGCACAATTGAATTAAGCACAGGCAGGACTTACGCAAAACCACCGCTTTTCTTTAAAAGAGTGCAGATGCGGAGTATCAATTAAAATTGATGGAGAATAGGTAGATAGGATGTGAATTACATTCAACCATCGGAGTTTGAACGATTATACTTATTAGCCGAACAAACCATCTCTTTGATTGCTGGCTTCACCGCCTATTTGCGCAAAAAACAATAAACCGCACCCCGCACTCCCCCATGAACGAACTTAACTTAAACCGCGCCCAAAACAGTATCCGCAACACCCTTGCCCGGATTTCTCAACCGCAATCGCCGAGATCCTCCCAGGGAGTGGCTGCGCGAACGACAACGCGAAATTTGGAGTTGCAAGGGGCAATCGCCCAAGCGCGAGATTTACTCAAAGCCAACTTAACCAAACTGGAAAAAGGACTGATTCGGATTGCCGTATTTGGGTTAGTTAGTCGCGGAAAATCGGCGGTTCTTAATGCGTTATTGGGTCAGAATATATTGGAAACCGGACCTATTCATGGCGTGACGCAGTATCCGAGATCGGTGATGTGGGCGCAAAGTGAGGATAGCCGCTTGCGTGTGGAAGCCATCGATACGCCGGGATTAGATGAAGTGGGCGGGTTTGAGCGATCGCAAATGGCACGAGATGTGGCGCGGCAGGCGGATTTGATTCTGTTTGTGGTGGCGGGGGATATTACTCAAACGGAATATCGGGCGCTGTGCGAGTTGTGGGATACGCACAAGCCGTTAATTTTGGTGTTTAATAAAATTGATTTGTATCCCGATCGCGATCGGGATACTATTTACCAACAATTGCAAAGTCTTGGTGGTACAATGCCTTTGCGTCCTGATGAAATTGTCCGGGTTGCTGCTGCCCCCATGCCGTTAATGGTACGGCAGGAATGGCAAGACGGGCGGGTGACGGAGGAGTTGGAAACGCCGTTGCCAAATGTGGAAGAATTGCGGCAAGTTTTGATGAGAATTCTCTCCAGAGAAGGGCAATCTTTGTTGGCTTTGAATGCTTTGGTACAGGCGCGGGATGCCCAAGCTGCAATCGCCTACAAAACCCTCGAATTGCGCGATCGAGAAGCGCAGGATTTGATTTGGCAATTTGCCCGCTATAAGGGGATTGCCGTGGGGGTTAACCCGGTGGCGGTGTTGGATGTGATGGGGGGAACGATCGCGGATTTGGTGCTGATTCGATCGTTGGCACAACTCTACAATTTGCCGATGAACAGTCACGAGGCGGGTAAGCTGTGGAAAACGATTCTATTGAGTAGTGGTGGATTATTGTTTGGCGAACTCGGGAGTAGTTTTGTGTTTGGTTTGGGGAAAAGTGCCTCGGCAGCGATTGGTGGATTGCCGGGATTCATCGGCGCGGGGGCGGCACAAGGGGCAATTGCTGGATATGGGGCATATTTGGTGGGGCAAGCGGCGCAAGCGTATTTACAGCGCGGTTGTACTTGGGGAGAATCGGGTCCGGCGACGGTGATTGAGGAGATTCTCACTCAAGTCGATCGCGATTCAATCCTCGATCGGTTGCGGCAAGAACTCCCTCAATAATACCATGAATTGAATATATTATCAATTAAATATTCGTTTTTTTTCATCCCGTTCGAGAACATGAAATTAGGAAGTGAAAGCCAGCAACTCGAACTTTTTCAATTATTTAATTCTAGCCCCTCGATTTTGGGTGACGCGAAATTTACCTTTGTGGATTTGTTTGCGGGAATTGGGGGATTTAGAATTGGGTTGGAACAGTTAGGCGGAATTTGTTTGGGGTATTCGGAAATCGACAAAAAGGCGATCGAGGTTTATCGAACAAATTTTATTCGAGAAAAAAACTACTCGGAAGTTGAGTTCGGAGATGTTTCTAATTTAGATAAACTTCCCTTTGATATCGATTTAATCGTGGGTGGTGTTCCTTGTCAACCCTGGTCGATCGCAGGCAAGCTAAAAGGCTTAAACGATCCCAGAGGACAACTCTGGATTGATGTTATTCGAGTCATTCGATCGAACCAGCCGAAAGCCTTTATCTTGGAAAATGTGAAAGGCTTAACCGAACCCAGAAATCGACCCAGTTTGAACTATATTTTGAGTCATCTAACCGAAGCCGGTTATATCGTTCGATCGCAAGTTTTGAACTCTTATGATTTCGGTTTACCACAAGATCGCGATCGAATCTTTATTGTGGGAATTCGCAAAGATCTGGAGAATTGTTGGGGATTTACCTTTCCTCAACCGTTGAATAAAAAAACTAAGCTTTATGATGTGATTCCGGAAATTCAATCGGGCGATCGAGTGAAGAAAAAATTTAGCAGTGAAGTTTTATTCACCGGCAAAGTTCCAGCTTCGAGAGGTCGATTTCAAAAAATGGATGAATTGAATGATTTCTTTATTTTTTCTGATATTCGGGATGGACATACGACAATTCATTCTTGGGACTTAATTGAATCTACCGATCGAGAAAAGCAGATCTGTAAAACTATCCTGAAAAACAGACGTAAAAAAATCTATGGAGGCAAAGATGGTAATCCCTTAAGTTTTGAGATATTATCTCAACTGATTCCCAATTTAATGCAGGCTGAAATTGAGATATTAGTCTCAAAAAAAATATTGCGCTGGGTTGAAGGAAAAGGCTATGAATTTGTCAATTCTAAAATATCTGCTGGAATTGAGGGAGTTTCTAAGATTTTCTTACCCCATGCCGATGCGATCGCGACCTTAACCGCAACCGGAACTCGAGACTTTGTAGCAACAATATCGATTCCCTGTCAAGAACCCCAAGCGTATAAGCAAACTTTTATTCGAGAAATCTACAGAAAACAAAAATACAAGCCACTCTCGGCGCAAGATTATGCAAGATTGCAAGGATTTCCAGAATGGTTCCAACTGGCAAAGAATGAAACAACGGCTAAGCACCAATTTGGCAATGCTGTTTCGGTTCCGGTTGTTTACCATTTATGTAAAGCCTTATTATCGATAATTTTATAATATAACTTTTCTATTGATATGACAGCGATCGGTTTTACCACTCGTGCCAAGATAAAAGGTTATCTAGAAGGATTTATCAAAGGATTAGTGGATGAATATCAAGGACGAACAATTCTTCAAGTTACTAATGCTTCCGAGTATCTAGGGCGAACATCTGCAAAAGGAGAATTAAAACCCTTTCAAGCCGCTATTATTCCACCAGAATTAATTCGGATTAACCAATTCGAGCGTGGTTTGAGTACAAGATTAGGAAATTCGCTAGAAGAATGCGCTCGTTTAATTGCTTTAGAACATCATCAAGATGCACGTCGAGGTTTCGATCTAGTAGCAGAAATTAGTCTGTCTGCTTTTGCTGAAGCTGAGAGACAGAAAGAAAGATATGAATCTGCGACTAAGTCTGAAATTGGAAAGCCTTCTTTTGAGGAAATGATAGCCTCCGTTCTCAATACGATCGAATTGAATGATTTAGTGACAAAAAAAGTGCGTGCAGATTTATATATTCTAGCTCACGATGGAACAGAGTTTTTGTTTGAAATTAAATCGCCAAAGCCTAATAAAGGACAATGTTTAGAAGTCATACAGCGTTTATTAAGATTTTATGTATTTCGTGGATATAGCCAACCTCAACTTCAAGCTTACTATGCAATGCCTTATAATCCATACGGTTCCCAAAAATCGGATTATAAGTGGTCGCAAGCCTTAAATTATTTGCCTTTTGATGAGGCGGTGATAATCGGTCAAGATTTTTGGAATCTGGTTGGCGGTGCAACAGCTTATGAAGAGTTACTTGAAATTTACATAGAAGTGGGAAGAGAAAAAGGAAAGTATATGCTAGATGCGCTAGCATTTGGATTTTAGAAAAAATATCAATTAAGTCCGATTTCTTTCGATCAACCAATACGTTGTCATTTCTCCTTTTCCTTTCACGTAAATCTCGCCTCGTTCTTCTAATATGTATTTATCTTGGAGACGATCGCGCGTTGCACCACTCACTTGAATTTTGGTGGGAAGTCCGGAAGATTCCATCCGCGAGGCAACATTAACCGCATCTCCCCACAAATCGTAAATAAACTTTTTAATCCCGATGACACCCGCGATCGCCGATCCAGTATTAATCCCAATGCGAATTTGTACATTTTCACCCGTTTGTTGACAAAATTCAGCGATCGCTGTTTGCATTTCCAGTGCCATATCAGCGATCGCTTCGGCATGGTTTTCTCGAGGAACGGGTAAACCTCCGGCAACCATATAAGCATCGCCAATGGTTTTGATTTTCTCGACACCGTGTTTTTCTGCCAGTCGATCGAAGGTGGAAAAAATTTGATTCAAAAGTTTTACCAATTCTAGAGGTTGCAACCGAGATGCCAAAGGTGTAAACCCGACAATATCGGCAAATAAGATCGTAACATCTTCAAAGTATTCGGCAATGGAACTCGGATTTTGTTTGAGTTTAATTGCGATACTTTGAGGCAAAATATTTAACAGCAGCTTTTCCGATTTTGCTTTTTCCAATCGTAATGCTTTTTCTGCGAGAACCCGATCGCTGACATCGGCTTGTACCCCAATAAAATGAGTGAGTCGATCGTTCTCATCGTAAATAGGAGAAATGCTCAATTCGTTCCAAAATGGCGTACCATCTTGACGATGATTGAGTAAAATAACCGTGCAGTGTTTTCCGGCATCAATTGCTACCCGCAGGAGATCGACTTGCGATCGATCGGTTTTTTTTCCCTGTAAAAAACGACAGTTAGATCCTAATACTTCACTGGCGGAATATCCCGTAATTCGTTCAAAAGCTGGATTGACATAAATTAACGGCATATCTGGCAGTCTGGCATCGGCAATCACAATTCCGACGCTGCTGGCAGCCAAAGCGCGATCGCGTAATTTGACAGCTTCTTGAACTCCAGTACGATAGCTGCCACTTCCCCGCCATGTATTTTCCGTTGCATCTTGAACGATGCCATAACTTAACCCGTTTTCGTAGGGAGAAATGCGCCAAGAAAGCCAGCGATAACTGCCATTTTTACAGCGATAACGGTTTTTGTACTCGATGGCTTTATCGGTCTTTGATGCCAGACATTGCTCTTCCATGTCTTCGGTATAAGCAACATCATCGGGATGAACAAACTCAATCCAGGGATGCGATCGCAATTCATCAGTAGTCCAACCCAGGGTACTCGTCCATCGATCGTTTAGTTC
The DNA here is from genome assembly GCA_963838375.1 of uncultured cyanobacterium. GTDB lineage: Bacteria > Cyanobacteriota > Cyanobacteriia > Cyanobacteriales > Geitlerinemataceae > DVED01. The sequence continues at coordinate 73,178 of CAWIQY010000008.1, read as the reverse complement.
TTGAAAATATCCGGTTGTGATGCGAACGCACAGTAAATCTAAGGAAAGCTTAAAAAATGCAGATTGAGATAATTCAATGTAACTTGAATGAGGTATATTTTCCTCATGCAAAAGTGTCATTTTGGAGTCGTAAGTAATATTGGCTCATCGTTCGCACCCCCATTTATCCTCGACGGTTATTACCGCTCTTTACCGATCGTAGAGCCTTTGCAAAGTTCCTTTGCAGGTATTTCGCTCTTTGGTCTATACTTCTATTTTACTCGAACTGGATATAGCCATCCGCATAAAAGCATAAACTATAGCTAGAAGCGTTGTAACCCGTGCGATACCGGACTCTATCAACCTATCCTTCTGGGTATTTTCCCGACATCGATCGAGCAACGCTATACTGTTGCGCCGAGTCTGATCGGGCTCGATCGTCATAATCTACCATCGCTTATGTCCAAAAAATCGTCTATTCATCCCTTTAAACGTCTTTTTGACTACGGTCATCAATACCAAGTTCAAATTTGGCAAGCGACAGCTTCCTCAGTGCTTAATAAGATTTTTGACTTAGCACCGCCGGCTTTAATTGGTGCAGCCGTTGATGTCGTTGTCAAACAAGAAGATTCGTTAATTGCCCAATTTGGCATTAAAAATATCACCGGACAGCTTTGGGTTTTAGCACTATTAAGTTTTATTGTTTGGGGGCTAGAATCTCTATTTGAATATGTCTATCAACGCTTGTGGCGCAACCTAGCTCAAACGATTCAGCACGATTTACGACTCGATGCCTACGGTCATTTACAAAACTTAGAGCTTGCCTATTTTGAAGATCGAAGCACGGGTGGATTGATGTCGATTTTAAGCGACGATATCAATCAGTTGGAACGGTTTCTGGATGATGGTGCGAATGAAGTTATCCAGGTTATTACAACAGTAGTCATTATCGGTGGAGCGTTTTTTATCTTAGCACCGAGTGTGGCATGGATGGCAATGTTACCCATTCCGTTTATTTTGTGGGGTTCGATCGCTTTTCAGCGTTTCCTTGCGCCGCGTTATGATGATATTCGCGAAAAAGTAAGCTTGCTTAACGGACAATTGTCCAACAATCTTTCCGGAATTACCACAATTAAAAGCTTTACGGCGGAAGCGTACGAAGTTCAAAGAATTGAATCCGAAAGTAATGCCTATCGCCAAAGTAATCGGCGAGCGATCGCTCTCAGTGCGGCGTACATTCCTTTAATTAGAATTATTATCCTGATCGGTTTCACTGCCACTTTAGTATATGGCGGATTGGGGGCAGTCAATGGTACAATGTCTGTGGGAACTTACAGTGTTTTAGTATTTCTAACTCAACGCCTTTTATGGCCCCTAACCCGGTTGGGACAAACTTTAGATGAATACCAACGCGCCGCTGCTTCTACCCGTCGGGTAATGCGATTACTGGATACACCGATCGACATTCATCCGGGTAGCAAACCGTTACCGATCGACTCTGTTCGAGGGGAAATTGTTCTCGAAAATGTCACCTTTGCTTATCGAGAACGGCAGCCCGTTGTTTCTCGTCTTTCTCTCCATATTCCGGCGGGTCAAACGATCGCTATTGTCGGCGCGACGGGTTCGGGAAAAAGCACGATCGTCAAGCTTCTGTTACGGCTTTACGAAATTCAATCGGGACGAATAACCCTCGATGGAATTAACTTACAAGAGTTGCATCTGCAAGACTTACGACGAGCGATCGGTTTGGTGAGTCAAGATGTCTTTTTGTTCCATGGAACAGTAGCAGAAAATATCCGCTACGGTAGCTTTGAAGCTTCTCAAAATGAAGTTATCGCCGCTGCAAAAATTGCCGAAGCCCACGAATTTATCGTACAATTACCCCAAGGTTACGATACCATTGTTGGCGAACGGGGACAAAAACTGTCTGGGGGACAGAGACAGCGATTGGCGATCGCCCGCGCCGTGTTAAAAAATCCGCCGATTCTGATTTTGGATGAAGCCACCTCCGCCGTGGATAACGAAACCGAGGCAGCCATTAGTCGATCGCTCGAACGCATTACTCAAAATCGCACCACAATCGCGATCGCTCATCGCCTTTCCACCATTCGTCATGCCGATCGAATTTACGTGATGGAAAGAGGTAAATTAGTGGAATCTGGCAAACACGAAGAACTGTTAGAAAAAGCGGGAATTTATGCCAGTTTATGGCGGGTTCAGATGGGTTTGAAATAACATAGTATATCGTAGGGGCAATCCCCCTGTGGTTGCCCCGATATTGCCCCCATATCTACTACGATCGTCGTCGTCTGGCTTGTTCGACTTCCCGCCGCAATTCTTCAACTTGCCGTCGCAGAGAATCCGCTTCTTCCTGTTGAGCTGCCACATCCACAGAACTGTCAGCCGGAGATTTCTGATAGTTTCCTGCGCGAATTTTGCGATAGTCTTCCGACTGCCACCATTCTCGCAAATAGGAAAGACGATCGACCGGAAAAGGATGAGAAAGCATCGCACCTTGACCGCCATTATACAGCAAAAATTTATACACTTGATTGAGGCTATCACCATCGAGAGCTTGATATCGTTCCGATTGGCGAACAAACTCATTTAAGCTGACTTCATTCGCATATTTATGACTTCCCCCCGCCATTTTCATCATGGTAGACATTACCGGATTGAGATCGTCGAGAACCAGTAATGCTGCACGATCGGCGGAAAGTTCTGCTTTTCTTCGCCATTCATAAAATGCATAAATCAACCCCGTACCGATAAAATTTCCCAACCCAAATGTTAATTCTCCAATATAAGTCGCGGTCGAAATTGCCCACATTGCCATCTGAATTAAAATCGTATGACCGCATTTGATATGTCCCAATTCATGAGCAATCACAGTACGAAGTTCAGCTTCATCCATTAAGTCTAAAATTCCGGCATTTAGAGTAATTGATGGACTATCTTGTCCTAAAGAATAGGCATTTGCCATGGGTGTTTGAGAAATAAACAAAGTCGGTTCTGGAGAGATATCTAAATCTCGAACGCATTCTCGAAGCATTTGATAAACCGTCGAATATTGGCGCGGTCCGACTTCAATACTACTTCCCATATGATAGATAAATTGTGGACGTTCGTAGACAAATTCGACAAATTTACGAGTCAATAGATCGAAACCTGGAAGGCTACGTAACGTTTCTTCGGCTTCGCGATCGAGGGGGTGGCGAAAAGCTTCGCTGGAAATTCCAGTATAAGTTGGCATCAGAATAAATTTCTTGTTGAGGGTTTATTTCTAGATTTTATCAAACTTTTCTCAAAATAGTCTCAGATTTCAAATAGCATTCTGAGACGATTCCGAATCCAGAAAAAGGGCGTTTCTTCTGAATTTTCATCGGCGAGCAATCCCAACTCTCGCAATGCTTGTTGTCGTTCGGATAACTTCTGAGCAATTTCATCGGCTAAACTCGGTTGTTCTATCAGGAGTTTTTGCAGATCGTGGTGTTCGACAATAAAGATAACTGAATCATCGCTCGTTCGCACGGTGGCAGTGCGCGGTAATCCCATCAATAAAGACATTTCCCCAAAAAATTCGCCTTGATGAAGTGTCGCGATATATTGTCCGGAACGTTCGGAAATTACTTCCACAGAACCAGTTAAGATAATATAAAAAGAATCCCCCGGATCGTTTTCTTGACAAACCACTTGTCCTCGAGTAAATACCTGCCGATACCCATACTCTATCAGCTTTCTAATCTCTAAATCCGTACAACCTTCAAAGTAAGAAATTCGCCTCATCAGTTCTCGTAATGTCCAGTTGTTTGGCGATTTAACAACGGAATTTGAGGAAGCTGAGGAAGAAACATGAGTTCGATCGCCACGATGAAAATCCGAATCGCTGTGTTTGCCATTTCCATTGTAGTTTTCGGTAGCAACGGCTAGAGAATCCTGCAAAGATTCTAACTGATGAGGTTCGCTTTGCCGAATCCAAATGTCTCGTTGAGGAAAAGGAATACTAATATCCCGTTTTCTGAATTCGTCTTCGATCCTAAAATTCAAACTGCTTTGAATGACTTCTTTGTCTGGCGGACTCTCGATCCAAACCAATAGCTCAAAGTTTAAAGAACTATCACCAAAACCTGTAAACCACACTTTAGGAGAAGGATAGCGAAGGACTTCTTTTTCTAAATGTGCAACAGCAATTAAAGCTTCAGTGACAATAACCGGCTCGGTTCCATAAGCGACACCGATCGGAATGTGTAACCGACAACGAGGATCTTTATAGCTCCAGTTTACCACTTTACGATCGACAAATTGACTATTGGGGACGATCGCAAAAACTCCATCTAACGTTCTAATAATCGTCGATCGAAATGAAATCTTCTCAACGGTTCCGAGTAACTCATCCACTTCAATAAAATCCCCCACTTTAACCGGACGTTCAAATAACAACGTTAGACCGCTAATAAAATTACTCGATAGATTTTGCAGTCCAATCCCAACTCCCAAACCGACAACCCCAGCAATGACGGCAAGGGAACTGAGATCGATACCCAATCCATGCAAAACAACGATCGAACCCAATGCAGCGATCGCGTAACGGATGACAGAAGTAATGGCTTCTCGCGAGCCCCGATCGAGACCCATTTTCATCAAAAACCAACGCCCGATCGCTCTACCAATCAGATGTGAAATAATAAACACCAAAAAGGCAAACAGAATGAGTTTGAAAACGATCGCCAGCGAAATAGGAGTAACTCCTAACCTAAATATCGGTGTCGTAAAAAGTTGAGAGATACTAGCCATTGTGTCAAGGAACTGCGTCAATCTTCACATCTTAGCAGTCCTGTCAAATTACGATCGAGGCTGTCGAATAGGAATCTCGATCGTGAACTCCGTTCCTTCTCCCTCAACCGAACGAAAACTTAGCTTACCCCGATGACGTTCGACCACAATTCGATAACTAATAGATAAACCCAGTCCAGTTCCTTCTCCTACGTTTTTAGTCGTAAAAAATGGATCGAAAATTTTCGTTTGAATCGACTCTGGAATACCCGAACCGTTATCGGTAATACGAATAACGGCTACCGTAATCGAAGAGACTGCCCAAATATAACCCTCTTCGGCGGTTCGGGTTTCTACAGCGGTCTGAATAAGAATACGGCTCGGTCGCATTTCCCGATCTTCCAAGCTTTTGTTTTTATTCTTTTTATGTAGCGCATCAATGCTATTTGTCAGGAGATTCACAAACACTTGCTCGAGTTGCGTTGGGTAGCATTCTACTAGAGGAATTTTGCCATACTTTTTAATGATTTCAATGGGAACTGATTTAGACTTCAATTTACTACTTAAAATCAGTAGACTTTCTTCCAGGGCAGGATGAATATCGATCGGCTGTGCAAACTTTTCATCGGTTCGAGAAAAGTGACTCAAAGATCGAACGATTTCTCGAATTCGCTCACTTCCAACTCGAGACGATTTCACAACACTGGGTAAGTCTTGTTGTAAAAACTCCAGGTCTATTTCTTCTTCTAGCGCACAAATTTCTTCATCTGAGTTCAGCATTTTTTGCTGATACAGACAGACCAATTCTATCAGATCTTGAGTATAGTTCTCGAGATAGCCGATATTTGCATGAATGAAGTTCAAAGGATTATTAATTTCATGAGCAATTCCCGCAACTAACCGCCCCAAACTCGACATTTTCTCCGATTGAATGAGCTGAGCTTGGGTTTCCTGGAGCTGTTTCAGGGTGTTTTCTAACTGTCTGGCTTTCCGGTTAGCTTTCGCTTCTGACTTCTCCAAGGCGTTATTCATCTTGGTCAAATCATTCACTTGATGTAACACGATATCAACGATCGCGCGTCGCATGGTTTTCGCCGATTCAATTTCGTGTTCTTGCCAAGGCAGAGCCGTTTTTTCAACTCGTTCTTGCCAAAATTCAAAAGATTTACGAGGACGCAAATTTAAACCACTTTCATCTTCTGCTTCTGCTGGATATTCGGGATTTCCCGCCCATTCGACAATTTGAATCACTTCTGGACGAAACCACAAAATATATTGACCCGGAGAAATTGCAATCACCAGTAAACCACTAGCAATATCCGTAAAGCTTTCGGCTTTAGGATACACACTGGATAAACAATTTGTATGAAAAACCTGAAACTCTGGCTGCTTGTTTAACCAGCGAAGTAGGTTGTGAACGTGAATTTCTTTCGGGGTTCGTCCAACAGATTGCCAGCACCGTTGCATACACACAAAAATCCCCGAGGCTAACCTCAACTTGAAGACTTCCATTTGAGCGAGAACGAGTCCATCCAAAAAATCATCTTCTTGGAAAATCGACTCGATTGCTGAATTATAAAGATTACTGAGTTCGAGTTCATACTTTTTGAGTTCTCTTTGTTCTCGATCGACAATTTGCGAAGATAGAGTTTGAGCTAAAAATTCACAAGCATCTCGCAGTTCGTAAGAAACATATTTTGGAGTTTCATGATGACAAACAATTAATCCCCAAAGTTTCCGATTTTTGACGATCGAAATTGACATGGAAGCGATGACTCCCATATTTTCCAGGTACTCCAAATGCAGCGGGTGGATACTTCTGAGTCCAGCATTGGTCAAGTCAGTCGGACATCCGGTATCTGGATGATTTGTCGGAAAAATGGCAACGGGTTGGTAGCGACGATCGGGAATCATTCTCAACCATTTTTCCAAGTATAAGTTTTTCGCTCGTTCGGGAATATCTGTGCTGGGAAAACGCAAGCCTTGGTAAGATTTTAAATGAGGCATCTTGTCTTCGGCTAAGACTTTGCAAGAATCGAGTTGATATAACATCACTCGATCGAATCCAGTCATTTTTCGGATTTCTTGCACGATGGCTCGACACATATCCGTGAAAAACTCGGCTTTTTGAATGACTTGCACCGATTTTTTGGTCAAGCGGTAAACATTCAAGAAAAGGCTAATATTCGATGACATCAAACGCTCTAATTCTAAAATTAAAGAACCATCAGCTCGGTGAATCGTACCGTTGAAATCTAAGACTCGATCGTCTTTTTGGATCGAAAGTGCGATCGGATTAACTTCTTGGAATTCTGCCCGATTGCCGATCGTTTTTTGAATAAACTCAATCTGTTTAGAGCCTAAAACTTCACTCAGCTTGCACCCAATTAAGTCTTCGGCTTTAATGTTTAACACCTCGAAAATGTTTTCGCTCACCTGTAAAATCGTCAGCTCTGGCTCCTGCAAAACCAATAAAATACCGTGAGGCTGAATACATCCGGGAATATGAATCGGGTCTTGTTCGCAATTAGAGAATTTGTGATTGGAGATCGATTGTTCAGTCATTTCGGATAATTTGTGAGTTTTAGTTGCTGTCGAATATATCTATTTATTCAGCTCCATAGAAAGCTGAACTTTTCGCAGTGTTAAGATTTGCGATTTAGATAAAACTATTGAAGTCGTCTATTTTTTAGAACAAAGCTAGGGTACGAGAAAAACCCATCGCATTCTAATCTTCAATCAGGGGAATAGCGTTTCCTGACTGAAAATGACGATTTCAATTTCGAGAAGCACACAAATCAGTTTTCCCTAATTTAAAAATTAGGAAAACTTAAAAAAGTAGAAGTTCGTTAGACGTCGCTGAAAAACTGTCCCAAAACGATCGAGCTTAGACAGGAATTTAGGCATTGCAAACTTGACCGATTATTAGAACGGTCAAAATTCAATGGATACACTCCAGAAAGTTTAGGAATTACGCATCAAATAATCTCCACGGGGGGTGAATGGCATTTGCCCCCGTATATATTGTTTTAAATGCGCTCGCAAATTAGAATTTTCGCCAACCCTAAATTTACACAAAATTTATCAAACAAAAATGACTCTGCAACAGCTACCTTCAAGCTGGGGAGTTTTAAGGTCGATCGTGAAATTGAGGGAGTCAGCAACGAAATTTTATAGAACTTTCAACTTTACTAATGGGGTCTGAGATGTGTAACTTTAACAACTGAACTCTTGAATAACTGATGACAGTGATGCTCGGGCTATCGGGTAGCTGAATATCGATGAGGCTCTGATTTTTCATTCATTCGTTTTCTCGATCGATAAACAGAGATTGGAAAAAACTTATAGCAGTAGCCATCACTGTCCGATGCAGACATTCTAATTTATAAATGAATGTAAAGTTCGAGCATATTTACATTCGTTCACTTTTGTTTACATTTGTAAAATATTGTAATAATAGTTTATTAAAAGTGCGAGTGCGGACTCAACTAACGCTTGTGAAAAAATCGCTCCTCGGGCGGTTAGCCACAGCCTGCTGTAGGATAATCGCGCGTTACGCGGCGCGCTTCACACCTCTACAAATCTTTACAAATGAAATAGGATGGCTATATTAGGACTAACGCACGGACACTATATATAGGGAAGGCAAATGCCATATAGCCGACGGCATGGCTTTGAAGCGCGCCCCAACAGATGGTGGTTTAAAGATAAATTGTCGTAAGTCCTGTATAGATTTCCAAGTATCAATAAAATTCTCAAGAGGACAGTCTAATTCGACTTCTGCCGCAGGAGATAGAGATAGTCCGAAAATTGCTATCTTGGAAAAGACTAGCGTTGGGAGTGTTTCTATGGCATCAGTTCCTCAGAACTCGACGATGGCGAACCTCAAATCCGTAAAAGCGGGGTTAGCGGCATTGAAGCAAGGTAATGTCAAAACGGCGATTGCCTATTTGGAAAGCGTTCCCAAAACCTCGCCCCCGACCGATGCCCTCCTGCAAGCACAAATGGGGCTAGTGGTGGCGTACAATAAAAACGGTCAGACCGCTTCTGCCATCGCCCTGTGTCGGGAACTCAGCCAAAGTTCCCATCCTAAAGTAAAACACTGGGCAACTTCGACACTCGATCGAATAGCAACGGATTCTCCATCGGTAAAACCCACCCCAAAACAGACAGGGTTTGTGCCATTTTCCCCGGAAGAACCTCAGACTTCATCCACTCCCGTCACCCCACCCACAGGCTTTGTGCCATTTTCCCCGGAAGAACCTCAGACTTCATCCACTCCCGTCACCCCAAAACAGACAGGCTTTATCCCTTTAGAGAAAAACCCAGAAAGAACACAACCCGATCGACAGCCCCCCATCGAAAACCTCGACGAACTGCCTGCCACCGCTTCTGACAGCGACGAATCTCCCCCTGTTGCATCCCCATCACCCTCGCCTTCAAGATCCTGGCGCAACGCCCCTCGTGCCGGCAGTCCCAAACCCCTCAAAGGCTCTAAAATCGGTCAATTGCGATGGATGCAGCTTCTGAGTACCCTCGCCCTATTTGCCCTATTACTGGGAATGGTGCAGAGCTTTTACGGCGTTACCAATGAAATCATCTTTCTCCTTCCCTTCAGACTGCCCTTTGGGGGATTTTACAACGATCCGACACAGTTTCTGGCGATCGTTCTGCTGCTATTTGCCATCGCCTCCCCCTGGCTATTAGATGCCTTGTTGCGGTTTGCGTATGGCTGGAAACCCCTCTCGCTCAAAACCTTGGGTAACTACAGTCCCGAAACCCCCAAAATGTTGCGCCAGGTGTGCCGTCAGAAAAAAATTCCCATTCCCACCTTGGGAATTTTACCCGACGCCGCCCCGGTCATCTTCACCTACGGACATCTCCCCGCCACCGCCCGCATCGCCGTCAGCCAAGGATTGCTCGATCGTCTCGAGGACGACGAAATCGCCACCCTCTACGCTGCCGAACTCGCTCACATTCTTTATGGCGATGCAGCCGTCATGTCTTTGGGACTGGTGTTGACTCAAATTCCCTACACATTATATTGGAAAGCTGCCGGGTTCGGCGATCGACTCCAACAAGTAGCCCAAAACCGACAAAACAATGTATGTCAGTTTTATAGCGCGATCGCTGCCACCTGGATATTTGCCATCCTTTCCGCCATCGCCTACGGACTTTATCGGCTGCTACGACTGCCCCTGCTTACCCTCTCCCGGCAGCGACTAGCCGAAAGCGATCGCTTTGCCACCGCCACCACCGGCAATCCCAACGGTTTCGCCCGCGCCCTTCTCAAACTCGCCATCGGCATTGCCGAAGACATCCAACAACAGCAACACACCAGCTACCTTCTCGAAAGTTTCGAGGGCGTCATCCCCGTATCCCACCGTCAGGCAATTAGCCTCGGCAGTGCCTATCCCCATCTTCCCCCAGAATCCTGGCTGGCTTGGGATATCAGCAATCCCCAACGCCATTTCCTAACATTCAATAACTCCCATCCCCTGTTGGGAGAACGCCTTGCTTGGTTAACCCGGTGTGCCGGGTTTTGGAAACTCGAACCCGAGTTCGATCTCCAAGCCACTCCAGTTCGTCGCCAACCCCAACCCGCCCGCCTGCTGCTTCAAGGTGCGCCGTTCTTCGGTCTCCTTGCTGGACTGGGTTTGGGAGTGGTTCTCACCCTTGTCGGTTGGGTGAGTCAGGAGCTCGACGTGCCCGAAATTGGCTGGATCTTTGGCGATCGAACTTGGGTGATTCCCGGATTGATGCTGGCTGGATTTAGCCTGGGAACTTTAGTTCGGATCAATGCCTGTTTCCCGGATCTCAAACCGTCTAGTCTCTCTGTCGAACCCAACTTTCTCGAACTGCTGTCCCATCCGCAATCTTTACCCATCGACAGCCGCACGGTTCGCTTTTCCGGTAAACTTTTAGGTCGCAGGGGAATTGCCAATTGGTTGGGACAGGATTCGATCGTCCAAACCAAAACGATCGCCGTCAAATTACACTACTGCTCAAAATTCGGTCCGGTGGGGAATCTTCTGTCCCAAGAAATTCGTCCTAGCCATTGGGTCGATCGAGAAGTGGACGTGACGGGTTGGTGGCGTCGCGGCGCTACTGTTTGGGTCGATGTGGATACTTTCAAAAGTGAGAAACGACAAACCCCGGCGAACGGTCATCCGATCGGGTCAACCCTGCTGGTTGCCTTAAGCGCAGCCTGGGGTGCTTATCTGATTGCTGGGGGAGGACTGTAGAGTTGTCTGTAATAGTTGCAGATAATTCCCTTCTTTGTTACATTAGTTTACGATCGCCATAAAAAACGATTTATTCCGATCTCGTACTAGCTCTCAGACCGAGGCTGTGATACCTTAGTATGGGGCTAATTGAAATACGATCGAGAAATTCCCTCCCCAATTTTAAACGGAGTCAAAAATCCAAAGTCAGTACCTACGTAAAACCCACATCAGTTTTCCTGATTCGGGCAGCATCCGGACACAAAAATGGTTAAGCTTCGACAAAACAAAGACCCACGGGTCTTACTCCGAAATTGACGGATGTCTGCCGATATTTGGGCAATGACTGGGGTGCAAGTCGCACTTCCAAATGAGTGTGGGTGGGAAAAAAATGGATTTGAACGAGCATTTTTTTAATAATTTCAGCAGCGCAGCACAATGCCTCAAACGAGCTAGAATGACTACAAACCAACGCCACAATTTCCCCCCCGAAAACGAACTATCTCAACGATGGAGTTTGGGGGATATCCGTCGGATAGATAAAGCTTCAGACCGCAGATCCCGAGTCGGACACCGATTGCCCGGGTTGGTCGAAGAGAGACGAGTTTCGATCGATCTGCGTCCTCCGCGATCGAGCGGTGCTCCCTGAAAATAAACGTTTTTCCATGTGTCAATCCTAAAAAAACAGCTTGGAGGTATTGTATATGTCCGTCCGTCTTTATATTGGTAACTTGCCCAAAGAAGTTGAGCGTCAAGAATTGCAAGACTTTTTTGTCGATGCCGGTGACTCGATTTCCGTCAAAGTGATCGTCGATCGTAAAACCGGTAAATGCCGGGGATTTGGCTTTGTCACGGTCAAAAATGACGAAGAAGCCGATGTCTTGATCGAAAAATATAACGGCAACTCTTTCAAAGAAAGCGTCCTGAAAATCGAGAAAGCTCAGCCCCGTGCCAAAGGCAATAAGGGAGAAGACGAATCAGGAACGGATTCGCATCCTCCCGCTCCCGTTCCCGGCGGCTCCAACAAGTCCAGCCGTCGCAGTGGCGGCTCCAACCGCTCTCGCAATAGCGGCGACTCCTCCAATTCCTCGAGTCCCTCAGCCGCCAGCGGTCCGGATCCTCGGTGGGCAACCGAGTTAGAAAAACTCAAAGAAATGTTAGCCGCACAAGCTACCAATTCTTAGCCAAAGTTCGGCGAGGATCTGACATCGAGACCCCAAAGTTAGTGAGGATACGATCGACCTGAGCTTAGGAGGTCGATCCTCATTTTTTCGTCTCCACGGCTTCCTAACACCTGGAAGTCAATTCCCGTCTCGGTGTCAAAATTACTGCCAGAGACGCTAACCTAGATTGAGATTTACTGAGATTTACACAGATAGGGAACTTAACCTTATGACCGCAACTTCCGTAAAATTAGACTACGAAGTGAAAGATATTTCGCTAGCACCTATGGGCAAACAGCGGATCGAATGGGCAGGACGGGAAATGCCCGTTTTGCAGCAAATTTGCGATCGATTCGCCCAAGAAAAACCCCTCGCTGGAATCAAAATCTCGTCGTGCTGCCACGTCACCACCGAAACTGCCCACTTGGCAATTGCCCTGAAAGCCGGCGGTGCAGATGCCATCCTGATTGCCAGTAACCCCCTGTCTACCCAAGACGACGTAGCTGCCAGCCTCGTTGCCGACTACGGCATCCCCGTCTTCGCCATCAAAGGTGAAGATGCCGCCACCTACGAACGCCACGTCGAAATTGCCCTCGACCACCGCCCCAACATCATCATCGACGATGGCAGCGATGTCGTTGCCAACCTGGTGCAGAATCGCCAACACCAACTCCCCGATCTGATCGGCACCAACGAAGAAACCACCACAGGCATCGTCCGCCTGCGCGCCATGTTCAACGACGGGGTTCTCACCTTCCCCGCCATGAACGTCAACGATGCCGATACCAAGCATTTCTTTGACAACCGCTACGGAACCGGTCAATCCACCCTCGACGGCATCACCCGCGCCACCAATATCTTGCTGGCAGGCAAAACTGTCATCGTTGTGGGTTACGGTTGGTGCGGCAAAGGCGTGGCACTGCGGGCGCGAGGCATGGGCGCCAACGTCATCGTCACGGAGATCGACCCCGTGAAGGGTATCGAAGCCATTATGGATGGTTTCCGCGTCCTGCCCATGGCAGATGCTGCCCCCCAAGGCGATCTTTTTATCACCGTCACCGGCAACAAACACGTCATTCGTCAGGAACACTTTGAAGTGATGAAAGATGGGGCGATTGTTTGCAACTCCGGTCACTTCGATATTGAAATCGACCTAAAATCCTTGGAGTCGATGGCAAGCGAAGTGCGAACTGTGCGACCTTTCACCCAAGAGTACAAACTCAATAGCGGTAAATCCGTCATTGTTTTAGGCGAAGGTCGCTTGGTGAACCTGGCAGCCGCCGAAGGTCATCCCAGCGCTGTGATGGATATGAGCTTTGCCAACCAAGCCCTCGCTTGCGAATACTTGGTGAAAAATAAAGGCAAACTCGAAGCGGGTCTGCATTCGATTCCGGTTGAGATCGATAAAGAAATCGCGCGTTTGAAACTCATTGCCATGGGTATTGAACTCGATACACTCACCGACGATCAAGTCGAGTACACCAACTCTTGGATGTCGGGAACCTAAGTCGTTAGTCAGATGGGGGAGAAATAATTTTTCTTCCCCATCTCAATTTTTAGGATCGGATGCACGTAAGTTTACTATCAGCCCGATCGTCATTAGGTTCTTACGCGGGTCGGGTTAATCTAGGGTTGCCCCAACAAAACATCACAGATGAAGGCTTGGCGTCAGTCCCATTTCAAGCAAAGTCCGTTGCGCGTTGCTGTTTCTGAAGTTGGTGCATCCAATCGAACAAGCGCCAACAATACTCTTTTGATAACCCGCAGGTTGTGGCTCCCCGCATCACAACATCAAAATACCAATCGTTGGGCGCGAGTTCCTGAGATAGTTTGTTGACGACAACGTAGGTGCGGACGTTGCTGTAGTGGATCTCGCCGCAATGTACGGCAATGGTTTCTCGACGATAGCCGCCTGTGGGGACTTCTTCTCGTTCGTCAAGTCGATCGCTGAGTCGCCAAGGAAGTTGGTAGAGTACCCCTTCGACTTGGGAGTGCGTGTCGAGAACGATATCGAGAACGCCACAGTCGCGATGGTGCGATCGACGGTTGAACCCCAAGCGATACCCTGGCAAATTTGCCGTTCCGACAACGTAGTGGTACGTGCTTTCCCCGAGGGTACGTTGCAAATCGACGGGGCACATACAACTCCCATAGGCAAAGTAGTAAAACGTGGATTCGGTTGAGGAGGCTTGAGGAGGTAGGTGAGTATGCCCGTGGACTGTTACCATCTGCTGCGACTTTGTATTCTATTTTTGGCGAATCTTAGCATAAACTAACTTGTTCTCGCCGAAAAACCGTAGATTGAAAATTCCGAGAATCTGTGCAGGTGTTCGCCCAAACCACCGCAATATTGGACAACAGTCATCAAATCTGGACATCTCCGACTTTTTCAAAAAGTCGGAGATACGAACATAAAGAAGAAGTTAACCCGCAATTCTCAACAGTTCCACGTCAAAAATCAGGGTAGCATTGGGGGGAATGACACCACCGGCACCGCGTGCACCATACCCCAATTCCGAGGGAATAATCAGCTTCCAACGATCGCCCACGTGCATCAAACCGACGCCTTCATCCCAACCTTTAATCACTTGTCCGACGCCAATTTTGAAATCAAAGGGACGATTGCGATCGCGGGAACTGTCAAATTTAGTTCCGTCTTCCAAGGTTCCGGTATAGTGAACCACCACCTTTTGACCCTTTTGGGGTTGCGCGCCATCTCCCTCGACGAGTTTGACGTACTGCAATCCGGATTCGGTGGTAATAACTTCTTCTTGACTCACAGTCTCTTCTCCAGTACTGGGCGCTTGCGCCACTAAATTTTCGGTTTGAATCCGAGATCGAATTTCTGGACTAACGGTTTCCACCGATGCCGTAGGCGGCGCGGGTAACTGAGCCGCCATCGCGTTTTGGGGCGACTTGCCAAGAGTGGTGATAAAAATCAACACCGCACAGGCAACCATGACGCCCAAACTAATGAAAATAGCTTGCACAACTTATCCTCTTGAGGGTTCGACGATCGACGATTTTGCAACTCACGACCGGGTTGCTATCGATCGATCGTTTTTCACTGTATCACCTCAAGGGAATCGCACGTTACCGCCAGCTTTTATTTTCCAGATCCCGAATTTGACGTTCGAGACGATCGATCCGACCGCGCAATTCATCGATTTCCTTCTGACGAGGGACGCCCAAATCCTGCATCACATTACGAAGTTGCCGTTCCATCTGGGATTCAAAGTTGCCTTGTTCGACTTTCATGTTACTCATTAATTCATCGACAAAACTTTGAGCCTCTTCGGTATTGAGTTTGCCGTCTCGAACCCATCGGTCGCTCACTTCTCGAATCTTATCGGCAACTAAAGAAGTTGTCCCGATGCCAATCATTAGAAATTGTTTGATTAAATCGTTACTGTCCATGAAGCTTTCTCGCGATCGGATTTCATTTCAGCGCTAAGTCTAGGTCGATCTTAGCGTGTTGGCGACAGAACTGGCGATCGGCAACTACGACAGCTTTGAAGAAACCTTTAAAAGTGGGTTAGTCCGAACGCATTCCATCCGGAACACCGACCGAAGAAACCCCGGCAATTGCCCGTAAATTTTGACAGCGAATCAATTCGGTAAAACTCAACGCGGGACGTCCTTCAATTTTGGCAACGACTTCGATCGCCCCCAACAGATGTTTTGCCGCCTCTAGCTTGTTGTAACCTCGTCTCCGAGAGACTTCCAGCGCTGTCTCGTCCGCTAACAATTCCGATTGGGAACTGCGGGTTTGATTCCAAATCCGACTGGCGGCAAACGCTGTCAAACCTCCTGCCGCCAGCATTCCCACCACATCTCCCTGGAACAGCTCCGAAGCCGCTCCCAATGCCCCAAGAACGACCGCTCCCCGAGTCCAATCCGGCTTAAACCACTCGATAGCCGACAACCAACTGACCGTTCGCAACATCAGCAAATCGCGTTGGGGTTGGGAGAGTTCATTCCAGAGATCGAAGTTAATAGAAATTTTCCGCTCCCGATGCCAAGGCATGGGGAAAGGGCTTTCGATCGCTTTCTGTTGGGTAGGCTGACTAAAAATTTTAGTGTTCATCCGACCCGAGGCGGGCATCAGATCGAACAGACGACGGATTTCTTGAGCTGGGTTCATCGTTAACTATTTGACCCTCTCATGACAGATTTCGCCTGGAATGCCAGAGCTGAGAACACAAATTCGGACGGATCTCGATGGCGTTTTGCCTTCTGAATTTTAGCATAATTAAAAGAAGCCTTACACCCTTTGAGCCGATCGACCGGGTTTTCGGGATCTTCGCCATTTCCATCTCGTCGAGAGACCGTCACAATAGAAAATGAAACCCGCTTATTTCGGTGTCAGGATATCCCATCCCGATCGCCGATCTGGGGCGATTCGCTGCCGATTTTCTATTTTCTTTGTCTATGGACGCATTCGATCCAACTCCACCACTGTGGACTCAATCAGCCACTCACGCCTATCTATTTTGCTGTCCCGCTTGTGGCGCCAGTTCCCAAGAAGCACAGCACGTTTGGCTCAATCGCCGATCGCCCGTTTATACCGAAGACCACCGCCGAAAATACCAAGAATTTTACCAGTGTCAGTGCGAAACTGTGTGGTGGGCGTGGAGCAACGATCGTCCTCCCCGAAAGGTTGAAGGTTAACCAATAACGATTAGCGATTAACAATTAACTCAATTATGGATTGGCAAGACGTTGCAGGAAACTCGGTTTTAATTCCCTCCAGACCGAAAGGAATCGTGCATTTTTTGGGAGGAGCCTTTGTGGCGGCAGCACCTCAAGTGACCTATCGAATGCTGTTAGAAGATTTGAGTCGTCGCGGCTATCTCATTATCGCCACTCCGTTCGTCAATACTCTAGATCATGTCGAAATTGCCCGATCGGTTTTACACAGTTTTGAGCAAGCTCTCGATCGTCTGTATGCAACTCGGACAATCCGAGCGAGATATTTACCCATTTACGGTGTCGGACATAGTATGGGCTGCAAACTCCATTTACTGATTTGCAGTTTATTTTCTGTTAAACGAGCGGGCAATATTCTCATTTCTTTTAACAACTTTCCGGCTCGTCGATCGATTCCTTTTTTGGAGCAGTTTTCGCAACTCGTCGAAGTAGAATTTACCCCCACACCCTTGGAAACTCGAGATCTAGTCGAAGCAAACTACCCAGTGCGACGCAATTTGATCGTCAAATTCAAAGACGATGAACTCGATCAAAGTGCGATGCTGCTTGACATCTTGCAAGGGCGATTTGCCGAAATGGTTGCCCTGCGAGTTCTCAACGGAAACCATACGACACCGATCGCTCAAGATATTAACTGGCGTGCCGGTCAATCTTTTACCCCTTTCGATGCCATGGGTCAGTGGATGAGGAAACAAGTTTATCAAGATTTAGATCGGCTCAAACAAGAGATCGGTCTTTGGCTAAATCCGACATCATAAAATAACCAATGACCTCTCCCCTCAACATTCCCTCTGCGGCGATCGATGACCCCACCTACCTCACCCATCGGCACTGGATGAGCCGCTGGAACTGGCGCAGGCGGCGGGTGAGGCGGGAGAAGTGCCTGTGGGAGCCGTGATTGTAGACAGCAAAGGAAACTCGATCGCGACGGCAGAAAATCGACGAGAACGCGATCGCAATCCCATCGCCCATGCCGAGATCCTCGCCCTGCAAGCCGCCAGTCAAATCCTACAAACTTGGCGCTTGGGCGATTGCACGTTATACGTCACCCTAGAACCTTGTCCCATGTGTGCGGGAGCGATCGTCCAAGCACGGTTGGGTTTGCTCGTCTACGGCGCAGACGACCCCAAAACCGGAGCCACGCGCACGGTTCTCAACATTCCCGACAGTGCCGCATCCTGTCACCACTTACCCGTCCTGGGCGGAATTTTGGAGTCAACCTGTCGCCAGCAACTGCAAGGGTGGTTTGCCCGACAACGCCATCTGTCCAAACACCATCTGTCTAAGAGTTCGGGACACTTGGCTTAGTGTCCTGTTCGACGGAGACAAGCTTTGGCAATTGTTCTAATGTAAAGAATGTAACGTACTCTGACAAGTCCGATCCAGTATCCTCTTTTTATGTTTTTACGATCGACATAAGAAAGTCAATATTGGCAGAGTCTCTCCTGCGTAAGCTAGAAAGGGGCTAGAAACCGGATCGATACGTCGATCGGATTTTATCCAGTGGTGAGGAGCCCCAATCCCGACGCAACCCCGTACTCACTTCCTCCAACAATGATGCAGCTCGATTCATCTCAAAAAACCGCTAAAAAAATGACTCGGATTAGGGCAACATCAATCTCGTCCAAAGTATCGCCCTGGTTGATTTCCCTCCTCCATCCCCTCGCTCGCTATGTGGTTTTACCGACGTACTTCGAGAGCGTCTGGGTGACCGGACAAGAAAATTTACCCAAGACGGGACCTGCGATCCTCGCACCAACCCATCGTTCCCGTTGGGACCCGATTCTGATCTCTCACTTAGCGGGTCGTTCTGTCACCGGACGAGATCTGCACTTCATGACCACTGCAACAGAAATGAAGGGGATTCAAGGCTGGTTCGTGCGTCGATTAGGCGGATTCCCCGTCGATCTGAGCCATCCGGGTATCGGCAGTTTGCGTCACGGTATCGAGCTGCTCAACGAAGGAAAAATGGTAACAATTTTTCCTGAAGGAGGCATTTTTCACAAAGAAACCGTCCCTCGTCTGAAACCGGGTTTGGCACGACTGGCACTCAATGCAGAGTCCGCTCAACCGGGTTTAAACATCCACATCGTTCCGGTCAGCATTCACTACAGCACGTTGAAGGCGAAGTTGGGTTGCGATGTTCGAGTCAATATTGGCGCGCCCATTTCCGTGGGTTCCTATCTTCAAGATTCAGTTAAACAAGGCGCTAAACAACTAACAGCCGATCTGCACAATACTCTTGAAGATTTATACGAGGCGTGCGGTGAATTTAATTCCAGCGATCTGTTGCACTGCAAGAATCCTTCGGGAAGTTATTAGAGAAGTTATTAGACATCCGAGGAAACTCCGCAGTGCATTCCCCAAAACCTTTGGTAGGGGCGAACAACCTTAAGCCCCTACTATAGCAGATTACAACCTTTAATTTTTTGGATAAACTCTGGTAGGCTTTCGGCATAAATCCAAACTTTATAAGGTAGATGCCCCATGGGTGCGTCTAGTGAAAATGTGGGCAATACTAGCTGTGCATTGACACGCCATCGAACTCGCTGGTAAAAAAGATGTCGATCGAATCCTTCCCGTAAAGAAGGTGTAACTTCCTGCAAAATACGGAGTTGTACGGAAAAGCCAAAGCGATTGTTACTAGACATTTCCTGAATAGAAACTTTCAGTTTTTATTCAGTGCTATTATCAAATAATAGCACTGAATTTTTTTTGATACATGACTATTATTGAAGATTATCTCGATCGCTCTCCAGAACAAGCTAAAAGAATAATTGGCATTAATCTAGACCAATTCCAAGAATTAGTCAAACAAGCCGAAGTGATTCATCACCAAAAACAGCAAGCACGCCCGAGATTAATTCAAGGGGGAGGAGGTCGTCGTCGAAAACTTTTTGTCAAGCAAGAAATTCTTCTCACTTTAGTATATTTAAACCAATTTCCCACTTTTTTAATGCTGGGCATTCAGTTTGAAGTGAGTGAATCAACAGCTCACGATATTTTTCATTACTGGGTCGAAATTTTGAGTGAAATTCTGCCGGCTAGTTTGATGGAACAAGTTAAAAAAAAAGACAGCGAGCGAGAATGGATTGAAGAAAGATTGAACGAGTTGGAATTGATTGTAGACAGCTATCAGCAACCAATAGAAAGACCTTCAGACCCGAAATTAGAGCCTAAATATTACTCAAAATACAAAGCTGGACACACTTTAAAAAATCAATTAATTGTTACTCCAAATGGTCGAGAAATTGTCGATCGAGTGGTGGGTTATCCGGGACCGACAAACGATCTGACTTTGTGGCGTTCCCGAAAACCGGAATTTTTAGAAAATCAACCGTTTCAAGGAGATACAGCTTATATCGGGGAAGCCACAATTTCCACTCCTCAAAAAAAGCCAAGACTGGGGAAATTAAGCCTCGAACAAAAAGAAGAAAATCGACAAAAGTCGAAAAAACGAATTCGAGTCGAGCATCTAATTCGTTTGGTCAAAATATTTCGGATAGCCTCGGAAAGATTTCGACTTCACGCCAAAAATTATCCGTCAATTATTTCTCTGATTTATGGTCTGGTGCGATATCGAATAGGTGCTTTTATCTTCAGCTAAAAAGAACAAAAAATTGGCGATCGCGAGTCAGTTAAGTGGTTCAACAAACTTGGGAAGTTTCAAAAAAACGCCCAAAACCCCTGAAAATCCGTTGCCACTCGTCCGGCTGTCCGAAAGAGCGAGTGTCCCCTAACAGCTTGCTGGAAAGGGGTTTAAGTTTTCGGAGATGTCTACTATAGTGTCTCCACAGCCGATCAATTTTTTGTAAGTCTTCACAGGGAAAATTGGCAATGGATTCCGCCGGCCATACACGTTTTTTTTGCACTCCACTGATTTTGAGAATCAGGGAATTTGTCACCCGATCTGCCTCTTTCCAAACCTGAGTTGATAAAACCCGTTCTAAGGTAGCATAGGTCGTCATTTCAGCAATAGAAATTCTCAGTCGATCGTTTTTTTCACGATCTGCTTCTTGCCCGATTCGCGGCGGCGATAGGTCTTCACGTCGATCGCCGC
This sequence comes from uncultured cyanobacterium, assembly GCA_963838375.1. Lineage (GTDB taxonomy): Bacteria > Cyanobacteriota > Cyanobacteriia > Cyanobacteriales > Geitlerinemataceae > DVED01. The sequence continues at coordinate 52,269 of CAWIQY010000008.1, read as the reverse complement.
TAGTTTCCAATTTTAAACGGTTAGTCTGGAGTAAACTCAGCCATTGCTTAACCGTTGCCGATCGATGTTCGCTTTCAAGCGCCATCCCCTGTAAAATAGCATCGTTCACGTCTTGACTCAAATTGGAATTGTGCTGGATTGGCGGCACTAACTGCGTTCCCTGTTCGCGAATATCTGCCGGACACGGTCGCTTTCCCGTTAGCAAATTATAGAGCGTTGCGGCTAACGCATAAACATCGGTAAATTCCCCACGTTTAGACCGAGTTTTGTATTGTTCGATCGGGGCAAAACATTCTGTTCCTATATTCGTATGCGTTTCGGTTTTTCCCGTTGTAAATCCTCGTGCCAAACCGAAGTCGATGAGTATCGCTTCATAGTCTTCACTGTGGGAAGATCTCGATTGCAACATGATATTTTGAGGCTTTACATCTCGGTGCAGAAAACCGCGATCGTGAACGCAGATTAAGGCTGCTCCAATTTGGCGAATGTAGCGCAACCCCTCTAACTGGGAAAGTTTTCCTTTTCGCTCCAAATATTCCTTTAAATTTATGCCGCCGATGTATTCCATTGCCATACCCCACAATCCGCCTTCCTGAAAAATATCGTAAACTTTTACAATATGGGGATGGCTGCACTGAGATAATCGAAAGGCTTCTTTTATGAACTTCTCTTGAGCTTGGGCAAAATTGGGTTTGTGTTGGACGAAAATATTCAGGGTTTTGATAGCGACGATTCTACCCGATGGCTGTTCCACCGATCGGTAGGTGACCCCAAAACGACCAACGCCGAGTATCGCTTCGAGTCGGTATTTTCCGTTCTGTAATTCTTGTCCCGTCGTCCACATTTTGCATCTCGCACGGGGAGTCAAACAACCCATCCCAATTTGAGTTTTGAATGCAACAATTCTGATACAAAGCCAGAATCCGATCGCCGTCGATCGGTCGCGATCGTTTTTCAAATGGGGATTACGCTACAGGCTAACATACACCTGCTGTAGAAGTTGGAGATGTCTAATAACCTAACCCCGACTTCTAAATATTTAACGCGCCGAGACTAAACTCAAACGAGCCAAATGTGTGGCTAATGCCTTGTGGGTTTGGGTATCCACGACGCCGGTTTCCTCTAAATCTCTTTCTTTCTGAAAGGCTTTCACCGTCGCCTCTGTCACCGCGTCAAACTCTCCTGTCGGCACCAAGTTGAGCTGATATTGCACTAATTGAACCAGATGTCCGCCATCGCCTTTGCGTAAGGACGGCAAACCCCGTTCGGCAGCATACAGGAGTTGCTCGGTTTGACTCCCCACCAAGCCGTCTGTCTCCAATCCTTTATCCTCTTGGAAACGCTTCACCGCCACCACCATCTGAGTATCATAGAGGTTGCCGACGCCTGCGGTATAACCATATTGAGCGAGTCGTCGTTTGGCTTCGAGGACTGCCAGTCCAATATCTCCAGGTCGCAGCATACCCGATCGTCGTTGTGGTGCTGAAGTTCTAGGCGCACTCAATCGGGTTTGTGACATACGGCGCAGGGTTCCTCCCCGACTTGCCGAATTTGTCTGTTGAGTCAAGGCTTTGAGTTGGGTAACGGTACTCAAGTCGGCGATGCCATTGACGGGGAGTCCGTAAGCACTTTGAAATTTTCGGACACTTTCCTCGGTGATCGGTCCGTAGTACCCCGTGGTTCGTACCTGAGCGGGAAAATACCCTAATGCCTTCAGACGATCTTGTAATTCTCGGGTGGTGATGCTAGGAGTGGCATTGTTTGTAGGTTCAGCCTGACTTTTGGCGATCGCCCGATCGATCTCAGTACGAGTTGCAACATCGACAATACCATCCACGGGAAGTCCGGACGCCTGCTGAAATTTTTCCACGCTTGTGCGAGTAATTTCGCCGTAGTATCCCGTCGATCGAACCTCTTGCGGGAAGTATCCCAAAACTTTGAGGTGGTCTTGCAGTGCCACCACTTCGCGCTCGATCGAACTCACCTCGATGGGTACAGACTGGCAATCGGTTGCCGAACACACCGCCTGTGCCGAAGATGGTAACGCCAGAAACAGGGAAAAAATCAACCCCAGAGGCGCGATCGCCAATCCTCGAGAGTTAAATACCAGCCGAGGCAAAACTGGGGATTCGTAGGCGAGATACAGATGCGTGCAAGCTAAACCGTCCATTGAGGTGAATGCTAACTGATAGTGATTGTTTTGTACCAGAGAATGGGGACGCTCGCAACCATCGCGATCGCTATCTTAGACAAGACAATCGCCGACCCGCCATATCTGGTACTTTGTAGGAACCACTCACTCTCAACGTTCCAGAAATGTGTTCACTTCGCCGTTAGCATAGAGAACGAGACGAATATGGGGTTGTTGCCCGGAACTAGCAGGAGAAGCGATCGACGATCCCGGTAGCGGTATCCCCGTACGATCGAGATAATACTCTGCCGTATGTCCCAAGGGAATCGCCTCCTGCAGCGATCCATCTTCATTCAAGATCAGGGTGTATTCCAGAGTCAGCGTCAACTCTTCTGGCGGCTGCCAGTACTCTTGGAAATAGACTTTCACATCCCTCACTTGAGGCGTCACCTCAAACGCGCTGGGTGGAGATTGGGCTTCCTCCTCCAGCAAATTCAGGCTTTGCGAGCCTTCTCGTCGGGGACTCGAACCCGCCATTGCCCAGTCATCTCCCTCAGTATCGGAGATTCTTTCTTTTCCTCGCACCGATCGATCTGGCGTTGACGGCAGAGTGGGCAATGCCGAGGGCAAACCCGCATCGGGCGCCACCGTAACGGGGGGTCGAAAGGGTGGAGGTTCGGGCGCGACTTCGATGGGAGCCAGGGTTGGCGGTTGGGGTTGTACTTGCAGTGGCGGTTGGGGTTGTAATTGCGGTTGGGGTTGTAATTGCGGCTGCGGTTGTAACTGCGGTTGCGACGGTTCGCTTCCTCCGGGAATGAGTAAAGATTGTCCCCCTCCTGCCTCGGGATTCGTCTGAGCGGTCGGCGCGTTCGAGGGAATGGGAATCGGTGTGGGTTTAACCTCTGTGGGCGCTTCTAGTTTGGGTGCGGGCGCTTGAGGAGTCACGGAAGCTTGAGGCGTGGGAGTAGGAGTCGGTGTCGGGGTGGGTTGGCGGGCGCTTAGGGGTGGCGGCGGTCCTTGGGTGGGAACCGGAATCGGGTTGAGGGGCGGGATTTGGGAGGGGGAGCTGGAGGTCTCAGCGATCGGCGCTGATGCAGTTGTTTCCGATGTTTCCGAAGTGTTGTAAAATCGCCAGAAGGTACTCGCCAAACCGACAACGAGGAGCGCGGCAGCAGCACCCGCACCCGCCCAGACAGCCGGACGAACTTGGGGGCGACGATCGATCTCCAGTTCTGGCAATGCCATCGCAACTGATGCGTACTCATCCAACGCCGCTGCGAGATCGAACAGTTGAATGGAACCCAAAGCAATCCAAGATCCTGATTCCGCTGTCGCCAAAGGTCCGAGAATCAGATCGTGGGCAACCAACCCTCTGGGTTTGAGATACACCGCTTTCGGTTGTTCGTTGGTGGTTTCCCCAAGATAAGAGAGGGTCTTCTCTTTCTGCCAAGACTGGGAGCCAGACAACGTGGCGAGATCTGATGTTAAGTCCTCGTGACGATCGATCGTGGGAACGGGGAGAAAGCGATCGTTTAACCAATCGGAAGACTGTTGAAGAAAGTTTTGTACGTAGTCGGTAACGGCTTGGTACAACAGATCCAGCCCAACTCGATCGCCACTGACCACAATTTGTTTCTCTGCGGGCAATCGCGGATCGTCAAACCTCAGTTCAAATCGCAGATCTTTGAGTGTCGGCCGATTCGTCCACCGAGACAGGGGCGATCGTTTCGCAGTCACTTCCAGAGTACAAGTTGGAGGCGTGTACCGCAAATGCAGCGACCCATTCAAGAAACTCAAAGGATTGGACATGGACGAACTTTGCTAGTGGTTGGTGGTTAGTTGTTAGTTGTTAGTTGCTATTCACTTATTACTCGATCGATCCAAGAGCGCCAGCCACAAACGGCGATTTCCCCCAGGTCCACCGTAGAACAGTAAGTCGATCAAAAGTTTCAGAGCTAGATGTTCTAGCATTTCGGTTGAAGGACTTTCAGCTTCGTTCATTCGCTCTTGGTAAGCGTTAGAAAACGCATCCAAATAGTCTCCCAACAGCGCCGCTTGGTGGGGGGGTCGGTTTTGTTCGGTTAGTTGTTCCAGCAGCGCCACGGCGCGGCGAATCAGTTCTTGGTGTTGTTTGGCTAAATGACAAGCAATTAATACCAGAGAGCGCGCTTCCTCCACATCCAGTTTTTTGCGACCGCCAGAACTATTGCGCAAGGGACTCGATTGCCGCAGCCGCCACAGCGTCACCCGATCGGCGATCGCTGTTTTGACTTTGAGCTGGGTGGCTGCTTGGAGAATGGCATCCGAACCAATACCCGCCAGGGTCTCGAGAGCGAGCAACACCAGATCGATGTGCGCTTTCATATTATCCAACTGAACGGGGTCGGAAACCGCCGCAAAGGGCAACCTTTCCCACTTAGAAGGCAGGGAAGATGCCCGCCCAGGGATCTGACTGGCTGAACGATCGCCGCTCATGGGCGCTGATTCGAGGGGAGAACGCATGAACTCACTATAGGAGATAGACCCGCTTCTGTCATTGCAGTTACCAATCCTGAAACCGGACGGTGTTGGACTTGATTATGGGATTTCATTGTTGGACTTCATTGTATGTCCAAGTTTGTCCAAAATAGACATCTCGATCGATTTTGAACGCCGAAGCTCGCACTTAGAGCCTTTCGATTAGTCCGGTATCCTACTACACCAACGGCAGGTTGGGTTCCGGACAGAATGGCTGGTGGCTTATCGCCAACAATCGACTCCGCACTCCTACAACAACCCCGCCGACTCGTATAGCCGCCTCACCAACGCCAGAATTTGCTCGCCGTAATCGGGCGCTTCAGACCAGCGTCCGTTGAGTTGACCGACCAAAGGGGCAACGCCGCGCGTGAGAAACCGGAAACGAGGATCGACGATTTCTTGTACCATAGGTTCCGTGCTGGCGTAGGCTTTCAAGTGCTGGACGTGGGCTCTGACGCCGAGTCGGGCGCTGGTAAAAGAGGCGGGTGTGGTTCCGGTTGCCGAACCCAAACCGCCGAAGTTATTTTGGCTGGCAGTGGCGCTACCGCCAAAGCGGAGAAAGTTGGTTTCTATGCACATTTGGGTGAAGGCGATATCGTAGTTGACGCCTTCGATACTGGATTCTTCTCGATAGAGTTTGCCAATCTCGGCAAATGGGTTAACTGCGGTGTTGTTATTGTTTTTGAGGAATGCGATCAGTTGGGGTTCTGTGGTGTTGCCGTGACCCATAATTTTGTCTAACTGACCGACGCAGATGGGCAAGATCGATCGTAAGACCACTCGACGGTTAGGATTGTCCCAGGCGATCGAAACGTTGTATTCTCGAAGGTCGATCGCTTTGACATAAACCACATTGTTGTAGCGCAGGCGCAGAATATTTTGTTGGGAGAGATCCACGCCTAAGTTATCGGCGAGATCCACGGGAATATAGGCATTACCATTGACCAACAGTCCCGATTCTGGATACACCTGACCGTTAATGCTAATGCCAATTTGAGGATAACTGGGCGTGGGAATGGGGGTCGGGGTGAGATCTGGCAAGGGTTGTCCGCGCACCCAAGCCATCAAGCCATCGGCGATGCCTAACGCCATATCCGAACGGCGATTTTGTAGGAGGTTTCGATCGTCGGGATTGGTGAGAAAGCCCACTTCTAGCCACACGGAGGGGGGAACTGTTCCCCGACAGAACAGCAAGCTACCGGTGGCGGTTTCGGTATCGGGTTTGACGCCCCGACTGGGCAGTTGAGGCACGCGACGTAGCAGCGCCTGCAAGACTTGTTCGGCATTGGCTTGGCGTTGCCGGTTGTTGGTAATATAGTAGGCACTTGCGCCACGGGCAGAGGGGCTGCTGGCGGCATCGCAATGGAGTTCTAATGCCACATCCCCAACACGAGTGCGGGCGTTGATCCATTGGATGCTTTGTTGTTCGCCCAAGTCGTCGGGTACGGCAAGCACTTCAATTTGCCGAGCGCGGAGTTCGCTTGCCACCAAATCTCGTAGTAAAATCATTTCTTGGGCTTCGGTGATGCCGCCAGCAATGCTGCCGGGATCTCGTCTGCCGTTTTCGTATCCTCCGTGAGCCGCGGATAAAAATACTCTTGTCATGTTTGCTTAGACTCTCTTGGTGTCAGATTGGTTGTATCACGAACCTTCTCGCCGGAAACGAGATAAAATTTGAACGATGCAAATCTTTACCGAGCGAGACTTCTTTCCATTTTCCGGCATCAGACAGCGCAAGGATGGGCGTTTTGAAGTTTGAGAGTTTCAATTTTTAAGTCTATATTAGGGTTTTGGGGTTCTCGATCGGGTCAATCCCCACTAAAATCAGGATCGAACCCATGTTTTGCGCGAAGCCAGTGTCTAATCGATCGGTGTCTCAGCGCTCGATGACCTTACCAGTCTGGGCGGCTTTTTCCCTTGCCACTAATGTTATTCTCAGTTTGACCGTTAGTCTTTTGTTGTTCCGGAATTACAATTGGCGCGGGGCAGTTGAAGCGGAGGCAGCCCCGACGAGTGCCGAGGTGTCGGCAACTCCTGTAAAGGCAGTCACGGGAGAACGCAAAAAACTTAGCTACGAAGAATGGGTAGAGGTTTTGGGGCAGGAAGCTAAGGCTGTGGCGGCGACTTCCCCGGAGCGTTTGACGATTTTGGCAGGAGACTCGATTTCGTTGTGGTTTCCGCCAGAATTGCTGCCGCCGGGCACGACTTGGCTCAATCAAGGGATTTCCGGAGAGGTGTCTGATGGGTTGTACAAGCGCTTGAAGTTGTGGGACGATCTCAAACCGGATGCGGTGTTTGTCATGATCGGGATTAACGATTTGTTGCGCGGGATTGACGATGGCACGATTTTAGATAATCATTGGCGCATTGTTCGCGATCTCCGAGAACACCATCCGGAAGCTACAGTGGTCGTGCAATCGATTTTACCTCATGGTGGGGAAGAGGCGACTTGGGAAGGGCGCGATCGGCTGTTGGATATTCCCAACGATCGCATTCGAGAACTCAATCGAGAATTACAAGATTTGGCGGAAGCTGAAGGCGCGAAATACCTGGATTTATTCTCGCTGTTTGCGGATGACCAGGGTAATCTCCGTTCCGAACTGAGCACGGATGGATTACACTTAAACGAGCAGGGATATTGGGTTTGGCGATCGGCTCTGCAAGTTTACGATCGTTTGGAACTTTGATTTGAGGAGTTACAGGAGTTACAGAATTTGCAGAAGTTCAGGGTACAGGATGTGGGGTGGCATTTCGACAACTATCAACTACCAAATCGGTGCGTTTCCTTCGTCAACTACCAACTCTCAAACCGGTGCGTTTCGTTCCTCAACACACCCTACCAAACCGGTGCGTTTCGTTCCTCAACACACCCTACCAAATATCAACTAACCATTTATGGATACAAAAGCTTTTAAACGCAATCTCCAACAATCTCCTAACTATCACCGTCGCGGATTCGGACACGAAGTAGAGGTTTCCCAAACGCTACAATCGGAATATCAAAGCAGTTTAATCGAAGAAATTCGGGCGAATCAAAACATCCTCAAACGCGGGCAATGTGACGATTCTGTTAGCAGAATCATTTGGCTTTTGTTGGGGGGTGGAACGGGCAGTGGCGATCGCCTACGAAGCCCGCCAGCACTTCCCCACAGAACGGATATGGATTACGAACGAAATTATTCACAATCCCAGTGTTAACCAGCGCTTGCGAGAAATGCAGGTGAATTTTATTGAGGTGATTGAGGGACAAAAAGATTTTTCGGGAATCGAATCTGGGGATGTGGTGATTCTCCCGGCTTTTGGCGCGACGGTTCAAGAAATGCAACTCCTTAACGATCGAGGTTGCACGATCGTTGATACGACTTGTCCTTGGGTTTCTAAGGTTTGGAACAGCGTAGAAAAGCACAAGAAAGGGGAATATACGTCCATTATTCACGGCAAATACAGTCACGAAGAAACGTTGGCAACGAGTTCGTTTGCCGGAACATATTTGGTGGTTCTCAACTTAACTCAAGCGCAATATGTTGCTGATTATATCCTGAATGGTGGCGACAAAGCCGAGTTTATGGCAATGTTTAAAAACTCTCACTCTGAAGGGTTCGATCCCGATCGAGATTTAGAAAAACTGGGAGTTGCTAACCAAACTACCATGCTCAAAAGCGAAACCGAACACATCGGTAAACTGTTTGAACGGACGATGTTACAAAAGTACGGACCGACGCAACTCAACGAACATTTTCTGGCGTTTAACACCATCTGCGATGCGACACAAGAACGGCAAGATGCGATGTTAAAGTTAGTGGAAGAAAACCTGGATGCGATCGTGGTGATCGGGGGCTACAACTCGTCGAATACCACCCATCTACAAGAAATCGCCATCGAACGGAATATTCCATCCTATCATATCGACAGCGCCGATCGTATCGGACCGGGAAACCGCATCGAACACAAACCGCTGTTGAAAGAGTTGGAAGTGACGGAAAATTGGCTGCCGGATGGAGAAATTACCGTCGGCATTACCTCCGGCGCGTCTACCCCCGATCGATCGGTGGAAGAGACGATTGAGAAGATTTTTGCCCTCAAAGCCGCAATCCAGTAGGGTGTGTTAGCGCAGCGCAGAGCATCGCAGCCACTGAGTGCTTGCATTGGAAGTTTTAATGGTATGGCATCACAAAAAAAGAGTCAAGTTTTTTAGCTTGGCTCTTTTTTGTTGGATGTGTTTCCAACTAATCCGATTTAACCCAATCGGTAGGGTATCAAGGAAGTTCTTCTTTCGTGGGAAATCGCGAAGTTTCCAACTAATCCGATTTAACCCAATCGGTAGGGGTGATTCCCGATGAAGAATTCATCGGAGTTTCTTTCAAGTTTCCAACTAATCCGATTTAACCCAATCGGTAGGGCTGGAAGCTGACCTTGGCAGAGTTTGGAAGCTCCAAAGTTTCCAACTAATCCGATTTAACCCAATCGGTAGGGGACGCAAGTCAGGAGCTTGCTCGCAACTGTCATGAGTTTCCAACTAATCCGATTTAACCCAATCGGTAGGGGATGTGTCCCTTCTGCCATAAAAAGCAGATCAAGGGCGGAGAATGTTTCCAACTAATCCGATTTAACCCAATCGGTAGGCTGATCGCTGCCGGAAACAGCCTTGTCGGTTACGACACCATAACATGTTTCCAACTAATCCGATTTAACCCAATCGGTAGGGGTTGCTACTGTTGCTACTGTTGCTACTGTTGCTAAGGTTTCCAACTAATCCGATTTAACCCAATCGGTAGGGACTGCAAAAACTTAGGTCGCTGCAATCTACACTAAGTTTCCAACTAATCCGATTTAACCCAATCGGTAGGGAGTTCGTCTGGCAGACCAGACGGGGCGGGAGTTTCGAGCGTCAAATCGACGCACCCCCTGGCAATAAGTATAGATCGACTCTGCAAAGTTGGCAACAACAGCCCTCAAACCCAAGCCCCATAAGGCATCGACGCACCTCAACGGAAGAATGCGGGTTTGAGCGATTTGCCGAGGTGCGTCGATGGCAAGAATTCGAGAAGTAAAAATGGCTAGATTCATTATCTAGAGAGAATTACAGCGTTTCTAAGAATAAAATACATAAATCAAAAAGCCATCGACGCACCTCCGGGGAAAAAATGACCTCGATCGACCTTTTTCTGGCATCGATCCCGAAAGTCGATCTCGAACTGCGAAGATCACCCGAACCCGACAGCGGCTAAAAGCCATACAGGTAAAGGATTCTCGCGATTTATACAAGGCTGAATTTCCGGCATTCGCGCACCGCCATTGGGGTAGAAAGGGAGGTTTCTAGTTCAGACCGTGGAAAGGGGAATGTCGATCGAATTCGTGTTTTTTTGTAAATTTCTATGACATTTTCGCGAGGTTTGTGGAAACTTTCCCCTCCCTATGCTAAGACACAAGTCTGTCGATCCCCCCTAGCCCCCCTTAATAAGGGGGGAACCGGATTTAAGTCCCCTTTTTTAAGGGGGATTTAGGGGGATTCCGATGCGTCGGGGATCTCCGGTGTTACAGCATAACTTGTCGGGGTCTGAATGAATTTTCCCAGATGTCTAATAAGAACAGCCAAAGGAAACTGCCCGATTGCCGTAATTGTAGCAATCTTCGCAAAACAAAATTCGATCGGGTAATAGCCGTTGTCCCGTTGCCGAAATTTTGCTTTGAATTTGGGAACCCAACACTTCAAAACGTCCCGACCACCGAATGGCTTCGATTTCCACTAAATCCAGTTGCCAATGGGAGTGAGATTGGGAGGCACGAGAATCGACGACATAGCTAGAATTGGGATAAGCCTCATCCCACCACAATTCCGGTGTAGCCAGGGTTTCGCAGCGTTCCCAGTATGGCGCTACGGGAAAATCGAGATTGGCAATCAGGGGCGGACATCCCGGTAACGGTTGCCAATATAAAGTTTGTTCGATAAATTTGTCCGTTCTGGAATAAGATGGACGTAGGGCGATCGTCAGTTCAAATTCGGGGAATCTCTGTTTGGATTCTCGATACCATTTTTGTAATTGGTCTTTGCCGTAAACGATCGAAACCAGCGGTTTCTGGAACGGAACTCGCCGATCGGCAAACAAAAGATCTTGCCTGAATGCAGCTTCTAAAATTTTTAGGCGCAATTGGGGAACGAGACGATCGTCATTGCCGTTCCATCCGTGGCGTTGAGCGCATTGGAAATCGGTTTGGGTCAGAGGTTCTGGGAGTTCATAAGCCAGTTCCCACAATGCCAAATCGACGTGGGAAGGAGATTTCGCTCGATCGATCTGGCGAATAACTTTCTGAGAAATGGGATTTTTAGCAGCGTACATAACCATTTTTCCTTGAAGACTGAGTAGTCAACGAGGCTGGATTTCCTCAACTCCAAGTCGGTCGGCGCTACATTGAAACGATGGAAGGTCAACTAGCGTCAAGCTGAGGGAGCGATTTTGCCTCTGTTGCTTTAACCTTCGGTCGATCTCGATCGATTTCAGTGACATTTTGCCGAACTTTACAAGTTCTATAATATTTGCGCCGAAATTGTATAGCCAAGCGCATCGGGAATATCGCCATCCTAAATGGGTTGTAAAAGGTTGCAATGTAGGGGCAATCCCCCCGTGGTTGACCCGATCTCTGGAACCCCCATTCTCTCGTTGTGGGCGGGGTAGGCACGGGGGCACTACCCCTACGGGTGTTTGCGAATGATTTAGGATTGCTATATACCAACCGTAGGGGCGATCGGATGCCAAGAACCCAAGTTCATCTTAAATTGGTATTAGTTCTCAAAAATGTCAATTTGCCGATCGCTTTATGGGTTTGACCCCTCACAGGTTTTCCTTATTCCTCCTAACTCCTGCACTTTGCCTACTTTGCGCGTGTCGGCAAAACGTCCCGCCCAAAATAAAAATTGAACCTTTGCCGCAAGATCCTGGGGTGAAGGTTTATTTCAATCAAAATCAAGCCACAGAATATACCGAACTCGATCGCGATCTCACCCGTCCTGGCGACGATTTAGAGCAGTTAATTCTCGAAACCATTTCCAGCGCCAAAATTCGTGTAGACGTGGCTGTACAGGAGTTACGGCTACCGGAAATTGCTCGCGCCTTAGCAGAACGCCATCGATCGGGCGTTCAAGTTAGAGTAATTTTAGAAAATAGTTACAGCCGTCCTTGGAGCGATTATACTGAAGCCCAAATCGCCCAAATGTCGGGACGAGAAAGCGATCGAGCTCTCAATGGTCGTCGGCGCATCGATGCCAACAGTGACGGGGATTTGAGTCCCTCGGAAATCCGCCAGTACGATGCTTTGGTGATTCTCCGAGAGGCAGGTGTTCCCGTTCTCGACGATACCGCCGATGGTTCCAAAGGCAGCGGTTTGATGCACCATAAATTTGTCGTCGCCGACGATCGCACCGTCATCGTCACCTCTGCTAATTTTACCGGATCGGACATCCACGGTGATCTCGACAAACCTGCCAGTCGCGGCAATGCCAACAACCTCCTGCACATCAATTCCCCTCAACTGGCAACCCTGTTTTCACGGGAATTTAACATCATGTGGGGAGATGGCGTCGGGGGAAAAACCGATAGTCTATTTGGGTTACAAAAACCCCCCAGAGGGATACAAACGGTTTTGCTGGGTAACAACCGAATTTCCGTGCAGTTCTCCCCGACTTCAACTAAAATCCCTTGGGAACAAAGCGTGAATGGAACCATCTCCCGAACTTTGGCACGCGCTTCTGGGTCGATCGATTTGGCGCTGTTTGTCTTTTCCGAACAGGGAATCGCCAATACTTTGGCAATGCGCCACCAGCAGGGAACTCCGGTGCGGGCACTGATCGATCCCAGTTTTGCTTATCGAGATTATAGTGAAGGATTGGATTTATTGGGAGTGGCTTTGGCGACTAAAAATTGTCAGTATGAAGTGGGAAATTCTCCCTGGCAAAAGCCGATCGAAACTGTTGGTGTTCCCTTATTACCGCCTGGAGATAAATTACACCACAAATTCGCGACGATCGATACTCGCATCACGATCGCGGGTTCTCACAATTGGTCTGCCGCCGCCAATAGTCAAAATGATGAAACGTTGCTAATTGTCGAAAATTCGACCGTTGCTGCCCATTTTCAACGGGAATTCGATCGTCTCTACACCCACGCCACATTAGGAATTCCCCAAAAGGTACAACAGAAAATTCGCGATCGAAAACAACAATGTCCGGCAATTGTCCAAAAAACCCCCACAACCACCCCAAATTTAACAGCGCCAAGTCTCAATGAGAACGTTATCAATGAGAAAGTGAACCTCAACACCGCTACTGTGCAAGAATTAGAAACCCTGCCGGGTGTGGGTCCGATCTTTAGCACAGCAAATTGTTGCTGCGCGGCAGCAGCAGCCTTTTGCCTCCCTCGACGATCTCGATCGGGTTCCCGGCATCGGTCCTAGTAAACTGGCAGCTTTGCGCGATCGAGTAACGTGGTAATTGGAGGATGGATCGATCCCAAGATCGATCGTAGTTTCCGAGAAATGTATACAATGTTACATTGACTCTCTAAGTTCCCAGAAACTCATGTTATGGTGATTTTAGAGTGAAAAAGATCCCCTTTTTCCATCGATCGAGCATTGGTTTTAAAAATTTGGGCATTAAAATCGATCCGAGATTTAAAAAATTAACTTCCTTGAAAAAATCTCCTTATTTACCCGTGTGGCTGAGTTGGGTTGCCGGCATCGGGTTCTCGGCTATAGCGTCCGGTTTCGTTTGGCACTGGGAAACCAGCCAACTCCAGGAACAATTTCCTAAACGAGCTAACAATTTAGCATTAGCTTTACAACAGAATATCGACGAATATTTGCAAACAACTCGTGCGGTCGGAGCATTTTATGATTCCTCCGAACGGGTGACTCGGGATGAATTTTCCCGATTTTCACAAGTGTTTCTCAGTCGCGAACCGGGTATTTTAGAGTTGGGTTGGTTGGAATATGTACCCGAAAAACAACGATCGACTTACGAGAAATTTCGCCAACTCGAAGAACCCGGTTTTCAGATTCGAGATTGTGAGGTGCCGGGTCAGATTTCGGTGGCGGCTGAGCGATCGCAATATTATCCAACCGTTTATCTGGAAACATCCAGCAACGACGATCGAGTCTTAGGATGCGATCGCTCAAAAAATCCTATTTCTCAACTCAGTATCGATCGAGCTAAAACTTTCAAAATACCCATAGCAACTCAAAGTTTCGTGCCGAGTGACAGAGAAGACTTTGTGTTTGAAGTTTACTATCCTATTTACAAAAATGAACTAAAAGTATCGGAAATTACAGGTAATAAGAGTCAATTTGACGGGCTAGTCTATATCTCAATCGAGATTCAACAGTCAATTGCTAGTTCGGTTTCCTCTTTAAATCTAGAAAATCTGAATTTTTATCTTTACGATATTTCCTTCGATCGACTGGATTCCTCGTTAAGTAAATCTTTATACCAAGAAGATGCCAACTTTTTATTATTTTATGATTCCCAGAAACGAGAATTTATTAACGATACCAATCTTGTTCCCCCGCTCAAAACGGGAACCGTCAATTACTGTCCGTACAATAGAGATGGAACCACCTGTGTCCGCACTTTGAATGTTGCCGATCGAGAATGGTCAGTGTTGATCGTCCCTCAAAAGAATACAAGAAGAGTGACGAGTCGGGCGATCGCCGCTTTGACGATCGGACTGTTTTTGACAAGCTTATCAGTCACCTATTTAACGAGCATCACCCAACACACATTAAAAACAGAAGCGGAAAATAAAGCCCTCAATACGGAGCTAGAAATTACACATAAAGTCCATCGAATGCTGTTGCCCAAAGAACAGGAATTGCTGGGAATCGAGGGCTTAGAAATTGCCGGGTTTATGGAATCAGCCGCTGATGTGGGAGGCGATTATTACGATGTCCTGCACCAAGACGGAAGCCTGATTATTGGCATTGGTGATGTCACCGGACATGGACTCGAAAGTGGCGTCTTGACGATCGTCGTGCAAACCGCCATCCGGACTCTGCTTGCCAATCGCGAAACCGATACGAAAAAAATTTTAGAAGCGCTCAATCGGGTGATTTTTGGCAATGTGCGGCGGATGAACTCCGATAAAAGTTTGACCCTGGCTTTACTAGAGTATCAAAAGGGGAAATTGCGGTTGAGCGGACAGCACGAAGAAGCGATCGTCATTCGGCAACAGGGTCAGATCGAACGGATCGATACGATCGATTTGGGCTTTCCCATTGGCTTAGAAGAAGAAATGGGTCGATTTGTTCATTCCGCGTCGATCGAGTTGAATGTTGGCGATGTGGTCGTTTTGTACACGGACGGGATTCCCGAAGCGGAAAATCTGCAAAACCAACATTACGGGGTCGATCGTCTGTGTGAGGTTGCCGGTTTGCACGTCGATCGATCCGCACGAGAAATCCAGCAGGCAATTATTGCCGATCTCAAGCAGTATATCGGTACGCAAAAGGTTTTCGATGACATCACCTTGCTGGTTCTCAAGCAACTCTAGCGGTGAACGAACAGGGTAGTATCCTCTGACTTTCTCCCCATCGTGTAGACAGATGGGGAATCCCCTGGTTTGGGATAACTGAAATGCATTCGGTGGAAGGTTGCTTAGTACAGCCGACTCAATACATAATCAGCCAGTTGAGTTAAAGCCTCGCGGTGAGGACAGGCGGGTAGGTGGACGAGTTGCTGTACGGCGAGTTCCGCGTGGTGTGCGGCTAACTCTCGAGATCGATCGATGCCTTGACTTTCTTCGATCAGCGCCAGTGCTTTATCAAAGTCGTCGGGTTCGGCAAGTTCTCGGGAAATTAAAACTTCTAGATGCGGTTTCTCCTCCAGCGCGTATAGAACAGGCGCAGTTAAATGACCTTGGCGCAAATCGGCAACGGCGGGTTTGCCCAAGGTTTCGCTCGAACTCGTAAAATCTAAGATATCATCGACAATCTGGAAGGCTAACCCCAGATGGCGACCGTAAAGGTACAATCGATCGGCAAGTTCCGCAGACACGCCACTCAAAACCCCTGCGGCTTTGCTACTATTGGCGATCAGAGAAGCCGTTTTGTAGTAGCTTTTTTCTAGGTAAGCTTCGATCGACAAGTCAGGATCGAACTGGCTTAGCCCTTGGCGAATTTCGCCCTCGGCTAAGTTCATAATCACTTCTGACAGCAGCTTGACCACTGGTAAGTTATCTAAGTTGGCTAAGTACCAAGATGACTGGGCGAATAAAAAGTCTCCGGCAAGAACCGCAACTCGATTACCGAAATTACTATTGACGGTGGGAATACTCCGTCGTGTTTCGGCTTCGTCTACCACGTCGTCGTGTACCAAGCTCGCCGTGTGAATCATCTCTGTAATTTCGGCAAGGCGACGGTGGCGAGGTGTGATTTCTTGGTTGGGCATGGTTGCCCGCGAAATCAACAACACAATCGCCGGTCTGAGTCGCTTCCCTCCTGCCTCGAAGAGATGCTCGGCAGCAGCAAATAGAATAGGGTGCCGCGCACCCACGAGCTGCTTCAGGTTTTGGGTTAAGACCCGTAGGTCTTCTTCCACTGGATAAAATAGAGATGTAACTGAGGTCATGGATCGGCCGACTCAGGCGTAAAGTTACGAAAATTTACATATATTGTTTCTATTCTAAGCTAAGCCCTCCGAGTAGGGAAGTTTTATCGGTCAGGGATGTTCTCCAAGATCGAGAAATATGAGGAGCGATCGCCTTCGACGCACCCTTCGAGCGATTTACTCATAAATTGTAAAGAAATGTAAAACAATTGACCCAACACCCCCAAAACCCCGGAACTCTTGTGCTAGAATAGGTTCTAAGGATTGCAACAATTCCATACATTTTGACGCGATTCGCGGTGAGAGGAGCGGTACGAGCTTTATCTAAAAAGCCTAATACGCTATTACCTTGTGCTGAGACGCATATTATTGAAAATCTCTACTGAGGATAAAACTTAATATCGGTGAGTTGTCTTACAGGGTAGCTTTTGATTTTCCCGTAGGGGTTAGCCTAATCGATATTAGTTTCTATTAAGCAGGGTTATGTGACTCCAACTCATCGTTCGATCGCTTTAGGGCTAGCACTGTTGTGAGCTAGATTCCCTAGTTTCGCATATCCTGCACTTATTTTGAGTGCCAGTGCTGAAATTTGCTTGTGTTCCTCATCTTGTCTGCTACTCTACTTCACTTTGGCCGTCCTATGAACTTCCACAATTTGCCTTTGCTCATCCCTTGCCTCGCAACGGGCTACCTACTCGCTATTTACTTATTGTTAATGCTAGTACAGCACAATACGAAGGCATCAAGATCCTAGATCTCGAATGCTAGATCCTTCAGGTCATCAAAACGTATGTATTAGAAGAGTCCCCCTCAAAAAGCTATTGGGGGGTTTGATGGGTTCCCAAGCTCAAAGCTTGGGAATTTTTTTGGGAAATATCTGAAAGATCTACTGAATTCGATCGAAGGTTCTATATTGAATCGCTTCTGCGATATGCTGGGGTTTCAACGCCTCATCTCCTGTCAAATCGGCGATCGTGCGGCCCACTTTGAGAATGCGATCGGTCGCGCGTGCCGAGAGTCCCAGTTTCCGGATTGCTCCTTCGAGTAAATTACGGCTGGTATCGTCGAGTGGACACCACTGGCGTAGATGTCTGCTTTGCATCTCGGCATTGCAGCGAATGGTTTCGCCGAGAAATCGTTTCGCCGCCCGCTCTCGTCCCGCCTGGACTCGTTCCCGCACAGTTTGCGAAGCTTCCCCCGTGGGTTGCTGGGTAATTTCCTCCGGTTTGAGGCGATTCACCGCCACCTGCAAATCGATGCGATCCATCAGGGGTCCGGACAATCTCGCCCAATATTGTTCGCGATGGCGCGGCGAACAAGTGCAGGGTTGAACCGGATCGCCGTAGTACCCACAGGGACAGGGGTTGGTGCTAGCCACCAACGTAAACTGCGCGGGGAAACGGACGGATTGGCGGGTGCGAGAAATGCTGACATAACCATCTTCAAGCGGTTGGCGCAAAAATTCCAATACGTCCCGCTTAAATTCCGTCAGTTCGTCGAGAAATAAGATCCCTCGGTGTGCAATGGAAATTTCCCCCGGTTTGGGATAGCTGCCGCCACCCACCAGAGAGGGTCCTGATGCCGAATGGTGAGGACTGCGAAACGGGCGATCGCTGACTAGTCTACCGCGATCGCGCAGCAAACCCGCCACCGAATGCAATTGTGTCACTTCCAGCGCCTCTTCAAACGTCAGGGGCGGCAAAATCCCTGGCAACCGTCGCGCCAGCATCGTCTTCCCGCTTCCTGGAGGTCCGACAAAAATCAGGTTGTGTCCCCCCGTTGCCGCAATTTCCAGCGCCCGTCTGGCGTGGGTTTGCCCCTTGACTTCCTTTAAATCCAAACCCGAAAACGCATTGCCTGCCAACTCTTGACGCGCATCAATTTCTACCGGGGAATAAGCTTGGGGACGGTTGAGAAAATCGGCAACATCTGCCAAACAGCTAAACCCATACACCGATAATCCCTGCACTACTGCCGCCTCTCGCGCATTCCCAGCCGGAACCACTAAACCCGAAATTCCTATTTTTCGGGCGGCAGCAGCGATCGGCAGAACCCCCGTTACCGGACGCAAACTCCCATCAAGGGATACTTCTCCCAAAAACAGGTAATCTCCCAGTAGGTCGGGGTTGACTTGTTCCGATGCCGCCAGAATGCCCATGCTGATGGGTAAATCGAAGCTGGGTCCTTCCTTACGCAAGTCTGCGGGGGTAAGATTGATGACAATCCGGCGTAGGGGGTACATATAGCCGGAGTTTTTCAGCGCTGCTTTCACCCGTTCCTTGGATTCTTGGACGGCAGTATCCGGCAACCCGACGACGATGATTCCCGGCAGTCCGTTGGATACATCGGTTTCGACCCCGACTTTGACTGCATCGATGCCGACTAAGGCAGCACTCCAAACTCTTGCCAGCACGCCGTTCGTTCCTTTCTTGCGACTTTCAATCCCACCATAGCTTATTGTTGGGTTGTAGGGTGCCCAGTTATCGCCATTACCCAACAAAGCTGGCGTGCTGATAAGGTGGTAATTTTCGGCAATGATAACGTCTCGGGAGAAGAGGGCGATGACACTATTTTTGCCGGAAAAGATGACGACGTGGCGATTGCTATACTAGGTCCGATATTCTTTTGAGATAGTCAAAAATGGTTACGGGCAAACCATCCCGCAGCCAGACCGATCGACGAAACAGCAGTTAAAATCAAAAAGGCTTGCCAATCTTTCACGCCAGCTTGTTGGGCGTCCAGTCGAAGCAACAATCCGGTAGCAACGAGGAGAATGATTTGGGTGGTAATATTTAACCAAGTCAGAATGACCACGCTCAAAAATGCGCAGAAGATTGTAGAAAGGAAGGCGCGGGTATCGTTGGCGAGCCAGCGGACGATCGAAAAGCGAATCCACGACCAGGGGGAGGCTAAAGCCTCAGCGAATAGCAGTGTTAAGACGATACAGACTCCCCACTCCCATAAGGGGGCATGGCTGTCGGCTAACATCCAACCCCAGTTCCCATAGACGATCGATAATAAGACAGCCGACAGCCAAGGGAATTGGGCTAGAGAGCGAAGGACGGACATAGGTAATGGGTCATAGGTGATTTGTCATCCAACCCTTACACTATAAAGCCATATACAGTCTAGTGAGGACATCGGTGAACTTGAACCGTCCTAACAAGACTGTATACAGCTATAAAACGTTAGAATCGCGCGACGATCGATCGTCGGCTAATGAATTTCATCTTCGGCTTCCTTTTTGGTATTCGTATTCCGATGTCGGGTTTCCCGATTAAAGTTCATGTGGATCGATCGGTTTTGCTGACCGTCGGCGGCAACTGCCATAATCGGGTAGTCGATCGATCCGTCGGGGAATGCCATCTGGAAGCGGAATGTGCCATCAGGTGAGAGGGGAACTGGAATGCCACCCACTGTCACCGTGGCATCGGGTTCGGTAGCGCCGTAGACGATCAGTTCGGCATCGGCAACTAACCAGAACTTGCGCGATCGCATTGGCGGCATCGAAGCATGGAAACCGATACCAGACATCCCCATCCCCGACATCCCCATCCCCGACATCCCCATCCCCGAAATCAGCCCTGCACCAGAGGGGAACACTCCCATACCCGAGAGCAATTCCGAACCCGCTACCCGTTGAGCCTCTGCCGCTTGCGCCATGGCAAACAGGGAATCGTACACGGGGCTGTTGCCGTTGTTGAGATTGCGTTGGGGCGTTCCCAAATCGGTCATGGTTTTACCGCCGCTGAGTTCTTCATTCCAGGGGACGGTGGCAAAGCGATCGTTCTGCCAATCGCAGGGATAGAACGGCGGCACGCGGATGGGTTGCGATCGCACTAAAGACAACCAGCGTCCATCATTAGCAACGTAGCCGATTTCAACGATGTAATCGCGATCGCCTGCGGGTACGGGTAAATACCAATCCCGCGCCATTTCATCGCACGCATATTGTTGCAAACTGTGGGGAACTTGAATCGCGATATTGAGGTCTGTGACATCGTAAAAACGCAATGCCAGTTGGCTTCCCCCTTGACGGCGCAGCTCTTCTTTATCTTCGTTGGAAATGTCCCAGTAGGCGTATGCCCATTGGGGATTGCTAGGAACCAAGACGATGCGACTTTCCCCATAGCCATCGGGCAAGTCGGGCAATCCTTCATCCACTGAAGCGAGTTCTTCGGCACCGAAATCGCTTTGCCCCATGTCAAACTTGGCTGCCTCCACCTCAGATTGTGCCAGAGCGTCAGACGGTTCAAAATCGATGGGAACTCCTGCCGCCGCCCCGGCTGCTGCGGAAGCGGCGGTTAAGTCTGGGGTATCCGATGATGGGCGATCGAACTCTCCAATCAAGCTAGCGGGAACTGGAATCGCATCGTCAGTCTGACCCGCAGAAGAGGGTACGACCTCATCTGCACCCGAGGGAACCCATTCGTCGGCACCGGATGCCGACGGGACGAATTCATCCGCGCCACTGGGTTCGACAAGATCGTCGATCGCTCCCAAAGCGGCTCCAGCCGCCGCACCACCGGCTAAAGCCGCCGCACCACCGGGAAGTCCAGCACCGCTCGCGGCTGCTCCTGCGGCTAAATTGAAGTCTTCTGCATCGGATTTCGTTGCGTCTGCTGGGGTTTCGGTTTCCGTTGTCAGCCGATCTTCTGCTGCGGCTATATCGATGTTTTCGGAAATCGAGGCAGCGGATATCGATTCTGTATCTTCTGTCTCTATTGTGTCGATCAAACTTTCTTCGCCTTCGGGGGCAAGATCGTCATATTCAGATCCCACCATTTCTGAGGCGGCTAAACCTCCGGCTAACGCTGCCGTTGCGGCGGTTGCGACATTGGCGTCCGTTGTCGTTGGAGGAATTTCGGCTTCTGGCGTTTCGATCGGTTGTTCTGCTGTTGTCTCCTCTAATTGCGAACTCGAGGCAGGGATTGCCGTTTGCGCTTCGGTTTCCGGTTCAAGGCTGGGGACAGATGTTTGAGAAGCCAACTCATCATCTCCTACCCCTCCCACCATTTCTGAAGCAGCTAAACCTCCGGCTAACGCTGCCGTTGCGGCGGTTGCGACATTGGCGTCCGTTGTCGTTGGAGGAATTTCGGCTTCTGGCGTTTCGATCGGTTGTTCTGCTGTTGTCTCCTCTAATTGCGAACTCGAGGCAGGGATTGCCGTTTGCGCTTCGGTTTCCGGTTCAAGGCTGGGGACAGATGTTTGAGAAGCCAACTCATCATCTCCTACCCCTCCCACCATTTCTGAAGCAGCTAAACCTCCGGCTAACGCTGCCGTTGCGGCGGTTGCGACATTGGCGTCCGTTGTCGTTGGCGCTTCAGTCGTTGCGGCGGTTGCGACATTGGCGTCCGTTGTCGTTGGCGCTTCAGTCGCTTGGGGAGGCATGGCTGTTGAGGGTCGTTCCCCGCTTCCCTCAAGGTTGGCGTTTTCGATCGTGGAGGATGTGGCAGCCGTGTGGGCTCCCGAACTGGCAATTGCTGTGTCCGCAGTCGTCGAGGGTTCTGCCTCCGGCGGAGTCGTTGGTTCGTCGGGTTCGCGACTACTTATAGCAGAAGCGGCTAGTCCCCCGGCGATCGCTCCTCCTGCCAAACCGACAGTCGGGGGGTTGGTCTCGGCTGCGGGGGGTGTGGCTGGAGTGTCCCATAAGTCAGCCGGGGTGAGCGCTTCTCCAGAGGGTAATGTCGAGACATCCGGTGCGCTTGATGGGGGTAGTGCGGCGGTGTTGCTTGGGGCGACGGGCGGAGTAGAGCCGTCTCCGGGTGGGAGTTGTGAGGTTTGTTGCGATCGCAACTTTCTCACGCCCCACCAAACCAATAATGCCACCAGTCCGATGGGCAACATCCACCAAAAATCCGGCAAGATGCTGTTGTTTCCAATTAACCCCGGAATATCCGTCCCCGCAGATGGGGGTAAGGAAGCCGTTTCCATGGGAGAGGGGGTAGCTTCCGGTGCTTGGGCGGTTTTGGGTTGGGCGGCGACGATCGCTGGGGTTTCTGTGGACGAAGGGGGTTTCGGCTGAGGTGGAGGGACTGCCACGGGAGAGCCCGCCGTGGGGGCTGGCGATCCTGGATTGGGAGGCACGGCGGCGATCGGTGAAGTGGTGATCGTTGGCGCTTCTCCCGGTATTGCCGCTCCGGTTGTGGGGGGAATCGAAGCGGCGATCGGACTGTCTCCCCCTGTGGGCGGAACCGTTGCCGCTCCGGCGATCGACTCTTGACCCACCACACCGGCTAACCCTAAAAACGCAGCAGTTGCGGGACTGGCAGCACCTTTGTAAATATACGTTCGAGGTTGAGAAAACGGATATCTGGGGTCATCGGGGAGGGTTTGGTGCATCGGCACAACCCAGACATCATCGCGATCCATCACTTGAGAGGCGATCGCGTAGCCGATCCCATCTTTGCCCAGTTTCTCGATCGTCTCATCGGTACTATCGGCGACAATTTGTTCAGCCGTCGCCCCTGTGGCAAACTCCTGTTCTTGGAAAATGGAGTAACCGCGAAAAGCTTGGCGAGTATCGCTATTTTCTGGGCGATCGACCAACCGGATCGCTCCGGGCGATCCGCCGACTTCCGACCAATCCGTAATTTCTCCCCGAAAAATTTTGGCAAATTCCTGGTACGTCATATTACCCCGATACGGATTATCCACTCTGACGATGATGGCAATTTTTTCTCGGTTGAGCCGTTTTTCTTGCAAGTCGTTGGCTTTTTCTTCTGCGGTGAGGGGACGACCGATCGCCGCCACCTCAATCTCTCCATTACGAACGTCTTGCAGTGCGAGATCTGTACCTTCGGCTTTCAGTTCCACATTCGCCCCTGGAAATTGCTTTTCGTAGCGCTGCTTCAGGGTTTTATTCACCATTGCCATGCTACTGGAACCATCCACGCGCAACTTCGTCATGCTCGGCGTGTCCTGTGGCGGTTCTAGCTCAGAAGACGGTGTGGCTGACGGTGAAGACTGGGCCCATGAGCGATCGGCTGTGGGTAAAGATCCGATCGTTGAAGTCGTCGTCAATACGACGCCTAATGCCAGCTTGAATGCTGCAAATGTTGGTTTTTTTAATATATTTCTTAACATAAAGACCTCAAGCAGCCGAGCCAATTGGGTTGCGGTCTGTTGTGTAGCAACGGAATATGCTAACTATCCCAGCTATCGCTGTTACAGTCAATGGTTAAAGAATGGATAATGGGATAATGAGTAATTGGTAATGGGCGAAGAAGTGAAGGCAAAGCATTCGGTTCGTAATTCTTAGGTAAAGCGATCGTAATCGCTCATCGACCGATTGTCTTTGCCTGTGTGCAGCACTTATGCTTCGCCCCTACCACCAACTAACCCCTTACTGACTTTCGCAGTAGGTCTTAAATTCCTGCAAAGCCGATAGCTGTCGTTGGTAAACCTCGGTTGCCTGGAGATACAAATTGGCAACTTTGCGGGACTCTTCTAGAAATTGGGGATCGGCTTTGGGAATGCCTTGAGCTTCTAGGGCTGCCTCGGCTGCTTGTTTGAGCGCTTCGCCTTCTTGTTGGTACAACTGCACGAAGCGAGCTTTATACTCTTGTAACCTCGGATCTTGAAGGGCAATCGCTTCGAGTTGTTTGGCTTTGCGGAAGGCGCGTTCGGCTTGTTGGAGTGCGTCTTGGGGAGTAAATACATTTTCCGCACCGGGTTCGGGTTCCGGACTCAGTTTATTACTAATTTCGATCATCTTGTTACAAGCGGCAATTTTGACGGTTTCGCCGCACCCTACAAGACTCGAGGTCATCAGTATTAGGATAGAGAGGAAGGTTGTCGTCCGATTCAAAGCTTTCACGATCGTGCAGAAATTGGATTGAGAGTTGCGCTGCGGCGAAATCCCGATCGAACTGATTCCATGCCAAGATTCGGATCGAGATGAGCTCAGATCAGAAAGAGCACCGACGACTGGCCGTGTTTCGTCTCGGTGCTCTTATCTGGTTCGCTCCTCACATGACACCACAATAGCAGAAAAGATTCATTGTTGTCATCCCCCTGACACAAAAATTTGATAATAACTGTCATAGCTCCATCGGTGACGAAATGCCGAATTTACTCTCTAATAAGCATTTCATCACTTTTTGAGTGACGCCAACTAATCCCGATCGAGCGATCGCCAAGAGCGGATTTTCCCTCTTCACTTCCCCAAAAATTCGACATTGGCTGTGAAATACCTCAAAGGCTTCGCTCAGCTTCATCGCCAGTTTTCCGAGATTGGGCGAAACCGGATCTTCGATCGCCTCCACGACGGCTACCAATTGACACATCAATACTTGTTCTGCCGGGTGTTGCAGTCGCAGAGACGGGATGTCATCCAGCCAAGGAATGGGATCGGGAGAGATAATTTCTATCTCTATTGGGGAGGATTTGAGAACGATTAACCCTTCGGCATCAGCCAGTCGCAGCAAGGTGCAGCACCGAGCACGGGCATATTGTACGGGGAATCTGTCCTCCGGCGGTGGAACCTGGAGGTGGGGGGGTAGATCGATCGATTTACCTATCCAATGCTGCAACCACTTTGCCAACCCCACATCGGTTAGCTGACAGTCGATCCAACCGGGAGGGGATACTAGGACAGCGAAGTCAGAGGTTTCCGGTAACTGGGCGGCAATGTCTCGGGCGAGTTGTAGAGGCGATTGGGCTAACTGCGGGGCGAGTTGTAGAGCGATCGCGCTGCGGTAGGCACTTTTTCGGGGATCTCGACTGCGGGTGATGGGAATGCGGGGAATCTCGGGGGAAATCCCACAGGCATTGAGTGCCGATCGGATTTGAGATTCCCAGATCGATCGAATCGCCCTTCTCTTTTTGGTAAAAAACACTATAATCTATCGTTAAGACTTATTAACTAATAGGCAACAACCGTGTTCACCACTGCACTTCCTTCACGAGAGCTTCCCAACTTTCTGCCAAATGACCTATTCGAGGCAATTGCCGCCTTGAAACAAAAACTCAACGCGGTTGTTCTCGCCCACTACTACCAAGATCCCGATATCCAAGACATTGCCGATTATATCGGCGATTCCCTAGGGCTTGCCCGCCAAGCCGCCGAAACCGACGCCGAGACGATCGTTTTTGCCGGAGTTCACTTTATGGCAGAAACCGCCAAAATTCTCAACCCCGACAAGTTGGTGTTACTGCCAGATCTCAATGCCGGGTGTTCCTTGGCAGACAGTTGCCCTCCCGACGCCTTCGCCCAGTTCAAAGCCGCACACCCCAATCATTTGGTGGTATCTTACATCAACTGTACGGCAGCGATCAAAGCCATGAGCGATATCATCTGCACCAGTTCCAACGCCGTCAGCTTGGTTAACCAAATTCCCCCAGAACAGCCGATTATTTTCGCACCCGATCGAAATTTAGGGCGCTATGTCATGGAACAAACCGGGCGCGAGTTGGTTCTGTGGGACGGAAGCTGCATCGTTCACGAAAACTTCTCCGAAAAGAAAATCGTTCAGCTCAAAATCGAACATCCCGAAGCCGAAACCATCGCCCATCCCGAGTGCGAACCGCCGATTCTGCGCCACGCGGACTACATTGGTTCTACCACGGCTTTGCTGAAATACGCCGAAAAGTGCGATCGTCAAGCCTTCATCGTCGCCACAGAACCGGGCATCATTCACCAAATGCAGAAGCAGATGCCCCACAAACAGTTTATCCCCGCACCGCCCATCCAAAACTGTGCTTGCAACGAATGCCCCCATATGCGGTTAAACACCCTGGAAAAGCTCTATCTAGCAATGAAACACCGCACGCCGGAAATTACCCTCCCCGAAGACGTTCGGATCGCAGCCGGGCGACCGATTCAGCGGATGCTGGAGATGAGTCAGGCGGTGGGTTAATTGGCGATCGATGGTAGATTAATGCTATAATGGAGGGCACGACTTACGGGGAATTAGCTCAGTTGGTAGAGCGCTGCGATCGCACCGCAGAGGTCAGGGATTCGAGTTCCCTATTCTCCATTCCTTCTGTAGGCTTTTGGTGTCATACCTGTAAATTGTCGAAACTGTTTGCTTAAATGGCTGTGGCTATTGAATCCACACTCTAAAGCAATGTTCGTAATGAATCGGTCTGTCTGTTTCAACAATTGTTTTGCCCGTTCTACCCGTTGCTGGATCAGGTATTGGTAAGGAGAGATGCCAATAGACTGCTTGAATAAACGACTGAAATGAAATTGGCTCATGTCTAACAATCGGGCTAAGTCTGCAAGTTTAATGTCTTGCGCCAAATGTGCATCAATATAATCTAAAATGTGCAGCAGTTGATGCTGAGGTAAGCCTCCCTCATAAATGGGACAATGAGCTTTAATCGTTGCGTGCTGCCTGAGCAAATTTACAGCCAAGATATTAGTTAGAGAATCAATATAAAGGCTGCTGCCTGAAGCTTTCTGCTGAAGTTCGCTCAGCAGCATCATGCTAATGGATTCAATCTGTGGATTACGAGTCTGAAATTCGGGCATTAACTCTAGGCGATCGCAATCTTGTTCAAGGGTTTCTCTGGCAACACTTTGCATAAACTGATTGGTGAGCCGAATCTGCAAACAATGTTCGTTACCTTCCCATCGAACAAATAGCGGCGTGTTTGCAGGGGTAATGGACATGTCTCCTCTCCTATACAAACCCGTATGAGTCTTACCGTCCTGAGCTTGCAAATAGTGAACGGGACGGGAAGCAAGCGACATAAAAAGCGTATGCTCACCCTCGAAATGACATGTGCCTTCTCCAGCAGGATTTTGCAACTGTTCGACTCGAACATGCTCCCAACCTTGAACTGGGCTTGGCGGGCTGGGTAAGAAATCGAGATCGGTCTGCTTTTGGAGATGTTTTGAGATCCGTTGGGTAGCAGTTTTTTTCATGAGGCAAGCCCAGTTCACCTAGGGCGTGTCATCAGTTAAATCTGGAAGCCTTTGAGGGCAAGGATTTGAGGGCGATCGGCTCAACTCGAAGTGGTAAGCCAGAACCCATGCCTCGTCTGGGATGTACGGCTAACTGATGACAGACCTTAGTTATCACTATATTCGATGTTCCATCTTTGGAGAATACCTAATTTGGAGGGTACCTAGCCCAGATTGGTAAAATGACCGCAAGATTATGACAGCCCCGCAAGAAGTTGATAGCTGAGAATCGATCGCCACCCTAAGCTGAAAGTGTCAAAACTTAGGAGACAAAATCATGAAACTGCTGATTTTTGGGGCAACAGGCAGCATTGGTCGTCAGGTGGTTGAACAGGCATTGGAGCAGGGTCACACCGTCACGGCTTTTGCACGTACCCCCGCCAAACTCGACATCGAGCACCCCAATCTCAAGTTTTTTCAGGGGGATGTCATGAATTTCTCATCTGTGGAACAGGCGGTACGAGGTCAAGAAGCCGTGGTTTGTACCCTAGGATCGGGTAAGAAGCTGACAGGAACCATCCGGTCAGAAGGGACAAGACAAATTATCCAGGCCATGGAGCAAGCCGGCATCCGACGGTTTATTTGCCAATCAACCCTGGGGACAGGCGAAAGTTGGGGGAATCTGAACTTTTACTGGAAGTACATTATGTTTGGATTCCTTTTGCGGAAGGTGTTTGTCGATCATGAACGGCAGGAGCGCTATGTGCAGCAGAGTAATCTAGATTGGACGATCGTGCGGCCCGGTGCTTTTGTTGACGGGAATCGAACCGGTCAGTACAGACACGGCTTCTCGAGCAACGACAAGACTTCACAACTCAAAATCACGCGAGCTGATGTAGCAGACTTCATTCTGAAGCAACTGACCGATGATACGTATCTGGGCAAGACGCCAAGTTTGTCCTATTAACCCCATTCCAGTCACCCCATTCCAACTGACAAAAATTCACTGGAGGCTTTATGGCTATTCTTCAAAATTTGCGCTTGCCTGTCATCCTTTTCGCCGCAGGAGGCAGTGCTCTGAGCGCTGGTGTCTTCTTCGCCTTTTCCACCTTTGTGATGCAAGCACTGGCTCAGCAACCTACAGCACCAGGCATTGCTACCATGCAATCGATTAATATTACGGTGTTCAATCCGTGGTTTATGGTGGCTTTCTTTGGCCCAGCTGTGGCTTGCCTTTTACTGATTATTTTGGCTCTGCAGCAATGGAGTCAACCCGAAGCTATCTACTGGCTAATTGGAAGTCTGCTTTACCTGATTGGTACTATTGGGGTGACGATTGCTGGGAACATACCGCTAAATGATGCCCTGGCAATCGTTTCGCCCAGCAGTGCTGAAGGCGCAAAGCTATGGGTAAGATACCTAACTGATTGGACATTTTGGAACCATGTTCGAACGATCGCAGCATTTTTAGCAGCGGCACTTTTGACACTCTCGCTTTGCGATCGCACAATGCAATTGTAATACGGTGATTTCAGAAGAAACTCAAATGTTGAACATTAGTTACGTACTGGACTGGGTTCCAGAAAATGGCGGCGATCGACTCTGGAACTTCGATCCGTTTAGCCACGATCCGTTGCCCGGTTCGCCGGTTCAAAGTGGGACTTGGAGTACGATCCGTACAGGACATTCACTCATAGCCTGAAACCACGAACCAACAGCAGTCAGCCTCATACGGGCTGACTCGGGCAAGACAGCGTCCTGAACTCTCAGGTTACTATCTTGCAAACCCCGTTGATGACAGATTTTTACGATTTACACACGACCATCGAGCCAGTCCAAAATCAACGGATTGACAACCTCCGGACGTTCGTCGTGGGGACAGTGACCGGTTTGGGGAATAGACACAAACTCGATCGATTGAGAACCCTGGTTCTCCTGAAAAATTCGCCCGCCACTCACCGGAGTCCAAGGATCGTCTTCTCCCCACAGAACCAGTAGAGGACATTGAACTTTGGGAAGTAACTGGGATGGCATGGGTCCTGCTGGTGCACTGAGAATCGAGGCAAAAACCCGATACGCGCCGGCATCGCAAGAGGGTGCGTGCAGCAAGTCCACCAATTCGTCGGTAATGGCTTCGGTGTTGCGATAAACTTGGCGCAGCGTTCCCCGGATGCGGTGTTTGGCGCGAACACGGTTGAACAAGAACGGTCCGAAGGCTTGAGAATTGACGACTTTGGCAAAGGTTCCCATGACGAAGCGCAACGGCGGGTTGAGTTCTTCCGGTCGGTGGTTCAGTCCGCCAGCACAGTTGAGGAGGACACCCCCGGCGGTGATTTCCGGATAGTCGGCAGCCATCATCAATGCCAGTAATGCACCGATGGAGTTACCAATCCACACCGTCGGTTCCTGAATTTGCTCAGTCCAGAAATCTTTGAGTAGCGCTTGCCACAAGTCTAAGGAATAGTCGATGGGGGGTTTGTCGGAACCGCCAAAACCGAGTAAATCGATGGCGAATACGCGGTATCCGGCTTCGGCAAAGGCGGGGATGTTATTGCGCCAGTGACCGATGGATGCACCAAATCCGTGGATGAGGACGAGGGGTTTACCGCTACCGGTTGCCGTGTATTGGATAGTGTAGTCGCGCCACTGCCAGGTTTGTTTTTCTAGGGGAGGGGAGGAGACCAGAGATGGAGTCATGGCGGTGAGTTTGATAAAGTTTTGTAAATACTCTTATTGTATCGCGAGAGTTGGTTAGTTGTTATTGGTTAGTTGGTAGGGTGTGTTGACGAAGGAAACGCACCGGGAGGTTATTGATTAGTGGTTAGTTGTTTGTTGTTAGGTGGCAGAAGTTCTTGAACAGGATGAGCTGAGGCAGCTGAGGGAGCTGGGGAAGAACTTTGGCGGATAACCGATCAAAGATTTCTGCTTAGATGCAATCGTCATTCAACTATTAACTATTAACTCTCAACTATTAACTATTCAACTATCAACTATTCACTGCTGCGAACCAAATTTCAATAATTGTGCGTCGGGTGGCGCGGTGGGGTCGAGGATTTGAATGGGATGATTTTCGAGGAGAGTATCGAGGAGACGATCGATTTGTTGAGCTTCGAGTTCGGGAAATTGAGCGATCGCACTTTCGACTAACACTTGACGACCGATTAGTTGCTGAGTTTTTACCAAGGCTAATAAAAATTTATTAACTTCTTCATCTTGTAAGTTTTCATCACTTTGGCGATCGGCGTTGGGTTGTACATCGTCTTCCCAAAACACTTTCAAATCCTGCAACAACTTGCACTGTTTCAGAACGCCAGATTGGCGTACGAAATCGACTAAACCCGGCAAATCGAGAGGTCGATCGCCTAAAATGAGTTCTCCGGCACGAGCGGCATTGACTAAACTATGATAAGCTGCTAAATAGCGAACGGATTCGAGATCGGGAACGACGTGTTCGTGGGGAGAATTGGAAAATAATTTTTGGTAATGTTGATATCCCTGATTTCTGGGAACTCCTAGCCGTTCTGCCCGAATTAATTGAATCGACTGACACATATTTTTCTTCAACGCGGCTTGGCAGGTTTTCATCACATGACAGAAGCTTACGAGGTTGGGTTCTTCTGTCCAAATTAAGCCAATTTGTCCCGGTTGGAGGGGAACATGATAACCCAGAGAATAGCTGGCGTAAGTTCGACTGGGTAACAATTTTGGCTGAATTCTAGCAACTTCTAAGGTTTCTAAAGATTCCCGCAACATTTGCATCAGTTCGGGACCCGAAAAATTGCGAATTTGAGTTACCTTATCTTGAACTTTACGAAGTTCTTTCAGCCAGAGTAATTGAAAAGTATCTAGAGGATCGACGGGCGGTCTCTCGGCAGAATTTGAAGACTGCGAGCGTATAGTAATGTCTTCATTTTTAGCAATTTGAAACAGGTGGCTTCCCAGCATTAAAACGTAGCGAGGTAAAGCTTTATTACCCGGAAACTTTTCTTTTAATGCTTGGCGATCGAGAGGATAAATGGGGGAACGTGGTAGCGATTTAGCTTGACAATGTAGTGGATACAGGCGACTTTTCCACAAGTCTTCAGCTTGTGTCAGATCGATGGGACGCAAGCGAATCTGTGCATCTAATCTGGCTTTGTCCGCCGATTGGATTCGTTTGGAATGTTGGTTCCAGGTGTTGGTAATGATACTGATAATTACAAGGAAGTTTTTAAGCTTTTGATTGTGAACGATAGAATTGACATGAAATAAGGCTTGAAGATCGATCGCACCATTGTCTGCCCGATCGACATTATCCAAATTATCGAAACACAGCACGATCGGTTGAGTCGCCACCGAAATTCGACCAAAATTTGCTAAAATATGTTGTGCTTTACTTTCAGTATCGATCGAAGACTTCACCCGCAGTAATTTTAAAGTCTCTTCATCTAGATCGTCACCTTTGAGCCAATCGCAAGCCAAAGGATAGAGTTCCGGATCGGTGAGATCGTATAAAATTCCAAAAAATTCGTTAGGATTGTAAATCCCCGATGGATACGTCCCTTTGATATTGTGAATGAACAGTTTACGTTCGCCGAGTAACTGCTTTTTTAACCCACGATCGCTGAACGCTGACAAACTTTTCAACCACAGCATTAATTGCGACTCTCGTTTACCTGCGGGGACATACATCAAGCTATCTACCGTATTTCGCAAGGTATGTCGCCAGATAAAATTACTGTCGGGCCAAGGACCGATATAAGCGAAAAAAGCTTGAGAATTGAGAGTAGATTTTAACCGACCTAACAGATAACTTTTGCCAGAACCGGAGTCGCCCGCCAGAAGAATGCTGCGAGTCCGACGATCGACAGTAATTGCCTTCAGAATATGTTGAATCTCATCGATCGTTTGTTGATGGATCGAGTTCACTGTTTGGGCGAGATCTTGTTCCTCTCGCCAAAAGTGTCCCGGTCTAAACGTTGTCGAATCGAAAGGATTGAGTTCTCGTTGAATAATTTGCTCGATCGCTGGCATGATCAGTTTTTGGAAGTAAGCACTTAGAAGTCATATTGTAGCGAATCGCTATTCGTTCTTAGCTATTAGCTCGTGGGATGGGGATGTTTTCTCTTGTACACTCTCCCCTCCATCACCCTACCGCGTACGAAGATTCTCCGTTGTGCGATCGTATCTCCATAGCGACTGAGAGTCGGTTAATCTATCATACTAAAGATGAAGCTAACCACCTGATTACCGAGAGGAGTAGATCGTGAGTCCGCAAACCATTGCACAAACCTTACCCAGCGTGACTTCCCCCTTCGACATCGATCGTTTCG
Source organism: uncultured cyanobacterium (assembly GCA_963838375.1). Classification (GTDB taxonomy): domain Bacteria; phylum Cyanobacteriota; class Cyanobacteriia; order Cyanobacteriales; family Geitlerinemataceae; genus DVED01. The sequence goes on along the minus strand of CAWIQY010000008.1, from coordinate 19,864 downwards.
ATCGCTATGTCATGAAAACCTACGGACGTTTTCCCCTGGCGTTGGAAAAGGGTTCCGGTTGCCGGGTGTGGGACGCCGAAGGTCGGGAGTACCTGGATTTTGTCGCTGGAATTGCCACCTGTACCTTGGGACACGCACACCCGGTTATGGTTGAAGCCGTTACCCGGCAAATTCAGACCCTACACCACGTTTCCAATTTGTACTATATTTCCTCCCAAGGGGATTTAGCACAGTGGTTGGTCGAGCATTCCTGTGCCGATCGTGCCTTTTTCTGCAATTCTGGAGCAGAAGCCAACGAAGGAGCCATCAAACTGGCGCGCAAGTACGGTCATACAAAATTAAATATTGCTAACCCGACGATTCTGACGGCAAATGCCAGCTTCCACGGTCGCACATTGGCAACCATTACCGCCACGGGACAGCCGAAATACCAAAAGAATTTCAACCCGTTGGTTCCCGGATTCAACTACGTCCCCTATAACGATATCGCAGCGCTGGAAGCCGCGATCGCCGAACTCGATCGGGATGAACGTCAGGTGGCAGCAATCTTGCTAGAACCCCTGCAAGGCGAAGGCGGCGTTCGTCCCGGCGAGAAGGCTTACTTCCAGCGGATTCGGGAAATTTGCGACCAGACGGGTATTCTGTTGATGCTCGACGAAGTACAGGTCGGTATGGGTCGTACGGGGATGTATTGGGGGTACGAAAATCTAGGCATCGAACCCGATGTCTTTACGAGTGCGAAGGGTTTGGGTGGCGGTATTCCCATCGGCGCGTTGTTGTGCAAAGAATCTTGCAACGTGTTTGAACCGGGAGATCACGCGAGCACCTTTGGTGGCAATCCTTTTGCTTGTGGGGTGGCGCTAGCGGTGTGCCAAACCTTGGAAACCGAAAATCTGTTAGAGAATGTACTCGAACGCGGGGAACAGTTACGATCGGGTTTGGTGGCAATTGCCGCGGACTATCCGCAGCAAGTCAGCGAAGTGCGCGGTTGGGGTCTGATTAACGGCATGGAGTTAAATGCCGATGCCGACATCACTTCGATCGAGATTGTCAAAGCGGCAATGGGTGAAGGATTGTTATTGGTGCCTGCCGGTCCCAAAGTTGTGCGGTTCGTGCCGCCGTTAATCGTTTCGGCAGCAGAAATCGATCGGGCGCTACAAGCAACTCGATCGGCTTTAGCCAGTTTGACGGATTAATAAACCACTCTCAACACGTTGAGAAACCCGGTTCTTTGGAAAAACCGGGTTTCTGGAATCGCTGGGACTTCTGAACTCCTGCAACTTCTGTATTCTAAACTCCTGAATATGAACGCTTCTGGTGAAATTACCTTACAAATTAATGGAGAACCGCAAGCCTGTTCTCCGAATGTATCACTTCCCGATTTGCTCCAAAAAATGGGTTTAAATCCACGATTACTCGCCGTTGAGTATAATGGCGAGATCTTGCACCGACAATTTTGGGATACGACGAAAATGCAAGAGGGCGATCGATTAGAAATTGTGACGATCGTTGGGGGTGGCTAAGGATTCCCGATGATGAGTTCGATCGATGTTTTTGTGTATGGAACGTTAAAACCGGGAAATCGGTATTACCGGCGTTATTGTCTGGGGAAAACCATCGAAGAACGAGAGGCGATCGTCTACGGTCAACTGTACCATTTACCCACATTAGGGTATCCAGCAATGACAACAGGGGTCGATCGGGTTCGGGGTTTTTTGCTCTCTTTTACCGATCGGGAAATTTTGACACAACTCGATGATTTGGAAGGCTACGATCCGACACAATCTCCCCATCAAAACGAATACGATCGAACCCAAATTGAGGTCTTTGATGCGGAAAATTCGGATCTCTCGCTAGGATGGGCTTGGGTTTACCGGCAAAGCATCGATCGGGTAAAGACATTAGGCGGCATCCTTCTCCCCGATGGGTGCTGGCAACCCACAATAAAAGACTCACCCCAAAAAAAGTGACATCCCAGATTCTGAGATGTCATCACAGTGTTTACAAGCTTATGGGGAAGCCGGGTGGGAAATGCCGCGATCGCAGTCATCCGACCCCGTGAAGTTACTCAGATTTGATGACGATCTCGATCGGATCGTTCCGCAATCTCACGCACTTCGATCGGCGATCGCGATCGCTGGATGTCTGAGCAGATAGATGTCTTTAGAAGCCAAATCTTGGAGAAGCGCCCAGTTGCTCTATGATAAAATCGTCACGAGTTTAACCCCGTATTCAGTTTCAAAGACCTCTTTTTTGTAGTCCAAGCTCCACAGCTCCAGTTCGCAAGGGTCATCGGGTTCTACGGGTTGAAGTTTGAGGAGTAGTTCCCGGCGCGAGGGTTGATACTCGCATTCAATTTGGGCGATCGCACCGATTTGGCGGCGATCGAGAGCCGTTGCTAGTCGCAGCAGGGCGCTCAGTTGAGCCACGATCTGCTGTTGTTTTTTAGGAAGGGCATTGAAGACATCATGGTTCTTCTTGGGCGCACTCTTGCGGTGATAGCGGGCGATCTGAGCGATGGTTTCGATATCCAATTCTGTATAGCCGAGGAGTTCCCCGTTGCGAATCAGGTAGTAAGAATGCTTGTGGTGAGAGCTGTGACTCACGTAGGTTCCGCAATTGTGCAAAATGGCTGCCGACCATAACAGTTGCCGTTCCGAGGCTTGCCAAGGGTGTAACGTTCCCCCCGTTCGATCGAACAAATTCATGGCAAAAGCAGCCACTCGTTGAGCGTGCGCCAAATTCACCCCGTACTTTTGGGCAATCAGCAGGGTATTGCGCTGGCGAATGGAACTTTGATAATGCAATCGGTCTTCAATCAACCCCCGCTTCAGCATCCAATCGACAATGACCCCCTCTCGCAGCGATCGTTCGCACACCTCGATCGTCTCGATTCCCAGCAAAGTCATGGCTTCTTGAAGAATCAACGCCCCAGCGAGAATAATCTCGCCGCGCCGTTCGGAGATTCCCGGAACTGCCAAGCGTTCTGCATAATTCAACTTCCGCAGTTTTTTGACGATCGATCGTAAATCGTTCAAACTAAATTTGTAACCGTGCAGCCGAGTTGGAACCGTTCCCGGGGTTTGCCGCGCGTGGATTTGCGCCAAACATTCGATCGTCCCGGAAGTTCCCACCATTTTGAGGGGTTCTCCCGGTTGCAGTTGGGCTTGCAGCTCTTCAACCGGGCGTTCGAGCATTCCCCGAATATAAGCTTGCAGGTATTGAAATTCTTCCGAACTGATGGGATCGGTGGTGACGAACTCGCTGGTGAGCCGAACTGCACCGATTTTAGTGCTACTGAGAGTCTGCGGTTCGCGACCGTCACCTAAAATTAATTCAGTAGACCCGCCACCGATATCGATCGCCACATGGAGCTGGTTGTGCAGTTCCATCCCCGATAAGATTCCCAAATAGATGCGTCGGGCTTCTTCTTGACCGGAAATCAAGTTGACCGATAAACCCAACTCCGATTTAATTTGTTGGAGGAAGTCCTTTCCGTTGGGCGCTTCTCGTGTGGCGCTGGTTGCCACCGCCACGATCCGCTCGACGCCAAGATGCTGAGCGATGTCCTGAAAGCGACGCAGCGCCCCAATTGCCTTTTTCACGATATCCGGCTTCAAATTGCCCGTCGATCGATCTCGATCGCCCAAGCGGACAGTTTCTTTTTCTCGGGTTACAATCCGGAAAGCAGGTAACTTTGGCTGAATTTTTACCACCACCATATGAACGGAATTCGTCCCGATATCGATGGCAGCCAGGATCGGCTCGACATTAGAGTTCGGGGAAAGGAGATCGAGCGTGGGAGCGCTTTGGACTTCAAGCTTCATGATGACGATCTGTATGAGATGGAACGATCTGCGCGGTCGGCTTCAGGAATGATCTCCCAGTGGACAGGCTAGCTCCATCGACTTTGTAGAGATTGTGGTCTGGGAAACCTCACGATCGTCTATTTCAGCCTATCTTTAGGGAAGCTCATAGTAAACCTATGCCCATCTTGTATCTCGATTCCGTCCTCTTGTAATCCGTAATTCTACTGAACTTTGTATCACTATGCCAATTTTAGCTTCTTCCCAGACGGCTGATGGGTTTTCGATCTTAATCTACAGAAATGTAGTCTATTGTCAATCCGCAATCGTACTTATTTAATTAATCTTTTATTTGATAAAAGATTAATTAAATAAAGTGTATCAGAACACCCATTTTTTGATAAAACACCGATCGGGCTGATTGAGATTAGACATCAAATCTAGTTGGTGTTTTGAGGTTGCTTGCAACGGGTCTATTTTCATCTATTAATTATTACAATTGTGTTCTCAGAAAGTACCACCATTCAAGGCTTAAAAGATCTATTGGATGTTCGCCTAAAAATCTTGCGCCATACCAACCCCCTGCGCGCAAAAATTCTGATTTTTTCGATTCTTTATCATCCGTTTAAATTTAGCACGCGAGATTGGTTGACAATCAAAATGCAAGATCTCGATAATCTTATTCGCCATCTATATTCGATCTGTCCAACGCCCGCTGAACTAGAAGAAAGACTACACAAAACGGCACAAAAAATACATCCAAACAAAGAAGAACACTGTACGACGGCAACTGTCATTTTTAAAGCGATGAAACCGCTCTACGGTCATCCTGAACTCGACAATGCCAAAGACGTTATATCTTCAGAAGAAAGACAGGTCGATTCGACGATCGACCCTACAGAAAAAAAGTTGTCTCCAGATGAAGAAGCTCGAATTGAATCCGAAAGTTTGAACTTCGATATTGACGATGATGAAACTCTATTCTTAGACATTCACAACAACAATTTAGCATTTAATTGGAAAAATCAAGAATCATTTTCATCGTCAAAGTTAGAAGCGAAAAACGAGCAAAAATCTGAAGACGACGACGACGACGATCTCACACAGCCTTTATTTATCGATCTGGACGACCAGGATGAAACCCGTGAAAATATTTCCTATGATTCTGGAAATCTTCAGTCTCCAGAACGAGAGCCAGAAAGACCTGAATTGCCAGATATAGATCTGTATACAGATCGAAATACCGATGTTAAAAACGTCTTGTTGGAACCTCAAATTTTCGCAATGAAGACTGACGATAATCGAGGTAAGATCGTCACTTCTTTTTTGCGTAAAATAAATTTAGAAGACGAAGTGCAACGCCTCATTGACGGACAAGCCCAGAAAGTTAGGACAAGCCTGATGGAAGCCGTACGACATGTCGAAGAGGAAATCGACAGGATCTCAATCGATCGATCGCAAATTGACACAATCTCCATTAAATATCCAGCACTTCAACAACTGACCGATCGATTATCCACTCATATTAGTCAAATCCAAGATATTTTAAGAGTGGAAGCGAAAGTCTCGATCGCCGTGCCACCCCCTCCATCTGTAACACCCCTCAACTCCTCACCGACAACTTCACCTGCAACCCCTCAAAGCCTTGTCGCCTTACTCAAACCAATACTAAAACCCCAAGGTATCAAAACTCTTGTCAAGCAAAAAGAAGGATGCTTGCATATTGTTTTAGAATCCTATCGTGCAGCAACGCCACAAAAGTTTCCGACCCCCAATCCTCAACAACTTATCACCTTCGTTAAAACAGCTCTATTGAAGATCGACCTAGAAGCAATCGATCGAATTAAAGTCTACGGTCGCAAACCCGGACATCCATCCCCTGAATGGATTCAGACAATCTACGTACCAGAAATCAGTAATAAGCCATAAGCAATCAGTCAGTGCTGTACACTGGCTAGCTCTTCGGGAGCGGCTACGCCAACGCTTACAGCAGTAGGCACCCCAATACACGCAACTAGCAACTAGCCAGTATAGCCATATGCAGTCTTGTGAGGACATGAGTGAAGGTGAGCTGGGGAAAACCCCCTGAACTTGAACCGTTCTAACAAGACTGAATATAGATATAACTATAACCATGGATATCAACGAACTACTAGAACGACACCAAGCTGGCGAAACGGAATTTAAAGGCGCAAATTTGCGGGGAGTTAATCTTGATGGAGCAGAACTCCTCGCGACTAACTTCAGCAGTGCCGACTTACACGGCGCGAGCCTAATTCTTGCTTATCTCAATCGGGCAAAACTCGATAATGCTAACCTGGCTAACGCCCGACTGAGCGGAGTTAGCCTATTGCAAGCCGACTTGCGGCAAGCCAATCTCACCGATGCCGACTTGCACGGTGCGATCCTCCAAGGTGCCGACTGCCGCCATGCCAACCTCGCGCTTGCCAATCTTCTCGATGCAAACCTTCTCAATGCCGATTTACGCAATGCAAATCTTAGTGGTGCGTGCTTGCGGGGTGCGTGCTTGCGAGGGGCAAATCTGCGCTATGAAAAGCGAGCCTACGAACCGGTCAATTTGCGAGGTGCAGACTTGCGTAAAGCCGATTTACGGGATGTGAACCTCTGCTATGCTGATTTAACCAAAGCTGATTTGGAAGGGGCTGCGCTCAAAGGGGCAAACCTGCGGGGGGCAATCTTGGTTCAGGCGCGGCTGCATCGCGCTCATCTGGGTGACGTCGTATTGACACAGGCGAATTTGACAGGGGCGGATTTGAGGGAGGCGGATTTGAGCGGTGCTCAGATTTCCAGTGCCAAACTAGGAGGGGTTCATTTTCAGAAAGCCAATTTGCACTTTGCCAAACTGGTCCGCACCGATCTCAATCGTGCGAATTTGAGCGAAGCTAATCTGTTGCAAGCTGATTTGCTCGAGGCAAACTTGGCGAAAGCCGATTTGGGCGGGGCAAATTTGAGCGAAGCCAATCTGTTGCAAGCGGACTTGAGTTTGGCAAATTTGAGGGGTGCCAATTTGCATCGGGCAATTATGCCAGATGGAGAGATTCATGATTGAGATTGAGGATGATTGGTCATTCGTGCATTCTCTACATCTCCTCATCCATCTGAGAAATGCTAGTTCTCCTCCCCCAGCTTTCTTCTTCGCAAACCCCTGTCTCCAAAAATTCCTCGATCGCTCAATAATAAGAAAACAGACGATTCGATTTCAAAATAGACTATGCTAACACAGCCTCAAACCGAGCCAACTTGGAAAATGGTAATTCGACTGCTGCGGTGGGATAAGCCCGCCGGACGGTTGATTTTGATGGTTCCCGCACTGTGGGCACTGGTGTTGGCTGCGCGGGGAACGCCGCCTCTCGCTTTGGTGGGGGTTGTGGTTGTGGGTACGCTGGCAACCAGTGCCATGGGTTGTGTTGTCAATGATTTGTGGGATCGCGATATCGATCCGCAGGTGGAACGTACCCGCAGTCGTCCGCTGGCGTCTCGCGCCCTTTCTGTAACGACGGGGATTGTCATTGCGATCGTTTCTTTGGGTTGTGCGGCGGGTTTGGCGCTGTATCTCAATCCGTTGAGTTTTTCCCTCTGCGTGGCTGCTGTTCCGGTGATTTTGCTGTATCCGGCAGCGAAGCGGGTGTTTCCCGTTCCTCAGCTTGTTTTGTCGATCGCCTGGGGATTTGCTGTTTTGATTAGTTGGAGTGCGGTAACGGGCAATCTGGAGCCGGAAACAGCATGGTTATGGGGGGCGACGGTACTCTGGACGCTGGGGTTCGATACTGTTTATGCTATGTCCGATCGTGAAGACGATCTCCAAATTGGGATCAACTCCAGTGCGATCTTTTTTGGGAATTATACGGCTGAGGCTGTGGGCGTTTTCTTCGTCGGAACCACGGCATTATTGGCACAATTGGGTGCGGCAATGCACTTGCACTGGAGTTTTTGGTTGGCACTGGCGGCGGCGGGTGCAGGCTGGATTTGGCAATACCTTCGCCTTCGCCAAGCCGATTTACCTCGATCGACATACGGAGAAATTTTCGCCCAAAATGTCTGGATTGGCTTTATCTTGTTAGTTGGGATGGTTAGTGGTTAGTTGGTAGGGTGTGTTGACGAAGGAAACGCACCGGGGGGTTAGTTGTCATTTGTCATTTGTCATTTGTGACGAATGACCAATTACCAATTACCAATTACCCATTTCCTCTTGCATTTTGGCTTCGAGACGATCGATCAAAGTATCGACGGTTTCCCCAACTTCGGCAAAACATTCGGGTGGCGGTGGTGAGGCTTTGTATTCAATCGCTTTGATTTGTCCTTTGCCGATACCCATAATCAGAACTTCGAGTTCGGGTTTATAACCATCCAAAACGCCCATAAACTCGCGTAGTTGGTCATCTAGATTGCGGTTTAGGGCTTCGATCGCTTCTCGGGAACAGCAGATGAAATGGGGGGACGGGTCGAGATCGATGCCGAGGGTTTGGGAAATATCGCCGCCTTCGAGATGCAATCCCCATGACAATGCAGCTAAATCTTTCTGGTTTTTTTTGACAAATCGATCGAGTTCTCTGCGCCACTGATTTTCCGGATTCTGGGGGGTAGAATTACCAAGTTTCATCACGATCGTTTCTATTCTCCAGCCATTTCTGTTAACTGCCTTTCTTTATCCAACCGTCGTTTTCGGGCATAAAGCTGAATGGTAACCGCCATCAAAACGATCGCCCCAAATATGACCCAGATTGTTAAATCTGTCGGCAAACTGTTTTTAAAGACTGCCAAAAGGACGATCGCCAGCAACAGCACAGTAGGACCTTCATTTAATGCCCTCAGTTGTTTGCTATTCCACTTGCACTCTCCCATTTCTAACTTTTTCATCAAATAGCCGCAGTAGAAATGATAGGCAAGTAACACAGCCACAAATGATAGTTTGGCGTGCAGCCAACTCATTTTGAGAACTTCGGGTTCGGTACTCAATAATCCAATCGCCATCGCCACCGTCACGAGCATTCCTGGCGTCGTGATGATGTTGTAGAGGCGCTTCTCCATGATTTGATACTGATTTTGCAGAATCGTGCGGGCGGGTTCGGGTTCCGCTTCTGCTTCGACGTGGTAGATGAACAGGCGCACCAGGTAGAACAACCCGGCAAACCAAACCACGATACCGATCAGGTGAAACGCCTTATACCAGTAGTACGCCATGAAATCTCCTTGCAAGGGTGCAGAGTTCTTATTTTGCCACAATTTCGGGGAGCGATCGCGCCATCGATTTGGCTCGAAGGATTTTAAGTCGAGGGGCGATCTCCAAAAAGAGGGTTTTAAAGCGGAGTTGAAATCCGTTAATTTTAGAAGCTTAACCACTTCAAAAAAATTAAACGATCCAGGAACATTTTAGGCGGATTTCCCCGTCAAAGAACTGAAAAAGGATAAAGAAAACATCAAGATTCGAGGAGTGTCATCGGATGAAATTACACAAGTTAGCAATAGTCACACTTTCTTTGGTCGCATGTGCTCCACTTCTTCTGTATGGGGAACAGACTAGAGCGGAAACTGTCGCCGAAATTGTCAATGTGGAGGCGGAAACTCCCCAAGTTAGGATTATGAGCGATGCCCTAGCCCTGAATCGGGCAAAAAACTATGCCCGCCAAACGGCAGAACGCATCAATGGGGGATTGGGAAATTATCGAGCTGAGCCGTCTATGCACGGTCCTTCTGCTGATGCGCCATATACGGATAACGGAGATGGAACTTGGACGTTTACATTTCTCGGAGGTCGTCCGGGGTCTGGAATTTTAGATATGGAAACGATCGTTACCGTGTCCCAAGATGGTGGGATGATTAATCTCGACTATAACGGTACGGTTCGTTAGTCAATCAGCCCATCAAAAAAAACAGAATCCCCAAATCCCCGACTTCTTAAACAAGTCGGGGATTTATAGTTGTGACCTTTGTGTCTGCACTTACACTGAATCAGAACGATCGGGCGATACCGCATAGTCTACTAATAAAGAAATACGCGATCGTAAGGTAGATAGCCCGATATTATTGGATGCAGAAATAAATGCCGCTTGGGGAAACTCTTCTTTTGCCAACATCAGGTTTTCCCCATTCACACAATCGACTTTATTAAACACCACCAAAATGGGCCCAGGCGCAACCGGCATTTCCCCCAAAATATCCATCACCGATCGAATTTGATACTGCCACGCCGAATGAGACAAATCCACGACGTGTAGCAAAGCATCTGCCTCTGTCACTTCTTCCAAGGTTGCCCGAAAGGCATCGACTAAGGCGGGAGGCAATTCGTGAATGAACCCCACCGTATCGGTAATCACGATTTTTTGCAGTTCGCTGGTATCCGCATCGGGAATCGCCAATTGGCGGCTGGTGGGATCGAGAGTGGCAAACAGTTGGTCGGCGGTATAGATCTCCGCATTGGTTAGGGCATTGAGAAGGGTAGATTTGCCGGCATTGGTGTACCCCACCAGCGCCACCGATGGCACTCGTTGATGCTGACGACGCTGGCGCAACCGAGATCGATGAGCTTGCAGTTGATTAACTTCCTGCTGCAATCGGGCAATCCGCCGTTGGATAGCACGGCGTTCGGTTTCTAGTTTGGTTTCCCCAGGTCCTCGAGTGCCGATACCACCCCCAAGTCGAGACATGGCTCGACCGCGCCCGGTCAGTCGAGGTAGGTTATACTCCAGTTGAGCCAATTCGACTTGGAGTTTTCCGGCTTGGGATTGGGCGCGTTGAGCAAAGATGTCTAAAATCACCTCAGTGCGATCGACCACTCTCATGCCAATCTGCACTTCCAGGTTACGGATTTGAGCAGGAGACAAACTTCGATCGAACACCACCAAATTCGCCCCCAAGGTTTGGGCAACCAAAGCGATTTCTTCCACCTTTCCCGCACCCACAACGGTTTGCGGATGGGGTCGCGCTCGCTTCTGCCGCAGGATTTGCAGCACCGCACCCCCCGCCGTATCCACCAGTCGCACCACTTCGGTTAAGCCGTCTTCAAACTGGCGTTCGCTGATGTCTTCTGTCTTCATCCCCACGAGTAAAACTCGGTCTCGATCCCCTTCAATGTTCTGGGCAACGAATTCCTCATCAAACTCTTGTTCTAGTTCCTCCACCCGTTCCAGAAAATCCGGCGTCGCCAGCGCATCCAAATTTAACGGCGGCGAAATCGTCCACAGCGCTTCGTCGGGACGCGGGGTAAGCTGGGCAATACGGGCATATTTGACGTACCCCGTTTCACCGCCACCCCGTCGCTGAAATCCCGAACCCGTCAGCGTCAATACGACCAACGCATCCAGGCGTTGCATTGCCATTGCCGTCAAAGCCGAGGTGCTGGGTTCTCCATCTTTGAGTTGGGTGGCGAGGCAGCGAATGCCACTGAGGCGACTAGCGCCGTAGCGCGGCAATTCTAAGGGGGGGATTTGGGTTTGGCGGGGCGTCCCCACCCCCACCCGCATCACCTGTCCTCGGCGGTTGAAATAGGCGCAAACTGGCTGTTTTAGGTCGGTAGAGATCGCCGCCAGTCGTTGGGCAAATTCCGGCGTCGTCCAGCAATCGCCCGGTATCCGCTGATGGTACAGTCGTTGCAGTTGCTTGAGTTGGCTGGGTTTGAGTCCTTGAAGATCGCCGTAGATAGTGTCGATAAGCCTCTCGACCAGTAAACCTGGCTCCTGAATGCACTGAAGTTAGCCTCTATTTTATCGGAAAATTGGGTCTAAGACTCCATTCTTTGTTTGACCAAAAAACAAAGGGTACAAGCTCCCAGATTCATCCGGGGAAGAAATCCCCACATCCTCCGGCTTTTATCCCCCAGTTTAAACTGTGGGAATAGTCTCAACTGGGGCAACTCTTTCTTAAGGCTTTGGGTTGACTAAGATTGTTGTACCATCTCTGTAATTCTTGTATTTGCTCGTGTAAACTATTGCCAGTGGCAAGGAAACTAACCACTCAAACGCTTGTTTTTAGATTTAGTTTTTAGGTAGACCCGAGATTAAAATATATGAACGCTGCTAAAATATTGGTCGTAGAAGACGAAGTTAAACTGGCTCAATTTATCGAACTCGAGCTTAAGTATGAAGGTTATGAAGTCAGCGTCGTCAACGATGGCTTGTCGGGCTTGTCGGCGGCAAGAGAATCTCATCCCGATCTGATTATTTTAGATTGGATGCTGCCAGGAATTTCGGGATTAGAACTGTGCCGACGATTGCGACAAACCGGCGATCGCGTTCCTGTTGTTTTGCTGACGGCTAAAGATGAAATTGGAGATCGAGTGGCAGGGTTAGATGCGGGTGCAGATGATTATGTCGTTAAACCCTTCAGTGTTGAAGAGCTCCTCGCCAGAGTTCGAGCACATTTGCGGCGGACTCAGGAAGAAGATCCCGACTTATTTGTCTTTTCAGACCTCAGTTTAAATCGGCGAACTCGTGAAGTCTTTCGAGGCGATCGATCGATCGAACTTACAGCCAAAGAATACGATTTACTGGAGTATTTGATCGGTCATCCCCGACAAGTTCTCACTCGCGATCGCATTCTAGAACAGGTCTGGGGATACGATTTCATGGGAGACTCCAATATTATCGAAGTATACGTCCGTTATTTGCGTCTCAAACTCGAAGCCAATGGCGAGCAACGCTTAATTCAAACTGTTCGCAGCGTCGGCTATGTTTTACGGGAATAAATATTACCTAACTGGAAATTTCCACAGACCGCAAAAACTCGGCACTTTCTTCCGGCAAAGACGTATTGATATACATCCCACTACCTAATTCAAATCCTGCTGTTAAAGAGAGTCTAGGAACGATCGCCAGATACCAATGAAAATAATCTGTACGCTGTTCGTCTGTCGGACTGGAACGAATCACATAATTGTAATCTGGATCTCCAAGTCCGTAGTAGAGTTTTGCTAGTGTGGTTTTAAGAACAATCGCCAAATCAACTATTTCTTCATCAGTAATATCGTCAAAAGAAGAAGAATGTCGGCGCGGAAAAACCCAAGTATGAAATGGAGAAAGCGCGGCATAGGGAATAAACGCCACAAAGTGTTCGCTTGTAAAAATAATCCGATCGCCTGCTGCCAATTCATCCGCTAAAATGTTACAAACCAGACATATTCCCGTATCGTCAAAATAGCGAATTGATTCTTGGGTTCGGAACCGCACTTCATAGGGTACGATCGGTGTTGCGGCGAGTTGAGAATGGGGATGTTCCAGTGAAGTTCCCGCTCCCGCACCGTGATTTTTAAAAATTAAAATTGAGGCAACGCGAGGATCGAGTCGGAGGGTAGAATAACGGTGGCGGTAAACCCGAAGAATATTAACAATATCTTCGATCGGCAGCAGTGCCGTGGTCAGATCGTGGCGGGGATGTTCGATAATCACTTCATGAAACCCCACCCCAGATACAGAACGAAATAGGTTCTGGTTGGTGCGGGTGCGATCGCCTTCGGGAGAAAGCGCCGGATACTTATTCAAAACCGATCGGACCCGCCACCCTTCATCATCGAAAAGACGATAGACTTCAGGTCCGGTCATATCCTCATTACCGAGACAAAATGGACAATCGTGGCGATAGGTCGATCGAGTTTCCAAATGAACAGTTTCCCGGCGAAAGTCATCCGGTCTTTTCGATCGCTCCGAAGCAATGATCACCCATTCTCGAGTAATCGCATTCTGTCTCAGTTCAGTCATAGTTAGTCGCTAGTGGCTATTAGTTATTAGACGTCTGGGAAAATTAATCTCAAACCCTTTTACTGCCTAGGCTAAAACTGAGTTTCCGGAGATGTCTAATAGTTATCGATTATTGGTTCACGGAAAAACTGTTACCGATTACCGATTACCGATTACCCATTATCCTTAACTTGTGCGCCGTGGCTGCGAGGATCGTCGCTGGAGTTCGGTGCGACTTTCGGCTCGAACTGGGAGGTTTGACCCAAAACTTGAGTATGGGGTAATTTAGTTCCCGCGACGAGTGCATCTAAATCTTCTGCCATCACGGTGCGTGGGAATTCGCCAATGGCTTCGGCAACAGTCGTGCCTTCCCCATCTAAAAAGACAAAATGGGGAATCCCATCGACGTTATACTGAGTCATTTCCGGTAACCATTTGGTATTATCCACATTCAGCATGGCAAAATTGACTCGATCGGCATATTGCGCCTTCAACTCCTGCATCTGGGGTGCCATGGCTTGACAAGTCGTACACCAGTTGGCATAAAACTCCATCAAGGTGGGTTTGCCGTTACTCAAAGCCACTTCCCAAGGTGTAGCCGCCTGAGCCAGTTCGCTCAAGGAAGTCGATCCGCTTTCGGTTCGCCAGCCGAAAAACACCGATACACTCAGAAGAATGGCAACACTGACAACGAGCAAATTTCTCAGACGATTTGCCATGCTGGGTGGGGTAGCGGTGGAGATGGGGGTATTGGAATCCGATTGGTTCGCACTCATAGCGATATTTTTTCTAGGATAGAGGTAACAAACGCCTTTAAATTTAGTGTAAGTGAATTAAGTGAAAAAACGAGTCACCCTGACGTTTCCCAAACCCTCACTCCAAATGCCCGTCACCTACCGACTCGCAAAGGATTTCAACGTAGCGGCAAATATCATCCGAGCGCAAGTCGCACCCGATCGTGTCGGCAAGCTGGTGCTAGAACTATTAGGAGACATTGACGAAATCGACGCGGCGATCGAATGGATGCGATCGCAGAATATCGCGGTATCCTTAGCCCATAGCGAAATTACCATCGATCGCGATCTTTGTGTCGATTGCGGGTTGTGTACTGGGGTTTGTCCCACCCAAGCGCTAACCCTGGATGCGAAAACCTGGGAACTCAACTTCAGTCGCTCTCGCTGTATCGTCTGCGAGCAGTGCATTCCCACCTGTCCGCTGCAAGCCATTTCGACCAATTTGTGACATCTGTGCGACCCGAAAGACGGAGCTTCTAAGAATCACTTCTTAGATTTATTGGTTTTTCCCCGACGGGATTTTAGACCCAAATTTTCGATACATAACGACTTTCACATGGTGCCGCGATCGACCTTCATTCTATTTCCCGTTCTGAATTGGTCGAATTCACCGTCTCTAACCATTCGAGAACGACTTGGGGCTATCGATTTTGGGAATCACCTTAATCCTAAAGCTTGTGGTAGTCTATCTACATCAAATCGGGAAGCCGCCAGATGAGTGCAATCCGCGCCACCGGACAGCCTATTGGAAAATAGGGTAAATTGAGAACGGCGAGCGAGAAGATGCTTCCGACAGTCAACAGAGCAGATTCTTTTACCGCTTTTGAGATCCCTAGAAGTCCAGGGGATCGATCTATAAGCCAAATGACTGTTGGGCTGAATTTGGGAACCCATTGCAGACGTCGTAAGCGAAATCCGCAATGTGAGGGTGCTACTCGATCGTGCGCAACGTTCGGCAAGGCGCTTAATCATTAAGCCGTATTGTCATCGACTAACCGAATCTCTTTTCGCATATTTTTGCACTTCTGCACTTAAAATTGCAAAAGTCCGTGCGATCGATCGGCTCATTACAGTAATTTATAACTGATAATTCGCAGTCGTTTAAGTAGGCTGTATTGGCAAATTGTTTTCTTAGATTTAGCTTTGAATTTAGAACGCAAGCAAAGGTATAATTCGATCGAACAACGGGTAACTAAGACCGGCAAAAAATAATAAGTTAAACTCTCTGTTATGGATTGGACAATTTTTATTACTCTAAGCGTTGTTACTCTTGCTTTTGTTTTTTTTGTGACAGAATGGTTGCCCGTTGATTTGACGGCGATTCTCGTTGCTGTTGTCTTGATTATTTTAGGCTTAGTCAGTCCTGAGGAAGGCATTTCTGGATTTGGAAACTCGGCAACTATTACCGTCATGGCAATGTTTATTCTCAGTGCCGGGATTGCCAGAACGGGAGCCATGCAGATTGTGCGAGACAAACTTTTACAATGGGGCGGAAAGACTGCATCTCAGCAAATTTTTGTCATGGGGACGATCGTCGGCTCGATCACCGCATTTATCAATAATACAGCTGTCGTCGCGGTATTTTTGCCGATCGTCGAAGACTGGTGTAAGAAACAAAAAGTCTCAGCATCTAAGATGTTAATTCCTCTTTCCTATGCGACAATATTTGGTGGAATGATTACCGCGATCGGTACATCGACTAATATTCTAGCGAGTGGTTTGTCGGCAAAACTAGGATACGGCGAATTTGAGCTATTTCAATTTACAAAGTTGGGGTTAATCGTTTTTGCTATTGGCATGATGTACATTACGTTTGTCGCGCCGAAACTACTGCCCAACCGCAAACCGACAAATGGGAATTTACTCTCCCAAGAATACGGGCTGAAAGATTATGTTAGCGAGGTCGTCATTCCTCCCCGATCGAGTTTGATCGGACAAACATTACGATCGAGCGAAATTCAAAGAAATTTCGATTTTGATGTTCTTGAAATAGTGCGTAACGATGCCCACTTCCCTCAACCCTTTGCCGATAAAATATTGGCAGCTGGAGATATTTTATTAGTACGCGGCAGTCGAGAGGACTTGCTTAAAATTCGCGACCAACAAGGGGTGGATATTCTACCAGAAGTAGAATTTGGTCAGAGTTCTATCTCCGAATCCGAACTCCTTTCTACCGAAGAAGGGATAGCGGAAGTCCTCATTCTCAACAGCTCAAATCTAATCGGATCGACCCTTAAAGACTTGCGATTTCGTCAGCGCTATAACGCCACCGTTCTTGCCATTCGTCGTGGAGAAGAATTTCTCCGAGAACGGATGGGACGAGTTTCATTACGCTTTGGAGACTTGCTCCTCATTCAAGGTCCTAAACAAAGTTTACTGGGGTTGCAAACTAGCCGAGATTTACTCGTCATCGATCGGCGGGATCTGGAAACTTTCCGACAAGATAAAGCTGGAATAGCCCTGGGAATTACTGTTGCTGTCGTTTTAGTTGCCGCCTTGGGTTGGATGCCCATTTTAGTCAGCGCCTTAGCCGGAGTCATTTTAATGGTGGTGACGGGCTGTTTGAAACCCGGAGAAATTTACGATGCTGTCCGTTGGGATATTATCTTTCTATTAGCTGGACTTCTTCCTCTAGGAATTGCTATGGATAAATCAGGAACAACTCGATGGCTTGCCGAAAATCTAGTCGCGATGGGTCAAAACTTATCTAGCGAATGGATCTTAACTCTGTTCTTTATCGCCACAGCTGTTCTAACAGAAATTCTTTCAAATAATGCCTCGGTTGTTTTGATGTTGCCCATTGCCGTCGAAGTTGCAAAAACTCTCGATCTCAATCCATTTGCTTTCATGTTTGCGGTCACGTTTGCCGCTTCTAACAGCTACATTACCCCGATTGGCTATCAAACTAATACAATGGTATACGGACCGGGAGGCTACAAATTTCTCGACTTTACCCGAGTGGGCGCTCCTCTGAGTATAATTATGGCAATTGTCATCCCCAGGTTAATTATCTGGCTGTATGGTTTGTAGTCTGGCTTATCCCTAGGCTTTCTTTGCCTCTCCAACTCTCCAGGGCTGGCAACTTTAAGGCAAAAATATCTTCTTTGTTCCAGTTCATCAGTGAATTTACGGAGATAGAGAACTAAACAATCTCATCTATCTCTGCAAAACTCCTGATGTTAAATTACATACGCAACGATTAAACTGGTTTGTGATGAGGAGCGGCTATTTTCGATCGGCACCAATCAGAAAAGGGGTAGAGATGCAGAAATTTGCACTCTCCTGAATTGGATCGGTCTTACCTGACAATAACAGTAGGTGACTGTAAGTTACAATAAAACGTTTGAATCCAAAGCAACAGGAGAATTATTATGCAACATCGTGGTGTGACGGTCTGGTTCACGGGTCTGAGTGGAGCTGGAAAAACTACCATTAGCCATGCACTGGCAGATAAACTGAAAGCTCAGGGATGCAAGTTGGAAATTCTCGATGGCGATATCGTCCGCGAAAACTTAACCAAAGGTTTGGGGTTTAGCAAGGAAGACCGCAACACAAATGTCCGTCGCATCGGTTTTGTCGCTCATCTGCTCACCCGCAATGGCGTTATCGTCTTTGTTTCCGCCATTTCCCCCTATCGTGAGATTCGGGAAGAAGTCAAAGCACTCGTCGGCGACTTTGTGGAAGTCTTTGTTAACGCTCCCCTAAATGTCTGTGAAGACCGAGATGTTAAAGGACTATACAAAAAAGCTCGTTCTGGGGAAATCCCCGAATTTACAGGTGTCAGCGATCCTTACGAAGCTCCGGAAAATCCGACGGTCGAATGTCGGACAGATCTCGAGACCCTCGAGGAGAGTATGGAAAAAGTGATGACGACTTTAGAAAAATTGGGCTATATTACTGCTTAGTCTTCTCCGGCTGATTGATAGCATCGTAGAAGAAGAGATCGTTGCTGAATGTTAATTTCAGCCCAATCTTACTCGATCGCGATCGTGACCCCATACCGACTGTTCCGACAATCGGTACGGGGTCATTGTTTGGGGATAGCATGAGAATACGATCTTCATCCCAAGTTAAAGTAAAATGCAAAGGTGATCGATTTCCACATAGAAGACATGAAAGAACTAAACCTGGAGAAAACGATAGAGCTGCTCAACTCGATTATGGAATTTGAGTTGGCGGGAGTCGTGCGCTACACTCACTACTCTCTCATGGTAATCGGACCGAATCGGATTCCGATCGTCGAGTTCTTCAAAGCCCAAGCAACTGAATCTCTGACCCACGCACAACAAGTTGGGGAAATTCTCACAGGCTTAGAAGGACATCCCAGCTTAAAAGTAGCCCCGATGGAAGAAAGTTATCAACACTCAGTTTCCGATATTTTGTCAGAGAGTCTTAATCACGAAAAAAATGCTCTCGGCTATTATAAAAGACTGCTTGAGGTAGTACAAGATGCGAGTGTTTACCTTGAAGAATTCGCTCGAACGATGATCGGGACTGAAGAATTGCACACGATTGAGCTAAAGAAAATGTTGCGTGATTTTAGTTAATAGGCAAGGACTGGGTAGGTTGATGAAGTTAACGTGTAGATAGCCAAAGTGTCAGTCTACTCCTCTTCCTGTATCTGGAAAAAACCCTACCTACTTAGTGCTTAGGGAATATTTGCTTATCATCAATAACTGCAAAGATATGAATTTAAGTGCAGCTTTACCGATATTTATCGTCACCTTCCGAGAAGGTTTTGAAGCCGCGTTAGTCGTCGGGATCGTCTTAGCTTGTTTAAAAAAAGCTCAGCAAACTCGGCTGAATTCCTCTGTTTTTTGGGGCGTAGGAGCCGGAATGGTAGCAAGCACGATTGTCGGTGTGCTGCTGGGTTGGGGATTACAAGTTCTGAGAACTTCTAATCTAGCCTATGCCCCAATTATAGAACCTCTACTCAAAGTGGGGTTATGCATTCTGGCGATCGCTATGTTGAGTTGGATGCTGATTTGGATGACACAGCAGGCACGAACTTTGAAAGCCGATGTAGAGGACTCCATCAGTGCTGCACTTGTGCAGAATTCCGGTCAAGCAGCATGGGGAGTCTTCAGCCTGATATTTATCGCCGTGCTTCGTGAGGGTTTCGAGACAGTCGTGTTTATCATTGCCCAGTTTCAGCAGGGTTGGATGCCTGTTTTGGGGGCAATCGGCGGTTTAGTGGCAGCTACACTTTTGGGGGCGCTACTATTTCGATGGGGCGTCAAAATAAACCTGGGTTTGTTTTTTCAGGTCATGGGTATTTTGTTATTGTTAATCGTTTCGGGATTGACAATAACAGCACTGAAAAACGCTGAGGTCGCAATTGTTACTTTGGCTCACCTTAAACCTCAATTTGCCAGTTTTTGTTCTGCCGATAGAGCTTCTTGTCTTCTAGGTTCTTTAGTTTGGGATTTCAGCCAAATCCTTCCAGATCGAAAGTTTCCCGGTTTGCTGCTGAAATCCCTATTTGGCTACCGCGATCGCCTTTTCGTCACCCAAGCAATTGTTTATTTCTTATTTTTAATCACAGCAGGAAGCTTGTATTTTAAAAGTTTATCTA
>CAWIQY010000007.1:0-206385 GCA_963838375.1 uncultured cyanobacterium | reverse complement strand
AGAATTGGTGAAAGAGGGGGGTTGGATCGACGAGCGCAAGTTTGGCATACAAGTTGTGGGAAACTATTTCCGAGATCTACAAGGACTGTTGAGCATGGCGCCACTTGGATTGCGGATGCTTGCCCGAGGCAAGTTCCCGTTGGGATTTGAACCCTCCGAAGGCACAGCCCAAGTTCGATCGCTGATCGACTCCGTACGCAGTTTAGAAAACCAGAACCCGAATGACTGAAACCCAAACGCCTACACCCTCTCCAGACACTGAAGCGATCGAACCCGCCGAACCTGCCTTTGGTTGGACACCCTACGCCGAACAAATTAACGGGCGCTTTGCCATGATCGGGTTTGTTGCACTCCTACTCCAAGAAATCCTCACCCGTCAAGATCTCTTCACCTGGATAGGTTTGCGGTAGTAGGACATACGCAACGGCTTTAGATACAGGGGCAACCACAGGGGGATTTCCTCCACGCCTTTGCCCCTACAAAGTGCCACATATGACGATCGTCGGCGATTGTCCTGGGTTACAAAGGCAAAACCCACAGACGACTCGTCTTCTGTGGGTTTTTAAGAGTTGTCGGATTTTTGTCCGCCTCTAGGAGTGCAATCCTTCCGATAGATTCGCGATGTGTAACCAGAGTTATAGAATACTGAGAAAGACTTACATTCGGAACTCTGCGATGACATTTTCCTATCTCCGTCGGTTTGTAGCTGCCTGTGTGCTGACTGTGATGTTATGCGTGAGCGGTTGTAGCAATCCGACTTCCACCGCCAACGCCCCGGCTTCGGCTCCCAACGCTAATGGTGCAGCCGTTTCCTCCCAAGCGATTGAAGGCAGTAAATTTAACAAGTTTTTTCCCCCAGACGGTAACGGCTTCGATCGAGTCTACACTCAAGAAAAAGATGGCTTTGTCGAAGCGAAGTTGAAACAAGATGGCAAAGATTTAGCCATGCTGGCGATTTCCGATACGATTAGCACCCCTGCCGCCGCCCAAAAGTTTCAGCAAGCTAGCCAGCAAATTTCGGGATACCCGGCAGTAGAAGTGGGTAACACGCAAACAGCACTCCTGGTTGCTAACCGCTTCCAAGTCAAAGTCATTTCCCGCGATCCGAATTTCACCGCAGCCGATCGTGAAACTTGGTTGCAAAAATTCGATCTCAACGGTTTAGCTCGACTCAAGTAATTTTTCTTTTGTAGGGTGTGTTAAGCAACAGCGAAACGCACCATCTCTATTAGTCTTATTGATTCCCTATTCTCAATTACCCCTTGCGATTACCCATGAGCAAAAATACTAAACCGATTAACGAACTGGTGGACGAACTCCCCGCCAGCAATATGACCACCTTTTCCCTTCGATCGCTCGATTTTGTGATTCCTGGAGAGTGGGAAAATTTGGTTGGCTGGGATAATACCCTGCGCGCGGTGACGATGGAAAACGATGCGTCTTTGTTGCAGATGGTGGGCGATCGGGCGATCGCTCTCTACGGCGACAAATCCCAAGGCTATCGCAATGCCATGTGGTTGTATAAAACCATCGATAGTGCCGGGAGTGCCCTGGGAACCGCAGCACTGGCGAATAAAGTGGGCGAAAAAGTTCCCCTGTTGGGATTTCTGAACAAACTTACCCCAAAAGCAGACAAAGCACAGACGATCGACCTTTCTTTAAAACTAGTGGTGGAAGTGGTTGCCTTCTGCCAAATTAACGGGATTCCTGGCGACAGCATCGGCGATTTTGTCGCGTCTTTGGGGGATTACGGCAAAGAATCTCTGATGCGGATGGCAGCTTTGATTTGCTTTGATGGTCTAATTCCCCTCGGTCCTGATTTTATTCGATCGACAAGCAACACTTTAGGGAATTTGACCCCCTCTGAATTGAAAAAACATCAAGGGTTTTCGCAAGTTGACGAACTGATTCCCGGTGAGAGTTCGGAAGGGAAATTGAACTTTATCAATCAAAGCTTTGATTCGGTCAAAGGTTGGATGAGTGACTTCGTGCAAAGTCACGATCTCACTCCCCAAAAAGTCAGTCACAGCCTGCAAAAATTTATCGATGTCAGCGATGATAAGCTAGATTATCTGGCAGCGTTTCTGGATATGAGTACAAACTATTATGCCCATACTGGAACGCAAACCCTAGCGCGTCGTTTAATCGATCGAGCTTTCGCAGAAATTTAATCGATCGATTTCTATCAACTCCTAAAAACGGTGCGTTTCGCGATCGCCTAACACACCCGATTGCGGAAAAAAGTCAACGAAAAACCCCAATCTAGACTTGAGAAACCCGGTTTATCGGAAAAACCGGGTTTTTTGGTGCTGTTTCAATCAGACCGCACCCATTTGGTCGCGATACGCATCCATTTGTGGCTGTTGGGGACGGGTTGCCAGTGACTCCAGTCCGCCATTTGGGTAAAGCCGAGGCGTACCAGCCAGTGGACGACGGCGAGGACGCCGAGACGGGAACCGACAATCATCACTCGCACGGGTTCCCGGCTAGCGGTGGGTTCGGTGGGATGGGGTTGGGTGTCGGCGGGGGATTCGGTGAGAAATTCTTCAGCCATGGAAGTAAACCTCTTTGATGTTGTCTACATAGACCACAATACAGCAAGTAGTCTATGTAGACAACATTTACGAAACTTTCACCCTCTGACAGGATTGAGTGCATGGGAAAGGCGAGTCAAGCACTAAAAGAAGTTTTAGAAAATTACGGCATTAGCCAGAATAAACTGGCGGTGACGTTGGGAATCGATCGATCGGCAGTGTTTAAATGGTTCCATGCTAAGCGAGAACCCACTTCAGAGACGATCGTGGAAATTACGAAAGCCTTGAAAGAAATCGATCGCGATGCCGCGCGAGAATTTGTGTGGCGATATTTGGGTGAAATTGTAGAAGATGACAGTGATTAGGTTCCGAACAACGAATTAATCCAACTCCATCTTGGCGAAGTAGTCTTGCAGCAATTTGTGCGTGAAGCGGTAGCGACCGCCGATGCGTTGGATGAGGAGGCGTTCGGTGCAGTAGTCGAGGAGGAGATCGAAGCGGAAGGGGACGTAGCCATAACACTTGAGGACGATGCGGAGGACGATGTGTTTGTGATGCATCTCCGACCGCCCTTAATTGAACCCAGAATAGATTAGAATAAAGAAAAATGTATGTAAACAATGCGACGACTAAGATTAAGAATCGATCGAAGTCATATAAAGTACATGATTTAATACACACTTGAAGATAAAGCAACGATCGCAGTGTTAACCAAAACAATCGTTATAATTTTAATATTTAGACCGTTTTTAATTCCGTGATTGGGATGTATTTTTAGTCTTAATATCGGATTTTCCTGCTTCTAATTAGAGCCCAAAATTAAGATCCCTAAATTACACCCGAAATTAAGACCACAATACAGTAGACCAGAAATTCAGACCAACATTAGACCCAACATAGACCTGCAACATTATACTGTCAAATAGTAACCAAATCTTGAAACCATAAATTCAGAAAAAATCAGATTGAAACGAATACTCTTTACAAATTTAATTCTTGGCGCTTCATGACCGACATGAAATTGATATTTCAATCAACTGAAATTCATGAAATCCTATCAGCACAGAAATCAAACCATAGAAATAGTTTACACGTCCTAATGTAAATCCTCAAACTTAAGTCTTTAAGATTAGAACTATAAAATTAGACCCCAAATTAGACCGAAATTAGACAACTTTAAAATTAGATAAAAAATTATTTTTCTGACTGTTTTCGGCAACCAAGAAGGCTGCATTTTCTCAATTAATAACTCCGTTCCCATTCGGAATCTCGCTCCATCCCCTTCGCCACAAACACCAGCATTCTCCTCACCACTTTCCGCTCCGGTAACGGTTTAGTTTTATAAGTCTTGCTCTGCCATCCCAACTTCTTCTCGTGCGGGTCGAAAATCAACTCCCGACTCATCACCGCATCCCAATAGGTATCGAATAAATACTCAATTTTCGCTTCCGAAGTTGCTTTCGCCTGCCACGCCGCTAGCTCGAACTTCCCCTGCACCTGCACCAACCCAAACATCGACAAAAACAGGGGTTTGGTCAGCAACTCCCGCAACGCCGCATCGTCCCCCAGGGTTTGCCACACCTCCTGCAAATTCAACTGCGAGAAATACTCCTCAATCTGCACCGGAGTCAACGGCTGCAAATAAATCGCCCCTTGCAAACTCAGCTTCTGCCGAACGATGGTCTCGAACTCCTCCCGCCGACAACAAATCAACACCCCACAGGGTCGATTCTCCAAGTCTCCCGTCAACCAAGCATTCATCGCCTCCGCACACTTCTGCTGAAGTGCGGGGGTGACTTCATCCAACCCATCCAGTAACGGCAGCAATATTCCATTCTGCATCCACGCTTTGCCGATATCCTGCCGCAACCCGTACTTCGCCTTCAGTTCCGCCACCAACCACTCGAAAAAACCCACCTCCGGCTGCTTTCCACGACGACAAACTCACCAACACCGGAATCGGCTGGGTGTTATCCGCCTTCGCCTTCTCCAGCAAATCCCGTGCCAACTCCAGCATCGTCGTCGTTTTCCCCGCACCCGGTTCCCCCAAAATCAACAACTGCTGCTTTGTTTTCTGGAAAATTTCCGACACTCGCGTCCCCGCAGGCAAGGGTTGCGGCGGCTTCTCGGGTCGATACCACATCGCCTCCCACGGCAGCGACACGGCATCGTCTCGCCGTTCCATCCCCAACGTCAACCGCACGGCATTGTGCAGCGACTGCCGCAACCGTCCGGTGATTTCCATCTCTACGGCTTGCAGCAGTTTGGCTTGGTTGGGTTCTCGTTTCTGTGCGGTGCTTTTCTTTGGCGGTTCCGTTCCCGCCGTCTCCAGCTAATCCTTGGGAGGCGTACCGTAGTTGATATGGACTGTCCCGGTATTGTCTTTGACGATGGGTGCATTTGTTGTCGGAAATGACATTGCTGTCTGCGCGTTGCCGACCAAATTCCTGACGTTTCGCCGCCCTGCATCTGGTCGAACTGTTCACGGTCTTGTTGAATTTCTTGAGTCAGTTGCAAAACCTGTCGCGTAAACGTCTCATCTTTTCGCATCGCCACGTTGAGATAGTCCGCCACATCTCGCAGCGCTGTCTCAGAACCCGTTTCGTTGACGTCCTTCAAGTGCCGTTCGTCGCTTCTGAATTGCCTTTCAGCTTCTGCACGATAAACTGACGTAAATCGATCCGGATTTTCTTCAGTGCCGTCTCGGTAAAATTCTCGGCAACCTTGCCGATGACTCCCTCAACGAATTTCTTCCCCGGTTCCGAATTGGCAACGGCTTTGAGGGTGCTAAACGCCAAGGCAACCACGGTTAATGGTTCTACCATCTCGCAATCTCTCCAGTCTCTCGGTTATCTAAGTTGTACCGCAAAAATGGGCGATCGTCCGGAAAGGCTCTCTGGGATTCGGAAGGAGGCAAAGATTGTTGCTCGCTATCTTTTCGCCTGCTTGGCAATAACCCACCTGGGGTTCAAACCCCAGGCTAATAGCGAAAGTCTTCTGAAGAAGACTGGGAGAGCCAAGAATTTTAGTCCATTTTAATGGAGTTGGGCTATGAGCCTGGAACTTAAGTTCCAGGCGGGATTTGAGACTGAGCGACAAGGGTGCAAGAGATCGGATACAGTCAAATATTCATTCGTATTATACGTTTTACAGAAAATGTCCGTAAACGCTCATTGGGAAACGAAGGCGAAGCACTATACATAAATTTTTCCGATTTTTGCATTACATTCTCGGGCAAATGCTTCGCCCCTACAAATAACCAATCACCAATATCAATCCTCGTTTTCATCAGAATATCTGCCTGATGCAGGTGCGTACCAAATTTGACGGTAAATCAGTTCTAGTTCGTTCCCCACCGTAAAGAAATAATCGGTTTGTTGGGTCTGTAACGATACAAAAATGCGGTATAAAATCAACGCCATAATCGCTACAATCATCCCGAACGCCGTGGTTAGCAAGGCTTCGCCAATTCCGGCGGCGGCTTTCCCGGTATCGGTTCCGGCAACGTTGCCGATATCCAGGCTGGAAAAGGTGGCAATCAAACCCGTCACTGTTCCCAACAACCCCAACAAAGGCGCAAGCGCCACCACCGTCTCGAAGAATTGATTGCCGCGACGCATTTGGATAAACTCTCGATCGGCGGCGGCTTCCATCGCCAAGTGAAATGTTTCCGGATCGGGCTGTTGCAGTTGCAAGGGGGCGAGCAAAAAGCGACCGATGGGGAGGGACGTAGCTTGGCGGGCGATCGCCTCTGCTTTCGTCCAGTCTGCCCGTGCTGCATCCAAAACTTGGCGGACGATGAGATCTTCTTGTCTCAACAGTCGCAGCCAGAACCAAGCCCGATCGAAACCGTAAGTCAGCGTCATCACTGACAACACCAACAGGGGCCACATCACCAGTCCCCCTCGCCAAAATAACTCGTAAACTCTCATAAATTGCCAACAGGACGATCGCGTATTCGGGTGGTTTTAGCGGCTAGTCTCGTGCCTTTTCCCATAAGCCTATAAAATATCCGATTGTCTGTCTATTTTGGGATTTAGCCAACAGTGCGGTCATTTCTTGCCGATCGATCTCAATAACTTTCCTCTATACTGAAGAAGTTTCTGAGATAGATTCTCATCAATGGCTCGTCAAGTCCCACCTCCGTTGCTCAAATTTTTCCAGCTCAAGTTTTTCCAGAAGATCGGTACGGGATTGACTGAACATCCCGATGGACGTACCCTATCCGACAAGGGTTTTGTCCGATCGTCCCTCCCGTTCCCCCGCCCGAATGTGTGGACGATTGGGGTAAGTGCGATCGCTTTGATTGTCGCCACTCCCATTCTCTTCGTTCTGGCGAACCTGTTTGCCGATACGCGAGAAATTTGGTCGCATTTGGCTTCAACAGTCTTACCTCGCTATCTTACCAATTCCGTTTGGCTCACTCTCGGTGTCAGTGTCGGCGTGTCGGTTATCGGCGTTGGAACGGCATGGTTGGTGACAATGTGTCGCTTTTGGGGCGATCGTCTTTTCGAGTGGGCGCTGCTGCTGCCCATGGCGGCTCCTGCCTACATTCTCGCCTATACCTACACCGACTTTTTAGACTTTTCCGGTCCCGTACAGACTTTTCTGCGCAATCTATTTGGCTGGGAATATGGCGACTACTGGTTTCCCAATATTCGATCGTTGTGGGGGGCAATTCTCCTGTTGTCGCTGACGTTGTATCCCTACGTTTACCTATTGGCGCGGGTGGCATTCCTGGAACAATCAGTTTGTACCCTCGAAGCCAGCCGAATTCTCGGGTGCAATCCCTGGCGCAGTTTTACCACCGTTGCCTTGCCATTGGCGCGTCCGGCAATTGTGGCGGGTTTGGCGCTGGCGCTGATGGAAACCCTCAACGATTTCGGCACGGTGCAATATTTCGGGGTGGATACCTTTACAACGGGGATCTACCGCACTTGGTTCGGCATGGGAGAACGAGTGGCAGCCACTCAACTTGCGGCATTATTGCTCCTGTTTATCCTCGGGTTAATTTTACTAGAGCGTTGGTCTCGCAGACGAGCGGCTTTTTACAACACTTCGACTTCCTATCAAAATCTACCGAAATACCAACTGCACGGATGGCGAGGGTTGGGAGCGGGAATGGCTTGTCTTCTCCCCGTGGGTTTGGGCTTTTTGCTTCCTGGGGGAGTGTTACTGTCGATGGCAATTGCCAATCCGTATGAAACATTCGATCGACAATTTTGGGAGTTTGCCCGTCATAGCTTAACGGTAGCAGCGATTACAGCCGTGGTGGCTGTGGTGGTTTCGGCGATCGTTGCTTATGGTGTCCGCTTGCATTCTCACCCCTGGATGCGTTTTGTCGCCCGGATTGCAGCAATGGGTTATGCCATTCCCGGTGCGGTGATTGCCGTGGGGATTCTCATCCCCTTGGGAGGATTCGACAATGCCGTGGATGGCTGGATGCGATCGACTTTTGGCATCTCTACGGGTTTACTGCTGAGCGGAACCGTGGTAGCTCTGGTTTTTGCCTATTTGGTTCGCTTTCTCGCCGTTGCTTTCGGCACGATGGAATCCAGCTTAGGGAAAATCGAACCCAGTTTGGACGAAGCGGCGCGCAGTTTGGGACACTCCCCAGCCAAAACCCTATTGAAAGTTCACGTTCCCATGATGTGGGGAGGAATGCTAACCGCAGCAATGATGGTGTTTGTCGATGTGATGAAAGAACTACCCGCGACTTTGGTGATTCG
The DNA here is from genome assembly GCA_963838375.1 of uncultured cyanobacterium. Classification (GTDB taxonomy): domain Bacteria; phylum Cyanobacteriota; class Cyanobacteriia; order Cyanobacteriales; family Geitlerinemataceae; genus DVED01. Next base: position 198,122 of record CAWIQY010000007.1, on the reverse strand, counting down.
CCCCTTTAACTTCGATACCCTGGCGGTTCGCGTCTACAATCTCGCTTCCGACGAACGGTTATCCGAAGCTTCGGGTGCAGCGTTGGCGTTGGTTGTGGTGGGGATGTTACCGGCGATCGTTCTCAGTTGGCGCATTGCTCGATCGCGTCATTAGTCATTGGGTCAAATACTCGAACATGACGAAGCCAATAGGGACTAAATAAAACCCACCTTGGCTAGTCTGGAAAATGACGATCGGCTAAATACCAATTGCCGTAATTAATTGTTCGATAACCAAACCGGTCGGTGCGGGAATCATTTCCCCGCGAAAATCTAGAAGTTGAACGAGGATCAGATAAGCGACGGCTAGAATAACGGAAATGGCGCCAGTGACAATTGCGACGAATTTTGAACGATCCATAGTTATTTTCTCTGAGTTTAATCGAATAGTTTTTGTAGCAGACTCCCGCGCAATTTTATTCCTTCACGCGCAGGTAGAGACTATTAGCGAGATCTAATAAATTAATCAATTGCTGCCATTCCTGCGCGTCTGGATGACTGCTATTTGCCCACTGAATTTTCACGCTTTTGCGGAGTTGTTCCAGCAGCAACCCCGGAGATCGATCGGCGTTGAGAGAGTCCTGATGCGAGGCAATCGAAGTGTCCCTCGACGGCTGGAAATCGGGGATAACTTCAGGAGAAGTCTTTTCCCCTGAAGTTTCAAAGGCTTCCTGGATATCTTGTGCTTCCTCAGCGAGATCGAGCGATCGTTGAGACAGATGATCGGGCAATCGGAAATATTCAGACAGCGACAAGCGCGACAATTCCAGAAAAAATAGGCGCACTCGATCGACCCACTCCAATTGAGGATATTGCGATCGATCCCAAATGCCCCGATTCTTGGCTGCATCCAAGATATCTTGTCCGCGTTCTGCTAAGGGAAGCGCTTTCTGAGACAGATTTTCGGGAAGTTTGGGAATCTCGGCTAGAGTCGAACGAGCGATTTCGACACAAAGTTGGCGGACTCGTTCCACCCATTCTAGCTCTGAAGATTGCCACTTAAAGTTATTCATACATCATGTGTTTTGGGTTTCAAATTTTCAAACAAACGAGCAAAGGAGCGTGGGTCGATCTCGTTGGCACAAAACCTACTTTCCCTTGCAGACTCAAAGATCGCAACGGACAATAGTCTACCGCAAACAGAGACGACCTTATCCGTCGTCACCTCGCATCCCGATATCTCGATTGACGATTTCACGCCGTCCGTGGAAGATTCGATCGTCAATTCTTACGCCTCCCTTCACCTTACTTATCTGTCAGCTTCCAAACTCCATCCCAAGCCTCGTTAGGAATAGTTTGTAGAAATAGCTGACAGCGTTGAACGTGCAACTGAGCCGCTTTATTATTGGGCTGGAGTCGTAGCACCGCCTCAAACTCAACTTTTGCCTGTTTAAAAGCTGCTTTCGCTTTTTTAGTAAAGAGAGGTTTGCACAAATCGATCAGCTTTTTCATTTGAGCTGTCGAAAGTTCTTGAGCCTCTTCTTCGAGCATTTGTTTAGTCCTATTTGCTCCCGCAAACTGCTTGAGTTTGGCAATGAGTAGCTTTTTGCGTTCCCGAGGGGTCAAGTTTTCCATCTTTTCAGGTAACTCTTGCTCGAGTTGAAGCCGTGTCACCTGTTGTAGATTCTCTTTCTCCAACAGTCGCTTGAGCGTATTTTCTCCTAGCAGTTCTATGAGTTCTTCCATATGCAGTTGCCTCACCATGTCCGACAACAGTTTTCCTTCATCGAAGGAGAGGGTGGAGATTTCCTCTGACGACAAATGTTCGAGCTGTTCGAGCAGCTTAATTAAATCTTTTTGAGAGAGCTTGTGTTTGGCGGGATAGAGATAGTAGTCTCGCCCTTTATGGTAGTGTTCGATCGCCTTTTTATCGGTTTCCATCTTCGCCTGTTTTTGGGCAATCTTCTCGTGTTCCTCGGATGTCAAGTTCCAGAGATCGGGATCGCTTTTGGGAAGTGCCAATTCTCCTTCTGTCAGAGCCACCAGCTCGTAAATCGTGACGGGTTTGGTTTTCCCTTTGACAGTAATAAAATCCAACTCCCGAACGAGAACGCGATCTTGATAGCGATGATAGGTTTGTTCGCTGATGACGATATCGACACCGTATTGCTTGCTCGTGCCTTCCAGGCGAGATGCCAAGTTTACGCCATCGCCTATCGAAGTCAGTTCCATCCGCTTGCTCGAGCCGATGTTACCACTGACGACTTCATCGGAGTGAATCCCCATGCCGACTTGGATCGGAAGCTTTCCTTCTTGTTCCCGTTTTTCGTTAAATAGTTCTAGGCGCTGGCGCATGGAAATTGCCGCCTGCATGGCACACCAACCATGATCTTCGAGGGGCGCAGGAGAGCCGAACACCGCCATCAAAGCGTCTCCAATGTATTTATCGAGGGTTCCCCCGTACTTAAAGACTGCATCCACCATTTCTTCAAAATAGGCGTTGAGCAGGGTGACAACTTCTTCGGCTTGCAGTTTTTCGGTCAATGACGTGTAGCTGCGAATATCGGAGAACAAGACGGAGACTTCTTTGCGTTTGCCACCCAGTCCGGTATCCCCACTTGCAAGCAGGGCTTCCGCGACTTCGGGAGTCATGTACTTGTACATCAGGTTTTTGACTTGCATTTCGTCACTGATGTCTTCCATCACCACCAAAGCGCCGTTGACTTGGGTAGGATCTTCGGCATCTGCCATAGAATTAATGGTCAGATTGATGCTTTGTTCGATGCCGTTGTTCGACAAACACAACTCTTGATTGGGGTAATATTGCTGACGCTCTTTCTCGTCTTTAGGATAAAGTGCGGCATCAAACCATTCTGCAAAGTTTCCCTTTTTCAGATGCACCATATCTCGCAGGTACATTCCTTCCGGATTGGTAGCGATGCCTAGCAAGGTCATGGCACTTTCGTTCACCGCAATCACGTGTCCGCCCTTATCGGTGGAAATCACGCCATTTGTAAGGCTGCGAAGGATATCTTTCTGTCGTTGTTCTTGTTGTTTGACAGTGGCGAATAATTTAGCATTTTGCAGGGCAACCCCAGCTTGAATGTTAAATGCCTCCATAAATTCTCGATCGGTGCGGCTAAAACTGGATTTCCACTTGTCGGGAGCGTTGGGATAATTTTGGGGATCGTAGAGAGGATGTTCGCCCGGTTTGGTTTTATTGACGAGTTGCGTGACGCCAATCAATTTTTTATCGGCATTGAAGACGGGCATACATAATAAACTACAGGTGCGGTATCCCGTTTCTTCATCGGTTTTGCGAGCCGTTTGCGATCGATTGTCCTCGTAAGCATCGTAGGGAATCAACAGTGGCTCTCCCGATTCTGCAACAATCCAGGCAAAACCACCTGCACTTTGAGGAAGTCGTAGTTCTTTGGGCGTACCGTCGGCTAGCTCTATTTTCGTCCACAGCTCGTCTTCGCTATCGTTGAGTAGCCACAGCGTACTTCGATCGGCATTCATCAGCGCTTTGGCTTCATCCATCACTCGTTTGAGAGTGTCTTCGAGATCCAAACTGGCTTTGCTCAAGGAGTTAACCGCACTCATCAGTGCTGTCGCCGCTCGTTGTCTTTGCGTAGCGCGATAAAAGGATTTGGATGACTCGAGAATTAATCGAATGGAGGGTGCAAAGTCCTCAAAGACTTGTTCGTCTTCGTTAGTAAAACCCCGAATATCGATCTTGTTTTCTAAAGATGCCTGATGATTGAAATTGGGCTTTAATTTATTCACGAGTTGGACGACGGCGACGAGTTCCTCGGTTTCCTCATTGAGCAGAGGCATCGTCAACATCGTATAGGTGCGATAGTGATTTTTGACGTCTAACTCTTGGGCAGCAGCCGATCGTAAATCGTCGTAAAAGTCGTAGGGTATATTAATAATTTTTTTTTCGTTCGCGGCTTCGCCAACAATGCCCACGCCGTTGGGTAAGCGAATCTCAATAGCTCTGCCCTGCTCGTCTTTGGCAACGAAGGCAAATAGTTCGTCTTTGTCGTCATCGAGCAGCCAAATTGTCGTACGATCGGCATTGAGCAGTTCCCCGGTTTTCAGGGTAATGGATCGTAGCATCTCGTCGAGGATGGCATCGAACCCCTGACTTTCGAGGAGGTTGTCTAGCATTCCCAAGGTGTGATTTACCACCTTAAGTTTTTCTTCAACGTCGGTAACGACTTGCTTGAAGCTATCCTGGGTGAGGGGAGTAAGGAATGCTGAAAAACTACTTTTGGTGGTGGTTAATCCACTGCTGGAGGGATCGGGAGGAGATTTGGGAGATCGATCGCTTGCGGGTATGACATCAATTGTCTGGATGACGTTTTCGTTGGGAGATGCAGACATAGCTTTTAACGAAAGCTGATACGTTGGAAACGATAAAAAAAAGCGATTGACTTGCAATTATAGACTGGCGACACTTCGCTAATCTCTCTAAGACACTCCACTAGTGTACTCCTCAATCGAAAGTAGAGACGATCGAAAGCTCAATTTCAAGCTCAATTTCAAGCTCAATTTGGCACTAAGCCACTTGGGGCTTCCTGCGATATTGCCATGAAGCTCGATCGATTGAGGTAGTCGCTGCTACCAAACTTTTGCCGGAAAATCAATTTCCGATCGAGAAGAATGCGGGAGTTGCCGCAGTTGCCGGAGAATCGCGATAAAGGGCGAACTGAAGATCGCAGCCAGCCACTGAACCCTTCTCCCCTGCAACCTCTCGATTCTGAACTCCTTTCAAGCATTTCCAGCACCAATTTTGCGATCGTCCTTAACCGCCATCCTGAAACCGAACAGCCAACCGATCCATGGCTCGACTGTTAAGATACTTCATGTACGGATGCCGATCGCATCGTCATATCCACCCTTCACACTCCCCAACTGGATGACTAGCGGATCTCCCTCAACTCCAAACCCCACCTCTCCCCGACGGCAGGAAAATGACTGGCGATTGTTTCTGCGACTGGTCCCATATGCCCGTCGTCACCGTCGTTTGCTATTGGTGGTGGGTTGCCTACTAGTTCCTTTATCCGTTGCCGGGGCAATTCAACCGATTCTCATCGGACAGGCAATTTCCCTGATTCGCCAGGAACCCACTTTCTTTTTGCTAGAAGGTAAAACCCTCTCTACAGGATTGACAATTTTGGCGGGTTTGCTGTTGGCAACGATCTCCATCCGACTGGGACTCGAATCGACTCAAGGGTTTTTGGTCCAAAAAGTCGGGCAACGGATGACGGCGGATATTCGCGAGGATTTATTTGCCCATGTCACGTCGCTGTCGTCGCGATTTTTCGATCGCACTCCGGTGGGACGTTTGATCACTCGCCTCACCAGCGATGTAGAAGCCTTGGGCGATGTGTTTTCCACTGGGGCAATTGGCATTGTCAGCGATCTGGCTTCGATCGTGACGATCCTGATTTTTATGTTTACGATGCAGTGGCAACTGGCGCTGATGCTTCTGCTGATACTGATTCCTGTAACAGCGGCGGTGATTTACTTCCAGCAACAGTACCGTCAAGCCAACTACCTCGCCCGAGAAGAACTATCCAGCCTCAATGCTGCCCTGCAAGAAAATATCGTCGGGATTAACGTGGTGCAGTTGTTCCGGCGAGAACAGTTTAACGCTGAATCTTTTCGCTATATCAACCAGCGCTATATGACAGCCGTCGATCGCACCATTTTTCACGATTCGATGGTTTCAGCTATTTTAGAATGGATTTCGTTGGTGGCGATCGCCGGAGTTCTGTGGTTGGGTGGCAACCAGGTGATGAAAGAGGTCATGACTTTCGGGACTCTCGCCTCGTTTATTCTATTTGCCCAGCGCCTGTTCGATCCCTTACGCCAGTTTGCCGAGAAATTTACGTCGTTGCAATCTGGGTTTACCGCCGTCGAACGTCTCAGCGATCTCCTCGACGAACCGATCGAAATTCGCGATGCGGAGGTTCCCGCTAACCTCGACCCCCAATCCGCAGTCGGAGAAATCCGCTTTGAAAAGGTTTGGTTTGGGTATAAAAATGATGAATACGTCCTGCAAGACCTCAACTTTACCATTCGTCCCGGCGAAAAAGTTGCCCTAGTCGGTCCGACTGGGGCGGGCAAAAGTTCGATTATTCGCTTGCTGTGCCGCCTGTACGAACCGAGCCAAGGTCGAATTACCATCGATGGGGTGGATATTCGGGAGATTCCTCAAGCCCAGTTACGCCGCTATTTGGGGGTGATTTTGCAGGATGGTTTCCTGTTTGCTGGAGATGTCAAGAGTAATATCTCTCTGGGGGAAACTTACTCCATGGAACAAATCTATACGGCGGCTGCCCAAACCAATGTCGATCGACTGATTCAAGAGTTGCCCCAAGGTTACAATACCCAATTGCGGGAACGGGGGACAAATCTGTCGGGGGGTCAGAAGCAACTGTTAGCATTTGCCCGCGCTGCCATCCGCGATCCGCGTATTTTGGTGCTCGATGAGGCGACTGCGAGTTTGGATGTGGCAACGGAATCGTTGATTCAGGAGGCGTTGGATCGGCTGTTGGTCGAGCGCACGGCAATTATTATCGCTCACCGACTTTCGACTATTCGCGACGTCGATCGGATTCTCGTCCTCAAGCGGGGAGAACTGATCGAATCGGGCAATCACGACGAACTGCTACAACAAGGGGGGCTGTATGCCAGTCTGTATCAGTTGCAAATGTTGGGAAATTGAGGGCGCAATAAAGCCAAGGCAGTAGAGTTCTACTCGAGAAGAATACTCCAAAAGAAAAGAGCCACCTCTATAACAGGTTGGCTCTGCTTTCAATTTCTTACGTTGTCTATTTACCATAGATGAGGAAATCCAAGCTGCGCGTTCCCAAGCGTGCAGCAGGGAGAAGATTTATGTCCTCGAGTAAGCATTGTAACAATAAACACAAACGTTTTGTCACAAATCTTCAAATCTTTTGAAAATTTTTACGGATGAAAGGTCATTCGCTCGAGCAGGATTCTCAAACGAGACGATCGAATCTGTCTTTTTACAGCTCATTCGGTTTGCGTTCATTGTTATATAAGGAAACGATGAAGAATGCCACTCTAAATTTGGCTGTTATATAAAGAAACAATGAAGATTAAAGTCTGTATGTGTACGGTTATTACACAAATTTGACAGATTGAGATGGGGGATAGATTCTGAAAAGAAAATAAAAATTCCGTATAAACACTGAGATTTATCGATATGAGATTTCTCTCACTCTCGAAATTGAGCCGAAGAGATTCTCAACTCATCATCAAACTCTCATTTTTAAGACTTGGCTTATTATGCGATTTTCCCTTGTTGCTCTATGTACCTTAGGTACGTTTGCCATTCCAGTCCTCACCCGTTCTACCCCCACCACGCCCAACTCGAATTCAGCGTCGATCGATCGCGCCAGAAATCCCTGAAATTCGATCGACTCCCACAGTACCTCGAACTGAACCAAATCCAATTGCCAAAGCCAACAACTCGCCCCAACCTCCCGTGCTGACAACTGGCACAACCCGTCCACTTCTGAGTCGGGTGCCCGCGTTAGTCAATCCTCCAGCCCGCTACGAAACGGAAACAACGCAACCTTCTCCCCTACTCTCCTTTATCGAACCGTCAGACTCTCAGCAGAAGCCTTCGATCGTCCCGGTATCCTCCAAATCCCAGCGAAAAACAGTCGATCTCGTAGCTCTCTCGTTTGGCACCAAACAAGACTAGCGCCTGGGTGCGGGCGATCGATCGTCTAAAAATTGATTTCCTCAACTTCCCCGAATATACCGGAGAAACCCAAGTCTTAGTAGACGGTTCGGTCAACCTCCCTTTGGTAGGCAAAGTCGATCTCGCCAACCTGACCCTAGAACAAGCCTCAGCGACCCTACAAGATGCCTACGCCTATACGTCCAACGACCTAGTATCACCCTCAGCCTCCTAGTTCCCCGACCCATTCACCTAGCCGTCTCCGGAGAAGTCAACAGTCCAGGAACCTATACCATTTCCCTGAGCGAAACCGCCCAATTTCCCACCGTAACCACCGCCATTGAACAAGCAGGTGGCATCACCCAAGCCGCAGACCTGCGACGGGTCACTGTGACCCGCACCTCACATGGAGGGTCTGTGCAGGTGATGACAGTCAACTTTTGGGCGCTCCTGCAAGGGAACGATTTATCCCAAGATATTGCCCTGCGTGACGGGGACACCCTGCCGAATCCTCTCAAATTGCCGGTGCCAGCTTTGCTGCCAAGTACACCCAACCCATGAACGTGGTGGTGGTGGGAGAAGTGGCGCGTCCCGGTTCCTAGGAAGATCGAGGTGGATTTGGGTGCCGGGATTGAAGAGGAAAATAATCCCAGTTTGCGACCCAACGACGTGATTCTCGTCGGACGCTCTAGATTTACCGCCGTGACGGATACCGTCGGACAGCTCGTGCTGCCTTTCTCAATCCTGAGAATTTTGAATATCTTTCGATCGCGCACAAAGGCACAAAGGCAGAGGTTTCTAGGGAAGAAGAGGAAAGGGAAACGACCCACTAGCAACTAACCAAAGCGCAAAAGCGCAAAAACGCAACTAACCAAATATTTCTTTCCCTTGGGGAACTGTCCGAGCGAACCCGATTCAGTATAATCTAGGCTGGAGGGATCGACGATCGAGCGAATGAGCAATCAGCCCGTACGCGAGTCGCCCGATTTCCCTCCTGATTTATTATGACATTTCCTAGAAAACACTATCTCTTGAAATGTCATAATAAAGTAGGTCGCAATATGCTCATATTCAGGTTCCTAGGTAGCGACCTGCATCCAGAGCTAGGGGAACCGCCGCGTTCGTTATTTCGAGGGAGGGTCAGTGATCCAAATCGAGCAAAAAACCCATACGACTCCAGATGGTTTAACAGCGATTGTCCTCACCCCCACGGGTCGTTTGGACATTACGACAGCTTGGCAATTTCGTCTGAAGTTGCAAGAGTGCATCTCAAAGCTGAGCCATCATGTGGTTGTGAATTTAGGTCAGGTCAACTTCATTGATAGTTCGGGTTTGACCTCGTTAGTTGCCGGAATGCGAGATGCCGATAAAGTCAAAGGGACTTTCCGCATCTGTAACGTCCATCCAGAAGCCAAACTTGTGTTTGAAGTGACCATGATGGATTCCGTGTTTGAAATTTTCGATACGGAAGAAGAAGCCCTAGAGGGTCTTCCCCGCAATGTGGCTAGTTAACTAACCGTTCGTTTTCACCCAACTGTCTGCTCTAAGCGATCGGTGCGGGGGTTTTCCCCTCCGAAGCGATCGACGCCCCAACTTTTCATTCCCGTCAGTGACATACTGCGGGGAAAATAAGGCTAACCCCTATCCAGTGCTACGTCCGATCGCGATCGTCGATCGAGTGCAAATGGGGACTTAGAAATGATTTTATCAATATACACCCCAAGATTGTTATTGTTCCTGTGGATAAAGTCCCTACTGTTTCCGATACCAAGCGCAGCTTTTATAAGACTCATTCTCGACCGATCAACTCAATCTACCGCCGCGTGGTAGAAGAGCTAATGGTGGAGATGCACTTACTCGGCGTTAATGTCGATTTTCAATACGATTCCATCTATGCTTTGGGCGTCGTTTCCTCCTTCGATCGATTTATGAGCGGCTATCGACCCGAAGCTGATAAAGCATCCATTTTTCAAGCGCTTTGTCAAGCATTAGGAAAAGATCCGCAGCAATATCGCCGAGATGCCCAATCTCTGGAATCTTGGGCGACCCAAGTCTCTCCCAGCACTGCACTAGGCGTGCTCGGTCTTGAGAATAGTTCTGAGGAAAGCCGCGAAGTCGAAGCCACTGTCCGCGCCATCGCCGCCAATCCCCATTTCAAATACAGCCGCTTGTTTGCGATTGGTTTGTACTCCTTACTCGAACTCGCTGACGCCGATTTCGTTAAAGAAAATTCTAAACTGGAAGAAATACTGAAGCCAATTAGCAAAGCGCTGAATTTATCCGCAGAAAAATTGCAGAAAGATTTGGAACTGTATCGATCGAATTTGGAGAAAATGGCGCAGGCAAAAATCGTCATGGACGATATCTTGAAAGCCGATCGAAAAAAACGGGAACAGCGGGAAAGTGCGAAAACAGCAGATGGATAATTGGTAATTGGTAATTGGTTATGAATAAATCCCAAAACTCTATCAACTATCAATTGTCAACCCTCAACTCTCAAAACTTGTTGTCAATCTCAAAGCTAACCGCTAATAGTTAATAGCTCATATCGATCGCTATGAAAGATCGACACGATGGGGACGTACAGCTACAACCAGTCGATGAGACGAAAGACGTTTTGGAAAAAGATCCCTCCTCCAATCCAGTGCTAGAGATGTGGCAGGGTGTAACGAGTCGGTTAACTCGAATGTTGCCGATCGATCGCGCTGCTCGCGCTGCCATGGGATGGTTTAGTGTCAGCGACGATCGTATTGCCGAAATTTTGGAGACGATACGCGATCGACTCCCCACCACCGAAGCCCTGCTGATTGGCAAGCCTCAATCGGGAAAAAGTTCGATCGTCCGAGGACTGACGGGGGTTTCGGCAGAAATCGTCGGGCAGGGATTTCGCCCGCACACCCAGCATACCGAACGCTATGCGTACCCCGCCGACGATCTACCCTTACTGATTTTTACGGATACTGTAGGACTCGGCGATATCAACTCCGACGCGCGGGAAATTGTCGCGGAACTGACGGGCAGTTTGCAACAAGACCCCAGCCTCGCCAGAATCTTGATTCTGACGGTGAAAATCAACGATTTCGCTACCGATGCCCTCAAACAAGTTGCAGGGCAACTTCGCGCTGCCTATCCCGACTTACCCTGTTTGCTCGCGGTGACTTGCTTACACGAGGCTTACCCACCCGATGTTGCCGATCATCCCGACTATCCCCCCGATTTGGCAGATGTAAATCGATCGTCTTCGGCGATTGAAGGCGACTTTACCGGATTGTTCGATCGATCGGTACTCATCGACTTTACGTTAGAAGAAGACGGTTACAGCCCGGTATTTTACGGCTTAGACGCCTTGCGAGACGCCCTTGCCGACTTGCTGCCAGAAGCCCAAGCACGGGCGATTTACCAGCTTTTAGACGAAGAGGCAGGGGATCGTATTGGCAACCTCTATCGAGATGCCGCACGCCGCTATATGCTCGCCTTTGCGACGATCTCAGCCACCTTAGCCGCCGTGCCGTTGCCCTTCGCCACCATGCCAGTCCTAACAGCGCTGCAAGTGTCCATGGTGGGGTTGCTGGGCAAATTGTACGGGCAAACCGTGACACCTTCACAAGCTGGGGGTCTAGTCAGTGCCATTGCTGGAGGTTTTGTCGCCCAGGCGATCGGACGGGAGTTAGTTAAATTCGTTCCCGGTTTGGGCAGTGCGATCGCCGCTTCTTGGGCCGCTGCCTATACTTGGGGTTTGGGAGAAGGCGCTTGCGTCTATTTCGGCGATTTGATGGGGGGGAAAAAACCCGATCCCGAAAAAATTCAAGCGGCGATGCAAGACGCCTTTCAATCTGCCAAACAACGGTTTAAAGATCGATCTCCTGCCGATCTATAAAGTCGCGATCTTCTCGCCGAACTAAGGTCAAAGTTACAGCGGTGCGCTCCGGGAATAGGGAAGGGAAAGTCGTTCCTCCGCCTATAGCCAGCAATACCTGCAAACACTTCACCCATGTGGAACGAGGAGAAAGTTGACGACTGTGCTATGAAGGCTTGCACCAAATATAAGGTTGGAATGCCTTATCCAAAGGAGTCTTGGCGATGTGGTTCGTATAGTTGTGGATGATTTTGACAGCAATTCCTAAAATGACTTCCAAAACCTGCTGCTGGGTGTAACCTGCGGCTAGAAACTCCTCAATTTCTCGATCGTTCACCCAACCCCGCGCCACAATCATCCGCTGAGTAAAAAGCCGCAACGCCTGTAATTTCCGATCGGTTAGAGGTCTCCCCTGACGCAGAGCTTCAATGTCTTCGGGAGTCATCCCATATCGTGCCGCTCAATGGTTGCGTTGGTTTGAACAGACCGTTGCCGATCGAGGAAACACTCCTAAGGAGCGGTTACTGGCAACTTTTGATGTTCTCCAAGGCTGGTACGCTGAGCCGGACTTCCGGGGGTGTCCATTTATCAATGCGGTCTTAGAAATTGCTGATGCGTCTCATCCAGCTCACCAAGTCTCGGTTAATTTAAGAGAAGCGATTCGTGCTTACATCATGCAGTTAGCATCTGAAGCCGGGATGCATGACCCCGCTTCATTTTCACAGCAGTATTTGCTCTTAATTGGAGGAGCGAGTTTAATGGCAACGATTGAGGGAAATCCAAATGGAGCACAATACGCTAGGAATGCGATGTCTGTATTGATTGATGCTAACTAAAGCAAGCTATTCAATGTTGAATAGACAAGCTCTTGGCTAAAGTTCATTTACGCAAAGAGAGGCTGTAAAACTTCTGAGAATACCTGAATCTTCAGGTGGCAATCGTCGCAGAAGAGTTGGGTGAAAACCACCACACAGCCATTAATCCTAATATTTTTCCTTGGGCTTTTTCGGATATTACCAATAGGCTGGTGGATTTTTGCCAGCTCTAGCCAGCGCTCTAAAGCCGTTGCTAGAGCCATTTGATTTCAATGTTAAAACTTACATCTGTCTGGCAACCATTGCCTTTTGGGTTAACAGTTCCACAGCGGTTTGATAAGGAAGATCCTCAGCGGTTGCCAAACGAGCGCGCGTGGTGGCATTTTGAGGAACAACTACATCAGGCTCAATCCCGAGTTTATTAATATCCCGATGATTTGGGGTTTCGTATTTCGCCACCGTTACTGCCAATCCCGAGTCATCTGACAAATCGAACAGAGACTGAATCAACCCCTTGCCAAAAGTGCGTTCGCCGACTAAAGTCGCGCGTCCATTATCCTGAAGTGCTCCTGCCAGGATTTCACTAGCGCTTGCCGTGCCCCGATCGACCAAAACCACTAGGGGATCGGCGGTTAGTGCCGATTTGTTAGCATCAAAGCTATCTAAAATCGATTGACGATTGACAGTATAAACAATCGTACTATCGTCGAGCCACATCCGGGCAATTTCGATCCCGGCTTGCAACAAACCACCGGGATTGCTCCGCAAGTCCAGAATATAGGCATCTGCACCCTGTGCTTCCAGATTTTGGATGGTTTGCTTCATTTCTTCGGCGGCATTGGCGCTGAATTGAGAGAGGCGGATATACCCGATTTGCTCCGAGTCATCAACGGACTGAAGTTGAGCGTACACCGGATTGAGAGCAATGCGATCGCGGACTAGATCGATATTTTCGATCGAAGCGTCGAGCTGTCGTTCGACTTGTAAAACGACGTGAGAGCCAATAGGACCGCGCATTCGAGCGGCAGCTTCGTCTAAAGTGAGAATCGTTGTTGCCACACCATCGATATTCAAGATTCGATCGCCCGATTGGATTCCGGCTAAGTCGGCAGGAGTCCCGGCGATGGGTGAAACGACCATCAGCACTTTGGTTTGGGCGTCCACCGAGATTTGCAAACCCACTCCCGTCAATTCTCCGGAGGTACTAATTTGTAATGTTTTATATTGTTCCGGTCGTAACAGTCGGGTAAAGGGATCGTCCAAACGAGCTAGCATCTTTTCGATCGTATCGTAAGCTTGGCGGCGATCGTCCATGCGCGTTTTCAGAGCTTCCAAGCGAACGGTCCACCAATTTTGATGGTTAAAACTCTCATCGACATAAGAGCGATTGACAATGCGCCAAACCTCTGACACCAGTTTTTGCTCTTCTGTTAAGGCAAAAGCTGGAGGAGTCCACCCACTCCACCCCACGACGAGTTGGAGGACGACGAGCAGCCCCACCCAGAACGATCGTTGACGCATGATATGAAAACCTTAAAATATTACGTTGTCTTTAAGATACCTGAGTCTAGTTTGCCAGAATCGCTCCAGTTTTGCCTACTCGTTTAAGAGTAAGGGATGTGGAGTGCACGGCTGTTGTTCTCGATGACCGACTCCCCCGGCTCTTTGCCTTCGCGTAAGCGCCGCCAGTGAGATCGATCTCTGACCCCGGAAACTCCCGAAACCCGGCAAGTACCGGCAAGGCATTGCCGGAAAACCGATCTCAGCCATTCCTGAAATCCCTGACCGCCAAATCTTAGAGTCTGTCAAGTTGTGTTACATTTTTTATAGCAATAGATATTTCCGATGTATGTTTTCCAAACAGGTCACTGATTCAAAAGTCTACCAGTGGTTTGACGAACGCCTAGAAGTTCAGGCGCTCTCCGACGACATTACCAGCAAATACGTCCCCCCCCACGTCAATATCTTTTATTGTCTGGGTGGCATCACGCTGGTCTGCTTCCTGATCCAGTTTGCCACTGGATTCGCCATGACGTTTTATTACAAACCCACCGTCACCGAAGCGTTTAGCTCAATACAATATCTGATGACCGAGGTGAACTTCGGTTGGCTGATTCGCTCCATCCACCGCTGGTCTGCCAGCATGATGGTGTTGATGATGATTCTGCACGTTTTCCGGGTTTACCTGACGGGCGGTTTCAAAAAGCCTCGCGAACTCACCTGGGTGACAGGCGTTATTATGGCGGTGATCACCGTTTCTTTTGGTGTAACAGGCTACTCTTTGCCTTGGGATCAACTGGGATACTGGGCTGTGAAGATTGTAAGCGGCGTTCCCGATGCAATCCCCGTAGTTGGCGGTTTGATTGTCGAACTGATGCGCGGTGGAACCAGCGTCGGTCAATCCACGCTGACTCGTTTTTACAGCTTGCACACCTTTGTTTTGCCTTGGCTGATTGCCGTCTTTATGCTGCTGCACTTCTTAATGATTCGCAAGCAGGGTATTTCCGGTCCTCTCTAAGGCGAGTCGATCGCAGAATCTGAGAGTCTCTCATCTGTTCTGTCAGTCCATCGCCGATTCTCTCGAATACTAAGGAGAACGCATTTAACCATGTCCATCTTAAAAAAACCCGATCTCAGCGATCCCAAGCTGAGAGAGAAACTGGCTCAAGGCATGGGTCACAACTACTACGGTGAACCCGCCTGGCCCAATGACCTCCTCTATACGTTTCCCATCGTTATTCTGGGAACTTTAGCCTGCATTGTCGGCTTAGCCGTCCTAGATCCGTCAATGGGTGGCGAAGCTGCCGACCCATTTGCGACCCCTCTGGAAATTCTGCCAGAATGGTATCTGTATCCTTCGTTCCAAATGTTGCGTGCAGTTCCGAATAAATTACTGGGGATTGTCCTGATGTCCTCCATTCCTGTGGGCTTAACGCTGATTCCCTTTATTGAGAACGTCAATAAGTTCCAGAATCCTTTCCGTCGTCCCGTCGCCACCACGGTGTTTGTGGTCAGCACTTTAGTCACATTGTGGCTGGGAATTGGTGCCGCTTTACCTCTAGATAAGTCTTTGACTTTAGGTCTTTTCTAGTAGACTATCATTGAATCCGATCGACGCCTGTTTTTGTTTGAGAGTAAGTACGTCAATGCTGAGTCTGCAAACAGAAATGGGTGTCGGTCGGCATTGGGGAGTCTTTCGAGAAAAAGCCTCGATCGAATGATTGTTCTATTAGAAAAGCTGAGCTTCTGAGGGCGTTCGGCGTCAGAGCTGAATGGGTGGTATGTTAAAGCACGCACATCTGACCGTGCAAAGCGATCTCGGTCTTCTTAATCAGATACAGGCATGGTTTAATAACATCTGTCATCAGTATCAGCCTCAGTTGTCTTGGTCGGAGAATCAGATTTATTGTCTCAACTTAGCGCTTGCCGAAGGGTTCACCAATGCTGTTCGTCACGCTCACCAAGGGCTTCCCCAGGACACGAAGATCGAGATCGAACTGGATTTGTGGGAAGATCAGATCGAAATCAGAATTTGGGATCGAGGGAAACCTTTCGATCCAAATCGGCTAGAAGAACCGCAACCCGGTACGCTACGTCTGGGGGGGTACGGTTGGTTCTTGTTGAGACGTTTAGCCGATCGTGTGGTCTACGAGCGCGATCGAGATGGTCGTAACTGTTTGCTGATTGAAAAATCTGTATCGGGATTACGGGAATCAACTCCGCATTAGAAACTAAGCACGAGAATTTGACCGATCGCGCTATGTTGGGTAAAGGGAGAATCGTCCAACTGCACCGCGCTCTGAGAAAGACGGAAACGCAATAGTGCTGGCACATTCCCTCCAGATTCGGCAAACCCGATGTGTAAGCGCTTCTGCCCAAAGACTATGACCGAGGTCAAACTGTTCCCAGTGCCTGCCAAAGATTTATTCGTTTTTCTAGAAGTGTTTGCCGGCGAAGGTGGCATTCAATCCTACGTCAAAGATCTCCTCGAAGCATATCGTTCTCTGGCAAAGGAGTTTGGAGATTGTCCGTCTCGAACTGCCGATGTCTTAATTTTGCGCGATTCCCCAAACTGCGACAATCCCCTGAACGATCGTCTCGATCCTCCCACAAAGCGCGTTCTCCATTTTACTTATCTGAAAACGCAGCCGCTTTGGTGGGGACGCATCCGGTTTGGGATGGTTCTATTGACCCAACTTCTCCAAAAAAGACCCGATCGCGTTTTTTGCGGCCACATTAATCTCGCGCCTCTCGTCCGTAATCTTTGCCAGCCACTGGGGATTCCCTACACGGTTCTCACCTATGGCAAGGAAGTGTGGACGCCTCTACCACCTCGCTATCGCGATGCACTTAACAACGCGGATTGTCTGTGGACAATTAGCCGCTACAGTCGAGATCTCGCCTGCCAAGCTAATGACCTCGACCCCAAAAGAGTGCGGATTTTACCTTGTTCGATCGATGGTTCGGCATTCGTTCCCGGTGTTAAACCTCAACATTTGATCGATCGTTATGGTTTAGCCGATGCCACAGTGTTGATGACAGTGGCACGATTGTGGTCGGGTGATATTTATAAAGGGGTGGATGTTACAATTCGGGCATTACCGACGATCGCCCAAACCTTTCCAAATGTAAAATATTTGGCGATCGGTCGCGGAGACGATCGACCCCGATTGGAACAATTGGCGCAAGAACTGGGAATTGCCGATCGGGTGGTCTTTGCCGGATTTGTCCCCACCGAGGATCTCCCCGACCATTACCGCGTGGCTGATGCCTATATCATGCCCTCTCAAGAAGGATTTGGCATCGTCTATTTGGAAGCCATGGCGACGGGAATTCCGGTACTCTCAGGAGACAGCGACGGGTCGGCTGACCCTTTGCAAGATGGCGAACTGGGTTGGCGGGTTCCTCACCGCGATCCGCAGGCGGTGGCGGCTGCCTGTATCAAAATCCTTAAAGGGCGCAATACTCCTAGGGAGTCGGATCGACGCTGCGATGGCGCTTGGTTGCGCCAGCAAACCCTGGCAAAGTTTGGCAAGGATGCGTTTGTCCGGCGACTGGGGGAATTGCTGTAGGGGGCAGTTTTTTGAGAGTCTTTTAATAGGTTGAGTGATGTTCATCAAATGGACAACCTATTCAGGGCAATCTATTTTTCGATCGAGGGGAATAACGGCTGACACGTAGTGAAACCGTCCCTTAGCGGGATTGCGCGTACCGACGATTTTCAATTCATAGGTTTTATTTACATCGAGGTTGGCGTATAAGGTTGCAGAGTTGTTGACCCCGGATTCAAAATTCCTGAAATCCTCCACAATTAATGCGTCAGATGTACAACTTCGTTCAAACTCAACATCGATTCTCTTGTGACTGTTAGATTCACTGACGGTTGTCGTATATTTATTTTTGACTTTGACAACGACAGTTTTCTCGTCAGCCCACAATCCAGGATAGCTAGTCACTAAAGCAAGAGGGATACTTACTAATCCCGGTAGAAACATAAAAAGGATCGCATAAAAATAATCAGATGAGAAAAAATTCCATCTTCGGCGCTTTTTTAATAAAGGAGTCGCACGTTTTACGGTTTTCATAGGATTCAGGAAAAAGAGTAGATTGAGATAAATTGAGCAGAAGTGGGAATCATCTATAGATGCCATAGATTTTGGAATCAGAAGCATAGTTCTGATTCCCAATGAAACTACTCAGCATATTGTCCTTCTTGGTAGGTATAGAAGTGACGACCGATGCCGATCGCTTTTGCCTGATAGGGAGGTGAAAGTGGCAGAACAAATAGTTCTGTTTCATACAAGCTGAATAAGAACAAGTTTTTCCGTTTTGTTCCCGATTGGATAAAGCTTGTGAGTTCAGATTGACTGGATTTTAGGATAGATAAACAGCCAGAATGGAGGAATCCGGCTTCTCGACAAATATTGTCTTCGAGTTGCTGCTGGAGTTTGGCAGCTAGGTGTTTGCTATAAGTCGCTTCGTTGGGATTGGTAGCAGCTAGAATTGTGCCTAAACCCAGGAAAGTTACCCAGAATATCGATCTCGAAAGTAAAGACTTTAACATGGTATTGAAGTACGATCGGGTGATAAAGGGATATCATCTTCTAGCAGAGGATTTTCCTTGTTTTTTTACAAAATTTAACTTTTGCGATTAATGACTCGTTTAACGTCTTGTCATCCACGAATCAACAAGCATTATGCAAATGCGCGGGATCGAGTCACCCCAGCAACTTAGCCGCCGCCACAGCCACCACAGCCGCCACCACAGCCACCGCCACCACAGCCACCGCCACCGCCGCCACCACAGCCGCTGCCACTGCCAGAGCCACCTCCTCCACTGCTCGAACTCGATGGCGGAACGATTACCTGTCGCAATCCCTGTAGCGCATCTTGAGAGAGAACTGTCACTCCAAATAAGGCTAACCCCAGTTCAACTTGAGGCTCTAAAGTCGATCCTGCTCGCAAATGTTGGTGTCGTACCTGTAAACGTGCCAAAATGCGATCGCCATACAGACTGCGATAAAGAGGCGTGCAGAGAAATTTAAGTCCGATAATTGCCACGACTAGACACAGGATAACTAGAAAACCAACCGGTTTTTCTCTCCAAACTCCCACGAAAATTTTGGTAATTCCTAGAAGTAAAACAAAGAGTATAGGAGAAGCCGATAGTTTTTGAACGAACTGACTGCATTCATCACTAACTAGTAAATCCAGACGTTTGAGCCGATCTCCGATCGACTTTGTGGCAGATTTTACGGTACTTGAGGACAACAATAGATCGAACCTGCCATCCCGTCTGATACTTGCCTCGATTGCGCGTTCTAAAGGATGACTATTTTCGGGTAAAGGCTCGATTATTTCTAGAGTTCGAGTTGTGGGTTTCGCTTGTAAATGTCCGCGTTGTACGAGATGGCAAATAGCTGTTTCTACGGCTCGTTTTGTGCCTGCGGTCAAATAAGCTGTTTCGTAAGGATCGAGAGAAACCGGTGATCCGGACGAATGGCGATCGGGTTTTCTTAGCCAATGACGCAAACAGCTTCCTAACAAAAAGGCAATACTCGCAATTGTGACATAGAAGCGGAGGAATTCCGGACCCCGAAAATTTAGGGGATTGCTTGGGTTCGATCCTAAAGACTGACATCCTGTCACCATCATTGCCAATCCAAATAAGACAATGTATGCGATCGTTCTATCGATCGAAAGTTTCGGTAGCCAATTCCAATTGGGTTTGGGGATAATCCAGTTTTGTTCGGTGTTAACTAAAGTGATGTGAGTGTCTCGACCAAAACGAATTTTTGCCGGAGACCAAATGTCGGTTGGTGGGTATTCTCCGAAAAAGGCTTCGTAACTGGCTAAGGTACGATCGTACCAATCGTAGAATTTAGACTGTTCGCTGGAACCTCCCAAAGTGGGACTGTGATGTAAAGACATCTGCAAGACATTCGGACAAAAATTTTCCCAATACGATCGGGTATAAAGTAGGTGCAAATGCCACACGCGATCCACTTGTTCGGATGGGGTAACGGGATGTCCGGCAACAACAGCTAGAAAAACGAACTTTTTATATTCTGCGATTGCTCGTTGTGTATATTCTGCACTCCAGCCATTTTCTTTTGCCAGTCTTTGACTAAAAGGAAATTTAGAATCAGAGCGATCGATAGAAAAGTCTTGAATGCGTTGGTACAATTGGATGTTTTTCGCGTTCATACAAAATAACTCAAGAGATCGATCGAGCCGACTGGATGTCATGGCGGAAGCAGAACTGACTTTCATGTAACTTCTCCTTATCTGGTGTGGTTGTCTTAATAGAGAATCTGTAAGCGAATCTATTTTTCTTTCGTTTTTTACAAAAGTTAACAATATAATGGCAATGTGGAAGCGATCGATATAGGTGAGAGGTTTAATAAACTGCGAGTTTCCGCTGCTTCGCCAGCTCTACCGCAGTAATCAGCCGTACAATTAGGATCGGCAGGCGATTTCGGACTTGATGGCTCTGTGTCGGTTGCGATCGTTGCTAACAAATCTCGATCGAGCAGCATCGAATCAGCCTGAGATAGACTTGTAATCCGTTTGATTTCCATCGATCGATCTATGCGGATTGCCAGTCTCACTCGATGATTGATAAACATGACAGACTGAAGAGAAAAGAGTGCAGTCCATACAAACCTTGAGAGAGGCAACTCTAAGATTACAAACATAATTGTGGGAGAAACAGTCAACTCAAGGAAGTTCGGTTTAAGAAATCTAATAAATCGAAGCTTTCTACTAATTAGAATCTAACTATCGATTGTCCTCTGTCAATTCATAAATTCACAACTTCGATTCATATTATTCTGTCGTCAAAGTTCATAAAAGTCATAGTTGTAAATAAGTATTTCAACAGATAGACAACCTCGATCGAATTTGTTACTTGTAGAAAAATAGGACTTATGCAATGATGCTACTTATGGTGGCGATGGTGCGTTACACTGCGCTAACACACCCTACATATATGGGCTTTGCGTAAGTCCTAAAAGAGTAAAAATATCGGAAAATCAGGAGATCGCATGAACATAGAAGAAGCTTTAAATCTACTCGATCGGTTAGTTCGCGAACAGAGAGGAGAAGCATTAAGCCGCGTGCAGCAGGCAGTAATTAAAGGGGTTTTAGCCGGACAAACCTACGATGAAATCAAGAAAACCGATCCGGCGGCACGGGGTTATACCGTGGGATATCTGGGTCGATACGTTGCCTATCACTTATGGAATCTGCTGACTGATGTCTTTCTAAACCTGGAAATTTTAGAATATGGCGAAAAAGTCAGAAGTAAAAATTTGTGGGAGTGTATAACCCGATCGATAGAACAAGAAGACATAGAAGATTCTGTTCATAAAGATCGTCTTTTAGATCGAAAGCTCTGCCATCGGTATCGTCTGCTCGAACATTTAGTCAGAAGTGATTTTAGTCAGACGTATCTCGCCGAAGACGAACAACTTCCCGATCGACCATTATGCGTCGTCAAACAGTTAAAAAGTTCGTCGCCAGAAACGATTCAAAAATTTCAACAAGAATCTCGAGTTTTACATCGTTTAGGAGATTGCGATCGCATCCCCAAACTGTTAGCCAGCTTTGAAGAAAATGGAGAATTTTATATCATTCACGAATTTATTGAAGGACAACCTCTCAGTCACGAATTAATCGAGAGTCAACCTTGGCAGGAAGAAGAGGCGATCGTCCTATTACGAGATATTCTAGAAGTTTTAGAATTTGTCCACCAGCAAGGGGTTATTCATCGCGATTTGCATCCCGATAACTTAATTCGCAGTGCTTCAGATAGTAAGATTGTCTTAGTTGATTTTGGAGCAGTTAAGGAAATTAGTAGCGGTCAAATTTTGAGTGGAAACACGACTTCTTTAACTCCAAATCAAGGCACTTCTGCCTATTATATTCCACCCGAACAAGCTTTCGGTATTCCTAAATTTAGTAGCGATTTGTACGCATTAGGAATTATCGGAATTCAAGCGCTCTCTGGATTACGTCCCAGAAAATTCAAAAAGTTCGATCGTCAAGGTAATTTGATCTGGCGTGACAAAGCTCAAGTCACTTCTGAATTTGCCGATATACTCGATCGAATGGTTTGCTATCATTTCAACGATCGCTATCTTTCAGCAACCGAAGCACTGCGAGATCTTCAATGTCTGGGAAAGTTTGACACCAAAGATCGTCTTGTACCGTTGTCTTGATGCCTGAATTAATTGAGAGGTAAATCTATGACCAAAAGAATCAAAAAGAAAAACTTTTCTAGTTTTACTTACATTGAAGCATTCAAGCATTTAAATCTAGAAGAATTAAATTTGTGGTCTTTTGAGGTCGAACCACTTGAACTCAGCCCATTTTTTCAAGAGCGGTTGCAGCGATTAACTAACTTTTTCGATCTTCAAAGCTATGAAGAATCAAAGAAGCTACTAATTGATGCAATTTGTGAAGAAGCAATTTATGATTGCAAACACTTAAAAATTTGGAAAGGAGCACAGTTAGCCGATGATACAACTAGTGGTTATGTCGATTATCTAATAGCACCTCGTAAACGCTATTTAGAATCGCCTTTTCTCTGTATTGTTGAAGCTAAAAAAGATGATTTTGAACAAGGTTTAGCTCAATGCTTAGTCGAAATGAAAGCTTGTCAAGCAAACAACAGATCGATCGATCGTTTGCTTGATGTTTTGGGGATTGTTACCAATGGAGGAAGTTGGCAATTTTATCGTTTAAGGATCGATGGAAGTGTCGATGAAACAGCCGTTTATTCTACAGGCAATATGGCTGATTTATTGGGTCGGTTGCGCTATATTTTCCATCTCTGCGAGCAAAATCTATCCCGAGAATAGCGATCGATCGCCAAAACCGACTTTTCTAACATAAGTCCCCATTTTTACAATTCTGTGGCAAGATCGATATCAATCCGCGCATTGAGTTCGAGAATCTTGTCTATGGGTTTGAATCCGGGGGATATCCTACACGATCGCTATCGAATCGTCAAACTCTTAGGTCAAGGTGGATTTGGTAAAACGTATCTGGCGGAAGATACCAATTTGAACGATCGTTTGTGCGCGATTAAAGAAATTCCCCAACCTCAATCTGACGATCTAAACGTGTTGGAACAAGCAAGATTGAGATTCGATCGAGAAGTTCGCGCACTTTCTCAACTGGGTCAACATCCGCAAATTCCCCAGGTTTTCGATCGTTTGGAGGATGATAACAATTTTTACTTAGTTCAAGAATATATCGAAGGTAATCCTTTAAGTGACGAACTGACTTCGGGGAATCGCTGGGAAGAAAATCGGGCGATCGCCTTCTTGCAAGATATCTTAAATATTCTAAGTTTTGTACATCAAAAAGAGGTCATTCATCGCGATATCAAACCCTCTAATTTGATTCGACGAAGCGATGGAACAATCGTTCTGATCGATTTTGGTGCGGTTCGGGAAATCGGAACATTAACGGTTAGCGATTCTGGAGAGACGGTAACAACAACGATCGGATCGCCGGGTTATATGCCACCGGAACAACAATGTGGCAATCCTGATTTTTGTAGCGACATCTATGCCGTCGGTGTCACCATCATTCAATCCCTGATTGGTGTCAATCCCCAGAGATTTCTCCGCGATCCAGAAACCTGTGAAATTATCTGGATCTACGCTACACCCGATCGTCCGACGATCCAAATCAGCGATCGTCTCGCCGCAATTCTCAACAAGATGGTGCGCTACGATTTTAGAAAACGGTATCAATCAATAACAGAAATTTTACCCGAGTTAGAGAGAGTCATAGATTCTTCTCGATCGCCGAATAGAGCTCGATTTCGACGTAGAGACTCTCCAATATCGCGGAGATTATTCCTCTCAGTTTGCGGATGCGGAATCGGTATTATTATAGCAGTTATAGTTCATAAACTACTAATCCCCACAACTTGCAATCTCACTCTCAACGATCGTATAAGCTGTGGGGAGGAATTGATTATAAAAAGTCTCACACCCGTTCCTAAACAGAAGGGAGTCAAATCTTTTTCTAGATCTAATTATCAAGAGTCTTTAGATTTTTTTCAACAGTCTTGGCGCCAAGATAAAAAAGATCCAGAAACGTTGATTTACATGAATAACGCCCTGCTAGAAGCCATCGATGCCGACTATTTTACGATCGCCATTGCCGTGCCATTACGACGCAATCAGGCAGGCGATATCGTCACTGAAAGTTTAACATTAGAAATTTTACGGGGAGTTTCTCAAGCTCAAACCGAGGTAAATTTAAGCCTTTTGGAAGTGAAAGGAGACAAACGAGATTTTCCGGGTCGAGATTTCTTAGAAAAAATCAATCTAAAAAATCAAGGTCTTAGAGTCGTTATTGCTGACGATCGTAATCAAATTGAAAAAGCTAAAGAAGTGGCACAATCTCTGATCGATCGACCGGAAATTTTAGGGGTCATCGGTCACTATGCCAGCGATATGACGATGGAAGTTGTGGATATTTATAACAGCCAAAAACTCGTTTTAGTGTCTCCCGGAAGTACAACTAACGATCTGACCGAAAATCCTCGTGATTTCTTTTTTAGAACAGTCGCTAGCACCCAAAAATATGCGCCCATAATTTCTCAATATTTAACGAGCAAAAACATCAAAAAAGTTAAACTATTTTTTAATCCTTCCAGCCCTTTCACCTACTCATTTCAAGAAGATTTCAAACAAGCATTTCAAACTTCGATCGATCGCTCAATTCAAACCTCGAATCTCACCAACAAAAATGAAGTAGAAAAAGAAATATTAAATCTCGGAAAACAACCAGATGTGGCACTCGTCTTGATTCCCGATGGTGAAGTGACGGATTCATTAGCCAATGCGATCGACATCTTCCGTGCCAACAACGATCGCCATTGGATTGCCACATCTGAAGGACTTCATAATGAGAAAACCTTAGAAGCTGCCTCAAAACTCAATTCATCCAAAAAGCTCGTTATTTCGACTCATTGGAATTCATTAAATAGTCAAAATTCCCAATTCCCCAATGAAGCACTTCGGCTTTGGGGAGGAAATGTCAATTCGACCACAGCGTTAGCTTACGATGCTGCGCGATCGCTGATCGAAGCCATCAGACAGCAACAAAAAACGAGTCGAATGGGAATGCAACAAACCCTGAGAAATCCGAATTTCAAGGCAGAAGGCGCCACCGGAACCATTCAGTTCGATCCCAAAACAGGCGATCGACAAAACCCTCCCCAACAGTTAGTCCATATTGTTTCTTGCCAAAGCGAGAAATTCGGTGTTACCTTTGTTCCCATTCAGTATGAAACAGCAGAAGCCGCAGGATTGAAATGCAACATCGATCGATAACATTATAGAATCTCACTTGAGACACTTTAACACCATCACCGATCGCCCGGTGACGGGAACCATTTTCCCATCCGTATAAATTCGCCCTTGAGATTCGACAAATGTAGGTTCAGTAGTATCAATCACAGCCTGCCACTGCAACTTCTGAAATCGGGGAGGAATCACAAAATCGATCTCCCCCCAATGAGCATTAAAAAACAGCAGAAAACTGTCGTCAATAATCCGTTCGCCGCGAGAATTCGGCGTGGCAAGTTCTTCGCCATTGAGAAAAATTCCGATCGCTCTGGCATACCCCACTTGCCACTGTTCTTCAGTCATTTCTCCGCCATCGGGGTTGAACCAAGCAATATCGCTGACTCCGGAACCGTGAATTGCCCGTCCTTGGAACCACTTGCGACGACGAAATACAGAATGTTCGCCCCGAAAACGGGCTAACTGGCGAGCAAATTCGAGTTGATCGGCATTTTTGTGCTGCAAGTCCCAATCTACCCAGGAGATTTCGTTATCCTGACAGTAGACATTGTTATTTCCTCCTTGAGATCGCCCCATTTCATCCCCGGCAACCATCATGGGAACGCCTTGAGACAGCAGTAACGATGTCAACAAATTCCGCTTTTGTCGTTCTCGCAGCGCCCGGACTTGGGGATCGTCTGTTTCCCCATCCCCCATACTCGGATCGGGTGGGGGTGCAGATTCTGTTTCTTCTTCTTCTCCATCTAGCGGTTCTGTCTCCACGACTTCCACCACCGTACAGTTCCACGATCGATTGTGGTTTTCCCCGTCGCGACTGTCTTCGCCGTTGGCTTCGTTGCGCTTCTGGTTGTAGCTGACCAGATCGTGCAGGGTAAACCCGTCGTGAGCGGTGATAAAGTTGATGCTAGCGTGGGGTCGCCGTCCGTTGGTTTCGTACAAGTCGGAACTCCCGGTAAAGCTGTAGGCAAACTGAGAGAGGGTTTCGTCGGTTCCCCGCCAAAAGTCCCGCATGGTATCGCGGTAGCGACCATTCCACTCCGACCACAGCAAAGGGAATTGTCCGACTTGATAGCCACCTTCGCCGATGTCCCAGGGTTCGGCGATTAACTTCACATCGCACAACACCGGATCTTGGTGGATGATATCGAAAAAGGCAGCAAAGGTATCGACCCGATCGGTTTCTCGCGCCAGTACCGTCGCCAAATCGAAGCGGAAGCCATCGATGTGCATCTCCAACACCCAATAGCGCAAGCTGTCCATAATCAGCTTCAACACCTGCGGATGGCGGATATTGAGGGAGTTGCCGCAGCCGCTAAAATCCATGTAGTAGCGGGGATCGTCTTCTACCAGGCGGTAGTACGAGGCGTTGTCGATGCCGCGAAACGAGAGAGTCGGACCCATGTGGTTGCCTTCTCCGGTGTGGTTGTATACCACATCGATAATCACCTCAATTCCGGCGGCGTGTAAGGCTTTGACCATCTCCTTAAACTCGTTCACCTGTTGTCCGGCGATACCGCTGGCACTGTAACGGGAGTAAGGCGCGAGATAGCCGATGGAGTCGTATCCCCAGTAGTTTCGCAGTCCCTTGGCTTCCAGAAAACCGGGACAGCCGATAAAGTGGTGAACGGGAAGGAGTTCGACAGCGGTAATCCCCAAGGATTTGAGATGGTCGATGGCGGCGGGATGGGCGAGTCCGGCATAGGTTCCCCGCAAAGGTTCGGGAATGTCGGGATGCAGTTGGGTAAAGCCTTTGACGTGGGTTTCGTAGATGATGGTTTTGTGCCAGGGAAGTTGCGGGTGAGTATCGCCTTCCCAGTCGAAGGATTCATCGACGACGACGGCTTTGGGAACGAGGTGAGAATCGTCTAATTTGCTATAGGATAAGTCTTCATCTTCGTTGTCCCAGTCATAGCCGAAGATTTCCCGTCCGTGGATCACGTCTCCGGCGATCGCTTTGGCGTAGGGATCGATCGACAGTTTGGCGGGGTTGAAGCGGTGTCCCGCAGCGGGTTCGTAGGGGCCGTGGACGCGAAATCCGTACAGTTGACCGGGTTTGATGTCGGGAACATAGCCATGCCAGACGAAGTTATACACTTCCGTCAGTGGCAATCGGGTTTCCCAACCTTTTTCGTCGAACAGGCATAATTCAACGCCTGTGGCGTTTTCAGAAAAGAGGGCAAAGTTAGTACCTTTACCATCCCAGTTTGAACCCAAGGGATAGGGTTTACCGGGCCAAAGTTGTAAATCCATAGAACCTAAGTTTTTACGATCTTGACGATCGAAATGAAACAATTTGAATCAGCTTATCGAAGCGACGTCTGGGAGTAATACGAACTCGACTGTAACGGGCGATCGATCTCTTGAGAGAGTAGTAACGAAACGGGGAAATGTTCCAAGGCTTGACCGACTTGAATCGTATCGCTTTCGGGAATTTCGCCGTCGGTGATCGCGTCTTTCCAAGCCGATCGTAAGCCTTGGGGAATAATGATGCGCGTGTCTTCCCAAACCTCTTCACCCAGGGGGAAGCTTCCCGGTTCGACTAAGCTTAAGCTAGTGAGGAAGTGAGGAACAATGACGATCGCAGTTTGTTGGCGGGTGTGACGAGCAAAAGCGACAATCCGATCTTGATGTTCTCCCAGCACGTCGAGAGGAATGTAGGAGCCTTGTTGAAAGAGTTCTATATTAGCATTCCGGGCAGCGATCGCTCGAGCGGTTAAAAATAGCTTAATCCGTCCATCTTTGATATAAGTCAGCAAATCGGTAATCAAGTCCGACATACTATTTTTGGCCCGATGTTGGATATCTTTGAGAGCGCCCCGTCGCCACTCGAAATCTACGGGACGGCGGTTGTCGGGATCGACTAAACTAAAGTCCCAAAGTTCGGTTCCTTGATAGAAATCGGGTACGCCGGGAGACGTGATTTTCAGCAGGGTTTGCGAAAGGGAATTAAACATTCCGTAGTAGGAAATTCGCGCTTGGAACGGACGAAACTTTGCCAAAAATTCATTGTCTGGGGAGGGATCGAGAATTTTATCGATAAAGGTTACAAATCCTTCTTCGTAATCGTTATCCGGTCGCAACCATGCCGTATGAACTTTAGCTTCTCGCACCGCTTTGATAGCATAATCTTTAATGCGATCGACAAATCCGGCATAGTCGCCATCGTCAAAGGGAAATGCTCCCACTAAGTTTTGATACAAAAAGTATTCATCATTAGCATCGGGAATCGATCGTTGTCCGTCTTTGATTTTGTGAGGACGATTGAGTTGGCTCCAAGCTCTCACCTGTGCTTCCCATTCCTCGGGCATTTCAGAGAGCACATTAATTCTTGCCCGTATATCTTCACTGCGTTTGGTATCGTGAGTGGAGGTCGCATTCATCGAATGGGGCCATCGATCTTGCCAACGCTGATTAAAGTTATGGAAAACTGAAGTAGAAATCCCAAAAATGTTGGGCGTTCCCCCCACTTCGTTCAAAGAAATAAAGCGATTGTAAACGTAAAATGTGGTATCTTCCACACCTTTTGCCATCAGCGGTCCGGAAAACTGCTGGAACCGCATGACAAAATGCAGCCACAACGCGCGTTCTTCTTCGGTTAGCGATTCTTCATACTCCAGAAGCAGAATTTTTTCCAAGAAGTTCAGCTCGTTAAGAAGTTGAGGAATCTTAGTTTTAGCGTCTTCGATAACTTCTTTTATATAAACGCAATCGCTTTCTCGAACTTCTTCTGAGTTCGTATAGGTACGATACATGGGAAATCCGACCAAAGCTTCTAAGATCGCTTTCCTCAAACCGTTTAGAGTAAAATCGCGTCCATACCGATATTGACCGGCAATGCGTTTGAGCAAATTAGCCAGATTTTCTACATCCCCGGCTAAGTTTTTATCAGCGATTAACCGCTTGTTCTCCGAAACGACTTTCTCATAAGAAACGTTCGAGTTCGTAAACCGCGAGTAAATCTCGCTGAATTGGAGATAAGTCTCTCCTTGAGAAAAACAAAATAGACTGTTGACGCAATCTAAGAAGTCATAGCCGGATGTTCCTTGAATTTCCCAATCAGCCGGCATTTCTTCGTACCGAGAGAAATAGTCCTCTTCTAACTCGAGAATTTTCTCGACAACGAGATAAGTATCTCCTACTTCCTTTCGCAGCTTTTGCAAATACTCTGTGGGGTTATACAGTCCGTCAATATGATCGATTCTCAATCCCGTAAATTTGCCCGATTCGACAAATTTTAGAATCAATTCGTGAGTTTCAGAAAAAACTCGCTTGTCTTCTACTCGAACGCAGATCAACTCATTAACAGTAAAGAATCGGCGGTAGTTTAGCTCTTCTGCTCCCACTTTCCAGAAAGACAAGCGGAAGAACTGCTCGGACAAAAGCTCGTCTAATAAATTAAAACTTTCCGGTTTTCCCTTTTCTCCGTTAAAGATTTGGATATTGCGATCGACGAATTGTTTAATTTCGGCTTTATCTCGATACAGTTCCCAGAGCAAACCTTTAACAAAACTGCACTGATCTCGTCTTTGTTGGCTCGAGGCTTCTGTGGGAATATTTTTCAGGATGTAAAGAATTCCCAGAAGCTTGACAAAATCAGGATTTTCCCGTCCCAAAGCTTTTGCCAATCTATTCAGATCGTAAGTAATTAACTTCGCGTAAGACTCGATTCGCAGTGGGATATTTACACTATAGTAGTTAACACTTAAACCCGACTTATCGTAGGCAATTTGAATTTCGCCATTTTCCAAACATCGACCGTAAAAATCCCCCAGGAGTGGCGTCAAGACGCGACTTGTGATGTCGCTATACGGATGTTCCCAGTCGATATCGAAATAGTTATAATACTCCGAATCCGGACCATTTTCGAGAACGTCCATCAAAAATCGATTTTGGCTGTCGTATGCCATGTGGTTGGGAACGATATCCTGCAACCATCCCATCTTATTTTTTTGAACTTCACCGATGAGTGTCTCAAAGGCTTTTTCCGTGCCTAATTCGGGATTGAGTTGAGTGGGATCGACGACATCGTAACCATGAGTGCTTCCGGATCTCGCTTTAAAAATGGGCGAGGCATACACATCGGAAATCCCTAAATCTGCTAGATAGGAGACAATCTTTCGAGCAGATTCAAACCCAAAACTGGGGTTAAATTGAAGTCGGTAAGTTGAGGCAGGAATACGCACGGTTTTAACCTCGCTTTCTTTTGAAGTAAAAATTATTCAACTTGATACAACACAAAACTTTGATGGGGAAGGGTTAGAGTCAATTTTCCATCGACTTGTTGTGGCAATGTCGAACCGTTCCCCATCCATTGAGAATCGGACGAATCTAAGACTTTTTTCCAGTTTCCTTCTGGGAGTACAAGTTGGGTTGTTTGTGTTCGATCGCTGAAATTGAAGATTGCCAAGACTTGACTGTTGTCCATCCGTCTTCTTAGAGTAATGACTTTTTCACCTTCAAAACTGTTAATGTCGATACTTTGACGATCGCGGCACTTCAATGCGGGAACTTCTTGACGAAGTTTAATCAGAGTTCGATACAACTCGAACAACACTTTATGCTTGCCTTCCCGACGTTTTTCCCAGTTCAACTTAGACTGCTCAAAGGTTTGGGAATCTTGTGCATCAGGCGGTTCTCCAACTTCGTGAAATTCTTTGAATTCGGCTTTTCTTCCCTGGCGAACCGATTCAACTAAATCTCGATCGCCGTGGCTGATAAAGTATAAAAATGGAGCCTCTTCGCCATACTCTTCCCCCATAAATAATAAGGGAATATAAGGAGAGAGCAACACCATCCCAGCCGCCAATTTTACCGCTTCAAACGACACTAATTGCGATAGCCTTTCGCCCAACATTCGGTTGCCAACTTGATCGTGATTTTGGCAACAAACTACAAATTGAGCTGGATCTAGATCGCCCGCCGGATTGCCATGGTAGCGCTGGCGAAATTCTGAATACTCTCCTGCATAGGCAAACCCTTCTTGCAGGGCTTTTACCAAGGTTCTAAACTCGCGAAAATCTCGGTAATAGCCTCGATCTTCTTTGGTAATCAGGCTGTGCAAACTATGGTGAAAATCATCGCACCATTGTGCATCGATGTTGTAGCCACCTTTTTCGGGCGGATTGATAATCCGAACGTCGTTGAGATCGCTTTCGGCAATCAAATAAAACGATCGACCTTGCTGCTGGGAAAGTTCTCCTACTTTTTCTGCCAACTCCGCTAGAAAGTGCTTGGCTGAGAAGTCGTAGATTGCATGAATGGCATCTAATCTCAGCGCATCAATATGATGATCTCGGAACCAATATAGGGCATTTTCGATAAAGAAATTGCGAACGCCGTCGCTGTAAGCATCGTCAAAATTGAGTGCGCTTCCCCAGGGCGTGCGATATTTATCGATAAAATAGGGAGCAAAATTAGAGGTATAGTTACCTTCCGGACCAAAGTGATTGTAGACGACATCGAGGACTACAGCAAAGCCTTTTTGGTGGCAGGCATCGACCAGAGTTTTTAATCCATCTACACCGCCGTAGGAGTCTTGAACGGCAAAGGGATAAACGCCATCGTAGCCCCAATTTCGATCGCCCGGAAATTGGGCAACGGGCATGATTTCGATCGCATTGACTCCCAACTCTTTCAAGTCATCCAGACGGTCGATAATTGCCTCGAACGTTCCTTTTTCAGTAAACGTCCCCACGTGGACTTCATAGATAATATAGTCCTCGAGGGGAATACTTTTCCAGCCAGAATCGCTCCAAGAAAAAGAGCCTTGGTCAACCACTTGTGACGGCTCATGAACGCCTTGAGGTTGATAGTACGATGCCGGGTCGGGTCGGTTTGTGCTTCCCTCGAGTTGATAAGTATAAAGGCTGCCTGGAGCAATGTTTTCCGCAATAACTTTCCAGTATCCTCTCGCTTCCTTTTTCAGGGGAATGAGTTGTGGTTTTGGGGCTGTGATTTGGACGGCTACATCTTGTAGCAGGGAAGCCAAACGGTAAATTCACAGCGATCGTTTCCCAGATACGTCGCGCCAATTCTCATGTTTGCCGATTTATTCCATTTAACAGCATATTCTTTTGCCAACTTAACGATGAAACTTCGTTCATCAACTGCTCGATCGTTCGTTGGATACCAGCCGCAGACATTATCCTCGAAGTATACTCAAGCTTGCGATACTCTGTCCCAATCTCCTTCGATTTTTTAGACCTTCGCTGGCGGCTCTACAGGAGTATAACAGGAAGCCGGCAGTCTGGAAAAGCGATCGTTCACCTCGTCCCCTGTCTGAGTCGAGAGTTAAAACCTGAAGAAACCCTAGAGTGGTGGGAGTTTTGGAAGAACTTCAGGTGGGAAAGCGGGCATCTTTTTTCATATGTCATCAAAATATGACTTCGCCTAAATAACTTAATACCATAACTTTATCGAGATCGGCATCCGCCAAATGTATGAGATTTGACAGACAACACGCAAAGCGTCTGCAAAGTCGCTCGACCGTCTGACACTGGTTTTGCGATATTTTAAGGTGAATGGCACATCGATCTCCCATCGCTCATTCACAACCATGACCCAAATCGAAACCCTGCGACAAATGCTCGCCGCCGTTGCTGCCGGAGAAATCGCCCCCGATGCCGCACTGGGTAAACTCGAACATTTTGGCTTTGAATCCGTCGGAGATTTCGCCAAAGTAGACCATCATCGTTCTTTACGCAATGGCTTTCCCGAAGTGATTTGGGGTTTAGGAAAAACCCCCGAACAAATCCTGCGAATTATGGAAGCCATGCGGCAAAAAAATGCCCAACTGTCTCAAAATGTGCCGATTATGGCAACCCGGATCGAACCCGACGTGTTTGCTCACCTCAGAGCCAGTATTCGGGAACTGCGGTACGATCGAGTCGCCCGCATTTGTGCCATTGCCCCCGATCCCGCGATCCCCCAATATCCAGGATCGATCGCGATCGTCACCGCCGGAACCTCAGACATACCCGTAGCCCAAGAAGCCGCCTTCACCGCCGAACTGTTCGGTTTTCAAGTCACACGGCTGTGGGATGTGGGAGTAGCCGGAATTCACCGCTTGCTGGGAAATTTGGATGTATTAAGCACTGCTGACGTTTTAATTGTTGTGGCGGGAATGGAAGGGGCATTGCCCAGTGTTGTCGGCGGTTTAGTCGATTGTCCGGTGATTGCCGTTCCCACCAGCGTCGGCTACGGCGCTCATTTTGGCGGGATCGCGCCCTTGCTAACCATGCTCAATTCCTGCGCCTCGGGGATCGGTGTGGTGAATATCGACAACGGATTTGGGGCAGCGGTACTTGCCTGTCAAATCCTGAGAACGGCAGGGAAACTGAGAAATCGATCGACTTAATTCTACGAAGCGGTTGGCAAACGTCTTGGGGCGGTTGCACCCTGATAAGAGAGATTTTCTCTCAGATACAAACTAGATTTGGCGATCGCAATGGCGTTGACTGGATGTGTTAACAGGAAAACGCGATCGACTTCGGCTGATGGGTGATGGGTTGATGAACCAATCCATCACCCATCGCCGGCTACACTTAATTCACCTAATTCACCAAATTCTCTGCACCCCGAACGACTTTCATCGATTCAATTTTGTCACCTTTCCCCAGTTTGTCCAATACTTTTTCTCCTTCCACAACATACCCGAAAACCGCATAGCGACCATCGAGCAAATTCAATCCCGCAGGAGTCAACTCCGGTTCAAATAAGAAGAAGAAAAACTGAGACGAGCCGCCATTGAGATCGAGATCCGGATGCGCCATTCCCAGGGTTCCAAACGCCGAGAACGGTAGAATGGGTGACTCCCGATACAATCCCACCTCTTCGAGTGTGGCACCGTAGATGGGCAAATCTTCCCCAGGAATCCGAATTTCCATGGGAATCGTGCGATACTCGCCAGTTTTGGGATCGATAAACCCATTTTCCGAACCCGCCGGATCTCCCGTTTGCAAGATATAAGAATCTTCAGCTCGGACAAACGGCATATTGTCATAAAATCCCCGTTGGACGAGATCGACAAAATTGCCCGCTGTAATCGGGGCATTGTAGCCGTCAACGATCGCCGTCATCGTTCCCTTATTGGTCTGAATTTCTACCGTGGCGCGACCTTTAAGCTGGGGTAAATCGCTGTATTTTTCGGGAACCTCAAAGGGAAAATCCGTCACCATGAGATCCTCAAGATCGCCGATGAGCGACAAAAGACGACTGCGTCCTTCCCAAGTTTTTTCCTTCTCTCTTTCTGCCACTACCGCTTCTAGGTTGCCAATTTCCGCTTCAATTTGGGCGATCGAAGCCTCGGCTTGGGATTGACGGGAGGCGGGAATGCTTTCCAATAAATCGTCTTGACGCTTACTGAGAATTCGGCGAGCTTTCCTCAGATCCGCCTCGATCGCTTTCCAACGACGGTTTGCCCGCAGTTGCTCGGCAATATCCTCAATATCCTGCTGCAACTGACGTACCACCGTATTGTCGATCGGCAACGCATACTGCAACAGCGCTTCGGAATTGGTAATCGCATTACCCTGGGGTAGACGACTCTCGCGATAATTATTGTTAGCAAACCCAGGAGCACTCAAACCGAGAGAGAGGGTAGCCATGACCAGGGAAACTACCCCTACCTGAAGCCAGCGTTTAAATCCTTGCATGATATCTTGACGATTGCGACTAGCGGTGGCTGGGGATCGACGTTAACGGTTGTCCCATCCACCTTAACTATCTTGCCATAGCAGTGACCACTAACTACGAACCACTCACTTAGCTCACCTACCAGGAGCCCCGATCGCTATTTTGCAGCGGTACAAGGAATTGAAAAGTGGGATCCCGATCGGATGAGATTTGCAGGGCAATGGCGGCTAAAATAAATCTCCTGCTATTGCAGGTAAAATGCAGATGCAGGTTTGAATTCACCACCGCCTACACAACAGTTAACTTTTCGATTTTCAGGTTCGGTGCGGTAGGACATTCCGTGTCGTCGGGTAAGCTTACCGAGTAATCGAACCGTTAGGTGATATGGGTTAAGACCCCTCCGCTACGCTTCGCTCGCACTGTACTCATAGAGTCAGTGTCGGGAGTATGTCACTTAACTTCTGCTACTCAACTGCCAGAAACGAACCATCGAAGCGGTAAAATAAGTTGCCGATTGTTCTGCGACGCTCGCAAGATTCATGATCTCTTCTAACGACTTTAGAACTGGTGTCACCATCGATTTGGACGGATCCGTTTGGCGGGTCGTGGAGTTTCTCCACGTCAAACCCGGTAAAGGTTCGGCTTTCGTGCGAACGAAATTGAAAAATGTGCAAACGGGTAGTGTGGTCGATCGAACGTTCCGGGCTGGGGAAACGGTGCCGCAAGCCAACCTGGAAAAATCCTTGATGCAGCACACTTACAAGGACGGGGAGGACTATGTTTTCATGGACATGGAGACCTACGAGGAATCCCGCCTCACGACCGAACAAATCGGCGATCGCGTTAAATACCTCAAAGAAGGCATGGAAGCTAACGTGGTTCGCTGGGGCGAACAGGTGCTCGAAGTGGAATTGCCCAACTCGGTAGTTTTGGAAGTGACCGATACCGACCCAGGGGTCAAAGGAGACACGGCTACCGGAGGGACGAAACCCGCCATTGTCGAAACAGGCGCTCAAGTGATGGTTCCGTTGTTTATTTCCATTGGAGAACGGATCAAAGTTGATACTC
This sequence comes from uncultured cyanobacterium, assembly GCA_963838375.1. GTDB lineage: Bacteria > Cyanobacteriota > Cyanobacteriia > Cyanobacteriales > Geitlerinemataceae > DVED01. The sequence goes on along the minus strand of CAWIQY010000007.1, from coordinate 162,209 downwards.
GCAACGATACCTACCTCGGACGCGAGTAAACACGATACTCCAAAGAAGTTGCACGTGCGAACGACCCTCCAGGCTGGACAGTTCGCTGCGATGAAAACCGCCGAGATCGGGGAAGATGTTTCGGGATCGACCGACGGATGGGAGGCGACGGGAGCTTTGTCGAATGCCAGGGAACGCCCGTTAGGGGTCACTCGTTCTCGATCGCCACTCCGCTCTGACCGAGACAAAAGACAGACCCCAAGTAGGCTAAAGACAAAGGACACAGGATAAAGGACAACGAACAGGGGACAAAACCGTGCAACTGGACTTCAACGAACTCCGCGAACTGTTAGCTGCGATTGGTCAAACGGATATCTCAGAACTGACGCTCAAAAGTGGGGACTTAGAACTGACGGTGCGGAAATCGCCGTCAAAGGGCGAGCTGACATCGCCCGCCACATTGGCTCGTTCGGCTGGGGAAGGAGACCTTGCCTCTCGGGAGACGATCGATTCTCAGACCGTGGCGCCACCGACGACTGGGGAAGCAACGGAAACTCCTGCCAGCGGGACACCACCCTATGCCCCTAGCGTCTCCCCACCGGCGATCGAACCCAAGTATGAGGTCATCACCTCTCCCATGGTGGGAACATTTTATCAAGCGTCCGCACCTGGAGAACCGTCATTTGTCGAGGTGGGAGATCGCATCGGAAACGGTCAGACCGTTTGTATTATTGAAGCCTTTAAGGTTATGAATGAATTGGAAGCAGAGATTTCCGGGGAAGTTGTGGACATTCTGGCAGAAAATGGTCAAGCGGTGGAATTTGGTCAACCCCTGATCCGAGTTAAACCCGTTTAGTTTTCGACAGCGATGCCGAGTCAGTCACGACAAGCAATAGTTATACTCAGCCCAGTACGGGTATTAACTGTCGCTCTAGGCGATGTCGGACGATCCCGTCTCTGAGATCTGTTGTGTTTAACCCCCAGGAATACGTCAATGAATCTTCATGTATTCTCATAGAGGAATGTAGACTGTTAAAATTTTGGGATCGCTAGCTTTTGGGTTGATTTTGATGAAACCAGCACAGCCAATACCACAGGAAGTCACTCAGCAAGTCGCAGAATACTTTAGTATTCTCAGTGAACCGATGCGCTTGCGACTGTTAAATTTGCTGCGAGATCGAGAACAATGCGTTCAAGAATTGGTAGAGGCGACCGAAACTAGCCAGGCGAATGTGTCTAAGCATCTGAAAGTGATGCTCCAAGCAGGCATTCTCAGTCGGCGCAGCGAAGGAACATCGGCTTACTACAGTGTGGAGGACGAGCTGATTTTTGAGCTGTGTAATTTGGTGTGCGATCGTCTTGCTGCTCGTATCGAACAACAAGCTCGTCATTTCCGAGCTTTCGGTTTATCCCAAAAACAGCAACATATTCTCAATGATGGATCGACCGTTTCGGCAATGAGGGAAAGGACGCTATGAATTGTATCACGAAGGACTTGCGAAATCGAATCACTAAACGCGAATAAATTCGTCTGTTTGTTTATATCCCCCGATAAAAATACGGAGGATATAAGCATCAGACTCGTCAGAAGGTGTCATTTTGCCCAGACTGTCGCACCCATTCGCCGGGCGAACTCTCGAATTGTGAGTCCACAACTAGCCACTAGCGGCTAGCCATTACCTACGATCGATCGCTAAAGCTCGAACTGTTCCTGAAAGTTTTGGCGCGTGATCGGTTGGGGAACTTCGAGTCCCTCTCCTCCCATGGAAGTTAGGGGTTCGCCGTCAACTAGAATCCAAACAGCAGCAGTGGAATCGACACTGCTAGCCGTGTAGAGGACTTGAGCCAAGCGTCCGATAATGCCCGCGCTTCCCCCTCCCTCGGTAAACTCCGAAGACAGATCGACATAGATGCCATCTCCCTTGACAGCAAGGCTGCGAAGCTGAGTATTGGGGGGAATGGCGCTGACGAACTGGGGATCGCTAGAGGATGGAGATAGAAGTCGATCGAATGCCGCCTTCAGCACCGCATCGGCATCGTTGGCATTGGCTTTAACCGAGACCGAAACCGGAACGGGCTCTAGATTGGTTCCCGTATCTCTGAGATAGTACGCTTGTGCGGTTTGAGTCGGTTTTCCATCAGATGCCGCCTGATTTTCCGTGATATCTGGGGTGGTTTTCGGTGCCGTTGTTGTCGTTTCGGGTGCCGATCGATCGGTTTCGGTACTCCCCGGAGCGGGATCGGTAGAAGAGGTCGTATTTCCACAGGCAGTCAGACTCCCCAAAACGGCAATCAACGCTAAAATACGTACAAATTTTTGGGTGAAGACGGTATGATTGAAAAGATCTTTCATTGGGATAGGCAACAGGTTGGGGTTTGAGGCATCGGCAATCTCGACTGGCTCACCGATCGCGCGAGCGAGAATAGTCGAGTTCAAAGCTTGTTGTGATTGCCATACCCAATCTAATTTATCGTATTTCCCGCACTCGATCGGCGATCGACGGGAACCTAAAGTCGATTGCATACGTAATATTACGTAGACCCGAATAGACCTATCGGTAAAACTATGGTATCTACACCCAGCGCTACTCCAGGGCTGCTTGTGTTTGCGATCGTCGGTGCGCTCGGGGCTGTTACTCCAAACTCTACAGTCTTCGCCCAATCAATCGTCCCAGCCAACGACGGTACGGGAACCCAAGTCACGCCCACCGGAAACCGTATCGACATCACCGGAGGTCAACAATCAAACGATGGCAGGAACCTATTCCACAGCTTCGAACAATTCGGACTCAAAACCGGAGAAACAGCCAACTTCCACAGCTCACCCCAAACCCAAAACATATTCGGTCAAATCCTCGGTGGCAATGCCTCCTACATCAACGGCACCCTACAAGTCAGCGGTAGTTTTGCCAATCTATACCTGCTCAACCCAGCCGGAATCTTCTTCGGAGCAGATGCCACCCTCAACGTCCCAGCAGACTTCACAGCCACCACAGCCACAGGCATTGGGTTTGAAGGAAATAGATGGTTCTCTTCGGTGGGAGAAAACTCCTGGACGAACCTAGTGGGAACCCCCAACGCCCTAAGATTCGACGGAGAAACCGGAGCGATTGTCAACGAAGGGAACCTAGAAGTCAACACCGGAAGGCATCTGGGGTTAATTGGGGGAGTCGTTGCTAATACGGGAGAGTTAAACGCACCGGGCGGTTCGATATCAGTAATGGCAGTACCCGAAGAAAGCCTGATCCGATTGAGTCAGACCGGAAATATTCTGAGTTTAGAAGTCAAACCGCCAGGAGACACCGCAGAAGAAATAAGCGCCTTATCATTACCCCAAATGCTAACAGGGGGAGCCGTTCTGGGACAAGAAAGTCGTTTAGTTGCCAACCCGGATGGAACAGTGAGCTTAGTCGGTTCGGGGTTAAGCATTGAACCGAGAACCGGAACGCTGTTGGCAAGCGGAACCCTCGATGCCAGCGATCGAGGGAACGACTCGAGTGCAATGCCGCAAATACAAGTATTGGGCGATCGAATTGCCGTGTTGGAAGGACGCATCGATGCCTCGGCAGTGACGGGGGGCGGAAATATTTTCATTGGGGGAGATGTTCGGGGAGGGGGAACTTTACCCCAAGCCGAACGTACGCTGATCGATCGTTCCAGCCTGATTGTAGCCGATGCGCTCTCGAGTGGGGATGGAGGAGGGGTGGTGGTTTGGTCGTCGCACACCACGGGATTTTTTGGCACTATTAGCGCTCGTGGCGGTTCGGCTGTGGGTGTTTCGGCTCAAGATGGGGGCTTTGTCGAAGTTTCGGGGACAAACCTAATTTATCAGGGTCGTGTGGATGTGAGCGCCGCCAATGGTCGTACGGGAAATCTCCTCATCGATCCCACAAATATCACGATCGTTCGCGAAGCAATACCCAACCCAACACCCAACCCAACACCGGAAGAAGAACCGCCTGCGGTAGAGGAGGAAACTGCGGTAGAGGAAGAAATCCCCAACCCAATACCGGAAGAAGAACAGCCTGTGGAGGAAGAAATCCCCGACCTCATACCGGAAGAAGAACTGCCTGTGGAGGGGGAAATCCCCAACCCCATACCGGAAGAAGAACTGCCTGATATTTTTCAAGACGATTTTTCAGGGGAGGAAATAACCCTCAATGCGAATGTATTGGAAGAGCAAACCGCAGAAGTCATGCTCGAAGCGAGCAATGATATTACGGTGAACGAGGGGATCGATCTGACGTTTGTACCGAGCGAAGGTTCGATCTCATTTAAGGCAGATGCGGATAACGATGGGATGGGAGATTTTTCCATGGGTTCCGATCGATCGATCGAAACTCAAGGTCGATCGATCTCGATCTCCGGCGCGAATTTACGATTGGGCGAAATTGACACCTCCACCGCCGCATCGGCAGCGGGCGGGATCGCTCTCACCGCAACCGCAGGAACGATCGATACCGGAAATTTGCGGGCAACGAGTGCAACGGCAGCCGGAGGGACGATCGAACTTGCAGCCACTCAAGGCATTTTGGGAGCGGATCTCGATACTTCAGCCGCTCTCGACGCAGGTAGTATGCGGCTGATAACCACTGGGGGAACCCTCGAGGTGGGCAACCTGCAAGCCTCCAGTGACACGACAGCCGGAGGGGCGATCGAACTCTTTGGTCTGACCGGGATTACATTAAATGTTGTCAATACCGAAGGTGCTACCACAGGCGGAAATATTCTACTCGAGACTGAAGGAAACTTCCAATCCACCGGAATCTTTACGACTCGGGAGGGGTTTGAAGCGAGTATTTCTAGTGCAGGAGGTCAATCTGGAGGAACGATCGATCTTCGGCACGGCGGTATCGCACCTTTCAATATCGGAGATCCTACGGTCAACGGCACTCAAGGGGTTATTACCGATGGTACAAATATTTTGACACTCGGCACGATCGTTCCAATACCGGAAGACCTGGATGAAACATTCACCCAGGGAGGTATCAGTCTTACACCGGGAGGCTTGTCTAACATCCCCCCTCCAGAAGAGGAAAGACCAGGCGAAGGTGAAATTCCCGGAGAAAACCCCGGCGAAGGAGAGAATCCTGGCGAAGGTGAAATTCCCGGAGAAGGTGAAATTCCCGGCGAAGGTGAGAATCCTGGCGAAGGTGAAATTCCCGGAGAGAATCCCGGCGAAGGTGAAATTCCCGGCGAAGGTGAAATTCCCGGAGAGAATCCCGGCGAAGGTGAAATTCCCGGCGAAGGTGAAATTCCCGGAGAAGGTGAAATTCCCGGTGAAAATCCCGGCGAAGGTGAAATTCCCGGAGAAGGTGAAATTCCCGGTGAAGGTAGAGAATCCCGGTGAAATTCCCGGCGAAGGTGAGAATCCCGGTGAAATTCCCGGCGAAGGTGAAATTCCCGGTGAAGGTGAGAATCCCGGTGAAATTCCCGGAGAAGGTGAAATTCCCGGTGAAGGTGAGAATCCCGGTGAAGGAGAGAATCCCGGCGAAGAATCCCGGCGAAGGTGAAATTCCCGGCGAAGGTGAAATTCCCGGCGAAGGAGAGAATCCTGGCGAAGGAGAAAACTCAACGTCCACACCTGTGCCAGATCCTCTACCGCTTCCCACACCGGAACCGACACCGATCCAGGAACCTTTATCCACTCCTACTCCCGAAGAAACTCTTGAGAACGGAGGCGGAGCGATTTTCGATACAACTATAGAGGGAAATGAAACGAGTTCGTCGGATGTGACTTCTGTCCAAATAGACGACGATCTCACTGCATCCCCTGAAACAAGTTCGTCGGATGTGACTTCTGTCCAAATAGACGACGATCGCACAGCATCCCCTGAAACAAGTTCGTCGGATGTGACTTCTGTCCCCATAGACGACGATCGCACTGCATCCCCTGATAGTGACACAACATCCGAACCTGAGCCAACGCAGTCCGAATCCGATCCTGACAACCCAACTGCGGTAGAGACGAACGCCACAAGTGTTTCTGTGCTACCGGCTAACCCGCCAGATTTGCAAATCATTCGAACTCAAGTCGAACAAAAAATTGATTCGAGCAATGTCAGCTCGGCAATCGGCGCGATCGATTTTTTGTATACCCAAGAATTGAATCAATATTTGGGGCAAAATTCCGATAACAATCCGCAGTCCCTAACCCAGTTCCAAGATCGGTTGCGTGAGATCGAACAGCAAACCGGTGAAACTTCCGTCCTGATCTATGTTCTCTCGCGTCCCGATCAGCTTGACTTAATTCTGCTGACTCCTTACGGAGAACCCATTTATCGAAGTGTCCCCACCGCTTCCAAAGATCGTCTCGTTCCCGCGATTCGAGATTTCCGAACGGCTCTAGTCAATCGCCGCCAACGGGGTACGAACAGTTATCTGGCTCCGGCACAACAACTTTACCAGTGGCTGATCGAACCTCTAGAAGCCGATCTAGAGCGAGTAGGTGCTGATACACTGATGTTTTCCATGGATTCGGGGTTGAGATCGCTGCCGATCGCCGCTTTTCACGATGGGACGCAATTTCTGGTCGAAAAATACAGCCTCGCTCTCATCCCCAGCATCAACTTGACAGATACCACCTACCGATCGCTCCGTCGAGCAAGGGTTTTGGCGATGGGAGCCAGTCAATTCAATAGCCAACCTCCTTTACCTGCGGTTCCGCTTGAGTTGTCTAGCATTGTCAAAGATTCGGCTATAACTCCAGGCTCGTCCATTTCCGGAATGTGGCCAGGCAAAGCATTCCTCAATTCAGCTTTTACCCTCGATAATCTCAAAGCTCAACGAGGAAATTATCCCTTTAGCATTATTCATTTAGCGACTCATGCCGAATTTCAGTCCGGAGTCTCGGGAAATTCCTACATTCAGCTCTGGGACGATAGGCTCAGCCTCGAACAACTGCGCCAAATGGATTGGGGCGATCCTCCAGTTGAATTACTCGTTTTGAGTGCCTGTCGTACGGCTGTAGGCGACAACAACGCTGCCGAATTGGGGTTTGCGGGTCTTGCCGTACAAGCCGGGGTGAAGTCCGTGTTGGCGAGTTTGTGGTATGTGAGCGATGAAGGGACTCTAGGATTGATGAACCAGTTTTACCGACAACTGCAACAGGACTCGGTGACGATTAAAGCCAAGGCATTGCAGCAAGCACAGATTGCTTTGTTACGTGGTGAACTATCCTTGCAAGATGGTCAACTTGTCGGACCTGATGGCAGTCTGATGCTGCCGCCAGAGTTGGCGAATGTCCCCGATCGAGATTTATCTCATCCTTACTATTGGTCTAGTTTTACGATGATTGGTAGTCCTTGGTAATCAAAGGAGTTCAGGAGTTCAGGAGTTAGGGGGTTGATTTCGCTTGTTCGATCGCCTTCAAGACTTGATTTTGGGTCTGTTCGTTTTCGATCGTGCGTGCGACCTATGACGCTTGCGAATGATTTGGTGACATACTCCCGACGCTGACTCCATGAGTACAGCGCGGGCTTCTTACCAACTCCAGCTATCGCTTCGGATACTCGGTAAGCTTACCCGACGACACGGAATGCCCTGCCGCACCAGATGAAAAATAAAATGTTCGTCATTGTGTAGGCGGTGGTTAGCTCGAACCTACTCCTTGAGTTTACCACATCCCACCATTCATCCCGACTCTTATTTGATGTGGCGCGGGATTAAAAATCCCTCATATCGCCACCAAATAGAGAGCGGGGCTTCTGGTGGACTAGCTAAATATTCAAATGCAGCGTCAGCCAAGAATTTAGATCGATTATAAGAAACACGATCGATTCTTGTTAAGACTTTGTAATTGGGAAGCATAGAGCATTTGCTCGCCGAGGGAACCATTCGCAACATCGCGGCGAGTGGCGATCGCACTGTACGCGGTTCTGAGAGCTTTACAATACACGCCAATTCTAAGTACAGCGCGGGGAAGTTCACTTTAACTTGATATACCATCGTTTTGAACGAAGATTCCGTAATTATACGGATGAAAAGTGGGAAAAGGAAAAAGTTTCTCGATAAAATTCTCGATAGAATTAAGGTAGAGCTGGGCGAAAAAAGCCAATTGCCCAAAGGATGAACGGGTGTGTCGTCGGCAAGATTTATAAAGTTGGGTCGCCAACTCTGAGTAGGCTCCCATGACGATCGAGATTTCTAACCTCCAAACCCTACGATCGAGATCGGGTACTGTGCCGATCCCAAATCGGGAAAAGCTTCGATAAAACCTAAAATCTTGTTTTCAACTCCAGCACGAAAACTCAACACTGAAGAAGATGAAAGAGATGACCTCCCCAAACCCTGGTAGACAAAGGATCGGTCTACAACTGTTGAGATTAACGTCAGTGATTTCGATCGGTCTTTTTCCCGTATCGACAGTCTTCGCCCAATCAATCGTCCCCGCCAACGACGGTACGGGAACCCAAGTCACCCCCAACGGAAACCGTATCGACATCACCGGAGGTCAACAATCAAACGATGGCAGGAACCTATTCCACAGCTTCGAACAATTCGGACTCAAAACCGGAGAAACAGCCAACTTCCACAGCTCACCCCAAACCCAAAACATATTCGGTCAAATCCTCGGTGGCAATGCCTCCTACATCAACGGCACCCTACAAGTCAGCGGTAGTTTTGCCAATCTATACCTGCTCAACCCAGCCGGAATCTTCTTCGGAGCAGATGCCACCCTCAACGTCCCAGCAGACTTCACAGCCACCACAGCCACAGGCATTGGGTTTGAAGGAAATAGATGGTTCTCTTCGGTGGAAGAAAACTCCTGGACGAACCTAGTGGGAACCCCCAACGCCTTAAGATTCGACAGAGAAACCGGAGCGATTGTCAACGAAGGGAACTTAGCCGTTACTGCGGGAAGACATCTGGGGTTAATTGGGGGAGTCGTTGCTAATACGGGAGAGTTAAACGCACCGGGCGGTTCGATATCAGTAATGGCAGTACCTGGAGAAAACTTGGTCAGACTGAGTGCCGCCGGAAATGTATTGAGTTTAGACATCATCCCGCCGGGAGAAAGAGTCGAGGGCATCGCACCGTTGTCATTGCCCGAATTGCTCACCGGGGGAACCGGGGTGGGACAAGCCAGTCGATTGGTTGCCAATTCCAATGGGACGGTGAGTTTAGTCGGTTCGGGGTTAAGCATTGAACCGACAACGGGAACGCTGTTAGCCAGTGGAACGCTGGATGCGTCGGCTCAAGAGGCTGGAGACCCTAGTACGCCTACGATCCAACTGTTGGGCGATCGAATTGCCGTGTTGGAAGGACGCATCGATGCCTCGGCAGTGACGGGGGGCGGAAATATTTTCATTGGGGGAGATGTTCGGGGAGGGGGAACCTTACCCCAAGCCGAACGTACGCTGATCGATCGTTCCAGCGAGATTGTAGCCGATGCGCTCTCGAGTGGGGATGGAGGAGGGGTGGTGGTTTGGTCGTCGGACACTACGGGATTTTTTGGCAATATTACTGCTCGTGGCGGTTTGGCTGTGGGTGTTTCGGCTCAAGATGGGGGCTTTGTCGAAGTTTCCGGCAAACAAGACTTGATTTTTGACGGTCAGGTGGATGTGGGGGCAACCCAAGGCAGCGCCGGGACTTTACTGCTCGATCCTGAGAACATTCTCATTTCCGACGCTCCCAGCTTTCCCGGCGAAGTGGATAACTTCCTCCCGGATATTATCAGTGGGGATTTTGACGGGGAAGATATTACGCTCAATGCCACATTGTTAGAATCCCAAATCGGTAACGTGATTCTGACTGCGACTAACAATATCACGATCGCTGATGGTGTTTCCCTGAATTTTGTACCAGGAGGGGACGAGATCCGGTTTACTGCTGATGTAGATGGCGATGGGTTCGGGGATTTTGTGATGGACCCCACCCAATCGATTGTGGCATCGGGGAGAAATCTGGACATCTGGGGCGTTAACCTGACGTTGGGTCAGATCGATACTCGATCGACAATTGCCAACAGTAATATGAACGCAGGTTCGATCGATTTGATGGCAACCCAGGGCACGATTACCGCCAGACAGTTATTGGCTGATACGGAAAATGGTAATCTCCCCGGTTCGATTACAGTGCAAGCCGCAGGCGATGTCACCATCAATGGAGAGATTCTTGCATTTAGCTTCCGACCCACCGGCTTAGCGAGCAATGGAGGAATTATTGATATCGAGTCTACCAATGGCAATATCTTTGTTGGGAACCAATTAGATGTTTCCTCGGCTGCTGGACAAGGGGTCGCATCCAATGCGGGTACGATTTCTCTGAGCGCCCCCAATGGCAGCATTACCACGGGCAGTTTGCGAGCAGAATCTCGAGCATCTGCTAATGCCGGGAATGGGGGAACCATTGAGGTAATTGCAGGCGATCGAATTCAAGTGTCTGGTAGCGAAGGTGTCAGAACCTTTGTTGATGGTAACTCTAATAACCCCGCAGCCGCCGGAGATGTCACTCTAAGAGCTCCCAATGGCATTGTGATTCCTTTTATTAATGCGGAAGGGGGGACTTCAGGAGGCAGTATTACTCTGAACAGTTCTAGCGGAAATATCCGGATTACCGGGAGCTTTCTCTCATCGACTGGAATCGCAGCCAGTATAGCCACCACCGGAAGTGATAGTCGCGGGCTGATTAATATTACTCATAGTGGGTTATTTCCCTTTACCATTGGCGATGCCTCAGTTAATGGGACTTTAGGGGCAATTACCGATGGTACAGAAGTGGGGACGCTCTTACCGACGACGGTGATTTTTAACGCACCTAATACGACGTTTGAGCAAGGTAATATCGGCATCACGCCCGGAACAGCGGATCAACCCCCAGCCCGAATCCAACCCCCAACCCCAGCCAAATCCAACCCCCAGCCCCAGTCCAAATCCCAGCCCAAATCCAACGCCAACCCCAGCCCAAATCCAACCCCCAGCCCCAGTCCAAACCGAGCCAAACCGAGTCCAAATCCCAGTCCAAATCCAACCCCCAACCCAACGCCAACCCCGACCCCAATCCAAATCCAACCACCAACCCAACCCAGCCAAATCCCAGTCCAACATCCAACCCCAACCCCGCGCCAAATCCCAGCCCAAATCCCAGCCAAACCAACCCCGAGCCAAACCGAGCCAACACCCAAATCCCAGTCCAACACCCAACCCCCAGTCCAAACCAACCCCCACCCCGACGCCCAGGAACACCGACCCCAATCCCGACCCAGCCCGAACCCCAACCCAAATCCCGTACCCCGTCTGACACATCAAGAATTCTCACATCAAGAAGTACGATCGACTGGCAAAATAATCCGATTCGCAGGGGGTTGAACCACACTCCCGAAACTAATACGAGTGAAATTAATACGACAGAGAAGTTGTCCAACGACTCGATCTTAAATGTCTCTCCCTTAATGGAAGAGTCTGAAGAAAATACACCGACACCGACACCGACACCGACACCGTTGCCAGAAGAGGAGAGAGAAGCGATCCAACAGACCAGCCAAAATACACAGATTTTCCAAGCCATTCGTACCGACGTTGCAGAACGACTGGATTTGGGAGAAGTGGAAACCGCGATCGAACTGATCGATGGCTTGTATACCCAAGAATTGGGAGCATATATCGGACAGGACTTTAGTGTGGGTTTATCGTCCACCTCGCAACTTCAAAGGCAACTGCAAACCCTAGAAGCGAGAACGGGCCAGACCGCAGTGGCGGTTTATGCCTTCTCTAGGCGCGATCGCATCGATCTGATAGCCCTTCCCCCTGCCGGTTCTCCCATCTACCACAGCATCACTGCGGCTTCTGTCGATCGATTAATTCCAGTTCTGCGCAGTTTGAGAATCAACGTCACCAGTCCCCGCAAACGGGACACCGACAATTACCTAGCTGATGCTCAACAGCTCTACCAGTGGCTGATTGCTCCTCTAGAAGCCGATTTGGAACGCATGGGTGCCGATACTCTGTTGTTCTCTTTTGATGCGGGATTGCGAGCGCTGCCAATTGCGGCGTTACACGATGGATCGCAATTTTTAGTTGAAAAATACCGCCTGGCTCTGGTTCCCAGTCTCAACCTCACCGACACCAACACTCAATCGCTCGATCGTGCTCGAGTGCTGGCAATGGGAGTGGCTGAATTTCCCGACCAAGGGCCCCTACCTGCCGTTCCTGTGGAACTGTCAGCGATCGTTCTTAACTCGACCAAAGCCACCGAACCGGCAATGCAGGGCGTTTGGCCAGGCGACATCTTTCTCAACTCAGCGTTTACCCTCGATAACCTCAAAGCTGCCCGAAACGAGTATCCATACAGTATTATCCACTTGGCAACCCACGCTGAGTTTCTGCCGGGATCGCCGAGCAATTCTTATATTCAACTTTGGAATGGAAAACTGGGGATCGATCGACTGCGGGAACTCAATTGGCACGAACCTCCCGTCGAATTGCTAGTGCTGAGTGCTTGTCGCACTGCCTTGGGTGACGAGACGGCGGAGTTGGGTTTTGCTGGTCTGGCTGTTCAGGCGGGTGTAAAAACAGCGCTTGCCAGTTTGTGGGATGTGAGCGATCGAGGTACTTTGGGTTTGATGAGCGAGTTTTATCAACAACTGCACAACAACTCCCCAGCCGGTAAAGCGGAAGCCTTACGGCAAGCTCAGCTAGCGATGTTAAGCGGACAAGTGCGTTTGGAAAACGCTCAACTTGTGGGTACGCACCACACGATTTCTTTACCGCCAGAACTGGCTAATGTCCCAGACCAAGATTTATCGCATCCTTACTACTGGTCGGCATTTACGATCGTGGGGAGTCCTTGGTAATGGCGAATACTAAGTCTTGGTAAACCAGTAACCAGTAACCAATAACAAATGACATAGTGGTACTAAGAGGTTTAGGTTAGGGGCGCATCAAAGCTGAATATTCGATCGCGCTCGAGATTTTAGAAAAATTTGGAGGTTTCTCGTGACATTTTCCAGTGTAATTCCGGCAGCAGACTTCGATTTCGGACTGATGACTCCGGCTGATGATTTCCTCAACTATGCCAATCTTCCACCAGATCAAGCTCTGATTTTGAGTAATTCTTCCGGTCTCGATGCGGTAGCACTCCTACAAGGCAACGATACCGCCAACGACGACGGCGGCAGCCGCATCTACTTCGGCAATGCCGGAAACGACACGATGTCGGGGAATGGCGGTGATGATACCATGGCGGGCGGTCAAGACCAAGATGTCATCCGAGGCGGAGATGGCAATGATGCGATCTTTGGGAACAAAGGGCAAGATTTGCTGTTTGGAGATTCGGGCAACGATGTGATGTTCGGGGGTCAGGAGACGGATTTGTTAGTGGGGGGAGAGGGGGATGATACTCTCAGTGGCGATCTCGGTGCCGACCTGCTAACCGGGAATGCAGGTAGCGATCTGTTCGTTCTCAACACTGCTTTGTTGGGTAGTACGGAAGCCGATGCGATCTTAGATTTCGATCGGGCGGGGGGCGATCGAATTGGCTTAACCGGAACAATTACTGAAGCCGATCTGATCCTCACCGAACAAAGCATACCTCTACAGGAACTGATTAGCGCAAACAGTGGTTTGGTTCCGGCGGAATTTGTCTCTTTGTTAACTCCGGCATTAGTGCGACAACTGTTGCAGCAAACCGCTGGAGTGGATGTCGATCCCAACAGAGATGGCATCATCACGGGAACGTTGATTTCAGTGAATACGCCCGGTGTCGGACCTCAGGAACTGGGCGCAGTGTTTAATGTGGCACCTGCTGATTTAAGTGGGGCATTTGTGGCGTTTTAACAAAATCGGGGTTTGACACTGCCAAACCCCTAGAAAAATAGAAAAAATGTGGATGATTAATACGTGGGAATCGACGAATCGATTTCCTGACTCCAAGCCAGAATGCCACCTTTAACGTTCGTCCCTTCAATCCCCGCTTCTTTGAGAATCGATAGGGCTTTCGCCGATCGCATTCCGGACTTACAATGAACGATCAGACGATCGCCATTCATCAATTCCTTCACTTTCTCCACACCTTCACCGCGTTCGATATCCGGCAGGGGAACCAACACCGAACCGTCAATCTTGGCAATCTCATACTCATTCGGATTGCGCACATCCAACAGAACAAAATCTTTCTTGCCGCCATCCATCAATTGCTTGAGTTCGGCAACCGTCATTTCGGGGATATCCATTTTCCGTTTCTCCTCCTCGGCTTTGGCTTGAGGAATACCGCAGAACTGTTCGTAGTCAATCAGCTTTTCAATCACCGGGCGTTCTGGATTGGGTCGCAATTTCAGTTCCCGGAACTTCATCTCTAAAGCATTGTACAAGAGCAAGCGACCGCTGAGCGTGTTGCCCTCTCCCAAAATAATCTTCACCACTTCCGTGGCTTGAATCGTGCCGATAATGCCACACAAAACGCCCAAAACGCCGCCTTCCGCGCAGGAGGGAACCATTCCCGGTGGGGGGGGTTCGGGATAGAGATCCCGGTAGTTGGGACCGCCTTCGTAGTTAAAGACAGTTGCTTGACCCTCAAACCGGAAAATGGAACCATAAACGTTGGGTTTGTTCAGCAACACGCAGGCATCGTTCACCAGATACCGAGTGGGGAAATTATCGGTTCCATCGACGACAATATCGTAAGGTTCGACAATCTCCAGCGCATTGTCAGACCTGAACTGAGTTTCGTACAGATTGACTTGGCAAGCGGGATTGATTTCTAAAATCCGATTTTTCGCCGATTCGATTTTGGGTTTGTCTACCCAAGAGGTTCCGTGAATCACCTGGCGTTGCAGGTTGGAACTGTCCACAATATCAAAATCGACAATGCCGAGAGTGCCGACTCCGGCTGCCGCTAGATACAGCAGCAACGGCGAACCGAGTCCTCCGGTTCCGATACACAGAACTTTGGCGGCTTTCAGGCGCTTCTGTCCGTCTAATCCCACTTCGGGCAAAATGAGATGGCGGGAGTAGCGGGAGTATTCTTCTTTGGTAAGCTGGATGTCATCCAGATTGGGGTTGAGCATATCAGTTCGTGGAGTCCAGGGCAGACTGTTATCAGAACAGACTATTATATCTTGGCACTGCTACGGCATGGTACATCTGGGATTCTTGGTTCGACGATGACGCTGACCCGGGTACAGTTTTCTGGACTAGACCAGAAGCCTGTGTCGGCATATCCCACCGTACTGAAGAAGACTGAACTGCCTGTTCTGTTTTCCTGGGTGTGCGGCATCCTATCCGATCGACTAGAGTTATTGTACCAGGGGTTGATGGGATCTTTAGCGGTTTGCATCCCCTCGAGCAAATTCTGATACCAACTCGGATTTTTGAAGCGCATTTGGCAATATAAGTGTATCCACGGTTACGCTTCAATTCAAGACTATTTGATACACTGAACTAAATGTGCAGATCGTGACTCGAATGTCACGATTTGATGAACTCGCTGCTCAAGTTTGTCTACCGCTCGATCGTCACGCTCGATACTCGATGCAATCTAACCCAGCTTCGTGGCTTGTTTCTCCGATTATGACGATCGGATATTGTCTTATCACTAGTATTTTATAATTTGTTGAACTCTTATGCAGAGGAGTTAGAGCAGACGCCGGTTGGATAATTTCCAAACTCCCGAGTTTTGCGGAAATAACGAACCCCAACTCGAACTATCTTTAAGTTGAAAAAGGTCTTCTATTTCCAGTTGTTTAAACTGAGGAGAAAATCTCATCAAAACAGAAAAGACTCTACCCCAAACTCAAACGAAAAGTAAACAATTTTTATCCCAACTATCAAATATTGTGGTGCTTCCAGAGCGAAAAGCTAAGTTTGTCTCTTTTCAATGGTTTTACAATCTTTCTGTTCGGCGCAAACAAATTGTTGGGTTGTTGGCTTCGGAATTAATTTCAATTCTGGGACTCGTCGGATTTGGTTCTTATTTAATGATTACGGGTGGGCGAAGCCAGTTAATTAACCAAGCTAAGTCAGAACTCGCTGTTGCACAGATATCTTACAACATCAAACTCGATCAAATGGGGTTTGGTTTTCGGGGACAATCAGACAATACTGCCATTATTCAAGCGGCGAAAGCTCATGATTCATTACAACCTCTCGACACAAAATTCAAAGAAGAAGTCGAGCAAATTTTAAGCAATGAAACCCGCGCTCGAAAAATTGAATATGCAATGCTTGTCGGGAAAGACTTGAAAGTCATAGCTAGTGCAAAGCCCGATCGAGAAGGAGAAGTATTTGACCCGAACAACTTGGTTTCTAAAACCCTGGAAAGCGATCGACAAATCAAAACCTCAGAATCGATATTTACAGAACAATTTGCGATAGAAAACACTCAAGTCTCAACGCCAAATCTAAAGAAAGATATATTAGTTCGATATACGTTCACGCCAGTTAAAGATCCTCGAACCAAAGAAGCGATCGCCGTTTTAGTCTCTGGAGATATTGCTAATGGTAAAGTGGCGATTGTCCAACCCACGGTAGACTCGTTAGGCGAAGGTTACAGTGCTGTTTATACTTATCATCCTCAAAGCCAGGACTTCAGCTTGGCGACATCGATTTATAAAAAATCCAATTCTAACGAGAATGAAAAATTTGAAGATGAATCAGAGAGTCTTGAAATTGACTATGCTTTGTCAGATACATCTATTTTAAAAGCCGCCGTAAATCATTCAGATCCGGTGACTCAAAGAATAAAGATGCGCGATCTCACTTATACTGTTGCGGCTAAATCTATTAGAAACTTTAATGGAGATACGATCGCTGTTTTAGTCCGAGGAACACCAGAAGTTTCTTTAAATACTTTGCTAAGGGAAAATCTATTCATGCAAGGAATAGTGTCGATATTAGCATTGGGTTCTGATGTATTTTTGGTAATTTTGCTAGGCATTGCAATTACTCGACCGATTCGCTATTTGACACAAACTGCGCGTGAATTTGCCGCAGGGAACTTGAACGCTCGATCTCCTATTTTTTCTTCGGATGAAGTAGGACAATTAACGATCGCTTTTAATCAAATGGCATCTCGAATTTCCGCTCACTTTCACGAATTTCAAATTCAAAGTCGCCAGCTTCTCAATTTGAACGAAGAATTGAATCAAGAAATTGAAGAACGGCTTCAAACTGAATTGGCTCTGCGAAAATCGGAAACAAAACTCAAACAAGCTAAACAAGCGGCGGAACAAGCAAATCAAGCGAAAAGCGAGTTTTTGTCTAACATGAGTCACGAACTCAGAACACCTTTAAATGGAATTTTAGGCTATACGCAAATCCTTCAACGATCGTCAACTTTATCTGAAACCGAACGAGATCGTTTAGATATTATTTACCAATGCGGTTCTCATCTTCTGACTCTGATTAACGAAGTTTTAGATTTCTCCAAGATCGAAGCTCGGAAAATGGAAATTTATTGTCATCCTTTTCATTTGCGGCGATGCTTTGAAAGCATTACAGAAATGTGCAGAATTCGAGCAGAACTGAAAGACTTAACGGTATTATGCATCTTTGACTCGCAGCTTCCTGAAATAGCGATCGCCGATGAAAAAAGATTACGTCAAGTGATTTTAAATTTATTGGGAAATGCTATAAAATTTACAGAAAAAGGTCGTATCACTTTTGAAGTCAAAGTTTTAGACAAAACAATTGACGATCGAAAAAAAATAATCGGCTGCAAGATTCGGGTCGAAATTAGAGATACGGGAATAGGAATTGACCCTAACATTTTGGATAAAATTTTTCTTCCTTTTGAACAAGTTGGAAATCGTGCCAAACACATCGAAGGAACAGGATTAGGCTTGGCAATTTCTCAAAAAATTATTTTGTTAATGAATAGTAAACTAAACGTAAAGAGTCAGCCGAAAATAGGGAGTACATTTTGGTTCGATCTCGAACTACCCGTTGCAGAAGAAATGTCTTCAAAAAGACGATCGGACTTTCAAAAAACAATTATTGGGATTAAAGATAGATGTCCCTCAATCTTGATTGTAGATGATGTTCCAGAGAATAGATCGACGATCGTCGATCTATTGATTCCTTTAGGATTCAAAATGATTGAAGCTAGCACTGGAATAGAAGCGATCGAGCGAGTGAAAAGAAATAGACCCGATCTAATTATTTGTGATTTAAGAATTCCAGAAATGAATGGCTTAGAATTGGTGCAATATTTACGCACCTTTCCTGAGTTCCAAGAAATCCCAATCATTCTTTCTTCAGCCAGTGTCTCTGAAGAAAATAAATCCCGAAGTTTAGACGCAGGAGCAAATGCGTTTGTGCCTAAACCGGTTGAGTTCGATATCTTACTCGATCGGCTACAAGAATTACTCGATCTTCAATGGATTTATCAAGAAAGTCCCGGAACTTCATCTAAGTGCGATCGTGACATAAACGAATTGAGTTCTATGACAAGCGAGCAAATGTTACCTCCCCCAGACACCCTCGAAATATTATACAATTTGGCACTAAAAGGTAGCATTCAGAGATTGCAAAGCCAGTTAACTGAAATTGCCGATCGAGATAGTCAATATCGTCCTTTTTGCGATCGTTTACAATACCTGGCGCGATCCTTCCAACTCAAAACACTACAAAATGTGCTACAGGATTGCTGCAATCGTGTTTCGCAATCGATCGGTTAGCATTAGCGAAGTTTTGAAGAAAAACCCTCAGATTGTATCAATATCTACCGAATACACGACCCAAACTCGCTACAGTCAGCATATTCCTTGTAATCCAGGCTACTCTTAGGTGCGTTTAGAGCAATTGCAAGCCTTTCTCGCTGTGGCAGAAACCGGCAGCTTTCAAAAAGCCGCAAGGTTGTGTGGCGTCACCCAATCCACCATCAGCCGCCAAATTCAAGGGTTGGAGGCGAGAGTTGGCTTGCGTTTGTTCCATCGTACCGATCGCGCTAAACTGACTCTAGGCGGCGATCGGCTGTTGCCTCATGCCAGCCGCATCTGTCGGGAGTGGGAAACTGCGGTTCGGGAACTGTCGGAGTTAGCTCAAGGAAAACAGTCGGAACTCTGTGTGGCGGCGATTCATTCCGTTTGCGCCCATTATTTACCCCCAATTTTACAGAAATTTTCGCAAATGTATCCAGAGGTGCAATTGCGCGTCACCTCCTTGGGTAGCGATCGAGCGTTGAAAGTGTTGCGCGATGGATTGGTGGATATCGCCATCGTCATGCACAATCCCCTCCTGGATACCAGTTCGGATATGGCGATCGAAGTGCTCTACGACGAACCGATCGAAGTGTTGATGGCATCGGATCATCCCTTGAGTCAGTACGATCTCGTGCCGACTTGGGAGTTGATCCGCTACAACCACGTTGTTTTTAAAGATGGCTACGGGATGCAACGCTTGGTTCAAGACGTGTTTGCCAAACAAGGAAAAACCTTAAATGCTGTTTTGGAATTGAATACTTTAGATGCGTTTCGCGGTGTGGTTCGCCAAGGAAATTTGATTACAATTCTACCCCATTCTGCATTATTAGAAGCACGAAACGACTCGACTTTGACGATTCGTGCCATCTCCCCAGAATCGGACATGGTTCCCGCACTCACTCGCCAAGTGGTCTTGGTGACAACTCACGATCGTTTGGAAATTCCCCCGATTCAGACATTTTATCAGTTAGTTCGTCAGGGGATTAATGCCGCGTCGATCGAGTGAATTTGTTTCATCCTGTAGGGGCGGTGCCCCCGTGCCCGCCCTCCTGCCCCCGTGCCCGCCCTGCCCCCGTGCCCGCCCCGGTTTTGCTACTACGGGTTGGGATGATATTGTTGGCGATGTTTGGGTTCCAATTCCCAGGCGATCGGATTGTTGAGAATGTATTCACGAACGGTTTGCCAAGTGGTTTCGTTGCGAATGATTTTTTCGTAATAATTTCGCTGCCAAAATCGGTTAAAAAATGGAGTCCAATCTAATTCCCGTACGCCATGTCGGTATTTTGTAGTGGTTAGAGATTTGAAGCGATGAACCACCTCTGATAGAGTCATCGTTCCCTCCCCGGTTAATACAATAACCCCGTGAATATGGTCGGGCATTAAAATAAAAGTATCTAACGCTACACCCGGATAAAATGATGGCAATTCATACCAAATCTGTTCGACCATTTTACCCGGTTCGTTAGGAATTATTTTGCCATCGGAAATTTTTCCTAATCTCGGGAGATCTTGTAAATCTTTACCCATGACATCCAAACAAATGGTGACAAAATACGATCCCGGTTGAGAATAGTCATATCCCGGCAAACGAATCGATCGACGATGATGTTTGTTCGGATCGTATTTCATGGAGTTGGAAATTTTTTTGTATGTCTATCATAGCAATCCTATCTATCCCGTAGCAGCATGACATCGGGGCAACCACGGGGGGATTGCCCCTACATCGTACGGGACAATCGCAAGCAGGATTGCTATAGTCAACTAACCCCGATCGCCCAATTCCCGAACAAACTCCTGATGTTCCAACGAATTAATCCCCTGCTGCAAAACTGCCAACACCTGTGTCATATTCCCTTCCAACAAAGCCGAAACCGCTAACCACAATCCGGGAAAAACGATCGATCGAATAATACCGTCCCCATCACTAGAAAGTAATTCATAATTTCCTTCTTGTAACGAAAACCAGTCGATTTGGCGATCGCGTACTCGCCAAACAAGGTATTCCCGAACCCCATTCCGTCGATACACTCGCTTCTTGTCGTGCAAATCGTAAGCGGCACTACTGGCAGCAACTTCCACAATCAATTCCGGCGCACCTTCGACATATCCATCCGCACTAATGACAGATTGTCCCCCAACTTCTATGCGTAACAGCGCATCCGGTTGCGGTTCGTTGTCGGCATCGAGGCGAACGGTGGTGTTGTCACCCAGTCCCAATCCCGGCGTCGCTGTCCAATAGTTTCCCAGCCAAGTGATCACCAGCGCGTGAGGTTGACCGTGAATGATTCGGACAGGCGATCCCATATACACAACTCCTTCGATTAATTCGGCTTTTTTGACGTGAGGCATTGCTTCGTAGCGCTGTTCAAATTCACTACGAGTTAGACGATCGCCGTTTTCGAGGGGTAAAATGTCTAATGTGGTTTCCATCATCATTTGAACTCCGATTCGATAAGATTCCCGATCGATTATTCAGCTTTAATCGCAAATTCATTGCTTGAAGCTCGATCGATCGCAGATAACCGATCGAGTTCTGTCCAAACCGCTTGTAGCATCGGTTCAATTCCCATTTGTGCCACTGCCGAAATTTGGAAAACAGGAGCAGCGGAAAGCCGTTTGAGTTCGGTAGCAATCGCTTCTAATTCTTCAGGATCGCGATCGGTAGCATCGATTTTATTGATACCAATAATTTGCGGACGATCGTTCAATTCGTGTCCGTAAGCCACCAATTCTTCTTGAATAATTTTATAATCGGCGATCGGATCTTCTGACGTCACATCCACTAAATGTAACAACACGCGAGTGCGTTCGATATGGCGCAAGAAATCGTGACCCAAACCCGCACCCAAATGTGCCCCTTCAATTAATCCCGGAATGTCGGCAAACACCGTCCCATCCCCTGTCGGTTTGCGAACTACTCCGAGGTTAGGAATCAAAGTTGTAAATGGGTAATCGGCAATTTTAGGTCGGGCAGCAGACAGAACCGAAATCAGGGTTGATTTACCCGCATTGGGTAATCCGATAATACCGACTTCTGCTAATAGTTTAAGTTCCAACCGAAGCTGGCGAATTTCTCCCGGCAATCCCGGCAATGCTCTCTCGGGAGCGCGATTTCGATTGCTCAAAAAATGCTGATTTCCTAAGCCGCCTTTACCGCCTGCCGCGACACATAATGATTGGTTTGGAGACGTTAAATCCCCCACAACTTCTTCTGTTTCGGCATCGTAAACCATCGTTCCACAAGGCACTTTTAAAATGCGATCGATTCCCGATGCTCCCGTACAATTACTCGTTCCGCCGCGCTTGCCATCCGAAGCTTTAAAACGGTGAGCATACTTGAAATCCAATAGGGTTTGGAGCTGTTCTGTGGCTACCAAAATTACCGAGCCACCGCGACCGCCATTTCCCCCAGAAGGTCCCCCTGCTGGAACGTATTTCTCGCGACGAAACGAGACCATGCCATCGCCACCTTTTCCGGCTTCTACTTCTACTTCTACCCGATCGATAAATTGCATTTGTTTCTCACTTTATTTTTTTAGGACTCGAGAACGATCTGAAAACCACCTAGTCCGGCATTTCTCGATCGATATTATCTAACCATAGTCCTAAATCGGTAACACTGCTAAACTCAAATAAAGCTTCTCCTAAATTTTCGAGTCGATCGTCAGACAAGCATTGAATTCGTTCTAAGGTCGATGGATCTAGAGTTCCAAAACGACGAGTGACTAAACGCAAAATGAGCTCTTGTTTACCTTCAGCTTTACCTTCAGCTTTGCCTTCAGCCTTGCCTTCAACCTTTCCTTCAGCCTTGCCTTGCTCTATACCCAGCTCCATACCTTGCTTTCTGCCTTCTTCAATTCCTTTGATGATGGCTGCACGTTGATCTTCCACGAAGAAAACCCGCTTTTCCATTTCTTCTAGTTCTTTCGGACTTAAATTGGCTTGATTAGCGATCGTTAGAGCTTTCTCGATTTCGGGAATGCGTTCCATTGTATTGGGAATGACTTCTAGAGAATTAGCACTTTTCATAAAATAAATCCATTTTTCCTGAATCGTTTCTAATTCCTCCAAAGTTTTTTGAAACTTAGGCAATTCGACGAACACCATCTCGATGTAGTTGTTGGGATAGTCAAACAAGCGAGTTCGTTCTTTGAAGATAAAGTGCGAAATGACCTCCGAGTCATGGTTAAACATTGTAAAATCGGTTAACGTTAAGGCAATAACCGGATTGAGTTTTAAATATCCCGCTCCGGATTTGAGTTGATTGGCATAGGTTTTAGCGGCGTTGTAGAGAATACGCCGATCGAAGGCGGCAACGTTCAAAACTTGCATCTCGATAATGACGATCGTCTTCTCCGATGTAACCGCTTTAACATCGAGATAGCTGTCTTTAAAACCGGGAAGTTGGGAAGATGAATAGGGATCGATAATTTCCAGATCGACGATGACCGGGCGATCGTCGTAAACTAGGGCATTGAGAAAGCTAATTAGGATATCTTTGCTATCGGTCGATCCAAATATTCGTTTGAACGCAAAGTCGGTTTTCGGGTCGATGAAAATCATAGTATTAGTTATGGTTATTAGTATATTTTTGTATCGAATATAGATATGATGTACTGACGATCGTCAGGGGAAGTATTCAGCTTTCAGAGTTCAATTTTTCAGATTTTTCCCGATCGCGATGAGCGTCACAACCTTACCAGATTCCCAAAAGCTGAATACTCATTCCCCAAACTCATCACCCAGGACAAACCCTAAATATAGGGTGTAATATCCTCCCCACAATCGTCAGCCAGATAAGACAGCGCTCGGAAACGCAAACCGACCAATTGTTCGTACAAGGGGTTAAGTTTGCACATCGGCGGAATATGAACGATCTTGCGCCCGAATAACTTAATATCTCGCTCGAACGGACACTGGGGAGGAATCATTTTACACAAAAACCGAGCGACTTTCGGATCTTGCATATCCAAGTGGTCTAACCATTCCCGCATCGGGGCGAGTACATCTTTTTGGCTATCGGGCTTGAGAGAGATCGATCCACTAGCCGGGGTTTCGGCTGTACCTTCGACACCAGTAATATCTTCGAGAGTGTGCCGCAGCGATTCTAGGGCTTCGATTTGGCGGTTTAACGCGGTACAAAACTTTTGCAGGGCTTCATCCTCAACAGAGGTGTAGACCCCATCCGCCAGCGCCACCATCACCGCCGTTCGCAGGAAGTTATCGGCGATAACGGGATCGTCGCCCAAAACCTCCGCTAATTTCTCGGGCGCAATCGGTTCCAAAGTTGCCCAATCTTTCTGAAAACTTTCGTCTTCGTAGGTTAGGGCAGCGATCGCTTGCTGTTCTTTTTCATCGAAATCTCCATCTGCCCAAGCGATCGCCAGTAGCCCTCGCAACCATGCAGAAGTTTGTTCGGCAGTATAGGGAGATTGAACCATTCCAGTCATAAAGCTGTTATGCGACTAAACTATAAATGACAATCTATCCGTTAGGTTAAGGGTGCTTGCGTGACCCCACAAGAATTCGGACTGTTTATCATTTCAATTTTAACGAACGCCATCGGGCAATACCTGTTAAAATCTGGCGCGTTGAGGTTAGGTACTGTCGATGCTCGAGATCTCATCGGCTACATTTGGGGAGTTGCGACCACCCCTCAACTGGTTTTCGGTTTGGGTTGCTACGGTTTTGGGGCATTAGCTTATATTTTATTACTCACTCGCGTGAATCTCAGCGTTGCCGGTCCTGCGGTTGCTCTAGCTTATGTGATTTCCGTTCTCATCGGCGTTTTCTGGTTCAAAGAAACGATTCCTCCCATGCGGTTGGTGGGTTTGGGAGCGATCGTCTTTGGGGTGATCCTAGTGGTTTGGAAACAGTAGGAGCCAACAGCCGTTCGCCTCTACTCGGCGATCGATATGGGGTTTGGAGCATCCAACAATCGCCAGCCCATGGAGATCGGTGGAGGAATAATATGAGTTGCGTTCTCTCAGGAAAAGTGTCAACTTTAATAGATACGATGATTGAACCGAGTCAACCCATTCAGAAATAATAATGAACGATCGATCGAACAAACTTCTTATTCAAATTCTTTTAGGAATTACGTTTGGTGTTTTACTCGGAGGATTTTTCCCACCCTTCGGTCAAGGGGTGGCATTTTTAGGAGAACTTTTTATTCGATCGCTGATGATGCTGGTGGTTCCTTTGGTGATTGCCTCGATGGTGGTCGGAATTGGCAGTCTGGGAGATATCCGACAAATGGGAGAAATGGGTAGCAAAACCCTCATTTACTATATCTCCACCACGGCGATCGCTGTGGTGCTGGGCTTGATTTTAGTCAATGTCATTCAACCCGGTTATGCCCAAACTGAAGTCGAACGGATTGCTTTGCGCGGTGGGGAACAATTGGTCGAGGTTCCTTACCAAATCCAAGATCGAACTTTAGTTTTAAATACAGGACAATTTAGCCGAAATTACGACGATCGTTATGCCGTTATTCTCCTCGATCCACCGGGAGTCCGCGGCGAGATCGAAGCCACTTCCGGACAACCCAACAACAGCGTTACAGTCTCCCAATGGACGGATGAAAACGGCGAACCCGCAACCCCCTCACCCCAAGGAAAAGGCGTCAAGATCGATCTAGGAATCGCGGCGCGGGTTCAAGGCAAAGATCGATCGATCGTCGAAGTGCTTCAGGATGTAATTGTCAGCTTAGTCCCGAAAAACTTATTTGCGGCAATGGTGAATAATGATGTTCTACCGTTGATCGTGGTTTTTTTAGTGTTCGGCGGCATTTTGACAACTTTGGGCGAACCGGGTCGATCGTTAATTCGTTCTTTTTCCAGCCTCAATGATGCCATCATGGCGATGGTGAACCTCTTGATGTGGGCTGCCCCCATCGGCATCGGCGCGTTGATTGCCGGACGGTTGGGCGATGCGGGTGGGTTTATCGGCTTCTTGCCTGAGTTGCTGCGCGTCAGCAAATATATGGCAACGGTGCTACTGGGATTGTTGATTCATGGAGCAATTGTTCTGCCGCTGATTCTACATTTTTTCGGTCAGCAACCGGTAAAAACCTATACTGCCAATATGGCAACTGCCATGACTACGGCATTTTCCACCGCATCTAGTGCCGCCACCTTACCTGTATCCATTGAATGCGTCACGGAGAAAAACTGTATTTCCGAACGGACGGCAAGCTTTGTCTTGCCGCTGGGGGCAACGGTCAATATGGACGGGACGGCACTGTACGAAGCGGTGGCAGCAGTGTTTATCGCCCAAATTTACGGCATCGACCTCGATTTCTCGCAAATGGTGGTGATTTTTCTGACTTCTACTTTAGCAGCGATCGGGGCTGCGGGGATTCCCGAAGCCGGATTAGTCACCATGGTGATTGTTCTGCGTGCGGCGGATTTGCCCATTGAAGGGATTTCTATTCTATTAATTGTGGATTGGTTTCTCGATCGTTGTCGGACGACGATCAATGTCTGGGGGGATGCTGTCGGGGCAGCAGTGGTGGAACAGGCAATCTCTCGATCGCGACCTTTTCCCGAAAGTGATTTGCTGTAGTCTGTTGATAGTTGACGATCTTAAACAATTAACTTTTAACCCTTTTCAAAATTAGCATGGCAACCATTTTAAGAGACTGGAGCTATCGTTATCAATGGCTGTACGATAGCATTTCCCGAGTTGCCGCTCTCGGGGTTGGCGGCGAAGAAAAATTCCGCCAGTTGGCACTACAAAACCTGGAAATTCTGCCCGAAACTCGGGTTCTAGATCTGTGCTGCGGCAGCGGTCAAGCCACGGAGTTACTCGTAAAATATTCCGATCGGGTTATGGGTTTGGATGCATCTCCCTTATCGTTACAACGGGCAAAACAGAACGTTCCCCAAGCTGATTACGTGGAAGGATTTGCTCAACAGATGCCTTTTGACGATGCAATCTTCGATGTGGTGCATACCAGTGTTGCTCTCCATGAAATGAAACCCGAACAGTTGCAGCAAATTGTTTGGGAAGTTTTCCGGGTCTTAAAACCGGGAGGAATTTTTACCCTGGTTGATTTTCATCGTCCCACAAATCCGTTATTTTGGCCCGGATTGGCGATGTTTTTATGGTTGTTTGAGACGGAAACGGCTTGGCAACTGGTACAAACTGATTTACCGGGTTTGCTCTCGGCGGTTGGGTTTCAAAAGTGCGATCGAACCTTATATGCCGGAGGGAGTTTACAAGTGATTCAGGCTGAGAAATAATCGTTTTTAGCGGTAGTAGGGGCGAAGCATTTGCACGAGAAATCTCATGTACGAATCAACAAGCATCATGCAAATGCTTCGCCCTTCTTTGCACGAGAAATCTCATGTACGAATCAACAAGCATCATGCAAATGCTTCGCTTCTTCGCCCGTTCGCCTAGATATGAGCTTCTGCCCGATCGATCCCGGCTTTTAACTGTTCTGCCAATGTCCGTACATTCGGTTCTTGAATCATGCTAGCATGACCACCGGGAACATCATAGATCTCGACACCATCGATCGCCCGTTTTTCCCAACCAAAGAAGGGATTATTTGTCAACTCGATCCGGGGACGATCGTATTTCAGATTTTCGTCGGCTTGGGTCGCCCGAAAAAGTGTTAAACGACCTTGATACATCCCTTCGATCGTATAAGTTCGTCTCGCAAAATCTAAGATTCGGTCTACAGGAATGTTCTGTAAAAAGCTGGGTAAAGGCAACTGCCGATCGAGACAGAAACGATACATCACCAGTTTCGATTCTTCGAGAAAACGATCAGACTTTTGCCCGAATTTGATAGGCAACAAAACCCTTAGCCTTACGTTGTAAAACCTTCAGCATCCGCAATCGTTTCAACGACTGTTTTGGGATATTTGCGATCTTCGGAAAATGCACGACTAAAGCTTTCGACCCGACGATTCTTTTGCTTTTGTTCCCGCACTTTGTTAGCTTTGCCCAATTCACTCACATCTAAGGAATCGAAGAGGGCGACGAATGCCACTTCCTGACCTTGATGTTGCAGTTGCAGCGCCACCTCGAAAGCCAGATTGCCCCCGGCGCACATTCCACCCAGGAAGTACGGTCCTTGGGGTTGCACGCTGCGGATTTTAGCGATGTAGTAGGCGACCATTTCCGGGATGCGGGTGTGCAAGATGGGGAAGCCTTCTTTGCCGTAGGGTCGCAGTCCATAAATCGCCCGATCGCCCTTTAAATGACGCGAGAGAGTGTGGTACATGAGAATTTTGCCGTGAACCTCGTGGATGAGGAATAACGGCGGTTTGGCGGGATTTCCGGCGCGGATTTGCACCAGGGAATCCCAAGACCCGCCGATGTCGGCAGGCTGAAAATGTTGGGCGAGGGTTTCAATTGTTGGGGCTTCAAATAGCACAGACATGGGCAAGGTTTTTCCCAGTTCTCGTTCGATCCGATCGAATAAACTGACCATCATCAGGGAATGTCCGCCTAACTCAAAAAAGTTGTCTCCCACGCTAATGGTATCGATCCCCAAAACCGTTTGCCAAATGTTCAGTAGTTGAGATTCGATGGCATTGCGGGGGAGAACCACCGCTTTGGATTCCTCCTGACGCACTTCATCAGGGGCAGGAAGGGCACGCCGATCGATCTTTCCGTTGGGCGTTAGGGGTAAACTATCTAAGAGGACGATCGCTTCGGGAAGCATAAATTGAGGCAGTTTCCCTTTGAGAAACTCCCGCACCTTAATTGTGGTGGTTTCTTCTCCCCGCTGCCGAACGGCGTAAGCCACCAAGCGTTTGTTGCCGGGACTGTCTTCGCGAACCACAACAACAGCGCCAGCGACGGCGGGATGGACGTTGAGTACCGCTTCAATTTCCCCCGGTTCGATGCGAACCCCGCGAATTTTGACTTGCCGATCGATCCGACCTAAAATTTCCATAGAACCATCAGGACGGTAACGCCCGCGATCTCCTGTTTGGTATAGGATATCGGTGGCATCGTTGCGCCAGGGATTGGTCACAAACCGCCGTACATCCCGTTGGGAAGCATTGAGATAACCCAAACTGCGGAACGGAGTCCGAATGACGATTTCACCCGCTTCGCCAATGCCGCAGAGACGATGGTTTTTGCCGACAATTAAACCTTGAACAGAGGGTTGGGGGAAACCCACCGGTTGGATGCCGGGGAGGGCAGTTTGGGGAACCCGGTAGCCAAATTTCGCTAAAGTGGTTTCCGTCGGTCCGTAGAGGTTGATGATTTCCCCTGCTTCCGGGAACGCCTGCCGCCAAGCGCGAATCAAGTTATCGGTGAGGGGTTCTCCGGCGAAGAAAATCTTTGAGAGCGATCGTAACGAGATATCATGAGGACGATCGACAATCCAGGATTGCGCCAAAGATGGGACGGTATGCAGCAGAGTAATCCCTTGCTCGTTCCAGCCACGGTAACACCGACTTGGCGCTGAGATTGACGTTGGCATCGGGCAAACACAGTGTTGCACCGCTGGTTAAGGCGAGGAAAATATCCCGAAGTACCACATCAAAGGATAACCCAGTTAACTGTGCCGCCCGATCGTCCGGGTTTGATATTAAAGGTTTCCCGCTGCCAAGTGAGGAAATGTGCCAACCCCTTGTGTCGTCCCAAAACCCCCTTGGGAACGCCGGTGGTTCCGGAGGTGAAGAAGAGATAAGCGGGATCGTCGGGATCGATCGTTGGTAAAATGAAGTTGCCGGAGACTCGGGCATTTAAAGGGGCATTTAAAGGCTTTCCGGTTTGTGCGTCAACTTTAACGGTGGGAATCTCTGCGCAAATGGATTCACCGACAGCTAAAGTAGAAATTTAGCCTGGGATTCTCGTAACATCACCGCTTGTCGTTGCGGGGGCAAATTGCGATCGATCGTCAGCAACACGCCACCACTGAAGAAAACCCCCAGCATACTGGCAATAATACCAAAACTGCGATCGCCGCAAACCGCCACCACATCCCCTTTACCAACCCCCGCATCTTGGAGAACTCCCGCCAGCAAACGGGCGCTGCGATACAGTTCGTGGTAACTCCACGTCTGATTTCCCTGCCGAATTGCCGTCAGTTGCGGCACTTGCTGCGCTTGGGTTTCAAATTGCTGGGTAATTGAGGGATACTGGGGAACCGGTAACTCGGCGCGAGGATCGGGTAAAATTCCCTGGGAAGCCGCTGTAATTAAAGAATAATCGTCGATGGATCGATCGGGATCGGTTACAATTTGTTCTAATAAAACTTCAAATTGTTCCAGCAGAATTGCCATCCGCCCGGCACTAAACAGCGCTTTCTGGTACAGCAGCGTCAAATGCGACTCGCCGGACTGTTCCTCCACATACAGCGTCATGGCAAACGGCGATTCCGGTTCGCCCACTTCCAACGGTGTCAGTTCCAATCCCGACAGTTTCAACGTTTGCGGCGGCGTATTCAACACGTTCAGCATCACGTCAAAGACGGGGGGACGATTGGGGTGGCGTTCTCCCCCCAATGCTTCCACTACTTGCTCGAAGGGAACATCTTGATGGGATTTGGCATCTTCAACCACGGGACGCACCCGGCGCAGCAGTTCCCGGAACGTGGGATTGCCAGATAAATCGGTTCGCAAAGCGATCGAATTGAGGAAACAACCGATGGCGCTATCTAATTTAATATCATTCCGGGTGGCGATGGGAGAACCGATAATGATGTCTTCTTCCCCGGTATAGCGAGATAACAACAGATTGAAAACCGCCAACAAGGTGGTAAATCGGGTTGCCCCTTCCTGACGACTCAGGGTTTTTAACGCTTTGGCGAGGGATGCGGAGAGTACCCGATGGACTTTTGCGCCTCGGTAGTCGGCATCCGCTAAAGGGGAACCGTCGGTGGGTAAGGCTAAGCGGGAAAGGTTCCCGCCGAGGTTTTGTTGCCAGTAGTTGAGTTGTTTCTGGCGAGTTTCTGCATTCAGTTTTTGACGCTGCCAACTGGCGAAATCGGCATACTGAATCGGTAACTCGGGCAAGGGAGAGGGTTTGCCGGGAAAAGGCATTATCTTGGGAAAAGGCATTGTACAGCGTGGTTAATTCCCGACACAAAAGACCTTCCGACCATTTATCAAACGCGATGTGGTGAACGGTGACGATTAAAACCCAATCGGTTCGCTCAGTTTCAACAGTTTCGATCGTAATAATAGATCCTGTTTGAGGTCGAAGGGTTGTTTGGAGAAGTCGGTGAGAAAGCGATCGATTTGAGATTGACGATCGCTTTTTGGATTGGCTTCAACAATTTCTAAGTTAAACTCCCAATTTGATCGGACAATTTGCGCCAACTTGCCTTCAACGGTGACAAATTGGGTGCGTAAGACTTCGTGACGGCGGATGATTTCCTTCAGACTGGCTTCTAGAGCAATAACATTGAGATTTCCGTGAATCTGAAAGGCAATCGAGGCGTTATAAAACGGATTTTCCGGTGCGAGTTGGTGAAGCAGCCAAAACCGTTCTTGAGCAAAGGAAAGCGGCAGAAGATTGTTTCGATCGACCCTTTGTAGCGGGGGCATTTGCTGTTGTTCTTCCAGCATCTTCGCTAAAGAAGCAAAAAATTCGCCTTGTCCTGACGTTTCGGTTCCTGAAGTTTGAGATGGTGTTTTTGGGGTTGTGTCTGTGGATAGTCCGGAAGTTTCAACCGTAGAATTTCCCGAATCTTGAGATGCAAAATCTAGCATGGTGATTGACCTGATTGGAAATATATGGGAAGTAGAAAAAACGGCTGATAAATGGAAATAGCCGTCTCAATAAAATGGGTGATTTCGTGAGAGCTGCAACTCTCAATTACCACTTTGGAAAACGTGCAGATCTCGGCAGAACTGTTGATAGTCTTTTGTATTGATTGACAATGAGCGATAACACAATCTACCATAAACCCGTCTGTATTTTACTTTTAAACAGAAAATTTTCGGGGTCAACTTCTGTTCGATCGTCCGAGCAATATTGGCGATGGTTTTAAAGTTCTCGAAATTAATATCCGCTGTACTAAAACGAATGCCAAACTCCGTTTGTAAATGAAGAATTAAACGCATCGCATTGACCGAATCTAAACCCAGACTAAAAATATCCGTATCTTCGAGCAACTCTTCCGCATCGATATACGGAATCACCATCAAAATCACATCATAGATATTTTGTTGAATTGAGTCAGTCGTATTCATTTCTTGCTTTTCCTTAGCGTATTGATCTGAATTGAGTTCAGGCAGTAGAACCAGACAAAGAGAGGTCTTCTACTGCCTCAGTCCGAAGCGACAAAAGCCTCAAGCCACAGAATAATTCGAGTGGCTAAAGTAGGGCATCACTTCTTTAGAAAACAGGCGCATGGATGCCTCTGCGGCTGCCAGAGGAAGGGTATTAAAATTCACTTGCATCGATGCAATCTCGAATCCGCCCACTTGATGGTGATACTCCGCAATCGATTCTCGCAATTGCTTCGGTGTTCCCACCCAAGCCGCCCCTTTTTGCACTTGAGATTCAAAGGTTTCTGCCTTCAATCCGGCGATAATTTTGTCGTATCCCGGATAGTCCGCCGAACAAGTTCCCGAGGTCCAATCCGATGCCGCCTCGACTAACGATTGAAGGTAGTCGTTGAGGGGTTGACGGGCAATTGCCACCGCTTCCTCCTCGGTTCGAGCACAGAACATATGAAACGCCATCATCACCTGTCCTTCTCCCGGATGTCCCGCCGACTTCCAGGCATCGCGGTACAGCCCGATGAGTTCTGCCATTTTGCCCCCAGCCAAGGGAATTGCCATCACGCCATATCCGTTTTCTCCGGCTTTGCGGAAGGAGTCCGGTGTGGCGAGGGCAGCAATCCAAAACGGCGGGCGAGATTTCTGGGTGGGACGCGGCAGAGAGGTGGTTTCGGGGAAGGTATGAAACTGTCCCACTATCGCCACATTTTCTTCTTCCAGCAAGCGACGAACTTGTTCGACACCTTCCTCGAACCGCGCCCGACTTTCATTCAAATTGACGCCAAATCGATCGAATTCGTGGGGCAAGAATGCGCGGGCAAACCCCACTTCCAATCGTCCACCAGAAATCGCATCCAGCATCCCAATTTCCCCTGCTAATTTCAGGGGATTGTTGAATGCCGGGAGGACTGCGCCCGTCACCAGCCGTGCTTTTTTTGTCCGTTGCGATGCCGCCGTCAAAAAGACAATAGGATTGGGGCTGTAACCGCCGTAAGGATGGAAGTAATGTTCGACAGTGCGAACGCTAGTATAACCGAGTGCGTCGCACAAACCGATTAAATGTAGCGCTTCTTCAAAATACTGTTTTGCCGACTTTTGTTCGGGGCTAACATCCGGAAAGAATTGAATACCAAAATCCACGATCGAAATCTCCTTTTTTTGTAGGTAATGGGTAAAGATTAGTTAAGAGTTAATAGTTAATAGTTACGCGGCGATACAATCACTATTAACCATTAACAACTAGCAACTAGCAACTAGCCACTAGCTGTTGTACTTAAACTTCTTTACGTTTCACTTTGCCAAAGATGGGATCTTTCGGCAGCGATGTCCGAAATTCGACAAGGCGAGGAACTTTGAAGTCTGCAATCCGTTCTTGGCAGTAGGAAACAATATCCTGTTGGCGACAGTCGCCGTTGGGAACGATGACGGCTTTGAGCATTTCAATACCATCGAATCCTTGACAACCCACCACAACCGCTTCTTTGACCTGTGGATGTTGGTGCAGAACATCTTCGACTTCGATCGGATCGACTTTATGACCGCCGGTATCGATAAAGATTTTCTTGCGTCCGACGAGATAAATCCGTTCTTTTTCATCTTTTTTACCGAGATCTCCGGTTAAAAAGCATCCGCCGACAAATACGTCGCGATTGAGTTCAAGACGATCGTGATATCCTTGAGTCAAGGTTTGGCTGGTAATTGTCAATTCTCCAACTGTACCGTGGGGACATTCTTCACCATTTTCATCGACGATCGCGATCTCCACATTTTGCATCGGTTTGCCGATGGAATCGTGAGGCAAATCGCTTTCGTCTTCTAGGTTGACACACACAGCACCAGCTTCCGTACAACCATAGAGTTGACGTAAAGGAACACCAAATTTCTGACGAAATTTATCAAAGATATCTTGGGATAAGAAATTTCCAGCAGACAGACACAATCGCAAACTAAAAACGTTACTTTCTTCCGGAGTTGTTGCCAAAATGCTGGCAATATATGGAACCATTGGCAAGATAGAAACTTGTTCCCATTCGATTAGGTTTAAAATACGATCGCGTCGGAAGAGTAACGGTGTTTCTAGGGGTTTTCCATCTTGCAAAGTGGGTTCCAAAATAACCAAAGTCGCACCCGTAGACATGGCAGCGAGCATACATTCCCCAAATCCGTAGGCGTGATACAGAGGAACCATTGCCAAAATGTTATCTGCATCTGTAATGTTTAAAGTGGTGGTGCAGTTAACAGCTTGATTGAAAATATTCTGTTGAGTACGGCACAGTTTTTTCGGTCGTCCGGTGGAACCTGAAGAGTATTGATAAATGACATCACCTTCATAGGTTGATGGTTCTTCGAGATCGAGATCGGGAGTTTGAAACAGGTGGTAAAAGTAGGAACTCTCAGACTGAACGCTATCGATAATAATCAGTTTAATCGATCGATCGAGTTGAGCGATGACTTGGCGGCAAACTTCAGCACGCGCTTGGTCAGTAATAATAACTTTTGCCTGACTATCTTCCGCGTAATATTGAATTTCGCTGGCTTTAAACATGGGGTTTAAAGGCAATGCGATCGCCTGTAATTTGGCAATGGCATAGAAGCTAATGATAAACTCCGGACAGTTGGGTAAAACGACCATTGCACAGTCGGATTTTTGCATTCCGAGGGAGCGCAATCCTTGGCTAAAACCTACAATCCGATTGTAAAGTTGCTGATAGTTCAAGCGGACTCGATCGTAAACAATTGCCGTTTTATCGGGATAAGCTGAAACGACATCTAGCAGCAATTTATCGATGTTCTGAACGGTTTTTTTCGGGAAAATAGCTGAGGATATATCTGAATTTTGGGACTCGAAAATAGCTTCGATTTCGAGATCGAGATCCGATCGACAAATATCCGATCGAAGGTAAATGATTCGATCGGCTTCGGTGGCAGAAATTGTTTTCGGAAACTCTTCTTGGATGTATTTAACATCAGATTCATTCCGAATATACACTTTGAAATGCCGTGTATACTTCCCTGGATCGGGCAGCGGACCGCTGTAGCTCATCCGTTCCACCAAATTCATCTGTTCGCAGACGATACTCATATTGTCTAATGTCGTCTGCAACTGCTGGGAAACATCGTCTAAGGTGACAGATTCGTGTCCCTTAATACTGGCTGTTCCCGAAATGTAGCCAACGGTTCGATCCATTTGAGAAACCCGCGTTCCTCGGGCAAAACTCGGCGATCGAGGTCCGTATTGTTGTGGGTATTTAAATGCAGAGATCTGTTCGTGGTTCTCGACATGAATTCCGCTTTTCTTACCCGCAACAAAGTAGAGAACCAGCTTATTATCATTGATGCCAACCGCAGAAGCAGCGGGGAGTTTGACTTCAAAGTCTTCTCCGTAAAAACTCTCAAAAGCTAAAGACCGTCCCTTGCAAAAAGACCTGTAGTTTTCTAAACCATCCGTATCATCATTGATGTAAGGAACGTAGTTCCAAACGCGCAACAAATTCCAGTTTTGGGTCAATTTGAGAAAGTTGAGGTAAATTTCGTAAGTGTTAGACTCCAAGGGAAACTGCACGTCTCGGACAAGGGCACCGGCAAGGGTATCTTCGTTTTCTAAAAGATGAAACCCGAGTTTTGTATAAATTTTACCCGGACGAGTTTCGGCAATGTATTCGGTATGATCTAGACCGAATATCGGAATTTTTAAGTGCAGATCGATACTGTTGTTGGAGATCGTACACTTGGTTTTATCTTGACCAAAGATGGCTCGAAGGTTTTTCGTTTTTACTGCCAGTGAAGTTACGGTTGTCATCTAAGAACTCCGAGTGGAAATATATGGATATTAGGCTTCTGGTTGCGATCGCGCGAGTCCTAAAATTGAGCGTATCTTGAGAAGTTAAATCAATCAAGTTAAGTTTTTTTAACATAACTGAAACAGACAAAAAGTCCCCTATGATGCAAAAACAATATTGCATCACCGCTCTCAAGACTGATAGAATGTGCTCTATTTATTATTCGGAGCTAGCGCCGATTTTTTTCGGAAAGTTATCCGGGAATTCTAATTTTGACTGGAAAATCTGAATTCAAAATGGATAAACTTAGCCTATACGCACAGAAAGCCACCGATCGGGAAACCGTAAAAATACGTACATTAGTGTTTTGATGTTATCTCTTCAGGTTTACGTGCTTTTACGGAATCTCTAAAGATAGGAAACCGTTTCGGATTTATCTTCTACATAAATTATGCAGAATCCGCCTGGAGCTTGGCAAGTGCTTTTACGTGTTTTCACAGAAACTTTGCACTCTTGCCCTTTTTATTATTTCCTGATTAAGGTGAAGCATTTTTGGCGGTGCTGTTCTATCTCAAAGTTTTGTAAAGATAGAGATATAACTTCATATTTAAGCACTCAGGAATAGAGGGGATATCCGATCCGGATGGGTGATGAAGTTTTCATTCGCCACGCTTAAAACAACTTCACATCGATCGACCCAGCAGCTTGAGGCAACTGGATCGATCTCATGGCGGGAGATTAGGGAATCTCCCGAGTATGAAGCCAAAATTTTGAATGGGTTGTAAACCTATTCAAAAGGCAGTCCTAACCCAAAATTTCCCCCTTGTCGATTGGGCTAAAATTGACTCGGAGTTTGACCCGATCGGGTGTGATCGGTGTTTCAAAGGTCAAATTCGAGTAGGATGTATAGGGTTCATTGAGGGTAGAAAACCGCAATGAGGAATCGGAAAAACCCGAGAAAGTCGATGGGGTTGGGAAACGCGGATTGCTAGACGGAGAATTGACAATCTGACCGATCGATCGCAAAGCGCGGGTTGTGCCTTGGGGTGCATCTTCCACGGTGGGAATGGCTTGGATGGGAGGCATCGATTCAGGATCGATGCCTTGTGCGGATGCGTCTGGGGATAGTAGTGTCCATCCACCTAGGACAATGGCGATCGCAAGTACTCTGTGCATAATGCCCCCTTCTGTAAAGCTTTATGGAATGTGTCAAGGATGTTTGACGCGAAGCTATTCTCAGAAACACGTCTTTAATTGCAATGGTAATCGATCCCCCCGATAAGGCAAGAAAACGCTACCCAAAATTTTGGGTTGAAAGCCGTATCTTGAGGACTGCTTTTTGTTTGTTTTGGAAAAAAGATGAAACCGATCTCGTCTAAAAGCGTCGTTCTAATGATGAAAGGGAATGGCAAATAGAGGCAGGAACGCCACACAGAGCCAAGCTAATGCCCACACGTCGTTTTTTGGCGGGATTGGCGAATCCACCAGCAGAGCCTCAATCCGTTCTTCGAGGCGGCTGCGGGGCGCGGCGCAACTGAAAGCAGCACAGAAACTTTCGCAATGTTCTAGAGGGGCGCGGGCGACAAATAGCAGCGATTCGGCGAGCAAGAGCGGATCGACTTGTTGCGCGGCCCATCGATCGGCTCGAATTTCCCGCAACAGCAACAATTCCTGCCAGAGATCTTCAGTATTCGGCAACCACCAGAAACATCGCCGCAACCAGCCTAAACAGAGAAACCAGAAGGTGTCTCGGTAGTAGAGATGTGCGCTTTCGTGGGCGAGTACGGCTTGTAAATGCTCGAGATCGAGGGTGTCGAGCAATCCCTGACTGACCACCAGTTCCGGTTGCCACAACCCGATTTGAGCGCTGAAAACTAAGGGCGTTTCCAACAGGCGGCTGGATGTGCCGAGCACTTCCTGGCGCGGATAGGTGCGAATTTGTTGTAACGATTGCCGCGCGTCGGCAGCCAGTTGCCACCCGGCAATTCCCATAAATCCTAGAACTGCGAGGGCAAGTAGATAGCATAACCAGCCTTCCCAGCGCCAAACCATTTGCCCGTGGGGGCCCATACAGACGATCGCCACGGCGGTTGCCATCAGCAATAGCGGTGGCAACACAAATTGTAGTAGAGCGCGTTGCCAACGCCTTTCGTAGTTGCCGCAAGAGAAATCGCCTCGTCGGAGTACCCACGCCAAACTCAGAGCAGTGGAAATGGTCAGCAAGTGCATCATTGGGATTCTCTGGCTTTACGAACTGCTTGCAGGCGTTGGGCGATCGCGTCGAGTTGGTCTAAGCTGGTGCAATCGAGGCTGTCGGCAAAGGCGGCAACCACATCGGGATTACTGACGGCGAGAAATTGCTGTAATCGATCGTGGGCTTTGAGCATTTGGGCTTCTTCCCGAGAAATCGCCGGTTTCCACATGAAGGCGCGGTTTTGTCGATTGCAACACACCCATCCTTTTTTGACGAGGCGGTTGAGGATGGTGGTGACGGAGGCGTAGGCGAGTTCGCGTTCGGGATCGGCAAGAATGCGATCGTGGATTTCTTTGACGGTTGCCGAACCGAGGGCGTAGACGATTTCCAGAATTTCGGCTTCCAGTGGACCGAGGGTGAGTTGTTTAGGACGACGATCGGGTAGGGGCATAGGTTTGGGGAAAGGCAGTGTTGTGCAGAAGCCTGTTGTTATTTTACCCGATCGGCGGCGGCGGGAAGAAAACTGTTAGTTTATTTATTATCTTTGACAGTCTGTCTGTTGACAAATCGCTCTAATTATAGGTTTAGAAGTCTCTACAAGTTTGACAACTTGTCATTTGACACCTCCGTCAAATTATCGGAATAATCGGCAAGGAGACTGTCTAATGATTTGAGAGGAATACGATTTTGAGAAAGCTCGTTTCGCTAGTTTTAATGGCGTTGGCGATCGTCACATTCACCTTTGCAACTCCAGCTTTGGCTGGGGATGCGGGTAAAGGGGCTGGAGTATTTGCTGCTAACTGTGCGGCTTGTCACCTAAATGGCGGCAATGTGGTTAATAGAGCCAAGACCTTGAAGCAAGATGCTTTGGAGAAGTACGACATGGCTTCTGCGGAGGCAATTATCTACCAAGTCACAAATGGTAAAAATGCCATGCCTGCTTTTCGAGGTCGATTGCAACCCGATCAAATTGAAAATGTGGCAGCTTACGTTTTAGCCCAAGCTGAAAAAGGCTGGTAACAAACGATCGATCGGCGTTGATAGCTCGGTGTTAGAGATTTGATATAAGTTATTATCTTTAACACCGAATTTTTATGAGTCTACACCTTGCTGATATGATGCGATGTTTTGGAAACTGGATTGGCACCGAGATCTCGTCAGAATCACCCTGGGAAAAACGATCGTCGCCATACTGTGGACTGCGATGTTTTGGACGATGCTGATGGGTAACAGCATTGCTGTCTCAGATTCTGATAAGTTTGAAGCGGGAATCCGATCGACTCAAAAAGGAGACTACCGGGCAGCGATCGTCGATTTCACCACATCGATCGACAACCATAATCACGTTGCAGCTTCTTATAGCAATCGTTGCCTGGTTCGGATTTATCTAGAAGACTATCGCCTTGCTGCCGAAGATTGTACCCAGGCAATTCAATACGGTGAAGAGTCTGTAGAAACCTATCTAAACCGAGGTTTAGCCCGATATCGTCTGGCAGAATACGCAGCAGCCATCGACGATTTCGATCGCAGTATTCATCTCGATCCTAACGATTGGCGAGGGTACTACAATCGCGGATTGGCTCGAGTTGAAATCGAAGAATACGAAGCAGCCATCGAAGATTACGATCGGGCAATTGGGTACAGTGTTTCAGCCGATGCGATTCAAGAATCCGAAATTTATACCGATCGGGGACTTGCCTATTTAATGTTAGAAAATACCTCAAAAGCGATCGCTAATTTCGATCGGGCGATCGATCTCGATTCAGAAAGTGCCAGGGCATACTACAACCGCGCTTGTGCTTGCCACCGCCACGGCGAACTCGATCGAGCCTTAGAGGATTTTACCCGAGTTGTCGAACTCGAACCCCACAGCGCCCAAGCCTATGCCAATCGCGGCTTCATTCACGATCGTCGCCGCAACCTACCCGCCGCACTTCAAGATTGGCAAACTGCCTCCGAGTTATTTTCCCAGCAAGGAGCAATAACCGCAAGTCAACAAATGAGGCAACTCATCGAAAAGCGGCAATTTTCCGTCCGGGCGATCGCTTAGGCACATCGCAGTTGGGACAATTTCTGGTAGGGGCGAAGCATTTGTCAGGAAATCTCAAATCCTAACCCAGAAGGTTTATGCAAATGCTTCGCCCTTCTTCTTCGCTAATGCGGATCGAATACCAGGACGTAGGAAGCCGCAGGATGCAAGCGTTTGAGGGCGCCCAGATGATGCTCGGCGGCGTTGCGCTGGCGGTTGCGGGAAACGACGGCACGCTGCATATTCGGCAGCAAGCGGACGATACACCAGGGATGCAGGCGGTGTCGGTAAACCTGCTGTCGGATGGAATTCGGACAATCTGAATCGATCGCCGTTAAAATTGGCAGTTCTGTTGGTATCATGGTTTTACCTTCTTTTTAAGGGAAGAAAAGACGATAGCCTTACGAGTTTTCCAGGCACGAGGGCGATCGTTTTTCAGTACGATCTAATTAAATGACTAAAGCTAGTCATTTGTCAAGCATGGGGCTGGTCAGATTGCGAATTCGCGAGTTTGCCGAAGAACGAGGATGGACACTCAAAGAAGTTTCCGAACGCTCTGGAGTTGTTTATAGTACGCTTAGAACCTATGCTCGTTCCCCCGGAATGGCAACCGTAGACGCCACCGCTTTAATCAAGCTTGCTCGAGTGTTCGACGTAATGCTAGAAGATTTAATCGAAGTGGTCGAGGAGTAAAAGTAACTTGACTAACTATTACAAAACGGTCATTTGTCAAGTATGGGGCTGGTGAGATTGCGAATTCGCGAGTTTGCCGAAGAAAAAGGCTGGACGCTCAAAGAAGTTTCCGAACGATCGGATATTCCATACACGACAATTACAACCTATGCTCGTTCCACTGGAATGGCAACCGTAGACGCCACCGCTTTAATCAAGCTTGCTCGAGTGTTCGACGTAATGATCGAAGATTTGATCAAAGTCGTAGAAGAGTGATGATTTGTTAACATCCCCGGTTTCTCAACGAAACCGGGGATCTGGTATCCAAAATTTCGATCGGTTTCATTTTTGCACCTTCACAGGCGTCCCGATCGTCACGAGATTGTAAAGTTGGCGAATATCTGAATTGCGCATTCGCAAGCAACCGTGAGAAATCGCCAATCCAACTTTCGTTTCATCGGGAGTGCCGTGAAATCCAATATAGCTAGAACCGTCCGTCCAAAAGCCGATCCACCGATCGCCGAGGGGATTTTGCCCCCCAGGAGGAACGATCGCACCCGTAATCGGTTGTTGCCAAACCGGATTTTCCTCCATCCGGGTAATTTTAAACGAACCCGTCGGCGTTTCCCAGCCCGATTGTCCGATGGAGACGGGATAACTCGCCATTAACTTTTTACCATCGTAGAAATAGACCCGTCGATCGCCAAGATCGACAACCAAACGGTTTTTGCCAACAATTTCCTGCCGAGGCATTTGCCGAGTGCGTTGGGGGCTTTGGGAGAAGGCGATCGAGCGATCGCCTTTCCCAGAAATCGTCTCACCTGTCCCGTTCCCCTCAATCCCCAGTAATAGCAACGCCATGCCGAAACAACCTAGCATGAAACAGCGAGACAGAGAATCACCCATACAGCCAGAATTAACGATCGCTCATCAATTCATTATAGATTCTCGCTCTCGGTTCAATCTCCAAAGCAAACACCCAAACCTCTCGCCGTTCTGACCAACGTATCCTCGGGATTAACCGCTTGGTAAGTGGAGATCGCTTCAGCAATGGGAACCGTAATGACTTGACGGTTTTGCCACGTCACCATGCAATCGTACCGTTCCTCGGCGATCGCATCCACAGCAGCCACCCCAAAAGAAGACGCCAGCAGACGATCGAGAGGTGACGGAATACCACCGCGCTGGGTATGTCCCAAGGTAATTACCCGCGTTTCCGCCCCAGTTCCATCGGTAATTTTGTCTGCCAAATACCGTCCAATTCCGCCGAGGCGAGATTCCCCGAATTGTTCGAGTTTGGTCACCGACTCCCCAGATTCGGTACAAACGGCTTCAGAAACGATAACGACGGAATAGTTTTGTCCCCGCGCTTGGCGCTTCTTGATATGGTTGCACAAGGTTTCCAGCTTGTAGGAAATCTCTGGAATCAGGATGACATGAGCCCCTCCAGCAATTCCAGCATTGAGGGCAATATGTCCGGCATCGCGTCCCATCACTTCCAAAATCATCACCCGATCGTGGCTGGCAGCCGTAAAATGAAGTCGATCGAGGGCTTCTGTAGCGATATTCACGGCTGTATCGAACCCGATCGATCGTTCGGTAATACCCACATCGTTGTCGATGGTTTTGGGAATACCGACGAGGTTAATGCCGCCTTGTTGGGCAATCCGGCGCAAAATCGCCAAACTCCCATCCCCGCCAATACCAATCAGCGCATCGAGTTCGAGTTGGTGATAGCCTTCGATAATTTCTTCGGTGCGATCGCGCACGGTTCCATCAGACATCGGGAAGGCGAAAGGGTTCCCCCGATTGGTAGTTCCCAAAATCGTACCGCCAGCAATCAGCAACGGATCGACAGCATCGATCTCAAAATGTTTCACCAAAGGAGGACGACTTATCAATCCGTTCGTCGCCTGACAAATGCCCAAAACCTCCCAGTCGTAGTTACCCATCCCATGGCAGACGACAGCGCGAATCACCGCGTTCAGTCCCGCACAGTCACCACCGCTAGTCAGAATTCCAATTCGTTTGCGTCCCATAATGGTTGCTTTTCATTCTCGATCGAAGGGGCTGTTATTTTTATCTCTTGCTTTTGGGCAAGTGTCGAAGAAATTAATAAATATTATTCGTTCTGATTTTGTTCAACTAAATCAGCAGGAGTCCCCCGCTCTACCTGTACTCAGGTGAGCGGCGGGAGGAATGCGAGTGAGGGACGAGTTCCACCGCTCTGCAAAACCGACAATCGTAGATCTCGCAAAGCAGAGCGGTGGGCGAGGAGCGAACAAATCTCTTACTTTGTCCCTTGTTTTCATTGCTTTCACGAGATATAATGATATCAGAGTTCGTGAAGATAATGCCCCAAGTCATCACCGCCAAGCTAAAACTCAACTTGACTACCGAGCAAAAAGCCTTGGTGTCTCAGACGGCTTTAGCCTACCGTGATGCCTTGAACTATACTTCACAAGTCGCTTTTGATGCGGGTAAAACCAGTAATGGTGCCAAGTTGCAAAAGGCTGTCTACAAAGAATTGCGGGTTCGATTTGGGCTGGGAGCGCAAATGGCTTGCAATGTACCTAGACTTGTCTCTCGAACCTATAAGACCCTCTGGACTAAGGTCAAACAATCTAACGATGCTATCGCCAAAGGCTACACTAAGAGACGGTACAAAGGGCTAGATCAAGCTTCCTAAATACATCTCTCGAACTTGTACCCTAAACTATCAGAGAGACTATTCTTTTAAGACCGAGCGGCAAGTGAGTATCATCACGCTACAAGGTCGAATAGTAGTTTTTTACGATGGGTACAATAAGCATCTAGATTGGATTGCCAACGGTGCCAAAATTGGAGCGGCTAAAATTGTTTATCAGCGTTCTTCTAAGATTTATTACCTAATGGTAAGCGTCGAAGTAGAAACCCCTGAACTCGACCCACTGAAGATAACCAGAGTTTCTGGTGTTGATGTCGGGATGAGATATCTGGCAGTAGAAACAGACCTGAAAAACCAGTCTAAATTCTACTCAGGGAAGGACGCCACACATAAAGCCAATCGCTATCACAAAGCACTGATAACTCTTCAGCGCCAAGGCACTCGGTCGGCAAAGCGAAGACTAATCGCTTTGTCTGGAAGAGAAAGACGGTTTATCGCTGACGTGAACCACCAAATCAGTAAGGATATTGCCAAGCCTAATAGCCTAATCGGACTAGAAAACCTAACGGGAATACGGGATAGAACTCGAACTAAATCTGGCAAGAAGGCAAGTAAGAAGAGACGTAGGGCTAATCGAGATAAGGCTAAATGGTCGTTTGCCGAATTGCAGGGCTATATCGACTATAAGGCTAATCTAA
The DNA here is from genome assembly GCA_963838375.1 of uncultured cyanobacterium. GTDB lineage: Bacteria > Cyanobacteriota > Cyanobacteriia > Cyanobacteriales > Geitlerinemataceae > DVED01. Next base: position 118,369 of record CAWIQY010000007.1, on the reverse strand, counting down.
ATGGTTCGCTCGCGACTTTAGTCCCTGCTCATTACACATCGAAAAGTTGTCCCAAGTGCGGACACACATCGGACGCTAATAGACCCAATAAAGGGCTGTTGTTCCGCTGCGAATGTTGCGGTCATGAGTTGCACGCTGATTTGGTTGGCTCCAGAAATATTGCAATGAGAACGCTGCTAGTTCGGCAAGACTGGACTAGTACGGGGAGCTTGTCAGCATCCCCTAATGTGTCGAGCGGTGAAACCAAAGCTGAAATCCTATCTAGGTTCTCAGAATTGCGGTGGAGTTCAGATACAAGCCCACACTGTAGCGGTACTCCGCTCAGTGTTGGGTAGTTGACTTCTGTCACTAATACAGTTTCATTCTCAAAAAAATTGTCGGGGTGGATAGCAGTCCACCCCGACATATCGATAGGATTCACCCAAACCCACAAAGCCACTGTATGGGGATCGAAGCCGCTTAATCTCGGAGGCACGAGGCATCCCTCTGGGAAATCTGCCAGAGTTCGCAGATCAGTGCTTCGCCTTCCGTCGAGAGGGTTGCGAGGAAAATTCCTTCAGAGGTTGCCGCACTATCAGCAATCCAAGTTCCCCGCAAGCTGACTTCCACAAAATCCGCATCGGCAATACACATCGAGATCGACGATCGACCTTGTTCTTCCCGCGCGGCAACTTCGAGCTGTACGAGACCCGACAAATGGCTTGGCAACAAAAAAGAAGCTTGACTCGGTTCGATGCAAATGCTTTGCCCCACTCGCATCGCCAGCGTGACGCGCTGCGCTGCCATCGCCTCTGAAGAAGTTGTCAAGCGCTCTAGTTGCACGCTCGTATCAGTATAAGTAAACTTCAGCATTGCTGAGATTTTCCTCCGGTTACGGATAGATGTGGGGGCATTGCGGTTAAGTTATGAGTTATCAGTTATGAGTTATTCCGTTGGCGAACCATGAGACATTCCCGAAAATTCATCTCAAACCCTTGCACTGTCTGGGCAAAAACGCTTGTTTAGGAAATGTCGAATAACCAATAACCAATAGCCAATAACCATTAACTATTGCTGGTGTTCGCGCCAAAATTGTTCGGCAAACGCCACCGCAGGATGGATGGGGGCTTTCGGCTGAGTCTTCAGCTTCATTCCAGCATCATGGGGGATTCGATCGCTCTTACGAGAGTTACACGGACTACAAGCGGCGACGACGTTATCCCAGGTATGGGTTCCGCCTTTGGAACGAGGCACGACGTGATCCAACGTCAGCTGTTTGCGGCAGCCACAGTATTGACAGGCGTGGCGATCTCGGCGCAGCACCTCGCGACGATTGACCGGTGGCACTTTCCAAATTCGCTCGATACCTGCCATTTTCAAGCGAATGTGTTCGGGAACCCAAAGCACCACACTGGGTGCATGGACGTGCCAACCCCCGAGATTGTCGGTAAACTCTAAGGGTTCGGCCTTCTCCGTCACTAACAAAACGATCGCCCGCTTAACGTTAATACGGCTGATGGGAAGGTAGTTCTGGGAGAACACCACCACCGATTGCCTTAATACATCCGTTATACTCGTCACCGTTTGACTCCTCGATCTAAAAACCCCCATCTTCGGAACTCGAAGCGGGGGCAAAACACAGTCGGTTTTGGGGCTTACTGGGGTATGGTGATTGGAGACCAATACCCTCCGCTTCTAACATTGGCTTCGGACTGGCGATTGTGCCCAATCCGGTTGTTACCTCGATGTTCTGAAAAAAGATATTCTGAAAAAATTAGCTTATAGTTGCTTTCGGCTGACCGCTCGAAAAGGAGTACACTGGGCAAATTCATACCTCCCATGCTCGTATCCGCGATGGAGTTCTCCTCGCGAGCGGACTCCCACGTCCCTAATGTAGCCGATTTCTCGAAATCGGGACGATCGGGGACGATCGATAAAAGACCGGGTGCAAAATAGAATCGTTTCACAGAAAGTTTTGCAGGCAGGCATTGTAAATCTTACCGATAACATACTACACTAATATTACAAGCATGTCCACAAAATTGGAGGAAAAAACCATGCAAGCTACAACTCGCCCCAGAACTTCGACAACCGACATGGAAGTGACGAGCATTCGTCTGGAACGAGAGTTGAAAGAGAGACTCAAGGAACTGTCGGGCAACCAAGGATATCAAGCTCTCGTGCGGGATATCCTCTGGAATTACGTTCAGTACAAGTCCGGAGAGTACAAACCCCTATTTTCCCGCACCGATATTCGCGCCAGTATGGATGCAACCGCGCAGAAGGAAGAACGCTGCGTCCTGACTGGCACACTCATCCCCACACACACCCCCATGTTATTGGGACTCACAAGTCAAGGCGATTTGGTTCCGCTCTGCGTCGATAGTTTGGCTGGCTAACAGAAACTCCGGGGAGTAGCGTCGTCTGCTCCCCTTAATGGTAAGTAATAAGTAATAGAAAGGAGTTGCAGAAGAGGGAGAGAATTAAAAATTAAACATTAAAAATTAAAAATTAAATTCACGATTTTCTAAACTGGGTACTAGACAAGCAACTAGCAAAAGCGCTACCAACAATTGACAATTCTGAGAACTACCCATTGATTGCTATTTTCGCATCGCGACGCAACCGGGCAGCAATCCGGAATAACTCGCGACCCGTGTTGAGATGTCGATCGTCGTAATTCTTGGCAAAAAATTCTAATTCTTCAATACCATCACTTAATTGATTCAAACAGTAGTAGAGCTCGGCGGCAACTCCTGCAAAACTAGGAGGGTTGGGAAGAGAACGAAACATCGTTTGAGCGTATCTGAGGAAAGTGCGACATTGGCGAAGGTAGTCGCAAAAAGCTTCCATCAATTCATCGTCAAAGGGATCGGCAGCTAAATCGTTGAGGCGATCGTTGAGGGGACGTAAAATACTGAGAAGAGCGCGATCTGTGGGTGCATATACTTGACGTAACCAGCGCTCGATCTGTTCGTCAGCACTGGCTCCGGAGGGTCGTTGAGTGCGATAATAGCGCTCGGTTGCCGTGGTGTGGGTTGGGGAACGATCTTGGCGGCGTCGATCGTACGATTGCCGAGAATCGCGATCGCCTAAGACTTCGTAAGCGGCGTTAATCTGGGCGATTTGCTCGTGTCCGGTGTTGTGGGGGTTACTATCGGGGTGGTGCTGCTTAACCAAGCGGCGATAGGCTTGTTTGATCTCTGCGTGTGTTGCCGTCGCACTCACCTTGAGGATTTTGTAATGATCGAACTGCTCCATTGCCATTCCCGCGATCGCGCAACAGGGTTGTTTCTGAAATTATCGCACAATCGATCGGCGAGCTGCGAGTTGTGAGTTGTGACCCGTGCCTAGACGATGGAGGCGCGATCGCCACTTCTGGACGATCGATAACTTTCGCTGTTGTTAAACTGCGGTTATAGCTAAGCGCAGTGTGCTTAGCTATAACCGCAAATCCGAGCATCGTTCCTATTAGTAATATAATTTGAATTATTACTTGAACAGGTTTCGATCGTCAGCCCTCATTCTATCCAAAAAAAGTGTCATTTTAACTCTTCAACTCCCGAGATCTGCCAAACCCCGATCGACCCGTACTGTTCTCCGGCAATCAGTGTTTTACCATCTGCACTAAAAGCGATCGAGCTGATAAAACCAGCAGCTTCTTCGTGTAATAAATTTCCGGTTTCAATTTCCCACAATCGCAGCGTCCCGTTTTCCGTTCCCGTACTGCTAGCCAACAGTTTGCCATCGGCACTGACGGCTACGGCTCTAATTTTACGGGAATTATCTTTCTCTTCTTTCTCTACATTATCTTTTTCTAAAGTGCGAATGGCTTTTCCGGTTTGTACATCCCACACTTCTATCTCGGTGTCTGCGGCGACGAAGATTTGACCGTCCGCGCTAGTCGCAATCAGCCGATCTCCCTTGACTAAAGGAAGTGCTACCGATTCTCCGGTGTTCGCATTCCAGCGAACCAGTTGTCCCTCCAAACGACCTACTAATAAAGTAGAATTCTGAGGACGAGTAGCGATCGCCGGGAGAGAATCGAAGGGAATTTCGCTACGATCGAGGAGTTCTCCGCTACTGACTTGCCAGGTTTGGATCGCATTTTGGGTACTCCCAATAATCTGTTGACCATCGGTACTGAATGCCAAGAAACCCACACTCCCACGATCGACTGATTTTCGCATTTTTTGGGTCGGTAAATGCCAAAGTTTCATCGTCCCATCGCTGCTGCTGCTGGCAATAGACTTGCCATCGGGAGCAACAGCCACTGCACGCACGCGATCGCCATGTCCGTACAGCCGCGCGATTGCCGTCAAATCGGGTTCGTTGGCAGCAGATATCCAGGAAGCCGTCTCCGCCCTTTCCTGCCGCACAGGAGAAGCTTTCGGCGCGGAAACCGAGGCAGAACGCGCCGACCAATACACCACCCCCCCCAACACCATCGCCAACACCACACTTCCTGCTAATAAGTCATTTTTGCATTGGGCGACTTGACTCCACAAGCCGCCGACTGAGGGGTTGGGAATCGGTTGGTATTGAATAGCGCCAAAGGTGGCAACGGAGGAACGGACTGGAACCGGAATCCGTTGCTGGGGTTGGCGGGGGGGACGCGGTGGCGGTTGAGGCGGCGGGGTACGCCAGCGGTTCACATCCCCCCGAGAAGGAAAGGGATCGCGACCCCCGAGAAGCTGAGTGCGATCGCACCAAGGACAGCGCGTCAGTCGATCGCTGTAGCGATGTTGGGGATTGGTCTGACAGATCACCAATTCCTGTTCCGCCGCCTCCAGAACTTGCACCCAAGTTTGTGCATCGGGACGCCGACTGGGTTCGAGATATCCCGTGTCAAAACACTGTAAAAATAACCGTCGCAGATCGGGATGTAGAATTTTACCATCCGGTGCGATCGGTGTGGGACGATAAGGAACCCGTCGAGTGCCGTAGGGGAAATGTCCGGCAGCAATGCGCGATTCGATCGGTGGCGGATCTCCCGATCCGGTATAAACTCCCGCAAACGGGTGCGTGCCTTCCATCAGCACTTGGAAAATCAGCACCGCCAAACCAAATCGATCCTGTTGGGGGGTTCGTTGGTAATGGCGCAAAGTTTTACCTTGCAATTCCGGCGGGGTGAATTCCGGTTTGCCGACGGGACAAGGATAGATCTGTTTGCCGACGCGCACTTGAAACGAATCGGTATCCACCAGCGTCACCAACGCCGTTTGACTGACCAAAATATTCGACTCGTTGACATCGCCGATGACGTAGCCTCCCGCGTGCAAACTGCTAACCGCCGCTGCCAAATTTCGCGCCGTCCGGTGTAGGTAAAGATAATTAAAAAATGGCGTGCGATCGCGCCGAGTTTTGGGATTATAAAAATCGTGGATGGGGCGAACCTGGCTGACTTTGGGCATGAGGAAGCCGACCACTTTCCCTCGATCTTCTAGCAAATCTAGGGGCCAGCGATCGAGACGTGTCCCTCTGCCGCGCTGGGATCGTCGGGAGGATGCGCCACCATCGCCGCCAGTTTTGCGGCGATTTCCACGGTCGGTTGATGATAAATTTTCGCCACCCGGGAGGAATCTTGGGCAACTGCATAAATCTTGCCCTCTCCACCACCTCCCAACTCGGTGTTCAGGGTGAGAAGTTGTCCGTTCGATCGTTGTCGCACCTGCATGGCAGCTCACTCGGGGTATGGCAATAAGGTTGGATGTCCCGGGAATGTCCGGGGAAATTCAGGAAAATAACCGTTTTCACCCGTTGGTAAATTTGACGGCAGTCTCGGTGGCACAAGGGAGTGTTCGATCGATCGTCAGTTGTCCCATGGGACGGCAACCGGGTTCATTTTGCCCAGCTAAGTGGGTGTGAATGTCGGTGTGAATCATGGCGTTACTCCAATGGACTGTTTTGAAGGTTGTTAAGTTCTGCGATTCGGTATTGTCCAAAAATCACTAAGATTAATATTAAGGATTGTGGCAAAACTGAGTTAGAAGGGGTCAGAACCGTTGAAAATGATAATTTGTCATGTCTGACTCAACGATCGAAGGGCAGCATTGACTCCCCCCGATTCGATCTTCCCCATAGATCTCCTAATATACCAGTGGGCGATAGCGAGTTCCGACTAGCAACCTCTTAAGTCAAATTCAGTCAAAGACGCTAAAAATAAGATTCATGCAAGACGCAATTACGACTCTGATAAAAAAATACGACGTCACAGGGCGTTACCTCGATCTCGAAGCGATCGATCGGCTGAAATCCTACTTTGATACGGGAACGGCTCGAGTCCAAGCAGCCGCCATCGTCAATGCCAATGCAGCCAATATTGTCAAGCAATCCGGAGTTCAGCTATTTAGCGATTTGCCTGAGTTGATTCGTCCCGGTGGTAATGCTTATACTACTCGTCGCTATGCGACTTGCTTGCGAGATATGGACTACTTCTTGCGCTACGCGACCTATGCTTGGGTGGCTGGCAATACAGACGTCCTCGATGAGCGGGTGTTACAAGGTTTGCGAGAAACCTATAACTCTCTGAGCGTACCCGTCGGTCCGGTGGTCATCGGTATTGGGATTATGAAACAAATTGTCAAAGACCAGGTGGAGTCGTCTGGTGTGGCTGACTCGGGATTTGTGGATGAACCCTTCGATCACATGATTCGCGAGTTGGGCGAAACGGATATTTAGGAGTGGGCGGGAAGCTGCAAATTAAGCCATTTGGCGGATGTGTCTTCCCCTCGATCGCGCTTCAATGAGGCTAGGTACTCTGAGGGTTAGACACCCGCAGAAAAGCTCTCATCTTTAGGGAAGATGGGAGCTTTTTTTGTGATTTTAATTGGGTAGAATTCGATCTTTGGTGATTCGGACAAAAGATAAATGAATTTCTTTTTAACGATGAGATATTTGCACGTCGAATTATCAAAGCTTCAGCGTTCGATCGATTTCGGGGTGAGGAAGTGTTCCCCGATTCTAGGGGTAGGAACTGTAACCTAAAAACTCTTCATCTCTTGGCAAATGTACTCATTTTGAGTAGGTTTTAAAGAATAATCTGCTAGAATGGTGGTCATATGTAACGGTTTTACTGTCGCCGTCAGAGGATACAGTCTCCACCCAGAAGTGTGGCGTTTGATCAACGTGCGACAGCGAGACACAGGCTCCATAGACAGAGGGTCGTTAGTAGAGCCTCAAATTTCAATTAAGGTTGAAATTGAAAAACCCAACGTAGACCCTAATAGACCGACAGTTGGTGTTGACATAGGAATTAAGGAATTAGCAGTTTGTTCTAACGGTAAAGTCTTCACTAACCCGAAAGCGTATCGCCGTTTAAACAAACGGATGAAGCGGTTACAACGTCGCGTTAGTAAACGTGTCAAGGGTTCTAAAAATCGAGCCAAAGCGGTGCAAAAGCTAGCTAAGTTACACGCCCGGATTGCCAACACACGTAAGGATGCGATTCACAAACTCACTCACTATCTTGCCCAGAACCACAGCGAGATCAAGATTGAGGATTTGTCAGTCAAGTCCTTTCTAAAGAATCACAAACTCGCCGGGGCAATTGCCGATTGTGGTATGCACGAATTTCGCCGTCAGTTAGAGTATAAAACTGAGAAATTTTCCAGCCAATCGATCTTGGTTGATAGAATGTTTCCCAGTTCTCAAATCTGCTCAAACTGTGGCAATCATCGTCATAAAATGCCATTAAAAAACCGCACTTATCTCTGCCCTGAATGCGGTTATACCGAGGACAGAGACTTAAACGCGGCGAAGAATATCGAACGATGGTTTGATGGAATCCATATTCCAGAACGTTCGGAAATGGCGGTGAGTTCCACCGTGTCAGCCTGTGAAGTAGACAAACCCGATAGCAGTTATGCTGTCGCTACGTTGAATCAGGAAGTCAACAGCAATCCGACTCATGTCCAGCTTTGTCTAGATTTGAGTAGGTTTGTATAGGTTTTACAGAACGGAAATACCAATGCGCCGACGATTGCCATTGCCGAAAAAGCTGCCGATTTGATATGAGACGATCGATAATAAAAACATCAGCCGTTAACGATCGGCTCGTGCGGAGCATTATTATGGTACTTTCTCATTCATCCCCTGCCGTAGAATTTCCACCCAGTGATTTATGGAGTGACGAACCCCCCTTGGAAACCGATCGCCATCTCAGACAAATTCTATTATTATTATTATGCCTGGAATGGTGGTGGAGAGAGCGACCCGACGCCCCCGAAAATCGGCGCGACAGTTTCTATGCTGCGGGGAATCTCACCATCTATTACAGTAACCGCCAGCGTCGGGACGAACAGTTTCGCGGTCCCGATTTCTTTGTGGTGTTGGATACAGAATATAAAGAACGAAAAAGTTGGGTGGTGTGGGACGAAGAGGGGAAATATCCCAACGTGATTGTGGAAATGTTGTCCGATTCTACCGCAGAAGTCGATCGCACCACGAAAAAAGAAATTTATCAAAATACCTTTCGCACGCCAGAATATTTTTGGTTTGACCCTTACAGTTTTGAGTTTCAAGGATTTCGTCTGCTGGGGGGACTGTACGAAGCCATTACCCCCACAGAACAGGGGTGGATGTGGAGTCAGCAATTAGAGTTATATCTGGGAGTTGTGGAGGAAAAATTACGCTTCCTGACACCGGAGGGTAATTTAGTTCCTGCGCCGATGGAAGCAGCGATGCAAGAACTCTTGAATGCTGAAGCCGAACGTCAACGCGCGCAAGCCGAACGTCAACGCGCCGAAGCCGCCGAAGCGGAATTAGAACGATTGCAGCGGCAACTTCAAGAACGAGGAATCGATCTAGACTCGTCGAATCCGGAGGGGACATAGATGGATTGACAGACCTTAAGAATGGGCTGGACTCTGGCACGTCCCATCCTACATTTTAGACGATCGATCCTTAATGTTTTGCTAATTTGGACTGAAGTGTTTCCAGACTGCGACGAACTGCGGGATGATTGGGTTGAAATAAAAGTGCTTTTTGGTATGCGTCGATCGCATCTTCTGGGCGTTCTCTTTCTGCTAAAGCATCTCCTAGGTTTTTGTAAATCCCAAACGGTTGTTTGGGTTTGGGAACGAGTTTTAGTAATTTTTGGTAATGGACGATCGCACCTTCAAATTTTTTTTGCCGGAAGTGAGTATTGCCTAAAGCCAGATTAACTCCTGGATGTTCGGGTTGCAACTCCAAAGCGATTTGATAGCAAGCGATCGCCTCCTCGAATTGTGTTTGTTGATGAAACAGATCGCCAAGATTTTTGTGTGCTCCAAATAGGTTAGGATTGAGTTCGATCGCTTTTTGGTAATGCGTCGTTGCCTCTTCTATATTGCCTCTCTGTCGTTCGATATTTCCGGCTTTCAAGGCTAAGTTGGGGTTGTCGGGTTTTAATTTTAATGCTGTTTTATAGCACGAAATCGCTTCATTGAATCGCTGTTGTTGATTAAAGATATCTCCGAGATTGTTATGACCGGAAAACAGTTCGGGTGCGAGTTCGATCGCCTTTTGGCAGGCAGCTATTGCTCCTTCAAGATTCCCTTCTCGTTTTTGCAAATTCCCCACAGCAAGGTAAAAGTGGGGGTTGTCGGGGTCGAGTTTTAAGGCTTGCTGGTAGCTCGATCGAGCGGCTTCGAGTTGTTCATTTTGAAGCCATACATCTCCAATAGCTTTATGAAGACCCGCATTGTCAGGAGTGAGATCGATCGAGATTTGGTAAGTGGCGATCGCAGCTTCTAAATCTCCCTGACGGCGCTGTAAGTTGGCTAATTGAGCGTACAAATCTGAGTTGTCGGGTTGTACCTCGCAGGCTTTTTGGTAGACGACGATCGCCTCTTCTATCTGGTCAGACTTGATTAAAGCTTCGCCTAAATTTTTGCCAATCCAAATCAGATCCGGAGCCAATTCCCAAGCTTTTCGATAGCTAGCGATCGCCTCGGCAAAATCCTGCTGTTGGTATTGAACTTGTCCCAACTGGAAATACAAATGAGGATTGTCGGATTGTAACCGAATGGCTTGTTGATAAGCAGCAATTCCAGCATTGGGATCGCCTTGTTGACTGAAGGCATTGCCTAAATTTTGATAAACTTCGACCGATTGTTGGGGATTGAGGGCGATCGCTTTTTGGTAGTAGGCGATCGCTCCTTCTGTATCTCCTTTGTCAAACCGAACGTGTCCTAGATGTTGATAGGTTTGGGAATCGGGTGGCTGTACCTGAATGGGGTTGGGTTGGCTGGTGTCATTGCCAACAGAACCCAAAATTGGCGAGGCGACATTGCCAATTTTGTGGAGAGTTGTCAGCGTGTCCCGATTGCCTTCAAACTGGGGTCGATCGATCTCGTGACCGATCGCAGACGACGGTTTTTCGGACACTTCCACGGCGACCCTAACCGTTTGAGATCCCTTATCTTGAAACCAAGTCATACCCTCTTCCACGACATCCAATTCCAGTTGGTAGCGACCCGGTTCATCCGGTGTTGTCACCACCAGTTCCAGTTCGACTTCTCCTTTCGGCGGCAAATCTTCAGGCAAATCCACATAACCATCAGACCATTTGACGACTTCTGCGAGATCGTTCAGCCAGTGATTTCCCACGCGGATACCGCTTTTGACCGTCGATTGCCAAGTCAGGGGCGATCGATTCTGGACGCGAACGGTGACAGAAACAGTTTCCTCCACGCCAGCGGAAATTGCCTGTGGCGCACTCAGTTGGGCGCGATAGACCCAATCGGGCCATAACAATGCGGGTAACACCGGTTGCGATCGCGCTTTCTCAATCCGGACTCGCAAGGTTTCGGCTAAATCTTGGATATTGGGTTCGTTAAAATACTGTCCGTGACCCCCAGCCACCACATCCACGGAACATTCTCCGGTATAGAACTTGCGCCAGCCGGCTTCTGGATGGCGGAAGCGCTTGTAGGGATTGTATTCGCTATCTCGACCATAAAATAGGGCAATACGACCGGAATAGGGTTGAGGAGGACAAACTCGTTCTAGCCAACACAGCAACGTGACAATTTTGCCTCGATTCTGAAGTTGTTGGGCAATTTCAAAGGCAATTTTGCCACCCTGACAATTGCCACCGATGAGGTAGGGTCCTTTGGCATCGACGGTGAGAATTTCCGAAACATAATGGGCAGCTAACCCTTGGATGTTGGCACGAGTATAGTCCATCACCAAATGTCCCGATCGCATTCCATAGATGGGTTGGTCTTCTCCGATATACTTTGCCAATTGCGACAGTTCTCGAAATCCTTGCAAGCACCAAAACAGGGGCAGCTTCGTTCCCTCGGTATTCAACCCCACCATCAAGGCGTTGGGGGCAACCCGTTGTCCTTTCCATCCGGCGGTAAAGGCAAGCTGTTGGTGATAAATGTTTGGGTCGAGTTGGGGACTTAACGGATCGATTTTCGGTGGCGGTGGCGGCGTTGGGGATTCGGTTTTGCCTTCGATAATTTTTGCCAGTTCGGCAATGGTACTCAGTTGGGAGAGGGCAGTCAAAGGGAGTTGGGTTTCCAAGACTCGTTCGATCTCGGCTACCAAGCGCACCGCCAGCAGGGAATGTCCCCCCAGGGCGAAGAAATTATCATCAATGCCGATGTCTTCCTCTAACCAGAGAATTTTCTGCCAAATTTCGACCAGTTGCTTCTGGAGTTCCGTTTCGGGTGCGACGTAAGCTTGACGGGGCGACTGTTGGAGAAAAGTGGGAAGGGGGAGGGCAAATCGATCGACTTGACCATCAGGGGTTAGTGGCAGCGCTTCCAACGGTACGAATCCCGACGGTAGGAGATCTTCGGGGAATTTCCCTTGCAAGAACTGGCGCAAGTCTTCCAAGCTGGGGACTTCTTCTTGGGTAGGAACGACATAGGCGACTCGGTGGGTGTTGCCAACGCCATCGTCTTTTTGGAGAATCAGACTTTCCTGGACGTTAGGATGCCCGGTCAGTTCGGCTTCCAGTTCCCGGAGGTTGGCGGCATGGGTAGACTCGAATGCGGGCAAGTCTGACAACGATCGATCGGGTTCGCTTACCAGCATTTCCAGCAAGTTCTGGAAATTCTCCGCCATCTGGGTAATGGTTGTTGCCTCGAACAGGTCGGTTTTGTAGCGCAGCACGCCTGTGATTGTCGCTTCGCGATTGTACAGTGTCAGTGAGAGGTCAAAATCCGAGGTTTCTGGAGACTCGGATGGCGTGGAGGTTTCGGGTGGCAACTCGGCGGTGGGGGTTGTCTTTGCGGCTGCCGAACTTTCTGCCGCCGAACTTTCTGCCGCCGCATTACCGATGTCGAAATTGCGGGCAACCGTGCCGGAGAGTTCCACTTTCGGGGCTTGGTAATTTTGAAATGCGATCGATCCGCGCGATAGGGGAATGCGAGCGACTTCGGGCAATTCGGTGAGTTTTTGAAAGGGTGCGTCTTGGTGTTCGTAGGCGCCGAGGACGACTTTGCGGGCGCGACGAACTAACTCTCGAAAGGTGGGGTTGCCCTCCAGTGCGGTTCGCAACAGGACGAGATTATTGAAATAGCCGATCGATTCCTTGATTTGGGGAGAGTTGCGACTGGCAACCGGGGAACAGAGGAGGATATTTTGTTGTCCGGTATATCGGTGCAACAGAGCGCTAAAGGCAGCCAGTAGCGTGGCAAACGGAGTCGCGCTTTCCTCCTGGCTCAAGGCTTTTAGGGCAGTGGTGAGGTCTGCGGACAGTTTAAACGAGTGAGATGCGCCCCGGTAGCTGGGAATGGGGGGACGGGGAAAATCGATCGGCAATGCCAAGGGAGAAAGGTTGCTGCCCAATTGCTGTTTCCAGTAGTTGAGTTGCTCGTCTAGGACTTCTCCTTGCAACCATTGACGCTGCCAATGAGCGTAATCGGCGTACTGAACGGGCAATTCTTTCAAGGGAGAGGGATTGCCGCAGGAAAAGGCTTGGTAGAGGGTGCTGAGTTCTTGGAAGAAGATGCCGTAAGACCAACCATCAAACACCATATGGTGGGCTGTCAGCAAGAGGATGTGTTCGGCGTTGCCTAAGCGCAGAAGCGTGACGCGAAACCCGGGTTCTCGATCGAGATCGAACGGCTGTTGGGCGTTCCCGATGGCAACCTGCTGGGCTTTTGGGCGTTGTTGGTGAGCGGGAAGCGTGCTCAGGTCTATGATGGGGAGTTGGAGGGGGTTGTCGGGGGCGACGACTTGCACGGTTTGTCCGTCTACGGTGGGGAAGGTGGTTCGCAGAATGGTATGGCGGCGGCAGATTTCCCGAAGGCTTTGTTCGAGAGCGGGGATATTGAGGGCAAAGCGCAGGTGAATGGCATTAGCGATGTTGTAAACACTGCTACCCGCGCCAAATTGAGCCAGTTGCCACAGGTGTTCTTGGGCAAAGCTGAGGGGAATGGGTTCGTCGCTGGAGATGGGTTGAAGGGGAGGCGCTTGACGTTGGGATTTGATGCGGCTGCGAATGGTTTTCCAGAAGTCGCCAGAAGGGGCGGGCGATCGATTTTTATCGCTGGGACTAACTTGGGGGAATTCGGGTAAGGCGTCACTCGTCACTGGCTTTCCTCTAAGTTTGAGATGAAGATCGATGTTCTCGAAGAGTGGAAAAATGCCTAGGTTATCCATTCTGATTTTGTTTTTTTGTAACCGAATGGATAAACTGTGGATTTTTAATTAGTCTTCAAGTTATCAGAATATTGGCGAAGTGGGCGCTATTTATAGAGCTGATTTTTTGAGGGCGGGTGGTCTTAAGGTTAGGCTCAATAGACGATAAGCGAAAACTTTAAGATTGAATTGCGTGAAATTGCGTAGAAACCTCGATCGATTTCTTATTGAATGTCGATCGGGTTTTTTGGGTCAAAAAAACCTCAAATTGCTATAAACCAGCCAGATCAACCAACTTTTCTCGAATTTTCTGGGCTATATCAGTTTTTGTTGCCATTTTCTCAACATTTCTCTCTCTCCAGAGAGCCTTAAAGTGATGAAAATTAGATATATCTCTTCATCGATCTCCGTAAAAATGCACAAAAAAAATATTGTAGTCTCTGAAGTCAGTAAAAAAACAGAGATATGAGTTTGATTAACCGACAAAAAATAAAACTTCTACGTGCTGTTTTAAAAGTTTAGTGAAGGAGGGTTGTGTTAGTGAAAATTGAGGTAAGCTGAAATGCAAATAACTCCAGTTGTCTCGTAGTTGAGAAGATTTAGTCAGGCGAATCATGAAATTACTACAGAAATTCCTCAATTTCTCCCATGCCGATCGGCTTCTTCTGGTCAAAGCTGCACTCTTACTCATCGCCGTGCAACTGGGGTTAAAAGGGCTACCCTTTCAAACTGGACAAAGCTTACTTACCAAACTAGCTCAACCGAAAACCGATCGGCAAAAAAGCAGATCTCTCTCCGTTTACAAAATTATCTGGGCTGTCACTCAAGTCAGCCCGCATATTCCCGGCGTTCGCTGTTTGGCGCGAGCCATGGCAGCACAAGTGCTGTTGGAACGGCAGGGTTATCCCGCGCAACTCCGAATCGGGGTCGGTCGCGATCGTAGCGGGCAGTTAATCGCTCATGCTTGGCTAGAAATCCAGGGACGAGTGGTGATGGGTGGATTGAAAAATCTACGTCGGTACTTTACCGCATTACCCATACCCGTTGGGGAAGCTTACGAGCCTCAGCGCTGGTATTCGTTTTCCCAATAACAGCTCGCTCAAGATCTAAAAAGATTCATTTATCGACAAAACTCGATCGAGAATTCTCTGTCACGTCAAACGGAGTCTTGAGCTGAGTTTGGCTTTCCGAAGCCATAAGTTGACTTCCTAAATCGATTTCCAAACACCTCTTTCATTCTGGAGACTATCTCAGTGAATAACACATCCAAAAATCTGACCCTGAACTTACCCTTGTGGTCGTATCAAATGCGACGAGACTCCAAACTAGTTATGAAGTCTCGGCAAGATTTAGAACATCAGCTCATCGTTCGTACGTTTAAAGACGAAGCGTTTAAGCAAACCCTGCTCGCTAATCCCACAGCAGTCGTCGAGCAAGAACTGGGGAATGAATTGGCAGCCGGAACTCAGGTGCGGATTCTAGAAGAAACCGCTTCTACGCTCTATTTCGTTTTACCTAGCAATCCTTACCCCGGTTTGTCGGAAGCGGAATTACTAGCAGCAGTCAGCATGACTTACGAGGAACTAGCTGGCTGGATGTTGGATCAACAAGGTCATTGCTGGTTGGATGAAAACAGCAGTGTCGCTTCAATCGTCCGCGCTTGGAAAGATGAAACCTTCAAACAACAGTTGTTGAGCCAACCCGCCGTTGCCATTAGCCAAGTTTCTGGGACTTCGCTTCCCGCAGATGTGGAAATTCGGGCGGTTGAAGAAACGGCGAATGCCCTCTACATCGTATTACCCAAGATGGCGGCAGTACAAGACGCCATGCTTGTTGCTGGTTGGGTTGCACCTGTGGTGTCTTCTGGAGAGTTGGCACTGGATGTGGCGGCAACGGCATCCGATCTTGCGGAGACTGCTCTTAACCTGACTCCCGAACAGGTGAATAGTATCGATACTCCTGGGGAGCAAGCTTCCCTGCTGACACTTCTGGATGTCGCGGACGGGAATAACGACGGACGGATCGATCTTCCCGCCGGTACGGTTGTCGATCTCTCGCCGCCGTTAGCGGAGGGGAATACTATCACTCTGACAGAAGACATCAACGGAACGATCAACCCAGACGGTACATTTACCCCCGACCCGATTGAGACGTAAGTCGCTCAATCGGCTCGAGACGATCGAGGTTGGACGGGTAAGCATTCAGGTTTCAGTAGGGGTCAACGGTCGTTGACCCCTACTACCAGATTTCTCCAGACCCGATCTGTATGTGAAATCAAACCGGTTTGGGAAAGTGTCCAACCTCCACTACTGGAATTCGATCGATCGTGATAAAAAGAGAGGAGACATGACTCCAAATTCTCAGCTTCGTCCTCGTAAAGTTTCCGAAATTGAAGAGTATTCTTTTGGCGACGAAATGCTCCTTGCCTTATCCGATCGAGGTATCGCCACGTCACTGAATTCCTCGGCACAAGCGATTTGGCAACTTTGCGACGGTTGCCAAACCCTCCACCAAATGAGTACGATGCTTGCCGATCGATTTGGGTTTTCCCAGGAACTGTTACGCCAAGAATTATGGAAACAAGTGACAGAAACGATCGAACTGTTCGATCGATTAGGTTTGTTGGAGTGGGAACATGCAGTTAAATCCGAGCAAATTGCCAACTAGCCACGTACCGACGCAATCCAACTTGTATCTGGCGTTCGATGGACACTGCATTGAAATTGTCACGAACGACGATCGAGCTTTGGTTTGGATCGAGCAAAATTTTGGCGCGTTTTTGGTTGCCGAACCCCGCCAAATCGTCGATCGATTGACGGTTTGGCGGGAAGGCGAAGA
Organism: uncultured cyanobacterium; assembly: GCA_963838375.1. Classification (GTDB taxonomy): domain Bacteria; phylum Cyanobacteriota; class Cyanobacteriia; order Cyanobacteriales; family Geitlerinemataceae; genus DVED01. The sequence goes on along the minus strand of CAWIQY010000007.1, from coordinate 101,971 downwards.
GTATACTCTCTCGGTTGGCAACACAGCCATCGTGCGGGGGACGCTGTGGGAGGTATTATCTCCGTTCAAAAGCGAATGGCTCAAGTGCTTAATAGCTGCGCGTTCCGACTTGATGTGGCTGCACGCTGGCGGCGCGGCTTTTGGCGGCAAGGCGGTGGTGTTTTCCGGGGTCTCCGGACGAGGGAAAAGTACGCTGGTAACGGGATTGTGCGATCGGGGTTGGACGTATCTATCCGATGATGTGTTGCCTCTCGATCCGCGATCGGGTAAGGTCATACCATTCCCCCTCACCCCCAGAGTTCGTCAAAGTGTCGGCGAGGAAGTTCCCCCAGAAGCGGTGGATGGACTGCGCCGCACCCAGATCGACCTGAAGGCAGAAGCGATTTCCGGCGAAGCGATGCCGATCTCTGCCTTGATTTTTCCCCACTACCGCCACAACGGGACAACGGAACTGGTTCCCTATTCCCCAGCCAATGCTGCCTTAGAATTGCTGCAAAACTGCATGAATTTCTGCCACCACAAACAGGCGGGAGTTCGTTATCTGTGCCAGTTGTTGTCAGAGTTACCCACGTACCGCTTATGGTTTAGCGAGGGTGCAGAAGCTGCCGAACTCGTTGCCAATCTATATAAAAACTTGTAAGTACGATCGCCTAAAATCATGAATAACCTAGAGACTATCAAACAACAAATCCACCAAATCCTACAGGATAACCTGAACGATGCCACACCTCAGCAACTTTCCGGCAATACCGAGTTGTTTGCGCTGGGGTTAAACTCTCTCAATGCGGTATCTTTGGTATTGGGACTCGAAGATACTTTTGGTTTTGAGTTCGATCTCGATGAAATTAGCTTCGATAGTTTCCGAGTGGTTTCCGATATTGTAGATTTGGTCACTCGGAAATTAGGGGTTAGTAGGTAGGGACGTTAGCGTTAGCGAAGCCATGCCGTAGGCTATAGCCATGCGCCATAGCGCTATAGCATTCGCCCGATCATCTCATATACGACACTACAAGGCATTATGCAAATGCTTCGCCCTTCTTCTTCTATACCAATTAGCAATTACCAATTACCCAAATAATTGTCGCCGATCTTTACAATAGAGGCGATCGCGCATGGTTCCCCGCCAGGAGCGAACTTTTCCATCTTTTGAACCGGCACTTGATAGCCATTCCTCGGTGACTCGTCCTTCTAACCCCAAACTCGGGACAATTTCGGTCTTAAAAGTGCGATCCAAATGTTCCAACACCCAGAGAACGGGATCGACGATTTTAAATTCTTCTAATGTGCTGACAAAGTCGTCCGTTTGTAATACTTCTCGGTAGGCATTCCACAACCGGATGACATCGGCAAACTTGCTTAAGGTGACATCTTTTCCCATGTCGATCGTGATTTCGATCCAAGCTTCTTTAAACAGATGCAAAATAGTGAAAAGAAACTGAAACTTGGGGATAAAACAGGGTAGTTGCACTTCGGGGATACCGGGAATGGGTTGCTCGACAATTTCGGCAAGCGCTACCTCGATCGGCACTTGAAATGGGCTATGCGTCCAAGTTAAACTATTAGCAACATCGACTTCGATCGAGCGAATGATGGCATCGTCCGTGAGTCGAACATGAGAGGGTAAATGATCGGGGTTGAGCCGATATTTAATTAAGGTTTCTCGGCTATGAGGAACAACTCGATCGGTTTTGGCATCGAAGCTACCCTTTTGATATCCTAAATCGGCTAAAGCTTGACTTGCCGCTTCTCGAAATTGAGGCAGAATCATCCAGTCGATATCCGAAAAAGCACGACTGCCGTTGCCGTCATATAATGTGGATTCCCAGCTCATTCCTTTGGTGACAACAAAGCGAATGCCGTGTTGGTTGAAGGCACTGATAATTCGAGCGGCTTCCTGACGGTAAAAAGCGGTTTTGAAACGATTTTGGAATAAAACCGTTCGCAATTGCTGTTTGACAGCGCGGGGAACGCGATCGGCAAATTCTCCCGAGGTTGTATAAGATGCCAACAAGGGTAAAAGTTTGTGTCGCTTGGCTTGATGTAGAATCTCTTGCCAGTTTAAAGGGGAAGCCGAGAGTAACTCAGCAAAAGATTCTCGACGATCGTCGCAATTGAATCCCAGGGTTAGTAATTCTAGGAGACTCCACTCTATACCCAGTTTAGAATCTATTTTTTGGACAGAATTCATGATTTTTTATGGAAAATAAAAATAAAATAAAGCCGAATATTATATTATAATATGATTAACGCTATGTAGATAGAAAAACAGAAAAGCCGACGACTTCAATCTTGAAAAATGTGGTGGCAGTCAACTAGGAGTTCTTCACCTTGTCTTCTCTCAAATATTGCCTAGAAAATCATCCCTTTGACGGGCAACCGGTTCTCCTGCACCAATACTTTTTGCAATCTGCCCGAACTCAACCCAATGCAATCGCCATCGCCACAGTCGATCGGCAATGGAGTTACCAAGAGTTTTCGCAGCATTGCCAAACCTACGCGGAAATTCTTGAGGAATGCGGTTTGGCAACCGGCGATCGTATCGTCCTCGAACTCCATCCCTGTCCCCAGGCGATCGCTCTGATTGCCGCCTGTTCCATGCTGGGCGTGGTGTTCGTCCCCCTCAGTCCCGACTCGCCCCCAGCGCGAGTCCAACACATCCTCGCCACCACAGAAGCCTGTCTCCACATCCGCGCCGCGTCGCCAACGGCTTCCTGGGCACCGCTACAAGGTCGGTTGGAGGGCGATTCCCTGCAAATCGAGGGAACCCTCCCCAGCACATCGGTCAAAAGTTCCATCCTGGAAACCGATCTGGCTTACATCATCTTCACCTCCGGTTCTACAGGTCGTCCCAAAGGGATTATGATGACTCATCGAGCGGTTCTCTCCTTTTTTCGGGGAATGGTTTCTGTCTGTGGTTTGGAACCCGACGCGCGAGTGGGAACGATCGCCCCGTTGCAATTCGATTTTTCCTTGCTGGATATGGGTTTGGCGTTTGGCTGCGGGGCAACCTTAGTACAAGTTCCGCGCAACCTCGCCCTCATGCCGAAGCGACTGGTGCAGTATCTGCAACAACAGCGCATCACCCAGATGCACGCCGTCCCTTCCCTGTGGCGGATGCTGCTGCGCCACGGGGAGGCAGAAGTTGCCCAACTGCAACACCTGCAAAGCATTCTGTTTGCCGGGGAACCCTTCCCGATTGCCGATTTGGTGCGCCTCCAATCTCTGCTTCCCCATGTGAAAATTATCAACTGTTTCGGGCAATCCGAGTCGATCGCTGCCTCCTTTACCGAAGTCCCCAATCCCCTGCCGCCGGATACCGAAAACCTGTCCATCGGATTTGCCTATCCCGGTGCCGAAATGCTACTCCTGGACGATCGCAAACAAGTGATTCAGCAACCGAGACAAGTGGGGGAAATTTACCTGCGCGGCGCCAGCCTCTTTTCCGGCTACTGGCGCGATGCCGATGCCACCGCCGCCGCCTTGGTTCCCCACCCCCTACGTCCCGAGAACGGGGAGAAAGTCTTCCGCACGGGAGACTTGGCATACAAAGGGACAGAGGGCGAATTATACTTTGCACGTCGGCGCGATTGGCAAGTCAAGATTCTGGGTAACCGGGTGGAACTCGAAGAAGTGGAAAGACGACTGGCAACCCATCCTCAAATCGTCCAAGCCGCAGCGATTGCCATCCGCCAACAAGGAGAACTCACCCTCATCGCTTGCATTGTCTCGGGAGAAAGCCCACCCACTTCCCAAGAAATCCGTCAGTTCTGTGGCGAGACATTACCCAAATACGCCATCCCCACCACAATTCATGTCTTGGAAACTTTACCGGTTACCCTCAACGGCAAAGTCGATCGTCAAGCCTTGCAGCAGATGTGGATATCCAACCATTAACCGTTATCGCCAAGAAGAAGAAGGGCGAAGCATTTGCATAAACGTTCTGGGTTCTTGCATCAAATTACTTTTGCAAATGCTTCGCCCCTACCAGAATCTGTCCTCAATTTCTCCCCCTGCCTCCCTAGCTCATCTTCTCGCGTCCTCATCATCCTTCTCCAGGTTTGAGGGAACGGGATCGTAGCCACCGGGATGCAGAGGATGACAGCGCAGAATGCGACGCAGCGACATCCATCCCCCTTGCCAAGGACCGAACCGATCGATCGCCTGCAAGGCATATTGAGAACAGGTGGGGTGAAATCGACAGGAGGGGGGAAATAGGGGAGAAATAAAAGCGCGATAACCCCGAATGAGGATGAGTAAAAATTTTTTGAACACGATGGTTAGGGAAGTGGGTAATCGGTAATGGGTAATCGGTAATGCGTCTTTCTCTGTAAAATAATAACGAATTAGAGAAAACGTAATGACTGTTAGAATTGCGATTAATCGGACAAAATCGGTATGTCCCAATTAGAGTGGACGTCTTCTTTGGGCGTACAAATGGGTTTGGTGGCGGCGTGGTTGGCGATCGTCTTTCTGGTTGGCGAAGGGTTGTATCGCTATACCAACACCGGTTCGGAAATTCTCCGCAAGGTGGTTCACATTGGCTCGGGGAATGTGGTGTTGTTGGCGTGGTGGCTGCACATCCCGGCGTGGGTGGGGATTGCGGCGGCAGTTGTGGCAGCAGTTGTGGCGCTACTCTCCTATCGGTTGCCGATTCTTCCGGGTATCAACAGCGTCGGACGCAAAAGCTTGGGAACGTTTTTCTATGCGGTGAGTTTTGGGGTGCTAGTCGCCGGATTTTTTCCCCAACACCATCCCGAATATGCTGCGTTGGGTATGTTAATTATGGCATGGGGGGATGGTATGGCGGCGCTAATCGGGCAGAAATGGGGACGCCATCGCTACCAATTGTGGGATATGCAAAAGAGTTGGGAAGGGTCGCTGACGATGTTTGCCATCAGTTATCTGGCGAGCAGTTCGATTTTATTGAACGTTCAGGGTAACAGTTGGCAAATCTGGGTGGTATCTCTGGCGGTGGCAGTTTTTGCCACGGTTCTCGAGGCTTTTTCCAAGTTTGGAATAGATAATTTAACGGTTCCCCTCGGCAGTGCAGCTTTAGCTTTTTTTCTCGGACAATTAGGATAAGCCGATCGTACGTTGGCGGCACTATGCTTAGGATATGAATCAGACACAGTTCGATCGAATTCTTCAAGAACTCACGCATCGACGACGACAAGTGTTGCGGCAGGTGTTAGCCGGAAACAGCGATGAAGAGATTGCGGGATCTCTACATATTACGGAAGCCACTGTCCGCAAACACGTGGAAAATATCTGCAAGCACTTTGGAATTCGTCATGAATTCTGGGACGAACGCCGTTCCAAACGACCGGAGTTAATTGCTCTATTTCGTCAATACAATCCTGATTTGGTTGGAATTTCCCAGAGTGAGAAAAATATCGATTTGACAGAATTAGAATCGATCTCCACGATTTACGATCGAGATGTTTTTGTTCTGATCGATCGTAGCGGATCGATGGTACGGAAGGATGGAGAGACTCGAGGATTAGCTCGTTATCTGTTCTTGCAAGAAGAGGTTGAATCCCATGTTTACGCGATTCTTTCTGCTCGTAGCGAAGGGGATAACCGATCGGCTCAAAAAATCTGCGATCGTCTTACGGTCTATTTCTTTTGCCGCGATCGAGTGGGATCGGGTCCTTATAGTATCGATGATGCCTCCCAAATTCAGCCGCTATTTCGACAACATCCGCCCAAAAGTCATTCCTTTGTCGTTCCCACACTACAGCAATGTGCTCAGACCTGGTTCGATCGAGGGAAGCCTCAAAATCGGGGGGCTTTTTTGATTGTCTATACTGATGGTTTATTTACCGACGAATCTAACTTTATTGGCTGTATCAACCGGATTTGCGATCGAATCCAAGACCATCGAGAAATAAAGATATTAATATTAGGAGTAGGAGAAGAAATTGATAAAGAGCATTTTTTGAATTTAGATTTTAATATTAATCAGCATAATCCGTTTAATATTTTAGTGTTCGATCTCATTCATGAAGTCGATGATATTCTCGAGGTATTGAAACGCCAACTCGTAGACGATCCAGACTTAGTGTTTCCTGCTTGGGTTCGATCGCGCCACCCGGATTTTGTCAAACAAGTCGTGGATGCACATCACAAGAGTGGGGAATGTGGAATCGGAAATGAATAGCGACTCGCCACAGCACCTAGAACCTCTCGCCATGGAAGATTTGAGCAGAGATACCCAACAGAAGAAGGGATCACTATAATTTAGGCATGGGAGCCGATCGATATGGCTCGTTAGGCGATCGAAAATGTCGGGTGCATTTTAATTCTGCGGATTGGATGGAGATCGTTCCGTAAATAGGGATGTGGCATCTGAAGGAAGAGACATTGGGAAGCATGGTGTCTTGGGGATGGAAGCCGTTGGTAACGATCGTCTCATCTGCCTGGAAAACCCTTCAAAAGGGAGATCTCTTTGGGAAGATTTAAGCGTACTTCTATGCAAACACCTGAAAAATTGACTGTGTCGATCGCGAAAACAGAAAAAAACGTACCAAAATCCTGGACTCGATGGTTGGGGAAATATCGACTCCGCACTGTACTCATCGTTCCTTTCATCTTGCAAATCTCGACCGCTGTAGGCGTGATAGGGTGGCTGTCAATTCGTAACGGTCAGCGAGCTGTCAATACAGTAATGACGCAACTGAGTGGTAGTGTGACCGATCGCATCGACGAGCGGGTTCAAAACTATCTCGATACCCCTCATTTATTTCACCAAATTAATGCCGCTGCAATTCGGAACGATAATCTCAATCCGGAAAATTTTACGGCGCTGAGAGCCGCTTTTTGGTCTCAAATTCAATTGAACGAGGCAGTCGATTACATCTTTTTTGGCAACGAGGAGGGTGAGTTTTTGGGGGTGCAGAAACTCCCCGACGGAGAAACTGTTCTCAAAACTCGCAATTCTTTGACAACACCCAATCGCGTTATTTATCCTCTCGACAGTCGCGGGAATCCCTTACCCGCAACTGAGTCGAAACCCTACGATCCGCGCGATCGACCTTGGTATCAAGCGGCAAAAGAACGCGGTCAGCCGACCTGGAGTCCGATCTATCCTTCCGAACATTTGGGAGTGTTGCAAATTACGCCAGTGGTTCCTATCTACAATGCGGCGGGAAAATTGCGCGGGGTGTTGGGAACCAATCTGATTTTATCGGAAATTAGCAAGTTTTTGGAAGAGTTAGAAATTAGTCCTTCAGGAGAGGCTTTTATTATTGAGAGATCTGGAAATTTGGTGGCTGGTTCTACCCCAGAGACTTACATCCTGCAAACCGAGAAAGGGGAAAAAAGACTCTCTGCGATCGAGAGTAAAAATGTAGAAATCGCTCAGACCATGCAACAGTTGCTGAAGGTTTTTGACAATCTGAACCGAATTCAATCGAGCGAGCAATTTACCTACAAAAATAATAGCGATCGCCAATTAGTACAAGTCACACCGTTACAAGATGGTCGCGGTTTAGACTGGTTAATTGTGGTGACGATTCCAGAATCGGACTTTATGGCGCAAATTAATGCCAATACGCGCACGACGATTTTACTCTGTCTGGTGGCATTATTCATAGCTGCGATTGTCGGAATTTTGACCGCACGATGGGTCGTGCGACCGATTCGTCGGTTGAACACTTCGGCAAAGGCAATTGCTCGAGGAGACTGGGATAAGCAAGTCAATCTCGATCGATCTGATGAGGTGGGAGAACTGGCAAAGTCTTTTAATAGTATGGCAGAGCAGTTGCAACGATCGTTCACGGATTTGGAAACCAAAAACGCAGAATTGCAGCGACTTGATACTCTCAAAGATGAGTTTCTCGCCAACACGTCTCACGAACTACGAACCCCTCTCAATGCCACGATCGGAATTGTCGAATCGATGTTAGATGGAGCAACCGGAGAACTTTCGGAAGTTCAGCGAAAAAACCTGTTACTGGTCGCTCAAAGCGGACATCGGTTGGCAAATCTCGTGAACGATATTCTCGATTTTTCTAAACTCGAACACAATACGATCGAGCTGCAACTTAAGCCTATTGGAGTGCGGGAAATTGTTGAGGTTATCTTAACCTTATGTCAGGCTTTAGTCGGCAAAAAAAATATACAACTGGTCAACACTATTTCCCCGAATCTACCTCCTGTTACAGCGGATGAGAACCGCTTGCAACAAATTTTATATAACTTAGTTGGTAATGCAATCAAATTTACCGAGCGAGGGATGATCGGAGTTTCTGCACAGTTATTACCCCAGTCTCCATCTTTACTTCAAATTACAGTATCGGATACGGGAATTGGTATTGCCAAAGATCAATTCGATCGACTTTTCGAGTCTTTCGAGCAAGCGGATGGTTCGACGGCACGGCAATATGGAGGAACGGGTTTGGGATTAGCCGTGACGAAAAAGCTCGTAGAATTACACGGTGGAGAAATTACAGTTGCATCGAGTCTTGGATCGGGTTCTCAGTTTATATTTACCCTTCCAGTCGATCGAGGAAGTCCAAATAGTCCTGCCACATCACAAATTATACCAGTATTCTTCTCTCAGCTTTCAGTCTCGAATTCGCAAGAAATCGAAAATTCTCTACGACTTCCAGCAAAACAATTAAAAACTGGAAAATCTACTCATGGATTTAAGATATTAATCGTCGATGATGAACCCGTTAATCTTCAGGTATTAATCAATCATCTTTCTTCAGAACATTATGAAATTACGCAAGCTTCTAATGGGATAGAAGCATTGTCTATTATTGACGATCGCTACCGACCCGATCTCATTTTGCTAGATGTGATGATGCCTAAAATGACAGGTTATGAAGTTTGTCAAAAATTGCGAGAAAAGTTTTCTTGTAATGAGTTGCCGATCGTGATGTTGACCGCAAAAAATCAAATATCTGACTTGGTGGCTGGGTTGAATGTAGGTGCTAATGATTATATCACTAAACCTATTAATAAGAACGAACTTCTCGCTCGATTGAACACTCATTTTAAGTTGTATTCAGTTTATACAGCTTACGATCGATTTGTCCCTCACCAGTTTTTAAGATTTCTCAATAAAGAAAGTATTCTAGATGTTAATTTGGGCGACGAAGTTCAAAAAAATATGTCTATTTTATTTGCGGATATTCGAGACTTTACCTCACTCTCTGAAGGAATGAAACCCGAGGATAATTTTAAGTTTATTAATAGCTATTTATCTAGAATGGAACCTGCTATTTTAGAAAACAATGGCTTTATTGATAAATATATCGGCGATGCGATTATGGCTCTTTTTGGAGATAGCGCTGATGATGCACTAAAAGCAGGAATTTCTATGTTGCGTCGCCTCAAGAAATACAATAAAAATCGTGAAAACTCTGGATTTGAACCCATTCGGATCGGCATTGGCATTAATACCGGAGAGTTGATGTTGGGGACGGTTGGCGGACAAAAACGGATGGATGGAACGGTGATTAGCGATGCGGTGAACGTGGCTTCTCGGATTGAGGGGCTGACCAAAACTTATGGTGTACCCTTACTGATTAGCGATCGAACTTTTGCCGCACTACAAAATCCGAATTCGTACTGCATTCGCGCGATCGATCGCGTACAAGTGAAAGGAAAGTCTGAAAGAATTTCTGTTTTTGAAGTGTTTGATGCCGATCCTCCGGAATTGAAGGAAGGAAAATTAAATACGAAAACTTTTTTTGAGCAAGCGATCTCACTCTACAGCATCAATTCTTACACCGAAGCCGCATCGCTATTTTCTGAATGTTTGCGACAAAATCCCAATGATTTCATTTCTGCACTCTACGAAGAAAAGTGTCGGCAAAAACAAGATAAAAAAAATATTGAGAGTTAATAGTTGATGGTTGATTCTCGATAGATAAGGATAATACTTTATTTTTTTATGAGCGATCGAAAAATAAAAAAGCAACTCAGTCGCGTCGTTTGTGTTGGAGAAATGCTGTTTGATCGTTTGTTCGATCGACCGGGATTGCCCCTAGAAGCCGTGGATTCCTGGACAGATTATCCGGGAGGTTCGCCGGCAAACATAGCCTGTGCTTGCGTCAAATTGGGAACTCCAGCGGGGTTTATCGGTTGTATCGGTAGCGATGAATTCGGCGACTGTTTAGTTGAATTGTTAGAACAAATTGGGGTTGATACTACCGGAGTACAGCGCCACAACAGCGCACCCACTAGAATTGTTTACGTTGTGCGCGATGCCAAAGGCGATCGTCACTTTGCCGGATTTGGAGAGCGAAATTCCTGGGAATTTGCCGATACTTATCTCAATGCCGATCGATTACCCGAAACCCTAATTCAACAAGCTGAGTTTGTCGTTGTCGGTTCGTTAGAGTTAGCATATCCTCAAAGTCGTGTTGCTATTTCCCGCGTTTTAGATCTAGCTGAGAAATACAAGACTCAAATTTTTCTTGATGTCAATCGCCGGGATATATTTTGGTCCGATCCTCATGAATCGTTACCTTTAATTCGAGAATTGGTGAAACGAGCAGATTTTCTCAAATTGACAGACGAAGAAGCCAAATGGTTGTTTGATACTGCCGATCCTGAAATCATTTTCCATCGACTCGATCGAGTTCGGGGTGTGTGGGTGACATCCGGCGAAGGCGGGTGTACTTATGCGATGTTTGGATATCAAGGTAAATACCCCGCATTTGAGGTTGAGGTTGCAGATACAACGGGTGCGGGTGATGCCTTCACAGCGGGGATTCTACATCAACTCTGCAACTTTCAAAAACGGGTAATTGATGCGGAAATTGCGCGAGATATCGTCCGCTATGCCAGCGCAGTCGGGGCACTAACTGTCACCAAACCCGGTGCGATCGATTCTCAACCGATAGCTGCCGCCGTCGAAGAATTCTTAAGCTAAGCAAATTTTTTCGATAAATTCATCCGCCATTTTACTGAATTTTACGATGCAAAAATAATAAACTAAAAGTTGTAGATCGAATAGATATTATACTGCTATAGTAAACCCATTCAGGGTGAAAATCCGTGAAACTGCGGATAAGATTCAGAGTTTCTTGAGTGCGATCGAAGAATCTACTGAAACCGATAAATTTTAGGGTAGCTATGTCAAACACCGGATGCGATCCGATCCCTGTATTTTGTTGCACTTGCAGAAAATCGCTATGTCTGTTCTAAATTTACCAAAACGCCTGATGCGCCACGTTCCCTTAAGAACGGTACTGATTGTTCCGTTTATCTTACAAATTGTTGGAGCGGTAGGATTGGTAGGATATCTATCCTTTAGAACCGGACAAAAAGCCGTTAACGAAGTTGCCGATCGACTGCTGGACGAAATTACCGCCCGAGTCGAACAGAACTTACAAAATTATCTAAGACTGCCCCACGAAATTAATCAAAATAACGCTATGTTACTCCGTCTCGGTAAACTTGATACCCAAGACTTGCCGGGATTAGAACGTTACTTTTGGCAACAAGTTCAAGTCTTCGATCGTCTCACTTTTGCCGGATTGGGATTAGAAAATAAAAATAACTTCGGTGCGGAACGATTCGATGACGGCACGATGGCAGTGCGAATTTCGACTCCAGCCAGCAATTATATTTTTGAAACTTTTGCCACCGACGAATCCGGCAATCGCCAAACCCTACTCGATAGTATTCCCTTCGATCCGCGTACCCGTCCCTGGTACAAAGCCGCCGTTGCTAAAAAGGGTCCGGTTTGGAGCGATATTTATCCCAACACCGCTGGAATTACCTCCTATTTAGGCGCATCGATGCCCTTTTACGACCAAGACGATCGACTTGAGGGCGTGTTAATCAGCAATATTAACCTCTCTAAAGTCGGTGCATTTCTCGAAAGCTTAAAAATCGGCAACACCGGGCAAGTTTTCATCGTCGAGAAATCGGGAATGTTAGTGGCAACCTCCACCGGAGAAAAACCCTTCCGCAGTATCCAAAAAGCCTATGGAATCGAGCGAGTTGCCGCCACATCTGCCCAAAATAGCCTCACCCAAAAAACTGCGAAATATCTCGCCGATCGAAATGCGATTCAAAACCTAGGAAATTCTCAACAAAGCCTAGAATTCGAGATCGACGATCGAAAACAATTCATACAAGTTCAATCTTTTCGAGACGAATTTGGCTTAGATTGGGCGATCGTTGTGGTGGTTCCCGAATCCGATTTTATGGCGGAAATTAACGCCAATACTCGCATCACTATCGCCCTATGTTTACTTGCCCTACTCCTCGCCACTCTGGTGGGTATTTTAACCGCTCGCTGGGTCGTCCGACCGATTCTCAACCTGAATAGTTCAGCCAAAGCCATCGCCCAAGGAGAGTGGGATAAACAAGTCGAAATCGATCGATCCGACGAACTGGGAGAACTGGCGAACTCCTTCCACACCATGGCAGAACGCTTGCAAGAATCCTTCGCCACCCTGGAACAGCGCGTTGCCGAACGTACCGCCGAACTCGGCGACTCCAAGCAAAAACTCGAAGTCGCCAAAGAAAAAGCCGAAATCGCCAACCAAGCCAAAAGTGCCTTCATCGCCAACATGAGCCACGAATTGCGCTCTCCCCTCAACGCCATTCTCGGCTTCGCTCAACTGATGACTCGCAGCCAATCCCTAAGCGCCGAACATCGAGACAACGTGGGAATCATCACCCGCAGCGGCGAACATTTACTGACGTTGATCAACAACATTCTCGACTTGTCCAAAATCGAAGCCGGACGCACCTCTCTGAACCTGACAAACTTTGATCTCCACCGCCTCCTGGAGGATATTAACCAAATGTTCCAACTCAAGGCAGAGGAAAAAGGATTGCAATTGCTCGTCGAGTACGCCGACGATGTTCCCCGCTACGTCCGCACCGATGCCGTCAAAGTACGCCAAGTGCTGATTAATTTGATTAACAACGCGCTGAAATTTACCCAACAAGGGGGCGTGCGCGTGTTAGCCGCAGTCGATTCCCAAAAACGGTTATCCTCATCATCCTCGCGTTCGCTCAAATTCGAGATCGAAGATACCGGTGCAGGTATTGCACCAGAAGATATGGACAGTTTGTTTGAAGCCTTCGTGCAAACGGAAACTGGAAAACAAGCGCAGGAAGGAACGGGGTTGGGATTGCCGATTAGCCGCCAGTTTGTGGAATTGATGGGGGGGGAAATGCGGGTGACGTCGGAAGTGGGAGAAGGGGCGACGTTTGCGTTCGATATTTCCGTGGTTCCCGTGGAGGCGGCAGAGGTGAAAGAGACTCAGCCGATGCGGCGCGTCATCGCTCTCGAACCCGGACAACCGCGTCACCGTATTCTGATTGTGGATGATAAACTCCTCAATCGCCAACTGTTGGTGAAACTTCTCGCGCCTTTGGGATTTGAATTGCGAGAAGCCAAAAATGGTCGGGAAGCGATCGAAATTTCCCAGGAGTTTGAACCGCATTTAATTTGGATGGATATGCGGATGCCAGTGATGGATGGATACGAGGCGACGAAGCAGATTAAGTCCACCACCAAGGGACAAGCGACGGCGATTATTGCGCTGACAGCAAGCGTGTTGGATGAAGAACGAGAAATTGTACTGTCTGCGGGATGCGATGATTTTATGCGTAAACCATTTAAGGAAGCCGATATCTGGGAAGCAATGCACAAACATATCGGCGTACGTTATATTTATGACGATACTGGAGATGACAATACTTCCAGTTCTTCCTCTAGGGATTTACAAAAAGCCCTCGATCCAGAAAATTTAGCCACACTGCCGATCGAATTATTGCGACAATTAGAAGGGGCTGCTAACTTTGCCGATTTTACCCAAATCGATCGATCGATCGCCGAAATTCGCTCGCACAATGCCACCATTGCCGAAGCGATATCGATGCTGGCAGATGATTTCGCTTACGATAAGATTGCCGAACATATGAAAACGGCGATCGATCTGGTGTCTACTGCTACCCATTCATCCCCGGTGTCTTCTTAGAAAGACTCGTTGAATCTCAATGGCTTCCTTAATCTCGTAAACGTTTAACCATGAATGAACTGCAAAACATTACCATTTTAGTGGTTGACGATACCCCCGCAAACCTGCGCCTACTTCTGGGGATTCTCTCCGAAAAAGGATATAACGTTCGACCCGTCAGCAACGGTGCTCAAGCCCTTTCGATCGCCCAAGGAATGCCCATCGATCTGATTTTGCTCGATATCAATATGCCTGGGATGGACGGTTATGAAGTTTGTCAAAAGCTCAAAGCCGACGATCGAACTTGCGAGATTCCCGTCATCTTTATCAGCGCCTTGAGTGACGTTCTCGATAAAGTAAAAGCCTTTGGAGTTGGTGGTGTCGATTATGTCACCAAACCGTTTCAGGTAGAAGAAGTGTTGGCTAGAGTTAAAACCCATTTAGAAAACTGTTTTTTGCAAAAGAGTCTGCAAGCCAAAAATCAGGAACTTCAAACTACGGTACAACAATTAAAACTCACTCAAAATCAACTGATCGAATCAGGAAAAATGGCGGCTTTGGGGCAATTGGTTGCCGGAATTGCTCACGAAATCAATACGCCATTGGGTGCGATTCAGGCTTCGGCACACAATACGACCTCGGCTGTTTCTGAAGCTTTGTCAGAGTTGCCCAAACTTTTACAGAAATTAGACCTCAAACAGCAAGAAACTTTTTTTGAGTTAGTCAGCTATGCGATCCAACCTCACTCTCAAGTTACATCCAAGGATCAGAGAAAATTTAAACGAGCTTTGACTCAAAGATTAAAAGACGAGGAGATTCCCGAAGCGAGAAATATTGCCGACAATTTAATCGATATGGGGGTTTACGAAACTGAGATCGATCGATTTAAGTCTTTATTTCAAGGCGATGGAATCAGAGAAACGATTAGAACCGCTTATAATTTAACCTGTTTAAAAAACAACAGCGAAAATATTTTAAAGGCAGTCGATCGGGCTTCTAAAACTATTTTTGCTCTCAAAAACTACTCTCACTACGATCGTAGTGGCGAAAAACAACTTGCCGAAATTACTCAAGGGATTGATACCGTTCTCGAATTGTACCAAAATCAAATTAAACGCGGCGTTGAAATTATTCGAGATTACCAACCCGCATCCATGCTGTGGTGCTATCCCGACGAACTGATTCAAGTGTGGACAAATTTGATTTATAATGGCATCCAAGCGATGAACCATCAGGGAAGTTTGAAAATAAATGTCTCCGAGGGAGATGACTCTATTGCGGTTCGAGTCACGGATTCTGGCTGCGGAATCCCTGAAGAAGTTCGAGACAAAATATTCGATCCGTTCTTCACAACCAAAGCCGCCGGAGAAGGAAGTGGACTGGGATTGGATATTGTTAAAAAGATCGTTAACAAACATTCCGGCAAAATTGAAGTAGAAAGTCAACCTGGAGAAACAACTTTTACCGTGACAATTCCCCTCAATTCTACAGAAGAGTGACAATCTCCAGTCGAGAATTACTTTACAAGAGTTTAGTAAATAAAAGTAAAACAATGTCCGAAAAAGCAATTATCTGTGTAGACGATGAAGCGATCGTTCTCAAAAGTCTCAAAGAACAAATGATGCGTAGTTTGGGAGACGAGTATATTTTTGAAGTATCCGACAGTCCCGAAGAAGCCTTAGAGATTATTGAAGAGTTAAATGAAGATGGTGTTTCAATTGTGATTGTCGTTTCCGATTGGTTGATGCCCCAAATGAAAGGAGATGAATTTTTGATCGAAGTTCACAGAAAATTTCCCGAGATTGTGACCATTTTGCTGACCGGACAAGCCGACGAAGAGGCGATTGATCGAGCCAAACAAGAAGCCAATTTGCACTGCTGTATTCGGAAACCCTGGAACGAAAAGGAGTTAACAAAAACTTTGAAAGCCGCACTCGCAACTTTGTAAATAGTTATAAATAAGACGGACGCCAAGCCTCTATCGATAGGGGATGTTAACAATCGGATAAGGCACCATCGCCACTTCTGTAGCTGCGGTTTCAACCGCTACCTGAATAGATTCCTCACAACAAACTATCGATTACAGACTCGATGGTTTGTTGGAAAAGTTTCCGGATAGCTGGGAACCCCCAGAGTAGTTATGTGAGAACGCCTGCTTGAATTCGCTCTCTCGGTTATTGTCATACGCAATCTTTAAAAAGTGGCCTACGACCCACCGACAGGTATGAATCCAACTCATTTTCAGTTTGATTTTCAGTTACAGCTATTCTGTGCTGTATCTCTAGGTATTTTCGCAACTCTCCCCACACTGTCAGCAACGGCGCAGACAAAACCTCGTCTGGCGCAAATTCCTTCTGTCTCCCAACTCAGCGATGTACAACCGACAGATTGGGCATTTGGGGCGCTACAATCTCTCATCGAACGGTATGGTTGCATTGCCGGATATCCCGACGGAACCTACCGGGGAAATCGGCCCTCACCCGCTACGAATTTGCGGCGGGTTTGAATGCTTGTCTGGAAACTTTAACGATTCCCGTCGTCAATACAGAAGACTTAGCCATTCTGGAACGATTGAAAGACGAGTTCACCGCCGAACTGGCAACGGTACGGGGACGAGTCGATGCCCTCGAAACCCGTACTGCCGAATTAGAAGCTACCCAATTTTCCACCACCACAAAATTAAACGGGTTGGCATTCTTCAATGTAACCGGGGCAACGGCGGGTGGGCGATGTTCGCGTAGAAACCTCCGATATCAACGCGCCATTACCCATTCGACCCGCTGCCCGCAATTCCGTGACGAACCGCCCGATTGTGGGAACGGCAAACGACCCAGAAATCACCTTCAGCAACGTGGTGTGGTTGGATTTCAATACGTCTTTTAGCGGGAAAGATAATCTGACTGTACAACTGGCAGCGGGAAACGGCAACTCTCCGGCAAATGCTTATGCTTCAGCAGGTTTGTACAACACCTTCGGGGTTCCCTACACCGACCAAACCGCCAATTCGGATATTGGCAGCAATGATGTGGTGATTCGTGAATTGGCGTACAGTTTCCCGGTGGGGGATAACGTTCGAGTGGCAGTCGGTCCGCGCCTCAACTGGTATCGCTACTTCGACAACAACGCTTTTACTTTTTTCTTAACCGGAACTAGTAGTTTTAACGCCATTGGCAGTACCCTCAGCAATACGATCGATCGCGGTTCTGGCGCAGTTGTCACTTGGGATATCGCCGACAAGTTACGATTGGCGGTGGGGTATTTGGGGGAGAACAACGAATTCTTACCCTCACAGTTTGGGTTTAACTCTTCCTCCGACCCGGAAAAGGGGTTATTTGGGGCAACCAACACCGCTTCGGTAGAATTAACGGTTTCCCCCACGGATGCTTTAAATGTGCGATTGTTTTATAACTACTCCACCCTCGATGCCAACATTCCCATCTTCGATGAAAGTGGGAATATCACCGGATTGGGGGTGGGTAGCGCCAACTCGGAACCCTTTTTAGGTGTGGCTGACGATGGATTTGGCGGATCGATCGAAGACGCTGGGGCTCACGCTTTCGGGGTCAATTTCGACTGGTTGGCGACGCGGGGTTTGGGGGTATTCGGACGGTATGGTTATGGCATTACCCAAATCGATCCGGTTAGCCAAGATCTTCCGGATGGAGAAATCGAGGCACAGTCTTTACAATTAGGGTTAGCGTTCCCCGATTTGGGAAAAAAGGGTGCATTGGCAACGCTTTCCTACGTCATTCCTTTTTCAGTTTTAGAGGGTCGCAATTTTTTGGCATCTGGTGGCGGTGATGGTGGCGTTCAGTATGAGTTGGAAGCCACCTATTTTTATCCCGTTTCCGATCGACTTTCTCTAGTTCCCGCGTTTTACTTCATTGGCAATCCGAATAATTTTAGCGATAATCCCAATATTTATGTGGGAAATTTGCGAGTTCAATTTAGTTTCTAGGACAGTGTCATGCTGCTTCGATCGATCGCTTCCTTCCATTCTCAACTTATCGCACTTTTCTGGTGGAGTCAGTACATATCGAAAGGCGAAAAGCTTTTGCCCCTATATCATCTCACTCAAAACCGCTATACTCAGTTTTTTAGACGGCGAATCTTTTTGTGGGTTCCCGTCGGGTTTATTTTATTTACCAGCTTTTCGGTTAGCTGTCGCCAGTACGATCCCAATCTCGTTGCCACACCGACTCGTTCGAGTAACTTTAAGGTGGCGATGGTGCTTCCAGGTCCGATCGATGACGGGTCTTGGAGTCAGGCAGGCTATGAAGGATTGCAGTTAATTGAAAAGGAACTCGGGGCTAAAGTTGCTTATACCGAAAATGTGGGAGAACTGTCTGAGGATCGGATGAAAGAAACCATCCAAAACTATGCCAAAGATGGGTACAAATTCGTGATCGGACATGGGGGAGAATTTCTGAAGGCGGTTGAGGAAATTGCGCCAGATTTTCCCCGGACTAAGTTTTCAGTCACCACCAATTGTCCGGGAAATAATATCAATCAAGGTTGCTTATCATTTCGGGGCGAAGAACTTGGATATCTAGCGGGAGTTATTGCAGCTTTGAAAACCAAAACGGGGAAAGTTGGGTTTATTGGTGGAATCGATTACCCCCATATGAAAGCACGAGAAATTTTATTTGAACGAGGGGCAAAATCGATTAATCCAGACATCGCAGTTCAAGTGGATTGGGTCGGCAGTTGGACGGATGAAGATAAAGCTGTCGCCACCGCCCAAAAACAGATTGGTGCGGGGGTAGATGTTATTTCTATTAGTGCAGAACCCGCAGAAGAAGCCGTTTATGCTCTTTCTAAAAAACAAAATTTTTATCTAATTGGCTGGCAACTCGATCGATACAAACTCGCACCCGATCGAGTTATTACCAGCGCCATACAAGATGTGCCAAAATTAATGTTACAAGGGGCTGTTTTGGTACAAAAAGGACGTTGGGAAGGAAAACAATATAAATTTGGAATTACGGAAGGGGTTCAAGAACTCGCTCCATTTAGAAGCTCTCTGACAGATGCAAAAGAGGCTAAAATCAAACAAATTACAGAAGATATTATCACCGATCGAATCAATACTTATCTTTAATGAGAAGACAATACAAGAGCGACAATATGGATATCACTCAAAATGAATTACCCCGTTCCAATTATCAAACCCGAAATTGGAGATTTAGCACCACTCATCAACATAGTATTGCCAATCAATTGCGCTATGGACTCGTTCTATTAGTTACCTTTGCGGCTTTGTTGACCGGAGGAACGATCGCTCGCTTAAGCTTCTTATCCCTGCGACAGCAGGCGATTTCACTCCAACAAGAACGCAGTAAATCAGCCGCCCAAGAAATCGATGTTTACCTCGATAGTTTAAAACAAAAACTGAGCTATTTAGCCCGAACGCGGGGCTTAACCGATCTGCCGACCGACACCCAACAAAACTTGCTTGAAGGACTCACCCGCCACAATGAAGCCTTTGAATATGTTGCCATACTGGATAATCGAGGCGATACAGTGGTTGCAGCTTCTCTATACAAAGAGATAGACATAGAAAATCAATCCGAAAAACCGTTATTTAACCGAACATATAACTATCAAGAAGATTATGTCGGTACGGTAGAAATCGATCCCGAGTTGAAAAGTCCAGTGGTTTTGCTTGCCGTTCCCATCCGCAACAATGCTGATGAAGTCGATGGCGTATTACTCGCCCAAGTTAATTTAGAATTTCTCTGGTTTGTTGTCTCTCAAACTCAAGTGGGCAAAACCGGATATGTTTACGTGATGGACAACCGCTTGCACCTAATTGCACAAGCAGGCGGTTCGCCGGAAACTGCAACATTAGAAGACCTTTCCGAACGATCGTTTATCCAAGCCTTAAAGTCTCAAATTCTCTCCCCCACCAATCAATTTCTGGATACCTATGTCGGACTTCGCGCAACAGAAGTCTTAGGTGCAGTTGCCCCGGTACAAAGCTTGCCTTGGAAGGTGATGGTGGAACTGCCCACGGCTGAGGTTTACGCCCCCGTTCGAGATATGATTTTAACGGTAGGTGGAACCCTAGGCATCGCTACGATTTTAGCCATCAGCACAGGGGCTCTCTTTTCCCGACGCATCGTATTACCGCTGACGCGCCTCACCTCGGCAGCTTCTCAAATTAGCGAAGGAGATTTGGGAGTTCGGGTGGTGATTCAAGGAGGCAATGAATTGGGTTTGCTTGCGGAAACATTCAACCAGATGGTGGGACAGTTGCAAGATTCTTTTGCCACCCTCGAAGCCCAAAATACAGAGATGAAAGCGCTGAACCAAGCGATTTCCGAAAGCGAGAAGCGGCTGGCGCAATTCCTCGATGCCATGCCCATCGGCGTGTTTGTCACCGATCGTCACGGTCAACCTTACTATACTAACCAAACGGGGCAACAATTATTAGGTCGGGGGTTGGTTGCCGATGCCACCCCAGAACAGTTGACTGAGGTTTATCAAGCGTATATCGCCGAAACCGATCGTCTTTATCCCAGCGATCGTCTTCCTGTAATTCAAGCCTTGCAGGGGCAAAATACGCGGGTTGATGATATGGAAATCCACCAACCTGATAAAGTGGTACCCATCGAATGTTCGGGAATGCCGATTTACGGAGAAGCTGGGGAAATTTCCTACGCGATCGCTGCTTTTCAAGATATCACTCAACGCAAACGCGCTGAAAAATTACTCGCCGACTACAACCATAACCTGGAACGACAAGTTGCGGAACGAACAGAGGAGTTACAGCAAAAAAATGCAGAACTCGCTCAAACTTTGCAAGAACTGAAAACGACTCAAGATGAGTTAATTCAGTCGGAAAAAATGGCAGCTTTGGGACAATTGGTGGCTGGCGTGGCTCACGAAGTGAATACGCCGCTGGGTGCAATTCGTTCTTCAGTTAATCATATCGCTGGTTTTTTAAGCGAAAATCTGGAAAAATTACCGATCTTTTTTCAGAATCTTTCTGTCGATCGTCAAGGAGATTTCTTTACTCTCCTCAAAACTGCCGCCGGACAACCGATTCATCTCTCCAGTCGCGATCGACGCAAATTCAAACGATCGATCGCTCGACAGTTGGAATCGGAAGATATTGACGATGCCGATACGATCGCCGATACCCTTGTGGATTTGGGTGTCTACGAAGATCTCGATCCATTTTTACCCTTACTCCAAGATCCAAAGCACGCTGAAATTCTCGACACCGCTTATCAACTCGCCAGCATTACAAAAAGTACCAGAACCATTTCTACAGCAACCGATCGAGCGGCAAAGATTGTCTTTGCACTCAAAAGCTATTCCCGACAAACGCCCACAGGCGAAAAAGTTAAAACCCACATTATTGACAGTATTGAAATGGTTTTGACAATCTACCACAATCAACTAAAACAGGGTGTAGAAACGATCAAAAACTATGGAGAAGAGTTGCCCCAAATTATGGGATATCCCGACGAACTCAATCAAGTCTGGACGAATTTAATCCACAATGCTATCCAAGCGATGGATAACAAAGGCACGCTAACGATCGATATCACCCAACCAGAAAACTTCATTAAAGTTAGCATAACCGATAGTGGAACAGGGATTCCTGAAGATATTAAAAGCAAAATATTTCAACCATTTTTTACGACCAAACCCCCCGGAGAAGGCAGCGGATTGGGACTCGACATCGTTCGCAAAATCGTGGAGAAACATCAAGGGACGATCGACTGTGAAAGTGTTCCCGGAAAAACAAGTTTCACAGTTAGTTTACCCATTTAGACTTCCCGATCTTGAAAGTTTAACGTTTCATGCTTGACTCCGATAAACTCAAATAAGAGATTGAACTTATCTTCTCACCTAAATTTTGTGATATACAGATTAAATATAGCTAGTTTAGATAAACTTAATTAATCAATATGGAGGAAGTCTTGAGTGGGAAAGCAATCCCGGAAAAACGAAATTGACCATCACCTTATCTATTCATAATGAACTATAATTAGAGACAAGACCATTGTCGATCCTAAATTGAGTTAAGCGAAACTCTGTTGAGTCTCAGTTAATTAGAAATTTAGGAGTCCTCGATCGCATCTGTTTATACAACTCTTAAACTGGAAGAACACCATGTCTAAACCCGTAATTCTGTGTGTTGATGATGAAATTGTCGTTCTCGATAGTCTCAAAACCCAACTCAAAAAAGCCTTCGACAAAGAATACTTATATGAAATGGCAGAAAGTGCCGATGAAGCCTTAGAAATTATCGACGAACTCGATGAAGATGAAATTGATGTTTTAGTGATTGTTTCCGATTGGCTAATGCCGGGAATCAAAGGAGATGAGTTTCTCATTCGTGTACATCAAAAATTTCCCAATATTGTTAAAGTTTTGTTGACAGGACAAGCTGATGAAGAAGCGATCGAACGAGCTAAAACTCAAGCAAACCTGCATCGCTGCTTATTCAAGCCTTGGACAACTGAGGACTTAATTGAAACGATTCGATCGGGCTTATCAAAATCATGAGAAAACCTGTTATTATTTGTATTGATGATGAAATAACGATTCTAGATAGTCTCAAAATACAGCTAAAACAAGCATTCAACGCTGACTATCTAGTGGAAACGGCATTGGGAGGAGAAGATGCCTTAGAGTTAGTCCAAGAGCTGTTAGAAGATCGGTATGAAATTGCGTTAGTCATTTCAGACTATATTATGCCTGATATTAAAGGCGATGAAGTTTTGAAAAGAATTCACGAAACTTGTCCAAAAACGCTCAAAATCATGCTAACAGGACAGGCGGATATTGAAGCTATTGGCAATGCAATTAAATATGCAAAGCTCTATCGTTATATTGCTAAACCCTGGCACTCCGAAGATTTAAGTTTAACCGTATCGGAAGCCCTTTATAGTTATTTACAAGATAAAAAACTGGCAAAACAAAATGTAGAACTCCAGCGGGTTAATCAGGCGCTAGAAGAAGCCAATCGCCAACAAGCTCAACTGATCGATCGCCTCAGAAACAATGAAAATCGCCTCAACCAATTTATCGAAGCCATGCCCGTTGGTGTGTTTATTTCGGATGCTAGCGGGATGCCCAAATCTATCAACTCTCGAGCCCAAGAATTACTCGGTCAAGGAGTGGTGGAACTAGAAACTGCCGAACAATTACCCGAAGTCTATCAAGCATACCTTGCTGATAGCGACACCCTCTATCCAGCCCATCAGATGCCTTTATCTCTGGCTTTGCAAGGTCAAAGTACCACGGCTGACGATATGGAAATTCACCGGGACGATCGAAAAATTCCCATCGAAATTTGGGGAACACCCATCTATAATTCAAACAGAAAAATCAACTATGCGATCGCTGCTTTTCAAGATATAACCGAACGAAAAAAAGCAGAAAAACAGAGACAAGAATTCATCGATCGACTCTCTGAACTCAATCAATCTTGTTCTCGCTTCGTCCCCAATCAATTTTTGCAGCTTCTTGACAGAGATAGTATTTTAGATATAAAGGTGGGCGACTCGGTACAAAGAAATATGTCGGTTCTGTTTTCCGATATTCGCTCTTTCACCACCATTTCCGAACGGATGACGCCAGGAGATAACTTTCAGTTTATCAATGGGTATCTATCGCGAATGGAGCCGGCTATTATTGAAAACAAAGGATTTATCGATAAATATATCGGCGATGCTATCATGGCGTTATTTAGCGGCAGTGCAGACAATGCCGTTCGCGCAGGAATTTGTATGTTGCGCCAATTGCAAGCTTACAATCAAGATCGGATAGCGGCGGGTTACGAGCCCATTCAAAATGGCATCGGCATCAACACCGGAAATCTAATTTTAGGCATCGTTGGCGGACAATCCCGCATCGATGGCACAGTAATTAGCGATGAAGTCAACTTAGCCTCTCGCTTAGAAGGATTAACGAAAAACTATGGAGTTCCCTTGTTAATTTCCCATAAAACATTTGGCAGCTTAAAAAATCCGGGAAAGTACCATCTGCGTTTTATCGATCTCGTTCAAGTTAAAGGAAGATCGAAAAAAGTCTCAGTGTTTGAAGTCTTTGATGCCGATCCTCCAGCATTAAGAGATGCCAAACTAGCGAATAAAACCAAATTTGAGCAAGCTTTAGTTCTCTACTATCAACAAGAATTTACCGAAGCCCAACAACTCTTAACTGAATGTTTGCAGACAAATCCAAAAGATAATGTTGCTCGCATTTACTGGCAGCGCTGTCACCGTGAAATGGAAGGGAAACCCGCAATTTCTGCTTAGGATTTGCGGCATCGTTCATCTAACCATCTTTGCAAAATCAATGCCGCCGCTTTACGATCGATCGTTTCCTTATTCCACGACGGCGAAACCCCATCCGCCAGCATTAATTCTTCAGCTTCCACAGAACTGAGGCGTTCGTCCACGTACTCCACAGGCAAATTTAATGCCACCGACAAACGTTGAGCATATTTCTGAATTTGTTTGGCTTGAGTCGTCAGCGTCCCGTCGAGGGCATAGGGCAACCCCACCACCAGGATTGAGACTTCTCTTTCCTCAACCCAGCTTTGCAATTCGGCGACATCTCGATCGAAAGATGTCCGTTTGAGGGTAAACAACCCCGTCGCCATCAACCCCAAACCATCGCATCCCGCCACACCCACCCGGCGACGACCGATATCTAATCCTAAAGCAGAAATTCGCGGCATGATTTAGAACACTGTAGGATGTGTTAGCGCTAGCGTAACGCATCAACGTCAGGATTGTTAAGCGACCCAAATCAAGCCACAGAAGGCAGTACCGATTCAGCCAGAACGGTTTGATAATATTGACGTAGCTGCTCGGTAGCCGCCAGCCCATCCCCAGCGTTCGGCTTCCTGGCGGGCATTTTGCCGCAAAACTTCCCGTTCTTGGCTGTGTTCCAGCAGTTGTTGGGTAGCACGGATTGCGCCTTGGGGGTCGTCGGGATCGAAAAGATAGCCGTTGACCCCATCTTGAACGATATCCACAATTCCCCCTTTGCGGGCGGCAACCACCGGACACCCGGCTGCCATGGCTTCTAGTAAGACCAAGCCTAGGGTTTCAGTACGGGAGGGGAAGATAAACGCATCGGCAGAAGCAAACGCCGATGCCAGTTCCAGACCTTGAAGATAACCCACGAAGTGAGTCGGTGTTCCTTCAAAGTGCTGTTCGAGGGCTTGGCGGTTCGGTCCGTCGCCCACGAGTGCCAGACGAGAATTGGGAATCGTCTCCAGAATGGGACGAATCTGTTCGATTTCTTTCTCAGCAGAGAGGCGACCCACATAGAGGAGAAGGGGGGCATCGGGGCAATCTTGGCTGAGGCGCGATCGCATTTTGGGACTGACCAAGTGAGGTTGAAACATCTCCGTATCCACCCCCTTCTGCCACAAATCCACCCGTTCGATGCCGTGTGCGGTCAACTCCTGCACCATAGCCGTCGAGGTACACAAGTTTAATTGTGCTTGGTTGTGCGCCGACCTGAGCAATCCCCACAATAATTCTTCTAGCATTCCCAACCCGTAGTGGTGGAGATACTGGGGTAGATGAGTATGGTAGGACGCGACTAAGGGAATTTTCAGAGATTTTGCATAGTAGAGTCCGCCTAAACCCAATACCGCCGGATTGACGACGTGAATCAAATCTGGGGCAAAGTCTTCAATGACCGGGCGCAGAGTCGGCAGGGGGACGGCAAGTTTGAGTTCGGGATACAGCGGCAGGGGAAAGCCAGAGACTCCGTGAACCTTTGCCCCTTTGTATTCGGTAATGCCACCTTCGGGGGCGACGACGAGAACTCGATCTCCGGCACGTTGCAGGTGTTCGACCGTATGCCGGAGACGGGTGACAATGCCATCTATTTTGGGCAGGAAGGTTTCGGTAAAGATCGCGATACGCATAAGGGATGGGCGGTATGGAAATTCAGACGAGCGGTATATTTAAGCGCAAGATCGACATTAGCACTGCCAACCCCCCTTACAACCAATCTAGCGGTTGTCAATTGGAGATAGGGGGGATTGCAGTTTTCCCTCAATCAGTGAACCTCAGTTTTCATTTCTTGCGCCAAGTTGATTTACAAGGAATTTTAGATCGATCGCAACGATCGGCATATTTTGCCGCAATGTCTTTGACTTCTGTCATTAATCCTGAATTCAATGTAATGGGGTTGAGTCCCAAATCTAAGAAACATTGATTCTCAACGTAAAGTTCGTTTTCAACTGCTTCATTGCGAGGATTTTCTAGATAATCGATCGGCACTTCTGCCAGCTCGGAAATCATTTTCGCTAAGTCTCGAACTCGATGGGTTTCGGTCATCTGATTGAGAATTTTCACTCGTTCTCCCGGTTCGGGCGGGTTGTTGAGTGCCAGTTCTACACAGCGAACCGTATCTTGAATGTGGATGAATGCACGGGTTTGACCGCCTGTTCCGTGTACGGTCAACGGATATCCGATCGCCGCTTGCATCAAAAACCGATTCAAAACGGTTCCATAATCGCCATCATAATCAAAACGGTTAATCAGGCGCTCATCTTTCTGGGTTTGATCGGTTTGGGTTCCCCAAACAATCCCTTGGTGCAAATCGGTAATTCGCACCGCATCATTTTTATTGTAGTAATAGAAAAAGAGCTGGTCTTGGGTTTTGGTCATGTGATAAACACTACCCGGATGCGCGGGATGCAAGATTTCTTGCGTGATCACTTTCCCCGTATCCGTGACAATTTGGACATCTAAATATCCTTCAGGAATCTTCATTCCCGCCGTCCCATATCCGTAAACGCCCATCGTGCCTAAATGCACGACATGAATATTTTGTCCCGACTCGACAATGGCACACAAGAGGTTGTTGGTGGCATTGAGGTTATTGTCCACGGTATACCGCTTTTGGCGGGAAGACTTCATGGAGTAGGGCGCTGCCCGTTGTTCGGCAAAGTGGATCACCGCATCCGGTTTGTACGCCAAGAGTAAATTGAGGAGAAGATCGTACTCTTTGGCAATATTAAAGTTGAGGAATTGAATAGATTTCCCAGAGATTTCTTCCCAAACTTTTAAACGAACAGAGATCGTTCTAATGGGAGTTAGGGAATTGGTTTCCAGCTCGTTATCGATATTTCGACGCGATAAGTTATCGACAATGATAATATCGTGTCCTAAATTTGATAGATGCAGGGCTGTCGGCCATCCGCAAAAACCATCTCCACCTAAAATGACAATTTTCATAATCGATATTGGATGTTGAGTTTTGACCTAGCTTACGGAGTTCAGCTTGACTAGACTTTCATTTATAACAATTTTCATGCTTTTTGGCGGTACATCTGTCAAGTGAGAGGAGAACTCTCCGCTCTCTCATGTACTTGAAAACTGCTATAACTCGATCGCACTTCAAAGGAAACAATAGGTTAATAATCGATCCGAGAAGCTCTAAAGATAATTCGATTTGATAGGGTCAACGATCGCTTCTGAAGTGCGATCGGATTGACTTTGAGAAGTAGCCAGATGAGGCGATCGAACTCGAACTGATTGTTTTGACTTCCCCTCAACTCAAACTGATGCTAACAAACTGTCAACAAGGATATCACGTTTGGGGATCGGCAGCGATCGCTCTGTTTGCCACGCCACTTGAGAAAAAAAAAGAGAAGGGCAGTTGCCCTTCTCTGGATGGAAGAAATTTGAGAAATACGGAGAAACCAGACGATCGTCGGTTTCCGGCGTATTAAAAATTAAAGTTGAGGCACGTATTGCTCTTTCTCGGGAACTTCGACGTACTCGGCAACAATTTGCCGGAATTCTTCACCCTCGATGGTTTCCTTCTCGATGAGCAAGTCCACTAAGCGATCGATCGCCGCCCGGTTGTCCTGAATAATCCGCTTGGTATCGTCGTAGCACTTCTCGACAATGACCCGCACTTGAGCATCGATCCGAGCCGAAATTTTTTCGGAGTATTCCGATCGCACCATCAAGTCGCGACCGAGGAAAACCTCACCCTGCTGACTTTCTAGCGACAAAGGACCGAGATCCGACATCCCAAAACGAGTCACCATCTGACGAGCCATTCCCGTCACCTGTTGCAAGTCGTTACCCGCACCGGTGGTCACTTCCGAATCGCCGAAGATGATATCCTCAGCAGCACGACCCCCTAAAGCCCCTTTAATCCGGGCGAGGATTTGAGATCGAGAAATCAAGCTTTGGTCTTCGGAAGGGGTAAACCAGGTCAAACCTTGGGCTTGTCCTCGGGGAATCAAGGTGACTTTCTGCACGGGATCGTGATCTTCGATCAGCGTGCCGACGATGGCGTGACCGACTTCGTGGTAGGCAATCAGACGCTTGCTCTTGCCATCCACCAGTGGCGTGCCTTCCATCCCTGCGACAACCCGATCGACCGAATCGTTAATCTCCGCCATGGTAATTTCTTCTTTCCGGCGACGAGCGGTCAGAATTGCCGCTTCGTTGAGGAGGTTCGCCAAATCGGCTCCCGTAAATCCGGGCGTCCGGCGGGCGATCGTTTCTAAGGAAATCTCCGGCGAGAGTTTCTTATTGCGAGCGTGAACATCCAAGACGGCTAAACGACCTTTGATGTCCGGTGCATCTACCGTAATTTGCCGATCGAAACGTCCGGGACGCAACAGCGCCGAATCTAACACGTCGGGGCGGTTGGTAGCGGCAATAATAATGATACCGGTATTGCCCTCAAAGCCGTCCATTTCCGTCAGCAACTGGTTCAGGGTTTGTTCCCGTTCGTCGTTGCCGCCACCGATACCCGCACCGCGTTGACGTCCAACTGCATCGATTTCATCGATAAAGACGATACAAGGGGCGTTTTCCTTGGCTTTTTTGAACAAATCGCGCACCCGCGAAGCGCCAACACCGACAAACATTTCCACGAATTCCGAACCGGAAATGCTGAAGAAAGGAACTCCGGCTTCTCCTGCGATCGCTTTAGCGAGCAAGGTTTTACCCGTTCCTGGAGGACCGACGAGCAGAACCCCTTTAGGAATCCTCGCACCCACTGCCGTGAAGCGTTCGGGTTTTTTCAGGAAGGTAACCACTTCTTGCAATTCTTCTTTGGCTTCTTCGATTCCGGCGACGTCATCAAAGAGAACTCCTGTTTGGGCTTCCATTTGGAACCGCGCTTTGGACTTACCAAAGTTCATCGCCTGACCGGGACCGCCGGGAGCATTGTTCGATCGACGGAACAAAAAGAACAACCCAGCAATCAGTAGCAAGGGAAAGACTAAATTCCCCAGCAGTCCCCACACCGCGCCGTTGTTCTGGGACGGGTGAATGTCAAAACTGATGTCGGCTTGTCTGAGCTTGGTCATCAGTTCGGGTGCGTTGACGGGCAAGTCTACTCGCAATCGTTGGATGCGATTGTCCAGTTCGGGATCGATCGCCTCGACGATCGCCGTGCGTCCCCCTTCATACAAGTCCACGCTAGACACCCGACCGACATCGAGATAGTCCAAAAATCGACCGTAACTCATCCGGGTGGCGGCGGCATTATTTCCAGCAACCACCGTCGTGGAAGCAAATGCGCCTTGCCAGAGAAAAAATCCGATCGTGAGCGCTGGCAGCGCCCAGAGTAAGACGACTTTCCAAGAAAATTTCATAGGCGATTACCTCTATACAGTCTATACATCACATCGATTTAATTTAAATCGCTATCGTATTGAATTTTGTAGATGTCGTTGCCATCGCCAAGTTTGCACTCGATCGATCGCAGCTCGACCCGCCATCGAATCGGCTCTTGTCCCGACAACCATCAAGTCTGACCACATCCAAAACTTTCAATTCAATGCTCTAGTTTGCTAATGGGTTTAGCTAATTTGGTTTAGCTAATTCGGCGATCGTCGATCGAACATCGACAAATCGAATTCATATATGGGATCGGCAGGACGCACTCACCCATTCCTCAGATTCTTAATTAAATTTAACATAAATGATACCAGAATGCCGATTTCTGGTTGGGATTTCCAGGGGAGACTCGTGGATCTCGATGGAGGTGGGAAGTTCCAGAACCAGATGAGGCAGTACATTTAACGTCTGTACGGGTTCGGAGATTTTTAGGTCAGGGTGGATAATCGGTAATTGGATGGGAGTTGGCGTCTCCCGATGAGGCGAAAGCTCGAACATCAAGACGATTTCCGGTGGCGCGCTAATAGAGTAGTGACCCATCTATATAAACACCGAGGTGGCGACTGCGATATCTCCGGTCAAGTTAGCGATCGCTCAGATCGAACGAATCGAAAAACTGTCGATCTCTTCGAGTCAAGCTTTCCCGTTCTCCCTCTCCATCCCGGACTACGAGTTGATAAAGCCTTTTCCCCACCAGATAAAACCGAGCAATTCCCGTGACTCCTTCCTGAGTGCTATAGCGAATTTCTCGACCGGGGTACTGACCCAAAGACAGATCTCGATCGCTTAGCATCGTGGCATCCATCCCTTGAATGAATCCTTGCTGTACCCCTTCAAGCAGTGCTTCTCGGTTGGATAGCCGCTCGATAAATCCATCGGGATAGTCGGAGTACACGACCATATATTCTCCTGTAGCATCTTCAGCCATCAAGACATACAACTCTAAATTCCAAGACTCTAAAGGGATTGATTGAGTCATGGTTTGCGGCGAACTCGGAAATAGAACTCTAAAACCACCGTCTAAAGACGTATAGGTTTGCCATTGGGTTTGAGATTGAACCCAAGAAGACGCGGCATCTACCCGAACCCACTTGGGTGTGGGAGAGCTATCCCCTAAAAGAGGAAGGAAGATAGAGGACAATAGCAAACCCGCTTTCACCATAGCTCCTTCGCATAATCATTTTTTTGACAAGCTGACCGAACTCAGTCAGTGAGATGGCTCGTTGAGCTGACTGACTTACACTAGCAAACCCATTACTCGCGCAGCAGTCCGTTTGATTTCGTTACCTGACGCCGATCGAGAAACTGGGTTGACTGTAGCGGCTCTCATCTCCTATTTGTCGAGCGTCATGCTATTGGGGGATGTTCGATATGCTGCAAATGGAGGAATTCTCATTCTGTCTTTCTTCCGTATCATCTATACTAGCCGAACTTAGGTTATCCTTCGATGACAATTCCTCCCACATCTGCAAAGTTCTACTACTTTAGCCGATCTCCGCCTCCTAGAGTGCTTTGTCAGCCCGACGAAGAAATAAAATCGATCGTAGCCGGTTGACTTCGCCTCAGTGGTGGGGATAGCCACAAAAAACAATCTTGCAGTGTGA
This sequence comes from uncultured cyanobacterium, assembly GCA_963838375.1. GTDB lineage: Bacteria > Cyanobacteriota > Cyanobacteriia > Cyanobacteriales > Geitlerinemataceae > DVED01. Next base: position 70,786 of record CAWIQY010000007.1, on the reverse strand, counting down.
GAGTTGGCGTTAGGACTATTCTTTTGCTACAAAGGAGAAAGAGCGATCGAAATCGATCCAACCTGCCAAGGTATTAGCGCATCAAGATCGATAATTATTTCTTAAGTCAATCTAGGCAAAGACTTTCAGTCTTCTATAACCACCGATCCAAGAATGATTTTAAAAAAATAAACGATTTAAAAAATCTAGCTATCAGTAATTAGCAGTAAGCCTTTTGCTAAAAGATCGAAGAGTCTTCGATCGTATTCTCATTGAGGTTTTGGGGTTTTCAATGTTCGGATAGAATGCCTCAAGATTAAGGGCGGCGGCTATATTCTCTATCTCGAGATCGGGACGATCGAGGACTGAATCAGTGCGATAAATAAGTCAGATCTCACCCTTCATCGATAAACTGTGAAATCTGCCATGTTGTCTCTGTCTACAAGTATCGAACGCTTTATCCCATCGGAATCCGCAAGTAGCATTTTGCGGGTTCGCGCTATTACAAAATATTGCGATTGAAGTTATTTCTTGATTGAAACTTCATGAAATTGCCAATGTAAGCTATTTTTTTATAAACTTTGGTAGTTTAGCTGAATCAGGATAACGATCGATGCTTCAATAAAAGAGTGAAGTAGGTGAAATAAATTATTACTATGAATCCCGGTCATCAATCTTCCACTCGCCATGTCTTAGTTGTCGAAGACGGACAAGGACGACGTGCTGTTCTCCTCGAACCTTCTACCTACTCCATCGGTCGAGATGAGAGCCAATCGATCGTCCTTCACTCTCGCTTAGTCTCGCGCCACCATGCCACTTTATTCGGGATTCAATATCCGGGAACTCAAGAGAATTGTTTCTGGATTGTAGACGGCGATTCTCAAGGCGAACGGAGTAAAAATGGTCTGATTATCAACGGGCAAAAAAAACGATCTCACGAACTTAGTCATGGAGATTTAATCTTATTTGGTGGTGGCGCTAAAGCCAGTTATCATGTGATTTCCGAATCTTCTACCTTGGGTAGTGGCTTAAACCTATCCCGATCGATCGATCGTCGGGATACGACAATGAACTCAGATACGCAGTTCGTATCTAAGCCCGAATTGGAACAAGTCTGCGATGCTGAGTTAGTCAGACTTGCCTCGTTTCCAGAACTGCTTCCCCATCCGATCGTAGAAATTAATCTCAAGGGTGAAATCACCTATCTCAACCCAGCGGCACTGCTCAAATTTCCCAACCTCCAAACCCAAGGTTTGGAGCATCCTCTTCTGGTCGATCTGCTTCACGATCTTAAAAATAATCCAGAAAGTTTGTTGATACGATCGTTTCAAATAGACGATCGGGTTTTCGAGCAATCTATTCACTTCATTACCGAAAGCCAGCTCATCCGCAGTTATGTTTTTGATATTACAGAGCGCCACCAAGCTGAAACTGCACTACGCCAAAGCGAAGCGACCAATCGCGCTCTGATTCATGCGATTCCCGATGCCATGCTGAGAATCGATCGCCATGGCAAACTTGTTGATTTCAAATCTCCCAATAATTTTCAGTTCCCCTTAAACTTCGATCGGTGTGTGGGTTCTCACCTGAGAGATATTTTACCCGAACAAGTTGTCAAGCTCTTCTCTCTACATCTCCAAAAAGCCCTCAAGACAGGAGAAATTCAAGTCTTTGAATTTCAGCTCCAGTCCAACGGCAACTTATATGATTATGAAGCCCGATATGTGGTGATTGGCGAACAGGAAGTCCTGTCGATCGTGCGCGATATCACCGCTCGCAAACAAGCCGAACAAACCATTCACTATCAAGCTTTTTATGATGGTCTGACAGGCTTACCCAATCGGACTCTTTTCAATCAGCGTTTAGAAGAAATTTTAACCGATTCTAAAAATAACGATCGATCGATGGCAGTCATGTTTCTCGACATCGATCGCTTCAAAACCATTAACGATACCCTCGGACACGCCAACGGCGATCGACTCGTACATCAATTTGGACAGCGGTTAATAGAATGCGTGAGATCGTCCGATGTGGTTGCTCGTTGGGGAGGAGATGAATTTACCGTACTCATGCCGGATCTCGACAACCCCAACACCGCTCAAGATCTGGCTCAACGAGTTCTCGATGCGCTCAAATCTCCATTCCACCTCGAAGAACAAGAACTCTATATCAGTAGCAGTATTGGCATCGCAATTTACCCAAACCATGGAGAGGATGGAGAGACTTTGTTAAGCCACGCCGATGTTGCGTTATATCGAGCCAAAGAAGAGGGACGGCAAAACTATCAGTTTTACGTGCACACCATGAATTCTGAAGCCACGGCGCGGTTAACTCTAGAGCATTGCCTCTATCAAGCCTTAGAACGGGAAGAATTTTGCCTGCACTATCAACCTCAAGTGAATGTCAAGACGGGAGAAATTACCGGAATGGAAGCGCTGCTGCGCTGGTATCACCCTCACTTCGGACTCGTACCACCCAGTCAATTTATTCCCATGGCTGAGGAAACCGGTTTGATCGTTCCCATTGGGGAATGGGTGATGCGGACGGCTTGTGCCCAAAATCAAGCTTGGCACGCCGCTGGGTTTGGGCAACTGCAAATTGCGGTGAACTTATCGGCACGGCAGTTCCAACACCCTTATTTAGTGACTGAAGTGTCGCAGATTGTCAAGGAAACTGGGTTAGATCCACACTTTTTGGAGTTGGAAATTACGGAAACGACGCTCATGCAAAATGTCGAAATAGCTCGATCGACTTTGAACGATTTACAAGACATGGGTATTCGTCTGTCTCTCGACGATTTCGGTACGGGCTATTCTTCTTTGGGATATCTCAAGCACTTCCCCTTCAACACCCTCAAAATCGATCGATCTTTCGTTCACGATCTCAGAGAAGAATCTTCGGATACGGCAATTGTTGCGGCAATCCTGGCGTTAGGTAGCGGACTCAATCTGCGTGTGGTTGCCGAAGGCGTGGAAACTCCCCAGCAACTGCTCTTGCTACAACAACTGAAATGCCAACAAATACAAGGCTATTTGTTCGCGCCGCCGTTGAAAGCATTAGATGCCACTCGGTATTTGCTCGAACATAGTTTACATTCTGACAAACAGGGAATTCGATCGATTCGAGATATCTGTATGCTGAAAACGGGTTTGGGTGAATAGTTGTAGCGATCGATCGCATCCAAATCCCTGACTTCTTGGAGAAGTCGGGGATTTATAGCGACAGCCACTCTGGTGAGTGAACCAATACAGATCCCAAACAAAACCCCTCTCCAGTTTTTAGGAAAGGGGCGAATAATATTAGACAAGGAGCGAAATGAATGGTTAATAAACTAGCGAACCATTCCCTGAGTGCTAGCTGCGTCCATCGGTTTCATCAAATACAGACGCAAAAGCTGCCAGCCATTGGAGATATAGAAGGGCAACTTCTGGAAGAATTGCAGCAGTTTCGGCGTATTGGAACTAACAATTTCCGTGAGTTTTTGATTATTGCCCACACAAACATCCAAACGCTGGTAAAACTCTGGATTCTCGACATCTAACATGACAGGGAAAACCCGTCCAGCAGTTTCGTTGGTTTTCTTAATGACGTGAATGTCATATTCCCGCGCGTCTAAGCCCAGAGCGGCATAGAAGCCCGATCTCTGAATATCGTTCAGATACATGGTGGCAAACACCGACAGCAAGAAGAAGCGACTCCACAGTTTAGCTTTCCAATCATTCAAAAACTGAGGTTGCGCTTTCAGGATCGCGTCGAAGAAATCGCCGTGGCGGTTTTCATCCTGACACCAGTTTTCAAAGAAGCGGAAAATAGGATAAATCCGATCTTCGGGATGCGCTTCCAGATGGCGATAGATAGTAATGTATCGCCAATAGCCAATTTTTTCCGAGAGATAGGTAGCGTAGAAAATAAACTTGGGTTTGAAGAAGGTATAGCTGCGACTCTTCGTCAGGAAGCCCAAGTCTAGCGAGAGATTGAAGTCCGATAGGGCTTTGTTGAGAAATCCAGCATGACGGGCTTCATCCCGAGACATCAAGTTGAAGCATTCCGCCAGGAGGGGACTTTTATCCTTTAATCGGCGACCCAATTCTTTGTACAGCAGAAAACCGGAAAACTCTGCCGTGCAGGATCGCTCTAAAAACTCGACGAATAGCTGTCGCTTTTCGCCTTCGATACCATCCCAGGACTGCTGAAACTCTTCATCCCGGACAAAGTGGTGGCGATTGTAGTCGATGCGAAACTCTTCGAGGATTGCCTGTAGTTCGTCCTCGTTCGGGGAGATATCCATCTTCTCCATCTCCTCGAAATCGGTGGTATAAAACCGAGGAGTCAGGATGGTTTCTTTTGCCGGGGCTTTGATACCCGGTCGTATTTCTTCAAAAGAGGGCTTTTTGAGGGAATCTACCATAATGGGTGTTGCTCTTTATCCTATAACTCCGAAACCTTCGCGGTGATGGCGAAGGGCTTTGGATCTTGATGACATACTCCCGACACTGACAAGCGCGGTATCGTTCGGGCTTTTTATGGGTCGGGTTAAGCTAAAGCTTGACCCTTGAGGGACTTGCCAACACGGGAAGGCTCAGTTTTCTATCAAAATCTAGTCTATCAAGGCAATGCGGATCGAGTGCTGTGAATTGAGTTACAAGTTAATACAGAAGATGAACTTGTGTAAACATCAATAGAGAGGGTTGACCTCCAGTCAGAGACTCGAAAGATTTGCCAAAATAATGAGTATAAGCTCTCACTCGATCGCTCTCTATCCCCAAAGCCGATGAGTTTTTGTCTCAATCCCGATTGTGTAGAACCCCGCAATTCCCCCCAGGCGAAGTTTTGTCAAAGTTGTGGCAGTATATTGCTGCTCGGAGATCGTTACCGAACCCTCAAGCCAATCGCAGCGGGAGGTTTCGGGCATACCTTCCTCGCCGTAGATCAGTACAAACCCTCCAAACCCCGGTGCGTCGTCAAACAATCTCGCCCAGAGGAACAAGGAACCCGAAATCTCCAGAAAGCTGCCGCCTTGTTCATTCGGGAAGCCCAGCGCCTGGAAGAGTTGGGGAAACACCCTCAAATCCCCGAATTACTGGCGTATTTCGAGCAAGACGATCGTCAATACCTGATCCAAGAGTTTGTTGAGGGATCGAACCTAGCCCAAGAGTTAGCCGAGTCCGGTGCTTTTGAAGAATCCCAAATTCGCCAACTTCTCAAAGACTTGCTTCCGGTGTTAGAGTTCGTTCACGATCGTCAAGTGATCCACCGCGATATCAAGCCGGAAAATATTATTCGTCGCAGCAGCGATAATCGGTTCGTTCTTGTAGATTTTGGGGCGTCTAAACTGGCAACCGGAACGGCGTTAGCGCAGACGGGAACGGTGATTGGTTCTGCGGGTTACGTTGCCCCCGAACAAGCTTTGGGCAAAGCCAGTTTTAGCAGCGATCTCTATAGCTTGGGTGTGACTTGTATCCACTTGTTGACCCAAATGCCGCCGTTTGAACTGTTCGATAGCAGTGAGGGCGCTTGGGTGTGGGAAGACTATCTGGTCAATTGCCGTCTGAGTTCTTCTCTCAAACAGATTTTAAATAAACTACTTGAAAACGGAACCAGTCGGCGGTATCAATCCGCTGCGGCTGTTCTGAAGGATTTACAGTCTAAGTCGATCGCTTCTCCTGTTGCGACGGCTCCCCAAGTCTCCCAGCCATCGGAATGGAAAACCTTACAAAATTGGAATATGGCGGCTGGGGCGAGGATGGATTCTGCCACTCGCACACGCCTGAATACAACTTACATTTTGTGGTTGATTGGGTTTCTCTTCGGGATGCCGATTCGACCTCTCAAAGGACTGCATCGCCTCTATAACGGCAAAATTGTGACGGGGGTGTTGTGGATGATTCCCGTGGTGGGGGATATTGGGTCTTTGGTGGATTTATTTTTGATTCCTCGGATGGTAGACGAGTGCGAGCGCAAAGCCCGATCGAAACTCGGCATTTCGGAATCGGGTGTACCGATCGCACCCCAAGCCGCCGTGACCCAAACCCTTCTGCAACCCACGCGGGAACAGCAAATGGTCAAACTACTCAAAGCCGCTCAAGCTAGGGGCGGTAAACTATCTGTGACACAGGCGGTGATGGATACCAGCATCGGGTTTGAAGAAGTCGAAAGCCTACTCCGGGAAATGATGAAGTCGGGCTATGCCACGGTTGATAACGATGCCACAACCGGAGTGGTGGTCTATCGATTTTTGGAAATGTAGCCCTAATTCCTAGCCAACCACTTTTGAGCGTTCAACCGCTGAACCACACCGAAGACGAGTAAGCTTAGAGTGATTTTGCGTTCGTCCATCAAAAAGGGTTCGATCGTGCTGGGTTGAGTGCCGTCTGCCGAACACGAAAAAGCTCTCGGTCCTTTGATATCAGCTTTGGGAAAATACACATTGAACTGACGCTTTCCCGATTGCCACTGTCCGATGACTTGCCAGCATTCCCCCTTCGGACTGATGAGACTCACGCGCTGCTTTTCAAATTTTAGGTCTAAATCGGACACTCCTTGATCGGAGAGTGCTTCTTTGAGAGCGGGCAGGTAGTCTTGGTGTACGAACTCGGCAAACGGCTTCTCTTCGGGCGCGGGGGGCTTTTCGGCTTTCACTTTACCGCCTTTGGGAGCTGCCTTCGCTTTCTCGGCTGAAGCCTTGTCAGTTTCGGGGCTTGGAGTTTGATTGGTTTCTTCAGACATAAATCTTAGTGACGAAAATGCAGCAACAGTGGGGTCGAGTCGTCGATCGAGCGTACTTTCCGCGACATAGTTAAGTTAACACATTTGGGCAGCTCGGTTGAGATCTAAACCACTAGCAGTTGAGCCTTAGTGTTGAAAGCTGTAACCTTTTCTAAAATAGCTTCCAACTCCTCTACTAATTCACCAATCCCTTCCAGGCTGTTTTCTTTGGCTTGAGTTTCGATTTTTTTGGCAATTTCTGGCATCACCCGGATGGCGGCGGTGCTGCTCGCGCCTTTAAGCTGGTGAGCCAACTGCGAGAGGGCGATCGAATTGCGTTCTTGTAAGGCTGCTTTCATCTTGGCGATGCAAGTTAAGGCATCCTCGGCAAAAGTCTCTAGCACCTCCATTTGGAAGGATCGATCTCCGCCCGTAACTTCGTTTAAATACTCGAGATCGATGGGAGAACGCTCCTGAACAGGTTTTCCAGACAACCGGACTGGCGTGCTATTCCCATGACGTTTCCCACTCAACTCTTCGGGCGGTTCTTTGGGATGAATTTTTCGACTCCAAACCTCGAGGACTGTTGCTAACACTTTCAAATCCACTGGTTTGCTGATGTAATCGTCCATTCCAGCCGCCAAGCATTTCTCGCGATCTCCATCTAGGGCATTGGCAGTCATGGCAATGACAATGGTGCGATCTCCTGACCCCTCGCGTTGACGCAGAAGTCGAGTGGCTTGGTAGCCGTCGAGAACAGGCATCAAACAATCCATCAATACGATGTCACACGCCTCTCGTTCTAGAAAATCCAGAGCCTCCCGACCATTCGCCGCACAATCGGGCGGGGGATAGCCCAACATTTTGAGTTGATTTTGCAGCACTTTTCGGTTCATCGGCATATCTTCCACCACCAAAAGTTTGAGCGTTTTCCCAGTTTTATCCGCATGTGGAGGTTTTTGTGCCACGTGGTGTGTGGGCCCATCGGTTTGAGTCTTGAGAAGAGCCAGAAGTCGATCGGGATCGATCGGTTTGAGAACATAGCCCGCTGCGCCCCAACGAGACAGTTTTGGAATCAAATCCTGTCGATTTGGAGAAATCATCGCGATCCACTGGGTGTTGCTTAAATCGGGATCTAATTTCAGGAATTGACCCAGCATTTCTCCCTGGAGTAGCGGATCTTGGAGATCGATCGTGACAAAATGATAGGGTTTGCCCGCTTGGAAGTGCTGCCGAATTTTCACAAACGCTTCCCGGGCATCGTCGGCATCTTCACTGGTGATGCCCCAAGCTTGACAACAGGAGTGGATAGCTTGGCGTCCGGCTGGGGATCGATCGATCGTCAACAGCCGCAACCCACCCAGATCGGCAGGAGGCGGAGTTGGCAACACTGGGGTATCGATAGACTCCCCAGTCAGGTCGTTTGCAGACCGGAAAACCTCTTCACTCAAAGTGCTTCGGGGCATCGGCAGCGCCAAAATGGTTTCTAACCGAGCCGTAAACCAAAAGGTTGAACCTTTCCCCACATCGCTCGACACGCCCATTTCCCCGCCCATTAGTCTGACGATTTGCCGAGAAATTGCCAATCCCAAACCCGTTCCCCCGTATTTGCGGGTGGTTGAAGCATCCACTTGGGAAAAAGATTGGAAGAGTTTTTCCCGATCTTCAGGGGCAATCCCAATTCCGGTATCTCGCACTTCAAAACGGAGGGTGGTGACAACAGAAGTCTCCCGATTGCGGATGGGGGAAAGTTTTGGCAATTGAGGACTCGAGGTGTCTTGCCGATCTAGGGAAATCCGAATTTTCACCTCTCCGGTCTCGGTAAATTTGAGGGCATTTCCCACTAAATTCATCAATACCTGTCGCAAACGACCGGAATCGCCTTTGAGGGTACCGGGAACATCATCGTCTATCTGGGTAACCAGTCGCAATCCTTTCGATCGAGCTTGGTTTTTCAGCAAATCCGTCACTTCTTTCAAGCAAGCCTTGACCTCAAACTTCAGCAAATCCAAACGCATTTGTCCGGCTTCGAGCTTTGAGAAATCCAGGATATCATTGATGATCAGCAGCAGGTTTTGACCGCTTGATTTGAGCGTTTGGACGAAATCGATTTGTTCTGGGGTCAAAGGCGTTGCCAGTAGCAAATCCGTCATCCCGATCACCCCATTCATCGGCGTGCGGATTTCGTGACTCATGTTGGCGAGAAATTGACTTTTCGCCAGACTGGCATCTTCGGCTGCGGCTTTTGCCTCTTGCAGTTGGGCGGTTCGGTCTTGAACGCGCTGTTCGAGGTTTTGGGAGTAACGAGTGAGTTGTTCGTTGGCTTGTCGGAGCGAGTATCGGTGGTGGTGATTGGTTACAGCAATGGCTGAGAGTGCAAAGGCAACCAGTGGGGAAACCGCCGGAATCAACCAACCCCACCCAAATGCCGTATAGCAGATCCCGTATAGCAGACCTCCGGCGATCGAAATTTCTAAACCCACGCCGCCAATGCCGATACTCCGGTGGTGAAGTTGGGTGATTTTCAGCAGCGCCCAGGTTCCGGCGGCACCGAGATAAGACCAGGCTAAAATCCAAAAGCCTTGGGCGGTGTGCGTCCACACCCTGATCAGGGGACGACCTTCTAGTGCTGCGCTGAGGACCTGGCTGGCGATATTGGCATGGATCGCAACACCTTCCATTTGGGGTTGGTCTTGGCTGAGATCGCTGCTGTAGGGCGTGAAGAAGAAATCGTTTAAACTTTTAGCGGTGGCGCCGATGAAGACGAGTCGATCGCGAAAGAAGTCTGGGGGGACGCGACCCTCGAGGACATCCATTAAGGAAACGCTGAGAAAACGATCTTTGGAACCTCGGTAGTTGAGGATGGTTTGGTAGCCAGCAACATCGTCTGACTCCCAGTAGTTGCCTTCTTTTCCGGTGAGGGGGATGAATAGTGCTTTCCCGAGTTTTAAGTAACCTTTACCCGATCGATCGCCGGGTTCCAAAACCAGATTCTCTCGCTCCTCGAGGTATTTCAGCGCCAGTCTCACTCCTAATCCCAAGTGCGGTTGTCCGGCTTCGTCTTCTGCCGACATCAACACCCGACGGATTTTGCCGTCGGCATCGGAAACTAAGTCGGAAATCGCCACTCGATCGAGTTCTTTCAAGGTTGGAGGGGGCGCAACCGGATCTCCGACCAGTTTTTCCACACCGAAGAGATTGGGGGTCGATTTCATTACCTTCAGCCATTGTAAATGACCGGGTTCGACAGGTAAGTCGCGATAGATGTCTAAGCCAATGGCGGCTGGCTGTTGGGCGGCAATTTTTTCGATTAACTGGGCGAGATAGGCATCGGGCATGGGCCACTGTCCGATCTCCGAAATATCGGATTCGTCGATACCGACAATGGCGATGCGAGGGTCTGGCGCTTCTACGGAACGCCACCGAAAGAACCGATCCATCGCCGCCCACTCTAGAAGCTGGAATCCACCCAAAAAATTACCCGCAATCACCAGAAGTGCTACGGTGGGGGCTGTCCTCAAGACAAAACGCCACTGCCAAATTTTGCTTCGCCAATGAGACCACATGAAACTAACCTTCCCAGAGTGTCTTGCTTGAAGGAAGGGGCAAAGACAGCACCCTCGATTGCCATCACCCTAATATGCCACGGGCATATCTCTATTACTACTCTATTACTACCATTGTGGAGTGTTGTCATGGCGATCGTCGAGTCGATGGTTGCCAATCTGGGTATTTTTAATGATTTCTGGGTCTTTCGTCATCTGCTCGATCGGCAGCGATCTCTCCCAACCTTCAGAAAAAGCAACATTTGATGCAGTCTTCTGTAAGCAGTGGAGTACAATAAGGGTTGGCTGTAAATAAGCAAAAATTACTAATAAACTCCTATATGTCTACCAGTTCATCTACCGTCTCCCGTTCTCAAAGTGCTGCCAGTCAGTCGAATACTGGCTCTTTGGTCAAGGACACGCAATTGATGGAAGCTGCAAAATCCCTTTATCCAGCCGATCGACTGGTGAAGTTTCTGCATTTACACGCGGAAGTCGATACGCTGCTGCTGGAGCTGAGAACCCTCAAGCAGCAACGCCCCGTTCCCACTCCGGTTGAAGACTAAAACTTATTAACCGTTTTCAAAGCTCTCGATCGCGACGATCGAGGGCTTTGCTGTCTGCTGGGATATCTGTAGCGAAATCGACCAACGATTTCGGACAAGCAACATAAGTGGGGGAGTGTCAATCTTAGCGAGATTCTCTACAATGATTGAACAACTTCCCTCCTACCTCACTATTTATGACTGAGCAGCCAGTCGAATTTTCCGCCTCAGCTTCCCCGCTCAATTACCAAGGGATTTACACTTGTCCCGTGTGCCGTCGCGGTCAGATTTCTGCGATCGCTTTGATGGACGCATTTGGTTGCAATGTCTGCCATCATATCTTCACGGCGAATTTGCAACGGCAGTCTCTACGAGTTGCCGATACCTCTCCGGCATTGACTTGGCGCTGGCACGGTGGGAAATGGAAACCCAGCCATCGAGATGGTGTTGAGTTAAGTCCATCGGTCTGGCTGACGGCGGGAGCCTTTGTTTTTCTGCCGACGGTTATCGTCGGTACGGCAGCTTACATCTTTCCACCGTTACCCGATAGTCCCTGGCAGTGGTTTCCCTTAGCTTGGATGGTGATGGCATTTCTCTCCCATTTGGCGATCGTTGCGTGGTTAATTTTGGAGTACTATGAAGTCCCGAGTCTGATGGCTCTGAGACGGGGAAGCAGTGCAACGATGTTTCCTTTGCGGGGATATCGGCTCGATCGGTAAGTCCGTTTCTCTTATACCTTTCCCCCCAGTCTATGAAAATCGGCGTTTCTCCCACTTCTGCATCCGTCGGTTGGTTCCTCCCTGGAGCTTCCATCATGGATCGCTACATTATCGGCGAGCTGGTTCCGCCGTTTTTGTTTGGGGTAGGAGCGTTTTCCTCTCTGGGTGTTGCCGTCGGTACGGTGTTTCAACTGGTACGAGAACTTGCCGATAACGATATCACGTTGGCGATCGCCCTGAAAGTTTTCGCCTTGCAGCTTCCCTACTATATTTCTCTCTCGTTGCCGATGTCGATGTTGCTGGCGACGTTACTCGGCTACAGTCGCCTGGCGAGCGATAACGAAATTACAGCTCTACGGAGCTGCGGAATTGGTCTGTATCGCTTGGTTATCCCAGCTATTATGACAGGTTTCCTCGTCACGGGGGTCGCGTTTACGCTCGATCAGGTCATCGTTCCCGCTGCCCACTATGAAGCCACCCAAACTCTAGAACGAGCCTTGAAAGGGGAAGTAACTTTCTTGGGGAAACGCAATATTCTTTACCCCGAATTTGGAAAAATCGAACGAAATGGCGATCGCATCGAAACTTTAATTCGACTATTTTATGCCGAAGAATTTGATGGAACGATAATGAAGGGGTTGACAATTCTCGATCGATCTCGTCCCGGTTTCAACCAATTAATTCTGGCGGAGTCAGCCAGTTGGAATGCTCAAGATAATATCTGGGATTTTAACAGTGGCGTGATCTATGCGATCGCTCCCGATGGCTCTTACCGAAATATCGTCCAGTTCGAGCATTATCGACTGCCTCTACCCCGCGCTCCCCTCGATTTTGTCGCTAACGATCGCGATTATGTCGAGATGAATATTCCCCAATCTCTAGAGAAATTAGAACTCTTACGTCGTACTGGTAAAGAGAAGGAAATTCGCAAAGCCTCAATTCGTCTCCAACAGAAGATCGCGCTACCTTTTGCCAGTTTGGCATTTGGATTGATGGGTGCGGTACTGGGAAGCCGTCAAGTGCGGACGAGTCGTGCTACGGGTTTTGGGGTATGCGTGTTGATGATTTTTACCTATTATTTGCTGATGTCGATCGGAGACGCTTTGGGGTTGAGCGGCATTATGCCTCCTTGGTTGGCGGCTTGGTTGCCGACGCTGTTGGGTTTGGGGGTTGGGATGGTTTTACTCCAGCGTTCGGCTCGCACTTGAGGGTCTCACCCGATCGAACTTTTGATATCCTTAATCCCGACATCCCAAACTGTCCCGAGTCGCCACTCCCGTTACCGGATTAATCCCCGATGCATTTCGACACATTAATGAGATCTGATACCGATCGATCAAAGCTCCCGAAAAATCGGCTCCAGTCACAGTTGTCTGTAGAAATGTACTACCACTAACGATCGCATCCACAAACAACGCATTGGTTAAATTCGAGCCATCAAACGTTACTCGATCGGCAAGAGAATCTGTTAAATTCGTATCGGTTAAATCTGTTTCTAAAAACGAGGCTTTCGTCAAAATAGATCCCACTAAATTTGCCTCTTGAAAATTCGATCCTCGTGCATCTGCACCCGCGAAAGATGCTCCTTTTAAATTCTCATGGGAAAAATCTCGATTCTGGACGACCGTGAGGGTATAGTTGACCGGTTTGGTTTGCGATCGCGCCATCGGCATATTGACGCTCCAACTCAAACTTATCAATATCAGGAAAACCATCAAAGTTAATCCCCGTCTCAACCCAGTAAATGATATAGGCAAGCGATCGTCAACTCTTTTCATAGTTAGCATTGAATGTTTTTTCGATTTAGCAACGGCTCGATCGAATGCTTCATGTTTCTTAATATAGAAACAGAACAACGCACTTCGACTCAGATTATCTATGCTACTCCAACCCAGCCAACGCACCAAACTCGACGACTCCGACGACGCGCAATTCTACGACTACCCCCGCTTCGTCACCCATGTCGATGACGGCTTCATCAGCCAGCTAACCGACCTATACCGCCAACGTCTGCAACCCCAGACACGCATCCTCGACTTGATGAGTAGTTGGGTGTCTCATCTGCCAGAAGACCTGGAATTTACCCAGGTTGAGGGTCACGGACTCAATGCCGAAGAGTTAGCCAAAAACCCCCGCCTCAACCATTACTTCGTACAAAATCTCAATGAAAATCCCAAACTCCCCTTAGAAGATGCCTGCTTCGATGCAGTCCTCAACACCGTCTCGGTTCAGTATCTGCAATATCCGGAAGCCATTTTCAGCGAAATTCAGCGCATTCTCAAACCCGGTGGCATTGCCATCTTCAGTTTTTCTAACCGAATGTTTTACCAAAAAGCGATTCAGGCATGGCGGGACGGTTCTGAACTGAGTCGCATCGAACTCGTCAAGGGGTATTTTGAATCTACCCCTGGATTTAGCCAACCCGAAGTCATCATTCATTCCTCTCCTGTTCCTAACTTTTTGCAATGGTTGGGTGCGGGTGGTGGCGATCCCTTTTATGCGGTGATGGCTTATTTAAAATAGATTTCACACCGAGAAACCCAGTTTTTTAAGAACGCTGGGTTTCCGAACATCCCTAAAATATTCGATCGTTTTAGCATTAGCACTCGGGGTACGCATATTTTGGTAGAGGTTTTACTGGTTCAACAACTGAATGCGATCGCCTAACTGATTCAACGTTTGTTGCAGATTTGGATCGTTAGTTTTGAGCTGAACTACTTTTTCACAGCTATACATCACAGTAGTATGATCTTTTCCGCCAAAAACTTCTCCGATTTTGGGCAAACTTAAATCTGTGTGCTGTCGCATCAAATACATAGCAATTTGTCTAGCTTGACTGATTTCTCGACGGCGGGAGTTTCCTTTCAAATCCTCGATCGAAATTTTAAAAGTCTCGACCACGGCTTCGATCACCGCTTCCGGAGAGGCTTCTATCTTCTCTTTGGGTAGGTTTAAAACCGGAGCGAGATTTTCGACAGTCATCGTCAATCCCGAAATCGAGATATAAGCAACTGCTCGAATCAGTGCACCTTCTAATTCGCGAATATTCGAGGTATAACTTGCCGCAATATATTCGATCACCTCTCGCGGTAGGCGCATATTTTCGTACTCGGCTTTTTTTTGGAGAATTGCCATTCTCGTTTCCAAATCGGGAGTCTGGATATCGGCAATCAATCCCATAGAAAAACGCGAGCACAGTCGCTCTTGTAAGCGAGGAATCTGGTTGGGTGGGCGATCGGACGCGATCACGACCTGTTTTCCCGACTCGTGCAATGTATTAAAGGTGTGGAAAAATTCTTCCTGAGTGTATTCTTTCCCTTCGATAAATTGAATATCATCGACGAGCAGCACATCCGCCGCTCGGTAATGATCCCGAAAACTTTGCATGCTATCTCGACGAATGGCTGTAATCAAATCATTGGTAAAACGCTCGGTGGAAACATAAAAAATTCTCGAATCCGCATCGATTTCCAAGCGATAATGCCCGATCGCTTGCATCAAATGGGTTTTACCCAAACCCACGCCGCCACACAAAAATAAAGGGTTAAATTCTCGTCCGGGAGATTCAGCCACGGCAAGGGATGCAGCGTGCGCCATGCGGCTATTAGATCCGACGACAAATCGCGAGAACACGTACTTCTGGTTGAGTTCGGGGGGTTTGGGACGGGGATGGCGCGAGGAAGATTGATTTTCTGCTGGAGACATCCACATCATTTCCGGATCGTTGGGGAGTGAGACCGTCTCTCCCTTGGCTGCCATGAGATGAATTTCGACCGAATAACCCAGAACATCGCTCACCACGTCAGAAATGGTTTTCAGGTAATACTTCTTTAACCAGTTCCGCGCAAAGGGATTAGGCGTGCGAATGACTAAGCGATTCTCTTCCAAAGACTCGGCATGAGCTGTTTTAATCCAGGTTTCAAACGTGGGTCGATTGAGCTGGATTTGCAAGCGCTCGAGAACCCGATCCCAGAGCTGTTCGATAGACATTTTCACCGAATCACCTCATTAATCTCAACGCAAACCAAGTCTCGATCGCACACTAGAAGGTATTTAGAACGTCACCAAAGGATTTCAGAATTTCTCCAATCCTCGATCTCGCTAGTGGTCTTCGGCATAAATGCAAGTCCCCATCTGTGGCAGGAGTCAATGTCCTTGACCTTCCAGGCTCTCATGCTGCTGTCTTGTACGAGGAACTAGAGGGATGTTTCTCTAGTCACAAATGAATGGGGTTCGTGCAGCAATGCTTCTGGGTTATCGCTGACGGTTAATCGCCTTGGGATCGGTTAGCTGCGAGCCGATTCCGAATAATTGGCGATCGCAAAAACGTAAAGCGTGTGTACCAATAAAATTACCGTCCATATTCCGGTCGTCCATACCGCCCAAGATCCAGAGGCGCGATACAAATTATAGACAAACCACAGACCCGAATTGGTGGCACAGAATACGGCAACGTGAAAGGCGTAGTTGATCCGATCGGCAAAGCGCCGGAACTCGGGATCTCGACGATCGGGTTTGCGCGGCCAAGTTGGGGGCATAGGCACACCTCTTCATGTTAGGGTAGCTCGACAATAGATTTTAATTATATATCTATCAGGGGTTTAAGTCGTTGGGAAGTCTTGTCAGCGCTTTCATTGGCGCTGCTGGACGAGCGACAGACGTGTCCCGTTGCCTGAGTCGCAGCTTGAGTTCACGACGGGGACGCTGTACCGGCTTTTAGATTTTGTCTATGCTATCATTTCTGTGGGGGGTCTAACCCCTCATGTGTCTTCAGGGTTGTCTGAGAGAGCTTCTGCGATATGACCACTTGAAAAGGTGTCTCAAGGTTTGTAGAAACTACCATCATCTCCAAGTACGTTATTTCTTATAACGAGCTATTGATTCGATCTACTTCTTAGCTCGTGTAAATGTAAATACTGAACGTTACCCAGACGGATTGAGAATCCTATGATTCGGACACCCGGTTATCAACTAAATAGCTTTACCAATAAAGATCGTCTCGATTCCGAAGTGATTATCGCCAGTGTATGCCGCGATCGCATCGTTAGCGAATCGGATTTACCATTTGAAAAACCCTCATATGTTCGGTTTCATTTTGAAGGCTTGAACCGCTTTGAAGTCGTAGAACAGCAGTTTTGCCATTGGGGAGTGATCTTTAACAACGCGATCGCCATTCAACCCTCAAACCCCTATTTTCCCCCTCACTCGGGTGAAATGGTACTCATGGGCGCTCCGAAAAATGGATTAATCGAAATTACGTTCGAGCAACCCGTCCGATTTTTGGCAGGATTTGTGACCAGTTCTCGGGGAACCGTTTTGTCAGCATACGATCGTCAAGGAACATTATTGGATCGAGCTGAGTTGGCGAATGCCAATCTAGACAACGATGGTTCGTCAATTCCTGCCAATACCGAATTAAAAGTGCAATCGCCTCAAATTTACCGAGTTACATTCTACGCATTTGAAGGGCAGCTCATCGTCGATGATATTAGCTTTGGATTTTGACAGACTCCCGACGCTGAGCTGATGCTACCGCGATACATTATTTCATCTTAGCCCGAGCTTTGATGGCAGTTTTAACAGAATTGAGGTTCTCATCCTGCGGGGCTAAAAGTCCGATTTTTTAGCTGAGTAATGCAGAGAGATCGAGACGATCGATTAATCAGTATTTTTGAATTTTGAGTAAGTATTGAGAAACTTGCCAAAATTACATCGCAAAATCCGATCGATCGCATCACTGGGAGGATGGTGATGCGCGATCGCATTGTCTGGGTGAAGGGTTAGAATCGTCATAGGTACAACCCCACACTCGGATGCGAACAGAGGTGCGATGAACAAGTGGCTAACTCCAATCGTGACAGTGGTAGGAATCTGGAGCGTTGTCGCAGCAGGTGCGATCGCCCAAACGCCTTCTTACGAAGAGATTGACGCGATGTCTTGCCAGGAATACCAGCAACTGGGCGATCGTGAAGGACGAGATTTTTTCGGGCAAATTTACAACGAACAAGGAGAAGATGCGGCAATGCTGTGGCTGTCTAAAGGCGGCAACTGCGTCCTCAGTACCATCGAAACAGCGGTTCCTGCTGCGCCCGCCGTGCCAACCCTGGTCGATCTCGAACAAATGCCCTGCGACGACATCAAAGCCATCCTCACGGACGGTAGCACTGTCGCTCGTTGGGATTTTGGTGCCGAATGGAACTTGTGGTTAGAACGCTACGAAGCTTGCGAACCGGGCAGCGTCATCAGGCTGGGGAGTTGAGTGAGAGTGCCATAAGATCGATCGTCCACCGATCTGGCTAATTTCCCAAATCGGTGGCAATTTCCGCAAATGCTTGCCCTGTAAGACTTCGATCGATTAGCCACACGGCGAGATTGTCACACAGCCCAGTTGCCAGTTCGATAAGTCAGACTGTTATCCCTTTTGAGTTTCAACACCGCCAACACAATGAACGTATACCGATAAACAACTCAACTAACCGAACTTTAAGATTATGAAAACGTCTCGTTCTCTTTCCCTCGCTGCCTTGGCTACCACCGTTGTCTCATCTTTGGGTGCATCCATTCCTCCTTCCGTATCGGCGAACCCCTTGGAAGGAAACGAGACGACTATTGTTCAAACCCTGATGGCATCCGAACCCGGAAACTCGAGCGATCGTTCCCCCATGCCGGGAGATTCTCGCCGTTAAATTAGAGATGAGAGATCGCCTCTCGAACATCCGAGTCGTTCCCAATGTTGTGATGTGCGATCTATCGTCTATTCCCAAACTTCTTTATTGATTAGAGATCGAGCTTTTGGAGCTAAGGTAGAAAAGGTTCAAAATCATGAACCCTTCTCTCATATCTTTTGTAACCGGCTAAGTTATGTTCGACGATCGAGCGAATGGTTCTCAAGCAACGATGGACACCCAAGTTCCAATGAGAGAAAATCCGTTCGCTCGTTTTAAGAGATGGTTTCAAAGACTCGAGATCGGTCGCCAGATCGGTCTCGGGTATGTGCTTTCCATTAGTATTGCAGTTTTGGGAATGACTGCCGGACAGATCGTTTCCCATAATTTGATAGAAGTACCGGCTTTCCAGAAGTACGAGGTAGTCGAACAAAAAGCAAGATCTTTAGCGATTTTAAAAAATTCTGTACTTGATACAAAATCGGAGATTTTTCCCTATCTCGAAAATCCAAATGTGATAAAAGACGATCGTTCTTCTTTAACCGATCGCGCAGAGCGATCTGAAAAACAAATCAGGGAGTTACAGAATATCGCCCGCGAACTCGCCAAAAAAGATTCGAGCGACACGGCTTTAAATGATTTTATAAACAACTATCAAAAAATAACGCAGTCTTATCGTTACGAACTAAGTTTATTGCTCGATCGCGGTTTAACAGAGAATTTTTCTCTTCAAGAATCTCGAGAACAGTTATGGAACTTTCTCAATTCTCAGGCAGCCCTCAACCTACAAAATTTAGAGGACGATTTAGACCAACTGATTGAAGAGACTGGCTGGGAAAAGCCAGAAGCTGAGGCGGGGAAACTGCGGGTAGGAATAATCCAAACTCAAGTCATGTATGCGAGTCTTTTTCTATCTGTTGCGATCGCCATGGCGTTTGGTTACTGTACCAGTTTGGCGATCTCCCGTTCCTTGACAAAACTAACCCAGGTATCTCAAGAAGCAACTCAAGCCTCTAATTTTGACCTGAAAATCCCCGTTTACAGCAACGATGAAGTGGGTATCCTGGCAACTTCACTTAACAATTCGATCGGGCGCGTTCAGCAACTACTCGAAGAACAACAGGAGGCTAACGAACAGTTAGAGGGACGAATAGAAGAACGTACCGCACAACTTCAACAGAAAAGCTCGGAACTGGAAGCAATTCTCGATGCGTTTCCCGATTTATTGTTTCGTCATGCTGCCGACGGTACAATTCTTAATTGTCAAGTCGGTCGTCAAGAGAATGATTTGTACTTAGCACCCGAAGACTTTTTGGGTAAGCGATTGGTTGAGTGTTTGCCACCAGATCTTGGCGAACAGCTTCAGAATGCGATCGCCCAAACCGTACAAACTCAGTCTTTAAGAAGTATCGAATATTCTCTACCCATGCCGACAGAAGAAGCCTATTACGAAGCGAGGTTCATGCCTGTGGGTGCAGACGAAGTCATCGGTGTTGTTCGCAATATCAGCGATCGCAAAACCGCCGAAATGGCTTTGCGTGCCAGCGAACAAAAATATCAGCAAATTCTGGATGCCATTACCGATATGGTACTGGTTAAAGGCGACAAATCTCGAATTATTTGGGCGAATAAAGCCTTCCGAAATTACTATAACATGAGCAACGATCGGCTAGAATCCCTGATCGATGCTTCCTTCAACGATCCAGATTATACGCTCCAATATATCAAAGATGATGCCTATGTCTTTGAAACCGGAAAGACCCTAAAAATTGAAGAACCTGTAACTCGTTATGACGGTGAGATTCGTCTCTTCAGCACAATTAAATCGGCAATTCGGAATGAAGAAGGGAAAACGATTTTAACGGTGGGTGTTTCTCGCGATATTACCGATCGTAAAGCCGCTGAAAATCACCTACGACAGAGCCAACAACAAACTCAAGAAAAAGCTCAAGAACTCGAAGCAACCTTAAAAGAACTTCAACGCACCCAAACCCAAATGATCCACAGCGAGAAAATGTCGAGTTTGGGACAAATGGTCGCCGGAATTGCTCACGAAATCAACAATCCCGTCAGCTTCGTTCATGGCAACCTGATTTATGCTGAGGAATACACCGAAAACTTACTAAATTTAGTGCAACTTTACCAGAAGCACTTTCCGAATCCTCCAGAAGAGATTCAAGCTGAAATGGAAGCGATCGACTTGGGCTTTCTCAGCAAAGATCTAGAGAAAATTTTCCACTCTATGCGAATTGGAACCGATCGAATCCGCAACATCGTTCTATCTTTGCGGAATTTCTCTCGTCTCGACGAGTCTGAATTTAAGCAAGCCAATCTTCACGAAGGTATCGATAATACCTTAATGATTCTGCAAACCCGCTTAAAAGCAAATCCCAAATGTCCGGAAATAAAAGTGATGAAAAAATACGGCGAACTGCCTTCAATTCAATGCTGTCCCGGACAACTCAATCAGGTTTTTATGAATATTATTGTTAACGCGATCGATGCGTTAGACGAGTCGGGTATTCGGACGTTCGAGTCCGAAAAGCCAGCGACGATCGCCATTAGCACTCACAAAACAGAAGAGAACTGGATCGACATTCGGATTGCAGATAATGGCATGGGGATTCCCGAAGCCACGGCATCTAAGTTATTCGATCCATTTTTTACCACCAAACCGATCGGCAAAGGGACAGGTTTGGGATTGTCAATTAGTTATCAAATAATTGTCGAAAACCACGGCGGCAGGTTATCCTATCATTCAGAAATCGGGCAAGGGACAGAATTTAGAATTGAGATTCCCATACAGCAAGACATTCGCCAGTCCAGACTAGGCACTCGCCACGAATGAAGGAATGTATCGAGCCTCCTCGGATAACTCCGCTGTTCGTTGTCCCATCGCCCTCGATCGAATGTTAAATAAATCGATCGGTGTTTCCCAAACTTCAGCAATACTAGCACGACCCAAAACGGCTGCGATCGCCGTTTGAGGTAACTCCTTCAACAGCCATCGCCCGAGGCGATAAGCATAGTCCCCACCCGTCATTTCTGGCATCAAATCCACCCCATGTAATTGGTGCAAATACCGATTCGACTCGCCGTAGCGCCGCCACTGACTGTGAAGTTGTCTCAGGGTGGCACGATGGCGATGTCGCACCACAGCCGACTGGGCAAACTTTAGCTGCCAATCGGTTTGGCGCAAAATTCGCCAACACATATCCGCATCCCCTCCGGTGGTCAAATACGGACGAAATAACCCGACTTGTTGGAAAGCTTCTCGTCGAATGGCTAAGTTTGCCGTTTGACCGTAGGCACAGAAGGAATGGTTGAGGGTATGTTTCTGGGATAAGGTTTGGGCTTTTTGGGCGTGTTGTTCTAGCAGGCTGTTGGCGGGAAGTGCCTGAATTTCTCCCGCCACGATGCCGATTTTTTCATCGTCAAAGGGTTTGATGAGTTCCGACAACCAGTTGGGTTGGGGACGGCAATCGGCATCGGTAAAGGCAAACAGCTCGCCTCGCGCGGCGCAAATCCCCGTATTGCGAGCGGCGTAGGAGCTTTGAATTTGGGTTTCGCTCTTGGGAGATAAGGAGATGTCCCCCGGCTGTGTGGCGGCTTCTAGAAGGGCTGTAGTGCGATCGTTGCTATTATTATCAACGAGACAATACTCAACGCGCTCTTGTGGGTAAGTCTGCGATCGCAAACAGTCTAGCAACTCTGGCAAATCGGTATCGCCGTTATAAATTGGTACGATAACAGAAACATCGGGCTTCATTTTGAGAATTGAGCGATCGGTTCTCCAACTATAGCAACTGCCAAGATGCTTGCGATACAGACTTCCTCATTTGAAGAGAATTATGAATCGAAGAGAAAGAAGACAGGATAGAGACTGCCCAATAGGCATCTGGGGAAAAGATATAAACTTAACCCCCCTGCCTACCAGGAAAAGCGGTCTGAATTAATTCTTCCAGATGTTTACTAACCACTAACAACTAATCCTTTAAACATGAGCCAATACGAACGTCTGGTGATGATGGCAGAAGATGAACTGACGCAGTACAGCACCGATGCCCGAAAAATGGAAAAACTTCGCAAAAAAATCGGCATTTCTGTGTCTCGTACCGAACAGGAACAGGTGCAGGCGCAATTGCGGACTGAATTGAACGATCTCGGTTTTGCCAAAATCCTCGAAACCCAGCGTCAAACCGTGGCTTTGCCGTTCTGGGGAATTGCCGGATTGGGACTGTTGCTGGGGATTTCCTTACGGCAACCCTTCGATTTTGTAGCGACTGTTGTGGGGGGTTTCATCGCTTTTAAAGTTCAGCAACGGGGTTGGCAGCTAGAAGCCAAACGCTTACTGCTGAATACTTTAGATGAGTTGGAAGACCGGATGCAAAATCCTGAAAAATATGGCGGTTAAAACCGCAACTACAGCAGGAAAACCTGCCTGCGCAGGTTGGAAAATACCAAAAAGAAAGGCGGATCGATCTGCCATTCTTTTTGCCATCAATAAAACGATCGTCTCATCTTTTGAGAATAACCATCTGAGAACCGACAACAGGAGAACGAGCCACCAGCGTTCCCTGAGCATCAACAATTTCTAATGTTTGAAAATCAAAATCTTGTGCTTTTTGCAACCAACTCTGGGCTAATTGGTCTTGTTTTTGGGAACCCAAACCAAACCAACGATCGGCAACTTTAATCTGCAAAAGACTGCCTTCAAAGTTAGCATTCAGAGAGTCGATCGACGGATCGGCAACGTACTTTTGAGCCGTCTGTGTCACTTGTTTTTGGATAGCCGCAATAAAACGCTGTTCGGGAGTCGGTTTCGCAGGGATAACCGGAACAGGTTTCCCGACGTTCGGTTTGGCTGTGGGTGTGGTTTCGGGCGGAAGATTTGGCTGTGTTGGTAAAGCTGGAATGTCGATCGCGACGGGAACTTCTGCCGCCAGTGATGTCTCTTCCTCCGGATTTACCTCGTCGGCGGGTTCTGGCACAATTGTGACAACTTGGGGAGTTTCTTCGGGGAGAGAAACTTCCGGGGGAGTCTCTTCGGTTATTGGGTTGGCAGAGGAGACAACAATTTGGGGAGTTTCCTCGTCGGTGGAATTAGAAGAAGGAATGACAACAATTTGAGGTGTTTCCTCGTCGGTGGAATTAGAAGAAGGAATGACAACAATTTGGGGAGTTTCCTCGTCGGTGGAAGTAGAAGAAGGAATGACAACAATTTGGGGAGTTTCCTCGTCGGTGGAAGTAGAAGAAGGAATGACAACAATTTGGGGAGTTTCCTCGTCGGTGGAAGTAGAAGAAGGAATGACAACAATTTGAGGTGTTTCCTCGTCAACCGGAACTTCTGAGGTTGTTTCCGTCGGGGTAGAGATAGCAGCCTCGGGGGTATCCTTTGGAGGTGAGAGTGGGATAACTTCGGTGGTTGGGGCGACGATCGCTTCTGTTGGCGAAATTCCAGACGGGGAAACGAATTTGGGGAACGGGAAAACCAACAATTTGATTAAGATTGCCATAAAAGCCACCCCGACGGCGAAGGCAATCAGAGAGAATTTCAGGGGAATACGATCGAAAATCTGTTGGATGAAAGAAGGCTTGGGTTCCGGCTTAGGTACGACGGCGATAGGCAACGGTTCCGGTGATGGAGTGGGTGATGGGGTTGCCGGAGCTTTTTGGGTAACATCTGCGATCGGGATTTCCGGCGTCGTGGGTGCGACTTTAGGTGCGACTTTGGCAGCAGGCGAGGGGCTGGGTACGATGGCGACAGGCTGCAATCCTTCTGCTAATACCGCTAACGCCTTCGTCTGGCTGTCAGAAACCGTCATCTCAGGTTGAGCTTCTAATGCAGTGGCTAACTCTTGCAAAGTCTCGATCGTGCTTTGCAGCCGTTGAAGAGCCTCAATCCGCGATTCCGGTGTTGAGGTTTGGGGTACTTCTGCTGACATCAAACATTCTTCCTTTTTGGCTAGTGGCTAGTCGCGCTTTGGTGCTTTGGTGAAAACTGTTCCCTGTTGCCCTTTCCTCTTCTGCTTTAACTGCCTATTCTTATTATCCTCTCTTACCCGTTCCTTCTCTCGAATTTCGCCTTCACAATTTGTATAAATTTCTTCCATCCACTGGAGAGAGTCGTTAAAGTAGAAGCGATCGATCTTTCGATCGAACTCCGCAAAGGTCAACAATATCATGACTTCTCCAAATCGATCCTCAGTCCCTTGGCATAGAAAAACGAACAATCGCAAAGAGAACAATCGCAAAGAAAATACGAGTATCGTTTCTCCACCTCGATCTTCCCTTCCTTGGCTCAAACTGGGAGTGGGTGCGACGTTTGTGGTGGCTCTGGCGGGGGTGTATTTCACCGTCTTGTCTAAGCTAGAACCTCTCGCCACCGTTGCAGATACAGTTAAAGTTACACATACAAAGGCTTCGGCGATCGAAACTCCCTCTCCAAACGGAGATACGACAACCGTCTTATCGGTATCCTCGCCTCGAAACATCGCTCAAAGGGCGACAGATTGTCAAGGCGATTTGAATGCCAGAGACGATCGAGGTTTCACCCCTTTATCTCGAGCGATCGATCGAGGGAACACGGCTGTAGCGATTCGGATCTGATCGATTGTGGGGTGGATCTCAACGCCCGAGATCCCCAGGGCATCACCCCCCTCTCTCGAGCGATCGAACTCGGATATGCGGATGTGGCACTCCGGGTAATCGATCGCGGTGCCGACCTCAACGCGCGGGACGATCGGGGTCTGACTCCCCTGGCACAGGCGATCGAGCTAGACTATGACGAGATTGCCCAACGTCTAATCGATGGCGGTGCCGATCTCAATGCCCGAGACAACCAAGGCATGACTCCCCTTTCCCAAGCTATCCAAAAAGGCGATACAGACATTGCCCAACGTCTAATCGATCGCGGTGCCGATGTCAATGCCCGAGACAACCAAGGCATGACGCCCTTACAATTGGCTCGTTCTCAAGGATATCCAGAATTGGTCGATCGTTTGAAAAGTCGAGGGGCAACGGAGTAGTTGCTAGTTACCCATTACCCATTCCCAAACTGTAAGGCTTCGCCCCGAACGTCCAGATTTAAGGTTCCGCGATCGAAAGCCACTTGACCCCCAACGATGGTGACAACGGGCCAACCTGTGAGATTCCAACCCTCGAAGGGACTCCACCCGCATTTAGTGGACAAATTTTCGGCGAGAACGGGGCGATAAGTCTCCAAATCCACCAAAACCAAATCGGCATCGTAACCGGGAGCGATCGCCCCTTTGTTGGGAATGCGGTAAGCTTTAGCTGGGGCGGTAGACATCCAGTTCGCCACTTGCGCCACCGTACAACGTCCTTGGGCTGCTTGGGTCAGCATCAGGGGCAGCGATGTTTCTACTCCCGGCATTCCCGAGGGGGTGTTGGGATAGTCTTGAGACTTTTCTTCGAGGGTATGGGGGGCGTGATCGGTGGCGATGAAGTCGAGAACCCCATCGAGGAGAGCTTGCCACAAAACTTCGTTATCGTGGGGCGATCGGAACGGGGGATTCATCTGGGCTTTTGACCCCAATGTGGCATAGGCTTCGGTATTCAATAACAGGTGTTGGGGCGTCACTTCTGCCGTCACCCAAGCGGGTTTTTCTTGGCGCAACAACTCGGCTTCGTCTCCTGTGGAAAGGTGGAGAATGTGCAGTCGGCGTTGATATTTTTTCGACAAGTTTAAGGCTTTTTGAGTCGCCAGTAATGCAGCTTGGCTATCCTGAATTTGGGAGTGAATGGCGACATCGCTCACTCCAGCAAATTGAGTTCGACGTTCGGCAATCCGGGCTGGATCTTCGGCGTGAACGGCAATTAATCGATCGCCGGTGGCAAAAATCGCGTCTAATACCGCATCATCCTTCACCAACAGCGGACCCTTCATCGATCCCATAAAAATCTTGATCCCGCAAGCTGGACTAGCACTGAGCAAATCGGGTAAATTGTCTGACGTTGCCCCGATAAAAAAGCCATAATTGACCAAACACTTAGCAGCAGAACGGTTTAATTTATCATCTAGTGCCGCCTGGTTGATGGTCAGGGGCTTGGTATTGGGCATTTCCAAAAAAGAAGTCACTCCGCCCTTAGCGCAGGCACAACTGGCAGTAAACAGGTCTTCCTTGTGTTCCAGTCCCGGCTCGCGAAAATGCACCTGGGGATCGATAACCCCCGGCAACAAAGTCAATCCCGTCGCGTCTATTTCTGTGGCATCTGCCACCGAAATCTCGGGTGCTACTTCGACGATCGATCGTCCCCGCACCCGAACGTCAGCGATCGACAGATCCCCGTTGGGGTGCAGAACACGGGCATGGCGAATCAACAAAGTAGATGCAGAAGACATAACCTGAAGGATGATGGGGTTCTCTGGTTCAGAGTATACTAGAGGACAAATGCTTGAGCTAAATTTCTGTAACTTTTCATAAGTCCGATCGATTTAACGTCTATGACTCAATTTTCAGATCGAGCGTCCGATAGCAACGAGCGACCCAAGGAAGAAAATCCCTGGGTGGAGACCGTTAAAACCTTGGGACTGAGTGCTGTTCTCGCCTTTGGGATTCGCACTTTTGTAGCAGAAGCTCGCTACATTCCCACAGGTTCGATGCTGCAAACCCTGCAAATTAACGATCGCTTGATCGTAGACAAAATCAGCTACCACTTCCAGGATCTCAATCGGGGCGATATTATTGTTTTCAACCCTACAAAAACCCTCAAGCAAGAAAATTACAAAGATGCGTTTATCAAGCGCATTGTCGGTTTGCCCGGAGATACGGTCAAAATTGAAGATGGACGGGTTTACATCAACGAGAAACTCTTAGAAGAACCGTATACCGACCAAACAGAAAACGCCAACTCAGACGGATTAGGAGAGATCCTCACTCCCTCTGGAACCAGTATAGATGTGTGCAAAAATAAGTTGCCCTACTTCGTCAAACAAGGACAAGGGAGTACGGAGGTGTGGACGGCAACGGTTCCACAGGAGTCTTATTTGGTCATGGGCGATAACCGCAATAACAGCTACGACAGCCGTTGTTGGGGAGTGGTTGCCCATGATGACGTCATCGGTCGGGCAGTTGTCCGGTTTTGGCCCCCCCAGCGGGTCGGTGGCATCAGTTCGCAGCCACTTTATCCAGACGGAGAACCCTAGAACGGGTACGGTGAAAAAATGGGGATACAAAATCGGGGTGCAATCCAACGACACCCCGATTTTCACGGATTCACATTTTTGTTCTCGATGCTCTATCGATCGAGGATGGGAGGCGAAGATGGATTGACGATGGCGACGGGCTGCGTGGGATGCAAAGAAGATTGCAACATCGAAGAACGAGTCACCGAATCGTTAGCGATCGTGAACAGGGGGTTCGATAAAATTCCGGCAAGAGAAGTTACGATCACCGACAACACTAACCCCACTTGTAACGGACGCATCCCCGATAAGTTCCAGCGAATTTCAGGATAGTTTTTCACCGAGTCTGACATCTCGTGGGGTTCTTTAACCACCATCATCTTGACCACACGGATGTAGTAGTAAATCGAGACCACACTGGTGACTAATCCCAGCAAGACTAAGACGTATAACTCAGCCTGCCAACCCGCCCAAAACAGGTAGATTTTGCCAAAAAATCCAGCTAGTGGGGGAATGCCGCCCAAAGACAGCAAACAAATACTCAACCCCAAAGTAAGAAGGGGATCTTTTTGATAGAGTCCGGCATATTCGCCGATTTGGTCGGTTCCCGTACGCAGGGAGAACAGAATGACGCAGGCGAAGCCGCCTAGGTTCATGAACAGGTAGACCAACAGGTAAAAGACCATGCTGGAGTAACCCGCATCGGAATTGGCGAGTAATCCGATAATCACAAATCCGGCTTGGGCGATGGAAGAATACGCCAGCATCCGCTTCATGCTGGTTTGAGCTAGAGCCACGACGTTCCCTAAAATTAAGCTGAGGATCGCCAGTGCCATAAACACAAAGTGCCATTGATCGCTGACTCGATCGAAAGCGCTGACCAATAAGCGAATAGCAAGGGCAAATCCAGCGGTTTTAGATCCGACGGAGAGAAAGGCAACCACGGGGGTGGGAGAGCCTTCGTATACGTCTGGCGTCCATTGGTGGAAGGGAACGGCTGAGATTTTGAAGGCAATCCCGGCGATCGTAAATACGAGAGAAATTGCCAATCCCAGGGTCTGAGTGGTGTCTCCCCCAGCAAGACCCGCTGCAATTTTATCGAGCTGTGTTTCGCCGCCCGATAAGCCATACAGCAACGAGACTCCGTACAGGAATACTGCCGAACTTGCTGCCCCGATGAGCAGATATTTTAAGGCTGCCTCGTTCGATCGAGAATCGCGCTTCATGTACCCCGTCAGCAGGTACGAAGAAATACTCAGGGTTTCTAGGGAAACGAAAATAGTGACGAGTTCGTTAGCACCCGACAAGAACATCCCACCTAACGTCGCCGATAACAAAATGCCCACAAATTCGGCAAGGGCTGTTCCGGTGCGTTCGACGTAGCGCACGGACATGAGAATCGTCACGGCGGTTGAGAGCGCAATGATACCCCGGAAAACTAAACTGAGGGGATCGCCGTTGAACGCTCCGAGAAAGGCGATCGAATTGGTGTTATCCCATTGATAAATTAGGGCAACAACAGCAGCGAGCAGACCGGCAACCGCCAGATAGGGCGTCCAACGCGAGGAGGTTCGCCCCGCGATCAAATCGATTAATAAGACGGCAATCAGCGTGACGATGACTATGCCCTCTGGCAGGATCGTCCCCGCATTGAGTTGCGAGGCGAGGTTGGCAACATCCATAGGCTTGACACGAGTTTGAATATTTTCAGTAACGATCGCCAAGGTACGAGGGCTGTCAGGGTGGGCTGACCCGCCACCGCAGATCGATCGCACCTTTCATAATCTGTTACAAAGGTCAATTGTACAGTAAACCGAACTTCGCGCTGACTTTTGAAAGTACACGTATGGAAGTACACGTCGCCAGTTCGGGGTCTTTTTTCCATCTTACGGGGCAGCGACAACCCGATCGCGTCCCTCATCTTTGGCTCGATACAACGCCGCATCAGCCAGTTGGATCAGCAAGTCGCTGGTTTTGCCATGTCGGGGGAAACTCGCCACCCCCAGAGAAATTGTAATTGCCCCCAGGGAACTCTCGTGATATTTGAGATCGATTTCTTTGATCCCTTGCCGGAGTTCTTCTGCCCGTTTATAGGTTTCTTCTAAAGACATTTCCGGAAAAATCAAAGTCAGCTCTTCTCCTCCGTATCGACAGGCAATATCTGAGGCTCGAATACTTTGCTGCAAGAATAGACTCAACTCTCGCAAAACCAAATCTCCGGCTTCATGACCCCAGGTATCGTTAAATCGCTTGAAATGATCTACATCGATCATAATAATACCCAACGCTTGTTTATTGCGATCGGCGCGGTGAATTTCCCGCTGCAATGACTCTTCCATGTACCGTCGATTGAACAAACCCGTAAGCGGATCGCGAATACTTTGGTTGTGCAATGTCTCTCGGAGTTTTAAATTAGCTAGAGCTAGGGATAAATGTTCGGAAACTGTTCGTGCCAATTGATGTTTAGATTCTGAAAACTCTCCGACATTCTGTGAATTCAAATAGAGCAATCCCATGGTTTCTCCCTGAGCCATCATGGGCACGCACAAGGTTTCGGCAGGAGCCCGATGTTTATGAACGTGATTGCAAAACAAACTCGGTCGAGTTCGTTCGGCATCGTGTAGCAAACCTCGCCGCAATGACCAACATTCGTGGGGATTAAACAAGGTTTCGCTGTGGAAGTTTTCGCCCCAAGTTGCTACAGCTTCTACAAGACTGGAGGACGGATTTAACGTAAACACACCCCCAGAACAGCCTGGAAACAAAGGTTTAAGTAAATCTGAGATCGCCCCATAAGCTTCTTCAACGGTCAAACAGGCTTGTAGAAAGTCGCTCATTTGACGCAACAACTTCATTTCATGATTGCGCACTTCTAGCTTATTCACCCAGTTTTTGAGTTCCTGATTGGCTTGCTGCAATTGCCCTTCCATCTGCTTGCGTTCTGTGATATCCGTTGCTGTTCCTAAAATTTGCTTCGGTTTACCATCTTCGGTTCGGTTAAATAGGGTATCTCGGCGGCACAGCCAGCGCCATTGTCCATTGGCGTGCTGCATTCGGTATTCAAGTTCAAAGATATTGTCAGTTCGAGCGGTTCTAAATTGATGAATATATTTTTTGAAATTGAGATGATCTTCGGGATGGACGAGCAGCTCAAACTCTGTCATTTTTAGCTTTTGAAACTCTTCGGGAGTATACCCGAGAATCGTCGTGATTTCATGGTTGACATACGTGTTTTGTTGTTCTAGTAAATCGTAAACATACAAAATATTGGGTGTCGAATCTGCTATTTGTTGAACGAAGTGTTGACTTTCTTTCAGTGCTTCCTCGGCTTCTTTGCGATCGGTGATATCGTGAATAATTGAAAACAAAAGTTGCTTTCCTTGATATTCGATCGGACTGGAGTATAATTCTACCCATCTCAGTTCTCCATCGGCAAGTTTATGAGGAAAAATAAAGGTGTTTTTAACTTCAAGTTTTGCCTCGATCATTTCTTGGGCAACTTGGTCTTTGGGAAATTGATTGAGATCGAAGAAGGTGAGGCTGCACAAATCATCTTGAGCACGATTGTAGAATTTTTCTGCGGCTTGATTGGCATCGATAATCTCCCCAGTTTCCGGTTCGATTAATAGCATGATCGACTTGTGATTTTCAAACATCGATCGGAATCGTTCTTCGCTTTCGCGCAGGGCGACTTCCGCTTGTTTGCGAGCGCTAATATCTTCTACCACCCCGATAAAGTACTTGGGTTCCCCCATGGCATCTCGCATCAGCGAGAGCATCAGATTCACCCAAACGATCGAGCCATCTTTTCGGACATAGCGTTCTTCGCGGCTGTAGTACGGAATTTCTCCGGCTTGCAATTGACGTTTGAGATCTAAGCTTTTGGGTAAATCTTCTGGGTGGGTAATATCCTGAGATGTGCGTTCCAACAATTCAATCCGGGAGTAGCCGACAATATCGCAAAACTTTTGATTGGGTCGGAAAAATCGACCTTCGAGAGTACAAATTTTCATACCCACAGCGGCTTGCTCGAAGATCGCCTGAAATCGATCTTCACTGTCTTGCAGCAGTCCTTCGCCGTATTTACGATCGCTGATGTCTTCCACCACTCCAATCAAATACTCTGGCTGTCTGGCTGCGTTCCCGACGACTGAAAGGGTAAGATTGACCCAGAGTTCCGACCCATCTTGGTGTAGGTAACGCTGCTCTGACGAAAACGAACGGGAGCGTTGCTGACCGGAGATCGATCGTTCGATCCACTGTTGTTGGCACTGCCTGTCCTCAGCATGGGTCATTTGGAACAAGGTTTGTTGCAGTAGATCGTCTGAGGAGTATCCGACTAAGTGGCAAAACCGCTGGTTAACTCGCAAAAAACGACCGTCGAGCTGACAGTAAAACATACCAACGGCAGCTTTTTCAAAAGTGACACGAGATAATTCCTGGCTGTCTCGTAACTCGATTTCTATCTGCTGGCGCCGATCGATTTCCTCCTGCAACGTCTGGTTGCCCAATTTCAATTTGGAGGCTTCGTGTTCGAGTTCTTCGTGATGTTTTTCTAACAGAGCGATTTTTTCCGTTTTCAGATTGTAGATTTGCTGGCGCAACTTTTGCATTGTGCCGTACAACTCCATCGGTGTTAGCAATCGCATTAAACTTCCCTGAGTGATGATGCCCGTCGGTTCGTCTTCGCTGCCTCGTACTGCTAAATATCGGACTTTGTGCTGTTGCATTTGCTGGTGAGCGATCCATAAAGAATCGGACGGGCGCAACACAACCGGAAGAACATTGGCGATCGCCTGTGCGGGAATTTGACGGGGATCTAACCCCAATGCGAGTACCTGTACGAGGTCGCTTTCCGTGACCATTCCCACCGCCTCTGACTTGTCCTGGGAGGGGGTTTCGATCGTCACGCAACCGATCCGAGACTCTGCCATCAAATGAATCAAATCCCAAACCGATGCCGTCGGCTTTGCCCCAATCGCTTCTGGGGTCATGGCTTCCGCGACCTGGCGTAACTTATAAAAATCTCCCAGTTCTAAGGTCTTGCCGAGTGTATCGACGGTCACCAATCCGGCGAATCGACCGTTCTCTTCGACTATGGGCAAGTGACGAATTCGATGTTGGGCGAACAAATTGAGCAGGTAGAAGACATCCCGACACTCCGAACGATGCAGGACGATCGGATTGGGGGTCATCACCTCAGTAATGGGAATTCGGTCTATCTCGAAGCCTCTTGCCATGGAACGCACCACATCACCCTCAGTCAATAAACCGATGGGTTGCTCTCTTTCCATGACGACAACGCAGCTCGATCGAGCCTCCTCACCCAGGATCGAACTCGAAGCGGAAGTTCCACTGGGTAATAGGCAAAAATTACGCACTTGACTCATCAGCTCGATCGCGGCGATTGCCCGGATTTCTGGGGGAACGAGCAAGGGTTCGGGATCGATGGCAGCTTCCACGGATAATGCAGACAAATAAGAAAGGGTTAAGGGTTGAGATGTCATAGAGATCGGTACTCCGAAATGGAAGTGAAATGATAAACGTTTCTGACAAAAGGGATCGTTGATGCGAGAACAGCCGGACAACGCTCGCTTTCAGTTGCTAGAGACCATAATGGCGAGCGTTGTCTCTCGATAACATTCGCCGTTACTCATGCCTGAGAGATTGCCATCGCTTTTCTCCGCACGAGCCCCCCTAAATAAAAGGTCTCGCTCCTCGCTCCCCTCTCTTCTGATATACCCTGAAAATGGATTCATTCGCCACTTTCGATCGCGAAACTATGCTTTATCAATTCTTTAAAAAAGCTAAAAGTTCTTAGCAGTATGGGTTGCAGAATCGAACTCAAAGCGGCTGTTGTAGTCTGTTTTTCCGTAGAGATTGAACGAAATGGTGGGTTCGTCTCCCAAAGCTTCTACACAATGAATTGCATCGGGTAAAAAGCTAATCATTTGTCCGGGTTCCAGACAAATTTCCCCCACTTGTTCGATCCGATCGCGATGTTCGACATCGGCAGATCGTTGCCACAATGTATTTTTTTCCCGTCCGGCTAACAGCGCTACCAATCCCCAACAACCGTGATTGTGGATGGGGGAGACTCGTCCCGGTTCCCACACTACGATTTGTACGGTTAAGGGGTAATCGGGCTCGTCATACAGCATCGAGACCGACCAACCGGTTTTGGGATTGGGGGGCAAGTATTGCGCTTCTAACCAGGGAGAATCGCTCAGAAACTGCCGCACCCGAGGACAAATCTGTCTGAGGCGCTGCGCGTCATCGGCAACCGTTTCTAAGATATCGTCGAGATCGCTGAGAAATCGATACAATCGATAGGGACTAGGGCGAGACAGACTTTCCTCCACCTCCACCAATCCTTCGCATTTTCCCTCGTTGGTGACAATCCAGTCGCAAGTTTCCATTGATTCGATCTCCAGGTGTTTAGGAATTTAACGAACTACCAGTGGGTAATCCGGTGTGGGGTTGAGCGGACAACTGACGGCGTACTCTCCAGGTTTGAGCGTCACCCGATACTCTTGGGTGGTTCCTGGGGTGAGTCCTCCGCCGCTGACTTTCGGCAACGTCGCCAACCCAACTCCTGCGCCTCGTAGGTAGAAACCGACTTCGTAGGGAACATCGCGGTTGGTCACTTTGAAAATGTATTCACCAGCTTTTAACTCCAAGGGCTTAAATTGGGGCTGTCGGGTTGATAAGGTTTCTGCATTAATCCGCTGGCAGTCTTCGGCTTTCGTCGGTCGGTACTGGTAATTTTGAGCTTCGGTTTCGATAAACTGACAGCCAACTTGAGCCAGAGCGATCGTCGTGGCTGGGGAGTCTGTGCCTGTGGTGGCTGACGGGTTGGGTGGCGGCGTCGGAGTACAGCCGACGATCGCGCTGACTGCGATAGCACCACAAACGATCGCTGTTGTTATCTGCACGGCGTATATCTGCGATGGGGACTGATGAGTTTGTCTTCCCAGGAATGCCCAGCCAGAAACAGAATCGTTTGACCCGTTCTCACGAGAGCCTGCATATGGCTATATCCCTGGGCTTTCCCAAATGCTATCACGATCGCTTTTCTCCCCCAAGCCGGGACTCGGGGATTTCTCGGCGACGGTAGCGGCTTTCAAACAAGAAATTGAAATACATCAGATCTGGCAATTTCCGATCTTTGCTCTATAATTCATAGATGAATTCCTGAAAACCCTCAAAGGGGAGAACTTAATGAAAGTCAAATACCTAACTACACTGGCTGCCATGAGCGTTTTGAGCTTGGGATTGGCTGTGGGTTGTGCCCAACAAGAGACAACACCGACGACAGATCCCGCCGCGGCCCCCCCGGCTGAAGCGCCTGCTACGACCAATCCCTGTGCGGCTAAAGACGCTAACCCCTGTGCGGCTAAGGATGAAAAGCCTGCCGACGCAACCAACTAACTCGGCAATGGGGAATGACTGAGCATCTGCCGCGAGAAACCCCGCGCTATCTGCGTAGGATCGGCGTCGGGATGAATCGCGGGCAGGGTTCGTTAATGACCTCGATTGTGACATCGATATTATCAAACTATCCCATTGGATTTTAGCGATAATTAAACTTTGTCTGCGACTATCCGCAATACGTTAAGCTATACTTTGTCAAAATAGTTTGGGAACCTGACTATGTTCGGGTTAGATTTAAAATTTTGAGTTAATCAATCGACCGCGTTCTCTTGTAGACGCGGTTATTTTCTGTTATCACTGAAGCGCAATACTAAGCTGTGAATTTTCAATCGATTATTTTAACGTTACATCAATTCTGGAGCGATCGCGGCTGTGCGATCGCCCAACCTTATGACATCGAAAAAGGGGCAGGAACCATGAACCCCCATACGTTTTTGAGGGCGATCGGACCGGAACCTTGGTCAGTCGCGTATGTCGAACCTTGTCGAAGACCGACGGACGGACGCTACGGAGAAAATCCCAATCGTTACCAACATTACTATCAATACCAAGTTCTGATTAAACCTTCTCTGAATAATATCCAAGAGGTTTATTTGGAGTCCTTGCGAGCATTAGGAATTGCGATCGAAGACCGCGATATTCGCTTTGTGGAAGATAACTGGGAATCGCCTACTCTGGGTGCTTGGGGAGTGGGTTGGGAAGTTTGGCTCGATGGTATGGAAATCACCCAGTTTACATACTTTCAACAGTGCGGCGGCATCGATTGCAAACCCGTTTCTATTGAAATTACCTACGGGCTGGAACGGTTGGCAATGTATTTACAAGAAGTGGAGGCGTTCCCCAAAATTCTGTGGACAGAAAATCTTTCTTACGGCGATGTTCACTTACAAGGGGAAATTGAGCAGTGTACCTACAATTTTGAAGCCTCTAATCCTGAATTACTGTTTACTTTATTCGGACTGTACGAACAAGAAGCAGAACAACTAACGCAAAAAGGCTTGGTCTTGCCGAGCTTAGATTATGTCCTCAAATGTTCTCATACGTTCAATTTGTTGGATGCAAGGGGGCTGATTTCGGTGACGGAACGGACGCGCTATATCGGACGCATTCGGAATTTAGCACGGCGCGTTGCTCAGTTGTATTTGGAGCAACGAGAGAAGCTGGGATTCCCCTTGAAACAAAGTTTAGAGTCAAGGCTGGCTGAGGTCAATTTGGCTGAATCATGATACCCACATCGAAATTCCCGACTTCTTGAAGAAGTTGGGAATCTAACTAACTCTAATCCAATATCATCGGGATCTCCGAGAAACCCCGTCGCTTTAGCTCGGTGAGGGATAGGAGGCTCATTCGTCGCTCACCACTACACCACTGTTGCGCTTTTAATATTTTCGCTATATAATTATGAAATAGCGAAACCAGAAGCAAAGAAGGACATTTGATTAATTCAGATGCTAACGGTGCCGCAAATATTGGGCGCAAAAGTAAACAGAATGGTTTTACCGGACTGTGTAGAGGCTGTTTGGCACAGCCGTCAAGAATCCAGGTTTACTAAGACTTTGTGTTCTTCAGAATCCCCGTCTCGCATTTAGCGGGAAGTGTCAAAAAGATTGAAACTCAACTACCAACAGTTATGGGAACCCTCAACGATCTATTAGAACCGATCGCCAGTCAATTTCGCAGTTTGGGAACACCAGAACCGATCGTCCATTGGGGACATCCCCTGATGATGAGTATTGTTCTCTTGGCAATGGGAACCGCTGTGGGTATCACCGGTTGGCGCGGACGCTTGGCAACTGAACCTGCTGCCAAGCAGGAAAGTTTAAGCGGTCATCGTAAAATTGCCCCGTGGATGTTCCTGTTCTTGGCGTTGGGATACACCGGAGGAATTCTCTCCCTGGTGATGCAACGAGAATCGATTCTCGAAAGCCCTCATTTTTTGACGGGTTCAGCCGTGTTGATATTGCTAACTATCCAAGCGGGTCTCTCTTTGAGCGGATTTTGGGGCGATCGAGCTTCTTTACGTAAGATTCACGCTTATGTCGGCAGTTCTACTCTGATTCTGGCGATCGTTCATATGGTACTCGGTTTGAAACTGGGTTTGGCGATTTAATTGGGCGATCCAATTCATTGTAGGGGCGATCGCTTCGGCGGCTTCGCCCCTATTACTTATAACTTATTACTTATCACTCATCACTTAATATTATGTCCCCAGCGGCTAGCATCATTTTGTGTTTGGCGTATATCGTCGGATTGCTGATGACAGCCGTACCTTGGGGTGGTTGGGGATTGTTAATTCTGGGATGTCTATTAGCTGCGATTTTGCCTCGCCAGTGGCGAATGGGCCCGCCATGGGGAGTTTGGGTGGCGGCGGGGACGATCGGTTTTTTAGCAACATTATATTTCCAATTCCGGGTTCCGCAACCGAGTGTCAACGATATCAGTGGGTTTATTCCCAATCCCGGCGGAGATACCCAACTCGTCACGGTGACGGGGAAAGTAATCAGTCCGCCGCGCCTCACTCGCAGTCAAAAGGTGCAGTTCGAGTTAGCGGCAACACAACTGACGGGAGATCGTGGCAGTCAGGATGTTTCGGGGAAACTCTACGTCACCGTGCCGCTACTGCAAGGGACGGGGTTGCATCCCGGTCGCGAAATCCCCGTCAGAGGGGTTTTATACGACCCCAAACCTGCCAGTAATCCCGGTGGCTTCGATTTTGCGAATTACTTAGCCGATCGCGGTATTTTCGCGGGAATGCGGGGTATGGAGATCCTGTGGCAAAAGGCATCGGCGGAGTCTGCGTGGGGATTGTGGGCGATTCGAGAACGGATCGTGCGATCGCAAGTTCAGGGGTTGGGAAGTCCGGTGGGACCGCTCGTTAGCGCCATGATGTTGGGGAGGAAATCGGTGGATTTACCCTACGATATTCGCGATCGATTTGTAACAGTGGGACTGGCGCACGCTTTAGCCGCATCGGGATTCCATGTGACGCTGATTTTAGGGGTAATATTGGCGTTAACTCGGCGATTGCCGGAGGGTTGGAAGTTTGGCATCGGAACGATCACATTAGCTATATATGCAGGTCTAGCCGGGTTTCAAGCGTCGGTTTTGCGGGCGGCTTTGATGGGATTTGCCGGGTTAATTGCTTTGGTGCTGCAACGGAAAACAAAGCCTTTGAGCGTTCTGTTGTTGGCGGGGGTTTTGTTGTTGGGATATAACCCGTTATGGATTTGGGATTTGGGGTTTGAGTTGAGTTTTTTGGCGACATTGGGGTTAATTGTGACGGCGCAACCTCTGGCGAAGAGGTGGGATTGGATGCCACCCACGATCGCCGCTGCACTTGCTGTTCCCGTTGCGGCAACAATTTGGACGTTACCGCTACAAATGTATACGTTTAACGTTGTTTCAACTTACAGTTTGTTGGTAAATTTAATTGTAACACCATTCCTTTCATTGATTTGCATCGGTAGTTTTCTCAGCGCGATCGCCGGATTAGCTTATCCGTTAGCCGGGACGGGATTGGCGTGGCTATTGAAGTATCCAACTCAGGCATTAATTGCGATCGTTCAATTTTTTAGTCAGCTTCCCGGTAATACTTTTGCTGTGGGGACTATTACCAGTTGGCAACTGTGGATATTATATGGATTGCTAGGTGCAGTTTTGTTTTATTTGGAATGGCAGAACCGCAATAATCAGCAGCAAAAAAAATCGCCAATCGTGGCTTTTGTTTTACCTTTTACGATCGCATTCGGTGTAATTTTGATTCCCGCTTGGCAAGTTGGAAAAAACTTACCACAAGTCACTGTTCTTGATACTCGATCGGCAGCTGTCATCGTCATTCGCGATCGATCTCAAATGGTTTTAGTCAATAGTGGCGATGAAGAAACAATTCAGTTCAGTATTAAACCCTTCTTAAACAGTCTAGGAATCAATAAAATTCATGCCGCGCTGACCACAAGCTTAGAAGTTGACTCTAATCGAGGTTGGTTATCTTTAGTGCAAAGTTTACCCATTCAAACCTTAAACTACGACGCCACCCTCGAACCTCTAGCAACCGACATGACCCCAACATTAAATGCGTTGCGGCAGAAAAAGATATCCCTCATTCCCCTCAACGAAACACAAATTCAGACCGGAGACAATACAACCTTTCAACTGATAAAAGCTGGATTGCCTGCGTGGCAGTTCCAAATTGGCGATCGAACTTGGTTGATGATGGACAAACTCGATGCCAGCCAACAAACTCAACTCATTACCAGTGGGAAATTATCCCCCATTCAAGTCTTATGTTGGTCAGGTCAAAGCTTGAATCCGAAGTTACTAGAGATACTTAAACCCGAAACGGCGATCGCTTTTTCCAATACCCTAGATGACAACACAGCAAAGCAATTAAAAGACAAACAAACGCAGTTGTACTGGACTCAACGAGATGGCGCGGTGCAGTGGATGCAAAATGAAGGGTTTACAACAACCTTGGATGTTACAGACGACGATCTCTCCTCATTTTAAGCTCAGCTAGAATGAGTTTTCAAGGTGACGAGTACGCACAACCACAAAAACATAATAACTTAGAGCTGCTACAACTTGTAAAATAGCAATAAAACTAGACACATTCAAACCAATATTAACCATAAATTCATTTCCTTAACGATCGATTTCTGTGGCTTCCTGACTCGATTCAATCTCCTCACTAATTTCTGCTAAAGTCGAACCTTGAGATAATTTGCGCGTCCAGGTTTGCAAACCACTTTCATCGACACTGCGTCCCAAAACTTCTTGATAAATGCTATCGATATTGGCTTGTGCTTCCGGACTGTTGGCAATCGATTCCCGAACCTGAGACAATTCCGCACCGTTTGCCAAGATATCAGACCAATGGATCAGTCCGTCCACATCCGCTTCTCGTCCCAACACTTCCCGATAAATCAGCTTGATATCATTATAGTAATCTTCTGCTTGTGGGGGTGTATCTTCTTGTAAATAGTTGCGCCAATCAAACTCACGATCGAGTTGGTTATAATATCGCAGCCAGTCGGTGTCGAAACACAGCACAAATTCCCGAGTCTGGCGGCATCGTTCCTGAGCGAAACTCGGTACAGACCAACCCATAATCAGCCAAAGAACGGCGATACCGGTTACGCACTGGGCGATCGCGCGTCCTGAGTCTCTCGCACGCTCCCAATCTATAAATTCCACGATCGTTGTCTAAATTCTTTGAATCTTTCGCTATAAATACTAGTGTACAACGTAAAATAGAAACTTGTTCCCCCTCGACCGTTATCCCACACAATCTAGCTGAATCGAGATGTTGACTGGGCAATTTTCACTCTTGCTTAAAGAGTTGGCAAGTTTCTAGTATTTTGCCCGAATCTGCCCTATTAATATTGTTTTATCCCACTACTTCATCGATCGTTCAAGATGCCTAAATGGAAGCTGACCACTGAATTTACCTTTGATAGTGCCCACTACATCAAAGACTATAATGGACCCTGCGGTCGTCTGCACGGACATACTTATCGAGTTCAAATCGAAGCGATTTCTACTCAACTTCACGCTTCAGAATACTGCCCGCATCCAGTTATGGTTGCCGATTTTCGGAGTTTGCGCTGGGCGAAGCGAGATGTCACCAAAGGTGGATTGGATCACGGGGTACTCAATGAGGTGATGCCGGAAAAATATGAAACCACGGCAGAAATGATCGCTCAATATATTTATGATGAAACCAAGAAGCGAGTTCCAGAAACTATCAAATTAAAAGTTCGAGTTTCCGAAACGCCAAATGCTTGGGTAGAATATGAAGACGATTAACTTGAAAAGGAGGATGACAGGAAAGTTCGTAAATAAGCAATAGCTTATGGTTGTTATGATGTAAATAGTAAAAAAGACGAAGGTAAAGTTAGCAGAAAAAGAAAATAAACTTACCGCTATTTTAAGTTGTAGGAGAAAGTTGACAATGATTGCGCAAACTGAAACCCCAATCTACACTCCTGAAGAGTATATAGAACTCGAACTTGCTGCTGAAACGCGCAACGAATATCATAATGGAGAAATTATTCCTATGACGGGTGGAACACCGAATCATAATGACATTGCCAGTAACCTGATGATTTCCTTAAAACTGGCACTTAGAGAAAAGCCTTATCGCATATTTATTGCCGATCAACGGCTTTGGATTCCAGAAGTTAGCCTCTACACCTATCCCGATATTATGGTTGTATCCAAACCTCTAGAACTCCAATCTGGGCGTACTGACACCGTATTAAATCCTTGCTTTATTGCAGAAGTTCTTTCCAAATCAACCCAAAATTACGACCGCAGCGAAAAATTTGCCGCTTATCGCACCCTTCCCACTTTCCAAGAATATCTCCTCATCGACCAATATAAAATTCATGTCGAACATTATGTGAAAACGGCTGTCAATCAGTGGATTTTTTCAGAGTATGAAGATCCCAATATTTTCCTCTCTTTTAGTTTTTGCGAGTTGCAACTTCAGATTTCATATATTTACGAAAATATTGAATTTACGAGTCCCTGACGATCGTTAATCGATCGATTAGCCGATTGAACTTAATTGATATAAATCCGTCGAGAATCGGGTGCGATGTAAATCCAGCCTAGATCTTTCAAACGATATTTGAGATTAGCAACTGTTACACCCATGTCCACCGCCATGGCTTGCAAATGTTTGTATTTTGTGAGATCTCGTCCTTTTCGTTTAGATTCTAAAATCGATCGCGGCATCAGCAAACAACTGGAAAAATACTGAGCTTGCCATTCTACTTTTTGCAATGTTCCGATCGCATTTCGACATAAAAAAGGTTGCAAGCTGACTTCTAACCCTCCAGATTGACGTTCGATAATCTGACCCACAGCTTGATGGTTTATATG
Source organism: uncultured cyanobacterium (assembly GCA_963838375.1). Taxonomy (GTDB): domain Bacteria; phylum Cyanobacteriota; class Cyanobacteriia; order Cyanobacteriales; family Geitlerinemataceae; genus DVED01. Next base: position 29,161 of record CAWIQY010000007.1, on the reverse strand, counting down.
GAGTTCCCAGTGTCCAATTTCATGCGCTAAGGTCGATTCTCCATATCCACCTCGCAATCCCGGAACATCTTGGTTGATAATAATTTCTCGTTCTGTAGGCAAAATCATCGCCGCGATCGCACCATTTTTATCGGCGGGGATTCTGTCCCAAACAACACCCAAATCTAAAAAATCGGCAACGCGAGTTGCATCGAAGGGCCATCGTGGTGTGTATTTTGGTATCGCTTGCATTTTTTGTAAGAGTGCATTCGCCCGATTTTCAATTTCGTTCTTATGCAAAAAACGATAAGGCTGAAAAATATTTAAGTTCGATTTATTCAAGTTGTGGGTTCCTGTGGATCGGACTGTTTGGCATCTCGAAAAATCTTCTCGGCAAAATCTGGATTTTCTTGCATTCGTCGCAGTAATGCTGGAAATTGCTTGTTGTAAGTTTGCAACAAGTTTTCAAACACTTTTTCGTCCTCTGGGGTAATTCGACCGGCTAAATACATCAATTCCTCTTCCCGAGACGCTAAATCCAGGTGGTTTGCCAGCAGATGGATGACTTCCTTTCCGGGGGGATATCCCGCACGATCGTTTTCCAGTTTGGATAAATAGGTGTAATCGACGCCGATGAGCTTGGCGAGTTCTCGCTGGCTCAACCCCTTATCCCGACGAGCTTGACGAATAAGTTGACCAAACCGCTGAGTCACGTCGTTCTCCTCGTGTTCTAAAGCTCATATTTTACCTTGACTTTCTTAGGTTGAAAGGCTAAGTTGTAAATGTTGACCAACTTATTCAACTTAATTGCTTTTTATAAGTTATCCGATTGACCTAACTTGTTGCTATGACGAAAACTCAATCGACGAAGCAAATTTGGCGACCCTATGTCAGTTATAACCTATGGTCGGAGTTTGAACCTGCTGTAGGACGAGAATCTTTCCACTGTGATATGAAGCGCGGGTTTAATCGAGCCAGAAAGCGCGAACCTCAAGTAGCCGAACTTTTGGCTCAACAAGATAGTATTCCCATTCAAATCGGACTATTAGCTCAAATGGGAGTTTACGAATTTCATCGAAATTCCCAGCTTTTAGTTCAATCCGACGGTGTAGAAAAGGTTGCAGAAATTTTGCAACTCTACCAAAAACCGGAAGAAGTGCGAAAACGAGTGCATCTTGTCTTGCAAAATTATTATCAAAATCCCATTTTAGTGGATAAAGAGATTCTGAAACTGAGTCGCACAGATGAGGGATTTCCAGAGCCGATTCTGATGCAGCAAGGAAGTTATACCTTCAACTTTTTTGCGGCGATCGATTGTATTTTTCAAGAGCCAGATGGAACCCTACATATCTTAGATTTTAAGACGGGAAAGTCAGATATTGATCGCCGACAAGCTTATTTATACCTGCTTGCCGTACGATATCTCTATCCACGTCGATCGGCGATCGCTTCCTTTTATAATTTAGAAACTGGCGAACGATCCGAACCCATTCAAGCAACATCAACAGTTTTAACATCTTTTCAAATTGAGATCGCGCGGCTGGCAAAACAGCATCAACAAGATTTAAAGCGATACCGTTATTATCGGGAAGAGTTTGAGCGCGTTTTCCCCCCAAATCCGGGTTTAACTTGTCGTTATTGTCCCTTCAGTTCTATCTGTGCATTTTCAGATTCTGAGGTGGCAGCATGACAAACCATTCTGCAAGTGTTGATAATACTCCGATCTTTTTAAGCGAAATTTTCCCGATTACGGCAAAACAGCCGAAGTTAATTAGCTTTCGACTCACACCGGAAATCGATCGCGAATTGGGAAATCGATTGAGTTGGCGCTTTTGTTCTTTTAGCTCAGAATTTTCCGATTTGGTTGTTATCTGGCATGAAGGATATTTTTATGGTTTAGTCAAACCCGATCGAGCTTTTCCCGCGTCTGCACAATGGAAAGAAAAGTTAGAGAACATCGCGGAATCTCTCAAATCTGAAATTGGCGATCGTCACCACTCGATTCAATGGGTAAAAAAACCACAGCTTGCCGCTTCCATTATAGCACAATTAGCCGTGCGAATTCTCAAGATAGAAAAGTCATTTCTTCCGCTTTCGATCTGGTCTGAAAATCGCGTTGAAGTTCGCAGAGATGTAGATTTTTGGGCAGAAACTGTTGAACTTCAGAATGACTTAAAACCCGCTATCGCATTAACCATTCGCAGCAGCTTTATTTTTCAAGGCAATTTGAATGAATTTTACGATTGTCATCCCTATCGACATCAACCTCAAAATTTATTAGTCGGCTTAAAAGTCCGCGATCGCGAACGCGGTAGTTCGGCTACTATTGTTGATTTAGCCGGGACAATCGGAGAACGCAGAGCAGAATTGATCCAAAAAGCCACAGGTGCAATTAGCAAACAATCTTTATTAGAAGCACCGGACGAACAGCCGATCGTTTCTGTGCGATTTGGCAAAGATAGGAGGTTGTTTGACTACCCGTTAGCCGCACTTATTCCTCGCGTTACTGAGGAAACTGCCGAGCGCTTTAATATTCAATATGGAGAGTTGCTAAAAGCCTCAAAAATGGCTTATTCTGAACGTCAAAGACGACTTAATTCTGCAAAAAAAGCGGCAAAAAATTCTTTAAGTTGCTATATTTTTGAGCTAGGAAAAAGTATTAATAGCCAATATTATCGGGATGTATTTTTTCAACCCGACGATCGACTAGCAAATGTGTCGCTTTTATTTGGTAAAAATATCCGATGCTCCAGAAATAAAATTTTAAAAGGATTATCCGACGGCGGACTTTATCACCGTCAGAAAAAATATAACGATCGACCCATTCTGATTTCAGTATTGAAAGTTGGAAATTTTACGGTAAAAGGGTCTTTCCTCAACGAGATCGATCGACGGCTTCAACGTTATGGATTTACTAGCATACTTTCTCAAATTGTTGCCGTAGATGCTACCAATTCTAGCAGCGCAGAGCATCGAGTTGAGATTGAAAAAAAAGTTGCCAAGATGATGGATATTCCCACCGATATTGTCTTGACTTTTCTTCCTCAAAGCGATCGCAATGCTGACAGTCAAGAAGGCGGAAGTTTCTATACATTAATTTCGTCACAGTTACTGCGGCGAGAAATTGCCAGCCAAGTGATTTACGAGCAAACCGCAACTGACTCCAGCAATCACAGCAATATTCTGAATCAAATTATTCCCGGTATTTTAGCTAAGTTGGGAAACTTACCTTTCGTTTTAGCAGATCCCTTAGAAATTGCCGATGGTTTTATCGGTTTAGATATTTCACGAATTGCTAGAAGAAGAGGATCTGGCAGTCAAAATGTGTGTGCTAGCGTCCGACTCTACGGAAAACAAGGTGAGTTTAAAGGATATCGACTAGAAGATGCTCGTACAGAAGGCGAAGAAATTGAGAAACAAACCTTAGAACGATTTCTGCCTGTGGCTGAACTGAGCGGTAAAACCATCCTAATTTACCGAGATGGACGGTTTTGTGGCGACGAAATTAAATCTTTACGAGAGCGAGAAAGCGCGATCGGTTCTCAATTTATTCTGGTAGAATGTATTAAATCGGGAATTCCTAGATTGTATAACCTTCAAGAGAAAAGTATTGTCGCACCTAGCAAGGGGTTAGCGCTACGTTTATCCAAATACGAAGTGCTCTTGGTAACAACAGAACTCAAATCTGAAAAAATGGGATTACCTTATCCCTTACGGTTGAAAGTTATCCCCAAAAAAGGGCAAAATGTTTCTCTGGAGAGTTTAGTAGACGCGACCCTCAAATTAACATTATTGCATCACGGATCGCTCAAGGAACCGCGTTTACCCGTACCCTTGTATGGCTCGGATCGCATTGCGTATCGGCGGTTGCAGGGAATTTCTCCAGGCGGAACCCAGGGAGATCGGCAGTTTTGGTTGTAATCTGTATTAAAGACGACAAATTAGATTCAACAAACTATCGTTACATTGGGAGATCTCAAAATGGGTACAGCTACATTCATTCAGGATGAAACCGAATTCGATTCGCTCTTGACAAATGAACCGTTGTTAGTGGTCGATTGTACGGCATCTTGGTGCGGTCCGTGCAAATTGGTGGCTCCATTGATGGATCGACTGGCGGACGAATATACCGATCGCGCCAAGGTTTTCAAGCTAGACTTAGATGCCAATAAAGCCGTCGCCAAACGATTCGGGATCAAAAGTATTCCAGCGGTAATGCTCTTTAAACAAGGGGAATTGAAAGAAACCGTCGTCGGTGCCAAGCCGTACGAAGAGTTCAGCGCCGCCGTCGATCGTCATTTGTAACGATCGTCTCAGTCCAGTTTGGTTATAGAATAGCCACAACTGACCTCACATTCAGCCTGCAAAACCCATGAGACCCTCATTCCCTCTTCAGCTTGCTACCCTAGCTGCGGCGGCACTGTCTGCACTGACCCCCTTCGATTCGGCAACTGCCAATCAGTTCGAGCAAACAGAAGTCATCCAAGAGGATTTTATCGCCATTGCTGCCCCCGTCGGACAAACGGCACAATACCAATTGCTCATTTTAGAGCAGTTGGCAGCCGATCGTCTGTGTTGGACCGAAAGCGGCTTCAATCCCATTGTGGTCGATCCGTTGTTGCTCCAATTCGACTTTACCGGAATTTGCGGGCGCAGTACCGACAGCAACGGCTACTCCCTGCGTATGGGGGGTCAAGATTGGGGATTGAACTACGATTTGCGAATCGTACAACGCGATCGAGATTTGGTGCTGGTGGGGGTTCCCATCCGAGGAGGAGGGACAAGCGTCGAACTAGGACGAACCAACGGCATCACCTCGGGATTTGTCAAAATTGCTTTAAATCCGGGATGGCGGTTCACCAAGCGCACCTATCAGGGTGAAACCTTGGGACACGTTTATCTGACTCACGATCTCACTTTGAGCGAAGTTGCGCAGGAGAGAACTTCCCCCGCCGCCAATCGCTGAGACGATCGATCGCCAGATCGGCAAGTGGAGCCCATAATATAAAAGACTTCGCTCACACATAGCCGTTCATGACCCCAAGCCTTTCCCGCGCCTCCACTCGATCGAACCCCACCTCCCAAGGTTCCAAATCCCAGACTATCCCGCCATTACTGGGAGCATCCTTAGAGCAATTAACCACCTGGGTACAGCAGCAAGAACAACCTGCTTACCGGGGAAAACAGTTGTATCAGTGGCTTTACCAGCAAGGGGCGCGATCGCTTTGCGACATTACGGTATTTCCCAAACAATGGCGCGAGAAACGTGCCAACGTCGAAATCGGTCGATCCACCATTCACCATCGATCGGTAGCGCCAGATAAGACCATTAAATACCTCCTGCGCCTTGCTGACGGTCAACTTGTCGAAACCGTCGGTATTCCCACGTCCAATCGCCTCACAGTGTGTGTCTCTTCCCAAGTCGGATGTCCCATGGCGTGCGATTTTTGCGCCACCGGGAAAAGCGGTTTCACCCGCAATCTCGAACGTCACGAAATTGTCGATCAAGTACTCACGGTGCAAGAAGACTTTGGACGCCGCGTCAGCCATATCGTGTTTATGGGAATGGGGGAACCCTTGCTCAACCTGGAGAACGTCCTCGGGGCGATCGCGTGTTTAAATCAAGATGTGGGTATTGCCGCGAGATCGATCACCCTCTCCACCGTTGGCATTCCCAAACGCATTCGCCAACTGGCAAGCTACCAACTCCAGTCTACCCTCGCCGTCAGCCTCCACGCTTCCAACCAGGCATTGCGGGAAAAACTCATTCCCAGCGCCAAAACCTATCCCCTAGAAGATCTCCTAGAAGAATGTCGCGACTACGTGAAGCAAACTCGCCGCCGCCTCACCTTTGAATACTTGTTGCTGGCAGAATTAAACGATTTGCCACAACACGCCGAAGAATTGGCACGACATCTGCGCGGACTTCAATCTCACGTGAATTTGATTCCCTACAACCCCATTTCCGAGGTCGATTATCAGCGTCCCGATAACGATCGGATCGACGCATTCGCTCAAGTTTTGAAACAACGCAACATTGCCGTCAGCGTTCGTCATTCCCGAGGACTGGCTGTCGATGCGGCTTGCGGTCAACTTCGTGCCTCTGAGATCGATGCGGGAATGAATTGAGACAAAAGTTAACCCATCGACTCCGATCTCACAAACGCTAATCCCCACCGTTAGAAACGAGGAACCTCGTCTGGCTTCTCGGTCAGTAAAAATACGTGGAGAGAATACTTTCTGCGATCGAGCCATGGTAGCCGAGGTTTCTCCGAACCGCTTGGGAGGCTGTCATCGCCGAAGATCTCCAGGTCTGCGATCGATGTTGACAAATTTGGATTTTTTTGTCATGATAATAAACACGCGAGTTTCGCGGGTGTAGCTCAGTGGTAGAGCGTCACCTTGCCAAGGTGAATGTCGCGCGTTCGAATCGCGTCACCCGCTTCCTCGAAAAAGCCCTTGAACTTAGGTTCCAGGGCTTTTTTAGGTAGAGAATTCTTCCCAATTACCCATAACCGATGACCTGACATTACAATCTTTGTCCCAGGATGCGCGATATTAGTATCGATCGCAGTTCGAGGATAGAGCTATGGAAATCGGTATACCCAAGGAAATCAAAGATCGAGAGTTTAGAGTCGGATTGAGTCCTTTGAGTGTGCGAGCGTTGAACGATCGCGGACACTCCGTTTTCGTCGAAACCCTTGCGGGTGTTGGTTCTGGCTTCACCGACGCCGACTACCAACAAGCGGGTGCAACGATCGTCCCCTCAGCCGCAGCCGCTTGGGAACGAGAATTGGTGGTTAAAGTCAAAGAACCCTTGCCTGCGGAGTATTCCCAGATGCAGAAACAGCAGTTGCTGTTCACCTATTTGCATTTAGCAGCCGATCGTGCATTGACCGAATATTTAATGGCGATCGATATCAGTGCCATCGCCTACGAAACCGTCCAACTTGCCGATAACCGCTTACCCTTGCTCATCCCCATGAGCATCATTGCCGGTCGCCTCTCGGTGCAGTTTGGGGCGCGTTTTCTGGAGCGACAGGCGGGGGGACGTGGAGTCTTGCTGGGCGGCGTTCCTGGCGTCCCTGTGGGTAAAGTGACGATCGTTGGCGGCGGGGTTGTGGGTACAGAAGCGGCACGGATGGCGGTGGGAATGGGTGCCCGAGTGCAAATTCTCGATGTCAATGTCGATCGACTGTCGTATCTCGAAACCCTGTTCGGTTCTCGGGTGGAATTGCTCTACAGCAGTCCTGCTTCCATCGAAACTGCCGTTACCGATGCCGATTTGCTCGTCGGTGCGGTGTTGGTTCCCGGCCGCAAAGCGCCAATTCTCGTCTCGCGGGATCTCGTCCGGCAGATGCGTCCCGGTTCGGTAATCGTCGATGTGGCGATCGATCAGGGGGGTTGTGTGGAAACTGGGCGTCCCACCTCCCACAGCCAACCGACTTATGTCGAAGAAGGCGTTCTCCACTACGGTGTCCCCAATATGCCGGGAGCGGTGCCCTGGACAGCCACCCAGGCGCTTAACAATAGCACCCTACCCTACGTTCTCAAATTAGCCGATCGGGGTTTGGATGCGCTCGCTACCGATCCCGCCTTGGCAAAGGGATTGAACGTTCATCAAGGTCAATTGGTGCATCCGGATGTGTGCCAAGTGTTCCCAGATTTGGTATAACAATGATTAACATTTTATAACGCTTCTAGAGTCCGATCTGCATCCTCACATACAAATTCAAATATGCAAAAGTCAACGCGATTCCTAACGGGTATTTTGTTAATTGCCGGATTGTCGGCACTGACTCGACCCCCCGCACCGGCTTATGGTGGCGAAATGCGAGGTGAATCCAAACTCGAAAGCTCGAAAATCGCCATTCTCAAATCGGCGATCGAATTGTCACCTCCAGCGATTCGGGCGAATGGATCGATCGCGCAAAAGCAACGTCCCAATCAAAACAATAATCCAGACGATAATCCAGAAGCCGAACTCAACACGCTGTTGAATAAAGGTCGGGAGTTGGTAGACAAAGGAGACTTTGCGGAGGCGTTGACAGTTTACCAACAAGCAGAAACCCTAGACGATAGTAACGCCCGAATTTTTTCTGCGATCGGTTATCTAGAAGCACAACAAGAAAACTTTCAAGCCGCTGTAGACGCCTACAAGAAAGCTGTTGAACTCGAACCGAGAAATGCTGAGTTTCAGTTGGCGCTTGGTTATACATTCGCCAATTTGAAACAGTACGACGAAGCCGCCGCCGCCTATGGACAAGCGATCGAACTGAACGAGAATCGGGTCGGCGCTCATCTCGGTTTGGGTGTCGTGCGATTCCGCCAGGAAAAGTATGAGGAGGCACTGCAAGCTTTCGAGAAAGTGGTAGAACTCGAACCCAATAACCTAGAAATTTATGAATCGATGGGGGCAACCCTGATCCATTTGGAGCGCTATGATGAAGCGATTACGGCACTCGAGAAAGCCGTAGAAATGTCGCCCAATTCGGGTACGATTCAGTTAAGCTTGGGCGTCGCGCTATTCAACAAAGGAAATAAAAACCAGGCTTTACAAGCTTTTAAACGAGCGGCACAACTCGATGGCGATAATGCAGAACTGCGCGTCCAAATCGGTCAAATTCTTGAGTCTCTTGAGGATGTTGACGGGGCTCTAGAATATTACCAGCAAGCCGAAAGTTTGCAACCGGAACTAGCCTCGGTCAAAGCGGCGATCGGTCGAATTTTGTTGGCGCGTGGCGATGCGATGATGGCAATTGTCCAATTTCGCGATGTGACCGAACAAGAGCCAGAAAATGCGGATGCACATTATTATTTAGGTTTGGCACTGGAAGAACGAGAACGCACCGATGAAGCGATCGAGTCGCTGAAACGCGCGATTGAATTGTACGAAGAGCAAGAAGATGAGGAAGGTTTAGAACAAGCAAAAACCTTTTTAGATGATATTGATTAAATCGTCAAAGGCTAGTGGCGAGTTGTGAATAACAAGTCACTACCTTTCCTTTTTCGCTTACATTTTTGACCGGAAATTCTCGATCGCCGCTCGAATGCTCGACAATCAATCGACTCCCAAACATATTGCGATGTGGAGCTGTCCCCGAAGCCGTTCTACCTTAGTTTCGCGGTCTTTCGGACAGTTAGATGGTTGTATGGTGTATGACGAACCCTTCTATGCTTCTTATCTAGTCAATGAGGGTTTCGACCATCCCCAAAGAAATGCGGTCATGGCGTGTCGAGAAACTGATTACAATCGAGTCACTTCACAGCTAATGGGTGATTTACCATCTGGGGTATCTTTTTCATTTCAAAAGCATATTGCCAAGCATATCCGAACAGACAAATCTCAAAAGTGGCTCGAATATTGCCGCCATTTCTTTTTAATTAGAAACCCCAAGAAAATTATTCAGTCTTATCAGAAAATTTGTGCGAATTTGACCGATCGCGATATTGGAATTGAGTCTCTTTTTAATTTGTTCAAAATAGTTAATTCGATTTCAGGGAAACCGCCTCTGGTTGTAGATGCTGATGATTTAATTGAAAATCCTCGCTATTTCTTGAATAAACTTTGTCTCCATCTAGACATTCCTTTTTCGGACAAAATGCTGAGCTGGGAACCCGGACTAGCCAAATCCTCTGAGGTAGAAAACAATCCCTTTCCTTGGTTGTGGACGGGTGAATTACCCTTAACGAATTGGTATTCTAACATCCATCGATCGACGGGTTTTATTGCACCCAAAGAAGAGAGAGAGGTAGACCTTGCCGATCGGTTCATTCCTATTTTAGAAGCCTGTTTACCTTTTTATCACGAGCTTTATCAGTATCGCCTTTGTTTGGATGATAAATGATTAAAAACGATTCAGAATTGCAAAACCCAAATATATCCATTTTGGAGCCGGGAACGCTCTGGCATAAAGTTGTCGAGCGTAGCGATCGCGCCATCGCTTGCGGAGCATTACAATCGATTCCTACCGAATTTGAGTTTGTCGAGCAAAACGGAATTCGCTTTCTAGTGAGAATTTTAGCCAATATCGATCGCAAGCAAAAAGCCAAACAGCAGCAAAAAAAAGAGAAAGAAACATCAGGCAAAGATTTTAATCCATTTCTTCCCTATGAAGAGGATTTATTTGTTGCTAATATTTCGCCAACACACTTGTTTGTGTTAAACAAATTTAATGTAGTTGACCATCATTTGTTGATGATTACCCGAGCCTTTGAAGAACAGGAAACTTGGCTAACCCAGCAAGATTTTGAAGCGATGTGGGTAGGTTTAGCCGAGTTTGAAGCCTTGGCATTTTATAATGGAGGTGCGGCAGCCGGAGCCAGTCAACGCCACAAACATTTGCAACTGGTTCCTCTGCCGATGGTACCGGATGGCTTGGATTTACCCATCGCTCCGGCGATCTCCGATGCTCGGTTTTGCGGTACTGTGGGGACAGTTCCCGACTTTCCCTTCGTACACGCGATCGCCAAACTCGACCCCGCATGGATGCGATCGCCGTCAGAAGCGGCTCGGGAAACTTTAGCAGTGTACCGAGCTTTGCTGGATGTCGTAGGGTTGCCTGATGACAAAAATAACAGCAACCGACAAACCGGAGCGTACAATTTGCTGGCAACACGGCAGTGGATGTTAATCGTACCGCGATCGCAAGAAAGCTTTCAGTCGATTTCTATTAATTCCCTGGGATTTGCTGGAGCCTTATTAGTCCGAAATGCGGAGGAAATGGAGCGGTTGAAAGCCATTACGCCGCTGACAATGTTGCAAAGTGTTGCTTTAGGGAATCGTTGATTTTTAATCTAGATGTTGTTGAATTTCTAGACGAAAGTCAACTCATTCTGGCGAACATCCACATTTTTTAAAAGAGCCAAAAACTCGGTATTCGTTCGTAAAATTGTATCATTTCCCAGTTGTTCTGTTTGAATTCGATCGACGGTTAATCCACCGGCTAAACCGATTTGACTGACTCCTCGGACATCCCCAATCCGGGTGCGACTACCAAAAGTAATCAGGACTCCCGATCGAAAATCTTCGATAATATCGGCACCGGATAAAGTTAAACTTCCGTCACCGGGTGCAAACACAAACGTATCGCGTCCTAAACCGCCAGAAATCGTATCTTGACCGACTCCACCGATTAAAACGTCATCATCATTATTACCTTCTATGCGATCGTTTCCCGCACCGCCAATTAACGTATCGTTTCCGCCTTCTCCAGTTAAAAAGTCGTTTTGCGCTCCACCGTGAATATAATCATTACCATTATCGCCACCTCCCAAGATGCGGTCTTCACCTGTTCCACCTAATAGAGTATCGTTGCCATTATTTCCTTCTAGCGTGTCGTTATTTTCGTCTCCGAAGATTAAATCTTCTCCCCTGCCACCAAAAATATAATCTTCGTCGATTCCACCAGAAATGCGATCGTTGTCTTGTTCGCCGTTAATGGTATCTCGTCCTAGAGAACCTTCGATGGTATCATTTCCCGAACCCGAAAGAATTCGATCGTTTCCAGAATCGCCGTAAAAGATGTCATTTCCCGCCGCACTAAATCGAGAATCGCCACCGAACAAAGCATTATTACTACTATCTAAAACATCATCTCCCGGCGTTCCATAAACGATGTCATCATCATCTCCGGAGATATTTTTAAAAATTAGAGCGATCGGCTCGGGTAGTTCCAGAACTGAATTGGGTGGTTCTACCGCTAAACTACCGTCGTGTTTTCCGCCGATCGAATTGGTATACGCATTCTCGGCAAATGTGGGACTTGGAGTCAGAAGTTCGGCGATGGGAATAGGATTAAATAACTTGCCAATTTCGCCAAGTTGTGCGTTCTCCTCAATCAGTCTTTTATAGTTTTGAACGACCCAACCGTGTTCTTCACCCAAGTCAACAGCTCTGCCAAAATCTAATTGTATCGATTCATCAGCTTGCTCTGCAAACTGTTGATTTCCCGCCAGACTTTTGCTGCCGACAAAAGACCTAGAAAAACTTGAAACCTCGCTGAATTTGGGTAGGTAAATACCCTCGGTTGTATCGAAAAAATCAGCTTCTGGCGTTCTCCCATCAATATCGTAACCAATTCCAGGAATGAAGCTGGAAAATAAACTTAAATTCGTCTGCGAGGGAGGATCGAGAGCCACGATCGCATTGACACCAATTCCATTTCCTGCGATCGCAGTCTCCCCGCCATCTGTCCATCCATCTTTATAAATTCTGGCAATTTCATTCCCGAGCAGAGATCCCAAACTATGACCGATTAAGTTCAAGTTTGTTAAAGCTTTTTCGGCATCAATCCCAAAAAATTCTAGAGCTTTCACCGTAAATTCTGCCACGGGTCGAATCCATTTTGCTGCGGTATAGTTTCCCAGGTTTTGCAAAGCATTGAAATTACTGTCTTCTTGGTTTACTTTGCCGCCTGCTGCTGCTTGTCTCCAATCGAGAAGCAGCACAGTATCGTTAGAATTCGCATTGGCTAAAACTTCAGCAATATCGGTAAAATCTCCAGTATTTCCTTCAATGGGATCGGTATCGCTTCGATCGTCGGGATTATCATTCCAGCCGTGAATAATTACCCAAGTTTTAGACGGTTCGGTTAAAGATTCGATCGGACTAATAACTGTTGGAGGAACGGAGTAAAGCAGGACTTGGCGTTCGTTGATGCGATCGAAGTCGATTCCTAAATCCGTGGGTAAAACGCCATAGGGAAATTCAGGCGGTTGACCTCCGGTTCGACTCACACCTTGCTTGAGTTTTTCATCGGTTTGGGAGTTGATAAAGTTAGCCGTAATTTTCTCTGAAATCAAATTTTCAGATTGGATATTAAAGAGAGTTTCTCCAAAGTTGGGAAACTGTAAGTTTAAGGAATCCGTCTTTCCGGTTCCTTGAAATTGAACGTCAAATGCATACACATTACCGGGTAAAACTTCCGCAGGACTAATTTGCCGAACAGAACCAAAATCATCGCTCGTGACAGTGGGAACGAGCGCACTAGAAAGCTCGCCAATAATTGGTTGAGTTTGGCTAACTGTAACCCGACGAGTCTCTGTTTGACCCGAAAACAAAGAGAGATTGAGAAATCCTGGAGAAACCGGTGAAATCGATCGATCGATTTCCGTGTTATCTAAAATTGATGGAACTGTAACAAGTTGGGGAGCACCCGATCTCAGTTCGGTATTCCCATGCCGGACATAATGTTCGTAGGCGCTACTAAATACATTTTCTTCCACAGCCGCAGCCACATCAGAGTTTTGTTCTAGATAAGTACTTGTCTCAAATTGAGGAATGGGAATTCGTCCTTCAAATTGACCAATTTTGAGATAACCTTCAAAAGCGCTTTCAACCTTTTGGTTAGCAATATCGAGCGCGATATTTGGATTGTTCGCGAGATAAAACTGGGTATTAAAAAATAAACTGGGATCTCGTCCTTCAAATTGACCAAATTGCTCGAAGTGGGATAATGCTTCAGTTTCTTGGCGATCGACGGCAGCCGCTACATCTGGATTTCTAGTCAAATAAAATTCTGCATCAAATAGAGTATTGAGTTTGAGAGACATTTATGACAATCCTCATATATCGATTCCTTCAATACTATGGAATCCTTTTTACGATTTCCGTACCAGACGGGTAAAGACTTTAACTTGAGAGAAAGACTTAACCTTATGACTAGCATACTATAGAATTTTAATATTTCGCGCTAGGTTTGATGTAAAAAAAATATAGTTTTTTACTATGGATTATCTTCTCAAGACTCGAAAAGAGACTAGAATAATAGACAAGTTCAAATCAAACTCACTTCATGATAGGATGACTGGTGTGGTTTCTCGACAACTGGGTACATTTTCTCTAGCTGCATTACTCGTCGGTGCTAACTACGGCTTAGGATTTATTCTGGGGACTGCTGAAAACGCACTGACTCAAGGGATTGCCGGCAGTCTTTATGCGGTTTCCACAGGTTTAGGACTCTTTGTTCTTGCTGGATTGGCTCGGTTTTACTGGATCGAACAAGAACCCATTTGGACTTTACTGGGTCGTCGTTATGGTAGTTCTATCAAAACTTTCATCGGTATAATGTCTTGGGCGTGGATGGTAGGTGTTGTTGCCGCTCAAATTTTGGGTGGAGCATTTATTCTGAAATGTTTGGGATTACCTTTATCCGCTAGTTTGATAACGATCGCCGTTTTGTTTTCCAGTTTGTCTCTTTTATCGATCGATAAAGTGGGAAACATTTTTAAGTGGCTGTTAGCTATCAATTCGATCGTTATTCTGTATTGTCTCATTCGCTTAGGAGGTTTGTCAGATTACATTTACGCTCCGATCGACTTTTTGTCTGCTATAAAAGAAATTCCAATTGCTCAACAGATGGGAACCGTTTTGACAACAACTCTTGTTATTCCGATCGGGATGCAGTTTCAAGTTTTTCTGGTTCAAAGTCAAACCATTCAAACAGCATATCGAGCCTGTATTTTGGGCGGAGTAGTATTGATTTTTTTAGCTTTTGTTCCCTCAGAAGTGGCGATTGTCGCTCGGGATTCGGGAATCTTGCCGGCGGAAATTGTCGGCAAAGAAGTGATTCCCTATGTTCTGTCGTGGTTGGGCGGCGGACTGCACGAACCCTTGAGTATTTTCTTAATGCTGTTTCTACTGTGCTCGGCATTGGGTTCGGGGAGTGGGTTGTTGCGAGCGATGAATCAGACATTATTTGAATTAGAATTGTTGCCAAAATTCGCTCGTCCGCGTGTCGTTCTCACCATTGCTAATGTCATTTTAGCCTTGACAATCGCTTCTTTTGGCGGATCGATTCTCGGCTTGATGGTGTCATTTTATGCCCTATACGTTTCCTCTGTTTGGATACCTTTTGTGGCATATTTACTCGAGGGAAATAGCTCGTTAAAATTTTCTACTACGAGCGTGCAATTTGCCTTACTCGGGGGTAGCATAGCGTCAATTGCGGTTCTCATCACCACCTCGATCTTACCGAATTCAGAACTATGGGAAAGTCAACAACTGACCATTTTGACGATCGGTTTCAGTTTCTCAGCATTAGGATTTTTACTAGGGTATATTCTAGATCGATCGACGATCGGACTCGAGCGTGACGATCGAACCCGAGATCCCTCAACGATCGGTCAATAACCAATAACACATCAGCGATCGCCCATTCCAGAGTCACGATCGTCCTCATCAGCCACTAGACTAGATTCAGCGAGTCGTGTAGTAGGTTTTGGGAGGCAACATTGGTCGAAACGAATAATTCATCTACGTTACCAACAACTCCATCAGCGCGTCGGGAACTGAGAGACTTGGTGCGTTCTCAGCTCCAGATGCTCTTGGAGAGGAACAATTACGAAGGCGCAAAAGCCCTTCTCATTCCCGTCCAGCCAGCCGATATTGCCGAAGCGATCGAAGGTTTGCCCGAACCGCTTTACGCCATTGCCTTTCGCCTCCTTTCCAAAGACGAAGCTGCTGAAGTCTACGAACATCTCGACTCCAGTGTCCAACAGTCCCTGGTTGAAAAATTCGCCCGCCAAGACGTACTCGATATCGTCGATCGAATGTCCCCCGACGACCGGGCTCGACTGTTCGACGAACTCCCGGCAAAAGTGGTGCGACGCCTGATCAAACAACTCAGTCCAGCCGAACGTCAAGCCACCAATTTGCTGTTGGGGTACGATCCCGATACGGCGGGGAGGGTGATGACCCCCCAATATATCTCTCTCAAAGAGCAATACACGGCGGCTCAAGCCCTCGATCGCATCCGCAGCTTAGCCGATATCACCGAAACCGTTTATTCCCTCTACGTCACCGATTCCGCGCGGCGGCTGACCGGTATTCTTTCCCTACGGGATGTCGTGGTTGCTCAACCGGAAGACACCATCGGCGAGATCATGACTCGCGAGGTGGTGTTCGTCCACACCAGCGCCGACCAAGAAGAAGTTGCCCGAACCATTCAGCGCTACGACTTTCTGGCGATCCCCGTTGTCGATCGCGAACAGCGGTTAGTGGGGATTGTTACCGTAGACGACGTGATCGATATTTTGGAGAGGGAAACCACAGAGGATATTTACGCCTTGGGGGGTTTGCAATCCGACGGCGATAACTATTTTCAGACGAATTTATTTAAAGTCGCCCGTCAGCGGGTGGTGTGGTTGCTCGTTCTCCTGTTTACCAACACCCTCACCAGCGGGGTCATTCGCGCCAACCAAGCCATTCTCGAACAGGTCGTTTCTCTGGCGATGTTCATCCCTTTACTCATTGGAACGGGGGGGAACGTCGGTCGCTCAATCCTCGACGGTGGTCATTCGGGGATTGAATATGGATAAAATTCGCACAGGCGGTGCCGCGCGGGTGATTCGCAGAGAAGCGATCGCCGGAGCTTTGCTGGGAACCATGTTAGCCACAATTGTCACTGTTGGGGCGTACTTTCTCCAAGGTAGCTGGGTGGTCTCGATCGCTGTGGGCGTTAGTTTGATTTCTATCTCGATTTTAGCGTCGGTTGCGGGATCGGCACTGCCGTTTCTGTTCCAATCTTTAGGCTTCGATCCGGCATTGATGTCCGCACCTTTTATTACCACCGCTGTTGATGTTTTGGGTGTGTTGATTTACTTTAGTGTCGCGCGATTCATCTTGCAGTATCAGTTTTGAAATTAGCCACTTCAAAGCTGGATATTTCTAGTTGAAAATGCGATCTACCCGCAACTCGATAAATCAGTACGAACCTAATTTATTGAGTTGCCAATTGCTTCAACCAATTAAACTTCGCTTCGACCAATTGTAAATTGATACTTTCCGCAGAATCCTCCTGCTCTTCCTCTAATTCTAGTGCTTCTACATCGACCTCATAGCCCAAGCGCAACACCGTCCCTCGCATTCGATCGGATAAACATCGCGAGATTCCGCGATAAAACCGAGCTGCAAATCCCATATCCTTTTCGAGTTTGGAATTGAGCTGCAATCGGGAAATTTCTAGCACGATCGACTCTTCGATCGCCTTCACAGTTGCCAAAGGCAAACGGGTATCGATAAATGAAATTTCTCCTACCACTTCACCACTAGAAAGACGAGCCAGCTCTTTGTTATTCAAAGCTTCGATCGCCACCGTTAAAGTGCCGCTGAGAATAATATAAAAAGCATACATTTGTTGCTTTTCATAAATCAGTTTTTCTCCCGGATAAAGTTCGTGTCTTTTCCCGATTTTGATCATCCAATTCAAATCATCGTTATTCAGTTCGCTTAAAATCAAGTATGCTTTTTTCATTGCTATTTCTATCCACTTTAGGTTAAAATACCTCCTCGATCGCGAGTCTGTAGCCGGAACCATCGTGGTGTTTGACCGATGGGTTGGTGCAAAGTACGGCGAGCGGAGATGAAAATATCCCCGTCTCATGTCCTAACCCACAAGTGCGGTTGCATCAATGTTGAATCTTAAGTGTTGAAAGACCAACCCAAATACTTAAAAAGTAGGAAGCTTGAAATCGAGATAGATACTAGTACCCTGAAAGGCGATCGTCGATCGAGATGTCAAAAATTTTACCACTTAACCTGCTCGACTAACCCCAAAAACTTATCCAAAGGAGACACCTGAAAAATGACGATCGGATTCGACCCTTGGAAAAGCTGAGGTGTAAATTGAATTTTGCCAAAAATGACCGTGGATTCGGCTGATGTGTCGATCGAAATTAACTGCTTGACCATATCTTCCCGATAGCTGGGAGCCATATAAGTGATGCTACGATCGGTCACATTGCTCAGCGAACCCATCAAACCATTAAAAAAGATATTTCCCACCTCGGTCAGTGTTTTGACACGGGTTGCAGAGCGATCGATCTGGCGTCGTTTGGGATCGGCAATGGTATTGACTAACCCCGTTGCCGTCTCCTCCGGAAACAAGATCTGTGCCAAACCGTCAAACTCCCCGTTGTACGCCAACTCGATCGCTCCGGCTTTCCCCCGACCCACCCCAGCAACTAAAACCACTTGTAACTGCTGGACAGATAGAAGCTGAATCGGGGACATTTGCATCTGAACGGGAGAATCCGTCAAATAGTTCAACAAAGTATTCGCTCGACCGATTCCAGTGTCGAACAAAGCTTGTAGCGCCTGAATTTGTAGAGAAGTTAAATTAATGCTCATGGTCGAAAACAGCAGCGATCGATCGTTGTCGATCGCGAAAATAGGTCGGCAAGTCCGATCGGCAGTTGGTTCTACACGCACACTCTCCATTATTAACACGATCGTTGCTGACCGCCGATCAGATCGGCAGAACGTGGGTTAATCTCCTGACAGCTAGATCCCTGATTTCTCAAAAAAATCAGGGATCTGTCCTAACCCGCGGGCGCCGTTGCTACAGAACAAAGTCCGAAGTCCGATTGACCCCGAACTCCGAAAACCCGCTTAATCCTGGGCAAAATTCCGCACGATGGCATCAGCAAACTCAGAACACTTGAGCGGTTCCACCGGAGGTTCCATCAAACGCGCCAAATCGTAGGTGACTTGACCCTGAGAAATTGCCGCGCTCAATCCTTGGGTAATCAAATCGGCAGCTTCCTGCCAACCCATGTATTCCAACATCATCACCCCCGACAAAATGACCGAACCGGGGTTAATCCGATCGAGTCCTGCGTGTTTGGGAGCAGTCCCGTGAGTCGCCTCAAAAATGGCGCAATTGTCGCCGATATTCGCCCCTGGCCCATGCCCAAACCGCCGACAATGGCAGCAGCCGCATCGGACAAATAATCGCCATTCAAGTTCATCGTCGCCAGAATCGAGTATTCTCCCGGTCGGGTCTGAATCTGTTGGAAAATGCTATCGGCAATGCGATCGTTCACCATCACCTTATCCTTCCACTGACCATTGCCGTGGCTCTCCCCAATCGCCGCTAAGGTTTCTTCCACCTCGCGACAAATCACCGCCTGTTTGTCCGGGGTCAAAGAGTCGTAACCCGGATCGATTTGGCGAGCGTTATCCTCGATGGAGATGTTTGGATTCTGTTCTTGGTTACCCAAAATCCAAGACTCGCGTTCGGTGACGCATTCGGCGCGAAACTCCGTCGTGGCTAACTCGTAGCCCCAATTGCGAAAAGCGCCTTCGGTGTATTTCATGATATTGCCCTTATGCACCAGCGTCACCTGTTGCTTCTCCTTGGGCAACCGCAAAGCGTGCTTGATGGCACGGCGAACCAAGCGTTGCGATCCCGTTTTGCTGATGGGTTTGATGCCGATTCCCGCATCTAGAGGAATTTGCTTTTTGCCATGTTCCGGGGTGGCGGGGATCAAATCATTATTGAGCAACTCAATCAGTCGAGAGCCGATTTCGCTGCCTTGCGCCCACTCGATACCCAGATAGATATCTTCCGTATTTTCCCGATAGACGATGACATCTAAAAGTTCGGGATTTTTATGGGGAGAAGGTGTTCCGTCGTAGTATTTGCAAGGACGAATACAGGCGTAAAGCTCGTAGATCTGCCGCAAAGCGACATTCAGCGAGCGAATTCCGCCACCGATGGGGGTCGTAAGCGGACCTTTAATCGCGATACCATATTCAGTAATGGCTTTGAGGGTATCTTCGGGAAGATATTGGTAAGTTCCGTACAGTTGACAGGCTTCGTCGCCCGCGTAGACTTTAAACCAGCTAATTTTTCGCTGATTGCCGTACGCCTGGCTCACGGCTGCATCGATGACTTTTTGGGTGGCGGGCGAAATGTCAACGCCCGTACCATCTCCCCGAATAAAGGGGATGATGGGATTGTCGGGGACGATCGGTTCGCCATTGTTAAAGGTTACGCGATCGCCAGTTTGAGGTGGTGTAATTTTGTCGTACATCTGGTTGAGTGGGTTGGAAAATAACACCAGTTCATGATATGGCTTGTTGGGAACTCCCCGATCGCCGAATCGACAAAAAGTTTGTTCCGTTAGTTTTGTCAACCGCAGTGCCATCTACACAGCAGGTTAGAGAAAACTGTGGCATCCTGGTCATTAAAGTCGATTTCCGCGTCGGGGAATTGGATATATCCACGGTCTGATGAAAATCGATCGAATTATGATTTAGCTTAGGTTAGGAGTTCCTGTTGCGTGTGAATGCCAGGAAACGAATTGCGATTAACCGACCCGTGAGGGCGGTTGAACACTGGGTGCATATGGAGAGACTGTTACTCTTGACATATTTTCAGCATGGAGGATCTCCGTCCATGTTTTCGGGAGTCTTCAAAGGGTTTTTGAGATGAAAAGGATTCTTATCGTTGATGACGATAAAACATTCCGGATGACCTTAACGCGATATCTAGATAAAGAAGGATATAGCGTCAAAGCTGTGAATTCGGGAACGGAAGCTTTAGTGGCATTTGAGTTGAAACCGCCAGACTTAGTGGTTTCGGATATTATGATGCCAGAAATGGATGGGTTTGAGTTCTGCCGTCGCTTGCGAGCGACCAGTTCCGGTCAACTTGTCCCGTTTATTTTCTTGTCGAGTTTGGGGGAATTAGATAACCGCATTGAGGGACACTCGATCGGCGCGGATGACTACTTGATCAAGCCTTTTGAGCCTCGAGAGTTAGTCGCCAAAATAGAAGCCCAAATCGAGCGATCTCGTCGCATTCATAAAGAAATCTTACGCTTGTTCGATCGAGTTGCCAGTCCCGATAGTATGCAGATTACCTCCCCACTCATGTCAGCCCCCGCTGATGTTTCGTTTTTGGAGGCGAGGAAGCCCACAGAGCCTGAAGAGGAGACGGCAGAAGCCACGCTGGATTCTTTACCTCTAACCCCAGCCGAAGTCCGGGTTTTTTGGGAAGTGATTCAGGGATTTACAAACAAGCAAATTGCCAACCGCTTATTCATCAGTCCCCGAACCGTTCAAACCCATCTCAGTCACATTCTCACCAAGCTCAACTTGGAAAATCGCAACCAGCTCATTCGTTTTGCCTTTGAAAAAGGCTATCAGCAACCTTTAGAGGAATAGCGCTTTGGCAATGACCTAGAACCCATGACCGCTCGTTGTAGGATTGAATAGCGATCGATCCTACAACGAGTCAACTCCAGATGTCTGGGAAACCGTTGCGCGGGATCGTTCTGCTTGACAAACCCACGGCAACCTCTACCGAACACCGACCCCCTAAGACTTATGACGGATTCAACTGCGACTTCCCGCGTCGTCTCCCTCGAATCGGAACGCAACATCGACTACAGCTTACTGCAAAGCGCCCTAGAAGCCCAAGACTTCCAAAGGGCTGACGATCTGACCCGAGAACTCCTCTGTCAATTGGCAGGAGAAGCTGCGATCGCGCGCAAATGGGTGTATTTCACCGAAGTCGAGCAGTTTCCCATCTGTGACTTACAAACCATCGATCGACTCTGGTTAGCTTACTCCGAAAACAAGTTCGGCTTTTCTGTCCAACGTCAAATTTGGCTGGGAAAAGGAAAAAACTGGGAGAAATTGTGGAGCCAACTCGGTTGGAAAACCAATAATAACTGGACGCGCTATCCCCATGAATTTACCTGGGATTTGAGCGCCCCGAAGGGTCATCTCCCCCTGTCCAACCAACTTCGGGGGGTGCGAGTCATCGCCGCTCTATTTGCCCATCAGGCATGGGGTTAAGCCTTTGAAAATCGAACAATCGAAAAAACAACATAGAATATTGTTAATTAAAGAAGGAGTTCGGCATCGGGACGTTGCGGGAGTACGTAAGCTGGGTACAAGCTGTGCCAACCAAGTATTCTGAACTCCAGCAACTCCGGCAACTGCGTAACTCCTCCACCTCCTTTGTCCACTGCCCGAATTATTTCTGCTTCGTATCCCATGACCGTTACCGATCGAGAACAGCAACGCTTACAGGCTTTAACCGAGTCGGGCTTGCTCGAAAAAGACAACATCCCCGTTCTGAACGAAGCCGCTGTGCTCGTTGCCAACTTCTTGGAAATTCCCATTTGCATTGCCAGCGTAATGGATCGGGACTGGCAATGGCTTAAAGCAGAAGTCGGTTGGTCGGATTTAGAACAAATGCAATCTCTCTCCACCGCCCGCCAACTCAAACGGAGCGAGTGCTTTTGCGCCTATGTCATCGATAGCGAACAAGTCCTCGCCATTCGCGATACCACCACCCATCCCATCTTTGCCCATCGCTTGTTTGTCGGGCACTACGGCATCCGCGCCTACTTAGGCGTGCCTCTGATTACCTCCAGCGGGTATTGTTTGGGCACAATCGCCGTCATGGATCTGGCGCCTCGCGAGTTTCGTCCCAAAGAAATTGAGTTCGTGGAACTGACGGCTCGCTGGTGTATGGCAGAACTGGAGCGCTTTGGGCCGATCGGCACTCCCCCTCCCCCTTCCAAAAACACCGATTCTTCTCCCCCGCCCTTACCTTTGCCCAGCAGTTTGCCCACCAGCGGATTTTCGATCGAGCGACTCAAAGTGGAGCTGGTCGCCCAACTGATGCAGGAACTGCGGACGCCGCTGACTTCCGTGATGGGAATGACCAGCGTTCTCAGTCGGGAAATTTACGGACCGCTGCGGCGCAAACAAAAAGAATATCTCAAAATCATTCACGATAGCGGTCAGTATTTGCTGTCGCTAGTTGAAGAGATTTTATCGTTGCGGGAACTCTCCAGCAATGGCGCGCCTCTGTCTTTAATCTCCGTAGATGTAGAAATGCTCTGCCAGCAGGTTCTCAAAACCCTAGAACCCGTCGCCAACCGCCGAGAACAACAAATTCAGGTTTCCGTCGAACCCGTCCATCGCATTTGGCTCTTGGACAAAGGTAAAGTTCAACAACTGCTCTATCATCTGATGTTTCGGGTGGTTCAGGTCTCCGAAGGGGGCTGCGTCATCCGCGTTCACGTCTGTCGCAAGGAGGAAAATCTGAACATCGGGATTTGGGTATCCCATCCATGGTTGGGAGATAGCTTGCCTGAAAGTGAGTTAGAAGCCTGTGGTATTGTGACACCTAGTTCGAGTTCTCTGCCAGATGCAACGGCACTAGCCAGCGAGGAGAGCGTTCCGCAGGATATGAGATCGATCGATGTTTGGGAGCGGATTCAGGACTCTACCCTCGATCGATCTCGAGAACGATTGGGTTTACTCTTGAGCTGTCAACTGGCTCAAATGCACGGGGGGAGTATTTCCATCCAAGGGACGCCGCGATCGGGATATCGCTATATCGTCAGTTTGCCGGAAAAGGGATAAAGTTTTTCAGTGGCTAGTGGCTGGTTGGTCATCAACCATTACCAATTACCGATTACCAATTACCGATTACCGATTACCAATTCATGAAAGTATTTCCGATGGAGTCAATGTGGCAGACTCTGACTTTATCTGACTTGCAGCTTTCCCAGTGGCGGGGTCAGAGTGTTTTGTACCGATCGATCGGTGGTTCGTTGAGGACTTGGAGATCGGGGAGTTGGTTGCTGGGATGGGCAGAACCCATAGGGGCAATGCTAGTGGCGATCGTCTTTGCGCTAGCCCCTTTTGTCTCAACCAGTTTAGTCGGGGTCTTGCTGGCGGCTTGCGGAGGCTTTTGGCTACTGCTGACTCTCTCGGATGAGGGCAAGTGGGGCTTTACGCCCATTCACTTGCTGGTACTGCTGTATTGGGGCATCGCCACAGTGGCAACAGCCATGTCCCCCGTCAAAAATGCGGCAATGGTAGGCTGGGCGAAGCTAACCCTGTTTTTGTTACTCTTTGCCTTGTGCGCTCGGGTATTACGATCGCCTCGTTTGCGATCGGCGCTGATTTCGCTTTATTTGCATATTGCCACGATCGTCAGCGTCTATGGCTTGCGTCAGTGGTTTTTCAAAGCCGAAGCCCTCGCCACCTGGACTGACCCCACCTCCCAAATGGCAGGTGTCACCCGCGTCTACAGCTATCTGGGCAATCCCAACCTACTGGCGGCTTATTTGATCCCTGCCGTCCTTTTGGCTGTAGCCGCTGCGTTCGCGTGGCGGGGATGGTTGCCGAAAGCCTTGGCAGTCACCATGGTTTTGGTCAATTCTGCCTGTTTGGTGCTGACGTTCAGTCGCGGCGGCTGGATTGGCTTAGTCGCCGGTGGATTCGTCCTGATGCTACTGTTGGTTTACTGGTGGAGTGTCAAACTGCCATCCCGATTCCAAAAATGGGCAATTCCGGCAACATTAGGCACTTCGGCTGTCGTCTTGCTGCTGGCAATTGTCTTAGTAGAACCCGTGCGGATGCGGGTTGCCAGTATCTTTGCCGGACGGGAAGATAGCAGTAATAATTTCCGGATGAATGTTTGGATGGCGGCTTTGGATATGGTGCGCGATCGTCCAATTCTCGGCATCGGTCCGGGAAACACCGCTTTTAACCAAGTTTATCCCCTGTATATGCGCCCGAAATACTCGGCGCTGAGTGCTTATTCTGTCCCGTTGGAAATTGCCGTAGAAACGGGTTTTATCGGCTTGTTCGCCTTCTTATGGTTGCTGCTGGTGACGTTGAATTTTGGCATCCGACAACTACAACGGCTACGAGAGATGGAAAGTTGCGAAGGCTATTGGCTCATCGCGATTATCGCTACTGTCTGCGGTTTGTGGGCTCATGGATTGGTGGATACGGTGTTATATCGTCCCGAAGTTAGTACACTGTGGTGGTTGTCGATCGCCATTATTGCCAGTTACTACCCGCAACGGGAATCTGTATCAGATGCGATCGATTCGGAAAATCCCTTCCCTCCCTTTACCGATCGATAATTAACAATTAACTCCTAAAAAAAACAACGTGCCTGTTCGCAAATTCGCGTTGAGAAAACTCGTTCTACTTCCCATCGCCGTTGCCATCTTTACCGCTTCTGCTGCCGGCTCAACCATTGCTCAAACCCGTCAACGGGGAATGGTGGTATCGGCTCATCCTCTTGCCACCGAGGCAGGAGGAGAAATGCTGCAAGCGGGGGGAAATGCGGTGGATGCGGCTGTTGCCACAACACTGGCAATTTCCGTCGTCGAACCGTTTTCGGCGGGAATTGGTGGGGGTGGATTTGCGCTGGTGTATCCGGCGGATACCGGGGAAATGCAGGCGTTGGATTTTCGGGAACGCGCTCCCATGGCGGCAACTCGAGATATGTACCTGGATGAGGCAGGAAATCCCATTTCCCGATCGAGTTTGGACGGACATCAAGCGGTGGGTGTACCGGGAACGGTGGCGGGGTTAGCCCAATTACATCGGCAATATGGCGCGTTGTCGTGGCAGCAAGTGGTGGAACCGTCGATTCGTCTGGCAGAAGGGTTTCCCGTGAGTCAGCGATTTGTGGATGCGGTAAAGCGACGGCAGGAAATGTTGCTGGGAAATCCGGCGGCAAGGGAGGCGTTCACTCGCGATGGGGAACCGTATCAAGTCGGCGATCGTCTCGTACAATCGGATCTGGCAAAAACTCTAGAACAAATTGCGATCGATCCCCAACGCTTTTATACCGGAACTATTGCCCGATCGATCGCCGATGATATGGCAGCCAACGGCGGACTCATCGATCTCGAGGATTTAGCCGCCTATCAGCCGATTTGGCGCGATCCGCTTTGTGGAGACTTCCGGAGGTGGAAAGTCTGTTCCATGCCCCCTCCGTCCTCCGGTGGCGTCCACTTGTTGCAAATTCTCAACCTCATGGGCGATACCGACTTGGCGTCGCTGGGTTGGCATCATCCCGATGGGTTGCACTTGCTCATCGAATCGATGAAAATAGCTTATGCCGATCGGGCAGAATACCTCGGCGATCCGGATTTTGTCGAGGTTCCGGTACGGCAGTTGGTGAGTGAGGAATACGCCCAACAGCGCCGTGGGGAAATTATAATCGATCGGGCGCGATCGGCAAATGAAGTCAAACCCATGGATGCCGAAACGCTGCAACGGTTGCGAGAATCCCCAGATACCAGCCATTTAACCGTCGTTGACGGCGATCGCAATGCCGTGAGTCTGACGTTTACTGTCAACGGCGGTTTTGGGGCGGGAGTGGTGGCTGCGGGGACGGGGATTTTACTCAACAACGAGATGGATGATTTTGCGATCGCCCCAGGTGTTCCCAACTTATTTGGGTTAGTGGGAGGAGAGGCGAATTCGATCGCGCCGGGGAAAACGCCCCTCTCTAGCATGACACCGACGATCGTCACCGAAAACGGTCAACTACGCCTCGCCTTGGGGGCCCCAGGCGGCAGTACCATCATCACCACCGTCTTACAAATTCTGCTGAATGTATTGGTGTACGACATGGATGTGGATGCGGCAGTCTCTGCACCGCGAATTCACCAACAGTGGATGCCCGAAACCGTCTTTGTCGAATCCTGGGGATTGGATACCTTGACAATTGAAGAGTTGCGCCGTCGGGGACACGATCTGAGAATACGGGGAAATTGGGGCAATGCCAGCGCCATCGAGGTGATGCCGGATGGAACGTTGGAAGGGGCTGCCGATCGCCGTGGAGAAGGTGTAGCGGTGGGGTTTTAGGAAACTTTAGAATGTCAAAAATTGCAACAGTTACGAAAGTGTATCGAAAATGAAAGCCATCAATATCTTCAGCGCGTGTAAAGCGTGCTGGTGAAATCTAAAGTTAGGAGATACCGATGAATACCGTAACGACAAATCTTCCCAAAGCTTATGCCGAAATTGTCGAGTTCTTTGCCGCCGGAACGACTCCACCAGAAATCGTCAATTTTCAACTGTCGGATGATGCTAAGGAACGAATTTCCGATTTAATCTATCGCCACAACCATGAAAGCTTAACTTCGGAAGAAAAAAATGAGCTAGATAACTTCTTGCATATCGAGCATCTGTTAACGCTGATTAAAGCGATGGCTCAAAAATACATTATCGCTGAGTAACGATCGCCATGCCGCGTCCTTATATCAATCCCGAACTTCGACGTTTAGTTGCAGTTCGCGCCGATTACTTATGCGAATACTGTTTGATTGCAGAAACCGATCGAGTATCGGGATGTCACATTGACCACATTATCAGCGTCAAACACGGCGGAGCGACTACAGCCGATAATTTGGCTTATGCGTGTACGTTTTGCAATCTTCAGAAAGGAAGCGATCTGGGGTCGATTGTATGGAGAACAGGAGAACTCGTGCGATTTTTTCATCCGCGCAGAGATGCTTGGCACGCACACTTTCGTTTAGAGGGTTCCACGATTCAACCCCTCACGGATATTGGGGAAGTCACGGCACGAATTCTCGAGTTCGATCGCAACGATCGACTTTTAGAACGAGAACTTTTGAGATCGGTCGATCGATATCCATCTCCGGCTGCAAGACAGCGAATGACACCGTAAAGGGACTCAATGTTGGACTTTTGGCAGATACGAACTTAGACCGTTCGCCAAACCCGAAACCGGAAAAGTGCATAGATCGATCGCACTGGGAGGTAAGAATATAAAGAACCAGAAGAACGGGAGAGATCGATCGATCGTGCGGGGAATGGGAACGGTGGCGGCGGTGTTGTTGCTGTGGGGAGTTGCGGGGTTGCCGGGAGTGGCGGCGGCTTATTGACAGCCGGAGAAATTCTCGATTTGAAGTTGAACGCCGATTTGGTGGTGCTGAGTGCTTGCGATACCGGACGCGGAGAGATTACCGGAGATGGGGTCGTCGGCTTATCTCGCGCCTTGGTGACTGCCGGAGTTCCCAGCATCGTCGTCTCGTTGTGGAAAGTAGACGATGCGGCAACGGCGGAGTTGATGCAGCAGCATCCCGAACCCAGCTATTGGGCGGCGTTTACGTTAATCGGTGAAGCGAATTAAAATAAGCAATCCCGGTAGGGGCGAAGCATTGGGGCAGTAACTTCTCGGTAAAAGCGAAAAATTAATCGCTCAATGCTTCGCCCCTGGGAACCGATCTTTATCTTCCAAATACTCTCCCAAATACAACCGAACGAACTCGGCAGCAGCTAATGGTTCGATGTCCTGAAGCGCTTTGGCGATTTCGTCAATGGTGTTACCGCTAGGATCGGTTTTCTCGTGAAACCAGCGAAATACAACGGAAGGCTTTGCGCCTAGCTGGATTGCCAATTTGTTTTGGCTAATGCCATAAAACTCTAAAACTTGTCTGAGGGCTTTTCCCGCTTTTCCCATGCCCTCGATCGTCTCAGAAGATGACGATCTCGTAAATATTTGCAGATCTGCGAAGATTTAGTATAATTCAGATATTCGCAGATCTGCGAATATCTAATTCTCAAAAACTAGGAGATCCCGATGTTCCAAGAAAATTCCCAGGATGCCCAAACCGCCGACGTTGTAGAAACCCGATCGACCCCCAACCCTTCCGGACGCGAAGCGGTGAAAATCATGCTTGTCGGCACTCCCCAAGGCGTCGTCAACATCATCCACACTCTCTACCGCCGAGGATTTGCCGAAGTCACCGAATGGAGTCCGCCGCTACCCACTGCCATTCCCGGCGAAGTGATGCGGGTGTTAGTACGGCATCTGGTTCTCGACTAAACGCGAGGCGATCGATCGTCACCGAAAACGGTCAACTACGCCTCGCCTTGGGGGCTCCAGGCGGCAGTACCATCATCACCACCGTCTTACAAATTTTGCTGAATGTGTTGGTGTACGACATGGATGTGGGTGCAGCGGTATCTGCGCCGCGAATTCACCAGCAGTGGATGCCCGAAACCGTCTTTGTCGAATTCTGGGGGTTGGATACCCTGACAATTTAAGAGTTGCGCCGTCGGGGACACGATCTGAGAATACGGGGAAATTGGGGCAATGCTAGTGCGATCGAGGTGATGCCCGACGGCACGTTGGAAGGGGCTGCCGATCGCCGTGGAGAAGGTGTAGCGGTGGGGTTTTAGTGAGGGGAGTCCAATTGACGATCGAATAACTCCAACAAACCGATCGTCCCCACAAAAAATGTATAAACGCCATAAGGAATGGGTTTTTCTCCTTTTGCTGGCGCTAAAAATGCCGAGACGATCCCTTCCAATCCATGGGCGACTAACGCGAAACGTTCAAACCAGACAATCGGCATCAGACTCTCAAATCGATCGAACCCATGGGTATAAAGATTCCACAATTCTAAGCCGATCGCACCGGAAATCAGCACCGTGGATAGCACTTTTATCGGCATCAACCATTGAGAATAGTTTTGTAAATTCACTGCCCGGAAAACTTTCATCACACGCCTCGATCGTCGCTCAATACGCCAATTTTACGGGAGTTTGCGCCCCTATTGGTTGAGATAGAGTCGGGGTTTCCACCAA
>CAWIQY010000006.1:0-536640 GCA_963838375.1 uncultured cyanobacterium | reverse complement strand
ACCTAGAAAAAGCTAGAAACGATCGAGCTTTAAACAACACCGTCGCCATCGCCGGAGTAGGACTGGCTGTCAGCGGCGTTGCCGTCTCCGTCGCCACATCGGACAATTCTCCAACCTCGTATAAAGACATAACGTTCCTGGCTGCGCCTGCATTTTGGCTCAGTTTGGCGGTGGGTGCGATCGCCGCTATCTTAGTCTTAGGACTCATGCACCTCCGTCGCCGTTAAGGATTACCAATTAGCCATTCCCGTGATACAGTGTATCTGGCTAGATTCCGCGAATTTCCGACGGCATGAATCCATTTTCACCGCTTTTCTGCTCGATTGGACTGGCAACCCTGGGAGCAGCGATCGCCTTTCCCGTTATGGCACAACAGCCCCTGTCGATCGTCTACCCGCCGCCCAACCACGAAACCACCGCCGATCGCATTTTCCTGATCGGAACCGCCGCAGCAGACGGTGAAGTCACGGTAAATGGAGAAACGATCGAGCGCTCTCCCGCCGGACATTTCGCGCCCAGTTTCCCGCTACAAATTGGCGAAAATCGGTTTGTCATCCGCTACCAAAACCAGGAATTGCAATGGGTGGTGACACGCAAATCCACACAGCCAATATTGCCGCAAGGCATCGACTTTGCCAAAGGATCGCTACTCCCTGTCGATCCCATCGCCCGAATGCCAGGAGAATCTATCTGTTTTGAAGCGATCGCCCCAGCCGATTCTACCGTTTCCGTACAGCTTGCCAATCGGTCTGTGACGTTACTCCCACAATCTCAAAGCGTCGCACTTCCGGCGAACAATGCCGTGTTAACCGGGAACAATCAGCCCGAAACCCAAACCATCGCCGGACTCTACCAAGGTTGTACGAGTTTCAATACACCGGGAAATTTGGGGACTCCGGTGTTTCAATTGGAGTTAAACGGCACGGTGAGAACCCAAGCGGGATCGGGCGCGATCGAAATTCTCTCAAGCGATCGCATCGAAGTTGCCGAAGTCATCGTTGAGGGGGGTGTTGCCAGAACCGGTCCCGGTACCGATTACTCCCGCCTCACCCCATTACCCAAAGGAACCCAAGCGGCAATTACCGCAAAAGAAGGGGAATGGCTGCGTTTGGACTACGGCGCCTGGATTAAAGCGTCCGAAGTGCAGGTGTTTCCCAGTGGTACACCGCCGCGATCGCTAATTCGCAGTGTCCGCGCCAGTCACGGTTCTCCCTGGACAGAAGTCTTTTTTCCCCTGCAAGTTCCGGTTCCAGTGTCGATCGTCCAGGATACCGATACGCTGACCCTGACTCTACACAATACCACCGCCCAAACCGATACGATCGCCTTTAACGACAACCCGATCGTCTCTTGGATGGATTGGCAGCAAGTCTCCGGCGATTTGCAATATACCTTCCACTTCAAATCCCAACAACAGTGGGGCTACAAACTGCGCTACGACGGAACTACACTGGTACTTTCCCTGCGCCATCCGCCCAAACTTCTTGGCGATGTTCAATCCCTCGCGGGTGTCACCGTCCTCCTCGATCCCGGACATGGCAGCGATGCTGACTTAGGAGCCGTTGGGCCCAACGGCTATCCCGAGAAAGAGGTGGCGCTGCGGATCTCGCAACTCTTGCGCGATCGACTCCAAGCCCGAGGTGCTACAGTAGTCATGACTCGAGAAGGTGATGAGGATATTTTACCCGGTGCGCGGGCCGATCGCATTGCCAAAGTCGAACCGACGATCGCCCTCAGCCTCCACTACAATGCCCTACCCGACAGCGGCGACGCCATGAATACTGCCGGGATAGGTACATTTTGGTATCAACCCCAAGCCCACGATTTAGCCACGTTTCTCTACAATTACCTAGTCGAAGATCTCAATCGCCCTGCCTACGGCGTCTTCTGGGGCAACCTCGCCCTCGCTCGTCCGGCAGTCACGCCCTCGGTGTTGTTAGAACTCGGGTTTATGATCAATCCCGTAGAATTTGAATGGATTGTCGATCCTGCCGAACAAGAAAAACTCGCCGATTCCTTAGCCGAGGGAATTACGCAATGGATACATTCGCGAGTTGAGTGAGATGCAGGGGAAAACATACCTCTCCATCGAGACTCTGGCAACTTAAAGCCCAGATTCTTCAGAACGAGAGATGTTATTGAAGATCGTACCGGAAAATCCTTTATCGAGTTCCATCCGCTGTTCCATCTGACGCAGGAAATACCCCGTCATCATTGCCGATGCTAACATCCCCGCCATATTTTCGCGATCGGTGGAAATTTGCACATCGAACCCATCGGCAGGCAAGAACGCCTACTAACCCCTGCACGTTCCGAGAAATAATATCCTTGATTTCAGGACTCACAGACTTGGCAATGCGCGCCAGCACATCCGGAGACTGGTGTTGCAGGTACTTGAGCAGTCGATTGACTTCTTGGGCTTCCGTACCGGAGGTGAAAAAGTCAGGGTTAAAAACCATAGAGCGTTATATACCTGGGAGACCGTTACTCTATGATACACATCGATGGGAAATTCGGGGCAAGCTTTGGGAGTGGGGTTAGAGGTGCGAAGTCGTCGAAGAAGAAAAGCTTGGTGGAAGATCGAATCCCTGGTAGCTTCTCGGACTTACTCTTGCGTTTGACGCTTCACTCGTTGCCTCGATCGCCCATAATGTCGATAATATCCCCACCCGTACAACCCATTCACCGCCACCAACAAAACTCGCGCTAGCCAAAACTCGGTACGGGGAAACACCCAAACGGTTGCCACTAAAACTAAGCCGAATTCTACCGCCGCGACGATCGATCCGTAATGTTTCGGATCCCAATAGGAAATTGGACTGATAAACCGATAATCTGTCAGCGGGAAAAAATGTCGGTGTGCATCATCATTATGTACCGGTAAATCGCCTAACGAATGCAAGATGCAACTGAGAAAAACGACTTGGGCGATATCCCACCCGGCAAAGAACGCGATCGACCATGCAAACAAGGCAATGGGAATGGAATGAAAAAAGGCAACCAGATCTTGCACGACGGGAGAATAATACGCTTCACCCCAAATTTTTTGTTCGGGCAAACGATCGATCCATTTCGCCCAAATATAAAAACCAAAAATGGGCAAATCTGGCAAAATTGCCCCAAAGGCGATCGCGCCTGCTAGGGGCGATATAGAACTCAACAATGCAACATTTAAAATCGCATGACTTGGAGTATTCATGATTGGCAAGAATGATTAAAAAAGTGCAAGTTTTGCGAGTTAGGGAAATTCTGGTCTACAGAATCACAGTCTAATTAAAATGATTAAACCCGCGACGGCGGGTTTATTTCCTGTCGTCGCGGTTTTAACCGCCATTTGAAAATTGACAACTTGAATATTTACTCAGAATCGCGATGAACGAGATCCGGTGAAAAAGCAGGTAAACAGATAGCAATATAATGCGCCCCGCCTGGTTTTGGGGTACTGTAGCGCACCCATTCTCCCGGTTCGGAAACGATCGCACTCCCGGCATTCACTTCCTCGGTTCCCCCTTCAAATTCAACCACGATCGTTCCTTCTAAAACAACAGTAACTTCTTGAAATTCGGGACGCTGACCGGGTTCTTGCCAACCCTCGGGAGAGGTCATTCGGGCAATGCTGATATGGCTGTCTCCGGTATTAACTCCTCCTACAAATTCTTCAATTTTTTTAGGTAAGTTTCCGACGGATTTGACGATCGTTGGATTTTCGATGAATTTAGGCATGGGTAATGGGTAATGGGTAATGGCTACTGCTGACCAGCAACTAGCAACTAACAACTAACAAAAACGGTGCGTTTCGTTCCTCAATACACCCTACGATTTGGATTTGGCTTCCAAATTTTCCAACCGACTGCGAAGGTCTTGATTGTCCTTTTTAACTCGATCGAGTTCTTGGCGCAAGTTGTTGAACGGCTTTGTCGGAACCGATATTTTTCTGAATTTTGGAAATAGTTTCTTCGGCAATGCGCTTCACTCGACCATCGGGAGATTGTTCGGCAAGCGATGCCGCGATCGACATCGCTTTTGGCGTTTCCATTTGTCCTAATGCCGCAACCACAGAAACTTGAGTTAAGAAAAAAGTTTCCCGTGAAAGTTGCGACAAACGTTCTACAATCCGTTCCACATTCGCTTGAGTTTGCCCCGTAGAAATCGACCCAATGCTCGAATAGACGCCAATCGCAACGATTGGGGAACCCCGGCTGCGGTATACTCTAAAATGAGGTTTAAAGCATCTTCTGAAGTTTTGAGAGCGCTCAAGCCGCCGATCGCCCCACTGCGTACCACTTCATTCCATCCGGCTTTCGTTTCTAACACCCATTTCAGACGTTCGATGACTTTCTTTTCCGTTGGTTTTTCTTCTAAATTGGCAGCCGCGATCGACCCAATTGCCCGACAAGCTGCTGCTTCGACGTAGTAACTGGGATCTCCCTTTTTCACTAAGGGTTTAATGGCTTTGTAACTGGCATAGGTTTTGATTCCCCCCAAGGAAGAAACAACGGTACGGCGAACTCGCGCATCTACATCACTTAATCCGGCAATCAACCCGTCGAATGCGGTATCGAGTTTGATGCTTGCCAGTGTCTTAGCGACTTCCGATCGTACTCCCCAAAATCCATCGTTCACCAGCGCTTCTGAGAGTACCGTAACCGCTTCTAATCCACCTTTTTTGGCGATCGCTTTCGCCGCATAAATCCGAGAAATCGGATCGGGATCGAATTGCAATTGGGCTTTGAGTTCCGGTAGAGGATACTCCAATTTTACTGTTTTGAGGGTGTTATTTCCGGCGTCAAAACTGACGAATTTTGGTTTTTCTTCTAGCGGAAAGTAGAAACTTTGCTCTTTTTCATGAATGCGAACCGGGAAATTTTTTAAAGTTGGGGTTTCTGCCTCTTCTGAGGTATATCCAAAACCGATCGGAATTTTTAGGTCGAACAAATTGCTGTCATTGGGCGTATTTCCATCCGTCGCTTGGGTTTGCACCACCGTAACTTTCGCCAAATTGCTATCCCTATCCCAAGAATAGGAAACCTGGTAATCTGGATGTCCGCCGCGATAGACATATTGATCGAACAAGAACAACAAATTGCGACCCGTTGTCTTTTCGATCGCCCGGAGCAAATCTACCGTTTCCACCGTCTGGTGGGCGTTGTCGTTGACGAAAGTGGCGATCGCCTTAAAAAATAACTCATCGCCCAACTCGGCACGAATCATGTGGTAAACACACGATCCTTTCTCATACAAATGCCGATCGTAAAGTTCGATCGCTTCTCGGTAAATATGAGTCACAATCGGACGCCGATATCGACCCCCATCCTCACTCAGATACGATCGCGCTTCCTGCAACCGATAATACGCTGCTGCCTCTTTCCCATACTCGCGATCGGTCCACAACACCTCGCAATAAGACGCCATTCCTTCCTTAATCCAAGCATGGGACCAATGCCGGATCACCACCAAATCCCCGAACCACTGATGCGCCAGTTCGTGAGCCACCAAACTTTCCGTACTCCGATTATCCAACGCCGCGCGATCGTCGATCAAGCAACGATCGGTCAGCAACGTCGTCGAAGTATTCTCCATCCCCCCGAAAATAAAGTCATCCACACAAACTTGAGCGTATTTCGGGAAGGGATACGCATACCCAAAAGTTTGGGAGAAAAACTCGATCATCATCGGCGTTTTCCCCATGCTGCGCCGCGCATCCTCTTCCCGTCCCTTTTCTACGTAATAGGTGACGGGTTTGCCTTGCCACTCATCTCGCAGTTCGGCAAAATCCCCCACCGCCAGCGTCATTAAATAAGTCGGGTGTATCTGTTGTTGCGACCAATGATAGATTGTATTCTTATCCCCGCATTCCGTGGCAATGAGTTCCCCATTAGAAATTGCTCTATATTGTTTCGGCACTTTTACCCGAATTTCCGAGGTTGCCAATTGTCCGGGATAGTCGAAGCAGGGAAACCAGAATCGGGAGTCTTCGTCTTCTCCCTGAGTCCAAACTTGGACGGGTTTTTTGGGGTAATTCTCATCCGGACCGATGAAATAGAGTCCGCGTTGGGGTTTATCGACGCCGTAGGTAATCTCTAAGGTAATGGCAACTCCCGCTTGTGTCGGTTCAGTCAGGACAACGTGCAACAGTTCCCCGTCATAGTCAAATTTTTGGGAAACACCCTCTACTTTCACCGCTTCGATGTATAGGTTAACGGCATCTAAGGTGAGGTTCGAGATCCCGTCCCGGACTGGGTTGAGGCGAATGCTGCACGTTCCCCGAAAACTGCGGCAGGCAATATTGATCGCTAAGTCTAGGAATATATGTTCCACCTGTCCCGGTCGATCGGGATTATAGTGGGGTTTGGCACCGGGCAACTCAAACGATCGGCGACCATTCTGTTCGGCATCAAAATAAACGTTGGGCATCTGGACTACTTTCGGATAAGGACACGGCAAGGCATCTTCTTATTCTACGTGACGGATTCACCGAACCTGGTGACGTGACTAGGGCGATCGGTGAATTGATGCCAAAACAGAATGGTGCGTTTTCTTCCGGGTGCACATCTTCAGAGATATAGCCGTCGCCATACCCGGCGCGAACAAATTCTGTCGGGGAGAAGCAAATGTCTGAAAATCTCGTGTACGAACCGACAAGCATCATGCAAATGCGCAGGCCCAGCCCTTCGCCCTTTGTCGCGATCGTCCGATGATAGCTGAATCCTGACCGCAAAACAGCTTCGCCATCAACACTTCCATACAAAAACCTTTTAAAGAAAAAGCCATGTTTATTAATCCTAAAACCGACTATGCCTTCAAGAAAATATTCGGATCTTCTGAAAGCAAAGACATTCTCATCAGCTTTCTGAATGCTCTGATTTACGATGCTCAACCGATTATTGAAGATCTAGAAATTATCAACCCGAATTTACCGCCGATCGTTCAAGGACTAAAAGACACCTACCTCGATGTCAAAGCTAAATTGAAAGATGGCACGTTGGTGATTATCGAAATGCAGGTTTTGAACGTACAGTCTTTTCGTCAGCGGGTGTTATATAATGCCACCAAAACCTATGCCTTTCAACTGCAAGCGCGGGAAGGCTACCGGATGCTCAAACCGGTCATTGCCCTGACAATTACTGATTTTGTGATGTTTGAAGAGTTCGATCGAACAATTTCTCGTTTTACTTACAAAGAAGAAACATTAAATGTGAAGTATACCGATCGTGGTTTAGAATTGGTCTTTATCGAACTGCCCAAGTTCACCAAAAACGTTTCCGAGTTAGAAACCCTGACGGAGAAATGGATTTATTTTCTCAAATATGCCCGATCTCTAACCCAAGCGCCAGAAAACCTCGATAATATTCCCGAGATTCATCGAGCCTTTGAAATTGCCAATCAAGCGAATTTAAGCCCCGAAGAACTTGAAGATTTAGACCGACGAGAAATGTTTATTTACGACCAACAAGGAGCGATCGCCCTCGGACGAGAAGAAGGACGAGAAGAAGGAGAAACCAATACAAAACGATCGATCGCCCGACAATTACTAGAAATTCTAGATGATGAAAGGATTAGCCAAACAACAGGATTAAGTGTTCAGGAAGTACGAGAGTTACGAGTCAACCCTGCTCAATAACAAACAAGTGTGGCGATTAGATTGTAAACTTAGATGAAGCAACGTTTCAGTCTTCACACCATCATGATTTTCCGTCGGACTTGTTTTCAACTCCTCGCCACTCTCTGTCTCACCCTCCTCGCTGCCTTACCCTTCGCCCCCAGCGCTTTCGCCCTCGGCGGCAAACTCCCCGAACTCAACCAAAGCGCCCCCGAATTTACACTACCCACGAATACCGGAGACGGGGAGATTTCCTTATCTGACTATCGCGGCAACTGGGTTGTCGTCTACTTCTATCCCAAAGACTTTACCTCCGGTTGCACCCTAGAAGCGCGTCGGTTTCAGCAGGATTTGCCCAAATACAAGCGCAAAAACACCCAAATTTTGGGAATTAGCGTCGATGATGTAGATTCCCACGCCGAATTTTGCGATTCGGAAGGGCTAAAGTTCCCCCTACTTGCCGATACTACCGGTTCAGTCAGTAAATCCTACGGATCTTGGTTGGGATATATGTCTCTGCGCCATACCTATATTGTCGATCCCGATGGCATTTTGCGGGCGACGTTTACGGGAGTTAATCCGAGTTTTCACTCCCGAGAAGTGTTGGCAAGCTTGGAGGAATTGCAACAGGGATAGGTAATGGGTAATTGGTAATTGGTAATTGAGTACGTTTTGCGATCGCTCAACATACCTATCAACTATCAACTATCAACTATCAACTAACCCGTTACCCGTTCTGAATAATTTGCCGGATAAATTCGGCAAATACCTCATCTCCCAAACGATCGAGGGCATCTTGAAGGATTTCGGAGGGAAAATCGTTTCCGGTCTGGGATTGCGGTACGATTAGCCCTAGATGACTGACGAATTGTTGGAGATCGTCGCGAATGCGCTGGCGTTTGACTTCTAAAATTCGAGACGGCACAGTTTGTCCGATATGACTGACAAATTGTTGGAGATCGTCGCGAATGCGCTGGAATTTGATTTCTAAGACTTGAACCGTGCGTCGGGTACAGCATTCCCGACGAAATGCCATGGTGACTTCATCTCTTTTTGGGTAAGTGTTCACGATCGTTTTGGGGAAATGAAGGAGTTGGAGATCGATCGGTTTTGAGTCGTCTTCGAGATTGAGCCTAAGTTGGGTGCAGCGCGACCGATCGATAATTAGCTCTGATTATAGGTTCGATAAGTTTTGACTATACAAAAATTTTAGATGAATTTAAGCTTGTCTTTTTTGCTTTAAGACTGAGG
This sequence comes from uncultured cyanobacterium, assembly GCA_963838375.1. Classification (GTDB taxonomy): domain Bacteria; phylum Cyanobacteriota; class Cyanobacteriia; order Cyanobacteriales; family Geitlerinemataceae; genus DVED01. Next base: position 527,789 of record CAWIQY010000006.1, on the reverse strand, counting down.
CTAGAAAGAATCAATATGAGATTTCATTAAAAAACTAAACAAAACGAAAAAAAGAGTCAATCAAACTTTACAATTGCCTGATGTCTCTTCAAATTTCAACATAATTGAAGGTCGTTACCCTGACGGTTTTCAATTATGTCGCGATTCTCGAAAAGGTCTTCAAGAATCTTCATTCCTATAGCCCAAAGACGAACTCCACTCTTTCTTGGTAAGGTTAAAAAAACATGACTATCTCGAAAATTTCTTGAAAAATCGTTCTAGCTACTGGCAACTCCTTCCTTACCTGAAACCCCACAGACTAACGATCGTACAAGCGATCGTCTGTACTCTCGGATTTACAGTTTTTTGGCCGATTCTCGCTTGGTTAGCGGGTCGCATTGCCAACTACATCGGCGAAGGAAATATCACGGCGATCGCCCATTTAGCGGGATATAGCGCTATCATTTTTCTATTGCGCGGTGCGGTGCAATACGGTCAAGATGCCCTGATGGCAAAAGCTTCTCTGGCAACCGCATTAGACTTGCGTTCTGCAACCTCCGATCGTCTCCAAAAACTCGATCTCGACTATTTTACGACTGCGAAAACTGGAGATCTTGCTTACCGCCTGACGGAAGACATCGATCGCATTGCAGAAGTTATTTACAAGATTTGTCATCAGTTGGTTCCTAGCATTTTACAACTGGTGGTGGTGTTGGGATATATGCTTTGGCTCAATTGGCAATTGACGTTGGCAACCTTTGTCGTTGCCCCGATTATGGCATTGTTAATTGGCTGGTTTGGGGAAAAGTTGCTCATCTTTTCTCGCCGGAGTCAAACCCAAGTTTCTAACTTAGCTTCTTTGCTAACAGAACTCTTTGGTGGAATGCGATTGGTGCAAGCTTTTGCGGCTGAGAAATATGCTTTAAACCGCTTTGTAAAAGAGGCTGAACTCAATCGACGCACCAAATATCGGGCAGCTCAAATCCAAGCGTTTCAGTTTTTTGTGGTGGGCTTTTTTGAAGCCATGAGCGTGTTGTTGTTGTTCTGGTTGGGCGCTTGGCAAATCGATCGCGCCAATTTAACGGGAGCGGGATTTGTCAGTTACGTGGCGGCGGTGGCAATGTTGATCGATCCCATCGGACAGGTGACGAATAATTACAATGAGTTCAAACAGGGAGAAGCTTCGGTCGATCGGATTTTTGAACTCCTGGGACTGCGATCGCAAGTCGTTGAAAAACCGGACGCGATCGAGCTACCCGTTGTGACCGGAAAAGTTGAATATCGAAAGATTTCCTTTGCCTACGATCGCGCCTCTTCTGAAAATTCTACATGGGTTCTCAAAGATTTTAACTTACTCGTTCGTCCCGGAGAAACGATCGCCTTAGTGGGTTCGTCAGGTGCCGGAAAAACGACGTTAGTGAACCTGCTTCCCCGATTTTACGATCCTCAGTCCGGTCAAATTCTCATTGATGGCGTGGATATTCGAGAGGTGACGCTCAACAGTTTGCGGCTCCAAATTGGCATCGTTCCCCAAGAAACCATTTTATTTGCCGGGACGATCGCAGAAAATATTGCTTTCGGTCAAGCTAACTTCGATTTAAATGCGGCGATCGAAGCTGCAAAAATCGCCAATGCGCACCAATTTATCACCCAATTTCCAGATGGCTATCAAACATGGGTGGGAGAACGCGGCGCGAATCTTTCAGGAGGACAGCGACAACGAATCGCCATCGCTCGTGCCATGTTACACAAGCCTCGCATCCTCATTTTAGACGAAGCCACATCTGCGCTGGATTCGGAATCAGAAACCCTTGTTCGGCAAGCGCTAGAGCGGATTATGCACCAGCGAACCGTGTTGATTATCGCTCACCGTTTGGCAACCGTCCGCCAAGCCGATCGGATTTTAGTCATGGAAAGCGGACAAATTCTCGAATCGGGAACCCATACAGAACTTTTGGCAAAGGGCGATCGATATGCCCGGTTTTATGCGCGACAGTTCGATCGAACGAACCCCTAAAACCCTTTGGGATCTAACTTCAGCCTTGGCGATCGTCGCGATTTTAAAAGAATATCGTGGCTCCCTACACCGCCTGGGCAAAATTCGCTTGTCTTGTCAAAAATTGTAAATGATGTACAATAAGCCCCTATAACTTTGCAATCTCTTTACAAACGAGGATACCCAAGCATGACTATAAAAACGGGTGCAACCTGGATTAAGCAATTAGCGGGTGTTGTCGGCGCTGCTAGTGCGAGTATTTTCCTCCAATTACCGGTTGCTGCCGAATCGGTTGCTGCCGATTCAATCTCCCAAGACACACCTTCTGGCGAGGTGGCAGATGCCACAGAAATGTCGTCGGAATCCACAATCGTAGAGATCGCAGCGTCCAGCGATTCTTTCACCATCTTGACTGCCGCTTTAGAAGCCGCAGGTTTACTTGATGTCTTATCGGGTGAAGGTGCCTTTTACGGTCTTCGCACCGACCGATGAAGCCTTTGCTGCTTTACCAGAAGGAACTTTGGACGAGTTACTCAAGCCAGAAAACCAACAGAAATTGGTAAAAATTCTGACGTACCACGTTGTTCCGGGTATGGTGATGTCCACCGATCTCACTTCGGGAGAAGTTGCCACCGCCGAGGGCAGTCCGGTAACGATCGATCTGAGCAATGGGGTAATGGTCAATGATGCCAATGTGGTGATGGCTGATATTCCTGCCAGCAATGGTGTTATCCATGTCATCGACAAAGTTATGTTGCCTGAGTCGATGATGGCTCCTGCCGCAGCAGAGGATATGGAACTTCCCACGCTGGATACGATGGAAGAAACGGAAATGCCCATGGAAATGCCTATGGAAATGCCCATGGAAATGCCAGAGTCGATGATGGAAGAAATGCCCGCAGAATCGCAAACTCGATAAAATCGATCTATTGTGACAGATCCCAGAGAAAGCAGAGTGGAATCAAGTCTCTCCTTCTGCTTTCTGTTAGGGTTTGTTGAAATTCAGACCCTACCCGATTTTAATCGGACAAGTTACACGGCTTTGAAAAGTGACCGATTTCTGCTTTAAGTCCTACTCGATGACCAACTTCCTGAGCTTACGGGGTCAAATCGGCGGGGGGCAGTTGAAAAGGTTGACCCAAACTCGGGGAAATTTGCCCCGCAGCTTCTACGCCTTCTAGTTCGGGTGAATCCGGCGTTGTGTCTTCTTCTCGCTCTCCAGGATCGCAGAGAAACTGAGGAATTAGAGGAGAGCGCTCTTTCGTTTTGGACTTCGCCAGTAATGAGACGGTATCCCCCAAAGCAGTCGTTAACTCCGTACGAGTTTTGGCATGATTGTCTTGTTCGGTTTGGAGAGCTGCGGTCAACTGCGAGACTTCTTGCCGCAAGCGAGCGCATTCCACACTAAGATCGATGGATTTCGATCGTAACCGATCGACAGGCAATAGTTCCATTTCCTGCTGGGCAGCATCCACAAGATTTGAGTCTGACAGGTGGAGAGGTGCTTGTATTTGTTGAAGTTGGGCGCGCAGCCGATCTATTTCTACCTGAGCGGCTTTGGCATCCTCTCGACGCTGTTGAGCCTCAGTATTGTAAAGCGCTCGCCAATGCTCTGCCGTGGATTCTGCCTCCCCTCGCTCGCGTATAGTCTCTGCCAATTGCTGTTGCAGAGACTCTATTTCTTTTAACCATTGAGTGACGTCGTAATTCATCGTTCAGCAGAAATCGCGTACCCGGTTATCGTCAACTACCAGACACTCCTCTTATGGACAGAGTGCTGACTTCGAGTTTCATTCGCCGTTGGAACCATATCGGAAGAGATTTTGGTCTATTGCCGATTCCAATAGAGTCTGGGACTTAGAGCTAGTCTAGCTCCCCAACTGTTAAGAGTCTAACGTATCTTTTAACACGGTTCGTGCGGCAAGATGATTGCGAGTGGTGGAGAGAATTTCCGATTCCCGTTGCAAGCGATTGGCAGTATCTTCCATTTCTAGCAGAGCTTGCTGTTCGGCTGCGACGCCATAGAGGTTTCCAGCCACCCAGTAGGAGAGTTCTGTGGGCAAACTTGGAATATCATCTGGGAGTTCGATCCGCTGATCCATGAGCTTTGCCGAGAGGCGTACCACATCTCGCAAAAGTTGCTCGACCTCTAATGCCTGCGTCCTCAAATTTTCTTGAGGGGGACGATCTTCGATCCACTCTACTAGACCGACGTAGTAGGGTTTTTCTCGTACGTATTCTAAAACCCGAAACCGTTGCTGTCCCAGCGTCCAGAGTTTCAGGCGATCGTCAGGCAAGCGTTGGTACTGGACAACTTCCGCACAACAGCCCACAGGGGCGGCTTTGCTGTTTGCCGGGTCCCACCGGAGTACCCCAAAGCGGCGATCGCTATTGAGGATAGTGTTCATCATCATCCGGTAGCGAAACTCAAAAATATGTAGGGGTAAAGGTCTACCAGGAAACAAAACGACTTCTGGGAGAGGAAAAAGGGGAAGTTCGCGAACGGCGATCGAAGATGAAGTTGCCATGGTTCCTGGGTCGTGACTACGCTTCTTTCCCTACTTTAACGGATTAGGGTTCAAAAATTCTACCCACATTCTACCGATTATCGATCGTCAGATGGCTCATAGATACAAAAATTCCCCCAATGAAGCTGGGAGAACACTTTAAAGATCGATCGAGTCTAAATGCCGGATCTCTCCAAACACTCGATTGGCTATTACTGCCTAAGCAGATGTGTATTTGAAATACACATCTGCTTAGGCAGTATCGGTTGGCCGACTTTACAACTTAACTTCGATATCAACCCCGGCAGGCAAATCCAGCTTCATCAGGGCATCGATGGTTTTGGAAGAGGGTTGATAGATATCGATGATGCGGCGGTGGGTGCGCGTTTCAAAATGCTCCCGAGAGTCTTTGTCGATGTGGGGCGATCGCAGGAGACAATAAATGCGCCGCTTGGTGGGCAGAGGAATCGGTCCGACCGCAGTGGCGCTGGTGCGGTTTGCCGTGTCCACGATCTTTTCGCAAGAGGTGTCAAGCAGGCGTCGATCGAAGGCTTTGAGTCGAATGCGAATTTTTTGCTGCTGGATAGTTGCCATAGGTTTAATTGTTGAGGTTCGGTTGATAGACTTGCGGATTCCCCACTGTCTCGAAGACAAGAAGAAGAAGCCGCAAACTGATTAGAGAGAATAAGGGCGCACTGAAGTGCGCCCTTATTCCGATCTGGGTCAAGAAAAATTTACTTCTTCTTCTTCTTGTCCTCTTTCTCCTTGTCGCTTTCCAGAATCTTCGCGACGACGCCAGCACCCACTGTACGGCCGCCTTCACGAATAGCAAAGCGCATCCCCTGCTCGATGGCAACTGGATAGATCAGCTCTACAGTCATCTTGATCCGGTCTCCTGGCATCACCATCTCTGCTGCACTGCCATCATCCGCCGTAAACGCGGAGATGGTTCCGGTTACATCGGTTGTCCGCACGTAGAACTGAGGACGGTAGCCAGGGAAGAAGGGCGTATGCCGACCGCCTTCTTCTTTGGCCAAGATATAAACTTCAGATTCAAATTTGGTGTGGGGGTTAATCGAACCGGACTTGGCAAGCACCATTCCGCGTTCGATTTCGTCTTTCTGAATCCCCCGCAGGAGCAAGCCCACGTTGTCTCCAGCCATCCCTTGATCGAGAGTTTTCTGGAACATTTCCACACCGGTGACTGTGGTTTTGCGGGTATTTTTAATCCCGACAACTTCCACCTCTTCGCCAACTTTGACTTGACCGCGTTCGATCCGACCCGTGGCGACCGTGCCCCGACCGGTGATCGAGAATACATCTTCAACTGCCATCAAGAAGGGCTTGTCGATATCCCGCTCGGGGGTAGGGATGTAGCTATCGACATTATCCATGAGCTCGTAGATTTTATCGACCCACTCGTTATCCCCTAGCTTGAGCGTGCCATCACCGGTGACGGCTTCCAAGGCTTTGAGAGCCGATCCGGCAACGATGGGGATATTATCTCCGTCAAACTCGTAGCTGCTGAGAAGTTCGCGCACTTCTAGCTCGACAAGCTCGAGCAGCTCGTCGTCATCGACTTGGTCTTTCTTGTTCAAGAACACCACCAAGTGAGGAACGCCGACCTGCTTCGCCAGTAGAATGTGTTCGCGGGTCTGGGGCATGGGACCATCAGCCGCCGATACCACCAGGATAGCGCCATCCATTTGAGCCGCTCCGGTGATCATGTTTTTCACGTAGTCAGCGTGACCGGGGCAGTCTACGTGAGCGTAGTGACGATTTGCTGTTTGGTACTCAACGTGAGCGGTATTAATCGTGATTCCCCGAGCTTTTTCTTCGGGAGCAGCATCGATTTCGTCGTACTTCTTAGCCTTGGCTTGCCCCAAGACGGACAAGGTCATGGTGATGGCAGCCGTCAGGGTTGTTTTGCCGTGATCGACGTGACCGATCGTACCGATGTTAACGTGGGGTTTATCCCGTTCAAACTTTGCGCGTGCCATGAATGATATGTTCCTTCTGTTTTGTTATGCGTTCCCTTTGTTCTTTGCAATGATAGTTTCAGCCACGTTGCGAGGAACCTCGTCGTACTTGCTGAACTCCATCGTAAAGATACCGCGACCTTGCGTTTTCGATCGGATATCGGTGGCGTAGCCAAACATCTCTGCCAGGGGAACCTGGGCAGTGACTTTAGACGAACCCTGCTCGGTGTCTTGACCTTCAATTTGACCCCGACGGGAGTTGAGATCGCCAATGATGTTACCCATGAAGTCTTCGGGGATTTCCGCCTCGACTTTCATGATCGGCTCTAACAACACGGGCGAAGCTTTCATGACGGCGCTCTTAATTGCCATCGATCCGGCAATCTTAAACGCCATTTCATTGGAGTCTACATCGTGGTAAGAACCATCCACCAAAGTGGCTTTGACATCAATCAGGGGATAACCTGCAAGAATACCAGATTCGCAGGCTTCTTTCATCCCTTCTTCTGCTGGCTTGATGTACTCTTTGGGCACGGAACCCCCGACAATTTTGGAGACGAATTCAAATCCGCTGCCGACTTCACCGGGTTCGAGTTCGATCACCACGTGACCGAACTGACCCTTACCGCCGCTTTGACGGATGAACTTGCCTTCAGATCTGACGCTCTTGCGGATGGTTTCACGGTAAGCCACCTGTGGAGCCCCAACCGTCGCTTCCACCTTGTACTCGCGCAGCATTCGATCGACCAGAATTTCCAAGTGCAATTCGCCCATTCCGGCGATCACAGTTTGGTTGGTTTCCGAGTCGATACTGACGCGGAAGGTCGGATCTTCTTCCGAAAGTGCGTTGAGCGCTTTGGAGAGTTTCTCCATATCCTGCTTGGTTTTTGGCTCCACAGCAACGGAGATCACCGGCTCCGGAACGAATAGCGATTCCAGAACGATCGGATCTTCTTCGGTGCAGATCGTATCGCCTGTCAGGGTATTCGACAAGCCCGGAATGGCGCCGAGATCTCCGGCACGCAGTTCGTCTACGTCAATTCGATCGTCGGCTTTCAAGACGATCAAACGCGAAACGCGCTCTTTCTTATCTTTGGTGGAGTTGTAGACGTAGCTGCCTTTCTTGAGCGTGCCGGAATACACGCGCACGAAAGTCAGGCGACCCACGAATTTGTCGGCCATGACTTTAAATGCCAAAGCTGACATAGGCGCTTCGTCGTCGGCAAAGCGCTGGGTTTCGCTGCCGTCGGGGAGCATACCTGTAATGGGTGGGACTTCTGTCGGAGCGGGCAGGTAGTCGATCACCGCATCCAACAAGAGCTGCACGCCTTTGTTTTTGAATGCCGAACCGCACAGCAGGGGAACGATAGTACCTGCGATCGTTCCTTTACGCAACGCTGTCTGGATTTCCGCTTCGGTTAGGTCTTCGCCTTCAAGATATTTCTCTGTTAAGGCGTCGTCCGTTTCGGCAACAGATTCTACCAGCTTGAGACGATATTCCTCTGCTAGCTCTTTGACTTCATCGGGAATGTCAGTTTCCTGAATGTCGGTGCCGATATCGTTGGTATAGATATAAGCCCGCATCTTCACTAAGTCTACGATTCCTCTTAAGTCGCTTTCCGCACCAATAGGAATCTGGATGGGGACGGCATTAGTTTTGAGGCGATCCCGGAGTTGGTTGTACACCTTATAGAAGTTCGCCCCGGTGCGATCCATCTTGTTCACGAAGGCAACGCGGGGGACTTTATAGCGATCGGCTTGACGCCAAACGGTTTCAGATTGTGGCTGAACGCCACCAACCGAACAGAACACCGCAATCACACCATCTAGCACGCGCATGGAACGTTCCACTTCGATCGTGAAATCGACGTGACCGGGGGTATCGATAATATTGATCCGATAATCTTTCCAGGTGGAGCTGATTGCTGCCGCCGTGATCGTAATGCCCCGCTCGCGCTCCTGATCCATCCAGTCCGTTACGGCAGTGCCTTCGTGGACTTCGCCCATTTTATGAACGATCCCAGAATAAAATAAGATCCGTTCGGTTGTTGTTGTTTTTCCTGCATCAATGTGAGCGGCAATACCGATATTGCGGACTCTCTCAAGCGGGACTTCTCGTGGCACAGCTACCTCCTTAAAATATTGCTGCTGCTGGGGAATACAAAGGTCTAGTTGACCGGAAAAGCGCCTTAGTCACTTTGGGATCTAGCTCAAGGTTTACCTCAGCCATTGCCCAGACCAAGCCGTCAATTCCTGGGGTTTGAGTTTCCAGCAGGAATTCTACGCTTTTCTTTAATATTCTAATATTGTTCTTAGCTTTTGTTTGCGTTATTTCCGCTGAAACTGGCAAGATTGCCGAGATCGGACGCTGTCTTGCGCAGATCGGAAACTTTTTAGTAACGATAGTGAGCGAAGGCTTTATTGGCTTCTGCCATCCGGTGCGTCTCTTCTCGTTTGCGAATGGTATTCCCGGTTTCGTTTGCCGCATCCATGAGTTCGTTGGCAAGCTTCATTTCCATGGTCTTGCCACCCCGATTTCTAGAGGCGTTGATCAACCAGCGCAATGCTAGAGCTGTTCCTCGTTCCGATCGCACTTCCATCGGCACCTGATAGGTCGCGCCGCCAACCCGGCGTGCTTTGACTTCGACTAACGGTGTGGCATTACGAATTGCCTTTTCAAAGACTTCTAACGGCTCGCTTCCCGTGCGTTCGCCAATAATATTCATGGCTCCGTACACAATCCGGGAGGCTAGGGATTTTTTGCCGTGGCGCATTAGCCGTCGAACGGTCATGCTAACCAGACGGCTGTTATAGACGGAATCTGGCGGAACTGGACGTTTTTGGACTACTCTGCGACGAGACATAATAAATGAGAAATTCTAGCTAACTGAATAACATTAAACTGGAGGCTTTGCCAAGGGTCTTTCCTCACGAATCACTCTTTTTGAAATGTTCTGCGAGAGTTTTTCGAGGCGCGATCGTCTTTTAAGCAATTGCCTACTTCGGTCGTTTGGCTCCATACTTCGATCGACTTTGGCGACGATCTTTAACTCCGGCTGTATCCAAAGTTCCTCGGACGATGTGATAGCGAACCCCGGGCAAGTCTTTCACCCGACCGCCGCGCAGCATCACGACGGAGTGCTCTTGTAAGTTGTGACCAATTCCGGGAATATAGGCAGTAACTTCAAAACCCGATGTGAGGCGAACCCGCGCCACCTTGCGAAGTGCCGAGTTAGGTTTCTTCGGGGTGGTCGTATACACCCGAGTGCAAACCCCCCGGCGTTGGGGACAACTTTTTAAGGCTGGCGATTTGGTTTTCTTTGTCGCTTTACTGCGTTCACTCCGAATAATCTGCTGAATTGTGGGCATAGGTTAAGTATTACGGTATGCAGGGTTTGTAGCTTTTCATTTGACATACGCCCGACAATCCCCTAGCGGTGAATCGCGGACTTCTTACGAACTCCAGCTAGAGCGCTCTCCTGCGGAGATGCGCGGGCGAACGGATACGTGGGTTCGCTTGATTAACGACACGGAATGCCATGCCGCGCCGGAACAATATTTCTGATTGGCTTCGTAGGCGGCGGTTCGCTCTGACCTACGTTCAGATTATACCATTCGTTTTGTTAGACCCAACCTGCCATTCTGTCCGACGCTCCCACTGGTCGGGGGCGGGATTTTTCATCCCTTCCATCGCCAGAAAAGAGAATGCGGGGCTTTTGCCACGACATGGGGCTAACGATATGGAAACAGTAAACCATGGTATCAAGAATAAAATAAGCTGTCAATATCCATGGAGGGTCGGCTTTTTCTGACTCCCCAAATCTTTTATCCTTCTGCTGTCAATACCGAAATTTTATGGAACTCGAGCAACTCATCTTGTGGACAGTGTGCCTCAGTTGTGGGCTGTTGTGGCTCAAAGCGATCGCCCTTCCACCCGATCGAGCAGGGGGTTGGGCAATTGTTTCCGGGGGAATTTTGGCAACGACCCTGGCGGCGCTCTATTTCGTACCCACTTGGGCGGCGTGGTTGGGGGGAGGGTTGTGGGTGATGTTCGTCCTGATTCCTGTATTGGGGTTCAAATGGGTCGATCGTTTGTGCGTTCGGGAGAAATACGATCGTGCCAGCCTTCTGGCATCCGGGCTGTGTTGGTTGCATCCAGCCGATGGCTCGGTGGCACGAGTGCGAATTTGGCAGGGGATGGCTTTGGCTCATTCGGGACATCTGGTGGCGGCACGGGAGCGGCTCGCTCCGGAGCGGGTGTTGCAAACGACTGTGGATCGATCGGCGGTGGCGCTGTGGTACTCCATCAACGCCGATTGGATGGGAATGCTCGCCTGGTTGCGATCGTCGGACGGCGACAGAGGATCTCGGGTTTCCCAGTCGGTGTGGCGCAACAATCCAGATTTGATGACACACTACCTCCGGGCGTTGGGCGAAACGGGAGAGATCGATGAGTTGATTCAGGAGTGGGAACGCTGGGAGTCGCGTTGGCAAAGATTGGGACAGGATACCGATTTTCTCGATCGGGTTCGACTCTATGTCTGGGCGTTTAGCGGTCGTTTGGCAGGGGTACAGCAATGCTTGGAAGGAGGTGCACGGTTTTACCCGCCCCAGACTCAACAGTTTTGGCTGGCAACGGCGCAAATGGCTGCGGGTCAAACAACAATCGCACGGTCGCGATTGATGGAGTTACAGTCTCGCGCTAATTTTCCACTGCAACAAGCGATCGCGTGGCGGTTGTCCCAACGTCTTCCCACACCGTCACATTTAACCCCGGCTTCGTTGCGGATTTTGTCGCGTCTGGAGACGGACACCGGGCGTAAAGATCGATCGAGGACTCAAGCGATTCCCGGCAAGGTTTACGCAACGTTCTTTCTAATTGGGGTGAATCTCGTACTATTTGCGATCGAGGTTTATTTGGGAGGTAGCCAGAACCCCCAAGTCCTCGATCGTCTGGGGGCAATGGTTCCAGAAAAGGTGTGGGAGGGTCAGTGGTGGCGCTTGGGCAGTGCCACGTTTCTCCACTTCGGGGTGGGACATTTGGTGATGAATATGCTAGGGCTTTACGTGTTGGGGATTTCGGTAGAACCGGTGCTCGGCGTCAGACCGTATCTGCTGACCTATTTCACCAGTGGTGTGGGTTCGATGCTGGTGACGGCGATTTTAGCGCGGGTTCAAAGCAGTCCAGAGACTCTTGTGGTCGGGGCTTCGGGGGCTGTCATGGGATTAATTGGCGCTCTGGTGGCGATGTTGCTGGCGAGCTGGTATCAGCATCGATCGCGTTTTGCTCGATCGCGCCTGAATCGAATTCTCATAATTCTGGGCGTGCAAACAATATTTGATTGGCTCAATCCCCAAATTTGCTGGGTGTGTCACGTTTCTGGGGCGCTCCTGGGATTTACGATCGCCAGTCTATTAATCCGAGTCAAGAAATCAGATGTGGCGAGATCTTCTAAACGGAAGTAAAAAGCGTTTTGACAAGTTTAAGGGACATATGTACTGTTAACAACTAACAACCAATCGTCAAAAAAGAATAGCTAACGATGACTTACAAGCCAATACGAGGTCATTTCACCTTTTCCTTTGACTGCAATTCTTCCTCGCTTTTCTAAAATATATTGATGCTTTAATTGTTCGTAAGTTTTAGCACTCACTTGAATTTTGCCTGGTAAACCTTGAGATTCCATACGCGAGGCAATATTGACTGTATCGCCCCAGAGATCGTAGGCAAATTTTTTCATGCCGATCGTTCCTGCAACTACAGGACCAATATGAATTCCAATGCGGATTTGAAAAGATTCTCCGGTTTGGGTTTGAACATCAACGATCGCTTGCTGCATATCCAATGCCATATCCGCGATGGCGACGACGCAATCTTCTCTAGGAACAGGCAACCCTCCGGCAACCATATACGCATCACCAATAGTTTTAATTTTTTCTAAACCATGAGTATCCGCAAGTCGATCGAAGGTAGAAAATACTTGATTGAGCAAGTTTACTAATTCAATAGGCGATAGTCGGGAAGCCAGAGATGTAAACCCAACAATATCGGCAAATAAAATTGACACGAGAGAAAATTGTTGGGCGATCGCGATCGAGCCTTGTTTTAATTTTTCGGCGATCGCTCGTGGTAAAATATTTAACAAAAGCTTTTCAGACTTTTCTCGCTCGGCTTGCAAAGCTTCTTCTGCTAGTTTTCGTTCGGTGATATCTTCTAAAACACCTAACAGTCCGATGATATTTCCTTGAGAATCTTGCATGGGAATTTTATTGATATCCAGCCAAATTTGTTCTCCATTCTCGCCAAGTCTATATTTAACCGCAATTTGATGGAGTTTTGGTTGATTGTTTGCCAAGATTTCCCGATCTTTAGTCCGAAATTCTAGAGCAATTTCCGGTGGTAGAAGATCGTAATCTGTTTTGCCAATGACGGCTTCTGGACTTTCGAGTTGAGCGGCTCGAGCCCAATTACGATTGCATCCCAGGAAAACTAAGTTCGGATCTTTCCAAAAAACTTGCTGGGGAATATTTTCCAGAATCAGCCGCAGGTATTCGCGCTGTTGTTGCAAGTCTCTTTCAGCTTGCTTGCGAACGGTGATATCATTGGCAATAATCAAAATACAGTCTTGAGTTCCCAATTGAATCATTTCCGTAGAAACGAGCATTGTTCGCCATTGTCCGGAATGGGTACGAAAGTTAAAATCTTGGTTGCGAAAGACATTTTCAGCTTGAAACAGCACTTTAAATCGGCGTTTTTCTCGAGGAGAAGCCCAAAGCTGTAATTCGCTGGCAGTATGACCGATAATATCGAGACGATCGTAACCCGAAAGCTCTAAAAAGCTATCGTTAACTTCAATAAATCGTCCGTCGGCGAGACGAGCAATACCTATTGGATTGGGACTGGCACGGAAGGCTCCGGCAAACTTAGCTTCGGACTGCCGCAGTGCCATTTCTATTGTCAAACGATGGCGACTTTCGATGGCAGAAGCAACCAACTCAGCCAGGGAAGTGACAAAATTTTCATCGTCTAGAGTCCAGTGGCGCAGTGGATTTGGAGATTGCAGACACACGCGCCCAATGGGGTTGCCGTCTTGCAAAATGGGAACATCCAGGAGAGTTTGGGGATCTTTACCATGACTAGGAGCCGAATCGATGGGGTGAAAATAAGCCTCGATATCCGCTTTTTCCAGTTGAAACCCAGCAGAATGCTTCCCGGTATGGCGCTGATATCGATCGACGCATTGAAGTCGTTCTCCTGCCGCATCGTACAGCCAGATACTTGCTTGTTCCGCCTCAAGGGTGTGGGTTGCCGCTTCGGTAATCGTCGTTAGCTTGGCTTGCAGATCTCCTTGATTGCGATCGCGATTTTTCGCCAGGTTAGACAAGACAGCATTCTGGTGGCGTAGCTGGCGATCGCGATTTTGCAGTTCTCGGTTGGCGACAATCAGCAACTGAGATTGAGCAAGCAGCAACACCCGCATATCGAGCAACCGATACTCTCCTGCCGAAAATTCCACCACAACGGGATCGTAAGTGAGCTTTTTGGAGCCTTGGAGGACAATTTCGACCGCTTGGTAGATCGGACAACTGGCTTTTAAATGCAAATAATGAGTATCGATGGCTCCCGAGTCGCTCTCTTTTTCTGGCAACATCTCCTCAACCTGCACGATCGACTCTAAGGCAATATGGGGGGGGCGCCGCAGATAGCGTTCCAAGCTGTCAAGACGACTGAGGAGTTCAAAAAACCGCGTCCGCGAAATGACACCGACAATTTGACAATCGTCAAAAACGATCGCGCCGGGTAAGTCCGGCTGTTGCTCAAACTCGGAAATCATCACGAGTCCGAGGGTATTGGAACTAACTTGGAAGTCGTGAAGCGGAAGATCGGCTAGGGTTGAGCCTAGAGTTAAGTCGTCCAGTTGGGAGTGAATCACAATCGTTTTGCCGAGTCCTAAGATAAGCTGTCACGCCGATCGAAATTGTCAATGGGAAAAAACGGGGAGAGAGATTGAAGGATGGTAGGCGAATTGCATCACTGTTCAATTTTTATTTGCCGAACAGCTTACCCACGATCGACGATCGGGTGACTAAAAGTCGCTCTGGGGAAGCGATCGTCTATCGACTATTAACACTGACCCAGTAAAGCATCAAGCGCTGCGGCAAAAATGCTTGTCTGAAGCCTATCCCGCGTCCGATTGCCGTGGGGATTTAATTTTAACTATAGCCGAAAGACCTCGGGCATGGTGGGGATGATGTTCGGGCTAGATCTACCAAAAATTCGTTGTGTTCTTCGGTTGTTTTCTAGACGGCGAAGGTAGGGTCATCTCTGAAGGTTTTGTCAGATACTTGGCGATCGTTATCAAAACTTTTTTCTCGTCGATCGGTTTTGCCAAACAGTCGGAAGCGCCAACAACCTTTGCTCGCAGGCGATCGATAATTCCTCCGGTCAAAATCGCGATCGGAATATTTTGTAATGTAGAGACTCGGCGGATATGGATTCAGCCAGAGAGCTTGTTCGTGAGTGAGCTTTTTGCGTAATACTAATGTATCGATCGCCTGGTAGTCCCAACCATATTTAAAACCCTCTTTTTCTTGGAGTCCGAGCATTTTAAGTGTGATTCTAGGGGAAACTTGAGATACAGCGGGAACCGCTGTATCTCAAGAATGCGCCGAACAGGAACGAGAACGTGCCGAACAGGAACGAAATCGCGCCGATCGCGCTGAAGCTAACTTACAAGAGTTACGCGATCGTCTCCAACAAATGGGAATCGATCCCGATCGCCTTTCCTAATTCTTTGGGATCGTACAATTCCCTAACGATCGAGTTCCAATTGATGACTCATTAAAAAAGCTGCAACCGTTTGGTTAAATGCCTTGGGTTCCACCAAAAACGCCCAATGATTGCCGGGAATTTGGCGAATTTCCAGATTTTTTAAATAGGTACGATAAGGCTTCAGTTGCCAAGCTGTACGATTCAGTCCCGTCTCCGGTTGCAGAAATAGCGTTGGCACATCGATCGGTTCTGTCAATCCCGCCACTCGCATCACATCTGCAAAAATCTCGTTCCGTGCCTGTTTGACAAATTTGCTACCCCATTTTCCATTCGGTTTCTTTTCGATACTGGCTTGAAAGACCATTTCCTGAAATTGACTCCATCCCCGATACTGCTTGAGTTTCTGTGCCTGTTCCTGCGCTTGTTCGTAGCTGTCAAAAGAACCGACCAGTTTGAGAAAAGGCAAAACTCGATACAACAAGGGAAAAGTGAACGTCATCCAACCCGGCAAACGATCGATGAAAAACGGATCCACCAACACCAGCGATCGAAAGCGTTCCGGCTGCTGCCTCGCCCATACAGCCGCCACTTTCGCCGACCAAGAATGCCCCACCACATGAGCCTCACTCCAGCCCAGGTTCTCCATCAGCGCTTCCAAATCTGCGATAATATCTTGGCAGCCATAGCCCCGATCGGGTTTGCTACTGTCGCCATGTCCGCGCAAATCCGGAGCGATACAATGGTAACGATCGCTCAAGTCCTCGGCTAAACTGAGCCAAACCGCCCCGCAGTCGGCTAAGCCATGCAATAACAACAACGGTTCTCCGCCTGAATTCCATTCCAAATACGAAAGCTGAAGTTGCGGCAAATTTAGAGTACGACGGCGGAGATCGAGTCGGAGTTGGGCTTCAGACATGGGCATGACAGCGAATCGCGAACAGTTAAACTCGATCGGATTGTAGGGCAATCCCGATCTCTCTAGAGGTCTATTCTAGTGCTCGAAGATACTCGCCGATCGTCTTGAATTCTCGCTATGACTCACCTCCAAAGTACGATCGAAGCGTCCTGGTTCGTTCGTCCCTCTCCAGAAATTGCCCCAGATCTGATCGGTTGTACCCTCGTCCGACAATTTGAAGACGGACAAATTTTCCGAGGATCGATCGTCGAAACCGAAGCCTATGCACCCGGAGATCCAGCGTGCCACGGTTATAAACGCCAAAGCGATCGAAATCGGCATATGTTCGGTGCCCCTGGAACCACCTACGTCTACAAAATCTACGGCATCCACCACTGTCTGAACATCGTGACAGACAAAGACGGATTGCCCAGTGCCGTTCTCATTCGGGCACTACAACTCGAGTCAATCCCCGATTGGGTCGATCGAACCAAAGAACCCAAAACCCACCGAGTTGCCGCAGGACCCGGGAAACTCTGCCGCGTTCTCAAGATCGATCGAAGCTTATCGGGGCAAATCTTAAATCCCAGTCAAGCCCTCTACCTGGAACATCGCCCGCCTGGGCTTCAACCGAATTTAGTCCAAACTACCCGCATCGGCATTTCCCAAGGAACCGATTTCCCCTGGCGCTGGTATCTGTCCAATTGCCCCGCCGTTTCCCGACTTTAGCGGCAATCTTCTGGCAGCATCGATCGACCGATTTGCTGTAAAATTTGCAGAACGCTATAGAGTTCTTGGTTCGCGGTCAACAAGGCAAATACTCGCGACACATCGTAGTATGGAATACCTGTTTGCGTCAGTTTCACGAACACAATTTCATCCCCATTGGTCATCATGCCAAAACTCGATCGATCGGGCTTTGGATTTGCCATCAAATAGGCAAGAGTTTGCGGTAGCGCCGACCACACTGAGAGCGTCGTTTTCTTAGATTCGAGAACAACAACCCAGAGCTGATTCTGAAGCACAAGTACATCCATCCGCCCTTGCAAAACTTCCTCTCCATCATCGATCGCAATCCGAATCGATTCTTCAGCTCGAACTCGAAAAGGTGGATCGTAGAAACCCGCGATCGCCAGTAACGGAGAAGCGAGTAACAGCGTCACCGTACCTTCTAGCAACTGCTCCTGGGAACGGTGGTACAGATATCGCCGTCTCACATCGTTTAGTGACGCTTTCTCTGCATCGGTCACATCGCCCAACCCCGTGCGCCACTCCGAGAAAAATCGATCGTCTTCCGTGCGACGCAAATTAAATCGTCGTTCGGCTTCTGTCAGGGTTGTAATAGCTTCTGTTACAGCTATGGGCATAAAATCGATCCTGACTCCGGTTCTGGAATCTCTACAAATTCAGTCCTATAAAGAGGACTTCAGCTATCCGCCGGGAACTGAGGTTCCCGGCAAGACATCGCCCTATCTCGGCTGAGTCAAGTCGATGATGTTGTTCTGCTGGAGCAACTCCCGCGCCTCGGGACCTGGCGTATACCCATAACCAAAGGTAGACGCATCCGAATCCCGCATGATATTGGGCGTCAGCAGCACGATCACTTCATTGCGACGATTTTCTGTATTGGTGTTGCGGAAGAGCGCACCAATCAACGGCAAGTCACCCAGAATCGGCCATTTGGTCACGGTTGTTCGATCGGAATCTTGAATAATACCCGACAAAATCAGAGTTTGACCGTCTCGAACCCGAATCCGTCCCGAAGTCACTGTCCGCTCTTGGACTGTGGTCACGAATTGATCGTCGCCGAGATCGATTTGCCCGGAGGGAGCGCTGACGGTAGGATTGGCAACCAAAGTGACAAAGCCGTTATCGTCGATGCGCTGGACTTGAACGTCCAGTAACAGACCGACATCTCTCAAGTTAACCCGCCGCGTTTCTCGACTGCCGGAAGCCGTATCGGTGAACTCTACCGTCACATCCTGAACTACCTGGTTCGTCAGGTTGACCGTTGCCGTTTCTCCTTCTTGGATGACCAACGTCGGGTCGGTGAGGATTTTGGCATTGCCCGAAACCACTTGCGCCCGCAAAGTGGCGAGGAATCGTGTGGGAAATTGGAACAAACTGGGCAGAGAGAACGTAAAATCATCCGCGTGTTCCCGGCAGTGACTTGTTCGATAAACTGGGTCAGTGGCTCGCCATCAAGACCGATCACCTGCTGACCATTGACATCGAGCACGGGAATTTCGACCAGTTCAGTCGTATCTGGCTGTCCCAGGGGTAAATTCGGTAAGTCCGGGGTTCAAGGGGTTTCCGTCTCGACCCAAAGGTCGAATCTCGCGGTCGTACCATCTCGTAAAAAACCGTCCCCAAAAACGGATCGCCCGAACTCGGATTGGGAATCACCGTCGGCGTGGTGGGAGAAGCGTTAAACTGGGAGTTGCTTGGCGGTTGAGCGCCACCGAAGTTGACCACGCCACTGCCGCCATCGCTGGTGACGAATGTGTCGCCAATGCCGAAGGAGAAGCTGCTGTTAAACCGCTCTTCGTTGAGCAAGTTCACATCGACGATTTTGACATTGACGGCAACTTGGGGGCGACGGGTTTCCAGTTGCGTCAGCAGTGCCGTGGCGATTTCTACCTTGCGCGGTTCGCCGACTAGGGTGATTTCGTTGGCAACATCTATTACTCCTTCTCCTGCCGCTCCTCCTGTACGATTGATTGCAACTAACAATCCTCTCAATGGCAGAGGGGCTAAACCTTGATAGGGCTCGTTCTCTCTATCCGGACCGATCAATACCACTTGAGTTTGAACCGATCGACTCGTAAAGCTTTGTTGAGCGTCTCCTTCTCCCACTGTTGTACTTTGAATTTGCTCGCGAGTTTGCAATTCGTTCGATTCTGCACCCTGAGATAATAAAAAGTCCCTCGCTTGCAAAACTGAAATCTGATTGAGGCGCAGCGTTCGGCTGATAACATTTCGAGCGCTATCGGGTAAGTTGGAACCCACAATAATCGTGCCGCCTTGGCGGCTGGCTTCCAGTCCGCTCAACCGCAGGACATTATTAAACACATCCTGCACCGACTCGTTTTCGATATCCAAGGAAATCTTGAGCTGAGCAGCCGCTGCGGTTTGTGCAGCATCTTCCTCCATTTGCCCTCCCTCAAAAAAGGCAACGTTCATTCCGGCAGCCCGTGCCAACAGCGCCAGCACATCCTGAACCGGGGCATCTTTGAGCACCAAACGCGGCACTCGCTCTACCGTTCCCATATCGATGGGTGAAGGGGAGGGGTCGATGCTAGAAACGGCAATATCCCCCACTGGCGGCGGAACGGCGCGGGGCAGCAACGATGGTACGGGATTAACCGGCGGTGCGGGGTTATTGGGCCCTCCCTGAATGGTGATGGGGGGATTGGGAACCAGGATGTCGGGGTTGGGTGTGATGGGGTCGGGGTTGGTGACGGGGGGAAGTTGAGTGACGGGCGGCGGTGCGGGGGATTGAGCTGTGGGTGCGCCTCCGGGGGAGAGGTAGCTGAAAACGATGCCTCTGGGGTCTTGCTGAGTGACTTCGCCGTTGGGTGCGCCGGCGGCACCCTTGACGATGACGCGAGTGCTGTTGGCATCGAGGGGTGTGACCACGACGGACGCGATGCCGGGACTGGGGTTATCCTGTCGGAAGCCACCGCCTTCGGGCAAGCTGAGGCGGGTGTTGACCAAATCGGCGACTAGGGAGTCTCCCCGTTCCACCAGAAAGATTTGGGGTCGTTCTCCGCTTTGGGTTTCGAGGATGACTTCCATTCCCCCGTTGTTGGGGATCACACTCACCCCGGTCACTTGGGTGGCGGCTTGTCTGCGCCCATGCCGCATCTGCTGCGACGACGACGATCGACGCCGATAGACCCATTCCGGCTAATTTTAACCAATTTTGTTTCACCGCTACTTCCTCAACTCCTCAACTGACTACCTGGCACTGGCTAACTTACAAGTTTACCTGCAATCCAACATTTGTACATGCGGACACATTTGTACATGGAATTACCACACTTTGGTGAAATTTGCAAAGTGCGATCGTGATGGGTTTTGGATGATTTGTATTCCTCGTTGAGAATGATTGAGTTGCATTTTAGCTTTCTGGGGTCGCTTCTTCTTCTGCCGGAGCCGCCATTTGGAGTAACTCTTCTGGAGTTAAGGGTAAGACTCCTGTCAGTTTAAAGGATGCCTGAATGCGGGTTTCCGGTTGGCAATTGGCGATCGGACCTCGAGCATCGACCAAGACGGGTTTCGACGGAACTTCGGCTTTGAAATCCGACATGAGTAGCAAGGGTTGGAACTGTTCGATGCGACGTAGGGTCAGCAGAATTCGATCGAAGTTGCCTTCAAGAGCAACATCATAAGTTTGACGCTTGACTTGGCTGTTGGCGTCAGGACCGAGAGAGCCATCTTGGACGAGTTCGTAATCCTCTGTGTTTCCACTGGCGGCGGCTGTTTGGGAAACTTCTGGCGCGAATTTGGTCAGTTTGGCTCGGGCGAAAAACCCTTCTACATCTTCGTCAATTTGAGCGTAGTTGGATTGGACGTAAGACGGACAGGATGCGAGTCGATCTTCAATCGATTCAGTTGTGAGTTGAGCGTTACGGTTCTTGAGTTCGCGATCGAGATCGATGGCGAGTGTTGTCAAGTTCTCGGGGTCGGAAAACATTCCCAGAACGTTGTTTTGTAGCGTTTTGGCTTCATCGAGTTTGACGAGAGCTACATCAATTTGTTTTTGAATTTCGCCTTGTTGCTGGAGTTGTGCTTCTTTTTCAGCAATTTCTTGCTCTAGATTTTGCTTCTTTTCCTGTGAAGGGACGGCGTATTTTATGCCTAGCCATACGGACAACCCCAAACCGGCTGCTGCCAAAATGACCGCGAGAACTGAAGGCGAAAGCGTCATGCCGAAAAGAACCACACCTTCGGGTTCTTTTTCTTCTGAAAATTCATCGTATGCCACGGCTTTAGTTCCTCTTTTTTTTCTAGGGTTCTTTTTGGGTTATGAGTGGTGAGTTAATCGGGAATTAACTCTTAAAAATTTCCAGATTTAGCCCGGATTTTGCAACACTCCAATTTCTTGAAGCTGACGAATTCGCTTGACCAGTCCCACTGCACCTTTTCGCTGTAATTCGTTTAACTGCTGAGAAGCCGGAACGGTACTGAGCTGAGTTTGGATGGTGTATTCCACCACTTGTCCCAATTCCCCATCAAAGTTGGCTTCGGAAGCTTGCACTTCTTGACTGGGATTTTCTTTGAGTTCGGATGTCACCAAGCGCGTTTTAGAGCCGTCGAGAAAACTCGATCGCTGGAGCATGATTACCAGATCGTTAACATCGGTAAATGAGGCAGCTGTCCCGGAAACCTCGATTGTAGAAAGTGGGGGGGCTGATACCGGTACGGCTTGCCCTTCTTCGCCCGCAGCGGGGGGTGGAGGGGCTGATGCGGGATCGGGGGGAAGTTGTTCGATTTGGCTGATGCGCACGCCAGGCGGTGTCCGATCGCGCAGATCCTGCATTAGTGCCGACCAAGGTTTAACATAATCAAATACCGTTGCTAGTGCCTTGGCTTGTTGTTGAATAAGATTGGTTTCGGTCGTAATTTGTTGTAGCTCTTGTTGTTTGGCAATATAGGCATTGAGTTGGGTTTCTAGCTCTTGCTTTTCCTTTTCGAGTACGGGAATTCTAATTAGGTTCAAGTAAGCCCAGTAACCACCGACGGCTGCTAAAAAAGCGAGCGCTACGCCACCTCCTGCAAGCAGGGCTGCCTTTCCCGGAATTTCGACCGAGGGGCTCGGTCCTTTTCTCGGTTCGATGGGTTCGCGATCTTTGAGAAAGTTAATATCAATGCTGTACATGGCTTGTTGTTAGTTGTTAGTTATTAGTTGTTGAATTCTTAACCCTTAACCCTTAAGATTCTCGTAATCCCAGACCCAACACAACACCCAAAGCCGATCGTAAATTGGAGGGAATGGTCTCTTCATCTACTTGAACCGCTAAACTCTCCACAGGATCGACGATGCTGGTGGGGACGCTCAACCGCTGCATGAGAAATTCGTCGAGTTGTCCGATGGCGCTGCCGGGACCTACTAAGAAGATCTGAGCGATTTCTAATCCATCGCTTTGGTTGAGATAAAAGTCGATCGATCGGCGAATTTCGTCGGCGAGTTCTCCCAACACTCTGACCATTGCTGCGGTCCCGGGATTCGTTCCCCCCATGGTTGCCATCCCCATGGCATCGTTGGTGGTAACGGGAATGGTCATGCCTTGCAGTAGTTCGGTATTGCGAGACGGTGGCAAGTTCATGGCTTGAGACAAAGCGCTTTGAATTTGAAACGTGCCGATGGGGATGGTGCGGGAAAATTGAGGTACACCGTCCACCACCACAGCAATTTCGGTGCTATCGAATTCGAGATCGGCAAGAACGGCGGCTTCTGTAGAGGTAAACTGCTGCAATTTGTCTCGAATGGTTCGCAACAGCGCAAAACTGCTGACTTCAATGATGTCTAGGCTCAACCCGGCTTCTTGGAAGGTGGAAATATAGCTATCGGTGATTTCCTTGCGGGTGGCAACTAGAACCACTTGCATCTTTTCGATGCCATCTTCGTCTAACACCGATCCCAGTCGTTGGTAGTCTACATCGGCTTCTTCTCGGGGAAATGGCAGGTAGAGTCCGGCTTCCTGGTTGATGTAATCGCGAAGTTCGTGTTCGTCGTTGAGTTCGGCAGGAACTGGAACCAAGCGAATTACGGCTTCCCGTCCGGGAACAGCGGTGGCGATGTTCTTGGTTTTGATTTTATTTTCTGTAAGAATCCGATCGAGCATTTCTGCCATTGCCGGTTGGTCGATGATTTGTCCGTCGTGAAAGATGCCTTCTGGGACTTCTTCGGAGAAAAATTGGTTGACTTTAAAGCCCTGACGCAGCTTTTGTAATTGTATAACGTTGACCCGATCGGGTGCGATTTCGATCCCGATCCCTTTCTTGGATTTAGCAAAGAGGTTTTTAACGAAGTTAACCACGGTCTTTAAATAAAGGTTAGGGGTGAAGAATTCGACAATGGGTGGTAGGGGGGAAGGGTGTTGCTTTTTGCAATCGCCCGATCGCAAACGTCGCCGATCGAAACCGATAACAACAGTTTAGCGGGTGACTGGCTAAACGGCGATGGCAGCCCAAGCGGATCGTGTATCCAGCAATTTTAATCGAGTGGAGGCAAATTTTCACACTCCCAGAAGGTATGGTAAGCTTTTGAGCTGGTGGCTGGGGGTGCGGGGTGCGGGGTGCGGAGTGCGGGGTGCGGGGTCGAAGTACAGACAGGACTTACGCAGAGCCGCCATATCTGGTGCTTTGTAGGGGCAATCCCCCCGTGGTTGCCCCTGTGTCTGGAGCCGTTGCGTAAGTCCTAACAGAGTGAAAATATTATAGCTGTAGCCAGTTTGATTCGGACAGACAGATCGAACACAAATATCTCCCCATCTCCCGAAGCGATGTCCTAACATAATTGTCTATAGCTATACCCTTCTCCCTTCCCCTTTTGAACTCCTGCAACTCCTGAACTTCTTCCCCTGTGAAATACCCACTTCGAGAGTATCAATCCCAGCTTCTGCACGATGTTTTTCACCTGTGGTCCGAACCGGGGGTGCGGCGAGTTTTGGCGCAACTGCCGACGGGTGGAGGCAAAACGGTGATTTTTGCCAGTGCGGCGTGTCAGTTTACCGATCGCCAACACCCCGTGCTAGTCTTAGCCCATCGGGAAGAATTGCTCTTACAAGCCAAAGAAAAGCTCGAGGATGTCACCGGACAACCTGTCGGCTTGATTAAAGCGGGGTATAAAGAGGATCGCACCGCCCCGATTCAAGTCGCCAGTGTGGCTTCTTTGGTCAATCGTCCCCTTCCTCCGGCTGCATTGGTGATTGTAGACGAAGCGCACCATTCGGCAGCGACCAGCTACCAGCAATTGTTAGAACGCTATGGGGATGCTTACATATTAGGGGTGACGGCAACTCCGGCGCGGTTGGATGGTCGGGGGTTTAAGGATATTTACGATCGTCTGGTTCTCGGTCCTCAGGTGCGCTGGGCGATCGATCGGGGATATTTGTCCCCGTTCCGGCTCTTTGCTGCCCCCAAAACCGTCAATACTCAAGGAGTGAAGCGTACGGCTGGGGATTACAATGCTCGCCAACTCGCCCGCGCTGTGGATACCTCTCTGGTGGCTGGAGATTTAGTGGCGGCTTGGCAAACGTTTGCACCGGGGAAGAAGACGGTGGTGTTTGCGGTGAATGTGGAACATTCCCAAGCGATTGCCGCTGCATATTCCGCAGCGGGAATTCCGGCGGAACACCTGGATGGGGAAACTCCCGATCGCGATCGCAGAGCCGTCTTGGAGCGCTTTAAAGCTGGGGAAACTGTGGTTTTGAGCAATTGCGGTCTATTTGCCGAAGGCTTCGATTTGCCCAGTGTAGAGGCAGTACAGTGCGTGCGTCCCACCCAATCTCTGACTTTTTGGTTGCAAATGGTCGGTCGCAGTTTGCGCCCTCATCCCGGCAAAGAGTACGCGGTGATTATCGATCATACCGAAAATTGGATCGTTCACGGTACGCCCGATCGTCCTCGCCACTGGAGTTTGGAACCGGTTAGTCTCGAGACCGGACGCTGGAATGTTGCCTGTCCGGATTGTCATCACGTGTTCCGACCTTTGGCGGGGGAACAACAACCTTCTAGTTATGAATGGAGTCCCCAACACGAAGAATTTCGGCTGGTGTGTCGCTACACTTGCCCGAATTGTTCGGCTCAATTGGAAGTGGAAAAATGGTCGGGAGAGGGAGAACCGCCACAACCGAAGGGTTTACAAACCGATCGATCGGCGGAAATTTGGGAAATTCCTCTCGATTGCGACCTGCAAATTCTGGCGGATTTGTATCGTTTGGTGGGATTTCAGCGACGGGCAAAACGTCACTTTACTCTGCAATGGCTGCATCGTGCCATGGTGCAGCAATATCCCCACATCAATAAAGCGGAATTGCGAGAATGCGCTTTATTGATGGGATTAGATGAGGCTTGGGCGCGTCAGTGGGCGGCACTGGCTTTTGAGAAGTTGCAATCGTCTAAAAAACGGGAAACATCTACACCAAAACCCGTCGAGACGAATCAGGATTCCCCGAATTCCGACCATCGAGATCCAACAGTTTCTCAGTCGATTTCTGGGTCGATCGTTATGCCTCAACTTCCGACATTTCTGTAGATATCGCCGATCGCACAGCAGGGGCGGACAGATTCTTGTTGGTCAAAAGCCGTTGCACGGAGAATCCCCTGTACGAATCAACAAGTGTCCTGCAAATGCGCGGACGTTTAGGCATTTGCTCAACTCAACTCAACTCACATCGATATAGTCAGTATACACCCGGATTTTATAGAATAACTAATAACTAAACGCTAAAAAAAAGTCTCAGCACATTTTCCATCCGTGCCGACCAAGATTCCTCGGTGTGTTGACCGGAGGAATCTTCAACAACGAACAGATCTTCGTTTTCCCGATAGCCAAATTTGCGGATTAAGAGATCGCGCATTTCCCGACCTCGTGCCGCCGATCGTTCCTCAATAATTTTGTTGTGATTTCCGCCTTCTCGGACTAGACCCCAATCCAAGTATATTTTTAAATGTTGGGAACGATCGCCCAAATTTTTTGAGGCTAAATCGAACAACATAGAGGATTCCAAAGAAGCAGAAGAGGGTCCAAATAATTGAAACAAAGACGGATCTGCGACCGAATCTAATCCTAACCAGAAAGAGGGCGAAAGTGCCGCCACACATCCAAACCGATCGGGCTGTTGCAGAGCGCAATAAAACGCAGCTAGACCCCCGTGCGCTGCGCCGACAACCAGTGTTTTTTCAGCCTCGGGTAACGTCCGATAATGAGCATCGACAAAACCTTTAACCGATTGAGAGAGATAGAGAGAATAAGCATCTAAACCACCGCCATTGCTGCCCAAAACCGGTGTATGAGTATATTCATAATCGCGATCGACCGGACAAACGGCAACGACAATCACCCGACGAATTCGATCGCTCAGATACAACCGAGTGAGAAGATTTGCCATATTCCATGTTTTCCCATACGCACCTCCGGGAAAAAACGCCGTATCACCGTCATTCATGTAGAGAACGGGGTAGCGTTCTTGGGAAACTTCATAATTGCGGGGCAAGAAAATATGAACCCGGTGCGGCGTCTGTGAGGGTTCAGCAACTTGAAAGCGATCGTAAGTATGAAAAAATCCCCCCCAATGCCCCAGATCGTAAAACCAACACTCCTGCCCGCCTTTGATACATTGCTCTGCCATTATTTCGATCGACTGTTTGCGCTTGCTGACTGCGAACAGTGACATACTCCCGACATTGACCTGAGTACAGGTACAACGCGGGCTTCCTCAGAATCACTTCTGAGATTTTCTGGTTACTCCCTGACGGGATTTCGGCACTGGGCTAGACTTTTCAGTCCCCGCTAGATCGCCTGCACAGACGGTTTCCATTCCCGTGTGTCCCACGGTATTAATCAGGGCTATGCCTCTATTCCTGATGACCTGACTACTCGCAACATCTCTATCCGTTGTGTATCTACATTCGGGACATTCTGGCGTACCAGATATCAGCTTTCTTCAGGATGCGGACTTGCTTGACTACAAATCCCTCCGGAATGGGGCGATGCAAGTTAATTGGGATCGATCCCATCTTGGGTAGCAAGATACTGTTCCCTAGAAATGATATATTCTTGCGTTAAAGAGCATCTGTCAACCCAACATTTACGGCTATTGCACCAATCCTCGATCTCTCGCAAAGCATAGTTATATGCAATACGACAAGTCTCCAGCCACTCAGACAGAATTTCCTGTTGGCTGGTATCGGGATAGATACGATAGCGGTAGTTTATCGTTAACATCTTCAGAGCATAGCATATTTACTGCGACTTCGGCATACAGTAAATGCGGGTATCGCGCTCTTATGCGATCGACCACAAGTTGGGGCGATCGGGCAATTCCTTACAGGAACTCATAGCCCGATCTCGTATCCAAAAACCGAATCTTTTGCCAAAATACCAGTCTGCAATTACACTAAAGACTTAAAATGAATTTCAGAGTGCGTGCATTCATTCATCACAATCGAACTCAAAAGAGCGATCGACTCTCTACTCCCCCCACCGAGTTGCTAGTTCCACCCCCCTTCAACTTAACTGCCCCTCTATCTCCCAGGACTCGCAAAAATCATGCCACTACCTGCATCAATCCGTTCTCTCAAAGCTCAACTGCGTACCCTCAGCCAACCTGATTTTTGGAGTTCTGCGTTGGGATTGCTACTGTTAATGCCCCTGGGATGGCAGATTTTCAATCATTTCCAACAACCCTCTCCCGTCGTCAAAACACCCAAACCCCAGTCCGAGCCCAATGCCACCGAGTCGATCGATTCCCAGTCCCCGACAGAGGATAGCGCCGCGGCAGCCGATCTCGAAAATTCTGCCGTCTTAGATCGGCTTTTAGATCGGGCAGTACAACCCAACGCCTCGGTTTTAGCCCCTCCGACATCCTCTCCGGCAACAGCAAATACCTCAGACACACTCGATCCATCTGCGACTTCGCAATTCGATGCCTACGCACTTCCCGATCGGTTTTCCGGTGGCAGTTCTATCTCTACAACCCAAACCGCGCCCATTAATCCGAACCCATACGCTTCGAGATCGTCAATTGCCCAAGATATTCTCTCAGCTCCCTATTCGGCAACCAACAACACAACTAACAACGCGGCACCCCGCAGCGCACTTCAAAACGCTTTTTTAGACAATTCGGTGGAACGAGAAGCGGCGGGAGCCCCCGCCGCACCCAATCGGGTGGATGTCGAGGACAGTCTCGCGCTCATCGAACCCCCATCTCCCCCCGCGCCATCCACCCTAGAACTGCCAACTTCGCCTTCGCTTCCCCCCACACCCCTACCATCTTCTACTCCCTCCACATCATTATTGCCTTTACCAACCCCCCCTCTTCCCTCTTTCTCCGTTGAGGACTCCGTTAAGGATCTTATTGTCCCACCTTCACCCAACCCAGTTCCCACTAGTTTCAACCCGAATCTCAACCCAGTTCCCACTAATCTCAACCCACTCCCAACTCCCACGCAGCAGACAAAACTTTACCCCTATGTTCCAGAACGGGTTTATTCATCCCCACTGCCGGCATTACCACCCTCTGGAACGGGAACGAACTCGAACAATAACGGATTGCCCCCACTTCCTAATCCCGGAATGAGTCCCCAGTCTCAAAATCTCCCGACAAATCCGACGGCAGTCGCACCGATTCCACCGACTGGGAACAGTGAGATCGAGCTGCAAGCTGTACCTTTCTCCGTGGAGCGATTAATTGGTGGTGGTGAAATTAATACGTTTGCCAATCCCTAGTCAGAGCCAGAGGCGATCGAAATTGAAGCAGAACTGCCATAAACTGCGATCGGGCGACTAAAAGCCCACACTGTAGTCAGGTACAGTGTAGGTAGTTTATGGCTTGCCAACTTTCGATCGCACTTTGGGTATAGCAGTCGCCATTAAGGTGGCGGCATCTTCGCGAGACATCGATCGTCGGAAAACTTCAGTCGGGCTGCATCTCCACTTGACACGCAGCGCGATTTAGAGTGCAAAATGCGATCGAGCTGCACGAGACATTTTCCTCGCGTCTGAAAGCCTCCTGACTCACCTATACATTTTGGTCAGAAATGACCGAGAAGAATGCAGGAGTTGCCGGAGAATCCCGATCGAGGGCGAACTAAAGATCGCAGCGACCGCTCGTGGAGCCTGGGTTGCTAAGCCTCTTCTGAAAGGATAGGAAATTAAGCTACAGTTGCCATCCCTTTTTTCAGGGCGATTCAAATCCCCTGTGTTACCTTTGTGTTCTGGTATCGTTAGGGGAACTCCAACCCGGTTCGTAACGCCTATTCTGTAGCAGTTATTCGTGCCTTCTCTTCTAGCTAAAGCAAGAGCTAAAGCCATTTGGGTATCCGTTTGGGAAATTTCCCAAGGTTTTGCACGCAAGCTATCTCTACAGATCGCTTTGTCCTGTTACCGAGCGTCTATCGTAAATTATGTTTCGATTTCCGTTTCGCCAACCCTCGCAACCCTCCGCAGAAAACGCTTCTGGTTTAGGAACCTTCGGCGGAGTCTATACCCCCTCAATCCTGACGATTTTGGGGGTAATCATGTATCTGCGGTTTGGCTGGGTGGTGGCGAACGTCGGCTGGATGGGAACGCTGCTCATCGTCACCCTCGCCACCTCCATTACATTTCTGACATCCCTATCCATTTCCGCGATCGCCACCGATCGGGTCGTGCGCGTTGGTGGAGCGTACTATATGATCAGCCGCTCTCTGGGGATCGAAACCGGGGGGGCGGTGGGTATTCCCCTGTACTTTGCCCAAGCACTCTCAATCTCGCTGTATACCATCGGTTTTGCGGAGAGCGTCGTCAAGGTATTTCCGATCTTAAATCTGACGATCGTTGCCCTGATTACAACGATCGTCGTGGCGGTGGTGGCAATTCAATCTGCCAGTTTTGCCATCCGCACCCAGTATTTCATCATGGCAGCGATCGTCATCTCTCTCATTTCCCTAGCATTCGGTCAGCCGATCGAACCGAGCAATGTGGGAGCTTGGTCGGGGATCGCTGACCCAGAACCCTTTTGGTCTGTTTTTGCCTTATTTTTTCCCGCCGTCACCGGGATTATGGCAGGGGTGAGTATGTCCGGAGATCTGCGCGATCCCGCCCGTGCCATTCCCTTCGGGACGCTTGCCGCCGTGGGAACCGGATACGCGATCTACATGGTGTTGCCTATGGTTCTTGCCGGACGAGCCTCTGCCGAAACCCTCGTCAACGATCCCCTGGTGATGCGGCAAATGGCACTGATCCCCGATACCATCCTCTTAGGCGTTTGGGGGGCAACGCTTTCCAGTGCTTTGGGCAGTATTCTCGGTGCACCTCGGGTGCTGCAAGCGCTGGCACGGGATGGCGTGTTGCCCCGTCCGATGCGATCGCTGGGAAATGGTAGCGGTCCGGATGACGAGCCCCGTCTAGCCACTTATGTCACCTTGGCTGTGGCAATTGCCGGTGTGTGTGTCGGGGATTTGGATCTGATCGCTCCCATCCTCACCATGTTTTTTCTCAGTACCTATCTGGTATTAAACATGACGGCAGCGATCGAAGGCTTCTTGCAAAGTCCCTCCTTCCGTCCCTCTTTCCACGTTCATTGGTTTTTCTCACTGCTGGGAGCCCTGGGCTGTATTGGAGTCATGTTACTCATCAATGCCGTAGCGGCAGTGGTAGCAGCGGTTTGCGTTCTGGGGATTTTCCTGTGGCTGGAAAATCGGGAACTGCAAAGTACCTGGGGAGACGTGCGCCGGGGATTGTGGATGGAAGTCGTGCGTGCCGGGATTTTCAACCTATCCTCTACCCCCGATCCCAAAACCTGGCGTCCCCACCTCTTGGTGCTGTCAGGTTCCCCCATGCGTCGCTGGCCCCTGATCGATCTGGCTGTCCACTTCACCCACAATCGGGGTTGGATGACCGTTGCCAGCGTCTTGCCCAGTGGTTCCCGCGATATCGCCCAGCAAGCCTCTCTCGAAGCCAAGTTGCGGGAGTATTTGGAAAAGCGGGGCGTTCGGGGTTTGGTTCGTCTGATTACTGCACCCGATCCCTTTGAAGGTGCCGAACGGTTAGTGGAAATCTACGGACTGGGACATCTGGTACCTGATACCTTAATTTTAGGAGACTGCCAGCAGGAAGAACACCGCCAGCGCTACTGTCAGATGATTGCCACGATTCATCGATCGCAGTGTAATATGGTCATTTTACGAGACGATCCCGATCGGGAATTCGGCTCGCAGAAGCGCATCGATGTCTGGTGGGGGGGACTACACGCCAATGGCGGACTGATGCTGTTGCTTGCCTATCTGCTGCAAACCAGTAGTGGGAAATGGCGTCGGGCCAGAATTTTCTTAAAATTGGTCGTTCCTTATGGAACCGCTGCCGAGGCAGCCCGTGCCAATTTGGAAGAACGATTGCGGGAATGGCGCATTGATGCCGAACCCCAAGTGTTGGTCGCCGAAGGTCGATCGTTTCGAGAAATTTTACACGAGTCTTCTCGCAATGCCGATTTGGTGTTCCTGGGGATGGCGAAACCCGAAGGGGAAGAAGACTACTCGTGCCATTTCGATCGTCTTCAAGAACTCGCTACGGGTTTACCCAGCACAGCATTTGTTCTAGCTGCACCGGATTTTGCCTTTAGCGAAGTTCTTCAACAAGATGGGTAGTTGACCTACCTTCTGGACAATCAAGAAGCGAAGATTCCTTTTCAAACTGGAGAATTGAACTCGGAAGATTTTTGGATTTCGTCCACGGATAAATTCCGGGACTTGTACCATTCGTTTTTTTGGTCAAAATGGAACCCATTCTTTCTTTTGCTATTCTGCTGGCAGTCATTTTGATTGTGCCCATTTGTTTTGAGAGGCTGCAACTTCCGGGTTTAATTGGACTTCTCGCGTCCGGAGTTGTCCTGGGATCTGATGGATTGAAGTTGCTGAATCCCGAATCGGAAACCATGTATCTCCTCTCCGGCATTGGCGTCATTTACCTGATGTTTGTCGCCGGTTTGGAAATGGAGATGGAAGAGTTTATGAAGGTTCGCAATCGCGCCATCGGATTCGGCATTTTGACCTTCAGTCTTCCATTAATCGTAGGCACGGCGATCGGCTATTTCTTTAACTTTAGCTGGAATGCCTCTTTTTTAATCGGTTCGTTACTATCCTCGCACACGCCTTTGGGCTATCCCATTCTCAGTCGTTTAGGCTTAATGCGAAATGAAGCCGTAATTGTCACGATCGGTGGGACGATTTTTACCAATATCCCAGCTCTATTGGTCTTAGCGGTTTGTGTGGGGGTTCATGGTGGAGAATTAACACTGTGGAGTTTGGTGCGTTTGCTACTTTCTGTCATCGTTTACGCCGTGGTCACATTGTTGGGTTTGGAATGGGCAGGGCGAGAATTTTTTCGACGTTCTGGAGATGAAGAAGGCAATCAATTCCTATTTATCCTGCTGGCGGTTTTTGTCGCGGCTGTCAGCGGTCAACTGGTCGGTGTGGAAAAAATTGTCGGTGCTTTTTTAGCGGGCATGGCAGTGAATGGGGTGATGGGCGCTAGTCCAGTCAAAGAAAAGGTTGTGTTTGTGGGCAGCGTGCTATTTATCCCCATTTTTATGGTGAATTTGGGACTGCTGATCGATCTGCCGGCTTTTGTGAAAACTCTATCCTCCTTTTGGTTTACTCTCGCTTTGGTGTTGGGGCTCATGGCGAGTAAATGGGTTGCAGCATGGCTGACACAACAGCTCTATCACTATACTCAAGCAGAAACCATCGCCATTTGGTCGCTGTCGATTCCCCAAGTGGCTGCCACCCTCGCCGCTACCCTTGTGGGTTACAACACCCTCAATTCTATGGGAGAAAGGCTCTTGAGCGAGGATGTTGTTAACAGCGTCATTGTGATGATGCTAGTCACTGCGACTCTCGGTCCTTATATCACGGCACGAGTCGCATCGAAGTTGGAAGTATCCCAGCCGAATTTAGAAAATGCGATCGTTCCCTTTGTCAATCCGGCTGACGCAACGTTACATCCACAAACGATCGTTGTGCCTGTCTACAATCCTGATACCGAGCAGTATTTGGTAGAAATGGCAGCCTTATTGCTAAAAGGGACGGGGGGTCGGATGGTTCCCCTATCCGTCATTCGCATGAATGCTCATACCGAAGAAACTGAGTTGCAAGCAGCCCTGAAAGCGGCTGAAGATAGGTTGGCACTGGCGATCGAGTATAGTCGCAGTTTGGGCGTCTGTGCCGAACCTCTCCTGCGGATCGATCACGATATCGCCCAGGGGATTAGCCATGCCAGTCTAGAGCAACACGCCAGCTTAATTGTTATGGGTTGGCGGGAAACCACGAGCTTACAATCGAGGTTATTTGGTACGACGATCGATCGTTTGCTGTGGGTATCACGCTGTCCGGTTGCCGTGACGCGATTGCTCGAATCCCCCCAATTTATTCAGTACATTTGGGTGTTACTCGACCATTTCATCGACCCAGCTATTCTTCCGGTTTGGTTTGCTTGTACCTTTTCCTCGACAAACCCGATCCCAATGCACATCTTGTTGACCTGTCCGGTGGGGACACCTGCCCAAATCGAACAGTCCATGAGGGATCGACTCGCTCAGTTGTGTTCTGAGTTTCCCTCGAGTGTGGTAGAAATGGTTTCTTTTGTCCCCCCCGGAGCCGGGATCGAACACATCATCAAAAATTCTTCCCCAGGGCATTTAGTCATTTGGCATTCCCAACGCTACCCCACCATGACGGGATCGACCCCGGACGATCGCACTGCCGAAATGTTGGCGCGACTTCAATGCTCGATCGCCATTTTGACAGAACCTTGAGTCGTCTTGCAAGATCGCCGTTGCGCAATAGCCAGGAGTGCTAAGGCGTGTCAGCAT
The DNA here is from genome assembly GCA_963838375.1 of uncultured cyanobacterium. GTDB lineage: Bacteria > Cyanobacteriota > Cyanobacteriia > Cyanobacteriales > Geitlerinemataceae > DVED01. Next base: position 494,081 of record CAWIQY010000006.1, on the reverse strand, counting down.
CCGGGAGTTGACCCGACTCGCTGATGCCTCGATCCCCGTACAGATCGCGTGCGGTTTGGAAGGCTTGCTCGCTTTCGGGATCGCCCACCCAACGCCAATGCCAGGGTTCGTAGCTAACGCAGATCGCATCGTCCGGGAACGATAACTCAAAGCCGTATTTCCCCGCATTGGCGAGTAACCATCTTCCAGCATCGGTTTGTGCGAATGCTCGATGAAAATCTGCGCTCCTATCGTTGTCGTCGCCGATATCCACAGCATATCCGGTATGGTGTTCGCTGTACCCTGGCGGGGCGGAAGTACGGGCGCGTTCAGATAAACTTTGACCTCGTCTGGCGGCAATGTCATAAAATAAGAAGTCCTGCTCGACCCGATCGCGAAATCCCGACAGCGGAACTAATGCAATCCCCGCCTTTTCTGCCGCCCCTTGCATCTGCCAAAAACTCGATGCTGCACCCCGTCGCAAGCGTTCCCCATTGCCGATCGAAACTAACTCCTCTTGCGGAGCTTGGGCATAGGGAAGATGACCGTAATACGATGAACGACTGACAGACGTACAGTCGATTTTTGGGGAAACCACAGCGACTGGACGCTCCCCCAGACGCAGTAAGGGTTTTTTCGATTGCGCCATCACCGGAGCCGTTCCCCACACCAATCCGATGGCAATGACAGCGATCCCCGGAACGATATTGAATCTCACACAGTCGGGCACAGTACATCTCCAAAAAATATCGCTAACAGATTATACTCAAAACGAACGGCTTCCCTGGTTTTTCATCCCGATACTTTAAGATAGCCGCTGAAACTTCAAATAGTGTCTTTGCCAACTGGGAGATTGCGAATTTGAACTTGAGATCTCGAGGTAATTGTAGCCAGGGGACAGCAACAAAACCCAAGTGGGTGTAAAATCTTGCCAGTCGCTTGCCTAAACACCCGAGATTGAGAGGTTTGGGTTGCCTACCGAAGGAGATGTCGGGCTAGGGCAGTTCCCAACTCCCGATTATGCCGATTGGAATGCACGTCGGAATGCACGAAACTGCCGAGTTTTTGGGCATCCCAAAAGTGGCGCAGCGGTCTGCACGCCACGAGTTTTCCAGTGTGCTGGGGGTAAAGATGTCGATTCATCTTTCAAAGGCATTTCCATCGCATTTTCAGGGAAAATACTTTTGAGTGTAGGTTTGTCGGTTGAAATTGCCAATCTTCCAGAAAAAAATGGTAATCTAATTTTCAAGGTTTTTGAAGAGGGAAACATCCCGATCCAAAATGATAGATTGGGGTCTTCACGGCTAAGAACCCAACTCTTCTCGACTCCTCATCCTGCCTCCTTCATCCATTGTCTGTGTATTCTTTTTGTATCGAACTTGACTTCGAGCTAGACGATCCCATGAAAATTCTGCATTTTTTTTATGTTTTTTTAAATTTGTGTCGTCGCCACGACATCCTTTTTGTAATTTTCATGACGAAAATGAATCGGTTTAAATGGTTATACTAACCCGAAAATCGATTAACAAAATTCTTTATTTGTGCTGAAAGCGGGTCTTTGAGGCTAAGCCAACTCGGTCTTTTTACCGGAGTTTGCTTATGGAAACAAATACCCGTTTCTACAAAAGTTCAGTTCGATCGTTACACGTTTGAGATCGGCTCGAATTGACCCAGCTCTATTGGGAACATGAGGATCCCCGTCCGGACATTCTCTAGATCTCCATTGAGCTATTTAATCGATCGTTCTATTCCATTTACCAGCTTCAACCTCGATGAAAAGTGACTTTTCTCTAGTCCCCTCTTGGTCTAAATCCCTACTTCCGAGACTCAGAACCCCTCACAATACCCAACGAACCACTTTCGACAATGGGGGACTTCGGGCATTCGCGCTCATGTTAGCCGTGACAGGTGGATTGGGTTTGTGTAGTTTCCGACTGATACAACTCCAACTCGTCCGAGGACAGTATCATCGACAAGTTGCCGACGAAAATCGATTGCGACCGATCCCCATTCCCGCAGCCCGAGGTAACATTCTCGATCGTAACGGAAAACCGATCGCCGCGAGCAAACTCTCCCGTTCCGCTTACGTTTGGCCCAAACAACAGTCGCCCGAAGCGTGGAAAGTGACGGCAGACAAGTTGAGTCCCATTTTGAGGATGCCGTCCGAGGAAATCCTCAATCTCATCGAAAAAGAAGGCTACAGTTCCAACATCCCCGTCAAAATTAGCCGCAATCTCACTCTCCAAGCCTTTATCACTCTCGCCGAACGATCCGAGGAGTTTCTCGGATTGGAAATACGAGGGGATTCCAGTCGTCACTATCCCAACGGTTCCGTCGCGTCTCATTTGCTGGGATATGTGGGTGAAGCCACGGAAGAAGACTTGAGAGCACATCCCGAATACCCCATGGGTGCGATCGTTGGCAAAATGGGGCTAGAACATGCCATTAACAAACAACTCCAAGGACAGTGGGGCAATCGACTGATCGAAGTCAATGCCAAAGGACAGGAACTTCGCGAGTTGGCGATGCAACCTGTGCAAGTGGGCGAAGATGTTAATCTCACCCTCGATTTCAACCTTCAGAAAACGGCTGAAAATGCCCTGGGAGGAAGGCGCGGCGCGGCGGTGGTGTTGGATGTCAAAACCGGTGCTGTCTTGGCATTAGCCAGCAGTCCGACCTTCGACCCCAATATCTTTACTCGCCGAGTCACCGCAGCCGATTGGGAAAGTCTGCAAGGAGAAGACGATCCTTTCCTCAACCGAGCTTTACAAGGCTATCCTACGGGGAGTACCTTTAAAATTATTACTGCCGTGGCGGGGATAGAGTCGGGAAAATATTTCCCCGATTCGGTAATCGGAACTTCGGCTTACATTACGGTCGGCGATACAAAATTCCACGAACACAGCGGCGGTTACGGGGTTATCGGTTTTGAGGATGCCCTAACTTACAGCAGTAATACCTTTTTCTACCTGATTGGGATGGCAATCGGTCCGGAAGAAATTGCCAAGTGGGGTCAAGTTTTGGGTATTGGCAAAACCGATTTCGATTTGTTGGGAGTGGGAGAAGGATCTCACGGATCTATACCAATACCTGAGGAAAAGGAGGCGCTGTATGGAGAACCTTGGTATGTGGGGGATACGGTGAGTATGTCCATCGGTCAGGGATTGACTTTGGTGACGCCGTTAGAACTTGCCGTAATGATGTCAACGGTTGCCAACGGAGGAAACCGGGTGAAGCCTCATCTGGTGGCTGCACAAACGAACACCAAAGCGACCCGACCGGAGAAAACGGGGATCGATCCCGCAACGTTGGAGGTGATTAAAGATGGACTGCGAGGCGTGGTGGAACGGGGAACCGGACGAGCGCTCAACGATGGATCGATTCCGCTGACGGCGGGTAAAACCGGGACGGTGGAAGTTTTGGGTCGAGAGGATAATTCTATGTATGTCGGCTACGGACCGGCTGACGATCCTCAAATTGCGATCGCCGTTGTTGTCGAAGAGGGTGGCTACGGTTCCAAGTCTGCGTTACCTGTTGCCAAACAAGTCTTCCAAACTTATTTTGGCAAATCGACAGATGAAGCCAAAGGAGAACAACCCGAGGATAACGGCGAACCCGAAGAATGATGGAACAGCGCGGGTTTTGATAGCGATCTCTTGAATGAAACAAGGCTTTTGGCTAAACCCGCGCCTAACGTCAGGAAGAGCGAATGCTCGATCCAATTACCAATTACCCAGGATTGTCAATCATCAATTTTCAAACCGCTATAAACTTTGTTGATAAACTCAAGCAAAACTTTTTGATGGGGAGGTCCGATCGGTCGAACTTGATTTGCGTTTTTAGAATACCGTTTTCCTTGGCGAATTTCGTCGATCGTCCATAAACCCATATCCCATCCTTCGTTAAGAACTAATTCTTCGAGTTCTACGGTTAAAGGGGCGTGAAAAACGTAGCGCACTGACTCGGCGGTTTCATATTTGTTAAATAATTCGAGCCGATGGCATTTCATAGCCAATTTCCTCCAGAATTTCTCGCTTGACTGCGATTTCCGGCGTTTCTTCCGGTTCGATATGACCGCCGAAAAATGTCCAAAATCCGGGATAGACGATGTTGGGAATGTTGTCCCGAAGCTGCATGAGAAAGCGATCGTGACGATACAAGATGGCGACGGCGACGTGATGGATTTGAGATGACATTTTTTTTGGGAATAGATGGGCGATGAATCCACGATCGACAATCAAGCTAAAACAGTGTGTCCGGCGAAGTAATCTTTAAGCTGACGATCGTGATCGTGACTGAGTTTTCCTTGGGGTAAATTATCACGATCGAATGCTTGCACGTCAGAGATTTCTAAAGTATCTAACACTTCTAGATCTCCTTCTACATCGGCTTCAATTAAAATAGCGATCGAGTGTAATCTGGGATCGCGATCGGGTGCGGAATATACACCCACCAAACGACGAATTTGAACTAAATTTAATCCCGTTTCTTCTGTCAGTTCTCGTTTCGCCGCATAAGCCACTTCTTCCCCCCAAGAAACGATGCCTCCTGGTAAACCCCATTCTCCATTATCTTGCCGCCGCACCAAGACAATTCGACCATCGGGTAAAATCGGGACAATCGTCACTCCCGTTACGGGATGACGAAAGATGACTCCGAGGACAGTTTGGAAAAATTGCCAAGCACGAGAAACCATAGAAAATCGAGTTTAAAATAGTAACAAGCTAGGGCTGAAACTCATCGAGATCGGCTAAAATTCGATCGGCATGAGCGTCTGGCTTAACTTTACGGTAAATCTTCTCAATTTTACCATTTGGGTCAATGACAAACGTCGATCGATAAATTCCCATAAATTCTTTGCCCATAAACTTTTTTAACCCATAACTTTCATAAGCGGTAGAGACTGTTGCATTTTCGTCACAAAGTAAGGGAAAAGGTAAGTCGTACTTCTTCACAAACTTGGTATGGGATTTGGCATCATCTGTACTGATCCCCAAGATGGCAATATTGTGGCACTGATATTCGGAATAAGCGTCCCGAAACCCTTGTGCTTCCTTGGTGCAACCGGGAGTATTATCCCGAGGATAAAAGTAGAGAACGATACGCTGTCCGAGAAAGTCGGAGAGATGAACCAGATGACCTCGATGGTCAGTCAAACTAAATTGGGGTGCACGATCGCCAATTTTCAGTGTCATTGAAATAGAAAAGATTGAGATAGAAAAAATAAAGCGAGCGTTATTTCTGAATTAAAAATTCAATACTCGGTACTAGGGGATCGTTAACCATGCCAATGCCGATAAATCCCCAACGTTGAAGCACAGCTTTGATTTGAGTTCGATCGATTGCTTCAACCCCCAGCTTATCTTTTAACTCTCCTGCATACTTATTCAGATAGCTGAGCGCATCAAAATTTTCGGGAAATAGTAATAAATAGCTAGAAGTAGAATCTGGATCTGGACGAGCGGCTAGATATTTTCCATCAACCTTCGATCGAATAATATAATACATCTGCATAAGGCAACACCCAGTTTTTACTGTAAATCATCTAACTGAATTCGAGGATCGACAAATTTGAGTAACAAATCGGCTAACAGATTGCCCATAATTAGCATGACTGCACCCATCATTAAACTTGCCATCACTAAATATAAATCTTGGGACTGAACAGCTTGTAAAATAAGTTTTCCCAGTCCGGGCCAATTGAAGAAAATTTCGGCAATAAATGCACCACTTAGCAAGCTCGAAAATTCAAACCCAAGAATCGTAATTAATGGATTCATCGCATTGCGGAGTGCGTGAACGTAAATGACGCGATTTTCGGGCAATCCTTTGGCTCTGGCGGTGCGAATATAGTCTTGTCGCAGCACATCGAGTAATTGTCCCCGAGTAATCCGTTGCAGTCCGGCAAAGCTGGTAATACTTAGGGCGATCGTTGGTAAAATCATGTGCCAGCCAATATCTAGAATTCGACCCAAAAAAGACAAGTCAGTGTGAAAAACACTGGTCATATTACCAACGGGTAACCATGGAGAAATATTTTGCGCTAAAATCAGGAGTAACAGCGCTGTAATAAAGCTAGGAAAACCTTGTCCCCCATAACTAATAACGCGCAAAACCTTATCTACTGTTTTATTTTGAGCCAGTGCACCGACCAGTCCTAAAGGAATCGCGATCGCCCAAGTAATGACTAATGAAGAAATGGCCAGGAGTAGCGTTGCTGGAACCCGTTCCCACAACAAAGCTGCAACCGATTGTCCGGTAAAGCTTTTCCCAAAATTTCCTTGTAAAACCTGAGAGAGCCAGCGCCAATACTGTTCCCAAATCGGTCGATCTAACGCAAACTGCTGTCGCATTTGGTCGAGGGTTTCTTGAGAAATTTCCGGTCTAAGTTCGGCTTGGCTTAAATAATCGCCCGGTGCAAGCTGAACGATCGTAAAACAGAGAATCGAAGCCAAAAATAGTGTGGGAATGGCTTGTAACAGCCGTTTGAGAATATACGCAAAGGTATCGCCAGACAAAACTTCGATCGCCCGATCGACAACTTTATTCCATTTTGAACGTGGGGGAGTCTCTCTAGTAGAAGTCATAAATGATAGTTGATAGTGGGTAGGGTGTGTTGAGGTACGAAACGCACCGATTAGGTTAGTCGCCAATCACAAACACCCAACCCCAAACACCAAAGACAAAATTTAATACTCAACCAGGGATACGATCGGCACCTCTGGAAGTTGGTTTCGTCCATTCAACTCCCGCAATTCTACGATAAACCCAAACCCAACCAATTCGCCGCCCAGTTGCTGTACCAATCGAGCTGTAGCGCTTGCCGTTCCGCCTGTAGCAATCAAATCATCCACGATTAATACCCGACTTCCGGGCGCGATCGCATCTTGGTGAATCTCTAAGCAATCGGTACCGTATTCGAGATCGTACTCAACACTATGTACGGCAGCAGGAAGTTTTCCGGGTTTGCGCACCGGAATGAAACCCGCCCGCAACTGATACGCCAACGGCACGCCAAACAAAAATCCCCGAGATTCCATCCCCAAGATATAGTCCGGAGCGAAGTCTGCACAGCGCGTACCCATCAAATCCAGGGCATAGCGCAAACCTTCAGAATGTTTCAACAACGTGGTAATGTCTCGAAACATAATACCCGGTTTGGGAAAATCTGGGATATCGCGAATTAAAGATTTGAGATCCATACTGAAGTACGAGTAACATGAGTATCCGGTGGGAAGAGCCAAAATGGAGAGTGTCCCTAGACAATTCCCAAGGAAGGCTCTAAAAATCCTACACTGTTAATTGTGAGTGTTAACCATGAGTGAGTGGCAGGAGACTCCACGCTTAACACGACGGGGACGAGAATCCCCTGTCTACCTTGCTATCCCCACTCTCAAGCCTTATTTTTAAGTTTGCGTAATGGTGTCAACTATTTCCACTGACCAGTCTAAACCTATCATTTTGAGCGGTCTTCCAGATATCCCGATCGCCACCGAAGGCTGTCCGCGCCGAACTCGGATGCAAATCGACCTGATTCTCTTAGCGCTGGAAGCCCTGAACCTTAAGGGTTCGGAAGATATCTTGGCACTGTCTCGGCAACTGGAGTTGCAGGGAATTATCAAAAATCGAGTGCTTCTGTGGCAGATGCGCAGTACGAACCCCTGGCGGCGTTTCAGCCAGCGCCGACCCCTCACCCAAGCAGAAGCCAAAGCCCTGGTGACGATCGCCTGTCAGCTTGCCCGTCGGTGGACAGTTCCCATTCGCCAACTTCTTCAAGAGTACGATAAATTGCAACAAACACAATCGGAAATTGCTCAGAATCCTCACCTGGCTTATTATTTGGAGCGATTTCGCAAACACTTTCGATCGCGGATGAATCCCCGCAGGTCGGGTGTCATCGCCTACAGTACAGACGAAAAGCTCAACGAACTGGGGATGAAGTTGTTAGCGCAACTGCTATTCTGTACGGGAACGTCTGGAGCGCAGCGGTTATGGGTCAGTTTGTTTGACGGAGAGGTTTAAGTTTTATGGTCATGCGACGCAAGTACAGTTTGCCGAATTGCACGTTAATTTTAGAAGGGTTGAACGAAGCCAACTCCGATCGTTCCAACTCGTCTGTTTTATCCGTTTTGATCAATGCCGAATGCCATCTCCAAGGGTATCCCCAACCCATCGGCGGCGATCGAAATTTCCTAGAAAGCTTAGTCAGAGTGGTCAGTCGGTATACCCAGGAAATCTTGAGCGGCGTGCGCGTCCCACCTTCCCCCGGCAGTCCCCCAGAATTAATCCAAATTGCTCCCATTGAGAAGAATTTGCACCGTTTGACGGCAATGACCGATCCAGAAGGAACCTCCCTGGGCGGAACCCCCAGACATCTGGATTTGAACTCCGTACAGCTGTTCGACCTCGTAGAAGCCATCGACCAGTTTTTAGAAGACAGTTGCGCCCTCCCCGATTGGTCTTTGGGATTGCAGCCGATTCCGCGCAAATATGCCAACACCGGACAACCCCTGGTTCAAAGAGCGGCACCTGCTATCTTAGGGGTATCTAGCTTAGCGGCGGCGGCGCTGGTGCTGTCTTTTCTCCCCATTCCCAAAGAAATTCGCCGTCCGGAAGAACCTGTAACCCAGTCAGCCAATGGCGAATCCGTGGCAGGAACCCAAGCCGAAGCGGGAACCGGAGAACCCCCCACCTCGACTTCTCCCGCCGAACCGGTGGTCAATTCCCAGTCTCCCTCGCCTTCCCCTGAAGCCTCGCCTTCTGAAGATCGAACCCCGGCATCTCCTGCTTCAGAGAAACCCGAATCCGCAGACAATTTACCCAAAACCCTAGGAACCCCGGAAGAAATTACCGACCCCACCCAATTGAATACGTTGGGACAGTACCTCCGACAAGAAATTCGCCAAGAAACCGATGCCCGCCACAGCGGATGCGGATTTGACGTACCGAGTTAATGTCGGACAAGATGGTTCCATCATCGGATACAAGCCGGAAAACCAAGCCGCGAAGGATTACCAAGGGGAAACGCCCTTAACCGGACTGCGCTACATTCCCACTGAAGGCGGTTCTGCCACGGCTGAGTCTCAAGCTGAGTTTCGAGTGGTGTTCAAAAATAATGGGGCATTGGAGGTGAGTCCATGGAAGGGATATCCCGGCAAACCCAGTCCGCCGCCGGAAATTACGGATGGTTCCCAGGTCAATCGCTTGGCTGAAGAAACGCGAGATCGAATTTATGAGGCATGGAAAACCGAACCGATTTTCGATCGGGAGTTAGAATTTGAGGTGGATGTGACTGAAGAGGGGTCGATCGTTAGATATGAACCGATCAACCAACCGGCTTATGATTATGGTGGCGAAACGCCTTTATCCGAATTACGCCAGGGTGAAGACGCTTTAGTTGAGGCAGAAGGCGAAATTCAACGACAACCCGTTGCTCAATTTAAGGTCGTCTTTACCCCCAAAGGGGTTGTAGAAATTAGTCCGGTGAAAGGGTGGTAAATAGTAGTTCGTTATTCGTGGCTAGTTGAAACCATTACCCATTACCTATTTCAATGCCTCCTCGTTCTGGATATACACTTCCCGTCTTTGCTTGCGCGGCAGCCGTTGCGGCGTTGCGACATCTGCAAGAGAAATTTGATGAGTCTACCGTTGCCATCGATTTAGTCAATCCGGCGGAAACAGTAGACATTGAGATTGAGGGGGTGGCAAAGTTGAAGCCCGGTGTGGCGCTGGCGATCGCGACTAGCGATCCGGGGGATAATTTAGACTTGACTCGAAATACGCCAATTTGGGCGATGGTAGAATTTGATGTCGAAGGTTCCACCCCCGAATCCATTACGTTAATCGGTGGAGAAGGTTTGGGACACAATGCAGCAACGGGAGAAGCGGCGATTTATGCCTACGCCAAGCAACTGTTTCGGGAGAATTTGGCGCGATATCTCGAAGCCGACGATCGCATCCGGGTGACGATTATTTTACCAGAGGGGCGATCGTTAGCGCTGCGAACTTCCAACGCCGCGTTCGGCATTGTGGAGGGATTGTCGCTACTGGGAACCACCGGGATTTCCCAACCCCTCAGCGCCCCGGAACAGTTGGAGATTTATCAGGAAGAGGTGCGGATTAAAGCCCGTCAATTCGAGACATTAGTCTTCTGTATCGGCGAAAATGGCATGGATTTGGCACGACAAATGGGTGTCGAGGCGGGACGATTGGTGAAAATGGCAAATTGGATCGGTCCGTTGTTGGTAGAAGCGGGGTTACAACAGGTTAAATCGATCGTTCTTTTGGGGTATCACGGTAAGCTTGTTAAGTTGGCAGGCGGCATCTTTCACACTCATCACCACTTCGCCGATGGACGTTTGGAAATTTTGACCGCTCATTGTGCGAATTTAGGTGTTCCCACTGCCACGATTGGGGCGATTTTTGCTTGTTCTACGGCAGAAGATGCGTTGCAGAACTTACGCCAGTTGGATGCTGCAACGGGGACGAATTGGACGCAACGGGTGTATGCGGAAATTGCGGAAACGATCGATCGACGTGCCGGGGAATATATTACTAAACACTGTCCGACTCCAGTTTCTATTGGATCGGTACTTTTCGATTGATCGCGGAACATTATCGTCCAAAGCACGATCGGTTCTAGCTTATGGGAGTTAGTGGTTAATCGTTGATTGTTGATTGCGAATTTCTTGCCTGTTTAACAAGAAGATTTTATTGAGATTATTACAATTGCTCTAGGGGCTCCAATCTACTAATCAGCTCTGAAAACGTGGTGAGATCATTCATCTCGAATGTCCGACAAGAGTCGTCCTCAATCTGTTGGGTGGCTACCGTCTCGCCATCCGACTGCTGAGTGAATGTGATGTGGTTAACTATGGTACACCCGCCACCGATGCGCCAGGAACGATAGAACTTCATCAGCCTGTCGAGTCCATCGACATCAGAACTCGAGAGGGCCAGCGTGCCCAAGTGTACTCGACTGGTCTGTGGGATGGCAACTCCGTCACGGGCAGCCTTCTGGAACAACTCTACAACAGACACCGTTAGCTCTGAGGCTTGACTAAAGGTAAGTTCGTGCGTCTGCCCGCCAAAGCATCCCCCACTGTCTAAACGGACAATCAGCGTGTCTTCCGGCTTGAGTTTCGAGAAGGTGAGGGGTTGTAAGGGACCGAATGTCTCGGCACTGAGGGCGGCGCCATAGGATACCGTTAGCAGGAGTATGATGAATTTCCAGATGTACATAGGTTGTCCTACAATTTACATGGGTGTTGTTAGCTGTTTTCAGGAAATTTGTAATTTGGGATACATTCACTCAACTGAATAAACGATTTGCTCTTCCCAACTCACTTGAGGATCGAGAATTTGGATTTGTGTTTGGGATTGACAAAGGTGCTGAATTCTCTCTCTAATTTGTGCTTCATCCAGATGAGAAAACTGACCGATCGACTCTTGTACAAGACGTTGTACGGCGATACACTGTTGGTCGATGACTCGACTAGTCAAAAATTCTTCAACGGCTGTCCAGTTCAATTCTAAGGCTTCTGGCTCGATCTCCGGTGCTTCCCAGTCAAAAATATTTAATTTTTGCAGTAGCGAACAATTTTTCAAGACTTGTGATTCTCGAACCAAGGTTTCTAATTGTGGGAGATCTGGGGTATGTTCGCCGATGGCTAATTCTCCAGAAAGTGCATCGTTGACGAGATTGTGATAGGTGACGAGATAGCAGACGGAAGTGAGATCGGGATTGAAGCGATCGTGGGGAGAATTTGTAAAGATTTGTTGATAGAGTTTATAGCCTTGATTCGCCGGGGTGCCAATTCCTTCCGATCGAATCAGTTGAAGGGTTTGGCATAAGTTTTGCTCGATCGCTTCTTCACAAACTTTGAGAATATTATATAATTTTACCAGATTCAGGTCTTCTGTCCACACAATTCCAATGCGATCGGATTGACCGGGAAGCTGATAGCTAAATGAATAACTGGCATAAGTTCGACTGGGCAAAAAGTCGAGGTTGAACTTGGATCGATCTCACCGCCGACATTGCTTCGGCTAACATTTGGATCAGTTCGGGCGTGGCATACTGACGAATACGAGTGACGCGCTGTTGAGTTTGGTTGAATTTTCGCAACCAAACGAGTTTAAAAGCCGCCAAAAGTCCGGTATCTTCCGAAACGATTTGAGGTGCGGGAACTGGGGGATAGACGGTTTCGATCGCCTCTTGAAGACTCCCCATTTTGGCGGCTTGCATCAACTGCTTTCCCAGAATTAACGTGTTGCGAGGTCGCGTTTTTCCGCCGGGAAATTTGGCTTCGAGATGTTGGCGAGTTAGGGGATAAATGGGGGATGTAGGTTGGGGATGGGTTTGTCGGTGTAGCAGATACAAACGACTCGCCCAGAGGGCTTCTGCTTGGTCTAAATTAATTTGTTTGAGTTGGACGATCGAATCGATTCTATCTCGATCGGTAGATTGAACTCGGGGGGCATTTTGTTTCCAAGTATCGGTGATAATACTAATCATCACCAAAAAGTTTTTCAACTTTTGAGTATGAACGATCGAATTCACACTAAATAATGTGGGAAGATCGATCGTTCCATCACTCTGACGGGCAATATTATCGAGTTGGTCGAAACACAAAACGATCGGCTGAGTGGCAGCAGCAATTCGACCAAAATTCGACAGCATTTTTTGTGCTGCATCTTCAGATTCGATGGAATTTTGCACCCCTATTTTTCTCAATAACTCTTCATCGAGATCGTCGCCGCGCAGCCATTCACAAGCCAGATTTGTGAGTCTAGGTTCGGTGAGATCGTACAACACTCCAAAAAACTCTTGAGCATTGTAAATTCCCGTTGGATATACCTCTAATAGCTTACGGATAAAAACCTGACGTTCTCCTCGCAACCAGTCCAAGAAACTCCGGTTTTTGAACTCTGATAGTCCCTGCAACCATTTAATCAGTTGCGACTCTTTTTCACCTTCAGGAACTTCTAGTAAACTATCGACCGTGTAGCGAAGAATGTGCCGCCAAATATAATCACTGGCGGTAAAAGGTTCGATATAAACAAAAAAAGCTTTGGACTTAAACGTTCGTTGGATGCGACCGAGAAGATAAGTTTTTCCCGAACCCGTTTCTCCTTCTAACATCAAAGTTCGGGTGCGATGATCTTCGGCAATTCGATCGAGGAGTTTTTCGATTTCGGCGATCGCCTCATAATGGATCGAGTGAACGGTCAGATCGGGATTCTGTTCTTCTTGCCAAAAATTACCCGACCAAAAGGTTTCGGTATCAAATGGATTGGGTTCTTTTTGGATAATTTTATCGATGGAAGTCATTATAAATTTGTTAGTTGGTAGGGTGTGTTGACGAAGGAAACGCACCAGGTTGATATCTAAATTTCCGTTTTCCTTAATTCCAAATAATAAAAAATAGAGGTCCACCAATTTGTTGGGGGATTCCCGCATCAATTTGTTCCGATGTATAGTGAATCGCTTCTTGCAGCGAACTCAATTCAATAGTGTCATCCCGTTGCAATTGGTAGAGCGATCGATCCAATTCTTCCCGCGACAGAGGCGGTTGCAGTTGTTGTCGCAGATGATAAATCGGCAGATAGTTATCCGTTCCCAATAGTCGATCCAACATTCCGATCGTTTGTACAATTTCGTCCAAACTGGGTTTGTCGGTAAACGCTGTCAATTGGGGAGTCGGCGTTGCCGATGGCGTGGGAGAATGAGGGACCGATTTTCTCAGAAAGCGCAGGTAGTTTGTCAGTAAATCCAAACTAACTGCCAATGCCGCACCGCTAGGCGCATATTCGTCGCGCAGGTATGTCAAACCCTCTTCCGTAATCCAGACATCCGCAATCCGGGTTTTTTCAATTATCGCTAATCCCCGTTCTACTAAACTTCGCATGGCATCTTGACGTTCCTCCGGCTTCAATCCCGTCTCCGACGGCGCGATACTCGACTCGGCGCAGGCGTTGAGCACCTTGAGTTCGGCTTTGCTAATGGGGAGGTTGGTGGTATTGAGTTTGAGAAGCGCTTTTCCCGGCGGCGCAATTTTCAGCAACACGATTTCCTCTTCACAATCGAGCAAACCGCGATCGCACAGTCTCCGGCAAATCCGATCTCGATCGGCCGATTTCGTCCGCATACTCGGCTTCACCTCCGCAATCGGTGCCCGATAATTAGCGCAACCGAGCAGTTTTAAAACAAAGTTAAACTCCTGCGTATCCATCAAACCTCTCCAAGCGGGTGAGAAAATTGGCGAGACTCCCACAGAGTCGGAACCCTTTCGCCGTCTGCCTTCTCGATATGGGGTCTAGATTGAAAGTATCATACTCACTGTCACGATCGCGAATTCTTGAATCTTAAGGGTGAATTTATCCATCTTGGGGTTCAATCATTCTTTTACCCGATTTCTAGATGCTAAAACTAATAAAAAAGGATGATGTCAGTCAGTAACTTTGAATCAACCAATTGGGGTTGGCGTTGGCAACAATGGCAACAGCAAGCTCAAGAATGGGTTGAACTCCAACTTTCGCAATTTTTTCCCTCATCGGCGCCAACGACATCGGAGGATGCCAACACCTTCACCCCTTGGGATTTGGACTGGCTGGTTCGCGGTGTGGGAATTGTTTTGCTAGTATGGATCGCTTGGCTACTCGGCAGATGGATTTGGCAACTGTGGAACCGGGGGATGTTGAGAACGCCTGCCACTCGATCGACTTCAAAAGAGAAACCGGGATATACTGTTCGACATTGGCTAGCACGATCGCAACAACAGCAAGCCAAAGGGAATTACCGCGCAGCTTGTCGGTGTCTGTATCTGGCGATGTTACAGCGATTGCAGGATACCGAAGTTATTCCCAACTTATCCAATCTCACCGATGGGGAATATCGACAACTTCTCCAGCAGCAGCCGAGGCACTCATCCTATGAAGTGTTACTCGAGACTCACGAACGGCTCTATTTTGGCAAGCGAAAGGCGACTCCCGACACATTCGATCGCTGTCAGCAAGCCTACCGAGATATTGAGGAAGATATTAAGGAGAAATCATGACTGTTTCCCAACGTCGGGCGGTAATTTTCGGGGCGATCGCTGTTGGTGTTATTCTTCTCCTAACTCTGGTACTCGCCCCCAGTCGCGATCGCTTAAGTTCCGGTTCTACCTACAGTCGCGCTCCCGATGGCTATGGTGCATGGTACGCTTTCATGGAACAGCGGGGAACTCCTGTCCAACGTTGGGAACGATCGTTTTCGGCTTTGGAGAACAAAACGCCGATAACTTTACTGCGAGTTCGGGGAAATTTCGGTTCGTCGCAGATCGATGCCAAAGAACGCGATTGGATTGAAAACGGCAATATTCTCGTCACCCTGGGAGTCGAAAAAACGGTCACACCAGCCCCATTTAGCAGCCAAATCGAGAGTTCCCAAGGAAATGTCAAAATTGAAACCGGACGACGTGCTTCTCTGGAAAAGGAAGAAAGCCAGCTTCAGCTTTTGGGCGATCGATTCGGGGCAGTGGTTTGGGAAGAAACTCTAGGAAAAGGACGGGCAATCTGGGTGACAACGCCTTATTTCGCTGCTAATGCGTATCAAAATGAACCGGGAAATTTCGCCTTTCTCGCCCAAGTTTTGACCGAAACAAATCAGCCGATTTGGGTGGACGAATACCTTCACGGTTATCGAGAACTTGATGCTGAAGATGGAGAAACTGCCGTTCAAAATTGGTCGGAGTATTTAGCACGAACGCCCTTACTGCCTATTACCATCCAAGGCACAATTATACTCTTGGTGGCGATCGTCGCTCAAAATCGCCGATTCGGTCGTCCTGAAACGATCGAGCCTCCCGAAGTTAACAACAGCCAAGCCTATATTCAAGCTCTCGCCAGCGTTCTACGCAAAGCCAAAAGTGGCGAATTTGTCATAGAAACGGTGGGAAAAGCCGAGCAAGTGGCGCTACAAGAACGTTTGGGGTTGGGATCGACCCCTTTGGAACCCGAAGCGTTGTTGCAAGCTTGGCAGGAACAAACCGGAGGCGATGCGGCACAATTACGATCGTTGTTGCAAGATTCCCCAAAAGGGCGATCGAGAAGTGAAAGAGAGTTGCTAATCTGGTTAGAAAAATGGCAAGCTGTTCGCAAATCGTCACCTGAGTGATGCTCGCAGATTCTAACTTCTGCGATCTTTCCAGGGGTTAGGGTGGCGACTGTGGCGACTACAGTGCATTGCATTACCGCCAGAATGAGCTACCCTGAGTGCAGCCGGGATCTCTATTTGGGACGGTAGTAAGGAACCTTTATGTTACGCCGTCCTACAAATGAGAGTCCCGACGTCATGTGCTCCACGCAGGCGAACCCCAAAACCCAGGGTGCTAATTGACTCGACTAAGCATTTATTGTGTTGTAGAGTAGGACTAACTCTTTCCTGGAGATTTTCGAGATCGCGACAATCCCGAGGATGACGTATTCGGTAACATCAAGCTAAAGGAATATAACGCTACAAATAACCTGGTTAGCCTTTATTCCCCTAACTTTGGTGTTGATAAGACCGTCCACGTTACAACCGATGCCACCGGGCCCTTCAACCCGCCCCTTTCGCGTCCAGCACGGCCCGCTTATCTCGACCCGGCAGTCCTGCCGGTTCAGGGAACGATTTGGGGTGGGCGTACTGATGGAGGGTATGTACCCGATCGCGACTTGCCTTTGGATAATTACTTGCAGGACGACCCTACCGTACGGGCGATCGGGCTGCGTGAGATTCAGAACCCGCAGGGCGCAGAGAAAACATGGGTTGTCATTCACGGTTGGAACAGCAACTTGGACGATAGCGAAAGTGAGATCGTCGAGCTGATTGGAACTCTCAAAGGTCAGCCCGGTGAGTCGCGATCGACAGATAACGATCGCATCCTAGCACTGGATTGGCGAGAAGCTGCACGTAGCGGAGTTTTTGATCGCTCAAACAACCGAGGTAGACGGCACAACATTTATTGGTGGCAATGGTGACGACTCGATCGACGATCCAAACGGTATTGGTGGCTTGCTGAGCGATCGCAAGTTTCCCTCATCTCTAGATGGTGGAGGCGACCCACTTGCCAATGATGATGACCTGCTAGTCGGAGATGCAGGAAACGATACACTTAACGGGTTTTCTGGCGACGATATCCTCCTGGGAGGGCAAGATGATGACGATCTGCTTGGATGGACAGGCGATGACACGCTAGCTGGTGGCGTGGGTCAGGATTATTTGACGGGCTGGGAAGGTCGAGATACCTTCGTTCTTAGTCCAGGCGAGATTTTGCACTCGAGTTTTGATGTGTTCAAAGATTTCGATCCAGATCCCAACGGAGACTTTATCGGTCTAGCCTATGGTCTAGAGAGAACCGACTTGTCTTTCACTGCTGTCGAGTCCTATGAGTTTGATGGTGAAACTTACGCCGTTGCGAGCGTTGTTGTCTCAGCCTTCGGCTCGGACATTGCAGTGCTAGAGGGCGTTTCTCTTGTAGAGGTTAATAACCCAGCTCTCTACCAGACTGTCAATCTGCCAAATTTCATCGAACTTTGACAAATCTTCAAAAGTCTTGCATGGCTTAAACCCGGCAATTTCGATCAAGCGGCCTGTAGCTTCTTTCCCATGAGAGCTACAGGGAAAACTGGGTATTTTTTTAGTCTTGTATGTCTCGGCAAAATCTCCGCAAAAAAAGCAGTATCTTAAGTCAAAAAATGGAAATTAATTCGCTCCTGTTTGCCTGCTTGTTTCTAGTCTATTCGGGTTTCTCATTTTACACATTGCTCATAACAACCTATGGAAGTGCAAGCTGGGGAGAATTTATAGTCAACCCACCTCCGATGTTGTTAAACGCAGCGATCGTCGTGGTGAGTGCAGTATTCAAGCGTCAGTATTTCTGTCCTCCCCAGCTCTTCTATTTCTTTATCCTTAATTTCGGATCTGAATGTTTTTTTATTGGCTGCTGATAGCTGTCTACAATCAATTCTAGATTGGTCAATATTTCTTCAATCCATTCCCGCTTGCTGTCTTTTTTTTTTACTTGTTCCATCAAACTAGCCGGCAGAATTTTACTCAAAGTCTCGACCCAATAATGAAAAATATCGTGAGCCGTCGATTCACTCACTTCAAACTGAATTCCCAGCATGAGAAAGGTGGAAAATTGGTTTAAATATACTAAAGTTAGAAGAATCTCTTGCTTAACAGAGAGTTTTCGACGACGAGCTCCTGTTCATTAAGAGCTACAGAAGAATTTACAGCCGTTTTCTGTAGTTCCCTAACTTAAACAAAACAGAGTCTCCTGTTTTCATCCCCAACACATTTTTTGCAAAAACTATTACAGCTTAGCCAGAGATGCAAATTAACTCACTTCTATTTTTGATTGTCTTTCTGGCTTATTCTACCCTCTCAATCTATACATTTGTCTTAACAACTCGTGGAACTGAATCATGGTTAGAACTGATGGTAAATCCCATTCCAGTATTGTTAAATGTGCTGCTCGTTCTGATAGGTGCAGCGATCGGACGCCAGTATTTCTATCCCCCCAGGCTATTCTATTTTTTTATTCTTATAATCTTTTTCCTACACCTAGCATGTCTTGTATTTAATGTGGGAAACTATGATGCTGGTGGCAAAGGAGCTTTCTACTATGAAACGGTTTTAGCAGGTTGGCCACGTATGTTTGCAATAAAGAGTCAGTTTTCACAACTCGATCAAGGCAGTGTAAGATTTTACCTGAGAATCACATACTACGCTTCCATCTTGTTCTTTTTAATCTCCCTCATCAGCACCCGTCGATGAAACGAAGATGACCAAGAGTTGAAGCGCATACTCTAAAACGTCTCGTTGCTGGCCGCTTATTTTCAGGTTTTAGATAACCCGATATCCATACTGCTCAGTACGGGGACTAAAAAGAGGGGAGAGAGGCTGAGTGCCAGTCCATGAGCGGGAGTGACAGCTTGTAATGACAAAGCATATTCGGTCAGTTGTTCGAGAGATGACATAATTTTAAGCAGCCATCGAAAGCAAAATTCGATCTCTTACAGTATAACTCAATAGAGAGAGACACCGTCCGGCAATGCCGATCGCTGCTAACTGGGAAAATTTCACAAACTGTTGAGGCAATTTCCTGGGTATTGAACGTCCCTTAAAATTTCACAAGCAATGACTATTGAACGCACTCCTATCAGCCAACTCAGCCAAGCTCTAAACCAGATTGTAGTCGGACAAGCGGCTGTGGTAGAACAACTGTTGGTCGCTCTTCTAGCCGGCGGACATCTGATTTTAGAAGGCGTGCCGGGAACCGGAAAAACGCTGCTAGCAAAGGCACTATCCAAGCTGATTCGAGCAGAATTTCGGCGAGTGCAACTGACACCGGATATCCTCCCGGCGGATATTCTGGGAACCAATATTTTCGACCTTAACAGCCGCAGTTTTACCTTAAAAAAAGGCCCGGTTTTTACGGAAATTCTCCTTGCCGACGAAATTAACCGCACGCCGCCAAAAACGCAATCGGCATTGTTAGAAGCGATGGAGGAAAAACAAGTTACGTTGGATGGAGAAAGTTTGGCTTTACCACCTCTTTTTTGGACGATCGCCACGCAAAACTCTTTAGAATTTGAAGGGACTTATCCGTTACCGGAAGCACAGCTCGATCGATTTTTATTCAAGTTGGTTATCGATTATCCGGATCGGGCAGCAACGAAGCAAATGTTACTTTCTTTTGCGGGCAAATCTTTAGATATTAATCGGATTAAACCCATCGCTACAGTGGAACAAATTTTGAAAGCCCGTCAAGAGGTTACTAAAATTAAAGTTGCCGAGAGTATTTTGGATTATTTAATAGCATTGGTCGATCGATCGCGACAGTCTCCAGATTTGGCATTGGGGGCATCACCTCGATCGACGGTTCTCTGGTTGCGGGCAAGTCAAGCCCATTCCTGGCTGCAAGGACGGGATTATGTGACTCCAGATGACGTGAAAGCGGTTGCCATGCCGTTGTTGCGCCATCGCTTAATTCTTAAACCCGAAGCTCAACTGGATGGGTTAGCGATCGATGCGGTGATTTCGGCAATGTTGGCGCAAGTTCCGGTTCCCAGATAAGCGATCGAACAGCCTCCTCGTATTTCTAAGGAAGATTCATTTTTAACTATCAACTATTAACTATTAACTATTATATGATTCCCTCACAACGGGCTTTCTTACTCCTCGGACTGGGCATGGCGATCGCCGCTTTGGTTGCCACATTGTTTAACTTACAACTTAGCCTCATTGTCACAGCTCTTTTTGATTTTGTTCTACTGAGTCTCGTCTTTTTCGATGGATTTTGGGTTCGATTTCACCGCGCTGAAATCTCGCGCTATCCTCTGGGTAAATTATCGATCGCCCGAGACAATTCTGTGACATTCTCGGTGAAATCGCCAGATACAACTGCCCGAATTCTCATCCGCGATACCTATCCCAATTCGTTCAAAACTTCAGCGGCAGAACTGCAAACCACTTTATCTCCCAATAGTAGCCAGGAACTGACTTACACCGTCTACCCGGAAAATCGCGGTGAGTTTGAATTTGGAGATATCCACGTGCGACAATTGGGGCGTTGGGGGTTGGCGTGGCATCAGTGGCGGGTGGCGCAACCGCAGACGGTGAAGGTGTATCCGGATTTAGTGGGGTTGCGATCGCTCTCGATTCGTCTGGCGCTGCAATCGACGGGAAATTTACGATCGTCTCGCCGTTTTTCCATGGGTACGGAGTTTGCCGAACTGCGGGAATATGCCCTCGGTGACGATCCGCGCCTGATCGACTGGAAAGCCACAGCCCGCCGCGCCTCTACGTCTTGGCACAATCCGTTGCAAGTGCGGGTTTTGGAACCGGAACGGGAGCAAACTTTGATAATTTTACTCGATCGGGGACGGTTGATGACGGCGCGAGTGCAGGGATTACAGCGCTTTGATTGGGGGCTGAATGCAGCGCTGGGACTGGCTTTGGCGGGATTGAATCGAGGCGATCGAGTGGGGGTGGGAGTATTCGATCGCGAAGTGGTTGCCTGGACCGGACCAGAACGGGGTCAACACCAATTTTCCCGCATCTTGGAACGCTTAACCCCGATTCAACCCGTCTTGCTAGAACCGGATTATATGGGCGCAGTTGCTAAGTTGGTGAAGCAGCAAACCCGGCGGGCACTGGTGGTCTTAATTACGGATATTGTGGATGTCACGGCATCGGCGGAATTGTTGGCGGCGATGCAACGCCTGACGCCGCGCTATCTGCCGTTTTGCGTCACGTTGCGCGATTTCGGGGTCGATGCGATCACCAACACTCCAACATTGGATATCCCCCAAACTTACGATCGTGCCGTTGCCTTAGATTTGCTGGCACAGCGTCAGGTGGCTTTTGCCCAATTGCGACAAAAAGGGGTTTTGGTACTCGATGCTCCTGCCGAGACTCTTAGCAACCAATTGGTCGATCGGTATTTGCAATTGAAAGCCCGAAATCAACTATAGCAGTCCTCGATCGGTTGTCAACTTAAGCAGTTTGAAGATGTGTCAAGTCTAATCTGCAACATCCCTGACGCGGGGGGTCTGGGGTCTCCCCCCACATCCGGGTTTTCACCGAAATCTGGAGCCGTTGCGTCAGTCCTATAGTGGCTCTTGCAGTGCAAGAGCCACCCGCCACTAAGCCGGATAAATCCGCAAGCGTCGATTGGGTTCGTCACCAAAACTATCGGACTTCAACCGATAATGCTCCACAAGTTCGTGCTGCATCTTCCGGACAGTAGACGATCGAGGTAGGAGTTCGACAGGTTGCCCCTTGGGAATGACAATTTGTTCCACTGCCAGTCGAGTCTCTTCCAGTGCCTCGATTTCGTCGTTGCTGCCGTTGTGGGCGAACAACTGCAAATCGGCAACATCAGGAATACTGGGATCGTCCATATCCAGCAGTCGCCGCAGGGCTCGGGTAATTTGGGCGATCGTGCTAGATTTAACCGGGTGAATCGGAACCTGATGGTTTTTCGCGATTTGGCGCAATTTGACGTGATTTTTCACTTGCGATCGCAGCGCCAAAATCACATCCGCACTATCGATCTCCTTTGTCAGCACCACAGGCAAGTCCAAAACTTGAATCACCTGTTCGATTTGGTGGCGACTGATGGCATAGGGATAAACGTGCAGCACATCCCCATCCCCAGAGCCGGAAACCTGGGCGTCGATCGGTTCTTCAGGCGGCAACGAGGTCTCTAATAAGTCTTGGAATTGCCGTCGTTGCGATTCGGGTTCTCTGGAAATGGGAGCCAGTTGCGGCAGGGGTCGCATCTGACCCGACGATCGCCAACCCCTTCCCTCTGGCGGTTTGGGAGGCACAGCCGGCGCCGAACCCAATTCGTGGGTAATCGTCACTTTGCCCGTCTCGCTCATCGTCCGGACTTGGGGATTGGGCTGTCGTCCTCGCAGCAGGGTATCCACCGTATCGGCAACTTGTTCGTGAATCACCCAGCTATAGCGCTCGAGCATTTCGATGGCAATGGCAAAAGTCGGAGGTGCTTTGCGTTCGAGAACGGTTTTCTGGGTTCCCCGCCGTCGCGCTTCGTCATCTCCCAACGTCACCGATTGAATACCCCCAACCAGATCGGCAAGGGTGGGGTTTTTGATCAAATTTTCAATCCGGTTGCCGTGTGCCGTTCCCACCAATTGTACCCCCCGCTCGGCGATCGTCCGGGCAGCCTGGGCTTCCAATTCCGTCCCGATTTCATCAATGACAATCACTTCGGGCATATGGTTTTCCACCGCTTCGATCATCACCTGATGCTGCAATTCCGGTCGTGCCACCTGCATCCGCCGCGCCCGACCGATCGCTGGGTGGGGAATATCGCCATCGCCGGCAATTTCGTTGGAGGTATCGATAATCACCACCCGTTTTTGCAAATCGTCAGCCAAGACCCGAGCAACTTCCCGCAGAGCCGTAGTTTTGCCCACTCCCGGACGACCGAGCATGAGAATGGATTGTCCGGTTTCCACCAAATCGCGAATTAAGCCGATCGTCCCGTAAACCGCTCGTCCCACCCGGCAAGTCAAGCCAATAATATCGCCCTGGCGGTTGCGCATGGCGCTGATCCGGTGTAGGGTTTGCTCGATACCGGCCCGATTGTCCCCGCTAAAATGTCCGACACGCTCGATGCAATGTTGCAGATTTTCTGCGGTAATGGGTCGATCGGATAAATATTCGGCAACACCAGGAAATCGCGCTTCCGGCAGCCGACCCAAGTCCATAACAATCTCGATCAGGTTATCTCGTTGGGGATGTTCTTGCACTTTTTTCTGGAGATCTGTCGGTAAGATTTCCAATAAGTGATTCAAATCGTCAGCACGTTGTACCGTTTGAGGGGAGGTCGATTGAACCTCTGAAGTAGTTGTAGCACTTGTGATGGGGGTAACAGTCATTTGGGAAGCAACGGGTTCTGGGACGGAGGGGATTGCGTTGGAATTCACCATAAATGCGGGATATAAAAACTGGATACGAAAACGGAGAAAACGGTGTTAGCGAGTTGGCTGCGATCGACTGAAATTTGCCAGGGCTTTTTCCCAGTCCCATAGCTCATCCTGAGGTTTGAGTTGAGACACCAAAAAACGCGCCCGTTCCACCGCCTCGGCGAGTAAATTGGGGTAGTCTTCCAGACGCAGGGAAATAGACGGGGCTAAGGGGGACATAAGCTGAGATTTGGTTAAATAGACTTGTTCGAGTTGGTTCAAAGTGGGGGAGAGCAATTTGCGGGCATAGCTGCCGTAAGCAACACCC
Organism: uncultured cyanobacterium; assembly: GCA_963838375.1. Taxonomy (GTDB): domain Bacteria; phylum Cyanobacteriota; class Cyanobacteriia; order Cyanobacteriales; family Geitlerinemataceae; genus DVED01. The sequence goes on along the minus strand of CAWIQY010000006.1, from coordinate 470,305 downwards.
GCAACAGACCTCTGAGTTTCCCCCATTGGGAGCAAACCGAGTTGTTGCAGTTTGGGGACGGTACGATCGTTAGTACCGCCCGCGAGCTGGACGTAACCGGGCAACTCGGCAGCCAGGACTTTTTGACTCAGGGCGATCGCCGCACGAGTGGTTCCCGCGCCGAGATCGCCGCTCATGGGACGACCGTCGGTTTGCCAAACCAAGGCGCAGGGAAGCTCAGAAATCAAAGCGACGATCGATCTCAAGTAGTCGATTAAATCCGGATGGTCGGGACAACTGACCGCAACCAGTTGCAGGCGATCGAGACAAGGTTCGATCGCCTGCCACAACCGTTGGAAATCTTCCCCATGTCCGACTTGAGTGTGAATTTCCACGGCATCGACCCCGGTGTCCAGAAGCACTGGCGCGACGGTACTCGGCGCGCTGACATAGGAACGAGTCCCGATCGCACCGATGGGACAAATGGGTAGGCATCGACCGCAACCGTAGCACCGTCGATCGACTACCCCGGAAAATAGAGGAGCGAGAGGGTCTAGAGAACTGGGGGTGTCGAAGACAATGGCATCCGCCGGACAAATCCGCTCGCAGGGTCGCGGACAATCGGCAGGACAACAGGCTGGGTCGAATTCAGCTTTACGAAAATGGGGATCTTCGGCGTCGTTGAGGCTGACCATCAGCCAAGGCTGACGATCGATCTCAGACACTTGACTGGCTGCGGCTAGCCCTTCTTTTGCCGCCACGATCGCTGCTGGATCGGCAGCTACGTCAATGCAATCCGCACCGGCAAGAGTGTATGCCAAGGTGAGATTGCGTACGGCAGGAAGGTCTTGAAAACTGGCGCCGCAGATCAGCTTGAACCAGTTACCCTTCCTTAAGGATTGTAAAGGGTTGTTAATTGTACTCACCCCTCTATGCTAATGCTTTCGCCTAAAAATGGGGAGGGTGGTTTTTTGGGTGCCTTGCGGAGGTGTTCAGACCTGAAAGCTTCTCCCAGAAGCTTTTTCACCTGGGAGAGAGGCTGAAGAAACGAGCCGAACCCTCCAAATGTAGTGTAGACGTAGTAGAAATTGCACTACATTTAGCGTTGGCTGGAGATCGTCTCATTGTAAAGATTCGCGATCGATTCTCAAAAGCGAAAGTTTACTGAAGACGGGTATTTCTGTAAACTTATTTGGGTAGCCCGCATTTCAGTCGAGGGCAGTTTGTTGTTTATTAATTCAAGAAACGATTGATTTGGGTGGTGGCACTCACTCCAACAACCAGCAAAATAATTCCCCAATAGATAACACCAGTTCCTTAGCAAATTCAGGAACCCCAAGAATCTGTTCGGGTTCGTCAAATACAACGGGGGGTTGTTGCGATCGAAAAGCCAATACTGTTTGTTCTTCTGGATCGATTAACCACCCCATTTTTGTGCCGTGTTGCAGGCAATGCAATAGCTTTTTGATAAGTTTAGTTTGACTTTGATCTGGGGATAAAATCTCAATCGCCCAGTCCGGCGCGATCGTGAATTTATTAGCAATTCCGCCATTTTCTTTGCGCGGAATCCGATCCCACATAAATACCGAAACATCTATAACGATCGATCGCCCTCCAAAGGTACAGCGCAGTTCGGGAAAAGCTCGGGCAATTTTATTCGGTTTCAACGCTGCATTAGCCGTGGTCACCAGTTCGCCTTGGATGACACTGTGTTCCCCTTGCGGCATGGGTTTTGGGATAACTTGAGCATCGATGTATTCCCTCGCGGGTTTCGTTTCAGGTTGCTGGAGAAACTCGTCTAGCGCTAAATGTTTAGATGAAGTTTGTACCATGTTTCATACCAAACAACGAATGTCTTTTGTCGAGATTATTAGGATAGTTCTGTTCTGGACACCCCTACCTCTAACTTATCACTTATTACTTATCACTCGTGTGCTACGTTTCCTGACGGAACACTCCCTACATGACGACCCACACAATGCCACCGATTAAATACGAAACTCCTAACCCGATTAAAGTCTGCTGAAGGCGTTGGAGAATGGGTTTAACTTGATAGTTTGCCAAAAGTCGATCGCGATCGAGAATTTCCGGCGTTTTTTGCCAAGATTGTCCATCGTACCAACCCGATTCCTCATAAAAGACGATCGGATCGAGCAACCGAGAGCGGATGTATTTCCAGCCCAGATAAAGCCGCACCAGCACCAATACAACCATAAAATTTGCCCCTGCCGCACCGCCAAGGAAAAAGAATACGGGATATTTCGCCGGGGGAAAACTTGCCGCAGCCACCGCCGCAGCCACCGGAAAACTCAACATCCAGAATCCGGCGAGCATCGTCAGATACGATCGCCACTCACCCGTGCAGGAACGAAAGAAGCAAGACTCACTCAGCAGTTGGTATTCAACGATCGGCTGCTGCTCGTCGGGGACTGGGCAAATCGGGAGGTAAGTTGGCTTCATACTAGCGGCGAACCTCCGGTGTCGAGACGGAAAATTCCACCCGTTCGGCGTGTCCCCAAAAGGCTTCCAAATTGTAGTAATCACGCTCGTCTGGCATCATGATATGGGCGATCGCATCCCCATAATCCAACAATATCCAAGTCCCGTCAGCTTGTCCCTCTGACCGCACGCAGAGACGATCGCAGTCTTTCTCGACTCGATCTTGGATGGATTGGGAAATGGCTCGCACCTGTACCTTGGAAAAACCGGTAACGATCACGAAGTAGTCGGCAAGATAAGACACGCCACCGACCTTGAGGATCGAAATATTTTCAGCTTTGCGATCGTCAGCGGCACGAGCAATGGTTAAAGCCAAGTCTTGAGAGCTCGCTTCGATTTCACCTTGATTGACGACGGAAGAAGGGGATTGGATCGGTAAAGAACTTGACATTCAATTTCCAAACTCTACAGACTTTAGCCAAATCACCCCTTGACTTCCGACAAATTCCGTTAGAGTCAGCAGAAAGTTGCGGGTGCAATTCAGCTATCGTTTTTTTTGATATATCCTAACAAACTCGGCGCGAGGATGGGGGACTCGTTACAATTCTCCGTAATGCCAACCGAGGCGACGGGCAGCTCTGGGGGTTGGGAAATCAGCGAAGCGAACAAGGCTTCGTAGCGAGTTAAGATGTGATCGAAGGCGTAGTGTTCTACTGCAAACTGCCGCCCTTGGCGACCCAATAGAGAGCAGCGCAGGGGATTTTCATAGAGGGCTTGAATGGCTTGTGCCAGACGTAGGGGATTTTCGGGAGGAATAATGATTCCGCCTTGACTTTGCCGAACGGCTTTGGCGGCTGTGCCGTGTTGCGGCACCGAAGCGAGAATCGGACGACCGCTTGCCAAAATCGTGGGGATTTTCGACGGCATATTGAAATCGATCGCATTTTTCTTCTGAACGACCAAGCTGACATCTGCCGCTGCCAGCATTGTGGGTAGTTCTTCGCGGGGTTGGAAGGGTAACAATCGGACGTTGTCGGTCTGCCAAAGTTGTTTCATGCGCTGTAGGGATTCTAAGGCTCGACCTTCACCGACGATGGCGATTTCAATATCGGGCAGGTGACGCAAATGTCGGGCGGCTTCGACCACCGTTTCCAGACCTTGGGTTAGGGCGATATTACCGGCATACAGCACGACAAATTTTCCGTTGAGACCCTGAGCCTCTCGAAAAGCATTATCTTCTTTAGGCATGGGTCGAATAAAATTCACATCTACCCAGTTGCGGATTAAGGTGATTTTTTCTGGCTCTACCCCTTTGAGACGTAAATTGGATTCAAATCCTTCGGCAATTACGCTGATTTTTGTGGCGTGGCGATAGGCGAATTGTTCTAAAGATCTGAAAACGCGGACGAGGAATTTATTGCGGATTAATCCTGTGGCGATCGCCGCATCCGGTAAAATATCTTGCAGGTTTAAGACCACCGGACATTTGTGCAACCATCCGATGCAGAGCAGCCGGGACGCAGGCAGGTAACGGGGGAGCGGTGAGTAAGATGGCATCGGGACGCCAACCCTTTAAAGCTTGGACAATACTAGTGACCACAAAGCTACCTTCGAGCAGCACGCGATCCATGAAACCGGGTTGGGGACGAATCCACACATAACAGCGCTGGATGGTCACACCGTTGCGGATTTCTGTATCATACAGCTTGCCCCGATAATCCTTGTAAATCTGACGCTGGGGATAGTTTGGCATCCCCGTCACTACTCGCACCTCGTGACCTCGCCGGACTAAGCCTTCTGCTAGCTCTGTCATCAACGGGGCAATGCCGATCGGTTCGGGATGGTAGTTGTAGGAGTAAATTAAAATGCGCATAGCTTATGGTAGGGACTCACCGTATGTCACCCTCCACCCAGTCTAGCCTTGTCCATTGGCAAGTGGCGACCCATTTAACCTCAGTCCGGATAATCGACCCACTTATATTAGACGAAAAATACTGTGATTCACAGGAGAAACACTGCTATTGATATTGATTTTGAATCTCAGATACTTTTTATAAAGAAACATAAAAGTATAGGTAAATTTTTGATAAATAAGATTAACGACAGTGCCGAAGATGAGCTTCTCAACCATCAGATGTTAGCTCAAAAGCAAAATGGCGATCGATTCAACGAAAGAATCGATCGCCATGTCTGTGCCACCGAATCCTGTAGATTCTGCCCGACTACATCGCCGTTCTAACTGCGACACCACTGCGACTCGCAAGGAATTCCATCTCCATCCCCATCAATTTTCACGCCGGGACAATTTTTTAAATAGAATTTAGCTTCTTCGCAAGATGTCATTTGGGAACAATAAATCTTGCCTTCGCATTGATATTCCTGTTGCTGAGATTGTGCGGTAAAAAAGAAGGCTTCAGCATGAGGATACTTCGCGGCGATCGGAATTTCTCGATCGCTTGGGGAAGCCAAAGATTGGCGGTGGCTATCCCCATGACCCACAACAGCATCGAAAGTCAGTAGCAACACCGTGGATATAATAAGCTTCGCGCGAGTCGAACTCAGGCTGAAAAGTCGAACAGGTCTGGGATTTTGTAAGGTTATTTGACGATCCTCATCTTGGCGCTGCTACAAAAATAACTCAGATTATGGGTCTATGTTTACTCGATCGTCAGGGTATACCGACCCAAACCGGTCTTATCATAAGAGTTGACAATGATTTGATACCGACCGCTATAGGGTAAACGAAACCGCAAATGTGAATTGGTATTGCCTTCGCTGATATCATCGTTTTGGGCGAGAGCAGTTCCAGAGGCATCTACCACAATGACATAAGTATCAAACTCCCCGCTTTCGAGAGTAATCGTCACCATTTGACCTGCCTGACCTTCAAAAGCATAGGTGTCGAACAAACTACCATCATTGGGTAAGGTAGCATCGCCAATCTGAAGTTGTCCGCGTTCCTGTAATATTGTTGTGGTTGCGCTCACATTTTCTGAGGAAACGATCGCCTCTTCCGTCGCCGTCTGCACGGTCAAACGGTAGGCTCCAGATTCTCCCCCCGTATAGGAATTGGCAATTAAGGTATACGTTCCAGACTCGGGCAATCGAACGACAATTTTCGCGTTTTTTTCGCCGCCGCTGTCATCATCCTGGGCTACTTCCGTACCTGTCGGCGACAGCAAAATCAGATAAGGGTCAATTTCCCGGCTGCTCATTTCGATGGATACTTGTTCCCCGGCTTTCCCTTCAAAGATGTAAGCATCGAATAAGCTGTTGTCCATCGGTAATACATTGTCTCCCTCCTCCAAGGTGGCGGACAGTGGAGGATCGTTGAGGGCAACAGTTTGGGGTTCCTGAAAGCGACCTAATCCCGGTTGTCGCTGTGCGGTTCGGGGTGCGGTTCCCGCACGTACAGCCGCCAGAAACGGCTGTACTTCTTCGACATTAATCGCAAATCCAATGCCGATGTTCCCCGCATTGAACCCCGGACTGAAAATGGCGGTATTGACACCGATGAGTTCGCCTTGGGAGTTGAGCAAGGGACCGCCGGAATTGCCGGGATTGATTGCCGCGTCGGTTTGAATCACTCCGCGTTCGTCGTCGATGCGACTGACAATTCCGGTGGTAAAGGTGTTGCGGAAGCCGAAGGGGCTGCCGATGGCAAATGCTCGCTGACCGACGCGAACGGAACTGGAGTCGGCAATGGGAATGGTGGGTAAATTGGTTTCACCGCGAATTTGCAGGGCAGCCAAATCCAGTCCGCCAGCATCGAAGGCAACGACCTCTGCGGTGACTTCTCGTCCGTCGGCTAGGGTGACTTTCACTGTATTTCCGGTATCTGCCAAGACGTGGGCATTGGTCAAGACTAAACCGTCGGGTGTGATGATACTGCCGCTGCCTGTGGCGTTATCGGTTTCGATCGCTACCACTGCCGGACTGGCTTGTTCGTACACGCGAATGTTGGTGTCTTCGTCGATGTCTTGGGCGGTTGCGGGAGGCGATGCTAGGGGTTCGATCGCTTGGGGAACGATTCCAGCAGCCAGGAGGAGAGTGAAGATACTGGAGGTAACGAAACGGATGGGATGAACAGTCATGATTCTCGCAGTGGGCTTGTTTCTCTCTATTAGGACTTACGCAACGGCTCCAGACACAGGGGCAACCACGGGGGGATTGCCCCTACAAAGCACCAGATATGGCGGCTCTGCGTAAGTCCTGTCTATGTTGACGATCGATTTGGCTTTGGGGTTGCCGTCTCAATCCTGTGGGGTTCACTGAGGATCGATGGCAACATCTAACGGTTGACCCGAGAGGTCATATACTAGGATATCCCACTGACCATTTGCGCTCGATTCAAAGGCGATCGTGCTACCGTCGGCACTGATGGTTGGGTTGCGGACTTCGGCGGGCAGATTTACCGTTAAGTTTCGCAATTGACGGGTATCTCGATTGTAAAGATAAATACCCTTTTGCCCCTGACGGCTGGCAGAAAAGACAATATACCCTCCGTCAGCAGATACGTCCGGATCGGCAGCGATCGAGTCGAGGGCGTTTAACCCCGGTAAATCCACCAGACGCCGATGATTGAAGTCGTAGAGATAAACATTTTGCCGCTGTTGGCGTTCCGAAACAAAGACGACATACTCACCCGTAATTTCCGGGGTGACGTTGGCTGCGAGGCTATTGAGGCTTTGTCCGCCGGGATCGAAGGGAATATTAAGCAACCCTGGATGACCCGTACAACCGCTCAACACGGCGATACAAACGATCGACAGTAATATAGCGGTTTGACTTTGGATGAAGGATGACCAAATAGAAAACAATATCCAACTCTGTTCAAAGATTAGGTCACAATTATCAACCTTCAGGACGATCGAACTCAATCTTCGACCCACGATCGAGAATTTCGATATCCAATTGACCGTTATCTGCGGTTTCAAACGCAATGTAACGACCGTCTTCGCTGAGGCTAGGATGTCCCACCCAACTGCGATATCCAGACGTCAAGACTTGAGTTTGTCCGGTCAGACGATCGTAGAGTTTGATGGCGGGGCGATCGCCATCGACTGCCAAATATGCCAGATAGCGCGCCGTGTAGCTCAGACTTGGGGATTGGGAGATCGTCCCTCTCAAATCCAGTCCCGGCAACGACACAAATCGCTCTTCTTGGAGATCGTACATCAAAATTTGGCGTTGACCGTCTCGGTTGGAAAGATACGCCAGGAAGCGACCATTACCGCTAAGTGCCGGTTGTTCCTCGGTATAGTAACTGTTGAGTGCCAGGGGATCGGCAGGTAAGTCGATCGTTCCACAGGCACTCAGCAATCCTATAATCATTAAGCCCGTTGCCCATCGCCCGATCGGACGTATGAGGGAAAAGACGATCGCCCCCACGGAACACTTCACACTTCTGCTAGCCACTGGTGACTTGCCACTCTAGTAGTCAAAGTCGGAACGGTTATCCTCATCGGTAGGATAGCTAGGCGATCGATCGGCGTCGTAGTCGATGGGAGGAGCTTTCACATCAAAATCCGATTTGGGGACATCCGAGTTGGCGAAATCGGATTTGGGGAAATCCGATTTCGGTCTGCGTTTTGACGGTCTGGAAGGGCGAGAATCCCCAGCACGGCTACCGGTTACCGCCTCATCGACATCGTTCCCCGAACTGGAAGATTGCGGCGGACGGTAATCGAAGTAATCTACCGGGGTGGCATCGATGGAAGGACGATCGTCCTTCGATCGAGGGGCTGGAGAATCGGAGGGATAAGGACGCTTCTGTCTCGGGGGTTTTTGGGCTCGACCATTGGTCGAACGCGATCTCGAAGAAGATGTCGATCGATCGCTCCCGTAGGGATCTTCAGAGGGTGGCAATCCCGAATCTGCCGTTAAATTGCTGTCCCAATCGTCGTATCGAGAATTGACTGAGTTGCGATCGTCTATCGGACGCGGACGGCGCTGGGCTGATGACTTTCCTAGGTTCGGTTGGGCACTGCTGGGACGGCGACTGGGGGGACGACGAGACTCATCTTCGTAAGGATCTCGGGTCGGACGCCGACTCTCCCGCGAACCGGGAATCCGGCGGTTGGGCGGGTACTCTACGGGTTCGATTTCCTCCAGTTCGGCTTCATAGCTGTCCTCGTAGGTGCGGTACGACGAACTGACGGGACGATCTTCATCCACGACGGGTGCGGTGCGCTTGGCTTGCTGGGTGACGATCCCCCGCAGGCGAATGCTGTCGTAGGCAAAGAAAATTGCCGATCCCGTTAAGAGAAACTGACCGAATTGCAAAATCGGATCTTGTCGCCATCCGTTAAAAAAGAGAATACCACCGCACACTAAAGCGACGGCAGAAAAGAAAATATCATGGTCGCGAGCTAGGTTGGGACGCAGCGATCGCAGGGCATACAGTGCCACCCCCGCCACCACCAAGCAAATCCCAACAAAGCTGCTCCATCCTAAACCTACGTTTACCATGAGCGTTATCTCCAGCAATCAGTCCTATCTTAGCGATTCGTTGACCAAAGATCCATGGAGTCCCGGCAGAAGGCTACGCATTCTGTAGGATTCGCGAGTTTTGTCTTGGGGAAACCATGCTGTGACAAAAGGCTTTAAGATCGATCGTTATCGGGTGGGGAAAACTCGGTCGATCGTTGGTAAAAGATTAAGGTTTCCCATCCATTGCTATCGACTTCATAACAATACTGATGTTTGAAAAACAGCCCCAAGATCTACGAACAAAAGTCAAAGAACTTGCCGATCGATTTGTCCTTCAAGACGATCCTTCTGGGTGGTTTGACCTGTTGTATACTGATGCCCGTGGCGATGCCGATCGTATTCCGTGGGCTCGTTTGACGGTGCATCCCGCGCTACAAGATTGGCTGGATGTCCGCCAACCGCAAGGAGAGGGAAAATCGGCGCTGGTGATTGGTTGCGGTTTGGGGGACGATGCCGAAGCACTTTCTAATCTAGGATTTCAGGTAACAGCTTTTGATATTTCGCCAACGGCGATCGAATGGTGTCGGCAGCGATTTCCCGATTCTGCGGTCAATTACACCGTTGCTGATTTGTTTAACCCCGATTCTGCTTGGGTAAATGCCTTCGATTTAGTGTTTGAAAGTCGCAATTTACAAGCTTTGCCTGTCAATGTACGATCGCGAGCAATTGATGCAATTGTACCTTTAATTGCTCCCGGTGGAACCTTGCTGGTGTTTACCCGATATCGCGACACGGATGCCAAACCGGATGGTCCTCCTGGCCCCTGTCCGAAACCGAACTCGATCGATTTCGAGAATTGGGTTTGACAGAAATTTGCCGCGATTCCTTCCCCCACAGCGACACCATTCAACAGTTTCGGATTGAATACAGGAATTAGCGATGGGCAACAGTACTAATCGCAAAAAGTCCCAGAATCGGGATCGTCACGACTTCCAACCCGCCGCCGCCCGATCGAGAACGTAGGCAGAAACGTCGGCAATTTCAGCTTCGGTCAGCCGATCTTTGTAGGCAGACATATTATTTTTACCATTGCGGACTAAATCGGCGATCGTCTCGACAGAATCAAAACCGTTGCGCTTCAGTGCCTTTTGCTTGAGGTTTTTACCCCGGCGGATGATGTTGCCGCCGTTGGCATGGCATCCAGCGCATTGGAGGTCAAATACTCGTTCTCCGTTGCCGAGATCGGCAGCCAAAGCGGTGGGCTGGCACAGAAGGGTCAGACACAGCAGGCAGGCAACGGCGATCGCTATCAGGATTTGCCGCAGGGTTTTCGGATGAGATTGGGTCGGGGAAATGTTAAAATTCATAACGACAGAAAGCATAAAAATTGGTTAGGAGACGGACTGTATGTCTTTAGCATCGGGAACAGTTGCCCCAGACTTTACTGTAAAGGATACCAACGGCAACACCGTTACTCTATCCGAGTTCAAAGGGAAAACGGTCGTTCTCTACTTTTACCCCAAAGATGACACACCGGGCTGTACGAAGGAAGCCCAAAGTTTCCGGGATAATTACACCGAATATCAAGGCAAAGATATGGTTGTCTTGGGTGTCAGCATGGACGACGAAGCCTCTCATAAAGCTTTTACCGAGAAATACGGTTTGCCGTTCCAACTCCTCGCCGATATCGACGGGGCAATTACCAAAGCCTATGATGTTGACGGCGGTGGATACTCTAAGCGCGTCACCTTCGTGATCGATGGTGAAGGCAAGATTTCTAAGGTCTTCGATTCGGTGAATACGGCGACTCACGCTCAAGATATCCTGGCAACTGTGGGTTAGTCCCATTATCAGCTATTAAAATGACGGGCAAAGTCTTTTGGGCGATCGTTGACGGTTTAAACGGGTGATGATTTGTCCAAAGGCTTTTTTCTAATAACCCATAACCCATAACGATTAATGAGTATAGAAATCGGTAAATTTCAAAACTTTTTCGATTGCTGTGTCGGCAATTGGGCAACGGAACGAACGTATCATTACATGACTCGTGCAGAAGTGGAACGATCGCATACCGATTTCGGCGTTAAGTCTTTGACTCCTGAACTCAAAGCCAAAGTTTTAACGGACAATCAGTATCCCCTTCCCGAGGATATCGATATTTTACCGGGATACCATTTGGCATTCAATACGGTTTCCGATAAAGGGGAAAAAGTTTCCCAGGAACTCAACTTCCTTTTTGTTCCCAGAACCCAAGACGAATCGACCATCGAAGGGGATTATCTACGCGATCGAGCTTACGAAGAAGCTAAACCGATCGTTTCACAATTTCAGTTCCACACGGAATCTCGCGAATTGTTGATGACGACGTTTTATACTCGCGTTATTTCCGTCGATTCGATTACTCTTGTTAACCCCAATTTGAGAATTCGTAAAATTCTAAATTACGAACGTCCTAGCGAAGGTCAACCTCTGGAAAATGTCGTATTAGTTGGATTTGGGGTGGAACAGAAAGTCGTTGCCGATTAAGGTAAAGTGCTGACATTATTTTCACTTGATGTGATATTATGAATGGCTGAGAAACTCGATTCTCTGCACCATCTTCGCGCTCGATCGTTCTATCGATCTTAAATCCCATGACTGTTTATCAAGTGCGTCTACTCAATGACGAGATTGAGCTCGATCGAACTATTGAAGTTCCCGAAGAGGAATACATCCTCGACATTGCCGAAGAGGCGGGAATTCGTCTTCCTGCCGGATGTCGTCAGGGAGATTGTTCCGCTTGTGTGGTGAAGTTAGTGAGTGGAGACATCGACCAAAGCGAACAGAAATTCTTACAGCCTCCAGAACTCGAGGCTGGATACCGAATTATCTGTACCGGTGTTCCGCTTTCGGACTGTATTGTTAAAACTCACCAAGAACAAGTTTTATATCAGTCTTCATTGTATCATAATCCAATAGATGATCGTTAGTATTTAGTGGATTATGAGTCAAAAAATTGCCATCGATCGTTCACAACGCTGAGGCGACAATCTAATGAATAGATTGCTTTACGAAAAGTCTGTTTTCTCTCTCGGATATTTGATTATTCCCTTTGTCTCCAAAGTTCTGCAAAACCGCCGAATTTATTCTTATAAACTTTTGTCCGATCGAGGATGGAAAGGAACATTTCACAAAGGTGAAAATCCGGCGGGGTTGTATTGCGATAGTTTAGAAGAGGCGATCGCCGTTGCCCAAGAACACCTCGAGATCCATTCAGATAGTGACTCTCCGGTAGATACCTTTAAAGAGCGATATATTTATCAAAATAACTTCTTTATTCTCTATGAAGAAGGGGGAAAATGTTTTTACGACCACTATTCTCCAGACAATTTAAATAACATTGCTGCACCCAAAATATTCAAATCAAAAGTAGACTGTATCAGTTGGATTACTCGGGAATTGACGCGACGCACTCCCGAACCCGACGATCGGCGATCGATTCGATGATTGGCAATAATAGCGACTAGCTAGTTTATCATAGAGCGTCAACTGTTGAGCATTTATAGGACTTACGCAAAGCATCGATCTGTAGAGTGTGTTAGCGCACAGCGTAACGTACCATTTACGCCATATATCGCACCATCTGTAGGGTGTGTTAGCGCAGCGTAACGCACCATTTACGCGCCGAGTTTAAATATTCAGCCGATTCACCGATAACAAATAACCCATGACACAAATTGACTGGCAAATTGTCAAAACTTATGAAGATATTCTCTATCACAAAGCTGATGGTATTGCCAAAATTACCATCAACCGTCCGCATAAACGTAACGCATTTCGCCCAAAAACTGTCTCTGAACTCTACGATGCTTTTTCTAATGCCCGAGAAGATACCAGAATTGGCGTTGTTCTGCTAACGGGTTATGGTCCCCATACTGATGGAAAATATGCCTTTTGTTCTGGCGGAGATCAAAGTGTGCGGGGTCATGCCGGATATGTCGATGATGGCGGCGTTCCCAGATTAAACGTGCTGGATTTGCAACGTTTAATTCGATCGATGCCCAAGGTTGTAATTGCTTTGGTTGCTGGATATGCCATTGGTGGCGGTCATGTTTTGCACCTGGTTTGCGACCTCACAATTGCCGCTGAAAATGCAATTTTTGGGCAAACCGGTCCTAAAGTGGGTAGCTTTGATGGGGGATTTGGCGCGAGTTATCTTGCCCGCATTGTCGGACAGAAAAAAGCACGAGAAATTTGGTTTCTTTGCCGCCAATACGATGCTCAAAAAGCTTTGGAGATGGGGTTAATTAACTGTGTTGTTCCGGTGGAACAATTAGAAGCGGAAGGTATTCAATGGGCGCAAGAAATTCTAGAGAAAAGTCCGATCGCCATTCGCTGTCTCAAATCCGCATTTAATGCCGATTGTGATGGTCAAGCGGGGTTACAAGAACTCGCTGGAAATGCGACATTGTTGTACTATATGACCGAAGAAGGTGCTGAAGGAAAACAAGCCTTTTTAGAAAAGCGAAAGCCCGATTTTCGTCAATATCCGTGGTTGCCGTAAATTTTTAATTGGGATTAAGATCTATATCTGAGGTTTAATTGTAGACGATCGATCGTCTACAACTTTAACTCTTCTCTCACCAACTCAACTAACTTTTCCGACGCCCCAGATTTTCCCCGAACTTTCCGAAGTCGATCGCGCATTTGTGTTAATTTTTCTGGATTTTCTAAATAATCTATAACCAATTCTGCGACATCATCCGCTTTCAATTGACCCACTAACTCCGGAACGATCGACTTTCCTGCCCAAATATTCGGCCAAGCGAAGCGCGTTTCTTGACCCTTTCGCGTCAGCCAAAACCACATCACTCGATTCACAAATCTGGCAAAACTGGAACCAATCATTGGTAAATTTGCCAGCAATCCCGGCAATCCATCCCATGCCCGCATCGCATCGAGTTGATGGGTGGGTAATAACACCAACATAGGGACAGCTAGAGAACCCAATTCGGCGGTATTTGCGCCAACGGTGGTCAAACACAAACGACATTGAGATAGTAATTCATAAGCAGGATGATGCGTCCAAAGGTAAACTTTTAAACCGGAAGATGTTTTCAGGCAAACTGAAGTTGCCATCGAACCGATTCTTAATTCCTCTTCTTCCCAACTCAATTCAGCTTCCGTCCAACCAAATTGATAAATTAGGGGATTGAATTTAGGATGGGCAAAACGGGCTAAGGTTTCTACATTTAAAGTTGGCGCGACGGGAATAACAAAGCGAGTTTGGGGACGTTTGGTATAAATACTTTCGACGATCGAAAGGCTTAAAGGCACGCCCTGAGAGAGTTTCAGCGCTTTCGATCCAGGAAGAATCCCGATAATTTCTGTGTCTTCACGATCGAATTTAACATTTGTACTTTGAATATCTGCCATCAAATCGCCCACCACCGTGAATTTGTGGGCATATTTGGGAGAAACTCTTGCCATAACTTCTGGTTTCATCACCCCAAATCGATCGATCCAGTGATGCCATCTGGCTTCCCATTCGGCATAAACCACGGTACGATACCCCAAACGCCGACCGAGAATCGCCGTAAAAAGTTGATCGCCGCCGAGAAATAGGACAACTCCCTTTCTTCGCCAATTCCAATTTTGTGCCGTTTTTCCCCACAACAAAAACGACCCAAAATCTTTTGCAGGTTGAACTCGATCGACTTCGGGGTACGATCGAGCAATCTCAGCTTCTTTTCCGCTAGCATTGGGACAAGGGGAAAGTACAACGGAAATTCGCAATTGAGAACGATCTTCCCCCAATTGTTGCCGCAAAGTTCGCACCACCGGACGCACCCAGGTGGCGAGTTCTCCCGGACCGTTGGTGAGTATGAGAATATCTACAGATGGGTTTGGCAAACTATCTCGAAGATCGCGCAACAACATTCAGTCTATTTGTGCCAAACTTGACTAGACTCTATCCGTAGCAGAGAGTGCAGTTTGTTGAGACATCTGACAGCGTTCCCAATGAAGACGAGCAGCTAGATCTCGATCGTTGACTTGCAAAACTCGCTCAAAGTATTGCTGTGCTGCGGTGAATTTCTTCTCAATATAGAGCAAAATTCCCTGTTCAAAATCTGTTTTTGTTTGATTTTTAAGTTTTTGCAACGTCTGGGAATCTCCATCATAAATTTCAAAGATAGCCACAAAATCTTGTTTTCCTCTTATCTGAACTCGATCGAGAAATCGGTAACTGTAATTTTCGCTATTATCTAGCTGAGATAGGGTTTGTTGGCTAATAATAATATTTACTTCATAAAGTTTAGTTAACTGTTCTAAGCGAGATGACAAATTGACTGCATCCGCAATGACTGTACTCTCCATTCGCTCTGTTTCCCCAATAATGCCTAGCATCAAGCTACCACTATGGATGCCAATGCCAATTGATATTGGTTTATGACCTTTACTTTGCAGGCATTCATTATAGTTTGCCACCTGTTTTTGCATAGCAATTGCCGCAGCAACCGCGTCATCTGCTGTTTCAGGAAAAAGAGCCATGATCCCATCGCCAATATATTTGTCAATAAAGCCATTGTACTCGCGAATCACCGGACCAACCTGTCGCAAATAAGAATTAATAAAATCAAAATTTTCCTGGGGGGACAACGCCTCTGACAAGCTAGTAAATGAGCGAATATCGGCAAACAAAACCGTCATTTTGGTTTGCACCGCATCTCCCAATTTGACATCAAGGATACTCTCCTTTTGCAGAAAGTTCAAAAATTGACGAGGTACAAACCGTGCCGAAGCTTGGGCAATTTGTACCAGTTGGCTTTTACTTTCTTCTAGCTTTCTGAGCATACAGAATGTTCTCAATGCCGTTACTACGGCAGTAAAAAGTTTGCGATTAGTTAATTCTGTTTTGCTTTTATAATCATTAATATCGTAGTTAATAATTACACTATCTTCCGGAGCTTGTCCTGGCTGTCCCGTGCGTAAAATAATTCGCACCAATAAATTGGCTAAAACATCTCGGATATATTCCACCACCTCCAAACCCGCGTTATCAGTTTCCATCACTACATCGAGAAAAATCAGCGCGGTATCCGGATATTTTTCGATTAACGCTTTAGCTTCTTTCCCAGAGTAAGCACTTAGAAAAGTGATAGGTTTTCCCTCAAATATAAAGTCGTTTAGTACCAGTTGAGTGATATTATGAATTTCGGGTTCATCGTCCACGATCAGAATTTTCCAACTCTCTCGGCTAGGTGGTAGTAACTCGCTGACGATCGGAAAACTTAATTCATCTTCTAGCGCCGCATCTTCTGCGGCAAAGACTAATTCTTCCTCATCTTCTGCGGCAAAGACTAACTCTTCCTCATCTTCTTCGATCGCTATATTTTTTATTGGTTCTAACATAGTTATTCGTTTTTTTTTGTCTGTTCTAACTCTGTATGTTGGGGTTATCAACCCAATCTATAATTCTTGAGACAGCGAGTTCGGCAACTTGATAATAAATTTCGTCCCCATCCCTACTTGACTCTCACATTCAATCGTACCATGAAGTTTTTGGGTAACAAGGTTATATACAATATGTAAACCCAAACCAGTGCCTCCTTGTCCCCGTTTTGTGGTAAAGAATGGGTCAAATATTTTGCTAAAGTTCTCTTTGGCGATGCCTTGACCATCATCTGAGTATTCAAAGACGATCTGCTGACCAACTTTAAAAAACTTAAAAACTAGATTTCCGGCATCTTCTAGTGAATAAGCATGGGTGAGCGAGTTCATCACCAAATTGGTGATAATTTGAGATAATGCGCCTGGGTAGGTGTTTAGTTGCAGCGATTCATCCCCTTTGATTTCCACCCGATGATGAGTCGTTTTCAGTTTCGGTTGCAGGGGAATTAATACCTCATATAAATACTGTTTGAGGTGAAACTTGCGTTGTTCTTCGGTAGATTGATCTACTGCTACTTGTTTAAAACTCTGTATTAAGTCAGCGGCACGGTTAAGATTGCTCAAGACCATACTACTACTTTGCAGGGCGGTATCGAGAAACTTTTCGAGTTGAGAACGTTTCATCTGTCCGCTTCTAAATATCTCGTAAAATGCTGTAGTTTTTTCGGCTAAAAAAGAAGCGGCTGTGATACCGATACCCACTGGCGTATTAACTTCATGAGCCACGCCAGCTACCAAACCGCCTAATGATGCCATTTTTTCAGATTCTACCAGTTGGCTTTGAGTGGCTTGCAATTGTTCCAGTGTGGCTGCAAGTTGCTGATTTTTCTCTTGTAAGGCTTCGGTGCGTTCGGTAACTTGGCGTTCTAAAGTGCGGTTGTAGTCTTCTAAAATCTTTTGGGCTTGTTTGCGATCGGTAATATCTTGAAAGGCAGCGATCGCATAGGCAATCTTGCCCGTTTCATCAAAAATTGGTGTGGTAGAAACTTCCAAGGGGAGAATCCGATCGGGTTGGTGAAGTTCTAAATCGTCAACTCTGACTGTTTCACCCGCAAGAGAACGCACGATCGGCAGTCGATCGTTGGGGTACAACTGTTGGTTTCCGGCACAATAAACTTGATACGCTTGTGCTAATTTCTCAGTTTTAGCTTCGGGTGTAATGTTGATACCTAGTAATTGTTGTGCTGCCTGGTTAGCGTAGTGGATTTGTCCGGTTGGAGTGTGGACAGATACACCCACTGGCATCGCTTCTAGGTATTGAGTCAACCGTCGTTCGCTTTCGGTGACTTCGGTGTAGAGTTTGGCATTGGTAATGGCGATCGCTGCTTGACCAGATAATAGTTGTATGACTTCAAGGCGATCGGCAGTAAATGCTCCTGTGGTGAGATTATTTTCCAAATAAACAATACCGCTCAGTTGACCTCGATTAATCAGTGGTGCACACAATATGGATTTAGTCTGATTCGCTTTGATATATGGATCGTTAGTAAATTTTCCTTGATTTGCGGCATCAGTTATCACAACTGTTTCTCTAGTACGGGTAACGTAGTTGAAGATCGATATAGGTAAGTGTCGATCGATGGAAATTGACTGCAACACTGTAACTTTATCGACATCCACTTCCCCAGAAGCTTCAATTACCCATTCTCCAGCTTTGTCCAAAATCAGAAAGCCTGTTTGCGCTCCAGCATTTTCGATGAGAATTGTCATCAAGTTTGCGAGTAATTTATCCAGAACAATTTCGCCAGAAATTGCTTGAGATGCTTTCATGAAAGTGGCGAAATCCAAGGCTTCACTCGATCGACTACCCGTTGTGGTATTGGTCGTTGTTTGGTTCGTGAAAGCGATGCTTTTGGTAGCAGATGATTGATACAGTAATTGCGGGTACTTTTCCTCCAAATTCTCTACCTTGCGTTTCGCACCCCAAAGCTGGTAGCCGTAGTGAGCTTTTTTCATGTAGAGTTGAGCAATTTCCTCTTTGCCTTTACTTAACCAGAACTTGGCTGCTCGTTCCGACGCTAGCGCTTCATTCTGCAAAAATTTATTTTCTCGCGCTAATTCAATCGCTCGATCGTACAAATCCTGCGCTTCCAGAACATTACCGGTAATTCGGGCTAACTCAGCTTCGATTAGCAGACATTGATGAAGGTAGGTACTCGGACAATGTTGACTCCAGAGTTGGAATTTCTCAAGATTCAATTTAATCTTCTCCACATACTCTACCTGTTTTTCACTATCAGCATAGTCATACCCACCTGATAAGGCTAGACATTGATGAAAATGGAAAGCGGGATTAGTAAAAATTCCTGTCGTGCTTGTCAAATATTTTTCGGCAGAGTTAGCATAGTCGATCGCTTTATCAGAATCTGAATACCAGTTGGCTAAAGACAATTTGCAAATCAATTCTAAAAATACCGTGAATAAGTCATTTTTTTCAAGGCAAGACTTAAGGACATCCTTGGCATTCGGCCATAAAGATTCATCAAGAACACTCCAATTCTCAACCGGTTCACTCAAATTATGAATAGTTGCTTTAATCGCATAATAATATTGCACCATATTTGGATCTACTTTTTTTAATCCAGGTATCATTTTGTCAATTTTTTCTGATAATTCTTTTAACGAATCAGTCCCCCAAAAACACATAAATAAATAGTTAATTGCACAATATCCTGCCCATTGATAGGCACCGTTCTCTACCCCGCTATAATAACCTCTCATTAAATACTCTTTAGAGCGATCGAGATGTTCAGTGTAATGGGAAACAAATCCTCCCCACATATTCAAAATTAATGCTTCATAAGCCTTGATTTGATACTTGTCATCGTTCAATCTCAAGGCTAAACTTCCAAATTTATAGGCACTTTCAAAATCTTTTGCTACAAAGGCAAGTGTTAATGAATAATATATATACCCAACTGAAGAGTGAGGATTATTGCCATAGGTGAGCGATAGCTCAATCATTTTTATGCCTATTATGAACAGCAATCTAGACCCTAAAAAGAAAGATGGGGGTAAACATTCTCTGAGGAGTACCATAGCCGCAAGTTTTTCAGGGTCTTGCATTTCAGGAAGGTCTATAAAATCTTCGATTTTTTTGGTAGCGATTGTCTCATTAGCATGATTCACTTCTGCTATAAGTTCATTTTCTTCAGGAAAAGCTTTCAACTTTATTCCCAATAATTCGAGCGTCTGTATTCCCAGATCTAAGGAGGATTCCAAATCATTTTTCATTCGATATAACGTCACTTTATATTGATTGACTTTACACCGATCCAACAAACTATCAATATGCTCTAAGGCTTCATCAAAAGTTGATAACGCTTCGTCCCAGCTAGTAAGTAAATATTCTATTTCACCTTTTTCAAGATAATATGAAAATGTCAGGTGATAGTCTTCTTCCCAGCTATTATGGGGTAAAAGTTGCATCCCGTTCGTTGTGTATAATAATGCGGGTTGATAGGCTAAAGATAATTTAGCTTTTCTCCCAGCGATTAAATTCAATCTAGCTAATTGTGCTTTTTCCCATTTATTGCCGAGCAATGGTTGTCCTTTGTTTAGGTGGTTGACTATATCAAATATTCCTTCTTCTAAATCATATTTTTCAAACTTTTTCAACAGAATGTGACCAATTTTTAAGTGAATTTCTGGTTTAAGCTTTTCGTCAATCAGCGAGTAAGCTGCTTGCTGAACTCGATCGTGCGCGAATTTATAATTTTGAATTAACAGTTTTTCGTCTAACTCAGATATGGGCAGAATTAAGCCTGACTGAACGGTCACTGTTAAATCTACAGAAATTTCTTCGGGTGATTTTTCACAGACAATAGACAGAGTGTTTAAATCAAATGATGCGCCCACACAAGCCGCAAAACGTAACACCTGCTGAGTCGATTCTGGTAGTTTCTTCAACTTGCCAATCATCAACTCCACCACATTATCCGTAATTCCTTGTGCTTCAATTTCAGCTATATTCCATTGCCAAAATGCCTTTTTGCTTTTCTTACTTAGGGAGGACTGAGGGGGTATAAAGGTAAGTAGATTTTCTGCGTACAGTGTTTTTAGAAATTCATTTACAAAGAAAGGATTACCTCCAGTTTTACGTATCACGAGTTCTGCTAAGGGTTTAACTGAAGAGGTATCGCTATGCAGAGTCTCGGCAATCAACTGACTAATATGTTTGCTCCGTAAGGGGGCTAGAGTAATTTGATTAACCGTTGCTCCTTCAGCGCGTATCTCTTCAAGAGTCATCATTAAGGGATGATTGGCGTTAACTTCGTTATTCCGATATGCCCCAATTACAAACAGGTATTGGGTATCCGCATCTATCATCATCAGTTTGATTAAATTCAGCGTTGCGGAATCAGTCCACTGCACATCATCTAGAAAAATGACCAAGGGATGCTCTTCTGTACAACACGCCCGAATGAAGTTTTGGAAAACAAAATTAAAGCGATTTCGAGACTCAGTAAGACCTAATTCTGGCACGGCTGGCTGTTTGCCGACAATCAGTTCTACTTCAGGAATCACATCAATAATGACTTGTGCGTTGGAACCCAATGCCGTTAATAGTTTTTCTTTCCATTGCTTGAGTTGTGGATTCGCTTTCAGTTAACAGTTGCCCTACCAATTCTTTAAAAGCAGCTACTATGGCAGAGTAAGGAATATTGCGCTGAAATTGGTCGAATTTTCCAGATATGAAATAACCGCGTTTTTCGGTAATGGGTTGATAAATTTCTTGTACCAGCGCTGACTTACCAATGCCGGAATAACCTGCTACCAACATCATTTCGATTTTAGATTGAGAATTGTCTCTATTAATCCGGGCATCCGTATTAAAATCTGCGCGTGCTACTACTCGCTCAAATGCTGACAATAAGGTATCAACTTCCGCCTCTCGTCCATAGAGTTTTTGAGGAATTTGAAACTTATCAGAAATATCTTGCGTTCCCAAAGTAAAGTCGAAAATTTCTCTTTTTGCTTGCAATTGATGGAGACATTCTGCTAAATCTGCTTGAATTCCCCAAGCACTTTGATAGCGTTCTTCTGATGTTTTTGCCATCAGTTTCATCACAATATCTGAAACAGCTTTAGGAATAGTTGTATCAACCTCATTGGCAGGCACAGGCTGTTTGGCAATATGACAATGGACTAATTCCAGTGCATCGCTTGTCTCAAAGGGTAGCTTTCCTGTTAACAATTCGTAGAAGGTAACACCCAAAGAATAAAAATCTGTGCGATAATCTAAAGCCCGATTCATCCGTCCCGTTTGTTCTGGTGACATATAAGCTAATGTCCCTTCTAAAACATTAGGATTTTTGAGAGCGGTATTTTCGCGAGTTAATTGGGTGGAAATGCCAAAATCAATAATTTTAAGTTGTCTCGTTTCTGGGTGATAAATAATATTGGCAGGGTTAATATCTTTATGAATGACATTCTTGCTGTGAATCTGTTCCAAAATCTTAGTTGTTTTGATAGCTATTTCGAGAAATTCTTCTTTAATTCTACTTAGACCTTCTTTAAGCAATTGCTTTAATGATTGACCACCAAAATCTTCCAGAATAATTAACGGACTCCTCTGATAGAATTCCATGTTATGAACCCTAATCACACCATCGATACTTAGATTCAGATTAAGTATAATTTCGTATTCCTGTTTATATCGAGTTATCTCTGAGGGCGTGGGATAATTTTCTTTGAGGAGTTTGAGGATTACTCTTTGGCGATCGTCTTCTCTGATACCTCGATAGATAAGGGAATTTGCACTTTCATAAATTTGCTCTCTTATTTGGTAGCCTGAAAGAGTAATTGTTTGTTTATTATTCATGACCTGATTCTTTGCTTGAACTTGTTGTCAATTACTGCGGCTTGTACTAACGTATTCGTTTCCCTGTTAAAGTCTGGGCATCTCGAACAATTTAGAGGTTGAGCCAGATTGCAACGAATTATCGTCGTTTCAGTACTCAAAAATCACTAAAATGGAAATGAATAGAAGTTCCCGTATTATTGCCATACCCAGCATCTGTTAACATGATTTCTGGTCAATAGCCCCGCTCTATACTCTGGTCAATTAAGCCCAAAGCTAACTCAGGCTTTTTTACAAATTCTGGAGGTTCCCTTGAAAAATTCAGATTCCGATCCAGACCGCAACACAACCTCGTCGTTTCAAGACCCAAAGATCGCTCTTCTTGCCAATTAATCGAGGTTCTCAGTCCCTTTTTTCCTTACCATCGTTCAAAGCACGCTGGCATGGCAGCAGGGGTAGTTTCCTCTAGGTGATTCTCTTCTAACATAAAATTTCTGCATTGTCTGGTTTTTATTGAATGCTGCTACAAATGCCGAGTGGGGAAAGCCGGAGGAGAGGAGAGCCGACCTCTGCCATAGCAAAATTTCGATCGCCCGGACGTGGTAAAATTCTAGGGTGTTTGGAGCTTCACCCTGCCCGAACCAGACAGAAATCCGGAAATTGACGGGATTCTCAACCGCGTATGACAGATTTGATTCAAATTGCGAAAGAGGGCGATGGCGATGCCCTGAAAAAGGCGATCGATTCTGGAATAGATATCAATATCACCGATTCTGATGGGAATTGCTCGATCGCGGTGGCTGCCGAAGCTGGACATTTAGAGATTGTACAACAACTGATCGCAGCCGATGCAGATGTCGATCTGGCAGATAAAGAGGGTTGGACGGCATTGATGGCGGCGGCGGGAACTGGCAACGTGAAGATCGTTCAAGTGTTGTTAGATGCGGGTGCAAATCCCAATTCCCACACCAATTTTGGCTTAACCGTTCTGATGTGTGCTGCCGGAAATGGTCATCTTGAGATTGTCAATTTGTTGCTCGATTCTGGGGCAGATCTCGATGCGAAAGACCAAAATAAATGGACGGCTTTAGTATGGGCTTCTCGAGAAGGTCACAAGGATGTGGTGGAGTGCCTGAAAATGACTCGAGATAGGCTTAGATCGTAGCACATTCAAGACAATTAATAAATAGTGATTTAATAAAATCCATGAATCTCGATCGAGATTCATGGATTTTATGACATAATATTTAGTTTTATCAATGCTATTTAGGTGTGATTCAGAAAAAATTACCCCTTATCTTGAGAACTATTCCTAATTTAAGTAGCTAAAAATAGAGCAAAATCTGTTGGATTTGCTTGAATCGAGGCTAGAGCTATAACTCTCTAGCTAGTCTGTCATCATTTCTTTCAGTACAGCGCCAAAAGGGTTTGGGCTGACCGATAGAGTCTGACAGCAAGACCGAGAGGAGTATCTCCAGAACGTCCATTATAGAGCATATGTGTATTTATGTAAATAATAAGTAGAGCAACGGATTCAATATTTGTAAACAAATATTAAATAAAATATATCAAATTGTTTCATCTCATAGCGAAAGTGAAAAAGTGCGTGACATTTTTTGGTAAAAACGAGAGTGTATAAACTTCAGTCCCTCCAGCATTTGCTAGGAGACTGTCCCGGTTTGTTGAAGATCTCGGAATACGCCAATCGAAGGAGCAACACTGTATGTTCACCCACGTCAAGCCCACCGTTCGCCACATCGTCCCAGAAAACCCCCAGGGTAAGGCGCTACTCAAGGTGGTCTATGTCGTGCTAGAGTCGCAGTATCAGAGCGCCCTCTCTGCGGCAGTACGATCGATTAACAAGAACAATCCCAACTTGGCGATCGAAATTAGCGGTTATCTCATCGAAGAACTGCGAAATCCCCAGAACTACGAAGACTTCAAGCGCGATGTCGCCCACGCCAACATCTTCATTGCCTCTCTGATTTTCATTGAAGATCTCGCCGAAAAAGTGGTCGAAGCTGTCAATCCCATTAGAGACAGACTCGATGCCGCAGTAGTCTTCCCTTCAATGCCCCAGGTGATGCGTCTCAACAAAATGGGAAGCTTCTCCATGGCACAGTTGGGGCAATCTAAAAGTGCGATTGCCCAGTTCATGCGAAAACGCAAGGAACAATCCGGGTCATCCTTCCAAGACGGAATGCTCAAACTGCTGCGTACCTTGCCCAGCATCCTTAAGTATATGCCGATCGAAAAGGCACAGGATGCCCGCAACTTCATGCTGAGTTTCCAATATTGGCTAGGTGGTTCTGCCGACAACCTGGAAAGCTTCCTGCTGATGCTTGCCGATAAATACGTCTTCAAAGATGGCGGCAAAACCACCGGACGCTTGAGCTACCAAGATCCCGTCGTCTACCCCGATATGGGCATCTGGCATCCCCTCGCCCCCCAAATGTTCGAGGATGTCAAAGAATACCTCAACTGGTATCAATCTCGCCCCGAAATCCCCGAAGATCTCAAAGACCCCCTCGCCCCCTGCGTCGGCTTAGTCTTGCAGCGCACCCACCTCGTCACCGGAGACGATGCCCACTACGTCGCCATGGTTTCCGAACTCGAAGCCTTGGGGGCGCGGGTGATCCCCGTGTTTGCCGGAGGCTTAGACTTCTCCAAACCCGTAGACGAATTTTTCTGGGAACAAGGCAGCCGCAACACCCCCAATAATAAACCGTTGGTGGATACGATGATTTCCCTGACTGGGTTCGCCCTGGTAGGAGGTCCGCGCGACAAGATCACCCCAAAGCGATCGAATCCTTGCAACGCCTCAACCGCCCCTATATGGTGGCTTTGCCCCTGGTGTTCCAAACCACCGAAGAATGGGAAGAAAGCGATCTCGGACTCCACCCCATCCAAGTTGCCCTGCAAATCGCCATCCCCGAACTCGACGGAGCGATCGAACCAATTATACTCTCCGGACGGGACGGAAACACCGGAAAAGCGATCGCCCTCCAAGATCGTATCGAAGCCATTGCCCAACGGGCGATGAAATGGGCAAACCTGCGTCGCAAACCCAAACTGCACAAAAAACTCGCCATCACCGTCTTCAGCTTCCCCCCCGATAAAGGCAACGTCGGAACTGCCGCCTATCTCGATGTCTTTGGCAGCATCTACGAAGTCATGGTGGGGATGGCACGCAACGGCTACCACATCGAAGACTTGCCCGACTCCGCCGAAGCCCTGATGCAAGCCGTCATCCACGACGCCACCGCCCAGTATGCCAGCCCCGAATTGAACGTGGCGTACCGGATGTCGGTACTGGAATACGAACGCCTCACCCCCTACTCCGAACGCCTCCACGAAAGCTGGGGCCCCCCGCCAGGAAATCTGAACACCGACGGCGAGAATCTCCTCGTTTACGGCAAACAATTCGGCAACCTGTTCATCGGCGTTCAACCCACCTTCGGCTACGAAGGCGATCCCATGCGGTTGCTGTTCTCCCGTTCCGCCAGTCCCCACCACGGTTTCGCCGCCTACTACACCTATTTGGAACAAATTTGGCAAGCCGATGCCGTGTTGCACTTCGGTACTCACGGTTCCTTGGAATTCATGCCGGGGAAACAGATGGGGATGTCTGGGGAATGCTATCCCGACAACTTAATCGGCAACATCCCCAATATCTACTACTATGCTGCCAACAATCCCAGCGAAGCCACGATCGCCAAGCGCCGCAGCTATGCTGCTACTATTTCCTACCTAACGCCTCCGGCAGAAAATGCGGGGTTGTATAAAGGGTTGCAGGAGTTGCAAGAATTAATCGCTTCCTATCAAACCCTGAAAGATACCGGGCGCGGCGTTCCCATCGTTAACACCATTATGGACAAGTGCCGTTTGGTGAATTTGGAGAAGGATGTAGAACTGCCGGATGCCGATGCCAAGGATTTGACGTCTGAGGAACGGGATAATGTGGTGGGTTCCGTGTATCGGCGGTTGATGGAAATTGAATCGCGCCTGTTGCCGTGTGGATTGCACGTGATTGGTAAGCCACCGACGGCAGAAGAAGCGGTAGCCACTTTAGTGAATATTGCCGCATTGGATCGCGAAGAGGACGAAATCGTAAGCTTGCCGCGAATCATTGCCAACAGCATCGATCGTAACATCGACGATATCTACGCCAACAACGATAAAGGTGTTCTGGGCGATGTGGAATTGCTGCAAGATATCACCCAAGCTACCCGAAAATCGATCGCCGCAATGGTGGCAGAATGCACCGATGACGAAGGACGCATCCAACTCGATTCCAAGAAAGGACTCTTCCAATTTGCTAAGAAAGAACCTTGGATTGATGCCCTCAAAGAAGCGGGTTATGCCAACGTCGATACCGAAACCCTCAAGCCCTTATTCGAGTATCTGAAATTCTGCCTGCAACAAGTCTGTGCCGATAACGAACTGGGGGCATTATTGCGGGCGCTAGAAGGGGAATATATCCAACCCGGACCTGGCGGCGATCCCATCCGCAACCCCGATGTGTTGCCTACAGGGAAGAATATCCACGCCCTCGATCCCCAATCCATCCCCACCGCAGCCGCCGTACAGTCTGCGAAAATTGTGGTCGATCGACTCCTCGATCGGCAAAAGAGCGAAAATGAGGGACAATATCCAGAGACGATCGCCTGTGTCCTCTGGGGAACCGACAACATCAAAACCTACGGCGAATCCCTGGCACAAATTATGTGGATGGTGGGGGTTAAACCGGTACCCGACGCCCTCGGACGGGTGAACAAACTCGAACTCATTTCCCTTGAAGAATTGGGTCGTCCTCGCATCGACGTGGTGGTCAACTGTTCCGGCGTTTTCCGCGACTTGTTCATCAACCAAATGAACCTGTTGGATCAAGCGGTGAAGATGGCAGCGGAAGCCAACGAACCCCTGGAGATGAATTATATCCGCAAACACGCCTTAACCCAAGCCGAAGATATGGGGATTAATCTGCGCCAAGCGGCAACGCGGATCTTCTCCAATGCCTCCGGTTCCTACTCTTCCAACGTCAACTTGGCAGTGGAAAATAGTACCTGGGAAGAGGAAGCTGAGTTGCAGGAAATGTACCTCACTCGGAAATCTTTCGCCTTCAACTCCGACAATCCCGGCATGATGGACGAGAATCGCCAGATTTTTGAGACAGCGTTGAAAACAGCCGATGCCACCTTCCAAAACCTGGATTCTTCGGAAATTAGTTTGACTGACGTATCTCACTACTTCGATTCTGACCCAACTAAGGTGGTGGCAAAGTTGCGGAACGACGGCAAGAAACCCGCCTCCTACATCGCCGATACGACGACTGCGAATGCTCAAGTTCGGACGCTATCGGAAACCGTACGCCTAGATGCGCGGACGAAGTTACTCAACCCCAAATGGTACGAAGGGATGCTCTCTCACGGTTACGAAGGGGTGCGGGAACTCTCCAAACGGTTGGTGAATACCATGGGTTGGAGTGCCACCGCTGGCGCTGTGGATAACTGGGTGTATGAGGAAAGTAATGAGACGTTTATCAAAGATGCCGAAATGCGCGATCGTTTGATGAACCTCAATCCCCATTCTTTCCGGAAAGTGGTTTCGACGTTGTTGGAAGCCAATGGACGCGGATATTGGGAAACCAATGATAGCAACTTGCAAATGTTGCGTGAGTTGTATCAGGAAGTGGAAGATCGAATTGAGGGTGTGGAGTAGTTCCGCGACAATCCGTAGGGGCGAATGCCATTCGCCCTCCTTCTTCAACCCGAATCGATGACATTGGAACCGCCGTGGGTTTAAACCCACGGCTAATAGCGGAAGTCCACTTAAGTGGACTCAAATCTTTCTCCAGTCATCTTTAGATGACTTTCGCTATTAGCCCCAAACTTAAGTTTGGGGCGGGTATTCGGTCTAGTCCAAAATTTAAGTTCCTATAGATTGATGAATTACCCTTTGTCTACTTTTTAAACTTAAACAGATTAACTAGAAAAGAATAATCAATGTCTTTTATTCCTTCTTTGACAACTATTTGTAATAATCGTACATAGTCTTGAGTTCCTAATCGCACTGAAGTTCTAATATTTTGACCTGAGTTGTAGTGATATTTAGAAAGTATATAATTACCAGTATCGATCGGGAAGCTATAGGTCACATGGGGATATCTCGCCTCTTGACCTATTGGTCTGACACTCAAGGTTAAACCTTGATATTTTTCAGTGCCTGTACTGGTATCAACTGAGCCATAACCTATACTGCAAAGATAATATCCTGGTTGGCTGGGCGTTGCTACTAAATCGAGGAGCGGTAGATTCTGAAGATCATTGTAATTATTGAGATTCCAAGGTATCCATTTCTCGCCATTTTCATCTTTAAAATGTGGAAACGGACTTATCTGCAACGATTTACCGCTATGTCAAAGAATTGACTGGAACAGGGGATGAAAAATTAGAAAGCTGGCGAAAAGTTGCAGAGTTTCTTGAAAACGCGGGTTATAAAGTTTCGAGTGCGGCTCAACTTCGCGATGTAGTTCCAGAAGGAAGCGTTGTGAATATTACCAATATCAACATTGAAAAGAATACACTTGTCTTCATTATTCGGCTTGAAGTGCCAACTAAACCAACATCGGAGACATCATTCACCCCGGAGACATAACTTTCATATAAACAAGAGGTTTATGCCATGCAGCTACAAGACTATTTCGACTTCCTTGCACCAGACGATATTCGAGTTAAAGGAACGAGAGTCGGGATTGAAAGCATTCTCTACGAATATATCTATCACAATTTCCCACCTGAAGAAATTGTCAAACACTTCTCTACAATTACCTTAGAGCAGGTTTATGCCACAATTCTCTACTACCTACACGAGAAAGAAGTCGTGAGTCAATATATTGCCGATTGGTTAGAGTGGGGACACCAACAGCGAAAAGCACAAGCCTTAAATCCTCATCCGGCTGCCGCTAGACTGCAAAAAATCAAACAGGAACGAGAAAAAAGATCGAAAACAAATGGCACTCAAGTATCTCATGGATGAAAATGTCGATCCAGTCTATTCGATTCAATTGAGGCAACATCAATCTAATTGAGTTGTTTGGGCTGTAGGAAATCCAGCTACCCCTCCTAAAGGTACTCAAGATCCAGAAATATTAGTTTGGTGTGAAGAATACAACTTTATTTTAGTGACCAATAACCGTAAATCGATGCCTGTACACTTAGCAGATCATCTTTCCCAAGATCGACATATTCCTGGAATCTTCATTCTCAATCCAAATTTAAGTGTCGGGCAAAACCTTGATGAATTAGTTTTGATAGCAGAATATTCTTTTGAAGATGAATATCAAGATAGAATTATTCACCTACCTCTAACCCAATAGCATAAAATCGATGGAGTATCGCTCTATAATAGATTCATGAAAACTCGATCTTCAAACTCGATCGAATATCCATTCCTAAGTAGCCGTGATGATTCCTATCACTCCAGAAATCCAGCAAAATAAATTACCAGAAATTTTAAAAAACTTATTAAACGATCGACTCAACGTATCTCTAACTCAAATTACTGAATTTTGCCAGTATTGGAATATTATTGAATTCGCCTTATTTGGCTCGGTACTCCGGGATGATTTCCGTCTCGATAGCGATATCGATATTCTAGTTACATTTTCACCTGACTATCGTCTGACTTTTAAAGATTGGATGGCGATGAAACAACAGATTGAGGAACTATTTGAGAGAAAGGTCGATTTAACTCAAAAAGAATTGTTGAAAAATCCCTACACTCGCTCTGAAATCTTAAAAACTCATAAAGTGATTTATGCAGCCGAACAACCGTGATGCTAGCGCGCTGTGGGATATGGCACAAGCCATTCTAGAGATTCAATCTTTTACCTTGAATATAGATCGTGGATATTGATTCGTTGACTTTAGATTTGAGAGGAATTGTGGAAATCGATGAAGATCGATTTTTTCAGCTTTGTCAGAGACACGAACTCATTCGATTTGAACGAAATGCCGATGGGACGATCGTGGTGATGCCGCTTGTAGGTGCGCTAACCAGCAATCGAAATTGCTGTTTAACCGCTCAGTTGGGAGAGTGGAATCGAGAAGAAATTTTGGGGGTGGCATTTGGATCTTGCACGGGGTTTACTTTGCCGAATGGAGCCGTTCGATCTCCGAGTGCAGCTTGGATAAAGCGCGATCGATGGGATAGTCTTTCTCGAGAACAAAGAGAAGTTTTTGCTCCCGTTTGTCCCGATTTTGTCGTGGAACTGCGTTCTCAAAGGGACTCGTTATCGCGATTGCAAACTAAGATGAACGAATATTTAGAAAACGGCACGAGATTGGGTTGGTTAATTGACTTAGAAACTCAGCAAGTCGAAATTTATCGTCCGCACCGAGAGGTTGAAGTTTTGGATGCACCAACGAGTTTGTCTGGTGAGGATGTGTTACCAGGATGTGTTTTGAAGCTGGAATCGATTTTGTGAATTTTTGTAAACATTCTGGAATAGTTAAGGCTACCCTTGGAGTTCTATCTGCCAATCGATCGTCGTTTTATATGCCATGCAGCTAAAATACTATTTCGACTTCCTCGCACCAGACGATATTCGATTTAAAGGAACGAGAGTAAAGTCCGATATATTCAATGTAATGAGGTGTTCTGATGGCAAGTAAAGACAATCCTAAAATCAAAATATCAAAATCAAAAAAGAAAAAATTTTCTAGTTTTAGAAAAATTGATATTTTAGTCACATTTTCACATGAATATCATCTAACTTTTAGAGATTAGCTGGCGATGAAACAACAGATTGAAGAAATATTAGAACGAGAAGTCGATTTAACTCAAAAAGAATTGTTAAGAAATCCCTATACTCGCTCCGAAATCGTAAAAACTCATCAAGTTGTTTATGCAGCCGAATAACCGTGATGCAAGTGCGCTATGGGATATGGCACAAGATATTCAAGAAATTATAGGACTTACTGCTACTTATGGTGTCTCCGGTGCGTTACGCTGCGCTAACACACCCTACATATATGGGGTTTACATAAGTCTTGAAATTTAATTCTTTACAGCAAGTTTGAGTCGATCGAACCCAACTGATGAAAGTTTAGTGGGGAAATTTTAGAAAATCTCATCAGGGATACAAGGCTATTGTGGTTCTGTATAATTGATACTATTGCTACACCGATCTCATCATGACCCAAACGATCGCACCCATCATTCCCCCCCAAACCAATTTCCCCTTTGTTCTCCATAACATCAGTTGGGAAACCTACGAACAGTTACTCCAACTGTTTGCAGAGAAATCTGCACTACGCATGACCTACTACCACGGAATATTAGAACTAATGGTTCCTTTACCCGACCATGAACGATATAGCTGGACACTTGGACGGTTAGTGACCGTTTTGTCTGAAGAACTGGGATTGGAAATTTTAGGGTTAAAATCGACGACGTGGCGATCGAAACCCAAAGCAGTTGGCAAAGAAGCAGACGAATGTTTCTACATTCAAAACGAAGCCAAAGTTCGAGGAAAATTAAAGATTGAAATTGGGGTCGATCCACCACCTGATTTAGCGATCGAAATCGATACGACACATTCCTCGATCGATAAAATTGCAATCTATGCCGACCTTCAAGTTCCAGAAGTTTGGCGCTGGCAAAATAACCAGATTGTCATTCACATTCTCGCTGACGGACAATACACCGAGTCAGAAACCAGTCTTGCCTTTGGTACATTTCCCGTCAAAGAACTGAGCAATTTTGTACAACTCGACTCCACAAAAGGAGAAAATGCCAGAATGCGGGAGTTTCGCCATTGGGTACGATCGAATCTCTAACCGATCGTAACTGAAAAGACAAAGGAAACCGAGATCGTCTTCCCAATTTTTCAGCATTTTCACAGACAAACTGTACCCAATCTGTCGCACAATAGGAAACAGTGACACCCTTCAGGAGAACAGCCTCATGCGAATGCTACACACCATGCTGCGAGTCGGCAATCTCGAAGAATCCCTCAAATTCTATTGCGAAGTTTTGGGAATGAAGCTGCTGCGTCAGAAAGACTATCCCGGCGGCGAATTTACTCTGGCATTTGTCGGATACGGAGACGAGTCGGACAATACCGTCATCGAACTCACCTATAACTGGGGTGTAGAGAGTTACGAAATCGGCACAGCATACGGACATATTGCCCTTGGAGTCGAGGATATTTACAAAACCTGCGACCAAATTAAGGCACAAGGCGGGAAAGTGACGCGCGAACCCGGACCCATGAAACACGGTTCCACAGTGATTGCGTTTGTCGAAGATCCCACAGGTTATAAAATCGAACTGATTCAAATGGGCACGTCAGGTTCGGCAAATAAAAATGCCCAGGAAAAATCGCAAGTTGCCGCTGGCTAGTCCCGATTTGAATGTTGCCATCAGGTAGAGAGTAGAAAGGGGGAATTATCGGTGAGAAATTCCCCAGCGAGGAGTGGATTGTGAAGCAACTGTACTGGCGATCGATCGCCCTGGCGTGTTGGGCGACGATTGCCGTTATGCCATCGGTCAATGCTCAATCGCAACCGAAAACACGGGAGATCTTATCTCAACTCCCCGATTCGGCGCGGATGACAACCGTAGACGAACTCTCCGACGTACAACCGACAGATTGGGCGTATCAGGCACTCAAATCCATTATCGATCGCTACGATCTCGATTTAGGTTATCCTGATGGCACATTTCGTGGCAACCAGGCGATGACGCGGTATGAGTTTGCGGCAGCGGTGGAGACGGCATTAAATACCTTGGTGCGACTGGGCGATCGAAATCGTTCCGTGTTTCAAGAAGATCTCGACACGTTAGTGCAATTGCAGATCAATTACCAACAAGCGGTGAATGATTTGAACGCACGTCTTGACGACAGTATCGAACCGAGAATCGATCGCCTAGAAGCCCAGAAATTTTCACCAACGACTCAATTGCAAGGTCAATTTGTTTTGGGTTTGACTGATGGGAATAATGCCTCGAAAACAACCTTTGTCGATCGACTGCGGTTGAATTTGACCACTCATTTTTCTCCCAAGACTCGACTTTTTACTCAACTAGAAGCGGGGAATAACGGGCAAGATGCGATCGCCGCCGTCCAAAACCAGGGGGATAATTTGCTCGGAACCACGGGGTTGCTAGCCAGCGCTGGCGGACTGGATTATGTGGAAGTCGAGGAAACATTGCGCTTGCGACGGTTGTATTATTCCTTTCAACCTGCCGATAGCGTTTCTGTGACTGTAGGCTCAAAATTGGCACCGGGAGATTTTATCGATCGTAACCGTTTTGCCAACGACTCCGATGCCAATTTCAACTCGAGCTTTTTCTTGAATAATCCGCTGATTGTCCAAAATCAGATCGATCGTCCGGGAGGTACTGGAGTTGCCGTTGCCTGGGATCTCAATCCCTTTACTTTGAGGGGAGTATATGCGGCTGCGGATGCTGCCGATCCGCAAAGGGGAGGATTTTGGCACGATCGTTACCAAACTAGCTTAGAACTCGAATATGCACCCGATCCCGCTTGGGCGCTACGGCTTCAGTATACCCACGCCGAAATTGACGGTACGGATATCGATGCTGTAGGTGTCAATGGAGAATGGGCAGTCAATCCCTATTTAGGGTTTTTCGGACGTTTGGGTAGGGGCGATTACCACGGGTTTAATACGGCACTATCGCGAGATTTAGAGCTAAGTCCCGTAACTTGGGCAGTGGGGATGAACGTTCGTAATTGGCCGTTTCCGGGGAATGTAGCGGGAGTCGCGATCGGGCAACCGTTTGTCAGCAACGATTTGGGGAATGCTAGCCAAACCAACTTTGAAGCATTTTATCACTTGCAACTCAGCGACAATCTTAGTTTAACACCCGCTTTAATTATTGTGGGGAATGCGGATAACGATAGCAGTAGCGAAACCACTTGGCAAGGTGTTTTACGAACGGTGTTTTCGTTTTAATCAACGATATACCAATATGCCGTTTCTGCGAGGCGAAACGACAGAAAAAAACATCCGGAAATTGTTACCAGGTAGCAGTAAGAAGGATTCAACAGAGGAATCCCGCAGTCGGCGTTTTCGATCGATTAGCTTGTGTTAGGTCGATTTTATTCTTGTTATACTCTAAATAGCTAATTTTTCTTTGCTAGTCATGCCCGCTAAAGATACTTATCATGAAGCCGTCAAAGCAGCCTTGACCAAAGAAAGTTGGAGGATTACTCACGATCCTTACACGATTAAATATAAAGGAACTAAACTTTATGCTGATTTAGCGGCAGAGAGGACTTTAGCAGCCGAACGTGAAGGTAAAAAGATAATCGTTGAGATTAAAACCTTTGCTGGCTTATCGTTGATGAGCGATTTAGAAAAAGCAATAGGACAATATTTCATCTATCGGCAACTCATTGATGTCACGGCTCCTGAGTACACACTTTATTTGGCTGTATCTGAAAATGTTTATTTGGATTTTTTCCAAAGACCTGCTGTAGAACTTGTTATTCGTAATGGGAAGTTTCTTTTAATCGTAGTTGAAATTGAACAAGAGGTGATTACCCGATGGATAAGTTAAAACACTATCGCCAACTCATTCAAGAAATATTAACAAAATACTATAATTTAGATTTGCAGTCGCCCGAACCCAATTTGGAGACCATGATTGCTTTCGATGAAGTACGCGATCAATATTTATGGTTTGAAATTGGCTGGGAAGGTCAGCATCGCGTTCGGAATGTCACAGTTCACATCCGGATTCATCAAGGCAAAATCTGGATCGAAGAAGACTGGACGGAAAATGGTATAGCTGCCGATTTAATTGAGGCAAGCGTTCCCAGAAGTGACATTGTTTTAGGGTTTCATCATCCGAGCAAACGACATTTAACAGAATGTGCCATTGCCTGATTTTGGCTGAACTACAGCGATCCATTGCCGATGACGGGCGCAAAGCCTGGGCGTTAACAGCAATTGCCGACACTTTAGCCGAGAACGGACAACCCGAACCAGCTATAGAAATTATAGAACAGGCGATCGCGGCGGCGGGCTTATAGAAAACCCCGTCCCTCCAACATCGAGGGGTTCGATCGCCGACAGCTGACTCATTAGCCATTATACAAACATCATGAAACCTCACACATCCCTCATCCCCCTACTCGCGTCCCTGACTCTGCTGACCCCGCGTGCTGGATTGGGGGCAATTGCTGTAACCCAAACCGAGAATTTGGGTGCGATGGGCAATGCTGGGGAATTGTCCGTTAAGCCTTTGCAGTTGGCTCAAGTCTCCGACTCCGACCCCGAACTGTTGTACCAGATTGCGATGGCTTTAGCCAAAGCCGGAGAAATCGATCGGGCACTAGAGATGGCTCAAACGGCAGACAGTTACCTAGAAAATTCGGCATTGTCTGGGATTGCTTACACCTTAGCCAAAGCTGGAGAAATCGATCGAGCATTAACTGTAGCCGGGACTATTACTGATGAGTCGGAGAAAGCTTGGGCATTGTCTGGGATTGCTCACACCTTAGCCGAAGCCGGAGAGATCGATCGAGCATTGACTGTAGCCGGGACTATTACCGATGAGTCAACGAAAGCCTCGGCATTGTCTGGGATTGCTTACACCTTAGCCAAAGCCGGAGAGATCGATCGAGCATTAACTGTAGCTGGGACTCTTACCGATGAGTCAACGAAAGCCTGGGCATTGTCTGGGATTGCTTACACCTTAGCCGAAGCCGGAGAGATCGATCGAGCATTAACTCTGGCCGGGACTATTACCGATGAGTCAACGAAAGCCTGGGCATGGCGCGATATTGCAGTGGCTTTAGCCAAAGCTGGAGAAATCGATCGAGCATTGACTATGGCGGGGACTATTACCGATGAGTCGGAGAAAGCCTGGGCATTGTCTGGGATTGCTTACACCTTAGCCGAAGCCGGACAGATCGATCGGGCATTGACTATGGCCGGGACTATTACCGATGAGTCGCACGAAAGCCTGGGCATTGTCTTGGATTGCTTACACCTTAGCCGAAGCCGGAGAGATCGATCGAGCATTAACTGTAGCGGGGACGATTACCGATGAGTTGGATGAATCGCAGAAAGCCTGGACGTTGCGCAATATTGCTTACACCTTAGCCGAAGCCGGAGAAATCGATCGGGCGCTAGAGGTGGTTCAAACCCTTGTTTCTGAAGGGTGGAAAGGCGAGACATTGCACGATATTGCTGCTATCTTAGCCGGGGCTGGAGAAATCGAACGGGCATTAACTGTGGCGGGGACTATTACCGATGAATGGTGGAAAGCCATGGCGTTGCGAGAGATTGCGGTGGCTTTAGCAGAAGCGGGAGAAATCGATCGAGCAATGGATATGGTGCAGACCATGACCGATGAGTCGGAGAAAGCTTGGGCGTTAACCGCAATAGCCGACACTTTAGCCGAGAACGGACAACCCGAACCAGCTATAGAAATTATAGAACAGGCGATCGCGGCGGCGGGCTTATAGAAAACCCCGTCCCTCCAACATCGAGGGGTTCGATCGCCGATCGCTGACTCATTAGCCATTCTCCAATTTTAATCAACGATGTACCAATATGCCGTTTCTGCGAGGCGAAACGGCAGAAAAACCCATCCGGAAATTGTGACCAGGTAGCAGTAAGAAGGATTCAAGAGAGGAATCCCGCAGTCGGCATTTTCGATCGAATGAGAGAGGGCTTGTTTGTCTCCATCGGTTCGGGTTGTCGTTGCATGAACTAAGATAAAATTTTGACGAGCCCAAACATATAAGCTTAAATAAGCGAGTGCCGCCAAAATCCATAAGTTTTTGATGAGAGCGGGTTTGCGAGAATGAAGACGATCGCTCATAAAATTAGCAACATTTTTATCAAAGTTATCTTCTATTTTATCCGAGGAATCGATGAGTTGGAGATGGAATTTTTCTCACAGGTAAAAAAATAGAGAAAGTTAATCCGGACTATCTTGTCGATCGATCTCTTTCTAGATGACCGTTCTCTGATTTAAGCAATAGTAAAAAATGCCGCTGTTTTAGCTGAATTCTGCTAGATCGATATAAAAGTTGTTAGGGTGTAGATATAGCTCGATTTCTCAACCCCGATTTCTCAACAGTGACGATGAAACCTCAAATATCTCTAATTCCTTTGCTGGCGTCTCTGGCGGTTCTCGCACCCCGTGCCGGATTGACAGCAATTTCTGTATCGGATACCAAGAATTCGGGTGTTATTAGCAATACTGAAAAATTATCCGTTCAGCCGTTCCAGTTGGTTCAAACACTCGATCGCGACCCTGAATTATTATACCAAATTGCTGGCGTCTTAGCCAAAGTCGGACAGTTCGATCGAGCAATAGAAGTGGCGGGGAAGATTACTGATGACCAATACCAAACCTGGGCGTTGCGTCAGATTGCCGTTGCTTTAGCCGAAGCTGGAATTGTCGAACAGGCAATAGAAGTAGCCTGGACGATTGATGATGAGTGGAAAGCCTGGGCGTTGCGTGAGATTGCCGTTGCCTTAGCCGAAGCCGGAGTGGTCGAACGGGCAATAGAAGTGGCTCGGACGATTGATGATGAGTGGAAAGCCTGGGCGTTGCGTGAGATGGTTGCGCCCTTACTCGAATTGGGAGAAGTCGATCGGGTTGTGGAAGTCGCTCAAACTCTGACTGATGACGAACAGAAAACCTGGGCTTTGGGTGAGATTGCCATTGCCTTAGCCAAAGCCGGGGAAATCGAACAGGCAATAGAAGTAGCGGAGACGATTCCCAATGACTGGAGTAAGGGCTTGAGGTTGGGTGAAATTACCATTGCCTCAGTCGAAGCCGGAGTGGTCGATCGGGTTGTGGAAGCGGCTCAAACTCTTACTGATGACGAATACAAAGCCGGGAAGGTGGCTGAGATAGCTGCATCTTTAGCCCAAGCGGGGGAAATGGAGCAAGCTTTAGAAGTCGCCGGGACTCTTGCCGATGGCGGGTTAAAAGCCCAGGCGTTGCGTGAGATTGCCATTGCCTTAGCCAAAGCCGGGGAAATCGAACGAGCTTTACAACTGACTGACACCCTTACCAATGACACGAGTAAAGCCTGGGCATTGTCTGGGATTGCCATTGCCTTAGCCAAAGCCGGGGAAATCGATCGAGCTTTACAACTAGCTGACACCCTTACCAATGACACGAGTAAAGACCAGGCGTTGCGTGAGATTGCCATTGCCTTAGCCCAAGCCGGGGAAATCGATCGAGCTTTACAACTGGCTGACACCATTACCGATGACACGAATAAAGCCTTGGCGCTGGGTGAAATGGCTGCATCTTTAGCCCAAGCGGGAGAAATGGAGCGAGCTATACAACTGACTGACACCATTACCGATGACACGAGTAAAGACCTGGCGTTGCCCAAGATTACCGCTGCCTTAGTCCAAGCGGGGGAAATCGATCGAGCAATAGAAGTCGCCGGAACCATTACCAATGACTGGATTAAAGCCCAGGCGCTGGGTGAAATGGCTGCATCTTTAGCCCAAGCGGGAGAAATGGAGCGAGCAATAGAAGTCGCCGGAACCCTTACCGATGACTGGAGTAAAGCCCAGGTGTTGCGTCAGATGGCTGCTGCCGAAGCGGGGGGAATCGATACTCCGGTGGAGTTGGTCTACGAACGAGCAATGGAAGTCGCCGGAACCATGACCGATGAGGAGTCGAAATCCAGGGCGTTGGGTGGGATCGCTACTATTTTAGCCAAAGGCGGGGAAATGGAGCGAGCCTTGCAACTAGCCGGGACTCTTACCGATGAGGAGTGGAAAGCCGACGCATTGGGAGAGATTGCCTTTGCCTTAGTCGAAACGGGAGGAATCGAACGAGCAATAGAAGTCGCCGGGACCCTGGCTGATGACGGGTTAAAAGCCGAGGCGTTGGGTTGGATGGCTGTTGGCTTAGCTCACACGGGGTTGGTCGAACGAGCCTTAGAAGTCGCCGGGAGCATTACCGACGAGCAGTCGAAATCCCAGGCGTTGGCTTGGATGTCTATTTCCTTAGCCCAGGGGGTAGAAATGGAGCGAGCTTTACAACTAGCCGGGACGATTACCGACGAGAAGGAGAAATCCCGGGCGTTGGCTTGGATTTCTATGACCTTAGCCGGCTGGGGGGAAATGGAGCAAGCTTTACAACTGGCTCAGACTATTCCCGATGACGGGTTCAAAGCCCAGAGGTTAACCGAAATTGCCGATACTTTAGCCGAGAACGGACAAAAAGAAAGAGCTACAGAAATTATAGAACAGGCGATCGTATTTGCCCGGTTATAAAAAGCACATCGCCGACAACAACCAGAACACCGATTCTACTAACCAACAACACCATGAAACTTCAGACATCTTTCATTCCCTTACTCGCTTCTCTGGCGGTTCTCTCGCCGCGTGCCGGATTGACGGCAACTCCCGTATCGGGCAACGAAAAATTGGCTACTATGGGTCATGCTGGGGAACTATCCGTTGAGCCTTTGGAGTTAGCTCAAACCCAAAACCAAAATCCACAAGTGCTATTCCAAATTGCTGTAGCCCTAGCCAAGGTGGGACAGTTCGATCGATCTTTGGAAATCGCCCGGACGATTACTGATGAACGATGGAAAAGCCTCGGTGTTGGGTGAGATTGCCCCAGCTTTAACCGAAGCCGGAAAAATCGAGCGGGCATTGGAAATCGCCGGGACGATTACCGATGACGAGCAAAAAGCCTTGGCATTGCATGGGATTGCCCCAGCCTTAACCGAAGCCGGAAAAATCGAACGAGCATTGGAAATCGCCGGGACGATTACCGATGAAGAGCAAAAAGCCTGGGCGTTGCGTGGGATTGTCGATGCCTTAGCCGAAGCCGGAAACATCGAGCGGGCATTTGATGTGGTGGGGACATTTACCGTTGAATGGCAAAAAAGCGCGGCGTTACGTGGGATTGCTGTTGTCTTAACCGAAGCCGGAGAAATAGAACGGGCGTTGGAAATCGCCGGGACTTTTACCGATGATGAGCAAAAAGCCATGGCGTTATCCTTAATTGCCGCTGTCTTAGCCGAAGCTGGAGAAATCGATCGATCTTTGGAAATCGCCGGGACGATTCACCGATGAATGGGAAAAAGCCAAGGCATTGCGTGAGATTGCTGTTATCTTAGCCGAAGGTGGAGAAGTCGATCGATCTTTGGAAGTCGCCCGGACCATTACTGATGAACGATGGAAAGCCTCGGTGTTGGGTGAGATTGCCCCAGCTTTAACCGCAGCCGGAAAAATCGAACGGGCTTTGGAAATCGCCGGGACTATTACCGATGAAGGGCAAAAAGCCTGGGCGTTGGGTAACATTGCCCCTGCCTTAGCCAAAGCTGGAGAAATCGATCGATCCCTCGAAATCGCCGGGACTATTACCGATGACGAATGGAAAGCCTCGGCCTTGCGTTGGATTGCTGTTACCTTAGCCAAAGCTGGAAACATCGATCGATCCCTCGAAATCGCCGGGACTCTTGCCGATGATGAGGAAAAAGCCTTGGCGTTGATTGGGATTGCTGGTGCCTTAGCCGAAGCTGGAAACATCGATCGATCCCTCGAAATCGCCCGAACCATTCCCGATAGCCGATGGAAACCCTTGGCGTTGCGTAGAATTATTTTTACCTTAGCCGAAGCCGGAGAAATCGATCGATCCCTCGAAATCGCCGGGACTCTTGCCGATGACGGGGAAAAAGCCTTGGTGTTAACCGTAATTGCCGACACTTTAGCCGAGAACGGACAACCCGAAAAGGCTACAGAAATTATAGAACAGGCGATCGCGACAGTAAGCTTATAAAAGGCAATCTGAAGAGCGAATCAATCTTCCATTTCATCCTCGCTCTTCGGCTCGAATGTGACTCCTTCGTATAAGAGTTCGATCGCGCATTCAAACTCAATACTATCTAAGGCGATCGTCTCTCCAGTTTCATAGGCATAGTACAGCCAAAATTTACCCTCTCCCCGACGATAAATTTCCACCGACATCGATTCCGAATCGACTAAAATATATTCTTGCAAACTGGGAATTTGGCGATAGTATTTTAGTTTTTTCGTGCGGTCGTACGCTGCCGTACTGGGAGACAGCACTTCAACAATCATTGTCGGATTTCGCACAAAGTCTCGAGCTTTTAAATCCTCAGAGTCGCAAGTTACCACCAAATCCGGATAGAAATAACGACTATTGGGACGCGCTTGAACTTTAGCATCCGACACGTAAGCGTCGCAGCCTCGTTGACGTAAGTGAGGGTACAAAGCTCTGTAAAAATTGAGATAAATTTTGGCATGAGCCAGAGTCCCGCCTGTCATCGCCACAATTTCGCCATCAATATATTCGTGACGCAGTTCCTGCTCGGCTTCCCATGTGAGATATTCTTCCGCAGTCATAGAGCTATTGGATCTCGGTTCGGCAATCATTTGAGGGTTCCTCGTCACTTTGCGAAACAACGCACGATCGATTTTTGCAAATCTCCTACCTCGATCGTATAATCCCTGGAACGATCGATCGACCCTCACCCAAAATCAATGTTTTAGCCCAGAATGAAGAGGGCGATACTCCTGCGGAGTCGCTATGCGATCGCGCATAATTGATATATCCCAAGAAATTGGTAAAGTGAGATAGATCTACCCCTATCTCCCAAGAGTCACGATGAAACGTCAGACATCCCTCATCTCTTTGCTAGCGTCTCTGGCGGTTCTCGCGCCGCGTGCTGGATTGGGGGCAACTTCTGTAACTCACACTGAGAATCTGAGTGTTATTGGCAACACTGGGGAATTGGCTGTGGAGTCGTTCCAGTTAGCGCAAATATCGGAGCACGACCCTTACCTGTTATCCCGAATAGCTGTCGTTTTGGCCAAGGTGGGACAATTTGATCGGGCGTTGGAGATCTCTGGCACCATTACCGATGAAGGATCGGTATCAAAAGACTCGGCATTGCGTGGAATTGCTGTTACCTTAGCCGAAGCTGGAGAAATCGATCGAGCATTGGATGTGGCTCAAACCGTTACTGATTTCAGCAAAACTTTAACGTTGAGTGAAATTGGGATTGCCTTAGTCGAAGCCGGAAACGTCGATCGAGCACTGGACATAGCTCAAACCATTACCGACTGGTCAAAAGCCTTTGCGCTATCTAAGATCGCTGTTGCCTATCGCCCAAACGGGAGAAATCGATCGAGCTTTAGATCTGACTGAATCCATTGCCGATGATAATTGGAAAGGCTCGGCATTGAGTGAAATTGCTGTTACCTTAGCCGCAGCGGGAGCAGCCGATCGGGCTTTGGAGCTAACTCAAAGCATAACTGAATTTCCGACACCCTTGCTATTACAGAAAATTGCTGCTGCTTTAGCCCAAGCTGGAGAAATCGATCGAGCGTTAGATGTGGCTCAAACGATTACTGGTGGAATGTTTCAAGCCTCAGCGCTATTGGCGATCGCCACTAGCTTAGCTCAAGCCGGAGAAATCGATCGGGCGTTGAATTTGGCTCAAATGATGATCGATGAAGATCGCAAAGCCCCAGCATTATCGGGGA
Source organism: uncultured cyanobacterium (assembly GCA_963838375.1). GTDB lineage: Bacteria > Cyanobacteriota > Cyanobacteriia > Cyanobacteriales > Geitlerinemataceae > DVED01. The sequence goes on along the minus strand of CAWIQY010000006.1, from coordinate 427,678 downwards.
TTGCTGTTGCTGTAGCCGAAGTTGGAGAAATCGATCGGGCTTTGGAAATCTCTCAAACTCTTCCCCATGGATGGCAAACCTTGGCGCGATCGGAGATTGCTGTTGCTGTAGCCGAAACTGGAGACATCGAGGGAGCTTTAGGGATGGCTCAATCCCTGCCATCTGATTGGCAGAAAGCCTCGGCGTTGAATGATATTGCTGTGACTTTAGCCGCAGCGGGAAACGTCGATCGAGCCTTAGAAATTGCTCGCACCCTTACCGATAACGATCGCCAAGCCGGAGCATTAACCGCCATTGCCGACATCTTAGCCGAGAACGGACAAACTGAAAAAGCTGCGGAAATTTTGGAGGAGACGATCGCCCTGGTAGGCTTATAAAGTGGAGATCCGATTCGGTATCTTTAGCTTGAGGCGATCGATCTCTGCCTACACTCCAGACTCTAACCCTGCCAAAACTCGATATTCAGGCGGAATCAAACCTCGCACGATATCTTCTTGGGGAATTCCTAAAGCCATCAATTCCGCTTCAATTTCACGTTCGGTTTGATTGCGTTGAATCCACACTTTTCCGGCTCGAATCTCCAGATGAATTAAAACACCATAGACTCGCTCTTGTCCGCGCCATCCCATATTGAGGATTAAGTAGCGATCGGCCCGCGATCGAAAATCGGTTGTGTTTCTATACTTTCTCGATCGTCTGACTGACCTGTATACTGAGTGAGAAATTGCCAGACAGCCTGACGATAGAGATCCAGCTTCGTGGATGGGTCTGACATTGGAGAGTCGATCGTTTCTAAAGCCATTTCACAACCTCCTGATAAATCGGATCGTAAACTAGTAAATTTAGGGTATTTTCTCGAACGATTCGCTGCGGAAAGGGTAATTGAAAGAAATCGGCATAAACCGCTACAGGAATTGCTAGATAAAGTTTTCTATCTGGATCTATGTCTGCCAGAGCAGTACGATAATTAATGAACTGTCCCAACGCTGTATGGAGTTCGTTGGTAGGAGAGGGGGTGATGAAACTTTTCACCTCCACAGCAATTTTCTCGTTGTTTCGTTCTGCGGCTAGCACTCCTTCGATACTTCTCTGAGCTGCTAGGTCTACTTCCAGTTTGACACCACCGATTTCAAGTTTCAAGGGGTCGTGGGTAATTGTCCAACCTTCTTTCGTTAGCGCAGCTTTAACTTGAGCATGGAAAGTATCTCTAGCCATAGTTTACAGGATGATTACTCAACTCAAATCTAACTTTAAAGTATTTTCGTTGTCGGGATGAATTGCGATCGAGTACGGTTAAGTTTGACTCTCAATCCGATCGCCCCAGACTAGTCTCTACCGCCAATTTGTTCTAAGGTAGAAACAAACTTCCCTGATTCTCCCTCTCCGTTACCCCGTACCCGACCCCATGCAGCCAACTGACCCTACCCAATTTACCGATAAAGCCTGGGATGCGATCGTTAATTCGCAAGATGTCGCCAAGCGCTACCAAAATCAATACCTCGAAGTCGAACACGTTGCCATTGCTTTGTTGGAACACGCGGATATTCTCCCTCTCCGTTACCCCGTACCCGACCCCATGCAGCCAACTGACCCTACCCAATTTACCGACAAAGCCTGGGATGCGATCGTTAATTCGCAAGATGTCGCCAAGCGCTACCAAAATCAATACCTCGAAGTCGAACACGTTGCCATTGCTTTGTTGGAACACGCGGATTCTGCCCAGCAAATCCTCAAGGCAGTTGGCGTGGAACCGGAACCCCTCGCCCAACAACTCGACGCCTTCGCCAAGCGCCATCCCAAAGTCTATCGCATCGATCAGTTGTATTTGGGTCGCAGCTTGGATACCATGCTGGATAAGGCAGAAGCGGCACGGCAGAACTTCCAAGAGGAACTGATTTCTGTCGAACATCTGCTGTTGGGTTTGGCAGAGGACGATCGAATTGGACGCAAAGCCCTCAAAACCTTCAACGTCGAACAAGCGCAAATTGCCGCTGCCATTAAGAAACTCCGTCAAGCGACTCAAAAGAAAGAAGCCAAGGCAGAAACCCAGGAAAGCGTCTTAGAAAAGTACGGCAGAGACTTAACAGAACAAGCGCGGGCGGGAAAACTCGATCCGGTTATCGGTAGAGACGAGGAAATTCGCCAGACGATCGGTATTTTATCGCGTCGTCGCAAAAATAATCCAGTGTTGATCGGCGAACCGGGGGTGGGAAAAACGGCGGTTGCTGAAGCTTTGGCGCAACGCATCGTCAATGGAGATGTACCGGAATCGTTGAAAAATCGCCGTTTGATTTCCCTGGATATGGGCAGTTTAATTGCCGGGGCGAAGTTTCGGGGAGAATTTGAAGAACGGTTACGATCGGTTTTGCGGGAAGTGACGGGTTCCGACGGTCAAATCGTCATGTTTATCGACGAATTGCACACCGTCATCGGCGCGGGAGGCGGTGGCAGCCAAGGAACGATGGATGCAGGCAACTTGCTCAAACCGATGCTGGGACGGGGAGAATTGCGCTGTATCGGGGCAACCACGATCGATGAGTTCCGCAAGCATATTGAAAAGGATAAAGCACTCGAACGCAGATTTCAACAAGTTTTCGTCGGACAACCCAGCGTTGAAGATACAATTTCCATTTTGCGCGGGTTGAAAGAACGCTACGAAGTTCACCACGGCGTGAAGATTATCGATGCGGCGTTGGTGGCGGCGGCAACGCTATCGAACCGTTATATCAGCGATCGATTTCTCCCCGATAAAGCGATCGATCTCATCGATGAAGCCGCCGCTACCCTGAAAATGGAGATTACTTCAAAACCGGCAGAATTGGAAGATGTCGATCGACGTTTGATGCAATTGGAGATGGAAAAACTGTCTCTAGAAGCCGAAGAAGAACGAGTGGGAACCTTCGCGCCATCTCAAGATCGATTAGCACGAATTCGCCAAGAAATCGACCAACTCAAAGGCAAACAAGAAGAACTCAGTTCTCAGTGGCAAGGCGAAAAGCAACTTCTCGATTCTATTAACACGTTGAAGGAAGAAGAGGAACAAATGCGCCTGAAAATCGAACAGGCAGAACGAAAATCGGATTTGGAACTGGCGGCGCGGTTGAAATACGGCGAATTAGCGGTGGTTCAGCGCGATCGAGAAGCCAAGGAAACCGAATTGAGAACTCTCCAATCCCAAGGCGCTGCCATGCTGCGGGAAGAAGTCACCGAAGCCGATATCGCCGAAATCGTCGCCAAGTGGACGGGAATTCCGGTCAACAGCTTACTGGAGTCAGAACGGCAAAAACTCCTACAACTCGAAGCCCAACTCCACCAACGAGTCATCGGGCAATCGGAAGCCGTAGAAGCCGTTTCCGCCGCCATTCGCCGCGCCCGTGCCGGAATGAAAGATCCCGGTCGTCCGATCGGTTCGTTCCTGTTTATGGGCCCGACAGGGGTGGGAAAAACGGAATTAGCACGGGCATTAGCCGCTTCCTTATTCGACGATCGAGATGCTTTGGTGCGCATCGATATGTCGGAGTACATGGAGAAACACTCTGTCGCCCGATTAGTCGGTGCACCGCCGGGATACGTGGGTTTTGAAGAAGGGGGACAACTCTCCGAAGCCATCCGCCGCAAACCCTATTCGGTGTTGCTATTCGACGAGGTGGAAAAAGCCCACCCGGATGTGTTTAATATTTTGCTGCAAGTGCTCGACGACGGGCGAATTACCGATTCCCAAGGCAAAACGGTAGATTTCTGTAATACCGTGATTGTGATGACGAGTAATATCGGTTCTCAACATATTTTAGATGTGGCGGGGAACGATGCCAAATACGAAGAAATGCGAAAACGGGTCTATGATGCACTTCGATCGCATTTCCGCCCGGAATTCCTCAACCGCGTTGACGATATCATCCTCTTCCATCCGCTGACGAAAGCTGAATTACGGGAGATTGTTGGCATTCAAATCCAACGGTTGGAACGGTTATTGGGCGACCAAAAAATCAAAATCGAACTCACCCAAGAAGCTCAAACTTATATCGCTGACGTGGGTTACGATCCAGTTTACGGGGCACGTCCTCTCAAACGGGCAATTCAGCGAGAATTAGAAAATCCGATCGCCACAAAACTGTTGGAAATGGCATTTGTGGAAGGGGATACAATCTTTGTTGATTGTGTCGAGGAAGGACTCTCTTTTGCGAATACACCGATCTCTAAACCCCAGGTTGAAACTGTCTCGAACGATCGTGTTTTTGAGTTAGAAGAGGTTGAGGTGGAAGAGGTTGAGTTAGAAGAGGTTGAGGTGGAAGAAGAGGAAAAGATCGATCGATCTTCTCCCCCAGAAGACACCGAACCCAGCGTTCCCGTCACCGTCCTCGATCCAGACGAGTTAGTCGATTTTTCCCGCCCGATGAAAACGATCGAATCTGAGGAAGAGGATGAATGGGGAGACAGTCGATCTTCCGAGGAGGATTACTCAGAACCCGAAACAACTGCGTCTTCTTCGAGTTAAGGGCGATCGGAATTGGCGATGCAAAAACGGGGTCTTCTCCATAGAGTTGCAGTATCTGTCCTGATACTCTGTATACTGTAGAACTCAACAAATGGGAGGGTATCATTTTATGGCAGGGAGCGAGCTTAAAGCAGATGTGTGGGTGAATGAGTATATTACCCCTTGGGATATTTACTCCCACGGCATCACCCAAATTTTGGCTTACAAAAAAACGGCGTTTCAGGATATGTATATCGTCGAAACTGGGGCATACGGGAAAGCCTTAGTATTGGACGGCAAATGGCAATCCTGTACGGGGGATGAGTTTCTGTACCACGAAGCGATGGTGCAACCGGCGATGGTTGCTCATGGAAACCCTCGCAATGTCCTCATCCTTGGCGGTGGCGAGGGGGCTACTCTGCGGGAAGTTCTGCGCTGGAAAACCGTCGAACGGGCGGTGATGATCGATATCGATGGGGAAGTGGTAGAGGCGTGTCGCCAGCATTTGCCGGAGATGCACCAGAATGCTTTTGACGATCCTCGCACGGAGTTGGTCATTGGCGACGCGCTGGAGTTTGTAGACCAAACTCAGGATCTTTGGGATGTGATTCTTTACGATCTTTCCGATCCCATTGAAGAAGGTCCCTCGTTTCCTTTGTTTACGAAGGAGTTGTTTGAGAAAGTTCGCAAGATTCTGACACCGGATGGGTACTTGGCGGTGCAAGCGGGACCCGTTTCTCCGGCAGAGTTAAAATTACACGCCCGTTTGGCGAAGACGGTGCAATCGGTGTTCCCTAATGCGGGTTCTTATACATCCTATGTGCCGACGTATGCTGCACCGTGGGGCTTTATCTTGGCTTCGGCGCAGGAAATTGTCACTCGCCCGGAACCGGAAGCGATCGATCGATTGCTGACAGAAAAAACCACGGGTGGATTACAAATGTTCGACGGGATTACCTTAGTGGGGATGATGCACATCCCTGCACACTTGCGACGGGCTATTGCTGAGGAAACTCAGGTGTTCACGCTGGCTGAACCGCCGAAGTTTTTTGGCAAAGGGGTGGCAGGAGAGTAATCTCGCTATCCACCATCGAATGGGTTAGAACAAGAAGGGCGAAGCATTTATGTGACATTTCTCATGTAAATGCTTCGCCCCTACACAATGATAAAATCTGTTTCGCCGATCGCACTTATGTTAACCCATTGTAACGTAATTGATAATCCACGAACAGAGGTCAAAACTGTATCGTTACCCACTTGAGCGATCGACAACTCGGCGAAAATTAATCCAGCTTTCAACCCAATTAAATCTTGTCCGTCGGTAAAATCGGTAATAATATCTATACCGTCCGATCGCCCGAACATCAAATCGATCGCTCCCTTCTCCTCCTGTTAGCAGATCGTTTCCCAAATCCCCAGACAGTACATCGTTACCCACTCCACCTGTCAGTGTATCGTCATCTTGACCTCCAAAAATCGTATCGTTACCAGCTTCACCATTAACAATATCACTACCAGTATTTCCGCCCAATCCATCGTTGCCATCTCCGCCAGAAATGACATCGCGATCGCCTCCACCCAAGGCAATATCGTCCCCACCCAACCCGAAAATCGTGTCATTCCCTCGATTTCCAAACAGCAAGTCGTTGCGGTTCGTCCCCAAAATTCGATCGTCACCGCTACGGGATTCTGCTAGGGTTTGGGCGATGTATCCGGCATGGAAGAACGTCCGAGTATCGACACTATATTCACCAAAACTGACATTGCCATCCACTCCGTCGAAGTCAATTCCCGGCGTTAGGGGAGAGAATCCATTGGAAACAACCCCAGCAATTTTGCCATCGATGAAGGAAGGGCTGCCGGAATCCCCACTGGACGCGCCAACTTCTTGGGGAACACCGAGATCGACAATCCCAAATTCACGCCCGAAGGCATCGTTGGCGGGTTGACCGCTATCGAAATCATACGCCCACTGCGCGCCGCCAATGACATTGACCGGACTTTGCGGACTATTGAAAATCTCTGTCAAAGCGTCGTAGCGATTGCGACCGATGCGCTTGATGCCAGCGAAATCGTTCTCATTTTGACCTTGGAAGCCCGTTCCACTGACACCGTAACCCACCCGAACGATCGTTTTTCCCATTTCGTCAGGCGTCGGATAGAGTTCGTAGCGATCGGCGGCTTCGGGAGCAGTTTGTGCTAATTTGAGAATGGCAACATCGTTGTTGAGAACTGCGTCAAACGTCCAGTTGGGATGAACGAAAATGGCTTCCACTGCCACAGGAACCCGACCCGTCGGTAAGTCGAAAAATACGGTGTATTCGGCGGGATTGGGGTTGAGATTTGCCGTTTCGTCGTCGTGGTTGAAGCAATGAGCGGCGGTGAGAATATGCCGACCGTCTCCGGCAAGCAGCGCCCCGGTGCAATTGATCCCGCCTCTGCCCAATCCGACTACACCGTCGTATCCCGTACCCGAGTGGACGATAAATGCCGGGTCGTCGGCATTGGTTGAGGAGACAGCAACGCGAGGATGGTGTTGAGAGTCTGGGTAGCAATTGCGTCATGTTGAGCGTTGATGGTTTCTACACTAATTCGAGTATAGTTTTGCGATCGGTCAAAAACCATCAACGAGAAAAACTGTAGTCGCGCATCGAGGGGTTGGCTGATAATTGAGAGGTCTTTGTCGATCGCTGAATATGAGCCGCACTTACAAAACCATTGGAATCAACTTAAAAAGTATGCCGTTGGGAGAACGCGATCGTCTGTTGACGGTGTTAACGCGGGAACATGGCTTGGTGCGAGCGGTTGCGCCGGGCTCTCGCCAGCATAAATCTCCATTGGCGGGACGCAGTGCGTTGTTTGTCATCAACCAATTGTCGATGTCGAAAGGGAAAACCCTCGATCGAATTACCCAAGCCGAAACGATCGCTTCCTATCCCGGTTTGACCCGCAATTTAGGAACCCTCACCGCCAGTCAATACTTTGCCGAGTTGGTGCTCGCGCAAGCCTTGAGCGAACAACCCCAGGAAGAACTATTCGATTTGCTGGTGGAGAATTTAAGCCGTTTGGAACAACTCGATGCCACTGCCGCTTTATCAGAGGTGTTAGCTTGCCTCGATCGCGGTATTTTTCAATTCCTCATATCAGCCGGAATCGAGCCGCAAGTTCGCGAATGTTGCCTGACTCAACAAGCAATAATTCCTGATATTAATAATCCTAACTGGCGCGCGGAATTTAGAATCGATGCAGGGGGAGTGGTCAATTCCGTGGAAGCATCCCAGCCTCGCGTTGTCCGAGAAACTGGGGAGAATTATCGAATCGATCGATCGTCAAAACTGCCGCTCGTTTACCTCAATGCCACGGAATTAACCTTATTACAGCAGTTAACTTTACCCGAATTACCATTGCTACCAGAAACACTCGAAAAATCGCCAACGATCGAGCAAGCTTGGGTGAAGATCGAACGAATTCTGCGAAAATATGCCCAATATCATTTGGGTTTCTCAATTCGAATCGGCGACTTTAATGGATAGTTACATTTCTTCTGCTGTCATTTTTGTTCTGCGGTGTCGAACTCCCGCTAATTCAAAAATTGACAATGAACAATGGACAATCACCTCTCCTTAAAAGAAGAGGATTGAAGTTGAGAAAAAATCTTAATTTCTTCGCGAACGAAAAGGTCTTAAACCTAATTAACTAATTGTCAATTATCAATTATCAATTATCCATTGATAATAAGGATTTGCGATCGCCATGACTCGCCAAGAACTAGAGCATCAGCGGACGATGAAAGCTTTTCCAAACCACTTTGAAAACGATCGATCGCATCAAGAAACTTGACAAACTCCAGCTAAGAATCAACCTCCCGCACTTGCACTTCCGACAACCCCAAAATCTGAGCCACCTGACTTACCTCCATCCCAGTTGCCAGCAGATTTCGGGCAGCTTGACGCAGTTGAGTCTGTGCTTGTTCTTTCTCCAATCGTTCCTGTTCCGTATCTGTCAGCAACCAGTTGCCTTCACCATCGCACCACCGCAACCAATGACTGGGCACTTCCTCAAATTCTCCTTGCCAAATTCCCAAACCGACTTCCAAATCTGCCAACCAAATGCGCGGATTTTCGGGCTGGATTTGCTTTTCTTGGTAGACTCCCCCTTCTAATTTGAAATAGCGCAACTGTTGCGTGTAGCGGCTGTAGACAATGTAGTGGGGAACCCGCAAATACTGCTCGTAGACTTCCAACTTCCCCGGTGGTTTGGGACGTATCCCAGGGCTGGCATTGGCTACTTTTACTTCTGGGGATTCATTACCATCTTCTCGATAAAAACGTCCCAAATCTTCGCCATCGGTTCCCGGAGACAAAAACTCCACGACGATATAGGGACTTTGCCCTTCCTGCCAGACGACGTAACTGCGACGCAGATCTGTCCCTTCATAGAGACGCGGTACGTTGAGAACCAGAAACCAATCAGGACGTTTATGCCAAAGGGGATGCTTGACATCGTAGTACAGATTGAGGTCGGAAGCCGTAAAGCAATTTTCCCGGGCGTGTTGAAGAAGCCAGAGGGTTCGGCTTAATAATTGAGGTTGGAGATCGTGGAATTCGTCGGGCAAACCGGGTTCCTCGGGATCTTCGCTGGGTAAATCGTACATCGTCGGCAGGGTTTCTTTGGGCGAACGAGGTGGATCTTCCTGCTCGATCGACTTTTGGGAAATGAAAACCATCGCAACCTCCGATCGAATTTTATTCTTCATTAAATATTAAATTGATCTTCTCCCAAGAGAAGTCTGGCGCTAGACTTATTCTGCGACAATAGGCTCAATACCATTTCGGACGTTTTGCTGCGCGACATGAAACGTGTCGCAACACCCAAAGAGTCTCGAGCCACTCTGCTACCTTAAGATATAGTTACCTTTCTTCACGTTCTGCTGTGCCGAACTCTCCCTAAACGATGAAACCGCTTTCCGAATCCGATCTTCAACCGATCGATCCACCGATCGAAACCCAATTCAACACAAGCCAACCCGAACCCGAACCCGAACCGACTGGTGGGTTTGCCACAGTTCTGAAAAATCGTAACTTTTTAGCCCTGTGGAGCGGACAAGTTTTCTCTCAGTTGGCTGATAAAGTGTATTTGGTGTTAACCATCGCCATTGTCACCGCACAGTTCCAGGGAGAAAATCAGAGCATTAGCGGTTGGGTTTCGGCAATCACCATCGCCTTTACCATCCCGGCTGTGTTATTTGGATTTCTGGCGGGCATTTTTGTCGATCGACAATCGAAAAAAGCGGTGTTGGTGGTCACAAATTTACTGCGAGGGGGATTGGTGGTTGCCATTCCAGCGCTGCTGTGGCTGTGTCAAGGACAAGTTCTTGCTGGAATTCCCCTGGGATTTACGGTGCTGCTGGGAGTTACCTTTTTGGTGTCTACCCTCACCCAATTTTTCGCTCCGGCAGAGCAATCCGTGATTCCTCTAATCGTTGAAAAGCAAGATCTGCTCTCTGCCAACTCCCTGTATACGACAACGGCAATGGCATCGGTGATTGTTGGGTTTGCCGTGGGGGAACCTTTGTTGGCACTCGCCGATCGATTTCTGGGCTCTGTGGGGTTCGGAAAAGAACTGCTCGTCGGCGGCTGTTATGTCGTTGCCGGACTCCTCTTGCTATTGGTTCAGCCTCACGAAAAACTGAAGCCGAGTGAAACCATGATCTCCGAGTTTTGGCAAGATCTCAAAGAAGGTTTGGGATTTCTCAACGCACATCCTCGGGTTCGCAGCGCCTTAATTCAGTTGATCGTCCTGTTTTGCGTGTTTGCCTCTCTCACGGTGCTGGCGGTTCGTCTTGCCGAGATCATGCCCGCGATCGAATCAACCCAGTTTGGGTTTCTGCTGGCGGCGGCTGGGGTGGGCATGGCAGTTGGTGCTTTGGGTGTGGGAAACTTCGGTCAGCAGTTTTCCAATCGCGTTCTGGCTGGGGTAGGGTCGATGGGCATGGCAGTTGCTTTGTTGACAATGAGCCTGTTCACCGAACAATTCATCCCCTCGCTGTTTCTGATTGCCGCGATGGGATTGTGTGCGGCGCTGGTGGCGATTCCCATGCAAACCACGATCCAAGCGGAAACCCCAGAAGAACTACGGGGTAAGGTGTTCGGCTTGCAGAACAATGCCGTCAATATCGCCCTAAGTTTGCCCCTCGCCCTGACAGGCATTGCCGAAGCGTATGTGGGAGTGCGAGTGGTATTTCTGGTCTTAGGCGGGGTAGTAGTAGCCGCAGGGCTGATAACCTGGTATATTTCCGGTCAGGCGCTTAAATAATTTCAATAAATTGTAGGAATTGAGCTTTCTGCGTTGAGTCATCAGCTATTAGCGCCAATCGCTTGCCTCGAACAAGCCGATTTTTGTGCTGAAAGCCGATCGCCGATTGCCGATTGCCAATTGCGATACCGATCGATTTTAAAAAAATAGGATTTAAATGCACATTGCTTGGCTGGGAAAGAAATCGCCCTTTTGTGGCAACGTTACCTACAGTCGCGAAGTTACAAATGCTCTACTAGAACGAGGACATCAAGTCAGTTTCCTTCATTTTTCCCAAGATACTTCACCTCTGGAAAAGACTATCTTTTCGTCAAAAAGGGATGTCATCTCACATCCATCTGACGATCGGCAATGGTACTCCTGTCCGGAAGTTTCTCTCCCCTGCCTTTACAAATCGACGATCTACACCATCCCCACGTTCAAATCGAGTAAAGTGCTGGCGCAATCGTTGCGAAAACTCAAACCCGATGTGGTTCACGCTTCCCTCACCCTCTCTCCCTTAGATTTCCTATTGCCGGAGATTTGCCAGGAGTTAAACTTGCCTCTGGTAGCGACGTTTCATCCGCCCTTCGATCGTAAGAAATCGACCCTAACTGCCAGCACCCAACATCTCACCTATCAACTGTACGCCCCCTTTTTAGCCCACTACGATCGCACGATCGTGTTTTCCCAGATTCAGCGGGATTTACTCGTCCGATTGGGTGTGCCGGAACATCGCGTGGCGGTGATTCCCAATGGGGTGGATGCCATGAAATACTCGCCCGGTTCGTCTAATTTAAAGGCAGAATTAAACGCCCAACGCATTTTTGTTTATCAAGGTCGCATCGCCTTAGAAAAGAATGTCGAAGCCTTACTGAAAGCTTGGAAACAGTTGCATCTGGGTCGAGGAAACAAACTACTCATCGTTGGCGACGGTCCCCTTGCCTCGTCGCTGATGGCAAATTATGGTTCCGAGTTGGGCATTTTCTGGTTGGGGTTTGTTGCCGACGAACAACAACGGGTGCAGATTCTTCGGGGTGCAGATGTATTTATCTTACCCTCATTGGTGGAAGGACTATCGCTCTCGCTGCTGGAGGCGATGGCGTGCGGTTTGGCAAGTGTTGCCACCGATACCGGGGCAGACGGGGAAGTCTTAGCCGGCGGTGCGGGAGTGATTCTCAATCCCCAACGAGTGACGGCTCAGTTACAAACCCTGTTGCCCCTGTTTTGCGAGCAGCCGGAATTGACGGGATTGTTGGGTTACAAGGCGCGGCAGCGAGTCTTAGAACGCTATACTCTCAGCAAGAATATTACCGAGTTGGAAGAGCTCTACGATCGAGTCGTGCAGCGCTTTGTACCCGTCACCAATCAACAATCAACCATTAACAATTAACCATTCCCCCGTTCTTCTAATAACTGAAGAATCCATTCCAAGGAAATTTCCAACCAGTTGGAAGCATCTTCAAAATCGTTTCGCGATCGCTGGGTGAGTTGGCGACTCAGTTCTTGGATGGCTTTTTCCAAGAGATAGGCATCGAGTAAAACCTGGAGTTCCAGTTCGGTTTTGGGTAAGAACTTCGCATCCGCAGCCGTTTCTAGATAGCGGTTTAGAAAGACGGAACTCACCCAACGATCCCAGAACTGCATTCCTTCTTCCATTGCCAATCGATCTCGTGGGGTAATCGATCCACTATCGAGTTCCCGGCGCAATGCAACTTTAGCCGCGTAACTAAAGGATTGTAGCATTCCCGCCACATCGCGCAGAGGAGATCGTTTCATCCGTCGTTCGTTCAAAGGACGATCGGTTTCGCCTTTAAAATCGATAATGATGAAATCCTTTCCGGTGTACAAAACTTGACCCAAACGATACTTGCCGTGAGTGCGAGTTCGCATCGCCTCGATTTTACGATCGATCACCAAGCGGAAACGCTCTAAAATCTGGTCTTGGCGATTGAGAACCGTTTGTGCCATCGGTTGTATGGATTCGCTCAGTTGACCCAAATTCTGTTTGAGCGCGATTAAGGTTTTTCCGGCGAGGTTGCGACTGTATTGATAAACCGATCGTTGGTGGAACGAGGTAAAGGGTTCTGGAGCAAAATCGGGGTTGTCCGGCGCCGAGGCTAAAGCCATGTGCAGTTGAGCCGTGCGTTCTCCCAGCAGTTGCGCCGAACCGAGGTAAGGTCCGACGATTTCGTAGGCAATGTCGGGAATTTCCAAGGTTTGCGCGGTCTTAACAGACAGAGATGGGAACTGTGCATCGGTGAGATCGAATTGCTTGACGAGGGCCCGATCGAAATAGTCTCGCAAATTGTCGAGGGTATAAGACCAAGCATCGCGAGTGTCGGGAATGAACTCCTGCAAAACCGCCACGGTCATGGATTCGCGACCTTGACGGTATTCGATCGCCCCGGCAACCGGTGCCGAAAGCATGGTGGTTTGCTTCTCGGTTAAAAAGCGCCCGATTTCCAAATCCGGATTGATGCCGGGTTCGAGCTTGCGGTAAATTTTTAGGATAAACCGATCGCCGTAGACGATCGAACTGTTATCCTGTTTGCCTCGATAGAGATGCGGTTCGATGGAGGTTGCCTCGTTTGCTAGTTCCGTAAATGCTGCTGTTTGGGAGGCGATCAGTTCGCCCGTATTGCTTTTATAGCGCTGCTTTTGGGCGATCGCCGCCAAAGGAATGGTAAGGAAGTCTTTATCCGCTAGCGCGTTGAACAGTATCCCGGTTTCTTTGTCAATTTGAACTTGAGCGATGACTCCTTCCGTGGCTTCGGGACTCCACGTCAGAGGCAATACATACACGTCGGCAAATCCTTCCGTATACTCGATTTGGAACAAAATCACCGAGACTTCTCCCGTAGAGTAGGGGATGGGAAGGGTTTCGAGAATTTGCGACGAACGGATCACCCGATCGAAACCTGAAAACCAAGGACGTGTCTGGATATAGTTGACTAAAATCGATTCCAACGCCGTTTTGACTTCTTTTTGCGTCAGCACGTTCTGCCACTTGGTGCGGACGTTCAGTACGGGCAATTCGGTAGGAGATTGAGGAATTGCCATCCGACTTTCTTGGAACTGGAGGGAAAACCAGTAAAACGAATGGGGACTGATGCTGAGAAAATAGGCAGAGTCACCGATTTCGGGAAACTTGACCCGTCCGAAAATCTCTACGGGAACGGCGCCTTGGAAGGGGGACAAATCTAACTCCACGGTTTGCGAAAAGCGAGATAAATTCGCCACCACCAAAATATGTTCGCCGTTGTAGGTGCGCGTAAACGCCAAAACTTTGCGGTTATCGGGATAGAGGAATTCAAACGTCCCCCGTCCGAATGCCTGGTATCGCGCCCGAGTTGCCAGCAGTCGCTTCATCCACCACCACAGAGAGTTGGTATTGGCGCGTTGAGCTTCTACGTTGACGGCTTCGTAATGGTACTCCGAATCCACAATCACGGGAAAATAGAGGCGTTGGGGATTGGTACGACTAAATCCGGCGTTACGATCGGAACTCCACTGCATCGGAGTTCGCACTCCGTTGCGATCGCCCAAGTAAATATTATCCCCCATGCCGATTTCGTCGCCGTAGTACAATACCGGGGTTCCCGGCAATGATAGCAACAATCCGTTCATCAGCTCGATCTGACGTCGATCGTTACCCAGCAAGGGCGCAAGGCGACGGCGAATTCCCAAATTCAACCGCGCTTCCGAATCTTGGGCATACACCCGATACATATAATCTCGATCTTCGTCGCTGACCATTTCTAGAGTCAACTCGTCGTGGTTCCGCAAAAACAGTGCCCACTGGCAGTTATCCGGAATCGGCGGCGTTTGGTTGAGGATGTCGGCAATGGGAAAGCTATCTTCCATCCGCAATGCCATAAACAAACGCGGCATCAGCGGGAAGTGGAAGTTCATCTGGCACTCGTCCCCTTCACCGTAGTATTCGGCGGCGTCTTCGGGCCACTGGTTGGCTTCGGCGAGCATCATCCGGTTAGGGAATTGGGCATCCATGTGCGCTCTCAAGCGTTTGAGGAAGGCATGGGTTCCCGGCAAATTCTCGCAGTTCGTCCCTTCTTCCACACACAGGTAGGGGACAGCATCCAACCGCAATCCATCAACCCCCATTTCCAGCCAGAAATCCATGATTTCTAATACGGCTTCTTGAACGGCGGGATTTTCGTAGTTTAAATCCGGTTGGTGGGAGTAGAAACGATGCCAGTAGTAAGCTTTGGCAATGGGGTCCCACGCCCAGTTGGAGGTTTCATAATCTTGGAAGATAATCCGCACATCAGGGAATTTGTCCGGGGTGTCGCTCCAGACGTAGAAGTCGCGTTCTGGGCTACCTGAGGGGGCTTTGCGGGCGCGTTGGAACCAGGGGTGACGATCGGAGGTGTGGTTGACGATCAACTCGATAATGACGCGAATTCCTCGATCGTGGGCAGCATCTAAAAAGGCTTTGAAATCATCCAAATCCCCGTAGATCGGATTAATACTGCGATAATCGGCAATGTCGTAGCCATCGTCGCGCAATGGGGACGGAAAAAAGGGCAGTATCCAGACTGCCGTGATGCCCAAATCTTGCAGGTAGTCCAGTTTTTCTGTCAATCCGCGAAAGTCGCCGATGCCGTCTTCGTTACTATCGGCAAAGGATTTCACCGGTGCTTCGTAGATGACGGCATCCTTAAACCAAAGGGGATCGTCTTGGAGGAGCGAATGTTGCATAGGTATCAAAATACTTGTAGTTTTCCGACAAATTGGTCGATCTCGGCGATTTTTCGGCGAAATATGCTAGAACACATTGAAGTTGTGTCAGTTGTGAATATTCTGTTCCCAATTTCCCGTACCCTCTTCCCTGTGGGGGATTGGGGTGTTCTAATCTGAAGGCTCAACAGCAGACGACTCCACGTTAGCGGAATCGAGTCGATGGTGCCTGTTCCAGACGAATGATTTTGGGGGTTTGCGATCGATCGGAATCTTCTTCGAGGTTGAGTTTATCTGAGTTGAGGATAGCCGATCTATCCTATCTTGAAACCCGCGATCGCCGATACTGGATATCTTTCAGGTTTATTTAATTCTTCCTGGGGGCACAGTGTTGGATAATGCTATGGAAAGTGACATCACTCGCCCGCTCTAACTCACCGGAATTTATGCCTTTTCAACGCGCTAGTGGAATTTTACTACACCCGACGTCCCTACCCAGCTCTTACGGAATAGGCGATTTAGGACAATCTGCTTACCACTTTATCGACTTCCTGGAAGGAAGCGGTCAAAAATTGTGGCAAATTCTGCCCCTCGGACCGACGGGTTACGAGCATTCGCCCTACATCATGAATTTCAGCACGTTTGCGGGAAACCCGCTGATGATTTGTCTGGAAAAATTGGCGGAGGAGGGATTACTCCAAGCAGACGAGTTAACGCCGCTAGAAGGAGAGGATGTTGTTGCAAATCGCGTCAATTTCGATAAAGTTATCCCCCATAAAACGCAATTTCTCAAAAAGGCATTCGAGAACTTCAAACAAGCGTTAGCCGCCAAACCCAATCCAGCATTTGAAAAATTTTGCAGCGAACAATCTTGGTGGTTGGATGACTACACCTTATTTGCGGCACTACTAGACGCTCATCCCGGCACAACCTGGAACCAATGGGAACCCGAGCTCGCCCGACGAAATCCCGAGGCTCTCAAAGCTAAGCGGGAAGAACTCAAAGACAGCGTTTTATACTACCAGTTTTTACAGTTTAAGTTCTTTGAACAATGGTCGAATTTACGATCGTATGCCAACGGCAAAGACATCCAAATTATTGGCGATGTCTCGATTTATGTCTGCCACAACAGTTCCGATGTTTGGGCGAATCCAGATATTTTTAAACTCGATCCAGAAACGTTAGAATCTGCCTATATTGCCGGAGTTCCACCGGATTATTTCAGCGCCACCGGACAATTGTGGGGCAATCCCGTTTACGATTGGGATAAACTCAAAGAAACCGAATATTCTTGGTGGGTCGATCGATTTAAGGCAACGTTACTGTATGTCGATCTCGTTCGCATCGACCATTTCCGGGGATTTGAAGCCTATTGGGAAGTTCCCGGCACAGACGAAACGGCGATGAATGGGAAATGGGTTCCAGGACCTGATGCCGAGTTTTTTGAAACCCTAAAAGCGAAGTTAGGAAGTTTGCCCGTTTTGGCTGAGGATTTAGGTGTCATTACACCTGAAGTGGAAGAACTTCGCGATCGGTTTGAGTTTCCCGGCATGAAGATTCTCCAATTTGCCTTCGGGGGTGATGCCAACAGTCCCTATCTACCTCACAATTACATCCAAAATTGTATTGTGTATACGGGAACCCATGATAACGAAACTACACTGGGATGGTGGCAACAGGCATCGCCAGAAGTCAAAAAACACGTGGCTGCCTATCTCGGATATGGTTCGCCGGATGAGATTTCAGAAATGAACTGGGAACTGATTCGTTTAGCCTTAAGTTCGATCGCCGATCGAGCTATCATTCCCTTACAAGACTTGTTGGGTTTAGACAATCGCGGCAGGATGAACGATCCCAGTATTAATGCCGGAAATTGGCGCTGGCGTTACGAAAGTTCCGATTTGTTAACCCCAGAAATTCGCGATCGGTTGTTAGAAATGACTCGCTTGTACAGTCGGTAATATTTGAAGGTTAGTTGTTAGTAGAAGTGTTGATGGTTGATGGTTGATGGTTGATGGTTGATTGTGAATCTCTCACTTGTTGAGCTGGAGATCGATTCGCCATTAACGATCGACGATCGACACTTGTTCGGTACATCATTCTCTATTGCGGTTGACAGCGACACCGATCGTGAACCGATATCGCTGTCAGACATCAGCTAGAAACGCTCTAATCGTTAATGGGTCGGCAATCTACACTGAGTAAATCTTCGCGAATCCAGCCTTCAGCACCACTATCGGGGAAACCGATGCGATACCAACCATATCCATCGAACGATCGAACTCGTAATCTAATTCTGGGGGTATGTTGGTGAGAACGTAAACCCGATCGCCCACTAAACCATAACCCAAGTTACGATAATCTGTCCCCGGTCCCGATCGCAACGTAATTCGAGAGTTGGGATCGTTAGCGGTCAGGTTGGCGTCGCAGTGGGAACGATCGGGAAAAGTTGGCTCAGCAAAAGCCGCGGTCGCGGGAACGATTGATGTTGCGACGACGGTTGCCAGCAAGGTGAGAAATTTATTCATAGTGAATATCCAATCGTTTGAGAGTCTTACGATCTAATTTATCGATTGGAAATGCGAAATGAGAATCGCGTAGGTCACTTTCTCAATTACCACACCCAAAATCGATCGACCCACCAAATAGAGGCAAGGAATTGGATGACAGTGAAATAATTGGACTCGTCCAAACATTCCTGATGCTACCTCCAATAGACTCCCCTCGATCGTCTCGGTACAAACTAACAACAACGTCAGTACGGGTATTTTCCGAATTGACGATCGTGGCGTTGCCAAAAGCACAGGCGAAACGGTGATATTGTCAGGAATAATCTGATTCTCGATCGGGTTTTTCCTCGTCTTGTTCGGGATTCTCAGCATCTGACACCATGCGAGTACGTTGCCGCAACAACTCCACGCTGTAAGATGTTCCCAAACGAGTGGCTCCCGCCAAAATCAACTCAACGGCTTGTTCGTGGGTACGAATCCCGCCAGATGCCTTAATTCCAATTCGACCCTTCGACAGTTCTTTGAGAAAGCTAACATCTTCAACCGTTGCGCCGCCATTCCACCCCGTACAAGTTTTGAGAAACTGAACTCCCGCATCCAAACAGACATCGGTGGCAATTCGCTTTTCCTCCCGAGTCAGAAGATTGGTCTCCAAAATGGCTTTGACTGGCACATCGGTTGCGTCGCAAATCTCGGCAATTTCCCGGTGTAGCGCTTCGGTTTTCCCCATTTTTAACCATCCTAAATTGAGAACGACATCCAGTTCCGTCGCTCCATTTTCGATCGCCTCTTGCGCTTCGTATAGCTTCACAGCAGAAGTCGTCGCACCCATGGGAAAGCCAATCACCGTACACACTTTAGGCGCTTTTTCGTACAAAAGTTCCGCCGCAAGGCGTACGTAGCAAGGGGAGACACACACTGCCGCAAACCCAAAACGATCGGCTTCGGCACACCATTGTTCGACATATTTTTCAGTAGCAATGGGTGCGAGCAAGGAATGATCGATAAACGGTGCAATATCGATATCAGACTGGATTGATACCATAATTTTTTTGTGATTGATTATTGGTTATTGATTATTAGGTATGAGCAATTTCCGAGCTCCGCAAAGCGCAACAACTAACAAATAACAACTCATTTTACCGCCTACAATCGAGCAACCAATAAGTCGTCATCATCCCTTTGCCTTTAATATCGATGTCGCCTCGTTTTTCAAATTCATATCGATCGTTAAGACGATCGAATGTCGCTGCACTGACATGAATTCGTCCCGGTTCTCCCTGGGATTCCATCCGCGAGGCAAGATTGACATCATTCCCCCAAACATCATAGGCGAATTTCTGAATGCCGATCACCGCACCCACCACCGGACCCCCACTATTGATGCCTATTCGCAGTTGTAGCGGTTCGCCATTGGGCCAAGAAAAGTTCTGAATTTTCCGTTGCATATCCAGTGCCATATCGGCGATCGCCTCAGCATGATCGTCGCGAACAATGGGAACACCTCCTGCGATAAAATAGGAATCACCAATCGTTCTAATTTTTTCCACGCCATGCTGCTGTGAGAGGTAATCGAAGGTGGAAAACACACCGTTTAACAAACTCACCACTTCTGCGGGAGGCATCGCACTGGATGTCGGTGTAAAACGAACGATATCGGCAAATAAAAATGTTGCCTCGGCAAATTGTACGGGAGTCGCGCTTTGTTTTTGCTTCAATTCTTCAACGATCGGCGGCGGCAAAATATTTAGCAGCAACTTTTCAGACTTTTCCCGCTCTTTTTTTAATGCTTTTTGCAACGCCTGAATTTTGAGTTGATTAGAAACTCGAGCCAGAACTTCTTCACCTTGAAAAGGCTTAGTAATATAATCTATACCGCCCACATTAAACGCTTTTACTTTATCCCAAACTTCGTCGAGAGCGCTGATAAAAATGACCGGAATTTCTTGGGTTTTCGGATCTGATTTTAAGCGATGGCAAACCTCATAGCCGTCCATTTGCGGCATATTAATATCGAGTAAAATCAGATCGGGCGGCTCGGCTTGCACGGCAGTCAATGCCATGGCTCCACTTCGCGCTTTACCGACCTCATAGCCGCGATCTCCAAGAATGTTTGCTAACAGACGTAGGTTGTCTGGCATATCATCCACTATGAGAATATTGCCCGGAAATGCACTTGCTCGAATGACGTTCATCTGCAATTTTAACTGGATGGGGTAACACAACACACACCCAAAAACAAACCCAAGCCAGTTAATTACGGAGTCACAATTGAACGGCGCTCCCTGAGCCACCCGTTGACGATCGACTAGCAATACCAATTGTTCAAAATAAATATATTAATTTTAGGATCTACCCCTATAAATTTTGAATTAAAAGTTTGAACTAGAGGAGTGTGAGGCAAAACTCGCAAAGAGCTGACTGCAAACGACAGATCGACTGGCTATGCTGATGTCCAATGTTCAAACCCATTCCCTACTCTGAATTGTGAATTTCGAGATCGAGATCTCGCAGCGCTTCGGGTCGAGTTAACTCAAGAATGCGATCGAATAGAAAGTCATTTGCCCAACCCTCCAAGCAATTGGCTAACTCCGAATACGATTCGGGAATCATTTCGACGAGTTTGAGAATGGAGTCATCGCGACATTTCAGCGCTGCTTGATGCAGTTGGGCGATCCAGTCCGACGGCATTTGAGATAAAATCGCCTCCAAGGAGCAATCATTCTCGGATTGGTAAGGCTCGATCGGGCAGGGGTTTCGATCGGCTGAGTTCTCTTCGTAGGTATAACATACTCCTAAATGCCGAGCAATTTTATCGAGCAGCACCTCTTCCCGAAAGGGCTTATTCATAAAGTCATCGCACCCAGCCGCCAGGATCGCTTGTCGTTCTTCATTAAACGCACTAGCGGTCAGCGCTACAATCGCCGTAGCTTGCCCTTTGATCTGACTTTTGATCTGTTGAGTGGCTTCGTATCCATCCATCACCGGCATTCGCATATCCATCAAAATTAGATGAGGCGAATAACTCGACCACAACTCCACCGCTTCTCGACCGTTTTGGGCTTCACAGACGGAGAATCCCAAACTCGTCAACAGCTCAACTAAAACTAAGCGACCTTCTGGGAGATCGTCAGTAACCAGGATTCGATATTCGGGTTGGTTGGGAGCCAGGGCGACGGCCCTGCGCTTTTCTGGAGATGCGGGAATCTCAGCGGCAGGTACAGATTTGAAGGCGATCTCAAACTCGAATTTCGTTCCTTTTCCCACCGTGCTACTGACTTGAATTTCTCCTCCCATCAACCGCACGAAATTGTCGGCAATCGTCAATCCCAAGCCCGTTCCTTTCCCGGAATTTCGACCGATTTCCGTTTGTCCGAAGGGTACAAATAATCGCTCCATTTCTTCTGAGGCAATACCCGCTCCCGTGTCTTCCACCTCAAAATGAAGAGTCGCCAGTGCGGGGTTTGTGTGGGATGCAGGGTCGAACTCTTCTGCTGTTTCCTCTGCATTGTGCCGTAACACTGACACTCGCAGTCTCACACTGCCCGTTTCCGTAAACTTGATCGCATTACCGAGCAGATTAATTAAAATCTGGCGTAGTTTACTCGCATCAGTTTTTATGTATTGAGGAACATTTTCCGAACATTCAAAAATGAGCTGCAACCCTCCAGAGGCTGCCTTCAGTTGCAGCATTTCGTGGAGATTGTTTAACAAGCG
Source organism: uncultured cyanobacterium (assembly GCA_963838375.1). GTDB lineage: Bacteria > Cyanobacteriota > Cyanobacteriia > Cyanobacteriales > Geitlerinemataceae > DVED01. Next base: position 405,982 of record CAWIQY010000006.1, on the reverse strand, counting down.
ATATAAGTCGAAAATCGAATCGTGCAGCGTTGTTCTGCCCGATTCGATTTTCGACATTTCCAGAACATCGCCGATTAAGTCCAGTAGATGCTCCCCTGCACGATTGATAATACTCAGATGTTGCTGTTGCGCGTTGGATAGCTTGGCACTGCGACTCATCACTTGGGTAAAGCCAAGAATGGCATTGAGAGGCGTGCGCAGTTCGTGGCTCATACTCGCCAAGAATTCGCTTTTGGCTTTGTTCGCCGCATCGGCAGCATCTTTTGCCCGCTTAAACAGTTGAGATTGAGCCAACAGCAAAACGTACATATCGAGCAATCGCCACTGTCGATCGTTACCCGCCACCACGATCGGTTCGTAAGCGATAAAGGTGGGACGCTGAAGGGCGATTTCCACCGCTTGGTCGATGGAACTCTCCGCACTCAATAACAAACACCGGATGGGATAAGCTTCGATGTCCAGGCGGGTATTCAGGTCTTGAATCATGGTCTCCAACAAGACCTGAATCGGACGTTTGAGGTATAATTCTACTCCGTAAGGGCGACTGATCCATTCAAAAAATCGCGCTCTGGGTAAAATGCCGACGATGCGATCGCGAGCGGTCACCATCACGCCCGGTAAGTCGGGATGACGATGGAATTGGGTTTCGATCCCCTCTCCCAAGGTATTTGCGTCTACTTTACAGTCATAGCTGGGGAGATCCGCCAGCGTGGAATGCAGGGTCAGATTAGAGAGTTGTTCCACAATCGCAATCTACTTCTCAGGCTATGGGTTGTCTCTATCAGTCTGAGTAAATGCGTCGCCCTGACTAGCCCATCGGTATCCCTTGCGGGTTCCGATGTCGGCGTGTATTTGCCGATCGGTATTTTGTCTATTATTATAGCGGTAAGTCGCCCTACAAAAATTCTCGTTGACTTTTTTTCAGAATTATCCTTAAAGTTAATGTTAAGTTATGTTAATTTAACTTTTTTTTCACCGATCTGGCTAAGAGTGAACTATCCTAAGTTGATTTAGTTGTCAAAATAGGGAAGGGGGAGGTCATTGCCTTGTCTGCGTGCGTGTATCCAAGTTGAAGTCAGTTCGATCGAGAGGTTTCCATGCAAGGTGCATCAACAGCCTATCAACAATGCCTAGAGAGGCTCCATTGGGCAATGGGTCGGCTGGAAATCGCGATCGATCCAGCTCAGCTCGTCCAAATTGCCACGCTCATCGTTCAACCCATGATGGGGCGATGGCGGTTTTTCCATACACCACAGCATATTTTCGAGGTGGGAGGGGAAGAAGACCCCATCGAAGTTTTGGCGGCACTGTTCCACGATGTCGTGTACGTGCAGGTGGATTTGAGTATTCCCTTTAACCTGAGTTTCCATTTGACGCCGTTTATTCGCGAACTGGGGGATAAGCTGGCAATCCGCGAAGAAGCCGAACTCCCAGAAGATCGAGCCTTTGCCGCCATCCTCGCCGTTTTCGGTTTTGCTCCCGGTCAGGTGTTGGAACCTTTTGCCGGACAAAATGAATTTTTGAGTGCAATTGTAGCAGCAAAAGCCCTAGAACCGCTTCTGAGTCTCGATCGATTGCTGCGTGTCGTCGTCTGCATCGAAGCCACGATTCCCTTTCGAGTGCAATCGTCGGAGAACATGACGCCAATGGACTGCCTCCACGAACGTTTGGTGGCGACGAACGAGAAATTCGATCTCGGACTCACCCATCGAGATATTGTAGAAGCCGTCAAAAGGGCGGTGCGCGTTGGCAACCGCGATGTCATCGGTTTTTCAGGTGCCACGGCTCATTTTTTGGCGAATACCTGGAATTTGCTGCCGGAAACCAATCATAGCCTGATCGGATCGAATTCCTATACCGTACGGGACTATCGCATGGCATTGCAAAAAATGGAAAGCTTTATCAGCAATCTCCAAGCAGAGTCCATTTTTAATCGATTTGAGGGCGAACCCAACGCTCAAATGTATCAGTTTTTAGAAGATAAAGCGCGCAAGAATCTCGAAGTTGCCAAGCTATATTTAGCCAGTAAAGTCGTGACGATCGCACTGATCGAAGCTCTATCTTACGGACTGGGATTGAATGTTCCTCTAGCGACGATGATGGGTATCCATCCCGATCGAGGCTCGAGAGGAATTCGTCTGGAAAGCTTTATTACCAAAGTGGCGAACCCCTATCGACCAAAAAGCGATTTGGAATGGCAAGTCTTGAATTTTTTAGAGAAAGGGCGCAAAGGTCGAGGCAGAAATGAAGATTACGACTTAGATAACTCCCCCTTAGCCACATTTTTGGTGAAATCCCTGGGGTTTGAAGAAGTTCGCTATCAGTGCGATCGCGCCAAAGGCTTTTTCGATCGCAAAATTTCCACCAAAGAATTTCTGGCTGAATTTGACCTCAGTACAACCAAAACAGTGGTCAACGCTCTAGCCTCACTATTTGAAGCTCAAAAAAACGCCATGAATCGCTGCTATGCGACGTTGGCTTCTTTTGCCAATACTCAAATTCTGGCTCAAAACCAAACGGACGGCGATCGCAAAAACCGTTCATCTACCCACAATGCCACCGTTTGATGTCGAGTCCGATCCCCAGGGACTTGACCGAACTCGAGATCGACCGGACTTGATATAATGTCGGGGTGCAACTATTTGGGTAAACACGCGATCGAACTATGGAAGCCTTGCCAGAAACTCAGCAACAACTGCGCGATAAAGTGGCAATTGTCACGGGAGCCTCTCGAGGAATCGGTCGAGCCATTGCCTTGGCTCTGGCGAGCGAAGGGGCGAATGTCGTTGTCAATTATGCCAGTTCGAGCGCGGCAGCCGATGCAGTTGTCTCCGAAATCGCCCAAATGGGCAGCAGTGCAATCGCCGTCAAAGCCGATGTCTCCCAAGTCGAGGAGGTAGACGCCATGCTGAGTGAAGTGGCACAAAAGTGGGGTCGCGTGGACGTACTGGTGAATAATGCTGGCATCACCCGCGATACTTTGCTGCTGCGGATGAAACCCGAAGATTGGAAAGCCGTCATCGATCTGAATCTAACGGGTGTGTTTCTGTGCACCCGCGCCGTCAGTAAAATGATGCTCAAGCAGAAATCGGGTCGGATTATTAATATCGCCTCCGTTGCCGGACAAATGGGCAATCCCGGTCAAGCCAACTACAGCGCAGCCAAAGCGGGAGTCATCGGATTTACAAAAACCATTGCCAAAGAAGTTGCCAGTCGCGGCATCACTGTCAATGCCGTTGCTCCTGGTTTTATTAGTACGGATATGACCAAAGATCTCAAGTCGGAAGAAATTTTGAAGTTTATCCCCCTCGCTCGCTACGGCAAAGCCGAAGAAGTAGCTGGATTGGTACGGTTCTTGGCTGCCGACCCCGCTGCCGCCTACATTACCGGACAAACGATGAATGTGGATGGGGGAATGGTGATGGCTTGAAGTTAGTTAATAGTTGATAGTTAATAGTTAATAGTTAATAGTTAACGATCGTTCAACTCAGAACTAAAAACGGTACGAGCGGGTTTAGCCAGAATTTGACTGACCTGAGCCGACAGTTGTCGCTCAAAACCCGCCCCTACAGCAACTAACAATATCAATGACTCGACGTTTTTTTGCCTAAATGTTTGCGAATCACTTCTAATATTTTCTGCGGTTGAACGGGTTTGGTCAGGAAATCGGAGGCTCTGACCGTCGAGGCTCGCATGCGGTGGAAAATGCCCTTATTTACGGTCAAAATAACGATCGGTGTTTCTGAAAACTGAGGAATGCGCCGAAGTTGAGTGCAAATTTCGTAGCCATTAGCCACAGGCATAACCAAATCCAAGAAAATCAAGTCGGGTTTGGCTTCGATTAGCAAAAGAACAGCTTGCAAAGAATCCTGAATCGCTAAAAATTGATATCCGGCTGCTTGGATCGCGGGTTCCATCATTTTAATCGTTTGTAGACTATCATCGATACAAGCAATTAGTGGCTCCTGGGGAGATCTCGATGAAGGAAGGATACTCCTTTTTTTCTCAAGCGGCGGATTTTTAAATGGACGCGGAATATCGGGAACGGCTCGGGTGGAAATCCATTCTTTTTTGATATAGGGAACAACAACCCGAGCTAGTTTCAATGAATCGATCTTAAATCCACTGGCTAATTCGCGAAATGTCCGTTTTCCATTAATTTTTGAAGAGAGTTTTTGATAGACTTTATCAGCTCGCTGCAATTGTTTATTGCGGTCTTTCAAAATCGGCGCATCATTGGGAGATACCAACTCTAAACCTGCTTTTTGCCAGCGATCGACTTGCAATTGCAAAATCGGTAAAATCGACTCGATATGCAGCCGACAAGAGTGAATTCTAATAATAGATAGTGTATCCTGTACATTGAGATGATAGTTCACTTGTGAATGAGATTCTTCTAATAACAGATCGAACAGAACTTCCATAACCATTGACTCTACGACCGAAAAAATTTGTTCGTCCGTGAGAATCTGGCGCTCTTGAAGAACTTGAAGAACTTGAAAATCCCACGAGAAAGAACCCTCATCTTGTTCTCTAATAGATAACGACTTTAAATCAATTTTTGGACAATTGACTTTCAAGTTTCGGAATAATCTTCGCACTTGATGCCACTCTCCCGAAATCCAAGTCAAGTGACCGCCAAAAAAATAAATCTTCCATCTTCGATCGCTATCAGAAGACACTTCAAGCGGTCCCGTAAACTTATTTTCACTAGCTCGGCTCAATTGATTTTGTAAGGAGTTGATAGGAAGATGGTTCGTCATATTTTTAGAAAGAATTACTGGACGCATACCCAGACTATTGGCGCTCTTTCATATACCGAATCCGAGCGAGGAGCTGTTGCCACTGGGCGACTAATTCGCGAGCTGAACCATCGTCATGAAATTCCAAGTAAGTGATGGTTTGACGAATGAGATATTCGAGTTCAGCCGGTGTCATTTTCCTCATAGGTAAACCGACCCGATCGAACTGAAGATGCTGACTGGCATTGGCGGCATCGGGGATCTTAGAGACATGGGAGACATCAAAGGAGTGTTAACAGGGGCGTTCAAGCCCAAGCTGAAGATCCCAAATCGGGCGGGACATCAAGAATACGTCCCGGACCGATCGCCCCGAGAGCTTCCCGGAGTCGAACATCCCCGGTATAGAGTGCTCGTCCGACAATGACACCCGTGACTCCTTGAGGTTCGAGTGCAGAGAGACTTAATAGGTCGGTTACCGAACTGACTCCCCCAGAAGCAATAATCGGAATGTCAATCGCCCCGGCAAGTTGCCGCAAAGCTTCCAAATTTGGACCGGCGAGGGTTCCGTCTCGATGAATATCCGTGTAAATTATTGCTGCTACACCGAGATTGGCCATCTGTCGTGCTAAATCAGTCGCTAACACTTGGGATGTTTCCAGCCAACCGCGAGTCGCAACTCGTCCGTCTCGGGCATCGATCCCCACGATAATTTTACCTGGAAACTCTTGGCACAACTGTTCGACTAACTGCGGTTTTTCGACAGCAACGGTGCCCAGGATTGCCCACTCGACTCCCAGATCTAATAATGCGGCAACGCTGTCGCGATCGCGCAGTCCCCCGCCTACTTCTACAGGAATCGATACGGTTTTGACAATTTGGGCGATGGTTTTTAAGTTTGCCGGCTGACCGATTTTCGCACCGTCGAGATCTACTAAATGCAGCCGCGTTGCCCCCTGTGTCACCCATTGTTGGGCAACGGCTACGGGATCTTCGTCAAAGGTTTCGGATCGATCGTAATCTCCTTGGTACAAGCGGACACAACGCCCTTCTAGTAAATCGATTGCGGGAATCACTTCCATAACTCTTTTCTCTCAATTTCCTACCCCGGTAGATGCAAAGGGAAGGTAGGCTAGGGTAGGACGATCGACCTCCTTCTCAAAACGGTAGACCGATCTCTCGCGGGCAATCGGCAGGTAGACAGTCCCAAGCACTGGGAGGCAAGGGAACACAACTGCGATCGAGGGCGATCGGATTCGGTAGACACACCACTAGCCTATTCTCGCAGGTTAAAGAAGGGAGTGCGAAAGCGATCCTCTTTAGTTAATATCAAGTTAGGCTTAACAGAAGTCTGCACGAGTCTCAAGACATTGTCTGGTCGCCATAGGGGTACATCCTAGCAGGGGGGTCTTATGGAGGATATCATCCAACTAGACAGCATTAAACATTAAACATCTACCGAGGAATACAATGCGCTCGCAAAAACCCAAAATGCTGGTTGTAGATGACGAGCCAGACAATTTGGATCTGCTCTACCGAACTTTCCGGCGCGATTTCCAAGTCTCTAAAGCCGAAAGCGGCTTTGAAGCGTTGGAAGTCCTAGAAAAAGAAGGAGAAGTAGCAGTCATTATTTCCGACCAGCGAATGCCGCAAATGAAGGGTACGGAGTTTCTTAGAAAAACTCTCCCTCAATTTCCCAATACTGTGCGGATTATCCTGACTGGATTTACCGATATTGAAGATTTAGTTGAAGCGATTAACTCCGGACAAGTCTATAAATATATCACGAAACCTTGGGACCCCCAAGAATTGAAAGAGGTGGTCGGGCGTGCGGCAGACACCTACGAAGTTCTCAAGCAGCGAACGGAGGAATTGGCGTGGGCGCAGGCTCAGATGGAATTACTGAAAACCGTCCTCCGAGTCGCCCAGGAGGGCGAAAGCCAGGAGACGAGTTTAGAAACGATCGCTCTGGCTTTTGGGCAGGAATTCTCTGCCGATGCCTGTGTTTTGCAATTAGTTGAGGAAGATACGCTGGGTGCGGTGGGGAGCTACAGTCAGGTGGGAACGGTTGAAAACTGGCTGAGTGACGATCCATTGGTGCAGGAGGCTCTCGCCCAAAAAACGATACAAGGTTCGGTCAATATTCCCCGCGATGCGAACCTATCGGACGTGGCACATTACCAAAGTGCTGGGATTCAAGCCCATTTGGCAATTCCCATCCTCTGGCGCGATCGAACGATCGCTTTATTATCGCTTCAGTGGTTGCAACCCTGCAAGCTGCAAGAAACGCAACTGGAACTGGTTCACTTAGCGGCACAGCAGGTGGGTTTGGCTCTGATGAGTATCGATTGTCAGATTTAAGGGTTCTTAGCGAGTGGCTAGTAGCGCTTTGGCTACTGTTCCTCGTTCCTATTACTTGTTACTTATTATTACTGATTACCTAAAGAAGTACGGGAGGCTGAAAGTCCCCGTGTTTTAACCGGGGGATGAAAGACGACACGAGGGGATTTATCCCCCGTCAGTACAGGAACTGTCATCTCCGTCACGATTACGCTAGTGTATTGAGTGTAAGATAAATTGATATTGGAACTGAGGTCGAACCAATGCTCGTATACGAAATGAAACTCAAAGGCAAACCCGAGCAATACGATGCTCTAGACGGCGCAATCCGCACGGGTTTATTCATTCGTAATTCGTGCATCCGCTACTGGATGGACAACAAAGGCGTTGGTAAATATGACCTCAGCTCCTATTGCAAGGTTCTAGCCGATAATCCTGAATTCCCCTGGGCGAAACAGCTAAACTCAATGGCTCGCCAAGCTCACGCCGAACGAGCCTGGGCGGCAATATCCAAGTTCTTTGATAACTGCAAGAAGAAAAAGCCGGGGAAGAAGGGATTCCCACAGTTCAAGAAGAATCAGCGACGGGGAACGGTAGAGTACAAGACGACCGGGTGGAAACTCGAGCCAGACCGCAAGTACATCACTTTCACAGATGGTTTTCAGGCTGGGAGATTTAAGCTTCTCGGTTCCCGCGATCTAGGTTACTACAATCCCAAAACTGACATCAAGCGAGTGCGAGTAGTGCGTCGTGCCGACGGGTACTACGCCCAATTCGGGATTAAGTGCGACCGCAGGCAGGATGTAGAGCCGACTGGACGCGCCATCGGACTGGATGTGGGCTTGAAAGAGTTCTATACCGATTCCAATGGTGAGGTTGCACCAACCCCCCGCAACTACCGCAAGTCGGAGCGTCGCTTGAAGCGATTGCAACGTCAAGCATCCCGAAAGCAAAAAGGGAGTAACAACCAGCGCAAAGCGAATCAAAAAGTCGGACGGCAACATCTGAAGATTCAACGGCAGCGTAAAGACCATGCGGTAAAGCTCGCGCGGTGCGTAATCCTATCTAACGATTTGGTAGCCTACGAAGATTTAGCTATCCGCAATTTGGTCAAGAATCGTCAACTTGCTAAGTCCATTAGTGATGCTGGCTGGTATCAGTTCCGGGTGTGGCTCGAATACTTTGCCCAAGTTTTTGGCAAGGTGACTGTCGCCGTTGTGCCTGCCTACACCAGTCAGGACTGTTCGGCTTGTGGCAAGCGGGTCAAGAAATCACTTTCAACGCGGACTCATGTTTGTGAATGCGGTGGTGTTCTCGATAGAAATGAGAATGCAGCTCGAAACATTTTGATGAAAGGACTACGTACCGTAGGGCATACGGGATCGTTAGGGCTTGTCCCTAGTAAAGCTTGGGAGCCAGTGCGGTCTTGGGGGTTTCCCCCATGAGCAACTGGCGTGGAGATCTAGACCTCTGCTCTCTATCAGAAATGGTATTGAGTAAGTCCGGGTCGTAGAACCAAGAATCCCTCATCTTTTAAGTGGGGGAGTGTCAAGACTTCACAAATACTGTCAATACGACAGGTGCGATTAGGTAGTGGTGTGCGATCGTCGTTAATCCCGCAGCTTCCCCCAGAGTCGATCGAGCTTCCCGTCCATACAGCGTAATTCCTCCCTCAGAAATGGGCAAAGAGAGCGTCGAACCCATGCAGCGAGAAGGAACCGAATCCACCAGGTAAAACCGTCCTCCGGGGCGCAAGACTCGGCTGATTTCAGACAGTACAGCTTGGGGTTGGGGATAGTGTAGGAAGCTAATGGTACTGAACACCGCATCGAACTGCCCGACATCGAAAGGCAAAGACTCGACTCTGCCCTGAACGTACGTAATGCGGGCAGGATAGCGAATGCCCGATCGAGCAATCGCTAGCATTTTCTCGGAAAAGTCCAATCCCGTCCCTTGTAATTGAGGATAATGACTCGCCAAACGATCGAGCAGTTTTCCCGTGCCGCAACCGAGATCGAGAACGCTGGCGGATTCTGGCAGATCGACATACTCTAACAAGCGCTGGTGTAAGGCTTGATAGAATACCGACGGGAAGAGCCGATCGTAGGTAGACGCCCACCCATCAAAAAATTGTTCTTTACTCAGTTGAAACACTGTTTATCACTATCTTGACTCAAACAGATTTGGTATTCGTAGGAGTTTCCCCAATCTCCCACCCAAATTTTATACCGTCCTGCGGGATAGTTGCCAGAGACCTCCGGGAGAACCCCAAGATTCTCGTCAGAACACACCTGTTCTCCATTGGGCTTTTCTACCAGAAGGGTGATATCTCCGGGAGCTTCCACCGAGATTCGCAAAAAGTCAAAGTCACGGGTAAGGGTGAGTAGATGATCGGGCGTACTGTCGATTTTTCCACAGCCGCTGCCATCCTCAGTGCCTCCCGATGTTCCGCTGCCCAGGCGGGGGTCGGGTTGAAATCCGGGGGAGAGTTCAAAGTCTTCGTATTGGGCGTATGGCTCCTCCCAGGGAAAGGAGCTTGCCCAAACGGATGCCCCGGGCAAAGCGATCGCGCTGACAGTGGCTATACCTGTAGCCAACACGACTATCCATGTCTCGATCGAATTCCTCATAACTTGGGAAACCTATGTGACGATGAATATTATAGCTAAGCATCTTGCCAGAAAACTTCTAGGGCTTCGATAACGGCTAAGCTGTCACGCAAATAAAAATTGTGAATGGGGATCGAGGGGGAGACGAGGGGGAAGAAGAGACGGGGAGAGGGATTGATGGCTTTGATGAAAGTGTGTCACATCCCAGTTTAAATGCCGAACAGTTTAACCTGGGATGTGGCGTTAGTGCGTATTTTCTACAATGAAGGGCGATCGCAATTCGGTTTCCATGAGGTAAGATCGCGGCAAATGCGAGGATACTCAGATGTACGACTCCGACAAACGCAAACTTTTATCGGCTCTCTGTCACGGTTCGATTTTTGCTGGCTCTCTACTGCTTTTTATCGGTTTGCCGATCGCGATTTTGTTCGTTTCCGACGATCCGGTTGTCAAAGACAACGCGAAGGAATCTCTCAACTTCCACCTGAATATTTGGCTTTACGAAGCGATTCTCGGGATTTTGTGGATTTCAATCATCGGGATTCCCATCGCGGCAATTTTGGCAATTCCCTTTTTTCTCTTTCATTGGATTCTTCCCGTGTTGGCACTTCTCAAAATTCTCGCCAATCCAGAGATTACCTATCGCTATCCGTTTATTTTTCGCCTAGTTTGAAACAAAAACTTAGCCCAGAAGCCCGATCGGGCTTCTGGGCTAATCTAAAATCGACAGAATCGTTACAGGGCAATGGGAGGGGGAGAAAAGCCCGATCGATTTAAGCCCACTTCTGAGCTACCAACTCCGCTAAATCAACAACCCGTTGAGAATATCCCCATTCGTTGTCGTACCAAGCAATCACTTTAACCAAGTCGCCGTTCATGACAATCGTCAAGCTAGCATCAACGATCGAAGACGCATCGTTACCTCGGTAATCGCAGGAGACTAAAGGCAGATCGTTGTATTCCAAGATGCCCTTCATCGAACCGGTTGCTGCCGTATGAAGAACTTCGTTAACTTGTTCGGCGAAGGTATTTTTCTCGACTTGAGCCACAAAATCCACGACGGAAACGTTGGGGGTGGGGACGCGCATGGCAATCCCATTGAGCTTACCCTTGACTTCGGGAATCACCAACGCCACGGCTTGAGCCGCACCCGTAGAGGTGGGAACGATATTAACCGCAGCCGCCCGCGCCCGTCGTACGTCCCGATGGCTGGCATCGAGCAACCGTTGATCTCCCGTATAACTGTGGGTGGTGGTCATCATCCCTTTGATGATGCCAAAGTTATCATTTAACACCTTAACCACCGGGGCAAGGCAGTTGGTCGTACAACTGGCATTGCTGATAATATTATGAGAATCGTGGGTATACGATTCGTGGTTGACGCCCATGACGAAAGTCCCCACGCCTGAACCCTTACCGGGTGCAGTGATTAAAACTTTTTTAGCCCCTGCTTCAATGTGTTTGGAAGCGCCTTCTTCTGTAACAAAAACCCCTGTCGATTCGATAACTAAGTCAACTTCCCATTCTTTCCAAGGCAAGTTAAGCGGATTGCGATCGGAGACGCATTTGACGGTTTTGCCATTGACGGTAATGGAATTGCTATCGGCGCTGATATCTGCCTTCAGCGTTCCCAGCATCGAATCGTATTTCAGTAGATGAGCGTTGGTTTTGGGATCGGAAGTATCGTTGACTCCAACCAGATCTAACTGGGAGTTTTCCCGAGTTAGCCAGCAGCGCAGAAAATTGCGCCCGATACGCCCAAAACCGTTAATTGCGACTCTGATCACCTGTAACCTCCTAACTACAACATTTCTTGCCCGGAAGGGGCAACAATCATTTTATTAAAAATCTGATACTTGGTTCGATCGGATTAAATAGAGATTGATGTTCTTCCTCCTATCCACCTGACGGTTGGCAGGTGAGATTCCCCACCTCGCGGTTTGGGGTTTCCTGTTTGACATACCTCCTCGCCTTAAAAGTTCGAGGATTCCTTGATGCTTCCCTGAATCGTGCTACCCAAGTAGTCTTACCAACTCTCCACATCCGTTTAAAGTCTCCCAATGACCTATGGCGACTTCTATCAGTCTACATTTTGGTGGGGTATTTTTACCCGATCGACCTAAATCAAAGCTGTCAAGCGAAGGACGGGGCTTGAATCCCAGAATTTTGGGTCGCGATGAAACTCACCGTCATGGAGAATCTAACACCGGGAAAAAATCTCTGTCTGTTGCCTATAGCTCAGCTTTGTTTTTTGAGGTTTTCGCTACCCTCTATTTAGCTCGGGTTGAGCTTTCCGGCTCTAGGCATCTGAACAGCCACCACCGTGGGGATTCCAACCGATGTCATTGTATCATCTCTTTGACAGTAGCTCGAGCTGCTTTGATGGATTTTCAACTCACCCTTCCAGGAGGGGTTCTCATAGGCGGGTTTTACCGGATCGGATTCTAGAAAAGATGGGTTTCGATCTCGGTCCGAATGGATTCGGGAACCAGGTAGCGGATCGATCGACCCTCGCGGCAGTAGCGGCGAATTAGAGTCGAGGAAATATCGATCGCCGGCATTGCCAGAACGTGCCAACCAATCGAGATCGATCGATCGTTCAGGATGCGGGCGACGTCTCGGCACGCTTGCCCTGTCTCGTAGTTGACAGCAGCATCGGAGGTTTTGCCTCCCGTTTCCATCGGGTCAGCTTTGGGCACCGGGGAACGAGGCGCGACTAACCACTGGCACGCGGCGGCAACTTCTCGACACTTATACCATCGCGGCAAAGATTGAAACGTATCCAATCCGACAATCCAGAACCAATGGCTGTCGGGATAGATGGCTTGTAAATCTCGAAGCGTATCGGTGGCATAGGAGTTTTTCCGGTGGCAAGCGGCGACATCCGAGAGAAAAAACTCCGGACGATGTTCGATCGTCTGGCGAACCCACTCCACGCGACGAGAAAATCCGGATAGATTGTCCGCTAACTTATGCGGAGGTTGCTGACTGGGAACCCACAGGACACCATCGAGCTTCATTTGGGAGTACGCCGCCTCTGCCATAACCAAATGCCCCCAGTGCGGGGGATCGAAGGTTCCTCCTAAAATACCGAGCTTTTGCACGATCTCAAATGATGGAATAAAGTGAAATTACTGATTCATGGTTCTCCAGACGAACTTTCGACCGATTCTCGACAAATTCCGTAATTTCACTGTCGCCGAGACTTTCCTTTTACTGCTAATCTAGTCGCAGGTTTTTCCCGAAATCCCAAACTAAACCTTGTAGTTAAAGGAGGAGTTTGAGTCAGGAGGATTTTCCACAGGAGAACAAGAACCCGGCCGATCGATATCCGTAAATTCTCCCAGATGGGGAGAGCGGAGTCTCTCTCGATCGATCCCGAACTCCGTGAATTTCCCCAGGGCGCTATCGCAAAACTTTAATTCTTGATATGATATCGCGTGTTATCGGTGTGGTGTGGTGTGTTAGGAGCAAAAATGGCGCATTTGGTTGATTTCAGTGGTAAGCCATTTCATTTTATCGGGATTGGTGGAATTGGAATGTCAGCGCTGGCTTATATTTTAGCGAAACGCCAGCTTCCGGTATATGGGTCGGATCTAAAGTCCAATCATATTACCCAACGATTGCAAGAACTCGGCGCTCATATTTTTTGGAGTCAAGAAGCTAGCAATTTCGAGGTCTTTCAATTGTCAAATCTCGAAGGCGCAGAAGAATCGACGGCTCGCCATTCTTTACCATCCCCAGGTAAGGCGAACAATTCTCGTTCGGGCGGTGTCGCTGTAGAATCCATCGAAGAACGAGAAGCTCGAGCGAGATCGAAATTGCCTCAAGTCATTTGCTCGAGCGCGATTGATTCGACAAACGCAGAATATCAAGCCGCTCTGGATTTGGGATGTCCGATTTTTCATCGATCGGATTTGCTAGCAGCATTAATCGGGGACTATCAGAGTATCGCGGTTGCCGGAACCCACGGAAAGACAACAACCAGTAGTACGATCGCTTTAGTCCTGCTCGAAGCCGGACTAGACCCCACCATTGTGGTGGGCGGCGAAGTCAAGGCTTGGTCGGGCAATGCGCGGTTGGGACAAGGTGCGTATCTGGTGGCAGAGGCGGACGAATCCGATGGTTCTCTGGTTAAATTTGCCCCGGCGATTGGGGTAATTACCAATATCGAACTGGATCATCCCGATCGATACGCCCATGTCGATGAAGTGATCGAAATCTTCCAAACCTTTGCCGGACGCTGCCAAACTCTGGTCGGGAACGCTGATTGCCCGATCGTCCGAGAGAAACTCAAACCCAAGATTACCTATAGCCTAGACGCGGCATCTGGAGCCGACTATACAGTCGATCGTATCGCTTACGGTGCAGCCGGGACAACGGCTCGCCTGTGGGAACGAGGACAAGAGTTGGGAGAGTTTCGGCTCCAAGTTTTGGGACAGCACAATCTCAGCAATGCCCTAGCAACGATCGCCGTCTGTCGATTACTCGATGTCGAGTTCGAGGCGATTGCCTCAGCATTGGCAGCCTTTGAAGGAGCGCGTCGCCGATTCGAGCAGCGCAGCTTTGCCAATGATATCCTGTTGATCGACGACTACGCCCACCACCCCAGCGAAATTCAAGCCACACTCTCGGCGGCTCGCCTGCAAGCCCAGGGCAATCCAGGCAGTCCCCGACGGATCGTAGCTATTTTTCAGCCCCACCGCTACAGTCGCGCCCAAACTTTTTTATCTGAATTTGCGCGCTCTTTTGGGGATGCAGATGTGGTTGTCGTCAGCGATATCTACGGAGCTGGCGAGTCGAGTGCCGGACAGATTCGCGGCTCGCAGGTGGCTGAAGCGATTTCTGTCCACCATCCTCAAGTGAGCTACCAAGCGACCTTGGCACAGATCACGGCGTTCCTCGAGCAAACCTTACGTCCGGGAGACTTAGCCGTCTTTTTGGGCGCGGGAAACCTCAATCAAATTATTCCTAACTTGGCAGAGTTTCATCTCAATGTTGAGCGGCAGGGTGCTGGGTAACGTTCGAGCCTCAAGAGGCAACCCCGCATCCAACCTTCTGTAAAATGTAAAACCCGTACTAGGCATGATTCTTTCCTGTAACTTGCTCCAGACTTCCACGATCGATCTAGACCCGGACACTGGCTCGGCTGGTGCAGAGTTTCCTCAAACACGACCCCCGATAACCAGCGGCAGACGTTCCCCAATTTACTTGTTAGATAGTAAATGCCCCATCCAATCTCAGGTTCCCCTAGCTTCCCTGACCTCTTTCCGTGTCGGGGGTCCGGCACAATGGTGCATGACTCCCAGGCGGCTGGAGGATTTACAAGCAGGATTGGCATGGGCGCACGCAGAAGGTTTACCCGTTACCCGATTGGGAGCGGGTTCTAATTTATTAGTGAGCGATCGAGGGTTGTCGGGATTGGTGATTTGCACCCGCTATCTCCGTCACTCGCACTTCGATCTCGAAACGGGACAACTAACGGTTTCTGCCGGAGACCCCTTGCCGCGTTTAGCATGGCAAGCCGCAGAACTGGGCTGTAGCGGTTTGGAATGGTCTGTGGGCATTCCCGGTACCGTGGGTGGCGCGGTGGTGATGAATGCGGGCGCTCACCGCAGTTGCATGGCCGATCTGTTGATCGATGTTCAAGTCATTTCCCCGGATGGAACGTTGGAAGTGCTGTCTCGCGAAGATCTCAAATACAGCTACCGCAGTTCTATGTTGCAAAAGGACGATCGAATTGTGGTTGAGGCAACATTCCAACTCCAACCCGGTTTCGATCCCGAGGAGCTCAAGCAGGTGACTCGGCAACACCTCAAACTACGTCACAGCAGCCAGCCTTACGATCGACCCAGTTGCGGTAGCGTTTTCCGCAACCCGACTCCCCATGCAGCGGGATGGCTGATCGAACAAGCCGGGTTGAAGGGACATAAAATTGGCGGCGCGATGGTCGCACAACGTCACGCCAATTTTATCCTCAATAGTGGGGGCGCCACAGCTAGCGATATCTTCAACCTGATTCATGATGTCCGCAACAAAGTTAACGAGCGCTGGCAAGTCTGGCTAGAACCGGAAGTTCGCATTTTGGGCGAGTTTGGGGGTGCGTGAAAGACCGGCTTTAAGATCCCCGATTTCTCAAAGAAATCGGGGATCTGTAGGGTCGAATCCTCGAACAAGGGTAAAGTTTTGTGACGAAAAAACGATCGAGGTGTATGACGGATTCCTCTCATCCAGAATTGTGTCAGTTGATTCGTCAACACATCCAAGAATGTCCGCATCAGCGAATCGCATTTGCTGAATATATGACCTGGGTGCTGTATCATCCCGAGTATGGGTACTACAGTCGCGGGGCGGGAATTGGGGCTGCTGGAGACTTTGCTACGTCCCCCCACTTGTGTGCGGATTTTGGGGAAACTCTTGCCGAACAATTTGTCGAGATGTGGCAATTTTTGGGTTGTCCAAAGCCTTTTCATTTGGTGGAAATGGGAGCCGGACAAGGTATTTTGGCTGGAGATATCTTGAGATATTTGCGCGATCGCCATCTCGATTTTTATCAGTCGGTTGCTTATAGTATCGTCGAAAAATCAACCGCTTTTCAGCAAGAACAACAACAACGCTTAAAAAATGCACCGATTCGTTGGATTGAGTGGGAAGAGCTGCCTGAAGACTCGATAACAGGCTGCTTTTTCTCTAACGAGTTAATCGATGCTTTTCCCGTTCATCAATTTGTAATCCAGTCGGGAAAACTAAAAGAAATTTATATTACGAATTCTTCCGATCCAGAGACGATAAATTTTTTAGAAGTGGTTGGGGAACCTTCAACTTCTAAATTAGCTGAGTATTTAGAGTTCAGTGGAATTGATGTTAATTGCTACCCCGAAGGTTATCGCAGCGAAGTCAATCTGGCGGCGCTGGACTGGATAGAAACCGTGGCACAGCGGTTGCACCGTGGATATTTGTTGACGATCGATTATGGATATAGCGCCGATCGATATTATAGTTTAGGACGCTCTCAAGGGACACTTCAGTGTTACTATCAACACCGATATCACGATAATCCCTATGTGTATATTGGCAATCAAGATATCACGGCTCATGTCAATTTTACGGCATTGCAACGTCAGGGGGAATTGTCCGGTTTATCGACGCTGGGATTTACGCAACAAGGATTATTTTTAATGGCGTTGGGATGGAGCGATCGTTTAGTACAATTGGGTAATTCTCCCGAAGGACAGAGAATAGCAACAGCACAAGAGATTAACCAAATTATGCAACGAAGACAAGCTTTACACGCTTTAATCGATCCGATGGGTTTAGGAAAATTTGGTGTTTTAATTCAAGGGAAAGGATTATCACAGGAAGAACGCGCTCGATCGCCTAAAGGACTCATGGAAACTATGTAGGGTGTGTTGAGCGATAGCGGAACGCACCTTTATAGAGGCTTTATCGTTAATCGTTGCGTACAAAAAATGTTAAAATTATTGATAGAAAGCGGAATCGTTGCTGTTCCTCTGCTGCTATTTTCAGTTTGGTCGATATCTTTAACCATCGAGCGATCGCTCTTTTGGTATCGAATCTTCAAACAGCAACCCCCAGTCATTCAAAAAGTCTTTAAACTTTTACAATCAGATTGGTCTTCGGCAATACAACTGCTTCAGAAACATACCGATTTACCCATCGCCCGTATTTTCTTAGAAGCACTAACACTCGATCGACCCAATCCGGTAGAATTTCGCCTCGCACTCGAAAGTGCCGCCCAAGCCGAACTCCCCATTCTGAGACGTTTTAATACCATTTTTGAAACCATTGTTACCACTTCACCGTTATTGGGATTGTTGGGAACTGTCTTGGGTTTAATGCGATCGTTTGCTTCTCTGAAAATCGGTGTTTCTGGCAGCGATACGACTGCGGTTACGGGAGGAATTAGCGAAGCGCTATCATCTACAGTTTTGGGGTTGATCGTCGCTCTTTTAACTCTATTTTTTTCCAACACGTTTCGCGGATTTTACCGACGACAAATCGCATTAATTCAGGAATATAGCGGTCGGCTGGAACTGCTGCAACGCAAGCATTATGAAAAAGGAATCGGAGTCAATAAAAATTCCTAGAAGAGATTGAGGAACGAAACGCACCTTTCTTGGCTTCATTAATTTGAGGATTCAATGCAGAAGATCTACTCAAGAGCCCGTAGCACCTCGACTCGCGACCTTTGTTCGATTCATTTCCTCCCGCAAAAGCCGATCTTCGGACACCACAAATCCAAAAACCTATAGTATAATAAAAGCATCGCGGGGCCTTAACGGTTTCGACGTGTTGGCGAAAGCTACACTGTGATACAGGTCGAGAGTGAGTCTCCTCTCGTAAATCAAAGGCTCAAAAAAAATGTAATTGCGAACAACATCGTAAAATTTGAGCGCCAAGCAGTCGCTGCTTAATTAAAAATTAGTGTGCTCGCTCGCAGTTTGACTCCGTTAAGGATTGCGGGCTAAACCCCAACGGATGCACTGCCTAGCCGTCTCTGGTGGGCTAGTCAGTTAAGACTTTACTAGAGAATCCCACCATCCGGGATAAGGGGTGGTTCCCGCTCTGAGGGTTAGAAGAGCTAAGCCTGTGAACGATCGGTTGGTCAATACCCAGGGCGGACACGGGTTCGACTCCCGTAGGCTCCATGCCTTCTCCTAAATAAACCTCCCCTGAATGAACTTTCACGGGGAGGTTTGTTTTGTGGGGACGATCGTACGAGTCTGGCTGTGGTAGCCTGTAGGGTGTGTTAGCGCAGCGTAACGCACCATGTCTTAAATAGGGCTTACTGCCATGATGACAACCCTGGACTTTCTCAGCCAACTCAACCCCTCTCAATGCCAAGCGGTTGAGCATTTTTGCGGTCCTTTGCTGGTGGTGGCGGGAGCGGGTTCGGGGAAAACACGAGCATTGACGTATCGGGTGGCAAATCTGATTCTTCGACACCGTGTCGATCCCGAAAATATCCTGGCGGTGACATTTACCAATAAGGCGGCGCGGGAAATGAAAGCGCGGATTGAAAGCACCTTCGCGCAACAACTCGCTCGGGATAAATACGGGAAACCGCTGGAGGCACTGGCGGCAAACGAACAGACGGTATTACGATCGAAAGCTTGGAAAACCTATATTAAACCCTTGTGGATCGGCACATTTCACAGTTTGTGCGCTCGTATTCTCCGATTTGATATCAATAAATATCAAGATGAAAAAGGTCGGCAGTGGGAGCGAAATTTTTCGATTTTCGACGAATCGGATGTCCAATCGTTGATTAAAGAAATTGTCCTCAATCAACTGAATTTAGACGATAAAAAATTTCAACCGAAATCGGTTCGCTATCAAATTAGCAATGCCAAAAATAAAGGTTGGTCGCCGCAAGATCTAGAAGCCAACGAACCTAACTATCGAGGTCGGGTGATGGCTGAAGTTTATAGTTTATACCAAGATAAACTAGCAGAAAACAACGCGCTGGACTTCGACGATCTGATTCGCATCCCGGTACAACTGTTCCAACAAAATGAATCGGTGTTGACATACTGGCATCAAAAGTTCGGTCATATTCTGGTGGATGAATATCAAGATACCAACCGGACACAATACGACTTGATTCGGCTGTTAGCCACGAATGGAACCGAACCGCAATCGTTTGAGAATTGGCAAAATCGATCGGTTTTTGTCGTTGGCGATGTCGATCAATCGATTTATTCCTTCAGGATGGCAGATTTTACCATTCTGATGAATTTCCAAGACGACTTTGGGGATGGGAAAACGGACGATCGAACGGAAACGATGGTAAAGCTGGAAGAGAACTATCGATCGACTGAGAATATCCTTCAAGTTGCCAACCATTTAATTGAGAAAAATACAGAACGCATTGATAAAGTATTACGTCCGACGCGGGGACAAGGCGAACCTATTTACTGCCAGAAAACGGATAACGATCGCGAAGAAGCAGAGTTTGTGGTCGATCGGATTCAATCGCTAGTTCGTCAAAATCCAGAATTAAACTGGGGTGATTTTGCTATTCTCTACCGAACAAACGCACAATCTCGCGCCTTTGAAGATGTCTTAGTTCGATCGAATATTAAGTATAAAGTGGTGGGAGGTTTGCGATTTTACGATCGTAAAGAAGTCAAAGATGTCATTGCCTATTTAAGACTAATTGCCAACCCCGCCGATACCGTTAGTCTCAAACGGGTGATTAACACGCCTCGTCGTGGAATTGGGAAAACGACAATTACTAATCTCGATAATATTGCTCAGCAATTAGGCGTTCCGCTGTGGGAAATTCTCAGCGATGAAACTTCAGTAAAAACAGTGGCGGGACGCAGTAGTAAGGCGGTGTTGGGTTTTGCAGACATGATTGCTGATGTGAAAGAACAACTCGAAGAGTTACCAGCAACCGAAATCTTCCAACTGATGATGGACAAGTCTGGGTATCTGGAAGCTTTGAAACTGGAAGGAACCGATGAAGCCGAAGATCGACGACAAAACGTGGTAGAATTATATAATGCGATCGTGCAATATGCCCAAGATAATGAGGATAATTCCCTAGAAGGATTTCTCAGTAATGCGTCTTTGGCGTCGGATCTCGATAATTTAGAAGAAGGCGAAAATACGGTTTCTTTAATGACTTTGCATTCGGCAAAAGGCTTGGAGTTTCCGATCGTGTTTGTCGTGGGAATGGAAGAGGGATTATTCCCCAACTTCCGCAGTTTAGACGATCCCAGAGCTTTAGAAGAAGAACGTCGTCTTTGCTATGTGGGGATTACTCGCGCACAGGAACAACTGTTCCTCACCCATGCTGCCGAACGTTGTCTTTGGGGTTCCTACTCACCGGCGGTTCCCTCACAATTTTTAGCCGAACTCCCCAAAGAATTGCTTGCTGGAAATCCGGTGACAAAACGGACAACTCGCAAGGCAAAATCAACAAAATCGATCGTTGGAAATCTCAAATCTACTGTTGAAACCGTGCAAAATTGGGCAGTGGGAGATCGAGTTCTCCACGAAGATTTTGGGGTAGGAGAAGTGATGATGGTTTTAGGTGCTGGGAACAAGCAAACTTTAGCCGTTAAATTTACCAAAGGAAGTCCAAAAATTCTCGATCCTAGACTAGCGCCAATGGAACGATTGTAAGATTAAGCCATTAGGATTAAGCCATAGCGTTCATCTCAGTCTTGTTACAATAAGATTGATAGAACGAACGAGTCGATAAGCCACCATGACAGCCACCCTTATGCAGAAACAACCAAATAGGGTTCTGTTGCCAAATCTTCGCTGGCAGGCTTACAAATCTGTCATAAAACAGGTTATCCAACCGCCGGAGATTAGCCTCGCTGATGATGGCGGAATGCTAGAACGTCTTTCGTCCACACAAGAACCGAAATGGCAAAGTTGTTGTGTATCCGAATCTCCAACGGAAAGCTGGGACAGTTCTGGAGCGCATGATTTCTGGAAAAGTCAACAAGAGGTCAATTCAAACGAGAGAGCGACTCCGACCGAAACCTCATTTTTTCGCGATGTTGATGTGTTTGAAGCCCTCCGACAAAATGTTTTTCCCGAGTTGCTGAGGCATCGAGGCAACAAGCGCCAATTAAATATTTGGAGTGCAGCTTGTTCGAGCGGTCAAGAACCGTATAGTGTTGCGTTACTGCTCCAAGCTTATTTTCCGCTGCTGATGCACTGGCAACTCAAGCTTTTTGCCAGCAATGAATCGGAAAAAATGCTGGCTCGAGCGAGGGAAGGATGTTATAGCCAAAGCGAAGTTGAGCGGAGGCTACCCCCACAGTTGTTAAGACGATATTTCCAACAACAAGGGGATCTCTGGTACATTGCCGATGAAATTCGGTTGATGGTGGAATTTCATCAAATTGATTTATTAGAAACATGGTTGCCCCTACCCAAAATGGACTTAATTTTGATGCGAAATGTGTTGATTTATTTTAATCGCTTCAATCGACGTAGGATATTAAAAAAAGTTCGCCAGATTTTGAAACCGGATGGTTATTTATTTTTAGGAGCAACGGAAAGTACTTTTAGTGTCGATCGTGGGTTTGTTCCAGTTCCAATTGGTAGAACGATCGCCTACCAATTGGATGGAAATTCAACCGATCGATTTTAATCAAGTGTACTGAAGCGTCTATGTCCGACTCGATTCAAGCTTGATTTGAATCGGCACGATCGAAAACTTGTTCGTAATCGTCGATCAACCATTCCGGTAATCGGGTACGCGAATTTTTTATTTTTAATTGATTTGGGCAATAGTAGAGCATTGCAGCTAACATCGCATTGAGAGAGTTTGGATGAGCTGCACTAGACGCCATCTGAGTTATTTCTTGCAAAAAGAGACGATCGAAATCGAGACATGATTCTTTTTGAAAGCCGCTTTTGAGCAAACTTTGGTAACGCTGACCAACATTTGTTTTATAAATCGTTTCCAGTTTGTCGGTAGGAATACTCAAACAATACTCGGCAAGTTGGCGACGCAGTTGATGCAGTTCAGAGATAGTAGAGGGTTCTGAGGGATCGATTTCATAGAGATTGACACAACCTAATAATCGATTGAGGAATTCTACCGAAAGCTGAGGTAGATTTGAGGTTTCTGGTAAGGATTGAGTTTGAGCTTGAGGAGATTCGTGTATGGAAGGCTCTTTTTCAAAGACACTCTCATAGTCCTCAATTAACCATTTCGGCAATCGATCGTGATAGTTTTGGACTTTCATAGTTCCTGGAGCATAGTATAGCATTGCTCCCATCAAAGCATTGATTGCTTTGGGATTGGTTAAGCCAACTCCTTGTTGGGTTAATTGTTGCAAAAATCCTCGATCGTTAAGGTCGATTAGTTCTTTCTGAATGCCACTTTTCAGTAAAGCTTGATATGTTTTTCCGATGTCACTTTGGTAGAGATTTTCTAATTCGTGAGACGTGGCATTTAAAAGATGTTCGGCAAGTTGCTTTCGCAATTGAGTGAGTTCTGTGATTGTTGCGCGATCGGATGGATCGATTTGATAGAGATTAAGGCAACCGGAAATTCGATTGAGAAATTGTGGAGTCAGTTGGATCGGTAATTCTGTACTTGGTAATTTTGTACTTTGAGGAACAGAAACTTTTCGACCACAAGAAATTGTAGAACAATATTCATAATCTGCGAGCAATCCTTGAGCTGTTTCGAGCCAAACCCGATCGACACCAGGAAATCCAGCACGAGTATCGTGAAGTGCGATCCATCCTCCAGATTTTACCCAAGGAAATGAAAGCTGAAAATCTTTCAAAACTCCCGGATACTCATGATCGCCATCAATAAATATAAAATCAATTTTTTCACCGCCAGTCAACTCCGACCAACGAGTAAAAATTTCTTCAGAATACCCTCGTAGTGGCACAACATACTGGGTCAATCCATTCCGATCGATATTTTGAGTCCAGACTTCAAAAATATTGTTTTGAATTGTTTTGGATTTACTAAAATCCCAGGGATCGATGCAATAAATTTTACGGCGAGTTCCCAAACAAGCATAAGCCATGGAAACAGTCGATCGACCTTGAAACGATCCGATCTCGACAATCACAGCATCTTCGGATAAAGATTTAACTTTATTGAATAAATACTCTTCCTGTCCTGGAACCAAATATCCTTCGATCGCTTCAACGGAGGTCTTGATGCTTTGATAAGTTTCAGCTAATTGTTTTGTTGCAATAAAACTCTCGGAGCCGAATGTTTCCCGATTCATACTGTTGTCATGCAAACCATCTCGACTGTCTTGAACTAGCTTTTGGAACAAACTTCCCATTTTCTGCGAGTACACTTTGCTCTCTAGAAACTGAGGAACTTGCTGCATTTTGCGTTGAATTTCTGTCCGTTTTTGCTGGCGCAATTGGGGGTTAGTACCAAGAGACACAGCTAACTGAATATACTCGGTTTCAGAGCGAGCAATTAAATCCGGCATCTGCAATTCTTGTAACAAAGCTGCTGATTGTCGATGCCGAAGTTCTATCCCTTCCATCGTGACAATGGGTAAATTAACTTTGAGGGGATCGAGTGCCGATGCGGCACCGGAATAAGGATAAGAATCGAGATAAATATCGGCGACTTCCAAACACTTACGAATATCTGCTGTACTGGGAAGCGTTTTAATCAAAACCAACCGATTGGGAGCCACACCATATTGCGCTAAAACCGCTTGCATTTGTTGATAAAATGGCATCTCTAATTGAGGATGACGACCCCAGTTTGGACCAAACGGGTAGAGCGCGAGGATAGAATTGGGAACGGCTGCGAGAATTTTTGCCCACGTGTGACGAACTTCTGGATTTATTTTGCGGAAGTTCGAGCCAGAAATATAGATGGTTGTATTGGCATTTGCACCCCAACTTTTGCGAGTTGGATTTAATGTTGGGGTTGGATCGGGTGGGAAGCGGAAACACAATCCAGAACCTTCGATCGTTACTAGTTTTTCTCGATAAGATTTTTGTGCGGTTTCCGCTACGGTTAGGTTTCCCGCAATGTAACAATCTATATTTCTCATTCCTGTCGTCACTGGATCGGCAAGAGAAACTGTTTGTCTGCGCGCTAATCGGTGCATTGATAGCAGCGTTAACAGATAAGAACGAGCGGTGATATTACTACCAATTAAAACAATATCTAAGTCGTCAGCACGAACGGTATTAACTAGGGTGTTGATATTTTTGGTGTTGAGGTGTAGAAACTTGTCCGCTCGATCGCGTACTAACTGCTCGGAGCTGGTGTTGCCGATATCTAAAGCATACAGATAGATTTCAAATTGGTGACGATCGAGATGTTCAAATACCGGAAGAATTGTAAAAGTTTCGGCTGAAGGATAAAAGTTTTGACATAAGATTCCCAAACGAATTTTGGTTCGCGTTGTCGATCGTTCTGGAAAAGTATAGTCAAGCTGGCAGCCGTTTTGGGTGAGATAGATTTCTAAAATATCCGCGCGTTTTTCTTGGACTTCTTTTAGATCGCGACGGCTGAAGTATAAAGGTGTTAAATTAGCATTGTTCGCGAAAACTGATGCGACATATTTCCACACATCCGACTCAGGATTACTGGTAATATTTCCATGTAAATAATCGAGCCATCCCTGGAAGTAATCAGCGTAGCGATCGACCTCTCCCAGTTCTTGAAACAAGCGTGGCGATTCAAACATGAACTGCATATACGCTTCGGCAAACCAATTGGGAATGGGCGCTCGCTGATACTTAATGGCGAGTTGATGGGGATAACAGTATAAGGTAGCAGCTAGTAATGCTTGAATGGCATCCGGTTCGCTAAAGCCTCGGGACACTTTTTCCGTTAACTGCTGCACCAAAACTTTTTCTTCATCGGTTAATAACTCATTTTTAAATCCACTATTCCACAAAGCAATATGTGTTTTTCCCGCATCACCTTTATATTCACTTTCAAGTCGATCGGCTGGTAAATTCAACCAATATTGGGCGAGTTTCTGGCGATCTTGATGTAGAGTGTTGATTGTTGTGCGATCGACCGGATTACTTTGATAGAGCTGAATTTGAGTTAAGAGGCGACTCAAAAGTCGCAAAGAAGAGTTGGCAATCAATTGAGGGGAATGAGCTGCTTTGATGAGCGCCGAACTGACTCGATCTGCCATCTTTGACCAAGAAAACTGTTTTGCTCGATCGAAACCCGCAGAAATTAAGGCAGTACGAACTTCAGTATTTTGTACATCACACAAAGCCTTTCTCATGCCCGCAACATCTTGCTCATCCACATAAATTACGGCATTTCCTCCCACTTCTGGAAGTGATGATTTGCGGCAAGTAATCACCGGACATCCACAAGCCATAGCCTCCAATACCGGCAATCCAAAACCTTCATATTGAGAAGGGAAGGCTAGAGCGATCGCACCAGAATACACAGTACTCAATTCTTCATCATTCAATTGTACTAAGTGAGTTTTTATGCCAGAAACATAAGGTTGAAATTCAGGTTCTAGTTGAAGTCCTCCTCCAGTACACACAATTTCAAACTCATGTTTATTCCGTAATTCATTAATCGCTTTGAAAAATAGAATTGCATTTTTATAACCGACCCTCATGCCGACAAGGAGAAAGTAAGGCTTAGAAATATTATACTTATTTTTAAAAGTTTGGACTTGAAGGGAACTTGCCGGATAAAAAATTGGGCTAACTCCACAATAAGCTACCGTAATCGAATCAGAAGGAATCTGTGGAAAAAAGCGGACTAAATCTCGTGCTGTATTTTCTGAAATGGTAATGTAAGATGAAGCGTGTTGAAGACCATATTTTTTTTCTCGCCACATCGGATTTTCTGGATTATATCCAGCAATCTCAGGAATCATGTCATATGCCATGAATACTGAGGGAGTGCTTAAAGGCGTTGTATAATAAGAAGAAATAAATACATCAGCCCCTTCCTCATCGCAAATGTCTTGAAGCATTTGTCGATCGAATTCTACCTTGTGATAGTCATATCGCGGGATGCAAAGATACTTAATTCCTGGGATTTTCGGGGCTGTTCCGTCTCGATCGAGGACGAGAATTTGTTTGGCAAATTTTAGGGCTGCCCATTCTTCCAGCAGAGAACGCCACAGCCGAGCAATTCCGGTTTGATAGAGTTGAAAAAATACCGCATCAACTAGAATTTTACCTGTATTATTTGGCTTCATTTTATTTTTTTTGGGCTCCATCTCGCTCGTATTTTTTTGATGCTTAATTCTCTCGATTGCAGCTTGATAATCTTGCGGAATCAGCGAAGGCATTGTCGATGAAGGCTGTTCGTATCGAGTTAACTGTTGAAAAACTTGAGGCGCGATCGTTTTTTCAGTCAATAAATGGAGCGTTTGACCATTAGAATATAAATTTAAGTTAAATCGGTTAGCTAGAATTGACAGCGCTTTTCGGGTGTATAAGGCAATATGTTGACCTTCGTGAGGGGCATAGTACCACCATTCACCTGGTTTGGGGTTGTGGCTTGGCAGGAGTTCCGTGCTGAATAAAATATTTTTTGAGAAACTCATTAATTTTTCGAGTTCCTGAATCGGATCTGTCCAATGCTCGAAAAGTTCAAAAGCCGTTACTAATTCAAACCTGCTACTGCCCGATTTATCTAATGCAAATCCTTGAGCTAACAAATTTGAAGCGTATCGATCTTCCCAACAAAAATCGAATCCACTATCTCGCATCAGGCGAACAAATAAGCCGTAACCCCCGCCATAATCCAAAAACTTTCCTTGACGATCGAAACTATTTAAAATTAACTTATTCGTGATTTTGGAGAACATCAGGTTGCGTGCCACCAACCCTACATCGCTACTGGCAATCGCACTAGAATATGCTTCTTCTAGCCAATACGGATCTTCGGTTTGAACAAAACCACAATTAGAACATTGGAAGTAATTAACATCATACTTCTGGAGGACTTTAGCTTTCCCGAAATGTCTAGAAATCCCATCACAGATTTTGCAAGTTACGCTCGAATCTTTTTCGGCTTCGTCAGACTGAATTCGATTTTTATCGCTGTCATCCAGTACTGGGCAATGTCCACTGTACATCGTTTTTTCCGTGAAACTATCTGCGTCAATATTTTGGGAAATTGCGTCAGGATGAAGAAGAGGAAAACCAATTTTTTCCGCCTTCATTTCGCTGAATTGAGTAATATTCTTAGTATGAGTAGCTTCAGAGCCAAAACCAATATTTGAGACCGAATTCACAGTGGGCAAAATAATTAACCCATCCTGAAGCCAACAGGCAAAAACCCATGCATAATCCCACGTATTAAATCCTGAGAAAGCGCCTTGAAAAAGAGACGACCAAAATTGAGCTGCTCCCTGGCTTTGAAGTTTATTTTTTAGCCAATGAGTATCTCGAACTTGAGACCATTGTTTCATCTCGAGATCGTAAAAATTCCAAGCTCGTCGCCAAGTCGCCCATCCCCAAATGTGCATATATCGGGAAAAATAGTAACTCGAGGCACTAGATTGACGTCCGAATTGAAAATTATCTCCAGAAATTGCCATAATCCGATCGTCGTGGCGATATCGATCTAGCAATTCCTCGCAAAACCGAAAAAAGCTCGGATGTGGCAAGCAATCATCTTCCAATATAATCGCTTCTTCCACCGTTTCAAACACCCAATTCAAACCACTGGCAACCCGATAGCGACAACCTAAATTGGTATCAGAGTAATTCTGAAAAACCTGACACTCCCAGTCAATTTTATCGACGATCGCCCGAGCTTCCCACACTTTTCGGCTTCTCCAGGTCGATCGGATCTCGGACCGTCAGCAACCACCAACAACTTCGGTGGTTTCGCTTGGCGAATCGTCTCAAAAACCTTTTCAGTCGTATCGGGTCGATTGAAAATCAGTAGCGCAACAGGGGTTTTTAACTGCCATTGGGTCATGGGGATTGCTGTTGTTATCGCGAGCCGAAACATTGCAACGTTCTCGGTATTTGAGCGTAGCACGGCGTGGGTCGCTCTGCCTAGTCACTATTGAAGCGATCGACTTTTATAAAGTTCCTCCTACGATCCCCCCATTGAAATCTCAGTTAAATGTTAGCGAGCGATCGCCAAAACGACAGCCCACACCATCACCATCCAATCCGCTTAGCCCAGGGGGCTTGACCTTCTTTATCCCGCTGACTGGGGGTCGAAAATCCGGATGTACTACAATGACTCCGATCGATCGGGATATATAATTGCGGCAATTGGTTTGTCTTTAGCTTAAAACAAATTTACATCTTCAGTTTTTAATCCTTATGAGAAAGCAGAAAAACAAGACGGCTAAAGTGACACTAGCGCTCCTACTTGCCCTAGCGTCAGTTTCCCCGTCCGGGATCGAATCCGCAATCGCCCAAACTCCGGCAGCCTCAGAATCCTTCCCCGTACCCGAGAGCGTTCCCAAAGGAACCACAGTACGACTGAGCGGGTCGGATAGCATGGCAGCCATCGATCGTATCCTGCGGCAACGGTTTGAGGAAAAGTTCCCCGAAGCCCAAATCGAGATCGTTGAAGGCGGTACAGATGCAGGGTTACAAGCACTCTTGGATGGAAAGGTAGATCTAACAGCCGTCGGGCGCGATTTGACAGCGGATGAACAAGCGCAAGGATTAGTCGAAGTTCCCGTCACCCGACAAAAAATCGCCATCATCGTCGGCAAAGACAATCCCTTCACCGGAAACTTAACCATTCGACAATTTGCCCAGATTTTCCGAGGCGAAATTACCGATTGGTCGGAAGTTGAGGGATCTCCGGGCGCCATTCGCCTGATCGATCGACCCGAAACCAGTGATACCCGGCGGGCATTTCCCAACTACCCCGCGTTCCAAACCGGGAGTTTTACCACCGGAGACAATGCCGAGCAAGTTGACGAAGATCGCACGGATGCCGTCGTCCAAGAACTCGGGCAAGATGGCATCGGTTACGCCCTGGTCAGCCAAACGATCGATCGTGACGATGTGCGGATTATTCCCATGCACAACACCCTTCCCGACGATCCCAGATATCCCTTCTCCCAACCCCTCACCTATGTTTACAAAGAGACACCCAGTGAGGCAACCCAAGCGTTCCTAGGATTTGCCACCGCCCCCGACAACCAAAACGCGATCGAAACTGCCAAAATTACACCTCCAGGGGCGATTGATACCGCTGCGGTTGAAACCCAACCCGAGACAACACCCGAGGAAAATACCGCACAAACCCCTTCCGTTGCTACACCCGATAGCAGCACCTCGGGAACGGCTGCAAGCACAACCCAGGGTCAAGGAGACGCCTCTGAGGAAGAGAACAAGGTATCGCCGTGGTTGTTGTGGTTATTACCCTTATTTGCCTTACTGGGCGGACTGGGATGGCTCGTCGGCAAAGGAGATCGATCTCCATCCGCAGGCGGTGGCGTCCCTCTCCCCGATGCGGGACCCCCAATCGGCTCCGATGTCGTTCCGCCTGGGGGAACTGTTGCGGTAGACCCCCCGGACACCCATCCAGGCGAATCGATCGATTCTGGAACCCCCAATCTCAATGATGATGTCACCATTCCCGCCGAGGAAGTGGCAACACCCGTAGAAGCCCCAACCGAGCCTGGCATTAACCTGGGCGATGCAGCTCTAGTTTTGGCGGGAGGTGCTGCGCTAGCTGGAGCTGGAGAATCCGATGAGGATGTCAATGTGCCTACTCCCGTAACCACCAACATTGACGATAGCGATACCAGTACCGATTGGGAACCGTCTCCCAGTCTTCCCGCATCCCTGGAAAAGGAATCCGCTGACTGGCGGGGTGGCTATGTCGATCGAAATATCCCAGAAACCACAACCCCCCAATCTGCATTCTTCTCCCCAAACACCTCCACCGAAACCCCCACCCCAACCGCCGGGGGTCTGTGGCAACAAGCCTCAGAAAGGCTCCAAGATGCCAAAGAAACCACCTCTAACCTCGTCGAAGATGCCACCGAATCCGGGGGGGCAGCATTGGCGGGCGGAGCCGCTCTGGCTGCGGGTGCGGGCGCTGCGGCTTGGTCGGCTCTGGCGCCTAAACGTCAGCCCCCTGACGAAACCCTAACGGAGGAACCCCACGAGGCTACTCAGGCGGCTTCTTTCTGGGTTGAGAGTGCTAGCGGTATGCCGGTCAACCCTGATGGAGAAACGACTTCTACTGAGTCGGAATCGGTTGAATCGGAAAACAAAACAGAACCCTCGGCTTAGAGGCTAAATTTCGATCGCCTTTTTGAGTTCAGACACAGAAGCCTCCCAATGGTTTTGGGAGGCTTTAGGGAATTTCAGGGCAGCCAATGCGCCAATCCCTAATCCCGTAAGAAGTTCAACAATTCCCGGTTAACGGTTTGCGGGACTTCCTGCTGTATCCAATGACCGCACTGAGGGATCGATCGGAGTTTAAAGGGAGCACAAATCAGTTTTTCTAAACCTTCCGTAAATTTTTGACTGAGGAGGGAATCTTCTTGCCCCCACAGAACTAACGTCGGAATCGTAATGGGGTCGGGTGTTTTCCCCCAATTGAGCAGCCAATTGGGTGGCGATAGAAATTGGCGAGAATAGTTGGAGATGGCGGCGAGAACTCCGGGTTTTTCGAGAGCGGCTTGGTAGACATGGGTGTCTTCCTGACTGAATGCGCCTTTGCGAACGGCTTGTTCCCGGAATAGATTTTTGACAAAATCTTTGAGGTTTTGGCGCATTAGCCAATCCGGAATTCCCGGAATTTGTGAGGCGAGGACGTACCCGCTGCGGCGAAGTCGAGCCATGTTTCCGGTCAGTTCTTGCACGAACTGCTGTGGATGGGGTGCGTTGAGAACTGCCAGTCGATCGAGGGCGAGGGGAAATTTTTGAGCCAGATGCCACGCGATCGCACCGCCCCAATCGTGACCGACAATATGAGCGCTTTTATAACCGAGGGCTTCGATCAAGCCTCGGATATCGGCGCTTAAGGTGTCTAAATCGTAACCGCTATCGGGCTTGTCGGAGTCGTTATAGCCGCGCAGGTCGGGAACGACGACCTTGAAATGGCGAGCGAGAGCCGGAATTTGATAGCGCCAAGAATACCAAAATTCGGGAAACCCGTGCAACAATAGCACTAATTCTCCTTCTCCCTGGGAAACGCAGTGGAGTCGGATGCGGTTCGTTTCGACGAAGCTATGTTGCCACGAGCTTTCAGATAGAGCGATCGAATACACGTTGGTAATGCCAGTGGTGAAAGACATTGAATCTCATTCACCTCTATCTTACCTCGATTGGCTAGCCATTGCTCGCTGGGTAGATGGATCGATCTGATATTTGACGAGATTGGCGAGCTCCTGGAGTTGGGCGATCGCTTCGGCACCTTCGAGTTTCATCAATTCGCGATCGTCGCGCATTTCCGTCCAGGTGATGCCGTAATCCGACACCAAAAACCGGATCAGATGATCGTCTCCTAAGCTCACCATAAATGAAGCACTGTTCCTCTGCCCGCCACAGGTATAGCAGGATGCTAGATACCCTCTTTGCTCTAGCACGATCGCTAAAGCTTGCAGGTTCGTCACCAAATCTTGGACGAATAGACGATGTTGATCCGCAAGTCTTACAAACATACCTCTTCTCCTATCACACCTTTCTATGACTTTAGAATAATCTTACCTTTATTTAATAATTATGGAAGCAATACTCTCATTGTCCACAACTATTGGTCTGAAGACATCACCCTATCTCGAAAGCTCGTGCGAGCGTCTCCTGTGGAGAATCGCGCTTCACACCCTACTCATGCAGCCCGGTCTACTCTACTCTGTTTGATTCACCCTAACAAACTTAAAAACCGGACAAAGTATCACTCGTGACACTCGCAATTGAAGCTGCCTAAGACCCAGACTGGATCTCGAAGGCTGAAGTTCCTGTTTCTAGGAAGATAGAGACGATCGAGCTCCCATGAAGTGAAACAAATAGAGTTGATTGGAAATTTGTATATTTTTGAATCGAAGTGATTGCTAATTCCTATCTTTTGTTGGCACGATCAATCGATCCCGCATCGGGTCGGTTATCTATAGATTTCTGGCTGGAGAACGGAGTCGTCAAACCTTCATCACCGTGCGTTTGTCGGGAGCACTCTCTCCCATACTCCGTTCTCTGGCGCGGCTTCAGTCAACCACTGTCCACCAACCCAGTGACGGACCGATCAAAATGACGGTAATCCAAATCACAAAGAGGGTACCGATGCCAATCCAAGCCCCACGAGTTGTCCATTGTGTAAACCGTTCAGCTTGCTTTTTGGTAATAGGCAACCAAGACAGAATATAGGTGTCTTTCCCGTACTGGTCTCCCAGTGCTTCTTTGCGACGTTTGGCTTCACCCATAGCGTACCTACCTACTCAATCTGTTTTGTTTGATGATATCGCAATCTTCAGCCCCGATCGCCTTTGAAATAGACATTTGAAATAGACAGTGGCAACGAGTTGGATATCTTAAGGATATTGCCAACGCTCTCTTCCCATGGCTTAAATATGCCCCACATTGATGAAACTCAACCCTTTATCCCAGTCAACATCGCCGTGTTGACCGTTTCCGATACCCGTACCCTCTCAAACGATCGATCGGGACAAACCCTGATCGATCGAATCATTCGATCGGGTCATCGAGTGGTCGCACGATCGATCGTCCCCGACAACCAAAACGAGATTGTTCGCCAATTACAAATTTGGATTGCCGATGCAGATATCGATACGATCGTTTCTACCGGAGGAACGGGAATCACCGCCAGGGATGTCACCCCTGAAGCCTTTCAATCCGTGTACGACAAAGAAATTCCCGGATTTGGCGAGTTATTTCGCGCCATCAGCTATCCCAAAATTGGCACCGCCGCCATCCAATCTCGAGCAACTGCCGGGGTGGCTGGCGGAACCTATTTGTTTGCTCTCCCCGGCTCGACCGGTGCGTGTCGCGACGGGTGGGATGAGATTCTCCAGTGGCAACTCGACAGCCGCTACAGACCCTGTAATTTTGTGGCGTTGATGCCGCGCTTGTCGGAGGGGCGATCGGTTGTTTAATGGTATAGCGGTTTTCGATAAGGTGGGAAACGTTTTTTTGATTTACGTACAATATGTTTTAAAAGCAGTAGCCAAAGAAATAATGTAACACAAAACAGAAACAACGGAAAATCGTTAAATTAATGACGCCATTCTCAATAATTTTGGGCGTCGAAAACAAGAATCTGATTTGGCGACACCAATTTTGGGGGTGATGTTTCCCGAGATTTCGAGTCTATATGGAAGTCGTTATGACTTACGTATAGACTCGATCCGCTGACAAATCGAGCTGTTGTTAAGGGGTGAGGTTGGACTCGTGAAATTTAGACTGTACGACGGTAGTCGTTTTCCATTTAATTGCCGATCGTCCAGAAAAATCAGGGATCGAGAGGAATGAGCTAGAATCTTCAATATTATCGAGAGTAACCCAATAGTTTATGGCGCGACGAGATATTCTAACGGAAATTTATAGCTCCTTTGAACCGTTTTTGCCACCCCCGGAAGGAGCGTATATCGATTGCCGGGACGTGCGCGGCGGATGGGATGTCATTAAAGAGTTGGGGAAGCGGATCGAGCGATCGTCATATCCGACGTGCCAGCTTTATACCGGACATCGCGGGGTGGGGAAATCGACGGAACTGGTGCGGCTAAAAAAGCATTTGGAGGGACGAGGTTATTTTGTCGTCTATTTTGCCGTAGATTCGGGGGATATCGAACCGCAGGATACCGAATATGCGGATATTTTGCTGGCGTGTACCCGCCATTTAATTGAAAGTATTCAATTGAGTGCCGCCGAAAATCCCCTCCTCAACTGGATGAAAGAACGCTGGAAATCCTTGAAGGAATTGGCGCTGACGGAAGTTAAATTTGAGGATCTCAAGCTAGAACAGCAGATTGCTCAATTTGGGAAAATTACGGCAAATTTACGTGCGGTTCCCGATATTCGTCGGAAGATACGACAGGAACTCAATCAAAATACGGTATCGTTAATCGATGCGATGAATGAGTTTATTGTGGAGGCACAAAAGTCGTTGTCGGCAGAGTATAACGGTTTGGTATTGATGGCGGATAGTTTAGATCGGATTGTCGAGCAGACGCGAGAAACGGGGAATGGTAAAACTGCGACCAATTACGATGAAATTTTCCTAACGCGCAGCGAATTGTTGAAGGGATTGAAATGTCATGCGATTTATACGCTGCCGATTTCAATGATTTATTCCCATCGCTTTTCTCAGTTGGAAGATAACTACAGCCGTCCCGATGTGCTGCCGATGATTATGGTGCGCGATCGCAGTAATAAAGCCAACCCTCCGGGAATTGAGAAGTTGCGAAAGTTGGTTTACAAGCGGATTGAAGTCATCGATGCGGAGTTGGCGCAAAACTTGACCACAAAGGTGTTTGATTGTCCCGATACCTTAGATCGGATGTGCTGTATGAGTGGCGGACACGTCCGGATTTTGATGCAATTGATGCAAGGCGCGATCGACCAAATTGACGTGCTGCCGATTACCAGCGATGCCATGCAAATTGCGATCGAAGAAGGACGAGATGTCTATCGCCGATCGGTGTACGATCGGGAATGGAAACTCTTGGCACAGGTTGCACAGACAAAGCAAATTACCATCGATGACGACCATTTACATTTTCTACTCGATCGGTACGTTTTGGAATATCGATATTACGATGAAAAGAAACGACTTCAGCGTTGGTACGACGTTCATCCGTTGATGGAAGAAATTGAGAAATTTCAGAAAGCATTGGGGAATAGTTGATAGTGGTTGTAGGGGCGAAAGGCTTTCGCCCTCCTTTATTTTCGTCGGGGGGCAGTAAAAATCTCGGCGAATGGAATTCGCAGCAACAAAAACACTCGTCCACCTACGCAGACTGAAGAATTTTCCAATTTCCAACCCACGCAGGTGGGTTTTGATTCTGTAGGCGCGGTTTCAACCGCCGGATACGTCAGTTTTAAGTTTAAGTTTTAAGTTTGCATTGATGAAATTGAGTCGGATTGACGAATTAGGCGACAAATATCCCGTCCTGCTGCGTTCCTTGCGGCGGCGGCAGGGATTTGGCATCGCCTTCGTCGAATGCAGTCTGGCACAGGCAACAGAACTGTCGCGGCGACTGCCGGAAGATTTGCCAACCAAACACATCGAAACCCTGGAACTGAACGAACCCATCGACGAACTGTATCCGGTGGTGGCAGCGCTGCCGAATCCGGGGAAAATCGATATTTTGTTGGTGGTGGGGTTGGAAAAATCCGTGGTTCCGTATATTCGGGAAGGGGAAACCGGATACGGCGGCGTGGGAGGCTACTACCAACGGGATACCGTGCCTCGGATTATGGGTCATTTGAATATGCAGCGAGAACGGTTTCGCGATGATTTTGACATCTGTTTCGTTTTTTTGCTGCCTCGGTTTGCGCTCAATTACGTCCGGCATCGCGCGGCGGATTTTTTCGATTGGCGGTCTGGGGTGTACGCAATGCAACGGGATGAGGCATCCCTGGCGCAGGAATCGTCCCGATTGCTGGAAGATACGGACTGGGATACCTACCGCAGTTTGACTCCCGTACAGCGCCAGGAACGCCTGCTGGAGATTGGGGATTTAATCGATGCACCGTTGACGGGGGAGAGGAAGGCGCAGTTGTGGCGGGAAAAGGGGCGGTTGTTGGCGGTGGAGGAGGAGTACGAAGAAGCGATTGCTTCCTACGACAAAGCGGTGGAATTCAAACCCGACCTCCACGAAGCTTGGAACAACCGAGGCGTTGCGTTAGGGAATTTAGGACGATACGAAGAAGCGATTGCTTCCTACGACAAAGCGGTGGAATTCAAACCCGACCACCACCAAGCTTGGTACAACCGAGGCGTTGCGTTGGGGAATTTAGGACGATACGAAGAAGCGATTGCTTCCTTCGACAAAGCGGTAGAATTCAAACCCGACCTCCACCAAGCTTGGTACAACCGAGGCGTTGCGTTGGGAATTTAGGACGATACGAAGAAGCGATTGCTTCCTACGACAAAGCGGTAGAATTCAAACCCGACGACCACCAAGCTTGGTACAACCGAGGCGTTGCGTTGGGGAATTTAGGACGATACGAAGAAGCGATTGCTTCCTTCGACAAAGCGGTAGAATTCAAACCCGACTTCCACCAAGCTTGGGTCAACCGAGGCGTTGCGTTGGGGAATTTAGGACGATACGAAGAAGCGATTGCTTCCTTCGACAAAGCGGTAGAATTCAAACCCGACGTCCACGAAGCTTGGTACAACCGAGGCGTTGCGTTGGGGAATTTAGGACGATACGAAGAAGCGATTGCTTCCTACGACAAAGCGGTGGAATTCAAACCCGACAACCACGAAGCTTGGTACAACCGAGGCGTTGCGTTGGGGAATTTAGGACGATACGAAGAAGCGATTGCTTCCTTCGACAAAGCGGTGGAATTCAAACCCGACTACCACGAAGCTTGGGACAACCGAGGCGTTGCGTTGGGGAATTTAGGACGATACGAAGAAGCGATTGCTTCCTGCGACAAAGCGGTAGAATTCAAACCCGACCACCACCAAGCTTGGTACAACCGAGGCGTTGCGTTGGGGAATTTAGGACGATACGAAGAAGCGATTGCTTCCTGCGACAAAGCGGTAGAATTCAAACCCGACTTCCACCAAGCTTGGGTCAACCGAGGCAATGCGTTGAGGAATTTAGGACGATACGAAGAAGCGATTGCTTCCTACGACAAAGCGGTGGAATTCAAACCCGACAACCACGAAGCTTGGTCAACCGAGGCATGCGTTGATCAATTTAGGACGATACGAAGAAGCGATTGCTTCCTACGACAAAGCTATTGAAACTCAGCCTAATGACGATGAAACGTGGTACAACCGAGGCTATGCACTCTTCACCTTAAAACGAACCGAAGAAGCCTTAGCCAGTTATCATCGCGCCATCGAACTCAACCCCAACAACGCCAGCGCTTGGTACAACACAGCCTGCCTCTACGCCATGCAACAAAACCTCGATGCTGCCATCTCCCACCTGCAAAAAGCGATCGATCTCGACCCCAAATACCGCGACATGGCAAAAACCGATACCGACTTCGATTGTATCCGAGACTGCGATCGATTTTTAAAGCTATTGGATGAGGATGCCGATGGTTGAATTTTGAGGTGACGATCGATGGGTAGAAGAGCTAACAGGTGCACACCTTTTCCATTATGAGTATAGTATCATATCAACCGAGCAAAAGCAAGGGGCGACCTCTGCCGATCTCAAGTTAATTTTCAAGTTACAATTCAACCCGTAGATCCCCGCGGAGGTCATCATGCCCATACAACTGCTGACTCGAAAATTTTCCACATCCGAGTATCACCAAATGATTGAAGCGGGAATCTTAACCGAGTCCGATCGAGTGGAGTTAATTCGAGGAGAAATAGTAGAAATGGCAGCCATTGACAGAAGACACGCAGCCGGTGTCAATCGTTTAGTCAGATTCTGGACTCAACTGTTGGGAACTCGAGCGATCGTTTAGTCTCAAAACCCCATTCAATTAAACGATCGATCCCAACCCGAACCGGATATTGCCCTCTTAAAACCCCGCGAAGATTTCTACGAATCCGGATATCCCCAACCCCGCGATATTTTGCTACTGGTCGAAGTTGCCGACACCACCTTAGAAGCCGATCGAGAAATTAAAATTCCCCTCTATGCCGAAGCTCAAATTCCTGAAGTTTGGATCGTCAATCTTCACGAACAATGGGTTGAAGTTTACCGCCAACCAGAAGAGAATGAATCTCGCGACGTGGGGATTTTTCGGCGGGGAGAATCTTTGTCAATTTTAGCCTTTGGCGAAGAGTCGATCGGTATCGATGAAGTGTTAGGGAAATAAGAGGGTAGCCGATTTTCCGACTACCGAGCGCCTGACTAGGCTCACCCCAACTCATCGTCAGTGTCTCGACGACGGATCGATTCTCACCCATTGCGATCGTCCGTCGCGCAGAAACGGACTCCATCCGCTAAAATAATCATTAAGAAATCTGTAGTCGATTCCCATTATTGCTACTCGTCTAAACCAAATCGTTATGTCTCTCCCCATTCGCAACGTCGCCATCATCGCTCACGTCGATCACGGTAAAACCACCTTGGTCGATGCTCTCCTTCGGCAATCCGGCATTTTCCGCGCAGGAGAAGACATTCCCGATTGCGTCATGGACTCCAACGACTTGGAACGAGAACGGGGAATTACCATCCTCTCCAAAAACACCGCCGTTCACTACCAAGACACCCTGATCAACATCGTCGATACCCCCGGACACGCCGACTTTGGCGGGGAAGTCGAACGAGTCCTCGGCATGGTCAATAGCTGTTTGCTGATTGTCGATGCCAACGAAGAGCCCATGCCGCAAACCCGGTTCGTGCTCAAAAAAGCCCTAGAAAAAGGGTTGCGACCGATCGTCGTTGTCAATAAGATCGATCGTCCCCGCGCCGATCCCCACACCGCCATCGATAAAGTCCTCGATCTCTTCCTGGAACTCGGCGCCGACGACGATCAGTGCGACTTCCCCTACCTGTTCGCTTCCGGTTTAGCCGGCTACGCCAAAAACGACCTAGAAGATGAAGGGGTCGATATGCAGCCTCTGTTTGACGCCATCTTGCGCCACGTTCCGCCCCCAGTTGGCGATCGTAGAAAAACCCCTGCAACTGCAAGTCACCACCCTAGACTACTCCGAATATCTGGGACGAATTGTCATCGGACGGATTCATAACGGCATCATCAAAGCCGGACAACAAGCCGCATTGGTGACAGAATCCGGCGATATCGTCAAATCCAAAATCAGCAAATTGATGGGATTTGAAGGCTTAAAGCGCGTGGAACTCGAAGAAGCCACGGCTGGGATGATCGTTGCCGTTGCCGGATTTGCCAATGCCAATATCGGTGAAACCATTACTTGTCCCAACCAACCCCAAGCGCTGCCACTGATCAAGGTAGACGAACCTACCCTGCAAATGACCTTCTCGGTGAACGATTCCCCCTTCGCCGGAAAAGAAGGTACATTTGTCACCTCGCGGCAACTGCGCGATCGTTTGTTGCGGGAACTGCAAACCAACGTAGCCCTGCGCGTCGAAGAAACCGATTCCCCCGACAAATTCTCAGTTTCCGGTCGGGGAGAACTGCACTTGGGTATCCTGATCGAAACCATGCGCCGAGAAGGTTACGAGTTTCAGGTATCCCAACCCCAGGTCATTTACCGGGAAATTAGCGGTCAACCCTGCGAACCTTACGAATATCTGGTCCTCGACGTACCCGAAGACGGAGTGGGCGGCTGTATCGAACGCCTGGGCGAACGCAAAGGCGAAATGCAAGATATGCAAGTCGGTAACGGTCGCACGCAAATTGATTTTATCATCCCAGCCCGAGGGTTAATCGGTTTTCGGGGTGAGTTTATGCGCCTGACACGAGGCGCAGGGATTATGAATCACAGTTTCCTGGATTATCGTCCGCTGTGTGGCAATTTGGAAACCCGTCGCAATGGGGTGATTATCGCCTTCGAGGAAGGGGTTTCTACGTTCTACGCCATGAAAAATGGGGAAGATCGGGGTTCGTACTTCATCACGCCGGGCACGAAGGTGTATAAAGGCATGATCGTCGGCGAACACAATCGTCCTCAAGATCTGGATTTGAATGTGTGCAAAACGAAACAATTGACCAACCACCGATCGGCGACGGGGGATGAATTGGTACAATTGCAGTCTCCCATCGATATGAGTTTGGAACGTGCCCTGGAGTATATCGGACCCGACGAACTGGTGGAAGTCACACCGGAGTCGGTTCGGTTGCGGAAGATGGCTAGCAAGAAGTTGGCAAAAAGGTAATGAGTGAGTGGCTAGTGGCTAGTTGTTCGCGGATAACTGGTCACTGCCCTTACCCCTTCTGAACTTCTGCAACTCCTTTTTTAATATTCTCTACAACTTTGCAGAAAGAGCAAAGCCTTATAAAACGCTAGGATAGAGGAAGTTTCTCTTAGGGTTATGGCTACCTCCTCTCAGGTTAAACAATATCTGGCGTACTGGTTTCAGTTAGGCAAAAAGGCGATCGTGCGTAACGGTCAGAAGTCTGTGTTGCCCGATCCAGTGATTCGGGGCGATCGCTACAGCCGTGAATTTGAAGACTGCTGGACATTTATGCTTTCCCCGGAATCTGGGGACTGCTACCTCGAAGGCACATCCCAAACGATTCAGCAGTTACTCTCGCCGGAATGGGATCTCGCCGATTGCCCTCGGTGTGAAATGCCCGTCCCGTTGCGAGAAATGGGCGCCCAGGACACCGGCTGTCCCTGTAGCGACTTGCCCACTTGGCCGAATCTGGAATTGCCCACACCCCGATCGCCTGTTAATACTCAACAGCATCTTAACAACATGCGCAGCCGAATTATCAAAAACGATCGATAAATTAAGAATGGTTAGTGGTTAGTTGCTATTTGCCATTCACTTATTACTTACCTCCCGTTTCGGCACTTCATACCGGAAGAAATCGTACGCCATTTCCGTGTTGGGGAAAATCGATCGGGCTTCTTGGAGCAGTGCAGGTAAATCGGGGTTATTTCCCGGCGCGTAGCGGGGGCTGAAATGCGTCATAATCAACTGTTTGACCCCCGCCCCCAACGCCACCTGTGCTGCCATGGTAGAGGTCGAATGCAGGCGCTGATAGGCAAGTTGGGCATCTTGGTGAGCGAAGGTGGCTTCGTGGATCAGCACATCGGCATCCCGCGAGAGTTCGACGGCGTTTTCGCAATAGACCGTATCCGTGCAATAAACCACCTTGCGACCGACTTGAGGTTCTCCGCACAACTCCTTTCCATCAATGCAACGACCATCGGGTAAAGTGACAGATTCCCCCCGTTTCAATTTTCCGTACAGCGGACCGAAGGGAACTCCCAAGGCTTTAGCCTTTTCGGCATTGAAATGTCCCGATCGATCTTTTTCTTCCACGCGATAGCCAAAAGCCGGAACGCGATGTTCTAGACGATCGCAACGAACAATATACTCATCGTCTTCGTATAAAATGCCGGGATGGTGTTTGTGGACTTTGATGGGATAGCTAAAATGGGTGCGGGAATAGCGAGTACAGGCTTGTAGGTAATCATTGAGACTAGGCGGCCCGTAGATATCGATCGGGTGAGGTTCTCCTGCCAATCCCATCGTCGCTAACAATCCCATCAACCCAAAAATGTGATCTCCGTGCATGTGGGTGATGAAGATCCGGCGAATTTGGCTGGTCTTGATATGAGAGTGCAGGAGTTGGTGTTGCGTACCTTCGCCGCAGTCAAAGAGCCAAACTTCACCGCGCTGGGGAAGGCGCAGCGTCACGCTGGACACATTGCGCGATCGAGTTGGGACTCCGGAACTGGTTCCTAAAAATGTAATCTCCACGCTGTCTTATCTGAGGATGGGGACAAGAAATTCTGTGTCGGTCAGGGAAGGCAAGGGTGAGAAGACGGGCTGAGTTAGCATTTTGTTACACTAAACGTCTATTTTAGCACCGTTCGGGGTAGAATTTATAGCGATCGAATTTTTTTTCGGGATCGATCGACTCGTAATATTGCAAGTTGGGAGAAGTGCGATCTATGTTATTCGTCCGCATTATCACCTCGGTGATTTCTCGCTTATCCCCGTCACTGAGATGGTTGACGCCGTTGGTGTGGTGTCTGGCGATCGCCCCTGCCATGGCAATGGAACTGCGCGTGGGGATCGAACAAGGACTGGGCGAAGTGAGTGTCGGCAGTTCCACAACCGCCACTGTCAAAGATGGTAGCGGTCAGGTTTTAGGTCAACTTCAGGGAATGCAAGCGTTTCTGGCGGTGGCTAATGGTAATCAGATTGCCTTGAGTCAGTGGGAAACGGCTCAACTGTGGATCGAACCCACAGACGGCGGATCGGTGTATATTGGCGACAGATGGTATCGCGGACGCACTCGCTTAGTGATATCTGAAGGCGGCGTCACGGTAGTCAATCATGTGGATATGGACGAGTATCTCTACAGCGTCGTCGGCGCAGAAATGAGTCCCAATTGGCATCTCGAGGCTTTGAAAGCCCAAGCTGTTGCTGCCCGTAGCTACGCCCTCTACCAGAAAGAAAAACGAGGGAATTCTGTCTACGATGTCGGTGACGATACCTACTGGCAAGTGTATGTGGGGATGGAAAAAGAAGATCCCAGTACGATCGCCGCCGTCACCGCCACCTCCGGTCAAGTTCTAGCATACAATGGTAGCCCGATCGAAGCCGTGTTCCATTCTTCCTCCGGCGGACATACCGAAGATGTGGAACGCATTTGGCAAGACCCCCGCCCCTACCTGCGCGGCGTTCCCGACTACGATGCCAACTCTCCTAACTTTCAGTGGACGGAAACCTTTTCCCAAAGCCAACTCAACAACGTCTTTTCCGGTGTCGGCAACGTCCTCAACTTGCAACCCGCCCAAACGACGCCCCACGGTCGGGCAATGACCTTAAATTTAGTGGGGGATGGTGGCACTCGATCGATCGATGGAGATGCCGTTCGCACCGCCCTCAATCTCCCCAGTACCTTGTTTTCCGTCACGGCTAACAGCGGAGCGTTTGTCGTTTCCGGTCGCGGTTTCGGTCACGGCGTCGGCATGAGTCAATGGGGTGCGCTTACCCTGGCTGAAAGGGGTTACAGCTACTCGCAAATTCTGGGACATTACTATCAAAATACCACGCTTTCGCAATTGCAATAGGTTTGTTTTGCAGGCAAAAGCGTGGCGCTTGTTGTTGTTGCGTGGAGTCTAACGGCTACATGGGGATTTCGGGAATCTCGGCGATGTTCGACCACTGGGTTTCCTCAACGGTGAAATCTCGATCGCTCTGCCAGACGAACTGACAGTGCCGGGATGAACAAATCGAGCAAACCCCGGATAATTCCTGCTGTGTCGGCAAGGGTTGACCGTTTTGGTAGTCGGACAACCAATGACTCAGTTGGGACAACAGGCGAGTTAAATCGGCGTGGGTTTGTTGGTGTTGGGATTGGCTGTAGGGAAATTGGTAGGATTGGGGTCCGGCGCCATCTCTGGCGGAGGGTACGAACCAATAGGTCATCGAGATTCGATCGGGTTCGTAGTCGCTGGTTTCGGCGAGAATGTAGGGATAGAGGCGCGTTTGCCAGTGTCGTTCCAACTTTTGCGGCGACGGGGGACGGGGGTAAGTTTTCCAGTCGAAGATTTGCGCCCGATCGTCGGCGATCGTGAAGTCATACCGCACGACGAGCAAAAAGTCAAGCAACTTGAGCGTGCGTTCGTGTTCGGCTTGGCGGAACGATCGCTCTCCCACATCGCTGGCAAAAACTTCGGGAGCGGCTGCGAGAAAGTCATCCCACCACTGACAGATTTGGGGATCGGCACCGACTAAAGAATCTACGGACAACCCGAACGATCGTTGTTGCATCAGCAGGTGAAAGCGGCTGCCGACTGCCATGGATTGCTGTTGTTGGGGGCTTGGCGGGGGTTCGCGGCGCTCGAGGAAAATTTGCCCAAATTGGCGCGGACAAGTTTCTAGAACTTCTAGATGTCTTTGGGAAATGCGGATGTGGGGGCGATTTTCTGGCGCAGACGCTGCGCGAGCGAAAGTTTCAGACATGGGTTGTTAAATCCAAAGATTGTGCTAAGATAATTATCTGCATCGGGGCGTAGCGCAGCTTGGTAGCGCACTACTTTGGGGTAGTAGGGGTCGTGGGTTCGTAATCCCGCCGCTCCGATCCTGGGTTTATAAAAATCCCCACTAATAGCCTGCTAATTTCTTCGGAGAGTAGCGGGCTATGCCGTTTTAACCTGCTAATCGTCCAACAAAAAGCGGTAAAACAGATATTCATCCCGAAACGGTTGCTCGTCGCTGACATGACGAATCCACTTTTCGTCCATCAGACGCTGTCCCAGGGCGATCGCTTTTTCCGGGTCTATTTCCAGGGTTTTCATCATCCAAGAAACTGCGTCTCGACCGACAAAACACTTGCGATACATTTTGAAATTGTACCGACGATCTTTAATCTTAAAACTATTCGATTGCCTCATCTTATCAACGAGTTGTTTGAGATCTACACCATCTACAAAGTCGAGTTTTTGGTAGTTTCCTGCATACTTGAGGCGATCGTCTTGACACCAGATTGTATAGCCATCCGGTTCTTCAATGATTAAAAATAGAATTTCTTCATTATTTTCTAAAAACTTTTGCCGACACCATCGAACGGCTTCTTGTTTTCGGGTACGGGGATAAGAGCGGCATTGGTCAAAAA
The DNA here is from genome assembly GCA_963838375.1 of uncultured cyanobacterium. Taxonomy (GTDB): domain Bacteria; phylum Cyanobacteriota; class Cyanobacteriia; order Cyanobacteriales; family Geitlerinemataceae; genus DVED01. The sequence goes on along the minus strand of CAWIQY010000006.1, from coordinate 361,485 downwards.
GCTGTGCTTGGTAGATCAAGCTCGGTACTGTTTCCGATTTTCCCTCAATCGAGCGTATGGCTTGACAATACTGAACTCGATCGCTTGTGAGAATCAGCATAGATACTTTCCAGTCAGGGGACAACAGGGAAAACCAGCAGCATCGGGTTTCGATGACACCTGACGGTTTGCCCTTAATGTATAAAGATCTGCCGCTCAAATATACCCGATTCCCGTGTAGGATCGGACATTTCCCATCATATCGCCATTCTCGATCGGGCGATCGGTTCAGAAAGATCGATTATAGCAGTCGCGCCAAGGTGCGACTGCTGATTAGCCATGAGTCACTCGCCATTTAAAATTCCAGTACGGGCGGATCTGCCGATCGATAATAATTCGTCATATCGTCGAATTTACGCAGTTCGGCACGCTGAACCCAAATTTCCTGGGAGGTATCGAGCCATCTTTGATTTAGATCGGTGAGGGATTTGCTCAGACTGGCGCGATCGAGATCGGCGGGAATTTCTCCCCAATATCCTAAAGTGACATGAGCATGAAATGGTATTGCTGTTCGATACCCAACTCGATCAGTTTCGCATTTTGATAAATCGCCCGACGCATTTGCATAATACGATCGTAAGATTGTTCGTCTTTGGGCACCAAACAAACTCCAATGGCGCGAGTCATCACCATAAAGCCGATAATTTGCCAGCGAATTGGGGTTCGACTGGTGATTTCGGTTTCGCACTGGCGAAATGTCTCGGCAATGCGATCCCGAAGCTGTGTCTCGAATTGGGGATTTTGGACTGCATCTCGGTAGGCACTATCCCAAATCAGATCGGCTACGGTGAAGTGCAAACTATCAGGAGGCAGCGCAATCAGGAGGTCAGAACCGAATTGCTCTAGGAGTTGGTGTTGGCAAGTTTTGAGATCGGCGTAAAAATCATCGTTGGCACGATCGTCTTGCCAAGGCGGTGTAATCGCGCTGTAACCGGGAAAGGGTGCGGCTTTTTTGCCTCCTCGGGTGCGGGACGAACTTTGGAGACTCCTGAATGTGCCCGAATTTCGCCGCGTAGGCATCGGGTAGCGTCATCTGCACGACCCGTTTGAGATAACTTTGATACGTATCGTCCAATTTCGATCGCCTCTTCCTGTGGGTTTCTGCTTTGCTGATAGAACGGGTGCGATCCCCAATTTGAATCACAGAGATACAGTGGGATGGCAACGTCCTCTTATTGATTGTAGAACCCGACTGCAACCGCGATCCCAAAATCCGCCTAACTCATTATGCCAATTCACAATGCCAATTCACAATGCCAATTCATATTTTTTGGGGAGAAGACGATTTCGCGATCGATCGTGCAGTCAAAGCCTTGCGCGATCGTACTCTCGATCCGACTTGGGGATCGTTCAATTTTGACAAAATGACTCCCGATCGATCGGATTGTGTCATTGCGGGGTTAAATCAAGCGATGACCCCTCCCTTCGGCTCGGGAGGACGTTTGGTTTGGCTGGTGGATGCAACCCTATGCCAGCATTGTTCGGCGGAACTACTAGCAGAATTAGAACGCACGGTGCGATCGATTCCGGACTCTACGGTGTTGTTACTCACCACTCGGAACAAGCCGGACGGTCGCCTAAAGTCTACCAAACTCCTGAAAGAAGTGGCGCGGGAATTTCTTGAGTTTTCCCCGATTCCCCCTTGGAAAACCGATGATTTGGTGAAGCGGGTTCGACAAGTTGCGGCTGAGGTGGGGGTGAAATTAACTCGCAAATCGGTGGAATGTTTGGCAGAATCGGTGGGGAATAATACGCGGCAACTGTTTGGAGAATTGGAAAAGTTGCGGCTGTATGCGGGAGATTCGACTGAAGCGATCGAGATTGAAACGGTGGAACGGTTGGTGAGTGTCACTACCCAAAATAGTTTCAAACTTGCCGATGCCATCCGCATCGGAGATGTGGGGACGGCGTTAGCTTTGGTGGCGGATTTGCTCGATCGCAACGAATCGGCAATCAAAATTTCGGCAACCCTGACGAGTAAATTTAGAACGTGGTTGTGGGTGAAGCTGATGATGGAAACAGGGGAACGGGATGATAAAAAAATTGCTGATGCGGCGGAAATTGGCAATCCCAAACGCCTTTATTTCTTTCGGCAAGAGGTTCAATCCCTGAGTTTATCGCATCTCCAGCAAACGCTGCCGATTTTGCTAGATTTGGAATTCAACCTTAAACGCGGCGCTAATGAACGATCAATCTTGCAAACTAAAGTTATCGAATTGTGTCAAATGTATCGATCTCGTCGATAATGCGGTGCTATGGTGTTTAACCGGAATTGTTGAGGATCGCCAACTTTCCTCTTTAGTCAATCAATTATGTTTGGAGGTGTAACCTAGATATTGTGGCGCGAATCATGTCTTAGGCTAACTTATAAAAAACGATTTGAATTGAGTCTACCATGACAACTTTTGAGCCGGCACAACACCAAAATCACGAGATCGATCGAGTTTACAACGTTCGCGATTTTTGGTATCCCATCATTTTTATTCAAGATTTTCCCCCAAATCGTCCCTATGGATTTTCGATTTACGATGAAAGTTTTGTTCTGTTTGTCAATGCTGAAGGTCAGTTGGAATGCTTGCAAGATCGCTGTCCCCATCGATCGGCAAAACTCTCGGACGGAAAACTTATCGACGGGAAAGTCGAGTGTCTCTACCACGGATGGCAGTTTGGCACGGGTGGCGAATGCCTGCATATTCCTCAGTTGAGTGCAGGCGGAACCATTCCCAAGAATGCCTGTGCCCGATCGTTCTGGGTTGAAGTTCGTCAAGGATTAGTCTGGGTTTGGCTGGGAGATGTCGAAGTGGCAAATTCAGGCGATATTCCCACTTTGGAGGTTTTGGAAACACCGGGAGTGGTGAGTTCTGATTACATGGTTGATTTACCCTACGATCGGACTTATTTAATTGAAAATGTTCTCGATCCGGCGCACGTGAATATCAGCCACGATCGCAGCGAACCGGGGGTAATCAAAGAAGACGCGCAACCGCTCGAAATTGAAATCTTAGAAAGTTCTGGAAAAGGAATTTTTAGTCGCTATCGGGGAATGCGAAACGAGAACGATCGCTGGAAATATCTCGATTTTGTCGCTCAAAATTTAGTTCACTATCGATTAAGTGAAGGAATTCCCCACGTCATCTTCGGATTAGGTTTGTATTCTTTACCGATCGGCAAAGGTCGCTGTCGTTTGCTGTTGCGGCGATATAGCAATGTGCAAAACTGGCAACTCAAATACAAGCCGAACTGGATCGAACACTTGCGCCAGAGTAAAGTGTTGGAGGAGGATTTACCTCAAATTGTCGGACAGCAGGAGGAAATTGCACTCTCGCAAAAGTCGTTAAAGTCTCTTTATTTATCCCTGATAACAGCGGATGTATTAGTCGTCGAATATCGGAAATGGCCCGATCGTTTTGGTGAGTCTATTCCCTTTTATGAAGGATACGAAACATCTCGCACGTCTAACGATAGTCGCGATCTAATCGATAAGATTCCTCTCGATCGCTTTTCTCGACACACTCAAATTTGCGCGTCTTGTTCTCAAGCTTATCAAAAAATAGAACAAGTTAAAAAAACGGCGATCTCTGTTACTATTATCTTGGCAGCCGTGGCGATCGGTCTAGAGGGTTCAAACGTAAAAATAGTGGTGATTCTTGCCGCTTTACTCAGTGTGGGTGTCGCCGCAATCGCCCAAAATCTGAAAACCCATTTTGAGCGATCGTACCAACGCCATTAAAGTCAATCTGTTGTTGAGGAGACGGTATGGCATGGACTTAAATTACCGTAATAGATTCTTTATTTTCGATTAACGTACGATAAGTATCTACAGCTTCGCCATCGACCCATTATTTCACATCTCAAAAAGCCTGTCAACTCGTAACATAAATGACTCTATTCTCAATAAAAACGGGGAAATTTCGGTCAATTTTACCGTCAAGGGGTGTTCGTGACACGAAGATCGATCCATCCCGAAGGTTTTCCAACAGCCTGGAGCTGGGAGAAAAGTTTGAGGGAAAGAGGTGAGTTGGGCAAGCCGTTCTATAATTGATTACCAATCGCCGATCGCCGTTCACCCCTAACCGATCGTTAACTATGAATCGACCGCATCGCGAACCGCAGCAGCCCAACTTCAATCTAGATTCAGGCGCTACCCCTGAATGCGGTGAGTCTCCCTCTCTACCCAGTTGGCTGCAAGCGCAGACCCAGGAAGGGCAAATTGTGATAGTTGGTGGCGCGATCGTCATCGGATTTGCCATCGTCAGTCTTTTCCTCAAGCTGGTGAGTTTGGTATTGAGCCTTGCCTTATTGGGGGGATTCCTGTACATAGGATATAAATTCCTATCGGCATCTTCTGCCCCCGATCGCGACCCTTAACTGAGATTTATGACAAGCCCAACAACCCCCAGTGGCATTTACTCCTGTGACGATCGCTCCTTGTTCGTGCGAGTCCGGCAATTGCCGCTGCTGGTTCGTCGGGGGGGTGCGTTGGCGGCGGAAATTTCCTTAGTGGCTTTCAGTGCCTTAGCACCCTTGGGACTGGGGATCTACGCCAAATCTCAAATCGTGGGTCAGCCCGTTCCCCTCAATCCAGTTTTAGCCAAAACCGAAGAAGCGATCTCCCACGTCCTGGCGCTGCCTGCCCCAGAAGCCGATCGACCCGTTTCTCCCCTCACCAATTTATTCTGGTCTGTTGCCCTAATTGCCCCCCTGGCAACTGGCGGTTGGCAAATTTACCTCCTGTGCAAAACCGGACAAACTTTGCCGAAACGCTGGTTGGGTGTACAAGTGGTTTCCGCTTCGGGAACGCCCCCCACTTTCAAACAAGTGTTGCTGCGAGAAGGCGGGAGTCGCTGGGGATTGGCGGTGAGTATCGCCTATCTCATTTGGCGCTATAGCGGGGCATTTCCCGATTTAGGCATATTATCAGGGTTGGTGGGTTTGCTGCTGCTGGGCGACGGACTGAGCGCCCGATCGCACCCCCAACGACGCACCCTCCACGATCGCGTTTCAGGAACCTACGTTTTGGATGCGGCACAGACCCGCGCCACGTATCCCCGCACCCAAGTTTACGTCAGCCCTCCACGGGTGAAAGCTACCCCAAATTGGAACTCCACACCTCGCACGGCTCAAAACTGGGTAGAAGCAGATGAAGATGCAGCGATCGCGGCGATCGTTTTATCTTCTCCCTCCATGGAACCCCGACTGCCTTCTCGGGGACTGTGGGGCTGGATTCGCCAACATCCCGGCGCGACGTTACTCACCCTGACCTTGGGTGGACTGTCTGCCATCTTGGCACTTTTGTCGGCACGCAAGTTTACATCCAAAAACAGGAAACCGTCCGCGATTCCAAACACCAAGACAACGAGATGTTTTTGGGTTTGGTGAGTAAGTTAACCCCCAGTTCTCCCAATGTTCCCGACGAACGACGCAACGCGATTTTGGCGTTGGGTTCCATCGACGATTCCCGTGCGATTCCCTTATTGGTGGCATTATTAGGGCAGGAAACGGTTCCCGCGCTGATCGAAGCCACTCAGCAAGCGCTGGTGATGAATGGTCCTCAGGCATTGCCGGATTTACGAGATTTGAATCAGGCACTGAAAAATGATTTGGAGTCGATGCAGTCCGACACTCGCTCTCCGGATAAGGAACGAGTGGCACTGCGGCTGAGAGCGACGCAACGGGCGATCGCCGAAAATCCTCACCGTTCACAGCGACACCCTGCCCGAAACTGACCTCAGCCGCACGGATTTGGGAAAAACCGAGGACAACCCTTTTACCCTCGTTCTGGACTACGGCGATCTTTCTAGCTTGCGACTGCGGGGGGCGATTTTATCTCATGCTAGCTTGAAAGGAAGTCGTTTTTATGGGGCAGGAGAAGACGATCGCCTCGACACCTCCGACGATCGCCGAGCTGACTTGGGCGGTGCCGATTTGCGAGAAGCCAACCTCTCCGAAGCGATTTTAAGTCGGGTGGGAATGAATCGCGCCAACTTAATGCGAGCGAATTTGACCCAAGCTAACCTGGCTGGAGCGAGTTTAGTAGGGGCAAACCTCAGCAGCACCCGGTTAATTGGAATTGACGGACAAAATGCCACGCTCGATCGGGCGAGCCTTACGGGTGCTGATTTGACTGAGGCTAACTTGGCGGGGGCGTATTTGCGGGGAGCCATCGCCGGACAAGTTGTTGCTCCAGGTAGCCAATGGACGGGAGCAAACTTAAGTCAGTCTACCTGGCAAGGTGCGGATTTGTCTGATACAGACTTGAGTAATGCAAACCTCAATAAAGCTGATTTCAGTTCGACAACTTTATCCGGTGCGAATTTAAGCGGTGCGAACTTACACAATACCAACTTCCAGAATGCGGATTTAAGCTTAGCCGATTTACGAGGAGCGAATTTAGACGGAGCCAATTTCCAAGGCGCAAAGTTCGCACCGGATAACAATGCGGAGGGAGAAGCCTTTATCGAACGATCGGCGCAAGCTTCACAAGTCAAAGGATTGCAAGGTGCAGACTTTACCCGAGTCCGCTATGTCGATCCTGAAGATATCGGCTATTTGTGTCAGCAAGGGGTCGTTCATCCCAAATGCTCCCGGTAGATGGTTTCTCTTGCAACTGACCGATCAGACGATCGTATGAAAATGGAGGAAGTCGTTCAAGCTGTCAGCAATGTATCCAAATGTTGGGGCAATCCTACCAGGGTTGTCCCAAAAAACATCATAGATGGATACTTCGTGTAAGTTCTGAAAAAGTTAAGACGTCTAACATAACAGCCCATCCACGTTCCATCACCGTTGCCGGTCCGACGAATCTGCGGAGGTGTCGGTCGGTCTGACGATCGCGATAGTTCTGGTACTGGCGATACAGAAAAATACAAATAGCAGTAAATCCAATTGCCATACTTGCTGTCAGCAGCATTCGCCAAAGCAACTGAGAAAAGCCAACAACAGCCGACTTGCTTCCTCCGAGAGGGGATGCAGATATCTGGTGGTATAAAGTCTCGATTAAGGCTTGAGTTCCCGATAAAGTCCCTCCATCAAAGTTACCTTGGGAGAGTTTTGGCGTAATTTCAGATGCCAGTAGTGCCTGTAATGTGGAGCTAGGCAACAGTGACTCCAGACCCGAACCCGTTTCAATTTCCACCCGACGATCTTCTGTCGCAATCAGAAACAATAGTCCATTATTATGACGTGCTTTTCCAATCCCCCAAGTGTTGAATAATTCGGTTGTAAAAGCTTTGGGAGAAGGGGATGGCTGAGTCGTTTTCACGGTAACAACTGCAATCTCGATCGTTGTTCGATCTTCAAATTGAGCGATTGTTCGGTTGAGCTGTTGCTCTGTGGGATCGCTTAAAACCCCTGCCATATCTGTCACCCAACCTCCATCAATCCGACGAGGATTGGGAACATCCCCGACAGAGAGAGCTAAACCCGGGAAGGTTGGCAGAAGAAGGAAAAAGAAAACTACCCCACTCAGGAGCAGTAGCTGAAGCTTATAGATAACCTGCTGCATGGAAACGATGTTGGGATCGAGAACGTCTTGATAGGTCGTTTGGTTGCAAGACAGTAAACTTACAGTGTGATGTCGTCTAGTGGCAGTAGATCTTTGTCTATGTCAGGAAAGTATTTTGTAGTGGCTTCTCAAGTATAGCAATTCTAAATTATGGGTTGGTATGAAGCGATTAATCGATCGTCCAATTTTCGAGCGGATTATTCATTTTATATCAGACCGTTAGGCAGATCTTTTTATACCTTTTCGGGTTCGGGTTGTGGAGAACGGGAGTTAGCTTTACGTAAATCGACGCGCGATCGTTATTTTATCTTTCTCTACTCGGATATTGGAAATTTCCCCTAAAATATCCATTGGAATCGAATTTTTAATTTGCTCTTCTACAGATAACTCAGTTTTATAACCCGCATCTTCCAGCCACTCTGTAATATTTCTCCAATTTTCGACTTTCTCCGTACACTTTCCAACTAAACTTTTAACATATCGATACACGCCGATGTTGAATATAGTAAGAATAAATAAATTGCTGATGGGCATTATCAGCCAAACTAATGAACTTAATGCCCACCCAACAATAATGATTTTTAGCTAGCCGCTAAAGTGCCGCACGTTGCAACGTTTTTTTAGCCCGTCGCTTGGGAGGTAAAGTGACGATTATTCTTCCACTCGCTGCTTGCTTTTTACGCCAGTCGGCAAACATGGCTTTGAGATCGTACTTCAAAGACTTGGCGTGCTTTTCGCGGATTTGATGAAACTCTTCGAGAATGTTGTCTTTCCACATAACTTAGTCCCCCATGAGTTCGTAGGGTGTGCAAATCGTTGGCAGCTCGTACTCAAAATCCAGGCAAATCTCCGCAAGTTTCTTCTGGATTCGGGCATTGGCAATATGCTTACAGTTCCAGGTTAACAGGTAATCCATGCCGTGGACAGTCGCAGTCGCAATATGAACGGCATCAGCAGCAGCTTTCGGCGGCAAATTACTTCGGGAGAGAAATTGCGCGGCTAAGTCTTCTACTGCATCGCTTAGTTCGAGCAATGGGAAACCTTGCAGTGCCTCAAGCCGTTTTTCTGCTATCTCTGCATCTCCTAACATGACTTCATCGAGAACGACCTGAGAAATATACAGTGTAAAGGCACTGCGACGAGAGTCCCACCAATCCCTAGTCGTTTCTGTGTTGGCGGCAACGATTAAGTTTTTAGTTGACCGAGCTGTGAGATAACCAACAATGCTGGTTTCAATATAGACTGTTTCACTCATGTAGAATGTTTTGAGGCATTATTTCCTCATATTAATTTTACATCAAACCGTTAGGCGGATCGTTTTCTACTTCTTCAGGTTCGGGTTGTGGGGAACGTGAGTTGGCTTTGCGTAGATCGATTTCGATCGTAATTTTATCTTTCTCAACTCGAATATTCGCAATTTTCCCTAAAATATTCACGGGAATCGAATTTTTAATTTGCTCTTCTACAGATAACTCAGTTTTGTCGATCCCACTTGGCTAACATCAACAGACAATTGAGATTCTGCAATGTATCTAACTGGTTTAGAAAGTTTTCGGACTGTCCCTAATTTAACGGCTTGCTTCAGCCAACGGCGCATTACCGTTAAAGGAAGATCGAACTGTTTAGCTAGCTGCTTATCGGTACGTTCGGTTTGCAACAATTTTGCGATATATGGAAGCAGAATTTGGAAAGCATCTTGCGGTTCACTTTCAGGTTGCCTCTCTTGAATCTGAGTGCCTTTAATCTCATCGTCTAAGCCCTGATTTGGTTTTGACTCTAGATCATTTACAGAAATTTCAGAAGGCATGATTTCTAGAGCAAGCTGGCTAGCAGCTTCTTTTGTATCTGCTAAGCTTGTGTGGCTGCCTGAATAATATCCACCACTAGCGGAGATTGAGCTAATTTCTTGTCCGTACAACAAAAAATCCGGCAAAGGCAAAGGTTGTATGATAGTTTGAGCAGTAATTTCTCCACTTTTTACCTGCTCCCTTAATTGCATCAATAAGCGTCCCAGCGCATTAATCCCAACCAGCATTTCTCCAGCTTGAGGTTTAGCACCCCAAAAATCATCTTTCCAAGAATCTTCGACGATAGGAAAGTCCCCTGTTTCGAGTAAAAGCTGGCTAAATTTATCCCAGTTCTGAATGAGTTTAACTTGCAAGCACCATCTCATCACCTTTGTTCTGACGAACTCCCAGTCAGGGCGAGAATTATCGCGGTAGGGCTTAGTTTTCATTTTGGCAGTCATCGGACTGCGTTCGGCAATGATTAATCGCTGTACGTCAGGCAGATGGGGAAAACGACACGCTTGATACAGAGCTTCAGAGGTCAAAATTTTGATGCCGTTAATAAAGAGTGGATATCCACCTGCCATGTTAGATAATCCGCCAAATTGTTCGGTTGTTTTACGGAACGTAATGCTCTCTTGTCTTCTGTATGTTCTTTGTTCTGGAAGCTTGACTTGTGCTACCATTCCACAAATCCTCCTATTCTGGGCTTGATGCGGTATTCACGGTTCGGGGAACAGGGGATACCAAGCATCGATCGGATAAGCTAAATTAGGAATAGAGTTTGAATTATTGGTGCAGTTTACCGCAACCAATTTTCTACGTTGAGATTGGGGACGCGACTAAATTCACGAACATTTGCCGTCACAAGCGTTAGATTAAAAAATTGGGCGTGGGCAGCAATCAGTAAATCATTTGGACCGATGGGTGTTCCTGCTTGCTCTAAGTGCGTGCGAATTGCCGCATAGTGAAGATCTACAGGAGGATCTAGCGGCAAGATTGGTAACACATTTAGGATTTGTTCGAGTTGCTGTGCCAGACGAGGAGAGCTACTTTTTGCTGAACCAAATCGCAGTTCACACGCTACCACAATACTAGTACAAATGCTGTTTTCTCCTACAGTTGCAATTTTTTGAAACACTAAACCTTGAGGATTTCGGACTAAATCTGAAATAATATTAGTATCGAGGAGGTATTGATAAGTCATGTGGGCAGATGAGAGCTAGCTTATAGTGTAATGTCGTCCAGTGGCAGCAGCCCTTCATCCATGTCAGGAAAATTTTCTGTAATGGCTTCTAAAGTCGCAAGCAATGAAAGTAGCGATATGCGACGAATGGGTTCGATGATTAATCGATCGCCTTCTTTACGTAACAAAACTTCTGTACCGGGTAGAGCAAATTCAGAGGGAATTGTCAGAACTTGACTTTGCCCATTTTGCAAGAGAGAGACATAGCACGAGTTGGGCATAGCATAACCTCCTTGAATCGATGTCTTAATTTTACATCAAACTATTCGGTGGTTCGTTTTCAACCTCTTCGGGTTCGGGTTGTGGGGGAAGTGAGTTGGCTTTGCGTAAATCGATCTCGATCGCGATTTTATCTTTCTCAACTCGGATATTCGCAATTTTCCCTAAAATCAGATAAAATGGATAAAGATCGAATTTCTGAAACTGCTTATGCCGATTATAGAAATTTTGCCTCTTCTCAAAGACCTATCATACTCTGACAAGCTGCTGTTATTACACTTCCTGTTGACTGCATTATTAAAAGAATCGGGTTTAGATCCGTTAGATCCTCAAGGCAAAGAAGCTAGTCAAGGTTTACATGATTCTTTTGAAGCTGCGGCAGTTTTAGCAAAAGCTTTGACCGAGGAAAATGTGGTGACACATGGTCGAGCGAGTTAGATTTTCTTTTACGGAGGTCGATCCATCTCTAGGTATGTTGAGTACACTTCCCTATCTGCCGTTAATCTTGATTTATCAAAACCAATCTTTAAGTGTTTCCGGCTTGCTAGACACAGGCTCTAGCGTTAATGTACTCCCCTACGAAATGGGTTTAAGACTGGGAGCTGTTTGGGAACATCAAAGACTTTCTGTGCCGCTAGGGGGAAATTTGGCTCGGTTTGAGGCACGAGCATTGGTGTTAAAAGCCAAGATCGATCGATTTCCTTCAGTCGATCTAGCTTTTGCATGGACAAAAGATGTGAATGCTCCTTTAATTTTGGGACACATGAATTTATTTCTGGAATTTCATGTGTGCTTTTACCGTCCTGAATTAGCATTTGAAATTAGTCCTAAAGGATCTTGATTTGGGGAAAATTTCAGATCTCTAAGCCAAATTTTCTATCTAACAATCGCGTTTACATCAGACCATTAGGCGGCTTGTTTTCCACATCTTCAGGTTCGGGTTGTGGAGGACGGGAATTGGCTTTGCGTAGATCGATTTCGATCGTGAATTTTATCTTTCTCAACTCGGATATTGGCAATTTTCCCTAAAATATCCACTGGAACCGAATTTTTAATTTGCTCTTCTAGAGATAACTCAGTTTGATAAGTTCTTTGTTCTGGAAGCTTGACTTGTGCTACCATTCCACAAATCCTCCTATTCTAGACTTGATGCAAGTGTCAGATTAAGCAATTAAGGATGGGTAGCGATCGATAAAGTTTCGGTATTGTCGTCAATCCTCAGAAAATTCAGATTCTACCCACTGCCGCATTTCCTGACTTGATAAGCCTTTTCCTTTTTGGGCGCGTGCTTGCTTTAAAATTGATATGAACTTAGGACTGCGGCTAACACTTTCGGTTTCTTTATCGATCCGCCAAGCTTGAAATAGGCTGGAAAAAAGCTGTTGGGTTCGTTGGAGAATATTTTGAAGTGCTGTCATGGTGAAACTACCTCTGTGCCAATCCGAACCAAGTTGCCTTCTTTTACGCCGACTGCACAAATGTAGACGACCTGTTCGGGGTCTTCTTCTATATCATAGTATACTCTCAGTTCTCCTATTCGGAGTTCCCAGGCTGCGATCGAGTCTGGACGCATGAGAAACCGATTTCTGGTAATAACAATGGGTTCGTAGGTAAGTTGTTCGTCTACGGAATCTAAGACGATCGATCTTTGTCGTGCGGTGAGGGTGCGAAAGTGCAATTTGACGATAGGTAAATATTCAATTCTGTATGCCAAGGGAACAAAAAAATGGGTTAAAACTTTAAACAGATTGAATATACCATAGAGCGATCGCGTTTACATGAGACCATTCGATGGCTCGTTTTCCACCTCTTCGGGTTCGGGTTGTGGAGAACGTGAGTTAGCTTTGCGTAAATCGATCTCGATCGTAATTTTATCGTTCTCAACTCGGATGTTTGCTATTTTTCCTAAAATATCAACTGGAATCGAATTTTTAATTTGCTCTTCTACAGATAACTCAGTTTTATAACCCGCATCTTCCAGCCACTCTGTAATATTTCTCCAATTTTCGACTTTCTCCGTACATTTACCGATTAAACTTTTAACATATCGATACACACTGACACTAACCTCCGCTTCAACACCTTTCACACTCTTATGCAGCTTGTCGGCAATTTCGGCGGGACTGTAGCCGCAGAGTAAACCGCGTAGATGCAGCTTCTCCACAGGTGTCAGCCGTCTTCCTTTAGCTGAGGCTAAGTCCAGGTAGAGTGTTTCCAAGTCCCATTGCTGTTCAGCTTGAGTAAATTGTTCGTCTGTCAGTGTCATAGTTTAGTGATTTAGAAAAAAACTAGCGTAATCTTAGCTAAATTCCTAGCTTGGGCTAAGTTTTTATAAGACAGATCCAGATTAGCATATCAAGAAGTGGAGTAACTAAGTAAAAGTAAGTAAATCAATCAGGGGTATACAGAAATCAACGTCACCTCCACAAAAGTATTCGTTTTAGTCAGTAAGTAGCTAGATATAGATTGACTCAACTTAACAGTCGGTCAGTTTCATGTATGAAGTCCAGAATCTATCTAAGCTTGATAGGTTTAGTCGAGCTATTGCTTAGATTAAAGTCGTTTACCAAAAAATTAGTTAAGGATATTAGGTTCTGATATGCCAAACGATAATTTAAAGGTTGTCATGGATATTCCAGATTCTCTGCTACTTACGGTTGCAGAAATTTCCGAACTGAAAGGTATCTTCAAAAAGAGACTTCGTAGAGAACCAGATGTCGTTGTTTTACCTGCTCTTGGTTTTTGGGGAGCCAGCTTTGAATCTGAATACTTCGATCAATATATTCCCCAGATTGTTCAGTTAAGCAGTAATCCAAATTCTAAAAATATTAAGAATTCTAGTCTTATTAAGCATGATTTAGAAACGCTAATCAATATAACTCGCCAACAATTACCAAATGCTGAAATTTACTTGTCTATAAATATGGCATTTGAATTTCTTCAATCAGAATATACCTGCACATACGATCAGTCCAATCGATCCTCAGCTCAAGCTTGTATAGTAAACCCTTCGGTGAATAAGATTCTCAAAAATTTCATTGATGAACTTGTGACAACGTTTGATACACAAGGTATTGTCTTAGATTTGGTAGATATTAATCCTCAATCAGGTGATGAAAAGAGTAAGTCGGTCAGAATTCATTGTTTTTGTTCTCATTGTAGCGAACGGCTTGCTCCCTTTGGTATATCCAAAGAAGATTTTCAGGATGTTCCCAATGCACTTAATCTTGCACTGGAGCCAACCGACACTGGAATGACATATCTTTCCATCGATCCTAACTGGAAAAAACCTGAACATCTTATAGCAGCAAGTAAGTCCAAAAAGATTTATGATGAGAATCTAGTGAAAGAGTTTGAAAAAGCATGGGCAACCAAAATTATTGGATATGCATCTGCGAATCGCAGGTAACAGCACAAGCAATTGCAAATCTTCTTAAGGATGTCCCCTCGTCAGTTAAGAAAGCCATTATTCTTGATGGTTCTAGATTTGAGTGGACATCAGGAATTAGTCCTGCATTTATTAAAGACATTGTAGATCAAGTATGGATGCAAGTAGAAACATTTACAGATAAGCCCCCAGAAGGAGTTGAGCTTTATCACTATATGTTCAATCGCGCTCGATACACGTTAGATGCTTTTTTCAATATTTTGTCAGATAGAGATCAAATGGCATCTGCTAGTGTCAATGAAGCATTCCTTATACAGATTCGGGAACAAGCACAAAGCAGAGCTTTAAAGGTAATGCGTGCCAATCAACTCAATCTAGCTGGATTGAATGTTGCTGCCGAAAATTCTCTGATTTCTGGAATTGTTGGTGTACCTTTCGATCCTGTTGAGAATGAGCTGCTCAAGAAACTGATAGAAACTTATGCTCCTGTTGTTGATGTACCAGATGGCTTGAAGCTAAGTCTTTTGAGGCAGTTATTGGGTGATACTTCCGAAAATACTGATTTTGAGTATTAACATTTAGTTAATGAGATTTGATCGAGGAGCTTTTAAACTATATACTTGCTTATGTATTTATGAAGTCTCAAAAGGAAAGAAAAATACGTTACACAGACGAGATAAAAGATTCCACACCAGAAGAACTGTCGCTTTATATTAAGTATATAAGATTGCTAATAACTAATCCTACATCGTTTTCTCTGGAAAAACTGGTTGATGAGCTTTCGAAGAGCCTGTGGTCATTCCACGCCTACTGGCTGGAGTAGGTTATCAGATATAATGGATAAATTGGTATACCTAAGTGAATGCATGGAAGCAATAGAAAATTACTGTCGTCAGGAGTATAATGAATCTATTGATAGATTAAATAAAATTAAGTCTAATCGACAAAAGAGTAAAAAACTAAGAGAAGTTTGTGATGAGGCTCGGAAAAAAATTGAAGAGGATATCGAGCTTTATTTAAGAATAGCAGTTAGAGCAGTTGAGGAAACATCTGATCGAAAACATGATAAGCAAAATCCAGAAACTTTGACACTTTATAAAATTGAAAAGGAATTGAAGAAAATGTCAGAAGCAAGTAAATATCAGATATCAAGTCCGAGGTTACAATCATCATTGAGGAAAATAAAGGCGAAGTCATTGGAAAGAAGTGTGCTAACGATCCAGCTTTTATAGAAGCGGTGACCGAGATGGTTGCAATCCTGATTGAATTACAGCAAAAGTACCCAAGCGCAACTGAAGCAGAAGCACAGGAAATTATTGAGGCAGAATTTGCGGAAATTAGAACAAAGCAACCCACAAAATGGCAAACTTTTCGGCAACAACTCTTAAATCGAGAGCGTTGGTTTAATGGAGGTAAAGCAGCTCTCAGTGAAACCGCAAAACACTATGTAGACAACAATGTATTTTATAAAGTTGGATTGGCATTTCTAGACGGCTTTAGTGCAGACGAAGAATAGTGAACCTTAGTTCTTGAAAAGGATCGCAAACTTTAAGGTGGGCATTGATTTATCTAGGGATTGATTTTACCCCATTCAGCACAATGCCCACCCAACAGAAATTACCCCACCAATTCAGTCGCCCGCTTCACCAAATTCGCCCCAGTAATTCCGTTAAACTCCAGAATTTGCCCCGCCGTCGCCGTCGTTTCACCGCGCTTCCAGGCAAACATATCCCGCTTCGCATTACTCCGCAGCATCACGGGTTCCAACACAGCACTCGAACCCCCCGTCACTCCAATCAGCGCATCGCCACCGAAGACGGTTTCAAACCCAGCATCATCTAAGAAATGAGTATCCGCTTGAGAACAGGTTGTCGCCGCTACGTCAGTCGGGCGATACAAACGACGGGGACTAATTACCGAGACAATTTTGCTGCCGATGCCTTGCGCTTGCAATTCCTTTGCTGCTTCGTACACCGGGAGGAGAACCATATCGCCGACAACGGCAAAGACAACCGTCTTGTCGCCGGGAGTTTCCTGCAACACCACCGCGCCATCTTGCAACGCTTGCCGCGTCTGTTCAAACGTCGTCAATACAGGCAAGGGTGACTTACTCGCCGTAATCGGAATCCCCTTATTCTGCGTACCCAGCGCCCACTCGTAACACGCCTGAATGCTGTTGGCATCGCAGGGGAACAGGGGGAACACATTGCCATTGCGCATCATCGCCGCGAAGTAGTTTTCCACCTCCGGGCGTTGGTGCGTCCAACCGTTGCGCCCTTGTTCCAGCGCCCCGGCAGTAAATAGGGTAATCGTCGAAGGAGTCGGGCGGCGGAGTTCTGCCATCGCTTGGATGACGGTTTGCCAGATGGGTAAGCCGTTGATGACGAAGGATTCGTAGGAACACCACAAGGTACGCGCCCCAAATAACGATAATCCAACCGCTAACCCAGCGCAGGCATCTTCACTCAGGGGTTCGTAAACTTGCCCATGGGGTTCCTGGAAGTAGGTATCGTCGGTGGTGGGGTGAATGATTTTCAGGGCGACGTTGATGTTGTTAATCCCGGAGGCGGCGTTACCGTCGGCGTTGGTGACGAGGAAGTTGGGGTCTTTTATCCCCACATCTCCGACTAAAACCCCCATGGCGGTGGTGGCAACTTTCTTGTCTCCTCCTACGGGAAACTCTTCTAAGGGGAGTTTGCCCAAATCGGGTAGGGGTAACTCGAACTCGGTAACGACGGTTTTGGAGGCAGAACCGCCGCCGGCGCGTTCGTAGTTGGTACGAACCAGTTGCCATGCGTCTGGAGTTAGCGCCCGTTCTTTCAATGCCGCGATAATGTAATCTTTTTCTACGCTGTCGCCGGGATAGAGGTTGTGGGATTGTGCGCCGCGTTTGTGAACGCCTGCCCCTTTAAGCTGCTTGACGATGAGGACGGTGAGGGTTCCGCTGAGGGCAGATTTGGCGGCTTTATCGGTGGCTTCGAGGATGGCTTGGGTGAATGCCATGCGCCTTTTGAGAGAGAATTTGGTGCTATCGACGTATTCGCCGGGTTGGTTGGCGTCGTCGTAGTCTTTGGCGTTGAGGAGGATGACTTTCTTGAAGCCGTTGCCTTGCCAGTAGGCAATCATTTCGTCGTTGGTTTTGGTGGACACCATGCTGTGGTGTTCTTGGCTGTAGCCGTTCCAGACGAGGATGGGGAGGAAGTTGGTGACGCTGGGGAAGGCGGTGTTGAAGTGTCCGAAGCTACTCATAATGTAGGGTTCGCCCAAACCGCCGTCGCCGATGGTGACGGGGAAGAGGATGCCGGGATGGAGTTTCGCCCCTGCCATGGCGAAGTGTTGCCCTTGTCCGAGGGGTCCGGCGGGGTTGAGGAGTCCGGGGATTTGTCCGGAGAGGTGCCCGAGGAGTCCGTGGGTTTCGCGATATCGATCGCGCATTTGTTGTACAGTATCGATACCCATGTCTTCTAGGGATCGATCGAAGAAATACGTTACTATAAAATCCCGGTGCGTGGTGTCCGACTTCGGTGATGATGTTTTTATGCCCCAACATCATCAACGCGGCAATGCAATCGGCGATGCTAGCAAATCCACCGGGATGTCCCGATTGTTTACTGGCGGTGATTTGTAGAGTGAGGTAGCGCAGCGCATCGGCAGCGAGAAGGGTTTGGTAAACGGCGGCGGGGTCAGATGGAGACGTAATCGATTTTTGTCCTTCTCCAATGGCGGGTTCTTTGCCGTATTTCTCAAATTCTGGTAACGATTCGCTAAAGTGCTGAATTCCTTGACAAAATTCGGGAGTTGTGGAATCTGTTGGGATGACTGCAATCATACTAAATTTTTTGTCCTTTCCAAGAGGCTGCGATTATTAATCACGATCTTACAATTGCAGCGGACTTTTACAACATTAATGTTGTAAAAGTCGGTCATAACCAGATTGGAAGACAAAGGGTTGTGACTATGAGTTGAGATCCTCAGAAGTCAGGGTTCTGGTAGAATCCTGACTTCTGAGAGCGCAAAGATGGGTGGTGACTTTCTACTTCAAATAAGTACGATCGATCGCGCCAATCTGTAATCGCAAGTTCTTTTCCCAAGACTTGATGCCTAAATGTCGCGCTAGGTAATCGGCAACGAATAACTGCAAACCGTAGCGCTTGAGTCGGAATTGCCAGCGAAACCACCAGTCTTGAAGTCGAAGTTGTTGTTGGATGAGGGGAGTGACGTTCAAGGTGGGTAAGCCGCTTGGTTCGTATCCTCGCTTTTCCAGTAACGTGTCAACCTGGGATTCTACCAGCGCAATTTCGTAGTCGGACAGTTTGCGTCGCCACTGATAGATCAATTTCGGGTCGGGATAGGAGAAGGTTGTCGTTTCTGGATAGTGAAGCATGGCTTCATCGAAAGATGTACCCATAAAGTCGCAAAGGCGACTTAATGTTTGTACGGGTTCTGCGATGAGAGCTTCATACCGTACCTCTATTCTCCGTTCTTCGGGGATTTTGAGGGCGAGTTGTTCCCACAACTGTTCGGCTTTTAGCCAGCGTTGAACACCCGTCCAGACATTGCCTGCCCAACCCATACCAATACAGGAGCGAGCGACATCTCGGGGATCGCGGATGATATGGATGAAGCGGGCATCGGGCCAAATTTTTAAGAGTTTATCGAAGTCGCGGTGAACGGTAGCACCCACGATCGATTTTTCGGTTTGCTCTTGTTTCTGGCACACAAAGCTATTGACCAGTTGCGGATAATCTAAAGTTCGATCGATCTTAAAACCTGTTTTCCGGAAAATCCTATGGGTTTCTAACCATTCGTAATATCGATCGAGTTTGGGAAACTCTTGCGTGTCGGAGATGAGATCGACAGAGTACTCAAATTCATTGCACCAAGCAATTTCGGGATGATGTGACAGCATCAGCCTCAACATCGTCGTTCCGGAACGTTCCGCTCCCACTAGTAAAATGGGTTCGCCCACGAATTGCGAAGTGGAGGTCAAGGGGTTTTGGGATTCGATCGAGTTTGGCGAAATCATGACAGTTCAAGTGTACGAGCAAGTGAATGTTTATATCTAAGGTGGCATATGGGCAACAGCCCATGTTGTGACATCTAACACGTCTTTATCAAAAAAATATAATCGCCTGTAGAGGCTCTTGCCCCGCCTCTAAAGGCGATCGACCCTTTTTTTTACTATAATTTTGCCTTCGTGCATTTCACCAAATTTGTTCCAAAAAGTTTACAAATTTTGGGTAAAGCTCAAACAACGATCGATCGGCATGGTTGCCACCAAAACAATCTGACCGCTTTCTGTCCGAACCCACCCCCGCGCTTCCACTAAGGGAGTTCTCTCCGCCGAACTTTCCCACCATGCCATCGGCAACTCGATATCTTCCAACAAGTCGAGGTTTTCCAGGGGTTCGTAGGGACTCGGTGGCAATCCGCCGCGTCCGGTTGTCGTAAATTGGCTGCGTCCCGTCCCCAAACAGCCTCGGGCGATGTCATCAGCATCCGCGACTTCGATTTCGGCGGGTTCGTTGGCATCGACTTCAATTTTCCCTTCCACACTGAGATTACCTGCGGCGCTAATGGTACTGTCGGGGGAACGGAAGATGGCAACACCCACGCCATCCAGGGGACGAATGTTGATGTTGCTGCCGCCTTGGGGATTGGCGGCATTCGTCCGGATACCGCTATTTTCTAAGAGGACAATAGTTTCGGCGTCGAGGTCAATATTGCCGTCGAAGGTTTCTTGAAAGGTACTTCCTTCAGCGGATATTAAACTCTCGCGGCGCAGTTGCAAATTAGGCGATTTCAAGGCGATATTGCCGCCGCGACCCGCCTGGGAACTGGCAGATAACGATCCTTGTCGATCGAGCAAAATAGAACCCGATACGGTCAAATTTCCGGGTTCTCCGGTACTGAGTCCCCGAACGCTGATTTCGCCGCCGTCGGTGACTTCCAGACGATTTCTGGCGGAAATATTCACATTGCCAGCATCCCCCACACTTTGCGATGCCGCTGCCACCCGCGATCGATCGTTGACTCGCAGACGATCGACTTCTAAAGTTAATGTACCCCCGGTTCCCGTTGCCGCCACATCCCCGATGGGTTCGACTCGCGCCAGCAATCCACTGGGAATATTCCCTGCATCCAAACGACCGAAAACCGACACATCCTCCGCCGTCACCCGCAAATCTCCCCCATCTCCAGAACTCAATGTCGATGTGACAATTTGCCCACCGTCACGCACTTGCAAGCGATCGGTTTCGACGGTAATATCTCCAGCATTGCCCGAACCTATAGTTAGGGCAGAAATCTGACTGGGATTATTGGTATTGGGGATACCATTCTCATCGCGGATAACACCGAGGACTTCCACATCGATCGATCGAATCCTCACATCCCCCGCATCACCCGTCCACAGGGAAGATGCCGCAATCCGCGCCCCTCCTTCGACCCGCAAACGTTGCGCTTCCACCGTTAAATTGTTGGCGTTTCCCGTTGCCCCCGGTTCCACTCGCGCCAGCAATCCGCTAGGTTCGCTGCCATCGATCGATCGTCCAGTTAAGGTAATATCTTGGGCAGCAACAGTTACAATTCCCGCATCTCCCGATCCTAATGTAGAAGCCGTCACTTGACCGCCATCGGTGGCGATTAACTCCCCAGCTTCGATCGCAATATACCCCGCATTTCCCGCCCCCGTCGTCACGCTAGAAAGTTGACTCGGCAACACTTCCCCCGCCGGATTGCGTAACAGTTCCCCGTTTTGGGTAGCTACCCCGGCAATCTCCATCCTCTGGGATACCCGAACCGTCAAATTCCCGCCATCCGCCGGATTCGGCGTCAGCGAAGACACCGCCACCCGCGCCCCCTCTGCCACCGTTAACCTGGGCGCTTCCAGGGTTAAATTTCCCCCCGTTCCCGTAGCATTTTCCCCTTGCACCCGCACTTGTAAAGCGCTAGGTTGTAAATTGGGCAACCGTCCGCGAACCGTCACCGCTTCCGATGCCATCACCGTCACATCGCCCCCCATTCCCGAACCGAGAGTATTGCTGCGAATTTGCGATCCCTCAAACAGAGAAATATTTCTACCTCGGACTTGAATCGTCCCGCCGCCATTGCCACTGGTCTCGACGATCGACCCATTGGATAAAGTAATATCGGTAAAAGGTTGTCCTGGGGAATAGGTTAACGGAAAACCTGCCGTTGCATCGCCGATACCGACAAATCCTTCCCCCACACTGCCTAACTCGATGCGTCCTCCCTCCGCCGTCAGGTTTCCCCCATCTAGCTGAACCTCTCCCCCCACCAAAGCCAGAGTTTCGCCAGAATTGACCTGAAGACCCGTTGTTGCGGTGTTCCCGGACAAAACGCCCGAGACACGCGATCGATCGACAATTGCCCCCGGATTTTCACCGTATTGCAAACCGACGGGAACGTTAATCGACAGTAGGGGCGGTGCCCCCGTGCCCGCCCCTTCCGGATTCATCGCGCTAAAAACCCCATCCGCAAACACAATCTCGTTCGCGGTACTGGCAAAAAACGAACCCCCCAAATTCAATTGTGCATTCGGTCCAAACACAATGCCATTGGGATTGAGGAGAAACAAATTCGCCCCCCCATTGGCGCGAATCAGTCCGTCAATATTCGAGACTTGCCCCCCCGTCACCCGCGTAAAAATATTGTCGATATTAACAGCATTGTTAAAAAACGCTTCCCATCCCGTCGGTAACGAAAACTCCGAGAAACTGTGAAACAAATTACTTCCCGTTGCCGTTCCCCCATCGAGAGTGAAGGTGTTTCCCTCAACAGTGACTTGGGAATTGACGGGTAACGTGGCATCCGGCACAATTTGGGCAGAAACTGGGTTGGAGTTCAAGCTGCCCACGACTATCAAAGTCACGGTGAGGAGACGATCGATCTTATGGGGTTCTGGAAATTTCATAGGTCAGATCCCGTTCTGGTCGAAAGCTTTCGATCTCATCATACATACAACTTGGCAATTCCCTCATCCGCATCAAATTCCAGATTGCTGTCGGGTAATATAGAACCTCAAAGGTGCGTTTCGTACCTCAACACACCCTACCTTTTCACCCGTACAGTTAATAATTGATAGTGGTTAGTTGTCATTTGTGCCAATTACCCATTACCCATTACCCATGAACCCAATCGATCTCGCCTTTACTCCCGCCGTCGAACAAGCCAAACTAATTCGGACTAAAGCCGTTTCTCCCTTGGAATTGGTGGAACTTTACCTGGAGAGGATCGATCGACTTGACAAAACCCTTGGTAGTTATTTTACCGTAACCGCCGATCGGGCGATCGCCGATGCCACCGCCAAAACAGAACAACTGACAAACACCGAAAACCCCGACGACTTACCCCCCTTCTTCGGCGTTCCCATTCCCATCAAGGACCTCGCTGCCGTCAAAGATGTCCCTTGGAGTCTCGGTGTTGCTGCCTTGCGCCAACAAGTTGCCAACTTCGATACCGGGGTTGTCAGCCGTATCAAACAAGCAGGTTTCGTCATTCTCGGCAAAACGGCAACCTCCCAACTCGGCGCCCTTCCCTACACCGAACCTCCCGGCTTTCCCCCCGCCCGAAATCCCTGGAATCTCGACTACACCCCCGGCGGTTCCAGCGGTGGCGCGGCGGCGGCAGTAGCGGCGGGATTGTGTCCGGTTGCCCAGGGTTCCGACGGTGGGGGTTCGGTTCGCGGACCCGCTGCTTGTTGCGGTTTAGTGGGCATCAAACCCTCGCGGGGTCGGATTTCTAGCGCCCCCCTGGGAGAACAGTTGATGGGATTTGCCGCCTATGGTTCCCTGGCGCGAACCGTTGCCGATGCCG
This sequence comes from uncultured cyanobacterium, assembly GCA_963838375.1. Taxonomy (GTDB): domain Bacteria; phylum Cyanobacteriota; class Cyanobacteriia; order Cyanobacteriales; family Geitlerinemataceae; genus DVED01. The sequence continues at coordinate 338,464 of CAWIQY010000006.1, read as the reverse complement.
CAGCATTGTTGGATGTGATGTCGGGTTACATTCCTGGAGATCCTTACTGGTTGCCCGATCCCAATCCTTCGTTTTTAGAAGCTTCTCGTCAATCTCCGGGGTTTGTTGCGGATTGGTGTTGTGACGGAATTTGAGGGATTTGGCAAACCGGAATTGGCTTGGGAAAAAGCCGTTTTGGATACTGCGAAACGGCTGGAAAAGTTAGGTCATATTGTCGCAGATGCGATCGTTCAATGCCTACGATTTAATCGACCCTTTTACAATTATTTGGAAATCGAGTGTTACTGCTACGGGAATTCCGGTAGACCTCCTCGATCCCATCAATCGTTGGAATCTGGAAAATGCCGTTTCTGTCGGTAATTTTATCCAAGCGCGCAATCAAGTACACATCATTGCCCGCCGCATTGTTTCAAGCTTTCAAGATATTGATGTGTTGCTACTTCCAACCAATTTGCACTCTGCCATTCGTATCGGAGAATGGGCAGTATTCTCTCCCGAAGAAACGTTATCGAAAGTGATTCGTTGGATATTTCCCTGTCCGCCTTTTAATGCCACCGGACAACCTTCGATCGCTCTTCCGGCTGGATTTGATGAAAATGGGCTACCTTTGAGCGTACAATTAGTAGGTAGAAACGCAAATGAGTCGATGTTAATTCGCTTAGCATCTCAGTTAGAAGCCGATCGACCTTGGAGCGGCGATCGACCAGAATTTGCGTTGTAAATCTATTAAATATTATACAAAAATAACGTTTATGAGTCAATCTCAGTCACCGAATATAGCCAATGACTACAATGAATTCGTACCGTTCACAGCGAGAATGATGGCAGCGATGCGGTCTTTAGAATCAGCTCGAAACGATCGTCTTTTTGACGATCCATTTGCGGCTACATTAGCAGGTGAGGAAGCCTTCCAACGAGTTGAACAACAACTGACCCAACAGGATAAAATGTATGTTGCAGTTCGGACTCGTTTCTTCGATGACTTCCTCTTAAGTACTTCAGTTCGTCAAGTTGTCATCTTAGCATCTGGATTGGATACACGAGCGTATCGCCTTCCTTGGTGTTCGGGGATGAAGCTATACGAACTCGACTTTCCCGAGGTACTTGATTACAAAGAAAGTTGTCTCAAGAATATTAATTTTAAGTGCGATCGTTATGGAATTCCGGCTGATTTAAACCAACCTTGGGAAGACAAGTTAATAGCGGCTGGGTATTGTCCAGAACATCCATCAATTTGGTTGGCAGAGGGACTCCTGATGTATTTATCAGAAGATCGAGTTCATCAGATACTTTCGACGATTTCTCGCTTGAGTATTTCTGGCAGTTATCTAGGACTCGATCTGATTAATACGCACAGTTTAGAGTACGAACCCTATCGCGGATATTTTCAATCGGGTTGGGACAATCCGGAAGAACTATTATCAATTTATGGATGGGAGGCAAAAGTGATTCAGCCGGGAGATGATGGCGCGAACTTCGATCGTTTGACTGAATCATTTCCGCCACGAAATGTAGCCGGTATTCAGCGAGTTTTTTTGATCCGAGCAGTCAAAAAATAAAACTTATATTGAGAAGTCGCCATCGCCGAAATTGATCGGCAAATGCAACGAGTTGCCTGGAGTATCGATCGCGGACGAAACTATCTCATACAAAACTTTCAAAAACGATCGCGCCGTCAACTCACATCCGAGGAATTATAACAGTTTTTACAACACCTACGATCGCTCCCCACCAGCGATGATGAGATACCCTATTGACAGGACAAGTTGATAAAACCATGAAGACTAAAAATATCGCCTTTTCTCTGGGTATCCTAGCTATCGGATTTATCCTCGCCGGAGACAAACTCAGTTTTCTTCCCACCCCAGTCAGACAAGCCAGCATTCAAAGCCGAACCGCCATCGGTGGATTGTTTCCCGACTGGATCGCACCCACCGATCGTAATTCTACCCGAGAACAACAAATTGAAAAGTTAGAAGGTAAATAGTAGGGTGTGCCACCGGCACGAAACGCACCATGACCAATGACCAATGACCAATTACCCATTAACCATGCAAATTTGGCAAGTTGATTTCTACCGTCGTCCATTACAAGATGAATCCAGTCAACCGTTGTGGGAGTTGGTGATTTGCGACAACTCCATCGACTGGACATATATCGCCTTCTGTCCGCAATCCGAAGCCAATTCCGATTGGCTGGCACAGCAACTGCAACAAGCAAACACCAAACTTCCCGAGCTCCTACAACTGTTTCGTCCCGAGTGTCAAAGCCTGCTAGAAGCTGCCGGAAAACATCTAGGAATCCCCGTAGAAGCCACACGACGCACGATCGATCTCAAACGGCTATTACAAAAACGTGCTGCCGAATACCCTAAAATGAGCCAGTATACGGGAGAAGACTATCAACCCATTTCCGTATATCGACCCGCACCCGTTCCAGTTCCCGAGGCACTTTGGGGTGACGGATGGCGGTTTGCGACCCTGACGGCGCGAGATTTAGACGCATTCATCGAAAAGCCGATTCCGGTGAGATCGATTCCCGATATCCTTCTTCCTTTCAATTTAGGACTTGCCTCCACTCAACCCATCCCCGGAATTGTTATCGATGGGGGACGGCAATCGAAGCAACTGGCGCGGTGGTTGCAATCGGTGAATCCAGTCGCGATCGATTCTATTTCCGGCGATCCTGACGGTATTATTTTAGAGTCGGGATTGGTCGATCGTTGGGTGTTGGCAACTTTTGTAGATGGCGATGTGGCGGCGGCTGCACGTACTTATCAACAACGTCGATCCGCGTCGAAAGGTTTGCATTTTCTGCTCGTTCAACCTGACGATTCGGGGATGACGTATAGCGGGTTTTGGCTATTACAACCCGCTTAACGATCGAGAATCTTTAAAAACGCTCAAACCTAGCGTTCGGAGGCAGTTGTATCGATTCTGCGATGGTTACAGCCATCTCACTTTAGTCTGAATTCCTTCGGTTCCAGTATTGCGATAAAAATCGCACCCAAGTGTATCAAAACACTTACTCTGGAGATTCGGTTCGATCGATCGCTTCCCAGAAGAGGAGTCGGTGAGACGATCGAACAAGACCACCAGTTGTAGCTTTTGAGTTTCTCAAAAAAAAGCTGAAAACTAATCGATGAGGGAGATCGAGCCTTGATGAAGACCATCATAAACTCGTGCGATGCGACCTTGCTGAGTCCGACTCAAAAACTTTTGAGACAAAATTGCCGACTCTAGCATCGTCCGATCTTTAGGGGTCAGTTGACCGCAATACAGAATGCGATCGACAACGTTATCTAACGAAAGGTTGGTTTGGCTAGCTTGAACTTGCACCATATTAAAAGCTGATCCAACAGACTTTTTAAATTTTGTTACCTCATCATTAAATATTCTCTCCATAAAAGATGCGATCGAAATCATCTCTTAGTGCGATCTCGATCGTTGACAAATTACAAATTTTAAGATAGGCATTTGCTTGATTTTTGTTACATTTTCTACCGGCTAAGTGGTAATACTTAATTAATGTATGTTTTACGCAATATATTAGTAATTATACTGGACAAAACGTCTCTTGACAAAAAAGAGAGCTGAAGCAAGTCAAATTCACTAGTACAATAGAGCGTCGCACCGGGTCGCTTTCCCTGTTCGATCGTTCAAAACGATCCGCCAACACATAGGGGAGAGCAATTCGATCTCGCCAAAACCAACGGTTTTAACCATCAATCGAGCAAAACAATGACTCAAACAACAATCGGCATTCTCGGCGGTAGCGGGCTATATAAAATGGATGCACTAGTCGATGTAGAAGAAGTGCAGGTGGAAACCCCTTTCGGTTCTCCTTCCGATGCCATCATTCTGGGAACCTTGGACGGAACGCGGGTTGCCTTCCTCGCGCGTCACGGTCGAGATCACCTGCTGCTTCCCTCAGAATTACCCTACAGAGCGAATATCTACGCCATGAAGAGCTTAGGGGTTCAATACCTGCTCTCAGCCTCAGCAGTCGGTTCGCTCAAAGAAGAAGCCAAACCCGTGGATATGGTTGTTCCCGACCAATTCATCGATCGAACTCACAAACGAGTCTCCACCTTTTTCGGTGATGGGATCGTCGCTCACATCACCTTTGGCGATCCCGTCTGTCCCCAACTCGCCAAGATTCTTGGCGATGCTGCTGCCAGTTTACACCTCCCCGATGTCACCCTCCATCGAGGCGGTACTTACGTGTGCATGGAAGGGCCTGCATTTTCCACCAAAGCCGAATCCAACCTGTATCGCAGTTGGGATGCCACCGTCATCGGCATGACCAACTTAACCGAAGCCAAACTCGCGCGCGAAGCCGAAATCGCCTATGCCACCCTGGCGTTGGTGACAGATTACGATTGCTGGCATGACGAACACGACAGCGTTACCGTCGAAATGGTCATTGCCAACCTCCATAAAAATGCCACTAACGCCCAGAAAGTCATCCGGGAAACCGTACGCCGCCTGAGCGAAAATCCCCCGGTTTCTGAGGCTCATTCTGCGTCTGAAATACGCAATTTTAACCCCCTTGGAAAAAGTGCCCGCCGACACCAAAGAGAAGTTAGCGCTTCTGTTGCAAAAATACGATAAGAGTTCAGAGGTGTAGGTTGGGTTAACGTTCAACCCAGCCCAACTCAACTCATTAAAGCAATACTTTTTTAACCCGCCTAGGCGGGTTTCTATTCTGTATTGACCAAAAATAATGGGTTTCAAGCCACGTTTTTCCCTCCATGTCCGTTTAAAGTCTGCCGATTTCTCGTGGCGACTATAGCTTTTATTCTCTGCATTTATGGATAAAAATACACTCTCTCTCTTCCCCGCGACTCAAGACGAAATCGATACTATTCTCTGGCGTGCTTGCGATACATTTCGAGGGACGATCGATGCGAGCGAATATAAGAACTATTTGCTGGTAATGTTGTTCGTCAAATATGTCAGCGATGTGTGGACAGAACATTACGAACAACTGCAAAAAGAATATGGGGATGACAAAGAACGCATTTTGCGGCGGCTGGCGCGGGAGAGGTTTGTGTTGCCGCCGGGATGCGGTTTTGACGATTTGTACCGACAGCGCAACGAAACGAATTTGGGCGAAATTATTAATAAAGCCCTAGAAAAAATTGAGGAAGCCAATAAGCTGAAACTGGCGGGGGTATTTCGCAACATTGATTTTAATAGCGAGGCGAATTTGGGGCAGAGTCGCGATCGCAATACACGCTTGAAGATGTTATTAGAAGATTTTGCCAACCCGAAGTTAGATTTACGTCCTTCGCGGATTGGGAATCTGGATGTAATTGGCAATGCTTATGAGTACCTAATCGCCAAATTTGCAGCAGGTGCGGGGAAGAAAGCGGGAGAATTTTATACGCCTTCGGAGGTGTCGGAATTGATGGCGGAATTAGTGGCGCCGCAGCCGGGGGAACGGATTTGCGATCCCACTTGTGGATCGGGTTCGCTGTTAATTAAATGTGCGAATTACGTGCGGCGGCAGGGTAGTCATGATTATAGTTTATACGGGCAAGAAAATACGGGCGGAACTTGGGCTTTAGCCAAGATGAATATGTTTTTGCATGGGGTAGATGGGGCACGAATTGAGTGGGGCGATACGATTCGCAATCCGAAGCTGTTAGAAAATGATAAGTTGATGCGGTTTGAGGTGGTGGTAGCCAATCCGCCTTTTAGTTTGGATAAATGGGGGGCGGATGATGTGTCGGGCGATCGCTTCAAACGCTTCTCTAGGGGCATTCCACCCAAGGGAAAGGGAGATTTTGCTTTTATTTCTCACACGATCGAAACGATGAGTTTAGAACGCGGGCGAGTGGCGGTGGTTGTGCCGCACGGGGTGTTATTTCGAGGGAGTAGTGAGGGAAAAATTCGCCAGCAGTTGATTGAGGAAAATCTGTTAGATGCGGTGGTGGGATTGCCCAGTAATCTGTTTTTTGGGACGGGAATTCCGGCGGCTATTTTAGTATTTAAACGGAATAAGCCGGATAATTCAGTGTTATTTATTGATGGCAGTCGAGATTATGCCGATGTGAAGACGCAGAAGAATTTGCGAGAACAGGATATTGCAAAGATTGTGGGGGCATATCAGCGGCGGGAAACGATGGAGAAGTATGCGTATTTGGCAAGTTTTGAAGAGATTAAGGAGAATGATTTTAATCTGAATATTCCGCGATATGTGGATACGTTTGAGGAGGAGGAAGAAATTGATATTGGGGCGGTGCAGGTGGAGATTGATGGATTAGAAAAGGAGTTGGTGGATGTTAAAATTAAGATGCGCGGGTATTTGGAAGAGTTGGGATTTGGGGGTGAAGGCGGGATGAAATTGTAGGATAGATTTGGATTTGTTATAATTATACGATCGTCTTACGATTAGTCTTCGATCCCGTGCCTATTAGTGTCAATTTAATGTTAAACCCGCAGTCCGAGAGTCCGACAGGGGTTTAAACCCCTGTCTCAAAGCGAAAGTCCTCTAAAGAGGACTGAGAAAAAAAATACATAACTTATGCAAACAACCCGGTTTATGAGCAAAATTCTGTATAAAATCGAGAAATATTGATATAGCAACTGGGTTGTTTGTCCTCCGCGCGTAAGTCTTGTTTTAAACTCATTATAGCGTTTCTCAGGTGGGTGCGGCATACCTCGAAAGGGCGATTGGCAATCGCCCCTACATCGAATCGATCGTTGGCAGACCTCACGCACTCGAGAATCGCTATAGTCCTCTTAAGAGGACTTTCGCTATTAGCCAGGGAATTAATTCCCTGGCGGACTAAAAGTAGTTGAGCGAGATTTGCTAGATGACGAGAAAGATATAGAGAGGAAAAAACTATGACAACAGCGATCGCATCACCTCCCAATATTACAATATTGCAAGGGATTCACTGGAATACTTATCAGAATCTGGTGCGAGATTTGGAGTCACAACCGGGAACGCGGCTGACTTACGATCGCGGAACACTGGAGATCATGATGCCACTACCACCACATGAACGCTATAAACGGCTTTTGGGACGTTTTGTCGAAGTAATTACGGAAGAGTTAGAGATTGAAATTTGCAGTTTAGGTTCTACGACTTGGAGTCGAGAAGATTTGCAAAGAGGATTAGAACCGGATGAATGCTATTACATTCAGAATGAGTTTGTAGTTCGCGGAAAGGATGAAATCGATCTCACGATCGAGCCTCCACCGGATTTAGCAATTGAGGTGGATAGTACCAGCAGTTCGATGAATCGGATGGGGATTTATGCAGCGTTGGGAGTACCGGAAGTCTGGCGATTCGATCGCGAAATTTTAACGATTTTGAGTCTGGTTAATGGTGATTATCAGCCTTGTCAAGTTTCGTTGGCGTTGCCGATGTTTAATGATGCCGTGTTGATGAATTTTTTGGAATTGAGTCAAACAATGGGGGAAACGAGTTTGATTCGCCATGTGCGACAATGGGTGAGAGAACAATTTCGCAATGAAGTTACTAAAGCAGAGGTATGAGGTGATGATTATTCAAGCAAAGCCACGATTGTTTACACCTGCGGAGTATCTAGATCGAGAAGTGGTGGCGGAGGTGAGGAGTGAGTATATTGATGGAGAGATTGTAGAAATGGCGGGAGGAACGACAAATCATAATGAGATTGTGACGAATTTGTGTGCTAATCTCAAGCCACTTCTGCGCCCGAAAAACTTCCGTTTATTCACTGAAAATGTACGGGTTTGGATTGAGGAATATCGGGTTTATACTTATCCTGATTTGATGGTAATCGCTGGGAATCCAGTTTATCAGGGGGTTGGTACGACGACGGTAGTAAATCCTGAGCTAATTATTGAGGTATCTTCGCGATCGACTAAAAATTCCGATCGGGGGGATAAGTTTGATTTTTATCGCAGTTTAGATTCTTTGCGGGAGTATGTGCTGATTGAGCAGTCTCGTTGTCATATGATGCAGTTTACAAAAACTGATACGGCACAATGGTTGCTAACCGATTATCAAGATTTGTCGGCATCTATGCTATTTACCACTTTGGCGTTGACGGTATCTCTAGATGATATTTATGCGGGTGTAGATTTTGCTCTGGCTGAGGCTGAGTGAGTTAGTCAGATGAGAATATCTTGAGAGGTAATATATGAATCCTTTAATCGATCGGGTTTTGCATGAAATCGAACAATTATCGCTAGCAGAGCAAATGCAGGTTTTAGAGCATTTGGTGAAACAGATGAAGCAATCTGTGGAGTCTGTTGCTGCGACTGAGAAACCGAAGAGTAATTGAGTTAGAGGTTTGAAAGATGCGTGGGTATTTGGAGGAAATTGGTTATGATTCCTGAAAGTTGGAAAATCATGGAACTCAGTCAGCTCATTTCTTCACTAGATTCAGGTATAAGCGTAAATGCAGAAGATAGACCAGCTTCGGAAGGTGAAATAGGTGTTTTAAAACTAAGTGCTGTTTCTTATGGACATTTCAACCCAAAGGAAAATAAAGTAGTTTTATCTGAAGAACTTCATAGGGTAAATGTAAGTCCTAAAAAAAATAGGATAATTATTAGTCGTGCAAACACTCCTAATCTTGTGGGAGCTAACGTATATATCGATCGTGATTATCCTAATCTTTTTTTACCCGATCTTCTTTGGCAGATAGAACCAAAAACTGATAATTTCTCTGTTCGATGGCTCAGCTATTTACTAAATTCTACAACCTACCGAATTAAAATACAAAATATCGCATCAGGTAGCAGCACAAGTATGATTAAAATCACTAAATCATCTTTGCTGAAATTAGAGATAGTTCTTCCCTCACTTCCAGAACAATGCAAAATTGCGGAGATACTTGGGGCTTGGGATGATGCAATATCGACTCTAGAAAAACTCATCACCGCCAAGCGCAAGCTCAAGCAGGGACTCATGCAGCAGCTATTAACTGGCAAAAAACGCTTTAAGGAGTTTGAGGGCAGCGAGTGGGAAACCGTTAGATTAAGAGATATAACTACAATTAACTACGGTAAATCTCCTAAAACTATTTTTTCTGTAGATGGGCAATTTCCAGTTTATGGAACTGGTGGCATTACAGGCTATACTTCCACACACATTTATGATGGAGAGAGTGTAATTATTGGAAGAAAAGGAACTATAGATAAGGTAAGATATGTTTCTGGTAAGTTCTGGGCTATTGATACTACTTATTATTTAGATTGCAGACAAATGGTAAAGGCCAAATGGATTTATTACTTTCTAAGTTTTACCAAACTTGAACTGTTAAATGAGGCTTCAGGCGTTCCCAGCTTAAATAGAGATACTTTATATTCGATAAAAATCAATCTTCCTTCATTACCCGAACAAGAAAAAATTGCCTCTGTCCTCTCCGCCGCCGACACCGAAATCTCAAACTTAGAAAAACAACTCGCCGCCTACAAACAACAAAAACGCGGCTTAATGCAACAACTCCTCACCGGAAAAACCAGAGTTCGCGTCAACTGAAAACTACGATCGAGAGGTATCCCCATGACTCAGCAAGACCTGTTAAATGAATTCTTCGCACTGCCACCAGAAGCGCAACGACAAGTGATGAGCTTCATCGCCTTTTTGCGACACAATTACGCCCTAACTGAGCCGAGTCTTCCAACTCAAACTCCAATCTCCACCTATCCCCTAACCAAATTTTACGGTTGCATTCAAGATGAAACCTTTTCTTCGCCATCCCCAAGGACAACCCCTATGAAAATCAACTCGATCGAATTACCCCTAGAAGAAATTACCAAGTTTTGTCAACAATGGCAAATCACCGAATTTTCCCTCTTTGGTTCCGTATTGCGCGACGATTTTCGTCCCGATAGCGACATCGACATCTTAATCGACTTCGATCGCCAATCTCATCCTACCCTCTTCGATCTCGTCGAAATGGAAGAGCAATTAAAAACACTTTTCCAGCGCGATATCGATCTATTAACCCGTAAAGGTGTCGAAACCAGCCGCAACTACCTCCGCCGTCATGCCATCCTTTCCACCGCTCAACTCATCTATGGAACGCGATCTACAGTCCCTGCTCGATCTGTTGCAATCGGCTCGAATTATCATCGATTATATTGAAGGGCGATCGCAAACCGACTTAACCACCGATTTACAACTTCAAGACGCAGTAATTCGCCGACTTACGATCGTTGGTGAAGCCGCCAATCGAGTTTCTGAAACCATGCAACAAACCTTACCAAATATTCCTTGGACAGCTATTCGTGGCATGAGAAATCGGTTAGTGCATGAATATGATGGCGTTAACTTTGATATCGTATGGGACACTATTATTAACCGCTTACCCGATCTGATTTCAGAACTCGAAAAAGTTGTCCCACCTCAACCGTAGCGGACTCAAATCATGAAACCCAATCCCATTCATGCCAACAAAAAAAGTTAAAATTGATTAAATGATACCCCTAACCCATAAAATTAGCCATGCAAACCAAACCTAAAATTCTTACCCAATTGAAAATCATCGAAACGCTTTATCATCAAGGCAATATCAACCAAACGATCGAACAAACCCTAGATAAAATTATCAGCCAAGAACTAGCGATCGCCCAACAAAAGAAAGCAGAATTAGAAAGCGATCTCAAACAATTTGAGACACAGTATCAACTAATCTCTCCTGAATTTTATCAACGCTTTCATCAAGGAGAACTAGGCGACGATATTGATTTTGTGGAGTGGAATGCTTTTTATGAAATGTTGAAATCTCTGCAAAAACACATCGAGCTATTACAATCCCAAGATAAGTCATGATTGCAGAGGATTATATTGCCGAAATTAAAGTAAAATTGCTGACGAGTGCCGCGATAAAATCCTTTACGATCGTCAAAGAAAGAGCTATCCCAGACCAAGGCTATTTTCGCGCTAGATTAACTCTAAAAAATGGTGATTTCTTAGAAATTGTTGAGTTTTTTATCGTCAAAAATCAAGCCTGCGTGACGGAAACCTATCGCTATCAATGGATGAATGAAACTCAACATCAACTCCGCAAACGCTGGGATAATGTCGAACATTTCTCCGACTTACCCAACTTTCCCCACCACGTCCATATTCTTGAAGAATCTAACGTTCATCCTAGTGAACCCCGCAACATTTTAGAAATAATTGACTATATCGAACAAGAGTTAAACTAACCGAATGGATTAATATCATGACTCCCTCCCCCACCGACTGGCGCGAAACTATCTCCTCCCAAATCCCCGCCCTTGCCCTCCTGCAAAACATGGGCTATCAATATCTCACGCCTCAAGAAGCCCTCGCCCACCGCCACAACAAACGCGCTAAAATCGTCCTCGAAGACATCCTCACCGAACAACTCCACAAACTCAACCACATCGAAAGTCGCGGCAAAATTCACCCCTTCAGCGATACAAACATCCAGAAAGCTGTCGCCGCCATTAGTCAATTTCCCTACGATGCCCTCTACACCACCAGCCAACAACTCTACGACTTACTCACCCTCGGTAAAAGTTTAGAACAAACAATTAACGGCGACAAAAAAAGCCATACCCTGCAATATATCGACTGGCAAAATCCCGCCAATAACGTCTATCATGTCACCGATGAATTTGCGATCGAATGCCGCAACAGTACCCAAACTCGCCGCCCCGATATCGTACTTTTTGTTAATGGCATTCCTCTCGTGGCGATCGAATGCAAGCGTCCCGATCTCAAAGATGCAGTTAATGAAGCCATCAGCCAGCAACTTCGCAACCAACGCCCCGACGAAATCCCCCATTTCTTCTGTTTGACACAACTCCTACTTGCGATCGCCCAAAATAGCGCCCAATACGCCACTACCGCCACTACAAAAGAGTTTTGGGCAATCTGGAAAGAAGAAACTCCCGAAACATTTGAAGCCGAACTTTACGCCTTAATTAATATCCCACCAACCCACGCCCAAACTGAAAAATTACTCTCTTGGCGCGAACTTTCCCAACAGCAAACGATTAGAGATAACTGGGCTGCGGGCGATCGACAAATCTCTCCCCAAGATCGTATTCTCTACAGTCTCCTCACCCCCCAACGCCTGTTAGATCTCATTTTTGGTTACATCATCTTTGACGCAGGTACGAAAAAAATTGCCCGCTACCAACAATATTTCGCCGTCAAAGCCACCCTCGAACAAGTTAAAAAAGTACGCGGCGATTCCTCTCGCCAAGGCGGTGTAATTTGGCATACCACGGGTAGCGGAAAATCCCTAACAATGGTGATGTTAGCCAAAGCCTTAGCGATGGAAAAAACTATTTTAAATCCGAAAATTATTCTAGTTAACGATCGCATCGATTTAGACGATCAACTCAAAACTACCTTTAAAAATTGCGGCGCGGCTGTCATTCAAGCCAAAAGCGGCAAACATTTACTAGAATTAGTTAACGAACCCAAAGCCGAAATTATTACCACAATTATCGATAAATTTGAAACCGTTGCTAAAGAAAAAGGTCAAAATACAAACCGAGATATTTTCGTATTAATCGACGAATCCCATCGATCGCAATACGGACAAACCCATGCCAAAATGCGAAATGTTTTCCCCAACGCCTGCTATATCGGTTTTACAGGTACGCCGTTACTGAAGAAAGAAAAAAGTACCGCTCAAAAATTCGGCGGCTTTATCCACACTTATACTATGCCCAAAGCTGTGAGCGATAAAGCCGTTGTTCCCATCCTCTACGAAGGCAGAGAAAGCGAATTTCAAAATACCGAAGCCGTCGATAAATGGTTCGATCGCATCACAGAAGACTTGACAGAACAACAAAAAGCCGATCTCAAACGAAAATTTAAAAGTGCCGAACCCCTCTACGAATCCGAAGCTAGAATGGAAGAAGTTGCCTATGATTTGAGCAAACATTTCGAGAAACATTTCAAAGGAACGGGTTTAAAAGGACAGTTTGCCACCTCCAGCAAACGCGCCGCCATTACCTACAAAAAACTTCTCGATAATTGGGGCAAAGTCCGCGCCGAAGTCATCATTTCTCCCCCCGATACCCGCGAAGATAACGACAGCGTAGATGAAGCCGATATCTCCGAAGTGCAGCGTTTTTGGAAAGATAGGATGGCGCAATACGGCACGCCGACAAAGTATCAAGAAACTATCATCGATCGCTTCAAGAATAGCGATGCTGAAGATGCCCCAGATTTGTTAATTGTCGTCGATAAACTGCTGACGGGTTTTGACGCACCTCGCAATTCCGTACTCTATGTCGATAAGCGCTTAAAAGAGCATAACATTTTACAAGCGATCGCCCGAGTCAATCGAGTTTTCGACGGTAAAGATTACGGACTTGTCATCGATTATCGGGGTATTTTTGGCGAAATGAATGAAGCCTTAGAAATCTATGCAGCGCTGGAATTAGAAGGCTTCGATCGTGATGATATTATCGGTGCATTAGTTGACGTGCAAGTGGAAATTGCCAAACTTCCCACCCATCATGCCGCTGTTTGGGATGCCTTTAAAGGAGTCAACAACCTGCAAGATAATGAGAGTTTGCAACAATGGCTGCAACCCCAAGATCGACGCGATATCTTCTACGAAAACTTGCGAGATTTTGCGAAAACGCTCAAACTTGCCCTCAGCAATGCCAAATTTCATGCCGACACTCCCGAAGCAACCAAACAACGCTATAACCAAGATCTGAAATATTTTCTCAACCTACGAGATGCCGTTAAAAGACGCTACGCCGAAACCGTAAACTACGCCAAATATGCCGACCAAATCAGACAAATGGTCGTTAAAGAAATTGGCGCAGGCGCTTATAATACTTTTATTGAACCGATCGATATTTTCAATATAGAACGCTTTGATACGGAAATTAACAGTATCATTGGCGATGCAGCCAAAGCCGATGCGATCGCCTCCCGCATCAAAAAAGTAGCCACTGAAAAAATGGAAGAAGATCCCATTTTATACCTGCGATTAAGTCAACTCATTCAAACAGCGATCGATGCCCATCGCGCCAAACGTTTGAGCGATCGCGACTATCTCCAACAAATGCAAGAACATCTAGAAACAGCGCGAACTCGCGGTGCAAATACCGTTCCCACCCAGTTAAAAAATCGAGAACAAGCACGAGCTTATTATAACATTCTCAAAGATAAACTCGAAGCACAAATTAAAAAATTAGACTTGTTAGTTAGTTTGGCAACGGGAATCGATGATATTATTATTCAGCATAAAGTTCGCGACTGGCACACCAATCCAGATGTGAAAAATCAGATGCAAAATGCGATCGACGATCTCGTCCACGATCTCAAGAAAACCCACAATCTATTTATTCCTTGGAAAGATCTAGATGAGATTGTCAGCAAAATCATGAATATTGCCCAACATTATGAAGTTATCTGACACTGATTTTGGCATTCATAGCGTGCAATATGGCAGCAGCAGCATTCTATTTTCCCTAGAATACTCTCCCCGCAAAACCCTCGCCATCGAAGTCCATCCCGACAGCAGCGTCGTCGTAAAAGCACCCGAAACTGCTAGCATAGAAGCGATCGAAACAAAAGTCAGCCACCGCGCATCGTGGATTGCCAAACAACAGCGCCAATTTGCCCAATATGCCCCCCAATTACCCGCCCCTGAATACATCTCTGGCGAAGGATATCGCTATCTAGGACGGCAATACCGCCTGAAAACCATCGAAAGCGATCGAGAAAAAGTTCGTCTTTGGTACGGTAGACTCGAAGTTAGCACGCCCGATCCAAATAATCGCAAAAAAATCGAAAAAGCGATCGACAAATGGTATCGCGATCGAGCTTTGACGATCTTTCTAGAACGGTATCAGCATTGCCTTCAACTCGTCGCCCCCTATGGCATTCAAAACGTTCGCGAAGCATCTCGGAACGAGAATTGCGGGTTCGTACTACGCACCATGCCCAAACGTTGGGGAAGCTGTACCAAAGAAGGTAATATCCAGCTCAACCCCCTACTCGTCAGCGCCCCCAAAGATTGCATCGACTACGTAATCGTCCACGAACTCTGCCATCTGCGGTTTCACAACCACTCTCCGCGCTTCTACAAACTTCTAGAAACCATTTTGCCCGACTGGAAAACCCGCAAAGACTACCTGAATCATCGGATTGAACTGCGATCGCCCCTGCCAAGGCTTTTGGGTAACACACAATCAATTTCCCCAAAGGTTTATTGATAGTTGACGATTCGGGCAAAACTCTCAGGCTGTAGGCTGGCGCCGCCAACCAATGCCCCATCGATCTCCGGTTGGGACATAATTTCATCAATATTCTCAGGTTTGACGGAACCGCCATACAAAATCGGCACGTCGGGATTGCTCAACTTCGATCGAATTAAACCAATAACTCCATTGGCTTCTGCTGACTCGCAAGTATCTCCCGTGCCGATCGCCCAAATCGGTTCGTAGGCAATCACCAGTTTGTTTTGATCCACACCGACAAGATCTTTCTCGATCTGGCTGCAAATATGGGACTCCGTTTCCTTGGCATCGCGCTGCTGCTTGGTTTCTCCCACACAGAGAATAGGCATCAAACCGTGACGTTGAGCAGCTTTGAGACGGAGATTCACCGTCTCATCCGTTTCCCCAAAGTACTGCCGCCGTTCGCTGTGACCGACGATCGCATAACGCACACCGATCTCCGTCAACATCGGACCGGAGATTTCCCCCGTGAAAGCACCCACATCCTCCCAATGCAGATTTTGAGCGCCCAGACGAACTCGACCCCCGTGCAAATCTTTGCTCAGACTCATCAGTGCTGTGTACGGAACGCACAAAACAACATCCCGTTCTTCAGGCGTATTCTCCAAAGCTGGCAGTAGTCCCTTTAAGAACTCCTGCGCTTCCGCCTGGGTTTTGTACATTTTCCAGTTTCCAGCTAAAACAAATTTGCGCACGGGTGACAACAACTAACTTGACAACAAAATCGATGGCGCATCCGAAGAAGATGCACCCTTTAGTGTACGACTTTGAGAGCCGTTTTCGTCAAATTGAATGGGATGAGGCTCTCGATGAGGTCTGTATGGAGTTTAATGGCAACCCGCACTGTCGCTCACCGAGCATTACGATCGATCTAGATCGATTGTCACCATCGATCGCGCTAACTGAAAAAACCAGGAGAGCTTCATCCATGAGAATCTACGGCAACCGCCAACTCAAAACCCTACCCGGACAACTCACGCGCCCAACTCCGGCAAGAGTCCGAGAAGCACTATTTAATATCTGGCAAGGCAGAATTGACCAATGTCGTTGGTTAGATTTATGCGCGGGAACCGGGGCGATGGGAGCCGAGGCGTTGTGTCGTGGAGCGGCAGAAGTTGTGGGAATCGATCGATCGAGCCGTTCGTGCAGCATCATCCGTCAAAACTGGCAAAGCGTCGCCGCCAGCGATCGACACTATCAGATTCTGCGAGGCGATGTCGTCGCCCAACTCAAAACTTTATCGGGAAAACGGCAGTTCGATTTTATCTATTTCGACCCACCCTACGATAGCGACTTGTATCGACCCGTCCTGGAAACGATCGCCCACAGCGCTGTCTCATCAACGGTTTGTGCCGATATCCTCCCATTACTTACACCCCAGGGCGAGTTAGCCGTAGAACATCGATCCAACTGCTGGAATCTCGAATCGATTTCGGGCTTAATGTTCGATCGTCAGAAAGTCTACGGCAACACCACCCTACGGTTTTATCGACTCTATTCCCCAGAAGTCATCCCACCGCCGCGTTTGTACTGCTCGTAGGCAGCATAAAACAAACCCGCGAGCGTGACGACGATCAGCCCTAAAACAATGCCAGAAAGTAGGGGTTCTACCATGTGCGATCTCCTGCAAACCTGTGTGTCATTTTCACCCTTCATTGTAGAGGTTTAAGTGCAGCCCTCGCAGAGCATGGGGTAAAGATTGGTATTCACCAACAGCCAGAAGAGTCGATCGTTGATGGTTGATGGTGAATCGCTTGCCCGTTCAACAAGAATACTTTCTTGAGATTACCCGAGGTGCATTTGTTGAAGAAGGAGTTCAGGAGTAACAGATCGAAGCACTGGCAAAGCCTACAGAAATATCCTCCACTTGGGCTTGGATCTCAACGCTGACGGGCAAACCTAGTCTGCAACACCAATCTCGATCGCCTCGTCTAGAGGACATTTCCGAGACCAATATGAGATTCCCTCTTGGATTTTGCGGAAAAGTTACTTAATATTAAATAAAAAGACAAATAACTTTATATATTTTGTTTGACTTCAGTCCTTTGAGTAACCAGTTCGGTCAATCCGATATAGATTTATCAATCCAACGAATCGCCGGGCAAGTCTTGGCAATTCTCTTGGTGGCAGTCATCGCCATCTTAGGGGCTTACCACTTGTCCCCATTCGACTCCTATATCCAAAGCGTTCTCTCCTTAGAGGGCGATCGAGCTAAAGGTTCTGCGATCTTTCAAATGAACTGTGCAGGTTGCCATGGCAGCGAAGCCAACGGTCATGTCGGACCGAGTTTGCGGGGTGTTGCCGAACGCAAATCCCCTGCCAGCTTGATCGAACAAGTCATCAGCGGAGAAACTCCTCCCATGCCTCAGTTTCAGCCCAGTCCCGAAGTGATGGCAGATTTGCTGAAGTATCTCGAAACCCTTTGAACGATGCACGATCGACCTCAACCGATCGTTTTCCGTCAGATCCTCACGAAAATGGGTGTATTTTTTGTTAAGATTGGTTAAGAACCTATGAGTATTGAGGATAATTAAATGCCATACACCACAGAAGACGGCGGTCGCTTGAATAACTTTGCCGTCGAGCCGAAGATGTACCAAGCCGAAGCGCCTACATCTACCCAAAAACGCAATTACTTAATTTTGGGAACTTTGGCAGTCACCTTGATTGGTGGAGTCATCTACGTAGCGGTCTTAGCTTCGAGTGCCAGTTAACCTTTTTCTTTCCTGTGGGGATTCCCCACCAACGGCAATGATGAGCAATCCCCTAAACCGTTGCCCATCATTGCCATCCGTACGAGGCTCAGGTGAGACGAGATCGTGTCTCACCCGAGCCTCGAACAATAGCAGACATCCGAGCCGATCGACAAATGCACCGGATCGAGTCAATATCAATTAAAGAACTCCGCAGTAGAATAGAGGAATGAATGTAGAATCATCAGCCCCCAAATCAAGCTTGCCTTACTCCTGCACTGAATTTGGTCAAATCTGAACTAAAAACCTGTAAAGTAAGTAAGTTGTGGTTGGCGATTCTACCACTTCAGCTTTAAAAACTCTAGGAATTCTGGATTTTGTCCAGGATCATCCGAATTTGACGAGGAAGAGATTGGAGATTTATAATTATGCCTCAACTTGAAGCCATTCCCGCCGCCGATTCGACAATCGATTTTCAAAGTGAAAGCTACAAATCCGCCTACAGCCGCATCAACGCGATCGTCATCGAAGGCGAGCAGGAAGCCTACGAGAACTATATCTCTCTAGCCGAATTGCTGCCAGACCAAAAAGACGAACTGCTGAAGCTCTCCAAAATGGAGAACCGTCATAAGAAAGGGTTCCAAGCCTGCGGTCGCAACCTAGAAGTCACTCCAGATATGGACTTCGCCCACGAATACTTTGCCAGACTTCATGGCAACTTCCAGACAGCCGCAGCGTCGGGAAAAGTGGTAACTTGCCTGCTGATCCAGTCTCTGATTATCGAGTGCTTCGCGATCGCTGCCTACAATATATACATTCCCGTTGCCGATCCCTTTGCCCGGAAAATTACTGAAGGCGTAGTCAAAGACGAGTACAGTCACCTGAATTTTGGTGAAGTCTGGCTCAAAGCACATTTTGAAGAGTCCAAAGCAGAACTCGAGCAAGCTAACCAAGAGAATCTTCCCATCATTTGGCAGATGCTCAACCAAGTTGAAGACGACGCCAGCGTTTTAGAAATGGAAAAAGAAGCGTTAGTCGAAGACTTCATGATTGCCTACGGCGAAGCGCTCAGCAACATCGGCTTTACCACTCGCGATATTATGAGAATGTCTGCCTACGGACTTCGTGCTGCCTAAAGATTGCGTTGAATGTTGGATTCGGGGTTTGGAGATACCCATGTCGATCGATCGACCGTTGCTCCACAGCGAGTCGGATCGAGATCCAAACCCCGCATTTAAGCTGACCAATTTTGGCGAAGGGCCGATCCAAAGTGGAATCGACACACTGGAACAACAGGTAAGAGCAGTCATAAGTCGATCGACTTATGACGGCTGACATTGCAGATTGCCCTTCGCTCTCAACGCCGTCGATACCAGTCCAATTTCCTCCGGTTGCGAACGGGACAACAACGTCAAGCCCAAACTCTAGAGTAAAGCCCAAACAAGCGCCAAATCCCGCTCTCCCGACCCCAAAGTTTACAGTTTTACAATCCAATCGACAATCGAAAATATGTTTGGTCTTATCGGTCACTTGACCAGTCTAGAACACGCCCAAGCAGTGGCAAAAGAGCTGGGTTATGCAGAATATGCCAATCAAGGGCTTGACTTTTGGTGCAGCGCTCCCCCTCTAATAGTTGATGACATTACCGTAACCAGCATTACGGGTCAGACGATTTATGGGAAATATGTAGAATCGTGCTTTCTACCAGAGATGCTGGCAACTCGCCGGATTAAAGCAGCCACGCGGAAAATTCTCAATGCCATGGCTCACGCCCAAAAACATGGGATTAATATCACGGCTCTGGGTGGTTTTTCGTCAATTATTTTTGAAAATTTCAATCTCCAGCAACTTCCGAACATTCGCAACATTACCCTAGAGTTCGCCCGCTTCACGACGGGAAACACCCATACCGCTTACATTCTCTGCCGCCAAGTCGAACAGGCGGCTCCCAAATTGGGGATCGATCTATCCCAAGCAACTGTGGCAGTGTGCGGTGCGACTGGGGATATCGGCAGTGCGGTTTGTCGGTGGCTCAATAGTCGAACACCCGTGGGTGAGTTACTTCTAGTCGCTCGAGATCGCGATCGCCTCAATGCTCTCCAAGAGGAATTGGGACGCGGTCAAATTATGGAACTCAATGAAGCGCTGCCCAAAGCCGATATTGTTGTTTGGGTTGCCAGTATGCCCAAGGGTGTGGAAATCGATCCCGTCACCCTGAAAAAACCTTGTTTGTTAATTGATGGTGGCTATCCTAAAAATCTAGCCAACCAGGTTCAGTATCCCGGCGTTCACGTTCTCAAAGGTGGCATAGTCGAACACGCCTTGGATATTGACTGGAAAATCATGAAGATCGTCAATATGGACGTACCGGGGCGGCAGTTGTTTGCTTGTTTTGCCGAGTCGATGCTGCTGGAATTTGAAAAGTGGCATACCAACTTCTCTTGGGGGCGCAATCAAATTACGGTAGAGAAGATGGACAAAATCGGTGAAGTGTCGATCAAACATGGATTTACGCCGCTGCTGGCTGTTGAAAGTTAAGTAGCAGTGGCTTCGGGGGAAGGGGGAAAGATGGGGAGGGTAATCGATCGAAACCTCCAACTCGTTTCTCCTCCCCTAAGTGTTGTTCGATCGACTATCTCTATTCCCTGCCATGACTCAATCGAAAACTCGCCAACCCTTGCTCCTCGATTTTGAAAAGCCGTTAGTTGAATTAGAAGAACGCATTGGGCAAATTCGCAATCTCGCTGCCGAAAGCGGCGATGGTATCGATGTTTCCGAGCAAATTCGCCAATTGGAAGCGCGAGCCACTCAACTGCGACAAGAGATTTTCAGAAGTTTATCTCCCTCTCAGCGCTTGCAGCTCGCCCGACATCCCCGCCGCCCTAGCACGTTAGATTATATTCAGGCAATAGGTGATGAATGGATGGAACTGCACGGCGATCGAGTTGGTTCCGACGATCCGGCATTGGTTGGAGGGGTGGCGCGTTTGGATGGCAGACCCGTGGTCATGTTCGGTCATCAAAAAGGACGGGATACCAAAGATAACGTCGCCCGCAATTTTGGCATGGCATCTCCAGGTGGCTATCGCAAAGCCATGCGGCTGATGGAACACGCCAACCGCTTCGGAATGCCCATTATCACCTTTATCGATACCCCGGGGGCGTGGGCGGGGATCGAAGCCGAACACCAAGGACAGGGAGAAGCGATCGCCTATAATCTGCGGGAAATGTTCGGATTGGATGTTCCCATTATCTGTACCGTGATTGGTGAAGGCGGATCGGGCGGGGCGCTGGGAATTGGCGTGGGAGATCGCCTGTTGATGTTCGAACACGCGGTTTACACTGTGGCAACCCCGGAAGCTTGTGCGGCAATTCTCTGGAAGGATGCCGGAAAATCACCACAAGCGGCAGAAGCGCTTAAGATCACCGCCGGAGATTTGAAAGAGTTGGGCATCCTCGATCGTATTCTTCCCGAACCTTTGGGAGCGGCTCACGCTCAACCCGTAGAAGCCGCAGATATTCTCAAAAAAGCGTTGCTGCAAACCCTGGCAGAGTTAGATAAAATGAGCTCTCAAGAGCGCCGCCAACAACGCTATCAAAAGTTTCGCCGCATCGGGGTATTTCTGGAACCGTCCAATGGATCGGTGGATGCCGAGATCTAGATTGGGTTTCGCTTACAACGGATTGTGATCTTTAATCAGTCGTTCGACTCGAGCTTCGTCCAGTCTGGCAGCGAATCTTTTCGCTTCGTGTAGATCTCGCGTGGTTTTCGAGACATTAAAAGTAGAGCCGACAGAGAAGAGCATTCCCATCCCCATAAACCCTTTGGTCCAGTTATCGACAGGCAGGTACACGATGCCGACGGTAGTGGCAGAGATGGCAAGAAGAAAGGAAATCCAAGCTTGGAAGATCCAAGCGCTACTGTGAGATTGAGAATTCAACGGTTCTTGCATGGTTGTCCTCCGACAAGGGAATGGTAACGATATGGGTTAGTACGATCGTCCCATCTGGGCAGACCAGACGATCGCTGGCTCAGGACAGTTTTAGAACTGGAAGTCAACTGAGTTTCCTTTGTTTGTCGCTGCTACAAGGTTTTCAACGCGATACGGGATAGGCATTTCAGCGTCTATATGAGGTTGACAAGATCCCAGGAAAGTTCCCAACCGTATTGAGTTCGACGATCGCCGGCTTGCAATATTCCACCTGCAAAACTGGCACAACCCAGACTGCCAATTGCCGACAAAAATCGAATACTGTATAGCGGATTGGGTTTGCGAAGAGATGGATCTCCCATTGGTCGATCGAGATCACACTCAATGTGTAAGTTCGATCGCAGCTATCTCTTTGATTTAGACGCATATTAAGAGAGTTAAGTTTACACAATCTTTTTTAGAAAATGAAATTTCCCAAACAAGCTAAATTAATTCGATTTTTGCAAGACGAGTTGTCCATTCCCGGAAACTCCATTTCCCTGGCGTTGCGACAAGGCGAAGCTCATTCCTCCAACACCTTCTTGATGGTTTTGTGGCAGTACGGACTCGTTACTCTCGAACAGCTCGACAAAGTTTTTGATTGGTTAGAAACAGTATGAACTTTATTAACACCGATCGCATTACCGCCTCGATCGCTCTTTAGTTAGAAATCGGGGCGGTATTTTGTATTGAATCGTATGACTATTTGCCTTCTGGCTTTTACCCTTCAGGATGTACCGCATCCAAGCAAGAACGGCTATCAATTCAAACTAACTTCAACTGATTATAAAATCTCTTATTTTTCGTGAGTTACAGAAGTTCCTGTTGTTGGGGAATGGGGAACAGAGAATCACTATACATTTCAATTAATATAAACTTTAAAAATGAGAGTCTTAATCGCTAGTCATACCTATATTGTCGATTTGAATCGAGAAAAATATAGAGAATTAGCTAAAATCGAACCCAATATAGAAGTCACTCTAGTTGTACCGCGTCGATGGAAACCAGGAGGTATCCAAAATCGGGTCATCGAAACCGAACCCCTTCTTGAAGGAGCTTTTAGAGTTATCCCTGTTTCTAACTTTAGCCATAAAAACCAAGGTTTATTAACGTTTGGGACGGATATCGTCGATCTATTGCGTCGATTTCAGCCTAATATTATCCAAGTCGAACAAGGTGCTAAATCTTTAGGATATGCTCAGTTGATCACGTTGAATAAATGGCTGGGATTAAATGCTAAAAATATATTCTTTACTTGGTGGAATTTGCCTTACAATCTCAAGTTTCCCATTTCGCTGTTAGAAGCCTATAACTTGCAACATACCGATGGCATCGTTGTGGGAAATCAAGACGGGGCAGATATCTTGCACGATCGAGGTTATGGAGGCTCGCTCTCCGTTATGCCTCAATTGGGGGTTAACGAAGATTTATTTAAACCTACTCCCGTTCCAGAATTGCGGCAAGAGTTGGGGATTAAAGCTCAAGAGTTTGTTGTAGGATTTGTCGGTAGATTTGTTGAAGAAAAAGGATTGCTGACATTAAGTAAAGCGCTCGAACAGTTATCCGATCGTTCTTGGAAATGGTTACTTTTAGGAAGAGGTGAACTGCGATCGCAACTCGAAAACTGGGCAGTCGATCGAGGTTTACAAGACCGGATAATTTGGATTGAAAGTGTCCCACACGATCGCGTTCAAGAATATATCAATCTTCTCAATGTTTTAGTACTACCATCGGAAACCACCAATAAATTTAAAACCCTAACCTCTGTCGGTTGGAAAGAACAATTCGGTCATGTGTTAATCGAGGCGATGGCGTGTCGAGTTCCGGTTATCGGTTCCGACTCTGGAGAAATTCCTCACGTTATCGGTGATGCGGGTCTAGTTTTCCCAGAAGGCAATGCAGAAGCGTTGAAAACCTGTCTCGTTCAATTGATGGAAAATTCAAAACTGGCTGATGAATTTGCGCAACGCGGTTTTGAGCGATCGATGGCTCAATACACCAACAAAGCCTTGGCAAAAAAGCTCTTCGGATTTTATCAAACAATTCTAGCTGAGTAAGAGAAGAGTTAAGACAGATCCCCGACTTCTGCAGAAGTTGTCGGGCTCTAGCCATGAATTTGCTATTTTCAGAAACTAAAAAACCTGCTGAGTCAGCAGTTTTTTATAGCGCTTAATCAGAACTCTTTTAGCAAGCACCACTACGATTGAGGACGACAAAGATAGTTTTGAAAATCAGTTGGATGTCGTAGCTCAACGACCACTTCTCTTGATAATCAAGATCCATTTTGACAATTTGGTCAAAGTCAGTCACAGAAGAACGTCCGTTCGCTTGCCACTCACCGGTCATACCGGGTTTGACATTTAGACGCTGCATGTGGCGAGGAGTATAGTTTTCAACTTCATCGATTGTGGGGGGACGGGTACCAACGAGGCTCATGTCGCCCATCAAAACGTTCCAGAACTGAGGCAGTTCGTCGAGGCTAGTGCGGCGAAGAACGCGACCGATACGAGTGATGCGGGGATCGTTGTCGTTTTTGAAGATATGACCGCTAGCTTGGTTTTCAACGAGGTGCTTTAGGTGCTCGGCTCCAATGACCATAGAGCGGAATTTCCAAATTCTGAAGCGTTTTTGATTATGTCCGCAACGAATTTGGCTGTATAGAATTGGACCGGGGTCGTCGAGTTGGGTGAGGATGATAACCGGGATAGCAACCAGAGCCGTAATGGCTAAACCAACGAGTGCTCCTAAGATATCGATAAAACGTTTCGCTTTATTGTTAACAGAAGCGTGAGTGTTAACAGAAGCGTGAGTCTTCTCAGGAAAGAAGTGAGGTAGGAAAGCCGGTTTAGCAGTTGTGGTAGAAAACATTACGATAATTCTCAGTTGGGATTTGCTTGCTTGACATTTTTTCTTTCACCCCAATCTTATGAAGAACCCTGGCAATCGCGTAGCCTTTTTTGGCTAGTTTGCCCAATCTTTAACGATTTGAGGCTCTATATAAAGATTTAGTTGTATCCCGGAGCACAATATAGGAGGTTAAAAGCGACAGTTTCATCGATAAACCCTGATTCAGACCGAAGTCGATCGAAATTCTGGTTTCGTAGCGGTGTTCTCGAAAGAGAACGCTCTTGATGTCTAACAGTGGGGCAGGTATCCACCGAGCAGGGAGCTCAACCGCGACCGACAAGATTATATTTATCACTGCATTCGGGCGATCGTATAGGGGTATAAGCCGAGATTTGCCCAATCTTTACGGGGTTTATGGCTTTTGTAAAGTTTGTGTATGGGAGGGGGTCTCATCCAGCGCTCGATCGGATAGATTATGCGTGTCCGACTCCCAAACTGAGGATTTCCGGCTCTTCTAGGGTTTGAGCGGTATTGGCAGTCACGCGACTGAGGTACTGGTGCAGGAGGGCTATTTGCTCGAGATTGGGGCGATAAGTCCGTTCGCGTAGCGGCTCCCCAGGGATCTCGCCGACGATCTCAAAGAGTGGCATAGCAGTCAGTTGCTGATAGAAGGGATGTTGCCGCGACTCTGGGGTCAGCCACTGAGCATCGGGAACGCCGGGAACCAAACCGAGGGGCAACCGACCATTGAGAAATTCTAGAATGCGGGGCTGACAGACGCGAACGTTAATTCCCCGGCGCTCCAGGAGCGGTAGTAGTTCTTGTACAGACAGGGCGCAGTTGGGAAATGTATCGAGTAGTTCTCGCAATAGGAAATAATCACCGTAGTGTGGGGACATTGTTCCTAAGAGATTGGGATATAGGGGTAGAGCCGCTAAGCCATAGGCAACCCGACTGCAACTGGTGGATTGTCCGTTAGGGTAAACGTCTTGTGCGATCGTGGCATTGGGGAGTTTTTGCCGCAACCACCGAGCGATCGCCGTCCACGAAGCACTTCCCCCCGTACACAAGGCTTGATTAATACCTTCTACAGCCACTCCAGTACGGCTTAACAACCGATTCAACTCTCGGTTGAGCCGCTGTACATAAGCCACTAACACTCGACTTTCGAGATCTCGCCGCAAAACCGGGATCGATCGATCTCCCCATTCCAGGGTTAATCGTTCCTGTTCTTGGAGTTGGACTTTGACCTCGGCGGCAGCCTCCAAGAGAAACTGTCCCAAGGCAGAACTTTGCAGCCACTGCCCGAAGGCAATGCGCTTTTCGAGATCGGGTTCTCCGGGTTGGGGCAACACCGGGGCTTGGAGAGCCGTAAATTCCGCTTGCAGCCAGTCTTCGCGCAGCAAAAGTTGGCAAATAATATCTTGATCGATGGCGCGACCCCCATAAGGAAAACTCTGACGGTGGAAGCGATCGTGGGTGAGTTCGTCTAAATTGGCAGGTAAATCCACCAAAACCAGTTCCGTAGCGGTGGCGCCAGCTTCAATAGTCAGTGCTGTCCCGCCCCATTCTGGAGAGAACTGCCAATTTCCATCTGCCGAATGGGCTGATACATTCCTCGGCAACGCCGACAAGACGGCAGCGATCGACTCTTCGAGAAATGCGACTTGTTCGGGACCTCGCACCAATCCCGCTTGTAAGATCGCCTCGCGCAGGTTAAACCGATAGGCTTCGGAATGAACATTATTGACGCCGACGGCAATCCCTGCCAGAAGTGGGACATCGGATTGCGGTGGGTGGATCGCTCCATCGGCAAGTGTTGGATCTTCCGAGGTGACATCGTAAACCGAAGCACTTTGGGCGATCGTGGCTAAGAGAGTTTGCACCGCCGTTTGCACTCGTTCTAAGGGAAGCGCTTGCCCCCCAGACCACTGTAATCGGGGTTGGGGATGTCCCAGGTCATCAGTCCACGACAAACCCGAATTCAGGCAAGATTTGAACCCTTGCAGCAAGATCCCCAAGGTCTCTTCATCCCCGAGAGCGGCATCGGCAACCTGCAAATCCAGCGCGGCAAAACCCACAGCGACGATCGTCGCCGTGTCGTCTTCGAGGGAGACATAGGCAGTCGCGGGCAAACGAAACAATCGTTCTGGGGGATGAGACGGCTCGGATTTCCACCAGTACATCGGGTAAAGAGCTGCCGTCGGACGATGCAACAGCACCGCAGAAATTCCGGTCATCCCGAAATCTAAACCCAAATACCATTCTTCTGGCGGTGGCACATCCTCGATTTCTGGCGGGTGGGGAGTCGCTTCCTCTGTGTTGCTGCCCCGATCGACTTGCGCGTGGGTTACGGTATCGTCGGCTGTTTCGCCCAGAACAAACGTCGGGAAAATGGCATCGAGTTCTGCATCAGAAGCTCCGATTTCGACGGCTTCATCCTCGACTTCAAGATCTTCAGGTTGAGTGCTGTTCTCGCCTTCAAGATCTTCAAGGCGATGTAGATCGGACTCGAGCTGCTGCATGGTTGATGGAGCCAGTTGAAGATCTTCTTCGAGATCTTCGGCTTCATCCTCGGCAGACAACAAATCTTCATCGGGGGATGCTTGCAGGTAGCCCTCTTCGGTGATGGGGGCGTCTGGATTCACCTGGAGCGATTCCCAGGTTTGCAGGGCAATCTCGTCGGTGGTGGCTAGGGTGTCCACCGCCATTTTGGGGAGTAAATCGGTAAGTGCGGCGATCGTATCTGTATCGGTTGGGGCTTCTACCCAGTCGAAATCGACAGATAGGATCGGCTTGGGGTCGGTTGTGGAGCGCTCTTCCAGAAGTCCCGAAGGTTTGGCAGAGATCGAAAAGACGGTGGGCGAACTGGGGGCACAGTTGTCTAGCAGCCACCCATCGGGTTCATCGAGGCGATCCTTATCGGGTGGGGAAGGATTGTCTTCCAAGAGCTGGGCATACAACTCATCGAGGGGGCTTGATGGCTGAGGCGTTTCGTTTTTCGGAGTTTCCGACTGCCGCACGGCTGCCTCCAACTCCGAATCGATCGCGGCGGCGGTTTCTTCTAGCGACGGGATCGATCCCACTGTCGTCGGATCTAGCTCCAACAGTTGCAGAGCTTCTTCGACCTCATCGGGTTCGCCAGAGGAGGGAGCAAGAGAGTCAGAAGGTTGGATAGATTCGGGTTCGAGATTCATCGGCAGACCTGTATTCGTCGGAATGGGGCTGGGAATTGGGCAATGAGGATGTATGATTTGGGTCGAAGTTGGCATCGTAGCCGCTTGACCAAAAAGACAAGATTGCTTCGATCTACGATGTTTCCCAAAAGAGCAGAGAACTTCTGTTCGCCGGGATACTCAAGATGGAGTATCGCTATGAGATCCTGGTTGCGCCGCAATAGAAGCTGTTGGGATTTTGGATGTGGAAGGAGTCGTTGTACAGCCAGGGCTAGGAGCGTTAAAACTTTTGAGGCTGGAGATGGTAGGACTTGCGGGTTCTCTGCCTGGGACATTGTCGGGATCGGGGAACGACGACAATTCTGTAAAGTCTTGGCAGATGTGGGGAGGAGCCGGAACTCAATGTTTGACAATCGCGGCTCTGGAGGAGTGGGGAAAGACCTTTGGGTTTCCATCCTCCGGCGGAGATCGAAAAGTCTCTGGTTTCGAGAAGCGCGTCTATTGGGACAAACCCGTTCTAAGATGTGGGACTGTCCAATCCCGTTCTGGTTGCCAGTCCCAGACAGGGGACACACCGAGTCGAGAACTCGATCGATCTCTGTAATGCGCGATTGAATTAGAGCCGAGTGAAAACTCACTAATGACACCCCCAAGCGATCGTCACCGCTGCCAATGCTATGCTACGATGACTGCCCAACCTCCGCTAACCGCCGAATTGGCTGCGACATTTTGACCCGTTCGCTGTCCCACGGGATAACGAACTCTCAAAATAGACGTTCTCAATTTTTGGGTCGGAAGCGGAAATCGAGCAGTTTAGGTCACAACTCGATCGAGCCGATCCTGAATCAAGCCAGTTATCTGACTCATCCGTAGGAGACACAATTTAGCACGGTCAGTAGCTATCATAATAAAATGTATTACATACAATTCATAACCGATCGGCAAAACCTGTTAAAATTCCTATTTCCTAGGGTTTGGGGTTTGCGATCGATATTTTAAGATTATCGAGATCTTAGATTAATCTACTTCTAGAATTTACAACATGATGGCTTCATGGAAGACCGATTTAATCCCCGCGATGCTTACACCACCGATCCAGAAGTTGAGAAGTTAATTCGCGCTTCATCCTTTTTTGAAGGCTTACCTAACGAGGTGGTCGATAGTTCGATCGCCCACGTCGTCACCCGTTCGCATCCGTCCAACCAAGTGATTTTATTAGAAAATGACTGGGGAACGTCGGTTTACTTCATCTTAGAAGGCTGGGTCAAAATTCGGACTTATAATTTAGACGGAAAAGAAGTTACCTTAAATATTCTGGGGCGCGGAGAAATTTTTGGGGAAATGGCAGCCCTCGACGAGGTTCCGCGATCGACAGATGCTATTACCTTAGCCCCAACCACCATCGGCAATATGCCGGCTCAGGATTTTGTCACTCTGGTCAAAACCGAACCCCTTGCCGGAGTGCGTTTGGCACAACTGATGGGACGGCGACTGCGACAAGTCAACCGTCGCTTGCGATTGCGAGAATCTGATAGCACTTCTCGGGTGGCTGATATTCTTTTGTTTTTGGCAGAAGGTCAGGGAAAACGGAGCGAAGAAGGCGGTTGGCAAATTCCCAACCTACCACACCGAGAATTAAGCAGTTTGAGCGGACTCGCCCGAGAAACCGTCACCCGAGTTTTGAGCAAGTTGGAAAAGAAAGGGTTAATCGTACGCGATCGCGACACGGTTTGCATTCCCGATCCCCAGGGAATGGAGCGATTGTTGATCCAATAAACCTCCTCCCTTAGATGAGGAGCGTCAAAGTTAGCGATAAATTTTTCATGACTCAGCCTGCCTCGCGTCCGTCCGATCCCTCTCCGGCTCAACCCCAGGTCAAATCTACCCCTCCCTTAGCCATGGTGGAGACGGCTTTTTTGGCGAGTACGGCAAGTTTGATTTGGCTCATTAACGTCTACTTCCGTCTGACGTCGTTGCTGCGGATGTTTTTCCCCATCCCCATTGCTCTAGCTTATCTTCGCTGGGGCAACCGGGCGGCTTGGATGAGTGCGGCGGTTTCTGGATTGTTGCTGTCTGTGCTGCTAGGCACCCACTCGCAGCATTTTGTTTCTGATGCCTTACGGGTTGCTGGGCGTACTGTTGGGGTTCTTTTGGCGGCGGCGAGCCAGTTGGTGGGTTTCCATCAGCACGGGGATGTTACTGGGCGCATTTGGAACGTTTTTTCAGATCTGGCTACTGTCGCTGCTGTTGGGAGAAGATCTGTGGGTTTACATCACTGTTCAGATGACCGGAGCGATCGGTTGGGGATTTGAAAAACTGGGATTGCTTGCCGAACCGAGTTTGTCACTGGTACAGGCTTTCGCGGCGGTGGTGATTTTGATTAACAATGCTGTTTATTTGTTTGTGGTGCATCTGGTAGCGTTGGTACTGCTCGATCGTCTCGGCAACCCCATCTCTCGTCCGCCAGAATGGGTGCGGGTATTGTTGGATTACGAGGATTGAGACTCCCCCGCGTGTTGACCGGGGGAGTCTCAATCGTTTTAGGAGATGGGGAGATTTTTATCCCGCACTCCCTACCCTTCAAGGCATTGGCGATGCCGACACGCACTCGTCTCGATACAAGCTGATATAGTCCATAATTTCTTCGATTGCCTCGGGTCGCATACTGAATTGACCGGGAAAATCTTCGATCGCTGAATTCACCACTTGGTAAACTGCACACCAGTTTTGAGGCCCCAGGCGAAACTCGTGTTGCGACTGGATGAGAGCGCGAATCAGCATGACTGAGAAATCTTCGGGTGCTTCGGCGACGGCTAAATCTAGCAGTTCTAAGGCATTGGTTTGCTCGACTTCTCCACTACCACCTATTGCGTCGGTGACGGAGAAGCGGCGATCCATTGCTAGTAAATATCCCAGCGCCATTGTTTCTTCTGGCGCGAGCATTTCTAGTGTCATCGCCGAGGACTCGAGCTCTTGCTGGCTTGCCAGGTACTCGAGATAGCGTTGAGCGTTGGCTTGTGGCTCGTTCGACCAGCCGATTTGGTTGACAATGGCGGCGCGTACATCGTTGGGGATCTCGGGGTCGCCAAGCGCTGCTAACACCCGATCGTCGAGTCCCGACTCGGCAGTATAACGCACGATTTCTACATCTTGATAGGCTGAGGCAAAGGGTGTAGAAGTTAGGGGACTGTCGGCACGTGCCGCAGGTGCGACGAGAACCATAGTGGTGGCAACACTCATCACGATCGCCGGAACGTACAACTCGCATCTCATATTTGTTTCGATGAAAATGTAAGGGATTAAATCAGATCTACATCTTCGATCGCCCAAATTCCCGATCCCAGTTCGTTCTTTTCCTTAAAGTTGGGGACTTAGGTGACAATCTGACCTGTCGATCCTATTATGGTTGGAACATTTATTCCTCGATCGGATCGGGACAATCCCCCGCTCGTCATCCTTCTCCTAAAAGTATTTACTTATTACTTAATCATGATGTGGGATACCATTGCCGCCAACATTACCCAAGTCACCGGAGAAAAATTTGAGATTGCCAATTCTCGATCGGTCAGTGGCGGATGTATCAATCACGGGAACTCCATTTCCGATGGCAAACGCACGTATTTTGTCAAGATCAATCGTGCTTCTGAAGTGGAAATGTTCGAGGCAGAAGCGTTGGGAGTACAGCAAATGTGGAACACCCAGACGATTCGAGTTCCCAAACCAATTTGTTGGGGAACTGCGGAAAATTCTGCATATTTGGTGTTGGAATGGTTGAATTTAAGTGGGGGTGGCGGGGAAAGCGCTTGGGAAAAAATGGGGCAGAAATTGGCAGCACTGCACCGTCAGGGAACGATGAAACAGTTTGGTTGGGAGCGCAATAATACGATCGGTTCGACACCGCAAATCAATACTTGGACAGAGGATTGGATTGCATTTTTTACCGAACACCGTATCGGTTATCAGTTACGATTAGCGGCACGCAAGGGAATGCGCTTTAGTGGGGGAGAACGTCTACTTGAGAAAATTCCCTCACTGCTTGCCGGACACGATCCTCAACCTTCGTTAGTTCATGGCGATTTGTGGGGAGGAAATGCGTCGGTGACAACAGAGGGAGAACCTGTTATTTTTGACCCGGCAACCTATTACGCCGATCGAGAAGTGGATATTGCCATGACTGAACTCTTTGGCGGGTTTTCTCAGGCATTTTACCGGGGATATCATGCGGTTTGGGCGTTAGATTCGGGATACAATCGCCGGAAAAATCTCTACAATCTCTATCACATTCTCAATCATTTTAATTTGTTTGGCAGCGGTTATGCCGGACAAGCAGAACGGATGATTCAGCAGCTTTTAAAGATTAGTTAATCGCAGCTAGCGATCGTTTCTGCTAATCCGATTTTTTTTATAATCGCTCAATGTAAATCTGGCTTGTTCATCAAAAATCGGATATCAAATAAGTTCTATAAAGGTTTTGGCGGTTGTACGGGATATCTTCGTTCTCGAATCGTAGCTTCTAACTTAGCAACCCGATCTTTCGGAGCGGGATGTGTGGATAAAAAAGCAATATTTGCTTTAGATTTTCGAGACATTCGATCGAAAAAATCCGTTGCACCCCCAACATGACCGTAGGTTTGTTGTAACAAGTCTAGACCGAATTTATCCGCCTCCAGTTCTTGGGATTGAGAATATTGCGATCGCGAAATTGTTTCCACGATAGAACCGGAGATCGATACCAAAGTCCCCCCATCTCCAAATATCGAAGCGATCGCGATCCGCAAAATTAAAGTCCGTCCCAAGCCTCGTAAATGGTCGCGATGAGCAAAATGTCCTAACTCGTGTCCTAACACCATTGCCACTTCATTTTCTGATTGTGCTTGCTCTACCAATCCTTCATATAAAACGATCGCATCTCCCGGTAAAGCCATAGCATTTACGGTTGGTTCGGGAATCAGCAAGAGGCGGTAATCTCGTTTTTCTTGTTGTTCGGCTGGTAGATGAGTTTCCAGACGATCTAATAAGCGATCTAAGGATTTTTGGGTATCTGAATTTTCCGCAAGTCGTTCGTAAGCTGGAATGACGATCGATCCTAACTTTTGTTCGACTTCCAAAGGGATAAACCCTACCAATCCGTTAATCAACCATCCAATCAACCAAATTACACCCAGAACAAAACCAACAAATAATCCGAATAAAATGAGTAATTGATGATTGGACGGAGGCGGATTGCGATCGATCGACATACAATTTCCTAAGTGTAGAGGCGAAGCATTTACCCGAGAAAGCGGGTTCACCTTTTTACCCGATTTTCTGCAAATGCTTCGCTCTTCTTTGTTCGACGGAATTTCTAATTACTCTTCGTTGGACGAAATGGATTTAAGAAATTGAGTAGCCCGTTAATCTCACGAGACTGAACCCACACCCGCCCCGATCCACGAAACCGACAAACTAACCCTTCCCCACCTAAAACTCCAGTTTTCAAGCCTTTAAACGACAATCCTCCTAACATTTCAACGTGGTACTCTAAAGTATCTTCAAAAGCAACGATATAGCCCGTATCGACAATATAATCGCCAGAAACCGGAATTTCCACGATCGCCCCATAAGAACTAAACCAGATATTACCCGTTCCTGTGGCTTTCAGCAAAAACAAAGATTCCCCACTAAAAAATCCTTTAAATCCTTGAAACTTTGTATCCAGCTTCACCGTCGGACTACAAGCCACAAATCCAGAAGATTGAACTAGCAAACCACTGCTAGTCAGATAATAATGCTGAATATCTCCCGGTACTCCCGGAGAAAGATAAAGTTTTCCCGGTCGCTCTTTTGCTGTAAACTCGCTAACAAATAAAGACTCGCCACTCACCAATCTTCCCAGACCTTTTCCCAATCCTCCTTTGATTTTGGACTTCATTTCAATACTAGTATCCATGGCTGCCATGGCTCCAGCTTCAACCAAAACAGTTTGATTAGTACGTAAGTTTAAAACCAGCGAAGCATAGGCTGGAGAATGTTCGATGTCGTAGTCAATATCAAAAATAGGTGTCATTGTTATGGGTGTTTGTTATAAACTGGTAGTGGCAAAACATTGATTCTGAAGAGTGTGAGCTAATCCGACAAGTTCTCATCCGAATTATTCGATCGATTGGTTAATTCTATCGGTGGAAGTCTAGAACCCACTTGCTGACCGAAAAAATGGGGGTTGTGCGTTTGACAGTAGACTTTTCCACGACCTTTGAATCGACACACTAATCCTTCTCCACCGAGAAATGCACCAATCCAACTCGATCCCATTTTAGTAATCTCAAAACTCAAGCTTTTCTCAAAAGCAACGATATGACCGGTATCGACAATATACGTTCCATCTACGTCGATCTCATAAATCGCCCCAAATGAATTGAGTAAAACAGAACCGTAGCCACTGATTTGTAACCAAAAAATCGATTCGCCGGAAAACAGAGACTTAAATCCTTGAAAACCCAAAACGATGTCTACATCCGAGGAACTCGCCAGATAAGAAGTCGATTGAACGACCAATTCTTGTCCCGATAATTCGTATTGTACGATATCGCCGATCGTGTTGGGTGCAAGGAAAACTTCACCTCCAGAAACCGGCGATCTAAATACACTCAAAAACAAAGATTCTCCGGCAATCATTCGTTGCAAACCGCCGAGAATCCCGCCGCCTTTGCCTTGCCGAAGGGTCGTACTGGCATTGATAAAACCGCTCATCGCCACCATCGATCCAGCTTCGGCAACGAGTTCCTCTCCAGCATCGAGAACAACGCGAGCGATCGCACTATCCGGTTGATGTAATAACTCGATATTCATGCTTAATTATTAAAAAACTTTTCTTAAAACTTGGGACGTAAATATTTCACCAATCCATCCAAACTGCGAGACTGTAGATAAATCTCCCCCGTTCCGCTCAATCGATTGATAAAACCTTCTCCCGAAGTCATCGACCCTAACAAACCTCCCGCCAATCCAATATTCATTTGGATGCTCGGTTCGTAAGCAACTAAATGTCCCGTATCGACAATAAATTCACCTTGAATCCGTTTGCGAGTCAGTCCGCCATATGCCCCAAAGAAAACCTTGCCTTTTCCCGTTGCTTTGAGTTTAAAAAGTCCTTCGCCCGAAAACCAGCTTTTCAATCCCGCCCACTGAACGCCCAACTTTACCCCTGGCGCGTGGCAGATATAAGCACCCGGCTGAAAACAGAGCGTCTTTCCTTGCAAATCTACATCAATAATATCGCCGATCGAAGACTGTGTAAGAACAAGTGTTAAGGGCTGCGAAGTCGGATTACTAAAGCAATTTACAAATAAAGATTCGCCGCCAAAAAACTTTTTGAGCCAAGCTGCAAAAAAACCTCCCGAAAATTCTGTACTCATCGCAATTTGACCATCAGCACTAGTCATGGCTCCAGCTTCTGCCGTAATCGATTCCCCCGGTTTCAAGGTGACGAAAATTGCCGCAAAAGCTGGCTTGTAGCGAATTTCGCAATCCACGTTAAATTCTTCCTTTCCAAAATGACCGTTATAGAAGTTTAGCCTCTACTTCTTATTCAGTGCCAACAGCGATGTTTGACCTTGATCGCAAACATTCTTTACATTACTCGCGACGATCGGTATTTCGTTCCCGTCCAGTGACATTTTCGATCGCCGTCACCGCTGCCTGAGAACCCGCAATGATATCCTGCTCTTCCCCTCCCAAATACATCCGCCCGAAGGCGCCAATGGCACTAATTTGGAGGATATTAATATGCGCGGCTTTTTCCGCCTCGTTAGCTGCCAAAGCGGCATAAGCGGCAGGTTCGACTTCCAAAATGTACAGAGTTTGTCCGGCAAGAATCATCTGTCCCCGCCGAGATCGATTAATCAACTGAACATGATGCGGATCGAGATTGCGAATAATTTGACTGGAGACAACACGGGGTTTGAGACGATCGTTCTCACGCACGCCCAGAGCTGATAAAATAGCTTGTCCAGCCGTTCGCGTTTCTCCCTGTTTGCTCGAATGCACTTCCAGCAAACCGTACAAGCGCTCGATAAACTGCACGCCAGGGCGCACGGAAGTAGACTTCACTGCCACATCGGTAATCCGGTTGATTTCAATTCCGGGCGAAATTTCCACCCACAGAGAGCTATCTCCCGGCAAGGGTAAAAAACCCTGTGCTACCGTACCGATGTATGCAGCGTGCTGTGGTTGCAGGCTATCGAGATAAACGTAACTACGCAATTCGATTCCCAATGCTTCTCTCCGTGTGGGGGCAACTGGACTGAGGATTTGTTCCAGCCAGGGCTAGAATATCAGTGAACTGTTACCGGTGACTAGTAAATCTGGCGTTTTAGCGCTTTGGCTCGTTGCTAGTGGCTCGTGATTGATTACCCATGACCAATTACCCATAAAAAAGCGATCCAACGTTCTCGCCTTGCTGATTCGCGATCGTGGGGTGACGGTGTAGGCAAATGTAACTGAGGCAGCGTTTCATGCGATCGAATCAGTCCAGTAGATTTTTCGCTATCTCGTCGCTGTTTTTAAATGGCATAGGGAGAGATAATTTGATTATCGCTATTGAGTCGGAATTTAAAGTTTATGAGCAAAATTCGCGTCGTTCTGATTGAAGATCACGATCTGACCCGTATTGGTTTGTGTGCAGCCCTCAAACAAGTTGAGAATATTGAAATTGTGGGGGACGCAGCCAATGCTCGCCAGGGGTTGCAAGTGGTGCAACAGACGCAACCCGATGTTGCCTTAGTTGATATTGGTTTACCCGATACAGACGGGATCGAGCTGACTCAACAGATCAGGCGATCGCAAAAGGGAACCGAAGATCCCGCAACTCGGGTGCTGATGCTGACGATGCACGGTGGTGAAGATGCCGTATTGGCAGCCTTTGCCGCAGGTGCGGATTCCTATTGTCTCAAGGATGTGAGTTTGGAAAACCTGGTACAAGCCATCGAACTGACCGATCGAGGAGATGCGTGGATCGATCCGGCGATTGCCAGGATTGTCCTCCAACAGGCGCGGAAAACCGAGACAACGGCACAAGTTCAAGAATCCACTACCGCGATAAGATCCACAGAGATTGAGGCACTCGAACCCGAATACCAAAAAGTTCTCGAAGCCTATCCCCTAACACAACGAGAATTAGAAGTTCTCGAACTTATCGTTAGCGGAGCCAGCAACGCGGCGATCTCCGCTAAGCTGCATATCACCGTCGGGACGGTCAAAACCCACGTCCGTAACATTCTCAGCAAGCTCTGCGCCGACGATCGAACCCAGGCTGCGGTTCGGGCACTGCGATCGGGGTTGGTTGGGTAAACCACCTTCACGGCACAAGCGAACCTGAAAATCTCCTGCATTGTCTGAAATTAGGGAATTTAATGAATAATTAAGAATTTCCTAAGAAATTGGCTTGTTTTTTTGCGATCGGGCTTCACAAAACGATACAGTGTAAGGGTCTACCTCATTAATGCTGCTCTCGAGCACAACGGACACACCCATGATGCCTAATCCTTCCCTTTCCCCAGAGCATTTCACCCATTCGGATAAACCTCAAGAAGCGTGCGGCGTGTTTGGAGTTTATGCACCCAGCGAAGAGGTCTCGACACTCACGTACTTCGGTCTGTACGCTCTTCAGCACCGAGGTCAGGAATCGGCAGGAATCGTCACGTTTGAGAACGGGAAGTCGCACATTCATAAAGGAATGGGATTGGTGTCCCAGGTGTTTAACGAGTCGCTCTTGGAGGAGTTGCCTGGGGAATTTGCCATCGGTCACACCCGCTACTCCACAACGGGTTCCAGCCATGTCGGCAACGCTCAACCCATCTTGGTGGAAACTCGATTGGGAACCCTAGCGTTGGCACACAATGGCAATCTGGTCAATGTTGTCCAATTACGGGAGGAGTTGCACCGACGCAATTGCGACTTCAACATGACGAGCGATTCAGAAGCGATCGCGGTGGCGATCGCTTCTGAAGTCGATGGCGGCAAAGATTGGGTTGAGGCAACCCTGAGCGCGTTACCCCTGTGCCAAGGGGCATACAGCCTGACGATCGCTACGCCCAACGGCATAATGGGCGTGCGCGATCCCCATGGGGTGCGCCCTCTGGTCATCGGTTGCATGGACGACAATCCTCACCATTATGTCCTGGCTTCGGAAACCTGCGGGTTGGATATTATTGGGGCAGACTATTTGCGGGATGTGGAACCGGGAGAAATCGTTTGGATTACGGAAGCCGGATTGCAATCCTTCCGGCTGGCATCGCCCTCTCAATCCAAACTCTGTATCTTCGAGATGATTTATTTTTCCCGTCCCGATAGCAATGTGAATAATGAGAGTTTGTACAGCTATCGGCTGCGCATTGGAGAGATTCTCGCTGCCGAATCTCTAGTCGAGGCAGATATGGTCATCGGCGTTCCCGACTCGGGGATTCCGGCTGCCATTGGCTTTTCTCGGGCTTCGGGGATTTCCTACGCCGAAGGATTGATTAAAAACCGCTACGTGGGACGCACGTTCATTCAACCCACCCAACACATGCGGGAGGCGGGGATTCGCATGAAGTTGAACCCCCTGAAAGATGTGTTGAAAGGCAAACGGGTGATTATTGTGGATGATTCGATCGTCCGGGGAACCACCAGCCGCAAGTTGGTGAAAGCGTTGCGAGATGCAGGGGCAACGGAAGTCCATATGCGGATTTCTTCCCCACCTGTCACCCATCCCTGCTTCTACGGCATCGACACCGACAACCAAGATCAGCTCATCGCTGCAACCAAGTCGGTTGAGGAAATCGCCCAACAAATCGGCGTGGATTCTCTGGCGTATCTGAGCTGGAAAGGAATGCTCGAAGCCACGGGAGTCAATCCCGAAAACTTCTGTTCTGCCTGTTTCACCGGAGATTATCCCATCCCCGTTCCCGAATGGCTGAAGCGATCGAAGTTGATGCTCGAAGAACCGACGATGGTTTGACATCCTCCCCACCCTAAAGGAATCAGGGCTGTTTCATTTTCTGTAGGGGCGAAGCGCAGGCGTCCGGGAATCCCCCCGTGGTTGCCCCGATCTCTGGAACCCCCATGATTTCGTCGGTGGCGGGGTAGGCACTCTTGGCGCTACCCCTACAAAATCCTCGTTTTCCACGACAATGAAACAGCCCTGCCCTAAAGGAATGGGGATTCACTCATATCTCTCTTTGGGCTTCCTCTTTCCTTGAGTAATGAGCTAGTTGCTAGTTGTAGGGGCGGGTATGGAGCGAGAATTGTCGGTTCACTTCAGTCAAGTTCTAGCTAAACCCGCCCTTACGAGGGCTAGTGGAAATTACCAATTACCAATTAATCAGTGTTAATGGATTTATCGTGAACTCGGTAGGCTGATTCTTGCTGGAGTTGCTGTCTGCCATTGCGGATCACGTGGAGCATCTCGCTGAACTGTTGTTCTATATTGCCCAGAACTCGATCGGCATATTCGTCCGCCCCGGTTTCGATCGCCTCCGCTTCGGCAATTGCCCGCGCTCGAATAGCCTCGAGTTCTTGTTGTGCCTGTAGTTGTAGCTGCTCGATTTCAGCGAGGGTTTGTTCTTCGGCGGTTTCGCAATCGATTTGGACTTGCTGTCGGACCCGATCGGCTTCTACCTTAGCTTGCCGCACGATCCCCATCTCGTCTAAAATCCCATTAGCTTGTTGCTGTGCCGCTTCTACCACTTCTCGGGCATACTGTTCCGCTTGCTGGAGAATTTCTTCCTGACGCCGCAGCAATTCGGAGGCATCCTGAAAAGCTCCCGGTAAATTCAGCCGAATCTTATCCAGGTGATCCAAAAGTTTTTCTTCGTCGATCAACGTCCGCCGAGTAAAGGGAACGCGGGGACTCTCGAGAATCATCTCTTCGAGGCGGCTCAATTCTCTCTGAATATCGACACTTTTCGTGGGTGGGGCATCTCCTAGGGAGACTCCATTGGGGGTGGGTTCGGTTTGAGGGGGGGTTCCGGGGGGTTGGGGTTCGATTCCGGCTGAGTCCTGGCGTAACATTTGTATATATCCAAAGCAACTGACGGGGGAACAAAACGATCGACCGAGCCGCCAAATTTGGCAATCTCTTTAACGGCACTACTACTTAAGAAACTATATTCATTGTTGGTGGCTAAAAAAACTGTTTCAATTTGGTCCGATAGGGTTTTATTCAGATGTGCCATTTGCAATTCCATCTCAAAGTCCGATAGCACCCTCAATCCCCGCAACAGGACTTGTGCCTGTCGCATATTGGCATAGTGGACTGTCAAACCGTCTAAGCCCTCGACCTCTATATTATCCAGGTGTCCGGTGCAAGAGCGAATTTGCTCGATGCGCTTCGACACTGGAAACAAAGGGTTTTTATTGGGGTTGCTCGCCACAGTCACGATGACTCGATCGAATAGCTTGCACCCTCGCTCGATAATGTCGATGTGTCCGAATGTAATAGGATCGAAACTGCCGGGGTAGATGGCTAACACGGGTGATTCGAGATAAAATTGGAAACGGTAGCTACGAAACAGAATTGGCTTGAGAATAGCTTGCTGGAGTCCGATCGATCGATTTCTTTCGATTGGAGCAAAACATCTCAGTAGTTTCAACGATCTAGACTACTCCCAAACCCCGCACTTCGGCAAATTTCGCGACCAAATCGTTACAGAAAATTGGGTAGAAGGTGTCGAACGCCAAACCCCAAAGACCTAACCCGACTGCTTCCCTTGAAGCTGGGATTTGAGATCCCCAGGAGCCACAGAACCGCATTCAGTGACGATCGCTGTAATTAGCGCTGCCGGAGTGATATCAAAAGCCGGATTGTAAAAATCGATGCCTTTTGGAGCCAGTCGGGTTTCGCCAATTTGGTAAATTTCCTCCGGATCGCGTTCTTCGATGGGGATACCCGTTCCGTCAGCCAGTCCGAAATCGACGGTGGAGAGGGGCGCCGCCACGAAGAACGGGACGCTGTGTGCTCGGGCGACGATCGCTAGACTGTAAGTCCCGATTTTATTGGCGGTATCTCCGTTGGCAGCAATGCGATCGGCACCGACAACCACCGCATCGATGAGTCCGCGCTGCATGCAGTGTGCCGCCATACTATCGGTAATCAACGTCACGGGAATTCCATCTTGGACGCATTCCCAAGATGTTAGCCGGGCGCCTTGTAACCGAGGGCGGGTTTCGTCGGCATACAGGCGTTCTAGGCGTCCGTCACGCCATGCCGATCGGACGATACCGAGAGCTGTACCGTATCCGGCTGTTGCTAGGGCTCCGGCGTTACAATGGGTCAGCAGTCGCAGTTTTTGTGGGGATTTGGGAAGTGCTTCTAATCCTCGATCGCCGATCGACTGGCAGGTTTGCAAGTCTTCTTCTTGAATTTTTTGGGCAGTTTCCAACAACATTTGTTTGATGGCTTCTACCGATCCCACTGTCTGACGTGCCGTTTTCAGCATTCGATCGATCGCCCAAAACAGGTTAACCGCAGTGGGACGAGTGGATTTGAGAATATCCCCAACCACTGCTAATTGTTCCAGGAATTCGTCTCGTTTATTGGTTTGAATTTCTCGGGCACCTAGATACATCCCGTAAGCGGCAGCGATGCCAATAGCCGGTGCACCGCGGACGATCATGGTTTGGATGGCAACTGCCATATCTTCGCTGCGGCGAATTTCCACCCGCGCATACATTGCCGGAAGTCGATTTTGGTCGATCAGGGAAACGCGATCGCCCTGCCATGTCACGGGATAAAGCATAATTGGAGAATCAGAAATAACACATTACGATCGATCTATCAATATACTACCTGTATTGCGCCTTTTTGAAAGTTGGGATTTTTGGAAAAAACTCTAAACATCGGGTTATATCTGTTCCGCTCGATCGTAATCGCCGTATTACCACATTCGACACTGGATTAATTTCGGGTTTTGCTGATGAATATTCCCCCAGAATCTAAAGTGATGAAAAAAGCAACCGACGATCGTTGCCTAACCCCCACGGGTTTTCTCCTGCGTTTGGCAATTTACAGCAGTGTGGTTAGTGCAATCGTATTACCTTCTTTTCTGAGCTATCGATCGTTCAAGTTTAATCTATTTGATGGTGCAGCGAAGGCTAAACCAGCTGAAGGTAGAAGCTCTGTCGGGGCTGCGATTCGAGCGCAAAAAGCTTACTATCTTGAAAACGGAAAGTTTACCGACTCAATGAATAAACTTAGGGTCGGTATTGCTTCCCGAAACGAACAACTACCGATTTCAAATTTGGATTGCACCTAAAAACGGTCCATTTCAAAGCTTGAATGGTTTGTCTTCGATGGAGGGGTTATTGTCACAGCTACGGCTAAATCCCCTAATCTAAAAAGCTATACGGGAATGGTTGGGAATCGATCCTTCGAATTCCCAGGATGGAACGACGATATCGCGAATTTGTGGAACGGTAAACCCTTCTCAGGTTTCGCCACTTTTTCCCACTGTATCGAATCAATCGAAATGAGAAGTCGCGTTCGAAAGGGTCTACACTTTATACTGACCCGGAAACGGTTGCTTGACCTTTCTTAAAAGAATATCTATTACCTCATTTTGCCCCCCAACCGTGGGGATAAATCTTTCCCCCAGATTTTGAATTAGGCAAGTGCGAAATCTAAAGGAAGATGAAAATCTTTAATTTTTCTTCTGATATTTTGTTTCGATCGAGATAAAATTCAAAAATCCATTACTCCTGTTTCATTCGACAGCCTCAAAGGTATAATTACACCAAGAGTCTAGAGATTTGTTGACGGTTAATAAGGGAGATTTTCCGACATAGACAAGATTGCCACCGGGATCGAGAATGCGGCAAGTTCCCTCGTATTGTTTATGTTCAATACGATCGATATTAATATAAAAGTAAACCGTTTGTGGAGATTTCTCCTCGAGGCTAATTTTTTCGAGACGATTGCCGGGTTTTCGATTTCCCTGAAAATCAGAGGTTAAAATGCTTTCAAATTTTGGTAATTCTGGAGATTTAATAGATTCGAGATTGCTGGGATTGGCGAGACGAAATGCCAGATATCCAGTTCCCAATAAAGCGATTGCAGCTACACTAGCGATCGCCATTGACAATCTACCTTTCTTGACGACTTTAACGACATCTAAAGAAATCAATACATCCAGCGCTTCTTCTGCGGATTGATAGCGATCTTTGTAGTTTGGTGCTACCATTTTTTGCAGCCAGATGGCAAACTCGGATCGACAGTTGTGGAAGGCGCTGTTGAAAGTGAATTTTGTCCGTATCGTCCATCAAACTGCCAACATCTGTAGATAATGTTCCTGTCAGCAAGCAAATTAAAGTTGCACCTAAACTGTACAAATCCGACGCCATAGTAATCTGGCGGTTAAACATTTGTTCCGGCGGCATAAACCCGAGAGTTCCCTTGACAACGCTACTAACCGCAACTTCTCCGCCTCCCATCCGCGCAAATCCAAAATCGACTAAATAGACATTTAAACGATCGTCCACTAAGATATTTTCAGGTTTTAAATCACGGTGAATGACAGGCGGAATCCGGTTTTGTAAGTATTTCAGGATTTCTAAAACGGCAATGGCAATTTTTTTGACTTGTGGGGGAGTAAACTTCTTAGACTGCGCTAGAGATGGTGCATCTTTATATTCCTGAACCATACAAAAACCGGTTGAGGTTTGAAAGGAATCTAGATAGCGAGGAATATTGGGAAAATCGATATCTCGTAAAACTTGAATTTCTCGATCGTAGGCACTATATTCTGACCAATTTGCCTGGTTTTTTGCAAATTGGAATTGCTTGACAACGACTAAATTTTCGGTATTCAATTCCTGGGCGAGATAGGTCACTCGACCCCCAGCGCGGTTGTGTCCAAGTTCTCGGCTAATTTGATAGCCATAATTAGAAAAATCAGGAAAAGAATTCATGAGTAGAATGTGTTGAGGTACGAAACGCACCAGTTGAGTTAGCTGATTGACTAGGGTTTAATTAAGTTAGGTAGAGAACGCTGATATCGAATCGAACATCCGACGGGGTTTCAAAATCGCCAAATTGACAAAAGGAATCCCCGTTGCTGCTAAAGCAGTCAGCGCACCGTCTGCTGCCAGCCAAGCATTTAAAACTATCTCGTCGTCGGTGGAAAACCAAATCCCAAATATTAACCTCATAGCAACACCAATACTCAATCCAACCCCTGCGGCAACCAGGGTGATCTGCACTGCATCGGATTGGGATTTACCCATCTTCTTTTGACCCCAAATAATCGGTCTAGAGAGATATTGACCGATATGAAAACTAACATTTGCAATAATATATAAGGAAGACATAAACAGAAAAACTACCGATAAATATACCAAATTAAGCCTAATAGCCCTTCAAAAGCCTCGCCACGATTACTAGTAGCGCTCCTAAAATTATAACGGTCTCCGAAATAAACTTCTCATAAAATGACCATACAACTAATGTCTTTATAAAGTTTATTTTTTTTAACTTTAAGACTTGATTTAGCGATCGATATTTTCGCTCCATCTTTTTTGTGTTTTCCACCCAGAAAATTTCCTAAAATTGCACCGAATTGTCCACCCAACAGCCAGCCTGCACTGTCAGGAAATAATAGGTTTCCTAAATAAGAAAAAATGAATGCAATAATAACTGAAAAGAAAACCGATTTTCTCAAAAAGTGAGCCGGTCGATCGATCTTCCATGTTTCCTGGGTTTCTAAGACAATCGCCGCAGACACAATAGGACTCAAGAGCCAATACGTTAAAAAGCTGACCGATCCCGAATAAAAAATAGAACTCAGCCCCCAACCCAATGCTACAAACAAAAGGATAAAGATCGATCGCCAAATCGAAAATTCAGAAAGTTTCCATAGCTTCGATCGAGTCATTACTGCTGTTTTGACCTGAATATCGATCGAATAGGTTTCGGGTGACGAATTACTGTGCAAAACAACTTGACGTGCATAAACTTCATCCATGAGAAGTGGGCTAGTATCCACTCTGATTTCCAAGTCAATTTGATTACTTTCAAACTTGATTGGATCGAAAG
Organism: uncultured cyanobacterium; assembly: GCA_963838375.1. Classification (GTDB taxonomy): domain Bacteria; phylum Cyanobacteriota; class Cyanobacteriia; order Cyanobacteriales; family Geitlerinemataceae; genus DVED01. The sequence continues at coordinate 293,534 of CAWIQY010000006.1, read as the reverse complement.
AAATCCAGGCATGGTCATAGGGCGTATGGGGTGGATCGTTTGGGTGTGGTGCGACTTCCCAATGTCCCGCTAATAACGTGTTCGGAACGGGATTATCAACCCGAATTATTTGGGTGATTTGTTGTCCGTAATACTCAGCCGTAAATTCGAGCTTTGTCGGATTCAATCGAACTCGAGGCAACCGTTCCACATCGATCGATTCCAGTGCGGCTAATGCTGCGGCAGCATGAGAATATCGATCGTTCATTTTCGGTTCTGCCATTTTTTCCAGCCAATTAATCCAACCTCGTTTTAAAGGTGGAACCAGATGGCGAAAATGGATACGATAATCGGCATCAATTAGGTTGCCAATCTCAACCGATTTTGTCCCAGTCAACAAACAAATTAAGGTTGCCCCCAATCCATACAAATCCGAGGCTTCTGTCAATCTTCGGTTAAACAATTGCTCTGGTGGCATAAACCCCATCGTCCCTTTCACCACGCTGCTGGCGGCAATTTCTCCCCCTCCCATGCGCGCAAATCCAAAATCGACGAGATACACGTTCATCTCCTCATCAATCAGGATATTTTCCGGTTTGATATCTCGGTGAATAATAGAGGGTTGCTGAGATTGTAAATAGACGAGAATCTTTAAAACAGATATCGCAATATCCTTGACTTGCTGAGGCGTCCAACTGCGCGAAATCGCTAGAGATTCAGCGTTGAGATACTCCTGCACCATGCAGAAGCCATCAGCCATGGGAAACGAGTCGAGATAGCGAGGAATGCGGGGATGTTGGAGACGACGCAACATCTTGATTTCCTGTTCGTAAGCCTCAAATTCTGCCCAACTCGATTCGCTTGTGGCAAATTGAAACTGTTTGATAACAACAGATTGCCCCGTTTCCAGATGTTTTGCTTGGTAGGTTAATCGTCCCCCCAAACTATTTCGACCTAATTCTCGATCGATTTGGTATCCGTGGCGTTTAAACTCTGGAAAGTCACTCATAAAGATTGTCTCGGCGATCGATCTTTGTTCTCTAGGTTATCCCACAGATATTGAAATCGATCGCAGAACCCCGACTCCTGAAAAAATCCAGGATTGCGATCGAAGTCATGGTACGTTTCGTTCCGGGATCGCACCCTACCGAACCGCTTGCCCCATATAATTTCTCCAAATTTGTGCCGCTTGGGCGCTACTGCCGTAGGTGGGGGTATTGTCATCGTTGCCCAACCACACCCCAGAAACGATCGCCCGACTGGGAACATAACCAATAAACCACAAATCTACCCCATCGTTGGTGGTTCCTGTTTTCCCGACTTCATCGAGTCCCAAAGCCGCACCGCTACCCGTGCCCCCTTGTATCACGCCGCGTAGCAGTTCTGTCATCGTATAAGCGACTTCTGGGGCAATCACCTGCCGATTGCCGCTGGCATCTTGCTGGTAGTCGTAAATCACCCGACAGGTTGTCAAGTCGTTGGGATTTTGGCAATCGCTGCTGTCGAGAACGCGGCGGATGGCGTGGGGAGGATTGTAGATGCCGCCGTTTGCCAATGTGCCGTAAGCGCCCGCCATTTCCAGGGGTGTGACTTCGCTTTGTCCCAAAACTAAACCGGGAACGGGATTGAGTTCCGATTTGACGCCCAACTTCCGTGCCATTTGCACCATTCCATCGATGCCGACTTCTTGTGCCACTCGTAGGGCGATCGAATTTTCCGACTGGGCTAACCCTTGATACATTGTGGCACTCCCACTCGTCCGCTCGCAACCGCTATAGGATTGTCCTCGCCAAGTCAGGGGTTCGCAAGAAAAAGGCGTACCCGGTGGCACTCCATTTTCGAGTGCCGCAGCATAGGCAAATACTTTAAACGTCGATCCCGGTTGGCGTACGGCTTGAGTCACTCTGTTAAACTGACTGTCTGAGTAGTTGACTCCGCCTGTCATGGCGAGAATTGCCCCGGTACTCGAATCGAGAGAAACGATCGCCCCTTGGGAAAAATTTGCCCCAGAACCCAGCGTTTCCACCCCACTGGATAAGGCATTGTCTGCCGCTGATTGCAACTGGGGATCTAATCCGGTTTCCACGATAAAATTGCCTTCTCGGGCGAGTTCTTCTCCTAGTAGGGCTTCTAATTCCGAGAAAATATAGTCATAAAAATAGGGGGCGATCGTACTTTCGAGAACTTCCCGCGCTTTAGGATTAATTTCAACGCGCGATCGTCTCGCCCGATTGGCTTCGTCTTGAGAAACCATCCCCAACGCCCGCATTCGTTCTATCACCCGATCGCGATACTGTACCGCCGTTTTATAGTTTTGAATCGGGTTGAAACTATTGGGTGCAGGCAAAATTCCCACCAAGGTCGCCGCTTCCGACAAGCTCAAATCCGATGCCGACTTCCCGAAGTAAAATTGCGCTGCATCCTCAAACCCGTACAAATCCAACCCTAAAAACACCCGGTTGAGATACAACAGCATCAGCTCGTTTTTACTGTAAAATGTTTCCAGCTTCAATGCCACTGCGGCTTCGCGGAACTTGCGTCCGGCGGAATCTTCTGTCCCTACATAATCTCGAAACAAACTTCGGGCAAGTTGTTGAGTAATGGTACTGCCGCCTTCGCGAATGCCACCGCCCCGCAGGTTCGTCAGCAGCGCCCGCAACACACCCAGGGGATCGACCCCTAGATGCCAGTTATAGCGGCTATCTTCGGAAGCCATCACCGCTTTGGCTAAATAGGGAGAAAATTCTTTTAGCTTTTTCTTTTCTACGTGAGAGGTTTTGATGGGATCGCGCAGGGGTGTGTTTCCATCCCGAGAGTAGACCACCACCGGACCTGTGACCGATCGAGGTAGGGGATTGACGGCAAACTTCGTCCACTCGAAGCCCACCCACAGCACGACCAAACCGACAATACCAGTTCCACCGTACAACCCCCAACGAAAGGCTTTGACGTACCAGGGTGGCGGATCGATAAATTGCAGCCGCACGCCATCTGCTAGTTCCGGCGGACCGAGGGTTAAAATATCGTTGTGATGCAATTCGATCGCTGAGATCCGACGTTTTCCCCGATAAATGCCGTTGGTGGATTTTTCATCCTGCATCACGAACCGGCGATGGCGCTTTTTGGTATTTCGGGATAGGGAGAGATGGGTTTGACTAACCACGGGAGAGCGGACGACAATATCGCAAGCCTTCGACGATCGCCCCAACACATAACGTTCTCCCAATAACGGGTATGTCTTCGCTTGAGTTTCTCCAGCTTCTTGTACCAACAGTTCTGGCACTCGGGCATCGGGCTTGAGGGCAATGCGATTAAAATCGACCTTTGCCTGTACCTGCTGAAAGACTTGAGTGACTGCCCGCAAAAAGGTTCTCGGCGGTTGGGTGTCGGGAGAATTGGCGTTGGGCTTTTGTGGGGGTTGGGGTGAAGACATCGTTGGAGTTATTGGTTAGTGGTTAGTGGTTAGTGGTTAGTCTCTCGTTATTCACTGAATAACAATTAACAATTAACAATCAACGATTAACAGATTACTGGCGAGATGTTTGCTGCCAAATGGCAATCAATAAACAAATTATCCCAATGTTGATAAACACATCGGCAAGGTTGAATACCGGAAATCGAATCAAACGAAAGTCGAGGAAATCGATGACTTCTCCGGTGGCAAATCGATCGATTCCGTTACCGATCGCCCCTCCTAAAATTAGACCATATCCAGCTTGTTCCCAGCGATTGAGCTTCGGTCCCCACACGGCAAGAGCAATCAGACCCAAACTGACAATCAGAGACAGCCAGCGCAACCACACACTGCCCGCAAACATACTAAAGGCGGCACCGGTATTGGTCACGTAGGTGAAGTGGAAGACATCGGGCCATATGGGTTGAGTTTGCCCCAAAGTAAAGTTTTTGACAACCCAAACTTTGGTCAGCCGATCGAGCGCTACGGCGATGGGTGCGGCAATCCAAAAGTATCTGTTTTTCTGCCATCGAGGGAAAGTTCCCATATATCGCTCGGTGTTAAGTAAATGATGAAAAATTGACAAACCCCATCTCTAAAGCGATCGATCCCGTTCGAGCTGTCGCGCGATTAAGATCGAACCGACGGTGCAACTGAGGACGATCGTCACAACCGTCCATCGAGAGAATTTGGTTTCAGTTTGGGGAGTCTCGATTTTAACGGAATTGGGATCGACTAGGGAGGTGTAGGCGATCGTCCCACCGATGCCCAGTGCGACCCCCAACACCAATAAAAAACCGACCAGGGCGTAGGGAAGCCATTTTGGCGGCGGACTGGGTTGGGAGGCAACGATTCGGGGTTCGATTTTGGGCGTCGGTTCGACAAAGTTTTGCAACCGTTGAAGTTGCCGCTGTTGAGGCGGAGTCAACTGCTGTAACTGTTCTCGGTGTCGATCGTCGTTAAAGTTAGGCGGTGGAGATTGAACCATCGGTGGCTTTTGGGAGTAGAGCGGGGTAGATGGCAGGAAAAATGTCCGCTCCAGATCTGGAGGGACCTATGCCGAGTGACGCTCGAGTGCCAAGCACACCAACCGATCGACGAGTTCCGGAAAAGGTATTCCCGTTGCCGCCCACAGTTGGGGATACATACTCGTAGCGGTAAAGCCAGGAAGGGTGTTGATTTCGTTAATCAAGATCTCTCCTGTCGCTTCGACATAGAAAAAGTCTACCCTAGCTAGACCAGCTCCATCAACGGCAAGGAATGCCCGAATTGCCATTTCTCGGACGGTAGCGGCGACGGATTCGGGAATGGGGGAAGGAATGTGCAGTTGGGCTAAGCCTTCGGTATATTTGGTTTGGTAGTCGTAAAAATCGCTCTCGAAGGTGATTTCTCCGATCGCCGATCCTTGGGGATCGTCGTTACCCAAGACGGCACATTCGATTTCGCGGGCACTGACTCCAGCTTCGACAATCATACGCCGATCGTAGCTGGCGGCACTCTCCAGGGCAGTTTCTAGTTGGGATTTCGATCGAACTTTGGCAATTCCCACCGACGATCCCAAATTGGCGGGTTTGACAAAACAAGGATAACCCAAAGTTGTTTCGATCTGGTCGCATAACTGGGCAAACACTGGGGAACCCGACCCAACTTGGCTGCGTCGCACTGCCATATACTTCACCTGGGGAAGTCCTGCCGCCGCGAACAGGGTTTTCATCGCCAGTTTATCCATTCCCGCCGACGAACCGAGTACCCCCGTCCCCACAAACGGCACTTGCATCAAACTCAGCAAACCCTGGATCGTGCCATCTTCTCCGTTGGCGCCGTGCAGGATGGGAAACCAGATATCAACATCGGCAACTTGAGGCGGAAATTGCCAGAGTTGTTTTTTCTGGGCCGTTTCGACTTGCAAGGCGGTTCCCGACTCTAGCACCTGTTGGGCGACTTCGGGGGTTTGCCAAATGCCATCTTTACGGATGTAGAAGGGATGGACTTCGTATTTGTCCCCATTCGAGTCGGCTCTCAAAGCACGCGCGATCGCCCCCGCCGACTTGATGGAAACCTCATGTTCTCCCGATCGACCCCCAAATAACAACCCTACCCGCATTTTAGCCATATTGACCCACTCCCAGCATTTTTCCGATCACTATATCAGTGGCTAGTCGCTCGTGGCTAGTCGTTCGCAGCCGATGGGGTTTCGTTCCCCACGATTTACTCATCAAGACTTATGACTTATGACTTATTAAAACTTCCTCCATCGCTCCAATAATCGCCGCTTTCCCATAAAACTTCGTCCTCGACCCGAAAATTTCTACCGCGATCGCACGACCCTTCTTGTGCTGTCCTTGAAACTGACACACCAGATTTTTATTTCTTCCCCGAATGCACTGTTCGATATTATCAAACAACCGATCGAAATCTTCTTTTTTCACTAAAGCCAAAATTGACTCCAGTTCTAACAACTCTTCAAATGAATAACCGAAAAGTTTAGCCAGTTGCTGGTTGGCGTATAGCAACTTTCCTTCTCGGCGAATAATATATAGCCCGATATGACTTAAGCGAGCCGAACTCTCCTCATTACCCATCTTCTGAGTAGGAGACCGATCGCCTTGAATTGTTTCCTCCTCAATCATCAAGCTTTCTATTTTTTTTTCGACCCGTTGTTCGATGAGATCTCGATCGATCGCCGGCAAGAGATGAGTATAGGGATTGACGCTCGGAATCGGACGAGACTCTTGCTGCTTGACCAAGAGCATGGCACTTTCTAAGACCGATGAAATCGGTTCTACCATTAACTTCATTAAATGAGCCGATTCATAACGAAAATGCGCCGGACGAGAGTGCATTAATGTTATAATCGACAAAAGGATTGGACCTCTAAAAATGGGAATGCAAAGTATAGAACGGACATTTTTATAAGAACCCGGAAAGGGTTTCCATCGCTCGTCGTGTGTAGTATCGGCAATCAACCCGATTTGACGGTTTTGGATGACCCACTCGCTCATTCCCACTTCGGGAAACTTCCCAATCAAAGTGTTAGTTGCTGGCAGTAGCAACGCCATGCGAGTTCCGACGCTTTCGCTAACAGTCCCCTCGGCATTGAGTAACAACAAATGACCTTCATCGGCATGGGTAAGTTGAGAAGTGGTATTTAAGATTTGTTGGGATAAAGACCGCAACATCAAAGAACCTGTAGCCGTTTTGGAAATGGTGACCAAGCTCCTCATCAGCTCATTTTGAGCGAGAAAAACTCGTTCTGTCACTTTCAGGTTGTTAATTTCCTGATGCAGGTTGGCTAATTTTTCAATCAGCTTTTCTCTCGATACATCTTGCTCTGTCATCTTTCCCCAACTTAGCAGATTCCCCTAGACTGGAAATACGAGATATTTTTTTCATGGTATCGCGATCGGCTATGGAAATCCGATTTGAGTATGCCGATCGATCGGGTGATGGCAAAATATTAGAGTGTAGCTCGAAAAAGGCGTCAGTGCCAAGCTATACCGATCGAGCCGCGAATTGCCAATGGTTAAGGGTCATATAAAGTTACTATACACAAACGCAGGCACTCCAGCACGTTATCGGTCTAACGGAAAGACGAGTATAAAAAGACGGATTTTTTCCGATCTTTCCCACTCGCCTCAATCTTTTACCGATCGACCCCTGCGGAGTCTCATCGATCGATCGCCAAGTTCATTCCATTCCAACTGGCGATCGATTACCAGATTAGCTCAAATTGTCAGCAATCAGTTGCCGATACTGACTCTTTTGCTTCACTCCCCGAAATTCACCCACTTTGGCTTTATCCTTAAACAATTGCAAAGTCGGTGTTCCATTCACCCCTGCCGACTCCGCAATTTCGGAATCTTCTTCGATATCGATTTCCACAAAGTGAACTCGACCCTCAAATTCATCCACCACTTTATCCAGAATCGGTTTGAGCATATGGCACGGTCCGCAAGTCGGCGAAACATACTTAACCACTAATAGACGATCGCTGTCGTGATACAGTTTCCGCAGCGCGTAGCTACCGCGATGTCGCACCGCATTGGCATCGAAAGTCTCTTCCGTATCCGCTTTCGGCGTTTGGGTTTCGGTTTCCACCGGGGGTCGTTCCGATTCAGCTTGGGTATATTCCTGTGCCAATCCTTCTACCGACAGCCAGCGTTCGGCAAGCATCGCCGCCATACATCCGGTTCCCGCTGCGGAAATCGCTTGGCGAAATTCATGGTCTTGTACGTCTCCGGCAGCATAAATCCCCTCGACGCTGGTTTCCACAGAACCGGGTTTCACAGTCACGTAACCCACGGAATCGAGGTCAATTTGACCTTGGAAAATTTGGGTGTTGGGGGTATGACCGATCGCGTAGAATAGTCCTCGGACTTCTAAGTTGCCTTCTTCCCCCGTGGAGTTGTTCTTCACTTTCAGTCCCCGCAGAAAACCCGCTTCCCCATACGCCGCAGTGGCTTCTGTCTGCCAGTGAATGGTAATCTTAGGATCGTTGAGTACCCTTTCCTGCATGGCTTTACTAGCGCGCAACTTGTCGCTGCGAACCAGCAGGTGAACGTGAGACCCGTATTTGGTCAAATACACGGCTTCCTCGGCAGCGGTATCGCCACCGCCAATCACCGCCAGTTCCACGTTTTTAAAGATTGGCGTCGCGCCGTCGCAAATGGCACAAGCAGAAATCCCTTGGTTCCAATACTCCGCTTCTCCGGGTAAATTCAAGCGTTTAGCCGTCGCGCCTGTGGCAATGACAATACTGTGAGTTCTAATTTCTTTTTCTTGGGAACGGACGACAAACGGACGCTGACTCAGGTCTACAAAAGTCACGTCTTCTGTAATTAGTTCGGCACCCCACCGCGCCGCCTGCGCCTTCATTCTGTCCATCAGTTGCGGTCCGGTAATGCCTTCGGGGAAACCGGGGAAGTTCTCCACTTCGGTGGTGGTCATCAGTTGACCGCCGGGAATGCCACCCATCTGATACCCTTCAAAGACCACGGGTTTGAGATTGGCACGTCCGGCATAGATCGCGGCGGTGTACCCCGCAGGTCCCGATCCGATAATCACTAGGTTTTCAATGGTTGGGCTACTCATCTTTATTGAACTCATAACGACTTCATTTAAGAGTATTATACCTAAAAATCGTGTAAAAAGTATAGGAGAATCAATGGGAAGAAGATGCTACAGCGAGTTCTAGAACCCGAAGTGATGGATACCTGGGAAGAGTCCGTTGCCTACGACGCCATGGACTTCCTGGAAGTGAATACCGCCTTTGCCGAAGAAGCGGTGGCGCTGGGATGTCCCCAGGCGCGGGTGTTGGATGCGGGAACCGGACCCGCGCGGATTCCGGTGTTGATGAGTCAGCGTCGTCCCCAGTGGCAGATTGTCGGCATTGACTTGTCGGAAAATATGCTGAAATTAGGGACTCAACATATTCGAGAAATGGGATTGGCAGACCGAATTCAACTCCAACTCGTCGATGCCAAACGAATGCCGTTTGAAGATAACTTCTTCGATATGGTGGTATCCAACAGTATCGTCCACCATATCCCCAATCCCCTGCCATTTTTCCAAGAAATTCAGCGAGTTCTCAAACCCAATAGTGGGTTGTTTTTGCGAGATTTGAGACGTCCGCCAGATATCGAAACCGTCGATCGATTTGTTGCCAGTATTGGTGAAGAATACGACACGCATCAAACCCAACTCTTCCGGGATTCTCTGATTGCCGCGTTTACGGTGGAGGAAGTGCGGGAGATGCTGGATGCCGTGGGGTTAGAAGGGGTAGAGGTGTATGCTTCAAGCGATCGACACTGGACAGCAAAGCGATCTGAATTAAGTAGGTAGGGTGTGTTGAGGCACGAAACGCACCATCTCCTCCCTCATCTTTATACGGAGATTGACCAGAGTGAGGTCGATCGCAACACCAGAGTTATAGCAGAGAAATTCGAGATTCCCTAAAACTGAAAAATCGTCCGAATCGTCCCCACCCAAATAGTCTCGTTATCGGCATTTTCCGGATTCAGAACCACGAATACACCGGGGTTAATCGCAATATTATCGTTGAGTTGGTAGCGATACTGGGCTTCAAGATGCCAAGAAGCCTCCTCGGCATCGGCACCGCCATCGTTATCGAGAATTCGAGGAGGCTGACCGACAATCAATCCTCCCAAACTGCCCTGCGATCCCAAATCGGGAAATGCCAGCGTTACTGCCCAGTTGAAAATGGAGGCATCATCCCCTTCGCTAACGCCCAAACCATCTACCGCCGCGTGGGCTAAGCTCAAACCCGCCCACCCCGAAATGCTAAACGACGGACTCACGGCAAAACTGGTATTGAAACCGAAGTGGTCGGCAGCAGTGGCAATCTCTTCCCCAAAGGGGGCATTCGCCAGTTCGCTACCCGTCTCCCCCGAAACCACCACTTCTTCGCCGGGATAGTAGGCGCGGACATAGGTCAGTCCAAATCGCAGGTCGTCGGTGGGGAAGAGGGCGAGTTGACCCAGTGCGGCATAGCTGCCATTAAACAGTCCGTTTTTTTGCTCGGGGTTGCTGGCATTGGGGGCGAGATATCCGACAGAAAGGCTGGCTGCATCCCCCAAATCGTAATTCAGCGATGCTCCCGTTCCTTCTAAACCTTGGTAGTAAATGGGATTGTAGCGTCCGAACCGAGAGACCGCTCCCGTTAATTCTTCGGAGAAAAATTCGTTAAAGTTAACAAAGTTTTCGTTAAACTCGCCGCCTACCGCATCGATTAAGACTGTTAAGGGCCCGCCGGATGCTCCGTGTCCGTGTCCGTGTCCGTGGTCGTGATCGTGGTCGTGGTCGTCCCCTGAGTCGCCGGAGTTCCCGAGGGAAAAACTATAAAACAGCTTACCGATGCGAACGCTGTTATCGGAGCCTTCGTCAAATGCCGTGCGAGTCATGCTGGTTCCGGTGATATTCGGTTCGTCTCCCTCTCCCGGACCGAAAGGAATCACATTGAGGGCATCGAGACGGGTAACGAGCAAATCGTTCTCGGAGAAGCGGGTGTTGAGAAACAGGCGCACTCGATTGTTGAGAACCGTAATGTTATCCAAACTTTCGCCGCCCGGTTTCTCGTTGCCAAACACGCTACTAACTGCAAACCCGACTTCTCCCCTCAATTGAGTTGTCGTGGAAAATTGGTTGGCTTCGAGTTCTGCCGTGCGGGTTTCTAAGGCATCGACTCGTCCCCGCAAGGTGGCTAACTCGGCGGCAAACTCTTCTTGCAGTCGGCGCAGAGTGGCTAAGTCTTCCTCCGACACATCGCTGTCGAGACCCACTTGAGAGAGCAGTCTATCGAGGCAGGCATTCAATCCGGCGGCAAATTCGTATCGGGTGATGGCTCGATTGCCGCGATAGGTACTGTCGGGATAGCCAGCAATACAGCCGTAGCGCTCGACGAGGGATTGCAGGGCTTGGAATGCCCAGTCTGTGGGCTGTACATCTGACAGTTGGGAAACAGAGGTGACTTGAGCGAGGAAGTGGCTTTCCCCGATGGGGTTGGCTTCAGTGGCGATCGCCCCAGTTCCTATTGTAACAGCGCTTAGGGTGGCGATCGGACTTAAGGCAGCAATCTGCCATCCTGGGATTGAGTATTTCATGGTAGTTCTCCTCACAGTACAATTGACGATCGAGCAAACACTCGAATTCTCTCCAGAAAGGGTAACGCTCCACTAGAACGTTTGTATTTTCTGGGCGAGATCTCACTTCATGGGATCTCGATCAAATTAAAAAAACAGCTTCTAACTCCGGTGTGACAGGCAATATCTCCGACTTGTTCTATTTTTAGGAGAAGGGTGTCGGCATCGCAGTCGTACAACAATTCTCGAACTTTTTGGATGTGACCCGAAGTTGCCCCTTTATGCCACAACTCGCGTCGCGATCGACTCCAGTAATGAGCTTCTCGTGTTTTTAAAGTTTTTTGAATCGATTCTCGGTTCATCCATGCCATCATCAACACAGTTCCATCGCGGTAATCTTGGGCAATAGCTGGAATTAATCCGCGATCGTTAAATTTCAATGTTTCAACCCAGGATAGAGAGAAGTTCATACCGTAAGTTATCCTTGAAAATCGCTAAAGCCAAGGGTTTTAATTCTTGGCTTATAAACCCTAGATGGGGTTTTAGAATTTATGTTGATGGGTAATCAATCCCATAAATTCTTGGCGAGTTTTTGCATCTTCTGCAAAGACACCCCGCATGGCACTGGTTGCTGTCCAAGATCCGGGTTTTTGCACCCCACGCATCACCATACACATATGCGTTGCTTCGATGACGACTGCAACTCCTTTGGGTTTGAGCAACCCTTGAAGTGCGTCGGCAATTTGTGCCGTGAGACGTTCTTGCACTTGCAAACGTCGAGCATACATTTCGCAAATTCGGGCAATTTTAGACAATCCAATCACTTTTCCATCGGGAATATAGGCGATATGAGCGCGACCCAAAATCGGCAAAATATGGTGTTCGCAGGAACTGAATAAATCGATGTCGCGCACTAACACCATTTCGTCCACATTTTCGGTAAAAACTGCGCCATTGAGCAGTTCGTCCAGGGATTCTCGATAGCCTTTGGTTAAAAACTTCAAGGCTTTAACCACTCGCTTGGGGGTATCTAGCAGTCCTTCACGATCGGGATTTTCTCCCAACCCAATCAACAAAGTTCGCACCGCCTGAATCATCTCTGCTTCTGTGACAGAAGGTTGTGTTTTTCCTTCTGCAACATCTAAAATATCTCGATTTAAGGTATTTTCGAGATGGGTCGATAAAGTCATAAGATCGAGTTTAGTGGCGTACTGTTGACGTTATTAATTATAATTGCTTGTTTGACAAAAATCAATAAATTTCAAGAGGATAATCTCAAACTAAAATAACATCTAAAAAATAGATTGCACGTCCTAAATGAAACCTGTTAGCGCATCGGTGCAACTAATGTCACCTCTCGTCCCTCAGCCTTTTCTGCTAACCTTGGAAAAATGGGAGTTTCGTAGGGTGGGTTAGGCACGGGGATGATTTGTCGGAAAAACCAATCCGTTTGAATCCGTGCCGTAACCCACCACCCGATGTTTGTCACACAACATACATTTGACCCCACAGTGTTGGGAGAGCCATATACGAAAAAAAATAGATATCAAAATTGAATTAAAAAAGGCACGCCTTGAGACTTGCTCTTAACTGTTCTTCCTCCAACTTTCGACCGATAAAAACTAACATAATTTGAGGTTGTTTAACCCACTCTTCTGTTTGTAAAGTGCAGCGTTTACCGCTGAGTTGAAAGATGTGACGCAGTTGACTTTCTTGAAACCACAAAATTCCTTTAGCACGAAAAATATTATCAGGAATCTCATCTAAAAACTTCTGAAACTTGTAGACCGAAAATGGGCGATCGCTTTGAAAAGAAACCGACATAAATCCATCGTTTTCTAAATGATGGGAATGGTGATGGTGGTGTTCGTGATGATGGTGGTGTTCGTGGTGTTCGTGAGAATCTTCAGCATCAATCTCTCGATATAAATCTGGATTTGAAAGTTCGACATCTAAAATTAATGGCAAGGGAACGCAACCGTATTCAGATTGCAACATTCGAGCATCTTTTTTCAATTTCCGAATTTCTTCTCGAACACGATCGAGTTTAGATTCTGACACTAAATCGGTTTTGTTGAGCAGAATAATATCGCCATAGACGATCTGACTCAATGCTGCTTGAGAGTCAAAATGAGTGGGGGTAAAGGTTTCAGCATCGACCACAGTAATAATCGAATCCAAATGAGTTAAATCGCGCAACTCTGTATTCAAGAATGTGAGAATAATCGGCAGTGGATCGGCAACTCCCGTGGTTTCAATGACTAAATAGTCGATCGCATCCTCCCGTTCCAAAACTCGATAGACGGCATCGACTAATCCATCGTTAATGGTGCAGCAAATACAACCGTTGCTCAGTTCTACCATATCTTCATCTAAGGAGACAAGTAGTTGAGAATCGATGTTGATATCGCCAAACTCATTCACTAATATCGCAACTTTGAGATTGTCCTTATTTTGGAGAATTTGATTGAGTAAGGTTGTTTTACCACTCCCGAGAAACCCGGTGATAATCGTCACAGGCATTCCTCGTTTGGGAATTTCTAGAGATGGAGAACTGGATAGATCTTGGGTCATCGGTCTATTGTCAGGATCTGTACGGTAAACTTTCGAGTTTCGAGGCTTAAATTCGGCAGTTTGGTTAATTCTGTTCGGGGGAAAAGGGAGTACAATTGCCTCCCAATCCATTGGCGATCGCGCAAGTATTGAACTTTAACATTCCCTGATACGTTTCTCCAGGACTTCCGGGACTGCCTAATGTATCGGTATATAAGTTATCTGGCGAAATCGTTACGCTGGCTTCCCGAGCCAAGGTTTCTACGAGTCGAGGATTGGTAGAAGTATCGACGAAAATGGTGGGAATTCCGGTTTCCTTAACTTCTTCTACGAGTTCTCGAAGACGTGCCGCCGATGGCTGAGATTCAGTGGTGAAAGTTTCGAGAACTCCTTCAATTTCTAAACCATAAGCATCGCCGTAATACTGCAAAGCTTCGTGAGACGTGACAACAACTCTTTGATTTTCGGGAATCGTCGAAATTTGAGCTTCAATCCAAGTTTTTAATTGCTCTAATTCTTCCGTCAAAGCAGCGGCGTTGCGATCGTACATTGAGGCATTTTCTGGGGAAATTTCGCTCAGATGCTGGCGAAGAACTTCGACCATGGCGATCGTATGGCTAACATTATGCCAAACGTGGGGATCGGCATTCATTTCTTCTTCCTCATCATGGTGATGCTCTTCTTCTTCATCATGGTGATGCTCTTCTTCCTCATGATGATGATGCACTCCCATAATTGGGTTGGGAACAGCTTCTTCACTCACTGCAATTTTGGAGGCTGAGTTTTGGGTCGCTTCTATCAACCGAACGATCGCCGTTTCAAAATCATAGCCACCATAAAGAATGAGTTGAGCGGTTTCAATAGCTTGACGATCGCTGGGTTTTGGTTGATAGCTATGAGGATCTTCCCCCGCTTCGATTAAACAGGTCATATCAATGGTCTCTCGAGCAATTTGCTGGGTTAAATCGCACAAAACACTATGGCTAGCTACCACTGAAGCACGATTTTGAGCGTAACTGGATTGGGAAAAGATCGTGTTGAGTGTCAGGGAGAGGAAAGCCAGTCCCCAAATGGGTTGCAGGGTTGAGCGCAAAGTCCACATGGCTGTAGAATGAGAATGGTTATCATTCTATCATGATATAGGATAATGTGAAGCATGAAAGTAAAGATTGGCGAACAAGTCCGAAGTTTTTCGCGACTACTGTTATCGTTAGCCGTTCACGGGGGAATGCTTTACTTTCCCTATCCCGAAAAACCTCGATCGACACAACAGTCACCATCTAAACCGATCGATGCAATCAAAATTGTGACGTTGCCGCCTACCCCAAAAGCGATCGAATCCACCCCTCCAACTCAAACCTCGAATTTGATTTCTACTAGCAATCCAGTCTCTTCGATCGATCGCACGACTTCTTCCGAAATGTCTCAACCCGAACCCGAACTCGAACCCAAATTTTCAGAAACAGAAACGTTTGCAGATCAACCTATCTCAACTGAATCTTCATCAGGAGGAGAAACACCGGAAACGGTAAATATCGATCGTCCTTCTCTGCCTGACTCCACGCCATCCGAACCTCGATCTGAACTTCCCGAGAAAGAATCAATTGAAGTCGATCTCCATTCAAAAAGGGAAACAATTTCAACGAAACCAACCCCACAAACGGATAGATCTCAGCAACTTGAGTTAAAAAATGCCAGCCGTGAATTTCAAGAATTTTTAGCTAAAGTTAAGTCAGAGGAAGGCTTTGGTCGAGAACAAACTCTCAGAGATGTTTTACAATTTGCAGGCGATCGTGAAGCATTACTCGTCTCTTTATTCTGTGATGAAAACGATGAAAAAATATCGGAAATTATAGAATTTCGCTGGTTTAGCGCTCGAGAACCTGAACTTGTTTTTGCAGAAACGATCGAACCTAACCTCAAGAATTTTCAGATTCAAAAAGTAGGAAAATACGCAGAAGGTGATGTCTATCAGATTTCTAGAGGTGGAAGATCCCGATATCTTAATATTGTACAACTGTCACCGGATAATGGAACTTTAATAACAATTTGGACACAACCACCTTTTCATCTCAAGGGTCACTGAGTAACGGTAACAGATCCCCGACTTCTCCAAGAAGTCGGGGATCTGTTGGAGGGGATCTTCGCCAATCACACCAAAGCAAAATCCTCCACAGAAATGGTGTTGGCATTCACACCCAAAAGCGTGACTAAAATGTTCTCATTTACCCCAATTTGAGTATCGCTCCCCACTTGAACGATCGCCAAGTCCTTAAATATTAATCCCTCTTGCAAACCGATAATATCGATTCCATCTTGAAAATCCGTCACAGTATCGCTGCCATCACCCGCACGGAAATCAAATCGATCGCCCCCAATCCCTCCCGTCAGGGTATCATCCCCTCGATCTCCTAGCAACACGTCGGTTTGGCTACCGCCGTTCAACGAGTCATTTCCCTGACCTCCAGACAACGTATCTCCAGTCTCGCCGCCTAAAATTGTATCGTTCCCTTGATTACAAAATAGAAAATCACTACCAGAATATTCTCGTACACAGTCGTTTCCCAGATTTCCCAGAAGCACATCATCCCTTTCTCCTCCAAAAATGGCATCATTATCCCGACTCCCGAAAGCTAAATCGTTGCCATTGCCACCGTCGATGTAGTCGATTCCGGCGTTACCGAACAGGATATCGTCATCATTTTCCCCGAAAAGTCGATCGTTCCCCAGGTTTCCCGAGAGGACATCATTTCCCGTACCGCCAAGGACGCCATCGTTATCTTTTCCGGCAGTCACGGTATCGTCTCCGGTTCCGGCAGTAACGAAATCTGCGCCTTGGTTGGCAAAAAGTCGATCGTTTCCAGGACTACCAAAAAGGTTATCATTTCCCCCACGTGCCAGAATTGTGACTTCTACTTCTGCCTGATCATTCAAGGTATTGGGGTTGTCGTCACCGAACAGGGTAGAACCCGTTAGGGTGTCGGTGGTGAGGTTGGGGGTGGGGATGGCTGGAGGATTGGTTAGCAGTTGGCAGGGGTCGTAGTTGGGATCGATGCCTTCGGGGAGAATGCTGGGTTCGGGTTCGGGTTCGGGTGTCGGTTCTGGGGGAATCACTTCCCCAGCATCGTATCGTGCGATGGCAATACCCGGATATCCACTTCCGGCGACGACAATCGCTCGGACTGTATCGCCAAATCTCGACTTTCGCTAAACCCAAAATCGGCAACGACTTTACCGTCTTCATCAAAACTGGTATCTAAGCTTCCATCTCCGTTGAAGCGTGCTAAAGCAACATCTCCGTCTGTTCCTCCAGCTATCACAATCTTGTCATCAGGTTGCAGAGCAAGAGCATCGGAAACTGTAGTCAACACATCGAAATTGCCAACATCGGCGATCGATCTTTTCCTACTTTGCAACTGTTAAGTGTATCGCTATATCGCATTTATGTTGAGAATACTACTACTAGTATATAGACACCCAGGAGAACCGTGGGAGATAATATGCAACGCGGTAATCGAGTGTTTCCTTTGGAGTGCTTGGGTGATTTGTTCGATGCCGTCTTCCTCTGGATGCAGGATGGCAACTTCCACGCCGTCTGGCACGCCTGCCGCCAATACGGGATAGTCGGGGACGTTGACATCGATCAAGACTAAGATGTTGGCGCAATTAGTGGGGCGTATCGCCGTCGTCGGCAAGCTAGCTGGGTTGAACATAGGAATACCCAGTGGAAACGTGTTAAGGGTTGGTTGTGGGAAAAACCATCGATGGAGTCCAAGGTTCAAACCCCAGGCTCATGGAGAAAGACGAATGCACGATCGGATCTCAGCGGTAGCTGGGAGAAGGTTGTTCGTCACAATTGGACGAAATGTATAGAAACGCAACTCGTGTTGGAGAGAATCTCGCTAAGACCTAGCAACCATAACATCTTTCGAGATCTATCGCTCTGGCAATGTGCCGATCGTTAAATTGGCACAAGAAAAGAGATTCTCGCAAGCCACACGAAAGCTTCGGCAAATTGAAGACGATCGCGCGTGGGAAAGTACCATAACTCCGGACGTTGTAGCTCGGGAATGAAGAGATAACCCTATATATAGCCACACCTATTCCATCATAAATCTTGACAAGATCTTACCCGATCGACGAAAGCTTGTCAACTCGTTTCCATAAATGAGAATGGCGTCAATTAAAAAACGATCGATATCTGGCTTTTTATTTAAATTTTAAAATTTATAGCTATTTTATATAACCAAATATTATGGAATAGAGAACATCACGATGGGGATAATGATGTTCTCTATCTACATCCTAAGCAAACCAACTGCGCTTGCCATTGGGAAAAATCGTGCGCCAATTGGTTTTGGCAACGGCTAATTGTTCCGGTGAGATCTTGGCATTGGTTAAATTCGCACCGCATAAATTAGCCCCGCGCAAATTGGCATATTTTAAATACGCATTGCTCAAGTCTGCACCTCGCAAATTGGCTTCCGATAAATTAGCATAATAGAGATACGAATGACCCAAATTCGCTCCTTGTAAATTCGCGAAATTCAAACCAGCCGAACTCAAATCAGCTTTGTACAAATTTGAGTTTTTGAGATTAGTTCCGATAAATTTACTGCCATAAAAATTGAATTGAGATAAATTGAATTGAGATAAATCTAACCCACTAATATCGCAATCTGCAAAGTCCCTTGTCCCTTCAGAGTAGGCAGCTTTAAATGTATACAAAGTTAATTTGCCTGAGAGCTGACTGTTGTCGGTTGCAATTCGCGACTCCTGGAAGTCTGCTGTTGACGTTTTCTTGAAACCGCGATTGATATTGCGAGAGGAAGTGGCAGAGGACAAGCCGGTATAAAGCGAATTGCCTCGTTCGGATGCTGCTATCGCCGAGACCGGGGTGGGTGGTTCGGCAAGAACAGAATAGTTCTGAGATCGATCGATTTCTGTGGGAGCGTGAATATTTTGGGGTGTCGATTCTTCCGTTTTTTGGGTGTTAGCCATAGTGAGAGTGCCTTCGGTCATCTCTGCCACCGTGGCATCTGTGGGTAAAGCGGGTGCAACTGCCGGATCGCGATGTAAGTCTTGGAGAACTTCCTCCGCGGATTGGTAGCGATAATGCACCAGGGGTTTGAGCATCTTATTCAAGATAGCTGCCAGACGATCGCTGACCGAAACCCGATCGCGCCAGAGAACTTCCCCCGTCATCGGGTCGCAACCCAAACGCCGAGGGGATTCCCCGATCAGTAAATACAAGCAGGTTGCCCCCAGAGCGTAGATGTCGCTAGCATAAACCGGTTGCAGGGCAATTTGTTCTCGGGGAGCAAAACCGGGAGTGCCGATGGCAAAGCAGGTGTTGGGAAGTTGCGATCCGCCATCGAGTAACATCACCGTTTGGCTGACTTCATCCTTGACTGCCCCAAAATCGATCAGTACCAGTCTGTGGTCTATTTGACGCCGAATGATGTTTGCCGGTTTGATATCGCGGTGAATCACCTCTTGCTGTTTGAGATATTTAAGAACTAGTAGGATTTCATCTAAGACTGCCCTCACTTGAGTTTCGCTAAAGCAGCCAAATTTTTGAACTTCTTGTTTGATCGTTAGACCTTGTACGTATTCTTGAACCAGATAAAACTGATTGTGGGTTTCAAAATAATCGAGCAGAGAGGGGATTTGGGGATGATTGCCGATTTTCCCCAGAGTGGCAGCTTCCCGGCGAAATAAAATACTCGCTCTTCTAATAACTTGGGGATCTTTAGAAGCTAGTCGCAATTGTTTGATCGTACAGACGGGATTTCCCGGCAGAACCGCATTTTGCGCGAGAAATGTCGTACCGAAACCGCCCTTGCCCAGTGCTTTGACAACGCGATAGCGATCGTGCAAGAGCAATGTAGAACTACAAGCCAAACACCGATCGGCGGTGTCTGGATTCTGAGGATGCGGACAGGCTGGATTAATGCAGTAACTCATCTTAAGTCAACTTAAAATCTAGTGCATCGAGAGCGAACAACGTTCGCCAGTCTTGGATTTTCAGCGATCGCGCGGTGGACTCCTCAATTGGGTGAAATCGCCTGCCCTCTGGGGGAACAGTGTTAAATGCAAACAGGCTTCACTTCGATCGCTCCACCCACCACCGGGAAAATTCAACAAAGCTTCCGTCATCCTTCTCTATCTCCATTATGGCGAAAAAGATCCATTGCCGGCGAGGGGGAATTCCCCATACCTGGTGTAATTTTCTCATATGCTTCTGGGTAAAGCCCCTGTAAGAATACAGATTTTCCCCTATACTCCAAGAATTTCCAGTTCCGGAATTTTACGGGGAGCGGTTCGCCCGATCGGTATCCTTGCAATTTGGGAAACCCTGACACGAATCAACAATAGGGATCGATCGCTATCTCAATATATTTCTGGTGTACGGAGAACTATGCAGCAAACGGAAGAACATCGTTGTGAGTACAGAGCGGTTCTCATCCTTGTAGGACGGGGTTTTAACCCCTTCTTTTGATAAAATACATAAGCTCAAAGTAACCTAGACCAACAAAATCGTGCGTATCTCTCTGAACTGGCTGCGGGAACTCGTAGATGTGGAGATGTCTCCGGAAGACTTAGCTCACCTGCTAACCATGGCAGGATTTGAAGTCGAAGATATCGAAGATCGTCGCACTTGGGCTGATGGCGTAGTGCTGGGCAAAATCATCGACTGCCAACCCCATCCCGATGCCGACAAATTGCGCGTTTGTCAGGTGGACATCGGCGCGGAGTCCCCGCTGAACATCGTTTGCGGCGCACCCAACGCCGGGGTCGATCTCTACGTTCCCGTCGCCACAGTGGGAACCTATTTGCCCCAAATCGACTTAAAAATTAAACCCGCCAAGTTGCGCGGCGTTCCCTCGGCGGGGATGATTTGTTCCCTGGCGGAAGTGGGGTTAACCAAAGAGTCCGAAGGCATTCATATTTTCGAGTTAGACAATCCCCAATTGGGTAGCGATGCCCGCCCCTTGCTGGGTTTGGACGATGCGGTGTTGGACTTGACAGCGACCGCAAACCGGGCAGATGCGTTGTCTCTGGTGGGGGTGGCGCGGGAAGTGGCAGCCCTGACGGGGGGCGAACTCCACTTACCCGAAGTCCGAGACATCGTCATGGGAGAAGCGGCGGCGTTAAGTTTGAATCTGGAAAATCCGTCCATGTGTCCCACTTATATTGGGACAGCGATTGAAGGGGTGAAGATTGCGCCGTCGCCGGATTGGTTGCAGCAGCGGTTGCAGTCGGCGGGAGTCCGCCCGATTAACAACGTGGTGGATGTCACCAATTACGTGTTGTTAGAATGGGGACAGCCGCTACACGCCTTCGATGCCGATCGTCTGCAACAGGTGGCGGGAAGTTCGGATTTAACCCTAGGTGTCCGTTTGGCACAAGATGGGGAAACCCTGAAAACCCTGGATGGACAAGAACGCCAACTGCAAGCCCAAACCCTCCTAATTACCGCCAACGATAAACCCATTGCCCTGGGGGGTGTCATGGGGGGCGAAGAAACAGAAGTCTATGAAGGGACGCAAAATGTAGTCCTAGAAGCAGCATTGTTCGATCCGGTGGCGATCCGTCGATCGGCGAGAACGCAAGGGTTGCGGACGGAAGCCTCTGGCCGATACGAACGGGGGGTGAATTTTGCGGAGTTGGAAACGGCGACAATGCGAGCGATCGCTTTAATTGTGGAACTCGCCGGGGGGACGCCCACCGGACGGGCGATTGCCGATACTCGTCCGGCGGATTTGTCCAAGTCCATCGAACTGAGGCTCGATCGAGTGGCAGAAGTTCTCGGACAAGTTAAACTGGGCGATACCGCAGGCGAAATTCCCGAGGCGGATATCGATCGAATTTTGGTGGATTTGGGATTTGGAGTGACTCCCAAATCCGATCGGGTTTGGACGGTGAAAGTGCCGCCCTACCGCGCCCGCGACATCGAACGGGAAATCGACCTCATCGAAGAAATTGCTCGTCTCTACGGCTACGATCGCTTCTGTGACACGCTTCCCAAACAAAGTTCTTACGGCTATCTTTCTGCTGAAACCGCACTCAATCGCCAAATTCGATCGGCATTTCGCGCGGCTGGGTTGACGGAATTGCTGCATTATTCCCTCGTTAAACCAGTCGAGGACGATCGGCAAATTCGTCTGGCTAACCCGTTATTCGCTGAATATTCTGCGCTGCGAACGGAAATTTTGCCGGGACTGATTGAAGCGTTTCAGTACAATTTCCAACAAGGAAATGGGGCATTAAATGGCTTTGAAATCGGACGCATTTTTTGGAAAGAAGGCGACACCTTGAAAGAAGGAGATGCCATCGGCGGCATTCTCGGCGGAGATCCGGTTCGGGGTCGGTGGACGACTTCCGGGAAAGCGCAACCCATGAGTTGGTTTGAAGCCAAAGGGGTGTTAGAAAGTGCCTTCGATCGTCTGGGTGTGACGGTAGAATATCGCAGCGACAGCAGTGACGATCGTTTGCATCCCGGACGAACGGCAAGTTTATGGCTGCGGGGACGACAACTGGGTTACTTCGGACAGTTACATCCCCAATTACGGCAAGAAAAGGATTTGCCGGATGAGGTTTATGTCTTCGAGTTGGGGATGGATTTACTATTAGAAGCGGTGGGACAACCTTCAAACCAAATTCACCGTTTCCAACCCTTCTCAACCTATCCGGCGTCCGATCGCGATATTGCCTTCTTTGCACCCATTTCTGTCTCCGTCGCCGAGTTATAAAAAGCCATGGGGAAAGCCGGGGGAAAATTGCTGGAATCGGTGGAGGTGTTCGATGAATATCGTGGAGAAAATGTGCCGGAAGGACAGCGGAGTTTGGCATTTCGTCTGATGTATCGATCGATCGATCGGACTTTAACGGATAAAGAGGTAGACGAAGCGCATCAGAAAGTTCGGGATACCCTGGTGAAAAAATTTGAGGTGAATCTGAGAAGTTAGACGATCGGGGACAATTCGATCGAGATTGTCCCCAACCCCATTTAGAGCGAGATATAATAACTAGAGTGACTCACAAAGCTTCGATCAAGACAGACTAAATATTTTGTTAAGTCATGAAAAGTTTAGAGGAAATCCAACAACTTTTACAGACCCATCGAGATTTGTTGCAAGATCGATTTCGAGTGTCGGAAATGTCAATTTTTGGTTCATACGCACGAGGACAGCAGACCCCAAGCAGCGATCTCGATCTTTTGATTGATTACGATCAACCGCCTACGCTGTGGATGTTAGCACAATTGCGGGATTATTTAAGTGAAATGTTGGAGATGCGAGTGGATGTTGTAACGCAAAAAGGTCTAAAACATAGAATTCGAGAGCGGGTTTTGGGTGAGGCTGTGAAGGTATGACACAGCGAGGGTTACGGGAGTCTTTAGAGGATATTCTGGACGCAATTTCTGAGATTAATTATTTTGTGAGAGACGTTACATTTGAAGATTTTTTGAGTAATAGAGAAAAAGTTTTAGCGGTGGTTAAGTTATTAGAAATTATCGGTGAGGCTACAAAAAAAATCCCTTTGAATTACGCAACAAATATCCTGAAATTCCTTGGTCGTCTGTGGCAGGGATGCGCGATATTTTAGTACATGAATATTGGCAAGTTGATGTGGAAGTTGTTTGGCAGACGGTCAAGGAATCTCTCCCTGTATTAGCAAGGGTCATTTCTGAAATGATTCGAGAGAATTGAAGACAAGAGAAATACATTTTTGATGGCAACCTTAGTAGGCTGGCAAGCTGACGAATGTTGGGTCTCGTAACTCGACCCAACCTACAAAATGTCTTAATTTTTTCGATTGCCATTAAATATTCTGGATGTCTTCTGGAGAAAGACCGAGGAGTTCGATGATTTGGATCTCGTCCCACCATCGCTGTCTTAGTTTGATGGCAATTTCGATCTTCTCTTGATGTTTACCCCTAGAAAAATCAGATGATTCAGTGACAATCTGCTTTTGGGATATGCTGCCACAGAATTGAACATTACCAATTACGTTGCTTTCGCTGAAAGTCCCACCCCAAATATTGAGAAAGCCATGACGCAGTAATGTCGTTTTTAAATTTTTCTTATTCACCTGTTCGCCTAGTGCCGTAGAAAGAATGTGCCAAAGGTTATAACTGATATCCTTCACGTGACCTTCTGTACATTCATAACTTTTGGCGATATCAGTATATTTCTTTCGCTTCAAGACCCCTTCAATAATTCCAGCTTGTAGATCGTCTAGATGCTCACCTGTTTGGGAAAAGACGATAGCATCAACTAACTTTATTGCTTCCCAGACATCCATTTAGGCATTCCTAACGACTGAAAATCATTTTATCCGACTTTCTCCGTCTGCGTCAGAAATCTTTATAAAATTTTTATGTATCCGCTTTAATCCGACTTTTACCGTCTTGACTTTTACTTAAATAATAAATAAATTTTTTATTTAGTGAACTCTCTTTTAGTGATGTACATTACTAAATATTATGTCTACTTTGAAATCTTGTGCCGAATGTGGAAAACCTGTTAGTTCTGCGGCATCTCGCTGTCCTCATTGTGGCAGTAATCCACATCCAAGCTTCATGTCATGTGATTGTTGTAAAGGGGATCTAAAAAGCTCTGAAGCAATAGCTTTTAGCGGAAGTGGCAGGGGATTGCGTAACTTATCATTTCACTCATATTGTTTTTATAAGTATAATAAGGTAAATCTTAAATGTCCTGTTTGTAGCTCTCACTATTCATTTAGCGATTTGGGATTGTCAAATATAAAGAAAGAACAAGACTATAACATGAATCTTCCTGTTATTCATGTTAATTACAGCACCAAATGTCGAAATTGTGGTCATCCCATATTTTTTGATGGATGCAATTATTGTGGTCTTCCCATTCTCAATAACAACAAAATAAAAGTTAAAGTTTCTTATCAAGACTCGGATTATCCTTCATTTTATAACAACGTTTTTTTTAACGTCCATGCTGAGTGTAAATCTAAGGTAAAAAATAGTTATGGAAATTGTTTTATTGCTACTGCTGCGTGTGGTGAAAACTCTTTAGAAGTTCAAACTCTTCGTACTTTTCGCGATCAATACTTGTTATCTCATCCACTTGGTAATCTATTTGTGCAAGTTTATCAAAAGCTGTCTCCTCCTTTAGCTTCAGCCATCAAAAATAAACTCTTTCTCAAATCACTGGCTAGATTTTTCATCGTTAATCCGGCTTTTCAAGTTGCCAAATTCTTTGTTAAAGCGAAATCTAATATAGATTAGGTTTATGAAATTTCATCGGGATTAACACCTAAAGATCTTAACTGTTCTGCCAAAAGTCGAACTCGTCCTTCTGATCGTTCTGCTCGTTCTTGCTGCTGCTGAGCCTTTTCATCCCCGGTGAGTAAAAGATTTCCCTGATGATCGCACCACCGCAACCAATAATCCTGTTTTCCTTCAAATTCTCCCAACCAAATGATCAGTCCTAACCCAATTTGTTCCAATTCGATCGGACTCAAATCTTTACCATCTCTAGCTATTTCTAAATAACGACTGCCTCGCAGTTCGTAAATATACAGACGATCCTGTCCCAAATTCAGATTTGGGTCGAAAACAATATAGTAACTGACTCGCATTCGTTCATAAATTTTCAGCTTATTTCCTAATTCTTCCCCTTCGCGATTCGAGACAATTTCTATAGCGACTTCTGGGGGTTTTCCAAACTCCCACACCAAGTAACAACGATGTTGTTTTTCCCACCAGTTGTCTGGAACTTCTACGTCTAAGCTGAGAAAAACATCCGGAACGATCGGCGGTTGTCCGAGGGTATGATAAATGCCGACATTCGCTGAAGCCAAAAATGGCTGTCGCTCTAGGGAACTATAAAGAGTGCTAACGAGCAGGCGCTGATGCTTCTCAGAGGCAAAATTGTCCACAGGGGTATCATCCTCAGTGACGATTTGACTCACATCAGGAGTAGGTAGATTTTCCAGGGAGGTGGAAAGCTGCTGAACCATAATGTTGAAGGTTGGACAACTTGCGAGTCGTGGAATCTATCTTAGCCTATCCCTAGCGTCGTCGGCTGGAGGGTACTATGATAGATGAGAAAAATCGGAAAGAGATTCACAAAGAACCAAGATGACACAATACAATGTTTATGGCTTAGGAAATGCCTTAGCCGATATCGAATTTGAAATAACAGTCGATCGACTGAAAGAATTAAACATCGATAAAGGGGTAATGACGCTGATCGAAGCCGATCGCCAACAGGAAATTCTCGATCGATTGAGCGATTTACCGACTAAGCTCAGTTGTGGCGGTTCGGCAGCCAATACGGCGATCGCCATCAGCCAGTTCGGCGGTCATTCTTTTTATTCTTGCAAAATTGCCAACGATGAAACGGGAACGGTCTATCTCAAAGATCTAATTCGCAACGGGGTTGATAGTAATTTACTCCTGAACGATCGTCCCGACGGCGTAACGGGAAAATGCATTGTTTTCGTGACTCCCGATGCCGATAGAACCATGAATACCCATTTAGGAATTTCGGCAGATTTTTCCGCAGAAGAACTCGTTTCAGAGGCGATCGTCAAATCTCAATATCTATATGTTGAAGGGTATTTAGTTACTTCGCCAACGGGTAAAGCCGCCGCGATTCGTGCTTGTGAAATTGCTCGAGAATCCGGCGTCAAAACCTCCCTTTCTCTGTCCGATCCCAACATGGCAGAATTTTTCCGAGAGGGTTTGTTGGAGATGATCGGATCGGGCTTAGATTTCATTTTTGCTAATGAAAGTGAAGCTTTAAAAATGGCTCAAACTACGGATCTTTCCCAAGCCATTGACAATTTGAAAACACGATCAAAAGGATTTGCCATTACACGCGGTGCTGCGGGTTCTTTAATCTTTGATGGTGAGGAAATGTTAGAAATTCCTCCGGTTAAAGTCGAGGCGATCGATACTGTCGGTGCGGGAGATATGTATGCGGGAGCCTTTCTCTACGGCATCACCAACGGCATGAGTTTTACGGAAGCCGGAAACTTGGCATCTCGAGCTTCTGCAAGGCTTGTAACCTCTTTTGGACCTCGTTTAGATGCTTCCCAAACTCGCGCTCTTTTGGAAATTAGCTAGTCGCCAGTGGTGATGAGAAGTTAGTTCCGTTAGGTGTGCCACCGCCAGAGCCAAACGCACCAGAACTCCGAACTCCCGAACTCCTTAAAGATGACAATTTTGCCGCCGCTGATTCAGCAGATGTTGCAACCGACATTTTATCCCCATGCGGTTGTCGAACCCATTCGCGTGTTGCAAACTCATATCTCCTTTGTTCTGCTAACGGGGGAGTATGTCTACAAACTCAAAAAAACCGTTGATTTTGGTTTTTTAGATTACTCGAGTTTGGAGAAGCGACGGCATTTTTGTCAACAAGAATTGCAGATGAATCAACGAGGTGCTTCCGAAATTTATTTAGAGGTTTTGCCGATTTCTCAGCAAGGCGAAACCTTCGAGTTGGGAAGTTCGAGAAACATCGTTGAGTATACCTTAAAAATGCGTCAATTTCCTCAAGAAAACTTGTGGACGAGTTTGTTCGATCGTGGGGAATTGAGCGTCAGTCATTTAGAAGAATTAGGCAGGCGTTTAGCACAGTTTCATGCCCAAGCACCGACAGACGACTATATTCAAAGTTTTGGTCGAGTCGATCGGATCGAAGAAGCGATCGATGGTAATTATCAAGCCACAAAAAAATATATTGGCAAAATCCAAACACAAGATCGATTCGATCGCACAAAAGCCTATACCGATCGCTTTTTTGAGGAAAATCGTCCATTGTTCGATCGGCGGATTGAAACCGGAAAAATTCGAGCCTGTCATGGCGATCTCCACCTCAAAAATATTGCTCAATGGAACGAAAAAATCATCCTTTTCGATTGCATCGAATTTAACGAATCTTTTCGATTAGTGGATGTCATGTACGATGTGGCATTTGTCATCATGGATTTAGATGCCCGAGATCGCCGGGATCTGGCTAATATCTTCCTCAATACCTACGTCGAAGAAACCGGAGATTGGGAAGGATTACAAGTGTTGCCGTTGTACCTCTGTCGGCAAGCGTACGTTCGAGCAAAAGTCACCTCTTTTCTATTAGACGATCCCGGAATTGGCGACGAGGAAAAACAACAAGCCAGTCAAAGTGCCCAACACTATTATCAACTCGCATGGGAATATACCCAACCTCGTCAAGGACAGTTAATAATAATGTCTGGGTTATCCGGTTCCGGAAAAAGCACCGTAGCCCGTTGGGTGGCACGTCATTTGGGAGCCATTCAAATTCGATCGGATGCCGTGCGCAAACACTTAGCCAACATTCCCTTACATCAACGCGGGGAAGAGGCGATTTATTCAGAAAAAATGACTGAGAAAACCTACCATCGAGTGTTGGAATTGGGGGGAATGCTCGCCACTGGAGGATGGTCGGTTATTTTAGATGCCAAGTTCGATCGTACAGTGTGGCGCAAAAAAGCGATCGAACTCGCCACTGCCGAGAATCTCCCCTTACGGATTCTCCACTGCCAAGCCCCCTTCCGGGTGATGCAAGAACGCCTCAAGCAGCGTACCGGAGATATTGCCGATGCCACCCCAAATTTACTCGAAACCCAACTTGCCGAAGTCGAACTTTTAGATGAATTTGAACAAAATTACACGATCGCTGTAGACACGACCCAACCCTTAGCGGCACAATTAGAAAGTCTATTATCGTGCGCGCCAAAATCGAAAATATAGCGGTTTTCCGATGACGTCGGGGTATTCAGATTTTCGCCCTTCATCGACTTGTCGGAGCGCTAGGCAATAAAAAATTGGGATCTAACCCCATCGATCGCCCCCAATGGCTATAAGCTATCAGCAATGGAGATCGAGACTCTGACGATCGATAGCATTGTTTCCCTCCGTTAGGAACGAGAATTTTCAAGTTTGAAGGTTGAATTGCTCATGACTCAGGCACAAGATAATCCAAATACCGACAAAGAGAATGCCGGAAATGATAATGCCGAAAACGATCGGCGCCAATCCGCATCTTCATCATTAACAGCCCGCGCCGGGATTATAGGAGTGCAATGTGCTGCCCTATTTGCCCTATGCTTTTCCTTAATCGGTTACTCCATTTACTTAAGTTTGCTTCTCGCCACGATCGCCGGGATCGCGATCGCAGCGATAATTAATTGGTGGGAATCCGACGACGAGACAGCCGAGACGATTCAAGCATCCATCTCCGATGAAGAAATTTATGGGTTGAGGAGAAGAAACCGTCGCAACCGACAAAAACGATATCTCCAAGCCCGTAATAGCTACCTCAGCCGCCGCGATCGCAAAGCGCTGACCGGTCTATTCTTCGAGACGGGAGTCGGTCAATTGTCGCCTCCAGACCGTCCTCAGACCGGATCGAATCGATCGGCTGAAGACGATTCCGGAGACAACCCAAGGAACTTGGGGGACGACGAGTAATTCATGTTCCTTTTCCTCTCCAAACTCCTACCGCTATTTATCTATCCTCTGGGATTGAGTTGCTTGCTGATGATGGCAACGCTGGTGCTGATGTGGAAACGTCCCCGGTGGGCAGCGATCGTCATTTCTTTGGCATTCTGGGTGTTAGTATTGGGCGGAAATGGTTGGGTATCTGCCACCCTGGCGCGATCGCTCGAACAACAACACATCCCCACCACAGAACTCCCCAACGCCGAAGCGATCGTCATTTTAGGCGGGGCAACCCGATCGCCATTACCGCCGCGCCCGTGGGTAGAGGTGAACGAAGCCGGCGATCGTCTCCTCTACGGTGCCAAACTCTATCGCCAGCGCAAAGCCCCCGTTGTCATTGTATCCGGGGGGCGGCTGGACTGGAAGAGAACCGGAGCTTCGGAATCGGAGGATATGGCGGAAATCCTACAAACCATGGGCGTTCCGGCTACTGCCATCCTCCAAGATCCCACTTCGTTGAACACTCGTGAAAATGCCGTTAATGTCAAACGCATTCTTGAAGAAAAAGGCATTCGGCAAATTTTACTCGTCACCTCCGCCCTGCACATGCCGCGATCGGTACTCATTTTCCAGCGCCTGGGTATCGATCCCATCCCCGCACCCACCGATTTTCTCACCGACGAGGGCAGTGAAACCTCAGAAAGTTGGCAGGATATCGTTCTTGGCTTGTTCCCCGATGCCGATAGGCTTTACCTCTCTACCCGCACGCTCAAAGAATATATCGGCATAATTGTCTACCGTCTCCGAGGTTGGGCATAATAATCAGTAATACGTAGGGGCGAAGCATTTGCTCGACTATCTTATTGGATAAATGAAAAGTTTTGTGCAAATGCTTCGCCCAGTCGCCATGTCCTAACTCCGAATTAAACAGTAAAGTCTTGCCGAACAACGGTATTTTCCCAACTGGCGATAATACTAAAACTATCTCCTCGATCGCATTTAAATCGCGGCAATTGAAGGAAATTATCGATCGACTCTGATGTCACTTCCCGCAGGATTTCACCCTCCTCAGAAAGCAAAGCTAAAGTCACATCGGCAGGAAGATATGAGTTTCCCAATTGTGGATGTAATTGAATGCGAATTCCCCATCGATCGTCCTCTTGCGGTTGCAATTCGATGAGTAGCATTACCTTTCGATCGCCAATTTCTCTCCCCAACTCGATGGACTTCGCACCTCTGACAATTGCCTGTTCTTCTAATGTTCCACTTCTAAATGCGATCGCCAAATTTCCCGCGTCGTTGCCCAACAAAGCATCCAGAGTTTGCCATCCCGCCTCAAATAAATTATCCAGCCATTGACTCAATCTCACGGTATTGGCGAGTTCATCGGCTTGGCGTAGCCGCTGCAAATATCGCCCGAGTTCGTCAAGATTCTGTAACTGCGTCAGTGGAACTTCTCGAGTGTTCACTGAAGGGATAAATCCCAATAACGTTGCTTCTCTTAAAGTTTCATTCAATCTCACAGCGACGTAGCTAATTCTTCCGTCCCAAACTTCAGGGGGAATGATAACGGTATTTGCCTTGGGAAGCACCGGTCGGCATTCAATTTTCCCGTAATGTTTGACCGTTAAATCGGCGGTATCCATCAGGGTATGCAAGCTGGGATTCCAACTATCGCTTGCTTCGAGTTCCGTGTCAAATCCCAAACACTCTAAATAGAAATTGACCGCGTAAACCGCTAAGGTATTGAGATAAATTTGTTTTCCTTTTTGAGACGTTTTCTGGTTCCGGCGAAACCGATCGGCTTGGCTGTGGGCTGCCAACGCTAAAGGAACGGAGAAGGTTACAGGTTCTAGGGTGAAGTTCATCATAGTTAATAGTTAATAGTTGTGAGTTGCTAAGAGTGCGAAGACGGAGTACAAAGATTTGCCTTGTACTTTTTGGTTTAGATTTAATCGATGGTAAACCGATCTTTAAATCGTTGAGAGAATTTTTGGCAACATCGTCGAAAAAAGCTACTGAGCGTTGGCACTTCGATTTTCAGTTCCTCCGAGAGTTCTTTCCAAGTTTGTCCCTGAAGCGTTGCCAGAGCGATCGTGCGGAAATTGGCATCGGGTCGATCGCGGATATGTTCTTTTTTAAATACGTTTTTTTCATCTAATTGAATAAATTCTTCAATTTCGATCGCCAAGTCATCGGTAGAATCATCATCGATGGGACTTTCCAAATCTTCTAGAGAGGGAATCTCTTGAATTTGGCTCTCACTGAATTCCCATCGAGATTCAATCACCAGCTTATCGAGACGGAAATTGACCCAAGTCATGAACTTCCGCGATCGAGCGGGATCGTATTTATCGATATTTTGACAAACATAGACGAGGGTTTTGTTGACGGCTTCCTCATACAGCATTTCGTAAAATTGCGGGCTGAATTTGCCGCGATGGGGACGACACAGCCGATTGCCAAGGCGAATGGCTTCCACCAATTCTCGCAGTGCATATTGCCGCTGTTGCGGCGTGCTGGCGCGTTGTGCAGCCAGTGCCATCGCCTGCAATCGATCGTCGTTCAACACCGATCGAAATGCCAAATCTTGCAAATTTTTCACCCATTCCCGAACAGATACCGATGGTGGGAGCTCTCGATCGATTTGCGCTTCGAGTTGACTGAGCAATTGTTGCCGTACTGCTTGATAAATCTCTTGAAAAATCCCAGAAAGGGAACCACCGGAAATTGGACGGCAGATACGGCGCGATCGCAGAATTTCGTCCGCAAGTGCTGTCAGCGCCAACTTTCGCTCGTTCGTCTGGGGAGTGCTTCGTTGTGCGGCAATTACCAATTGTTCGAGTCGAGAGTCCATCGTTCTCCCAAAATCGTTCCCGATTGTTACCGGATTTCATCCTTATTAATATACTCATGCTAGCTACTGTGTGTCACGTTTCAACGCTTACTCCGTGGCAACCAAGCGGAATTATGCGTTCTGTTACATAACTTCATTAGATGAAGCGGTTCGGTTATTGCCAAATTTAAAGTTCTCTTCGGGTATCTCTCAGAGAGCGATCGCCATCATGAATCGTGAATCACGATCCATTGCTACTATCCATTTTTCTCAAGCTCATTTTTCTCAAACTATCCCGATTAGGT
Organism: uncultured cyanobacterium; assembly: GCA_963838375.1. GTDB lineage: Bacteria > Cyanobacteriota > Cyanobacteriia > Cyanobacteriales > Geitlerinemataceae > DVED01. The sequence goes on along the minus strand of CAWIQY010000006.1, from coordinate 261,355 downwards.
TCGATCGCCGACGAAGACTGTAGCGGCAACATCCGAAATCCAGAAAAGATTCAGAAGTCACGGAGGAAAGGCGATCAATATTCCCTCCAAGAGCGATGTAAATCAATCGGTTCCCGTGATGTCTCTCACCCACATCATTCTAAAGATAGGAGACAGTATAAATAGGAGGTCATTGGATATGAAAATTCTGTGGAAAAAGTTATTTTTTCAAAGCATAGTTTGGTTAGCGGCAGAAGTCTTATTAACTATAGCGGGTCTGGACGATCTCGCCGACTACAGCGAGTTCATATTTGAAAAATATACCAGTATTTCGATGATTCGTATTGAAAGTATTGTTTAATATACTGTTTATTTTAAATAAATTTTCCATGTAGAGGTGAATCGTTGGTTATTTGATATGTTCAGCTAATTGCTCCCTCCTTTTCCTCTCGAAGCGGACTGAGAATCCTACCGGGCTAAGAATTCGGCTTTTTGCTTAACCCATACTGACGTTACAATTAGATTAACTGGAGTCTATCGGATTTCCATGGTATAAATTTAATGTCGGATTCATGAATGTATAAAAATCCGGGAAATCCTCCCCACCTAAGAGCTAGTCGAATGTAACTAACAAAGCTCATACAGTTCCGCTCATTAAAAATGAATGAGTCAACAGCGGGACAATCTGCTGCTATCTCGTAAGGCTCTCCACCACTTACATTTGCTTTGACTATATCATCCGGGCTGATCTGAATCCTAAATGGACAATTGTGGCGATTGCTATAGCGTTCATTCTCTTCTTTGGTCTGTAACTAGAAATCGTACAAGTAAGAGATGAAATCTTCAGTAACTTCGACGACTAAAGGGTCTGTATACCAAACATCATTTTTTGATGTGTTGACATCAAAAATATAAGCTGGTTTCAGCCATTTTGGATGAGTTCCCATAAGATTGACTGAGCCAACCTCTAACAGCCATGCTTGCAATGAAATCGGAAGATAAATACCTTTTTTACTCCACATTTGTATCCATTCAAAAGTGTTAGAGTTTGGTGGTTGGTAAACTCGACTTTCTTCGACAAAGCGATACCCATCGCTATATAATTCATCTATTATAACCAGTATATTTTCTTTAGCACGCCTCATAATTTGACGTGCAAATTCAAGGGACTCCATATAGAATGAATCATCCTGTAAACGGTATGATTGAGCCATCAACGCAGCCCAATCACTATGAACTCGGCTGAGGCTGTATTCCTGATAAATATCGAGCGAGTTATAGCCATTCGCGCTGACGTATTTACACATCAGAATTGAATATCCTTTTGGATAGGTTTTCCCAATTTTGATCTGTAACTATACCAGTGCGAAGTACTATATGTGAAATCATTGTTCATTGCTAATTCCAATGCATGGTTCAAGTCCTCATGCTAAGGAAAACAGTTGACTCAAACGCTCAGAATTACTGAAGTGAGTCGATATTTCTTACTCATTACTGAGCCTTGCAAGTGGGTGATAATACCGCTTTAGGATAGGCAATTCGTTTGTGATTGAACTGCTGCCACACGCGAACAAAAATCTCGGCAATTTTAGAAAGATCGCCCCGTGTCAAACCCGAATCGACGAGTTGATCGTCTTGCCAACGAGCACGGAGAATGTTGTTGACCATGACCAAAGCTTTTTCTGGCGTTGCGTCTTCGAGAGATCGCAGTGCTGCCTCGCAAGAATCTGCCAGCATGACGATCCCAGTTTCCCGCGATTGAGGAATTGGACCTTCGTACCGAAAATCTTCTTCCCGTACCTGTCGCCGCCCTTTATAGTTCTGCTGGGCATTGTAGTAAAAATAGGCAATGAGCATCGTTCCCTGATGTTCGGGGATAAAGGCTTGTATGGCTTTGGGTAAGCGAGCGCGACGTGCCATCGCCTGTCCTTCGCTGACGTGTTTTTTAATAATTTTGGCACTCAGCCAGGGATTGTTAATTTTTTCGTGCTTATTGATACCACCCATCTGATTTTCCACAAACCCGAGGGGATCGTGCATTTTGCCGATATCGTGATATAAGGTTCCAGCACGCACTAACTCCACATTGCAGCGTAGCTCTTGGGCTGCCGCTTCTGCCAAAGACGCGACAAACAGGGTATGCTGAAACGTCCCTGGAGCCTCGCGGGAGAGACGTTGGAGCAAAGGTCGGTTAGGATTGGATAATTCTGCTAGACGGATGGGCGTTACCAAATCGAACAGATGCTCTAGATAGGGGCTGATGCCGATCGCCACGATACTCCAAGCCACGCCTGCCAGGGATTGCAAACCCGCTGCCCCCAACAACACGGCGGACGCAGGACCCGCTGCCGCCGTCAGAGTCAAATTGACGATCGCATCGGCAACTCCGTGAGCTAAACCCACACCCAGCCCTAACAGCGCCAGTTCTTCCCGACAGCGAATGCGTCCGGCAATCGCCCCCCCCAGCAACCCGCCGATGGCACCGGCAATCAGATAGCTGACTTCCAAAGTCGGTCCAATACCGATCGCCAGCAGCAGGCTTAATAACAAAACGACGACGCCACTGAGGGTCGATCCGTAAAAACTGCCCAGCAATAATCCCACAGCCGGCAAACTGGTGGTGGGCACGCGCAAGAGGACAAGCAAGGGCGTACTCAAGCCCAGTAGTAGAATTAAAAGACGATCGCGCCGTCTGATTTTGGGTAACATCCGGCGTTCTACCAGCCAGTAAATACCGATCGAGACGCATACCACGCCGCCAAATCTCATCAATCCTTGCCAATTGACCAAAGTCCGACGCACGTAGCCAAAATAGTCCAGTAGCACGAAATCAGATTGTGTGATTTCTTCTCCAGCTAAGACGATCGGTTGGTAGCGTTCGACGCTGGCATACACCATTTCCACCGCTTGGGCAGCTTGCTCCGATCTCTGGCGGGTTGTTTCAGTATCCTCCACTAAGTTGGGTTGGAGGACGGCAGTCAGAATGCCTGTGGCGATCGAAGTTGGAGTTTCGGGGGCGATCGCTTGCAGTTGCAATTGAACCGCATTCTCTAGGACGTCCTTCGGCAATCCTTTCGGAATCCCTTGAGCCAGCATCAACTCTTTAACCCGATAAATTTGAGCTTGAATGTCTTGCCATTGGGATTCGGAGAGATCGAACAGCGCAGCGGTATAAATCGGTTCGCTTGGCGATCGCGTTTCCGGATTGAGCGCAGCCAGCGCCACGCCGTAACGCTGACGAGCTAGGTTGATTTCCCGAATCAGCGATTCAAACTCCTCCGGTTCTGCTTTTTGTCGATAAGCTTGCAGGCGGGCGATTGCCGGTTCTGCTGCCGCACTAGGCGTACCCACGATCTGAGTAAACCCGTTAGAAAACCCCCCTGAAGCGGCGTTGCGAATGGCTTTGAGCAGTTCCTCATCTTCCCCGGCTTTCGGCATCCCGGTTGAAGACGGGGGTGTAGAGGGGGCTTTCTCGCTGACCTTTGTCCAAACGGCTTGCCATTCCCAGACGGAACAGTTTCGCAGATAGCGCTGGTTGGATTCCGGCAAAATCTCCACGGCAACATAGGGTAACGGCTCGACTTGCCGTCGGAGTTCGCTGCCACGAGCCAACACCCGCTCGAGTTCTTTGTCAATTTGCCGATCGATCTTAGCCTCGGTTCTCAGGACAGGAAACAAGGCAATTTGTGCCGCGCGACGATTCTCGTCTGTGGTTTTCGAGTCGGGAACCTTGGCGCTTTCGGGAGCATAAATGGTTTGCGGCGATCGCGTACCGACATCGAGTTCGGGTTTGTTGTAAAAGCGCTGACCCGCAAGTCCCGTAAAACAAGCCACGGCTACAACCAACGACACAGGTGCCGGAAACCAACGAAGGTGGGTTTGGAATCGGGATGAGGGTTTGTTAACTGTAGATGCCGGGGTACCCGTCAACGCCCGCGCAGTCTGGGTCGGTTCGGTGACTGCCGACTTCCCAAATCCCCGCTTCTGAATGACGCCCAAAGCAGAGCGCAGTCTTTCGATCCGCTGGTTTAACAATTGCAGAGTCTTCATATCACACCTTTGCCAGTAGAAGCCAGGATGTCCGCACTGTAATCTTAATCTCCAAAATCTTAATCTCCAAAGAGTCGAATATTGGAGCGGTGGGTCTCACAAAAGCAGCAAACGATTTCGGAGAGCGATCGCATCTGCCGCGTTCGAGTGAACGATCGTTCATCCAACACCCCAAATCCACTTCAATTACACATCGTCAAAGTGGCTGCTTACCAACAACATTATTACAAATTTAGAGATCTGGGGGCAGTTCGTCCGGCTGTTTGGAGATCGCATCTACAGGGAAAGTGCTGTCCCAGAGCAACGATCGCCTCGGCCGGGGGGCTTTGGGTGAGGTTTTCGGGTTTGTTCCAGGTAAAGGGGGCAGCTTGGGCGGCGGACATCCACAACAGGCGCTTGGCGCGAGTCATGGCGACATAAAGCAAGCGAAACTCTTCGGCTATTTTTAATTGTCCGGCAACATCCCAGCTTTCTTGGGAAGACGGTAAGGATGTGAGAAAAGGCTGAGATCGCCCAGGATTCAAGTCCGAGTCGGCACCCTCCCGTAATTCTCGATGGCGCAGTAACACGCGAATTTGCGCTCTTGCCACTTCCGCCAGGGTTAAATCTCCAAGGAATTGAGACTGGGGAATCACTCGCAAGCGTCCCGGTAAAGTTTGGGCGTGTAAAAAGGGCAAGAATACATAATCCCAGTCTAACCCCTTGGCTTTGTGAGCAGTAATCACAGTGAGTTGACCCGATCGCGCGTGCAGGGATTCTGCTGTCTCGGTTTCCACAGGCTCAAATCGTTCCGATGACACGATTTCTATCAGGGTGGTGAGGATCGAAGACAGGGATAAATCGCCCGATGTTTGTTGTATGGCACGTTCGGCAACTTTTTCGGCGGTTGCCAGTTCGTCGCGATCGTACTGTAGAGTCAGCGCTAAAAAAGCGATCAACCCGGATAAAGGCAGCTCGATCCTCGCTCGTAACAAGCCGCAACAGAAACGACGAGCTTGTTGTACCGGAGGCGACGAGTCCCCATCCAGGGGCCCGGGATAGAGAAATTGTTCCGGCAAACTCGCCAGTGCGTCGAGATCTTGGGCGGGAACCAGTTGACGATCGACTAAGACGGTGAGCGCAGCTTTGAGACGATCGGGAGAATGGGGACGATCGATGAATTGCAGAAAGGTTAAAATTTCTCGGGGAACTCGCAATCGTCGATCGCCACTTCCGGCATCGTATACCTTTAGTTGGTCTCCATACAACCGTTCTAATTCGGCAACAACAATTCGCCCGCGATCGTTCGTCCGAACTAACACCGCTGCGTCGGCTTTCGGATTTTCTTCAAACAGTTCGATCGCCCGATTTCCAATCAATTCGATCGTTTGATAGACATCCTCGGGGGTATAAATTTCTAACCCCAACCCTTCCGGTTTTGGGTTAGCATTCTCTTGAGGATCTCCGGCAGAGACGGGGTGAATATGTTGGGGTTGAAATGGGGGTTCGATCGCTTTCAAATGTGTCGAACTTTCAGACAGAACAGTAGAGGACAAAAACTCGGAATCAGAAGATTTTCGTTCGGGTTCAATCTCCTCTCGATCGTCATTGCGCCATTTTCCCTTCTGCCACTGTTGGTTAACCCAGTCTAACATGAAATTAGCCGCATCCATAACAATTTGCGTGCTGCGTCCTGCTCGATCGATGGTCGCGAGTTTGCCTTGAGTTTGGCACGTTTGACAAAAGTTGCGGAAGTAAATGGGATCGGCAGGGGTAAAGGTAGAATTAATCGCTTGATTTGGATCGCCGACACGTACTAAATTAGCAGGTTCCTTGCCATCAGGATCGCTAGCCAGAAGTGTCAGTAATCGCGATTGTAAGGGAGAAGAATCTTGAGCTTCGTCTTCAAAAACACCAAAGACCTGAGTTTGCCAAAAACGGCGAATTGCGTCGTCTTCCAACACCCGCAGCGCCGATAAAATCATGTCATCGTAGTCGATCGCATTGCGCGATCGAAGCAATTTCTGATAATTTTCATACAATCCGGCAGCCATCTGCAAAATGGGGTAATCATTTGCCACATCTGTGCTCATTTGCCGCAAATCCTCCGGCAACAATCCGGAAGATTTTGCCTCCCGTACCACCGTTTGCGCTAAACTTGGCAATACTTCCGTCCGCAAGACCGACTGACGGCGCAGGCGTTCCGTTTCCTCCCCATCAAATTCTCGTCCTTCTAGTAACATTTGAAATCGGCGAGGATTTGCCGCAATCCACTGTTCCACTGCAACGCGAATGATGCGATGATTGCGATCGGGTGCTAAAATCGTTAACTCTTCTAGGTTCAATTGCGATCGATCCGGATGTCGAGTGGCAATGTGCAGCGCCAAACCGTGCAGGGTATAGGTGGCAAATCCTCCCAACGGTAACGATAATTTTTTCAGATTTTGCCGAATTTTCTGTTTGAGGTTGGCAGCCGCAGAACGGGTAAACGTCACCACAACTAACTGACGGCGGGGATGGAGTCCAAAACGATCGATCGCCAACGCCACAGCCGCCGCCATCCCCGTAGATTTGCCCGATCCCGGCACGGCAGACACCGCCAATGGTCCCCCCTGCCAATCCGCCATTTCTCGCTGTCCTGGACGCAAATTTCGCCGGATTTCCTCGGCAGCCTGTTGCCGCATCCCGGCAATATCGGTGGTTGGGGGTGTGGCTGAGTTTGGGGAAAGTGGCGTTTTCGTCATGCGATGAATATTAACAGAGTTATAGAAGTCGAGGTTCTGGGAAAACTCCGACTTGTGAAAATCTTCGTTTCAATTTTTGTATCAGCCCATCGATCTCCAATTTGCCAAGGATACCCTAGAGGCAATGTATCCAATGGCATCGATTATGACTTCATCTCACCGTCATTCTAACGTCCGATCGCTCCGTTCTGGTTTCATCACTCTGGTGTCTTTCCTGGCTTTAGCCAGTTGCGGCAGCCAAAGCGATCGTTTTTTATCCCAGGAAATGCAGCCACAGGCAAGCAAAAGCGCACCCACACAATCCGCCTCAGAATCTACCGCAGACGTGGCAAACATCGCCCCAGAAAGTCCGGCAGTGGAGGTGCCAGCCCCCACCCCAAACTTGATTCAAAAAGCCGCGCTGACCCTGATTGTCGAATCGAGCGATGAAGTCGTCTCAGCCGTTTCGGCAATTGTCGGACAACAGCAAGGCTATTTCATCGATCTTCAAGATAATCGCTCTGACAACCGTAATGGGTTACAAAATGTGTCGATGCAAATTCGCATTCCCCAAAGCAAATTGGACGCAACTTTAGAAAAAGTGACTCAACTGGGAACGGTAAAAAGTCAATCTCGAACAGCGGAAGATGTCTCCGACCAATTAGTCGATCTCGATGCCCGATTGCGGAACCTTCGCAAACAGGAAGAACTGTTACTGAAAATTATGGAACAAAAATCCGGTTCGGTGGCGGAGATTCTCAGTGTTGCCCGAGAACTGAGTACCATTCGCCAGTCGATCGAACAAATTTCCGCCCAGCAAAAAAATTTACAAACCCAAGTTTCCTACGCTACAATTTATCTAAATTTGGAAGCTCCGGCGGCGATCGTTCCCGAACTGAAACGACCCGTTACTTTACAATTTAAGGAGACTTGGGAAGATGCAACTAATTCAGTGACAAACTTAACCTTCACGCTGTTAAAAATGGGAATTTGGGGATTGAGTTTTAGTCCTTATCTGGCGATCGTTCTCTTGGGAATTTACGGATATCGCCGTTTCCAGAAGCAACATCGCCAGAACTCCAACACCTCAATTTCTGAGTTAGAAGCCGATTAGATCGGAATTTCAGAAGGGACAAGATATCAAATTATGACTGAACTTTACGGGCTTGTTATCTAGACTCCGGTGCGTCACGCTGCGCTAACATACCGGAGTCTAGATTCCTTCGTCAGTCTTCCTTTCATAACAAGTCCTCTACAGTTTTGATAGAATTGTAGAAATCACATATTTTTATCAGGAAACCGATCGATGACAACAGTCCTTGAACGATCTCCCAGATTGGAGGAGTTCCTCCAACTTCCAGAAACCAAGCCTGCCTCAGAATTTATCGATGGAAAAATCATTCAAAAACCTATACCTCAAGGTGAACATAGCCAGATTACAGAGTCAAACTTGTCAATGTCATTAACGAAATCGCCGAAACACCCAGAAGATTGCTTATGCTTTTCCCGAGCTACGTTGTAATTTTGGCGGGAGATCGATTATTCCCGATCTAACAGTTTTCCGATGGAATAGAATCCCCTTTTTGCCATCGGGGAGAATTGCCAATCGCTTTGACATTCATCCCGACTGGGCGATCGAAATTTTGTCCCCCGACCAAAGCTTAACCCAAGTTCTGGGTAAACTCCTGCATTGTTCGCAACAAGGGACAGAGTTGGGATGGTTACTCGATCCAGAAGAAGAAAGTCTTTTGGCAGTCTTTGCGGGGCAAAGAGTAGAATTGTATACAGGAGACACTCAGTTGCCAGTGCTCGATGAAATTGAGTTAGAATTAACGACAGCAATGATTTTTAGCTGGTTGAGTTTTAATTGAGTAGGACTTACGCAAATGTCCCTTTGAAGCACCATCTGTAGGGGCGAATGGCATTCGCCCTGCTTCGTCTATGTAGTGTCCATGCGTAAGTCCTGTTGAGTTGAAATTGGCGATCGTCACAGATAAAAACGGGCAGTAAACCGATCGAGCCAGTGCAAGTACCATCCGCTAGCACTTTGTTTCTGCCGATACAGTCGATACTCAGATTTTGGGAAAGCAAAAACAATGCTAGAACTACACTGCCACACCACCTATTCCGACGGTACGCTGACTCCGCAGCAACTCGTTGAAGCCGCAGCCGTTGCCGGAATCAAAGCACTAGCAATTACCGATCACGATACAGTCAGTGGGTGGGAAGAAGCGATCGCTGCCGCCGAAACTTACGACCTAGAAATTATCCCCGGCGTAGAATTAAGTACCGTTCATCGCGGAAAATCACTGCATATCCTTGGCTTTTACCCCGATGCCGCAAAACTGATGCCGCCTTTGTCCGAACGAGTGCAAGGTCGCCAACGTCGGGCAGAGAAAATGGTAGAGAAACTGGCAGAACTCGGCTATCCTATCGTCTTACCGATGATGGGAGAAGGATTTGCTCCCGGTCGTCCGCACATTGCCAAAGCGTTGGTGGAAGCGGGTCATTTTCAGTCGATAAAGGAAGCATTCGATCGCGTTCTTGGGGACAACCAAATTGCCTACGTTCAGTACGAAAAATTTAGCATCGTCGAAGGAATTGCTTTACTGCGAGACTGCGGCGCGGTTCCCGTGTGGGCACATCCCTACCTGTTTCGCGGTGGCGCAGTGGAAGATGTGTTAGAAGAGTTAGTGGCGGCGGGTTTGATGGGGATGGAAGTCTACCATCCCAGTCAAAGCAGCTACCAACGCAAAACCTTGGGCACGCTTTGCCAAGAGTACGGTTTGCTGATGACCGGAGGCAGCGATTATCACGGTCCCGCAGCCAAATCGGGGGGTAAGCCAGAACGATCTCTCAATCAGTTACATTTACCCCTGAGTTTGTTACCACCTATCCAACAGGCAGCAAAGCAATTACGATCGTAATGTCAGTGTAGTCGGCGCAATCAGCCCGACTTCCTACACTTCAGTTGAAATAGACACCCGCCCATGACGAGTAACGAACCCGCAACGTTTACCGAAACCCAAACCCGTAAAGCCGATCACTTGCGCGTTTGTTTGGAAGACGACGTTCAATTCCGTCAAACCACCAACGGTTTAGAACACTACCGCTTCACCCACTGCTGTTTGCCCGAACTCGATCGGGCTGACATCGACCTCTCCACCACGTTCCTGGGCAAATCTCTCGGCGCACCGTTGCTCATTTCCTCCATGACCGGGGGTACGGACTATGCCGGGACAATTAACTACCGCTTGGCAGAGGTGGCGCAACAGTACAAGATTGCCATGGGCGTGGGTTCTATGCGGGTAGCGGTGGAAAACCCAGAGGTGATGGATAGTTTTGCAGTCCGATCGATCGCCCCAGATATTCTCCTGTTTGCCAACTTAGGCGCGGTGCAACTCAACTACGGTTACGGCATCGAACAATGTCTGCGCGCCATCGATGCACTCGGGGCTGATGCTCTCATTCTCCACCTCAACCCCTTACAAGAATGCGTCCAAACTCACGGCGATACCAATTTCAAAGGACTACTCGACAAAATTTCGGTTTTATGTAAAATTCTTCCCGTTCCCGTAATTGCCAAGGAAGTGGGTAACGGGATTTCCTCGGATATGGCACGCAAACTCATCGAGGCAGGAGTCGGGGCGATCGATATTGCTGGGGCAGGCGGGACATCCTGGGCAAAAGTAGAAAGCCAACGGGCAAAAGATAGTCGTCAGCGCCGCCTGGGACAAACCTTTGCCGACTGGGGATTGCCCACCGCCGACTGCATTACCAGTATCCGCGCCGTCAACCCCGAGATTCCCTTAATTGCCTCCGGGGGGTTGCGAGACGGACTGGAAGCCGCCAAAGCGATCGCCCTCGGGGCAGATTTAGCCGGACTGGCATCGCCTTTTCTCAAAGCCGCTGCCGAGTCGGAAGCCGCACTATCGGAATTTACCGACATCCTCATCGCCGAGCTCGCGACTGTTCTGGTTTGTACGGGAAACGGTACATTATCAGCTCTAAAACACTCTGGAGCGTTGCAACGAGTAACATATTAGTGGTTGTTGGTTATTCGTTATTGGTGATTAGCGAGTGGCGAATTGGAGCTCGCTATCAACCCTCAAAAATTAACGATCGCTAATAAGCAAATGCCGTGCACTCTTCTCGCCTACAGGATTTAGAAGGGGAAGGGGACTATTTCCACCCCGCGCTGGGCACTCTTAAGCCATTAACGATTCGCCATCAACGATCGACGATCGACACTTCTGACAATTACCCATCACAGATTACCCAATCATGCGAGATTTCTTTAAATATACATTTGCCAGCTTCCTCGGTCTACTTCTGTTTTGCGGATTGAGCCTGGGGGGAGTGATTTTCCTGGTTGTGTTAGCCTCTTCCGCCGATAAAGGACCGCAAGTCAAAAAAGACACGGTACTCGTATTGGATTTGTCGGTGGATATTGCCGATAACGAACCCATGTCCACAACGGGCGAGGCACTCCAGAAATCGCTGTCAGGGGAACAAGTGCTGACCATTCCCCTACGAACGGCTGTGAAGAGTTTGGAAGCGGCTGCCACGGACGATCGAATTGTCGGACTGTATATCAAAGGATCTTCAACCCCTGCCACCACGGGTTTTGCGAACTTAGCTGAAGTCAGACAAGCCCTCAAGACCTTTCGCGACAGTGGTAAACCCATGTTTGCCTACGATCTCGATTGGACGGAACGGGAATATTACCTGGGTTCGGTGGCAAATACCGTTCTGATGAATCCCTTGGGGACGATGGAAATCAACGGTTTGGGTTCGGAAACTTTATTTCTAGCCGGAGCCCTGCAAAAATACGGCGTTGGGGTGCAAGTGGTGCGGGTGGGTAAGTATAAAGCGGCTGTAGAACCGTTTATTCGCCAAAATCAAAGTCCGGAAAATCGACAGCAAACGGAAAAGTTGTTAGGAGATTTGTGGAGTGACTTTCTGGGGAAAGCGGGTGAGTACCGCAAGCTGGATGCCGCAGCACTACAAGCGATTGCCGCTGCCGGGGGTATTCTTTCCGCGGATGAAGCCAAAACGAACGGCACGATCGATCGTGTTGCTTATGAGGATGAGGTGAATACCGAACTGCAAACGCTGACGGGGGTCGAAGAAGAAGACGGAGAACCTTCGTTTCGGAGTCTGAGTTTGCGAACCTATGCCGAGGCGAAAGACTTGGCGAACAAACCCAGCCGACCGTTTAGTAAGGACGATCGGATTGCCGTGTTATATGCTGAAGGGGGAATTGTCGATGGCGATGGGACGCTGGCGCAAATTGGCGGCGATCGTTATGCCCAGCAATTACGGGAACTCCGCCTCGATGACAAGGTAAAAGCCGTAGTGTTTCGCATCAACAGTCCCGGCGGCAGCGCCACGGCTTCGGAAGTCATCAAGCGGGAAGTGGAACTGATCGCCAAAGACAAACCAATAATCGTTTCCATGGGGAATGTGGCGGCATCTGGCGGTTATTGGATTTCCATGAAAGCGACCCAAATTTTTGCCGAACCCAATACTGTTACCGGATCGATCGGTGTTTTTGGTTTGTTATTCAACGTACAGAAAATTGCCAACGATAATGGCATGACCTGGGATGTGGTGAAAACGGCTCCCTTTGCTGACGTACAAACGGTAACTCGTCCGAAAACACCGCAAGAACTGGCAATTATTCAGAAGTTTGTCGATCGGATTTCCGATCGTTTTATCACCGAAGTTGCCGCTTCCCGAAATCTTCCCAAGCCCAAAGTCAATGAAATTGCTCAAGGGCGCGTTTGGTCGGGTGCAGCGGCAAAAGAAATTGGTTTGGTAGACGAAATTGGTGGACTGGAAGCCGCAATTCAATCCGCTGCCGAAAAAGCAGAATTAGGTGAAAATCCCCAGATTGAAGAATATCCCCGAACCCAAAGTTTTGAAGAAAAACTCATCGAAAGTTTCTTAGGTACAGCATCGGTACAAATCAAACCCGATCCTCTCACCGCCCAATGGCAGAAATTACAAACTGAATTGGACAATGTGATGGAAATGAACGATCCAGTGGGTGTTTATACTCGTTTGCCCTATAACTTTCAGATCGATTGATGGGATCTAGGCTACGCGGCTGCTACTTGCAAAATTTGCTGTTGAATTGGAATTTCGACGATGAATTCCGATCCTTCTTGGGGAATAGAATGACAGTATAATTTTCCACCGTGCTTTTCCGTAACAATCTGGTGACTAATCGATAATCCCAAACCCGTCCCTTTCCCAACGGGTTTGGTGGTAAAGAAAGGATCTAAAATCTTCGATCGGACTTCCTCGCCCATTCCCACGCCGTTATCGCTAATCCGAATTCTTACCCAGTTATTGGGCAACCTTTCAGTCCGAATTTCGATTTGAGGCTGTTTTGTACATTGTGGACTTTGTACTGAGATGGAAGTTAAATCTTTATTACAAAATGACTCTTCTACTGCATCGATGGCATTGCTTAGTAAATTCATGAAAACCTGGTTCAATAAACTAGAATAACATTCGACCTTCGAGAGTCGATCGTACTCTTGAATCACTAAGATATCTGGTTTATATTTTGGTTGTAAACGATGACGCAAAATCATTAATGTACTTTCAATACTTTCCTGAATATCGACCTTCTTAAATTCGGCTTCATCTAGACGAGAGAAGGTTCGCAAGGAATTCACTATTCCTCTAATTCTTTCCGTTCCCATCCGCATAGACTTCAAGATTTTGATCAGATCGTCTTCTAGAAATTCCAATTCAATTTCTTCAAGTTCTTCTCGAATTGTCTCTGAAGGCTCGGGATATTCTTGCTGATAAAGTCGGACTAACCCTAAAAGATCTTGGACGTAATTTTCAGCATGAGACAAATTTCCGTGAATGAAATTAACCGGGTTGTTAATTTCATGAGCAATTCCCGCCACCATTTGACCCAAACTGGACATTTTTTCCGTTTGAATTAATAAAGTTTGGGTTTGCCGTAATTCGTTAAGCGTTTGAGCTAAGGCTGTCGCTTGTGCTTCAGCCGTTTGAGTTAACTGTGCTTGAAGTGCTAGAGTACTCTGAAGTTGGGCTTGCTTTTGATGCAATTCCTCCGTTAAATTTTGGGCATCTGCTAGCGATGCACTCTTCGCTTGGAGCAGAAATAGGAAGTCTGTCACTGAATCATGAATGGCAAAATCTTTTAATTTAACCCCTAAAGGTGCTAAATCCGCCACATCAGTCACCCCCAGAGAACAGACAAAAAAGATGACATCCTGACTGAGATCGTACATCATTTGTCCTTTGAGCTGCATCCCATTATGCAGGGATTCCAAAATGAAAAGCGAGCCACAGCGCTTGTGAATGGAATCGAACTTGAATTGAACTCGGGGACGCAAGATTTTAAAATGCTGCTTCAGGGAAGTTTCGATTAACGGTTGGGGATGAATTCGCTTTAAAACATCTCCGGCTTGAACGATCTGAAAATCACGATCGAACACCAAATGAAAAGGAAAAGCTTGGGCAAATAAATGGGGTGCAAGACCCAGGTGAGCATCGGACATAATTACTGAGATTTATACTTAACAGAAAATTCATCGCAGTCGTCACCTTCTTCCCGATTCTGAGTTTGGGTGACTTCCACAGACTCTCCACATATTTCAAGTTGCCTGAAAACCCGATCGAGTTCTAACCGAACAGTGTTGTTAATTGTGACACCAGACATTCGCAATGTTGATGAGGAAATCGCCCCACACTGTCTCAAAATCTCCTTCCGTAACGCCAAACCGTATTTTTGCTCGCAGTTGAGCACAGGTAGATATCGAGTGTAGGCGGCAGTTGCACCCAACACATCACCCGCTTGGAATTGATTCACGATATTTACTAACTGTTCCGGACAAGAATAGCCAGTCATCAATCCATCACTCCCAGCTTCGAGTTCCGGCAAGCAATGAAGACCCCCTGTGCCCCCAAAATCCGCAGCCGCGAACACACAGCATCCCGCAGTTGTTGAATTTTGACTGGAGTTGGCGTATCCTCAAGTTTGATGCCTTGGATCGGGTCAACCTCCTCAAGCAAAGTTTTCAAGAAAGAGACAGGTAAACGCACCTTTGGTAGGAGCAAAGCATTGCCGTATCCCTACGTTCTTTCGATCGCTAAAAACTTGCCAGAGCCATCGGCAAATCGATCGCAGCACCCAACTGTGCCGCCTGACGATCGATCCCGTCAAAGAATCGAACTCGGGCATTCATCGCTGCACCAATGGCACGTTGCACTCGTTTAGCTTCCTCGACACTCTGAATTCGAGGTTCGACGATCGTTTCGAGTTTAGCAGCACGATCGCTATCTAAGTCAATATGCAGCTCGAAAAAGACTAAGGAATCTTTAGAAAACGGACCGGCACCGGTAATTCCATGGTGAATTTGCACGTACAGGGCATTGACAATCCCTTCCGAGGCAAAACACATCGCACCCAACGCCGCCAGATAGCCGTACCGATGTGGCAAACTGAGGTAGGTTTCGATCAGCGCTTGGGTTTGCGAGCTTGTCGGCAAGGTTTCTAGAGTTTCGTCATCGATGCCCAATTCTCTCGTAAAGCGGCGAAATAGGGCGGGGTGAGAACGGCGGGGATCGCCTTCTCCCATTTCGTCGTAAAGGTTTTCCAGAATCACAAGTTGGGCGCTGGCTTCGGGACAGCAGGACATAATCCCAGCTAGGATGCGGTTGAATTCCTTGGAAAATTGATACATTCCCACAGCAAGACAACGGACTTCGGAGAGCGTCAGTTTTCCCGCGCGACATTTGCCCAAAAAGTTGTGGTTCCAGAGGGGATGTTGCTCTGCCAGATTGCGGAATGTGTGGATGGGATAAGAAGCGAGTTGTGTCATCGGGATACCTCAAAAGCGAGATGAAGGGGAAAATCAACCAGGGGTTTGAAGAAGGATTCATCTAGTTGGACGTGCTCGGGTAGCACCCGTAGTTCCCGCAGGGTGGGCATGGTGGAGAACCCGGCATTTTGCAATGCCTCGAAATAGTCTTGCAGGGTTCTATGAACGAGTTGTTCCAGAACGGCAGGACGAGCGGTAAAATCGGATAGGGAACAGGGTACACCTCGCACCCATCGAGACGCTGTGTCGTTGTATAACTCTTGAGTTGAAGTTCGATCTTCAAACATTTTGCTTGTCCCTGATGGCTTATTTCCACAGACCTTTGACTGACTTCGGTTAGACTCCTCTTCGGAATGAGGGTTTTCTTTCTTTTCGATTGTCACACCCAACTAATTCTGTCTTAGCATTATTTTTCGCAAGTGCCACCTTTTAAATCAGCATTATTTATATCGATAAAAATATCCGTATTTCTATTTAAGTAAAAACACGGATAACTGAATTATAAATAGGTAAGCGTAGACAATATCGACTCAATAAAAGTCTGTGAACTCTCGGGAGAGGAAGAAAATTTGAATGTTTCTGCCAGACATACAAACTTTACACTTTTACCCAGGAGCCGCCTCGAAAAACAACACTTATAGCAACAAGCTGAAAGCTTCAAGGCAAAAGGCAAAAGTCAATCAAATTTCCGCTTTTGCCTCGGTCGTAATCGCCTTAAAAAATCCTATATCGATTAATGTTTTTATCGATGTGTGGTCACTCTAATCCATCAAACGATCGAGAAAATTAGAACAGCCCTAGACCCGGACGATTCGATCGCCTGTCGTCAATTTTTGGCTTGCTTCATTCACCGCTTGTCGCGCCCATCGATCGGCTTCAACAATATCGTCTAATGATGGATTTTGGCGATTGTCAGCTTGATGTCGATCGCAAGCAATTTCAATGACTTTAGGGATATCTAAAAACTGAATTTTTTCTTCTAGAAATAGAGCAACAGCCTGTTCGTTCGCTGCATTTAACACCGCCGTCATCGAACCACCAGCCCGTCCAGCGGCATAGGCGAGATCCATACAGGGATACTTTTGCCGATCGGGTTCTCGGAAGGTCAAATCCCCGGATTTAACTAAATCTAATGGCTGCCAATCTGTGGGAATGCGATCGGGCCAAGACAGGGAATACAACAGTGGCAGGCGCATATCAGGCCAACCTAATTGTGCCAAAACCGAAGTATCTTGTAACTCAATTAACGAGTGAATAATGCTTTGAGGATGAACGACAATATCGATGTCATCGTAGTCTACCCCAAATAAGTAATGCGCCTCGATGACTTCCAAACCTTTATTCATCAAGGTTGCCGAATCGACCGTAATTTTCTTACCCATCGACCAGTTGGGATGAGTAATTGCATCAGCCACCGTGACTTCCGATAACTTTTCCACGGACCAATCCCGGAATGCACCGCCGGATGCTGTTAAGATAATCCGTCGCAATCCCCCTTCTGGCACTCCTTGCAAACATTGAAAAATTGCCGAATGTTCCGAGTCGGCAGGGAGCAATTTCACTCCATGTTTTTGCAATAAAGGATTGACCACCGGACCCCCGGCAATCAACGTTTCTTTGTTGGCTAAAGCGATATCTTTTCCGGCTTCAATGGCAGCAATGGTCGGTAGCAACCCCGCACAACCAACGATTCCGGTCACGACTGCTTCCGCATCGCCGTATCTGGCTACTTCGATGACTCCGGCGTCTCCGGCGAGGATAATCGGTTGGGGATCGACATCAGCGATCGCACTTTTGAGTTCGGCTAACTTCTCTTCGTTACAAATAGCCACAATTTCCGGTCGAAACTGCCGAATTTGCTGTGCCATCAACTCGACATTGTTACCTGCCGCCAATCCCACCAATCGAAATCGATCGGGGTACTGCGCTAAAATATCCAGGGTTTGCGTGCCGATCGAACCAGTCGATCCGAGGAGAGTAATCGCTTTCACGGGGGTTCTCATGCTGTTTGCTACTTCCCCATTATCTAGGAGAACTGACACGTTGGCGCGACTCAAAAGCTGAAATGGCTGGAGATCGGAAACATTCGGTGTTGACTGAAGCCTTTGCGAACGAGGATGTCTCGGTGATTTGACCAGCCGTTTTTGGGTGGCGGTGGTATTGCATCATTTATGGTATGGTGATGCCAATAATTTGACATTAGGTTATATAGGTAAAAGAGACGTTTGAATTCTAAAATATCCCAAAAATGTCCACAAACAGTTGTTCGATCTAGAATTTTCTTATAGCTGGTAACAGTTGATGTGGATTTGATGGTAGTCTCGATTTCTCGATACACAATGGAATTTTCAGACGACATTCACGAAAGGATGCAGATGCAACAGCTAGTCTTCAAGACTCAAACGCTTCAGATCGAGCAACTGAAACAACAATTGCGGCAAGCGCTAGCCGAGCAATTGTTAAGCGAAAAAAGACTGTCTACGAGCGAAGCCAAAATGCGAGCCGTTTTGGAGGCAATGACTGATGTTGTCTTGATCGTTGATGCTAAATGCGATCGAATTGAAGTGATGCCGACTCAATCCGCATTGTCCGAGGAACTCGATGGGGATTTTATCGGTTTGACCATTGCTCAATTTTTGTCGCTGAGTGCTGTCGATCGGGCTGAAACTTTTTTGAGTCAAATTCGACGCGCTCTCGAGACGCGCCAAACCGTAATTTTCGAGTACAGTCTGACCGTCGATAAGGGAAGATTTGCTCCAGATAGTAAGGAAGTCAATCCCAGCCATGAAGTATGGTTTGCTGCCAATATTTCCCCCATATCGGACGATTCCGTTATCTGGGTGGCTCGCAATATTACCGATCGCAAGTGTATGGAAAGAGCGCTATTCCAAGAAAAAGAACACGCTCAAATCACCCTACGATCGATCGGCGATGCAGTCATTACCACCGATGCGTTGGGTAACGTCACAGACTGCAATCCCGTTGCCGAACAATTGACGGGTTGGCAAGTCAGCGAAGCCCGAGGAAAAAGGCTGTCCGAGATTTTTCAAATTGTCCACGAAACCACCCGACAACCTGTCAAAAATCCAGTGGAACAAGCTTTGCATGAAGGTCGGGTCGTGTTCTTAGCTGATCGGACGATCCTGATAGCTCGCGATGGCACAGAATACGCCATTGACGACTCGGCGGCACCCATTTACGATCGCCAAGGTCAAATTTTGGGAGCGGTGCTGGTGTTCCACGATGTCACCGAATCTCGTCAGCTTTCTCGTCAATTATTTTGGCAGGCAAGGCACGATGCTTTGACGGGATTAGTCAATCGGCGACAATTCGAGCAAGAATTGAGTGATGCGATCGCTTCTACCCCCCAAGACTCCCATCGATACGTCCTGTGTTATATGGATCTCGATCGATTTAAAGTTGTTAACGATACCTGCGGTCATGCGGCTGGCGATCGGCTACTCACTCAAGTGACGGCTCTGCTGCAAAACAACATTCGAGGTGGGGATACTTTGGCACGGTTGGGAGGCGATGAATTTGCACTCTTACTCCAGTGCTATTCGAGTTCTGAAGCGGAATCGCTCGCCAATCAACTCAGGCAAATAATTCGAGAGTTCAGGTTTGTTTGGGAGGATAAAACTTTCTCGATTGGGGTCAGTATCGGCTTAGTGACGATCGGCACCGATCGTGGAGTAGACTTTACCGACGTGGCAAGTGTCCTCTCGGCAGCAGACACCGCTTGTTATGCAGCCAAACAAAAAGGGCGCAATTGCATTTGTATCTATCGACAGGACGATCTCGAACTGACTCAACAACGGAGCGATCGACAGTGGATTTTTCGCATTCAACAGGCTTTAGCAGAAAATCGCTTCTGCTTGTACTCCCAACGCATTGCCGCTCTCAAACCTGGAGACGATCGAGAACGTTATGAAGTGTTGTTGCGTTTGGTCGATGAAGACGGTCAAATCGTTCTGCCTGGGGCTTTTCTTCCCGCTGCCGAGCGCTACGATCTCATCGGAGAAATCGATCGATGGGTGATTGAGAAGTTTTTTGAAATTTATCAAACATCTTCTCAAAAATTACTGGATTATTCGAGATCGAGCGAGCCTCTTTATGCCATTAACCTTTCTGGAGCGAGTATTAGCAACGATCGATTTTTAAACTTTCTCCAAGAGCAGTTCCTCCAGTATAATATTGCACCGCAAACAATCTGCTTTGAAATTACAGAAACCACGGCAATCTCCAATTTAACTCAGGCAATCCAGTTCATTCGCTCCCTCAAAAAACTCGGCTGTCACTTTGCGTTAGACGATTTTGGTGTTGGCATGAGTTCCCTGGCTTACCTCAAATCTCTACCTGTGGATTACCTCAAAATTGATGGCAGTTTTGTGAAAAACCTCGTCAACGATCCCGTCGAATCGATCGATGGTTGAATGCTGTAATCGGATTGCTCATGTGATGAACATTAAAACCGTTGCTGAATTTGTCGAAGATCGATCGACCCTCGACCAATTGCGAGAATTAGGGATCGATTATGCTCAAGGCTATGGTGTTGCCAAACCCACTCCTCTCGTACTCGCTTAAATGAGATGGGTTATTGGTTAACAATTAACTATCAACTATCAACTATTAACTATTAACAACTAACGGATCGCGGTAAAACGTCCGCCCGATCGCATTCGGAGCATCTTCCAACTGACAGTAAGGGCGACTGTAGCTCAGAGGGGGTTCGAGAGCGTGTTGCGATAAGAACTCCGTACGGTTCATCACACCCGCCGTCGTACCGTCGTAGACAATGCTACCGCGACTGAGAACCACGGTTCGCGAACACAGTTCTAAAGCTAGATCTAAGTCATGGGTGGCGATGACTTGGGTGAGTGGCAAGTGGGACAAGAGTTCGATCAGTTGGCGGCGCGATCGCGGATCGAGTTGTGCCGAAGGTTCATCTAAAGCCAAAACTTGGGGGTTCATTGCCAAAACTCCAGCCATGGCAATCCGTTTCTTTTCTCCCCCAGAGAGGTTTTCGGTATGACGCTGGGCATATCTTTGGGGATCGATTCCCACTGCCAGCATCGCGGCAGTGACTCGTTCCTCCAACGCCGATCCGCGTAACCCTTGATTTTTCGGTCCAAAGGTGACATCTTCCCAAACCGTGGGCATAAAAAGCTGATCGTCGGGGTTTTGGAACACGAGTCCGACAAAATCACGAATCGATCGTAAATTTTCCGGTTCGATCGCTAATTCTCCCACGATCGCCTGTCCGGCTTGGGGAAGGAAAATCCCGTTAAGATGAAATAATAACGTGGATTTTCCCGAGCCATTGGCGCCAATTAACGCCACCCGCTCATTCGCCCGAATCGATAGATTAATCTCGCTCAGCGCTGGCGTGCCATCGGGATAGGTATAGCTCAGATTTTCCAGACAAATCGGATTATGATGCATCGAAATTTTGTAATGAGGTAATGCGTAAAATGAAAGCTGCGACTAACAACTAACAACTAACGAATGGCTTGACCGAGAATGACAATGAAAACGGTAAAGGCGATCGTCATCCGATCTCGCAGTTTGAGTCGAGAAACCTTCTCTACCCTTGGGACTCCGGTATATCCCCGCGAGAGCATGGCTTGAGAAATTCGCTCGCCGCGCGTGTAGGTGCGGATGAATAGAGAACCGATGACGTTACCGAGAACGAGGCGAGTGGTGCGGGGATTAATGGTTAAATTCCGAGAAGCTGCCGCACGCTGCATCGTCTGAAATTCCCGAACAGAAACCTGGAGGTAGCGTAACATCGAGCTTAAAATTGCCAGGACGATCGGTGGTGTCCGCAAGACAACCAACGCTTCCAACAGATCGGCGATCGAAGTGGTGAGGGTCAGGAGATTCAGCGCTAGCAAAGAAAGCAGCATTTTCAGCCCCACGCTGCCTAACACCATTAACCCCTCGGTGGTAATCCGCAGGATTCCCCAGACCAAACCACCGTCCCCCCATCTCGAAATAGAGTTCCCAGCAATACGGCTCCGACAAAGAGCGCTTCGACGGCAACTCGAGTGAGTAAAGGGCGCAAAGGAACCTGACTCAAAATAATGACTCCGGCAACGATCGCACCGTAAAGCGCCCAAGTACCCCATTGTCCGTTGGGAGTCAAAGCAACCGCAAAGACCAGGACGATCGTACACAACAGCCGAGTTCGAGGAAGCAATGCGTGCCAAAGCGTCGTCTTTTGGCTGGCGACGGCGAGTTGGAATACTCCAATCTGTAGCAACATAGGCAAAAAGTAACAGGTAATAGGTAACAGGTAAAAGGGGAGTTTTTCACCCCGCATCTTTTACCCCAAACTCCGTATTTTGAACCTCAACCCTTTACTCTTGCTCATCCTCGGGTTGAGGACTCGCCGATCGACGGACGGTGAGTTTGCCCAGTCCCCAAGCTAAACCAAACGTTGCGACTGTACCGATTACCCCAGCTAACGGCGTTGCCACGCCCTCCGGAACTCCTCGCAGGGCATATTCCTCAAAAACGGCATAGAACGGCAGTTTGTGGGCAATAGGCTCGGCTACCGCTTTGTCCTCAAATTGTAAATCTTGGGCAACACGATCTAAACCGTCGGGGTTTTGGCTGGCAAAGGGAGACAGACAAGCGGCGATCGCCAAAGAAGCGCCCAAACCCGCCCAGATAAACATTTGATTGCGTCGATGAATTGAAAAATTATTACTCATAATTCATGGGTAATTGGTAATTGGTAATTGGTAATTGGAAAAGGAAAGGGCAAAAAGGGAAGATTAAGATTTTTACCCCGCACTCCGCACTCTTACCCACTCGCCGTTATTGACAATTAAACTGAGGCAATTCTGCGGGAATTTTTTCGAGGTGAATCGAATAATAAATCCGGGCGCGATCGCCAAACAAAATTAACCGCGACTAGCGTAATGAGCGCTTCTCCTATACCAATGAGAACGTGCCAAGATACCATTGCTACCATCGCCACACCCAACGGAATCGTTCCAGATGCAGCAATCTGCAACGCGGCGGCGATCGCTGCCACCATGACGCTAGACCAGGATGCCACCGCCACGGCAACTGCCATGCCGCGCCAGGACCCGCGACCGATGGCAAATCGAATGGCTTTGTAGAGGTAGTACCCACCAAAAGTACCGATCGCTCCCATATTAAAGATATTTGCCCCCAAAGCCGTCAATCCCCCATCCTGGAAAAACACAGCTTGGACGACAAAAACGATCGCCATCACCAGAGTTCCCGCCCAAGGACCTAGTAAAACTCCGGCAAGGGTTCCCCCCAACAAATGCCCGGATGTTCCCCCCGGAATGGGGAAATTAATCATCTGTGCAGCAAAAATAAAAGCAGCACATACTCCCATCAAAGGAACGGCTCGTTCTTGATAATCTGTCTGCACTCGTTTGAGCGCCAGCGTCATCAGGGCAATGGTTCCCACCCAGGCGATCGCACTGGTCGGTAAGTTCAAAAAACCATCAGGAATGTGTAGGGCAAGCGGCCAGAGAAAAACTCTGCCATCCCTGAGACAATAGAAAACTTAGAAATATCATACTCGTTAACAATCGACAATTTACCCAACAGTGGCATTTATTCTCACAGAGAGATTTGGTGTTACAAAACACGCTATCCACTGATTATTTTTGTTTTGGCATTGTGCCTTGACTGGCTATTTTCCTTCTACACTCTGTTCTAAATTTCTCCGATCGAGAAATTTAGGTTATATTTAGATAACGATCGGCAATGAAGCATTCAGATTTTACATTTAAGATTGCACGTTTATATCAATACGGAGATAGTCCCGATGCGGAGACGATTGACTGTTCGCGAGCGATCTGTGTTAGGTTATCAAAATTTAGCTCTATAAGCTAACCGGGATTTTGTACGATCGATCGCCTACGATTCCCGCTTTGCTGAAAGAGATTGTTTTCAGTAATGTTGTCTATGGGGTTAAGATTCTTATCAATTATAAACCCATTTATTAGGATTAAAAGTTGAAGAACTTCTAAAGTTTTGGCATCGAGGGATCCCATTGCCAACATTTAGGCGATCGCGCTCGGCATCTCTAATCTCTGATGATTTGCACACAGAGACGTTTACACGCCACCGCCAGAGGCGATCGCATCTCAGCTCTCATCCATCTCCGCCTTTGGGTCTGCAACCGAGTCCTCTGGCTTCTTGCCTCCCGTTTCCCGAAGACCTTTCAAATTAAAATACGCCTCTATCACCTGCAAGACCTTGGGCGCTGCGAACTTGCCACCCCCCAAACCCGAATGTTCCCCAAAGACCACCACCACAATTTCCGGGTTATCCAACGGTGCATAAGCGCCAAACCAGGTATGGGACTCGAAGGGAGGGGCTTCTGCCGTCCCGCTTTTGCCGGCTGCCGGGGGAATCGACGCCGAGTCCATTACCGTCCCCGTACCACCAGTCACCACCTGTCGCAGTCCTTCCCGCAAGATGTCTACTGTTTCCGGTTTGAGATCCAACGATTCGCGCCAGGATTTGGCATCTCGATTATCCATCACCAGATGCGGCTTCACCCGATAGCCCCCACTAGCGGGTACGGCAAACATCACGGCTTGCTGAAGCGGCGAGGTTTGCAAAAAACCCTGACCGATGGACATATTAATCGAATCCCCTTGGAACCAATCTTCGCCCAATACCTCTTGCTTCCACTTCTCGTCGGGAACTAAGCCGGCGGCTTCTTCACTTCCCAGTTCGATTCCGGTTTTGCTGCCAAACCCAAAACGGCGCGTCCAATCAATTAAGGGTTTTTCGCCGATGCCTTGAGCAATTTGGTAGAAAAACGTATCGCTACTCCAAGCCATGGCGCCGGGAAAACCCAACGGACCGAATCCCGCTTGGTTCCAGTCCCAAAACTCAATGCCGCCGGAGACGATGTAGGGATAAGTCTGGAGTACAGTCCCCGGCGGAAACACCCCAGATTCGATCGCTGCGGTGGTGGTGACAATTTTGAACGTACTCGCCGGGGGAAAGCCTTGTAACGCCCGATTCACAAAGGGATGATCCTCTGTTTTGAGTTGTTCCCAGTCTGCATCCGTCATCCGCCTAGAAAACACATTGGGATCGAAAGTGGGACGACTGACCATTGCCAGCACTTCGCCATTGCGAGGGTCGAGAGCAACGACAGACCCTTGATTGCCTCCCAGTGCCGCTTCTGCCGCTTTTTGTAACTCTAAATCCAGAGTCAGGTGCAAATCTTGTCCTGCCTGGGAGGGTTTTTCACCCAAAATTTGCAACACTTCACCTTGATTATTAACGACTATTTGCCGACCCCCCCATTCCCCTCTCAAGCGATCTTCTTCGGCGGCTTCAATCCCCATCTGACCGACAATATCGCCTAGGCGGTATTTGCGATCGTCAATTCGATCTAACTCTTCTTCCGTAATTTCTCCGGTATATCCCAAAACGTGTGCGGCAACGTCTTTATTAGGATAGATTCGCACGGCTTCCACTTTGACTTCCACACCGGGAAGTTGGCTTTGATATTCTTCGAGTGCGGTAATTTGTTCGGGCTTGATACCCCGCAGAATACGCAGAGGCATGGGAGAATCGTAGCCGTATCGATCCAGACGTTTTTGTAACTCCTGTTGCGGAACCTGGAGAATCGGGGCGATTTTTGCCAGCGTCGCCGGCCATTGGTTGGGTTTCTGTGCCATGGGCCACAAAAACACGGCATGAGAGAGTTTGGAACTGGCTAGCATTTTACCGTGGCGATCGAAAATGTTGCCTCGGACGGGTTGATTGGGGACGATGCGAATTCGATTGCTATCCGCCAGTTGGCGATGATGATTTCCGTCAACCAGTTGCAGGTAAACAAGTCGCCAAGCAATGCCACCGAGCATCACCGCGCTAATTGCCAGCATCATCCAAAGCGGTTGGTAAAAGCGACCGACGCTGCGTTTGTCTCGACTGTCGGTCGAATTAGACGGCAACAAGGTCATAGGAGGAGTGTCCTTAAATCGGGAAATGGCAAGTGCAGCAGCAGGCTCAAAATTATCAGCTATCAATTATATCCGAATATTCCGATCCGTGCGATCGACACCCGATTTCGATCCTACGGAGCAAAACGAAAAATAGCTAAAGTCTCGATCGAGCAGATAGAATGAAACCAGGTCTTGCGCGACGTGCGAGGGCGATCGAGCGTCGTTTGTTAGCAGTCCGCACTTGCATCGGGCAAGTTCAACCGATTCGCTCTTGATTCTCTAAGGGGTATTACCGTATAGGAACCGCCATCATGCTTCAGACAGCGAGCCAAAACTCAAATTTAGCGGGAACCGGGACTCAATTCGACGTCGAACTCCGCAAAGTCTTCAAGGTCTATAACGGCGAAACTGCCGTGCGAGGTGTCGAATTTGGAATTGGACGCGGTGAATTTTTCAGTATTCTCGGTCCCTCGGGTTGTGGCAAAACGACCACGCTGCGCATGATTGCCGGGTTTGAATTACCTTCTGCTGGAGATGTGATCATTCGGGGAGAATCCATGAATCGGGTTCCCCCTTACCAGCGTCCGGTGAATACGGTGTTCCAAAGCTATGCGCTGTTTAACCATATGCGGGTTTGGGATAACATCGCGTTTGGTCTGCGGATCGATCGTCTCGGCAAAGCGGAAATTCAGCAACGAGTCGATGATGTACTCCGGTTAGTGAAAATGGAATCTTTTGCCAGTCGATTCCCCACGCAATTGTCCGGGGGACAGCGGCAACGCATTGCTCTGGCACGGGCGCTGGTCAACCGTCCTGCGGTGTTATTGTTGGACGAACCGTTGGGGGCGCTGGATTTGAAATTGCGTAAGGAGATGCAAGTTGAATTGTCGAATTTGCATCGGGACCTGGGATTAACCTTTGTGATGGTGACGCACGACCAAGAAGAGGCGCTGAGTTTGTCCGATCGCATTGCGGTGATGAAAGACGGTAAAATCGAACAGATCGACTCGCCCGATCGCATCTACGAACATCCAGCAACACCGTTTGTCGCTGATTTTATTGGGGAAACCAATCTCTTTTCGGGAAAACTCGAAGATATCGATCGCTCCTGCGCAAAAGTCCGCACCCATACTCACTTATCCCTAGTCGTCGAACCCAGTGCAGATTTTGACGGCATCGTCCAAGACCCGGTGGTGGTCAGCGTCCGTCCAGAAAAAATCAACTTAGTCCTTTCTCCCATTGACAATACACCCAATTGCTTTGAAGGGCGATTAAAGCACATCATGTATCTGGGTACACACATGCACTGTCAAGTAGAATTGGTCTCGGGCGAATCCTTGACCGTTCGCCAACCCAGTGGTTTTGGGAGTCTTCCCGATGGCAACACCCCCGTTTATGTCTTTTGGCAACCCAAAGATGGCACGGTTTTGAAGGCGAGTTAAAAGCGAATCGTTAATAATGATTCACTTTTAACAACTAGCCATTAACAATTTTGACTGTTGAATTATCGATACCCCGTGTCATCAACTCAGTTACACACTGCTCGCCCCAATCTTAGTCGCCGACGTTTTCTTCAGCGGGCTACGGCTGCCTTGTCCGGCTTGGCGTTGTCCGGCTGCGGTTCAACCCTTGCCGATGTCCGGACGACGGTCAAAACGGCGGCTGATGTCCTGTACATTTATACTTGGGCAGGTTACACCGATAGCGATCTTCTCGATCGATTTACCCAAGAAACCGGGATTCGGGCGATCGCCGACGTATTTAGCTCCAACGAAGAAATGCTCGCCAAACTGCAAGCGGGAGCCGGAGGAGCCTATAGCATCATTTACCCGTCGGACTACATGGTTCTCAAGATGCGAGATCGCGACTTGTTGACCGAACTTGACCATTCCCAGATTGTCGGACTCGATCGACTCTACTCCCGATTCCAAAACCCCCAATACGATCCCGGCGATCGCTACAGCATCCCGGTGAGCTGGGGAACAACAGGACTGATTTACAACGCTAAAGTTTTAAATCCATCGCCGACAGACTGGCTCTATCTCTGGGAGAACCAAGACAAAATCTACAAGCGGATGACGCTGCTTAACGATCCCAGAGAAACAATCGGCGCAGTGTTGCGAATGCTGGGGTACTCTTACAATAGCAAAGATCCCAAAGCCATAGAACGAGCCTATCAAAAGTTGGAAGAACTGAAGCCGGCGATCGCCTCTTTCGATTCCGATGCGTGGCGATCGCAAATGATTACAGGTGACTTGAAAATCGCCATGTGCTATTCCTCCGACGCCAACGAAGTCATTCCAGAAAACGAAGATTTACGATACGTTCTCCCCACGAGCGGTTCGTCTTTGTGGATGGACACTCTAGTCATTCCCGCTGCCGCCCCCAACCCCGATGCCGCTTATGCTTGGATCAATTTTATGCTGCAACCGGAAATTGCGGCTGAAATTTGCCAGCGATTGAGCTTTGCCACCCCCAACGAAGTCGCTTTTAACTTACTCCCCACTGAAGTTCAAAATAACGTCACCTTGTTTCCCCCCAATCCGGCGCTTGGCAACTCGGAAAGCTTGATTCCTTTAGAAGACAACATCCTTTCTATTTACGATCGCTACTGGACCCGACTCACCAGCGGATAAAGTCTAACTCCTAAAATCCTTCGTTGTTTTTCCTCCACTGTCCCCCACTCCCTCAAACCCAAAACCGTGTCCGGATCGACAAAACCCTCTCCTCTCTCTCTAAATTCTCACCCTGAAGGGGGAAAAATGCCCCTGGGCAAGCGATGGCTGGGTCCTGTTGCCCTACTCGGTCCTGCGGGGTTTTGGCTGCTGGTTCTCCTGGTATTGCCCACTCTGGTGATTTTCCAGATCAGTCTGGTTCCGGATATCAATCCCGGCATGAAGGTGATTCCCTCCGGAATTGATAACTACCTCCGGGCGTTCGATCCCGATTTCATCACTCAAGTTTCTCGATCGTTATTCTTTGCCATTGGCACTACAGCGCTGTGCCTGTTATTAGGATTTCCCGTCGCTTATTGGATTGCGATTCTCGCTCCCTCGCGATGGCGCAATCTCTTATTGATGGGCTTTATCCTACCGTTGTGGACTTCATCGTTATTGCGTTCCTATGCCTGGGTGACAATTTTGCGCCCGACAGGAGTTCTCAATACAGTGTTGGGAACCATCGGATTGCCGGGATTGGAACTGCTTAACCGCCCCGCTGCGGTGCTGATTGGCATGAGTTACGGATTTTTACCGTACATGGTCTTAATTTTGTACTCTTCTCTCGAAAAACTCGATCGGCAACTTCTAGAAGCTTCCGCCGATTTGGGCGCAAAGCCGTGGGAAACCTTTTGGAAAATTACCGTGCCCCAAACCGCTCCCGGAATTGCCGCCGGATCGCTGTTGGTGTTTATTTCCAGTTTGGGCGATTTCGTCGATCCGGAATTGTTGGGAGGAACGTCTAGCGGAACCATTGCCCGATTGATTTACAACCAGTTTTTGGGACAAGCTCCCAACTGGGGATTTGGTTCGGCGCTCAGTACCATCCTGATTTTAGCCGTCAGCGTGTCGATCGCTCTGTTGCTCAAATACGGCGATCGGGATGCTCGAGCTTGAGTTAGTTGATAGTTGATAGTTGATAGTTGATAGTTGATAGTTGATAGTTGATGGTTAGTACCGGGTGAACATTACCCCAGTACTCAACATCTCCCTCAGATCTTTTCCCCTTTCATCTTCTGCAACTCCTGAACTCCTGAACTCCTGCAACTCCTTCAATTGTATGATTGAACCTGCTAACCCTTTACCCCCAAAAGACCTTACAGAACTCACACCCGCCCAAGAGGAACTTCTCCCAGATATGTCGAACGACTCTCGATTTTCTCTCTCCTGGCAAACGCTATTTGCGGGTGCTATGTTCGTGTTTATGTATCTGCCGATTGCGATCCTAACGATCTACAGTTTCAACGAATCGGCTTACAGTGCGGGGTGGGAAGGATTTACTCTCAATTGGTATCAGACGCTTTTTCGCGATCCGCGCATCTTAACTGCGCTGAAAAATAGCGTGACTGTGGGATTGTGCGCTGTCGGTGTCTCAGCCGTTCTGGGAACCTTGATGGCAGTGGGGTTGGCGCGTTACCAGTTTTTCGGGAAAAAGTTGTACCAAGGCATCGCCTATCTACCTTTGATCGTACCGGATATCGCGATCGCCGTTGCCACTCTGGTGTTTCTCGCGGCGGTGGGCGTTGGTTTGAGTCTGTGGACGATCGTGGCGGCTCATATTGTTTTCTGTTTGGCATATATCGCCATCGCGGTCTCCACTCGACTGGCAGACCTCGATCGGCATTTAGAAGAAGCGGCTCTGGATTTGGGCGCAACCCCGGTTCAAGCTTTTCTCCAAGTCTTGCTGCCTCAGCTAATGCCCGGTATTGTATCGGGTTGTTTGATCGCTTTCGTCCTCAGTATGGACGATCTATTAATTTCCAGTTTTACCGCAGGTGCAGGGGCAACCACTTTACCAATGGAAGTTTTTAGCCGCATCCGCACCGGGGTTAAACCGGATATCAACGCTCTCAGTGTGATTCTGATCGGCGTGTCTGGGATTTTGGCATTTGTGGCTGAGTCTTTGCGGTATCGCAGCGAACAACGATAAGGTGGGTTACGAGTCGTGAGTTTCGACAAAAAAGTACGCGAGAGAAAGTTTGTATCAAGATATACTAAAATTATTGAGAATGGAGTCATTTGGCTGACGGGTTTACAGGGTTTTGCCAGTGTGGTATATTCATAAAATCTCAATCCAAGGGCGAAGCTATGCCTACTTATTGTACATTAATCTAAAAAGGGGCGTGTGTTGGAGTAATTTTGCTACGATCGTTTCGTTACATTTCACTCGTCTTGGTGAACCTCTAAGCCAGAGAATGCTTGAGTTTATCCATAACCTTCTAGATACCCTTTTATCAGTTGGGTAACAGCTAAAATTTCCAGCATTAAGTAAGTATAAATATTAGCCTTCAAGAACGATCGATTTATTTTGGATTTGTCCACTTGTTTCAGTGTCAAATGCCCGAGGGCGGATTCTATTAATATCGAAAGAAAAAACATCGGAATCAATGTTACCATCAATTCCAAGGGCAGCAAAGGAAAAGAATGGGGCAAGCAGCAATAATGACTAAAGATCATCGTCAAGAATAAGCCTCCAACTAGAGTTGAGATAAAGTTTGTACTAAACGCGATCGAAAGCGATCGAGTGACAGTGAGTTGGAGAATTATTCTGTGAATATAAGCTTCAATTACGATGATGGGAATTAGCAGAAAAAATTGATAGGTAATACTTTGAGTAAAAAGTGGAACCCCTGAATTGGCAAGATAGATCGATAAAGTCGTGTAATGAAAGAAGGTATTCAAAATCATAAAAAATAGATTTAATTTGAAAAAACTCAATTAATTAGATTGACCCTATTTCTACAATTTTTTTAAGATTTCGACTTGACCACAATAGGCGATCGACCTCGCGCGATTAAGGCAATTCGTTTTTCTTGGGGTTGTAAGATATAAAGTAAATCTTCACCCAGTTGAAAGACCACAAAATCTTCCTCAAGGTGAGTTGCATGACGGACATACCACCACGCAAAAGGTGTTTCTAAGCCAAAGTTAAAATAGGAATTTTCGGTCTTGTTATCCCCCATAATGCCTCCAGCAGCCCAATACACAATTCCGATCGTAAATCCCAAAACTACCGTCCAAACATCACACCACGATATAACTCCTCGATCGCCACTTCCAACTCAACACTCTTCAAAATTACCCGTTCTCCAGCCCCATAAACCTGCGTTTCCCACCCTTCCTCACTTCCTTCTTTCACCCGACGACGGCACTCAACCTGCATCTGGTCTTGCCAGATTAAAACGTACTCTTCTAACGATTCAATCTGTTGATAGTCTGTGAATTTATCCCCTTTATCAAACTTTTCCGTTGAAGGGGATAACACTTCTGCAATTAACTTCGGATATCGCTTCACATAGCGATCGTCTCGATCGCGATCGTCGCAGGTAACAAAAGCATCTGGATAGTAGAAAAACGCATCCGCATAGTTCACCTTGACATTACCCGATCGCACAGAGCAACCCCGACCCCGAACCTTCTGACGCAAGAGTTCGATTAAATTGAGTGATAGTTCATCACGATCGTCGCTACCGCCTGCCATGGCGTAAACCAGACCGCACCGATATTCATGCCGGATGATATTCTCACGTTCGAGAACGAGGTACTCTTGGGGGCTAAATCCAGATGGAATCGCACTCATGAGAAGGTATGCAAATCAATACCTTCATTGTAATGAGTTCTATCTGCCGTTCCGGCAACCACCAGTCAGATTAGAATAGAGAAAAGTTCCAACTGTTAAGAAATCTAAATCCTTCTATGGCTGACCAGTTAATTCGCGCCACCGCAGCAGATGGGGGTATTCGCTGCGTGGGCGTCATCACCACGCGACTCACCCAAGAAGTAAAAAGTCGTCATAACCTCTCCTACGTTGCCACTGCCGCTTTAGGACGCACCATGGCAGCCAGTTTATTGCTGGCTTCTAGCATGAAGACACCGGAATCGAGAGTCAACATTAAAGTCAGTGGCGAGGGTCCTCTGGGCGGTATTTTAGTCGATGGCAGACTTGATGGCACGGTTCGGGGTTATGTGGGCAATCCTCATATCGAGTTGCCGCCAAAACCCAACGGGAAACTGGATGTTGGGGGTGCGGTGGGATCGCAAGGTTATCTCTACGTGGTTCGGGATGTGG
The DNA here is from genome assembly GCA_963838375.1 of uncultured cyanobacterium. GTDB lineage: Bacteria > Cyanobacteriota > Cyanobacteriia > Cyanobacteriales > Geitlerinemataceae > DVED01. The sequence continues at coordinate 229,006 of CAWIQY010000006.1, read as the reverse complement.
GCTACGGCTACCCCTACTCTAGTACCGTGGAATTGGTGTCTGGGGAAATTGGCGATGATATCACTCACTATTTAGCATCTTCGGAACAGACCCCTTCAGCCCTGCTGCTGGGTGTCTTTGTCGGAGCAGAAGGGGTGACGGCTGCGGGGGGCATTTTATTACAAGTTTTGCCTAAAGCGGCAAAAGATGAAGAACTCGTCGCGACGTTGGAATCTCGAGTTGCGGGTTTATCGGGCTTCACGCCGCTGCTGCAAGCGGGTAAGAGTCTGCCCACTATTTTCGAGGAATTACTGGGGGATATGGGGTTGGAGATTCTGCCGGAAGTGCAGATGGTGCGCTTTCACTGTGGCTGTTCTTGGGATCGAATGTTGGGGGCGTTGAAAATGCTGGGTGAAGCCGAATTGCAAGATATGATCGAGCAGGATGATGGGGCAGAGGCAACCTGTCATTTCTGCGGCGAGGTGTATCATGCCAACGGGGAGCATTTAGCCGATTTGATTCGCGATTTGCAATCGAAGGGTTAGCTAATCGAGAATTTGCTGATGTCTTCACTTAAATTGACCAAGCCACGATCGCCCCCTTTGAGGGACAATAAAAGCTTGAGCCTCTTCAAGGGATAAGCCGCCCACTTTCTTATGAAACAATTGGTTAACGGTCTGCACCAGTTTCAGACCCGATATTTTAGTTCCCATCAATCCCTCTTCGAGCAGCTTTCTCAGGGTCAGAAGCCAAGAATCCTGTTTATCACCTGTTCGGACTCCCGCATCGATCCGAATTTGATTACCCAATCCCAAGTTGGAGATTTGTTCGTGATTCGTAATGCGGGAAATCTGATTCCGCCTTACGGTGCAACCAACGGCGGCGAAGGAGCCGCCGTGGAGTATGCCATTCAAGCTTTGGGTATCGAGCAGATTATTGTCTGCGGTCACTCTCATTGTGGAGCAATGAAGGGACTGTTGAAACTAAGTGCGTTGGAAGAGGAAATGCCTCTGGTTTACGAGTGGCTCAAACAAGCAGAAGCCACTCGCCGACTGATTAAAGAAAGTTATTCCACGATCGAAGGAGAACAACTTTTGGATATCACCATTGCCGAAAATGTTCTCACCCAAATCGAAAATCTGCGAACGTATCCCGTCATTCACTCCAAGCTACATCAAGGTAAGTTACACCTCCATGCGTGGGTCTATCATATCGAAACTGGAGAAGTCTTAGAATACGATCCAGTTCGCTATGCTTTCGTTCCTCCCGATGGTCAAGTCGAGGCATCTTTAAAAGGATGCACGATTACCCAAGTCGAAACCATTCCCTCTCCGGCTCTGTCGGCTATCAAGGGTTCAGATTCATCTTCCCGCAGTGCGGACTGGTTATCCGCAAAACAGGCGGAGCGGATTTATCGTGGTTCTTTCTGATTCGATCTCTTTGCCAAAAATTCCCCTGTAGCAATCTCAATAAATTATCCCGATCGACGATCGACACTTTTAGCTAATCTTCATCGAGATAAGATTGAATTAATTCTCTGATTTTTTTGACTTGAAATTTCCGAGTCAGTTGAAAAATCTGCTCGATGAAGAGTTGCAAATTACTGTCCGATTGAGCGAGACGATCGATTTCGGCTTCAATGCCTTTGATATTGCCTCTCAGAGCCAGATCGTACAATGTTTCGAGAACTTCGCGCTTGGGAAGAACGATGATTTCGTCGATTGAGGTGCGCTCCGTCCTAGCTCCTGATGGCGTGTTGGCAGGCATTTCTTGATAAATCCACGAACAGTTTAAGATAGTTTCCAGAGTTGCCAACAACGCATCGACCGAAATAGGTTTGGGTAAAAATCGATCGGCACCGGCTTCTAAAGCTTCTTGACGATCGGCTTCAAACACACTGGCAGATGAAACAACGATCGGAATTTCTTTAAACTGCGAGACCGATCTGATTTTTCGGATCATCTCGATTCCATCCATAACAGGCATTTTGATATCGGTAACGATCGCGTCGGGAGAAAATTCTTGTGACTTTTTCCAGCCTTCTTCACCATGGGTTGCCTCAATAATTTGAATGCCGAGAGGTTCTAAAACATTTATAATCACCGAGCGATTTTCCCAACGATCGTCTACAATTAAAAGTGTCGGTTTTTTCCCTTGAATTCCCACAATTTTTCGGTGTTGGAGATCGAGATAATGAATGGCTAAAGAGCGAACGATCGGCACCCGTAAATCGATCCGAAAAGTACTTCCGTTTCCAGGTTGGCTACTGGCAATTATGTCACTCCCCATCATCTGAACGATTTTATGGCTAATTGCCAATCCCAAACCCGTTCCTTCTGCTTTTTTGCGATCGTCTCCCACTTGCTCAAACGGTAAAAATATTTTTTCAAGCTGTTCGGAGGTCATCCCCACTCCGGTATCTTGGATTTGGATACGAATCGGGCAAGTTATATTTTCTTCTGGGTTTTCCGTTGTCGGTTGGACATCTGGCAAATCCGGCAGGACGTCCACTTTCAACGTCACGCCACCTCGATCGGTAAATTTAATCGCATTACCTAATAAATTAATCAGCACTTGGCGCAAGCGCTTTTCATCCACCAGAATTCCCGCAGGGAGTTTCCGATCTAATTCTGATTTAAACGCAATTTCTTTTTGTTCGGCTTTAATGGCACAGATTTGGGCAACCCCATTAAAGAATGCCGAAACATTCACATCGCTGGGGTGAAGTTCGAGTTTCCGGGCTTCGATTTTAGAAAGATCGAGAATATCGTTAATTAAGGTGAGGAGGTGGGAGCCGCATTGATGAATAATTCCCACGCCCTTTTTTTGTTGGGAGGCGATCGTCGGATCTCGCTGTAGGATTTCCGCATACCCGAGAATCCCGTTCAGAGGCGTACGGAGTTCGTGGCTCATATTAGCGAGAAATTCGCTTTTGGCAGCGTTGGCAGCATCAGCCGACTGTTTAGCAACCTGAAGCTCCCGCGTCCGATCGCTCACTTTGGCTTCCAACGTCCGAGAGTAATCTTGTAATTGTTCGTTTGCCGTTTCGATCTGTTGGTTAGTTATCGCTAATTGCTCGTTGGCGGCTTTGAGTTGCCAATAACTATGATAGTTCGTCGTGATAATTGCCGAAGCCACGATCGCCCCTGCGGGAGACACCAAAGGAATCAACCAACCGATCGTAAAACTACCATAACCCAACCCGAATAAAATCAGACTCGAGGACACAATCACAACGATCGTACCCAGAAAAAAAACGTTGTTCTCAAATCGACCCGACCTCAAAACAATCCAAGTGACTCCCCCACCCACAAAAGACCACGCCAACACCCACAACCCTTCCTGCCATTGGTTCCACGCCCGCAGCAAGGGACGACCGTCGAGGGCAGCGCTCACAATTTGGCTGGTAATTTGGGCGTGAATCTCCACCCCCGGCATTCTCCCAAACGGCGTCAATAAAAAGTCTTTAGTACTCTCAGCCGTCGGTCCGATCAAAACAAGGCGATCCTGCAAAAAATTCGAAGGAATTCGATCGGCGAGGACATCTGCCATAGAAATCGTCTCAAAACTTTCTTCGGGTCTGCGATAGTTGAGAAAGATTTGGTAGCCCCCATAATCCTCCACATCTCCGCCCTGGTATCCCCCCTCTTTTCCCGTCAGAGGAACAAACAAAGCTCTGCCGAGTTGATTTTGCGTTTTGTTCCCTTCGACTGGCTGGAGTTCGATGTCTTGTTGTTTGAGATAATCGAGGGCGAGGCGAGTCCCCAAACCCATGCGAAAGTTACTACCCGCCAGCAGAAGAGCGCGGCGGACTTTGCCATCAGTATCCTCAATGAGATCGGCAAGGGCCACTCGATCTGACTTTTCCAATGTGGGTGGCGGCGCGACGAGATTGTTCCCAATGGCTTTTTCGACTCCGATTAGGTTGTCTGTAGACTCGAAGACATTCACGAGTTGCTGATGTCCCGGTTCCTCGGGCAAATCTCGGTATAAATCCAGACCAATAGTAAGAGGTTGCCGATCGCGAATTTTCTCGATTAACTGCGCCAGTACCGCATCGGGAATGGGCGAATCTCCCACCTGTGTGATGTCTGCATCGTCGATCGTAACTATCGCAATCCGTTCATCCACCGGTTCGATCGGTCGAGTCTGAAACAGCAGATCCAGCGTTGCCCATTCCAACACTCGAAAAGCGCCTAAACGACTTCCCGCCACCAAAGTAGCGGCAACCAGGGGGGCAATGGCAACCACTCCACGCCATTGCCCCAGAGATTGTGAGATCCTTTGCCACATCCGTTTGATTACTCTGCTTTGGGCGCGATGGGAACCACGGAATTAGCAGCGATCGCCGACAACCCGACCTGTTCCAACAATTCTGCCCACTCGCTGTTCAAATTATCATTGTCTGGCTGCAAATGCTTTAACTCCACCAGGGTATTGAGAGTATCGTACCAAATTCCCTGCTGTCCATAAGCCATGGCCAATTCTAAACTCACACCCGCGCGGGCGATCGTTGCAACCTCTGAACTGGGTTCGACCCGCTTAATCCAACCCGAAATTTCCCGACTATCCGGGCGTAGGGTTTCTCCTTCAACGGCGACAAAATACCATTCGTAATCTTTCCCCACTTCCAACGGCGGTGCATCCTCTGGCAACGTGAAACTAATAATCCCCCGATTTTCGGGAATGTCGATATAAGTTTGATACAAACCGTTGCGATGTTCGTCCTGGATGCTGAAAAATCCTCGCTTCATCGGGATTTCTGGTAGGTATATGAAAAAGGTAGGGCGTTCGGCAACAGTTCGACCATGATTCGTTTCGGGGACTAGTGCCATCACCAAAGAGTCCTCGCCACGAGACGAACTGCCCACAGTTTGGTGGGGTGCGGGATCTCCTGGGGGATCGAAGGTAACAATGCCACGGGACGAACCTCCCGCCGTTTGTCGCGGTGCGGGATCTCCTGGGGGATCGAAGGTCAGACCTCCTCGGGACGAACCTCCCGCCGTTTGCCGGGGTGCAGCATCTCCTGGGGGATCGAAGGTCAGACCTCCTCGAGACGCGCCTCCGGCTGTTTGTCGCGGTGCGGGATCTCCGGGGGGATTGAAGGTTACAGCCTGCCCTGGGATCTGCCACAAGAGCGAAAGTACCAATCCTAACGCTGCTGTAACAGACAACTTGAATGGGGCGATCGGTGTTGCACAACACATAACTTTCATTCGGTCAAGGGTTATAGGGTTGGAGGATGGACATCGCGTGGATGTCGATCGACTCATCGATTTCTTCGAGTGAGGCTAAGCTGGGACTGGGCGCGAGAACAGACAAACTTCTGGGAGTGATGGCAATTGTCGAGATCCAAACATTTCCCGATCGAATTAACCCGGATTCCCCAAGCACTCTACCTCAATCGATACTTCGGTCTGGAAAACTGCCGATTCAAGTTAATTATACTCGCGCAATTTGTAAGGTTTATTAGGAGAAAAGGCGATTATGCTAAAGTTTTGGTAAATCGGTGGCTAACTGTGGATCGAATTCACGGATACTGAAGTTTCCCACTTACCGTGTATTTTTATGAATCAGATACTGAGATTTCCAACTCTGGGAGTGAACATCGACCACATCGCCACCATCCGACAAGCCCGTCGCACAACGGAACCCGATCCAGTGGCAGCCGCAGTCCTTGCCGAATTGGGCGGTGCGGATGGAATTACGGCGCACCTGCGCGAAGATCGCCGACACATTCAATATCGAGATGTATCCGTGCTACGGCAAACGGTGAGTACGCACTTGAATTTGGAAATGGCAGCCACAGAGGAAATGGTCGAAATTGCCCTCGATCTCAAGCCGGATTATATTACTTTGGTTCCGGAACGGCGGGAAGAAGTGACGACTGAAGGGGGACTGGATATTGTCAGTGGGATCGATCGTCTCTCGAGTGTGGTCGATCGATTGCAAAGTGCCGGAATTCCCGTTAGTCTATTTATCGATGCCGAACCGGAACAGATCGATGCCTCGGTGAAAACGGGGGCGCAATTTATCGAACTGCATACGGGACGCTATGCCGAAGCTCACAGCGAAGTCGATCGACAGCGCGAATTGGAGGTGCTGGCAACGGGATGCGATCGGGCTCGTGCCGCCGGATTGCGCGTCAATGCCGGACACGGCTTAACGTATCTCAATGTTTATCCGATCGCCTGCATTGAAGGGATGGAAGAGTTGAACATCGGTCATACTATTGTTGCCCGTGCCTCGCTGGTGGGCATGGAACGGGCAGTACGCGACATGAAGCACGCGATGGCGGGTGGCTAGTGGCTAATTACCGATTACCAATTACCAATTACCAATGAACACTTATCATTACGTCTTGGCTAGTCAGAAATTCCTCTTAGAAGAAGAACCCATGGAAGAAGTGATTAGCGAGCGAATTCGCAATTACAAAGAACAGGAAAAGGAAATCGATTTTTGGGTTGTCAAAGAGCCGGCTTTTTTGTCAGCGCCAGAAATGGCAGAGATTAAAGCAAAATGCCCAAAACCTTCGGTGGCAATTATTTCCACCAATCCTCAATTTATTACCTGGTTGAAACTGCGCTTAGAATACGTCATTGTCGGGGAGTTTCAAGCCCCATCGGCTAGCATTCCCGATGCGATCGCCTCTTTGGTTTCGGTATAATCATTTTGGCTCGACGTTAGCCTTTTATATGCGCCTAACTATGTCTTATCCTATCTGGAAAACCCAGCGTGCGATCGTGGGTTCGGCATTACTCGGATCGATGATGTGGGCGACTGTGACGCCGAGAGTTCTTGCCCAATCGATGGAATGTCCATCGCCTCAAGCTGGCGAATACCTGATCTTAGTGATTGCTGCCCAAGAAAAAGATCGCGAAGCGGTTGTCAACCTACTACCGTCAGACAGTCAAGTTTTAACTTGTAATTACTTAGGCGAAACGGTTGTTCGCATTGGAGGCTATGAAGCCGTTGATGAGGCAAATACTTGGGCGCAGTCGATCGCCGCACAGACCGGATTAGGCGCATTTGTCACTCGCCCCCCCCAAGTGACGGCTCAAGTGCCGATGGCGCCCACCCCTACCGTCGAAACTTCTGCAAACCCAACCGATACACCACCCTCGAGTTCCCCGACGAGTCGATCGTCTCTTCCCCTGCCCAATGTTCAAATGATTCCGGCGCAGCGAGTGGGGAGTCAACCCAAACCGACAGAAATCGCTAGAACCCCGGACGAAGATATTGAAGAAATCGCGACTCCTCTCGAAATTAGGGAAGAGGAAGATCGACAGGTCTATTTGCCCGATGTGACTCTTCCCCGAGAACTGGCGTTACCAGACTACAATGTCCTTCCTTCTATTTCTTTGCCGGATCGACCGCCGTATCCGGTGACACCTTCCTCTGTGCCGCCACCTGTAGCAACGACCTACAATTCGTTACCCGCCCTCCCCAAACCGATTTCTAACTCTTCCGGGACAGGGAGTCCACCGTTGCCCGTCGCTTATAACCCCCAACTCCTGGACGAGGGGTATGCTGTGTTGGTGGATTACTTCAATCAACCGGAAGTGGCAGTACAACTTCAGCAAACTGTCGGTGCAGACGTGGGTCTGGCTACTTACGCACGGAAGCCTTACCTCTTGGTTCGGTACACCGACAGCGAGGAGAAAGCCAATTCAACACTCCAAGACTTGAGTGAGATTGGTTTTTTGGCGATGGTAGTAGATAGCCGTCAGGTGGTTTTGCTATCTCCGGTGGTTGCGCCGTTTTGAGGAGGCGAGCCTAGCGGGCAACTTGTAGCCCGATCGAACTCTCGAGAATTTTTTAGCAAAATCCATCGGACTTGTGCTATAATAACGATCGTGTCAGCACTGGAGAGGTGGCTGAGTGGTCGAAAGCGGCAGATTGCTAATCTGTTGTACGGTTCGAAAGTCCGTACCGAGGGTTCGAATCCCTCCCTCTCCGTTCTCAAACCCCTACCGAGCATCGGTTTATCGTTTTTTTTAGACCCATTCAATTGGGTCGGCCGCCTCGGTCAATCAGCTATAGACGATCGATCGTAGTAATGACTCAAATCGTTACTACGATCGTCGCGTTCACTTCAAGAAACTCGTTGTCAGCCAGAGGGCGAAAAAGGCAATCCAAGCCGATAAAGTATCGAGGGTCAGGGGGACGCCCAATTGAGGTTGAATCAAAGCTGCTAGTTGTCCGCCAATCAGCAATCCGACAATCAAACTCGCTAAGGTGAACAGGACGGCTCGTCCGAAGTGGTTTTCTTTACGGTTGAGAAAGTACAGACTGACCCCGACTCCGATGGCTAAAGCCACCGAGGGAGCTGAAAGACTGAGCAAACTCAATCCTATGAAGATCCCAGCCGGAATTAAGATATCGGCTTGGCTGGGCGTGTCGATCGAGTTTTTCAACCAATCGGGAGTGCGATTGGACGACAGGGGAGTCGCATTGGGAAGGGCATCTGGAGCAGTGCGCTCGGGAAACCGAATCCGTTCTGGGACTTTAATTTTTCCTTGCTGGCGCTGTCGCAATCGCTCCATCAAGACGGCATCGTACGCCGTTTCAATTTTCTCCAAGAGCTGTCGATCGCCCGCATGTTCCTCGAAAAGGCGATTGCGAGCCTCCTGGATTTCGTCAAACGAGGACTCTTCGTTAACTCCGAGCTGTTCGTATGGAGTTCGATCGCTCATTACCCGCTCCTAAACTGATGTCTCCAACTTAAGACATGGCTTGTATTATTTATATTCTAGTACTCGATCTCCTCTCTTGGTTCTCTGTGTGTCGAACTCTTTAAAAAATCGATACAGATCTCTCCCAAAAATGCCTCTCTAGGCTGCATCCTCGTTAATGGGACTCCAAAATTTCCAACACCGCTTTGGGTTGTAACTTTTCTTTAAACCAGATGGTGCTGTTGGGAATATCGTTCGGGCGAACTCCGGCGCGTTCTAGGTTCAAGCGCTCGGAAATGGCGAGAATTAGCCGATCGCAGCCGGATTTGCGAATTTGGGCAAACTTTTTTTGTAAGTATTCCGGTCGCCAGTAGCCGATGATTTCCAGCAAGAATTCCCGCCCGTCTGGATGGACTAACCGAAAGTCGGGAATCATGACGCTACCGGGAATGGGAAGCAAATCGACTTCTCGTTCCAAACGCCACTCGGATTTTAGAGAATCCCAACGATCGGCGAAGGATTGCTCGAGCATACTATCGTAAGGTTTTCCGGGGGGATAGTGTGTCACCAACCCACAATCAGAGTTTAAGCCAAATCGACCTTGTTTGGGTTTTCCGGTGTAGAAATCTCGATTTTGTAAGGTGGCTTTTAAACTCCATTTTGTAACGTGAAGTAACGCGGGAAGGAGTTTAGCGATCGCCAGTCCGTAGCGGGTGCTGGGTTTGAATAAACTCGTCGGTCCGTCGATGGTAATGGTAAATCCGTAATCGGCATCGCCTTCAATATAAGACATCAAACTGAATAATTTGAGATAGCGAAATAATAATTTATACTGACCGGGAACGTTTCGGTGGGCGTTAATAATAATTTCGCTGGCGCGGTAAAAAATTCCTTGAACTTGAGATAAATTGTAGCGGTGTAACAAGGCGTCGGATTCGGGTGCATCAAACTGAACCAGAATCCGATTTTCTTGTAAATCTGCGTATAATCCTTCTTGAACTTGTATCGGCGTGATTGCTTTTCCTTGTTCTTTTGTGAGACGATCCGCGATCGTTTCTAAGGTAACTGAAGTGGTGTCGGGATGGGGGACGGACTGCGAAGCAAGGGCAAAAACTTGCTGGCGCAACATCGGCGGTTCTAAGGGACTGACGATTTCGATCGTGCAGAAACTACTTTTGAGAATATGCGCCAATCCGCGTTTGACTCGATAGTCGGGACTGTCTCCTTCAAATTCCAGTAATCGTCGATCGAGTTCTCCTTGGGTTTTGCCGACGGTATCGGTAAATAAACGGATGAGATCGTTGGCGATGCGCTGGTTTTCTCGATCTAGATTCAGGCGTTTGGGAATAATTTCTTCGCCGTTTTGTCGGTAGCTGAGTAAGTCTGTGGGTAGCATATTAAGTAGTCGAATTTCGAGGTGGAAGACTGTTGTCACCCTCGAAATCGAGTTGCGTTATCTCAGGTTCGATCTCTTTCTCTTAAACTGTTCGGCATTTAAACTGGGACGTGACACACTTGCGTCAAAGCCATCAAGTCCTCTTCCCGTCTCTCTTTCCACCCTGGAACCCCCATTCACAATTTTTATTGGCACGACAGCTTACTACTTTTTCTCGATCCTCTCAATTATTCTAAACTAAGCGATCGCCGTTTTTTCTAAACCAGAAACTAAGGTTGGCTTCAAAAAAGCTAGCATATCATTTGGACTAATGTAGCCGCTATCTCGTGCTAAAATAGTTATTTGATAGAGAAATAGCTTCAAGGTCATCAAAACGCGATCGCGATCGAGTAGGAGAGTCTTTTCTCTTCCTGACTGTGGGTTGAAGTTGTCACCAAAATAGTGTAAGGAGCAGGGAACAATATCTGCATTTGCGCCGATTTCAATCCGGACGCCTTCACTTTCTACGAATTCCAGTGTTAGAGAGTGACCGTTCTCGAACTTGACGACTTTTTCAGGCAATTCTTCGTCTAAGAGCATACAGATATCTGGATCTAAAAATAATTGCAGTCGATCGTCCCCAATTTCTAGATAAATGGGGCGATTGCATTCATAGCAAAATCGGCGAATTCCCAGTTCAAATGCGGAAAGTTCATTTAAGGGATCTTCCGGCGGATCGGCATAGGTTTGCAAGCATCGATCGCCTAGATAAATGTTAAAATTAGCAACTCGATTCATTCTATTTATGTGTAAGAAAAACTATAGAGTGTAATTTTTAATAACCGGATATCCATATCGTAGCGTCCCGTCGGTTTTTCTGCCGATTGCAGCATCAGTGACATCTTCGGTAATGCTTCCATTGGGATGATACACTCTACCGATTGGCTGCTGGAAGTTAAGAATGTATTGACCGGGATGTTTGGGTGCTGATTGTTCTGCCCGAACCACATCTTTCATGTTGAACCACTGTCCTTGGCTTTTGTGGGTACTGGCTGCTCTTCCTTTGATATTTTCCGGTTTGAGTTGAGGTCCATGATGGCGTTCGATATGGTCGTAAGCTTTGGTAGACTTTGGGTTATGCCATTGGGGTGCTGTACCCTGACCCTGCCACTCACACCCACTACCGACGGTAAGACTGGGATCGATTATATCTTGTTGAAGAATCTCTATCTCAGACATTTTCGGACTATCTCTATATTTCTGAATCGTTCATCGCCGATCGAGCAGCACACCCAAGAGCTATATACGCCTTTTGCAGCTGCTTGGGTTAACCATACATCATTATATTAGAAGGATATAATTCTTCGTGCTTGGGATAGATTATGGGTAACGACAATAACGGTATATTTTCCTCGCAATTGCTCGATCGTGCGCTAAAATTAAGAAAGGTTATTTGTAAATGTATGGCGGCAAAAGATCGATTTCATGATGCGGTGCAGCGGGCTTTAGAGAAAGACGGTTGGACGATCGTGACCAGTCCATTGACTTTTAAGTTTGGGGAGGTGCGCTTTTAGGTAGATTTAAATGAGGAAATCGTACAATGGATCGGATAGAAGATAAGATCGATCTCTACCAACAACTGATCGAGCAACTCCTAATCGAGTATTCCAAAAACGATCCGATCGAAGAGGGTGTAGAAACTCAGCTAGTCTTCGATACAGAACGGCATCATTATCACTGGATGAATGTCGGCTGGGACGATCTTCGTCACGTTCATTACTCGATCGTTCATTTTGATATTAAAGATGGAAAAATCTGGATTCAAAAAAATCTCACAGAAGCCGATCCGGCTGAAGATTTAGTGGAATTGGGTGTGGCAAAAGAGGATATCGTCTTGGGATTACATCCTCCCTATAAACGTCCCTATACGGATTATGGCGTGGCGTAAATCCAAATACATCAAATTTCAACATACCGCGCAATCGCGTCCTGTGGCTAAATCGTCTATATGGAAGTCGTTATGACTTCCATATAGAGGGGATTGAGATACCGATCGTCTTCAAAAATCCAGTATTTAGGGGAAAGAGTCAGAATCGATACAAGATTTCTGCTGTCAAGTCTTTTGATAAACGGGAAGTTGCGACAAACTCACCGTTATCTCCGCACCAGAGGGTTGAACGATAGACCACTGTCGCCTACCCTAAGAGAGGGTCATTTGTTACAGACCTCCTCTTGTCCTATGGTTTCTCGGTTCAAAACCTTATTCATTCTTCCCTTTGCCTTTCTCGCCTTCAAATTAAGTTCTTCTCATTTCGAGTTCGGCGCCGAAAACCCAGAACGTTTGTCAGTCTCTCCAATTGCTGCACGCCGGGTGAAAACAGAAAGCTTTGATGTTGTGGTTTATGGGGATGAATTGCCGGGAATTTGTGCGGCAATTTGGGCAAAAAAACAACTAGGAGAAACCGGAAAAGTTGTCCTCGTTCGATCGAATTCCCCAAGCGAACAATTCGGCGGACTGATTACTCGCGGTGGACTCGCTTTTTTAGATTTAGATAAAACCTTGTGGTTTTCCCAACCTAGTGCTCAATGTTGGTTAAATTTCCTCGATGCTGCCAACGTTTCAGAATCCTGTGTCGATGCGAACAATGCCGATGCAGCTATTCGCAGAATGTTAGAAGAATCCGGAGTTGCGGTGATTTCCGATGCCGAATTGGTTCCCCAAGTAGAAAACGGCAAAATTAAATATGTAGATGTCAAAAATAGCAACCGTCGCTTCTTTGCCGACTCATACATCGACGCCACACAACAGGCTAGAATTGGCAGTAGCAGCGAGAATGCCGTACTATTCAGGATTTGAATCTCAAGAGAAAACACTATCTGATGAAACCTTATCTGTTTCCATCGTACCGGTAATTTCTGGCTTAACGATCGACGATATTTATGCCATCGAAGAAGACATTCAAACCGACGATCGTTTGATTAAAGAAATTGAAAACTTTATCAAAAAAATCCATAACGAAAAAGCGGCGAGTTTCCTTCTGCAAAACTTCGATCGACCGATTTATAAGCCGTATCGCGATGGGTATATCGTTCTGAGTTCGGCGTTGGGCGGTGCGTACCACTTGCAACATAACATCCCGCTCAATTGGGAAGGATTTCTCTTCGACAAAGCGAACATTTGTTCCTTAGAAGATGGTTCTTTATCGTGGAATGGCTTGCTCTTCAAACTGCCCATTTCTGAAATTATTCAGATTGAAAAAGACAACTTTAGACCCAGCCAAGATAAACTCGATCGCATCAAAGATGTAGAAAAATGGCTGCAAGAACGCTCCGGAAAAGACAGCGTTCGGGTGCAAATACCGCCAGAAATTTATGTCAGACAAAGCATTAATGTTCGCGAAGTGGTCGATCCCCTTTCCGGACAAGAAATCATGGAAGGCGGAACAAGTTTAGATAAATCGATCGGCAGTTTTTCCTACGATTTTGATTTCCGAGGCGGCGTCAAAGGTTTGTCTATTTCTGTACCACCTCTGCCCATTTTCAACTTCGGAATCGAACATACTTTAGCCAAAAATATCGAAAACTTGGCGATCGTCGGTCGATCGTCCGGATACGAAGGAATCGCCGTTTCTGTGGGACGAATTAACACCGTCAATACTTACCAAGGACAGGGAATTGGGGTGGCGGCTGCCTTAGCCAAACAATGGGAAGTTCCGATTAATACCATCACTTCTGCCGAAACTCGTCAAGCCTTGGAAGCGTTAACCGGGTTAACCACACAGTTTTACGGTCGAGATACCAGTCAAGGGCTCGATTATGGGAATATTCGGTGATGGGTAATGGGTTGGTAGAAGCATTCGGTAAAGAATTTTTGGATCTATATCGATCGTCTTATGTCCGAATGCTTTGCCCTTTCTTCACCGTATTACTTAAATCTTGACAAAATTCGCCGATCGCGGCTAGCCCTTGTTCTGGGGTTCCGTCTGCCAAACGCTTGACAAATGCACTACCGACAATAACAGCATCGGCGCCCCATTCTTGAATCTGACGGGCGTGTTCCATAGAAGAAATTCCAAACCCCACACCGATAGGTTTGTCAGTGATATCTCGTAGTTGTGTGAGTAAGTCTTTGACCCGAAACTCAACCCGATCGCGAACTCCCGTGACTCCCGTGACGCTGACGAGGTAAATAAACCCTCGGGACTGTTCGGCAATGGCTGCGATGCGATCGGCAGGACTGGTGGGGGCAACCAACAACACCACCTCAATTCCTTGTTGTTGCGCCAAATCTACCAGTTGCTGCGCTTCTTCTAGCGGTAAATCCGGTATGACTAAACCGTTGACGCCCGCGGCAGCAACTTGCTGCAAAAACCGATCGATACCCTGATTCAAGATCGGATTATAGTAAGTAAACAGAATAATCGGCGATCGTAAATTCGGACTGACTCGCGCCACCATTTCCAACACGTCAAAAAGCCGTGTTCCTCGTTCCAGCGCCCGAGTCGCCGCCGCCTGAATCGCTGGACCATCCGCTAAAGGATCGGAATAGGGAACGCCCAATTCAATAATATCCGCCCCGTTTTCGTCCAAGACTTGCAACGCTTTCGCCGTGGTTTCCAAGTCGGGGTCTCCCGCTGTAATGAAGGGAATGAGGGCGCATTGACCCTGACGACGGAGTTCGGCAAAGCAATCTGAAACGGAGACCATAATTTGTTAGTTGTTAGTTGTTAGTGGGTAGGGTGTGTTGAGGAACGAAACGCACCATTAAGTCATTAAGTCATTAAGTTATTGGTAAGTTATTGGGTAGGGTGTTCCCCCGGAACGAAACGCAGCATTACCCATTACCTATGACCCATTACCCTTTTCTTGTTCGATCTCTTCTTGGAGTTTCGCCAGTTCTTCTGGGGTCAGTTGTTCCAAGCGCTTTTGCAATACCGCTTCTTTATACTCTTCCAACTGTTGGCTATAGGTCATTCGATTGGTCGCGAAGCGGAACACATAGGTGGAAACCCAGCCCACTAATGCAGCGACGAGCAAAACTTGACTCCAAATGCCCGCATTAAGTCGATCGATTCCGAACCCTTGTAACAACACATAGACTAATCCCCCAGTAATGAAGATAGCCAAACTAATTCCGATCGCATCAATTCGTCGCATAGAAATTTTCGAGAAGGCAAAAATTATCAGATTGGCAATTAGTCATCAACCAAACCGCCAAACCGCCACTAGCTAACCCATATCAAACTTCAATTTTTCGGGGTTTCGGTCGAAAATTCAAAAATGGACTCAACAGCAACAATCCAGGGAAGAGCAAGAAAACGAAGAAGTATGCGAACAACCGCTCGATAGAACTGGCGACATACCACCGTTTTTGCAGGTATACATATAGTCCGAAAGGAAGTACCAACAGATAAGCCCCGCCGACAGCGAGATACAAGGCTAGAGTGATTAAGGTTGTTTGAGTCATTGATGTTGGGTTAAATGACAGTTGCTACAGGTGGCTACAGCCGCACATCTTAATAGAATTTTACACCGGGACAGGACGATCGCCGATCGAACTTCTGAAAAACTGACACAAAAGCCCGGTTTTTCGGTGTGTGTTCCGCGTGTAGGGTATGTCGATCCACAAAACGCACCACTATATCTGCATCTGCATAGGCGACATCCCCCCAGAAGTATGTATGTGATAGATGTATATGATAGAACCGTTCTGTAAAACCTATACAAACCTACTCAAATCTAGACAAAGCTGGACATGAGTCGGATTGCTGTTGACTTCCTGATTCAACGTAGCGACAGCATAACTGCTATCGGGTTTGTCTACTTCACAGGCTGACACGGTGGAACTCACCGCCATTTCCGAACGCTCTGGAATATGGATTCCATCAAACCATCGTTCGATATTCTTCGCCGCGTTTAAGTCTCTGTCCTCGGTATAACCGCATTCAGGGCAGAGATAAGTGCGGTTTTTTAATGGCATTTTATGACGATGATTGCCACAGTTTGAGCAGATTTGAGAACTGGGAAACATTCTATCAACCAAGATCGACTGACTGGAAAATTTCTCAGTTTTATACTCTAACTGTCGGCGAAACTCGTACATACCACAATCGGCAATTGCCCCGGCTAACTTGTGATTTTTCAAGAAGGCTTTAATTGACAAATCCTCAATCTTGATCTCGCTGTGGTTCTGGGCAAGATAGTGAGTTAATTTGTGAATCGCATCCTTACGTGTGTTGGCAATCCGGGCGTGTAACTTAGCTAGCTTTTGCACTGCTTTGGCTCGATTTTTAGAACCTTTGACGCGCTTACTAACGCGACGTTGTAACCGCTTCATCCGTTTGTTTAAACGGCGATACGCTTTCGGGTTAGTGAAGACTTTACCGTTAGAACAAACTGCTAATTCCTTAATTCCTATGTCAACACCAACTGTCGGTCTATTAGGGTCTACGTTGGGTTTTTCAATTTCAACCTTAATTGAGATAAGCCAACGATTAGCTTGGCGTGAGATCACACAGTTATGAACAGCTGTCACAGGTAGAGGCTCTGCTAAGCGCACCCAACCGATAGAGGGTAATCTGACTCGCTTACCGTCATTTTTGATTCCCGGCTTGGCTTTTGTCCCTGATTCCAAATAAAAAGAATCGTGTTGACCTTTCTTTTTGAATCGGGGTCGTTTGGAGATTTTTTTCAAGCATCTATCCCAAGCGGTTCGGCAATCGGCTAAGGCTTTTTGAGGAACATTTTTGTTGACTTCGTAATACCATTGGTTAACGGATTTGACTTCTACCACCAACTTTTTGTGTAAGTCAATCGCGGTCGGGAGTTTAACTGTCTTGTCAGTTCCCCGAATCGCCAAAATCTCCTGAATCTGAGCGTTAGCCCAATTGTAAGCGTGACGTGCTGTCCCGGAAGCTTTACGGAACAAAGTCTCTTGCTTATTGTGAGGAATTAAAGCCGTCTTGAAACTGAGTAACATTTGATTCGACCTGTCAAATGAGTTATATTATCTAGTATACCCGATATCATCTTGAGATGAAATGCCAACTATAAAATTTCAGCCAGATAATAAAGTGGCATACGACAAGGTTCCGGTTCAAGTGAAAGTGTTGCCGGGTGTCCGCGAAAGACTCAAACAAGTACCGGACTGGCAGAATCAGGTACGAGCCTATATTGATTCTTTGATATCTGGTCAAATTGAGTAACTTTGCCTACATTTGACCAGATATTAGGTTGCAGTTCCACACCCCAAACCCGAAATCGAGCCACCTGTCACTGTTCGCGGCGGCATCGGTTCCCCTCTCCTTGTTGCGTAGCGGACAGCTTTTAGCCATCACCCCGAACTAATAGAGCAGTTCGCGCTGGCATCGTTACCAGTGAAACTGTATGGGAAACAATAAAAAATGCCTGTTTTATCGATAGTATCAATCAACCCGCGCGAAGCGCTATAACTAATCATCAATTTATTATGAAACGCCGTCATTTTTTACAATTTGCAGGTTCGACCTTAGCCGCACTGGGAATCAATCAGTTCGAGCTGATGCGCCAAGGCGATCGCTACGGCAGGGTTCTCGCTCAAGATACACCGCGCAAACTGGCACTTTTGGTGGGAATTAACGACTATTCTCCGGGACAGGGTTGGAATCCCTTAAACGGCTGTATCACTGATGTCGAAATGCAGAGAAATTTGCTGGTTTACGGGTTTGGATTTAACCCAAATGATATTTTAGTTGTTACCGATCGAGACGCAACGCGAGACGGAATTTTAACCGCATTTGAAGAGCATCTTATCAAACAGGCAAAACCCGGAGATGTTGCCGTTTTCCACTATTCCGGTCATGGCTCGCGAGTGGTCGATCCCGATGGCGAGAGTAATGATGGTTTAAATAGTACCTTTGTGCCGATCGACAGTCCGGTTCCGGTAGGCTATCCCAATGCCGAAGGAACGGTGAATGATATCATGGGACATTCCCTTTTCCTGTTAATGTCTGCTCTGCAAACAGACAATTTAACCGTTGTTCTCGATAGCTGTCATTCTGGAGGTGCAAAACGGGGAAACTTAACGATTCGATCGCGCGATGGCGGGGGAACACTCTTTCCCTCGGAAGCTGAATTAGAGTTTCAAGAACGAATGCGATCGCAACTCGGTTTATCCGCAGAAGATGTCAGAAGATTACGACGCGAAAATATTGCCAAAGGAGTTGTCATTTCTTCCGCAAGTCGCAGTCAATTTGCTGCCGATGTGCTGTTTAGCGACTTCCACGCCGGTGCATTTACTTATCTAATGACGCGCTATCTGTGGCAGCAAAATCGATCGGAACCCGTGCGCCAAATCGTCGTTAATCTCACGCGCAGTACCCGATTTTTGGCGCAGGCGACATCGAGTATCATTCAGGAACCCGAATTTGAATTCAACCCCGACGAGAATCAATATAAACCCCTCTTCTTTATCGAGAGGCAAAACCCCCCGGCTGAAGCCATTATTTTAGACGTTCAGGGCGATCGAGTTAAATTATGGCTAGGAGGAGTCGATTCCCAAAGCCTTGAAGCTTTTACCCAAGAAACCGTCTTTTCAGTCATCGATTCTTCTGGATCGGATATTGGTGGAGATTCCCCATTACTCGTCCAACTCGAATTTCGGGAGGGTCTGACCGCACAAGGAAAAATTTTGCCACATCCTCAACAAAGCACCCTACAAACGGGGATGTTTTTGCAAGAACAAGTTCGAGGAATTCCTGAAAATTTAGAGTTAAATATCGGTTTAGACGATCGATCTCTCGATGCCAACGAAATCGCCCAAGCCAAACAATCGATCGAAACCCTTCGTCAAATTAAAACCCATCCCTTGGGAGAAAAAGAAGTTCAATATATTTTCGGTCGGGCGATCGAAACTTATCGTTCTCAACTGCAAACTTCCGAACATCCTTTTCCCGCAGTTGGCAGTTTAGGATTGTTCGTTCCCGGGCTCGATGAAATTGTCCCCGACTCCTTTGGCAGTGCAGACGAACCCATCGCCGATGCCGTCCGCCGCCTGCAAGCCAAGCTGATAGCCCTTTCCGTCGCCCGGATGCTGAAACTCATCCTCAATACCGATTCGTCTCGTTTAAACATTGAAGCCTATCTCAAACCCGCAGAACCCACCCCAACTTTTCAAGGCATTCAGTCCCAAGCCTTTACCGTTCGGGGTGGAGGCAATCCCGGACAACCCACCCGAGGTCGAGAAACGCCCCAAATTCCCGAGTTGAAAGTGGGAACCCACATTCAGTTTGAGGTGAACAACTACGAAGCCGAAGATCTGTATTTCATCGTGCTATTAATTGGTGCAGATGGGGAACTGGCGCTGATTTTTCCGGTAGACTGGATTGTCCCGGAAGAGTCGGCGTTGGTACTGCGGCAACAATCCCGCAATATCCCAGAACCCGGTGACGGATATAAATTAAAAATCGGAACGACCCTAGGAGTATCGGAGGCGCTGATTCTAGCCAGTCGCAAACCCCTGCGAGATTTCCTCAAAATTATGCAAGATTTTGCCGCCATACGAGGAACCACCCGAGGGCCCGTCGCGCCGGATGCGTTGGAGTCCACCGCAGTACTCGAGAAGTTGTTCGGCGACCTGCGAGGACACACTCGAGGAGCGATCGAAATCGAGATTGAGGAAGGATTCAGCGCCGGTGATACCACCCAAATTGCTGCCCTATCAATTCCTTTCCGCGTTATCCCGGCGTAAATCCCGCGATCGATCGCCCATTACCCATTACCCATTCCAAATGATTCAACCCACCGGAAAAACCAAACTATTAGGAATTATCGGTCATCCCGTCGAACATTCTCTGTCCCCAGCGATGCAAAACGCAGCGCTTGCCGAACTCGGACTCGATTGGGTTTTCCTGCCTTTTCCCGTTTCCCCCGACAACTTAGAAGCGGCGCTTGCCGGATTTGCCGCCATCGGCGTTGTCGGTTTTAATGCCACCATTCCCCACAAACAAGCGATTATCCCTCACCTCTGCCACATCTCGGAATTGGCGCAAGCGGTGGGTGCGGTCAATACCGTCTGGCGCACTCCACGGGGTTGGGAAGGGACGAATACCGATGTAGAGGGTTTTTTGTCGCCGATTGGCGATCGACCCTGGAACGGTCGCACAGCCGTCGTTCTCGGCAACGGAGGTGCGGCGAGGGCGGTGGTAGCAGGCATGGCGCAACTCGACTGCGAGAAAATCCGTGTGGTTGGACGCGATCGCGACAAATTGAGCCAATTTAAGCACAGTTGGGCGAATTCTCCCTATGCTGCCAATCTAGAAACCCATCTCTGGTCAGAATTACCGGATGTGTTGCCCTCTGCCGATTTGCTGGTGAATACAACACCGATCGGTATGTCTCCCCAGGTCGATCGATCGCCAGTGGAAGAAACCCTGATGGCAAAATTACCACAAGATGCCATTGTTTACGATCTTATCTATACCCCAAGTCCCACGAAATTTTTGCAGCAAGCGCAACAATTGGGAAAAGAGGCGATCGACGGTTCCCAAATGCTAGTTCAACAAGGCGCGGCTGCCTTGCGGCTGTGGTTGCAGCGCGACAATGTTCCCGTGAACGTGATGAGCCAAGTACTCGCTCATCAGTTAAGTAGATCTGCTTAGCACCACGCGACAAACTCTGTTTTCGAGAATAGTATAGACGGGCGATCGCCTCCGAGGCGATCGGTAATTTAGATTGCAGTTTGAGACGATCGGTATGATATAGTGAAACTGGACGATTAGCATCACTCTTTAAAATTTACATCTTTACGATTTTTCTAGTTAAAGTCTTCCCATATTGGGAATCTGAAAAACATCTGTAGGCAATTGTGTTGAAGGCATGACAGCCTCTCGAAAACTTATTGGTTACTTGGGCGCATTTTTAGGGTGCATTTCCCTGGGCTTAATCGGTGCACCCTTTGCAATTCAATTGACCCGACTGTGCGATTATCCCAACACGATTGCAGGGCAAATTTGTCGGGGAAAAGTTCCCCAACAAGTTCCGGAAAATGCTTGGGGAAATGCCGGATCCGTGGCTTATCAAACTGCGGCGCAGCTAATGGCAAAGAAAAACGCCGCGCCGCAAGAATTAGACGAAATTCAGAAATACTTCCTCAGACCCCATTTTGGAGATTTGGTCGATCGAGTTCAAGTTGTGTACAATGCTCAACTCGTAGACGATTGGATTGCCGCCAGTTTTAGAATCGATGTCGGTCATTCCAACGCTCAAGTTTACGGCAACCGAATTTATATCAAAGAAGCTTACAAAGCGGATGATATCCAGCAACTGATTCTCCTCGCACACGAACTCATTCACGTCCGACAATATGAAGAACTGGGCAGTTTAGAAGAATTCGGATATCAGTATTTCCAAGAATATAAGCGAGCGGATCAAAGCTATCGAGAGAATGTTTTCGAGCAAGAAGCTTTTGCATTTGAAGACGAGTTTGAAAAGTGGCTGGAAGAAGATATGAGGCAATACGATCGGTATTGACTGCGATCGGTTTTTAGATGTTCGTAACGATTCAGGTGGCGATTGTAGACGCGAAGCGGCTTCTGGCAGAGTTACTCAGTCCGCACAGGCGGACTTCGATTCTATAGGCGCGATTTCCAATCGCCAGCCAATATTTTCAATAGATTGGCTATAGCCTCTCGATCTCATCAACCGTTAATCCCGTATACCGGACTATATCTTGTATGGGAATTCCGGCTTCTTTCATCTGCTTGGCAACAAGCTGTATCCCTTCTTGACGTCCTTGAGCTAACCCTTCCTGCAACCCTTCAATCCGACCTTCTTCTCGAGAAGTATCGACCACATTATTCAGATCTCGATAATATTTGAGACTATTTTGATAGGTTTCTTGTTCGGTGGGCGAGAAGTTGGCAATCTCTGCGACCTCAAAAAGTCGATCGAAGATCGATTCTTGTAGGGGTGGAGGAGGTTTGCTCAAGTCGGGAAGATGCTTGAGCAAAAACAACCACTTTTCCAAATGAGTGTCTAATTGTTCGATGGGTTTGGTAAACTTGGGCAACTCAATATAAATAAACTTGAGTTTTTCATAGAATACCTCACAGTGTTGATTTTTGAGTTCGACGGTATGGAGGAAGGTTTCTTCGTGCTTGTGGTCGTCAAACACGAAATCTAACACCCCGACGGTATACACGGGGGTGAGTTGGTAATTCCACTCGCCTTTTAAGGCTTGTTCCTGAATGGGGAATGTCGCATAATAAACACTGCGGTCTTTGAAGAAGTTTTGTTTTGCTTTTTGAATTTCAACAATAAACCGCTCTCCATTTTCACCTTGGCAATAGATATCGAAAATGGCTTTGCGATCGAGAGGGGTCTTTCCTAACGTTTCGTTGTTTTTATACGTGACTTCCCGAATTTGATGCTGGGGAGGCAACAGCGTATTCAAAAAATCAATTAACAACGCTTTGTTGGGTTCGGTGCCGAACACCCGTTTAAAGCCAAAATCGGTAAGGAGATTGATATATTTGTCTTGCAAGGGATAGATCATAATACGATCGACAAATTCGTCCGGCTTTCCTTCTATTTTAACATCAACAAGAACAAGACTTATCGCTTCCGCGCCACCTGACAAATACACAAATGCAACAGTCGCATCTCGCCGCCTAAATTCTCTTCAATCGTTTCTCTTAACTCAGAAAACAAAGAGTCTCTGTGCGAGGGTTCTAACTCCAAATACGGCGAAAGCGTTCCCAATAACATCAGATAATCCTCGGTGCTATAGGTAATTTCGTAGAGAAGCCGATCGACTTTCAAATCTTGGAAATAACCCGATCCGATCGCGCTTTTTCCAAAGATTTTCATATTTTCATCGTCAGTTTCGATGCTGCCTTCCGGCATCAGAGACGGCGCATATTTTCGATAAATCGGTTGCAAGATGGGATGGGTTTCCAGCGGCGGATGAGGAACAACATTCCACAACAAAATCAACGCACCATTTTCGGATAATACTTCGGCTGCTTTGCGATACCGAACGGCAGCAGATACCCAGTGAAAAGACGTGGCAGCTAACACGGCATCAAAGCGAGTTCCATCGGGTTGCCACTCTTCAAATGCCGTGTTAGAAATTGCCACATCGGGATAAGGTTGGCAGTTGCGTCGGGCAATTTGACACAGATCCCAGTTGGGTTCCAGACACAACAGAGAAAAACCCGATCGCGCAAAGTCGATGGTGGCAATTCCCGGACCGCATCCGATTTCTAATATTTTGGCGTTGGCAGGAAGTTGCGCCAATTCGATCGCCCGATGAACGATCTTCTCTGGATATTTAGGTCGAATGCGATCGTAAGCCTCGGCAACCGAAGAATACCACCTTTTTTTTGCTGCCAAGTCTTTATCGGAGTGCCAATTTGTACTCATATTCACAGGAAAGAACTTCTTCCCATTTTACGGTTACGCCTTCTTTTCTCCTGCCTCCTTCGAGGAAGGTTTGTCTTCCGCCTCTTGTAACCATCCGTCAATCAGTTCTGTCACCACGTCACCCATCTTCCGATCTTGAGACACACAGATGGTTTTGAAACGGCGCTTTAAGTCGTCGTCAATCTGTACGTGTAAGAATCCCATATTTTTAATTTTTTCATCACCAACAACATAATAACATAAATTGTTATATTTATAGCTTTATTTTTTTGTTGATTAGTGCTACACTAAAAAAGTCAACACCAAAACCCCACCGCCTCAGACTGGAATCTCGACACGGTGGGGTTTGGTTCTCCCTCTAACAGGAGTAACTACTATGATAACAACTCCCAAGTCCGTTCCCGAACTGCTGCGGGAAAATGCTCTTGAACCCGTACCTGCCAACCGACAACCCGTGCGCCTCCTGGTTTGTGGCAAACCCCCAGGCGTCGAAAGCGTGATTCGGTATTTGCACGTTTTGGGATTCGCCGAGGTTGGGGAATGGAGTCTGCCGTTGCCGTCTCCAATTAGCGGTGAAGTGATTCGGATTTTGACGCGCTATTATTCCGGTTGAGGTAGAAAGCGGCGATCGATCGCCCGCGATTGAAATGCGGGCGGTTGTTGGCACTAGCCCCTACCGATCGACCATTTCTTTCGGTAAAATCACCGTTACCGTCGTTCCCCGATCGAGTTGGCTGGTAATCTGAATTCGACCGTGATGTCCCGTAGCAATGGCTTGAGCGATCGCCAATCCCAACCCCGATCCGGCTGCCTTCTTCGAGGTATGAGTTCGAGCCGGATCGACCCGATAAAATCGATCGAACACTTTAGGAATTACATCTTCTGGGATGCCAATACCAGTATCTTTTACCGTCACTTCTAAGCTGGGTAAATTGCGACCCGAAGCTGGATGACTTTGTAAATAGACCTCAACACTACCCCCTTCAGGAGTATAGGCGATCGCATTTTCGACTAAATTCGTAAACAACCGGATTAATCGATCGTTATCACCCCATAAAGTAAACGCATCGGCTTCATCCGCCGGATCGATCGAGGCAATATCCAGAGATAAAGTCATCTGCTTTTCTACGGCAAAAGTCTGGAATTCATCCACTACTTCAATTAACACCGCATCCAATAAAACTAACTGCTGCTGAGGTGCGACGATGCCGCTATCCTGTCGTGCCAAAAATAGTAAATCGTCTACCAACCTTCCTAACCGACGAGTTAAACGTTCGATCGTTTGTAGCTGTTGGCGATAGGGTTGTGAGGCTAATTCCGGATCGTCTAGCGCCACTTGAACGTTAGTTTGAATCAAGGCGATCGGACTTCGCAATTCATGGGATGCATCTGCGGTAAACTGTTTGAGACGCTGATACGACTCTCCCACAGGTTCCATGGCTTTCCCCGACAGCCACCAACCGCTGGCGCCGACAGAAACCAACATCAAACCCGTTCCCCAACTGAGATCCCAAATCAACTGACGACTGGGAACTGTCACCTCAAACCAAGGATGACTGACACGCAGATATCCTAAAACTTGCCGTTCGCGTAGCGTCTTCCCAGGAGAATCGATTTCCACCCGTTCCGTCAGTTGTCGCAGCGCCGTTGTTCCGTAAGCATCCGGGGACTCAGAATTGGGTGGATACACCGTCTCGCCGTGGCGATTGAGTTTGAGCGGAATATTTAAGGGTTCCGTTAGGGTAGACCACAGCAACTCCCCTGTGGGACTGAACCATTCTAATTCAATACGATCGGCGATCGCATATCCATCATCCGGTAAATTGGCAGCATTATTGCGAAAACTGGCTTCCCAATTCACCCGAAATCGTTGCCGAGATTGCGGTTCTAAAGGTTCAATCGCCAGCGATCGTTCCACCACTTCCACCACATGATGTAAAGTATCATCAACCCGATCGATCAGGGTATTGCGAACATATCCATAAACTCCCGTGGCGAACAGCAACAACAGAACAGCAGTAACAGTTGTGT
This sequence comes from uncultured cyanobacterium, assembly GCA_963838375.1. Lineage (GTDB taxonomy): Bacteria > Cyanobacteriota > Cyanobacteriia > Cyanobacteriales > Geitlerinemataceae > DVED01. Next base: position 203,545 of record CAWIQY010000006.1, on the reverse strand, counting down.
ACCAAATGGCAAGGCGGCGGCGCGTGGCTTGAAACATTGAAGATCGGTGATAAATTAGGTAATGAGTAAAAAAGTCTGTTATTGTTCAGTCTCGTCATCTCTATTTTGGAAAAATTCATCGATCGCTTGATTCAACAGATCGTTAGGATCGAGATCGACTTGACGTGCATACTGTCTCAATTTCTGGATCCGATCCGAAGACAGACGCAGCGGTGCAAACCGTTCGGGAAAAGCCCAACTACACTGTTCGCAAACCAGTTGGCATCCTCGACAGGATATACTTTTAAAATTATTACACTCATCACATAACGGTTGCCAGTTTTCTAACTCATTGCCACCTCCCTTATTGCGGGGAATTTTATGGTCTTGCTGAAATCTAACTTCGGGTTCTGAACGATTACAGACTGCACACTTATATTTATATCTTTTTAGAATAAACTCCCAGTCTGAGTTTGATAATTTAACTCGTGGAACTCTTTTTTTACCTAGAGTTAAACTCACGAGTTGATAGGTTCTACCTTCACGTCCGATTCCTATAACGCCTTCTTCGCCCTGTAATTCTCGCATACGGCGAAAAACATCGACATAAGGCTTATAAGGTCGATCGCCAAAATGCTGACTTCTTCTGAAACGATCGATCGCCTCTCTCAACCGATCTTCTCGGACAAAGGGTCCCGGAATTCCATGTTTAGGGGGCCAAAGTTCTTCTAGCAAAACTCGGTAGTACGCTCTATTGGCTGTACTAGGAGATACAAAACTTTGACAAACTTTTTCTAACCATGATTCTCGATTTACCTTTTCTGAAATATCTCGCTCGGAGATTGGAGCCAGAGATAAAAACTTTTGCCGACCACGATTTTTTCGACTAGCTGCCATTAGCTATTACCTCGTAGCAACCAGATCGGATCGATGTCTAATACCTTGGCAATCGCATCGAGTTCATAGTCTCTAATACAGCGAACTTGACGCTCAATCTCGGAAATATCCGATTGTTCGAGTTTGACTCCATAATCGACATTCAATGCGGCTGCCAATTCAACTTGGTCTAAATTGTGCTGTAATCTAGCCTGACGAATTCTTAAACCGCTAATGTTCTGTTTCTTATCCACGGGTAACACCTTAAATACTTAGGTGAGATGCTACTGAGTGGTGAAAAATATTGTAGACGAAAATCGTCTACAATAGATTTTGTCAAATCGATCGTGTACGATCGACTTAGCCCATATCGTGACATCATGCGCGTTTCTTCATTTTTTGCAGGTATTGGCGGTTTTGACCTAGGCTTTGAAAGAGCCGGAATGCGCGTCGTGTTTCACTGCGACATCGACCCTTTTTGCCAACAAATTTTAAAACGCCACTGGCCTAAAGTCCCTCTTCATGACGACATCACCACCCTTCTACCAACAGCTATCCCTGCCTCTGAACTTTGGTGCGCCGGATGGCCTTGCCAAGACCTTAGTCACGGAAATACGGAACGAAAAGGACTTGCCGGAAAACGAAGCGGTCTGTTCTTCTCATTTATGGACTTGGTTAAAAAAGTTCAACCAACGTGGCTGGTCATGGAAAACGTGCCGGGATTACTCTCCGCAGAACAAGGAACTGCCCTTGAGACAGTTATCAACACGCTGGAAGAGAATGGGTATTTGGGGGGATGGATATCGTGTAACGCTCTCCATGCGGGCTTACCCCATAACCGAGACCGAGTGTTCTTTATTGCAAGTTTTAGATCCCAACGTGCCTATCACTTCTTTACTGACAGCCGCGAACTGTCTGGGGATACTTCGTCGAGAGAACCGCGCCCGACGAAAACTCGATCCAATGTTCGTCAAAGCACTCTCCCAAACCATCCGCTTGTGGTACAACGTCGCGGCGGCTTCGGGTACACCCTGGCAAAAAGCATCTGCCCCACGTTACGTGCCCAAACTGGAGGACATCAAGGCGGTCATTCAGACCGACCAATACTCTGTGGCGAGAAACTTGACGTGGACCGAGTGGGAGAGGCTAATGGGGTTTCCCCCCGGATGGACGGTCGTCGAGGGAGACTCCTTGGTAACGCCGTCGTCCCCAACATCACCGAATGGATTGGAAAGCGAATTCTAGAAATAGAGGGAATGTATCTTTAAATAAGAAGTTTAGAATACAGGAGTTGCAGGAGTTCAGAAGAATTTCTGCTTAGAAATATCGAATACTCAGTTTGTATCTAAACATTATGTCTGAATATTTAGCAGCAAACAAACCAACCCCAGAACAGTTGAGCGAATGGATTGAGTTTTTTCACGCCAACGGCTTTCTGGTGATTCCCAATGTTTTGACACCCCAACACTGTCAAGAGTTACGACAGGATCTCGATGTAGAACTCGAAAGAATAGAGGGATCGTTAGCGCAAAACTCCCAAACCATTGCCACCCGAATGTTCGAGTATTCTCGAGCCAATCTCGATTTATTTGCACTAGAGCCGATCGTTACCTTTGCCGAACAGTTAATTGGCGATGCTAACGGAGACGGGTATCCCATAGAAGCAGGAATTCCCAATGCTAACGTCGTTCACGTCATCCACAACAATTCCTTTAAACTGCCCCCCAAAACCGATGGTTTAGGATACAATGCTTGGCATCAAGACGATACGCCTCACGTCCTTTCTCTCGACGGCAACCCGTTAACCAATATTCGGTTGAATGTTCTGGCATTTACGGTCAATTACTACCTAACAGATGTGCTATCTCCCGACAATGGTCCGACGCAAGTGATTCCCGGTTCGCATCTCTTCGGCAAATTCTGCGAGTTCAATATTCCCGGATATAAAGATCGAATTCATAGCTGTTTAGGAAAAATGGGAACAGCGGTTTGTTTCAACAATCAAGTCTGGCATCGAGGGTCTCGAAACTCGTCTTCTGTCACTCGGTATATTACCCAAGTCACCTACGCCAAAAGGCTTGTCGGTCATAAATACGAACCGTTTATCAATTATCAAATGCCTCGCCATTGTTACAAAAATGCCGACCCCAGATTGAAACGATTGCTAGGATTTTTGCCGAGTGGGGCTTATACTTAAAACAACGATCGTCGTCCGATCTAAGCGGTGTTACGGAACAAAATTTAGCATTTTTGTGAGGGATAATGACTGACCTAAAGACCTCCATCGATCCTCAATCTGATTGATTCATTGTGGAAACCCAAAACGCAATTCCCGGCAAACAACTTCCCGACTCCTCTTGTGGAGTTGCCCAAATTCCCCGCGCTGCATATCTTCATATTCCCTTTTGTCGCCGTCGCTGTTTTTATTGCGACTTTCCGGTATCTGTTGTGGGCGATCGACGCAATGGCAGTAACTCCGGCACAATTGTCAAGTATATTGACCAACTTTGTCGAGAAATTGCCATTACTCCTATATTCAACATACCGTTACAAACAATTTTCTTCGGTGGCGGAACGCCTTCTTTACTCTCTGTCGTCCAAATCGATCGCCTTATAGAAGCCTTAGCCGATCGATTTGGCATTGCTGCCGAAGCCGAAATTTCCATGGAAATCGACCCGGGAACCTTCGATCTTGCCCAAATCCAAGGCTATCGTACAGCAGGCATCAATCGAGTCAGTTTGGGTGTACAATCTTTTGCCGATGACTTATTAAAAGCTTGCGGACGATCGCATTGCGTTGCTGATATCTACGCTGCTGTAGACTTATTACACCAAGCCCAAATTCCCAACTTCAGCCTCGATCTGATTTCCGGCTTACCGCATCTAACGATCGATCGTTGGCAAAAAGACCTAGAAACAGCGATCGATCTACAACCCCATCACCTCTCCATTTACGATCTCACCCTGGAAACCGGAACCGTATTCGATCGTTACTACCAAGCAGGCGCAAATCCCCTCCCCACCGACGAAACCAGCGCCCAAATGTACCGCCTCGCCCAACAAACCCTCACCGCCGCCGGATACGAACACTACGAAATCAGCAACTACGCCCGCCCCGGATATCAGTGTCACCACAACCGTACCTATTGGGAAAATCGTCCCTACTATGGGTTCGGCATGGGGGCAACCAGCTACACCCACGGATACCGATGCACTCATCCCCGCAAAACCGGGGAGTATTATCAATGGTTGGAGGAATTCATCGCCGCCGGGGGAAAACTCCCAGGATCGCCACCGCCGCCGAATGAAGTTTTACTGGAAACTTTGATGTTGGGATTGCGCTTGGCAGACGGGTTAGATCTCGAGATTCTTGCCCGAGATTGGGGAAGCGAAACCCTCGATCGAATTTGGCGTTGTTTGCAACCCTATGCTCAACAAGGATGGGTTGAAATCATTCATTCTGACGAAACTAGAACGACTGCCAAAACATTACCCCACAGTGGACGATTGCGCTTGAGCGATCCCGAGGGATTCTTGTTTTCTAATACGCTGCTGGCTTCTCTATTTCGCGATTTGGGATAACGAGAACGTAATGATATAGCAGTCCGAAAAGTCTCAGTACAATCCCCGCAATTTGGGGGTGGGCATTCCCGAAAAATCTATTGGATTGTCGATAGGCAAACCCGACCAGAAGACGATCGACCTATAATATAAAGGTATTGAGCTTCAAGATCGGCTCAACCTAGCTTCTCCAAAATCCCGATGCAACTTGCCTTCCCTCCCGAAATCGAAGCCTTTATCCAACGGCAACTCAAGAGTGGCAAATATCGCAACCTCATGGATCTCATCCTGAGTGCGATCGAGCTACTTCAAAAGCAAGACGATATTTATCGAGGACGCTTGCTAGAACTTCAGCAAGAGGCACAAGTCGGCTGGGAAGCATCTCAAAAAGGGCAGGTTGTGGATGGACGAACCGCAATGGCTCAAATTCGGGCTGACTTACGAGAACGCTACGGTACGCCTGACGCATGACAGGGACATTTCGTCTAACCGATCCGGCGATTAAGGATATCGAGCAAATCGCGGATTACATCGCTCAACAATCGGGGATCGATCGAGCCGAGCAGTTTTTGACCGAACTAGACGGTAAATTTGCCAAAATCTCTCAATTTCCCAAGCTGGGTCGGCAACGGAACGAAATTCTGCCGAACTTACGCAGCCTCCCTATCGACAACTATCTCATCCTCTATATGCCCATCGATCCCAATATTGATATCTTACGAGTGGTGAGCGGCTATCGCGATGTATCGGCTTTGTTTGAGGATTGAAGATCGTTCCATTAGAATGCCTACCGTTACGGCTGTGAAGATTGTGCGATCGAAATTGGGCGGACGAGGAGGCTTGCCACTTCGCCAGGATTTGCTGTGGGTTGAGGAGGACTCCAGGCGGTGACAGGCGCAAATCCAAGATGGAAAACCATAGTTTCGCAAATCTGATGAAGAGAACAGAAGGCGATACTCCGCTCATGCTGGCGAAATTACGAGAACGTGCAGGAGTCACTTAACGGCAGCTTGCCGATGCCTTGCCCTATTTCGAGATTTGGGATAACCGCTGCCGAATCTGTTGCCGAAAATTCAATTCAGCTTCAACTTCATCTTGTCTGGCTTTTTCTAAAAATTGATAGAGTTCTGATTTTTCGATCGCCGAAAAAGTAGGACTGCGATCGAATTCCTGATATTCTCCCTCAACTAACTGATAAATACTAATTTCCTGACCGTTGTAGCGCCAAAATTCAGGAACCCCCATGCTCGCATACAGCCGCTTTTTATCGATATCAGTATGGGTAATATCGACTTCAACAATTAAATCCGGCGGTGGATCGGTTTTGAGATCGACGGTTCTGCCTGCAACTTTCGGTTGATTTTGGATATAATAAGCATTGTCGGGTTCAGAGCTTCGATCGAGATCTTCTCGATCGAGAGTTGTCGATCCCATGGTTTTCATTTTCATCCCCAGTTCCACCACCAGGATGCGAATAAATAACTCAATTAAGCGTCCGGAATTTTCATGTTCTTCTAGAGGCATAGAGATTTCTAATACACCGCGATCGTACGTTAATCGTGCGGCTCGAGATTGAGGAAGAGCGGTCAAAATTTGCTGATATCCTTGCCAAGTGAGTCCATGAAGAGTTACTCGCTTTTCACCGATCGGAATAGTTTGAGTCTTTGGAAAAGTGGTGGCTATCATACTACATTGGGAAGAAGAATTCTATCTCAATTTTAAATCCATTTTCAGAAGTTAAGGTTCTCGAAAAAACAAAGTAACTCCTGAACTCCTGAACTCCTTCTTTAAAACGTCGCACCTCGATGGTACGATCGATCGAGATTTGCCCCTAGGAAGTTCGCCCGTCTGAGATTTGTCCATCGCAAATCTGTACGAAATAGTTCGGCTTCAATCAAACTTGCATTGACAAAATAACCCCCGTTGAAATGCGCTTCGCTGAGGTTAGCCCGATCGAGCTTGCTATGATAAAAATATGTCTCGATCGCATCCGCACCACAGAGGTTAGCATCGCTCAGATCCGCTTCCGTGAAATTCGCACCTCGCAGGTTAGTTTGAGACAAATTGGCACGACAGAGTTTCGCCCGATAAAAATCGGCATTTTGCAAGTTTGCCTCTCTCAAATTGACACCAATCAGGTTGGTTTCTGCCAAAAGAGAATTCGCGAGATTCACCGCTTTGAGATCGGTACCGATGAGGTTTGCACCGCGCAGATCGAAGCCTTCTAAATCGAGTTCAGCCAGAATTGTCACGCTGAGATCCGGTTGCAGATTTGGGTGATGCGATCGCCATTCCTGCCAACGATCGACTCCCCATTTTAACTGGGTAAGATGTTCGATATTTGCCATGGAATTTGAGAGTTAAACTACATTGTGGGTTTGGCGGATGGCATCGACTTTTTGAGTCACCCATTCGATGGTTTGTTTCCCCAAGTTGGTATTATCCAGTCGATCGATTTCTCGTATCCCCGTCGGACTGGTAACATTCACTTCTGTGAGATAGCCACCGATGATATCGATGCCGACAAAATACAAGCCATCGCGTTGCAAACAAGGCGTCAACTGGGTGCAGATTTCTCGTTCGCGATCGGTAATTTCTGCCTGTGCGACCCGACCGCCCACTGCCATATTACCGCGAAACTCGTCCCCAGTTGGGATGCGATTCACCGCACCGATGGGTTCTCCGTCTAATAAGATAATCCGCTTATCTCCATCTTTAGCTTGGGGGAGAAACTGCTGAATCATCACCGCCAGTTGTCCTTTTTGGGTACTGATTTCCACCATGGAATTGAGGTTTCGATCGCCCTTTTCCAAGAACAAAATCCCCTCTCCTGCCATTCCCCCCAGAGGTTTTAGAATTGCTCGACCCTGCTGGTTGACAAATTCCCGCACCGTCTGTTTGTCTTGTGTCACCACGGTTTCGGGCATCGCATCCCGAAATTGTAGGGCGTACATTTTTTCGTTCGCCGATCGCAATCCCTTCGGATTATTCACCACCAATGTTTTTGCCGGATCGACATAATCCAAAATATAGGTAGCATATAAATAGGCAACATTAACCGGCGGATCGGTACGCATGAAAACCGCATCCATCGATTCTAAAGGTAAAACCACTCGATCTCCCAGTTCGTACCAACGATCGATCGCCACCCAAAGTCCATCTTGTAACTGTACGGGAGTGAGTTTGACCGCAGACAGCGCCGCTTGCGCTTTCCCTTCCACAACCCCCAAATCTCTCGCTTGAGCGATCCAGACTTCGTGACCCAATGCTTGCGCCGCTTCCATCAACGCCACGGTGGAGTCGTGACCGGGATCGAGGAAGTGAATGGGGTCGATGATAAATGCAAATTTCACGGGAATTTTCAGACAGGGGACAGGTTCTAGCGTACAGCCAGCCGCGACCCATGGCTAGATAGATCCAGGACTTACGCAAATCTATATTTAAACGACCATATGGCAAAAGCGCCAAAGCGCCATTATTCCCATTTAGTTCGTCATGAGCAAATTTACCGTTGACAAGTTGGTAACAATACCCGTGTCCGGATCGATCGCTGGAGGAAGTGTAATAACCGTCAAATACAAACTAAATAGGTTTTGTCAAACATTTGTTATAATCTGTAACAAGTAGTCGTTCAATTATCCCCAGTTACCCATGAGGACTGACTGGAGGAGAGGAACGCGAATAGTCTAAAAAGGAGTCCAAGATGAACAATCCCATCGAACTCAGCTTAGAACAACAATTCAACCTGCGATCGTTTGAAACGCAAGTGGAAAAAATGAACCTGGAGCAAGCTCAAGACTTTCTCCTGAAGCTCTACGAACAGATGATGCTGCGGGAAGCCACTTACAAGCATCTGTTGAAAAATCAATGGGGCATCGAACACAGATTCGGGAGTGAATAAGCTCGCTCTGTCTTCGGGTGGGCGACCTCCTTCTCTAGCTCCGTTCCCGTGGGGAAAAGATCTGGGGATGCTGGGGCGTCAACTTTAACCCAAAAACTTGAATCCCAAACCTTTAACTCAACACGCTTACTTCACCGCAAATCGAGACATCCCAAGGGAAGAAAACCCTTCATAATAGAGAAAACACAGGATGCTCGAATCCCAATGACTGTCTCGCCTCTACTCTCGCCCATCTCTACATCGGCTTTTCAATCTCGTTTGCGCCCAGAAATTCGCGCCCTGCAACCTCAGTTAGTTCAATGGCGGCGCAGCTTGCACCAGCGACCGGAACTAGGATTTCAAGAACGCCTCACTTCAGAATTTATTATCCAAAAATTGCTTGAATGGGGGATTCCTCACCAGACGGGAATTGCCCAAACGGGAATCGTCGCAACCCTCGTGGGAACCCAACCCGGTGGGGTTCTGGCAATTCGCGCCGATATGGATGCCTTGCCCATTCAGGAAGAAAACGACGTTCCCTACAAGTCTCTTCACCCTGGAAAAATGCACGCCTGCGGTCATGACGGACATACAACGATCGCCCTGGGAACGGCTTATTATCTATCGCAACATCCCAACTTTGCCGGAACGGTAAAAATCATTTTCCAACCCGCAGAAGAGGGCCCAGGGGGCGCAAAACCGATGATTGAGGCGGGGGTGTTAAAGAATCCGGATGTGGATGCCATCATTGGGTTGCACCTGTGGAATCAGCTACCTCTGGGAACGGTGGGGGTGCGTAGCGGTGCGTTGATGGCAGCGGTCGAGTTGTTTCGTTGTACGATTATCGGCAAAGGCGGACATGGCGCAATTCCCCAACAAACCATAGATTCGATCGTTGTTGCCGCTCAAATTGTCAATGCCCTGCAAACCATTGTCTCTCGCAATATCGATCCGATAGAATCGGCGGTGGTGACGGTGGGAGAACTCCATGCGGGAACGGCTTGTAATGTAATTGCCGATACCGCGAAATTGAGTGGAACGGTGCGATATTTTCATCCCAAATTTGATGGCTTTTTTCCGCAAAGACTAGAGCAGATTATCGGTGGAATTTGCCAAAGTTTTGGGGCAACGTATACTTTTGACTATACTCAACTGTATCCGCCAACAATTAACGACGATCGTATGGCAAACTTCATTCGATCGATCGCAGAAACAGTCATCGAAACCCCAGCGGGAATTGTGCCCAACTGCCAAACCATGGGCGGCGAAGATATGTCATTCTTCCTGCAAGAAGTCCCCGGTTGTTACTTCTTCTTGGGTTCTGCCAATTCCCAACTAGATCTGGCTTATCCTCACCACCATCCCCGGTTTGATTTTGATGAAACGGTGCTGGGAATGGGGGTAGAACTGTTTCGTTCGGTGTGTCGAGAGATTTGATGGCGACAGCGAGCAAATGTTGCCAGGACATTAGGCATTATCTACCCGTTTCTTCTTTTATCACCAGAAGTGTTGAATCTTCAATGGGGAATCGGTCAGCAATCTGTTACCCATTCCCCATTACCCGATGGTCTACTTTAGGGATCGAGCTACTTAAAACTACAAGAAATGCTAGGCGGAATCCCTAATTGAACATCAATCACTATATCTTTCAAAATCGAGATGTAAGCTCCCTCGAGCTTCTCGTGGATTCCTTTTGCCATTAAGACAGCTTTGAGGATGGCAATTAAGAGTTTATTGTCATCATGTTCGGCGATGAGACGTTCCACCGTTTCATTGTCTATATTATCGATCGAACCGATGAGAGAAGTCTTGATTTTGGGTAACAACCCCGCTTCGATATCAAAGCTGGCGACACTCAAACCCAACTCTTCGACAAACGGAAGCATTTTGTTGAAGTCTTGAATCAAATCTTCAATTTTGTCTTGTGCCGCAGTCGCCACTGCTGCGGCTCTTTCTTGTGCATTGGTCTTAATATTTTCAAACACGATCGCGCCAGCAATAACTACAATTTCTGGACAGTATGTTAGCACAGTGTACCGTTAAAATACATCCGTATTTTCCGCAAATTTAAGCCACCTGACATCATGAGGCAATCTCTGGGAGGCGAATATCTGCCTGCACGATCGAGACTTCCGCATGAACACGATATCTATCGAGTCAGAAGTGTTGAATCTTCTATTTTCAACCGGGAACTTCATCGGCAAAATTCGCCCGACGAACAAACTCAAAAGGTCCGGCGATCGCCCCCCAAACGTGTTCGTCGGTTTGCGGATCGTAACCTCGATCGAGACTTCTCAACCCCGCTTCGCTCACTTCAAACGTACTTTGAAGATAGGTTTGTCTGCCGTTACGTTCCACCATACAACCTTTTCCGGGTTCCACTGTGGCTTTGAAACTATTTCCCGTCCACTCGACGAAAAAATTGCAACAGGGCAAAAATTCTAAACGATCGGCAGTCAGTGTTTCTAATCGTTTGATATCGCGAGATGCCCCAAAAAATTCTTCTTTATCGACGATCGAATAATTCTCAACAATCATTCGATCGTCCTCGGCAACAAACTTTAAGACTCTTGTTCGATAGGGTTGGTTGAGTGCAAAATCATAAGCTTGTTCTAAATAAACACTAATTCCAGAGAGTAATTCACAGGGTAAAGGACGCATACAAACCCGGATGTGAGCAAACATCGGCGGATTCTCGAACGCTTGTTCCTGGTTGCTGAAATCCGCTGCCATCCAGCGAGCCATGGTGACGATATCAGTTGAATGAGTCATAATTCAATTGGGTAATTGGTAATGGGTAATTAGAGTGAGTTCCAAAAAACTAACAACTAACAACTAACAACTAACAACTAACAACTAGCCGCTAGCCGCTAGCCAAAATCCGAAATAACAAAAATTGCGTAATTTGGTCTTCCTGAAAATTATCATCACTGACAAGTAACAAACTTTGAGAACCATCGGGTAAGTTCGGTCCTAAAGTCATTCCCTCCAAATTATCTAAGGGAATATCCAAATCTTTGAGATCTAGCATCAACTGCTTGCGAATCGGCACGAAACGAGAAACATTCCCTTGAAGGTTTTCGTAGCCCGAGATATCCGTGGCATCACCGAAAGCCAGTTGGAAAATTTTTGCGCCAAACCCGCCAAACCCGTAAGTTCGTTCTAAACTGAGAAAATGCCCGCCATTGTCGATCGAAACTAAATCCGTCAAACCATTACTCGGCGTCATCAAAGGGGCAGCATCCAATCGGTAAAGGTGTTCGGCGAGGATTTGGGGACGGTTGTCAGTGACGAGGTAATGCAACAGTCGCGTTTTTGCGCCTTCGGGTTGGGAGTCATCAGCCGGGGGAGTTTCATCAACATCTTGCAACAATGCCGACTCGGTAGCAACAAACACCCGAAAGGGTTCGCCGTTGGGGAGACTTCCGCCAAAATTGAGCGTCAATGCTTCAAACCCCAAGTTTGTTTGTACCCCTTGGGTTTGGGTTTCTTCCGGCGCATCGGGGATGTAGTAGGGCGGTAAGGGAAATGGTTGAATCGACTGTCCGGTTTGCAAGTCGTATTCCTCGACAAACGGGTCGATACCGTCTTCCTGGTACCGAGGGTCGCCTTCACTGACGACGAAAACGGTATTGTTAGCAGAAAGTGCGATGTCTTCGGGATCGATGGAACCTTCGGTGTAGGTTTGACCCTCGGCATTTTTAAGAAACGTCACGTCTTCGATCGTGACCGTCTCGATGCTGGGACGATAGTCCTGTGGAGTAGCTTCACGATCGCTCTTTTGCCCATCCAGTTTCACTTGTAAGGTATAAAACCGAGCTGGGGCAAGCTTCGATCGATCGTCAGAAATCACGTAAAATCGATCGCGCTTGCGATCGTAAGTCAATCCCGACAATCCACCGACAGGGGTTTCTTCAAAGATCTGCTTGTCCAGGGAATAGGCATCGAGAAATTCCAAAGATCGATCGAGAAATACCCTATCCTCAGCTTGGACTTGGGGCAAGCTGCAAGCCGCCAGCCCAAGCAAACCGATCGAAATTAGGATGAACAGTAGTCTGGAGGCGATCGTCATGGGGGTACGAAACATTTTATCCGATACTGAAATCAAAGATTACCGAATCTTTCCTTCTCAACTGTACCAGCCGATGAAAACCTTCCTCCTACTTCTGCTCGTTCTCCTGACCATTAATCCTGCCGCATTCGCCCAGGATGAGGAAGAAGATGCCTTTCCACCCAATCCCCTAGAATTGACCGAACCCGACCCTCTAATCCCCGATCCCAAAAAACCCCTCACACCCGCCGAAAAACAGGCGCTAGCCACCGCTCTCGATGCGATCGATGCCCAAGCCACCCAGGAGTTCCAAGCTGGAAATCCCGTGGCTGCCTACGACTTGTGGAACCGGGAATTGCGCTTGCGTCGCTTCCTCGGACCTCTTGCCGAAGTAGAGGCTTTGGGGCGCGTGGGTAAAACGGCGTGGAATGAGGGGAACTTCATCCAGGTGCAGTTAGTTTCGGCGCGGTTGCGGGAAATTGAGACCGAAAATTTTCCGCCCATAGAAGACGAGTCCCAAGTCGTCAATTTGCCGCTACTACTGGAATTGGGACGTGCTTACGATGCAGTCGGCGTCCCGGAACGGGCTGTCACCATCTATGCGCGGGTTTTAGAGGAATCTCGGTTTGCGGGGGATCGCTCTCAAGAAGAAGCCGTCCTCAACGAGTTGGGAAAAATGGGGATTAATGCCTTAAATTATCCGGCTGCGGCTGCCGCTTACGAACAGCTTTTGGAGTTGGCACAACAGCGTCAAGATACGGTGGCGGAAACGACGTATTTGGAACAACTGGTGTATGTCTACGACCAAATTCGGCAATTGAAAATCACGTTGAACGATAAAATTGAGTTGGTGGAACGATCGACCCAAGTTCGCCAACGCCTGTTTCAACTGACCGAAAGTCAACTCCAAACTCCCCAAACTCAGCTCCAATTAGTGGATTTGCGATTAGCACTGGCGGCTGATTACGCCGATATCAGCGATCTCTATCGAGTTCTGGCGCAACAACAGCAGGAGCAAGAACAAACACAAGCTGCCGCCGGAACTTTAGCATTGGCAGAGCAAAACGATCGACTTGCCGAACAAACTTATCGAGAAACTTATGTTTTTGCCTGGTCGATTCAACAGTTTTCTCGGGCGAGTGCTGCACTATCTGAGTTGGGTACGTTATACGAAATGCGCGATCGCCCCAACGAGGCTTTAGAAGTTTATAATACTCAATTAGATGTCCATCAAATTTCCCGCGATCGCTACGGTGTGATGATGACTTACGATCGCATCGGCAGCATTTATCAAACAACAGGAGCTTATTCTCGAGCGATACAAGCTTATGAAAATGCACTGACGATCGCCCAACAGTTGGGCGATCGAGAAGCGTATTTCACCATCCAACTCCAACGTCTCCGGCAACAGGTCGATCGTTAAACCCGCGCAGTCATAGGGATTTTTGCATTTCGATCGAAGACCCAATACGTTGGTAATTATGGAGGTTCGGCGTCAGTCCCCTGAAAAAAATCCCCCGGATGCAGAGCAAAGAATCGGGGGATATCCGTGGTGTTGATGTTGTTCCTCTAAGTACACATACTTCTGAGCCGGGTCAACTTATGCAGTTGGTCGATCGTTTTTGTCGATCGTTAATGTACTGTCGATGTTGCTTCTAGAGATTGGGAAGGTTCCAGCGTGCAGCGAATGCGACTAAATGTGGGATGGAAACAAGGATCTTCCACCAAAATGTCCGTCGTGCGATCGGGCAAACCGAACCGCACCTCGTTACAATAATCTTCAGCTTCAGGGTCCCAGTGCCCGTGGATCGAGAGCAAATCTTCGAGAGTCTCAAAGCAGTTTACCCAGTGGGGGGGAGCCAGCCAAAACAAATAGTAGCGAGAGCGATCGAGTCCGAACTGCAACTGTGCCCCCACAGCCACCACCCCTTTATAGCGATCGGATGGACGACGGCGACGCTTTTGATAGGGGGTCAACTTCTTGCGGTACAGATACAACGGTTTGGCTGATAGTTTCTCAATTCCTTTGCTAATTTGTTGTGCGTCAGTTCCTTCTCGCTTAATTTCGCTGGCAAAATGCCATCCCACCTCCTTTCGCGGACCGAGGAGTTGACTGAGTGACTTAGGATGGGGATCGCCGACTGAAATGATTTTGGATTCCGAAGGCGTGGAGGTCATCCAACAGGCAATAATCAGATAGTTTTCGGTTTTGGGATAGCGAACGAGAAAGCCATTGACGAGGGTTCCCACTTTTCCCAAGGGATCGTCATCGTCGGTGGATTCTTTGAAGGGTTTGATGCGGTACCCTTCAAATAGGTCGAAATTGAGCATGGTTAGGGAATTGGGTATAGGTGTAATGAGTTTGTCGTTTCTACCGTGGTTTAGGCGAGCCAGACGAGTCTGTGAAACTCATCTGTGAAACTCAATTCTGTCAGATCGAAAGAAGTTTGGGAATACTCGCCGCGATCGCGCGAATCCGTGGCATCTATGCCAACTCGCCACCTACTCCTCGATCGCCCTGACGCAGGTAGGCTTCGATAAACGGATCGAGATCGCCATCCATCACATCTTCGATCGCCGAGGTTTCCACCGCCGTTCGCAAATCTTTAACCATTTGATAAGGATGAAACACATAGTTGCGAATTTGGTTACCCCAAGCTGCTTCCACGATATCCCCCCGAATTTCGGCAATTTCTCCAATGCGCTGTTCTTGGGCAATAATCAGTAATTTAGCCTTAAGCAAAGCCAGTGCTTTTTCCTTGTTCTGTAGCTGCGATCGTTCTTGAGTACAGCGCACTGCCAAACCCGTCGGCAAGTGGGTAATACGCACTGCGGTTTCCACCTTATTCACGTTTTGTCCGCCTTTGCCGCCCGCTCGAGATGTGGTGATTTCGAGATCTTTGTCGGGAATCTCTAACTTCACCTCTTCGTCGAGAATCGGCATCACTTCCACCCCGGCAAAACTCGTTTGCCGCTTGCCGTTGGCGTTGAACGGCGAAATCCGCACCAAGCGATGGGTTCCCTTCTCGGCTTTCAGATACCCGTAGGCGTAGCGTCCGACGATTTCCAACGTCACGGACTTAACTCCGGCTTCATCCCCTTCCGAAAGTTCTGTCGTTTCCACCTTATACCCCTGCTTTTCACACCACCGGGTATACATTCGCAGCAGCATCTCCGTCCAGTCTTGCGAGTCTGTTCCCCCAGCGCCAGCGTTAATGGTGAGTACCGCGCCCCCTCGATCGTAGGGTTGCGATAGCAATTGTTGCAGTTCCCACTGTTCCAGTTCTCGATGGAGCCTCTCTACATTGGTTTGCGCCTCAGCCAGCAACATCTCGTCGGTGTCTTCTGCCAGCAATTCTAGGAGCGCTTTGGTATCCTCGAGAGTGCTCACCCACCGCTGATATTGTTCCACGCTAGATTTGAGGTCGTTGAGCTGTTGCAATGTCTTTTGGGCGTGGGTTTGGTCTTCCCAGAATTCCGGTTGGGCGGCAACTTGCTCGAGATCTTGAATTTTGGCTTCTAGTGCAGGCAGGTCAAAGATAGTCCTGGGTTTTTCCCAGGCGATCGGACAAGGTCGCGATTTCGCGATCGATTTCTAATACGTCCATGAATTCTTCAATTTGGGCTAGTGGTTAGTGGCTAGTGGTTAGTGGCTAGTGGCTAGTGGCTAGCTTTCCTCTTTCCTTCTGCCCTCGGCGCTTCAATCCAATTACCCATTACCCATTACCAATTACCTTTTCCTGTTAAATTTTAGCTTGATTTGCGATCGTTTGAGCGGTCAGAGATCGGGCATTGCAGCAGCGATCGCTTGAGCGCCTCAATATCGATGGGTTTGCTGAGATAGTCGTTCATGCCGACCGCCAGACAGGCATCTGCGATCGCCGATCGCCGTGTTGGCAGTCAGTGCAATAATCCAGGGACGACAATCTTGTGGTAATTCTTGGCGAATGCGGCGCGTGGCTTCTAAGCCGTCCATCTTCGGCATCTGTATATCCATAAATACAACATCGTAGAACTGACGACCCAAAGCGTCCAACACTTCGATGCCGTTAGCGGCTAAATCCGCTTTGTACCCCAACTGTTTCAAGATTCTCAAAGCCAATTTCTGATTGACGGGGATATCCTCCGCCAGAAGAATCCGCAATGGTGAGGGTCGATCGTTTTGGCTTTGGGATACGGCATTTGTTCGACTGAGCTCGGTCAGTCTTTCGGGATGCGGCAACGGATATGTCCCAGGAAATTTCAGATCCATCCAAACCAAACTTCCGACTCCCGGCAGATTATTCGCGTGCAGTTTATTTCCCATAGGTCTCATCAGTTATTGGATCGAATCGAGTTCTGGAGTGGGAGCCACTTCCACTAGAGGCAATGCCTTTGCTCTGAGTACGGATGCAGGCGGAAGAGATCGATCGTCTCTTCGAGAAAAACGGAAAATTAAAATTCTGCTGGAGAAAACTCCATCGTTTCAACCTCGATTACCGAATCGATCGAAGAGGTTGTCAAGGTAAAGTGGCGAGGGTTTACACCACTACAATCGCACTTTTGTGCTTTTGCAAGTAGTCTTCACAGATCGTCTTAAACATTCTTAAGAATGCTACGAATATACAGTAACGGAAATTCTCTAAACTAACAATCGAACTTCACCCCCGAGGGGTCAGACTTACCAAGTTTTTCACAAGTCCAAAAATCTGGCTGTGGTGACTGATACCAAAAACAGCTTAAAAACTCTCGATCGATCTATCAAAGATGCGATAAGCGTTTCAAGTTTCGCTAAAATTTAAGAGATATTGCAGACTCTTCGAGAACGTTATGAACCCCAAAATCGAAATCTACACCTGGACTTACTGTCCCTTCTGTATTCGTGCTAAAGCCTTACTCGATCGAAAAGGGGTAGAATATACGGAGTATGTCATTGATGGTGACGAGGACGCACGGGACAAAATGTCGGAACGTGCCAACGGACGGCGCAGTGTGCCTCAAATCTTCATCGACGATCTTCACATTGGCGGGTGCGACGACATCCACGCTCTGGAGCATGATGGCAAACTCGATCCTCTACTCCAAGCCACATCAGCATAAACGGTTCGAGTTGGCAAATCCCGAAGCGATCGTGGAGGGAAATCCACCCTCTGCGATCGCCTGCACCTACGACGCGATTCTATCTAGAATGAAAGAAGCGGTTATGGAAACAAGATGAAGATGGTCAAGGCAGATTCCCCAATTCCCCAAGTGTATCGCCAAGAGGAAGCTCAAGCCATTCTCCAGCTTGCCTTTGCTCGCAAAGAAGAAGACGGAGAACTCTCTCGATCGCAGCTTTGGGAAATTGCCACCGAATTAGGCATTTCTCCAGAAGATTTACAAGCCGCAGAAGGAGAATGGCTGGCAACTCGGGGAGAAGTCCGAGAGAAACAAGCTTTTAATGTTTACAGGCAAAATCGATTCAAACACCGTTTGGTCAAATATGTCATTGTCAACGGTTTTTTAGTCGTTTTGAATGTGGTTGCCACCGGTGGATTATCTTGGTCTCTCTACATTCTTTTGGCTTGGGGACTCGGCTTGAGTTTAGATGCTTGGAAAACCTATCAAACCCAAGGCGAACAATACGATCGATCCTTCGGACGCTGGCGTTTAAAACAGCAAGTGGGACGTTCGATCGGTAATTTTGCTCAAAGATTACTGAATGGCTAGTTGGTAGGGTGTGTTGACGAAGGAAACGCACCGGGGGGTTAGTTTAATCCTTAATATCATTAACCTCAAAATACCAATTGTATATATTCTTCAGTTTTTCTGGGTAATTCATAAGCATCCGTTGATAATAAATCTTGATTCAGGATCTCTTGAGCGATCGCTTTGACAACAGGAATGCACACCGAATTGCCAATTTGCTTATAACTTTCACCTCCATTGGGATGGCTTTTAAAAGTTTCGGGAAAACCCATAATTCGGTAACATTCTCGCAGGGTTAATTTTCTGACACGATCGTGTTCTGGAATGTAAATAAAAAACCGACCGGATGTTTCTTGAGAGGGAATTGTGGGGTGTACGCCATCGATCGAATAAATGCGATTTGGCTGTCTATGAACTCTCGATAAATGTTCGGTATTCGGTCGAACACCTGTTTTCCAAGTGCCTTTATTCCGATAACCGACAAAGATCAATCCAGACGCTTGAATTCTCGGAGAGTCAATCAAAGTATACTCTGACTTTTTCAAAAACTCAAACTCACCCGCTTCATCCAAAAACTGTCTGAGTTTTGGTGGTGATTTCTTTTTTAACTTATCAAAATCAAATTCTCTATTTTGAGTTGCGATAATAAAAATTCTTTCGCGATGTTGAGGCAGTCCAAAATCTTTAGAGTTTAAGATTTGATAATTCACTCGATACCCCAAGTCTTCTAAGCTGGAAAAAATTGTTTTTAAAGTATTTCCTCGATCGTGATGAATTAAATGTTTGACGTTCTCTAAAATTATAATTTTAGGCTGCTTGGCTTTGATGATTCTACAAATCTCAAAAAACAAAGTGCCTCTCGTATCTTCAAAGCCGCGCTTCTTGCCGCAAATACTAAACGGTTGACAAGGAAAACCAGCCACCAGAATCTCAAAGTCTTCTAAGGTTTGGGGATCGATCTTTTGGATATCGTCAAAGGGACTATTGTTAAAATTCTCTTGATAAACTTCTCGACATTTTGAATTGATTTCACAGGAGAAAACACATTGAAATCCTACTGCTTCAAACCCCAGGCGAAACCCTCCTATTCCCGAGAATAGATCGATAAATTTCATTGTGTTGTTTAACTCAATATCTGTGGCAACTATGGATTTTGACACTCCCCCGGTTAAAACGCCTATCCATTATATCTTTGCCCTTTTTCCCAATTCAGTGGCAGATCACTGCGGCGAAATCGCCAGAATCGCGAGCGTGTCGTTCCGGGGTTGTCAACAAGTCTGACATCTTGCCATTTACGGTTGAGTCTGAAATCACGAGTTGGTAAAGATTCCAAAACTTATAAATAATGGATCGGTGAAAACAGGGGCGTTCTAGCTCGCTTGCATTTCCGGTTTGACAATAGTCGGGAGAACATCAATCCCCTCGTAAATGATGAAGGTGATAGCGACCCGAGACAAACACATCAAATAAAGAACCTACCACACTACAAGTCAAACCGATCGCCAAGACTCCCTCCACTGGATTTCCACTGCCAAAGGTAGCCAGAAACTCAACTAACGATCGATTCCCAGAATCACCCAACTGCGCCAAGACAGGAATGGAACTGACCAGCAATAAACTCATCCGTGCAGCGCCTAAGACAGCTAAAGGCAGCAAGAAACTCAGAAGGCTGGTGACTAGGAGAGAGAGCAGAAAAGGTGGCACAATGCTCATGAGTCAAGATGAGAGTCTAATGGAACATAGGCGTAGGTTAACTAGTCAGAAGACGACGACCCAGTCATACCCAGTTCCTACAATAAGCGCGATCGCCATTTTTGGACGAAGATGAGAAAAATCTTAAAAATCCATCAAAAAACTTGTTAAAACTTTTGTTAATTCTTGCTTTATCTCTCGGTTGTTGTACTTTTACAGACCAGCGTGCGTAAAACCTTCTCTCAATCCAGTTTAGCCCGATGGGGTCGGCGTTTTCTCTTAGCTGTCCTGCTGTGCGGTCAAGTAGTCATGCATTTGCTGACGGGAAAGATTCACCGCCGCAATACTTTCGAGCAAATGGCGATCGTCGGTCCCCAATCTATCAGTATCAACGCCCTCACGGCTGCATTTGTGGGCATGGTGTTTACGATTCAGGTCGCCCGCGAGTTCCTCAACTTTGGGGCAGCCAATGCCGTCGGTGGCGTCCTGGCTGTTGCCTTGGTGCGCGAACTGTCTCCGGTACTCACTGCGGTGATCTTGGCGGGTCGCGTTGGTTCTGCATTTGCCGCAGAATTGGGGACGATGCAAGTCTCCGAACAAATCGATGCCCTCTACATTCTCAAAACCGATCCGATCGATTATCTTGTGATTCCCCGTGTCATTGCCTGCTGCGTTATGATGCCGATTTTGACGCTATTCTCATTTGTCATCGGCATGACGGGCGGATTATTAATTGCCACCAACTTATACAATATTCCGCAGTCGATTTTTCTCGAGTCGGCACGCAACTTTCTCGGGACTGGGGATCTGGTGAACGCTTCGATCAAAGGGGCAATTTTTGGCGGTTTAATCGCGATCGTTGGCTGTAATTGGGGTTTGACCACCTCGGGCGGCGCCAAAGGCGTGGGAGAATCGACCACCACGGCTGTGGTGACTTCTCTGATGTCTATCTTCATTAGCAATTTCTTTCTGTCCTGGGTGATGTTTCAAGGACTTGGAGAAGCGGCACTGTCGTTTTAAGAGGGTTAATCGCACTTTTGCGCTTTTGCGAACTCCAATGACCAACCCCAAACCCCAGAAGACTCTTGACTCAGGACAAAAAAAAGGGAGAGTAACCACTCTCCCCGCCATCAGGGTGCATCTATATAGCATATATTAGCACGAAAGGGGTGAGGGGTCAACACCCTATTTTTTCTTTGGGATGAAAAGTTTGGGGCAATGGGAACGTTCTGGGGTGATGTAAGCAGTGACTAAGCTGATGCCTAGTTGAGAAAAGGCAAAATTGAATGCGCTACAGTCGATCGGCACTCCTCACTACGAGCCCATAGTCCTTACCCATTCAGCTTACGCCCGAGTAACTGGTTGGTCAGCTTGGGATCGGCACGTCCGCTGGTACGTTTCATCACCTGACCGACAAAAAAACCTTGCAGCTTGGTTTTGCCATTGCGATAGGCTTCCAATTCCTGGGGATGGTCAGCGATCGTCTCATCCACAATTTGTTCTAAGGCGCTCGTATCGGAAATCTGGGTCAGCCCCTTGCGATCGACGAGTTCCTTTGCCGATCCCCCATCCGCCAGAAGTTCCGGTAGAATCTCCTTCGCAATTTTACCGCTAATGGTGCCATCTTCGATTAGCTTTAGCAACTCTACCAGGGTTGCGGGTTGGAGGGCAATATCGCGGATATTGAGTTTAGTTTCCTTGAGATAAGCAGTAATATCTCCCATCACCCAGTTGGCGGCTTGCTTCGCCGAGGCTCCCAAAGAGATCGCCGTTTCAAAATATTCGGCTCCGGCGCGATCGTCTGTCAAGATGCGAGCATCGTAAGCACTCAAACCGAGATCTTCCTCATAACGGTGGCGTTTGGATGCGGGAAGTTCGGGCAATGCAGCTTTCCAGGCTGCCAATTGTTGAGCTGATACTTCAATGGGTCCTAGATCCGGTTCGGGGAAGTAGCGGTAATCGCTCGATCCTTCCTTAACGCGCATACTGATGGTTTGTTGGGTATTTTCTTCCCACAGCCGAGTTTCTTGGACAATCGTACCGCCAGATTCGATCGCTTCAATTTGACGATCGATCTCGTAGTCGATCGCTTTTTGAATTGCACTGAAGGAGTTCATATTTTTAATTTCGACTTTGACCCCAAAGGCTTCTCTGCCGACGGGTCGCACCGAAATATTCACGTCGCAGCGCAGGGAACCTTCTTCCATATTGCCATCGCTGACCCCCAGGTAGCGGAGAATCCGCTGTAACTCCTGACCGTACTCGGCGGCTTCTCGAGCGGTGCGGATGTCCGGTTCTGAGACAATTTCCAATAAAGGAACACCAGCGCGATTGTAGTCTACCAGGGAGTAGGTCGAACCCGAGAGGCGGTCGCTTCCAGCATGGACCAGTTTACCCGCATCTTCTTCCATATGAGCGCGAGTGATACCGATTTTTTTGCGGATGGCGTTTCCTGCCTCGTCTACCCATTCGATTTCCAACCATCCTCCCGTGGCGATCGGTAAATCGAATTGGGAAATCTGGTAATTTTTAGGTAAATCTGGGTAAAAGTATTGCTTGCGATCGAATTTGCTGTAAGGAGCAATCTGGCAATTGAGCGCCAGACCCGTTTTCACCGCGTATTCCAGGACTTTTTGGTTGAGAACAGGTAACACGCCGGGTAAACCCATACACACCGGATCGATATTGGTGTTGGGGGTCGCGCCAAATTCTGTAGAGGAACTCGAGAAAATTTTGGTTTGAGTCCCCAGTTGGCAGTGGGTTTCTAGACCGATAATCGCTTCATACTGGGTTTGGGTGGGTGCTGCTGCGGTCATAGCTGTTTTCGAGGTAGGGAATGGCGATAGTCGGGTTCTATTTTAGAACAAGGAATGTAGACTCGATCTGCCGATGGCGATCGAACCTGAGTGTGTCGAGAAAAGTGTGTCGAGAAAATGGACGACGAGTCCTCAGCTCACTCGTCGGAGTCTCCATTGTCCAGTCGTGCCCGTATAGGGTCATGATAAAATCGGATGAACTCATCGGGCAAGCGAGATCGCAGATTTTTGGTTTGTTGTTTTTCACTCTAGAATTTAGCTTGAACAGCAAGAAGCCCCACGTCTCACTCTTAGGAGCGTGGGATGAATTGTGAGCGAGGTGACGACAGTTCTCCGACCAATGCGATAGCGAGGAAGGAGAACATGGAGGAAACGAGCAAAATATTTTATTTTTGGTCAGGCAGTGTATCAATCAACTCTTCAATTACTTGAGTCACTGTTTTATCTTTACTTGTTGCATACTGCCTAATCTTGTTTAATCTACGGTCGCTTAATCTAACGTGTAAATCTTTTTTTGCCATTTTGTGGATACAATGCGAACATAAATATGCTATCATGGTTTTATAAGGAGGTGATCGACAAGTGAGAACAGCTTACCAATACAAACTACGTCCAACAAAGCAGCAAGTGCAGGAACTAGACCGATGGTTGTCCATGTTATGCGCTCAATATAATTATTTGCTGGCTGATAGATTTAATTGGTATGAGCAAAATCGTTGCCCAATTAACGCTTGTCCTCTTGTTTGTCATCTTCCAGAGTTAAGAGATAACCCAGATTACTACAGTCAAAAGAAAACCCTGCCTAACTTAAAGAAAACTCATCCGCATTACGGCGAGATTTATTCGCAAGTTTTGCAGGATATTGTTAAGAGAGTTAAGGTAACTTTTTACAGGTTTTTCAAAGGAGATAGTAATGGCATACGTAGCGGTAGACCGAGGTTTAAATCTCGTAGTCGCTATAAAACTTTTACCTATCCACAAATCAAAGATGGATGTTTACAAGGTAATTTAATCAGCCTTCCGATGTTTGACAAGGTTAAGGTTATCGTGCATCGTCCTATCCCAGAAGGTTTTAAAATCAAAACCGCGTCTATTACAAAAAAAGCGGATGGTTATTATTTAACTCTCAGCCTAGAAGATGCTACAGTTCCAACAATAAAGCCAGATTTTAATCCTGATTCCATAACTGGGATTGATGTTGGCTTAAAGGAATTTTTGACAACTTCTGAAGGTGAAACTGTTTCTATTCCCCAACACTACCGCAAATCTCAAAAACGTTTAAAGGTTATTCAAAAACGGGTTTCTCGTAGAAAGAAAGGGAGTAACCGTAGATTAACAGCGGTAAAACAGTTGGGTAAGCAACACAAAAAAGTTGCTGATAAACGCAAAGATTTTCATTTCCAAACTGCTAACAATCTATTCAAAAAATATGATGTTATTGCGGTTGAAGATTTGAATATAAAAGGACTAGCACGTACTCGATTGGCAAAATCTGTCCTTGATGCTGGATGGTCAAGCTTTCTGTCGAGACTGACAAACAAAGCCGAAAATGCGGGTTTGTTGGTTATCCCAGTCAAAGCGTCTGGCACAAGTCAAGATTGTTCTAGTTGTGGTGTGAAAGTTCCTAAAAAACTGCATGATAGGTGGCACGATTGTCCTAATTGCGGATGTAGTTTGGATCGTGACCATAATGCAGCAATAAATATAAAAAATAGAGCGGTAGGGCATTCCGTTCTTAAAGCTCAGTTAACGTCCGAAGCACTCTTCTGGAGTCGCTGAGAAGCCTACACTGTACTGTACTCAGTGAGTGTAGGAGTATGTCACCAGTTAGTATTTTTCCATTGACTTTGCGGCATAAAAAACGATCGTCTATTGACAGAGGTGCTACGACTGTTAGGCGTCTATCGTAGTTAAAAAGAACGATACTCTCATGACATTTATCTATCGATTTAACTGAAAAAAATAAATTTAATAAAAAATAGCTTATAATTAATATTTTTTTTAAAATAGTAAAAGCAGATCATGCTGGGAAATCGACAAAACCAAGATAAACTCGATAAATTTGAATCGCAGTTGATCGAATCACAAGAAACCTTACAAAGACAAATTGACGAGCTAAAAAAACACTGCCAGCTCCAGTCAAAATCTCTGGAATCCATCGAAAAAAAGCTTCAATATCTGTGTGCGGCAGCAGACGGGGAGTTTGCTGAAATTCGCCAGTCGCTCGATCGAACTGACCACAAATTGTCTCAAAAAATTGAATTGCTGGAAGTTGATGTTCAACAACAACACCGTTTGTTAAAACTGGGGTTAAAAAAAATAAAGAAAAATATAACGGAAGAACAAAAACAAAGAGAATATCTTTTAACAGAAGAACTATACCAATATTACAATCGAATATTAGAGACCAAAATCTCTAGAGATGAGATTTCAGATATATTGTTAGAAATATGCTACAAAATCGAGGCTCGTCAAACTCTAGAATCGAACAGTAAAATTGTCACAGAGAACCCTAATTAATTTACCGCCATCCAGAAAACATGGCTGTCCCGTCAGCGGAGTTAGTCAAGGTCAAAACATAAAATCAAGTAACTTTCAGGTTTTAAAAACTTGCATGACACAGAAACTAGTGTTAGTGATGTAAATAATACAGCCATATTTCCATTTTCCAGATCCTATATTTTTTTCAAGTTGCTTTTCTCCTTTCACCTTTAGCCAAAAAATCTGATTGATTCGAGTCTAGTCTAAAAATACTGAACCGCTTAGCTACTCCCATGAACGAATCCGATCGCCATTCCCAACCCCTAAAATCTAACGAGACTGGTCGTTTAGACAATTTTGCCGATCGAGAACTCGAAGCAATACTCACCATTCTCAATGCCATTGTCGCCGAAAACGACCTGCGCGTCGCGCCACCCCCCCAAGGCAAAACGCCTCCTGGCCTTAGCGAAGTTGTCTCATCCCCAGACAGTCCCCAAACCGCTAATTCTCAGCCGCAAGAGATCGCCACAGCCGGACATTTACTCAAAGCGATGGATAGAATAGATCCCGATCGCCGCCTTTTCCCATCGCCTAACCCCTCATCCAAAGCCGATCGACCCATAGGACGATTACAGCGACTGATGAACTTATTAGATGAGCAAGAAATCGAGCCAGTTCATCCAATTAATCCAGTTAGTCAAATAAAAAAAACTGAAGAGCCGAAGCAATTAGAACCCCAAGAACAGCCCAAACCCGACAAGCCTCTAGAAGAACCCATTTTACCAACGATGCTGCATTTGCAGAGTTCTTCGCCCGGGGAAAAATTTCACGTCCAGATTTCCGAACTCGAACGCCAGTTCAAGCATCTGGCAGAGCAAGTCTGGGAACCGACAGAATTAATTAATCCCCTGTTGCCTTTAATTACCGAACTACTGCGAACTAGTGCGCTCAATACTCGCGAAGGATTGTGCGATGCGATCGTCCCGATTATCGATGTGATTATTCGCGAACGAACCCAACAAGATCGATCCGCATTAAGTGCGGCAATTTCCGCATTAATTCCCGATGCAATTACTCGAGAAATTCAGAACTCTCCCGAACAAATTGCCTCGGCAATCGCGCCAGAATTGGCTTTGGCGATCGAAAAACAAATCCATCTCGATCGTGATGCCATTGCCAATGCCCTTGCCCCAGAAATGGGAAAAGCCATCAAAGCCCAAATTCACCTCGAACGCGACGCCATGGTAGATGCCCTATATCCCGTCATCGGCAACACCATTTCCAAATACATGGTCGAGGTGGTTCGCGAAATCAATGCTAAAGTCGAAAATACGCTCAGTATGGAGGGGGTGAGCCGCAAAATTCGCGCCGGGATGCAAGGGATTTCTGAAGCCGAATTAATCCTGCGCGAGTCCGTCACCTTTAATATCGAAGCCATTTTTCTGATCCACAAAAGCTCGGGTTTAATTATTGCCGAAACTCAAAAACCCCGAGATGAAAGGCTGGAGTCCGAGATGATTGCCGGAATGCTAACCGCCATTCGCAGCTTTGCCAACGATTGCGTCTCCAAATCCGGACATACCTCGGAACTGCACGAAATTGAATATGGTAACTTACAAATTATTTTGGAAGTTGCAGGATATTGTTATTTAGCGGTGGTTGTCGAAGGCGATCCGTCCAAATTATTTATTGAAAAAATGCGTCAGACTCTCAGTACGATCGTCGAACAGTACGATCGACCCATCCAAGACTATGATGGAGATCCCGACACCATCCCCGCCGCCGTGTCTCAACTGCTCGAAGCGCTGATGGACAGTACCATTAAACCTAAGTCCGATCCCAAATCCAAACCTCCGGCACTAGCAATTATAGGCGGATTTTTACTGCTAGCCGCGATCGGGTTTGGGGGTAGGAGCCTTTACCATCAACGTCTAGAAACCCAAGCCTTGTCCGCACTGGAGAGGACTCCCGAGTTAGCCGTGTATCGTCTGGATGCCCAAATGCGCTCCGGACGCCTAGAACTGTCTGGCAAACTCCCGAACCGACCCTTGCAGGGGTTAGCCGAAAAGGTAGTGCAACAGGCGCTTCCTAAAACCGAGATCGACAATACCATACTCGCCGTGGAGGTTCCTGCCGATCCCGTGTTGGTGGAGGGTGAAGTGCAGCGCTTAGTCGAGGTGTTCAATCGCACCCAAGGCATTGATATTTCGGCGAATTATGTAGACAATCAAGTTAGAGTGTGGGGTCAGATCGATCGAACAGAGACAGTCGATCGTTTGACTCAATCTCTGGAAAACATTCCGGGGGTTCGTTCGGTCGCCATCGTCCTGCAATCCCAGGATATTTCCGAAGTTGAAGCCATCCGCATCTACTTTGAGCAGGGTTCTTCTAGTCCCATCTCCAATGGCTTAGACGCTAAAATTGAACTGATTCGACAGATTCTCGATCGCGATCGAGATATCAAACTGCGAATTATCGGTCATAGCGATCGTCTCGGAACCCAGAACGTCAATCAAAAATTGTCCCGTCAGCGAGCGGAAGCGGTTGAAACCTTACTAGTGCAGCAAGGGGTTTCTCCCCAACGACTGCAAGCGGAAGGCATCCCCCAGCCGCCAGGGGATGTGAGCGGGACTCAATCTTTAGATCTGAGTCGATGCGTTCGATTTGAACTTTTAGAATCCGACCTTGAGCGGAACTAGCTATGGCAACAATTTCTAAGAAAATGTGTATGGTGGGTGATTTCGGGGTCGGTAAAACGAGTCTCATTCGCCGTTATGTGGAAGGGATGTTTAGCGACCAGTATCTGTCCACAGTCGGAGTCAAAATTTCTCGAAAAACAGTCAAACTCGATCCTCTGATAGCATCAGCCGGCGAACGAGAAACCTCTCCAAATCCAGTGGCGTTACAACTGATTCTTTGGGATCTCGAAGGTCATACTCGGTTTAAGTCGATCGCGCCGAGTTACTTGCAGGGGGCGAAAGGAGCATTAATTGTTGCCGATGTCACTCGACCGGAAACCATCGAGCGTCTGGGCGAACATATTCACCTCTTTTCATCCGTCAATCCTGAAGGTTGGGCGATCGTCGCTTTAAATAAAACCGATCTCTTTCCACCCGAAAAAACGGAAGCATTACTCAAAACTGTTGAAGCTCAAGGGTTCGATCGCGTTTTGTCTACTCATTTAACATCGGCTAAAACCGGTAAAAATGTGGATTCTATTTTTGAGGAACTCTCACGAAAGATAATTTAAATTAAGTTTGTCAACTGTTCGTTATCCAGATTAGAAATTTCGATTCTTCTTCAATGATTTTTGTTAAAGTTTGAGAAACGATCGCCCAGCACCCTTGAGTTCGGGAGTCCGAGATGGAGATATTCAAACGATTTTTATATTCGCTACAATTTGAATATCTGATTGTCGATCGAGACTTAAGGATTTTAGCCGTGTCGCCCGGCGTGCATCGGTATGCCGATCTTCCTTCCCAAGTCAGCTTAGGGAATACCGTACAATCGGCTTTTCCAGAAATCATTGGCATGGAAGAGCAACTGCTATCCTTGCTAGAAGGGAGCATCGAAAGCTGGGATCTGTGCGGGATCGATCGCAGCCCCAGTCAAGACCAGCCGATGTACTTCGATCTTCACATCCTCAGCGATGAATATTCGGGGGAACGACTGTTTCTCTTTTTTGAAGATACGACTCCCGAAATGGTAATGAAGCAACGTTTAGTTCAAGAGGTTCACGAAACCCAATTATTGCTCGGGCAGTTAACGACCATTCGCTCTGACGTCGCTGAAGTTCTCACCAACATTACAGATGTACTGCTGATTGTTTCTCATTCGGGAAAGATCCTGACGGCAAATCGGGCAGCTCTGCATTTATTTGGCTATGAAGAATTGGAGTTAATCGATCGATCGATCACCTTACTCGCGCCCCAACCTCATGGATTATTAGAACTTTTTCAACAGTTAAGCAATCCCAAATCTTCTGGGAACAAATCCGAAGTCGTTCCGGAAAACACTTATATCGAACTCGACTGCCAAACCCACTCTGGCGAAATCCGATCTCTGGTTTTCTCCTGCGCCCTCCTCCAGCAGAGTGACAACTCGAACATTAGAGCCGAACTGAAAGAATCTCCCAGTTTTATCTGTATCGGTCGAGATATGACCCATTACATCGCTCAGGAAAGATCGATCGTTAAGATGAAAGAAGTCTTGACCCAAAAAGTGATCCAAAAAAATACGCAACTCAAACAAACCATCGTTCGCTTGGAAACCGAAATCACCCAACGCCAACAGACCGAAAGCGCCCTGCAAAATATCGTTGCCGGCACTGCCGCCGTCACCGGAGAAGATTTTTTTCCCGCCTTAGTCCGCCATCTCGCCCAAGCTTTAAACGTGCGATACGTGTTGGTGAGCGAAACCGTGGAAAACTCCTCCCAAACCCTGACATTGCTAGCTGGGTGGGCGGGAGATCGATCGATCGAACCCGGAACCTTGAACGTCTGCGGCAAACCTTGCCAACGGGTACGGGATCTGGGACAGCCACTGTGCTACCCGGATAACTTGCTGGAACATTTTCCCCATCGCGATATTGTCGCCATGGGAGCAGTCTCCTATTTCGGCGTTCCCCTGTTCGATTTAGAGCAACGAGCCATCGGTAGTCTGTGCGTTCTCGACGACAAACCCCTAGAAGATGAAGATCTCACTCGATCGATCGTCAGCATCTTTGCCGCCCGTGCTGCCGCCGAACTCCAGCGCAAATGGGCGGAGATTGCTCTTCATCGTGCCAACAACGAGTTGGAGGAGCGGGTTCGGGAACGGACGATCGAACTAGAGTCCGAAATTACCGATCGCTTTCTAGCCCAAACCGCCCTGCAAAACAGCGAGGAGCGCTGGCAGCTCGCCCTGCAAGGCACGGGTGATGGCATTTGGGACTGGAACCCCGTTACCAATGAAGTCTTCTTCTCCGTCCGCTGGAAAGAGATGCTGGGGTATGCCGAAGACGAAATCGACAACCACATCGAAGAATGGAGCAGCCGGGTGCATCCCGAGGACTTAGCTGCGGTGATGGCAGCAGTGCAAGCCCATTTGGCACGGCAAACGCCGTTTTACATGACCGAGCATCGAATGCGCTGCAAAGATGGCAGTTATAAATGGATTCTCGATCGCGGACAAGCTCAGTGGGACGCAGGGGGAAACCCGGTGCGGGTGGTGGGTTCTCATACCGATATCAGCGATCGCAAGCAGTCGGAAGAAGCCCTGCAAGCTAACGAAATACGCTTGCGCAAACAGCAGCTTGCCATGGTCGAGCTGGCCAAAAAACAGGGGTCTTATGCAGAAAACTTGGAACAGGCACTGCAAGAAATTACCCAGATTGCCGCGCGCACCCTCAATGTGGATCGGGCGAGCGTTTGGTTTTACAACGAAGATCGCTCCCACATCCGCTGCGCTCACCTATACGAACTGACGATCGATCGTCATACCCAGGGTATGGAACTCTCCGTTGCCGATTATCCCCGGTATTTCCACACCATCGACACCGATCCCTCGATCGCTGCCGACAATGCCCACCAAGATCCGCGCACCCGCGAGTTTAGCACCCAATATCTGGCGACCCACAGCATCGACGCCATGCTAGACGTACCCATTCGAGTGGGCGATCGCATTGTAGGGATTTTGTGTCACGAACATATTGGCGAACCGCGAATGTGGGCAGTTGAGGAGCAGAATTTTGCCAATTATCTCGCCCACGTCATCGCCCTCGTACTCGAAGGCAGCGATCGCGCCCGCATCGAAGCAATGCGGCAAGCCAGCGAACGCCGCCTGCGGCGACAGCAAAATGCCATGTTGGAACTGGCGGGACAACCCGCATCGTACACCGGAGATTTAGTCCGTGCTTTGCAAGAAATCGTCAAGATCGCCACGCGCACTTTGGAAGTCGAACGAGTCAGTGCCTGGTTTTACAACGAAGATCGCTCCAAAATTTGTTGCTATCAACTCTACGAACTGACCGCTGATACCTATTCCCAAGGGCTGGAACTTTCCCAGAGTGACTATCCCGGCTATTTTCAAGCCTTAGAACGGGAGGAGGTCATCGCTGCAGGCGATGCTCACCGAGACCCGCGCACTTGCGAGTTTAGCGAACACTATCTGACACCATTGGGGATTAACTCCATGTTGGACGTTCCGATCCGTGTGGGGGGAAAAACCGTCGGTGTCCTGTGCCACGAACACATCGGCGAACTGCGAACTTGGGAAATCGAAGAGCAAAACTTTGCCAATTACTTAGCCTACGCCATTTCCCTGGCGATCGAAGCCCGCGATCGCACCCGTGCCCAAGCCGCTCACCAAGCTTCTCAAGAACGCCTCGATCGGATCTTCGCCTCCCTCGACGATGTGGTGTGGTCGATGTCTTTAGAAACAGGGAAGTTACTTTATCTGAGTTCGGCAGCCGAGAAAGTATACGGTAGACCCGTTGGAGAACTGATCGAGAATCCGCAACTGTGGTCTGAGGCGATTCATCCCCAAGATCGATCGGCGTGGGAAAATACTCAAAGATCGATCGTCCAAACCGGAAGCGGCAGTCTCGAGTACCGAATTCTCAAACCTTCGGGTTCCGTGTGCTGGCTGCAAGATCGGGTTCGATCGATCGCAGACGAAACCGGAACCCCAATCCGTCTAGACGGCATTGCTCGGGATATTACCGAACGCAAACGATCGGAAGAACTGCGACGTCAAAGCGAAGTCCGTTTGAGACGACAGCAGCTAGCGATCCTGGAACTGGCAAGCCAACAAGCCTTGTATACCGGAGACCTAGAATTTGCGCTGCGAGAAATCACCCTGATTGCCGCCCGGACGTTGGATATGGAACGCTCCAGCGTGTGGTTCTATAACGACGATCGTTCCCTGCTAACCTGCGTCCAGCGCTATGACAATGGCACGAGTACCCACACTCAATACGACGATGAAATGTCTGCCGCCGACAGCTATCAATACTTCCAGGCACTGGAAGCCGATCGCGTCATCGCCGTCGATCGCGCCCAAAACGATCCCCGCACCCACGAATACAGCGCCCGTTACCTGATTCCCCTAGGCATTACCTCTACCCTAGACGTACCCATTCGCGTCAACGGTCGCACGGTGGGCGTCCTGTGTCACGAACACGTCGGTAAACCCCGAACTTGGACGGTGGAGGAACAAAACTTCGCTAACTATCTCGCCTATGCGATTGCTTCGGTGATCGGCGCTCGCGATCGGGCAATCGCTGAAACCGCACGAGCAGAAAGTCAGGACCGTCTCGATCGGATTTTAGCGTCCCTCGATGATGTGGTGTGGTCGCAATGCCAAGAAAGTGGAGAATTGCTCTACATGAGTCCGGCTGCGGAGAAAATATACGGTAGATCGATCGCTGAATTTTTCGCCAATCCAGAACTGCGCTTAGCCGTCATTCACCCAGACGATCGCGACTGGGTGGAACGCATTCACCGCGAAATTCGCCAAACCCAGAACTACACCCTCGAATACCGTCTTCTCCAACCCTCAGGAAACATTCGGTGGATTCAAGATCGCGCCCGCCTGATTTACGATACCACAGGCAATCCCTTGCGCCTCGATGGCATTTCTCGGGATATTACCACTCGCAAGCGATCGGAAGAAATGATGCGCCAGCAAGTCGCTGCCATCGAAGCCGCTAACGAAGGCATTGGCATTGTCAATGAAGTGGGAGAATATCTTTACATCAACGATGCTCACCTGCGTTTGTTTGGATACGAACATCCCAACGATCTACTGGGGAAAACCTGGCATCGGTTGTACGAACCCGAGGAAAAGACTCGCTTCGAGTTGGAAGTCTTCCCCCTCGTCGAGAACTTCGGCAGGTGGCAAGGAGAAGCCATCGGCAGGCGAGCGGACGGTTCCACATTTGACCAAGATGTATCGCTGACTTTAATTAAAGGAGTGGGTCTGATTTGCGTCTGCCGAGATATTAGCGATCGCAAGAGATCGGAAAAAGCCCTTGCCAAACGGGAACGCTATCTGGCTGCCCTGGTAGACGTTCAGCGGCGGTTGCTGGCGGGAGCCGATCGTCTCCTCGGCGATGCCAGCACGATCGAACCCCTCGGACGAGCCGCTGGAGCCAGTCGCGTCTATCTCTTTGAAAATCACCGGGACGAAACAGGTCGTCTGCTTGCCAGACAGCGCGTCGAATGGTGTGCGGCAGGAATTACTCCCCAAATGAATAACCCAGACGTGCAAACGTTCTCCTATGACGAGGCCTGTCCCCGGTGGCAACAACTATTAGATCGAGGGGAAATCATTATGGGTCAAACCGGTGATTTCCCGGAGTCGGAACGTCAACACCTAGTCGGGCAAGACATTCTCTCCATTTTGGTGCTGCCGCTGACCGTCAACGGCGAGTTTTTCGGGTTCATCGGTTTCGATCGCTGCGAGGAAACCAAAGTTTGGAGACCCCTGGAAGTAGACCTGTTGCGGGCTGCCGCTACGGCGCTCTCACTGTGTATCGAGCGTCAGCTTGCCGAACAAGCTCTCGAACAAGAACGGCAACAACTGCGACAAATCATCACCCACGTTCCAGTCGCCATGGCAATGTTTGATTCGCAAATGCGCTATTTGGCACACAGCAACCAATGGCGAGTGGATTACCAGCTTCAGGGACAACACCTGATCGGTCAGCGACACGTTGATGCGATCCCCGATCTCAAGCCCGAATGGCACTCCCTTTATCAACTAGCTCTGCAAGGGGAAGTCCTCGCTCACCCCGAAGATTGCTGGCAGCGAGCGGATGGCTCCATTGTGTATCTGCGTTGGGCGCTCCAACCTTGGTACCTTTCGGAGGGACATATTGGCGGCATCGTGATCGTCACTCAGGTGATTAATGAATTGGTGGGCGCGAGGGAAGCCGCGATCGAAGCCTCGCGGATGAAATCCCAATTTCTCGCCAATATGAGCCACGAAATTCGCACCCCCATGAATGGGGTAATCGGCATGACGAATTTGCTGCTAGATACCCCCCTCAATGCCCAACAACGGGATTTCGTCCAGACGGTGAGAACCAGCGGGCAAAATTTGCTGAATCTCGTCAACGAGATTCTGGATTTCTCGAAGCTCGAAGCCGGAGAAATGCGCCTGGAATCGATCGATTTTGACTTAAACACTTGTTTGGAAGGGATCGTCGATTTGTTCGCTCTCCAAGCTCGAGAGAAAGATCTCGAGCTGTTTACCATAGCAGAAAGCAACGTTCCTCTCACCCTGCGGGGAGATGCCGCTCGCTTGCGTCAAGTGCTGACCAATCTGGCGGGCAATGCGATTAAATTTACAGATGCAGGCGAGGTGGTGATTCGGGTCTCTCTGCTCGAAAAAACCCATCAAAATTCCTCCTTCCCCACTGTAGACGGCGCGATCGCGTTACGGTTTGAAGTGCGCGATACCGGGATCGGGATTGCGCCAGATGACCAAAAGAAGCTTTTTCAATCCTTTTCCCAAGTCGATGCTTCCACCACCCGCAAGTACGGCGGAACCGGTTTGGGTCTGGCAATCTGCAAGCAATTGGTGGCGCTGATGGATGGCGAAATTGGCGTTGACAGCCATCAGGGGGAAGGTTCGACTTTTTGGTTTACCGCTCGATTTAGCCGCGCGCAATCTCCTCTCAACGCCGAGCGGACTAAATTTTCCAGCCTGGCGGGACTGAAATTGTTAGTCGTCGATGACAATATCACCAGTTGCCGTGCGATATCGGCTTATGCTGCGGCTTGGAATATGGACTGTCACGTGGTTCACAACGCGCAAGCCGCACTGATGCAGCTGCGCCGCGCGTTGGAAGTCGGTCAACCTTACCAAGTGGTGCTGATCGACTTACAAAGTCCGGCTCTCAATGGGGAAATCTTGGGTCAATTGATTAGTTTCGATCCGGAGTTATCCCATACCAAATGGCTCGTTCAAGCTCCGATTCACCAACACGAACAGGTGAAGCGCCTGATGGAACGGGGGGCATCGGGTTACATCCTCAAACCGATGAAAGCTTCTCGCCTGCTCGAAACAATTCACTCTGCCAGTGGTGTTGAGGATATGGACTCGACGATCGAACTGAACCCCGAACTGGCAATCCTCAACCACAGCCAATCTCCGTCTCAGTCTTCCCACCCGCAACTTGCAGCTCTTAGTATCTTAGTCGTTGAAGATACCCCGATCAATCAGAAAGTCATTCTCAATCAACTCAAACGCTTGGGTATTGTCTCGGCAACCTGCGTCTCTAACGGTCGGGAAGCTCTGGACTTACTCGAGCGCCAGTCTTTTGATATTGTCTTAATGGACTGTCTGATGCCCGTTCTCGATGGTTACGAAACCACGAAAGCTTTGCGACTGCGGGAAGATCCAACACACCCTAGCACGGTGATTGCGATGACGGCAAACGCCCTCAAAGGCGATCGAGAAAAATGCTTGGCGGCAGGTATGGATGACTATCTCAGCAAACCTGTGGATTTAGACGACCTGGCAAAGGTGTTGAGTCATTGGACCGGAGTGGTGTCGCAAACGGGTACGATCGAATTGAACCAACAGAGTTCGGTTGTTGTACCCGATCGATCTCAGGCGACCCTCGAGCCAGAAGATCTATCTCCGGTCGATTTAGACCGCCTTGCCGAACTCACTCAAGGAGATCGGGAGTTTCAGTTGGAGGTGTTGGAAATCTTCTATGAGGATGCAATCGCCAAACTCCCTTTGCTGCGGGAATCGCTGCACGATCGATCGTGGGAGATGGTCGCTCAATTTGCTCACCAACTTAAAGGCGCTAGCAGTACCGCAGCCATTCGCCAAATCCCCGAACTCGCCGAACAACTCGAGGGTCTCGCTCAAACCAGTGGTCTGGAATCTTCACTGGAATTGCTCGATCGCATTGATGAGAGTTTAGAACGAGTTCGAGATTTTATCGATCGTTTTGCCATTGCTCGGTAATCGGGAATTAGTAAATCGTTTAAAATGAGCCAACCGCCCACAACTCATAACCAATAACCAATAACCAATAACTATTTCACCGTTTCCATACGTTGTTTAATCTCCGGGTTATATAGCCGCAAGTAGTTCCAATAATTGCCAAAAACAGAACTGATATAGTCATTCGTTTCCGGGAAAGGAATTTTACTCGCAAATACATCGGGATCGTCGAATGCAAACCGCTTTTTCCAGTCGGCAACACTACCGGGTCCGGCATTATAGCTAGCGATCGCAAATAGCGAGTTATCATTATATTCGTCGTGGGTAAAATCCAAATATAAAGTTCCCAGCCGAATATTATCGTTGGGATCGTTCAAATCCTTCGGCGGTGGCTCGTTCGCCTTCTGGGCAATCCACTCCCCAGTTTCCGGTAGTACCTGCATCAAGCCCCTAGCGTCAGCAACCGATTGAATGGAGGGCATAAAGCGAGACTCTTGACGAATGAGCGAGATAGTCAGCAGAGGGTTAAGTTGGCGCTTCACCGACCAATCGAGAATCAGATCGAAATAGGGGAAAGGATACAACGTTTCCCAATAGGCGGGTTGTTGGGAAATCTCCTGATATTTGGCTCGATCCTCGGGTTTTTCTCGATCGGCAAGGTTCGAGAGCATATAAATCCCATCCAGGGAATCGCCCACACCCATTCGCATCATGCCATCAGTCAACTGTTCCTCAAAACTGGGTTCCATCCGGTTGGTAAATTCGACCTGCCACTGCGTCCAGGCGTCTCGATCTTGACCGATGGCGTATAGTTCTTTCAAGGTTTCAGAACCCGCTGGAGGAATCAGACGATCGTTTAGTTTTTCCACCACCGGAGAAAGCCGGCGCACGGTGGTAAAGTCACCGACATCCCAGCCCAGATAAACCGCCGATCGCCAAGCGTAGTAGGATTGGTGATAGTTTGCCACAACGTATTCAAAGGCTTGCGTGGCTTTGGAAGATTGACCCAACACTTTTGCCCACTTACCCACCCAAAATCCAGCTTCTGGCGCCAGCTTGCTCTGAGGATTTTCCTTGACGATTTGCTCTGCCCACTGCCAAGCTTCTTGGTATTTGCCAACTTTGGCAAGTCCTTGGGCGGTTTGCCAACGGAGTTCGGCGGCGGAGTCGGAGTTGGGGTACTGGTTGAGTAGGGATTGTCGGGCTTGAGTTGCCGATGCGGAACTGCCGAGACGATCGAGGATTTTTGCCTTGTCCAACAAGGCTTCAGCCGCAATATCGGGGTTGTTGGCAATAATCCGATCGAGGTAAGGAATGGCTTGACGATCGGCTGACAGCCGCGCCAGTCGCATCAGAGCTAACCCCCCATCCTCAGTCTCGGGAAATGCCCCGACAAGCTGTTGGTAAGCCGCTCTGGCTTCAGAATTGCTGCCCCCCAGTTGCAACCCCCGACCGGTCCGATAGAGGTTTTTGGGCGTGCGGGGTGCTTTGGCATAGGCTTTCCCGGCTGGACCGTAGTCCATTTTTTCCCAGTAGCCAAAGGCAATGGTTTCCCAATCTTCGGGGCTGAGTCGATCGCCGTATCGATCGCTCAACTGGACGAGAATATCCCCGATATTGGGTAAATAGAGATGTTTAGCCAGTAATAGAAGAAGAGCTTTACTTTTCTCATCGCCGGGATTGGCTTGAAGCTGTTGGCGAGCAATTTCGGCACTGCGGGGATGGGTAGGAAACCGATCGATCGCCTGCTGTCCGTATTGGGGTTCAGTTTGGCTCAAAATGGATAAGGCTTCGGCTGCGACAGGTCGATCGCCATAGGTCTCCACAAGTTGCTGTAACGTCGCGTTTGCCTCATTAGCATTGCCTAACAGTTCGTAAGCGCGGGCACGTTGGAGCAGAATATAGCCAGCTAAAAC
This sequence comes from uncultured cyanobacterium, assembly GCA_963838375.1. GTDB lineage: Bacteria > Cyanobacteriota > Cyanobacteriia > Cyanobacteriales > Geitlerinemataceae > DVED01. The sequence continues at coordinate 165,682 of CAWIQY010000006.1, read as the reverse complement.
GGGGTACTCTTTTTCCAGTCCCTCTAACTGTTCGAGAGCTGTTTCTCCTTGTTTTTGTTCCAGGGCTGCGGTTGCTAGCAGATACCGGGCGCGATGACGATCGATCGACGATCCCTTTTCGGCAAGTTGTTTTAATGCCGCCAGACGTTGTTCTTCAAGCAGTAGTAGCACGGCGGAAATCTTTGCATTGCCAGCATTGGGTTCTGTGGGAACGTTCTGGGATCGGTTTTCCCCCGCCCGCCGCATCGCAGAGATTCCCGCCCCCGCCAGCACTGCACCGAGTCCAAGAAGCAGCACTAAGGAGATTTGAGTCGTTCGTTGTTTGAGTATCTTGTGCATCTGACGATCCTGCCCAATATCCAGCATCTCGACTATGGTAGCAGCAAGCGATCGTACTCATTTGGGTAATTGGTAATTGGTAGTTGGTCATGAGCTAGTCGCCAAAAAACAATCCCAAGCATTTAGCCTGGGATGGAGCAAAATGAGAGGGATGGCAACATCGGGCAATCGGGTTTAGGGAATGACCTCAACAGCAGTCCGAAGAGGGACTAGTTCGTACATTGCCATAATATCCTCGTTTCTCATCCGAACGCAGCCGTGAGACACTGCCTGTCCGATGAGTTCCTCATTGGAGGTTCCGTGAAAGGCATACATCCCTTCTTCGCTAAGCTCAAACACGATAATCGCAGGTCCTAGGGGACTATCGGGACCCGGTTGAATAATTTCACCCGTCCAAGGATTTTCCCACACGGGATCGAGAGCTTTGTCGAGGACGGCAAATTCTCCCATCGGAGTTTCCCAACCCGGTTTGCCAACGGCTACGGGATAACTGGCTTTCACCTTATCCCCATCGTACAAGTAGACTCGACGATCGCTTAAGCTTAAGACGATCCGAGTTTGCTGTTCTTGGGGGGCTGCCGTTTCGGCTGGGGGAACTTCCGGAACAATTTGTCCTTCGGGCAAAAATTCCGAGGGTTGACCCAATGGTGGTAGTTTGGGTTCTCGTTCCATCAGTTCTATCAGTTCCGAATTCGTTGCTACGACAGATGTCGATTTCGGTTGTAGAGAACTTGTCGCCATCGCTTGTCCTTGACCCGCCAGCAGCAAGACTGCGGTACTGGAACTGAGTAGTTTCCAGCTTGAAGACAACCATTTACTCGTACGCCACGCGCTCATGTTTGAATTTCTCCTCCAGTACGATCGCCGAACTCTCTGCACGAATATTGTAATCTCTATTCTTAATGCTTCACCACAAAGCCGTCCCATTCCGGAACGGCTTTAAGCTGCGACTCCTTCGGCTACCGCCCCCAATACGCCTCGACTTCTAGACGAGTGTCATCGGAGTCGGTCAGCAGGTTGGTTGATTTACCAGAAAGGCGCAAATGTGCAGTTGACGATCGAGGTACTACCATCGGAGTTATCAGTGGCTAAGATGTAACCCCGGTTCCCCGCGCTGTCCTCGATTTCGTGGTAAACAGCGCCATCTGTACCCGCGACGTTTGGCGTAATCAGATTGATTTGCTCGCCATCAAACATCGCAACAATTGCACCGCTACTGGTGTCGGGGTTTTCATACAAGAACAGTTCTGTATTCGACATGATATCCACCCGACGGCAAACGTCTCCCGGACGCTCCCCGATGGGTTGAGCGCTAGCGGGTGCGGAGAATACAGCGGAGGTCACTGAAGTAAAGGCGACCAGAGCTACTGAAATTCCCAGTTGACTTAATTTTTTCACGGATTTCACTCCTCAAGTTTGTGAAATGGTTTCCCTGCGATTATAGACCAACTTTTACGAATTGCCGATCCCGATCGAGCGACCACATCCTCTTTTTAAACCACTCGATTTGAGGGAATAGACACAAAACTAGAACCGATCGGGGTTCTCTAACCTGGATACATTCATCGGTAGAATATAGAACACTTGATGCAGAATAAACTCTATCCTCAGACAGAATCAGATAGTTTCCGATCGACGATCGAACTTCTTCAGTTTCTACTGACGCTCGGATGATTTCTCTACGTTTCAATCTAATCCAAGGAAATTCAATAAATCTTAACCCAGAAGTCGCGTTTTGTCTCCTAAACTTAACATACCAGTTTACATTTTCTGGTTTTCGTAATGAATCCTTGACAGAAGTTGCCAAAAAACTCCAAAACCTGTTAACAAACAAGCGAACATTTAGCCGTTATTTAGGGTCGATCGCTTTAGCTGACTGCTGTTTCCCAACTCAGACCAGTTTTAACTCGTGGAGTGCCTTTGATGCCACTCGCAGCGATCGCGATTTCTTGTGTCAAGCGATCGCCGTAGCTCTTGACAACGGAGCAAAAACTATCGGCATCCCAGATAGTTTAGGAGTCGCTTTGCCAGAACAATTTGCAGAGTTAATTCAAGTAATATACAATCGGGTATCTCATCTCGATCGGGCAATTCTTTCCGTTCACTGCCACGACGATCGAGCAATGGCAGTTGAAAATGCCATAGCAGCAATGGACAGTGGCGCGCGACAAATCGAATGTACGATCGACGGTTTGGGAGCCAGAAAAGGCAATAGTGACTTAGCCAAAATTGTGTATGCTATTATCGATCGTACGGGCTACAAAACTTCAATTCAAACGAATTACTTATCTCAAGTCTCGGAGTTAGTGCGTCATACGATCGAAGTGAATAAACCATGATTCCTCGGATTTGGACTCTCCCAATTGCTGAATTGACATCTGGCGATTGCCTCAGCATACAAGTTTATCAGTTTATCGGCGCTAAACCGGGAAAAAAAGCGTATCTCCAATCTAATTTACACGGTGCAGAAATTGTAGGTAACGCTGTTATTTATCAAATTATCGAGTTGTTATCCAGTTTAGAAGACACACAGCTACAAGGCGAAATCTGGTTGGTTCCAGCTTGTAATCCCATGAGTACCAATCAACGATCGCATCATTTTTCTACCGGAAGATTTAATGCCTACGATGGAGAAAACTGGAATCGAATTTTTTGGGATTACGAACGAGAAGGAGAAAGTATTGCAGATTTTGCTCGATCTCAACTCGATATTAATCCTAGCCAAATCCGAGAGAACTATCGAAGCAAAATAGCATTCAGTTTTGAACATCTGCTCGAAAAAATAAACTCTCCCAGTAGCGTTTCCTTAAGCGAACGATATCGATATTACCTTCAATCCTTATGCTTAGATGCCGATTATGTCATCGATATTCATAGCAGTACCAATCAAGGAATTGATTACTTATATTGCTTTCCCGGTAGAGAAAAAAGTGCTCAATATTTTTTGCTCGATCGGGGAATTATTTTCGACGAATATGATGGTTGTGCTTTTGACGAAGCGTTTCTCAAACCTTGGCTGGATCTAGAACAACAATTCAGAACACTGGGAAAATCCATCCAATTTGAAATTGAATCTTGGACATTAGAATTGGGTTCGGGAATGCAAATGAACCCCGACTCAGTATTCCGAGGAGTGCGCGGTATCAAAAACTACCTCGTCTACAAAGAGATCCTCGATCTTCCCAACTTTCCGTTATGTCAAACCTTCTCCCATTCACTACAACTTGTTTCTAAAAGTAACCTCAAAAAGTATTACGCTCCCCGAGGAGGCACGATCCAATCTCGCGTTCGACTGGGAACCTTTGTCGAAGCCGGACAATGGTTATATCAACTACTGTGTTTAAATAAAGAAGGTAGATTACCGAAAATTGTTGATATTTGTGCCGAACGATCGGGACTTGTTTTTGATGTTTCAACAAATCACGCCGTCAATCAAGGAGAGTACGTGTTAGAAATCATGGAAGACCCCTAAATCCAACGAATGAGTTGAACGCGATAGCGCTGCTTTTTCGTAACGGCAACGTCTCCCACTTCTAAGCGTCCTTTACCGCGAATCGCAATCAAATCGCCAGATTTCACCGCGTAACTGGCTTGGCTAATCTCTTTCCAGTTAACCCGCACATCTCCTCCACTAATAAAGGTTGTCATTTTACTGCGAGACATCCCAAATCCAGCCGATGCGATCGCATCGAGACGCATTGAAGCTTCTACAGTGGTCATCTCCTTGCGTTGCGGTTGGCGCACCTTCAATTCGCTCAGTTCCATCCGCCGAGTTTTCACATTCACCGATCGAACCTGAGTCAAACTCATCTCCAAAAACTCAGCAATTTCCGGAACCACCAAAACTTGTGCGCCGCGTTCTCCCAACACCAAAATATCCCCAGTTTTTTCCCGGACAATACCCGTTCCCAACATCGATCCGAGAAAGTCGCGATGGGTTGCCGTATCGAACAAGAAATTCCCAGAAATTTCTAATGCGGCAATCTCGATTTGAGACGCTTCTAAAGGCAATTCCGATCTGGCAATTCCCAAACGCTGCCGTTCCGCTTGCGGATACCCTCCCCAACTTACCAAATTCACTTCGGTCAGTCGAGCAAATCGTTCTTGAATTTCTGCCAATTCTGGCGGCGAGAGAAAATCGCTGTGCACCACTTCCCAAGTTTTAAGTGCCTGTTCGGCAAAATCGATCGTCCTAACCAAACTCTCCCGATTTTCCACACCTTTTAATAATTCGTCTCTAGGCAGCATTCTCAGTTGTCCTTTTCCAATGTCCTTTGTTGTTTATCCTTAATCGGCGATGTGCCACAGCGGATGACGACTTAACCATTAACCATTCACCACTAATCATTCACCGTATAACCCTGGAGATTTTCCGGCTCGAATTGGCGTAGAATACTCGTCGCTTGACGAGTTTGACTCGAAGAGATATTTTGCAAAACAACGAGGTATTTCCCCGCGCTCAGCCGATTGCGGTAAGGTAGCGCATCTCCAGAACCGAGAGCCAGACTCGCCCCTCCCCCGGCGAGGATACTGCCCAATCCCCCAGAAATCGCGCCGAGAATACCGCCGATAATCTGATTGCCTAATTCTCCCGCCCAAGGAAACGTTTGCAAACCCGTGAGCAGATTAAAAGTGACACCGCCAAAAAAACCAAACGGAACCAACCAGATTGCCATGAGTCGAGACTGTTTCAAGGCTTTCTCCTTGGGATCGGCAAGTCCGAACTCGTCCGCACTTTTATATCCTTTTCCCAAAATCGTCAGTTGGCTCAGCGAGAAGCCTTCTTTTTCCAATGCCGTGTAGGCGGCTTCTGCTTGGATGCGATCGCTTAAAACGGCAACAAGATATTCCATAGAGTCAAGTGCAACCTGTGAACTACCACACACGATACCTTATAGGATATCGTGTGGTCTTCCCAATTCTTGACGGCGCAAGAATCCCTGACTTTCGTCGTCGGTCTACTTGTCGGTATTTTTAGAATCTGTTAGCGATCGCTCTTTTTTGTGCCGATGGTAGACAATTTTGCCAAAAATCTAGTATAATCTACCATCAGTCTAGAATGATAAGACGAGGAGGGCGTTATTCCAGAAGTACTCAACTTGACAGTTAGCCTGAGAGGCACGCGAGAGGTCAAAAACAACTACCAGCTATTTCGTTTGACAGGTTTATTAGACGCTTTTTCGGAACCCAATTTCCAAAAGGTACTGGCTAAATGCGTCGAAGAGGGACCCGAGCATATCATTCTCGATCTGTCTAAGATTGATTTCATCGATAGTTCGGGGTTGGGCGCGCTGGTTCAGTTAGTGAAAAAAGCGCAAACGGCTGGAGGTAGCTTGCAAATTGTTACCAATGCCCGAGTTAAACAGACTGTTAAATTAGTCCGTCTAGAAAAATTCTTGTCTTTGCAGCCTTCGTTGGAAGACGCGCTTGAAAACGTTCAGAAAAAGTGAATTTTGTAAGTTTAACGATCGGCTATCCTGTGTTAAGTGCAGGATAGCTTGTTTTCTGTATTGAACGTAACAGAAACAGGCAACCGACTATCTAACCCAAAATCGGCAACTCGATACTCGATCGGTGCTGTGCTCTCAGTGTTAAAATCTTCAGTGTAAAAATCCGATATCTGAACCTGCCCGATCGGCAATCTAATCTTTTAGTGAAATCCTGATGCGACGAGTGACCTTTCCTCAGTCCTAGATATGTCAGCGATCCCCGAGGAACATGGCAACTCGATGTCAATGTCTGCCTTGCTACAACTGATGTATGCCGGACAATTGACTGGGCAACAAGTGCAGCAACTCTCACCAGCAGCGCTGGCTTACCTGGGAGATGCCGTTTACGAGCTATACGTTCGCAGTCAATACTTGCTTCCGCCGAAACGACTGCAAACCTATCACCATCAGGTGGTGGCTCGAGTGCGAGCTGAAGGTCAGGCTCTGGATTTGCGATCGCTAGAACCCTACTTGACGATCTCTGAGTGTGACCTGGTGCGACGAGGGCGCAATGCTGCTTGCAGTCGCCCCAAACGAGTGAGTTCCCAAACATACCAACAGGCGACAGGCCTAGAAATGCTCGTCGGATATTTGTACTTAACCGATCCCCAACGCTTGGGCGAATTGCTCGCCCACATAGACTTAGAATTATGAATCCTCAATTTTCCAAACCCATCAAAAAAAAGTCTGCTCCCAGAAAAATATTGAAGTCTCCTTCAGGAACTGGGAAACCTTCTCCAGAAAAGGGCAAAAAGAAGATCGTCACCGTCAAGCGTTCGTTCGATGCCAATAAACAACCCGATCGATCTAACAGTTACTCGCAGCCCAATGCGGAAGTTGAAGAGAACCGGGAGCGGGATGAAACCGAACTGATTTACGGTCGTCACAGCGTCATCAGCGCCCTAGAAAATCAGCGTCAGCTCAATCGCATCTGGATTACCCAACAAATACGTTACTCGTCCCGCTTTCACACGCTGTTGCCCCTGGCTAAGGCGCGGGGAACGGTGATAGACGAAGTGGGTTACAACCGATTGGATATGATGACCGGCGGTGCGACTCATCAAGGGGTTGCCGCTCAGGTGGCACCTTACGATTATTGCGAATTGGGGGATCTGATCGCTCGCGCCAAGTCGGCAACGGAACAACCGACGATCTTGGTTGCCGATGGGATTACCGATCCGCATAACTTAGGCGCGATCGCTCGGACGGCTGAAGCGATGGGAGCCCAGGGTTTGGTGATTCCCCAACGACGGGCAACGGGGGTGACTTCCGCGGTGGTGAAAGTCGCTGCGGGCGCTTTGGATAACTTGTCGGTGGCGCGGGTGGTGAATTTGTCCCGGACTCTGGAAACCTTGAAAGAAGCTGGATTTTGGCTGTACGGATTGTCAGAAAAAGCCGATCGATCCATCCACGAGATCGAACTCAAAGGGCCGATCGTTTTGGTGGTGGGATCCGAAGGCGATGGCTTGAGTCTGTTGACACAACGCTGTTGTGATGGGTTGGTGTCCATTCCTTTGTCTGGCAAAACCCCGAGCCTAAATGTTTCGGTTGCTACGGGCATGGCGCTATACGAAGTACATCGGCAACGCAGCAGTCAACGTCTCAACTTCTCATTGAAAAATGTCCGTAACGAACAGTTTGTCTCTCCGGGATCGCCATAATCCAGGAAAAGATTGAAAAAATGAGAAGGAGGCAGTATAACAAAATGTGAAGCATAATAAACGCTGAGTATTTATCCTCTTTCTCTATCGATCGTTAGTAAGCGACCAAATACCATGAAAGAATTTTTCGTTAATTCACTAAATTTACTTGGGCTGGCATGGTGGGTGAAGATCTCCACCGACAATCCCCGTTGCACCTACTATTTCGGACCTTTTATCACGCAGCAGGAGGCGAAAGACGCTCAATCCGGCTATATTGAAGACCTAGAAAACGAAGGAGCTCAGGGGATTAGCCTCGAAATTGCTCGTTTCAAGCCCAACGATCTCACAATCTATGAGGAGGGATCGGACTCTCTAAACCCTAGTCCATTATCTGCTTTTGGCAGTCAAACGTAGACAGGAAAGGAAGTGGGGTTTTGAGTTTATTCTCGCCATTGCCCCGCTTCGGTCAATCGTATATACTCCAAGCAAAAGAGCGATCGGCAAAAGCGCGTCAGGCTATCCGATCGCTGATTTGTGTTTGGCGAGATGAACGGGTGGAAGGGGTGAGCCAGTTGTGAAGAATTTAACCGATCGTCAAGTCAGGGAGTCTCACGGCGGCGATCGTCAGATGGAGATCCTCGAACTGTCGATCGTCATGCCTTGTCTCAACGAAGCGGAAACCCTGGGAATGTGCATTCAAAAGGCACGGGATTATCTCCACAAGCACGACATCGCGGGAGAAATCATCGTTGCGGATAATGGCAGTACCGACGGCTCTCCCGATATTGCTCTGGAAATGGGGGCTCGGTTAGTCCGGGTGCGTTCTCCGGGCTATGGCAGCGCCTTGACGGGTGGGATTGCGGCGGCGCTTGGTCAGTACGTAATTATGGGTGACGCGGACGATAGCTACGATTTTAGTCGTCTGACGCCGTTTCTGGAAAAGCTGCGATCGGGTTGCGATTTGGTGATGGGTAATCGCTTTAAAGGGGGTATTCAACCCGGGGCGATGCCGCCGTTACATCGATACTTGGGCAATCCGGTACTGACGGGGATCGGACGGCTGTTTTTCCCCAGTCCCTGCGGCGATTTTCACTGCGGTTTACGAGGGTTTCGCAAGGCGGCGATCGAATCTCTGGATTTGCGGACGACGGGGATGGAGTTTGCGAGCGAAATGGTGGTCAAAGCTAGTTTGTACAAAATGCGGATTGCTGAGGTTCCCACGATTTTATCTCCAGATGGTCGCAGCCGTCCCCCCCATCTGCGAAGCTGGCGCGACGGTTGGCGGCATCTTCGCTTTCTTCTGCTGTACAGTCCTCGGTGGTTGTTTTTGTATCCAGGATTGCTGCTGGTGGCGATCGGTTTGGGAGTGGGATTGTGGCTGCTGCCGGGTCCGCAAATGGTGTTTGATATCCACACGTTGCTGTTTGCGGCGGCGGCGATTATTGTCGGTTTTCAAGCGGTGGCATTTGCGATCTTTACGAAGGTGTTCGCCATGCGCGAAGGACTGTTACCCAGGGATCGTCGCGTCGATCGATTTTTTCGCTATATCAATTTAGAAATTGGGATATTGGTGGGGAGTTTGCTGTTACTTTTGGGGTTGGCAGGTTCGATTTATGCGTTGGGGATTTGGGGGGCGAATTCTTTCGGACCTCTCGATCCGGCGCGGACGATGCGGATTGCCATTCCGGCGGTAACGGCGATCGCGATCGGTTTTGAAATTGTGCTTTCGAGTTTCTTTTTGAGCGTTCTGGGGTTGAAACGGCGATAATTTAGAGTAACGATCGAGAAAATATGGCGGTTGTAGACGCGAAGCGGCTTCTGGCTGAGTAACCGCGACGACCGAACCGAAACCCACCTGCGTGGGTTTCGGTTCGGTTAAGCCAAGTGCATCTGTAGTACAGAACGGGGGGCACGACGAATTTTGCAGCGGATGGTGGGCAATCCAAGACGCTGGCAGGCTTCGTAACGGTGGCAACCGGAAAATCCGTAATACTCGCCCTCGACTTCCAAAACGTCGATCGGTTCTTGCTGTCCGATTTGGCGAATGGATTCCATTAATGAGGCAACTTTTAAAGGATCGTTACTGCGGGGCAAAGGTCGGCGAATCCGATCGATCGGGATATCTTCTATTCTCATGACCGTTTTGGGGTTGGAGCTATGACTTCCTTAAGTATACTCGTAACGATTATGAGTAGCAACGTTGGGTAGAAATCGTTGGGTTGAGTGATGGGCTTCAGGTTTGAACCCCAAAGTGGGTGGGGAATCAGGGGGAAGAAGTCGGTCACATTCGATCGCTGTTCTAAAATGCAAGAGGATCGCAGAGAGGCACAGCATGAAAAATCGTCAATGGTTTTCGAGGGTTCTCCTCGTGGGATTTTGTGGATGGGGAGGAACGATCGAAGCCGCCTTAGCACAGAACCCAGACATTCAGCTACAAGTGGGCGTCGTCCAGCGTTTTGGAGACAATCCCAAGGAGAAACTGATTCTGAAAGCACCAGAGGGAAGTGCATTAGTCGTGCGCTACGAGGGAGGAGACGGAACCCTGAAAACCTCAAATTTGCCGGGAATCCAACTCGAAATCACCCCCAAATCGCTTCCCGAACCGGTGTTAGACGAACGAGTGGTGTTGAGTACCCACCGAAGTTTCGAGGATGCAGAAGCCAAAGCGATGCAGTGGAAATCGCAAGGAATTGAAGTCGAAATCGTCCAACCCGATCGTTGGGAAGTGTGGGCGAAACGGGATGTATACGCCACGCCATTATTGCGCCGTCGGTTGCTGCAAAGTGTCCAGGCGGCGGGAGAAACGCTCTCCAACTTGCAAAGCCAACTCAAACAGAACGTTCCCCAAGCCTATTGGGTTGCCAACGGTTACCGCTACAATCGCGATCGCGTTGAAGTGATTTCTAATGCCGGAGTCATCCAAGTTTCCCAAGGAGAAAATGCGCCGATCGATACTTATGGCGGTAGTATGCGGTTGCAACCCAATGCCTACGGCGATTATACCCTGATTAATGATGTACCGTTAGAAACATACTTGCGAGGTGTGGTTCCTCACGAAATCGGTGGTGGCGCACCCTACGAAGCAGTTAAAGCTCAAGCGATTTTAGCGCGAACCTATGCGTTGCGGAATCTGCGCCGCTTTGCAGCCGACAACTATCAACTTTGTGCCGATGTTAACTGCCAGGTATACGAGGGACTCGACGGCACTAACCCCGACGCCGATGCCGCGATCGCGCAAACAGCCGGACAAGTACTCGTTTACGAAAACGAACTGGTAGATGCTTTATATTCGTCAACCACAGGGGGAATTACCGCAACGTACAAAGATATCTGGGAAGGGGTCGATCGCCCGTATTTGACAGCTAAGATCGATTCGGCTCAAAATATCTGGGACTTACCCAACAACAGCTTGGCTGACGAACAAAACATCCGTCGCTTTATCAACCTCAAAAAAGGATTTACCGAAGACGACGGCAATTTCTTTCGCTGGAAATATAGCGAAAGTTTAGCAGACATGACGGCATTTATGAAGCGATACTTCCGCCGCAAAAACCGACCCATTCTCTTTAATAAAATCCTCGATCTCAAAGTGTCCGAGCGATCGCCTTCCGGTCGCGTTCAAAAAATGGAAGTGATAACCGACGGCGGCACGATCGTGATTCCCAAAGATGAAATTCTCACCGCCTTTTATGCCCCCATCAGCACTTTATTTTACCTCGATCCCATCAAAGAACCGGATAACAAAACCTTGCGGGGTTATTCCTTTGTCGGTGGCGGTTTCGGACATGGGGTGGGGTTGAGTCAAACCGGGGCGGCTAAACTCGCTGAATTGGGATGGACGAGCGATCGAATTCTTCAGTTTTACTATCCCGGAACAGAATTGAGACCGATCGATGGATCGATCGTCTTTTGGCAAGAACCTTAAGAAGAAGTTCAGAAGTTCAGAAGTCCAGAAGTTCAGGAGTCGGAGTTCTTCAAGAACTCCGACTTCTATAGGTTAGACGAAATTTAATCGACTGAATTGGCGATAGGCGAAACGGGACACGCCACGTTTGTTCCTCCTAAACCGCAATAGCCGCCGGGATTTTTTGCCAGGTATTGTTGATGGTAATCCTCAGCATAGTAGAACTCGGGCGCGTCGAGAATTTCCGTGGTAATTTCGCCATAACCCGCAGCTTTGAGAGCCTCTTGATAGCGATCGCGCGTGGCTTCGGCGAGCTTGCGTTGTTCGTCGCCATAGACATAAATCCCCGATCGATACTGAGTTCCCGTATCGTTCCCCTGACGCATTCCTTGAGTGGGATTGTGGCTTTCCCAGAACACTTTCAGCAACGTGTCATAACTCACCACCTTGGGATCGAAAACAACCAGAACCACTTCGTTGTGTCCGGTCATTCCCGTACAGACTTCCTGATACGTAGGGTTGGGGGTCAATCCGGCAGCGTATCCCACTGCTGTGGTAAACACGCCCTCAACCTGCCAGAATTTCCGTTCCGCACCCCAGAAACATCCCAAACCGAACATTGCCATTTCTAAACCGTCGGGGTACGGGGGGGTAAGCGGATTGCCATTGACGTAGTGTTTTTCCGGAACGGGCATCGATTTCGATCGTCCCGGCAGCGCATCTTCCGGCGTCGGTAAGCTCAGCTTTTTGCCAGATCCAAAGAGTGACATGAAGTTCAAGGCGATATTTCCTAACGAGAAGTTTACGTTACTTAATATTTTAGAGATAGAGTCCTAACCATTCATATTCTTTCTTTAACCCTGGAAGCAACTTATCCATTGCCGCTTTAGAAAGACCTTTTCCAGTTTCTTTATATGTTGTGGATGTCGCGTTAAGCATATAGTTCCACAACCATCGAGCATTTCCAAAACATTGGGAAAGATAGGTTTCTTGCGCGTCTGTGGGATAAATTCTAACTTTAATTGCTCTATACATGGTATCGACCTTACCGTGTTTAACATTTCATCATAACACACATTTACGATGTTGTGTTACCCAAAAACAAATATTTTGCTCGTCTCGTCGCTGTAGTTTTCTTTGTTTTCGCTACGCTCAAATGCCATCAAACTACGCAACTCGACTCACTCGCAATTCATCTCAACACCTCCCTATCGGGTAGGTGTGAGCCTTCTTGCTGTTTCAGGTAAGGATAGAAACCCGGTTCTTCCAAAAAACCGGGTTTCTTAACTGCCATGGATAACCCGGCGGATAGCACAAAGATACCCGCACGAGAAGATTCCCGAAGGCGAGACATCGCAGTATTACCCGAAAATGCGGTTCAGTTTAACCTTCGCCGCCTTCGCCGCTTATCCTCATCTTCTGTCTCCTCGGCTTCGTCACCACCTTCACCACCTTCGCCGCCTTCATCCTCAGCCGCAGGTGCAGTCGTCGGTGCTTGTTCTTCGACTTCTTCGCCGCCTTCTTCGCTGACACAAGCGCCCAAGGGCGCGACTAAGCCCAGTATCACCAACAAGCTTAATGCCTTTGAATTCATGTCAATTCTCCTCACGAGATCTAGAAAATCTGAAAAACTTTATTGATATTAGCTGTCTTTTAATATTTCGTCTACTGGGGCAGCTGGGCGAGTTAATATAGTGTGTTAGACGGGCTAGATTCCCCTTGACTCACGATCGAGTAAATGCAAATATATATCAAAAATTGAATTCTCCCCTCAACCTGCCCGATCGCCAATGATTGTCTCGATCGAGAATATTCTCACGCCAGAAGAACTAAAAACCCTAATCGATCGCCTCGATCCGGCAGATTTCATTGACGGCAAAACCACCGCCGGATGGCACGCCAAAACCGTCAAAAATAACGCTCAACTCACCGCAAAAGCCGACTACGCCAATGATTTGCGAGAATTAGTCAAAGCCGCATTGTGGCGGCATCCCCTGTTTCAAATGGTAGCGCGCCCGAAACAAATCCATTCGCTGCTGTTCAGCCGCTACGATGTTGGGATGTCTTACGGAACCCACGTGGATAATGCATTGATGGGTGGGGCATTTTTACGATCGGATCTTTCATTTACCCTATTTCTCAGCGATCCCTCGGTTTATGAAGGGGGAGAACTGGTGATTGAAGAGTTTGCCGGAGAAAAACCGTATAAACTGAATGCGGGAGAGGCGATCGTTTATCCGTCTACCGCATTGCATCGCGTCGATCCCGTCACGAAGGGGATGCGCCACGTGGTGGTGGGTTGGGTACAAAGTTTAGTTCGCGATCCGGCAAAGCGAGAAATTCTCTTCGATTTGGATACAGCACGCCGATCGATCTTTCAAAAATCTGGTAAAACGATCGAGTTCGATCTGATCTCCAAAAGTCACGCTAATTTATTGCGGCGGTGGGCACAAAGCTAAATGGTGAAGTCCCTAAGTTTCCAAGTGTCGGGTTCTCCTCCTTGCAGGATTCCTAACACGCCATACAGTTGGCGATAAAACGATTCCAGAACGACTTGGCTACTCCTCCATCGTCTGCAACAAATGTGGGTCTAAGATGCAATCGTCACAGCCCCCTCCCCATCCCCACCCTGCATTGCTGAAGGTGGGGCTTCTGTCGCGAAATGTTAAGATCGATAAACAGCCGTCAAGCGAAAAACGGGGGCTTTAGACCCAATTTTTGGGTACATTCAGGAAACGTACCATGCAAATACAACCCATGAAAGTAGATATCGGCATCGACGAGAAAGCACGCGCCCAGATTACAGAAGGGCTGTCGCGAGTTCTGGCGGATACGTATACTTTGTATCTGAAAACCCACAACTTCCACTGGAATGTCACCGGACCCATGTTTCAGACATTGCACCTGATGTTCGAGGAACATTACAATGAGCTGGCGCTGGCAGTGGATGAGATCGCCGAACGGATTCGGGCTTTGGGATTTACTGCTCCGGGTAGCTATAGCGCGTATTCGCAGTTGACATCTATCCCCGAATCCACCGAGGTTCCGCCCGCGAAGGAGATGATTAAGCAATTGGTAGAAGGGCACGAAGCTGTCGTCAAGACAGCCCGATCGATCTTTCCCACTGCTGACGAAGCTCATGATGAACCCACAGCCGACTTGCTAACCCAGCGGATGCAGGTTCACGAGAAAACGGCTTGGATGTTGCGAAGCTTATTGGAAAGCTAGAGTTGACAACTAAGAGGCGATCGCGAAACACTGATAGTTAGTGGTAAGGGGTTAGTGGCTACTAACCCCTTACCCAATACCCAATACCAATTCCCCCTCTCTTGCTTTCCCCCTCGACCCCCTTCGATCGAACTCCCCAGCTGCGTCAGTTGATGCAGCGCGTGGGAATTTTGAGTTTTGCGGCGCTGAGTCGAAAGGCGGGGGTTTCTCCATCTCAGGTGCGATCGCTACGACAGGGAAAAGTTTCCCAAATGCGTCTGGAAACCTTGCTGAAATTGGCGGATGCGCTACAAATTTCCTTGGGAGAATTGTTGGCGACGTTTGCGGGAATTGAAGGCAAATCGGAGACTTCGGCGGAAATTCGGCAAGAATTCGATCGACTGCAAGCGCAACTGGCAAACCAACGGGAGGAAATTGCCCGAGAGTTTCAGCAAGAAAGCTTGGATATCCTGGAATCGTGGATGTTGAATTGGTCTCGTGCGGCATATCTGGCAACCCAAAATCCCCAGTTTCCCGTGGTTACACTGATGAGACTGATCGAACCCGTAGAAAAACTGTTGCAGCATTGGGGGGTAGAAGCGATCGCCCAAGTCGGAACCCAAGTCCTTTACGATCCACAACAGCATCAGTTATGGAAAGGGAATGCCGAACCGGGTCAACTCGTGACCGTCAGCCATGCGGGATACAGACAGGGCAAGAGATTGTTGTTTCGGGCAAAAGTTACTGCCCTAGAGTAGAAATCCACCTTCTACACTTAAGGATGTATATCTCCGTATTTATACGAAACTTTACGTTATCTTTAAAAAACCACTCAGTATCTTTGCGGTATCTTGAGCCGATCGACGGGTAGTGGTGCGCATAATAGGAGAGACAACTGAGTTGAGGGATTGCAACAACCATGCGATCTTCGAGTCCCAGTTTTGCCGAATTGAAACCAAACATCAATCGACATCTGGCAGTTAGAAGATCTTTCTAGGCTTGAGCCTTCACTCCTAAAATCGATCGAGTTGAATAGAGATCGTCAAAAAATCGCTTCCCAACTCGATCCAACCCCGCCAAACCGGTTGCATCGGCGGTTAAATGCGGATAAAGTCACGAAAATGGCTCGGTTCTCCGGTACTTGTCCCATCTCAAGTGCGATCTCTTCGTCTCAGTTGTCCTCCTATTTCAGTTTTCCTTAGCGTGTAATTTTGCCCCTGTCGTATTTCTACAGGGGATTTTTTTTCTTTAGGTTAAGAATAGCTATGGAGTTGAGACTCTTTCTCAATTTTCCCAAGAGGGAAGGCAATGAATCAATACTTAAAACTCTATTAAAACCGATCGACACGATCGGTTCCGATCGGTTTACTGTCACAATAAAGGTGTGCTAGACGCAATACTCTTTTTTATGCTATCCATTGAGTCGTCTCAAAACCTTTCTCAAACAGATCTTCAATCCACCAACCGGATTCTCGTCGTCGAAGACGAAGACTTAATTCGGGAAATGGTGGTGATGGCACTGCAAGAGGAAGGATACCAAGTCACGACAGCGGCGGACGGAAATAGAGCACTAACCCTCTTACACGATCCCGATGTCCAGAATGGGGAATTTCCCTTTGATTTGGTCGTTCTCGATGTCATGTTGCCCCACGTCAACGGTCTCGATTTGTGTCGCCTACTTCGGCATCACGGCAATCCCGTCCCGATTTTGATTCTCAGTGCCAAAAGCAGCGAAACCGATCGAGTTTTAGGTCTAGAAGTGGGTGCGGACGATTATCTGACAAAACCCTTTAGCATGCGGGAGTTGGTAGCCCGTACGCGAGCTTTATTACGCCGTTCTCGCATCAACGTAGCCGCAGCACCCGCTATCCTCCAATTTGGTCATCTCACCCTCTATTCCCAAGAATGCCGAGTTCTGGTTCGCGGGGAGGAAACCAACCTCTCACCGAAGGAATTTCGTTTGCTAGAACTGTTTATGAATTCTCCGCGCCGGGTTTGGTCGCGCGAACAGTTGCTCGATCGGGTTTGGGGTATCGATTTTGTCGGCGATAGCAAAACCGTAGACGTTCACATTCGCTGGTTGCGGGAGAAAATCGAACAAGATCCCAGTCATCCGGAATACATCATCACCGTGCGCGGATTCGGATATCGGCTGGGATAGCGTTGGCAAAAAGCAATTGGCAACGCTATCCCACCTCTTTCAAACAGTTGGGCTAAAAAACTGACTTGAGAAAACTGACCGAAATAACGAAGGAAACAAGCCACTGGATTCATCTGTGGAAGAAATCCCACAATGTTTCTGTATTGTATCCCCCAGTTTGAACTGTGGGGATATTCTCAACTCCTGACGGCGATACTCCACCGGAGTCGCCGAAGCGATCGAAGTGCTTACTCCTGTACTCCTTCTTAAGGTGGAGAAGTGATTGTATGATCGAGACAGAATTTGTGACGTGTCTCGAGAATTTATGGATTCAGTTCAACTCCTCAAGCGTTATGCCACAGGAGAAAGAGAGTTTAGTGGTGCGGATCTCAGACGAGCCAATTTTAACCGAGCCAACTTGTACGGTATCGATATTCGGGATGCCTGTCTTGTGGAGGCATCTTTGAAAGATGCAGACTTGCGAGGCGCCAATTTGGCGGGAGCGGACTTGAGCCGCGCTGTTCTGACTGGGGCATCTTTGGTCGGCGTCAATCTGCAAGGGGCAAACCTGAAAGGTGCCCAACTCCGAGGGGTGGATTTGTATCGGGCAAATTTAGGTCAAGGATGCCTGATTTTTGCGGATTTATACGAAGCGGATTTGCGAGAAGTCAATCTGGAGAATGCGGACTTGAGTCAATCAACTTTGAAACAGGCTAACTTGCAATTAGTCTGTTTTAAAGGAGCAAAGCTTCACAAAGCTGACTTCCGAGAAGCGAATTTACAAGGCGTCAACTGGCAGGAAGTCGAACTCGTACAAGCTTGTTTGGAAGGAGCAAATTTAACTCGGGCAGATTTTCGTGGGGTTTCATTGAGTGAAGCCAATTTTAAGAAGGCGATTCTGATCGGTGCTAATTTTGCCGAAGCTTCTCTCACTGATGCGAATTTAAGTGGGGCGAATTTAAGTGGGGCGCAACTAAATGGGACAAATTTGTGCGGTGCGAATTTAAGTGGGGCGAATTTACAAGAAGCGGGGTTGAAGATGGCAGATTTGACTCAAGCGGATTTGTCTAAAGCGGATTTGCGCGGTGCGAATTTGTGGGGTGCACACTTGACAGCCACGAATTTACAAGGAGCGTTGATGTCGGATGGATCTCAGGGAGATTGAGAATGGGTAATTTGTCTTGATTATAAAGATTCGATCGCTCCTTCTGCGTGAAGAGCGATCGATCTCAATTCTTCTAATGTTTCCACAGTTGCCGATCGCCACAATCCTCTCTGATTGGCTTCTAGCAGCCGTTCTGCCATGTCTCGCAGCGCCCAAGGGTTTTTTTGATGGATGAATTCTTGTACCTGGGAATCGAACAAATAGGCTTCGGTAACGCCTTGATAAATATGGTCTTCTACGCAATTAGTCGTCGCGTCGTAGGCGAATAAATAATCCACGGTTGCTGCCATTTCAAACGCACCTTTGTAGCCGTGTCGCATGACACCTGCAATCCATTTGGGATTGATGACGCGCGATCGATAAACTCTCGCAATTTCTTCTTGAAGAAGGCGAACTTTGGGATTTTCTGGCATCGATCTATCGCCGAAATAGACTGTGGGATTTTTACCACTCACCACTCGAACAGCGGCTGTTAATCCACCTTGAAATTGATAGTAATCGTCGGAATCGAGCAAGTCGTGTTCTCGGTTGTCTTGATTGTGCAAGACAATTTGCATTTGGGAAAGTCTTTTTTCAAATGCTTCGGGTGCGGAAATTCCTCCTATATTTTGGGAAGTAGAAGTGTTGGTTTTGGTATAAGCATAAGAACTCCAGTTGATATACGCTTTAGCTAAATCTCGATCGTCTGTCCAGTTTTGGGCTTCGATTAAGCCCTGCAATCCCGCACCATACGCGCCCGGTTTGGAACCAAAAATTCGGTAACTCGATCGATCTTTTGCCGCTTTTTCAGTTAACCCTAAATTTTGCCAACTTTGGGTCTCTTTTTGAACTTGCGCGGCTAAGGGATTTTGTTCGGCAGGTTCGTCCAAATTCGCCACAGCTACTACTGCGGAATCGAATAAGTCGATGAGGTTTGGAAAGGCATCGCGGAAGAATCCAGAAATTCGTAATGTGACATCAACTCGAGGACGTTTTAAGACGGATAAAGGCAGGATTTCAAAATCGATTACCCGACGCGATGCACCATCCCAAACGGGTTGTACACCCAGCAATGCCAGCGCTTCGGCGATGTCGTCTCCCCCCGTTCGCATGGTGGAAGTTCCCCACACCGAAAGTCCCAAAGTTTGGGGATATTCGCCATTTTCTTGGGTGTAACGATCGATCAGAACTTCTGCGGCTTTTCTGCCGACATTCCAGGCTGTTTCTGTGGGAATGGCGCGGATATCCACAGAGTAAAAATTACGTCCAGTTGGTAATACATCCGATCGACCTCGTGTGGGTGCGCCGGATGCCCCACTGGGGACAAATTTGCCATCTAATCCTCGCAGCAAATGATCGATTTCTTGGGATGTTTTTTGTAAAGCAGGTATAAGTTTTTGTTGTATCCAATTTAATTCTTTTTGCAGATCCGTAGGGGCATTAGCGTTAGCGTTAGCGAAGCCATGCCGTAGGCTATAGCATTGGGGCAAGTTTGTATCGGTTTGCCCCAAAATATCATCCCCCAATGCTTCGCCCATTCCCCGGTTTTGACTTGGGGATTTAGGCGATTTTTCTCGATTTGCCCCAAGAATATCATCCCCCAATGCTTCACTTCGCCCATTCTGTCGTTCGTTACCGGGGTTAAATCGATAAGTTTTTCCACCAATTCGGCCGCATATTCTTCGATCGCCTCGATCGCATCTCCCGTGGTTCTCCAATTTTTATTATGTTTGAATTCTAAGGTTGAATTCACCTCAGTTAACGGATCGAAATCCAATCCCCAATCTTGTGCAATCGCCCTCGTCAAACCCAATTGATCGACTCCGGGAAAACGAGCGATCGCCACGATTAAATCTCGCAATTGCACCCCTTGAGGACATTGCCCAAAGATATGTAATCCGTCGCGAATTTGGGCTTCTTTCAGGTCGCATAAATAGCCGTCGATCGAGTCTAAAATCTCTAATTTAGAACTGCCGATTCTTTTTGAGCTTTGCTTTTCTGAAACTCTTCATCGGAAATTCCTAAATCTCGATGTAAACTTTCGGTTAAAATTAAATCGACAATTCGATCGCGAATATCGGGCAACCGAACCGGATGTCAAACTCTGCGCTTCGTAATATTCATCGACAAGTGCTTCTAATTTCTGTAAAGATCCGTAGAGTTCTGCCCGCGTCATCGGCGGTGTCAGATGATCGAGAATGACGGCTTGGGCGCGACGTTTTGCCTGGGAACCTTCCCCCGGATCGTTGACGATAAAGGGGTAAAAATGGGGCATTGCACCCAAGGCAACTTCTGGGTAACAATTTTCCGACAAGGCAACACTTTTCCCCGGCAACCATTCCAAATTGCCGTGTTTTCCCACATGAACGATCGCCTGTAGCCTCAAATCGTTGTCTCAGCCAATAATAGAAGGCTAAATAATCGTGAGTCGGTTCTAAATCCGGCGCATGGTAATTTAAACTCGGATCGCGATCGTATCCTCGCGAGGGTTGAATGCCGACGAAGATATTGCCTAATTGAATCCCGGAAATGGGAAATGTTTCGATTTGAAGATCTTCGATTTTACCCCAACGAGTTTCGATGCCTTGCCGTACTTTTGGGGGAAGAGTGGAAAAATACTCTAGATAATCTTCCAAGGATAAATATTGAAAAACCGATCGCAATTCCCAACTTTCTCGATCGTTGGTAACGCCAGAAGTAAGACGCACAATTAACTCATCCCCCGTTTCTGGGATATCGCTAATTTGATACCCAGCTTGTTTTAAAGCTTTAAGAATTTCTACACAACTGGCAGGCGTATCCAATCCCACGCCGTTGGCTAAGCGTCCGTCTTTATTGGGATAGTTTGCTAGAATTAACGCCACTGGGCGATGTTGAGGTGGTGTTTGGCAGAGTTTTACCCAATTTTTCGCTAATTCTGCCACGAATTCTATGCGATCGTGTCGAGGTTGGTAAACAACAACCGACGTTTCCAAACGATCGTTCCACGCTTCTTCTATCTTAAAGGAAATGGCGCGAGTAATAATTCGTCCGTCTACTTCCGGTAGCGCCACATTCATCGCCATATCTCGCGGCAACAATCCCATCCACTGATTTTCCCAATGTTCTTCCGTTCCCGTACTCAGAATGACTTGCAATACCGGAACATCTGGAAAACCGGGAATTAAAGAGTCTTCTCCCCCGGTTCCCACCGCAAAACCCGTTGTGTTGAGAATCAACTGTATGGATTCCAGTTCCCTCTCGAGTTCCGCTTGCACTTCCCCGTCGCGCAAAGACGAGACGAAAATGGGGACCGGTTCCAACTGCCGACTTGCCAACGCATGGCATAAGGCTTGGATGGGGGCAGTATTTCCGGCTAAATAATGCGCCCGATAGAAGAGAATGGCAACTTTCCCCGTTGGGGTTTTGCCGATCGAATTTTGCACGTTCCATCTTCCCACTCTGGGAACGGCAGCAGGTAGCGGCGGATGGTATTGGCATCCCAAACTGGTATCGGCAAGGAATTCTAAGGCGTGGGTCAAATTTTCGAGACCGCCTTCGACAAAGTAGCGCCATAGGCGGTTGACAACCGCCAACGGCACCGTGGAGTGACTCATCAAGTCGGGATCGGGTCGATCGTCTCCGGGTAGTACAATTAAATCTGCATGGGTCTGCTGTACCGTTTCCTTAACCACTTCTAAGCCGTAAGACCAGTAAGATCTTCCGCCCAAAATTCTCAAGACGATGACTCGCGCTGGCGAGAGAATCTTTGCTGCGTAGGTATCAATGGTGAGTTGCTGCTGAAATTGGAGTAGATTGGCAACTCGAAATGGGGGAAAGTCCGCACCTATGGACTGTGCGGCACTGGCGAGGGTTTGGATATCCGTATCGGCAGCCGCTAGCAAAACTAACGGTGCGGGGGTTTGTTCGACGACGATAACTCCGTCGGTTTGGGGATTCCAGCCCCCTGGCGTGACCGCTAGGCGATGCATTGGGTTTCTATAAGAACGATCGGTAACAAATCAAAATTTTAAATGATCTTTTTGGCAAAATCCCAGTTTGCCTTCTATTATAAAAAACCATCGATCGTGAATGCTGACAAAATTTGACCGATGATGTCCACTCGTTCGAGTATCTATGAACTTTTCTTAAGCTATATTCACATTTAGCTTAATTTAGTATACTATCATGAATCGTTTTAGTTTCATCACGTCGAGTCGAAACTTAAAAGCCGCGACCTTTGAGAAAGTCCGAGATCTTTTCTTACAGCAAATCGACTTGGAGCATCCCCAAGACTCGCTCGTTCTCACCGAGGAAGATCTCGACCGATCGGAGTCAACAAATTACAGCCGATTTCTGATAGTAATATCTAGATCTTTTAGTGCTTTGCTGTTAGGAGAAATCGGTTCGGACGATCCAACTCTTTACAAAGTTCAACTCAGCTTCTACCCTCAACTCATTTCTGTTTTCCTGTCTCGATCGTCTATAAGCTTTCAACAAATGAAGCAAGCCAAGAGCTTGCTACAGCCAAATGATTTAGTGACGCAAAGCGAATTTACGCTCTCGCTACTGGAAGTTTTAGAATCTGACAATTCTAATGTATTACAAACCCCAGAAATCCGATATGCGGCTGTGTCTGTTTGTCAACCTGTTGAAGATGCTCTGAGCGAACACGTTGCCAAAGAGCGACTGCTCAATCAGGTTACAGCCAAAACCCATCAACGATCGAAGCTACCCGAAATTTTGGAAACGACGATCGAACAAGTCCGAAACTTTCTCGATGTCGATCGATTAGCGATTTATCAAGTAAACAGTGTTTCTGGAGATTCTCCCGAGCAAGGGTCAACGGCTCGGATTACCTACGAATCTCGGATAAATAGTCTAATTCCTTCATTATTGTACCAAAAAGATAAAATAGAATTTGGCGCAGTCGATCGCTATCAAAAATCATACTGCCAAGGGTTTATTCTGGCAATCGACGATGTAGAAAGTGCCGTAAACTTACCGCAAAATATTGTCGAGACTTTGCAACATCACCAGATTCGATCGCAACTCGTTGTCCCGATCGTCGTCCAAAGCCAACTGTGGGGATTATCGATCGTCCATCAATGTTCTCAACCCCACCATTGGCAACAAAGCGAAAAAGAGTTTCTTCGACATATTAGCGAACATTTGGGCATTGCGATTTATCAAGCTCAACTGTATGCAGAAGTTCAGCAACAAAAAGAAAACCTAGAACAACAAGTCAACGAACGCACGCAAGCGCTTCGAGATGCGTTGGTAGCTGCTCAAGCTGCCAGTCTTTTTAAGAGTGAATTTTTGGCAACTATGAGCCACGAACTTCGCACGCCGCTGACCTGCGTGATCGGGATGTCGTCAACGTTGTTGCGTTGGTCATTTGGTCAATTGAGTACCAAACAACGGCATTATTTGCAAACGATTTACAGTAGTGGCGAACACCTGCTAGAACTGATTAACGATATTTTAGAATTTTCCGAACTAGAAGCGGGAAAAGCGATTTTAAATATCAGCGAATTTTCCCTCTCGAAACTGTCTCATCATTGCTTGCAGATGTTGACCGATAAAGCGGCAGTGGGAGGCGTCGATCTCCAGTTAGAGCTGTCAGTAACCGCCCAGAGCGATCGCTTTCGTGCCGATCGAGAACGTACCATTCACATCCTGTTTAATTTATTAAGTAACGCCGTCAAATTCACACCAGAAGGCGGACAAGTAGTGCTGCGGGTTTCTGTAGAAGATGATTGTGCGGTTTTTGCGATCGAAGATACGGGGATTGGCATTCCCGACGATCGCCGATCGCTCTTATTTCAAACCTTCCAACAACTTGATGCCTCGTACAATCGTCAATATGGCGGCATGGGTTTAGGCTTGGCACTGACGAAACAATTAGTCGATTTGCACGGGGGCGAAATTGAGGTGGAATCCACCGTTGGGGTCGGCTCTCAGTTTATCGTACACTTGCCGATGCAGAGTCTCCCCGATGCCAAAACCCAATCAAACCTAGCCAAGATTGCCCGCCGCGATCGAGCGATGGTGTCAGCCGTTCTCCCTCAAGGTAATATTGTATTAATTGCAGATCGCGAAGAAGAAGCAACTCTCATTTGCGACTTGCTCACTGCTGCCGGATATCAAGTGGTGTGGATGCTCGAAGGGTCTACCGCCTTAGACAAAATTGCCCTTCTTCAACCGATCGCCGCGATCGTTGATTGGCGGCTGACCGGCATCGATGGCTTCGAGTTAGTGTCGTCTCTCCGTCAGCTTCCCAACACTCAATCTCTCAAAATCATACTACTGGCCGAACTCACTACACCCGAAGAACAAGAACGCTGTCTGGCAAGCGGGGCAAATGAATGTCTCGCCCACCCCATGGAACCCGAGGCGTTACTCAATAAGCTGTTTGAATTGCTCTGTTCTCCGGCGGACAGCTGCTAGTTGGTAGGGTGTGTTGACGAAGGAAACGCACCGGTTTGTTAGTGGTTAGTTGGTAGGGTGTGTTGATGAAGGAAACGCACCGGTTTGTTATTGGTTAGGGGTGAATAACGATTCCCCCGCTCAAGACAGCTCAAGACAGAAAAATTCCCAACCCTACTATTGGAGGTGCGGCGATCGACACTGAGACACCTTCGAGAATTATGAAATAATGTAATAAAAGTACATAAACTGCGTTGGTTGCCCCTGTCTCGTCATTGGCAGCAGGCTGTAACTCTTGCCCACCGTCGATCGCGCAGCGACTCCAAAAGAGTATCGTCACCGAACTTGGCACTGCCCGGTTCTAGCACATCGACAGTCGATTGAACAACCACGGATCGGAAAAAATGAGTATTAAAGATAATCCCCAACCCCCTCGTGCTCGAATCATCGGGAGTATTCTCCTGTGGGTTTCGGGGGGCTTTCTCCTGCTCAACCTATTTGTACCTCAATTATTCGCAACTAAAATTCCCCAGGTTCCTTATAGCGTCTTCATCGCTCAAGTCGATGACGGCGAAGTGGCACGGGCTTACGTCGCCCAAGACCAAATTCGCTACCAGCTCAAAACCGAAGAAGGCGAACCCCAGCAAGTGCTGTCCACCACGCCGATTTTCGACATGGAACTGCCCAATCGCCTAGAAGCCAAAGGCGTGGAATTTGCCGCCGCACCACCGCCAAAAACGAGCTGGTTTAGTCGGATCTTGAGCTGGGTGATTCCGCCGCTGATTTTCGTTGCCATTTGGCAGTTTTTCATCGCCCGCAGTGGCGGTGCTGGCGGTCCTGCGGGGGCACTTTCGATTACCAAGAGTCGCGCCAAGGTTTACGTGCAAGACGAAGCCACGAAAACCACGTTTGCAGATGTCGCCGGTGTGGAAGAAGCCAAAACCGAACTGGAAGAAGTGGTGGAGTTCCTGAAAACTCCACAACGCTTTACCCAAATTGGGGCGCGGATTCCTAAAGGAGTCTTGTTGGTGAGACCTCCGGGAACGGGGAAAACCCTGATGGCGAAAGCCGTTGCTGGGGAAGCGGGCGTTCCGTTTTTCAGCATCTCCGGTTCTGAGTTTGTGGAATTGTTTGTCGGTGCCGGTGCGGCGCGGGTACGCGATCTATTTGAACAAGCTAAGAAGAAGTCGCCTTGTATTATCTTTATTGACGAGTTAGATGCGATCGGCAAATCTCGGGCAAGCGGTGGGTTTGCCGGCGGCAACGACGAACGGGAACAAACCCTGAACCAGTTGCTGACCGAGATGGATGGCTTTGCGGTTGGAGATAATACCGTAATTGTGTTGGCAGCAACCAACCGTCCCGAAACCCTGGATGCGGCGCTGTTGCGTCCGGGACGCTTCGATCGGCAAGTATTGGTCGATCGCCCCGATTTAGCGGGACGCTTGAAAATCTTGGAAATCTACGCACAAAAAGTGAAATTGGGCGACGATATCGATCTCAAGGCAATTGCTACTCGCACACCGGGTTTTGCCGGGGCAGATTTAGCCAACTTGGTCAACGAAGCGGCACTGTTGGCGGCGCGAGCAAAACGGGAAACCGTTGCCCAGAAAGACTTTGCAGAGGCGATCGAACGGGTTGTTGCTGGGTTGGAGAAGAAAAGCCGCGTGCTCAGCGACAAGGAAAAGAAAATCGTCGCTTATCACGAAGTGGGTCACGCTTTAGTCGGGGCGCTAATGCCCGGTGGCGGCAAGGTGGCAAAAATTTCGATCGTCCCTCGGGGGATGGCAGCGCTGGGTTACACCTTACAAATGCCCACCGAAGATCGCTTTTTGATGTCGGAGTCGGAACTGCGCGATCAAATTGCCACATTACTGGGTGGACGCGCCGCTGAAGAAATTGTCTTCGGTAGCATCACCACCGGGGCGGCAAACGATTTGCAACGCGCCACGGATTTGGCAGAACGGATGGTGACGACTTACGGCATGAGTAAGGTTTTGGGACCTTTGGCTTACGAGAAAGGCGGTCAAAATAACTTCCTCGGGGATGGGATGATGAATCCGCGCCGCAATGTTAGCGATGATACCGCCCGATCGATCGACGAAGAAGTCAAAGAAATCGTGGAAATCGGACATCAAAAAGCGTTGGCGATCCTCGATAAAAACCGGGATTTGATGGAAGAAATTGCCCAGAAAATCTTGGAAACTGAGGTGATTGAAGGGGATACGTTGCAAACTTTGCTCGATCGGGCTCAAGCGACCGAAAAAGTCGAAGCGACTGTCTAAATCAACAATCTCAAGGGCTAAAAAAGAAGGGTGAATTTTTTGGTGAATTCATCCTTCTTTTTTGTTGAGTTTGCAAGATGTTTGTGGGACTTTAGCGAAAATCAAGCCTTCCAAATTTGCAATTCTCCTTCAAATCCTCCAGCGGCTAAAAATTGACCTTGCGGTTGCCATGCAAGGCAAGAAACTCCGGCTTGAGAAACCTCGATCGTTTGTTTTAATTGTTCGGCATCGTGCCACAAACAAACGTTGCCATCTTCGGAAGCAGATGCTAATAGAAAAGTATCGGGGTAAAAGTCGATCGCGCTGACAAATTTGAGATGTCCTTCTAACATCCATCCGTCCCATCCGGCATCGGGTTTGACCTGTTTTTCCCAAATTATAATGGTTTCGGCACTGGCAGCAGCAAGTAAAGGGGTTCCCAAAAGCGTCGGACGAGAAGACCACGCTAAATCGCGAATTTTGCCGGGAAACCCTCGCATTACCCAAGGATAGGAGTTGCCCCATTCAACAACAGAAATCGTGCGATCGAGATTCCCAGAGGCGAGATATTTGCCATCTCCCGACCAAGCAATCACTTGACTGGCGGAGGGAGTGTTAAGAATATGGGGATCGTCATCCCAATCTCGACCGTCCCAAATTTTCACACCGCGATCGCCGGCAATCGCGAGATGCTGGACGATGGGATGCCAAGCCATATCGAGGACGGAGGAGGCTTCAAAATTGAAGGTTGTCACGACAGTTTGCAGGTCTGCATTCCACACTTGCACGAATTTGCCCATACTGAAAGCAATGTCGTTGCGGTGCGGACTCCATGCCAGTTTATCAATCCAAGTTGGGTCATTTTCTAGGGTAGTTCTTAATTCTCCAGATGGAAGATGCCAAATTTGCAACTTTCCATCTTGTCCCCCGGCGGCGATAAATTGACCGTCGCCAGAAAAAGAGAGGCAATCTACAGATGATTGTGTTGGCAATTTTAGGGTGTGAAACGGCTCAGTTACGTGCCACAAAACAATCTCCCCTGCTGCCGAACTTGCTGCTAAAATTTGACCGTCAGGAGACCAGGCGATCGCCGTTACATACTCGTTCAAAGTGGCAGTGCGGTGAGTCTGGACTCGGAAGTTTTTGGCTTGTTTTCGATTTAGACCAGACACCGACGAAAGTCCTCTCTGAGTTTGGCTTCTGGCAAGTTGCGACCGATAAACACAAGTTCATTTTTTCGTGTTTCGTGGGGTTTCCACGGGCGATCGCGCGTGCCATCAAATAGCATATGCACCCCTTGAAAGACATACCGACAGTCTTCTCCGGCGATATTCAAAATTCCTTTCATCCGGAAAATATCAACCCCTAGTTCTCGTAGCAAATCGCTCAACCAAAGATTAAGTTTATCTCCATCTAATTCTCCAGATTCGACAAGGGCAACCGAACCTACGGTTTCGTCGTGTTCGTGGGCATCTTCGCTCAGAAATTGCGGATCGATTTCTAAGGCGCGTTGCAAATCAAAGGCTTGGACGCCTAATAAAGCATCCATTTCCAGTTGAGAGTTTTGAGTGCGGTAAATTTTGGCGATCGCATTCATGCTGCGGATTTTTCGCTCTAATTCATCCACTTCTTCGGCAGAAACTAGATCGGTTTTATTCAGCAGAATTACATCAGCAAAGGCAATTTGTTCTTGGGCTTCGTCGGCTTCCCAATGCTGTTGGATATGTTTGGTATCGACCACGGTGACGACGGCATCCAGGGATAATTTATCCTGCATATCTTCGTCTACGAAGAAAGTTTGAATCACTGGCGCTGGGTCAGCTAATCCGGTGGTTTCAATGACTAAATGGTCGAATCGATCGCGCCGTTTCATTAAGTTACCAATGATGCGAATGAGATCTCCACGCACGGTGCAACAAATGCAACCATTATTCATCTCAAAAATTTCTTCATCGGCATCGATGATGAGTTGGTTATCGATGCCCACTTCGCCAAATTCGTTGACGATAACCGCAACTTTTTTACCGTGTTCGTAGGTGAGGATGCGGTTGAGTAAGGTGGTTTTGCCCGCCCCTAGATACCCGGTGAGGACGGTAACCGGTACGGTATCGGCGATTGCTGGAGGAGTCATACTCAAAACCCGTTTTATCTAGAATGATAACCATTATCATACTGCAAGAACGGAGGAAGTCTAGCAGGAGTTACGAAAATTTCCCTCACGGACTTAAAAATTGCGATCGACTTACCTCAGCAAAAAGGGTTCGACCGCCTCAACCAGCTCGTCGGCAAATTCTTCGTATAACCCCAAGGTTCCCGGCAATTTCTGGGTTTGGATTCCCGGAATTTCAGCTAATGCTGCCATTTCTGCTTTGGATTTGGGGGGCGCATTTTCAGCGAGGATGGCGAGGGTGGGAACGGGGAGGGGTTGAAAGTATTGGAGAAAATCTTCCCGAGAGCGAACCGGATCGAGATTTCCGGTGACAAAAGCAGCAGGTGCAAATCTTGCCCCCGGTTGTTGGGTGATTTGCCATTTTGTTTGGATAAAATCGTCGGTTAATTGAGTCGCATCGGTGTACACATGGCGACTATACATCCACTTTAAAAAAGATGGGGCAGTATTGAGTTTATAGAGAAATTGTCCCAAAAAGGGCGATCGCACTAAATTTTTGACGGTATTGGCAATTGGGGGAGTTGCCCCCATCGTCGGTAGAGGACCGCGCCAAGTGGGGGCAATCAGAACAATTTTTGAGAAAATATTAGGGGTTTTTTGAGCGAGTTGCATGACGTAACCGGAGGCATGACCCGCAGCAACAATGGCAACAGAACGATCGAATTTTGCTGTGATAAAATCCTGGAGAAATTGGTGATAAATAGGGGACAATAGTTGACCGAAGGGCGATCGGAGTCGCCAAATCCCAACCAATCGATCGCCGTGACTTGAAATCGATCGGACAGTTTTCGGGCAATGCCCTGCATTTCCGTGCGACTGGAAACAGTACTAAATGCCGGAAGTAGTAAAACAGGTAATCCTTGTCCTAATGTTTCGGAAATTACGGTAAAGGTTTGGTTTTGATACTGCCACAGAAAGTTCTCGATGTTTCCACCGAGAGGGTTGTTTGGGGAAGGGGCGATCGAATTCATAAATTTAAGCGTTTGGGATTAAGAGTTTCCAGATTGGGGTATCTCAATGGATATTGAGTCCTGAATTTTTCGTCAGGATCTGCAATGTGAATTGTCAAAATCTGATGTTTTTCATTTGCTAATTGGGTTGGAGTGAAAATACCGTAAATTTTCCACCTAATCCGTCTACAATCGTTTGCGTATTCGCTTGCAACATTTTTTGATATGTTTCTCCTTCTGTACCAGCTTCTCCTAAACCGTCAGCGTAGAGTTCTCGATCGGCAACTTTAACATTGTGCTTCCTTCGCCACCGCTTCAATTAATTTAGGACTGGCTGTGGTTTCGGCAAACACGGTCGGAATATTTGCGGCTTCAATCTCTCCGACTAATTCGCTCACTCGTGCCGCCGTTGGGGATTCTTCGGTACTCAATCCTTGCAATGCACCTTCATCTTGCAAACCGTAAGCTTGGACATAATAAGCCAGTGCGTCATGTGTGGTAACGAGCTTTCTTTGGGTAGCAGGAATCGTCTCGATTTGAGATTTAATCCACTCGTGAAGTTGCGTGAGTTCGGTTGTTATTTGTTGCGAATTGCTTTGGTAGAGATTCGCTTCAGTGGGAACGACTTGTTCTAACGCTTTGGCGATCGTTTCTACCATCTGTACCCCATTTTGAGCATCGTGCCAAACATGAGGATCGGGAGCCATTTTTTCGCTTTCAGGTGAATGCTCTTCGCCGTGTTCGTGTGAATGTTCTTCTCCTAAAATTGGGTTGACGAACGGCAACCTCATGTACAGCAATTTTAGGAGCAGAATTAGAACTGGCTTTGACGAGTTTAGCCAAACTGGGATCGAAATCGTATCCAGCGTAAAGAATCAGTTTAGCAGCATCGATCGCTCAACGATCGTCCGGTTTGGGTTGGTAAACGTGGGGATCTTCTCCAGGAGCAACTAAACACGCCAGATCGATCGTCTCTCGTGCCACCTGTCGGGTTAAATCGCACAGAACGCTGGTTGTGGCGACGACGAGTGGACGATCTCCGACATTGGCGGTCGGGTTGGTGGCGAGGAGTTGCAGCCAGCAATCCCCACCAGGAGGATTGCCTGAAGACAGCACTTTATTCCGGGACATCTTGAATCGTGAATGATAATGATTATCATTCTAAGATTATGTAGGTATCTTAGAGGTTTTCAACCTGACTGTCAACTACCGAGGAATCTGTGCCGTCGAGAGATGTCAGCTTCTGCCTGGAACCGGGACAAATCGTAGGCGTCATCGGTCCCAACGGTGCGGGAAAAAGTACGATGCTCAAAGCGATGCTGGGGTTAGTTCCGAAGCTGTCAAGGAACCGTTCGGTATCGTCAACATTCCCTCAAAACCCAACTGTCACAGGTATCCTACGTGCCGCAGCGATCGCAAATCGACTGGGACTATCCCATCACCGTGGGAAATGTGGTGATGATGGCACGAACTCGCCACACGGGTTGGTTTCGTTCGCCATCGCGTCAGTCGCGAGAAATTGTCAAAGCGGCACTGGAACGAGTGGGAATGTGGGAATTGCGAAATCGATCGATTGGAGAATTGTCGGGAGGACAACAACAACGAGTATTTTTGGCACAAGCGATCGCCCAAGAAGCGAATTTATTCTTTTTTGACGAACCGTTTGTGGGGGTGGACAAAAAAACGGAAGCCGTGATTTTTGAAGTTTTTCAAGAACTCAAACAACAAGGTAAAATCTTGCTGGCGATCGGTCATGAATTAGGAGAAGCCTCGCGCCAATACGATCGCTTTTTGCTCATCAACAAATCCTTAATTGCCGACGGTTTGCGATCGGAAGTGATTACTGCCGATAACATTCAACGCGCTTACGGAGATAGTGTTATTTTATTACAACGGGAACCCGAGAGATGTCCGTGATGCAATTTTTCCTCGAACCTTTACAGTTTTGAATTTATGCGACAGGCGATCGCGATCGCTGTCGTCATGGGAATTCTTTGTGCCGTTGTCGGTAGCTACCTCATCGTCCAACAAATGGGATTGCTCGGAGATGTCATCGCTCATGCGGTTTTGCCGGGACTGGCAATTGCCTTTTATTTAGGAATCGATATTTTTTTTGGTGCGTTTATTTCCGGAACCTTAAGCTCGTTAACCATTTCTTGGATTCAGTCTCAATCTCGCATTAAAGTTGATGCTGCAATGGCACTCGTGTTTTCCGGGTTTCTCGCCTGGGGAATCATGCTTATTACCTTACTCAACAGCAAGCTCGACTTGCATAGTTTTCTCTTTGGCGATATTTTAGGAGTGACAACTGCCGATGTTTTCAGAACGGTGGCGATCGCCGTATTTGTCCTCCTATTTGTCGCCGCTTTTTATAAAGAACTGCTTTTTTATACTTTTAATCCCCTCGGCGCACAGGCGATCGGATTGCCGATCGGTTTCATTCGGTTCGGACTGATTTCGGCAATTACTTTAACCATTATTGCCAGTATGCAAGCCGTTGGCGTTGTTCTCATTGTGTCCCTACTCGTCGGTCCGGCAATTACCGCCTATTTACTCGTCAAAGAACTGCATCAAATGATGGGAGTTGGCGCGATCTTAGGGATCGCCAGCAGTGTCATTGGAATGTATATTAGCTATTATGCGAACGTTCCCTCCGGCGCGGCGATCGTCTTAGTGGTTACAGGATTATTTATCCTGGCTTTGCTCTTGAGTCCATCCCAAGGGATTTTAACTCGTCCGGAAACGATCGGCAAATCGAGTCAGATTGTCAAACACCTGAATCAATGGATTCGATAACCGAGGCATTAAGGGTTTGGGATTAGTTGGAGTTGCCAAACGCCTGCTCCGCCTAAAACTGCTATTTTTGGAAACGGAAGTGATTGAAGGGGAAACGCTGCAAACGTTGCTCGATCGGGCTCAAGCGACCGAAACTGCCGAAGTAGCTGTCTAAA
The DNA here is from genome assembly GCA_963838375.1 of uncultured cyanobacterium. Lineage (GTDB taxonomy): Bacteria > Cyanobacteriota > Cyanobacteriia > Cyanobacteriales > Geitlerinemataceae > DVED01. Next base: position 133,073 of record CAWIQY010000006.1, on the reverse strand, counting down.
TTTACAATCTCAACCGCTAAAAAAGAAGGGTGAATTTTTTGGTAAATTCATCCTTCTTTTTTGTGAGGGGATTATGCTGGGACAATCGCTTTTTTAAAATCAGTGATATTTCCCTCACAATTGAGGATATAAAACCACTCGCTGGGGATTATGGTTTCCTTGAGAATCTTGAGATGATGGCTGAGTTCTTCAATAGAGAATGTCTCTACATAAGTGACTGTTTTGGTCTCAAATGGTTGGAGACGATCGTTTGAACCAATGTAGCGACCCTCACCAATATAGCCTAAATTCGACAAAAGTTCTTCGACTTCAGGTTCGATAATGGGCATACTCAAGTCGTCATCTGGGTAATCGACAAAGACAGCGATCTTACCGATTTCCGGGACTTCTATTGCTGGTGAAGTCCAACCCTCTCGATCGTTCCAAACTATTGCTCCTTTAGTCTTCATCTTCTCCTCCTAGAAAAATACATTGCCAAAGGTTTTTCTGAAAGTGTTGAACGGCGAGTAACTTTCGTCCTTTTGCTTCTTCTAGACAGCGAACAAAAGCTTTTTTTCTCGTGCCGGCGACAACAGATTCAGTTTGCGGCTTCCCCATGCGCTGGATTTCATCTTCAGGATCTTCGAGATAGCCAAGCGGGTTAGTTATCATTGTCTGAACCTTCCTGCTGCTGTTGGCGATCGCAAAGTGCTTTATCAATCAGCTTGGCAACTATCCAAGAAACCGATCTCTCTTCTGAGGCAGCCCATGCCTCTAAAGCGACTTTCTTTTCCTTGGGTATATATGCTGCTATCAACTCCAGCTTGCGTTTTCCACCCACGAACTCTTTTTCCTTTAATTTTACCAACATTGTATCTTCTATTTTTGAGTCGATCTTGCTACTATAGCATTTAGTATGCTACTATAGTTTAATGAAATCTAAAAATTAATCTACAGCTAATTACTCATGTTTTCAGCTCCAACGATCGATAAATCGGTGTAGGCAAATGTAATCATATGTATCAGTAAATTCCATTCGTGCCAGACTATAATCAAGATAAGTTTTGGGGGAAAACTACCATGTTCCAGTACAACTTACCAAGATACTTACCCTCTGCAGACGAACTGCCTGATTCGGATGAAACGCCCGTGGATAACGAACTCCAAGAACTGATACCTGGGTTATTAAAAGCCATATTGCTGATAATTTGGTCGCAACGAATGGATTGGTTCTTCGGCGTTGATATGGGGATGTATTATCATCCAGACAAACCGCCGATCGTTCCGGATGCATTCTTGAGTTTAGGAGTAGAACGGTTTTACGATGAAGAATTGCGTCCCAGTTACGTGTTGTGGGATGAAAATGTCGTTCCCAGTTTTGTCTTAGAAGTCGTTTCTCCCACCTATCGGAAAGAATACAGCGACAAGTTAAAGGAATATGAATCTTTAGGTGTGCTGTATTACGTCATTTATTCTTCCCGCCGTCGCCGCAAACCGCGTTTAGAAGTCCATAAATTAGTCAATGGCAAGTATGAATTACAGTCTGGAAATCCCATCTGGATGCCAGAAATTGGTTTGGGAATTGGATACGATCGGGGAAATTATTCTGGGGTGACGCGGGAATGGTTGTATTGGTACGACGCAGAGGGCGATCGGTATTTAACTCCCGAAGAGCAAGTCAAACAGCAGGCTAAACGAGCTGAACAGCAAGCTGAACGAGCTGAGAAATTTGCTCGAAAATTGCGAGAGTTAGGAATCGATCCCGAGAATATCAACGAATTGCAGTGACCCATAAATTATGACAAAACTAGCCACATTTGGAGCCGGATGCTTTTGGGGAGTAGAAGCCGCTTTTCGCCAAATAAAAGGGGTTAAATCGACTTCGGTAGGCTATATGGGCGGTCATTTCCCTAACCCCTCTTATCTGGATGTTTTATCGAGAATTACGGGTCATGCCGAGGTTGCCCAAATCGAATACAATTCAGACGAAGTGAGCTACGAAACCTTACTCGAAGTGTTTTGGAAAATCCACGATCCCACCCAACTGAATCGCCAAGGCGCCGATCGGGGAGAACAATATCGATCGGTCATTTTTTACCACGACACCGAACAAGAAACAACGGCTAGAAATTCTAAACGACGACTTCAGCAGTCGGGTAAAGTTGAACTGCAAATTGTGACCCAAATTCAACCTGCAGGAGACTACTATCTCGCAGATGACTCTCATCAACAATACTTTGAGAAAAAACAAAATGCGGGTCATAAAAACCGAGGGAAGTGAGCAGGCGCCAAGATCGATTAAAATTAGAGTAGAGTTGGAAAAGACGTAAATCTATGAGTGGTTTTGGCGATCGTTGGAATAAAATGACCGGGAAAACGCGATTTTTGGTTTGTCGGGTGATGCTGCATCTTGCCGGAAACGAAATCGCACCCCTATTAGGAATTTTGAATCAGGCGGGACGAAATTCGATCGAAGCCGAAGGAGATCTCGAGGTAATGGGCGAAGATTTAGTCGAGATTTGCCAACAACTTCTCCAATACGAAACCTATTGGCAATCGGCAGCCAACGAAGGGGATGTCTTCTGGAGTGAAGAAGAAGCGGGAGATTTTGTCAACGAATTGTTTACAGACTCCGCCCAGCGCTATCTCAGCCAACCCAATTTTGAGACATCGGATTTGGGTAACGAACCGTTTTCCTTACCCATTACCCAAAACGCGATCGTCATGATGACGATCGCAGCAGAAGGAGAAGTTCCCGACTTAGAAACCGATCTTGCCAATTTAGAATCAATGGAATATGGATTAAAAGCCATTATTAACCTCCACTACAAACACAAATTGCGAGCGATACAAGTGCACTTTTCTCCCGCGCAACTGGGTGACGAACTGACATCCGAACAAGTTTTGATGAATTTTCCCGAACTGATTCCGCTGTAGAATAAATAGGATGAGCGCAAATTGACCTTGAAATAGACTTTTGAGCTGCCATCTATAAAATCTCGATCGCATTCATCCTGGCGATCTTTATTTTGGTTGCATCAGTGCTAATCCATCGAAGCCAACGTTTTCAGTGCTAACCCAACGAGCTTAGATCAATGTTACGTCGAATCTTGTCTTTAGTCTTGTGTTTAACATTTTGTTGGACGACAACCGCCTGTGGTTCGTCTACCTCCAACTCCTCAAATGCTCCCAATGCTCGCGTCGCGCCTGCAACCAACCAAGTCAGCAGTGGCGAGTATCCCGTCCAGCAAGCTGAGTATAACGATGCCAATGGCGAATATACCCTGATGCTGCTGAATACCCCCTCCGGCGTGCCTCCGGTGTTCCGGACGACCGACTTGCAAATGGCGCAACTGACCGATGAAGAAATTCAGGCAGGCAAGCGCAGTTATGTTAGTTTGAATGGAGGACAGGCTGCCCTGCACATCGCCGAAGACTTCCGCATCGAGTACGTTCACAACGTCGCCGAAACTCAAACCGACCCCCAAACCGGTCAAACTCAAACAGTCATCGTTCGGCGAGAATCGAGCTTTTGGACGCCCTTTGCGGGTGCTGTTGCCGGTCAACTAGTTGGCAATATGCTGTTTTCCCCGCGTTACTACGTTCCCCCCGTCTACCAATCCGGTGGGATCATGACCGGATACGGCGGCTACGGCAACAGTTACAACCAAGCGGTTCAGAGTTACCAATCTCGCTATAACGCGCCGCCTCCGGCAGTGAAAAATCGCCAAACCTTACGCACGACAGGGAACCTAAGGTCGCCTTCGACGACTTCGACGCAGCGGAAAACCCCATCCGTTAACTCCAATCGGTCTTCGGGTTCGGGGTTTGGTTCGAGCAATTTGCGAACGGGGAACAAGTCTAAACCCACCTACCAGAGGCGGTCTACGGGTTTTGGTAGCGGTGGAGCTTCCCGTTCTCGCAGTCGCAGCCGACGACGGTAGAAAGAGTTAATAGTTAATAGTCAATAGTTAGCTACTAACCACAAATTTAAGAGTGATGGGTTGTTAAAAAATAACTCATCACTCTTCGTGATTACCGATTTCCCAAATTATCAAAAATTTCTTTGATAATTTCCTGAGCTTTCGCATCTAAGCGTATCCAATCAACTTCTCCATTTTCATCGAATAAACTGGTATCAATTTCGACTTCCATGCTTTCTTGGGTGGCGTGAGATGGCTGATAGTTGCGGAAGCAAATTTGATAGCACAAGTCCCAAATATCGATTGTTTCTTGGCGATCGCCGTGTTCTATGTCGAGTTCGTATCCGGGAAAGGGTTCTTGAATTTCTCGGTAGGTTCCTTTCCAGGTTGATTCTTCTAATTGTTTTCGTAGGTTGTCAATTGTGCGGATCAGAGTTGGCTGCATCAAAATTTCTGCCTGCTGCCAAGCCGTCATGTCTTTAAATTTGGGTTTCATTTTAAGTTCAAGAGATTAAGCAGTAATTAGTTGTCAAAAAGGCGTTCGGTTTCTATATGCCAAATCGGCTAAACAATTGAGCTAACATCATTACCAGCGCGATCGTACCGGAAATCAGCATCAAACCCGCAGGCATAAACTTACGAGTTTTGATAAGTCGTATGGCAAAAATAACGATTAATATTGTCGTGACGATCGATGTAGCCAAAGTCCCCAAGTTCGTCCCCAAAGCTGTACGACACCTCCAAGAACCAATAAAATACCACTGACAACTCCGGAAATCAGGGAAGCTTGACTTTTGGCTTGACGATAGCCGATCGTTCCGCCGACAATGGCAAGGACTCCATAAGCGATCGCGGCAAATATCGCTCCATTCATATCAATTTCAATTTTGTTCTGTAGGTTTATTTATAGCGTTATCTGGGAAACTTGTCCTAGAGATTGGAAGATAATTTAACATTTGAATTGTGAGGAGATCCGGTTCGATACTCGATGGATTTTGACCCCTGCCAATTGTCAATGATAGTATAGTGGACTAATCTCAAATAGAAAGGCGCCTGTCGATAAATGGAAGCTAAAGATATTTTAGGATTACTGCATCCCGCGATCGCCGTGATGCTTGTTTTTCCCACGTTGGGAATGGTTGTGAATATGGCGTGGCAAACTCGCCAGCGTCGGCTGAAAATTGCCTCGGGAAGTAAAAGTCCAATTCCGCCGATTGTCGGTCGAGAACACGTTAAAATCGGTCAGTGGTTAACCGGTTCTGTGGTTGGACTGACCTCGATCGCACTGGCTTATTCTATTTTTATTAAATCTCCATTCTGGGAAAAAGACTTATTTTCAATATTTTTTATCATCTCGATCTTTGTGGCGACAATTAGCTCGCTACTTTTTTTGTACAAAGCACAGAGTTATGTCTGGAGAGCGTTACTGGCAACAATGAGCAGTGCGGGGTTGATTATTCTGGGATGTCAAGAAGGTGTATTTCGGAGAACCGACGAGTGGTATGTTTCTCACTACTATTCTGGGATTGCCGTTTCCATTTTGATGATTATTGCTTTAGCCATTGCGCCGAAAATCTACGAAGATCGATCTAATCAATGGCGAAAAGCTCATGTCATTTTAAACTGTTTGGCTTTGCTTCTATTTGCGATTCAGGGAATGACTGGAACTCGAGACTTGTTAGAAATTCCGCTCTATTGGCAGAAACAATATTTGTATAAATGCGATTGGGAACAACAAGTCTGTAACCAGCTAGAATCTTCTAGGTTTTTGAACCTATCGGTGAGTAGACTTCATTAATTTTTTTCTATATTCGTATTTCTATCGAGTTTTGAAAACGCGCAACGATCGAAAGAGATTGGAAAAATCATCTGTCCACACCGGGGTTGATGAAGTATCGGGGAGAAACTGCCATTTGGGGTCATTTACCAGACTGCCAAAATCTTGACGATCGCGTGCTAAAACAACCCAGTGAGAGGGTGTTTTTCCCAAAGCTTTGTCTTCAGCAGAAATTGTTTTTTCCCATTGCGAGAGAGCCAGTAACTGGCGATCGTGAGCTAGAGATTGGATAACCGGAACCAGATCGATATAGCGATTGGTAATATTGAGTACCAGTAAACCTTGTGGGGATAGCTTTTTTAAATAAAGTTCGATCGCTTCTCGCGTTATCAAATGTACGGGAATAGAATCGGAACTAAAAGCATCCATCACGATTAAATTATAGAAATAATCTGGAACTTTAGCGATCGATAATCTTCCATCTCCCAAGACGATCGAAACTGGCGCTTTCGCATTTTGTAAAAAGGTAAAATATTCAGAATCGGATGCAATTTTTTCGACCGTTGGATCGATTTCGTAAAATGTCCATTCTTGTCCGGGTTGAGTATAAGCTGCCAAGGTTCCAATTCCCAATCCCATGATCCCAACTCTCGGAAATCTTTGTGCGGTGTTCAAAGACTGAAAAAGTTGTCCGACAGGTCCCGTTTTGGCAAAATAAGTGAGGGGTTCATTTTGACGCTGAGGATCGAGACTTTGCTTGCCGTGTAAAGTGGTTCCATGAATAAAAGCATGGTAGTTTTCTTCGGCATCATACAAAACCTGATTCACCCCAAAAAAACTGCGATCGGTATAAATGACACGACTGAAAGGCAAAGAATATTGATTTAGACAGATAACGAGGATGAACCCGACAAGCCATCGCCAAGGATAGAGAGAAAAGGCATAACCCATGGTGATGAATAAAGCCATTGTTAATATCCATCCCATCCCAGTATTATTGAGTAATTTGAGTTGAAATCCCAGAAGTAACTGTCCCAGCAGTAACCCTAATCCGATCGGCAGAGTCAAAGAAAAAAGAGTGCGTTGTTTGGGTTTATTTTTGGCAGCATATTGAGGTAAAATATTGGTGGCAATCCAATCCGAAGCAACAATATCGGGATTCGATTTTTGAGCTTGTTTAACTTGTTGATAAACTTCGTCTAGATTTTCGATTTCTAAGTTAGAAGATGAGGTTTGCTGTGATGGATCTCGTAGTATCAGTAAGCTCAAACCGATCGTCAATGGATATTCTAAAAGTGTGGGAAATATCCAGGGTGCTGCGATCGAATTGAATAAGCCTCCTAATACTCCTCCCAAGGAAATCCAGAAGTAGAATTCAGTTAAATACTGAGGATGAGGACGAAGGTTTGCCAACTCTCCATGCAAGGCACAACCCACTAAGAATAACCCTCCCCAATGTGCCAATAACAAAATCCAAACTGGTAATATGACATTGGTTGTGGCGAGGGCGATCGCCGCCACCAAAAATAGCGGTATCATGCCGATTAATGTGGAATTTAGGCGAAAGGATTGGCGAGAAAACGTTAAAATAAAAGTTAATAAATAAATCGACAGAGGAACGGCCCAAAGCAGGGGAATTGAGGCAATATCTGTGGTAATATAAGTAGTAACGCCGAGCAGTAAGCTGGACGGTAGAAAAGACAGTAAAGTCCACTGTAATTTTTGTTTACGAGTTGGAGATATTGCCTCAATGTTGTCTAAGTTCAATTCATCGGAATTCGACAAACTAAAACGATCGATGCCAGACTTCCACAGAAATAAAGCACATCCCAGTGTGAGAAAAACGAGCAATCCGTAGGAAATTGACCAAAGCCAACTTTGCTGAGTTAAAGAAAAATTAGGTTCGATAACCAGTGGATAACTGAGAACACCGAGTAAACTTCCTAAATTACTCGCAGAGTACAAAAAATAAGGATCGTCTCGATCGGGATGTGGCGTATCGGCAAACCACTTTTGTACCAAAGGTGCAGTCGTGGAAATTACAAAAAAAGGAACACCGACTCCTAGTACCAGTAATATTAACAATGCCGGAATTGGCTGAGTTGAATTGAGACTAATCTGGGATCGATTTAAAGCAATGGGTAAAAACGCGATCGGCAGAAATAGTAAAATACTATGCACAATTGCATGGCGACGAACTCCCCACCAACGAGTTGTTAAATGAGAGTATCCGTAACCCAGTAATAAGGTAGCTTGAAAGAAAAAGAGACAAGTGTTCCAAATCGATGGCGTACCTCCCAAAACCGGGAGAAGCATTTTTGCTACCATCAATTGCACCCAAAATAGTAGAAAGGCACTGAGAAAAAGCGTACTGGAAAACAAAATAAGCAAAGGAGACACTCCAAAGGATACAGGTGGTGACGCCAAGTCTGAAAGACTCCAAATCTCCCGAAAAAATACCCGAAATTATTGAGAACGGGGTCAATAATCAACGAGTTTACAGCTTTTCAGATTTATGCTATTTTAGAGCAAATAGCGCAGCTATAGCAAATTATTGTACTTTAATTAAAAGTAATCTGATGTGGGAACGATCGAGGAAAGCGCCGATCGAAGGTAATAAAAAGTAATACTACCTATTGCTGATTACTTAAGATGGTGCGTTTCGTGCCTCAACACACCCTACCTCTTCAGCCTTTCGGTGGTGAATGCGTATACAAATACAAAAATTAATCGATCGCCGATTCAATCTCAACTTTATCGTATAAATCGGCAAGTGTGATTTGGAAAGAAACCGACTTGAAATCGATAACTGCTTCAGCTTCGTCATACTCAGAAAACGTCCAGCTTTTTTGCTCGTTCTTTGTGTAGTGTTCGACGTGCATTTTCGACTGTTCGATTAGGAGATATTCTTGAAAAGTAGAAATCGTGCGATAGGCGGAAAACTTCTCATCTTTATCATAACTGCGAGTTGAAGGAGACAAAACTTCTGCGATCGCCAACGGATTCATGATGGTATCTCGCCGTCCTTCCTGCAATTGCAATTCACCTGCAACCATCATCACATCCGGGTAAGTATAGATGCGTCTTTGGGGAATCCAAAGTCTTTGATCGGCGACAAAAACTCGGTAAGGTTGGCGCTTGAGTGCGAAGTTGAGCGCCGCATAGAGATTGCCTGTAATTTGGTTATGATTTGGGGTTCCACCAGTCATCGGTACAATTTCACTATTAATGTATTCATGTCGAAACTCTGAATTGACCTCAAAATCGAGGTATTCATCAGGCGTATAAATCTTTTGCTCTTCAGCTTGCATAATCATTCTAGTTTACCTCTGGACTTCGATCTCTAAAATCTGAAGAAGTTATCTTGTCTTATCCTAATTTTAAGATATTTTCCAATCTTTTCCCAAGTCCGCATTTTTGCCAGATGGGTCTAGCGGTAACAAGACCGAAAATGTACTGCCTTTTCCCAAAGTCGATCGAACTTTGACCCGTCCTCCCATTCCTTCTACCAACGTTTTGACGATCGCCAAACCCAATCCAGAACCGCCTGTGGCGCGACATCGATCTTCATCGCAACGGTAAAATCGTTCAAAAATTCGCGATTGGTGTTGCAGAGGAATACCCACTCCTCGATCGCAAATTTTAATAATAGCTTCTCGACAATTCTGCTCTAAACTCAACGTCACCGGTTGTTCGGGTTGTGAATATTTCACAGCATTATCAATTAAATTAATTAAGACTTGTTGTAGCCGATCGCGATCGGCTTTCACTTTAATCAAATTACCGTTATCTTGGTAAACAATCTCGCGACTTGTGTACTGCCGAGTCATATGAGCAACTTCCGTTATTAATTCATTGAGTTCCACGGGTTCGAGATGAAAAGGAAGATAACCCCGATCGGCGCGTGCCAAATCCAATAAATCCTGTAATAAACGGACTGTTCGATCGGCTTCAGAAGCCGCGATCGACAGCGCCTCTCGTTGTGGTTCTGTCAGATTATTTCCCCGGCGCAGGGTACTTTGTAAATATCCAGAAACCAAGGTTAGCGGCGTTCGCAATTCGTGAGAAACATTGCCGACAAATTGCCGCTGCTGCTGGCAAGATTCCGATAATCGATCGAGTACGATCTTGCACGTTTGTGCGAGTTCCCGAATTTCCGAAGGTGCACGATCGAGCGAAATCTCAATTTGTCCGAAATTCTCCGCCGAAATCGTCTCCGCAAACTGACTGAATTGACGCAAAGAACGCAACGATCGTCGGATATAGACCGCAATCGCCACCGTCATCAGCGCGATCGCCAACAAACTAGCAATTCCCAAACTGCGAATTGTACCCGCAAACATTTTTCGATCTGCCGTAATATCCTGCGCCACATACAACTGTCCCAGATCCATTCCTTTCACCTGTAACGGCACGCTACACACCATAAAATATCGACCATTGAGGCGATCGATCCGAGGCACAATCCAATTTCCCGAAACTTGGGTTAATAACGTTCGCGTGTTGTCGCTGCGACCCTCCAATGCCATGGATTGCGCCACCACCCGACCCTTGTCATCCTTCACCCATAAAAAGACATTTTCCACCCCCAAACGATCGATCGCCGGTTGCACACCAAAACGCGCCGATTTCATTTCACTGTACCGTTCAACATCCTCGGGAAACCGACTGACAATATATTGAACATTCTGTTTGTGAGTGACAATCAGCAAATCTTGCATTTTCCAACTCGTCCATAGTGCCACCCCTCCCATGCCGGCTGCCGCCACCGTCGCCACGCCAATGGTCAACCGAAAGCGTAGGGAATGCGGATCGATCTTTCCCTGAATTTGATTAACTTTTTGACGCAGACGATCGAACAATGGCATGAACTGAAATAATGTGGAGACTTTAAGTGGGCCGGGACTCGCTTTTGGGAAAACCTCTCCCTAACTTCCCGAATCTTCACGGCTAATGTAACAAAAAATTATGAGAAGGTGCTGATACAACAGTGGGAGAATCGATATGAGGAGTTCGGGAGGGGAGAGATGGCACAATTAGGGAATTATTGAGAATTCTGTCAAAACGCAACGGTATCTTTTCGGGTGATTCTTCTAGCCCTTTGAGGGCGGCTACGCCAACGGAGACGCTGCGCGATCGAAGCCTAAAAGGCTTGTTCTCCTAACGAGCTTAGGGTGTCACCCCTTGAAGAGTTTGGATAAAGAAATGATGAAGATCCAAGTTGTTGTTGGAGAAATCGATAGGAAATCTGGTATTGAATATAAAATCTTGAATCGTAAATTTGAGGACGTAGAATGAAACTGAGATATCTCCTATCGACTTGTTGCTCGATCGTGCTTTTAAATACTGGCATGGCAACCCACGCCGCTCCCTGGGAGTCAACCCATTTGCCATTAGATGCAACGACGATCGCACAAGCGAAGCCTGCCAATGCAGAAGCGCACTTCAACCGAGCCAGACAAGAACTGCCAGAAGATTACTACGTACTGTACCGGGTGATGGAGCGGATCTCGCGAGCGAATCAACTCCACGACCTCCCCTGGCGTCTCTTCATTTCCCCAGAATACGATGTGAATGCCTTTGCTGCTGATGTCAATCTCATTGCATTCTATAGCGGGTTACTCGATCGAGTACACGGAGATCCCGATGCCATTGCTTGTGTAGTCGGTCATGAAATGGCACATCATACCGAAAATCACATTGCCATGGGAACAGCTGAACGAGAGCAGATCCTAGAACAACTGAGAGCGGAAGCGTTTGAAGAAGTGGCAGCCGAAGAAGAAGACTTGCGCGGGGATTTAGAAGAATTTGGCGTGGGTGAATGGGTTGCAGGAGGTACCGGAGCAATTTTAGGGTCTACCGTTGGTGGCACTGAAGGTGGTTTGATCCGCACAGGAATTAATGTGATTGGTGGTTTGATTCGAGACAGCAAGGAAGACCGTGTGCAAGAAGCTGCCGAACGCATCAACACCATTTATGCCGAAAAGGAAACTCAACTGATGGAGGAGTGGCGCGAACTCAGTCACTCTCAGGAGTTTGAGGCAGACGAGCAAGGATATGTCTATATGGTACGAGGGGGGTTCGACCCACAGGGATGCCAGACTGTCATGACGATGCTCAGCCGCCTTGGAGTCACCGACAGTGAAACTCACCCAGCCACTCCAAATCGGATCTCGGCAATTGATGGATTCGCAACGAAGTATTCCCAAGCTGAACTCGTGGCTGAAGGGGAATCGAACCTGGCTTCGAGTCCAACTCCGCTAACCTACAATTTGTCGCGAGATCGAACCACGTTGCGGATCGACTCTCGATCGGGTAGCAGAGATATTGACGAACTTTTACCCCAGTAAATCTCTCTGGAAATCGCTTTAGAGATTGAGTTGAGAGCAGCGAAACCCAACAACTTCTTCCACTCTCATTGGGTTTCGTGCCTCATACCATTTCTCGTGGGGGATGCACTAAATTTTGAGAGCTTTGAATCGGCTATTCCAGCTCGATCAAAGTTTCCACCCCTAACAACTAACTATTAACTATTAACTGTTCTCAATTACCCATGTCCGATTCCTTATTTTCCGATGCTACCCAACGCCTGGATACTGCTTTAAAATACGTTTCTATTTCTGAAGATGCGATCGAACGGTTAAAATTTCCCAAAGCGAGTTTGAGAGTTTCCATTCCCGTTCGCATGGATAACGGTGAATTACGCATTTTTCAAGGCTATCGAGTCCGTCACGACGATACCCGAGGTCCCACCAAAGGCGGTGTTCGCTATCATCCCAATGTCTCCTTAGATGAAGTGCAATCTTTAGCTTTTTGGATGACCTTTAAATGTGCCGTAGTTGGGATTCCTTTCGGCGGTGCCAAAGGTGGAATTACCCTGAATCCCAAGGAACTATCGCGCTTGGAACTAGAACGGTTGACGCGGGGATACATCGATGCGATCGCAGATTTTATCGGTCCGGACGTGGATATTCCCGCTCCCGATGTCTACACCAACCCGACAATTATGGGGTGGATGATGGATCAATATAGTATCATCCGACGCCAACTTTCTCCGGCAGTTGTTACCGGAAAACCGATCGCTTTAGGAGGTAGCCAAGGTCGAGATACGGCAACGGCAATGGGTGCATTTTATGCCATCCAAACGATGATGTCAAAATTCGATCGAACTCCCCCCAATACCACCGTCGCCATTCAAGGATTTGGCAACGCCGGATCGATTATTGCCGAACTTCTTTTCAATGCCGGATATCAAGTCGTTGCGGTTAGCGATTCCCAAGGTGGAATTTACAGTTCCACGGGGTTAGATATTCCCAGCATTCGCCACTATCGAGAATCGAATAAAGGCATAAAAGCGGTGTATTGCGAAGGTTCGGTGTGCAGCATTGTCGAACATAAAAACTTGACTAATGCCGAACTTTTAGCGCTGGATGTGGATATTTTGATTCCCGCCGCCTTGGAAAATCAAATTACTGAAAAAAATGCCAAAGATGTCAAAGCACGCTGGATTTTTGAAGTGGCGAACGGTCCGATTACTTCAGCCGCCGATCAAATTTTAGAAGAACGCGGAATCATTGTTTTTCCGGATATTTTAGTCAACGCCGGAGGGGTAACAGTGAGCTACTTTGAATGGGTACAAAACCGCACGGGATTGTATTGGACTTTAGAAGAAGTCAACGATCGTCTCAAAGCTAAAACCGTGGAAGCGACAGAAGCCATTTGGCAGACCTCCCAAGCGCAATCGATTTCCCCTCGCACCGCTGCCTACGTTCGTGCCTTACAACGGTTAGGAGAAAGCCTCGATGCCAAAGGAACCCGCGATTACTATCGCAATGGAAAAGGATAATTTAAAGGAGAAAACAATTCTACAAAGTCTAGGTGCGTTTCGTTCCGGTGGCACACCCTACCTACTTATATGACAGTTTCCACAAAATCGAAAAAATATACTCCCGAAGAGTATTTAGAACTTGAAGAAAAAGCAGACTATAAAAGCGAGTATAGAGATGGTGAAATTGTACCCGATGACCGGAAGAACCACGAATCATAATAAAATTGCGCTGAACTTCGCCGCTTATCTTAAATTTGCGCTGAGACAGAAAGTCTATGATATTTATATTGGCGATGTCAGACTGTGGATTCCTCGCTACCGTCAATATACTTATCCGGATGTGATGGTAATTTCAGGAGAACCGATTTATGCAGGAACCGGAAAAACAACCGTAACCAATCCCAGTTTGATTGTAGAAGTGTTATCTTCATCTACCCAGAATTACGACCAAGGGGACAAGTTTATGTACTATCGATCGATCCCCGAAATGCAAGAATATATTGTGTTAGACCAAAAGCGATTTTATGCGATGCAGTACCTCAAAAACGATCGAGGGAATTGGGTTTTAAGTGAGTACGAAGGAAAAGATTTTCGGGTTAAGCTAGGTTCTCTTGAATTTGAAATTTCCTCAACAGAACTCTATGAAGGGGTTCATTTTGAGAACGAAGAGAGGTAGGGTATACCCCCGGAACGAAACGCATCATTGCTAAACAAAACAAAACTAAACGCAGCATAACGAAATGCTGCCGAAGAAGGGCGAAGCATTTGGATTACAGATTTGGGTCTCGCCTGGAATTTATCGCCCAAAGGCTTCGCCCCTACACCAAATTTTGACGATCGAAAATATGCCTCAGAGGTAGGGTGCGTTGAGGAACGAAACGCACCATTGCCAATTCCCGATTACCGATCGCCCATTCCCCAAAATTTGGTGTAACATGAAAAGAACGATCGCCCCTACCCTGAATATTTTGAGTCATTTCTATGGAACTGTCTCCACCCCTTGTCCCCGGTTTCATGTTAGACGATCGCTACGAAGTCATTCGATGTTTGGGCGGCGGAGGCTTCGGACGAACCTATTTAGCAAAAGACAGACACCGCTTCGACGAATTCTGTGTTCTCAAGGAATTTGCTCCCCAAGCACAGGAAGAATCCGCCCTGGAAAAAGCCACTGAACTCTTTCAACGAGAAGCGGGCGTTCTCTACCGACTCAAACACCCTCAAGTTCCAGAATTTCGGGCATTTTTGACCGTCACAGTGGCTGGGAAAAAATCGCTGTTCTTAGTCGAACAATATATCGACGGCGAAACTTATTCCCAAAGGCTACACCAAGGATGGCGATTGAGCGAAGCCGAAGCCATCCGATTTCTGTTAGACTTGCTCCCCACGCTAGAATATTTGCACGATCGCGGCGTGATTCATCGCGATATTTCTCCCGATAACCTGATTTGCGATCGTACCACCGGAAAACCCATCCCCATCGATTTCGGCAGTGTCAAACAAGTGGCACAAACGGCAACCCAACCTCAAGGATTGTCCTCTGCCACCCAAATCCAAAAACCCGGTTACACGCCGCCGGAACAGATGCAGGGTAATGCCTTCCCCAGCAGCGATTTGTATGCACTAGCCGTGACGGTGTTGGTGCTAATGACTGGAAAATCGCCGTTAGATTTTTATGCCAAAAACCAACAAACTTGGCAGTGGCGGCAATTCGTGCGGCTGCAAACCCCTTTAGAAGCCATTTTCGATCGGCTCTTAGCCACTCGCCCCGTCGATCGATATGCCACAGCGCGGGAAGTCCTCCAAGCCTTAATCCCCCTTGCCGATTTGGCAACGCCGATGCCTGTTCCTTTGCCACTGACACCGCTTCCCATTTCCCCTATTCCCCCATCACCCACCACCGTCAAAACCGTGGTCGTTTCCCCCGCCACACCCATTGCCGCACCCACCGCTTCCCCCGTGGTTCTACCGGAACCTCCCGGACCCCAACCCCTTGCCCAAATTGCCGTATTGCC
This sequence comes from uncultured cyanobacterium, assembly GCA_963838375.1. GTDB lineage: Bacteria > Cyanobacteriota > Cyanobacteriia > Cyanobacteriales > Geitlerinemataceae > DVED01. The sequence continues at coordinate 117,554 of CAWIQY010000006.1, read as the reverse complement.
CTTTCTACGACGCATGGGGCGATCGTTTGTCGCGTTGGTTCTGTTACCCTTCCAGCTTCTCAAACACCTATTCAACACCGTCATCTTTAGCTTTCGAGTCGCCAATTGGTTGACAACTTGGACAGTGCGTTTGGTCGTGATGGCGATCGTGGGTATCATCGTTGCAGCCGTCTGGAAACCGGAACTATTAAGTGCTCTCAAACCGATAACGATCGAACCCACACAGACAACTTCGGAGGATTGCCAGACGGCGATCGATCGCTATGCCGCCTCGGGATTTCCCATGGAATCATTGTACTCAGAAATCGATCGACAATTATACGATCGTTTTCCCGAACTTCAAGGGAGAGCATTAACTTCCAAAGCGTCGGATGCCCCTTTTCGAGAAGCTTGGTGCGATATTGCCCAACAACTGTTGGATTCAGCAGAATCTGGACGGTGAACTAGAGAGCTATTCTATTTTGGCAGCTTATACTCTCGGAAATTTTCGTTAGGATTGCCATTGATTCTCAGAACGGCGATCGTTTGATTTTGGGGATTCTTCACTTCATAATACCACTTAAACCCCGTACGATCGTTAATCGCTTTCAAAAGTTCCGGCTTGCCTTGAAATGCCTCCTGAATGGCTTGTTCGTATTCCTTGGCAACATACAAGCGATCGAATCCGTGCTTGGGATCGTAAATGCCCAAAGACTGATAATTCCAGATTGCCGCATTATCTTGACTGTCCGGTAAATAGATCGTCATTCGCGATACAAATGATAACTTTTGGACAGCATTCACTAAGTCATCGAGGGTTTGAGGAACGTTATTTTTGGGAGGTGCTTGCAGTTGAGAAAGTTGCTGAACGAACTGCGATTGTAGATTTTGCAATTGTTCTGAGGCAATTCGTTTGAAAACTTTGCTGCGATGAACTTGCACGCGAGCGTTCAGCAAGGATAAACCACCGATTAAAACAGCTAAAGCGCCAATCAGTCCGATGAGGTAAAGCGCGTAGGTTTGCTTTTTCGCTTCGGGAATTTTATCGGGTTCAATCAGTCCTCGATCGCGTCCAAAGGCACTAATCGAGGTGACGATTTCTTGAATTCCCAATACGATCGTCATCGCCACCCCAAAGGCACTCAAGGCAAGGCTAGTAAAGAAAATCCCCGACAAAACCGATTCGACTTTGGGACTAAATATATCCCATCTGAGTAATTCATCAAAAATGCCTAAAACGACTAATACCGCTCCGAGAATCAGTAAAGAGACGGTAATTGCCACCGTCAGAGATAAGAGTTTTACCCGTTGTTTCATCAATTTATATTTGAAAAATATATCAAAAATTTATAGGTATTATCGCTAAGTGCATGACGCTTAGGACAAAGGTAAAATTAGAAATCTAGACCCGTTAACCTTTTTCCTTCTGCCTTCTGCCTTCTGCCTTCTGCCCTCCGCTATACTCATTTACTCTAAACTTCGGGATTGCGATCGTCAATGTCAGGATTCAGCTATTATCGGGCGGGCGAATAGGACATCGCGGCTGGGCGAAGCATTTGCATAAACTTTGTTGTCTCGCCGATCGAATTCTCAGACAAATGCTTCGCCCCTACAAAACTGTCCTAATGTTTGCGCGTAGCGCTATATCTGCACTTATTACTTATTACTTATTACTTATTACTTATTACTTATTACTTATTACTTATTACTTATTACTTATTACTTATTACTTAAACGATCGTCCCTCGATCTTTCCGATAAATTGCCACCACTGCCGGTTTTGGTAGACCATCCGTTACTCGACTGGGCCAATTAGAACCAATCGGACAAATACGCTGTTGTTGAAACGCTTCCCCAGTAGGCGTTAACATCGCCAATTCTCGCGTTTCCCTCGCCCCATTTTTACAAGTTCCATTGGCTTCTCCAGGATGTTGAATCGCCAGAAATAACGTCTTCCCATCGCCACTAAAAAACGGACCTGTCATCTCGCATTCCATGGGCCCCGTGGCAAACAAATACGCTTTCCCATCTCCATCTCCCGGCAAAAACCACATCGCATTATTGCCAAAAACGCCGGAAAAATTCGACGGATCGATCGGTTCTCCCTTCTCATCCGTTCGACTGGCAACCGCTGTATTCATATTTTTTGCAGACATATCCGTCACCATCCAAACATTACCCTTGGCATCGAGTAACACATTATCTGGATTGGCAAAACCCGCACCCCCGGCGCTGGGTTCCCCTCCCGTTGCCGCCATTTCCCAGGTAAATGTCGTTGCCGCCGGATTATTGTCTGTTTCCACTAACTGCATTATCCAACCAAATTCGTAAGCAGCATCCCCTTGCGGACTTTTGAAAATTCGCTTGTCGGGTCCACCTTCTTCCTTATCCGGCAATCCCGAAGTAAAGGCGATATAGAGAGAACCATCCGGGGCAATTTCCGTATCTTCTGGACGCGCCGTACAAGTTGCGCCGATCGCATTTGCGGCATAATGGGCATCAATCAGAATCGCCCCTTGTTGTTCTTCTGGCGTTCCCGTATAGATGTTGCCGAGGGTTTTATATTTCTGTTTGAAGTCTTGAATCTGCTTGTCCCCATCGGCTTTGAGATAACTACTCTTATCTGTCGGCGGCAGCAGCAAGACATTGCCAAAATTGTCACTCGGGGAATCCGGATTCACCGGGGTAGAAGCCGCAAGGGGCAACCAACTCCCCGTCCCGTCTGCGTTGAATTTCGCGGCGTATAGCGTGCCATCGGACAGCAGTTGAGAATTGGCTTTGTCGGTGGGGTTGGTCACCGCGTTACGGCTGACAAATTTGTAAAGATGACCGCTGCGCCGATCGCATCCAGAGTAAAATGCTAACTGTTTCCCGACTTCTACCCGCACTCCCACCGCTTCGTGGCGGTAGCGTCCCAGCCAAGTATGTTTCGTGCCATAATCTTGGGGATTTGCCGGGTCTATTTCCACAATCCAGCCGTACTTATTTCCCGCCAATCCGAAGACATTTCCCTGTCCTGACAATTTCCCCTCATCGATATAAAACGGCAACTGTGAAGGATCGGCAGATGTCCCATCGCGATACACCGCTTCGGGAACTTGCGACTGAAAATTTTCTTCGCCGCTGAGTACCGTTCCCCACGGTGTCGTCCCCCCAGCGCAATTGCCAAATGTGCCGATAATTCGATCGCCCAATCCGTCGAGATACCCGTCTCCTTTGGCTTTGCGAAACACCGCCGCCGCAGGTCCCGTGGCTTTGAGATACTGTCCGTCGGTCAAACCGGAAATCCCTGTCACTCGCCGATCGATCGTTCCCGGTTGCCGTACCCACTGCCCTTTTTCGTCCCGTTTCAGGGCAATAACCCCCAATCCTTGGTCGATCAGTGCTTCTTGGCAAATTTGCCCGATTTTTGCTTTTAAGGGGTTCTCTTTGGGCAGTGCGAAGGCATTGATGGGATTTTTCTTCAGTTGAGTTGCTACCTCCGCAAAAGGCAAAGATTTGCCCAACACCGGGGTATAAGTTTGCATCCAAACCCCCGCACTGATGTACTCAAAATTAATCGTTAGATACCCCGCATTTTCCCCCGATTCCACAAAACTGAGATAGTCGTTGTTATACCCAAAGCGGGAATTTCCGATCGCCTCTCCCCAACTCCCAATGACGTAATATTCAAACTCTTCCGGTAACACCACATCATCAACTACTTCGTAGGTTTGATAGGCTTCAATTTGGGCATTTCCAGACAGACCATCCGTCGCCAGAGGCATCGCCCCCCGAATAGGACGAAAGGGGACATTTGGGGTCGGTGATTGGGTCGAAACCGGGCGACGATCGGTTCCACACGAATGTAACGAAGACAGGGCGATCGCACCAGCGGTTCCGCCTAAAAACACTAAAAAATGACGACGCTTGACGGTCATATTCGGGTCAGAAACGGGACTAATATATCATCCTACGATATCGCCAATAAGTTTGCCTTAGATCTCGGTAATTTTTAGGTTAAGAGAATCTAAGCTAATGGTTAGTAGCTCCCAATTACCCATTACCCATTATCTAATCCTGAGTTCCCGTCACAATATACGACACTCGCCGACCGATATTCGTCGCGTGATCCGCCATTCGTTCTAGGCAACGACTCGCTAACGTCAGCAACAAAATGGGTTCGAGAACACCCGTGTAATTTCGCACGGAAGCCAGGGTGTGATACAAAATTTCGTAAGATTCATCAACCGTTGAATCCTTCTCTTTCATTTGCAGACCCGCTTCGGCATCGAGATCGATCAGCGCTGCCAAACTCATTGCCAGCATGGCTTGAGCTTGCTGCGACATCTTCTCGAGGATCGGCATACAGCTATGAGGTGGATACGGAAAAAGTTTCAGGGAAATTTCCGCCAAATCTTTGGCATAATCTCCAATTCGTTCCAAATCGCGGACGAGTTGCATGAATGCACCGAGTAATCGGCAATCTTGGGCTACAGGCGCTTGTAGAGTCATCAACAAGACACAATCTGACTCGATTTGGCGGTAAAGTCGATCGATTTTTTTGTCCAGTGGCGGAATAGTTTTTGCAGCTGACAAGTCTCGATCGCACAGAGCTTGGTGGCTGAGACGGAAGGAAGTTTCAACTAAAGCCCCCATTCTGAGAACATCGCGTTCCAAACGTTGTAGTTCGCGTTTAAAGTGGGTTCGAGCCGAACTGGAATTATAAGAAGAAATAGTCACCCTTATCAAAAAAGTCCATCTTACTAAAAAACAATTAATATAAACTCTAGGCTAGCATTTCTATTTTAAAATGATTGTAACTGAGGAACACTTCTCAACTTTTCTCTACATTAGGATTGTGGATGGGGAGATGAATTTGAATCCAAGCCCCGCCAGTATCGGGATGGTTGTTCGCGGTGATAGAACCGCCATGTGCGCGGACAATTCGCCGAACGATCGCCAGACCCAAACCGCTGCCAGTATTGGTAGATACAGAAGATTCCGTCGTGACCGTTGACTCGCGTTGTCGAGACGGATCGCCCCGGTAAAATCGATCGAAAACGTGGGGTAAGTCAGATGCAGCAAAACCGATACCGGAGTCGATAATATCGAGACAAAGGAGATCGCCCCCAGATCGAGCCGCTTTAACCCAAATGGCAACATTGCTGGAATTGTAGCGAATGCAGTTGTGGAGGAGATTGAGAAAAAGCCGAAATAGTCGAGACTCGTCAGCTTCCAAGCTCAGAGGTTCGGAGGCTTGGTAGACCAAACCGATCGATTTGGGAGTAGCGAGGGGTTCTAGAGCTTGCCAGACGGCTTGGACTAAGCGTTCGAGGTCGATGGATTTGTATTTGAGACCTTTGCTTGTCGATTTATCGATACTGCTCAGTTCCAACCAATCGTCCACAAATTGAGTAATGCGGTTGACTTCTTGCAGCAAACGATCGACCCAAGACTGCATCGGGGGTTCGACGCGAGTTTGCAAAGCTTCGGCAACCAAGCGAATGGACGTTAGGGGTGTGCGGAGTTCGTGGGTGAGATCCGACAACCAGCGATCGCGAGACTGGGTTAACTCCACCAACACTTGTTGATTTTCCAGAAACACTCCCACTTCTCCGTTTGGCAGAGGAACGGCATAACCCCGCAACGCCACCGATCGATCGGGTTCGGGTTGGTCTACATCGGCTGTTGTCGAATGAAACACCCATTCCCGTTCCGTCGGCTGCCCGCGATCTCGTGCCAACTCAATCACTCGATCGAGTTCGTAAGAGCGAACCCATTTTAGTAACAAACGAGGATCGTCAGAGTCAGGTCGATCGATCTTTAACAGCAATTGAGCTTGTTGATTGCACCACAGCAGTTGATTCTCTTCGTTCACCTGCAAATACCCAAAAGGCGCGATGCTCAAAAGCTGCTGCCACGTTTGCAGCGCTTTTTCCAACTCTTCTTCTCGGCGCTTTGCCAAAACAATACCACGGCGCAATTGCGACCACTGCGACAGCACGTTACCGGGTAGACTGGTGTGCAACTCGGAGATCGACTGTTGGAGTCGCTGGCGCAGCCTAATTTGCTGCCACAGCACCAACCCCATTCCGACAGCCAACCCCAGCAGAAAAGTCATTAGGGTCATGAGCAATTCGGAGTATGAAACGTTGAGAATTCATACTCCTAACTGTAGACCCAAACAGAATTCTCAGCTATAGCAACTGCGCGGGTGGCACAAGTGTCGATCGACTGGGAGTCGTTCACATGACACCAGATGGGGAGAGTTTCAACCTCGATCCCTCTCCATCCCTTTGTGTAGGGTTCGTTACAATTAGAGACGAAAGCTTTTTTCAGGGAAATATCAATGAAACTGCCTGACGGTCCCCAAACACCTCCGATGTGGCAAATGATACATTGGGTTGCCTCGCCTTTGGGTTATCTCGATACGAACGCTCGACAATTCCCCGACGTATTTACCGCACGGTTTCGCAGTTTGGGGGCGATGGTCTTTTTCTCTCACCCACAAGCCGTTCAGGAGATTCTCACCGCCGATGCCCGACTGTTTGATGCGGGTCGTGCCAATGGGATTTTACAACCGTTGGTGGGAGACAATTCGATATTGTTGCTCGATCGCGATCGCCACAAGCAGGAACGCAAACTCTTGATGCCGCCGTTTCACGGGGACAGAATGCAGACTTACGGCAAATTGATTGTCGAGATTACCCGACAGGTGATGAGTCGGTGGCGTACGGGCGAAACGTTTAAAGTTCGAGAGGCAACACAGGAAATTACCATGCGGGTGATTTTAAACGCCGTGTTTGGATTGAGCGAAGGAGAACGCTACGAACGAGTCCGTCACGTGATGACGCGGGTGTTAGATGCGACGGGATCGCCGCTGACGTCGAGTTTGTTGTTTTTTCCGATCTTGCAGCAAGATTGGGGCTCGTGGAGTCCGTGGGGGGGTTTTGTACGGCAGAGAGAACAATTAGATGAGTTGTTGTATGCGGAAATTCGAGAACGCCGAGAAAACCTCGATCCTTCGCGCACTGATATCCTGACGTTGTTGTTGTTGGCGCGAGACGAACAGGGCGAACCGATGACGGACTGGCAATTGCGCGATGAGTTGGTGACGTTATTGTTAGCGGGTCACGAAACCACGGCAACGGCATTGGCTTGGGCGCTGTATTGGCTGCACGAGTTGCCAGAAGTGCGACAAAAGTTGCGGTCCGAATTAGAGGAGTTGGGCGAAAATCCCGATCCGATGGCGATCGTCAAATTGCCGTATTTAAATGCAGTTTGTCAGGAAACGTTGCGAATTTACCCCGTGGCGCTGATTACATTTCCTCGGGTGGTTAATTCTTCTTTTGAAGTGATGGGACAAAAATTTGAGGCGGAAACTTGGCTGGCACCTTGTATATATTTGACGCATCACCGGGAAGATTTGTACCCGGAACCGAAGAAATTTAAACCGGAACGATTTTTAGAACGTCAGTATTCGCCCTACGAGTTTTACCCTTTTGGTGGGGGAAGTAGACGCTGTTTGGGTTCGGCTTTGGCGATGTATGAATTGAAACTGGCGATCGCCACGATCGTCTCGGATTTAGATTTAGAACTACCAGACGATCGGCTGGTGAAGCCTGTCCGTCGTGGTGTAACCGTGGCACCCTCTAATAATTTGCGGCTTTCGATCGTCAGGCAACGGGAACAGGCAACCCACTCATCGGAAAAAGTGGAAACTCGATCGCGATAGCCGCTCTCAACAGAAGCCAATGTAGGGGTCATACCCCAAAATAAGCGGGCGGCGGGAATCGAACCCGCATCAACAGCTTGGAAGGCTGTGGTTTTACCACTAAACTACGCCCGCGATTCAAGCTTTATTAGTATAGCATATTTCTGGTCAAGTTCAACCCCTTTTCCTGGCGATCGGATGGGCAATCCCCACCCGACTTCCGGCACGGAGGTTAGTGTTTGTTACAAAACCTTATGGGTATGATCGTGCTGCTTGACGTTATCTTCGGTGGAGATGACGCGCTGGATATTGAGAACCCGCTTGCGATCGAGCGAGAACTCGAAGCGATCGTACTTCGTGCCTAAAGGAATGTGGGACTGCGCGGCGGGACGGCTATTATAGGTGCGAGTTGCCGCGATCGCGCGAAAGGCAAATTCATCGCAGAATTGCGCCTCGGCAGGAAATTCGGGCAACCGGATCGGAGTTTCTCCGTCCAAAATCTCCCCGAGAGTCCTCGCGTATGCTACTTGGTAGGAAGTCGGCGTTCCTTTGAGCAGGGCTTCTAATGCTGCCGAGGGAATCGGTTCGATAATTTGCACTTCCTGGACTTCGCCATCTTCACGGATAAAGCAGGTCGCCAGTCCAACCGCGACATAATTTTCGGCGGTGACATCGGGAGCGTTGGGATAGGGCATGGTAATTGGGTAATCGGTAATCGGTAATGAGACGATCGATCGTTAAGCCACAGGAAGTCGCTTTCTCATAGACTCCGCTCGCTTTTTGGCGATCGCATTTTTGGGCTCGTACTCGAGCACTTTTTCATAAGCTTCCAATGCTTGAGCATCTAAATTTTTGCGTTCGTAGGAAAACGCTAAATTATTCCAAGCCGCCACATAAGCCGGTTGTAGCTTGAGAGCATCTTTGTAATGACGAATGGCGAGATCGTATTGTTGTTGGCAGGCATAAGCAAAGCCGAGAGCATTATAGACCAGGGCTATATTTTCCTCTCCTTCCAAATCTTTAGCCTTCAGGGCTTTTTGCAATTGGTCGATCGACTGAATATAGAGTTTTTTGTCTAAAAAGATCCCTCCAAGTTCGTAATAGTCTTTCGCCGTTGCCTCACCTTTCATTGCCTTTTTTTGAATTTTGACTAGCCGAGTTTCAATACGACGTGTTTTCAAGGCTTGTCGTAAAACAGCGACCGCCGCAATCGCTAGTAAAACAATTAAAACTGAAAAATAAACAATTGCTATATCGTTATCCATCGCAATTAGAAATTCACCACTTGATTGTCGATCTCGATGAGTTATGGGCTAGTCTGCTGTCGTGTCTTGAATTTTTAAGAGCCACCAAAGCGAGTCTCAGGTTGAGGGCGCTCAATTCTCAAATCTAGAAAATTAATCTAGAAAATTTATGAGAACATTTAAAGTCCCCAACTCAAATACACGATCGCTTAATTCACAATTGACGAGTCGGAGGGAATTGGCAATCCCCAATAAGCCGCTTGTTCTCGCAGCCAACCCTCGGCTTCCCAGCCATCGATCGCCCCCTGCACTCGCCGCCGTAACTCATCATACTGTAACCCCTTGGGCATCACCACACAAAGCGGTTCAACAGAAAGCTGGAAGGGCAATAAGCGGTATCGGGGAAACTCTTGTACCCAACCCGCCAAGATACTGGCATCTGCGGCAAACACATCAGCCTCTCCCGCTTCTAAAAGTGCAATTGCGGCTGGGTAAGACTCGACTCCCACCAACTGCGCCTCGGGCAAGAAATACCGCATCGCCGCCAGGGTACTGGAACCGTCCAGGAGGGCAACGGTCCGGTTTGCCAGGTTTTCTAAGTTTTGTAACGCGGCGTCTGAGGTCACAAATGTCACCCCATCTAAATAATAGGGCGAGCTAAAACTGACCACACGGGCGCGGGATTCTGTTGCCGTTACCCCAGCAATCGCCAAATCCACCTCCCCATCCATCACCACCCGCAAGCGAAGTTGATTGGATACCGGTTGAAACACCACAGCTTCGGGATCTCCGAGCAATTCTTCTGCAAGGCGACGGGCTAAACTAATTTCGAGTCCGCGCAGTTGCCCCGCATCTGTGCGAAAACCCATGGGACGCCAGTTATCTTTCACCGCCACGACGAGCTGACCCCGCGCTTCGATTTCCGCCAAAGATCCCGCCCAAGCGGGTAAACACACGGGTAAACACCAAAGTTGCGCCCCTGCCAAGATGAACCCGAAGATCGAACCCAGACAGAGGCGTTGGCAAAACTTGGGGACAGAAAATCGAGAGGGGAGCATTGGGATTGACATCGTGACAGACTTGCGATACTGACTCTACGAGTACAGAGCAGGCTCCTGGTAAAGCCGTTCGGCAAAAAATGGGGAAAAATGGGGGTTTTCACCCAAATATGAGAGAACGCATTGATGAACCCGATCTCGGAGAGAACCTAAATCTCGGCATCAATGCGTCGGGTTTAGTTGGCTTGCTTAGCAAGTTCAACCACTTTGGTAAACGTATCTGGATCGAGAACAGCTAGCTGAGCCAGCATTTTCCGGTTGATTTGAATATTTGCCGTTCTCAGTTGACCCGCCAAGCGAGAGTAGTTGATCCCGTTTTGGCGTGCTGCTGCATTGATGCGGGTGATCCACAGGCGGCGGAAATCCCGTTTGCGCTTGCGGCGATCGCGATAGGCGTTGCACAGCGCTTTCATCACTGCCTGATTAGCAGGACGGAATTTTTTCGAGAGACAGCCTCGAAAACCCTTAGCGAGTTTGAGGATCTTTTTACGGCGTTTGCGGGCGACGTTCCCGCGTTTGACTCTTGTCATTTTTGATTATCTCCTAAGTCAGGTTACGATCGGTTTGTTGTTGCTGATGTGTCTGGGTCTGCAAAAATGTATCCACGACCCAGGACAACCTCTATTTAGAGGTAGGGCATCATGAGTTCCACTCTTTCTTGGTCGGTCTCGCTGAGAACGGCTTTGTGAGAAAGACCGCGCTTGCGCTTGGTTGTTTTGTGTTCGAGTAAGTGGTTTTTGAATGCTTTGCGACGCACGATCTTACCGCTACCCGTCTTTTTGAATCGCTTAGCGGCTGACTTTCGGGTTTTCAGTTTAGGCATGAGCGCTTATTAATTCGACACGATCTTTAATGGTACGCGCACTATACCGTCTAAGGCAAGCCCCCCGACCTGAGATTAGAAGCCTGAGATTAGAAAATTGTATATTGTATAACGAGTTCGATCGCCTCGTCTGGGGTCTTGAGTCATCAATCCTTGAGAAATACTGAGAAATCCCCCTTCTCAATTCTCATAATTCTTGATAATATGTAATATAACGCAACTTAAGCACGCAGAACTTCAAGGAAACATGGCTCGATTTTTAGGATTGTTTGGCTCGAAAAACGGTAACGGTAAGTCTGAGGAAGCTTTTTACCTCGATAACGATCAGTCGAAAACCCTCGGTGACATTGACTATATGCGGACGTCGCGCCAAATTAAGCGCACCTACGCCAAGTACAAAAGTGTCGATCAAGGTGGGATGAAGGTTATCAGACAGGTTTCAGCAACCTCGGATTTTCTGGGGGACGATCTCAAAGCCAAGTCTGCCGAACCTACCTTTACGCCGTCGGAAACCTCGTTTAACAACTCGACCAGCTCGAGCAACGGCTCTAGCGGTCGCGTAGACAGCGGAATGGATATGTTCCGCAAGATGGCGAAGGAAGTCAAAAAACCTAGATAGAAAGGCGACAAGTACGTCTTCCTCATCTTAATAGTATTATGCCAGGGGGCATCGGTTTCGATCGATGCCCCTTTGCTATTGTCAGGTATTCCTCATATGAACATTATTTTAAGGTTGTTTCGATCGTCTGGATTGACGATCCCAATTTTAGGGATTTGGCTTCTGGCTTTAAGTTTGCGATTTTGGGGCTTAAGTCGATTTAATACTCTGGTTTTTGATGAAGTCTATTATGCCAAGTATGCAGTTAATTATTTAAACGGTACGGAGTTTTTTGATGCTCATCCGCCTTTGGGAAAATACTGTATTGCGATCGGAATTTGGTTGTCACAGTTCTTTCCTTTAAATTCGAGCGTGACCACGGATGTTGCGGGTCAAAACTTGAATCCTTTCAGCTATCGCTGGTTGAATGCGTTTATTGGTTCTTTTGTGCCCCTTCTCATTTCTGGAATTGCCTATCAAATTAGCCATCGCCGCAGTTATGCTTTAATATCCGGTTTTTTGGCGACTCTAGAAGGACTTTGGCTAGTTGAATCTCGCTATGCCTTAATTAACATATACATGATTGTTTTTGGGCTGCTAGGTCAGTGGTTATTTTTGGTGGGGATCGATCGCCATGGCAAATGGCGAGTTCGGTCTTTTATTCTATCAGGAATTAGTTTAGGATCAACTATTTCTGTTAAATGGAATGGCTTAGGATTTATAGGAAGTCTCTATATTCTGTGGGGGTTAGGATGGCTCGTTCGCTGGATGACGATGAAAGCAAAAAATCGCAATCGAGAAGAAACAAAAGTCGAGCGTTCTCTTCTATTTAAATTTACCAAAGTATCTGCTTTTCAAGTTTTTCTTTATTTAGTATTTTTACCAATTATTATCTATATTTTATTTTGGATTCCTCACCTACACATTAACTCAAATTCAACTTTTTTGGGAATTCATCATCAAATTTTATCTTATCACCAAGGTCTGGGGACGGGGAAAGATGTCCATCCTTATTGTTCTGCTTGGTGGAGTTGGCCCCTGCTGTTGCGATCGATCGGCTACTTTTATGCAAAAAGTGGTGGTGACAAAGATGCAATTTTACCCGTCAATCTAAATCCAGAAAATCCGATTGTTTACGATGTTCATCTGTTGGGAAATCCCATACTATTTTGGTTGAGTTCGACAGCCATTCTGATTTCTTTACTCCTCTTAATAGAATGGATGTTTAGATGGACTTCTTCAAGGTTCGCTCCATCGAGTTCGATCGGAAGCAATCGTCAATTTTTACGACAGTCTTCTGAGCTTGAAATTCTTCTATATCTTGTGGTTAACTATGCAGTTAATTACCTTCCTTGGGCAAAAGTGAGCCGTTGTACGTTTCTGTACTTGTATATGGGGGCGTTGGTATTTGCCGTGTTAGCAATCGCTTGGTCGATCGATCGTTGGTTACGAAGTTCTAGTTGGGTTTACCAGATTGTTGGAGGTTTGACAATTTTTGCGATCGTCCTTTCTTTCTTATTTTGGCTACCCATTTACCTCGGACTTCCCCTTGATCCGGAAAGCTTTCAACTGCGAATGTTGTTTAAGTCTTGGATTTAAACAACATTAAAGAACGTTTTTGTCTCTGACTTTATTTTATATCTTAGAAAGCAGAAAAGATTCAGACACAATAAAACGAATTTGTTTCAATTTGTTACAAACACTTAGCTTATTGCAATAAAACTACTTCATTTGTAAGAGGTTGTCCGACCCGGAAACAGGAAGTATCATGATATAATAAATCTGCCAGATTAGAAAAAACACTGCTAGCCACGACGAAAATGTTCTATAATCGCTAGTCTCAAATTATTTAGGCTCTTCACAAAAAAAGGTTAAGTTTCAGTCATTAAAAATGAGATAAGTCGCGTCTGTTTCAATCAGACTAGTGCTTGTCCATTGCCAAAAGATCCAAAAGCGGTTTTTAAATTGGATAGCCTTTGAAATAAGAGTGAGTTGCTTATCCATGTCGTGGAAGATTTAAAGTGCCGTGTAACAGAGGAAAATTGTGATGTCTATCGATCTCCGAGTTCAAAGTGCCAGTCTTACCAGCCTGAAAGAAGCACCCATACACGTTTCCGGTCAAATTCAGCCTCATGGCATTCTGTTGGTGCTGCAAGAACCCGAACTGAATATTTTACAAGTTAGCAGCAATACACAATCCGTTTTTGGCGTCAGTCCCGAAAATGTTATCAATCGACCGTTGGATGATTTTCTCGATTCTTTTCAACTGGATAAAATTCGATCGGGACTGGCAGAAGAAACATTAGATTTCATCAACCCCACAAAAATTTGGTTCAGAAGAGCGGGAGATGATTATGCTATTTTTGATGGGGTTTTTCACCGCAACTCAGACAACTTGTTGATTCTGGAACTGGAACCCGCCGTCGATCCTGAAAGCATTCCTTTTTTGAGTTTCTATCATCTGGCTCGAGCTTCCATTAGCCAACTCGAAGCGACTGCTAACCTCAGTGAATTCTGTCAAATCATCGTCCATGAAGTCCGAAAAGTCACCGGATTCGATCGGGTGATGCTCTACAAATTCGACGAAGACGGACATGGTTCGGTACTTGCCGAAGAGAAACTCGAGGAACTCGAACCTTACTTAGGTTTGCACTATCCCGAATCCGATATTCCCAAGCCCGCGCGACAATTATTTACGGCAAATTGGATTCGACTGATTCCAGATACTCGTGCGGGTTCTGTCGAACTTTTTCCCCTGAAAAATTCACTCACACAAAATTCGGTAGATCTCACCCACTCTATTTTGCGTAGCGCCTCTGGCTGCCATATTGAGTATCTCTATAATATGGGCGTCGGGGCATCTTTAACCATTTCTTTGATTAAAGATAAAAAACTCTGGGGATTGATTGCTTGCCACCATAAAACCCCGAAATACGTTTCTTATGAATTGAGGAAAGCTTGCGAATTTCTGGGACGGGTGATCTTTTCCGAAATTTCCATGCGAGAAGAAACAGAAGATTATGACTATCGCATGAAGTTGGCACAGGTGCAGTCCGCTTTAATCGACTCGATGTCCCAAGAAGGAAACTTCATTGAAGGATTGGTCAAGTATCAGCCAAACTTGTTGGATTTAGCCAGCGCTAGCGGGGCTGCTGTTTGTTTCGGTGACACTTGGACTATTCTGGGCGAAACCCCTAAAGAAGAAGACCTAAACTTTTTAGTGCAATGGTTGAAAAAGAACGTTAAAGCTGAGGTATTCTATACGGATTCTCTACCTCAAATTTATCCCGATTCTAGCAACTTCAAAAATGTTGCCAGTGGATTGCTGGCGATTCCCATTTCTCAGCGAAATTACGTACTTTGGTTCCGACCGGAAGTGATTCAAACGGTGAACTGGGGGGGCGATCCCAATCGTGCGTTTGAGGTGAATAACCTAGAAGGAAGTCTGCGTTTGTGCCCGCGTAAATCTTTCGAGAAGTGGAAAGAAACCGTGAGTTTGACTTCGTTGCCGTGGAAACCAGTGGAAGTGAAAGCGGCGCTAGAATTGCGGAAAGCGATCGTGAACATCGTCTTGCGACAAGCTGATGAACTAGCGCAATTGGCGCAAGATTTAGCCCGATCGAATGCCGAGTTGAAAAAGTTTGCTTACGTTGCATCTCACGATTTACAAGAACCCCTGAATCAGGTGGCAAACTACGTACAATTGTTGGAGATGCGCTACCGGGAAGCACTGGATGAAGATGCTTCGGAGTTTATCAACTTTGCGGTGGAAGGGGTCAGCTTAATGCAAACCCTGATCGATGATGTATTGGCATATTCCAAAGTCGATTTGCAAGGGATTGAGTTCGAGATTGTGGAAGCCGAAAAAGCAATCGATCGAGCTTTATCTAGCTTGCGGGGACGCATCGCCGAGAACAAAGCAACGATGACCCGCGATGCCTTGCCGACGGTGACAGCCGATCCCACTCAACTGATGCAGTTGTTCCAAAATCTGATTGGTAACGCTATCAAGTTTCGCAGTCAACGACCCTTAGAAATTCATGTCGGCGCGTCGCGACTGGAAGACGAATGGTTGTTCTGGGTGCGGGATAATGGTATCGGTATCGATCCCCAATTTAGCGATCGCATTTTTGTGATTTTCCAACGCTTACACACGCGGGACGAATACCCCGGCACCGGGATGGGTTTAGCAATTTGTAAGAAAATTGTTGAGTGCCATCGAGGTCGGATTTGGGTAGAATCCCAGGTGAACGAAGGTTCGACATTTTACTTTACCATTCCCGCAGGAGGGCGCGATCGCGATCTCAGAAATGGACGAAAGACTCAAAACCCTTTTGCTGGTTGAGGATAATAAAGCCGATATCCGTCTGATCCAAGAAGCGTTGAAAACCAGCACCGTACCGCACCAAGTTTTAACGGTGAGGAACGGTATGGATGCTATGACATTTTTGCGCCAAGAGGGGGAATATGCCGAAGCGCCGAGACCCGATTTAATCGTGTTAGATTTAAACTTGCCGAGAAAAGACGGTCGTGAAGTTCTCGCAGAAATTAAAGCCGATCCCAATCTTAAGCGCATTCCAGTAGTCGTGCTGACCACTTCTCGCAATGAAGAAGACATTTTCCACAGCTACGACCTACACGTGAATTGCTACATTACCAAATCTCGCAACCTGAGCGAACTTTTTAAAATCGTCAAGGGAATTGAGGAGTTTTGGTTGTCTACGGCAACTTTACCGTGGGGTTAAAGCAGATTGATGGAACAGAGGAAGTCTAGGGAGAAAAGTTTAGATTGTGCATTTATACTCTCTGGACTTTTCCTTCTCTCCGTTTAAGATAGAGGAGCGAAAAGAGAGGAAACTAGAACGCTATGTCGGCTAACTCAGTCAAAGTTTTGTTGATTGAGGACAGTCTGTCGTTTGCCAGACTGTTACAGGAGTTTTTGAAAATTGCCAAGTCCCAAGAGTTCCACCTAGTACACGTCCAGCGATTGGCAAACGCCATCGAGGAACTGGAAAAAGACCGGGAGGCGGCGCATCCTTTCGATGTTATTTTACTGGATTTGACCTTACCGGACAGCCAAGGATTGACATCGCTGGAACCTTTGATGCGGCAAGCACCCAATCTACCTATTGTCGTTCTCACCAATACTAATGATGACACATTGGCGATCGAAGCGGTACGACTCGGTGCTCAGGATTATCTCGTCAAACGACAGGTGAATCCTGAGTTGCTAGTGCGTTCTGTATGCTATGCGATCGAACGCAAACAAGCCGCGAAAACTTTGCAAGAAGTCAACGAAGCATTAGCGTTGGAAAATCAAGAACGAATGGCGGAGTTATCGAGAGCTCAAGAACTCAACCAGCTCAAATCGGAATTTGTGTCTACGATTGCTCACGATTTTCGCAATCCCATGAATACGATTTTACTCTGTTCGGGTTTGCTGCAATCTAGTGGAGATCGATTGACCGAAGAAAAAAAACTCAAGCATTTCGGCTTGATGCAATCGGCAATAAAAAATATGGCACAACTTTTAGATGAGGTGTCATTGATGAGTCAATCCGATTCGGGAAAACTGGAATGTCAATTTCGTTCGATCGATTTGGTGGCATTTTGTCGGCAACTGGTGGAAAATTTTCAACTTGGTTTAGGACGACAACACCCGTTAATTTTGGTGACGAAGGCAGATGAAATTGTCGGATTGTGGGATGAAAGTTTACTGCACCATATTTTAGGTAATTTGCTGATGAATGCGATTAAGTATTCACCCGTAGGTCGCCAAGTTGAATTTGAATTGATTGGGAAAGAGCGCGAGGTTGTCTTCAAAATTAAAGATTGGGGAATTGGCATTCCTCAATCAGAATTACCGCAACTCTTCCAACCTTTTTATCGCGCTAGCAATGTGGATGAAATCCCCGGTACGGGACTGGGATTGGCGATCGCTAAAAAGTGTACGGAAACCCACGGAGGGACAATTTCTGTGGAAAGTGAAGTGGGTGTGGGGACGATATTTACGGTTATTTTGCCGCTAAGTAATAGTTAATAGTTAATAGGTAATAGGTAATAGGTAATAGGTAATAGGTAATAGGTAATAAGTAATAAGTAATAAGTAATAAGTAATAAGTAATAAGTAAATGAGGTTGAAGGATGCTGAGCGATACATCAAATTTTAGGGAGAATAGGCGATCGAACTCCACTTAAAAGTATTAACTTAAAAATATTAAGTTTGTCGCGATTTTTTCCGTCTGGTTACATTTCATGTTGAAAGCGAAACGCTAATCGCAAAAGCTAATAAAATTGCCACGATCGCCCCAATAGTCGTATTTAAAATATTCACCACTTCATTGGTTAACCAATCAAAATCAGATTGCAACGTTGCCCCAATGACGCTCTCTAAATTCGTGGCTACAAATGCGGAAAGAATACATAGTAAAATGCCGATTTCATCGATTAATCCAAGACCCCAACCCAGAAGAGCGATCGCCACAGAAGCCACAATTCCAGCTAAGGTTCCCTCCAGACTCACTGCCCCTTCTGTTCCTCGAGAAACGGGTTGCAACGTCGTAATTAAAAACGTGCGTTTTCCATAGGCTTTTCCTACTTCGCTCGCCGAAGTATCCGAAAGTTTTGTGGCGAAACTGGCAACATAACCAAGTAACAAAAACTCTATCGGAAAACTGGAAATCTGGAAAGTTTCGATCGTCCAAACTCCCAACGCGCAAACTGTTGCCGTCAGCGCCGAACCCCAAACATTTTCCGGACCCAGCCCCGCCACGCTTCTCCGCAATGCCTTCTGCTTCCTTCTGTGCCTTGCCAATGCGCGTCACTCCCGATCCCACTAAGAAATAAAACATCACCAAAACGTAGCCTCGCCATCCCAAACATCCCCAAATTAAGACCCCCAAAATCCAAGCGTGCAATGTATCCCGCCGGAGTTAGTAATTTTTTGGGTAAAAGAAAAGCAATACCGAGGAGTAGGGTATTTAAGCCGACGGCTAATATCCAGGGGTTAAGAGAAGACAGGAAAGATATCATAAGCGATCGCGAGTTTCTATTTCGATCGTATTGCCGATCGGAAAATCTAGTAGTTCTGTAAAGAAAGTTTTAAGCATTCTGACCGATATAAAATCACTGAGATGGCTACAGATTGAGAGTTTGCCAGCCAATTGAGTCTTAAACTGACTGTGAAGAATTGACGAAGGGTTCTTTTTTTAGAAAAGATGAATCAGTTCTAGAGATATCTTTGAGATAAGGAATTCAGGAGAATTAATATGAGTCAACACCCGAAAAATGAGGAAAATCTAGCTGAAGGTGCAGCATTTTTAGCTGGAGGAACGGCGGCAGGTGCAGGAGTGGCTGCAACCGTTGGCGGTATGGGATTACTAGTCGGTGGAACAGGAATCGGAATGACCGCTGCTCCCGTGGCGGCAGCAGGTGCTGTGGTTGGTTCGGCTGTGTATGGCGCGAAAACAGCCATTGAGGAAGGAGATGCTGACGCCATCGGTGCTGTGGTGGCAGGCACGATTTGCGGTGCTGGTGTTTCGGCGGTGGTTGGGGGTATGGGATTGGCTGTGGCTGGAACGGCGATTGGCATTGGTATGGCTCCCGTCGCGGCGGCTGGAGCCGTTGTCGGACTGGCTGGATATGGTTGGAAAAAGTTATTGGGACACTAAAATTTATGACAAAACCCTCTCCCAATCCTATCCAGAAACTTGTTCGTGGTTGGGTTCGAGATTGGATTAAACAAGCCAATACTCAACAAAATTCTCAACCCGTCAAACCGAAATCTAAAAGTGCGGCAACTCGTCAAACACTCTCGAAACCACAGTCTAATCCGCAAAAACGATCGCGTTATATTTCCTCATCCGATCGAGTTTCCGTGCTAACTCGAGACCGCTATCGCTGTGTCTTTTGCGGTCGAACTTCTCAACAAGTTGAGTTAGAAGTTGACCACATTATTCCCTTTTCCAAAGGAGGAAGTAACGACCTTAGCAACCTACAAACCCTCTGTTTTGACTGCAACCGAGGTAAGGGATCTCGAAAATTGAGCTAAGAAACTCAAGAATTCATATTTTTAGTCATTCCAGACTCAAGAGAAAAATTATGTCTAATAATGCAAAAGTTATTGGTGCGATCGCAGGTGCTGCTGCATCGGCTGGAACAGGTTCAGTAACAGTGGCGACAGTTACAACTTCTGCACCGGGAATCCTAGGAATGCTTGGTTTTGCGACGACAACAACGGTTGCACTTCCTGTTGCAGGTGTCGTTGCTGTTGCCGGTTTGTTTTACTTCGGTGCTCGTAAGGCACATGAAGCTTTTAAAGCAGATCGATAAGTTTTGACTTAAGTTAAGTTGAAACTTTAATTAGGACTTACGCAAAACCCGTATCTGTAGGGTGTGAAGCGCGCAGCGTAACGCACCATCGCCACCACCAGTAGCGTCATTGCGTAAGTCCTGTTAATATTTGGCATCATTTCCCCAACCCGCCTTGGGTTCAAACCCAAGGCTAATAGCTAAAGTCATCTAAAGATGACTGGAGAAAAATTAGAGTCCACAAAGCGCGGACTTCAGCTATTAGCCGGGAACTTAAGTTCCCGGCGATCTATGGAACTCCTGGAAACCGATCGAATCCCTTAACTTCAACAAAACTTCCCTGATTTAAAAGACGTTTTGTAACCTTCAAGATAGAGTATCAGGATCGACCCCTAACTCCCGTAATTTGGCAGCTAAAACCTCTGCACGCTGTTTTTCCTGTTCGGCACGTTGGCGCTCTTGTTCGGCACGTTGGCGCTCCTGCTGAGCCTGTTCCGAACTCCACAACAGCAGGTTTCCGGTGGCATCCCACCATCGCAGCCAATTTGCAGTTTGCGCCAGTCGTTCGCCGTTCCAGATGCCCAGAAATAAGCCTAACTCTGGAATTAGGAAGCGTTTTTGTTCATCCTCTTCCTGCAACACATAACGTCCATTTTGCAAACACCGCACTTCCAAACTCGGCTCGTAAGGATCGTAAGTGACATAAGTCGGAACCTTCAAAATTTGCTCGTAAAAGTACAGTTTCCCATAAGGCGGAGTCGATCGCACCGAAAGTTCGCCACCGTCTTCCTCCGAGAGAAACTCCATCACCACAGCAACGGGTTCGCCTTCCAGGTTGGGGGTGTAGCTGCGGCGAATTGTTCCCTCGGCAACGGGATGCACTTGGGGAACAGACAGCCAATCCGGTGCTTTCACCACCACCCTTTTATTTACCGTGGCTACCAGGGCGAAATTGGAGGCAATCAGCATTTCGGGTTGAATTCGTCCGGCAGCGCCTAGAGCGTCTGTCAGGGCGGCGGCAAGGGGCGGTTGTTGAATATTTTCCACGGGATCGTCGGGTAAAACAAAGTCGGCGGGGAGAGGTTCCCAGGTGACAGTGGGTGAGGTTTGGATTTGGAGAACCATAGGAGTCTGTTGGGGATGAAGACGATCGACAAATACGTGCAGTTTTGGGTACGATCGGTTAAAAGTAGAGACAATCCCGTTTCCTTTGCAACGGGATACTTTACCAGTGTAGATCCCTAATCCATAACACAGACTCGAGTACCCATGGAATCTGTCATTTTTCACCTTGCCTTTCCCGTCGCCGACATCGAGCAAACCAAAGCCTTTTACGTGGAAGGATTGGGTTGCGAAGCCGGACGAGAAATGCCCGAAGCCCTGATTTTGAAACTCTACGGACACCAACTCGTCGCCCACGTGACCGACGAAGAAAACCTCGTCCCCCAAAAAGGAATTTATCCCCGACATTTCGGCTTGATTTTTACCGAGGAAGCTGATTGGGAAACCCTGCGCGATCGCTCTCATGAAAAGGGGTTAAGCTTCTACACCGAACCCAAACGTCGATTTGGAGGAACCCCGTTAGAACACCTGACTTTTTTCCTGGAAGATCCTTTTGGAAATTTGCTGGAATTTAAATTTTATGTCGATCCTGATGCCATTTTTGGCGTGCAAGAATTACCCTTAATTGGCGATCGTCCTGGAGGTGACAGTTCATCGTCGATCGAGTCCCAGGAGGCTGCCGCCCAAACCGAAGAGACAGAAACCGAAGAGATCGAACCGGAATCGCAATCTCAATCATAAAGATCGCCTAGAATTTGTAGTTTCGGATAACCCAATAATGCCAATCTGCGATCGCCTCTGCGGTGTCTGCATCAACATCGAGAGGCTTGATGTCGGATAGTCGGGCAGAAAACATATTTTCCTGTTCTCCCTTCCTGTATCGTACTTCCACGAACATCTCACGAGCGCAATCCTCTTCGGGTGACATCTGGAGAATCTCCACTTCCTCACCCTCAAGACATCCCTGACTGACCCACTTGGCTTGAAACGGACAGTGGAGACGATCGACAAGATAGTAGTACCAGCCCATTGCCCGTTCTTCTTTGGTATAGGCATCGACCACAATTTCCATATCAATTCGCTTTTCTCGGGTTTTGTTGAGTTCGATTACAGACATATATCTTCTCGATGGCATGGGTTTCAAAATCGATTTTCTACAGTGCATGACTGGCAACAGATAACTGGGCTGACAGATTGCAGCCTTCTATAACGGCGTTCCAAAAACTTGCGTCCAGTAATGGCTGTGATTGACATTTCCTGTATCGTTGTCGAGGAAAACATAACCGACCCCAATTTCTGTATAATTGGGGTTTAAAATATTTTCTTGATGTCCTGCACTGTCAATCCACTTTTCAAATGCGGCTTCGGGAGAAGTGTAACCCGCGCCAATATTTTCGCCGACGAAGGTGGAGCGGTATCCAACAGCTTGAGTGCGATCGCTCACTTTCGATCCATCTGCACCGGTATGGCTGAAGAAATCCTGGGTTGCCATGTTTTGGCTGTGAGTTTCGGCGGCTGTCATCAGTTGTAAATTCACCGTTACAGGTGCTAAACCGTTTTGGCTGCGCGCTTCGTTGACAAGCTGGACAATTCGCTCTTCAAAACTGTCCGAAGTAGAGGAGGTTTCGCCAAAATCTGTGCTGTTGAGATCGGCAGCGCGAACATTTTTCAGGATTGCCAATTCTTCTCCAGTACTGGTAACTTTGACGATCGTATCTTCTCCGTTAGTTCCTGAACTTTGCAAGGTCAGATCGCTAAAGCGAATCCCGCCGGAAACTTGGATGACATCGCTACCTCGTTGGAAGTCAGTTAAAATATCGCGACCTTGAGCTGTTTGCAGAACAAATGTATCGTTTCCTTCTCCACCTGTCAGTGTATCGATCCCTAAATTTCCAGCAATTATATCATTACCGAAATCTCCCGACACCACATCGTCGCCAGCATCTCCATACAGTCGATCGTTGTCTTGTCCTCCAAAAAGCAGATCTTCACCATTTCCCCCTTGAACTAAATCATCTCCCAGATTGCCAAAGAGAGCATCATCTCCTTCTCCTCCGGAAATCGAATCGCGATCGCGTCCAGCCACAATTGTATCGTTACCACCATTACCCTGTATTGTGTCGTCTCCAGCATTGCCGAAGTAAATGCGACTGCCACCGTCGTCGATTGCCGAATCATTGCCACCGAGTAACACAACTGCATCAATACCGATCGAGCTCTGAAAAAGATTGGCTTGCTCGATCGACAATTGCGCGTGGCTATAGGTATCATTCCCGGCAGTAGCTATGCCAAAATCGTAATTTGTACCCGTCATAAGATCGGATAGCAAAGTTGAGGTTGCCGACGAATTAGACCTCGGAGTTGGGTTTATTCCTTCGGAAATCGGAGAACCTGTAGGATCGACTTCTTCGCCGAACCACAACACTGCATATTCTCCATAAATACCCACACCCACTGCCTGCCAATTGAGATGTTCCCAACCATTGTTATTGAGAATCACAGAATTGTGAGCGGGACTATTTTGCCAACCTAATAGAGAATTTTCTGCGGTCACTCCCGCACTATTCCAATATGCATTTTCATACCCGTAGCCAGAATATCCCGTTTGCAACCGTTGAGGTGCAGTCCACATATTTGACCAGGTACTCGAATCGCTGGAGTTAAAAGGTGCATCGCTCCAAGAATGAGTTAAATATCCGATATTTTCCGATAAATCTTGGGCGTGGCGATTGGCGACAGTGGTGAGTGCTTTGGATAGAGAAACTGCGGGCAGACCGTGAAGCGCGCGATAGTCATTGACCATTTCGTAGAGTTTGCGCTCTTCCGCTTCTAAGCCATCTCCGGACAAGTTTGAGTAAATGTTAACAGACATAAGTATAGCAAGCTTAACTTCAAAAAATATAAATAAAAGAGCGAGTCAATTTGTTTTCAGAATTCTGCATTCCGATTGACTTTAAATCTTAGAGAGAATAGGTCAGAGAGCTATTACTCATCTATTGCTAACTTAGTCCATATGAATTTAAACTGTCATGACCTTTTCAGTAAAGCTATTTAAAAGTTTTGAATAACCTCTTAAACTCCAGTACTTCTACGGATGTCGTTCTTTATAAAATAATTTAGGCTTAGTTGTATCCTGCGGGGATCGGTTCTCAGTTACATTACCGAGTCCTAAGTTGTTATACAGAGAGTTAAATTAGTGTAGATTTTCAGCGATCGACTTTTAAAATACGACTTAACCCTCGATCGCCGATCGCCTATTAGTTGTTATTGATGAAAAAATCGAGTTTACTTTTATCGATCGCCTCTGGCTCTTTTTTGTTTATCGGTGTGTCTGTTGGCGGATACGTCCCTTTTGCTCCGGTATCTGCGATCGCGCAAACATCCCAGTCCGAGCAAGCTCAAGCCGATCGCCTGTTCCAGCAAGGGTTAGATCGATCGGATGCCGGACAATTTCAGGCAGCGATCGAAATTTGGCAACAAGCCATCGATCTGTATCGCGCCGCAGGCAATCGCCAGGGGGAAGCCTTTTCACTGTTGGCAATGGGGGTAGCGTATAAGTCTCTCCAACAGCCAGCGCAGGCGCGGGAAGCGCAGGAACAAGCACTGGCAATGTTCCAAGAACTCGACGATCGCGCCTTCGTGGCTATTACTCGGGGCAATCTGGGCGATACGTACAATGCCTTGGGAGAATACGAAGGCGCGATCGAAATGTATCAAGGGGCGCTGCCGGTATTCGAGGAATTGGGAGAGCAATCCTTCGAGGCGGGAACCTGGTTTGGGTTTGGGATTGCTTACTCCGGTTTGCGGCAGTACGAAAGCGCCATCGAAGCTTATGAAACCGCAGAGCAACTGTACCGAGTCATGGGCGATGGCGAAGGAGAAGTCAAATCGAAGCAAGGGGTGAGCACAGCCCGCTTCGATTATGGGGTAGAGTTGTTTGCATCCCGGCAAGTTCTAGAAGCGATGGCGTTGTGGGAGCAAGCGCTAGACATCGATCGGCAGTTAGGAAATCGCGATCGCGAAAGTGCGACGCTGGGGGTTTTGGGCATCGGCTACTACGAATTGGGCGAATTCGATCGGGCGATCGAGATTTTAGAGGAAGGATTACCCATTTGGCGGGAACTTGGTAAAACCGAAAGCGAGTTGACGGGGTTGGAGTTTTTAGGCAACGCTTACCGAGAACTGGGCAATCGAGAGCGGGCAATTGCATATGACCAACAGCGTTTAACCCGACTGCGGGAAATTGGCGATTCCCGAGGCGAGGGAGTGTTGCTCAATAACCTGGGCGATGCTTACATTTCCCTCAGTCAAGTCGATCGGGCAATCGGCTATCTGGAAGAGAGTTTAGCCATTGCCACAGCCTTGGGCGATCGACAGTTAGAGTTTAGCGTATTGGGCAATTTAGGCATCGGCTACTACGAATTGGGCGAAGTCGATCGTGCCATCGAGTTCCACACCCGCAGTTTGGAACTGATGCGGCAAAGTGGAGAACGGCAACGCCAAGTCAACGCCTTTATCAATTTGGGTAACGCTTACTTTGGATTGGGGGAGTATGGGCGATCGATCGAGTATTACGAAGAAGGCTTAGCACTAGCGCGAGAATTAGGAGATCTCCGGGGGGAAGCTTCAATCCTGTCCAATTTAGGTGCAACGTACCGGGCTTTGGGTAACTATCCTCGTGCCGTCGAGTTGCAAGAGGAAGGTTTAGCCATCGCCCGTAACATCGGCAATCGATCGGGAGAAGCGAAGATTCTGGGCAGTTTGGGCAATACTTACCTATCCGCCGGAAATTACGATCGCGCCATCGAATATTACGAGCAAACGTTACCCCTGGCGCGGGAAATTGGATCTCGATCTGGAGAAGGGGCAATGCTGGGCAATTTGGGATTGGCATACGACGATCTGGGAGACTATCCCCGCGCCATTGAATTCCACCAGCAGAGTTTGGAGATCGCCCGAGAAATCGGCAATCGCGACGGGGAAGGCGCTGCCTTAAACAGTTTGGGTGTGGCATATCGGCAGTTGGGAGATTACCCCCGCGCCATCGAATACCAGCAACAGAGTTTAGTCATCACCCGCGAAATTGGCGATCGATTTGGGGAAGGCGCCGCGCTCAATAATTTGGGATTGGCTCACTTCAACGCCGGAAATCTCGAAACTGCTGCCGAGTCGTTGTATGCAGCGATCGATATGTGGGAGTCTCTGCGAAGCAATTTGAATGACGCCAACAAAGTCTCCATCTTTGAAGAACAAGCTCGCACCTACAACACTTTACAAAAAGTTCTCGTCGCTGCCGATCGCGCCCAAGATGCCTTGGAAGTCGCCGAACGGGGTCGATCGCGAGCGCTAGTAGAATTGTTAACCCGGCGCGTCAGCAACGAGGCAACGATCGAGCCGCCTACCCTGGCTGACATCCAAAGCATCGCCCGAGAGCAAAACGCCACGTTGGTAGAATATTCCCTGATAACCGACAATCGAGGCAACGCTGCGGAACTCTATATCTGGGTGGTGCAACCCGACGGTTCGATCGACTTTCGCCGCAGTCAAATCAATACCGAGATCGAGGAAAACGCTCTGAACACCTTGGTATCTCGCAGTCGCGATGCCTTGGGCGTGCGGGGGCGCGGTATCGCCGTTACCGCGCGACGCGACAACAATCCCACCCCCGACTTACAGCAACTCTACCAACTTACGATCGATCCGATCGCCGATTTGCTCCCCAGCGATGCCGAAGATCGAATTATTTTCATCCCCCAAGGCGAGTTATTTTTGGTTCCCTTCCCCGCGCTGTCAGACACCGACGGCACGTACTTAATCGACAAACACACCATCCAAACCGCGCCGTCGATTCAAGTGCTGGCATTGACGCGCCAAGCCGAGGAATCGAGAAAATTCACTGGGGAAGCTTTAGTCGTTGGCAACCCCACCATGCCCGAAATTTCCCTGCAATGGAACGACAATCCCCAGCGCTTGTCTCCGCTGCCTGGAGCGCAAGGAGAAGCCGTGGAAATTGCCCGTATCCTAGGAACTCAGCCTATTATCGGCGATCGTGCCACCGAAACGGCGATCGTCGCCCAAATGTCCCAAGCGCGGACGATTCACCTGGCAACCCACGGCTTACTCGACGAACTGGTTCTGCATCTGCAAGCGCAAGATCGATCGTCACTGGATGCCCTCACCTTTCCCGGAGCCCTGGCACTGGCGCCCTCGGCTACCGATGACGGCTTGCTCACCTCCGCCGAAATTGCCCAATTGGATCTCCAGGCTGAGCTAGTGGTGTTGAGTGCTTGCGATACCGGGCGAGGTAAGCTCACGGGGGATGGTGTTGTCGGTTTGGCGAGATCGTTCGTCGCCGCAGGAGCCAGCAGTATTGTGGTGTCTCTGTGGCAAGTTCCCGATGCCCCCACGGCGTTGTTGATGACCGAATTTTATCAAAACTTACAACAAAATCCCGATCGTGCCAGGGCTTTGCGTCAAGCCATGTTGACGATGAAGGAAACCCATCCCCATCCCGCTGATTGGGCAGCGTTTACGCTAATTGGGGAAACGTAAGGTGAGAAGTATTGCCGATCGCGATCGAGAAGCTTTAGTTGATTTAGAAAGCAAAATGCTGATTGATTTCTCGAGATTCCATTAAGGGATGCCAGCTATAGTCTCTTACGAATGCAAGAAATCATAGCTGGCATCTGAATACTTACAACCGTTACGCCGCCCCGAACCCACCGATCGCTGGGTTCACAGAAACCGACAAACCACTTTTCCCAAAATGGCTTTCGATCGCACCATCCCGAAAGAACGACTGTCGGTACTGGCGGTGTCGTTATCTCCCAGAACAAAACAATTGCCGCGAGTCATCGATAACAATGGCTCGCTTGATCAGTTGCAATTGGGGACGATGGGGATGCTCGCAGATGATGAGATCTTCCGGTGCGGGATGGGATTTCTCATAGGCGCGTGGGTTGACGAGTACCTCATCGCCCGGTTGTAAGATTGGCTGCATGGAGTCTCCCTCTACCCGAAAGCGGCGTCGTCGTCGCAGCAACCAAAGCAACAAATCCAGGAAATTTCCCGACCTGAGATCGGGAAAAGTTCCCAATTTAGCTGGCTTTATACCAAGGCACATCGGTGCGATTTTTCGTCGCCCAGAACATTTCCTGAATTTCTTTAATCGCATCCATCAGCTCGGTGGCGTGTTCCACGCTGACTTCAACCTTGCAAGACGAGCAGAGCTTCGCGACATTCCAGAACTTCGTGTGCAGGTCGGGATACTGCTCCAAATGCACGGGTTTGAAGTAATCCGTCCACAACACCAACAGCTCTTTCTTCGCCAGTTGTGCTTGCTCTTCTTTGATCTGGACGTATCGGGACAAGGTATTTTCGTAACTCGCCATGGCTTTGGCATCGCCGCCGGATGGCGGTTGCAAGTCGAGTATTTTTTTGCTCATGGAGAGCACGGCTTCAGCAGCAATCCGAGCAGAAGCCGGATCGTACACGCCACAGGGGCCGTCGCAATGGGCGCGAACGGTGGGGGCTGGGAATTGTCGTTTAATTTGACTGGCAATCCACTTTAACACTTTTGAAGTTCTCCTTTGTGGGTGGAACAATTTAGAATAGCCGATGATCGATCCGATCTTACATCGATTCTGGGCACGATCGTTTAACCCAAAAAGTTCTGTCTCAAAGCATGACTGGGTTGGACTTGTACGAATCGGACAAATCTTCGATATCCCGAAAACCTTTGATTTGTGTCGCGAGGTTTTGGATCGAGTCCACGATCGAACAAGAGCCTCGACTCAAACATTAAGATAATCTTAATCCCACGATGACAAATCTGTGCTTCACAAATCGATCGAATCTCGATGGAGCGATCTAGAAAATATGGCGGTTAAACACTCCTGAGTCTTAGAGGGCGGACGAGTGTTTCTGTCGGCGCCAATTCCATTCGCCAGCGTCTTCTTCCGTCCAGAATTTATCTTAACCGCTTGAGCGACGGCTATACCCCATCACTCAGAAATACGCTAGATTCCAATTTTAGATCCCGATCTCATTTTAATCTTTAACCACAAATGTAGCGAGCGCCGAAGCCTGAATCCCGAGATGTTTAACCACTAAAATATACATCCAAATATTCCACATTGCCATTGTTATTGCTGTAGCGATCGCCGCTCCTAATCCGGCAAACTGAGGAATCAGAAAAGCATTTAAAATGATATTTGTCAAGGCACTATACCCCAACACTTTCGACATTTTTCTTTGATGTCCTGTCATCACCAAGAGATAGCCCACCGAACCGGATAAGGCATTGACACATTGCCCGCCGATGAGGACGATCGCTTGCCAGCGGGCGGCTGCAAATTCTGAGCCGAATAAGCCGAGAATTGAGTCTATATAAACGATCGCGAAACCCGCACAGAGAATGGTGGGATAAAATATCCATTGGGCAGTTTTCGAGACAAGTGCTTGTAAGGCGCGACGATCGCCTTGAGTGTAAAGTGTGGAAAACATGGGGGCAACAACAGTATTGACCGCTTGTAAAAAAAAGCTCACCCACTGCGCTGTTTTTGCCACCACACTATAAATACCAACAACTGCCGGACTTCCCCACATTCCCAGCATTAAAATATCAGTCTGATTTAAAATAATCAAGAAGCTCGTACTCAGTAATAATGGCAGTGCAACCCCAAACCAGGCTTTGATATCATAAACGGGTTTTACGGTTTCGGTTTGGGTCCGAAAAATTCGATCGAGTTGCCAGAATTGAAATAGAGCGATCGCTGCCAACACCAGAATTGACCCACTTAAAATTGTAAAACTGTTTATTTTTAAATTATTGGTACGAGCGAAAAAGGCAATTAAAATTATCGCACTGGGTAAAATGACTAGCCTCGGTGCGCGTGCGAGAACAATCCGCCCAACGGCTCTGGCTATTTCCGATTGTAAGTCGATCGCGCTTAAAAAAGGAATCAGCCAAAGTCCCAGTAATAGCGGTTGAGAATACATCCAATGTTGCAAAAAATCAACATAGAGAATCAACACCGAACCGATGGCAGCGATCGACAATCCCATGCCAAAAACGATCGGCAAACTGCCCTGCAATAACCCCCGCAACTGCGATCGATCTTGCTTCACGCGATATTCTGGAATTAAACGCAAAACTGCACCCGGCAATCCCAGTGCAGTCAAAATGGCTAATAGAACAACACAGGCAAGAACGTACTCGTAAATGCCGTATTCGCTAGTCCCCATCCAGCGTGCCAAAAAGATCTGTGCAACATAGTTGGCGATCGCACCTAAAATCTGTAAAAATAGAGCAACGATCGCCCCTCTGCCTAGCATCGATTCCGCATTCAATCTAACCCCGTTGATAGAACATTCCCGGCAACTGAGAAACTAACCCCAAGAGTTCTAATTGAATCAGGCTTGCCGACAGGGTTCCCGCATCCAACCCCGCTTTAGCGACGATCGCATCAAAGGACATCGGTTCGGAAGAAATCACTTGAAACACCCGATCGAGTTCCGGTTCTAAAGAAGGTTGCGTAACCGTCGCTGCCGAGGAAGAAATTACTGGGAGAATCGTGGCTTCTGAAGAGAAATCCGACAGTAATTCGAGAAGCTGTTTTTCACCTAAAATGACTTTCGCGCCTCGATTCAAAAGTTGTAAAGAACCGATCGCGTTGGGATTATCCAAAGAACCGGGGAGAACATCAATGTCTCGATCGAAATCCCGAGCAAAATCCGCCGTAATCAGCGCTCCCGAACCCTTCGGCGCTTCCGTCACCACCACCGCCCGACTCAACCCCGCGACGATGCGATTTCGCTGGGGAAAATGGCTTCGATGGGGGGAGGTTCCAGCCGGATATTCGCTGAGTACCAAACCTCGATCGACAATTTGTTCGTAGAGTTGGCGGTTGCTTGCCGGATACACCACATCTACTCCCGTTCCAAAAACGGCGATCGTTTTTCCCCCGGCTTCCAAACACGCCAGATGCGCTTCGCGATCGACTCCCGCCGCCATCCCGGAGACAATGGTAAATCCTCGCTGCGTCAAAACCTTACTCAGGCGGCCAGTCCAGCGTTTTCCGTACTCCGTGGCGTTGCGCGTTCCCACGATGGCGATATGGGGAACCGTTTCCCACTCTTGGCAGAATTGGGCGTTGCCGAGATAGTACAAAACCGCAGGCGGATTGGGAATTTCCTGCAAAGTTGGGGGATATTCAGCATCGGCAGGCGTCCAGAAATGGGGATTTTTTTGCTGGTGTTTTTCTAGAAAGCGATCGATCTCCAATTGCTTTCTTCCCTCAACAATTCCCTCAATTTTTCGATCGCCCAATCCCGCAACCTGTGACAACGCTTCAGGAGTCGCCACCCAAGCTTCCTCCAACGTCTCAAAGTGCTGTTGCAACCGCCGCAACAAAACGCTTCCCACGCCTTTAATTTGCGACCAAGCCACCCAAAACGATCGATCGTTCATCACACGTATTAGTTCGTAGGGTGTGTTGAGGCACGAAACGCACCATTACCCATTTTACTTTTTACCCATTTTGCTTTTTCAAATAGTCAAACACACTCTTATCGCCAATATCCGGCGGAATTTCCTGAACAACTTTACGTCCGGCAAAAACTAAAAATAGAACAGCCCACAAAGCCAACAGCGCTCGTTCTCCGTTAATCGGCATCACCCCAAACAGATGTCCCAACAACAACAAAGGAAGAACCGGAGTTAACAGCTTGGTTTCGAGACGGTTGAAGCAAAATGCCTCTTTGAAATAGATTCCCGTCAGCGCCACAAACGTAAAGCCCATTCCCCATAAAGTATTAGGAGTTTGGAAAACCGTCAGCGCTAAGGGTTCGGGATGTTGCAGCGCCACATCCACCGCAGCTACCGTACCCACCAGCCAAAATATTTGTAGCAGTCGATGCAACTGCGCCATGTAAATGTGAATCGTCAGCAGGCTGACACCGAGAGCTAGGCAAAAGACAAAATACAGCGGCGTCAGCGCAGTTTGGATAGCCGGATCGTTTCCGTTCCACAGCGCCAAAGCCGTTCCTACCGCAAAACATACAGCCGCAATTGCCAATCCGGCGCGGTAAACAATGACACCTTGGCGATCGGTTTGGGTAATGGTATATTCTCCAAACTGACCGAAGTAAATAATGGGTTCGATGTTCGATGGAGTCATTTTTGAGTTAGTCTTCTAAAGATTTAAAATAATCGAGATTTGCAAAAGTTGGCAGCTCGCTTTACAGAAGGCTAGAGCGGGTTAGATTCAACAACTATATCGAGTTTAGCAAAACTGCGATCGCCTCATCCAATCCACGGCTTGTCCAGTTCGGGAAAAATCTGATACGGTGTGGCATATAGCCCTAATCATTTTCAAACAATGAGCGAATCTCCCACACCCACAACTCCTAACACTTCCCCAACTCCCAACGAACCACCCCCAAGTTACGTCAAACTCGCCATGCGCAACATGGTCAAAAAAGGCGGTCTCTCTCTCAAACACTTTGCACTGACGACCATCGGCTTGATCGGTTTTTTCGTCGGTGTCTCGTATCTAACCCGCTAAACCATCGACTATCCGGATTGAGAATGTTAAGGCATGGAAATTGAGGTCAGCGTGCAAGCCTGTTTTGAAAAGCTCCAAATTGATAGTGCAGACGTTCGAGAGTCGAATCGAAAAACTTTCCCAAGATACTTGGGAGATGTGGTTTCGCCAGTGGTTGCAAGCATTGCATTGCGATCTCCCTCTCGCCGAAACCTACGAACTTAATGTGCGTCTAACTAATGATGAAGAGATTCAAACTTTGAATCACCAGTACCGACATCAAGATCGCGCAACCGATGTTCTGGCGTTCGCTGCCCTAGAAGCCGGCATTCCTCACCCAGGCAATATGCCCCTCTATTTAGGCGATATCGCCATTTCTGTCGAAACTGCCGTTCGTCAAGCCCAACAGCAGCAGCACTCGGAAATTGTCGAACTGGCATGGCTGGCAGCCCATGGACTTCTCCACCTCCTGGGTTGGGATCATCCCGACGAAGACAGCTTGCAGGATATGTTGGAGCGACAAGCGGACTTACTCCAAGTCGTTGGATTAAGTCCTCCCACTCAGTGGGCTTAAAGTCGGTACTCGACTATACTGAGCATGAGATTTACTGCATTTATCATATTGTTATTCCTCAATCGGCGTGCAAGTTGACCTATGAAATCAAGCGAAATCTTATCCGAAAACAAGCCTGTGAAGTTCCCCTTCGTCAATCAAAAACTGCAAAGGCAGACGACTAAAAGCCCTCTCCTAGATGGCAAGCCCAATCGAGACTTATCCTGGCAAGTCGCCCAGAACTTGTTCGTGAGTTTTAAGTACGCTTGGGCTGGGATTTCTTATGCTTTTGCAACACAGCGTAACTTTCGCATTCATGTGACTATTGGTAGTCTTGCCATTGGTTTGGGATTGTGCCTGAATGTAGGAGCGGTTAAAATGTCAGTCATCGGGCTGACGATCGGGATTGTTTTAGCGATGGAATTGTTAAATACTGCCCTGGAGTCGGTCGTCGATCTGACGATCGAACAAAACTATCATCCCTTGGCTAAAATTGCCAAAGATTGTGCGGCAGGTGCGGTGATGATCTCAGCGTTGGCAGCCTTATTAGTCGCCAGTTCTTTGCTGGTTCCGCCCTTGTTGGCAGTGGTGGGAACAGCACTCGACATTTAGAGGTTTCCCAGCGAGATTCGCGCCTGTAAACCAGGGCATTTTTTGGAGATAAGACTGTTATTTTTTAGCCCGTGTTTTCTCACCTTTGTGGAGGTCTCCGTATTCTCCTGCTTAGTTTTGTCGCGATCGGTCGATCGGTTAAAAATATCTCAATCCTATGTTATAATTTTTTCTCTCTTATAGAGATTAGCAGTTAGCACTCTCTGCTTACAACACTGTCAAAACCGGCTATAACGATGTTGAAGATCGGATCTAAAATATCGGATCTAACTTAAAAAACTGCGATCTAATACAAAGAGATAATAAAAAACTTTGCTCTTTTCCCTTAACAATGATTAATGATTATTGTCATCGATAATTACGATAGCTTCACCTATAACTTAGTACAGTATTTAGGAGAATTGGGATCGCAATTACCTGTAGCGGCTGATATTGAAGTGTACCGAAACGATCGAATTTCTCTTGAAGAAATTCGCAACTCTCAAGCCGCAGGTGTCGTCATTTCTCCCGGTCCCGGTCGCCCTGAAGATGGGGGAGTTTCCATGGATATCATTCGAGAATTAGGCGCGACGCTGCCGATTTTGGGTGTTTGTTTGGGTCATCAAAGTATCGGACAAGTGTTCGGTGGAAAAATTGTTTCCGCGCCGGAATTGATGCACGGAAAAACCTCTGAGGTGATTCATGCTGGAGTTGGAGTTTTCCAAGGGTTGGAGAATCCCTTGACAGCCACTCGTTATCACAGTTTGATCGTCGATCGTGCCTCTTGCCCCGATGTGCTAGAAATTACGGCTTGGTTAGAAGATGGAACGATTATGGGCGTGCGCCACCGAAAATATCCCCACATAGAAGGTGTACAATTTCACCCCGAAAGTATCTTGACTCATTCCGGTAAAACGATCTTAAAAAATTTTTTGAAAGTTTGTTCGTAGCTAGTGGCGAGCAGTTCTATCGAGCATTACTAATTACCAATTACCGAGTACCAAGAAAGCATGAAACGACGACAAGTTATTCGCTATATGCAAAGCGGTTTGTTAGCTGCAGCAACAACAGCAATCGCTACTCGTGCTGGGGTTTCCCAAGCTCAAACCAACAATAGTCTTTCCGTTCGGTGGCTGGGCCATACCTGTTTTCTGTTTTCCGGCGGTGGCAAGAAAATTTTGGTGAATCCATTCCGTCCGGCGGGTTGTACAGCAGGATATCGAACACCTACTGCCGATGCAGATCTGGTTTTAGTCAGTAGTTTACTGCTCGATGAGGGTAATCTAGAAGAGTTGCCAGAAAACCAAAAATTGCTGTTTGAACCGGGTGCGTATCGCTTGGGCAATCTGCAATTTCAGGGGATCAAAACCGATCACGACGATCGAGGTGGCAGGCAATTCGGCACGAATATTGTCTGGGGATGGACACAGGCAGGAGTCAAAATCCTCCATCTCGGCGGCGCCGCTGCCCCCATCGACTTCGATCAACAAATCCTCATGGGGCGTCCGGATGTGTTGCTGTTGCCTGTCGGTGGCGGTCCCAAAGCCTATAATCCCGAGGAAGCTGTGGCGGCAATGGAATTGCTGAGTCCCAAAATTGTGATTCCCACCCACTATCGCACCCAAGCCGCCGACGAAACGACTTGCGATATCCAACCGTTAGATGATTTTCTGGCGTTGGTTGGGGATAAGGAAGTTCGCCGAGTTGGTAACGATACGATGTCCTTTAGTCCTAGAGATCTCCCGGAAACTGGAACGGCAATTGTCGTTTTAAGTTATCAATTTTCTTAACGATCGTTGATGATTTGTCACTACTCAACTAGCAACTAGCCACTATGGAAATATACCGTCAAAGAAGAGAACAATTAATGGCGAAAGTCGGCAGCGGCACGGCGATTTTTCGCAGTGCGCCGATGGCGGTGATGCACAATGATGTGGAATATAATTTTCGCCAAGATAGCAATTTTTTCTATCTGACGGGGTTTAACGAACCGAATGCGGTGGCAGTGTTTGCACCTCACCACAGCGAACACCGATTTGTGTTGTTTGTACAGCCGAAGGATATTGAGAAGGAAACTTGGACGGGATATCGAACCGGAGTGGATTTGGCTAAGGAAAAGTACGGTGCGGATGAGGCATATTCGATCGCCGAATTGAATGAAAAATTGCCGCAATATTTGGAAAAAGCCGATCGAATTTATTATCATATCGGTCGAGCTCGATCGTTCGACAATATTATTTTCCAGCACTGGCAGCAACAATGCCGATTATACTACCGCCGGGGAACAGGACCGAGGGCGATCGAAGATTCGGCGGTATTAACCGATCCCATGCGGCAAATTAAGACGACGGAGGAATTGGTGTTGATGCGTCGTGCCGCCGATCTGGCGGTGGAAGCGCACAATTTAGCACGGGAAATGGCACGTCCGGGACGCTATGAATACGAAATTCAGGCGGAGATGGAACGGTTATTTGGGGTGAATGGGGGAAGTCCGGCGTATCCTTCGATCGTCGCTTCTGGGGGCAATTCTTGTATTCTGCACTATGTGGAAAACGATAAACAAATGCAGGATGGCGATTTGCTCCTGATTGATGCTGGATGTTGCTATCAATATTATAACTCAGATATTACCAGAACATTTCCGGTTGGTGGGAAATTTAAACCTAATCAAAAGATTATTTACGAACTGGTTTTAGAAGCACAAAAGAAGGCATTAGAGAAAGTCAAACCGGGAATTCCGTATAACGAACACCACGATGCGGCGGTCACGGACGATCGTTGAAGGTTTGATGGAATTAGGATTGCTAGTCGGCAATATCGAGGAAATTCTTAAAGAGGAGAAATACAAACCGTTCTATATGCACAAAACTGGACATTGGCTGGGGTTAGATGTCCACGATGCCGGAGCGTATCGACATAGCGAAGAAGCATGGCAAATTCTACAACCAGGTCAAGTTCTCACGGTAGAACCGGGGATTTATATCTCTCCATTTCTCAAACAAGTGGAGGGACAACCGGAAGTTGATGCTCAATGGCATGGGATTGGGATACGAATTGAAGATGATGTGTTAGTGACGGAAAGTGGATGCGAAATTTTGACGGCAGGTGTGCCGAAGTCGGTGGAGGAAATGGAAAGGTAAGGAAGTGGAAAACGGGTCAACACACATCTCTAAATCTGAATAGAAATTGCTCAGGATAGATAGTCCTCTTGAGAGGACTTTAGCTATTAGCCAAGGGCTTAAACCCTTGGCTTGGCGGGTTGGGCTGCGTTGGAAATCGCCTGGGACTTAAGTCCCAGGCTAATAGCTCAAGTCGTCTTAAGACGACTCGTAAAAGTGAAAATGGGGCGGTTGAAATCATATCAACAGAATCAAAAACTACTTTAGTCAAAAGCTCGATCGTATTGTGTAATGATATCGAAATCGGCGTTGCCAACCAACAGGTTGACTTCGGTATTCCCAAACACGATATTGTTTTAGCTTTCTGTTTTCGTGCGCCAACTCACCGAGTTTGCTTCCGGCGAATGTAGACTTCTAGAAACTTGTCATTAACGAATGCTGGCAACAATCTGCTGAAGTTCTTCTGGGGGTAACTCAGAAACGATCGCATACAAAAAAGAACCTTGCTGCCAAACGATCGTCCCCGGATTGTTAGAAGATTGGATGTAAAGTCGATCGCTTCCGGTATCGGGAAATGCCGATCGTTCCGACGCTTCGAGTTGATAAAACGAAATCAGTCGATCGTTACCAAGTTGATAGGTAAAGCGAATGCCTTGAATTTTGCCCAACTTGCAAACGCTGCCGCCGAGGAGTTGCACGTTGGCTTTGGCGAGAACCGGTGCGGGTCGGGAAACTGCGGACTGAGGCGCCAATCGTCCGACAATTTCCGTGGCGTTGGCGGAAATCATATCTACCGGTCCGCTTTGCCGATCGATCGATTTGGCGTGATCTTGCAGCAAGCGCGTCACCCCATCCCAATCATTGGCGCGGAGAACTTCGGGACTGACAACCATGCGGCTAAACTCAGGGAGTGAGGGTTGCACTTGGGCGAGTTGGCGACGCAAGCGGTAGTTATCCCAACCTAACGCGAATAAGGCTAAAGCGGCGATCGCACCCGTTGCCACAAAGATACGAGGAGCGATCGCGTTTCTGACTTGGGGGGGATCGATCGTGTTGAGCAGATTCGATCGTAAACGAGGCGGAGGAGCGGTTTCCGGTAGCGCGTAAGGCATCAAGGCCAGGGTTTCCCGCATTAGCTCGACCTCTCGGCTCAGTTGTGGACGAGCCTTCAGCAGTTGCTCGAACTCCTCGGTTTCCTCAGGACTCAGGTTTGCGAGAACGTATCCGGCGGTGAGTTCTTCAATGCGATCGGGAGTCATAACCAGTTACGATGATGGGTATAGGAATGGCAGGAAGTTAGGAGAGAAGACGGCGAGGAAATGTTCCCCACCTCGATATACTTACTACTTATTACTAATATTCCCCCAGAACCTCTTTCAGGCGCTGTCGGAGCTTCAGAAGTCCTTGGCGCGATCGAGTTTTCACCGTTCCCAAAGGTATGCCCAAGCGATCGGCGATCGCTGACTGACTCAAATCTTCGTAATAAGACATTTCTAAGACTTTGCGGAGTTTTTCGGGTAAGTGTTGCAGGGCATCGCGAACCCGCACTCGGCGCTCTCGAATGGTGGCATCTTCAAAAGGAGTCAGACCTTTTGGATGTTCGGTCAGGGTTTGACTCCATTGTCCCAACAATTTGACCCGGCGGCTGCGCGATCGTAAACGGTCTATGGCTCGCGATCGCGTTAACACCGTCAAAAAACCCCCAAGAGAACCGCGATCGCTGTGATAGTTGCCCTGATGCCAAAGTGCGAGAAATATCTCTTGAGTCAGATCTTCGGCTTCCTGAGCGTTGGTCAGCAGTTTTAGCGCCAAACCGTAAACCAAGCTGCCATAGCGATCGTAAATCGCCGCCAGCGCCGACGAATTGCCGCTTTGCAAGGAGCGATAGAGGTCGAGATCTGTGGGAGACATGGAGCCATGCGATCGATCTTCAATTTGCCCATTCCCCTTACCATTCAATATGCGTTCCTCCATCTAGCGCTCTCTGATATAGTTAATTCCGTTGGAGTCGCAGGGCGAAGCATCTGCATAAATTTTATCGGTTTGTATCTGGAATTGTCAGGCAAATGCTATAGCCTGCGGCATGGCTATAGCCTGCGGCATGGCTTCGCTAACGCTAACGCTAACGCTAACGCCCCTATCAGAATCTGTCCGCGCCTGCTATATAACGTAATAATTAACAAGCTACTTATTACTTATCACTTATCACTTATTACTTAAGATCTAAGATTGGGCAGTAATTCCGTCCAAATCCCGAACACACCAATAACCACCAACAACGTTCCCGACAGGCGTACCAGCAATTGCCGATACCGAGTTGTCCAACCGACAAATCGGCGTTGGCTGGCACTTGCCAGCATCGGTAACAACAACAGGGGCCAGCCGAACCCCAAACCGAAACAGACGAAGTACAGCAGGCGCGACAGCAAGGCATTACCCGAAAAAGCGCCCGCCCCGTCTACACTGAGAACAAACGCCGCCGTAATAATCGGACCGGTGCAGGGTAACGTCATCGGACCGAACATCAACCCGTAGAAGTAGGCTGTAGCAAAGGGATTTTTCGCTTCTGGGGCCTGCGGGGTCAGCAATCGGGCGAAGGGGTTGTAGCCCAGTACCATCAACGCTCCCAGAACGATCACCGCCCCGTAAACCGCAGGTAGAATATAAGGTAAGGTGGCGGCAAACGATGCACTAATGACATATAAAATGGCGCCAATGGCGATCGTCATGCTGAGAATGCCCCCGAGGACGGCAACGCCCAGCCCAGTAGTCACCCAGCGGTTGCGTTTGCCAGAGACTCCACTTCCCAAAAACGCGATCGTACCGGGATATAAAGGCAGCATACAGGCATTGGTGAGAATTGCACCGTTGCCCAAAACAAAAGCTTGTAGAAGTTCCGATACCATCTCGTTACCCGTCGCTGACGGATTTTAGGGTCGTCACAAGGCTAGTCGGGATCGACTTTCCCCGTCGTCAGTTCGGAAATTTCGCCGTTGGGTGCGATAATGAACCGCGATCCGATCGACGGATTCAAGGCAGTTTGTCCGAATCGATCGTCTAATGCCCGGGTCATTTCTGGTGTAGCCACAGCAAATACGAAGTCGAAACCCTCATCGCTGGCATATTGTGCCAATTTGGCATTTTCCAGACTGTCTTCTACACTCAGCGCCACAACCACCAAGTTATCGGAATTTAACTCTGTTGTTGCCTCTCGTGTGGCTTGCAGGTTGGCTTTACATTTGCCGCACCAAGTTGCCATGGGTTTAACCAAGACGGTTTTTCCCGGAATAATCGGCAAGGGTAAATGATTCTCCGGTTTTGGCGTTGGTGAGGGGTAATTGAGCCAGGGTAGCGGTGGGATTGGCGGCGGGTTCAGCTTCTGAGGCATTCTGGGCGACGGCTGAGGGGGTGGTGGCATCCTCTGCCCCAACTTGGGGATTGGTGTCCGGTTCGGCGGCACAAGCCCCGAGAAAGACGATCGCGGATAGGGCTATACCCACAGCTAAGGGACGTTTGGGAATGTTCATATCGCTCCTTTAAGTCGAGTTCTTCTTTCTTTACGACTCTCGACGGCGATCGGTTTTAAAATTTGAGAAAATTATTTTGGGAAAATTATTTTGGGAAAATTGGGGAGAAGCCGATAAGCTGTATATGTAAGATGCGATCCCGCTGGCTCGCACGACATAGGATTTTATCAGTTCACTCGTAACCTCACGATGTCTTCTCTATTTCCTGGAATGAATCCCTATCTCGAACAGCCTGCTTTTTGGGCTTCATTCCATACGCGGTTGCTGGTGGCGATCGCTGACGAACTCGCACCCAGTTTGCGCCCTAACTATTATATCGAAGTCGAAACTCGAACGTACCAAACTCAGGATGATTTCGAGGACGAATTGCTGGTGGGAATCCCTGATGCTGCGGTTTTGTCGGCTCGTTCGTCGGTGCAGGATCGGACGGATGAAGATGTGGCACTCGCATCGGGGAGAACTTTAACCCAAAAACGCCCGCAATCGATCGCACTACCAATGCCTACCCTGATCAAAGCGCGATATCTAGAAGTGCGAGAAATCGGCAGCGATGCTGTTATTACGGTTATCGAAATTCTGTCTCCAAAAAATAAACAAAAAGGGATAGGGAGAACGGTATACGAACGCAAACGAGGACGAATTTTAGGCAGTGCTTCCCATTTGGTCGAGATCGATTTACTTCGCGCTCATTCACCGATGACGATGTTGGGAACTGTCGAACCTACCGATTATCGAATCGTTGTCAGCCGAAGCGAACAGCGCCCGCAAGCTGACCTGTATGGCTTTAGTTTGCGCGAACCAATTCCTGGTTTTCCCCTACCGTTAAAGCCCGAAGATGAAGAGCCGATCGTCGATTTACAAGCGATTGTCATGGGTGTTTGCGATCGGGCGGGATATGACGATCGCTTCGATTATCACCAACCTGTTCCGCTGCCACAGTTATCCCAAAACGATCGGTTGTGGCTGGAAGCGTTATTACCAAAACCGTAAGCCTTCAGCCGAGGAACGATCGGCTTATTGGCAAAATTAAAAAGAGTCAAGTTTTTCAGACTTGGCTCTTTTTTGTTGGAGATAGTTACAACTAATCCGATTTAACCCAATCGGTAGGGTTCCAACTAATCCGATTTAACCCAATCGGTAGGGTACAGCAAAAGTTGTACGGCATTGTTCGAGAGTTTCCAACTAATCCGATTTAACCCAATCGGTAGGGAGTTCGTCTGGGAGACCAGACGGGGTAGGGATTTCCAGCGTCAAATCGACGCACCCCCTGCCTAGAAGTATAGATCGGCTCTGCAAAAGTTGCAACGACACCCCTCAAACGCCTGCCCTGTAAGGCATCGACGCACCTCAACGACAGAATGCGGGTTTGAGCGATTTGCAGAGGTGCGTCGATGGCAGAAAGGCTGAAGCCCGAATTCGCTCTATCTCCTATCTGATAATCCGTTGAGCGATTTAATGAATTAAGCACGTTAATCATAAAACCATCGACGCACTACGAGTCAATTTGGGGGTCTCAAACGGGTTTTGATGAGACCGAAAAGATTCTAGAAGACCCAAACCGCAATTTACTTCCAACGCTGAAGCGGTCAAACTCTTGTGAGCTAAGGGTTGTCGCCATTTCAGTTTGGGTCGATTTCGCACATCGACACCGTGCGACAGGGATGGAAAGAGAGGTGTCTACTTTTGGGGGTAGAAAGGGGAGTTTCCCCAATGATCGTCATTTTTTGAGGGACGATCGTTGCTTTAGATTATAGTTAGACTATATATCGAAAACCTCTCTACATCAGAATTCTGAGCCTCTTGTCGCCCCCTGAAGTCACAAGTCTATTCTAGACCTTCAGCATTTTGCACGATCGTGCAAAATACTTTACAGAAAATTACGGAATGGGCGATCGCCTCCGTGTAGTAAAGGGGGTGATAATCGAGAAGTCCCGTCTGACGCCCGATTTCGGGCAACCCAACTGAAGGTTAGCCCACTGCTCAACCAACTGAGGATTCTCGATGTATTATATGTGTTGTGTTTTGTTCCTCCATTGACCCAAAGTTTCCCTATGATCGCACCTTCTATTCCTTCGCTGTCCGTGCGGCTTCAGGTCGAACTAGAGCTGCTCGATACCTTGTTTCCCGAACTTCGACGCGAGATCCAGGATGAAACGTTCTACCCCTGGAATCCTGCCGATCCAGATGCCGAAGACTGCCTCACCGCTTTGGAGCAGTCTTTTTCTTTGGACGATTGGTCGGCAGAAGAAATCTCCACTCGATCGCAAACGTTGTTCGGACAACTGGAACAGTGCTGGTGGCGAACCGATCTTTCTTTGAGATTTGCTGCCATTCCTGCGACTCTGCTAGATGCGATCGCCGATCGAGCAAAGCAGGCGATGGATCAGTCGGTATCCGCCGCCGATCGACTAGTCGGATGTGTGCGAGAATTGTTCCCCGACTGGAACGAAGCCGATTTGCACGTTCTAGCACGTCCTTTTGCCTATGCCATGCGGGATGCTTCGGATTTGGGAAAGGTTGCCGCACAGGCAAACTGGTCGGCACTTTCCGACCTCGATCGCGCTCGTTTGAGTTTAGCTGCTGCTAATTATGTTTTAACTCAGTGCAATAACGAAAAGTAGGAATCATACGATTCCTACATCAGAAAATCACAAAATTTTGGGAACTTTAAAATAGTCTCCTTCCTGTTCCGGTGCGCTTTTCAAAAGGGCTTCTCGATGGGGATAGGGCTTCAATTCGTCTGCTCTTTCCACGTTGCTAACGTCGATCGCTCTTGTGGTTGGGAGAACGTCTTCTGTATCGAGTTCGCTCAATTGTTCAAAATAGTCGAGAATACTGCTCAATTGGGTGGCAAATTGAGCCTCTTCTGTTTCGGTTAATTCCAGTCGAGCTAGATGGGCAACTTTACGAACTTGGTCTCGATCGAAGGTCATATTTCCAGGTTCCAAAAAAATAGATGCTGTACGACAAATCGGTGTTTTAAAGTTTTTCAATTGCGATCGCTTTGAGTTTCGATCGTTACTTAGAGAGATGTTCGGGTAACGAACATCCAAATTTTACGACTGTTGGGTCAGGACTATCGGGGCGATCGTCAACCGCTAAAAATATATCCTTAAAATATATCCAAGCTCGATCGACCGGTGTTTTTCATCCAGTTTTGCGCTTCAATATAATTGTTCGGTGCCAGACGAACGGCTTGCTTCCAATAATCTGCCGCTTTATCGAAAAAGGCTTCTGCGCCTTCAGGATCTCCAGCTTCTTTGAGTTGTTCGCCTTGGTAGTGGTAAATCACCGCCACGTTGTTTAAGGCTTGGGGCATTTGCGGATTGAAATCGAGAGATTGTTGATAAAGTGCCAAAGCTTTCTCATGTTCGCCATTACTGGCATGAATCAAGCCCATATTATAGAGAATAAAACTGCGATCGAGGGGATCGTCTTCCAGTTCCAAGGCAACTTTGTAGTTATCCATGGCTTCAGCGTACTCGCCATCGGCTTGTGCCGCCATTCCATCGCGATAGTAAGCAAATGCTTCCTTGGCTTTCTTGTTCGTCGGCAACATCTTCAGGATCAGATCCGCCATAATCGTGAAGGTATTATCGATGAAATTATCGTTCTTTTGCGTGCGAGGCATAGGACGTGCGGGGAAGTTTCTAAAGGACGGTAATTAAAAGTCTACTCTTTATTCTAATTTCTGATCTGAACCGGCATAATCAAATGTGTCATTTTCGTTCCACTCAAAGGCATCAGTACCACCGGAGACGTGGCGGTATTGAGTTGAATTTGCACTTG
Source organism: uncultured cyanobacterium (assembly GCA_963838375.1). Lineage (GTDB taxonomy): Bacteria > Cyanobacteriota > Cyanobacteriia > Cyanobacteriales > Geitlerinemataceae > DVED01. Next base: position 73,659 of record CAWIQY010000006.1, on the reverse strand, counting down.
GGAGGCGATCAAATTTTTCAGCGACTCTGTGATGTACTTCACGTTAAAAGCCACCTCAAGGCTTTGTCCGGAAATTTGGACATTCATCGACTCTTGCCCGCTGCCAATATCCGCCGCTTCAGCCGAGAGAAGCAATCGTTGGTTTTCGCTGTCGAGGCTAAATTTGACAATATTGTTTTTTCGATCGGCTAAGATCGCAATACGTTCTAAGGCACTGACGAGCTCGCGACGATCGATATTGAGTTGGTTGTCGAACTGTTGGGGAATGAGCTGTCGGTACGCCGGATAAGACCCTTCTAGAGTACGACTGGTGAGGCGTTGTCCCCCACCGAGATCGAAGGATACTTGCCCTTCCTCGAACTGAAGCGAGATGAACGTGCTATCGCCACGCTTGCCAAACATCCGTTCCAACTCCCGCAACGCATTGGCGGGAATCGTCACCTCAAAACCTTCGATCGAATTGGGGGACTCCTCAGCTTCTTCAGCATTAACCGCTTCAACCACAGCTAAACGATGCCCGTCGGTGGCAGCGAACTCCAATCCCTCGCCAGAAACCCGCAGATGTACCCCCGTCAGCACTTGTTTGGTTTCATCGGCGCTGGTGGCAAAGAGCGTTCCTCGTAACCCTTCTTCGAGAGATGTCACGCTTAACCGGATCGCTTTGCCGCTTTCAACTTCTGGCAGTTCGGGAAACTCTGCGGCATTCATTCCCCGAATTTGGTAAATCTGTCCGGTAGTAGCGGTGAGTGTGGTGAGGTTTTCTTCGTCTTCGCTGTTGAGGGTAATTTCGCCTGTGGGCAGTTTCGCCACAATGTCGTTGAGGAGTTTAGCCGGAAGGGCAATTTCTCCCCCTTGTTCCACTTGGGCGGAAAAACTGGTACGAATCCCCAAACTCAAATCGAAGGCGGTAATTTGAACGCTGCCTGTATCGGCATCTGCCCGAACGAGGACGTTTGCCAAAACTGGGTGTGTTGGGCGAGAGGGGACGGCATGGTGCGCCAGGGCGAGATTGGTGTTGAGATCGCTTTGGGTGCAAACGAGCTTCATAGGAGTTTTGGCGGGATCGAACAGAACGAAGCTTTACGAGGATAAAGCCAGAAGGGAATTTTCGTCAACCGTGGACATCCGGGGGGAGATCCTGTCGGGAGAGCGGCGAAAAGCAATTTTGCCGCTAACTACTACTGTATTTATATTTTATTTAGGGTAGTAGTAGTAGGGGCTGTGAAAACTGTGGAAAAAACTAGAGAAGGCTTTCTGTCTCTCTCGTTGGGCTTCGCCAGGGTTGTGGAAAACCTGTGGAAAAAAGACCTGACTTTTCCACAGAGTCATTATACTTATTGAGTATTTCCACAAAATGACTCGGGTTTTCCACAGATATTCCCCAGGGTTTTCCACAGGTTTTCGAGCGATCGACTTCATGGAATCTTAAGGAATTCATAAAATTTAACGAAGTTAGGAAAAATATTTTTTCCCAGTATTTCTCCCAGTAAATGAAGCGGCGGTAAAGAATTCCGGATCGTCAGGAACACCGAGTGTGTGCCGCCCTGCAATCCCATTGACTTCTCACATCGGGCATCTCGATTTTCGTCAGTTTCGGGGAAAAATGTTAGCTTGAGAAAGACTCGTGGAACCCCAAAATTTATAAGATCCATCCATATGTCTCGTGCAGGGAATCCGATCGATCGTCCCAGTTCAATTTGGGATCGGCTGCGGCAGCGTCTCCAATCTTTACCCCCAACCGTGGCTGAAGACTCCATCGCCTTAAGAGTTCTCGTCCAAGGGTTAGTCTTGGTGGGGATTGTGGCAACGGATGTGGCAGCCGAAACGCAGTTGAGTTGGTGGGCGATTCCGCTGAGTATTGTGGGGGCAACTTGGAGTGGGTATCGCCGTCACGATCGCAATATCCTCGTCAAGTTCGTTCTGGCGGTTGCCATGTTGCTGGCGTTGGGAAATTTTCTGGGGGAACTGCTGGGATCTCTCAACGATACTCGGCTGGTTCTTGCCAAATTGTTGATTCAAATTCAAGTTCTGCACACCTTCGATTTACCTCGCCGCAAAGATTTAGGGTACTCGATGGTCATCGGACTGATTTTGCTGGGGGTGGCGGGCACGGTCAGTCAAACGCTGGTGTTTGGTCCGTTTTTGCTGCTATTTTTAGCTTTGGCGTTGCCGGCGTTGGTACTCGATTATCGATCGCGTTTGGGAATTGTTGAGGGGAAATCGACACCCAAAACGCAGAAAAACTCGCTGTTGCCGTGGAAATCGATCGCCATTTTGTTACCCGTTGTGGCGGCTTTGGGGATGATTTTGTTCGTCTTGATGCCGCGAGTTCCCGGCTATCAATTACGATCGCTGCCGGTGAGTGCCAATATCGATTTTCAGGGATCGTTTGAAGGTCGCAATATTGTCAGTCCGTTGGGAAATGACGGGGAAGAACCGGGAGATGGTACGGGAATCGGTGGAGATGGGACAGGTCCTGGAGAACTCGACGATCGATTTTATTACGGGTTTAGCAACCAGATGAACCAAAACCTGCGCGGCGAAATGACACCGCAATTGGTGATGCGGGTTCGATCGCAAGCTAAGGGGTTTTGGCGCGTCATTGCTTTCGATCGTTACACCGGACAGGGTTGGAAAATCTCTCGCCTGGAGAACACCACCAAGTTCAATCGTTCGACGTGGACTTATCGGTTTATGCTGCCGCCATTTTGGAGTCGTGGGGGAACCAAAGAAGTGATTCAGACCTATTCCATCGTCTCCGATTTACCCAGCCTAATTCCCGCTCTCGATCGCCCCCAGGAGTTATACTTCCCCACAAAGGAAGTGGCAACCGATCCCGAAGGCACATTGCGATCGCCGGTGAAACTGGCTGACGGACTCACCTACAGTGTTATATCTAAAGTTCCTTACCGCAGTCAAACTGCCTTAGAGAGCGCCCTGACGGACTATCCCGAACTCATCCGCCAATATTACCTACAAGTGCCCCCAGGGATTCAAAACAAAGTCCGTCAGCGAACCCAGGAAATTTTCGATCGCGCCACAAATCCTCCAACGAATCCTTATACCAAAGCTCTTTATCTGGCGCAGTATCTCAAACAAAACTATCAAGTTCCCAACAATCCCCTAGACTTAGCCTTTTTAGCCGATGGAGAAGATTTAGTCGAAAACTTCCTGTTTCGTTGCGATCGAAGGGCAACACCGGAAACCTGCACTCCCGGAGGCTATGCCGATCATTTTTCTACGGTACTCACGGTGATGCTACGTTCCGTCGGCATTCCCGCACGATTAGTCGCGGGATACGCACCCGGAGAGTTTAACCCCTTTACTGGGTTTTACGAAGTCAAAAATACTGACGCCCATGCCATGACTGAGGTGTATTTTCCCCAGTACGGTTGGTTTGCTTTCGATCCCATTCCCGGACACGAAATCGTTCCCCCGTCTGTGGAAGAATCCGAAACCTTTAGCGTCTTGCGGCAGTTCTGGCAGTGGGTTGCAGGATGGATTCCCGCCCGCGTGACGGCATGGTTAGAAAATGTCTTTGGGGCAGTTTTTCGGGCGATGGGTTCGCTCTTCAAACTCTTTTTCCAAGGTTGGGGCGGTCTTTTGTCGGGATCGATCGCGACAGTGTGTTTCGGATTTTTGGGGTGGTTGAGTTGGCGTGCTTGGCGACTTTGGAGGCGGCGCCGCTGGTTGGGCAAGCTACATCCGATGGAACGTCTTTACCAACAATTGTTAACTTGGTCTGCCGATCGGGGATTGGAGAAAAACCCGGCACAAACACCTTTAGAATACGCTCGTACAGCTCGCGATCGCTATCCGGAAACTGTTGCCGACTCGATTTCTGCGATCGTCAATTCGTATACAAACTGGCGTTATGGGGGGAGGGCTCCGCATCTAGACTCTCTTCGTCAGCGATTCCAGGAATTGAAGCAGCAGTTTGTAGAGAAACCAGGAAGAGAACCGCGCAGACACAGAAAACGCTCATAGTATTTACCGAAGTGTAATCAAGTGAAAATTTAATTTGTAGGAGAGCTGATGTTCTGGGAGGATGGCTCCGCATCTAGAATCTCTTCGTCAGCGATTCCGGGAATTGAAGCAGCAGTTTGTAGAGAAACCAGGAAGAGAACCGCGCAGACACAGAAAACGCTCATAGTATTTACCGAAGTGTTATAAAGTGAAAATTTAATTTGTAGGAGAGCTGATGTTATGGGGGGATGGCTCCGCATCTACGATCCCTTCTTCAGCGATTCCGGGAATTGAAGCAGCAGTTTGTAGAGAAACCAGGAACAGAACCGCGCAGATACAGAAAACGCTCATAGTATTTACCGAGTAGTTACCGAAGTGTAATCAAGTCAAAAGTTAATTCGTAGGAGAGCTGACATTATTGCGGAAAGGCTCTGCATCTAGAGTCTCTTCGTCAGCGATTCCGGGAATTGAAGCAGCAGTTTGTAGAGAAACCAGGAACAGAACTGCGCAGATACAAACAACACTCATAGTATTTACCGTTATTGGGTTGATGAATTAAAGGATCGCACACCCCAATGAAAATGCCTACCCTTTGGGGGTAGACTTTATCGGATCTTTAAGGAGGTAATGAGGAATAAAAGGGAACAAAAGTTCCCAACTGCCTGTCTATATAGGATTGAGGTGCGATCGGGGAAAAATTGATGCGTAAACAAATTGCAAAGACGGATATCATAAGCTCCGTACTTTTCCCCAAGAGGATGTTTTGGATGAGGTGGGGAGGTTGCAGAGTATCGTGGTAACATTCCTGTGGAGTCGCTACGCGATCGCCGTTTAAGATGGGTCGATCGAGAAGTTGGGCGGTGAGTGAGGTCTAGAAATACCAACGATGTCGCCTCGGTTGACTTCTCTGAGAACCTTAGGATCATAGGTTGTTACCCTTCAACTAAGCCCCATGGATGCCGACGAACTGCTAGCGCGATATGCCGACGAACTGTTAGCGCGATATGCTGCGGATGAACTTCTGGGGCGATATGCTGCCGGAGAAAGAGATTTTTATTCGATCGATCTCAGCGACGCGCATCTGAGCAATGCCGATCTGTGCGATGTCGATTTGAGCAATTCCAATCTCAGCCATGCCAAACTCTATGGGGTGAAACTCGATCGCGCTAATTTAGGAAACTCTAACTTTCGCGATGCGAATTTGTATGGCGTTCAACTCGATAGTGCCAATCTCAACAATGCGGATTTTCGGGAAGTCGAGCTGCGTGATGCCAATCTCAACTACGCCAATCTCAGCGAAACGGATTTTAGTCATGCCAGTTTGGTCAATGCCGATTTGGAGGGTGCGGATTTATCCTGTGCGGACTTCAGTTATGCCAACTTGAATGGGGTCAACCTGAGCGAAGTCGATTTATCTTGTGCAAACTTCAGTTATGCCAATTTGAAAGGGGCAAATCTGACCAATGCCATCCAGGGGTTTAACGAAACCACACTCAGTAGCGATCGCACCCGTATCGATTTAAAAAATGCCGATCTCAGCTATGCCGACTTGAGTAATGCCGATTTGAGTTATGCCGATCTCAGCAATGCCAACCTCCGCGATGCGATTTTAGTCGGAACGAATCTGAACAATGCCGTTCTCGATGGAGCAAAGGTCGAAGGAACGCTGTTGGCATATCTGCAACAAACCCCCGAGGCGAGCAATCCTCTGGATGCTTGGGGAAAGTCTTCTACTGCCAACCAGGAATTGGTGAAACAGATTGCCACGTTTAAAGCCGGATACCAACGCCAGGAGTCTGACAAACGTCCCCTCAAACGCATTGCCAAACGTTCCTTATCCCGTCCTCCGCAACCTGAGTTACCGACTCCCCAAAAGCTACCCAAACCCGAACCCATTCGGGAAGATACTCTAGATGGGGCGTTATCCGAGAGTTTACCCGCAGATCTCCTATCCTTAGTTCCCGAACAACAGATCTCCAAACCGATCGAACCTCCTGCGAAAAAAGAATCTAAGCAGGAAGAATCTAAAGATGACCCGTTGGTATGGGAAAAATTAAAGTTTCGATCGTTGGGGGAAGTGGAAGTTGCCAAAGCCCTCGATCGTGCGAATATGCTATTTTTTCCCCATTCTGTTGCCCGGTTAGATTGTGGTGGAAGACGCATCAGCGATCCCAAACCGGGTTTTTTGGTATGCCATCGCCTTCCGGGAACACCCAATTGCGTCCGCTGGGGATTGTTGATGGTTGATAGCGTTGGAGACGACAAATTGGATCTTCTGTTTGAAGAACAGGAAAGAGAGTTGAATTACGAACGCGGTGGTATTCGGATTTATCGGTTTTCCTACTCGAAATGTTTGAATTGTCCCAATGAGGTCGTGCGGGAGTTTGTCGAATTGCTGAAATTGCAGTGTTAGCCGATCGAACTCCAAGCTACATACGGTAACTGACGAGCTGTTTCTCGCACTGCATCCGCTTGCGTTACCAACTGTCCGCAACTGTCCCACAGTCCCGAAATGAAGCTCTGACGCGCCCCTGTTGGCATGGAAACAGTGGCTGTGATGTCTCCATAACGCACTTCTAGGGCTTCTAAATCTAAGGTGACAGACATTTGAGGATTGGCGGCGATCGCGTTCTGAAGTTGTTTCACCGTGGTGGCATCGGCGGTGACGCAAGGAATCCCCATCGCGACACAATTGCCAAAGAAAATCTCAGCAAAACTTTCGCCAATCAAGGCTTGAATGCCCCATTTGGAGATCGCCTGGGGTGCGTGTTCGCGACTGGAACCGCAGCCGAAATTGGCATTGACGACGAAAATATTTGCGTCTTGATATTGGGGTCGATCGAAGGGATGTTCGCCGTTTGTGGAAGTTCGATCGTCGGCAAAAACTTGCTCTCCCAATCCATCAAATGTAATACAACGTAAAAAACGAGCGGGAATAATTCGATCGGTGTCGATATCATTTCCGGTTAAAGGGATTCCGCGTCCGGCAATTGTTTTAATTTTGCTCATGGTTAATAGTTGATGGTTGATGGTTGATGGTTAATAGTTGATGGCAATTCGCGAACTCTTAGCCACTCGTCACTAGCCAATAATTAAACGATTTTCTGTAAAGTCTGAATCATGCGATTGAGCTTTTCCGATCCTCCTTTGACTTGACTGATACTAGTCGCCGTTTTGGAAGCCGTATAATTAATATTACTCATGGTATCGACCACCTGTTGAATTGCCAAGGCTTGTTGTTTAGCATTGAGCGAGATTTGCTGAACACTTAAAGAGATATTATCGATCGCCTCTGTCAATCCGCGAAAAGTTGTCGCCGTATCTCGAGCAATTGTTACCCCATTTTCGACCGTTCTTCTGCCTTCTTGGGTTACCATCACCGTAGAGTCGATCGCTATTTGGATATCAGCCACTAAATCGTCGATCGAAGCGGTAGATGCCTTGCTTTGGTCGGCTAACTTACGAATTTCTTGAGCGACTACCGAAAATCCTTTGCCGTGTTCTCCCGCGCGAACGGCTTCTACTGCCGCATTCAGTGCCAGCATATTTGTTTGATTGGCTAAATCGGCAACCAGTTTAGAAATATTGCCGATTTGATTGGTTTTTTCAGTCAAATTGGCAATTTGATTTTGCATATCGTTGACTTTTAACGATAGCATCGACATCACAGACTCGGTGTTTTCTGCCGCTTTCAAACCCGATTCTGCCAAACTCAAACCCTGACCGGCATCGATCGCCGCTGCACCGGCTTGTTCGGCAGATTGCCGGCTAGATGCGCTCAATTCATCCATTGTCGTCGTCGTTTGGTTGACTGCCGCCGCTTGTTGTGCGGTATTTTGTTCCTGCAATTCCATGGTTTGAGCCATTTCGGTAGAAAACTGGTTGAGATCGTTGGCAATTTGTCCCAACCGTTCGGCAATGCCAGATTTCACCGACCACAGGAAATATAACAGTACCCCAAGTTCGACAATAGTTGTCCCGACAATAATCCAATTCAGCCAATATAAACGGTTTTCAACAATCTCCTTTTTTTCCTCTAATTGCTGTTCGTCATCCGTTAGTTGTTTCATTTCGAGAATCGATTCATACGCCCGATCGACCTCCAAAAAAGACCGATAACTTGCATTAAGACCGACATAAATTATTCCCATTTGTACAACATAAAATACAATAGGAAGTAACGATTTAGACCAAACAAAGACGGTGAGTTTACGGTTTCCAAGCATAAAAAGCTGGTTTTACTAAATCTGAGATCGATAGGTAATTGGTAATTCGCCAAAGCACCCCAACCCAGAAATCAAAATATTTGGTAGTTCACTTGTTCATCAAATCGCGCACATCGGCAACTTCCCCACGGATGGCAGCCGCCACCACCATCGCCGGACTCATCAGCAACGTGCGACCGGATGCCGACCCCTGACGACCTTTAAAATTGCGATTGGAGGACGAGGCGCTGAGTTGGTTTCCCTGGAGTTTGTCGGGGTTCATCGCCAGACACATCGAACATCCCGCCTGCCGCCATTCAAACCCCGCCTCGACAAAAATCCGATCGAGTCCTTCCGCTTCGGCTTCCTGTTTCACCACTTCCGAACCCGGTACGATAAAGGCTTTCACTCCGGATGCCACCTTGTGTCCTTTGGCAAATTTGGCGGCTTCGCGCAAATCGCTGATGCGACCATTGGTACAACTGCCGATGAAACAGACATCCACCTTGGTGCCTTGGATGGGGGTTCCGGGAGTGAGTTGCATATACTGATACGCTTCCTCGGCGATCGCCCGTTCCATTTGCGGTAAACTTTCCGGTGTGGGGATTGTCTCGTCCACTGCAATTCCCTGTCCCGGCGTAATTCCCCAGGTGACTGTCGGCGCGATATCAGCCGCATCGAACACCACCACATCGTCGTATTGGGCGTCGTCGTCGCTGCGAATACTCTCCCACCACGCCACGGCTTGATCCCAATCCGCGCCTTTGGGGGCAAATTCCCGACCTTGGAGGTATTCATAGGTAACGGCATCGGGGTTGACATAACCGCAACGGCTTCCCCTTCGATCGACATATTGCACACCGTCATCCGTTCTTCCATACTCATCGCCGCGAAAGTGGTTCCGGCATACTCGTAGGCATAGCCGACACCGCCTTTAACGCCCAAGATGCGGATGATGTGGAGGATGACATCCTTGGCATAAACCCCAGGAGGCAATTCGCCGTTGACTTCAATTTTGCGAACTTTTAGCTTGTCTAAAGCGAGGGTTTGGGAGGCGAGAACATCCCGAACTTGACTGGTGCCAATGCCAAAGGAAATCGCCCCAAAAGCGCCGTGGGTAGAGGTGTGGCTGTCTCCGCAGGCGATCGTCATTCCCGGTTGCGTCAGTCCTTGTTCCGGGGCGATGACGTGGACGATGCCCTGACGACCGGAACCGACATTATAGAAGGTAATCCCGTTGTCCTGGCAGTTGCGTTCTAGTGCCTGCATCATCTCTTCTGCCAAAACATCGGCAAAGGGACGCGCTTGATTTTCCGTGGGGACGATATGATCGACGGTGGCGATGGTGCGATCGGGAAATAGTACCTTGAGTTCTCGTTCTCGCAGCATGGCAAAGGCTTGCGGGCTCGTGACTTCGTGGATGAGGTGCAAACCGATAAAAAGCTGAGTTTGACCGGAAGGCAACGTCCCAACAGTATGTAGATTCCAAACTTTATCGAACAGCGTTCCCTGACTCATGAGGCACAATCTGGCGCAATTTAGCTTTTCATTCTATCAAAGATCGATTCTGTCGTCCTAAGTTTCGTTGTTTTTAGTCGATGCAAAATTCCAAGGCTTGCCCGTGAGAACTGCCAAATTTGAGCTGTACGCCCGATCGCAGTAGAACTTCCTGGTGGTGGATTTTGCGCCAGCCTTCCTCAGACAAAACCAGAGTTCCGTACCGGGAGAAATCTCGCAAATAGTACATCGGTTCGGTGGCTTTGCCGGATTGGGAATGAATGTGACGGGAGAAAATTTCGGCGTGGCGTTTGGATACCCATCGATCGGTAATTGCCAGATCGTTATCGTCGGTGCGTCCCACTCGCAGAAACCCCGATTGAATCGGCCAAACCCGATCTTCGGCACCGATCGATCGCAGATAGGCATTGACATCGATTTGTTCTAGCCAGGTATTAGAAGTAGATGGCAGTTCGGTAATTGCCCAGTCTTGCTGGGGAATCAGACAGCCGTCAAACTCCGGGTGCATATAGAGAACTGGGAGCGTCCAGGCGGGTTGATTGAATTTGTACAGGGTCAAAAGCTGTTGTCTGGCGATCGCCACAGCCCGATCGATCGGGTGCTGTTCGGCTAAGGCTTGGGCAAAGGAGCGGATGAAACTGAGGGCTTCGCGATCGGCGATCGTATCTCGCATCGCCAGAACAGCCGGGACGCCGTGGTGGATCAGCACTTCGGCAAGGCTGCTGCGGGGAAGCACCGAACCATCGCTGTCTTGTCGAGCGCATTGGGCGCCCCAACAGGAATTAAACACCGCTAGCGTCACCTGGGTGCGAACCAAAACTTGCGCCAATTCCGTGCCGCTGAGGGTAGTTTCCGACCCCAGAAACAGCCGTCCGCCGGTGGGTGCGGCAATGCCGTGACCCGCATATAACAAAATATGGATTTCCTGAGATTCCAACCCATCGATCAGTTCGGCAACTGTCGGCTGAATCAGGATGTGGACGCGATAGGGAACGGTACTTTCTTCCAGGGAGCACCGATCGAAAATCTCTGACAGCAAAGAGGCTTCTTGTTCGAGTTGCAACTCGGGAGTATCGCGCTCTGTTGACTCTTGTCCCAAAACTAGGAGAATATTTAGGGCATCGGTGGCTTGTCGGTACGAGAGGCTCTCGACTTCACTGGTGGTGCGACTGAAGAGGAGATGTTGGCTCAGGGAAACTGCCGATTTCCCCGGTTGGGGTTGCAGAATTTCCCACGGCAGACCGATCAGATGGGGCGATCGCAAATCCAGGCGCAACCGCAGGGGTTTGTCTTGTCCCATGGCGATCCCCTGACTTTGGGCAAAACTGCGGGCGACCGGACCCGAAAATAACCATTGCCACAAGTTTAACCCCAATTTTTGCATCAGCAGGCTGCTGTAGCTGGTGGTGGCACTGCTGTTGAAAGGTGGGAGGAAATTGCCAGAGGTTTTCGGCAGCAAGGGAGAAGGCAAAGATTGCAGGCTAAAAAGCTGTTGCCAAGCGTACCAGAGTTGGGCGAGATCTTCTGACCAAGTGCTGTCGTGGTGAACGTAACCCGACAAATAGGGCGCTTGCAACACCCACATGGCGAAATGGGGATCTTGGGCGACAGAGAGAGGGGCGATGGCGATCTTCAGGCAGGGATGGTCGAATCGAGACATGCAGGGACGGAGGATCTGAATTTTCGATCGAATTCTTTTCTAAGTTTATCGAGTAATGGTTGCAAGCGAGCAGGCGAATGGAATTCACGCCTACCGGAACACTCGTCCGCGCAGAACGATAGCACTGTGAGCACCGGCGCAGAGGAAGGAACGGGATAAACCACATCACACCATCTCCGGTCATTTGTCCTTATAGTTCGATCGACTCTGGCTGGAGGCGAGAACCGCAAGTCCCAATCTGGCGATCCTTTTGCCAGTGCTGGTTTAGCAATTCTGCCAGTTCCGGATTGGGGGGCAAATATCCCGCGAGTTCCAGTTGGCGATCTCCATCCGACCAAAAGTCCAGATCGAGGATGCCATCCAGCTTCAGGATTACTCGCTTTTCCATCGCTTTTAGATCGTAAATGCCTCCGTGACACTAGTTCCCCCCAATGCCACCTTGACGCTAAATCCTTCGCCGATTTCGCCGCTAAACTTGAGTTGAATGTTTTTGGTGCTGCGGGCTTCCGCCTGCATCACCGCAATCCCCTCCTCATCGAGTACCATCAGTTTGAGATCTTGCGGCAGATAGGTCCGATCGCCCGTCGGATGGACTTCAACCCCAATTCCCATCTGGGACTCCATTCTGGGACTGAGGCGCACCAGCAGGGCAATTTCCTCGCCCGATCGCTCCAACGTCAGCCGCTTCACCCGCTCGACCGATTTCCCCAATTCCAGAGAACGCGGGTTTTCCAGTGCCGAAGTGCTACTACGCCATGCCATTTTTGGCTCAGACAAGAGGGCTTCCACAGTTTCCCAACCCGTCTCAAACTCGTTGTGCAGCCATTGGTTCAATTTGACCGTCGATTCTAAATGGCTGGCGTATTGGAGAAAACTGTCGAGGGATTGCCAATCCTCCAACAGAACTTCCTCCGCCGTCACTTTTTTCAAAAAGCCGACGATATGGGCTTCTGTCAGCTCGGCATTGAGCTGTACGGCAAAATATCCTCGACGATCGCACTGGGCTTCGAGCGGCACGGATACCGCGCGATCTCCCGGTAGCACCGGACGACACTCAAACCTGCCAATGGACTTAATCATCACATCGGCTACATCGGCAAATTCCCGCGTTACCCGATCGTTACTTCCAGTTCCCGCCTCGTCGGTTTCAAACCCCATACAGTGCAGGTAAAACTCGATAGCATAGGCGCTCAACAGATTTAGGTACACTTGTTTTGCCCGTTGGGCAGTTAAGTGTTTTTCGTTAAACCTCGCTTTTGCCCTTCGATGAACGGTGCTCGAAAGATGCACTCTAAACGTTAGCATTTCCTTAATCCGATCGATATTCATCCCCAATCCCCTTGATGCACTTTACCTTTAGTTGAGTTTTAGTTGAGTAAGTAGTCTTGAAGATATGGCTTCAACTCGTTAAGCTGCCTCTGAAAAAACTCGCAAAGTGTTGCTTGTGGCACTTCTAACTCGGTCGAAATGTCTTGCCATCTACGATCTTCCCAAATTCTCGCTAACACTAAAAACTGAAATGTGGCTTGGGGATTCCTTCGGATATGTGTTCGGGTAAAAACACCATCAGGATCTTCTTCGATGACTTGTTTGAGCTCTTCGGAAGCAGAATGTGACCCGTCCCACGTTCCCAAATGATGTTCTATATCGTTGAGATTGAAGGGTCGGCAATTATGGGAACGCCATTTCCGAACGAGATCGATAAATCGTCTCTTCAGCAAAAAGTTCGCCCATCCGAGAATATCTCCTCGTGTCGAGTCATATTCGTCAATTTTTTTACAAATTTCCATTACCGTGATATTCAAGGCTTCGTGATACAGATCTTCAGAAACTGCCGGAGGCAGCGAGTCGTTGTGAGGACGAGTCAGTTTTCTCGACTGCAAAATTTTGATGGCTAGCAGATTGAGAGTCCGACGCCTTTTGTAACTGCGTTCTGGATACTGCGGAGCTTCTTCTGCGAGTTGGTTGAGTTCGAGGTCGTCGTCCATGTTGTCTGCCAAGTTAGGATGCACGAATCAAGCGCTCTGCAACATCGGTGCGAGATTCTATATATCATTCGGTTTGAATCTCCATATTTTTCGGCAAATTGGCAGATCTTAACAAAAATTTATAGTTTAGACTTTATCGTTTAGAAGATAAAATCTATGATTTACGATCCATGGAAAATGATTTAAGATCGTCTACAAATCATCGATCGTCAGTTCCCCACCCGTGCCGTAGATGTTCTCGAACACAGAGATTTCCGACGAACATGGCGCCTGGGCGAAGCATTTGCCTGCCATTTCTTACGCTCGTGCATTACAGTTTCACGAAAAGGCTTTGTCCCTACACTAACCCCGCTGTTAGATCCCCGACTTTTTCAAGAAAGGGGCTCTTTCAAGATGAAGATCGATCGATTTGGCGTTCCCAGATTTCTACCAAGTTTTTAACCGTTGTATCCCAACTGTATTCTTCCATACATTGCTGACCTCTTAACCCCATTTCTTGTCGCAAGTCGGGATTTTCAACTAACTGCTTCAATTTTCGGGTAAAATCTTCTCGATCTTGAGGAGTATACAAAAAACCATTCCAGCCATCTTGGATATTTTCCATCACGCCTCCAGAACGCGGTGCAATCACGGGAATTCCGGCTCCAAAAGCTTCTAAGATGGTTAATCCTCGTGCTTCTTTTTCTGAGGTGGTGACGTGAATATCGCTGTTGGCAAGTAGTGCGGGAATGTCTTCGGGAGGAACTCGACCGAGAATGTGAAGGTGGGAAGTGAAATTTGCCAAAGTGTTCGGCAATTTCGTCTCGACTGGGACCATCCCCAGCAATGAGAAATGCCACGTTATCTAAGTCGATCGACTGTGATAAAATAGGTAATGCATCGAAGGTAAATTCCCAACCTTTATCTGGCGTTAATCGACCTAAGAAGATTAACTTCACTTGTCGATCGACTTCGGGTAATCTATACCGATTTTCAAAAAACTTTTCTTCTCGTAAATTGGGATTAAATTTCTCAGAATCGAACCCCAGAAGGTTCGCATATTGCGTGTTGGTAATCCCCATTTCAATGAGTTTTGGATGTGTTACTTTGCTAGAAACTAAGGTGATATTGTAAGCATTGTAAATCCAGGCAAATATTTTCTGAAAGATCGATCGGACGATCGCGATTCCCCACGCCGGTAACGGGAAATAATCTTCAGCATATTCCAGAAAATTCGTCCGAAAAAATCCGACACAAGGAATTCCATTTTGTTTAGCAAACTTTACCCCAGGAATCCGAAAAAATCCGAAAAATAAACGTTCGGGTTCGTCTACGTGGATAACATCGGGTTGAAAGCCTTCTAATTCTTTTAACAAGATAGGGTACGCATTCATTGCCACATTTCGCTCGAAATCTAAATCCATAAACGGTGTACTCGGCAAATTGACCACCCGCACATTTGGCAGTATTTCACCGCTATACTCTTTCCAATTGGGATAAACAGACTCTAATGCGCTGTAATCCGGACAAAATAATAACACTTGATGTCCCCACCGACTGAGGCGTTGCAGTCGAGACATCCCGCTAACGGTGACACCATCGACAACGGGTAAAAATCCCGATGTAATAATTGCTATTTTCATACGATTTTTTTGATGATTGATGATTGATTGCAGATCTCTCACCTGCTTAAAAATAACAGGAAAATCGCCGTGACGCTACTTAGTGATGGTGCGTTACGCGATCGCGCTTCACACCCTACTTATTACTTATTACTTTTTTCTCGTTCCATCGACCAAAGAATCGAAATATCGCTGAAGTCCGGGGGAAATTAGACTGTGCAGTCTGGCGAGAATCGACATTTCTAGTCCAGGTGTAATTATAAAGGATTTGGTACGAATTCCTCGTACAATGGCTCCCGCAACATCTTCGGCTTCCCACATCTTCGCCGTACCCGTAATTGCCTGTGTTTCCAGCGGTTTAGTCAAGTTTTCCGCCGCCAGTTGTGGGGTATCGGTGTCCGGAGGATAGACGATCGAAATCCCGATACCCATCACCCGTAATTCGCCGCGCAAGGACTCTGCTAAACCTCGCAGGGCAAATTTGCTCGCAGAGTAAGGCGTGTAGCCGTAAATGCCGATTAAACCCGCACCGGAAGAGATTAAAACCACATGACCCCGACCTTGTTTTGCCATGACGGGAACGATCGTTTTCAGACAATAAAGACTACCAAAATAGTTAATTGCCATAGTTTGCTCGAAAATTTCCACAGGTAAATCTGGGAAATAGCCAGGATGAGCGATTCCGGCAGAGGCGATGAATAAATCGGGAGAACCCAATTGAGAAATCGCGGATTCGATCGCCGTTTCGGCGCTGAAACGATCGGCAACATCTGCTTCGATGGCGATCGTTTTTTGTCCCGGAAAGCGTCTTTCCGTTTCAATTTCGATTAATGCCGCGTCCAATTTTTCCGGGTTGCGAGCAATAATCGAAACATTTGCCCCTTCGCCGAACAATAACTTGGCAGTGGCTTTTCCGATGCCGCTGGAACCCCCCGTCACGATCGCGTGTTGTGAGAAAAAGGTTGGTGGCTTTTCGGTCATAATGAATAGGGAATTGGGGAGTTCAGACCTCAGTATCGATCGGCATATTTTCGCCCTGCTGACGACTGACCCAGTATAGAATAGATCGGTTCTACGCAGACTTGCAGGGGAGATGGAGAAATTTTTACTCCGCACCTCGCACCTCGCACCCCGCACCCCGCACCTCTCACTCCGCACCCCGTCCCCACTTATCTGTCTTAACTAGAGTAGCGACTGCTATACATTCTGTAGATATCCGGATCGTCCATGACAATCCTCACTTAAGTAGATATCATGAGTAGAAAAATAACGATCGTATTGGATTAACCGGCGATACTCATCGATCGTAACGATCCGATCGCGATCTACCAATTTGTTTGATTCTTGGCTTGTGTTCGTAAAAAAGTTAGATATACAACTGTTTTTAACCGGGTGAGAAATAAAGACTCTCCATGAATATTCCCACAGTCACGACCGAAAATACTTCATCGACACGGACTAACACATGGCAAACTTTAGTCAAACGGCAAGCGATCGAACTCAAGCAACTCAAAGCACAACTGCAAAGAGAAAGGCGCCGGCGAAAACAGGCAGAAACCCGATGGCAAGACGACAGGCATCTGGATCGATCGCTTTTCAACGGCAATTCGGCACAGATTCAGGGTGCGGCAGATGGTGCAGCAGAGTGCCAACACCCAGAACTGGCGCTACAAGAATCACAAACCCAGTTAAAGGATATTCTCAATAACGCCAATGCGGCGATTGCCAGCTTTCGTCTCTTCGCGAATAGAGATTGGGTGTACGAATACTCTTCTGCCGGATGCGTGCGACTGTTCGGGTACACGGCGGCAGAAATGATTGCTGACAAAGATCTCTGGATTTCTCGGGTGTTGCCAGAAGACCGACAAACCAAAATCGCACCATTGTTCGAGGCTTTCTTGACCGAGAAAATCGTGACAGTGGACTATCGATTTCGCCACAAAGACGAAAGCCTGCGTTGGATTAGCGCCACCTATCATTCCCAACTCGATGAAGCCGCCGATTGCTGGGTAGTGACGATGGTGGCAACCGACATCGGCAATCTCAAGCAGACAGAGGAAAGGCTGCGCCAATACGAACGGATTATCTCCGCCACACCCGACGGTATTGCCTTAGTCGATGTCAACTATCACTATCGGCTGATCAACCGGACTTATATGACGTGGTATCTCAAACGTCGGGAGGAAATCATCGGGTGTTCCATGCGCGAGTTACTGGGAGATTCTCGCTTTGAGAACGTCGCCAAACCCCATTTCGATCGCTGCCTCCAAGGCGAAATCGTCCAATACGAATCTTGGTTCGACTATCGCACCCAACCTCGGTTCGTCAGCGTCACCTACGCGCCTTATCTGGAAACCGATGGCACAATTTCTGGAGTAGTCCTCACTCTACACGATCGCACGGAACTCAAACGCACCGAAGAAGCTCTGCAACAGAGCGAAGAACGTTTCCGACTCTTGGTGAATGCTTCTCCGGTGGGTATTTTTCAGACGGATACTCAAGGCGATTGTCTGTTTGTCAATTCCCGATGGCTGGAGATGGCGGGACTGTCGTTGGGGGAAGTCCAGGGGAAGGGTTGGAGTCAGGCTTTGCACCCCGCAGATCGCGATCGAGTCTTCCAGCAGTGGTACGAGGCGACACAAGCAGAACGGGAATTTTCCTCAGAATATCGTTTCCGCACGCCACAAGGACGTGTGACGTGGCTGCAAAGTAATGCTGTGGTGATACGCGACGCGGATGGAAATCCCATCGGCTATTTGGGTACTATTGCCAATATTACCGATCGCAAACACCTAGAAGTGGCGCTGCAAAACGCACTGGAGACAGCTTCTCAGGCAGAGTCGAAACTCAACGATGTTCTCAATACCGCTCCGGTAGCGATCGTTTGTTATCGAGTCGATAGCGATTGTCACATCGAATACGAATACTGCTCCAGCGCCTGTGAGCAAGTCTACGGCTACACCGCCGAGGAAATGACGATCGATCCCACCCTATGGAGATCTCGAGTGTTTCCAGAGGATTTAGAAACGATCGTTTTACCCCATTTTGAACAGAGTTTTGCCGAGGAGCGCGTTTCCTTCGAGTTTCGGTTCCGCCATAAAGATGGGAACTGGCGTTGGTTGTCCGAAACTCTGGCATCGCGACGAGAAGGGGACAACTGGATTGTCACGGCAGCGATCTCCGATATCAACGATCGCAAACTTGCCGAAACCGAACGAAATTCCTTACTCGAAGCGATCGAAGATAATCAAGCCTGTCTGAGTACGATCGTTGATGCGGTCTTAGATGGTTTGATCGTTCAAGACAAGGATGGAACGATTTTGTTTGCCAATCCGGCGGCAGTGGATCTATTAGGCTTATCGTCCGAAGAACGGCCCTCCTATTCTATGGGAATGTTTATCGTCCATGACGACTATACCGAGGTAGAAATTGCCGCAGCCTCCGGGGAAGTCAGAATTACCGAAATGCGAAGTGTCGATATTATGTGGCAAGAGCAACCCGCACAACTGGTCACGCTCCGAGATATCACCAGCCGCAAAGCGGATCGAGCAGCGCTGCAAAAAAGCGAAGCTCAATTGCGGCAAAAAGCCGAGGCACTCGAAAGAACTCTCGCCGAATTAAAAAGTGCCCAAACTCAACTCGTGCAATCGGAAAAAATGTCTAGTTTGGGACAACTGGTGGCGGGAGTTGCTCACGAAATTAATAACCCGGTCAGTTTTATCTACGGCAATGTCGAGCATTTAAGGAATTATATCAATGATGTTTTCAGACTGATTCAAGCTTACCAAGAGAACTATCCCAATCCCAGCGCAGAACTCCAAGACCTGGCAGAAGAGATCGAATTAGAATTTATCCGAGAAGATCTACCCAAACTCATTTCGTCTATGCAGGTGGGAACCGAACGCATCCGCGAGATTGTCGTGAGTTTGCGAAACTTTTCCCGCATCGATCGTGCTCGGGTTTTGCGCGCCAATCTACACGAAGGGATTAATAACACGCTGCTGATTCTCAACCATCGGTTGAAAGCCAGACCGAATCGTCCGGAAATTCAAGTCAGTCTCAAATACGGCAACGTGCCAGAAGTTGTTTGTTATGCAGGAGAAATAAATCAGGTGTTCATGAATATTATTAGTAATGCGATCGATGCCTTGGAAGAAGAAATCGCCAACCCAAACCAAAACCGAGAAACCCACAAAACTCCTCAGATTTGTATTAGAACCCGAGCCGATGAAAACTATGCGATCGTGCGGATCTCCGACAACGGATCGGGAATACCCAATGAGATACAAGAAAAAATGTTCGATCCCTTTTTCACGACAAAATCTGTTGGCAAAGGCACAGGTTTGGGATTATCAATTAGTTACCAAATTGTGGTAGAAAAACATGGTGGAATGTTACAGTGCTTTTCGCAACCCGATCGAGGAACGGAATTTGTGATTTCGCTTCCCATCGATCGATCGACACTCTCCCGGTTCAAACATGAGGGCGTTTCAAGGTAGCCAACGAGGCAAGAAACCCACTAGAGGCAATTCTTCTCCAGATACATCGATCTCACCGCTTTGGGTTTGAGCCAGCAGCAACAACCACAACCGACCGGAAACGATCGTCCCTCCTGAAGAAGTTCGCGGTCCCTTGGTGGGTTCTCGAGAGTTAGAGGTTTTCAGACGATCGAAGATCAAGGACAAACCATCGGCAGACAGATGGGCGGTAATATCCGGTTGGGGCGTTTTGAACTCAAACAAGCGTTGGAATTTTTGGGATTCGAGGTTGAGTGCCGCTAGATAGGGAACTTCTTTATAGATCTCGCCTTCGATTAAGTCGGTCAGTACGCAGTACAAAATTCCTCCGGTGGAATCGAATTGGGCGGAGAGGATCGATCCTTTGGTGTTGAGAATTTCTTGGGGATCTCCTTGATTGGGAACCAGATAGAGCGATCGAGTGTAGTCGGCATTGTATTTCACCATCACCGCTGCCGATCCATCCCGCGTAAAGTTGAGGATGTTGCCGTACTGGGGGAAAAACTCCAAGGGTTTGGAGGCATCTTTTTTCAGATCTTCGATCGATAAAATGGAAATTCCTTGACCTTGAGCGATCGCTAATTCCTCAGAGTTGGGGGCAATCAGAAACGTACCTCCCGATTTCCCTGGAGTGGGTTGGGGTTTCTCGCCGTCCCGAATCACCCACAAACCTGCGCTTCCCCCCGGATTGCGTCGATCGGCTCGCTGTACGACAATGGTACGACCATCTGGAGATAGATCGAATTTGAGGTTTTGATAGTCTTTGTTGTCCAGGATGCGGCGGATTTTGCCCACGGGTTCGGGCTTCGGTTCGTCTTCGCCGGGAACGTGGGGGGAAATGCCGGTGGTAACGGTGTAGAGTTGCACGTCGCCAAGTCCGGGGTTCTGACTACCCCGTTCGACGGCTGAAAACAGGATTCGATCGCCGTTGGGATAAATTTTATAGTCCATCACCCGCAGATCGGCAGGGGTGAGCACACTGGTTCGATCTTGGGTAAAGTTATAGAGAACTAGTTGTCCGGTTTCGGATGGGTTGAGGCTGATGTAAACTAAAGCTCGATCGCGCGTACTAAATTTTTCCCCAAAAGGTTCGATCGAAGTTTCCCTCTTTTTCGCCGCGGATAGGCGATCTTGGGCATTTGCCAACTTCATCTCGAACTCGAAACCATACGGGGCGGGTTGGTCTAAGGTATACGCCATCCGCCGTCCCGCCCAACTGATTTTACCCGGAAGCGGCGGATCGATTTGCAGGTTTTCTTCCACACTGGCACGATCCATCGGACGACTGAAGGTGAGAATAAACGATCGATCTTCTGCCCCCACTTGTCGATTTTGCCAGCTAAAATCCCGAATGTAGGGAACTGTTCGATCGCCTCCCAACACCAAGATGAGAATGGGAACCATCAACACGACGATCGCCGTTAATGCTGCGCGATCGAGTATATGTAACTTTTTGGGGATCTGTGGAAATGCAGACATCGATTCGGGAATTGGTAATTGGTAATTGGGAATTGGTAATAATCAATTAATAATCATAGGGATTTTTGGGTTCGGGAATGGTTTCAATGTTGCTCGCTTGAATCACGAGTTTCCGTCGATCTGTTAATGTCCCGGTCGTCATTTCTCCTTGCACCGACAACCAAGTATCCGACGGATATTCAGGACTATTGGGGGGAAGTTTCACCGGGAGTCCGATGGGGTAAGCATCGGCTGCGCAACAGGTAATCACGAAGCGGGAAATCACGAGATAGCCTTCGGGCAATTCTGGGGGATGAATCACAAATCCCGTGACACTCACTTTATCCCCAGTATATTCATCGGGTTCGGGATACACATTGAGGGTTCTAATCCAATCGATTAGGGTTCGTTCTTCCGGTTTTTTCAGACTGCGAAAACTTCTCGGTTGCGATCGAGTCACACTTAATAAATCGGTGACTCCCACTTGCAACGCCGTTTGACTGGCAAAAGGACGCGGGGTAATCAACAATCCGGCGATCGCCGCAACTAACAATAACATCGAACCCCAACCGGGGGGAAACAGCGTCAGGTGCGATTCCGTCAGCATTTCGACTTCCCGTTGCACTCCTCGGTGCTGTTTCCACAGTTGCCAAATCTTAAATCCACCCACCACTAACAATCCCAATCCCCCCGCCACGCACAACCAATGATAGGCAGGATGAATCAGAATATTCAGCTGACCCGTCAGCCAATATTTCAGCATTAACAGCCCCCAAATTGCCAAAGCAAAGGCATCCAGCCAAGGTATCCACAATCGTTGTTTTTGGGTGGTCATTTGTAATTAGGTAATTGGTGATTAGGTAATTGTTCACAAGTAATAAGTGTTAAGTAATAAGTAATAAGTTTTAATTCCGGCTAAAGCCAAAGGATTCAATTGAGAAAATTGTGTTTTAACTTCTTCTTCCTAAAAGGAAGAGGCTTTAAACCTTTTTATTTGGGCTTATTACTTATTACTTATTACTTAAGCCCAAAGGGCTTTGGTAATTGGGTACAAAGCACGAATAACAAATGACAAATAACTAACTCCAATGTAAATTAACTAATAAAGTGAGAATGAAGGTTAATTGAGCTGTGAGAAGAAAGAGGTATAAAACAGCACGAGGGCGGAAGATAGAGAGGAGTAAACCGATCGACTTGAGATCGATCGTCGGACCGAAGACGAGGAATGCTAGTAAAGAACCACTGGTAAACGCAGAGGAAAACGATAGGGCAAAAAAGGCATCCACTGTAGAGCAAATCGACACCAACGCCGCCAATCCTAACATCACCAAAATGGAGGTAATCGGTCCTTGTCCCAAATTGAGAATGGCTTCGCGGGGAACAGCCACTTGAATGAAAGCGGCGATCGCACTTCCGAGCACCAAGACACCACCCAACTCTCGCAATTCGGCAATGGTATTATCGACAAATAATTCCCAGCGTCGTTTTCCTGAAGCGCCTAACGCGATCGCGGCATCGGGGGCGATCGCTTCGAGGAGGTCTTCTGAGGAGGCTAAATTATCCAGACGTAACGATGTACCGGATTGCCCTAATATATACGTTCCCGAGCTCAGCAAGGCAGGCTGTTTCTCTATTTTCGGCGACGGGGACGGCACTTTGGGCATTGCCCGAACTAAGTTAGGATGCAGCAGAGAACGCAAATCGCCCCCGATGCTAAAAATCGCACCGATAACCGTTGCCACAATCAGGGAAAAAACCACCCGCAACACGACAATTTCCGGCTGATCGCGAAATGCCACCCAAGTAGACCAAATCACGATCGGATTGATCGTCGGCGCAGCTAGCAAAAAACCCACTGCCACCGCCGGAGACACCCCTTGCAGCAGCAACCGCCGCGCCACCGGGATATTTCCACATTCGCACACCGGAAACAAAAAACCCACCAAACTCCCCGACAATGCACCCAAAATGGGGTTTCGAGGCAGGCGTTTAATCAGTTGACGTTCGTTGATAAACAGCAGCAACGCGCTGGAAAACAAGACCCCCAGCAGCAGGAAAGGCAGTGCCTCCACCAACAAACTCAAAAATATCGTAAATCCATTATTAAACAGCTTCATAGAGTCGGGAGAGGAGCGATCGGTCTCTTTTGGGAGTGGTCTCGCTATTTTAGCTGAATCTACGCCCCAGCGTCGATCCCGAATCGTTGCCACGTTCCGGAACGCGATAAAATTCGACGTAGAATTCCACCGCACCCAGGGGTTCGACTTGATGGGGAACTTGCGGTTCGACAATTCCCGGCGTTTCTGGAGTCAGCGTCTGTTCTTCGGGTGGTTCAGTCAGAATTCCATAGCGAAGTTGCCCCGAAATCACCCAAATTTTCGCCCAACTTCCTGCTTTGGTGGTGTGGTTCTTCTGCAAAGCAGTCGGGATAGTTTCTTGGGTGAATTTCGGGGTTTGCTGATAGGCAACAACATTGGACGGTAAATTTTTCATTGTTATAGGCTGAGATCGGTAATATTAAATTTAAGCCCGAAAACCCCTGTGGAGGTGGCAATGGTTCTGATTCCCCAAAAGTCGATCGTACAAGAAGATCCCCCGAAACCCGCCAAAGAAACGCTCCCGACGATGTACGATCTACCCAGCGAAGATTCGGAGGAACCTGGTTTGCCCGACGAATTCCACGACCTTCAACCTCAACTATTGAGCCGAACGCTGCGGCTAACCGACTATCCTGGCGAACATTGCTTCACAGCATCTGACCTCAATCTCTATTACGATGTCAAGCATCCCCTGTGGCATAAACGTCCCGACTGGTTTCTGGTCGTCGATGTCCCGCGTCTATACGAGGGCACAGATTTGCGCCGTAGTTATGTCATCTGGCAGGAAGGAAAGTCGCCCGATGTCGTCGTCGAGTTTTTGTCCCCCGGCACCGAAAGCGAAGATTTAGGACGCTTTGGGGATGAAACCAAAAATGACACTAGCGACGTTTCTGAGGCGGTGAATGGTGGCAATGGTGACAAATCGATCGTTCCCGTGTCAGGTAGACTAACACGTCCTAAGCCACCCGGTAAAGTTGAGGTCTACGAACAGTATCTGCGGGTTCCGCATTACATCGTTTATAGTCGCTATACTCAACAGTTGCGATATTTCAAACTTGATGGGGGGCAATATCGAGAACAACCCCTTGCAGCCGAAAATCCCCGCCTTTGGTTGGCGGATTTGGGGATGGGTTTAGGGATTTGGGAAGGGGTGTTTGAGGGGATTTCGAGTCCTTGGTTGCGATGGTGCGATCGCGACGGAAACTGGCAACTGACCGATACGGAACAAGCTCAATTGGAGAAAGAACAAGCTCAATTGGAGAAAGAACAGGCAGCCAGACTCAACTACGGCAAGCTGCCCAAAATCTACTGGCAACAGGAATGGAGGCGAGTCAGGTGACTCAAATTCTGGGATTGTCGGCAGCGCAAGTGCAGGCTTTTCTGCTCAATGATGAGTGATTTTGAAAGAGGTAGTGGAAGCGAAGCATTTGCATCAATTTTATGGGTTCGTGTCTGAAATTGCCGGGTAAATGCTTCTCCCCTAATAGAATCAGGACAATCGCCGTGACGCTACTCAGGTAGCAACGGTGCGTTACGCCGAGCTAACACACCCTACTGGACTACTACATAGGGCTTGCTTCGCGTAAGTCCTACAGAGTTTTAATTATTACTTATTACTTATTACTTATTACTTATTACCCGCCATTCTCCTTGCAATCCAAACGCCGACCAATAGTAAGGAGACTGCCATTCGGGGTTTTGCCACAGTTCAATTTGAGCTTGTCGCAAGGCAGCGGCTGGCGTTAAGCCATCTTGCAGCATTTTTTGATAGAATGCCGACATCAATGCGGCTGTCCCCCGATCGTCCACACTCCACAAACTGACCACCAATCGGGGAACTCCGGCATACATAAATCCTCGGGTTAACCCGATAATCCCCTCTCCGCGAATGTCTTTCCCCAATCCCGTTTGACAAGCACTCAACACTACCAAATCGGCAGAAAGTTTCAGATTGTAAACATCGTGGAGACGCAGAAAGCCATCTTGGGGGTTGCCTTGACGATCGACCAATGACAGCACTAAACCGGACAATTCGGGATGGGTACTATTGAGAAAACCATGGGTGGCAAAATGTAACAGGCGGTATCGATCGAGATCTGGACTGGTGGCGATTTGGCGGTTGGCATCGAACCCGAAAGCTTGCAGTTTCTCCGGTTCGGGAACGAGAGATAAAATGGCTTCGGCTTCTTTTTCTGTACCGGGAAGGCGTACTGGAGGCATCGCTAAACCCATATCCCGTGCCGATGCCAGAAGTAGGTTATCCGGACGACTGGCAGTCACAATCCCTTGGGGTTCAAAGACATCTTGCAAGCGTTCGTCGTCTTTGGCGAAGACGGGATCGGCAATTAGGGCGATCGTTTTGGGGGGAGGGTCTCGCTGTTCGACATGGGTTCGCAACACGGCAAGGGTTGAGGCGGAAGGCAAGTTCACCACTTCTCGATCGAATATCAACGGTTGATACTCTGCCGATACCGATAGCGCGGCAAAGGGAATATATTGCAACGCGCCATCGGCAACCACCACCAAACGCTTGTTTCCTAATTTCTCTGCCACGGGGGCGAGAATCTTTTGACTCAAGTTAGTGACTTTAGGTTCGATCGCCGCTAAATTAGTGCGCTGTCTGGGAGAGGTAATCGCACGGCGGAAGTCGCCCACGGCAGCTTCAATTTCGGCTTTCGGCGGGAGTTCGTAGCTAGTGATGCTCTCGTTTGTCACTGCCCAGAGATAACTTCGCTTCTCCCCTAGAAAATACTCGAGTAGCATCGTATCTTCGTCGAGAACTTGTTTCTGAATTTCTTCCAAAGTCAGAGGTTGGGGTTGAGTCAGCGCTGCATAGTTCGGACTGTGGATGCGGAGTTCCCCTCGCACGATGTCGAGTTCTTGGAACAGGGTTTGCAGTTCGGTTTCGATCGTTTCGGCTTGTTCTGCGGTATGCGTGCTGCTGAGGAGAGTGACTTGTTGCGCGGCTAAGGCGGCGATTTGTTGTTGCAAGCGGCGTTCTTTGTCTCGCAGTTCTTGCGGGTTGATGCCTTGGTGGATATCGGTTCCCGACTCTGCCAGCACTTCCAACAATGCCCGCGCCCGAGTGCGTTCCCCGGCGTGCAGCGCGATCGCATCGTATCCGGCATCGGGTTGTTGTCGGTGGAGTTGCATCAACAAGTCGATGTAGAATTCATATTGCTCTTGGATGCTGGCAAAGAAGGAAGTTCGCAGTTCCTCACTTTGTACGTTGGTTCGCAAGGATTCGAGAATCTCGATCGCAGCCTTGATTCGAGTCAGAGCATCGGCGTTGTTCCCTCGATCGCGTTCGAGTTGAGCTAGGCGATATAGCGTAGTGGCTTCTCCTCGACGATCGCGCACGGCTTGTCGCAATGGCAGCGCTCGATTATAGAAGTCTAATGCTTTTTCCGCATCTCCTAAATGGGCATAGGCAACGCCGAGATTTGTCAGGGTACTGGCTTCCCCCGATCGATCGCCCAAGGCTTGCCACAGCGGTAGCGCTTTTTGATACGTCTCCGATGCTTGTGAGTATTGTTGCTGTTGAGTATAAATAAAACCAATATTATTTAACGTAGCCGCTTCTCGACGACGATCGCTGAGTTTCTGGGCAATAGGAAGCGCTAGATTGTAAGTTTCTAGTGCCTTTTGGGAGTTTCCCAAATCGGCTTCGACATTACCCATATTATTCAGGGTTGCAGCTTCCCCCTGAACGTTTCCCACTTCTTTGACAATCTTCAATGCTTGTTCGTATCGTACTAAAGCTTGTTCGGGATCGCCCAATTTGGCAAAGATCGATCCCATGGTATTGAGAACATCAGCTTTGACTTGGCGATAGCCGCCATCGTGGCAAACCTCTTCGCACAAAGATAGCGCGTCTTGAGTCGAATCGATCGCTGCTTGATATTGCCCCAATTTAGTGTAAACTTCGGCTAAGGCTCTTAGGGTTAAAACTTGCGAGTGACGATCGTTTTGTTCTCGATACAATTGTAACGTTTGCTGGTAACTCTCTAAAGCTCGATCGAGTTCCCCTAAGTTGGTATAAGCGCTGCCCTGAAATGTCAGGACAACCGCTTTGGCAGTACAATTGTTTTCATCGCTCCAGTGTTGCAGAGCTTCGGTCCATTTTTCGATCGCTCCTCGCCACCCATCGGGCGTTCCCATCCCGTACTGTTGCATCCCCTCGGTGAACGCTTGGCAAGCAGCGAGTAGACGTGTCTGAGGTGATGGTTTCTGTCTCCGAAATGAATGAGGCTAGGCGATTTCCCTCAAGTAAGGACGTTTTGCCATTCATTTTATCGATCGGCGAATAGAAATACAAAACACCAACTAGCAAAGCTGCTCGAATTAACCGTTCTCCTGGAAGCATGATGAATCGTTGAAATGTACGATGGGAAGAAATTGATAGATCTCATCCCGAAAAAAGGTGAAATGGAGATTATTCGTTCTCGATTGTTCGCGACAGGGAACAAAAGACGAATAACCCATAACAAATAAACAAGCGAGAAGAAAGACAATATAGCCGTTTGCTTCTGTCAAAAAGGACGATCGATCGTCGCGAAGTTTTGAGTCAAAGCTAGCCAGCTAAAAGTGTATCGTTCGGACTGTTGGGTAAAATCGGACTAGCAATCGTCTGGAGTGCTTTTGGAGTTTTCTCGTTTGTCTACCAAACTTTTCTATGCCCGAGTGATACCACCATGCCATATTACGAAGCTCAGTTGAGCCAAACTGTTCCCACGATCGCCTAGAGTGTTTTGTCTGACCCGAGAAACGCATTTTGATCGATTTGGGCGTCTCGCAGTCGTTGTCTCAAAGACACTAGTTCAGCTTCTGCCGCGCAACCACAACCGAGCGATCCTCGGATACTCTCCTTCCCACAATCCCAGACCGAGGTGGAGTTCGTCAACCCACAAACGCGACTTTGGCAATTGTGACTCTTGATAACGGTTTCGGTGTATCAACTGAAAACCACGTAGTCGGCAATCCACAGAATGTTTTCAGGATTCGGTTTCATTTTTCGATACATTTCCCGAAGTCAACAGAGTAGGTCAGTAGAATTGAAAGCGATATCAGTCGTTAATCGGGAGAGTTTGAGATGACTCGATTTTTGTTCGATCTACGTCGCCAGTCAATACGGCGGATTTTAGTTGGAATCTTAAGTTTAACTTGCTTGGTGTTGACGATCGCCTTTCCCCGCGTCCCGGCAACTGCTCAAATCACCCAAGCCATTGTCCAAGAAATTCTCGATAAAGGCGAGGTATTTGTCCAAGACGAAAAAGCGACGTTGCAACAAGTGGCAGCTTTCAACGAGGTTGTCGCCACCAAAGACGAATCGCGCACTGCCCTTTTATTTAGCAACTTAGCCGCCGGACGTTTAGCCCCCAATTCGATCGTCACCGTCGGTCAGTGTGTGGAAGTCCAAGAGGGTCAACTCGTCGCCAGCGGTCCGGTGAACGGATGTCTGGGGGGATTTGTTGCCGATGTGCAAGGGACAATTTACGTGATGGATGCCGATGACGGCGGAAAATTTCAAGTGTTAGAGGGGACAGTTAAAGTCGAAAAAGGCAATGAGACTGTCGAAGTCGGGCAAGGCGAACAAGTTGCGGTTGAAGGTGGCATTCTAGGAGAAGTCAAAAAAATTTCCTTTCAAGACTTTGTGAAAATTCTCAAAGGGGCTTTATTTGACGGGTTTACGATTCCTCTTCCCAACGAGGAAAAACTGATAGGAATTTGTCAAGAGTTACGGCAAGATGCCCTCGGCGGTACAGAAGGTCAAATTGTCGGGAGTGTTCTCGGCGTTCCGGAATGTCCCACAGAACTGGGTGTGCGTGTCCGTCCGCCTATTCGCTTGCCGTTCTAGTTAAAAATGGGGGTGAAGCCTTACTTGTTGTTCGCGGTTTTTAGTTCCCAACCCCCCGATCTTAAACGATCGTCTATGTCCTTTTTCCACGTTGCTAACGTCTCTGGAAAGTCCGGGTGTTGCAATCCTCCCCGCCAGAGAATCACCGCATCTTCGTCATCGGGGTAGTAGCGCCGTCGTCGTCCGGCTTCTTGAAAGCCAAACCGTTGATACAGAGACAATGCCGCCTGATTCGAGGCTCTCACTTCTAGGGTGGCGTGTTTCATTCCCCGCTGACGCGCGGATGTTAGTAATGCCCAAAATAGCGCAAACCCGAAACCCGATCGGCGGTATTGTGGATGAATGGCAAGTAGGGTAATATGCGCTTCATCGACGATCGCCCAAGAACATCCTATACCAACAAGAGTCGGGGGCTTTGTCTCGTTGTTTCGCGAAACGACCAACAAGTCGCTATTGGGACTTTCGATCTCTCTGGCATACCCCTCAGAAGTCCACAATCCACCCAGGGAAAGCCGATCGAGTTCGACGGCAGCCGGAAGTAAATCGGGGGTGAGGGGATGGATTTGGAGTACCGAGTGGTTCACCATTTGGGTACAGATCGCGCAAACCCATCGATTTTAACGCGATCTGCAATTCCCAAACCGATTCCTTATTCTCAGACGCCTACCGATAAATCGCCCAGAGAATCCAGATCCGGAACCATCACGTTGGCGAAAATCACAACATGGCGAGTGGCAGGCATCAACCGCCGCAATGCCGTTAGATACGCCTCTGCATCGTTGCGACGACTGAATCGGGCGATCGTCAGGCGTTGAAAATCAGGCAACTGACGGATAATGCACCAAGGTTTGAGTTTGTCTCGGTAGGTCTGTGTTGGTATCATAGAGCTATCCTTCCCACAATGTGGGTTGTATAAGAATGGCGATCGCCCTTGATTTCTCAGGTCGGAGGGCGATTGCCTGTTTTCATATCATTTACTGTATGATGCGAACGCATCATTTGTCAAGTGTAGGATGGGATTAATTCGGTTAAAAGTTCGGGAACTGGCTGATGAAAAGGGTTGGACGCTCAAAGAAGTCTCCGAGAGATCGAGCATTCCTTATAGTACGGTGCGAAGCTATGCCCATTCTCCCAAATTGGCAACGGTAGACTATACAGCATTGCAGAAATTAGCTCGAATTTTTGATGTCATGATAGAAGATTTAGTGGAAGTTTTAGAAGAGTAAACGAATCGATCGAAACATGGGATTAATTCGATTAAAAGTTCGGGAATTTGCCGGCAATGTCTCTGCCCAAGGTCGCTTAACTTTGATTTCGTAAAGAATGGCTAAATACGTTCGCCGATCGGTTAGAAATGATTCTTTGCTCATCCCTTCTCAATCCTCAATTTCATCTTCGAGATCTTCTACCGTCAGCGGTGCTTGGGCGCTATGGCGCACGTACAAAATGTAGACTGTTGTGTCTCTAATTACAAACAAGACACGATAGATATTTTTGGATTTTCCGTAAAGGAGTTGGCGGACTTCTTCCGGAAAAATGTTATGCTCAACAGCCAAGGCACAGCGCTTAGGCTTGTCTTGTAAAGTCGCGATCGCATTCATCAAACTGCGAAACCAGCGATCGGCAAATTCGGGATTGCGTTCTCGATACCAACAATAAGCTTGCTCGATTTGGGCTTCTGCAATTGGGGTAATCTCAACCTGAAATGTCATACTTTTGCTGCATGGCTTGGATGAATGCACTAAGGGGTCGAGTTTGCCCTGCATTGACTTCATTGAAGCCTTGTTGGATACCTAATAGGGTTTCCAGTTGGTCGATGAGTTGGCGAAGTTGAGATGGGTTGAGTTTTTCCGGATCGAGGAAAGTGATGAGAACTTGGGTTGAGTCTCGCACGCCGGGGGGAAGTTCGGCGAGTTGGATTTGTCCGTTTTGATAAAAGCCTTCGACAGTTTTTAGCATCGGTGGGAACCAGATTTGGTGTTGTTTCAATTTTACCGATCTCTATGAACTTGGATGTACCCATCGCCCGAGATCGATAAAAATTTACCCAATTCCCCACCCCCATTCACTTATTACTGATTACTTATTACTTAAAATCTCCTGCGTCAGCGGATGCGCCGACAACTCCCCCGCTTTGCCATTCTCCACCGCTTGCTGAATTAGATAGCAGAAGTTGCCGATAGCCGCTTGGATGTGGGGATGGTTTTCGGGAAGGCATTGGGTCAAAATGGCTAAGGTTCTCACATACAGGGGTTCGGCTTCGGTGTAGCGTCCCATAGATTCGTACAACAGTGCTAAATTGTTCAAGCTGGTGGCGGTAGAGGGATGGTCCCCACCCAGTTGTCGTTCCCTGATAGAAAGCGATCGAACATACAGGGGTTCGGCTTCGCTGTAGCGTCCCATAGCATAGTACAACTCAGCTAAATTGTTCAAGCTGGTGGCGGTAGAGGGATGGTCCCCACCCAGTTGTTGTTCCCAGATAGAAAGCGATCGAACATACAGGGGTTCGGCTTCGGTGTAGCGTCCCATAGATTCGTACAACGCTGCTAAATTGTTCAAGCTGGAGGCGGTAGAGGGATGGTCTGCACCGAAACGGTGTTCGGTCATTTCCCGACAAGCCTCGTACCAATCCTCGGCATTACCCCAGCGACTCTGCGCCGCTGCCACCCGCGCTAGTCCGGTAAACACCCACATCGCGTCCGTACTCTCCGCCAACAACGGCGTCAGGGATTGTGCCACCACTTCCAGATGCGGCAGCGCTTCTTCCACTTTCGCCAAATCCGTCAGCGTCACCGTCTGCGGAACCTGCTGCGCCTGTGCCACCATCACCCGCGCCACCCCTCGCTGCGACGCCTCCGCCACCTCCTGCAACTCCGTCCCCAACTTCGCCGCAAAAAACTCGCGAATCAGTTGATGCAGTTCGTAGCGCCTTTCTCCCACCCTTGCCAGCAAACTCCGTCCCACCAGTTCCTCATCTCGGCAGTCTTCTAGTTCTTCCTCCTCCCAATCCGACAAACACGTCTCTACCCATTCCCACGAAATCGGCGCCAAAGCAAAGATGCTCAACAACCCGCACAGCACCCGCGCCTCCTCCGGCAACTCCTCCCAACTCAACTCAAACGCCGCTGCCACCCCAAGCTGCGCCGTCATGTCTTCCTCCGTTTTCACCAACGCCTTCGCCGCTAGCCTTTTCCCCTGCAACCGTTCCAACATCTGCGCCAAACTCACATCCCGTTTCCGCGCCAAATACCGCCCCACCAACTCCAACCCCAACGGCAAATACCCCAACCATTGGCACAGCTTTTTGGCATCTTCAAGCTGCGAATCAATCCGTTCCGCATCCTCCACCAACACCCGCAGCAACTCCAGCGCCGCCGCTTCCGTCAGCACATCCAACTCCAACCGCCGCGCCGCCGTTCCCAGTTGCAACCGCGTCGTCATCAACACCCGAAACCGCGAGTCGAGTTTCTGCACATACGGCTTCACCGACTTATAATCCACCACATCATCCAGAACGACGAGCACCGGTTCTCCCCGCCACCGCCGACACACCCATTCCACCTGTTGCGGCACGGTTTCCAGCGTCTCCGGCGGTTCCGGCAACCCCAACTGAGTCCGCGCAAAATCCAAAATCCCAACCCCCTCAAGCTTTGTTGGGTTTCGGACCTCAACCCAACCTACGAAGCTGACGATTATCCGTGATTGTGAATTTCGCCGATTTGAGTTCCCGTGCCACCCGTTACTTTGGTTTGCCAACCTCGGGCATTGTCTTGGTTAGTTTGCGTCATCGAACTGTTGTCTTCGATCTGCGTCAGTTCAAAGTGAATTTCATCCGCCAGCTTCTTCACTTCCCGTGCAAATTCCGAATTTTCATCCTTCCACAGGGAATGAAGATAATTCTTCAGCTTCTGCATTTCCTCGGCCGATCTTCTGCGGCTTTTTCCAGCACTTCTACGGCTTTCGCACTGCCGTGAATCCGATTCCACACCAGTGTTCCCAACTTCTGCACCTTCTCTGAAACAGCAGTCGTTAGATTCTTGCCTAATTCTCCCGCACCGCCTTCAATAAATTTATCTAAGGCAATTTTCGCGATCGTCATTGCCGCCGCTGTCGAAATCGGTTCGATCGTCGCAGTTGTCCCAAAACTCTCAATTTCCCTTACATCCCAGCCAGGGAATCATCCGGATGCTTTCCCCAAAAAGAAGCCCTCATTCATCAAACACCCAGAACCCCGACAACTTCTGCGAAGTCGGGGTTCTAGAGTTTGCCCCCACAAATTCAGGAAAAATCGATGCTAACTTTGCCTGCGGAATTTGCGACCTAGGAAGATTGGGAGTGTCAAAATTATTGCATTTTCAGCCAACCATAAACCCGATCGATCGTTAGCTGAAGTGGAATTTCTTCTAGCACCGGCAAGACGTCATCTCCCCGATATAAACGCGGTTGCTGCTGCGGTTTAAACACCAAAATGCTCGCATCATCGGGGTCGAGAAACCAACCCAACCGACTGCCAAAATTGAGGCAATACAAAATATTGTCAATCACTTTGTTCGGCTTTTGTTCGGGCGATAGAATTTCAATAACCCAAGTGGGCGGTAGATCGAATCGATCGGGAACTTCACCTGTTTCTGTAAACGGAATCTTTGACCAGAGGAAAACAGCAATATCGGGAACGATCGCCCGATCGCCAAAACTACAGCGCAATTCAGGAAAAGCATAGGCAATGCGATCGCTTTCTGCAACGCGATTAATCCCATCGCAAAGTTTACCTTGAAGGCGGCTATGTCTTCCCTTTGGCATTGGTTTCTGAATGATTTCTCCTTCAATATATTCGCAGGCTGGTTTAAGTTCTGGCTGTTGAAGAAATTCTTGTAGAGTTAGCTTTCTTTGGGTGGAGATCGTCATAGGTAAAATGCTTTTTTTTAGCGATCGATTTGCTTTCTTCCAGTTTCTCCCTCTTCTCGTTATCCTACCACTACCATCGGTATTGTCCCAAAACTCTCAATTTCCCTTACATCCCAGCCAGGGAATAATCCGGATGCTTTCCCCAAAAAAGAAGCCCTCATTCATCAAACACCCAGAACCCCGACAACTTCTGCGAAGTCGGGGTTCTAGAGTTTACCCCCACAAATTAAAATCAGAACTAGCCCGAAACTCCGGAAAAATCGAAGCTAACTTTGCTGGCGAAATTTGTAAGTGTTGTTTGAATAACAGCGTCATCACATCCCGAAAATCCGTCGTAATTTCCAAATCTCGTCCCTCAAACTGCTGAGAGGGTGCTAAACCGGGCCAGGTTCCCAAGACTTGTCCGCCGCGAATGCCGCCGCCGAGTAACCACATGACATTGCCACGTCCGTGATCGGTTCCGGCATTGCCATTTTCCGCCACAGTGCGCCCAAATTCCGAAATGACAGCGATCGTTGTATCCTCGTATGCCGAACCCAACTCCTCAACCAATGCCGCCAAACCTTCTGCCCACAGGCGCCAAAGCTTTTGTCAGTCGAGTGTTCTGATTGACGTGAGTATCCCAACCGCCCAATTCCATAAAACCCAGTTGAGTGCGGGCATCGCTGACCATCAACCGTGCCATCCGCCGCGCGTCCCGCACAAATCCATCTTCCGGACGGGGGGCATTTCCGTCAGCCTCGTGCATTTCGGTTTGCAAGTTTTCCAGAAGAATTTTGCGGGCAGCTTCCCCTTCTTGGTAAGCGCGGCTGAGGGGATCTGTGCCATTGTAGAGACGATCGAAGGCTTCGTCAATCTGGGGACGATCGATCGCCAGTGCATTTTCGGGATTGCGTACGGCGGGTAGATTCGCCACCGACATCGAACCGGCGAGGATATGGGGGGTGGTGTTGCCGACGTTGACAGCTTGGGTGAGTGTGCCTTGCGGCAGCGCCGCCAATACCCGATTCATCCAGCCGTCGGTAGTTCTTTTCGCCCCTGGAGTGCCGCTTTCCCAGTCAAATTGGGCATCAAAATGCGATCGAGTCGAATCCGGGGAACCACAGGCATTCACAAAGGCAAGACTGCGGTTTTCCCACAGTGGCATGAGTGCCGCTAAAGCCGGATTTAAGCCAAAACGACCATCTAAATCGATCGCCCCATCCTTATCGGTTGGGGTGCCAATGGCAAGTGTCGGTCTCAGGGTATAGTAGTCTGCTTCGCGGTACGGGACAACCACATTGAGTCCATCCACGGCCCCTCGCAAAAAGATGACAATCAGCCGTTTGGATTTCACAGTGGCTGCAAGGCTTCGGGCTGCCCAACCGTGGGTGCCCACAGAGACGACTCCGGTGGCGGCGAACAAGCTGGCGTATTGTAAAAGTTGACGTCGGTTCATAGGAGTGAGGAGTGAGGGGTTAAGAACTGTACTCGCTTATCTAAAGACTGATAGTCGAGATATCGAGCTTTTGAGTTCCAGAAAAATTGCTAATGTTATTACTTATGATAGGGAATATTTTTAAGATTGAAATGGTCGGTCTCATCGATCGTCCGGTTTTCGCTATCCTAGTAAAAGTCACAGTTCTGGAGTACCCATCATGACTGTCACTCTGTATAAATGGACGATCGATCGCTACCATGATGCGATCGATGCTGGGCTATTTGACGATCGACCTGTGGAACTTTTACAAGGAGATATTGTCATTATGCCACCGGAACGAGAAGCCCATGCGTGCTACAGTAGCGATGCGGCGGACTGCCTGCGGCGGCTGTTGGGAGATCGAGCATCTGTACGCGAAACCAAACCCGTCACGCTTCCGAATCACTCAGAACCCATACCCGATATTGCGATCGTGCAACCCCCCTTACGACGCTATTTGGAGCATCATCCCTATCCAGCCGATATTTTCTGGCTCATGGAGTATTCTAATACGACGCTGGCGAAAGATTTGGGCAAAAAGAAGCAGATTTATGCCGAAGCGGGTATTCTCGAATATTGGGTATCGGATCTGAAAAATTCTCAACTGAAGGTATTTCGAGATGGTCTCGATGGTGACTATCAGACGGAACTCACGCTAGTTGATGGTATGGTTTCATCGTTGTCTTTTCCAGATGTGACGATCGATGTACGACGACTATTTAGCTAGGATAAATTCAAGGGCATCTGAGCTGCTGTAAATTGTCCAGAACTTGCTGATATTGACCCGAATTTCCTTGTTCTAATAGCAGTTGTGCGGCTGTGCCTAAATCTTCACAAGCGCCAGTTCGATCGCCACTTTCGAGTAATAAAACCGCTCGATTATTATAAGCTAAGCCATAGCTTGGATCGCGATCGATCGCCCCGGTATAATCTTCGATACCCCCGATAGAATCCCCTAATTCCACACGCGCATCTCCACGAAGATTGTAAGCTTTTGCCAAGTTGGGTTCCAGTTGAATCGCGCGAGTCGTATCGGCTTGTACTGCCGACCAATTTCGCAGTCGGGAATAGGCTAACCCCCGATGAAAATAGGTGAGAGCATCACCCCGACCTTTGTCGATAAAATACGTCCAATCGTCGATCGCTCCGGTGTAATCGCCGCGACGAATTTTGGCGAATGCCCGATTTGTGTAAGCCAGATCGAAATCCGGATTGTGGGTCACAGCCTGATTATAATCTGCTAAAGCGAGTTCGTAATTTCCCTGTTGAAAATAGATATTTCCTCGGTTGAAATAAGCTTCACTGTATTGCGAATCCAGTTCGATCGCTCGATCGAATTCTACAAAAGCAGCAGAAAAATTACCATTCGCCGATTGAATTAAACCCCGATTATTATAATCTCGAGCACTTTCAGGTTCCTCAATTCCAGCAGCAGAGTTCTCAGTCGGAGGTGCAGTATCTACTGTTAAACTGGCTACATCAAAATCCAGACGATCCTTCAAGTTCATAAACGTATTAATCGGAATCGCGGCATTAAATCCAGTTTTGAGAACCACTTCTTGAGATGCCGACTCCGATACAAAACTTCTACCACTTTCTCCCGTTCCATGAATACCGATCGTGCGACCTTCCGTATCGAAAACCGGTCCTCCACTCATGCCGCCCCAAGTCACAGCATCGTAAACTAGTGTATATCCCTGGGGTCGTTGCGAGGGGCGACTGGTGACTAATCCGCTAGAAAAGTGCCAATCTCGCAGACTTCCTTGCCGATCTTCCGGGGCGGGAAATCCCGAGACAAAAATCGACGATCCCACAACCGCTTGTTGGGAATCTCCTAATGCAGAAACGGTATAATTTTCCGAACTTTCAAAAGTGACAATTGCCAGATCGGGATCGGTCTCATTCATATAGAGTGTTTTCCAACTCAGTACCGGATGATCTCGACCATCGTGAGTCCGAATGGTGTAAGTGACATCTTCCCGACAGGGACTCATCGGTAGAATTTTCTGACAGACCACATGGTTCGCCGTCAGGACGGTATAAGTATTTCCATCTTTAGCAACGATCGCCCCCGATCCCCCTGGAGTCAGGTTAGAATCACCATTAATCTGAACGGTTGTCTCTCGAGCAATTTGGGCAATTTCGATCGCAGATTTAGCGATCGCCCCTGTTGGTAACAGTACCACCAACGCCGCCACCACTGGCGTTACCATCAACACACTCGACCAATCCTGTCTCATTCCCAGCATTTATCGTTTTCTTTTAAAGTTCAACTTCGATCGGACTTAGCCCATTTCTGTAGGGTGTGTTAGCGCGAGCGCGTAACGCACCATCGCCCATGAGTAAATCATTCCCAGTCTTATGCGCGAAGACTTTCACGACTCGCCCGCACTTGAGTCGCGGGCGAGTCGTTGCAACGGTTATAGGACTTACGCATGGACACTACATATACAGATGGCGGTTTAAAGATAAATTTGCGTCAGTCCTATAGAAATCTCCCCGTCCCCTAAACTCCTGTAACTCCTTCTAAAAGAGCCGTTCTACTCGTCTTCGCTAGCAAACCATAACCCCGCATCCGGTTGCAAATTCGCATCCAACCCTTCCAAAGAAGCATAGGGAATCCCGGCGGTTTCCTGAACCGGAGAACCCGAACCCGTGACACTGTAAGTCAGCAAACTCATCAGTGCATTGCGAGGATTGCGGGCATTTTCCCCAGTCAGAGTCAGAATCGAATTCGAGGTGTTGCATCCAGTTGCAGAAGAAGCATCGAGCAAGCAAATTCCTATACCGTTACTCGTCGAACCCACGGTAAACACCAAATTCTCCAAGCTACCGCCATGACTGGAGACGATATTATTTAACGTGTTGGTGGCTTCCTGACAGCGACTTTGGGCATCCTGTTCGGCAACGGCACGAGTCCAAGAAATCATGGTTTGAGGAACGGTAGAACTTCCCCGCTTAGCAACGGTTGCATAGCCATTGCCTTGAGCGATGCAACTAAAAGAAACGCCTGTATCGTTGGTGTTAGTTTTCGACGATGCGGTGGTAACGGTGTTAGGTGATGAAGAGTTGGCGGGGGTTGATACGGCGGTGGAGGTGAAAAGTCGATCTTGGGCGTTATTTCTGAGGGTATTGTTATTGAGTTCGATGGGTTGTGACTGCGCCAGGGCAATGATACCGTATTGAGTATTATTTTCGATCTGGTTGCCTTGTAAGGTCGGGCGTGCCGATTGGGTGGCAACAATACCACTGCGATTATTGCGGATTTGATTGTTGACGATTGAAGGAGTAGCATTGCCGCCAACAGCGATACCGTAACCCGTCCGTTCAAATAAATTGCCGCGAATTTCTCCGGCAGCATCTTTTGCTAGAGACATTCCGTTGCCGCCATTTTCGGTAAATGTATTATTCTCGATTTGGGCAATGCCGGAACCGCTGACAAAAATGCCCTCGCGATTGTTGTTGCTGAGGGTGCAGTTGCGAACTGCGGCGCTGATAGATTCAATCCAAATTCCCGTGCCGCGCCGATTGGGATTGCTGACGGTGACACCGCTAATCTGACTGTTGGCGGCGGCAACAATGGTCACGTTTTGTCGAGCAAAGGTGGCGCTGGTGTAACTGCCTCCGCCGTAGATAACCACCCCTTGTCCTTGCTGCATCTCATTGCCTTTGAGGGTGACGCCTGATTTGAGATTGAGGGGAAAGCTTTCGGCGGTGTACTGACCGGGGGCAAGCTGAATGGTGGTTCCCGATTCAGCTTGTTGCAGAGCGTAGGTGAGGCTTCGCAAGGGAGCGGATTCTTGTTGTCCGGCGTTAGGTGAATCAGTTCCCATATTGGGATGGACATATAAAATTTGCTCTCTAGCGATCTCTGTTTTGTCTGAGTTGGTGTTGGAGAGGGGAGTGGCTTGGAGTGGTGATTCAATTCCACTGCCTAAGACGATCGTACTGGTCAAAGCTAGAAATGCGAAAGAAGCTAAAGAGCCGAACTTAAATGACATAGTAATTTTAGAAATAGAACTTGCGGTGAGTCAGCCTGCAAAATCTTAGTCCAAGTGGATGAACTCTGAGATTGCTGACGTCAGATTGACGCTATTGCCGCTCTAAATTCTGATTATAGCGGTATTTTCTGAGTAAAAAAAAACCAGGAATATTGATTTATTAAACTTTGTATAAATTTTTATCTTTCAGTATCTTACTTAGATGGGAATACGGAAGTCTTGAGAGAATGGGTGAACTTAACTACGCGATCGTGCGGAGGTATCGTTTAACCACGATTTCTTCCTGATGTGGCGATCGGCGTGCGACAATGATATAACTAAAATAAGTGATCGTATAAGGTCTGAGTCTGACACGGACTCAACCCAAAAACTCGATCCAGCAACATTGTTAGGACACAATTCATGACATTGACGGAGTAGGGGCTAACAGCCGTTCGCCCCTACGGTATTTTCCCAGAGGTCTAATAGAAAGTTAAAAGTAAATCAGTAAAATAAAGTGACCGATCGAAGTTTCAAGTCATTAACATACTAATTCAGGAAAATTGCCATGTCTCAAAAACACCAACCCACCGCCACCCAGGGACTACAAGATCGCCAAGTTAAATGTCCAGAATGTGGCGCAGAGTTTGAAGTTGAAACCATTCTCCGCGAACATATCGAACATGAACTTCGACAGACACTAACCGTAGAAATTCGCGATCGACTCAAAGCCGATCTACAAGCACAGATCGAGCGAGAAGCTCAGGAAAAACTCCATCAACAAATGGCGAGTCTCAAGGCAGAATCTAAGCTTGAGAAAGAGCAAATGCAGGAACAACTCGAGGAAGAAAAACAAAGAAATCAACGCCTCAGAGAAGAAAAAATCGCTCTCAACAAAGCGAAACTAGAACTCCAAGACTTAAAAGAAGAAATGGCGGAACAGCTACAGATTGCCCGTCACGAAGCCAGCCGCGAAACCAAACAACAGCTCAAACAAGAGTATCAAGAACAATTGAGCCGGGAACTGCAAAAAGCCCTGGCTGACAAAGAGGTTGAATTAACCGAAAAAGTAGAAAAAGAGCGACAACTGAAATCGCAACTGGAAGAACTTCGGCAAAAACTCGAGCAGGGTTCGATGCAACTTCAGGGCGAAGGATTGGAATTGGCGATCGAAGAGAACCTCCGCAAACTATTTCCTCGGGACTATGTAACAGAAATCAAAAAAGGAGCATACGGCGCTGACTTAACGCAGGTGGTTATCAATCAGTTTGGCAGTTCTGTTGGAAAAATTATCTACGAATCCAAGAAACAGAAAAATTGGAAAGATGAGTGGATTTCCAAACTTCGACAAGATGCGATCGCCGAGCAAGCAGATATCAAGGTAATTGTCAGCACTGTTCTACCAGAAAATATGAAGAGTTTCGGACAAATCGATGATATTTTTATTTGCCAATATCACGAACTGCCTGTGGTAGTAACCTTATTGCGAGAAGTCTTAATTCAAGTCCACCAAGAGAAAAATGTCCAAGATAACATGAAAACGGTTCAAGAGCGGATCGTAGACTATATTCGCGGTGATGAGTTTATGACCGTCATGACGCTGGTTCAGAAGGCTTATCACGCTTTTAGTGAAGATTTGCGCAAAGAAGAAGAGTATATGAAAAAACGCTGGAAAGCCCGTCGTGACTATCTCAATCAAATTACCACAGGCATGACTTCTGTACTCGGGAGTTTAGCGGCAATTGGAGGAAGTCAACTCAATTTTGCCGGTCAATTGTTTGATAGCAATCCACCAGAGTTTCTGCTATCCGAACCCAAATCCGACTCAACGTCAGACTCATAAGTTTTGCGACAAGACTTTTACAGATGAATTCCACAAATCGTAGGGGTCAACGGCTGTTGACCCCTACGGCTGTTACCCCTGAATGCTTACCGATACATCATTTCCGGACTCCCTAACATCAAACCCGCCTTCAAATTATCCGGACTGCTATCAAGAACTTGTTTAGTATTGTCCGACCAAGTTGCGCCCAAAGTTTGAGAAAGTCGCGCGACATCTACAGGTTCATCGTCTGTTAAACGCCCTCGAGCAATTTGAAGCGCCAAGTTCAGCCGGCGAATCGTCGCATCGGGATTGAGCCATGCTTCTTGGGTATTGGGATAGCCGTCGGGAGTTGTCCGACGATAGAGAGGCATTCCCAGTTGTTGTAAATTCCCGATAATTCGCTGAAAGTTGAAGGTTTCCGTTCCCGTGGCGCGGACGGCGGAGATGATGTATTGATAGGGGGTTTTGAATTTGTTACCGTAATACCTCTCGTCCCAAAATTCTGACGCATTAAACAGGCTTTCCAGTACCGATCGAATATCGCCATTGGTGTCTTGAAATCGCTTTTGCAGGCGATCGACTAAGGATTTCGGCGGATCGTCAGCGACGAAGTATTGCGCCAGTTTGTAGCTGATGTGACGAGCTGTAGACGGGTGCTGGGCAAGGAGATCTAGAGCTTTTTCCACTTCCTCAACACCGCTACCGGGAATTCGGGTTTCCAGCAAAACTTTATCGCTGGCGTCGTGGCGGTTGGTATAAAAGTGAAAACCACTATTGTCACCTTGCTCGCCTTCTTTATCGATACCCCATCCAGTTAAAATACGAGCAAGCGCGACCACATCATCCTGAGTGTAGCCCCCATCAACACCGAGAGTATGCAGTTCCATTAATTCGCGGGCATAGTTCTCGTTCAATCCCCGAAATTGACCCCGCGCCCCTGGGCTGTCGGGATCGCTGTTGCGCCAGTTATCCAGATAAAATAACATGGCAGGATGGTGAACGGTGGCTTCTAGCAAGTCGCGAAACGAACCGAGGGCGTGGGGTCGAATGGCATCTTCTTCGTAAGATCCAATCCAAAGGCGAGTGAGGTTTGTATCGCTGGAGACGTTGAAGTGATTGAACCAGAAATCTACCATCACTTCTTCCAGTTGGCGGGGACTGGAGGCTCGCCCTTAACAGTCTCGCTTCTTGGGCTTGTTTCCGGGGTTTTTGCGATCGTTCTCGGGCTCTGCGTTTTTCTTCCTCCGAGGCATCTTTGCCGGCATTGGGATTGTATTGAGTGAAGAGTTCGACGGGACTGAGCGATAGCGTATCGAATTGCCGAAGCTGTCGAGAAAGTGGGGAAGGAAGGGGAATGGTATCTGGATTGAGTTGAGCTTGGATATAAGCTTCGACGCCCATTTTCTCCACTCGATCGATTTCTCCGGGAATCGGACCGTAACTGAGACGATCAATCGCGTGTAAGACTTTCTGCTCTACCGTAGCACTGTTGGCAGATAGCGGATGAAAAAAGAAGAGCAAACCGGCTAAACTAGCCGCAATCGATACAAAGATCCAAGAGCGAAGTTTCAACATATTTCCGACTCGATTATAGAGGAACTTTTGTGGGAGTAAACAGCATTTCGCGATCGAAAGAGCGATCGACAGACCCCAAACTCTGAAAATAGACATCCCCGATCTGTATTAATTATAATTTGCGAAATAATTTGCAGATTTTGGGAGAAGGTAAAACGCCCTCGAACTCGAAGTGCAAGACAAATCCTCGATCGACCTATATTAAAATTTGATGCACTCCACGCAAGTCGGGACAAATTCCCGCTAAGATAGCTGTTGCGTAACTTTGCAGGGAAACTCCGGTGCGAATCCGGGGCTGTGCGGCAACTGTAAGCGAGGCAGCCGTCCTCGCTAGCCAGAATGCCTGCGGGTTACTTGTCCTGATGCACTTCCTGCCTCGCACAGGAAGATATATACGATGCCACAATTAGAACTGCTGCAACCTTCGATCGAACTCTCTCCTCTTCCCCTCAAACGTCCTCTGTTGACGATCGGTCACGGAACCCGAGATGCTGACGGACGACAGACCTTTCTCGATTTTATCGCAGCTTATCAAGAACTCGATCGCTCTCGTCCCGTCATTCCCTGCTTTTTGG
The DNA here is from genome assembly GCA_963838375.1 of uncultured cyanobacterium. Taxonomy (GTDB): domain Bacteria; phylum Cyanobacteriota; class Cyanobacteriia; order Cyanobacteriales; family Geitlerinemataceae; genus DVED01. The sequence goes on along the minus strand of CAWIQY010000006.1, from coordinate 30,471 downwards.
AACTCACCGAACCCAACATCCAAGTCGGGATTGATGGTTGCGTGGAACAAGGATACACTGAGTTCTCGGTGTTGCCGATTTTGTTGTTTGCCGCACGACATAATAAGTTTGATGTCACCAACGAACTCGATCGTGCGCGTCTTCGCCATCCCCAGCTCAAATTTCACTACGGTCGCCATTTTGGCATCAGTGCGGGATTATTAGATATGTGGCACGATCGTTTAGCCCAACTCGATTCTCCACAACACAACCCCCACAACATCGATCGATCCGATACAGTCTTACTCTTTGTGGGACGCGGTTCTAGCGATCCCGACGCCAACGGCGATGCGGTGAAAGTGGCACGGATGCTCTGGGAAGGCAGCGGTTACAAAACCGTCGAAACCTGCTTTATCGGTATCACTCACCCCCGCCTGGAAGAAGGATTCCGTCGCGCGCGCTTCTACGAACCCAAACGGATTATCGTCCTACCCTATTTTATGTTTACAGGGGTTTTAGTGAAAAAGATTTTCACCATTTCCGCCGAACATCAAGCTCAGTTTCCCGACATCGAAATCGCTAACTTACCCGAAATCGGCGTCGTTCCAGAATTGATGCACGTCGTCCGCGATCGCGAAATCGAAACCCAAACCGGACTCGTGCAAATGAACTGCGAATCGTGCAAATTCCGCCGCGCATTTGTTGCAGAAGGTCACTCTCACGGACATCCCCACGAACACCAGCATCATCACGAAAACGGACATCATCACCATCACGACGAACCCCCCGTCGATCCCTACGCCGAACCGGCTGCTTATCACCAACGCATTTGGCAAGCACCGTAATCACAGGTAATAAGTAATAAGTAATCGGCATGGGGAACAGGGAAAGGGTTCGGGGAAAAAGGAAAACTTTCACCCTGAACCCGGAACTCCCTACTCCCTAATCTTTGTAACGAACAACCCACAACTAACCGATGACCGAACTGACAATTGGCGAAACTGTACGAGTCGTTGCCTTGCCGCCTTATCTAAAAACAGCCGATCCCATGCCGATGCTGCGTCCGCCGAATTCGATCGCGGTGGGAGATGAGGGGGTTGTCATCGCTCGAAATCCAGGCGACTATTGGAGCGTGCGCTTTACCAAAGGCGCATTTTTGCTAGAACGTAAATATATCGAATCGGTTGCCAATTCTACCGAGTCGGAAAAGACGCAATCTACCACAGATAGACAAAATACAGAGATATAAAATAACGAATGAAATCGATCGGACTTTCTCGTCTCGTTTTAGCCTCCCTCGTTTTGGGAGTTACCGCGCATCCCGTTCCCATCCAGGCAGCCGAAGCCGAATCCTCCCCTAATGTTGCCCAACTGCGCGTACCGGAATTTAGCGACCAACGCGCAATTACCGTATTTACTGAAGGTTCGGCTAGCGCTCCTGCCTCTCGGGTTCAAGTCCAATCGATCTTCGGTCTGGAAATGATGTACGGACCGAACGGGGAAATGCTGGATGTGCAAGTTGACACCAATACGCTCCGGCAGGTGTTAACTCAAAAACTGAGCGCCATCGGCATTCCCGCTACCAGCATTCAAATTATCTCCAATCCCGTCGGGGCTTATTATGGGGGAGGCAGTGTTCAAGCGATTTTTGAATTGCCTCAACCGAGTAAAGATTTGATGAATCGGGTACTCGAAGTGGCGGGCGAAACGGCCAAGCAAGTTGACAATCTCATGTTTCAAGTGCTTAATATGCGGTTGGGTGCGAATTGTGGCTCTTTGGAAAATCTCGCTCGCAGTGATGCCATGAATCGGGCGAAGCAGCGAGGAGAAGCGATCGCCGCATCGATGGGTGTCCAACTCGGCGAAATTTTATTCGTTCTCGATGCGTCTTCGGATACTCAACCCTACGGCGCAGTTTGCGTGTCTCCTACCTCTACAGAATTTCCGGCGATTGGCGCGGATGGATTCTACAGCTCTTGGTCTGGCTACGATCCGAGTTTTCCTCTAGAAGTGCAAGTCAAGAACAATATCGCTGTTACCTATGCCATTCGCTAGGACGGTTAATGGTTAATAGTTAATGGTTAATAGTTAATAGTCAACAACTAGCCAAAGCGCTAATTTCTAATTTTTGGAGAATTTTTTAAGATGAAACGTTTAAAATCGAGTTTGTTTCGAGTCGCGATCGCCTCTACCGGAATTATTCTCGGTTTGGGTGTTAACACGCCCATCCGCGCGGGTGTTTTGGAGGAACGGGGGGATGTCCAGTTATCCCAAATTTTCATGGGCGATCGACCCATGATGACCACTTACGGACGCGGCACGGCAACGGCACCCGCCGATACGGCGGAAATTCAATTGTACATTAATGGTACCGATCCCTACGCACCGTATCCCACCGATCCCAACGAGCCTATTCCTCAACCGGAAAACCTGACCGATAGCCAGTTACAGCCGATCGTCGATGCGTTAATCCAAGCCGGTGTGGCAGCGAACAACATCGCAGTGGAAACCAATACATCGGGTCCCCCGTATTATCTGTCCCCAGGTTCAGCGGTGGTTACGGTTAAGCTCAGTCAGCCCAGTCAAACCCTGCTCGATCGCATCAAGAACGTCGCCACCGAAGCGTCCAGCTCGGCAGGACTGTACTACAATTATTCCAACGAGACCTGTACCTTGGAAAATATTGAAGCTTTAGAAGCTCAAGCGCGGGGCTTGGCGATAGAAGACGCCCGATCGCGAATTCAGGCAATGGCAGCCGCTGTGGGAGCGCAAACGACTCAGATTTTGAACATGGCAGAGTTTCCCAGTTTTACCCCATTTTCCACGGCTTGCACGCCACCACTGGGCAGTGCCGGAGATCGTCCGGAAGTGTCGATCGAACTGGGTGTGTTGATGACTTACGGCGTTCAGTAAGTCTCCATCGACTTGGGCATCCCGGCGATCGATATTAAATTCAAAATCTAAATATTAAACACGAGTAATCAGTAGGGGCATCGCAGTGCGATGCCCCTATTTTTTGGATCGCGATTTCTCACCTTGAAGTCTTGCCCTGTCTGGCTGAGATCGAGTTTCTGGAGAGGTGTCTGAGATTGCTTGACGATCGTTATAGCAGAAAGGTTACAACCGAATAGTAGCGTAAATCGATATTTCCTTTGTTAGGATAGCATCGAACAGCTCCGTGATTTTACATAGAGCAGGTTTCATAGTTGTTGATGGCTTCGATCTTAAAGATTCACACTCTACGAATACCACTAGAGTTGGTTTGTCCATTTTGGCTAAGCCTAGAATTCGATCAAACTTTAAAAAGGTTGCTCTACCAAAATATTTGACGAGTCCATCCACCTAAATTTGTATGTCTCAATCCACAGATCCCCGCATTTTAATTGTTGCCGAACACGCCTCGCTCAAGTATGGTGGCGAAGCCGCATTGCCCCTACACTATTTTCGAGTCCTTCGTCGGCGCGGAGTCGATGTTAGATTGATCGTTCACGAACGAACTCGAAATGAGCTTCAATCTATTTTTGTCGAGGATTTTCACCGAATTCATTTCGTTAAAAGTAAAGCTTGGAAACGCTTTTTATGTAAACTCCAAAAAAGACTTCCTCATCGTTTAGCTTGCTTTTCGATCGGGACAATTTTGCGACTCTCCAATCAGATCGAGCAGCGGCGCATCATCCAAGAAATCATGCAGCAACATCGGATTGACATCATCCATCAACCGATGCCCGTCTCTCCCAAAGAACCCTCCTTGATATTTGAAATGGGCGTTCCCGTGGCGATCGGACCGATGAATGGTGGCATGGACTATCCTCCAGCGTTCCGTCACCGACAAAGCCCATGGGTTAATCTCAGTTTAAGTATCGGTCGCTTCTTTGCCAATTTTGTCAATACCTTAATTCCGGGTAAACGCCAAGCAAAAGTCTTACTCGTTGCCAATCAGCGGACGAAAGAGGCTCTTCCCAAAAACATTTGCGGCAAGACGATCGAATTGGTTGAGAACGGCGTTGATTTCTCCACTTGGCAGTCAACGGGAGACCCAGAAGCCGTTTCCTTAAAAGAGACATGGGAACCCAAAAATAGTCTGCATTCAAAAGAAGATTCCCTTCTCCCAACTCGGTTTGTTTATGTCGGTCGGCTGGTTGACTGGAAAGCCGTAGATTTGCTATTGCCCGCATTCAAACAGGTTGCCCAGCAGTTGCCCGTCACCTTAGAGATTATTGGAGATGGCGCACAACGATCTACTCTAGAAGCCCAAGCTCAAGAATTAGGATTAATGGAGTCAGAACACCAGAGTAATACTGTCGGAGAAGATCGCGACATTCAAGGAAGCGTTCGTTTTTCCGGTTGGTGTTCCCCAGCAGATTGTGCTCAAAAGCTACGCGAGTCCGATACTTTAGTTCTACCCAGTCTCCTGGAATGCGGTGGGGCAGCCGTTCTGGAAGCGATGGCGATCGGATTGCCTGTGGTTGCCACTAACTGGGGGGGACCTGCGGACTATCTCGACGAATCTTGCGGCATCCTTGTCGATCCCACTTCCCAAGAAGAGTTTATTGGTGGTTTCGCAGCAGCTATGACGAAGTTGGCATTATCCCCCGATTTGCGCCACAGTATGGGGCAAGCCGCACAGCAGCGAGTTCGCCAGAATTTCGACTGGGAAGTGAAAGCGGATACTATCTTGAACATCTATCGAGAAGCGATCGATGACACTCCCGAACATCTAGTTGGACGGGCTGTGAAATTACAGCAGCAACCGAGTTTCTCGAGTTAGCGCCGAGTTTGCCACTGCCAATAAATAGTACAGTCTGCTCTCCAATGGGGCGATCGCATTTTTGTCAGAAGTGCGATCGCTTATTCTAAATGATTAGAGCAGCATGTTTGGCTGTCGATCTATTTTCAGGCTTTAACGTCTTTAACCCGATCGAGATCGCGCTCCCAAAGCGGCGATCGCCACTCCCATTAATAACACCACAGCCCCGACTAAAACCCAAAATGTCGGCACTTCTCCAAATATCCAATACCCCAAAATGCTGGCACAAACGGGTTCAAATAAAATCATCAGTGTAATCAGGGTCGGCGATACCCAACGCACCGCCCAGTTGATACTGGTATGACCCACCAATTGCGGGAGTAATGCGGTCATCAGAATGTAGAAATACACCACTGGGGGAAATCCCGCATAACTGGCGCCGAACAGTCCCGGCAACGGCAGCAACACCAGCGCCGCCGAACCATACGCCACGATTCCGTAACCCCCAAGTCCCAATCCTTGCCGTTGCGCTTCTCGTCCCAACAACAAGTAAAAACTCACCGTCCAAGCTCCCACCAGTGCTAGAAAATTGCCTAATAACGGGTTGCTCGCGGTTGCAGTTTGTGCAGTTCCCCCCACACTGATGAGAATCCCCCCTGTCAAGGCGATCGCAATCCCCAACACCGTGCGAAATGTCGGTTTTTCCCCAAACCACAACCAAGATAATAAAGTAACCCAGAGGGGATTACTGGTGACCAAAGTGGTGGCTGCGGCGATCGAAGTATAAGACAGGGAGGTAATCCAAGTGGCGAAGTGCACGGCGAGAAACACCCCAGCGGCTAAGGCATAGACGATCGCCGATCGTGAGATCTGCCGCCACGGAACCCGGTGCCAAGTGGGTATCAGCAGCAGGGATGCCAGGGTCAGGCGACTTGCCGCCAGAACCAGGCTAAACCCAACTCCGCTGACCCCAGCCGAAGAGATCGCCAGCCGAATCCAAATTGCCGCCGTGGAGACGGCAAGGACACCCACCCCCAGGACGGCAATAATTTTGGAGGACTTGGGGGCGTTAATCAGGGGAGTCGGACACTTGGGCAAGTGCTTCGAGAATCACCTGAGAATCGGCACCGGGTCGATTGACATTTTCGCTGAGATAGCGCTTCCATGCCCGGGTTCCCGGTTTTCCGGCAAACAGTTGCAGCATATGTCGGGTGATGCTGTGCAGTCTGAAGCCGTGGAATACCCAACGATCGCAATAGTCCAACATTGCCTCGGCAACTTGGTGGCGTGTCAGGGGAATTGTTTCGTCGCCGTAGATATCGCGATCGGCGATCGCAAACAGATAGGGGTTGTCATAAGCAGCGCGTCCGATCATCGCCGCATCAACGAACTGGGTGTGTTCCTGGGCTTGTTCCAAGCTGGTGATGCCGCCGTTGATCTCGATAAAGAGGTGAGGAAAGTCCCGTTTGAGTCGGTATACATCCTCGTACCGCAAGGGGGGAACCGTGCGGTTTTCCTTGGGGGAAAGTCCCTGCAACCAGGCTTTGCGGGCATGGACGGTGAAGCGCCGACATCCGGCTTCTGAGACAATTTGGACGAAGTGTGCCATGTCTTCGTAGGCGTCACGATCGTCGATACCGATGCGGTGTTTGACGGAAATGGGAATCTTCACCGCTTTTTGCATCGCGGCAACGGCGACGGCAACTCGTTCCGGTTGCGCCATCAGACACGCGCCGAAGTTGCCATTTTGGACGCGATCGCTGGGACAACCGACATTGAGATTAATCTCGGTATAGCCCAAATCTTCGACAATCCGGGCGCATTCGGCGAGTTCTTTGGGATCGTCACCCCCGATTTGAAAAGCGACGGGTGTTTCTTGGGGAGAGAAACCAAGGAGTTTGGCGCGATCGCCGTGTAGAATCGCCCCGGTGGTAATCATCTCCGTATATAAGAGAGTGCGTCGGGTAATCTGACGCATGAAGTAACGAAAGTGGCGATCGGTGCAATCCATCATGGGGGCAACGCTTAACGGGTTGCCAATGGGGGAAAGCTTGACCGAGGTACGTATTTTTTGAGATAAAACTTCGGTACTAGTCATTCTCTAGGAAATGTCGGATTTTCGATGCGCGAGTTGACAGGCTTGAGGAACTTCTCTGCTAACGCTAGCTCAGACCGGGTGAGTCTGTCTATCTGTAGACATTCCTATTTTAGCGCTGAGGCTATAGGGATTTGGGAAAAGTTCCAGAAAGTCTCTGTTTCTTCCTTTTCCGAAGCGATTCCCAGTGGGAACAGATGGTCAATCGTGTCTATCGCAAAAAGAGAACTTTTAATAGACTAGCATTTTTGCGACCCCATGGGGTTCGATCGACAATTTGAGAAATCAAAATTTTTTGTATGCCGGTGGTGGCAATGGATAAGATAACGATATTGAGGAAATTTTTGGCGGAGTATTCCAGGAAGAAAATGTGCCATAGATAGACCCAAAGCGAAGAAGAGCTAATAAAGACAATCCATTGATTGATATATCGATTTGATAATTTTTGCTTTTTGTGTAAATAATCAATTCCTAAATACAACAAAATTGCCATAAACAGGGCGTAAGACAAGTAGTAGAGCTGTGGTGGATATTTATAGTCTTGGGTTCTGATAAATTCTCCCTCATTGAGAAAATATAGCAATCCTAATATGAAAAAAATCAAGCCAAACACTCTAGATAAAACTTGAGTTGATTTTCGGCTTAAATCTCGCAACCAGATTCCGATTAAGAAGACAAAGCTATAGGCGATCGCATAGAATAATATTTTGCCGATTAAAATATTTTGAGTAATATAAAATAAAGTTCCGGGAACAACGGCTATATTTTTATAAATATCTGACGTATCCCAATTCTCGACCCAGGTGGCAACGCACTCATAGAGTAAAAAAATGCCGATCGCTCCATACAGCTTTTTTTTATTTTCCTGAATAGATTGGCTCAGCTTCAGCAATCCAGGAGACAAAACAGCAATAATCAGAAAAACCCGAATTACCCAAACATACCCGATTCCGTCGATCGTTGAAAATGTTCCTAAAATATCGTGCCAATCGTAAGGATACTCTTTTTCTCTCATCCACGAATTGAAAGAAGCAAAGCTAAAATAAAATATAAAAAAGCACCAAACTGGCGCCATCAATCTCCAGAATCGCTGGATGACATAATCTTTGAGTTTGTATTGTTTCGTTTGAGCAGAATTGCTAAACAGTGCACCGGAAACCATCACCATTAATGGCACATCAAAATTACGAATCTGGTCGATAACATCGCCGGGTTCCGTATGCGCTAATATAATACAGAGTAAGCCGATAACCTTGAGGTAATCAAAGCGTAGATCTCGATCGTTTTGTGAAGGAATAGTGGCAATTTCTGCCATAAAATTTCAGTTAATGATTTTGAGTTTATAGCATTTTTCAGCAACCGCTTTTCAGCTTGTCAATTGCCCTTAACCATGGACTCTATCTCAGAAATAATTCCTATTTTCTATCATTGGATATTTTTAGAGATCGAAAAAATAAATTAGTCAGCGGGTAATTCTCCGAATTTATCACGATAGCTTGCTACAATTGATTCCAGTTCTTTCACTTTTTGTTCGGCTGTCTTTCTGGCAGTAGCTTCCCGTTCTAATTGTTGGTTTCGTTCCTGAAGTTTTCTTGCCAACTCATCAGGAATTAATAATTTTTCACCTGTATCTTCTCGGTAAAATCCGAGAACTTCTCCTTCTACTTCAATCCGAAGTTGTAAAGGTAGACTGCGACTATCTTCTATTTCCTGGTAAGTTTCTCCTACCAATCGGTATCCTAGTAACTTGCCTTCAATCCATTTTCCTTTAGGATCGAATAACCAATATTCTTCAACGCCTAATCCTTCATATAACGTTTTCTTCCCATTTCGATCGTCTTGTTGTGTGGCTTCGGAAGCAATTTCAAAAATGACTTTAGGAACTTGACCTTCTTCCCAAATTTTGTAACTATCTCGTCCTCCTGGCTTCACATCAAAAATAACCATAATATCCGGCGCAACCCGAAATTTAGGAAAGCCTTGGACATAATAAAGGTATTGGTCGGATAATACCGTTGCCTGACGACCTGCTAAATATTGCCGCAAAACTTCTAATATTGTCAGAATGGCATAGAGATGAGTAAAGGTTTCTGCCACAGGTTTGTCATCGGAAATCGGATAAAGAATTTCGATTTTAGATTCAACTGGATAAACAACAGTCATTTAGAATTTCCAAAAACAACTGATATAACGCATCCATCCACGATCGGGCAAAGCATTTGGAGATAAACTTATCTGTTTGAGATCTAAATTATTGCCCAAATGCTTTGCCCCTACCCGCGATTAAAAATTACCGCGAGAATCGATCGCACTTTTCAACTTCTCCAACACCTCCGCCGTCGGAATCGAACCCAATTCCCCAGAGGCGCGAGTGCGAATACTCAAACTCCCAGATTCCACCTCCTTCGCCCCAACAATTCCCATCACCGGAATTTTGGCTTTTTCGGCATTGCGAATCAGCTTACCCAAGCGTTCTTGACTGGTATCGGCAACGGCACGAATTCCCAACAATTGCATTTGGGCAACCACTTCTTTGGCATAGGGCAAAAACTCATCGCTGACGGATAATAACCGCACCTGTTCCGGCGCTAACCACAGGGGAAAATCGCCCGCATACTGTTCGATGAGAATGCCAATTAATCGTTCCAGAGAACCGAAGGGGGCGCGGTGAATCATCACCGGGCGTTGGCGAGAACCGTCTTCGGCGACGTATTCTAACTCGAACCGTTCCGGTAAGTTGTAATCGACTTGTACTGTTCCCAATTGCCATTCTCGATCGAGCACATCTCGGAAGATAAAATCGAGTTTAGGCCCGTAAAATGCGGCTTCTCCGGGCGCTTCAAAAGATTCCATCCCCAAAGTACTCACCGCATGGCGGATGGCATTTTCTGCCTTATTCCACGCCTCGTCAGAACCGATATATTTATCCGATTCGGGATCGCGAAAACTCAGTCGGGCTTTGAAATCCTTGAGTTGCAAAGCATCAAAAACCGACAGAATCAGATCGACGACATTGAGAAATTCCGCTTCCAACTGTTCTGGGGTGACAAAGAGGTGGGAATCATCCACCGTGAAGCCCCGTACCCGAGTTAAGCCGCCCAATTCTCCCGATTGTTCGTAACGGTAAACCGTGCCGAATTCCGCCAAACGCATGGGCAGTTCCCGATACGATCGCAACTCACTCTTGTAAATTTGGATGTGGAAGGGACAGTTCATCGGTTTGAGGACAAATCCCTGTTCGGCAGCGGCGGATTCCTCGTCTTCCGCCATCATCGGGAACATATCTTCTTGGTATTTCTGCCAATGTCCGGAGATTTTGAATAAGTCGATGCGGGCGATATGAGGCGTAACCACACCCAGATAGCCGCGTTTGACTTGTTCTTCTTTGAGGAAGTTTTCCAAAGTCGATCGTAGAATGGTGCCTTTGGGCGTCCATAGTGGCAATCCCGGACCGACGGGATCGCTGAAAATAAACAATCCCAGTTCTTTCCCCAGTTTGCGGTGATCGCGTTTGAGGGCTTCTTCCTTGCGCCGCTTGTGTTCTTGTAATTGTTCGGGGGTTTCCCAAGCGGTTCCGTAGATGCGCTGGAGTTGGGCGTTGTTGGCATCGCCGCGCCAATATGCCCCCGCCACGGTTTCGAGATCGATCGCTTTGGGGTTCAACTCGGCGGTATTCTCGATGTGGGGGCCAGCGCACAAATCCCACCATCGATCGCCCAAATGGTATAAAGTAATCGGTTCTTGGATGCTATCGAGGATTTCCAGTTTGTAGGGTTCCCCAAGGGCTTCGATTCGTTGCTGGGCTTCGGCGCGACTGACTTCCTCCCGAATGACGGGAAGTTTTTGGTTGATAATTTTCACCATCTCTTTTTTGATGGCTTTCAAATCTTTTTCGGCAAAGGGTTCGGGACAATCGAAGTCGTAGTAAAATCCGGATTCCGTCCACGGACCGATCGTCACTTGTGCCTTGGGAAATAGCTTCTGTACTGCCATCGCCATCACATGAGACGCCGTGTGGCGAATTCGCTTGAGGGTGTCGGATTCGCTGGTACGCGGCAAATAGATTTTTTCGGGTTGTTGTTCGTCGGAAGGTGACATTGACGATTTGACCATGAACGAAAGATTACAGCAAGGCTTCTTTCTATATTATCCAATTTCTGTGTCCGGAGATTCGGAGGAAGATCGTGACTTGGACTTCTGAATTTGCCCGGGCTGTTTCCAGAAAACCTGCCAAAACTCACCGGGCTGGCCGACTGGAAGCGGTGCCGACAAGAACACTCGTCCGCCCTTCGGGTTTCGCCTGCCGGAATGCGCTGGCGTTCGACAGACAAGGCGAAAAATGCCGAACAGAATGAGCTGGAGATCGACCGATCGCATTTTCTCGCGATAAGATCTAGCTTAGGTCTGGTTTAATACCTTGATAGCTGGAGACTTTAATAAATTGAATAGCCAATATCCTCACGATTCAAATTTAGATGGAGCGAGACTAGGTTTGGGTTTTTCGGATGGCGATCGGGAATTTTCCGATCCAGAATCGCTTTTATCCGCATCTGACCCCCCTATTCTCAACTCCGATCAAGAGTTTAAATTTTCTGATGACAAATATAAAAAAATTACTTTGAAAATCATTGAGAAGCTAAACAATCTCAGTGATGTAATCCTTGAACCCAATCAAAAATATCTAAAAAAGAGCAACGAACAAATATCCGATTGTTCTCCGCAAAAATGGCAATTTCTATATCGAGCGATCGCCTGCTATTTTTGGCAAAATCCGACTCGGGCAGTGGAATGTCTCGATTACCTGAATCCAGACTTAAACACCCAAACAAATGAATTAGAATTGCTGATATTTCACATCTACGATGCGCTCTCGCAGTTAGCGATGTACGATGAAGTTTCCCTTCTCGAACAACCCCAAATTCTAGAACGAGTCGAAGTAGATATTGCACAGATACAACTGTGGCTCGATCGGTATCCGACCTGTAGTTTTCCCGAATACGAGCTGGTTTTGGCAGAGTTTAACCGGGTGCGCGGGCATAGTGCTGAGGCAATAGAATATTTCGATCGAGCGATCGCTTCGGCACAAAAACTGGGAAATATCTGTATAGAAGCACTCTCCAACGAACTAGCCGGAAAGTTTTATTTGAACTGGGAAAAACCCAAAATCGCGAAGGTTTATCTAACAGATGCGTATCAATTGTACGATCGTCTAGGTGCTCGAGCCAAAGCGGAAGATTTATCCCGTCGCTATCTCCACAAATTGCCCTCTTCGCCGAAAAATTCGATCGCAACCGACTGGGCAGAGGCGATGCAATTGTCGCAAACCTTGTCGGGGGCGCTTCACCTGGATAAACTATTAGTCGTCTTGATGCAGATGGCGATCGAAAAAACGGGAGCCGACGTGGGGATCTCCATTTTAGTCCAAGGCGATCGGTTGGCGATTGCGGCTCGATGCGATCGCGCCTCTGCCACCCCAGACTTTCCGGCGAATTGCAACTTGCAATCTATTCCCATCGAAACCGCGACGACTTGCGTTTTAGACGTTCCCCAAAGTGTCATCGACTACGTTCGACAAACTCAACAACCTCTCCTAATTACTGAAGAGATTTTGACAGATTCCTTTGCCGCAGATCCGTATTTTCGGCAACGACGACCTAAATCATTATTGTGTTTGCCGACGATCGATCGGGGTAAAATGAAAGGGATGATTTACCTGGAAAATTATACTCATGCCGATGCTTTCAGCGGCGATCGGTTGGAGATTTTACAACTCCTAGCGACCCAAGCCGCGATTTCCTTAGAAAACGCCCAACTGTACGCACGCATTGAGGATTATTCCCGCACTCTAGCGCAAAGAGTTGCCGAAAGAACCGAGCAATTGCAGCAAGAAGTGCACATCCGCAACCAAACGGAAACAGCTCTGCGAGACAGCGAAAACCGTTACAAAACGCTATTTGAGGATTCTGCGCTGCAACTGTGGGAACTGGATCTCTCCGGCATGAAGCAGTATTTTAACTGTATTCAGGCGACGGGTGTCAAGGACTTTCGTCGTTTTTTCCAGAAAAGTCCCTATGTCATTTTAGAATGTCTGAAATGTCTGAAAGTGGTTCGCATCAATCCAGCCACATATCGAGCCTTTGGTGCTAATAGCGAAGCCGAATTTTTTGCAAACTTAAATCCCGTGGCTCTATTCTCCCAAGATTTTAATGTTGTGCGAGAGGCGATCGTCACTTTAGCGCAAGGAAAACAGCATTTCAAGTCCGAATGTCGCTATCGGCAATCCGATGGAAAATGGGGGTATATCCTTCTGCATCTCGATGTAGCTCGGGGTTATCAAGATACCTTGGGCAAAGCGATCGTCTCGGCAATCGAAATCAGCGATCGCAAACAGATGGAATCGGAACTCAAAGAAAGTGAAAGCAAATATCGGGCACTGGTTGAAGCCTCTCAAGATGCCATTTGGTCGGTCAACGATCGTGGCTGTTACACTTTTGTCAACCCGGCTGTGCAGCAAATTTACGGTTACGAACCGGAATACTTTATCGGTCGATCCATTGCCGATCTCGCTCCTCCCCCAGATCGCGATCGTCTGCGAGCCGAATTCAATCGCCTCTTCGCCGAAAAAACCTTTTTCCAACAGGAAGTTATCCACCATACCCGAGAAGGAAAACCGATCCATCTACTGTTTAATGGTATCGTGCGGCGCAATAGCGAAGGACACATCCTCGGTGCAACCGGAACGGCGAGCGACATCACCGATCGCAAACAGACGGAAATCGAACTGCAACGGGCAAAAGAGGCGGCAGACGCAGCCAGTCGATCGAAAAGCGAATTTCTCGCCAATATGAGCCACGAATTGCGGACGCCTCTCAACGCGATTCTCGGGTTTACCCAAGTGATGAACCGCGATGCCACCCTATCTGCCGAACATCAAGAATATTTACAAATTATCAGTCAGAGCGGCGAACATTTACTCGAGCTGATTAACAACATTCTCGAGATGTCCAAAATCGAATCCGGTCGCATTGCTCTCTACGAAACCCAATTCGATTTATCTCGCCTGTTGGATAATGTAGAAAGTATGCTTCAGCTTAAAGCCAAAGAAAAAGGATTGTGGCTGATTTTTGATAAAGCACTCAATGTTCCTCAATATATTCAAACGGATGAACGCAAATTGTGTCAAGTTTTAATTAACCTACTGTCTAATGCCATTAAATTTACCGAAGAAGGTGGCGTGACGCTGCGGGTTTTCGGGTTGCACAACGCAGAAGGGACAGCCCAGATGGGGAAACGGGGCGATTTTATCCCGACCCCTCAAATTCTCCACTTCGAGGTAGAAGACACGGGGTTGGGAATTAAGCCCGAGGAACTCGAGACGCTATTCGTTCCTTTTGGACAGGCAGAAGCGGGTCGTAAGGCATCGGAAGGCACGGGGTTAGGATTGCCCATCAGTCATCGGTTCGTGCAGTTGATGGGCGGAGAGATTACAGTGAGTAGTACAGTCGGTCGAGGAAGCTGTTTTCAATTCGATCTGAATTTGGCGACGATCGAAAAGACGGCATTAGCGACCCAAACTCGTTGGCTAGAGGCAATGCCCATCGCCACTAAAGCGATCGCCTATCGGATTATGATTGCCGACGATCGTCCCGAAAGTCGTTTATTGATGGTGAAATTAATGGAATCCTTGGGATTGCAGGTAAAAGAAGCAAAAAACGGTCAAGAAGCGGTGGTTTTGTGGGAAAGTTGGCAACCTCATTTGATTTGGATGGATATGCAGATGCCGGGAATGGACGGTTATCATGCGACTCAACAAATTAAAGCGCGATCGCGTCTTCAGGAGTCAGACTCTTCGGTGAAAACAGCGATTGTTGCATTAACAGCCAGTGCGTTCGAGCGCGATCGAACAGCCATTTTATCAGCGGGTTGCGACGATTTTGTCAGCAAGCCCTTTCGAGAAGAGATAATCTTAGAGAAGTTGGCTCGATATTTAGGGGTGCGCTACTGTTTTGCCGAGCCGATCGTCCCAACCCATTGCGATCGACCCACAAGTGGCGCAATGCCGACCTTGGAAGCCTTGAGAGAGGAATTATCTCATTTGCCGGATGAATGGATTTTACAGAGCTATCAAGCCGCTATCAAAGGCTCCGATCGTATTCTTCTGGGGCTGATCGAAGAAATTCCACCGGAATGTTGTCTCCTGACCCCAGTTTTGAAAGATTGGGTCGGTCACTTCCGTTTCGATCGGGCGATTGAATTACTCAAACCCATGGCACAGAAATGTCAAAGCCGAATTGTTGATTGTTAATTGTTAATGGCTGGCGAGACTTATACAACGTTATTGCATAGGAAAATCTCGCTGGGTTAAAAAGGATGAGTTTTCACTCCTCATTCCTCAAACTTTATGTACCCTATGAAGCAATATTTAAATCTTTCTACTTCCGAAACTGCCAACGCTGAAATTTTGATTGTTGACGATACCCCAAACAATCTACGTCTTTTGTCAGATATGCTGAGCGATCGAGGATATGAAGTTCGTAAAGCAATTGATGGTCAGATGGCTCTGACCTCTGCCCGAGTCGAGCCGCCCGATCTGATTTTACTCGATATTGTCATGCCAGATATCGATGGATATGGGGTTTGCCAAGCGCTAAAATCTGACCCGAAAACTTGTCACATTCCTGTGATTTTTTTGAGTGCTCTCGACGATCCTTTGGATAAAGTCAAAGCGTTTCAGGTTGGGGGAATTGACTACATCACCAAGCCCTTTCAAATTGAAGAAGTTTTAGCTCGCGTTCAGAGTCAGTTGACTATCCGGTACTTAACCCAAAATTTGGAAGCACAAGTTGCCAAACGTACGGAAGAACTGACCCAAGCTCTACAGGATCTTCAAGAGGCTGAACTTCAGCTCGTGCAGACCGAAAAAATGGCGACTCTCGGTCAGCTCATCTCGGGAATCGCTCATGAAATCAATAATCCTGTCGGGTTTATCGAAGGCAATTTAGATTTAGTCAATAAAGAGGTTAAAAACCTACTCAATCATCTTCATCTTTATCAAAAAAATGTTCCACATCCCGGTGCTGAAATTGAAGAAAATGCAGAAAAGATAGATCTTGAATATTTAGTAGATGAACTGCCGGAAATGATGGGTTCGATGAAACTAGGCACCGATCGAATTCGACAATTGAGTATTTCGCTCCGACTATTTTCTCGTGCCGATCCTTCTCAAAAAATAACAGCAAATTTGCATGAAGGAATTGACAGCACCCTGGTGATTTTAAAACATCGCCTCAAAGCTCATAAAAATAGACCCGAAATCCAAATCATCAAAAAATATGGAGATGTTCCTCCCATCAAATGCTATCCCAATCAACTCAATCAGGTATTTATGAACCTTTTAGCGAACAGTATTGATGCGATCGACGAGTTTGGGGAAGTGCGGTCTTATGCAGAAATGGTGAGATTTTCACACCACATTGTTATTCGCACGGCAATATCGTCCGATCGAACCCAAGTCGCGATCGAAATTTCGGATAACGGGCCGGGAATGTCGCCCGAGGTGACAGAGAGAATATTCGATCGTTTATTTACGACCAAACCACCCGGCAAGGGTACGGGTTTAGGATTACCGATCTCGCGACAAATTATTGTTGACAAACACAAAGGTCAGATTCGATGCAGTTCGATCTTGGGTGAAGGGACGAAATTTATGATTGAAATTCCGGTAGAATCTGAAATCGTTATGGCTAGTGGCTAGTCAACTTTAGGCAGGCGACTAGGAAGTCACGCCTACAGAAGCAAAGTCTGCCTCCGCAGACTGAAGAATTTTCTAACCTGTATAGGCAGGTTTCGATCCTGTAGTCACAGTTTTAACCGCCTTCTGTAAAGTTGTGAGTAGTTAGTTGTTACATGACACCAGCCCCAATACACGATATCTCAAATCGACCCCTCCAGATTTTTATTGCCACCGGAGAAGTGTCTGGAGATCTCCAAGGTTCGCTATTGGTTCGGGCATTGTACCGTTATGCCAGTCAGATCGGGCATTCGTTGCAAATCACGGCGGTGGGGGGCGATCTCATGGCAGCAGCAGGGGCAACTTTGTTGGGCAACACCAGCGATATCGGGGCGGTGGGTTTGTTGGAATCGCTACCGTTTGTCTTGCCGACGTGGAAAATCCAACGCCGCATTCAACGTTATTTGCGACGCAACCCGCCGGATGTGGTGGTGTGTATCGATTATATGGGTCCGAATCTGAGTTTGGGCAGTTATTTGCGGCGGTATTTGCCTGAAATTGCGATCGCCTACTATATTGCGCCACAAGCCTGGGTATGGTCGATTAGCCCTCGCAATACCGCACAGATTATCAAGATGAGCGATCGTCTGTTGGCAATTTTTCCCGAGGAAGCTCGATTTTTTGAGGAACGAGGGGCGGCAGTGACGTGGGTGGGTCATCCTTTGGTGGATTTGATGCAAAATGCGCCCACTCGGAAAGCCGCCAGGGCAGCGTTGGGTATTGATGAGGGGACGATCGCAGTGGCTTTGCTTCCGGCGTCTCGTCACCAGGAAATTCGGGCGTTGATGCCGGTTATTTTTCAGGCAGCGCGGCGATTGCAAGCCCAAATTCCTCAGATACAGTTTTGGATTCCTTTATCGTTGGAAACCTATCGCAGAGCGATCGATCGGGCGATCGATCGGTATGGATTGCGGGCAACTTTGGTGAGAAAAGACACGAAAACGGTACTGGCTGCCGCCGATCTAGCGATTTGCAAATCGGGAACGGTGAACTTAGAACTGGCGTTGTTGAATGTGCCGCAGGTGGTGGTATATCGGGTGAATCCGCTGACGGCTTGGATTGCCCGGAAACTGTTGGGGTTTAAGATTCCGTTTATGTCGCCGCCGAATTTGGTGCAGATGAAACCGATCGTTCCAGAGTTATTGCAAGAAGATGCGACACCTAAGCGAATTGTGGCTGAATCTTTGGAATTATTGTGCAATACCGAGCGGCGCGATCGGATGTTGGCACAGTATCAGGAAATGTGTCAATGTTTGGGGGAAGTGGGCGTGGGCGAGAGGGCGGCGAAAGAGATTTTTAAGTTAATCAAACTGAGATCGAATTGAAGTTAATTCTGACCCTTAGCCCGATTCAGGTATCGCCCCATCGTCTGACGAAAATTCCGCAAGTGAGGGGGCAAGAATTAAATTCGATGAAAACTATGAAAAATATGAGTTGTATTATTGTCCCGAAAATGTCACCGTAGAAGATACAATCAAGTTGCGGAAAATTGTGATGACAACTGCTACTTCTTCTAACCGTTGGTATTTCTGGATCGATCGTGGAGGAACATTTACAGATATCGTTGCCAAATGTCCCGACGGAAACATCAAAATTCATAAGCTGCTGTCGGAAAATCCCGATCGTTATGTCGATGCTGCGGTGCAGGGAATTCGGGAATTGATGGGAGCCGCCGACGAACCCATCCCCGCCGATGTCATTGCCGAAGTGCGGATGGGAACAACGGTAGCCACGAATGCGTTGTTGGAACACAAAGGCGATCGAACGGTATTAATTATTACCCAGGGTTTTCGAGATGCACTTCGCATCGGCTATCAAAATCGCCCTGATATTTTTGCCCGTAACATTATTCTACCACAGATGTTATATGAACGG
Organism: uncultured cyanobacterium; assembly: GCA_963838375.1. Lineage (GTDB taxonomy): Bacteria > Cyanobacteriota > Cyanobacteriia > Cyanobacteriales > Geitlerinemataceae > DVED01. The sequence goes on along the minus strand of CAWIQY010000006.1, from coordinate 11,985 downwards.
GCGATCGAAGTCGAAGAACGCTACAGCGCTGGCGGTGAAGAATTAATTCCTCTGGCAACAGATTATATTGCCCAATTACAACAAGCTTATGATGATGGGATTCGCAGTTGTGCCATCGTCCTCATGCACGGTTATCGCTATCCCCAAACCGAACAGCAAATTGCCGCAGTTGCCCGAGAAATTGGCTTTACTCAAATTTCTGTTTCCCACGAAGTCAGTCCGTTAATTAAACTGGTGAGTCGTGGGGATACCACTGTGGTGGATGCATATTTATCTCCCATTCTGCGGCGCTATGTCGATCGGGTTAGCCAACAATTACAAGGAGTGGGAGAAGAGATGAAGTCATCCCCCAAGTTAATGTTTATGCAGTCCAATGGTGGACTTGCTGAAGCACAAAAATTTAAAGGAAAAGATAGCATTTTATCGGGACCTGCGGGGGGAATTGTCGGGGCTGTCAACACTAGCAGAAGAGCGGGATTTCATAAAATTATTACCTTTGATATGGGGGGAACCTCGACAGATGTCGCCCACTATGCCGGGGAAGTAGAAGGCGCAATAGAATACGAACGAGAATTTGAGACAGAAATTGCCGGAATTCGCCTACAAGTCCCGATGATGTCGATTCATACCGTCGCGGCGGGAGGCGGTTCAATTCTGTTTTTTGATGGGGCAAGATATCGAGTAGGACCGGAGTCTGCGGGGGCAAATCCGGGTCCGGCGTGTTACCGCAATGGCGGAGATTTGACGGTGACAGATTGTAATGTTATGTTAGGTCGAATTCAACCCGAATTGTTCCCCAAAGTGTTTGGAGAAATGGGCGATTTACCGTTGGATGCTGATATCGTACGGGAAAAGTTTACGCGATTGGCAAGGGAGATTGGAGAGGCGACGGGAGAGATGCAATCGCCCCAACAGGTGGCGGCTGGATACCGATCGATCGCGGTAGAAAATATGGCAAATGCTATTAAAAAGGTATCGCTACAACGGGGATATGATGTCTCGGAATATACGTTGTGTTGTTTTGGGGGTGCTGGGGGTCAACACGCCTGTTCGATCGCCGATTCGCTGGGAATGAAACAGATTTTCATTCATCCCTATGCTGGGGTTCTTTCGGCTTATGGAATGGGTTTGGCAGATGTGCGATCGTTGCGAGAAAAATCAGTAGAAATTTCTCTCAACTCAGACTCCATGGTGGAATTATCCGCCGCTTTTCAGGAGTTAGAACAAACTTTACGCGAAGTCAACTCCAGCCCTTCCGAAATATTAAGAAAAGTTCACCTCAAATATCAAGGAACCGATTCAAAATTAATTGTGGATTTTGCCGAATTCGAGTCGATGCAAGCCGAGTTCGATCGTCTTTACAAACAGCGCTACGGTTTCCTGATGCCGGACAAATCTTTAGTAGCAGCAACGGTTTCAGTAGAGGGAATTTGGCAGCAGTTTTCTCCAGAAGAGACCTCGATCGATCGACATTCAAATGCATCTCCCATTCCGATTGCCACGGTGTCCGTGTATGCCAATGAATCTTGGCATGAAACCCCAGTTTTTCGCCGTCAAGACTTACAACCCGGCGATCGTATTTTTAGTCCGGCAATGATTGTCGAACCCACCGGAACCAATATTGTCGAGTTGGGTTGGGAGGCGAAAATTAACGATCGAGGTTCTCTGATTTTACAACGAATGTCCGATCTCGATCGAACTGTACAATCCCGAACAACAGAACCAGGACAAACCGTCGATCCGGTGATGCTAGAAATCTTCAATAATCTGTTCCGGTCGATCGCCGAACAGATGGGAATTTCCTTGCAAAATACCAGCACTTCTGTTAATATTAAAGAGAGATTAGATTTCTCTTGTGCGATCTTCGATCGGCACGGACAACTCGTCGCTAATGCCCCCCACATTCCCGTACATTTGGGTTCGATGAGCGAAAGTGTCGAAAGCCTAATCTCTCATTTACATCGCACCGAAACATCTCTACAACCCGGCGATGTCTACGTTTTAAATAACCCCTACAACGGCGGTACGCATTTACCCGATATCACCGTCATCACCCCCGTGTTTATAGATGTAGGGGCAGTGCCCCCGTGCCTGCCCCTGCCCCCTGCCTGCCCCTGCCCCTCCCCTACAACCGTTATTTTACGTGGCTTCTCGGGGACACCACGCCGACATCGGTGGCATCACCCCCGGTTCCATGCCACCCAACAGTACCCAAATCACAGAAGAAGGCGTTTTAATCGACAATTTCCAACTCGTAGCTAACGGCACGTTTCAAGAAAAAGAATTTTTAGACTTACTCCAATCGAATCCCTATCCCGCCCGCAATCCCCAACAAAACCTCGCCGACATCCAAGCACAAATTGCCGCCAACGAAAAAGGCGTAGGCGAACTAAAAAACAGGGTTTCCCATTACGGATTAGAAACCGTCGAAGCTTATATGGGATACGTTCAAGATAACGCTGAAGAATGCGTTCGCCGTGCCATTTCTGTCCTCCAAGACGGGGAATTTACCTATCCCTTAGATACCGGGGACTGCATCCACGTCAACATCGCCATCGACAAAGCCCAACGCCGCGCTAAAATCGATTTTACCGGAACCTCGCCCCAACTGGCAACCAACTTTAACGCCCCTGCCGCCGTCTGCAAAGCCGCCGTTCTCTATGTCTTCCGCACCCTGGTAGACGACAACATCCCCCTCAACGCCGGATGCCTCAAACCGTTAGAGATTGTCATTCCCGAAGGCTGTATGCTGAACCCAGTTTATCCCGCAGCCGTGGTAGCCGGGAACGTGGAAACCTCCCAAGGCATTGTCGATGCCTTATATGGCGCGTTGGGAGTGCTGGCAGGCTCCCAAGGTACTATGAATAACTTTACCTTCGGCAACGATCGGTATCAATACTACGAAACCATTTGCGGCGGTTCCGGCGCGGGCGCAACCTTCCCCGGAACCGATGCGGTGCAGACCCACATGACCAACTCGCGCCTGACCGATCCAGAAGTCCTGGAATGGCGCTTCCCCGTACTTTTGGAGCGTTTTGCCATTCGGGAAAACAGTGGCGGTAAGGGGCAATTTGACGGCGGAAATGGGGTGATTCGTCGCCTGCGCTTTCTCGAACCCATGACTGCTGGGATTCTGTCGAGTCATCGTCGGGTGTCTCCGGCGGGGTTGCAAGGTGGCAGCGACGGTGCGGTGGGGAAAAACTGGGTAGAACGTCGGGATGGAAAGGTGGAGGAGTTGGGGGCGACGGCGACGGTGGAGATGGAAGTGGGAGATGTGTTTGTAGTGGAAACTCCCGGAGGTGGGGGATATAGCGATAGGAGAGATTTAAGTTAGAATAATCGTCAAAATTTCAGATGAAACACTTCGGATAATTAACAATTAACAATTCTGCCTTTTTAATTGCCAACTTCGATCGACGTTCTGACTAATTGTGCCGACTGTTTGGCACTGTCGGGAACCGCCAAACTCGCCGCGTTTTGCGTCATCTGTTGTAACTTTTCCGGAGAATTGAGTAAGCTTAAAACCTCAGTATTCAGGGTTTCCGGCGTCAACTCTTCTTGACGAAACAGCAGCGCTGCACCCGCATCGACAAACACCGAAGCATTGTAGAATTGATGATCGTCGGCGGCGAAAGGATAGGGAATCAGGATCGCCGGGGTGTGTGTCACCGCCAGTTCGGTGAGCGTTCCCGCCCCAGCGCGGCTAATGGCGAAATCCGATCGTTGCAACAACCCCGCCATATTGTCGTAAAAGGGTAAAGTTATGTACTGGGGATGTTCCAGGGAGAGGGCATCGGCATCGTTTTCTCCGGTGAGGTGAACCACCCAAGCCCCCGCCGCGAACCAAGCCGGAGCACACCGACGCACCAACTGATTGACCGCAACTGCCCCTTGAGAGCCCCCAACGACGACAATCAGGGGAACGTCGGCGGGAATGGGTAAGTCACAGGGCGTGGGCGAGAGAAAATTCGATCGAACCGGAGTTCCCACCGTCACCGTTTTCGCTTTGGGGAGATATTGAGCCGCTTTGTCAAAACCGATGGCAACGGTACTGCACCAGGGGCTCAACCAGCGCGTGACTTTTCCCGGCATGGCGTTGGATTCGTGGAGAATGACGGGCAACGAGAGCGATCGCGCAGCCAGTAAAATAGGAGCAGCGATGTATCCCCCGGTGGTGAAAACGCCTTGAAACTTTCCGGTTTGTAGCAATTTCCGGCAAGTGAACACCGAACCCAGCAGACGCGAGAAAATCTTCAGCGTCCCCAACCCAAAGCGCTGCTGAAACCCTTCGACATCGATCGTATGTAAGGGATAGTCAGCAGGAACCAGTTTGGTTTCCAAACGATCGGGAACTCCCAACCATTCGATATGATAGTCCGAAAGTTGTCCGGCAGTGGCGATCGCCGGAAACAAATGACCTCCAGTGCCACTGGCGGCAATCAGCAATCGTTTGGATGCGTCCGTCGATGGGGTTTTCTCTGTCACTGGCTAACTGTCACTGGCTAATTGGCTCCGCTACGATGGAAAATCGAGGTGTGCTGTCGTGCTGCTCGCCCATTCCACTCAAATACGTAGGATATCACTAATGCGTAACCGTGCTACTTTCCCTCAGACCCTTGTTCGATCCCTCCTTCGCCCCGTCCCCAAAATCGCCATCGTTTTGGGTGTAATGCTGGGCGCAATGGGCAGCCTCTGTCGGCTTCCCGCGCAGGCAGAAAATCCCGAGACTGCCCCTCCCGAACTGATTCGCTTGCTTTCTGACGCCGATGCAGCAGCCAATCGGCGGGCGGCTGAAGATGTCATGGAATTTTATAGCCCCGATTTTACCCACAGCGACGGGTGGACGCACAAAACCCTCACAGAGACTTTGGAGAATGCGTGGGAAAGCTATACCCAACTGAACTATCGCACCGAATTGGTGTCTTGGGAAGCGCAGGGCGACGAAATTGTGGCTGAAACGGTGACTCAAATTACGGGGATTGAAGAATGGGAAAATCGAGAGTTTGCGCTCAATGCCACATTACGATCGCGCCAACACTACCGCAATGGTAAAATTGTCCATCAGGAAATTCTCGGCGAAGAATCGCAACTTACGTCCGGCGACAATCCCCCCAGCTTGGATGTTCGTTTGCCCGAACAAGTCGCTCCCGAAGGACAATATTACTTCGATGCGATCGTCTCCGAACCCCTGGACGAAGATTTTCTCATCGGCACTGCCTTAGAAAAACCGGTTAACTTGGAGGCTTACCTCGACTCGGGCATACTGGAACTGGAAGGATTGCCCGCAGGCGGAATTTTTAAAGTCGGTCAAGCCTCAGCAGAAACCGGGGATTATTGGGTTTCCACAGTCATCATCCGCGAGGGTGGCATCTCGACGATTAGCCGACGCTTGCGAGTCGCCGAGTAGGGGAGAAGCAAATGCCTGAAAATCTCAAAGACACAGGGATTAAATTCATGCAAATGCTTCGCCCAGCTTTGCTTCGCCAATTAATTCAAACCCCTCGACCCCAAAACGTGGTATAAACAGCGCAGCTACTCGAGCGATCTTTTGTGGGCGATCGGGCATCTACCACCCGGAAGTGGCGATCGTGTTGTCATCCCTTAACCCCACCCGTCTGTCAGCAGGGCTGTTTCATTTTCTGTAGGGGCAATCCCCCCGTGGTTGCCCCAATCCCCCCGTGGTTGCCCCGATCTCTGGAACCCCCATGATTTCGTCGGTGGCGGGGTAGGCACTCTTGGCGCTACCCCTACAAAATCCTCGTTTTCCACGACAATGAAACAGCCCTGCCCGTCTGTCAGAGTGTCCCCAGAATGCTGGGAAAGAATTTCCCTCTCCGATATTTTTCAATCTGATTCCCGTGAGATTTTCCGATCGCTCGTCTTATCCAAGTTGAGATAAGTTGGCGCTGTTGCCACTAACTTTATCTCTAAATTGGGTCAATCCCGCCGTTGCCCAACTGATTCCCGACAACACATTGGGTTCGGAACGTTCGGTGGTGACGCCGCTAGATACCTTAAACGATCGAATCGACGGCGGTGCACTTCGGGGCTCCAACCTCTTCCACAGCTTCCAAGATTTCAACATCGACGACGATCGCGGCGCTTATTTCAGCAATCGGGCAGGCATCGAGAATATCCTCACTCGCGTCACCGGAGGCAACTCGTCAAATATTTTCGGCACGTTAGGAGTTTTGGGCAATGCGAACTTATTTTTGGTTAACCCCAACGGCATCGTTTTCGGACCGAATGCGCGGTTGGATTTGGGGGGTTCGTTCTTTGCCAGCACTGCCGAAGGGATAAATTTTCTCGATGGTTATCAGTTCAGCGCGACGAATCCGGATGTGCCGCCATTGTTGACGATTAACGTTCCCATTGGGTTGCAATTTGGCGCGAATCCGGGGGAAATTGTCAATCAGTCGGTGGCGACGAACGATGCGGGAGAAGTGCGCGGGTTAGAAGTGCCGTTGGGGGAAACCTTGGCGTTGGTGGGGGGGAATGTAACCCTGGATGGCGGCAGCATACAAGCGCGTGGGGGACGGGCGGAGTTAGGCGGATTGGCAGGTGTGGGAACTGTGGGAGTCAATGCCGATGGTAGTTTGAGTTTTCCTGAAGGGGTAGAACGGGCGGATGTATCCTTAGCCAACGATGCGGAGGTGAACGTTCGCGCTGGCGGGGGTGGTGAGATTTCCGTTCGTGCGGGGAATTTCGAGATGTCCGGTATCAGCAAGTTGCGGGCGGGGATTGCTGACGGGATGGGTGTACCAGAAGCACAGGCGGGGGATATTAATATCGACACCACGGGAACAGTAGCGCTGTTTGACGAAACTTTTATCTCTAATGCCGTCCTCGAAAGGGCAATAGGTAATGGCGGGGATGTGAACGTTACATCACAAACACTCTCCCTCCTGGGTGACGCAGAACGATTTGCTCAGATCAATACTCTCACCGAAGGAGAAGGCAATGCTGGAGTCGTGACTATTCGTACTGAGGATACCATGACTGTAAATGGAGGGTTTATTCACAGCCAAGTTCTAGAGAACGGTATCGGGAATGTTGGAGGGGTTGATATCGCCGCAAGGAATCTTGCTATGACTGACGATGCTGAAATCAGTTCTAAGACTTCCGAAAATGGGAATCCAGGGTTAGTCAACATTCAGGTGGCTGACACTATTACTTTAGATGCAAGTCGGATTGAAAATGAGGTTGTTCAAGGTGGTGTTGGCAATGCAGAAAATATCGACATTACGACTGGGTCGTTGTTTTTATCGAGTGGTTCGACTGTCTCGTCCAGTTCTTTCGGAATGGGTGATAGTGGATTCGTCAAGATTCAAGCTCGCGACGCTATCACCTTAGATGATAGTAATATTTTTAACCAAGTTTTAGGAAATGCAATTGGAGATTCTGGAGAGATTGAAATTACCACGGGTTCGTTATTCTTAACCCGTGGCGCTCAAGTAGGGGCGGAGACATTTGGCAGAGGAAATGCTGGGAATATCAGAATTTATGCCGCTGATACTGTGTCTGCGGATGGATTTATAACGAGTTCCGATGGCACTGTGTTTTTCAGTGGAATTACGGCGTCTGTAGCGGAAGAGGCGATCGGAAATGGTGGTAATATCGATCTATCAGCAAACTTGCTTTCACTCTCTAATGGAGGGTTTTTAGACTCTAGCACTTCAGGACAGGGCGATGCTGGGAGAATTTTTATTAGTTCCGATACTGTAAGACTGGATAATCGCAGTGCCATCGAAAATAAAATCACTTCAACCGGACTAGGAAATTCAGGCGGAGTTGAAATCGTCACGGGAGACTTGTTTATCAATAATGGGGCATTTATAACAGCCGCCACGTTTGGACAAGGGAATGCAGGGAAAATTGAAATTCTTGCCGCTGATACTGTCTCTGTAGATGGATTTACGACTAGTTCCGATGGCACGGTTTCGTTCAGTGGAATTACTAGTGACGTAAACGAAGGAGCGATCGGAAATGGCAGCGATATTGAAATTTCAGCAAACTCAGTTTCTTTCTCTAATGAAGCCTTTTTAAGTGTTAGTACTTTTGGATGGGGAGATGCTGGGAAAGTTTCGATCCACGCCGAGACGGTAACTTTTGAGAGTAATAGCGAGGCTTTTAGTACGATCATGCCTACAGGAGTTGGAAATTCAAGCGGAATAGAGATTGTTACCAGATCTTTATTTATTAACGATGGTGTATCTTTAAACGCTAATACTTTAGGACAAGGAAATGCAGGAATGATTAAAATTCATGCTGCCGATACTGTTGTCTTAAATGGAATCGACTCTACAAACGCAGCAGATCAGTCAAACATCACTACTGAAGTTGGTATGAGTGCGGTAGGGAACTCTCAAGGAATTGAAATTACGACAACATCTCTTATTCTCAGAAATTCTCTCTTGGCTGCCTCTACTCTCGGACAAGGCGATGCAGGTAAGATAACTATTCTGTCAGATAATATCGTATTAGATAACACAATTATCGGAAGTACTATAGACAATGGAGCTACCGGAAGGTCGCAAGGCATTGATATCATTACCAGATCTTTATCTGCATCCAACAGTTTAGGAGGAATTGGAACTTATACAAGTGGAAATGGAAGTGCTGGCAATGTTTCAATTCGAGCAACCGACTCTGTTTCTCTGAACAATATCAATATCCTTAGTGCTGTTGGTCTAACAGGAATGGGAGATGGAGGTGAGATTGCTATTACAACTCGCAACCTTTCTCTCCATGATTCTGGCTTATTGGCTAATACGTTGGGACAAGGTAATGCAGGCAATATTTCGGTTCGGGTTACAGATTCTATACTTGTGACAGGTTCGTTGGGTTTCGCTACTAGTGTATCAGATGAAGCTATAGGTCAAGGGGGAAATCTTAATATTGAAACAAGTCACCTATTTTTAGGTCGTGGTACGGGAATCTTTGCTAATACGGATGGACGGGGAGATGCCGGACAGGTGACAATTCGAGATGCTGATACCGTTACATTGGATGGCAGTTTCATCTCGGCAAATGCATTCTCCAACGCCGTAGGAAATGCACAGGGAATTGACATTACGACCGATCGTCTTTCTCTCATTAATGAGGCTTCTATTCTTGCTGCCACTACTGGACAGGGAGATGCTGGACAAGTGACAATTAGAGCTACTGATGCCATTACTTTAGATAATGGAGAAATTTCTAGCAGCGCATTTTCCAGTGCAGTAGGCAACGCACGGGGGGTTGAGATCACCACTAACAACTTATCTCTCTCTAATGGTTCGGTTATCGAAGCCTTCAGAGATGGTGATGGAAATGCTGGAAAAATTGAACTAGAGGCAAATCGAATCGATCTCGATCGATCTTCCATCAATGCTTCAACATTAGGCAACGAAGGGAACATCAACCTGCGTTCCCAAGAACTAGTCTTACGCAACAACAGCCGCATTAGAACCGATGCCTTTGGGGAAGCAACTGGAGGCAACATCACCATTAACTCCGATGTCATCGCCGCCTTAGAAAACAGCGACATCAGTGCCAACGCCCAAGCCGCCTTTGGCGGACGAGTCACCATCGCCACCCAAGGTCTGTTCGGCACGGCATTTCGAGAACGCCTCACCCCCCAAAGCGACATCACTGCAACCTCCGCCCTCGGTCCGGACTTCAGCGGAACTGTAGAAATTACCCCGCCGGAAGTCGATCCCGCCTCCGGACTGGTGAGCTTGCCGGAAACCCCGGTGGATGCTGCCAGTTTGTTGGGTCAAGACTTTTGTTCCCGCCAGCGCAACAGCCAATTTATCTTCACCGGACGCGGCGGCATCCCAGCCACTCCTGCCGACCCCGCCAGTCCCACCACCGTCTGGCAGGATTGGAGTCTGACGGAAATTGCGGAAACCCCCAATACAGAGGAACCGGAAAGTCGTCGAGACATCTCATCTCCGGCAACACGTCCCCTCATCGAAGCCCAAGGATGGGTGGTTGCACCGGATGGTACGATCGTCTTAACTGCCCAACCGCATCGGGGAACCCCCGCCCCTCCAGCACTTTCCCATCCCAACTGTCAAAATCTAGACATCAATGCTGAGTGACATCATCGAGTGCTTCTTGAATGACTTCATCACTCACACCACGACGCTTCAAGCTGGCAATAAAAGCAGACGACGTATAGCGAAGCTGGGCGAAGCATTTGCATAAACTTTGTCGTCTTTTGGACAAAATTGTCGGGCAAATGCTTCTCCCCTACAAAATTGTCCTCCCATCTCAACGACTGTTCGGACTTCATAATCGCTGAGTTCGCGTTTTAAAGGTCGCGGAACGCACTCATCAAGCAGGATTCGCATAAGCCATCAACATTTCCTTTGCCAATTCGAGAACTGCAATTGCTCGATCTCGACTGACACTCGGAAAGTGGTATAAAAACTCATCGATTGAATCACCAGCTTCGAGATAATCCAGCAAAGTTTTGATGGGTACGCGAGTGCCAAGAAAAACTGGAGTTCCCCCTAAAATATCCGGGTCACGATGAACGACACGCGATGTAGAATTCATAGTCGTCTGACTCAACAGTACAGAAACGTCGCACTTTCTTATCTCTAGTATAAAACGCTCGATCGATCTCTACCCTTCTTCTCCCAAATACAGTCGAATGAACTCCATCGCGGCTTCTGGATTAATTGTCTGTAACCCCTTGCGAATCTCTAATATTGCTTCACCGACCGGATCTCGACTTTCATTTGCCCAACGGTGAACGTTGGAACGTCTGACCCCCATTGTGACCGCCAATTGATTTTGGCTGATTCCGTAAGCGTCTAGGACCTGTTTCAGTGCTTTTCCGGCTCTTCCCATGCCTCACATTGTGTCAGAAGCACCTGACTTCGTAAATGTTGCCTATGGGCAACATTTGAGATAAGATATCCTTGTTGCCATAGGCAACATAGGATTGAACACCCAAAATTTAGGAGATATTTATGTCTGAAAACTTCCTTACCGATCGCCCAACCTCCGTTCCGGCAATGCCTGTAGCGATTCCCCTGCCTCCGCCACCCCAACGAGAACCGCTCAAGGTGATGTTGATTGGTTCTCCCAAAGGCGTGACTCGTACCATTGGGGTCTTGCATCGCTTGGGTTTTGCTGAAGTTGGGGAATGGAGTCCATTGTTGCCGACTCAAAATCCGGGGGAGGTGACGAGCATTTTAGTGCGTCATTTGTTGTTGTAGGGGCAATAATGAATTTAAGCGGTTTTGCATTTATAGCAATCCTAAATGAGTTGTAAATCTTTCGATGGATTTGTCGGGGTCCGGCGTAGCGGAGGGACTCCCCCTGCGGTTGCCCCGCCAAACTGGGGGAGGCACTCTTGGTGCTACTTCTACAGATGTTTACGAATGAATTAGGATTGCATTTAAAGATTTTCTACAAGCCGATATTTTCGATCGAATCATGCCGAAAATTCAGTCATCAAATTCGCCATAATTTGACTATCATCCTGCGTTTTTCGCAACTCTAAAGCAGATTCTAGCGTCGCAATTTCCAATCCTGGCAGCACATTAGAAGTCGTGATGCGTTGACTTCCCCGTTCTAAAATTTGGAAGGCAAGAATCTGGGAATTTTCTACATCAACCACCCAATATTCTCGAACGCTAACCCAGGTGTTGGATAGAAAGGAAGTTTGTGTCGGCGGACAGGTTTCGGCGAGAGTCATGGTCTGGATATCGACTTCCAGCTCGATCGTAGCGCAATAGTGCCGATCTCTGACTGCCGATCGCAATAGTGCATAGTTTGGTTACGTCCAGAAGTACATCTACATAGCAGCGCCCAAACGTAAAAGAATACAATAGATTTCTTGCAGAAAAGAGATATATATCATGTAGAGGTCGGGATCGAGAGGCTTCTGGGACAAGACTTAGGGCGACGGGTTCGCTAAACTCAGAATAGAATGTAGAATTGCCGGAAAACCCAAACCCAAAGCCGTCACCCTCCGGCACTTTCCCC
>CAWIQY010000005.1:0-24585 GCA_963838375.1 uncultured cyanobacterium | reverse complement strand
GATCCGCTGACAAATCGAGCTGTTGTTAAGGGGTGAGGTTGGACTCGTGAAATTTAGACTGTACGACGGTAGTCGTTTTCCATTTAATTGCCGATCGCTCAGAAAAATCAGGGATCGAAGAGGAATGAGCTAAAGAATCTTCAATATTATCGAGAGTAACCCAATAGTTTATGGCGCGACGAGATATTCTAACGGAAATTTATAGCTCCTTTGAACCGTTTTTGCCACCCCCGGAAGGAGCGTATATCGATTGCCGGGACGTGCGCGGCGGATGGGATGTCATTAAAGAGTTGGGGAAGCGGATCGAGCGATCTCATATCCGACGTGCCAGCTTTATACCGGACATCGCGGGGTGGGGAAATCGACGGAACTGGTGCGGCTAAAAAAGCATTTGGAGGGACGAGGTTATTTTGTGGTATATTTTGCGGTAGATTCGGGGGATATCGAACCGCAGGATACCGAATATGCGGATATTTTCGTGAGCGTGTACCCGCCATTTAATTGAAAGTATTCAATTGAGTGCCGCCGAAAATCCCCTCAACTGGATGAAAGAACGCTGGAAATCCTTGAAGGAATTGGCGCTGACGGAAGTTAAATTTGAGGATCTCGAGCTAGAACAGCAGATTGCTCAATTTGGGAAAATTACGGCAAATTTACGTGCGGTTCCCGATATTCGTCGGAAGATACGACAGGAGCTCAATCAAAATACGGTATCGCTAATCGATGCGATGAATGAGTTTATTGTGGAAGCACAAAAAACGTTATCGGCAGAATACAATGGTTTGGTATTGATGGCGGATAGTTTGGATCGAATTGTCGAGCAGACGCGAGAAACGGGGAATGGTAAAACTGCGACCAATTACGATGAAATTTTCCTAACGCGCAGCGAATTATTGAAAGGATTGAAATGCCATGCGATTTATACGCTGCCGATTTCCATGATTTATTCCCATCGCTTTTCCCAGTTGGAAGATAACTACAGCCGTCCCGATGTGCTGCCGATGATTATGGTGCGCGATCGCACGAACAAAGCCGATCGTCTGGGGATTGAGAAGCTGCAAAATTTGGTTCGCAAGCGGATTGAAGTCATCGATGCCGACTTAGCTAAAAACTTAACCCCAAAAGTTTTTGATTGTCCCGATACTTTAGATCGGATGTGCTGTATGAGCGGCGGACACGTGCGGATTTTGATGCAACTGATGCAAGGCGCGATCGACCAAATTGACGTACTGCCAATTACCAGCGATGCCATGCAAATTGCGATCGAAGAAGGACGAGATGTCTATCGCCGATCGGTGTACGATCGGGAATGGAAACTCTTGGCACAGGTTGCACAGACAAAGCAAATTACCATCGATGACGACCATTTACATTTTCTACTCGATCGGTACGTTTTGGAATATCGATATTACGATGAAAAGAAACGACTTCAGCGCTGGTATGACGTTCATCCGTTGATGGAAGAAATTGAGAAATTTCAGAAAGCATTGGAGGAAGTGAATCGTTGAACTTTTCACCCCTCCCCGATACGGATAGGGGAGTAAGATTCTGGCTCTGGCTCCCCCTCTGTCTCCCCCTCTGTCTCCCCCTTCCCTCGCAGGGAAGGGGGCTGGGGGGTTAGGTCTTCCCCATTCGCAGCAACAGAACCCATGTAAATGTAGACGCGGTTTCAACCGCCGGATACGTCAGTTTAAGGTTTAAGTTTAAGTTTAAGGTTTAAGTTTAAGGTTTAAGTTTAAGTTTAAGTTTAAGTTTAAGTTTAAGGTTGATTTTTAAGTTTTAAGTTTAAGGTTTAAGTTTTAAGTTTGCATTGATGAAATTGAGTCGGATTGACGAATTAGGCGACAAATATCCCGTCCTGCTGCGATCCTTGCGGCGGCGGCAGGGATTTGGCATCGCCTTCGTCGAATGCAGTCTGGCACAGGCGAACAGAACTGTCGCGACGACTGCCAGAAGATTTGCCGACGAAACACATCGAAACCCTGGAACTAAACGAACCCATCGACGAACTGTATCCGGTGGTGGCAGCGCTGCCGAATCCGGGGAAAATCGATATTTTGTTGGTGGTGGGGTTAGAAAAATCCGTGGTTCCGTATATTCGGGAAGGGGAAACCGGATACGGCGGCGTGGGAGGCTACTACCAACGGGATACCGTGCCTCGGATTATGGGTCATTTGAATATGCAGCGAGAACGGTTTCGCGATGATTTTGACATCTGTTTCGTTTTTTTGCTGCCTCGGTTTGCGCTCAATTACGTCCGGCATCGCGCGGCGGATTTTTTCGATTGGCGGTCTGGGGTGTACGCAATGCAGCGGGATGAGGCATCCCTGGCGCAGGAATCGTCCCGATTGCTGGAAGATACGGACTGGGATACCTACCGCAGTTTGACTCCCGTACAGCGCCAGGAACGCCTGCTGGAGATTGGGGATTTAATCGATGCACCGTTGACGGGGGAGAGGAAGGCGCAGTTGTGGCGGGAAAAGGGGCGGTTGTTGGCGGTGGAGGAGGAGTACGAAGAAGCGATTGCTTCCTTCGACAAAGCGGTGGAATTCAAACCCGACTTCCACGAAGCTTGGGTCAACCGAGGCGTTGCGTTGGGGAATTTAGGACGATACGAAGAAGCGATTGCTTCCTACGACAAAGCGGTAGAATTCAAACCCGACTACCACGAAGCTTGGAACAACCGAGGCGTTGCGTTAGGGAATTTAGGACGATACGAAGAAGCGATTGCTTCCTTCGACAAAGCGGTGGAATTCAAACCCGACTTCCACGAAGCTTGGGTCAACCGAGGCGTTGCGTTAGGGAATTTAGGACGATACGAAGAAGAGATTGCTTCCTTCGACAAAGCGGTGGAATTCAAACCCGACAACCACGAAGCTTGGTACAACCGAGGCGTTGCGTTAGGGAATTTAGGACGATACGAAGAAGCGATTGCTTCCTTCGACAAAGCGGTGGAATTCAAACCCGACTTCCACGAAGCTTGGAACAACCGAGGCGTTGCGTTGGGGAATTTAGGACGATACGAAGAAGCGATTGCTTCCTACGACAAAGCGGTAGAATTCAAACCCGACAAACACGAAGCTTGGTACAACCGAGGCGTTGCGTTAGGGAATTTAGGACGATACGAAGAAGCGATTGCTTCCTACGACAAAGCGGTGGATTCAAACCCGACTTCCACGAAGCTTGGGTCAACCGAGGCGTTGCGTTGAGGAATTTAGGACGATACGAAGAAGCGATTGCTTCCTGCGACAAAGCGGTAGAATTCAAACCCGACCACCACCAAGCTTGGTACAACCGAGGCAATGCGTTAGATGATTTAGGACGATACGAGGAAGCAGTTGCTTCCTACGACAAAGCGGTGGAATTCAAACCCGACGACCACCAAGCTTGGTACAACCGAGGCTATGCGTTGTTCAATTTAGGACGATACGAGGAAGCGATTGCTTCCTACGACAAAGCTATTGAAACTCAGCCTAATGACGATGAAACGTGGTACAACCGAGGCTATGCACTCTTCACCTTAAAACGAACCGAAGAAGCCTTAGCCAGTTATCATCGCGCCATCGAACTCAACCCCAACAACGCCAACGCTTGGTACAACACAGCCTGCCTCTACGCCATGCAACAAAACCTCGATGCTGCCATCACCCACCTGCAAAAAGCGATCGATCTCGACCCCGAATACCGAAACATGGCAAAAACCGATACCGACTTCGATTGTATCCGAAACTGCGATCGATTTTTAAAGCTATTGGATGAGGATGCCGATGGTTGAATTTTGAGGTGACGATCGATGGGTAGAAGAGCTAACAGGTGCACACCTTTTCCATTATGAGTATAGTATCATATCAACCGAGCAAAAGCAAGGGGCGACCTCTGCCGATCTCAAGTTAATTTTCAAGTTACAATTCAACCCGTAGATCCCCGCGGAGGTCATCATGCCCATACAACTGCTGACTCGAAAATTTTCCACATCCGAGTATCACCAAATGATTGAAGCGGGAATCTTAACCGAGTCCGATCGAGTCGAGTTAATTCGAGGAGAAATAGTAGAAATGGCAGCCATTGACAGAAGACACGCAGCCGGTGTCAATCGTTTAGTCAGATTCTGGACTCAACTGTTGGGAACTCGAGCGATCGTTTAGTCTCAAAACCCCATTCAATTAAACGATCGATCCCAACCCGAACCGGATATTGCCCTCTTAAAACCCCGCGAAGATTTCTCCGAATCCGGACATCCTCAACAAGGCGATATTTTGCTACTGGTCGAAGTTGCCGACACCACCTTAGAAGCCGATCGAGAAATTAAAATTCCCCTCTATGCCGAAGCCCAAATTCCTGAAGTTTGGATCGTCAATCTTCACGAACAATGGGTTGAAGTTTACCGCCAACCAGAAGAGAATGAATCTCGCGACGTGGGGATTTTTCGGCGGGGAGAATCTTTGTCAATTTTAGCCTTTGGCGAAGAGTCGATCGGTATCGATGAAGTGTTAGGGAAATAAGAGGATAGCCGATTTTCCGACTACCGAGCGCCTGACTAGGCTCACCCCAACTCATCGTCAGTGTCTCGACGAGGGATCGATTCTCACCCATTGCGATCGTCCGTCGCGCAGAAACGGACTCCATCCGCTAAAATAATCATTAAGAAATCTGTAGTCGATTCCCATTATTGCTACTCGTCTAAACCAAATCGTTATGTCTCTCCCCATTCGCAACGTCGCCATCATCGCTCACGTCGATCACGGTAAAACCACCTTGGTCGATGCTCTCCTTCGGCAATCCGGCATTTTCCGCGCAGGAGAAGACATTCCCGATTGCGTCATGGACTCCAACGACTTGGAACGAGAACGGGGAATTACCATCCTCTCCAAAAACACCGCCGTTCACTACCAAGACACCCTGATCAACATCGTCGATACCCCCGGACACGCCGACTTTGGCGGGGAAGTCGAACGAGTCCTCGGCATGGTCAATAGCTGCTTGCTGATTGTCGATGCCAACGAAGGGCCCATGCCGCAAACCCGGTTCGTGCTCAAAAAAGCCCTAGAAAAAGGGTTGCGACCGATCGTCGTTGTCAATAAGATCGATCGTCCCCGCGCCGATCCCCACACTGCCATCGATAAAGTCCTCGATCTCTTCCTAGAACTCGGCGCCGACGACGATCAGTGCGACTTCCCCTACCTGTTCGCTTCCGGTTTAGCCGGCTACGCCAAAAACGACCTAGAAGATGAAGGGGTCGATATGCAGCCTCTGTTTGACGCCATCTTGCGCCACGTTCCGCCCCCAGTTGGCGACGTAGAAAAACCCCTGCAACTGCAAGTCACCACCCTAGACTACTCCGAATATCTGGGACGAATTGTCATCGGACGCATTCATAACGGCATCATCAAAGCCGGACAACAAGCCGCATTGGTAACAGAATCCGGCGATATCGTCAAATCCAAAATCAGCAAATTGATGGGATTTGAAGGCTTAAAGCGCGTGGAACTCGAAGAAGCCACGGCTGGGATGATCGTTGCCGTTGCCGGATTTGCCAATGCCAATATCGGTGAAACCATTACCTGTCCCAACCAACCCCAAGCGCTGCCACTGATCAAGGTAGACGAACCCACCCTACAAATGACCTTTTCGGTGAACGATTCCCCCTTCGCCGGAAAAGAAGGTACATTTGTCACCTCGCGGCAACTGCGCGATCGTTTGTTGCGGGAACTGCAAACCAACGTAGCCCTGCGCGTCGAAGAAACCGATTCCCCCGACAAATTCTCAGTTTCCGGTCGGGGAGAACTGCACTTGGGTATCCTGATCGAAACCATGCGCCGAGAAGGTTACGAGTTTCAGGTATCCCAACCCCAGGTCATTTACCGGGAAATTAGCGGTCAACCCTGCGAACCTTACGAATATCTGGTCCTCGACGTACCCGAAGACGGAGTGGGCGGCTGTATCGAACGCCTGGGCGAACGCAAAGGCGAAATGCAAGATATGCAAGTCGGTAACGGTCGCACGCAAATTGATTTTATCATCCCAGCCCGAGGGTTAATCGGTTTTCGGGGTGAGTTTATGCGCCTGACACGAGGCGCAGGGATTATGAATCACAGTTTCCTGGATTATCGTCCGCTGTGTGGCAATTTGGAAACCCGTCGCAATGGGGTGATTATCGCCTTCGAGGAAGGGGTTTCTACGTTCTACGCCATGAAAAATGGGGAAGATCGGGGTTCGTACTTCATCACGCCGGGCACGAAGGTGTATAAAGGCATGATCGTCGGCGAACACAATCGTCCTCAAGATCTGGATTTGAATGTGTGCAAAACGAAACAATTGACCAACCACCGATCGGCGACGGGGGATGAATTGGTACAATTGCAGTCTCCCATCGATATGAGTTTGGAACGTGCCCTGGAGTATATCGGACCCGACGAACTGGTGGAAGTGACACCGGAGTCGGTTCGGTTGCGGAAGATGGCTAGCAAGAAGTTGGCAAAAAGGTAATTGGTGATTGGCGAAAGGGGGTTAGTCTTAGTGGTACTAGTTCCCCTTTCCCTTTTTGCCCTCCTCTGGCAACTCCTGTAACTCCCGAACTCCTTTTTTAATATTCTCTACAACTTTGCAGAAAGAGCAAAGCCTTATAAAACGCTAGGATAGAGGAAGTTTCTCTTAGGGTTATGGCTACCTCCTCTCAGGTTAAACAATATCTGGCGTACTGGTTTCAGTTAGGCAAGAGGGCGATCGTGCGTAACGGTCAGAAGTCTGTGTTGCCCGATCCAGTGATTCGGGGCGATCGCTACAGCCGTGAATTTGAAGACTGCTGGACATTGATGCTTTCCCCGGAATCTGGGGACTGCTACCTCGAAGGCACATCCCAAACGATTCAGCAGTTACTCTCGCCGGAATGGGATCTCGCCGATTGCCCTCGGTGTGAAATGCCCGTCCCGTTGCGAGAAATGGGCGCCCAGGACACCGGCTGTCCCTGTAGCGACTTGCCCACTTGGCCGAATCTGGAATTGCCCACACCCCGATCGCCTGTTAACACTCAACAGCATCTTAACAACATGCGCAGCCGAATTATCAACAACGATCGATAAATTAAGAATGGTTAGTGGTTAGTTGCTATTTGCCATTCACTTATTACTTACCTCCCGTTTCGGCACTTCATAACGAAAGAAATCGTACGCCATTTCCGTGTTGGGGAAAATCGATCGGGCTTCTTGGAGCAGTGCAGGTAAATCGGGGTTATTTCCCGGCGCGTAGCGGGGGCTGAAATGCGTCATAATCAACTGTTTGACCCCCGCCCCCAACGCCACCTGTGCTGCCATGGTAGAGGTCGAATGCAGGCGCTGATAGGCAAGTTGGGCATCTTGGTGAGCGAAGGTGGCTTCGTGGATCAGCACATCGGCATCCCGCGAGAGTTCGACGGCGTTTTCGCAATAGACCGTATCCGTGCAATAAACCACCTTGCGACCGACTTGAGGTTCTCCGCACAACTCCTTTCCATCAATGCAACGACCATCGGGTAAAGTGACAGATTCCCCCCGTTTCAATTTTCCGTACAGCGGACCGAAGGGAACTCCCAAGGCTTTAGCCTTTTCGGCATTGAAATGTCCCGATCGATCTTTTTCTTCCACGCGATAGCCAAAAGCCGGAACGCGATGTTCTAGACGATCGCAACGAACAATATACTCATCGTCTTCGTATAAAATGCCGGGATGGTGTTTGTGGACTTTGATGGGATAGCTAAAATGGGTGCGGGAATAGCGAGTACAGGCTTGTAGGTAATCATTGAGACTCGGCGGCCCGTAGATATCGATCGGGTGAGGTTCTCCTGCCAATCCCATCGTCGCTAACAATCCCATCAACCCAAAAATGTGATCTCCGTGCATGTGGGTGATGAAGATCCGGCGAATTTGGCTGGTCTTGATATGAGAGTGCAGGAGTTGGTGTTGCGTACCTTCGCCGCAGTCAAAGAGCCAAACTTCACCGCGCTGGGGAAGGCGCAGCGTCACGCTGGACACATTGCGCGATCGAGTTGGGACTCCGGAACTGGTTCCTAAAAATGTAATCTCCACGCTGTCTTATCTGAGGATGGGGACAAGAAATTCTGTGTCGGTCAGGGAAGGCAAGGGTGAGAAGACGGGCTGAGTTAGCATTTTGTTACACTAAACGTCTATTTTAGCACCGTTCGGGGTAGAATTTATAGCGATCGAATTTTTTTTCGGGATCGATCGACTCGTAATATTGCAAGTTGGGAGAAGTGCGATCTATGTTATTCGTCCGCATTATCACCTCGGTGATTTCTCGCTTATCCCCGTCACTGAGATGGTTGACGCCGTTGGTGTGGTGTCTGGCGATCGCCCCTGCCATGGCAATGGAACTGCGCGTGGGGATCGAACAAGGACTGGGCGAAGTGAGTGTCGGCAGTTCCACAACCGCCACTGTCAAAGATGGTAGCGGTCAGGTTTTAGGTCAACTTCAGGGAATGCAAGCGTTTCTGGCGGTGGCTAATGGTAATCAGATTGCCTTGAGTCAGTGGGAAACGGCTCAACTGTGGATCGAACCCACAGACGGCGGATCGGTGTATATTGGCGACAGATGGTATCGCGGACGCACTCGCTTAGTGATATCTGAAGGCGGCGTCACGGTAGTCAATCATGTGGATATGGACGAGTATCTCTACAGCGTCGTCGGCGCAGAAATGAGTCCCAATTGGCATCTCGAGGCTTTGAAAGCCCAAGCTGTTGCTGCCCGTAGCTACGCCCTCTACCAGAAAGAAAAACGAGGGAATTCTGTCTACGATGTCGGTGACGATACCTACTGGCAAGTGTATGTGGGGATGGAAAAAGAAGATCCCAGTACGATCGCCGCCGTCACCGCCACCTCCGGTCAAGTTCTAGCATACAATGGTAGCCCGATCGAAGCCGTGTTCCATTCTTCCTCCGGCGGACATACCGAAGATGTGGAACGCATTTGGCAAGACCCCCGCCCCTACCTGCGCGGCGTTCCCGACTACGATGCCAACTCTCCTAACTTTCAGTGGACGGAAACCTTTTCCCAAAGCCAACTCAACAACGTCTTTTCCGGTGTCGGCAACGTCCTCAACTTGCAACCCGCCCAAACGACGCCCCACGGTCGGGCAATGACCTTAAATTTAGTGGGGGATGGTGGCACTCGATCGATCGATGGAGATGCCGTTCGCACCGCCCTCAATCTCCCCAGTACCTTGTTTTCCGTCACGGCTAACAGCGGAGCGTTTGTCGTTTCCGGTCGCGGTTTCGGTCACGGCGTCGGCATGAGTCAATGGGGTGCGCTTACCCTGGCTGAAAGGGGTTACAGCTACTCGCAAATTCTGGGACATTACTATCAAAATACCACGCTTTCGCAATTGCAATAGGTTTGTTTTGCAGGCAAAAGCGTGGCGCTTGTTGTTGTTGCGTGGAGTCTAACGGCTACATGGGGATTTCGGGAATCTCGGCGATGTTCGACCACTGGGTTTCCTCAACGGTGAAATCTCGATCGCTCTGCCAGACGAACTGACAGTGCCGGGATGAACAAATCGAGCAAACCCCGGATAATTCCTGCTGTGTCGGCAAGGGTTGACCGTTTTGGTAGTCGGACAACCAATGACTCAGTTGGGACAACAGGCGAGTTAAATCGGCGTGGGTTTGTTGGTGTTGGGATTGGCTGTAGGGAAATTTGTAGGATTGGGGTCCGGCGCCATCTCTGGCGGAGGGTACGAACCAATAGGTCATCGAGATTCGATCGGGTTCGTAGTCGCTGGTTTCGGCGAGAATGTAGGGATAGAGGCGCGTTTGCCAGTGTCGTTCCAACTTTTGCGGCGACGGGGGACGGGGGTAAGTTTTCCAGTCGAAGATTTGCGCCCGATCGTCGGCGATCGTGAAGTCATACCGCACGACGAGCAAAAAGTCAAGCAACTTGAGCGTGCGTTCGTGTTCGGCTTGGCGGAACGATCGCTCTCCCACATCGCTGGCAAAAACTTCGGGAGCGGCTGCGAGAAAGTCATCCCACCACTGACAGATTTGGGGATCGGCACCGACTAAAGAATCTACGGACAACCCGAACGATCGTTGTTGCATCAGCAGGTGAAAGCGGCTGCCGACTGCCATGGATTGCTGTTGTTGGGGGCTTGGCGGGGGTTCGCGGCGCTCGAGGAAAATTTGCCCAAATTGGCGCGGACAAGTTTCTAGAACTTCTAGATGTCTTTGGGAAATGCGGATGTGGGGGCGATTTTCTGGCGCAGACGCTGCGCGAGCGAAAGTTTCAGACATGGGTTGTTAAATCCAAAGATTGTGCTAAGATAATTATCTGCATCGGGGCGTAGCGCAGCTTGGTAGCGCACTACTTTGGGGTAGTAGGGGTCGTGGGTTCGAATCCCGCCGCTCCGATCCTGGGTTTATAAAAATCCCCACTAATAGCCTGCTAATTTCTTCGGAGAGTAGCGGGCTATGTCGTTTTAACCTGCTAATCGTCCAACAAAAAGCGGTAAAACAGATATTCATCCCGAAACGGTTGCTCGTCGCTGACATGACGAATCCACTTTTCGTCCATCAGACGCTGTCCCAGGGCGATCGCTTTTTCCGGGTCTATTTCCAGGGTTTTCATCATCCAAGAAACTGCGTCTCGACCGACAAAACACTTGCGATACATTTTGAAATTGTACCGACGATCTTTAATCTTAAAACTATTCGATTGCCTCATCTTATCAACGAGTTGTTTGAGATCTACACCATCTACAAAGTCGAGTTTTTGGTAGTTTCCTGCATACTTGAGGCGATCGTCTTGACACCAGATTGTATAGCCATCCGGTTCTTCAATGATTAAAAATAGAATTTCTTCATTATTTTCTAAAAACTTTTGCCGACACCATCGAACGGCTTCTTGTTTTCGGGTACGGGGATAAGAGCGGCATTGGTCAAAAAGCTGTGCTTGGTAGATCAAGCTCGGTACTGTTTCCGATTTTCCCTCAATCGAGCGTATGGCTTGACAATACTGAACTCGATCGCTTGTGAGAATCAGCATAGATACTTTCCAGTCAGGGGACAACAGGGAAAACCAGCAGCATCGGGTTTCGATGACACCTGACGGTTTGCCCTTAATGTATAAAGATCTGCCGCTCAAATATACCCGATTCCCGTGTAGGATCGGACATTTCCCATCATATCGCCATTCTCGATCGGGCGATCGGTTCAGAAAGATCGATTATAGCAGTCGCGCCAAGGTGCGACTGCTGATTAGCCATGAGTCACTCGCCATTTAAAATTCCAGTACGGGCCAATCTGCCGATCGATAATAATTCGTCATATCGTCGAATTTACGCAGTTCGGCACGCTGAACCCAAATTTCCTGGGAGGTATCGAGCCATCTTTGATTTAGATCGGTGAGGGATTTGCTCAGACTGGCGCGATCGAGATCGGCGGGAATTTCTCCCCAATATCCTAAAGTGACATGAGCACTGAAATGGTATTGCTGTTCGATACCCAACTCGATCAGTTTCGCATTTTGATAAATCGCCCGACGCATTTGCATAATACGATCGTAAGATTGTTCGTCTTTGGGCACCAAACAAACTCCAATGGCGCGAGTCATCACCATAAAGCCGATAATTTGCCAGCGAATTGGGGTTCGACTGGTGATTTCGGTTTCGCACTGGCGAAATGTCTCGGCAATGCGATCCCGAAGCTGTGTCTCGAATTGGGGATTTTGGACTGCATCTCGGTAGGCACTATCCCAAATCAGATCGGCTACGGTGAAGTGCAAACTATCAGGAGGCAGCGCAATCAGGAGGTCAGAACCGAATTGCTCTAGGAGTTGGTGTTGGCAAGTTTTGAGATCGGCGTAAAAATCATCGTTGGCACGATCGTCTTGCCAAGGCGGTGTAATCGCGCTGTAACCGGGAAAGGGTGCGGCTTTTTTGCCTCCTTGGGGGCCGGGCACGAACTTTGGAGACTCCTGAATGTGCCCGAATTTCGCCGCGTAGGCATCGGGTAGCGTCATCTGCACGACCCGTTTGAGATAACTTTGATACGTATCGTCCAATTTCGATCGCCTCTTCCTGTGGGTTTCTGCTTTGCTGATAGAACGGGTGCGATCCCCAATTTGAATCACAGAGATACAGTGGGATGGCAACGTCCTCTTATTGATTGTAGAACCCGACTGCAACCGCGATCCCAAAATCCGCCTAACTCATTATGCCAATTCACAATGCCAATTCACAATGCCAATTCATATTTTTTGGGGAGAAGACGATTTCGCGATCGATCGTGCAGTCAAAGCCTTGCGCGATCGTACTCTCGATCCGACTTGGGGATCGTTCAATTTTGACAAAATGACTCCCGATCGATCGGATTGTGTCATTGCGGGGTTAAATCAAGCGATGACCCCTCCCTTCGGCTCGGGAGGACGTTTGGTTTGGCTGGTGGATGCAACCCTATGCCAGCATTGTTCGGCGGAACTACTAGCAGAATTAGAACGCACGGTGCGATCGATTCCGGACTCTACGGTGTTGTTACTCACCACTCGGAACAAGCCGGACGGTCGCCTAAAGTCTACCAAACTCCTGAAAGAAGTGGCGCGGGAATTTCTTGAGTTTTCCCCGATTCCCCCTTGGAAAACCGATGATTTGGTGAAGCGGGTTCGACAAGTTGCGGCTGAGGTGGGGGTGAAATTAACTCGCAAATCGGTGGAATGTTTGGCAGAATCGGTGGGGAATAATACTCGGCAACTGTTTGGAGAACTGGAAAAGTTGCGGCTGTATGCGGGAGATTCGACTGAAGCGATCGAGATTGAAACGGTGGAACGGTTGGTGAGTGTCACTACCCAAAATAGTTTCAAACTTGCCGATGCCATCCGCATCGGAGATGTGGGGACGGCGTTAGCTTTGGTGGCGGATTTGCTCGATCGCAACGAATCGGCAATCAAAATTTCGGCAACCCTGACGAGTAAATTTAGAACGTGGTTGTGGGTGAAGCTGATGATGGAAACAGGGGAACGGGATGATAAAAAAATTGCTGATGCGGCGGAAATTGGCAATCCCAAACGCCTTTATTTCTTTCGGCAAGAGGTTCAATCCCTGAGTTTATCGCATCTCCAGCAAACGCTGCCGATTTTGCTAGATTTGGAATTCAACCTTAAACGCGGCGCTAATGAACGATCGATCTTGCAAACTAAAGTTATCGAATTGTGTCAAATGTATCGATCTCGTCGATAATGCGGTGCTATGGTGTTTAACCGGAATTGTTGAGGATCGCCAACTTTCCTCTTTAGTCAATCAATTATGTTTGGAGGTGTAACCTAGATATTGTGGCGCGAATCATGTCTTAGGCTAACTTATAAAAAACGATTTGAATTGAGTCTACCATGACAACTTTTGAGCCGGCACAACACCAAAATCACGAGATCGATCGAGTTTACAACGTTCGCGATTTTTGGTATCCCATCATTTTTATTCAATATTTTCCCCCAAATCGTCCCTATGGATTTTCGATTTACGATGAAAGTTTTGTTCTGTTTGTCAATGCTGAAGGTCAGTTGGAATGCTTGCAAGATCGCTGTCCCCATCGATCGGCAAAACTCTCGGACGGAAAACTTATCGACGGGAAAGTCGAGTGTCTCTACCACGGATGGCAGTTTGGCACGGGTGGCGAATGCCTGCATATTCCTCAGTTGAGTGCAGGCGGAACCATTCCCAAGAATGCCTGTGCCCGATCGTTCTGGGTTGAAGTTCGTCAAGGATTAGTCTGGGTTTGGCTGGGAGATGTCGAAGTGGCAAATTCAGGCGATATTCCCACTTTGGAGGTTTTGGAAACACCGGGAGTGGTGAGTTCTGATTACATGGTTGATTTACCCTACGATCGGACTTATTTAATTGAAAATGTTCTCGATCCGGCGCACGTGAATATCAGCCACGATCGCAGCGAACCGGGGGTAATCAAAGAAGACGCGCAACCGCTCGAAATTGAAATCTTAGAAAGTTCTGGAAAAGGAATTTTTAGTCGCTATCGGGGAATGCGAAACGAGAACGATCGCTGGAAATATCTCGATTTTGTCGCTCAAAATTTAGTTCACTATCGATTAAGTGAAGGAATTCCCCACGTCATCTTCGGATTAGGTTTGTATTCTTTACCGATCGGCAAAGGTCGCTGTCGTTTGCTGTTGCGGCGATATAGCAATGTGCAAAACTGGCAACTCAAATACAAGCCGAACTGGATCGAACACTTGCGCCAGAGTAAAGTGTTGGAGGAGGATTTACCTCAAATTGTCGGACAGCAGGAGGAAATTGCACTCTCGCAAAAGTCGTTAAAGTCTCTTTATTTATCCCTGAGAACAGCGGATGTATTAGTCGTCGAATATCGGAAATGGCTCGATCGTTTTGGTGAGTCTATTCCCTTTTATGAAGGATACGAAACATCTCGCACGTCTAACGATAGTCGCGATCTAATCGATAAGATTCCTCTCGATCGCTTTTCTCGACACACTCAAATTTGCGCGTCTTGTTCTCAAGCTTATCAAAAAATAGAACAAGTTAAAAAAACGGCGATCTCTGTTACTATTATCTTGGCAGCCGTGGCGATCGGTCTAGAGGGTTCAAACGTAAAAATAGTGGTGATTCTTGCCGCTTTACTCAGTGTGGGTGTCGCCGCAATCGCCCAAAATCTGAAAACCCATTTTGAGCGATCGTACCAACGCCATTAAAGTCAATCTGTTGTTGAGGAGACGGTATGGCATGGACTTAAATTACCGTAATAGATTCTTTATTTTCGATTAACGTACGATAAGTATCTACAGCTTCGCCATCGACCCATTATTTCACATCTCAAAAAGCCTGTCAACTCGTAACATAAATGACTCTATTCTCAATAAAAACGGGGAAATTTCGGTCAATTTTACCGTCAAGGGGTGTTCGTGACACGAAGATCGATCCATCCCGAAGGTTTTCCAACAGCCTGGAGCTGGGAGAAAAGTTTGAGGGAAAAGAGGTGAGTTGGGCAAGCCGTTCTATAATTGATTACCAATCGCCGATCGCCGTTCACCCCTAACCGATCGTTAACTATGAATCGACCGCATCGCGAACCGCAGCAGCCCAACTTCAATCTAGATTCAGGCGCTACCCCTGAATGCGGTGAGTCTCCCTCTCTACCCAGTTGGCTGCAAGCGCAGACCCAGGAAGGGCAAATTGTGATAGTTGGTGGCGCGATCGTCATCGGATTTGCCATCGTCAGTCTTTTCCTCAAGCTGGTGAGTTTGGTATTGAGCCTTGCCTTATTGGGGGGATTCCTGTACATAGGATATAAATTCCTATCGGCATCTTCTGCCCCCGATCGCGACCCTTAACTGAGATTTATGACAAGCCCAACAACCCCCAGTGGCATTTACTCCTGTGACGATCGCTCCTTGTTCGTGCGAGTCCGGCAATTGCCGCTGCTGGTTCGTCGGGGGGGTGCGTTGGCGGCGGAAATTTCCTTAGTAGCTTTCAGTGCCTTAGCACCCTTGGGACTGGGGATCTACGCCAAATCTCAAATTGTGGGTCAGCCCGTTCCCCTCAATCCAGTTTTAGCCAAAACCGAAGAAGCGATCTCCCACGTCCTGGCGCTGCCTGCCCCAGAAGCCGATCGACCCGTTTCTCCCCTCACCAATTTATTCTGGTCTGTTGCCCTAATTGCCCCCCTGGCAACTGGCGGTTGGCAAATTTACCTCCTGTGCAAAACCGGACAAACTTTGCCGAAACGCTGGTTGGGTGTACAAGTGGTTTCCGCTTCGGGAACGCCCCCCACTTTCAAACAAGTGTTGCTGCGAGAAGGCGGGAGTCGCTGGGGATTGGCGGTGAGTATCGCCTATCTCATTTGGCGCTATAGCGGGGCATTTCCCGATTTAGGCATATTATCAGGGTTGGTGGGTTTGCTGCTGCTGGGCGACGGACTGAGCGCCCGATCGCACCCCCAACGACGCACCCTCCACGATCGCGTTTCAGGAACCTACGTTTTGGATGCGGCACAGACCCGCGCCACGTATCCCCGCACCCAAGTTTACGTCAGCCCTCCACGGGTGAAAGCTACCCCAAATTGGAACTCCACACCTCGCACGGCTCAAAACTGGGTAGAAGCAGATGAAGATGCAGCGATCGCGGCGATCGTTTTATCTTCTCCCTCCATGGAACCCCGACTGCCTTCTCGGGGACTGTGGGGCTGGATTCGCCAACATCCCGGCGCGACGTTACTCACCCTGACCTTGGGTGGACTGTCTGCCATCTTGGGCACTTTTGTCGGCACGCAAGTTTACATCCAAAAACAGGAAACCGTCCGCGATTCCAAACACCAAGACAACGAGATGTTTTTGGGTTTGGTGAGTAAGTTAACCCCCAGTTCTCCCAATGTTCCCGACGAACGACGCAACGCGATTTTGGCGTTGGGTTCCATCGACGATTCCCGTGCGATTCCCTTATTGGTGGCATTATTAGGGCAGGAAACGGTTCCCGCGCTGATCGAAGCCACTCAGCAAGCGCTGGTGATGAATGGTCCTCAGGCATTGCCGGATTTACGAGATTTGAATCAGGCACTGAAAAATGATTTGGAGTCGATGCAGTCCGACACTCGCTCTCCGGATAAGGAACGAGTGGCACTGCGGCTGAGAGCGACGCAACGGGCGATCGCGAAAATCCTCACCGTTCACAGCGACACCCTGCCCGAAACTGACCTCAGCCGCACGGATTTGGGAAAAACCGAGGACAACCCTTTTACCCTCGTTCTGGACTACGGCGATCTTTCTAGCTTGCGACTGCGGGGGGCGATTTTATCTCATGCTAGCTTGAAAGGAAGTCGTTTTTATGGGGCAGGAGAAAGACGATCGCCTCGACACCTCCGACGATCGCCGAGCTGACTTGGGCGGTGCCGATTTGCGAGAAGCCAACCTCTCCGAAGCGATTTTAAGTCGGGTGGGAATGAATCGCGCCAACTTAATGCGAGCGAATTTGACCCAAGCTAACCTGGCTGGAGCGAGTTTAGTAGGGGCAAACCTCAGCAGCACCCGGTTAATTGGAATTGACGGACAAAATGCCACGCTCGATCGGGCGAGCCTTACGGGTGCTGATTTGACTGAGGCTAACTTGGCGGGGGCGTATTTGCGGGGAGCCATCGCCGGACAAGTTGTTGCTCCAGGTAGCCAATGGACGGGAGCAAACTTAAGTCAGTCCACCTGGCAAGGTGCGGATTTGTCTGATACAGACTTGAGTAATGCAAACCTCAATAAAGCTGATTTCAGTTCGACAACTTTATCCGGTGCGAATTTAAGCGGTGCGAACTTACACAATACCAACTTCCAGAATGCGGATTTAAGCTTAGCCGATTTACGAGGAGCGAATTTAGACGGAGCCAATTTCCAAGGCGCAAAGTTCGCACCGGATAACAATGCGGAGGGAGAAGCCTTTATCGAACGATCGGCGCAAGCTTCACAAGTCAAAGGATTGCAAGGTGCAGACTTTACCCGAGTCCGCTATGTCGATCCTGAAGATATCGGCTATTTGTGTCAGCAAGGGGTCGTTCATCCCAAATGCTCCCGGTAGATGGTTTCTCTTGCAACTGACCGATCGACGATCGTATGAAAATGGAGGAAGTCGTTCAAGCTGTCAGCAATGTATCCAAATGTTGGGGCAATCCTACCAGGGTTGTCCCAAAAAACATCATAGATGGATACTTCGTGTAAGTTCTGAAAAAGTTAAGACGATCGCTTTATCTAAAAATCACTCCCCGCTCCACCCCCATCGCTTGTACCGCCCCCAAAATCCATATTAATGCTCACCGTCCCAAAGCTACCACCCGCTTCAAAAGGACTGTTCAATGATGGCGAGTAGGGTGTATCTATATGTCGGCAGATAACCACGGTGCGAGCCAGCCGATCTCCTAGCCGCTGCGATTTATCCGATCGACTAATCGCCACGATCCCAACGAGATAGAGAAAAAATCCATCAATTCCCAACATCAAATTCCGCACCAAAGCAGTATACAATCCAATGGATTTTTCTTCAGTGACTTCAAGTTTCTTTAGCCTCTGATATGTAATTCCAGGTAGCGAGTTATCAGCCTTAACAACTCTTACCCCCGCAGCCAATTGCCCAAATGTACATTTTAAAATCGCCTCGGCAACAGTTCGATAAATGAGCACGGCGGCACCAAAGCCAGACCCACCAGTCAGAAATCCAACATTGCAGGCTCCTTCTATATTTCCCACAATTAAGGCGATTGCGATCGGTCCGGAAATAGGTTCATTGGCTAAAACGAGAGGCGCTTTGTAAGGCTCCGAAGTTAGAAATGCGGCGATCGCATAAACGATCGCCAATAGCATAAAATCTAACATAACAGCCCATCCACGTTCCATCACCGTTGCCGGTCCGACGAATCTGCGGAGGTGTCGGTCGGTCTGACGATCGCGATAGTTCTGGTACTGGCGATACAGAAAAATACAAATAGCAGTAAATCCAATTGCCATACTTGCTGTCAGCAGCATTCGCCAAAGCAACTGAGAAAAGCCAACAACAGCCGACTTGCTTCCTCCGAGAGGGGATGCAGATATCTGGTGGTATAAAGTCTCGATTAAGGCTTGAGTTCCCGATAAAGTCCCTCCATCAAAGTTACCTTGGGAGAGTTTTGGCGTAATTTCAGATGCCAGTAGTGCCTGTAATGTGGAGCTAGGCAACAGTGACTCCAGACCCGAACCCGTTTCAATTTCCACCCGACGATCTTCTGTCGCAATCAGAAACAATAGTCCATTATTATGACGTGCTTTTCCAATCCCCCAAGTGTTGAATAATTCGGTTGTAAAAGCTTTGGGAGAAGGGGATGGCTGAGTCGTTTTCACGGTAACAACTGCAATCTCGATCGTTGTTCGATCTTCAAATTGAGCGATTGTTCGGTTGAGCTGTTGCTCTGTGGGATCGCTTAAAACCCCTGCCATATCTGTCACCCAACCTCCATCAATCCGACGAGGATTGGGAACATCGCCGACAGAGAGAGCTAAACCCGGGAAGGTTGGCAGAAGAAGGAAAAAGAAAACTACCCCACTCAGGAGCAGTAGCTGAAGCTTATAGATAACCTGCTGCATGGAAACGATGTTGGGATCGAGAACGTCTTGATAGGTCGTTTGGTTGCAAGACAGTAAACTTACAGTGTGATGTCGTCTAGTGGCAGTAGATCTTTGTCTATGTCAGGAAAGTATTTTGTAGTGGCTTCTCAAGTATAGCAATTCTAAATTATGGGTTGGTATGAAGCGATTAATCGATCGTCCAATTTTCGAGCGGATTATTCATTTTATATCAGACCGTTAGGCAG
Source organism: uncultured cyanobacterium (assembly GCA_963838375.1). Lineage (GTDB taxonomy): Bacteria > Cyanobacteriota > Cyanobacteriia > Cyanobacteriales > Geitlerinemataceae > DVED01. The sequence continues at coordinate 5,260 of CAWIQY010000005.1, read as the reverse complement.
ATCTTTTTATACCTTTTCGGGTTCGGGTTGTGGAGAACGGGAGTTAGCTTTACGTAAATCGACGCGCGATCGCGATTTTATCTTTCTCAACTCGGATATTGGCAATTTTCCCTAAAATATCCATTGGAATCGAATTTTAAATTTGCTCTTCTACAGATAACTCAGTTTTATAACCCGAATCTTCCAGCCACTCTGTAATATTTCTCCAATTTTCGACTTTCTCCGGACATTTTCCGACTAAACCTTGAACTAACCGATACACACCGATGTTGAATATAGTAAGAATAAATAAATTGCTGATGGGCATTATCAGCCAAACCAATGAACTTAATGCCCACCCAACAATAATGATTTTTAGCTAGCCGCTAAAGTGCCGCACGTTGCAACGTTTTTTTAGCCCGTCGCTTAGGAGGTAAAGTGACGATTATTCTTCCACTCGCTGCTTGCTTTTTACGCCAGTCGGCAAACATGGCTTTGAGATCGTACTTCAAAGACTTGGCGTGCTTTTCGCGGATTTGATGAAACTCTTCGAGAATGTTGTCTTTCCACATAACTTAGTCCCCCATGAGTTCGTAGGGTGTGCAAATCGTTGGCAGCTCGTACTCAAAATCCAGGCAAATCTCCGCAAGTTTCTTCTGGATTCGGGCATTGGCAATATGCTTACAGTTCCAGGTTAACAGGTAATCCATGCCGTGGACAGTCGCAGTCGCAATATGAACGGCATCAGCAGCAGCTTTCGGCGGCAAATTACTTCGGGAGAGAAATTGCGCGGCTAAGTCTTCTACTGCATCGCTTAGTTCGAGCAATGGGAAACCTTGCAGTGCCTCAAGCCGTTTTTCTGCTATCTCTGCATCTCCTAACATGACTTCATCGAGAACGACCTGAGAAATATACAGTGTAAAGGCACTGCGACGAGAGTCCCACCAATCCCTAGTCGTTTCTGTGTTGGCGGCAACGATTAAGTTTTTAGTTGACCGAGCTGTGAGATAACCAACAATGCTGGTTTCAATATAGACTGTTTCACTCATGTAGAATGTTTTGAGGCATTATTTCCTCATATTGATTTTACATCAAACCGTTAGGCGGCTCGTTTTCCACTTCTTCGGGTTCGGGTTGTGGAGGACGAGAGTTGGCTTTGCGTAAATCCATCTCGATCAAAATTTTATCTTTCTCAACTCGGATATTCGCAATTTTCTCTAAAATATCCACTGGAATCGAATTTTTAATTTGCTCTTCTACCGATAACTCAGTTTTATCGATCCCACTTAGCTAACATCAATTAAGTACAGACAATTGAGATTCTGCAATGTATCTAATGGGTTTAGAAAGTTTTCGGACTTTCCCTAGCTCAACGGCTTGCTTCAGCCAACGCCGCATTACCGTTAAAGGAAGATCGAACTGTTTAGCTAGCTCATCATCAGTCCGTTCGGTTTGCAACGATTTTGCGATATATGGAAGCAGAATTTGGAAAGCATCTTTTGGTTCAAATTCAGGTTGAATTTCTTGAATTTGATTGTCTTTATCTAAGCCATTATTTGGTTTTAACTCTAGCTCATTTACGGAAATTTTAGAGGGCATTATTTCTAGAGCTAGCTGGCTAGTATCTTCTTTTACATCTGTTAAATTTGTGTAGCTTACTGGATAATATCCACTACGGGCTGAAATTGAGTTAATTTCTTGTCCGTACAACAAAAAATTGGGCAAAGATAGAGGTTTTATAATGGTTTGAACAGTAAGTTCTCCGCTTTTTACTTGCTCTCTTAATTGCATCAATAAGCGTCCTAGCGCATTAATCCCAACCAGCATTTCTCCAGCTTGAGGTTTAGCACCCCAAAAATCATCTTTCCAAGAATCTTCGACGATTGGTAAGTCTCCAGTTTCGAGTAAAAGCTGGCTGAATTTATCCCAGTTTTGAACGAGTTTAACTTGCAAACACCACCGCATCACCCTTGTTCTGACGAACTCCCAGTCGGGACGAGAATTATCGCGGTAGGGCTTCGTTTTCATCTTGGCAGTCATCGGACTGCGTTCGGCGATGATTAATTGCTGCACGTCGGGCAGATGGGGAAAACGACACGCTTGATAAAGGGCTTCAGAGGTCAAAATTTTGATACCGTTAACAAAGAGTGGATATCCACCTGCCATGTTTGACAATCCGCCAAACGGTTCGGTTGTTTTGCGGAACGTAATGCTTTCTTGTCTTCTGTATGTTCTTTGTTCCGGAAGCTTGACTTGTGCTACCATTTCACAAATCCTCTTATTATAGACTTGATGCGGTATTAACGGTTCGGGGGAACAGGGGATACCAAGCGTTGAGCGGATAAGGTTTATTAGGATCTCCCCACCATAATGCTAATGGGCAGTTATTTGCAATATTACGATATGTCACCAGGATTGCGCCAAATCCTAATGATTGTTTATAGTCATACCCCAGGGGTCGCATACTTGTATTTGGGTTTTGAGGCAGTGAAACAATATATGCGCCAGCTTTCAGAAAAGCGTATTCGATGATGTCACGGGCAGCAGGCGAGGAAAAAAGGTTGTCGTGAGTTGGCATATCACTGGGGCGAAAAAGCGGTGGAAAAGTTTTGTTAAGATTTTGACGGCGTTCATTGACTTCTTGAACGTATCTGTCAATCAATGGATCTTCAGAAGTTTCGCGTGTCCAAAAGCAATCGAATAGCGATGGTTTCCAGCGAGAATTATGAAGTTTATGAAGTTGCCAGAATTTTACAGTAACGCCCTGTACTTGGGCTTTTGCTTCAATGAGTTGTCTCGAATATTCAAGTCCAGAAGTATGTGACGCAAAAAATATTAAGTGCAGAGTTGTTCCTCGAATAGCATTTGAGATCCATGTATCGATGTCGCGCCAGACTCTATTTCCAGTGTATAAGCAATCATCCAGGTAAATATATGTAACTGGAGAACTACCGCAGTCTTTAAGTCCAAACCCATAAACAGACTGAAGAACTCGTTCGCAAAGATTGAGTAAGTCATTTTGGCTACTGCCCTTGGTTTGAATTTGTAGAAATTTAACATTTCGTAGCGTTGTAGCCTGATTAACCCCAAACAGTTTTTCGGAAGTTAAAACACGGGTTATAAAATTTTGGGCGATGCTGCGGGAAATGTAGTAAGATTTGAGAATTCGCTCCATTTGTTCAAGGATAACGACTCCATCTCTAAAATTAAAACCAAATCTTGCAAATTGACAAATCCATCTATCTACATGGCTTGAGTCTATAGCAGGAATTTCGCCTTGTCGATAATCCGCAATTATTGTTGCAATAGAGTTAAGGAGAATCTGATACTGATCGTTCATACTGATATTTGTTGAACTATAGCAGTCCTAACTCAGTCGTAAATTAATCGCAGCCATAATCTTCTTAGTAAAGGATTCTGTCTATGCAATAATTGACAATTCATTTATAATTGCTATAGCAAACAAGATATTGGTGGGTAAATTTCACTCAAATAGTAGAAGCTGTCAAGGTTATCAGTAAAATAGGTTGAATTTCATAGCGTCAACCCACGCAACAAGATCGGCGATTGTATTCAGAGTTTTCCATTTGAATTTTCTACTCGAAAATATCCCCATAATCCACAGATCACTGCACCTGCCAAAGTTCCAATTCCTGGCAGAACAGCAGTAAGTACAAGCCAAATAAAACAAGGGACTAAAAAATCAACCGCAGACTTAAAATAAAGACCTATACCAATGCCACCAAATAGAAAACCCAAAATTGCAGCTATATTTGAATCTTTACGTTCTTTAAGAGGAGGTAAATTATTAGACATTTCCTGAATAGAAACTTTCAGTTTTTATTCAGTGCTATTATCAAATAATAGCACTGAATTTTTTTTGATACATGACTATTATTGAAGATTATCTCGATCGCTCTCCAGAACAAGCTAAAAGAATAATTGGCATTAATCTAGACCAATTCCAAGAATTAGTCAAACAAGCCGAAGTGATTCATCACCAAAAACAGCAAGCACGCCCGAGATTAATTCAAGGGGGAGGAGGTCGTCGTCGAAAACTTTTTGTCAAGCAAGAAATTCTTCTCACTTTAGTATATTTAAACCAATTTCCCACTTTTTTAATGCTGGGCATTCAGTTTGAAGTGAGTGAATCAACAGCTCACGATATTTTTCATTACTGGGTCGAAATTTTGAGTGAAATTCTGCCGGCTAGTTTGATGGAACAAGTTAAAAAAAAAGACAGCGAGCGGGAATGGATTGAAGAAAGATTGAACGAGTTGGAATTGATTGTAGACAGCTATCAGCAACCAATAGAAAGACCTTCAGACCCGAAATTAGAGCCTAAATATTACTCAAAATACAAAGCTGGACACACTTTAAAAAATCAATTAATTGTTACTCCAAATGGTCGAGAAATTGTCGATCGAGTGGTGGGTTATCCGGGACGACAAACGATCTGACTTTGTGGCGTTCCCGAAAACCGGAATTTTTAGAAAATCAACCGTTTCAAGGAGATACAGCTTATATCGGGGAAGCCACAATTTCCACTCCTCAAAAAAAGCCAAGACTGGGGAAATTAAGCCTCGAACAAAAAGAAGAAAATCGACAAAAGTCGAAAAAACGAATTCGAGTCGAGCATCTAATTCGTTTGGTCAAAATATTTCGGATAGCCTCGGAAAGATTTCGACTTCACGCCAAAAATTATCCGTCAATTATTTCTCTGATTTATGGTCTGGTGCGATATCGAATAGGTGCTTTTATCTTCAGCTAAAAAGAACAAAAAATTGGCGATCGCGAGTCAGTTAAGTGGTTCAACAAACTTGGGAAGTTTCAAAAAAACGCCCAAAACCCCTGAAAATCCGTTGCCACTCGTCCGGCTGTCCGAAAGAGCGAGTGTCCCCTAACAGCTTGCTGGAAAGGGGTTTAAGTTTTCGGAGATGTCTATTGAGAAATTCGTTGATAAATCCATCATGATGAACACTAGTAAGGAGTTTAGAGGAGAAGAACAACAGAGGTAATAGGGATCTGGAAAAAACTATAGCGATTGAAAAATTGTAGCGCTATGATTAACAAACAAAGCTCTGACTTAATTAAGAGCATTATTTGATACATAGTTATGAAGATAGATGTTGTCCTGACTATTTTCAATAGTAAATGATGATCTTTAAGAAAAAAAAATGAGTTTATAAAAGTTTACAAAAAATATCTGTGAGTGATTTGCAGTTTTGTTGAGTAGGCATTGGCTGCTAATGAGTAAACTTTACCCCAATCAGCTTACAAT
>CAWIQY010000004.1:0-15841 GCA_963838375.1 uncultured cyanobacterium | reverse complement strand
CGCGATACCACCGAAGCGGATATCGACTGGACAGCCATGGTGATCCAGCAGACCATCCGCCATCAAGTCTTTCAACTGGCACGTTTGTAATTAATTACCCGAGCTCAATTTTCCATGTTTGAACCTCCCAACCCTTTCCAAAACGATCGCCCATTTTCCGACAATGCAGGCAACAATAACAGTGTATTTTCTAAAAATTCGTCCGACGGATTAAAACCGGATGAGTCGATCGAATTTGCAGCAGTCCCCAGCGGAAAAACGCCCTCAACCCCGATTCTCAAACGCTTGTTTGTCATTTGTTTGGTTGCCGGATTGGTTTTGGGTGCAATCTGTGCCTTTGGAGTGGTTAAGTTAATTAAATATTGGGGATTGAATGAAGTTCCAGCACCGCCAACGCAGATCGATCGTTGATAAGTAATAAGTAATAAGTAATAAGTAATAAGTGTAACACTATACGGAGTTACAGAAAACTGGTGTAAGAACCGATCCGCAGAAAACGATCGTCGTTGACAAATCACCAATCCCCCTGCATTGTGAAAGCCGCCCAATAGTAAGGCGCTGAATAACTGTCGCTTTGCCACATGGCAAGCTGTGCCTGTCGCATCGCCGCCGTCGGATCGATTCCCCCTTCGAGCATCTGGCGGTAGTAATCGCCCATGAGGATGGAAGTGGCGCGATCGTTCACACTCCACAAACTCACCGCCACTCGACGCGCCCCAGCATACATGAAGCCTCTTGTCAACCCCACAACCCCTTCCCCTCGCACGTCTTTCCCCGTTCCCGTTTGGCAAGCACTGAGAACCACCAGTTCGGCATTGAGTTCTAAGTTGTAGATATCTTGCAGTTTCAGCAGGCTAGTTTCGGCTCGTTGTCCGTCGGCGGTGAAGAACGAAAGCGCGAGGTTGGAGAGGAGGGGATTATCTTGGATGCAGCCGTGGGTGGCGAGGTGGACGATGCGATATTGGCTGAGATTGGGGTGGGTGGCGGCGGCGTAGTTGGCCTCGAATCCTGTGGCGCTGAATTCTTGGGCGTCGGGGACGAGGGCGAGGATTTGTTCGGCTTCGGTTGCGGTGTTGGGAAGACGATCGAAATCGCCACAGCTATTGCGAATCAGACTATCGATTTGTCCCAAATCTCCGGCAATTGCATTTGTGGCATTCCCTCCCAAACGCGAATCGTTGGCTTTAAAAACGGGGTCGGCAATCACCGCCAAAGTGTTGGGTGCAGGTTGGCGTTGCTGCCATTGTTCCCGTTGCACCGCCAAGCTGGTGACAGAAGGGAGGGTGATGATTTCGTGGTTGGCGAGTAGAGGAGGCGTGGGTTGGCTGTTTTGCCCTCTCCCTAAATCCCTCTCCCAACTTTGGGAGAGGGACTTCAAGATGGGATTGCGGCTCCCCTTCTCCCAAGTTTGGGAGAAGGGGCTGGGGGATGAGGGAGTTTCCGAATTTTCCCCTCTCCCTAAATCCCTCGCCCAGAGTTGGGCGAGGGACTTTGAGATGGAATTCCGGCTCCCCTTCTCCCGAATTTTGGGAGAAGACGTTGGGGGATGAGGGCGCTCTGAATTTATGGGCGTTGCACCAAGCTTTTCCCCTCTCCCTAAATCCCTCTCCCAAACCTGGGAGAGGGACTTTGAGATGGGATTGCGGCTCCCCTTCTCCCAAGTTTGGGAGAAGGGGCTGGGGGATGAGGGCGTTTCCGAATTTTGCCCTCTCCCTAAATCCCTCGCCCAAAGTTGGGAGAGGGACTTCAAGATGGGATTGCGGCTCCCCTTCTCCCAAGTTTGGGAGAAGGGGCTGGGGGATGAGGGCATTTCCCCAAGGGACTTCAAGGCAGTAGATGCAGCGGAAACGGGGAGAGGTATAGCGGCAAACGGCAACAGTTGCAGTTTGCCATCGCCGACAATCACGAGGCGTTGACCGTTGAGTTCGCCAGCGATTTGACCGAGAAGCATTTGAGTGAGTTTTTCCCCTTGGCTGAGGTCGGTGAAATTGGGGGACTGGAGGAGGTTGCGGTATTCCTCGACAGCGGCTTCAATTTCAGCTTTGGGGGGTAGGGTGTAGGTTTTGAGGTCGGTTTTGCTGACCAGGAAGAGATAGCTGCGGTCTGTTCCGAGGGCGTATTGCAGGAGGAGGGTGTTGTCGTCGAGGACTTGGGTTTGGATGCCGTCGAGGGTGAGGGGGTCGGGGTAGGTGATGTTGGCGTAGGCGGGGTCGTCTCGGCGGATTTGGGCTTCCAGGTTGCGGAATTGGTTGAGGATGTTGTCCATTTCGGCGATGACCGCTTCGAGTTCGGCGTTGCTGGCGCTACTGTTGATGAGGTTGATGCGTTTTTGGTCGGCGGCGTTGAGGGCTTGGGTGAGGCGTTGTTCTTCGGCAGCGAGGGCAGGGTCGAGGTCGGCTTTGAGGTTGAGACCCGCTTCGGTGAGTTGTTCCAGGAGGCTTCTGGCGCGGGCGCGTTCGCTGATGTGGAGGGCTTGGCTGTCGTAGCCTTGGGTGGGGTTTTGTTGGTGCAATTGCATCAGCAGGTCGATGTAGAACTCGTAATAGTCTTGTTTTTGGGCGAAGTAGGAGGCGCGGAGTTCTTGGCTGCCAATTTTGGTGCGGAGATCTTCGATGATGTCTATAGCTGCTTGGATGTTCGTGAGGGCGGTTTGGAGGTTACCTAAGTCGCGTTCGGCACTAGCAGTGTTGCTGAGAGTAGTGGCTTCCCCACCTCTATCCCCCACTGCCTGAAATAGGGGCAAAGCTCGATCGAAGTATTCCAAAGCCTTCTGCTTTTCTCCCAATGAGGAGTAGACACCGCCAATATTATTGAGAGTAGCGGCTTCCCCACCTCTATCCCCCACCGCCTGAAATAGGGGCAAAGCTCGATCGAAGTATTCCAACGCTTTCTGCTTTTCTCCTAATGAGTTGTAGATATAGCCAATATGATTGAGAGTAGCGGCTTCCATACGTCTATCCCCCACCGCCTGAAATAGGGGCAAAGCTCGATCGTAGTATTCCAACGCTTTCTGCTTTTCTCCTAATGAGTTGTAGATATAGCCAATATGATTGAGAGTAGCGGCTTCCATACGTCTATCCCCCACCGCCTGAAATAGGGGCAAAGCTCGATCGTAGTATTCCAAAGCCTTCTGCTTTTCTCCTAATGAGTTGTAGATATAGCCAACGGCAAGGAGAGATAATGCTTCTAAACCCTTGTCGCCCGCTTGACGATAGAGGATGGCAGCTTGTTCAAATTTAGGAATTGCCTGTTGCAGGGATTCTGCTGTTCCTTGTTGAAAGAGTTGGTATGCTTCTTCAAACAATCGATCGGCTTCCGGACTCTCCGTATTCTGCGCCACCCGTTCCACTATCCCCTCCCGCCGCTGTTCTGTGGGTTCTGGCATCGCCATCGCTGCCTCCGCCAGCAGCAACACCCCGACTAATCCCAGTCCGCACCAATACCCCTTCCCTCTCGATTCGGGCATCCTCGTTCTCCTCGTCGTCACTTGCTTGGTTCTAATAAATGTCTTGGTCTAGCTAAACTCGCAGCCAGGATATTTTCATCCCTCACCCCTAAACTGCCACCATGCTGCCGAATTTGATCCTGCATGAAGCCCCTACAGAACCCCAACAGAAAATTTGGATCGAGCAAAGCACTCTATTTATGGATACCGCTTTTGTTTGAGCAAAATCATCAGATGGTCGAGCTGCTCGAACACATCTAACTCGGCTAATTCAAGGGCATCGAGCATCGATTCGCGATTTTTGTCTAACAAGGTTCTCAATCGAGATTGAGTGCGATCGGACACTTTAAACTCAACAATTTCTTCTGGAGTTGGACGATTACTTAAAAAGTCTATAACTTCCTGATAGACTGCCGTTCGATCGCTGAAATATTCTGAAACGTCGGCTTCGATCGATCGAGACAAATTAGGCATTTCCAGCAATTGCCAGAGCAATTCGGGTCATCTATTTTGAAACGGTTCTATCCGTTGAGCCAGCTCGTCAGGGACTTGAATTGTAATTTCTACCATTTTGAGTTCCTCAATCTATTAGACATCGCCCTGATTCATTCTACCTTTTCTCCCCAAACTCGTTCGTCTTCCCAAACATCAAACTCGCCGGGAAGAACGGGTTTTTGGGCATATCCCAGAGCATACTGCTGTTCTTGTTGTTGAATCGATCGAGTCTGTTGAAAGAGTAGAAACTCGATCGCAGTGGCATGAAGGATAGCGAACTCGCCCTCTCCCTAAATCCCTCTCCCAAACTTGGGAGAGGGACTTTGAGCGATTACTCGCTGGCTACCCGTCCAATTTCTGCCAAAACTCCCGGCAAATCTTCCATCACCCGATCGTTCCGAAAGCGAATAACCCGATAGCCAAACTGTTCGAGTTGTTGCGATCGGGCGGTATCGTATTCGACTTGAAGATCGTGAATTGCACCATCTAACTCGATCGCCAATTTGCAAGACGGACAATAAAAATCCAGAATGAAACGACCGACTGGATGCTGGCGACGGAAGTGCAAGCCATTGAGTTGTTTTCTCCTCAATGCCTGCCACAATCGGGATTCTGCTGGGGTGAGCTGATGGCGGAGTTGGCGGGCAGTTCGATCGATTTCGGGAGTTGTACCGCGCAGGCGTTGGCTGGTTTTTTCGGGCATGGGGATGGAGTTAGGGGAAGGTTTTTCTTTCCGTTATAGCTTGCCCTCTCCCTAAATCCCTCTCCCAACGTTGGGAGAGGGACTTTGAGCAGGTTGCTCCGGCTCCCCTTCTCCCACTAAACAAACTGCGAAGCTTCCTCTATCATCCCCCCTTGATTGGGGGGGGGATGAGGGCGAGAAAGCTTTACTTCACCCGCAGCACCGCCCCCACTTCGACTACACCCCCACTCTTCCCCGTCGCGATTAACCCTTCCCGCGAGTCAACTTCCACCCCACCTTCACCTTCAGAAGTGACAAATTCTGTCCCTGGCACGACTTCCCCCGGATCGATTCCGACTAATAGTAACTTGGCAAGATCTGCTTCTCGATCGATCGCCAAAGCTTGACCCCCCATTCTGGGATTCTCGACAAAATAAAAGGGTTGCTGTCCGTAGTCGGTGTCTGCTTCAACTTCGAGTTTGGGTTGCTGCCGATAGCTTTGGGGAATTTGACTTTTAATCTCTGAAATTGCCCGTTCTGGCGTACTATCTTGCTGCCATAAATGCTTCGTCAAACGATAGGAAAATGCCCCCGCAACAAAGCCATTCAACCGCTCGTCAACCGCAAGTTGATTGGGTTGCGTTGCCGCTAAAACTACGCCATTACCAACACCCTGTCGATACCGCCGGACAAACTCTTCTCTCGACCAACCCAAGCGCGTTAACCACTGCTCTTGATATGCTTTTTCCTGGGGAGAAATTTCAATTTTGTCGCCCCCTTCTCGCGCTCTCACTCGAATCTCTCGCGTACTCGCTCCGGAATAGCAGCTATCTAAAACGGCTGTAAAGTTTTCGGTTTGAATTGCAGACATCAATAAAAACAGCGTATGTCCCATAATATCCGCAACCACTCCCCCTCGACTATCTGTATTGTTGGGAAGTGCTTCCATCGATGGGAACCAGCGTTCCAGCTAATCCTTCCCCTGTATTGGGGTCGGTATAAATCGGGTCGGGGTCGCGCACGAGGGAACCATGTCCGGAAAAGTGCACGACGGCGACATCGCCCGGTTTTGCTTGTTTAATCAGGTGTTCTTCTACTGCGTCGAGAATGCCTTGGCGGGTGGCATCTTTGTCGAGAAGCATGACCACATCCTGGGGATTGAAGCCAAAGCGATGAATCAGAAGTTGTCGCTGCAAAATGGCATCGTTGACGCAACCGTAAAGGGGGATATCGGTATAGTTGTTAATGCCGATAATCACAGCGAGTTTGCGCCGTGTGGATTGGGCGAGAACTTTTTGGTGGCGCAGGAGTTGGGTTTGAGGAAGACCGGCGGTGACGAGGGTTGCGCCTGCGGCTTGGAGGAAGTGACGGCGGGATAGCTTGGGCATGAGTTGGGACTGAATTGGAGGATGCTTGTTCTTCAGTTTAGCAATGGCGCGATCGGGTTTTTTCCGCTAAAAAGCAGCACTCTCCGTCCAATTCATCGTAGAATTTTAACCATCGATGCATTGTGCTACAGCAACCCCCACTCTGGTTAGGATATGACGAACGGGCGAAGAAGGCGAAGCATTTGCATAAAGTTTTCTCGGTTTGTGCATGAGATTTTCGAGCAAATGCTTCGCCCCTACTCTAACGGAAAAAAGATCGTCAGTTCTTCACCTTGATGAGGTCGATTTCTGACCACCAACTTGCCACCCAGGGCTTGAAATAGATTTTTTGTCACCGAAAGATTGAGGCTGAGATTGCCCGTTTCCGGTTGGAACATCAACAGTTGACCGATCGATTTTAGCGGCGAACAATGAACAGAAAGTTCTGGGTTGGGTGGTTCGGATTTTAGCTGTAATTTGAGTTGGTGTCCGGCAAGGATCACTTGAACGGTGACTTGACTTCCTGCGGGTAAACTGCTGGTAAAATTGTCGATCGCTCCAGACAAAACTTGGTCTAACATGGTCGGATCGCTCACCACTCGGGGCATGGTTTGTGGTAAACTCACCTCTAACTTCAAACCTCGCCGACAAGCTTGTTTTTGCCAACGGGGAACGCAGTGACCGATCGCTTGTTCCAAGGAAGTTCGCGTCAAGTGCATCGGCGATCGTTTGACCGGCGAAGTTTCCAATTCCACCGCTCGAAAAATTAGTCCGAAGCGATCGATTTGTTCGCTGCATTCGCGATCGATGGTTTCTAGCCATTTCACCGCATCAGGGTCTAAATCTCGCCGTTTGAGAAGCAAGCGGGTGAAAGTGCGAATGGTACTTAGCGGCGTGCGGACTTCGTGGGCGATCGCTTGTAGCAATTCCACATCCGGTGGCGTCGGATCTTCCCCGTCGCACAGATCCCGTTTCTCAGGCGTTGGCGCGGATGTGGGACTCTTGCGGGTATCGTCAGTGCTGCGGGATTGACGCGCCGTACTTTGACCGGGTAGCGGACGCATCGCATCGGTGGACACGCCTTCCGGTAAGGATTGCAGCAGCAGTTGCGAGAACCGCATGACCATTTTGTAATGAGGCGCAATGGGAGTAAACTGACAGGCGAGAGCGTCTAAGGATTCCAGTTGAGAAGCTTGAGCCAAGAGAACGCGCGATCGCAACGATGCCCAAATTGTGGCAATCGCCTGCGGATCGAAAGAAAATTGAAAAGCGGGCATCCCGTTGCTATCTAGACCCCGAACCATCGCTAAGCTAAACTCGGAAGTCAGCACCACACAAAACCGATCGCCACTGAGAGGGTCGCCCCCCATCAAAGGAATCATCCCGGATTCCGGTATCGCCAGTTCGATCGGGGTAGGCGCATTGGGAGAGATTTGACCGGATAGCCGAGCCATGGCACGCCCCGCAGAAAAGACGCGCGTCACAAAATTTTCGTTCTGGGCAGTCTGACTCCAAATCGCTTGAGGACCGCAGAGAACGATTCCACAACGACGGGTCGGCGGGCGATCGCCTGCTGCCTGATGTAGTAAACTGGTCAACGCCGAAAGTCCGGCTTGCCATTGACGTTCGGCTTCTCGTGCGGCTGCCACTGGCGTTGGCGACGCTGAGTTGGATGCCAAAATTCGATCGGCTCCCACCTGAGTTAAAATTTCGCTGACAGTGGGGAGAAATTCGATCGGTTGTGCTTGTAGTTGGGTCACGCGACTTCACCCCTCATTTAGTGGCTATTGACGATCGATGCGGTCGATCGTGTGTCTTCTCTATCTATTACTAGGGTATAGGGAGTCCGACTCCAAGGACATTCGCAACTACCGAACCAATCGATCGTTACAACGCGGTAAGCTGGTACGGGAAGGCAGAAGTGTCATGTCAGAATGTTATCGCCACCGCCGATCGATTCGCCTGCGGGGATACGATTATCGGCAAATGGGCGCGTATTACGTCACCCTTTGCACCGACCGAAAATACCCTTGGTTTGGGGAAATTGTCGATGGGGTGATGTTTGCCAGTGTTGCCGGTTCGATCGCCGAAACCCTCTGGAACAACCTACCCTCACATTTCCCCTTTCTCGAATTAGATGCGTTCGTCCTGATGCCGAATCACTTGCATGGGATTTTGGTCATCACGGACGAGACTCCTTTATCTCCCCCTCCCAATTCCCCAAACGGTACGGTTTCTGGTTCCTTGGGGGCGATCGTTCAAAACTTCAAATCCGTTTCCACCCGCCGCATCAATCGCGTCACCGGGAATCGCGGAACCATTTGGCAGCGCAACTATTACGAACATATTATTCGTACCGATCGTGCCTGCGGAAACATCCGAAAATACATCATCGAAAACCCCCAACGCTGGCACGAAGACCCCGAAAACCCCGCCAGTCCCAAAAAACCAAATAACCCCCCGTAGGGGCGAAGCATTCGGGCGAATAATGTAAAAAATTCCCCGACGATAAAAACCCGAATGCTTCGCCCAACCCCCACGAAAAATCCCCGCATACCCATCGCCACGCAACACACCCACCCCCAGTCCCCACCGACAATCCCCGCATACCCATTGCCACGCAACACACCCACCCCCAGTAGGGGCGAAGCATTCGGGCGAATAATGTAAAAAATTCCCCGACGATAAAAACCCGAATGCTTCGCCCAACCCCCACGAAAAATCCCCGCATACCCATAACCCCCACCACACCCCCACCCACCGTAGGGGAGAAGCATTCGGGCAAGAAATATCCAAAATTCCCCGACAATAAAAACCCGAATGCTTCGCCCAACCCCCACGACAACCCCCCGCACACCAATTGCCACGCAACATATCCGGTGGGCGAAGCATTGCGATTTCACATTTATCGTTCAACCAAACATTTGTCGCTGCAATGCTTCGCCCCTACCCAAAAACCCCAAACCCCCAAACCGTTACCAATACCGCAACCGGGAAAACCCCGCCGTATTTTCCTGGCATAATCGACACCAAATCGGGAAAATCCGCAAAATTACCGATGCCGCATCCGCCCATTCCTTTTTAAAATCAGAGCAGCAGGTCATCTCACTTCAACCCATTGAACTCAGGTGACGCTTATGAATTCTTGCTGAAAACGCCGGAAAGGGTATGCCTTGGGTGGCTTGGTGGCGGTGCTGCTGGGGATGAGACGGACAGTTATTGGCGAAGACGATCGCGTTCTGGTAACGACTCGAAAATCTCCTTGGTCGGCGATCGGACAATTGCAACAACTCGACAGTCGAGGCAACGTTTTAGGCTGGTGTACGGGAACGTTAATCGGGTCTGATATCGTATTAACCAACGCCCATTGTTTGGTGGATAAAAATACTAAACAACCCACTCAAAATACTCTCCAATTTCGCCCTAGCTTTCTTAACGGGCGATCGATTCATAAAGCCAATCTTATTAGCTACGAATACGGAACTAACGATTTAGATAATCATCCAGAAGAAGACTGGGCACTATTAAAAATCGACAAACCTTTGGGCGATCGATACGGTCACATGGGTTGGCGTTCTCTCGACTTTGCCGATATCGAGGCGTACAGGTGTCCAACTGGTCGCGACAAGCGCGGGAAATGCTGTAGTCCAAAACCCACCCACCGCCAATTCCCAGGGTCGAGATTGCCCATTGAGGGAGTTAATTGCTATAGGTAATGCCATCAGAGTGCGGAGGATGTGAAAGAGAAAACCTCAGAAGCGATTGCGACAATCCTCGATCGATCGCGGCGGGGAGGACGCCAAAACACGATAAGCTGGTACGGAACGGCAAAGTATATCGAGAAGGAAAAACCGCCACCGCACACTGTTAGCCAATCACCATTAACGACTATATGTCAGTCTCGATCGCCGATGCCAAAAACTTGCTCTCGGAGACGATTGCCCGATATGGTGCAAGGGTCGATTATCTGGCAATCCGCCTAGAAGAATCCGCAGGAACGAGTATTTTTTTGCGATCGCAAAAAGTGGAAACCCTCAGCGAGGAAGTCTCCATCGGCGGGCAAGTTCGGGCGTGTTACAAAGGTGCTTGGGGCTTTGCCAGTTTCAATCGACTCGATCGACTCGCGCAAAAAGTGGAGGTAGCGATCGCCGCAGCGCGTTTACTCGGGGCAGAAGAAACCCTCCTCGCCCCCGTCCCCATCATTCAGGATACCTGCCATTTGCCACTGGCCGGAACCGATCCCAGAACGATTTCCCTTGCCCAGAAAAAGGAACTGTGCGATCGCTACACCGACATCCTCCGCAGCGTAGATGGACGTATTACCACCACCTCGGTCCACTACGGGGACTGTGCTCAGCGCATCATCCTCGCGACATCCGAAGGCACATTCCTAGAACAATCTTGGGTGGATATGGAGATGCGCTTTGGAGCCACTGCCCGCAATGGAGAAACCGTGCAAACGGGACGAGAAACCAATGGATCGCGCAAGGCTTACGAAGATTTGACGAATTTAGACGAACAAGTTCGATCGGCAGCGCAACGGGCTGTCAACGCCCTCTCCCTGTCTCCTGTAAAGGGCAACATCTACACCGTCGCTATCGACCCCATTCTCGCCGGATTGTTCGTTCACGAAGCGTTTGGACACCTCTCAGAAGCCGATATGGCATACGAAAATCCCGACTTGTTGGAAGTGATGACTTTGGGACGGCGCTTCGGCTGTCCCGAGTTACAGATTTTCGATGGGGCAGCATCTCCGGGACATCGAGGCAGCTATTTTTACGACGACGAGGGGACGCCAGCGACCACGACGCAGTTGATTAAAGATGGGGTACTGGTTGGGCGATTGCACTCGCGGGAAACGGCAGGGAAGCTAGAGGAAACCCCAACCGGAAACGCACGCTGTTTGAGCTATCATTATTCTCCGATCGTCCGCATGACCAATACCTGGATTGGACGGGGAAACACACCTGTCGAAGAGTTATTTGAAGGGATCGAAAAAGGGGTCTATGCCCGCAATTGGTTGGGTGGTATGACCAACGGCGAAATGTTTACTTTCAGTGCGGGGGAAGCTTGGATGATTCGCCGGGAAAACTGGCTGAACCCGTACGCGATGTTACTTTGTCGGGGAATGTATTTAGTACACTGGCTGATATCGAAGCGATCGGGAATGATTTTTATTGGGATGAATCTGGCGGCTGCGGCAAGGGGGGACAGAATGGATTGCCTGTGGGTTGTGGGAGTCCGAGTTTGAGGATTCGTAATATCGTTGTCGGAGGAGAAACCTAAACCCCTATTTCTTCTAGCAAAGATAACATCATTTCCCAGGTCAAATCTTGTTGGATGTACTGAGGATTGTCGGGATCGTAGGGACTGACTAAGCGATCGATACTCAATACGATCGCCCCTTCTGGCAAAACTGGCACTTCCGAATCGAATGCTGTAGGGCGCATCAAGGAACTGGAATAGCCTTTGAAAATCGCAATTCGATCGCGATCTCCATCAATTTTTACCGCCACTAACAACACCTCCTGTGGACGTTTAATGGTATATTCCTCTAAGCGAGAGCCAATGGATTTCATAGATAGTTAGTTTCGCTTTTGTTCGATCGACTATCAACTATTAACTATTAACTATTAACTATTAACTATTAACTATTAACTATTAACTATTAACTATTAACTATTAACCCATAGCCGATCGACCTTGGCGACCGAGACGAACGAGAACAAAATAGCTTAAATACAACACGTAAGCCGTTAAACCGACAATACCCAAAAAACCGAGAAATGCCGGACTGGTGTTGGGCTGAAACAACTCTTTAAATCTCCAGGGTGCTTGTAACCAGGTGCGACAAGCTGGATTTTCTAGTAAATTTTCTTGAGACAGTATCGAACAAGAAAGTATGGGTAATTGCAATAACAAACCCAAACCACAGTACACCGTTACTGCCCATCGCCAAGCTGTAATTGCCCACTTGAGGGGAGACGGAGGTCGATCGTCAATTTCTTCGTTGATATCTACCCAAAACCACAAACCGATGGGGATTAAAATACGGGCAATGAAGCCGGTGACGAAGCTAATTGGTAAAGAAGCAATCCCCAAGTAAAGAGTAATTGCCAACAAACTGGCGACGCGCCAATAAATAATCAACAGGCGTTGTATGGAATCTGCCTTTTCGATCAGCGTCCAGATCAGCAAAATGAGGGGAATGACGACAGTAAAGAGAACCGCGAGTCGGTAATCCAACCAAACAAACGGTTTTAACCAAGCTTCGGAGGACATAATTAATTTCGGGGAAGATTTGGGGATGCAGTCAGTAGTAAAGATAGAGCAAACGCTAGGGTACAACTCCCCAACTAACAGCAGATCGTATCATATTGCGATCGGCGATTTAAGACAGAGGGTGCAGAGGTTTGGCGAAAACTATGATATCTCGTACTGATAATAACCGCTAGGCACGAATCATCGTCTCGAAGGTGGGGTAGAAACGGTGGTGGTAGACTTTTAGCATTCCAAACCGATCGATCGGTGTGTCTGTCTGCGAGATCTCGATTCAATTTGGGGTGACAGATGGGATATTGCGCGACCTTTGAACCAAATGTCCGATCGACCTCTATACTGTTCTGGGAGAGTTTTGTCAGTCTGACACCTAGCCTGCACGGGGTAGAAAGCAAGATCCCGCATACGAATTAAGAAAAGAGAAATCGAAGGCTAGCAGGCAAAATGGACAGGCAGTAGAGAAAGGCTAGATCGATCGTTATGGCAACAGACTATATTCTGTTCGTTCACGGGGTCAATGTTCGCGAACGAGTGGAAGATGAGAAAAGAAAAACTTATCGCTATGCCGATTCGCTATTTAATTTAATTCGGCGAGAAAACCCCTCTCTGAAATTACGGAAAGTTCCTCTCTACTGGGCAGATGTCAGCGATGCAGTACTGCGGGAATTTGAACCCAGTATTAAGAATGCTTCGGCTTGGCAGCAGTTTTGGTACAAAGACTTTCGGACCCGAAAGTTGCTCCAATTTACGGGAGATGCCGCACTTTACATCAGCCGCCACGTGGGATCTCTGGCTGTCGAACAACTCAAAGAGCAGGCTTTCGAGCTTTTGGAAGAGTATCAACCCAACGATCGCTTGCATCTAGTTACCCACAGTTGGGGTACGGTAATTTTATTCGATATGTTGTTTGCCAGTCGTTGGGACGATCCGGATATTCCCGCTCATCAATGCGTGCAGGGCATTCGCAAACATTTGTTTGGCGTTCCGCCAGGCGAACCCGACGGCATTCGTCTGGCTAGCATTCATACGATGGGTTCGCCTCTGGCAGTGTTTAGTCTGATTACAATAGTCGGGCGGTTTAACGAAGGATCTTCTCATGATATCAGTCCCAAACTCGAGCAACTGTTGAAGAATCTGACCCAAAATGGCAAGAAAATTCCTTGGCGAAATTTTGTCCATCCCGGAGATCCGATCGCTCTTCCCCTGGAGAAAGTCGTTCCCAATTTAGTCGATCGTGGCGAACAATATATCGATATTCAAGATATTCTCACATCCGGTTCGGGATTGCTCGAAGTGCTGGCGCAACCTTTGCGATCGTCGTATTTAGCGCTAATCAACGGGGGAAATGCCCACGGTAGCTATTGGAAAAATGCCGGAGTGGCAAAAGAGATCGCCAAGACGATCGGACAAACGGCTACGGATTGAAGCTATGACAGTGTATTGCGCTAGGAATTTTCCAGCCGTTCGCTCAAAATTTGACTTGGGCTACAGTGGAAGCAGAACGGCATCATTCATCGCAACACGATACCTCTATGACTCGTACTATAACCGGAGTTCCCTTCGTCGATCTTCAGTTCGTCCACCAACCCATCCAAGCCGAAATTGAAGAAGCTGTCCGCACTGTTTTGCAGCGCGGCGATTTTATCTTAGGTCAGGCAGTGAAAGAATTTGAGTCAGCATTTGCTGCGGCTTGCGGTGTCTCTTACGGGGTCGGTGTTGCCTGCGGAACTGATGCCATTGCGTTGGGATTGCAAGCGTGCGGCATTGGAACTGGAGATGAAGTTCTTGTTCCTGCCAATACATTTGTCGCTACACTGATTGGCGTTCTCCACGCGGGTGCCACTCCGGTTCTGGTCGATTGCGATGCCGATACCGCACTGATCGATTTGGCGGCTGCCGAACGAGCAATTACTGCGCGTACCAAAGCGATTCTCCCGGTTCACTTGTACGGACAGATGGTGTCTCCCCAGCAACTACTCGACTTTGCTAATACTTACAACTTGACCATTTTTGAAGACGCCGCCCAAGCGCATCTCGCCGAACGAGAGGGCTACAAAGCGGGTTCTGTGGGACGCGCGGCGGCTTTTAGCTTTTATCCAAGCAAAAATCTGGGGGCGGCGGGGAATGGGGGAATTGTGGTGACTGACGATGAAGCCGTTGCCCAAAAATTACGATCGCTGCGGAACTACGGCGCACCTCAAAAGTATGTTCACCAAGACTTAGGAACGAACAGCCGTTTGGATACGATTCAGGCGGCGATTCTCAATATTAAGTTACCGCATTTAGACCGTTGGAACCGTCTGCGGTACGAAGCTGCTCAGCACTATGATACGTTACTTCAACCTTTGCGATCTCAGGGAATCGAACCTTTGAAAAATCAAAGTGGTTCGGGTCATGTTTATCATCTGTATGTTGTTTGTGTGGGGGAATCGGCGGCGATCGATCGTTCCGGAATTGCTGACGCTTTAGCCGGGCAAGGTATTGAAACCGGAATTCACTATCCTCTCCCTTGCCATCTCCAACCGGCGTATCGCCATTTGGGTTATCAGGTTGGAGATTTTCCCCATGCCGAAACGCTGTGCGATCGAATCCTCTCGTTGCCGATGTATCCGGGGTTAACTTCCACAAAAATTGATCGGGTGGTTGAGGCTGTGACTGCTACTTTTGAGAGTCTATTCTCGGCTGCATAAAATAGTGAAGTAATCGGCGGATCTACGAAAAACCCACGACACCATGAACGATCGACAATCAACTATCAATTAATCAACATTGGATCGAAATTTCGATCGCTGTATTTCTGGTTATGCTATACGCACCTTCGATCGTTCATTGGGTCGATGGATGGCTGAATAAAAGCATCAGTTTAGAACATGAATACTTCAGTCATGGTCTCATTGGATTGCCCTTTGCCGCTTGGATTGTTTGGCAAACGCCACAAGTGGCAACGTTTGAGTCAGCATCCCTCATCCCTGGGTGCGGTACTCATCGGATTAGCTGGGGCATTCTATCTCAGCGGCTTATGGGATTTGGTAAACTTGTCTTTACTGCTTATGCTGACGGGAATTTGTCTGTGGTTCAAAGGATTTCCCGGTTTACGGTTATTGTGGTTTTCTTTATTGTTAGTTCTGCTGGCAACGCCTAACGACTTGCCTTATTTAATTGCACCTTATACATTACCGCTACAAAGCTTTATTGCCGGAACGGCGGGTTTTATTCTCATGCAGTTGGGGATGAATGTCACTGTGGAGGGGATTCACTTATTTGTCGGGGGTCGAGTGGTGGAAGTTGCCCCTCACTGTTCTGGGATTAAAATGCTATTTACATCGCTGTATGTGGCGTTGATGTTGTTGTATTGGCGAGGGGTTATTTCTTCTGGTAAACGATCGATTTTTTTTTTTTAGTCAGTGCTGTTTTCCTCAGTGTTGTCGTTAATATTTTCCGCAATACTCTTCTTTCTCTGTTGTACGGCAAGGGACCAGGATGCGGCATTTCACTGGTTTCCACGAAGGTTTGGGCGGCGATTTGATTTCCGCTGCGATGTTAGTATTACTGATTCCGATCCTCAAGTTTGTA
>CAWIQY010000003.1:0-684971 GCA_963838375.1 uncultured cyanobacterium | reverse complement strand
TAAAGGGTTTGAAGATAACGGCGGCGTTCACATCAACTCTGGCATTCCCAACTACGCCTTTTATTTAGCGGCGCGAGAATTGGGCGGATATGCGTGGGAAAAAGCCGGACGCATTTGGTACATCGCATTGCGAGACAAATTGCGACCGACTTCTACGTTTTGGGATGCGGCGCGAGAAACCTATCAAGTTGCCGGGGAACTTTTCGGTGCGGGGAGTTTGGAACAGCAGGCAGTTCGCAACGGCTGGACGACAGTGGGACTCACCGTGGATAGTCCACCCCAACAGCCACCTTCGTTTGAGCCTCCTGGCTGTCTGACGGCTCCGATGTCGATTCTGTTTCGATCGTTTTTTGGGTAAATCTTCAGAAGTCGGGATTCTCCAAGAATCCCGACTTCTATATCTGTAGCGTCTCTACGATATTCACTCCTGAATTCCTGAACTTCTGAACTCCTATGAAACGTCAACTTTTAGGAATCCTCGCCTTTTCGATCGCCCTCAATAGTGCAACTGCCGTCAGTGCGGCCAATCCCGACCATCTCCGGCAGTTACTCCAAACCCAAAACTGTCCCGATTGCGATCTCACCAATGCCGACTTGCGCCGCCTCGATTTGCCAGAAGCCGATTTGAATGGCGCGAATCTGGGCGGTGCGGACTTGAGCTATGCCGATTTAACCCGTGCCAATCTCAGTTCGGCAAATCTAGCAGCGGTTAAACTCAAGGGAACGAACTTGACAGGCGCCAATCTCGCCAATGCCAATTTGACAAACGCGATGAGTGGGGATGCCTGTGAGCCAACTTATACAGACTTGGATTTATTTTTAGATAACTTGGAAGATCTAGATGGTTACAGTGCCGGTCGCGTGTATCTCTGGGATCCCGACTTTTTTTGGTGTGGTAGCGATCTGCTTGAATTAAACGAGATCGTTGAGATAGATTTTTGTTCGGCTGTGGCTCCAGCGTTAGGGAGATATAATGATTTAGTATCTTGCCAGGACTTTTCCTCAAGAATCTTCGATGAAATTCGTGTAGGACGCGCCCGGACGATCGTCCGAGGGGCAGATTTAAGCGGCGCAAACCTCAGTGGTGCAGACCTCAAAGGTATAGACTTGAGAGCGGCAACTCTTACAGGTACTCGATTGAGCGGTACAAACTTAAGTTATGCCTTGCTGTTCGATGCCGAATTACCCGAGGCGAGTCCGGCAACCTGGAAAGGTGCATTTGTCACCGCTGCCGATGTCGAAGCTTTTATAGGAGAACTCATCGTCGCTGGAGTGGCGAGAAGGCAAGAATCCGAAGGGAAGAGTTTTGTCGGCGCTATCAATCGCGCCCAACAAGCCTATCGACTTGAGAATCCGGAATTTGCCACCACTATAGAAGAGACGGGAGTCGGACTCCCCCCGGAAACCGAGAACTACCGGATGGAAATCGTGCCGCAACCCGATCCAACTCGCAGTGTCATGGTGACTGCTACCGCCAAACAAGAAGGAATTCGCAGTTATATGGGAGCGGTGTTTATCGTTGAGAATGACAGCACTTTTAGCATTATTTGCGAAACCGATGAACCTTCCCAAACGCCTCCCGAAATGCCCGCACCACCAGCTTCGGCGAACGATCGACCTCAATGTCTGGCGGGATCTTCTGCTTTATAGCAACGATCGTGTTACGAACCATCAATCGCATCTGGCAAAGTAAAATAAAAACTCGTACCCTCACCCGGTTGAGATTCAACCCAAATCTGACCGCCGTGACGATCGACAATTTTTTTGCAAGTTGCTAAACCGATTCCCGTACCGTGGGTTTCAGTCATCGTCAAGACGTTGAAAGAGTGTAAAAATACGATCGAAATTTTGAGGATCGAGACCAATCCCGTTGTCTCGCACGCAAAATAACCATCGATCGTCTTTTTGTTCTGCCCAAATCTCGATGTGGGGTGAAACTTCTGGACGAGAGAATTTTAGAGCATTGCCGATCGTATTTTGAAAGAGTTGAATTAATTGGGTTTCATTGCCCAGAACCGAAGGTAGTTTCCCATAAATCAGACGAGCTTGTTTTTGAGAAATCAACAGATGCAAATTGTCAAGTGCTTTGTTGAGAACCCAATTACAATCTGTGGGAATCAATTGACAAGCGGTGGCAACGCGAGCGTAACTGAGTAAGTCTCCGATTAGATGCTGCATTCGTTCAGCAGCACTGAGAATGCGGGTTACATATCGATCGGCTTCTCGATCGAGCGTATCAAGATATTGCATTCTCAATAGTTTGGCAAAACCGATAATTCCTTGAAGCGGTTGCTGGAGATCGTGGGAAACGATATAGGCAAATTGTTCTAATTCTAAATTCGATCGTGACAGTTCTCGATTCAAGTTTTGCAAGACGATATTTTGCTCGCGCAATTGTTTTTGTTGCTGGCACAATGTCAATTGAGTGCGGACGCGGGCAACGGCTTCTTGAACTTGAAAGGGTTTAGTGATATAATCAACGCCACCCAAATCGAAAGCTTTAACTTTATCGAAGACTTCATCTAAAGCACTTAAGAAAATAATGGGAATATGCCGAGTTCGATCGTCAGACTTGAGATTCTGACACACTTCATATCCATCCATTTCCGGCATGAGAATATCAAGTAAAATTAAATCTGGTGGATTTATTTTGGCAACAGATACCGCCCGTCTACCGCTACAGCAAGGTCTTACTTGATATCCTTCTTCGGTTAAAAATATCATCAATAACTTTAGATTTTCTGGGGTGTCGTCTACCACCAAAATACTACCGGAATAATGACCTGAGTCATTTACAAAACTGCTCATTCGGGTTGTTAATTTTTCCTTTTATGGTAACGAGTCGATAAAATTTAAATGAGAAGAAATAGATTGCCCGTTGCCCGTCGCTGTCGCCGAACAACATCTCATTCTTGGCTTCGCCTATCCCAAAGGTTTAGAAATAACGATCCGCTAGCTATTCCCTTTAGCGGTTTGAATTAAATTCCAAATTTCATCATACGCAAAATTATGGGCTAAACTGGCTAACTCCTCGCCCAAAACCCTGTGACTACTCTGAATTTGGAGAATCGCACTATCAATCTCTTCCATATCACAAAGAATTGTCCCCTTTTCGAGTCGATCAAGCAATTCTGGGGGCAAGTTTTTCAGACTACAGGGATCGAAAATTTTGCTCTTAGAAGAAACCGAAGCCCGATCGGGTCGATCGTAAATATAGCGAACTCCAATATGTTTGTGCATCGTGTCAAAGATGTCATCCTCCCGAAATGGCTTGCGTACAAAATCATCGCACCCTGCCGAGAGAATCACTGCCCGTTCTTCCTCTAGGGTACTCGCCGTTAAAGCGATTACGGCAGTTGCTTGACCTTTCGTTGTAGATTTGATCTGTTGGGTGGCTTCATATCCATCCATCACCGGCATTCGCATATCCATCCAAATCAAATGGGGACTCCACTTTTGCCAAATTTCTACACCTTCTCGACCGTTACACGCTTCTCGAACCTCAAACCCCATCTGTGTTAGCAATTGTAGTAACAGTTGACGATTGCTCCATTTGTCATCTACGACCAAAATCCGATAAGAGGGTTGATTCGGTTCTAATGCCAACACGCGACGAGTGGGTGGCAACTTCTGAATATCCGTGGCTTCTGCAATGTCAACGGGAATGCTGAACTTGAAAATTGTACCCCGTCCGACTTGGCTTTCCAGGGTCATCTTTCCCCCCATCAGTTCCACAAATTGCCGGCTGATGGGTAAACCCAAACCCGTTCCTTCCTGTGCCTGCTGACCGATACGGGTTTGTACAAAAGGCTCGAACAAACTCTCAGCTTCTTCCGGTGCAATGCCTGCACCCGTATCTTCGATCTCGAAGTAAAGAGTTTGGGGTTTGAGTTGTGGGGGACGAGGTTCCCGGTCGCCGGGGGAAGCCGGCATCGATAGGCGCAGGGTGACACTGCCTTCGTGGGTGAATTTAATGGCGTTGCCCAGCAAGTTAATCAACACCTGGCGCAGCTTAATATCGTCGGTTCGTATCCATTGGGGAACCTCTGGCGTGCTTTGACAAACGAGCTGCAAACGCTTGTCCTCGGCACGGAGACGAAACATATCTTCTACCTCGTCGAGTAAGCGATAGAGGTTGCAGTTTTGCAGACTCAGCGTGGTGCGTCCGGCTTCAATTTTGGAGAGGGAGAGAATGTTATTAATTAACGTCAGAAGATGTTCGGCACTGCGGGTGACAATGCCGAGATGTTCTTGTTGTGCCAGAGGTAGGCTTTGAGAACGGGTCATCAGTTGAGAAAATCCCAGAATCGCGTTCAAAGGCGATCGTAATTCGTGGCTCATATTGGCAAGAAAGGTGCTTTTAGCTCGATTGGCAACTTCGGCAGCATCTTTTGCCCGTTCGAGTTCTTGTTCTACCCGCTTGCGAGTGCTAATGTTGCGAGCCACCCAGATGACCGTTTCTTTCGAGATGGGAGAAATGCTGGCAGAAAACCATTCCTGACTGTCGCCCAGGGTTAAACTGTAATCGAAATTGAGGGTAGTTTGCGTGGTTAGTGCCTGACGAACTTTACCCAACCATCTGGAAGCGGTTTCCCCCCGGAAAAACTGTTCCAGGGTATGACTGACCGGATCGATATCAGCCGGATATTGGTGACTCAGATTGGTGGGGATGATGTCGATATTCACGGCTTCGGCATCTAATACTAGGACGATATCGGACATTCCTTCAAAGAGTGCGCGCATTTTTTCTTCGGAGGTGCGCTGTTTTTCTTCGAGTAACTCTCGCTCTTGAATTTCTTGTTGGAGTTCTTGAGTTCGTTGGTTGACTTTGGCTTCCAAGATGCGCGAATAGTTTTCTTGTCCTTGGAAAGACGATCGCAGTTGTGCTGCCATATGGTTGAACGAGTCGGCAAGGATTTCCAGTTCTTCGATGCCAGTGACGGAAACCGTGCGATCGAGATCGCCGTTAGCAATCGCTTTTGATGCCACACCGAGCTGAAGAATCGGTTGGCTAATCCAGCGCAGCGTCAAGATTGCTAGAGCCGTGGAGAGTCCCAAAGCCGTCCAACAGAAAACGATCGTCGTTCGGGTGGCGGCGGGAATTTGCCCCATCAAATCCGCTTCGGGAACCACCACGACGATCGACCAATTTAAGCCAAAAAGATCCTGAAATGGAGTCACTTGTACGAATTGAGTCTGACCTTGCCAACGAAGTTTCAATTGTTCGGGTTGCTCTTGGCGCTTCGACTCACTGAAGCGTTGTTTTAAATGCGTTGCCAGTTCACCGACTAAACCCGTTTCCTTTTTGAGAAGATCGACGCGATCGATCGTTTGCACAACACCGTCTGGGTTGGTAGAACTGGCAACGAGAGTGCCGTTGGGTTCCAAAATCAAAGCAAAACCGCGATCGCTAACTTTGACGCCGGTCAAAAAATGACTGAGATTAGACAAGGGAACATCGACTAAAAAAACACCTTGTAGCGTTTGAGTCGAATCGTAAACCGGATAGACTGCCGCTAAATCTATCCGTTGTCGATCGCTTGGGGAAACATCAATTTGCGCCCAAGTCGGTTTTCCAGCTCGAACAGCCTTTTGATACCAAGCTCGCTGTCGGGGATCGTAGTTGGGGAGCGTCTGCAAGAGCTTTTCGGGTTGCCCGTTGTCTCCCACTCGGTATTGTCGCAAAGTTTGCCCGGTGGCAGGGTCAGCCAGGGTCATGTACTGTTGGGAACGGTTCGCTCCCAAAAACTTTCCGTTGGCTGTGGCAACGGCGATCGTCCCGATTTCATCCGATTGTAGACCTTGCCGCCAAAAATACCGCATCAGGCGTTCTGAATTGTCGAAGCTTAAGTCTCCTTGCTGATACGCTTCGGCATTGATTTGGGCGATTTGATGGGGAATTTCCAGATAAGTATGCAAATGCCGATCGATTCGATCGACAATCTCCATCCTCAACCGACTCGCCAGCTCGTTCGCCGCATTTTGACCATTATGCAGCGATGCCAGGAGACTGACCACTGCCACAATTTGTAGTACAAAGGGAATAACCAGAACGAGGCGCAACGAAACTTTCCCTTGCGGACAAGTTCGAGCGAGCAGCGTTTTCCAAAACATTGGTGCGTCTCCCGTTCGTAGTAGATGTGGCATTGGGGCGATCGAGCAAGTCCATCAGCAAGTTTGGGATGCAGGCACGGGGTTCTCGATCCGATCGTCCCATCAGAACCCGAGTTCGATCGGCGATCTCTAGTACCGTCATATCAAATCCACCGACCTACTTGCAATCTAACAAAGTCTTTGCCATGAGATTCGCAATTAGATTCCCGACTTCTTCAAGAAGTCGGGAATTTGGGTTAATGAGTTTTGACCGTAAATTCTTTCGATCGATTTGTAAGGGCGGAGCGGAGGGAATCCCCCCGTGGTTGCCCCTACAAAAATTTACGAATGAAATAGGATTGCTATATGACTTCAAACGCGATCGATAATGCCGCCAACTGAGTGGTATCAATTCCAGATACCGCCGCACCCATCCCCGAGACCCCCCGTTCCCCGCCCAAATCCGACAGCAAATCCGCCACCACTGCCGTCGGTTCCGACAAGGCAACGGGTCCTCGATCTTGTTGTGCGAGTCGCCGCAGCGCTTGTAGGGCTTGGCGCAAGGGGTTGGTACTCGCCAACACCAGCACTTCTGTAACACCTTTGGGTTCTTGGGTGACAAGCGTAAATGGATCTATACCGGGATTGGGAACTTGCAACGTTTCCCCGGCAGCCACTTCCGTGACATCTTCTGCCGCCGTCCACTGATTCGGGAAAATAATCGAGATTTCGACCGTGGGATCGATGACGAGTAAACTGACATAGATCGATCGATCTTCGCCATTTTGCAACCGGAACTGAATCGAAGTCCCCACCGGAAGTCGCCGCGCATCCTCGACTGGAGGCGCTGTCGTCGGGTTTGACCCTTCCACTGACCCCACCCCCCGCACGGTAAACGATTCGGCTAACACTTGCTCTTGTTGCCCTTCGGGAGTCATCGACACCGAGACGTTCAACTTAGAAGAGTGGGTATTGAGGGTGAGTTTAACCAAATATGCCGCCAGCAGGGTGCGAAATTTAGCAGACAAGCGGACAATGCCATCGGTTGCTGTTTCCCCAGACATCCCGAAGGAACCGGGAACGAGTTCCCCTGCCGGAGAAAATAAGCCGAGACTACCGACAGGGGGAAGATTCGCAACGTTGCGTTGTTGCCATTGTGCATGGGATTGTGCAGTGATGCGCCCAAGGATGTATTGGACTTCCTCTTGTTGCAACGGCAATGGAGAAATCCGATCGATCGCTGTCAACGCTTGTCTGGCGGCTTCCATTTCCTCTGCCAACGACGAGTCAAGACCAATTTTTAAGGTCAAATCCCGAGATATACCGCGTACCTGTTCTTGGAGAAATGCCCCCGGTTGCGCCGCTTGCAACGCGGCTGGCAACAATGTTCCCCGACCGATTAACCCATCTCGCGACTCGAGTCGTACGAGTCCTTGTTCGTCTCCGGCATCATCGACAACGGCGAGAACGGCATCGCCATCGAAGGCGGCTAAACTTTGGGGATCGAGTCCTCCCAACCACAACTGGGCACTATTGCCCTGCACCGATGTAATCACCGCTTCTGCCGGAGGCGTCTGTTGACTGATAAAGTACAGGGGCTGCCCGTCGTTGCTGCTGCTCGGTGAGACTTCGTACAGGGGTTCTTGCTGGCTAAAAGACTGTTGGGTGGTGCTGCGGGCGATGCTGGGAATGGCACTGGCAAAGGTCTGGCTGCCCGTTTCTTGCCACAGGTACTGGGTCATCAGATAGGTAAATGCCCCGGCAAAGAAGTCGCTGAAGGGGGCATCGGCGGCTAATTGATCGCGTTGGGTGGAGGCGATGACAACGCCTTTGGCAATTCCTTCTCGGCGGCGGCGGATAAATTCTTCTGGCGATAAATTGAGGCGAGACAACCACTGATTTTGATACTCGAATTCCTCGGGACTGGCGGTCAGTTCGACGCCGTTACCGCGCACCAAGTCAATGCCTTCGGGCGATCGAACTCGCAGATTTCCCCGCGTCCCTCCGCCGGAGTGGCAGCTATCAAGAACCACGGTGACTTGTTCTGATTGTAATGCCGACATCAGCAAAAACAGCGTATGTCCCATGATATCCCGAACCACACCGCCTTCAAAGGGGAACGCGGGAGGCAAGGCTGAATCCACCGGAACGAAGGTACTATTGAGTCCGTCGGGAAAGTCGCCATCGGGATCGGTGACTTGCGATCCGTGTCCGGAGTAATGAAATACGACTACATCTGTGGGTTTGGCAAGTTTTACTAAATGTTCTTCAAAGGCAGTCAGAATATTCGATCGTGTTGCCTCGGCGTCAGTCAGCGTCAGGATATCGGCTGGGTTGAAACCAAACCGATGAATCAGCAGTTGGCGTTGTAATTCTACATCGGTGACGCACCCCCGCAAGGGCGCAAAGCCGCTGATTTCGGGATACTCGTTAATCCCGACTAATAAAGCAATTTTGCGGGGCGTCCCTTGGGCGAGAACTCGGGCATGGCGAAGCGCCCGATGTTGCAGATCGAGTTGGCTCAACCCCAAGGTTGCCAGTAGAGCACTGGAAAACTGGAGAAACTGACGGCGCTTCATCGAAGACATGGTTGGCGAAACGGTTGCGGGATTCTGTATGGATCTCTTGACGATCTAGGGCGATATCTGCGTTCCCCAGAGTACGGTTTTTATGTCTATTTTGCCTAGAAAAATCGGGATCTGATTCAGTTTGGCTAGGCTATCTCTGTTAAGAAACGATCGTAAAATAGGTAACACCCACTACCATAAAGTCATCAGATTTAGTTAAGATCGGCAACATTACTTTAACTAGTTCGATCTGACAAATTATCGACTCCGATGTCCGAAGGACGATTGGGTAGCATGAGGAGAATTACACCCTAATGGATTGCAGTCACATTCGCTTCTGCGTACACGACACAGGCTTCAACCGAAAATGACCAACCCCAACTCGATTTGTACCAACTCCAATCGCTATTCCAAGCGGGTGCATTTTGGGCGAGAGACCGTCAAATAGAGGATTGGGCGATCGCCATTGCCAACAGCAATCCTATTATTACAGTTTGGGACGCCCAACGACTGATTGGATTTGCACGAGCCACTTCCGACGGCATCTATCGCGCCGGTATCTGGGATGTCGTCATCCACCCAGACTATCAAGGTTGCGGTTTGGGGCGCAAATTGGTGGAAACATTAGTCAGCCATCCTCTGATGAATCGCGTCGAACGGATTTATCTGACGACAACTCGTCAGCAGCGTTTTTACGAACGCATCGGTTTTGAGGAAAACAGCAGCACGACGATGGTGCTGTACAATAACGACCTCTTGGTTACATCTGAGATCGATCGGGAGTTGCCCTTGGTAGCGAGCATTGAATCCGAGTAAGATGGGCGCTATCCCCATCGGTTGGGGGCGCTAAGATTTCTAAGCGCCCTCCCATCTTTTCCAACAGGGTTTGACTCATCAGCCAGCTCAAGCCGGGGGCATTTTTATCGGATTTTTCTGCCGGATTCGCGGGTTTGGTTTCCTGTTGTAGTAAGTCTACCGGATCGTTCCAAGCATCCGGCGGACAGGGAGAATCCAACCAAATTCGCACCTGATTTTCGTCAGGGAAACATCCGGCAGAGAAATTGATGCTGCCGCCGTCCATACCATCGATCGTACTTTGGATCGAATTCACCAAGATCTGCCGCAACATTTTGAAATCCGCTTCGATCTCGATATCTGCATCGGGAAATTCGACATTGAAGGGATAATTTCGATCGGCGGCTTGCATATACGTTAAGCAATAAACTTCCTCAAACATCGTTTCTAGAGAAAGTCTCTCTACTTTCAGCGGCAGTTTACCCCGTTCGATTTTTGCAACCTTGAAAATTTCATCCAGCAATCCCACCATTTTCAGTGCTGAGGTGTTAGCTTGCTCGAGAAATTCTCGCTCTTCCGCCGCATCGTTACACAAATCAGCCAGGATAATTTGGTGAGTGCTGATGATATTGCTCAGCGGCGCCCGAATTTCGTGGGACACTCGCGCCAGAAATCCACCTTTGAATTGCATCATATCGCCGATCGACCCCGCATTGAGCTGGAGTTGCGCCAATTCCGCCGAGAGTTCTGCTGTGTTGTCGGATGCTGTGTTGTCGGATGCCTGCGGTGTGGGTTTCGTTTCCTGGGTTTTGGGTCGTCTGCTGGCGAGTACCCCCACACCCAATCCCACTGCTAGAGCGATCGCATTACTCCAGTCCATATTCTACCCCGATCGATTAAAGGTTCGATCTAGATCTTAACCGTTTGCTACGCCAAATTCCGTATACTGACGCAGATAAGGAGCTTGAAAGCCGAGAACGATATCTTCTTTGGGAATTCCCATTTTAACAAGTTCGTGTCCGATCGCCAGTTCAGTATTATTTTGTTGTACCCAAACTTGACCGTTGATAATGTCGAGGTGCAGCGAACAACTATGAACGCGACGATCGCCATCCCAGCCGACATTTGTGATTTGATATCGATCGCGTTCTTTGTCGAAAATGAGTTGGGAGTCGATCTCGCCATGGGAAAAGGGAACTGAGGCATATTCAGTTAGGATTTGCTGGACGATCGATCGATATTCTTCTAGTCTATCCATTGGGTAATTACCTCGCGATTTTGGTCGTAAATTAAGAGTTTTATTTGGTAACGCTCTACAGAAACTTGAGCAAATTCTCTTTGAAAGAAAGATCGATAGATGAGAAAAGGAATTGCTAAATACAGCGTACGATCGGGTTCGTTAATTTCTAAGGCAAGGCGATAATTCAAAAATTGTCCGAGAGCAGCATGGTAGTCCGTCAGAGGAGAGTCACTGAGGAAAGACTTGATTTCTACACCAATCTTTCGACCTTGACGTTCGGCAGCCAGTAAGCTTTCCGCCCCGAGGTCAATTTCAAATTTCGTGCCACCCACTTCCAGTCTGAGTGGATCGTCTGTAATCACCCAGTCTTCTTTCTGGAGAGCGGTTTTGACTGCTGAATGGAAAAGGTCTTTGGCTGCCATCTCACTACGATTCCCATAATTTTAAGTATGAGGCTTAATCTTTTTTCCAGTCTCGTATCAGTTCTCGAACAGCCCATAAACCCAATCTATCGCACTGGTACACAAAAACAAAAAAGCTGCTAATATTGTTGACTTCTAGTAAAACCTTATGGACACAGGCTTTATTAGAGCCAGATTCTTACTATTGCCATACAACCAGATTCCAGCGATCGAAGAGATCGCATTACTCCAGTCCATATTCTACCCCGATCGATGAAAGGTCAGATCTAGATCTTAACCGTTTGCTACACCAAATTCCGTATACTGACGCAGGTAAGGGGCTTGAAAGCCGAGAACGATATCTTCTTTGGGAATTCCCATTTTAACAAGTTCGTGATCCGATATTCTTCTAGTTTATCCATTGGGTAATTACCTCGCAAGTGGCATTAGTTCTCAAGTTTAAGCCCAAATATTAAAAATCGGCGTTCTTGGAGAACGCCGATTTTTGAAAGTTGCGATATTTTTATCGATCCAAATGAGTTACTGAGCTTTCCACTCTTCAAACGTTGGAACATTCGTCAGATCTTCTGTGGTTATGTAGTATGCATCTTGAGAAAACTCCGGATTGGTTAAGATTAAACCCCCATAGCTAATTGACTCTCGACCCTCATAATCTGGAACGGTAATCGACCAACCTTTTTCAATATAAACATTATCTTCCCCATCAAAGAAGAAGCCTCGTCCTTCTCCGTTCAGGATCTTGTCAATTTCTGCTTGTTGTTCTGGTGTATACACTTTCACTTCTGGCAGTTCAGACGGTGCGGGACTTCCAGTTAAAGGATCGACTTCACCGTTTGGGATATTTCCAGAAACGCTATTGTTGAGAATTTCTCGTCCTTCGGAAGCGGCTAGAATTTCGTCAATTTGGGTTTCTAGTTCCCGAATCGATAAACCGGATTTGGCAAGGGGATTACTCTCAGGGATGGGTTGTCCAGCTCTGAGTGCTTCCACTGCCTCTTGCATGACATCGAGGGGATTGGGAGCGCCTTCGGGGGAAGGTGCAAGTCCAGAAGCTAGAGCATCGGTTGCGTTTTTATATAACTCTGATTCCGTGCTGTTTGAAACTCGAAATGCAGAGTTAAATGTACTCACTAAATCAGAACGTCCTAGTACAACGAGGAAATCTGTTTGTTGTGTTGAAGTTATTGCTCTAACCCGCATATTAGACCCAGAAGCATAAGCGTCAAGAGTCACTCCAGATTGCGGAGGAATATTTAATACATCAATAATATTTGTTGTTAAACCACCTTCAAAATCGGTGATTACATCGATTTCACCAGCATTTTGCAACGGCGTAATATGGAAAGTGTCTGAGCCGCCACCACCTGTCATTGTATCGTTTCCAATTAATCCTCGTAGATTATCATTTCCGAGATCGCCATAAAGTCGATCGTTTCCGCCATCTCCGACTACATTATCTTCATTTTGACCGCCAAAAATAGTATCATTTCCAGATCCACCCCGAACATCATCATTGCCAGTATTTCCAAAGATCAAGTCGTTGTCTCCATCACCCCGGATTGTGTCTCCAGAATCGCTGGTACTACCAGCTTGATTAGTTCCAGCAATGGTGTCATCTCCACCCGAGCCTAATAGCCTATCTGCTCCTAAATCTCCATAGATTAAATCTTTGTAGCTCGAACCCGAAACAGTATCATTATCATTACCACCAAATGCTGTCGATCCAGCGCCGAAAGGGGAGGTACTTGTTCTTAACAAGATTCGATCGTTATTAGCCCCACCATAAATGACGTCTCCATTATTTCCTGTATTGCCATCTAGGGTATCGTTTCCATCATATCCAAAAATATTGTCTGCCGACAAAGAACCTATAATTGAGTCAGCATTAGAAGTCCCGAAATAGTCTGCCATTAAATTTCATTTGTTGAAAAGCTTATCCCTATATTTAGCACCCCCTCCTCGAAAAAGTCAATAATATTTTTCTGTCTATTTGAGTCGTGATAACTGTCTATTTGAGTTGTAAGAAAAAAGAGTTAAGCTTTGATAAAGTCAACCCCTTTTCCCCATTTTTTTCTTTTGCTATAGTATTTTCTATCACAATGGCAAGCATCTGCATTGCTATTCGGGTTAAGAGGCTTGGTGCTGCCAAGCCTTCCCTCTCCTTCAAACTTTTACTTAAATGAGTCGAACTTTCGCTCTAAACTCCTGTAGCTTTTTCTATTTATACCTATCTATTCAGCTATCGAGAAAATCCATTCATTTTGACGTTCTGTCAAACTCATTTTTTCTATAAAAACCATAGATGAAAGTCTATGAAACTGGGATTTTTGGGGAGAAATGAAGCTCATTCGCTTTTTTAATAATTCTTTACAAGAAAAACCGAAAAATAGCAGTGGAAATCCCGAATTAACTATAGGGGAGCTTGTCCTGACTCACAGTCTGAAAAATCTATTTCTTTATCCTCCATCGATTCTCTAACACCTCGAAAGACTCATAACTCGAGGTAAAAAAATCCTGCGAATTTAGATCTATTTTCACCTTCACATAGAGAAATGCTTCCTATTTTTGCATTAATTATGACCGACCTTACGCCTCTGATAAACTTCCTAAAAAGCGATCGCGATCCGAGAGAATATCGACGCGCTTTAGCTATCCGATTAGCCTTATCAGGACACACGCACCGACAGATCAAAAGTATTTTAGGCGTGAGTTCTGCCTTTGTCAGCAAATGGAAAACTATCTACGAACAACGGGGAATAGAAGCTTTAAAATTGGGTTACAAAGGGCATATTGGTTATTTGAATAACGAGCAAAAACAAGAAGTTGTGGATTGGTTATTCGCTCAAGAATCTTGGAATATCAGTCAGCTAAGACTTTATTTGTTCGATCGATATGGCGTGGTTTTTAAGTCCAGACAAAGTTATTATGCACTCCTAAAAGTCGTAGGTGGAACACTAGCAACCGGAGAGTTAGAGAAGATGGATGAAATCCTAGAGCCGCTGTGAAGGAGAATTCAATATATAATTAGGGTGCGTTTCGTGGATCGAAATACCCAACCGAGCGTGATATATGAGTGTATTTCTCGATTCAAACTCAGATTTTGCACCAGTATCAACAACCGCCCGCGATTGAAATGCGGGCTACTGAAATCAGTCTACTTTAGTAGACTAAAACTCCTTTCAAGTCTTCTTGAGACGACTTAAATCGATCGGGGAGTTTTGAACTATCAGCGTCTAGTTGTTGTTGTTGTTTCCGCCTTGGAAGATACTAAAGAAATTAATAAAGGAGAAAAAGTTACCGACAGGTCGCAATATTTCGCCAGCCGTATCTGCAATGGTGGTGACGACAGAACGGTTGACCACTACAACATCATTATTGCGCAAAATGGGGTTGACTTCCGGGTCGATTCCTTGCTCGAAGTCGATGGAAATGCGTTCTCGAGACACCGTACCATTGGAGTTCAGGCGCACAAGCGTGACAGAGCCTTGCTTGGCACGGATCGGATTAAAACCACCAGCCGCGAGCAATGCTTGATTGAGCGGCGTATTGGGTGGTACCTGAATGATTCCCGGTCGGCGAACTTCTCCCGCAACATTGACTTGAATCGTATCTGGTGAGAAACTGGCTGAGGCGAGGGCAGCCACTTCGGTGGGGTCGATTTCGCGAGCGGTGGGAATGGCGATGGTATCTCCCGCTTGCAAAATCACATCCTGGCTGAAATCCCCAGAAGCCAGCAGTTCCCATAAATTCACTTCGATCGATTGCAGACCGGTTTGGGTCAGTCGGCGCAACTCGACACGGCGCACATCAGCCAGATTGGTAATGCCACCTGCGAGATCGATCGCTCGCGTGATCGTCGGTGGTTCGGTTCCCGTTTCGTTATTGACCGTATACGCACCCGGTCGGAACACTTCACCCACCACCGCCACCGGAATCGGTTCGCTGGCTGCCGGAGCCACGCTGGTTGAAGCTAGTTGGCGAGTGCGATCGAGATCGATACTCGCAGCAGTGGGGACAAAAATGCTATCTCCTTCGAGGAGAATCGGATCGTCGTCCAAACTACCACCGGCTTGAGTAAGATCCCAGAGATTTAATGTGACTAATTCTCCCGTCGCCGCTCGAATAAGCTGAACTTGACTGATGTCAGCAGCTTGTTTGATACCGCCCGCCAGTTGCAGAGCGAGGGTGAGTCGGGGAAATTGACTTCCTTCTTGAATGGGGACAGTATACGATCCGGGGCGCTGCACTTCGCCGACAATGACGACACGCACTGGTTCCCCCGTCAGGGGAGAGAAACTCGTCTCGGAAAGCTGGCGAATGCTATCGGAGTCGATGCGAGTAGCGGGGGGAATAAAAATACTATCTCCATCGAACAAAACGGGATCTTGAGTCAAATTCCCACTTTCAGTCAGTGCCCGCAGATCGAGAATTGCCGACTCGCCTGTGGCGGCTTCGATCGATCCGAACTCGACTGATATCAGCGGTTTGAGTGATACCGCCCGCCAGTTGCACCGCTTGGGTTAATTGGGGAAACAGGCTACCATCTTGGGCGGACATGGTGTAGGAACCGGGACGTTTGACTTCTCCAGAAACCCCAATTTGCAAAGGACGAGGCGTAATTAAATTGACGGTGACTAGGGGTTGTTGCAAAAAAGGCGCGTATTGTTGAGAAAGCAATGCCTTAGCTTGGTCTAGTGTCAGTCCTTCTATGCGAACAGTACCGATGACTTGTAAGTCGATCGTCCCATCGGTGAGGACGAGATATTCGCCACTGTACTGAGGGACATTAAAAACATCGATGCGGATCCGATCGCCCGGACCGAGACGATAGCTGGTGGAGCGAAGTGAAGCTTGTTTGAGGCTGCTACTATTGTCGAATCCTGAAGGCGAAGGCACGGAGGGCGTCACTTTAGGAACCTGCGCCATCACGAGACCTTGGGAGAGTAGGGTTAAACTAGCAAGAGGTGGGATGAGGAACTGAGACAGCATGGTATTTGATTGAGGTTGGCAGTGACTTAGGAACCCAATGTCAATAGAACTGAGTCCCCGCATAAGCAGATTGTTGCGTTTGATAGGAGAAATTGAGTGATCGTAGCCGTGAACGTGTTTTTCTTTGTCGTAGCTTTGGGGTTAGCAGTTCCCATTGCGGTGCTATTTGTCGAGTGCTGTGCGGCTGTTTTTTCCGGGCGCGCGTCCGGCGGGGAAGAACTCGAAGATCGTCCCCAGGTGGCAGTTTTGATTCCAGCACACGATGAAGCGACTGGAATTGCAGCCACCTTAGAAACCATACTGCCACAGCTTGCCTCAACCGATCGAATCGTGACGATTGCGGATAATTGTAGCGATGAGACCGCAGAAGTTGCCCGCCGATTGGGCGTGACGGTCTTAGAACGCCAGGATACCGAACGTCGGGGAAAGGGATACGCCATCAATTTTGGTTTGGAGTTTCTCGCCGACGATCCACCGGAGGCGATCGTCATGGTGGATGCTGACTGCCGGGTTGAACCGGGAACTCTGGACAAAATTGTCCGATTGGCGATCGCCTCCGGACGCCCGGTTCAAGCCAATTACCTGATGGAATGCCCCCCCGAGCCGACTCCGAAAGATTCGATTTCCGCACTGGCGTTTCAGGTGAAAAACTGGGTTCGTCCTCAAGGGTTGGCGCAATTCGGGTTTCCCTGCTTATTAACCGGAACGGGAATGGCATTTCCCTGGTCGGTGCTGCGCCAAGTTTCCCTAGAAGGCGGTAATTTAGTTGAAGATATGCAATTGGGTTTAGACTTAGCCGTTGCTGGTTATGCGCCCGTTTTCAGTGCGGATGCTCGGGTGATGGGGGTGCTTCCCCAACAGGAAAAAGCCGCGAAAAACCAACGGACGCGCTGGGAACACGGTCATTTACAAACCCTTCGATCGCAGGTTCCCCGGCTGTTGAAAGCTGCCATCGGTCAACGGCGAGGGGACTTACTATCTTTGGCTCTAGATTTGTGCGTTCCTCCCCTCTCTTTGCTAGTGGCGATTTGGGTGGCGATGATGGGAATCTCCCTTTTGGTGGGCTTTTTGGGTGCCTCGTGGCAACCTGCCGTCTTGCTTGCCGTTCAAGGAGTCTTACTGGTGACGGCAATTTTTGGATCTTGGTATAAGTTTGGGCGCGAGACTATTCCTCTACAAACGCTTTTATCAATTCCTTTCTATATTTTGTGGAAGATTCCTTTATATTTTGGCTTTTTCGTTCGCCCCGAGCAAAATTGGGTGAGAACGGAACGGGATTAGTTTTGTCCTTATGCACTTGAAGGTATCGCATTTGCATCCAGCATTGTGGATTTGTGCCACAAATTTTGAATATTACAGCGGTTTTCGCAGCTATGAAGTCCATAAAATTTTGGGTTGATGTAGGGGCGAATGGCATTCGCCCTTCTAGATGTACCGCATAATACCGGGAACCGCTGTAAGTTTGAAATGAATCGATCGTCTTAATTGACCGATCGATTCATTTCTTTTTGAAATTGCTTGGCAATTCGTTCTCCAAACTCCGAATGGGAAGGCGAGTACCTGCCAATAGGCGCGAACGAACTGGCTGATTTTTGATGTCATTGTCTATGACAATTTGCCGATGGTGCACGGGGCTGGCAAATCATCACTGAGCCGGGTCTATTTCCGACGCTAGCGGGTATCAATTCACTTGACGGCTGAATTCGGGAAAATCTGAGATCGGGCAGTGGTGGCGATTTTGCATAGCTAGAGATCTCAAGCAATAGCCAGTGGACTTCGATGAACCACAAAACGGAATCCCCGTCTATTCTAAGGCGAAGAGTATGTCAAAATGAGTAAATATACAGATATAGGGGGAGGTTATGGTAGAAGATGAATACCCTGGGAAAGAGATTCTGTCAGATCGGGAAATACAGGTGATCGAACTGGTAGCGGCTGGCTTGACCAATCAGGAAATCGCAGAAGCCCTAGAAATTAGCAAGCGAACCGTAGACAATCACATTAGCAATATTCTCAATAAAACGCCCCCGAGCAATCGAGTGGCATTGGTTCGATGGGCTTTGAAATGGGGTAAGGTTTGCCTGGAGGGGGTCAACTGCTGTGTGCTGCCTCAGTCGGACTCGCCGCCGGATATAGCAGAAATCGAGCAAAAAGTTTCGTAATGGTAGAGCAAAAAGCAACAGTCAAAGTCGATGATTGTCGGCAGCACCTGAGCTGTCCGGGTTTACCTTTAGCCGTGTATCGGGAAGTGGCAGCCCATTTGCAACAAGTTGATGGAGTTGCAGTCGAGCTGGTCGAGCAGTCCTCTCAGGAGTTCGATTATACTCAAAGCCAAGTGGAGGCGTTGTGGATTCAGTATCCTGCTAATGCAAGCGTTAAGGTTTGCCAACAAGTCGATCGAATTTTGACGTATTATGGCGATCGCTACGGTGCTTGGTTAGTGGTTAGTGGCTAGTGGCTTGTATAGTGCGCCGTGATACTCTCCTGTAACTTCTGTTGGTGAGAATATCGCGCAGCTCTTACTGCTGTAGGCGCAGCCTCCGCACAAGAGCGCTTACTCCGGCAACTCCTGTAGGCTCTCTTGTGTGCGCAGCACTTACTCCTGCAACTCCTTATAATATCGATTCATGGGTACAATTCAAGCTATACGAGGAACGCGAGACATTTTGCCGGAGGAGGTGGCTTACTGGCAAACCGTCGAAGCAAAAGCTAGACAGATTTTGGGCGATGCCGGATATCGAGAAATTCGGACTCCCATTTTTGAGCCCACAGAGCTATTCGAGCGGGGAATAGGGGAAGCCACTGATGTTGTTGGCAAAGAAATGTATACTTTTGTCGATCGCGGCGATCGATCGATAACGTTGCGTCCCGAAGGCACGGCGGGAGTGGTCCGATCGGCGATCGAACACAAACTGTGTAGCTCGGGTGGCGTGCAACGTTTGTGGTACACCGGACCGATGTTTCGCTACGAACGCCCCCAAGCCGGACGCCAGCGCCAGTTTCACCAGATTGGGGTTGAGGTGTTAGGCAGTGCCGACCCTCGTGCCGATGCCGAAGTCATCGCGATCGCCACAGATATTCTACAAGGCTTGGGATTGCAAAACTTGCGCCTCGATCTCAATTCCGTGGGCGACAGTAACGATCGATCTCGTTATCGACAAGCCTTAATCGATTACCTGACGCCTTACAAAGCCGAGTTAGATGCAGATTCTCAAGATAGGCTCGATCGCAATCCGTTACGCATTTTAGACAGCAAAGACCCCCGAACTCAGCAAATTGTCGCCGATGCGCCGAATCTATTAGACTATTTGGGAGAAGAATCCCGTTCTAGCTTCGATCTCGTCTGTCAACTCCTCACCGATTTGGGGATTTCCTTCCAACTCAACCCGCGCTTAGTTCGGGGATTGGACTACTACACCCACACCGCCTTTGAAATCATCTCTGACGATTTGGGCGCTCAAGCCACCGTCTGCGGCGGCGGACGCTACGATGGACTAGTCAGACAATTAGGGGGTCCCCAGACTCCCGCAGTGGGTTGGGCGATCGGTTTAGAACGGCTGATTATTCTTTTACAAAATCTACAATCTCAAAATCCTCTTTCCTTAGATTTTTATGTGATTTCTCGGGGAACCTTAGCCGAATCACAAGCTTTGAGCTTATCTCGGCAGTTGCGCCTCCTAGGATTCAGCGTTGAGTTAGACTTAAGTGGAAGTGCGTTTGGCAAGCAATTCAAACGTGCCGATCGCAGTGGAGCGATCGCTTGTTTGGTGTTGGGAGATGCAGAAGCTCAAGCTCAAACAGTCAACCTGAAGTGGTTGACGACTGGAGAACAAGAGACTTTCGCCCAAGCGGATTTACGATCGATGACACAACAATTGCGTCACCAACTCAACAAGCACCAGCCTTCTCCTCTGGCGGCAGCCAAAAACTCGGCGCATTCGGATTGAACTCTTGAAAGGCTAACTCCACTTACAATCTTTTATCTAAGTGGAGTTAGCCGCTCGACTCATCAGGTTTGTCTTGCTTTTTCACAGGATTCATGCCCAAATATAGCCCAAGCTGGCTTTGTCTCCGGCAAATCCGTTCCGATTTTCCTGAAGCCCGTGGATAAAACGGCGAGACAGAGCACTACAAAATGCTTTTAGAGCATCAGCAAATGTCTCTAAAGGTTTCGATCGATCGAGTGTCTAAACTCTTTTCTTTGCGCTTTGGTCTTGAATACCTCATCAAAGCGTTTGCACCATCTGGAGAAGCATGGAAGCATCGCTGTGGATACAGTTTCTTTCATCGGCTCTCCCTCCAAGCTTCGATCGCCTAAAAAGCAAAGTCTCTCTACACTACCACTCGTTATTACCCCTCTTTCTCGCTAAAGTACCATTGTTTTGGAGATGGCCCGTGAATAAATTACACCGTCGATCGTCTTCGGACGATCGACGACCTCCGTAAAATTACGTAGAAAATACAGCTTGATATTTATGTACTCAAAGAAAATACTGGTCTTAAGTTAATGAAAATTTTAAGCCAATAGAGTCCTCAAACTCAGTGAATGCACGGTACTATAATGAGTATAAAGGATATACACTGTCAATACGATCGAGTTAGCTTGCTTCAAGCAATTAAGTAGTGTAGAAGGTAATCTCGCAGCAATATCGGTTCAATGTCTTTGTTCCTTCAAGAGCATTTAAATGGCATTTCACATTTGAGCAGAGCCGTTCTGCTTCTTTCCCGACTACACAAAGCCAACTCTAGATTTCGGGACGTGCTAATTCGGGTGCATTTTCGAGCCGACTCCCAACATCAATTAGAGGTTCAAACCTTTGAATTGATTTAGATTTTAAATTAACCCAAACAGAATCCTTTTCACTTTTTGCTTGCCTACAGCCGAGTTCTCCGAAAATTGTATGAATTTTTTCACCAATACCACTGAAATTTTTGCATATCACCAATGGTTGATTACCATTGAAATCCTAGGAGGCGGATTTACATTTAAAGCCACCTCTATGCAATCTCAACTCACCATCGGTGCTGAAATCGACACGGTTTGCTCCAGCGTCGCCAGTGCTCGCGCCAAAGCCAAGGCAACCGTAGAATGGGCGAATGCATTGGAATGGGGACAAGATGCTATCTACGACTAATATTGGAGCAGCCTAAAAGTCCCATGGTTTATACTCAAGCCGGACCTTCCCTAACCTATTGGGAAACCGAAAAAATTCTAGCCCAAGCTAAAATGGCTCGTTGCCATTGCCGACAAAATGAAGAAGGGAGTTGGCAAATTCTCCCTCCTATTTCATCAGCCAGATGGCAGCTACAACAAGCCGATGATTTGTGGATTTTGCTGCTGGGAGATGTGCCGCAAGTCAAGTTGCATCCCGGCGAAGTACACGCTTTGTTAAGGCGGCAGGGTTGAATGCAGTCGTTCCTAGAAAGAAGATAGATGCCACAGAAACGGATCTATTTTCACAAGGAATTCAGAAGCTCGGGAGGGGGAGAGGGGGAAATTTCCGCTTCGCACTCCACACTCCCTAGAGTTGTGGACATCGCTCGATTAGGACGATCGAACAGTCTCTCAAGTCTCTTTCCGAGCAAACGGCATTTCTAGATTAATCTCATCAATTTGTTGCTGCTCTAATTGATTGATTTCAGCTAGATACGGCACGAGAATTTGAGTCAGGCGCGGATGGTAAAATCGGTGGAGGCTGTAGTTAGCAGATGCGGGAAAACCACGACGTTTTTTGTGGCGTCCCCCAGCTCCAGGATCGAATAATTGGATGCCGTTCTTGATGCCCCATTCGATCGGGGAATAGTAGCAAACATCGAAATGCAAACAGTCGATGTCCTGGAAACTGCCCCAGTAGCGCCCGTAAAGCCGATCGCCCTTGGTCAAACAAAATGACATTCCGGTCGGATGCCGATCGTCTTGTTCGTCGTAAGCGGCCACAAACATTACGCGATGACGATAGTTATGATAGAGCTTCTCGAAAAAGCTTTTAGTCAGATATTTGCTGCCCCACCAACCAAATTTATCGCAGGTACTTTCATAAAACTTGTACATCAACGAAAACATCGATTGGGGAATTTCATCTCCAGTTAGGGTTTGCAATCGCAATCCCGCTTTTCCTACTGCCTTGCGTTCTCGTTTGATATTGCGGCGCTGGTTGGCATTAAACCCGCCTAAATAATCGTCAAACGTATTAAACCCTTGATTTTGCCAAATGTAACTGTGGTGCAACCAGGGAGTAAAACCGTGACGTTCGAGACGGGGTTGCCAGTGCGGATCGACATAGAGAAAATGACAGCCCGAAATGCGGTGACGATCGCAATATCGATCGATTTCCCAGATCATCAATTCTGTCAACTTTTCCTCATCTTCCCCTGGCGCGATCAGAAAACGATACCCCTCGGCTGGGGTAAACGGACTCATCCCCAGTAACTTGGGATAGTATTCGACTCCCAAGCGATGCGCTAACTCGGCAAATTGGTGATCGAAGACAAATTCCCCGTAGCTGTGACCCTTGAGGTATAAGGGCGCAGCAGCCACCAAAGATCGATCGCGCCACACCGTCAAATGATTGGGCAACCAACCTGTTTTTGCCGTCGTACTGCCTGAAGTTTCAATATCGTGTAACCAGTCCCATTCAAAAAACGGGGTCGCCAGAGGCTTTGCCAGGGCATCCCACGCAGTTTGCGGAATCTCGTCGATACGAGTCCAAGAGAGCGAGTAACCGGATTTGAGTTTTTCCACCATGTCCGATCGTCAGTAGTGATAATAATTGATACTGGAGTTGGCTTATCTAATTAGAGTGTGAACTACAAATCGATTTTTGTCCGTGACGATCGCCAATTTAGTCACCTGTGATTCCTGGCAAAGGGTCAACTCACCGCGAACCAATAACCGATCGCATCTAGCTTTTTATCTGCAAGAGCGGTACTATGGCAACCATTGTAGATTTTAAGCTACAACAACAAAGGCTAACACGAGTGTTTTGGTGTGGGGAAAATGAGAGAACCCAAAATTCCCGACTGGTGGGCAGACGATCGGTTGCAAGAGTCTGATGACAAGGGGAAGTTGTCCGAATTTCGGGAAGTTTCCCAAAAGCGAGAAGTACATCGTCAGTCTTCCAAATCCTCTATGACGTCAGGAGAAAAAGCTTTGCCACGAAAATCCTCCTCGCTCGGATCTCTGACCGTCCCGCGACCGGAGGAAAACCCAAAATCGCTGCCGGATTTCTCGCAAAATGCCGAGTTGGAGAGCCTTCGTCCC
Source organism: uncultured cyanobacterium (assembly GCA_963838375.1). Classification (GTDB taxonomy): domain Bacteria; phylum Cyanobacteriota; class Cyanobacteriia; order Cyanobacteriales; family Geitlerinemataceae; genus DVED01. Next base: position 661,604 of record CAWIQY010000003.1, on the reverse strand, counting down.
CCACGTCAGCCGCTGTGGAAGCGGCTGAGAATGCCGGGTTTACAGACCTGGCTGATTCTTTGCATTCTCGGGTTTGGGGGAGCGGGTTTTGCGGCAACTGCCATGTTGTTGAAGATGCCATCGCTGCCCAATTGCCCTTCGATTTTTTGGCCCCTGGCGTCGGCTTCGATGCGTCTCTACTGCGCCCAAGTCGCTGCCGAGAAGGAAACCGTGGACGATTTGCTCGAAGCGATCGAACTGGTCAATACTCTACCAGCCGGTCATCCCCTGCGGACTTCGATTAACGATCAAATCGAAGACTGGACGAAAAAGATTTTAGAATTAGCAGAAGACACTTTCCAAGCCGGGAAGCTCACCGAAGCCATTAGCATTGCTCGGAAAGTCCCGTTGAGTAAAGGCGATGGTGTGGCTAATGCTCGATCGATCGACGAGCGAGTCGATCGATGGGAGTCGATTTGGGGGACAGCAGAGGAGGTCTTCAAGAACTCCGAAGCCTTCATGCGAAAACAAAACTGGGGACAGGCTTTTCGGGAAGCGACGAAGCTGCTGTCGGTGGGAAATCACTACTGGGAAACCACCAAGTACAAGGAAGTCACCGCCCTGTTGCAGTCGGCACGAGAAGATGGCGTGAAGCTATCGAAAGCCGAAGATTTTGCGGGTGCTGGCGGTGCGGACAATTTAGTCGAAGCGATTAAACTCGCCGAGAAAATTGGGTCGAAAAGTTACGTCTACCAGGAAGCCCGCAAACTGATTAAGGAATACGGGCGGAAAATGATGACGCTGGCTGAAGCGGCGTTGGAAGCCAAGGATTTGAACGGGGCAATTGCCATCGCGCGGCGCATCCCCGACAGCACCCAACTCAAGCAAGAGTCCCGAGATTTTATCACGATCGCGCGAGCTCAATCCCAAGCTTGGGCGCTGACTGTTGGCAGTTTGGAAAATGCCATCCAAGCGGTGCAACGCATCGAACCTAATAGCCCGCTTTATAGCAAAGCTCAAAAATTAATCGATCGTTGGCAGTCGGGAATCGATCAAGTCGCTGTGTTGGAACAAGCGCGGGATTCTGCCCGAACGGGTAGCATTAATGATTTGACCTCAGCCATCGCCCAGGCGCAACTGATTCCCCAAAGTAATCCCATGTGGGAGGAAGCACAGCGAGAAATTCAAGGATGGCGCGTTCAAATCGAAACAGACCAAGATCGACCTTATCTGACAAAAGCTAGAGAGTTAGCCGGTAAGGGGGATATCAGTTCTCTGCAAGGCGCGATCGCTGAAGCGGGACGCATCGGTTCCGGACGAGCCCTCTCTGGGGAAGCTCAAGATTTAATCGCCCAGTGGCAGGGTGAGATTTCCAACCGTCGAGATCGACCCTATTTGTCCGAGGCGCAGGCGCAAGCTAATGCGGGCAATATCGATCGAGCGATCGCCTCTGCCCGACAAATTCCCGCCAATAGTTCCCTCTACAGCGAGGCACAAAGTAACATTAGCGCTTGGCAGACGGAAAATGATGCTCGTAGCAGCTTGGATGGGGCGTACAGCAAAGCCAATGGCGGCACTCCCGATGCCTTGTTCTCCGCCATGGCCCAAGCCAATCAAATTCCCGGTTCGAGTTCCTGGCGTTCTGAAGCTGACCGGGCTATCGGCCAGTGGAGTCAAAAGTTGATCGATATCGCCCAAGAACAATCGTGGTTGGATTTGTCTGGGGCGATCGCCGTAGCAGACAAGGTTCCCGCATATAGTGGTTTGTACGGTCAAGCTCAAGCTTTAGTTGAAGACTGGCAAAAACTGCTCAATTCCCCCGCGCCAGCGACTTCAGCTGCTCCCGAACCCTACTACGAACCGGCTCCCGAACCCTACTACGAACCGGCTCCCGAACCCTATTACGAACCGGCTCCCGAACCCTATTACGAACCCGAACCCTACTACGAACCCGAGGCGTCTTCGCAGTCATCGGACGCTTCCACCCAACCTCCTATCAAACCACCGCCCAAAAAACCTCTTGGGAGCTGGAATTAGGTCGTATAGGACTGACAAAGCGCCCAATATGGCGGCGGGCGCGATTGTCCCTGCCCAGTTTTGGACACACTGGCGATCGAACTGAGCGATCGCACAGTCCCCTTTCTCGATAAGCTAAAAGTAACGAGCAAAACGGAGAGACGATCGCGAATATGCCAGTCGGAAATATCGCATCGGCAAGCGAATTGCTACAGCGCTACGCAGCCGGAGAACGAGAATTTGAGGAAGTCCGCTTGAGCGGGGCAGACTTGCAAGGGGCAATCCTTCACGGTATCGATTTGAGTGAGGCAATTCTCAGTGACGCGAATTTGAGCCGCGCCGATTTGCGCGGTGCAGACCTCAGTTGGGCGGATTTAAGCGGAGCCAACTTACAAGGTGCGGATTTACGCGGGGCAATTCTGACTCGTGCCGATTTGAGTTTGGCAAATTTGAGTCGAGCCAATTTACACAAAGCCGATTTGAGTTTGGCAAATTTGACCGGAACTGATTTCAGTCAAACAATTATGCCAGACGGACAAATTCACGATGCCACCACGCCAGAAGCTGCATCGCCAGAGGAAACCACACCGGAGTTAACGAAGTTAAAACTTTACCATCAACCCATTTCCGCCAACTCCCGTCGCGTGTGGATTGCGCTACTGGAGAAACAAATTCCCTTCGAGTTAATTACGTTGAATCTCGATGGAGATCAATTTTCGGCAGAATTTGTAGAAATTAGCCCGTTTAATCACATCCCTGTTTTGGTCGATGACGGGTTTAGCGTCATCGAGTCATTAGCAATTTTAGATTATCTCGAAGCCAAATATCCCGTTCCGACCCTGTTACCCAAAGATGCCAAAGCCTTAGCAACGGTAAGGATGGTGGAACTGGTAACGGTTCACGAACTTCTCCCCGCCATGAATCCTCTGATTCGGCAGATGATGGGATTTGCCGAGGTAGATGCCGAAAAACTAGAACAGTCGAAGCAGAAAATCGGGAAAGTGCTACGCTTTTTGGAGACACAGTTGGGAGAATGCCCGTATTTTGGCGGAGATGGCTTCACACTCGCAGATATTGTCGCAGGAACGGCAGTCACTTGGTTGCCCGGTTTAGGTGTTTCTTTGGAAGAGTATCCCTCCTTGCAACGTTGGTGCAATGCGTTGATGCAGCGCCAAAGCTGGCAGCAAACCCAACCGACACCCGAGCAAATCGAAGAGTTTAAGGCGCAGATGCGGGAACTGATGGAGAAGGCAGAACACTCGTAAGCCCAGCTCTAGAAGGGATGACAAGCACTGCAATCTTAAAGCGTTTTTCATCAGCTTTGAAATTGCTCGCAAATTGTAAGATGCTGAGAGGACGAACGTCTGCGCCTATCCTTGCAGTCGATCGAATGCTATCACAATCGGCGATCGCCAAGTATAACTTCATGCTGCAAAACCGCGATAAAATAGGGGTCTCCGGACTCGATGAACTGCTAGGAGGTGGATTTATTCCCAATCGCGCTTATCTGGTGCGGGGGGGACCTGGATCTGGCAAAACCACTCTGGGGCTGCACTTTCTGGCAACAGGCAGCCGCCTGAGCCAACCGGGACTTTTCATTACCTTGGGCGAATCCGCCGAGCAAATTCGGGCTCAGGCTGAAGATCTGGGGTTAGATATCAGCTACGTTGAATTTCTAGACCTCAGTCCGAGTTCGGAATTTTTTACCGAAGTTCAAACCTACGACATTTTTTCTCCGGCTGAAGTCGAGCAAGAACCGACAACCCGCAGCATTATCGAGACAGTCGAGCGACTTCAACCCAAACGCATCTTTCTCGATGCGATGACGCAGTTTCGCTATCTGGCAACGGATGCGTTTGGGTATCGCAAGCAGGTGCTGTCTTTCATTCGGTTTTTAATCGGTGGGGGGGCAACGGTGCTATTCACCTCCGAAAGCAGCCCAGAAGCGCCCGATGATGACCTACAATTTATCAGCGATGGGGTGATTCATATAGGTTTATTACAGCAAGGACGGGCGATTGCCATTACAAAATTTCGGGGCTCGGACTTTCGGGATGGATATCATTCCTTGCGTTTAACTCATACTGGGATGGAAGTTTACCCTCGTTTGCAGCCGGGAGAACGTCACCGGGAGTTTGTTCCCGAGACCATCTCCTCGGGAATTCCCGCACTGGATGAGTTACTGCACGGTGGCTTGGAACGCGGCACGGTGACGATTATCAGCGGTCCGAGTGGGGTTGGCAAAACCACGGTGGGGCTACAATTTATGAAAGAAGCTGCCGGACGAGGAGAGACGATCGGTGGTGTACACCTTTGAAGAAGAGCCGGAAATTCTATTGCGACGGTGCGAATCGATTAACATTCCAGCTCGAGCAATGGTCGGACGAGGTACGCTGTCGGTGATCAAAGTCGAGCCGTTGCAATACGTGGTTGATGAGTTCGCGCAACTGGTGCGGGAAGAAGCCGAAATACAAAATGCTCGGATTGTGATGATCGATAGTATTGCCGGCTATCGGCTTTCTCTGCGAGGTGGAGATCTTATTCCCAGCGTCCACGCGCTGTGCAAGTATCTTGCCAATATGGGGGTGACGGTGCTGCTGATCGATGAAGTTGCCACCGTTGCTGAGGAGTTTCGAGCCAGCGATGTGGGGATTACCTATCTCGCCGATAATTTTGTGTTTATGCGGTACTGGGAACGATCGATCGATTCCGTCTCTGAAGTGCGAAAAGGGATCGGTGTTTTGAAAAAGCGGTTGTCGGACTTTGAGAAAACTTTACGAGAGATCGAAATTACTCGCTATGGTCTTAAGGTCGGACAACCCATGCCGGGGTTACAAGGAATTCTCAGCGCCGCGCCTCGGTTTGTGAACTCGGACGATCGATCGGAGTATTGACTGAGGTTAATCTGTTCTTCAGAAGAAATATGAATCACGTTTTATTGCTGATCGATCGTAAGGAAAATTGTCGTATTCTTGCTCAGTGGTTGACAGGGCGGTATCAGGTTATCGTACCAGAAGTTACCAGTCCTGCCGATTTAGAAACCCTCAATCCCGCTTTCGATCTGTGTATTTTGGATGGTATGGCGCTGAACCGTTTGGGGGAATGGGTTCGATCGCGCAAAGCCAGGGAACTACCTGTTTTTTTACCGTTTTTGCTGATTACTCCCCGTCAGGATATCAACTTGGCAACCCGATTTTTGTGGCAGGAAGTGGACGAACTGATTCTCAGTCCCGTAGAGAAACTGGAGTTACAAGCGCGGTTAGAAATTCTGTTACGATCGCGTCAGTTATCTCGTTCTTTAGAAACAGCTAACCAGAAACTGTACGATCTCAATCAACTTAAGTCGCGTTTTATTTCGATCGCCTCCCACGAGTTTCGCAATCCGCTCAATATCATTTCGGGTTCGGCTCAAATGCTAAAGCGGATGGCGGAAAATTTACCCCAGGATCGAACGGTAAAATTATTTACTCTAATTGACAATTCTGTAAAAAAGATGCTGGCGCTGTTAGATGATGTTTTGATCGTTACCCGAGGCGAGTTCGGCCGATCGAAAGGTAAAGTTAGCCTCGATCGATCTAGCCGCACTCTGTCGGCAAATTGTTCAGGAAATGCAGTTGGTCGATGATAATTATCACCATCTCGAATTTAAATGTAGCGATGAATTTCAAGATGCTGATGTCGATGAAAAACTAATCCGAAATATCTTCATTAATCTTCTATCTAATGCTATCAAATATTCTCCGCCTAATAGTACCGTTTTTTTTGAACTGAGCCGGATCGATCGCACGGCAATCCTCTCTATCTGCGATCGGGGAATTGGGATTCCCGAACCCGATCTACCTCAGTTATTCGAGCCTTTTCATCGCGCTAGTAATGTTAGAGATGTCTCGGGAACGGGGTTGGGATTGGCGATTGTTAAGCAAGCCGTTGAAATTCATAATGGAACGATCGAGGTTATGAGTAAAGTGAATGTGGGAACAACGTTTACTGTCCGGATTCCGATTTAATCGTATGACTTTAAGAATATTATTAACACGCAGAAATTCACAGCATAGCTCGGAGAATTATGTTACGACTCACCGAAATCAAGCTCCCACTCGATTGTTCTGAAGATGCGATCGAAACGGCGATTCTCAAAAAGCTGAAAATCAGTCCAGAAGAGTTAATTAGCTATTCTATTTTCAAGCGCAGTTACGATGCGCGGAAGAAAAAAGAAATTGTCCTGGTTTATATTATCGATGTGGAGACGACTCAGGAAAAGAAACTTCTCCAACGTCTCAAAAAAGATCCTCATGTGATGGTGACACCAGACATGAGCTATCATTTTGTAGCTAAAGCTCCCAAGGATTTGACGATGAGACCGATCGTTATTGGGACTGGTCCGTGTGGGATATTTGCCGGGTTAATGCTGGCGCAAATGGGGTTTCGTCCTATTCTTTTAGAACGCGGAAAAGCCGTGCGGGATCGGACGGCAGATACCTTTGGATTTTGGAAGAAAAAAGCAGAATTTAATCCAGAATCTAACGCTCAATTTGGCGAAGGTGGTGCGGGAACATTTTCTGATGGCAAACTCTACAGCCAAGTTAAAGATCCTCAACATTATGGACGCAAGGTGTTGACAGAACTGGTCAATGCAGGAGCTTCTCCAGAAATTCTCTATATCAATAAACCACATATTGGTACATTTAAGTTAGTTGGAATTGTCCAAAGTCTTCGCGCCAAAATAGAAGCTTTGGGCGGAGAAATCCGGTTTCAAAATAGAGTTGAAGATCTCCATATCGAGAATGGAAGAGTGCAGGGAGTTACCCTCGCGAGTGGAGAATATCTGGCGAGTCACTATATCGTTCTAGCAGTGGGACATAGCGCTCGGGATACTTTCCAAATGCTGTTCGAGCGAGGGGTATATATCGAAGCAAAACCTTTTTCGATCGGCTTTCGTATCGAACATCCACAGCCTTTGATCGATCGGTGTCGTTTCGGAGATTATGCGGGGAATAAACTGTTGGGTGCGGCGGATTACAAACTCGTTCACCATTGCAAAAATGGTCGTTCTGTGTATAGTTTCTGTATGTGTCCCGGCGGATTAGTAGTAGCAGCAACATCGGAAATTGGACGAGTGGTGACTAACGGGATGAGCCAATATTCTCGCAATGAACGCAATGCAAACAGCGGCATTGTTGTGGGTATCACACCTGAAGATTATCCCGGTCATCCCTTAGCTGGAATTGACTTTCAACGACGCTTAGAAGAACGGGCATTTGAGTTAGGTGGCGGAACCTATGAGGCTCCCGGACAGCTTGTGGGAGATTTTTTAGCAAATCGTCCGTCTACGGCTCTGGGAAAGGTTCAGCCGTCTTATACACCGGGGGTTCATTTAACCGATCTCAGTCAAAGTTTACCCGATTATGCGATCGAAGCGATTCGAGAAGCACTTCCAGCTTTTGACAAAAAAATTAAAGGATTTGCCATGGAGGATGCCACACTAACTGGAGTAGAAACTCGCACGTCTTCACCCATTCGGATTAAACGAAAAGAGGATTATCAAAGTTTGAATACAGAGGGTCTTTATCCGGCTGGAGAAGGGGCTGGATATGCCGGGGGAATTCTTTCGGCGGGAATTGATGGGATTAAAGTGGCGGAAGCAGTTGCTTTAAATATATTGAGCAGAACTGATGCAAATTGACCCGGACTTCGTCCTGGGAAGTCAATTCACAAAAGAACTCATCTATTTACGATCGATATTATGTTAGATCTAGGTAAATTGCAAAACATTCTGCTAATTCTATCTACTTTTTATCAAGGTATTTCTTCTATTATTGAAGATCGAAAATCACCGCCGGGAAAACGAATTAATGTAGGAAATTGCTCTTTACATCTATATTCTGTTGGAGAGGGAAAACCAACGATCGTTATCGATCATAGTTTGGGAGGAGTTGAGGGTTATCTGCTTGTTAATAAATTAGCTCATTTTGGTCGAGTTTGTATTTACGATCGCGCGGGGTATGGCTGGAGCGATTGCAGTCCAGATTCCCGAACTAGCGCTCACATCGTCAATGAGTTAGAGACATTACTAACTCGTGCCCAAATTGAACCGCCTTATATTTTAATTGGGGATTCGTTTGGGAGTTATAATATGCGACTTTACGCTCATCGTTTTCCGGAAAAAGTCGTCGGATTGGTGCTAACAGACGGACTACATGAAGACGGGATGCTGAATATGCCTGCATCACTACGGATCTTAAAACTGATATTTATTTCCGGATTTTGGATGTCTGTTCTTGGCTCTATTTTGGGTATTATTCGGCTGCTAAAAAATGGTAAGGCTTTTGAATTCCTGAAGCCTGAGTTGAGAGAATTTCACCAATCAGAACTCGCCTCTATTAAACGTTCTTTTTGTCGTCCGAAACATTGGTGGACTATGAGCCGAGAGCTTTGGAGCCTAGACGCGAGCGGACATCAAGTCAAGACAGCAAAACAACTGGAAAATTTGCCCATTATAAATATAAAAGCGAACTCGTTTTTCAAGCCTTCATTTTTAACTCGATTGACACCACTTCAAAGTGCTAATCGCCTGCGAGATAGAATGCATGAAAGTCTTATGGGTCTCTCCTCTGAAACCAGACAAATTGATGCCAACAAAAGCGGACACTTTGTCTGGGTAGACCAGCCCGAGTTGATAGAAGAAGCTGTGAAGCTAATTTTAGAAAAAATTGGCTAACCTGATTATTTTAAGCTTAAAAACAAGATATCATAATATTAACTGCCATAGCGATCGCGTCACAAATCGGTATTTTGATTTTGAGGAATAAGGAAAGAGCGATCGTCTTTAAAATTTAATGCGGCGATAGATTTCCGTTAAGGGAACTTCTATATTTAAACTGTGTAGAACGATCGACTTTTCGATGCTATCGTAAACTTGCCATTGCCAACGATCGTTACTGTCGCGATTAATATTATAATACTGTTCGATATAAGGTTCAACTTGACTGACGAGCAAATATTCACAAAAACTGGGAAGAGAGCGATATTTTCTAAACTTTTCGCCTCGATCGTAAGCTTCAGTCGAAGGTGATAGAACTTCGATAATAAGTCGGGGATTGAGAATTTCATCCGTGCGATCTCCATTGAATTGCGGTTCGCCATCGATCGCCAAAACATCGGGATAGGTTCCGTTATTGAAGCTGGGAATCCAAATTCGCAAGTCGCCGTTGTAAAAGCGAAAATTGGTGTCTCTGAGCAAAAATCCTAAATAAATTAATAGGTTGCTTGCGATCGCACTGTGAACTTCTGAACCTCCAGGCATTGTGACAATCTCTCCGTTACGGTATTCATGGCGTTCTTCGGCAGTTTCCTCAATTGATCGATACTCCTCTGGTGTGAAATGCGTTATTGTCGCATCGCAGACAACGCTGGGTGGGATGGTTTTGGCAATAACCACGATCGTACTTCCTCAAGAATTTAGACCTGAAACTATTATGACAGACCTGGACAATTTCTGTCTATAGAAGGTTGATGCTTAAGTCTTTTAAAGTAATAGTAAAACTAGACATTTTACCGTTTATGACAAACTCGACGATCGTTTCGCTAGCAACCGCAATAGCTAACATTACTAAATTTCGAGCGAGAGGATAATCGCAAATGTCATCTTGAACATCCGATGGAACGCGATAAACGTCATTCCAAATGACTTCCGCATAGTCTCCTGCTAAGCCAATATGGAGGCAAGGAATTCCAGCACGAATACAAGACTCTTTAACCACTCGACGGCTGATACTATTATCAAATGCATCAATAACTAATGAAGTTTTTGAAAGAAGTTTATCGGCATTTTTAGCCACTAAATCTTTAGTCTCCGATTGAACTTTAATCCCGATCGCCCGATAGAGATTATTGGCTAAAATCTTAGCTTTGAATGCGCCAACATCGGTACGATAATAAGGTTGAGTTGAGAGATTGCGTTCCTCAATTCGATCGCGATCGATGATTTTTAGCGTATTAAAGCCCGATCGGGCTAAGTTTTCCGTAATATTTGCGCCCAACGCTCCCGCCCCACAAATTGTGACAGAATAGTCTTGCAGTCGAGCCATATTTTCGGAATTTCGATACAGTTGTTCGTGAAAGAAAATGGTCATTGGTTATTAGTTATTGGTTGTTGGGTAGGGTGTGTTGAGGAACGAAACGCACCATTACTAGTGGTTATTGGTTATTGGTGCAAAAGAAAAAGGACGAATGACGAATGACGATTGACAATTGACAACTATTCACGGTTTTCCATGACACCGACGAGAGATTGCAAGTCAAAATCACGATCGCGATCGCTGAGGCAGATACCGGAACTGATGATAGTCAGATCGGTTTTGCCGATCGCACTGGTATGTCGTTCGCCGTTTGCCGTTATCCACTCCACCCTCCAGTATTCGCCCCGATCTTGAAATTCCTGGAGTTCGCCACCACCCACTTTCAAGGCTTTTTTCAAGCGCCGTTCGTCACGATGGAATTGTGAAAATCCTTGGGTTTGTTGGGAAACCAAATCGTAAACGGTGCGCATTTCTGGAGTGATGCCAGAAAAACGTAAATCTTCGATCGCAGTTAGTTGTTTGAGTTGCAATTTCAGTCGATCCACAACTTCAGGATCGCCGCGTCGATCGATTTGGTCGAACCACCAAGCCTGTCCGTCAAAACGAGCGACGATCGTCTCAAACGCACCTCCTTCTGTCACCAAATGCACGGGAATCGGTTTCACCTCATTTTTGACCCAATTCAAACGTTGCCGTACATCCGCCTCGCTGACCGGATAACCCAACCAAGTTTGACCTCGGAGGCGGTAGGCTAATCGCAGGCGAAATTGGGGAAAGTGTTGCAAATATTCTGCAATTTGGAATGAGTCGGCTTCTTCCAATAACCTAGCAGTCGTATCGGTTTGGACTTGAAAAATGCCCCACCCTTCAAAATTGCGAGGTTTCGGCGCAAACGTGCAAACCATCCCCGAGATCCGGGTGCGAACTCGTCCCCCGTTGACACAAGGCGCGAGGAACTGAGTCGATCTCAACTGTTGTTCCTCTTGTGCTAATTGTTCCAGTAGTTTGCGAATATTGGTCATGAGAAATTGTTCTTGGTCATTCGTCATTAGTCCTTTGTCATTGGCAAAAAACAAATGACTAATGACAAATCGATCGCGAACGGGGTCTCCTCACGTTTGAAGATATCACGATTGTAATACAAATACTACAAATTGTCGAGCGTAACAATGCTCGGATTGTGGCAAAAGGAGAAACCCGATCGCGGACGCCTAACAACGGGATAGACTGATGAAATATTTCATCGTTAATATTTGTCGAGAGTGTCCCTTTGAAGCTACTTTGCCTGAGTAACGGTCATGGAGAAGATCGAATCGCTGCGTGCATTTTACGAGAACTTCAGCGCTATCCCAACTGTCCCCAACTAGCAGCACTGCCTTTAGTAGGGGAAGGACGAGCGTATACCCAATTGTCGGACGTGACGATCCTCGCTCCTGTACGACCGATGCCTTCGGGAGGATTTGTCTACATGGACGGACGGCAGCTATGGCGGGATGTGCGAGGCGGTTTGATCCAACTCACCCTCGAGCAAATCGGGGCAGTGAAACGCTGGGCAAAAAAAGGCGGACAGATTTTGGCAGTGGGAGATATCGTGCCATTGCTGTTGGCTTGGCGGAGTGGGGCGAATTATAGCTTTGTGGGCACGGCGAAATCGGAATACTATCTCCGAGACGAAGCGGGTTGGCTGCGTCGCCAGACGAGATGCGAGCGGTTAGAAAGTTGGTCGGGTTCGGTTTATCTGCCTTGGGAACGATCGCTGATGCGCGATCGACGCTGCCAAGCGGTTTTTGCCAGAGATACCTTGACGACAGAGGTTTTGCAGAAGTTTGGGATTGAGGCGATCGATTCAGGCAATCCGATGATGGACGAACTGGGATTAGAGCGATCGCAAACCGGATACTACAATCCGGATGCCAGGGAAAAATGGGGACGTCGAGCCATGACGATCGTGCTGTTACCCGGATCGCGCTCTCCAGAAGCCTATACCAACTGGCAACACATGAGACTGGCGATCGCAGCAGTCCGAGAAGAATTTGCCTCTCGACCCCTATTATTCCTCGCCGCGATCGCACCGGGACTAGACTTGGAAACCTTAGCCGACGATCTGGCAATTTACGGCTGGAGATCCCACGCCTATCGCCCGATTCTCGCCAGCGACCCCCAAGCGCTGAGTTTTTCACTCCTCAACGCTAAGTTAGTGCTGACCGACCGGGGGTTTGGGGAATGCTTGCGCCGCGCGGATTTTGCCCTAGCCATGGCAGGAACAGCAACAGAGCAGTTCGTGGGATTGGGGAAACCGGCGATCGTTTTTCCCGGTTGCGGACCCCAATTTACCCATGCCTTTGCCGAAGCGCAAAGCCGTCACCTCGGTTGTTCCTTAATTGTCGTAGATCGTCCCGAGAAAGCAGCAGAGCCCATCCGAGCCTTATTGCGCGATCCCGATCGTCTACAAACGATCGCGACAAACGGTCGTCGTCGTCTTGGGAAACCGGGAGCCGCGCGGAGGATTGCCCAGTATTTGATGGACAAAACGGTGAGTGGTTAGTTGTTAGTTGCTAGTGGCGCTTTGGTTAGTGGCTGGTTGCTACGAGTTTTACCAATTACCAATTACCAATTACCAATAACCAATAACTAATTACCAATTACCAATAACTAATAACTAATTACCCATTACCAAAACACCCGGTTCTTTCTGCATCGGCAGCACATCCAAAATATCCAACTTCGCGCAGTAAGCGAGATCTTCGTGACCCTGGAGACGTTCGAGGCGTTGTCCGTGGCTAGCCAAGTACAGCAGCTCGCCTAAGCGGTCTTGCCATTGTTGGTAGAGAGCCATCGCCGCGATCGTTTCGTCGTTTCCTGCCAAGTCTTTGAGAGATATCGAAGTCGATTCCAGGAAACCCCGAGCGATGGCACCGGCGCAAACGCTATCTTCGAGGGAGTAACTCCCCAACCAACCCGAGCCGACAATGGCGATCGTTTCCGGTTGTTGTGCCACCAGGTAATCGACAACCGCTTGCCGATTCACCAAAGCCGAAGTGAGGAGCGACCGGAGCCGTTTCGACGCGCTGGAGCGCTCGCGTTCCGTTGGAGGTACTTAGAAACAGTCGGCGATCTTTGACACCATCAGCGGTGTATTCTAGGGGAGAATTGCCGTATTCGCAGCCTTCAACCTTTGCGCCGCCTCGTTCTCCCGCACGCATCCGTTTTTCCGGAAGCCATTTTTCGCTTTGTGCCATGAGTCGATCGATATCGCTAAAAACTTGTACGGCTTCAGCACCTAAGTTGAGGACTGTGGCAATGGTGGTGGTGGCTCGCAATACATCCACAGCGATCGCGCAATCCGGCATAGAATCAGTCGGAGTTAATTCGGGTGTGTGATAGAAAAAGATCTTTGGCATAAGGTTTCTGTAATTCTCTATCTACTCTACAGCCACGTGTAGTTCTCTTCTGTGACGGCATAGGATCGTCATCGGATGTGAAAATAGAATGAATGTGAATCTCGAGCGCAAACCTCCTGATTCGCTCTCGAAAACAAATCCAACCCTGACTGACCCTCACTCGAACTGCACGCATGGCTCAACAACCGATGATGAAAGCCCAAGTTTTCCGAGGCGTTAACCAACTTAGATACGAAGATGTACCCATCCCGGTATTAGAACCCGATGAAGTGTTGGTGAAAGTAGAAGTCGCAGGTTTGTCTCGATTGGATATTAAAAAAATTTGCCACCCGTTTTACGAACCCCCTCGTATTTTTGGCGAAGAAATTGCCGGGACGATCGCCTCAGTGGGCGATCGAGTGACAGACTGGTGGGAAGGACAACGAGTGGTTGTCATTCCCCACATTCCTTGTCTGCGCTGTGCCTATTGTCTCCAGGATAAGTTCTCTCTGTGCAAAACCTACGATGAAATTACGACAACGGCAGGATTTATTCCCAGTGGCGGTGGCTTTGCCGAATACGTCAAAGTCCCGAGTCATGTCGTTCAAAATGGAGGATTGATCGCCATTCCTGGCTACGTTAACTCAGAGCGAGCCAGTTTTGTGTATCCCGTGAATTGCTGCTTGAAAGCGATCGAAAAAGCGAAAATTTCTCCCGGTCAAATCGTGTTAGTTGTCGGCGTGGGTGGACTGGGGTTGCTATTGATTTTGCTCGCCAAATATTTCGGCGCGAGACCGATCGCAACGGATCTGCGTCCCGCGAGATTAGATAAAGCTCTAGCAGCGGGTGCGGAGGCTGTTTTTTTAGCCGATGATGATGATGTCCACACCAAAATCAACTCTTTTTCCGGGAGATTGGGCGTCGATACCAGCTTGCTCTCCGCACCTACAGAATTTGCTTTTTTTCAAGGTCTCGATTGCACGAGAAAAGGAGGTAAAATTATCTTATGTTCGGAATTTCCCAATCTGGGAATTCCGATTAATCCTAATATTTTATATCGTCGGGAAATTGATTTGATGGGCAGTCACGGAGCCAACTTCAAATTGCAATCAATGGCAGCAGACATTGTGTTTAATAAACGAATCAATCTCGAACAGTTCATTAGCGATCGCTTCTCGCTCAAAGAATTGCCCGAGGCGATCGATCGATCTCACAATCCGACCGCAGACACGTGCAAAATTCTGATTCTGCCAAACAAGTCTTGAAAAAGCAATAAGTTATAAAAAATAATAACTTAGCTCAGCATTTTGCCGGTGAAGTATTAAGGAATACTGAGCGTTAGGGGGGGCCGCCACGAACGATGATAGAATCGGAAAAATTAACCAAAGTCCCGATTAGATTACCGTAAATCGGACGCCGGACGCATCGGGATTTTTCCCAAACCCAGAGTCAGAACACTTACCCTGTCATTCGATCGAACAATTTTGCATGCCTACTACCGTTACCAACACCCCTCTCGACACTCAGCCGCTTTCTAAACTCGAAGCTCTCAAAGTTCGCAGTAACTATTTGCGCGAACCCCTCGCTACAGAGTTACAGGAGGAGACGACGCACTTTACAGAAGAAGCAATCCAAATCCTCAAGTACCACGGTTCTTATCAGCAGGACAACCGGGACAATCGCATCAAGGGTCAGGAAAAAGACTATCAGATGATGCTCCGCACCCGCAATCCCGGCGGTTTCATTCCGCCCGAATTGTACCTGACTCTCGATCGTCTTTCGGACCAGTACGGCAACCACACGCTGCGAACCACCACTCGCCAGGGATTCCAAGTACACGGAATCTTGAAGAAAAATCTCAAAGCCACCATTGCCGAGATTGTCGGCAGCATGGGTTCGACTCTGGGTGCTTGTGGCGATCTCAACCGCAACGTGATGGCGCCTCCCGCTCCATTTAAAAATCGCCCGGAATACGAGTATGCTTGGACTTATGCCGATCGCATTGCCGATTTACTCACCCCGCAAACGGGCGCGTATTACGAAATTTGGCTCGATGGCGAAAAGGCAATCTCCGCAGAAGAAGACCCCAGTGTCAAAGCCGCACGAAATCGCAACGGCAACGGCACAATCTTCCACGACAAGGAAGAACCCATTTACGGCGACAGGTATATGCCGCGCAAGTTTAAAATTTGCGTGACTGTACCGGGCGATAACTCCGTGGATTTGTATTCCCAAGATGTCACCCTAGTGGTGATTACCGACAACAACGGCGAGTTGACTGGGTTCAACGTCTTTGCCGGCGGGGGTTTGGGACGAACCCACAACAAGGAAGAAACCTTTGCCCGGATTGCCGATGAAATTGGCTATATCGACAAAGATGATGTCTACGATCTCGTCAAGGCAATTGTCGCCACGCAACGGGATTACGGAGATCGCGTCACCCGCCGCCACGCCCGGATGAAATACCTAATCCACGATTGGGGTGTTGAGAAATTCCGTCAAGTCCTTCAAGGGTATTTTGGCAAACCGCTGCAACCGTCTAAACCTCTGCCGCCGTTTAAATACGAAGATTTCTTGGGATGGAACGAACAGGGAGACGGCAACCTCTTTTTGGGGATTTCCATTCAAAACGGTCGAGTCAAAGACGAGGGTTCTTTCCAACTGAAAACAGCATTGCGGGAAATCGTTGAGAAATTCAACTTGCCGATGCGGGTAACGCCGAATCACAATGTCTTGTTCTACGATATCAATCCGGCGAACCAAGAGGAAATCCAGGCAATTCTCGATCGATGCGGTATCAAAGGGGAAAAGGAAATCGATCCCCTGGAACGGTATTCCATGGCGTGTCCGGCATTGCCCACCTGCGGCTTAGCCATTACCGAATCGGAACGGGTGATTCCCAGTATTTTAGGACGGATTCGGGCGCTACTAACCAAAGTCGGCTTACCGGACGAGCATTTTGTGGTGCGGATGACAGGATGCCCCAACGGCTGCGCCCGCCCCTATCTTGCCGAACTGGGGTTTGTCGGACAAGGGGTGGAAGCTTATCAAATTTGGTTGGGTGCTTGTCCCAATCAAACGCGGCTTTCTCAGATCTATATGGACAAAATGAAAATCGAGGATCTGGAGACCGTTTTCGAGCCGTTATTTGTCTACTTTAAAAAAGATCGGAAACTGGAACCTCAGCCAGAAAGCTTTGGCGATTTTTGCGATCGGGTTGGGTTCGAGGCACTGCGCGAGTTTAGCCAAACCTACGAACCCATGCCGGAGGAAACCCCGAAGAAAACCAAGCGCAAAGAACGGCATCGGATTCGCGTTCACGATGAAGTTTATGCCAAACTCAAAGCCGAAGCCACTCGCCAAGATAAGCAAATGATCGATTTGGCAACCGAAGCGCTGAATGCTTATCTCGATCGAGTTGAGTAGCATTTTTTAGCGATTTTGGCAAGTTCCATGGGATGCCCGTTTTCTTGGAGAAAACGGGCATTTTTGTCAATTAGATAGAGTGTATAAATTGTTTAGCTCCATTTCAAAAACTTAAAAATCGATCGCTCCCAGTAATTTAAGAGTTTCGATCGTTGCGGCACTCACCCCCGTCATCCCGGCAATCTTCATCCCGTGATACGGTTTATCGGTTCTCAAAGTTTGTCGGAGAGTGCCCGTCTGCGTATCCCACAAACCGATCGATCGACCGTAGCCACCGACGAGAGTAGACCCATCCGCACTCAACTGTGCCGACCAAATGGGACTGTCGAGGTCGCAGAAAACGTCCAGGCATTCCCCCGTGACGCCATCCCACAATTGCAAGCATTCTCCCTGAGAGTCGTCGCTGCTGCTACACAGCAGGAGTTGACCGTTGGCGCGGAAAGTCAAGGCATAGAGAGGATACGAGACTTCGCCATCGTTGGGGACAATTTGGGTTTTCTGGCACTCTCCCGTTGCCACATCCCAGAGTTTCACCATGCCATCGTAGCTGCCGCTTGCCAAACGGCTGCCATCTGCACTAAAACTCAGTGTATTAATCCGATCGCTGTGTCGGGATAACGTCTGCAAGCAGTCTCCCGTTTCCACATCCCACAGTTTCACAGCCCGATCGTAGCTGCCACTGGCCAAGAAGCGACCATCTGCACTGAAGGCGACGGAACCCACCCGACGCTCGTGTCCCACCAGGGTATGCAGGTGTTGTCCCGTTTCCACCCACCACAGGGTTGTCGATCGAGCGTCAGCACTGGCAACGATCGTCCCATCCGGACTGAACACCACAGCTTGGATGCGACCGCTGAGATTGTCCCATGTTTTCAGGCACGATCCCATCTCTACATCCCACATTTTCACCATGCCATCGTCGCTACCACTGACCAGCAACCGACTGTCGGGACTAAATGCCAGCGCACCCACCCAATCTCGATGACCGGATAGGGTTTTGCGAACACCCCCAGAAACCGCATCCCACAATTCGATCGTGTGATTGTCGCTGCCGATGGCAAGGGTGCGAGCATCACCGCTTAAGGCAAAGGAGTCGATCTGATGTTTGTGACCTTTTAACAGTCTCAGACGTTGTCCCTCTGTGGCGTCCCACACCTGCACGACGCGCTCCATGCTTCCCGTTGCCAGAATTTGCCGTTCCCATGGCATTTCAGCACGAGGATCGTTGCTCAGAGCCAGAGAAGTGACCGGACTTTTAAAGCCAGATAAGGTTTTCACCTCGTCCCCATTCGTCCGCCGAACCGTCGCCGTCAGATCGTCGGCAAACCCAAAAAACTGTCCGTCGGGACTAAACGCAACGGCGCTGATGCTATCTCGATCGATGAGAGTTGAGACACACTCACCCGTCTCCAGATCCCACAACTGCACGCTGCGATCGTCGCTGGCAGCCGCCAGGCAGCGTTCCTCATGCAGCTCGCCAACAAAAGCCACGGCCCACAGGCGATGGATTTCCCCGGAAAACGCCGACAGATCCACTGTTTTCCGACATCGATCTGCTGCCACATCCCACAACTGGACGATCGGGTCTTCCCCGGCGCTGGCTAGGGTGCGATCGTCGGCACTCCAGGCGATCGATCGCACTCCCCTACTCTGACTGGGAAAAACCCGCAGGCATTGTCCGGAATTGACGTTCCACAGCCTCACGGTGCTATCATCGCTGCCGGAGGCGAGGGTGGCGCCATCGGCACTAAACTCCAGGCAGTGTACGGTATCGGTATGCTCCCACCAGGTATTGAGACATTCTCCCGTATCTGCATCCCACAAATAGACGGTGAAATCGTCTCCACCACTGGCAAGGCGGGTTCCCTCGGGATTGAAGGCGATCGATCGCACGCGACTGGTTTGACCTTGGCAACACAGGCGCAGTTGACCGTCCGCCACTTGCCACAACAAAATCTTGCCATCTTCGTCTCCAGTTGCCAAGAGTCCATTTCCACCAAGGGCCACGACGATCGAATCTCCTAACGGTTTGGCAAACACCGATTTCGATAAATCGGCTCCGGTAAAGTTGGTATTTTGCAAGGATGCATCTTGTAAATAAGCTTGCCAAATTTTGAGATGTGAAAAGTCATATCGCGTCAGATCGAACTGGAAGTAGTGACCTAAATTAATCAAATTTCCCCCTGCATATCCCGGTGGATTTCCCAGTTCTCCTCTTAATTTTTCCAACAGTCGGGCGAATTTTTCTTCGAGTTCGATTCTCGAGCTACAACGTGCTAGGATTTTCTGGGCGATCGGATGTAAGATTTCTCGAATTTGCCGATTGCGGATATAATCTTCGGCTTGAGCTTTGACGATGGCGTGAGAGATCGAGATGGACAGTTTTTCGGACAGAATTTCCTCGACGATCCGCTCGATGAACCGAGAACGCAGATAATCCATGACGATCGGCGGTTGACTGAATTTTCCGCCGTGCAGTTCCAACACCGATCGGCGAATTAAAGACTCGACAGTTTCTAATACTTCATGAGCCGTCGCGGGTAAGACTAAATCTTCTTTTAATTGAGCGATGGAAATCGGTTGAAAATTCACCGCCAACCAATCGGCAATCTCTCGTTCTAAGTCCGTTAATCGATCGATTTGTTGTTCGAGAAAATCGCTCAAATCCCCAAATACTGCACCTCCCGGTTCGATTTCGGCGAGAAATTCTGCTGCATTGCTACTGAACACATCGCGAATATGAGTCGTCACAATTTTCAGCGCCAGTGGATTTCCCCCGTAGCGATCGACGATCGAATTCCAGACGGCAGTGGATTGGGTAAATCCTTTGGCTTTGAGCAATTCTCGAGCATCCCGTTCCGGCAAACCTCGAACAACTTGCGATCGTACTGGCAGCATTCCCCCTTCGAGAAATACAATTTCTTTGGGTTTTTCCCGACTGGTTAAAATCGAGCAGCTTTGATGCCGGGTTTCTCCCAATTGCCTCAAAAAATCGCCGTAGTTTTCATATCCCGATCGATACGAACCCACACGAGTTCCTCTTTGGAGAAGAGACTCGAAATTGTCTAACACGAGCAAACAGCGAGATGCGCGAAAATATTCTAGGAATTGCGAAATTTGCGCGTCTAATTCTTCTGCTAAATTGGAGGATTCATTTCCAGAGAAAACATCGATCAGATCGTCTAGCAATTCGGTCAATAGCGGTGCTTGACGCAGCGATCGCCAGACGATACAGTCAAATCGATCCCCCACCCGTCGTGCCAGTTTCGCCGCCAGAGAAGTCTTGCCTACCCCCCCCATTCCCAGCAATGCCACCATCCGACAACCCTCCCCGACAATCCAACGATCGAGTTGCGTCAATTCTTCTTCGCGTCCGTAGAACATCGAAACATCGGGCGCTTCGGCTAAGTCTCGGATACAGGGAGAGGGAGAGGGGTTTGAGGGGGGGATCGCATCTATGGACAACACAACATCAGCATTCAGGTCAGCATCCAGTTTGTTGCCACCAGGCGCCATCCAAATCGCTTTCTCCTCGTCGCTCAACAGCTCCATCACCGTGCGAAAATTCTTTTTACGGACGGTTTTTCCCAAAGCCTGGGTTAGCAGACGCCACAGCTTGAAACCCACATCTTGCTTGAGATACTCCGGAGAGCGATTGTGACTTTTGGCAATGTCATCGTAAGTCTGACCCTGCCAAGTCCCTTGGACGATCGCGCTTTGAACGTCATTGAGGTGTTTCCCCGTTTTGGCAAAAACTACAGCGTCTGCGATCTTGAGGGCTTCTTCCAGGTTCATCAAAGGTCAGAGGCTTCCAGACTTTTTCTTTAGTGTACCTGAACTTTTCTATACTTTTTCCCAACCTATAGAGGTCAATTCTCTCAGTTGCCGTCTGATACTCGCTTCCCAAAGTCCTGAACTAATCTATATCGACAGTTCTGGGCGAATCTGGGAAGCTATAGGCATGGGTTAAGCCCACTCTCCTTCAAGCTAATCAAGCGCCATCAAGACTTTACGGTTTTGATGGCGACTTACTTACTCTTCTTACGTATTGCTTTTGATTTCAACTCCCAACTTTGAAAGCTGATGGATTGTGCCATATTTCCGACTCCGATCGCAATTTTGGCAACACTGTCCACACCGATGCGAGATTGACCGATGAAAACTGTTCTAGTTGTTGAAGACGATCCCCTAAATTGGCAGATTTTTCAGATTCTTCTGACACGAGTGGGAGGGTTTGCGGCAAAGCATACAGAAGACGTGGAAGAAGTCATGAACTTGGCTCGATCGCAAGCTGCCGATGTCATTTTGATGGATGTTTCTCTACCGAATAGTTATTACGAAGGAAAAAGCGTTGATGGGATCGAAATCACTCAACTGTTAAAGTCTAACCCGACGACGGCAAATATTCCTGTTATCCTGGTTACAGCAAATTACGGCGATCGAGAAGACTTCTTACAAAAAAGCGGTGCGGATGATTATATCCCCAAACCGATCGTCGATCGCTATGCTTTTGTCGATCGGGTTAAAGCTGCGATTTCTAGCTATTAGACGATCGAACTTTCCCCGTCTTTCTCCGAGTTCTCTCAAACGAGTAACTGTTCGCTTCCTATATTTGAATTTACTCGAACAACACACAGACAAAGCCTCTAAGCTATGAAAACCGTGATGTTGTGATATTTTCCACTAACTGAGAACAGGATTGACCGAATCGAGCTGTTCCTATTCATGACTTGAAACCCGATCGAAAAGCGATTTAGTGATAGCAATTAATATTTTAAATATGGATATTAAGTTTCCAAAACTTTAAAAACAAAATGGGATAACGATCGAAGAAACTTCAATCCATCGGCTCATTGCTAACCGCTAATTACTCACCGTAATCTCTTGATGCATCTATTATATTGGAGAAAACAATGGAAGTATTGTTAATTGCAATGACCTTATTTCTAGGTTCTCAATTACTCCCTCAAGAAAAAAAAGAAGATAAAACCAAAGAAGAAGAAATGATTGAACTTAAAAAATTCTTTGAGGATGATGCTTATCTCTACTACAAGCATAAATATCCTAAATTAACCGACGAGGAACTCCGAGAAAAAGCGCTGGCTGCACTGAAACACGTTGCGTAACCCTGAGTCAAAAAAACAGTTTGTCTGACAAACTGTTTTTTTATAGCGATATCAACAATCAACCATTAACCATCAGCACTTCTATT
Source organism: uncultured cyanobacterium (assembly GCA_963838375.1). Taxonomy (GTDB): domain Bacteria; phylum Cyanobacteriota; class Cyanobacteriia; order Cyanobacteriales; family Geitlerinemataceae; genus DVED01. The sequence goes on along the minus strand of CAWIQY010000003.1, from coordinate 639,513 downwards.
TCCAACCGTCAACCCCTTAAAACTCAATACTCATTGGCGCACGGGGGAAAGGAATAACATCGCGAATGTTCCCCATTCCCGTCATAAACTGTACCAACCGCTCGAATCCCAAGCCAAATCCGGCATGAGGAACCGTCCCGTAGCGCCGTAAATCCAGATACCACCAGTAATCTTCCAGTGGTAATCCCTGCGCTTGAATGCGCCGTTCCAATACATCCAGGCGTTCTTCCCGTTGGGAACCGCCGATAATTTCGCCAATGCCGGGAGCGAGAACATCCATCGCCGCAACGGTTTTCTCGTCATCGTTAATCCGCATATAAAATGCTTTGATTTCAACTGGATAATCCATGACAATCGTCGGCTTCTTGAAGAGAACTTCCGCTAAATACCGTTCGTGTTCCGATTGCAAATCTAATCCCCATTCAACCGGATATTCAAATTTTCGATCGGCTTTTTGCAATTGGGCGATCGCTTCGGTATAGGAAATTCTGGCAAATTCGTTATCGATAATATTGTTCGCTCGCTCCAAAACCTCTTTATCAATTCGATCGTTGAAAAACGCCAGATCTTCCGGACAGTTTTCCATCACGAATTTGAAAATATATTTCAAAAAAGCTTCGGCTAAATCCATATCACCCTGGAGATCGCAGAACGCCATTTCCGGTTCGATCATCCAAAATTCAGCCAGGTGACGCGAAGTGTTAGAATTCTCCGCGCGGAACGTCGGACCGAAGGTGTAGACATTGCTAAATGCCATCGCCATCACTTCCGCTTCTAGTTGTCCACTCACCGTTAAATACGCGGGTTTGCCAAAAAAGTCCTGAGAATAATCGATCTCTTTCGTTTCGGTGAGAGGAACCTTCTTGAGGTTCAAACTCGTCACCGCCAACATTTCCCCCGCACCTTCACAATCGCTAGCGGTCAAAATGGGGGTGTGTACCCACATAAAACCCCGTTCTTGGAAAAACTGGTGAATGGCAGTGCTGGCGGCGTTGCGGACGCGGAAGACCGCTCCCAGGGTGTTGGTGCGCGATCGCAAATGTCCCAGAGAACGCAAAAATTCAAAGGTATGACGCTTCTTCTGCAACGGATAAGTTGCCGCATCCGACCCCCCCACCACCGTCACTGTCTCGGCTTTCAGTTCGATCCGCTGTCCCTTGGCTGGAGACTCCACAAGGGTTCCTGCCACCATTACCGAAGCCCCCGTACTCAGTTGCTTCACAGTGTCGTCATAGTTAGGCACATCGGCATCGATCACAACTTGCAAATTCGCTAAAGCCGAACCGTCGTTGACTTCCAGAAACGCGAACTCCTTCAACGCCCTTACCGTCCGCACCCAGCCGCGAATTTCCACGGCATCGTCCGGTTGACCGTTGCGCAAAATCTCGATAATTCGTCCAATACCCATGTCTAATTCTGTCTGAATTTTTGCCGATCGAACCCATCTATGAATTCTGACATCCTCCCGACGCTAATTCGATAATCGCAAACTGTTTTGTCGAACCTCTCAGTCGGGCTTCAAGTACGAACAAGACAAACATCCCAAATCTTTTATGAGATTATTTTACCATTTTGACATTAAAGGTAACAGCGATCGAGCGCGCCTGCCAAGATGACTCGCTCTATCCGTTCAATTCCGTGACGACTCCACACACTAATGCCTACGCATATAGTGTGGGCTTCTCCAAACTCCGGAGAGTAGAGAGAACTTCCTTCGAGGTACTATCAGTTATAGAGTTACCCACAACAACTTTCCCTCTACGGCGGTTTATAGTCGGGAACTCGCCCAGCCCGACCCTTTTGATGTTGATAGCGGCGTTAATGTCTCTATCAACCCAAAGATTTTCTACCTCATCCCAATACTCACGAATATTGCCATCGGTGAAGATCAACTCATCCCGATAAGCAAGCAGTTGAGATGTGTAGGCGGGATTCACTTCAATCGCAACGGCTCCAGCTTTTGCAGCTATGTATTCCAGGACTGTAAAAAATTGCCCAAATGCGGCATCGTTCCAGGACTTATTCAGCCCAGACTTAGCCGATTGACCGTTAGGCAGGTATTTACCCGGCTCCAGAGAGGGTTTTGCGCCATTGCGCTTGCTCAACCCCTTGAGATTGAGATTCTCGTAAAAGAATACGGTTTTACCTGTTCTCACGACTTGGTGAGCGGTCTTAAAAGCATGATCTCGTCTAGCTCTGGCAATCCGTTGATGCTCTTTAGCTTCGCGTTTTGCTAGCTTACGGCGTGAACGACTCCCTTTTTTATGAGCAGCTTTGCGGTTAGAAACTTTGGCAAGACGTTTTTCGGACTGGCGAAACGACTTCAGAGAAGGGAGTTTTTCACCGTCAGATGTAGCCAAATAGTCATCTTCATACAAGACGGCATCCATACCCAAAGCGCTATCCCAGCCAAGATCGACGCTATCAGAATTGACAGGAACCGTCAGATCTTCTAGCCTCAAGTTGACATACCAACCATCTGCCTTTTTGACCAATTGCATCTGTTTCAGGATTGCGCCATCGGGAATCTCTCTGTGCATTCGCACCTTTAACAATCCCAACTTAGGCATCTTGAGAAACAGGTACTTACCACCCAATGAGCAGGAATGCAGTTCTAGTCCTGCGCCTTCAAATACCATTGAGCGGAATCTTTTAGCAGACTTAAAGCGAGGTTTACCACTTCGCTTGCCATTGCTGTCACCCGCAAGGAAACGGTAAAACGCCCGATCTACACGCTTGCAGACTTCCTGCAATGTGTTGGCTGGAACTTTTGAAAAGTCCAACAACTCAGAAGACCAGCCCACAGTAACAAGGTCAGTTTTGATCTCAGGCAGATATTTCTTTTGGCTGTAATAGTTAGGCTGATCCCGCAACGCAGGTAAGTGGCAGATCAAGGGGCAAGTGTTGGCAGGACAGAGGTTTTGCTCCCACCAATCAAACCTGTCCCCTAGTTGACGGTTGTACCAGTACTGGCAAGTCCGAAGCCAGAGATTTAACTCTAGCTTTTGTTCAGTTATGGGGAGTGCTTTGTACTGGTAGGTGTATTTCATGCCATTATTGTAATTGATATTGCTTTATGGTACAAGCCATGAAATATGAAGATTCGATCAATGTCAGGCTGCCAAGGACAGAAAAGAAGATATTAGACGACTACTGTAAACGAGTGAAACGCAATAAAACCGATGTGATCGGAGAGTTTATCCGTTCATTGTCAGAGCGGTAGTTTGTTCGTTTCGTCGTCGGTATCCTCCCTGTTGGCTTCGCCAATTTGGTCGTATACCACTCCTCAACTCACACGCATTCCTCTCACGCTAACCGAAGCGGTATAGCGTGAGGCTCCTGCTGCTCTAGCTGAGAAATCACTCGCCACAGGAAAGATCGATTTCTCGTCGCCTGTGTTGAGGAACAAAACACCCCAGCCCGGTTCTAAGCCAACAGGCGATAACGACCAATATCTGGCAGATCGACAAGACGATCGACAACGCGAACGGTAGAATCAGACAACGGACACCTCGATCGAATTTCAGAAGCGGTGAGACTCCCCAGGAGTCGCGCATCAGACAGTCCGCTGACAATCCGAGTTTGTACCCATCATTTGCCAAACATCACCCCAGCTTGCGCTATCTTGGTTAGTGGTGATTCCCTCGTGGCTCGCGATCGCAATATCACAACAAGACTTATACATACAGATTTATCAACCGATTTGCTTAGCGTAACTTCTAAAAGTCTGAACTCTTCCCCAACCTCCGAGGCGGATTGAATAACTAACAACTAATAACTAATAACTATTTCAACCATGAACCCTACGTTGCTCAATTCTCGATATCGCGTCATTCGTACCCTCGGACGAGGTGGATTTGGGGAAACCTTTTTGGCAGAAGATACCCATATGCCCTCGGGGCGACACTGCGTGATCAAACAACTCAAACCCGCAGACAGCAGCGACCCGCAAGTGATGCAACTGGTGCGGGAACGGTTTGCGCGAGAGGCGGCGATTTTGGAGGAATTGGGCGAGGGACATTCTCAAATACCCAACTTATTTGCTTACTTTTCAGAAGCAGGGCAATTTTATCTGGTACAGGAATATATCGAGGGATTGACTTTGGGGAATCGGATTTCCACCCAGGGTCCCATGAACGATCGCGAAGTGACCACACTCCTCGATCGTTTGCTTCCGGTGCTCGATTACGTCCACAGCAAGCGCATCGTTCACCGAGATATCAAACCCGACAATATCATTCTGCGGCAGTCAGATGGACTTCCCGTTCTGATCGATTTTGGTGCGGTGCGAGAAACCATGGCAACTGCCATCGCCACGGGGGGTAACGTCACTAAAAGCATCGTCATCGGCACTCCCGGTTTTATGTCCGGCGAACAAGCTGCCGGACGTCCCACCTATTCCAGCGACTTATACAGTTTGGGATTGACGGCGATTTACGCACTGCTGGGGAAAATGCCCCAAGAGTTACCCACCGACCCGCAAACCGGGGCGTTGTTGTGGCAACCTCAAGCCCCTGGGATCGACCCGAGGTTGGCAGAAGTGCTCAATAAAGCGGTAGAACCCCATCCGCGCGATCGTTACACTTCTGTCGCCCAAATGCAAGCGGCGCTTCGGGGTCAAGCTACCCCAAATTATCCCGCTCCACCCCCTCATTCTCCAGGGTCGCCCACCTACCAACCCACTATTCCCGTTGCCCCAGGATATCCTGGATATCAATCTCCTCAAACCCCGCCCCCGTCTGTTGTTCCCACTCAAGCGGCAATTCCCCAAAAGTCCGGGACGGGAACAATTGCCGGAGCGCTTGCCATCTTTGCCATTGGGGCGGCAACCGCCATTGGTATTGCTGTCGCGGTGAATCAATCTCGATCGCCCACACCGGAGACACCCGTTGTCCAAGCGCCTGCGGACCCCACACCAATTCCCAAAATTCCCACCCCGGAACCGACCCCGGAACCGACCCCGGAACCGACCCCAGAACCGACGCCGGAACCGACGCCGGAACCGACCCCAGAACCGACCCCAGAACCGACCCCAGAACCCACACCCACAGAATCTTTCTATTTTCTGGGCGATTCTGCATTCAAAAATGCCGGAAATGCCAAACAACAACTCGAGCTTTTAAAAGATGCTGGATACGGGGGAGCAGGAATATTTTGGATGCCCGACTATCCGAATGTGTCTAACCAGAAATATACACAAGTGTATGTGGAAACCTTCTCGGATCTTGACAGTTGTGTTCGACTTCTAGAAACCTATGGTCGAGGGAATGAGGAGGCGTATTGTGCCTTAGCCAGTACCGATCCCAAGGCACAACTTCAACGAGTGTTTGCCAAGGATGTAGTTCGCGAGGAAGAAAAGAAATCTTCTAAATCTGGGGTAACGATCGATCGTCCCTCTCCCGAACAAACGGTTCTCGATTATTTTGCAACGATCGACAACGGCGAGTATCGATCGGCATGGGATATGTTATCTAAACCGTTACAACAAGATTCGAGATTGCATCCAAATGGATATGCTGACTATTTCCAATGGTGGGATTCGGTCAACTTTGTAGAAGTGGAAGAAGTCACACCGATAGAAGTTGAAGCCACATCTGCCCGCGTGCGAGCTCGCGTGAATTACCATATGAATGCTGGCAATGTCAGTCCTCAGACGCTACAAATCGATCTCATTTGGGATGAGAAGTCGGGTCGCTGGTTGTACGACAATGGCAAGGTTTTATAAGTAACGTCAGTACGGGTTAAGATACAGCAGTGTTGATGGTTGATGGTTGATTGCGAATCGATCGTCTGTTCGACAATAATACTTTATTGAGATTTTCAGCCGTCAGCGTATGCGCAAAGAGAGGGTTTGTTCCACTCTCGATCGACATTTAAGATTCAACACTTCTGGTTCAGATCTTTTAGAATGTCTAGTCTGGAATATTCGGAAATTCGATAATAAATTCTGTTCCCTTATCTAAGGTAGAGATACAGGTTAATTCTCCTTCGTGTTTGTCTCGAATAATCTGCTGAGAAATCGATAATCCTAATCCCGTTCCTTTCTCAGCGGGTTTTGTTGTATAAAAAGATTCAAAAATCAGATCTTTGGTTTCTGAATTCATGCCATTTCCATTATCGGAAATGTGAATAAAAACCCGATCGTCGATCGTCTCTGTTTTGACGTGAATTGTATTAGGATTTTTCTCCAATTCTGCATATTTTCTCCCTATACTACACTCATCCAACTCATCAATTGCATTGGCGATCAGATTCATAAACACTTGATTGAGCTGTCCGCCATAACAGTAAACCAGCGGAAAATCACCGTACTCTTTAATCACTTTAATCGCCGGACGTTGGTGATTTGCTTTAAGACGATGCTGCAATATCATGAACGTGCTATCAAGTCCGGCATGAATGTCGGTCAACTGCTTTTCCCCTTTGTCTACTCGAGTAAAGGTTCTCAGCGATGACATGATGTCTTGAATACGATCGACCCCAACTTGCATAGAATCAAGCATTTTGGGCAAGTCTTCCCTGAGAAAATCCAGATCGGCTGCCTCGAGTTCTTCCGCCATCTCTTCTGGAATATTAGGGAATTCCTCTTGATAAAGCTTCAGTACGCCAAACAAATCTCGAACATATTCTTTAACGTGAGACAAATTTCCGGAAATAAATCCTAACGGATTATTGACTTCGTGTGCGACTCCGGCAACCAACTGCCCTAAACTAGAAATTTTTTCAGCTTGTACGAGCTGAGACTGAGTATCCTGTAAATCTTCTAAAGAGTTTTCGAGCTGTTGGGTTCGACGCCTCAATTGTGCTTCCTTTCGAGCCAGTTTTGCCGTTCGCGCTTTCACTCGCATTTCTAATTCGTGATTGGCTTGTTGCAGCGCCATCTCGGCAGAAATGCGTTCGGAGATCTCTTGTTTGAGTTGTTGGGTGAGTTGGCGAATTTGCAGGTGCGCGTTCACTCTCGCCAAAACTTCTTCTCGCTGAAAGGGTTTGGTGATATAGTCTACCGCACCCAAGCTCAACCCTTTAACTTTATCGGCGGTGTCAGATAGTGCCGTCATAAAAACGATCGGGAATATCGCTAAGTTCTGAATCGGCTTTCAAACGACGACAGGTTTCAAACCCATCAATTCCCGGCATCATCACATCGAGAATTATCAAATCGGGATAGGCATATCGAGCTTGTTCGATCGCACTTTCGCCATCGACAGCCACTAAAATTTCCCATCCCGAAGGAGTTAGCGTTCCCGATAAAATTTCCAGATTTGTGGGATTGTCATCAACTATTAATATAGTCGGCGTTTCGCCAGTCGATTTCATATCGCGCTCAAGACGAAGACAAAATAGGAATGCGAGGCGAATGACTGTCAGGATCGATGGATCGATCGCTACTAGCAGTCACAGGAATTTCGATGGTAAACTCGGTTCCTTCGCCTAGCACTGAATTACAGGTTAGCTTACCTCGGTGCTGTTCGACTACGATCGAATGGCTGACAGACATTCCTAAACCCGTTCCTTTGCCCACGGGTTTGGTGGTAAAGAAGGGATCGAACACGCGATGTTGGATAGCTTTGGGGATACCCAGTCCGTTATCGGCGATCTTAATCGCGATCGATTCGGGAGATCGATCGTCGTTTAGCCGAACTTCCGTCTGTATCCAAATAGTCGGTACGTAGTCTTGGGGTTTTGAGGAACTGGAGAGCGCTTCTTCGAGTGTATCAATAGCATTGGCAAGAATATTCATAAATACCTGATTCATCTGACCCGGATAGCACTCGACGGACGATAAGTTGCCGTATTGGGTGACGATCTGGATGGGGGGACGATCTCCATCTCCTTGCAAGCGACTACCCATCAGGATCGACGTACTTTCAAGACCTTCATTTAAATCAGCAAACTTGCATTCGGCTTCGTCAAGCCGGGAAAACAATTGCAGCGATCGCACGATATGACGAATCCGATTGGTTCCGGTTTTCATCGAAGACAAGATTTTGGGTAAATCATCCTTGAGAAATTCTAACTCAATTTCTTCAATTTTATCTTGGATTTCGGGAGGAATTTCGCAACAGTGAGCTTCATACAACTCGATCAGCTCCAGGAGGTCTTGAAGATACTGACTGGCATGGGTAATATTACCATGAATAAAGTTGACTGGATTGTTGACTTCATGAGCCACTCCGGCTACTAATTGCCCCAAAGATGACATTTTTTCACTGTGAATTAATTGCATCTGAGTCTGTTGCAAATGCTCGACGGTTTGAGACAATTCTGCTGTGCGCTCTTCAACCCGTCGTTCTAGCTCTTGTTGAGACTCCTGAAGCAACGCATTCTGTTTTTCAAGTTGCCGCGTTAGACTGCGCAATTTTAAATGAACGTCGATTCGAGCCAGAATTTCTTCTTTATGAAATGGCTTCGCCATATAATCAACCGCACCGAGTTGAAACGCTTTCAGCTTATGTTCGGTGTCGGCAAGTGCCGTCATGAAAATAACGGGGATATCTCGACCCTGTTTTAACTCCTTCAAATGACCACAGGTTTCAAATCCATCAATTCCCGGCATCATCACGTCCAACAAAATTAAGTCAGGTGGAGATTCTCGAACGATATCTAAAGCCCTGTAACCATCTTCCGCAATTAAAACCCTCTCAAATCCTGCTCGACTCAAAAATTTGAATATCAGTTTAGCATTTAGAGGATTGTCATCTACAATTAATATTTTTTCTTGTCTTGCCGTTTCCATACTCAATTCCGGTCAATTTTATGAGTAAGCTTGCATCCCCGATTCGATACGGCTCAGCCAACACCAGCTAAATTATGCTTTTGCTTGTGTTAGCTTCCCACAATAAAGTCAGGCACTATTCCGTCAATGAGATTCGGATGAAATGCCCAACCCATCTAAAATTTGTTTGAATAATGGAGAGTCATCCCTCCCTTATTCCAATATATTCTTCCTAATCCGACTTGGGATCGATAAAAATTCTTCAAAGCATTGATGAAGTTGAAGTCAAGCTTTCTTAAAAAAAAATATTCAGCAGCCGATCGAGTATAATAGAGAGAATTTACCTCGCTAAACGCGACAGCATTGCCTCAAAAGCATGGATGGGTAAGCGTTTCAGCCGCTACGCTAAAATTTTGAAAAGCTGATATTATCTACAATTGTTGCTTAAGGTGAACGACTTCCTCGGGACTGAGAATAATTTTGACATCCATCTGCTGTGCGGGGTCGCGAAATCTTAAAACTTGGCGATCGCCATCGGCGAAACAGGTCAATTGAGGATGATTCAGTTCCAGGGTTTGATACGATATCTGCTTTAATGCCACACGCAACACAACTTGTTGTTGAGATTGAGAATAGATGTACAGACAGCCCTGCAAGCGATCGAGTTCCAGTTTTCGGGCGGTAATATTGCGCTCTTGGGAATCCCCCGGTTTACGCCAGTAGAGGGTAATCCCACGCAGTTCTGGCGCTGCGATCGCAAAGACTTCATCAAAACGGGCACTTTCCCAATCGAGTTCTTCTGGGTTGCCTTCTTGGGGCAGCATCCGCTGTTTCCAAGAAACTTCGCGATCGCTCAGGGTCGTCCACCACTGGCGAATTGCATCTAAATAATCACCATTGTCGGGATCGTTGCTACCAGAAAGCCACGTAATTTTGCGTTCCATAAGGATCGGTTCGCTGACATCGCCATACTTACTCGTCCAGTCTAACCCGACAAATGATTACAGTGGCGCTTTGGTTAGTTGCGCTTTTGCTGGTAGGCAATAACTAATAACCCATAACCCATTACCCAATGTTACCCATTGTCCATCATCCCGACTACGTTGCCCCTCTGCCTCCGGGTCATCGCTTTCCTATGGCGAAGTTCGGTTTGCTGTATCAACGATTGCTTGCCGACGGCATTGCTCGACCCTCCCAGATTGTCACCCCAACCCATCCGCTTCGGGAATGGATCGAATGGGTACACCAACCGGATTATGTCAACGCTTACTTGAACGGAACCCTAGATGCTAAGGCACAGCGGCGCATTGGATTGCCGTGGACAAAGGAGTTGGCAAACCGAACTTGTATGGCGGTGGGGGGAACGATTCTGACCGCGCAGTTGGCTCTTGAATCGGGTTTGGCGTGCAATACTGTCGGTGGAACCCATCATGCTTTTCCGGATTTTGGTTCCGGGTTTTGCATTTTTAACGATTTAGCGATCGCAGCGCGGTGGGTACAGAAGCAAGGATTGGCACAAAAAGTATTGATTGTCGATTTGGATGTCCATCAGGGAGACGGAACCGCAGTCATTTTCCAAAACGATCCCACCGTGTTTACCTTTTCCATGCACTGCCAAGAGAACTTTCCCGGAAAGAAGCAGCAAAGCGATCTCGATGTGGCATTACCCGAAGGCATGGAGGATGACGACTACCTCAGAACCCTCGGGGAATATTTACCCGACTTGTTGTCCCAATTTCAGCCGGATTTGGTGCTGTACGATGCCGGAGTCGATCCTCACGCAGGCGATCGTCTGGGGAAACTGGCACTGACCGATACAGGGCTATTTCGCCGGGAAATGCAAGTGCTCGGGACTTGTGTCGCCGGGGGATATCCGGTGGCGTGTGTCATCGGCGGCGGCTATGCAGAAGATATGCCAGCGCTGGTGTACCGTCACAGTTTGCTGCATCGGGTGGCTGGCGATGTTTATCGTCAGTATGGGTTATGAAGGTGAAGCTAACCATTTACAAATTGACTTCGACCGTTCTGACACCCCATGTCTCATCCTTTTGAGCCGCGCGAATGACAAATGCGGCTAAATCTTCGATTTGCTCGGACGACATCCAACTTTCTGGGACTTGTCGGCACCACGGCGTGTAATCGCTGCCATCGTAGGTCATGGGTTCTCGCATATAAGCAACGAACCCGGCTATATTGTCTCGTGGGGGTGTGGCACCGGCTAAGTCTTCCAGGGATAGGGAGACGGAGGGAAACGGAACGTTGGCACCGCGCAGATGACAAAAGAGACAACTTTCATCAAAAAGCTGCTGACCGCGTTCTAAGGATTGGGGCGAAAACTCGCGAGTATTCCCGGCTTCATCGAGAACCATGGAAACGGGTTCGCTCGCTTGTAAGTTGTAGCGGACGTAACGACTGATTCCGTCAGCATCGGCAGATTGACCGAGCGGTAAAATCCATAACAAGAAAGCAAACAGGACGCATAAGCCGCGCCACAAAAAAAATCGATAAATCATACAAACAGTGACGGATGTGGAAAACTCAGTCATAAAGAGAGCTGAGAGTGTCAACAATACTTACAGGTTTTATAGACTAATGTCTCATTTATCCCAATTTTTGGGTAAAAACTCAACAAGGGGCTTTAAGCCCCTTGTCAAAATACAATCCTACTCTCGTAAATAGTAGGTCGATTTGCGCCGAGGCTTACTAGAAGAAGCTTTTCCCGGCTCCCCAACTCTCTCTAATTTTCGGTTGAACGAGAATGTGACCGGCAATATTATAGAGATCGTCATCGGTCAGATTTTTCATCTCTGGGAAAATATCTGCACTGGAGGTCGCGGGATGGAGTTCGGAAATATCGATTTCCCCATCAAACGTGGTGGGATTTTTCATGTAGTCAACCAACCCCTCAATATTGTCTCTACGGGGGGTGGCTAAGGCTAGATCGTTAAGACCGAGCCTGATATTGGGATTTGTTTTTGTGTTGCCATCGGGGTGGCATTGAGCGCAAACGCTACCGAATAAACGCCTTCCTTCTTTAGCTTGCTTAAGCGTCAGAGTGACGGTGTCTCCTTGCTCGTTCAAGGTAACTGTACGATCGGAATCGCTCAGTTCTAGTGCGGAGGCACTGTCAATAAATATTTGAAAAGCGAAAAAGACAGTGGCTACAACTAGCCATATGTACCTTTTCAACATGGTTTTCCTCTACGTTTTGAATTTAGTAATGGGTGGGTTAAAGTTTGACTTTACCCGAGCGATCGCAGATTTTGGCTCTATCAGTGGTACCGGAACTCGCCCTCGATCGAAGCGGGTTGTTTCCCTGACTCTGACATTTTTTCTGCGATCGCCGATCGCCGAGGGCGAAATAGAAGTTGCTGACAACATTGAGGACAAGAAGACTCAGTAAACTGTACGACGTTCGCTACTTTTTGACTGAAAAGTCAATCTCGTTCCTCCGATCGATCGGCGATCGGACTGGCTAATTGCCTATTTCGATCGACTCACCTGGGATTTTTTCAATATTATTATCATGCCAGAGGACGGTAACTTTGGCGCAGGTTCTCACCAAAGATCGGTAAACCCGACCCGACCGATCTCCATTCACAACTCTTCAGTTAAGAGTTTCCTGCATTTGTCAATAAGCAATTCAACTTAATTTCTTTAAAAAATGGGTGAATCTAACAGTTCTAGAATCCTACCGCTGAGAAAAACATCATGTTTTAAGTTTTGTTAAAAAAAATAACAAATGAGTAACAAGATCCTCATTTGTCAGCGATTAGCGCAAAAGTGTTCGATACCCAGTCGAGCGATCTGGGGAAGCCCGCGCTCTACCCGCTACGTGCAAAGCACGGGCTACGCCAATGGGTTAGCGTCGGGAGGATGTCACGATCGAGTCGTCCCCGTCGCACTCAAGGGCAAAGGTTGAGGCAGGGGAATCAAGTGTGGGGTCGAAACATCTTGGGGTTGGTGCAGACCAATTAACTGCGCCAAAGTCGCTTTAAGCTGAGTTCGAGGCACGATCGCATCGACGAACCCGTGTTGCTGCAAATCTTCTGCCGTTTGGAAATTTTCCGGCAGCTTTTGACGCAGCGTTTGTTCGATCACCCGGCGACCGGCGAAACCGATGGTGGATTTCGGTTCGGCGATAATCAGATCGCCCAACATGGCAAAACTCGCCGTCACCCCTCCTAGCGTGGGGTGAGTGAGAATGGGCACGTACAGAAGTCGGGCTTCCCGATGGCGTTCCAATGCCGCCGAAATTTTTGCCATCTGCATCAAACTCAGCATTCCTTCCTGCATGCGCGCGCCGCCGGACGTGCAAACCACGATAACCGGAAGCCGTTTGAGTGTCGCGTACTCGATGGCGCGGGTCAGTTTTTCCCCGACGACCGATCCCATGCTGCCCCCCATAAAGCCGAAATCCATCACTCCCAGCACAACAGGCAAGCCCTCAATTTCTCCCAAACCCGTCTGTACCGCATCCAACATGCGAGTTTTTTCCTGATATTCTCGCAGACGATCGCTGTATGGCTTGCGATCGCGGAATTTCAGCGGATCTTGGGGACGAAGATGCTCGTTCATCGGCATCCAGGTATCACGATCGAGGAGTTGGTGAATTCGTTCGTTGCTATCGACTCGATGGTGGTGATAGCACTCCGGACAAACCATTTGATTTGACCGTAAATCTTTGGTATACGTCAGCACGCTACAGGCTTCGCATTTCGTCCACAGTCCGTCGGAAATCTCCCGTTCTTGCTGTTCGTGGCTAATTGGGTCAGATTTCCGTCGATTTGCAAACCAATCAAATAGAGACATGATGTGTATCAATTCCTAGGGCAGGAGCAATTTACCAGTCTAAAAACCGTTTTTTTAACTAAAGCCTATCCTATCAAGTTTACGTTACGGGGAAAAATAGCCGTAGGTAGACTGAGACTATCGTCTCTCCCCACAGTGCTGCGATCGCTGCCCCCAATGCCAGAAACGGACCAAACGGCATATGTTGGCGTCGAGTTAACCATCCCAAGCCGATCGCTGCCCCTCCCGCAAATGCCCCCGCTGCACAGCCGAGAAACCCCGCCAACAGCATCAATTTCCACCCCAACCAAGCTCCGATCGTTGCCATCAACTTGGCATCTCCTGCTCCCATTGCCTCTTGTCCGAAAGCCATCCTACCGAAGAAGGAGATGGCATCCAACAACCAAATTCCCAAGACTGCGCCGACAATCCCTTTCATCAGAAACACGATCGCCACCGCCACTTCCCCCCCAGACTGCCAACCCAAAACCCCTTGAAATAGCAACCCCGCCACCAGTCCCGATTGAGTGAGTTCGTTGGGAAGAGTCATGGTATCTGCGTCGATCAGACTCAACACCAGCAACCCACTCAAAAAAATCCAGTATCCCCAAGTCAGCGACGACCAACCACAGACTAAAAATACCAGGACGAACAGCAAACCGGTTGCCGCTTCTACTAAAGGATAGCGGATGGGGATGGGATTGCGGCAGTGAGCACAGCGACCTTTGAGCCACAGCCATCCTAAAACGGGGACGTTTTCCCGTTTTTTGAGGGGATGCAGGCACTGGGGACAGCGGGAGGGGGGCCACAACAGCGAGAGTTTGGCAGGCAAACGATAGACAACCACATTGAGGAAACTGCCGATCGCCGATCCTAGTAAGAATACGACGATCGCACTTGGCAAAGTCAAGAAGAAATCCATCACGGCGATCGATTAGGGTATATAGTTCAGGAGAAATTAGAGGGTTGCATCGTTGCCAAAACCATCGGTTTCTCTGCCACGAACACAACGGCTTCGTTCTAGAAGCTTACCGAAAAACGCGCTCGTAAGCCTCCGTCTTTCAAAACCTTGATTCCATCGGGTTTTGTCCGTGAAACGCCCGAAAAAATACGGATACTTTACACAAACTTTAGATTTTTCTCTTGACACTTCTCGATCTCCGTAGACTAGGATGGTCGATATCTTGAGCTTCAAGAATCGAGAGTTGCGAGCTTTCAATCTTCCTCAAAGGACTTCTAGATTTCCCGATCGAGCATAAAAAATTAACCCTAAGCCAGACGTTCGATGGGCGTATTCTGGGTCTGTACAGCCCGATCGACATCAGTCGATCCAGTGAAATTCACCCTATCAGTCCGTCTACTGCCACAAAACCACGATCGCCCCATCTTCGTCAAATGCTCGAATCAACGACCTTCTCGGAATCACATCCCTAGACGATCGATCCTCAGTTTCCGTCAAACTTTCCCTCAATATCGCCAAGCCAACGCATCTGACATTCGACTCCGTTGCCAACCGCCTGCTCATCATCGATCGCAGTACCAAACAAACTTTGTATAATTTTGGTCAATTTGTGCATCAGATTTTCGAGCCAATGCTTCGCCCCGGCGACAACCAACAATGAACAATTCACCCACAGTCCGAATTATCGGCTTAACTGGCTCAATTGCTACGGGAAAATCAACGATCGCCCGTCATTTGAGTACAGTATATCAATTACCCGTTTTCGATGCTGATGTGTATGCTCGCGAAGCTGTGGAAACGGGTTCGGAGATTCTCGATCGCATTCGGCAGCGATATGGGGAAACAATCCAATTGCCTGATGGCAGCCTCGATCGTCGATCTTTGGGTGCGATCGTTTTCGCCAACCCAGATGAGCGTCAGTGGTTGGAACAACAAATCCATCCTTACGTGCGTCAACGGTTTATCGAGGCGATCGAGCAGCACAAAAGTAGCACAAAACCGATCGTTCTGGTTATTCCCTTACTATTTGAAGCCGAGATGGAGGATCTAGTTGGCGAGGTTTGGGTGGTATACTGTTCGACTACTCAACAGATCGAGCGGTTAATGCAGCGAGATCGGCTGACGAGGGAACAAGCCCGAGTTCGGATGGACGCACAGATGCCCCTCGATGCCAAATGCGCTCTCGCCGATCGGGTTTTGGATAATTCCTCAACCCGTGACTTCTGGATGAAACAAGTTGAGAGTGCGTTAGTCTAAAACAATAGATTCCTAGTTTGATTCAGGGAATTCGTAAAGTTGGAGGATCGGGACAACCCCAAACCCCAAACCCCAAACCCCAAACCCCAAACCCCAGACCTCGAAGATAGAAGAGCCAAATGAAATCCCCAAGATTTGCCCCCATGTGGGCGATCGTTTTCGCTACCGCGAGTCTGACTTTCGCTCACGTCGGTAAGACTGCTCCCCCCGATCGAGATCGCCTCACCATTGCCCGCTATCGAACCTTTGCCGAACTTTTGGCAGAAGGCGAAAAACGGATCTTACTCGGGGAGATCGAAGAAGCGATCGCGCTCTACACCGAAGCGCAAACCCTAACAGTTTTTTTGAAATTGGGGCAAATTCCTGGAACAAACTGTGTTGGTATGGCAGCTTGTGGGGCTATGCCGAGCGGGTTCTCGAGGCTTGTGATACTGCTGTTTCCTTAGCTCCGGATAATATCAATATCATCGACAGCCGTGGGTTGGCAAGGGCTCTTGCTGGGGACACAAGCGGGGCGATCTCCGACTTTAGCACCTTTGTGGAAGGGGCAGGCGACGACATTCGCAAATTCCAGCGCCAAGACTGGATCGATGTACTCGAAACCGGCGAAAATCCGTTTACGCCGGAGGTACTCAGGCTGTTATTTGTTGAATAGAACAGACCCAAATTTTGGGTAACGGATTTTCAGAGGTTTCGGGCGCTTTTTTCCAAACTTTCCCAGTTTATCGAACCACTTAACGGATTTGCGATTCTCCTCAATCTCGTCGCTGAGACGTGAGAATTTGCCGAACTCGATCGAACATTTCCTCAAGCTGCGCCACGATTTCCGGGGTTTCGTGAAGAGAACCCCCAGCCGCATGGCGCTCCAGCACGGATAGCAAGCCAGCCATACCAAAAATCCCTAAATTCCGGCACATTCCTTTGAGAGCGTGGGCGTGTTGTCGTAGATCTTCGACTTGTCCTCTACCGATGTCAAGTCGGATGCTCTTAATGAGATGAGGAGTATCCGCCAGAAATAAATCGATCAGCTCGGTGACGACATCTGGTTCACCATCAAATTGCAATTCTTCACGCAGTTGTTCGAGTACCTGTAGGTTTACCACGGTGGTTTCGGGATCTGATAAAGGAATATTCACAGTCAAGGAGGTCAGGATACTGAAGAACGATCGTCAAAAGCAGAAGAGGAGGTGAATTGTTCGAGAGCCAACTGCAATGCGTCAATTTTCACGGGTTTGGTGATGTAATCATCCATTCCCGCTTCCAGACACGCTTGCCTGTCGCCCTCCATTGCCCCTGCCGTCATGGCAATGATCCAAGGACCAGCTAGGGATTGCCTCTGACGACGAATTTGTCGAGTGGCTTCCAAGCCATCCATTTCCGGCATTTGCACGTCCATCAACACCACATCATATGGGATGCGCTGCAAATGAGCGATCGCCTCCTCGCCATTATTGACTACATCCGCACCGTAGCCTATGCGTTCTAGCATCCGCAAGGCAACCTTCTGATTGACGACGTTATCTTCTGCCAAAAGGATTCGCAGGGGTAAGACTTTAGCCGAGTCACTGGGCGATCGATCGATGGGAGAACTCTTCGCTGGCTGTCCTTCGATCTGTGCCATTTTCCCGTTGTCAGACACCGGCAGGTTAGAGATCTGCTGCTGGGCTTCCTTGGGCAGTTCGGGTGCCGCTTCGGCAAGTACCGTAAAATGAAAGGTCGAACCCCTCTCGACTTGACTTTCGACCCAGATTCGCCCCCCCATCAACGCACACAACCGCTGAGAGATCGCCAGTCCTAACCCCGTCCCCCCATACTCGCGAGTCGTAGAAGCATCCACTTGGGAAAAAGACTGGAACAAACGATCGAGACGATCTCCCCGAATACCAATCCCCGTATCCCGAACTTGGAAATGAAATTCGTAAACTCGATCGTTAATCTGCCCGTTTTCGTTGCCTGACGAGAGTGCTGGCAACGGGGACGAGTTCACCCAAACCATAACTTTTCCCGCCGAGGTAAACTTCACGGCATTACTCAATAAATTCACCAGGATTTGCCGGATTCGAGTGGCATCGCCAATGGGAAATCGGGGCGTATCGGCATCGATGGTGTAGGCAAGGTGCAGCGATTTGGCATTGGCTTGAGGCACAAACAAATCCAGCGCCTCTGCCACACAGCGATCGAGATCGAAGGGCTGGGTTTCCAATTCCATTTTGCCCGCCTCGATTTTGGACAGGTCTAAAATATCGTTGACGATGGTCAACAAAGCATCTCCACTGCTGCGAACGATTTCGACAAACTCTTGCTGAGTCGGGGTTAATTCGGTGTCGATCAGCAAACCCGTCATGCCAATCACCGCATTCATCGGCGTGCGAATTTCATGGCTCATGTTGGCGAGAAATTCGGATTTGAGCCGGGTGGCTGACTGAGCTTCATTCAACGCGATATCCAGTTGAGTATTTTGCTCGGTGAGCTGATTTTGGGCTTGCCGCAAATCGTGAATGTCGTTGCGAAGTTGGCGCACCGCCGGATGAAAGACAAAGATGGCTTCGAGGAACAACACCAAAAGAATGGTCGCCAGAAAGATCGATTCCAAGCGTTTCATGCGGGCAACCCGAGCTTGTGCTTCTCGATCGTACTGAAAGACGATTTCATCCATCCCCTTTAAAAACATCGCTTCATTTGCCAAAATTACCTGCAAATAAGGGGCAATTTGCGAATTTTCCAGAGTTTGGGGGGCGAGGTTCAAAATGCCCTCTGCCGCCTCGATCAGGGCTTGGTAGGGTGGATCGATCTCGGCAAACATCTGGGTGATGACAGCACTGTTGGTTCCGGGCAGTTCTAATTGTTTGTCCCCGCGCAGCAACCCCGTGTGCGATCGTTCCCACAAGGTTGTCACTTCCTCTAATTCTTGCCTGCGTCGTTGGAGCTCTACCTCATCTTTTGCCGATTGAGCCGATTGAATCGCCAGCGCCGCTTTAGTCAACCGCTGGCTGAGCATTCGCTGACGACCTGCTATATTGATGATCCGACCATCGCTGGATTGTTGAGCCAGAGAGCGCGTAGAAAGCGCGTACCCGGAAACCGACAAGAGAGCGATCGCGCTCAAAGCCGCAATGTACAGCAGGCTCAAGCGACGAGTGGGAGAGAAAGTAGAGGGAAAGTTCATCGGAGTCAAGGAAACGATATTCTCGAAAGTGATGCGGGAGTACTCCCGCTAGCTCTATTACTATTAACGGTTAACTATTTGCGGGTGACTGTTCACGAATAACGGGTCGCGCTCGATCGCGATCGAACCTCCGAATTCCTGTTAGCCTATAGGAATGCTGCTGACTGCCGAACTGCTACTGTATTACCAACGTTGCGCTCGACGCGCTTTTCTAGATGTGTACGGTGATTCTCAGGAAAAAGAGCCACAGAGCGATTTTTTGCTGAAGTTGCACCAAGATAGTCGAGCGCACCGAGAGTCTGTCTTAGCCCGCCAAACCTATTATCAACCTGATTATAATCGCGGAAATCCGATGGCGGGAATGCAAGCCACTGCGGATTTGATGCAACAAGGGGTAGAGTGCATTTCCCGAGGGGTGTTGATGACTGAGTGGACGGAAAACGTGACGTTGCTGAGTTTTCCCGACTTACTGGTTAAACAACCGGGGAACTCGGATTTTGGTGATTGGATCTATGTTCCCCAAAATATTCGGCTGGGTAAACGATCGAAGTTGGAGTACCAAATTTCGGGTGCTTTTGACGCTCAAGTCTTGGCGAATATTCAAGGGGTTTGGCCGCCGACGGTGTGGTTGTTGCTGCGCAAGCGTCCTCCCTATGCGGTCAGTTTGGAACAGCGCGTGCCGCAGATGCACCAGATCTTGGAAAACTGTATCTCAATGCTTCGAGAACGCCGCTACCCAGAACTTTTTATTTCTCGACAGCGCTGTAGTTTGTGTCCTTGGTACGGAAGTTGTTATGCCATCGCCCAAAAACAGCGCCATCTGTCGCTGTTGCCGGGAGTGACCCCCAACCGCTACGAACAATTACAGGCGATCCCAATTACGACCTTAGAAGCCTTAACCCAATTGACAACTGCTCAGTTAACACCGTTGTTTGGACCGGAAATGGCAGAACAACTGATGACTCAAGCCCGATCGACTTTTGAAAATCGGGCAATTTTTCGAGATCTTCAAAATTCTAAACCCAAACTCAAAGATTTTGTGGATCGAGAGAAAATGGAAATTCTCTCCCGGACGAAAAGTTGGATTCGGGATGCTCAATCTCAGGGAAATCTCGTCAAATCAGAGGGAGAAACCATCGATTTAGACTCGGATTCCACTCTGAGATCGACGACGGAGCGGTCTTTGCTAAACCGGACTGCACGATTGCCCAAGTTTCAAGATCGCATAGAAATTCATTTTGATTTGGAAGCCGAACCCGATCTCGATATCGACTTTATGTTTGGGCTATTAATCGTCGATCGACTTGCCAAAACCGAACAATTTTATGGGTTCATTGCCGAAAAACCCGAAGATGAAATCACAATTTGGCAGCAGTTTCTCGACTTGGTTTGGCAGTATCCAGATGCCCCGATTTTTCATTTTTGCGACTACGAAGTCAAAACCACCAGCAAACTCGCTAAGCGATATAAAACTCCCCGAAAACTTTGGCAGCCGTTGATATCTCGATTTGTCGATGTCCACTGGTGGGTTACCCAAACTGCCATTTTACCTGTGGAAAGTTATGCCCTCAAACCGATCGCCCGTTGGTTGGGTTTCCAGTGGCGAGATGCGTCGGCAAATGGGGCGCAGTGTATTTGTTGGTATAACCAGTGGTTAGAAACCGGCGATCGCGCATATCTCGACGCGATCGTACAGTATAACGAGGACGATTGCCGCGCCACCTATCAAGTTAAAGATTGGCTGGTCAATTTTTGGTTGACAGCGGAGTCGGGTCCAACCAGGGAGATGTAGGGTTCGGTCAAATATTGCTTTACCGATGCCTGGACGGTTTCGGACGTCACTGCCGAAATCGCTTCTACAAAACCGCGATCGAACTCGATTCCCAGTCCGAGTATCTCGTACCAGCCGTAAAGTTGAGCGATTTGGGCGTTCGTTTGCTTCCCTAATGCATATTGACCCAACAGCTTATTTTTTGCCGTTTGCAACTCCTCCTCACTCAGCCGAACATCCCGCAGACGATCGACTTCAGAACGCAACCCATCTAACGCAATTTGGGTATTTTGGGGGGCAGTTCCCATATACGTCACGAAATGGGACATGGCAAGACGAGTGGGAAAAAATGCCGACACATCGTAGGCTAAACCCCGTTTTTCGCGAAGTTCGACAAATAACCGACTCGATAATCCATTGCCGAGATAAGTCCCCAGCAGTTTTAAGCTGGCATAATCGATCCGTTTGTCTGGATTGACAATGCTTTCGGTTATCGAGGGTGCCAGATACCCCAACATGACGATCGACTGTTGGGTGTCTTGGGGAACGATACTGTGGCGCGGTTGCACGACAATCTCGGGAAAGTGGTACGGCGGCAAAAGCGTCGGTGGGGCTTTCCAATCGCCAAAAACCTTTTCCACGGCTGCGATCGCGGTTTGGGGGTTGGCGCATCCCGTCAGACTGACAACGATGTTATCCGGGCGAAAATAGGTTTGATGGTACTGCTGCAAATCCGCGCGGGTGAGTCCGGCAACACTGTCTTCGACCCCCAAACTGGAGATGGCATAGGGATGATCGCCATATAAGTTGCCTCGCAGTCGATCGAAGGCAATCCCCATGGGTTGTTCTTTCTGGGAACGAATGGCTTGCAGCGTCAACCGCCGTTCCAATTCGACTTCCGACTCGGGAAATGCCGGATATCGCAACAAGTCCCCCGCCAAATGCAGCATCGCGTCAAAGTCTGCTGCCACCGTCTTCAAACTCAATAGAAAATAATCCGGCGTGGCTTCTGTTCCCAAACCTGCCCCCACCGATTCGACTTTCTCGGCAATCTCCATCGAAGACAAATCTGCGGTTCCTTTGGTCATCACGGCGGCGATTAAATGAGCCAATCCCGCGTTGTGTCGGGTTTCCCGACAACTTCCCGCACCGATAAAGATCCGCGCTGCCATGATGTCGGCAGTGGTATTTTCGACAGCGACGATCGCCATCCCATTGTCTAAAACGGTTCTATAGGTCATTCGTTATTCAAAGGGCAAAATTCATAATTCTCCGCCTGACCTTGGTAAGCCCTGGGGAGTCTAGATTTAGCTTAACTTGCTTGGGGATTGGCAAACGGCTTTCGAGAAGGCAGAAGTCCAAAAGCGGAGGAGATGAAGAAGGAGTTGCCGGAGTTACCGAATATCCCCACAATTCAAATCGGGGGATTAAAACACGGGAAGATTTTGGGATTTCTTCCCCGGATGAATCCAGAGCCTTGTACCCTGGGTTTTGTGGTCAAAAACAAATGGCTATTCCTCATAAGCGATCGTCACGGCATAGCGATCGCGACAGAGATACTGACGGGCAACCCGTTTGAGGTCTTCCGCCGTCAATTGTTGAATTTGAGATCCATAGCAGCTCCCCAAATCCGCACGATCGGTGAGAGTCTGGTAATAACCATACAACCCGGCAAGCTGGGCTGGGGTTTCTGTCGAGAAGGTAAAATCGTTGCACAACTGACGCTTCGCCCGATCGAGTTCGACTTGGGATACCGGGGTGACGTGCAACTGGTGCAAACGATCGCCGAGAATTTGCTCTACCACGGGCAAAAACTCTGGCATCATGGCGGCGCTGATGGTAAACAAACTGGAATCGCGCTGCAAGGAAAATTGCGAGTCGATCCACTGGACGAATTGCCGTTCTTCTCGTAATTCTCGCACCAGTCGTGCCGATCGTCCTCCCGCCACGACTACGGACAGTAAATCCAAAGCATAGGCATCCTCCAAGCATTCCACCCCAGGTCCGATCCACCCCAAATTCAACCGGGCTAATTCCAGTCTGGGCAACCGAATCTCCCGCCGCCGAATCCCATCTAGCGGGAGTTCCGGGCTTGCCGTCACTTTCTGGCATTCCAGGGGTTCGGCAAAAGTGCCAAAGCAGCGATCGACCAGTTCGACGGCTGGGGATTGCTCGATGCCGCCGACAACCACAACGGTCATGTTCTCGGGTCGATAGTGCGCCCGATGAAAACACCGCATCTCTTGGGGCGATCGATTCTTCAAAATCTCTGCGGTTCCCAAAATCGGTCGTCGGTAGGGATGGCACTGATAGAGAGTTTCGATCAGTGCCTCAAAGGCTAAATTGTCGGGACTATCCTGACTGTAGAGAATTTCTTCGAGAACGACCGATCGTTCCCGATCGAATTCTTCATCGGGGATCGAGGCGTTTAATAGCAGTTCGGCAAGATGGGGCAGGGTTTGGGGGAAATGCTCCACGGCGGTGGCAATGAAAAAATGGGCGTAGTCGTGGCTGGTTGCCGCATTGGTCATACCCCCGCGCGTTTCGATCGCCAAATCGAATGCCCCTGGTGACAAGCGATCGGTGCCTTTAAAAATCATGTGTTCCAGGAAATGTGCCATGCCGTTCCAATCATCGGGTTCGACGATGGTGCCTGCTTTTACCCAGACGTCGGCAACCACAACGGGTGTCGTCGGGATGTACTGGTGAATCAGCGTCAGTCCGTCCTCCCGCTGCCACACTTCGGCGGGGAACTTCGATCTCGCTGACAGTTTGGATAAACGATGGATTAATTTCAAATTATCGATCGATTCGCCTTTCGTCTAGAGGAGCGCTCTGCCGTTCTGTAAGAATCTTTGGGCTGCGGGACTGGCAGTGTCAGCGCCAGTCGCTCATGGGGGAAACCCCCAAGACCCCGCTGGCTTTTCTGTGGAGCGACCGTAAGAGAGTACATCTCCCAAGGCTGGTGCGAAACCCCGCAAGGGACAGAAGCAGAAACCTTAGTTGCGAAGCTAAGGACTTCCCGTACCTTTTGGGTCGGGGAGGATGTCAATAATATTATCTTATAATCGAGGTCTAATTCACCGCAATTGACAAAAAAACTGGATTTATTCCCGCGACACCTGTCGTCGCACATCCGTTGGCGAACTATTTTTGTCGATGGAAAATGCTGCCCAAAGCTGGCGACCCACGAGAATTCTCACTTGACGGGCGAGTCGTAGTTGTAAAATCGGTTCTTCTAGCCACAGATGACCTTCGATCGCCGCCATCGCAGTATCTTCATCCGGACAGCGAATATACAACACTCCCCACCATCGAAACAGTTGACAGGTTTCTAAGGGTTTGAGCTGCTGCCACTCGATCGGGTTTTCTCGATAAAAATCCAAAATTAGCCGTGCCAGTTGTGAAGGTCGATTCATGATCTTTTCGGATGCTATAAAATTGGGTACGCTGGCGACGGTCTGGTGTAGTCGCTCTGTTGGCAAGCTGCAATTGACCGATTTCGTTTGCCCGCCGATGCGATCGCGCGCCAGCTTATTGCTGATGGCTATACAGTCCCAAACCCATTACAAGTTGCCGAATGCCTCGTACCACTCGGGGTCGATAATTTAGATTGGCTTTATATCGGCAGTATACCTATTGAAGCGCAATCTCTCTAGTGGCAGCGCTAAACTGCAAGAAGATTTAACAATTATAGGACAATCGCCGCAACGCTACTTATGGTGGATGCGGTGCGTTCCGCCGCGATCGCACGCCCTATGTATGGAGGCGTTATGTATGGAGGCGTGGCGTCAGAGCGAAAGGTTCATCAACTCATCCGTCATTTCAAAATTTGCCGTCACATTCTGCACGTCGTCCAACTCCTCGAGCGCGTCCATTAACTTGAGGAGCAACTGTGCTTGGTCGGGATCGGTCACCTCAACGGTATTACTGGGAATCCACCGCAACTGGGCATCGGTCACTTCCAATTTGCTCTTTCGGAGTGCCTGGGTGAGGCTTTCTAGGTTCTCTACTGCCGACAAAACTTCCGCGCCTTCCTCTTCGTTATCTTCGAGTAGTTGATAAGATTCGGCGCCACCGTCGAGAGAAGCTTCTAACAGTTTATCTTCATCGACACTGCCTTCGATCGTGACAACTCCTTTACGATCGAACATCCAACTCACGCACCCGGTTTCCCCCAAGTTTCCGCCATTCTTACTAAATGACACTCGTAAATCTGCCGCTGTCCGGTTACGGTTATCTGTCAGCGCTTCGATGAGAATCGCCACGCCGCCCGGACCATATCCTTCGTAGCGAATTGCCTCAAAGTTATCGCTTTCGGCATCCAATTTTCCTGCACCTTTGGCAATAGCCCGATCGATATTGTCGTTGGGCATTCCGGCAGCTTTTGCTTTATCGATAGCATTACGCAATTGAAAATTTCCCTCGGGATCGCCTCCTGCCCGCGCCGCGACGATAATCTCTCGAGAGAGGCGAGTAAACACTTGGCTCCTTGCCGCATCAACTCTCGCCTTTTGACGCTTAATATTTGCCCATTTACTGTGTCCTGCCATAGTTGAATTTTAGGAATTACAGAAGTTCAGGAATAAGTGTTGCGCACACAAGAGCGCCTACAGAAGTTCAGGAGTAAGTGCAGTTCCCACGAGCCAAAGCGCCACTAGCTACCAGCTAGTAAAACAACAATCGTCGCGTCAGCAACGCTAAAACAGCAACGGCACAAGCAACAGCCAGTTGGCTGGGAAACATATTCCAAGAGTAAATTTTAGCCAGCTCTAGCCACTCTTGCCGCGAAGAACTCAGCAAAATCAAATACGCTAAACCTGTCGCGTGTAACGCCAACAAGCCACACAAACAGCTCAATCCTAAAGATTCTACACAACGACGGAAGCGAAATGCTAAAGCCCCGCAAATCCAAGCCCCCGGCAAGAAACCCAGAATATAACCAAATGCGGGTTGACTGAGGTAGCCGATGCCCCCACCTTGAGAAAAAATGGGAAACCAAGGGGTTAAACCCAAGATGATATAGGCAATTTGGGAGATTGCACCCGCATTCGGTCCGCCGAGACACCCAACCAGCAATACTGCTCCGATTTGGTACGTCACGCCCAAAGGGTAGACGTGAAGTCCCAAAGTTTCTCCTTGTAAAGGGGGTGCAGCCACAGAAGCTTCGATTAACGTGCCGCTAATGGTCAGGAGCAACCCGATAAAAGCCCACAAAAGTTCTAGGAGAAGCGACATACGAAAGTTGAGGGTCATTGGTGAGTGGTTAGTGGTGAGTTGCGCTTTTGCTGGTTGTTGGTTGGTACTGAAGATCGCTTATTTCTTATTACTTATTTCCCAAGGTGGTGATGTAGAGAACGGCTTCATCTTCGGGAATACCGAGGACTTCGTTGACACGATCGTCGAAAAAGCCCGCAATGCCACTCACTCCCAAACCCAGGTAAATGGCTGCCAAATTTAGTCGTTGTCCCAGATGTCCGGCATCTAGATGCAGGTAACGATAGGCACGATCGCCCCACATGGAAATCGCTTTGGCTAAATCTGCCGTGTGGAACACAACCGCAGCCGCATCGCGACCCAAGGCTTGTCCCAAACAGAGGAAATGCAGTTCAGAGCGAAAATTTTTAAACCGGATTTGGCGAAGTTCTTGGGCTTTGGGAGCATAGTAATAGCAACCATCTTCCAATCCGGTCACGCCACTGACGGCAATAAAGGTTTCGATGAATTCGAGAGCAAAGTAGTCTGGAGCGTTGTCCAATCCACGATCGACGTAATGGTGGGGTTGATAGGTAAAGTCGAGCAGATCGCACAGTTGCTCGAAACTGACATTGGCTCCATTATATTCTCGGGTCGATCGCCGTTTGAGCATCGTGTCTTCAAGTCCTTCTAGATTTTCGCCCCAGTAGATCGCCTCGCTGACGGTTGAGACTTTGGTACAAAAGGGAAAGTTGTACTTATCGTCCAATAAAGCTGCGGTTGGAGCGGACACAACTGAGTATTGTTGAGCCGATTCGGCATCGATCCCCGAGGCGCGGTGCAAATAGGTTAAGAGTTCGCCGTCGGGAAGCTGGGGATAATCTGTTTGCGATGGGGACACTAAGGTGGTTTGATATCGCGGTAGGTTTTGCGATGCCTGTTGTAAATCGGCAAGGGCGAGAATGGCGATCGTCCCTTCTGTATCCGGATCGAGGTACAGCAGCCGATTTGCCGCCTCATCGGCAAATCCGCCGATCGAGTGGGGGCGATAGTCGTTGAGGGCGCAGGCGAGTTCGATATTACCCAACAGATGACCCGTGTCGAGGTGAATGCGGCGGTAGGCTCGATCTTGGTAGCGCCACGCCGATCGATAAAATACGGCGGTGGTGACGATCGCAAGTTTAGTGTCTTCTAGTGTCGGATGCCAGAAACACGCCCCTTGTAGCTCTTTCCAGACGTCATTCTCCCAAAATCTCAAAAGGGAATGAGTCTGAGCTTGGTAGTTGTACAAGCCGGCGGGAAGTTCGGGTGTGCCTCGGGAAATGAGATAGAGTTCGGCTGGATACAACCCCCCCGCAGACGGTGCCGATCTCAGAAATACTGCCCCATTATCGGTCTTAATTTTAGCCGTGATGCCGTAACTGAAATAGAGCAAATGCGAGAGCCGATGCCATCGATTCAATTTGGCATCTGAATTGAGATAGGGCAACAGTTCGATCCCGGTGCCGAGCTTGTATTCCTTATAAGGCGACGGTTGAGCGCTCCAGTCTAGGGATTGGCTTTTGGACTGGAGCGTTTGGGGATCGTATTTCGTGCGTTCGTGGTAGTGCTGGGCAAGGGATACAGCAGGATGGGACATATGTCTTTCGGCAAACAGCGATCGAGCTTCTAACGTAGAAGATAGCAGCCCGTCGGTCAATATTCTATTGTTTTCAATGCCTCATCTTCTCGAATAAAGTAGTTGCCTAAACTACACAAATCTTAAATCTGCCTTAAGAAAGCAAGATTTTTTTATGAACTTATATTACATTTCCCATAAATAAGTATAAGTACGCACGATCGCCAGGAGATGGGATTAGCTATGGCACAAGCAGGAAACAATCTATCTGGAGAGCTTGGATGGCAACGGGACGACTCATCCCAGGTTGGTCTGAAATTTGCTTAATTTCTTGCTTTCCATTCCCAACATTTCTCATCATGCAACAGGTTAGTGCGGAGGAACTGAAAAAGTTGTACGCTTTGGGTCAGAGAGAGTTTCGCTCGATCGACTTGAGCCACGCAGACTTATTCAATGCCGATCTCCGAGGAATCGATCTCAGTGGGAGCAATCTGACTCAAATTTATCTACCCTATGGTAATTTGTCTCAATCTCGGCTACAAACTGTCCAGTTAGTGGAAGCCGAGCTAGGAGATGTCCAACTTTATCAAACCGATCTATCAGCGGCAAATCTAGAAGGCGCAAACTTATCTAGAGCAAACTTCCATCAGGTCAACCTAGAAGGGGCTAACTTATACAAATCTAATTTATACAAAGCTAACTTGTACCAAGCGAATTTGAGGGGGGCAAATTTAGGCGAGGCAGATTTGAGAGGAGCCAATTTGAAATGCGCTAACTTGGATGGTGCACAGTTGGGAGGTTGTAACTTTTTTCGCGCTCAATATGTCGATTTTACAGGCGCAAAGCTCGATGCCCATACGGTTTTGCCTAGCGGATACAGACCGTATTTTCCTTGAGGTTGGCAAAAAGCAAAGGATAGAGGTGGAATCAGTCATCAGCAAGATGTGATGAGCCAAGATTAGTGATGTGTAAGAAAAAGCAATATTAGGGTTCTTAATCGAGTGAGGTACGCCGATTGTCGGGGCGGGTTTAGCTGAAATTATTGCTGTGTAAGAGATCGATCGAAACCCACCCCACAATGTACCGAATCCAAACGAGAAACGCTATAAGTAATAAGTCATAAAAAGAGGGGAGGATGTTTACTGAGTCTCCCAAACTCCGCATTTCACACGTTGCTGGAGTATCGTTCCACGGACAAATAGGGTAGAATGGTAAAATTGCGACCGAGGAGAGGTGGCAGAGCGGTTGAATGCGGCAGACTCGAAATCTGTTATGGGGCGACTCATCGGGGGTTCGAATCCCCCCCTCTCCGTTGACAGAGCATATCCTTACGGGGGGTGGGTTTGGGGCTTTAACGCCGACTACATCTGTTCGGCGATCCAGTTGAGATACGGCAACGATCCGGCAACGATCGGCACAGCCACGATCTCCGGGATTTCATAGGAATGCAGTTCTTCGATCTGGGTTTTTAGGGCAGAAAATTTTGCCAAATCGGTTTTAATCAAAAGTTGCCATTCGTCGTCTGATTGAATTTCGCCTTTCCAGGTATAAACAGACTGGATGGGTAGGAGGTTGACGCAGGCGGCGAGGCGTTTTTCTACCAGAGTACGGGCGATCGAATGGGCTTCTTCCTGAGATCCGGCAGTCACCAAAACAATGCCGTATTGAGGTTCATTGGAGTTCATAGCCGCCATGGATTAGGGTTGTATCGAGGTGAAATTGCGATTTCCTGGGTAGCCTGACAAGTCTGCCAATTCTTCTAAAGATCGATCGCCCGGATACAACTGGCCGTTGATTTTCCAGGTGGGATATCCTCGAATTTCTTCATCCTGACACAATTGAGGGCGAGAATTTTCCCCTCGGGGATCGCATTCGACATAATCGATCGATTCAAAAGCCTCTTTGCCAAATTTTGCCTTTTGGTTCCGGCTGTGGGGACACCAGTACGCGCCAAACACTTGAACGCCGCTGTCGGTCAGATAGCGAGCGAATTGAACTTCTGCCGACTCCGAGGCGGTTTCCGTTTCCAGAGGGTTTGGATTCTCTTCTGCATTGGCGTCAATTCTTGTGGTGGCAATCGGTGCGACGATCGCCGTAAAAAGCCCCACCACCAGAAAAGTTTGGTAAATTTGATTCGGTTTCATCGGACGCGATCGTCTATTTTGGCGTCGTTGTTTGAGAAGTTTCAAAGTTCCGAAGTCCTTGATAATCTGACAAGTTGGCTAACTCTTCTAGGGTTCGTTCCCCCTGATAGAACTCGCCCTTGATTTTCCAGGTGGGAAACCCCTCTATATTTGCCTCTTTGCACAACTGAGTTCGCGGATTGTCGCCTTTGGGATCGCACTCGACGTAATCGATTTTCTTAAAAGCCTCTTTACCAAACATGGCTTTTTGGTTCAGACAGTGAGAGCACCAGTATGCGCCAAACATTTGTGCATCGGTGTCGGCAAGGTGTTCGGCGAGTAGAACTTGAGCCGATCCCGAGGCGGTAGTCGTCCCATCCGGGTTAATCCCCGAATAAACCCCTAAAGTTCCGATCAGCGTCACCATTGCTACAGCAATGCCCGAAAAAAGCAATTGTCCGCGATCGTCCCAATCGCGCCCGACGATCGACAGTATCAACAAACTCCAAGAAAAGATCGCCGATGCGATGCAATAGGGACAAACTGCCTGGATTTTGGCTGCCAGCACATACATCAAATAGCTGCTGAACACCGCCATTGCCGTGCCGCCCAAAAATAGCAACAATCCCGTCCAACCTTCGACTTTATTGTGGAGTTGCTTGTTTTTGCTCGGATCGATCGCCAAAGGCGAAAGGGCAAAAACGACCATGCTGAAATAGCCCAAAAAGCCGAATAGGGTCAAAGGAAGACCGAAAACAGTAGCATAGGGGCTGCTGAGAACCACATCGCAACCTCCCGTCGGACAAACCCCCGAAGTATCGCCCGTGAGTTTGACAACGGTGAGAAATGCCGTTCCGGCGGCGCCGATGGCGGCGATTCCCCCCATAATGGGACGGGACCAGCGGTGAATCCAAGGAACAGAACGTCGGCGAGTCATAAGCGTTTTGGGATAGCGAACGAATAATCTTCTCTTCTGGGGGAGGGCTTTGGGCGATCGAACCTATACGATATCAAACATTTGGGAATCAAAAGAGGTCACGAATGCAGCTTAACAGAAGACTTAGACGATGATGGAACTGGCGGTACAGAACGTTGCAGGGCTTCGACAAATTGGGAAACGCGAATGGGATCGATGGGTTGGTCGATTTGTCCCCGACGTTTGAGGGAACTGGAAACGATCGCTCCATCTGCGGCTTGCATCAGCGTGCCGATGTTTTCCCAATTGGCGCCACTGCCGATAAAAATGGGTTTGCCTTTGGCAGCCTCCCTCGCTAATTCTAGATCTTCTAGACTTGGAGGGCTACCTGTTGCCCAACCGGAGAGAATTGCGCCGTCGGCGAGTCCTCGTTCGAGGGTTTCTTGAACGGCGATGGTCAGGTTGGGGGAACCCAGAGGACGGGCGTGTTTGACCAAGACATCGGCTAAAATTTTGACATCGCTGCCTAATTCTCGGCGATAGCGGAGGAGATCGTAGGCTTGACCTTCGATTAACCCTTGGTCGGTGACCATGGTTCCGGTGAGGACGTTGACGCGGATAAATTGGGCGCCAACACAGGAGGCGATTGCCATGCCGCTACGGGCATCGTTCCGCAAGATATTGATGCCCACCGGTAGAGTGACCAAGTTCATCAGGCGTCCGACAATTAGCGTCATGGCGCTGACGACTGCCGGATCGACTCGATCGTTGGCAAAGGGTGCATCGAAAAAGTTTTCGACGATAATTCCATGGACGCCACCGGAGGCAAGGGCAGTGGCTTCTCTGGCGGCTCTATCCATGACGGCATCGAGACTTCCGCCCCATCGGGGAGATGTGGGTAAAGGGAGGAGATGAACGACACCGATAATGGGATTGGGGGTTTTAAAGATTTGGTTTAAGTCCACGTTGGTTCTGATTCGGACTCGCTCTGACTGAATAGGGGTTAACGTTAAAGACGATCCTGCAAGCAAAACCCACACGATAAGGCGAATTTTACGCAGCGAGGACGCCGATGGGTTGCCGGAGAGACAATGGAGTCAACTCGGACAGTTTCGGGTTTTCACCTTGGGCGATCGGTCGGAAATCTAAAATCTGACGTCACTGCCTATCTGGATTATACGAGTTGGTGGCTCTCCCTGCTCAGTCATGGGTCGCGAGGATTGGGGTGGGAAAAGCGGGAATTGGCGATCGATCGCTGTCCTCTACACTGGGAATGTGGGATCGTTGGGTTGAGCATTTGGCAAAAATGGTGTGGGTGACGATCGCTGTCTTTGTTGGCGCGATCGTTCTGGGGGAATTGAGTTTACGGTGGTTGTTGGGGTTTGGCAATCCTCCTCTCTACATCGCGGACGATCGAATTGGCTATCTTCTGGCACCGAACCAGAAAACTCGCCGCTTTGGCAACCGCATTCAGATTAATGCCTACTCCATGCGCGGGGAAGCCATTTCACCCAGTCCCGATACGGCGACTCTGCGGGTGTTACTTTTGGGGGATTCGATCGCCAATGGCGGATGGTGGACGGATGAAGATGAGACGATTTCAGCCACGATTGCCGATTTGCTGCGGCAGAATACTGGGGATCGATCGAATGTGGAAGTGCTCAACGCTTCGGCGCATTCTTGGGGACCGCGCAATGAGTTGGCATATTTGGAAAAGTTCGGTCATTTCCAATCTCGTGCGGTGGTGTTGCTGATCAATACCGACGATCTGTTTGCCACTGCCCCTACGGCTTTACCGGTGGGACGCGATCGCAACTATCCCGATCGTCGTCCGTGGTGTGCTTGGGCGGAAGTCTTCGGGCGCTACCTGATGCAGACACCTGTCATCCCCGAGTTAGAACGAGTCCGGCAAGAAGGCGGCGATCGGGTGGGGAAAAATTTAGCGGCGATCGATCGCATACAGGAAATTTTAACATCGGCTGAGATTCCTCTGCTGGTTGCCATGACGCCCCTGCGGCGGGAACTGGAGGCATCGGGTTCGCGAGACTACGAAATTGCTGCCAGAGTGCGCTTGTTGGAGTTTACCCAAGAGCGAAATCTTCCCTATCTCGATTTTTTACCGATTTTTCGAGATCTCGGGTCTCCTGAACCCTTGTATCGAGATACCATTCACCTGAGTCGAGAAGGCAACCAACAGGTTAGCGAACACATTACTCGGTTTCTAGAAACGATCGATATCGATCGGGCGACGATCCGGTAGTAATTGGAAAGTTTACGATTTTTTATACATAAATCTTCATTTATAAAAATTAATAGATCGTTGTTTTCGGCAGAAGCCTTGCGGCTAATAGATTATCAGTCGATCGCCATGTTTGGATTTCGGCGCGAACTCAACCCGAGGACAATTTTCCGAAAAAAATCACTCTAAGTTCCGAAGATTAAGTAGAGACGGAAATTTCTCATTACGGGTTTCTCGATATTGAACCAACCCGTACACGATCGGGAACGATCTCGGGCTCAACTTCGGCAACATTCGCGGGTTTTCCCTGCGGATACTCAGTGTTTTTACGGAACTTTACTGTTCCTTTACTTACAATTTCAACATTCCTTGACGATGCGATCGTTATCGAATAAAGCTTTTGTAAAGCAGCTTGTCAGACTCTTAGGATTTTAGTAGACTTTAGATAGTTGAATTTACTGAGATAACTTGCCGCTCCGGTATAGCGTTTACGAGAAACTACGATAAAGAGCGATCGGCAAAAAAAATAAAGCCTATCAAATTTTTCAATATAAAAAATGCAGAAATATTGAAAAATCAAAGGTCTTGTTTTTTAAGCTTAACTTTGATGTAGTTTAAACTAAAAACTCAAAATTCGATCGAAGGCAAAACGATCTTTATTTAGAATGTCTCGTTTGTCGTTTTCTATTTCAAGTCTTTTAAATGAAGTTCATTTCAACTCGGAGAAAAAACTGTGAAAGTTGGACTTTTAGCAGGGGGTTTAGGAACTCGCTTAGCTGAAGAAACCGAAACCAAACCGAAGCCAATGGTCGAAATTGGCGGACAGCCCATCCTGTGGCACATCATGAAGCACTATGCCCATTATGGGTTTAAAGACTTCGCGATCGCCCTGGGGTACAAAGGCGAAGTCATCAAAAAATATATGGTCGATTACTGCTCTCTTAACAGTAACTTGACCGTCAATATGGGAAGCGGTCAAGTTCAGATGCACGATGGATATCGACCGAATTGGACGATCGATTTAATCGACACCGGACTGTCCACCAATACCGGCGGACGCATCAAACGCTTGATCCCTTACATGGGCAACGAAACCTTCATGCTGACCTGGGGAGACGGTGTTTCCGATCTCAATTTGCAAGATTTATTAGCATTTCATCGGCACCACGGAAAACTGGCAACCATGACCGTTGTTCGTCCGCCCGCTCGCTTTGGTTTGCCTCGTCTGGATGGAGACCAAGTGGTGGAATTTTCCGAAAAACCACAGATTGAAGAAGGCTGGATCAACGGTGCATTCTTCATCCTAGAACCGGAAGTTTTCGACTACATCGAAGGCGACGATACTTTGTGGGAAAAAGAACCCTTGGAAAACCTCGCCAAGGACGGTCAACTGATGGCATATCGGTATGACGGATTTTGGCAATGTATGGATACCATCCGCGACAAAAAACGCCTGCAAACCCTGTGGGAAAGTGGCACAGCACCTTGGAAAGTTTGGGAGGAAATCAATGCGAGTTTTAGTAACGGGTCACAAGGGTTATATCGGCACAATTCTCGTGCCTATGCTCTTAGCAGCAAAGCATGAAGTTGTCGGACTCGATAGCGATTTGTTCGAGCGCTGCACGTTCGGTTCGGGTATTGTAGATATCCCCGAAATCCGCAAAGATATCCGCGATGTAGAAGCGGCAGACGTAGAAGGATTCGATGCCATCTTGCACTTGGCAGGTTTGTCGAATGACCCTCTGGGGAACTTCAACCCGGAACTCACTTACGACATCAACTACCGGGCGTCGGTGAAGCTGGCACAGTTGGCAAAAGCTGCGGGTGTTTCTCGCTATATCTTCTCGTCTTCGTGCAGCAATTACGGCGCTGGGGGAGAAGAGTTACTGACGGAAACCTCGCCGTTTAATCCCGTGACGCCTTACGGTGAGTCGAAAGTGTTGGTGGAACAGGATGTCAGTCAACTGGCAGATGACAACTTTAGCCCGACGTTTCTGCGCAATGCAACCGCTTATGGGGTATCTCCAAGGTTGCGGTTCGATTTGGTGTTGAACAATCTGGTTGCCTGGGCACTGACCACCGGACAGGTTTACATCAAGAGTGATGGTAGCCCTTGGCGTCCCATCGTTCACATCGAGGATATTTCTCGCGCCTTTATTGCGGTGTTGCACGCGCCGCGAGATCTCGTTCACAACGAGGCGTTTAACGTGGGGCGCAATGAGGACAATTACCGGATTCGGGAATTGGCGGATATTGTGGAAGATGTGGTGCCCGGTTGTCGCATCGAATATGCCAAAGATGGGGGTCCAGATAAACGTTGTTATCGAGTGGATTGCAGCAAAATCTTACAAACTTTGCCCCAGTTCCAACCGCAATGGAATGCGCGGCGAGGAGCCGAGGAACTGTACGCAGTTTATACCCAGATTGGTTTGACCCTGGAAGAATTTGAAGGGGAAAAATACAAGCGTCTTGCCCATCTGCAATCGTTGTTGGATAGTGGCAAGCTAAACGGAACGTTGCGTTGGACAGAATCGGCGATGGCGCTATCTGTTTGAAATCTCAATCGCGTGGATTTCATTTCTAAAATATCTTTCAGGAAAATCGAGTTGCTTCCAAATCGCTCG
Organism: uncultured cyanobacterium; assembly: GCA_963838375.1. Classification (GTDB taxonomy): domain Bacteria; phylum Cyanobacteriota; class Cyanobacteriia; order Cyanobacteriales; family Geitlerinemataceae; genus DVED01. Next base: position 604,135 of record CAWIQY010000003.1, on the reverse strand, counting down.
ATCGCATCTACCCAAGGAATACAAAATAGTGGAACACTCAAAACCGACTTGTCGGTCTTGCGGTCATCCCGATTTAGAGTCAATTATCGACTTTGGCTATACTCCTTTAGCCGATGGATTGCTCACCAAAGACCAATTAGATCGACCCGAATATACCGCACCGTTAGAATTGGCATTTTGCCCGAATTGTAGCCTCGTTCAGATTACAGTCAGCGTTCCTCCTGAGATTTTATTTTGTCGAGACTACCCGTATTTTTCGTCTGTTTCACCCTCATTACTGCGTCACTTCGGCGAGAGTGCTCAAGCCATTATCGCTTCGCGACAACTCGATGGAAATAGCTTGGTAATCGAAGCAGCGAGTAATGATGGATATCTGTTGAAAAACTTTGCCGAAAAGGGAATTCCGGTGCTAGGAATCGATCCGGCAAGTGGTCCGGCAGAGGCGGCACAAAAAGCCGGAATCGAGACGCTGTGTACGTTTTTCACGAAGGATTTGGCAGTTCAATTGCGATCGGAGGGGAAACAAGCGGATGTGTTTCTCGCCAATAATGTGCTGGCACACGTTCCCGATCTCAACGGGTTTGTGGCAGGAATTTCCGCCTTGTTAAAAGAGACGGGGGTGGCAGTGATTGAAGCGCCTTATGTCGTCGATTTGGTCGAACATGGCGAATTTGATACCGTCTATCATCAGCATCTTTGCTACTTCTCGGTAACGGCATTAGATCGGCTTTTTCGACGACATTCGTTGTTCCTGAATGATATTCAACAAACGTCGATTCATGGTGGATCGTTGCGTTTGTTTGTGGAACCTCGGGAAGCTGTTAAGGATTCGGTAAAAGGGTTACTGGATACTGAATCGAAGCAGGGAGTGGATGGCTTCGATTACTATAGTAATTTTGCCGATCGAGTGGGTCAAATTAAGCAGGAATTGATGGCAATTCTCTGGGATTTGAAGAAGCAGGGGAAGCGAGTCGTGGGATACGGTGCGGCAGCGAAAGCCACCACCTTACTCAGCTACTTTGATATTAACAAAACCCTGTTGGATTATATCGTAGACTTGAACCCTTTCAAGCACGATCGGTATATGAGCATCAATCATTTACCCATCTTTCCACCGTCAAAGTTGTTAGAAGATAAGCCTGACTATGTGTTAATTTTAGCTTGGAACTTTGCTGAAGAAATCATGAAACAGCAAGAAGCTTATCAACAGCAAGGTGGTCGGTTTATCGTGCCGATTCCGACACCAAAAGTTTTCTAGGGTTCCGAAAGTTTTGCCATCAGAAGTTCGCGGCAAAAGGCGATCGTGCATTAGGTTCAATTAATGTCGAGGTTGATAGAAAGTCTAGCAATACTGTTGATTTTATCGACTCGATCGATTATTTACCACTCTAACTTATCCCTTGAATTAGGAGTTCAAAATGGTTCAACAAGTCACACCTCTTGCTGAAGAGGTTCGATCTTCAAATTCATCAGAAAATCATCATATTTGTCCTAACTGCGGACATCAGGGATTGACGATTTTTTTCGAGGTTCGCAATGTTCCGGTTCACAGTTGCTTGATGTTGCCAACTCGGCAAGAAGCCTTAGATTTTCCTTGTGATGATGTCGTTTTAGGTTTCTGCGAAGAGTGCGGTTTCATTACCAATGTGGTCTTCGATCCAAAATGGTCTGCTTATGCGCCAAATTATGAAGATCAACAGAGCTTTTCACCCACGTTTAATCAGTTTGCATTGGATTTAGCCAATCGACTGATTCACAAATACGATTTGCATGATAAAGATGTTGTCGAAATTGGGTGCAGCAAAGGTGATTTTTTGGTGTTGATGTGCGAGTTAGGACCCAATCGTGGGGTGGGGATCGATCCTAGCGCGGTAGTCGGACGGGTGAAAAGCGAAGCCACCGATCGAATCACCTTTATTCAAGACTACTATTCTGAGAAATATACCGATTATGTCGGTGATTTCATTTGCTGTCGCCACACCTTAGAACACATTCATCCTACCCAGGAATTTGTCAGTACCGTACGCCGATCGATCGGCGATCGAAAAACAGACGTATTCTTTGAAATTCCCGATATGGGTCGCGTTTTGCAAGATTTGGCATTCGAGGATATTTACTACGAACATTGTTCCTATTTCACACCTGGATCGCTAGCGCGTTTGTTCCGGTCTTGCAACTTTGAAGTAACGGATTTGTATCTTGCCTATGGCGAACAATATTTGTTAATTGAAACTCAACCCGTTTCTACGCCTTCCGAGATCGTTCATCCGCGAGAAGAAAGCCTCGAAGAATTGGCAGAGTTGGTCAAACATTTTTCTGCTAATATTAACCAAAAATTATACAACTGGAAACAGCAACTCCAGCAGATGAAAACCCAAGATAAAAAAGTTGTTGTCTGGGGTTCTGGGTCTAAATGTGTTGCTTTCCTGACCACCCTCGGTGTTACCGACCAAGTTGACTACATCGTCGATATCAATCCTCACCGTCACGGCAAATTTATTCCCGGCGTGGGGAAAGAAATTATGTCTCCGGAATTTCTCAAAGACTACGAACCCGATGTAGTGATTGTCATGAACGCCATCTATTGTCCAGAAATTCAAAAAATGTTGGATAAAATGGGAGTTGTCACAGAAGTGATGCCGATTTAAAAATGTCAGCAATTTCGATCGTTTTCGATCGGGTGTTTCACTGAGGCGCGGTATACACAAATCGCATTGCCCTGACCATCAAGTTATTCCTGAAATAGAGGTAAAATATCAACCATGACTACCAATTTTACGCAAAAAGTTCAACCGAAAACGGACTCTGTAAAAGTCAAAAACTACCATGTAGTCTTGAGCCGTCCGTTCGATATGGAACAGATTGCACTCGATGCCCAAGCCCAAAAGCGTCCTCGGCATACTCTATGGGCATTGAGTCAAATGTTGAGTGCAACAATTCATCAACCCCAAGGTTATTCTGTCTCCCTGACTGATAAAATTCTCTCGAAAATTACGGGTGCGAGTCAACCTCATCATTGGGCAATGGCGCGGACTTTATCAAAGCAATTGACTAGTAAAGATACAGTTTTTTGCATCGGTGAAGATTCAGGTTTTCCCATCGCTGCCCTTTGCGGTGGAAAACCCAACAGCCCGAAATTAGCTGTGTTTGTTCACAATATCGATCGACCTCGGGGTCGCCTGACATTGAAGCTTTTCGACTTACGGAACCGCATCGATTTGTTCATGACCAATACGGCGGTGAAAGCTGATTTTCTGCGCCAATATATTAACTTGCCGCCCGAACAAGTTTGCCTTGTCACCGAACAAACCGATACCCGATTCTTTACCCCGGGTCTTGCCTCGCCGGATAAACAGCGCCCGATTGTCGGTAGTGGCGGTTTAGAACAGCGCGACTATCGGACATTTGCTGAGGCGATTCGTCTTCTGGATGTGGATGCCAAAGTCTGTGCGGTTTCCCCCAACGCGAAGAAAATGGCAGATACTTTTCCGGAAGTGATGCCGGAAAATATGTCAGTGAAGTTCTACGATTGGCCCGATTTGGTACAACTGTATCGCGATTCTGATGTGGTGGTCATCAGTTTGAAGGCGCACAATTACCAAGCTGGACTGACAACTTTGTTCGAGTCGATGTCTTGTCGGCGTCCGGTGATTATGACCCGAACTCCGGGTTTGGTGACAGAGTTGATCGATGCTGGAATTGTTCGAGGTGTGGAACCCGCCGACCCTGAAGGAATGCGCGAGGCGATTCTCGACTTGCTGAACAATCCTGAAAAGGCAGAAGAACAGGCTCAACGCGGGTATGAGTTGGTGAATCGGGAGTACAACAGCGAACAATATGTAGAGTATATTGCTGCAAAAGTTCGATCGCTTTAAGTCGGTTTACTGACTTTTTTTGAATCTCTAAAAACCCGACTTCTTGAAGAAGCCGGGTTTCCGAGTAACATAATATTTTGGTTGACAATTTTTAATCTATTGAACCCAATGACAACCTACGACTTTGCAATTATTGGTGGCGGAATTGTCGGTCTTTCGACAGCCATGGCGCTGGGGGCGAAATATCCTCAGTCTCGCCTTCTTGTAATCGAAAAGGAAGACGGTTGGGCGCGTCACCAAACGGGACATAATAGCGGTGTCATTCATTCAGGAATTTACTACAAACCCGGTAGCTTCAAAGCGAAGTTTTGCCGCGATGGCAGTCGATCGATGGTAGAATTTTGCCAGAAATATGGTATCGAATACGAGGTTTGTGGGAAGGTGATTGTTGCAACTAAACCTGAAGAGTTACCGTTTCTGGAAAAGCTTTATCAACGAGGTTTAGAAAACCAGCTTTCGATCGCCAAATTGAGCGGGGAACAAGTCAGAGAAATTGAGCCACACGTTCGCTGTTTGGCGGGAATTCGAGTAGATTCGACAGGAATTGTAGACTATATTCAAGTCTGCGATCGATATCTACAAATTATTGCCGATCGCAATACAGATCTACAGTTAAATACTCAAGTCGATCGAATTCGAGAAACAAATGAAAGTTTGATTCTGGAAACAAACCAGGGTGATTTTAAAACGAATTTTGCGATTAACTGTGCGGGACTGTATAGCGATAGAGTTGCCCGAAATAGCGGGGTAGACCCCCAAGCTAAAATATTTCCGTTTCGGGGAGAATATTATGAATTAAAGCCTGGAAAGCGAAATTTTGTTAAAAATCTCATTTATCCCGTTCCGAACCCAAATTTCCCATTTTTAGGCGTGCATTTTACGCGATCGATTGATGGTAGCGTCCATGCCGGACCTAATGCCGTTCTCAGTTTGAAGCGTGAGGGGTATGGAAAAACGGATTTCGATTTGCGAGATTTTGCCGAAATTATTAGCTATCCGGGTTTCTGGAAATTTGTAGCGAAGCACGGTAAAATGGGTGTGGAAGAGATGATTCGATCGTTCAGCAAAGCTGCATTTGTTCGCAGTTTACAGCGACTCATTCCGGAAGTTGAAGCGGAAGATTTGACCCCGATTTCAGCCGGAGTTCGCGCTCAAGCTTTGAACTTGGAGGGAAAGTTGGTTGATGATTTTTTAATCCTGGAAGAACACCGCACCCTGCACGTTTGTAATGCACCTTCTCCCGCTGCGACTTCTTCTCTGGAAATTGGCAAAACGATAGCCGATCGATTAGTGACAAGTAAAGAGTAAGGCTCGATCGGTTATCTATACATTCTCCCACTCGAGTTCTGGGTTTTAGTTTTAGAACCGAGAGTTTCGTCTCCAAAACTAAAATATGGGTGTATTTCACGAGGCAATAAATTCACTAAAACTTTGACTTTTTCCGATCCCGATAGAGCTGTAGCGCTAGCTTTTACCAAGCGATTGCACCGTTCAATTCAAAGCCGATTATGTTAAATTTATTTAAATCATCAGAGAAATCGCTCCGGAATCAATGGGCAAAAAAAGTTTTATTCGTGAGTATTCTTTTGATTTTATTTTTAACACTTTTACCTTTTGAGTTTGAAAATCCAAAAGAAAATTATATCCAAACAATCGTTACCAGTTTTGAGATTTATACCGAGCGATTTGACTTATTCGGAAATATTTTACTCTTTATTCCTTTTGGATTTGCTTTAGCCGGATTTTTAGAAGACAGAAGACTCAATTTTATAAAAATTGCGATTTCGGTGACGATCGCCAGTTGTTTATTATCGGTGACAGTAGAAACCTTACAAGTTTTTTTACCCGAACGATCTTCAAACTCGATCGACATTCTTTCTAATACCACCAGTGGCTTTACCGGATTCTTAATATTCTACTTTTGGGGAGGCAATATTGTCAAGGTTATTTTCTGGATTTTAAAAGTTAGCAAGCGCTGGTTAAATATCAAATGGGCGATCGCCATTTTTCTAGGCTACTTAATCGCTATCTGTTTTTTATTGTTCTCATTTCAAGACGCTACCCAATTGAGTAACTGGGATAATCGTTATCCACTTTTGGTGGGTAACGAAGTCACAGCCGACCGACCTTGGAAAGGTCAAGTTTCTCAGTTTTGTATTGCCGATCGAGCTGCGTCAAAAACAGAAGTTTCTCAACTTTTGAACGATCGAAACTCTTGTGATGCAATTTCTCAATCGTTACTAGCGTCCTATCAATTTGACGGAAATCGACAACGATATAGCGATTTGACTAAAACTTTGCCCGATCTGATTTCTCAAGGAAATTTGACTCAAAAAACAACGAGTCAAGATCTAGGAGTTTTATTAGATGGACAGCATTGGTTGCAAACAACTGAATCTGTCAAATTAATTACAGAAAAAGTCCAAGTTCGATCGCAGCTAACTTTAGTCTCAACCCTCGCCACTGCCGATACCAATCAAGAAGGACCGGCTCGGATTATTTCTCTCTCCCAAAACGTATCATCTCGTAATTTTACTCTCGGACAAGAAAAAGACGAGCTCAGTTTTCGGCTGCGAACCCCTTTAACCAAAGAAAATGGTGCCCATCCCGAAAGTCTCGTCCCGAATGTCTTTGCCGATACCCAATTCCATCGGGTTGCCATTGTTTATGACGGATGGACGGTTAAAATTTACGTCGATCGACCTCGAAATCTCTATCAGTTCCAACTCTCTCCCGATGCCGCTTTATTCTGGTCAGTAATGTCGTTTTTCGACACAACCGTTTATCTCAATCCCCTGAGTATATTCGTGTATAAAGTTCTCTACTATGGAATTTTATTTGTACCACTTGGGTGGCTGTTTGCGATCGTTTGGGTTAGCTATCGCGGCAACTTAATTTTTTCTCTCTTGACGATCGGTTGTGGAATTCTACTACCCGCATTACTCATTGAAGGAACGATCTCCAGTTGTATGGAACGATCCTGGCAAATTGGTAATATTAGTCTGGGTATCGTTCTAGAATCGATCGCTTTTCTCGTCACTCACAATGAATTAGCAGCTTGGTGGCGATCGACGGTTGACTACACCTAAATCTGTGGATGACAGGTATGTCTGATGCACACAATAGAGTCGATCGAGTTATGTAAGGTTTTCTCAAATTTCCGCTTCTTCTGCCTCAAACTTAACTTTTTGGTACACATCAGAGATAGCGATTTCTACTCCCACAGAGTCAAGCTGTAAGCGATCGTCTAAACCATATTCTGATAACACCCACTCTCCTTTTTCATTCCGCCGAAAAAGTTCTACTCCCGGTCGATCGACTTGCACCAAAACATAGTCTTTCAGGGTAGAAAACTGGCGATATTTTGCAAATTTTTTGCCTCGATCGATGGCTTCTGTGGAAGAGGATAAAACTTCGATAATTAAACAGGGAAACTGAATGAGTTGTGGGTCGAGATCGCGATCGTCACAAGTCACCACCACATCGGGATAAAAATACTTCTGACTCGGTTCTACTTGCACTTTCACGTCTACAATGTAAACTTCACAAGGTCGATCGGTTAGAGCCTCATCAAGCATCTTGGAGAAATTCAAGGCAATCCGATTGTGATTGCGGGTAGCGCCGCTCATGCAGACGACTTCCCCATCCCAATACTCGTAGCGTTCCTCTTGGGTAGGTTCCCAAGCCAGGTATTCTTGGGCACTCATCAAAAGGCGATCGGATAAAGCAACCATAGCCGTTATTTAGAGAAGATAGAACTCTTCTAGGATAGCGAAAAAGATCGGTTGTATTGAGTTAATTTTGGCAATGTTCAAGGGTTGTTAAACTAGCCTTTTTTACTCCGATTCCAGACGATCGTCACCCGATCGCCCTTTCCCCAATTCCGGCAATTGTGTAACAATGTGTAAACAAGCCCACCTTTTCCTCGATCCTCGTTAAATTCATGTCCATTCAGCACCTGGAGCGATCGCCCGCACTGCAACTGCCAAACCCCTCTCCACTCGACTGCGATATCGCGATCGTCGGCGGCGGCGTTGCCGGAACCACTCTCGCCTGTGCCTTGAAAAACTCGGGACTGAACATCATCTTAATCGATGCCCTTTCCCCCACCCAAGCCGCATCTCGCCAACAAGTCTATGCTGTCTCCTTGCTTTCCGGGCGGATTTGGGATGGGATTGGCGTCTGGGATGAAATCTTGCCTAAAATTACCCCCTTCCACCAAATTTCTCTCACCGATTCTGGAGAAGCCGAAGTCCGCTTTCAACCGACAGACTTGGGTTTAGATCGCCTCGGTTACGTTGCCGAACATACCCCCTTGCTGACCGCGTTGCAAGCTTTCTTAGGCGATGCAGAAAACATCACTTGTTTGTCTCCTGCCGAAGTGATGAACATCGAATATCAAGCAGATGGGGTGACGATTTCCTTGCAGCGAGATGGAGAAACCCAAACTCTTCGCAGTCGATTAGTTATTGCTGCCGATGGATCGAAATCGCGCATTCGGCAAGCGGCAGCAATTCCCACCCAGGGTTGGAAATATTGGCAATCTTGCATCACGGTGAAAGTCAGACCCGAACAACCCCATGGCAACATCGCTTACGAACGTTTTTGGCCCAGTCGGTCCTTTTGCCATTTTGCCACTGACGGACAATCGCTGCAATATTGTTTGGACTGCCCCCCACGAAGAAGCCAAAGCATTAGCCGAGTTGGATGATGAAGCGTTTCTTGCCGAACTGCGCCGTCGGTATGGTTCTCAAATGGGCAACCTGGAAATTATTAGTCCCCGATTTGTGTTTCCGGTGCAACTGATGCAGAGCGATCGCTACGTTCTTCCCAGATTAGCATTGCTGGGCGATGCTGCACACTGTTGTCATCCTGTCGGCGGACAAGGTTTGAATTTGGGAATTCGCGATGCAGCAATGTTGGCACAAGTGTTGCAAATGGCGCATCAACAGGGGGAAGATCTTGGGGATTTACGAGTATTGAAACGGTATCAACGAGTTCGGAAATGGGAAAACTGGGTGATTCTCGGATTTACCGATATTCTCGATCGAACGTTTTCTAATAATTGGTTGCCAGTGGTTGGCGTGCGACGGTTGGGATTGTGGGCGATGCGGAATATCCATCCCGTGAAAGCCTTGGCATTGCGGTTGATGACGGGGTTGTTGGGATACACGCCGAAATTAGCACGACCCAAAAATTAACGCCAAAAATTAGGGCGTTTCAAATATTACGTTTTCGTAAACGGTTGCCATGGGGATGCACAACTCAAGACTGGCAAATTCTACATCATCGCTTTCCCTAAAAACATAAAGTTCCCAACGTCCGGCGTTATTGCGGCGGAATAGTTCTATATTGATTTGGTCTTGTGAAACCAGGACGTATTCTTGAAGGGGATCTAGGGTGCGATAGTCTGCAAATTTTTGACTGCGGTCAAATTTTTCGGTTGACTCTGATAGAACTTCGATAATCAGTTTGGGATGCTGTTTGAAGTCCCTATTTTCTCGATCTCGTTCGTCGCAAGTCACCAACAAATCGGGATAGTAGTAAATATCTTCAGAGGCAATCTTCACCTTCATATCCGCTGCATATCCCCGACAAGATCGACCCTGCAAATGAGTATAGAACAGTCCAGATAAGTTAAAAGTGAGGGTATTGTGGGCATCATTTGCCCCTGCCATGGCATAAACTCGACCGTTAATATACTCGTGCTTAGTCGGACTCGTTTTTTCCCACTCTAGGTACTGTTCTGGGGAAATGTGAGTTTGAGTCATGTGAGTTTGACTAAAGTTGGCAACCATCATCCAGTTATAGAACGGCTTGTGAACTCTATGGTAGCTGTTGTAGGGAGAACCCGATCGGGTTTGGCGATCGTTCATTCTGACTAGCCTATTAGTCCTGATTTCAATGTGAAGTTTTGTTACAGTTACGATCGTTCGCAGAAAAATCCGACCGCTTGTACCGAAGCATTTATAGGGGTGTCAGTTCTCCGAACGTCATCAAAGCCTCATTCGTCATTGATGAGGGTCGTCATCGGTCAAAGTTCATATCCATGTGTTATGTGTCAGGAGTCCACAAATTTGGATCGGCGATTAAAACAATTGGCGATCGAAGCTCAACAATATCTACCCAAAAGTCTCAAACGAAGGTTAGCATTAAATCAGCTCTGTGCAGAACTTTTAAAACCGGGTTGCTTGACAGGTTCCACAGTTCCTTCAGAGTTCGATCGTCAAGAAATTTACAATGAAGCACTGAGTTTAACTCTGATGGAGATTTGCAAGAAAATCAATAACTATAACCCAGAGAAAGAGGTAAGGCAATGGTGTAATTTTATCTTCAAAAAACGTCAGCAGGATATTATCGATAAGTATCGAAAGCAAGGCATGACTTCAATTCCCAGAGCGTCGAGTACTGGACCAAATCCGATGGAGATCATGTGCCTTTTTCGGGGTTTAACGATATCGATGACTTAGAAAATATTCTGAGTTCGGCTGAAACGCGATCGGCTTCGATGGAACTTCGGCAACTGATTGAAGAAGATCCCGATTGTATGTTCAGTCGAGAACACATTCGAGATCGACCGGATGCCAATTTGAAGTTCTTGGCGATTTCTCATATTTGGGACGATCGAATTTGGTCGGATATCGCTGAAGAGTTAAAATTGCCTGTTCCGACAATTCATGGATTTTTCCAAAAAAAGTTTCCTCCATTCTACCCATATTTTCGAGAGTATTTAAAGCACTAGAGAATATAATAAGGAGATTGAAAGACTCGATAGTTTTAACTTTAAGTAGCACGTAACTTGGTATTTCTAGTGCATTTCTCTCTCGATCGGCTTACCCGATAAGTTTGCACAATTCACTTAAACTTTCTTTTGGTTTTCTCGTACTCGCACTTTCAAAGATTGACAATGCTTTTAGCTATGACCGAATCGCTTGCTTTCACTGTTCCCTTAACTATAGAAGCGCACCAAATTGCTCGCCAACTGAGTTCTGCTCAATTTGTCCCAAAACGAGCTAAACGAGCGTATCTCAATAGTTTAGCGGTATATGCCACGAGGTTTTATCTGCAATGTATGGAGATCGAATCCGATTGTTTCTTCGATCGAGATCCGTCTATGCCGACGATCGAAGCGTGTTCTGTACTGGAGATTTCCGATATCGGTAAATTAGAATGTTGTCCCATTTTGGAAAGCGATCGAACCGCTAGGATTCCAGCAGAAACTTGGGGCGATCGGATCGGTTATATCATTGTACAATTTAACGAATCTTTGACTCATGCCAACCTATTAGGATTTATCCAAAAAACAACCCTAGAAAGCGTTCCTCTCGATCGATTAGAATCTCTCGAAACCTTTTTGACCTATATTACAGAGCTCGAAGAGTCGCAACCAGCTAACTCTATTCAAGAGCAAAAAACCGTTAAACTTTCCCAATGGTGGTATGATACTGTTGAGACAGGTTGGGGAACTCTCGATGCGCTGTTTCCACGAACCCAATTTGCATGGCGAAATAGTCCCGTACCCACTGACCACTCTAAACATTCTGTCACTCGCGCCAAAATTCTGAATTTGGCAAGACACGATCGGGTTGCGTTAGCGCTTGCACTCCTGCAACTCAACAACTCAGAAATAGAAATTTGGGTCGAGATCTATCCCTTACAACCCAATATTTACTTGCCGGAAAATCTCAAGTTATCTGTACTCGACGAAATGGGAGTGCAGGTTATTCAAGCTGAGGCAAGAACTACCGAAAATATTCAAATTAAGTTCGTTGCCGATCCCGGAGAACTTTTTGGAGTTAGAGTTTCCTTAGAAGAGGTAAGTGTGACAGAATCTTTTGTAGTTTGAGTTGGAGAAGGGAGCGATGGGAAAGCTAGTTGTTCTGAAGCTGAATGGTGACTTTCGATCGGGTTTCCAAGTCGCATTGGAAATGGGAGAAGATGGAAAATTGCCAGATCTCAAAATGGACAGTGCTTTACCTCCCAATCCCGAACTTGCCGATCGATCGCGCCAGCATTGGGAAGATACCTATCGCCATCTCGGTAATTCCCCTCGAACTGGGCACGTTTATCGTCATTTCGACAATTTCGACAATTCTTATCGAATTAAGCGTCTGAAAGTCTCTTATGGCGGTCATATTAAACGGATTCGCGAGTGCCGAGAGTCCGCACAGCAGATCGAAGCGGGTTTAAATCAATGGCTCAAATCCGAATCGTTTCAAAATATTCGAGAAGAATGGCGCGATTTTGTCCGCAAACATGAAGAAGTCCGAGTGCTGGTTCAAACCAAAGATTCTCTCATCGAGAAATTACCATGGCACAGTTGGGATTTACTGAAGCGCGACTATCAGCAGGCAGAAATTGCACTCGGATATTCGGAATTCAAACGTCGAGAACCCCGATCGCCTATTTCTAAAAATAAAGTTAGAGTGCTGGCAATTTTTGGAACGAGTGAAGGAATTGACATTCAAACCGATCGCCAATTGCTAGAAGAATTAGGCGATCGAGCAGAAATTGAAATCTTCGTCGAACCGCAACGAAAAGATATTAACGATCGACTTTGGGAACAACATTGGGATATTATCTTCTTCGCCGGACATAGCGAAACTGAGGGAAATGAAGGGCGAATTTATTTAAATTCCGATGATAGTTTGACTATTAGCGAACTGTGGTACGGCTTGAGAAAAGCGGTAGACAAGGGTTTACAACTTGTGATTTTTAATTCCTGCGATGGGTTGGGATTGGCACGATCGCTCAATGATATTCTCATTCCACAGACGATCGTTATGCGAGAAAGAGTACCAGATTTGGTAGCGCAAGAGTTTTTGCGATATTTTCTCAAGGCATTTTCTAGTGGAAAATCGCTGTATTTATCAGTAAGGGAAGCGCGAGAACGGTTGCAGGGGTTGGAAAATGATTTTCCCTGCGCCACTTGGTTGCCTGTAATTTATCAAAATCCAGCGGAAGTTCCCTTAACTTGGGAAGAATATTTGGGAATAGACAACCGTATAAAACCACTGCATCATTCTTCTCTCAACCCGGTTTTAGTCGTTGTTGCGATCGCCATATCGTTAGGAATCGGAACGATCGCTTACCCCTTTGCTATCAATCCGATCGGTATTCAATTAAATAGATGGGGCGTAGAAAATATTAGAGCCAAACAATACGATCGCGCTCGATTTTACTTTAAATTAGCATTGCGGTTGGGCGCAAACAAACCGAGAGTTCTCAATAACCTCGGTTATCTCTACGAAAGGATGGGAGAATTCGATCTCGCCCGAGAAAACTTCCACCAAGCCAAACTTCTCGGCGATCCGTGGGGGTGCAATAATGAAGCCTTTTTAGACATCGTAGATGGGAAGTATCAACGGGCAGATGAACTGCTGCGTACCTGTTTGGGGCAAATGCAGCAATCTCAGAGCGAGTTAGGAGAGTATCTCGTTCGGAAAAACTTGGGTTGGGCGTTGTTGATGAAATCGGGTAATTGGAAGCTGGGGGATTATTCTGAAGCTGAAAAACACCTCAAAGTGGCGATCGAACTTATTAGTGATGGAGGCACAGCTAATTGCGTTCTCGCTCAAGTTTTGGAGACACAAAATCGGACATCGGAAGCGTTGAAGGAATGGCAGTTTTGTTTCCAAGATGTGGCTGACGATCGTTTTCCAGAATCGGAGTGGAAAAAGCAAGCTCAACAACGTTTAGAGGCTGCTATCACTGTCCCAAAAAATTAAATAAAGAAAGTGTAGACATGATTTTCCTGTAAAAATTGAGGTTTTATTTAAGATTATCATAAAACGTTAAAAATAGTTTCAAATTAACTGCAATTTCTCTTTTTTTGATATATTGGAAAAGTCAATTAGTTCCCGATCGAACAATGGTTGCTTTATCCGATCGAATCTTAATGAGTGCCCAAGAATACCTCGCTTGGGAACCCACCCAAGAAGAACGCTACGAGTATTGGGATGGAGAAGTTGTCTGCATGAGCGGCGCAACCCGTAACCACAACCGGGTTTCCGGAAATTGCTTCAAGCTCCTAGATGAAGCTCTAACCGATCGACCTTGCGAAGTTTATATTGTAGATGTGAAAGTGCAGGTAGAACCGGGTCGGAAGTATTTTTATCCCGATGTGGTGGTGACTTGCGACGATCGCGATCCGCAATTGCTGCAATTTCCCAGTTTAATTATCGAAGTTTTATCGCCTTCGACAGAAGCGTTCGATCGAGGTAAAAAGTTTGCCAAATACCGCCAATCCACAACGCTACAAGAATACGTTTTGGTGCAAGTCGATCGACCGGGAGTCGAAGTCTTTCGGCGCAACGAACAGGGACGATGGGTGCTGTGGGAATATGGATTAGACGATCGTTTACGGCTCGAATCGGTGGATGTAGAAATCGCCATTTCCGACTTGTACCGACAAGTTCAGTTTGAAGCCGAAGAAGCCGAGAATTGAAGCCGCAAATTGAGGATATTCAACACAAATATGCCAGATTCTTGGGTGCAGCGAAGTCTAAAATGTCTGTTTTGGGGTATTTTAAAAGTTGAGAGACTCCTGTCAAACCCTTTATGAATCATCACAGAATACGTTTAACGATCGCCGTTTTGTTCCTCTTTGGAGTATTGGAGTTCGATGTTCGGACGCAGTTTCGGACGCAGTATGGAGACACAAAATCCGCTGTTGCCGCACCGATCGATTTGTCCGATGAATGCCGAACGGTGGGACAAATCGATCGTTTGGAAGGCGAAGGCTCACTGTTACGCGAGGGGATGTCCGAGACATTAACGCCAGGAAAACGCCTGTGTGCGGGCGATCGAGTACAATTGACAGCGAATGCTAGAGCCATGGCGATGTGTTCGGCAGACGGCACAACGCGAAGTTTTCCCGTGGGGATGCAATCGCTGGCGACTTCGGTGTGTCCGGGTGTGTTGGAAGAGTGCAAAGATCCAGAGAGCGATCCAAATTCGGGTTGCGGTCGCAATCTCACCGAGATCCTCGAACCCAACCTTCCCCACATTCTCAGTCCCCGCAACACGGTATTATTGACAACCCAACCGCAAATTCGCTGGGAACCTGTCCCCGGTGCGAGTCGATATACAGTCACGCTAGAGAACGCAGAGGAAGCCGTTTGGGGCCCGATCGAAGTGGAAGGCACGGAAATTGCCTATGGGGGGGATATTCCCTTGGCAGCTGGACCCAGCTACACGCTGACCGTAACTGCCGATAATGGTTCGCAATCCGAAACTCGATTCCATCTCCTCGACGAGTCCGATCGCGATCGAGTAATGCAGTTGCTAGCGATGCAACCAACCGATGAAACGGCTGTCATTCCCCCGCAGGTTTACGTGTATGCCGACAATGACTTATTTTCGGAGGCGATCGAAATTTTGGAAATGGCGATCGATAATGGTAATCGATCGGCAGCAATTTACCTTCAATTGGGACAATTGTACAACGAAACTGGCTTGTCTTTTAAAGCAGAAGAAGCCTATTGGGAGGCGATCGAACTAGCAACAACTGAAGGCAATTTGAAAGGACAAGCTTTAGCGCATACCCGATTGGGACAACTGTACCGAGATGCAGGAAATTTAGAAGCAGCGATCGATCGGTTTTCTCAAGCCCAAATGCTTTACGAACAAGCGGGAGAAGCTCGATCTTGCCAGAGAAGTTGAAGCGTTGTTACAGAAGTTACAACCGTCTAATAACTGAAATCGAACAAAAACTCGCTAGAATTGTGACAATCATGAAACAAAATCGTAGAACGCTATTCTACTACCCTTATTGTAAGCGAAATTAAGATTGTCGCTATTACAACCAATTTCCCACCAACACAAACGGCGCCCAATAAATCGGATTTTGATAGGTTTCGTCTGCCAGAAAAGACTGCTGAACTTGCCGCAAAGATGCCGCTTTTGTTTCTTGATTTTTCATTAGCCTTTCGTAGAACTGACGCATAAATTCCGCTGTGGATCGATCGTTGACCGTCCATAGTGTTGCCAGGGTACTTCGCGCCCCAGAACGCACGGCAACCCCAGCCAATCCTAACGCTGCTCGATCGTCTCCTGCTGCCGTTTCACAGGCACTTAGAACCAAGAGTTCGATCGTCTCTTTTTTCCTGTATCTTGACTTTGCAACAAGCGGTTTAATTGGGGAATATTCAATCGATCGACCCAATCTAAAATAAACGTATCTTCTAGGGTCGATCCGAATTGTCCGTGGGTGGCGATATGAACGATTTCTGAAGGTTCTAAATCCAGTTCGGTTTGCAATGTTTCGCGAGTAAATCGATCGTTTCTGAAAACTCGATGGCGATCGATCGACTGTTCGAGTTCTGTTAATTCACCCGAAACATTGGGTAAAACGCGCCAGTTTCCCGGATCAACAGTTCTATAACTGGGAGCATTTTCACTGATTCCGGCTAAAACAGCCCGTTGTTGAACTTGCCCGAAGGGTTTGGGATCGATCAGTTGCAAACCGGGGGTAAAGGCAACAGCATAGTCTTTTTCGATGAAGAATTTTTCGCCGTCGTGCAATGCCGCGATCGGCACGCTTCTCAACACACCATCTAAGACAAAAACGAGGGTTTCCAGAGATTGTTTTTCTGCGAGTTCAGTCAGCTTAGCTTCCAGTTCTAGCGGAAATAACCATTGATAAACCTGTTGCGATAATAACAAATACCCATTTTTATTATTATCTTTAATATTTTCTGTCAGTTCAACCACTTTGTTCTCAAAATTATCCGGCAAAGTTGTTGTATAATGAGAAATCTGTTGGTTTGGCGAACTGAGAATAATTTCCAGTTTATTGTTGAGGATAATCGTGTAGAGAACCGCAGCTTTTTTGTCGATTCGATCGATTTGTTGGGGTTCGGCTTGCAAGCAGGCTTCTCGGAAGAAGTTATCGAGTTCCGCCAGTTGTAGCGCCTCGATCGTCAAACGCGCATCTTCTAAATTCTTCTCGTTAGGAGTGTGGAATAACAACTCGGCAAATTGCCGATATACAGGTTCGACTTCATCGCGAAAATCATATTGAATATCGGGGTTGAGGGCAACTAAATCGGTGCGGAGAGTTTTCAATGTTTCGACAGCTTCAGCATAAGCGACGATCGCTTTTTCTTCCACTTGCTGCTGCTTGAGAATGCGCCCCAACTGCCATTGCCACTGATAAGCGATTTCCGGCGCGGGCAAGGCTTGGGCGAGGCTGAGGGCTTGCTGGGTGTGGGTTTTGGCAAAATCCCACTCCTGTCGAGATTCGTACACTTGCCCGAGAATACCCAAGGCATAAGATTCCGCCCGTTTATCCTCGATCGCTTTTGCCTGGGAGATAGCCCGATCGAGTTCCGTCACCGCATCAGGCAATCCTGTTATTTCCGGTTGGGAACACATCAGATGCCGCGCATATTTCACCGTTGCAAAAATGCTCGATCGACTGGGAGTCAGTTGCGATAATTGTGACTGAATTTCTGTCAACAAAGAAGCATCAGGCTGAATTTCCCACCCATTGAGTTGGGCTTGTATTCGGATTAATGGCGAGGGAGAAACAGCAGCTTTTTGATAGTAGGAAATCGCTTCGGGGTTGTCGGTTTCACTTTGGCAGCGCCAAGGATCGATCGTCGGTTTTCGGGCAGTTTTGGGGCGATTGCGATCGGCGATAACTCGCGCCGTATTTCCCAAACTCAGATACGCGGCACTTTCGGATTGAGGCGTTTTTGCTAGCGCCAAACTCCGTTCCAATACGGCTTGAGATTCTGTTAGTTTTCCCGTCAGTCGGAAGGTATTTCCCAAAATCCGCAACCCTTCCCCTTGTAACGATTCCGGCTGTTTCTCGAAGGCAGTCAGAACCCGATCGAAGGTAGTTTCATCTGCAATCGCCTCGCAGTTAAGATCGCCGATTTCAAAAGCTTGCAACACCGTTTTACACGATCGACGATACAATCCCAAAGATTCCAAAGCTTGCGCTTGGTTAATTTGCGTACCGATTTTCCCCGGTTCGTAGCCAATGCGATCGTATAATGTTGCCGCCTCTTTCCAGATATCCAGGGCATTTTCACCTTGCCCTAATGCTAATTGTAACTGTCCTTGAGTGCTGAGAACTTGGGCGCGGATTTGGGTAGTTTCGTCACTGTTTTCAGTTTCCGGGAGTAGAGATAAACTGATATCGATCGCAGTTTGTGCCTTCTCCCATTCTCCGAGTTCCTGATAAGCTAATGAGAGATAGTTCAACGCTAGCGATCGATTTAGGGGTTTACCTTCGAGTTGGTAGGTATCTGCCGCTTGTTGCAACACCGCCACCGCCTCAGCAAATTGTCCCGCTTGGTAGTTGTTTTTCCCTTGCTGAATGAGGGCTGAAGGTTCGGAAGAAACAGGGGTAGGTGGTGCGGATAGGGCAGGAATGCCAAGGGCGAATAGCAATCCCAAAATCGCGAATAGGAAATAGTTTAGAACTCGGTTCATGGGCGATCGATTAGCGCGGATGGATTGAAGTTATAAATCTGTATTCTCTTGTGTATTCTCTGACGTCTCACTTTCTCCCGTTAATTCCACAATTTTGGGTCGAATTTCCTCAACGGTGTTGAAGGTTAGTAAACTCGTTAAAAGTTCTTGCAATTTATCGATATCTTTGATATTAGAAATCGTCGGAAAAACAGACAAACTTTCTGTGCCAAACTTGACAATCAGAAGTAATTCAATACTCGTCAACAATCCTTCAATTCGCCCTTCTTGACGACCTTCTTGGCGACCTCTTACGACCCTGTTCCAGCCCTTTTTGAATCCCCAGCCTTTCTACACTTGAAACATAAGGCATTTTCTGTTCCTCCTCGTAATTCGCGACTTCTTGTAAAAATTGCTGCTCTAACTCGACTGGGAGTGTCATCATCCAATCGATGAAATAAAATAAATTGATGATGTCTTGACGCTGGTATCCTTTTTCATAGAGTCGTCGAGTCAGCAACAGTTTCCATTCTTTTCTGCGGCGGCGATCGGTTGTTGTTTCTTTAGCCTTAAGATGCGCCATCACCACAGTGGCAAAGGGGTTTAAACTGGCATCTAAGCTCGACCAGTGTTGTTGATAGTCTAGCAGTTTGACGATCGGGAAATCGAATTGAATTTGACAATCGAATAACTGATAGCCAAAGTGGTGGGGTCGCCAGCTCGATCGATCGTCCCCCAGCACTGCTAAACTGGCAACGCGACGTTGGTAGCGATCGTAGATGCGGTAGTGGTAGACAAACATCCGCTGGGCAAAATCGGTTTCCTCCTGGCTTTGCACTTCGATGTGAACCAACACCCAAGCTTCTTCGCCATTGTTTAGATAAATTTTAACAAGCTTATCAAGTAAACGCTTCCCCAACTCCGCATCTCGTACAATTTGTTGCAATTCTTGGTCTAGAAATTCGTAGCCGCGACTCCAATCAATTTCTCGATCGGCATTGGGAAAAAAGAATGCCATAAAATCCGGAAAATATTGCTCGAGAGCATCTTTCCACGGGGTATCGTAATCCGTTTGAGGTGTATTCATCGGTTAAGGGTACTGACTGAAAGGCTCCCAAATCAATCTGGGGTGGTCATGGCAATCTTTCGGCGACTGGTTGGGTAGAAATATTAAGCCATTGCCAATCCTGTCAACGATCGATGTTCTAGGCGATAAAAGCACTGACCGACATACCATAAATTCGCTGACTGACCCATTACCCGTTACCCAAATTAATTCGATCGGGATCTATGCCTTGAGAACGCAGATAAGCCAGCAATCGCTCTTTTTCTTGTCGTTCTTGTTCGGCACGTTCTCGTTCTTGTTCGGCACGTTCCCGTTCCTGTTCGGCACGTTCCCGTTCCTGTTCGGCAACTGCTTCCAATTCCCCAATCCGTTCCACCGCCCAAGCTAAAATCTCTCCTCGATCGTTCCACCAGCGCAGCCAGTACCCCGTCCGCTCATCTTTCGTCCCTCGCCAAGTTCCCAAAAACAACTGCATTTCCTGAATCCAATGCCATCCATTTTCGTCCGGCATTTGCAAGATATAGCGCCCATTTTGTAACTGGTAAAATTCCAGCAAACCACCCGATGGATCGAAGATGACGTAATAGGGAACTTGGAGAATTTGCTCGTAGAAATACCATTTTCCGGGAGGAAACGTGCGTTTGACCGAATATTCTCCACCATCAGTTTCTGACAAGAACTCCATCACCAGAGTGGGGACTTCTCCCTCAGCATGAGGCGTGTAGCTGCGACGTTCCCCATCACCCGTCCACGGTTGCACAGAGGCGACATACAACCAATCCGGTGCTTTGGCGACGATTTGTCCGTCAATGGTCGCACAGAGTCCAAAGTTAGAAACGACGAGCATTTCCGGACGAATCCAGTTCGCTAATTCTAAACTCTCGCGCAATGCACCAGCGAGCAAAGGTTGTCCTAAATTATCCACGGGGTCATCGGGGAGTTGAAAGTCGGCGGGTAATGGTTCCCAACGGATTTCCGGTTGGAGTGGGGTTCGTTGAACTGGAGTCACGGTCATGGGTGGTGCCTCAGTTTTCAAGCATCATTTGATAATTGTATTCGGTTTTTGGGTTGAATCGATCGGGTGGAGATGTTAATCCGTTGCTAATCCAGTCAAAGCACGATTTTCTGAATGATAAAAACCCAGAACAATCTCTTCTGGAGTTAATTCTGCGTTGAGGTTAACAGAACTCTTACGCAGTCTAGGGAGCGATCCCGATCGAATTTGACCCGTTTCCAGAATTGGGCGATCGCGCTATATGTATTGGCGTGTTAGGATTGCGCTACGATCGATTTAAATGTTCGAGATCCAGTACCATGACGTTCACCGAAACCCGATCGCCCACACAAACAACGTCTCCATCCAACACCTGGGTTAACGCCACCTGGGAGGAATTTGTCGCCATCGCCGATGACCCTGCCAGCGAAAAGAAAACCTGCTATTACTTCAACCAGCAAATGCGGATCGAGACTATGGGAGTTGGACCAGACCACGCAGTAGACAATGGAACTGATCCACCCTGCAATCGGCTTGTACTGTACATTAAAAACCATCGCGCTTCGCGGCTCTAACTAATGCCAGTTATCGCCAACCCGGTTGTCAAGAAGCTCAACCCGATGCGTCATATTATATCAATGAAAAAGCCCTTTTAGTTCCCCAGGGAAATACGATCGTCGATCTGGAAACGCACCCCGCACCGGACTTAACCATTGAAATTGCTGCCAGTTCTCTCAACGACGATCTGGGCTTCAAACGACTGCTTTACGAAGAACTTGGCGTCGGAGAATATTGGGTTGTCGATGTAGAAAATGCTCAAATTATTGCTTTTCAAATTCTCGATCGGGGCAGCCAGCGCATCACCACATCTAACGTGTTGCCGGGATTGGAAATTGCGATTCTCGAAGCAGCTTTGGCATCCAGAAAAACCCAGGACGACAGTCAAATTATGGCGACCCTCATGACCCAGTTTTCAGGATAAATCTTTTAACTCATCTCCTCTCATCGATCGAAGTAGTACGACTCGAACCGCACTGCACCGGAATTCGTCCGGATTGGTGCGGTGTTGCCGTCGTCGGATTTGCCGTCAGGACGACTTGTCCCGCTTCGTTGACGTACCAGCCTTGCGCTTCCACCAGAGGCGGAGGTTCTGGAGATGCCGCTTCCGGTGGGTTTTCCGGGGTGGGGGTTTCTGCTATTTCCGTCAGACTCCAATCCTGCCAGACGGTGGTGGGACTTGCAGGGTCGGCAGGAGTTGCCGGGATGCCGCCGCGTCCGGTAACGATGAATTGGCTGCCTTCGTAGTCCTGGCAACCTCGGGAAATTTGGCTTTCTGCATCGAGAGTTGCCACTTCCGGAACCTCCGCCGGGTCGGGTTCGATTTCTCCTTCTACCGAGAGTTCTCCTTGGGCGTTGATCAGACTGTCGGGAGACTGAAGCAAAACCAACGAGCCATTTTCCCCGTCGATGGGACGGAAGGTGATGTTACTGCCGCCTTGGGGGTCAGTGGAACTGGTGATAATTTGGCTGTTGTCGAGGAGGACAAGGGTTTCGGCATCGATGTCGATGTTACCGTCGAAGGTGGGGTCGTTGCCGCGTCCGGAGGCGGTAATCAGACCGTTCCGCAGTTGGATATTGCGGGCGCGAACGTCGATATTGCCCCCGCGTCCGGTAGAGGAGATGGCGTCGAGTAAACCGCCGTTTTCTAGGCGGATATTGTCGGCGGTAATGTCGATACTGCCGGGATTTCCCAGATCGTTCAACAATCTCACAAGTTTGCAATTTCAAATCCGATACCTCTTCTGGTGTTAATACGCGACTGCTCACGGTAATGTTGGCTCCGTCTGCAACGCGCAATCGTTCGGTGGCAACAGTCACATTGCCGCCATCACCCCGTCTCCGAGTTAGAGGCAACCAAACGACTGGGAAATCCATCAGGAGACGTACCAGAACTTCCACAGACTCAGTGGCATTGACCCTGACAGTTCCACCCGCACCCGCACCAAATGAGCTAGCCACAATGTCCGCCCCATCTCGAACGCTCAATCGCTCTGTAACAATTGAGATGGCTCCTGCACTTCCTCCGCCAAAGGTTGAAGCCAGCAAGATACTGAAGTCATTCCCTACATTACCACTGAGTTCGACGGAATCAGAGGCATTAATCGTTAGCGTACCCCCTTGACCTTCACCTGCCGTAATAATGGAGATCGTTGCCCCATCGCGAACGCTTAACCGTCCGGTGGTAATATTGATTTCCCCCGCAGGTTTCGCGCCAAACGTACCAGCGTCTAGACTACTGAAACTGTTACGAGTTATTGTGGAAATCATCGGACCGGATTCCGTATCCCGAACGGTCGTCGTTTCATCAGGTATAGCAGCCGCACCGCTCACCTCAACCGACTCGGTAGCATTAATGTTTAGCGTACCCCCTCGACCTTGACCACGAGTATCAGCAGTTATATCTGCCCCATCTCGAACGCTCAGCCGTTCGGTAACAATGTTGATTTGTCCCCCATCTCCCGTTCCAAAAGAACCCGAAGATAGAGTGCTGGGATCGTTTCCAATAACTTCTCTTTGTCCGGAAATAAAGCTAAAAAGTGGGTCGGCTTCCGACAAGTTCACGACA
Organism: uncultured cyanobacterium; assembly: GCA_963838375.1. GTDB lineage: Bacteria > Cyanobacteriota > Cyanobacteriia > Cyanobacteriales > Geitlerinemataceae > DVED01. The sequence continues at coordinate 581,150 of CAWIQY010000003.1, read as the reverse complement.
GTAGGAGTAGTAGCAGTCCCGCTCACTTCAACGGATTCAGTTGCATTGACATTCAGCGTACCCCCTCGACCTCGATCGATCGTTGCGACGCTGAATGTCAGATCCGTCCCGAACAATCAACTGCCCTGTATTAATCGTGACAATCCCCCCATCCCCCAAACCAGAAGCACCCGCAAATATAGAACTGCCATCAGTACCATCAGGTGTTGTACCGCTGAGTTCGACCAATTCGGTTGCGTTGACGGTTAGCGTCCCACCGCGTCCGTCTGCATCGGTACTCAGCGAGATTTCGGCTCCATTCAGAAGCAGCAATTGCCTCGTATTAATGACGATCTCTCCTGCATCCCCTTCTCCATCAGTCACAGCATAGAAGCTACTGGCTCCTGGTTGAAAATCTGTGATTTCATTGGGTGCTGCTGCTACACCGATGAGTTGAACGGACTCAGAAGCATTAACAGTCAGTCTCCCGCCTCGACCCTGACCACTAGTCTGTACAGAGATATTAGCTCCATCCCGGACAATCAACTCCCCGGTTGTGATATCGATGGTTCCCGCATTTCCCAATCCAGAGGTGCCGGAGCTTAAATTGCTGGGAAACCTGAACGTCAAGGAGTTGTCTGGCGAAACAACAGGGACGGAAGCCGTACCCATCAATTCGACGGACTCGCTAGCATTAATTGTCAGAGTGCCACCTTGTCCTTTACCTTGAGTTGAAAGCGCGATTATCGCCCCATCCCGGACAATTAACCGCCCAGTCGTAATATCAACGGTTCCCCCGTCTCCGATGCCATCACTGATAGCAGACACCCCGCTGTTGGTCATTCCATCGGAAGTCGTACCGATAAATTCGACAGACTCGGTGGCATTGACACTCAAAATTCCGCCGTGTCCACCGATTCCTTCCTCATTGCTAGATGCCAGAAAGATAACGGCTCCATCCCGAATAATCAATCGCCCGGTCGTAATGTTGATAGTTGCTGCATCTCCTGGTTCAAAAGTAGTTCCCATCAAACTTGTGCTTGTACCATCAGGAGTCTCGCCGATGAGTTCAACGGACTCAGTAGCATTGACATTCAGCATTCCCCCTTGACCTTCTCCCAGGGTGGAAACAGCTATAATTCCTCCATCTTGTAGTCGCAAGTTCCTGGTATTAATGTTGATCGTTCCAGCATCTCCGAAGCCAGAAGTGCTAGCAGAAAGCAAATTTATTGAAGTGCCATCTGGAGTTGTGCCGCTGAGTACGATAGATTCGGTAGCATCGATCGTGAGTATTCCCGCTCGTCCACCTGCTCCCTCATTGCGTGAATCCAGCAATATATTGCCTCCACCTTCAACCAGCAATCGTCCCGTGGTAATGTTGATTTCTCCCCCATTGCCCGATCCCAACGTGGCAGCAGAAACCTCAGTCCCCCGGATTTCGACAGATTCAGTAGCATTAACATTCAGCGTTCCGGCATTTCCGCCTGCTTCCTGGTTCAAAGAATTCAACAATATCCCGGCTCCATCTTGAACTAGCAAGTTCCCGGTATCGATGTTGACGGCTCCCGCATTACCCAATCCTACGGTGCTGGCAAATATACCACTTCTGACTGTTCGATCTTCAACTGTCGTCGTCCCACTCAATTGAACCAACTCGCTAGCATTGACAGTTAGCGTTCCAGCACGTCCACCTTCTCCCTGATTCAGGGATTCGAGTAAGATTCCAGCTCCATCCCGAATCCACAACTGTCCAGTATTAATGCTGACGGCTCCAGCTTCTCCCAAGCCTTCGGTATTGGCAAATATCCCACTGCTCAAGGAACCATTCAGGAGACGTACCAATTAATTGAACTGATTCACTAGCATTGACAGTTAGCGTTCCACCACGTCCGCCCGATCCTGCATTCCGGGTACTCAGCAATATATTGCCTCCACCTTCAACCAGCAATCGTCCCGTGGTAATGTTGATTTCTCCCCCATTGCCCGATCCCAACGTAGCAGCAGAAACCTCAGTGCCAAAATTCCCATCGGGGGTTATCCCTCGGATTTCGACAGACTCGGTGGCATTAACATTCAGCGTTCCGGCGTTTCCGCCTACTTCCTGGTTCAAAGAATTCAGAAATATAGCTGCTCCATCTTCAATGAGTAAGCGCCCGGTAAAAATATCGATTGTTCCAGCATCTCCCAATCCAGAAGTGCTAGCAGACAATACACTGATAATATTTTCATTCTCAGGACTGATAGCCGTGCCGCTGATTTCAACCGATTCAGTGGCATTAATCGTTAGCATTCCGGCTTGACCTTCGCCACGAGTATCAGCCAATATATTAGCGCCATCGCGAATCGTTAACTGCCCGGTATTAATGTTAATCTCTCCCCCATTGCCAGCGCTAAAGGTACTCGCTGACAAACCACTGACCGATGTACTATCGGGAACTGTACCGATGAGTTGAACGGATTCGGTAGCATTGATATCTAACGTTCCCGCTTGACCTGCACCGCTTGTGTTAGCAACAATTGCCCCACCATCTTGCATCAGCAATCGATTAGCTCGAACTTGGACATCTCCCCCACGTTCTCCACTGGTATCAACTAGCGCTTGTTGGGACAGGACAATATTCTGATAATTCTCCACCCCTGCGTATCCCAAGGCAAAACCCACATCGACCGGAGTGAGACTAACCGTATTATTTCCCCCAACACTCCCCAACTCCACCCGTCCGCTTTCTGCCGTCAATCGACCGCCTTCTAAGGTTATTTCTCCCCCAATCAGTCCCAAGGTGCGACCCGGCGGCACTTGCAACCCGATAATGGACTCTTCCCCGTCAATAACTTGCGTCGCCACCGACTGATTGACAATTTCCCCCGGATTCGCGCCAAACTGCAACCCAATGGGAACGTTAATCGTCAACAACGGCGGTACATCCGGATTCGTCGCGCTGAACTGATAACCGTCGAGAAAATTTACCCCTTCGGCGGTGCTGGCAAAGAACGAACCCCCCACATCCAACCGCGCATTCGGTCCGAAAACGATACCGTTGGGATTGACCAGAAATAAGTTGGCATCGCCCAAAACTCCCAACGTCCCGAAGATATTCGACGGGTTACTGCCCGTGACGCGAGTGAGGATATTCTCGATGCCGGCGGGATTGCTGAAATAAGCGCCACGTCCCGTCGTCGATGTTGAAATCTTGGAAGCTGTGGAAGAGGTTGGAGCCGCGAAGTGCACCGCCGTCAATTCGATCGTTTAAGGTATCTAGCGGCGTCACCACCGAACTTTCTGCACCCAATGTGTTGTCGGGAATCAGTTGGGCAACGGCGGGGCTTATCCAAGTCAGGGATAGGGTGAGCGGCAACAGCGCAACAGTCAAAACCGGGTCGGGAAAACCCGATCGAATTATCTGGTGATTCTCCTGTAGACCCGCTTTACGATCGGACTTCGACATGAACCCAACCTCCCCATCCTGGTAAATGCTTGATGTTTTCGATCGACAATAGGAAGCAATCCGAACTCGGAACTGTGATGTTTATACCATGTTTTCGCCCAAACAGTTGCTATCTTTCTGGGGACACTTCACAGCGAGAATTGAGCGGGAAATCTTCACAAAATTTATCAACATCAGTGGAGTCTGAATTGTGATGCTCTACCACGGTGGGTTCGGGTTCTTTGGGTTTGTCATCTTCATCTGAATAAATGTCTGCAAACAGTCCGGTCGATCGTTCCACATGGGTTCTCAAATTCATTCCCAACTCTCGATCGGTAATGACTGTCACGCTGGAGTTGCCGGAGTGAGTATTATCGGTAAAAGCAATCTCAATTTCAGAAAATTTATCCGGTCGAAAAAGTGCGAACCAAGTGACAAATAAAACCTCTGCAATGTCAATTTTGCTGGTTTCGCGATAACGAAGATTCGATACATCGCTAACAGCAATGCCAATTTCCCCCGTGTCTCGTTTATCATCCAACAACGCCAGTTTTTCCCCTTCTTCTACGAAAATCGTAATGGTCTCGTCTGTCAGCACAATTTTGCAGTTGCCAGCAGTTTCTATCGAACCGACTAGAACTTGGCAAATTGCCTCATTTCCGGGACGCTGTTTCAACGCAACAGGAGGTGTGTATCCCTCGCAGCGAGAATTTAACGGGAACGCCGTACACAAGCGAAATCGTTCTAAGGCGGTCATTTCTTCTTGTTCTGCCAGAGTGGGAACGGCATACCAGAAGGGCGCGATCGCGATCGTGGCGACAGCTAAAGCAAGTTTTTGTAAATGTACAATCATTGTATTTCTCCAGTTAACGATCGAAATAGAACTTCTACCTCTATTTCTGAATACCAACCCCTCTTTTATGCGATCGTCCGAAATTGTTACATTGATTTACACGGGTAGAGAGTGGCTGTAGGTGCAATTTCCCATCACCTACGTTTTGCCCGTCATCTTCCGTCTCATTGTGTTCCACCAATTGACGTTCTAATAGGAGGTTTCCTGTCCATTTTTGAATATCGATCCCAGTTGGTCGGAGATCGATCGAAGTTGTTACATGAATTGACCTGAGCGGAGAACAGAATGTTCAAAAGTATGGTTATGCCAAAAGCTATTATCGATCGCATCACGATCTTGCCTCATTCAAAGGATCTTGTTATTGCGGTAATTTTGTCAGCTACATCTGCGAAACCGAAAAAATAGACCGAAAAAATAGAGAGTTATAGGTATTGTGAAAAAGTCGATCGAGAGAGCTTGATTGTCTCTCGATCGCGATCGCTACACAGTATTAATCCACAAACACTAAGTCAACTGGACGATCGAGACCTCCACCATCAGCAAAGACCTCGATAAACTCTCCCGTAATCCAGTCATAGCGAAGAATTTCGTCTGTACCCAAACTACCAACATAGAGGTTGTCGTCGGGCCCGAAGGTCAGACTCACCGGTAAATTCAATCCTCCGTAACCCGCAGGAATAAAGACCTCGATAAACTCTCCCGTCCATCCGTCGTAACGCAATACTTCGTCATTCGATCGACTACTCACATAAAGATCGCCATCAGGTCCAAAATCTAAACCTTCAGGGTCTTCCAATCCTCCGCCATAGGTAAAGACCTCGATAAAGTCTCCTGTCCGTCCGTCGTAACGCAGCACGGCATCGCTAAACAGTCCGGCAACGTAGAGGTCGCCATCAGGTCCGAAGGTCAGTTCTTTCGGTGCATATAGTCCTCCACCATAGGTAAAGACATCGATAAACTCTCCGGTTCGTCCGTCGTAGCGCAACACTTCATCGTTATCAAAGCCGCTAACATACAGGTTGCCATCGGGTCCAAAGGTTAAGTCTTGGGGAGAGCTGAGACCACCACCATATGCGAACACGTCGATAAATTCTCCGGTTTCGCCGTCGTAACGCAGTATGTCGTCATATGCGATATCAATGACATACAAGTTGCCATCGGGACCAGACGTTAAACCTGTTGGGACTTCGAGTCCGCCACCCCCTTCGGGAACGAAGACTTCGAGAAAGTCTCCCGTTCTCTCATCGAATCGCAAGATTTCACCACTGCCATTGCTGCTGACGAATAACCCTTCGATACCAGTAACACCACCATTTCCAGGCGGATTGACACCACCATCATCGTCATCTCCAGGCGGATTGACACCACCACCATCGTCATCTCCTGGCGGATTGACACCACTACTGATACGACTCCCATCAGCTTCTGCAAAATCGCGACCGAAATCATCAAAGTTGCCATTCGCAACAACAAAGTCGTACTCGCTGCCAATCCCGTTTAAGCCGGATGCTTTGCCATCTTGGAAATAATAAGGCACGTAGCTGTTGCCGCTCAAGTCTACATCGTGGTATTGCGTGACGTAAACTTCACCCCATCGGGCGCTGCTGTCGGCACTTTGGGCGCTGGTAATGCGGTACAACCCATCGAAACCCGCTTCGTTATCGATATCAGGTCGAATGATATCGTACAGCGTTCCCACCTGTAACTCATCCGGTGGCTCCATACATATAGCCCGTATAGTAGTCGTTTTCCGTGGTGTAGCCGTCGTAGTAATAGGTGAAGTTGTAGCGGATGAGATTCGACGGGTCGGGGTCGGGTTCGGGTTCGGGGGGTGGGGTTTCGTCGAGTGCGACAATGGCTTCGGCTAATGCCAGGACATCAACGCGCTTGTAGTCGGCGCCAGTATTGACCACATTGTCGTCTTCATCGTCGCCATCGTTAATCGTCACTCCGGTTGTCTGGAGTAGGGTGCGGAATTCGTCAACACTCAGGCGGCGACCCAGTTCTTGTTCGGCTAGCTGTTGTGCGAGGACGGCAACCCCGGCAATATGCGGCGAAGCTTGGCTCGTTCCACCTTGAGCGACAGTACCCCCATCCCAATTCGCTCCGGTAATAAAAGCACCTGGAGCAAAGATGTCTAGCAAGTCGGGATGGCGTTGAGCGTGACTAACAATTTGGTCGGCATCGGTGGTGTAATCGATCGCACCACTACCCCAGGATACAAAGTCGTTGTCGCCATCCCACACCGAACCAACAGATATGATATTTGGATTGGCGGCAGGATAGGCAATGCCAGGTTCGTATCGATAGAAATCATTTCCCGAAGCAGCAACAACGATGACATCTTGTTCTGCTAAATTTTCGAGTTCGTCACCATACTCTCCATAAATAGGAGTTGGAGAATTACCGCTTCCCAGTGACATATTCACACTAACAATGTTGTAGTCTTTCGCATTATTAGATACCCATTGCAATGCCTGTTGGATCACCTCATCTTGGGCAGAACCGCCTTCGTCGGGAAAAACCTTGAGGTGGATGATATTCGCGCCGGGAGCCACCCCTGGATAGGTGCTGTCTCCAGATGCCACGATGCTGGAAACATTGGAACCGTGTCCGTCATAATCGCTCGCATCTTTATCGTGATCGGCGAAATCCTCTTGATAAACAATTCGATCGCCAAAGAATGGATGATCGCGATCGATTCCGCTATCGATAATCACGGCGGTATAGCCGCTACCGTCAATATTGGCAAACCGAGGATCGGTACGGAACGCCTCCATATCGAAACTGTCAGAAGGTGTCAGATTAATCAACGGCAGGGAGTCGTTGGTAAATAACCGATACTCTTCTTCGGAATCCGTCGTGGTAATGCCAGCCAAACGCGGCGTTACCGACAGGTTCAGCTTGTAGTCGGTCTCTGCCGCATCTGCCGATTCCACCCGGATGTAGTACGTTCCGGCTTCCAGGGGTGCGGAAATTGCATCGGTGTTGGGAGAGGAACCGATCGCGGTTTGGTTGCTGTCGAGCAAGCTAATATTGGCATCACCCGTCGCTTCTTCCAGGGAGAGGGTGATGCTGTTGTCTGCACCCAAGGTGAAAACGTAGTAGTCGTCGGTATCTGCACCGCTTACTTGCTCGCTATACATCAGCGTGGTGGAACTGACTGGGAGGCTGTAGGCGGTTTCCGGGGTGTTGCCGGGATCTGTGTCGATCGATCGTTCTTCGGTATTTAATTGGGGAATTTCTCGATCGATCTTGACGATGGGAGCATCCTCGATATCCCCAGCAGGCGGCGGATTGTCGGGAATCTCCGGCGTCGGTTCCAGATCTTGTGCGATCTGCAAACGCACGCGAGTCAAACTTTCATCGGCATATTCGAGCACCCCAGATGCCACAAAATCTTTTAAAACCGCCAGGTATTCGCCCGTTACGGTATCTTTGACGATCGTATCGTTGACATTGGCTCCCGTGCCCGGTTGAATGTCTAAACCGGTAAACGTCCTGCCATCGGTGAGTTCCAGCCAATCTTCGCCGTCGGTGTAGTCGGTGATGATGTCGGCATCGGCGAGGGTGGAACCTCCCGTACCGATGATAAAGCGATCGCTGCCTTCTCCGCCCGTTACTGTATCAGCACCGCGATCGCCGGAAAGCCAGTCATCTCCGAGATCTCCCCACAGTCGATCGTTGTCTTCGCCGCCAAAGAGCCAATCATTTCCTTTTCCGCCATAGAGAATGTCCGTTTCGGTGTTGCCAAACAGGCTGTCGTTGCCTTGATTTCCGGCTAATAAATCTTGTCCGCCATAGCTGACACTGATATCGTGTCCGCCGAGACTCAAAATGCTCTCATGTTGAGAACTGCCAAATAACGCATCATCATCGGGGGTTGCCGCGATCGAAACCAGATCGTTCGTCGGGAAATTCAGCGCTAACAAGTCATCCATTATTACGTATTCCTCAGACTCGGTACGATAAACCTTGATGCGAGGTTCTACCGGAGTTTGGGAAACGTGCCATCGAACCTCTACAAAGGCTTCTGTCTGCCAACCCCCCAATTTATGCGATCGTCCGAAATTGTTACATTACTTCACATACAGAGCAAAAATGAAGGGGGAGCAAACTGTGGAGTTGCTCCCCCAGCGCCAGTTTGGGCATCAAATCAGCTCGAAAAAAAGGCGGCGATGGGCGATCGCATCCTCTAGTTAAACACGATCGCGACAATCGCCGAGCCTCTATACATCCTGTTTTGTAGGAGCGAAGCGCAAAGCAGACAGCACTAACAGTTCCACAGGCGGATCGATCAAGAGTTGCTCGTCCCACAGTTGGATGTAAGATTGACTGGGATCGCCGGCTGGGAATTCTCCGTGAGTTGCCAGATGAATAAGGGAAATCGATCCTCCCAAGCCGTGATGGAAGGTAAAAAGGGGAGGGGAAACGAGCCACTAGCAAATAACAAACGTAACAAAACTTTGCGTCTTCTCATTTATGCCCCCACGATCCCGTATGATGACTCCCAAAGAAAGATTAGGACTTCCCTATTCCCCGATCGACCGATAACGTGGATACATTTCTTAACCATATCGCCTGCGGTCAGAGCCAAAGTTTGAATCCCAAAAATAATAGGATGGGTAATGGGCTAGAGCTTTCTAGAGCATTCCCAGTCCCCCCTTTTTGAATCACCTGTCGTTTTTCTCAAAATCAGCACATGAGTGTTAAGGCTAGTGGTGGAACCACCGTGGTTCGCCAACAAATCTATAGAACCGTTCCCGTTTCTGCCATTTCCCAAGCCGAACAGCAAGATCGGTTCCTTGGCAAAACGGAACTGAGCGAACTCCAAACCTTTTTTAAATCTGGAACTAAACGAACCGAAATTGCCCAAATCCTGACTGTGAATTCGGAATTAATCGTCTCCCGTGCGGCGAACCGGATTTTTACGGGGGGGTCTCCCATGTCGTTCTTGGAAAAACCCGTAGAACTCGCACCCGCCAAAACCATGTCGGGGGAAGAGATGACTACCGGTCGAGGCATGGCACTAGGAACCACCACCTTTGTAGAAAGTGGGGGTGGCGGGGTTTTTGGCGGTCTCCGGCAGTTGTTCCTGACACCGGGTGGGGGTCCTACTCCAGCAGGGTTTCGACCGATCAACATCGCCCGTTACGGTCCGGCAAACATGGCCAAGTCCTTGCGGGATTTGAGCTGGTTCTTGCGGTACATCACCTATGCGATCGTTGCCGGAGACCCCAACATCGTCGCGATTAATACGCGGGGATTGCGGGAAATCATCGAAAATGCTTGTTCCTCGGCGGCGACAACGGTGGCGTTGCAGGAAATGAAGCAGGCAGCCATCGGTTATGTTCGAGGAGATGAGGAAGCGGGCGCCATCGTCACTCAGTATTTCGATGTGGTGATTGCTGAATTCAAAGCACCCACCCCCTCGAATAAACTGCGGCAGCGTGCCTCTAAAGACCAGCAAGGTCTAGAGTTACCTCAAATTTACGCCAGCGCTTCCGAGCAACGGGTGAAATTCGCCATGAAGCCCGGTTTGTCGGTATCGGAAAAAAACGATATCGTCAAAGCTGCCTATCGGCAAGTGTTTGAACGGGATATTACCCGTGCCTACGGCTTGAGCATCTCCTATCTGGAGTCCCAAGTGAAGAATGGCGAAATCTCGATGAAAGAGTTTATTCGCCGTCTGTGCCAGACACCGCTGTATCGCCAGCAGTTCGTCGAGCCGTTTATCAACAGCCGCGCCTTAGAATTGGCATTCCGTCACATCTTGGGTCGGGCTCCCTCGTCTCGGGAAGAAGTCCAAAGCTACTTCTCGATCGTCTCCAGTGGCGGCTGGAATGCCCTGGTGAATGCCTTGGTTAACTCCAATGAATACGCCGACTACTTCGGGGAGGAAACCGTTCCTTACCTGCGCGGATTGGGACAAGAAGCCCAAGAATGCCGCAACTGGGGCGCTCAATTCGACCTGTTTAACTTCAGCGCACCGTTCCGCAAAACTCCGCAGTTTATCACGCTCTACGGCAGCTATATCAATCCCCTGCCCGATCGCCATCCCTATGGTGTGGGCAACGATCCTCTGGAAATCCAGTTTGGGGCGATCTTCCCAGAAACTCGCAATCCCAAGACCGCTCCCGCGCCGTTCGGCAAAGATACCCGTCGCGTTCTGATTCGTCGGGGAGCGGGCATCGACAACCAACTGAGCAATCCCGGCGCTCGAGCGGAGGCTCCCGGTTCCCTCGGACCCAAGGTGTTCAAGCTGGAGCAAATCCCCAAATATACCAGCAAAGGCTTGAAGGGCAGCAGCATCCAATATTCGGAAAGCTCCACCCAAGCGATTATTCGGGCAGCCTATCGCCAGGTTTTCGGGCGGGAAGTCTACGAAGGACAACGATCGAACGTTGCCGAAATCAAGCTGGAAAACGGCGAAATCTCCATGAAAGAGTTCATCCGGACTTTGGCAAAATCGGAGACGTTCCGCAAGCTGTACTGGGATTCTCTGTTTGTTTGTAAGGCTGTGGAGTATATCCATCGGCGGTTGTTGGGTCGTCCCACCTACGGTCGATCGGAAATGAACGCCTACTACGATATTTGCGCCAAGAAGGGCTTCTATGCTCTGATCGACGCCATGCTCGACACCCAGGAGTACGACCAAGCTTTTGGGGAAGATACCGTTCCCTACGAGCGCTACCTGACCCCCGCCGGTCAAGCCATGCGCTATATGAAACCCAGCACCATGGGCGCGACGGGAATGCTGACCCTCGAGGCAGAACCGACACCTCGATTTGTGGAGTTGGGTACACCCGGTCAAGAGCGCAGCGCTCCCGATATCGCCTATCGCCAGCGTCAAGGGGTCGGCCCGCGACGGGAACAGTCCAAGGTGTTCAAGCTCACCAGCACCGTGGACAAAGCCGCTCTCCAGACGATCGTTAATGCTGCCTATCGTCAAGTCTTCGAGCGGGATATTGCGCCTTATGTGACCAAGCCCGAATTTACCGAGTTGGAAAGCAAACTCGGCAACGGCGAAATCAACATGAAGGAATTCATCGAACGGCTGGGATGGTCTGAACTCTATATCCGGGAGTTCTACACCCCTCACCCCAACACCAAAGTGATCGAGCTGGGAACCAAGCATTTCCTGGGTCGCGCACCTCGGGATCAAGCCGAGATTCGCAAGTACAATCAAATTCTGGCAACCTCCGGCATTCGCGGATTTGTCACGGCGATCGTGAACTGTCCCGAGTACATTGAGGTATTCGGCGAAGATACGGTTCCTTACCGTCGCTTCCCGACTTTACCGGCTGCGAACTTCCCCAATACGGAGCGGCTGTACAACCAGTTGACCAAGCAAAACGATGAGGTCGTCGTTCCCAGCTTCGAGCCGGTTGCGCCCTTTGGTGGCTAAGGTTTAAAGCGATCGGACACTGACGATCGTCCGCATCGGATATCGCACAGAGGCAAGCCTACTATAGGCTTGCCTCTGTGCGATTGGGCATTGGTGAAAGGTTAAGCAATTTTAGCAGATGTCAAGTTGACGATCTCGAATAGCTAGACCCCTTTGATGCTAATGTTTTTCACGATTTCACTCTTGTGCGCGGGGGGTTTGGGGGGAGACCCCCCCGTCGGGCCGGGTTTTCAGTCAATTATGGGGAAGTTGACAATATGAATACAACCTTAACCTTTCACCAATGGCGATTGGGGTTTTTTGTCCCAACCCCTGAGTCTCATCGAGCCGACAAGATCGGGTTTTCCCGAGCTGTGGACATCAGTGCGAGATCCCGATGAGACACCCATCCAATGACTAATTACTAATTACCAATTGCCCGCCCTCATCAACAAATCTCTTAACCCGTCCTGGCGTTATTATAGGTTTAACAGACAGATCGGCTTTTCGATTCTGTGTGCGATCGTTCATAGAATTTTTCCAACGATACCGTGCCAAAACGCAATTTTTTCTGGCTCCTACTGGTAGCCCTGGGTTTATCGGGGATGGCAAAACCTGCTTTCGGGCAAGCGTTTTTGCCCCACACTCTCAAACTCAATCCCGAACAACTCGAAGAAATCGGCGTCAGTTTGATTCAGGAAGCTGACCAGTGGGCGAGATTTCAACAATTAGACCAAGCCCTGCCCCGCGCCCGCTTGGCAACCCAGCTTCTGCCAACCAATGCCGAAGCTTGGGCGATTTTAGGGAGTTTGTATTTGCAAGCAGAGGAGGTAGATGCCAGCTTAGCGGCATTAGAAAAAGCCCAGGAACTGGCACCGGATAATGCCAAAATTTTGTTTGCATTGGGTTCGGCGTATTTTCAAGCCGAGAATTACGATCGAGCCGTCACCGAACTCAAAGCAGGCTTAGATCTCGAGCCAAAAACACTGGGCGCTCTGTTCGATCTGGGCAATACTTACTATCTGATGGGAGAACCGGCGAAAGCGATCGAGACCTATGAAAAAGCCATCGAGAGTGACTCGACGTTTTGGCCCGCCGTGAACAATATGGGTCTGGTTCGATACGAAATGGGGGAGGTGGAAGAAGCCGTTCTCCTCTGGCAACAAGCGATGGATCTCGAAGCCGCAGCCGAACCCCAACTGGCGCTAGCCATTGCTTTGTACGTTCAAGGACAGCAAGAACAGGGATTGTCTTTGGGAGAAGCGGCACTGCAACTCGATCGTCGCTATGCCGATCTCGATTTCCTGAAAGCGAACCTGTGGGGAGAGCGCCTGCTGGCAGATGCCGCGACATTCATCCAAATCCCTCGGATTCAGGACACGATCGTCCAAGCCGAACAACAATCGCCACCGATGCAGATCGAATTCGAGCCAGAAGACGAGCGCTAACCCGGAGTTTTGAAGGGTGTTAACCTTATAGAGTAAGGAAGATAGATCCGATCGATACCCTCAAAATTCGACAAGATTCCGTTCAATCTGGGGCAATCAAACTGCGGATTTTGTCTACAAACTCTTGGTGGTCGATGACAGGCTTAGAAATATACCCATCCGCACCGCTCTTTGCCAAAAAGGCTTCTCGATCGCCCGCCATGGCATGAGCGGTGACCAGAATGATCGGCAAATCCGCTGTTTGGGGGTTCGACTTTAACAATTGCGTAATCTTGATCCCGTCCACCGATTGACCTTGGTAGACGCTGCGCGCGAGGGAAACATCCATCAAAATAATATCGGCTTCTCTTGCTTGGGCGATTTTCATCACTTCTTCTACATTCTCTGTATGCTTGACCGCTAAGTTCCCTCGCTTGGTTAGAATCTTAGAGAACACCCTAGCATTCACTAGGTCGTCCTCGACTATTAAAACGGTTAAAACGGTTTCCATTGTGGCTTACCTATTCCTATGACCCATAAACATGAGACGATCCCTCAAAAGCCCCTCATCAATTATACTCGGGAACCTGACCGCGCTCGGGAACCTGGCTGAGGATTGATGGGGAGACCATCTCACTGGGGTTGAATCTGTCCGATGTAAGCCCTTGGCGGGTCTTTCACCCCATGCACCGAATTCGAGCGCGATCGCTGACTAAAATACCCGATGGTTATTAGGGACGGAGGAATCAAGGTTCATGGCTAAGCAGTTAAACTTACTGGCAAGCGGACAAGTCATCTCCACCGCGCTTCACGCCGAGATGCAACAGTCCTATTTGGAATATGCCATGAGCGTGATCGTCGGGCGGGCGCTGCCGGATGTGCGAGATGGTCTCAAACCGGTGCATCGTCGGGTCTTGTACGCCATGCACGAACTGGGCTTGGCTCCCGATCGTCCCTACCGCAAATGCGCCCGCGTGGTGGGCGATGTGTTGGGGAAATACCATCCTCACGGCGATCAATCGGTGTACGATGCCTTGGTGCGGATGGTGCAGAATTTTTCCAGCCGCTATCCCCTCATCGCCGGACATGGCAACTTCGGTTCGGTGGACAACGATCCGGCGGCGGCGATGCGCTATACGGAAACTCGCTTATCTGCCATGGGTCACGAAGCGCTGTTGTCGGACATCGGCGAGGCGACGGTGGATTTTATCCCCAATTTCGACAGTTCTCAGCAGGAACCCGTGGTTCTGCCTGCCCAGTTACCGATTTTGTTACTCAATGGCTGTTCGGGGATTGCGGTGGGGATGGCGACGAATATTCCGCCGCACAATTTGGGAGAAGTGGTTGAGGGTTTAATTGCCCTGATCGATCGTCCGGATTTGTCGGACAAGAAGCTTTTGGAACTGATTCCGGGCCCCGACTTTCCCACGGGCGGGGAGATTTATGGATCTCAAGGGATTGAGGAAGCCTATCAAACCGGGCGGGGAAGTATTACGGTGCGAGGGGTGGTATCTCTCGAAGAAGTGCCTACGGGGCGCACCCGCCGTTCTATGCGTCCAGCCTTGATCGTGACTGAGTTCCCTTTTCAGGTGAATAAGTCGGGTTGGATCGAAAAAGTCGCGGATTTGGTGAATCAGGGGCGGATCGAGGGGATTTCCGATATTCGCGATGAAAGCGATCGAACAGGGATTCGGGTGGTGGTCGAACTCAAGCGAGAAGCCAATCCCCAAAGGATTCTCAAACAGCTTTACAAGCAAACGCCGCTACAACATAACTTCGGCGCGATTATGCTGGCGCTGGTCAACGGTCAACCCCGGCAACTGTCACTACGAGAGATTTTACAGCAGTTTCTCGAGTTCCGAGAAGAAACCCTGACTCGCCAATATAACGATGAGTTGGAGAAGACGGAAGAACGGTTGCATTTGTTGGAAGGGTTGTTGATGGCATTGGACAATTTGGATGCAGCGATCGAGATTTTGCGCCATGCACCCGACGGGACGACGGCGAAAGTGGAGTTGGAAAATCGCTTCGACATGAGCGATCGTCAAGCTAATGCTATTTTAGCGATGCCGATGCGACGGCTGACCGGACTCGAACGGCAAAACCTGCAAACGGAATTTGAGGAACTGACCCAAAAACAGCAGGTTTTACAGCAATTGTTAGGCGATCGTCACGAACTGCTCAAAGCGCTGAAAAAAGAGTTACGATCGCTCAAGCGCAAATTCGGCAACGATCGACGCACTCGCCTGTTGTCAGAAGACGGTAATATCGAAACGGACAGTACATCCTCAACGGCGAAGAAAGACAAGGGAAAAAAATCGGCAACCGATCGATCGGTTGAACTGGACTCCCTTCCTCTGGATTTAGCCCCTCAAAATGAAGAGGTTGTTCTCGAATTTACCCATCGCGGTTATGTCCGACGGTTAACGCCTTCGGCGTGGGAAAAACAACAGAAATCGAGTTCTCCTCCGGCAGAACAAAGTTTTGACGCGACGGAGGACTTCAACACCCGCACCCAAAATGCCCAAACTCTGCAAGATTTGCTGCTGCTGACTCGCGATGGTAAAGCCTATAGCCTGAAAATTGGCGAGATTCCCCCGGCGACGGGACGAAATGCCCGAGGAAAACCGATCGTTAGTTTGCTGCCTCCCTCGGCTCAAGGCGATCCCGATACTTGCTTCGATCGCTTCGTCCGATCGGATTATCCTGAAGATCGACAGCTTTTGCTGCTCACCCTACAGGGCAAAATTAAGCGGGTGTCTCTGCCGGAACTGGCGAATATCACCGCGCGGGGGTTGACGGTACTCAAACTCAAAGATGACGATCGTTTATTCTACTGCGATCTGACTCGAGATGGAGAAGAAGTGGCGATCGCCACTTCCGGCGGACGGGTACTGCGGCTGAGGGTGAATGAGGAGCAACTGCCGATTTTAGGTCGCACGGCGCAAGGGTATCAAGCTCTACGTTTGCGCAAACAAGAAACGATCGTTGGCTGCGCGACGGTCAATCCTGACGATGATGTGGTGCTGGTATCCCGACAAGGCTACACCAAACGCCTAAGTGTCAACCTTCTGCGACTGGCAAATCGCGGCGAAATCGGCACCCAAGCCTTACACTTTACCAATAAATCTGACTGTCTGGCGGGAATGGTATCGGCGATTGCCGGTGCCGAGGCGATGCTACTGACCAATCGCGATCGGTTTATTCGCTTGAGCGTCGATCCGATTCGATCTGGAAATAAAGATAGTGCCGGCAAACGTTTGAATCTTCTCAAAGTCGGAGAAACGATCGTTTCTGTGATGTTGTGTCAACCGGAATTGCGATAAGAACGTTACATCAACTGTCTCGAATTCGCGTTCATTCATCTATCCCAAAATCCGTAAATTTCCCAAGTTATGAACATTTCTCTGTTTCTCATTGGTACGATCGTCGCCCTTTGGGCGATCGTCTTGGCGATCGTTTCCGTACAAAATGCGACCTACGTTTCCCTCACTTTTCTGTTCTGGGAATCTGTTCGGACGCCTATGGGTGTCCTGTTGGCGACGAGTTTTGCCGTCGGACTCCTCGGTGGTAGTTTATATTTTGGAGCAACGCTCAAGCGTTAAGAAATACACCTATGATTCTCAGCATAGTTGGCGATACATTGATTATCGAGTTGGAATGGTTCGAGCAACTGTGGGCATTTTGTTGGGACAAAACCCTGGAAATCCCCCTCGAACACATCCAACGAGTCACCACCGAGGAGCCTTCCAGTAGCTGGAGAGAAATCCGCGCACCGGGAACCTTCATCCCCAGAGTTATCAAAGCTGGAACTTATTACACTTCCCTCGGGAAGGAATTTTGGTACGTAACCCGCGATCGAGATTATTTAGCGATCTCCCTCAAAAACGAATCCTTTGACAAAATCGTTTTAACCGTCGATCGCAATACATCTTGGCTAGAGCGAATAAACCTGACCGTCAACCAAAATTCGGGTAATTCCCTTCGCCTGTAGATAATCTTTCACCCGTTGCAGCATTTTGCCGTCGGGAACCTTCGTCACCCGCTGAGAACGGTTGGCAAACCGTCGCGCGACCCGATGGTTGTCAAACACAGGTAGCGTCTTTTCTTGGATTTCCTCGGGCGGGATTTGCCCTAAATCCCCAAAATCCTTCAGCGGTCGGGTAATCAATTCCGCCATGCGATCGACGACAATATAGCAGGTTTTGGGCAGTGAAGCTCCATCGAAGGGTAATACTCGCAGCTGTCCCACAATTTGATTCTCCCGCTTGGGGATAGGGAAGTCTACATCGTCATCATCCTCATCATCCTCGTCATAATCATCGTCATCCCCATCCTCGAGATCGTCCTCATCCCCATCCTTTTCGTCAACATCGTCATCTTCGTCTGCTTGGAGATCCTCATCCTCCTGGGATCGAGCCACAACGATTTCTCGAAGGATGGGTTTTTCGACCTCCTTCAGATGCAAATCGAGCTGAACCGAATCTTCGTTATCTTCGTTTTCCGCGGGGATACTTGCGGAAGAACGCTTGCGGATTCGCCGCGACGCCTCTGAAGATGACTCGGATTCGGCACTGGGTGAAGGTTCTGGTGGTGGGTCGGAAATAGTATCCGACCCGCTATTGTGAGTCCGACCCGATCTCTTTTGTTGAATCAATACTTCGTAGTCCCGAGGGGACAAACTACTTTTGAGCATTCGACTGATCGTAGAGTTGCTAACCCCATAGCGATTGGCAATGGTTAACGTGGTTTCTCCAGGCTGTCGATACTCCTCAAGAATGGCTTTTTTGTCCGTATCCGATAATTTTCTAGCACTCATACTACCGATTTCCCCTCAGATTCGATCTTCTACGAACCGCCACGGCGGCGGCTACGACGGGAGGTGCTAGCTCGCGTCGAAACATCGTACTCCAACACGGCTCCGATTGCAAAGAAGATGCCCGTAAATACGAAGAACACTTCTAATAAGTCCCCACTTTCGTAATTGGGGATGTTATTTTCTGCGTATTTGTACCACATATCCGCGATGTATAGCGAGAAAGCCGCCGCCGCAATCATCCGCCACGACTGAGAAAAACGCCCCCCCCAAAAGGCTAGCAGCAAGAGTGTGGCAACAACCAACAGAATTACATCCAAAACCACATAAGCCAGGTTCAAAGGTGTGGCGTAGGGATCTAAATAGCTTTCTAGGTTCAGCACCCAAGCCGGGACGGGAACGATCGGTTCTCCCTCGACGGCAACAACGCCCCCAGAATCGCCCCCAGAATCGCCTATTTCCGGTGCGATCGCGGCGGGTGCCAGTTCCCCAGAGGACTCCGCCGGCACAACTGACTCGATTGCCGCTTCCGGGAGAACCTCATCGGAGAGGAATAGGGTATCTTGAGAGACCCACACGGCTAAGGCAATTCCAGCGACGGCAATTGTGGCGGTTACCCCCCATTGCCACAATTCCAGGTTGAGTCTGCGGGATTTTACTGCCAACACCATCCCCACCGAAATGCAAACGTAGCTGATCAAGTAAAACAAATCTCCTGGGGAAACCGCCGGGTCGAGTTTCCAACCTAATTCCCACCAACTGAAGATTAAGTTGCCGACGAAGTAGGACAGCATACCGAAGCCGATGCCTAGCCACACATTTCGACCGCTGACAATCTGGGGACTAAATCCATTTCTCAGGCAAAGCCAAGCCGCCAACAGAAAGGCAATTTCCTCGAAGACCAAAGTCCCGATTCCATACCAATAGGGTCGCCCTTCTCCGGGGATGGACACGCTAAACAGCAGGTAAAACAGTAATGCCGCCACCCCTAATCCGACTGCGAGCAAGACGAGGGTCTGGGTTGACCAGATCGATTGGAGGCTAGAGGATTTGGAAGATTTGTCTGAGGTTGTACTCATAGAAAATTGGATGACAGAGTTGCAAGACGAATAACGGCAGGGTGGGAATTAGAGATGGGAAGCCTAAGCTTTGCCGAGGATACAGGGAGATTCATTTTCTACCCTCGCACAGAAGTCGCGACGAGAGGTCGATCGTCAATGATTCTTTAAGCTGTTTCCCAGAGCTTACCCAGGGGAGATTGATTCAACCACTCGATAAACTGAGTGCGCTCTTTATCTGGCATATCCTTGAGAGATTCCATCACGCGCTCTACAAAACTCGAATTACCAAAGTATTCTCTCCCAATCCGATGCAGTTCTTGCAGCAGGGTATTTAGATGATGCTCTTGCCAGGAGGGAACCTCTTCACTGGCTAGGGGATCGAGGTCTAAAAGAACTCGAACGGCTTGTTCTGATGCGGCATTGGGAAATCTCCACTGCTGTAAGACTTGGGCAATATCTTTTTGAAAGGCGATTGCTTGTCGGTTGCCAAGCAGATCTTCGATGGTATAGTACACCTCCTGAAGCAGGAGGATCGAGGCTTGAGTATAGGATGGCGCGGCTTCTCCACCCCCGGAGGCATCATCGCCGGCTTGCCCCATGCGAATTTTGCCCCAGACACTATATCTGTCGGGTTCTTCGAGGAGAACACAGGCTTTTCCGCGATTATCCGTTAAATCTCTCCAAAAGGCTCTCGCTTCCTCAGCTTGCTTGGCATTAAACACGCTGAGCAGGCGAAAGCTTTGTCCCTGGTAACTGAGGATGGGAATCTGCTGACCCGTCTTCGGGTGCTGAATACCAGTAATTTCAACATCCTGCCTTTTTAAAATAAACATGACGCTGCCAATGGACTCCCTTCAGAGCCGATGGTACTTTGCTGCGGGCAATGGCGATCTGAAGGTTCGCCCACCTGATGGGATCGCACGTGCTACGGTACGAGATGCTCAAACAAGCACAATGCAGTGTTGGTAAACCCAATTTTTCTGCTTTGCTTAGTTGGAGCATCTCGAATTGCGATCGGCAATGTACGATCCCTTTGATTAACACCTTATCTTAACTACCGTCTATCTGTTATGTTATTCACGTTGTTTTAGTTTACATTGACCGTCGAGTTCTTTGCACTTCTAGCCAAATTCATTTCTGATACCCGAACTTGCCTCGTAAGGGTCAGCGCGGATACAATAGGAAATGATGTAGAATCAAACATTCGGTCAGATCTACTAGCGTCGATCTGGGTGCGTAACTCAGTTGGATAGAGTAGCTGCCTTCTAAGCAGTTTGTCACAGGTTCGAGTCCTGTCGCACCCGTCCCTTTTCCAGAAGCCCCGATCTTCAGATCGAGGCTTCGATCGTTGGCACAGATCGAAACCGCCCGCAGTCAGAAGTTAACCCGAACTCGATCTATCTATAAATAGTCGAAATCGTTCGATCTCAGAAGCCCGTGACGAGGATTGAACTCGTGACCTCACCCTTACCAAGGGTGTGCTCTACCACTGAGCTACACGGGCAGTCGTGAAAAAACAAGCCGCTAACTTTAACACTAGCGCACTCGTGATTCGTGGTGGGCCGAGCTGGATTTGAACCAGCGTAGGCGTAGCCAGCGGATTTACAGTCCGCCCCCATTAACCGCTCGGGCACCGACCCATGATTCCCACGGAAATTTAATATAGCACAACCCTCTATACATTTCAATCCATTAGAGACTTTTTTTTTGAAGGTGTCCGACGCCAACTTGATACACTCTTTACCGAGCCCGAGTTCGCGGCGGTCGAGTTTGCGGCGGGCGAGTTTGCGGCGGTCGAGTGCGGACTGGAGTCCGGGTGTTATGGCTGGGATAAGACTTCGCCGTCTTCATCTGAAGCTGAGAGTCGTCTAAGGCTTGGGGACTGCGCTTAGTCCGGAAGGTGACGTTGACACCTTCATTGGTTTGCTCGAGGACCAGAAGCGGTGTGGGTTTAGCGTGTTGATCCCAATGGATATAAGCCACTCTACCTTGGATAGCCGGTTGCCAAGTATCGTTATCCCCTGCCGGACTGAGGTAGGTTTCGATGCAATCGATCACCTGAGCGATCGTTGCTGAGGTCGGCTGTGTGGGCAACTTGGTCATCTTGATTTGAATTCGGAACAGCACCCGCTTTTTGGCACTAGAACCAACACCCGTTTCGTGTTCGATATCAAAGGTTTCGTCAACCAAGCGTCCCGTACCCCGATTTTCCACAGTGGGACGCAAAGCCATGCTAATTTTTTCTTTAACTTTGACTTTGATTTGATTGACGACGGCAAAGTGGAATGTTTCCTCTTCCATCCGCATTCGCAAGTAATCCAGGTTAAATTCACGGGAGTGAATCAAGTCGGGGTTTTTCTCCATTTTCGTAATGGAACCAACCGCCTTTTGATATTTTTTATGAAGTTCTCGGTTTTTAAATTCCTCGGTTCTCAGCTTTTTGGCGAGCCGACTGACTTTGACTTGAAAAAAAACTGCGGAACTAATCAGAGTTAAGAGGAGTGCTCCGGAAACGCCCATCCAAAGCATCTCGGGAGAAGATCCTTGAGCTGGCAGTGGTGCTGGGGTTTGCGCGACAGTGGGTTGAACTTGAAAAATGGGGGCTGACATAAGCGGTTTTTTCAACAAATGGCTATTTCTCATCTTAGGAAGGAATTCCTTTCTCAGCCTACCCTCGAGAAGGCTATATTAATGAAACTTTAAATATACAGTTGATGCACCAGCAAGCCCAAGGAGGGGGATCCTCCACTAGTCGCCGTTAATTGACTGAGGCTTTTTCTCACCCTTCAATATTCTTGTATCTAACGACCAGTATAGTTGCCCGATCGCAGCGTCGTCACTAGTACAACCCCGAACAGGGGTCTAACCATTTGCCGCCCCCAAGAAGGCTGTCTAGAATGGGCGATCTTCCTTCGGAATTTCTATAGAGTTGCGACGATCTCAGCTCATTTTGTAGAAAACCCAAATATTCGATGAAAAATGTCTGGTATGTTGGCTTCACGATCGGCTTTTGGGGATTGACCCTGATTTTTTCGACCGTAAGACCTGCGGCGGCAACGCCTCTGGTGGAAAATCCCGATCGAAATAGTCCAGCCTCTGAAGCTTTGGATTTAAGTCCGGAAACCCTCGAAGGGAGTCCGGTTCTACAACGTTGGCTCCAGGAGATTCCGGATGTTTGGGACGAGATCTCTAGCGATCCGAGCTTTCCCACCCGCGTACGCTTGGGTTACATTCGTTTGGCTGATGGCGTAGGAGGTTGGAATGTCGGGATCGAGGATGTATTTATCGATCGATCTCGACTGGTTCTGGGTGGCGCTTACGAGCAGACGGGAGATGACGATCGATCGTTTCGCGCGGATTTGGGATACTATTTGCTGCCGTTGGGATCGTATGTGAATTTCGCACCCGTTGTGGGCTATCGGTATTTGCAGCAGGAGGGGGACATCGGCGAGGGCTTGAATGTCGGCTTCCGAATATTCGTGGTCTTATCTCGCGGCGGGGGATCGGATCTATCAATCTCTCACATGTGGATGGCTCCCTTATCGAACGAAGAGGTGAGTTTGACGACTCTCCGCGCGGCTTATGCCCTCACTCGTTGTTGGCGCATCTCAACCGATCTTCAGCGACAGGATGGGGAAGGACGAATTGGTATTTTTCTGGAGTGGATGCCGTAGGCTTGTCAAGTCTTTTTCGCCTATGTTAAAACGTCTAGAAGTGTAACCGATCGACGATCGATGATTGCAAATTACTAATTCATATCAACAAATGTATATAAAGTCTGTTGTCGATTCATATTTTTGATATAATTTATTTAAGGATAATAGAAAACTTAAACCAATCTGCACGGAAATATAACCTTTTCTCTCGCTCGGATCAAGCCTAACGAGATCGCAATAAAGTTCGATCGGATGAACTTTCAAAGAGAAGAGGTATTGAACTCGGGATTGGGATATCCGTTAACTTTTTTAAAATTAAGGTGTATCAACGGCTACAAGCAAGCGATCGATAATCCGATCATTCACTTGCTAGAATCAGCTCTCCATCGTCTCAGCCCTGACGCCGATCCCCATTTTAAGGATTGTCATTCAAGGGTTGGGAGAAAACCCGATCGAGAGATACTGTCATTTCCATTCATCAAAAAATAAAGCGATCTTAAATGAGAGGAAATTTGTTCGATCTTGTGCTTGTTCCTGTTATACCGCTGAATTTTTTCAACGACAAGACTGGGATTGTTTCTAAAGTGCAAATCGAATTGTTTCCCGGCTAGCTCGATCGCCAAAACAATATACTTCGATCGCTGAAAAATTATATTTTAAAATGCGATCGCGATCGCATTTTTATCTTGTTGCGATCGCTGATAATGGGAGACATCTACTCGACCATAGTAAATAGAGATACTGACAATCGATTCCCAAACCCAACACCATGAAAAGCTCTAATTCGATAAACCAGACAAAAGTCCTAGCCAAGTCCTCATCAGCCAAGTCTCTTGCCTCCAAAAAAATGCGGAAAATGTGGGATGCGGAAATTGCCAGAGCTTGGAAAGAAATGCAAATCGCGATCGACCTAAATCAAGGCGAAACATCCGGCTAAATCCGGTTCTATAAACAACGAACTCAAACCGACAATTGACAGTTAAAAACTCTCGGTAACAAGCCCTAATTTCGCAGTTTCGGACTTTCAAATCGAGGGGATATTAAACCGGATTTCGCATGGGTCTCGGTCTCCAATTTCCGTAGATAAACACAATGACGAACGGCTTGAGTTAAAGGCGTAGTAAACGCCTCTACAAATTCAACAGTTCCCCCAAATCGCTCCGCCGTCGATGTTAAGCTTTCCATGTCCTCATCGGTGAGCAAACCGCGATAGAGGACTGCCCATCCATTGGGTTTGAGAAACGGAAGGGCGTATTCAGCGCACAGAGAGGGCGACCCCACAGCCCTCAAAAAGGCTAAATCGTAGGTATTTTTGTAGTGAGGATGGCGCCCTAAAACCTCCGCGCGTCCCGTGAGAACCGTTGCATTCTCGATCGCCAAGGTTGGAAGCAGTGTCTCGAGGAACGCGGTTTTTTTGCGCGTTGCATCTAGTAAAGTTATGTGGCAGAGAGGTTCGACGATCGCTGCGGGAAGTCCAGGAACCCCAGCACCCGTGCCGATATCGATCGCGCTCTCCACCGACATTTGACGCTCCCAGATCGGTTTGAATGCCCGCAAGGAATCCCACAAATGTTTTTCCCAAAACGCCATGGGTTCGGTGATGCGGGTTAAATTGAGCGTGCGATTAGCGGAGAGAATTTCCTCGTACAATCGCTGAAACTGCTGCTGTTGTTCGGGTGTGGGTTGCCAACTGAGGGTGTCTTGCCAAATTTCACTCATCTGAGGCAATTGAGGCGTGGATAAGTGGGTGTGCATCTAAATGTAAAAAGTAAAAAGTGAGTTTTCCGAAGTACTAATCTAGAAAATCGAAAGCTGTTCTCCGGGACGATCGTACCCCAAATCAGCCCAAGCTGCCGCAGTCACCACCCGACCTCGAGGAGTGCGATTGAGATAACCGATTTGTAGCAGGTAAGGTTCGTAGACTTCTTCAATGGTTTGAGAATCTTCCCCCGTGGCTGCTGCCAGCGTTTCCAAACCCACGGGTCCCCCCTGATAATTTTCGATCGCCACAGTCAACAAGCGTCGATCGGTCCAATCTAAACCCATGGGATCGACATCGAACAAATCTAGAGCATCTGTCGCCACTTGGAAATCGATGCTGCCGGAAGCTTTCACTTGGGCGTAATCCCGCACCCGTTTGAGCAAACGATTGGCAATCCGAGGAGTCCCCCGCGATCTGCGGGCGATTTCTTCTGCACCATCCTCAGACAGTGGCGTTTGCAACAGTTCCGCAGTGCGCCGGGCGATTTGGCGCAATTCGTCTACTTCGTAGAAACGCAACCGCTGTACCAATCCAAATCGATCGCGCAAGGGCGAAGTCAAGGCGCCGACGCGGGTGGTTGCCCCCACTAACGTAAACGGTTGCAGGGGAATGCTGCGGGTACGCGCACTCGATCCTTTGCCGATGGTAATATCCAACCGAAAATCTTCCATTGCCGGATAAAGAATTTCCTCGCTCATCCGGCTGAGGCGGTGAATTTCGTCGATAAATAAGACATCGCCCGGTTTGAGATTCACCAGCAAGCCGACAATATCCCGAGGGCGTTCCAATGCTGGGGCTGTGGTAATTTTACAGTCTACGCCCATTTCCGTGGCTAAAATCAGCGCCATGGTGGTTTTGCCCAAACCGGGGGGACCGTAGAGCAGTAGATGATCCAAGGATTCTTCCCGAGATTGCGCCGCGGCGATCGCGATTTTTAGCAATTCTTTGAGATCTTTTTGCCCGATGTAGGTGTCTAGTCGCTGGGGTCGGAGTTTTTCCTCTTGGGGGGCATCATTTTGTTCGTCTGCCATCACTTCCGGTTGCAGCAGGGGTTCGGCTGCCGCCTCGGGGACAGACTTTCGAGGAGGTTGCCGTTTGGGTTCGGGAAACGATTTTTGAGACGAGACGATCGCCATAACAACCCCTACTAATCAACTGATTCCCACATTTTCACCACTCGGGTGACAAGCTTGGGATTATTTTAACCTGAGGCTGAACTTTCTCTATCGATCGTCAGTTGATATTCTTGAGGAGTACGATCGAATAATCTAACCGGACGAAACGATCGGCGATGCCATGGTGTAATCCCATATTCTTGTAGGGCTTGACGGTGTTTCGCCGTACCGTAACCCTTATTTTTTGCTAGATCGTAGTGGGGATACTCTGCGGCTAAAGTGACTATTAATTCATCGCGCCACACTTTAGCCACAATACTTGCCGCGGCAATTGCGATCGACAAACCATCGCCCCCGACGATCGTTTGTTGGGCGATTTCTAGGTCGGGAATCCGTTGATTGCCATCGATTAAACAGCATTCTGGAATGGGGTTTAACTGAAGAACGGCTCGCCGCATTGCCAATAAGCTCGCTTGGAGGATATTGAGCCGATCGATTTCTGCTACCGTTGCCATGCCAATCTGACAATCGATCGCGTACTTCCGAATTTCTCCAGCTAAAAACTGTCGTCGTTTGGGGCTGAGCTTTTTGCTATCGGTGACCCCCAAGCCCGCCAGTTCTAGCGCTACATCCGCTGATAATAAAACCGCGGCTGCCACAACCGGACCGAACCAGGCACCTCGTCCCACCTCATCCACCCCGGCGATGCTCGAGAGAACCGTCTCAATCCCATCAGATTGAGACGGCAATGAAAACTCACTCATCGCCACTGGCAGAAGAACGGCGGCGGCGACGGCGGACGAGAGTATGTCCGTTCGTCGTCGCTGGCGGGGAAACCTCGGCTTCGCTCTCATCCGCAGAAGGTTCGGCAGTCTCAACCGTCTCGGTGTCAACATTCTGGGTGTCAACAGTCTCCACGAGGGTATCTGCCATAGATCGATCCTCTGACTCTTCGGTGGCGGGAGGCATAAATTCATCGTCCGATTCCGGCATATCTTCCAATTCCACGGTTTCGGCTTCAGACGGTGGAGATGCTTCTCCAGCTTCTCCAGGGAGAGCGATGGAAATAATTGCCCGTCCCGGATTTTTCAGGGGATAATCGAGCTTGACTAAAGGGGAAACCCCCATCAGTGCGTAAATCTCTTGTTCTTCGGGAGTCATTTCGATCGTCACGACTTCCGGTGGATCTTTTGCCTCGATCGGTTCTCGTTGCGGCAGTTTAGCACGGTCTTTGCGCGGACGATCGACTTCAGCGGGTTCGGGATATTCTTCTTCCAATGTCGAATCGATATCCAGAATGGGAGGATCGATCGAGGAGACGGGTTCCGAGATGATGGGTTTGGGCACGGGATCGTCGAGCACCGGACGCGGGGCGCCCCCCCCCTCGGGAATCACCAAACGGCGGCGGCGACGGCGACGAGCACCCCCTCCATCACCCAATTCCTGGTAGCTGGGATGGTGAATCAGATCCAGCTCTTGCAGATCGCTAGCAGCATCGAGTTCTAAGTTTTCTTCGACGTTTTCTCGAACGATATCGGGCAATGTCAGACGAGCTTTCGTTTCCACCGGGCGAGGTTCGATCGATCTCACTTCTCGGGTTTCGGTGATTTCCGTGTCCCCATCCGCTTCTCCGGGTAAGGCAACGATGTGTCCCAACCCGCCACAAGCCGCGCAAGGACGGCTGAACAATTCGTAGATATTCTGTCCTTGGCGCTTGCGGGTTAGTTCCACCAATCCCAATTCGGACAATTGGGCGATTTGCGGTCGGGCTTTGTCTTGTCGCAGGGCTTTGTTGAATTGTTCCAACACCTGCAACTGATCGCGCCGGGAGTCCATATCGATGAAGTCTACGATAATCACCCCAGCAATATTGCGCAAGCGCAGTTGGCGGGCAATTTCCGTTGCGGCTTCGCTGTTAGTCCACAACACGGTTTCTCGGGCTGTTGCCGATCGAGTGAACGAGCCGGAGTTGACATCGATCACCGTTAGTGCTTCGGTGGGTTCGATGATGATGTAGCCTCCTGATGGTAAATCCACCCTGGGTTTGAGGGCTTCGCGAATGGCAGCATTGACTCGGAAATATTCCAGAATGGGTTGGGGTTCGGCGTGATGATCGCTCGAAACCCCCGGTGGAATTTTGCCGTTGTTCCAAGTCAGCAGGTGTTGTTTCACCCGCTTGAGTCCGCGATGAGAATCGACGACAATCCGGTTGACTTCGGTGCTGTACATATCTCGCAGAACCCGCTGGATGAAGTCATCATCCCGATTCAGCAGGGCGGGAGCGCGGGTGGTGCTGACTTCTTCTTGGATGCTTTCCCAGCGCCGTTGGAGCGCTTCTAAATCTTCGATAATGGCATCTTCACTCATGCCTTCGGCTTCGGTACGCACCAGCAAACCCATTCCTGCGGGTTTGACGAGGATCGCCAGGGCTCGCAAGCGATTGCGTTCTGCTTCTTTGAGGATGCGCCGCGACAGATGCACGCCTTTGCCAAAGGGCATTAAGACTAAGTAGCGACCGGGGAGGGTGATGTTTCCCGTGAGTCGGGGTCCTTTATTCCCGGTGGGTTCTTTCATCACCTGGACTAGGACTTTTTGTTGGGGCGCGACTAACTCGGTAATGGCTCCGGCAGAGCGTTTTAAGCGTAGAGGACCGAGGTCGGTGACGTGCATGAATCCGTTGCGTTCGCTGTCGCCAATGTTGACGAAGGCGGCATCGATTCCGGGTAAGACATTTTCAACGACACCGAGATAGATATCGCTGACTTGGTGGCTACCGGTGGCAACAACGAGTTCTTGAATTTGGTCTTCGGAAAAGACGGCAGCAATGCGATGCTGCTCCGCGATGATAATTTGTTTAGACATTCAATCAATTTCCTCAAAACTGCAATCGGGCTAGAGGTACTGCGGTGAAACGTACCCCAGCCTGTGACGATCGTGCAGATCGCCTGACAAGACAAGTGTGAGTTCGATCGCTATTAGAACAAAACGAAGTCAGGGCAGACGGAGCGCTCGCGTCAGCTCGAATCGGCAGAGCGCATCCCAACATGGCGGTCAAGCCAGACAGGCTCGACCGAGTGGATGACTCAAATCCTCTCGTCTTCGATTTGTTAAGATACCTGGCGCCTGGAATAAATCAATCCATCCCACGACTCTAACTGGTCATTCAAAAGAACTGGATACCGAACCTCTAATTGAATCGTACTGCGGAACGCGACTGGCGCGATCGCAGCCCAAACCGTTTGGGAGAACAACACTTGCTAACAGCATGGCGAACATCGTCTTTTTCGCCAGGATTAGGGCTTTCAAGAAGCGCACTTGAGTCCGACCGCAACCCTTATGGGACTACTTCGCACTGTCTGTTTAGACAAGGGTTGGAATGAAATCTGGTACTTTTTAGGTACTTTGAACTCTAACATAGCATATTGTCCGGGTGTCTGCGTCAATCTCGATCGGGCTTTTTACGATCGACTTCTGTTCGCCTGCTCATGGCGACTCTGTGGGACGTGCCAAACTCCCCATTGTCAGTCATCGGTACTCAATCTTGACGAAGTCCGATCTGTGATGTCTCATTGTTTTTGAGCGATCGCCCTCGGCTGAGAACATCAACGATCGATAATGTGTTCTACAGAAACTGAAATATCTGGAAATGCCAGGGGGTGAATCTCTCCAGTGGTTCGCGTAAATTTCGTAGCATATTCTCCATCTAAAATATCTCGGAACACCACTAAATACATTTTTTTGAGATTAACAACCCAATATTCAGGAATACCCACCGCTGCATAGATTTTACTTTTTTTTTGAAGATCTTTTTCTAGACTTGAGTTGGCATACTCAATTAACCAAAATATATTATCTGGGTAAGGGTGATGCTGTCGATACTGGCGTCCTAAACGTTCGACAATGGCAATATCGGGTTCGGGTTCTGAATTGTTGGGTAGCGTAATGGGTTTAGCTTGACGAATTGTGGCACGGTTGCCTAACAGTTGAGTTAGATAGTCACTGGCTTCATGACTGCTATAAGCATGGGGTTCTCCTTCCGGTGGCATCTCAATGATTTCTCCCTCGATCAACTCAACCCGGCGATCGCTTAAAATTCCCGTCGCCACCATGCGGTGATATTCGTCAATTGTCCACTTGGCAGCGATCGAACTCATCGCGGTTGGCTCCCGATGGTAATATCATCTTAGATTTTAGATGGATTTCCCCGCGATCGGATCGTCAAGAACTCACCCATTACCGCTCGCCGATTCCGATTCACTCAAAATCAAACCTTCCCGATGCACTTTCAACAACCGAAACTCTTGTTGAGAGACCTGTTCGAGCATTTCTAGCAGATGAGTGGGACTCAGGGAATTCCCGTCGTTGCGGCAGCTTCCAGTATAGCACACTCTGAAAGTCTCGAGACGATCGGATTCGATTCGAGACAACGCAAACAGCCGTTCCCGCAAATTCACCTGTTTTTTCCGTCCCGATTTGGTGGTGTGTTCCGTCCAAATGGCATCGGCAGAAAGAATGGTGGTAATCCAATCGTCCATCTGCTCGGAATTGGGCATTTCGCCTTCGGTATCGATCGTCAGGTGATATTCTGCCTTATCCAGTAATTGCGTGGCTTTAGGAGCCTGTAAATCGGCGGATTCGACACGATACAAGGGGAGATCCTCCGGCAGTTGTTCGGCGAGTTGGTTCCGAAACGCCTGGGGTTCCATCGTTTGCGATAACTCGAATTCCACAATTTCTCCGGTACTGGTTGCGCCGAGAGAAAGGGCTTTGGCGGGGAGAATGCGCGGTCCTGGGTGGAATCCTCCGGTAAAGGCGATCGGAATGGCAGCGCGGCGAATTGCCCGATCGAAAAGTTTAGCCAGATCCAAATGTCCGACGAGCGCCATGTTCCCTAATTTTCCATACCACACTCGCAGGCGCTGTACCCGGTTGGTGGGTGGGGTGAAGTGTCCCGCGAATGTGGGAATTGGGGGCGGTGGCAGGACGATATTATGACCGAAATCGGGGGAACAGACGCCACAATGAGAACAACCTTCAAAAGAACAGTCGGGAACGGTTGCCTCTTCTAGCGCTCGTTGCAAGTCTTCTTGCAGCCATTTTTTGTCGATTCCGGTGTTGAGATGGTCCCAGGGAAGGGGTTGGTTTAGGAGTGCGGGGTGCGGGGTGCGGGGTTGAGAATTTGGAGTGAAGATCTCCTCTTCTCCTTGTATTCCTTTCTCCCTTCTGAACTCCTGAACGGGCGAAGCATTTGGAGCTAAGTTTGACGTTTTTACCGATAAATCATCGCCCAAATGCTTCGCCCCTACGACTGAACTCCTGAACTCCTCCAACATCACGTTCCATTCCCCGTTTTCGACTTGGCGATATTTCCAAGTCAAACCGGATTCATCAATGGCTTGACTCCAAGCAGAAAATGCCCGATCGAGATTTTCCCACCAGGAATCCATCCCCGCTCCCAATTCCCAAGCGCGACGCAAAACGGGCGCTAAACGCCGATCGCCCCGTCCCACAAAATCTTCCATTGCCGAAATTCGTACATCGGTAAAATTAGCTTTGACGCCACGCATTTTACGGAATTCTTGTCGTAATAAATCTTGTTTGCGGCGAAATTCAGAAGTTGAAACCGAGTGCCATTGAAAAGGGGTATGAGGTTTCGGGGTAAAGTTAGAAATCGTCAAAGTTACACTCAGACGTTTTCTCCCCGGAGCGCTACATTCTTGTTGCAACCAGTGGACGGTTTCGGCGATGCCTAACACATCAACATCGGTTTCGCCGGGAAGTCCGATCATGAAGTAAAGTTTGACTTTATTCCAACCTCGATCGTAGGCTGTTTTCACCCCGCGCAAAAGTTCTTCGTCGGTGAGTCCTTTGTTAACGATATCCCGCATTCTCTGGGTTCCGGCTTCGGGAGCGAAGGTGAGACTTCCTTGGCGATTTCCCCCGAGAATATCGGCGATATTATCATCAAATCGATCGACCCGTTGACTGGGTAAAGATAACGTAATATTTTCGTCTTTGAGGCGATTTTTGATTTCCATCCCTACAGCGGGAAGAGAAAGGTAATCGGAACAGCTCAGAGAGAGTAAAGAAAATTCGTTGTATCCGGTTTGACGCATTCCTTTTTCGATCGCGTCGATGACTTTTTCCGGTTCCACATCTCGTGCCGGACGGGTGAGCATTCCCGGCTGGCAGAAGCGACAACCCCGCGTACAACCCCGGCGAATTTCCATCACCAGTCGATCGTGAACGGTTTGGATATGGGGGACGGGACTGATGGAATAAGCGGGAATTGGGGTAGCGACCCGCCGTACGATTTGTTTGCGGAACATCCGGATCGGTTGGGATGAACAGAACCATCTTCTGCCATATCGTAGAATTGCGGCACGTAGACGCCGGGAATTTGGGCTAAATCGAGTAATAATTCTTCCCGATTCAATCCGGCAGCTTTGCCATCTTCTAGGATAAAACCAATTTCTGGCAGTAATTCTTCCCCATCTCCTAGGGCAATGAAATCAAAGAAATCGGCGTAGGGTTCGGGGTTGGAAGTTGCCGTTTGTCCTCCTGCGAAAATTAACGGGAAATCACTTTCTTTTCGTTCTTGCCAAGTTAACGGAATTCCCGCCAAATCCAACATTTCTAAAATATTGGTTGCCCCCAATTCGTAGCTGAGGCTGAAACCGAGGATGTCGAAATCGACTAAGGGACGGCGGGATTCGACGGCAAATAAGGGAGTTTGGGTGTCGCGCAATTTCTGGGAAAAATCTTTGGCGGGGAGATAGGCGCGATCGCACAGTTGTTGGGGTTGGGCGTTAAGAATGTTGTAGAGAATGATATGCCCCAAGTTGGAAAAACCGACTTCGTAGATTTCTGGATAGGTGAGTACCCAACGCACAGCAGCACTTTCCCAGGGTTTGTGGGTGGCTCCCAATTCGTTGCCGAGATACCGGGCGGGTTGGGAGATTTCGGGGGTAAGGAGGGTTTCTAGGGCGATCGTTGCGCTCATTACGTCTACTATCTAGAGAACTTCTGGGTGGAGTAAGATCTTATCGTACTTTTGGCTGACAAAGAGGGGTAAGGGATATTGAGTATCGATAACTCACTCAATATCCTAAATTTTTTATTAAATCATGGAGATGGCGACTTCAAAACTCATGCAAGTATTGAAATTATGTCTGCCGAAGAAGATCGAATTTTATCCAGACATCGGAATAGAGATTGCAAAGATGCTTTACTAATTTGGAGTAGCAATCTACCCTCGTCGGAGCTATCCTCAATATAGCCAGTCATATAAGTTTATCCTATCTAGCGATAGCTACATTCTACTTACTTCAAGCCCTAAGTATTATACCGCTTGTTTTAGCAAAGCAAGTACCTCTTTCCAGTTAAGCGATTTTGCATACTCGCTTGCCGTCCATCCACGGTTACAGAGAGTTGTGGGGGATCCCCCACCATCCAAAATAACTTTAACAACTGACACCCTACCGTATAGAGATTCCAAGTGGAGCAAAGTTCGACCATTCTCAAACCTTTCCTCAACAATTGCTGGATTCTTAGCAATTTCATCCGTCGTCAAATTGGCAATTACCTCTTCAAACTTTTCGTTGAGATCTGGCAAAATTGTCGTACCTAAAGCGGGAAAAGACAACCTCCAAGCATTATCATGTTGTCTTCTTTCCCGTTCGTTCATTCGAGAGCGGAGTACCTGGATCGTGTAAGAACCGTATACGATACCGTCGAGAACGCAGATCCAATCGCCAAGTTGTTCTAATGGGAACGAGACTGTCTCGCCTTCTCGGACAGACTTTAACCAATTCGGCGAACTAATTAAAATGCCATCGATCTCTACTCCATCAAAGTTTACAGAATCCACCCACATATGCTCTACAGGAGAGTCTGGGTCGGAAAAGTCATCAGAAAATGCAATTTTAAGGCACGATCGTTCTAACGCAGGTACAATTCTGTTAAAATCTAATGCTTGTTGATACCAGAAATATCGAAATGTTTCTCTTGCTGTCAATGAGGCGCGAAACATTTCGGGGTCATTTCCTGGATAGAATATAACGCGGCTTGTGCTGCTCATTAGGAAACTCAGATTTACGCTTGAACTTCAGATATGGATAATCTCCCTTCCACTGGCTCGTATTCATCTTCCAAAAGCCAGAGTTGAGCTTCTTCATAGTCCTGGAAAGCTTTAACCAAACTATAATGTTCGGCAGGATCGAAGACATAGCAACCCTTCGTTTTGTCGCCGAGTAATAGCAGGATATAGGGAGGAGATTGCATGGGATCTACCCAAACTTCTAGGAAGTTCCAATTATCCTTCACTAGGTCGGGTGCGAGGGATTGTATGGTATCGGTTGTTTGCATCAATTTTTACCTCACCGTAGAATAAAGGAGTTCTCGAACCGTCTGGATCGATCCGATCGCCGATCGCCTCGGCAAAAAATAACCCGTAGCGATCGTAGTTCCGAATGCGGCCTGTATATTCACCTCTTTCTATGATAGCTCGAGCAACTTGTAGCATCGTATCCTCATCATTGAAAACGTGAGTTGCACGTCCTCGTAGAAGCAATCTCTGCGATTTAGGGGTATTGGGTAGATGTTTAGGAATATGTTTAGGGTCAAGAAAAATATCACGGTTAATTCCGCTCATAATACTCAAACTTTTGCACCTTTTGAGCATATCACAGCCTAAAAAGGCTCAAAAATCTCGAAGAGGATTGTGCCTACCCAATTCCCAAATTTTAGCCATCGGTAAGCTGAAATCTGGTAACTCAGGAGCGCCGTCGATCCGATCTACGATTTTCCGATAGGGTTTCTGCCCCAAGTCATCGTTCAACCTCCCAATTTTCATAGGTCAAACCCTCAATGTGCCCAAATTCACAAGTGTTATGCGTGACCAAAATCAGATTCTGAGCTAAGGCGATCGCAATGAGGAAAATTCGATCGCCCAAACTCTAATCTGGTGCGATCGCCTCAAATTATTGATAACAAAGTCAATAAAAATGAGAATAAACTCATTAGTTGAACCAATTGACGCGGTTTCCGCCATGTGGTAGAGTGTAATCAGTGGCGAAGCTATAACTACTTATCGTACGTAATTCATTGAAAGTTGTTTTTCTAAACTCCAATCTGGTGCGATCGCCTAAAATTACTGATAACAAAGTCAATAAAACTGATAACAAACTCATTAAGACAACGAGTTTGCAAGGTTCTATAGATGTGATAGAATAGTTTTGAAGGCGAAGCCGTAACTACTTATTGTACTATTTTCTATTTCAAGAAACGTTTCTCCCTCAAAAGTACCGAAAGCATCTACAACTGAAAATAGCTGCGGACTGATGTTTCTGTCAGCTCAAATCCAGACGCGCGATCGCACCGTGACTCTATTAAAGTATCGCCCGATCGAGTGAAACACTTGCAGTCAAAATCTAGCTCCAAAACTTGTGAGGTTTCCTATTATGACTCGGAAAAATATTGAAGTTGTCTTCAGTTTTGATACCACCGGAAGTATGTATCCTTGCCTCACCCAAGTCCGGCGGAAAATCAAAAACACCGTCACACGATTGCTGGATGAAATTCCCGGAATTCGCATCGGTATCATCGCTCATGGAGACTATTGCGATGCGGGTTCTACCTACGTCACCCAACTCTTTGACTTGTCCGGAGATGTCGATGCCATTTGCGAGTTTGTCACCCACGTCAAACCCACCGGAGGCGGAGACGCACCGGAATGTTACGAACTGGTACTCCACGAAGCGCAATCCTTATCTTGGACATCAGAAGCTTCTAAAACCTTGGTGTTAATCGGCGACGATATTCCCCACGCACCCGCACAAACCCCCAAAAAATTGAATTGGCGCAAAGAAACCGACCAATTAGCAGGATTGGGTGTTTCCATTTACGGCGTGCAAGCGCTGAACCGTTCTCATGCCAACCTATTTTACAAAGAACTTGCCGAACGCGGCGGTGGATTTCATTTAAATTTAGACCAATTCGCCTACATTACCGATTTATTTTTGGCTGTCTGTTACCAACAATCTTCCGACGAACAACTTCAAGCGTACGAACAGGAAATCGTCGAGGATGGACGGATGAATCGGGGGTTAAACCAGATGTTTAATACCCTGATGCAACGAGAAGAAACGGCGACCTATGAAGTTGCCGATTTGCGATCGGTGACGCCGGGACGTTTTCAGATGTTAGAAGTCGATCGGGATATTTCCATTAAAGCCTTCGTTCTGGAAAATGGCTTGGCGTTCAAAACCGGTCGCGGATTTTATGAGTTCACCAAAACGGAGACCATTCAAGGGAAGAAAGAAATTACCTTGATGGATCGATCGACCGGCGATTTGTTTGAAGGCGAAGCGGCGCGAGAAATTCTGGGTTTACCCATGGGAACCACGGTACGGATTAAACCCAGTAATTTGGAAAAATATGTGGTTTTTGTCCAAAGCACTTCGGCAAATCGCAAGTTGAAGGGAAATACCCGGTTTCTGTATGAAGTAGCGGACTGGGAACGATAAGTCTATCTAGCCAGTCTATTTGATTTCAAGTAACCCAAGTTCCATACTGCATTTAGACTGGCTAGATCCATTATTCTATTTGCGATAAAATCCACTGAATCCAGCTTCTAACTGTACTCGATCTACGAACAATCGTTTTTTCCTGAATTCCCAAATTACAAGTTGCCATGATTCTTTCAATCTCCGGTATAGAGGGAATCTCTCCATTTTTCAGTGTTTCTGCAAATACTTGATAAAAAACTTGATGTTCTAATATTTTTTGAATAAATTTAAGAGTTTTATATTTCTGTCCGCTTTTAAGGATAAAACTGCCTGAATCGGTTAAAGTTAAATAGAATTTCACCGTTCGATTTTTCCGAAACTTTATCAATTAATCCTAAATATCGAGCAGCGTCCGTATAATATTGCGTTTGTCTAATATCAAACTGGTAGTTTTCTGTTATTTCGTCCTTGCTTAAAGATTTTTCAACTAAAAGAGATAGAAGATCGATTACTCTTTCAAAGTTATTAGCTTGAGGAAAGGGAACCCCATCGGGTTCTGGAATAATAGTAATCTGATGCCATAAATTATCGAAATTCTCTCTGGAAATTTCTTGAAATTCTATTCTATAATTTTTCTGTTCTAATAAATTTATAGAGTTATAATCTAAATTATTGTCAAACTCGTAGATAAAAAAACTAAAAATATCATTAGAATAAGTCATTAATATAGGGATAACGGGTTTGCTAATTTTAGATGACCATAATCGATACGGATAGTAAAGTTGTCTAATCAGAAAATCTTCGACTTTTCCAATTTTTGCTTCAATAATCAAGAATTTACTAGCTCCTTCAAATCCAGCATCTATTTCACATTGAGAATTTTCAACGTCTATTTGATAATCACTTTTATCTTTAATATTTTTAATTTTAAAACTAAATCGATCGGTAGACATTCTTCCAGAAACTGTATATAACATCTCTTCCTCAAATAATCGAGCTATAATTCCTGTACTAAAAGCACAATTCAGCACGGCACTTTCTGAATACAAGTTTGTATAATCGATCGTTTCAATTTCTGGTATAAAATCAATCAGTTCTACTTGCAATTGGGAATTATATTTCACGTTGCAGTAAGTTTCAAAATGACCGATCGCATATTTATTTCTCGATATGGGTAAAATTGATAAGCTATATTCTCTAAAAATTTGAGGCAAGTTTACCCGATGGTCGAATTTAGCCATCAATCGGCTTTCACGTTCTCGGTTAATCCGTTCTGATGTTATCTCAACAAATCCACGTGTTTCAATAATCTTTAAAAGATTATCGTTATCAAAGATTGTTTTCCATGCTATATCGTTTTTAGTCTCTTTTTGATTACTCATAATTTTTAACTAAAATTTCATCAACTTTTCCCCGTTTTAAAGCATTGGAGTTAATCGCACGAGTTGCCGATATTGTAATTGGCTTATAATCTTGGTACAAATTTTGAATAAAATCAGTGTAAGCATTACTCAGTAAAATCTGACATCCTCTAGAATCGAGTTCGTCCACCACTTCTTTAAGTCGGCGCTGTTCGCTACGATCGAATCCATTCACATCATATCCGGTAAAAGAAGCTGTACTCGAAACCGGATCGTAAGGTGGATCGAAATAGATAAAATCGCCTCGTTTCGCATCTTCTAAGGCACTTTCAAAATCTTTATTCAAAATTGAAATTTGTGTTTTATTTAAATACTTATTTACAGCTTTTAAGACTGCCTCGTCAAATAAATTCGGCTTTTTTTGACGTCCAAAAGGAACGTTGAATTGACCTTGAGAGTTGACTCTAAATAAGCCGTTGTAACAGGTTTTATTTAAGAAAATAATTCGTGCGGCTCTTTCGATATTAGTGCGACTGTCTGGATAACCTTTTTTTCGATCCCATTTCCTCATTTCATAATAATAATCTTCACTATGGTTTGCTTGATGTTCTCTGAGTTTTTCGATCAGCTCTTCTAGGGAATCTCGAATCACCTCATAACAGTTTATCAACTCAGAATTACTATCATTAATTACGGCTTTTTTCGGTTGAAAGTCAAATAAGACTGCCCCTCCACCGATAAACGGTTCGTAATACGTTCCCTGAAGCTTTTGGGGAAGGTAACGCCGAATTTCTGGCAGCAGTTGCCGTTTTCCCCCAGCCCATTTTAAAAAGGGTTTGACTAATTTGTTAGAACTCACTTTATTCTCAATTAAAAACGTACGGTATTCTATTGTATGCCCGAAACTCCAGAAAATGACTTGTGATTTTGCTTGACCCGAAAAACGACAGATACAAGCCCCCGGATTCATCGGTGTCAGAAATCTCCAAATTTTCCGGGTTCGATCCCCCGGTAGGGGCGAACGGCCGTTCGCCCCTACTCCTGAACTCCTGAACTCCTTCTTAACCCTTAACCGCGACCCGTCACCGACAATCCTTCCACAATCAGAGACGGAGTGTAGCAAGACCCGTTCCAGTCGGCATCGCCACCGAGGTAAGCGACTTTCTTTAATGCCTTGTAGACATTGCCCGAAACCATGGTATCTTTCACGCGACCCATAACCCGACCATTTTTCACCCAATAGCCGAGAGCCACATTGATAGAAAAATCGCCAGAAATGCCGCTAGCATGACCGAGAATCTCATCGACGATCAAACCATTATCCAGTTGAACGATCGCCTCTTCTAGCGTCCCCTGACCGGGTTTTACGATAAAATTGTACGCTCCCGGAGAAGGGTAACTGTCCAAACTCGGTCGAAAACCGTTTCCGGTCGTCCCGCTGCCCAAACGCCGACCGATCGCCAAATCTGTATAGAAAAGCTGCAAGACTCCTTGCCGGACAAAAACAGTAGGGCGAGTGGGCGATCCTTCATCGTCGAACGGACAGCTAAACGGACCTTTTTGGGGATGTTGGGAGAGCGTGAGTAATGACGACATGACGGGTTCGCCGAGACGATCGCTCCAAGGAGAAGCACCTTCTATCACTTGTTTGCCATTGAGTGCCGATTGAACCGTTCCCCACAAAAGATCGGCAGCTTTGGCAGTGAATAAAATCGGGACGCGACCGACGGGCGGCGGCACATTTTCCCTCGCCCATTCTATACGTTGGAGAATTTGTTGAGCCAGGTATTGCGGATCGAGAGCATCGTGTTGGATTTGACCATCAGAAACCGTGAGGAAATCGTCACCCCGAATCCATTCCGTTTCTAGATAACAATTGAGAGTCGTGTCGGTGTGGGAACAATCCAAACCTCGGGAATTAATGAAGCGAGTGGTTTCCACATCGTATTCCCATTCACCATGGCAGAGAATTTCGGGATACGCTTCCCGTAGAATCGCGATCGCCGTTTTTCCCCATTCAATTAACTGTTCGATTTTCACCGCCGTCCCCGAGTCGGGATACTGATGCCGACGATCGCTGTTGAGTTCAATTTCTTCAGGCGTATTCAGTTGACCGATGGCGATCGCCCGATCGACCAAAGCCTGGAAATCCACCGTACCATAAGCCACCGCCAATCCCGGACGACCGGATTTCCACAACCGCAAGGCAAGTCCTTCCGACTCAACACTGTCGAGTTGTTTCAGTCGATTAGCCTCAAAAGACACGGGTCGCGAATGCGATCGAGCTTGAAACACTTCTGCCGCCTGGGCACCCGATTTCAATGCCAATTCCAGGAGTTGTTCGATCTCGAAGTTGTCATCGGTCATTGGTCATGGGTTATTGGTTATTGCCTACTAACAACTAGCCACACGCACTAATTATCCTAAATTCAGTTCCTGAAGCAGCCAGAAACCCGCAAAAGATTGAGCATTTGGATCGGACTGCACCGCCAAAAAATGCACGCCATTCGCGCTTTGTTTTTTCTCCTCAAATCCCTTCCCCTCATCTTGAGTTTGCGCCCCCACCAAATCCGCAAGAATCCACGATTCATCTGCCCCAGTTTCTAACAACAACCGAGGGCGAGAGCGATCGTCAAATTTGAGAAATCCCAACTCCAAACCCGACATCCAACCCGCCAACGGTAACGATCGCGGCGAAAAGACGATCGCACCCGGAATCACCGCATTCTCATCAATCCCCGCCAACTCCAACGGGAATCCTTCCTCAAAGCCAATTTCCCAATCTGCCATATCCGCAAAAGCACTGGCGTCCAAATTGACAAACGCCCACTTTTGCCCTTGCACCGCATCTGGCAATCGCTTGGGATTTTGTGCTTGGTAACGCACCGTTGCCGTCGTTATCGCACTTTCTTGGTAATTCGGTTCTTGGGGATACACCTGTGCCATCCGATCGTTCAACCAATGATTCAGGGCGATCGTCCGACGTCCCAGCCTAGCATCGATTCCCAAATCTTTACAGGCTTTGGTAATCATATTATTCATCTGCCGCCGGAAGAACCGAACTTTTGTCGGTGGATTGGGGGCTTGCGCCATCGCTTCAGTAATGGCTGCGCTGAGCCACACCGAGTTTACCGTGTTACTAGGGCAATATTTCGCGTATCGAAATAGCGAATCCGGCGATCGCATCGTTGTCATCGGACTCTCGCAAATTGCCACCTCCCAA
Organism: uncultured cyanobacterium; assembly: GCA_963838375.1. Taxonomy (GTDB): domain Bacteria; phylum Cyanobacteriota; class Cyanobacteriia; order Cyanobacteriales; family Geitlerinemataceae; genus DVED01. Next base: position 540,577 of record CAWIQY010000003.1, on the reverse strand, counting down.
AGTTTTTTGCCATTCTCATCCAGAATTGGACGAGAGTAAAAATCAAGTTCCCAAATGGTTCCCATGCCGAGCGTCTAGATTTTGAATCGTCTTCCTATCATATCCTTGGGGGGGTCAATGATTGGAGTCGATTAACGACTAACCCCGAATCGCGAACGATCTTATAAACTGTCCGAAGATTCGACCAAACACGCTAAAAGCAAAAAACTTTAATGACAACCACAAAAACGCCACAAACCCCGTGCATCCAACAAATTTATACCGATGGAGCCTGTAGCGGCAATCCCGGCAAAGGCGGATGGGGAACCGTCATCTACTTTAACGATCGATCGGTTTGCGAACTGGGGGGAATGGAACCGGAAACAACCAATAACCGCATGGAAATGCAGGCAGCCATCGCCGGTCTGGAGTTTCTCGCCCAATCTCGACAAACCCAGTCTGTAACACTGTATACCGATAGCGAATATGTCAAAAATGGCATTACCCAATGGATTCGCGGTTGGAAAAACAAAAACTGGAAAACATCAACCGGAAAACCCGTTCTCAATCGAGATTTGTGGGAAATCCTCGATCGTCTCAATTCCTCTCAAATTCGATGGGAATACGTTCGGGGTCATTCCGGAAATGAAGGAAACGAACGCTGCGACACCATCGCCCGTAATTTTGCTCAAGGTCGAACCCCATCTTTACAACAGCCAAAAAGTCTTCAATTTAATTCGTCCCCAACCCTGGATCGACAGTCCCCAACAGCATTGGACTCGAACGGATTCGCCCCTATTTCCAAAGAACGACCGATCGCCCCAAAACTCAATTTATCTTCCGATCGCATCCACAACCCTGCAAATGAGAGGTTACAATCGACATCTGTAACCTGTAATTCTTTAATTTCCCAGCCTGAAATGACAGACCTGACCCATATCGCTAATGAGGCTACCCTTGACAACCGATCTTCCGCTTCTCGGATTGACGCATTGCGCGATGTCCTAGAAAGCCTGTGTATTGCCGATGAAATAGCAGAAAAAGGCTATTTGATCAGCAGTTCCGAACTCGCCGATTTGATTGATGTCAATGCCAGTGCTGTCACCTCGAGAGGAGACCACTGGGTTTGGCGCAACTGGGTTGTATCGCGAGTGCGACGCGAAGGCAATCAAATTCTCTGGCAATTGGAACGGGTTGATTAGACTCTCACCCTAAATTGCTCTCTTAACCTTAAAAGAGCAATGGAACATCCAATTCCCCTTATCCTAAATTTGGGATAAGGGGCTAACGAGGCTTTTCCACCCGCACGTGAAACCTAGCCTGCTTGCCTCAATTTCCGCAAGCAGGACAAGGATTTCCCCCCCCAGATATCTTGGGAATGGGGAAGCCGCAGTGCGAGCACAGATCGTAGCTTCCGGCGGCGAGACCCTGTGTAACCGCAACCCGTTCGTCAAAGACAAAGCATTCCCCCTGCCACCGGCTTTTTTGGGCAGGAATGTCTTGTAAATACTGGAGAATCCCGCCTTTGAGATGATACACTTCCTCAAACCCCCGATCGAGTAAGTAGGAAGTGGCTTTCTCGCAGCGAATCCCCCCCGTACAAAATAAAGCAATTTTTTTGTGTTGACTGGGATCGAGATGTTGGCTTACATAGTCAGGGAATTCGCGGAAAGACTCGGTATGGGGATTTTGCGCCCCGGCAAATGTGCCGATCTCGACTTCGTAGGCATTGCGGGTATCGATGACGATCGTTTGGGGATCGTCAATCAGATCGTTCCACTCTTGGGGACTGACATAAGTGCCCACCCGGTTGCCGGGATCGACGGTGGGGACACCCAGAGTGACAATTTCCTTTTTTAAGCGCACTTTTAACCGTTGAAACGGGGAAACTTCCGCCTGGGACTCTTTGGTTTCTAGATCGCTCAAACGGGAGTCGGCACGCAAAAACGCCAGAACCGCATCAATTCCCCCACGAGAACCGGCGATCGTGCCATTAATCCCCTCTGCTGCCAATAAAATTGTACCTTTAACCCCCTGTGATTCACAGTAAGTCCACAGAGGAACACGCTTTTGGGAAAAATCAGCCAGTTGGATAAACTTATAAAACGTGGCAACGATGGTCATGGGTAGTCAGTAATCAGTACGAGATTTTGGCAACCACGGCAAACGATCGCAAATCCTTGCCCGTTGCCTGTGTCTTGTCTCCACCATAATGTCCCCGGCTCAAAAAAATCTCGATCGCCCCTAGACAAGAACGAAATAAAAGGTATAATAGCAAAGGTAGAAAGATAAATGACGGCAAAAGCCAATCTTTCTCGAAGTCGCGGGGGTATAGCTCAGTTGGTAGAGCGCCTGCTTTGCAAGCAGGACGTCAGGAGTTCGAGTCTCCTTATCTCCATAAAAAAGACGCTAGTCCGAGAATTAGCTATATAGCCGATCTTCATAGAAGTCTTGGCAACAAACCGGAGTAACCTCCCGAAGCCCCAAACTTTCGAGATGGAAAATCCACTCTTCGAGAGTATCTTCGATCGGCAGCAAACCCATCACTCGGGCGACGTCGGCAACCCAGGGCACCGTGGAAATGCGATACCCTTGCCAATTGACACCCAGTTCGAGCCAATCGGGAACGTGCCGAGAGTCAAAGTCTGTCGATCGTTCCCAACTGGCGAGAAAGCAGTAAATTTTGCCACAGTTTCGCATCGTTCCACCTCTATATTAGGATCGGCGATCGAGAAGCAACCGAGAAAAAGGTAAACTCGATCGCTGCACCAAAGGATCCTTAGGCTGACGATGAAGTCGGGCTGTCAACCTGTGCACAAACTTCGTAAAACATCGTTTGCGGCGGACGAACAAACAAATGAGCCATTTCTTGTAACACAGCCTCGCAGGTTTCGTTTTTGTTAGCATCCATATCGGCGATCTCTTCCCAAAAAATTACAGCAATGCCTTTATCCGTTCCCGGTTCTTGCAGAAGATAAGCACCTTTAAACCCTTGATCGTAGGTGGAAACCGCTTTTTCAAACAGTTCTTTAGCTTCGGCAAACTTGCCCGGTTTAAACTCGCCTTGGGCAACATAGGCAATTTGGTGCTTGAGAAAATCGAGAAAATCAGTCATAGTTTCAACAATCTCCCTTAATGGCGTTGAATAGCTTTGGATACAGTTTGAGTCGATCGTTGGCATTATAGAGCGATCGCGCCGGAATTTCAGCTCTAGAGTCTGGAAACGATGGGTTGCGATTTAGTCCCGATACTGACTCTTCGATGACAGCGCGGGGCTGATAGCTTCCCAAACCACTCATAAGCTAAAATGGAGACCAGACAAAGCATTGACGCCGATATGCTAGAGCGCCGGGCGAGAGGACTTGTCGCTTGAAGTCTAGATTTGCCTGCCTCAACCGCCATCTTCATTTTGTTGCGTCCCGTCGATCCAATTCCCATTCTGCAATGACCCAAATGCTATCCCGTTTCCGCAATGCCGTCCAAACTGGTGAGTTTTTAATCACTGCCGAAATCATGCCACCCAAAGGAGGAAACCCCACGCATGCGCTCTTAATGGCAAAAGGCTTGAAAAATCGAGTCCATGCCGTCAATATTACAGACGGATCGAGAGCTGTACTGCGGATGTCTCCCTTAACGATGTCGGTTTTGTTACTCAAACATGACATAGAACCCATTTGTCAGATGGCGTGCCGCGATCGCAATCGGATTGCCATACAAGCGGATTTGATGGGTGCTCACGCTTTGGGTATCCAAAATATTTTAGCCCTGACTGGAGACCCGGTGAAAGCCGGAGACTCTCCCGACGCCCGCAGCGTTTTTGATTGGGAGTCGGTACGGCTGCTGCGGGCAATTTCTAACTTGAATGCGGGATTGGATGCCAACGATAAACCACTTCCCGACGAAGCTTTAGATTTATTTCCCGGTGCGGCAGTCGATCCGCAACTGAAGAGTTTTTCTAGCTTGCAGCGTCGTTTTGAACGTAAAATTGAAGCGGGGGCAGAGTTTTTCCAAAGTCAATTGATCTCAGACTTCGATCGTCTGGATAAGTTTATGACTCAAGTGGCGAACGGGATGGGAAAACCCGTTTTGGCGGGAATTTTTCTGATTAAATCGGCAAAAAATGCTCGATTTTTGAATAAGTACGTTCCCGGCGTGCAAATTCCTGAAGAAACGATCGAGCGCCTAGAAAAAGCAACCGATCCTCTACAAGAAGGAATTTCGATCGCCGCCGAACAAGTTAAACTCGCCCGCCAAATTTGTCAAGGCGTTCATTTAATGGCAGTCAAACGCGAAGATTTGATTCCCCAAATTCTCGATCGGGCTGGAATTGGCATCCTTGAATAAAATACGAGCAAATAAGTAGAAATTAGCCCATATCTAAGTGAGGTTCCGCTTATAGTTTTTTTCAATTTTGCCCACTCATTGCCCAGGGTATATTGAGACACAAAATGCACCATTTCTAAAGCTTATGCCCCCTGTCCCGAATCGCTGCTGAGGGTATCAATATACGTAATAAAAGCTTTGGCAAAAATGCTTTCTTCCAAATAATGTTTGACAATTTCAATGACAGTAGCTTTGGTAGCTTGGAAGTGGCGTTCCGGGTTGAGGAGTTGCTGGCGCAGGAGGAAGAGTTTGCTGGCGGTGGGATAGGGGAAAGGATTGGTGAGTTCGCCGTCGATAATTTCTATGGCTTCAGTTTCGGTGGCGATATTTGGGTGTTGTTGCTGTAGTTCGGCGAGGGTGTTTTTCAGGTCTTGTAAAGCAGCTTCGAGTTGAGGATTGGGAGCGGCGTAGTTATTTTGCGTCGCGTTTTGATCTCCTTGGACTGTGCCGCCGAGGTTGAGGGGTGAGTTTTCTGCGTTGAAATTGTTGATGTTGAAAGTATTGTTATTCATGGTTTGGATTTTCTAGGATAGGTCGAAATTCTCGATGATTTCTTGAATTCGATCGGCTGGAATGTCGCTGTAGTCCGATTTGGAGTAAATCAGAATTAGAAAGATACAGGTATTCCCTCTGAGTTGGTAAATGACGCGATAGCCTGCATTTTTACCCTTTTGAATATCGCTGTTTTTGAGGCGAACTTTGAATACAGTATATCCGGTTCCCGGAATGCGATCGCCCACAAAATTTCCCGATTGAAGTTCGTCGAGTAGCGGTTGCAGATCGGTACGAATGCTTCGATATCGTTTGGCGAGGGCGCGAAGCCGAGATTTAAATTCATCGGAGAAAAAGATTTGAATGGCGGGTGTTTCTTCAGGCATCGATTTCTTCCCAGAGATCGGAAATCGGATGGACTTTGCTCTCGTCGATTTGTTGCAGGGAAGTGCGAAGGCTGGTTAGGATAAGTTCGTCAGGATCGTCGTCGGGATCGGTGGGGGGTACGATGAGATTCCGGCTGACGAGGAGTTGGTAGAAGTCGTCAATAGAAATTCTAGCAATTTTGCTGGCGATATCGAGGGTAATACCTTTTTGGCAGAAAAGAGCGATCGCAATTTCTCGCATCCAATCGGCTTCGTTGAAGGTGTCAGTTTGGGTGAGGGAATCGGGAAGATCGATCGTAATTTGCATAGTGGTAGGGTGTGTTGAGGAACGAAACGCACCATTCCCTTATTGAGGAACGAAATGTATTTCTATTCTACGGTTCGGGTTTGGGGTTTTGGGTGCTGGTTTGGTTGCCGTGGATTGTGCCGCCGAGGTTGAGAGCAGAGTTGGCGGCGTTGAGGGTGTCGATGTAAAAATTATTCGTCGTTTGTCCGGGTGGGGGTTCGGTTTCCGCTTTCGGAATGGGTGGGGAATGGAAAATGTCGTAGTTGTAGAATTTGCAGTTGTATTGAATCGTGGAGATTGCCCATACTGCGTGTTCTCCAACTTCTGTAGAAAGGAGCCAAATTAAACGCGGTAAGTATTCAGCCATTATTTTAGACTCGACGCTCAGCAAAATGATGACTACTCTATTCCGAAAGTAGGGATCGGTCAGTTTGATTGAATTGATATTTTCTAAATTTGAAATTAGAGTTTCGATAATTGAAGTGTGTCCTAGAGAAATCAAATGAACAAGCGCATCAGTGATTTCTTGAGTTTTAAATGAGGTTTGGCTAGGATCGCGTAGTAATTCAAGTAAAGTAGGTATTGCTTCTTCTTTTCCAATCATTCCCAGCGGAATCGCAGCCGCTTTTAAACCTTGATTCAGAACCTTAGTTAAGTGTTGAACCACAATTTCGTTTGCCTCAAAATTACCCAAGGCTTTGACGACCGGATCTCGAAAAGCTCTGCAATTTTGCTCAAAACACCATTCTCTAACAGATTCGGGATCTCCAAGAGACATCAAGTCTTCATCACTCATTCCTCGGAGCTTAATATTTAAGTCAGTTCGAGCATGAAAAATAGCTGTAGCATTAGCACCACTTTGGGGATAATAATGATAGAGAGCTTTGATAAGCTCTGGAATGGCTTCTTCTCGATTGAAATTAGCCAAAGCAATAGCAGCACTTCTACGAACAGCATAATCTGGATCTTCTAGGGTTGCTATCAACGTAGTAATTACTTCATATTCATCACTTCCAATCTCACCCAGCAACGCAGCCGCAGTCCTTCGGATACGGCGACGTTGATCTTGTAGTCTTTCCAACAAGATGGGGATGGCAGCGCTATTGTGTAGTTCGGATAGTACACAAGCGGCGTACCACTTCACACCCGAATTTAGATGATTTAGATATGGTATTAGTGTATCAATTGCCCGGACTGGCTTGTGTTTACTTAGTGTTTTTGCTGCGTGTACCTGAATAGAAGAATCTGAGTCTTCTAAAAGCCTAACTAAAGCTTCCACTGCTTCAGGGGTATCAAACATAACCAGAGCCTCGATAAGAGACTTACGCATCTGTAAATCTTTCTCGTAGTTCAATCGTTTAATTAATAGAGTGATTTCATATAGCTTTCCTGTTGCTAGTATTAATTCTGCTGCTTGCTGGATTTGATTGGGATTGTCAGATCTTTCTAAGATATCACGAGAATAATTCAAACACCAATCTCGATCGATCTGTGCTGATAGTTTATGAATTCTAGATTCGCAAGAAACAACAGACCATAAAATAGATTTGGGTAGTAAGTCACGTAATATTAATATAACCGTCGATTTTTGAGGAGAAATCTTGACGATTGATTCAAGAATAGATACTTCTAAAGATAGTATTTCCCAAGACAACTCCGTACATCCTGCCAAATGTAAATCTGGATTAAAATCCTCCATACATCGAGGTTCACTTGCCAGACTTTGGAGATAGATCGCTAGTTGTTTACGCTTATGCGGCTGAAGGACTACATTTCTTTCTAAACCAGACAGTTTTTGAAGCAGACTTGGTACAGCCTCTGGATATCCCATAAAACCGAGCCAGAAAGTTGATCTTTTAACAACTTCTAAGTTGGTGCTGTTGAGAAAGCTTTGAAGTCTTGGCAGTGCCAATCTAGAGCGCGTTCTCCCCAAAAGTTCAACTCGAAGCCAATTGGAAATTTCAGAGCCATCAGGCAATCTATCGACGTTTATCAAATCAATAGCTGTTTGCTGAAACTCCCGCTTCACCTCCCCCGCCAACCGCGCACCCAACATCCCATCCACCTCCAGCGCCAACCGCACCACCCGCACCGCCTGCGCCTCATCTCCCACCAGCGCCAACATCAACGCCACGGGTTCCGTCCACTTCAGATAGTTCAGATACTCCTGCTTCAGTTCCCCATCGCTCAACTCCGGCAACCTTACCAACAGCGCCTCTGCCGCGTAATATTCCTGAATCAGTTGGTGGCGAAACTCAATCTCATCCCCGGTTTTAATTTGCAGCAGATGATATTTCAGCAAATCGTCCAGACAATCGCGGCTGGTTTTTGGCGGAGATGGCTCTTTCTCGAACAGCTTCTCCAGTTCCCGTTCCGCTTCGCTGCGACGAATCACAACTCGGAAATCAACGGGTTCTTCCCCCCACATCATCACCCACGCCAAATGCTTCAGGGCTTTACACCACAAACGCCTATCCGATAATGGTCTCACATCCCCCTTCAATGCCGCCACTTCGTGTTTCCGAACGCTACTCTCCTCGTATGAACGCATAAACACCTGAAAAATCCCGCCCAAATTGTTCGGCAACTGAGCGTTAGGACTTTGGCGAACCACCTCGCACAACATCCACAGCAGCAACGGCGTTTTCCCAAACTCCCGCAATCGTCCCTGCAACTGCCGCCACATCGCCTCCCCGCATTCCGGCAAATACGCCTTCACGAACCCCTGCATCTGCGCTTCCGTCAGGGGTTGCATTTCCAGCTTCTTCTCGATGCCAACATCGCCCCCCAAGCTCAAATCCCGCGTGGTGAAAATTGCCGGAACCCGTGGATACTGGCGGCGAAATGCGGCTAATTGCGATCGAGCGTCCTCTGACGGCAACTCGTTCACCCCATCCATCAACACCAACACCCGATTGGCATTCAACAAGTTTTCCAGTTCCGCCTCGCTCAAATTCAGTCCGTGTCGGCGAAAGAATTCCAGCATCAACGCGGTGATGGAAGTTTGCCAATAGCGCAACTCCACCAACACCGGAATCACCTCTATCTCCCCTCTCCCAGAGTTGGGAGAGGGGTTGGGGGTGAGGGTCAAATTGGCAGCGGGGTTGGGGATGAGGGTCGCTTCCTCTAACAGCAACCGTGCTAGCGCCGTGGATTTCCCCGAACCCGGACGTCCAACGAGCAGGATTTGCCGGGTTTTCTCGTCAAAGGCATACTTCCGCAACCCCTCCAACACCGGCAATCGTTCGATTTTTTCTTTCGGTTCTTCTGGGTTTTCGGGGTTTGGGGTTCGGGGTTCGTCTCGCGTCACCGTTTGCACCATCAACCCAAAATCAAACGGCGATGCAGGTTTTTCTAGCGCTTTCCGGCATTCCCGTCCCTCGGCATCCGTGACGGTGTAAACTTCCCACCATCGCTCGTAGTGCTGGCAAATGGCGTGCAAATAGGGCTGAAAGTCGATCGACTCAGACATCTGCGATGGGGGAATTGGAGGGTTGGAGAATTGGGGAGAATTGGGCGGTGGGAAACCTCAACTACAGAATCGAAACCCGCCTGCGCGGGTTAGGTCTCTCTAATTTACCGAAGATTTTTTGGGAATTCAGGGTCGATCGATTTTTTACCGCAAATTGGCAGGCGAACGTTGTTATGGGTGCTAATGCAGGTTAACCCGAGCAAAAAGCGATCGTCCGGTTCAAATTCTAGTTGGACGGATGCACTCCGGTTGGCATTAAATCAACCGCTTTTCGCCTCCGATTCTTCGACTTTACCTGCATAATATCGAGATTATCACTTCGATTCGATCGCTCCTCTAACTGATGTACGGATGTTATTAACCCGGTCATCATCAGCTCCAGCATCGAGTCCGATCGCTGCCTTAAGTGTCCGACTCTTAGCTATAGTTGTTATAGCGCGCTGGTCACCGCCTGTCATTTCTACAGGTACAGCCCGTGCATTGCCCAGACTCCCGAACCCCGGCAACTCCTCGGATAATAGGTCATTAAACTGAGGGTGCATCCCCTACCTAAAATCTTTCAGAAAAAGGCTTGTTACAGCCACCAACCATTTTGTGTTAGAATTTAGGATATTTTTGTCGTCGATCGAGAAATCGGTGGGTTTCACCCCCAGTTTGGAGAGGATTTGTCATGACCAGTAATTACGGTGCCGATCAGATTCAAGTTTTAGAAGGTCTGGAGGCAGTCCGCAAGCGACCGGGGATGTATATCGGGACGACCGGACCTCGAGGACTACACCATCTCGTGTATGAGGTTGTAGACAACTCCGTAGACGAAGCCTTAGCCGGGCACTGCACCCACATCGAAATCGATATCAATGCCAACGGTTCGGTCAGTGTCACCGATGACGGTCGAGGGATTCCCATCGATATTCACTCCAAGACTGGGAGATCCGCTCTAGAAACAGTCATGACCGTCCTGCACGCGGGCGGGAAATTCGGCGGCGGTGGCTATAAAGTGTCCGGAGGACTGCACGGGGTCGGCGTTTCTGTGGTAAACGCCCTGTCCGAATGGGTAGAAGTCACCGTCTGGCGCGACAAAAAAGTGCATACCCAGCGCTACGAAAGGGGAAAACCCATTGGTGACTTGCAATCGAAGACTAGCCCAGAAAAAGATCGGACGGGAACTTCAGTCTGCTTTCTCCCCGACATCCAAATTTTTACCACCGGAATAGAGTTCGATTATGCAACCATCTCCGGACGGCTGCGGGAACTTGCCTATCTCAACGCCGGGGTGAGAATCACCTTTACCGACAACCGCCTAGAACTGCTCAAAGACAACGAACCCAAGCAAGAAACCTACTACTACGAAGGCGGGATTCGGGAGTATGTCGAGTACATGAACCGGCAGAAAGAACCCCTACACGAAGAAATTATTTATATTTCCGGAGAACGGAATAACGTTCAGGTGGAAGCCGCGCTTCAGTGGTGCGTTGATGCCTTCAGCGATAACTTGCTGGGATTTGCCAATAATATCCGGACTATTGATGGGGGAACCCACCTGGAAGGTTTGAAAACGGTGCTGACGCGGACGATGAACGCCACTGCCCGCAAGCGCAACAAACTCAAGGAACAAGATTCCAACTTGGCAGGGGAAAACATCCGGGAAGGATTGACGGGGGTCATTTCCGTCAAGGTTCCCGACCCCGAATTTGAGGGGCAAACCAAAACTAAACTGGGGAATACAGAAGTCCGGGGGATTGTCGATTCTTTGGTGGGAGAAGTGCTGACGGAGTATCTCGACTTTCGTCCTCACGTTGCCGACTCCATTTTAGAAAAAGCGATTCAGGCGTTTAATGCAGCAGAAGCGGCACGGCGGGCGCGGGAATTGGTGCGCCGCAAATCGGTTTTGGAGTCTTCGACGTTACCCGGAAAATTAGCGGATTGTTCCTCGAAAGACCCGTCCGAATCGGAGATTTTTCTGGTTGAGGGGGATTCCGCGGGGGGCTGTTGGATTGGAAAAACTTATATATCACTGGCAGATGGACGAGAAATTCCTATCAAACAGATCGTCGAGGAGCAAGCTCAGGGGAAAGAGCATTTCTGCTATACCATGCGATCGGATGGAAAAATTGCCATCGAGCGGATTATTAATGCTCGGATGACAAAGCAAAATGCCGAGTTAGTCAAGGTGACGCTGGATAATGGCGAAACGGGCATTTGTACCCCGGATCATCTCTTCATGCTGCGCGATGGCAGTTACAAAGCGGCGGCTTTGCTAACGCCGGAAGATTCTCTGATGCCTCTGTATCGGCAAATTTCTCAGAAAAACCAAAAAGGACAAGGACTTGATGGGTATGAAATGGTGTGGAATCCAGGAACCGATCGCTGGATGTACACCCATATGGTGGCAGATTTTTATAATTTGAAGCATGGGGTATATCCGACCTCAGATGGCAGTCATCGCCATCATATTGATTTCAACAAACGCAACAATGACCCCACTAATATTCGACGGATGACGCCAGAAGGGCATTTGGCGCTGCACCGTCAGCATCTCGAAAAGACGTTACATCGTCCGGATGTCATTGAAAAAAGCCGTCAAGTGCATCAGAGTGAGGAGTTCCGCGCGTTCATGAGAGAGCGCATGCAGCAGCCGTCAACGCGGGAAATCTTGTCGCAACAGGCGAAGGCGCAGTGGCAAGATGAAGCGTACAAAGCTTACATGGCAGGCAAATGGCGCGAGTTTTACGAAAATAACGAAGCATACCGTCAAGCCAACCACGCACAACTCGATCGCATACAACAAGAGTATTGGAGTGACGAGACTAACCGTCAAGCTCAAGCCGTGCGGGTGCGCCAGTATTTTGTAGAGAATCCCGAAGCCCGAGAAGCTCACTCCCAACAGGCAAAGGAACAGTGGCAAGATGAGGAGTTGCGCCAGTGGCGACGACAAACTACGAAAGAACAGTGGACCTGGGAATATCGGCAAAAGCGTCGTGAATCGTTGAAGCAGACGTACTATCGCAAGACATTGGCAGCGTTGCACGAGGTATACCGACAAATTGGCTATATCGATATCGATACTTATGAAAGTTATCGTCGCCGATTAAAAGATAAATCGCTGTTGACATTTAAAACCTTCTGCGATCGCTACTTCTGTGGCGAACTCTGGGCTGCGCGTGATGCCATACGCAACTACAATCACCGGGTGGTATCGGTCGAGCGTCTAGACGATCGGGAAGATGTTTACGATATCGAAGTTCCCCATACCCATAACTTTGCGTTAGCCAGTGGTATTTTCGTCCACAATAGCGCCAAACAAGGGCGCGATCGACGTTTTCAAGCCATTCTCCCCCTGCGCGGTAAAATCCTCAATATCGAGAAAACCGACGACAGCAAGATCTATAAAAATAACGAAATTCAATCGCTGATCACGGCGTTGGGTTTGGGGATTAAGGGCGAAGAATTCGACGCCAGTCAACTGCGCTACCATCGCGTCATTATTATGAGCGTAGCCGGGGACGAACCCACATTGGTGATGAAAGACGATCGCAAAACCGAATTGGTGAAAATCGGCGACTTCATTGATGATTGTGTGGAAGGACGAAAAGATCCCGATCGGTATCAGGTGATTTCCTTCGATCCCGAAACCTATACCACTCGCTTCCGTCCGCTCAAAGCGGTGATTCGGCATCCGCACGAAGAGCCGATGTACAAGATTGTCACCCGATACAACCGCACGATTAAAGTCACTTCTTCTCACAGCGTTTTCGTCTACGAAGGAGAGCAAGTCAAACTCAAAAAAGGCAACGAAATTCGACCCGACGATATCCTGGTTGCCAGTCGCCATTTACCCCGTCCCAGCAAAAGTCTGAAAAAGATCGACTTGTTGCAAACCTTCTGTCAAGCTGGGGAAACCAACGCCTTGTACGTCCAGGGTGAAGATGTGCGTCAGATTGCCAAAGAGCGGGTGTTGGCGCGGGTGGCGCAACCGAGTCAGTGGAGCGAACCCCGCATCGAACTGCATCCGGAAGCTTGGCAACAACTGGCGGCACAACGCCAAGCGGCAGGAATCACCCTGACGCGAGTTGCCGAATCTTGTAAGGTCAAGCACGGCGGGACGATCGGCAATTGGGAACGGGGACTTAAGCGCCCAATTTTATCCCACTTCCTGACGTATTTAGAGGAAATTGGCTGGGAAGAAGGCATCACCTATCGTCAGTTGCCTCCTCGGATTAATAAGTACCTCTCCAAAAACGACAAGAATAAGAATGCAAGCTGGCGCGAAGTCAGCGGTCTCAAAGCGATCGACGAACTGACGAACCCAGAACTGGCACAATTGGGCGAGGATATCCAACTCGTGCCGCGATCGCATCCCGAAAAAGCATTCGATCGCTATCTTCCCATTACTAAAGAATTGATGTGGTTTGTGGGTTGGTACGTTGCTCAAGGGGTGCAGAGCAACCATCACATCAAAATTTACATGGGTAAGCGGGGAGAACCGTTTATCGAAAAACTGTCCCCAATTATCGAAAAACTGTTTGGAGAAACGCCCCGCATCCATTCCGACGAAGCCCGAGGAAAATTTGCCGAACTGTGTTTTAGCAGCGTTCCCGCAGCCCGATTAATGCGCGCTTGGGGGTTGAACAAGCGATCGCACGAGAAGAAAATTCCCGATCTCGTCTTCAGTCTGTCTGAAAAACTGCAATTGTCCTTCTTGGAAGGATACTTCCTTGGCGACGGCACGATCGATCGTGACAGCATGATTATCACCACCGCATCCGAGGAACTCAAAGACGGACTGCTGTATCTGTTCGGACAGTTGGGCATCGTTGCCGGAACGGGCTACTACGAACCCACGTTCCCACCCAAGAAACCCACCCTGGGACGGCGACCCCATCATACCCTCCGCATTGCTGGCAAAGACCAACTCGAACGCTTGCATCCCATCTGGCGAAACCATCACAACGGGGCAAATATCGAAGCGCATTTAGCTCGTCCCTGGCGTCAACCCCAAGAATATCTACCCATTGGCAAAGATTTGATGGGGTTGAAAGTGGTCAGTGCCGAGGAAATCGAACCCGTGGGCGAGTATGTTTACGACTTCTCGGTGGAAGGGGACGAAAACTTCGTCTGTGGGACGGGGGGACTGTGCGCCCACAACACCGATGCCGACGTCGATGGTGCTCACATTCGCACCCTGTTGTTGACGTTCTTCTATCGCTACCAGCGCGATTTGGTCGATCGAGGTTACATCTATATCGCCTGTTCGCCGCTGTATAAAGTAGAGCGCGGGCGGAATCATTACTACTGCTACAGCGATCGCGAACTCAACCAATTGGTTCGCAACGAGTTTCCTGCCAATGCCAACTACACCATCCAGCGGTTTAAAGGGTTGGGGGAAATGATGCCCGAACAGTTGTGGAATACCACGATGAACCCCGAAACCCGAATGCTAAAACGCATAGAAATCGAAGACGCAGCGGAAGCCGATCGGATCTTTACCGTATTAATGGGCGATCGAGTTGCTCCCCGTCGCGAATTCATCGAAACCTTCGGGCCCAAACTCAATATGACGGATTTGGATATTTGATTTTCAAAGGAGTTACAGGAGTTACAGGAGTTGGGGAGGGAAGAGTTGATAGTGGATAGTTGTTAGCCAACCCTGCACTCCTCATTCTGCACTCCTGAACTTCTGAACTCCTAAACTTCTGCTTAAACTATGTTGCACTACGATGCGATCGTCTGTGGGGCGGGACCTGCTGGAGCAACGGCAGCCGCCACACTGGCTCGAGCCGGACTGAAGGTTGCCCTGCTAGAAAAACACCAACTGCCGCGTCACAAAACCTGTGGGGGCGGGATGCCAATGGTGGTCGGCGACTGGTTGCGGGATTTAGCGCCCGAAGCCTTTGTGGAGTCTCGGGTGAGTCAGGTTCGGCATACTTGGAACTTTGAGGATGCACACCTGGGCTCGGTGAACATTCCCAATGCCCGTCGAGAGATTATCCTGTGGATGGTGCAACGATCGATTTTCGATCGTGCTCTGGCCCAGGGAGCTGCCGATGCCGGAGCCGAGTTACGGGATGGTTTGGCAGTAAGATCGATCGACATGGAAGACGATCGCGTTCTCGTCCGCGCTTCCTCCATCGGCAGCCGCCAAACCCAGTTTGCCGCCACTGCCCGACACCTGATTGGGGCAGATGGGGCGAATGGCATTGTGGCAAACGCGGCGAATTTGCGGCAAACGCGGCGAGACGCGATCGCCATGGAAGTGGAATTTCCCTATGCTTGGGAGAAGGGACATCCCGATTTGCGTCCGGAGATCGTCCATCTCGAATACGGTGCAGTCGAACAAGGATATGCCTGGATTTTCCCCAAAGGCGAACACCTGAATATCGGGGCAGGCGTCTTTCATCCCCCACGGGGCAACCGTAACGGAAATCGAGCCGTGCACCGCGAACTCAAACAAGCGATTTTTAGGTATTTTGACCTGTTCGGACTAGAAGGCGATCGCGAAAGCCTGCGCTTCCACGCCCATCCCTTACCGCTGTGGCAAGGCAAAGAACCCCGCCAGACCCCCGACGGGAAGATTTTGTTGGTGGGGGATGCGGCGGGTTTGGTCAACCCCTTCTTCGGCGATGGTATTCTCCACGCAGTCAAAAGCGGTGCGATCGCAGCCGAGTGTATTATTGGTGGCAATCCGGAGCGATATACTCAGCGTCTGCACGCTGAGCTCGCCGCAAATTTCGATGCCGCGCTCCAATTATCCGATGTTTTTTATCGATGGCCCCATTTCTGGTATCGGCACGTCGTGAAACGCAAAGAAGGGACTCATGCGGCAATGCGTTTGTTAATGGGCGACCTTGATTTTACCGATCTGTTCTCCGTGCGTTTGTTGCGATATGTCGGGCAAAAATTGCTGAGTGCGGCTCGCGGAAAGCGATGAAATTGCCAATAAGTTCAACCGGATCGAAAGACTTTCGATCCGGGTATCATCCATCTTTTAAAAACAATTTTTTCCGTTAACCCACGATCGGGGTCTATCGTACAGAGATTCCCCATTGTCAAGCTTGACAGTTGAGTGAGTTTGCCCAAACCCGATCGCACCTTACTGAGTTTTTCGGTGGTTTTGATAGACGGTTTTTTCGATAAACTCAGCGACCCCATAGCGATCGATTCTGCGGGGACTGCAATAATACCCATCAAAAACTAGCGATCCTTATCTCTAAACATCAAATTCTTGTAGATCCGTATAATTACAGAATTTAAAACAGATAAAAGAAATAAATTAATTCTTTTTAAGAAAAAATACGGAGTTTTGGTAATTAGCATACTCAGTATCAGCCTAGTTGGCGAGATGAATCTTTAACAAAAATCCAGTGTAAAAATGCGGATTTCAAAGTGTTATCTCAGTAAAATATGTCAAGATACTTCATTGATTAGCTCTGTGATACATATCCAAGCCCATGCCTCTTCCGAGCTGTTCGCGCACCTCTCTCGGGAACAGCTAATTCTCGAGCTAGTGAAACTCCAGCAGACAGTCGAAAATCTCCTTTTGGAGAAAAATGACTTAGAAATTATGTTAGAAACGACCGCCGAACACGCAGATTGCATTGAAACACAGTTGAGATCGAGTTACCGAGAAATTGGTAGACTTTGCCGGGAATTAGCAGTAGCCAATCAAGAATCAAAACGACTGGCTCATTGCGATGCACTGACCGGGTTAGCCAATCGGCGGCGGTTCGACCAATATCTCGAGCAATCTTGGCAGCGATTGATTCACACTCAACAGCCACTGTCTTTAATTTTGTGTGACGTTGACTTTTTCAAACTCTATAACGACGCCTATGGACATCCCGCCGGAGATGAGTGCCTGCGAAAAATTGCTCGTGCAATGAGTCAAGCGGTGAAGAGATCGGGCGATATGGTGGCGCGATATGGTGGCGAAGAAATGGTGGTTGTTTTACCCAATACCGACATTATGGGGGCAAGGTCGATCGCCCAAACGATCTGCGAATGCGTCAGAAGCTTGAAAATCCCTCACGAGGGATCGAAAGTCAGCGAGTATGTCACCATCAGTTTGGGGGTTGCCCGTCACGTTCCCAAGGCGAGTTCGAGCAGTGACGCCTTGGTTGCCGATGCCGATGCTGCCTTGTATGAGGCGAAGCGTACCGGACGAGATCGGGCAATTCTCTGCCCAAAAAGTTGGTAAGGTCGCTACAATATTTACAATACGCAATGTAAACGAGTTAGCCCTTTCCTAAGATTTCCAATGACACAATCGCGCGATCGGATTTGTATTCTCGGTGGAGGCTTCGGAGGACTGTACGCAGCGCTCAAACTCAATGGATTGCCTTGGGATTCCAGCCGCAAGCCTGAAATCGTTCTGGTCGATCGTCACGATCGTTTTCTCTTTTCTCCCCTTCTCTACGAATTGATTACCGGGGAAATGCAGTCTTGGGAAATCGCCCCTCCCTTTGTCGAGTTACTTCAGGGGACAGACATTCGCTTTTGTCAGGCGGCAGTAACCGATATTGAAGTCAACGATCGACACGTCCAATTATCCGACGGACAAACCCTTCATTACGATCGGCTAATTTTGGCATTGGGTGGCGAAACCCCGATGGAAATCGTTCCCGGCGCGGCTGAGTATGCTCTCCCGTTCCGCACCATTAGCGATGCCTATCGCCTGCAAGAACGCTTGAAAGTGCTCGAAGCCTCGGATAAAGAGCGCATTCGGGTTGCCATCGTCGGAGCGGGGTATAGCGGGGTAGAATTGGCGTGTAAGCTTGCCGATCGGTTGGGAAATCGGGGTCGCCTGCGGTTAGTCGATCTTCACGATACCGTGTTGCGAACTTCTACAGAATTTAACCGAGAAGCTGCCAAACAAGCTTTAGAAGAACGAGGGGTGTGGCTGGATCTCGAAACAGCGGTGCAATCCGTGGGTGCCGAAACCCTGACTCTGGACTACAAAGGAAAAGTAGACGAACTGCCTGTAGAATTGGTGTTGTGGACGGTGGGAACCCAGGTTGCAGAAGCGATTCGCCAATTACCCCTACCCAAAAGCGATCGAGGTCAGATTTCCGTCACATCAACTCTGCAAACGATCGATCGTCCCGAAATTTTTGCCCTGGGAGACCTTGCCGATTGCCGAGATGCCGACGGTAAAAACGTCCCGACGACTGCCCAAGTTGCTCTCCAACAAGCCGAGTATGCCGCGTGGAATATTTGGGCATCATTAAGCGATCGTCCCTTGTTACCTTTCCGCTACTTCAATTTCGGTGAAATGATGACCCTGGGAATGGACAATGCCACCTTAACGGGTTTGGGGATTAAACTCGATCGACCCTTGGCGAATATTGCTCGCCGTTTGGCGTATCTGTATCGTCTCCCGACTTGGGAACACCAACTTAAAGTGGGTTTGAATTGGATTGCCCAACCATTGCGGGAAGTGATGGGTATAGGTGAGGGGTAAAGCGATCGATCGATAGAAGCCAATACTAGAAAGTTGAGCCAGATCGCCTCAATCTGGCTCAACTTTCTAGTGGGGATACGAGGGAAAGTTGTACAATTAACTTAGAGTGGATCGTAGATTTAAATACTCCTCTTCAAAATTTAGATTCGAATGGAAAGACTAGCGTATCGAGAATTAATCAAAAAAATACTTACAGAACATCAAAGCTGTCGGGCAATTAATGATTCCTCGGAAGCACAAGTTATTTGCGATACCGAAAACGACCATTATTTACTCGTGTATGTCGGTTGGGAAGGTGAAAAACCGCTTTACGGCTGCCCGATTCATGTGGATATTAAAGATGGAAAGTTTTGGATTCATCAAGATTTTACGGAATATGGGATTGCGGCTGAATTGATGAATCTGGGAGTTCCCAAGACGGATATTGTTTTGGCATTTCGCTCTCCTTTTATTCGGCAATTTACGGGGTTTGCTGTTTCTTAGAAAAATTGATGTTCTTGGCATGGACAGGTTGATGACAAACTCTGAAATTCATCAGAATTGGAGTACAGGGAAAAACTCACTATAAATCAATTATGTCAGCTAGAGATTTTTTTCACGATGCAGTCAAGTCAGCGTTGCAAAAAGATGGGTGGACTATCACGAATGACCCTTTATATTTAAAGTTAGGAGATGACCAACTGCGGGTCGATTTAGCCGCCGAGCGTTTGATTGCTGCCGAGCGCGATCGAGAACAAATTGCAGTAGAGGTAAAAAGTTTTCTGGCTCCATCGGCTATTTCTGAGTTTCATACAGCTTTAGGACAATTTCTGAACTATCGAGCTGTCTTGCAATTACAACAGCCAGAAAGAAAGCTATATCTGGCAGTCAGCGAAGAAACTTATCGAATATTTTTTCGTCGAGATTTACCTCAACTCAGCATTCAAACTTATCAAATAAAACTAATTATATTCAATCCAGAATATGAGGTAATTATACAATGGATAAATTAGAGAAATACCGACAATTGATTCGCCAAGTCCTTGAACCTTTCACTCAGATGAAACCTGCTAATGGCGATATTGGGGTTTATAAGTGCTTCGATCCAGAAGGCGATCGCTATCAAATTTTTCATGCAGGATGGGATGGTATTCATCGAGTTTTTGGTGCGTTAATTCATATCGATCTAATTGAGGATAAAATTTGGATTCAGTACGATGGCACAGAGGTAGGTGTTGCCAATGAATTGGTGGAGTCAGGCGTGCCAAAGCACGATATTGTGTTGGCATATCATTCTCCATTTATGCGGCAATATGATGGATTTGCAGTGGGCTAGATTGGAATCAAAGTGATAGCAGTCGCCACAGCGGTTAGGACAAGTTTTGGTGGGATTCTTAGGGGATATCTGAGATCTTTCATTCGCCTGATCTTTGACCTCGAGGATTTTCCTCGCCGATCTGTCTGTTGCTATAGATGCTAAAAAATCTATTAATTTTTATTGATTTCTTCCATCGTCCACATCAAGTTCTTGGCAAAAATCTCCTCATAATGACTTGGAACTCTGAGACGGTTGCATCAGTCTGAATGTTTAGAAGACAATAGGTATAACAAAAGCTGTTTGTTATCCGATCGCAAAGAGAATGTTAAAGTTTTGTGTACACTGGCAGACAGACGATTCCCTGGCAGCGTGAGGTGCAATGATCGAATCTCAGAGTCCCCAATCCCAACCCGACCCCAAAGAACCCCAACCTCAGCGGCGATTTAAGCGCCTTCCCATCATTTTGGGCGTCGGCGTGCTTGTGGGAATTGGAGGTGCTACGCTGTGGACGTGGCGGTTTGTTGATGGCGAATTAGTGCCGTTGGTGACGCGGCAACTGAGTAAAACCCTGAATCGACCGATTCTGTTGGGTGATATCGAAGGGTTGTCGCTGACGGGGGTACGGTTGGGCGCATCGTCTGTTCCCGCAACGCCGACAGATACCGATCGAGCGACGATCGAAGCGGTAGAAGTCAAGTTTAATCCTTTACAATTCTTATGGACTCGTCGTTTGGGTTTGCGGGTAATTTTAGTCAAACCGACGATTTATCTCGAACAAGATGCCAAAGGTGCGTGGGTAACAACGCAGATCCAGAAGGGTGATAAAAAGGGTTGGATAGAAGTTGCCCTCGATCGTTTGGAGTTGGATAATGGGACAGTAATGTTATCGAGTCCTAATTGGACACCCGAAACCCCAAAACTGGAAAATCCCCAACCCGAAACCCAAAAAAAAGAAGAAGAAGAAGAGATAAAGAAACCCGAAGAAAAAGTACAACCAAAGTTCGTGATGACAACGCTGCGGCGAGTCCAAGGTAGCGTCGATATTGTCAATAATAACGATCTCGTTCAATTTGAGGTCATCGGCTATCCCATCACCAAAGGACGTTTGCGGGTCAAAGGGGAATATTTGGTATCTGGGCAAGATGTGAAATTGAATATTTCCGGACAGGATATTCCCGCTGCGGAAATTAGCCCGATTTTAACCCAAACTCCCCTAGCTTTTGAGAACGGACAACTGTATGGAAATGTGGGAATTCAATTAAAAATTGGGCAAGCCAACGCATTACCCAAACTAGAAGGAAATGCTCGATTTGAGAACCTAAACCTACAACTCCAAGGCGTTCCTCAATTGCTGAGTAATGGGAAAGGAAGAATGCGGTTTTCCCAGTCGGCAATGTTGCTAGAAGATACAAAAGCGAACTACGGTAAAATTCCCGTCGAAGTTCCCCAAGGGATTCTCGATTTCGAGCAAGGATACGAACTGCCAGTCAAGGTTCCCCCGGCAGATGTGGCGCTGATTTTGGACACATTGCAACTGGAAACTCCAGTGCCGGTGACGGGGGAAGCTGAGGCGGTTTTAAAGGTTCTCGGATCCCTTGAATGCCCCAGTTTTAATCGGGCAAGCGCAAACGACGGATGTGGCGACGATCGATCTCGTTCCCTTTAGCGATGTTAGCGGTCAATTTGCGTTTTCGGTTGCTGATGGTACGATCGAAATTGCTGAGATATAAAAGCCTTACCGGAAGCTGGGGGAGAAGTAGAAGGCATTGTTCAGATTGCATTGCCGCCAAAACCAGAAGAAATGAAGGCAGAAGGGAAAGAACTATCCCAACCCCAACAAACTGAAACTCCTCAAACAGATGAGAATAATGTCAAACCCGATCCACAAAAAAACGGGGAAACTCCGTCAGAATCGATCGAACCTCAACCTTTCGATATATCCTCAAGATAATGTCGCGTCTCCAAATCCCCAAACTCCACCATCTTCACCCCAAACCGAACCGGAAATCATCGCCGAATTTGTTGCCAGAGACGTCCCCGGAGATGCGATCGCCACACTCTACGGAACTGCTTTACCCAACGAAATTTCCCTCGGTTTAGATCGATGCCAAAAGTGTAACGATTGGAACGGGAGGAAAACTAGAAACCCAGGTAATGTGGGAAGCCCTAAATGGGACATATCCCGCCAAAGGTGAAATGCAAATTGCCGGAACGACGGTACTGTTCCGAAATACTTTAGTACAGGTCGAAGAATCGATCGTTCGCGCTGGAGGAATTGTCACACCCCAACAGTGGGAAGTAGCATTGGATCTCAACAAAACACCGATTTCACCCTTTTTACCCCCCGATGCCATTGCCGGCTTAAGCTTAGGTCCGGCAACCGGTCAAATTCAACTCGCTGGCGCCATGGGGGCATTCGATCTCAATCGCATTCAAGGTTTAGGTCAAATCGAGTTAGACGCCGCAGGCGGCAACCTGCAAATTGTCGGACAACTCGCAGAGGGGAAATGGGAAGCCCAAGTTGCCGGCAATCAAGTCGAAATTGCCCAATTCCTTCCCCCATCTCAAACCATTCCATTTCCCCTCGGAACCGCCAGTGGTCGTTTCGACTTGCGGGGTTCGTCTCTGGCATTCGATGCCAACACCCTAGAAGCCCAAGGGCAAGCCCTGGTTAATGTTGCCGGGGGTGGGGTCCAAACAGATGTCATCCTGGCAGGCGGACGCTGGCAGGCAGATGTCTCGCGATTTGAACTGCCTCTGGCGCCTTTCATCCCTGCGGGGACATTGCCAGAAGATGCCCAAGCGGCTGGAAGTGGGACGTTTGCTGGAAACTTATCCGAGTTCGATCTCAATAGCATCCAGGGGGATACCGATGTCACCGTTGCCTTTGCCGATGGTGGGGTGCAAGGTCGGGTACAGTTGGCAAATGGACTCTGGCAGGCAGATGTGGCACAATTTCAGCTACCGCTGTCACCCTTCATCCCCTCGGGAACGCTACCGGAGGATGCCCAAACCATCGGACGCGGGACGTTTGCCGGAAGTTTGACCGAGTTCGATCTCGCCAGTGTCCAAGCCAATGCCCTGGTTGGCGTGACTTTTGCAGATGGTGTCGCCGAAGGAACGGTGAATGTGGCAAATGGGCGCTGGCAGGCGGATGTATCGCAATATCAGGTTCCCCTGTCTCCGTTTCTGCCTGCGGGTACGTTGCCGGGGGATGCCCAAGCGGTGGGAAGCGGGACGTTTGCGGGAAGCGTTGAAGGGTTCGATCTGGCGGGCGTGGCAGCCAATACCGATACCATTGTTACTTTTGCCAATGGTGGGGTACAGGGTCGGGTGAATGTGGCAAATGGGCGCTGGCAGGCGGATGTATCGCAATATCAGGTTCCGCTGTCTCCGTTTCTGCCTGCGGGTACGCTGCCGGGGGATGCCCAAGCGGTGGGAAGCGGGACGTTTGCGGGAAGCGTTGAAGGGTTCGATCTGGCGGGCGTGGCAGCCAATACCGATACCATTGTTACTTTTGCCAATGGTGGGGTACAGGGTCGGGTGAATGTGGCAGATGGGCGCTGGCAGGCGGATGTATCGCAATATCAGGTTCCCCTGTCTCCGTTTCTGCCTGCGGGTACGCTGCCGGGGGATGCCCAAGCGGTGGGAAGCGGGACGTTTGCGGGAAGCGTTGAAGGGTTCGATCTAGCTAGTGTACGGGCTAATGCGAATACGATCGTTACTTTTGCGGAAGATAAAGGGGCAAGGGGAACGGTGAATCTGGCGGATGGAAGCTGGAGTGCCAAGGTGGAAGAGTTTCTGATTCCGCTGGCGCCGTTTGTGCCGCCGGGAACGCTGCCGGGGGATGCCATTGCTTCGGGCAATGGAACGTTTGCCGGAAACTTGAATTCTTTTGATGCGGCGAGTTTGCAGGCGGATGCCAATGTTGGTGTTGTCTTTAAAGGGGGTGGCGCAGAAGGTTCGGTGAGTTTGGCGGACAATCGCTGGAGTGCGAGTTTCGATCGACTTCAAGTTCCTCTGGCTTCTTACTTACCGCCGGATTTACCTCTGTCGGTGGGAACCTTGGTTAAGTTAGGCAAAAAACCGTTAACGATCGCCTCGGCAGTCAATGGGTTTGCGCCGGAAAATCTCACCGCAGAGGGAATGGTGGGATTTCAGGTAGAAGGCGGGGAAGCGATTATCGACGGCAGTTTCGATCGCGGCAACTGGAAAGCCCAAGTGGGGGCGCAACAACTGCCCGTGGCGTCCCTTTTCCCCAGAGAACGTCTAGAAGCCCTGACCCAAAAACAAGTTACCCTCGATTTACAGGGAGAACTGACAGGGAATGCTACCTTAGCCGGAACGTCTGACTGATTTTACCCCAGAAGCGATCGCCGCCGCACTGAACCCGGCAACCGTCCGCGAGGGAGGCTTACAACTAACCAATCTCCAACTCAACGATTTGGCGTTCGATACCGTTCTCGCTGGACCCCTGCAACAAACCCCAGAAGGATTGGTGGTGGCGGTTGCCGGACAAGACGGTTCGATCGTTGGCGATCGAGATCTCTTCTCTGTCTTACTCGAGTCACCCCAAAAACCGGGACAGCCTTGGAGTTATTTCCCGTTAGCGTTCCAAGGCGATTTTGATTGGGAAGGAGAACAACGTGCCGATTGTGCGGTAGACGAGGGGTCAGATGCTCCCAGACGAGAATGTCAAAGACGCAGCATCGCCCTCACCGAACAAACTTATCCCGTGCAAATCAGCGGTAGACGAAAGGGCGATCGTCTCAACCTCACTCTGAACAACTTACCCTTGTCACCATTCGATCTCCAACCGCCAGAATCTTCGGGGTTGCGTCCGCCCATTACCGGGGCAATTTCCACCGACATTACTTGGAACTTGGCGACGGGAACGGGATCGGGAAGCCTTCAACTCGATCGACCCACCATCGGACTTCTGGCGGCAAATTCCTTCCAAAGTCAGTTCCAATATACCGGCAACAGTCTGGTTCTGCGAGAGACCGCTTTAAGCAAAGGCGAAAGTGAGTATTTGCTGTCCGGTCGCGTGGATAACTTAAACAAAGACCCCCAATTCGACGGCGAGGTCAAAATCAGCCAAGGTCAAGTCCAAGACGTGCTGACGGCGCTGCAATGGTTCGATATTGATGATTTTGCGCGCGGGTTGCAGCCTGCCCAATATAGCGATCCTGCCCAATTTGACCTCTACTCCGTCGGTATTCCCGAAGCATCTCTGTTTGCCCAATTGCGCCGCTTTTCGGAAATCGAAGCCCTTTTGGCACAACAACGAGATCGTGACGATGACCAGAACCCCCTACCCAGACTCACTGAATTGCAAGGCAATTTTAACGGTACGATTGCCGCCAAAGGTTCTGTTGCTACGGGGGCAGATGTCAACTTCGACTTAACAGGGGATGCTTGGCAGTGGGGCGAATATCGAGTCAACCAAATTCGGGCTTTGGGGAGTTTTGTCGATGGCATCTTAGCCCTGCAACCCCTGGATGTGAAAGCCAATTTGGGGCAAGAAACCGAAACCCTTTTGAGCTTTGCCGGACAACTGGGCGGCGATCGACAATCGGCTCAATTTAGCTTAACCAATTTCCCCAGTACCGTACTAGAAAAGTTCGTCCCATTCCCCGGTGGCGTATCGGTTTCCGGCAACCTCAACGCCAGCGCGACCCTCGCCGGGAGTGCTGCCAACCCCCAAGCGCGGGGAGAATTAACACTCGTTGGCGGTCTACTCAACGGCGAAGCCATCGACAGCGGACGAGGGAGTTTTCTCTATAGCGACAGTCGCTTGAACTTCAGCAGTGACATCCTGGTCGAAGGAACCGAACCGATTAAGATTACGGGTTCTCTACCCTATCAATTCCCCGGTTCGACAGTGACTCCCGCCAACGAAGTCTATAACGTAACTGCCCGCGTGCAGAATGAAGGACTGGCAGTCCTCAATTTTCTCACCGACGCTGTGGCGTGGAAAGGAGGGCAAGGACAAGCCAATGTGACGGTGGCTGGAGAACGAATTCCATCGGGTTCTGAAGAAAATCCCAGCTTCCGCTACGATCCCCGCAGCACCCAAGGTGAAATCGTGTTGACCAATGCAGAATTTGCCTCACCCAATTTGCCGGAAAATCTGACAAGCGTCAATGCCCAGGCTAGACTCGATGGCGATCTTTTGATCGTCGAAAACTTTCAAGGGAAATTTCGCAAAGGGGAAGTCACTGCCCAAGGCAATTATTCCCTCTTCGGGTTTTCCCTCTCCCCAGACGATCCTCAAGCCCTCACCGTGAAGATGGCGGATTTGGAACTGGATGTGAAAGGGCGCTATCGCGGTGGCATCGACGGGACGATCGGTATTGGGGGTTCTTTCCTCAATCCAGCCATCGGTGGAGAAATTCGCCTCAGCAACGGTCAAATCTTGTTGCCCGACCAAACAGCCACCCCCATCGCCACGCCAACCAACGAAACCGAGAATCCTTTTCAGGCATTCTACGAAAACCTCAACCTCATTTTAGGCGAGAAAATCCAAATTCTCAAACCCCCCGTTCTCAACTTCATCGCCGACGGCAAACTCACTGTTAATGGGACGATCGAAGATCCCAGTGCCGATGGAACCATTGTCTTGAGACAAGGATTGGTGAATATTTTTACCACGGAATTTACCCTCGCGCGCAATGCCAACAACACGGCAACCTTTACCTCCGAACAAGGACTCGATCCCGATTTATCGGTGTTGATGCGGGCAGCGGTTCCCGAAGCCAGTCACAGTCCCCTATCGCGAGATGCCACTGCTACATCTTCAGAAATTGAGGAATTGGCGATCGAACGGGGTACTGTAGAAACTGTCCGCATCGAAGCCCAAGTCGATCGGACCGGCGAGTCAACTTGCCAATAATCTACAATTGAGTAGCAGTCCTGGACGCAGCGAACGCGAGATTATTGCCTTGATGGGGGGCGGATTTATCAACACCCTAGGAACCGGGGATAGTACCCTGGCGTTAGCAAATTTGGCGGGTTCCGTCCTCCTGACTCAATTTCAAACCGCACTCAATCAAGCCCTGGGTTTACGAGATTTTCGCATATTTCCCACCACCACGTCTCGCACTTCTAGCCTGACGCTGGGGGCAGAGTTAGGAATCAAACTGACCGAAAATGTTTCGGCTTCCGTTCTGCGCATTTTGGATGCTAACCAGCCCACTCGTTTCGGCGTCCGCTATCGCATCGACGATAACATCTTGCTGCGCGGTTCGTCGGATTTTGAGGAGGATACGCGGGGGGAAATTGAAATCCGCTTCCGATTTTAACAGCTAAAATTTGAATGTGGATTGCCAAAAACAGACTATGACAGATCGAAAAACCTATGAAGGCGGCTGTCATTGCGGCGCCGTCCGATTTCGGGTCATCGTGGGCAAACATCAGGCTCTAGACTGTAATTGCTCGATTTGCACCAAAAAAGGGTTCGTGCATCTGATTGTCCCTCCCGAACAGTTCGAGTTGTTGCAAGGAGCCGAGGCACTTTCGACCTATACTTTTAATACTGGAATTGCCCGACATACCTTCTGTTCGATTTGTGGGATTCATCCTTTTTACCACCCCCGTTCCCACCCCGACGACTACGATGTCAACGTCCGGTGTTTGGATGGAAACCTGTTGTCCCAATTTCGCATCGTTCCGTTTAACGGTGCAAACTGGGAGGATAATATCGATCGGTTACGATCGTCTCAGGAACAAAATCGTTAAACTCAAAGATAGAAGTCTGCCAAACCTCACGCTCAAATTTTCCCCTGTCGGAACAGAGATCGAGTTTTTGGAGAGGTCTAACGATAAACGGCTCGAGAACGGGAAGAAAGATTAAGACATGGAGCCTTTAAAAAAAACCACATCAGCCTGGGCCGAGCGTGCTGCCGACGATCGCGAACCTATCCACTTCATCGATCGGATTCAGCCTTACGGCGTGCTCCTAGCTCTGGAGAACTCAACCCTCAACATTCTTCGGGTGAGTCAAAATACACAGGAGTATTTCCATCGATCTCCCGAGTCTTTACTGGGACAGCCACTATCGCACATTTTGACTCGATCGACCATCGACGAGATCGTCACAGCACTCGAAAGTGACGATCTCGAAGCTTCTAATCCCTTTGCCGCCACACTAACGCAGCCTTCCGGCGCGACATTTCTGGCTACCGCACATCGTACAGAAGACACGATCGTTCTGGAGTTAGAACCGATACTCTCGCACCAAACCTCGTCATCGGACGAGTTGTATCGCCAACTCAAACGTGCCATTGCCAAGATCAAACGAACCTCCACCCTCTCGGAACTCTACAAAAACGTTGCTTCGGAAGTTCGCCGCCTGAGCGAATTCGATCGGGTTATGGTTTATCGCTTTAATACCGACAATAGCGGCATTGTCGTCGCCGAAGATTTGCGCGAGGGGTTAGAAAGCTATTTGGGACTGCACTATCCAGCGGCAGACATTCCCACAACGGCACGGGCAATCTTCTCCTGTAATGGGCTGCGGATCATTCCCGATGTCAATTACGACCCTGTAGCACTCCTGGGTTCGGAAGAAAACCCGTCTCCTCTCAATGTAAGTCGGGCAATGTGGCGCGGGGTTTCAGAGTGCCATCGGCAGTATCTGCGAAATATGGGTGTCACTGCCACGATGACTCTTCCTTTAACGGATGGCGATCGATTGTGGGGGTTGATTGCTTGCCATCACTATACCCCCAAGTTGGTGGGATACCAAACGCGCAAAACCTGCGAACTTTTGGGACAGTTAGTCTCGCTGGAGTTAGTCTTGCAGCAAGAACGATTTCGGCAGGCGTACCGCGATCGCATCGAGCAGATCGAGAAAGGCTTTCGGCAAGATTTAGCCACATCACCCGATCGCATAGAAGCGGTTCTCAAGCGCAACCAAGACGCGCTGCTCGATTTAGTCCAGGCGCAAGGGGTGGCAATCGTTCTCGGTAGCCAAATCGTCTGTGTCGGTCAAACACCCACCCAATCGGAAGTTCGTACCCTTCTGGCTTGGCGAGGAGCCAATTTCGAGCAGGAAGTCTTTCATACCGATGCTCTGGTACAAGACTATGCCGATGCCGATCGTTTTCATCATAAACCGGGCGGGATGTTAGCCATCTCGATCGCTCTCAAAGAAACGTCGTACCACATCCTCTGGTTCCGACCCGAACAAAGTTATATCGTCAACTGGGGCGGAAATCCCAACGAGGCAGTGGCACTGATGCCAGACGGAATCGTGCGACTGTCTCCCAGGGGATCGTTCTCGCGGTGGCAGGAGATGGTACAAGGCTATTCTCTCCCCTGGAAACCCATCGAACTTGAAGCGGCGCGAGAACTGAGACACAGCTTGTTAATTGCGGCGTTGGAAGCCTCTCAGATTGCCCTGCGCCAAGCTGCTGCCGAAGCGAACAAAGCCAGTCAGGCGAAAAGCGAATTTCTCGCCAATATGAGTCACGAAATTCGCACGCCAATGAATGCCATTTTGGGCTTTACGCAATTACTGGAAATGACCGCGCTTAACCCGCAGCAGCAAGAGTATCTCCAGTCGATCTCCTACGGTGGAGAAAACCTGTTGGCAATTATTAACGATATTCTCGATCTGTCCAAGTTGGAAGCCGGGGAACTGAAACTCAATGCCACTCAATTCGATCTGCGATCGGCGATCCTCGATCTAATTAGCTTATTTCAAGCTCAAGCCGCTGCTAAAGGCTTATTGCTGAAGGTAGAAATCGCACCCAATGTTCCCGATCGATTTGTCGGACCGCTCGATCGTCTACGCCAAGTGATGACCAATTTAATCGGTAATGCAATTAAGTTTACGGCAGTTGGGGGAGTAACATTGACCATCGATCTCGGGGGGGAAGTTCGAGATAACTGGGACGATTCCATGGTTCAACTACTGTTTCGGGTGCGCGATACGGGAATCGGTTTAGCACAAGGCGATCGAACTCGAATCTTCGATCCCTTTACGCAAGTAGATACGTCTTCAACCCGCAAATACGAAGGGACGGGTTTGGGACTGACCATTTGCCGAAAAATCGTCAATTTAATGGGAGGCGACATTGGGGTAGACAGTTGCTTGGGACAAGGGTCTACATTTTGGTTTTCTGCTCTTTTAGAGAAAGCTGAATTTCCCCAACTCCCACTCTCTATGACGAGCCATCCAGATGTCGTAGAAAAAACTTGTTCTTCTGCTCAAATTTTGGTAGTGGAAGATACACCGCTCAATCAGAAAGTCTTGTTGCATCTGTTAAGAAATTTGGGCTATCAAGCTGAGGCAGTCACCAACGGACAAGAGGCGATCGATCGGCTTTCTCAACAGCATTACGATTTGGTGTTAATGGATTGTCAGATGCCGGTTTTAGATGGCTATGATGCAACGCAAAAACTGCGGCAACTT
The DNA here is from genome assembly GCA_963838375.1 of uncultured cyanobacterium. Classification (GTDB taxonomy): domain Bacteria; phylum Cyanobacteriota; class Cyanobacteriia; order Cyanobacteriales; family Geitlerinemataceae; genus DVED01. Next base: position 510,405 of record CAWIQY010000003.1, on the reverse strand, counting down.
GAAGGCAAACAGCGCCATACTGTGGTGATTGGGGTAACGGCTTATGCCATGATGGGCGATCGGCAAAAGTGCTTGCAATCCGGCATGGATGATTATCTCAGCAAACCCATTAAACTCCAGGATTTGAAAGAACTATTAGACAAATGGTTGCAGGTGGTTAAGCACTAAGTAATAAGTAAGTGCCGCGCACCATTCTCGCCTACAGGAGATGGAAGGAATGAGGAAAACTAGCAAAAGCTCAACTAACAACTATAGCAGTCGCCACTCCGGTTAAGACACTTTTCACATCTCGCCGGCATCTTCCTCCCTGCTCAAGAAAGCCTCCCCTGCCTCCCCTGCCTCCCCTGCTCCCCCCGCTTGCCTAAACGATGTCTTAACCGCCTTGGCAGTTGCTATAACTAGAAGTGTTGAATGTTAATAAATATACATGAAAGATCGCTTTCACTACATCACAGATGGCAATCCCCGTCATCCACCTCTTCTTTGGTTGCACGGTTTTATGGGGAGTTGTCGAGAGTTTGAACCGGCGATCGATCTCCTAAAGTCAGAGTTTTACTGCATTCGGATCGATCTACCCGGACACGGGAAAACTAAATGGTCTGGAAACTATTCTATGGAACGAACAGCCAGGGCGATAGTACAATTTGTAGACGAACAACAATTGTCTGCGATCGATCTCGTTGGCTATTCCATGGGTGGTCGAATTGCTTTACATTTAGCGTTAAATTTTCCTGAAAAGTTTCCCGTCGCCATCCTTGAATCTGCTTCGCCCGGACTAAAAACAGTCTCCGAACGACAGAGCAGAAGCCAACAAGATGCGGACTTAGCCGATCGTCTAGAAATGGACTTTCCCCAGTTTTTAAAGATGTGGTACGATCGACCTTTATTTGCATCGTTCGCGCAACAAAAGAACTTCGATAAAATCCTGGTGCAGCGATGGCAAAATAGCCCCACCGAACTCGCAAAAGCCTTGCGTGGTCTGAGTACGGGCGAACAGCCTAGCGGATGGCAAAACTTGCCCCTCCATCGTCATCCACTGCTGCTGTTGGCAGGAGAGTTCGATCGCAAATTTATAGCCATCAATCAAGCCATGAGCGAACTCCTCCCCACCGCCCAACTTCAGATTATTCCCGATGCGGGTCATGTGGTTCACGTCGAACAGCCGATCGCTTTTGCTAACAGGATTGCCGCATTTTTATCCTCAATTCCCTGAAGTCTCTCAATATTCGAGATTAGGACTGAAGGAAAAGTCAATCAGTCAGAGTCTGCGATCGTGGATGGGAAGCGACTTCACCATTAAGAATTAAGAAATTTTTAATCGAGTAGAAACCCGATCGCTGTTTTCTTCGTCATCATCAAAGCATAGAACGATAAGAGAAAAAGCTAATGGTTATCTGGCGTTCTGGAACAGCTCTGACAATGGCATTGGGACTTTGGGCAAGTGCAATATCCCCCTATGTCTTTCTGGGTATCTTTCCGAGAGTCGCTGCGGCACAATTTCAGCGTCAAGACGATCGATCTGGCGTTGTGATTCCGGAGGGCACTCTCATCTCGGTACGGCATCGAGAAGCTGATAAAATTATTGTCGCCCCCGACGAAACTCTACCGCTAACACTGATTGTCGATCGAGATATTACCTCTGTTCTAGGAACTGTCCTGATTTCTCGGGATAGCGAAGTGGTCGGTCAATTACAACCCAGCAACGGCGGCTCTCAGTTTGTCGCCGACGAGTTACTCTTACCATCTGGAGATTCTTTGCGGCTAGATGCGACTTCTGAAACGGTAACAGAAACTGAAGAAATGAGCCGAGGAAGCCGTTCTCAGGGAATATTGAAAGGCGCACTCATTGGAGCTGTTGCGGCTTCGGTTCTGTCGGAAATCTTTGGGGATATCCAGTTACTAGAGGTGTTGTTAGGTGCTGGTGTTGGCGGAGCTGCTGGAGCGGTACTCGATGATAACAAAGCCGAGGTGGTGGTCATTTATCCCGATACCGATTTAACGTTAACTCTCCAGTCAGATTTAGTTCTGCGTTAGGATTTGGAGAATGGGTAATAGGTAATGGGTAATGGGTAATGGGTAGAAACTGCAAAAAAATAAAAATGAGCAGACTTTTTTCAACGCGCAAACCGCTTGTTCTTTTTCTGGCATTAGGATCGATCGTTCTTGGCGGTTGCAACCGCGTTGCAACTACTTCGGTAGCCAGTCAAAAACCTAGCCCAACCCAGCAAGCCCAAGCCCCGGATGCCACAACCCCCCGCCTGGGACTGCCCATCGACTGCCAGTTGGATCGAGACTGCTTTATCCTACACTACGTCGATCGCGATCCCGACCCCAACGAAGAAGTTGACTTCAACTGCGGTCGCCAAACCTACGACGGTCACAAAGGCACGGATTTTGGCATTCCCGACGAACGAGCGATGGAACAAGGCGTAGAGGTACTGGCATCCGCTGATGGCACGGTGTTGAGAGTGCGAGACGGACAACCCGACCGACGGGCAACCGACGCCCAAGTCGAAGAAGCGCAGGAACAGAGGGTGGAATGCGGTAACGGCATGGTGATCGACCACGGTAATGGCTGGGAAACCCAATACTGCCACCTGCGCAACGGTAGCGTTGTTGTCGAGGCGGGAACCCAGGTGAAAAAAGGAGACGTGCTGGGAATGGTTGGGTTGTCCGGGATGACGCAGTTTCCCCACGTCCACCTCAGCGTGCGCCATCAAGGGGAAGTGGTAGACCCGTTTGTCGGCGATTCTCAGGAATTGGGTTGCCAAGTGGAACGTCAACCCCTATGGGACCGACCCTTAGCTTACGAACCCACGGGTTTGATTAGTGCCGGATTTTCGACAGTACAGCCGACCTTTGACGATCTCTGGGCGGGACGCTTTGCCGAAACAGAACTGTCTCAAGAAAGTCCCGCGCTGATTTTTTGGGTACACGCTTATGGCATCCTCAAAGGAGACACACAACGCTTCCGGATGTTTGACCCCAACGGAGAAGAATTTCTCAACCAAGAAACCGAAATTGATGCGCCGCATCGGACGTGGATGAGTTTTGTGGGTAAACGGAATACGGCGGACAAACCGATTATCCTGGGAACCTGGCGCGGGGAATATCAGCTCAAACGTGATAATGAGGTGATTTTTACGATCGAGGAATCGATCGAAATCCAATAAGATTGTCATAAAAATAAAGACGCCCGGTCAGGCGTCTTTATTTTTAGAATTTTGGTAGACTCGAAAACAACTCAGATCTACCGTCATCAGTTGAGATGATTAACCGAGCAATGCTTTTGCCCGTTCCACCACGTTCTCAACCGTGTAACCAAATTTCGCCATCGACACGCCGCCTGGAGCTGAGACCCCAAAACGATCGATGCTGATGGAGTCGCCGTCCGTACCCACGTAGCGGCACCAGCCAAAGCTGCTGCCTGCTTCCACTGCCAACCGCTTCGTCACTGCTTTGGGCAGAACCGACTCGCGATAGGCTTCGTCTTGCTCGTCAAATAACTTCCAGCAAGGCATGGAAACGACGCGCACTTTCGTTCCTTCGCCGCGCAGAGTTTCAGCGGCTTTGACGCACAACTCAACTTCGCTACCCGTACCGATGAGAATGACATCTGGCGTGCCATCGCTGTCGGAGAGAATATACGCACCCTTGGCGACGTTATCGATCGTAGTTCCAGCCAGGTTGGTTAAACCTTGGCGAGACAGTGCCAGCAAGGTGGGACGATTGCGGTTTTCGATCGCAACTTTATAAGCACCAGAAGTTTCGTTGCCATCTGCCGGACGCATCACCAACAAGTTGGGAATGGCACGTAAGGAGGGGATGGTTTCAACGGGTTGGTGAGTTGGACCATCTTCGCCCAATGCCACAGAATCGTGAGTCATCACCCAGATCGATCCGGCTTCGGACAATGCCGACAGACGAATCGCTGCCCGCATATAATCGGTGAAGATTAAGAAAGTGGCACCGTAAGGAATCAAGCCGGAGCCGTGCAGGGCAATCCCGTTACAAATTGCGCCCATACCATGTTCCCGGACACCGAAACGCAGGTTGCGGTTTTGGTACTGTCCTTTTTGGAAGTCACCGAAACCTTTGAGCAGGGTGTAGTTGGAGTGGGTCAAATCCGCCGAACCACCGATCAATTCGGGCAGAACCCCAGCTAGGGCATTGAGGCAAATTTCCGAGTGTTTGCGGCTTGCCAGCGCCTTATCTTCGGGGGTGTAGGTGGGGAGTACATCTGCCCAACCTTCGGGGAGTTTGCCGCTGATGAAGCGCTCGAATTCGGCAGCTTCTTCGGCGTACTTGGCTTTGTAGTCGGCGAGGGTTTGATTCCATTTCGCTTCGGCATCTGCACCTCGATCGACGGCTTTGCGGAAATGTGCCAAAGCATCCTCGGGAAGGACAAAGGGTTCGTGTTCCCAACCCAAGTTCTTGCGCGTTGCCGTCACTTCGTCGCTACCGAGTGCCGCACCGTGAACATCTGCGCTATCGGATTTGTTGGGCGATCCGTAACCGATGGTGGTGGTGACTTTAATGAAAGAAGGCTTATCGGTGACAGATTTCGCCTCTGCGATCGCCTTTTCAATGGAGTCTAAGTCGGTATTACCATCTTCGACGTGCAGAACGTGCCACCCGTAAGCTTCAAAGCGCTTGCTGACATCTTCTGTGAAAGAGACATCGGTGGAGCCGTCGATGGAGATGTGGTTATCGTCGTAGAGGGCGATCAGTTTACCCAATCCCAGGTGTCCTGCCAAAGAGCAAGCTTCGCCAGAGACCCCTTCCATGTTGCAGCCGTCACCCAGAATCACGTAGGTGTAGTGGTCTACGAGTTGGCTATCGGGTTTGTTAAACTTGGCAGCCATGTGCGCTTCTGCCATGGCTAAGCCGACGCCGTTAGCAATCCCTTGACCCAGAGGACCCGTGGTGACTTCTACGCCTTCGGTCTCAAAGTTTTCCGGGTGTCCGGGGGTGCGAGAACCCCACTGGCGAAACTGTTTGATGTCTTCGAGAGTGACGCCATCGTAGCCTGTCAGGTGCAGTAAGGCATACTGCAACATACAGCCGTGTCCGGCAGACAAGACAAAGCGATCGCGGTTAAACCACTTGGGGTTTTTCGGGTTAAACCGCATGAAGCGATCCCAAAGAACAAATGCCATAGGAGCGGCTCCCATAGGCAGTCCGGGGTGACCGGATTTCGCTTTTTCAACGGCATCGATCGCCAAAAAGCGAATGGAATTGATACAGAGTTCTTCGAGTGATTGGGTGGCAACGGCCATAATTTCTTCTATCTTCTTGACAACGGTTGAGCAAGGATTGGGGCGATCGCGCCAGGGATGCAGTGACCCCAAACAGTTTTAATCATCATCCCACTATGGGGAGCGACGGGCAAGAGCGATCCCCTTCTGGATTTTGGCTTTTGGGGATCGCAGCGGACATCTATTTAGCAGGAAAACTCGTGATTAACGGACTGATGTGCGCCAAGATCGTTCAAAATTCACCAAATCTCCGCAAACCGGGTTTCCGAATCCGGCAAGTCAACCCCATCACTCAAGAAGGGAATCGAGAATGGGAGACTGTGGATGGGTTGTTCTAATATCGGGTTCCCCATTCCCCCTTGCCTCTTGAAAATATGAATAGTTTGTAAAATACTGTTTCAAAACTTTGGGAACATCCTAAACATACTTCTTAAAGACTAACGTCACGTTATGTCCGCCAAATCCAAAGGAGTTGGACAGGGCGACATTAACCGTTTGCGATCGACTTTGATTGGCAATATAGTCGAGATCGCAAGCGGGATCGGGATTTTCTAAATTAATCGTGGGCGGAACCCGATCGTGACCGAGCGCCAGTACCGTGGCAACCGCTTCGATCCCACCAGACCCCCCGAGCAAATGTCCCGTCATGGATTTTGTCGAGCTAATCGAGACCTTGCGGGCATTTTCTTCGCCCAACGCCGTTTTAATTGCCAGGGTTTCCGTCGCGTCGTTGGCGGGAGTGCTGGTTCCATGGGCGTTAATATAATCCACATCGTTACCCCCGATGCCTGCATCTTTGAGAGCTAGCTGGATGGCTCGCGCTGCCCCCCGACCTCCGGGAACGGGTGCGGTAATGTGATGGGCATCGCACGTCATGCCATAGCCGACGATTTCGGCATAGATGCGAGCGCCCCGACTGAGAGCGTGTTCGAGTTCTTCGAGCAGCAAAATACCCGCGCCTTCACCCATGACAAACCCATCTCGATCGCGATCGAAAGGACGACTGGCTCGGGTGGGATCGTCATTGCGGGTAGACAGTGCTTTCATCGACGCAAATCCGGCAAAGGACAAGGGCGTCACGGCGGCTTCCGCTCCACCGCAAATCATCGCTTGAGCGTATCCCCGCTGAATCAAACGGAAAGCATCGCCGATACTGTTGGAACCTGCCGCACAAGCCGTGACCGAACAGGAATTCGGTCCTTTCGCCCCTGTATGAATTGCCGTTAACCCTGCCGCCATATTGGCGATCATCATCGGTACTAGAAAAGGACTGCATCGAGAAGGACCCCGAGTCAAGTAGACTTCTTGTTGTTCTTCCATCACATCCAGTCCGCCAATACCCGTCCCGAGAATGATCCCCACTTGCTCGGCATTGAGATCGTCGATGGTAAATTTTGCATCGGCTAATGCTTGATGACTAGCCGCCACGGCAAACCGAGCAAACCGAGCCATGCGTTTTGCCTCTTTGCGATCCATATAGTCGTGGGGGTCAAAATCTTTGACCTCACCCGCGATTTTGCAAGCGTGACGAGATGGATCGAACAAAGAAATCTGACCGATCCCGCTGCGCCCAGCCAGCAATCCTGCCCAAAAATCTTCAGGAGTATTGCCGACTGGTGTAATTGCACCTAGACCGGTAACAACAACACGTTTTGGTTCCAAGTTTGTCATGATGTCAGTCAGTGGGGGAGGGGTTAACACCCAAAATCTCAAGTAGACAGGGACGATCTCGCTATTGGGCTGAGTTGAGCTGCCAATCCGCCATGGAGGATTGGGGTGCAATTACGCCGCCGAGGCAGATTGGCTACTGATATAGTCCACTGCTGCCTGGACGGTGGCAATCCCTTCTGCTGCTTCATCGGGAATTTCGATCTCGAATTCTTCTTCTAGAGCCATCACCAATTCAACGGTATCCAGAGAATCCGCACCTAGATCGCTGGCAAAATTAGCCTCGGCTGTGACATTTTCCGGATCTACCTCAAGTTGATCGACTACGATTTTTTTGACTTTATCCAAGATTTCATCTGAATTCATAGCATTTTATCCTCGTTGAATGGTGGTGACATTTGGGAGCGTGCGACGAAAACTCCATCCGCACAAACCCAGTCGATCGCCCATGGCTCGCCCGGTTTGTGCGATAGTCAGTTAGGGTACAGCTCCAAGCATTTCTCATCTTATCGGAAAGCGTGACTCTCATCGCTATCTCAAAAGTCTTTTCTGTATCTTTAACAACTTTAGAGTTAGAGCGGTCGCCCAAGTCGGGCGAGTCGGGCTGAGTTTCCACCTATTTTTTGGAAAGGGAGGAGCCGGCATTGCGAACGTTGACGACTTTATTGAGCAAATCGTACCAGAAGCTCGCTCCCATGGAAATGGCGATACCGCTGACCGTCCAACCGATAATCCGTTTGAGGTAGCGAATACCCCAAGCGGCTTCGGCTCGGGTTTGGTCGGAGACTATCGAGGCGTTCCAACCTAGGGGTAAGTCGGTGACGCGGGACTGCTCGATATTCTGGGCGAGATTTCGGAAGTCTTGGGGAGTGAGCTGGGTGTTGGGGGCGGTCAGTTGTCGGGCATTCTCGGAGATGGCGGTGCGGACGACGGAGCTGCGCGATAGATTGCTGACGATGTACAAACTATCGGCGTTGGCTGAAACGGCGAGCATGAGACCTAGCAAGATGGCAATGCCGCGAGCGTTGCGTTTATAGACCCCTGAAGCCCGAGTCATGGAAGAGTCAAACCAGGTTTCGATTTGAGTTTGTAACTCGAAAATTTCGGTTTCGATCGTTTCTTTCTGGGTTTTGATCCGCTCTCCGAGTACCACCAAACTGTTTCTTACGGGTGTCGGCAGGTCGGGCAAGGTTTCGATCAGTTGACGCACGCCTTCGTGGGTGGGACTCTGGGCATCTTTGACCGCGTTAGAGAACTCATCGTAAACTTGGGCTTTATTATAAATCAGATCGACGACTTCATTAATACTGGGCTTTAAAGATTTGGCTAATGCTGGGCGCTCGGATTCGCCGTAAATTCCATCTTGAATGGATTGAATTCTGTATATAAAAACGTTTAAGTATTGCTCGGATTGTTCGATATAAAGCTGGCAATTATTGATATATTTTTCTAGTCTTTTACTGAAACGATCGATGGTTTGGGGGAAATCCGACCGCTGGCTTTTGAAGTCCACAATAGTTTTATCCCAATCCACATCCATCAGTTCGAGTTCTTGTTTTGCCAGATTTTTAGAGGCTTCGCTCAGTTCCACTGCATCGATCGACCCGAGAATATCCTTGATTTGCTTCTGTTTGAACTCTTCCAATCGAGAGTGGGCGATCGCTCGACCAATTTCAGGCAATTTAAAAGTGGTGATTAAACTATTAGCAAAAGCTTCGGCTGGAATATAGGAAGGAGCGCTATCTTGAAATCTAAATGGATTCTCTGCGTCTAGTAACTCATAATATTTAGATGTTACAGATTGGGCAACTTTGCGAAAACCACGGGCTAGTTTTCCTTTAGCTTCTTGATTTAAGCTATTAATAAAAGGGTTAGAATAAAGCCTTTCAGTCAGAGCCGTGATTTGTTGAATATCGCTGGACATTTGACCACTAGAGAGCAAAATAGAGATAGAATTTTTCAGATGCTGCGCTCGCCATTGTAATAGTGTCGTGAGCAGTTCTTGGATTTCCGATGACAGCAGACTTAACGTTAAATATGTGAACATTAAGCCGATGGCAATATCCACAACAAAAGGTAAATTCATGATGCACTTGACTCCCAACGAAAATCTAAAGATAACCTAGACCAGTTTAAATCCAAATCTTGACTTTATTCGGTTTGTTGCAAATTGTCTCATGAAATACTGGCAAGCTTTCAAAATAAGAGATCGCGATACTCGAGTCGATGTTCTGTGGTGTCTGGGATGGCTGCTCGGAGCGATCGTTCTGTTCGGTGTCGATTTGGGAACGCTCCCCCTGCGAGATTGGGACGAAGGGACGGTTGCTCAGGTGGCAAGGGAAATCTGGCGTTCTCCCCCCGGTTCTTTGACATGGCTCCATCCGACCCTAGCGGGAGTTCCCTATCTGAATAAACCGCCATTGATACATGGATTAATAGCGCTTGCTTATCGAGTGGGTGGGGTAAACGAAACTATGACCCGGTTGCCGGGAGCTATGCTGAGTGCGGCGAGCGTTCCTCTATTGTACGCGATCGCCCGAGAACTCTTTCCCCAGCGCCGATTCGCAATTTTTTCTGCTGCCATCTATCTCACCCTCCTCCCGGTGGTGCGTCACGGACGACTTGCTATGTTGGATGGGGCGGCGCTGTGCTTTTTCTGCTTGTTGGTGTGGTGCGCTCTGCGATCGCGTCGAGATTTGCGCTACAGTTTGGGCGTCGGCATCGGGTTCGGACTGCTTTGTCTGACCAAAGGATTGCTGGCTGTTTTACTGGGATCGATCGTTGTGTTATTTGTGGCTTGGGATACACCCCGACTCCTGACGACCCTCTACCTGTGGTCGGGCGTGTTGCTGGGTAGTTTTCCCGCACTCGCCTGGTATGTAGCCCAGTGGCAGCACTACGGGGCAACCTTTACCGAAACCCATCTGATCCGGCAATCAGCACAACGAGTGTGGACATCGGTGGAAGCGAATTCCGGTCCTCCTTGGTACTATCTTTTAGAACTCCTCAAATATTCTTGGCCCTGGTTGCTATTTTGGATCTCGAGTGGGAAATTGGTCTGGCAAAACCGCAACCAGGGCGCATCTAAGTTGATTTTGGTGTGGACTGGGTTTTATTTGGCGGCTATCTCGCTGATGGGAACTAAGCTGCCATGGTACGTTTTGCCGATTTATCCCGCTCTTGCTCTGGCGGTGGGATGGCGGTTGGGTGAAGTTTGGCAAGATGCACGTTGGACGGGAATGCCGCTAGATGAGCCCAGTCCCTACCCTGTGGTTTGGCGGGTAGGTATGGGAATCTTGGCGGTGGCAGGATGGGGTGCTGTTGCTTACTATGCTTGGGGGACGACCCCAGTCGATGGGAACATCTTTGCCGCGTTACTCGTTTTTGCGATCGCCTTTACGATTGCGGGGTGGCAATTGACACGTTCCGACGCGCAATTTTCGATCGTTTTGTTGTGGGGGACATACGTTTCGTTGTTGCTGTTTGTCACCTCCGATAGCTGGATTTGGGAACTCAACGAAGACTATCCGGTCAAACCCGTCGCCGAGATGATTTTGATGAATACCGACCCGGCTGTACCCATCTACACCTCTCACCCCTACAATCGTCCGTCTCTTAACTTCTATAGCGATCGTCAAGTGATTCCTGCTGAAATTTCCCAACTCCAAGAACATTGGCAAGATGCTACACCCTATTTATTAGTTCAACCTGCTACCCTAAACGAGTTGGGGTTGCCTGAGGTTAAGTCCCTCGGCAGTGCGGCAGGCTGGCAACTAGTAACGCGCGATCGATAACGTTATGGTTTACCTCGAACAGCAAGAAAACTCACTGTAAAACTAGACTCAAATTAGTGCTAAGACGAATTCAAAGTGAGTCGATTGTTAGGGTTTGGATTGTACTCGATCCTATCGAAAACAAAGAAAAATACAGCGAGCTAGGCAATTCCCAATTCATTGGGAAGCTTACACTGACCTGACGGAAAGCGTGTCGTTAGTTCACTCTAACCCAAGCGCCACTCGTTATTCAAGTCGATGGTCGCCCAAGTCTTCCCAAACCTCTCGCACGGGATGGTTAGGAGAATTGACGACCTCGATCGTCACCCATGTCAAACCTAATAACACCGTGCCCGCTACAACTGCGATTCTCGCCAAACCGCAGTCTCGGAGGATACGGGCGAAAGGTCTACTTTGGCGGCGAAGGACTCGGGTGGGGGAGATTTGATGTACGCATAGTGGATCGCGAACGTAGTGACCGCTGTGAGAGATGACAAGATGTGCTTGACATTGAGGGCAGGTGTAAAGTCCACGGGCGAACTGTCCCGATCGAATTTTGCCAGCATGGTGGCAAATCGGGCAAGTTAGGGAGTAACGATCGGATGTGGAAACGTTCATAACCAATCCCGCTAAACAAACGCGACAAGAAAAACGGGGCGGGAATTACCGATTTCCTCTACTCTTGTTTTAACTTAATCTTGACCGTACTTTCACTGTAATACCGAATGGCGATCGAAGTTAAGAGGGTTTCTGGCAAGCAGCTTGGATAGATTCCGAGCGATCGGGCGCAAGGGTTCCCCAGAGGAAGAAATTGGGCGCAATCTGGAGGTTTATAAAACTTAAAAGTTAACCCCATCGAACGTTAACCTAACGATCTCAGAATCGATCTCGCAGTTCCGTCGCCAGTATTGAGACGGCAGATATCCGCCATAGCAACTGCCAAGCTTGTGAGGACAGATCCCCAGCTTCCTAAAGAACTCGGGGATCTAGCCATTAAGGGGCTTGGGAACTCGATCTCTCCTCAAAAAATATTGATAGTTCCATTGTCACGCTGTCCTCGTCCGCTGAGCTGCTGCTACACTACGAGATTGTTCCCTAGTCTAGCCGATTCGCCGACACCTGGATCGATCTGCGATCTATCTCAAATGAATCGGCAGGTCAGCTAAGCTTAATTGAAAACAGTTAATTGTTCTGGACTCTCTATTTTTACATCGGTTGTCGCTCCATTTTGCATCGGTTCTACACTCCGAAGTTGGATACTTTTATCTTGCAGTTCAGCCAGAGGAAGTGCATTAGGAATGCGATCGAGAAGTGGACGAGAGACAAGAATTCGATAGGTTTTACCATCTTCTCCGTTCGCACTCAGAGTGACATTTTCTCCATTAATTTTATATCCATTAACTTGACCTCGAGCAACAAGATCGTCAATCTGGTTATTGTTCCCAACTTGGATAAAGTTATCCGAGTCGGCGCAAAAGAACTGAAGAGGTTGCCGATCGAGATCGACACAGCTCAAAATGGTATCAACTCGATTGGTAATCCCAATCAAATACTGATAATCGGGTTCTTCTCCTGCTCCATATTGGGCTTTTTGTTGAATATCTTCTGAGGCAGTTAAGAGAGTTTTCTCGATCGAATCTCGTTCAAACTTAGATAAACTGGGTGATAAATATACTCCTGAAAGGGGAATACTGCGGCTGCGCTGAATGACTCGCAACCCCGGATCTCTCGAAACAATTTGAAATGGAGCTGCACCCACATCAGCTTGTGCTGATTTTACCTTTTCGACGATCGATTGAGCATCGGGATTGCCTCGATCGACTTTCAGAATTTTTCCATATAAATCGTAAACGGGGATGTAGAAAGTTGCCGGATTACTCAGTTCTCCCAGGGCGATCGTTTTCTCTGGAGTTAAATCGTCAATGCCTTCGATAGGACTTTCATTCAGCACAAATAGAGAAGACTCAAATTTCGGCGCTTGTGGAAACATCCGAGCGACAAATTCGTAATTATTATTCATCGCAGAGACAGAAAGAATAGGGCTAGTTGTGAAGGCAATATCCCATCTTTTTTCTGCCAATCGGTTTCGAGCTTGTTGTAAAGGATTTTCTCCTTTAATTTCGATCGGATCAATTGTGATATCGACAGAGGAACCCGTTTGAGTTTTGAGTTGTGCTTCCAGATGCTTTTCTAATGCAGTGTAGTTTTCTGCCAGATTATAGGGTGTGGTGACAACCCCTAAAGTTAAAGAAGTTTTGTCAGAGGAGGGTGTAGAAGACTGAGAGGAATTCACCGGGTTATTTTGGCGACAAGCAACTAGCAAATATCCCATCAATGTAGCCGTCAATATAGGTTGTAAATAACTTTTAATACAGAAACTCAATCGAGATGTTATTGGGATTTTTCCTGTTATGGTTTTTGGTTGTGGCTTGAAATACATTTTCATAAGAAAGTTCGCTTTTTTAGATTAATCTAAAACTTTTATTTGCTCGGGTCGATCGATGGCGAACAGATTCGATCCGAGCTTTCGATCGGGCTTTAACCCCGTAATATGAACGGTTTTATTTTTTAAGCTCGGAAGTGGTGAACCATTGGAAACTCGATCCAGAAGTTGGCTCTGCATGGCAAGTCGATACTGGCGATTATCATTTCCCATCACAGTAAGTTCCACGGTTTTACCATTGTTTGAAATTTCGTAAGCCTCGATATAACCTTGAAGTGTGGAAGAAAATAGCTGAGAATCGACGACTTCTGAAGCACCCGAACTTAGGCGAGAGCGAACTCCAAAAAAGCTGCCAACACCAAAGAGTAAGGCAACTGCAATTCCCATCCACAAACGCAAATGAAACCGTGACAAAGGCAATTGAGAAGAGAGCGAATGGGTAAGGCTGGAAAAACCGGACTGCGAACGGGGCAATTCCGACAATTGACGAACCGCTTGTAAGGCTTCAATCGCTGACGGATAGCGTTCTTTGTAATTGGGGCGCACCATTTTATTCAAGACATCGACAAGTGCGGAACTAACCTCAATGCCATGCCACCAATCAACCCCATTTTCGTCTTCAAATAACCGGGCAAGCTGTTTAGAATCCCATCCCGTCAGAGCTTGAATGCAGATTATCCCCACGGCGTAAATATCGCTACTGAATTTGGGTCTGCCTTGGCACTGTTCGATGGGCATATATTCGGGTGTTCCAACCACGATCGTCAATTTATGGGTTTCTAACGGATCGACAATTTGTTTAAACGCTCCAAAGTCAATGAGGACAATTTTGTCATCTCGTTCTCGGCGAATTAAATTGCTCGGTTTGATATCCCGATGAATGACATTGTGTTGGTGAACAAAAACTAAAGGTGTGAGGATATTTTCTAAAAGAGCGATCGTCTCCGACTCGTTCAAGGGTTGTCCGGACACCAATTCTTGGCTGAGTGGATGCCCTTCAATTAACTCTAAAACGAGATAAAACTCCCCATCTTGTTCAAAACGATCGAACAGTCGCGGAATTCGATCGTGACTGCCGAGTTCGTACAAAATGACGGCTTCCGAGTCGAAACGCCGTCGAGCTTCTGACAAAACCTGGGGTTCGATCGAAATCGGTTTGAGCTGTTTGACAATACATCTCGGATTGCCAGGAAGATGGGTGTCTTCGGCAATATAAGTTTGACCGAAAGATCCCAAGCTTTGGGGTTGGAGAATCTGGTAACGATCGCACAGAAGCATTCTACAAACCTCTGGAGTCGGCGAGAGACGCCGCAGGATTGAGGGTGCATTGTTGCAATCCCCATTCCCTAATTCGGTCGGTCGCGATCGAAATCCGTAAAGATTGCGAGATTGGTGTACGAACGATCGTCAATCGATGTTTCGGCTACAATGCTTCCAATGTTGACCAATCCTGGGAAAAAATGTCCGATCGATCGATTATGATTCAATTACCAGAGGCATTGCTCGCAGAGATCGACACCCAAGCTGAATTAACCGCCAGCAGCCGGACGAAGACGATCGTAAAGATGCTGCAACAAGCAGTAGAAAACCAACCGATCGATCTCACTCCTCTCCATACCATTCTGTCCCGAGTTGCAGCGTTAGAACAGAAACTTGAAGAAGTAGTCGATCGCCTTGATGGCAAGGTTTTGGCAGAATTGAAGTTTCGGGTGAGCACTTTGGAACGGGAACGGGTTGTACCTCTTGAAGCTTCAACTCCCCAGACAATCGCCCATGCCCCCGAAACCCGTTCTCAAGCCACTGCCGGTTCAAAAATCCAAAATTTGCCCATCAAAAACCCGTCCCAGGGGGAATGGATGACGGTGAAGGAAGCCTTTGCCTGGTTGGGAGGAGAACCCAAAGATCCGTCTTCTGGAGTCACCTCTCTCGACGGTCGTCGATCGGTTGGCTTCAACCGCTTCCGTGTCCTCAAGGCTGCGGACTACCAAGCATTCGGCTTGGAATTCCAAAGCGATCTGCGCCGGAAGCAACAGCCCTGTTTGCGATCCTGGCAATGACGGCTGAGGATAGAGTGAGGGCAAAGCTTTTAGGTGAGATTCGATCGGCCCCGCCGACAAACTTCTCACCCAAAGCTTTGCCCAGACCGATCTCGTACTAGGCGCTAGCTGCTGGAAGCAATTGCAACGCTTCTTTGAGTAACTCGGCTTTATCCGTGCGTTCCCAGGGCAAATCTAGATCGTTCCGTCCGAAATGACCGTATGCCGCCACGTCTTGGAAGAACCGCCCGTCTCGTTGACTGGGGAGGCGTTGCAAATCGAAGGTTTGGATGATGCCTGCCGGACGCAACTCGAAGTGCTGTTGCACCACCTCGAGTAACTGGTCTTCATCCACCTTGCCCGTACCGAAGGTTTCGATGGTCAAACTCGTCGGTCGCGCTACACCGATGGCGTAACTCACCTGGACTTCGCACTTATCGGCTAACCCAGCCGCAACGATATTTTTAGCGACGTAGCGGCTGGCATAGGCTGCCGATCGATCGACTTTGGTGGGATCTTTGCCGGAAAATGCGCCGCCACCGTGACGGGAATAGCCGCCGTAGGTATCGACGATGATTTTGCGACCGGTGAGTCCGGCATCGCCTTGGGGTCCACCGATGACAAATTTACCCGTGGGGTTGACTAAAAAGCGGGTTTTCTCGTCGGGTTTGATGTCGAGATCGACGAAGACCGGTTGCACCACAGCCTTCCACAGGTCAGCTTGAATGCGATCGCGGATTGCCGCTTCTTCCGTTAAGTCGTCGATGCTTGCGTCGTGTTGGGTGGAAATCAGGATGGTATCGATGCCGACAGGTTTGTCATCTTCGTAGGCAACGGTCACCTGAGTTTTGCCATCAGGACGCAGATACGACAATTCGCCGGTTTTGCGGACAGCAGCCAGTCGTCGGGTGAGGCGGTGCGCCAAGCTGATGGGCAGGGGCATCAGTTCGGGGGTTTCGTTGCAGGCAAAGCCGAACATCAAACCCTGATCTCCCGCGCCGATGGCGTCGAGTTGTGCGTCGCTGGAGAGTTCCCGCTGTTCTTGGGCGCTGTCCACCCCTTGGGCGATATCAACCGATTGCTCGTCGAGGGCAACTAGGACGGCGCAACTTTCGGCGGAGAAACCATTGTCAGCATTGGTATAGCCGATTTCAGCAATGGCATTGCGGACGAGTTTGACGTAATTAACTTGAGCGTTGGAGGTGATTTCTCCTGTAATGAGAACCAGTCCCGTATTGACCACTACTTCAGCAGCCACCCGGCTGTTGGAGTCTTGAGTCAGAAGTGCATCTAAGATCGTATCGGAAATCCGATCGCAGACTTTATCGGGATGCCCTTCTGTGACCGATTCTGAGGTAAATAAATAACGTCGAGACAACTGACAATTCCTCCTAAGATGACGACGGGATCGACAAACAGCTAGATTTAACCATTTTGATCTGTTATCGTACCAACAAAATCTTCTTCTTGACTAATTGGCATCGATGATTCAGCTCATCCGAATTTGATTTGTCGATCGGCGAGGGGAATGGGAATCTCATGACCATTGTTAAGCGTCATAATGGCGGTGACTCCTCTTCATTTTCCGGTGCGCGATCGATCTCTTCCGTCCCCGACAGGGTGTCTGTCTCGGTTGGGGATGGAAATTCGTCAAACGGTTCCTCAAACAGCTCTTCAAATGGTTCTGTATCGGAAACAGACTCCTGTCGGCGGATCTGGATTTGATGCAAGCGGGGACCTTCGGCAGACATTACAGTCAATTCCAAATTGCGATCGCACCAGATATCTCCGACAGCGGGGATTTTTTGCATTTGGTAGATCAGAAATCCCCCTAAGGTTTGATAGTCATCGATCAGAGGTAAATCTAAACTCAGGGATTCGTTGACTTCCTCGAGGTGCATCTGGGCTTGTACGACGAAGGTTTGCTCGTCGAGAATTTGGAAACTCGGGGCTTCTGTATCTTGGGGCTCGTAAACGTCGCCGATTAATTCGGCAACCAAATCCTGCATCGTGACTAACCCCGCAGTTCCCCCGAACTCATCGACAACAACCACCATCGACTGCTGCGATCGCTGCATCATGGGTAATAATTCGCTCAGCAAAGTATAGGCGGGAACAAACCGCGCCGGTCGAATCCAGGGTCCGATGGAGCGATCGAGAGCGAAACTACCCTCTGCTAAGGGTTGAGCAAGTTCTTGAAAGCAAATGATTCCGCGCACATCATCGAGGGATTCACCGATCGCCGGATAGCGAGAATGACCCGATCGAGCGACTTCTTGCAGTAGTGTCAAAAAAGTAGCATCGTGGGCGATCGCCGTCAAGCTGGTGCGGGGAACCATGACTTCATCCACAGAAACATCCCCAAACTCAAAGGCATTGGCGAGCAATTCTCGCTCCTCGGCTTCCAATCCCGTCGATTCGCCTTCGGTGGCGATAATCCGCTGCAACTCTTCTGGGGTGACTCGCGAGTGCCAGTTTTGACCGGTGTACCGGATGCCAGCTAGCCGTAACAGAATGCGGGTCGATCGGTTGAGAATCCACAGGAGAGGTTTAAACGATCGGGCGATGGTCAAACTCGGAGGCGCTAACAAGCGAGCGAGTTCTTCGGAGTGTAACAGGGCGATCGATTTGGGAAATAATTCTCCCAATACGATTTGCAAGTAGGCTACAAAGCCAAACGCCACGGGAATGGCGAGAGAATGGGCCAGGACATCGGCGAGTTCTTTCCCCACAGGCAGTTGCATCATCACTGTCGCCACCAACACTGCCATTGTCTTTTCCCCGATCCAACCCAATGCCAAGCTAGATAGGGTAATGCCTAATTGAGTCGTCGAGAGCAGGCGATCGATGTTGCGTTGCAGGGTCTGTACGGTTTGTGCCGCCGCATCCCCCTCGTCCACCAGCTGATCGATGCGCGATCGCCGTACCGCCACCATCGAGAACTCTGCTGCCACAAAGAAGGCATTGATGGCGATCAGTCCGAAAACCGATAATAAGCGCCAGCCGGCATCCGATGCTGTTACATGTAATAGGGTTGTCTGGGGAACACTTCCCGCCGGTGCGGCAACCCACAGGATCGACATAAAAATGGCAATTAACCCCACTGACCGAGCTCGTCGCAATAGGTGAGGATCTGATTCCTCTTCGCACCTCGATCGAGGTTTCATAATGCTAGCGCTCTCAATTCTGGTTTTTGACTTGCGCTTGCACCTGTTCCAATATTTTATCTTCGCTCACAAATTGGATGGATTCCCCTTGCTTGTTACCTTCTTGGGCTCCAATCAAGTTGTTGGTGGGGCGGACGTCGGGTTGGGTGACGCCTTTGAGGGCTTCTCGCCCCAAGGCAAATCCCCAAGCCGCACTCATCAAACCGGCTGCGAACATCGAGAACAGTAGCCCTATCGTAAAAACGATCGTCGCGTTCCATTTCATTGGCTGTGGTGTTCAGTCATCAGGCTGACAGAAAGAGGGTTTTGGACTTTTTTCTAGCGATGAGAATCGAGGGGTGTCCCCTAAAATTAGTCGATCGCTGGCTGTCGTTTTGGGCTGGGACAACCCATTGGATCGTTTTTGGGACATCGATCGGTAGATTTTTTCGGACTCATTGTGTTATTTTACCAGTAAAGTGGGCGGTTGGCCGAGCGGTTGAGGCAGCGAACTCATAATTCGCCTTAGGCGGGTTCAACTCCTGCACTGCCCATCTTCCACCGATTGGGTTAACCTAACCCGAGAAAAATGGGGCAACCCTAAAAAGATAGATTGCCCCTAGACTTCATCCTCGGACTGGGAAAACCCTAACGAAAGCCACCGGTGGCAAACGGAGAGGTTTCTCCACCGGCAAAGGGTAAGGTTAGGATAGAAGATTCGTAAACATTTTTTATATCCCGCGTGCGAATGAAGGGATCGCTGGTCATTTGTTGATTCATCGCATCCCGATACACTCGATTAATCGATGCGCTGTCATCAATGATGCCCTGTTCGGGATATTGCAGTCCAAACAGCGATTCTACCAATCCGGGTCGGCTGGTGCGATAGTAGAAGTTGCTACGGTTGTCGTAGAAGGCACTGTCAAAGGCACCGGGAAGGGTTAGGGGTTGGATACGATCGCTAGTTCTCGGCTGAATTTGAATTTCGATCCCCTCAATGTTATCGAACGATCGTGTTTGAGCGACGGCGCTACCGACATGACCGACGAGGGTCGTGATAGCAGCCAAAGCGGCAAGAGCGCCGATTGTTCGCCGGGAGCTATAACTCATGGTTAATCTTCTCGTAAACTTGCAAGAGCGACTCTCCCACCGAAATCCGGCACAGGGAAGTCTTTGTTTCTAAGCTTAGCAGACCGATTTAGGTTGCCGATACCCTCAAGAGCTCGAGTTGCCTTTCGCCTCTGGTCTCTCACATCGGGTCGCTATTCCATTTCTCGATCTCCGTCCCTGTGCTACCCTATGGAGATGTCCGAAGCCGACCATTTCTCCTGAATGGTTCACATCAAGGAAGTCGAACTCAGCAATTTTAAATCTTTTGGCGGCACCACCCGGATTCCTTTGATGCCAGAATTTACTGTGGTTTCCGGTCCTAACGGTTCGGGGAAGTCCAATATTCTCGACGCGCTGCTATTTTGTCTGGGAATTGCTTCCTCGAAGGGAATGCGGGCGGAACGCCTCCCAGATTTGGTGAACCACGATCGGGCCAATCGTAAATCGACGGTGGAAACGAGTGTTACTGTTACCTTCGATCTCGGTAGCCAGTTTCCCAGCAATGGCAAAACGGCGGAACCGGATGAAGAAAACGATCCGTCTCGGGAATGGCGAGTGACGCGGCGGTTGCGGGTGACGAAGACGGGAAGCTATACGTCAAATTACTACCTGAATGGGGAAGCGACGACACTAACCGAGTTACACGAAAAGCTCAACGAGTTACGGATTTACCCGGAAGGCTACAATGTGGTGCTGCAAGGGGATGTGACTAGTATTATTTCGATGAATTCCCGAGAACGGCGGGAAATAATTGATGAACTGGCAGGGGTTGCCTCGTTCGATCGCAAAATTTCTCAGGCAAAAGAGAAGTTGGATGCGGTGAAGGAACGGGAAGAACAGTGCAGGATTATTGAAAAAGAGCTAACGTCTCAACGCGATCGACTAGCGGAAGACAAAATTAAAGCTGAAAAATACCAAGCCCTTCGATCGCAGCTTCACCAAAAACAACAGTGGGAAATTGTTCTCAAATGGCAGCAATTTCGCCAGCAAGAATCGAAGTTGCGGGAGCAAATTGAAGAAGGCGATCGAACTCGAACTCAATTGCAAGAACAGTTCGCCAATTTAACGCAACAAATCGATCGTTCCAGTGCCGAACTCGAGGAACTCAACGCCAAAGTTAAAGCCCTGGGGGAAGAAGAACTGATTGCCGAACAAACTCGCCTCGCCAAACAAGAAGCTCAACAACAGCAACTCCAACAGCGCTGTGCCGAACTGGAGACATCGGCTGCCCAACTTAATAGTTCAATATCACAAAACGAGCAGAATGTCAAGCGATCGCAACAAGAATTAGACCGCCTGCGCCAACAACAACAAAGCTTAGAAAACGAGACCATCGCCGCCCTGCGCCAAGCCCGAGACGACGCCCAAACCGCCTTGGAACACAGCCGAGAAGCCGCCAGTTCCATCGCCTCCGCCGCCGAATCCTGGGTACAAGAACAAACCCAACTGCGCCACCAACTGGAAACCCTGCTGGGAACCCTCGACCCCCAACGCAGCCAACAGGCACAACTCCAAGAACGAGTGTCGCAACTTGCCGCAAAACTCACCGAACAAGAAAAATCCATCGGCGACTGGGAACGGGAATTCTCCGCCAAAAAAGCCCAATCCGAACAACTCAACGCCGCCCAAACCTACGCCGGAGAAAAAGTTTCTTCCCTCCAAAGTCTCGCTACCGAAGCCGAACGGGAACTACAAGTCCAACAGCAAACCCAAACCCGCTTACTCCAAGAACAGCGAGAAAAGCAGCGCCGCCTAGACAAACTAGAAGCCCAAGCCCAAGCCCAGCGGGAAGCCTCCGGCAGTTACGCCACTCAAATTATTTCACAATCCGACTTAGATGGCGTTTGCGGCTTGGTGGCGCAGTTGGGGCGCGTCGAAGCGGAGTTTCAAATGGCGCTAGAAACGGCTGCCGGGGCGAGATTGGGCTACCTTGTTGTGGAAGATGATATCGTCGCCTCAGCCGGAATTCGCCTCCTCAAGGAACGCAAAGCCGGACGCGCCACCTTTTTACCCCTGAATAAAATTCGCCCCCCCCGAGTTTCCATCCCCCGAGAAGTGGAGAACGCTGCCGGATTTATCGACTATGCGGTCAATCTCATCGACTGCGACCCCCAGTACGACGACATCTTCGCCTATGTCTTCGGTGGAACAGTGGTGTTCGACAATCTCGAGAATGCCCGCCGGGTTTTGGGAAAAGCCAGAATCGTGACTCTCGATGGGGAACTCCTGGAAACCAGCGGCGCCATGACTGGGGGAACCCTGCGGGGGAATGCCTCCCAGTTGCATTTCGGCAACGCAGACCCCCAAGAATCGGCGGAAATTAAAGGTTTACAAGACCGCCTGAACGAAATTGAAGCGATCCTCAAACGCTGCGAAGAAACCATTTCCCATTGGGCACACCAAGTCAAACAACACAGCCAGCAATTGATGGATGCCCAGCAAGGGTTTCGGGAAAAACAACTAGAAACCGAACAATTGCAGCAGCAAATTGCGGCGTTGCAGAAGCAAATTCAACAGGGTTGGGAACAGCGCCAAATCCAAACCCAAGAACGTGCCACTGCCCAAACTCGCTTAGAAACTTTAGAAACGGAAATTCCTCAACAAGAAGTCATCGTTCAACAACTGCGGGAACAATTAGCTGAGTTGGAAAAAAATCAAACCCATAGCGAATGGCAAATTGCCCAAAGTGCGATTCGCGAACGAGAAGCTACTTTACACGAACGGGAACAGGAATTGCGCACTGCCGCCCAACAACTTCAGGATCGCGTGGCGAATAGTTTGCGCCTGGAAGAAATGATTCGGGAAAGTTTACGGCGAATTGAGGAAGAACGCAGGCAACACGAAACCAAAACGGTGCAACTGGCGGCGGTGAAAAGTCAACAATTGGGAGTCGAACAACAAATCCAACAAATTCAGGCGAGGTTGGCACAACTTAACGAGAAATTGGGGGAAGAAAAGCAAAATCGCGATCGGGCAGAAACGGCATTACGAGAACAGCGTGTTGCGGGGCAACAACTGGAATGGCGGGTGCAAAAACTCCAGGAAACGCAACAGGAACGGCGCGAACGGTTGGATTATTTTCAGGAACAATTGGCGACGCAAAAAACAGAATTGCCCGACCCTTTGCCGGAAGTTCCGGAGAATATAAAGCTTGAAGAATTGGAAAAAGAAGTTAAATCGATCGCTAAGCGGGTTCAAGCCATGGAACCGGTGAATATGTTGGCGCTGGAAGAGTATGATAAAACTCAAGCGCGACTGGAACAACTGACCGAAAAACTGGCAACTCTGGAATCGGAACGCACGGAAGTTCTACTGCGCATCGAAAACTTTACTACCTTACGTTTGCAAGCTTTTAAAGAAGCCTTTGACGCTGTAAATGAGAACTTTTCTACTATTTTTGCCGAACTCTCCCAAGGAGATGGTTATCTACAACTGGGCGATGAGGAAGATCCCTTCAACAGTGGTTTAAATCTCGTGGCGCATCCCAAGGGAAAACCGGTTCAGCGTCTGGCGTCGATGTCTGGTGGCGAGAAATCTCTCACGGCATTGTCGTTTATTTTTGCGCTACAACGCTATCGCCCGTCGCCGTTTTATGCCTTTGATGAAGTGGATATGTTTCTCGATGGGGCGAATGTGGAACGGTTATCGAAAATGATCGCCCATCAGGCGTTGCAAGCGCAATTTATTGTTGTAAGTTTGCGTCGTCCGATGATTGAATCGGCAAAAAGAACGATCGGTGTGACTCAGGCGCGGGGGGCGTATACTCAGGTTTTGGGGTTGAAGTTGCAACATCAGGAAACTGCGGGTTGAAAGAAGGCAGCAAGGAAAGATTCTTTGACTAATTCATGTTTTTATATCCATCTTTGTCGATCGAGGTTCGACGGATTAACCTTTTTTTGTTCCGATCGCAAATTATTCGTCAGGTTAGCAAAAAAAATGTTTAAACTTATTTAAGTTGCTCCGAACCCATCATTATACGAGGCGTTTCAGGAAAACTTTCAAGATTTTCCTGACGTTGAAACTGTTAATAACTATTTCGAGTGGTTGTCCGCATATGATTGTTTGGTGAGTCCGGCAAACTCTTTCGGAATGATGGATGGCGATATGGATGCAGCGATCGTGCGTTATTTCGGTCAATCTTTAATGGATCGAGTCCAACGGCGTATTTTAGATGACTATCTCGGCGAACAGCCCGTCGGCACATCTTTTTGTCCATCGATCGTTCTCCAATTGCCAGACTCGTGATTAACTCGATCGACCGAGTTTGTGTCCAAGACTCTTTCCCGATTGGCTCCATGAATGTATAATCGGTAACAAATTTCCAGTGGGTTGCCTCACGATCTATGACTCATCTGGTGGGTTGCAACGCCACGATTCCTGCGTATGATATTAGAATGTATGAATTAGGATTCGAGATTCGGGATTCCACCTGTAATGACAACTGAACACATCCGTCAACGCTCTGAGATATTGGGAACCCAAGTCATCACCCGCGACACCGGAAAACGGCTGGGGGTGGTCAGTCAACTGTGGGTGGACATCGATCGCCGTCAAGTGGTTGCGATTGGTGTGCGAGAAAGCATTTTGGCAATGACAGCCCTGCCGCGCTACATGAGGCTGTCAGAAATCAGTCAAATTGGCGACGTACTTTTAGTCGAAGACGATCGAGTTCTCGAAGACGAACTCGATGTCGAAGGATACAGCAACTTGATCCAAAGCGAAGTGATTACCGAAACCGGAGATCTTCTGGGACGGGTACGCGGATTCAAGTTCGATACCGACGACGGGACTTTGACCTCGCTGATTATTGCCTCCATCGGTATTCCCCAAATCCCGGAACAAATTCTCAGCACCTACGAACTCCCCATCGACGAAATCGTCAGCAGCGGTCCAAATCGACTGATTGTCTTTGAAAACGCCCAAGAACGTCTCTCTCAGATTAGTGTCGGTGTTTTGGAACGGTTGGGATTGGGCGCTGCACCTTGGGAACGCGAGGACGAAGAAGAGTATTACTCCCCCGTGGCGCGACCGGAAAATCAACTGGCAAGTGGTGTTCAAACTGCCCCCATGCCCGAACGCAGGCAAGCTCCTCCAGTGGTGGCAGAAGCGTGGAGTGAAGATGACTGGCGCGATAGCGAACCCGAACCCGTTTATCAAGAGCAACGAGAAGAAGTTTACGTCGAGTACGAAGAAGAAGACAACTGGAACGAAACCAGTCGCTATCAGCAAATAGAGTACGAACCGCAGGAAGCCCGCCCACCGGAAAAGTACCCTGAATATGCCCAGTACGACGAGTACGAGGATATCGAAGCCGATGCTTGGGCGTCGGAAGACGATCGCCGATCGGGTTATCAACCTCAGAAAGTTAACTTGCCGAGCAAAAATAAAATTCCGGAGTACGAAGAGGAATCGGGATACTAAGGATCGGGCAATGGACGATCGAGGATTGAGGTTAAGTTTTGTAGAGTTCCTCCAGGAAGCTGGGGGTCAAAATTTCCGCCTCGATCGTCCACAAGTTTCTCACATCACCAAGACGATCGTACACCGGTTACTGACACTCTAGAATGACGGGTCTTCCGTACTGACTTTGCTAAAACGATGTACGGCTTGTACCAAATCATCTGGAGTTCCCACGTCAATGTATTCACCATGAGTGAAATGAACTCCACGTACAGATAGACCAGCCGTCATAGCCGCCTGGAAAACATCAGTTAAAGTTGTCTCCTGCTGAGTGGGGATTTTAGCCGATAAATAAGTATGCATCAATTCGGTAAATGAGGGTTCCCAACAGGCACATCCCCAGGTATTCATAACATCAGTTTGCGCGGGTTTATCGACTATATCCAATACTTGACCCGAAGCTGTTAAAGTGACTGGAGAAAGTTTGTAAGGTCTGTCGGTCGAGAAGATTCCTAGGGTAACATCTGCACGGGTTTCTCGATGTCTAGCCAATAACTGAACAAAGGTATCAGAAGGCGTAAAAATGGTATCTGGCATCCCAAACAACACAGTGCTATTTTTAACCCAGGAATAGGCTCGATCGAGCGTGTAGGGCATTCCCCACAACTTGTCCATCAATAAGTAAGCAATCTGCCCTCCAAGTTGAGAGCCATCGCCATAATAATCCATGATATCCCATTTTCCTTTACCCAAGACCAGCCAGAGTTTTTGGACACCAGCCTGAAACAGATTGTCAAGCAAATATTGACTGACGACTTTCGGCATCAGGCGGATTTGACCATCCACTTGGAGTTCGCGAAAACCAATGGGGAATAGTTCTTTGCTCCCAGGTAAAGGGGAAATGCGTTTGGCTAACCCGGCTGCTGGGATCAGACCTACCAGTTCATTTACCAATGGCATATTTTTGTTAGATTCAAGCTACATTTCGTCGAAATTTTTGCAATGCAACCAACATCGATCGAATTTTGACCTAAAAATGCGGAACCCGGGACTTGAACCCGGAAGTCCTTGCGAACACTAGAACCTGAATCTAGCGCGTCTACCAATTCCGCCAGTTCCGCTGACTTTTATTTTTCATCGCCGGATCTCATTCTAGGGAAACGACACTCTTCTGTCAAGTCCAACGATCGATTTCGTTTGGGGGCGGGTCAAAGATTGCGCTATTGATCCACCATCCCAGACGAGTAGGCTGTTCGTAGACCCGCTTTAAGGTGTTGACATCTCGGGCTGAAATGCCTTGGGGTTGGCGAACTTGGGAAAAATATAGGGCATCGGTTTCCACCCGAGAGTGACCCCAAATTCCCAAAGCGTGTCCGAGTTCGTGCAAGATAGCAGCGCGAACGTAATCGCCGGTTTGGGTAGGAGCAATGGTAATCTCAAACCGATGAGAGAGCTGTTGCCGATTAGCATCGCGACGCAGGTAGAACTCGTAACGGGTGAGTGCCGATCGGCCCGAAATGTGCCATCGGCAAATCTCTCCGGTGGGGGTCGTCGTTGAGCGATGGTAATATCGGCATTCTCGGGACGATCGACGATTTCCAGGGGGAGGTATACGACCCAAGCTTCCACGGCTGCGGAGACAGCGCGAGTCCAGTCCTGGGAGAGATTTGCCGAGGGATTGGGAGCCTCGATATAAACTCTCACCGGAAATTTCGACCAGACTAAATATTCCGCAGAAGTGGTTTGAATTTCCGAGAAATAGTCCCCGGTAGCATTAGGATCTTGCCACCGATCGAGGGTTTCCGGGAGAGGATGCGCTTGTAAGGGAAATGTTTCTGGGGATGGAACCGAATCTTGAGCAGTGCCTACCATCCCGAAAAAATCGATCGTCATGAGTAGAACTGTCGAAAGAACGATCCGTCGCCAGAATTTAGACCCAACCCGCACTCAAAATCAAGGTAAGGCTAATAAAGAGGATCGTCAGCGTCCAGGTGATCCGGTTGAGAGTCACTTCCGCACTTTTGGGACTGGTAAATAATTGCGCTTGTCCGCCGATGGCAGCAATTCCATCTCCTTTGGGACTGTGCAGCAGAATAAAGACGATCAAACCGATCGCCGAAACTAGCCAGAGAATTTGAACAACACTTGCAACTGTCATAAATTTAGGAAATGTCTAATGGGTAATAGCTAGTTGTTAGTTGTTAGTTGCCAGTAGGCGATCGCCAATAACTAATAACCAATAACTAATAACTAATAACTAATCGTTATAGCTTGAGTCCAACTGGGGTGCGATTTGGGCGAATCTCGACTTCCAGGGATTGAATCATCGATTTCCCCGTCATTTCTGGCGGTTGTTCGATTCCTAGAATCTCGAGAATCGTCGGCGCGATATCGGCGAGACGACCATCGTCTCGCAATGAGACTTCCGTGCCGTGACCGGGAATCTTTGCCCCTTCTCCTTCTACTAGGATAAACGGAACGGGGTTGGTCGTGTGTGCCGTCCAGGGTTCGCCATTTTTGTCCCACATACATTCGGCGTTGCCATGGTCAGCTGTAATCAAAGCTGTACCTCCCGCGCGACTGATACTTTCCAACAAACGTCCCAAACAACGATCGACCGTTTCGATCGCTTGTACCGCGGCGGAATGCATACCCGTATGACCGACCATATCCGGGTTAGCATAGTTCATCACCACCAGAGAGTAAATCCCTTTTTCAATGGCAGCCACTGCCACATCCGTCACCGCATCAGCGGACATTGCCGGGGCTTTATCGTAGGTGGCAACCATGGGACTCATCACCAGTTCGCGATCTTCCCCCTCAAATGGGGTTTCTAGACCGCCATTGAAAAAATAGGTGACATGGGCGTATTTCTCGGTTTCTGCGGTTCGGAATTGTTTCAAACCCCGTTTGGCAACCATTTCCCCGAGAATATTGCTCAGATTTTGCGGTTCAAATGCGACCAAAACCGATAAGTTGGGATCGTACTGGGTAAAGGTGAGGAAAGGTAGGGGGTGAATCCGTTCTCGATCGAACCCGTCAAAATTCTCGTTGACGAGGGCGTAGGTGAGCTGTCTGGAGCGATCTGGACGGAAATTGAAGAAAATTACACCATCTCCCGGTTCGATGGCACCGGGGGCGACACGGACGGGCAGGATAAACTCGTCTGTAACGTTATTTTCATAAGAGTCTTTGATGACCTCGACTGCCGATCGATCGTCGATTTGGGAATCATCAGTCATCACCTGATAGGCTTTTTCAATGCGATCCCAACGACGATCGCGATCCATGGCGTAGTATCGACCACTGAGGGTGACGATTTTC
The DNA here is from genome assembly GCA_963838375.1 of uncultured cyanobacterium. GTDB lineage: Bacteria > Cyanobacteriota > Cyanobacteriia > Cyanobacteriales > Geitlerinemataceae > DVED01. Next base: position 482,247 of record CAWIQY010000003.1, on the reverse strand, counting down.
CCCACACCGATTTTGTCGATATGTGCTTGAATTTTACCGATCGTTCGGATTCCTTCGTTGGGATTGGTGTCCCGTCCGTCGGTAATCGTGTGGATGCAAACTTGGGAAATCTCTTTGGCTTTGGCCAGATCGAGTAATCCCAGTAGATGGTTTAGATGGGAATGAACGCCGCCTTCGGAACACAAACCAATGAGGTGGAGTTTTTTGCCCGATGTGCGAACTTCTTGACAAAGCTTTTCGATCGCGGGATTGCTTTGAATCGATCCATCTTCTACCGCGTCCGAAATTCTGACGAGTTCTTGGGGCACAATCCGCCCGGCGCCAATATTGAGGTGTCCGACTTCCGAATTCCCCATCTGTCCTGTTGGCAAACCCACGTCTTTCCCAGACGTTCGGATCAGCGTTTTTGGGTAAGCTGCCCACAAACTATCAATAATTGGGGTATTGGCAGCAGCAATGGCATTGCCGTCGGTACTTTCGCGGTAGCCCCAGCCGTCTAAAATGACCAATACCACTGGAGAAACAGATGATGGTTTCATATAACGTGCGCTTTTGGTGCAGTGGTTCTTCGCCATAATACCATTGCCCTTCGCCGACCCGATGTCCCAAAATTGGATTTTTGCTAACATTTCTAGCACGATCGATCTCTGGGATTTTTCATAAAGTCTCAATTCATGAGAAAATGAAAAACGGTTTTTTCTAAACTTTCATGACCGTTACCCCTTCCTCGATCGAATTTAAGTACAACGCCTTGTACAAGCCCAACCAGTTGGTCTGCGGAACTGGACAAACTTGCGTTGTCACGGGGTGGACGGTCAAGGCGGTTGTTGCCAAACAGCTACAGCCCGAAGAATTTGCGGCAATTGGAAATCTCTACAGTCCCACCCGAGGCATGAATTTCCTGATTCGGAATTTGCTTGCCAATCCTCACGTTCGGCATTTGGTGGTTCTCAACGGGACTCGGGAGGATCGCAATTCGGGTGGGGGGAAATGTTTGCTGGATTTCTTCCGCCATGGATTTGATGCGGGGAAAAGCGATACAGGACGAGATTGTTGGGTGGTAAAGTCGGAAATTCCCGGATTTATCGATCGCGAAGTCGATGTGGCTGCCTTGGATGGATTGCGAGAAGCGATCGAATTTCGAGAAGTCCATTCAGTTGCCGATGCGATTTCTCAGATTCAATCCCTCGCCCAGAAAAACGCCCCACCCTGGGGAAAACCGCAGACTTTCCCCTTAGCAGAAATCGTCCCGACTGTCCTACCGGGTCCGCGTTACGGACATCGCATCGAAGGACGAACAATTGCTGAAACTTGGGTCAAAATTATTCACCGCATCAAAACCACGGGAACCATTCGTCCGACGGGATACGATGGCAAATGGCAAGAACTGATCGATCTCGTTGCGGTTGTCACTGACGAACCGGAGGGATTTTTACTTTCCCGAACCGAATTATTTGCCTCTCGATCGCACTTTTCTCGAGGAATATATCGGGCAAATTTTAGATGATGCACCGCAAAGAGAAGGAGTTAAATATACTTACGGACAAAGACTTCGATCGCACTTTGAACGAGATCAAATCGAACAAGTCATCGAAAAACTCATCGGCGAAATTGACGCAGCAAGTGCTGTGATGTCCCTATGGGATGTGAAAGATCATGACAAAGGCGGTAGTCCCTGTTTGAACCACATTTGGGTGCGAGTTGTTGATAACGAACTTTCTCTAACTGCCTTATTTCGTAGTAACGATATGTTTGCCGCTTGGCCCGCCAATGCCATGGGTTTGAGGGCATTACAACAGCACATTCGCGATAAAATTGAAGCGAGATCCCAGTATCAGTTAAAGTTGGGTCCCTTGATTACTATCAGTCAAAGTGCTCATATTTACGATGATTGCCACGAACACGTAGAACTCGTTTTAGAAAAACACTATTCCAACATAGTCAAAGCTCGAAACTACAACGATCCTTGCGGTAATTTTATCATTTCTTTGAGCGATCGAAAGATTAAAGTCGAACAAACTACGCCTGGGTCGGGAGAATCCGTTCAATGTTTCCAAGGTGGCACTGCGGTAGAACTCTACCGTGAAATCGCTCAAGCTATTCCTCAACTCGAAGCTGAACACGCGATGTATTTAGGAACAGAATTGCAAAAAGCTGAAATTGCCTTAAAAAAAGGATGGCTTTACGAACAAGATCGAAGCATTCTGTAGTTAAACTGAGTGAAAACCCAAAGCTGAAATGATGCTAGACCTAAATTATGTGGAAATAATTTTAAAAAATGGAAAAAAGTCACTAATAGATCCCGAAGATAGCTATTATATCAATCAATGGAAGTGGTATTTCGATCTAGGTTATGCAAAACGAAAATCTTCTAAAGAGGATGCTCAGTCTCGATGGATGATATTCTTACTATGTTCAACATCGTCATTTGCGACCGGGGTATAGAGGTCGTAAATCATCGCCAGAAAAACCGGGTTTCCAACTTTTAGAATAGGATGGGTAATTTTGTTGTTAGAAGAAGTTCGACCAACTTGGGATGAATACTTTCTCATGTTAGCAAAACTAACCGCTACACGATCAACTTGTTTGGCGTTTCCCGTTGGTTCTGTGATTGTGAAAGACCGACAAGTCCTGGCAACGGGATATAACGGATCGCCTTCGGGGTCGGTGCACTGTACAGCACAAGGATACTGTTATCCTGGATTGGATAGTTGCGATGCCAGCAAGACTTTACCGTCACGATCGATCCATGCCGAAGCCAACGCGATCGCCCAAGCGGCAAAACACGGCATTAATACCTCTAATTCTATCATATATGTGACCTTAGAACCCTGCCTTTCTTGCTTGAAACTGATTATTTCTGCGGGAATTCGCGAGGTATATTATGAAACGCCGTTTATCACCGGAGATAGTATTTTCGTTCGAGATTCGTTTGTTAATGATGGATTAGTTAAACTCAAGCAAATTCACCTTTCAGAAGCAACTGCACAGAGAGCCACTTATTTTATCTTAAATCCAACTTCGATCGCTCGTCCGAAAGAGGATGAATTGTAACGATTCAGCTTTAATCACCGCACATTAAATATTGACGAGCCATATACCCTCGAATACCGTTGGGTGTGGAAATTTCAAACCACTCTCCTAGAGTTTGATGATATTGAACCATCGCGCTGTTTTCAACCGTTCCCAGAATCGTAGAATTCAAACTCGGTCGATTCCGAATATTGACGCCACTCCCATCTAAAGTGCGGACTTGCAGCGATCCGTTATACTCAGAACTGCCGGCGGGACTGTAAACTAAAAATTGTGTGGAAACCCAACCTGTCAAACGCCAAGAGGTGGTGATTTCCATCCACCGACCCGATCGATCGGAAATATTAAATACCACTTCGCTTCCATTTTTTACCGTGCCCAGAATTTTAGAATTCGGACTCGAACTTTCTCGAATATTCACGTAACCATTATCATCCTGGGTTCTAATTATCCGAAAACTATGCTCGCAGCTAGGTATCGAATCGGGTTCGGCAACAACTCGATTTGTCGTTACCAAGCATCCACTACCGACAACGGCTAAACTTGCCAGACATTGAAAGATCGAGCGACTTTTAAGTTTCATAACTAATTTTATGAAAAGTTAAGTTGGGGTAAGAATATAAGCGTTACTTTCGTTTGTACTCAATTTTCTGTAAAGAGTCAATAGGGATAATCCTGAATTTTGATGGTGCGTTTCGCCTCGACTCAACGCATCCTACGCCTTAACCATCCTTGGTCGATCGAGTTCTGACTCAAACGAGGAAAATAACTAAATATTCTTAACCGCTTCACCGATAATTTGAAGATTGAGAACCACCGCATCCGGTGTTCTTCAATCTCCGACAAATGCTTCAAATGTCATTTCTTGTGAATCTTCCAAAATTTATTGCCAGGACTTCTTCCCGCGTTCTCCTTACCCATTACCCAACCTGACTTCTGTACCCATTTCTTCCCGCCACCAAATTCCAAAACCGATCGTCCTCACCAATTGCCACAAAATCGGGATCTGTGCGGGCTTCTTCTCGGCATTTGGGATTAATTTCGATCGCCTGTTTGAGATTATCTGCCGCCGATCGAACTTGTCCTTGGAAGGCATAACAAATCGCCTTGTTATAATAAGCATCAGCATAGTCAGGGTGAATTTTTAACGCTCGATCGAAACTATCGATCAATTTCTATAAGCTTATCAATTTGATACAACAACGGCTCTAGCTTATTTTGGACTACATCCCAAATAATTTCATCTTCAAGTTGAAAATAGGTGTGGGCAATAACATCTCGTAATCCGGCAATTTTTCGCCATTCTACATCAGACGCCAGATCTCGTACCTCTGACGGAATATTCTTAACCGCTTCACCGATAATTTGAAGATTTAGAACCACAGCATCCCGCGTACGCCGATCTGCCTCGAATGTTTCAAATGTCATTCCTTGTGTATATCCTAAAATCTGCTGTCCGCTGGATTTGATATCCTCCAAATACAACCGCACATTACGCGACATAAACGACCTCGCGTTTCACGTCCTCTCGAAGTAGCGGTTTGAGCGATCGCCATGTCACCAAATCTACCCGTTTTTCCAGCAAATCTTCGAGAAAAAACTTTACATCCATATAACGATCGAAGGTTAGCGGCAATGCAAACTCGACCAACAGATCGACATCACTATTCTCATCTGCTTCATCTCGCGCAACTGAGCCAAACAATGCCAAAGATTCTACACCCAAAGTTTGCAAAGTCTCCCAGTGATCGCGTAACATCAACAAGACTCGATCTCGCTCCATAATTTATATCAGAAAAATTTAAATTCTTTGAAGATATCGATCATTCTCATCTTTAAATAATAATTATTCCCCAGCCTGAATATTTACTTACCCATTACCCAACCTGACTTCTGTACCCATTTCTTCCCGCCACCAAATTCCAAAACCGATCGTCCTCACCAATTGCCACAAAATCGGGATCTGTGCGGGCTTCTTCTCGGCATTTGGGATTAATTTCGATCGCCTGTTTGAGATTATCTGCCGCCGATCGAACTTGTCCTTGGAAGGCATAACAAATTGCCTTGTTGTAATAAGCATCAGCATAGTCAGGGTGAATTTTTAACGCCCGATCGAAACTCGTCAAAGCCTCTTCATCGCGTTCGAGTTTCACCAGGAGATATCCCCGATAATTCCAAGCTTTATGGGTTTCGGGATTAAATTCGATCGCTTTATCGAAAGAAGTCACCGCCTCGTCGAAGCGTTCCAAAACCTGCAACGCCATGCCACGATTCAACCAAGCAACGGCATCATCAGGTCGAACTTCGACCGCGCGATCGAAAGATGCAAACGCTTCTTCGTTGCGCTGTAACTTACCCAAAACCACTCCTCGATCGACCCAAGCTTGATGGTATTCTGGATTAATTTCGATCGCTTTATCAAAAGACGCGATCGCATCTTCTTGGCGTTTCAAACGACCCAAAACCACCCCTCGGTGGAACCAAGCCTTCTCGTTTTCCGGTTGCAGTTTCAGAGTGCGGTTAAACGCCGCCATTGCCCCTTCGTAGCGCCGTAAACCCAGCAAAGCGAGTCCGCGATAGTACCAGCTTTCTCCATCCTCCGATCGGTATTCTAGGGCGCGATCGAGGGCGGTAATGGCATTCTCATACTGTTGCAATTCCAACAAAGCTGCGCCGCGACGCGACCATAAATCTGGGTTTTCTGGTTGCAGTTCCAAAGCGCGATCGTAATTGGCAATGGCGTCTTGGTAATTTTGTTCGGCAAACAACGTTTCTGCTTGTTGGAGAAACTCAGTCGGGTTTAAAAAGAGTTTGGGATGATTCGATTGAAGACGATCGATCGATGCTTCGACGGTTTTCAGTTTTTCTCCCACTTCTACTAGTGCATCGGCGGCGATTTGTGTGGGAGAAATTTCTGCAAGTTTTTGCAGGATTTCATCCTTGCGAGTTTGTCCGTTCGCTTGGACTTCGGCAAGTTCAGTTTCGAGTTTGGCTTCTAATTTTTCCAGTTTTTCAAAAGCCAGTTCTTTGCGCCGTTGAATATCCGATCGCCAAGCTGCCAGTTGTTCGGCATTTTCGGCTTTCAGTTGTTCCCAGCTTTGACGATTGTCTTCCTTGCGCGATCGAATTTCGGCTTGTTCGTCGGATAATTGCGTGGTAACTTCGGCTTCCAATTTTTGCAGATTTTGCAAAACCCGATTCTGTTGGTTTTGAACTTCAGCTTGCAATGTCGAAAACTGTACTTGAAGTTCTGATTCTAAGGTTGAGAGTGTTTGCAGAGTTTGAGCTTCTCTAGATCCGAGTTCTGTCTGGGTTTGGGCAGCACTTTCGAGCGATTCTGTTTCCAGTTTTTGCAACGTTTGCAAAGCCCGATCGACGTTTTCTTGAATAATCGATTGCGATTGCGATAGTTGCGCCATCAAACCTTGTCCCAACTCTTCTAAGTTTTGCAAAGCCATTTGTTGCTGACGATCGGCTTTATCTCGGGCAGAGGCTTCCAGTTCCTCCAGTTGAGGCGCAAATTCAGATTCGAGCTGTTGCAGGCGTTGTAACACCGTTTCTCGTTGCGATCGCGCGTCCAATTCCAGTTCGGACAATTTCTCGATAAATTCTGTCTTTGCCTGTTGAATCGTTTGAAAAATCGCCGTTTTTTCGCTGTGAATTTCTCCTTGAATTTCGGTTAATTGAGAAGGGAACTTAGCGGCTAACCCTTCCATGTTTTCTAGAAGACGATCGCGCTGAGTTTGGGTACTTTCTTGCAACTGGGAAAGTTCTGCGGCAAATTCCGTTTGCGATCGGGCTAAATTGTCGAGGACGATTTCTTGTTTCTGTTCGACATCGGCTTGTAATTCGGCAACTTGGGGCGCAAATTCCAGTCCGACTGTTTCTAAGGTTTTCAGAATTAGATCTCGCTGTTTTTGGGCTTCTTGTTGTAGGGCATCGAGACGATCGACAAATTCTAACTCGGATTGATGTAACGATTGTAAAACAGCCTCTTTCTGTTGCTGTGCATCTTCTTGCAGCGCCGTCAAACTGGGTGCAAATTCGGCTTTTTGCCGATCGAGATCTTGTAAAATTAGAATCACGGTGGGATTGAACTTTCGATTGCAACTCCGATAGACGAGCCGCAAATTCATCCTGCGATCGCACCAATGCCTGACGAGCTTTGTGAGCGTGGGTTTGGAAATCTGCCAGGGAATTCTGTTGAGAATGAGATAAATCGGCAACTAACCCAGAAACAGCTTCTCGTTGCCGATCGATTTCCCGTAAAAACGTCTCCGTTTCTCGTTCAAACTGCGTCGCCAGGGTTTTCGATCCTTGTAACAATTTACGAACTTCGCGATCGGCAGTATTGATTTTCTCTTCTAAATCTGTTAGTTCATTAAGATGATCTTTGACGAGGATTGTCACCTCTCGTACCACCGATCGTCGCAGCAACCACAATCCCACCAGCGCCGACGCCAACAATAACCCCAAAACGCCCAACAGCACATTGAACACCGCTTTCGTCTGGGCAACTTCCGCTTGCACCTGTTCTCGAATAATTTGCGCTTCCCGCAACTGTTCCAGTTCTTGCTGTTCCTGGGGAGAAATCCCCGGCTTTGTCGTCGGTGTGGGTGGAACTTGAGCCACCAACCGCACCCACAGACAAGAGTAACACCGACAGGATTACCCCACTCCGGGACACCCATGGGAAAATCTCCGGATTTTTACGCTTCATTCGCCACTTCCTCTGTCTGTTGGTGCTGTTGATTTGTCCGCGCGATGATCGACCCGACAATTTTCTAATATTTTATCGAATCGATCGTCGCTTCGGGATTTCGGTAATCGGTAATCGGTAATTGGTAATTGGTAATTGGTAATTTTCAGGTAGAGGACAGAAGGAGAAGACTTTCACTTCGCACCCCGCACCCCGCACCCCGCACTCTTAACGACTAGCCAATTTCCCGCTAAACACCCGTTCCGCCGGACCGGTCATATAAATTCGTCCCTCCGCTTGCGACCATTCAATTTCCAACGGTCCCCCCGGCAATTCTACCGTCGCTTTCGGTTGGCAGCGTCCCGTGAGAACCCCAGCCACCAGAGACGCACAAGCCCCCGTTCCGCAAGCGAGAGTGATTCCCGCACCCCGTTCCCACACCCGCATTTTCAGGTAATCGGGACGAACCACTTGGATAAACTCCGTATTGGTGCGTTGGGGAAACACCGAATGATGCTCGAACCCAAGACCCGTCGATTCTAAGGCAATTGCCGCCACATCTTCGACAAAGGTTATACAATGCGGATTGCCCATGGACACGCACGTCACTTGCCCAAGATTGTCCGGCAACCTCCATCGGCACATCGACAACCTTAGCATCGTTCGTCGCCAGAGTCGTCGGAATTTCGCCAGCAAGCAACTGAGGTTGACCCATATCCACCCGAACTTGACCGTCGCTTTGAATTTGAGGTGAAATGACTCCCGCCAGGGTGTGGATGCGATACAGGCGTTCTCCCGAAATGCCCTCTAACTCGGCGATAAACTTCGCCAGACAGCGAATGCCATTGCCGCACATTTCCGGTTCCGAGCCATCGGAGTTGTAAATCCGCATGGTATAGTCGGTATCGCCCTGGGGCGGCAGCACGAAAATGACACCATCGGCACCGATGCCAAAATGACGATCGCAAAGTTTTGCCGCTTGCTCCGGAGTGATGAGAGGTTCGGCAGTGGCGCGGTTGTCGATGAGGATGAAATCGTTTCCTAGTCCGTGATATTTACTAAACTCAATAGCCATAAACTCTTCCATTGGATACTGCGATCGATCGGGCACTCGAATTTGGGGAAATTGGGTCTTGTCCCCACAGAAAGGACACAATCCTCCAGAGTGCTTGTAAGATCGTGTAGATATTCTTTAACACAAAGGAGCGCGTCGTGGCGACGGAATTCGATACAGGCTTGCCCAGCATTCGCAAACTCCAAGGATTTATCAAAGATAAAAATCCCATCGAACTCAAACTGGTAACAGGCGATGTGATGACCGGGAAATTGTTTTGGCAAGATGCCCAGTATTTTTGCCTGATGGATGACGGGGAACAGCAAATCCTGATCGCTCGATCGGCTGTAGTCTATTTTAAAGCAATTGGCTAGTGGCTCGTTGTTTATCCCCAATGACCATTGGTGAAAGGTTAAGCAATTTCAGCAGATGTCAAGTTGACGATCTCGAATAGCTAGACCCCTTTGATGCTAATGTTTTCCACGATTTCACTCTTGTGCGCGGGGGGTTTGGGGGGAGACCCCCCCGTCGGGTCCCAGGGCTGTTTCATTTTCTGTAGGGGCGAAGCGAAGGCGTCCGGGAATCCCCCCGTGGTTGCCCCGATCTTTGGAACCCCCATGATTTCGTCGGTGGCGGGGTAGGCACTCTTGGCGCTACCCCTACAAAATCCTCGTTTTCCACGACAATGAAACAGCCCTGCCCGTCGGGCCGGGTTCTCAGTCAATTATGGGGAAGTTGACAATATGAATACAACCTTAACCTTTCACCAATGCCCAATGACCTATGACGAACGACCCATAACCAATTCCGATCGAAAAATGTTAGACTTTCTAGGTTTGATAATCGACAATATTTTTCATTCCTTGAAGGGTGTCACCCCTTGAGAGTTTTACACCCGATCGATAGTTGTCATGAACCATCCTATTCCAGCGATTTCTTCCCATCTCTGTTCGATTGCCTTCCTGTTCTCAACAGTACTGTCTGGAGCTGCACGGGCGATTGACGCAAGGGTGATGCCCAGCAATCCCCAGTTGGGGGATACATTGGTGGTGTCCATCGAAACCGAAACCCCCGCCGCACCCAATCCAACCGTCACTGTCAATGGGCAAACTTATCCCAGCTTTGCCGTCGGCACGCAGCGATTTAGGGCTTTCTTGCCCACAAACCCTCTGGAATCTCCTGGCGGACGGACGCTTCAGGTTTCTGGGGACGGACAGGTGAAGAATTTAAGTGTAGAAGTCGGAAACCGCGATTTTCCCATTCAGGAAATTTGGTTGTCCGAAGAAACCAATGCCATCCAAGGAACCGATTACGAATTCGATCGCGTTCAGGCATTTCGGGGTTTGGAGACTTCCGAACAGTTCTGGAAAGGCGTATTTTTACAACCTGCCGACGGATACATTTCTACGGAATACGGGGTACGTCGCTACTACAATGGGGAGTGGGCAGCCGATTATTACCATCGAGGTCTCGATTTCGCCGCCTATGAGGGATCGCCAGTCCGTGCTTCCGCCGACGGTCGTATTGGGCTAGTCGGTCGAGTTTCCGACGGGTTCGAGCTGCACGGCAACACCGTTGGCATCGATCACGGTCAAGGTGTCACTACCATGTACCTGCATTTAAGCGAAATTGAGGTCAGCGAAGGACAAATGGTTCGGGCGGGCGATATTATCGGTCGGGTGGGTTCGACGGGAATTTCTACTGGACCGCACCTGCATTGGGGGCTGTATGTCCAAGGTGTCTCGGTCGATCCGATGCCCTGGTTGGAAAGGGGATTTAAATAGAAAGTTTCCCACCGCCCAAAAATGCAAGCCCTGCATTGAGAAATTTTTGGGCTAAATCGGCTGTAGAGAATTAGCACTAGTAACGTTATTGAGCAAAGAGGGATGGTATGGGCATCGTCAAAATTGTCGAACAGGCGTTAAAGGATGGATATCTGACTCCGGTGATGGAAGCGGAAGTGGGTCGGATTTGCAATACGGCATCAGAACTGTCGATCGAAGAGTATATGGCACTCGATCGATTGATGGGCGCTTTATTGACCGGGGAAGTCGTGGTTTTGCCGCGCAAGCAATTCATCAACGTCATGGAAGAATTGGTGTTATCGGAGGCGATTAGTCGGATTGCCGAAATTGAAGTCAAGACTAACCATTCGATCGATGTGGGCGATATTGCTGCTTACGCCCTTAATAGACTGCCTCCCCTGTATGCCACCACCGAAGAAGGGGCAGATTATCAACGATCGAGAGCAAAAGAAAAATTGCAAGAGTTGATTTCCAAACAAGTTCAAGAAGCGATCGAGCAAAATATGGCTCGACCGGAGTTTTTCCCCGAACGGCAAGTTTTGGCAAAACTGTCTCCCGAAGACTTCCTCTCCAATCTCAGCGAATTACTAGAAACCTATGCCCCACAATTTGAAAAATAGTTTTGCATTGGTAATTGGTAATTGGTAATTGGTAATTGGTAATTGGCGATCGGTGATGGTGCGTTTCGTGCCTCAACACACCCTACAAGTAGCCACTAGCGATTAAAATGGATCGACCGTTGGGTTCTGTCATTCAAGGTTCCCTCAGCGAGGGATTGGAGGTGCGGCTGCATCCGGATGTCTCAGTCGAAGAGATGCGCGTGGGCAAGTTTTTGGTCGTTCAGGGGGTGCGATCGCGCTTTTTCTGTATGCTGACTGATGTTTCCCTCGGAACCTCCAGTCAGCGAATTTTTGCCAATCCTCCCGCACCGGAAGATGATTTTTTGCAATCCGTTCTCGCCGGCAGCGGAACCTACGGGACGATCGAACTCAGTCCGATGTTGATGTTAACGGATACTGAAGAAAAATCATCCAGAGTTCCGTTAGAAAATGGGAGTCAATTGGCTTCATTTACAGCTAACACCAATGCGGCGATCGAATTACTCCCGGTTAAAACCATTCCCAGCCACTTTTCCCAAGTTTACGATGCCAGCGAGTGGGATTTTCGTGCCGTTTTTGGTTGGGAAGACGATCCCGGACGCCGCAATTTTGCCATCGGTCAACCGTTGGATATGGAGGTTCCCGTATGTCTGGACTTGGATCGGTTTGTCGAACGCAGCAACGGGGTATTTGGCAAGTCGGGAACGGGGAAATCGTTTCTCACGCGGTTGCTGTTGTCGGGGGTAATTCGTCGGCAGGCAGCGGTGAATCTAATTTTCGATATGCACTCGGAATATGGCTGGGAAGCGCCCTGTGAAGGCAAAACCTTCAGTACAGTGAAAGGGTTGCGCCAGCTTTTCCCCAGTCAAGTGCAGATGTATACCCTCGATCCAGCATCCACCCGCCGTCGGGGGATTCGGGACGCACAGGAACTCTACCTCAGCTACGATCAAATTGAGGTAGAAGATCTGGCATTGGTACAGCGCGAGTTAAATCTATCGGAAGCCAGTTTAGAAAATGCCATCATTCTGCGGAATGAATTTGGGCAATCGTGGATTACACAATTGCTAGCGATGGATAATGAGGAAATCAATCAATTCTGCGAAGAACGACGGGGTAATAAATCGTCGATTATGGCATTGCAACGAAAACTGATTCGCCTCGACGATCTCAAGTATATTCGCAATAGTTGTCCTCAAAATTACGTCACTCAAATTTTGGAATCCCTGGAGTCTGGAAAACACGTGGTGGTTGAGTTTGGTTCCCAGTCCAATATGCTGTCGTATATGCTGGCAACCAATGTAATTACTCGCCGGATTCACGCCTATTACGTGAAGAAATCCGAGAAATTTTTGCAGTCAAAAAATCCGATCGACAAGCCACGTCAGTTGGTGATTACCATCGAAGAAGCACACCGTTTTTTGGATACAGCAACGGTACGCAGCACCATTTTTGGGACGATCGCCCGCGAAATGCGAAAATACTTTGTGACATTGTTGGTGGTGGATCAGCGTCCGTCGGGAATTGATAATGAAGTGATGTCCCAAATCGGAACGCGGATTACCGCGCTGCTTAACGATGATAAAGATATCGAAGCTATTTTTACAGGCGTTTCTGGGGGACAAAGTTTACGATCGGTTTTGTCCAAGCTCGATTCCAAACAACAAGCCTTAATTTTGGGTCATGCTGTCCCCATGCCCGTGGTGGTGAGAACTCGTCCTTACGATGAAACCTTCTACCGAGAAATTGGCGATGCCGCCTTGGAAGAAATGCCTTCAGAACGGCTGCTGCCAGCGGCACAGTCGGCAAAAGCCGATCTGGGGTTTTAGGAAAACGTAAGATTGTCAATCCGTCGGAACCCATTCTCCAGGTGTTGAACAATCCGTCATAGACAAAATGGATATTGCGCAGACCATCCAGGACGCGAACGATCGGGTTTCTACCGAACGACCTTCAACCATCCTCGACGGATCGCGTGCATCAGACGATCGATCGTCTCTCGCTCCCCAGATGTTATGTAGCTATCTAAATATCTCATAGATTTGAGCTGTTGTTGTTGGGTTTGGGTCAAATAACCCGCTTTCCAAACCTGAGCGTACAAATCTTCTAGTGACACCTGAAACCGACCAAGTGGTATTTGCATTAAATTCCACAGAACCCTATAACTTCAATATCGCCTCTACGGGAAAACTTGGAAGCGATCGGTTCGGGAAAATCTTGTGATATTAGTCACGATCGAAAAATTGCAGTGCAAAGTTTATGCCTAGCACCAAAAAAAAGAGGACAAGCGATCGACCGACAGTATCTTGAGAATCCGCTCACTGTCAACCAACCCTCGCCCTCTAAACCCATCTTCCCGAATGAATTGCCTAGAAGAAAGAGGGTTGGTGGCGAATCAGGTTAAAAAACTCCTCGCGAGTTTTTAGGTCGTCTTGGAACTGTCCGCGCATGGCACTGGTGACTGTCCAGGAACCGGGTTTCTGGACGCCGCGCATCACCATACACATATGGCTGGCTTCCATCACCACAGCGACACCTCGCGGTTCCAACACCGTTTCGATCGCTTCAGAAATCTGACGAGTGAGGCGTTCCTGGACCTGCAAGCGGCGACCGTACATTTCCACGACTCGCGCCAGCTTGCTCAGTCCGATCACCTTTTGATTGGGAATATAGGCGACATGAGCTTTCCCCATAAAGGGCAGCATATGGTGTTCGCACAAGCTAAACACGTTGATATCCCGCACCAATACCATCTCGTTGTGACCTTCATCGAAGATCGCACCGTTGACGAGATCTTCGAGGGATTGTTGGTAGCCGCTGGTGAGAAAGCGCATGGCTTCGGCAACGCGCTTGGGCGTTTTTAACAATCCTTCCCGTTGGGGATCTTCGCCAACACCCAGCAGCAATTGTCGGACAGCTTCTGTCATTGGATTGTTGTCAGAATCGGCATCGGCACTATCATCAGGGCGAACGCTGCGTTCGAGCCGATCTCGACTCGGGGCAAAGTTGGGATTAGCAGTCTCTTCTTGAGTGTTTGCATCAGCATCCAGTGTCCGATTCGAGCGATTGGAACCGTTAGAAGAAGCAGTAGTCATGATAAATCGCAGTAAGAGTAAGCAATGTATGAGACAGGGATCTTTGTCAGTTGCTGGCGGTTCGCACTCAGCAGTCAGCCAGTTAAATGACTGACTTGAAAAGGGCAACCGATCGACAAATGACAAAAGCTTTTAGAGAACGCCAGGGTTCGATACGAACGTAAGTTCCTCGATTGTGGCGGATACTGGCAGTTGGGAAATTTGGAAAATTGACTGAGCGACAATTTTAGACATTAGCATTTGGGTGCGATCGATCCCGGCGCGAATCTTTTCTGTATTCCACATCGATGTCTTCACCGCATTGGGACAGATTTCCGTCACTCGAATGCTGTTGGATTGTTTTTCTTCTGCCTGGGTTGGGGTCAGCGCCACTCGCCCAAGCTGGCTGACGCAGCAGTCTCGCCAACGGGAGAGATCTCGTTTTCTGGCATCGGAAGAGACTTTGACGATTCTTCCTTGACAAAGATCGCGCATCGTCGGCAATGCCGCACGAACCCATTCAAAAACTCTAGTCAGATTTAAGTACAAAACTTGTTGCCAGTTGGAGAGAAACGTGTCCATCACAGAGCAAGTGTAATCCATTCCTGCATAATTGACGAGGATATTGACCGTATTTTAAGTTAGCCGCGATCGACTCAAGAGTCCGATCGACTCGAGCAAGATCTAACGGATAGACTTGGGCATCCATACCTAATTGGCGGGCTTTTTCAGCCACCGAGATCCGTTCTCCATTGACCTTGCCAGTTAAACATTACACCGACAATTCTCAATATTTTCATATCCATCGAGGTTCGATCTCGACTATGAGAGTAATGTTACGGATTTGTTACCTCACGAATTATATCATTGTTCTCTCACACTGACGTGCAACCTCAATCAGGTCGCCTGCGAACCAACAGATAACGAACCCGGAGTTAATCGCCGAATAAATTCTAGAGGAAGACCGTCTGCGTCGGCAATGAAAATGACTTCATAGACGCGATCTCCAATTTGTTGCTGATGGGGGGGAAGCAATACCTTCAGTGGCAAGGCGGCATCGGCAAATCGCCCTTGTAACTGAGATAGCCAACCCGGTAAATCGGCAGTTGTTTCCGTCAGATCGAAGGAAAGGTGGTAGTATCCCACGTAATGCTCGTCGTGGAAGGCATCCGGTGCGGGTTTGGGTTGGGGAATTTGGATCAGTTCGATCCGTCCGCCGAGCCCTTCCATCCAACAAGCCAGGGTATATCCGGTGGTAAACCGATCGCAGACGGTAAAGCCTAATTGTTCGTAAAAAGCGATCGCCCGGTGAATATCAGCCGTCCGGATCGAGGCGTGGTGCATGGATATCGTGATAGGGGAACGAGAGAGCCAAAGACAACCTCAGTTTAATACTTCTGTTTCTATCCTGCCATTAGAGCCTCTGAAGAAGGAGTTGCAGGAGTGAGATCCACCCAAGACGAGGACGTTGACAAAGCATTCAGAATCTTAAGTCGATACCACGACTCGCCTCGAGAATTGTTAAGCTGGTGTGCAGGTGACAGACTCCCATACAGAAATAGAACTCATCCATTACCGATCGATCGCTCCTTATGGTTTGGAAACCGGATACACAACTGCAAAATGGGAAGTACATTGTTGAAAAAACCCTCGGAGAGGGAGGATTCGGCATCACCTATCTCGCCAAAGAAGACAGTGGGAAATCTGTCGCCATCAAAACCCTCAATGACGACATCCGCAAGCGCCGCGATTTTAGTCAATGCCAAGAAGATTTTCTCAACGAGGCGCTACGTCTGGCGCAGTGTCGCCATCCTCATGTTGTTCGAGTGTATCAAATCATCCAACATGATTCGCTGTGGTGCATCGTGATGGACTATATCGATGGCACGAATTTGGGGAGACTCCTCGAACAAGAGGGTGTGTTACCCGAGATCCAAGGCTTGCGCTACATTCGGCAAATTGGCGAGGCGTTGCGTGTCGTTCACCATCAGGGTTTTTTACATCGAGATGTCAAACCGCTGAATATTTTGCTCAAAAGAGATCGTACGGAAGCGGTACTCATTGACTTTGGCATGGCGAGGGAGTTTACCCCAAATTTGACGCAAGTGCATACAGAGTACGTGTCTCGGGGGTTTGCACCGATCGAACAGTACGATCGTCGATCGCTTCGGGGTGCGTATACCGATGTATACGGGTTAGCTGCAACCTTGTATGCACTCATGACGGCAGAGGTTCCCGAATCAGCAACAGCACGAGATCGCCAGATCGCCAAAGGCAAACCCGATCCGCTCATTCCACCCCAGCAACTGAATGCCCAAATCAGCGATCGAACTGTGGCGGCAATTCTACAGGGAATGGCGTTGGAACCGGAACATCGTCCGCAAACCGTAGACGAGTGGTTATCTTTGTTCGATGCGCCAACTGAACCGATCGCCGTTTGTGCACCTCCCACTTTTTCCGAACCTGCGCCACAGTGGAGTTCGGCAGTGGGAATTGACTACACGCGCCTGCACGACTTGTTGGAAAGTCACCAATGGCAAGAAGCCGATCGTCAAACCGATGCCATCATCTTACAAGTGTGCGATCGCTTCGGACAAGGCAAACTGGGAATTGAAGACATCCGCGAATTTCCCTGTCGCGACTTGCGAACGATCGATCGGCTTTGGGTTAAATATAGCGGTGGACACTTTGGGTTTAGCGTACAACGTCGCCTGTGGGAGGAAGTCGATCGCAATTATGAAGCCTTTGGCGATCGTCTCGGTTGGCGTCGGCAAACCGTCTGGCAGCCCTATGCAGAACTCACTTTTGGCATTAGCGCACCGCCAGGTCATTTACCGAGTTGGGGTCGTCGGGGTCGTCTGTGGTCGTTTTTCGGATCTCGGATTGGGCAGTGTAGTTTATAGCGATCGCGCATGACCTAACTGTTCTTGGTTAGTGGTTAGTGGTTAGTGGTTAGTGGTTGCAACTTTACTCCCTCCCGATCCAAAACTGACAAAAAAAAGGCTCCTAGCAAAACTAGGAGCCTTCTTCAAAACAAACACAAATGATGTATAGCAACAGTCAGGTGTGTATTTGACACGAGGCAGGGAGATTTTCACTCCCCACTAACCCCTCTGTCAAAAACCATCATGGCGACGGCTATATATTGGATTAGCGTTTGTCTTTCGATCCAAAATTTGACTCAATTAGTCAAGTGGATTCATCGCCAAAACAGGTTCGTTCTCACGATCGAGTCCTTTCTCGAAACCAGCCACAGCAGCGCGAGCGCGACCCGCGTGCCACAAGTGACCGACTAAGAAGAAGAAGCCCATAATCAAGTGGAATGCCGCCAACCAAGCGCGAGGATTCACATAGTTAAATCCAGCATTGGGTTCGGTGATAATACCACCCACAGAGTTAATCGAACCGTTAGGAGCGTGAGTCATGTATTCAGCCGCACGGCGAATTTGCCAAGGTTGAATATCATTCTTCAGCTTGTTCAAGTCCAGACCATTGGGTCCGCGCAGAGGCTCCAGCCAAGGACCGCGGAAATCCCAGAAACGCATGGTTTCACCACCGAAGATAATTTCTCCAGTCGGAGAGCGCATCAGGTATTTACCCAGACCTGTCGGACCTTGAGCAGTCCCGATGTTAGCACCGAGTTTTTGGTCGCGAGCCAAGAACACAAAAGACTGCGATTGAGAAGCTTCAGCGTTGGTCGGACCGTAGAATTCGCTGGGATAAGCGGTGTTGTTAAACCAGACGAAACAAGCAGCAATGAAGCCCATCATGGACAACGCGCCCAAGCTGTAGGAGAGATAAGCTTCTCCAGACCAGATGAACGCACGACGCGCCCAGCCGAAAGGCTTGGTCAAAATATGCCAAATGCCACCGGAAATGCAGATTAGACCCAGCCAGATATGACCGCCAATAATATCTTCCATATTATCGACACCAATGATCCAGCCTTTTCCACCAAAAGGAGAACCCACCAAATATCCGAAGATTGTTGCCGGATTCAGCGTCGGGTTGGTAATAAACCGCACATCACCACCGCCAGGAGCCCAAGTGTCGTAGACACCACCGACAAACATGGCTTTGATGACCAACAGGAAACAACCCAGACCCAACAGGATCAGGTGGAATCCAATAATGTTGGTCATTTGGTTCTTGTCTTTCCAGTCGTATCCGAAGAACGAAGAATACTCTTCGAGTCTTTCCGGACCGCGAACGGCGTGGTAGATACCACCCAATCCGAGAACCGCAGAAGAAATCAGGTGCAGTACACCAATGACAAAGTAGGGGAAAGTATCAACGACTTCGCCACCGGGCCAACACCCCAGCCCAAAGTAGCCATGTGGGGAATCAGAATCAAGCCCTGTTCGTACATGGGCTTGGCTGCGGTGAAGTGAGCCACTTCAAACAGCGTCATAGCGCCAGCCCAAAAGACGATGAGTCCGGCGTGGGCGACGTGAGCGCCTAAGAGTTTTCCAGAGAGGTCGATCAGACGGGCATTACCCGCCCACCAAGCAAAACCTGTCGATTCTTGGTCGCGACCTCCCCCGATCATTGCAGAACTAAAGGGCGTTTCCACGGGGTAAAACCTCCTCAGGGAATACTAAATTTTGATGAGGCTGATCCACAGGCGCCATCCACGCCCGCAATCCCTCATTCAACAAAATGTTCTTGGTATAGAACGTTTCAAATTCCGGGTCTTCAGCCGCCCGAATTTCTTGAGACACGAAGTCATAAGCTCGCAGGTTGAAGGCAATACCCACAATCCCGATGCTTGCCATCCACAATCCGGTCACCGGCACGAACAGCATGAAGAAGTGCAACCACCGTTTGTTGGAGAAGGCAATCCCGAAAATCTGTGACCAGAATCGGTTAGCCGTCACCATGGAGTAGGTTTCTTCTGCTTGGGTGGGTTCAAAAGCCCGGAAGGTGTTGGCGGCTTCTCCGTCTTGGAACAGGGTGTTTTCTACCGTCGCTCCGTGAATGGCACAGAGTAGGGCTCCTCCCAAAATACCGGCAACGCCCATCATGTGGAAGGGGTTGAGGGTAAAGTTGTGGAAGCCTTGAACGAATAGGATGAATCGGAAGATGGCGGCGACCCCGAAGCTGGGGGCGAAGAACCAACCCGATTGTCCCAAGGGGTACATCAGAAATACGCTGACGAACACCGCAATCGGTCCGGAGAACGCTAGGGCGTTGTAAGGGCGCAGACCGATCAAACGGGCGATTTCAAACTGACGCAGCATGAAGCCTATCAGCGCAAACGCTCCGTGCAGGGCGACAAACGCCCACAGTCCGCCCAGTTGGCACCACCGTGCGAAGTCCCATTGGGCTTCGGGTCCCCACAAAAACAGCAGGGAATGTCCCAGGCTGTTCGGGGGGGTGGATACGGCTGCGGTTAGGAAGTTGCAGCCTTCGAGGAAGGAGCTTGCCAGTCCGTGGCTGTACCACGAGCTGACGAAGGTAATTCCGGTCAGCCATCCGCCTAGCGCTAGGAAGGCGCAGGGGAATAGTAGGATTCCGGACCAACCGACGAAGACGAATCGATCGCGCTTAAGCCAGTCGTCGAGGACGTCGAACGCTCCTCTTTCGACACTTGCGCGTCCTACTGCTATTGTCATAGGTATTCGCGGCTGGGCACCTCATCCATCTATACGGTGGGGAGGAAAGCCGCACCTCCATATAGTTTGTACAAAGCGGGACTTTTCAGCGCAGACTTGCCGAGAATCCGGCAAATCTAGTAGGTGAAATTTTTCCCATCCCTTTCAGCATCTAGCCCAAGATGTTTGGGTTAAGAGGTTGCAGTCTTGGCAGTTTCCGTCGATTGCGAACCCCTGAAGCCGAAGGGCATTACCCTCCGCCTGACAACACAGGCTTGTAACGCAGAACGAACTAGGGAAGTAAGTATCTAGTAGTTAGTACGTACTTGAGCCGGGCTGATAGCCTATTGACATCCTCGCCGTTGCTGAAGCAACGGTGAATCATTGCAAGGGCGATTACCTAAAGGAAACCGACCCTGAATGGGGTTGACGTTTCAACAAGAATAGCCTGAACTCAGGTCTTACACTCTCTCCACGCCCGTTTAAAGTCTCGGAATGTCTTCCCGCGACTGGGGATGGAAATACAATGTTTCTAAGTAAGTTAACATATCTATAGAAACGATGCCAAGCTTTGTAAAACTTTTTTCGCCCAGATCGAGCTAACTGATACCCGAGACGCAGTAATCTGGTTGTTTAACCATTGGATCGGTTTGTAAACTCTTTAATCATATCGCTCATTTAACTACACATTGGATTATGACAGTACCTCTCGTATCGACAAGTCCTCGCCTGCTGCGTCAAACGGTAGTCGGGTCTCGCCGCTTTAGCAATTACTGGTGGGCAATCATTGTGTCCCTGGGGGGAGTGGGTTTTCTCCTCTCCGGCATTTCGAGCTACCTACAGGTGAACCTCTTGCCCTTTGCCGATCCGACTCAGCTGATCTTCGTCCCCCAAGGATTGGCTATGGGGCTGTATGGGATTGCGGCGGTACTTTTATCGTTGTATCTGTGGCTGGTTATTGGTTGGGATGTCGGCGGTGGTTATAACGAATTTAATGCCGATACCGATACCGTTCGTATTTTCCGTTGGGGATTTCCGGGGAAGAACCGACAAGTTGAGGTCAAGTGTGCCATCAAAGACGTACAATCGGTGCGGGTGGAACTGCAAGAGGGACTCAACCCCAGACGATCGCTGTATTTGCGGGCGAAAGGGATCAGAGATATTCCTCTGACCCGGGTAGGGCAGCCGATTTCTCTTGAAGAACTGGAAAACCAGGGTGCCGAACTCGCTCGTTTTCTGGGCGTTCCTTTAGAAGGTCTCTAGGGCAGAGGGTGGAAGTCACCAACCCTAACCCCAAAACGATCGACTTGAGAAATTTTTGCCTTTTTTTATGAGTTTTTGGGTACTCATTGACCATCTAACGTTAAACGCTATGTACAGAAAAATTAGAGCTTGGTTTTGGATGCCGATTGCGATCGGTATTTTCTTTGTTGGGGGGTGCGCCCTCCAGGCGTCAACGGATGAAGTTGAACCGCCGGCACCTCCGAGTATTTCTCAGACACAACCGGATGCGAACTTGCCCAAACTGGAGGGCAAGGCAACCGTCGTGATGGTCACAAATGGATCGCCAATTACGATCGAAGTCGATGGCACAAAGGCTCCAATTACAGCCGGAAATTTTGTCGATTTAGTTCAGCGCGGTGTCTACGACGGCTTGATGTTTCACCGAGTGGTACGCCAACCGGAACCTTTTGTCGTACAAGGCGGCGATCCCAGTAGCAAAGATCCGAGTCTGCCGACTTCCCAACTGGGAATGGGTAGCTTTGTCGATCCCGACACGCAGTCGCCTCGCTATATTCCCTTAGAAATTCTGCCCGCAGGACAAGATCGTCCCATTTACGGTCAAACTTTACCCGAAGCCGGAATTGCCGAACCGCCAGAATTGTCACATCAACGGGGTGCGGTGGCGATGGCCCGATCGAGTTTGCCGGATTCAGCTTCCGCTCAGTTTTATTTTACCCTTGCCGACTTGCCCTTTCTGGATGGGTCTTATGCGGTTTTCGGATCGGTGACAGAGGGGATGGATGTGGTTGACCAAATTCAGCAAGGCGATCGAATTGAGTCGGCGAAAGTGACCGAAGGATTGGAAAATCTGAAAAAATGATTTGGGGTAATGGGTAATTGGTAATGGGTAATTGGTAATTGCCAATGACTAATAACCAACCCATTGATGTCGTGGTAACGGGCATCGGTTTGGCTTCGGCGCTGGGAAACTTAGAAACCAGTTGGCAGCGCCTCTTGTCTGGCGAGTCGGGTTTGCAACTGCGGCAACCGTTCCCGGAATTGCCCCGACTTCCTTTGGCAATGCTCGACGAATTTCCCTCAGATTTCTTAAAACTGGTGGAACGTGTCGTCACTGCGGCGTTGCAAGATGCCGGTTTAACGCCCCCTTTGCCCGATTGCGGCGTGGTTATCGGTTCCAGTCGCGCTCAGCAAGGGAAATTAGAACAACTATCCCTTGCTGGAAAATCTTCACCCTCCAACCGTAGGGGCGAAAGCAGTTGGCTCTTACTCCCTTCGCAACTGGCTCCATTCCCTGCCCCATATGGGCGCGATCGCCGCTGCAAGGCAAATTGGGTCAACCGGGGCTGTTCTGGCTCCTATGGCAGCTTGTGCGACAGGGATTTGGGCGATCGCCCAAGGCTTTGAACTCATTCAAACTGGGCAATGTCAGCGAGCGATCGTCGGGGCAGTGGAAACTCCCATTACCCCTTTAACCTTAGCGGGATTCGATCGGATGGGTGCTTTGGCAAAAACCGGATCGTATCCTTTCGATCGACGGCGCGAAGGTTTAGCTCTGGGAGAGGGGGCTGCCATTTTAGTTCTGGAATCTGTCGGAACTCGCCCGCCGTCGTCATGCCCCAATTTACGGTCGCATTCTGGGGTTTGGGGTGACGGCGGATGCCCACCACATCTGCGCCACCGAACCGGGAGGAAAAAGCGCCAAAGTGGCAGTGAAACAATGTCTCGATCGTAGCGGTCTGTCTGCGGAAGATATTGGCTACATTCACGCTCATGGGACCAGTACCCAACTCAACGATCGTAGTGAAGCCCGGTTAATCCAATCCCTATTTCCCCAAGGCGTTCCTGTCAGTTCCACCAAAGGGGCAACGGGTCACACCCTGGGCGCTTCTGGGGCTTTGGGAGCGGTATTTTCTTTACTGGCGCTCAAACACCAAATTCTTCCCCCTTGCGTGGGGTTAAAAGAACCCGAATTTGACCTCGATTTTGTCACTTCCACCCGTTCCGCGTCGTTACGACACGCGCTCTGTTTCAGTTTTGGATTTGGCGGTCAAAATGCGGTATTGGCTTTTGGGTGTTAGTAGAGAGTTATTAAGAGTGCGGCGTGCGGGCATCAATGTTTTACCCTTTGCCTTTTGCTATACCTTAAATCCCCATCACAAATTATCGATCGATATCGGTTCTAAATCCTCCGCTGGTGTATAACCAAAAATACGGGAATAGAAGTAAAACTCTCCATCCAAAGCGCGTTTGATATTTTCAGCTTTGCGGAAACCGTGCTGTTCTCCTTCAAAAGGAACATAAGCCACAGGCAACCCTTTTTTTCGCAGTGCTTCCACCATCATTTCCGCTTGATTGGGAGGAACGACTTTATCTTCAAGCCCTTGGAAAAAGATAACCGGACAGGAGAGGCGATCGGTAAAATGAATCGGAGATCGATCGATATAAATGCTTTTTTCTTGTGGATACTTCCCAATCAAACCATCTAAATAACGAGACTCAAATTTGTGGGTATCGGTGGCGAGAACTTCCAAATCGCTAATACCGTAGTAACTCGCCCCAGCTTTGAAAACATCGTGAAACGTCAGCGCTGCCAGGGTTGTATAGCCTCCAGCACTGCCGCCAGCGATCGCCATTCGGTCTCCATCCACCCATCCCCGTTCGGCGAGATACCGCGCCCCATTGACGCAATCGTCTACATCCACAATGCCCCAATTTCCTTGCAAACGTTGGCGATAGGTGCGACCATACCCGGTACTGCCGCCGTAGTTGACATCGAGGAAGGCAAACCCCCGACTCGTCCAATATTGAATCGAAAGTCGCAGACTCGTGGAGGTACTGGCAGTGGGTCCGCCGTGACTTTTCACCAGCAGGGGCGGTTTTTCTCCTTCTGGGGCGGTGTAATCTTTATTCGTGGGAGGATAGTAAAAAGCGTAGGCAGTTAACCCGTTTTCCGTGGGAAATTCGATCGGCTGCGGTATGGACAGATAACCGGGATCGATTTCTAAGCGACTCGATGGGCGCAGGATATCATGCTGACCCGTGACTAAATCCAATTGCACGATCGCCGATGCCATTGTGGGAGAAGCGCCCAAAAATAGGACATTATTCCCAATGGCTTTCAACCCAGAAATTTCGGTATAGGACGTTTCGATATTTCTTAACTGCTTGGTTGCCGGATCGAGGATCGCCAGTTGCCACGTCCCCTGTTGGGTGTAGGTACAAACCAGATGACCGTCTTCGGTAAAAGCACAGGTAGACATCCCGAACACCCATTGCGGCGTCGCAAACTCGGCATCGAGGGGGTATAACGGTTCCACCTCGCCATTTTGCCAGCGATAGAGATTCCACCAGTCGGCACGATCGCTGACGAAGTACAGAACCCCATCTGGCGACCATTGCGGTTGAAAAATCGACTCATCGATCCCCCCGGAAATACGTTTTGCGTCCTCAAGCGATCCATCTGCGCCAAAGGAAGCCACCCACAACTCGGTGCCATCCCAAGGCATTTGGGGATGATTCCAGGTCAACCAAGCCAGTTGAGTGCCGTCGGGACTCAAACAGGGGGAAGAATAGAAGTCGTTGCCGGACACCAAAACCTCGATCGTCCCATCGAGTCCGATACCGACGATCGTGTTAACCGCTTCTCCTTCCCCGGTATGGTCTTCGCGAATACCGATCGGGCGATTTCGGGGTCGATCGATCTCGAAATTGGCATAGCGAAATTTTCCCTCTGGGACGATCGCTTCGGGTTCCGCATCCACCGTTTGTCGGTACAACCTCTGGTCGGCAAAATTCACGAAGTAAACCGTATCACCATCGACGAGAAACGAACCACCACCATATTCGTGAACCCGAGTTCTGACATTGAATCCTGCGGGTGTCACATCTTCAATTTGACCGTCGGGAGTGCGTCGCACCAACACATTACGTCCCCCCTCCTGCGGTCGTCCTTCCAACCAGTAAACCGCTTTGCCTGTTGGCGCAATCTCTCCCAAACGGATCGTATCGGAGACGATCGCTTCTGAAGTAATGGGCGATTTCCAAGAACCGTAACCAGTAATTTGTGTATTTTTGGGACTCATAAATAATTGGTAATTGGTAATTGGTAATAGTCTCAACTAGCCACTAACTCCATTAATTCTGACCCGAATTGGCGGCTCCCGAGTAGACCAATCCGCGCTGCAAATCCAGAGTGAGAATTGCTCCATCTCGAATCAATGCCGTAGCATTTTTCACGCCCAAAATCACGGGAATACCCAAACGCAAGCCGATCACCGCTGCGTGGGATGTCAAGCTATCTTCCTCGGTAATCACGCCACCGGCTTTGCGAATCACATCGACAAAATCGGCACTAGTCCTGGGCGTGACTAAAATCTCGCCGGGATTGAAACTACCCACTTCTAGGACGCTGTGGGCGACTCGTGCCGGTCCGCTAACCACGCCTTGACCCAAACCGACACCCTGACCGAGAACTGCCGTCACCACTTCGACTTTCACCAAATCTGTGGAACCGGATACGCCCTGCAACGTCCCCGCCGTCATCACCACCAAGTCTCCTTCACTGAGCAGTTCCTTTTCTTGCGCGACGTTGAGTGCCGCTTGGAAGGTTTGACCCGCCGAGGGCAAATCTAACACCAGTAGCGGTTTGACACCCCAAACGAGCTGCAATCGCCGCGCCACGTCTACGTGGGGGGTCACTGCCAGAATGGGGGTGTAGGGACGAAACTTGGAGACGTTCCGCGCCGTCGCGCCGGATTTGGTCAGGGTCATAATAGCCGAAGCGTTGAGCTGGGAGGCGATGTGACCCACCGCTTGGCTGATGGCATTGGGGATCGATCGGACGGTATCGTTGATGCGGGAGTGATTCTGGGCGATCTGTTCTCGCTCGATGCGAACAGCAATTTGAGCCATGGTGGCAACGGCGCGAATGGGATATTCGCCGACGGCAGTCTCGTTGGAGAGCATCACGGCGTCTGTGCCGTCGAGAATGGCGTTGGCAACGTCGGAGATTTCCGCGCGGGTGGGTCGGGGACTGCTGACCATGCTATCGAGCATTTGGGTAGCGGTGATGATGGGAATACCCAAACGATTGGCGGTTCGGATCAACTGCTTTTGCAGGATGGGGACATCTTCTGCGGGGAGTTCCACCCCCAAATCCCCGCGTGCTACCATGACGCCATCGCAGAGGGAAAGCACTTCTTCCATTTGTTCGATGGCTTCGTGCTTTTCGATTTTGGCAATGACGGGGACGTTTTTGCCTGCACTGGAAATGAGTTCTTTAATTTCTAAGATATCTTGGGGATTGCGAACGAAACTGAGAGCCACCCAGTCTACCCCTTGATCTAAGCCGAACATTAAATCGGTACGGTCTTTGTCGGTGAGTGCTTTGACGGAGAGGTAGACTCCGGGAAAGTTGACGCCTTTGTTATTGGAAAGTTTGCCGCCGACGACTACTCGACAGTGGAGTTCTCCCTCCACTCGATCGATTTTCTCCACTTGCATCTCGACTCGACCGTCATCAAGCAGGATCGTTGCGCCTTGGGGAACTTCTTCGGCGAGTTTATCGTAGGTAACTTGGGAAATCTTTTGCGTGCCAGCGGTGGGCTGACTGGTTAGAATAAAAGGGTCGCCCTCTTTCAGGTGGATGAACCCATCTTCAAACCGACCCAGACGAATTTTCGGTCCTTGGAGATCTTGCAAAATACCAACGGGTTGGTTGAGCTCGAAGGAGATCTGGCGAATTAGACGAATGCTGCGTTGGTGATCTTCGTGGGTTCCATGGGAGAAGTTGAGTCGCAGGGTTGTGGCTCCAGCAGTAATCAGTTCGCGGAGAACGTCTGAAGAGCTGGTGGCAGGACCGATGGTAGCAACGATTTTGGTTCGACGGAAGGGGCTGCGGAGTTGCATGAAAGAATTGGGGGCGATAGGTAGTGTCTGCGATCGAAGTCATAGAGCAATCTAATTAATATCACACGATTTAAGGTTTTCAGTCACCCCAACAGAGGAAGAGCATCGACCATACTAGAGCTATTACGTTGAACTAAAACTCCCGCTTTCATTATGCAGATGAGTCTTTATAATTCGATAAATCAACCGATTTCCGAACTGTTTTTCCAAATTTGGTGTTCGGGTCGCATTACCCGCACCGATCGTTACGGTCTAAAATCGGCTTTGTTGGAAGATACTCTCGATGAGGAGGATAAAGCCGCGATCGATCGATTGTTGCACGCTGTTCGTCGGGGATGGTTGCTTGTTGAATGACTTTCCCAGATCTACGGCTTGTTCCTTGCTTGACTCAATTTCATATGCAACTTATAAACCCCCATAACCAATGTTTGCGTTTGGTTGTGGGTTGATTGTATTTAACGTTATGTTGTCTCGAAACACCAGAGAACATCTATCTTCAGCGTACTCTGGCTGCAACACTTCAGGAATCGGCACACCCAAAATAGAGCGGATGTATACCCGTGTAAGGTAAGATACACCGGATCGATCGGTCAAGGTTTATGCTGATTTCCCGTCTGTACAAATTTTTTACAGTTCCCTCGACACGTCCCTACGATTTTCGCACGATCTTCTGGTTTACCCACAGCCTGACGCTGGCGGCGATTTACGCTTCTTTGGCGTTAGGAAAGGCGTTCAGCAGCGAATATGTGGTGCAGGATGACGCACGACAACACGTATTCTGGATGATGCGCTTTCTCGATCCTACGCTATTTCCAAACGATCCGATCGCCGACTACTTTCAATCAGTCGCGCCACCGGGATACACCACACTCTATCAGCTCGTTGCTTATCTGGGAATTCCTCCCCTCATTTTTAATAAAATTTTGCCTTTTGTATTAGGCTTGCTGACGACTGTCTATACTTTTGGTGTGAGTATGCAGTTCCTCTCTGTTCCTTTTGCTGGGTTCTGTAGTGCAGCAATTCTTAATCTCAGTCTGTGGATGAGAAATGACTTAGTATCTGGAACGCCGAGAGCTTTTGTCTATCCGCTGTTCGTTGCCTTCATCTACTATTTAGTCAAACACCAAAGAATAGGGGTTTGGGTCGTTGTTGCCCTAACGGGCTTATTCTATCCACAATATGTTCTGCTAGAATCTTTGGTTTTAGTTTTTATGTGTTTGTGGAGATTTGTGACTGAGAAGAGAATCAAAAATATTAGCTTGCTATTGGGAGGGTTAATTGTAGCCGGGTTAGTGCTGTTGCCGTACATTCTGACGGGTAATCCCTTCGATCCCTCTATTTCAGTCGATGAAGCTCGACAATATCCTGAGTTTTGGATGGGAGGAAGAAATTCTTTTTTTGATATCAAATTTCAAGAGTTTTGGCTCTTCGGAGAACGTAGCGGATTGATTCCGGAACGAACTCCGGCTATTCTTTGGACTGGATTGCTCTTTCCTTTTCTATACCGTTATTCTCCTGCTCTTTCTCTCACTCAGCAAGTCAGTCGAAGAGTGGCGATCGTCATTCCGATCGCTATATCTTCTGTTGTCTTATTTTTTGCTGCCCACGCTTTTCTCTTTAAATTTCACCTTCCTAGCAGATATACAACCCACAGTTCGATCGTCAGTATGGCTTTGATTTCTGGAATTACCTTTGCGATCGTTTTAGAGGCAATTCTGCGATGGGCATCCGATCGAAATTCTCGAAAAAGATTGTTTAGATCGCGAATAGGTATATGGGTAACAGTATTGGCTATCGGGACGATCGTTCTGTACCCAATCAGTTTAGAACAATTTCCCAGAAGCTCGTATCAAGTGGGAAAAAGTGGGGATCTTTATCAGTTTTTTAAAGAACAACCGATCGATACTTTAGTTGCTTCTTTAGAACCAGAAATGGATAATATTCCCAGTTTTTCTCAACGTTCTGTGTTAGTAGCGCAAGAATATTCTATCGCCTATCACCTGGGTTATTACCTCCAATTTCGTCAGCGTTTAATAGATTTAGTGACTGCTCAGTACAGCGCCAGTTTACAACCGATGAAGCAGTCGATCGAAAAATATGGTATCGATTTTTTAGTTCTCAACAAATCAGCTTTCGATCCTAACTATATTCTGCAACATCTTTGGCTGAATGGATTGCGAATCTCGATCGCCTCAAATGGAGACGAACTGGCAGCCTCTATCCAAGAAGCCGTAGAATTTTTGCAAGCTGGAAAGATTCCGGCATTGGCTTATACCTTGGGATCTTGTTCGATTTATCAGACTTCTAGTGTTTTAGTCTTGGATGCTAGCTGTATTTCCAACACTGCTAATCCCTAACAAGTGTCAAGTGAACGAGTTTCTCTATTTTGAGAATCCTTATCACAGCAAATGTCTATTGTCATCCTCCACAAGTTGTGTCGGTTCCGGCGAGCCTTCGATCGTTTTTTGCGGCAACTTTGATGGGGGTGACATGACTGAAGGCTCGAAATAGAAAATTAGACATCCGACTTAGTGCAGATTTTTAAATCTATATTTTGAACGCCTCATTCAAAGTGTTGTCATCCGAACCTCAATGGTGTTGATAAATGTTATAATTCTTTACAAGAATAAAGATTGATAGCCCGGTGACTATGGATGATAAACCGAGCAACAACTGCTTGGTTGTCCAGCGCCCCGGTCAGCGACTCAACAGCTTCTAAGCTTCGGTTCAGGTTGGGTTCCAATATGGGACTATATAATGATCCGTAGTCTATTTAACAAAAGTTTTGGGGGAGCGGTGTCCTCTCTGGCGACCTCCCCGCACTCTGGTTGTCTATCCGCTTGAGAAATCTCGTGCTAAATACCTTCATTGCTGATTTTCGCATTATCTTCGATCGCGACCCGGCTGCCCGCAACTGGTTGGAGGTTTTGTTTTGCTATCCCGGCTTGCAGGCAGTTTTATTCCATCGGTTTGCCCACTGGCTATATACCCTCGGCATTCCCTTCATCCCCCGACTGATTTCTCATCTGTCCCGCTTCGTGACCGGAATTGAAATCCATCCCGGCGCGGTTTTAGGGCAAGGGGTGTTTATCGACCACGGCATGGGTGTCGTCATTGGCGAAACCGCAATTGTCGGCGACGGTTGCTTGATTTACCAAGGTGTAACTTTGGGGGGGACGGGTAAGCAAAGTGGCAAGCGCCACCCGACTCTGGGCGAAAATGTCGTAGTGGGGGCGGGGGCAAAAGTTCTCGGGAATCTCTACATCGGCAATGATGTCCGTATCGGTGCAGGTTCGGTCGTGTTGCGAGATGTCCCTGGCGATTGCACGGTGGTTGGGGTTCCCGGTCGCATCGTCTACCGTTCTGGGGTACGGGTCAATCCCCTCGAACACGGTCAGCTTCCCGACTCCGAAGCCACAGTCATTCGCAGTTTGGTCGATCGGATCGAAGCTCTCGAAGAGCAAGTTCGACAATTGCAAACCCCGCCTCCAGAAGAGAAAGTATTGGTGTTAGCTGCCCGTTCTGACAAAGCCCCAAACTGCCACATTAAGGATAAAAGTCTTCATCAATTTTTCGATGGTTCGGGGATTTAGCGAATAGTGATTAGTTAATAGTTAATAGTTAATAGTTAATAGTGATTAGTGATTGGTCACGCACTCACCGACCAGCAACTAGCAACCAGCAACTAGCAACCAGCAACTAGCCAAAGCGCCACTAACCCCAAATTATGATTGAAGTCGAACAGCTTAGTAAAATCTACGGCACAACCCAGGCAATTCAAGATGTCACCTTTGGTGTGGAAAAAGGAGATATCTTAGGGTTTCTCGGCCCAATGGGGCGGGGAAAACCACCACAATGCGAATTTTGGCGGGTTTTTTGCCCGCCACTAGCGGTACGGCTCGAATTGCCGGATACGATGTTCACGAACAGTCGATGGCAGTGCGACAACGCATCGGCTACCTTCCGGAAACCCCGCCGTTGTACCCCGATATGACGGTACGAGGATTTTTAAATTTTGTCGCGCAGATTAAAGGAGTGAGTGCTGGAGATCGTCCCAAGCGGATCGAAAGTGCGATCGATCGTTGTGGTTTGTCTCAACATCGCAAAACGTTGATTCGTAAACTGTCTAAAGGATTTCGCCAACGGGTTGGCATTGCTCAAGCCATCGTCCACGATCCTCCGGTTATCATTTTAGATGAACCGACTGTCGGTCTCGATCCTCGGCAAATTATCGAAGTTCGCAATTTGATTAAAAGCCTCGCTGGAGAGCATACCATTATTCTCTCGACTCACATTTTGCCAGAAGTCAATATGACGTGTAACCAGGTGGCAATTATTAAACGAGGTCAAGTGGTGGCAACTGATAAAATTGAGAATCTGATGAGTCGGTTGCGGGGAGGGATTGCGTACGAGGTGGAAATTCAAGGAGATGTTGAGGGTTTAGACACTTCGTTGGAGTCGTTATTCGACAGTGTAGCCGGCGTGAAGTCGATCGAACTGTTGCCGAGAGATCATCTACCCGACAATCGCTACAAGTTGCGGATTTCTACCGAACCGAGTGTGGAACCCAGTCAAGCGATCGCCGATACGGTGGTGAAAGCCGGATTGGGGTTGTGTGAAATGCACCGCGTTCAAGCGAGTTTGGAAGATGTCTTTTTGGAACTGACGATGGAGGAGGTCGGTTCTACGGAAGTGGAACGGGAAACGGAAACCCCTGAAGAGCGCCCCCAAACGTCAGCGATGGAAGATACAGAAGGGTAAATCTACGATCGCTGGGTTCCCCAAAATTTGACAGAGAAATACTTTACACAGAAAGTTTAGGTTTAAAGTTCATTGCTTATGAATATTATTATAGCGAATATTATCGCGATTTACCGAAAAGAATTACAGAGTTATTTTGCCTCTCCGCTGGCGCTGGCGATCGCCGGAATCTATTGGTTGATTTCCGGTTTTTTCTTTGTCTATATTCTCTTGGGTCCCGATGGTATCCTCGCTCAAATTGCCATTCGGGAACAAATGGGAATTACCGATCCGGTTGACGTCCCGTATCAATTTTTGCAATTCTTTTTGAGTGTGATGGGTTCTCTATCTCTCTTCTTTTTACCCATACTATCTATGGGATTGTATGCCGAGGAACGCAAGCGCGGTACGCTAGAACTGTTGTCTACTTCTCCTTTAACCAATTGGTCGGTGGCGACCGGAAAATTGCTAGGAGTGTTAACGTTTTATTTCACCATGACAGCTCCTTTTTTACTGTATGAAGCGATACTTTTTGGGGCTGCCGATCCTCCAATTTCTCTGACAATTCCTTTGTTGGGTCATTTGGCTCTAATTTTACTGGCGGCTAGTGTTCTTTCTTTGGGAATGTTTATCTCATCTTTGACAGAAAGCACAATTTTAGCGGCGATTTTCACCTTTGCTTTAATTTTGTTATTGTGGGTTGTAGATGCGATCGCCAGTGGAATGCCGGGTGGAATGGGACAGGCGATGGGACATCTATCTTTACTCAAACATTACTCTAACTTAATTCAAGGACTTCTTAATAGTAGTAGTTTGATTCTATTTGCCAGTTATATTGTTCTGGGGATATTTTTAACGGCACAGTCGATCGAAGCCTTGCGTTACCAAAGATCGTAACTGAACCCAACCTAACCTAAACTATATGCCGATTTCTCTTCACCCTTAGCCACCATGAAAACTCAAGCCGATCGTCGTAAAGTTCTCCACAAATCTTGGCAATTTCTATTCTGGTTAGGACCGGTACTGAGTATCGCCGGATTGTCCGCTGGGTTTGTGGCTGGAGAGTGGTTTCCGATTCCTGGCGGATTGATTGTAACGGGTATTGTATTGATGGGATTGTGGTTGGTATATCGTGCCAGTACAACCCAAGGATTTTGGTCGCGACGATCGACAGAAGTCTGGACAAATGCAGCGATCGCCACAGCCTCAGTCTTACTTATTTTAGGACTGATTAATTTTTTGAGTACTCGTTTCCCCCTACTTTTAGATTTAACAGAAAACCAACAACTCAGCCTCGCACCTCAATCTAGGCAAGTGGTCGAACAATTACAAGAACCTGTCAAAGTGTGGTTGTTTAGTCGTGACCAAAGACCCATTGATGTAACATTACTCGAAAATTATCAGCGGTTGAATCGCAGTAACTTTAAGTTTGAATATGTCGATGTGCAAACGCAACCCGGAACAGCGGAGAAATTCGATGTTCAAACGGTGGGAGAAGTTCATCTCGAAAGCGGTGATAAAAAACAACTCGTGCAAAATATTTCCAGCCAACGTCTTTCAGAAGTGAACTTGACCGATCGATTGGCGCAACTTTCTGTGGGAAAACAACCCGTCGCTTATTTTTTACAGGGTCATCAGGAGAAGCCTTTGGAAGCCGTTCGCGGGGGAATGTCCGAAGCAAAAACAGCATTGGAAGAGAAAGGGTATAAAGTTGAAGTCCTCAACTTAGTAGAACGATCGCAAATTCCGGAAGATGCCTCTGTCGTGGCGGTCATGGGTGCGACAAAAAAGCTGTTCGATTCGGAAGTAAAGGCAATTGAAACCTATCTCCAACAAGGTGGCGGTGTTTTGCTGTCGATCGATCCCAACACCGAACCCAATACCGATCCGGGTTTGCAACCCTTATTGGATAAATGGGGAGTGGAAACAGACGATCGATTTGCCATCGATCCAGAACGCTGGACACAAGGTTTGGGTAAAGCGGCACCGGTCGTTGTCGATTATGGCGATCATCCAATTACCCAAAGTTTTGGCAAGAATTTCTCTCTTTATCCGTTGGTTCGATCGTTCGATCTCAAGAAGATAGATGGCATTGAAGCTATGCCATTATTATTTACCAGTGATGCCAGTTGGGCCGAAAGTAATTTGCAAGAAGGTCCGGACTGGAAATTCGATCCGGGGAGCGATCGAAAAGGTCCTTTGGTACTCGGAGTTGCACTCAGTCAAGATGTACAGGAAACATCCGAAAGTTCCTCGGCATCGACTGAAAATTCGGAAAAAGTCGATTCTTCTTCCTCAGAAAATCAAGCTTCTGAAAAGAATGAGGAAGAAAAAGAAACGACAACTCAAAACTCAGAAGAGAATTCAGAAGAGACGGTAGATGGCAATATAGATTCTCAGAGTTCACAGACGCCAGAAGAAACTAAGCCAGAAGAAACAACAGATTCTGCCGAAGACCCGAAAGATCCGAAAAAGCAATCTCGACTGGTTGTTATCGGCGATTCTGACTTTGCCTCAAATACTTTATTCCAAAACTATTTAAATGGAGATATGTTTCTGAACTCGATCGACTGGTTGAGTCAGGAAGATGATACAGTTCTTTCAATTCGACCTAAAGAACCGAATAATCGCACGTTGAAAGTGACTCCGAAACAAGCACGAGTTTTGGTCACTTTGGCGTTGACTGTTCCGGTGATGGCGTTTGCAGCCAGTGGTCTTTTGTGGTGGAGTCGGCGATAAGCCTGAAGAAGGAGTTCAGCAGAAGTGTCGATCGTCGATCGTTAATTGCGAATCGAACGCCTATTTTCAAAAATACTTTATTGAGACGATCTAAGGTCAATTTACGTCCGTTCTGTACAATCTAGTTCTGTTTTTTGTAAACCGATAATAATGAAGTTTAAAAAGTCCACAGTTTTTCTTTTTGCATCAGCGATCGTTCTGGGAACTGGCGTTTTTATCTACGAAGTGACGATCGCGCCACAACTGGAAGAGACAAAACTACAACAACAAAAAGTATTTGATTTTGAACTAGATGACGCAAAGTTGTTGACGCTGGAAACTCCAGAACGAACATTAGAGTTTTCTCGAGTTGAGTCGGAAACTGAGTCAGCCGAACCTCAGTGGGAGATGAAAGTTCTCAATTCTTCTCAAAAGAGTGGAACTCAACGACGATCGATATTTTCCAGCCAATGAAGCTTATGTTTCGTTTCTATTGAGTTTGTTAATTAATGCTCAAAGCGATTTGCAAATTCCGCTTTCTCCCGAGCAAAAAACTGAATATGGTTTAGATAAACCCCAAGCAACGATCGACTTTACACTGAACAATGACGAACGCTATCAATTGATTTTAGGAGGACGAGACTTTAGCGATAATTTGCTCTACGCGATCGCCAGTTCTGCTGCCGACCCCAATGCTAAACCTGTTGCCATATTGTTACCCACCAATTTTGAAAATGGCGTAAATCGACCGTTATCTGAATGGAAGGCTGAACCGGACACAACGGATAAAAATAAAGCCGCTGATTCTGAATCGAAGTCAACAGAAGAACAAACTTCTACTCCCGAACCCAATCCCGACTTAAATTCCCAAGATAAATCGAACGAAACTGCTCAACCCAAAGAAGAAAATTTCGATCCCTCTACACCGGAAAATCAACCCAATCCCGATTTGAATTCCCAAGATAAATCGAACGAAACTGCTCAACCCAAAGAAGAAAATTCCGATCCCTCTACACCGGAAAACACTAAACCTGAGAAAGTAGAAAGTGAAACGTCTACCCCCTTGCCAGAACCGAAAAAAGTAGAACCACAGTCAGATGTCCCTCCTCCTGAAACAGAGGATGATACAACCTCCAGCGAATAACCGAATTCAAAAATAGGGTGAATGCCTTGACGCTGTTTCCGAATTCATAGGTCAGCAAATTTATACATCTAACCCATCATTGCGAAAATGAGTCCTATTTTCTCCGTGTGGCGAAAGGATGAACGGGGTGGGAAGATAATCCCGCAGCTAAACGCCTCGCACCGTTGAGGTTGTAGCCCTTTCTGCCTCGGGAAGAGACAATAAGAAGAAATAAAATAAATTACGAATTACGATCGACGAATTCCCCATCTGTGAGCAACGCGATACAATCCGAACATCAAGCTAGGGGTGCCCGACTGCACGGGCTGAGATTACACCCTTAGAACCTGAGTCCGGCTAATACCGGCGGAGGGAAGCTGTTAATAGAGGACACAACGTATGCGAACAGAATGGGTTGCCAAGCGTCAGGGACAAGCCAATGTTTCCCAGATGCACTACGCACGTCAAGGAGTCATCACCGAGGAGATGGATTACGTCGCTAGACGTGAAAACCTGCCGGTAGACTTGATTCGGGACGAAGTGGCGCGGGGACGAATGATTATCCCAGCGAACATCAACCACACCAACTTGGAACCGATGGCGATTGGGATTGCCTCCAAGTGCAAAGTCAACGCTAACATCGGCGCGTCACCCAACTCTTCTAACCTCGAAGAAGAGGTGGATAAATTAAATCTAGCCGTGAAATATGGCGCGGATACGGTGATGGATTTATCTACCGGAGGCGGCAATCTCGATGTCATCCGCACCGCCATCATCAACGCTTCTCCGGTTCCCATCGGCACGGTTCCCATCTACCAAGCCTTAGAAAGCGTCCATGGCAACATCGAAAACCTGACGGCAGCAGATTTCCTCCATATCATCGAGAAACACGCTCAGCAGGGGGTCGATTATATGACCATCCATGCGGGAATTCTCATCGAACATCTACCCTTAGTCCGAAGTCGGATTACCGGAATTGTCTCGCGGGGTGGCGGCATCATCGCCCGGTGGATGTTGCACCATCACAAGCAAAACCCGCTGTATACTCATTTCGACGACATCATCGAAATCTTCAAGAAGTACGATGTTTCGTTCAGTTTGGGCGATTCTCTGCGTCCGGGATGCACTCACGATGCGTCCGATGATGCTCAGTTGGCAGAGTTGAAGACCCTAGGACAACTCACCCGTCGCGCCTGGGAACACGATGTCCAGGTGATGGTGGAAGGTCCCGGACACGTGCCCATGGATCAAATCGAGTTCAACGTCAAAAAACAGATGGAAGAGTGTTCCGAAGCGCCTTTCTATGTGTTAGGTCCGCTGGTGACGGATATTGCTCCAGGTTACGACCATATCACATCGGCGATCGGCGCGGCGATGGCAGGTTGGTACGGCACGGCGATGCTGTGCTACGTGACACCCAAGGAACATTTGGGGTTGCCTAACGCCGAAGATGTCCGAAACGGTTTGATTGCGTACAAAATTGCTGCCCATGCAGCCGATATCGCCCGCCACCGTCCCGGTGCGCGCGATCGCGATGAC
The DNA here is from genome assembly GCA_963838375.1 of uncultured cyanobacterium. Lineage (GTDB taxonomy): Bacteria > Cyanobacteriota > Cyanobacteriia > Cyanobacteriales > Geitlerinemataceae > DVED01. The sequence continues at coordinate 445,117 of CAWIQY010000003.1, read as the reverse complement.
GAACTGTCTGCCGCTCGGTATAATTTTGACTGGAACCGCCAGTTTGAATTATCTCTCGATCCCGAACGTGCCCGTGAATACCACGACGAAACGCTGCCGGCGGATATCTACAAAACGGCTGAATTCTGTTCGATGTGCGGACCGAAATTCTGTCCGATGCAAACCAAAGTGGATGCCGATGCTCTGACTGAGTTAGAGAAGTTCTTGGCGCAAGAACAAGAAAAAGAAGTGGTGACGCAAAGTTAATTCGATCGTCCGAACGATTAATCTATTGCAATAAAGAGGTGGGTTTGACTAATAACCCACCTTTTTCTTCGATCGTCCCAGTGTCCCGGTCATCCTAGAAAAGTTTGATAGAATATCGGTATCATAATTTTCCGATCGCCCTTATGAACTTAGAAGCTGACCCCCAAAAAGAAAAACTCAGCGATCGAGTCTACACTTTTTTAAGCCATCGATATTCATCATTAAAATGGATTCATCCGTTACTCAGCTATAAACGACACCACCTCAAACTCCAACAATTACGTCAATTTCAAAAAATAGAGCGCGTTAACGATCGACCGTCAAAACCCATTATATTTACAGCCGATACTCTCAATATAATTGGAGATTTATACTGTGGAAACGAGCGATCTCCTGTCATTCTTTTGCTTCACGGATCGTCTATTTTTGGGAGAAAGCTTCCTCTCATTAGAGCCTTAGCCAAAGAGTTTCAGGCATTGGGATATACAGTATTGACCTTCGATTTACGAGGACATGGCGAGTCGGATAAGCCACAAGATTATACTGGGAAATCTTTTGATTTTGCGCGGGATGTAGAAGCGGCGATCGATGAATTGGAGCGACGATTGGAGATAAAAAATAGGCGTTTGTACGTTGTCGGTCATTCCTTTGGAGGAGGTGTGGCATTAGCCGCACAGGCAAGGGATAAACGCATCGAGAAGGTCGTTGTTTTTGGTCCCCCTCGTCGGCTATCAGAACGATTTTTAAATCCAGAAGCACGAGAAAAAGTTAAACTTTTGTTTCGCTGGCAATTAGATATGCAATTAAATAAACCGCTCACTTTTTCCATGTGGAAACCTGCGATCGAACGTTTAAATATTGAAAACTATGTGGAACAGTTCTCACAACCGGGGCATATTCCCCTATTTGTCATCGATGCCGAACGAGAACCTGCTGAAGATTTAGCCTTTTTGAGGGCATTTTCGCAGAAGGCAACATCACCTAAAAATTATTGGACTGTTCCCAATACCGATCACTATTTAGATTCCGGATTTGTGGGAATAATTCCTTATTACGATCGGCAAATTGTCATGACTTTTGTCGATCGCATCGATCGATGGTTTCAGGAAGTCGATTAAAAACTTAGAAATTGTCAGTTTTTTATTGTTACCACCGATTCATTAGTTTACCTGTTCGAGCAACAACGCTAACTCTTGATTCAACGCCCGGTATCCCCTTTCGTTTAAGTGAAGAAAATCTAAACTATATTCATCTTTGACTACCCCTTTCTCGTTTGCAAGTACGGATTTTGTATCGAAAATCAGCACATCATCTGCTGCTAATTGATCGATAAACTCGTTCACTTCATCAATGGCTATATCCACATCCTTCGACCAAAATAAGCGGCGAGAAAGCGGGAGTTTTCCCACCGGAAAAATGGTAGATAATATCACCTTGATATTTTGTTTCCGTGCCGGGGTGACAATCTGTTCGATATTTGCTTTACACCGCGCAACAATTTCCTCTTTTAAATGAGGAAATAATGCAATTGTCTTGAGATCGTTAATCCCCACTTGAATGACTAAAATGTCTGCATCTAATGGTACAATATGTTCTTGATATCGTCCGATCGCTTGTGATGTCGTTTGAGAGCCAATTCCCCGGTTGATAAATTCAAATCGATCAAGATCGGATGGTTCTGACCAAGCTTCTGCCCTCGAATCACCAAAAAACACAACAGTAATTTTATTTGAAAAATTTAATAATCGCTTATTCTTATCGGACTCATACACAGTTAAACCTAGCGGATCGAGACGAGTTAAATTGAGTTCTCGGTAATACTGTGTTGCATAGTTGTATAGTATAAAACTCAAAACAAGAGAGCCTAAAAAAGATAGAACTGATAAAAATAAAATGACCGTCAAAAAATGAGAACTAAACGGAATATTAAACTTCATACAATCAATAAAAAAATGTCCTGATGATATTTTATCAAAAGGAAACCCCATAAGTATTTCTCCAAACGAATGATGATATGACACTCGATCGGATCGTTACAAATCTCAATAGCACGGCTATCCAGATTTGTCAGTTAATGGCGCTGTTAGTCATTTTCAGCGGAATTATTAAAGCTCTAATAATTTTCATGAAAAATGCTTTGTTCGTATCTCAAACCGCCGATTCTTTTCAGAAAAGTCGGCTAGAAATCGGTTATGCGATATCATTGGGACTCAGCTTCTTAGTCGGTGCGAGTGTTCTCAAAACGACTCTCGCGCCTCGGTGGAACGATATTGGAAAATTAGCCGCCGTGATTGCCATTCGGACAGTGTTAAATTACTTATTACTTCAAGCGATCGACCGACCTTCGGACAAGCCGACACCTGCCAACGCCGAAACGCCAACCACTTCGGGGTAAAACAAATCGGAAATCTAAACTTTCTCCCCGATATAAGTTGGAAAATGTATAGGAAGGTAGCGAAACCCAACACTTGAATAGATGTCGAGCTGGATTTTGCTATTGCTAAGAGGTTTTATATATGCTTTCATACTAGCTCACTATTTCCAATTTTGTCTTGTCAGTTTGTTCCCTTCCAATAAAACGGTTTAGTTTCTAATCGTCCCAGATTTGGGCGATCGATCCTAGCTCCACAATGACAAATATGCAATCGATCGTCATACAGGAGATGGCTAAGAACGACACAATGCCGATTTGCGACTGTCAAATAACTGTAAAACTCCAGTAGCGATCGCCTCAGTCAGCTCGGCATTGCACCCGGCAAGAAAATCTTCTGCCGACAGCGATCCTTGGAAAAATTCTTGGGCGCGTTGACGCTGACAACAAATTTCCTCAAAACCAACGGATTTGACCATGAACGTAGCTAAGGGCGAATGCTTGATATCGTAAGCAGCGCTTTGGGTTCGTCCCTGTTCTAATAGTGTTAAAACTTCTTGTTCCAGGTCATTTTGTGGCGGTTTATTTGCTTGAATATCGGGGATAAAGTCCTCTAATTGAGCGCATTTTGGCGTTTGTGAGGGATGATCGCCCATCATGGTAGACAGGGGAATCGACAGTCCAACCCGCAGAGATAGTGCTTCGACAACGGCGATCGCAAATAGTTTGCTGCCCAAATACAACTTGGCGATTTCGATATTTTTACCCGCCGTTTCCACCATGCGATGATAGGTTCGATCGTCGGGTTCGCCGTCAAATTGCCGAAACACCACTTCGGCGGTTAAGAAATTCATGAACCCTTCCATCTTTTGCAGCGCGACACGGTACTCGCGAACCGTGTAGGCATTGATGTGCATCAGATTATGATTAGTTTCCGGCAACAGGTTCCAGGTATTATCTAAAAACATTGCCGGGTTAGGATGGGCAAAGCCGAGAACATCTCGATTGGCAACTCGAACCGCTCGTTTGACGGTTTCTCGCAGTTCCATCTCGCTCAAATTCAGGTCAAACCGACAGTTGGCATCCTTCAAGCGATAAAAAAGACGATCGCTGACAGTTAACCCATTTTCCAGAGCGTGCTGGAACGGAATTGTCGCTTCGATACAAGCAACAATCTCTAGCAACAGTTGGGGTTTCATAAAGGTTGCGAGCACCTTTGCCGCCACTAAGGCGCTGAGAAATTCATTTTGTCCGGAAAGGGGAGAGAGAACTTGATCCGGACTAAACCCAAAAACCGACAACACCATCTCGAAAAAACGATCGGCGGGCAGTTTTTCTTGGGGGCGAATTTGCAGTTGTCCTTCTAATTCTCGGCTGAACGGCGCGATGTAGTAACTCAGATTAAAATTAACGCTGAGATCGACTTGTATATAGACGAGATCGTGAAATAGAGCGGCTAAAACTTCGATCGGATCGTCTGTACCCCCCACGTCGAAAATGTGTTGTGGCGTGTGGAAGTAGCGCCAAGTTCCCGTCATGGGCCCGACGATCAGTTCGGCAATTTCGGCAAGTTGATGGGAATCCACCTCAACATCGAGGCTACGGCACGCCCATTCGAGCCGCTCTAAACATTTGTTGTACTCCTCGCAATTCATCCCGACCTCCGCATTGTCAGTTGAGCTAGTGTATGTTGAGTCAGATGCACGCACGCTATCTCAGCAGTCAGCCACAGTGCATGGAAAGAGCAGATTCTCGCAACGCGTGGGAAGAGATGAACTGAGCTCGGACTTGCCAAATACTGATGAAAGAGGTGAACTCCCTTCCCCAAAACTATAGCCGATCGATGGGAGATGAAATTGTAGGGGCTCGAGCCGATCGTTAACCCTACGACTGACTGACCAGTCTAACGCATCACACTGACAATCCACAAATGGCTTACAGTCCATTCTACGGGTTATGCGGAAAAAGGTTTGCGGATTCGGGCTTTCGGATTGGCAGTGGTGAGATTTAATCGGGATAGATCGTTCCGTCTGGGGCAATGGCTCCCGCTAGGTTAGCTCCTGTCAACTTCACCAGCCGTCGGGTGGCAGTGCCCCATTTGGCACCCCGTAAATCGGCACCTCGTAAATCCGCACCGCTGAAATCCGCACCGACGAGGTTGGCTTCGGCGAGGATAGCCTCGCGCAAGTCAGCCTGAAACAAATTAGCTCGAAATAAGTTGGTGCGGGTAAGATTGGCGCCTTGTAAATTGGTCTTGTGCATGAAAGTATCGCTGAGATCTGCGCCGGTGAGATTGGCTCCGCTCAGGTTTCTGTGAGAAAAGTCTCGTTCCTTGAGGGAGGCACCTTGCCAATCGATTCCACTGAATTCCGATCGCGGCTGATTGTAAGTAGATCGGTTTTGAGTTGATGTTTTTTGGCGCGGGGGAGTAGAGGTTTTGCGAGTGGGGGATGGAGTCCAAATGGTGTTGGATTTGGGGCGGTGCGATCGCAATAGATCTCGCGCGTGATTGATTTGTTTGAGTTTTTCTTGGGCTTTTTCTCGCAGCCGTAGATTGTCGGTGGGAAGGCGATCGGGATGCCAAACAAATGCCAAGTCTTTATACGCTTGATTCACGTCTTCCAATGACGCTCCCGGCTCTAAACCTAACAAGAGATAGCAGTGCGCGAGGTCTTCCATGGGCGTTGATATCGTATAAAAATCTTTTTTCTATTTTAGAGCGCCGATTGGGAAACATCGGCAAGCTTAAGCATTTTATTGGATGAGGGCAACGAGAGTCGTCACTTCGGATACTTAAATCGGATACTTAAAGTAGTATAACAACTGACCGCTCCCGCAGCGCTCCCGATGACCGTACCTCGAGTATCGGATGTCCGCAATATCGATCGTAAATTGTACTTTTGTTACGCTGTTTTCTATTTTTGTTTCGATCGAAATGCCATTTCAAAAAACGATCGCCCCCAAATTTCAGTGAGGACGATCGCCAAAACGGCTCTATATTCCGATTTCGATCCTAGGACGCTAGAGCCACTGTCAGCTTTTCTGCCAATTCCTCTTTCTGATAAAGTTCGATCAGCACATCAGAACCGCCGAGAAATTCGCCCTTGACATATACCTGGGGAATGGTGGGCCAATTGGAATATTCCTTAATCCCTTGACGAATTTCCATATCTTCTAGAACATCCACGGTTTCAAACGGAATTCCCAAAACATTGAGAATTTGTACGACGTTGTTGGAAAAACCACACTGAGGCATCAATTTATTGCCCTTCATGAAAACCAAGACGTCGTTCTCTTTAACTAATTTGTCGATTCGTTCTTGTAATTCGGGTGTCATCGGGTTTACTCGCTTTTTTCTAGATGGTACAATTCAAGGGTTGAGTCTTTCATCGCGACTTGGCACTGGCGATCGATGATTTTTGAAATACTTTAGGATCTGTGCGATCGCACTCCATATCTCGAGGGCGAATGGTGGTTCAAAGGTGAACTTTCCCTAGTCCCGATCGGTCCTTTGGAACTCCCAACAATGGTACGGGGAGAAACCCAACCCACTTTTGGCAAACTCCCAGCTCGAAGCTAACCGGCAGATCGGGTGATACCGATCGAATTATATCGAATTATAAGGTTTGCTCGGCAACTTTCCAAGTTTCAGGCGTATAGGTTTTCAGCGCCAAAGCGTGAATCGCTTCGCTTGCCATTTCGGCTTTGAGCGCTCCATAGACGAGCTGGTGCTGTTTCACCAAAGACTTGCCTTCAAAATCAGCAGAAATAACGATCGCTTCATAGTGATCGCCACCCCCAGTGAGATCGCGAACTTGGACTTGGGCGTCTGTTAAGGCGGCTTCGATCGTAACTTTGACGTGTTCGGGGCTAACCATTTTTCCTCTTCTATCGACTCTGCTAAAATTTTATTAAATCATAGCCTCTGAGACGATCGTACCGATTGTTTGGATCGCAGAACGATCGCCGACGTAGACTAATTGCTCGATGAGGATTGGCTGTCGCGACTTCTGGGATAGGGAGAATCCACAAATCCCAATTCAAAAAGTTGCTGGTACGCCTCCTGTCCTAACTCGCGGGTGGGGTTTTGGGAGCGAACGATCTGAATCAGCAGGGGAATGGCTAATTCCGGTTTGTTCTGCGCTCGGTGCATCAGAGCCAGTTCGTAGGTGGCACGATCGCGGAGCTGTGCTGATTCTAGCGCTAACGATCGCTGACTTTCAAAAATTCGGTTATCGATTCCAGAAAAAGTCGCCGCTAGCTCCTGATAGTAATTCGATAATTGATTGAGAATTTGGCGAGCTTCTTGGAGCTTCTGTGCCGCAGTGTCGTAATCTTGCGCGGATACAGCCGTTCTCGCATCATCCATCAAACGCCGAGCACCGGGAAGGCTCAATAAGCTACTATCCAACGATAGCGGGCGAAGTTCGTCAGCATCGTCCGGTAATGTGGGGTCGTCGAGTTCGATGATTTCGAGAGTCTCTTCGGATTGTACCCCCACAGACTCGGGTGGCTTGTCCTGAGCAATGACGGGAGTGAGACAAACGAACGCGGAGATAACGGGCAATAATGTCCGACCGATCGCGACAGGGAAAGAACGCACTCTATCAGATATCATGGGGTATGTTTGGGGGTTGTGCGAGAACATCGGGAAACTTCAAAGTATATTAACATTTCTATTGATGGGTAATGGGGAATTGGGAAGCCAACCCCAAACCCCAAACTCCAAAACCCAAACCCCCAATAACCAATGGATAACAGAAAGACGATCGACGAGTCATTGGCAGCCTCAGAAGGGGCGGGGGTTTCGGAAGAACGAGTGGGGACAATTCTCCAGCGCGGTGGAGAAGAACTGTTACTCACCAAGCTCGACGATCGCTTCACCGTTTGTCCGGTACCGGGCATCGATCCGCAAGATCTAGCCGCGAAAATTTCCGCAACGCAACACGCGATCGTCCCCTCTGGCGGCACCGATCGTCAACCTCTAGTAGAATTTACGGTGGAGTCTAGTCAATTGGACGCCACGATCGCCGCAGTTCGGAGATTACCGGAGGTGGCATTTGTCAGCCATGTCTATCAGGCAGAGAAAGATCCGGGGACTTGGATTTACCTCGCCGACGAGATTACCATCCAATTCGCCGAGGATGTAGATACCGAGACGCGGGATGCCTTCAGTCGTTCCCTAGGACTGCAAACCCGCAAGCCGATCGAAGGAATTCCGAATACCTTTGTCTATCAAGTTACCGATCGCGCCACAGACAATCCGGTCAAAATCGCCAATCGGTTGATGCGCGCGTCCCAAGTTTTGACCGCCGAGCCCAACGTGATTTTTCATACAGCGCCGCACTACCGCCCCCAAGATACGTTGTACGGCAAACAATGGTATCTTTCTCATACGGGGGGAAACCAATTGGCAAGCAGTTCCCACATTGCGGTGGAACAAGCTTGGGAAATTACGCGCGGCGATCGATCGATCGTGGTTGCCGTTGCCGATGATTCGGTGGATCTCGACCATCCCGACTTTCAAGCCCCTGGCAAAATTGTCGCCCCCCGAGATTTGAGAGACAAGGATTTCGTCCCTTTACCCGATCGTCCCACGGATAATCACGGAACTGCCTGTGCGGGGGTTTGTGTAGCGGAGGAAAATGGTTCCGGTGTTGTGGGAGTTGCCCCCGGTTGTGCCTTGATGCCCATCCGCACCAGCGGCTATTTAGACGATGAATCCGTCGAGGCGATCTTCAATTGGGCAATGTCCAACGGGGCATCGGTGATTTCTTGTAGCTGGGGTGCCAGTGCGGTTTACTTCCCCTTATCCCTGCGCCAACGGGCCGCTATCACCCGTGCAGCCACCCACGGACGCAATGGCAAAGGTTGCGTCATTGTCTTCGCGGCGGGCAATGCCAATCGTCCCACAGAAGGGACGATCGACGAACGAGGTTGGCCAAAGATGTACTCTCGGGAAAAACCAAATGGCTGAGTGGTTTTGCCGTCCATCCCGATGTGATTACGGTTTCTGCCTCGACGAGTTTGGCAAAAAAATCGGCTTACAGCAATTGGGGACCGAATATTTCGGTATCTGCGCCCAGTAACAATGCACCGCCGGGAATGTGGCTGCAATCCACAGGATTTGTCAGCACCGCACCGGAAATCAAGCAATATTTGCCGGGATTGGGGGTTTTCACCGCCGATCGATTGGGGGCAGCCGGATACAGTCCCGACGATTATACCAACAGTTTTGGGGGGACTTCCAGCGCTTGTCCGGTGGTTGCCGGGGTGGCGGCTTTGGTACTGTCGGTCAATCCCGATTTGACGGCATTCCAAGTCAAACAAATTTTGCAGCAAAACACGGACAAAATTATCGACTCCGATCCCGATCCGCAGTTCGGCACGCGCCACGGCAGCTACGACAAGCGGGGGCATTCTCAGTGGTTCGGCTACGGCAAGGTGAATGCCTACAAAACCGTACAAGCAGCACAACGGCAACTGGCAACCCTACCCCCGGTGTCGCGCTGGATTCAAGGCAAAAATCCCCAAGAACTGGCGATTCCCGACAACGATTCCCGTGGTGTTGCCAGCGGCATCCGCGTCAATGACTCCAGTTCGGTACTGGATATCCAAGTGGAGGTTCATCTCACCCACGAGTTTTTAGGGGATGTCGAGCTGTATTTGATCGATCCCAGAAATGAAGCGGTATTGCTGCAAAACCGCAGTCTGGGTCGTCAAACGGTGCTGCAAGTCCGCTATGGCATCTCCAACGTGCCGTTACTCAAATCTTTCCTCAATCGATCGGCGCAAGGCACTTGGCAGCTTCGTGCTGTCGATCGTGCCACCAACGATACCGGAATTTTGAAAAGTTGGCAATTAACTTTGGGTCTTTAATGTGGGAATTTCAGGAATTTTCCAATGTGGATGTGGAGTTAGTGTTGCGTGGCTCGTGGTTTACCGATCGCGGGTCACAGGTCACAGAAAATTAGATTGCCGTTCGATCGCAAATCGTCACGGAACTTATTTATCCCCAGACCGGGATTGAATGAGATAATACAAGTAAAGAGATGGAAAGGAAATCAACCTTTCTACACCAGGGAGCAAGTTTATGAAACTTCATTTTTTCGCTATCTTAGCACTAGTAACCCCTCTATTTTTTTCCAGTCCCGCTCAAGCTGAAAATCCCCAACACCTCAAGAAGCTGTTGTCAACCGGAACTTGTTTGCAATGCGACCTGTCCGGTGCAGATCTGGGCGGCGCACACCTCATTGGGGCGGATTTGAGAGAAGCCAATTTGCAAGGAGCGAACCTCACAGGAGCAAATCTCGAAGGTGCTGATATTCGAGGTGCTAATCTCGAAGGTGCAAATTTAACTTCTGCTTTTCTCACCAATGCAGATTTAAAAAATGCCAATCTCGATGGGGTGAATTTCACCGAAGCGACCATTTATTTCGCGAATGTGTATGGTGCTTCCATGGAAGGTCTCATTCTGACCGATGCTAATATTCTTAATACAGCGATCGGTGTGGGTGGAGAAACCGGGGAAATTCCCGATTGGTATTAAATTTACCAAACAACGATCGACGATTGCTAACCGCAAACAGGTCTAATATTTTTCCCAAGTCGGAAAAGTTCCATTGGATGGTAGTCAGAGCCGAAACACCTAAATTTATAAAGCCGGCAGTTCAGTTTTTACGGGCGGCTTTTTTTCTCGATAGAGATAAAAATGTTCGAGTATCTTGATGGCAACTCCTAATTTTAGATGTACACTAGCTTATCGATTCAGGATACCGAACAGTCGAGTCAAATTTCATTTGTTTTAGCACTATTATTTTTTCCATTTACAGCTTTGGTACTGAGCCTAGAGTCGGCACAAATCCGAGAAGTTTATGGAGAAATGCGATGGCTGCTCGATCTCCTTACAATGGGGTATTGTTGTCTGGCATTTTTTCATGCTCAGCCCAAACTAAAGCGGCTCATGGCAATTATAATTCCACTCTCTTTTCTTGGGGAGGTAATTTTTAGCGAGTGGCTAGAATTATATACTTATCGAACAGATTTTATTCCGATTTATGTTCCATTCGGTCATGCGATCGTCTATAGTGCAGGATACATTTTTGCCGATCGAAGTTGGGTGCTGCGAAATAAGTCTTTTATTACCTATAGCTCGATCTTATTTTATAGTATTATTTTTTTGACAGCTGGATTATTTTTTGGCGATCTCTTCACTTTAATTTTTGGAGCCTTATTTTTTGCCATACTCTATAGAAAAAAGTGGGATAACTTATACTTTCTGATTGCTTTCGGGGTGGTATGGGTTGAATTAGTTGGCACTCATTTTGGATGTTGGACATGGTCGGAATTCAGTTTTAATACGATTGCCACCGCCAATCCTCCTTTGGGGGCTGTGTTTTTTTATGCTGGGGGAGATGTCTTAGTGTCTAAAATCGATCGATTTCTCGGAGGCGTAGAGGCGATCGAACTCTAGAACATAGAGAACCATTGCATTAGCGATCGAACTTTTAACTCTACCTTTTTATTCCCAATGCCGCCGGGAATGGGAACCATTTTGTGAGCCGTTTGTTTTCAGCCCGTTTTACAAATGGCAATGGGAAAACAAAAACCGTTGTTCCCTCATTTGAACGCAAATTTTCAGTTTCTTCTACCTTATTTTTCGGGTTCTTGGGATACGCGATTTTACAAGCACCTAGTTTGATTTTCGATTACCTGTCTATCTAAATTGTTTGATTTAATTAATGCGATAGCGATGTCTACAAAAAAATATCCACTGTTCAATAAGTTAAGAAAACTCGATCGTTCCGAAAATGAAGACAATGTTTTGTTGGAATACGCCAGCGATTTACCTGGCAGTATTCCAGGAACACTAAGAATTGAAAGTGATGCCAAACCTTCGCAGATTGTTCTGATCGACTACAGCGCTACTCAAGCCGAGAACTTTCAGTATTTAACCCCAGAAGTTTGTGCCGAACATTTAGATACGGAGTCGGTCTCTTGGTTTGATGTTTCTGGTTTTGGCAGTGAAGAAATTTTAAAAAAATTAGGAGACGTTTTCAATTTACATCCGCTGTTACTCGAAGATGTGGTTAACGTTCCTCAAAGACCGAAAGTTGAAGACTATCACGATCAGTTAGTGATTCTCGTCCAAATGGCTTTGATTAAGCCAAAGGGTCGAGGATTTTGGCTGGAACAAGTCAGTTTTATTGTCGGAAAACACTACGTGCTAACGGTGCAGGAAGAACCGGATATAGACTGTTTCGATCCCGTGCGCGATCGCATTTACCAGAATAAAGGTGTAATCCGGAATAGAGGAACCGATTATTTGGTTTATACCTTGTGGGATGCCGTGATTGATGGATATTTTCCCATTTTAGAAGCTTATGGCGATCGCCTAGAAGCCTTAGAACATGAAGTGGTTCGATCGGCGAGCGATCGAACACTTTCTAAAATTTATCAAATTAAGCGAGAGTTACTGGCTTTGCGCCGCGTTATTTGGCCCCAACGAGAGGCGATGAATCGGCTGTTACGCGATGGCAATCCACTCATTGGCGAAGACGTTCGGGTTTACTTGCGAGATTGTTACGATCACACGATTCAAATTCTCGATATGGTGGAAACTTACCGAGAACTGGCTTCGAGTTTGATGGATGTCTACCTCTCTGTTTTGAGCAACAAAATGAATGAAATCATGAAGTTGCTCGCGATTATTTCGACCATTTTTATTCCTCTGACGTTTATTGCCGGAATTTATGGAATGAATTTTAATACTGAGGTGTCGCCTTGGAATATGCCGGAGTTGAATGCATCTTGGGGATATCCAGTTTGTTTGGGAGTCATGCTGACGATCTCTATGAGTTTAGTCTATTTCTTCTGGCGGCGAGGTTGGTTTCGCAATTCTTCAATGGTCGATCGAGATTAAGTAATAAGGGCTTGCTGAATCGGCGTAAACCACACACTAGGCTTAAGTTTTGATATCCTGACCGTGCAAGATTCTAGCCACTAGGTGTTCAAAATCCTGGCATTTAGGCGGCAACAAGCGAGAAAACTTCGCCCAATTCCCGGTTGAAATTGTTGCAAGAGTGCCTGTTGCCTGTTGCCTACCCCGCTCAAAGAGTTGTTCAGCAAGCCCTATGTACTGACGCATTTGCAAGAAACTATACCTTATTCCCACTCTCAAACCCGGTCAAAAACTAGTGATTGATAATGCGACCTTTCACAAAGGTGGGCGCATCGAACAACTCATCCGGGCTGCGAGTTGTGAAGTTTGGTATTTACCACCCTATTCCCCATTCCCCCGATTTGAACCGAATTTAAAAATGCTGGGCATGGCTTAAAAGTCAGATTCGCAAACAACTCAAGCACTTTGACATACTACGAGATGCGTCGAGCATGTCCTTCGCTTAGCGTCCTAACAAATATTGAGACTGCTATAATTGCGACTCGACTCCCATTTCCTCCAATACATCCATCACCCAAAAAAGATACAGCGGGAACCGCTGTAAAATCCACCAGTTTTCTTCCGCTGACAATGGGGATAAAACCACATCAATGGCTTGAGTCGGACGGGCATTGGTGAGACACTACCCAACGGAGCGATCGACGATCCCTTGCCAAACTTCAACGGGAGTACCTGGAGTGACACCGCCCATTGACCACGACGCCATCTTCAAAGAATTACTGTCCACCTTCTTTATTCTTTAAAAAAACGATCGTCCCCGAAAGAACGATCGTTTTTTATTCACTTTTAAACCCGTTTTCGTAATCTAACTTTAATCGAAGGTTCCCAAAACAGAAGCCTCAGCAATCTTTTGAGGAGACAATAAACCCTTCGCATAGAACTTAGGATTCGTCTTCGCCACTTGAACGTAGGACTCACGCATTTCAGTGTTTAAGGCAACAGTTTTCACATCGTACATCTGAGTTGCCCATTTGGGATAAACCCCAATCCCGACAATCAAGACGATAAAACAAGCTGCAATCAACACTTCACGAGGTTTAGCATCCATAAAGTCAGCATCAGCCGGCAAAATGCAATTGGTTCCGAAGCAAACTGCTTCCTGACTACCTTGGCTTTTCAAACCGATATCGTTCAAATCGCAAGTGGGAGCCACATCGCAAGCCAGAGGCACACCGGAGTTATAAAAGATTTGTCGCAGCATCGACAGCAGATAAATCGGGGTGAGAATCAGTCCCTACTGCTGCCAAGAACACTGTCACCGTCCGGAATGTTGAACTGTAGATATCGCCGCTGGTGATGCCGACAAAGACTGCCAATTCGCTCGCAAATCCGCTCATACCGGGAAGCGCCAAAGACGCCATCACACCAACCGTAAACAGAGCAAACACTTTGGGCATCATTTGACCGACACCGCTCATTTCGTCGAGTGACATGGTGTGGGTTCTGTCGTATGTCACCCCTGCCAGGAAGAACAGAACGGCAGCAATCAACCCGTGGGAAATCATTTGTAGCATCGCACCGCCAACACCAATATCGGTGAAGGAGGCAATTCCCAACAAGACAAACCCCATGTGAGATACCGAAGAATAAGCGAGGCGACGCTTCATGTTCGTCTGAGCAAAGGAGTTAAACGCGCCGTAAACAATATTGACTACACCCAAAACTGCCAGCAGCGGGGCGAAGTAAATGTGCGCGTCGGAGAGCATCTCCATATTCAAACGAATCAGTCCGTATCCGCCCATTTTCAGCAGGACACCCGCCAAAATCATGGATACAGGTGCTGAAGCTTCGCCGTGAGCATCCGGCAGCCAGGTATGTAGGGGGAACATTGCTAGTTTGACGCCGAAAGCAATCAGCAATCCCGCGTACAGGAGCATTTCTAAGCCGAGAGGGTAATCTTTTAACCCCAGTTCGACCATATCAAAGGTTAGCTCGCTACCACCGTAGAGTGCCATTGCCAAGGCTGCTACCAGAATAAAGATGGACGCGGCAGCAGTATAGAGCAAGAACTTGGTGGCTGCATATTGGCGCTTGGTTCCGCCCCAAATGGAGACGAGCAGGTAAACGGGAACCAGTTCGAGTTCCCACTGGATAAACAGCAGGAGCAAGTCTTGGGCGACAAAGACCCCAATCTGGGCTGAGTATAGCACCAGCATCAGGAAGTAGAAGAGGCGGGGCTTGCGATCGACCTGCCAAGCTGCCAACATCGCCAGCGTCGTTACTAATCCGGCAAGAAGCACCAACGGCATGGAGATGCCATCGACGGATACCGCCCAGCTCAAACCGATTTGGGGTATCCAGTCATACTTCTCAACTAGCTGTAACGATGCGTTACGAGGATCGTAATGCTGCCAAAAGGTGTAAACCATCAGAACGAAGTCCGCGATACCCACACCCAGGGCATACCACCGCACTTGCTTGTCGTCTTTGACCGGCAGCACGGGGACGATTAGAGCAGCGATGAGTGGGAGAAGGACGATCGCGGTTAGCCAGGGAAATTGATCCGCCATCATGTCAATGAGAAAAAATACTTATTGGTTGATACAGACAATTCTACAGCAACCTGTAAACATTTGTAAATTATTGATAAAAAACTTTTATGCTAAGTTTTGTGAAACTTATATCCATTATTATCCGTATATACAACTATATAAATCTATTTTTTTAGCCATATAGCTATTAAAATATTAACTCAATTTGTGACTGAATTGGTATTGCAATTCCCGTGTCATCGGGCTTTCTCAGCTATGCAATCTGAGGAGATGAAGAAGAATTTCCGGAGGATCGCGATCGGCAAAATAGAGACTCTTCCCGAAATTCCGATTCAAAAAGAGTTCACTTTATTAAGTTATTTTATTTTTTATTTTCTTTAGTTAATAAAATTGAAGAAAAAGACTTAATAATTCTTCACTAAACCATCAAAGTGAGAATGCGATCTTTCAAGAGATAGGCTGGCATTGTTCCTTTCCCCTTAACGGCAATTTCTCCCCGCGCCTCGAAGCGATATTTATCTTTTAAAAGTGTGTAGGTGGCTTCTGTCACCTGAATGCAACCGGGAATGCCTTGAGACTCCATGCGGCTGGCGACATTCACGGCATCTCCCCACAAATCGTAGATAAATTTGCGAGTGCCGATGACTCCGGCAACCACTGGACCCGTATTCATGCCGATGCGCAGATGCAAATCTTCGCCTGTGCGTTCCCGAAAGTTTTGCATTTCTTGTTGCATCTCGATCGCCATTTCGGCAATGTCTGCGGCACAATGGGATTTCGGATCGGGTAGTCCTCCGGCTACCATGTACGCATCACCAATGGTTTTAATTTTTTCTAAGCCGTGTTTTTCGCTGAGACGATCGAAAGCGGAAAAAATTTGGTTGAGTAAATCCACCAATTCTTTGGGATTTTTGCGAGAGGATAATTGCGTGAAACCCACTAAATCCGCAAATAGAATTGTCACTTCGGCAAAGCCATCGGCGATATTTTGGTGTCCTTGTTTCAGTCGATCTGCGATCGGAGCGGGTAAAATATTCAGTAACAATCGTTCCGACTTATCCTGTTCTCGACGCAAACAGTCTTCGGTTTCTTTGCGGTGCAAAATTTCTCGATACACCCGATCGAACATCTGGCAAAAGGCTTGCATCACGTCACCCAATTCGTCTTGACGCTTTGCCGTCAATGCATAAAAATCTGGTAAGTCGGGTGTTTCTCGACTCAAAGCATCGGCAGCTAACATTAAATCCTTCCGCAGTTGTAGAATGGGAACGATAACGATCGTTCCTAAGACAAACATTGTGGAAGAAGTTACCACGATCGCAATAATTAAAACTAAACCCGCAATGCGAGCCGCATAGGCGTATAAAGCCGGTTGAACTGAGGAAGAGTCGTGACGGATAATAAACACATAATTGACGCCGAATGGATGACCCGACCAAGCGACCTCGTAACGATCGCCCAATAAAAGTCGATCGCATTCCCAAACGTTTATATTTTTTAGATCGGCAAACTCAAGTTGAGGTTTTTCTCCGAAGGTGGTCATCAAATTACCATCAATTCGGTAAATCGATCCGCCCATTATCAGAGCTTCACCGCTTAAAGTATTGATGAGATCGATAATTTTTTCCTCATCATACTTTCCTTGTTGTGCTAGGCGGATGGTGGTTTTACCCATTGCCTCGGAAACTTCCTCAATCTGCTCGAGTAATTCGTTCTCTCGGCGGACGTAAGACGGAACGAGAATTACCAGTTCGATCGCTACCAAACTCGTAAAAACTAATCCAGCGATCCGACGCGATAAACGAGACTGGAAAAGTTTCGGCAAAGATGAAAGTTTCAGATTCATTCGATTTATCTCGATTATATTTCTATTTTCTTCCCACAAGAAGATAAGTTTTCATATCTCCTTTTCCTTTAACTTGAATGATGCCCCTATCTTCAAAATTAAATGTATCTTTTAAATACTGATATGTCGCATCAGTCACTTGGATACTATCGGCGATTCCGTGAGATTCCATGCGACTTGCGGTATTGACAGCATCGCCCCAAAGATCGTAGATAAATTTTTTCTTGCCAATCACTCCAGCAATCACCGAACCTGTATTAATGCCGATACGGATTTTGAGAGTTGCGTCATATTCCTGATTAAAGATCTCGATTTCGTGTTGCATCGCCAGCGCCATATCGGCAATGGCTTCGGCGTGATCTGGACGAGGATTGGGAATACCGCCGACTGCCATATAGGCATCGCCGATCGTCTTAATTTTTTCTAAACCATAACGATCGGTGAGACGATCGAATTTGGAAAAAATTTCATTGAGCAACTTTACCAATTCTTCTGCTGAAATTTGTTGGGAAAGATTGGTAAAACCCACAATATCAGCAAACAAAATACTCACCGCTGCAAACTCTCGGGCAATATGGCTATTCCCATCGCTGCGTTTTAACTCTTCGGCGATCGGTCTGGGCAAAATATTCAATAACAACCGTTCGGATTTTTCCTGTTCGATTGCTAAGTTTTCGTTCGTTTTTCGCAGTTGAGCTGTACGTTCGAGAACTTGCAATTCTAACTCTTTTGCCGTTTGTCGCAACCTGCCCATAACGAGGGTAATCCCCACTAAACTCAGCCCCGAAAATCCGGCAAGTATCGCCAACATTCCTTGCCATCCTTTCTCTGTATGGGCGGCGACATCTTGCAAGGGTTGAGTGATTTCAAGTACGCCGCGCACGTCGCCCACTTTCCAATCTCGCTTAGGACTTTCAGGATGCGTATTATGGCAATTTATACAACTCCGTTGCAAAATATCTGCTTCTGCGTATCGAAAAATGGGTTTATCTTGGAATGATTCGATACGAAAAAACGGTCGATCAGAATTTTGCTTTAAAGCAGTTAAAGCTTCGCGCTCGAAATCATCTTTGGGGCCACCTTCAGCTTTGCGCCAAGGAAAGGGATAATCGCTGAACAGTCGGACAGAGATCTCCGGGTTATCTTGGCGAATGCGCTGCCCCAATTCGATGAGAAATGTAGCGGGTAAAGGAATTGAATTGTTAGCCAGAGCATAATCGTGGGTGACGCGGATAGATTGAACATCGTCAATGCGATCGACCACAGCGTCACTGTAGAGCGTGCGAGCATTCTTCATCGCTTCAGCGTACATGACGGCACTTTGCAGAGCGTGCGATCGAATCAGACTCGACGAAAAACGAGATGTATTCCACAAAGCACCGGTAACACCGATACACAAGAGCAACGCCAGCAACAGGATCGTTCGCCGATAGAGCAATTGGTACAAAGTGGCTTTGAGGGGAGTGAAGAATGTAGACACGAGTCTAGAGAGAGGTGGGATATATTAATCTATCTTGCACCCGATTTCCAAGTCGATCCGAAAAAACTCCCAAAATTGTAATACGCTGATGACAGAAAACATTCGGCGCTGTACTGGGGGTTATCGGGGAAACCTTTCTAGTGAGCTATCGCATTCGCTCAACCCCAAACGTGAACTGGTGATGAAAGAGGGTTAAACTTATCTGCTCGCGAGCAAATCAGTGTCCATATTAAGGAATTGACTCATAAATCCGAATAATGTAAATTCGACACGTCAGTAAGAAGTTAGCTCGTGGAAAAACACTAAAAACGTTACGAAGGCACGAATATCTTGGGGGCAAAGGGTTTTACGGCAGCCCAAACAGAGTCTTCGATCGCGTTAGGTGCAATTCAATCAACCCAATAAAAACCGGGGTGGAGTCAGCCAAAACAAGGAACTGCGACCGATCGGCGAATCACTTTGCGGTAAAGTTATCCCCATAACTCCGGCTTTTTTCAGGGTAATATTGCCTTTGACTTCGCCCCACACTAATAGTTCTGCCCAGTTGCCCAAATCGGGTTGATGACCGACAATGGCAATACTTTTACAATCGGTGAGTTCTGCAACCTGACTCAACCAATCGTGGATATGTCCATCCGGTGCTAAGGCAGGGCATTCCCAGATTTGTTTTCCCAAACCCACATCTTGTAAAATTGCGGCAGTTTGGCGAGCGCGAAGGAGAGGACTGGTAAAGATGACATCGAAATTCAGTCCAAATTCCTCGAGGCGTTTGGCGATTTTTTGGGTTTTGCGATCGCCCTCTTTTGTCAGGGGACGTGCTTCGTCCGTCTCAAAGTCTTGCCGATCGGCAGCAATCCCGTGGCGAATGATATAAAGTTCTGTCATGTAAACTACCCCTAAAATGTACGGTTGGATTGAAAGCGACTTGTGTCTAATGCTATAGCTGTCAACTATCAACTATTAACTATCAACTATCAACTTCAAACTATGTTAATGCTGATCTTCTACGTCGGAAACGATCGATATGCCTTGGATACGTCTAATGTGGTGGAAGTCATTCCCATGGTTGTTCTGCGAGACATTCCCCATGCACCGGAGTACGTTGCCGGATTGTTTAATTATCGAGGGACGATCGTTCCGGCGATCGATCTATGCCGCTTAATTAAAGGAACGCCCAGTCGATCGGCTTTAAGCACTCGGATTATTATGGTGAATTACCATCATAATAATACCGTTTCTCTCTTGGGGTTGATGGCAGAACGGATTGCCGATACATTGCGTCATACCGATGTCGAGTTGGTGAATTCTGGATTTCAGCCCGAAGATGCTCCGTATTTAGGAGAAATGATCGTTGACGATCGTGGGATGATCCAACGCATTCAAGTCGAAAGTTTGCTGCCAGAATCTCAGAGAGCGTTGCTCTTACCTGCCTCAAAATCGGGTTCGCCGGAGACTTTAATTCACCGAGAAAGCGAGATATAGCAATCGGATTATGGTGCGTTGAGTACCGATCGCCATCACATTTTTGAGTGATATCGATCGCACCAACTGTATTGATAAATACAGACGATAGAAATAGTGAAGTCATCCGGTTCGACCGGACTCGAAACAATGTCCCCTCATGTATCTGAACGCTTCATGCATCGAGTGAGATGGTTTCTCACCATCGGTTGGCTACTTCTGATTGCTTCCCTATTTTACGATCCGATCTCGCCCTGGCTCACTGCTTCCGAGCGATCGTTTAGCCCATTTCGTCTCGAAATAGAGACTTGTATTTCTGTACGAGGTCAGTGTTTGGAACAACATCCTTATGCCATCGGAGCCGACGTTTTTTGGGGTCTGGTTGTTCCTAGTTCTATTTTTATTTTACTGGTTTTCGGTCATGAATTGTGGCGCAGAATTTGTCCGCTTTCATTTCTGTCCCAAATTCCCCGTGCTCTGGGTATTGGGCGACAGTTAAAGCACGTCGATGCCCAAACCGGTCGGATTCGCTATGAACTTGTCAAAATCAAACCGAATTCTTGGATTGATCGTAACTTTTCGTACTTTCAATTTGGCTATTTTTGGGTAGGGTTGTGTGTCCGCATTTTGTTTGTGAACTCCGATCGTCTTGCTCTTGCCTTTTGGCTGCTATTTATAATTTTATTTGCCATCTTAGTGGGATACTTGTATGGTGGAAAATCTTGGTGCAATTACTTTTGTCCCATGTCACCCGTACAGAAAATTTATAGTGAACCAAACAGTTTGTTGGGCAGTTTAGCCCATCGAGGAGAACAAAAAATTACTCAATCTATGTGTCGCACGATCGACAAAAATGGCAAAGAAAAAAGTGCCTGCGTGGCGTGTCAAAGTTCTTGCATCGATATCGATTCAGAACGATCGTATTGGGATCGACTAGAACAGCGCGATCGTCCCTTTCTCTATTATGGATACTTAGGGGTGTTAGTTGGTTATTTCCTATACTACTACCTCTATGCCGGAAACTGGACATACTATTTTTCAGGCGCTTGGGCTCGCGAAGAACACCAAATTTCTAATATCTGGAATCCAGGGTTTTACCTGTTCGGATCTCCGATTCCCATTCCCAAATTAGTCGCTGTGCCGCTAACGTTGGGGCTTTGTACTTTTCTCATCTATTGGCTGGGACAAAAAATAGAGAAATGGTATTATGGACTGAAGCGAAAAACCGATCCCAGATTCAGTAAAGAACAGGTGCGCCACCGCCTATTCACGTTGTGTACATTTGTCTGTTTCAATCTTTTTTTTGTCTTCGGTGGAAGACCTTTCATTAACCGACTTTCTGAACCCGGACAATTCCTGTGGCAAATGCTAATTGTTGCCCTGAGTACCTTATGGCTGGCTCGCCATTGGCGTCGGAGTTCGCAACTGTATCTTCGGGAAAGTTTGGCAACTCGTCTGAGCAAGCAACTGAAACGGCTCGGGTTAAATGTTTCGCCCTATCTGGACGGACGATTGTTAGAAGAGCTGACCCCGAATGAAGTATATGTTTTAGCGAAGGTTCTGCCAGGATTTACGAAAGAAAAACACCACGAAGCGTATAAAGGAATCCTCAAAGACGCACTGGAAGATGGGTCGATCGAGATGACAAATAGCTTCAATGTTTTGGCACAGTTGAGATCGGAACTCGCTCTGGGTGAAGAAGATCACCAACAGGCGATCGATCGCTTATGGGTGGAATGTCCAGATATTTTTACCTCCACCCCCTCAACTTCAGCGATCCCATTAGTTCAAATGCTGGAGTGGAAGTTGCACGGACGGAAAGAACTGTAGATTGGGCTGAAAATCGCCAAATCTTCCGAAAATCCACGATATAACTCATGAGGCAGCTAGAAAGCTGTCTATTTTTTCGATCGCTTTTGTGATAAATAGGTAGGCATGATAACCAGCCAGATTTCCGACTGCGATCGCCAACTTTCTGCCTTAATCGGGCAGGGGATAGAAGCCGGGATTTTACCGAACATTCTGGAAACGTTGGCAGAGCGAGCCTTGGAAGAGCGAATCGATCGGCTTTTGTCAGAGATCCTCGACCTCGAGACCATTGCCCAATGTTGCGATCGCAGCAAAATCGGCAAAAAACTCCCCGGAGCCTTCTACATCCACCGGCAGGGCTTAGATGTCCTCGATCTCCGATTGCGCCTCTACGAAGTTTGCGCCCGGTTCTATGGGGCAAATCCCCAGGCAACGCTGATTAAATTTGCCCTAGAACAGCCGAGAATTTCCTACCTGTTTTATCCCGATTTCGACACCGAGGCTCATCCCACCCTGCACACCAGCATCCAAATCGATCTGCAAACTCGACAAGTGTCCGATCGCGATTACCAAAGAGCAGAAAATCCTCCCATCTTGCACCGCAAAGAAACCTTCGTCCCCACGGACTATCCCCACTACGAAACCTTCGCCAAACTAACCCGCCAAGAGGAAAGGTTGGGATTGCTCGATCGTCGGCAACTCATCGGCACATTGGCAGGTTGGCAGCAGTGTTTGCACGAGGTAGGGGTCACTCTCTGCGGTCATGAGGTGGTTTGGCGTCACGATGGGGAACGTTCTGCCAAGCCCAAAATCGAACGCTATCGGGCAGCGATCGTGCGTCGGGATTTATCCCGTCCGGTACGATCCGCGATCGAAGCGGATTTGTTTGCACCCAACACGACGTTTTTCGACTACGGTTGCGGACAAGGAGGAGATGTTCGACGAATCGAACAACGGGGATTTGTCAGTTCGGGATCGGACCCGCATTATGCGCCGGATGTCCCTCGAGTGCGTGCCGATATTGTCAATCTCGGCTTTGTGATTAATGTGATTGAGGATTTGCAAGAACGGCGGGAAGCGCTGTTGCAAGCTTGGCAGTTGACCAAAAAGGTGTTGTTGGTGGCGGCACAAGTGGAAGTTGAGGGTCGCGATCGCGGACGAGTTGCTTATAGCGATGGATTTATTACCCGCCGCCGCACGTTTCAAAAATATTACCAACAGGAAGAGTTAAAGTCTTACATCGACAGCGTGTTGGAAGTTGATGCCATTCCCGTGGATTTGGGGATTTACTTGGTGTTTCGGGATGAGGCGGATGCAGAAAGCTTCCGCGCCTCTCGATGGCGATCGCGATCGGTGTCGCCGAGAGTCCGCAAGTCGAACAAGAGTTTTGAAGACTATCGGCAACTGCTGATGCCGTTGATGGTGTTTGTGGGCGATCGAGGTCGGTTGCCGGTACTCCAAGAACTGCCGGATTCAGAGGACTTGTTGGCGGAGTTCGGTTCGTTTCGCCATGCGTTTAAAGTGGTGTTGCAAGCAACCGATCCCCAGGAATGGGAAGCGATTGCCGAGAAGCGCCGTCAAGAGTTGTTGATTTATCTCGCGCTGACGAATTTTGGTCGCCGTCCTCGCCTGAGTAGTTTTACACTTGCGGTACAACGGGATATCAAATGGCTATTCGGATCGCTGAAAAACGCTTTCAAAATTGCGGAGGAAATGCTCTTTGGGGTCGGAGATCTCGCCGAAATTTCCCAACTGTGCCAGCAAAGTCCGATCGGTCAACTCACTCCTCGTTCTCTCTCTATTCACATTGATGCTCTCGAACAACTCGATCCCCTCTTGCGGATTTATGAAGGATGCGCCAGTCGGAATATCGGGCGATTAGAAGGGGCAACGATCGTCAAAATTCACACTGCAACCCCGAAAATTTCTTATCTTTTTTACCCGGATTTTGATATAAATCCTCATCCCACTCTTCATATGGCAATGCAAATCGACCTTAGAGATCTGCACGTTCGCTATTACGAAGGCGATCGATCGGACAATCCACCGATTTTGCATCGCAAAGAACAACTTGTCACCCCAGACTATCCACTCTACAATAAATTTGCTAAGCTGACCCAGCAAGAAGAACGTTGGGGATTGTTAGATAATCCTCAAAATATTCGCAAACGCCAGGGTTGGTTGCAGTGCTTGGCTCAAAACTGCGCTCAATTGAGAGGACATCGGGTTTATTGGCGTGAAAATGCCGATCCATACCAAGTCCGTTTACTCAAGTCTGCCCGCCGCCAACGGATGAAAAATATCAGTTCGAGTTGATTTTTAGAGTTTGTTATAAAGTCAAGTTACTAAAAGTATCTTCTTTGTAAGAATCTTCAATCGAGCTTCCAGGCTTGTCTCATAGAGGACTCTCTTGCCAATAGTAGTGTGAGTCCTCTAAAGTTTGTAAAAATGTAACAAGTCGGTGAATCCCCATAAGGGGTTTAGTAAATGACGATTGATGAGGTTTTGTGTCTGTTACGTGCCAAAGAACAACGAAGTTTGAATCCCATACAGGAATTGGTGCTTCGCCAAGCTTGGAAGGGACAGACTTACGCTGGGATGGCAAAAGAGTTTCATTACGATGCCAATTATCTGAAAAATTTGGCTGCCGAATTGTGGCACGATCTTTCAGAAATGTTTGGGATGTCGATTACCAAAACAAATTTTCGGATTACCTTAGAAGACCGTCAGCTTACGCCCCGCGAGCGACAAGAGATCGACTCATTGAGTTCTAACCTCTTGCCAACCCCTTTAGAATTTCCCAGCGGTCCGGTGCCGCTCAACTCGCCGTTCTATATCGATCGCACCCCCCTGGAAGATCTGGCTTACCGGGAAATCGCCAAACCCGGTAGTGTCATCCGCCTCAAAGCCCCTCGGCTGATGGGTAAAAGCTCGCTGCTGCTGAGAATTTTGGATCGGGCAGCGCGGCCCAATATCGAACGGTCAGCTTGGATTTTCAGGAAGCCGATGCAAACATTTTGGCATCTTTTGATGGATTGTTGCGCTGGGTTTGCACCCGGATCTCGCGGCAGTTACAATTGGCTCCCGATTAGAAGACTATTGGGATGAAGAAATTGGCTCCAAGGTGAGTTGTACGCATTATCTGCAACATTACTTGCTTGCCAACATCGACGCACCGCTGGTTTTGGCGTTGAACGAAGTCAATCGGATATTCGAGTATCCTAGTATCGCTCGGGAGTTTCTGCCTCTGTTGCGGTTTTGGCACGAACGAGCCAAGCAAGTGGACATTTTCCAGAAACTGCGGTTGGTGGTGGTGTACAACACGGAAGTTTACATTCCTTTAAGTCTGAATCAATCGCCCTTCAATGTGGGACGTCCGATTCAGTTGCCGGAATTTAATGCCGAACAAGTTCAGGAGTTAGTCCGACGCCACGGACTGCAATGGTCTCCAGAAGAGCCCCAGCAACAGCACTGGCGATCGCTTTTAGATCTGTTGGGAGGACATCCTTATCTAGTACGACTGGCACTCTATCACCTGTGCCATGATGATGTTACTCCAGAGCAATTACTGCTGGAAGCTCCTACCCAAGCCGGAATTTACGGCGATCACCTGCGCTATTATTGGGCGCTACTTCAGGATTATCCCGACTTGCTGGCAGCACTCGAACCGGTGGCTGCCACCGACGATGGGGTGCAATTGGAATCAATTGTGGCTTATCAGTTAGAAAGTATGGGATTGGTGAAGTTGGAGGGGAATCGCGCGACTCCAAGCTGTGAGTTGTATCGCCTGTATTTTCAGGCTCAATTTCAACGCGAGGAGTCTACACTCGATCGCATCCAGAAGTTGGAACGCCAGAACCAAGAGTTACAGCGTCGCAGTTCTATGGACGATCTGACTCAATTGACGAATCGGCAAGGTTTTGAGATTGCTCTCCAACAACAGTGGGAATTGCTGATTCGAGAAGATGCACCTCTTGCACTGATTTTGTGCGATATCGACTATTTACGGTTTTACAATAAAGCCGAGGGTGAAGAGGGGGGCGATCGATGTTTGCAACAAGTGGCGGAGGTGATTCGCCAAATGGTGCGCCATCCCTACGATTTGGCAGCGCGGTACGGGGGAGAGGAATTTGCCATCTTGCTGCCGAAAACCGATGCTGTGGCAGCGGTTCAAGTTGCCGAACGCATTCGAGAACGGGTCAAGGCTTTGGGGATCGAACGGGATTACCAAATTGGTTTTCCAGGGAATACGGTGACGGTGAGTTTGGGGGTTGCAAGTTTTGTTCCCAATTCTCGGGGTTCTTGGGAAGATTTAGTTCAAGCTGCTCACGAGGCGCTGGCGCGATCGAAACAACTGGGACGAGATCGGGTGACTCTCGCCAATAGCCGTCTGTGAGAAGGTGCAAAGCAGAGCTGTTTCATTCGATGCATCGGGTGGGTGATTTTGTCAATCCCTCAAACAGTCAGTGATTTTTTGACTCAATTGCTGGTTTTTCTGGTCGAAATTCTGCTCGAAGAGACAACATCTCTGGCTTTTCCCGCTTAACAATCTACGCCTGTCAGGGAATGAAACAACCCTGTTTAATCAGGGAGACTTTTCTCTTTCTTCACTCGATCGAACTCGATCTAGACTACAACTTCGAGCAATGCTTGGCGGTTGTCGGTTTTTTGTGCTGTACTAAGGTTGAGTTGAAGAACAACGAATTTTGCTAGGGTTATTTTGTACTGTTATCTAATGTTAAAGGAAACTTTCAGGTAATGCGTAGAGTGGTTTTTGTCAGGATTCAGGCGGTCGTTGTCACCGGTCTGATTTCAGTCTTTGCAGTGTTCGGTCTCCCGGCGCTGTCACAGGAGGCAGAAGGGACAGAAGAAGAAAGCGAGTCCGTTTTAATTGAATCCACCATTCCCTCAGAAGTGGATCCAGCTAAAGCTGTGACTGTAGAAGACCTGACCGTCCCGATCGATCAGCTAGAGTTATTAGTCAAACCCTTGACTCTGGAAGAACTACAAACCGAAGCGGCTGCTTGGTTACTCTTACTGAAAGACAAAGTTCAGGAAATTAGTCAGTCAGAGATTGCCATCAAGCGCCAAAACCTAGCGATTGAATCTCAAGAGTCAGCGGCAAAATTGGTAACAGAGGCAGAAGCCAAACTCGCCGAAGCCGAAGCCGCCCAGGCACAGACATCGCCGGGGACGCCAGAATACGAGAAGGCGACTCAACAGCTAGAGGAAGCAAAGCAAGCTCTTCAGGAAGCGAGACAGGCGATTCGGGATGCCGTTACAATCGGCAACGAACTTAAGGAGGACAAAGGGTTACAGGCGGTTGTAGATGAAGCGGAGAGCGAAGAAGAGATCTCCAGCGCTCGGCAAGTTTTGGAAGAAGCAGAAGCCGAAAGAGATGAACTTACGGCGGGTTCTGCCGACTACGATGAAGCGACCGAGAAGATTGATGCCTTAGACAGAGCTCTGATCGATTTAGAGGTGGCAGAGGAAAATCTAGAAGGTGCCGTTCCGGATTCACCCGAATTTAAGGAATTATCAGCCAAGGTTGATGCGGCTCGAGCTAAGGTAATACAGGCAAGTAAGGCGATTTCTGACTCCGGGTTGGCGCCATCGGCTGCGGAAGAAGAGGGGTCGGTCGAGTCTGAAGAGGCAGGAGAAGCACTTAAGGATATTGCCACTGACCTGAAAACGGCACAACAGCAGACCGGGACAGAAGCGGGCGATGGGGCAGAGGAAGCCACTCAGGACTCTGGGGAAGACCTCACAGAAGTTGCCGAGCAGCTTGGGGATGTGGCAGAAGCCGAGTCGGATTTAAAGAATCAATTGGTGGTGAATGTCACCGATCTGCAAGGGGAACAGACCGCAATTATCGATCGTTTTCAGATCGTTTTAGATGCCATAGATGGTAAGGGCGGCGACACTGCATCCTATCGTACATATATTAAGGCTGTCAGTGGTATTGAACTCAATGTCACAGATACCGAGGGGTTAGGAGTCCGGCTGGTGAGTTGGGTCAAATCAGAGGAAGGTGGTGTCCGATGGGGTCTGAATTTAGCTCAATTTCTCGGCATTGTCATTGCCTCGCTGATTGTTTCTCGTCTGGTCGCCTTGATTTTGAAGAAAGTTCTCACCCGAGTTGGTAGCGTGTCGTCTCTATTCCGTGAATTTATCGTCATAGTAGTCGGACGCGGTATTTTGGTCGCCGGTGTGTTGCTGGCGCTGACATCCCTGGGAGTGAGTTTAGGACCGATTATCGCCTTGGTGGGGGGGGCTAGTTTCGTGCTTGCCTTTGCGTTGCAAAGTAACTTGGGGAATCTTGCCAGTGGGCTAATGTTGTTGTTGAATAAGCCTTTTGATGTGGGTGATGAAATCAAGGTGGCAGGCTACTGGGCGTATGTGGACTCGATTTCTCTTGCTAACACCAAACTGAAGGGTTTTGACGGAAGTATCGTCAGCCTGCCTAACAATACGGTTTGGGGAAGTGACATTATTAATTACACCCACGCAGATATGCGAAAGATTGTGTTGCCCATCAATGTCAAGTTTACGCAAGATCTGGAGAAAGTTCGATCGATGTGGCTCGAGATTGCCTCCTCGCATCCTAAAGTGCTCGATACCCCGGCACCGGGTTGGTTTCCTTGGAATACTCATTTTGACTACTATATCCCTGTGGGTTTGTCGGCATGGGCGACGACAGAGGACTTTTGGGTTGTCTATGTTGACTTGCTGAAACTCTTGCAAAAGCGCATTGGAGAGTTAGATATTGAGTTGGCTGCTCCTCAACAGGAGATTAAACTGTATCAGGGTTCTGCGGACAAAATAGCTTCTCAACTACCGTCCTCAGTTCTGCCAATGTCTTCGACATCGTTAGATGAAGGGTTGGCGATGAGTGGAGATCCTGACTAGTGGGTAGAACCTTCGCATTCTGTACTGTCTGGCAGATGTGGGGGTTTTGCCATTTAGAAGGCATTTTGAATTTCGATCTTCTCGTCTATTGACTTCGATCGAGATGCCGAACCCGCTCGATCGAAGTAAAATAAAATAGTCCTGTCAAACAATCTGTTATAAAAGTAACAATTTGTCGGAGTTGAATGATGTTTTTTGAGTCTGAGTTAACGCCAAGATTACTCAAGCTTTTTGAGGGCATCCAGCAATCATGCGATCGTCCTTGGATGGGAATTTATCTGAAAATTTTATCCATCATTATTGCCTGTGGCGCTTTAGCTAACCCTGTCAGAAGCCCCGCGCTCTAACGGGAGGCGGAAGTAAGAGACCCATGGTCTTGCCGCTAACCGTTGAGCGTCGGGATGAATGACAGGTGAGATATGGTAAACTCAACAAGTAGGTTTGAGTTAACCACCGCCTACACAACAATGAACATTTTCAAGAAGGAATCTTAATCGTCATCTTCACGTTACTGTTGATTTTCAAGAAATAACGATTCCTAAAATTCACTTTCCGACGAATCAAAGCGTTTCGTGAGTCGAGTTTGTGCCGTGGTTGCCAGAACGTAAAACACGGGAATCACATATAAACTCAAAAAGGTAGAAACCAACATTCCCCCCACAACCGCAACACCGAGAGACACCCGACTCGCCGCACCTGCACCCGTTGCCAGCGCCAACGGTAATAACCCAAATACAGTGGAAAATGCCGTCATCAGAATCGGACGAAACCGAAGTTTTCCGGCTTCTAAAACGGCGTGAAGAATAGACTGTCCTTTTTCTCGCTGCTGATTGGCAAATTCGACAATCAAAATCGAGTTTTTGGTAGATAAACCAATGAGCATAATTAACCCGATTTGACTGTAAACATTGAGGTTTAAACCGAATAAAAGTAACGCAGAAAATGCCCCGATTAAAGATAATGGAACGGCGAGTAAAACGACAACGGGATCGATATAACTTTCAAACTGTGCCGCCAGGACTAAGAAAATAAAAGCCAGTGCCAGTGCAAAGATAAAAAAGGTCGATTGACCCGCTTCTCTAAATTCTAGGGATTGTCCGGCTAAGGCAGTGCTAATCTCTGGAGGAACGACTTCTTGGCTTAAATTTTCTAAGGCGGTGAGTGCTTCCCCGAGGCTGACTCCCGGTGCGGGACTGCCTTCGATCGTTGCCGATCGAAATCGGTTGTAATGATTGATTTGTGGGGGAGTTGTGGTGGTTTCGATCGAGACGAAATTACTCAAAGGAACGAGCTGGTTTTCACGAGTTTTGACATAAATTTCGCGAATACTATCTGGGGTCGATCGAAATTCTTTCTCGGCTTGAACCACCACTTCATAACGGCGATTTCCGCGATTGAAATTGGTAATTTCTTGACTGCCGAGCAGAATTTGTAACGTGCGAGAAATATCCCGAACTGAAACCCCTAAATTCGATGCCGCGAGCCGATCGACCTTCAGCGTCAATTCCGGTTTGGTGAGTTTTAAATCGGTATCGATATTCACCACTTGTGGCAGTTGGTTCGCCAGTTGGGCAAACTCGCCGGAAATTTGAGCCAGTTGTTCGAGATCGCTACCTTGCAGAACAAATTGAATGGGTTGACCGAAGCCAGAACCGGGTAAAGAGGAAGGATTGATCGGCAGAACAAAGGCATCAGTAATTGCCGAAAACCGACCGAACAATTGCCCGACGATCGCCTCTTGAGACTGTTCTGGTTTTTTTCGGTCTTTCCAGTGTTGCAATCGTACGAAGATAATACCTTGGTTGACTTGTCCCGGTGCCCCCCGACCAAATGCCCCCACACTAAAATAAGCTCGAATATCTGGAATTTGGCTGTAGATTTCTTCGACTTGGCGAGACACTTTATCGGTATAGTCGATCGTCACCCCTTGCGGTGCGCGAATAAAGGTAATAATTCGGGCGCGATCTTCGATGGGCAGAAATTCTTTTGGCAGTTGACTAAACAGAATTCCTACTAATCCCAAAGACAGAAAAAATCCAATCACAACCAATCCTTTCACCGACATCAATTGCTGGAGAGAAGAACTATACAGGTTCTGCCAACCATCTAGAAAGCGTTCGACGAGGCGAAATGCAACGCCTTGCATTTGACCGT
Source organism: uncultured cyanobacterium (assembly GCA_963838375.1). Taxonomy (GTDB): domain Bacteria; phylum Cyanobacteriota; class Cyanobacteriia; order Cyanobacteriales; family Geitlerinemataceae; genus DVED01. Next base: position 414,388 of record CAWIQY010000003.1, on the reverse strand, counting down.
TGCGCCGCAGAATTCGGGCAGCAATGGCAGGCGCAAGGGTCAGCGCTACAAAAGTGGAGATCACCACCGCACCCGCCAGGGTGAGGGCAAATTCGGTAAATAAGCGTCCCGATGCGCCGCTGGAAAAGGCGACGGGAACGAACACCGCCACCAGTACCACCGTGGTGGCAATCACTGCAAATACCACTTCCGCCATTGCCCCCATGGCTGCCCGGAAGGGTTTCATCTCGTTTTCTTCGATGTAGCGGACGATGTTCTCCAAAACCACGATGGCATCGTCTACCACCAAACCTGTTGACAAGGTAAGGGCGAATAGCGTCAGGGTATTGACGGAATAATCCAAAATATACATGACGGCGAAGACGCCCACCAAAGATACCGGAATGGTGACGGCGGGAACGATGGTGGCACGCCAATCGCGCAGGAAGAAGAAGATGACGAGAATGACGAGAAAAATGGAGAGATACAGCGAACTCCAGACTTCATCGATGGCAAGACTGACAAATTCCGAATCATCGACGGGAATTTCGTATTTCAAACCTTCGGGAAAACTGGGGGTGAGTTGTTCCATTTTGGCTTTCGCCGCTGCTGCCACATCGAGAATATTGGCGGTGGAGAGTTTTACGATACCCAAACCGACGGCGGGTTGGCCTTTGAATCGGACGAACGATCGATCGTTTTCGGCGCCAATTTCTGCTCGACCAATATCTTTTAACCGGATGGGAATGCCTTCTGGAGTCGTGAGAATGACCAGTTCTTCGTATTCGGCAGGGGTTTGCAATCTGCCCAAAGTTCGCACCGGATATTCGCTACTTTCGCCTTCAATTCGACCGCTGGGCAGTTCTAGGTTTTCTCGCCGCAGGGCGTCTTCGACATCCAAAATGGTGATGTTTCGCGCGGCTAGCTTTTGGGGATCGATCCACAAACGCATGGCGTAGCGGCGTTCTCCCCCGATGATAATGTTACTGACACCGGGAACGGTTTCCAGGGCGTTGACGAGAATGCGATCGGCATAATCGCTCAATTCTAAGTTAGAAAGGCTGCCGTCTTCGGTGTACAAAGCAAACCACATAATGGGCGAAGCATCTCCCGATTGTTTTCGCACCACTGGGGTTTCTACTTCGTCTGGCAATCTCCCCACTGCTTGAGAAACGCGACTGCTAACATCTTGGGCGGCGATATCCACATCTCGATCGAGATTGAACTGTACGGTAATCGAACTGACCGATTCTCGGCTTTCGGAGGTGAGGGTTTTAATCCCTTCGACTCCATTAATTTCCGCTTCCAGAATTTCGGTAACTTCGGTTTCTACTGTGTTGGGGTTTGCCCCTAAATAGGTGGTGGTGACGCTAACAACAGGGGGATCGATCGCCGGATATTCTTTCACGGGAAGGCGCGTATATCCAACTACTCCAACCAAGATAATAATCAAGGAACAAACTGAAGAAAATACAGCCCGTTTGATAAAGAAATCGGTAAACATGGCATGAGGGGTAATGGGCTAACTATTAACTATCAACTATTCACTATTCACTCCCTTGAATGGGTTTTCCGTCGGAGATTTTTTGGATGCCGGAAACGATGAGACGATCGCCGGTATTTAAACCTTCGATAATTTCGGTCGTATCGCCGCCAGCTTCCCCCAATTTCACGGGTTGCTTTTTGGCAACCATTTCGGTGTTGCCTTGGGCGAGATAAACAAATCGGTTTTCGCCTTCAAAAATAACCGCATTGGAGGGAACCACTATCGCTGCCGGACGCCGGCTCCAAATCACCCGAGCGCGGACGAATTGCTCGATCGCGTAATTTTCCCGTCGGGTTGTCTACCGCAACTTTGACTAACACCGTTTGGGCAGTAGAATTCACTTGGGGAGACACAAAACTCACCCGTCCAGAAGTCAAATTTTTCCCTTCAGCATCGGTAACTTCCACGGGCAATCCAATTCTCAATTGTGGCGATTTTTCTAAAGGAATGGGGACTCGCATTTCCAGAACGTCATTTTGAATCAACGCTGTCAGTTCGTCTCCTTTTTGGAGGAAATCCCCAACTTTGAGTTGAAGATCGCTCACGGTTCCTGGAAACGGCGCGAGAATTTGCGTATCTTGCACCCCCACTGCCGACGCTTCAATTTGGGCCCGTGCCGACTGGACATCGGCTTCGGCTTGAGCGATTTCTTCCGGACGTGTACCGTTGCGCAATTCGTCTAACTCACTTTGAGCCTCGGCAACATTGGCTGCGGCTGCGGCAACATCGGCCCCGGCTGCGGCGATTTCTTCCGGGCGCGCACCGTTGCGCAATTCGTCTAACTCGCTTTGGGCTTCGGCAACATCGGCTTCGGCTTGAGCGATTTCTTCCGGGCGCGTGCCGTTTTCCAGCCGTTCCAGCCGCCGTCGGGCTTCGGCAACTCCGGCTTCGGATTGTGCCAAACTCGCCTCGGCGCGGCGTTCTTCGTCGATGGCACGATCGAGATCGTTGGTAGAAATTGCCCCTTCGGCTTCCAGTTGGCGCTGGCGTCGCAGGTTGGTTCGTGCTAAAGTCAGTGCCGATCGCCTTTCTTCGACTTCGCTCAGGGCTTTGGTGACGCTAGCCCCGGCTTCGGCAATGTCTTCGGAACGGGCTCCTGCCTGGAGTTCGTCGAGTTGGGCTTGGGTGCGATCGACTTTGGCAACGGCGGCAGAGATATCTTCTTCGCGGCTTCCGGCTTTCAATTCGGCAAGACGGGCTTCGGAGGCGGCTTGTTGAGCCTGGGTGCGATCGACTTTGGCAACGGCAGCAGAGATATCTTCTTCGCGGCTTCCGGCTTTCAATTCGGCAAGACGAGCTTCGGCGCGGTTCAGGCTGGCTTCGGCTTGCCCCAAATCGGCTCCAGCTTCGCGGGGGTCAATTTGGGCGATAACATCTCCGGTGTCCACCACATCGCCGGGTTGAACGTAAATTTCGACGATTTGACCTTCGACTTGGGAGCGGAGGGTTGCCGTTTCCGCAGCTTCTAAGGTTCCCACAAACTCCGAGGCGTCTTGGAGAGCGGAGGTTTCGACGGTGATGAATTTGACAGGAGAGGCACGGGGTTTTTCCGAGGAGGCAGCCGATGACGTCACGTTTTGCGATTGTCGCCCCTGCCAAAACCCGATGCCTGCTGCTAGGGCAATAGTGGCTAAAACGATCGCCCATGCCATCAGGTTGGGCGATCGTTTTAACTCTTTGTCGGTTTCCCCGGAAGATGGCTCGAAGTCCGTTTCTACAGGGGTTTCGGCGAGTGGAAAAAGGGGTAGCTGTAGCTGTTCTTCTCGTTGGTCTGTGGAACTAGGCGATCGCTCGTCTTGCCGAAAATTCATACTTCATCCCGTTGGTGGTTAGATGTCTTGATGTGATTGATAAATCTTAAACGGTATAGATTTGAAGGTATAGATTTGAAGATCTCTGACCCACGATCGAGATCGTTGTTTGAAATGGGTCTTTTAAATGGGTTGAGAGATCTCGATCGTGTCTGAATTTTTTCTGTTGGCGAACTCGAGCATTAATTCCACAAGACGATGAGTGCCTATCTTTTTATAGGTGAGATCCACCGATGTGCCATCGACCTTGAGATAGATCTTCGGTCTGCGGCTGTTTCCATTTTTTGCAAACTCGATCGACTTGACCATCGTTGACGTTTCTGAGATGTCTGTGACTCTCGCCATATGGGAGTTTTCGTGGCAGCAGCGGTCGCGGCGAGAACTCTACCTACTTTTGATATTTGGACTAGCCTCTCAGTATATTCAGTATATACTGAGAAGCCGATCGTGTCATCCCAGAATCCGTCTCGTTGTTCGGATTCTGGTGTTCTCTGCGATCGAGCGATCTTGGGCGGGTCTGCGTAAGTCCTGCGTATATTCAATGAACTTTACTCAAGCTTTATCTACATGACGAAAATATTGAGTAAAACTTTATCAAACCATTAAATTAGATCGGTGTTTTTTACGAGATGTCCGGCTATACTGGCTTCATACACGTACGTATATACACGCATATACGTACGTGTATACATACACTTGTTTTTCTGGGTTGAGTTCTTCTTTCAATCTATTCCCGCACAGAGTTGACACAGATGGGGACGCACGAAAAATGCCGAGGAAGTTTGACAGAACTGAATACAAAGATTGCGTGGGGATGACAACCGACTTCTCAATTTTTTGACTGCTAAATCCGGACAAACTGTCATAGAGTGAGATCTTTTTTCTTTTTCTCAATTATTCATTTCAAGTGCCATCTAACCTGTTATTTAGGAGAAACATCGATGATTTCTAAGTTCGATCGAACAACAAAACGCCCACTTTCTGGACAGCGAATTGGACAGCCAAACAATCGGTTCTCGAACTGCTCCCCACAACACTCAGAAGGTTTCTCCTGTCCCTTACCATTCACCCGTGCACCCAACACCTCCCAAACCGATCGAGGATCGGGTCGCAGCGAAGGCAATGCAGGTCTAGGCAAACGATCGACCCAAATCCTCGACTTCAACGAAAAAACCGGTTTACTCTGCTGCGGTGCGCAGGTAACCATCGAGAAAATTGTCCGAGTCTTCAGCACTCGGGGATGGTTTCCCACCATCACCCCGGACACCCAATTCATCACCGTCGGCGATGCTGTTGCATTTGATGTTCGTGGCAACAATCACCACCAGGAAGGTTCCTTTGGTCGTTGCGTGCGCCGACTGACTCTCGTCCTGGCATCTGGGGAAACGGTATCTTGTTCGCGGGAGAAACATAGCGATCTGTTTTGGGCGACGGTTGGCGGTATGGGACTGACCGGAACCCTGATTGATGTTGAATTTTTCTTACGTCCCATCGAAACCGCCTACTGCAAAACCGTGACGCTAAAAACGCGGGATTTGCTCGATACCCTGGCTCAGTTGGAGAAACACGCACCGCAGTATCAGTATGCCGTGGCGTGGATGGATTGTCTGGCATCGGGAGATTTTCTCGGACGCAGTTTGCTGACTTTGGGGAACGATGCAACCCTCGAAGATCTCAACCCCAGCCAGCGGGTACGACCTCTGGAAATGGAACCCCAGCACGGCTTTCGGGTTCCGTTTGATGTCCCTTTAGCGGTGCTAAACCGTTATACAGCAGGTTTGGCGAACGAAATTTACTACCATCGCCAACGATCGTCCCAAGTGGAAACCATCGTCGATTACAACTCATTTTTCTATCCCCAAGACTCGAATGGGAATGATGGCAAACGGGGATTCGTCCGGTATGAGTTGGCAATTCCCACTTCGGTGAGTCGAGAGGGACTGACCTGTATTCTCAAGTTTCTGGGTAGCAAAGGCAAAGGCTGTAACCCGGTTTCGGCAGTCCTCAAAAGGTTGGGGGATGGGGAAGGTGGATTGTCGTTACCGGTTCCCGGTTATAGCCTCGCGTTGGATATTCCCATGCAGCCGGAAATTGAGGTGTTTCTCTCACAACTCGATCGCATCGTTCTCGAATATGGCGGTCGCGTTTCTCTCACCCCGGATTCGCGGTTGCATCCGCAGGTGTTTCGGCAAATGTATCCCGGTTACGATCGATGGCTCAGTGTGAAGTCTCAAGTCGATCCCCAAAACCGTTTCCGATCGGCATTGTCCGATCGGTTACAAATCGAACCGACCGGGAAAGTTCGAGCAGCGTGAGGTGGCTTTGGGATCTCCGAATTCGGAGATGATTTTGTCTGGCGGCAATAGAGAAGCCCCGATCGAGAAACCCCGATTCAAGAACAGTCTGGGTTTCTCTATTTTGTTTGTCTCATTGATGAATATCTGGAAAACTTTCGCTGAGGTCTGATAGTATAAGCAGATATTACACGCTTCAGGTATGAGACTTCTCGATCGTTTTCCCCAAAACGTCTGCTTCCTCACCCTAGGATGGTTGGCGACGGCATTTTCGGTATCTGCTCAAATCGTTCCCGACGGCACGCTGCCAAATAATACAGTTGTTGAAGTAGACGGAACCTTTTTTCAAATTACCGGGGGAACGGCAGTAGGTGGGAACTTATTTCACAGTTTTGACGACTTTTCCGTTCCCACCAATGATACCGCTTTTTTCGATAATGCTTTAGATATCGATAATATTATTTCGCGGGTGACGGGGGGTCGTTTCTCGAATATCGACGGGTTGATTAAAGCTAACGGAACAGCTAATTTGTTTCTGCTCAATCCTAGTGGAATAGTCTTCGGTTCCAATGCGAGATTGGATATCGGCGGATCGTTTTTTGGCAGTACGGCAAGCAGCATTAATTTTGACGATGGCACTGAGTTTAGCGCGACAAATCCCCAACAAACCCTCTTAACGATTAACGTTCCCATCGGGTTGCAATATGGCGCGAATGCGGCGAATGTGCAAGTTCAAGACGCACAATTGGCGGTGCAACCGGGTGCGACGTTGGCGCTGGCGGGGGGAGATGTTGCATTGGATAATGCCGCCTTGTTGGCGTCGGGGGGTCGCGTGGAGTTGGGGGGATTGTTGGGAGAAGGAAGGATTTCTTTGACGGAAGAGGGTGGTTTTGAGTTTCCCGATACTGTGGTTCGCGGCAATGTCTCTTTGGCAAATGAAAGTTCAGTGGATGTCACTGCTGAAGGCGATGGGAATGTTACGATTCAAGGGGAAAATATTGCGCTTTCAGGACAAAGTAGATTGTTAGCGGGGATGGCTGAGAATTCGGGTTCGCCGGATATTTTTGCTGGGGATATTCTCCTGGATGCAACGGGTGAAGTTACGATCGATGGGGAGAGTACCATTTCCAACAATATCCTGGAGAATGCAACGGGATTTGGGGGGAATATCGGCATCACAGCGAATTCCCTATCTTTAACGAATAATTCTTCGCTGGATGCGGGAAATTTCGGAGTGGGAAATGCGGGGAATATCTCTGTTTTGGTTAACGAGACGGTGACGGTACAAAACTCTAAAATATTTAGCGATGCGTTTAGCGAAAATGGACTTGGAGGAAGTGCTGGATCTGTCGAAATTCGTAGCGCCGAATGGGATGGAAATTGCCGCTAGCACGATCGGCAGCAATAGCAATAATACCGATCCGAATGCACAAGGGCTCGGGAATATCACTTTAAGCTCCGATCGAGGTTCGATTAATTTGAATACAGTGACGGCAACAACGGCTAATTCTGGAGTCGGATTTGCGGGAGATATTGTTATTAATGCTCGAGATGAAGTTGCGATTTCTGATAGCGATTTCAGTAGCAATGGTGAGCTCGGACAGATTTTAATTGGAAATGACGAGTTAATCCCTAATATTGTCAGGATTCAAAATTCCCGGCTAACCACTCTCAATGAAAGAGAAGGTGGAACGGCTGGATTCATTACTGTAAATGCCGGCGATCGCATTACAATTTCTGAGAATAGCGAGATTCGCAGCGATGCGTACAATGCAGACAATCCAGGAACGGGTGGCATTGCAGGAGTCATTGAAATCAAGGCACCAAATGGCATCGAGATTTTAAATAGTACGATTACGAGTGAAAGCGATAATAGCGAAGCGAATGCTGAATTGGGAGGATTCATTGAATTGCAGTCCGATCGAGGCTCGATTAATTTGAATCAAGCTACTTTAAGCGCCACGAATTTTGGCTCGGGAGCGGCTGGATTCATTACTTTAAATGCGGGCGATCGAATTACAATTTCTGAGAATAGTGGACTGTTTAGCGATGCGTATAACGATCGGCTAGGAGAAGGCGGAATTGCCGGTTTGATCCAAATAACTGCACCCAATAGTATCGAAATTTCCGATAGTATAATTACGAGTGAAAGCGATAACGAACTCGCTTCTGATATTGTGGGAAATATTATTATTAAAGCCTCGTCGGGTTCGATTGATTTGACTCGCGTTGTCGGTAGTACCACAAACTTCGGAGTGGGAATTGCGGGCGATATTTTAATCGATGCGCGAGATGAAGTCACCATTTTTGAGAGCGTTCTCACCAGCGATGGCGAACTGGGACAACTTTTAATTGGCAGTGAGTTAATCCCCAACTCGATCGAGGTTCAAGGTTCGCAATTAACAACCCAAACAGAAAATGAAGGCGGACAAGCTGGACTTTTAAGCCTTGTAGCTAATCCGACGGTAATCATTCTAGATAGTCAATTATCGAGTAATGCGTTGAACAATCAAAATATTACGCTTGGGGGAAGCGCGGGTGCGATCGAAATTATCGTCCCCGATGGCATCGAAATTTCCGACACGACGATCTCCAGTGATAGTGCTAATAATTTGGATTTAGATGTTGTGGGAAACATCATTTTGCGTGCATCTGAAGGAGATGTCGATCTCAATGATACGACCTTAAGTACAACAAATTTCGGTTCGGGAACAGCCGGCGATATCGAAGTGGCAGCCGAAGATGTTTACTTAAAAGATAGTTTCCTCGAGGCGGATTCTAGAGGCGGAGATGGTGGCTTCATTGAGGTGAATGTACGAGATTTTGTCCAACTGCGCGATCGCAGTCGAATTACCACCAACGCGGGAACAGCACAAAAACCGGGAAATGGAGGAGGAATTACCGTGGATTCCGAGTTCCTCATCGGTGTGGAAAACAGCGATCTTACGGCGAATGCATTTGAAGGAAACGGCGGGATTATTGAAATTAATACAGAGGGAATTCTCGGACTACAATTTCGCGATGAACTCACACCATCTAACGATATTACTGCTTTTTCCGAACAAAATCCCGAACTCAGTGGTGTGGTCGAAATTAATTCCGCTGCCGTAGATACGGCGGGATTGGTGACGCTAGCTGAAAGTCCCGTGGATGTGACGGCGTTGGTGGGAGAAGATCTCTGTTCTCAAAATGAAGGTAGCGAGTTTGTCATCACCGGACGCGGGGGGTTGCCGCCGAATCCGGGGGATGTGCTCAGCAACGAACCGGAAGTGCTGGAATGGACGACACGAGAGGGAGAATTCGCGTCAGAGCCAACGGATAAAGTTGCACCTTTATCTGCACTTTCATCGGTTCGTTCCCATTCGCCATCCTCATTCATCGAAGCAACGGGTTGGGTAATGGATGAAAATGGCACAGTGATTTTAGTCGCCGAAGCACCCAGGGTGACGCCATCGAGTCCAGCATTTATTCAGCCGGGATGTCATCGACAAATTGAAGTAGATGTTCAGAATTAAAATGATCGGACGATTACAGTTATCTCAGCAGAATCAACGAAGACTGACCCGGAGTTTCAATCCTTGGATGACAGCTCAATTTTTTTTGAAAGGACTACTCATCGTTATTGTAACCAGTTGTTGGATTCCCGATCGAGGATTAGCGAATTCGGAATTAGAAACTCTGCCATCTGCTTTGAATTTAGAACGAGAAGCTCAACAACTTTACGAATCTGGACGGTTTGACGAGGCGGTTTTACTCTTGCAGCAACTCTCGAAAACAGCGTCAGAAAATGGAGACTCGATCGGTCAAGCGATCGCCTCGCGGAATCTAGCATTAGTCTATCAAAAAACGGGAGACTTGGCAACAGCACTGGAGACGATCGCCGATTCTTTCAATTTATTGGAGAGTCTACAATCGAATCGACAAACTCAGCGAATCATGGCTGAAGCATTAGAAGTTCGAGGACAAATTGAACTAGATGCCGGTGGTTCCGAAACGGCGATCGAAACTTGGAGACAGGCTAAGTTAATTTATCAAGATCTAGACGATATTCGAGGGTTAACTCGTACCCAAATTAGTCTCGCACAAGGATTGAAGTCTCTGGGACTTTACAATCAAGCGATCGACACTTTAACCCAAGTCAGCAATCCGCTGCAAACTCAACCCGATACAGTGCGGAAAGCTCAAGTTCTCCGGAGTTTGGGGGATGCACTGCGGGTTGTTGGAGATTTGAAACGATCGGAGAAACTCTTACGGCAAAGTTTACAAATTGCTCAACAACTTTCTGCTTCAGAAGAAATTGCTGCACTTTTTATCAGTTTGGGAAATACAGTTCGATCTCAACCCGATCGTTTAGAAGTGGCAATCGAACTGTATCAACAAGCCATTGCTGCCTCTTCTTCTCCACAGTTGCAAAGTCAGGCTCAACTCAATCAGCTTAGTCTTTTACTGGAAATAAACAAGACGATAGATGCCGAAAATTTAGTCACTCAAATTGAAGAAAATTTATCCCAATTACCGCTGAATAAAGAAACCATTTTTGCTAAAATTAATTTAGCAAAAAGTTTGTTGAAACTTGACGATTCTACCCAGCCGAACGAGCGCCAAGCGGCAGAGTTGCTGGCAACTTCCATCCGAGAAGCACAAATTTTAAACGATCGTCGTACTGAATCCTACGCTTTGGGGAATTTAGGCAAACTCTACGAAAAACGGCAACAATGGGAGGAAGCCAAGGAGTTAACCGAGAAAGCTTTACTTCTGGCTCAATCTACGAACTCCACCGATATTGCTTATCAATGGCAATGGCAACTGGGACGAATTTTGAAAATCAAAAACGATCGATCGGGTGCAATTGCCTCTTATTCCCAAGCGGTAGAAAGTTTAAAATCCATCCGCAGCGATTTAGTTGTCATCAGTTCCGATGTTCAGTTTTCCTTCCGCCAAAGCGTCGAACCGGTTTACCGAGAATTTGTTTCCTTGCTGCTACAACCCAATATTAATGTTACTCAACATGACTTGATGTTAGCTCGGCAAACCATCGAATCCTTACAACTTGCCGAACTGGATAACTTCTTCCGCGATGCTTGTTTGGATGCAAAGCCTGCACAAATCGATCGTGTCGATGCCAATGCTGCCGTCTTGTATTCGATTATCCTCAACGATCGCCTAGAAGTGGTGGCAGCTATTCCCGGACAACCTTTACAACACTATACTACCACCTTTCCTAAAGAAGAAGTAGAGGTGACAATTAAGAATACCTTAAATGCCATTTTAAGTCTCCGCCAGCGTCGCGATATCAACAATTTTTTGCAGCCTTCCCAAAAACTGTACGATTGGTTAATTCGTCCCATTGAAGCAGACCTCGCCAACAGTTCTGTCAACACTTTAGTCTTTGTTTCCGATGGCTTGCTGCGTCGATTACCCATGAGTGCTCTGTACGATGGCAATGAATATTTAGTACAGAAATATGCGGTGGCTTTAGCACCGGGGTTGCAGTTAGTTGAATCTCAACCGATCGCCGAAACCAAATTTCAAGTATTGACCGGGGGATTGAGCGAAGCGCGTCAGGGATTTGCTGCGCTACCGGGAGTTGAGAGCGAACTGGACAAAATTCGATCGGAAGTTCCTGTCCAAGGGGTTTTCAACCAAGCATTTACCGAAGAAAATGTTCGAGAACTACTCAATTCTTCATCCTTCCCGATCGTCCATTTAGCCACTCACGGCGAATTTAGTTCAAACTCCGAAGATACCTTTATTTTAACCTGGGACGATCGTATTAATGCCAACGAATTAGAAAGCTTTTTAAAAAGTCAAAGCCAAAGGGGAGAAACCATCGAATTGTTGGTTCTCAGTGCCTGCCGAACTGCTGCCGGAGACGATCGTGCCGCCTTAGGATTGGCAGGGGTTGCCGTTCGTGCTGGCGCGCGCAGTACCATCGCTTCGTTATGGTATATCAGCGATGCCGCCACCTCAATTTTGATGAGTCAATTGTATGTCGAGTTGGCAAAGGGAACGGAAACGAAAGCCAAAGCGCTACGTCTGGCGCAACAGTCGGTATTACAAAACGAAGATTTTTCACATCCGTATTTCTGGGCAGCATTTGTGTTAGTGGGGAATTGGCTTTAAGAGTTAAGAGTTGATAGTAACTCACATTAATCTTTTAACTTAATAGGACTTACGCAAAACCCGTATCTGTAGGGTGTGTTAGCGCAGCGTAACGCACCATCGCCACCACCAGTAGCGTCATTGCGTAAGTCCTGCTTAAGCTAAAGAACATTTTCATAAGATAAAATTATGTTTTTTATCCAAATAATTAGCTTGTAGCCATTTTTGTATTTAAAATACTAATCTATGTAAAGTTTTATGTCTAAAAATAATTGATAATTAATCTCGATAATCAACGGGTTGACAAGGTTTCAGCACCTTGCTACGATTTAATAATCCAAAGGAGTATACTGGCAATTTTCACTTTTACCTGCTCTAACCCCGATTCCTCCGTTAAAGTCTTCCCTAATTTCCTCAATGAGCGCAAACGACGTGACACGAGTTTTGGAGAGGAAAAAATTGGGTAGCTTGACAAATTAACCTCGCCGTGAAGCAAAGTCCTGACGAATACAGGCTAGAAGCAACTCCTCAATCCCCGTTACCGGAATAACGGGGGTTTTCAGCTTTTCCGCCAACTCTTCCACCGTGACATTATCCAGAAATCGCGTCTCGCCGTGTTTCAGCATCACGGTCGGCAGCAAAATCCCATCTCCCAAGTCTTTTCCTGGCAATCCTCGAAGCAAATCTTCCCCGGTTAGCACGCCAGTTACGCTAATTTCCTGCCCCCAAAATTGGCTGCACAGCGCCACCATTTGCACCTCCAATCCCTCCACCCGATTCAACCGTTCTAAGATCGGCATAAACGCCATTCCCACAGCATTTCCCACCACCCAAGTCAAACGACGTGGCGGCGAAACTTGCGACGGTAATAACCGATCGGCTTCGGTTGCAAAGCGATCGAGAAACAACCGAATCGAACCCACCCCATTATCAATTTGCGGATAATCCTCGTAATCCGTAGCTGGGGGTAATTCATCCCCCGCCAGCAAAAACCATTCGTCCGCTAACCACGCAAACGTAGACCCAAGACGATCGCGAAATTCCCTTTGCAAACACTGTACTTGACGCACCACTTCTCGCGCATTTTCCGGTGTCGCCGGAACCAGTTCATCTTCCGCTGGACGAAACCGCGTCAACCCCACGGGAACCACCGCCACAGAAGCCACCGCCGGAATGTCTCCACCCCCAAATTCTGCTAAATCTCGCAGCGTTTTTTCCAGATGTTCGCCATCATTAATTCCCGGACAAACGACGACTTGCGCGTGAATTTGCAACCGCCGTTCTTCAAACCATTTCAACTGGTCTAAAATTTGACCGCCACGAGGATTTTTTAGTAAGCGGATGCGAATATCGGGTTCGGTGGCATGAACCGAAACGTACAGCGGAGATAGGCGCATTTGTTCGATGCGTTCCCACTCTTTTGGCGGCAGATTTGTTAATGTCAAATAAGACCCATAGAGAAAGCTGAGACGATAGTCATCATCTTTCAAATATAGGGTATCTCGCATCCCCGGTGGTTTCTGGTCGATAAAGCAAAAGGGACAGTGATTATTACATTGAATTAAACCATCGAATAAGGCGGTATCAAATTCCAGTCCCAAATCTTCGTCGTAGTCTTTTTCGATTTCGATTTTATGGGTTTTCCCCTTGGCATCGAGGACTTCCAGTTCCAGGACTTCATCCGCACACAAAAACTGGTAATCTATCAGATCTCGGGGATAGACATCGTTAATTGCCACCAACCGATCGCCCGGTTCAAAGCCAATTTCAGCCGCAATGGAATCGGGTAATACCTGCGTGATTAAAGCTGGATGAATTGAGGAATTTGTCATTAGTCATTAGTCATTAGTCATTTGGGTTGAGTGTTGGTAGGGAGTGCCCCCGGAACGAAACGCACCATTACCAATTACCCATTACCTATTACCTATTCTCCTGTAATCGAAAGTCCTTCTACCCAAACTCGAGGACAGACACCGCTGGGGGTTACTTCTGCTTCTTTCTCGAGATAAATAATCGAGTTCAAGACTTCGCGAATGTCTCCAGCAACCGTTGCCGAGTCAATACTCACCTTTTCGCCTTTGTTCACGATCCAGCCGTCAAACGGTAGCGAAAACGAACCTTGCAGCGAATTTACCCCAGCGTGTAGAGCACTTAAATCGTCAATAAAAACAACATTCTCCGCCGTGTTTAAACTGTATTCTTCCTCGGGGAACGACTCGGCAAAAATGTGATAAAAATTAGGACTCACCGAGACTTTCGCGCCAATCGCTGCATGACCCGTCGGTTGAGTATTCATCCGTTTTGCCGTTCCGGCACTGTGAAGAAATCCAGTCAAAACACCGGCTTGAATCAAGGGGACTCGGCGGGTGGGGGTTCCTTCCCCATCAAAGGCAGAACTGCCAATATTTTCCGGATGTAGATCGTCATCAAAAACCGATAGCAACGGGGAGGCGATTTGAGTGCCTAATGATTCGGCGGTGGAGAGGCTGCGACGATCGAGAATACTCTGAGCATTGTACAGGTTGGAAAAGGCGTTAATTAGACTGATAAAGGCTTCGGCAGAGAAAACGACTCGATATTTTCCGGTGGGAATTTTTTTGTAGTTGAGATGAGAAATGGTTTTCTCTTCCGTTTCTTTTAAACAGCCTTGGATGTCCAGAGTTTCTAAACCGTGGCTCATTTTGAAAGCCCCAGCCGCCCGAGGTTTTTTCCCTTCTTGTTCGGTTTTGCTGTAGAGGTAGATGGAAGCGTAGGATTTGGCTTCGTGGCGCGAAGAACCGTCGCTATTGAGGTAAAATCGTTCGATATCTCGCTGGGATAATCCGTTGTAGGGAACGCTGACGATCGCCGGGTGAGCGTCTAAGAGTTTTTTCTCGGCAGAAATCAGGGTTTCGATCAGTTGAGAAACGGGGGATTGATCTACCGTGGTGCTGTCAACATCGGCAAGGGGATTTGTCGCTTCGGGACTAAAATCGGGGATGTTTTCTTTTACCCCAAATTCGCTGGCTTCCGCTGCTGTTTTTAATGCCAGTTCCAGTCCTTTGGGGTCGGTGTCGGTGGTGGAGGTGACGCCGATCGTATTTTCGGTATTCCACACCCGCACGGTGACGGACGATCGATTGGAGGCTTTGACTTGTTTCGGTTCTCCCCGATCGACCTGAACGCTGGTTTCATCCACCGACGATCCGTAGATATCGTATTTTTGAATCCCGAGTTTTTGAGCAATTTCTCGAGTTTGACTGGCTAGATCTTGAATGGAGGGCATAGGGAGTTCAGAAGTTCAGGAGGTAGGGTGTGTTGAGGCACGAAACGCACCATCTAAGTAATAAGTTCAGGAGGTAGGGTGTGCCCCCGGCACGAAACGCACCATTTAAGTAGGGGCGCACTTCGCAGCTATGCCGGAGGCTATAGCATTTGGACGATGATTTAATGTATGGGTGAAAGCGTCAAACTTAGCTGCAAATGCTTCGCCCTTCTTCTTCCCCCATTCAGGAGTTGAGAATTTTCTGCAATCCCTATTTTCTTTAGAAATTATAGCTCGATCGTCCGCTCGATCGCCAGCCATTAACCCCGCACCAAAAACGCCGCACATTCCACATGAGCGGTTTGGGGAAAGAAATCAACCGGTTGGACGTGCTGGAGTTGGTAGTCGCCGTTTTCGCAAAGGATTTTCAGATCCCGTGCCAAGGTTGCCGGTTTGCAACTGATGTAAACGATTTTCTCGACTTGGCGCTGTCGCAACGCCTCGAGAACCGATCGATCGCACCCACTTCTGGGTGGATCGAGCAATACCAGATCCAGATGCTCCGGAATCTCTGGGGTATTTCCCTCTGCCGATAAAATATCCTCGACTTTCGCATCATAAAACAGCGCATTTGTCAAGCCATTCAACTGAGCATTTTGCCAAGCTTGTTCCACGGCGGCTAGCTGCACTTCCACGCCGATAGCCCGCTTCACCCGCTTAGCGAGCGGCAAAGTAAACGTCCCCACGCCACAATAAGCATCGAGAACCACCTCCTCCCCCGAGAAATCCAACTGGTTAACAATCTCCGCCCACAGCGCTTCCGCCGCATCGGTATTCACCTGAAAAAACGTATCCGATCGCAACTGGAACTGCAACCCAGCAAATTCCTCCACCAAATAACCCCGACCGGCAATACAGCGCGTTCTCGAACCCAAAATCCGATTGGTGCGATCGTTATTGACATTCACACACACCCCCACCAACTGCGGATAGCGCTGCAACCACTCCTGCGCCTGCGCTTCCAACCCCAATAACTTCGCCCGACACGCCACCAACGTCAGCAGAATTTCTCCCGTGCGGCTGCCGATGCGCAACATTAAATGTCGCAGATCTCCAGAGTGGTTTTCTTCCTCGTAAATCCCCCAGCCCCGAGCCTTAATATCCCCCTTAATCTCGGCTAACAGCGAATTGAGTCGATCGTCCTGCACCGGACATTGATTCAAATTCACCAACTTGTGCGACCCTTTTTGGTAATATCCCGCCTGCACCTGACCCGTTGCCGAAATTCCCAAAGGATAAGTCGCCTTGTTGCGATACCCCAAAGGCTGTTTTCCCGTCAATACCGGAAGCACCAGAGGGTCGCAAAACCCACCAATGCGGGTCAACGCCTGCACCACCAAATTGCGCTTCGCCTCCAATTGTGCGGGGTACTCGATATGCTGCCACTGACAGCCCCCGCACTTGTCTGCCACAATACAACTCGGTCGCTGTCGCTGAGGCGAAGGGTCTAAAACTTGTAACAGTTTACCATGGGCGTATTGGCGTTTGACGCGCACCAACCGCACCGAAACCCGATCGCCGGGAACCGTATCGGGTACAAACACCACTCGATCTCGTAAAGTTTCATCAAGAGAATCGATCGCCCGACCCACCCCTTCCCCACTGTCGGTCAAATCGGAGATTGTCAGCTCCACCACGTCACCTTGGGCGATCGTCATGGGCGCTATTTCATTTATCATGAGTTCGTGGTGAGTGGTGAGTGGTGAGTAGAGACAAGGCACTGATGACTATCCTTCTGGTTCCCAAAATCGGTAAACTACACTAATACTATCTTCAAATACCTCTAATAATCATGAGTGTAGTTAGTCAACTTATCCTCCAAGCCGACGACGAACTGCGGTATCCCAGTAGCGGCGAACTCCAGAGTATCCAATCCTTCCTGAAAACAGGAGAACAACGGATGCGGATTGCCGAAACCCTTGCCGAAAACGAGAAAAAGATCGTAGACAGAGCCAGTAAGGAGTTGTGGAAGAAGCGTCCCGACTTCATTGCGCCGGGTGGCAACGCCTTCGGACAGAAAGAGCGGTCGCAGTGCCTGCGGGACTACGGCTGGTATCTCCGTTTAGTCACCTACGGCGTCCTGGCGGGGGATCAGCAACCCATTGAATCGATCGGCATCATTGGCGTACGGGAAATGTACAACGCCCTGAACGTTCCCGTTCCCGGCATGGTCGAAGCCATTCGCTGCCTTAAAGAAGCCGCCTTAGCGCTACTCGACCAAGACGACGCCACCGAAGCCGCACCGTACTTCGACTACATCATTCAAGCCATGTCCTAACGCCCAAACTCTAAGTTCGGCATAGGGACAATCGCCCAAGACTGGGACGGGAAGTAGAGGATATCGCCACGCGCGGCTGTCTTTTACCCCTCGTCCCAGTTTGTTATTAGACCTGGAAGAAAAACGAGTTTTCCCAGATGGTGTAAGGGTTTGAGGTCTATTTCTCCAGATATCTAGTTGCCGATCGATCGACCCCGACTATCACTTCTGACCGATCGCCCCGTCCCCCTCCGCCTTAAAAAACGTTACCGATTCCCCAATCTCCATCACCTGAATTAAAATAGAGTGGCTGCCGATCGATCCCAAATTTCTCCGTTGACGCGGACTCTCGAATTTGCGTTAACGTTACGAGTGCTGACACGACAATAGGTTTTAGAGGCGAAGCATGGCGACTACAATTACAGGTAATCCCGAAAAACAGAAAGCGTTGGATCTGGTCATCAACCAGATAGAGCGCTCCTTTGGCAAGGGTTCGATCGTTCGTTTGGGGGATTCTACCCGGATGCGGGTGGAAACTATCCCCAGCGGCGCGCTGACGTTGGATTTAGCATTAGGCGGCGGTCTTCCCAAAGGACGGGTGATCGAAATCTACGGACCGGAGAGCTCCGGTAAAACCACTCTGGCGCTACACGCGATCGCAGAAGTGCAAAAAGCTGGGGGGGTCGCCGCCTTTGTGGATGCAGAACACGCCCTCGATCCCGCCTACGCAGCCGGAGTGGGTGTCGATATCGCCAATTTACTGGTTTCCCAACCCGACACCGGGGAAATGGGGCTAGAAATTGTCGATCAGCTGGTCCGTTCCGTGGCAGTGGATTTAGTGGTAGTTGACTCCGTAGCCGCCCTGGTGCCTCGGGCGGAAATTGAAGGGGATATGGGAGATACCCAAATCGGCTTGCAAGCCCGTTTGATGAGCCATGCCCTACGCAAAATTACCGGAAATATTGGTAAATCTGGCTGTAGCGTCATTTTCCTCAACCAGCTTCGCCAAAAAATCGGTATCACCTACGGCAACCCGGAAACCACCACCGGGGGAAATGCCCTGAAATTTTACTGCTCGGTTCGGCTGGATATTCGCCGCATCCAAACCTTGAAAAAAGGCTCCGAGGAGTACGGTATCCGAGCTAAAGTCAAGGTCGCCAAAAATAAAGTCGCGCCCCCTTTCCGCATTGCTGAATTTGATATCCTCTTCGGCAAGGGAATTTCCCGCATGGGCTGTATGCTCGATCTCGCTGAAGAAATCGGCATTATCACCCGTCGGGGCGCTTGGTACAGCTACAACGGCGACAATCTCGGTCAAGGTCGGGATAACACCATTAAACATCTGGAAGAAAACCCCGAATTTGCCGAAGATATCGATCGGCAAGTCCGTCAAAAATTAGAAACGGGTGTGGTCGTTTCTGCTAATACCGTGGGCGCTACTGCCGACGGGGCTGGCGATGATGGAGAAGAAGAGTAATTCTGGATACTGATTTTTGAAACGGCTAGATCCCTGACTTCTTGAAGAAGTTGGGGATCTGTCCTAACTTAGAAGTGTTGAATCTTCAATGTCGATCGAGAAATTAGAGAGATCCCGGAAATTATGCAGGACAGTTTTTCGGGAAAATCGATCCAAATCTTCGGGCGAGAATCGCTGTGGAAGATCTCCTTGTCCATCGGGTTAGAGATTTGCCATCAACCATCAACCATCAACACTTCTGGTTTTAACTGTCTGTTTTCTAGTTTCTAAACATCCCAAGAAATTTTTAATGAAACTGCTCATCAGTAACGACGATGGAATTTTATCGCTGGGTGTTCGTGGTTTAGCGAATGGTTTAGCGGCTGCCGGACACGAGGTCACTGTCGTGTGTCCCGATCAAGAACGATCGGCAACCGGACACAGTCTCACCCTCCACGATCCGATTCGCGCTGAAATTGTTGAGTCACACTTCGATCCCGGCATCAAGGCTTGGCCTGTTCTGGGACTCCTTCCGATTGCGTCAAATTAGCATTAGGGGCGTTACTCGATTCGCCTCCCGATTTGGTGGTATCGGGCATTAACCACGGTTCTAATATCGGCACTGATATCCTCTACTCGGGAACGGTATCGGCGGCTATGGAGGGCATCATCGAGGGGATTGGGGCGATCGCTTTTAGCTTAGCCAGTTTTAGCGCCACCGACTTTCAACCCGCCGTCCAATTTGCCTGCGATCTCCTCGACCAAATTGCCGTCCAACCGCTACCGGAGGTGATGTTACTCAATGTCAACATTCCCCCCGTTCCTCAATCGGAAATTGTCGGGGTGACGCTAGCGCGGCAAGGCATACGTCGCTATACCGATATGTTCCAAAAACGAGTCGATCCTCGTGGCAAAACCTACTATTGGTTATCTGGCGAAGTCTTGCAAGAAGTTGATGAAGATGCCGATAATCCTCTACCGACAGATGTTCGTGCCATCGGCGAGAATTACATTACCATTACCCCGTTACAGTACAAATTAACCTGTGCGGTGGGTTTAGAAAGTTTGGCAAGTTGGAAATTATTACACCGAGTCTTTTAGAAGATTTCAAAAAGTTGAAAGATCTGATGGAAGGGATCGTCGATCGGATCTTTAATTCTGAACGAGTCAAGTTACATTTTGTATTAGTTTTCCTCCGGAATTTTCAATAAAATAGACGAATAAGCGATCGAAGAGTACCGCTAGAAATCTGACTGATAGTTGGGTTTTTAGTTTGCCCGGAGGATCCTATGACGATCGCTAAAAAAGTTTACGTCTGTCTCAGTTTAGGACTGCCGATGAGTCTCTTGCTTTTGGCAGCTTGTCGCCAGGTCGAGAAAATTTCCCCGGAAGATCGATCGCCAAGTTCGGATTCCGTGGCATCCACGTTCTCAAAAGCCATAGAAACCGATCGGGAATTTTCCAGCGCGGGAAACCGGGTTTCCCAATCCCGAAATGTGCAGAACTTCGATCGGATTCGTTGCAGCTTTGGCGAACTGATCGTCACCCAAGGCGATCGCGAAAGCCTGACGATTACTGCCGAAGATCGAATTCTATCTCAAATCGTCAGCGAAGTCCGCGATGGAACGCTGTATCTCTATCCTGAAAATAATACCCCGTTCGTAACCTTCGATCGCGTCCAGTTTGAGCTAACTGTCAAAAATCTCGACGAACTCAACCTAGATGGAGTTGTTCGAGTTCAAGCGGAAAACCTGGAAACCGATCGCCTGCAACTCCAAGCCACCGGCAGTGCCGAAATTGCCATTAACTCCCTCAAAGCTAATACTTTAAACGTCGATCTCGGCGGAGCGAGCAAACTCAATTTAGCGGGAAAAGTCATCGATCAAACGCTACGTTTTTCTGGCGGTAGTCAATATCGTGCCGATCTCTTAGAAAGCCAGAACATCGATCTCGAAATCAACGGTGCAGGAGAAGCGACAGTCTGGGCAAACGATCGACTCGATGTCCAAATTAACGGTACGGGAAATGTCGGTTTCTATGGCACTCCCGATGTCCGGCAAGATATTCGAGGGG
Source organism: uncultured cyanobacterium (assembly GCA_963838375.1). Taxonomy (GTDB): domain Bacteria; phylum Cyanobacteriota; class Cyanobacteriia; order Cyanobacteriales; family Geitlerinemataceae; genus DVED01. The sequence continues at coordinate 393,566 of CAWIQY010000003.1, read as the reverse complement.
TTGGTTCGATCCAGCCTCTCGGCGGTTCTCGATGAATCGTTTCCCCGTTCCAGAGCTAAAGCCAGTTACCCACCAACACAAACGGCGACCAAAAGAAAGGATGGTCGTATTCCGGTTGGGCGAGCAACTTCAGTTGAGCTTGTCGCAGGGCTTCAGCGCGGCCCATGCCCTCCTGGCTGTTGAGCTGATAGTAAAATTCACTCATGAGATCGGCAGTAGACCCATCGCGAACAGACCACAAGGTTGCCAACGTGCTGCGAGCCCCAGAACGAACAGCAAGTCCTGCCAATCCCAGAGTTGCCGAAGGGTCGCCTTCTGCGGTTTGGCAAGCGCTCAGCACCAACAATTCCAATGGGGTGGAGTTCTGCTGTTGCCGAAGGGTCAACCACTCTCCGAATTCTTTGACCTTGACGCGCCCATCCCAGGTTAATAAAAAGGTTTCATTGGCAGTAGAACTGAATTGAGCATGGGTCGCTAAGTGGACGGTATTGAACGGTGCGGCGCTAATTTGCTGACGCAGGCTGGTGCGGGTAAAGTCGTCATCGAGCAACACTTCGGAGGGCATTTCTGCTTGAATTTGCCGCACTTCTTGGGCGACGGCGGGCAAAGCTGGAAAACCCAGGCGTGCTTCGGTCAGTCCGCCCGCCATTGCCCTCAACTTTTTCGGTTCGATGGATTGGGGTTCGAGCAGTTGTAAACTCGCAGACAGAGCGATCGCGTATTTTTGGACTAAATATTGCTCGCCGTCATACAGTGCCGAGAAGGGTAGATTACGCAGAGAGTTATCGGCGACAAACACCAGGGTTTTGATGTTGGCTTGGGCTAAGTCAGCTTCGGCGGGTCGGATCAGCCAGTCGTAAACCTGCTGGGATAAACTCAAGCGCTTTTGAGAGTCGTAAGCCAGATGGAAAGATTGGTAGAGCTGCCCTAACGTCGCTTCGATGTCAGATTGAGGCATGAAGGTGGCATAGCGGCGCGGCGGATGACCGGGGAGCGACAGCAGCACTTCAATGCGATCTTCGAGGACGATCGGATAAAATACGGCAGCGTGTCGATCGATTTGGTCAATTTGCACGGATTTGGGCGACAATTCGTCTCCTCGCAAGAAGTCATCTAACTCTGCCAGTTGTAATGTTTTGATCGTCGATCTCGCCCGTTGGATCTGTTGGGGGGTGGCGTCAGCTTGGGACAGCAATTGCACAAACTGACGGTACATGGGTTTGACACTATTGCTAAACGAAAGCTGAAAATCGTTATTGAGGGTGTTCAAGTCCGCTTTCAAGGATTGCAAGGTCTCGACTGCCTCACTGTACGCATCAATGGCTCGATCGCGCTGTCCTTGCCCTTTGAGCAGCCGTCCGATTTGCCACTGCCAGCGATAGGTAAGTTCGGGGGAATGGGCTGCCTGTGCCAGCCCGAAGGCTTGCTGGGTGAGATCTTGCGCCTCGCTCCAGCGTTGTTGTTCTTCATACAGTCTTGCCAACTGACCCGTGGCATAAGATTCGGCGCGGGTATCTTGGAGATTGCGGGCATCAGCGATCGCATTGGCTAACATTTGGGCAATTTCTCGATCGTTCAAAAAGGGAGGACGACCTTTGCGCTGTTGCTGGAATTTTCTCAAATTTTCGGCAAAATTGACCCGAGCATAGATGCTGGGGCGACTGGGGGTTAACTGGGATAGCCTGTCTTGAATTTGAGGTAATAATTCGGTTGCGGTATTAACTTGTTTGCGATCGATTAATAAGCTCAGTTGGTTGAGTTGGAGTTCGACCCAATCCAGGGGGTGAGTGGTCAGTTCGATCGCTTGTTGGTAGTATGCCAGTGCTGCCGAATCGTCTTGTCGATTACGAGCTGTGTTGCCTAAACTGAACAGTGCGGCGCCAATGTTGGCAACATCTTCGAGCTGTTGGGCGATCGCTAAACTCTGTTGTAGAATGTCTTGTGCGCGATCGAATTCTCCTAGCATCCCCAGAGCAACGCCCAAACTTCGCAGGGATTGGGCTTTTAACCGGGAGTCCGGCGATGTTGCCAAATTTTGACTCACCGTTTCTAGCAGATCTCTCGCTCTCCGGTGCAGTCCCAGGGTTTGCAGGGCTTGAGCTTGATTGATTTGGCTGCCCAAAACACCTGCCACATCTGCCGATTGCCGATACACGTCTTCGGCATTTTCCCAGGTTTTCAGTGCGGCTTCCGTTTGTCCGGTCAGGAGTTCTAGGCTACCGCGAGCGTTGAGAACTCGGGCTAACACTCTGGCGACTTCTGGCTGGCGTTGAGATTGCGCTTGCAGAGCTTCCCAACTTCGATCGATCGCCGCTCGGGCGTTTTCCCAATCGCCCAAATCTTGATACGCCAGGGACAAATAGGTCTGAGTCAGAGCATAGTTGAGACGATCGCCGTTTTGTTGGTAGTCTTGAGCTGCCAGTTCCCACAGCCGCACCGAGTCGGAAAATTGACCCCTGTCGTATAGCTGGCGCCCTTGTTCTAAGCGATCGATCGTTTCCTCCCCAGGGGATGGAGAAGTAGACGACTGTCCCACCGCCGGATGAGTGAAAATCGCCATCGATAGGGTGAATACACCCAGGCAGATCGAAAGAGAAAGCCGTTTGAGCGATGATCCGAGCTTCCCCCAAAGGAGAGCGTTCTGTTTGTTAGTTACCATTTGTCACTAGTGACCTGTCATTCTCTGTTGTACCAATGACAGATCACTATTGAGCAATTACTTGTTCCGGAAGTGTGGGGGTCGGATCGTCCGCAAGGCTTCCCTCAGATGCAGCCCTTATCCTCAAGTAGAAGAGGATGAGCGGCAGTCTGAGGGCTAACCGTCTTTCCCGTGACATCGTTTGCCCACTTTTTGTAATCGGCAATCAGTTGGCGCATCAGGCGATCCTCAACAGTCCGCAAAACGCCCATCAGCAAGGCATTTCCCGCAGCTTCCAGGAGGGGTTGAGGGGTGAATAAAAAGGCCGGGGGCAGTTCTACATTCACCTCTAAGTTGGCATTGCCTTGTAGATTTGTCGCTCCACCCACTTCGCAGGGTACGAGAGTCCCGACCAATTTCAGGTGAAAGCGATTCTCGATCGACTCCAAACCCTGCAACTGACAACCCGCCGATCGTAAATGGACGATACCACTAGGCTCTGCCCAAATTCTCAGCTCGACGCTGGGTTGAATCTTCAGCATCATGAACTGCAAGGGACGGACGTGGATGCGAAAGCGATCCTCTCCCAAGCGTTCTAAACGAGTCGGATCGACTAGGGCATTCACCAAGCGTTGGGGCTGGCGCAGGTAGTGTTGAATGGGAACGGGCTGCTCCGGAACGGGAATCTGAGCCGGTAAAGAGGCGACAAAGCGTGCGTGCATGAGACAATAGTGAGTGTCAATCGATTGAGAAGCTTGTCAAAAAAAATTTATAATTCTTTACACAGAAGTGGAAGAAACTCAGGTTGAAGAGTTGGAACTTCCCACGATCAAAATGTCGATATCTGTTGATTTTCCAAAGGTTTTAGCTATTTCGTCTATAGTACAACAGTCTTTGATAAAAAGTCACAAGAATTGTAAAGAAAGCTAACAAAAATGATCGTTACCATTGCCCACTTAGGACCGACTGGGACCTATGCCGAAACCGCTGCTTTAGCTTATGGGGAGTGGTTGACCCAAAAAACGGGTAAATCTTTCCAATTGCAGCCCTACGGCACGATCGATCGCACTCTCAAAGCCGTCGCCGAACAGAAGGCTCATTTAGCGGTCGTGCCGATCGAAAATTCCATCGGCGGGAGTGTCCCCATCTCCCTGGACACCCTGTGGCAGCTTGAGGGCTTAAAAATCCAACAGGCAATGGTGTTACCCATCGCTCATGCTTTGATTTCCCGTACCGAGTCGTTAAGCGGCTTGAAAACGGTTTACTCCCACACTCAGGCATTGTCACAATGTCAGCTCTGGCTAGAGGCGAATCTGCCCAATGCTACTCTCATCGCTACGAACTCCACCACAGAAGCCCTGCAACACCCAGAATGCGATCTTTCCAGCGCGGCGATCGCTTCCGTGCGAGCAGCCCATCTCTATAAGTTGCCTATTCTAGCGCATCCCATCAACGATCGTCCCGACAACTGCACCCGGTTTTGGGTGATGAGTTTGCAAGCGTTAGACTTAGAATTAGTACCCGCCGATCGCGATCGCTATGTCTCTTTAGCGTTTAGTATGCCGAAAAATGCACCCGGTACACTGGTCGATCCGTTACAAGTGTTGGCACGACGCGGGATTAACCTAAGTCGGATCGAATCTCGACCGACCAAGCGTAACTTAGGTGAGTACCTCTTTTTTCTCGACTTCGAGGCAGGAGACGATCGATCGAATTGGGAAGAGGCTTTGGAGGAGCTAAAAATCCATACAGAAGTGTTGAAAATATTTGGTCACTACCGCATTTTCTATATGGGAAGCAACGGTGAAATGGATGGGAAATAAGTGGCTAGTTGCGCTTTTGCTAGTTGGCACTATTACCTGTTACCTATTACCTATTACCTGTTACCTATTACCTATTAACCATTAATCATGTCACAAAGTCCGCTACAACTTTCTCGTGGATTTCTCGCGACCATCGGCACGCGAATGTTTGTCTACAACGAAGATCGAATACCGCTCGATACCCCCGTGTTAGTCGTCAGCAACCATCGCAGTTTCATGGATGCCCCGGTATTAATGGCAGCACTGAAGCGTCCCGTTCGGTTTGCGTGCCATCATTATATGGGTCAAGTTCCCATGATGCGGGAGTTTGTGACCCAATTGGGATGCTTTCCCCTGTCGGAACCCGAACGGCGACAACAGAGTTTGATGCGTCAGGGTAGTTCGCTGTTGAAATCCCAACAAGCGGTGGGTTTGTTTCCCGAAGGAGCGCAACCTATGGTAGAAGCGACCCGTCCCTGGGAAGTCGGGGAGTTTCATCGGGGTTTTGCTCATCTGGCACTACGATCGTCTGTTAGCAATTTAGCTGTTTTGCCCGTTGCGATCGCGGCAACTCAGGAAACGATTCAACCCGCGCTTCCGGTCAAGTTACTCAGCTTGTTCGATCCGACTGAACCTTTGTTCGATCGGTGGAGTTGGCATCCAATGGTCATTTACCATCGTTTATCGATTTTAATCGGTCGTCCCTATTGGATTACACCTGCGGTACGGGATGCCTACCACGGCAGACAAGCCAAAACAACGATCGCTAATTTGGTCGATTTTTGTCATACAGAAATTTCGACTCTCGTTCGTCAGGGATGTAAAACGGGTTAGTTGTGAGTTGTTATAGATTGATGTAGACAAAGCGCTCGATCCCTTAATTTGACACCGCGGCACGAGGGGGGTTTCCCCCAGCTCACCTTCACCGATTTCCTAACAAGAGTGCATATGGCGATCGCTGTCCTGTTTCGCGTTAAAAAAATAAACCCCACAACTGAGTCGGGGGTTTATTTTTAAAGATACATTAACCGTTACAAATGGGGATTAAGCCATCCACTCCAGCACGGCATCTTCCTTGGTATTGGTATTGCGAGAAGGGGTTTCGCGCTCGAAATTCATGTGAATCGATCGAGTTTGTTCGCCGTCGGCAGCCACCGCCACAATGGGATAATCGATGACCCCATCTTGGAACGACATCTGGAAGCGGAAAGTCCCATCGGGGTTCAGCTTAATGGGACGACCCCCAACTGTCACCTTCGCATCGGGTTCGGTTGCGCCGTAAACAATCAGTTCCGCATCAGCCACCAACCAGAACTTGCGAGGACGAACCGGAGGCGCAGAAGCACCGAAACCGATTCCCGACATTCCCACACCAGACATGGTTAAGCCCGAGGTGGTGGGAACTGCCCACATCCCAACACCAGAGGGGAAGACGAAAGAACTAACCGCTTGTTCGGGAACTTGGTGCATGGAACCGAACAGAGAACCTGCCACCCGCATGGCTTCGGCAGACTCTGCCATGCCGAAGATTTGGTCGTAGATGGGGTTGCCCATTTCGTCGGTGTCAAAACCAGCCGTAGCAGCCTTTTTGCTGGGGGGAACCAACTCGACAAAGGTTTGACCCCGCAGTTCTTGCTCCCAGGTGATGGTCATGAATTTGTCTTCGATCCAATCCGAGGGATACACGGGGGGGATGCGAACGGGAGCGCACCGGGCGAGTACCAACCAGCGTCCGTCGGCGCAGCGATAGCCGATATCAGCGACGTAATCGCGATCGCTGACGGGGATGGGCAAATACCATTCCCGTGCCAGTTCGTCGCAAGGATATTCCTGAATGCTGTGAGGTCTTTGGAAGTCGATATCGATATCGGTGACATCGTAAATCCGTAGGGCAATCTGTTGTCCTCCTTGACGGCGGAGATCTTCTTTGCGCTCGTTGGGGATATCCCAGTAGCAATAAGCCCACTGGGGATCGCGAGGCAATAGAACGATTTGGCTTTCGCCATAGCCTTCGGGCAACTCTGCTAAGTCTACATCGACCGAGGCGAGTTCGCCTCCTGTGAGATCGTTTTGACCGAGTTCAAATTTTGCCGCTTCCACTTCTTCTTTTGCCTCCAGGGTGCGAGATGGACTAATGGATGGATTGTTGGGTTGGACGTTTTGAATTGCAGCCAGAAGTTGTGATTTTCTCATCCGGCTGTAGCGAGAGATGCCGTACTTGCTGGCAACTCGGCGAAGTTGCCGCAAGGTCATCTCTTCTAAGGATGAAATTTCTTGTGCCATGAGTTTGGCCTCCAGTAAGTGTGATTTGGGCATTTCAGTAACATATTTTTTGTTAAAGTTCTGCTCAAAAACAGTATTTTTTCGGGATCGCAGGGATCGCTTCACTAGGTATATCTTGCAGCAAAGTCTCCTGGGGATCAAGGGGGCTACAGAGCCTATTTTACGGGGATCTACGAGTTTTCAAGGAAAACGGGGATCTTTATGTCATAATTCCATGACATAAAGATCCCTAGAAAATCTATTAATGGCTTCTATTGTTATGGGATTATGACAATCTGAGCTAAGGGATTCAGAAGTGGAGTCGATTCCACTAGCGTTCATCTCCAAAATCCGCTGCATTAGAAAAAGCCAAAAGACTGAAAACCTTTGCTGATAATGGACTACAGGTCTTTTGGCTTCTCTGAAATTTGGTTCGACTGAACTGCGACTTCGATCGACTCCTTAACGATCGATCTCGGTAATAGGTAAAGTATCCCTGACACAATAGTGATCCCCACCGCCAGCCAGAAGGTAATTTGAGTCGGAAGATGCCACTGGGCGGATAAAGGCGCGATTAAGAGGGAGATCGAAGCGATTTGCGTTACAGTTTTCAATTTGCCCCAGATATTTGCGCCGGAGATAGTGGTTTGACTGACGCGCCATCCGGCGATCGTTAATTCCCGTGCCAAAATCAAAAAAACACCCCAAGCGGGAACTTGCTGCAATTCGATCAGTGCCAGGAATGCCCCCAACACCAGTAATTTATCCACAAGGGGATCGAGAAACTTGCCCAAATCGGTGACTTGGTTAAATCGTCGGGCGATATAACCATCCAGCCAATCGGTACTGGCAACGACGAGGAAAATTGCCAGACTTACCCATCGATGGAAAGGGGTAGGATCGTGGAGGAAATAGAGTAAAAAGGGGATGCCTAAGAGGCGGGAGAAAGTAATCCAAGTGGCAAGAGTCATAATTGGGGGTTTGGGGTTTACGACGATCGCTTACAATCGCTAGCTTACAACTGAATTAGCGGCATCTTTAATATTTTTGATTGCTTAGGCTTATTGCTAATGAGTGGTTTAGGTGCTTTTATCGGTGCGATCGTAGGTGGCAAGATGAGGGGTGGTTAGTTGTGTTCGATCGCAGAGACGATGTGCCAGAATTAGAAGAGCGGTTAAAAACAGAAATTCAGGTTATTCTAATTAACGGTTGAGGACGATCGTGACGATAATTACATTTGAATTCGATCGGATATTTCAGGTAATAATTGTTGCCATCGATCGGCTGATAGCGGCTTTAATAAAGTGATTTCCGGTTCGGCATCGCCAGGATCGATATCGGTTTCGGTGAGTAAATACATGATGACGCTAGAAATTGCTAAATCGGCAGTTTCTAGATCGGTATTTCGGGTGTCGATTAACAGGCACAGCCGATCGCGATCGGGATGGGTTAAAATTTGCGTTAACAGTTCGATTAAACTGGCTTCGAGTCGGTCTTCGGGTTGGTTCCAATCGGGAAAAGCGATGAGGTTGATTTCGCGCAATCGATATTCTTGTTTGATGTCGATTTGAGAAGGTTGAGGATCGATCGCTCTTAATAATTCTTCGGCGGGACGTAAATCGGGAACGAGTTTTAAGATCGATCGAAGGAGTTTTTGTGCTTCGGAAATCCGACCTTGTTTGTGAGAAATTTGAGCAATTCCATATAAACTTCGCCAATAATTACAGTCGGGAATTGCGGGATCGGATTTACGGAACCAAACCCCGGTATCGTCGATTCCTCGCAGGGGAAATGAAGCATTCCGACGGCGATCGATCTCGCGAATGGCTTGCTGGCAGCCTTCCCAATGACCGTAATCGTCAATTTGAATAAAGCCTTCTACCACCACAGAATCGTATAAATTGTGGAAAATATCGATCGTGGACTCGTACCAATCTCCGTCAGCGTGGAGTAAAGCAATAGCGCCGATTTTTGCCTTATTTTCCGGCAGAGTATCGGCAAACAATCCCGGTATCGCAATGACAAAATCGCGCACTTCTAAGGCGTTACAAACCACCGCTAAATACTCGTCGATCGGCGCTTTTAAAGTGCCTTCTCCCCAGTTGGTTTCGTTGGCGGGAATTCCTTGATGTCGATCGAATTCGGTCGGTTCTGGCATTCCGGCAAAGGTATCGAAAGCATAAACTTTTCGAGGATGCAAGCTGTAACGACGGACGATAGATGCCAGCATTGCTGCCGTTCCGCCGCGATAGGTTCCGCATTCCACGAAGTTGCCGGGGATGTCGTCAATGCAGATTTGTTTGGCTAAAGCATATAATGAAAATAGGCGTTCTCGACTCAGCAACGTATAAGGTCGAATGGCAGCGAGGAGAGATTGAAATTCCTCGCTTTGGGGATTTTCGATCCAGGTTGGCGCGGCATTGGCGAGGACATGATGGTAAAGACTTTTAGAAATATTATTATAGTGCCAGTAGGCGGCACTGAGGTAGCTGTGAGCGATCGCAGAGGCAGGATTTAACTCTACACTTTGGGTGTACATTTCCAGAACTCGTCCCCAATTTTCCCGAACATAAGCAGTTTTTCCCTGTGAGTGCAATTGAGGAAGTAAATTGCGATTTTCTCCAATTTTCGGGCGAATCTTAGGGAGAGAAAAACGATCGATCTCCGCCAATAATTCCTCCAAACTGGTATCACCGGAAGGTGAAGAAACACCACTCACCTCGTACTCTTGTAAATGGTCTGGCAGTTGCCAAGAAATAGAAGGATCGGGTTCGTGAATGACGGGTTGAACATTGCCGCGCCATGCAATTCCCATAATTTGCATCGTTTGGTAAATTAAAGTATTCCAACCTCGTTGTTTGAGGTAATCCAAACCTTCGGCAACGTCGGGAGAGGCGAGATCGTGGAAAAGGATAGCGGCATCGGCGGCGGCGTAGGGTTCGCAGGCGATCGTATCTTCTAGCGGTCCCGGCGATTCGTGGTTGCCGTCGATAAAAATTATCGACCAATTCCGGTGTTCTTGTTGTGCTAATTCTGTGACCCGTTGCGGACTGTATCCCGGTAACAAATTAACGCGATCGATAACTCCTGCCGCGTCTAAAGATTGACTGACGCTTTGATAAAATGGGGATTGTTCCAACAGGGGATCGACGACATCCAACTCCACCCCCGCCAACGCCAAATGACACGCCGACCAACCCATCCAGCAACCAATTTCTAACGCTCGTTTGCCTTTAAATTGTAATGCGGTATTGTAGAGAATGTGCGCTTCATCCCGACTGAGGAAACCGACGATCGGGTTGCGGGAATCGACATACCAATTATGGGGAATTTCCCGCCGCAAATATTGCCACGGACAAGCTTTAGTATCGCCAACGGTCATATTAGGAAAAGCTGCATCGGGACGGACAATTTCCAGTCCGGGAGAGACGTAATCGCCAGTTGGCAGCAACGCACGATCGACAATTCTTAAAGTTTCCGCCACCATTCGTTCCTCCCGAAACATTAATTGCGCCCGTTTTTGACCCGCTTCTCCCAAAGTTTCCCGCAGTTGGGGACTTGTCGTCCAAGCGGCGATCGTTTTGGCTAATTCGTCGATCGTTCCTTGGGGATTCTCATTAGGATTCGGCAATAAATATCCCGTTTCTCCTAACTCTTCGGGAATGCCACTCACTGCCGAAGCGATAACCGGATTTCCCTTCGCCATAGCTTCCATAATCGCCAACGGCATTCCTTCCAATTCCGACGGCAACACGAAGATATCCGCCGCATCCTGCCAGTCGGCAACATCCCATCGCTGTCCCAAGAGTTTAACGCGATCGCCGAATTCTCGAATTTCTGCCTCAATTTCTTTTCGGAGAATGCCATCCCCAACCCATACAAAATAAAGGTTATCCCACACAGGGGACGGTTGCAATTGGCGCAAAGCTTCTAGTTGGTATTGATAGCCTTTAATGGCTTCCAAACGGGCAACGGTCAAACAAACAACGGCATCTTTCGGGATGTCTAATTCAGTTCGCAGGCGATCGCGCACTTGCGGGTTTCGCGGGGTAAAATAATTTTCCGATCGTCCGTAATAGATCGCTCGACCGCCTTTTAATCCGTATAATTGGCGCAGCAAGTCCAGGTTATCTCCGGAGACGGCGATAACGGTTTTGGCGGCGTCGTAAGCCTGCGAAAGGGCGTTGAGATACGGCATCGGATTGATTTCTTCCCCGAAGTGGTGGGAAAGATCGGCACAGACGAACCCGATCGTGGCAATATAAGGAATTCCCAATTTTTGAGCGGCTTGTTTGGCGCCCAAGTTAGAAAAGGGACAAGCATCGCTAAAAACGATCGAATGGGGCTGTGTTTTGACAAAAATCGCCGTTGCCGTTTCCGTATCCGATACCACCCGGTTAAACTCCCGCAGGGTATCGAAATCCAGCCATTCGTGTTCGATACCAAAGGTTTTCTGGGCGCTAATCAGTGGATTTTCCGCTTTCCCTTGCACCAAAATCACCCGATATCCTCGCGCCGACAAACCCAGTAAAATTGAATGATTGTATTGGGCGACGCCGCCGACTCCGGGATCGTCTGTGTACAACAAAATGGTTGTACTGGGGGAATTTGGAGGGAGAATTGGAGACAAAGGCATTGAGGTGATGGGTAAGCGATCGCGCTTTATAAATTATAAACTCGAATAAACCAGCGATCGTCCTCAATCCCTGGCGGTTAACGATTCCCAGTTTTCCATTCTCGATCTCAACCTGCTATTCTAATTCAAACCTAATGTAAATTAGAGCTTGAACCCTGCATTTTATGGTCTTTTTCTCCCCTCGCCCCATCTAAAAAACTGCGAAGCTTCCTATGTCTTCCCTCCTTTGAGGCTACCGTGTACACAAAAGTCGCCCTCATCCCCAGCCCCTTCTCCCGCCCCCCCTCATTCCCCCCCAATCTAGGGGGGAAGACAGACGAAGCTTCGCAGTTTTTTGGACGGAGAAGGGAGACAAGAAGCAGACCGAATGGAATTCGGGTTCCCCCTCTCCCAAAGATGGGAGAGGGGGTGAGGGGGTGAGGGGATTTGGGGCTTACCGACAGTGAACATCAGGTGTAATTCTAAAAACATCTCGCAAAATTGGAATCTATGTCCAGGTTCTATTTATGGTTTAAAGAGTATAGAAATTGGGTGAAACGTCGCTTTACTCGTCGCCAAAAGCAAGTATTTTTCGGATTGCTTGCCTTTTTATTCGGACTGTTTTTGTATCAAGTTGTTGTCGAACTGACGGTTGAAGAAGTTACTATCTTCGGGTTTCACGATATCGTCGATTTAGAGAAACCCGAAGATCGCCCTCCACGACGCCCTGTTCTCGATGGCGACTATACCAAACAAGACTTAGAAAAAGTTCTCGAATCTCTGGTCGAACAAAATTACTGGTTTTTGACAACTCAAGAACTTTACGATTATTTTGTAAAAGCCGATCGCCTACCAATTCCCCCAGAACATCGCGGACAGAAACGGGTGATGTTTTCTACCGACGATGGGTATACCAGTGCCCATTTTAGTTTAATGACGATCGCCGAAAGTCTCGAACAAAAATCCGGCAAAAAAATTAAAATTGTCTGGTTTGTCAATCCGCCCTTTATGGGTAAGTCAGGCTTAGAATTACCTCACGCAACTTGCGAAGAACTGCGCGACGGATTCCAAAAAGGCTATTACGACTTACAATCGCACGGCTCGAATCATACCGATTTTAGAACATTAGACGATAAAAAGTTGGCAGATGACTTATCGAAAGCTCAAAAAATAATGCAGGATTGCGTAGGCGATTTAGACCCCGATCGAACTGTTGCTCGTCACGTTGCCTATCCCTTTGGCGATGCGGACGATCGGGTCGAAAGAATTGTTTCTAAATACCATTTATCCGGCTATATTTACAACAACCAAATGCTCAAACTCGATCGGCTCAAAAGTTCTTACCACATTCCTCGAGTTGGCATTCACAATCGCATTCCCCCCAAAAAGCTGCTTTGGTTAGCAAAGGGAGGATTGTTATAGCAGGAATGTTAACTTAATGCAAGCAAAAAGATCGTACTGTTAGCGAATAAGTTGGAGGCGTTGCCTCTACCAGAATTTGTCCTCACCCCTCGGGCAACTACTATACAATAAAATCGTAGCCTCCTTCTCTTCTATGTCAGTTTTATCGACTCCCGTAAAACTTCCTCCTCTCGAAAGTGGCGATCGTTTAACCCGCTACGAATTCGAGCAACGCTATCAGGCAATGCCTCATCTCAAGCAAGCTGAATTAATCGAAGGAGTGGTTTACGTGGCATCACCAGTCAGGATTTCTAACCACGGCAGACCTCATGCCAAGATTATCGGTTGGTTGCTGGTGTATCAAGCGGCAACCCCTGGAGTCGATCTCGCAGATAACGCCACCGTACGTCTGGATGCCGATAATGAACCGCAACCCGATGCCTTGTTGCGAATTGAACCGGAAGTCGGCGGCAATTCCCGCATCAGCGAGGACGACTACATCGAAGGCGCACCGGAACTGATCGCCGAAATTGCCGCCAGCAGTGCTTCTTACGATCTTGGTGACAAACTCAACGCCTATCGCCGCAATGGAGTGCGAGAGTATATCGTCTGGCAAAGTTACGAAAATAAGATCGATTGGTTTCGCCTCCAGGAAGGTCGTTATGTAGCGTTAGAACCGGATGAGGAGGGGATTATTCGCAGCGAAGTGTTTCCGGGATTGTGGCTGTCGGTGGCGGCGCTGCGAGGGGGAAATCTGACGGAAGTTTTGGCGGTGTTGCAACGGGGGTTACAAACTCCGGAACATCAGGTATTTGTCGAGTCGTTGCGGCAGTAAAAGGGTTCAAGTGCAGGTCATCTTTACAGGATTTTTATTCAATTACTGACTTTCTTTATACTAACTTTATATAAAGTTCTATATAAATTCTAGATAAGCGCAAGGCGCTTATCTAGAATTTAAGATAGCTTAGTCGAATGCTTCTAACGTCAAGCAAAAACTAGCAATATTCCGAGTAAAATTCATAGGTCGAAAATCACGATCGATCCGAGAAATTCGGATGAGTCAAGTCCTTTCCTTTGTTTAGGTTCGCTCATCGGTAGAGTTTCGTTTGCCAATGCTGCCAACTCTTAAACCGATCGAATCGAGTTGTATCGAGTTTTGGTCGAGCGCACGAACTGCATAGTTCGATGCGCCGCCAGAAGTATATAGTAACCAGCGAGGGACAAACCCGATCGCTCAAAAATATCAAGGAGAAATACCACATGATTAGATTACTGCCGCTTTTTTCCTCCATAGCGATGGTTGCTTTTAGTAGTGGCTCAGCTTTTGGATTTACTCTGGTTGGCTCAGAGCTTAAACTTCGGACTCATGGACAATCAACTTCAACAAGTCAACTATTTGTAACTTCATTTCCTGCATCTGCAATTGTGAGCGAATCGACAATAGAATTTTCTAACGTCGCGAGTTTATTTGACCCAAGTTCTGGTGTTCCTCCAGGATTTGCTAGATCGCTTGTAGATGTTTCAATTGATGCTGGTGCAGATTACTTGGCTATCGATTTTGATAACGCCGGATCTAATAGATTTGCAAGTGCGTTTTCAGAATACCTATGTGTTTACGTTCACTTCGCCTACGGCTCTGCAAATTACAGATGTTTCGATCGATCCAAGCAATACTCTGGGTGTAACACCCGATCGAGTTACTTTTGCCGGAAATGAACTGTTCGTAAATGTTCAAGGGCTGTCCTTTAATCCCAATTCATTTGCTCGTGTTAACCTAAGTGGCACTACAAGTGGGACAGCAGTACCCGAACCCTCCACAACGTTGGCTTTGCTCGTCTTCGGCGGTTTGGGCGGTGGAGCGTTCTTCAAGCGCAAGGGCGATCGCTATTCTAGCTAACTGCATAAACCCGATCGTCCCAGAAGTATGTAATTGTTGTGGATTGGCAAGCTCTCAGCTTTAATTCAAAATCTAACAGTATGACGATGACTGAGTATAGCGGCAGACAAAAACCACTCAGTTGGTTGGGATTTCACAGAGATGGATTGATTATTGTGCTTGTTCTCGATCTGCTCTGGACAGTTATAGAGATTGGTGCTGGTGCGAGTATAGTTGGAATTCCAGCTATTCCATTTATCGCTTTTGTCATGTTTGGAGTGAGTTATTTACAGCGGTTTTCGCAGCTATGAGGTACATAAAATTTTGGGTTGATGTAGGGGCGAATGGCATTCGCCCTTCTAGATGTACCGCATAATACCGGGAACCGCTGTAATTGTTTACAAGAAGCAACGTAAGTTGGGAGATGGAATGAAAGTATCCATCTGCAAGGCGTTATTTTTAGGTGTTTTTGCAGGAGTTCCATTCTCAGTAACTTACTGGTTACTAGTTGGTATACTTGGAATACTCAACTCGATTCTGCCAAAAACTAAAGGCGTGGCAGTGAAATTTCCATCTCACGACCCAATGACGATCGGTAAGTTTGCCAGTGACTTCAAAGTGGTTGAATCTCTATTAAAACAATCTGTAGAGAAAGTTGGTAAAACACCTTTTTCTAAAGTGAGTGAAAATATTGAATACTTGAAAGACAAAGGAAAAATCTCGATCGAGATGGCTAATTCACTTCACGAACTTCGAGATATCAGAAATAACATCATCCACAATATAGAAATAAATCCAGAAACCTGTAATCTAAGGTTGCTTAAAAAAATAAAAGATGAATTAGAAGTAATGGCGAAAAAATAGCGCTCTTACTACCGTCGATCTATTGCGATCGCTTGAATCTCGGTAGGGGCGAAGCATTGGGGCGATAACTTAAATGAAAAATGATGCACTCAATGCTTCGCCCCTACAAGCCCCTCCGTAATTTACCGCAACACAAATTCGTCTGTTTCTTCCGAGAAAGTGGAACTTTGAGGTCCGCAGTCGCAGACGACACTATTGAGAACATCCTTGATAATGGCGATCGGAACAGCGAGACTGCGTCCAGTTCTTTCCACAAAATCCGCCGCTTCCGATGCTACCTCTGCCAACAGTGCTCCATCGACATAAAGCTTGCGGTTCGGATAGTTCTCAAAAAATTCCAGTAAAGTGATGTTGCCATCGCCGCTTGCCGAGAGGGTCAGAGCCGATCGCAAAGATTGAATTTTTGCTACCCGACCTCGATTGTAAAACACCTCGTTGAGTTGAAACAGCACAAATTCTCCCGGCAACGAGTAAAATACATCGTCGAGAAATGTTACGCTCACCGCAATATCTTGCTGGAGAACACTTCTAGCCTGTTCTGAGGTAACATTCATCAAGCCAAACAGGAAATCGAGAGTGGATGTCGTTTCTCCGGTTTCCACCAGAGTTCTCAGCGATTCCACAGAGACGCTTCTGTTGAAAACACCATAGGTGATGACGACATCGTCGGCAGCGACAGCGCTAGAACCGGAAAACAGCGTTCCCGCAGCGATCGCTAAAGCACCACCCGCACCGACGAATTGGCAAGTTCGTCGGGCACACCACTTAGAAAAAGATTGAACGGTAAAAGACATAATTCACCTGAAGATCGTGATATCGCACAATAAAGTTTCAATCGGGGAGGGGGAAACTTGAAGCGACTCGCCGTTCCCAGAGGTTCTCCCGATCGATTCGGGAGTTGAATTATTGGGCAATCTGGACATCCGCCGCCGCATCGGGCGCGATCGTTTCTTCAGGTGAAACTGCCACATCGTCGGCGACCCCGGCGGTGTCCGCCGCATCAGCTACGTTGTGAGGAGTATTACATTGTGCCGCAGCTTGGGCATCTTGGGGTAAACTACTGCTGTCCCCCGACGAACAATCGCAAACGAGATCTTGCAAAACGTCCCGCAGGGTTTGCAGCACGGGTTCGATATCTTCGACAAATGCCGCCACGTCGTTGACTGTCCCCGTCAATCCACTGGCATCAATCCGCACCGTTCTCTGAGGGTAGCGCTCGATTAGTTCTAGAACGGAGATAGAACCGTCGTCATTGATTGCCGCTTCCACAGTCGATTGCAGATCATCCAAACTTTCCTGAGTGCCGGAGGTGGTTCCGCTGATGACCCGATCGAGTTGAGTCAACAAAAACTCACCTGTGGAACCATCGAGAAAGCTTTGGACATTTTCTCGCAAACGGGGACTAATGCGAATGTCCTCAACCATCGCATCGCGCAGAAGTTGAACGACATCGAGCGCAGCATCTTGAGTTTCAGAGATTCGACCTTCGAGGAGTTGGCGAATCGCATCGACTTCTGCGCCTCCGGCAAAGCTTTCGAGTTCGTCGAGGGTAACAGTAACCTCTTCTGCGTTATATCGAAGAATAATAGTTTCAATCGCTTGTGCGCTGGAGCAAAAACCAAACAAACTGGCTCCTATTCCCAGTACCAAAGATCGGCAGACGAACTTGGGGGCGAATGCACGTTGAGTGAATGACCGTAGAACTTGCGGTAATTGTAGAGACATGATCCTTCAAGAATTATAATAGCTGTTCCTCTGGAATACATTAGCGGATCTCCGCAGATCGAGAAACATCTTTTGAGCTGGGATTACCATACCATTTTTAGAAGATCGCACTGGCTCTGTCTCATTCCGCCTTGTCAACTGGCACATCACCCGAGCTAGAAGGGGGAAGTCCAGAGGTTGTATCTAAGGATTCGCTTTCCCGTAATGGGGAGGTGTCGGGTAGAGGCTGAGGAAGTTTCTCTTTGAGTCGATGGGTAATATCCTTTGTCCCTCTCTGGACTCCTGTGAGATGTTCGCGGGTTTTGGCATAATCTTCCTTGAGGAATTCGGCGGCACGATCGAGAACGCTTGTGGCGACAGTTTCCTCTTGGGGTGCGTCTTGCAGGGCGGCTTCTCGGGCAATCATCCGTTTGCTGCCAACGCCGACGACGGCAGACACCGAAAGTCGATAGATGCCATCGGTCAGTTCCCCCCCGGATACTGGGGTAAAGAGATACTCGACTACATTTCCGGTTTTCGCCTCGAAACGATAGTCTACAATACTCCCAGCTCGATTTCCACCATCACTCCACAGTTGGTGTCCCACCAGGGATTCCCAAGACTCCAACTTTTCGAGTTGGGCAGTTTCTGGAGCGTTGACTAGAAGGCTATCTTCACCGATGGCGTGAACTTGTCTCCAGGTAAAGGAGTGCTTTTGGCGACCCAACAATCCCGACTTGCAGGTCATCCCCACCACTTTGTGGGTATTGACATCCAACCACAGTTGTTCGACTTTGCCGACGGTTTCGGTGGTGGTACGATCGAGGACGAGTTGGTCGAGCAGTTCGCTGCGATCGACAGTGGTTGCCGGTATGTCGCTCATCGCCTAGTTCTCCCGTTGAGTTGCAAATCGAGTTATTTTGATAGTACCAAAAATGTCGGGCTGGGGATGGAGGTCTCGTAGCGATTCTCCTGGGAAGTGACCGAGAAGATGCCGTAAGATTCCGATATCGATCGTTTCCCGATGTTTCTCTAGAATAAGGACAGACGAGCGACACAGTTCAGAAAAAGTAGCGGGAGTTCAGTGGTAGGAACGAGCGCATTCGATCGATGATTTCTTGATGAAAGCCTCAAACTTAGCTTTCAATGCGCTCGTTCCATTCTTCTCGGGAGATGAAAACACCTGAATGTGGGAGTTCGTGCCTTTCGTTTTCGGGTCGCGAAACATTTCCCCGCCTGCGAATTGTCAACATCGAACCGAATCGATCTTATGCGTGCGATCTGTCTTTCTAACGGACAACCGATTACCTTGGGTCGCGAATTAGGCGGCGGGGGAGAGGGCAAAATTTACCCCATTTCCGGATATCCTTCGGTGGTGGCAAAAGTGTACCATCCCAACCAGCGCTCTGTGGAACGCGATCGAAAACTGCGGGTGATGTACGCCAATTCTCCCGGAAACTCCACATCGATCGCCTGGCCCCTCGATTTACTCCGAGATCCCGATGGCACCCAAGCCATCGGCTTTGTCATGCGGCGCGTAACGCGGGTGCGTCCCCTCCACGATGTCTACAATCCCAAGACTCGTCGCCAGCAGATGCCCTTTTTCGATTATTACTACCTGCATCGCACCGCCCGCAACTTAGCTGCCGCCATCGCCACCATCCACGCCAACGGGTATACCATCGGCGATGTCAATGAGTCGAATATTTTGGTATCTCCTCGGGCTTTAGTGACGCTGGTGGATACGGACTCATTTCAGGTCTGCGATCGCCGCAGTGGGGCAATTTACCGCTGTCCGGTGGGCAAACCGGAGTTTACCCCACCGGAGTTGCAAGGGGAAGCTTTTGCGAAGGTCGATCGAACCCCCGAGCACGATCGGTTTGGCTTAGCGGTGCTAATTTTTCAACTGCTAATGGAGGGAACCCACCCCTTTGACGGCGTTTATTTAGGACAAGGCGATCCCCCACCCAAGGAAGCCCGAATCGCGGCGGGACATTTTCCCTATCGCCCGAACTCGCCCTATCGCCCCAAACCCTTTGCACCGCCTTCAGAACTTCTCCATCCCCAACTGCGAAAGCTCTTTTGGCAATGTTTTGAAGGAGGCTACATCAGCCCGAAATTGCGCCCGAGTGCGGTAGATTGGGTGGACGCGCTCTCAGCGGCAGAAGCGGAACTCATCCCCTGCGCCGTCAATGCCCAACATCGCTACGGCAAGCATTTGAAAAGCTGTCCCTGGTGCGATCGATCGGCGCAATTGGGGGGACGCGATCCCTTTCCCGGACGACGCGCCCCTCGACCGAAAGCGATGAAACCCAAACCGAGGGTTCCCAGAGTGGTGGCATCCCCGGTGTTGTCGGTACGCCAGCCTCCTGTTTCTTACCCCACATACTCGGCTTACCCCACGCGCAAACCGACTCCTCCCAAGTTCGATCCCATTTCCTTCGTTGCCCGAAAAGCTTTTCTGTTAATTGGGGTGGGTACGGCTCTGGTGATGGCGGCATTGGCGGACTCGGTTTATCTGCAATCTCAGCAGGAGGGCAATTGGACCGATGCACTGACGACACTGTGGGGCGAATCATCGCCGATCGATTGTACGACAACGGAGTTCTCCTCGACGATCGCTGCTGGGTTTTCCCAAGAGGCACGACTGGCATTTTATCGCTGTCAGTTCGACAGAGCTCAGAAGCTGGCTAATGCCGGGAGATTCCCACAAGCACTCCACGCCATCCAAGGTGTTCCGGTTGAGGGTACGGCGCAATGGCAACCCTCGATCGATCGATGGTCTCGCCAAATTTTAGATCGGGCAGCTCTTGAATACGAATCCGGTCGCTTCGAGTTAGCCAGCAATCTGATGAAAACCATTCCCGAAACGAGTTCGATCGTTACGGAAGCTCGCACGGCTCTAGACGAGTGGACTCTGGAATGGCAGGAAAATTTAACCCGGTGGCAAACCGCACAAACGGCTTTAAAAGAGGCTCGCTACGATCGAGCCAAGACAGTTGCCAGCCAATTGACTACTCCCTACTGGCAGGAACGGGGGAGATCGGTTTTCGATGAAGCCTATTTTCGAGAAGCGGAAGCCGCTTTGGCGGCGGGTCGGTTGGACGCAGCACGGCAAGCTGCCGAGCAGATCGATCACCCGTCTAAACGGGATCGGATTGCCAATGAAATCGAGCAAGTCGCCGCCCTCGAACGCGATCGTGAGGTCGATCTCCTGTACTTGGAATCCGCTCGCCAAGCCCTCGCCGAAGGTCGGTTCCAAGATGCCAAACAGGAAGCCGATCGGGCGATCGGTTCTCTGAGTCGATCTCAAGCTCTGAAACTGTACCAAAAAGCCGACTACTACAGCCGATTACAGAATTTATTAGCCGCACAAAAATGGGAGTCTGCAAGTCTAATTACCCGCAGTAAATTATTGGCATTTGCACGAGAGAGTTTTTCCTGCGAAGATGTACGGACGATCGATCGGCTGTGGGTAGAATCGAGTCAGGGACGTTTCGGATTGAGCGTTCAGCTTCGTTATAAAGAAGTTGAAGGGATTCTCGGTCACGAAAGTCTCTCACCCAAACAACAGTTAGAACTGGCTGAAATTTATCCATCTCGACCCAGTTTTGGCACTTATGGTACAGCGTTAGATAACCAACTGAAATCGTGTGGCATTTGAATCATGCCACAATCAACCCACTGGCACTTTGAGCATCCACAGGTTTAGAAAAAAGATAGCCTTGGGCAAATTCGCATCCCAAACTGCGCAGCGTCTTTTTCTGAGTAGCGGTTTCTACTCCTTCTGCAACCACACTCATACCCAAGTTGTGCGCTAACGTGACGATGGTCTGCAAAATTTCGGATTTGTCTCGAAACGATTTAATGGGACTGATAAACGATCGATCTATTTTTAATGTATCTAAGGGAAAGCGATGCAAGTAACTCAAGGAAGAATAACCCGTCCCGAAGTCATCCATACACAATTGAATTTGTCTTTCTTTGAGTTGTAATAGCATTTTGGTTGCCGAGTCGGCATTATCCATAATGGCACTTTCTGTGACTTCGAGTTTCAGGTTGCTACCCCGAACTCCGGTTAATTCGAGAATGCGATCGATTTGGGAAATTAAATTCGTTTGAGAAAACTGACGACCGGAAATATTCACCGATATTTTGAGAGGAAGCCGAGAATTCATTTGCTGTTCCCAAATCCGAAGTTGGCGGCAGGCTTGGAAGAGAATCCATTCCCCTAACCGGACGATTAATCCCGTTTCTTCGGCAACTGGAATAAACTGAGCGGGAGAAATCGATCCCAGTTCTGGATGATGCCAGCGCAGCAATGCCTCGAATCCGACAATCCGATCGGTTGCCAGAGAGATAATGGGTTGGTAAACGACTTGAAATTGAGCTTCTTCCACGTCTCGATCGAGAGCGGTAATAGCCCGCCGTAATTCGTTTTCCAGCCGCAATTTTTCAGCAATGCCGTGGTGCATTGCCGTATCAAAAATAGCAAAGCAAGACTGACCTCTTAATTTAGCTCGTTCGGCAACAATATCTGCATCTCGCAGCATTTCTTCGGCATAGTTGTATTGCAAAGAACTGAGAACAATCCCGATTCTCACATTGGTAAAAACTTCTTGATGGTTGATGTAAAATGGGCGGGTTAACTCGGTGGTGATTCGTTCGGCAATATCGGTGACTTGGCTGAGTTGGTGAATATTTTTGAGAACGATGGCAAACTCATCTCCACCGAGACGAGCAACCATATTGCTGGAGTCCACACAATTGAGCAGACGGTGTGCGACTTCCACCAGCAGTCGATCGCCCGAGCTATGTCCCAAACTATCGTTAATGACTTTAAATCGTTCTAAATCTAATAAAAGAACGGCAAAAGATGACCTGGGATTTTCTTGAAGGTTCGCGATCGATCGATTTAATTTCTCGATTAATAATGCGCGGTTGGGCAATCCGGTCAGGAAATCGTGGTGGACGTTATAGCTGAGTTGTTTGAGGGCGTTTGTCAATTCGAGAGTTCGCTCTTCCACTCGGCAATCTAACTGGTTTTCAATCCGTACTAATTGCTCTAGGGCTTGCTGGGCAGCGATCGTCGAGCCTATACTGGCGGCAACCGCTTGGAAAATTGAAGTTTCGCGCTCGGACCAAAGGGACTCGGTCGGTATCGTTGCCACAGTGGAAATCGATCGACGTTCCTCAACACTCAAGAAACCCCAACATTCGCCGCCAACGGCAATGGGAATCGCCGCAAACACGCGATTCTGGAGGAGTGGACTCTGTGTTCCTGGAGGCGAGGCATGGCAGACAAAACCACTGACGATCCCGTGGCAAGGGGGCATTTCTGCCGGAGAAAACCCACCGCGATCGCCGTGGATGTCGCCCTGCCCTACAATACCTTGATTCGTCCACTCATGGCGCAGGTAAGTCGTCCATCCATCGGCGACGGCACAGTCAGACCGTTTCCAAAGGCAAATGCGATCGAAGTCCATGGCTTTACCCAAAATCGACAGAGATTGAGACAGCGCGTCAGGGGAGTTTTGCAGTGCTAGGATGTGAATCATCGCATCTGCCATCTTCAGGAGTCGATGGTCTTCTGTTTTTGGGTAACTGCGCGAGTTGAGCATCGGTATTGTAACAGACATTTGAGAATCCCCAGGCGACGGAACCTGCATCAAGACAGCGTGCCGTTGGTCTTCCAACAGAATTCCCGAACACCAGCACAGACCGAGTTCCTCTCCATCAACTCCCCAGGCAGCGATCGCGGTGACGGACGGATCGAGCCACTCCCAATCGCTCCAAAACCCAAGGGAATCTAGTACCACAAAAGCTTTCCACTTCGGTAAAATTAAGGCTTCCCAGATGTCTCGATTTTCGAGAGCTAAAGCCGCTCGATTTTCCCACAAAACTTGTCTGTTTTGCCGATCGAAGACCCAAACTGGAGTTGGCAACCCCTCGAATTCGGAGGGTTCAAATCGATTGAATTGAGTGAAGACTGAACTGTTTGCAAATACCACGGCTCGACTATTTGTAGATGAGGTAGGCTGGGATGGTATGGAGGGGATAAAAATCCTGAGTCTGAGGTTTGAGATGGCAAGATGAAAAGTTCGAGACCGCGCACGTTCGCTGATGTCGATGTCGAGCCGTAGAAGCAATATCTCGAACAAGGGGATTTGACCGAAATCTTGCCACTTTCACAATAGGCGAGATCGAAGGATTAGTTGGATCTGAGCTTTCTCAAGCATAGTCCACGATCTCTGGAAGTGTCATCCCAGGATCGATGGCGATCGATCGTTCTTGGGATATCCAGAAATCTGTGCTTTTCCCACTGACTCTCTCTATTATTTTGGTGTAGAGATAAAATTCAGCGTGTCTGACTGAGTTGTTAATGGCTGAAGGCGCGTGGAACTGGCTGGGATGGAGAAAATACTCAAAAAAAATAGCCTTCATACATATAATTTAGCGAAAGGCTAGAAAACTTCAAGTTGGGTTATGAGAAGTCGATCGGGGCTTAAACTCCTAATGAGGCGTAGAGTTTTACACCATAAACTCACCCTTTAATGTATTAAGGGTGAGTCGTTCATCCGTTCTTAGCGTTCCCAACCCCAAGACTGAGGAGCTGCACCGATCTTATCGGTGCATTACGGGTTCGACTTCTGGATGGAAACCTAGAGCCGGTGTAGTCGCGTCGGGTTCAAATCCCCGAGGAACCTCTGTTGTCTTCAACTGTTGGGCTTGAAGTGCATTTTTGAGAAACTCCATCGCCTCCTGTGGGTTTCCTCGCCCGCAAAAGAAGATATCAGCCGCAAAATAGCCAAATTCTGGCCAGGTGTGAATCGCAATGTGTGACTCGGCGAGGGTCGCTGTAGCGGTCACCCCATGTGGACTAAACTGATGAACACACAAATCGATTAATGTTGCCCCACCTGCTGAAACCGCATCAATTAGCGCTTCACGGATACGCTCTGGATCGTTGAGAAGATCTTGTGGACATTGCCAAGCATCAACAACCAGATGGGTTCCAAGTTGTCTCATTTTTTTTCAATTTACTCCGCAGTATAACCAATTAAATAATATCACGCTTTTAGCGTTGATTCAATATCGATTGCCCAGACCGCATCAACAGAGGTTCAAACTCCTTGGTGGCTTGAAAGCATTCGTGGAACCGGTTCTATTTTGATATTTTCTGGAGAAAGCCAGCATCTGAGTCTAGAAATCTGCTAAACTTCCCCAGGCGGTCTGAAAAGGTTTCTCGAGCGATCGAAAGGGAACGGGCGATCGCGCTCTATCCGGCGAGAAATTATCGCCACATTACGATCGAGTAAAGTCTCGTTAGATGTTTTTTGATTCTTTACCAATTCAGCTCGAACCCGAGTTCAAGGGTATAAAAAAAAGAAGGAAAAGAATTGTCTCGAGATGAGCTGTGCGATCTCGAGACAGGCGAAGGTGAAAAGGGTTGACCAAATTGCTAAGATTTCTGTAGACTTCTTTGCTGAAGATCTATCAGAAACCCAGGTGTTTAAACACGTTCCCTTCTAGGATGAATCCTCAAGCTATATTGATGAGCCTAAGTCTTAATTGATAGACGATGTTATTTAGATGAAAGATCCCAAAACTAAAGTCATTGGTTGGCGAGAGTGGGTCGCTCTCCCCGATTTGGGTATTACTGCCACTAAGGCTAAAATTGATACGGGTGCTCGATCGTCGGCGCTCCATGCTTTCGATATCGAAACTTTTTCCCAAGAGGGCAAGGACAAGATCCGCTTCAAAGTTCATCCCCAGCAGCGCGATACGGCTCAAACAACGATCGCCTCAGCCGACATTCTCGATCGACGGGAAGTTCGCAATTCCGGAGGTCATGCGGAGTTACGCTATACGATCCTGACTTCGGTTGAAATAGGAGGGCTTCGCTGGTCGATCGAGCTGACTTTGACCAATCGCGATACGATGGGATTTCGGATGCTTTTGGGTCGCCAAGCGATACGCAGTCGATTTCTTGTCGATCCGGGTAGCTCGTTTTTGCTCGGTACTCACTCCCAACCCACATCCTTTACCGATCCCGATCGGGTAAAACTCAAAGAATAAGAATAAGAATAAAAATAAAAAAATGAAAATTGCAATTTTGTCTCGCGACTCTTCGCTGTATTCAACCAAGCGATTGAAAGAAGCAGGAGAGGAAAGAGGTCACGAAATAAAGATCATCGATCATCTGCGGTGTTATATGAATATTACCGCCCATCGACCCAGCATTATGTATCAAGGAAAACTTCTGGAGGATGTCGATGCCGTGATTCCCCGCATTGGAGCATCGAACACCTTTTACGGGACGGCAGTGGTGCGCCAGTTTGAAATGATGGGGGTGTTTACAGCTAACGAATCGCAAGCGATTTCTCGCTCTCGGGATAAGTTGCGCTGCTTGCAAATTCTTGCCAAAGAAGGAATCGGTTTGCCTGTCACGGGTTTTGCTCATTCGACTCAAGATATCGAAGGGGTAATCAATATCGTCGGCGGTGCACCGTTGGTGATCAAGCTTCTGGAAGGAACCCAGGGAATTGGGGTGGTGCTAGCGGAAACCTATCAAGCGGCAAAATCCGTCATCGAAGCGTTTCGCGGTTTGAATGCCAATATCCTGGTGCAGGAGTTTATTAAGGAAGCGCAAGGGGCAGATTTGCGGTGTTTTGTCATCGACGATAAAGTGGTGGCAGCCATGAAGCGACAAGGTGCGCCGGGGGAATTTCGTTCTAATTTGCATCGAGGGGGCAATGCGGAGAAAATTAAGCTGACTCCCGAGGAGAGATCGACGGCGGTGCGTGCGGCAAAAGCGATGGGACTCAAGGTGGCAGGGGTGGATTTGCTGCGATCTAACCACGGCCCGGTGGTGATGGAAGTTAACTCCTCGCCGGGTTTGGAAGGAATCGAGTCGGCAACGGGAGTTGATATGGCTGCAAAGGTTATGGACTTTTTAGAAAAAAAAGCCGATAAGGGAAATGCTCGCGATCGCATTCCCTATTGAGTGGGTATTCAGGGGGATGGTTGAGGGGGAAATCCTGACTCATTCCCCGAGACAGTCGGTTCACCTAGGGATCGCTGTAAAATGCGATGAAACTGAATCTGACGTTGGATATCAAATATGATCGAAATTGGAGGGACAACAATTCCCCTGACCTCACAAAAACAACTCGAACTTCCGGTCGCACGTTTACCCACTCAAACGTTACTTTCTTTGCCCGTTACTGCGATCAATGGCAAGTCTGAAGGACCGATTCTCTGGTTGAGTGCGGCGATTCATGGTGACGAAATTAATGGGGTAGAAATCATCCGGCAAGTGTTGCGACGCATTTCTCCCTTTGAGCTAACTGGAACGTTAATTGCCGCTCCGATCGTCAATATTTATGGCTTTATCGAACAGTCTCGCTATTTGCCCGATCGTCGCGATCTCAATCGATCGTTTCCCGGTTCTCCACGGGGTTCTCTCGCCTCTCGACTAGCCCATTTATTTATGGAAGAAATCGTGCATCGATCGACCCATGGAATTGACTTGCACACGGCTTCTGACGGTCGCAGCAATCTACCTCAAATACGAGCGAATTTGCGCGATCCCGAAACCTATCGCTGTGCCAAAGCTTTCGGGGCTCCCGCGACGATTCACTCAACAGTGCGGGATGGTTCTCTCAGGCAAGCCGCCACACAGAGGGGGATTCCCGTTTTGCTTTACGAAGCCGGGGAGGCTTTGCGGTTCGATCGCGAGGCGATCGCGGTGGGTGTAGAAGGCATTTTGCAGGTGATGGCAACTTTGGGAATGTATGCTTATCCGGAAAATTCTCCCCAACGAAGGTCGATCGAAGTGGAAGAAACTCAATGGGTGAGAGCACCTCGCAGTGGGATTCTATTGTTGGATATAGAGCTGGGTCAACGAGTCGAGAAAAAAGAATCTCTAGGCACGATTGTCGATGCTTTTGGTAATATGAATATTAAAGTATATTCTCCTTGTAAAGGATTAACGATTGGGTTGACCAAAAATCCCTTGGTTAATCAAGGTAATGGAATTATTCATTTGGCGCAAATTGAATAATTTTAAATCATTTGTTACTGCCGATCGCTGATTACTGATTGTCTAAAATGTCTGCTTACGATCGCATCTACGACATCGTGCGCCAAATTCCCAGCGGAAAAGTGGCGACTTACGGACAAGTTGCAGAGTTGGCTAATTTCCCTCGAAAAGCGCGTTTGGTGGGGTACGCGCTGTATCGGGTCGATTTCCGAACCGATATTCCCTGGCATCGGGTGGTGAATGCCAAAGGCGAGATTTCTCAATCGCCTTTGCGGCGCGGAACCGACGATCTCCAACGATCGCTCTTAGTCCAGGAAGGTTTACAATTTGATGCGGAAGGTAAAATCAACCTCGATCGCGATCGGTGGCAGCCCGACAGACCTGACTCAGAAAAGCAAATCAGGATTGACTAAGAGCAATTCAGTTTTGGGACATTTTTAGCACCCCGATCGCACAACCATCGTTTCTGCACCTCGGTTAAGCCTTCAGCATCCGCAAAATCAGTACCCAGAACATCGCTTTCGGCAAAATAGGTATTCCAAAGCCTAGCGTTTTTAAAACTGGCATTGACTAAATTAGCTCCCCTTAGATTTGCATGACTTAAATCACTGAAGTCGCAATTTGCACCCATTAAATTGGCTTCTTGCAAATGAGCAGACTGCAAGTTCACGCTCCCCAATTTGCCACAACTCAGGTTCGCCAATCTCAGATTTGCCCCGGTTAACTGAGCATTTTCCAAGTCCGCACGGCTGAAATTCGCTTTTTCTAAATTCGCTCTTACCCATCGAGTTTCGTTGAGTCGAGCGAATTCCAGGTTGGCGCGATACAGGTTCGCCCCGCTGAAATTCGACTTGGGGAAACTTGCCCCCCCAAGTCGAGATCGTTCCAAATTCGCCCCGCTGAAATTTGCCCCGTCCCCACGGGCGGCACGAAAATCGGCCCTTTTGAAATTGGCTAAGGGCGCTTGCAGGCGATCGAGATGGGAACTGTTCAAATGTGCTTTGCCCGCGTCAGCATCCCGGAAATTGGCATCGCACAGATCGGCATTATTCAGCCATGCGTTGGAGAGATTTGCCCCAACTAAGTTCGCACCAGATAACAACGCAAAACCTAAAACTGCGTAGCTCAAGTTGACTTGCTGCCCAGATACTCCTAACAAATTCGCTGATAGCAGGCAGGCTCGAGATAACTGACCCCGATCGAGATTAACCCCTTGAAGGTCGATCCGGTTCAGTTCGACTCGAGTGAGCGATTCTCCTTTGCGCAATCGGCCGATCGCTTCATCCTTAGTCAGCACTCTCATAGGACAGACAGGTAATAAAAAACTATTAAATTAAATTTCTGTATTACAATATACTTTATGGTTATTATTTTATTGCATATTCGACATCTTTTGTATTTTTAGTCCATGAAGCTTAACAGAGCGATAATCTCGCCGAACCTTGTCTTCCAAAGTCTTGAGTGTGGAGTCCTGAGAATTTGAAGATCGACCGAGAAAATAATGCCCCACCCCAAATCAGATTGACTGAAGCCTTGCTGTCCTAAGTGACTTTCACCAGAATTAGATCTCCTTCTTGCTTAGTTTCAAAATTGGCTAAAGGTGCTTTCGATGGACCCGTAACCAGCGCCCCATCCGAACCAAATTTAGACCCGTGACAGGGACAGGCAAATATCTTGAGTTCGGTCTGCCACTCGACATTACAACCTTGGTGAGGACATTGGGGATTGACGGCTGCAACTTGTTGAGTCTCGGGTTGGCGATAAATCAACACGGGTTGTGCTGCATTCTTACTGTCTAAAATAGTTCCTTTGGCATCTAAGTCAGCAGTCGTTGCTAATGCTTGAAATCCATCGGGTCGAATTGAGGTATCCAGGGGAGTGTCTCCACCGCCGCCAGAATCGCCTCCAGAATCGGTGGTGGGTTCTGTTGTCTCCGTACAGGCAGCAATAACTACGGGTAAAGAAGAGGCTAGCATTCCCGTACCAACCCACCCTAAAAATTTGCGACGATCCATATGAATTTCTCCTCTCGGTGAACAAAAAGCGAGCAGTCGAACAGTCCTCTCGATTCTCGCTTCGTTGTTCTCAATTCTACAGTTTTAGAGCGAATTGATAAAGTCTTTGTTAGGAAGAAAGTGGGTTGATATCGAACGTACTTTTCTCGACTTAACCTCGAGGAAGATCGAATAAAACCGTAGTCATGTAACGATCGGCCCATTCAACTCCAAAGGCTTTTTCTAGTACGCGGCGGGTTTTATCGTTTTTTTGTTGTTTGGTACAATAATAGTGCTGACCGGCAAAAATCATTTCTTGTTGTTGCCCCGAAACAGGTGTAGAAGAGATCGCCTGTTGACAGTGGATTTCTAAAAACTGCTTCACTCGAGACAGAAATTGCTCCTCTTCTGGACGATCGTGCGGTCGAATAAACAGACAAAAATCAGAAAAAATGTCTCCCCAATCTGGCAATTCACGAGGTTGGGAAAAATGAGCTTCGGGCAAACTGCTCAAAGCTTGGCGATACTCTGGGGATAAAGTGCGTTTGTCGGAGATCGGAGACAAATCGACGATCGCTGCACTAATTTGTCCTCTTCCGACCACTACATCCGTCCCGAACATGGGCAAAGGATAGTTCGATCGGGGAAACATCACGCAGTGAAGGATATCCAAAGAAGTACCCACCTTTGCCAGTTCCAGGTGCATTTTCCGAAACTGCGGCGTTTGGTAGCAGCGATTTTCGATCGTCAGTTTCTCGCCTTCTAGTCGCCCTTCCACATAGCCCAAATCTTCGGGTAGCTGGTAGGGAACCAGATCCAGATATTGCTGCCAAACGGATTCAATACAGTCAGCGAGTTGGCGAATCAGAGGATGCTGTTGCTGACGGATGGAAGTCGCAGAGGTGGAGACGGTTGGCATAAGTCACTTTCCTCGACTCTACCCGATCTCCGGTTGAGTCTCGATCGAACGATTATTCACCATCATAACCTTTAAGGGTGCAAGGCGTAGATCGATCCCAAAATCACCCGTCACGAACATTAGGGATCGCTATTCTCCGATGGCTGAAGGGGTTTTCGCTTTTCGATTTCGGCGATCGCCCGATTGACACTTTCTGGCAAAATTACCACTAAGCTTCCTTTCGGCGCGTTGTCCAAAGCAAAATTAATCGCTTTTGTCTCGTTCAGAATTGACTCGTGACGGCAATCGGGATTGGCTTGTCCAATACCCTTACAAATCAGTTCAGCAGCATCACCTCGAGGTCTGCCGCGTGTATCGTCATCTTCCTTAACGATGATGGAGTCAAAAATTCCGGCCGAGAGTTTACCCAACTCGATAAAGTCTTCATCTCGCCGATCTCCAGGTCCGCCCACTACGCCGATGCGTTCTCCGGGCCAATTGCAAACAAACCCTCCCAAAGCCACATAACTGGCTGCGTTGTGGGCGTAATCTACCAAAGCGTGATAGTCTCCCAGATCGAACAGATTCATTCGTCCGGGGGTCTGAGTCGCTGACGCGGTAAAGGTCGCTAGCGCGGCTTGAATTTGCTCGAGAGTGACGCCTTGGGTGTAGGCAGCAAGGCTGGCTGCCAAGGCGTTGGCAATCTGAAACGGAGCCATGCCTTTGAGGGTGAGAGGCACATCTTCCGCCTTGGCGATTTGTAGAATCAGTTCTCCCTGAAGAATACACAGGTAGCCATTGTCGTAAACCGCAGCGAGTCCACCCCCACGAACGTGTTCCTGAACCCGATCGTTTTCCGGGTTCATGGAAAAATAAGCAATCTTACTCTTAAGACGCTGCGCCATTGCTGAAACGAGTTCGTCTTCAGCGTTGAGTACGGCATACCCGTCGGGTTTAACAGATTCGGCAACCACCGCTTTCAAGTGCGCCATTTGTTCGATGGTGTTGATATCGCCAATGCCTAGGTGATCGGCTGCCACATTGAGGACAACCCCAACTTCGCAGGTTTTAAATGCCAATCCCGATCGTAAAATTCCGCCTCGTGCGGTTTCTAGCACCGCCACTTCCACCGTTGGATCTTGAAGAATCAGCGAGGCGCTTTGGGGTCCGGTGTTGTCTCCGGCTTCGGCTAGGTAATCTCCTATATATGTACCATCAGTGGTCGTGTATCCGATCGTTTTCCCGGTCTGTTTAAAAATGTGAGCGATCAGGCGGGTGGTCGTCGTTTTCCCATTAGTGCCGGTAATGGAAATAATCGGGACGCGGCTGGGCGTTCCCGGTGGAAACAGCATCTCCAAGACGGGTTTGGCGACGTTGCGCGGCTTGCCTTGGGTGGGGTGAGTGTGCATCCGGAAACCGGGTGCGGCGTTGACTTCCACCACCACACCTCCTGTCTCTCGCAATGGGCGGGAAATATCGGTGGTGACGATATCGAGTCCGGCAACATCCAGACCGACGGTGCGGGCAACCCGCCTTGCCAACCAAATGTTTTCCGGATGGATCTCATCAGTTCGATCGACAGAGATGCCTCCGGTACTCAGGTTGGCTGTGGCTCTCATATAAGCAATCGTCCCCTGGGGCAAAACGCTATCAAGGCTATACCCCTGACGTTCCAAGCGCTGCAAGCTGAGACGATCGATCTTCAACCGAGTCAAAACATTGTTGTGTCCTTCTCCCCGACGAGGATCGCGGTTGGTTTGTTCGATCAATTCGGAAATCGTTGATTTGCCGTCCCCAATCACGTGAGCTGGGACTCGCTCTGCCACTGCCACGACATTCCCGTTAACGACCAAAACCCGGTGATCGCGACCGGGATAATAGCGTTCGACGATCGCCACTTGAGATTTGGATTCTTCCATTGCTGCATCATAGGCAGCTTTAGCCACTTCCCACGATTGGATATCAATGGTGATCCCCCGTCCGTGGTTGCCATCTAGGGGTTTGATGACGATCGGATAACCCCCGACATCTTCGATGGAATCTTGTAACTCGTCAAAGTAATTAATGACTGTTCCCCGAGGCACGGGAATTCCCACATCTTCGAGAACTCGTTTAGTACCTTCTTTATCGCAGGCAAGCTCAACGCCTAAGATGCTACTGAAATCCGTCAGGGTAGCCTGGACGCGCTTTTGATGGACGCCGTAGCCAAGCTGAATCAAAGCACGAGCCGCTAAAGGCGTCCAGGGAATCCCTTGTGCTTGAGCTTCTTTGACGATCGTCTCCGTACTCGGTCCTAATGCTGCTTCTTCCCGCAAGTCGGTTAAATCGGCTAAATCTTGTTCCAGCTCGCTTTGCAGATAGCGACCGGTATCGACAATACTTTGACATAAGCGTACTGCCGCTCGAGCCGCATAGCGACCCGCTCTTTCGTTCTGATACTCGAAGACGACGTTATAGATTCCTGGCGTTGCTGTTTCTCTAGTGCGACCGAACCCTACGGGCATCCCTACCAGACTTTGCAGTTCCAGGGCTACGTGTTCCATTATATGACCCATCATCGTCCCCTCTCGGACGCGGCTGAGAAATCCGCCTCTGCATCCCGGCGAGCAGAAATGTTCGACCAGGCTAGGTAAGGTTTCGGTCAGTCCTTCATAAAAACCGTCAATTCGATCGGACGGTTTGTCTGCTAAATTTTCCAAGTCCAGACGCACAACGATTAACTGACTGCGTCGAATGCTCCAATAGTTGGGGCCGCGTAAGGTCAGAATTTTCAGGATTTTCATAGGGATTAAGTCACTGAGAGCCGGAAGGTCGGACACTATTGGGATCGTTTCAGTTTAGTGTCCTGCCGATGGGGAGTAGAAAACTGTTCCTAGCGAACAATTTTCTACTCCCGACGACTGAAACATTGTGCGAGGGAACCGAGCTGTGGCAACCTAACTCATCGATCGCTTAGTCTTGATTAAACCGCAATCCTTTCCTCTGGAGGAATGATATTACCTCGATCCAAATCGTAGCGATCGCCATGGGTCAGCAGGTTAACCCGTAAGTTGAATAAGCTTAACGGATCGGCGGCTCCCACATGGGGTTCGTTGGTGTAAGACATTTCTCGGGGATCGATTACGGTCACCGTTCCTTTGCCGATCGTCACAAATGTGGTATCCCCTTCAAACATGGCGCAGGTATCCTCGTCGATACCAATGCCGAGGCGATCGGGATGAGAGGCGATCGCACTCATCAAACGAGCGACCCGGTTACGATTGTTAAAGTGCTGATCTACAATGACTTGGGGAATGAAACCCAGCCCTGTTGTCATATCGACTAAGGAGCGATTGGGTGACTCTCCACTTCCACCACCGGCAATCATGTGGTGACCCATCACGGCTGCGCCCGCACTGGTTCCCGCGAGTGTAATCTCTCCCAGTTGAACCTGGAGCTGGATTTTTTCCATCAAAGGCGTATCGGCGAGCAGGGCGCACAATCGCAGCTGATCTCCTCCGGTCATGAAGACCCCCGTACAGCCTTCGATGTAGCTTTGCCAAATTGGATCTTCGCCTTGGGATCGTTCTCGGATATCCAATATCTGAATGGCTTTAGCCCCCATGTCCTCAAAGATCAGGCGATATCGCTCCCCGATCGCCACCGGTTCTCGGGACGCAGAGGGGATAATCGCAATTCTCGCTTCGGTCGCTCCAGATCGGGTGAAAAAGGTATGCAGAATTTCTCTGCCATGAACTTTATCTTCCGCTCCGCCAATGACCAGGATTGTTGTTTTAGATTGAGGCATCCTCGATGTTAGAGTTTGAGGTTCGGATTGAGCTTGGGTTGGGAACTTCTCCATTCAGTTATCCAAGGGACTGCCAGGTGTTACTGGCATTTTTCACCCATTGGACGATCGGGTCCGACCGCACGCTTGCACGGCATCTATGGGAAAGAATTGACCATACGGAGATCTCCAACCATCGGTTGAAATTGGCTTTCGTCGCTTTTGTGACACAACAGCAGCCAGTATAAGTCTTTTACTGATTATGGCGTCAGAATGTCAAGGGGATTCAGTAAAGATTTATACTTTTGGCGCTGAATTGGCAATTTTTCTGAAGCGTTCTGGAGAAATATCCGGAAAAATTCTCGGTCGATCGGATTGTATATTGAAGATGCATGCGGGGTGACAGTCGGCTTCTGATTTTTTGACCTGCTTATATTGATTTAAGTCAGGCAAGAGCCTTTGTCTTGATTCTTTGGCTAACTCTAAACAACTGAAGAAACACCCTGAATGTTGTTGGCAGTATTTTGGCTATGGAGACGTTAGATGTGGCTTAAATGCGAGCAGTACACTTCTGGTTTACCGTCGCGAAGTGAGACATTGATGACAATTGAGGGTTAAACTTTCGTATTTTTTTTCAACCCTCAGTTTCCGATAAACTGACTCTGTTTTTTTTGACGCATCCGTCATCAGCATCATACCCAAGTCAAAAAAATGACAACAAAACTGAACTTACTGGCAGCCCTGTTGAGACAATGAACCATCAGGCATCGTCGCCCCGCACAGATTGATTTGTTCCATATCAAAATGATTGAGCTGTGCTTTTCGTAAGTTTGCCCCTGTTAAATCCGTGGCAACCAGATGAGTCCATTCCAGGTTAACGCGACTCAAATTAGCACTATTAAGGTTCGCACCTTCTAGATTTGCCCAGTCTAAGTTGACTTCCCGCAGATTTGCCCCGCTAAGGTTGGCGTCATCTAGTTGAGCATCTGTCAGGTTAGCACCCGATAGATTGGCATTTTCTAAGTTGGCTTGAAATAGATCTGCGCCGCCCAGGTTAGCTCCTCTTAAATCAGCGCCACTCAAATTTGCCTCTCTTAGATCGCATCCGACACATTGTCGGGTTTCGAGAAGTCGCTGCATGTGCTCGGGATTGGCAGCAGGGCTGGGTTCCACCCACGCCAATGAAATTGTCAACAGACTTAGCCCTAAAATCTTAAGTTTCATGCTTCTTCGCGCTCTGCTTATAGTCTAACTGCTAGCTCTTTCCCCTGTCATTGGGGAACAACAAAATTACAAAGTCCTTAACGTTTATTATGACTGTTTTTGTGTAGATGCCCCATCAGGTATTATGCGGAACTTTCCTGCATTTTGGTTTAAAGCGCGAATGAATTTATCAGCAAAAACTATAAAATATATGTAAATTTTACAATTGCTGTAGGATTACTGAGATGAACGATCGAGAATTTTACAGAGAATTCCGTATATTTACGGAATCAAAAAATATCCCAATATTTTCCAGGAGCTAGGTTTAAACCGTGATGCCAACTTTTGTTAACTGAAGCAGAATAGTAGAGCGATGGGGTCACAAATATTAACATCTCGAGTAAACTTGGAGATGTTAATATTTGTAGCCATTTCCAGATCGGGCTGGGCTTTCTTGAAGGAAATTGAACTTTTGTCAACGTTTAACCAGACCACACAGCTTCAGATCTCTATTTAGGGCTACATCATTTATAGCCTATAGCATCTCTCAATAGAGTGAGGTACATCTACTGTGGAGTAGGTTTAGCCGAAATTCTGACTGTGTAAGAGATCTATCAATTAAAACCCGCCCCAGAAGATACCGCATCCAAACGAAAAACGTTATATTTAGATGTATAAATCTAAAGAAAATATAAATTCTGGAAGGAAGCGATGTGTTCGACGAAACCCCAGATCGATCGAACACAGAAATATGATAAAAACTCTCTCGAGAGCTAAGGAATAATGACGAGTTTAAAGTCATATTTTAATCAATTTAAAGTCAGATTACCTTAACTTGCTCCGGAGATGGAAGTCACTATACTTTTTTTTCCCAACAACTTCACCAGGGTTGGTAAAAACCCTAATTTGTGAGCTATGAGTTTGAGCCACCCACGGGGACTGTCAAGCTGCCAAATCGCCCAGTAACGCTGCTGGAGAATTTCGGCTAGGGTGAGGGGTGGAACTTTTCGAGACGCTTGGGACAACCACTGGGGGAATGACTCGTCAAAAGCCTCTTCCAAAAAGCGGACGACGCGACACAGAGACGTGAAATACTCATCAGACGGTAACAGTTGTTGGAGTTTGTCCGGCTCTAGGAGTTGACCCCACTTGCGCAGAACAAAAGCTAAGTCCAAAAGCCACAAGAGTACGGGTCCGGTTTCATCGTAATGTCCGTTCATGTGGAAAACCAAATGAGCGACCATCGCATTGGGTTCTAGCACAGGAAACGTAGTGGCTTTGGTGTGTTGTGGCTTTAACTGAGCGGTCAACTTCAGAGAGGTTTTGTCTTCAAATAAGCGTACTCGATGGTGAACGTCGCAAACCACGCCGAAGGAGTTGGCAAAATATACGGCATCTTCAGTGGTGGCATCGTGTTGCTGTTTCAATCCCAGAGACTCGAACACTTCGGTTGCGGCTTCTAGCTCATCTGACGGAATGGCAAAATCGATGTCTCCCATCGGTCGGGTGCTGGGGTGGGGATAGAAAGTGTCAGCCAGTACGATGCCTTTCCATAAAATCGGGTGTAGATGGTGTTGCTCCATCTTCCGTAAAATGCCTTCGAGTGTCAGCAAATTAATGGTATTTTCGGTTTTGGTTTGGTGATGGGCTGACATCAGACGATCGCAGTAGGGTTGGGGTACCATCGGACTGAGATGATTTTCTGTTAAGGCATAAGCAATGAGCGGCAGCAAGCGGTGGTGCTGCATTGCCTCGATACAACGTTTCCAGTCTTTAGAAGTTGCTGCTTCAATCTCGGCTTGTATGCGGGTGATGGGGTGAGAATCGGGGGAAGTCAGAGCCAGACGGAGTAGGCTATGGAGGAGTTGGATAGACATAGTGTTAAGGAGAGTTACTGAAGTTGACTATTTCTAAAATTCTTTCTTCGCAGTTCCCGTTAGTCGAATTTTCCACTCGTTCCAACCGGATTTGAGATTGGGGGAATTTCGAGAACCGGATGAGTGTCGGCTTGCATTTGAGCTTTCCAGGATTGGGCGTAGAATCCATTTTGGGCTAGGAGTTCTAAGTGTGTACCCGATTCGACAATTTGACCCTCACGCATGACGTGAATGATATCCGCCCGCATGGCAAGGGTAAATCGGTGGGTGATAACCAGCGAGGTGCGATCTCGGGAAAAGTCGCGGAATCGATCGAGCCAATCTCGTTCTGCCCAAGGGTCCATGGCACTGGTCGGTTCGTCGAGAATGGCGACCGGAGCGCGTCGCAGAAAGGCTCGGGCGAGGGCAAGGCGCTGCCACTGTCCGCCACTGAGTTCTGTTCCTCCAGCAAACCATTTCCCTAATAGTGTATTGTAACCTTGTGGCAAACGCTCTAGGGTTTCGTGAATGCCTGCCCCTCGAGCAGCCGCTTCGATTTCGTCTGTGCTGGGGATGCTGCCCAGTTTGCTCAGGGTAATGTTTTCCAAGGCGCTGAGGTAGTAAGCGATCGGAAATTGGAAGAGTACGGTAATATTTTGCCGCAGGTCGGCAACGGCAAAGTCTCGTAGATTGATACCATCGAGTTCGATACTGCCAGACTGGGGATCGTACAACCGACACAGAAGTTTGACGAGGGTACTTTTACCGGCGCCGTTATCACCGACGATCGCCACGACTTTTCCAGCAGGCAGATCGAGGTTAAAATTTTCTAGGATGGGGCGATCGCTTTCGGGATAGCCAAAGGTGATTTGTCGAAAGCGAATGCCTTGTTTCAAGGGTGCAGGAACGAGCAGAGGTTGCACCGGATCGACAATTTGGGGTTTGAGGTGCAAAAACTCGAATAGGTTGCCGATAAACAGACTATTTTTATAAATTTGCGCCAAATTTCCCAGTAGAGAACGCATCAGGGTTTGACCCCGATTAAAGGCTTGATAGAAGAGGGCTAAATCCCCTAATGTTAAAGCGCCGAGTAGAATTTGTCGCCCCATCCATGCCAGTGCCACACCGGAGATGGCAAGGGACACCACACCTGCTCCCAATCGACCCAGACTTTGGTCTCTGGCGAGTTTGAGTTGCTCGTCGCGCAGGCGATAGCGCAACATTTCATATGCCGATCGAAAATAAGACCCTAGATCGAAAACTCGCAGTTCAGCCGCTACCCAACTGGCAGTCATTAACGTTTCATAGTATTGCAGTCGTCGTCGAGTGCTCGTTGTTTTTTGCCACCAATTATGGTGACGTTTGTTGAGATGCAAGACAATATAGAACGCAGGTAAAGCACTGGCAAATAGAACCAATGGCAACCATGCACCATAGGGAATGAGAATGGCTGCCATGGTCAGTAGCGTGATACTATTTTGTAATAGGTTGCCGCTATTTTCTAGCAGTGCCAACGATCGACCACTTGCCCCATCTCGGGCACGATTTAGCCGATCGTTATATTCAGAAGATTCGTAACAGCTAAAATCAATGGCGATCGATTGGCTGTGAACTAAGGTACTAATTCGATCTTGTACCAGTTCCGATTGAGCGGTGCGAATCCATTCGCTCGCACCTTGCAAAAATTCGCTTAACAACAGGACGCCCGCCATCAAAGCGACAGGAACAATTACAGTTTGGATGCTTTGGGCAGATAGACCCGCTCCCATAGCGGCAACCAGACGATCGACCAATTGTCGGGTTAAGTAAACCGTGGAGGCGGGGAGAACGCCTTGGATAACCAGTAAAATTCCCCAAGCGATCGTCCATCGACGAGATGCCGACCAAACCAGAGCAAAGGTTTGAGGCAGGTAGGAAAACTGAGTAAGAGAGCGGCGTAGCACAATGGTGATTGGTTATAGGTTATTGGTGATTGGCAAAAGCGCAACGAACAACTAACTAAGCCGTTGCCATACACAAGTTGCGGTGAAGGTTGACTTCGACTAAATCTGCGATCGTCCCAACAAGATCTAAAGATTGAGGTCGTTCCAAACGGTAGATGGGTACTTTGGCGATCGTCGTTGCACATTGCTGGAAGTGGCGAGCCCCCCACAATCTTTCAGGAGTTGATGCGTACCGCGAGCGATGTAGGAATTGCCCACGAGTTGGATGGTGGCATCTTTGACGCCAAGGGGTTTGAGCGCGGGAACCGGTCCCAATGCCAGTTGGTAAATCCCGCTTAGGGGAAGAGGCTTGGGAGAGAAACGATCGACCACCCGACGGGAACGCTTCTCGTATCCGTATGCCAAGCGAGGTAAGCTATCGGGATCGTCTCCCAGTGCCATGGCTGCCGCATCCGGTAGCAACTTCAATTGGGGAAAACCGGGAATGACAGCAGGCATCTCCCCACTCTGGAGATCGACCGCTACCAAATCGTCGGAAATCGGGCGGTGTCCGCGTCCGTACAGCTTGGCGGCGAGTGTTGACTTACCCCAGCCTCGACCCCCAAGAAAAACCGCCGCGCCGCCGTTAATTTCCACCGCACTGGCGTGTAGAACCAAGAATCCGCGATGGTGAAGAATGACGGATAAGACGATACCCAAAATCGGCAGTCGCAGTAAGCGTTCTTCGACGCCGGGAAGCGGATCGACGATCGCTTCTTTGCCATCGCGCACCAACATCCCGCCGACACCTTCCCAGAAAAATGAGACTTCTTGGGGAGTAACGTTGAGATAGGTTCCCAAACGGTTAAGCTTCATCTTCGATCGATCGACTCGTCCGAATCGGATCGAGACATCAATCTCTGTGGTTGTCGAAGGAACCAGTTCGGGTAAGGCAAGTTCTGAGTGAATATTTAGACCATAAGCTCGATAAAGATACATAGTTTTGAGGTTCCTGAAGGGGGGTTGATTGGTTTTCTCGTCTACAAATTGGGTGTAACTATTCCGGTGGCGGTTAAGACCGCGACGACAGAATTGAAGTCCGTCTACACGGACTTTCTTAACCCACACGGGTGGGTTTTGATTTTGTCGGCGTGACTTCTCGTCGCCAGCCTATCTGAATCGTTACAATCGGGCGATACACCGTGGATGTGGCTGTGCGATCGCCAAACTGAAAGTTTTAATGGAAATCGGCAGTTGGATACCCATTTCTGAGTTTCCCAAAAGTCTTAAAAAAAGGCGGAGACCGATCCAAGATTCGCTCAACCTCATTTCGACTCCGCCTCATCGACTTACCCTAAAAAAAGAGTTGTTCTAGGTTAAGCCGAAGTAGTCAATATCCAAAGGCTCGATGTACAAAAAATAGATGGACGATTACACGTTCGGGAAGGCAGTTCCGTTCGGACCTGTACGGGAATCCCGATTGGGCGCTCCGGCAGCTTTTGTGATGGTTTCGACGCTGCCGTAATCCATCAATTCGGGTTTGTCGTAGGTTTGTTTTTTCATGATTTTTCTCCTGAAACAATACACTGGTTTTCGGTTGAGAGTTTCCCCGAAATTACACGTTGGGGAAGGCGGTTCCATTCGGTCCGGTACGGGAATCCCGATTAGGGGCTCCGGCGGCTTGGGTGATGGTTTCGACGTTGCCGTAATCGACAACTTCAGGCTTTTTGTAGGTTTGTTTCTTCATTGTCTTTTTCTTCACTGTGTTAGGGAATAGTTGTGTCAAGGATCTGGTTTGTTGGAGGACTCTTAATGGAGTCCGATCGGGGTCTTACATATACATCACCTCCTTTAAGGTTAGGGACAATCTTGGATGACCGGATAGGCAAATCAACGGTCGATTTGAGGCGATCGGCTCGATTATGCTGTCAATTGTGTCGTTTGGAGCCAGGTGATTAAAACGCTGGTGCGATGAAGCGTATTAATATCGGTTTCCTTGGGGTTTCCAGAGGCAAAGCGATCGTAGATTTGGTGTAATTCGGGAATGTTTATATACGGTTCGATCGCATCACTCTGGTGTAAAACCGTTCGCTCTAAACGGTCTTTTTCATAAGTTTGCAGACCCCTTGCCAAACTCGGCGCGAAGTTGGCTTTGCCGACGCGCCATTGAATTTCTGGCGGCAAAATACCTTCCATGGCGCGGCGCATCACTACGCGACTCCACCCCAAATTCAGTTTTTGATCGGCTGGCAGTGCCAAACAAAATTCGAGCAAACGCTTGTCGCAGAAGGGAAAACGAGGCTCGATGCCAAACGCCGCAGCGGTTTTGTTTACACATTCGAGACAGTGCTGCAAAACATCATTGGTGAGGAGGCGATAGTGCCGTTCCCGTTCCGTTTGTGGAGGGTTCGTGCTTCGATCCTGAAAACGCGATACCAAGTCATAGCGTTCTACAAATTTGGGATTGAGAGGAATCGTCCAATTCGGTTGTGCGGGAGTGGGCGACGAAGAACGTTTAACAATCCCTTTGAGTGGGGTTAGGGGTCGAGTTAGGGTCGGTTTGATGCCATACCGCCATACCCAATGGGATAGCACTTTTTTCCACGGAGTATTCCAGCGTTTTCCGTAGGCGCGGGTTTCAACTGCCAATCGTCCCCAGTGTCCTTCCCGTGCCAATTCCCGCAAGTATTCAAAGCCGTGAGAAACAGTGGAATCACCATCGAAGCCATCTAAAACAACGCGAACGCCGAATTGTTTGGCTACGTCGTACATTCCCCAATCGAAGTACAAATTGGCAGGCAGAAATACTTCGTCTTGATGCCACAGAACTCGATCGAGATCGGTGAGGGGACTCATGTCCTCGGCTTGGATATAATGGGGTTGCAAGTTACCGCCGGAAATGACCGTATCCTGAAAAAAACGCTCGTCCCAAGGGTCTCCGTCCGCAAAACGAGCGGAGAAGGTATGCAGTTGGCGATTTCGTCCTTCTTCGATCAGCAGTTTCCGTGCCGTACAGGTAATGGAGGATGAATCGAGTCCGCCACTGAGGTGGGAACCGACGGGGAAGGCACTACGCAGACGACACTGCACCGCTTGGGTAAAGATTTCTCGGAAGGCTTCGGCATACTCGTTGTTGGATTTGTGTCGCAATTCCCGTTCGGGCTCGAGACGCCAGTAGGTACGCAGATGATGTTGGGTGCGACTGAGGGTGAGGCAGTGACCTGCCGGAAGTCGCACAATACCGTTATAGAAGGTGCTATCGTTGTCGGGAAGGATGGCAGTCAGGTAGGCGGCAATTTTGGCTTCGTTGAGCTGGCGCGGCACTTCTGGCAAACACAGCAAGGCTTTGATTTCGCTGGCAAAGGCGAAGAGTCGATCGCTGATATGGTAGTAGAAGGGCACGACGCCGAAGGGATCGCGAGCGCAGAATAGGATTTGTTCGCGGTTATCCCAGATGGCGAAGGCAAAGTCTCCCAGCAGGCGTTCCGGACAACTTTCGCCCCATTTCCGGTAAGCTGCTAGTATGAGTTGGCTGTCGGTGATTTTTTCGGCGGGTCGATCGTTAAGGCTCAATGCACAGATGAGTTCTTCTCGGTTGTCGAGGCGTCCGTCGGCGGTGATGACGAAATGGTCTTCGCTACGGGGAAGTTGCTCGAGCAGCGATTCTGGCGTTGTCCACAGCAGGCGATGTCCCAGTCCGACGGAGTTTTCGCACCACACCCCGCCACTGTCGGGACCTCGATGCGCGATCGCATTTACCATGGGTATTAAGTCTTGGCGGTCGGCAATACGCTCGTCTCGGTAATAGATTCCTACAATCCCACTCATAAGCAACTCGAAAATTTAAAGTTTAAAATTTACAACGTTTGAAGTTTACAATCTGTGAATTTTTCGATGTCGATCGGTTGGCAAACTCTAATATTTTTGTTTGATAACCAATGGTGAACAGATTGATGGGTAGATTAAAACTGGTAGATTAAAACTCGATCGAAGCTTGAAGGTTGGGAGATACACCGGAGTGATTTTAGATTTGGCGATGGCGACTCGAAAATGTGAAATAAAAATTAAAGTTCGCTTTTACCGGTTACACAAACCAACTGACAATGGTATATCGAATTCCTGCGGTAACTTTTTTGACTTCGTGCAGCAAGTCGGAACGGAACGCAACGAGCATTCCCGGTTGGCTCGGTACGGGAATCCCACAGTTTTGCCAGTGGGGATTGTCGATTAATCCGTAAAAGGCGAGAGAACCGCCACAATAAGAGGGAAGGGAAGAGTCAACATCAGGTTCTTCCGTCCGCTGGTTTAAGAAGATAATGGTAGAAACACGACGCTGGCGGAGAAATTCTGGTGCAAGCGGTCGATCGCAAGAATCCCGATGTACACCAAAAAAACTTCCTTCTTTGTAGCGGTAAAATAGCAGGTTTTGACACGCCTTGAGTTCGATGTCAAATTTTTGTTCGATCGAAGGTTTTAGAGATAATAAACGGTTCTCGATTTCTGCGTAGATGCCATCTGAAACTTGAAGTTGTTCGGTCTTTCTTTGTATTTCATCTTCAACCAAATCGAGATTGTTTTTTCCATCGGGTTCCCACACCCGAGCGGGTTTGCCTGTTGCCATCTGTGCCTCGTCAAAACACCGATCGCAAACCTCGGGAGATAAAAAGTTAGGTTCGATATAGATC
This sequence comes from uncultured cyanobacterium, assembly GCA_963838375.1. Taxonomy (GTDB): domain Bacteria; phylum Cyanobacteriota; class Cyanobacteriia; order Cyanobacteriales; family Geitlerinemataceae; genus DVED01. The sequence continues at coordinate 350,035 of CAWIQY010000003.1, read as the reverse complement.
CCGAGATTTTGGAGCAATTGCAGACTAGACATAATGACTCACCAAATTTTAGGCGGAACAATTCCATCGACTGCGAGGTTAGAAGTGTATCACTCGAGCCGATTTATAGAGTAGCTATTCTTAGAAAAAATATTCCGGGAATCATTCTCGGATATTTTTCGGGCGATCGACCCAATCTAAGACGTCTTTCAAAATCTAATTGTCATTCCAGGATTTAAACCGTTTTTGCATCATTAGTTTCGATGAGTTGAGCGACTTCTAGTTTGGTTAGAAGTTCTTGTAGATCCTGCTCGCAAACATTCAGATCGACGTCGTATTCGGTGCAAAGCGTATCGAGGATTTCTCGTACAGTTTTGGGTTCTTGAATCAACTGCCAAATTCTAGCGCCTACTGGATTGAGACTGTGATAAGTGCCCGTTTTCAAGTTGAGAATCACCGCTTCTCCTGCTACAGAGGAAGAAACTTGATCGTCCGCAGCTTGAATTTGAGAATTTAGATTTAACATCAATTCAGACATGGTTGACAGCAATAAAATAGTTATTTTGACTGTTGAGGTAGATCGCCGGTCGCAATTTTTTAATTGCGTCTACTTCCGTCCTTGCACCGAAATAAAATGATTGAAACATGAGCTTATGTACGTAATACTACTGAGATTAAAACTAAACCGTCAATAGAATAGATATATCTTTATCTAAACTTCACATAACTAGCTGTGTTATCAATTTTGCTTTACTGAAAGTATATAGGGACTCCATAAAAACACTGAGCTATATATTTTTGTATCCGTTTAATTAACCCTTTTTAAATTCAATAACTCAACAAAAAAAAGCTTTGTATTATGGGTTTAGAGAGAGAATTATTTAGTGGTTTATCAAAGCGGAGTTGTGTAAAATTAGCATCCCAATGACGTCCTGTTGCCCGATCGATCGGTGTTGTCAGTCGATCGTCTATACGTACGTATCATCAGTTCGACTGGCGATGTAGCCCATTATCGGATATCCATCGCGAAACTTAAACCCCTCAGTCTTCAGTGGCTTTCGGTTCTCCTTCATCGACGGTAGAGAGTCGTTTAGATTCGGATTCGAGTACAAACTCTGGAAAGATCTCCATTCCCGAAGGTGAGTCATGTCCCCATTTATCCAGAACATCCTTAAATAATGCCTCTTCTATCCACGTTTTAGCGACAACGGCAAGGGGTAAAGCCAACAACAACCCCAACACCCCAAACGCACCCGTAAAGAAAATTTGTGCGGTTAAGGTGAGAGCGGGAAGTAACGAAACTTGCTTCGCCATCACGGTTGGAGTCAGCCAATAGCTCTCGATATTCTGAATGATAACGTACAAAATCACGACAGCTAAAATCTTCCAAGGCGCATCGAGAAGAGCGATCATCAACGGGAAGACTAAACTCAGAGTCGGACCGATATTGGGAATAAAGTTGAGCAATCCGGCGAGCAAAGCATGAACCAAAACTAGATCGATGCGGAGAATGGCTAGTCCCAAACCACTTAAAACCGCGATCGAAGTCGAACTGATGATAATTCCCTCCATCCAGTTCCCCAGCGCGATTTCGCATTCGGACAGAATCGCATCCGCACGCCGACGGTAGAAGGATGGAAAAAGCTTGATAGCCGCGCTACGATACCCCAGGGGATTGGCAAGGAACATCAACGTCAGCACAAACACCAGCAGCGTTTGTACGGCAATATTCAAGGAATTGGAGAAAAATTCGACCGATTTCTTGAATATTTCCGTCCCCAAAGGCTGGAGTTGCGCGATTAATTCTGTAACATTTGGAGGAGGCGGTAACGGCTGGGGTAGTCTCTCTCTAAGGGTTTGCTCAAATCCTTCCAACTCTTCCAACATCCGTTGAAAGACTTTGGGAACCAATTCGATCAATCTCTGAAATTGTTCGACGAAGGGCGGTACGATCAAGAAGAAGAAGAGGATTCCCAGTAAGACGGTGAGTCCCAAAGTCGCTGCTAGAGCGATCGATCGCGGTAGTCCCTTGCAATGCAGCCAACGCACCAACCGATTGAGTGCCGTGGCAAACACCACTGCGGCAAACAACAGCATTACAAGTTGGCGAATGTGCCACAAAATGTAAATAGAAACGAGAAGGATAATTAAACCCAGCCACTGACCGAATTTCACACGATCGTCCTCAAAGCTAGCTGAAATTTCTTATCCCATCACAATAGCATCAGATGTTTACCGCATGATTCGATCTCAATTGGTAACACTGCTGACAGATTTTGGATTAAGTGATGTCTATGTCGGCGTGATGAAGGGTGTTATCGCCCAAATTAACCCCGACATTAAGGTTGTAGACCTCACCCACGAGATCCCGCCGCAAGATGTCGCTGCTGCACGATTTTGCTTGATGGATGCCTATCTCTATTTTCCGCCGGGAACCGTACACGTGGCGGTTGTCGATCCAGGGGTGGGTAGCCGGCGTCGTGGGGTGGCAATTACCATCGCTGAAGGATTCCTAGTCGGACCGGACAATGGTCTGTTTGCGGGCATCTTCAGCCAAAGTCCGGCAATCTCGGCGATCGAATTGACAAATTCTCGATACTGGCGCTCTGACTCCCCCAGCAGTACGTTTCACGGTCGAGATATTTTTGCTCCTGTAGGTGCTTATTTGGCGTCAGGGACGAGGTTTTCGCAACTGGGAACGCCGATCGATCCGGCAACACTGGTACAATTACCGATACCGACTTATCGAAAAACGGGAACGGGATTTGTCGGCGAGATTCAATACTGCGATCGTTTTGGAAATCTGGTGACTAATATTCCAGGGTTGGCGATTGTCGGTCAATCCTGGTCGGTAGAAATCGCCGATCGAAAAATTCCTGGCGTGCGGACTTACAGCGATTGCAAGTCGGGAGAGTTGGTTAGCCTTGTGGGTAGTCACGGTTGGGTAGAAATTGCGGTCAACGGTGGCAGTGCGGCTTCTGAGGTTTCCCATTGGCAACATCGGGAAGTTCGAGTTTGCTTGGAGGCATTTTAACGATTAACGATTTAACGATTAACGATTCACAATTTTTTGGGTGTACGTACGACTGGAAGCCAAGATTCTGAGGTGGTTTGGCTGGCATCGCATACCCCAGCCCAGGATGCATACAGACGGAGGGCTAATTGCCGGATACGTTCGTCTGTTGCCATGCGCCATGGGGCGGGAATACCTCCATAGCCGTTGTAAGTCCCGGAAAAAGCCGCTGTCAGCAATGCCACCACTGGCGATCGATCCTGGAGTCGCCACGATCGCCGCAGCGATAAGGGCAAGTCTTCCGGCGTACTCAGGAAGCAGTAAAGGGCAAGGGCGATTGAATACCGATCGTCTGTTGAATTCTGGGGAGGTGTCGATCGGCGTCGGGCAAATAAGATCTGCGTTTCCTCCAAACTCGCACCGCGATCGAGTAGAGTTTGTAGGGTGGCTAGCTGTTGTGCCAGTTCGGGTTCTACGCCGATCGATTGGGAATCGTTGAGAATTTGGGGAATCAGTGTTGCCCCATTGAAGGTCTCGTCAAGGATTCTGGAAATCGTGTATCCCACAATACCGGCGCGATCGACAAAACTTGAGGGCAATTGCAGCGCTGTTGCCAGTTTCCCCAAGACTTGTCGAAATTTCTCCCGATCTTCGTGGAAAAATAAGGCAAGGGGAATGAGTGACATCCAACACTCTATTTGACTTTTGGGTTGACACCGCCCATCGTCGCATAAGAGATCGAGTCCCGATTGTCCGTGTTGGATAAGAGCCGCGACTATTGAACCGGGCAAGGTTTGAGGGTTTCCATAGGTCGGGTCGATCGTTACGCAGCAGTCTTTTCCATGCCACTCTCTATGTGGAAGAGTTGTGGGCGACAACTGATGGATCGTTCCTCCAGCCAGAGCCGTTCCACACAAAGCGCCCTGATATCGACTCAGTAGAGAATAGAGCATTGGCGCGGGTTGTGACAATCCAAAAAGTGACACCCCAAGAATCGCCTCAGCACTCAGTTTTGTATAATTTTCTAATATGGTAGGTCAGGGCGTGCAGCCCCAACACATAGCTCTGAGCGCCAAAACCACTAATCTGTCCGATCGCCACGGGGGCAATATAAGAATGATGGCGGAACGGTTCGCGACGGTAGATATTGCTCAAATGAACTTCTACAGTGGGCAGGTCTACTGCCGCGATCGCATCCCGAATGGCAACGCTAGTGTGCGTGTACGCTCCAGCATTGATCAGTAGCCCTTGGCAGTTCCCCAAAGCCGACTGAATCGCATTCACCAAATCTCCTTCGTGGTTAGATTGCATCGTTGAAATCTTTACATCCAGGGATTTCGCTTCATGTTTGAGCGATTCGTTAATGTCAGATAGCGTCATGGAACCGTAAATTCCCGGTTCTCGCTGACCGAGTAGATTGAGGTTGGGTCCGTGGATGACTAAAATGCTGAGTCGATGATTGGATTCCAAAGCCGATCGCAAAACAATATTAATTCAACGAACTAGCGGCTCCTGCGATCGTGAACGGGAATGGGGATGGGCTCGGGTTCGGGTTGACCCTCGGGGCCAACCAGTGCCTCGATAAGCCGACGCGCCCACTCGTTGAGTTTTTCTAAAATTGTATCAATATAATCCATCGATCGGATAGCTCCTTGCGTGCAATCTTTGCTGCTTTCGTACCACAGCCTTGGATACCTGCGATATGGATCACAGCAGATCCTAGCGATATAAACTAATCATAACGAATAATCTCAAATAGTCAAACTCAAATCTTCACAAAAAATCTTTAGATTAACTTAAGATTGTTTTCTTTTCAAGTGTTCTTAAGGATTTCGGGGATCGGTTAGGGAAAAGTTAAAAGTTAAAGAAATTCCCCTACCCCTACCCCGCGATCGATTTTCCCAGTCAGCCTGACTGCAATAAGGCATTGCGCAAAAGATCCAGAGCGCTACAAGCACAGACATGACGAATCCACTCTCGCCCGCGCGTTTCCCCAAATCGATACTCGCTACTGGTCACACTCCCATCAGGACTGGCTAAACCGATATACACCAAACCCACGGGCTTCGTTTCCGTTCCCCCATCGGGTCCGGCAATACCCGTAATACTCACTCCCCAATTCGTTCCCAGTTGATTCCGAACCCCCACCGCCATTTGTTGGGCAACGGGATGAGAAACTGCACCCTGGGCGTCTAAATCCTCCGCTGTCACATCGAGTAAGCTCATCTTGATCCGATTGTCATAGGCGATAACACCGCCCCAAAAATACCGCGAACTGCCAGGAACCTCCGTCAGCATCCGACCCAAACCACCCCCCGTACAAGACTCAGCCACCCCAAGGGTTTCGCCACTTGCCAACAACAATCGACCCACCGCCGTTGCCAGGGTATCGTCATCGCAGCCAAAGCAGTAATTTCCCCCAATTTCTCGCAGTTGTTGTTCGACAGGAGCAATTAATGCTTCCGCCTCCGCCACAGAATTTGCCCGCGCCGAAACCCGCAATTTCACTTCCCCCAAATTGGCGTAGGGTGCAACCGTGGGATTGACACCATCGAGAAGCGAACTGGCTTTCTCCGCCAAAGTAGACTCGCCAATTCCCCAAAATTTCAAAGTCCGACTGGCAAAGATTTGCCGACCCCATCCCTGACTTCTCAAATAGGGAACGGCAATATCGTGCCACATCCGGTGCATCTCGCTGGGAACGCCGGGAAAGGTGAGAATTGTCAATTGGGAACGCGGTTGCCAAATGATGCCAGGGGCACTGCCGATGGGATTGGTTAAAATCTCGGCTCCTTGGGGCAACAGCGCTTGTTTGCGATTGCTGGTGGACATTTCTCGTCCCCGACGGGCGAATTTCTGGGCGATATCCTCTAAAATTTCCGGACGTTCGATAAGGGAAACACCGAAGAAGTTTGCTAGGGTTTCTGTCGTCAAATCGTCTGGCGTCGGTCCCAAACCGCCTGTAAAAATCAGCAGTTGAGAGCGTCTGGTGGCGATGTCAATTACTTGGTGAATTCGCTCTGGATTATCGCCGACGACGGTTTGATAGTAGTGGGGAATGCCGAGGGCAGCGAGTTCTCGGGCGAGATACTGGGCATTGCCGTTGAGGATGTCTCCGAGAAGGAGTTCGGTGCCAATGCAGATAATTTCAGCAGTCATTGGTGATTGGTATTTGGTATTTAATAATTGGCGATCGATCGTTATGATATTTATTGTTCGTTGATTGGGTCGCCTGTTTTCGACTGATCCGCGGGGAATGCGCTCGCGCGTTGGCTTTCATTTCATCTAATGCAGCTTTTGACTGTTAGACGAGGCTTCGGCTTCCGATAAAAACTGTGCTTCTTGTAAGATCTGATAAAGATTAATCTGATGTTCGAGTAAGCAAGCATGACCGCTGTCGGGAAGGACGATCGATCGGGCGTTGGGTAGGATTCGAGCCAAGTTTTGAGCTTCGGAAACAGAGGGTAAAAGTCGATCTCTTTGACCGGCTACCAGTAGTGTGGGTTGATGAAGTTGACTCAATTGAGCCTCGCTTGCCCCAAAGACGCGCAACAGGGATAACCGCCAACTGGCTGTGGATGGCGCCACTGACTGCATCGCTTGTAGCAGCATTTGTCGATCGTCTTGAGATACCCGTTCCCAAGAGGCTAAATAGGGCAACAGTCCAAAGGCTGAGACCTGGTAGAATGACTGGGGAACCCAGCGGATAAACGGTGTTCCCCAAGACATCCAAGGACGCTGTTTGAAAGATGAAGCGGGATTGACTAGAATCAGTCGATCGATCAGTTTAGGAGCTTGTAAGGTAACTTGCATCGCCAGACAACCCCCGAAGGATTCTCCACATAAGTAGACTGTCCGATTCGATCGATCCATGAGTTCGGTTTGGATCGCATTAACGGTTTGACTGGCTAACTCGAACCAACTACTAAAGTTATCGTGATGGGGAAGGGTCAAACATCGGATATCAAATGTGGTTTTTAGATGAGAAATTTGTAAGTGTAACAGTTGTCCCGAACCGTCCATTCCCGGTAAATAGATAAATAATGGACGATCGGGATCGGAATCCTGGGGTGCGAGTAAGCGAATCGATCGATCGGGTGCTGGCATACGAAATGAGGGAACGGTAAAATGGGAAAGAAAAAGCTAATAACTAGAAACTAGCCACTAGACATCTTCTGGAAAAACTAGTTTTTTACTGCTATAATTATAGCATTGCACTGATTTTTGATATTCTGACTAGTATTGAATAATCCCTCGATATGTCTCCTGATGAATCTACAAAAATAACCCGATCTACGGGATCTTCCGATCTCGGATAGGAGCTTTTACCTCGATCTACAATATCCAATCTATTGAGTTGTGCGACTAACATGGGGAGTTTTGAGAAAAATGCCTAAACCTCCTGAAAATCCGTCAACGATCGCTCCTAGCTTAGCAAGATTGTGCGTCCCCAAAAAGCCTATATACATGAGTTTTTCAGTTTTCTCAGAGATCTACTAGCCACTAAACACTAGCTCGCTAGCCCATAAACAATGACTAAAACTTGGTATATTGTCAAAAGCAGTGCGGGGACGTGCGAAATTCTTCCGAACGATGGTCTTGTCACTCTAAAAGAACCTGAAATTGTGGAACGTTGGGGACCTTTTGCATCTGTGGAGGAAGCGATCGCCCGTCGCGTCGGTCTGATTCGTGCGGGGAAATGTCAACCCCAGTAGGGGAAAATTTAGCCGGAAGTCGAGTTCTCAAAATAAGTCTTGCAGCATTTCCCCTCTAACTGAAGAACTGACTGCGATCCCCAAATCCATCCTCAGAGTGCGATATCATAGTCACTTCAAACGCGATCGCCTAAAGGATTTATGGTAGAGGAACGAAAAGATATAGTCAAAGCTCCCAAAACACTAACACTGGGGCAACAAGTCTGGGAAAACCTGCAAATTCTGGCGATCGCGTTGAGTTTGGCTTTACTAATCCGGATTTTTCTGGCGGAACCCCGCTATATTCCTTCCGATTCGATGTTGCCGAACCTGGAAGTTGGAGATCGGTTGGTTGTGGAAAAGGTTTCTTATCATTTCCATCCCCCTCACGCCGGAGATATCATTGTTTTCAACCCACCTCAACAACTTCAACGCCTCGGATTTCAAAAAAATCAAGCGTTTATCAAACGGACGATCGCACTTCCCGGTCAAACGATCGAAGTGCGCGATAGTCGGGTGTATGTCGATGGTCAACCTCTGACGGAAGACTATATCGCCGAACCGCCTAACTATACTTTGGAGCCTCAAACCGTACCGGACGGGATGGTATTTGTCATGGGAGATAACCGCAACAACAGCAACGACTCCCATATTTGGGGATTTTTACCGCAACAAAATATCGTCGGTCGTGCGTGGGTGCGCTTTTGGCCCGGCGATCGGATCGGTTGGATCTAGATCCTGGAAACTGTTGCACGATCGCCCAGAGTTCATTAAGATAAATTAATAAAGATTAATCGATCTTCACTCAAAAAAATCGATCGCTATGCAAACTGATAACCGCAATCAATGGAAATGGGGTTTTACCCCCGGCGCTGAAAACTGGAACGGTCGTCTGGCTATGCTGGGCTTTGCAATCACCCTCGGCATCGAATTATTCTCCGGTCAGGGCATTCTCCACTTTTGGGGTTTACTCTAACTCCCAGCTCGATCCAGCCCAGCCTTAAACCACCATCTAGAAGTGTCAAGACAATTCAACCAAAAACTCTCAGATTTCTAGGAAATCTGAGAGTTTTTTCGGGAAATACTCCTGAATAGTCGCTCTCTAGAAGAGAGAAGAGGGAGTAGGGCAACTTGAATTGAGTTAACCCTATTTCCCTCTAATATATTTAGCGAATGTACTCCTTGAGAATGCTGTTGCGATTGGGATGACGTAACTTGCGCAAAGCTTTGGCTTCGATCTGACGAATCCGTTCGCGGGTGACATTAAAAATCTGCCCGATTTCTTCTAATGTTTTCATGCGCCCATCATCTAAACCATAGCGCAGTCGCAGCACATCGCGTTCGCGAGGGCTGAGGGTATCGAGGACGCTTTCTAAGTCTTCGCGCAACAGGTTCTTAGAAACGCGATCTTCAGGGGTTTCACCGTCAGATTCGATGAAGTCTCCCAAGCGAGAGTCCTCTTCCTTGCCGATCGGAGTTTCCAAAGAAATAGGCAACTGAGCCGATTTAGCAATAAACCGTAACTTCTCGATGGTCATTTCCATCCGGGTAGCAATTTCTTCCTCTGTAGGTTTGCGACCCATTTCCTGAGACAGAAGTTTGGTGGTTTTTTTGATACGAGAAATCGTCTCGTACAAATGGACGGGAAGACGAATCGTCCGCGATTGATCGGCAATTGCCCGCGTAATCGCCTGCCGAATCCACCAGGTTGCGTAGGTGGAAAACTTATATCCTTTCTCGTGGTCGAACTTTTCAGCCGCCCGAATCAGACCTAGACTGCCCTCTTGAATCAGGTCTTGGAACGAAAGACCGCGATTCATATACTTCTTCGCGATGGAAACCACCAAACGGAGGTTGGATTGCACCATCTTGTCTTTTGCCCGCCGATCCTTATGCAGGCGGTAGCGGAAAGACCCCATGTATTTACTCGACCGAGCCGACCACTCCGTTTCCTGCTCCGGCGTCACTGTATCCCACTTGTCTTCCAAGTGCGGCAGTAACTGCTCCACTGTGGGTTTAGGACCGGTTTTCTTGGCAACCACGACCTCCTCCCTCAGCGGATCGGTCAGCCAAACTAGTTTAGCCCACTCAATTGCCTGAGGTTCTCGACCCAATTCTTCAGTCAGATATTCTCGCAAAGATTCCAGATAGAGTAAATCTTCGATCAAACGAGCCAGTTCGATTTCCTCATCCGCCCGCAGCAGCCGAATTCGACCGATCTCTTGCAAGTAGAGGCGAATGGAATCTTCCGTATAGTGCTTTTTCTTTGGCTGCGCTTTGCGACGCACAGAACGAGGTTTGGTGGCTTTGGTATTCTCCTCTACCTCCGGAGGCTCTTCTTCTAAAAGGTCTTCGAGTTCCTCTTCAGAATCGGGAAGCAAGTCTTCCTCTTCCTCAATAATTGGTTCTTCGATCGAGACGATCGAATTTAGCTCGAGTTCGGGACGATCGATAATAGTCAAGTTGGATGGATCGATAGTTGCGAGTACATTTTTGGCCTGGGTCATGCCGCGTTCCTCATGCTCCTTCAGTTTCAGTTTTAACGCATCAATAGCGTAATTGGACAATAAATTAAGCCACCTTTTAGCCAATCGGCTCGCCCAACTCGGCGTTGAGTCAACAGACTGCTAGTTTTAGCGGTCGATTGTTTAGGTGACTTCCCCAAGAATACCCGGCTAGGTAGAAGCATCCCTGGATTGTTGCAAAGTTTGGTCGAGTAAAGACCTCTCCGATTGTAGCCTCTTTCACAAAAAATGCCTGCTCGTTAATTTTCGTTTTAACCTGTGATGATGGCTGTTGGCTAAGGCTAATACCCCCCATCTCGAGAGTCTCAATCGAAGTCGAACTTTTTGAAATACGTACAAAATCTTAAAGACAGAAAATATTCAAGATTTTGGTTTCCTCCTCAGTTAAGTTAACTCAACTTTTGAAACCTCGCCACTCATAGAGAAGATCGGACTGAGTCCCAAAGTCGATCGATCCTTATCAATCGATCGACTCGAGCGCATAGCAAAAACATAAGTTCGCGAACGCTCTTAGCCGCACCCCGACTGCCCGAGATGCCATTGTGGAGTGCGATGAACGATCGGGATTCGACTTGACGCAAAACCCCTCGCTTCACCACCATGACCGGTTGCACCCTATCTTCGCAGACCATAGTTTACATCACAATTTGATATCCCCATGGGTAGAATGGGTCGAGATGGCGTATTGTTTTAGGTAAGAATAGACCGCCCAAGTGACTGTATGTACCAAATTCGGTTGTTGACCTGAGTTTGGGGTAACGGGCGAGCGTTGGAGATCGCTTTTTGAGCGTGTTTCAAACGATCCTTAAGTTGTTTCGGTCTTAGGTCAGGAAAAGAGCAATGGTTGTATCCATGCAGTCCTCCAACCAAAAGTAAACAAGCGGATATATGGTAATTATCCAGTATATCTAATAAATTGGGAATCCATTGGGGATGGAGTCCATTCTCAAATGTTAGCGCAACGATCGACAAATGGTTAGCACTATTGTCGTCAGCATTCACCGATCGGCTAATCAAACCAAAAGCGCGAACCATCTGGTGGTATCACCCAGGCTACTAAAAATCATCTGAGATGGGACTCATCCGTTCGCGCAGCCACTGTGTAGGAGTCATCTCTAGAGCTTTCATTGCGTTTGAGAAACAATATCTCGATCGTCGATGGGTTAACTTGCGGATGCAAAAGCGAGAAAGATCTTCCCTTTTTAGAGTCGGGACTATAGTGACCCCGGTCGCCACTTCAAGCTAGGATAGAAAGAACTTCACCGATATCCTCAGCTTATCTACACGTCCTAACACACCCTTCGGCAGCTATACCCGCCCATGTCACTCCGTCAGGAACCCCCACAAATTCTCCGGCAACGCTTATTCTATCAAGGTCGTAAATTTAGCTTTGATGTCAACCGCCTGCGTCTTCCCAACGGAGCAGAGGGAGACTGGGAATGTATTCGACATCCTGGTGGGGCGCTAGCCGTTCCCATTACCCCCGAGGGCAAACTCGTTCTCGTCCGCCAATATCGCTTTGCCCTACAGGGTCGAATACTCGAGTTTCCAGCAGGGACGGTTGAACCCCACGAAGACCCCGCGACAACAGTCAAGCGAGAAATTGAAGAAGAAACCGGGTATCGCGGGCATCAGTGGAAGAAGTTAGGACAATTTTTTCTGGCTCCGGGTTACTCTGATGAGATTATTTATGTCTTCCTGGCACGAGAGTTGGAGAAACTGGAAACGCCACAAAACTTAGATGAAGACGAAGATATCGAAACCGTTTTGATGACACCCCAAGAACTGGAAGAGGCAATTCTAGATGGAGAACCTGTTGATGCCAAATCGATTTCGAGTTTGGTTCTAGCTCGTCCATTTTTGTGATGGTAATAACTCAAGGCTTTATTGCTACATTCGTCTATCCTTACGAGACCTAATAGATGGATTGAAGCCCAATCTATAGATGATGAATTTTGTATTCTGAATTGTCGATCGTCGATCGCAGAACTCACTGATATTTTTTGAAAAATCGAGAGCAAAAACCGGACAGTAAAAGGTTTTATTCTTTTCCTATCCTGTTTTTTGTCTAAAATTAACCTTCCTTAATCTTTTGTTAACCTTTAATCACAACAAACAAGAGAGCATACTGGGTGTGTGCTAAGTTACCATCTCGCAGGTAGGCAACACAGTAATTCGCTCCGATCGTCAATCTAATCTGTAAAGAGATAGCCATTCTAAACGTATGACTTTCAAAAAACCACTAAAATACTCATCTTTAGGTTTGTTTGCCGGAGTTCTCGCGATCGCCTTAGCTGCCTGTAGCGGGGGTGAAAACCAGGCAACTGCACCAGAAGGTAGCGAATCCGAAGCGAAACCCAGCCACAGACACAGGCAGCACCACCGAAGGCGAAGTTCAGGTAGATGGTTCCAGTACGGTCTTCCCCATCTCCGAAGCCATGGCAGAAGAATTTATGAAAGAAAACCCCGGCATCAAAGTAACCGTCGGTGTCTCCGGAACCGGTGGCGGCTTTAAAAAATTCTGCGCCGGAGAAACCGACATTTCCAATGCTTCCCGTCCCATCAAACAATCAGAAATCGAACTGTGCGAGAAAGGCGGCATCGAATACGTAGAAGTCCCCGTGTCCTTTGACGGTCTGTCCGTGGTGGTCAATCCCGCAAACGATTTTGCGACTTGCATGACCCCAGACGACCTGAAAACAATGTGGGAACCCGCCGCAGAAGGACAAATCGAAAATTGGAACCAAATCAATCCGGACTTCCCCGATAAACCTCTGGCGTTGTACGGTCCGGGAACCGACTCTGGGACTTATGACTACTTCACCGCAGCCACTGTCGGAGAAGAAGGCGAAAGTCGCGGCGACTACACCGCTAGCGAAGACGATAACGTCATCGTTCAAGGGGTAGCTGGCGATGAAGGCGGTCTGGGATTCTTCGGCTATGCCTACTACGAAGAAAACAAAGACCAGTTGAAACTCGTAGAAATCGATGGTGGCGACGGTTGCGTTGCACCCAGTGCCGAAACCATTGCCGACGGAACCTACCAACCTCTGTCCCGTCCGGAATTCATCTACGTCAAGAAAGACTCCCTCAGCAAACCTGAAGTCAAAGCCTTTGCCGAATATATCATCGACCCAGCGAACGCCGGTCTGATTTCCGAAGTGGGTTATGTTCCCCTTTCGCCAGAAATCGTCACGGTGGTGCAAAAAAACTTAGAAGCGGGTAACACCGGAACAGTCTTCGGTGGCGAATCCGCTGTTGGCTTAAAACTCGCGGACGTTCTCAGCAAAGAACAGTAACCCAAGTCGAGTTCGAGACTTGGCTTGGAAGAGAAGTCGCGGGGAAAAGGGCGATGTCAAAGGTCGGGTTCCCCACCCGAAATCTTCCCGAGTCGCCTGCTTTCTTACAATGCTGCTAGAAAGATCCTTGCGTACCGTGGAACACACGGGAACTAAGGCTTGGGGACATCTAGACCTCTGCTCTGTATCAGAAATGATTTTGAGTAAGTCCGGGTTCGTGAACCAAGAATCCCGCGTTTTAACCGGGGGAGTGTCAATTTCTTATCCGACATGATTTCGGCTATCGACTATGACTTTTGAATCCCCCATATCCGACGATCGACTTTGGAAGCCGAACCGTCAACTGAGCAAATGGATGGAAGGGGCAGTCAAGTTCATCTTTGCTGCCTTTGCCTTCATTTCGGTCGTGACCACCATTGGCATCGTCCTCAGTCTCATTTTTGAGACCTTTGACTTTTTCCAACAAGTCCCCTGTGGAAATTCTTCACCGACACGAAATGGACGCCCCTGTTTAAAAGTGCCAAATTTGGCATCTGGGTGCTGATTAGTGCAACAGTTCTCACCTCGGCGATTGCTATTTTGGTGGCGCTGCCGTTGGGTTTGCTCGCGGCCGTTTGTTTGAGCGAGTATGCCACACCGCGCATTCGCAGTTTCTTAAAACCGGCTCTGGAAATTTTAGCCGGAATTCCTTCGGTCGTCTACGGTTACTTTGCCCTACTGTTTGTTACCCCCATACTCCGAATGTTAATTCCCGGTTTGCAGGGATTTAATGCCCTCAGCGCCGGAATCGTAGTGGGAGTTTCCATCGTTCCCCTGATTGCCTCTTTGAGCGAAGATGCGATCTATGCTGTACCTCGGAGTTTGCGAGATGGGGCGTATGCTTTGGGCGCCACCAAGCGAGAAACGATTATTTCCGTGGTGCTGCCTGCGGCGCTGTCTGGGATTGTTGCCTCTGTGATTCTGGCAGTGTCTCGCGCCATTGGCGAAACGATGATTGTGGCACTGGCGGCGGGTCAGAACCCCACCTTGGGTCTGAATCCATTCGTGCCTGTGATGACCATGACAGCGTTTATCGTCCAGGTGAGCTTGGGAGATACTCCGGCGGGTTCGATCGCCTATCAGACGATTTTTGCCGTGGGTATGACCCTATTTGTTATTACGCTGGCATTGAATATTTTTAGCTTTTGGTTTGTGCGCCGCTTCCGGGAGAAATACGAATAATGAATCGAGATCCTCAGTTTGTGGAAAGCGACCCCAATTCTGCTACGCCCGATTTCAAGGTGAATTTATCGGGTCGGTATAAAATCGATCGTATATTTGAAATCGCTACTTGGGTAGCGGTTGGTATCTCCTTACTGGTATTGGCGGCACTGGTCATCGATATTCTGGTGGATGGACTGCCGCGACTCAACGGGTCTTTTTTAACCAGTATCCCCTCCCGAAAACCGGAATTAGCCGGAATCTTACCCGCTCTTGCCGGAACGTTGTGGGTGATGGTTATTGTGGCTTTGGTGTCTTTTCCGATTGGGGTGGGAGCGGGAATTTTCTTAGAAGAATTTTCTCAAGATAACTGGTTGACCCGGATCGTTGAAATTAATATCAACAACCTGGCGGGAGTCCCTTCCATCATTTATGGTTTGTTGGGTTTGCAAGTGTTTGTTCGGGTTTTTGAGCCGGTGACGGGAGGGCGCAGCGTTCTCTCAGGGGCGTTGACTCTGATGTTGTTGGTATTGCCCATTGTCATTGTGGCGACTCGCGAGGCATTGCGAGCGATCCCAGACAGTCTGCGCCTCGCGGGGTTTGCCTTGGGGGCAACGCGCTGGCAGGTGGTGCGAGATCAGATTTTACCCCTGGCAATACCTGGAATTCTCACGGGAATGATTCTAGCTTTGTCTCGTGCCATTGGGGAAACTGCACCGTTGATTACCATTGGGGCATTGACGTTTATTCCCTACTTGCCCGATAACTTGCAAAGTCCGTTTACGGCGTTGCCAATTCAGATTTATAACTGGGTTTCCCGACCTCAAAAAGAATTTCACGACAATGCGGCGGCGGCTATTATTGTGTTGATGCTGGTTTTGCTGCTGATGAACGCGACGGCTGTGTTCTTGCGCAATAAATTTCAAAAGCGTTTTTAGTTAAAGTCTGGTAAATCTTCGATCGGTTGAGTCGGTTAGTCCAAAAAGTCGATCGTTATTCGTTTCTATAAGGTGTCATGTTTTCTTCCAAAGCCAAAACACTTAAACCCAGTATGGTTTCTAATTCTAATAATGCAGCTCAATTGACGAAGAGCGTCGTTCTCAAAGCCGAAAACGTCAATGTTTACTACGGCTCTAGTTTAGCGGTGCGGGATGTTTCTCTAGATATTCCCTGCAATAAAGTCGTCGCGTTTATCGGACCTTCGGGATGCGGAAAAAGTACGATTCTCCGCTGTTTTAATCGGATGAACGACCTGATTCCAGGGGCGCGAGTTGAGGGGACAATTTCCTTCAACGATCGCAATCTCTATTCTAAAACTTTCGATCCGGTGGACATCCGCCGTCGCATCGGCATGGTGTTTCAAAAACCCAACCCATTTCCCAAATCTATCTATGAAAATATCGCGTTTGGGGCTCGCATTAACGGCTACCAAGGGGATATGGACGAATTGATCGAGAATTCCCTGCGGAAGGCTGCCATTTGGGACGAGGTGAAAGATAAGCTGAAGGAAAGTGGCTTGGCGCTGTCCGGCGGACAGCAACAACGACTTTGCATCGCCCGGGCGATCGCGATTTCGCCGGAAGTGATCTTGATGGACGAACCTTGCTCGGCACTCGATCCGATTTCGACGTTGCGCGTAGAAGAATTGATTCACGAGCTGAAACAACAATACACGATCGTCATCGTCACGCACAATATGCAGCAAGCTTCTAGAGTCTCGGATTTAACGGCTTTTTATAATGCAGAGGCAACGGAAACCGGGCATAAAATTGGGTATTTAGTCGAATACGATGACACCCAAATGATTTTTCATAATCCAGCCCAACAATCGACACAGGATTATGTTAGCGGTCGTTTTGGATGATGCGGCGATCGGTTTCTCCAATTCTTGATGGCTGAGGCAAGTAGAAACTGAGGTAAGTCATATTCAACTGACCTCAGTTTCTATTCGATATCTGGGGAAACTCGGTTTTTGCCTAGATCGTGTCGTCACAAGATTTTAGCCCACAGAACAAGGCAGCGGATTTGGACGGCGGCGGGGGAGGAGAAGGAGTGTTTGGCGTAACATCGCTAAAATGGTGTAAAGCGCGTAGGATATGTTATCAGGCTCCAATCTTCGCTCTCAAGTGCATGTAGAAATCCGTCGTAACCCATCATTTTAAACGTGTCACTTCAGTAAGGGTGCGCCAGCTTTGCGTAACCTACCATCGCCACCATGGCTTCAGTCGGGAAAGTTTAAGAAGAATTTCAGGAGTAGGCACAAAGTGCGCCCTTTGTGCGCTGGAAGAGAATCAAACCGAACTACCAATCCATTTTCAGGCTTCTTAATCTACCTCGAACTGCCAGATTGGCTTTAAAATCTGATGCATCCGGGTGATTTTGCTTTGGGTATTGCCGTCTGGAGACCCTTTATGCTGCGGAATTTTCGTCTGAAACGATCGTTTCAGACGAAAATTCCCAACCTTTCAAGTTGTGACATCCGATGTAGGAAAAGCGTACAATTTTAAAAAGATGTTAAACTCAAAGTAAGCAGTCAGCACTGAATGCTCAGAGGCTTAGAACGATCGATCGAACAATGTTGCAGTTTCTGCTTCACTGGAAGTTGAACCTTGCCGAAAAGCCGAAAAAGTTCGATCGCGTAGCGATCGGGCAACCGTATTGTCGATCTCGCTCCAATCCAGTGGTCAAAATACTGAGTCTGCACTACGTATGACTTGAAAAGCTGGAATCATAATGCTTCGTTCAGAGTTTCGAGAGGTCTACTGATGAGAATCAGGAGTAAACATAAATCAATGAATTCACTTTCTTCAGCCACCCGCACAAAAGCCAATGCTGTTCGGTCTGGGGAGCGCGGAGCCAACCCGACAAACCGATCCTCTTCATCGGGGTATGTCAAAACCGCCAGTGACGATTCGATCGGCGCGTTTTTCAAAGAAATGGCTCGCTATCCTTTACTGACACCGGAAGAAGAGACCATATTAGCTCGTTGTGTCCGAGATTGGGTAGCGTTGGAAACGCAGCAAAGTCAACTCGAAGAAAAATGGGGTCGCGTGCCGACGCCGGGAGAACTCTCGGCAGCAGCCGAGTTGAACGAGCAACAACTGCAAGAATATCGAGATCGAGGTCGCAGCGCTCAGCAAAAGATGATTCGATCGAATTTGCGATTGGTCGTTTCCATTGCCAAGCGCTATCTCAACCGAGGCGTCCCGTTTCTCGATATGATTCAAGAAGGAACATTAGGTCTGAGTCGAGCCACGGAAAAATTCGATCCCGACAAAGGCTATAAATTTTCCACCTACGCTTACTGGTGGATTCGTCAGGCGATTACCCGGACCATCGCCAACGATGCCAGAACAGTACGACTGCCAATCCACATCGTCGAAAAATTAAATAAGGTCAAAAAAACCTATCGAATCTTGGGACAACAACTCCACCGCTATCCCACAGATAAAGAAGTCGCGACAGCCTTAGAGATCTCCCTCGAGCAACTGCGCCAACTCAAACAAATCGGATGGAAATCGCTGTCTCTCAACCGCCAAATTGGCAACGAGGAAGAGACAGAAGTGATCGAGCTACTCGAAGATCGCAATCAACCCTCTCCCGACGATCTTCTGAGCGAAACCCTCAGAGCGAATGGGATCGAAGCCGTTCTCAACGAAGTCCTCACCGATCGCGAACGGGATGTCATCACCTTGCGCTACGGTCTTCAAGATGGGAGAACCCAGACACTTCAAGAAGTCAGTACCTTATTCAATGTCTCTCGAGAGCGCGTGCGCCAGCTTCAAGCCAGTGCCATGCGGAAATTGCGACGACCGGCGGTTGCCGAGCGCCTGCATGGGTGGTTGAATTAGAATATTGAATTTTCCAAACAATTTTCTGCAATTCAATCTGGAGAAGTGTGACAGAGCAACTGGAGACCTTGCCTGAAGTCAGCATTCGATCGGCTCAACCGGAGGATGTTTCGGTTCTTTTCGACTTAATTCTGGCGCTTGCCAAGTACGAGAAGCTGTCTGACGCCGTCACCGGAGATGCAGCCGCTCTGAACGATCACCTGTTTGGAGAACGTTCCTACGCCGAAGCGCTGCTGGCAGAATGGGAGGGGAAATCGATCGGTTTTGCCCTCTTTTTCCATAACTACTCGACTTTCCTCACCCAGCCGGGAATTTACCTAGAAGATTTATTTGTCTTGCCCGATTACCGGGGTCAGGGGATTGGCAAAGGGTTGATTCGCCAACTCGCTCGGATTGCAGTCGATCGCGGTTGCGGTCGATTGGAGTGGACGGTACTCGATTGGAACGAGTCGGCGATCGGCTTTTACCAACATCTGGGAGCGGCGGTGCTGCCCGACTGGCGCGTGTGTCGGGTGACAGGAGAGTCTTTGACCGATCTAGCAAAAGACGATCGATGTGGGTGAACGCTGACAATCGAGATCTGGGGATTTTGGGAGCGGCAGTTCTAGAGCAGTCATTTGGCTTTAACTCAGTGGACGCGCTCTTCAGAAGAATTACAGGAGTAAGCGCTTTTGTCTGCACTTCTAGCGTCGTCAGGAGTTGAGCAATCCGCACGGTGGCGACTGGGGGATAAAATCCTGAAAATTTGGGGATTTTTTCCCCGGATTCATATGGGGGCTTGTGTCCTGAGTGATTTTGGTAAGAAAAAGCTATAAAATTGCCGATTGGAGCCCAGATAGCCGCAGCGATCCGGACAGGATCGTAAAATAAACTATGAACGGGTTCACCTCTCCGATGACATCGGTTCTGGGAAGAACCCCAATCCTAAATTTATGGTGTCGAGTTGGATAAAAGTATTATGGACGATTCGGTGGTCGGCTCGGTGTCCGGGCGACATCAAGTAGAAGTCTCGATCCAGATTGATTCAGAGTTGCTGGAGCAAATCGAGCACCTGACCAACGATCCGAGTAAAGTCATTGAAACAGCGATTCGGCAGTGGTTGCGAGGGGAAACCCATCGCGATGACGAACTCAGCCGTCGCCTGCAACGGAATCCCCCGGTTCCTCCGCGAGGTGAGTGGAACGATTAGACATTTGTCAGAGGGCTCGCGTGTTTGAGGACACGCGCTCTGGCAAAGTTGTTCGCGTCTGCGGGCGATCGAACTTTCAGTCGAGGCTCCTTTTGTGAGTGCGCTTCCAAAGGGGTGTTGATTTTCTCTCCTGCCAGCCGTTCTAACCCCGAACTTTGATGAACAGTTCTACCGACTCTTCTGCCCCTTTACCGATCGCTCTAGAGCCATCTGCCATCGGCAAAGATGCTAATTTTTTGCGGAATTTGGGGGCAGAGTTAGCTTTCATCCAGGATGCGACGGGTTTATATCGATCGTTTTACTGGCAAGAAGCCCAAGCGGATGACATGGGTTGGGTGCAAGAGATCGCTCGTCCCACCCTGGAAACTTTTACCCCGATCGATCTCGAGTCTTATCTAGCTCGAGTCAGACAGGCGATCGGTAGCGGTCAGCCTCAACGGTTCTCCTGTGAATTTAGCAACGGGCAACATTTATTTCCCTTTGAATTAGTGGTCAGTCCCATTTTGAATTCAGTTTCGAGTATGGAGACTGTATTAGTGATGGGGCGGCGATTGACGTCAATCCAGCCGTCTTCAGATCTCCGAGATCCAGAAATCGAGACCTCTTTATCCAAAGATAATTCGCATTTTGATGGGGGAGACGCTCAATATTCAGACAATGCCAGCAGTTGGCAGATGCCTGTGGCTGGGGTGCAAATTCTCGATCGGGTTGCCCGTCAAATCCGTCATACCCTCGATCTATCCGAAATTTGGCGGCAAGCTGTTCGGGGTTTAGGCGAGGCGCTACAAGTCAGGATTTGTTTGATGTGTTCCTACTCTTTGGGAGACTCTTGCGTGCGGGTGGTGTCAGAGTCCGATCGTGCTGATGCCACCTCTTGGGTGGGACGAGAGTTTCCTTTAACAGAATATCCCGAGATCGATCGAGCTGTGGCGAGTCGGGAACCGGTGATGCTCGAAGAAGGGTCTCGTTCAAAGTTGGGGGTGTTGTCTGGGTTGGTGGTTGCTACATTTAAACAGCAAGAATCTAATGGGGTCATCCTGTTGTTGCAAGACGATCTCCCGCGCCATTGGTGTCGATCGCAAATCGATATGGTCGGAGAATTTGCCGATCGTGTGGGAACGGCGATCGCTCATGTGACTCTCTACAAAGAACTGGAAAAATCTCGCCGATCTGCCGAAGAATTATCGCAACTCAAAAGTGATTTTCTCGCTCGCACATCCCACGAACTCAGAACACCTCTAAATGGTATTCTCGGTTTTCTCAAGCTCATCCTCGATGGCATGGCAGACGATCCAGAGGAACAAATGGAGTTTGTACTAGAATCTTATCGCGCCGGAAAACACTTGCTCGATCTAATTAACGATATTTTAGATATTGCCAAAATAGAAGCGGGAAAAATGGAGCTGAATTGCCGACCCGTAAATCTGAATCAGATTTTTGGTGAATTAACCAAATTCGTGCAAACTCAAGCTCGACAAAAAGGGTTATCTTTTCAAATTAGACTACCGCCAACAGAAGACGAAGTTGTTTTATATGCGAACTATCAGAGATTGCTACAAGTTTTGTTAAACTTAATTGGCAATGCCATTAAGTTTACCGATGAAGGGGGTGTTACTATTACCGCTGAATTGATGACAAAAAAAATGAAAGTTGAAGGTCGAGAATATCCGGGTATGCTAAAAATCCAGGTTGCCGATACCGGAATTGGTGTATCTTTAGACCAACAAGATAAACTTTTTCAATCTTTCAGTCAGATCGATGGATCTCGAACTCGTCAATATGGCGGGACGGGTTTGGGGCTAGCGATCTCTCAAAAACTCATCGAGTCGATGGGTGGAATCGTCAATTTTTACAGTATGGGAGAAGGCTTAGGCTCTACTGTTACGTTTACGGTTCCACTCTTTCAGGAACCACTTTTAGTCTCTGATGAATCAATGGATTCGATTTCCATTTTGTTAGAATAAGACTCAGAAATAAAGTAAAAAATACATGAACGATCGAACATCCAAAAAATCTAAACAATCTTTAAAAAATAGCGATCCAGAACTGTACGCTCGATTGAGAGCAGAAACCAAAACACCTTACCGAAGCTTGCGCCAATTTGTCTATGTGGCTCTGGGTGCGTCGGGTTTCATTGGGGCAGTTGTATTTCTCGCACAGCTTTTATCAGGGCGAGATATTGCCGGGGCTATTCCCAATTTCGCCCTACAAATTGGAGTTGTTGCCTTGATGGTTTGGCTATTTCGTTTAGAAGGAAGAGCCGCTTCTCGTAAGTCGGAAATCCGGAATAAAGAATCGCGTTTTATTGATCGTCAATCATAAGCTATCAACTTAAACTTTGAATTTAGATCTTGAATTACGTACTCCTCGTTTGGTTGGCAATAGGCTTCAGTCTGCGATTGCTAAATTTGGAGAGCTTGCCGCCTTGGACAGATGAATGTGCGACTCTTGTTTTTAGTTTGGGAAATACCTTTCGTACCGTGCCGATCGATCGGGTCATTTCTACTGATGTTTTACTGCAACCCTTACAACCCAATCCACAGGCAGGTATTGCCGATGTTTTCCAACACTTGATGACGGAAAGTACCCATCCTCCCGTGTATTTTATCCTCGCTCATGGGTGGATGCAGCTATTTTCTCCTGTTAAGGGATTGGCATCAATTTGGGCTGCCAGATTACTCCCCACGTTATTGGGTGCAGCATCGATTCCAGCGATTTTTTATTGCTGTTGGTTGGCGTTTCGCAGTCGCCGGGTTGCCCACCTAGCTGCCGCGATGATAGCAGTTTCTCCCTTTGCTGTCTATCTGGCTCAAGAAGCCCGCCATTATACGTTGGCGATGTTATTGGTCATTGCATCTCTAAGTTGTTTGGTGAAGGCAGTACAGGCAATTTCCGGACAAGGAAAGTTTCCGGTTTGGGTCGCCATTACTTGGATTGTTGTCAATAGTCTTGGGATTGCCGTTCACTATTTTTTTGCGCTGACGCTATGTAGCGAATTTCTGGTATTAGTCGGTTTTGGCATTGCCGCTGCCCGAAGCCACCCGGAAGCCCTTAGAAAAGCCTCCTGGACGAACATTTACATGGCGATCGGTGGGACTTTAGCCGGGGGTCTGGTTTGGGTTCCCGTTTGGCAGGGAGTGTATGGTAGCAATTTGACCGATTGGGTAGCCGATGGCAGTCCGGGCACGTTTGAACCCTTGCTGCGTCTGTTGGCATGGTCGATCTCTATTTTGGCGTTGCTGCCTCTCGACCCCTTCCTGTTTCCCTTGTGGACAATCGGAATTTTTGGTAGTATGACGATCGCCTTTTTAGCTTGGGCAATTCCCCTCTTATTCCAAGGGTTAAACAGGCAAGTCTCACACATCGATCGACGTTTGCCGATTCAAGTTTTCGGCGGTGTGGTGCTTGCCTCGGTGGTTTTGATGTTGGGATTAACCTACGGGGTGGAAAAAGATTTAACGCTAGCGCCTCGATTTGGTTTTATCTATTTCCCCGCAGCCATTATATTAATTGGGGCGAGTTTATCTGTATTCATGCCTCCCAACTCCGAATGGATCTCGCAGCAGGAATCGTTAGGAGAGTCGCCCGGACAAGAGTTAAAAAAAGTGACAAACACGACCCCGATCGTCATGATTTTACTCATGGCGACGATCGGAAGTTTTACTGTTGCAAATAATTGGGGATATTTGCAAACTCATCGCAGCGATCGTCTGGCAAATTTAATTTATAAAACCTCAGAGGTTCCGGTGTTAATTGCCACCACCCATCGCCATCACGGTGATACCGGTCGGATGATGGGATTGGCTTGGGAATTCCATCAGTTAAACTCTTTCAAACCCGAATGGACTCGTCCTCCTCAGTTTTTGCTCGCTCATAAAAATGACGATCCAGAAACAATCGACAACCCAAAAACGATGTTAAAACAAGTTGTAGCTCAAAGTTCTCGTCCCGTGGATGTGTGGGCAGTTAACTTTAATTATCAAATCGATTTAGCCGGACAAAAATGCGATCGGGATGAAGACATCGATGTGGAAGTTAGCGAATATCGCTATAAGTTATATCATTGCTTTGAAAAATAACCAGTCTCATTCACATACTTCCCACGGCGAGAGCGCAGAGGCTTCTCACGGAGTGATTTGTAAGAAATCAACAGGGCATCGTCTAGAATATATGGACAGATTGCCAGAAGATTGGGCAACCCCATCACTGAATGCCTCAATTGATTTGAGACTCAAGAATGTCTTCATCGGTTAACTGTCTACTAGCCTTCTGTTCGTCCCTCACCGTATATAAATTGCGATCGCTCTCCCAAAGCCTGTCCCGATTTCCACAGGCGCATTCCTAGTGCCAGTTGCTCGCCTTCCCATGCCTCCAGTGCCTTGGTTACATCACGATCGGAGTCAACCAAAGCATCGATAAGAGCGATCGCATTGGCAGCCGCCTTAGCAGTACTGGCAGCCGTATGGGGGCGGGGAATAAAAGCCGCGTCGCCAATCAGGGCAATGCGACCAAATGCCATTTGCGGTACGCCAAGATCTAAAATCGCTTGGACAAAGGGTTTTTGGGTGGCTGCCACTAATTTTTGAAACGGAGGCGCTAAGACGCGATCGGCATACGATCGCATCGCTTGTTCTACCGTCGGATGGATTGTTCCAGGGGCGATCGAATACTCCCGATGATGACCATTTTTATCGGTCAAGATGTCCGGCAACTCGGTTTTTTGGTTGTAATTGACATACCACACCCAGTTGAAGCGACGTTCCCCCGGAATCAACGATTCATTTTCTCCGGGAATCAATCGCCCGGTTCAATCGCGTTTCGGCGACCCAACACCAGGGACAAATGAAATCTGAGGTAATGGCGATCGTTAATGTCATGGTTGCCTCCTGATAAGCGATACCTTGGTAACTCATAGTTCTACTCTAATTGCATTCAGGAAGAATGTTAATATAGCAAATGTGCCAAACACCTTTGCGTTTTTTGCAAAACTACATCGTGGAGATTGATGGATCAACTGGCAGCAATGCGATCGTTTGTCAAAGTTGTGGAAACAGGGAGCTTCTCGGAAACCGCCCGTCAGCTGAATCTGGCAGTTTCGTCAGTCACGCGACAAGTGAACGCTCTCGAAGCTATGTTAAATACGCAGTTGCTCAATCGCTCTACTCGCAGTATTACCCTGACTTGCCAGGGATACCAATATTACGAAAAAGTGGTGCAGATTCTGCAAGATGTGGAAGCGGCAAATCTTTCTGCGATCGAACGATACGATCGCGACATTCCTCGCGGAATTTTGCGGGTGGGCCTGCCTGTGGCATTTGGACGAATTCATATTGCCCCACTTTTGAGCAAGTTTCTGGCTGAGTATCCCCAAGTCAAGCTGGATCTGCGATTGAGCGATGGACTAGCCAATCTGGTAGAAGAAAATCTCGATGTCGTGATTCGCATTGGCAATCTCGATCGCTCGAGCGATCGTTTGATTCTTCGCAAATTGTCATCTCATACTCGTTTGGTATGCGCAAGTCCAGCTTACTTTGAGCGTTACAGCCTGCCAACGCATCCAGATGATTTAATCCATCACAATTGTTTGTGTTTTACCTACGCCACAAGAGATGAAAT
Source organism: uncultured cyanobacterium (assembly GCA_963838375.1). Classification (GTDB taxonomy): domain Bacteria; phylum Cyanobacteriota; class Cyanobacteriia; order Cyanobacteriales; family Geitlerinemataceae; genus DVED01. The sequence continues at coordinate 324,669 of CAWIQY010000003.1, read as the reverse complement.
TTGGCGGTTCAAGCGTGACGAGGAGGTGTGTGAAGTCAAGGTTCGCGGTTCCCTGAACGTGAATAATTCTGAAGTGCTGCGCCAAGCTTGTCTCGATGGTGTAGGTCTAATTTTGATGCCAACTTGGTTAATCGGTGAAGACATTCAGGCAGGTAGGCTGCAAGCCGTGCTCACCGATTTTCAGTTTCATCCTCAAGCCAATCTCGATACCGGCATCTACGCTCTCTATTTGCCCAACCGCCGCCATTCGCTACGAGTTCAAATCTTCATTGATTTTTTGATCGAGCATTTGAGCAACTTAACAAAAAACCCCAAAATTTGGGTCAATCCACAGAAAGTCCTTTAGAAGCCAACCATTCGGCATTGTACAAACGAGATTGGTAACGCGAACCGCTATCGCACAGGACTGTGACGATCGTATGTCCCGGTCCCATTTCCTTGGCTAAGGCAACCGCAGCACCGACATTAATCCCCACCGAACCCCCCATAAAAAGTCCCTCTTTGCGCAGGAGTTGGTAAACCACGCGCAGGCATTCGCCATCGTCGATTCGGATCGCATCATCGATGGGTGCCCCTTCCATATTCGCCGTGATTCGGCTGTTGCCAATCCCTTCGGTAATCGAACTACCTTCGATTTTAATATCCCCGGTTTTGGCGTAACTGTACAATCCGCTACCCATGGGGTCAGCAACCACACATCGAACCTGGGGATTTTGGTCTTTGAAAAACATTGCCGCCCCGGCATAGGTTCCCCCGGTTCCAGTGGCGGCAACCCAGGCATCGATTTTACCGTCGGTTTGCGCCCAAATTTCCGCTGCGGTGGTTTCGTAGTGCGCTTGTCGGTTGGCAAGGTTGTCGAATTGGTTTGCCCAGATGGCGTTCTCCATTTCGCTTGCAATACGCCCGGAGAGTTTGACGTAATTATTCGGGTCTTTATACGGAACGGCGGGAACGGGACGGACTTCGGCGCCGAGTGTCCGCAAGGCATCCATTTTTTCTTGGGATTGGGTTTCGGGGATGATAATCAAGCATTTGTAGCCTCGGGCATTGCAAATGTGAGTTAAACCAATGCCTGTATTTCCGGCTGTGCCCTCGACAACGGTTCCGCCGGGATGGAGTAAGCCTTTGGCTTCTGCATCTTGGATAATATACAGCGCTGCCCGATCTTTGACCGAACCGCCGGGATTGAGAAATTCCGCTTTGCCGAGAATTTCGCAACCCGTTTCGTCGCTGAAGCTGTTGAGTCGAATGAGTGGGGTGTTGCCTACCGCGCCCACAAAACCGTTTTTGATATCCATGCCTGAGTTTCAGTGTTTCCCTGCTTTTATTTAGCTTATCAGGTTTGTTATGGGGATTATGGGGTAGAAAAAAGCTCGTCGAGTTCTTTTTGCATCATCGTTTGAACCTGGTGATAACAGACTTCCACATAAGCTCGATCGCTGGCTGCATCTCGTCCGTAACGATCGAACACGATCGGTTTACAAATACGAGTGCGAATTTTGACGGGTAAGGGGAAATTCGGCAGCGGTCCCAATGCTACTCCCCACGGTAACCCCAAAAACAGGGGAAACACTTGCGGATCGAGATCGAATAACCACGGCATTCCCCACTCGTGAAGTTGCCGCATTTGCGGGTAGAAATCTGCTAGAACGAATAAGGTATCGTGGGCGCCTGTGGAAATGACGGGGACGATGGACACTTGTTCCCGCAATGCCAGTTTGATAAATCCTCGGCGTCCGGCTAAGTGAATTCGATCTCGCTGGTGGTAGGGACGGAAGACATCCTGTGCGCCACCGGGATACACGAGAACGCTGGCACCGCGTTGCAAAGCCTCGATCGCAATTTTGGGGTGTGCCTCGATCGCGCCCACCTGCATCGCCATTTTAGCCAACACTGGATACACTTTCCACATATAGGGGTGCATCAACCCATAAGTCAGGCGTTCGGTTCCAAAGCGACGAAACCAATCGTACATCACCATCCACAGATCTGGCGCCGCTAATCCCCCGTTATGGGAACCGACTAGCAACACTCGTTCATTATGGCGAATCTGTTCCCATCCGTCGGTTTCGACTCGGAAATAGTAACGGTACAACCAGTCCCAAATGGGCATCAAAGCTTCGATCGCGCGCGGATCTCGCTCATCCAGCGACCATCCCCGGTTTTGAGGTGTGTCAGACATTAAAATCAATAAGATGTAGGATGTAGCAGTCTTGGCTAGTTTCTAGTTGCGAGGGGTCAATTCCTGATTACTTACTACTGACTACGGATTGCCCATCTTCTTTTAGTCAAAGCAGATCCCGATGCGTAAACGATCGAGCATCTTTTCCGGAATAGGTAGCAACAATGTGACCCCCTCCAACAACCTGATATTTGTAAGTAATCAGACCTTCTAATCCCACGGGACCCCGAGGAGGCATTTTTTGGGTACTAATCCCGACTTCCGCGCCAAATCCGTAACGGAATCCATCAGCAAAGCGAGTGGAACAGTTGTGGAAGACACCAGCAGCATCGACTTGTGCCAGGAAGGTTTCGGCGGTTTGGGAATTTTCAGTAACGATCGCCTCTGTATGTCGAGATCCATATGTATTGATATGTTCGATCGCTGCTTCTAAAGAATCGACGACCCGAATAGATAAGATCAAATCCGAGTATTCTGTTGACCAATCCTCTTCAGTTGCCGGTTCGATCGCGACGATTTCTCGAGTGGCAGAATCTCCATACAATTTTACATTGTTCGCCTTCAAAGCCGAGGTAACTTCCGGTAAAAATTCAGAAGCGATCGATCGATGCACCAACAACGTTTCTACCGCGTTACAAGCTGCGGGATACTGAATTTTAGCATCCACCACAATTGAAACTGCTTTGACTAAATCAGCAGCGGAATCGACGTAGACGTGACAAATTCCTTCAGCATGACCTAATACGGGAATTCGGGTATTGTCTTGAACAAAACGAACGAAAGAGTTCGAGCCTCTCGGAATAATTAAATCAACAAACTTGTCTAAGTTTAGCAATTCCAGAGTTTCTTCCCGAGTCGCTAGTAACCCAATCGCTTCAGGTGGAATAGCAGTTTTGACTAATCCTTGATGGATAGCAGCCACGATCGCCTGACACGAATTTATCGCTTCTTTTCCCCCTTTCAAAATTGCCCCATTTCCCGATTTAATTGCTAAACTAGAGATCTGAATCACCGCATCGGGACGAGCTTCAAAAATTACCCCTAACACGCCTAAAGGACAAGTCACTCGCTTGAGTACCAGTCCCCGATCGAGTTCCCGATGGATTTGAGTCGCGCCGACGGGATCGACAAGCCCCGCCACACCCCGCACCCCGGCAATCGCCGCTTGGAGTTTCGTTTCGTCCAGCTTCAGGCGATTGTAGATCGGTTTGGGGAGTCCGTCTTTCTCGGCAAGTTGGCAGTCAGTGGCATTAGCTGCCAAGATTTGGGGGGCAGCCGCTTCGAGAGCGCGGGCGATCGCTTCGAGAGCATCATTTTTGGCGAGGGCTGACTGTACCCCAAGCTGACGTGCAGCTTGGCGGGTTTGTTGGGCAAGGGAAACCAGATCGCTCATTTTTTGTTCCATCAATCTCTGTATTTCTCGATCGTACGCTCGTCGCCATTTATAAAAAGCCCAGTCAAAAAAACAAAATCAGCCCGGAAATAGATTGTCTTTTGTTGTAACTCGAAATAGGGCATCTGCGAAGAAACGACCTAGGATTACCGACCTATAATTATCGTGCTGTTCATGATTCTAATGGCAATGGGTTCGTAGAATCTACCCCCAAACCTGACCCAATTTCCCCCACCCTCGCTCCTCGACTCTCCATCCGCACCCCATGAAACATCAAATTTGCGTTCTTACCCTGACAACCTCCAAGATTGTTAGCAATTATCAACGCGCGAAAGTAGAATACGAAGACCGACTGCTGGAGTATCAGGAAACCCAACGACTGATACCTTCCTCGAAGGATATCGATTGGGAATCGGTGGCAGACTTAGCTCTAGATCGGGCTTCTCAAGAATTTTATCGGTCCGAACGCATCTTGAAAGCCCATTGGGAGCTCCTCTGGCAGCGCTACCGCAATCTAATGCAAGAACACCAGCAGCAGCCACCTCAATGGTTTTTTACGGAACTCTTAGCGGTCAACGAAGCCTTAACTGAAATCTCGAAAGTGGTGGGTTGTTAGTGGCGCTTTGGCTAGTTGACACTATTACCAATTACCAATTACCCCCTTTAAGATTTCAGTCGTAAAGTAACATTATTGTCGATCGGGCTGAAAATCCCATTTTCATCGATCGCGCTGAAAGACTCAAAGAACTGGCGGATGCTGGGGGGGAAGTGGGGAAACTCAAATCGAGCATCTCCATCGGCGATATCTGCCCAGAAGTATCGCAAATAGGGGAGAAGAGGTTCGGCTTCCTCCACGGATAAATTGAGGGGATGTTCCGTTAGCAGTCGCAACATGAACGGACCCGATCGATCGCCCATCCACTGGCGCGACACTTGGGGTAGCGTCGGCCAACCGGGAACGGATGCCACCCGTTCCGATTGAATTTGCAGCCACTGGCAGCCCCGATCGTCCGTCCGAAACTCTAAAACCCGGTATGGATGCGGATAACTGACGATCGAGCCTGTGGTGATGTCGTAGACGCCGCGATCGTTAGCAATATCTTGGGCGTGTAGATGTCCGGTAAACACCAGTTGAACGCCAGCCGATCGTAATATTTGTAACAACTCAGGGGCGTTATCGAGCATATAGCGACGCCCCATGGGGGTTTTTGATTGGTGGGGAACGTGTTCGATAATGTTGTGATGCACCATCACCAACACCAAGTCATTTTGGGTATCGGCTAATACGTCTTGCAGCCACAGCAGTTGTGCTTCGTCCAAATAGCCCTGCTGGATACCCTCATCGTCAAATTGGTTAGAATTGAGACCGACCAGCCGCACTCCGGGTAAAATTTCTCGGGTATAGTACAAGGTTTGCGCTCGATCGTAACCGAATTGGCGATAGTAACGGGGAAACTCGTGCAAAGCGATCGAGGTTTCGTTGGCGACGGGAACCGGAACGTCGTGATTTCCCGGAATCACGTAAACCGGATAGGGCAACTGGGCGAAACGCTGGTTCAACCAGAGATGATTCTCCGGTTCTCCGTGCTGGGTCAAATCGCCAGGAATTAATAGAAAATCTAAGTCTAGACGACTGAACTGTTCGAGAATCCACTCTAGAGCCGGAATGCTGACTTCTACCAAATGAAAACGACCCGGACGATCCCAAATGGTCTCAGGTAAGGCAACGTGCAGGTCACTAACAATAGCAAATTTAAAATTCAAATTTTTCATTAGTACAGAAGTTCCCCGCTTTTCCCATCCCCATTTTAGACGGCGAGATGTCAGGGTTCTAAACACTGGGCAGAAAAATCGTATTAGACTGAAAAAGTAGGTGAGGTGCGATCGCCCGAGTGCGATCGGGCAGGTGCAAGAAGCAGTCACGCTGGATTACAGCCTTAATACTGACAGTTTGGAGCAAGAGGATGAGTGAAGCTGATACCCCAAAAACCCGATCGTCTGAGGAAGGCTGGGCGACAGTCAAATTCCCCCACGCTATGGAGATCGAAGCATTAGGACGATCGGGAACAGAACCCGACCCGCCTGACAATCCCCAAGATCTAGCAGCCGCAATCGCGCTCGTCCAACAATTAAGACAGCGCGAAGTCCAGCTAACCGAGCGTATTCGGGACTTAGAAGCGACGGTGGAGCAGATGAAAGCCGCTCGACTGACACCTTCGGTAGGGGAAGAAAAGTCGAATCACTCGAATGTTCGAGCTTCGGAAAATCGGCAACAGCCTTTGGTTGAGGTGATCCGCAAAAAGTTGGACACCTACCAGCAACGTATCGCGCAAATGGAGGAAGAACACGCCCAACACCAGCAACGCTATCAAGAAAAAACCAATCAACTCCAACAAGTGGAGCATACTTGTCAGGAGTTGCGATCGCGATTGAACCGCCAGCAACGCCATGCTCTCCAATTCAAAGCCGCTCTCGAAAAGTGTCTGGAGGCAGAAGCCCAACAACGCGCGACCCCGAATGCCGATCATCGGGCTTCAACTCAATTTTTGTTCTCGACTCCGCCATCCGCCGGGTTTGCATCGTTTTCCCCATCCTCTCCAGCCGATGACCCTCCACCCCAACCCCGCAACGCCAGCGATCCGGTTTTCTCCCCAGATGGGGAAGAATCGGATCGCCAACCCGAGAAGCTTCTTGTGGCAGATACTTTGGCTGATGGCACAGCACGGGATACTGAAAATACCGGTGTTGACACTGACGTTGACAAAGAGTCCGACACGCCGTCGGATGCCGATTCCGACTCGATCCTTCCCAAAAAACGTCAATCTCTGACTAATTTAGACTTGCCGACTTTTCCCCGGCTATCCTAACCCATGGGGAAGTTTGAGTTGACCAGCCTAGAGGGACGATAAGGAGATTCCCAACCAGCCTTCAAAGTTCTGAAGTTGAGCCGTGGTGGGTCTGGCGACGGGTACGAGTTGGTAACGATAGGGACGCGGCGGGTCAAGGGTGACGGGCACGGTACACAGTTCGTCTTGGTGAAAGATCCCCACAGTCAGGGTATCTCCCGATCGGTAGTCAGCTAAGCGATCGTCTAATTGCTCGGCACTGACCCGAATACCGTCGATCGCCAGTAATTCATCTCCCGCATCGATTCCGGCTTTTTGGGCAGGGGATTCGGCTTCGACGAACTCGATCGTCGTTTTGCCATTGTAGGTCGCTGTGCGAATCCCCAAAAAGGGAAGACTTTTGTTGGTTTCGGGTTTGACTTCCAAGCCAAAAGGCTCGAGATATTTATCCAAAGGCAATTCTTCCGTACCGAAAATATAGTGCTGGAAAAAGTTATCGAGATTCGTGTTGGCAACAGTGGCTAAAATGGCTTGTAACTCATCTGCTGTAAACCCAATTTCCTCTCGGCCGAACTGTTGCCACAGTTGGCGCATTACATCATCGAGCGATCGCGAGTTTTTCGTGTTATTACGAATGAGTAGCTCGAGTAAAAAAGAAACCATTTCTCCCTTCAAATAATAGGAGATTTGGGCGTTGTCGCTATTGGCATCCCGACGATACAACTTAATCCACGCATCCCAGCTCGACTCGCTCAACGGCTGCACCTTTCGCCCCGGCGTAGTCAAAAAGCGGGTAATATCTTTACTCAAAAGATTCAAAAAAGTTTGAGCATCGTAAATGCCCGACCGGTAGGGAAGAATTGTATCGTAGTAGCTGGTCGTTCCCTCACAAAACCACAGCGAAGGCGTATAATTTTCCGCTTCGTAGTCAAAAATCTCCAGCTCTTTGGGACGAATACGCTTGACATTCCACAAATGGAAAAACTCGTGGGCGACAAGCTGCATGAAACGGTTGTATTTGTCGGGATGTCGAAAACCCAAACGCGGGTAATTGAGCGTGCAGCTATCTTTATGTTCCAAGCCGCCAAATCCATTTCCTGAAAGATGTAGTAAAAACAGGTAGCGATCGTAGGGAAGTCCGCCAAACAATTCGGCTTCCACTTCGATAATCCGTTGGATATCGGCAATGGCTTTTTCGGCGGGGAGATTACCCGCTCCCCAAACCACCAAACTATGAGGCTTCCCGGCGGCGGGAAAGTCGTATCGGTGATGAATGCCAATTTCAAAGGGACTGTCCACCAACGTATCGAAATCCGCCGCCAAGAAGGTTTGGGGCGCGATTTCCGGCAGCGGTGAAGCCACCTCCCAATGGGGTTTGGGCGGAACGATCTCGACCCGCATCGGTTGGCGATCGAATCCCGGAATGAAGAAAAATAACGCCGCCCCGTTAAAATAGCCGTGAGTCCGGTCAAGATGGTTGGTACGAACTGTTAACTCGTTGGCAAAGATCCGGTAGCGAACCACAAGATCGGCAACCCCAACGGTATCGACTTGCCAGTGATTTTTACTAACCTTTTGCCACTGCCGCGCTCGATCCTCGAGATCGCAGGCACTGAAGTTTTGTAAATGTTTGGCATACTCTCGTACCAAATACGATCCCGGCGTCCAAACCGGAAATTTGAGATCGAGGCGATCGTGGCACCAACCCTTTACCCAGAGCGTCACCTCAAACAGATGAGACTCCGGTTGCGGCATGGCAACACGGTAATCGAGAGAGACGGTTGTCGTTTTCGATGGCATCGGACGTTGTTCGGTTGCTTCAGTCATGGTTGAATTGGGAGTTCGCAATACTAGAATTCGGGAGATGTTTCCACGACTTTATCGAAAAACCGCCACTCAGTCTGTTCTTGGCAGTTGAGAAACCTAGTTTTTTGACAAAACTGTAGCAACTGCGGCAACTTCTTGGAGATTTATTTATCCCATGTGTCCAGCCAGATGCGTCAACTGTTTGAGATTGGTCAGATACATTGCCCGATCGGTGTGGTCGATCTCGATCCAGCCTTTAGTGCCCAACTTTTCCAAAATCTTTCGAGTGTCCTCGACGCCGATATCACTCAAATCGGCTAAATCTTTAACCTCGATTTTATAGATTTGGTTTCCCTTGTCCGTTTTATCGCCGTAGTTTTCAGCCAGATTGACCAATGTGTTGGCGAGTTTGACCGCCGGCGGACGAGCGTGCATCTGAAAGCGCAGGTTGGTTTGGCGCAATCGGCGCACCATCAGTTGCAGCATCCGATGGTGCAGTTGGGCGTCTTTGAATAAGGTTTGGATAAAACGCTGAGCCGAGACGCTGAGCAGTGTCACTGCCGACATGGCAATGACGTCAGTCGATCGGGGAGACTCGTCGAGAATTGCCATTTCGCCAAAAAAGTCGCCCCGCCCCAAAATGGCGAGCGTAACCGCATCGTCCCCAGACAGGCGTCGGACTTTCACCCAGCCAGAAACGATGAAGTATACGGCATTGCCCCAAGCATCTTCTAGCAACACAGCTCGATCGGGGGGATATTCGTGTTCGTCAGCCACGGAGAGGAGCCAGTCCAATGTTTCTGGGTTCCCCGCGCTGAATAGGGGAAAGAGCTCGCTAAACGCTTCGCTTTGCATGAAAGGTAATCGAAATTGCTAATCGGAGTTGAGTCGCCGCCCGGCTGCTTGGAAAACCAATTGGAAAACCAAATCGCCCAGCTTACTATATAGACTAATCGCGATGCGAGTGCAATGTCGATAGATGGACACCAAACAAGACCCGAGGATCGATTTTTGGGACGATCGCGATCGAGATCAATGTCTTGATGTGATCCATCGCCCGAATTTTCCGGCTACAATATCCTCAATCTGGCTGGACTCTTGTAATATTTGTACATAGTCAGTTGGAAGTTAACCTGAAACTGGCTAAAGTTATCAATTGTTGAAGTCGCACAAGCTACGGCATCATTGTGTACTTATGGAGGAACGGCTGCAAAAACTCCTTTCCCAATGGGGCGTTGCCTCGCGTCGGCGAGCCGAAGAAATGATTTCGGCTGGACGAGTGCGGGTCAACGGCGAGACTGTGTGTTTGGGATACAAGGCAAACCCCAAGAGCGATCGCATCGAGATCGACGGGGTTCCCCTTGGGTTCGGACATCGACCCCAGCCAATTTATCTCCTGCTGCACAAACCAGCCGGAGTCGTATCCACTTGCTTCGACCCCCAAAAGCGTCGAACGGCGATCGATCTACTCCCCGTGCAGTTCCGTCAGGGCATTCACCCCGTCGGACGACTGGATATGGACTCTACGGGCGCGTTGCTGTTAACCAACGACGGTGCATTGACTTTCCATCTGACCCATCCCCGTCATCAGATTTCTAAAACCTATCGTGTTTTGCTCTGCGGCAATCCGCCCGAGTCGGTTCTGGAAACGTGGCGACAAGGAATTCTTCTCGACGGACGCCCAACCCAACCCGCCCGCGTCCGGGTGCTCGAGCGAACTCCAGAAAAACAAACATCGATCGAGGTGATTTTGACCGAAGGAAGAAATCGACAAATTCGTCGAGTTGCTGCGTTGTTGGGATATCCGGTCTTGCAATTACACCGGAGTGCGATCGGTTCGCTCCAACTCCAGCCTCCCGGTCAACCCGGATTATTAGAGGGGGAGTATCGATCTCTCAAACCTTCCGAGCTGGGCGTCCTACAGGCGCAACTCGGAATACAATCGTCGGTAGAGGTGGTGTCCGAGCTAGAGGAGTATAGAAGATGAACGTTAAAACTAAGCTATCTAAATTCACAACAGATGACCCGGAAGTGTTGAAAGACCAAACCGAGGAATTGGATCAATCCCTGCCGTTACAGAAGAGGCTGTGGGACTTGTTGAACAAACCCAAGCCAGAGCGCGAACCCACTCCAACTGAGATTCTCGCCGAGCTGGGCGGTCGGTTATACCAGTCGCGTCAAGCTCAGTCGCTCTCTCTCGATGAGATTGCTGCTCGCACCCTGATTGCACCCCGCGTTCTGGGGGCGATCGAAACGGGCAAGTTAGACGAACTCCCAGAACTCATCTACATTCAGGGGTTTATTCGTCGATTTGCTAATTCCCTGGGATTGGATGGCGCAGAATTTGCCAGTCGGTTCCCCACCCATGCCGATGCTCAACCCGCAAAGTCGAGCTGGCGCACTTCTCCCGAGGCGCAATTACGACCCTTACATCTCTACGTACTCTACGTTGCTTTAGTTCTGGTTTCCATTGGGAGTCTCTCCCACTCGATGAATCCTTCGGGCAATTCTCAAAACGCATCGGCTCCCAGCAATAAAACCCTGGACGCAAAATCCGTATCTTCAGCGCCTACGAACGATCCGGGGAGCCAATCTCCGCCGAAAAAGATCTCAACCCATCCCACAACGCCTCAGTCACAGAAAGTAAAAATCCAGATTACCGTGACTGAAACGTCATGGATCTTGGTGGAGACAGACGGCAAAGTAGAATTTGAAGGGATGTTGTCGGAAGGAACTCATGCTTGGGAAGCCGACGAACAACTGACTCTTTCGGCAGGTAATGCCGGGGGCGTTCTCATTACCCACAATGGCTCCCAAACTGAAAAAATGGGCGAACCTGGGGCAGTAGAAGAAGTCACGTTCAGAGCGGACGCTTCCTCCCAAGAGCGAAAGCGAACATAATCGACATTTTGGCGCTGGGGCTAACTCAATCCAATTCTCAAACCGGGTTTTTAGAAGCCAGAGAAACCCGGTTTGAGAGGCTCAAGCCTGAGACTCAACCCAACCCAACCCAACCTTCACATTTTGCCAGGTAGGACAGGACTGATTGCCTCGTGCCACCTGGGCTTGAACTAACTGCGACCGTAAACCTGAGTATACCAGCGCAGTCGATCGCTCAAATCATCCCGGAGAGCTTCCTGATGGTATCGCCATCCCCAGTTCCCCTCCCCTGTACCCGGTTGGTTCATTCGCGCTGCGCTGCCCAATCCCAGAATGTCTTGGAGGGGGAAAATAGCAGCATTTGCATTGGTACTCAGTGCCAAACGGATCAAATCCCAGTGGAACCCTTCTCCTCGAGTACAGCCTAAATAATCCCATACCCGCTGATTATCCTCGTTGGAACGCTGTTCGTACCAGCCGAGGGTGGTGTCGTTGTCGTGGGTTCCCGTATACACGACAAAGTTAGAACTTTGATAGTTAAAGGGTAAGTAAGGGTTTTCTTTCCCGGAGTCGAAGGCGAAGTGCAGAATCTTCATGCCGGGAAACTCAAACTTATCTCGCAGTGCTTCTACTTCTGGCGTAATCGTCCCTAAGTCTTCGGCGATAATGGGCAATTTGCCTAATTCTTTCTCTAATCGCTGGAAAAAGGCATCTCCAGGGGCTTCTAGCCACGTTCCGTTAATTGCAGTTTCTTCGTCTCCGGGAACTGCCCAGTAAGCCTGGAAACCCCGAAAATGGTCGATACGAATCAAATCCACAAAATCGAGTATGGCGTGGAATCGCTGCATCCACCAGCTAAAGTCCGTTTTTTGCAGTTGTTCCCAGTTGTAGACGGGATTACCCCAAAGTTGCCCGGTGGCGCTGAAGTAGTCGGGGGGAACGCCAGCCATCAGGGCAGGTTTACCCGTTTCTTCGTCGAGACAGAAAATGCTAGGATGAGCCCATACATCTGAACTGTCGTGGGCGACGTAGATGGGAATATCTCCCATAATCTGAACTTGACGATCGTTGGCGTATTGCTTAAGCGCAGACCATTGGCGGAAGAACTCGAATTGGAGGTATTTGCGGAAAAAGATGTCGTCTTTAAGTTTATCGCGCCAGACATTGAGGGCTTGAGGATCTCGTCCGGCAACATCTTCGTCCCACTCGTTCCAGTTTGCCCCATTGTAGACTTGGTTTTTCAGGGTGATAAAGAGGGCGTAGTCGTCTAGCCAGTAGGCAGTCTTGTTGCAAAATGTCTCAAATTCTTCTCGCTGCTCTGGGGTTGCCTGGGTTTTAAAGTTAGTGCACGCTTTTTGCAGTAAGGGGAGTTTGAGTTGTTCAACTCGATCGAAATCGATGGGTTCGAGGGGTAATTCGGGAAAATTTTCTAGATCTTCGTTGGCAAGAAAACCGTCATCTCGCAGCCCTTCCAAGCTAATCAGCAGGGGATTCCCCGCCATAGCTGAATAGCACATATAGGGCGAGTTTCCGAATCCAGTCGGACCGAGGGGCAAAATTTGCCAGAGTCGCTGCTCGCTACGAGCAAGAAAATCGATAAAGCGATAGGCAAAAAAACCTAGGTCGCCAATCCCAAACCGACTGGGAAAACAAGTGGGATGAAGCAATATTCCACTGGCTCTGGAAAAGGGCATAACTATTGCAATCGAGGATAAATAAATGACATTGCGCCTCGTTTTCTCGCGAACTGAATTGGGTCGCAAGTGTCATTGGGAAAGCCTTTTTCAAGGAGCTATCGAACTGGATCGCTAAAGGGACATATAAAGGCTGTCCGGGAGAAAACGGGAGAACGCTTGAGTGGTGAATAGCTCGTGTGTTGACTGACGTTCGGACTCTGGTGCGATCGACTTCATTTTTTTATGAGAAAGATTAAGTAACATTACTCACTCTTTTTCTCTAAAACGGTTTCGAGCTGTGTCTGTCTGTCAGTATATCCATCTGACTGTATCACAGAGTCAATCCTTTCGCGATCGATCTGTCAAAACTTTGATTTCTTTGGGAATATTTACCCAAGGAGTTGCCGGACTTCAGTTATCGGGACCCGCGCAGTTGGGCGATGATTTATTGATGAAAGTGTCAAAGGTAGCTCCTAATGCGCGGACACATTCAGGAATTGCCGAATATTCCCAGAATTTACATCGGGGGATGAAAATACGCGAAGATTTTGGTATTTCTTCCCCGGATGAATCCGGGGGATTGTACCCTGGGTTTTGCCATCGACTCCAAAAATTGATTTGACGGATTTGACGGGTATCGCTTCGGGATAAAACCCCTTTTTCGTCGAATCCGATTTCCAACAAGAGAGCGACCCCTTGCCGATGCCCACTGCTAATAAAATTCCCCCTTTTTCCGATACCGCGCTCGCGCCAAGTCGGGCGCGATACTTGCCTGTATAGGCACAGGTTAAAACCTGTAGAAGAAAAGGGGGATAGAACGAACGGATTTTACATTATTTACTTGATAAACAACATTTCTTGGTAAGTCGGCAGTGGCCAGAAGCCATCGGCGACTTCGCTTTCAAGGGCATCAACATATTCGCGAACCTCGTCCATCAAGGGACGAATGGTATTGGCGCAATACTGCATCTTCTCTTCAGTGGAGGCAAAATCGTGTTTCTCAGTCGCAGCAGTCAATTTACCGATCGCTTCCACCATAGAATTAGTGAGACTGGCAACTTTTTGGGCACTCTCTTTTTCGAGATTGATTCCCAAACCCGTCAAACTTTGGATAGTCGAGGACAGTTGCGATAAGTACTCGACTGCTGCCGGATAAATGATGGTTTTAGCCATATTCGCCACCAGCTTGGCTTCCACTTCAATGCTGAGAATGTACTGCTCTGCATAAACTTCAAAGCGACTTTCGAGCTCCACAGGTGTTAAAACCCCTGTCTTTTTAAACAGGTCTTGAACATATCCCGCTTTGAGACAGGGTAGGGCATCTGCCGTGGTGGGTAAGTTGGCTAAACCGCGTTCTTCAACCGCCATTTTGTGCCATTCTTCAGAATAGCCATTACCGCCAAAAATCACTGCACCATGCTCTTCCATCACCTCTTTAAGAACGGTGACGATCGCCGTATCGATGTCTAAACCGTTGGAGACTTCGCTCTCCAAGCGATTCCCGATCCAATCGAGAGAATCTGCCAACATCGTATTTAAAACGATTAACGGACCCGATACTGATTGGTTCGAGCCGACTGCACGGAATTCAAAGCGATTTCCCGTAAAGGCAAAGGGGGATGTGCGGTTGCGATCGCCGGCATCTTTGCTCAGGGGTGGCAATACGTCAACCCCGAGATCCATCACGCCTTTCTTCTTGGAATCGTTAACCGATCCGGTTTTAATTTGCTCGAAAACATCTTCTAATTGGCTTCCTAAATAAACCGACATGATCGCTGGAGGCGCTTCATTAGCTCCCAATCGGTGATCGTTACTGGCGGTCGCGATCGCTGCACGCATCAGGGGACCGTACTTATGGACGCCCCGAATCACTGCACCGCAAAAAACGAGGAACTGAGCATTTTCATGGGGGGAGTCACCGGGATCGAGCAAATTGCCTTGAGTGGCATTACCCACAGACCAGTTCACGTGTTTGCCGGAACCGTTGATGCCCGCAAACGGTTTTTCATGAAGCAAACACACAAAACCATGCTTCTTGGCGGTGTGTTTGAGAACCGTCATGGTGAGTTGCTGATGATCGCTCGCCACGTTAGCCGATTCAAAAAAGGGTGCGATTTCAAATTGCCCTGGAGCGACTTCATTATGTCGGGTTTTTGCAGGAATGCCGAGTTTGTAAAGTGTTGTTTCCACATCCTGCATGAAGACTTGAACCCGTTCGGGAATCGCACCAAAGTAGTGGTCGTCAAATTCTTGACCTTTGGCGGGCGCTTTACCAAACAGCGTTCGTCCGGCAAGGAGCAAATCGGGACGAAGGCTAGCAAAATTAGCATCGACCAAAAAATATTCTTGTTCGGCGCCACAGCTAGAGTTCACACGAGCAACACGATCGTGTCCCAGTAGCTTTAAAACCTTGCTGGCTGCTTTGTCCATTGCGGCGATGGATCGCAATAGCGGCACTTTTTTATCCAGTGCTTCTTCCGTCCAGGAGACGAAAACAGTTGGGATGCACAATGTTGCACCATTGTCTGTTTCCATGATGTAGGCTGGACTGGTGACATCCCAAGCCGTATATCCCCGGGCTTCAAAAGTACCCCGAATACCGCCATTGGGGAAGGAGGAACCATCGGGTTCTCCCTGCACCAGCAGTTTGCCGGAAAATTCTGAAATCACGCTACCATCTCCTTGTACGGAGACGAAACCATCGTGCTTTTCTGCCGTCAGGTTGGTCATCGGGTAAAACACGTGGGCATAGTAGAGCGCCCCTTTTGAAATTGCCCAATCCCGCATGGCGGTGGCAACGGCATCTGCAATGGAAGGATCGAGCTTGTCTCCGGTGACGATCGTTTTTTTGATCGATTTAAAAACTGCCTTGGGGAGACTCGCCTGCATTTTGCTGAGGTTAAAGACGTTCTCTGCCCAGATCTTTTCTAAACACACCGGTGCTTTCGGCGACATCGCCTCTCGATTGACGATCTTATGGACAGCTTGGACGCGGGCTGCATTTCCACTCATAATTCTTCGTTTTAGGGTTTAGCCGATCCATGATAGTCAAAATAGGGCTTCAAAATAGATATCAGATATACAAAAAGCGTAACCTCTGCTTGCTCCAACCCTCACTTCTCTCCAATTCGACAAGACCTTCCGTAAACTCCTTCGGCTGCTCCTTCTGTTCCTGGCGGCGTGGGTTTGTACGATCGATCGCCTTCCATTTCCCGAGTTTGAGAGGTTTGTTCCCGAAGGATTGGCGAGTTCGCCATCGCCATACTCTAATGAAGTCTGGCAGTGGGTTTCTGAAGACCGAGCAACCAATAAGTGGTCATCAATCCTTTTCCTTTAACTTCGATCTCCCCTCGAGTTTCAAAGAGAAACCGATCTTTTAAGATCTGATAGGTCGCTTCTGTGACTTGAATTTTGCCGGGTTTTCCTGAAGATTCCATGCGAGAGGCAACGTTAACCGTATCTCCCCACAAATCGTAGCTAAATTTTTTCACCCCAATCACGCCAGCCACAACCGGTCCTGAATGGATGCCGATGCGAATATTAATAGGTTGTCCGTTTTCGGGTTGAAAACAGGCAATAACTTGTTGCATATCCAGAGCCATGTAGGCGATCGCTTTAGCGTGATCTTTGCCAGGAACCGGAACGCCACCGACTGCCATATAGGCATCGCCAATGGTTTTAATTTTCTCAATGCCATGCCGTTCCGCCAAACGATCGAAGGCTGAAAAAATATGATTGAGTAAGTTAACCAATTCCGTGGCTGGCATTTGCGACGAGAGGGGGGTAAATCCGACGATATCCGCAAATAAAATGGTAGCGGCTTCAAATTGTTCTGCAATCATCGGTCCGAGTTTTAGATCGGGATGAGTATTTTGTTTTAATTGTTCGACGATCGCTGCGGGTAAAATATTGAGTAACAATTTTTCAGATTTTTCCTCTGCCACTTTACGAGCTGTAATATCTTCTAGAACTCCTAAAATTCCAATCACATTTTTTTGAGCATCATGGATGGGAATTTTGTTAATATCCAGCCAGATTTTTTGACCATTTTTACCGGGTTTTTGTTTGATTGCTTGAACGTGTAACTCGGGTGTATCGGTTTCTATTATTCGACGATCGGCTTCTCGAAATTGCCTTGCCATCTGGCGATCGGAAAGCAAATCGTAGTCTGTTTTACCGATCGCATCTTCCGGACTCTTAAGCTGAGCTGCTTCCGCCCAGTTTCGGTTACACCATTTAAAAACTAAATTAGCATCTTTCCAGAAAATTTGTTGAGGAATATGTTCGATAATTAGCCTTAAAAAGTGTTCTTGTTCTTCCAGCTTGACTTTTGCCAACTTCTGCTCGGTTATATCTCTAGCTACCCAAATAACAGTCGGAGGAGAATTCTGTGGACGACCTTCTAAAATTGGCGAGATTGTAGCCGAAAACCAAAGTTTTTTACCTTGGGAAATGATTTGATACTCAGCGTTCACCGTTTGCTGGGTTTCCAAAGCCTCTCGAATATAACTCAAAAACAAATCGGCACGCTCTCGACTAAAAACATCATATTCGGTTTTCCCGATTAGATCGTGTGTTTTGTAGACAAATCTGGGGTCGGTAGACGCAACTTTAAGATAGCGACCGTTAGCATCTTTAACAAAAATAAACTCTTTCATCGCGGTAAATAAAGCTCTCATTTCTGCTTCCGCTTCCGCTAGAGATGCCGTTCGTTGCTCGACTCGTTTTTCGAGTTCAATATTACTTCTTTCTAATTCCGACCATGAATTTTTTAATTGCAATGCCATTTGATTAAAAGAATCAAAAAGAACAACCAACTCGTGAATTTTTCCTCCTCGGCTGATTTCTTCTATACTCTCTTGAAATTGTGAATCTCCGGCACCGCGAGCTATGTTTTTGCTAGCTTGGCTTAATAGCCAAATTGGGCGCGTTACCCGATAATTAGTCACTAACCCGACGATCGTCGCCACAAGTAAAGACACCGCGCAAAGGATAAGAGTCGTGCGGGTATTGGCATGAAATTGGCCCATTAAATCGGTTTCTGGAATCGTCACAACAATCAGCCAGTTCAATCCAAATTCATCGCTAAATGGTGTTACCTGAACGAAATGAGATCGATCGTTCCAGTTGACAGTCAGTTTTTGGATCTGAGACACTCGACTTAATTGACCAAATTCTTGCTGCAACTGTTGTGCGACTGCTCCGGTTAAAGTATCTTTATTCTCTAAAGAATTGATTCGGTATAGCCGATCTTCTCTAACGACAAAAGGCTTTTTGAGAGTAGAGCTGGCAACGATATCTCCTGTGGGTTCTAATATAAAAGCTTGTCCGGCTGATGAAATTTCCAGTTCGCGGAGAAAATGACCGATCGCAGAGAGAGAAATGTCGATCGAAAAAACCCCTTGCCGATTTTGTCGTGCATCGTAAAAAGGATAGACTGCCGATAGGTCTAGACGGTTAGAACTCGCCGATCGATCGATTGGCGTCCACATCGGTTTCCCCGATTCGATCGCCCTACGATACCACGATCGTTGTCGAGGATCGTAGTCGGATTTTTCTAAAATTAACTGGGTAGGACGACCATTTTTATCCGCTTCGTATCGTTTTAAAGTTCTATCCGTCGCCGCATTGGCAACAACAATATAATTTTCGGAGCGATTGGCTCCGACCAACTCGCCACCCTCTGTTGCTACGGCGATCGTGCCGAGTTCGGGAGATAATAAGCCTTGCCGCCAAAAATGTTGTTCTAGGCTCTGAAGATCCTTTAAATCGAATGCTCTTTGACGATAAAACTCCACATTCATGAGATTGATTCGATGAGGTATTTTCAGATCGGTTTCCAGCTTTTGTTGGATCCGAGCAGTAATATCGCTACGCAACTGAGCTGCCAGATTTTCGACGGCTTTTTGCCCATTCCGTAAGGACAAGTATCCAGTCAATCCGACTGCGGCAAAGATCTGTAGGATAAAAGGAACAACCAGAACAAGTTTGAGTGGGGGTTCTTTGATAATGCGGACAATTGGACGAGTAAAAATGCTCATGGGTGGTGGGGGATCGCTATCGGGTCGCCACGAGAACTGCGAGTAATGTATCCGGGTGAAATCCATCGGCACTGAGAGATGCTCTATGCAACCCGTCCCAAAGATATCGATGGTGCTAGCTCGTCCAACTGACCGATAATGAGATTCAAGCCTTTAACAGTTGGAAAATGAGGCTCGCTAATTTATACGGTAGCGAAACCCAAGAAGACCGATCGGTCAATTTCATATACGCGGTGACTAGACCTTTCTCAGTAGAAACGCGAAAAAAAATGAATACACCCTTTAAAATTGGTCAGTTCCACACGGGTATCCGAGCAGATCGATCGAAGCGTTTTTTAACGAATGCGACGACCCATAATAATTAAGTCTCGCTCAATTCCATCAAGTTCGGCAACTCTGGGAAGATATCCCCATTCCTGGAAACCGCATTTCTCAAATAATCTCAAACTGGGCGCGTTGTGGGCAAAGATAAAACCGACTAAGGTGTTGAGTCCTAGGTCAGAACTGCGACCGATTGCCCGAAGGAGCAACTGGGGACCTATTCCCTGATGTCGATCGGTTGGGGCGAGATAAATGCTAATTTCAGCGGTAGCACGGTATGCCGGACGTCCGTAGAACGACTCGAAACTCAGCCAACCGACGATCGTCTCCTCTACTTCGGCAACCCACAAAGGACGTTCGCTGGGGTTGTGTGCTTGATACCATTGCTGACGACTTTCCACTGAGACGGGTTCGGTATCGGCGGTTGCTAGCCGGTCGGGAATGGCACTGTTATAAATTTCAACAATTTTGGGCAAATCAGCTTCCTGTGCATCTCGGATCTTCAGAATCATTAGCAAATAGTAGTTTGATAGCGATCGAAATCTAGATCGAACGTCTAGATTTTGGCAAAGTTGTCATACAGTTGCATCGCATCGGTAATTGCCATCCGAGAGGAAACCCCCAACGTCAGAGGCGAAGTTTGTCCGCGACTGAGACGATCGCAGGCGACACAAGCAATGGTAGCCGCATTATCAGTGCAAAATTCGATCGCCGGCAGCAAAACGCGCAAACCGTGGGGTTCGGCAGCCGTTTGCAGGTGATGGCGCAATCCACGGTTTGCAGCCACCCCTCCACCGATGACGATCGTTTGGAAGCCGTAATCCAAGGCACAGGCGATCGTGCGTTTGGTCAGAGATCTCGCCACGGTATCCTGAAAACTAGCGGCTAAGTCGGCGACGGGTAGATCCTCCTTCTCCGCTTTGAGTTTTTGGATCGACCGCATCATCGCTGTTTTCAACCCACTAAAACTAGAGTCGTAGGGATGATAGCTGCCGTCGGGCCACTTAACTTTTCCTTCTGGCAATGAAAAAGTACGAGGATTGCCTTGGGTTGCCAGTCGATCGATCTCAGGACCACCGGGATAGTCTAACCCCAGTAAGCGGGCAACTTTATCAAAGGCTTCTCCGGCTGCATCGTCGCGGGTTTGCCCGAGAATTTCGTACTGGCTGAAGTTTCGGACGCCAATCAAGCTGGTGTGACCCCCAGAGACCAACAGACACAAGAAAGGTGGCTGTAAATCGGGGTATTCGAGGTAAGCAGCGTAGATGTGACCTTCGAGATGGTGGATGCCCAGAAAAGGCTTCTGATGAACGATCGCGAGAGTTTTTGCTGCACAGAGTCCCACCATCAGCGCACCGACTAAGCCGGGGGCGCAGGTAGCCGCTACACCGTCGATTTGGCTCCAATCGATCTTTGCAGTGGCTAAAGCGATCGCGATCGCCGGGTTGATATTTTGCAAATGCTGACGCGATGCCACTTCTGGAACCACTCCACCATATTGTTTATGAGTAACAATTTGTGAAGTTACAATGCTACTTAAAACTTTATTTTTATTTACAATAGCGACCGCAGTTTCATCGCAGCTTGTTTCAATTGCTAAAGTAATGGTCATTGGCTGCCAATTGTGCGGTATAAGTAACAGAAATTAACGCGCTCAGTCTAAATGATAGACGTTGTTCTGAGTTAATGCAAAACAACACTTGAACTCGATCTCGGAAGTCCTCACTCTCAACCCCCACTCTCAAATCTGAGTCGGGTGGGGATAGGGCGCGGAGGATGAGGATGACATACAGAATTGTTTTTTTGACTGGGTAAAAACAAATTCTGGATGAATGACGAATCCCTAGGATTTTCTGGTAATATCTTTACTATCTTGACCATCAATACCATAAGCGAAAATTTAGCTCATCGGTATATGTTGCCAGATAAAGACTTGGGTCTTGGGAACCCGGACTTCTGCCCTTGGAGAAGCCATTGCGGTCTTGGGGTTTCCCCGAGTGGATTGCATGGTGAAGGAATGTAAGACCCAAAAAACTACGGAGTTTTTCAGGCGATTCTCGATGACTAGAGAAGCTCGGACTTCAGCCGTAGGCAAGTCTGAGTCGTTCACCGACATCCCGAGCCTAAGAATCTCCCGATCGCGCATTGGTGAGATTGTGAAGATCGAGTAGCTAAAAAAATCATTTTGGTTAGCTCGTTGCTGAAAACAAATTTGTTACATTTTGTTACGAGAGGATACCCTTTCATGCGAAGAATATTGGCACTAGTTCTCGCAGTTGTTCTGTGGTTCAGCTTTGCGCCCACAGCTTCTGCCGATGTTGCCGGTCTAACGCCCTGCAAAGACAATCCGGCATTTGTCGCCCGAGCCAAGAACGCGACAACCGACCAAGCCAAAGCCCGTTTTAACCTATACGGCGAACAACTCCTTTGCGGCACCGACGGTTTGCCTCACCTAATCGTAGATGGTCGATTGAATCACGCCGGAGAATTTCTCATTCCCAGCATTCTTTTCCTCTATATTGCCGGTTGGATTGGTTGGGTCGGTCGCAGTTACGTGATCGCGGTTCGAGACGATAAAAATCCTGAAGACAAAGAAATCATTATCGATGTTCCGTTGGCTGTCAAAACCTCACTGTCGGGGTTTGCTTGGCCGCTGATGGCAATCAAAGAGTATACCAGCGGCGAACTGCTGGCGAAGGATAACGAAATCACTGTTTCCCCCCGCTAGTCGGGTTTGATTGTTAGTTTTTTTGGAGGAAAATTCATGCGTAGATATCTGTCTAGTGCCCCGGTTGTGGCGACGGTTTGGATGTTTATCACTGCTGGCATTCTGATTGAATTCAATCGCTTTTACCCCGACCTATTGTTCCACCCGTTGTAGGAACACCCATTCAGGATTCTCGTTCCCCAGAACTTGAATCGGTTAGCTCAGTCAAACCACTGGGCTGCCTTTTGACATCCTCCCCTAGCTTTAGCCGGGGGAGGATGTCAAGTCTTTCTGGCTAAAGTACCATTAACATCATTCCCTCGATCCGCGATCGAATCCTGGACGTGCAGCGCTATAATATAATGCGCCTAGAATTTGCGATCCGGCGCTCCCACTGAAGTTCTAGTGCTGAGATCCTAATGCTTAGGGTCTTGTGCGATGTTGACGGGTTTGCCATCCGCCGCACGATCGATCGCAAATTGAGTCTTAGGGTCGCAGTCCATCATCGCCATCCATCTTTATAAAACCACCCATGACAAAGCAATTTCCCTTAACCACCGTAGGTGCTTTAGCGGTCAATGCTCGGGGACAAGTCTTGATTGCAAAAACGACTAAGTGGCGGGGATTGTGGGGAGTTCCTGGCGGCAAAGTCGAATGGGGTGAAAGTTTAGTTTCGGCTTTGACTCGAGAATTCAAAGAGGAAGTCGGTTTAGAATTGACTCAAATTCGCTTTGCCTTACTACAAGAAGCGATTCTAGATGCACAGTTTTTTCAAGACGCCCATTTTGTTATGATGAACTACTATGCTTTCTCCACCCAGGAAAGTATTGTTCCCAATGAAGAAATTGAAGAATGGGCTTGGGTGACTCCCCAGGAAGCAATGGAGTATCCTCTTAATACCTATACTCTGGTTTTAATTGAGGACTATCTCAAGAATAAGATCGGTCAACTCTATCAAAATTAACGCGAAATATGATGCTGAAAAAAGCTCTCGTAACTGGATCGGCTAAGGGCATTGGACGGGCGATCGCGCTTAAGCTGGCAAGTCTTGGATGTGATGTGGCTTTTCACTATAACAACAGCGCCGATGCCGCAAACGAAGCCAGTCAAACCGCAACTACCTACGGAGTGAAGTCGATCGCTCTCCAAGCCGATGTGACTAAACCCGATCGGGCGAAGTCTTTAGTCGAAGATGCAGCCGAACAACTCGATGGATTATCGATCGTGGTCAATACGGTCGGTAACTATGATGAAAAACCGATCTGTCAAACCTCAGTAGAAGAGTGGCATGATGCGATAGATTCTAATCTCAACTCAGCTTTTTATGTCACCCAAGCGGCAATTCCTTATTTGAAAGCTGCGAACTGGGGACGTGTGATTAACTTCGCTTTTGCCAGCGCCCAAAATGTGACATCCGGGGACGTAGAAACCGCCTATCGAATTGCAAAAACGGGTGTAATTATTTATACTAAATCCATAGCTAAGGAGTTAATGCCAGACAATATTACTGCCAATATCGTCTCTCCAGGAGTTGCCGAAACCTCTGTGGGATTAGAGGAAACTATCCCAAATTTGCCAGCCAAACGACCCGCAACAGTAGACGACATCAGCAATGCCGTAAGTTTTTTTGCTAGCCCCGAAGCGAGTTATATTACCGGACAAGTTTTGGAAGTTTCCGGGGGCTGGCGCTTGTAGTTTTCTGAGTATCGAGATATCATTAACATCGGCTTTATGGGTTTAAAGCCCGATCTTTTTTAGACTCAACCACCCTAACTCAACCACCCTAACTCAAAGATGCTCAATCTCGAAGATCTCTCCGAAATTTACGACAAATATAAAGAAGACTATGATGTCAAAATAGAAGAGTTCACATTGGGCAACAAAAAATTTGATTTTAATGCTCGAACAGCTCTGGTAGGCGTCATTAATCTTTCGACGGATTCTTGGTGGAATCATGCCATTTGTTACAATGCAGACCAAGCGATTCGTCGTGGCAAAGTCTTAACCGCCCAAGGTGCAGATATTGTTGATATTGGAGCGGAAGCGAGTTCTAAAAACACGCAAAGAGCGGATGAATTCAAACAAACCAGCTCGCTGTTGCCCGTGATTAAAACCCTAAGTCAAGAAGGCGTTTTAACTTCCATTGAAACCTATTATCCCGAAGTTGCCCGAGAATGTTTAAAAGCGGGCGCAAACGTGATTAATTTTACGGGAACCGAACAGAGCGAAGAAATGTATCGAGTCGTTGCTGACTTTGATGCGGCAATTATCATTTGTTATGTGGAAGGCAAACACGCAAGAGACGTGGGGGAATTCGACTTCGAGGCAGCGAAAGATCCGATCGGCTTAGTTTACGATTTTTTTGAAAAAGAGATAGAAATCGCGACTAAACTAGGCGTTAAAAAAATATTCGTCGATCCGGCTGTCGGTCTGGGTTACAGTAATTTTTATTACCAATATAAAAATGTCGCCAATCGGATGCAATATCAAGTCAGAAGCCTTTTAAACGGTTTTCGACTTCGGAAATTAGGGTTTCCCGTGTTCTATTCTCTCCCCAGTTATATGGAAGTTTTCGGAGAAGAAGCCAGAAGTGCTCAAGGTTTGACTGCTGTTTTTGCAGCATTAGGAAAAAGCGATATCCTGAGAACTCATGAAATTGCGAAAGTGAAAGCGATTTTGGACACTCTGAGTCTGTTTTAAAAATGCAAAACGAACAGCTCTGCCATCGACTCATATCATTATGAAGAAAGTAGTTGCCATCATTGGAGGGGGACCGGCTGGCATGTCTTGTGCTATCTGGTTGAAAAACCTCGGTCTGTACCCCATTATTCTCGAAAAGAACGAACAGCTTGGAGGTTTGCAGAATATCAATCCATTTCACAACAATTGGTATTTGGGAGTGACCGGAAAGACGGGAAAAGAGTTAGCCCATCGATTTCGTCAGCATACTGAGCTCGAATGTCTGTCAACGCTGTTAGGTTCTAAAATCGAACGCATAATGCCGGGAAAGAATTTCCGGATTTGCACCAAAGATCGCGAAATTACAGCGCAAGCCATCGTCATTGCTACGGGTCAACGATTTAAAGGACATGAAACCATAGCATCTATTGCCGGAAGTCAACAGCTCCTGTCATCGAAGCGGGTGTGCTTTAATCCCGGCGCTATTCCCATCACTCACGGACAAGTGGTTGCGGTTGTGGGAGGGGGTGATAACGGACTGGGAACCGCTACGATGCTGGCGGATACAGCCGATCGCGTTCATCTTTTTGTTCGATCGCAATTACGGGGATTCGAGCACAATCAAAAACGAGTTTTCCAGTATATCGAGGGGGGAAAACTCAGCCTGCACAAACCGACCACAATTCAGGGATTGGCAGTGCGCGGCGAAAAGATTTATATCGCGTTTAAAGAGGGAGAGAAACTCGAACAAGAGTTGCTTGTAGACTATATCTGTTTGCGGATGGGTTTTGCGCCAAATATCGAGGAAATCGTTCAACTGTTGGATGAAGGAGATGTGGGTTCTCTCCAACTCAACTCCGGAGGATATATCGCGACAGATGGATTTTTGCGGACTTCGATTCCCCATGTTTATACCGCTGGAGATGTGGCAAATCCTCGAGATCCGTGCGTGGCGACAGCGGTGGCTCAGGGGGCAATTGCCGCACGCAGCATAGAAGAAGATTTGCGATGTGATGGTTAGCTGCGATCGATCGCAAAATTGACTCCAGAACGATCGACTTTTTCGACGAGTTGAGCGATGGTTTTGCCAGAAACCGGTTCGATCCAATCTGGAGCAATTTCTGTCAATGGCACTAAGACAAACGCTCTTTCATTCATCCGAGGATGGGGAATTTGCAGATCCGGTGTTTCTAGAATTAAATCGCCGAATAAAAGTACATCCAAGTCTAAGGTTCGCGGTCCCCAACGTTCTTGACGAACTCGGTTAAACTTGTCTTCGATGGCAAGTAGGGTTCTGAGTAATTCTTGGGGACTTAACTGTACTTCTAGAAGAGCACAGCCATTGAGATAATCTGGTTGTGATGGACCGATGGGTGCCGTTTTGTACCAGTTGGAGCAGGCTTTGACGGTAATACCGCTCGTTCCCTCGAGGGTTGTTACCGCAGCTTCTAGAGTCGCGTGGGAGTCCCCCAGGTTACTCCCGAGCGCGATCGCACTCATTGCCGGCTTTGTCATTGAAACCATAAAACCCTCGGAAAAATTTTCAGAAACATTGTTGATATCGTGACTTGTTTTCTTGCCAAAACAGGTAAGAAAAAAGCTGAATAGGAGAGAACTTTTTCAAGACACTTCATCTTTAGTTCGAGTCATTTCGATGGCAATTTGCCCTCCAAAACCGGGAATGGGCGGAGAGACTTTCACCAAGCGCGATCGTAATTTTTGTACCTGTTTGAAATCCAGAACCGCTTCGACGATCGCAGTATTCAATCGTTCTACGGTCTTAAATTTTGCCGTTTCGATATGATGGCGGACTAGATCGACTACTTCTGCATAATTCAAGGTATCCTCTAGTTCATCATTTTTGCCCACCACCGATAAATCCAGCCATAAGGTTAAATCCACTTCAAACCATTGACCCAGAACTTGTTCTTCGGGAAAATATCCTACATATCCGTAGTAGCGCAAACCTGTAATTTCGATCGCATCCATGTGTGTTGATAATTGATAGTTAATAGTTGATAGTTGATAGTTAATAGCCCGATGCCTACAAATTTAAAGTCTACAACCATATCAGCATCGAGTAAGACGTTGCCACTCCCAACATCAAGCCAACCACCACTTGAAACGGAGTATGACCGAGTAACTCCTTGAGACGGTCTTCGTTAAACTCCTGCCCTTCCTGGAACAATTCATCGATAATTTGATTGAGAATGCGGGCTTGTTTTCCGGCAGCTTGGCGGACGCCAGCAGCATCGTACATGACGATGACGGCAAAAATTGAAGCCATGGCGAACTCGATACTATCCCAACCAATGGTCTGCCCCACACCCGTTGCCAAGGCGGTGACTAATGCCGAATGGGCGCTGGGCATTCCCCCCGTTTCGACCAACACCCGAAAATTAATCTTTTGATGTTGGGCAAAGTAAATAATCAGCTTGGATGCCTGGGCGATGCCACAGGCAATTAACGCGACCACGAGAACTTGGTTTTCAAAGATCCGACTCAATTCCTGCATAGAGCATTTTTAGTAATTGCGACTGGTGATGTAGTCCGCGATCTCGACCAGCGGGAGAGCTGGGGCGCCGAATACAGATAGTTCCGCTTTTGCCTCTTCTACCAATTCCTTCGCTCGACGCCGCGATTCGTCCAATCCCAACAAGCTGGGAAACGTCGCTTTCTGGGCTGCGAGATCTTTGCCTGCGGTTTTCCCCAGAACCTCTTTCGAGGCGGTGATATCCAGGATATCGTCAATAATTTGAAATGCCAGTCCAATATTGCCAGCATAGCGAGAAAGTCGATCGAGATTTTCCTTCTCCACCCCCGCTAAAATTGCCCCACATTCGACACTAGCTTCCAGCAACGCCGAGGTTTTGTGGGTATGAATAAAGTTGAGGGTTTCCAACGTCACATCCGGTTTACCTTCCGATTCGAGATCCACCACCTGACCGCCCACTAACCCCGCTGCACCCACCGTTCGACCCAAACGCGCCACCACTTGCAGCAAGAGGTGAGGAGAGACGTTTTGGGTGGCATCGGCGATGATTTCAAAGGCATATGACAATAGTGCATCTCCGGCAAGAATGGCGATATCGTCCCCATAAACCTTGTGGTTGGTCAGTTTGCCGCGTCGATAATCGTCGTTGTCCATGGCGGGGAGATCGTCGTGAATCAGCGACATGGTGTGAAGCATTTCCAGCGCACACGCCGTCGGCATTGCCATGTCCCAGGTTCCTCCGGCCAGTTCGCAGGTTGCCAAACACAAAATGGGGCGTAGGCGCTTGCCTCCTGCCAGCAGGGAGTAGCGCATCGACTCGTAAATCCGTTCGGGATAGGTGACGGGGAGAAATCGATCGAGTGCGGCTTCTACCTGAGCCTTGCCTTCGGCTAAATAGGCGCGAAGGTCAAATGGAGCGTCTTGTTGAGGTGCGTGCCTATCGTCCGTCAGTACCATCCCTAGTTATCCTTGTATCTGTTTCGATCGTTTTGATGGAGGTTTCTTGGGCTATTCTATGAAACATAGTCCAAACTACACTGTCACTAGGCTACCAGACAGACCGAGCACTCCCCAATGTTTTTTGTGGGGAATGGGGCAAAATCCATGGAGAGAGTTCAGGAGTCATTGCTGCGCGCGGGGGATCGCCAACAAGTGTTGAGTCGTAGAGGCTATAAGCATTTGGGCGATAATTGATGGGTGAAAGCGTCAAACTCAGCTCCAAATGCACGGGGTTATTCAGGAGTAAGTGCTGCAAATTTTCTCGCCTACGGGAGTGTCAATCCAGAAAACGACGATGGTTTTTTCTCTTGCTAGACAACGTTTTGAACAAGAAGTTTCCCAGCCTGACGATCGGATCGATTTGGCTGTGGCTGCCCTGTGTCTCGCCCAGGAAGAGTATCCAGAACTAGAAATCGAGGAATACCTTAACGCGCTCGATACCATGGCTGGAGAGGTGCGAGAGCGGCTTCCTGTGGAATCCTATCCTCTGAAGATTATTGGGGCAATTAACCGATATCTTTACGAGGATTTGGGGTTTGTGGGCAATACTCGAGAGTATTACGATCCGCGCAATAGCTTTCTCAATGATGTTCTCCAACGGCGGACGGGAATTCCGATTTCTCTGGCGTTAGTGTATTTAGAAATTGCCAAACGGATCGAGTTTCCCACGATCGGTATTGGGATGCCGGGACACTTTCTGCTGCGACCGGATTTTCCCGAGTCAGGAATCTACATCGATGCATTTGTTGGGGGGGAAGTCTTATTTCCCGAGGACTGTCACCAACGCTTGAACCAGATTTACGGGCGATCGGTGGAGTGGCGTCCGGAGTTTCTTCCA
This sequence comes from uncultured cyanobacterium, assembly GCA_963838375.1. GTDB lineage: Bacteria > Cyanobacteriota > Cyanobacteriia > Cyanobacteriales > Geitlerinemataceae > DVED01. The sequence continues at coordinate 295,807 of CAWIQY010000003.1, read as the reverse complement.
CCGGTGAGTTCTCGTCAGTTTCTGGCGCGGATGCTAGGAAATCTCAAGGGAATTTACCTCCAACGCCAAGATGCACCCAGAACTCTGGCGGCGATCGATCGAATCTTGCTGCTGTTTCCCGATTCGCCGCCGGAATTGCGCGATCGGGGTGTTTTGCACTTCTATGCCGGACATAAAGCCGAAGCCAAGCGGGATTTGAGGCGGTATTTGCAGTTAGAACCGGATGCGGAAGATGCCCCCGGCATTATCCGCTGGCTGAACGAACTAGACGGTGGGAGTTAGGACGAGGGTCGGGTGGGTTGTTGCAGTTTGAGTAGTTCGGTTTTGATTGCTTCTTTGAGTTGGGGATCGTTTTCGACTTGTCCGGCAATTTCGTTAAATTGTTCTGGGGTTAAGCCGTGTTGTTCGGCGATCGCTTTGGCTTGGTTGCAATAGTCTACGGCAATGGTTTTGACTTCTCCTCGCAAGGCAGAGACGGTATCGCGATCGTTACAGATGACCGCCGGCGGAGATGAGTCGGGATTGACTGCGACAATCTGTTCGTAGGCGTTCGATCGTAAGGGTTCGATGTCTAAAACCGATCGAGCGTAGGCGGTGAGGGGATTTTCTCCCGCGGCAGAATTTTCGCGGACTTCGTTTTCGGGTGGGTTATCGTCACGATTGCCAGAGCAACCTGCGGCTAGTCCACAACTCAAAGCGATCGCAGCAATTGTCCCCATCCACAGTTTGACAGCAGGTTGACCCATTGTTAATCTTCGTAATGTTTTTGAGGTTTGAGTAGGTGTTTACCATTAAACTAAACTTGCGTCAAATTTAGTGCGCTGCCCGCGATGAAATTCTGCCACATCTCGTTTTTTGGTTTGGGGTTTTCCCTGGTATTTGTGCTGTCGCCACGAGTCTGGGGGCAATCTCTATCGGTAGATGCACGGGTTCGCGAGGTGGCGGCTTATTTGACTGGGGCGATGGATACTTCCGCCCAAGCGGCGATCGATCGCCGCGCGCCGGACGTTCGCATCACCACTTGTCCCGTCCGCGTTGCCGATACCGCCGACATCTTTCTTTACCAAGAACAAGCTCTGTCTTTGAAACTCAACAGTCCTTACCGCCAGCGCTTTTTGCAAATTGCCCCCAGCTCGGACAATCTTCAGGTAGAATCGATTACGTACAAACCCGCAAATCCCGAGGCTTGGGTCGGTCTGTGCGACAAACCCGAAGTCGATCGGACCGTATCCGTGCCGCAGTTAGGAGAAACGATATGCAGCGTCACTCTCCAGCGCGATGGGGAGGGGTATTTGGGAACCACACCCGAGGAAGGTTGTGCCGCCAACTACCGAGGAGCGGTTCGCATCACCAACCAAGTGCAGCTAACTCGAAGTACGATGGAAACTTGGGATCGGGGTTTCGATGCCGCAGGGAAGCAGGTTTGGGGAGCAGAAGATGAGTCGTATCAGTATCGAGATATTGACCCCAAAGTACAAGATCCCGAAGTGAATGCTGTGGCGCAATTCTTCAACGGAGCGTTTGATAATTCGGCTCAAGTTGCCGAAGATGAAACATTTTTGCCGGTTCGCTTCAATAACTGTCCGGCGATCGTTACCGACAGTCCGTTTCCCGAAACGACCCCTATTCTAGTTTCCGAACAAGCCTCCAACGCTCCGACGCTACAATTTGCCAGCCAACGATTGGTACAAATTCGTCGTTCGGCTGATGGAGCGAGGATCGAACTGGCGTCTTATAAGCTGGAGGGGGAGGGATGGGCAGATTTTTGCGATCGTCCGCCAGAAGACCGCCTGGTGGCAGCGGAAGCGATCGGCAATGCTGAATGTACTATCGTTTTTACACCCGACGGAGATGAAGGGTTTATCGGTTCAACGCCGCCCGGTGGCTGTTCTAGTAACTTTCGCGGATCGGCAGCTGTAACCATCGACGCCCGCTTTTCTCGGGATGGCTTAGAAATGTGGGAACGCTGGTTTGATGGTTCGGGAAACCAAGTTGCCGGATCGCAGACGGGTGCTTATCTTTATCGCCCGATCGATGAAGCTTCATAACCCGACTCAGCCGAGAGGAAATCGAGAACTTTAACTCGCCCTTTCATGACTGCTCGCAGCAAGCGATTGGTGGCGGCAAGTTCGTCCTCGCTCAGCGACTCGTCCAGTAAAGCCGCCATCAAGCCGTAGCGATCGGAGCGGGTTAAGACTCCGGTTTCTGCAACCGTTGCGATCATTTCCGAAAGTGCACCCGGAAGGAGTTGAACGAAGGGTTTCATTCAATTTGTCCTATTTATTTCTCTTCAACGATTTCATTATATCCGTATTTGTACGGATGTAAAGAGCAAGCGGAAATAAAGGGATAGTAGGAACCTGGAAATCGGGACAATTTCTAACGATCGCTCCGGAGACTCCCACGTCGGTATTCATGAGATATAGGTGACATACTCCCGACGCTCCCAAGTGCGGGAGAGCGCGGGCTTCTTACCAACACCACCTAACGGCTCGGTTACTCGGTAAGCTTTATTGACGACACGGAATGCCCTACCGCACCGGATGAAAATCAAATGTTCATTGTTGTGTAGGCGGTGGTTAACTCAAACCTACTTGTTGAGTTTACCATATCTCACCTGTCATTCATCCCGACGCTCAACGGTTAGCGGCAAGACCATGGGTCTCTTACTTCCGCCTCCCGTTAGAGCGCGGGGCTTCTGACAGGGTTAGCTAAGCGCGCGCATCGAATTGAAATACACCAGAAGTCGGGGTTCTTGCAAGAACCCCGATTTCTAAAAGGGTGGATAACGATTAAGAAATCTTGAGAAACTTCTCTAAGGCGATCGCCATTGCCGGGGGCCAACGGCGAATATGAGTCACCCACTCGATATCCCGGTAGCGCGGGTCTAATCCCACAGCAGCCACCCAATTACTCTCCGCTTCCCCAAATCTTCCTCGATCCCAAAGAACCGCCGTTAGCGCCGCTCGCACATCGGCAAATTGGGGATATTTCCGAGCTAAGTTTTTAAAGTTCCGTAGGGATTCCTCGGCGTCTCCGAGTTGATAGAGCATCAGGGCATAGTTGGTGCGAGCAATTCCCAGCCGCGGTTCTAATTCGGCTGCTTTTTGGTAGTCGGCGATCGCCCCTTCCCAGTCTTGCAATCCGGCTTTGGCGTTGCCTCGGTTGTTATAGGCGGCGGCATCGTCGGGTTCGAGTTCGAGAACCCGATCGTAGTTGGCAAGAGCTTGGGGATAGTCTCCTAACCCTTCGTAGGCGGCTCCTCGGTTGAGGTAAGCATCGGGGAGATCTGGCGCCAGTTCGATGGAGCGATCGTAGTCGGATATGGCTAATTCTAACTGGTTGCGCCCCGCTCGGACGTTGCCTCGATTACTCCAGAGGGCGGGGTTATTGGGAAATTGCTCAATCGCTTCGCTCCAAAATCGATCGGAAGTTGCTAAATCGCCGTTATTAAACGCATTGCTGGCATTTTTGGCAAGTTCTTCTAACTGGGCTAGTTGCTCCCGAGAAATGGGCGTGGGATTAACGGGTGTCAGGGCGGGGAAGAAATGACCCAGTGCGGTGCTGACTGAAAAGATGACGGCACTCAACCAGGTTAAAATTAAACTCATAATCGTGATTTGTTAGTTGCGATTCCTTCGGGTTTAGCTGAAGATGAGTAACAATAAGATTTTGTCAAGAGTATCTTTGTTATTTGTTACAAACACCCTTTCGAGATGGTAACGCGAAAAACCAGTATTCTCAATAAAGATGTCAATAACAAACGAGATTTCGGGGCTTTTCAGCCGTGATTTAAATTTGGATACAAGACCCCCTCAAACCCATGTTGGAATTATACCTCAGAAAGCCTGACTTTGCGTTGCTTGTTGATAACATTTTGCACACATTGAGTTTTGTAAAAGCGTCGATCGGATAGGAATATTTCATCGAAACCGGGCAATTCATACGGTTTTGCTGATGAGTTGGGTCGATCGTACCCAAGGAACCACGATAGCTGTCGCCGCTTTCATGAGGACAAATGTGGGTAGGGGAGAAGCATTTGCCCGAAAATCTTATATATGACTCGACAAAGTTTATGCAAATGCTTCGCCCAGTTGCAATGTCCTAACCGATCTGTCTGTTGCCATACCACCCACAAATCCCAAATCCAATTCGTTATACTCGGGAAAAAATAGATCTTGCGGAAGTAAGGAGAAACGATGGTAGATCCGGTAACGTTGACAACCATCGGGGTGTTGGTGGGTTCGATCGTTGGTGACTTGGTACAAGATACGCTAAAAGATTACGTCAAAGATTTTTTCAAAGATGGGGTTAAAAATCTCGAAACCCTGGCACAGAAACCGTTTGCTCAGAATGCAGTCAAACAAGCGCTGACCGAATTTTCCAGTTTGTTTTTGCAGCAGTTGGCTCAGTTGGGGGCAGATAAAAAGCAGCTTAAAACCTTTGTCAAGCCGCTGCAACAGTTTGTTAAAGAAAAAGCCGTTCGACAGACCTTGGGGACGGCGTTTGATGCCAATTGCCAGCAGGTGGATGTCGCGAAACTGAGTCAGTGTTGGCAGACGGTGCGATATGGGCAAAAGCCGCAATGGAAGCAAGCGGGAACGCCGAAATTCTGGAAAGATAAGTTTCCGGATGCGTTCTACGGGAAAGCGCTACCTCCAGTTCCGGCGGAGTTTGATTGGCAGAAGTTGGGAGAAGCGTATCGGCAAGCCGTGCGGGAAATTGTTCAGAATGATGCTGAACTGCGGGAGATTCTCGATTCGCAGAACCAGGAACGGACGGCGGATGCAGTGGAACGGCTGGCGGGAGTTCCCAAAGATTTCGACTTGCTGGCGTATCGGGAAGGATTGCGGGAACAGTACAACCATCTCGATTTCGGTAGTTTGGACGCGCAGGCGGGGAATTACGAACGAACGCTGACGTTGCAGGAGATTTTCCTTCCCCAGAAGGCGCGGGAGTGCCAGGAGTATATGCCGCAGGTGCATGAGTTGCCTGTGGAAGTGCGGCGGCAGATGCGCGAACGAGGGGATATCAGCGCGGAGGAACTGGCGGTAGAACAGTTGGAACGGGTGCGACGCACCTACAGCCAGCAGTCGCCGAGGTCGATTTTGGAGATTGTGGGGGACTCGCGGTATCGGTATATTGTGGTTTTGGGCGATCCGGGGGCGGGGAAATCGACGCTGCTGAAGTATTTGGCGCTGCAATGGGCGAAGTTGGAAACTCAGGCGCTGACTTCGCAACCTGTGCCGTTACTCATCGAGTTGCGGAAGTACGTGCAGAGTAAGACGCAGGGGGAATGTCGGGATTTTCTGGAGTTTATTAATGGCGCTTCGACTTGGATCGGGCATTTGCCGCAAAATCGCCTGCACGAATGGCTGAAGGGGGGACGGTGCGTGGCGTTATTCGACGGGTTGGATGAGGTGTTCGATCCGCAACTGCGCAGTCAGGTTATCGCCCAGATTCATAACTTTACGCAAACTTATCCCGATGTCAAAGTGGTCGTCACGTCTCGCGTCATCGGCTACCAACCGCAGAAGCTGAAAAATGCTCAGTTCTATCATTTCATGCTGGAGGAGTTCGATGAGGAGCAAATCGATGAGTTTGTGCGGCGCTGGCACGAGTTGACGTTTACCGACAGACTCAAGAAGGCGGCGAAGCTGGAACGGCTGCAAAAGGAACTGGCACAACGCCGCACGATTCGGGAACTGGCGGGGAATCCCCTGCTGCTGACGATGATCGCGATTCTCAACCGGAATCAAGAGTTGCCGCGCAATCGAGTGAAGCTATATCAGGAAGCGTCGAAGGTGCTGCTGCACAAGTGGGATGTGGATGAAAAGCAGTTGAAACCGGGGGAAGCGTTCGATACCTATTTCATCGATGAGGAGGTGAAACAAGGGATTTGTCGGCAAATTGCCTATCGGATGCAGTCGGGGGAAAAGGGATTGCGGGGGAATGTCATCGAAAAGGAGGCGCTGCGGGAGAGTATCGCGGAGGTATTGGTGGGGTTGGTGGGAGACAAGGCAGCAACCTATGCCAAGTGGATGGTGGAACAGTTGCGGGAACGGAATTTTATTCTGTGTTATTTGGGGGGGAATCACGAGGACTATTATGCCTTCGTGCATCGGACGTTTTTGGAGTATTTCTGTGCTTGGGCGTTTGTGTGGCAGTTCGAGAAGGAACGGAGTATCGATCTGGAGTATGTGAAGGCGGAGGTGTTTGGCAAGCACTGGCAGGATGAGAGTTGGCACGAGGTGCTGCGGTTGATGGCGGGGATGCTGGATGGGAAGTTTGCGGGGGAGGTGATTGAGTTTTTGATGGGGCAGAACGTGCGAGCTTACAGCTTTATCAAAACAGATATGTAGAGAAAAAAAGTTTCCTCAACCTACTGCTGGCGGCAGAGTGCCTAGATGAAGTGAAAAATCGAAAGGCGATCGTGTCAGCTTGCCAGGCAATTGCTCGATGCGACTTAAGAAAATTGCTATGAACGATAGCCTCTTCATGTCAACAACTGCTGATGCTGTAATTGAGTCCATTGCCACTACTTGGCAGGATGAAGCAGAAACATTGCCCTGGCTGCAAAGTTGCTTACAGTTAGATCGACGCTCCTTCATCTCATGGTCAGCCGTACACGCCATTGCCCAAGGTTGGAAAGAAATTGATGGAATTGACACTTACTCATGGCTGAAAGAACTTGTGCAAACCACACGAAATTGATTGGGTGAGAAAGGCAGCCGTAGAAGCAATCGCTCAACAATGGAAAGATGACCCGGATACCTTAAACTGTCTCCGAGAATGGGCACTTTCGGATCAAAATCCTGATGTACGAAGTGCGGCAGCGGAAGAGATTGCTCAATGGTGGGGTGATCGACCCAAAACCTTACCCTGGCTCAAAGAACGAATGGACGATGAGCATCCGTGGGTGCGAAGTGCAATTGTGAGGCGAATCGCGCATGGATGGAAAGATAGCTCTGATACTCTTTCCTGGCTCCAAGAATGTTTCCACCGACGCGAAAGATGGGTGGGTTCGACGGCACTATCTTACGAGTGATCGCTAGAGGTTGGAAAGACGACTCCGGAACCTTACCTTTGCTCAAACAACGGGCAAAATTTAATGAAGATCCAAGCGAACAAATAGCTCTACTAGAAGTGTTGTCTGAGGGATGGAAAAACGATCCCGATACCCTACCTCTGCTCAAACAACCCACCACCGACGCGAATGAGTGAGTGCGACAGGCAGCAGTACAAGCGATCGCCTCTGGATGGAAAGAAGACCCCGATACCCTGCCTTGGCTCAAACAAGCCACCACCGACGCGGATTGGGCTGTGCGACAGGCAGCAGTACAAGCGATCGCCTCTGGATGGAAAGAAGACCCCGATACCCTGCCTCTGCTCAAACAAGCCACCACCGACGCGGATGAGTATGTGCGACAGGCAGCAGTACAAGCGATCGCCTCTGGATGGAAAGAAGACCCCGATACCCTGCCTTGGCTCAAACAAGCCACCACCGACGCGGATTGGGCTGTGCGACAGGCAGCAGTACAAGCGATCGCCTCTGGATGGAAAGAAGACCCCGATACCCTGCCTCTGCTCAAACAAGCCACCACCGACGCGAATGAGTGGGTGCGACAGGCAGCAGTACAAGCGATCGCCTCTGGATGGATACACGAACCGGGAATCTTTGAATTATTATCTCAAATTGCCCTTACCGATCCCTTCGTCCGCGAGTACAACCTTCAATATAACCCCCGACAAACTGCCCTAGAAGCACTTTTGAAAAATTACCCCGATTGTCCTGCGGACACGCTACGCGATCGATCTGAAATTGTGGAGATTTTGCGCGATCGATCCATCAACGACCCCGACGAAAAATTACGGCAATTTGCTCGGGAACAAGTTAGCTGAATGGGAGGGGGTGATAGTTGATAGTTGATAGTTAATAGTTGACACACGATCGGGGATTGGGAGGGCGATCGCAATTCATTCCGTTTGTATCGGATCGTCTGGCGGAGGATGTCGTCCGATTTCTCGATCGACCGATCGAATATTCATCACCCGTTCTCGATTTAATGCCAAAGCTTCGATCGTTGCATTTTCTGTTAGTGTTAAACCGACGATCGATAGTCCATCCACCGACCAAATAAAATGCTCTTTCCAATTATTTTGTCGAGGATTAAAAAGTGCGATCGATTCCCCCGATTCAGCGGTAATATTAACGCGATCGGCTTTTTGGCGATTGCAATGAAAACACGCCAGTGCCAAATTTTCTAGATTGTCCGTTCCTCCAAGCGCGATCGGAACTACATGGTCTACTGTAAACCGAACGTACTGCCATTGTTCTGAAGCTTGGCAATATTCGCATAGGTAGCGCGATCGTTGACGAACCTGATTCTTGTATTTCTTCTGGAATTTTACGACGAGACATCGAAATTAGGCTGACTGCATTTGAGTTAAGAACAAATTCCGAATTGTTCGATTGATAAAACTCAAATAATCATCAATCTCTTCATAGCAGTCTAACTCCTTTTCTTCGTCTGCTGTGAGTGCTGTTTCTTTCTGCTTGTCGAGTAATTCTTCAATTCGATTTTGCATCCAACTGGAGGCACGGAAAATCAAAACTCTTTCTTCCAATTCGATTCGCACTGCACCGTCTATAGGAACATTCACGGGTAAGCTGTTTAGTTTTGGTAGAATTAGTTCATTCATGATGAATTATCTGAATATCTTAATTATGACTATATCGCAAATCGATCGACGATTATTTTTGGCAAGATCCCCCCCCCGACAAACTAAACTGCCCTGAGAGCAATTTTGAAAAACTATGCCGATCGATCTGAAGTTGTGGAGATTTTGTGCGATCGATCCAGTAACGATCTGGAGGAACCATTACACAAATTTTACCAGAAAAAGTTAGCCAAATGGGAGAAGTAATCGTCAATTTCAGATATAATAAGTAAAGGCACTGGATGAAAAAATGACGATCGATCGAACAGCCTTACTCAACCGAATTACTCAAACCCCCGGAAAATGTGGCGGTCGTTCCTGTATTTGCAGGACAAGAATTCGCGTAAGCGACATCTGGTAAACTCTAAGCGATAATGTTACCCCCAGAGAAATTTCAGCCAATTTCCCCGATGTAAAACCCGAAGACATTCAAACTTATCTACTATTTGCATCTCGATAATTAACTCAATCTCGCAGTGGAGTAAAAGTTATGACGCCTGGAGTTTCCCAAACAGTTCGCTGGACGATCGAGGATTTAGAAGGTTTCCCGGAGAATAGCAACCGATATGAAATTATTGATGGAGAACTATTCGTGACTCGATCGCCTCATATTGCCCATCAGTTTGTCGTGGGATCTGTTCATGCAGAGCTCAGAAATTGGTCGAGTCCAAGGCAACTAGGAATGGCAGTAATCGCGCCCGGTGTCATTTTTTCAGAAGCCGATGCAGTGATTCCCGATGTCATTTGGATTAGTACCGATCGTTTGGCTGAAATTCTCGATGAATCCGGTTATTTAACCGGTGCGCCGGAACTCGTCGTTGAAGTGCTATCTGAATCAGCCGCCGATAAAAAACGAGATCGAGAAACAAAACTCAAACAGTATTCTGTGCATGGCGTTATCGAATATTGGATTGTGGATCGATGCCTGAGATCGATCGAGGTTTATCGTCGCGAGAATGGCATTTTGAAAAAAGCTATGACATTATTTGAAGGAGACAATCTCACCAGTTCGCTGTTACCGGAATTTAGCTGTCGGGTTGGGACATTATTTGCTTGAAGGATCGTGCTGTTTGTTCAGGTAATGACAATCGGACTAACTCTCTAGCAATTCCTATGACAGATGGAGATCGTCGCAGTCCATTCAATGGTCATTTCCGAATTGCCATTTCCGAAAAAATTACGCTAGAGTGGCGATCGCAGAGCGACTCCATTGGAGTATCGCAAAGTCGTTTCCTCAGCAGTACCAAACGGGAGAAAGAGCAATGAAAAAAAGGTGGTTAGCCGGAGCCTTAACAGGAGCGATCGCCCTGGGTGGTTTTTCTCTTCTGACGCCCGTACAGGCAGAAGCCGAAAAGAAAACCGATCGATCTGCCCCAAATCTCGTCTTGGAAGCAACCAGTCCAGAACCCGCCTTCTCGCTGCTGGATGCGGGAGTTGAACCCCGACAACCTTTACGGTTTGTTCCCCAAGCCAACGAGATGCAAACCATCACCATTACCCTGCAAACAAACGTTGCCATGGCTGCCGGGGGACAAGTGTTGCCGAGTGTCGATGCCCCCGCCAGCACCATGACTGTGGAGTCTACGATTACCCAAGTCGATGACAACGGCGATATCCATTACCAGATGTACTACACGGGAATCGAGGTGGGAGAAAGCCCCAATGCTCCCCCCGAACTTCGCCAAGTTCTCGAAGCCCAAATGCAAAACCTCGTGGGTGCAGGTGGCACGTTTGTCATGGATAGTCGAGGTCATGTCAAAGAGACCAATTTTAGTTTGTCGGAAAATGCGGATGCCATGACTCAACAACTTTTCCAGGAGGTGTCGCAATCCGTCAGACAACTTTCCACTCCTTTTCCCGAAGAAGCCGTGGGTTTGGGTGCTCGATGGCAGATTGCCCAGGCACTGGAAGTCAATGGTATGGAACTGACTCAGAATGCTATCTACGAGTTGGTGAGCTTACAAGACAATGTGGCGACGTTGAATATCAGCTTAGAGCAGCAAGCTCCATCGCAAGAGATCGAAATTCCCGGACTTCCCGACGGTGCGACGGTGACTCTCAATTCTCTGCAATCTCAGGGCGAAGGACAGGTGACGATCCAACTCGATCGGCTGATGTCCGAAAGCGGCACAATGTCGATGCAATCGGACACGGATATGAAGATTTCTCAAGCCGGAATGTCCGAGGAAATGCCCATGACTTCTTCTACAACGATACAGATGGATTGGCGATCGCAGTAGAACCGGTGTCGGCAGGATGTCACCGATCTACCGATCTTCAGGCTGTCAGTCTATACGGAAGTCATAACGACTTCCATATAGACTGTCTCCGCCGCGAGAATGTATCCCAAAATCGATCGCACATCGTCGTTTTGTTTTCTGTATAGATTTCAATAGCTTGAGAATGGTGTCATTAAAGGAACGAGTTTGCGTTATTTCAGGATTTTGCTATACTGTTACTTGTAGCTACTGCTTCTATGACTTATCGTACAAAAAACAATGTCTGGGTAGGGTATGTTGAGGTACAAAACACATCATTGTGTTAGTCAATCAGTCACCCTGGAAAAAGCCTTTCTACACATTTTTTGGGGTCTTGCACGATCTTTCCCAAGAATAATAATGCTTCTTCCGTAAAGATGGGGGTTTACCGGTCAATTTGCGTAAACTCCGATTAATCTTGAACGTATTCCGTGCCGCTAGTTAAGGCAATTTCCGCTCGCACAAATTCCCGTCCCAGATAGAGAGCATGATCCAAGCGACTGAGGGGACAAGGCTTTATTTCCTCCGTAATTTTCATGCCGAGTTCTTTCGCCGTATGCCCGGTAAAGATTGCCGTGTGGGTGCGTTCGACTTTGCCGCGAACGGGGATCGGTTTTCCAGTTTCGGGATCGAGAGCCAATCCTTTTTCGCTAATCGTGTTGGTATAGTGTTTGGCACAAATTAAGCCAGCTTCGCGATCGAGGTAGATAATAAAATAGCCCTCGGGATCGAGATCGATAAACCGTTGGGAGAGTTTGTTGTCGATGGCAGCCAGTTGTTCGGCAGTGGGATTCATGAGAGTTAAGTAATAAGAATAAGTAATAAGTAATAAGTAATAAGTAATAAGGGAACAGGGAGATGGGAAAGATTTGCACCCCGAACCTCACCAAAGCGCGACTAGCCACTAACAAAACAGATGTTATTGCCCAGAACTTTCCGTGGCGGTGCGGGGCAAGTTTGAGGAACGATTACTTCCACCTCCTCGAACTTTGCCAAACACCCAACCTTGGAACCGATCGACATAGGTAAATAATACCGGAACCACAACTAATGTTAACAGCGTCGAAGTCGAGAAACCGCCAATCACCGCGATCGCCATGGGGGATCGAGTTTCTCCAGTGGCGCCTAATTCTAAAGCGATCGGTAGCATCCCCACAATCGTAGAAATAGTCGTCATCAGAATGGGACGCAAACGCGAGGCTCCGGCTTCAACAACGGCTTTGAACTGAGGCATTCCGTCCTTTTCGTTGGCGAGGGCACAATCCACTAACAAAATCGCATTTTTCGTTACCAATCCCATCAGCAAAACAATCCCGATTAGCGCAAATAAACCCAATTCTTTCTGAGTCATTAATAGTCCCAATAACGCACCACCGATCGATAAGGGTAAAGCCACCAAAATCGTCAGCGGATAGAGGAAATTGTTGTACAACAGCACCAAAATAGCATAGATGCAAAGCACCGCCAGTCCCAATGCCCCTAAAAAGCGACTGAAAATATCGAGCATAATTTTGGCATCGCCGGAGGCTTGTTCGCTCACCCCTGGCGGTAGCGGATTCATAGCTGGAAGTGCTTTGACAGCGGCAACGGCATCGCCGAGAGCCATGCCTTGTAAATTAGCTTCGATTCCCACTTGGCGAGCCCGATCGAAGCGTTGCACCTCTGCCGGACCGCTGCCGAGGGTAATTCTGGCGACAGAGGATAGGGGAACCAACGCCCCATTTTGGCTGGGTACGCGCAGGTTTTTCAGGGTGTCGAGATCGTTGCGGTATTCCCGGGCAATTTGAATGCGGATGGGAATCTGACGATCGTTCAAGTCAAATTTTGCCAAGTTGGCATCATTATCCCCCAAAGTGGCTAAGTTTGCCGTCCGGGCGATCGCCTGTACCGAAACCCCCAAATCGGCTGCCCGTTCGAGATCCGGTTGAATCAAAATCTCCGGCTTAACTAAGCTGGCGCTAGAGGAGATTTCCACCAAACCGGGAAGTTCTCGCATTTGCTTTTCGAGAGCGTTTGCCGTTTGAGTCAGCGCTTCGGGATTTTCGCTAGTGAGAACGATGGAAACATCTTTACTATTGCCTGCCCCACCTCCAGCAGCAAAACTGATTCTCGCGCCGGGAATTTCGGTAAATTGAGGGCGCATTTTTTCCTCGAATTCTTGTTGGCTGATTTCTCGTTCTTGGCGAGGTTTGAGGATGGCGTAAAGGTTGGCGGTGTTGACTTGGCCATTGGTTCCGCCGCTGCCGATTTGGGAAAACACCGTTTTTGTCGCCGAACTTTCTAGCATGAATTGAGTAATCCGATCGGCAACCTCTTCAGTTTCTGCCAAGGTAGAACCGGGAGGTAATTCAACGCTAACGGTACTCAATCCCCGATCGCCGCTATTAAACAATCCTGTGGGAATATAAGGAATCAATTGCAAACTACCGATAAAAAAGGCGACGGCAATGAGCAATGTTGTGATTCGATGATGTAGCGCCCAAGTTAAGACTTGACGGTACGGACCGCGACGCGGTTGCACGTTAAATTTAGACGAAGGTGTTTCTATCTGTTTCGGTTTGCCTTTGAGTAAGTATGCCGACAACATCGGCGTCATTGTCGTTGCCACCAGACGTGGAGAACATGGTAGAAACCGCAACCACCACACCGAAGGGTTGGAAAAACTGACCGGGAACGCCGCCCATAAAGGCAACCGGTAAAAAGACAGCCACGATCGTTGCTGTTGTTGCCACCACCGCTAACCCAATTTCTAGCGCCGCATCCAATGCCGCCCGGAATGGTTTTTTCCCCATTTTTAAATGGGTATCGATATTTTCGATCATGCAAATGGCATCGTCTACCAAGTTCCCCACCGCCAAAGATAGCGCCAACAAACTCATGCCGTTGAGAGTGTAGTCGAGAATTTGCATCACCCAAAATGTGGGGATAATGGATAACGGCAGCGCCACACCGGTAATCAAAGTTGCCCGCCAATCTCGCAGAAATAGCCCGACGGTAATGGTGGTGAGGAGACAACCGAGAATGAGTGCTTGAATCGTATCTTTATAGGATTCGCGAATGACATCTGCTTCTGTGAAAATCAGTTCGAGTTTGAGATCTTCGGGCAGAATTCCCGACTGCAAATTTTCGACTTCTTTACGAACCCCTTCCTCCACAGAAACCAGGGTACTCCCGGTGCTGCGCAATACGTTGAAAGCCACCACTGGCGTGCCGATTTCTTCGGGATTTTTCCCCAGAGAATCTTTTTGGGAAAACTCAGAAATTTGTCTGGGTTCGGCAAAGCTGTCGGTGACTTCTCCCAGGGTGGCAAGGGGAACAGAACTGCCGCCAGGGAGGACAATTCGGTAGTCTTGAAAGACTTCGACGCTGGGGGCACTGCCGAGGGTCCGAATGCTTTTTTCCGTACCGCCCGCTGTCGATCGACCCCCGGATAGGTTAGTATTAAGAGCGCGAATTTGGTCGTTGACCTGAGTGGCGGTGATCTCCAGTGCTGCTAAGCGATCGGGATTGAGTTGGACGGAGATTTCTCGATCGACCCCACCCACGCGATCGATCTGTGCCACGCCGGGAACGGAGAGCAGAGCGCGGCTAATTTGCCGATCGACCAAGTTACTCAATTCTTCCACAGAACGGCGATCGGACACCACCGCGTAACTCATAATTGCCCCCCCGGCAAACTCCAGGCGCTGTACCACCGGATCGTTGATATCCTGGGGTAAATCTTGGCGAATTTGGGAAACGGCGTTGCGAACGTCGTTGGTGGCGCGATCGATATCAGTTCCCAAAATGAAGTTAATGGTGGTGCGGGAAACCCCTTCGCTGACGGTCGATCGTAACTCGTCGATATTCCCCAACCCGGCAACGGCATCTTCCACCTGTCGCGTCACTTGGGTTTCCAACTCCGCAGGTCCCGCCCCCGGTTGGGTAATGGTGATGGAGACGATCGGAATGTCGATATTGGGATTTTCGTCGATACCCAACCCGAAAAAAGACATCAATCCCACCACTGTCAAAATCAGAAACATGACGAGGGTAGGAACGGGACTTTTAATCGACCAAGCGGAGAGGTTCATTTGGGTTATGGGTTATGGGTTTGTCAACGATCCGCCAACACTAGCAACTCGCATCGAGGAACGAAGCGCACCCTTTCTGAAGTTGATAATCGAATCGGTAATATCTGTTTTCTAATCGGTTGTTGGGATTTGGGTTCGATCGGGCTTATCCAAAAATTAATTTTTATCGCTTATGTCTTTATTTTAATAAACTCGGGAAGTCTTGTAAATATTTTCTGAAGCTCTATCGGACTTTCGTTAACCTCGTTCAGCTTATCCACAACCATAGAGCTCGTGACTGTATCCATCGAAAATTGCAACGCCCGGAAAAAGAGCCGCAACCCTTTCTAGTTTAACAAGATTTGGCGATCGTCTATGTCTATCTGCCTATTCCTTTTGGTTCGATAAAAGAGCGCTAGAGCGTTTTCTGGGTTGACAGATCTACCGATCGGTTGTTTATCGAACTCGGACATCCGGTTAAGATTGTTACTAGAGATGGAAATTATTCCAAAACATAAAATAAGCAAAGAGGAAAACAGTATGGAACCGATGATTTGGAAACCTGAGAAAGGTGATAAAAAAAGGAAGGCGTATTTAGAACAAGTTAATCAAGCTCCTTATGGGGTAATTTTCTTAATCATATTGCTAGCGATTGGCGGAGTCACCGCTTTATTTCTGATTGGGAGTCTGTAAAAGATATCGGGAAAGCTCTCGAGTCGCAATACGCTCTTCCGGGTTAGTGGTTATGAAATCCATTTCATAACCACTAACCTATTTTATGACTAACTACGGATTACGGATTACTGACCTTAACCCGATCGCCATCTTTAACATATCCCGCCCCTTTAACCACAATTCGATCGCTTAATTCCAAGCCACTTTTCACCTCAACTTTGGCATTGGCTAGATCCTCGCTAGACTTGCCCGTCACTTCGCCCACCTCAACAGATTGGGCTGTCACGGTGTTATCCGCCGCCAGTTTGTAGACGATCGCCCCACCATCGGGTTGAGGCAACACCGCAGCCGCCGGAATCGTCAATCCCGAAACGGAGTTCGTGGTAATTGTAGCTTTGAGAAACATCCCCGGACGGAGAGCTTCATCGTCCGGTAAATCTATTTCGACAGTTGCCATGCGGGTTTGAGGATCGATCGTCGGCGCAATTTCCCGCACCGTTCCCCGCAGCCGAATCCCCGCATCCGCATCCGAACTAATCCGCACCACATCTCCCGGTTTAACTTGAGGAAGCTGTGTTTCCGGTACTTGAGCGCGCAACTCCAACCGAGCATCGCGAATAATTTCAAACAACTTTCCAGAATTGCCGGTGACATCCCCCACCCGAGCCATCCGCGTAGCGATAACGCCACTTTGGGGAGCGCGAACCAAAGTTTGCTCCAACTGAGTTTCAATTTGGGAAACACTCGCCCTCTCGCCCAGAACCCCCGCCCGGGCATTGTCTACATTGGCTTGAGAGGCGCGAATATTCGCATCTTGGCTATCGAGTTTGGCGCGAGCGCTGTCAACGTTGGCGCGAGCGTTCAGTTCCCGAGACTTGGCATTTTCCACTTGAGCTCGGGCATTGGTCACTGCCGCCTGGGCATTGGTCACTGCCGCCTGGGCACTGGCAACCCCAGCCTCAGCATTACTCACCTGAGTGTAAGCCGCTGCCAGATTAGCTTGGGCAACCCGCAAATCTTCTTGAGCGGTAAATACATCCGTCTGACGAAAATCGAGTTCCTGTCGGCTAATCGCCCCGCTATCGGCTAAATTTCGATATCGATCGAATTCTCGTTGTGCTTGCTCCAAACCCGCTTGAGCTCGGTCTACACTGGCTTGGTTTTGGGCAATCCCGGCACGAGCTTGTTCGACTCCGGCACGGGCTTGTTCGACTCCGGCTTCGGCTTGTTCCACCGCTGCACGAGCTTGTTCGACTCCCGCTTCGGCTGCCGCCCGTTCGGCCCCGGCTTGCAAGATTCCCGCTTCGGCGATGGCGATGGCGGCTTCGACTTCCCCTCGAGTAGATTGGGCTTGTTCGACTCCGGCTTGAGCTTGAGCCACACCAGAATTGGCTGAGGTGACTTGCGACTCAGCCCGATCGATTTGGGTTTGCAATACCGAGTCATCCAGAACCGCTAATACCTCTCCCGCTTCTACATAATCCCCTTCATCTACCAACACTTCCACAATTTGCAATCCCGTGGCTTGGGGCAAAATGGGCAGCATATCGTTCGCGTAAACCGTTCCCGTGGCATCGAGGGTTCGATCTACGCTGTCAGCTTCAACGGCTCCAACGGTGACAGTTTGAGCCGCAGCAGTGGTTTGGGGTGTTACGGGCGCAGCTTCCTTCTTCTGGGGATTGTTGGCTCTTGCGCCCACAAACGCGATGGTAAACCCAATTCCCAACCCCAGTAAAAGATTGCGCCACCCGGCGAACCGACTGGGAGAAGACCGTTGTGCAGTTTCCCAATTCGATCGATCGTCATTTTCTGGTTCGAGTTGAGCTTCTAAAGTTTCAAGGGTCTCTTGAAGTTCGGCGGACTGGGGTGCTGTAGTGTTAGGGTCTTGGGTTTCTGAAAAGGCGTCGTAGGGCACAGGGATCTTCTCCAAAGCTCGGGACTGCGGCGTCGCTGCACGATACTCCTGGGGAGTAGCTCTGCGATCGCCCGCATCTGGTAGGGCGGCAAACAATAAGTTTACAATTGTTTACGTCTATTTAATATTTTGACCTATTTTGAAAGATTTGACCAACAAACAAATGGTATGAGTTCCCGTTTCCCTCTCCTCTGCGGCAACTTTTTCTTCAACCCTTTCCCCCAAGAGTCTCCCGATAGATGGCAACCCGGAGACGACAGAGTTGGCAGATCTCAATCCTGCGCGGCGATTCGGTGAGGATTCAGAGCATAGGACAATCGCGCCCGCCACCCGATAGGCTTTAGGTGTAGGGGCAATCCCCCCGAGATCGAATCTGAACCGCTTCCGGTTAGCGATACCATAGAGACAGAACGATCCTCTCACAGTATCCCTGCACGATCGACAACGGGTAGCGCGATCGCCAATCCGATACCCCTTGTCAAGTCACTCTTAATTGCCTAAAAAAAGGGTATTTCCACCCATGTTTAATGCAACCGAACTTCTCATTAGCGAATTTGTTAGCAGACTGCGCGAAGGCTACCAACGAACTTATGGCGGTCTGAAAACGGACTACGAAGATATCATTGCTTGGGCGGGCGGAATGGCGCTAGAAAATATTGCCAACGGTGATGCTTTGTATCACAACGTCGAACATACAATCTTAGTTACGCTAGTCGGACAAGAAATTTTACGCGGCAGACAAATCCGTCAAGGCGGAGTATCTTGCGATGATTGGCTTCACTGTATTATTTCCCTGGTGTGTCACGACATTGGGTATGTGAAGGGCGTTTGCCGTCAGGATCGAGATGAAATGTACGCCACCGGCATTGATGGCGTGAAAGTGTGTTTACCCGCGGGTGCTTCCGATGCCAGTTTGACGCCCTATCACGTCGATCGGGGTAAACTGTTTATCGACGAAAGGTTTGGGGGTCACAAATTGATCGATGCGGAAATTATTAAACACAACATCGAACTCACCCGCTTTCCCGTTCCTTCCATGGAAGACCACCAAGACACTATTCACTATCCGGGATTGGTTCGTGCCGCAGATTTAATCGGTCAGTTAAGCGATCCGCGCTATCTCAAAAAAATTAGTGCCTTATTCTACGAGTTTGAAGAAACCGGAACCAATAAAGGGTTAGGATACCAACACCCCGGAGACTTGCGCAACGGCTATCCCAAGTTTTACTGGCATGGGGTTTATCCCTATATACAGAATGCTTTGAAATATCTGGAACTCACCCAGAAAGGAAAGCAAATTCTTGCCAATCTTTACTCGAATGTTTTTGTCATCGAACACGATATTTTGAGAGCATCATAATTATTGGCTAGTTGCTAGTTGCGCTTTTGCTAGTATTTCCGCAGCATCGATCGATCCATTACCGATTACCTAATATTATGAACTGGTTGCAGAAACTAAAGAAGAATTCTTTAGCTCAATTGGGAGCCTTATTACTAATTATCTTCTATGTTTTAGCGATCGGCGCTGGATTTTTTGCCCCCTACGATCCGATCGCTTCTCAAGCCGATGGATCTTTACTGCCACCGACACAAATTCACTGGCAAAATACGGACGGT
This sequence comes from uncultured cyanobacterium, assembly GCA_963838375.1. GTDB lineage: Bacteria > Cyanobacteriota > Cyanobacteriia > Cyanobacteriales > Geitlerinemataceae > DVED01. The sequence continues at coordinate 276,569 of CAWIQY010000003.1, read as the reverse complement.
CGGTTCATCGGACCTCACGTCTATCCCACCACACAAGGTCCCACACTTTTAGAAACCGGGGAACGCGAACTGAAAGTCGATCGAACTGCGCCTTCTCCCATTCGTTTATTTGTTAAGGGAGATGCCTACAAACTTTTCAGTTTGATTCCCACCGATCTTCATTTCTTTGGCACAACCGGCGCCGCCAAACTCAATCTTTTAGGCACAGACGAACAAGGACGCGATCAATTTAGCCGCTTGTTATATGGCAGCCGCATTAGCTTGTTTATCGGACTAGTCGGCATTGCCATTTCATTTCCATTAGGGATGATGGTAGGAGGAATTTCCGGATACTTTGGCGGTTGGGTAGACACCATTTTGATGCGTATTGTCGAAGTGCTGATGACCATTCCCGGAATTTATTTGTTAGTAGCTTTGGCTTCCGTTTTGCCGCCTGGACTGACCAGTGCTCAGCGATTTTTGTTGATTGTTGTCATTACTTCATTCATCAGTTGGTCGGGGTTAGCGAGGGTGATTCGGGGGCAAGTTTTGTCTCTCAAAGAGCGGGAATTCGTCCAGGCAGCCCGATCGATGGGGGCTAATCCATTTTACATCATTGTCCGCCATGTTTTGCCGCAGACCGCCACCTATGTGATTATTTCTGCGACCCTAGCAATTCCCGGTTTTATTGTTGCCGAATCGGTGTTGAGTTTAATCGGTTTGGGAATTCAGCAACCCGATCCATCTTGGGGAAATATGCTCTCCAACGCGACAAATGCCTCGATTTTAGTGTTTCAACCCTGGTTAGTTTGGCCCCCGGCGTTGTTGATTATTTTGACGGTGTTGGCGTTTAATTTATTGGGGGATGGTTTGCGAGACGCTCTCGATCCTCGCAGTTTGGAACGGTAGCGATCTGTTAATTTGTTTACCCATCTAAATTTCTATGTACGCCCTCATTTCCCGCGAAAAAACTCACCTTCCCCCCGGAACCGTGGTGCGAATGCCTGGAACCTGGCAAGACTATCACCTGTTGTGCGAAAGTCGAGGGGATGGTTCTATTCCCAGAATCAAATACCGCGATCGTGAAATTTTGCTGATGAGTCCTTTACTCAGACACGGACGGGAAGCCCACCTTCTTGCCAGGATTGTTGAAATCTTACTCGACAGTCAAAATCGGAATTATGAAGCCTTCACTCCGATTACAATGGAACTGCCAGAAGAGGGAGGAATTGAGCCGGATTATTGCTTTTATATCGACAATTGGCAAGCGGCTGTCGGTCGCGATCGCATTGACTGGCAAACCAGTCCTCCTCCAGATTTAGTTATCGAAATTGATGTGACCACTTACACCGCAGCCGAAGACTATCTCCCCTATAAAGTTCCAGAAGTGTGGCTGTTTAAAAAGAGTGGTTTGCAAATTTATAGCCTGCAAAATGGAGCGTATCGATCGCAAGCTTTCAGTTGCTATTTTCCCAACCTCGATTTACCTGCACTCATCGACCGGGTATTTCAGGATGCTTCGGAACGAGGAACTGGCGTAGCTTTGAAAGAATTTCGACAATATTGCGAGGTAAATTTATAACCGTAGTCGAAGTTTTGTGCGAGTGATAAAAGTGGGTTCAGATACAACCGATCGAGAATTTTTTCTCCATTGCTGGCGCTATAATGAGTGTATCGCCGCCTTAGTTCCCTGTCATGATTTATACGCCATCTAAGCTACTGAGTTTTGAAACATTTGTCGAGCAATACGGAGGCAATCCGCGCTACGAACTTGCAGATGGAGAATTAATCGATATGGAACCGACAGGTCTTCATGAAGCTGTTGCCGGAAAAATTTCCAGTAAAATTAGTGTAGAGATCGATCGTCAGGCGTTACCATTTCTCGTGCCGAAAAGCTGTATTCTCCGTCCCTCATCAGATGAAGCAACGGCACGCCGTCCCGATGTTATCGTCTTAGATGAAGCGGCTTTAGCTGATGAACCCTATTGGCATCGAGAACCCGTAATCGTTCGAGGACAGTCCATCAAGTTAGTCGTCGAAGTCGTGAGTACAAACTGGGAAAATGACTACGCTCGAAAAGTTGAGGAATATGCCTTGATGGGAATCCCCGAATATTGGATTACAGATTTCCGAGGATTAGGAGGAATTCGGTTTATTGGCGATCCTAAACAGCCTACGTTAACCGTAAATCAACTGTCAGGTAGAGTTTACGAACAACAGCAGTATCATTTGGGGGAACGAATTGTTTCTCCATTGTTTCCAGAATTAGAGTTGAAGTTGGATGACGTGATGCCGCGATGATCTGGGATGTCTCCTGGTCTTCTTCAAGTATTAAGCACTTTTTCGATCGACACTCTCTTTTTGCAATAAAAAATCTAAATACTCCTCTAATTGCAGCAGCCTCATTTCCGATAGCTGACGTAGTCTTGCTAACATTACAGAGGTTGGGTGCTAGGATGAAGAAAAACGGCTGGGTTTATGATTTCTCTGGCACTGACTGGAACGATTGCTCCCGATGGACATCTGCGCTTGGATATTCCCACAGGTTTAGCACCTGGGAATGTAGAAGTTATTTTGGTGCTACAGGAAACTCGGGTTTCCCCTCAACCCAAAGCGCGAAAATTGGCATATGACTTTTCCGATTTGGCTGGGGCGTTAATTTGGCGAGGGGATGCTGTAGAAATGGTTCGATCGCTGCGAGATGAATGGTAGTGGTGAATCCTGGAACAGTATCGACACGCTATGTGCTCGATACCAACGCGATCGTGGCATTGCTGGGTGGAAATAAGCAACTTGTACAACGGCTACAAAATGCTGAGTGGGTTGGGATTTCGATTATCAGCCAGCTAGAGTTTTTGGTTTTTACTGGATTGACAGAAGCCGATCGCCTTTTGTTTGAGCAATTTGCTAGCCGGGTTGAGGTTATTGGTTTAGATGCAAGTCAAACGAATTTGTTGGAGACGACTATTCGGATGCGACAGCAGTATCGTTTGCGGCTACCAGATGCGATCGTGGCAGCCACTGCGATCGTCAACCAAGCCACTTTGCTCTCAGCAGATCGACAGTTACAGAGTATTTCTGAGTTAACTGTCATTGCTTTCTAGTTCGCGCTTTGCTGCAAAAGATCGATCGTTTGCTGGGCTAAAAGATTGCCGGGAAAAACGATGAGGAACTCTTGCAAATCGCGAATCGCTGGTTTGATTTTGTCGGTTGGGGCGTTTTGAGATAAGGCTTGCTGGTAGAGGGTTTGAGCGGTATCGGGTTGGTTGGCGGCAACGTGATAGAGGGCGAAGTTGAGGGTGTTGTTCCAGTTTTCTGGGCTTTCTTCGTATTGGGTTTGGGCGAGGTGAATGGCGGTGCTGAGGTCGGTTTGGGCGAGTTCTGGGTTGTTGAGAGCGCGGTGAATTAGGGCGCGGATGTAGTGTTCAAGTCGTTTTCGGAATCAAGTTCTAAAGATCGATCGAGGTCTTGGAGGGCAAGATCGAATTGTTGGGTCAGCAAATAGGCGTAACCCCGATTTCCAATTGCCCATTTATCGTCCGGTTGGATAGCAACAGCTCGATCGAAGGACTCGATGGCTTCTTCGTATCGCTCTAAGTTATTCAGACTATTTCCCCGGTTATTCCAAGCGTAGTAGTCGTCCGGTTGAATAGCAAGAGCTCGATCGAAGGACTCGATGGCTTCTTCGTATCGCCCTAACAGTTATCCAGGTTAATCCCCCGGACGACCCAGGCAGAGTGGTCGTCCGGCTGGAGGGCAAGGGATCGATCGAAGGACTCGAGGGCTTGTTCGTAGCGCCCTAAGTTATCCAAGCTATTTCCCCGGTTATTCCAAGCGTAGTGGTCGTCCGGTTGAATAGCAAGAGCTTTATCGAGGGACTCGATGGCTTCTTCATAGCGCCCTAACTTATTCAGGCTATTTCCCCGGTTATTCCAAGCGTAGTGGTCGTCCGGTTGAATAGCCAGAGCTTTATCGAGGGACTTGATGGCTTCTTCGTAGCGCCCTAAGTTATTCAGGCTATTTCCCCGGTTATTCCAAGCGTAGTAGTCGTCCGGTTTGATGGCAATAGCTCGATCGAAGAATGCAATAGCTTGTTCGTAGCGCCCTAAGTTATTCAGACTATTTCCCCGGTTATTCCAAGCGTAGTGGTCGTCCGGTTTGATGGCAAGAGCTTTATCGAGGGACTTAATGGCTTCTTCATAGCGCCCTAACTTATTCAGGCTATTTCCCCGGTTGTTCCAAGCGTAGTGGTCGTCCGGTTTGATGGCAATAGCTCGATCGAGGGACTTAAGGGCTTGTTCGTAGCGCCCTAAGTTATTCAGACTATTTCCCCGGTTATTCCAAGCGTAGTAGTCGTCCGGTTGAATAGCAAGAGTTTTATCGTAGGATTCGATGGCTTCTTCGTAGCGCCCTAAGTTATTCAGGCTAATCCCCCGGTTGCGCCAAGCGTAGTGGTCGTCCGGTTTGATGGCAATAGCTCGATCGAAGAATGCAATAGCTTGTTCGTAGCGCCCTAAGTTATTCAGACTATTTCCCCGGTTGCCCCAAGCGTAGTGGGAGTTGGGTTGGAGGGCAAGGGATCGATCGAAGGATTCGAGGGCTTCTTCGTCTCTCCCTAACTTACTCAGACTATTTCCCCGGTTGCCCCAAGCGTGGTGGTAGTCGGGTTGGAGGGCAAGGGATCGATCAAAGGATTCGAGGGCTTCTTCGTATCGCTCTAACTCATACAGGCTAATCCCCCGGTTATTCCAAGCGTAGTGGTCGTTTGGTTGGAGGGCAAGGGATCGATCGAAGGACTTGATGGTTTCTTCGTATCGCCCTAACTTATTCAGGCTATTTCCCCGGTTATTCCAAGCTTTGTGAAAATCCGGCTGGAGGGCAATAGCTCGATCGTAATTTAAAAGTGCCATCTCGTCATCGCCTTCATCAGCAAATAAACGTCCCAATTCCCAATAAAGAGAAGCCTGTTCATCTATTTCTAGACCCGGCATCTCCAGACGAGATTGAATTTCTGCTATGTGCTGCGTGTGAGCTTCTAGATATAGCGGTTTATAAAATTCATCATCTATATAGAAACCCAAAAAATCGGCAGCCTGCCGCAGTAAAGATTTGATAATAGAGATAAGTTTCATAAGTTTCATAATCAGAAGCAGCAACAAAGTCCCGCACCCTACTATAAAATATCTTCTGAAAACTCAAAAAAATCGGCAGCCCGCCACAGTAAATACTTCACTCCGCCGCCAGTCTGAGCAGTTCTGTAGATTTACCGCCGCCCAAATGCCCGGAAAATAGCTGACAGGTGGAATCGTTCGATCGCCGTATCTGCCGTCCCAACTCGATCGATACATCGTTCCCACCTCGCACTTCCGTAAAATCAACATACTTCGGCGAACCTGCTGGCAGCGGTTCTGGGGTGAAGGTGTTGTAAATATCGTCTAAAACCGGCATCCGATCGGACTCATACCCTACACCTTAATCCTAAAGCAAAAATATTCAATGTCTGAATCTCCCTAAAAATTGCGCTAGAGTAAAAAATCCCCTGCCAACATTGCCAAAAACAACACCAATATGGAACGAGGATTATTGTGGTTGCCCCTGCTAGCTTTATTTATCGGGCTGGCATGGGCAGGTTGGAACGAATATCAAAAAGTGGAAACCTATCAAACTTGGGCAGCCGGGTTCGATCGTGCCAAATACGATCTCTATTCCGTCATCGGACAAAAAAAACGGGAAATCACCTGGGGAAAACCCACCCGCAAAGGTCCAGTCAACCTGCAAACCTTTTCCCTCGATACCGTAGATGCAATTCGCCCGATCGTCGATGACCAACCCATCGATCCCCAAAGCCCTCCCGACAAAGGTCGATCGATCTACCTAGAATTTCAATTGGCAGATCCAGCCACATCCATTCGTATCCCGTTTACCGAGATCCCACTCGCCGTCACCTGGGGACTGTACCTAGAAAAGCTTCGATCTGGAAATTCTGACGGATAGGTCAACGCTTAAGGTGTATCATAAATAAAGTCTAAAAAAAAGGTTAAGACTGAAATCAAGATTCAGCTATCCGTCCATTAAAAGATCGACAAAAATCAACCACGTTTTATGATGCGATTAATCTTCCTCGGACCTCCAGGCGCAGGTAAAGGGACCCAAGCCGCTCTCTTAGCCGAACGCTGGAAAATTCCCCACATTTCCACCGGGGAGATTTTGCGTCAAGCCGTTGCCCTTCGCACGGCACTGGGCGTCCAAGCAAAATCCTACATGGAAAAAGGCGAACTGGTTCCCGATACCCTTGTTATCGCCCTGATCGAAGAACGCCTGCAACAGTCCGATACCCAACAAGGCTGGATTCTCGACGGATTTCCCCGGAATGTTCCCCAAGCCAACGCCTTGGGAGAACTACTCGACTCGATCGCCCAACCTTGCGATCGCGCACTCAACTTTGAAGTTCCCGCCGAAGTCCTCGTCGCCCGGATGTTAGGAAGAGGACGCAAAGACGATAACGAAGCCACAATTCGCCGTCGTTTAGAAGTCTATCTCGAGCAAACCGCTCCCCTGATTGATTTCTACCATCAACACGGTTATCTAACGGTTATCGATGGCAATCGTTCCGTAGAAGACATCACCGGAGACCTCCTAGTGGTTCTAAAGCCGGAAATTGCTGCCCATTCCTAATTCGAGGTTGCCATCCCTCAACACCTGACCCAAACCATTAAGGATACCAGCCCCCTGATTCATTCATAGAAAAAATCCAAAAATCTTCCGGTGTTTTAACAAAGATCGCGCCTATCCCCACCCTCAACTCTCGCGTCGGGTGGGAATAGGGGTTGGGGGATGAAGATTATATCTAGAATGAATTTTTTGATTGGGTAAAAACCTATTCTGGATGGATGACTAATCTCTAGTATTTTCAGGTAAAATCAAAATATCTTACACACCGATGCCTCAGCCCGAAAACCCAGCCTATAGGTAAGTGTAGAAGAGAGAAAAATGGAGTATTGGGGACTCGGACTCCTGCCCTTGGAGGAAACAAAAAAAATACGGGGTTTTTGAGGCGATTCCCAATAAATGGGGAAGCTCAGACTTAAGCCATCGGCAAATGTGAGTCGTTCGCCATCTAGTATCCCGCTCGAGGTCTATCGGTGGCAGCCAAAACGCCCAAAACGATCGTAAATCATTTCTTTACCTTGTCTTCACAAAACACCTTCTAGTTGACGAGGCTGAGATAGATTGATTATGATGAGGTTTAGAGTAGGGTGCTATTGGGCTGGATGCAATTTTTGAATCAATATTTGGAACCGAAGGCGGGATTAGAGCCTCCTGCTGGGATAGTCGAGGTCTTATAGTGTGATGGCAAGTCTACCAGAGCGTGACAAGTATAAGCAGTCGGGCGAGCAAGAGCTGTACAAGCACTTGCTGAGATTAGTTAAGTCAGAATCTCCGGCTCGTCTGATCGAGCGCGTTCGCACCCTTTTTATTGATGGAGTTGGCTATCCTGACCGAGAAATATCCCAATTAATTGAAAATATTACAACTTCCCAGGAGTCAGAGCAAGAATTTAACAGCATTCTGAATCGCTGTTTGCACATTCTTATCAATCACTGGCAGATGGAATCGAAGACTCAAACAGCGGTTCCGGAGTTGGTGACACTGTTTGAGGGGTCATCTTTTTCAAATACGTATAGACTCGCGCAATCGAGAAACACGCGGCGACTGCGCAGTTTAGTCCAGCAATTTTCCCAAAGCGAACAATATACGCACTTGCAACGTTTGGTGCAAGTCGTGCATAGCAAAAGTGACAACTCGATCGATGAGAACTCCCGACAGTTGGGAACGCTCATTAGTCGATATCCATATCTGTACGCCCATTCGTTGATTGGGGACAGCAGTGCTTACGAGCATCAGCAAACGGTACTGCAAATCCAAGCCGAAAAACAGCGGCAATACGAAGTTGATTTATCGCGCTATGTGACCTATAAAGTCCGTCAAGCCCAACTGTCGCGCCAACTATCCACTTCTCAATGTCAACGAGTGATTCAGCCGATCGCCAACCCCACATTATTGAACGATCGCGAACTGTACGTTGCTGTCAAACAATTTGCTGGAAAAGCAGAAGGCTCTCACACTTATCGAGATCTCGCCCAAAACTTCATTACCCACAGCAGCCAAACCCCAACATTTCGAGAGTTCAAAGACGACCTCTACGAGTATCTCATCCCCACCATCGATTCAGAATATGGCAGGTGTCAGTTTAACGATAAGCTCTACCAACAGCTGAAAAACACCCTGCCGCAAAGCGACTCCCAAAAGCTCAACGACTTTCTCATCGTCCGTACTTGCAGTCAGCTTTTGAACTTCTTGGTGGTGGAAAGTACGCAAAAACCCAATCATTACGTGCTGATCGATTTGCTTTCCAACATCGGTCCGGTGTTAGTTATGGCGTTGCTGTTGAAGATCGTTTTGGTTTGTCGTAAGGTTAAGCCCTATCTGGAAAAGCGTTTTTCAATTTTGTTCAATCACTACGACGGCTATACCCGAGAGACGGTGCAATGGTTGATCCAAACGTTGGAAAACTTGAACGTTGCGTTTAGCACCAACTTTGGGTCAGCGGACTTGTCTTTTCTCAGTAAAGTCTCGTAGTCGATCGAGGGTTGTCGGGCGTGGGACAGCGGTTTCTCTGATTAAAATAGAAGTAATAGTCGAGAACTCCCACGCCATTTTATGCCAGACCCCCATTCCCAAGACATCGCTCGCCAACTCGACGAAGCCCTTTTTGGGGTTGCCCAAATGCAAGCCGAACTCAATTACGATCGGGCAAGAACGGCACTGCGCGGTCTGGTCTCCCATCTGGATCTAACCTCCACCGAACGCGAAGGGATCGAAACCGAGATTGGCGGACTCGAAACCATGCTCGAGAAGCTCGAATCGGCTACCGTCCAAATAGCTGTTTTTGGCATGGTGGGACGGGGGAAGTCTTCCTTACTCAATGCGATCGTCGGTCAGCCGATCTTCAAAACCGGACCCCTGCACGGCATCACACAAGATAGCCAGACGGTGCAGTGGCGGCTAAGTCGGGAATCGTTGCAGGGAGGGGGGGGTGAGATTTGGCAAGCATCGCTTCCCGGCGCGGGAAATTCTCGTATCGAACTGATCGATACCCCAGGATTAGATGAAGTAGACGGTCAACGCCGGACGCAGTTGGCGCATCAGGTTGCCAAACAAGCGGATCTCGTGCTGTTTGTGGTGGCGGGAGATATGACCCAAGTCGAATATGATGGCTTGCTGCAAGTTCGGGATGCAGGCAAACCCCTGCTGTTGGTTTTTAACAAGATCGATCGGTATCCAGAAGTCGATCGACAGGCAATTTACGAGCAAATTCGCGATCGGCGGGTGCGCCAAATCCTCGAGGGCGATCGTATTGTCATGGCAGCCGCTTCCCCGTTGCTAGCCAAAGTCACTCGGCGAAACGATGGCAGTATGGGGGTGGAATTAGTCCCCGGTTCGCCCCAAGTCGAAGAACTCAAACTGAAAATATTGGAGATTTTGCATCGAGAAGGAAAATCTTTAGTTGCCCTCAATAGCTTATTGTATGCCGATGATGTGAATCAGAAAACCATTGCCCGAAAAATGGAGATTCGCGATCGCAGTGCGGATCGAGTGATTTGGCAAGCCACCATCGCTAAAGCCATTGCCATTGCCGTCAATCCGATCGCAGCAGCCGATCTTCTGGGCGCTGCAATTGTGGATGTCATTCTGATTGTCACCCTTTCCAAATTGTATGGGTTGCCCGTGACTCGGACTGGGGCAATCGAACTGCTGCAAAAAATCGCTGTGGGGATGGGCGCTATTGGGGCGAGTGAATGGTTCGCCAATTTGGGACTTAGTTCCCTCAAAAGCTTGCTGGGATTGGCAACCCCAGTGACGGGGGGTTTGGCTTTTGGCGGCTATCTTTCTGTCGCATTGAGTCAAGCCAGTTTAGCGGGGATAGCCACCTACGGCATCGGTCAAGTGGCGAAAACCTATCTCGCCAACGGTGCGTCTTGGGGAGACGAGAGTCCGAAGGCAGCGATCGCGGCGATTTTGGCTTCGATCGATGAAACCTCAATCCTCGATCGAATTAAGGACGAACTGCAAGCCAAAATCTCACCCGAGAAGAGGAGGGAAACTCGATCGGATGTGAAGTCCGATCGATGATGCCTTCCGAGTACGAGGCGGTAGCTATATAGCCACCATTTCAGAAGCCCAACTCCAATTCAAGAAACTGTTTCTAGCCGATCGCCCCTGCATCTAGACTTCAGCGTTCTCGTACTCGTTTCTCCACCATTTGGCGCGAGTTCGATTACAAACCCGTTCTCGGGGGTTGTTTGGCAGCCGGCTTCGACGTCGGCTTTCTGAAGGATGACAGGAAACTGCGAATCTCGTCGGCAGCAATATCGCGTCCACCCAAGCCAAATGCTAGGGCAATGGCAATGGCGATCGCACCCAGAAGCAAGCCAAATGCCAGATTAACGATATTGGGGGCGATACCCATCTGTTGGAGTGCCATTGCCGCCACGAAAATAATAATGGCGACGCGGGCAAACTGACCTAAAAACTGGGCGTTGGAAGTCCCAGAACTTAAAATCAATCGATAGGCTAAGTTCGCCAAATACAGTCCAATAGCAAAGACCACCAGTCCGGCGAGAATTTTGCCAAAGATGAGTAACAGTCCGGCAACGATCGCATTGAGTGCGGCAAAATCGAGCACTTCCACTGCTGCCACCGTGGCAAACAGCATAATGCCCACCCACACCAACAAACCGATCCATTCCGAAGGAGTTCGTTCTGTCGTTGGCGGGCTATAGGGATTTTCCTCGTCGATAACGGTTTGAGGAGTCGGTCTAGACAAGCCTTGGAGACCCAAAGCCGAAAAAATGCCGTTAAAGCCCAAACTCGCCAAGATGCTAGAGACAAACCCAGCCACATAGCGTCCGATGATGTAAAACACCACCAAGATGGCAATTGCCGTAAAGATTTGGGGTAAAGTCGAGAGAATCGTTTCCAGCATGGCGATCGCTGGAGCCGAAATCGCATCGATTTTCAGCGCATTCAGCGCGGCAATGGCGATCGGAATCAGAATCAAGATATAGACGATCGTGCCGGCAATGCTCGACAGCGACATCCCCTGAGTCTGATTCAGACCCATTCTTTGCCCAATACGATCGAGTCCCCCAGCAGCTAGCAAGTTGGTCACCAAGCCACGCACGATACGGGCAACCAACCAACCTACCACGCCAATAATGATTGCCGTGATGATGTTGGGCAGATATAACAGGATCTTGCTCATCAGATCCTGCACCGGTGCCAAAGGTCCCTGCAATTCTAGGGCATCCAGAATCGGAGGCAGGAAGAACAGGAAGATAAACCAGTAAAGCGCATTGGCTAACGTTTCGTTAACCAGAAAGGGACTGTCTTGACCCGTTTGTTCGGCGAGACGATCGTCCAGACGGAATCGCGATAACCCTCGCAAAAGCAAGGATTTAGACACGGTTGCCAGAACCCAAGCCACACCAAACAACAGTGCAGCCGCACCCAATCGGGGCAAGTAGCTGAAAATCTGTCCCAAGAACGCATTAATGGGAGTAGAAACAACTTGCAGATTGAGCGCATTGAGAAAGGCAACCAAGCCCAGCAGCAAAACGATCCAATACACCGCAGCAGCAATCCACTGCTCCACGGGAGGCTCATTCTCACCTCGTCGTGAACCCATCGCCCAATTGGCGACCCGATTATCGAGATCGGTTTTGCTCAGTAGACCTTTAATTGCGCTAGCCAGAATGGTTGCCCCAATCCAAAACAGGATGAGAATGGCAACTGCGCCGATTAAATTGAGAATAGAAGGTCCCAGCGAATTTCCCAAACTTTGCGTTATGGATTGGAAATTTGCTTGTGCGAGGATGTGGGGAGAATCGGTAGTTATCCCTTTGGGGATAAGTGCGATACACCATAGTCGATCCATAAGTTTCGCGCGTCGGCATCCTTTCCTCTCAGGGAGAGTTGGAGAAAACGCGCCCTCCGTATGACTTTTACAAAGAACCCGGTTGAGTTTGTCAGTTGCGATCGAACTTGACAAAGAGTATTCTGTTAGAGATCGGTGCGGGTCGATCCCAGATCAGAACCTTTTACTCTGGGGCTGCCTTTAGGGGCAACACTGGGATTATCTTACAGAAATTGGACGAATTGCAAAAGTATTGCGCTAATTTACTGGATTCAGGTAGATTCGTTGATAGTTTTATAGAAATGGAAAGTCGACCGAAGTTTGACAATTGTTGTCAGAGGCGGTTGACAAACCTAATTGTCTGGATAACCTAATCCCAAAGCCAAAATCTAAACGGCTGCCAATAGGGGTTTGACATTCGGCGTGCGGCGAACCATGCGAATGGTTGTGGGGAGGACTCCAACCAGCAGCGCCAGAGCCTCATCTGGAATTTGGCTGACGGTTTCTGGATCGAAATAATGCTCGAACTGGGTTAAGAGCATATGCGCTCGCTGAAGGGGAACTGGGTTCTCCGTCAGCTGTTCGGTCAAACGAATCCAGTGCCTGCGAATCAAGTATGCTTTTTGACGTTCTTCGTAGGATTCGGGAGCTGTCAGAGTCAGATCTCCCACCGGAAAAATTCGCCCGGCACCGACATCAAAAAATCCACCCACGGCGGCTCCAGGACCTGCAAACTCGGCATAATAGCGTTTGTAGATAATCAGTCCGTTGCGGCGCGAGCCATCGACAACCAGGAGCTGACCGCTGTTAAGCTGCGCTAGGAGCTGGGAGGATTGTGAGGATTTGACAAGACTAAGAGAATGCATGTCGTTGTGTTCCTGCTACCACCTTGGACGTAAGAGTTCTCTCACAATTATAGGATGACTCACCAACCATCCGCCACAGTGGATTTACTGAGTTTAAGAGCGAGAAAGACGTTTGTGTAAAAAGAGGCGATTCTGTTTCCCAAACAGAGAGGTTTCAGTCCGATGTAATCGGTATCCTAGTTTGGCATAAAGTTGCCGCGCTCGATGATTTTCTTCGAGAACGTGGAGATAGATATTAGTAAACCCCCACTCTTGTGCTACGGTTTCGCAGGTGAGCAGGAGTTGACCCGCCATGCCTTGTCTGCGCGACCCTGAGCGAACGGCTAGGTTAGCGATGTAAGGGTATTGGAAACCCGACACCGACCAAGGAAATGCTGTTCGTACCGTCATCTCGACGGTTCCCGAGATCGTCGCCCCTAGGGGATCGTTTTGAGTACAGATATCCTGTAAGGCGACCAGGCATAGATATGGACGGTTGGAAGAGCGCAAACGATGTTTGAGATCTTCGTAGATGCCCAGGCGCAGTACCGGGTAAAGCCAGCGATTCCATCCCGTCCTCGAATGAAAGCTCGTTGCCAAGACGTCGGCAAGGTCATTTAAGTCTTGGGAAGTGGCAGCGCGGATCGAAAACGGAGTCGAACCCGATCGAGGTCGAACGGGACTGGGTTGGTGTTGCCCGAGGTGAAAGAAACAGGAATCCACAATTTTTCAAGGGTTTCGATCGCCGACGATCTGGGGGTTTTCATTCCCTCGATCGTTTTTCAATGCCTCTATCTTACTCGGTGTTTGGCGTTCCGAGTTTGGATATTGGGCGATCGATCTGCGGTGCGTTACTTGGGTATGGCATTCCTTTCCCCTTTAAAATAGGGTAGACTGCTCGTTTTCAACACATTTCTCCCTGTAATTTTTTAAGCCGCAGGCTTTCCCTCCTGAACTCCTGAACTCCTGAACTCCTGAACTCCTGTAACTTCTGAACTCCTTCTTAACATTTTGGTATGGCGCTTGCTTCCCTGGTTCGGACTATTTCTCGATCGCCCTTGACGGGCGAACTGCTGGCAAAACTCGATCGCAACTCCCATCTTCATCTCGAAGGCATTGCGCGCGTGCCCAAGGGGTTGATAGCATCGGCATTAGCGGGGAAACAGCAGCATTCTTTATGTGTAGTTGCGGCGACGTTGGAAGAAGCGGGGCGCTGGGCGGCTCAATTGCAGGAAATGGGTTGGCAAACGGTTCATTTTTACCCGACTTCGGAAGCCTCTCCCTACGAACCCCATTACTCGGATGAGATGACTTGGGGACAGATGCAGGTGTTGGCGGAGTTGGCAACTTTGACATCCACAGAACGCCAACTTGCCATTGTGACGACGCAACGAGCCCTACAGCCACATTTGCCGCCTCTGGAGGTGTTTCGCGCCGACTGTTTCCATCTGGAGGTGGGGATGGCGTTGGATGGGAAGACTTTCGATCGTCGTTTGGTGGAGTTGGGCTACGAACGGGTGTCTCTGGTGGAAATGGAAGGGCAATGGGGAAGGCGTGGGGACATTGTGGATGTGTTTCCCGTCGCGGCAGAATTCCCCGTGCGTTTGGAGTTGTTTGGGGATGAGTTGGAGAAAATGCGGGAGTTCGATCCGACAACCCAGCGGTCTTTAGATAAGGTAACTCAGTTGCTGCTGACGCCGACAAGTTTCGGGTTGATGATTCGAGCGCATTTACCGGAGATGGAGGAGACAGAGAATCTGTCAGCCCTTTTGGGTGTTGCGTTTGAGAAACCCGCTTCGATCTTGGATTATCTAGACGAAAATACAGTGATCGCCATCGACGAACCCCAGCAATGCCTCGCCCATAGCGATCGATGGGGGGAACGTGCAGAGGAACAATGGAGTCAACTTCAACCGTCCCAATTTTCAATTCCCAAATTACATCGATCGCTGGAGGAGTTGTTAGCTGAAATCACCTACAATCGCCTCGATTTGTCAGAATTGGTAGTAGAAAAAAGTGAGGGATTGAATTTATCGAGCCGTCGGGTTCCGGTGTTGCCTCATCAGTTTGCCAAAATTGCCGATGTAGTGCGTCAAGAACGCGATCGAGGATTCTCAATTTTCTTAGTATCGGCACAACCGAGTCGATCGGTTTCATTGCTGCAAGAACATGATTGTCCGGCTCAATTCGTCCCCAATCCTCGAGATTATCCCGCTATCGATCGCCTGCAAACTCAACACGTTCCCGTAGCGCTAAAATATTCCGGTCAGGCGGAAATGGAAGGCTTTATTTTGCCGACGCTGCGATTGGTAGTCTTGAGCGATCGAGAGTTTTTCGGGCAGCATTCTTTAGCCACACCCAGTTATATTCGCAAGCGCCGTCGTGCGGTTTCCAAACAAGTCGATCCCAATAAGCTGCGTCCCGGCGATTATGTCGTACATAAAGGTCACGGCATCGGTCAATTCATTCAGCTAGAAAGTCTAACAATTAACCAAGAGACACGAGAATATTTGGTTTTGAAGTATGCTGACGGAACTTTGCGAATCGCGGCAGACCAACTCAGTTCTCTTTCTCGATTTCGGGGTGGAGAAGGAAAACCGCAACTTAATAAACTGTCCGGAAAAGCTTGGGAATCGACCAAAAATAAAGTTAGAAAAGTTATTAAAAAAGTCGCTGTTGATTTGTTGAAACTGTATGCACAGCGATCGCAAAATACGGGATTTTCCTACAGTACAGATTCTCCCTGGCAACAGGAATTAGAAGATTCGTTTCCCTATCAACCCACTCCCGATCAGCTCAAAGCCACTCAGGATGTCAAACAAGATATGGAAAGCGATCGACCGATGGATCGTTTGGTATGTGGGGATGTTGGCTTTGGCAAAACAGAAGTAGCCGTTCGGGCAATTTTTAAAGCCATAACTTCGGAAAAACAAGTTGCGATGCTCGCACCCACAACTATTTTAACCCAGCAGCATTATCATACTTTGCGGGAACGGTTTTCTCCCTATCCGATTCAGGTGGGATTGCTCAATCGGTTTCGCACACCCCAAGAACGAAAAGACATTTTAAACCGGTTGGCGACGGGCGAATTAGATGTCGTTGTCGGAACGCATCAACTTCTGGGAAAAAGCACCCAATTTAAAGATTTGGGATTGCTGGTGATCGACGAAGAACAGCGATTTGGAGTAAATCAAAAAGAGAAAATCAAGGCACTGAAAGCAGAAGTAGACGTTCTAACTTTGACCGCCACTCCGATTCCTCGAACGCTCTATATGTCGCTTTCTGGCATTCGGGAAATGAGCTTGATTACCACACCTCCCCCATCTCGTCGTCCAATTAAAACTCACCTTTCACCCTATGATACAGATACCATTCGGAGTGCCATTTGTCAAGAACTCGATCGGGGCGGACAGGTGTTTTATGTGGTTCCTCGAGTGGAAGGAATTGAAGAAACTTCGGCAAAAATTCGGGAGATGGTTCCCAATGCAAAAATTGCGATCGCCCACGGTCAAATGGACTCCGCAGAACTAGAGTCGATCGTTCTCACTTTTAGTTCTGGAGACGCCGATATTTTGGTGTGTACCACAATTATTGAATCGGGTTTAGATATTCCCCGCGTTAATACGATCTTAATCGAAGATGCTCAAAAATTCGGATTATCTCAACTGTATCAGTTGCGGGGACGAGTGGGACGATCGGGCGTGCAAGCTCATGCCTGGTTATTTTATCCCCAACGGGGTCAAATTTCGGAAGTTGCACAGAAGAGGTTACGCGCCTTACAAGAATTCAGCCAACTGGGTTCGGGGTATCAATTAGCCATGCGAGATATGGAAATTCGGGGTGTGGGAAACTTGCTGGGTGCCGAACAATCGGGTCAGATGAATGCGATCGGATTCGATCTGTATATGGAAATGTTAGAAGAATCGATCCGAGATATTCAAGGTCAAGAAATTCCTCAAGTAGATGATACCCAAATTGACCTTAATCTCACCGCGTTTATTCCCAATGATTATATTCGAGATCTCGATCGGAAAATGAGTGCCTATCGAGCCGTTGCCACCGCCACATCCAAAGAGGAATTGATGCAAATTGCCGCAGATTGGTGCGATTGCTACGGTGCAATTCCTAGCGGTGCCAGCCAACTATTGCGGGTGATGGAACTCAAACAAATTGCCAAACAATTGGGATTTTCCCGCATTAAGCCAGAAAGCAAGCAACACGTCATTTTGGAAACCCCGATGGAAGAACCCGCGTGGAACTTACTCAAAGAAAATTTGCCAGCAAACTTGCGATCGCGATTTGTGTATACTCGAGGAAAAGTCACCGTTCGGGGATTGGGAGTCTTGTCGGCAGACAAGCAACTGGATAATCTGATCGATTGGTTAGGTAAAATCAAAGCAGCACTCGGTTAGTGTCAAAACTCAAATGAGGATTTTGGATTGTGAGTGAATTGACATCATGGAAACAAATCCCATACTGTGCCGCCTGCCTAACTTTAGGATGTCTGACGGTATCGCCTTCAGTTTTGGCGCAAATCGTTCCCGATGCAACCTTACCCAACAATTCGATCGTTAACCCAGAAGGACAACTCCAGCGGATTACCGGAGGAACCCAAACGGGGGTAAATCTATTTCACAGTTTCGAGCAATTCAACGTTCGTACCGGAGAAACTGCCTTTTTTGACAATGCTTTAACGATCGACAACATTATCACTCGCGTCACGGGAGGGCAGCTTTCCAACATCGACGGGTTAATTCGCGCCAACGGAACCGCTAACTTATTTCTGCTTAACCCCAACGGCATCGTTTTCGGACTGAACGCTCAATTGGACATTGGCGGGTCGTTTTTTGGCAGTACGGCAGATAGCGTGATATTTGAGGATGGCAGTTCTACAGCGCCACCCAACCGAATGCGCCGCCGTTGTTGACAATAAACGTTCCTATCGGCTTGCAGTTGGGCGACAATCCCGGCAATTTGGTCGTTCGTGCGGGGAACTGATTCCCGCCGCACCCAGTTTGACCCTGGCGATCGATCGTACCCTCGCTTTTGTCGGCGGCAACGTTCTGTTCGACGGCGCACAAATTCGATCGCCCCAAAGCCGCATCGAGTTGGGTGCTGTGGGGGCGAATGGCTTTGTGCGCCTCACACCTGCCAATAACGGTTTTATGCTGGGATATGACGGCTCCCCCAGCTTTCAAGATATCCAACTCGTCGGCGGCACGACGATCGATGTCAGTGGCGACGGCGGCGGTGCGATTCAGTTTCAGGGAAGACAGATCGAGATCGCCGACGGATCTCAAGTTATCAGCACCACCGAAGGAACGCAACCGGGCGGCAATATCTTCCTGCGGGGAAGCGAGTCAGTTGCCCTGAGCGGCACCAATCTCGAGCGTTTTACCGCCGTCGCCAGCGAGACAGTCGGCTCCGGAGCGGGAGGTGACTTAACCGTGGAAACCGGACAATTTTCGCTCTGGGGAACGGCATTTTTGTCCACCAGTACGTCAGGAACGGGAACTGGGGGAAATTTGACATTGCGCGCCTCCCGTGGGGCGGTGTTGGTCGGGAGCGGGTCTACTGCCGTAGAAAACTATATCTCCAGAGCTTTTTTGGGAATCTTGAGTCCGAGCGATCGCATCGGGGGATTGTTTGCCGCCACAGAAGGAGGAGGACGCGGTGGCAACTTGGCGATCGAAACCGATTCTTTAAGCCTACACAATGGTGTCATTGTCGTGACCCCCATCCTCGGATCGGCGCCAGGCGGCAATATCAACCTGCATGCGACCGAAACCCTCGAATCCTTTGGATCGGTGATTCTGACGATCCCCCTTTTCAGAAGTCAAGGCGCGGCGGGTCAAATTAACCTCACCGCCGATCGGTTAACCATCAAAGAGAGCAGTCTCGTCTCTAGCGTAACTTTTGGCGGCGGACCTGCGGGAGACATCAATCTCGTTGCCTCCGACTGGATCGAGATTAGCGATACCCGAACCGATGCTCTATTTCCCACAGGGATCACCAATAACTCCTTTGGTGCGGGAGCAGGCGGGAATATTCGGATCTCGACGGGAAAGTTGTTTAACCGAGGCGGGGCGTTTATCAATGCCAATAGCGGCGGCGATATCGGGACGGGAATCATTCTCCCCGGCGGTCCGGGGGGAGATATCGAGATCGAGGCGCGAGAGTCGATCGAAATTAGCGGTACGGCACTTTTCGATCGGGCTCAGGATGATGGCGTCGTCACCAGCGGACCGAGTACGACCACCTTTACGGCTTTCCCCGCTGGAAACCTGACCTTGCGCGCGCCCCGGTTACGGGTTGCCGACGGCGGTTTGGTGTCTAGTGCTACCGTTTCCGCCGGTGATGGCGGCAACCTGATTATCGAAGCCGAGTCGGTGGAAGTGACGGGTCGCGCGACCCTGGATGGAACACCCTCGCTGTTGGTCACTTCTTCCGGACGAGCAGATTTTCCACAACTCGTTGCTACGGGCAAGGGCGGCAATTTCACGATGAATACTGGAGAATTAATCGTGGGAGATGGCGCAGAACTCGACGTGAGAAGTTTTGGTCCGGGAGATGCCGGAACATTAGCGGTGCGGGCGAACTCAATTCATCTCGATCGCGGCAGCATTCTCAACGCCTCCACAGTTTCCGGGAGAGGGGGAAATTTAGTTCTCGATGCGGCGGAGATCGAGTTGCGCCGGGGCAGTAGACTGTCAACGGATGCTGGAAATACAGACGGTGGCAACATCTCCATCAACACCGAAACCCTCGTCGCTTTAGAAAATAGCGATATCACCGCCAACGCCATCCAAGGAAGTGGCGGACAAGTCACTATCGCCGCCCAAGGCATCTTCGGCACGGCGTTTCGGGAAGCTCTTACCCCCGAAAGCGACATTACTGCTACCTCGGATTTGGGGGAAGACTTTAGCGGAACGGTAAAGCTGACTACCCCCGATGTCGATGCCAGTCTCGGATTGGTGGAGTTGCAAAGTAACACCACCGACAAAGGCGATCTTGTTGTTTCAACGTGCGGTGCCGTCGCTGGCAGTTCCTTCACCATCACCGGACGCGGCGGACTACCAGAAAGTCCTACAGAAACCCTCCGCAGCGCAATCCTGTGGGAAGACGTGCGAAATCTGGTCGAGTACCCGGAGGAAAACCCGGAGTTCGTCCAAAATCCTCAGCTTGTGGAACCCGAACCGACGCGAGAATTGGTGGAAGCCACGGGTTGGATTGTCCGGGAAGATGGAACGGTGGAATTGGTGGCAAGTAGCGATCGATCCCGATCGAGTTGGTCACAGACACCTTCGTGTCATGAAGGATCGAATGTCACCCATTCGTACAATTAAAGGGGTAAATCCGACCACAAATCTTTCACGGGAGACTCGCGAACGATCGATGCAATGTCTTCAATTTGCTCGGTGCTAAGCTGGGTTTTCCACTTCGACAGACTTTGGCGCGGATCGCGGTAGACGCTGTAGTAAGACCCGGAAGATTTGGAACTATTTTTTGCACCGGAAATGGAGCGATCGATAAAGTCGCGCGTGGATTGCCCCAGTTCCCAACCGACAAAATCAAAAATCTCTTCGGTTTTACCCATGGGATCGTTACACAGATCCTCGTAGACGACTACCATGCCTCGATCGTAGCGACGGGCAAATTCCACGAGGGGTTCGACTTGAATCCGCCAACTCAGCGCTTCTACCTGGGCGTGAGAGAGGGTATCGAGCCGATCGAGGTAGTGATGGAAGGCTTGATTCACCGGTTTTTGTAATGCTTGGCGGACTTTCTCCAATTTGGGTTTTTCCTCTTGTCCAAACAAGCTGAGTTCAACGCCTTTAAGATAGGAAGAAATATTGCTGAAAGGATTGCGAACGACGGCGAGAACATGAGGCTCCAAGACATCGCTCAGCCGGGGTAAAAATTCTTGAGGAAAGTTGACATCTTTGATCGCAACGGGAGTTTGTGCGTTTAAATTCGATTTTCCATACCATTGGTACAGCGGTTTGAGCGCTGGCATTCGCTTGCTCGTTCCGTAGAGAAGATGGAGCAATTTCGGATGTGAAGAGCGAAAAGTTTTGGGAGGAAAGGGAGGCATATCAACATCGTGATAGCAACCTCGACACATGGACTCAAAACGATCGCGCAATGCTTCGGCATCTCCGGATTCGATTTGGCTCAACCACTCGTTATAGTCGGTTGATTTTTTGTTGAGAAAGGGTTCGTGCTTGTAGCTGCAATCTTCGTAGGTATTCAGGATCTGGGCAAGCCACGTCGTTCCCGATCGTCCTTTTCCTAAAATTAAAACATAGTTTAGGTGTGACGAAGTTGGATTGGTTTTGATATTATTAAGCTTGCTTTCCCCAACAGAATTTAAGGTGGTGACCATCAGCCAACAACTCCCTGATTATTTATACGAATACCACTGAGTTTATCTTCCCTCAAAAGCTAAATAAGTTGACCTAATGTCATTCACTTTAGTCTCTCGATTCAGAATATAAACCTACCTAATCGCCACCCTAACATCTGGTTTTTGGTAATGACAACTTCTATGGAGTTTGTGGATTGTCTTTGCAAAATCTATATCATCGAGATCGATCCAAGAACAAAGCTTTACATTGCTCGTGTAATTTCCCGACTGGCAGGGGAAGCGATCGTTGTCTGAGCGGGTTTTGTTTCCGGGAAAACGGGAAAACGATCTCAAGGCTGACAGCAACGATCCTCCAGATGTCAATTTTGGGGCAAATCTGAGTATCCTATAGAAAAATATCGTGGTGTGTCAGAGTGAATCAGATTCCTCCTTTAGATTTGGCGCGGCAGTATCCAACGATCGCCTTGGAGGTTGAAACTGCTGTCTTAAAAGTCTTGTCTTCCGGTCGTTACATCGGCGGAGATTGGGTTCGAGAGTTCGAGGGTCAGTTTGCCGATTATATCGGCACGACGGAATGCGTCTCCTGCCATTCGGGTACGGATGCCTTATACTTGGCATTGCGATCGCTCGATATTGGTCTGGGCGATGAGGTGATTACCACCGCATTGAGCTTTTTTGCCACGGCAGAAACCATCTCCATGGTGGGAGCAACCCCGGTGTTTGTCGATATCGATGCCAAAACATTCAATTTGGATATCGATCGCTTAGAAGCCGCCATTACCCCCCGGACTAAAGCCATTCTCCCGGTTCACCTCTTCGGTCAACCGATCGATATGACTCGGTTGATGGCAGTTGCCGACGCGCATAACCTGGCTGTCATCGAAGACTGCGCTCAAGCAGCCGGAGCCGAGTGGGATGGCAAAAAAGTGGGCAGTTTCGGTCATCTGGGCTGTTTTAGCTTTTTCCCAACCAAAAATCTCGGGGCTTTTGGCGATGGGGGAGCGGTCACTACCCACAACCGGGAACTCGCTGCCAAAATTCGCGTACTCAAAGATCACGGCGCTACCCGAAGGTACTATCACGAAGAACTGGGCACGAACAGCCGTCTGGATGCGCTGCAAGCCGCCGTTCTGCAAGTGAAGTTACCGTATCTCGACGGGTGGAACGATCGACGGCGGCAGGTGGCAATACAATACGGAGAATTGTTAGATCCTCTTCCCCATATCGTCCTACCTCAAGAAACTCTTGGTGGTCGTAGCGTCTGGAATCAGTATACAGTCCGGATCGAATTCGATCGCGATCGTCTCTACAGCCAACTACAACAAAGTGGTATCGGTTGCAGTCTCTACTATCCCGTTCCCTTACACTTGCAACCGGTTTACCAGAATTTGGGCTATAAAATCGGTCAGCTTCCCGTTGCCGAACGCGCCTGTCAGCAAGTCCTCTCCCTACCCATGTTCCCAGAACTGGAAGTCGAGCAACAGTACCAGGTTGTCCACGGTCTAAAGGATTGTCTGTGACGGTGACTAGAGGCGAGTGGCTGTTCGCCGTTGCTGAAGTTGACACCACTCGCACCCAGATTAGCCGCGAACCCCTCCCTATCTTTCTGTATTTTTGTATACTTTAGTTAAGGTAATGTCATATTAAGCAATAAAACTCAGTAGGCTATATACAGTACCTAAACTCGTTTAATTACTCATTAAGTATATAGGAATAATAAGAGCGTGAATTCTCATCCCCTCGATCGACTCAAGCGCTACGATCCCAAAGAGATTGCCCGTTACTACCAACGCCGTCCTTGGAAAGCGATCGGGCGAACAGTTAACATTCTTTGGGTTTTGACGGGATTTGTGTTAGGTTTTGCGTGGGATGAGTGGATTAATCGATCGCGACACAACCAACTCAAACGAGCGACTCAACTGCGGGAAATCCTCACGAAACTCGGACCGACCTTTATCAAAGTCGGTCAGGCTCTTTCCACCCGTCCGGATTTGATTCGCAAAGACTTTCTCGAAGAACTGATTAAGCTACAAGATCGACTACCCCCGTTCGATAACGAACAGGCAATGCGTCTAATTGAGCGAGAGTTAAATCGATTGCCAGACGAACTGTATTACGAAATATCTCCCGCTCCCATCGCGGCTGCCAGCCTAGCGCAGGTATATCGCGCTCGTCTCCACAGTGGGGAAGAAGTGGCAGTCAAAGTACAACGTCCCAACCTCAAAAAAATCATCACCCTCGATTTATACCTGATTCGTTGGGGAGCTGCCAATTTCGGTCGCTTTTTGCCTCTCAATTTAGGACACGATTTAGACTTAATTGTCGATGAGTTTGGTTACAAACTTTTTGAAGAAATCGATTATATAAATGAAGGTGAAAATGCTGAAAAATTTGCACTAAACTTTAGCAACAATCCCCAAGTTAAAGTGCCTGAGATTTACTGGGCTTATTGCAGCACGAAAGTCTTAACTTTAGAGTGGATTAATGGGTACAAGCTGACCGGAACTCAATACTTAGCCTCGGCGGGAATCGATCCCCAATCGATTATCGAAGTCGGTGTGACGACAGGGTTGCAGCAACTCTTGGAACATGGTTTTTTCCATGCCGATCCACATCCGGGTAATTTGTTTGCTACGCCGGAGGGTCAGATGGCTTACATCGACTTTGGGATGATGGATCAACTGGAGGAATCGACGAAAGAAACATTAGTTGATGCTCTGGTTCACCTGATTAATAAAGACTATCTCGATTTAGCACAAGATTTTATCAAGTTGGGATTTTTGGCTCCCGGTACTGATATTACACCGATCGTCCCGGCATTGGAAACCGTGCTAGGCGATGTCATGGGTCAAAGCGTGCGAGATTTCAACTTCAAAACTGTTACCGATCGATTTTCGGAGTTGATGTACGAATACCCCTTCCGCGTCCCGGTTAAATTTGCTTTAATTATTCGATCGGTCGTCACCCAAGAAGGATTAGCACTCAGCCTCGACCCCAACTTTAAAATTGTTGATATCGGCTATCCCTATATCGCTCGGCGCTTGCTAACGGGGGAATCACCTCAACTTCGTCGTCGTCTGTTGGATGTACTGTTTAAAGATGGAAAATTCCAGTGGGAACGGTTGGAAGACTTAATTGCGATCGCCCGTTCTGATGATAGCTTCGATTTGTTACCCACGGCTCAGTTAGGGATACAATATCTGCTGTCGGAAGAAGGGCAATTTCTCCGAAACCAGCTAGTCTTAGCTTTAATCGAAGACGATCGTCTGCACACCGATGAAGTTCAACGTCTTTGGGATTTAGTCAAAGAAGATGTCAAACCCGATCGATTGTGGAATGTTGCGATCGAAGCGATTAGCGATTATTCCGCTCGTCGCGCGGCTGATTTGTTCCCCTCGGCGGCGGTTCTCTCGGCGTTAGAAAAAAATTGAGTTGGATTAGTTGGATTAACCTCGATCGGCTAATGAGTTTTGTAGGATGTGTTAGGCATTGCCGTAACGCATCAAAGCCTTAAGCTAATACTTTCTCCTTGGGTTTATTTGAGGAAATAAACTGTTGCCCTTATTGCATCACTTTTTGGAAATGGTATAGTCGGGGTGAGCGAAGCCTTTGCCTAAATTTTATCGTTTTGTAGTAAGAATTTTCAGGCAAATGTTTCGCCCCTACCAGAATCTGTCCGCGCCTGCTATGGGCTTTGCTATACTACGATGAATACAACTTCAATTCTTTCTTCAATTGGGATAAATCGAGTTTCAGCGTGACAGATATTCCTCCTGTTCGATTCAGACTATCACAGCCTTCCACCACTTGAAATCCCAACGACGGTACAAACGCATAGCAGGATTATCTCTTCTTACACTGAGTGAAACGGCTGGATACAAAGTTTTTGCGGCATCGAGTAAACGAACCAGCAAACGGGTTCCCACGCCTTGACCTCGATATGCGGGTAAAACGGCAATCGACTAATTCTGGGGTACGATCGTTGATATAACCATAACCGCGATCGGTTTCTGGAAACAATCTCAACCATGCCGCACCGATTTTCTGGTGAGTTGTCCGATCGATCGCCCCAAAACCGAGATCGGTTGTTTTGCCCCAATCTCGCACGTATTTGGCAATCTGAGGATGGTTGATTGCCGCTTGTACGGAAGTTTCGCCCTCTTCGGCTAAATGCGCGGCTTCAAATAACATTTCCCACAAAAATGGCTTATCTTCAAGTCTTAGTGGATAAATACAGCAGTTTTCGCAGCTATGAGGTACATAAAATTTTGGGTTGATGTAGGGGCGAATGGCATTCGCCCTTCTAGATGTACCGCATAATCGGGAACCGCTGTAGAATCGTTCATCGGTCAAAACTTACCACAATAAAATTAATATTACTTAGCTATGAATTCGTGCTTCTGGGTGCAATTGTTCGAGTAGTTGACTTTCAATTTCTGCTAACTCCTCTAACCGTTGCATCACCACATTTCGGTCGAAATAGGTAGTTGCCAAAACCCAGTATGCCCCGTAGTGACGCGCTTCTGATGCCATTAGACCTCGATAAAAGTTAGACAGTTCTCGATCGGGTTGCCTCTGTGCAAAAGAATCGCTCAATCCGTCTGCCAACAATCCTAAACGTTCGTGCGATCGCGCTTCTATCAAACCCGAAACTAACAAAGAATCTAGCATCCGTTCTGGTTCTTGTCGTCGAACTTGGGCTTTTAAACCCGCACCGTAGGGAGGAGGATTGAGAGGGGCAAGAGGAATGCCGCGACGTTCTAAAATTTGGTTGACGAGTTGGAAATGCTCCAGTTCTTCGCGAGCAATTTCTGTTAGTTGATAAACCAGTGCCGTACTCGACGGATAACGACACATTAAATTCAGGGCAACTCCGGCGGCTTTGCGTTCGCAATGAGAGTGATCGAGTAGTATCGTTTCTAGATTAGAGAGTGCTTGTTCCAGCCAAGCTTTTGATGTCGGTTGTTTGAGATATTTAACGATCGCGGTTTGAAGAGTCATTTTCGTTTTTTGCATTTTACAGTTCTGGATTTTATCGCACTATTTAAACACATTATTATGATGGTGTATGGGCGTGATTTGTAGCCCTTCCGTAGGCTATAGCATTGGCTAGACGAGGAATTAAACAACTTGTATGAATCGCGGATCTCGTCGCCATGTCTAACCCAAACTTTTATTTTTATACATTACCAATGTTTATTTACAAATGCTCCTAAAAGTTGTAAAATTAGACTAGCGAATAGATAAGAACTTATGGCTCTGGGACAGTTAGTAGAAGGAAAATGGACGAGCGATCGCGACCAATCTGACAAAGGCGGTCGGTTTATTCGTCCTTCCACCACCTTCCGCAATTGGGTCACCGCAGACGGCAGCAGCGGTTATCCAGCCGAATCGGGTCGATATCACCTTTATGTCAGTCTCGCTTGTCCCTGGGCGCATCGCACGCTGATTATGCGAAAATTGAAGGGCTTGGAAGAAGCGATCGGACTTTCTGTCGTCGATCCCTATATGGCAGAAGATGGGTGGTTTTTTTCCGACGCTCCCGGCTGCATTCCCGATACCCTATTAGGCGCGAAATACCTTTGGGAAATCTACGTCAAAGCAGATCCTAATTATACCGGACGAGTGACCGTTCCCGTACTGTGGGACACGCAAACCCAGACGATCGTCAACAACGAATCTCGAGAAATCCTGCGAATGTTCGATGTCGAATTCGATGCGATCGCCCAAAATGATACAAAATTCTGTCCCGACGAATTGAAAGAAAAGATCGATCGGACAATTGACGCCATTTACCAACCCATTAATAATGGTGTTTATCGCGCTGGATTTGCCATCACTCAATCGGCATACGAAGAAGGGTTAAAAGAATTATTCCAAGCCTTAGATGAATGGGACGAAGGGTTAAGCCAGCAACGGTATCTTTGCGGCAGCCAGCTTACCGAAGCCGATATTTGTCTGTTTACCACGCTCATCCGTTTCGATGCCGTCTACTACGGTCATTTCAAATGCAATCTCCGCCACATTTGGGATTATCTCAATCTCGGGAACTATCTCAAAGATGTGTATCAGTACCCAGGAATTCAAGAAACTTGCAATTTTGACCATATCAAGCAGCATTATTACAAAAGTCACAACAAAATTAACCCAACCGGCATTGTCCCCGCCGGACCGATTCTCGATTTAGAGTCTGGACACAACCGACACTGATTTACCCAACTCTCAGAGGCGATCGGATCTCGTAGAAAAGACAATACGTAGGCAAATTGCCTTGCCGCTACTCAAGTCTGAGGAAAATATTCTAATCTTTTAGAGGATTGCTATCGCCAATGGGTTGTGTTCCATCGGTTGACCGGTCGATTTATTTGTTTAGTGTACGATATATATTAAAAGCTTTCGCATAATTTCGTATTGAACCACATTGTCAAAACCCTGTCAACTCGTTCCTTAAATGACTTAATTCTCAATATAAATGAGAACATTCTCAATTTTTTTGGGAAAGACGATCGATTTGAGATGGTATAAAAGGTTGGCTACCGATCGATTTTGACGCTCGATCGGTGGAAAATCGGGTAAAAGCCACCATACTATCGATACATTCGTCGGGGGCAAAGCATTTGCACCAGAAATGCTTTGCCCTGTAACCGACCCGGCATCCTATGTGCCTTCGCGCAACTTATCCAAGACGCTGCGATCTTGCAGAGTGGAGGTATCCCCAGTAATCTCTTCTCCTGCCGCTAAATTGCGCAACAGACGACGCATGATCTTGCCCGATCGAGTTTTCGGCAGATCGTCACTGAAGCGGATTTCTCCCGGACGGGCGATCGCCCCAATCTCCGCCACCACGTGCTTTTTCAACTCCTTCGCCAATTCTTCACTGGGACTGTAATCCCCCTCCAAACTGACAAACGCCACCACTTCTTCCCCTTTGAGATCGTCCGGTTTCCCCACCACCGCCGCTTCCGCCACCGCCGGATGCGACACCAACGCCGACTCGATTTCCATAGTTCCCAAGCGGTGTCCCGCCACGTTGATCACGTCGTCTACACGCCCCATCACCCAGAAATACCCATCCTCATCCTGCCGCGCCCCATCTCCCGCGAAGTAGAAATACTGCCCATCTTTCGGGGGAATGTGTTCCCAGTAGCTGCGGCGGAACCGATCGAAATCGCCGTACACCGTCCGCATCATACTCGGCCAAGGATACTTAATTGCCAAATAACCCCCTTCGTTGATTTCTGTAGGGTTGCCGTCAAGATCCACCACTTCGGCAATAATTCCCGGAAACGGACGAGTTGCCGAACCGGGTTTAGTGGGAGTTGCCCCCGGCAAAGGCGTCAGCATAAATCCCCCGGTTTCCGTTTGCCACCAGGTATCGACAATGGGACAGCGTTCCCCGCCGATGACTTGGTGATACCACATCCACGCTTCCGGGTTGATGGGTTCGCCGACGGTTCCCAACAAACGGAGGGAAGAAAGATCTTTTCCTTGGGGTAAGTGGTCTCCCGCTTTGATAAACGCCCGAATTGCCGTGGGGGCAGTATAGAAAATGGTGACACCGTATTTCTCGACAATCTCCCAGGTACAACCGGGATTAGAAGGACGCGGTGCCCCTTCGTACATTAAAGAAGTCGCGCCATTAGACAGCGGACCGATAGACGATATAGCTATGTCCCGTAATCCAACCGACATCGGCTGTACACCAGTAGACATCGGTGTCTTTGAGATCGAATGTCCATTTGGTCGTGATGTGGGTGTAGAGGTTGTAACCCCCGGTGGTGTGGACGACGCCTTTGGGTTTTCCGGTACTGCCAGAGGTGTAGAGGATGAACAGGAGGTCTTCGCTGTCCATGGGTTCGGGGGGACAGTCGGCGGAAACCGTGGGTTGCAATTCATGCCACCAACAATCTCGTTTGGTTTCCATGTGGATGTCTTGTCCGGTACGTTTGACGACGAGGACGTGGGAGACGGTGGCAACTGCGCCATCGGCGAGGGCTTTATCGACTTCTCCTTTGAGAGGAACGATTTTGTCTTTGCGCCAACCGCCATCGGCAGTAATCACCAGTTTAGCTTCTCCGTCGTTGAGACGATCGCGCAATGCCTCGGCACTGAAGCCACCAAATACAACGCTGTGAACTGCCCCAATTCTGGCACAAGCAAGCATGGCGATCGCCGCTTCGGGAATCATGGGCATATAAATCCCCACCCGATCGCCAATCCCTGCGCCCAATTGTTTGAGAACATTTGCCATCTGACACACTTCTCGGTGTAGCTGAGCGTAGGTGAGGGTGCGGGAGTCTCCCGGTTCGCCTTCCCAAATTAAGGCGGCTTTATTTTTGCGCCAAGTGGTTAAATGCCGATCGAGACAGTTATAAGAAATGTTAATCTTACCGCCGACGAACCACTTCGCCACGGGAGGCTGCCAGTCGAGGACGGTATCCCACTTCTGGAACCAGTGCAGTTCCGTCTCGGCGAGTTCTTCCCAAAAACGCTCCGGATCGGCAGCGGCACGATCGTAAAGTTGTTGGTATGCCTCCATGCTGGAGATTTCGGCATTCTGGGAAAACTCTGGAGACGGGGGAAACGTCCGTTTTTCTTGCAGAATCGATTCGATGGTTGAGGATGACATATTTTTTGTCGTAGGGTTGATTACTATTGAAAACTATTGTGACCCTAGAGGCGACGGGTTGTATCTCGATAGGGATCGATCCCTGCAACCCGACCCAAAGCGATCTACCATACTAATTTCAGAGACTTGCGGCAAATATAAAGAAAACATTAAATTTGTCAGAGTGTGGCAAATTTTTGACTAGTATAGTTATAGATTAATAAATCGCTTGCCAAATTTTTTATACAATGGCTAGCAAATAATAATAAACCTCTTAGCCCAATCTGAAACCAGATTGGGCTAATTTTATGGGAAACGGGAAACAGAGGCGATAACGGCGGTGCATTTCGGGGGACAGTCCTTGCCGACACCGAACACCCAAACCCCTAAACTCCCGAACAATATAAAAAACTTAACTGAGAGATAGATTTTTTAATAAAAACTTATATAAAAATCATGTAACAATAAAAGTTATAGAAACATAACGGTATAACGATCGAGGGTTGAGATTATGGTAGTAGCAACAGCGCCCGCGCAAAAGCGCCTCACCACCCAAACCGTCGAAATTGCGGAAGACACGACGGCTATTCGTTCCCTAGACTGGGATCGCGATCGATTTGACATTGAATTCGGACTGCAAAACGGGACGACGTATAACTCGTTTATCATTCGCGGCGAAAAGACAGCTCTGGTAGACACCTCCCACGAGAAGTTTCGCCACCTCTACCTGGATGCCCTGCAAAATGCCATCGATGTCAAAACCATCGATTACTTAATCGTCAGCCACACCGAACCGGATCACAGCGGATTAGTGAAAGATGTGCTGCAACTGGCTCCCCAAATTACCGTGGTTGGGGCGAAAGTTGCCATTCAATTCTTAGAAGATTTAGTTCACCATCCCTTCAACAAATTAATCGTTAAAAACGGCGAAACCCTCGATCTCGGCAATGGTCATGAAGTGGAATTTGTCAATGCCCCAAACTTGCATTGGCCCGATACCATTTTCAGCTACGATCGCAAAACCCAGCTCATGTTCACCTGCGATGCCTTCGGAATGCACTATTGTTCCGATGCCGTTTACGACGAAGATCTCTCGAAAATTGAGCCGGATTATCGCTTCTATTATGAATGTTTGATGGCCCCCAATGCCCGTTCCGTTTTGTCGGCGATGAAGCGGATGGACAATTTGGGAGACATTGCCACGGTAGCCACAGGTCACGGTCCCCTGCTGCACTACAATGTGAAAGAACTGACCGAACGCTACCGGACCTGGAGTAAAGCCCAAACCAAAGCCGAAACCATCGTCGCCGTCTTTTACGTTGCCGACTACGGCTATAGCGATCGGCTTTCCCAAGCGATCGCGCGCGGGATTACCAAAACCGGAGTCGCGGTAGAAATGATGGATCTCAAATCCGCAGACCCGCAAGAAGTCAACGAACTGGTAAGTTCCGCCGCCGGATTGGTGGTGGGAACCCCTCCCGCTTCCGGTCCCGTTGCCACCGCCATTCTAGACGCATTGGGAACCGTTCTGGTCGCCGCCAAAGACAAACAGGCGATCGGTATTTTTGAAGCCTACGGCGGCAACGACGAACCGATCGATACCTTGGTGGGTAAATTTCGCGATGTCGGTTTGAAACCGGGTTTTAAACCGATTCGCATCGAAGTCAACCCCCGACGAACAAATTTATCAACTTTGCGAAGAAGCAGGGACGGATTTGGGACAATTACTGTCTCAAAAAGATGCCATCAAAAAAATGAAGTCCCTCGATAGCGACCTCGATAAAGCTCTGGGACGGATTAGCGGCGGATTGTATATTATCACTGCCCAAAAAGGCGATCTTCGCAGCGGAATGCTAGCGTCCTGGGTTTCTCAAGCCAGCTTCCAACCCTTGGGATTTACCATTGCCGTTGCCAAAGATCGGGCGATCGAATCTTTAATGCAAGTCGGAGATCGGTTTGTGTTAAACGTCTTAGAAGAAGGGAACTATCAAGGCTTGATGAAACACTTCCTCAAGCGGTTTTTACCCGGTGCCGATCGGTTTGAAGGCGTCAGCACCCAACCCGCTGGCAATGGGTCTCCTATTTTAACCGATGCCCTTGCTTACATGGAATGTACGGTGGTTAGTCGGATGGAATGTGCGGATCATTGGATTGTTTACAGCAGCGTCGATTCCGGTCGCGTTTCTAAATCTGGTGCTGTTACCGCCGTCCACCACCGAAAAGTCGGTAATCATTATTAATTGCTAGTGGCTAGTAAAAGTGTCGTGAATTTTTAGTTATTAGTGGTTAGTTATTGATTTGCGATAATGTTTGCTTTAACCGTCGTAAATCGACAACTATTAACTATTAACTATTAACTATTAACTATTAACCATCATGCCTGAAACTGCAATCCCTTCGACACAAACCAAACCCAGAGATATACAAACCCTGCAAATTGCCGCCGAAACCTTGCTCGTTCGATCGCGCAGTTGGGGAAGATTGCGGTTTGAAATCGAATATGCGCTGCAACGGGGAACCACGGCAAATTCCTATCTCATTGAAGCCAGCAAAATTGCCCTGTTCGATCCGCCAGGAGAATCATTTACCGAAAAGTTTATTACCGAGTTACAGCAACGGATCGATCCGAAAAAAATTGATTATGTCATTCTCGGTCACATCAATCCCAACCGTGCAGAAACCTTAAAAAAACTGCTCGATATTGCTCCACAAACGACCTTTGTGTGTTCAAATCCCGGTGCGATTTCGTTGCGATCGTTGCTTCCCGAAAAAGACTTAAAAATAAAAGTCATGCGCGGGGAGGAAAACCTCAATCTCGGTCAAGGACATCGGTTACTGTTTACCCCGATTCCCACACCGCGATGGCCCGATGGATTAGCGACCTACGACACCAAAACCCAAATTTTATTTTGCGATAAATTCTTTGGATCTCATGTTTGCGGCGACCAAATTTTTGATGAAGGCTGGACAATTTATAACGAAGATCGACGCTACTACTTCGATTGTCTGATGGCGCCTCAAGCCTCCCAAGTCGGTACTGTTCTCGATCGTTTAGAAGCCTTGCCTCCCGTAGGTTTCTACGCACCCGGTCACGGTCCGCTGGTGCGCTACGGAATGTACGAACTGGCGGGGAATTATCGCAAATGGAGTCAACAGCAAGCCACTCAAAAGATTTCCGTCGCCTTAATTTACGCTTCCGCTTATGGTAACACCGCTGTGGCGGGACAGGCGATCGCCTCCGGATTGACCAAAGCGGGAATCCGGGTAGAATCTATCAATTGCGAAGTGGCTTCGCCGGAAGAAATTCAAACAGCCGTCGAAAAATGCGCCGGATTTATCATCGGTTCTCCCACCTTGGGAGGTCACGCGCCGACTCAAATTCAAACGGCATTGGGGATCGTTCTTTCCACTGCGGACAAAAGCAAACCTTGCGGTGTGTTTGGGTCTTTTGGCTGGAGTGGAGAAGCGATCGACTTGTTAGAAAATAAGCTACAAAATGCCGGATACGAGCTTAGTTTTGAACCCATTCGGGTGAAATTCAAACCTACAGATGTCACCCTAAAAATGTGCGAAGAAGTGGGAATTGACTTCGCTCAAGCTATCAAACGATCCAAGAAATTTCGCCCTGCGGCTCAACCTGCCAATAACACCGAACAAGCTGTCGGACGCATTATCGGTTCTTTGTGCGTATTGACGGCAAAACAAGGCGATATCACCAGCGCAATGCTTGCCTCTTGGGTGTCTCAGGCAACATTCAACCCACCGGGATTAACCGTTGCTGTAGCCAAAGATCGCGCTGTGGAATCTATGACGCACATTGGTGATACCTTTGCCATCAATATTCTGCAAGAAGGCAAGCAATTGCGCAAGCATTTTATGAAGAAGTTTTCCCCAGGAGAAGATCGATTTACGGGGTTAGAAATGGAGGAAGGAAATAACGGGAGTCCTATTCTGAAAGAAGCATTAGCTTATCTTGAATGTACCGTTAGCGATCGAATGGAATGTGGAGATCATTGGGTGGTCTATGCGACGATCGATCGGGGTCAGGTTAACAATGCAGATGGCAAAACGGCGGTTCATCATCGCAAGTCGGGAAGTTATTATTAATCGGTAATTGGTAATTGGCTAAATTCCTCTTTTACCTTTCTTGGGTCAAGTATTCCCACTTATGTGGGGGCTGGTATAGTAAGAATAGTAAAATACTTTCTTGCGTTTTCTATGGGTCAAATTTCTGCTAGTCAGCCTCCCAATCCGCTTTTTTGGATCTACTCTCTCTGGAAATTTTCTCGTCCCCATACGATTATTGGGACGACTTTGAGTGTTTGGGGACTCTTTGCGATCGCCGCTAGCCGCCAAGGAGGAATCGATGAATTTCTCGATGTTTCTCGCCTATGGGAAGTCGGTTTAGCCTGGATTTCATGTCTCTGTGGCAATGTCTATATCGTCGGATTAAATCAACTCGAAGACATCGAAATCGATCGGATTAATAAACCCAATCTTCCTTTAGCTTCAGGCGAATTTTCTCGAAGGCAAGGATGGAGTATCGTTGCGGTTACAGGAATTTTGGCGCTTCTGATTTCTGCGTTTCAAGGAACGTGGTTATTCGGGATGGTAAGCATTAGCTTACTCCTCGGAACGGCTTATTCCTTGCCGCCTATTCGCCTCAAACGTTTCCCGTTTTGGGCATCGTTTTGTATTTTTACAGTACGAGGCATTATCGTTAATTTGGGCTTATTTTTACACTTCCATCGGGGATTCCCCATTTCCCCAGAAGTGTGGGCGCTGACGCTATTTGTGTTGGTGTTTACCTTTGTCATCGCCATTTTTAAAGACATTCCAGATATGGAAGGCGATCGTCAATATAATATTACAACTTGGACACTCAAACTGGGGAAAGACTCGATTTTTAATATATCGCGATGGGTAATAACAAGTTGTTATCTCGGAATGGCAATTGGCGGAGTTTTGTGCCTACCTTCCCTTAATCCCATACCGATCGTTGTTTCGCATTTAGGAGCATTATTACTCTTTTGGTGGGGAAGTCGAAGCGTTGACTTGGAAGATAAAACCTCGATCGCATCCTGCTATCAATTTATCTGGAAACTCTTTTTCTTAGAATATCTGATGTTTCCGGCAACTTGTTTTTGGGTATAGGTTAGGTGTAGATCCGCGACTTCTTAAAGAAGTCGGGGTTCTGGGTACTCGCTCCACCAGCCGTGCTACGA
The DNA here is from genome assembly GCA_963838375.1 of uncultured cyanobacterium. GTDB lineage: Bacteria > Cyanobacteriota > Cyanobacteriia > Cyanobacteriales > Geitlerinemataceae > DVED01. The sequence goes on along the minus strand of CAWIQY010000003.1, from coordinate 241,567 downwards.
TCGATACATCGGTATCGATTGAATCCACTCCCATTCCCGACTCAGCCCGTCTTTCAGCGCAACGTGGGGCTGGTAGCCCAAAATGCGATGTGCTTTAGAGGTATCGGCAGACGTGTGACGAGCATCGCCTCGAGCGGGTTCAAAATAATTGCGCTTGATGGGTTTACCGACAATTTCTTCCATCGTATCGATAATTTCCGTCAGCGCCACACGGCTGCCACCACCCACATTAAACACCTCCCCTGGAGCATCGGGCGCAACGGCAGCCGCAAAATTGGCAGCAACAACATCGCTGATAAAAGTAAAATCTCGCGTTTGCTGTCCGTCGCCGTAAATATCAATTGCCTCGTCCTGCAAAACCGCCTTAAAAAACCTGTGAAATGCCATATCTGGGCGCTGACGAGGTCCGTACACCGTAAAGTAACGCAGTCCAACCACCGGAACTCCAAAGTTTTTAAAGTACAACAAACACATCTGTTCGGCTGCTAACTTGGTAATGCCATAAGGAGAAACAGGTTGGGGAGGAATCGCTTCGCTGGTGGGAAACGTTTCCGCATTTCCATACACCGAAGAGGAAGAAGCAAAGACAAATCGCTTCAGGTTAGCAGCCTTTTTTGCCGCTTCGAGCATGAGTTGAGTGGCATTGATATTGCGATCGGTATAAAACCGAAAATCTTCGCCCCAACTCGCCCGCACACCAGCTTGTGCCGCCTGGTGATAAACCACTTCTGCATCTTTCAACAAATCCGACCAGTCTAAGGCTAGAATATTAGATTCGATCAGCTTAAAAGCCGGACGATCGTGAAAGCTTGTGATATTCTGGCGCTTGAAAGCCGGATCGTAATAATCATTAAATTCATCAACTCCAATTACTTGATGACCTTGTTGTAATAAGGTCTCCGCGATATGAGATCCAATAAAACCAGCCACACCAGTCACAATACTAATCGTCATTTGCTTTTTATCGAGTTTTCAATATACTTTAGACCTTCAATATACTTTAGACCTTCTATCTAAAGTATTATAAGCCGATCGAAATTGAGAGAGTAAGATTTTAACACTAACTCCGAGGCAAAACCATCGGCTCGATTCCATAAAAGAGCTTGCGGCTATCTTACTTATTCACCCGTAGAACACTTAAACTTCTGGCACAAGCGCCGGTCGAGGTTTGTGAATAGTCTGGTAGCCTGTTGGCGCATCCACCTCAGAGACCTACTATCCCTTTACATCCGCCATGAAAAAACTCCTGTCACGCCTGAAGCCTCATATCCGCTGGGTGATTCTTGGTGCCACCCTATTCTTTCTTGCTAGCGCCCTGCGAGAAAATTGGCGAGAGGTCAATGCCATCGAAATCGATCGACAGGGATGGATAGCCTTAAGTTTAGCGTTTGTGGGGACGATGCTGGCTCAAGTCTGGGCGGGATTGGTCTGGGGTTGGATTCTCCAAGAATTTAACCAAACCGCCGACCCGGTGTGGGCAACTCGAACATTTCTCAAAACCAATATCGCCAAATATCTACCGGGAAATATCTGGCATTTTTATCGACGGGTTTGGGCGGCACAAAAGGCGGGAATTTCCATCGAGATTGCCACGTTGAGCGTGGTGGTAGAGCCGTTGCTCATGGCATCGGCGGCATTATCCATGGGGTTGGTGTTAGCTTCCTCGAATACTTGGATGTGGCAGGGAGCTGCTTTAGCGGTCGTCGCGACGACCCTTCATCCCCGAGTCCTCAGTCCCGTTGCCGAGCGTTTGAGTAGCGCCAAAGCCAAAGCGTTTCGTTCCCAGAAGCCTGAAGGGGCGATCTTTGAGATGAAACGCTATCCTCTGCGCCCTTGGTTGGGAGAATTGGGGTTTTTGGTGTGGCGCGGTGGTGGATTTGTCTTGATTGTCATGGCTTTGGGTTCGGTGAGTCTGAGCCAGCTCCCCTTGCTGATTAGTGGTTTTAGTCTAGCGTGGTTGTTGGGTTTAATTATTCCGGGGGCACCTGGAGGTTTGGGCGTTTTTGAAGCCACAGCTCTGTCGCTGCTCGATAATACATTCTCTCCGGGTTTGATTCTCAGCTCAGTGGCGGTCTACCGCATCATTAGCATTCTGGCAGAAGCCGGAGGTGCGGGACTGGCTATTCTCGACGAGCGTTGGCGCGGATAAGTTTGAAGATTTAGGCTGAAAACCAAAGATAGCAGCTCGAAGAACAGCTAGATCTAAAATGTAACAGTGTGAGAATTTTAGGTCGATCGAGCCAGCTTCCCTAAATCAGTCACCGGATGTCGAGAGAGATCGTTCTTTCCCCAGACTATAAGTCCTCTGTCAAGCGTCAACTACCAACTTTATCATTTCTTTATCCAGAGACATCTGTCCCCAGATCGCCAACTCCCCACCCCATAACCGATTTCAGGCTCACGATCGTGACAGTGACAGGTTGAAAAATCTTTGCGTAAATCCGTAGCCGATTGTGAGTTTGCTGTGTATAGTGAGGATGTCATCCTTCTATATGGGATGCCAAATCTGTATAGTACCCGTTGTTTATCTGTTTTCTCAACTGGCGAGTCAATATTTCGCGTTGCTTCTGGACTGTTCTCGATCGTCAGTGATTCCGATTCTCGAATAGAGAACGGTTGGTCAACCGTGCAGAGTTGCCCAATCGAGTTCGACTTGGATCGCTTTATCTGCATTTCACATTGACAGAGCGGGTACAATTCAGTTGATGCAGCGCATTTACAGGATCGATCCTATTGGTTTGACCTCGATCGCGCGCCCGAGACAACACATTCCATTTTTAAAGAGGAATTAACCCGTGTTGAGAGGGCAGCATCATCAACCGTCAGTGCTAGAGAGACTTTGAGAGTTCGTCTTAGACCCTTTCTAGCGGTCGAACTAGTGCAAAAATATTGGAAGTGCAGCCTCGATCGAATGGCTTCAATCGACAAATCGAATGGACATAATAGAAAGATGACGATCGCGTCATCGTCTAGTCACAGCGGATTCATCGATTGTGCGAACTCAGATATCCGTATATTAGTCGATACAATTTATCCCGTGCTGTCTTTAACTTCTCTCAAAACCGATGCATTTTAGGTTCGGAAATTAGTGGTATTTTATTTTTTCGTTTTCAGGTGAGTAGACACATATGACGACCTCTTTGTTTGCGCTAAATTCGCAAGACTCAACTCCGACAACTTCATCGAAGATCTCTATTGTCGTGCCGATTTTTAATGAAGTGGAGAGTCTTCCTACATTGGTGGACAAAATTGTCACGAGTTTGAAAGATGTTCCCATCGACTATGAAATTGTATTGGTGGATGATGGTTCCCAGGATGGGACAACTGAATTGCTCTCACAAATTGCTCAAACTCAGCCTAATCTGAAAGCTGTGATTTTGCGCCGCAACTACGGGCAAACTCCAGCCATGGCAGCCGGATTTAACTATGCCAGTGGTGACATCATCATCACTATGGATGGGGATTTACAAAACGATCCGGCAGATATTCCCAGAGTGTTTGAAGAATTACAAAAGGGCTACGATGTCGTCAGTGGTTGGCGCAAAAATAGGAAAGATGACAAGCTGACGCGACTGCTTCCTTCTAAAATTGCCAATTGGGTGATCGGTAAAGTCACTGGGGTCAAATTACACGATTATGGTTGCTCCCTGAAAGCGTATCGCGCGGAAATTGTCCGCGACATGAATTTGTATGGGGAGTTACACCGATTTTTGCCGGCTTTAGCCTTCATTGAAGGGGCAAGAATTGTCGAGATGCCTGTGTTACACCATGCTCGTAAATTTGGCAAAAGTAAGTATGGTTTGGGACGGACTTTTCGGGTGATCATGGATTTGATGACCGTCTTTTTTATGAAGAAGTTTCTCACTCGTCCGATGCACGTTTTCGGATATTTGGGTATTCTCAGCATGATTTGTGGATTCGGTTTGGGTGTGTATTTAACCATCCTCAAGATCTTTTTTGATGCACAACTTGCCGATCGCCCCTTGCTGATTTTAACCGTGCTTTTGATGCTGACGGGAATTCAGTTATTCTGTATTGGTGTTCTCGGAGAATTGTTGATGCGGACGTACCACGAGTCTCAAAACAAACCCATTTATCGGGTTCGAGAAATCGTCAAACAAACTGTAGGTAATGAGTAGAAGTGTTGATGATTGATGATTGATTTTCGATCGAGATAATTTATTGAGATGAATATAGGGGAATTTGTGTAATATTCAACACTTCTGGGTAGTGGGTCATCGGGAAGAACCGGTTACCCACCCCCAGTGTGGAGCTTGAGTCCCCTGTTCGATCGCCGGAAACGTTCATTGTGTGAGGGGTTCGTTTTTTTGAGTGGCGGCTATAACAAAACTTTCCATCAAGTTTGCCAACCCCAAATTGCCCGCGCTACCCAGCCTCCCAGTAACAGAACTAAAGCGATCGTATCACCGTGATGCAAGCGGAGTTGATGCCATTCGACGCGATGGGTGTCTGGAGTGGTGAAACCCCGAACTTGCATGGCACAGGCAATTTGTTCGGCTCTTAAGAGTAAATTCTCTAACAAACGTTCGACAACTACCGACCAAAGTTTTAAAGAACCCCGAAACCCTAACTTCTTCCAGTTAATCGCTCGGGTTTGTACCGATCTCGATAAGTTCTGAATTTCTTCCATCACCAACGGGATAAACCGCAACGATAATGTCAGCGTCAGCGCGATTTCCGTGATGGGTAATTTAAACCAACGCAACGGCTGCATCAAGTCCTCTAAACCCGCAGTAATCGCTTCGGGGGCGGTTGTCAGCAAGTATAAATTGGTGCTGTAAACGAGAGTGAAAAATAGAGTGCTCACCCGTATTCCCAATTCCAACGAATGACGGGTAATCTTGACAGGACCTTGCTCGAAAAGAACGTAGCGGTAGGATGTCGGTTGCGGCAGTTCCGGTGCGGTGGTCTCTGGTGTAGCAGAAGTTCGATCGTTCCACCAACCTAGAGGATCGGACCAGAGATTGCGCGTTGGTGCGGCGGGTGGAGGCGGCGCTTGTTGGACAAATGAGAGTTCGTCTTTGGGAAAACGAGGTTGATGATCGCCTCCGATCCCATCGGGGGCGATCGCACTAATTGCTAAAATTAGGACACAGAAAAATAGGGGCAATCCCAGTTGCTGTTTCCAAACCCGCCGGGGAATCCGTGCCGCCAGGGTGAGCAAAATCAGCACCCCCACGAGCACCGCCCGACATTCGGGGCTTGCTAGCACGGGCCACAGTAAAAAACTCATCAACCACGCCAATTTTACCCTGGGATCGAGATGGTGCAGCCAGGTGACGGGTTGTTCGAGGTAAAGTCCCAGAGGGAGCGATCGTAGCAAATCCATATTAAAAATTTTACAGGTAATTGGTAATTGGTAATTGGCTATAATCAATAACTAGCTACACTTCGACGATCGAATCATCTCTTGACTCATAGTGATTACAGATGTCAGCCAAGTTTCTTAAATTTTCCCTCTCTCTGATTTTCCTCAGTTTCCCCATTGTTTCGACCCTTCCCGGTATGGCATCCGAGGCAATCCCCAACAGTCGCAAAATCGCACAGAGATCGAGTGGGAGCGAAATTGAAGCCAAAGTTTACGAACAATTACCCGACTTACCCCTAGAAAATCAGTACATCAGTCAGGAAACCGGGGAAGTCAACCCGAACAGTACGTTAGTCAGTCGATTGATTCGCTACCACATCTACGTCAAAGGGCGTCCGCCTCAGTATCGCCTGGATTGGAAATTGACCTTAGCGGATTATTTAGGCAAGAACGAATTGATGTTTCAAGGCGTCTATCCGGGGGTGGAAAATTTGCGAGATAATCCGATTCTCGGCGATCGAGAAGCGATCGGTAATTTGACTCGATCGCAGCGAAATGCCCTCGTCCACACCCTGGTCAGCTTGTACAATCCCCAGTACCTCCAACTTCTCCAAGACGCCGCCAGAACGCCGCAAAGCCCCGCAGAACCGACGAATAGCGGTGAACCACCGCGCCGAGTGCCCGAACCGCCCAGACCCCCGCAACCGGGAGATGCGGATTTGTTGAATCCTTAGATTGGGGAGGATGTGGCAGTTTGTGAGGTTTTCCTACTTAGGATTCATTATCCTTCTCCCCCATAACCATATTCGGGCTCGTAATAAATTGACCAATGACGATAATATTGATAGTCTGGATCGGAATATAACCAACCAGTATTACCTGCCTCCAATAAATATTAGTGTCGATCGTCCATTCCTATTATCATCCTACCGTTCCCGGCGACAACAATTCTACGACTACAAAGGGATTAACTCGCTCTTGCCAAGTGACGTAACTCAAGCGCAAATCTCGATCGCGATACAATTTGGAAACACCAACCACTCCAAACCAATCAGGACGTTTGTACCATTGCGGGTGTTGCAAATCGTAGTAGAGATTGAGGTCAGCCGCACTGTAAACTCGATCGCAATTCCAAGTTGTCGGCAAAAAGGTTAAATACAACAACAACGGTTGCAAAAAGTGAAAATCGTCTGGCAAACCGGGTCCGAAGGGATTATCGCTGGGTAAATCGTACATAGTGGGTAAGGTTTCCCACGGTGGAAGTGGCGATTGCGATTGAGAAATCTGTTGCATGAGAAGGCTATAGCAGTCGCCAATATTCGATCGAACTTCTAAATCTATTCTAATAAATCTATTTTAATCATATTCATTTTTATAAGGTTCGATCCTCCATAAAAAACCCGCTTTACCTAGCGATAAAGCGGGTTAATTAACTCACTAAGAGTTCAAATCAAGCGATGTTACTCCGCACCTTGCGGCAGAAGTTCGCGCTTTTCCGATGGACTGACCATAACTTTGCCGTCTTCACCCACATCTACAACTGCCGTATCGCCTTCCTGGACGCGACCGGAGAGGATTTCCTCTGCCAACACGTCTTCGAGCAAGCGCATGATTGCCCGACGCAGGGGACGCGCACCGTAGCTGGGATTGAACCCTTCTTCCACCAATAGCTCTTTAAAGCGATCGGTAACTTCGAGATTAATCCCCTTCTCAGTTAAGCGACGGAACACCTCTTTGAGCAAGATTTCGGAGATTTCCTTCACCTCTTCCTTAATCAACTGGCGGAAGACGATGATTTCATCAAGACGGTTGAGGAACTCCGGACGGAAGTAGTTCTTCAGTTCTTCCATCACCAGATTGCGAATGCGGTTGTATTGCGCTTCGGCAGCATCCTCGATGGACAACTCGAAGCCCAAACCGCCGCCACCTTTTTCGATCACCTTCGACCCAATGTTAGAGGTCATGATGATCAAGGTATTTTTGAAGTCTACCGTGCGACCTTTGGCATCGGTCAAACGACCGTCTTCCAAGATTTGCAGCAGCATATTGAACACATCGGGGTGGGCTTTTTCGATTTCATCGAACAGCACCACGGTGTAAGGACGACGGCGCACCGCTTCGGTGAGTTGACCGCCTTCGTTGTAACCGACATATCCCGGAGGCGAACCGATCAGCTTAGAAACGGTATGGCGCTCCATGAATTCCGACATATCCAAACGGATCATGGCTTCTTCCGGCACCGAAGAAGTAGGCTGCCAGAGCTTTGGTCAGCTCGGTTTTACCCACCCCAGTGGGGCCAGAGAAGATGAAAGATGCGATCGGACGGTTGGGGTTCTTCAGACCCACACGGGCGCGGCGGATAGCCCGAGAGACGGAGCGCACGGCTTCTTCCTGACCGATCAGGCGCTGATGCAAGGTATCTTCCATGTGCAGCAGCTTCTCGGACTCAGATTCGGTGAGTTTGTTCACCGGAACCCCTGTCCAGCTAGCCACAATGTGGGCGATATCCTCTTCCGTCACCATGGGAGAAGTATCCTCACCGGTTTCGTCCGCTTTTTTGTTGCTGGCGATTGCCCGAATTTCGGCTTTAATTTCCATTTCCCGATCGCGCAATTCCCCGGCCCGATCGAAATCTTGGGAGCGCACCGCTTCGTCTTTTTCCTTGAGAACCTTACGCAGTTCCTTATCCAATTCCTTGGCTGCGGGAGGCAACTGGGAGTTGATCAGGCGAACCCGGGAACCCGCTTCGTCCATCAAATCGATGGCTTTGTCGGGGAGGAAGCGATCGCTAATATAACGATCGGACAGTTTCGCCGCCGCTTCCAGGGACTCGTCGGTAATTTTGAGTTTGTGGTGTTGCTCGTAGCGTTCGCGCAAACCAAAGAGAATTTCGATAGTTTCATCTACCGTTGGTTCGCCCACCATCACCGGTTGGAAACGACGTTCCAAAGCGGCATCTCGTTCGATGTGCTTGCGATACTCATCCAGGGTGGTGGCACCGATGCACTGGAGTTCGCCCCGTGCCAACGCCGGCTTGAGAATGTTGGCTGCATCGATCGCCCCTTCCGCCGCACCCGCACCAATGAGGGTATGCACCTCATCGATCACCAGAATCACGTTCTGGCAGGAGCGAATCTCGTCCATGATTTTCTTCAGGCGCTCTTCAAATTCGCCCCGGTATTTGGTTCCGGCAACCAATAAACCGATATCGAGAGTGACGACCCGTTTATCTTCTAAAATATCGGGGATGTCGTTATTGGCGATGCGTTGCGCCAACCCTTCGGCGATCGCGGTTTTCCCTACCCCAGGTTCTCCAATGAGTACCGGGTTGTTCTTAGTCCGACGACCGAGAATCTGGATCACCCGCTCGATTTCCTTCTGGCGACCGACCACCGGATCTAGCTTGCCTTCCGCCGCCATTTGGGTGAGGTTAGCGCCGAACTCGTCCAACGTCGGAGTCTTGGTGCGACCCCCGCCCCCACCTGCTGTCACTTCGGCTGTTTCGCCCAACATCCGAATCACCTGAGTGCGAACTTTGGTCAGATCGACACCCAGATTTTCCAGCACGCGAGCGGCAACGCCTTCCCCTTCTCGGATTAAACCCAGAAGTAAGTGTTCCGTACCGATGTAATTGTGTCCCAGTTGGCGAGCTTCCTCTAAAGACAGCTCCAGCACTCGCTTGGCTCTAGGGGTAAAGGGGATTTCGACAGCTACAAATCCCGATCCCCGACCAATGATTTTTTCGACTTCGATACGAGCGTCTTTGAGGTTAACTCCCATGGTCTTGAGAACTTTGGCGGCTACCCCAGTTCCCTCGCCGATCAGACCCAAGAGAATTTGCTCTGTCCCCACGAAGTTGTGCCCCAGACGGCGGGCTTCCTCCTGAGCGAGCATAATGACCTTAATGGCTTTTTCTGTAAAGCGTTCAAACATGGCGCGTTTCCATTACCGAACAGTGTTGACGACGGAGTTAACGACCTGCTACCTACCCATCAATTGAACTTAGCATAGCAAACCTGGCGGGGTTCGTGCTATTAGAATCGCACCCCAGACCGATCCTTCCCCGATTCGGTTGGGGATCGCCTATTCCCCCCGGCACGACTTTTCCGTTCAAATACGGGAGTGATGGAATCCCCCCCGCTCTACACCGTAATCCGCATAGCCGAGAAGCCGCATCGATTCCCAAAGGGCAACGATCCTTTGCGACGATCCTTTGCGACAATGGGGACAATGGCTAGACTCTACTGGAGTCGCCAACGTACCCGACGAAATGTGGTATTCAAACTGCAAAACCTACTTTCTCGTCTTCAACAGGGAATTGCCGATCCGCGTACGGCATGGCGATCGATCGTCCAAGTCCTAGGGTCGCGATCGTTCCGCCATCTGCTCCCCCCCAAACGCCTAGCCTTTGTCGAAGCCTGTCTCATCGGTTTGGTGTCCGGTTTGGCTGCGGTTTTGCTCAAGCAATGCGGCGGTCTTTTGGGAACCTGGCGCATCCAATCCTCCCAGCAATTTCCCGCGATTGTGATGCTTCCGGCGATCGGATTGGTTGGCGGTTGTCTGGCTGGATTGCTGGTGGAGTCTTTTGCCCCGGAAGCCTCTGGCAGTGGAGTCTCTGGGGTAAAAGCCGTGTTGGAGCGATCTCCGGTTGCCCTGAATCTCCGAGTCGCCGGGGTCAAACTCGTCAGTACCATATTAGTGATGGGGGCGGGATTGCCCCTGGGACGCCAAGGTCCCACCGTCCAAATCGGGGCAGCACTAGCGAATACCTTGAGCTACTGGGTTCCCACCTCCCCAGATCATCGCCGTCAGATGATTGCTGCCGGGGCAGCGGCGGGATTGGCTGCCGGGTTCAACGCCCCGATTACCGGGGTGCTGTTCGTCGTCGAAGAACTGCTACACGAGGTTTCTAGCCTCACCTTGGGGACGGCAATCCTCTCCTCTTTTACCGGAGCCGTGGTTTCCCGCCTGTTGGGGGGATTGGACTGGGGACTCAACCGAGAACTCACCGAATCCGTTGCTGCCTTTACCGCCTTGGATATTCCCTTAATGGTATTTTTGGGGGTCTTGGTGGGGGTGTGGGCGGGTATCTTTAATCTGGGAATTTTAGGCAGTTTGGCGCTCAACCGCCGCTTTGTCAAGTTGAGCTTGCCTCTGCGGATTGGGTTGGCGGGACTGGTTTCTGGGATGGTGCTGGCTCTACTGCCGGACATCTTTCGGGATAATACAGGACTCTGGGCGTTTCTCAGTCGCGGGGAAGCGGATATCGCCGTAGTGGCGGTTGCCTTTATCGCCAAGTTTTTGATGACTCTGTTGGTCTACGGTTCGGGCGCACCGGGGGGATTATTTGCTCCCTCTTTAGTTTTGGGGGCGGCGTTGGGGGCGCTGGTGGCGTTGTGCAGTCAATCGCTGTTTGGGGTCGGCGAGCAAGCCACTTATGCTTTTGCGGGGATGGGGGCATTTTTCAGCGCGGTTGCTAAAGTCCCGGTGACGGCGATCGTGATCGTCTTCGAGATCACCACCGATTTTAATTTAGTTTTACCCCTGATGATTACTTCGGTGGTCTCCTATCTAGTTGCCGACCAAATTTCCAAGGGATCGCTCTACGATGCGCTCTTGAAGCGCAACGATATAGCCATCCCCTCGGAACCCTCCCAGAATAACGAGTTGCTGACAACCCTCACCGCCGACGACGTGATGCAGCGCCAAGTGGAAACCCTCGAGAGCAATCTCATTCTAGATGACGTGCGTCTGGCTTTTTCTCGCTCCCACCATCGGGGGTTTCCCGTGGTGGAAAATGGCAAACTGGTGGGGACAGTTTCTCAATCGGATTTGCCTGACACGAACCTCTCCCAGCCGTCGGAGGAAGTACGGTTAAAGGAGATCATGACTCCCAAACCCATCACCGTCAGTCCCCAGGATTCCCTTGCCGAAGTTCTCTACAACCTCAACCGCTACAAAATCAGTCGATTACCCGTGACAAACGGGCGGCACTTGGTGGGAATTATCACCCGCAGTGACATTATTCGGACAGAATTCGAGCGTCTGGCTGTCAACCCAAAACAAGACCAGCACGTCAGTGTGCCGTCCTACACGGTATACCAAACTCGTGCCCCGGAACTGGGACGCGGACGGATTTTAGTTTCCCTTGCCAATCCTCATACTGCACCGATGCTTTTGCAGATGGCGGCTGCCATCGCTCGCGAGCGCAATTACGAAATCGAATGCTTGCAAGTGATTCGCATTCCTCGCCACCAACTCCCCTCCGAAACTCCAGTTCGGACTACCGACAGCCGCCGATTGCTCCAGCACGCGATACGATTGGGGCAGAATTTGGGCATTTGCATTCACACTCAGATCCGAGTATCCCACGATGTCGCTCAGGCGGTTCTGGATACGATTCGAGAGCGGCATATTAATTTATTATTGATGGGTTGGAAGGGTCACAGTTCTCGAGGAGAGTGGATTTTTAGCGATACTGTCGATCCTTTGATTCGTCTGGCGGGTTGCGATTTGGTGTTGGTCAAATTGGGTCGTCAGCATCTCGAGTCGCCCACAGCTTGTCCTCTACCCGTGTTTAACCGATGGTTGATTCCCCTCAGTGGGGGTCCTCATGCCAAACGGGCTATCGAATTGCTTCCGGCTTTGGTGTCTCTGGGGACTCAACCCAAAATTCAACTGTGCCAAGTGTTCGCTCCCGAGATTTCCGATCGAGACAAAACCCCCCTGCACAATGCTAAAGTGTTTCTCCGGCAACGACTCCTTTGTCCGATCGCAACGACTCCTTTGTTGGGGACTTCGGTGGCGAAAACCATTATCCGATTAGATCGAAAAAAGCATTTTGATGCGATCGTTTTGGGTGTCAGTGGCAAGGGGTTATTAGAGCACGCGCTCGAGGGTAATATTCCGAAAGCGATCGCCCAACGCTGCAAATGTACCGTGATTCTCTTCCGTAGCGCTCGATCGTGATCTAGGAGTTCAGGAGTTCAGGAGAGGGCAGAAGGTTGAAATAAAAAATAACCAATAACCAACCCTAAATTCAATCTTCTAGCAACAATTCACATTCTTTAAAAATATAATTTACAGCAGCAAAAACTCGGTCTAAATCGTCAATTACGTAAGACTTTCGATTTCGAGTAAATGAAGTCTCTTTCAGTTTCCCAAACTGCCAAAATCTTCCCGTGGAAACAATCCCAAAAATTTCTCGATCGGGTCGATCGTTTAGTCGTTGTGCAGCAATCATTTCCGCAATACATTGACCCCAGCCCCAATCGAAATCATCTTGTTTGGCTTCAATTAAGATAAAGTAGGGTTTGTCAAAAACAACGTTTCCAAGGGGAGATTTTTGAGAAACGACATATTCAGGAATTCCCGAAAGCCTTTCATCACAATTTAAAGTTTTATGGCTCCAGATAATGAATTTTTTTAAGTAAAGCTTCCAAACTTCTTTCAATACCGGATAAATAAGATTTTCACAAATTGCATATTCCGAACAATCGAAGGCTCCCTCTTGAATAACAGTTTCTAAATCTTCTCGAAAGTAATCCGGAATTGGAAATGGAGTTTCGACGATAAAATTGGTAACGGTATACGTAATTTGAAACTCTTTGAGAACAGAGTCGATCGTCTTATAAGCACTGAAAGGCACGCTCACCTCCCCAGTTAGCTGGTGACAAGATTATTCTTTATATCATAACAAAAAATAGGAGAAACTTATGACTTGCCTGCAAAAATAGATGGGACTAAAATCTGAAGGGCAAAAATGACATAGTGACTTGATAATTATGATAGGATTGTTAGTTAAATAAAATCCCCGATCATTTAATCCTGAACCCTTTCATGCCTCAACCCCGCAAACGCTTTGCCCAACATTGGTTGCGTAGCGATAAAATTCTCAACCAAATTGTTAAAGCGGCACAATTGACGCCGGACGATCGAGTTTTGGAAATAGGACCGGGTACGGGTATTCTCACGCGGCAACTTCTACCCTTAGCTCGATCGGTTGTTTCTGTGGAGATCGATCGGGATTTATGTCAAAGTTTGGTCAAGAAATTAGGTAATATTGAAAATTTTGTCTTGCTAGAAGGCGATTTTCTCACGCTGGACTTACCGAAAATCGTTTCCCCATTTTCAGATATTTTTCAAATCCAAAACAAAGTTGTTGCCAATATTCCCTATAATATCACAGGACCCATTTTAGAAAAGTTACTGGGGACGATTTCTTCTCCAAACTCCCATCTTTACGAATCGATCGTCTTGTTAATTCAAAAAGAAGTAGCCGATCGAGTCTGCGCCCAACCCGATTCTAAAGCCTTTGGCGCATTATCAGTTCGGGTGCAATATTTAGCGGATTGCGAACTGATTTGTCCGGTTCCCGCTAAAGCTTTCTATCCGCCGCCGAAAGTGGAATCTGCCGTGGTGAGATTGCGTCCGAGGACGATCGAAACTCCGGCAAAAGATCCCAAATTTCTCGATCGCATTGTTCGTCAAGGTTTTTCTAGCAAACGTAAAATGTTACGGAATAATTTAAAAAATATTATCGACAGCGATCGACTTAGCGAAATTCTGACACAACTAGAAATAGATCCTCAAATTCGAGCAGAAAATTTAAGTGTTGCCAATTGGGTTCTGTTGAGCGATCGTTTGTTAGAGCAACCAATCCATTGCAGTTAGCCAACAAATGCGTAGGGGAGAAACATTTGCGCGACTATCTCGTTTCATGAATGAAAGATTGTTTGCGAAGGCTTCGCCCACTTCGCTCTAGGAAATCGTGTCACTACCTGGAAGTCGATCGTTCCCGTCGAATAACCGTTGAACCCGATCGACTTCCAGATCCGACAAATAGTCGATCGTCCAGTTGGCGCGGCGTTGGAGCATATGAAAAGGATAAGTATGAGCCACACCCACCACCGGAATGCTCGCCCGCTTTGCCGCTTCGATCCCAGAGAAAGAATCTTCGATCGCCAAACACTCCGCAGGTTGCAGCACCAGTGCCGGATAGGCTCGATTCAAACGTTCCACAGCCAGCAGATAGCCTTCGGGTGCGGGTTTGCTAACGCCGACTTCATCGCCGGCAACAATCACAGAAAAGTTCTGTTTGAGTTGAGCGCGATCGAGAATCGATTCAATTTCCGATCGCAGCGCACCGCTAACCACCGCCATTTTAAGTTCAGCCGCCCGAAACTTATCGATTAAATCTCCCAAAGCTGGATAAATAGGCAGTTTTTCCAGGGCATCGAGTTTTTGCTGGTAAAAATATGCTTTGCGTTGAATTAATTTCTCCATAGCCTCCGGCTCCAAAACTCGACCCCGACTCCCCAACAAATCCGTCAGACAAGCGCGATCGCTGCGGCCCAAACCAAATTGCTGGAAATCCCCCGGTTTGAGCATCAGGTTTTCTTCCAGAAAAACTTCGGCGATCGCTTCCTCGTGAAGACGTTCGTCGTCAATCATGATACCGTTGAAATCGAATAAAACTGCTTTAAGCACCAAACGCCCGCAAATTTAGGTGGCCAATGCGCCGAGAGGAAAATCGTCGATCGCAGAAGTTTCGGCAGAGTTGGGTTGCGTTGCCAAAATCGGCTTGACACCCCGCGTTATCTGATGAATCCACCAGAAATCTCGAGTTGTCACCGCAGCAAATCCCGCTTGTTGCATCCAAACGGCAACATTTCCCGCCGAATACTCTTTAATATACGGTTCTTCAAACACTTCTGTCAGCCAATCTGTATGGCGTAGGGTTTGTTGATTGCCGTCGAGAACGATGACTTCTCCTCCGGGATTGAGCAGTCGGTAGCATTCGCGCAGGATGGCTTGAGAAATTTCCGTCGGGGTTTCGTGAAACACCAGTGCCAGAGTAATTAAATCGAAAGTGCCATCGGCAAATCCCGTATTTTCGGCATCACCGTGTCGCCACCCAATGTCTAATCCCGCCTGCTGTGCCTTATATTTGCTCATAAACAGCATATACGGGGAAAAATCCAAGCCGATCGTCTCTGCCTGGGGAAATGCCTGCTTGAGCAGCAACGTCTGGGAACCCGTGCCGCAGCCCAAATCGAGAATACGGCGAGGTTTGACGGTAATGGCATCGATGGCACTTTGGCGCACCCAGGTTTCGCTCGGTGGCAAAACATATCGGGTGATGGGATCGTAAGTGACTGCGGCACCCGAGGTCAAATATCCCCCGCCAATGCCATGAAAGTTTTGGCTTTGGTAATAGTCGGGATACACCAAGGTGGAATCACACAGGCGATCGACCTCGACTTCCCAATCCACACTGCGATCGAACTTTTGCAGTGCTTCTTCATCGATAAATGTCCGCACGATTGGCGAGAGAAACCGATCCCAAAGGGTATTTTTTGTAGTTGCCATTTTAGATTTTCTGTTGATTGCTCGTTGCTCGTTGCTCGTTGCTCGTTGCTAGCTTTCTCCTTTGAACTCCTGAACTCCTTTCACTTCTATTACTTATTACTTATTACTTATCACTGATTCCCCATCCCCACTGCTAACTGAATTGCCTGTAACAATGCGGGCACGTTACATTCGGGATCGTCCGCCTGGCAGGTTTCCGGCATCGAAAAACACGGAAAGACTTGCAGCCGTCCCCCATATGTCTGGCTGACTTGATTGGCAGCTTGGGTTGTTTCGGGATCGATCGTCACTAAAGGTAAATCGGCAAGATGAGAAGACTGGGCAAGTTCGTTCAAATAGCCGACAGGATCGGCGAAGGGAACGAGACTATCGAACAGAACCACATCGGGTTTCCAGATCCGAGCTAACATATTTGCCTGTTCGAGATCGTCTACTTCTAAGATGCGACAGTTGTGTTGGTGAAACAACCCGTTCAAATCCGCTTGGGCGATCGAAGTCCGTAATTTCTGGCTTGCCTGTACTTTGAGGGTTTTGGGGGATAGATCTTGTTCGGCAGAGGTCAGCCACATAATGGTTAATTTCCCGCTATTAGCCCGAGAGGGAGGACGGCTGTATGAAACAACTTGATGTAATTGCTCTTCTTGCCAGGGAAGACACAAGAAATCGTCTGCACCGTCAAGTTTTGCCTGTTGTTGTCGATCGGCAGCAGCCATAACGATCGTCCGTAAGTGTCGGGTCGTTTTGTCGGCTTTGATCAGCGTCAGGACATCCCATCCCGACAGGAATGGCAAGTTGGGGTTGAGTAATAGGATCTGCGGTTGAAGTTGGCGAACTTTTTCGATCGCCTCTGTTCCGGATCTAGCGATCGCCACTGGATATCCCCAAGCCTTCAATACCGAGGTGAGCGATTCGATCGCCGGTGTATCGGACTCAACAACTAATATTAGCTTTTTTCGATCGGGTTTCGTCGGTCGATCCCGAACCTCCAAACTCTCGACAAACGGCAACAACAGGGTAAATTCACTACCGCGACCCTCTTGAGAGGTAAACGTAATCTCGCCGCCCTGCAAACGGGCCAGCCGTTGAGCCAAAACCAGCCCCAAACCCGTTCCTTCAAATTGATGGGTTAAGGGATTTTCCAGGCGTTGAAATCGCTGGAAAATCAGAGATTGATCTCGATCGGCGATGCCAACCCCCGTATCCCAAACGGTAAATGCGATCCAGCGTCCCCACTGACTCACGCGCAGCCCGATCCGTTGGGTGGATGGGGTAAACTTGAGAGCATTGGAGAGCAGATTGACCAGAATTTGGCACAGGCGAAATTCGTCAGCCACGATCGCGTTCAAGCCCGATGCAATCTCTAAGGTAAACGAGGTTTCCCCAGGAGAATCTGACAGTTGGAGTGCTTGTCGATAAGCCCTATCGCAGCAAGGAGATATTTCTACAGACGATCGTCGCAGTTCTAACTCACCATTTTCGATGCGGCTGAGTTCGGAAACGCGATTGACGACGCCAATCAGTTGGCGACTGCTCTGATAGATCAGATCGGCGTACTGCGCTTGGCGATCGCTCAACTGCCCCATTTTAGGATTTTTGAGCAAGCTCGACAAACTCGACACAGAGCTTAGAGGCGTTTTGAGTTCATGACTCACCGCTGCGAGCAGTTCGTTTTTGAGTCGTCCGATTTGCTCTAAATCGGCGTTTTTGGCTGCCAGTTCTCGTGCCAGTTGCTGGTATTGAGACTGCACGACGGTCAAATCGGATCTCTGGGGGGTGGCAATCCGCTGCTGTACCAGGGATTGTAGCAAACCCCACAGATCGAGCAACCCCAAAAATTGGTTTTCGGCATCGACGATCGCATAAGCCGAGTTGGGGGGGGAATCTTGCAAATAGGGAAACAACTGCTCGAGGGTTAGATCCACTGGTATAATTGCCAACGGAGCAAATATAGATGGATCGAGAGCAGACAAGAAGACTGTTTCCGGAGCAATCGACTGTTGCTGTTGAGTGGTTCGCTCTCCCCCTATTCGCACGGGGCAGGCAGAAACTGACCGCTCTATCGTCCGCAGGGACAAGAGCAAGCGGTGAAAATAGACGACTGCCAAGGGGTACTGTTTGCCATCGACGATCGCCAAGAGATCTCCGTTTTGACAACCGACCAGTTCCAACACTCTATCCAGAGTCTCGGTTGGCGCAAAAGCGGGAACTCGGGAAATAAAGTTGTTTAAATTAGTCACCAGCATCGACATTCGCAGGTTGCTCGAGAAAAAGCCAAAACGGGTAAGTTTACCTCACCTCAGACTGAGGTTTGGGGGTTCTCACCTTCTCCCGCAGTGGCGGTTATTAGTAGCTTTGTGACTTCAACTTGGTTTCAAATCATAGAGTGTTCGGTCGTACACTACTCCCGACACTCACCATACCGGTAGAGCGCAGAAGACATAAACTTTATCACTTTCGATCGGTTCGTTGAGTTGCACTTTCGAGCGAAAGTGTTGACCTTCTCGGCTGCTTGACCCCGTTAGTCGAACCAAATGTTGTTTCTACAATCGAGGAGATGTCGCCGACAGCAATAATCGTGCTTCAGTGGCTCGATCGATTGCGGATAGATAGTCTATGAACTGACTCCTTGCTAAGCCGGCTTGACCTGGGCTTGGTGTATAGAGGGGCTTTTTTTTTGCCACATTTCCACCTGAAATCATTATACCGCAATGCTTACAGGAGTTCGATATCGAATCTCATAAAGTAGATTAGGTATAGATTTCTGGGAACAACTGAAGCTTTAGGCGCTACGATCGCGTATAGTCATACTAAACTTAAATAAAAATTAAGTTTTTTGACGAATCGTCTTCTTTATGTAATATACAGGGCTTTTGCCTACCGATGTGAGTCCTCTATCCGCGATCGCCGTGCATTCTCAACTCTCCATTTGTACTTTCCTCCCTGAAGATTCTATTTTTGAGTCGGTCTGTCGATTGCTCGGTAGAGAAGGCTACGTCATCGAACATTTCCAAGAGGTCGATCTATTTTTGAAATGTATCGAACAATCCAAACACCAGCTAGATTGTCTAATTTTGCAGGAGAGCCCAGAACTGGGATCGCTGATTGCCCAGCTCAATCAACAAGTTGCTTTTTTGCCGGCAGCAATTGTTCAACTGACATCCGCACAAGTGGATCGAGATTGCCCTTTTTACCACAAAGGGGAAGTTCGGATTTTTGCCGAAGAATTGAGCGACATCGATCGAGAAATCGATAACGCGATCGCGCAGTTTCTCAAACTCTCTCCCGCTGAACGCTTTCCCAAAACGATCTCAACTGCTGAGGCTTCTCTCGACTCCGTAGAGATAACGGCATTACATCAACAACAGAAACGCCTGTCCGAAAAACTGAAGGAGCGATTGGGGTACTTAGGTGTGTACTACAAACGAAATCCCCAGATGTATGTTACAAATTTGCCCGAACTCGATCGTCAGCAATTTCTAAAAGCATTAAAGTCGAATTATCGTGAAATTGTTTTAGAATACTTTTCCGAACAGTCCTATTTAAACCAAAAGATTGATGAGTTTGTGGACTTTGCATTTTTTGCCGATCTTTCTGTCACCACAATTGTCGAGCTGCATATGGAGTTGATGGATGAATTTGCCACACAGCTAAAACTTGAAGGTCGTAGTGAAGAAATTCTTCTGGATTATCGCCTAACTTTAATCGATGTTATTGCTCATCTTTGTGAAATGTATCGTCGATCGATTCCCAGAGAGTCCTAAAAACTACCTGTTTTACTACACTACTTCTAAATTCACTGACTTAATTTATCAATCTTGTTTATGGTTGCTCCAAAAAAAACTTATGTTCTCAAGCTTTATGTCGCTGGCAATACACCAAACTCAATCCGTGCCCTCAAAATGCTCAATGACATTTTGGAGCAAGATTTCCAAGGTGTATATGCATTAAAAGTGATTGACGTGTTGAAAAATCCACAGTTAGCTGAAGAAGACAAGATTTTGGCAACTCCAACACTTGCTAAAATCTTACCACCTCCTGTCCGTAAAATTATTGGAGATCTATCCGATCGTGAAAAAGTTTTAATCGGTCTCGACCTGTTGTACGAAGAGTTACACGAACGAGATTTTGATAGTTAGTTTTAAAACTCCATTTTTTGTCTTTTTTTTTGTTTTTTTAATGATATTATAATGAACGTCAAAAACAAAGATAACCCTTCTGCCAAACTCGTTGGCGTCCATAAAATTCGCAGCATGATTGAAGGCTTCGATGACATCAGTCATGGCGGATTGCCGATCGAAAGGACGACACTAGTCAGCGGAACCTCTGGAACGGGAAAAACGTTATTTGCTATTCAGTTTATTTATAACGGAATTCGCTACTTTAACGAACCCGGAGTATTTGTAACTTTTGAAGAATCCCCCAATGATATCATCAAAAATGCTTATAGTTTTGGCTGGGATTTGCAACAACTGATCGATGAAGGAAAACTTTTTATTCTAGATGCCTCTCCCGATCCTGACGGACAAGAAGTAGTAGGAAATTTCGATCTTTCGGCATTAATCGAGCGCATTCAATATGGGATTCGCAAGTACAAAGCCAAACGAGTGTCGATCGATTCTGTAACAGCTGTATTCCAGCAATACGATGCCGCCTCGGTCGTGCGCCGGGAAATTTTTCGGCTGGTTGCCCGTTTAAAACAAGTCGGTACAACCACGGTCATGACAACAGAACGATTAGAAGAATACGGTTCCACCGCACGATTTGGTGTCGAAGAATTTGTCTCAGATAATGTTGTTATCTTGCGGAATGTTCTCGAAGGAGAACGTCGCCGACGCACTGTCGAAATCCTGAAGCTACGAGGGACAACTCACATGAAAGGTGAGTATCCTTTTACCATGACTAGCGATGGGATTAATATTTTCCCCCTGGGCGCGATGCGACTGACTCAGCGCTCTTCCAACGTCCGAGTTTCTTCTGGAGTCAAAACTCTCGATACCATGTGTGGAGGAGGTTTTTTCAAAGATTCAATTATTCTGGCAACGGGAGCAACCGGAACGGGAAAAACACTCCTGGTTAGCAAATTTGCTCAAGAAGGCTGTTTGAACGGAGAACGAGCAATCCTATTTGCCTACGAAGAATCTCGCGCTCAACTATTACGAAATGCTTATTCTTGGGGCATTGACTTTGAGGCAATGGAGCGTAAAGGATTGCTCAAGATTTTGTGTGCTTATCCGGAATCTGCTGGGTTGGAAGACCACTTACAAATTATCAAAACGGAAATTGTCGATTTCAAACCCTCTCGGATTGCGATCGATTCACTCTCCGCTTTAGCACGGGGCGTTAGCAATAACGCTTTTAGACAATTTGTGATCGGGGTGACTGGATATGCCAAACAAGAAGAAATTACGGGATTTTTCACCAACACTACCGATCGATTTATGGGAGCTAGTTCCATTACCGAGTCCCATATTTCTACAATTACCGATACGATTTTGATGTTGCAGTACGTGGAAATTAGGGGAGAAATGGCTCGGGCAATTAACGTATTTAAGATGCGGGGATCGTGGCACGACACGGGTATTCGGGAGTATACGATTAGCGAAAACGGAGCCTTAATTAAAGACTCGTTTCGCAACTACGAAGGCATTATCAGCGGGTCGCCCACTCGAGTCGTTATCAACGAAAAAAATGAACTTTCGCGGATTGTTCGAGGTGTTCAGGATAAAACCGAGGACGAGTAAACAGCCCTGCTGCGCGATCTCAGCCCCGTCAATATTCGGGTTAACCCATTTGTCGAGGACTTGAACCTCTCACCATCGATGACGCCTGACGACCGATTCCGGCTGTCAAATCGTAACTCGTCGCCAGCAATCTCAGCCACAGCGACGGATACCGGGGTTCCAGCCAAGGCTGTATCCAATGCCCGAATTGCGGTAGCCACCCCAGCAACCCAGCGACGATCGACTGCCACGTAAAGGTAAAATAACTACCTAACCAACGCAACAGATCTCGCGACCCTGCTAATTCCCAAATCCACAGTAATAATAAGGGATTCTGTACTGCGGCTTTGAGCGCCAAACGGTTGAACATCCACCAACTGGCACGATCTTTAATAAAAATATCTGCCACTTCTGGGGGTTCGTTGGCGAGTAACCCGAAGAAGGTGTTGAGCATAGAGTTGATCCGTTCGGGAGCCACACATTTCCCGGTCGGTACCATCATCCCTTTGGAAAACAGCCAAGTGACGGCAACATTACTTTGATAAGCGCGAATTCGATCGAGATGTTTCCCATCGAGGAGATCGTGTTTGAGAGCTGTATCTAACAACTCTGTCAACCGTCCCATATTGCGAACCAAAGACCCAAATCCGGTAAACACTAAAGGCGATTGTAACGACGCAGCATCGCCTATCGCCAACAACCGATCGATCGCTACCCGCCGTTCTTGACTATTGCCGCTAAAGTGACCGGGAATATATCCAAATGTGGCTTTTTTCCACACCAACTTCTCCATATCGCAACGTCGATACTCCGGCAAAATTGTAAAAAAATCTTCGTACATTTCCAGGATAGAACCCGGATTGTCAGGATTGGTTTGATGGTAGTGAAATAGGTAAATCGCCAGTTCGTTATCTTTGCCGGGGAATAATTCCCAAATAAGCTGCCGACCCCGAGAAATGTCACCATGGGAGTTGAGCACATCACCGTATTGGGAGTCCCAAACGCCCGGCTCGAATCCGCCGGAAATTACCGCCCCAACGGTGGGACAAATGCTATCGAACGCTCTTCCTCCATTCAGTTGCCAAGCGATGGGCGATGCAGAACCCATGGCATCGACCAGCAAACGACTGGAGGTTTCCTTGGCAGTATCCGTTGGTAAATGTCGAGCTTGAATTGTGACTTGGGTAGCACTGATATCAGCCCGAATAAATTCTGTTTCGTCCCAAATGTCTCCCCCGGCTGCCCGCAATTTTTCGCCGCACAGCCGCAACAATTTCTCAGCATCGATCGCCACATTCAAAACTGTCGGGGTATGTAGCACTTTTGCCTGACAATGAGACGGATTATTGGCATCGAAAAACTTATTAAATCCATCTTTGTATTCCGCTGCAATTAAACTTTCAAATTCTGCTGGGGTAAACAACTCCAAATCGATTAAATGTTGAAACTCCCCACGGGAAATATTCCACTCCCGATTCATCCGACCAAAGGGCAAGCGTTCCAGTAATAAGATCCGGTATCCTCGTTTTGCCATCACCGCCGCGTGAATGACACCCAGAGCGCCGCCAATGTAGATTAAGTCGTAGGTTGGCTTCTCCTCAGTTTCGACAGGCTTGGGCGAGGTTTGGGTAAAAACAACTTGCTGGGGTTTTTGGGGATGGCGAACGCCATCGCGCCATCGTTTTTCCCACCAGTAAGCACGAGTTAAATCGTATTCACCATTGGGAATTTTTTGGAAGTATCGAACGGTGAGGGGATAGTCGGTTTGTAGGGCAGTAAAAATGGATTGTTGGGATAGGTCGATTTCGGGAGGTTCGGGGTAATGGTGGGGGAAACAATTTCTTAACGCTGCTGTCAGCGCCTCGATAATCGATCGTTCTCCAGAGATGGGAGTCTCACCCCAGCGAAAGACTTTCAGATAGGTGGTGCGCTGCAATGACCACAGGAAAATAGAGAGTTCTGTCTCATCCGGTGGAAAACAGAGTTGCAAACCCTCTGGAGTTAAGTGTTTCTTGCCTTGGATGGGGTTCCATTCCTGTTGCAGCCAACTACGGACGGAGGCAAGATCCGGTGTGGGAATTTCCAGGTAAAGGAGTTGTTTCATGGGGAAATCCGGAAATGGAATAACAGATCGGCGAATTCAAAAAAAGGCGCGTTTGGAAAAAGTAAGATATAATGCCCGGTACTGAAATTTCAGTGGCATTTTAATTTTTTTTACTTACAAAATTTGTCATGTTTTAAGATGTGACGTAAAAAGTCATTATGAATTATCCCATTCCCACGACCCTTACCGATATGGTCGATCTCTTGGAACAACCCATTAATGAGGAATTGGTGGCGACGGCGATCGCTGGGGTTGTCAAAATCGCCCGAAATCAAGGTCAATCCCTGCCCGAACTCACCGCCGAAGTTTTACAAGACGATCTCATCCTCGATGGCAGTCAACGAGACTGGTTGAGTCGTATTGTCGCTCAGGCTTGGGACAATTTTCCCCATCCACAGTGAGGATGCGATCGATGTTCTCAATGGCTGTTTGCGTCGTCTGCATGGTAGGAACTGCGAACTAACGGTCCCGATCGAACGTGAGAAAAACCGAGATTGCGGGCAATTTCTCCCAGTTCGTCAAATTCGGACGGATGCCAGTATTTCTGTACGGGAAGATGGTCTAAAGAAGGACGCATATACTGACCTAGGGTAACGCGATCGCACCGCAGCGATCGCAACTCGGCTAGGGTTTCGATGACTTCGGCTTTCGATTCCCCATGTCCCAACATCAATCCCGATTTGGTGGGAATGCTGGGATCGAGTTGCTTGACAACGCGCAAAACCTCCAGAGATCGATCGGATTTGGCGCCACGACGGACGATCCCTTGCAAGCGTCGCACCGTCTCGATATTGTGGTTGTAACAAGCCGGTTTTGCCTCCACCACCGATCGAATCCGTTGGTGTTGCCGTTGTGCTGCGATCGTCGGATCGGCACTGCCGCCCCAAAAGTCCGGCGTTAATACTTCGATCCCGATTTGAGGATCGATCGATCGAATGGCTGCCATGGTTGCCGCAAACCAACCGGCCCCCCCATCGGGCAAATCGTCTCGGGCGACAGACGTGAGAACCACATAACGCAACCCCAATTGTTGCACGGCTTCGGCAACTTTACGCGGTTCGTCCGGATCGAGGGGCATGGGGGCGTGTCCTTTATCGACTTGACAAAACCCACACGATCGGGTGCAAGTCGGTCCCATTAGCAAAAAGGTCGCCGTTTTCCCAGCGTAGCACTCGCCTCGATTGGGACAGCGGCCCTCCTCGCAAATCGTGTGAATTTGACGCTGTTTGATAATTTGCTGTACGACTGAAATCTCACTGGCTTTGGCGACGGGACGGCGCAACCACTCTGGCATCGCCGCCAGTTCGGCTCTGAGTAAGGTGGTTTTCGAGGAGGGGGAAACCTGACGACTCGCTTCTGCTGCCATAATGCTAGAGTAAATAAATTGTTACACTTTCGTATTTTAGATCGCTCCCCGCGAGCCGCACAGTTTCTCGACTCGCAATCGATCGCAAATTTGATGCCGTGTGTTGCCCTATATTAAGGTATAGAATAATAGCTTCGGGCGAGAGATCGCAGTGCCTAAAGCCGATCGATGCTGCTAGACTTAAAAGCAAACATCACTCGCATAGCTTTCTGGCATCTATCCACTAGAGGAGTTAGTTGTGGCAAGTCACAAAATCCTGGTCATTGATGACAGTAAAGTCATCCAAAAAACAGTCAAAAGTATGTTACCCCCTGGTAACTTTGAAGTCTTGGAAGCTAAAGACGGCGAAGAAGGCTTAAACAAAATTCGCCACGATAATCCGAGCTTAATCATGCTGGATTTTCTGCTCCCGAAAAAGAGTGGCTGGGAAGTGTTCCAAGAAATCCAAGCCAGCGATGAATTGCGTGCCATTCCCCTCTTGTTAATGTCGGGTCGCAAGGAAGAAGTCACCGAAAAGATTTCCGAACCGTTTGAGTATTTCGAGTTTATCGGCAAACCCTTTGAGAAGAAACAGCTCATCGGCGCGATTAAGTCCGCCATGGCAAAATCCAAAAAGCCCCGCGCGGTTGGTGGCGCGACCAAGGTGGCAGCCAAAACGGCAAAAACCAGTGTGTCTGCTGGCGGTGACGATGTGGCATCTCTCAAAGCCCAAATGGCTCAGATGCAAAAAGAAATTGACACTTTGAAAAAGCAGCTCAATCAAATTCTCGCGTTTATCAAGCAGAAATTGAAGTAGCTCCATTGGCAACACCGACGCGGGAAAACTCCCGAGAGCATAGTCTGGCAATCTGGCGGGCTCGATCGCTTACAGCGATCGAGATTTCCCGAACCGATTCGTTGAAATCTCGATCCGACTCGCTACAATGATAAGAATGTCAGGTGACTGACACTCGAATTGTCGCTTTCTCTACGCTCATGACATTGACCTTACCCATTGTTGCGATTATCGGACGACCCAACGTGGGTAAGTCCACCCTAGTCAATCGTCTGACGGGTGGCAGGGATGCGATCGTTCACGATCTACCCGGAGTCACGCGCGATCGCACCTACAAGCCTGCCTTTTGGCAAGACCGAGAGTTTCAAGTGGTGGATACGGGAGGGCTGGTGTTTGATGATGAAAGCGAGTTCCTCCCCCAAATTCGCGAACAAGCTTTTGCGGCACTTGCCCAATCCCGTGCGGCGATTTTTGTGGTCGATGGGCAAGCTGGACTGATGGCAGCGGATGAAGAACTTGCCGCTTGGTTGCGCCAACAGTCGGTTCCGGTGGTGCTGGCGGTGAACAAATGCGAGTCTCCAGACCAGGGTTTGATGCAAGCTGCTCAATTTTGGAGTTTGGGACTGGGGGAACCTTTTGCGGTCTCTGGCATTCACGGGGGTGGCGTTGGCGATTTACTGGACGAATTGATCTCTCACTTGCCGACGGTAGAAGAACTGCCGGAAACGAATGAGATTAAAGTGGCGATCGTCGGTCGTCCGAATGTGGGTAAGTCTAGCTTACTCAATGCCTTTGTCGGGCAAAATAGATCGATCGTCAGTCCGATTTCTGGAACGACACGAGATCCCATTGATATGGAGATCGAACGCAATGGTCAGTGCTATCGCCTCATCGATACGGCGGGCATTCGCAAAAAGAAAAATGTCGATTACGGTCCTGAGTTTTTTAGCATCCATCGCGCATTTAAAGCGATCGGTCGATCGGATGTGGTGTTGCTGGTGATCGACGCGATCGATGGCGTCACCGAACAAGATCAAAAACTTGCCGGACGCATTATTGAGGAAGGACGCGCCTGTGTCATTGTCGTCAACAAGTGGGATGCGATCGAGAAGGATTCTTACACCATCTACGAGCACGAAAAACACGTAGAAGACAAGTTATATTATTTGAGCTGGGCCGATACGATTTTTGTTAGCGCGGTGACGGGCCAGCGGCTGGAGCAAATTCTGGAAATGGTCAATGCGGCGGCAGCCGAACACAAACGTCGGGTGGTCACTTCCTCAATCAACGAGGTGATAGAAGAAGCCATCTCTCGGCAAAGCCCTCCGACAACTCGTCAGGGGAAACAAGGCAAAATCTACTACGGAACTCAAGTTTCCAGTCAACCTCCGACGATCGCTTTGTTCGTGAACGATCCACAACGTTTCGGGGAGAATTACCGCCGCTACATGGAGCGTCAATTCCGAGAAAATTTGGGATTTCGCGGTACGCCAATTCGGTTGCTGTGGCGCGGCAAAAAAGCTCGAGAAATAGAACCCACCGGGGCTAATCGCGCCCTTCGAGTTTAAGTTTTGAGTCGAGGGCTTGGGACGTTTTTGACGTTTAGCCCAGTCCGGGATAGAAAAGCAACCCGGTAATTGAACATTTGGGCGTATTAGGGACTGGCAACTAAATCGATTCGTCCTCGATCCATTTCATCCATCAGGAGTTCAAGTGCTTCGTAATCAACATCCGAAATATATCCCAATCGAGTCAGTTCATTATTAATTTCATTTTCGAGGTCTGGTGTTAAGCGCTTAATATAAAGTGCTTTCTCTACAATTTGGCGAATGGCGGCGGTAGCTTTCATCAAACGATCGCAAGAATTCTTCTATCACTATCCTCTAACAATTTAAGTTTTAATCCAGTGATCCAAGACTGAAATGGCTTGTGATCTATGTCACTTATAAGATTTAACTGTAGGATAGAATGCCAAAAAATGAGCCGCGTCTTCTTCAATGCGATCGTTTTTTAGAACTCATTTAATGAGTCCTGATTTCGATCGAAGAGCGAACACGATCGATCGCCTTGAAAGGGTTGAAATCTCGAACCGAGATCGATACGGACAGAGATATCGCACTACACATTAAGGTTTTTGATCCCGCTAAAGGCTACAACCTATAGATAGCCAGGTGTTGACCGATCTTGCGACTACTATGCCAGAAGTAAAAGATCGATCTTGCGACCGACGATTGTACCCCACACGAAACCTTGACCAGATAATAACGATCTACCATGCGGAGGATGCGCGTCGGAGGGTTTGACCCTCTATTTCAAAAGGCAAAGAGTACTTTGACGAACCCTCATTGGTATAAGAAGTTGCATTTTTAGTGCCAGCTTGCTGAAAACTTTACAGAACAGGCAGTTAACGCGAAGATTAAGCAAAACGTCATGACTTAGGGTAGCCAAGGTTGAATTAAATCGTTTATGTTTAGTTCATCGAATTTCACATTCCAGTAGCAAGCACTCAAAAGGAATTGAATTATGCAAGCCATCATGAATCTACCTCAAGCCACCATCATGAAGTTACAGGGTCATCTGAACGCTGCAAATGCAACGTCGCTCAAAAGTCAGTTGACTACAGCGGTTTCTGACTCCCACGCTTCCACGGTGCTAGTCGATATGCAGGAAGTTGAATCCTTAGACAGTGCTGGACTGATGGCTTTTGTTTCGGCGCTTAGCTTGTCCCAACAGGTTGGTCGTAGATTTAGTCTGTGTTCCGTTTCTCCCTCTATTCGCATTATCTTTGAATTGACTCAGCTCGATCGTGTTTTTGAAATTCTTGATAACTCCACAGCGTTTGAAGCCGCTTAAAATGGGGAAAAGGCGTCAGAGTCCGGCGTAAAGTCCTAGCTGTGTTGAAACTCAAGTCAAAAGCTGTAGTCAATCACCTATTTGTGAATCTTTGTTACGATGTCCAGGGTTCGATGGATGTCATTTATGCTTAATCTATAGCGCGTTTGGGCGCTCCTCAAAGGCTTTGTGTCGATTAAAATCTCGCTCTACAAACTGGAAGTTCCTCCCAAGGAGGAACTTCCAGTTTGTATGGATAGCCCTCTGGGGACTCCCGAACGAGTCAAGCTCCTCTTTTTGGTGCATTGAGACGATCGCGCATGAAGCTCTCTCGCTTAGGTGCCGTAGTGGTTGCCGCCCATCTATCCCAGTCGCAAACTCTTCAATATCTTTGCGCTAAGAGGTGGCATCGGTTCGGTTTATTACCAATCGTTGGAGTCCAATTCTCTAGAGAACCCCAGTATAATGTTGTCTAGGCAGTGAATTTGTCCTATGTCTGGGATGCTAGTTCCAGAGATCGATTCAAATTGCCTTGTATCCCGGACGGACTATCCAACTCGATCGGCCTAGAACAATGCTCGATGCACTGATTATTTTTTCGTTTATCCTAGCAGGAGCGGGAATAGGCTTTTATAGCACCGAACTGCTCCCCACCACCGTAGTCGAACAAGTCACCAACCTAGAAGCGTTGCGCTGGGTGATTGCCAGCTTTTCTGCGCTGATTAGTGGCGTGGTCGGATTAAGCGTGCAAACGACCTACCGCCGTCTAGAAACGCAAATCCGAGAAATGCCGCTGGAGGTGTTGCTGACTCGCGCTGTCGGTTTGGTCATCGGTTTGCTAGTAGCGAATTTGATGCTCGCACCCATCTTCTTGCTGCCTATCCCTAAAGACTTGACATTTGTTAAGCCATTTCTAGCGGTGTTGGGTAGTGTGTTGTTTGCGTTTTTGGGGGTTTCTTTGGCGGATACCCACGCGCGAGCATTTTTACGGTTGATCAGTCCCAATAGTGCTGAAACTTTGATGCTGGCGGAAGGAACGCTCAAATCTTCTGCGACTAAGATTCTCGATACCAACTGCATCATTGACGGTCGGCTGGAAAATCTCCTCGACACTGGGTTTCTAGAGGGACAAATTTTAGTGCCGCAGTTTATCTTGTTGGAATTGCAGCAAATTGCCGATGCGGCGAACGAGCAAAAACGGGCAAGAGGTCGGCGTGGGTTGGATATTCTCAACCAATTGAAAGAAAGTTATCCAGATCGCATTGTCATTCATCCTGCCGACTACGAAGAACCGATCACGGTGGATGCGAAGTTAATTCGCTTGGCAGTGGAAATTAACGGGACACTGCTCACCAACGACTTCAACTTAAGTAAAGTCGCCTCTCTCCAAAAAATTCCGGTTTTGAATATCAACGATTTGGCACAAGCGACTCGCCTGACCTATTTACCCGGCGATCCGTTAGAGCTAAAAATCGTCAAGGGGGGAAAAGAACCCACTCAGGGTATCGGCTATCTTGATGATGGGACGATGGTGGTGGTGGAAGAAGGTGCCGATCGGGTCGGGAAAGAAGTGCGAGTCGTTGTGACTAGCGCGTTGCAAACTTCGGCGGGTCGGATGATTTTTGCTCGTCCTCAAGTTTCGGCGATCGCTTGAGAAACCCGCGATCGACGATCGATCGTGTCCCAGAGAAATTAGCAGAAGCCGAGGAATGAAGCTCATCCCACCTTTTTAGAGGTGGGATTTTCAATTTATGGGGAAGGGTTCAGCCGATGTCGATCGCACCGTATTCACAAGCCAATCGCCAAATTGACACCTTCGCTCCACTCAAAATAGGGAATGGAAATCTATTCTAGGTGCATGCCGAACACCAGAATACCAACCATGCCTAATCGATCCAAACAAGCTACGTTAAAACTGTTAGGAATTGCTGTCGGTTTTTGGACGATCTCTACGGTATTTGCCAAAGTTGCATTTTCTACGACCGTTAGAGCCATTTCTCAAAGCCTTTCTCCCGGTCCTCGAGTCTTATCTCCAGAAACGTTATCTCGATCTAGCGAAGCTTTATTCCAGAAAGGCGGTTCTCTCAAAGCGGGTGGAAATGCTATTCTCGATGTCGCATTCGATTCTACCGGAAGATTCATCGCCACTGGGACGGATTCGCTGACGGTATGGCATCGGGACGGAACGCCGATTGCCTCGATTACCGATGACGAGAGTTTATCGTTCAAACAGGTTGGCTTCAGTCCCGACGGAACCCTGATTGCAGCGGTACGGACAACTCCGGACGAATCCTTCGATGCTATGATTACGAGCAAATATAGAACGGTTGAACTGTGGAAATTTGACGGCGATGAATTGCAACATTTCCAAACCCTTCCCCACGGAGAATGGGTGGAAAAAGTGGAATTTTCTCCGAATGGTAAATCCATCGCCACAGTCGGTCGCGATCGCACCATAAAAGTTTGGAATACCAACGGCTGGCAATTGAAAAATGTTCCCGGGGTAGACTTTAGTTTCAGTGCCGATGGTAACACGATCGCCACGACTGGAACCGATGGAACTGTCACTCTCTGGCAGGTGAGAGGCTGGCTGCTGCAACCCATCCGAGAAATTTCCCATGAAGTTCCCATTACCCGTGTCAGTTTCAGTCCGATCGACGATCGCCTTGCCACGACTAGCGATGACGGTACAATATTTCTGTGGAGTAGAGACGGAGAAGCGATCGCTCAACTGAAAGGTCATGACAGCGCGGTGAATCGTCTCCAGTTCAGTGCCGATGGTCGTTGGATGACCACAGCAGGCAGTGATGGTCAAGTGCGGTTGTGGCATCTCGACGGTTTGACGGTATCGACGTTTGACGGCTATGATGCTTTTTTCAGCCCGGATTCTCGCTTTGTGGCGATCGACGACGGCAACTCGGCGATCGGTGTTTGGAATCTGGACACCTGGCAACGTCAGTCGATCGCTAAACCTCGCTACAGCTATGGTGGCTTTCATTTCAGTCCCGATGGCAAAACTTTGGCTGTGACTGACAATTTTGATGTACAACTTTGGGATGTGCAGATCGAACGTCGGTAATCTTAAAGAGGTCGCATTTTTCAACTAAATTGGTATTACTCGATCCTCGCGATTTTGTCTTGAACGATATGACTCCAAAACGATTAGTTTGTTGCGACTTTGATGGGACGATTACTGTTCGCGAAACCTTTGTCGCCATGCAGGAAAAGTTTTCCCCCGAAAAGGCAGCACAGATTATTCCCGAAATTTACGCGCAGCGCGTCACGCTGCGAGATGGCGTTCGCCAGATGCTCGAAGCCATTCCGTCTGACAAGTATCCAGAAATTATCGAATTTGCGAAAACTGAGGCGATTCGTCCGGGATTGGTGGAGTTACTGGACTTTCTCGACGGTGAGAATGTACCGTTTGTGGTTGTGTCGGGGGGATTGCGGGGGATGGTGGAGACGACTTTGGGGAAATTGATCGATCGGGTTCAAGCTATTTATGCTGTCGATCTCGATACTCGTGGCGAGTTTCTTCGACCCTACTCCGCATTTGAAGGATCTACAGAAATGCTGGAAAAGGTAAAGGTTGTCTCGCAATACCAGATAGAAGATTGGGTAGCGATCGGCGATTCGGTGACGGATTTAAACATGGCGATGGCAGCGCCTTTGGTGTTTGCACGGAGTCGTCTGTGTCAATATCTCGACGATCGACAAGTATCTTATATTGCCTACGAAGACTTTTTTGATGTGCGCGATCGTCTTTCCCAATTGTGGAGTTGAATTGAGTTCTGGGTAGGGGTCAAGGACTCTTGACCCCTACGATTCCCCGATGGCGCTTACTTGAACCTGAATTGAGAATTCTCGATCGATCTAAACAGAATTCGCTAACTTTTGAAAGACCATCAGGTGTTGTGACGGTAAAACTTCTTGCGTTTCAACCCATTTCAAGCCTACAAATTTCATTTCTTTTTTAGCTTGTCGCTGCGTCATTTTATGCAATCCTTTGATCGGAATCAAGGGGTTTTCTCGGCGATATTCGACTAATACAACCCGTCCTCCCGGTTTCAAGGCTTCGATAATTCCTTCCATCATTTCTCGGGGATAAGCCAATTCGTGATAAGCATCCACCATTAAGGCTAAATCGATGCTAGATTCTGGGAGTTTCGGATCTGTTTCGCTACCGAGAACCGTTTCCACATTGGCAATTTTATTTTCGGTTTTAAGAAATTCGATCGCATCCAACATTTCCGGTTGCACATCGACCGCAAATACTTTGCCTTGGGGAACGCGGGAAGCCATGCGAAAGCTGAAATACCCCGTTCCTGCGCCAATATCGGCAACGACGTCGGTGGGTTGCAAATTTAATGCGGAAATCGCCATTTCTGGTTGTTCATCCTGATTCCGGTTGGGTCTTTCTAACCACAACATTTCTTGATGTCCCATGACTTTAGCAATTTCTCGATCGAGGTAAAACTTGCCGATGCCATCAGGACTGTGGAATTTCCGTTCTTGGTAAATGGGAGGCGAATCAAGTGTGGCGGCGATCGCTGGATTTGACTCCAACAAACAACTACCGATCCCGAAGAAGAGGGTGATTGCGAAAACGGTTAAAGTCCGAATAGATGAACAAAAATATGTCATGCCGAGGTTCCGCGTGAGGGTACAGCTTATAGATTACCGCGATCGATCTCATTTGATTGGAGTCACGGTTGTCAGGTTGCGAAAATTTCTACCGATCGAGGAGGATAAATTGAAAATAGACTGGTTATAATGGGTTAAAGACCGTCAGCCTCAACTGGAAAATCTATGAAGAGTAACTTTTTCGATCGAGTTAACCCCTTTGGCAAAAAAGATAAAGGCGATTCGACTGAGGCTCTGTCCAAATCTGACGGTGAAGACACAGCAATACCAACAGATGCCGATCGAAAAGAAACCAATTCATTTTCTGAATCGGAAGAACAGGCAATTCAAGATCCTTCTCGTTTGACCGATAGAGAAGCTGACAGAAACGGACATTTCCAAGCCGGACTCTATTTTAGAAGACTTACCGGACGATCGCTCAAGACAAGCGTCACCCAAACAAAATAATCCTCATATTTGGGGTTCATGGGTTAAGTCTGTCGCGGATACCGTGGGGGAAGTAGGAAAGGCAGCAACGAATACCGGAAACGAGATCGCGAAATCGGCGGTAAATGCGGGTGAAACCCTAGGAAAAGTCTCAACCGAAATGGGTGCTACTGTCGCCAAATCGGTCTCGGATACCGTGGGGGAAGTGGGAAAAGCAGCAACCAATACGGGAAACGAGATCGCGAAATCGGCAGGGAATGTGGGTGAAACCCTGGCAAAATTCCCAACAGAAATCGGTTCCAACGTGACTAAATCGGTGACGGATACAGTAGGTGGAGTTGTCAGCGTCGCAGCCAATACCGGAAATACGATCGCTCAGTCAGCCGCCAATGTAGGTGAAAATCTAGGAAAAGTTCCTAAAGGAATCGGTTCAACCTTCAACTTAGTTCGTCGCAATCCACTCCTGCAAAAGCTGACCAAAAGTTTCAAAGTCGATGCCTTATTATCTGTCCTAGAAGCTGTTGATATTGCAGAAGCGCAAGCTGAAGTCCAGAGATTGCAGCAGCAATATCCCGACGAAAAACCCGATGAAATCGCACATCGGATTATTTTATCTAAAGCTTTGCTGGTGGCTGGAAGCGGACTGGCAAGTAGCTTGCTTCCCGGTGCGGCACTGGCACTGGCAGGAGTGGATTTGGCGACAACGACGATGTTATCCGCAGAATTGGTGTACCAGATTGCCGCAGCATACGGGATGGATTTGCAGTCGATCGATCGTCAGGGAGAAGCCTTAGCCATTTTTGGATTATCCACGGGTGGAAATTTAGCCATTCAAGCCGGGATAAACTTAGTTGGCGGAATGGTTCCGGTGGCGGGTGCCGCGATTAATGCCAGCGCCAGTGCGGCAATGATGTATGCACTGGGATATGGCGCTTGTCGTTTTTACGAAGCGAATCTCAATGTTGAAACCAGTGAAGCAAATTTAGACGTTTTTGAAGAAGTTTTACAAACAGAAGCTGAGGAATATTTAGAACAAGCGATCGCCCAAGAAAAGGTAATGGACTGGATTTTAGCACATATGGTTTTAGCGGGAAATCCAGAGAAAACTTGGGAAGAGTTATTACCCGAACTGCAAGCGGCTCATTTCAGTCCAGCGTCTATAGAAGCCATTACAGCAGAGATTGAGAATCCCCCTTCTGTCGAAATGTTACTCGAACAACTCGATGGAGATTTTGCGGCTCCACTCTTGGAACGTTGCCAAATGATTGCCGAGTTTGATGGCAAAATTACCCCAGAAGAAGACCAACTTCTGGGAATTATAGCTGGGAAAGCAAGACAGAAGATCCAAGAAGTTGAAGCTGAACCCACCTCACCCCTTCCGGCTGCCGATAAGACATTTGTTTCCCCCACAACTCGTAAAAATTTGGGAACTGTATTATTGGAAACGCTCACAGATATTCTCACTCGAGAAACGGAGTTCGATCGTCAAGAACTGGGTTATTTGGTCGATCGAGTCGATCGAATGAGTGGGGAGCAATTTGAAGAGTTTTTGGCAGAGTGTTTCCAACGGCTGGGATATGAAGCCAAAACGACTCCGACAACTAACGATTTTGGCGCTGACTTAATTTTAACTAAAGACGGTACTAAAACCGTGGTTCAAGCGAAGCGATATCAAGGCAAAGTCGGAAATTCTGCGGTTCAAGAAGTGGTGGCAGCCATTCAATATTATGGTGCGAATGAGGCGATCGCCATTACTAATAGCCAGTTTACCTCTAATGCTCGCGAACTCGCAAAAGTGAACAACGTTCAATTGTGGGAACGGGAACAGTTAATCGATCTCATTCTTCGCGCTCAAAATGCCAGTTGAGACGAGTGACGGGGTTGGCGAATGTATAAGTTAGAATGTCGATCAAGGTCTGTTTTGTTTAAATATTTCTATCGTTCGCCGCCTGTTACAAAACTTCATGAGTAAAAATAGTCTCAATAAGCGACGCAAAACGTGGATTTGGGGCTATAATGAAAATACGCCCCCAAGGGTTTCTTGTGTCTAAATAGGCTTTCGTCGCTGCAACCCTTGAAATCTCGAAGCTTATTGACACGTTTATTGAGAATACCTACTTTTCGAGTAACGAGTTTATATCGCGTATTGTTAATTTTGTTAAAGACTAATTGACAAAATAACCAATTTGCGAAGAAAACTTAAAGAGCGATCGAAAATGAGTCATTCTAGCTAGAAATAAAACCGCAGATGGATGCGAGGATTGAGTTTTTCCTCGATCTGTTCCCCCCTTTGGAAATGCCGCTCCACAATTTTGGGCACATCGCTGGGTTTGACTTGACAGTACCAAGTTTCGTCGGTGGTGTCATCCGCGCCGATGCGGACAGTCGGTCCCGAGCTACACTGTCCC
Source organism: uncultured cyanobacterium (assembly GCA_963838375.1). Lineage (GTDB taxonomy): Bacteria > Cyanobacteriota > Cyanobacteriia > Cyanobacteriales > Geitlerinemataceae > DVED01. The sequence continues at coordinate 205,592 of CAWIQY010000003.1, read as the reverse complement.
TGACAATCGCACGGTTCCATTGCATAGCCAGGAACCTTTGCTTCTTGAAAAGCTTTCAAGGTATCTGCCGAGCCTTGTGCCGCACAAGAGCGATACTGACAGACCCAAACCGTCTTGGGTGGGGGAACAATAGGGCGATCGGATTTAGGATTTGCCATCATCAAAGGTACATGAAACTTTACAACCAAGCCGTTTCGATTGTAACAATTCCCAACCCCAGGCTCTGAGGTAGGCAGTCAGAGCGGTAGAATTTGTGAATAACTTCACTTCGAGGCGAACGATGCCCAAAACCGTTGCAGATGTGATGAGTCGCGATCCGATCGTGGTGCGACCCGAAACCCCCATTCAAGAAGCGATTGCGATCGTTGCCGAACGCCGGATTAGCGGTTTGCCTGTAGTCAGTGCCGAAGGGGAACTGGTGGGAATTCTCTCCGAAACAGACTTGATGTGGCGCGAAACCGGCGTTCAGGAACCCGCTTATATCACCATTCTCGACAGCGTAATCTATCTCGAAAATCCTGCCCGTTACGAGCGCGAACTGCACAAGGCTTTGGGGGCAACTGTGGGGGAAGTGATGACCCAACCGCCGATCGTCACCACAACCCCCGACACGCCTCTGAAGGAAGCCGCTCGAATGCTGCACGAGAAAAAATTGCACCGACTTCCCGTTCTCGATCCCTCCGGTAAAGTGATCGGTCTTTTGACCCGAGGCGATATCGTGCGAGAGCTCGCAGCAAGCGAATAGTCGCTCAAGGTTAGTTGTTAGTTGTGAGTGGTCTAATCACCCATAACTATCAACTATTAACTATTAACTATTAACTATTAATGACAATTACTCCTGAGTCCGTCCAAAAACTACTCGAATCCGATGATTACGGAGATCGCCTGAGTGGGGTGACAAAGCTGGGTCATCTCGATCCGGCGATCGCCTTTCCACTGGTCCAAAGCGTCATCACCGATGACAATCCCCGCGTGCGCTACTCGGCAGTCAGCAAACTGGCGACCCTGGGTACGGAAGATTTAGCCAAAACTCTAGAACTGCTGCGCGATCGTCTCCATCATGACTCGGAACTGGATGTGAAAGCTGCCGCCGCCGATTCTTTAGGAGCACTGAAGCTTGTCGAAGCGTTCGACGATTTAAAGCAAGTGTATCAGCAGTCTTCTGATTGGATTATTCGACTGAGTATTGTCGCGGCGCTGGGAGAAATGGGAGAACCCCAGGCTTTCGAGATTCTCCAAGATGCCTTACAGTCTGAAGAAGATCTGGTGAAGGGGGCGGCAATTGGCGCTTTGGGAGAACAAGGAGACGATCGTGCTGTTGCCTTGCTGCTGCCGTTTATCGACCATGATGACTGGCAAATTCGTTTTCGCGTTGCCCAAGCTTTGGGACGCCTGGGTAGTACAGAAGCACGTCAGGCATTGCAAACACTGGCAGGCGATTCCTCCGAACCGGTATCTCGAGAAGCTCAGTTGTCTTTAGAAGCAAAAAATGTTGAATAAACATCTGGAGAAAACTCATTAGAAAACTCGTCGTGCATGTGGAGTTAGAGTAACCGATGCTGCTAATCGGCAATTTCTTAAGCGATCGATCGGCGAAACTCGCTAAACTAAGATGGAGGCTAGATTCCCACAGCGATTTGTGCCAGCCTCATCCAACGATTTTTGGGAAATGCGCGATGACAACTCCCCCGATCGCAGCGATATATGCTGCTTCCACTGCCCCGACGATTACACCCGAACGATCGAGCCAAGTGACTCGTCAACCGTATCCCAATTACAAAATCATTGTTTTAAATGATGATGTCAATACATTTCAACACGTCGTTAAATGTCTAACAAAATATATTCCTGGGATGACGAGCGATCGAGCTTGGAAGTTAGCCAATCAAATTCATTGTGAAGGGCAGGCGATCGTTTGGATCGGACCGCTGGAACAGGCGGAACTGTATCATACACAACTGAGTCGAGAAGGGTTGACGATGGCTCCATTAGAAAAAGCTTAGGATTGTCTCGAAATCACCCGTCGGTCTATCTCACAACTTATATCGTAATCTCTATAATCTATCGATGACGATCGCGATCGAATCTTTGGCGATTCTACTGGTTTCAATTTTTTCGTTTTCCTTGTCTTTACCTTCCGAACCGTTGGTTTGCCGAGAGGATAACAGTCATCAAGTTTGTATTCTCAGAATTAAACGCAGTGCAAAAAAATACTGGGAATACCGGGCATCCGTGAGTATTGATGGAGAGAAAAGACCGATCGAAATCTATGACTGTCGAACTCAAGTAGTCGTGCGATCGGACGGAACGAATATCCTATTTGGGGAGATCGATCCATCGGAAATAGTTTGCAGTTTTTTCGATAATTTGTAATGTTTTTCGGTTGCGAAATTGATGGCAAAACCAGGGTTTTCTGCAACGATCGCGTCTCGGATACGTTCGATCGGGCAAATCTCTAAAATTGTATGACTTATTACTGATTACTTATTACTTATTAGAAGTGTTGAATATTAAATGTCGATCGGGCGTTCGATTTGCTATCAACCCTCGACAATCAACACTTTAGATCGATCGTTACTTATGATTTATTACTTATTACTGAATTCTCCATGAGTACCCCCCGAATACATCCCGATACCATCGAAGAAGTCAAGCAACGTGCCGATATTTACGATGTAGTATCGGAACACGTCGCCTTACGCAAACAGGGGAAAGAGTTTCTCGGATTGTGTCCATTCCACGACGAAAAAACGCCTAGTTTTAATGTGAATCCCAGCAAGCAGATGTACTACTGCTTTGGCTGTGGGAAGGGGGGAAATGCGATTACTTTTCTCAAGGAATTGGGAAAGCAATCCTTTTCGGAAATAGTCTTGGATTTGGCGCAGCGATATCAAGTTCCGATTAAAACGGTAGAACCGCAACAGCATCAGGAACTTCAGCGCCAACTTTCTCTGAGAGAACAGTTATACGAAATTTGTGCGATCGCCACAAGTTTTTATCAGCACGCTTTGCGCCAAACCGAAGGACAAAAAGCGCTATTCTACCTACAAAACGATCGTCAGTTAGATGAAGCCACCATTCAAAAATTCCAGCTAGGGTATGCACCGCCGGGATGGGAAACGTTATACGGATATCTCGTCAGACAGAAACATTTTCCCGTAGAATTGGTAGAAAAAGCGGGTTTAATTATCCCCCGATCTTCAGGCAGTAGTTACTACGATCGATTTCGAGATCGACTGATGGTTCCGATTCACGATATACAAGGAAGAGCGATCGGCTTTGGGGGAAGAACGCTAACCGACGAAAAGCCGAAGTATCTCAATTCTCCTGAAACCGAACTATTTGATAAAGGCAAAACTTTCTTTGCTTTAAATAAAGCCAAATCAGCTATTTCTAAAACCGATCGAGCTGTGGTTGTTGAAGGATATTTCGATGCGATCGCTCTGCACGCTGCCGGAATTGAAAATGCTGTAGCATCTCTGGGAACAGCACTCAGTTCCGTTCAAGTCAAACAATTGCTGCGCTATACGGAATCCAAGCAAATTGTTTTAAACTTTGATGCAGATGCTGCCGGAATCAAAGCTTCAGAACGAGCGATCGGCGAAATTGAAACTCTGGCATACCAAGGCGATGTTCAACTGCGAATTCTCAACCTTCCCGAGGGAAAAGATGCCGATGAATTTCTCCGTAAGGGAACCTCGGAAGACTATCAAAAACTGCTCGATTCCGCGCCTTTGTGGATCGATTGGCAAATCGAGCGAATTTTAGAAAATCGCGATCTCGAACGAGCCGATCTTTATCACAGTGCAGTCCAAGAACTGGTCAAATTACTGTGCAATCTGACTCATTCTACAACTCGAACTTATTATATCAATCGATGTGCCCAACGGCTCAGTCGCGGAGACTCTCGCCTGGTTCCCTTGTTATCAGAAAACTTGTTAGCGCGGGTTCGTCGATCGCAATCGTATCGACAACACGATCGCACTGATACTACCGATTTTCCACCTTTACCCTTTGCTTCAGAACGCAGTTTATTAGAGCAATCTGAGGCGTTACTGTTACGAATTTATCTCCACTGTCCGGAATATCGATCGTCTATCGCCGAAGCGGTGCGGGAGCTAGAAGAACAAGAACTCTATTTTAGCTTTTCTCACCATCGCTTTTTATGGCAGCAACTGCTAGAACTGCAAACGAATGTGACCGCCGAATCTTCTACTCTGGTTTCTCAACTGCACGATCGACTCAGCGAACAACCTCAAATTCTCGCTCAAGTTTCTCACGTTCTACATTCCGACGAAAAACAAGATCTCGATCTGCTGCGTTCTCCCCTGGTCATCCGTGCGGCAATGGCGTGTATCGAACGGGTGATGTGTCAAAAGCGCTACCGCCACGTATTAGCATTATGGAGCGAAACGGATGCCGAAGCCAACCCCGAACTCTCGGGTCATTATCAAACGCAAATTTATGAAGAAAAAGCCAGAATTGCCGAACTCGATCGACAGCGATATACCGATTGTGAGGATTTAATTCAATTTCCCGATAGCACCGATCTGTTCGGCGATCTAAACAGTTGAATGAACTCCTTCTCGATCACATCGTGCAGGATTTCAACACCCAACCGATCGCAATTCCCAATCCCCCAAAGCGAACCGCTTGCCAAAAGGGTTCTCGAAACGTTCCCCAAGAAACCAGGGTACTTTCTAAATTCACCTCCAATTCGGCTAAACGATCGGCAATTTGCTGGAGTTCTGCTTGCAATTGGGGATCGCGGCGCCGATGCCGTTGGTTTTTGAGAGACTTCTGGCGCTGCCGGAGTTCATCCCGCAGTTTTGTATCCTGTTGAATTTGGCTGTAGCGATCTTTGAGGGTTTGCAGAGATCTCTCGAGGTCTTCGAGTTCGGTCTCCCACTCTGAGGATGGATCGGGTGGGGAGGCACTGGGATCGGAGTTGGGAGGCGATGTCATCAGGAGGCAGAACGGGGCTGTGGACAAGGTAGAATACGAGAAATCAGCCGATCGATCGCAGCTTTGGCAGATCGTTCGACTTCAACTAAATGTAACTCAGCCCGGACTCAGATTCATGTGTGAAAATTGACCATGACAGAATCTACTCGAATTTCTCCGACCCATCCCGAAGCTTTGGGCGATCCCCGGTTCGCCAGCCTGCAAGAGTTCAGCACCGTCGAATTGGCGCAAGCACTTGCCGAACGCCTCGCCCTCAAAGAACGCGATTGGCATCGGCTGAAGTCCAACCGCAAAGTCCGCTCGCTTGAACTTGTCGGAGCCGCTTTGGTGTTCTTACTGAAAGACCAATCTCAGGAAGCACTCTTGAGATTGCAGCAGGCTGTCGGTTGGCTCGATCGGTCTTTGTCCGCACCGCCGTGTCCCCAACATGGGAAGAAGGATAGGGACTAGGTCATCCACCGACTGGTGGATTTCACCTGCTTGCACAGTTGCAATTCCCGGCGTTGGGAGTCCCACTCTACCCGATCGAAAATTTGATGGAGAATGAACATTCCGCGACCACATTCGGCGGTGTCGTCGGGTAAGGCGCGATCTCGATCGCAACTCCCAGTAGGCTTGACAACAGCCCCTTGGTCGGCGATCGCCCACTCGTACACTTCCCGAGTGCTGGAAAAACGCACGACAATGGTTTTGCTCGGATCGAGTTGGTTCCCGTGTTTAACCGCATTGACTAGGGCTTCCTGGAGTCCCAATCTAATTTCGGGTTGCAACGAGGGTGGAACTTGGGCGAGGAGTAAATCCAAAATTGGACTGAGGTACAGTGTTGAAGCAAAGCTAACTGTACCGGGATGATGTCCTGGGGGACGTTTAGGTATTGTTATCACTGAGAAAATCACCGATCGTTCAGGTAAATAGACAAGTTAGTCCACGGAGCGTGCGACCCTGAAGATACGAGTACGAGCGATCGCACCTCGGAATTGAGTTGCTAGGCAAATCGTACCGATCTGTTCTACAGAATTTCAGACCAAAACTCAAGACCCCATCGATCGATCGTCCCAGGATACCGACATTAAGAAAACACAGAATTCCTTTGGTTGGTCGAAACCCTGGAGCATAATTTATAGTTTTATAATTTACGATTTACACTTCCATTGTAGCCAAAGATGGTAAAAAATCTATAGAAACGGGCCGCTTGCTTAACAGGGCTTCAGCATTTCTTCCCATTCTTGTTGGCGTTATGGCAACACTCCTAGACTGTTTCGGATGGCTCGCCATGGAGAACGGAGATCGAGATCCATTCTGGTCTCGATGCGGTCTCTTTTTCGGGTTGGGATGCCAGCTTTGGCACAGGTAGATCTCAATTGCATAGAATTTGGACAGGGACACGACATCTAGCAAAGGTGAATGGCATTCATCTCCACAGATGGTCATTTAACAGTCAATTCGCGTAAGTCCTGCGTACTTCACTAATTACTGAAAAGATGAACGAGAGCGACATCGAGGCACTACTGCACGAATTTCAATACTTTGGGGTCAATTTGGGATTAGCACGGATCGAGCAATTGCTAGCGGATCTCGGCAATCCTCAAGGAACGATCCCTGTCATTCATGTCGCAGGAACCAATGGAAAAGGATCGGTGTGTGCCTATCTTTCATCGATCCTGACAGCGGCTGGTTATCGAGTAGGACGCTACACGTCTCCCCATTTGGTAAGTTGGTGCGAACGAATCTGCCAGGGCGATCGCGAAATTGACCCGGAAACCCTCTACCAGCTTCTACAACAGGTGAAAGCTGCCATTGGGAACGATCGTCCCACGCCGACGTTATTTGAGGTGGTGACGGCGGCAGCTTGGCTGTATTTCCAGCAGCAACAGGTGGATGTGGCAGTAGTGGAAGTGGGGTTGGGAGGACGCTTGGATGCCACCAACACGATCGATCGATCCTTAGTCAGTATTATTACGTCTATCGATTGGGATCACTGGCAAAGGCTCGGTAATTCCTTGGAGAAAATCGCCCAGGAAAAAGCCGGCATTCTCAAACCGCAATGTCCGGCAGTGGTGGGTGAACTGCCACCCGAAGCGAAATCGGTGGTGGCGCGACGCATTGCCGAACTGGAATGTCCGGCGGTGTGGGTGGAACCGGCAACCGCCAGTCCCAATTCGATCGCGGTTTATCAAGGATTGGAGTATCCGTTACCGCTGTTGGGAGAGGCGCAGTTGATGAATTCGGCGATTGCCATGGCAACGGTACAATTGCTGCGGCAACGCGGTTGGACTATTTCCGACGAAGCGGTACAAACTGGAATGGCAGCGACGAAATGGTTAGGACGTTTGCAGTGGTTGCGCTGGCACGATCGAGATCTCCTCATCGATGGTGCACACAACGTCGCCTCTGCCAGAGTCTTGCGCCAGTATGCCGACAGCTTACAAAAACCGATCGCCTGGGTGATGGGAATGCTGGCGACAAAAGACCATGCTGGGATTTTGCGATCGTTGTTGCATCCCGGCGATCGTTTGTATATACTACCCGTTCGGGATCGCAGTTCGGCGAACCCGGCTGAGTTGGCAACGTTGGCAAAATCGATTTGTCCCCAGTTGGAGGAATGTTACTGTTTTTCCCAGTGGGAACAGGCGTTAGAAGTCGCGATCTCGAAATCGGAGTTTCAGCCGATTTTATGCGGTTCTCTCTATTTGGTCGGGCATTTTTTACGGGAAAATGGGGTGAAACTAATCTGAATATCGAGCAACGAGTGCGGATCGATCTCCCCAGAAAAATTCTTTTATACCGCGGTTTTCGCAGCTTGGAGGTACAGGACAATTTTGGGTTGATGTAGGGGAGAAAAGGAAATCGCCCTTCTAGATGTCCCGCACAATACCCGGAACTTCTTAACTTTTAGCTCTTAACTTTTAGCTTTTAATTCCGTACGCGGCGACTAGATGTGGGAGTGGAGAATATTTTTCCCCATTCCCTTGTTTCTTATCTCGTCGTTGCTTTACTGAAGTGGGGTTTTGGCAGGAGCCGTACTGGGTGCGGGAGCAGTACTGGGTGTGGCATAGAAGCGGGTACAATAGACCACATTGGCGACCACCCCATTTTGACCCGAGACAATGAAACCTCTGGCAGGATGGTTAATCGGCTGCCAGATGACACTAGAGGCATCCGTTGTCGAGACACCATCTAGACGAATGACACCGCCGTCGCCGATCGTTGCCAACTGTTGACCATCGTAGCTGGGTCGATCGTAAATGCCTAGACCACCCCGGAAGCGAATATTGCGTAAATTGGGATCGTTCACGCCACACCGAGCGGGTACCACAGAGGGGTTATTGGAAATGGGAGGGATAGGTTCAGGAGCGGGAGTAGTCGGAGGAGTAGGATTTTGGGTAGTGCAATTTGGGTCGAGAAAACCTTTCCACACATACCCCCGATACTCGTTAGTCGCGATCGGTTGCCAATTGCCAGCCGCAGGAGCCACCAGCCAAACGCGGCTTCCGTTAGCCAGAGAAGCTATCACTCTGCCGTCCGGCATTTCCCGCAGGTTGAGCGGCGATCCAGCCGTACAGACTCGCGATTCTTGGGGGGTAGGTTGTGCTTGAACCAATGCTGGCGCAAATATTGGCGCTAGTAAGGCTCCAGCAAGGAATAGGGGAAGTTTCATGGGTTTTCCTCACATTTTAGGTCGATCGCAAAGATGGCTTTTAGTTTATCAGAATGTTTCGTGGTTAGTGGCTAGTTGCTAGTAGCTAGTTGCTATTTGCTTGTATAGTACCCAGTGCGGGGTGATACTCTCCTGTAACTCCTGAACTCCTGAACTCCTGAACTCCTAAACTTATTACTTATTACTTATTACTTATTACTTATTACTTATTCCGATCGTCTCGCCACCTCGTTGCATCGATTCCGTCAGCGCCGCTAGAATTTGGACTAATTGAGCGCCTGTCCAACCGGAGGAAATCGACGAAGATTGTTGTTGTTGCACGCAGTCGAGAAAGTGCTGACAGACTTGTTGAAGGGGTTCGGCCGATTCCACAGCGATCGCCTTCTGGCTCATCTCGGCGGGGTTCCAACCTCCATTTTGGGGTTCGACTTGTCCCGATTGTAAGATGAGTGGAAATTGTGCCAGTTCGTCAAAAATCAACGTCCCTCGATCGCCCACCACTGCCAACCGTCGCTGTTTGTCGGGGTTACACCAGCACAGGTGAATCGTCGCGTGAAAGCCACTGGGATAGATCAGTGTCACCCAGACCACATCGGACAATTCCGGTTGCAGCCAAACAGTTCCCCGCGCTTGAACTCGATGGGGAGTTTCCCCCAACCAATTGTTAAAAATAGCGATGTCGTGAATAGCTAAATCCCAAAGTGCATCGACATCCTGGCGCACTGGACCGAGATTAGTCCGACTGGCATAACCGTAGCGTAATGTTCCTAAAGTATTGTTTTGGACGAGGGTTCGACCGCGTTGTACGGCAGGGTGAAACAGATAGGTATGATCGATGACTAGTTGCCGTTGCTGTTTCTCGGCAAGGCGACACAATGCTAGCGATTCTTCGGGTTTGAGGGTTAGGGGTTTTTCGGCAAGGACGTGAAATCGTCTTTCCAAAGCATCCCGGACGATAGCATAATGGGTCGAGGCAGGCGTAGCAACGACGACAGCTTCGATCTGGGACAACTCGCGGACGATCGACCATTCAGGCGCCAGTACCGTACGGGGATCTAACTCGAACTTGTGGGACAATGCTGCTAATTGCTGTGGATTTCCATCCACGATCGCCACAATTTCTGTGTCGGGGTGTCGGAGAAAGTTTCGGATCAGATGCACGCCCCACCTTCCTGCACCCACGATCGCGATCTTCATTGTTTCGATTTTAAGCTGTAGTGCACTTTGGTTGAATATTATCCTTTAGAGTTAAATTCAATTAAATTTAAACGGTTTATTTTGTTGAAAACTAAGTAGCTGGTGCATCTCGAACCGCCAGAAAGGCGTGCCGCGCCGCCGCTTGTTCGGCAGCTTTAATAGAAGGTCCTTTCCCACAACCCAAGCATTGTTCCTGCAACCAAACCTCTGCACTAAAGCGTTCGGTATCGCCGTGAATGGCACTGGCTTCTATCACGCGATACTCGGGTAAAATCTTGTAGTGAGCTTGCGTCCATTCCTGCAATGCCGCTTTATAATTTTGACGCGCCGGGTCGCTACGAATTTCTTCGGTTAAGTGGTGAAAGTGGGAGTCCAGCCAAGGGCTTACCAAGTCTAGGTTATGGGTACTCAGATACAGTGCTGCCAAAATCGCTTCCAAGGCATCGGCAAGGCGAGATTGAGCTCCAGCTTTATCCCCGGCAGCGCTGAAGGACATGAGCAAGTAGCGCTCCAAGCCGTAGCTCTGGGCAATTTCTGCTAAGATTCGATCGCTGACCAGGATCGATCGAATCGCCGCAAATTCCCCCACTGGCGAGTCTGGGTAAGTGTTCCACAAAAACTCAGCGGCTGCCAATCTGACCACCGCATCCCCCACAAATTCTAGCTGTTGGTAGTTCGCTTGTGCGGATGCCGTCGGATGAGTGAGGGCTAAATGGAGTAAAGACCAATTGACCGGCCTATCTACACTTAGCCCCAATTTCCGGACTAATTTCTGAAGTTCCTGCTGACGGCGAGGATCGACCTGGGACGAGACCACTTTTTGAGGCATGGAGGGCATACAAATAGCTTGATGCAGTTGGGACCGCTCATCCGGATTTAGACAAAGTTACCCGAAAAAAGCGAACAGGCTAGATAACTATGTGGGTATGAGTGAGTCCAACAAACCCATTTTGGCATGATAGCGAATTCTTCGATCGTGCAGCGATACCCTACTCATTTCTTTTAACGCTCCCCCGGTTGCCATGCAAAGGATTCTCGATCGATCGATCCAACTTGCGTTATATTAGCCCGTGAGGGGGTAGGAACTGTAACTTAAAAACTCTTCATCTCTTGGCAAATGTAGCATTTTTGAGTAGGTTTTACGGAAAATCTGCTAGAATAGTGGTCATATGTAACGGTTTTACCGTCGCCGTCAGAGGATACAGTCTCCACCCAGAAGTGTGGCGTTTGATCAACGTGCGACAGCGAGACACAGGCTCCATAGACAGAGGGTCGTTAGTAGCGCCTCAAATTTCAGAAGTTTTTGAGACTTCGACACATCAGCCGTCAGTTAGACGGTGTTAGCCTGCGGACAGGAAGGAGCCGACTCCCCTGGATGAAACAGGAAGTAAGCATCAAGTTACCATGAGTAGCTTTGTCTATTAATGAGTAGTTTTGAGTAGGTCTTATGTAACGGTTGAGCTAATCTGCTATCTGTCCCCTACTCTCTCGTTAGGGGAGTGTCGGGACTAGGTCACAAGCACAGCATTGGTCTCCTACCTTTTCTCTGTTACCTCAATTTATGGTGATTGGGTAACATTTTAGGGTGATTGGGTAACATTCCCCACAGAATTACAGGGAGTCCACCCTAGGAAAAATCCTCCTTTAAGAGCGATGATATAGATAATCCGATCGCACGTTAGCAACCAACCATGGACGACTATCTCTACTATCTTGCCAATGCCAGTCTCACCTTAAGGGTTGCTGAATACTTGAGGCTGGGAAAATTGCCCGTTCGCTTCATAACGGTAATTCATCAGATCGATGGTTGGATCGTCAGAGTCAAGATGAAACATCCGTTAACCCCACAGCAGCAGGGTGATTTTCGAGCGTATCTCCATGAATTGGGGATTCCGTTCCCGTCGAATATCCGCGTACAGATGGCTCTGTGGAGCTTGGAAACCGGGCAATCTCCCGTAGAGGTCATGCGTCGCTACCAAGTGGCGATCGTTTCTCACGGCAAACCCGATCGAGACGATATCGAATCTTTCCGCAAGCAATTTGTCAATGGTTTAGGGTACTGCCCGGAAACACTTGCATAAATAGCTGAAAATTTTGAGTTGGAGTTGGCAGAGATCCGAACTGAATCGGATCTCTTTTTTATTGGTCATGGGTTATTGGTTATTGGTAGCAAAAGCGCGACTAACCACGAACCCATTACTTTTCAATCTTCACAGACAAAATTTTGTCGCCTTTGCGAATCGCATTGACCACATCCATATCTTTGGTTTGACCGAAAGTTGTATGTACGCCATCTAAATGAGGTTGAGGCGCGTGGCAAATAAAGAACTGACTGCCGCCTGTATCTTTTCCGGCATGAGCCATAGACAGCGTTCCAGCTTGGTGTTTGTTGGGATTGATCTCGCATTTAATCTGATAGCCGGGCCCTCCAGTTCCCGTGCCTTTGGGACAACCTCCTTGAATCATGAAGTTGTCAATCACCCGATGAAAGATCAGACCGTCATAAAATCCTTTTTCTGATAACTCGACAAAGTTTTGGACGGTATTCGGAGCCGCGTCATCAAATAATTCCAGATTGATGGTTCCTTTTTCGGTTTCCATAATCGCTCGAGTCATCTTTGTCGTGTCCTTATTTTAACAATTCATAGGTCAGGGTCGATGGGCATTGCCCAGACTTAACCATCCTATTTCAGATTGGGAATTCGTCTCAACTTTGCTCGAAAAATATTATATTTTCTTAAGCCGATCGGCCGGTAAAGGTCATTCAAGGGCGAGATCGGGACTTCTCGAATTAAGATTGCTCGGATTAAGATAGAGAACGCTAGGGTTATAGATATCGACAAGCATGACGATCGTTCCGTCTGGCAGGGATGAACGTTGCGAGAAATTTCCCATATCGATCGGGCTTCACCTCGATATATAGTGCGTGACGACTTGTCCCAAGCTTGTGGTGAAACCGTAACCTTCTTGCAGTAACCCACAGCTATTTCCCAGAACCGTGCCAAACTTATGAAACAGGTATCTTTACCCATCGCCTTCTTGCTCAGTAACGTACTCTTGGCTGCCCCCACTGTTGCCCAGATCGTGCCCGATGCCACATTGCCTGTCAACTCGATCGCCGCCCCCAACGGCAAGAGTTGGACGATCGAAGGGGGAACCACAGCCGGAAGTAACCTATTTCACAGCTTCGATCGATTTGATGTTCCCACCAACGCCGAAGCTTTTTTCAACAACGCCTCGACGATCGATAATATTATCACCCGAATTACCGGAGGACAACTCTCGAATATTGATGGGTTACTTCGCGCCAACGGCACGGCAAATTTATTCTTGCTCAATCCCACCGGGATTATCTTTGGACCCAACGCTCAACTCAGTATAGGTGGTTCTTTTTTTGGCAGTACCGCAGATTCGATCGTTTTTGCTGATGGCAGTCAGTTTAGCGCCACGGAACCCGAAACTCTACCCTTACTATCAATCAACGTCCCCGTTGGCTTGCAATTCGGGTCGAATCCCGGCAGAATCGTCGATCGATCGCAAGCTGCCAGCCTCATCGAGCTACCGACCCTCAATACCCCGATTCCCATTTCTCAAGCGGTGGGATTAGAAGTCCCTCCCGGTCAAACTTTAGCTCTCGTGGGGGGCGATATTCTGTTAGAAGGGGGAAATTTGACGGCACTGCAAGGTGAAATTCAACTGGGTAGCGTTGCCAGTCCCGGTTTTGTCAGCTTTCGCCCCACAGCAACGGGTATTGCATTAGGGTATGATGACATCGATCGATTTGGCACGATCGACCTTTCTGACACATCGATCGTCAATGTCAGCGGTTTGGGAGGAGGCGCGATCCGTGTCAAAGGGGGAAATGTCACCGTGCGAGAGGGTTCGAGTCTGATTGCCGCTACGTTGGGAACCTTAGACGGACGCGGTATCGACATCGAAGCCGATCGATTTCAACTCCAACGCGGGTTAATTTCCACCTCAACCTTTGATAGCGGAGCAGGTGGTACGCTCAACCTGCGAGCCTCAGAAGAAGCAGAACTGGTCGGTTCTGGATTCGAGACGCTTCAGTTGACGCTATTCTTGGGCGCGATTTCGGGAACCCTGAAGATTTCTGACGCTCGAGAAGGTTTGCTGACCGGAACTGGAGGAGTGGGAAACGCCGGAGATTTAACCATCGATACCTCGAGATTAGTGTTGCGAGAAGGGGCGCTGATCTCGACCACGACAGGAGGCGCGGGTTCGGGGGGAAATGCCTTTGTCAGCGTGTCAGACTCCGTAGAGATTACTGGTTCGATTTTTCTCACGGGAACCTTGCAGGGAACCTCTGGCAGCGCAGGCAATTTGACCCTGGAAACCCAACGGATCACCCTCCAGGATGGCGGTCTGTTACAAGCCTTTACCTTTGGCTCGGGAAGGGGTGGGGATATTTCCATCGATGCGGCTGAATCCGTGGAACTATTGAGGACACCTCCAGGGGCTTTTGTACCGACGGGCATTTTTGCCAATAGCATTTTTGGCACGGGTGCAGGTGGGAATATCGAAGTGAATACCCAAAACATGGTCATGTTGGGGGGCGCACAAGTGGGGAATCAGACGGGCGCTTTGCTGGGCACGGGTTTGATTCCGTTGGGCGGACCGGGTGGCAATATTGTGTTGAATGTCTCGGATTCCTTGGAGATGGTGGGTATTTCGCCCGACGGTCGATTTGGGAGCGGTCCGGGGACGACGAGTTTTAGCGGTTTTGCGGCGGGAGATACGACCATCGTCGCCCGAAATTTGACGATTCGCGATGGGGCTTCGATCGAAGTTTCAACCTTGAGCGCGGGAAAAGGGGGCGATGTGGATATTACGGTTTCTGAGTCGTTGGAACTGAGCGGCACGGGAATCGCCAATCGCCAGGGTGTTGCGGTGGTATTTCCCAGCACTCTCTCCTCGTCTTCCGGACGGGTAGATTTTCCCACATTGGTAGCGACAGGTGCGGCGGGAGCGTTGAGAATTCGAGCGGGAGAGGCGATTGTGCGCGAGGGTGCGGTAATTGAAGCTAATAGTCGGGGTTCTGGGGATGCGGGGACACTGGAACTGATTGCCGACAGTCTCCGCCTGGAAAATGGGGGGACAGTGAGTACATCTACCGCGTCGGGTGCGGGGGGGAATGTGGCGCTGACGGTGCGAGATTTGCAATTGCGAGGTGGGAGTCGGATTAGTACAGATGCGGGGAATACAGATGGGGGTAATATTGCGATCGATGCGGATACCCTCGTGGCTTTGGAAAACAGCGATATTACAGCAAATGCCCAACAAGGATTTGGGGGTGGGGTGAGTATTACCACTCGCGGGATTTTTGGGACTCAATTTCGATCGAACTTAACTCCAGAAAGTGATATTACTGCCACTTCTGCCCTCGGTCCGCAGTTCGACGGGGTGGTGGAAATCCAAAACCCGGATACCGATACAAGTTCAGGACTGGTCGAGTTAACTCAAAATCCGATCGACTCTACCGATCGAATTGTACGGGGTTGTGCTGCGGGGCGCGGCAATACTTTTACCATTACCGGACGGGGAGGCCTATCGAACGATCCCACGGCTCCACTTCGGGAAACACCGAGTTGGTCTGATACGCGCGATTGGCGGCAAATTGGGGAACAGGTGGCAACGGTAGATCTTCCTCGATTGCCACTCACTGATGATTCTCGGCTTGTGGAAGCAACGGCATGGGTACGTCATGCCGATGGTACGGTAGAATTGGTTGCCCAAGTTCCGGGTTCGCCGTGGCAGTCGCGACTTCAATGTCGGTAATTGCTAGTTGGTAGTTGGTAGGGTGTGTTGAGGTACGAAACGCACCGGGGGTTAGTTGGTAGGGTGTGTTGAGGTACGAAACGCACCGGGGGTTAGTTGGTAGTTGGCAATCACCAATAAATAATAACTAATAATCAATAAATAATAAATGAACCGATATTTTGCGACGGTGGCTCGCGGTTTGGAAGCGATCGCAGCTAAAGAGTTAGAAAACTTAGGAGCGACTCAAGTCACTCCAGATTTTACGGGAGTCCATTTTGAAGGCGATCGAACTTTATTATACCGGGTGAATCTTTGGGCGCGGACGATTTTTCGGGTGTTGGTTCCCATTCGCGAGTTTCAATGTTCGGATGCAGACGCTCTCTATCGCGGGGTACAAGATATTGATTGGTCGGAGTATCTTTCTCCGGAACAAACTTTAGCGATTCGATTTACGGGAGGCAATAAAAAGCTCAATCACAGCCATTACAGCGCTTTACAGGTCAAAAATGCGATCGTAGACCAACAACGCCGCCAATTTGGCAAGCGATCGAGCGTGGATACAGAAAACCCCGATTTACAGATTAATGCCCACATTTACGAAAACCGTTGCACCCTAAGTTTAGATAGTTCTGGGAACAGTTTGCACAGACGGGGATATCGTCCGGCGATGGGTTTAGCTCCCCTGAAAGAAACCCTAGCTGCCGCTTTGTTGGAGTTGGCAGAATACGACCCGAATTTACCATTTATCGATCCGATGTGCGGATCGGGAACGTTACCCTTAGAAGCCAGTTTAAAAGCATTAAATATCGCGCCGGGATTGTTTCGAGAACAGTTTGCCTTCATGAATTGGCAGGACTTCGATCGACTGTTGTGGCGGCAATTGTTTCAAGAAGCGCTCGATCTTCAACTGCCGGAATTACCCGCGCTAATTTGGGGTAGCGATCGCGATGGCATGGCGATCGAAAATGCTCGAACTCATGCTCAAAATTGTGGTGTTTCTGAATTTGTGAAGTTGACGCGGATGGAGTTATCCCAAGTTGAAGCACCGGGCGATCGAGGATTATTAATTTGCAATCCCCCCTACGGCGAGCGATTGGGAAATTCAGAAGAGTTGGGAGAATTATACAAACAATTAGGCGATATTTTCAAGCAGCGTTTTAAAGGGTGGACGGCATTTATTTTAACCGGAAATAAAGAACTGGCAAAACGAGTGGGATTGCGGGCATCTCGTCGAATTCCTGTAGAGAATGGAGCGATATCTTGTACTTTTTTGAAATATGAATTGTATTGAAATTTGTCTGCCCTACATAGAGGCTAAAGTTCGATATTATTCGTCTTTTTAAATATTTTTATTTTTTAAATTATGTCAATTTTTTTTGAACTGCATTGTTGAAACGATCGAACCTTACGCTTATATGCCGTCTCTCGAAATTTTTAGAGAATATATCCCCGAGATCGCCCCAAAATCTGAAGCCGTTCGTACTTAAAAGAATTGAAAATATCCCGACCGTTAAAATATGAATTAAAATATGAAAGAATGAACCCAGAAGAGGGTAATAGTCTTCAGCCTCTTCTGGGTCAGATAGTTAACCCGATGGGACGCTCATCCCATCGCCAATTGTTGATAGCTGACAACTAGCTCGCCTGATGCTCTTTATATTGTGCATCTAACCAGCAAACGGGGAGTGCTTCACCCGAGGGAAAAATCAGTGCTGATTTAGGGAAAGCTTCCGGTCCTTGCAATTCTTCTCCAGCATGGGAACGACCCTTGATTTTATCGTTAGAGGGATCGGAGAGTTCCTCTAAACCCAAAACTTCGATTAAAACACCTGTTTGCTTATGTTTCAAAAACACAATAGAATCTCCTTTTCAATAAACAAATTATAGCCATTTTTTCGGTGCTGGCTCGTAACTACACCAAACTCAATAAGTCGAGCTAAAATTTTGAATCGATCGCACTTAAAAGCTTATCCACATAGATTAGTTCTTGTATCTTGAAAAAACATCTATCTTCTGATAGAGTTATTTTTGATTGGATATAAATGTTCGAGATTGTGATGTCCCAGAAGGAGAACCGATGAGCTATCCCATGGATCGCCGCGCCTATGCAGACACCTACGGTCCGACTGTAGGCGATCGGGTTCGCCTCGCCGATACAGAACTGATTATTGAAGTGGAACGGGACTACACCACCTACGGCGATGAAGTAAAATTTGGCGGCGGGAAAGTGATTCGCGATGGCATGGGACAGTCGCCTATTTCTAACGCCGATGGCGCGGTGGATTTGGTGATTACCAATGCTCTAATTCTCGATTGGTGGGGAATTGTCAAAGCCGATATCGGCATCAAAGACGGCAAAATCGATCGAATTGGTAAAGCCGGAAACCCCTACATTCAAGACAACGTTGATATCATCATCGGACCTGGGACTGAAGTCATTGCCGGGGAAGGTTCGATCGTCACTGCCGGCGGCATCGACTCACACATTCACTTTATTTGTCCCCAACAAATCGAAACGGCGATCGCTTCTGGCATCACCACGATGATTGGCGGCGGAACGGGTCCGGCGACGGGAACCAACGCCACCACTTGCACTCCGGGCCCCTGGAATATCCACATGATGTTACGCGCTGCCGAAGCCTTTCCCATCAATTTGGGATTCCTCGGCAAAGGCAATAGCAGCCAACCCCAAGGACTCGTAGAACAAGTGCTAGCCGGGGCTATGGGGCTAAAACTCCATGAAGATTGGGGGACTACGCCAGCGACGATCGATACGTGCCTGAGCGTCGCCGACGAGTACGACGTGCAAGTTGCCATCCACACCGACACTCTCAACGAAGCCGGATTTGTAGAACAAACGATCGCCGCTTTCGGAAACCGTACCATCCACACTTACCACACCGAAGGCGCCGGCGGGGGACACGCGCCGGATATCATCAAAGTTTGCGGACAGGCGAATGTGTTGCCCTCTTCTACTAACCCAACTCGTCCTTATACCCTCAACACCCTGGACGAACATTTGGATATGTTGATGGTGTGCCACCACCTCGATCCGGCAATTCCTGAAGATGTCGCCTTTGCCGAATCTCGCATCCGCCGAGAAACGATCGCCGCTGAAGATATCTTGCACGATTTAGGCGCTTTTAGTATGATTTCTTCCGATTCCCAGGCGATGGGACGAGTGGGAGAAACAATTATTCGCACGTGGCAAACCGGGCATAAAATGAAAGTGCAACGGGGAGCATTGGCAGAAGATAGCAGTCAAAATGATAACTTCCGGGCGAAACGATATGTCGCAAAATACACGATTAATCCAGCGATCGCCCACGGAATTTCGCAGTATGTGGGATCGATCGAAGCCGGGAAACTTGCCGATTTGTGTGTGTGGAAACCCGCTTTTTTTGGAGTTAAACCGGAACTCATATTAAAGGGAGGGGCGATCGCATATGCGCAAATGGGAGATGCCAATGCCAGCATTCCGACGCCTCAACCCGTCCATATGCGACCGATGTTCGGCAGTTTCGGCAGTGCCAAGAATGCCACCTGTTTGACGTTTGTCTCCGAGGCGGCACTGCAACAGGATATTGCCCGCCAACTCAACTTACAAAAAACCCTTGTGGGTGTCTGCGATACCCGAAATATCGGCAAGCGCGAGATGAAACTCAATGATGTGCTGCCGCAGATCGAAGTCGATCCGGAAACCTACGAAGTCCGTGCCAATGGTGAATTACTCACCTGCGAACCGGCGACGTTGTTACCGATGGCACAGCGCTACTTCTTGTTTTAGAGGAGAGTTGTTGGTAAGTTGGATATAAGCATTCAGTAATTAGCGATGAGTTTTGAGCTTCTAAATCCATGGCTCATGCCCGAAGTCTTTAAGTAGTTGGGTTGAAGTCAATTAAAGAGACCACCATCTTCCCACACAAGAGGGCGTCTTCTGTTGAATTTTACCCGGTTACTAAACAATTACATATTTTATGAATACAGATGATTCGATCGAGCGAGACTTTAGTCCGAACTCCAATCGATACGATCGTCCACAACTGACCTTTTCCAGTTACTCTGATGTAGAGTGGGCTATTCGTCCACTTTCCCTCCAGCCCCATTTTCGAGTGTTGGATGTGGCTGCCGGAACCGGGCAATTGAGCCGAGCGATCGCACCCTGCGTCCGACAAGTCGTTGCCTTAGATTGCGATCGAACCAAACTCGATCGGGGATGGAAAACAGCACGACAAAAAGGGATTACCAATATTGCGGTGCAACGAGGATATGCGGAAAACCTTCCCTATGCCGATGAAACCTTTGATTTGGTGATGACGGGGTTTGCATTGCATCACTTCGAGCGAAGCGATCTCGCTATTGCTGAAATGAAACGAGTCTGTCGAAAAGGGGGTCGAGTTGTCGTCATCGATCGCATTGCACCGGGAAATTCTCATTGGGCAACGCAATACGATCGACTGGAAAAATTGCGAGATTCATCTCACATTAAACTATTCAAATTATACGAACTCAAAGAATTATTTCGAGATGCGGGTTTGTCGATGGTTCGCTCCGAATCTCGGGACTGCCCGATCGATTTTCAAAGTTGGATCGATTTCAAATCAACCGCGCCAGAACTTGAATATAAATTGTATGTCGATCTCAAACAAGACATTGACCGGAAAAGAGTGACGGGAATGCGTCCATATTGGCAAGACGATCGGCTCTTTTTCCTGCAAATTGTGGCACGGGCGATCGGACAGAAATAGAGGACGAATACAACCAATACGTAAAATTTCATGACAAGTAACGACTTAAAGAAATATCGAGCATTCCGCGATCGACTCTTGGAACTGGGAGAAGTCGAACCGAGAGCGATCGACGAACTTTTTGATAATGCGATCGCTCTCAAACGGTTGCTTGCCAAAGAAATGACCTCGAAGCGAAAGCCGACTTCTCTGTTTCTGAAGAATAACTTAACTTCTAGCTGCGATCGGATTGGATGGTTAGAAGTTTCATTTGAGGACGATCGGATTGCCTTCTCCAGAGATGGTTATGAGTTTGATTTTTAAGTGGAAAGCATGAATCGAATATTTTCGTCGCGGTTTTGGAGTCGAGTAGCCGTCTTATTCCTGGTGGTGGCAACTGTGAGTTTAACCGGATGTGCGTCGATTAAAATATCGGAAACTCCAACCCCAACCCAAATCCCTCTCCAAACTCAAACCCCAACCCAACCCCAAACCCCAATTCTGACGGTAACCGGCAAAGGAACCGTCAAAATTCCAGCCACCTTAGTCCAAGTTAGTTTGGGCATGGATATTCAGGGGCAAACCGCACAAGAAGCCCAGCAAGAAGTGGTGAAGAGATCGGAGGCTTTGGTCACTTTACTGCGATCGAGTAATGTCGAACAACTGCAAACCACCCGTATCAACCTCAACCCCATCTATATAAAGGTTAATAACAACACCCAAATTACTGGATATACTGCCAGCAGTTTCGCTAGCTTCCGTCTTGTATCCGATCGAGTGGGAAACCTACTCGATCGGGCTGTGGCAACAGGTGCAAACCGTATCGATAGTCTCGGGTTGGTGGCAACAGACGAGGCGATCGAAACCGCCCGCCAACAAGCGCTACAATCCGCTACCCAAGACGCTCAAAAACAAGCCGATGCCGTCTTAACCAGCCTCAACCTGACACGCCGCCAAATTGTCAGCATCCAAGTCAATCCTTCAACGTCTCCCTCTCAACCGATCAACTTTGCCGAGTCGTCGATGCAAGCCTTTGCTAAAGATACGGCGAATACGGTTTTGGTGGGAGGCGAACAGCAAGTTCAGGCGTTTGTCACCTTACACGTCAGCTACTAGTACAGCATGGCATGGCAGGAATCACTCATTTGTGAACCCGCACAGGCGGGTTTGGTTCCTGTATCTGCGGTTTCAACCGCCATATTTTCCCTATTTTCTTCTGCATCGATCGGGCGGTAATATTTCGGGAAGGAGGCATGAGTGGGTTAATATATCCCATGATGCAATTTTCCTCCCGAATCCCTATGAAACAATGGCGACAGCCGCTTCTGTACCTTGCCATCGCCTATCTGGTTCTGCTACTCGGACCCGTCGCTGGATTGGACGTGCCGCGAGTCCTGGGCGAAATTGCCAGCGATCCAGAAGTCTTGATTCAACAAATCCTTGTGGGACTGGTCAACGGGGGAATCATTGCCATTATTGCCTTGGGATATACCCTGGTATACGGCATCATCGAGCTAATTAATTTTGCCCACGGCGACTTGTATATGTTGGGTGCATTTGCCTCGCTCACCGTCATGGGTGCATTTGGCATACAAGATGGTGCACCCATTGCAGCCGCGATTGGGGCGATGTTGGTGGCTTTATTGGTAGCGACGGTATTTTGTGCGGGACTCAACTTGCTGACAGAACGCTACGCCTACCGTCCTTTGCGCAATGCCCCGCGCCTGGCACCGTTGATTTCGGCGATCGGTATGTCGTTTATTTTCCAGAATTCTGGGTTATTTTGGGGCGGACTCAAATCGTTTATTCCGATTATGGGATCAAATGCTGCTGCTCCTAAAAGTTTTCCAGACTTGCTTCCCCGAATCGACATTCTCAAAGCGTTGGGAATTGAATCTGGAATTGTTTTCACCACCAAAGATTTAATCGTGTTGGTGGTTGCGGTGGTATTGATGGTGGCGCTGAATCTGTTTATTAATTACACTCGTCTGGGGAAAGCCATGCGAGCAACGGCACAAAACAGAGAAGCGGCTTTGATGATGGGGATCGATGTCAATTGGATTATCGCGCTGACATTCTTGATTGGCGGAGCATTGGCGGGTGCGGCGGGGTTGTTGGTCGGACTCTACAACAATACGATCGTTTTTACGATGGGGTTTACTGCCGGACTTCGAGCTTTTACGGCTGCGGTTTTGGGCGGCATTGGCAACATCGTGGGCGCAATGTTGGGCGGGGTTTTGATTGGTTTGCTGTCGGCATTGAGCGATCAGTATTTATCGAGTCGTTGGACGAATGCTTGGGTGTTTGCTATTTTGGTGATTATTTTGGCATTTCGTCCGGGAGGTTTGCTGGGGGAAAATGTTCAGGAAAAGGTTTGATTGGGTAATTGGTAATTGTTAGGCAAACAAATCACACATAACAAATGACCAATAAAGTGAGTGGAATTTGGGGAGCGATCGCCGCTTTTACCGTGTTATTATTCGGCGGTTGGAGTGGAGTGGTTATCGGGTGGCTGCTGGGAACGGCTGTCGGGTTTACCCGCTGCTTGAATCAGCAAGTACTCTCACCGAAAATGGGAGCGAAACTGGGAGGCAGTGCGGGATTGACCATCGGGTTTTGGTTGTTGGGTTCTAGTGTTCTCCAAGGATTTCTCGCGCCGATTTTGGGGCAATTTCCGGTTGGTTTTGTAACCAGTTTAATTTTGGGAACGATCGCTTTAGCAGTGGCGACTGTCTCAGCAGGCATTATGGGAGCGTTGCAGGGTTTACCGTTCGATCGTCGTCGATGGGCAACATTAATTACCCTAGCTTTTGTGTTGATTCTGTTTCCCTTTGTGGATGGTGTTGCAAAAACCAATTGGATTGCGACAGCAATCTTAATTCTCATTTTTACGATGCTGGCGTTGGGGCTCAATATCACAGTTGGTTTTGCCGGATTGCTAGATTTGGGTTATGCTGCCTTTTTCGCGATCGGCGCTTATACCACCGGATTTTTGTCGTCTCCACAGTTAGGAAATTCCTGGAACTTTTGGTTGGTTTTGCCCATTTCTGCTGGGGTAGCCGCGATATTTGGGATCATTTTGGGAACTCCCACTTTGCGCCTGCGGGGAGATTATTTAGCGATCGTTACCCTGGGATTTGGAGAAATTGTTCCGGTGATTTTTCGCAATTTAACCGAGTTGCGGATTCAGGAACCTATTTCGTCGATCGTGGCGCTGATTTCGGGTCGTCCGGAGTTGGCTATTTGCTTAGTTGGGTGCGAAAAAGCGCTGAATTTAACGGGAGGGGAAGCAGGCATTAATCCCATCGGTCGTCCTGTTTTGCCGATCGTAGGAGAATTTGATTCTACCGATTATTTTCCCTGGTATTATTTAGTTTTAGCGCTGGTTGTCGGATCGTATTGGGCGATTTCTCGTTTAAAAAACTCTCGGCTGGGACGGGCTTGGGAAGCGATTCGGGAAGACGAATTAGCCGCTAGTGCCATGGGCATTAACCGGGTAAAAACAAAACTTCTGGCTTTTTCGATGGGAGCCATGTTCTCTGGCTTTGCCGGGTCTTTTTATGCCGCTTATATTAGTGCGATTTTTCCCAGTGTGTTCGATTTTTCCGTGTCGGTGATTATCTTGTGTATGGTCATTTTAGGCGGATTGGGAAATATGAAGGGGGTGATTTTGGGGAGTATTATTATCATGAGTGCCGATCGGCTTTATCTGCCGCAACTGGCACAAGTGTTAAAGAGTTTTCTCAATACCTCCGTGTTACCTAACCTCACCAATCCCCAACTTAAAGACTTTATTGCCACCAGTCTCGATCCGATTCAAATGCGTCTCTTTCTGTTCGGTTTAACTCTCGTGATTATGATGATCGTGCGCCCAGAAGGGTTGCTGCCAGATGCCGTACATCGCGCTGAGTTACACGTTGAAGACAAAGACGATAACGAGCCTTTAAGCCCACAAAGGAGTTCGTAAATGCCACTTTTAGACGCTCGAAATCTGACGATGCAATTTGGGGGACTGACTGCCGTTAATCAGGTAGATTTGACCCTAGAAAAAGGAACGATAGCTAGTCTAATCGGTCCAAATGGTGCAGGAAAAACGACTTTTTTTAACTTACTTGCAGGGATTTATATCCCAACTTCAGGTCAATTACTGCTAGGCGATCGAGAGATTACTACTTTAACGCCCGATCGACGCACTCGTTTAGGCATTGCTCGAACCTTTCAAAACATCCGTTTATTTGATAATATGACGGTTTTAGAAAATGTGTTGATCGGCAGACATTGCCGAATGCGATCGGGATTAGTCGGTGCACTCCTGCGGACATCCAAAGTGGTTGAAGAAGAACGAATTTCTAGAGACAAAGCGATACAATTACTCGATTTTGTCGGTTTAGGATCTCGCAAAGCTCCGGAAATTTCCAAGAATTTATCTTACGGCGATCGACGACGATTAGAAATTGCTCGTGCCTTAGCCAGCGAACCGAGATTACTGTTGTTAGATGAACCTACCGCTGGCATGAATCCCAACGAAACAGCCGACTTAACTCGCTTTATTTACCGCATTCGAGACGAACTAGATTTGAGTATCTTGTTAATCGAACACGATATGAAAGTCGTTATGGGAATTAGCGATCGAGTTAGCGTCATGGAATACGGTTGTAAAATTGCCGAAGGAACTCCCGCAGAAGTTCGTGCAAATCCCCGCGTCATCGAAGCTTATTTAGGGAAAGAGGAAGAATAGCTAGTTGCTAGTTGTCAAGAAAATAGATGGAAAAAGCCAAGTTTTAAAACTTACAAATTTATCAGCTTGCTGAGAAACTTGCTGATACAATCTGGTATATTGTAATGAATTGGGAGTATTTCGCTAAAGATACTATTGGAAAGCAAATTGTGCGTTCGGCGGATAGCATTGGAGCAAATATTTCTGAAGGTGATGGTCGGCATAACTTTCGAGATAATCAACGGTTTGTAAAAATTGCTAGAGGCTCTTTATACGAAACAAGACATTGGTTGAGACGAGCTTACACGCGAAAACTCTTAACGAGCGAACAAGTTCAAACTCTAGAACCGATCGTACGTGAACTCTCCCCCAAGTGAAGTGCTTATTTAAAATACTTAACTCAAGCCTCTCAAAACAAATTCTCCAATGGCAATTAACTACTAGCAACTAGCAACTAGCTGAATTATGCTAAACATCCAAGATCTTCATACATATTACGGCAATATTCAAGCACTGAAAGGCATCTCTTTGCAGGTTGAAGCCGGAGAAATAGTTAGCTTGATTGGCAGCAACGGTGCGGGAAAAACGACAACACTACGCACAATTCAAGGCTTGCTAAAACCTCGTCAAGGAACCATTTTGTTTGAAGGGAAACCTCTGGAGTCAAAATCGGCACAGGATATCGTTCGTTTGGGAATTTCTCAGAGTCCTGAAGGGCGTTTAATTTTTCCGAGAATGACGATCGAAGAGAACTTGGAAATGGGAGCATTTTCTCGTAACGATACATCAGCAATTAAAGCCGATATCGAAAAAGTATTTCATCTATTTCCCCGGCTCAAAGAGCGAATTAGGCAAAAAGGTGGAACCTTAAGCGGTGGCGAACAGCAAATGCTAGCGATCGGGCGGGCAATGATGGCGCGTCCTCGGTTATTATTATTAGATGAGCCGAGTATGGGTTTAGCTCCGCTTTTGGTGGCTCAAATTTTTTCGATTATTCAAGAAATTAACGCGCAAAATACCACGATTTTACTGGTAGAACAAAATGCTCGCATGGCACTGTCGATTTCCCATCGCGGCTATGTTCTGCAAACCGGGAAAGTCGTTCTGACGGGAACCGCCAAAGAATTGCAGTCGGATGAAACGGTTCGCAAAGCCTATCTGGGGGAGACGTAATTCAGTAATAAGTAATAAGTAATAAGTAATAAGTAATAAGTTCAGGAGGTAGGGTGTGTTGAGGCACGAAACGCACCATCCTAAGTAATAAGTAAGTGCGGCGCTCTGAGCGCCGGCTGCGCCTACAGGAGGTGGAAGGGATGAGAGAAACTAGCAACTAACAACTAACAACTAACAACGAATAAGTGGGTCTGGTTTTTGGTGGTGGGAAACCCTACGCATTCCGCATTTGCCAAGACTTTAATGCCATACAAAGTCCAACCATCAAAAAGGCGATCGTGCAGTAAGTGGCTTGGTTAGCAATATCCGTTGGCACAGAACCAAATAGCGGGCTAAATAAGATTGAGGCGGCGCCATAACTACCAAAATAGGTTCCGATACCCAAACCAATGCGATGAGGCGGTACGGCTTCAAAAATAAAGCAAAATGCACCATTATTCACGAGGCTGAATGTGGCGACTAACCCAACGATCGCCAGTAAGATTCCCAGAGCATAGGGAACGAATCCCATAAACAACAGACAATAGACCATTGCACCAATGCCTACTAGAGTGACGCGAACGTTCCCCCATTTGGTGGCCAGGATGCCTGCCGGAAATGCGCCAACGGCAACGATTAAGCCAAAAAAGAAGGTGACTAGCTTCAAATCGGCATTGGGGATAGGAATAACCACGGCTTGAGACAAAGTGCTCGCGAGAAAGCGAAAACCCCAGGCTGTTCCCATGCTTAAGCCAACGATCGACGCTAACCCGGCTAAAAGAGAGGGGAGTGGGACGATCTGATCTGGCGTTGGCGGTACGGGAGGTTGGGGGGGATGTTGGGAGCGCAAAACTTTGACTGCCAGCAACATGACGATCGATCCCGCAGCAAAGGTAATCCCCGGACCGAGGCTTAACAAAAATTTATTTGATAATGGGGCGAACGCCCCCATGGTTCCGGTAATCAACATCCGCACGCTAGCCGCTCTCGGTAATTGCGGGGCAGCAGCGTAGTGTATCAGCAACGCGATTACCGGAGAGCGAAACATCGTCATTGCCAGTGCCAAGCCACTGCCAAACTGGGCAAAATCCAACGTATTGCCCCTGTAGGCGTCCCGAAGGCAACGCTCGCGGGAATGGCAATAAATAAAGCCGAAGACAGAATGACGCCGAGAGAAATTAACGGAAAGCGAGTCCCCATCCAATGCTTGAGGCGATCGGACAACCCTCCCATCAGGGGTTCGAGGACGATCGCTAAAAGGGTTTCCACCAGCAGAATGGTATCAGCTAAGCTTTCGGGAAAACCCCACTGGGTTAATAACTTTCCCAGATACGCCCGGTAAATCACCCAGGAGAGAACGATCGAACCTTGTACGACTGCCAACCCCACAACCGGGCGCCACAGGATGAAGTGCTCTTGCCACCTCGAATTTCCCGAATCACTCATGTCTCACCCACAACGAACATTGCTTTGTTTGCTGCCATTTTGACACGTCGTTCCTCCAATGGCGATCCTCTAAAAATTGCTGATCGTCCGACTGGAGCGTTAATGTATGAAGAAGGAGTTCAGAAGCCAGAAGTTCACCAAGACCCTCTCTCCCTAATTCCTGTAACTCCTGAATTCTCTTACCTGAAACAGCCAGAAGGCTCACACCTACCCGATAGGGAGGTGTTGAGATGAATTGCGAGTGAGTCGAGTTGCGTAGTTTGATGGCATTTGAGCGTAGCGAAAACAAAGAAAACTACAGCGACGAGACGAGCCAAATATTTGTTTTTGGGTAACACAACATCGTCAAGATGTGTTATCATGAAATAGTAAACACGGTAAGGTCGATACCCTGTATAGAGCAATTAAAGTTAGAATTTATCCCACAGACGCGCAAGAAACCTATCTTTCCCAATGTTTTGGAAATACTCGATGGTTGTGGAACTATATGCTTAACGCGACATCCACAACATATAAAGAAACTGGAAAAGGTCTTTCTAAAGCGGCAATGGATAAGTTGCTTCCAGGGTTAAAGAAAGAATATGAATGGTTAGGACTCTCATACAGTCAAGTGTTGCAAAGAGTAACATTCAATCTTTCTAGTGCGTTTGTCAATTTCTTTGAAGGACGTGCTAAATATCCTAACTTTAAATCTAAACATGGTAAACAATCTATTCAATATCCCCAAAACGTTAAGCTAATCCCAGAAGATTCTGTTATTAAGTTTCCCGGTACTTTGGGGTTAATGAAAACTGTGTTTCACAAACAACTACCTGATGCAAAATTCACAACTGTAACGATTTCGCGAAATGCAGACGTTAGGTATTATGCATCTATTCTTTTTAATCATGAAGATGCACCAATAGTAGCGGTTAGAAACGCTATAGGAGTTGACTTAGGATTAAAGAATTTTGCTATAACTTCGGAAGGTTCTAAATATGATCTTCCCAATAAACAATTAGCTAAATTAGAAAAGAATAGAAAACGTAAACAGAAAAAGCTTGCTAAAAAGACGGATAAAACGTCTAACAAACGTCGTAAAGCGAAGCGTTTAGTGGCAAAAGTATCTAGCAAAATAGCTAGAGTTAGAGAAGATTTTCTACACAAGCTATCTCGCAAAATAGCATACGAAAACCAAGTTATTTGTGTAGAAGATTTAGCAGTTAAGAATATGGTTAAAAATCCTAACTTGGCAAAAGCAATATCAGACCAAGGATGGGGAATGTTTCAAACCATGCTTAAATATAAAGCTGAAAAGTTCGGTCATACCTATATTGAAATAGGTCGTTTTTTTCCGTCTTCTCAACTTTGTAGCGAGACTCTACTACCAATCCCAATGCTACAGAAAGGGTATGATTCATTGGGTGTAAGGTTTGTAGATTGCCCGCACTGCAACAAACAGCACGATAGAGACATTAATGCTGCAATAAATATTAGAAATGAAGGTTTGCGAATTTTGGAGTTAGGAACTAAAGGCAGCGCGGTCTTGGGGTCTCCCCAAGTGGAGCGACTGCCGTGCTCTTCTGCCCTTGGAGGGGATGTAAGACCAAAATCTTCGGGACGTAAAAAATCTACGAAGATTGGGGCAATCCCCAATGAATTGGGAAGCCTACACTGTACCGCAAGGTCAGTGTAGGTAGTTCACATCCCCAAATTCAGGTAGCAATTCCATGAAACGATATTCAACAGTTTTAATGTCGATCGTCAGTTTAGCCCTCACCTCCGGTTCCGCCGGAGCACAAGAATACGAAGGGTGTTTTCTTGTCGATCCCAAAGGAAGAGTGATCGAGTTAGATGGATTGTGCCCAGAGTCGCAGGTTCCCCAAGCGACTGCCGAGGGTTTGCCTCCAGTACCGGGCGTCCCCTCTGCCAATGTCGGCGATGGCATCATTCGCGTTCCCATCAAATATCGCGCCGGAGGAACGCCTGTGGTGGATGTCAAGTTTAATGGTATTCAAACTTTTGAAATGTTGGTCGATACGGGCGCGACGGGAACCGTAATTACTCCGGATATGGCGGCTGCGCTTGGTGTCGAGAAAACGGGAAGCGCGATCGTGGGTACAGCAAGCCAGCGGGAAGTCGAAATGCCGTTGGGTATTGTCCAATCGATCGATGTTGGCGGAGTAAAGATTCAGGATGTGACGGTTGGCATCAGTGATGCTCTCGATTTGGGGTTACTCGGACAAGATCTATTAGCTCAATACGATATTACGATTCGTAATGAAACGATCGAGTTTCATACTCGTTAACCAAAAACGGTAGGGAGATCTGGGGAGGCTTGGTGAAGATTCAACGATCGCTACTTTTCGATACAATATCTCTGGGCATTATTGATTTGCTTGAAGCCTGTTTGCAAGGAGAGAGCGATCGCACGATCGTTATAACTGCCATGATCGATGTAGGCAAATTTTGCTCCCCGATTCCGCAAAGCCCCTAAAGCCGTCCGTTCTAACGCTCTTCCTAACCCCTGGCGTTGATACTCAGGATGAATTCCCAGGGGTTCGATCTGTCCTAATCCTTGCCACATCCAGCAAGTACAAAAGCCCACAAGCTGATTGTCAGGACTGACCACCACAAAATCAATGTCAGACTGATAGGGTGGATGCTGAAGCGTCCGCATTCGCCAAGCTGCCGTCATTCCCATCCCCCCCAGTGCAAACACAGCATGATACAAACTGACATAAGCATCAACTTCTGTACTCCCCCGAAATGGGCGAATGGTAAATCCGGCTGGAAGTTGAGGTTGGGGTAGATCTCGGTCGAGATCGATGGCAAAGCGCGGTGTACTCCAATCTACTTTTTTAAATCCAAGCTGCTTCAAATAGTCTACTGTTTTTTCTGCCTTTGGTCTATCTTCAAAAAATTCAACACAGCCAGAACTATTCTCTCCAGTACGTTCTAAATAACCTTGAATTTGCTCTTTTCCCCAAGTCAAGATCTCCACTTCCAAAGAAGAACCCCACTCTGAAGGCTGTAAAGCATAATCAAAACTCGACCAAGGGGGTTGAAAGACAGCCCAAGCTATTAGCTTATTCTCTGCTTGCCAAATGCCGATTTCACATCCTTTATCTTGCCAAGTTGAGGTAAGACGGAACGGCATATCAATTCTGTGAACGTGTGGGTGGTTAGGGTCTGCATTCAAGAGAGTTTGTAGGCTGTTAAATTCCGGACTGACTATTGTTGTGAAACTTGTAAATTTCATCAATTTTTATTTTTTCGCTTAAAGGTAGGGTAGAACCCATCAATTATTGGCATCGATGGTAAACATTAAAATTATTGAATTGCATTATCAGCATTTTTGTGCAAAAAATACGGGGTTCAAAATCAAAAACTGTATGCGATCGTAAAAAGCACCGCTATAAAACAAGCTTGATTGTGTGGTGTCAGATATTTTAGAAAAGTGTGAGTCGTTAGGTCTGACTAACAGCTTCATGACAGGAGTTTTTAGGCTTTCGTAGAGGAATAACGATCGATCCCCTCTCCGACATGGAGAGACGGCTGACGAACCCAGGGCAAGCCGAGAATGGCGCTAGCGGCTCCTGTGGCAACACAATGGCGTGGGTCAAACTCACCTCCAGGTAAGAACACACCGTCGTCGTTAACAGAGCGCCAGCCTTCGCTGTCGGGCTGGACTCTAGCATATTCATGGCGGGAGAAACGCACAGATGAAGCATGACGAGCCAACCATTGGGGATCGCGCACCACCAACACAGCCAGGATTTCCGGTCGTAAACAGAGTAGATCCATGGCAATCCCGGAAATCCGCAGACTGGCATCACCATTCACCAAAAGAGAGTGTAAATCAGCAATTTCTGGACAAGAAATCAGATCTGGATCGCTCTCTTCACGATCGAATAATTCCTCTGCAACCTCCCTTAAAATCGTATTTTGAATACTATAAGATTTGGGGTCAAGGGGATCGGCGGCAGTGGGCTGAAACACCATCGACGGTACAATATGATACAACCCCGCTCCATCAGCTAAATTTGCCGATCGCTGCCGAACAAAATATCGATAATCTTGTCCATCATTGACCACAAATAAACAAGAAATTGCGATCGCCGCACTACGTTCCCGACTCGACCAAGCATCTTCTAAAGCTGCTGCTCCCTGTCTGGTGCCATGCAACGCCCGACGCAAAGGCATCGCCTCATAGCGCATCTGGTGAGAAGCCTCCTCGGCAACAGTCACCATCGCCCGCCGCAGTTCCACTTCTAAGATCGTACAGGTATTAACCGTATCGAAATAAGAGCCTGTCGTACAGTGCAAGCGATCGCCGTCAGGAGCCGTTTCCAAATAGCGCATTGCATAGGTTTCCCCATTCCACAAATGGCTATTACCCTGTTGCATCTCTTCCAAGAGCCAACTGCTTTGGGGAAAAGATCGGGTTTCTTCAGCCCAATTTCCTAAAACCGCTGTTGGCTCGGGCGAGACTGTTGTCCGAACGATCAAAGGATAGGTTAATCCCGTCGGAGACTGAAATAAACTATCGCTGCCATAGAGCCATGCCAAGAAATCTACTGTTCTATCCTTTTGTACGAGATTGCCCTGGCTGTTTCCCATTTCGTTCATAGATACATCACCTGATTTAACCGGATTTTAGCTAAGGTTCAATGGCGGCTTCCACCAACTCTTCCTGGAAGTGGGCAGGAGGCTGATTCTTGTCCCCGGTATCGGAGCCTTCACCGGTTTTCGCGAGATAAATCCCCACAGAAATTAGAATAAATCCCAAAATATTCAGTGGACCGAGAAATTCGCCCAATAAAATCCAAGCCACGATCGCAGTTGGTGCCGGTTCTAACAACAAAACAATGGTGACAAAAGCTGAAGAAAAATGCTTGAGGCTATAGACAATTAATCCATGGCCCATCACTTCGCTAATCACCGCCAAGCCGAATACAGCCAGCCAGCCGGTGGGACTGATAGGAAAGATCGAATCGTCAAAGACAAACACCAAAGGGGCAGCAATTGCCAAACCGATGGCGCAGCGCCACACCAAAATATCTGGGGTTGTCAAACGTTGGCGCAATTTTTCTACGAGCAAAAAGCTGCCCGCATAGAAGACCGAAGAGAGCAGTGCAGCACTATCTCCAATAATTGCCTTTGTACCAAACAGTTGTGCCTCCGGATGTAACCAATCCCCCAGAGTGAGAACGATCGCCCCTCCCACAGCAATCCCCAACCCCGTCAGGAAACGACGATCGAACCGCTGTCCCAAAAACAGCCAACCTCCCAATGCCGTGAACAGCGGCGGCATATTCGCTAATGTCGCCCCATTCGCCGCCGTGGTTTGGGTTAGAGACCACGTCCACAAAAAGCGCCCCGTCAGGTGAACGAGCGCCAGAGCCACCAACAGACCTACGACAGTCCACCGATCCTGACGAGTTCCGTCAGTTGTTGTGGTTTCCTGACTCGCCGGAGTAATAGTCTGGCTGTCTGCCTGCGCTGGAGATTGCCATCGCTGCCAACCCCAATTCCAACCGGCAAACACGATCGTCGCAATCCACAATCGGTTAAAAACCGTAGCTTCGGCACTAATTTCCCGAATGGACAGCTTAATAAAAATCGCCGTAGAAGATAGGGCAAGTAGCCCGACGATCAACAGCAACAACGCCTTGGCAGAGGGAGCGATCGACCCTGACTGCGAAGTTGCTGTTGGGACATCCGTTGTTTTCTGTGAGGAGACAACAGGATTGTCCCCATCGACAGAATTCTCTGGGGAATTAGTTTTGGTCATTTATGTTTTTTCAGCAACGTGAATGGAAAAGTTTTCAAAAGTCACCTCAAAACCTTCCCGTTCCGGCGATGCACACATTAAACCCACCGACACCATTTCATGCTCCGGAAAATCCGCTAACCGCAAAAGGTTATAGTCTTCCCCATCCAGGGAATATTTGACTTCGATCGTCCCGCCAGTTCGACAAACCATCATCCACAAGGCTTCCGGCTGACCCACCAACGGAGCGACCGACCAATCCGATCGATCTCGAGTCACTACAGCACTGGCATATTGTACCCCTTCGACAAATTCAATGCCGCACTTCATCCAATATCGATCGTCTACCCGTACCATCAAACCCGCCTGATCGTACAGTTCTTCATAGCGACCGCAAATCCGCACGCTGGCAGTAAAATCCCCCGAAACTTCGCCGTAATAGAAATGCCCGGAGTCGCGGATAAAGCCATAGTGAGTCGTGCGCCAAAAATCCGTTTTCAGCCCTGTTTTGACCCAGATTTGCCCAGCGCGATCGCTCCAATCCGCTGGCGGATTATGCCACTGCATCAACTGCATCTGAAATAACTCCTTTTCGATCGAAATCTACTCAAAAACAGTTTAAGGGATTACCACCAACACCGGATTCCTCACACCAATGTCAAGTCTTCCCGTTTCGATAATCCCTCGTAAATTTGTATCAAAATATCGTCTAAGTTGTACTTAAATGACCAGTCGGGATAATGAGACTGGAATTTACGCACGTCACTCACCCACCAAATGTGATCGCCGAGGCGATTCTGTTCGCTATAGCTCCAGTCCATCGGTTTGCCCACAATTTCACCACAACGAGCGATCGCCTCCATCATCGAACAGTGAGAGTAGCGGCTGCCTCCGGCATTGTAAACCTCACCCTGGCGTGGATTTTGATAGAAATGCCAGAACATATTCACCAGATCGTAGCTGTGGATGTTGTCGCGAACTTGTTTGGCTTTATAGCCAAACACGGTGTAATGTCGTCCGACAATGGCACATTTCATCAGATAGGCGAGAAAGCCATGAAGTTGGGTGCCGGAATGATCGGGACCGGTCAAACAACCGCCCCGGAATACCCCGGTATTCAAGCCATAGTAAACTCCATATTCTTGAACCATGATATCAGCCGCCACTTTGGATGCGCCAAAAATGGTATGGACGCTGCGATCGATACTCATGGTTTCGTCAATGCCATGCTCGAAATAGGGGTGAGATTCTTCTAATTCCAAGCGGGTTTCTAACTCGACGAGGGGGAAATGATTGATAGTATCCCCATAGACATTATTGGTAGATGTGAAGATAAACACAGCCTTGGGACAATGCTGTCGCATCATTTCCAACAAGTTCAGCGTGCCATTGGCATTGACGGTGAAATCGGTCAGGGGTTCTGTCGCTGCCCAGTCGTGGGAGGGTTGAGCCGCCGCATGGATAATAACTTTGATGTCGGTGTTATAGGTTTTGAAGATGCGTTCGAGAGCGTTTAAATCCCGAATATCTTCATTTTCATGAATGTAGTTTTTTACTTCGTTTTGAAGACGATCGCGATTCCATTGGGTTGAAGCTTCATCGCCAAAAAAGTAGCGACGCAAGTCATTATCAATGCCCACAACCTTCAGGTTCCGATCGGCAAAAAATCGAACGGCTTCCGAACCGATTAAACCAGAAGCTCCGGTAACGATGGCAATATCCATAATATTTACAAGGTTTGAGGGATGATGATTGAAACGGTTGTAAGCATTCAGATAGATCCCCCCTAGCCCACACCATTTGCTCTACTTGGGGAGACCCCAAGACCGCAATGGCTTAATAAGGGGGGTACTGGATTTGAAGTCCCCGTTAAACAAACAGCGAAGCTTCCGCTGGCTTCCCGTTAGATCAACTGCGAAGCATCAAGAAGGCTTCCCGTTAGATCAACTGCGAAGCATCAAGAAGGCTTCCCGTTAGATCAACTGCGAAGCATCAAGAAGGCTTCCCCCTTATTAAGGGGGACGGGATTCGGATCGGCTTCAGGGGGACGGGATTGGGATCTCTTCAGGTAGATTTAGGAGGATCTTCAGTAGATCATCTCTAATGGGCTACGGAACGAGAAAGAAGGGGGAGGAGCAATATGGGAAACGATGCTCCCAATTATCAGCTCCCCCAATCCCTCTCTAAAATTTCCCCGCTTACCGAATCGGTTGCAATGCTAGGGATTCTACCGTGGCTTGTGCCGCTTCCTGGATTCGCTGTAAGTCGCGATCGCTCATTTCGCTGTGGATGGGGAAACACAGCAGAGATTTCCAAATCCGTTCTGTGACGGGTAGATGGTAGCGACCCTGGAACAAATCGAGGCAGTGCAGAGCCGGATTGAAGTAAGAACGGCATTCTACCCCATTCGATCGCAACGTGTCGATCGCTTTTTCCAGACCGAATTGTTCTGCGGCAGGGAATAGCACCCCCAGGTTTTGGAAGTTGGAGTGAATGCCGGCGGGAATCCGTTGGGGGACTAAGGCGCCGTGACAAGACTCCGTAAAGAACGATCGCAACTGTTGAGCATAGCCCCGTCGCTGTTCCAATAGTGGCGGGAACCGACGCAGCACGTGCCGTCCGGTGGCTGCCCGCAGTTCGTCCATCTTGGCATTCATCCCCAGGGTCGATCGTCGCAGATCGTAGCTAGCAATACCGTGGTTCCGCTGTTGACGCGCCGCTTGTAGCAGATCGAGATCGGCACTCACCAACGCACCCCCTTCGATCGCCGGCAGTACCTTAGTTGCGTGGAAGCTAAACATTTGTAGCTTTGGTTCGTCGGGCACTCGCTGACCCTGAATTTCCGTCCCAAAACCATGACAGTTGTCGTAGACGATCTCGGCGCCCACGGCTTTGCAGAGTGCGGAAATCGCCGCCAAGTCGGGCGCCACCCCAAACACGTTCACCGGCACGACACAAGCCACATTTTCCTCACGATCGAGAATTTCTGCCAAGGCGGCTGGCGACATCGTAAACGTCTCCGGGTCGATATCACAGAACACCGGCTCAAACCCCGCCGTCACGATGGAGTTGAGAGTGGCAATAAAGGTATAGGAGGGTAACACCACCTTACCTGTGCGATTGAGTAGCTGAAGCCCCAGGGTGAGGGCATCGGCACCATTGCTCAGTGCCACCACATCTGGCACTCCCAAATAGTCCGCCAGTTCTTCCTCGAAGGAGCGCAGGTGAGGCCCACCATTGGTGGCTTGCCCCGTTACCAGAGATTTATAGAACGATCGCATCAGCACGCCATCGGGAGCGAAGTTCGGTTTCACCATGGGAACGATCTGTTGTGCCACTGAGGGCGAGGGAGCGATCGTTGTTGTGGAGTCCTCGGCAGCCAGCAGCCCCCAATGGTCTAAAGTCCGGCGCAATCCTTCCTCTGTACCCACCTTTGCCGTGAAGTTGAGCACCTGCTCCAACTTGGAGACATCCGGCACGCGAACGGGAATTTCCTCAAACCCTTCACCAAAAAATTCGGTGCCGGGAACTTCCACAGTGCCGGCTTGGTGTCCCGACAGGCGAATCATCACCGCCGCCAATTCTCGCATCGTCATGGGTTCGGGGCGACCAATATTCACCGCTGAATGCTTATAGGAACAGTCGGGACTGAGCTCTAGAGCCAGCCTTGCCGTTGCCTCCGCCGCATCGTCGATGTAGCATAACGTTCGTACTGCATGACCGCCATCGACTAAGGTGAGGGGTTTGCCATCGCGGATGCAGCCGAGGAATTTGCTGATGACCCGCCCTTTACCCGGGGCATCGAGCTGGGGTCCATAGATGTTGAAATAGCGTACGGCTGCTGAGGTAAGCCCCAGCCGTCCCAGGGCATAAGCATAATGTTCTCCCGCTGTTTTGGAGATCGCATAACTCCAGCGGTGATTTCGGGAAGAGCCGTAGTGGCGATCGCTATCTTCCTCTAAAATTCCGGTATTGAGTCCGTAGGTTTCACTACTGCTGGCAATCAGAACGGGGCGATCGTGCTTCAAGCACGCCATCAGCACATTGCGCGTACCCAAAATGTTGACATCTAAAACCTCATGGGGGCGCGTCACATACTCGTCTACTCCCACCAGGGCAGCCAGGTGAATGACGCGACCGCAACGGGCAATCCAGGTATCCATCAGCTCGGCATCGAGGATATCACCCACAACTTGGTGAACGCGAGTATCAATATCGGTAAGACGACCGATATCTTCGCGATCGAGACACACAACGGTTTTGCCAACACTCAACAAATAGCGAGCGATCGCACTACCAATAAAACCGGCTCCCCCTGTAATGAGGACATCAAATTCACTCATTCTGAATTTCAATACTCCGCAATATGTAAGCAATCGATCGAACAATTTTTCCCTGAAACTCTCATCCATTCGCCATCCATTCCACCAAAACTTAAGGTGTTCCCAATGCATCGAAAAAAACCCGGATTTTCCGGATTTTAATGATGAATAAACCCAGCTAAATTGATGGATTCATCGCTTTATTAAGATTTGATGAAGAAAGGATAAAATTTAGGTAAATTGTTCAAGTGAAACTGTAGCACACACTCCTCAAATCCTTCTGCTTTATTTACAATTCTTTGATAAAATTCCCCAACAAAACGAAACCTCCAGGTTTTGGAGGAGATTGAATTGAAAGCACAAAGGGGAGTAAAGACTTCAGTCTTTACTCCCCTTCTTGAGAATGTCAGGAATCCTTGCCCCTTAAGGAGCGAGAAAGTCTGTTAACTACAGCGCTTGTTCCACTTCCGCAATTTCGGGAATGTACTCCCGCAGACGGCGTTCGATGCCCATTTTTAGCGTCATCGTGGAGCTCGGGCAAGAACCGCAAGCGCCTTGCAACCGCAAACGGACGATCGGTCCATCGATTTCCGCAATTTCGACGTTTCCGCCATCTGCCATCAGATAAGGACGCAATTCGTCCAAGACGGTTTCCACGTTTTCTCGAGTCAGAGCCAGTGTTTCTACAGCCATAAATAACCTCGTTGAATACCTTCGATCGTGACACGAACAATGTAGTTTGAGAGTTCGGGAGTGTAAGATTTGCCTAACTCTGCGCCCCGCACTTGGCGCTCCTAACTACTAACAGTCCTGGTGGGTTTCGCTGTGGCTCAACACACCCGACTACAGTTCATTGTAACGCGAACCTATCGACCCATTTCCAAGGGCAACACGGGAGAACTGGGTGGCAGCACTTGCCGTTCGATCGTCACTTTACCGCTTTCCCGCTGGGTGAGGGCTTCAACGGCGATCGCTTCAAATTGTACCTCCAACGCACCGTGGGGGAGCGTAATTTGGATCATCGTCTCCTCTTCTCCAGACCCCATGGGCAAGAAATCGGTAATCCAGCGCGGTTCTTCCAGAATCATGTGGTTTTGCCGATCGTGAACCCACAACTTCACGTAAATCCGAGACTTCACCTGGGGCAACCGGACTCGTAGCGTAACCGCCCGCCCCGAGGAGAGTTTACCATTGGGAACCACGAGCGTGGGCAGGGGGATGGGTTGGTCTGCCGGCAGTTGCAGTAAACTGGGAATTTCGGTTTGAGCCGTCGTGAGGGCGGGTGGCGGAGGCGACTCGATCGCGTGTTTCCTCTTCGACGACAATTTCATAAGCTGCCCAGTCGGGAATACCCGATTGCGGCTGGCTTTCCCCATTCCAGATAAAGGGATTACCCTCAGTAGAAACTTCTGCTTCCAACCACGGCTCCAATTCCGCCTTATCCTTCACCAGTTCGTTCAATCGCGAGGTAAAGCGCTCGCTGGTAATGGGTAACTGAATAACTTTTGGCTCTTCAACACGCTCTTCTTGGGAGACGGGTGCTGGGGAAGTGGAGGCTAATATCTCATCCTTTCGATCCCCGATCCCACCCTCTTTAGATTTTTTCTCCAAACTGGGAGATTTGGGTTCCGGGGAAGATGGGGGAGGGTTTTCCTCAAACGGCAAAGCGATCGATCGTTTTGCCATAAATTTCGTCGAGGCTTTGGGATTTAGCAAAGGGGGAAGAGCGTGGAGATCTTCGGGAGAAGATACTTCTTGGGGTTCCTTCCACGTCCGCACAGAAGGGAGGCGAGGCGGTTCGGGATAGTTGTCCGAGGTGCGATCGACCCATTCCTCCACTCTGACCTCCGTCCGTTGTGCCAGTTTCTCGTCGATCGCACCGAGCAGTGCATCCACGCTGGCTGTTACCGTAAACGATCGACTGTCGAGAACGGTGGGGTGAGTGTCGCAGAGCAGAATTTCCCCCAGCAACAGTTGAGGTCTATCTGGAAACGGTAGGTTAATACTGTAGCAGAAACGAGCGGGAGGTTCTCCTGACGGTAAAATTCGTTGGGTTGTCACCACCGATTTAGCCGTTTGGGGGTCGCGCAGGCGAATTCGCAGGTGCAATCGATCGAGGGGTTGAGTCGCTTCAATCCTTCCCGACACAACAATCGAGCGATCCCGAGGCTTGACAGTCAGTGCCTCTGGCTCCAAACTCAAGCGATAAAATGGCGTCGTGGGTGCGGACGGTTTTTCCGGTTCTGGGGTCATAGCTTGGGCAACCTGGGGCAAAACGCGCAACCGAACAGCATACTGCCAATCCGATGCGGCTGCACCCTCGCCCGAAAGACCCGAACAGCTCAACTGCCACATCCCTGATGTAAAATCCGTGTAGGGCAGAACCACCATCAACCCATCGGCATTGGTTTGCTTAGTGCGTTTATAGGTCTGTGGTTCGACATTGGGGGCATGGGGACGCTCGTAGCTGATGCACAGTTCGACGGCAGTGTTTGCCATCGCCGATCGAGCCATCACCCGATAGCGACCGGCTAAAATGTCCGTCTGGCTTGACTTGAGAGGCAGCCAAGCTACATCGCCTTCTTGTTGGATTAAAAATTCCCAGTATGTCATCATTTTGCCCCACGAGGGAAAGACCGCTTCCAGCTCAGGGATCGAGCCGAGTTTCGCATTTGCCAAATCTTCGATCGCGCGCTTCGACCGACACTTAATAGAATACGCTAACTTTATGATATTCCCAATAGTGGAATTCGGTTCCCCGAACAAAAGTGTCAGAAGGTCTGAACTTAATCGGGTTAGGAGAAACACGATCGCCAATCTCGATTCTCCTGCTTTTGGGCGAGTTAGCTAAGTTGAAGTGACACGCTCTCGAAGGCTTAGCCAGAGGATAATTTCTCAACATCGCTTGATGAAATGCGGTCAGATCTCGATCGGTTCCGGAGTCGCGTTGGCAACTTGCACGTTCTCCACATCTACCGGAAAAATGAGATCTTTTCACCACTCCAGACTTCTGCTCTGGAACTTAAAAGCGCAGTGAGCTGTATCGCTAACGAACTTTTGGAAAATGCTATCAAATTTAATTGCAGTTCGTCTCTTGAGCCGATCGTCATTCAATTGCAAGTGATGCCCGATCGATTAATATTTACGACAACTAATAGCATCGATCCTCAAACCGTAGAATCGTTTCAAACATTTTTAAATCAGTTAATCGAATCCGATCCCCAAGAGTTATATGTGAGTACCTTGGGAAAAATTGCGCTCGAAGACGATCGGGTTGAATCTCATATTGGTTATGTAACAATGATGACAGATTACGGGGTGAAATTGGGATCGAAAGCGCGATCGCAGTTCAATCGATCCAGAAGTGACACTCGTAATGTCAGCTCACCGGGTTGCTACTCCTTTTCTCGAGTTCGCACGCTCAAACGCGAACATCGGTGTCACCGACGGCGTTGCTCACCGAAACACAACTCAAAACAAATGGGTGATTCCCGAGAACCTACACAGGGTTCTGGGAAATCAAGGGTTGGCGATCGGGGTGGTATAGTGTGAAGATGAAAAGTCAGCGCTATTTACACCATTCATCACAATTCAGGACGATCGCAAAAGTCACATTATTTCTCTAGTTCGGGAAGGCACAAAGCAAAAGAATGTCAGAATCTCTCTATTCAGAAGATCATTTCGTCGTGCTCGAAACCCATCAATCGGAGCAAATTCTCACCGCTGCCGAATTATTAGACAAACTCCAAAACCTCTTAGCCACCCGCCAAACCCAGTTACCCAGAGATTTACAATCCTTCACCTCTGTCGAAGACCAAGCGCGATATCTGATGGAAACGGCTTGCGACTTCGATCTAGCTCCGGGAGAATATCTCCAATGGTACGCCATCCGGTTGGAGAAATAACCGAAATCGTCGGGAGTCGAGGGAATGTCTTAAAATGCGATCGGGGCAAAATTTGCCATAACGGCGATCGAGACTGCCCCAACTATCCAAGATTGGGAGATCCATATGACTGAGCAGATGGAAGCACGGGAAATCATGCGTGCTGCCTACGAAAATCGCTACACCTGGGATAACAACTTTCCCGGCTACACCACAGAGATTACCCTGAAGCAGGGAGACGAAGTCTTTACGGCAACAGCCAAAGTCAAACCGGATCTGTCGGCTGAAGTTTCCGAGGTTTCCGATGAAGCGGTGAAAAAGGAGATTCAAAACCAACTCTGGGAAATTGCCATTCACCGTATCCGCCGGAGTTTTGAAAAAACCCATGGCAACAATACCTTCAGTTTAGGGGAAACCGACGACACGGGAGCGGTGGAAATTCTCGTCGGTGGTAAATCTTCTGGCGATCGCTACAAAGTCCGCGATCGTGAAGTATGCTTGGTTCACCGCAAAATCCACAATGTCGTTGTCACCATCAATAATTTCAGCACTCACGACACTGGCGAAGGCTATCTCTCCCATCGCTATGACTCTATTTATCGCGATCCCGAGACGGGTGATGTCAAAGGCGGACGCAGCGAGTTTGAAGATAACTACGAAAAAATCGGCGATTATTACATTTTGACCAGCCGCGTCATTAAAACTGAGGAAAACGGTAAAACCCATACCTCAGAATACAGCTTCGCCAATGTGAAGTTACTTGAACCCGCACTGGTGTAGCGATCGCGCGTTTTGGACTACATCGATACCATCTCGGGAACAGATTTCCTGAGAAAAAAAAGGGGAACATTGTCGTGTTCCCCTTTTTTTCATCGGTTCTCTGGCTGCGATCTAATGGCTATACGTAGCTGAAGACATTAGAATCGCTCAAATCTAGATTGGTGGTATTTTGCACGATCGCCACTACATCGCCCGAATCGCGAATTTGAGTGTGACCATTGGCTTCCCGAAGTTGGTACGAAGCTGCACTACCATGAAGCTGAATCAGATCTTCCCCGACGCTGAAGTCGGCGACTATAGCCCGATCGCTTCCCGCATTCCCTAGATAATAAGCTTGCGTTCCGTCTCCCAGAACAAATACATCACTCCCAGCATTTCCCCGGAGAACATCCCGTTCGCCAACACCCGCAGCGCTCTCATCGGTTCCAATAAGCGTATCGTTCCCGTTACCTCCATTTAAAATATCATTTCCAGAATTACCCGTTAGCAAATCGTCGCCATTATGACCGATAAGCGTATCACGATCGTCTCCGCCAAAAAGCGTATCGTTTTCTGTACCACCATTTAGCCGATCGTTGCCCGCATCCCCCTTCAGCAAATCGTCTCCTGCTTGACCATTGACAATATCGTTATCATCTCCGCCATTAAGCAAATCGTCTCCCGCCTGACCAAAAAGCGTGTCGTTGCTATCGCCACCATTAATTTCGTCGTTGCCGCCACCTCCGATCAGTCGATCGTCTCCGGCTTCGCCATTGAGTAAATCCTTTCCACCAGCACCCAGAAGGGTATCGTTACCACCTCCACCGCTAACAGTGTCGTTACCCCCTAAAGCATTGATAATATCATTCCCAAGACTGCCCGTTAAATTATCGCTGCCAGATGTCGGTGTAGGCGCAAAGTTAATAGTATCGGTAGTCAGGTCAACTTTGACGTTTTCCGAACCAATCGTTACCGATTGAGTAACCGTATCGTTCTGTCCATCATTATTGAAGTCTCCCGAGAAGGTGACATTGTAATTTCCGGTAGATAACTCTAGGGTGTATCCCCCCGAACTCCAAGTTGTGGTACTGGCAGTATTACTCGGATTCGAGGTATCCACCGCCGTCACGGTTACACCGCCTAACCCTTCACCGACGGTATAAAAATCGTCATCCGTGACGGCATCGGTGTAAGCAACACCTGTGAGGAACGGACCGCGATTGCTGGAATACGCAAAATCCTGGGTACTCATCACGGAATTGTAGGTTCTACCGCTACTGGTCGTGAAGGGTCCCTCGAGTGACGAAATTCCCACCTCGCGGTACGAAGCATTCATCAAATTTTTACGATGTCCCCGACCTGCGACCCCATCATCAACGAACAGGTTATCGTGATTATTGATGACGAACTGAGTGAAGTTAACGCTCCCGGTAGTTCCTTTCCAAGCAAGATTTTCTCCTCGTCCCCAACCCCCAGTAAAGGGGTATCCGGCGTCTGCCATGCGAGTTCCCGAACTGCTACCATTGGCACCCGTATGAGAGAAAACATTGTTATCGAGCATCCATTGGCTATGTCCTTCGGCAGCCGCATTAAGATTGAGGTTAAATGCCAAAGGTTGCTTAGCTGCTGTAGAAATGGTTCCCGAAGCGAGTCCTTCATTGAGATCGCCACCGAGGAGTCGATCGGCTTCTGCTTGAGGGTTTTTCCGCGCTCGGTTAACCAGTTCGAGCATTAATTGATCTTGGGCGGTAGGTAAAGTTTGAGGCATGGATTTTAGCTATTCTTCTTACAAGAGAGA
The DNA here is from genome assembly GCA_963838375.1 of uncultured cyanobacterium. Classification (GTDB taxonomy): domain Bacteria; phylum Cyanobacteriota; class Cyanobacteriia; order Cyanobacteriales; family Geitlerinemataceae; genus DVED01. Next base: position 161,434 of record CAWIQY010000003.1, on the reverse strand, counting down.
CAGAACATTTCGCGTTACTTTTTCTTTGATGGGAAGCAACTATAAGCTCGATCGACCCGATCGCCCATGATAATTTTGATAAAAAATTACGGTTCTCCGAAACTAATGATTATGGTGTTAATTGATTTCCTACCCCGTCAAGGGTTTAGATACTCATGTCGGGATTAATCGGCGTTGAGAACTCCATAGATACCGTCAGTTTGTGGAAAACCGCAAAAAGATTCAAACAAATCCACTTGCTAGATTAATCGATCGCAAAAGAAATGACAACACGAGAAACACGTAACTTTCTCTTGATTTCTCAAACTAAATATATTTTTTTCTATGCACAAGTATCGATATATGCTGAGAACTTTAAGAATCTATAGGTAATATCACGGGAATTCAAGAGGGTGAGAAGGCATTTTGTCGGTAAACGAAACGGACAGTATAACGCTACTGATGGTAGTGCCAAAGCATTTTACATAGCAAAAACACGCTATATATAGATAAACTGCGTAAGTTATAGTACATTGAAAGAGGTCAACGATCGATTTGTCTGAAGTCTCTCACATCGTCTTCAAATCACTCCATCACCTAATAAAAAGTCGATCGCGAACCCGAACAGCGCTAAAATCGAACGCAGTCGAGACAGGAGCTTACCATTGTCCCCCGTTCGAGTTCGCCAACACGTCAACCCTCTCAGCCAAAAATACCAGCAGCCCGTACCGCTTCCCCAGTGGGAGAAAATTTATGCTAACCCCACCCAACCCCTCCTCTTAGATATTGGCTGTGCGCGGGGTCGTTTTTTGTCCCAACTGGCACCATTACAGCCAGAATGGAACTTTCTAGGTTTGGAAATTCGCGCATCTTTAGTAGAGGATGCCAATCTGTGGCGAGAGCAGTCGGGATTGAACAATCTATATTACTTATTTTGTAACGCGAACAACGATCTAGACGCCATTCTGGCTACTCTGCCGCCGGGAACGCTACAGCGCGTAGCCATTCAATTTCCCGATCCTTGGTTCAAGAAGCGACATCAGAAACGGCGGGTGGTGCAGCCGAAACTCGTTAATGGATTAGCGGCGCATCTCAGCCCCGGCGGCGAAGTGCTGTTGCAGTCGGATGTCGAGGAAGTGGCACGAGAAATGTGCGATCGATTTGCCGAGTGTCCCCAGTTCGATCGTCCCAACCCCAACTGGCTACCGGAAAATCCCTTCCCCATGCCGACGGAACGAGAAATAATGACCTTGGATAAAGGAGAACCGGTTTATCGCGCGGTGTTTGTTCGCCAGAGTTTGTAAACGTAACTGTAAACGATCGATCGTCCGCAACTAACATTTGACTCTTGGCGATCGTGTCAAATGTTGATATGATGATTAGGCTGAAATCGCTTTTGGGGGCATGGCCAAGTGGTAAGGCAGGAGACTGCAAATCTCCGACCCCCGGTTCAAATCCGGGTGCCCCCTTTTGTACGCAATACAGTCTTCTACACAATAAAGTCAGACCCAAACGTCTGAAGTTTTTTTTTGAGCATTTCCTCTGTTCTGGCGAAATCCTTTGCGATTTCGTCAGTGTCCCCTGTTTGTCGGCGATCGCAGGCATGGTATTTGCTACAATTTGTAAAAAATTTACCAGAATTTAACCCTCGGTTGGGGGTTTAATTAACCTTGTCGTTTTTTTTTGTAATTTTCCCATCCAGCTCCGTGGGAGATCGCCCCTCGAACGGCTAAATCCCCAGTTCCCCTGAATCTCCCGGACGATCGATCGTTTACTAACTTGAGGAAGAGAAGGAGCGGCTTATCAGTGGTTGATATTCTGTGGCTCTTAGTCTGCTCGGGCTTAGCATTTTTGATGCAGCCCGGATTTATGTGCTTAGAGTCAGGACTCACGCGCTCTAAAAACAGCATCAACGTAGCAGTAAAGAACTTTGCCGACTTTGGCATCTCCGCGTCCTTATTTTGGGCATTTGGATATGCGGTGATGTTTGGTGCAACGAGATCGGGTTGGATTGGCAGCAGCCATTTTTTTATCGCCATCGACGGCGATGCCCGCTTAGCGGCATTTTTTTTGTTCCAGACCATGTTTTGCGGCACGGCGACAACCATTGTCTCCGGTGCCGTTGCCGAGCGCGTCAAGTTTCAGGCTTACTTACTCATTGCCTGCCTCACGTCTGGGGTGATTTATCCTCTCTTCGGGCATTGGGCTTGGAACCTAGCAGCGCCAGGGATTCGAGATGGCTGGCTGGGTAAACTGGGGTTTGTCGATTTTGCGGGGAGTACCGTCGTTCACAGCGTTGGGGGATGGATTTCTCTGGCAACGCTGCTGATTGTCGGCTCTCGGGCGGGTCGTTTTCCACCCGATGGCGAACCGCAAAAAATCCACGGATCGAATTTACAGCTATCGGTGTTGGGAACCATGCTGCTGTGGATGGGATGGCTGGGATTTAATGGGGGTAGCACGTTGGCGCTGAACGATCGGGTGGCGCCGATCGTGGTACATACAATCTTAGCGGCAGTTGCTGGGATGATGGCGGCGATGGCGATCGGTTGGCAGAAAAATAAGCTGCCGGAAGTGGAACTGTTATTAAATGGCTCGCTGGCGGGATTGGTTTCGATCACCGCTTCCTGTAGTTTTGTCAACACCGGTGAAGCGATCGTCATTGGTGCGATCGGCGGTGCGGTGATGGTGATGATGAAAACCCTCTTAGAACATCTCCGCATTGACGATGCCGTCGATGCCGTTCCCGTGCATTTGGGAGGGGGAATTTGGGGAACTGTGGCGTTGGCACTGTTCGCATCGCCACAAGCTCTGGGGACGGGGTTGAGTGGAGCCAGTCAACTAGCCAGTTCAGCTTTTGGGCGTTGGGGTTTGCGGCGTTTGGGCGTTTGGGTTGAGCTATGTGGCGCTGTCTTTACTCGATCGATTTTCTCCTTTGCGAGTGTCTTCAGAGGAAGAACAGATCGGTCTCAACATCTCCGAACACCAAGCCAAGACCGAAATTTACGATCTGTTTAAAGTGATGGATCTCCAAGCGCAAACGCAAAGTTTGAGCGTGCGAGTTCCGGTGGAACCTTTTACCGAAGTCGGTCAGATTGCCCAGCGCTACAACCAAGTGATGGATGCCTTGGAAGAAGCCGTTGCCAGGACTCAGGCAATTGTGACAACGGCAACCGATGCGATCGTTACCTTTACGCAACCCCATATGAAAATTCTGACGGCAAACCCCAGTGTGGAATTGGTCTTTGGGTATTCTGCTCGAGATATGCAGGGGATGTTCGTCGAGAATTTATTCGAGTTACCCGATACTCAGCTTAAAGACGATTCCACCCTCCTGCAAATCTTGCTGGCCCAAAAACGCCACGAAATGTTGGGACGGCGAGCCGATGGTTCTATTTTTCCCCTGGAAGCCACGGTAACACAAGCAAAATCAGGCGATCGAATTTTCTATACCGGAACCTTTCGGGATATCTCCAAACGCAAACAATCCGAAGCCGCACTCCAACGCGCCAGTCGAGAAGTCAAAACCCTCAACCGGCGCCTGCAAGCGGAAAATAAACGCATGGGGGCGGAGTTAGATGTCACCCGCCGTCTGCAACAAATGCTATTGCCGAAAGAGTCGGAACTGGCAGAGATTGCAGGCTTGGAAATAGCTGGATTTATGGAGCCCGCGACGGAGGTGGGGGGGGATTATTATGATGTTCTGTCCAATAACGGCATGGTGAAGATCGGGATTGGGGATGTGACTGGACATGGGTTGGAAAGCGGAGTGCTGACGGTGATGGTGCAAACGGCGGTGCGGACATTGCTGGAAAATGACGAAACCGATCCTCACAAGTTTCTCAATGCGGTCAACCGGACGATCTATAACAATATCAAGCGGATGGACTCCGATAAAAATGTCACCCTATGTCTGCTGGACTACAAAGATAGTCAATTGCGGATTAGCGGTCAGCACGAAGAAACAATCGTCGTTCGTGCCAATGGCAAGGTCGAACGAATCGATACTCTGGATCTGGGATTTCCTGTGGGGATCGAGTTAGATATTACCAATTTTATCAACCAAACGATCGTGCAGTTATTTCCCCAGGATATTGTTATCCTGTATACCGATGGAATTACCGAAGCGGAAAATGTCGATCGCCAACTTTACAGCATCGAACGATTGTGCGAGGTCGTGCGTCACCATCGTCACAAAAGTGCCCAAGGGATTCGCGAATCGGTGGTTGAAGATGTCCGGGCATATATCGGAGATCGCGAAGCTTACGATGATATTACCTTGGTTGTTCTCAAACAGAAGTAGTTTTGGGATCTCTAAAGTGCTATCCTTTGACTGTTACACTTTTAGGAGTCGATCGTGACAAAGCGATTGCCTCAGTCTCAATCGAGTGGAAACACTCGATCGTCAAAACAAACTGAGTGTTGGGCTGGAGAATCGATCGGGTTGACTTGCGACTTAGAATTTATACGAATGAGATACAAAATAGCCAACCACCTCCGTAAATATACGGACTCGATCGAGAAGTTGAGAGAGTTCGCGGAAAAGTTTATGTGGAAAGTTGGTATTTCAAGGCTTTCTGAAAAAATATTCTCTAACAATGAGTCTGAAATATCCGTCGATCCAGCACAATTTTTTAATTCACATGAGATCTCGTGCGACCTTCGAGCTAAAAGGTTCGCGGTGGGATCGCAATTGTGGTTACCTCATCTATACCGCTAACTGGGTAAACATTAGCGAACATGACTCAAATTTTTGGCGACTTTAATGAAGGGCTACCTATTAGCCAAGAATTCCTCATTATTGGATTTTCGCCTAGTTCTATTCCCTTAAAGCAGCGCTGGCGAAATAATAGTTTGTCTGCCGATTTTATGGCAGAATATCTAATGACTTTCGTTCTGGCTGACGATCGGACTATTTCCAAATACCAACAATCTGAAATTAAAAGTGCGATTAGCTATATCGCTAACGAATTATTAGAAAACGCCATGAAATTCAATGATGAAAAAGTGCAGAACACGATTAGTATTCGACTTCAACTCTATTCAAATTCTCTTTTATTTATGACAACGAATACGATTCCACCAGAGCGCGTTTTAGAGTTTCAACACTTCTTGAAAGAATTAACAGCATCCGATCCGACAGAAATGTATATTCGTCAGATTGAAAAAAACGCTGAAGAAGACGATCGTACCACTTCGGGATTGGGTTTTTTGACCATGATGAGCGACTATTTAGCCCAATTGGGCTGGAAGTTTGAAACAGTTCAGAAAGATCCCGAAGCGATCGCGGTCACGACAATGGTACAGCTTCCGGTCAAGTTAAATTTAAATCTTGTCTCTTAAGAGTCTATGACAAGATGAAATCCGTTGCTTTCGATCCGATATACTCCCGATCCGATCGACCAGAGACGAAAAAAATAAGCTTGTAAATGCTTGCGACTCGAAACTGATAACTGACGATGGATATTAAAATAGTCGATATGGAAATTAAAACGGATGAATATCGTATTGAATACGAACCCGAAACCTCAATGGTAAGCTGCCAAGGATCTCTGCGATTGGGAGGGGAAGAGTATAAACCCATTACCGAGTGGTTCGAGCGCATTGTCGATGCCGAACCGCCCCAAATTATTCTCAATTTGACAGGGTTAGAATTTCTCAACAGTTCTGGCATTAGTATGCTCTCGAAATTCGTCATCAAAGTCCGCCATAAAAAACGGATCGAGATGGTGGTTCGAGGCTCGAATGAAATCCCATGGCAGGGAAAATCTTTAAAAAATTTACAGCGACTGATGCCGTCTTTGAGTTTGGAATGGAAATAAGTCGAGAAAGACTCAATACAACAGCCGCCAAACCAGAAGAAGACAGAGAGTCCGTGATAAACTGGATCGGCTTTACTAACAATCGAGCGAACTATGTTCTGGGCTGACAAAATCGCAGCGGGCGCGCAAGGCGAGCAAGTGGTTAACGACTCTAAAACCCCCTCGGGGAGAGTTCATGTGGGATCGTTGAGGGGTGTCATCGTCCACGATGTCATTTATCGTGCCTTAAAACGCGCCGGGAAATCCGCTCGATTTTTGTATGGTATCGATGACTATGATGCCTTGGATACGGTTCCCAAATACCTAGATGCCGATCGATTTTCGCCCTATCTGGGATTTCCTCTGTGCAATGTCCCGTCTCCCGGAGACAGCCAAGGCGATTACGCGAAATATTTTGTCGCCGAGTTCTTTCAAATTTTCCAGGAATTGGGCGTTCAACCCGAAACCTACTATCTGCGGGATCTCTATCGTTTGGGTCAACTCAATCCCTACATCGATCGATTTCTGCAAAACGCACATCTGGTTCGCGAAGCCTATCTACAAGTTAGTAAAGCCGAACGTCCGGATAATTGGTATCCGTTTCAAGTCATTTGCGAAAATTGTGGCAAAATTGCCACGACGACGGTAACAGACTACAACGGTTCAGAAGTTTTTTATACCTGTAAACCCGATGCAACGGACTACGTATCCGGTTGCGGACATTCGGGTTGGGTTTCTCCCTTCGACGGTAATGGGAAACTCCCCTGGAAAGTGGAGTGGGTTGCCAAGTGGGACTTGCTGGGTGTCACCATCGAGATGGCAGGGAAAGATCATTCCCAAAAAGGCGGTTCTCGGGATGTGGCGAACGCGATTTGCCGCAAGGTTCTGCACGAGAAACCGCCGTTTCATTCCCCCTACGAATTTATCTTGATGAAAGGAACAAAGATGAGTTCGTCGAAGGGAGTCGGTTCCAGCGCCAGAGAAATTGCCGATTTGCTGCCGCCGGAGTTGCTGCGATTTTTGATGCTGCGAACGCAACCGAAAACAGCGATCGATTTTTCCCCCAATTACGAAAATGTCACTCGTTTATTTCGGGATTACGATACGTTGATGCAAAAGTACGAAATGGCGGTAGCCGAGAATCCCCATCCGGAGTTGACGAAAGAGTTATTGCCTCTGTTGTACTCTCAACTTGGCGACGAGATTCAAACTCATTCGACATTCGACTTGAGTACGCTTATTTCCCTGTTACAAATTCCTCATTTAGATATTCGACAAGAAGTTACAAATCGCAGCGATCGAAGTTTGAATGATGAAGATTGGACTGCGATCGATCGGCGAATTTCCACAGCCCAAAAATGGCTGGAAGACTATGCCGATCCCGAAGAAAAACTCGTCCTTTACTTCGATGAAATTCCCGAAACGGCACAGAATTTAACCCCAGAACAAATGCAGTATTTAACCCATTTACTGGAGAATTTGTCCACCTTGGAAAATTGGGAAGCTGAGGAATTGCAAACAGCAATCTTTTCGTCGGCAAAAGCCCTATCCATTTCGCCACAAGTGGCTTTTCCTGCTGTATACTTTTGCTTCATCGGCAAAGAACGCGGTCCCAAAGCGGGAAATTTACTGTCGTATTTAGATCGATCGTTCGTTCTCGATCGATTGCAAAAGGCGATCGAACTATCGTGAATTCTCGAACTTCTTCTATCAACCATCAATTATCAACTATCAACAATAGTTATCGTGCGTGTCTCCAAACCTTCCAACTGGTATAACCCAGGAGAGAAGTCGCTGCCATCGCGTAAGCCATCCCGCTGGGAAGTCCGGCAAACGCCAGCGCCAGACTTCCCACCCACAATGTCAGCGAGTAGATAAATAAGACCGTCGATCTTTGGGAGAGTCCGGCATTCAGCAGTCGGTGGTGGAGGTGACGCTGATCCGCTTTAAAAGGAGAAAGACCCCGGCGTAAGCGATCGACAATCACCGCCGACATATCCATAATCGGCACAGCCAGAATCAGATACGGCAGCAAAATAGCCGTCACCGCAGTCCCTTTCACCAAACCGATTACCCCAACACCCGCCAGGGTAAAGCCCATAAAGTATGCCCCACCATCTCCCATGAAAATTTGGGCAGGATTGAAGTTATAGCGCAAGAAACCCAGCGCACCCCCTGCTAAAGCCGCGACAATCAGCGCTGCTGCCGGCTGCTGCATAAACAAACACACGATCAGCATGATGACGGCAGCAATACCGGAGACGCCAGCCGCCAAGCCATCTAAGCCATCGATCCAATTAATCGCATTCACCATTCCCACCAGCCAAATTACCGTAATGGGGAGACTGAGAATGCCAATATCCGTCGTTCCGACAAAGGGAATGGAAAGAAAGTCGATGCGAACGCCACCAATCCACCAACTCATGGCAGCGACGCTGACTTGTAACAGCAACCTTCCGGATGCGGAAAGACCGAATAAGTCGTCCGCTAAGCCGATGAGAAAAAAGATTAAACCGCCAATCGTCACGCCCCAGATTTCGTATTCCTTATCCGGGTTGAGGGGTTGACCACTGATATCGACAAAACCGCCCATCCCCCAAACGATCGACAAGGCGACTAAGACGCCCAGAAAAATGGACACGCCGCCCAAACGAACCATGGGTTTGGCATGAACTTTGCGTTCTCCGGGTCGATCGACCAGTCCGGTTTTGAGACCGATGGCGCGAATCATGGGAGTGCTAGCGAGAACCACTAGAGAGGAGAGGATAAAAGCCAGTAGGTGATACAGATGGTGCGGCATCTGAGAAGTTTATAAATGTAAAGTATTGCCAAAAATCAAAGCTCAGCCAGAGTTTACCTTACATTTGGCAATAAACGCCACTTCTTTTTCGATCGAAACTTTCAAACTTTTCTCAGTCTCCACGTCTCGGCAACGAGAACCGAGGAGTAGCATCGTCCCATAGCGATTGTCAGACTTGGCAATCCGACGGCAATGATGGGTCGATCTCGCACAGGAAAATATCCGAACTTCCTGAGGGCTACAACCCTGAAGACAGTCATAAAAATTCTCCCAATAGGGGGTAAAACCCCCTGGGCGTAGCCCTGAAGGAAAGGCTAAGTTAGGAGAAGAAGATTAACAGCATTACGATTACTAAACTCCCGTTTGCTTGGGGAGTTTTTTCTTGCCCATTTTTCAGGTATCATTCTAACCCGAAGAAGAGGGAAAAATACAGTATTTTCCCTCTTCCTAATCTCAATATCCTATGCCAATGCCGGAACCGGAATTCGCAGGTGAGGATACAGGGGGAAGCGATCGCACAAAGTGGCGACGCGCTCTCGGCAGGAGGCAGCAGTGGTTTCGTTTTCGGGTTCGAGGAGACGATCGGCGATAATACCCGCAATCTCCACAAATTCGGCTTCGCCTAAACCTCGGGTGGTCATTGCCGGGGAACCTAACCGCAAGCCGCTGGTAACAAACGGGGATTCGGGATCGAAAGGAACGGTATTTTTGTTGGCAGTGATGTTGACATCTTCTACCAATCGATCGGCTACTTTTCCGGTCATGGAAATCGATCGTAAATCCACCAGCATCACGTGATTATCCGTGCCGCCAGAAACGATTTTCAAACCCCGGTTTTGCAACTGTTGTGCCATCGCCTGGGCATTGGCAATCACCTGTCCGGAATAGGTTTTAAAAGAGGGTTGCAGCGCTTCGCCAAAAGCCACGGCTTTACCCGCAATCACGTGTTCCAAAGGACCGCCTTGGGTTCCGGGAAACACGGCTTTATCCAGCTTTTTACCCAACTCGGCATCGCGGGTGAGGATCAAACCGCCACGGGGCCCGCGCAGAGTTTTGTGAGTGGTGGTGGTGACGACATCGCAGTAAGGGAGAGGATTGGGATGATGTCCGGTGGCGACGAGTCCCGCAATGTGGGCGATATCGGCAAGGAGATAGGCATCCACTTCGTCAGCAATTTCGCGGAATTTGGCGAAGTCGATAATCCGGGAATAAGCGGAGTAACCGCAGACAAGCATTTTGGGGCGATGTTTGTGCGCCAAGTCGCGAATGAGATCGTAGTCGAGTTGTTCGGTTTCGGGACTGACGCCGTAGTGTTGAGCCTTAAACCACTTGCCGGAAACGTTGACGGGGGAGCCGTGGGTGAGGTGTCCGCCGTGGGACAAGTCCATCCCCATAATGGTATCGCCCGGTTGCAGCAGCGCCAGGAATACGGCAAAATTGGCTTGAGCGCCGGAGTGGGGTTGTACGTTGGCGTGAGCTGCACCGAAAAGCTGTTTAGCACGATCGATCGCCAGTTGTTCGACTTCATCGATAAATTCGCATCCCCCGTAGTAGCGTTTACGGGGCAATCCTTCGGCGTATTTATTGGTGAGAACCGACCCTTGTGCGGCTAAGACGGCAGCGGAGGTAAAGTTTTCGCTGGCAATCATTTCCAGACGATCTCGCTGGCGCCCGAGTTCTCGATCGATGATACCCGCTACTGTTGGATCGGTGGTTGCTAAAACGTCTAAATTAGTCTGAGTCATGGAACGTTCAGAGATGGATGGCTGCATGAAATGACCATCTTAACGCTTTCTGTGTCAACTTAATCTCAACACTCGGGACTTTTAGCACGTCGAGAATAGATTTCTAGAGAAATAATGAGTTTATTTTATCGAGTGAAGGAAATTGAAAGCTCCGATTTTCAAGCCGCGATCGAGATTTACGAAAAAGCCTTTCCAGATCGAGAAAGAGTTACGATCTCATCTCTAGTCGATAGAATCAGGAGTAACACTTATCAAGTCTTTGTCAAAAAGGAAGATAATCGAGTTATTTTTATGGCGGTTTTATGCAAGCCGATTCTTGAAGAATTCGTGTTGCTAGGTTATCTGGCAACCCACCCCGACTTTCGCAATCGAGGGTTGGGGACACTCTTTGTTAACGATACCTTGGAAAAGCTTCGATCTCGATCGCAGTATCTCTTACTCGAGGTCGAAGATCCCCAGATCGGATTCGATACAGAACTCAAACAGCGTCGCGTCAATTTTTATCGCCGACTGGGAGCAAAACAACTGAAAAATGTACGCTATATTTTGCCACCTTTGAGTGGTGGCGAATCGACGGAAATGATTTTAATGTTGGCTCCCCAGTATCCTGCCAATCGAATATTAGGAGAGCGAGTCAAACAACTCATCACCCAACTTTATCTCACATTTTACGATCGTCAGATCGACGACCCGCTCTTACGATCGATCTGGCAAACAATTGGTGAATCTGTAGAATTAATCTAGGATAATCGGTGTCAATGCAGATACCCATCTCTGTGGGAGATCGAGGGATTAAACACTCCAGATGGGTCAAGAGTGCCAACCATCGTGCCAACCCCTATGCTGGAGAGAAGCCAACTCGCCGCAACACTCCTCTAACTCCAGATCTTGTTAAGCTTTTACTCGCAAAGCATTCTAGATTGGGAAAGTATGAGTAAAATAGAATCGAGAACCCTGGGGTGAACTTGGAGGTTATTCAGATGTTAGTGATTTTGATGGACGATCGTATTTTACCAACGTGCCAAATTTGCCAGAACTGTCTGTTAGCCGATCGTGCGGGACAGCCTCGCTGGCGTCACGGTCAACTGACTTGCGGTCGAATGATGCCAAAACTGGCAGAAAATCAGCCAGAACAGTTTGAATGTGAAATGGGCTTTCGCGTCGTCAAGGTCGAGTAGTATCAGGGGGAAAGATTTACCGTCGGCAGCTATTTGTTTTTATCTCGATAGAGGAAGTTAAACGGCTTAATTCAACTCGATCGATTCTCGTTTTTTTTAGGGTATCTCTACGTTTTTTGTTTTGTATACTACACTTCAACAGCATTCCAGGTACTTGGGTGTTACTGGGGATCTGATTCTAGTATGATAGCGTCGATCGCTGATTGATTCTCACTATCGATAAAACAGGTATTTTTCATTGTTTCCCATAATTTTTTGACGGGTAACGATATCAGCGCGAACTGCTATAGCTGAACTTTCCTCTAATCGCGTATGAAGATACTACCGAAGTCGATGTCAATTGCGCTATGCTTAAGATAATCAAACCTAAAGGGATTGAAATCTAGGAGAAGTTTCAGCATGACTTGGCACAGATCGAGTAGTCCAAAAGACAGATTTTTCGCTTGCCTTCCGTATCTTTTACCATTAATCGAGGTCGTTACTTTTAGCAGCGCCCTATTCGCGCAATTACCTCTACTGGGAACGATCTACTTAGTAACGATCGGACCTTTTCTAGCCGTCTACGCTTTCCTCGGGCGTGTCATTCCTTTTGTCGGATTGATTATTTTCTTTGCTTTATTCTTATTAGTCGTTCGCAACGAGCGAATTGCTCACTTCATTCGCTACAATACCCTGCAAGCAATTATCATTTCCATTGTCATTTCTCTGTGTAGTTTAGTTTTGCAGCTCTTCGGAACCCTGGGGGCTAACCTCTCTGCCATTCCGTTGTTTGGAGACGTCATTTTTAACTTAATTTTCTTGGCTGTCGTTTCTGCTTCTGTTTACTCGATCGTCCAGTGCATTCGGGGTCGCTATGCAGAAATTCCCATCATTTCTGAAGCCGTTTACACGCAAGTTCGGTAAAATCACCATAGAGCCATCGGACTTGACGGGCGAACCGATGGGTGAGGAGAGCCGATGAGGGATGCGCTCTCAAAATTATGATAGTTTAATCGCAAGAGATCGAATGTCCCAAAGGAGTCTTTATTTATGAATCAACCCGATAGCCATTCTGCGACCGATCGTCTGTTTTCCTCTCTAGTTTACCTACTCCCGCTGTTTGACGGGATGAGTTTTGGGGCGTTCATCTTTCAACAGTTTCACCTGGAGTCCGTAGCAGCCGTCCTGTTTGTCATTTATCGCAGCTTGCCTTTACAACCCTTCACCAATCTAATTTTATTCTTCGTGTTTTTGTTTGCGATCGTCCGCAATCCGAAGGTTCCTCATTTCATCCGCTTTAACACCATGCAAGCATTATTGCTGGATATTGTCTTGCTATTGTGTGGTTTGATTTTGGATATTCTCAGCACGGGTCTCCAAGGTCAGTTGTTACTAGAAACCCTATACAACACGATATTTTTCGGTCTGATTGCCGCGATCGGTTATTCAGTATTCCAGTCAATTCGAGGGCGGTATGCAGAGATTCCCATCCTCTCCGATGCCGTGGCAATGCAAGTCCGAGACTTTTAGTTTTGCAGGGTTTTAGGGGTTTTGGCAGCGATCGAATTTTCTAGGCAGCCAATTCCCTCAATTTCGATCCGCACGCGATCTCCCGGTTGCACAGGTCCTACCCCTTCTGGTGTTCCCGTCAAAATCACATCTCCGGGTAACAGCGTCATCACTTGAGAAATATAAGAAACGATCGCCTCGGGAGAAAATACCATTCGATCGATCGAAGCCGATTGAACCGGTTGTTCGTCATCGTTCAGAAACGTTTGCAATAGCGCACTGGAACTGATTTCCCGAACGATCCAAGGTCCTAGAGGGCAAAAAGTATCAAATCCTTTACCCCGAGTCCACTGGCTATCTTTGCGTTGTAGATCTCGTGCCGTCACATCGTTGGCAATGGTATAACCCCAAATGTTATCTAGCGCTTGTGCCGCCGAACAGTCCGCGCACTTTTTCCCCATCACGATGGCGAGTTCCCCTTCGTAATCCACCTTTTGGGATTGAGAAGGGTAGAGAATGGGAGTTTGTGTCGCAATAACGGTGGTGGGGGGTTTGAGAAACAGCAAAGGTTCCTTGGGCACAACACCCCCCATTTCAGCCGCGTGTTCCGCATAATTTTTGCCCACCGCAATAATTTTAGAGGGCGCACAAGGGGCTAAAAGTTGGTACTCATCGGGCGGAAACTCCAAATCCGTCGGTTTTCCTTTCAACCAAGGGGGAGCATCGAGAGCTTGTACGCTGCGGTTAACGAGCACAATTCCATAGTAGATCTGTCCTTCTGGATTTTGAATGCGGACGTAACGCTGTGCCATAGCCATTGCTGTGCGAGTACGTGTAAAGAAAACTTCTGTCAGCTTACCCCAAACCCGGAGACTCTACATAACGAATTGGGTCGCGATTCGCTTAAAATGCAGGAGTCGATCTCAAAAATAAGTTCAGAAGACAGGAAGTAACAAGAGTTCAGGAGTGAGAGAATTCAAAGAACGATCGTTCCTACTAGCCACTAACAACTCGCGCTTCTGACTGAAGACCTCTAAATTTTAAGATTCCATGTCTGAAACAGAAAAAAAACGAAATGCGGGATTTTGGATCTCAGTCTTGTATTTTGCTGAAGGGTTTCCGTACACGGTTGTCAATTTGATGTCCGTGATTTTTTTGAAAGGACTCGGTGCTAGCAATCAACTCATTGGGTTAACCAGTCTTTTATCATTTCCTTGGGTTTTAAAAGGTTTGTGGAGTCCCGTGGTCGATCTCTACTCGACCAAGCGAAAATGGATTTTAAACGCCGAACTTCTCTGCACGATTCTTTTTATTTTACTGGCGGGTGTGGCGTTGTTTCCCCAATCTTTAGCCATCTCTGCCACCCTGGCTATTTTAACAGCGATCGCCTTTGTGTCAGCCACTCATGATATTGCCATTGATGGATTTTATCTCAATGCTCTGGATAAAGATCGACAAGCGCTCTATGTTGGGGTTCGCAATACCGCGTATCGAGGGGCAATCATCGCCGGCAGTGGGGCATTAGTTGTGCTGGCAGGGTCGATCGCCGAGGGCTATCTGAAATCCGGAAACTCGAGCGGGAGCGCAGTTTCAGACACTCTTAGACTTTCCCTACTGGGAATCACTTTTAATGTTTTGCCCATTCAATTGGGTTGGTCGATCGCCTTTGGTCTAGGAGCTTTGATTTTCTTCGGCATCTATCTATTTCAACGATGGTATTTGCCCTATCCTAAGTCCCAAACTTTATCTCAAAACGAGCGCTCGTCCAACAGTTTTTTAGAATCTTTCGAAACCTACTTTTCTCAACCTAAAATCGGTTGGATTGTCGCTTATGTCGTCCTCTTTCGCTTGGGCGATGCTTTAACCTTTAAAATGGCTCCGCCTTTTTTGATGGATCGAGTCGATAAAGGAGGGTTAGCCATCTCCACAACGGATATTGGGTTGCTATCGGGAACCGTGGGTGTAATTTTTCTGTTAGTCGGAGGATTGCTCGGGGGATATCTGATCGCCAAACAAGGTTTAAAACGGTGGATTTGGCCCACAGCAATCGCGCAGAATTCAACCAATTTGCTCTATTGGTTGCTGGCGATGTATCAACCCGGTTTGGCTTGGGCTTACGTCGTCAACTCGATCGAACAATTCACCTACGGACTCGGCGTTGCTGGCTATACCGTCTTCCTGATGCGAACGGTGCGCCCCCAATACCAAGCCTCTCACTATGCCATTACCACAGCCTTTATGGCAGCCGGCGTCCTGATTCCCGGCGTATTTAGCGGCTATATCCAAGGATGGCTCGGGTATCAGAATTACTTCTTAATGGGTGCTTTGGCAACCCTTCCGGGTATGATAGCAATTTTCTTTGTGCCCATCGAAGACGATCGAAAATCTGCCCCCATGCCTAGACCGGGAATAGAAGATGAGTCATAAGTTTGGGGTTAGTGGTTAGTGCATCATCGCCTCTTCCCTCTCCGATTACCGATTACCCAGATTCTTCGATCGAGCGATCCCCATTCGCGTTACGATTAACATACTTTTAAGATTTACGTGGTTTAACCCTCCAAGAATGATGAATCGATTTCTCTCGCGCATCCTCGCTTTAGTGATAGTCGTTCTCGTTGGCTTGACAAGTTGTGCGCCTTCTGGAATGAGTGGGAACTATAGCCAAGATACACTAACCCTGATCGGTAGCTTGCGTACGGCGATTGAGTTACCTGACAACACTCCAGAAAAAGCGACCGCTCAAGCCGAAGCTCGCCAGAAAATTAACGAATTTTATGCGTTCTATCGACGCGATACGTCTAAATCCAACCTACCGTCTTTTACGTCCATGCAAACGGCGCTGAACTCGCTTGCCAGCCACTATCAATCCTACGGCAACCGACCGCTCTCAGATAAACTCAAGACTCAACTTGAGGATGCCTTTGGCAAAGTGGAAGCCTCTCTCAATCGAGAATCTTAAATCAAAACTGGCGAGCGAGCGTCGCTTCCTCAAATCGAGAGCGAGTCAAGTGACCAGTACGGTGAGTGCACTCAAGTGCGATCGAGGAATCTAGGCAAACAGAGATCTCGATCGCTGACACCCAGAGCGATCCTCGAGTTAAATTGGAGGTTGAGCGTATATCAAACCGATCGTTCCTGCCGCGACTCCCAGAGAAAGTCGTATTTGCACGGATGCGATCGCGCAAACGCTGAATATAGATATTAGTATCGTGAATTGATTTTAGACTGCATGGGATTCGCGCAATATCGACTGGCTAGATTAACGGTTCGGCATTCTCTAGTTCAACGCTGGCAAGACCTTTCTCGGCGTGTGGCGGCAACTGTGTTGAGTGGCAGCGTGTTGGGTTTGACAGTGGCAGCTTCCCCCATCCGGGCGCAAACTGCTGCTTCTTGTCAGATCGACCCGCAAGAAGTGACCGAGAAAGAAACATTACGCAAGGCAACCTTTGGCGGCGATACCGAGGCTCGAGAAGACTACCAAAAACTGTTAGCAAGGCACGCCACTCTCGTCCGCGAGTGCCGCAGCCGCACTTGGCCGCAAACCCAAGCCATCTGGCTGCGCGTATATCCTTGCGATGCCAACCCCGGTGTTTTGGAGCACGTATTAGATCAAATTGCTAACCGGGGTTACAACGAAGTTTATATCGAAGTCTTTTACGACAGTCAAGTGCTGTTGCCGAAATCCGATAACCCGACCCCGTGGGACTCCGTGGTTCGCACCCCCGGTTCGGAAAATGTCGATTTGCTCGCCCAGGCAATTGCCAAAGGGCGAGAACGGGGATTGAAGGTCTATGCGTGGCTATTTACGTTAAATTTTGGCTATACCTACGGACAGCGCGACGATCGACAACAAGCTTTGGCTCGCAACGGTTACGGACAAACCACCCTCACCGCCGTAGACGACTCGTCAGCCGAGTTCGATCGCTCCGAGCAAAGCTACACCGAACAAGCCTTTATCGATCCCTACGATGCTCAGGCACGACACGATTATAGCTGGCTGGTTTATTCCGTTCTCAAACGCCAACCGGACGGCGTTTTGTTCGACTACGTGCGCTATCCCCGCCGTCCGGGCACGCATTCGGTCGTCAGCACCGTACAGGATTTGTGGATTTATGGAGATGCTGCCAAACAAGCGCTGTACCAACGGGCGAACAATGAAAAAGGACGAGATCTGATCGATCGATTTTTAAACCAGGGATACGTCACTGCCAACGATCTCGAAACGGTTAACCGACTCTATCCCCAGGAACAGGATGCTATGTGGCAGGGACGGGATGTCTCCAAACCTGTGCAGCAACAATTGTGGTATCTCAGCGTTGCCCACGCAGTTCAAGGCATTTTAGACTTTTTAGCGGTTGCTGCCGAACCCGTTCAGAGGCAAAATTTGCCGTCGGGAGCGGTGTTTTTTCCCTACGGCAATCAAGCGGTGGGAGAAGGTGGATTTGACTCGCGTTTACAGCCGTGGGATCGGTTTCCCAGTTCGATGCAGTGGCATCCGATGGTGTATGGCGTGTGTGGCGATACGAGTTGTATTACCGATCAAGTGGAGCGGGTGTTAAGTTACGCTCCTGAAGGGACTCAGGTGATTCCAGCCATCGCTGGGGATTGGGGACAGTCCCCCGACAACCGACCTTCTCTGGAAGCGCAAATGGAGGCGATTCGGCGCGTGGCGCCCCAAATTAATAGCGTCAGCCATTTTGCCTACTCTTGGCAGGAACCGGAATTCGATCGTCAGCGCAAGTTCTGTTCGCTGAATTAAGATTAGAGGAAGCCTTGAAAAAACCCGGACTCGATGGAGAACCGGGTTATTATCTGTATCACTGTTGGATCTCGTTTAGGAAAAGGGGGCTTGGTAAAGATTGAGTCGTTGTTTGAGGATCAACCAGAAAAAGGGTAGGGAATCGACGAGATAGCGCTTCCACAACCGCTTGGGCTCTGTCCCTAAGCGGTATAGCCATTCCAGTCCGGACTCGCTCATCCATTTCGGCGCGCGGCTTTTTTCTCCGGCTTCAAAGTCGATAGTTGCTCCGATCGCTAAGAAGATTTTAATATTGTTTAACTGCCCTTTGTATTTGGCAATCCACTTTTCTTGTTTGGGTGCGCCCAGTCCGACGGCTAAGACTGTTGCTCCAGATTCCTCGATTAAATCGAGAATTTTTTGACATTCGGCTTCGTCTTTTTCAAACCCAAAAGGAGGAGAGTACGAGCCGACAACCATTTCCCGATCGACTTCTTGATTGATTCTGTCTTGCGCTTTTTGGGCGACGCCCTCTGCGGCTCCCAGCAAGAAGATCTTCATGTCTTCGCAGTCACGATAGTAGCGATAAAAGGCGGGAAAAAAATCGGAACCGGAAATCTTTTCGCGAATGGGTTGACCTAATAACTTAGAGGAAAGACATAAAATTTTACTATCGCAAATAATATAATTTGAATGCTGGTAAACTTGATAGAATTCTCTATCTTTTTGAAGTTTTACCATGTGATCGACATTGGGAGTGAAAACGACTCCGCCATGTTTTTCAAGTTTTTGGAGTAACTCGCTTTGAGACAAGTTGTCGATCGAGACATTCAGAACTTTAATTTTGTCTATAATTCCTGCCATCTTCTGCACCACTCTCTGAACGAATTTAGGTCGATCGGGAATTTGAA
Organism: uncultured cyanobacterium; assembly: GCA_963838375.1. Lineage (GTDB taxonomy): Bacteria > Cyanobacteriota > Cyanobacteriia > Cyanobacteriales > Geitlerinemataceae > DVED01. The sequence continues at coordinate 142,794 of CAWIQY010000003.1, read as the reverse complement.
TATTGTTTCCCTTCCCGGCTACGTTCATTCTAAGTCTTCTCCTGTAAAGAAAGAGCGACAAATCCGAGGCTTTCTGTAAAAGTTCGATAAAGAATTCCGCCGACTGAAAAGGGGCTGAAAAATCTGGGAATCCTTTGGATCGAGATATCCCAAGTTTTTACCCATCATTTTCGGGTCGATTTCCGCTTTACAATTTCTTTATAAACACCGTTGTGAGAGGGGAGACACCACCCGTCAATCGGATGACAGTACCGGAGTTCACAGGATTTTTTCCAAACCGAAAACGAGGGTTTTAAGTTGGGTGACTTTGCGGATAGACAGGAGAACCCCCGGCATATAGCAAGACCGATCGCTCGTATCGTGGCGTAAGGTATAAATTTGACCCGGTGCACCGAAAATCACTTCCTGATGCGCGATCAGTCCCGGCAGCCGCACGCTATGGATGCGGATATTATCATTAGCTAAACAGCCTCGAGCTCCGGCTAGGTGCTCGGTTTCCTTGACTTGGGGAGGATTAAAGGTTTTTCCCAACCCGGCTAGCATTTGAGCGGTTTGCAGTGCGGTTCCGCTAGGTGCGTCGGCTTTTTGGTTGTGATGGAGTTCGATAATTTCTACATGATCGAAATACTGAGATGCGCGAATGGCAGCTTGTTGAAGCAGTACCATGCCGATCGAAAAGTTCGGGACAACCAGACATCCGGTACTGGCTTTCTCGGCAAATTCTGCCAAATCCTGAATTTGCGCCGCACTCAGTCCGGTTGTGCCCACCACTGGGCGAATTCCGTAGGCGATCGCCGATCGAATATTCTCATAAACTGAGTCGGGATGGGTGAAATCCACCATCACGCCTTGTTGTTTCTCTTGAGTTGCCATCACCAGGGTGCTTTGCAGCTCGTTGAGCACAGGAACCTCCAGCGGACCGCACCCCACCACTTCCCCAATATCTTGACCCAAATACTCAGAATTTGTATCCACCGCGCCCAACAGCATCATATCCTCGGCTGCGGCAACGGCTTTAATGACCTCTCGACCCATTTTGCCTGTCGCGCCGTTAATGACGACAGGGATTGGCTCTTGACTTGCCATAATTAAGCAATTGACCTGAACGACACTAGCTCAGGATGACACAATCGGCGCGATCGCGGCAAGGGATTCGAGTTCCAAAAATTGTTCATCGTTGGCGAAGCCTGTGCGCATCACAGAAACTTCGCCCCTACTCTTGCGGTCTATACCTTTAACTCGACGATCGATCGGAGGGAAGGATCTTCTTTGGAACGCTAGTCTGTGAGGATTCCTGCCTCTTTCGAGGAATCGGCTTAGGCGGCGGCGGCGACGATCGCCGCTCTCCTGAATCGCTCCTGGATGGGTGCGAGGGCTTGTTTTGAGGAGAATAACCGGGCTTTTTACTTCGATCGAACCGTTGACCTCCTCCCCTGACAGGTTTGCGTACAGGAAGAGCTCCCATATCGTGACATTCTTGAATCACTAAATCATTACCCTTGCGGCACACATGAAATTCCCAAAAATGACCCACAGGTTTGCCCGGAAGATTACCCATGAGCTTCAGCTTGAAAAACTTCATCTTGTCGCCCGCTTTCCGGGGAGCTTGCTTGATTTTGATCACCAAGTAGCCCTGTTGTCGATCGGCAAAGATGGCTTCTCCTCTCACCGAGAAGTAATTATCTTCGACATCCAAAATGGATTCCGGCACGGCTTGGACGGTCGAATCCGTTCCTTCCCCGTTGGGGTCAGAATTGGGGTCAGATGTATCATTTGCTTCGTTGAGAGTTTCAGGTTCCCAAACGCCGACTATCTGGACGTGTAAGTTCCCGTCGTGCTGTCCTGTGCGAGGATAGACGACCCACAAGTGAGTTTGCTGTAAATCAATGTGGTTCTTGACTAAGCTCATCACTCGACCGAGGAGGACAGCGTTGATGGGTGTGCCATCACTGCTTGCCATCAGTGCGCCTCGCGTGATCTGATCGACCGAAGGTGCGTATTGACCTCGCACTAAACCGATGGCGCGATATTGCCGGGGTTCGCTCGGCGGAGGAATCGGCATCATCCGACTGATGGTTGACGATGCGGCAGAAGTTTCCAGCGAGTCAGACTCTTCTGAGTCTATGGCAACGTCTGGGGATGGAGGAGCTGGGAGAGTCGTTTCTTCGACTTCCGTTACCGTGGGCGTGGATTCTGACACCGGAGTGGTAGCCTCAGAAACAGGAGGCGGGGAGGACTCGGGTGTCGGTGGGGGGGAATTTGGCGATCGAAACGATCGTTTAGACGAGGAACTCATAAAACCTCCTAGCGGCGGAGACACATCCCTAATTATTGGACTTTTGGAAAATGCTACACAATTCTACAAAGGTTGCTCGCTCGGTGAGATCGAGCGAGTTAGAAACCCATCTGAGAATCTGTGCGGGACACTACTGACGAAATTAGACAATAACGCGCCAGTCTGCCTATTGTACTAAATGCAACTCTCCTCAGGGTTAATCCGCAAGGTTTCTGTAATTTCTTTTTTTGAGGTTGATTCGGGGTTCGTGGCTATAGATTGCGGAGTGTGGATTGCCCAATTCGCTTTGCCCAGCGGGCAGTGCGGGATGCAGAGTAAAAATATTCCCCCTTTATCTAATAACCAATCACGAGGGTAACGTAGGCGTAGACTTGCTGGTCGCCGCCAACCAGAACACTGCTTTCATCGAACGCAGCGGCTCGACTTTCCAAAGCACCCCTCACGATCGGTTGAGGTGCAGGGGTCGAAACACTGACTTGAATATTGACAATTTCGCGGCGGGTGAGGTTGAGAGCGGCAAGTACGGTATCGGCTTGGCTTTGGGCGTCTTGGGTGGCGTTACGCAGGGCTTGTTGACGGGCGGTTTCGATCGCTTCGTCGCTGGCGATGAAACTAATCCCGTCGATGCGGGTTGCGCCAGCCGCAACGGCTTCATCGAGGAGGGTTCCAGCTTGGTCTGTGGCGAGGCGAAAACTGACGATATTGCTAGCTGTATATCCGGTAATTCGGGGCGCGTTGCCGTCGCTGTTGTATAGGGGATAGAGGTTAACTCCGGTGGTTTGTAGTTTCTCGACGTTGCGCGATCGCAGCAATGTGACTAATGCGTCCGATCGCCGCGCCACTTCTTGTTGGACTTCTTCGGCGGTGCGACCCTGAACTTCGATGCCTAAGCTGACTTGGCTTAAGCTCGTGGGCACTTCCACGGTCGCTTGTCCGTTAACCGTCAGAGTGCGGGTACGGGCTTCTTGTGCCAAAACGGGTTCGATCGCCCCCAAGCCTACCATCCCACAAGTGAGAGACAGTACGGTTAATTGGTTCCAAACATAGGATGAAAACAAGCCACTCATGGATAGAATCCTCACACAGATTAAGGGTATTCTCTTACTTTGACATCTCTGGGGTCTGGTGAAGAATTCGTTACACTTTTTGTAACTGTAATCCTCGAAAGTAACGCAGGAGAAGCCGTAACGATGAAAATTATAGCCATTGGTGATATTCATGGATGTTCTCGGGCGTTTGATGCCTTGTTAGAGGCGATCGAGTTGCAAGGGGAAGATCGATTGATTACGTTGGGGGATTATGTCGATCGCGGTGCTGACTCCAAAGGCGTTCTCGATCGTCTCGGGTCTAGCAAAAGCCCACACTATAGCGTCAGCTTAGTGTGGGTCGCGAGCGTTAATTCGCTTCAAGCTGCGTGACAAACTCCCACTTGCCATCTTTAACCATATTCCCAGACATGACCTTCAACGTCGTGTCGCCGTTGGCGTCAAAGCTCCAGTTTCCCAAAACTCCGTCAAAATCCTGAGTATTCAACACCGCTGCACGAATAGCATCGCGATCGTTTTGACAGACTTGATTAATTGCCCCAATGAGCACTTTCGCCGACTCATAACCATACGCCGCATAAGCTTCCGGTTCGGCATTAAATGTACTCTTATAACTTTCATACCACTGTTGACCCGCGCCCGTGAGTTTGGACGGGGGAACCCCTCCAAATGTCGCGTAGACACCTTCGGCATCTTGTCCAGCCGCATCGATTAAGGCTTGTTCGTAAATGCCATCGGGTCCCATGAATTTGACCGTTTCTGCCGTCATTCCCACGTTTCGCATATCTTTGATCAATTGTCCGGCATTGGTTTGGGTTGTGCCGCCGAAGTAGATCGAATCGGGGTTGAGGGCTTTAATTTTGGTCATCAAGGCTTTGTAGTCACTGGCTTTGGGGTCGATGCCTTCATGTCCCAAAACTTCCAATCCTTCTGCCTTGGCGCTGGCTTCAAAGATATCGGCTAACCCTTTCCCGTAGAGTTCTTGGTCGTCGAGGATGTAGACTTTTTTTGCCCCGAGGGATTTCGCCCATTTAGCGCCCACGACGCCTTGAATATCATCTGTGGGGACGACGCGGGCGTAGTTGCGTTCGCCGTTGGGATAGTAGACGTCAGGTTCTTTGCCTTCCCCCAGACCGGGTTTGGTCAATCCAGGATAGGTATTTGCCGGACTCACCATCACCAAATTGGAGGCATTCAGGATAGGGATAGATAGTTTGGCAGCACCCGAGTTGAAGTGACCGATGACACCCACAACGCTAGCGTCGGTTACGGCTTTGTTGGCATTGGCAGTGATTTGGGCGGGTTCCCACTTGCCAGCGGCTGCGGTAGCGTCGTCGTAGATTTCGTAGTCGATTTTGAGTTGACCGTCACAAACGGTAGAATCGGTTTCTTCCAGGGCTTGTTTGATGCCGTTAACGATCGATTGGTTCTGTCCCAATGCGCTACCCGTCATGGGCAAACTGGAAACGATTTTGACGGAATTTTCGGCACCGCCACCTTCGGTTACTAAGCTGTCGCAGGCGGTGAGACAGCTTGCCGTCAGCGCGATGGCAATGGGGGTCAATCTGGGGGCGAACTGGAAAAACTTGCCGTTTGTGCCAAGTTGATTCATGGGTAACTCCTGGAAGTCGTTGACGATCGAATTTTAATCATGCCACAAGACGCAGTTACCAGACCGATCTCGCCGACCCAAACTGTTGTCTTTCGCCAACAGTTACAAAAAAAATCATGAACTTATCTCCGAAAATATAAAAGTTTAAAGACTGTTGTTGTATCATCAGGAAATACTTGTGCGATCTGTTTTTGCCGATGTTTGGTGTCGGCGACTTTGAGTGCGATGTATCCAACAGAAGTACACGGGAATAACCAACAAGGCAAAGATATAGCCAGTCACTCCCAATCCCACTTTTAAATTGCTAGAAATGCTGACTAAACCCGCTGCATATCCGAGGAGCCAAAAACCGAAGATTACTTTAAGAACTCCTGTAACGACCCATTTTCCGAGTGTTTTCATTGGACTTAATAAAAAAGAGGCGCATCGGAGTACGCCCCTACAAGAAAGGCATCCCTTCGAGATACCGCTATCGAGGACGCAGATCCTCTGATTGCTTCAATTATGGATTGGGTTCGATACACAAGTTGGGCTTGTGTATGAAGATTCACAAATTGCCAGTCGAGGTAATTTGCTGTTGCCAAATCTGGTAAAATAATGAGAGCAGTAGTCCATATACTGCCAAAAATTCAGCGATCTGAGAGCGCTTCTCAGTCTTGCCGCAGAAACCTTTTCCCAAATCTGGGTTGGCTAACTGCGCTCTCGCTAGACGCAGGCGTTGTGGCGATCGAAAACTGACGCAATACCGTCGATCCCCAGAGTAAATCGGGATTCGAGAATGCTGAAATGCTGAAATTCCCCACCTCCATATCTGAAAAAAAACTGCCGTTCACCATTAAAAAAAATCATGAGTCAAGACGTTTTTACGGATATTAGCGATCGCATCTGCAAACACATGAATGACGATCATAGCGATGCGATCGTTATGTATGCGAAAGCCTTTGGGAATTCACCAGAAGCGACCGCCGCCAAAATGCTATCGATCGATGCAAAAGGGATGAATCTCGACGTCGAAACGGGCGGGACATCTCAACCCGTTCGGATTGCGTTCGATCGAGATTTAAAAAATGCCGAAGATGCTCACCATATTTTGATTGATTTGATGAAAGAAGCCAGAAAACAATTAAGTTAACCAGCGGCGATCACTGCCAACTGCTTTAACATCTGTAACACTCGATCGAGATCGTGGGGATTTTCCAGTACAAATTCCTGGGAACGGATATATTGGGGGATTTCCCGCCGTACCAATTTGAGGAACACAAAGTTACTACCATTGGTCACCAGTCCGTAGATCGATCGCTCTGGATGCGGACTGGCAAGCATATAGGACAGGACTTGAGGAATGCCGACTTTGACGCTAAACTCAGCTCGTTTTGACTCGATGACCAAGACCCAAACCCGTTCCTGAAGCACCAAAACATCCATCCGTCCCCGCACTATCGTTTCTCCGTCCCGCGAGACGATTTCCACAGATTCCTCCGTATCCACATAAAACGGGGGAAAGAAGAATCCTGCGACATCCAGCAACGGAGAAACGATCGCCATCTTTACTGTATTTTCCAGTACCGAACGCCGCGCCAGGTTCGCATACGCTGCCTTCACCGTTACATAAGACCTACTCAAAACTACTCATTAATAGACAAAGCTACTCATGGTAACTTGATGCTTACTTCCTGTTTCATCCAGGGGAGTCGGCTCCTTCCTGTCCGCAGGCTAACACCGTCTAACTGACGGCTGATGTGTCGAAGTCTCAAAAACTTCTGAAATTTGAGGCGCTACTAACGACCCTCTGTCTATGGAGCCTGTGTCTCGCGGCGCGCACGTTTATCAAACGCCACACTTCTGGGTGGAGACTGTATCCTCTGACGGCGACGGTAAAACCGTTACATATGACCACCATTCTAGCAGATTTTCCGTAAAACCTACTCAAAAATGCTACATTTGCCAAGAGATGAAGAGTTTTTAAGTTACAGTTCCTACCCCTTTCGAGTCTCTGCTGTTGGGCTAATGTTAATTCTGGCAAATCTGTCCGCCACTCTGGAAACCAGTCCGGACGATTGACCTCTTGCAATCCGAAGGCTTGTTCGAGTTGGTAGAGCGTTACTCGTTCGGCTGGAACCGCGTTTGCCATCCTGATATTTCTCCACTCGTACCCCATGCTTAGAGTGTATCCAAAAAATAACTCCCTAACGCCGAGACAGCAGACGCGCCGCCACAACTCCCCCTAAAAATCCAAACAAATGTCCTTCCCAAGAAACACCGGGTTGACCCGGCAGGACACCCCAAATCAAACCGCCATACAGAAAACCCACGACTAAGGACAATAAAATTCCTCCAAAACTCCGCTGGAACAGTCCCCGCAGCAACAGAAATCCGAGATAGCCAAAAATTATCCCACTGGCGCCGATGTGAAGTCCGGGACTGCCAAACACCCAAACCCCCAAGCCTCCCACAAGCATCGTTACCGCCGTCACTACAAAAAAGTCGCTGATTTTCCGCAGCATCACCAGCCATCCCAAAATGATGAACGGAATGGTATTAGCGATCAGGTGCGGGAAATTGCCGTGGAGAAATGGCATAAACAGAATGCCGCGCAAGCCGATGAGGTTGCGCGGCAAAATCCCATAGGTATCCAGTTGTCCTCGAAATACCAGAAAATCCGCAATTTCAACACACCACATCAGCGCCACGAAACTGCCGAGAACGATCGCATGGGTTATGAGTTCGTCGGTAATCGCTTTGACCTCTTTTTTGCTCATCAGTCGGGTTACTCCGTTATTTTGACTTGTATCCATTTGACTTGTGCCGGACTTTGCAACTCGTTTCGAGCTCCTAGGCAATCGATTCGCATCCGTTACCGTTGCCGATTCGCTACTATAGAGTATGAGAGTGATTGTTAAATTTTGTTAATCCACCGATCTATGCTTTCTGCTAACTTAGCGCAAATTTCCGCTCAACTGGAAAGTCCCGACGCCCGCGATCGAATGCTAGCTTTAGTTTCCTTACGAAGTGTGGCGCCAGACGACGCGGTTCCCCTGATCGAAAAAGTCCTCGACGACGAACATTTACCGGTTCGATCGATGGCTGTGTTTGCTTTGGGTTTGAAGCCGACTGCCGCCTGTTATCCCATTCTCGTGAATTTGCTCCAAACCGAAGCTGACTATGGCATTCGTGCTGATGCCGCAGGCGCCTTGGGATATTTAGAAGATCCTCGCGCATTCGATCCACTCGTGCGTGCTTTTTACGAAGATACGGCATGGTTGGTTCGCTTTAGTGCGGCAGTGTCTCTGGGAAATCTGAAAAATCCTAAAGCCTACGAGGTGCTGCTTGAAGCGCTCGAAAGCAAAGAAGCGTTACTCCAACAAGCGGCGATCGCCGCTCTCGGGGAAATTAAAGCCACAGAATCCCTCGATCGTCTGCTACAATTCGTCCCATCGGAGGATTGGTGGCTGCGACAACGCCTTGCCGAAGCCTTGGGTAATCTCCCCAGCGCTAAAACCATTTCGGCTTTGAACTATCTTGCCAAAGATACTCATCCCCAAGTCGCCGCCGCCGCTAAACTCTCTTTGCAACGCTTGTCAGCGAGCTAGTGGTTAGTTGTTAATGGTTTTATTTTCCCGATCCAACAGGTAAAATCAAGCCTTCACGAGCCATCACAGCATTGGGGAACGCATCTTTAACTTCGATCGCGATTCGATCGAGAAACTCATCGGAATGCGCCGGATCGTGGTGAAAGATGACGAGGGTTTTCACGCCCGCCGCTTTGGCAATTCTAACGCCTTCCTGCCAGGTGGAATGACCCCAGCCCAACCTCGGAACTTTGGGATGATGATATTCTTCATCGGTATACATCGCATCATAAATCATCACGTCGGCTCCCTGAGCTAACGCCATCACGTTTTCGTCGAGACGATCGGGATAATGTTCGGTATCGGTACAATAAAACACCGATCGTCCGCGCCAGTTGACTCGATATCCCATCGCATTATTGGGATGGTTAAGATGGCACGTTTGAAAATGAACACCTTCGATTTCAAAGTTCTCACCACAAACTAGATCGAAGAACTGCATATCTGCTTTCAATCTAGACAGATGAACGGGCGAATTCGCATGCAACACCCGCTCCAGAAAATGCTTTTTTAAAGAGTCTCCATTTTGGGGGATTGCTCCGTAGATCTGCAAGCTATGTCCCTTGATAAAAGCGGGCAGAAAAAAGGGCAAACCTTGGATATGATCCCAGTGGTAATGGGTAAAAAACATATAAGTTTTCGGAGGAAGCTGCTTCATCACATCTTTACCCAACTCCTGCAAACCTGTACCTCCATCAAAAATCAGACGTTTTTCACCGATTTGCATTTCAATGCAGGAGGTATTGCCGCCATAACGCACAGTCTCTTTTCCTGGGGTAGGAATACTGCCCCTGACACCCCAAAAACGAACTGTGAAATCAGAGGATTGACTTGTTTCCATAACCCGATCGAGGACAACCTTTCAAGATCAATTATCTAAGCCTGAAGCTGGGCATCCGGATAGATTGAAGGTAACGAATGCAAATCGCTTCAGACTCTTCTATTGACGATCGTAACTCCGAATTTAAGATTCGATCGTATTAGACCGTATGACATTGCCCTTGGTAACACAATAGTCGATCGCAAAGCACCAATGCCATCATGGCTTCCACCATAGGCACAGCTCTTGATAACACACAGGGATCGTGCCGTCCCTTCGCCGCCAGAACGGTTTCTTGTCGATCTTGGGTGACGGTATTTTGTTCTTTGCGAATGGTTGCGGTTGGCTTAAATGCCACTCGAATAATAATATTTTCTCCGTTGCTAATGCCGCCTTGAACACCACCGGAGCGATTGGTGCGAGTGCGCATTTCTCCCGCGTCGTCAAGATAAAATTCATCGTTATGTTCGCTGCCTGTCAGCAGAGTTCCAGCAAACCCAGATCCGATCTCGAACCCTTTACTGGCAGGCAAAGACATTACCCCTTTTGCCAGTTCGGCTTCGAGTTTATCAAAAACCGGATCGCCCAAGCCTTTGGGAACATTTCTGGCAACGCACTCCACCACTCCGCCAATGGAGTCGCCCTGACGGCGGATAAGTTCTATCAGTTCGATCATTTTTTCGGCACATTCGGAGTCGGGACAGCGAGCGATATTGCTTTCGACTTGTTCTAGAGTCACGGTGTCGGCATCGACAACGGCTTCTAAATCCCGAATGCGTTTGACGTAGCCGACAATTTCCACGCCTGCCACTTGCCGGAGAATTTTTTTCGCAATCGCTCCAGCCGCTACCCGTCCGATGGTTTCTCTGGCGGAGGAACGACCGCCCCCTTGCCAGTTGCGGAAGCCGTATTTGGCGTCGTAGGTGGCATCCGCATGGGAGGGGCGGTAGGTTGTCGCCATCTCGCTGTAATCTTGAGGACGAGTATTTTGGTTGCGAACCAAAATGGCGATGGGAGTGCCGAGGGTTTTGCCTTGAAAAATCCCTGAGAGCACTTCACAAGTATCGGATTCTTTGCGCGGCGTCGTAATTTTGCTTTGTCCGGGACGACGCCTATCTAATTCAAATTGGATTTCTTCGGTCGAAATTTCGAGTTGGGGAGGACATCCGTCGATGACAGCCCCCACGCCACCGCCGTGAGACTCGCCAAAGGTGGTAACTCGAAATAGATGCCCGAAGGTGTTGCCCATAATACCGATCGAGAAAGGGTTGCCAGTTTCTATCTTAACCTGGGAGTTGTAACCGTTCACTCGATCGGTGGGATGTGTTGAGGGAAAAACGCAGGAAGAGGAATGCTAAACGCTTTTTTGCACTAAGAAAAGACTTCGATATTCATGCCGCAATCATCTACGAGATAGCACAACGCGCGGAATCGCAGTCCGACGAGTTGGTCGTATAAGGGATTGAGCTTGCACATGGGGGGAATGTGGAGGAGGTGACGACCGAATAGGTTGATGTCGCGAGCAAAGGGACACTGGGACGGAATGGCTTTGGAAAGGAATAAGGCGAGTTGGCGATTGCGGATTTCTCGGGTATCGAGCCACTGACGTGTGGATTGAAGCAAGTGTGAAAATAGATTACGCATAACAAAAAACCTACTTTAGCTTGGTTTTTGCGAGCATCTTTTTGGCTCACAACTACTAATATAGAGAGCGTTTTACGATCTTGGGTAAAGGGATCGCAATCTGTCCTTTCTTTTCAGTGAAGATTAAGTAAAGAAGTTTGAATCCCGATGGCATCTACTCGATTGACGACAATTAAAGTATCAATCGATACGGATTGACAATGGGGAAGGGTTACTTAGAAACCGCCCACGATCGCACCTTACCCAGCGTCACCGGAGTGCGATCGCTCACATCAATAGTAAATCGAAACACCCGCTTTGCCCGTCGCCCATTATCGGGATCGAAGAATTTGAGTTTCACATCCCAGCACTCGCTGCCATAGCGACAGAACGGGCTTTTTTCAACTTCAATATCTGCCAATTCCATGCCCTGTGCCACAGCTTCGGAGAAGGTTTGTACCGCTTGGAAGGCGTTGGTGGCGGCAAAATTGAGCGCCCGATCGCGAGCCAATTGTCCTAAATTTCGCAGATCGTAGTAAACTCGATTCAGGAAGCTAGTGAGCGATCGGCGCATCCGATTTTCATCGGCAATCTCTTGCTCAACACCGACGGTTTGCAATGCCGACTCCACCAGCGAGTTGACCTTCCAGCCGTACATCCCACGCGGGCTGTTTACTTTCAAAATTGGCACTTCCTGCCCGGAAAAGAGCCGTACCATTTCATCGGTGACAATTCCCGGTATGCTAACTCGCTCGATATAATCGGCATCGTCTTCCGCCAACACCTGCCCTGCCAATAGATAAGTCAGCAGTTCGTAAATATCCGCCCCAAACGCACCCACGGGTTTGATGGCATAGATTGGGGTGAGTTCCAGGTTAATCGTCCAGATCAGCGATTTGGCTTCAAACAAATTGGCTTCCAAATAGTCCGCCATTTGACGAGCGTCGTAGGGGTTGGCGGGAACCTGAGTGCTGCCGATGCTGATGGCAGGCATGAACTGTTTGAAGGTGTCGCGGCGAGCTTCAGTGCCGAAGTCGTAACCGATCGTGCCAAGGGCGTAAACTAAGTTGGAGCGGGGGCTGCTTGTGGCAGCACTGGGGGTAATCGCTGGCGATTCAGTAGCAGCGATCGGTGAAGAAACACTAGCAACAGTACCAGAGATAGGAGTGGAAACGATCCTAGAAGCAGGCATCTGGGCCCCTAACGTTGCCGAACTTGATATTGTCAAAGCTTGTGTTGCACTCTGTGGTTTCGACGATCGGATATTCGGCAAAATTACAGGCAAATCTACTGGCTTGGTCGCCTTGATTTCACCTCGAGTCATTTTCAAATCTTTGAATTCATAGCGATGTTTTTTGCCATAATCTGTAAGCTCTCCAGATTTTTCGTCAAAAAATGCCTTCTCAAAAAATGCTGAGTCGTCAATGATATCTGAAATATCATTTGCCTCTACATTTTCAAAGCCCGCTTGCTTGACTGCCTCAACCATGCGACTCATGGGAACCAAGTTCATCGCATAGATTTCATTAACGATTGCGATGTCTTTCTCTTGTTCCTGGGTTAAAGGTGGTTCGGCTTCAAACCCAGCCTTCAGGTAAAGTATCCCCCCAGGTCGAAGAACTCGGTATGCTTGGGCAAAGACCTTGGGTAGATCGTCTGCGTGTTCGAGGCTTTCAAAAAAGTAGATGACATCAAAAATATTGCTGGCGAATAGTAGATCGTGAAAGTCACCGATCTGAATCTTGATGCGCTCCTCTAAACCTGATTTTTTAATGAGCTGATTTGCTGTTTTTGCTTGTTCTTCAGAGAGAGTAATCCCCTCAATTCTCACACTGGGAATATGTTGGCAAATGGTCACTGCTGGACCTCCAGCACCACATCCAGCATCGAGAACATAATCCCCTGGTTCAATGCCAGCTCGATCGGCAAAGTGAAGGGTCGATCGCCGAACTCGCTCCTCCAAACTAATATCCTCATCGGTTACTAAAACCGCAGCTTGGTATGTTGTACCCCAATCTTTAACAATTGTTTCGTTGGTACTGTTATAGTAATCTCTGGTCTTATCTCGTTGATTGGCATCACCTACCACACTCTGGACAACTGGTGAAAGCACTTCACCGGTTATGAGTTCGTAAGCTCCGGCAATGTTAATTTTACCCAACAAACACCGTTCCGGTTCTTCCGTGGTTTCCCGATCGCAGGGAATGGCACTATTGGTCAATGCTGCCCGCACTGCATCCGCATCGGGCGCTAAACCTTGTTCCAGTTGCAAACTCATCAACAATGCTGCCGTGCCAGTGACAATGGGTGCGGCGCAACTGGTGCCTTTTTGGCGGATGGGGATATCGGTACCCGGCAGCGCACCGAGGACATTTTCTCCGGGGGCTAAAATGCCTTGGCTGGCATATTTCCCGCCGAAATTACTAAACTTAAACGGTTCCCCCGTATCCTTCATCGCTCCGACGGTGAGGACATTATCCAATACCGCTGGAATGCACCAACATTCCCCTTTGTCGTTGCCACCGGGCGCAATGACTAAGATATTATTTTCCTGGGCTTGTTTAATGGCTTTGTCGATAAATTCATGAGCGATGCCGCTTTGGGTGGGGTGACAGGCGGCACAGTGGATAATATTAACGCCTTGTTCGATCGCTGTACTAATGGCTCGGGATAAGTTTAATGGGTTAATAAAATCTTCACCGTTAAGGGCGATCGGAATATTAATGACTGTAACATTAGGGGCAATGCCTTCTACAGGAGAGTTGAGTTGTCCGCAAATGGTGCTGATGATGTGGGCGGCGTGAGACTGTAGGTGAATGCTATTGCGAATGTTTTCATCGGGAATCGCGGCTTCCATCAGTACCTTCGATTCTTCTTCACTGAGACCCTCTGCTTTGGCACGGAGGTCAATTTCGACAAAGGCTTGCATATCAGCTGGATCGATATCAAACGGTTCTGCCCAGTAGGGATCGATCCGAGTTAAATTCCCACCTTGGAAGCAAGCTCGATCGAGATCGACTTTGCCATCGAGAACGGCGATTTTGATGCGCGAGTCGCCGTGGGTGTGCGATCGCAGGGCAGACATTCCAGGGATATCAGCTAAATCTGGCATGGTGAGTGAAAACGGTATGATTGAAGAAGAATTCGCAAAGTCACAATTGCGTAGGGGCGAATTGCCATTCGCCCCTATGAGATTCGCTCCCCGCCACTTTGAGGGGAATGAGTCGATCGACTCGATGGGATTTAGCTCCAAACGCGACCGCGACGAAACGGCTTTTCATTCTTGTCGCGTTGATGATTTTGATACACACTGCGCCAGCGACCGTAATCTTCCAAACCCGTACTCAAGGTATGAGGCTTGTCCTCGGCTTTTGGTTCTAAGTTTTGAGCGCTGGTTTCTTCAGTATTGGTATCAGCCGATTCCGCCTCAGAAGCGGTGGCTTTCTTGGATGTTTTTTTTGCGTCTGCCATTGTTTTGTCTCCTTAGCGATCTTGAAAATTTTATTCATATCAGGATTGTTTCATTAGGGGTAGGGTGTGTTGAGGCACGAAACGCACCAATTACCTCACCGAAAACCGTCCGATCTCGTCCTGATGTTCGCTTATTAATAAGCTCCTCGTCCTGACATTTTCAAATAGCCATAAGCCGGATATTGAAACTGAGCCGGATCGTTGTAGTTCGCGCCATGCATCAGATCCATGCGGATGTGCAGCAAGTCTTCGCCGCGACCGTGGACGACATCCACGCAGTCGTGAATGTGGACGAAATGGGGGCGTTTAATGGGGGGAGATTGTTTGGGAAGTGCCATAGTTAGTTACCGGAAAGGTTGTCTTGGAGGTGGTTGCCCTCATCCCCTAGCCCCTTCTCCCCAACTGGGGAGAAGGGGAACCGGAATTCTTACTCCCTCTCCCAAGTTGGGAAGTGGATTCGGAAGATCGGGCAGAAAAAAGCCTTGATGAAAAACCGGAATTCTTGCTCCCCTCTCCCAAGTTTGGGAGAGGGGTTGGGGGTGAGGGCTGGAGGCGATGCAAACATAGAGAACATACTGCAATTGAGCAACGCCAAAAAATGGAAACCTAGTAAGGCGACGACCAAGAACGCACCTCACCCAAGGTCACGGGAATGAGGTCACTCACGTCAATGGTAAACCGGAACACCTTCTTGGCGCGACGGCTGTTTTCCGGATCGAAGAATTTCAGTTGCACGTCCCAGCAATCGCTATCCATGCGGCAGAAGGGACTCTTGGAGACGTTGATGCTATCGAGTTCCATGCCTGCGCCGACGGCTTCCGAGAAGGTTTGGGCGGCTTGGAAAGCGTTGGTGGCGGCGAAGTTGAGGGCGCGGTCTTGGGAAGTTTGCCCCAGATTGCGGAGATCGTAGTAAATTCGATTCAGGAAGCTGCTAAGGGTGCGGCGCATTTGCTCTGGATCTGCGTCCTGCTCGGCTCCGACGGCTTCGAGGGCGGCTCCTACCAGGGTATTGACGTGCCAACCGTACATCCCGCGCGGGCTTTGGGGTTCGATGACCGGGACAACTTGACCGGAGAACAGGCGCACGGTGCGACCCGTAATCAGACCGGGGATGCTGACTCGCTCGATGTAGGCTTCGCTGTCTTCGGCTTCCACTTGACCGGCGAGGAGGTCTTGGAGGACGGCGTAGACTTCGCGGGAGAAGGAACCAGTGGGTTCGATCGCATAAACTGGGGTTAATTCCAAATTCAGCGTCCAAATCAGCGACTTGGTTTCCGACAGATTCTCACCTAAGTAATCGACCATTTGCCGCGCATCGTAGGGGTTGGCGGGAATCTGCGTGGCTTCGATGGTGTAGGGCGGCATCAACTGTTTGAAGGTGTCGCGGCGGGCTTCGGTGCCGAAGTCGTAACCGAGAGTGCCGATGGCGTAAACCATGCCGTTGGCGGATTCGGTAACTTGGCTGGGGGTGACGGGGGCGCTGGTGGTTTCGGGCATGGGGGTTCCTGATAAAGTGATAGAGTTGGCGGGGGATTCGACGGCACTGGCAGTCACCGAGGCGGGTTGGCGTTCCTGGGAGGGAGAAACGATTTCTTCCTCGGGGGGGGAGGAACCGCCACAACCGCAACCGGAGGCTTCTACCAGGGCGGTTTCTGCGGCGGGTTCTAGGGTTTGATCTCGAGTTTCAGACATGGTTTCTCCTATTAATGGTTCTCTGGTTAACTGTTGAACGGCTCCAGGGATATTGAGGATGCCGACTAAACATTTACGGTCTTGTTCGGTGTCGGCAAGGGAGCAAGGCAGAGCAGTGGCGAGGATGGCATCCCGCACTGCCTGGGGGTTGGGGTCGTCGCCTCGTTGCACTTGCAAGCTCAAGAGCAGGGCGGCAACGCCGGAGACGATGGGGGCAGCGAAGCTGGTGCCGCTGAGCCGAATGATGCCGCCGCCGGGACTGGCTCCGGGGATGTTCTCGCCGGGGGCGAGAATGCCTTGGTTTTGGTAGGTTTCCCCCCAGTTGCTGAAGTCCAGGGGATGCCCTCTGGCATCCACAGCCCCCACGGCGAGGACGGCGGGTAGGGCGGCGGGGACGTTGAGGCAGTCGCAACCATCGTTTCCGGCGGCGGCGACGATGAGGATGTTGCGTTCTTGGCAAGTTCTCACGGCACGTTCGAGCCAGTCTTCCGCTTCGCCGATGTCGGTGAGGGCACCGCCGCTGATGTTGATGATGTGGGCTCCGGCTTCGGCGGCTTGTTCGATGGCGCGGGCGAGGTCGAGTTGGGAGAGTTTGCGGTGGTCGTCGGAGAAGACGGGGGCGAGGATGCCGCGACAGTGGGGGGCGATGCCGGGAACGTCGCTGTTGGGTTGCCCGAAAATCAGGCTGGCGATGTGGGTGCCGTGGGTGGACATGGCTCCGGTGGTGGCTCTGCCTCGGGCGAGGGTGGGCAGGCGGGTGAGGTTGGCTCCGGTGAAGCTGGGATGGTCGGTATCGACGATGCCATCGAGGACGGCGACGGTGATGTCGGAGGAGCCTTTGGTGCGGGTTTGTAAACTTAAAAGACCGGGAATCAATTCTTTGGCTAAATCCTGACTCATAATAGCGGTAAGATTAGGCGTTTTGGCTCGTAAAAGCTTTGCTGTAGTACAGGTTCACGTTGTTAATCTTGCCGGCTTGCATTTCGGATTCGGACAGGGCAACCCACATTTTTCGAGAACCCTCTTGCTGGAGATAAAAATCATGAACTCGACGAGCCGTATCGTTGATGGGAAAGTAGGATAAAAAATCTTGAATATTTTCTAGATGGTAGTAAAGAACATTGGCTTCATTAGCAGGACTCAAACCGATGCCAAACAAGCTGCAAAGTGGTAAAGGCTTGAGGGCTTCAGGAGACAATATTGTTTTTAGATGGTGATAAATCGCCGGTTGATTCAATTCATCTTTTTTTAATTCGGGATAAAGTTCGATCGCACTGCGACCGTCTAAGTAAAAGTCAAAGCCGATGTGTAACGTATCCGATCGCAGCAGGGCTTCCGATTCTTGATTGATGTTGCATAGATGCTTGGCTAAAGCCATTTTTTCGGGATAGTCACCAATGCGGATAAAAAGTTTGAGTCGGGATTCGGAAAGATGGTGACGCAGATCGATTCCCAAGAGGACGGTTTGGACTTTGGTATAGTCAAAGTTGCCCGCTAAAAAGGTGGAAAGAATGTCTAGATCGAGGTTGACATCGGTTCTGGATGCAGCACGTTTTAGAAAGTCAATGGAAGCATGAATATTGCGGAAATGTTGTTTATCGGAGAACTGGAGATCGATGCGGGCTGGGTACAGTTGGTCTTGTTTGATTTTTCCGGAGCATTCAATCAGACAGTCACCGGTTGTGGCAACAAACTCTTCAAATAAGGCGAGGGGATAGAGCGGTTCGATATCAAAGGCTTGTTTGTGATTGCCAATATATCTTAATTTTTCCTCGGGTTCGATCGTTGACTTAAACACTTTACTGTTCTTTAGTTTTTTGATGAGCCAATCATTCACGATTTGTAAGAAGCCATGCCGAGAAAGCCGAGGGATTTAAAGCCGGGATACGCTTACCACATCACGACCCGCTGCAACAATCGGGAGTTCAAACTATCGCGGCGAGAGTGTCGGGAGGTGTTTCTTTATGCCATTGGCAAGGCATTGGATAAGTTCGGGTTCAAGTTGTACGGGCTGTGCATTATGTCGAACCACGTTCATTATCTGCTGGAACCCGCCCAACCCGAAGATTTGCCGAAAATTATGCACTTCCTCAATTGGTATACGGCGATGTGTTTGGGTGCATCGCAATTTTGCAGAATCGCCCTCATCCCCCAGCCCCTTCTCCCAACTTGGGAGAAGGGGAGCAAGATTTTTTCAAAGTCCCTCGCCCTTTTTGGGAGAGGGATTTAGGGTGAGGGAGACAAAAGTGGGATACGCCCATGTGTTTTAATCGGATGCTCAGAAGAACAGGACATTTCTGGGAAAAGCGTTATTTCTGCGATGGGTTTCCGGCTTCAGACAAAGACAGAGCTTTAAATACGCTTCGGTGCAACTTAAAGAAAGCCCTCATCCCCCCGCCCCTTCTCCCAAGCTGGGAGAAGGGGAGCAAGATCTTTTCAAAGTCCCTCTCCCAGCCAAAAACTGCGAAGCTTCCTCTGTCTTCCCTCCTTTGAGGGGGGAATGAGGGGGGTGGGAGAGGGATTTAGGGTGAGGGTTACAAAAGTGGGATGCGCCCATGTGTTTTAATCGGATGCTCAGAAGAACAGGACATTTCTGGGAAAAGCGTTATTTCTGCGATGGCTTTCTGGCTTCAGACAAGGACAGAGCTTTAAATACGCTTCGGTGCAACTTAAAGAAAGCCCTCATCCCCCCGCCCCTTCTCCCAAGCTGGGAGAAGGGGAGCAAGATTTTTTCAAAGTCCCTCTCCCAAGTTGGGAGAGGGATTTAGGGTGAGGGCGGATTGGAAAGTTGCACATCGCGTTTTCAATACCTTGCGTTACATTCATGGCAACCCAAAAGCGGCAAAAATGCGCTCTACCTTCTTCTATGAGTTCGGGAACTATGGCAGCTACGAACGCTTGACCGATGACGGATTGACCCAGTGGCATCCAGCTTTTCTGCAACTCGGCAGTAGTTTGGAGGACTGTGCCAAGAAATATAAGGGCTTTTGTCAGCGATATAAACCGAAGTCCAAAGAGGTGACATACTCCCGACGCTCCCAAGTGCGGGAGAGCGCGGGCTTCTTACCAACACCAGCTATTGCTAACTCCTACGGAGACGCTGCGCGAACGGTTACTCGGTAAGCTTTATTAACGACACGGAATGCCCTACCGCACCGGATAAAAAAATCAAATGCTCGTATTGTGTAGGCGGTGGTTAACTCGAGCCTACTCCTTGAGTTTACCATGTCCCACCATTCATCCCGACTCTCATTTGGGTCGGCGCGGGATTAAAAATCCCTTGCATCGCCGCCAAATAGAGAGCGGGGCTTCTGGTGGACTAGCTAAGGAAATATGCTTGGGGTAGCCGCCTGCTGGCTGATGCTCGTTTATCCAGTGGGGGAGGTGGGGGGAAGAGCCAGGTTGGGGGTCGAGAAAGACTCTACCCCAACCGTCTGGCTTCCCCCTCCCGGTGCCAGGTATCGGAAAGCCCCGAAGTGACGAAGGTTGCCCGTCAATTCATCGAAGCGAACTCCGCCCCCTGGCAGGTGGAAAACGGGTTTTGACCGGTTTTGAGGTGGATGGTAGAATGGAGTGGGTTACTCCGCATCGTCTCCCGCAAAAGGCATAAATAGCGGTGAAGGTGCGTAACAAGGTGCGATCGCACTGCCATCCCGAGAAACGGTCGCCGAAGTTTCACGCTGCACGGGAGCCACGGTTTGGGGCATTAGCTTTTTCTTCATGGTCTTTTTTCCTTAATAATCGAGAACTTTGATTTCCCGAAGTTCTCTAACTTTCGTTTTTGAACTTTCTCGGAAAACTTATTAAAAGGTAGTCTATTCTACCCCCCCCCTGTCAAGGTTTTAATTGCCACATTTTTTTAACATTTTGTGATGCAATAAAACCGGAAAGAAGCGAATCGAAGCTGTTAGGCAACTGAGAGATTTAGAAACAATCAGTTGCCCATTTTTTTACCCTTTTCCGTTGCCCTGCCAGGTATCGGAATGCCCCGAAGTGACGAGGATTGCCCGTCAATTCATCGAAGCGAACTCCGCCCCCTGGCAGGTGGAAAACGGGTTTTGACCGGTTTTGGGGTTGATGGTAGAATGGAGTGGGCTACTCCGCATCGTCTCCCGCAAAAGGATTGATTTTGTAAGCAGCACCATGTGCAACAGAGGGTGCGATCGCACTGCCATCACGAGAAACGGTCGCGGAAGTTTCGCGCTGCACGGGAGCCACGGTTTGGGGCATTAGCTTTTTCTTCATGGTCTTTTTTCCTCAATAATCGAGAACTTTGATTTCCCGAAGTTCTCTAACTTTCGTTTTGGAACTTTCTCGGAAAACTTATTAAAAGGTAGTCTATTCTACCCCCCCCCCTGTCAAGGTTTTGATTGCCACATTTTTTTGACATTTTGTGATGCAATAAAACCAGAAAGAAGCGAATCGAAGCTGTTAGGCAACTGAGAGATTTAGAAACAATCAGTTGCCCATTTTTTTACCCTTTTCCTTGGCCGTGCCAGGTATCGGAAAGCCCCGAAGTGACGAGGGTTGCCCGTCAATTCATCGAAGCGAACTCCGCCCCCTGGCAGGTAGAAAACGGGTTTTGACCTTTTTTGGGGTGGATGGTAGAATGGAGTGGGTTACTCCGCGTCGTCTCCCGCAAAAGGATCGATCGCAACAAATCCGCCGTGAGCAGCACAAGGTGCGATCGCACTACTATCCCGAGACACAGTAGCCGAAGTTTCGCGCTGCACGGGAGCCACGGTTTGGGGCATCAGCTTTTTCTTCATGGTCTTTTTTCCTTAATAATCGAGAACTTTAGATTTCCCGAAGTTCTCCAATTTTCGTGTGGAACTTTTCTGTAAACCTATTAGAATCTTAGTCTATTCTACCCCCCCCCCTGTCAAGGTTTTATTGCTACGTTTTTTGATTTTTTTGTGATAGCAAAAACTGGAAAAAGCAATGTAAAACTATCAGGAAATCGATCTAAAAAAACGAGCGATTTCTTGATTTTTGCCACCACAAATTGCCACTAAAAGCAATCAGCAGTCAGCTAATAGTTATTCTTTCTTGGAGTCGCTTTGCCAGTGGCGAAGAATTTAGCCAACAACGGCATTCTGCATTCATCCTCTATAACAAACAGGCGTCAATACCCGACGGCTGAAGGCTTACGTCAGTTCATGAAAACGAACCGTACACTCTGGCAGGCAGAAACGGGATTTTGACCCTTTTGGAGGGTCGTGTTGGAATCAAGGGAATTACTAATTGCGAAGTTATGCACTTCCGTGACATATCGCAGTTCTAAATCGATGTAAATTTTGTCAATACGGGTGAGAAGTCCCAGCTACCGAAGTCAGCAGAGGATCGCAACCCTGACAAATCTTGACCAACGATTGAAAAGTTCTGAAAATTGCTATAGCACAGACTTGAAGCCTAGGTAGACTGATGCACAGAAGCGACACACCCATGTCGTAATCACCCAAAAACCTCGTAAAGCTAGAGCGAATTTGGAGGATTGATTGCGTACATCCTAGCTCTGTGTTGTCATCCGCGAGATGGAAATCTTCGCAAACTGTTTTATACCTTAATTGACTCTCTCTCTCTTGTCAAGCTTTTAACTGTATCTTTTTGTGACGGTGCGTAGTATCCCGGTCACCTCTTTGAAGGCATTTCTTATTACACGAGTCAAAAGTGTAGTCGTTGTGGTGTAATTGTGAAAAAATCTCTATCAACTCGCACTCACATTTGTGGTTGCGGTTGCGAGTTGCATAGAGATACAAATGCAGCCATCAATATTCTGAATCTTGCAAGAGCTAGGGAAGGGCATTCCCAAAGTAACGCTAATGGACTAGTGACCTCTACGCTACTTGGTGTAAACCTGGTAGAGCAAGTAACTAGGTTGAAGTTAGAATCTCAGCGTCTTTAGACCTGAGAGTGTCAAAATTCAACTTTTCCCTGAAGGTATAACCTCAAGGCTTCCGTGACATACTCCCGATGCTGACTCTATGAGTACAGCGCGGGCGAAGCGCAGCGGAGGGTTCTTACCAACACCACCCAACGGTAACTCCTTCGGAGACGCTGCGCGAACGGTTACGCTGGTTCGCTTTACTACTGACGGGATGTCCCACCGCCACGCCACTTGCTCTACTTGGGGAGACCCCAAGACCGCAGTGGCTCAACTTCAAAATGTTTCTCGCCGCGTTTACATCTCTATCCGCCGTGTAACCACATTTCGGACAAGAGTGTACGCGGTCTTTTAACGTTTTCGGTACTTTGTGACCGCAATTCGAGCAATTCTGTGATGTTCCGTTGGGATTCACTGCAACCGCTAGCAACCCAGCATTTTCAGCTTTGGTTTGTAGAATTGACAGGAATTGTCCCCAACCCGCATCAAGGATTGATTTGGCTAGTCGCGTTCTCGCAAGACCTTTGATGTTCAGTTTTTCATAACCAATCAAGTCATGATTATCGGTTAATTGTTTAGCTGTTTTAAAGTGGAAGTCTTTGCGGGTGTCGGCTACTTTTTTATGAGCTTTGCCCAACTTTTCGACCGCTTTACGTCGATTGTTGCTCCCCTTCCGCTTGCGACTGACTGATTTCTGTATTTTCCTCAATCGTTTTTGAGCTTTCCGGTAGTATTGTGGAATCGCAATATCAGTCCCATCGGATTTGATGAGAAACGATTTTAGCCCCATATCGATCCCGATGGGATTCACCACCTCTTCTTTTGACAAAGTGTTTGGAACCGAATCATCTTGAATCGATAGCGTGACGTAATAGCCATCAGCTTTTTTGGAGATCGTAGCCGTTTTTATTTTGAACCCGTCAGGAATCGGACGATGGTAAACCAGCTTAACCGTCCCGAACTTGGGAAGCTTTAATTGATTCCCCGTAATTGAGTTTGACCCCATCGAGGGGAATGTTAAAGATCGATAGCGACCTTTCCCTTTAAACCGAGGTTTTCCACTACGCTTCCCGTTACAGTCACCTTTGAGATAGCGCCCAAATGCCAAATCTACCCGCTTAACGCAATCCTGTAGAACTTGAGACTGAATCTCCCCATACCAGGGACGATGTTTTTTCAACTGAACTAGAGAGCGTTTTTGCGAGTAGTAATCGGGCTTTTCTCGTAATTCGGGAAGATGGCAAACCAACGGACAGGAATCGATGGCTGTCCGGTTTTGTTCGTACCAATTAAATCGATCGGCTAGCAAATAGTTATATTGACACCGCAACATTTCCAGCCATCGCTCTATTTCGATAGTTTGGTTTTTGGTTAGTCGCAGTCGATACTGGTATGCAGACCTCATTATTATCTCCTTTTTCGACCTGCCTCCATTATACTAGATGTGATTACGTGCTTCAGTACAAAATGAAAACAAAAATCCTGCAAATTCGATTAACAGAGTTTGAAGAAAAACAGTTAAAGATGGAAGCAAAAAGGCGGAATATGTCAAAGTCAGAGTTAGTCCGAAGTTTGATAGCGCGGTTTGATATTCCTCGCTGAGTCCAAAAGATCCCACCATTCATCCCGACTCGCATTTGGGTCGGCGCGGGATTAAAAATCCCTTGCATCGCCGCCAAATAGAGAGCGGGGCTTCTGGTGGACTAGCTAACCCACTTATTTGACATAACTATTGACTCCTTTAGACCTCAACAGTACATTAATAGATATCTAATTGTTATGTCGAGTGGGTAAATTCAAAAGGCAGCCCCCGAAATGAGTCGCCCCCGAAATGAGTCGCACAGTGGCTGCCAGTATCCCAAAAGTACACATATATTATATGCCAAACGAGTTTGGAGATTATCTTCCAGGGGACAATGAAGTCTTAGAAGAGGAGAGCGAGCGCATTCAGGCAGAAAGCCGACCTTCAGCCGAAAAGAAATGCACTCAGATCGCTGGGGAGTACGGAGGGTTCGATTCTGAAGTTGAGCGTATCGGAAAGAAGTGGTTTGACTGCAAATTCAAAGTGTGGAGAAACTCAAGCGATGCTTAATCTTAATGCCGAGGCTGTGCGCGAATTAGAAGCGGAGTGGGACAACAACCCACCGAAAATTCTTTTTATCTCAGAGCCGTATCCGGGATCTCCCGATTTACCTTTGACGGGGGGAGGTGTTACCCGTATGACCCCTGACAAATTCGAGAAAGAGTTGAAGGATGCACTCGAGTCTCAGGGAACGTGCCGAATCGGCTCGTCTCACTATCGGGTTAATGTCTGGGAGGAAGATCCAGAGGACATCGCTAACCAGTACATCCTGAAAAGCTGGCATCGTTTTGACGGAGCAGTTCCCTACGAGGCGTTGTTTGTCTTGTACTACGATGCGGTGGACAGGATTAAGTCGATCGAGAAACATATGCCAGAGTTGTTGGTTGACATCCTCCCGCCGACGGAGTCGGGGGATTCCTAAGACTCACGACTTAGGTTTCTGTTTCCTTCCCTTACGGGTTTTTCGCAACTGCCCTTTAACATCATGGTTATCGGGTCTTACGTTCGCTCCACAGACAGTCACTACGAGTCCCGCAGCGAGTATATTCTTTCCAGCATTGATGTCTCTGTCGATGCCTTTAGTGTTGCAGTTAGGACAATCCCAACTACGAACATCCAACGGCAGTTTATCCATTACAAAACCGCAATGGTTACATCGCTTACTACTAGGAAAAAATCGGTCAATTTTGACCAGTTTCCGCCCGTACCACTCACATTTATACTCAAGTTGACGGAAAAACTCACCCCAAGAGGCATCGCTGATACTTCGAGCAAGTTTGTGGTTTTTCACCATATTCCTAATTGCCAGGTCTTCAATAGCAATCAAGTTATTTGCTCTGACCAAGCTAGTAGTCAGCTTGTGAAGAAAGTCGGTACGAGCATCGTTAATTTTGGCGTGTATTCGAGCTACTTTAAGTCGCGCTTTGTCTCGGTTACTAGAGCCTTTGGTTTTCCGACTCAGTTCCTTTTGCGCTGCTTTGAGTTTCTTATACAGCCGATTGAAATGCTTAGGGTTGGATATCTTGTCGCCATCGCTAGTACACAACAGACTAGAGATACCAACGTCAATACCAACCTTTTTATCAGTTGGTGGCAATACCTCAACAGTGTAGTCCTCTACCAGCAAAGAAACAAACCACCGACCAGAAGGGTCGAGTTTGATTGTAACAGTAGATGGACTACATTCTTCTGGCAAAAGCCTAGACCAAACAATTGGCAATGGATCTTTGCATTTAGCAAGCCAGAGTTTTCCATCTCTGTACTTAAAAGCCGACTTGGTAAATTCAGCCGAACCACCATTACGCTTGGCTTTAAAACGAGGATACTTGGCACGTTTACCCCAGAAATTAGCAAATGCTTTTTGCAGATGTCTCAGACACTGTTGCAACGGTACGCAGCTAACCTCGTTGAGAAAATCCAAATCTTCGGTCTTTTTCCAATTGGTCAAAAGACTAGAAGTTTCCTTATACTGAACTCTTTCTTGTCTTTCGTACCATGCTTCGGTTCTAGCAGCCAACGCCAAGTTGTAAACTTTCCGTACACACCCCATTGTCCGTCGCAAAAGATTTTCTTGCGCTTGTGTTGGGTAAAAACGGTACTTGTAAGCTTTTTCAACCATAGCTCACATTATACCACGCAAAATGTAAACAGGAAAGGACTTAAACCCTGCCCTGCTTTCCTCCCATCGGCAGAGCCGAGGGTCTCCAGCAGGAAGAAAAGATGAATATCTCGATCGCTTCCCAGATCCTGTAAATGCGTGACATACTCCCGACGCTCCCAAGTGCGGGAGAGCGCGGGCTTCTTACCAACACCAGCTATTGCTAACTCCTACGGAGACGCTGCGCGAACGGTTACTCGGTAAGCTTTATTAACGACACGGAATGCCCTACCGCACCGGATAAAAAAATCAAATGCTCGTATTGTGTAGGCGGTGGTTAACTCGAGCCTACTCCTTGAGTTTACCATGTCCCACCATTCATCCCGACTCTCATTTGGGTCGGCGCGGGATTAAAAATCCCTTGCATCGCCGCCAAATAGAGAGCGGGGCTTCTGGTGGACTAGCTAACGCTAATGCCAGAAGATGTAGGTTGGGTCTGTGGAATCGAAACCCAACGCAATCGGTTGTGGTTGTTGGGTTTCATGCTTCAACCCAACCTACGAGATTTTGGGTTGGTTGTCAATCTGAGTTCGCCACGTGGCTAAATCGGCTAAGGATCGATCGCGGTATGCTCCATACCGTTCTCGCTTATCGCGAATTTTGACGGGAAATGGGGGAATGATGCCAAAATTCGGCGGCATGGGTTGAAAATGTTTGGCAGATGCCGAGGTGATAAAGTCGATCAGCGCCCCCAACATCGTGGTTACGGGTAACTGGATGGGAGACAACCCCAACGCCAACCGCGCGGCATTGGTTCCCGCCAGCCAACCTCCAGCGGTGGCGGCGGTGTAGCTTTCCGTTCCCGTCAGTTGTCCGGCTGCCAGAACTGTGGGACGATGCTGAAATTGTAGGGTGGGTTGCAGCAGTTTGGGAGAGTTGATAAAGGTGTTGCGGTGCATGACTCCCATGCGGACAAACTCGGCATTTTCTAATCCGGGAATCAGTCGAAACACCCGTTTTTGTTCCCCCCAGCGCAAATTGGTTTGAAACCCAACCATGTTCCATAACTGTCCGGCTTTATCTTCTTGACGTAGTTGAACCACGGCGTAGAAACGTTCTCCGGTCCGATCGTCTGTCAATCCTACAGGTTTCAGGGGACCGTAACGCATGGTCTCTTCCCCTCGTTTTGCCATTTCTTCGATGGGCAAACAGCCTTCAAAAAATTTCGCGGTTTCTCGTTCAAAATCTTTGAGTTCGGCTTGTTCTGCATTGCATAATGCGTTCCAAAATTGGAGATACTGCTCTTTATTCATCGGGCAGTTGATGTAGTCTGCATCGCCTTTGTCGTAACGAGATGCCCGGAAGGCGACATCCATATCGATCGATTCTCCGACGACAATGGGACTGGCTGCGTCGAAAAAGCTGAGGTATTCCATCCCCGTAAACCGCAGCAAATCTTGGGCTAAGTCGTGACTCGTCAACGGTCCGGTGGTGAGGACAACAATGCCGTCAGAGGGGATTTCCTTGACTTCCTGGCGGCTTAAAGTAATCAGGGGATGTTGGGAGAGGGTTTCGGTGAGATCGTGGCTGAAGACGGCACGATCGACCGCTAACGCCCCACCAGCGGGAACGTTATGTTCGTCTGCCTTGCCAATAACGATCGATCCCAATTGCCGCAATTCCTGGTGCAGTAACCCCGCTGCTCGATCGCTCGAGGCGGCGCCAAAAGAGTTGCTGCACACCAGTTCGGCGAGTTCGGCGGTGTGGTGCGCGGGAGACAGATGCTGCGGACGCATTTCGTGCAAGACTACAGGAACCCCAGCGCAGGCAATTTGCCATGCGGCTTCGGTTCCGGCAAGTCCGCCACCAATGACTTGAATAGGTTGGAGATCGATCGTCATGGGTTTGTGGGTGATGAATGCTGCTTCGATCTATATAGTAGTCACATTCGAGAAGTGTCGATCGTCGATTTCTCGCCAACTGAAGAAGGAGACTAAAAAAGCGCTTCCGTTTGTATCTAATAGGACTTACGCAACGACTCCAGACACAGGGGCAACCACGGGGGGATTGCCCCTACAAAGCACCATATATGGCGGCTCTGCGTAAGTCCTATCTAATTTAGAATTTCGCCAGAGGCAGCGTTCCCAGTTTCCCCAAGTTAATATAAAAACAGACAATCGCCACCTCAAAGTCCCGCACGATCGACCTCACATGAAACACCTGGCATACCGCATCTTTCCACTACTTTCCTTAACATTTTCCATGCTGACGATCGATCCTGCGGGAGCCGCGTCTCCAAAAAACAAGCCTAAACTGGAAGCATCGCCCAAGGCTCAGACTGGAGCGGTAGAACAGCCAGAAGCTGCGCCAGACGGAACATTGCCTGTGGATGGAATATCAGAAACTCCGACCGTCACTTTCGACGACGCCACTAAAAATACTCGCAAAATCGAAGGCTTATTTACCCTCTACAAAAATGACGAGACGGGTGAACTCTTTCTCGAATTGTCGCCCAAGCAACTCAATGAAAACTTTTTGTTGGTGATGACTCTTTCTCGAGGGATTGGAGAAGCGGGATTGTTAAGCGGATTGCCTTTGGGTGATGTCCTCTTTCAATTTCGCCGCCGCAATGAAAATATTGAGTTTGTCATCCCCAATTTTTACCTCCGCAACCGCCCAGACGATCCCAGTTCCAGAGCCAGAGATCGATCGTTTAGCGAGTCCGTTCTCTACTCGCTGCCTGTGGTTGCCCTGCATCCCGAACGCAATACTCTCTTACTCGACGCGAGAAATCTCCTATTACAGCGCGATATTTCCGGCTTATCGGAAATCCTCCCCTATTTTCTCGGTGGCGGTTATGGTGTCAATTCCGAACAGTCCTACATCAATACCGTAGACGCTTTTCCGGGCAACATCGAGATCGAATCAGTACAAGGATTTTCCGGCAGCGGCAGTCCCTATCTCAATACTCTTCCCGACAATCGCGCCTTCAGCTTAGGCATTCACTACAGTATTTCCGAACTGCCCAACGATGGCTACAAACCTCGTCTTGCCGACGAACGGATCGGCTACTTCATCACTGCCTACCGCAACCTTGCCGACGATACCAGTCGCGATCCGTTCGTGCGCTACATTCAACGCTGGCATTTGGAAAAACAAGATCCCACCGCCGAACTGTCACCGCCCAAAGAACCGATCGTCTTTTGGATCGAAAATACCGTGCCGCCGGAATACCGAGATGCCATTCGAGAAGGGATATTGATGTGGAACCCAGCTTTTGAAAAAGCCGGATTTCTCAACGCGATCGAAGTCCGCCAAATGCCCGACGATGCCGACTGGAGACCCGAAGACATCCGCTACAATACCATCCGTTGGTCTACCAGTTTTGAATCGATGTTTGCGGGGATCGGTTCGATCGCGCATTAACCCCCTCACCGGACAAATCCTCGATGCCGATATTTTGATCGATGCCAACGTCGTCCGCTTTGCCCAAAAGGAGTGGACGACTTATTTGGGTTCGGAAACCGCCCAGTCGGAGTTAGCCGGGGAGTTTTGCCAAGTCTCGAATGAGTTGTGCCAATCCCTGTCTTCCAATCCGCCTATCGATCCGTCCGCACTGAGCGATCGTTTGCCCTTTGCCAATCGCCAGCGCATGGGATGTAGCTGTCCGTCTTGCACCCAGCAGGCAGCGATGGGAGTCATGGCACTATCTTTGCTACAAGATGCCCAACCGGGAGATGCCACCGTTGAGGAGTATCTCAACCAGTATTTGCGCTATTTGGTATCCCACGAGGTGGGACATACATTGGGCTTGCGGCATAACTTCCACGGCAGTACGCTGTTGACGCCAGAAGAACTCAACAACCCAGAAATTACCCGGACAATGGGGATGGTGTCTTCGGTAATGGACTATACGCCCGCCAACTTAGCGCCGCCGGGACAGACTCAGGGGGACTTTTTCCCGATGCTGGTCGGTCCTTACGATAATTGGGCGATCGAATATGGCTACAAAGTTTCCCCCAATCCCCGCCGGGAAGGACAATTCCTGGAAAACATCGCCCAACGCGCACCGAAACGGGAACTCGCCTACGGAACCGATGAAGATGTTTGGTCGCAGGTCGATCCGGCAGTCACAGCGTTCGATCTCAGCAGCGATCCCCTTCTCTACTCTCAAGGGCAAATGGAAAATGCCCGCCAGATGTGGACTAAGTTGAACGATCGGGTTTTGAACTCGGGGGCGGAATATAGCGAACAGCGAGAACGGTTTAACTTGGTGTTGGTCTATTACTTCAATCAAGCCATGACCATTACCCGCTATATCGGCGGTCAGTCCTTCAATCGCGATCGTGCGGGAGATCCGGGGGGACGCTTGCCCTTTGAACCGATTCCGGTGGAAAAACAGCGCGAGAGTTTGTCGCTGTTGGAACAGTACGTATTTGCCCCCAATGCCTTCGAGTTTTCGCCCCAATTACTCAACCAACTGGCACCATCCCGTTGGAGTCACTGGGGCAGCGAGATCCCCGTTCTGCGCCTCGACTATCCCATTCACGATATCGTTCTGTTAGTGCAGGGGATGGTCTTGAACTCGCTACTCGATGGCGAACGCCTCGGTCGCCTGCGGGATTTGGAAGTGAAAACTCCTCCAGGGGAAGCGCTGACGGTGCCGGAATTGTTTGAAACCTTGCACCGCAGTATTTGGATGGAAGTGTTGCAAGCAGAACGCGAAGCCACTCCTATTACTAGTTTCCGGCGATCGTTACAGCGCGAACACCTGAACTTACTGATTCAAATGGTGTTGGGCGAAGCGGCAGTTCCCGAAGATGCCCGGACTCTGGCTTGGTATCAGCTCAACCAACTCGGTGATGACATTCGGGTGGCACTGCGCCGACGCGGGGACGACATGGATACTTATACGAAAGCGCATTTGGAGGAAACCCGCGATCGACTGATTAAAGCCTTAGATGCCGAGTTTCAGACAAATTGAAATCTGGTAGTTGGTAATTGGTGATTGGTGATTGGTATTGGTGATTTTTGGAGAATCGGAATCTGGAAAAAAGTGACGATAGCTTGTAATCTTGAAGCTATTATTACTGTTTACGGGTAACTGTTCGCGACTGTCTGAACTCTTGCACTCTTTCGCCCATGACCTTCATTTCTCTCCTTTACGGACTGTTTCTCATTAGCCTGATCGTCCTTTACTGGGGCGTACAGAATCGATCGATCCGACTCTGGATTCTTACTGATAGCCAGTTTGCTCTTTTACGGCTCTGTACAGCTTCAGTCCGTCCCGTTATTGATCTTAAGTGCGATCGTCAATTTTCAGTTGGGACGGGCGATGGGAGATGAGAGGACGCCGGAACGTCATAAAGGCGACTGGCGTTTGTCGAACCAAGCTTGGAAAAGGGCAAATCAACGATCGTATTATCGCCGCGTAGCGTTGTTAGTTATCGGTGTCCTCTTCAACGTCGTGCTCTTGCTGGGGTTTAAATACGGATCGCTGTTGTTACCGGCGGGTGCAGAGGATACGGCGGCTTCGGTATTGGGAAGAGATTGGGGTTGGCTCGATCCTTATGCGATCGCGCCTTTGGGTATTAGTTTCTTTACGTTTGAATGTCTGGCTTACCTGATTGATGTGTATCGTGGTGCGCCCGTCAGCCGCGATTTTCTCCAATTTAGCGCCTACCGATTTTTCTTCCCCAAACTGATTTCCGGTCCGATTACTCGCTACCATCAATGGAGCGAACAGTTCCAGAAGCAGGAAATTCCGGCGATCGATCGAGTTGGGGAAGGGCTATGGCTGATTGCCAGTGGCGCCATCAAAAAAGGCTTGCTTGCCGATAATTTAGGACTGTTTGTCGATCTGTGTTTCGATAATATCCAGCGGGCGGGAAGCGTGGATTTGGCTTTGGCGATCGTTGCTTACGGTTTCCAATTATATCTCGACTTTAGCGGCTACGTAGACATCGCCCGAGGCAGTGCCATGTTGCTGGGTTGGACGCTTCCTGTCAATTTCGATTTTCCCTATCTCACCACCAGCATTGCCGAGTTTTGGCGGCGCTGGCACATCACGCTGGGTGATTGGCTGCGCAACTACCTCTATTTCCCTATTGGTGGTTCTCGTCGCGGTTTACCCAGAACTTGCATTAACTTGATGGTGGTGATGTTGATTGCCGGGATTTGGCACGGCAGCGCCGGAACCAGCCTCGATCCCCGAGGGTATCTGGTGTGGGGAGCGCTGCACGGTTTGGCATTAGTGGTTCACCGTTTGGCGGATGTTTCGGCAAATCGTGCCGATTGGGTGAAAGCTTGGTGGCAAAGCGTTCCGGGTATGGTGTTGGCTTGGGGAATGACACAGGCGATGGTGTTTCTGTCTTGGGTCTTTTTCCGACTGCCGGATCTCAAAGAGTCGGGTTGGGTGATGCAACATTTATGGGGTTATCCTGCCGATGCCCAATTTGCCCAGAAAGTGTATGTTGAAAGTTTGGGGTTAGGGCGATCGGAATTGATGCTGCTTTTAGGGGCATTGGCAGGAGCGATGGGGATTGCTTATCTGTTCGATCGAGGTTTGAAATTACAACTCAATTGGCCCGTTAAGTTGTTACTGGTTCCCACTTGTTTTTACCTGGTTTGGTTACTCGCACCGCAGACGAGTTCGCCCTACATTTACTTTGATTTTTAGGCGAATCTCTCTATCTTAGAATGTAAGCATTCAGCGCTTGGGCCGATCGAACGTCAGCTTAAAACCCCGGTCTAGCTGACGTTCGATCGCCTCTTAAAAGCTAAAACTCCTGAAATTTTGGCTTTCACCCAGACTCCAAAGCTGTTAGCTGACGGCTAACAGCTTACCTTTGAATTAACCTTTCTCAAAGCTCAGCTTGGATCTGTAAATATTTATACAGCAATTTTCGCTGACGATCGGTAAGCGATTTGAAGCGTCCCTTGCAGATTTACTCTAAATTCTCACATTTTCTTGACTATTTTGAAGAAAGAACTTCAATAACATTAAATTTAGTTCTTTAAGTTTTAGCATCTTTGGCAATCGCTCGCGTAGCGCTTCTAAAAAGCAATCAAGATATTACCTCAGAGAGATAGATGCTTTATTGAGTTCTGCTATGGTAGAGGCGGCGTCGCTTTCTTGAAAACGTCAACCTAATAGACCAGCAAACAAAACTATTGACTTAATCGAGACGATGGATACTCTAAAAACTATAGAAAATAGCATGCAAGAGTTATTAAGTAGTGGCATCAAATTGCTACCGGCTTTATTATCTGCAATTGTTATTCTCTTTCTAACCCGCTATGCGGCTGGCTTGGTTCGCAAACTGTCTATCCAAGTGGGTCAGCGAACGATTCGCAGCCGATCTCTGCAATTACTGCTCTCTAAAACCAGCGAAGTGGCTGCATGGGCGATCGGCATTTTGATAGCGAGTATTGTTGCTTTTCCAGGTTTGCGTCTGGGGGATGTGATCGCAACTTTAGGATTGAGTTCGGTGGCGATCGGTTTTGCATTTCAAGATATTTTCAAAAACTTTCTTGCGGGTATTTTGTTATTAATCCAAGAACCGTTTCGCATTGGCGATCAGATCGTCGTGGGTAACTACGAGGGAACAGTAGAGCATATTGACATTCGCACTACAAAAATTCGGACGTACACCGGAGAGCGAGTATTGCTACCCAATTCGGAGGTTTTTACCAGTGCGGTACAAGTCAGGACAGCATTCGAGACGCGACGCACGGATTTATCAGTGGGTGTGGATTACAACACGCCGCTTCCCAAAGCTTCGGAGGTTCTACAGCAAACCATTGCCGAGGTGGAGGGCGTTCGCACCGAACCTGCACCGGAAATCGATTTAGTCAGTTTTGGGGATAGCTCGATCGACTTTATCGTTCGGTATTGGACAGCACCCCAACAAAAAGAGGTGCGACGGGTTCAAACCCGAGCAATTATAGCGATTAAGAAAGCTTTCGATCGTGCCGAGATTGGCATTCCTTACCCCATTCGTACTCTTTATTTTTATAACCAGGAACGATACAACGATGACAATCCGATTTCTGGAAATGGAAAGGATGTTGTTTCCGGTGTAAAACGATCGTGAGATCTAAGTCGCTGTTTGTTCTAGCAACGGATCGAGTTCTTTGCGACCATCGATGGCATACAAATCATCGCATCCCCCAATATGACGATCGTTGATAAAAATTTGAGGAACGCTTCTTTTGCCATTAGCTCTTGCTGCCATTTGGCTTCTGGCAGTTTCGTTCCCATCAATTTGGTATTCGGTATATTTTACACCTTTCCACCACAACAACAGTTTAGCTCGAATGCAATACGGACAAGTTTGCCAAGTGTAAATTTCGACTCGAGCTTTAATCCGCTCTGGATTTCGTTTGAGAAGGGGGTTGAGGAAGTCTAACATAAATTCTCCTGACAATTTAGCTTAAATTTAGCTTAACTAGCTTAACGAGAAACTTCGACGATCGCACGGTAATCGGATAACTCAATGGGTTGCGAGGTTTTGGGATAGGGTTTTACATCGAGTAGTTGAACGGAATAACCGTCAATTGTCGCGATCGCCTCA
This sequence comes from uncultured cyanobacterium, assembly GCA_963838375.1. Lineage (GTDB taxonomy): Bacteria > Cyanobacteriota > Cyanobacteriia > Cyanobacteriales > Geitlerinemataceae > DVED01. The sequence goes on along the minus strand of CAWIQY010000003.1, from coordinate 108,465 downwards.
TTTTCCAAACCTGCCTGACGGACTAACTCGATTTTGCCTAAATCGCGATCGCCTCGGACGATATGAAGCGTAATTTCGACTCGTCCCTGAAACACGCATTGTGTCTCGGAGGGACATCGAGAATCGTTCACAACATCAGTGAATTGAAGTTCTAAATCTTCGGAGCGAATGCGGACGACTCTATCGTATTTAATGGAAAATTCTCGATCGAGTTTGGCAGCAATTTCTGTGGATGGGCGATCGGTTGAGTTCGCGAAAGGGGTGGCGCTCGATCGACCGCATCCACTGACTAAACCGATGATTAATACAACGAAGAGAAATTGGTAAAGTCTTTGCATTTCCATCCCTTTCCACTTTCTGTTTTTTCACTTTAAATATCGGAGTTTGGTGAAGGCAGTGCGGCAATCTCAAATGCCGACTTTAAAACATGAAGACTGACAAGTTAACGCTTCTCGTACTGAGCTTGTTTGGCTAAGTAGTTCACCAATTCTTGTAATTGGGCGGGAATATTGGAAGCTCCGAGATATAGCTGACGAGATCGCTCTTCAGATTCAATGGAAATAGTATACTGTTCTCGATCGGGCATGGCGCGCGAGTTCGGTGAAGATACCTCAAAAAAGGCAGCGCGATCGACCATCAACTTCAGAACCTCTGCTTCGTTCGGTGGCATTTGTGCGGTATCAATTTCAATTGCCTTTGTGAGTCCAGCAAAACCACCCGTCTGGCGAAATTTGATTTTCATTTCAGAAACTCGTTCGAGTTTAGCGAATCGATCGGCAAAATGATTCTCTCTATTTTACTATAATTAGATGGGCAAAACTCGAACAAAATCGGATTCATCAATTTCGCTCGCAGCGACACCTTGTAACATCAGGGTCGAGTTTCCAAACACAATTTGTGTATCGTTGAGATCGGGAAAGATCGTCAATTGCTCGAAGCTTAAATCTGTCAAGCCGATCGCATCTTGCCCGTCTTCAAAATCTAAGACGATATTTGCGCCATCGATCGAGCGAAAATCAAAGCGATCCCGACCAATACCCCCGATTAATGCATCGTTGCCGCGATCGCCTCGGAGAACATCGTCCCCAGCTCCACCATCAAGGGTATCGTCTGCCTGACCCCCCAATAAAAGATCATTTCCCGCTCCTCCTTCTAGTCGATCGGTTTCTGTATTGCCGAATAAAATATCATCACCATTGTCACCCCGAAGAAGATCGCGACCAATATTGCCCGAAATAATATCATTTTCACTGCCTCCCAATATGGTGTCGTCTCCTTTTCCTCCTTCTAAAAAATCTATCCCTTGATTGCCAAATACAATATCGTTTCCAGTATTTCCATTGAGGTTATCGTTTCCTGAAAATCCAATTAAAGTATCTTGTCCGCCAAAACCTGCCAAGCGATTATCTCGAGCATCGCCGAGTAAAAGATCGTCGGTTTCGATCGCTGTGGGAACCGTATTGAACTGACCAATAATAGGAACGATCGCCTTTGCCCAATTTTGACCGATAATTTTGTAACCTCGGGCGTTGGGGTGAACGTTATCCGAAGAAATCTCTCGATTTCTTAAGGAACCGGAAACATCAACAAATTGAACGCGATCGCCTTTACCCTCGGCAAGTCCTGGAAGCGCCTGATTGAACCGCAAAGAAGCGCTGATTCGTTCCGGAAGCGGGGGAATCGAACCGATTAACACCCGATCGACTTCAGCCTCCAGCAGACGATCGATCAGTTCTCCCAGTCGTTTCGGTGCTTCATCAAGATCGATCCCCTTAGCAACATCGTTCGTTCCAGCCATCAACAACACGATATCCGGTGCTTTCGGCAGCTCGAGCAGCAACTCTTCCACGCGATCGTCGATTTTGGCGATCGTTGCCCCTCGATATCCGGCATGATCGCGATCGATTTCCCCTGGACCGTCGGTCAGTTCGCCCACAAAATCGAAGTCTGTGGGATTGGCAAAACCCTGGGCGAATAACTCGCCAAACAAAATTGTCCGGTATCCCCCTGTTTGTTCGCGATCGTCGTCGTCGCCGTTGACGACCCCAAAGGTAATAGAGTCCCCCAAAAGTAGGATGTCAATCATGCTACAGACCGTAATAGTTCTTATCCATTTTTGAAGATCGAAATGGAAAATGTCAAAAATTCACGGGCGATTCAGTTGTCGCCCAGCAATAATTCCAACCCCCACTGGGAGAGAGCTTGTCCGAGAGTCTGTTCGGGAACTTTCCAGCGGCGATCGCACGCCAGGATTAAAGTTTCCCTCATGCGAACCATCAAGCCGATATACTGAGGACGGGTAAACTCGACCGGCATTCCGCTGGTTGACCAGACTAACAGTAGATCGTCAAAAGGGATGGCGCCACCGTAGTGGAGGATGGCATTGCGGGTATTGCCAATGCGATCGAAGAGGCGATAAATTGAACCTTGTTTTTCCTGCCGGGTGGCTTTGCACCAAGCGCTAATTAACTGCTTGATGCCGGGTTGATAGTTGTTGGTTGTGCCTTTGGGACGATCGAGGGCGGGAAGCAAACCCTGAGCCAGCCAATCTTGGGATTTGTACTGAAGATACAGTAACTGTTCGAGAGTTTGGGCAAAGTGGAGAAATCCGCGGGTATAGTGACCCTGCTGGAGTAGTCCCTCGATGGCAAACAGGGCTTCCCAGGCTTGAGCATAGGCATGAGTTCTCAGGTTAACAAGTTGTTCGCGCCACTGTTCGATCTGCTCAACCTCAATGAGTTGGGTTAACTTGGGCGATTGTAACCAGCTTTCAATGCCTAAGTGACGATCGCCGACAAACAGGTGCATTTCGCCACGATTCAATAAGGTCAAGCGTTTGGCTAATTCGTACAAGAGTCCCCCATAGTAATTGGGGTGAGCAGATAGCCGGATGACGGCATCTTGAAACCACCCGCGCTGCCAAGCGGCGATGGTTCGGGGACGATCCAAAGACCAAGCATAACCGCCTAACACCGAAATTTGATAGTGGGGGATGAGTTCGGGGGAGGAATCGATCAACTCTGTTTTTGGAGTCGTGGAGTCGAGGGGACTGAGGGATAATACTCGGCATTGTCGGATGAGAAACACCATGCATCGTTCCAAGGCGCCTGAGATTGCCTCTTGGCGATGGGACGTGCGAATTGCCAAGACAAATCGATCGGGATCGTCAGATTCAATTAAATCTTGTAAAGCGAAGGGTAGGATTTGGGTTTCTAGAACAGACTGAAGACGATCGACTTCGCAATTCCCAGGGTTTTCAATGGGATTGAGAACATTAATTTGGAGGAGTGAATTCCCATGTTGTCGAATTTTCCCCAACATCAACCGAGCAAACCACAGGGTATCGGGAGAATCCGTCACCCATAACACAACTCGTTTGAGACCGCTACGAATACAATCCTTGACGATCGATTCATCTGCCAACAGTTCTACCGCACTAAAATCTTCGCTGAGAATATCCGTACAGTATCTGTAAAACTTTTCTCCCCAATTCCAGTTATTCCCACTTTCGGAAAAAGATGTGCCGACGGTTTCCATTCCCAGTTCTTGCAATAGCGCCTTTTGGCGATCGTCGTCATCGGGTTCGGTACCCACTTTCTTTCCCAAGCTGCGTACCGTTCCATCTTGGCAGCGCCAACCGACTTGACAACTGCCAACGGGAAGAAGGAGAGCATCGACTCGATCGAGTTGGCACTGAAGCGGGGATGAAATTTTCTCGCTTGGAGTCATTTTGGTAGTTAGGTCGCAATCGAGGGTTCGATCTAGTATACGCTCGTTCTACTGCTAACCTCGGGAAAAAAAGTTCAAAAGTTTGGAAATCTGGACGCGGAGCGTCGATGGTCTGTAAATGGCTTTCGCTTGCCTCAATAATCAGGCAAGCGAAAGCTGGATCGAACAAAGATCTTGTATCTTTTAAACGAAGACCAGATCTGTCGCGTCGATCGTGCTTGAAGTGACTCCTTTGAGGGTAATTGCCAGACTACCTGTGGTAATTTGGGTATCGCTACCGACTTGCGCGATCGTCAATTGGTCGAAAGTGACACCTTGCAAACCGATTTTATCGAGTCCATCCTCGAAGTCAGTAATGACATTGTTACCATCGGTGACTTGGAAATCGAAGCGATCGGCATCGGCTCCCCCACTCAGGGTATCGTCACCCAGGTTTCCAGCGAGGATATCCGCACCTTCTCTCCCATTGAGTACATCGTTATCTTTACCGCCATAGAGAGTATCATCTCCGGCATCTCCATTGAGGCGATCGGCGCCTTCGTTCCCGGATATCCGATCGTTGCCCGCACCGCCGCAGAGAAAGTCTTGTTCGAGGCTTTCACCAACCGGAATCGGATTGCCGTTACCGCCGAGGATTACATCGTTCCCCGCGCCGCCACAAACCGTATCATTCCCTCGATCGCCAAATAAATTGTCGTCTCCAGCATCGCCGAACAGCATATCTTCGTCTTTGCCGCCAAACAGCCAGTCGTCGCCCTCTCCACCAAAACTGGTATCGTTCCCCCAATTTCCGAAGATCGAATCGCTACCCAAACCTCCCAACATCAAATCCGATTCAGTTTCCACAAATGCCGGATCGCCGCCGATGATGATATCGTTGCCGTCGCCTCCATCCATGGTGTCGCTGCCACGATCGCCATAAAGGATATCATCATCCATTTCGCCATAGATCAGATCCCCGTCTTTGCCGCCAAAGAACCAATCTTTGCCATTGCCGCCAAATATCGTATCCGAGCCGGTATTACCAAACAAAACGTCTGCTCCGGTTTGAGTACCTGCGGTATCGTCCCCCACAATCAAATCGTTGCCCGCAGCACCCGCGATCGAATCGTTACCTCCATCACCGACGATCGTTTCATCATCGAGCTCGCCCCAGAGGATATCATCTGCCAAAGTCCCAGAAATTTGTGCGCGATTGGGCTCGAGTTGGGTGAGGAGTTGTTCTAAGGTGGGGAGTGTGGGCGCAGAAACGGTGTCGCAAGGGCAATCGTCGCCGGGAGTGCCGCCGCCATCGCCGGGAGTGCCGCCGCCATCGCCGGGAGTACCACCGCCATCTCCGGGAGTACCGCCGCCATCTCCGGGAGTGCCGCCGCCATCTCCGGGAGTGCCGCCGCCATCGCCGGGAGTGCCGCCGCCATCGCCGGGAGCGGTCACCGTTGCAGTAATGGCAAAATTAAAGGGGTTTTCGTCGGCATCGTTAGTTGCCAATGTCAGTTCGCCGCCGGGGGTTCCCGCTGCGCTGGCATCGAGGGAAATTTGCACGGAGACTTGGGTTCCCGGTGCCACGGTGGCAGGTAGCGCCCCGACTATGGAAAATCCGACGGGTAGTTGCAAGTCGCTCAAGTTCAAAGCTTGCGTTCCCACGTTCTTGATAACGAAGGCTTTGGTGAGGTTGGTTCCCACCGGTGTGCTGCCAAAATCGAGAGGCGTTGTCGCTCCGTCTGTAATGGAGGTGGTTCCATCCAATACCTCAATTTCGGGCATGGGATTGACGGGAGCACCGCTTTGAAACTCGAAGGCACCGATATCCGCAACAACCGATCCGTTCCCGTCTCCGTCTTGGCGTGCCAAACCGCGCTGATCTGTTCCCCGTGCGCCGGATGATGCCCCAGCATCGATGGCTGCACTGCCTGGGAGCAACGGATGAACCCATGCCCCATCAATTTGTTGCAGAGGACCGAGCATCGCATCGGCGATGGTGATCCTTGCTGTGGCATTATTATCGTTGTTGAGGGTGGTGAGTTTTGCGGGGAATTGTAGGTTATTTCCCGCATCAACTAATTCGCGATTGGTGTGCTGTTGAATGTTCCAATCATTGGGACCGTTATCGGCAGTGTTGTTATAAAAAATCGTATTTTTGATGGAAACAGCAGCGTTTTTATCTCCGGCAATGCCACCGCCCACCCATCCGGCGTGGTTGTTGGCGATCGTTGTATTGAGAATATCCGTCGGTCCGTAGAGCGCCATCGCTCCCCCGCTGTTGTTCTTGTCGTTCGGGTCGGAGGAGGTGAGGGTTTTGTTCCCGGAAAAGGTGCTGTTGGTGACGGTAGTGGGTGCGTCCATCATCCACAATCCCCCACCTTGATTGGCTGCCGTATTATTGGCAAAGGTGGTATTGGTAATGGTAAAGCCTTTGTTTAGACCATTATTCATTTGGACGATGGCGCCGCCATTTCCATCGTTTCCCTCGGGCAACTCTAAAATTTGGTTATTTTGAAACGTGCTGCCATCGATAATAACGTTGTCTTGGGTTCCGGTATAGAGATACGCAGCACCGCCTTCTCCTCGACCTTTGTTGCCGTCAAAAATGCTGTTGACAATGCGAATGGTTCCCGAAGTCGAGTCATCTCGGGTGCTGGCACGATCGGTGTAAATTGCTCCACCATACCCCCGCAGAGATGGATTACTCCCGCCCGTGTCGTAGGAAGCGGCGGTGGTGTCGTTGTTGAGAAACTTGGAGTTTTCGATGTTCAGATTACCGTTGAGGCTGTTAATCGCCCCGCCGTTGATCCCTTTATTACCGATAAATTCGCTGTCTTTAATGATGAAGTTATTGGGACCTCTAAAGCCGATCGCCCCTGCCCCGCGCTCGTGGTTATTCGCTGTGGCAATGTTCCCTTCAAATTTGCTTCCGGTTACGGTTAAGTTGCCCTCGAAAGCACTAAAAATTGCGCCACCTCCATCATCGGCAACGTTGTTGTTAAAGTTGACATTGGTAATGGTTAAATTGGCTTGGTGTTCGGTGAGAATTGCCCCGCCTTGCTTTAAGGGATTTGTGGCGATCGGGGCGGCTTTCCCTTGAATAAAATTGAGGTTAGAAATGGTGACGTCAGTGGGAGTTACAGATGTCGATTTTACCAGTAAAATGCGATTGGTGTTCCCCCCACTTAAGGTTAAGTTGCTAGCACCAGAACCGTCGATCGTCAAGTCTTTGCCGATGGGAATTTCGAGTTGAGACTGAAGTGTAATGGTTTGGTTGGCGAGGCTGGATGCGAATTTAATCGTATCGCCGGATTGGGCTTTTTCGATCGCCTCTCGCAGCGACCCAGACCCAAGATTTGCCGAAGTAGTAACGGTAATAATTGCCATCTTTCAAGATTCCCTAAAAAAGCTTTTTGTTCTATTCCCTTCTACGTAGGGAATTGGATTTTGTCCGGAATGCCATTTCTTTTTTTTGAAAGCATAGAAAGTCTATATCAGTAGACCTGATATTTCTGAAAGAGACAAATACAATATTGTTATTTTGCACAATTCTTGTAAACCTTGCCGAGCATAGACAGATGCAGTTTTCTGCTTTTTATCTACCTCGAATAGCTATTGACAAGTTATGTTTTTTGAGATAGAGCATCTTTCAATTAATTTAAAGAAATGGGATAGCAAATTTTGAGCAAAATGGCAAGTCTAGTGAGACACTAATAAAAAAGTAATCAAAATTCCAGAAAGCCGATCGCTAGCGATCGTCTGCAAGACGACTCTGGATCTAAGCCCGAATATTCGATGAAAAGTTACAATGGATGAAGACAACCCGTCGTCCATTCACTCATAGAGCAAAGGCAATCGAGCATGAAACGTACCTGGGCAAAGGCATCGATCGGGCAGCTTCATCGTCGGCAATCCCCTCACCGACCGCGATCCTCCTTTGGAGTTGCTGCGCGGTCGGTAGCGGCGGGCTGGGCGATCGTGCAAATGGTGGTGTTGGGAACTCCGGCATTGGCAAATGCGGCGAAAGAACGGGACTCCCTCAACTACGGTCAGCTTTTAGAAAAAATTGAGAATAACGAAGTTGCCAAGGTGGTACTCGATCCCGCCCAACAGGTGGCGGAAGTGACGCTGAAAAATCAAGCAGAAGCCGAGCCCCCGTATGATGTCAAACTGTTCGAGTCGAACCCGGAGTTGATCGAACAACTGCGAGAAAAAGGTATTGCATTTGAAAGTAATCCATCCCCTGACAACAGCGCGGCGATCGGCATTCTCGCCAATTTACTACTGGTCTTCCTGTTGATTGCCGGACTGATGGCGATCGTCCGCCGCAGCGGTCAATCGGGGAATAGTGCCCTCAACTTCGGCAAATCCAAGGCGCGGTTCCAAATGGAAGCCAAAACTGGGGTGGTGTTCGACGACGTTGCCGGAATCGAGGAAGCCAAAGAAGAACTCCAAGAAGTCGTCACCTTTTTGAAGCAACCGGAACGGTTTACGGCAATTGGGGCAAAAATTCCTAAAGGCGTATTGCTGGTAGGACCGCCGGGAACGGGAAAAACCCTGCTGGCAAAGGCGATCGCCGGAGAAGCTGGGGTTCCCTTTTTCAGCATTTCCGGTTCGGAATTCGTCGAGATGTTTGTCGGTGTCGGCGCTTCGCGGGTGCGAGATTTGTTCCGCAAAGCCAAAGAAAATGCCCCCTGTATCATCTTCATCGATGAAATCGACGCGGTGGGACGGCAGCGCGGGACGGGCATCGGCGGCGGCAACGACGAACGAGAGCAAACCCTCAACCAATTGCTCACCGAAATGGACGGGTTTGAGGGCAATAACGGCATCATCGTCATTGCGGCAACTAACCGTCCGGATGTCCTCGATACCGCCATCTTGCGTCCCGGTCGTTTCGATCGGCAAGTGACGGTAGATTTACCCGCCTACAAAGGTCGGTTGGGCATTTTGGAAGTCCACGCCCGCAACAAAAAGCTGGCTGCCGAAGTCGGTCTAGAAGCGATCGCTCGCCGGACTCCGGGTTTCTCCGGTGCCGATCTGGCGAACTTGCTCAACGAAGCGGCAATCCTGACTGCCCGACGGCGCAAAGAAGAAATTACCCTTCTCGAAATCGACGACGCGATCGATCGCGTGACCATCGGCTTGAGTTTGACTCCCCTCCTCGACAGCAAGAAAAAACGACTGATTGCTTACCACGAGGTGGGACACGCCCTGCTCATGACCTTGCTGAAAAACTCCGACCCCCTCAACAAAGTGACGATCGTTCCTCGTTCCGGCGGCGTCGGCGGGTTTGCCCAACAAACCTTTAACGAAGAAATGGTCGATAGCGGCTTGTATACCCGGTCTTGGATTCTCGATCGGATTATCATTACCCTGGGGGGTCGGGCTTCGGAACAGGAAGTGTTTGGCGACTCGGAAGTGACCATCGGTGCCAGTAACGATCTCAAAGTAGTGGCAACCCTGGCGCGGGAGATGGTGACGCGCTACGGAATGTCCGATTTGGGTCCGTTGGCGTTGGAAAGTCCCGGTCAAGAAGTGTTTCTGGGGCGGGATATGATGTCGCGATCGGAATATTCGGAGGAAGTCTCCGCCCAGATCGATCGTCAAGTCCGCACGATCGCCGTTCGCTGTTATGAGGAAGCCTGCCGCATTATCCGCGAAAACCGGGTTCTCCTCGATCGTCTTGTGGATCTGCTGTTGGAATGCGAAACTATCGAAGGTGAAGAATTCCGCCAAATCGTGGCGCAGTACACCGATTTGCCCGAACGGCAACTGGTTTCTAGCGTTTGATTGAAAGGCAGAGAGATTTAGGGTAGAGGATAGAACATTTGCACGGATAACCAACTCCAAACCCTCCACCCTTGGCAACTGCCATCTTATCCGTCCTAGGGATTGCCGACTCGATCGACCAAGACATTCGCGCACAGGGGTAAACGACCGGGATCGAGGCGGGGTTCGGCAGCATAACCGACTGCCACCAAAACGGCGATCGCCAAATCCGGGTCGTTGGCGGCTGCGATCGTCCCTTTGACCTTTTCTTCCGTCCAACCGTTTAGCAAACCGGTAGAGATCCCCAAACTTGGCGCGGCTAGTACCAAATGCGTCGTGGCAATTATCGTGTCTTTTACAAATATTCCCGCTGGTTTTTCCCCTCAGTTTTCCAAATTCTTGGTAAAATTTGGCAATTTTATGGAGAATTTTTAATTTTGACAGATCGCAACATCCAACAGTACCGACAGCAATTTGCCGGTTTAGCCAACAAAGCCTACTTTAACTACGGGGGACAAGGACCGCTGCCTCAGCCGGCTTTACAGGCAATTACTCAAGCCTACGAAGTCCTGCAAGAAATCGGTCCATTTTCAGGTCGATCGAACGATTGGATACAGCAACAGGCAGCAGCTACAAGGACGGCGATCGCCTCTGAGTTAGGCGTAGAAGCTGCAACCATTACCCTCACCGAAGATGTCACCGTCGGTTGCAATATTCCGTTGTGGGGTCTCGATTGGCAAGCCGGAGATCATCTGTTATTGTCGGACTGCGAACATCCGGGGATTATCGCTGCTGTGGGGGAACTTCAGCGACGCTTTGGGATTGAGGTGTCTTTGTGTCCTTTGCAAGAAACCCTCAATGGTGGCGATCCCGTAGCCGCGATCGTTCGTCGCCTCAAACCTCAAACGCGATTGGTCGTCCTCAGTCATCTTTTGTGGAATACCGGACAAGTCTTGCCGTTAGAGGCGATCGTTGCTGCCTGTCGCCAGGAGTCTCCCAACATTCGGATTCTGGTTGATGCCGCGCAATCTGTTGGCGTTTTACCGCTCAATTTGGACGCAATCGGTGCCGATTTTTACGCTTTTACGGGACACAAATGGTGGTGCGGTCCCGAAGGTCTTGGCGGTCTTTATATCCGTCCCCAGGCGCGGAAAACCTTACATCCAACCTTTATCGGTTGGCGGGGTATTACAACCGATGCAACGGGAAAACCGACGGGTTGGAAACCGGACGGACGTCAGTTTGAAATTGCCACATCGGCGTATCCGTTGTATGCGGGACTACAAGCGGCGATCGATCTACATCATCTCTGGGGAACAACGGCAGAACGATATCATCAAATTTGTCGTTTGAGTGAGATTCTGTGGACAAAATTAACGGAAATTTCCGAAGTGAATTGCTTGAAAACCTCTCCTCCAGAAGCAGGATTGGTTTCGTTTTCGATTCTCGATCGATCTCACTCCAAACTTGTCAATTTCCTGGAAACAAAAAGTATTTTTGTGCGAACGATCCTCGATCCCAACTGCGTTCGTGCCTGTGTTCATTATTTCACGACCGAAGATGAGATCGATAGACTAGTAGAAGCGATCGTCCAATTTTGCCGATCGTATTAACATTGAGTTCAGAAATTCTGAATTACCATCACATAGGAAAAAGCCATAAGCAACCTGTAATAGGTTGGCAAGGCGGAACAACTATTAACTATTAACTATTAACTATTAACTATTAACTAACAAACCTATGACCATTCCCATCCTGCAAATCGACGCTTTCACCAACCAACCCTTCAAAGGCAACCCTGCCGCTGTTTGCCTGTTAGATGAACCTGCCGATGCCTTGTGGATGCAGCAAGTTGCCGCCGAAATGAACCTATCGGAAACGGCATTTTTGCATCCCGAAGGTGATGGATTTCGCTTGCGCTGGTTCACCCCTGCCGTGGAGGTAGATTTATGCGGTCATGCCACCCTCGCCAGCGCCCATGCGTTGTGGGAAACCGGGAGGATCGCTATGAGCGAAACCCTTCAATTTGCGACCCGTAGCGGCGTCCTCACCGCCACAAAAAATGGGGATTGGATTGAACTCAACTTTCCGGTTAAGCCTCCAAAAGACACGTTAGTATTAGAAGAACTCGATCGGGCTTTAGGGGTGGTGCCCAAATACATAGGAACTGACGGATCTGATTACCTGATCGAGGTAGAATCCGAGGAAATTGTCCGCAGCTTAAAACCGGATTTTGTCCGTTTGGCGACGTTTCCTGTTCGCGGCATTATTGTCACGAGTTTAGCAACATCTCCGGAATACGATTTTGTCTCTCGCTTTTTTGCTCCGGCTGTGGGGATTAATGAAGATCCGGTGACGGGTTCGGCACATTGTTGTTTAGCACCCTTTTGGCAGAAACGATTGCAGCAAAATGAGTTTACTGCCTATCAAGCTTCTTCTCGGGGAGGAGTTATTAGGGTGAAGATAGAGGGCGATCGGGTTTACTTGGGAGGACAAGCCATTACTGTCCTGCGTGGAGAACTAACTTAGACTCATGTCAACTCTGTTTTCGAGCATTTTTAACGACATTATTCAGATTTTTAATACTTCAATTTCTCTGGGCGAAACGGCGATTTCCTTGAAAGATATTTTTCAACTGATTATCGCCATTTTCCTGTTTTTCTTTTTCTGTCGTTCGATCAAAAAAATTCTCAGGAACAGAATTCTCACAAAATTTAAGATTGACGAAGGCAACCGAGAAGCCATTTCTACTCTAGTCAGCTACGGTTTTGGCATATTCGGATTAATTGTCGTTTTGCAGGCGATGGGCTTAAAGCTGGATTCTCTTGCGGTCGTTGTTGGCGGTTTGGGGGTTGGGATCGGTTTTGGTTTGCAAAATATGGCAAAAGATTTTATTAGCGGATTCACTTTACTCCTCGAACGCAAGATTAAAGTTGGCGATTTTGTGGAATTAGATGGTTTATCAGGATATATCAAAGAAGTTGCCCTTCGATCGACTTTAATTCGGACGAGAAACGGGGGAGATGTGGTTGTTCCCAATGGTCATTTAATCGACCAACGAATTTTAAATTGGACTTTAGATAGTTATGTTGCCCGAATTGAAATTCCGGTGGGTGTCGCTTACGAGAGCGATCCACTTTTAGTGACAGAGACGCTCCTGAATGCGGCATATTCAGAGTCTTCGGTATTGTCTGAACCCCCTCCCAAAGTTATGTTTGTAGGATTCGGAGATTCTGCACTAAACTTTGAACTGTGGGTTTGGGTGAATCGAATCGATCTGAGATCCTTATATTCGCAGTTCTTTAAATTTTAATATCGAGTATAATTTCCGAGTTTCGGGTTTACAAATTCCTTTTCCTCAGCAAGATGTATGGATTAAAAATCCTGAAGATTTCTCGTCTGGAGTTGCTGCGAAAAGTTTGAGCGATCCAGACGAGAATCGATCTCAAATCCCAGTTCCTCCAGTTCAATCAATGCCGTTGCGGAAGTTGCTGCAACAAGTCACTTACTTTGCTAACTTTTCTGAACTGCAACTGAGACAACTAATTGAAATTGGATTTCGACAAAAGCTAGCAAAGTCCGAGATTTTATTTCGAGAAAACGATCCCGGAGATGCCTTTTATATCGTGCTATCGGGATCGGTAGAAGTATTTGTCGAAAAATTAGATAAACGGCTAACGGTTCTTCCGAGCGGAAAGTTTCTTGGAGAACTGTCGCTGATGTTAGGAATTCCTCGAACCGCATCTGTTCGTGCGATCGAAGATACAATTTTATTTGTGATTAACCGAACCGGATTTCAAAACCTACTACAAGAGCATTCCGATGTTTATGAATTGCTAATAAAAGAGTTAGAAAAGTGCCAATCGGAACTAGCTGAACGACGGGAAGAACTGCATCGTTTGGGGTTAATTGATGATGAAGAAGATACCAATCCGATCGTTTGGATGCGCAAGCGCTTGAAAAATCTGTTTAGTCTGGCTTGATCGATCGATATTAACGTTAACATCGACTTCGGTGACAACGAAAATCACACGATTTGAAGAGATTGACTGTATAGAATGATGTTCCTTAACTCACCCATCCGAAAAATAACTTTTTTTGGTGGTAAAAAGTCCCAGTTTTCCATCGCCCCAGTTTTCCATCGCCAATGAGAAAAAACGACAGGCGAAATTGACCTACGATGCGATCGTCAAAGATCCGCAAAACGAATGCTCTGTCGCCTCCTGGGCGTCGGCTAGGGCAGCAGCTTGAATTTGTTCGCGTAAATCGGGCATGACTGCCAGCGCCCTTGTCCAGTCCGGAATTTGTGTCCCAGAGGGATTGCAGAGATACTGCTGACCCGCATCTACAATGGCTTGCTCGAAAATTTCGACCAACACTTCTTCCTGATGACGATCGTAATGCAGATTATTAAACGAGGCATCCACAAAATATTGACGGGTATAGTCTTGTGCTTTGCGGCGAAATTTAACTCGCAGCGCCTGGATTGTATCTGCTGTCATCACCACGGATTCGGTTTCAGTCAGAGTCCGCAAAATTGAGCTGAGGATATCCCGGCTCATTTTTTGCAATCCTTCATCGCTGGAGTTGCCGATGGCTTGGTGTTTGTGGTCGAAAATCCCCAAATCCACTTGGGAAATGCGCTTGGGTGAAATATTGCGATACACTTCCGCCAGCATCCCGATTTCTAAACCCCAATCGCCGGGAATGCGGGTATTGAGGGCTAAATCGTTGGTGAGGGCAAATTCGCCGGAGAGGGGATAGCGAAAGGCGTTGAGATACCGTAAGTAATTTCGATCGCCAAAGAGTTCTGTCAGCGCCGTCAGCAGAGGCGTGACGAACAGTCGGCATACTCGTCCGTTCAGATGGCGGGTATGGCTCCCCAAACGGGCGTAATAGGCTTTGTTGAAGGAAATGCCAAACTCCTTTTCCATCAGCGGATATAGTAGTTTGAGGGGATAGGATCGATCGTAGGTGGTGATATCGGCATCGTGTAGGGCGATGGCATCGGCAAGCAAGGAAGCCACGCCCAACCCCAACCAAACGGCTTTTCCTTTGCCTTTGAAGCGCATCAAGTCTAAACCGCACTCTTTCAAGTATTCTAAAATTCTGCCGATGCGATCGCCATTTTCCCAAATTACCACCGTGTTTTGCGGCAGGGGTGCAAAAAAATTGACGGCGTGAGCGTATTCTTCAAAAGTGTCAGCATACAGGCAAACCACGACAGTACTGACAAACGGACAGAGCTGTAACTGTTCGCGAATCTGAGTTATAGCCGGTCTTTCGAGCTCTGCAAACAGGGCGGGTATGAGAACGGCACTCGACGATCGATCTTGAATTTGCATCAAGCGATCTTCTAGCAATTCTAAGGGACAACCCAAGTCGTGGATGGTTGTAATGGGATCTTGTTTGTAATCCATATTAAGTTACGGAATTAATGACGGAATCTCCCTCATAACTCGTTGATTATGAAGCGATCGGGGGGAAATAAGTGTTAGAATTGATACAAAGTCGATCGCTAGAACTTATTGGTAATCCAAGTACATTGATACGGTTTTAGTGTCAATGTTGCATACAAATCTTCAATTTGCTTGCCACTGAGGAGATCGCACCACGAGTCTATTCCTATTAAATTGAGATCGGATAAGTGCAATTTTTGAGTTCGATCGCTCAAGTTATGAATGCAAAAAATACTCTGATCTCGAGTCATATTTTGTCGCCAGAAGGCAAATAAAGATTTGTTTCCCGGATGCAAAGTATACTGAGTAGCATTGGGGTGAAAGGCTGTTTGACGGCGGCGAATTTGAATGCGCCGACAGAGTTCTTGCAAAACGATCTTATGCTCGGATTTGGGATCGGAAAGTTTTTCTTCTAACAGTTCTTCGTTCCAGCGATGGCGATTGATCGATCGATTTCGTCCCGTTCTTTGCAAATTGTCTTCATCGTTATGTGTTGCTAGTAAGCTGTGAATGTAGAATGCGGGAATGCCTTCGAGTGCCATGACGATCGTTTGAGAACACAGAAAACGATCGATCTGCCATTTATCTTCTCCTTTTGCCGTTCCTTTGAGGGCATCGAATAGAGAAATATTAATTTCGTAAGGACTTTCCGTACCATCGGGTTTGCGCCTCATACTAATTTTACCGCCAAATTGCTGCATCGTCTTCAACAGCGTGTCGTATTCATCTTGGGCGAGTAATCCTTCTGCCGGACGCAAGCCGATGCCGTCGTGAGATGCGGTAAAGTTCAGATAAGCACAGCCGATGGGGGCAGGCGGCATACTCATCATCCAGGTTTTGAGATGATCGGAACGCCCTTGGATCAGTGCATTTAACAGTAAAGGCGGCAAGCTAAAGTTATAAATAACATGAGTCTCGTTGCGGTTGCCAAAATAACTTAAATTTTCGCGGTTGGGAACGTTAGTTTCGGTGATTAAAACGGCAGAGGGATCGACCATTTGCAGCAATTCGCGCAGCAGTTTAATCGCCGCGTGGGTTTGGAGAAGATGAATGCAGGGCGTGCCAATTTCTTTCCACAAAAAACCGACGGCATCGAGTCGAAAATACTTAGAGCCGTTTTGCCAATAAAATAACAGAATTTCAACAAATTCAATCAATACATCTGGATTGGCAAAGTTGAGGTCGATTTGGTCGTCGCTAAAGGTTGCCCAAACGTATTTTTCTCCGCGATTGGTTTCGACTTTGACCAATAAAGGCGTACTGCGGGGACGGACAACTTCGGATACATCTGTGGAGGGATCGACTTCAATGAAATAGTGACATCCCGGTTCGATTCCTTGCTGAAACTGCGCGAACCACTCGCTTTGACTGGAGACGTGATTGAGGACAACATCGACCATCAAATCGAACTGTTTGCCGATCGCTTTGATATCTTCCCAATCTCCTAATTCGGGGTTCACCGATCGATAATCGATAACTGAAAATCCATCATCGGAACTGTAGGGAAAAAAGGGTAAAATATGAATACCTGTAATCGTATCTTGGAAGTATTGTTCGCAGAATCGTCTCAAGGTGACGAGAGGTTTTTCCCCAGAAGTGTTATAAATACTATCGCCGTAGGTAATGACGATCGTGTTTTTCTCGCTCCACTTGGACAGATTTTCTTCTACCGACTCGGCAAATCGATCGCCAACTAAGGAAAAGAGTCGATCGAGGACTGTTGTGACCGCCGATCGATCGTAAAGGATTTCTAACAGAGGCTTGACTCGTAAAGAAAAATATTCAAATCGATCGGTTGCTTTTATTTGGGACATAACTATACAATTTGGAAGCGGAACAGGACAAAGAACGATCGAACCTAAAACCCGAAAAATGGGGCGATCGTTGTCGAATACACGATCGCCCACGTCAGATAAATGTGACCATCCACAGACGATCGGCTGTGCCAACCGTCAGTCTCTCGGGAAACAGCAAACCGATCCCCATCGGGATCGACCTCTAGAACCCCGCCCGGCATCGATCGTTCTCACGCCCGAAAACTGACCGTCGAACGGTGAGAAATCGAGCAAAGACAAAAATAAATCTCTTTACTTCCCGTGAGTGACTCTCTTTTGAATAGGAGACAACCTACAGGAAAATCACCCTGGCGTCAAGTCTTAAACTCAACTCGATTCGTGATGCGATATTTTCTTCGGCGATTCCTGATTTCGATTCCCACCCTGTTTGCCATCAGTCTGGTTGTCTTTACCATTTTGGCACTCGCACCGGGCGATCCCATGGGAGAACTGGCAACCAACCCAGCCATTACTGCCGAAGTGCGAGAAAACTTGCGTCGATCTCTCGGATTAGACCAACCCATCTACATTCGCTATTTTAAATGGGCGATCGCCCTGATGCGCGGCGATATGGGCTATTCTTTTGTCAGTCGTACCCCCGTCAGTCAACTGTTGCTGCAACGCTTGCCAACGACCTTGTGGGTGGTGGGTTCGGCATATCTGCTCGCCATTTCCCTGGCATTGCCACTGGGCGTCCTCTCTGCACTCAAACGTTATTCTACCTTCGATCGTCTTGCCACCACGTTCGCCTTTTTCTGGTTTTCCCTACCGACTTTTTTTACCGGACTGCTTTTTATTATTATTTTTAGTGTTCGCTTGCAATGGTTTCCCTTTATCTATAACAGCACCCTCCAAGTGAGAAACTGGCAGAGTCTGATCGAACAGTTCAAACAATCCATTATGCCCGTTTGCGTCCTCGGACTGTACCAATGTGCGCTGCTAGTCCGCTTTATCCGGTCTTCTGTTTTAGACCGACTCGATCGACCCTACGTTCGCACCGCCTATGCTAAAGGCTTATCCAACATCGCCGTCATCGGACGCCACGTCTTGCGCAATGCCGCAATTCCAGTGGTGACACTCGTCGCGCTGGATATCCCTACTGTGTTTACGGGCGCTTTGGTAACAGAACAAGTGTTTCGCGTACCCGGCATTGGATCTCTACTGGTCGATTCGATCTACCGCAGCGATACCCCTGTCGTCATGGGAATTACGATCGTCTACGCCCTATTAATCGTCCTCTTCAATTTACTTGCCGATCTGTTATATAGCCTGTTAGACCCCCGAGTCCAGTACAGCCAACCGTGACCAATCCCTAATCCCGAACCCCGAACCGCGCATTGCACACGACTTGACCGTAGGGCGTTAGAATTGTACAGCATTAGTATCGTTCCGACTCCATGTCCAAACGCCGCCGCCCTCCATCCCCGACTTCCCAACAGCCGGATAGCTTTCCCACCCAAGCCGCGCCGATGCCCAATGCGATTCGGGTGCGGGGAGCTAGACAGCATAATCTGAAAAATGTGGACTTGGAGTTACCGCGCGATCGTTTGATCGTTTTTACCGGGGTTTCGGGTTCCGGTAAATCCTCCCTGGCATTCGATACCATCTTTGCCGAGGGACAACGGCGCTACATCGAGTCTCTCAGCGCCTATGCCCGCCAATTTTTGGGACAATTAGACAAACCCGATGTCGATGCCATCGAAGGGTTGAGTCCGGCAATTTCCATCGACCAAAAATCGACCTCCCACAATCCTCGCTCCACTGTGGGGACAGTCACAGAAATTTACGATTATCTGCGGTTGTTATTCGGACGCGCTGGCGAACCCCACTGTCCCCATTGCGATCGAACCATTGCCCCGCAAACCATCGACCAAATGTGCGATCGGGTTCTAGAATTGCCCGAGGGAACCCGGTTTCAAATTCTTTCCCCGGTGGTGCGCGGCAAAAAAGGGACGCATCAAAAAGTATTATCAAGTTTGGCATCCCAAGGCTTTGTTCGGGTACGAGTCGATGGCGAAATTCGCGATCTTTCTGACAACATTACCCTGGATAAAAATCAAACTCATACCCTCGAAATCGTTGTCGATCG
Source organism: uncultured cyanobacterium (assembly GCA_963838375.1). Lineage (GTDB taxonomy): Bacteria > Cyanobacteriota > Cyanobacteriia > Cyanobacteriales > Geitlerinemataceae > DVED01. The sequence goes on along the minus strand of CAWIQY010000003.1, from coordinate 89,599 downwards.
TCTCGTCCAAAAAGACGGGATTGCCGAACGTCTTGCCGATTCCCTGACCACCGCCTTACGACAATCCGACGGCATTGCTTTGGTGCTCGCTCAAATCTCAACTGACGAGTCGTCTGCCGATCGAGAAATCGTCTTTTCCGAAAACTTTGCCTGTCCCGAACACGGGGCAGTTATGGCAGAGTTGTCCCCTCGGATCTTTTCCTTCAACTCTCCCTACGGAGCCTGTCCCAACTGTCACGGATTGGGTTCGTCCCGAGCCTTTTCTGCCGATTTGATCGTACCCGATCCTACAGCTCCCGTTTACAGCGCCATCGCCCCTTGGTCGGATAAAGATAATACCTACTATCTCTCCCTACTTTACAGCCTCGGACAAGCTTATAAGTTTGAACTGAGTACCTCCTGGCAAAACCTGACCCCCGAACAACAACGACTCATTTTGTACGGTTCTCCAGAACCCATTTGGGTGGAAACGGACTCTCGCTATCGAGACGATCGGGGTTACTATCGACCTTATGTCGGGGCATTGGCTCTGCTGGAACGACAGTATGAAGACTCGTCTTCGGAACAAGTCAAAGAAAAATTAGAACCTTATTTGGTGAATAAAGTTTGCGAAGCTTGCAACGGCTATCGGTTGAAACCCGAAGTGCTGTCCGTTCGCGTGGGACAGTTTAAAATTACCGATGTGACACAAGTTTCCATCCGTCAATGTTTGTCGCGCATTGATGAATTAGACTTGAGCGATCGTCAAGCCCAAATTGCGGATTTAGTCCTGCGAGAAATTCGATCGCGACTGCAATTTTTATTGGATGTTGGACTCGATTACTTGACCCTCGATCGGGCGGCAATGACTCTCTCGGGCGGTGAAGCCCAGCGTATCCGCCTCGCCACCCAAATCGGATCGGGGCTGACCGGGGTGTTGTACGTCCTCGACGAACCCAGTATCGGATTGCACCAGCGAGATAATGCCCGATTGTTACAAACATTGACAAAGCTGAAAGACCTAGGCAATACCCTGATTGTGGTGGAACACGATGAAGAGACCATTCGATCGGCAGACTACCTCGTCGATATCGGTCCGGGTGCCGGAGTTCACGGCGGCGAAATCATTGCCCAAGGGGATTTAGAGGCGATTTTGACAGCAGAACGATCGCTAACCGGGGCGTATTTATCGGGGAAAAAAGAGATCGAGACACCCAGCACGCGACGCCGAGGCAACGGTCGATCGTTAATCCTGGTAGATGCCCATCGAAACAATCTCCAGCAGATCGACGTCGAAATCCCCCTAGGAAGACTCGTGTGTGTGACCGGTGTTTCCGGCTCGGGAAAATCCAGTCTGATCGACGAACTTCTGTACCCCGCTCTGCAACACCACCTGACCCGTCGAGTTCCCTTTCCCAAAGATTTGGGAGAGCTAAAAGTGAAATCTGCCAAACGCGAAAGCGTTAAGGATGCGGTGGATAAGGTGATTGTCATCGACCAATCTCCTATCGGTCGAACGCCACGTTCTAACCCGGCAACGTATACTGGCATTTTTGATAGTATTCGCAGTGTGTTTGCCGAAACGATCGAAGCCAAAACTCGAGGATATGCACCCGGACAATTTTCGTTTAATGTCAAGGGAGGACGCTGCGAAGCCTGTGGAGGACAGGGTGTCAACGTTATTGCCATGAACTTTCTCCCCGATGTTTACGTGCAGTGCGACGTCTGCAAAGGGGCGCGGTACAATCGAGAGACCTTGCAAGTCAAATATAAAGGCTACTCCATTGCCGACGTGCTGAACATGACTGTCGAGGAAAGCCTCGGGGTGTTTGAAAATATCCCTCGTGCGGCGACACGATTGCAAACCTTGGTCGATGTGGGCTTGGGTTACATTCAACTGGGACAACCCGCCCCCACCCTATCGGGTGGGGAAGCTCAACGGGTGAAACTCGCGACCGAGTTATCCCGACGGGCAACCGGAAAAACCTTATACTTGATCGATGAACCCACTACAGGCTTGTCTTTTTATGACGTTCATCACTTACTAAATGTATTACAACGGCTGGTAGACAAAGGCAATTCAATTTTGGTGATCGAACATAATCTCGATGTGATTCGCTGTTCCGATTGGGCGATCGACCTCGGACCCGACGGGGGCGATCGGGGTGGAGAAGTCGTAGCGGTGGGAACACCCGAATCTGTGGCACAAAATCCTAACTCCCACACCGGACAGTATCTCCAACAAACACTCCAACAGTATCCACCTAGATCTGAGGAGTCGTGATGCCGATTGGGAAATAAACGCGGTAAGCTGTGGAATAGCCCATTTTCAAGAGTTGGTCTGGTGAAGATAAAATAGGTCTGGTTAGGAAGATGGAAACTATAACCTGAAGACGCGATCGATCGTCTAGCTTGGCAATCTTATACCTCTAGCCTTCTGTGCGGGGAGTTTTCCGATGGATCTGGAATCTCACAAATTTATCTCTTTTTTTAAACCAGAACAGGCAGCTGAGCTATGTCGAATGGCTGTTGTGGATATTTTGACTGAGGGCGTCATCATTTTTGACGAAGGTGAAACCTCCGATTGTCTTTATCTCATTCTTGAGGGACAAGTTCAGTTTAGAAAGCGAACGGGCGACAATCAGTATAAAAATTTAACAACTGGATTTCCTAACGGTTTTTTTGGCGAAATGGGAATTTTAGATGGTCAACCCCGTAGCGCTCAGGCGATCGTCTCAGAAAAGGTTCGTTTAGCTAAAATTTCTCGTCAAAATCTGATGAATGTTTTGGATAGCATTCAAGGCAGCGAAGCGGTTAAAATATTTAGCTATATGACGCAGCGCTTGAGAGAATCAACGGAAGATTACGTTAGACAAGTGCTGCATCGGGAAAAAATGGTATTGCTGGGCGAAATGGTTAATACCATCATTCACGATTTTCAAAGCCCGTTAAGTAGTATCTATTTAGCGAGCAGTATGATTGCCGAACAACATCCCGATGAAGATACGATCGATATGTGCGATTCGATCACCGAACAAGCTCAACGGATGTCTAATATGGCATCGGAATTTTTAGAATTTACTCGAGGGACTCCAGCCCTTCGCAAACATCCTGTTTATCTGTCTTCCATTTTACAAAATTTTGAACGTTTGAATCGTATTTATTTTAATCAAAACTCGGTCGAGTTTTTATTTGAATGTGATGGAAATGTGTTGATTGATGCTGATGAGAATAAACTTTTGCGCGTGTTTCAAAACTTAGTTGGAAATGCTGTCGATGCGTTTCGCTCTCGCGGGGGTCAGATTAAAATTGGAGCGACTCAGGAGGAGACAGAAGTCAAAATTCTGATCGGCGATAATGGTCCGGGCATTCCCGAGAGCATTCGAGAACGTCTCTTCGAGCCATTTGTGACTTATGGCAGACCGGGGGGAACCGGATTGGGAACGGCGATCGCCAAATCAATTATTGAAGTGCATAAAGGCACAATTTCATTTGATTCTAGTTCTCACGGCGGAACGACTTTTTATATTAGCTTGCCCCTCTGCGACAAACTGGAAGAAGATTGTTGAGATTTAATATTTGAGTTGATATAGAGTGAGAAAAACGTTCAATTAGAGACAGATTTAAACCACCTCGCACTCAAAAATAAGCAATATTAATGGAAAAATAATTTATTTTAAGCATCAAATTTAAGCATCAATATTAAACTTTTGTATTAAAGATAAATCTCATGCCGATCGATCGACCATTTCAGATTGTCCCCATCTCACTCATTTGTCTGGTGAGTTCGCTCGCAGCTTGCGCTAACAGTCCCTTCGGTACATCTCTGGAAAAATCTCTGTCCGCCGATCCCCAACTCTCGCAGCCAACTCCTCAACCCACCGAAACCCCTTCCCCAAAACCCCTGGATGAGGAAGAAACCCAAACCGAACTTCCGGCAGATTTCCCCACCCAAATCCCCCGTTATGAAACGGCAACCCTAAAAAAGGTGGTTCTCAGCGAAGAGAAAACAGGGGCGTATCCCGTGGTGACAAAATGGACGAGTCCCGATCCCAGCAATGCGATCGAGATGTTTTACCAGACTCAGTTAGCCCAGAATGGGTGGAAACTCTCCAATTCTACGCCCGACGGTGATACAACCACAATGCTCGCCGATCGGGAAAATTTACAAGTCGAAGTGACGATCGAACCATCAACCGATACTGGAGAAACTTCGCTGACGATTGCCTATCGAGACGAATCCACCACCGCATTGGCTTCCCCAGACTCTTCTGCCAATTCCACTCCCGTTCCAACACCTGCGGACACACCCACGTCGTTTAGCGATCTTGAAGACACTGCCGAACCCGTGCGCGCTTATATCCAAGATCTTGCTCAATTGGGCGTTCTCACCCCCTCCACTCCCCAAAGCAATACATTCGCGCCGAATCAACCCTTAAAGCGCCGCGAATACGCTCGCTGGTTACTCTCCGCCCACAATCAGATTTATGCCGATACGCCCTCGAAACAAATTCGTCCGGCAACCACCAGCAATACCCCCAGCTTTGGAGATATTCCCGCCACCGATCCTGACTTTGATATCATTCAGGGACTGGCAGAAGCGGGGATTATTCCTAGTGCCCTGAGTGGATCGGCAACAACGGTCAAGTTTCGCCCCGACGATCCGATCTCCCGAGAAGATACGATCGCCTGGAAAGTTCCCCTGGATTGGCGGCAAGCACTCCCGGCGGCAACCCTTCAGTCGATCTCCGAAACTTGGGGATTTCAGGATACTGCACAAATCGATCCCAAAGTGTTAAAGGCTTTACTGGCAGATTTCCAAAGCGGAGAACAGGCGAACATTCGTCGCGCTTTTGGATACACGACGATCTTCCAACCTAAAAAACCCATGACTCGCGCCGAAGCGGCTGCCACCTTGTGGTATTTCGGCAATGCCAATACTGGTCGATCGGCGAAAGAAGCTCTCGAACCCACACCCAGCCAGGAGTAACCTGTTATCAGCGAACACTTAGCCACTAACCATTGAGCGGTTTAACCCAACGACGATCGATCGCCCAATCGAGAACTTTAGCGGCAATGGCGAAGAAGAGAACGCTTTCGATCGCCCAAACGCCAACAAACAACGGCGCTGTTTCTCCATCCAGGGCTCCGTCCACTTGAGCTAAACCCCGTACCAACCCGAAGGCTAACACGACTCCGGATTTCAGATGGGGGTTGCGATCGTCGCGGATGGCGTAGCGGTAAGTAACACCGAAGAGAAACCCACTCAACAGAGCGATGGCGCTGCGGATAGCGAAGGGAATGAGGGTGTCGATTTCGGGCTGTCCGCCGATGGCGCTGTTGCCCACCGTGGCAAGGCAGAACGCGCATAATACGACAAATGCCCCGAACAATCCCGCCTTTAAAGATTCTATTCTTTCAGTCAAACTGATTTTGTCAAGTGTTTTCACAATTTTTAACGATTTGCAATATGCTTTCTAGAGTCCATCCATTGATTTATCATGAAGATTGGACTAAGTTTTTAAGATTCGTTATAGACGCTTATGGATATTCTCTCAGCCGGTTGGGCAGCTTTGCTGGTCATGTTCACATTTTCCATCTCTCTCGTGGTTTGGGCTCGCAACGGCTTGTAGAAGTCGATCCTCTACCCAGACAACAGGTTTCCCATCCACAGGCTACACGGTGTTGTCAGCTTGTGGATTTTGGGGGTAGGAACTGTAACTTAAAAACTCTTCATCTCTTGGCAAATGTAGTCATTTTTGAGTAGGTTTTACGGAAAATCTGCTAGAATGGTGGTCATATGTAACGGTTTTACCGTCGCCGTCAGAGGATACAGTCTCCACCCAGAAGTGTGGCGTTTGATCAACGTGCGACAGCGAGACACAGGCTCCATAGACAGAGGGTCGTTAGTAGCGCCTCAAATTTCAGAAGTTTTTGAGACTTCGACACATCAGCCGTCAGTTAGACGGTGTTAGCCTGCGGACAGGAAGGAGCCGACTCCCCTGGATGAAACAGGAAGTAAGCATCAAGTTACCATGAGTAGCTTTGTCTATTAATGAGTAGTTTTGAGTAGGTCTTATGTAACGGTTTGACAGAATTTCTCAAACTGTTAGGAACTCGGATCGAACATTAAAGTCTGTTTATGGTGCTGGTTATTGCGGGCGATCGATCGGGTTCGGGCAAAACAACGGTGACGCTAGCACTACTGGCAGCGTTATGCCGTCGGGGTGTTTCGGTGCAATCGTTTAAAGTCGGTCCCGACTACATCGATCCGATGTTTCACCAAGCGGTGACGGGTCGCCCTTCCCGGAATCTCGATCCGATTTTGACTTCGGAAGCTTACGTTGGCGATTGTTTTCTCCGACACGCACCCACCGCCGAGTATGCCTTGGTGGAAGGGGTGATGGGTTTGTTTGACGGCGCGTCGGGAACGGATGATGTGGCGAGCACGGCGCATATCGCACGACTGCTGGATCTTCCGGTGTTGCTGGTTCTCGATTGTTCTCGCCTGTCTCGATCGATTGCGGCAATTGCTCACGGATATCGATCGTTCGATCCCCGAGTCAAAATTGTCGGTGTCGTCCTGAATCGGGTCGGCAGCGATCGTCATTTGGAACTGTTGAAAGACGCTTTAGAATCGATCAATTTACCGGTTCTCGGGGTTTTGCGTCGCCAAGATAATATTACCATTCCCGATCGTCATCTCGGTTTAGTTCCCACCGACGAACTCGATCGTTTGCCTCCAATTCTCGATCGACTTGCCGATCTCGGCAACACCTGTTTCGATTGGGAAAATCTGCTTCCTCTGCTGAAAACCATCGAGACATTCCCTAAATCTGACTCCGAACCCCGCACTTCGCACTCCACAACCCGTATTGCCATCGCCCGAGATCGTGCCTTCAGTTTCTACTACGCCGACAATCTCGATATTCTGCAACAATTTGGGGCTCAACTTGTGCCTTGGAGTCCCATGGCGGATTTTCAGTTACCGGAAAATGTTAGTGGACTGTATTTAGGAGGCGGTTTTCCTGAAGTGTTCGCAGAAGAATTATCGACAAACTTAAAAATGCGAGAAGCGGTAAAAGCGGCTGTAAAATTGGGGATGCCAACCTATGCCGAATGTGGTGGATTGATGTATCTTTCTCGAGATCTAATCGACTTTGAGGGTCAGTCTCGATCGATGGTAGGAATTTTACCCACCACAGCCGTTATGGGCAACAAATTAACCTTGGGATACCGACAGGCTTTAGCCCTGCAAGATAGTTCATTAATCCGCGCTGACACTCAAGTTTGGGGACACGAATTTCATCGATCGTCTTTGCAAAATCTGCCCAAAAATCCCCTATTTCAACTACAAGGATTCAGTCCCAGTTATTTGCCCACAGCAGAAGGCTGGAAACGCCATCAACTTCATGCGTCCTATCTCCATCTTCATTGGGGAGCCACTCCCGATTTGCCTCAGCGATTCTTGCAGCACTGCGATCGATTTTCCACGTCTAGAACCCCAACTTCTTCAAGAAGTCGGGGTTCTGAAAGCTAATAGCTAAAAGCTACTTATCGATCGCGGCTTGCCATATTCCGGAAGCGCGTATATTGCGGATCGAAAAGTAATTTAATGACTCCTGTCGGTCCGTTGCGATGTTTGGTAATAATTAATTCCGTTACTCCTCGATCGGGGGAATCGGGGAAATAATATTCATCGCGGTATACCATTAAGACGATATCTGCATCTTGTTCGATGCTGTTGTGAACTACTATATTATTCGAGATAAAATTGTGAAAAATGGGAACGGTCAAATCGTAAACTTCCTCTTCACCATCCGCTTCAATTGAGGTAATTTCATCCCAATAAACATCGCTATTTGCTAAACGTTCAATTTCATCAGATTGGACAACTGTCGCGAGTCTAGCTGCACGATCGCGGCTAATATTTTGTTTGTACAAAGCTGTGCCGCTGTAAGCAACAGCTAGCCGATCGTGCATTTGACGTGTAGTTAGACCAATATTCACCATGGCAGGAACAGCATACATTCGCCAAACATCACGGGGTATCACATCTCGGTTTGTATTGCCTGCACGTTCTTCGATGTAGTTAGCGATCTCTTTGATCGCTTGCTGTTTATAGTTACCGACAGCCCCAATTAGGTGAATATACTTTTCTAAATCAGGCTTGCCAGTCACCCAAACTTGATATTGATCTCGTCCTTTACCCGGTTGGGGACTTACACGAAGTCGAGCGTTGATACCCAATCTGAGTACAAGAGACTGAACATCTTGCGCTAACCGCTGACTGCTCGAAGCATAGTAAACAGATGGATAGTGGCATTTTCCCCGGCTTGCCTTAATGCAACCGTCGGTACTCCAAAGGTGGCGCAAGAAGAGTTCTAGGGATTGCTGAGATTGCTCAAAAACCCTGCGGGGTACAAATTTTTCATACGACCTCAAACCGAAAGCCCCCAAACTGTCCAACCAGCGAACGACTGGATTCCTGACCTTATGTGTTAGATGATAGCCCGCCGATAAATAAACTTGGTACCAGTCAAGCTCTCTGACAATCCGAGGCTTTACCTCGTCACCAAAACATTGAATAGCCAGAGAGGCAACAAGCTCGGCTAAATCTTCCTCTCTAGTTGTGTATTGGATGGCATGGTTGGGGAGGGTGCATCCGTCGCCAAGCAAGTGACCGAGTAAAGCCAGATGAGAATTGCTCATCGATTGCTCAGATGAACTGGGCAACCTGCGGGGGAGAGCGAGACGCCAGCCCACTTGTAACTCATCTAGGCGTCGCCAGCCGTCAATGGTCAAAAACTTATGATTACCGGTAGCTCGAATACTTCGCCCCAAGCGCGTTTTCAACTTAAAAACAGGCTTGACACCTGTAGCAAAGGCATGACTGACCACTGCCCTTTCTAATTGCATTGTCGCTTCATTCAGTGCCCAGACGGCAAAACCCGATTGCCCAACTAATTCGCGAATGGGAACCTGTACGCCACTGTCCGCTAATGTTACCAAACTATCACCAACCAAGCAGCCCGATTCGCGTAAATCGGATAGCATCGGGCGTTTGTTTGTCCGTGTTTCCACGCCCCGACTGAGCTGAGACAGCGCCACCACCGGAACATTTAATTCCCGTGCCAACCCTTTGAGCGATCGAGTAATGCGGGATAATTCCTGCACGCGGTTATCGCTGCCGCTGCCTTCCATTAACTGCAAATAATCCAGAACGATTAAGCCGATTTCTCCGCCCCGTTCCGCCAGGAGACGTCGAGATTTCGATCGCATTTCCGTGACGGTTAAATTTGCCGTATCGTCGATAAAAATCGGCAATTCTGAGAGCATTCCGATGGCGTGACTCAGGGGTTCCCATTCGTTTTGACTGATGCGTCCGGCTCGCAGTCGTTGGCTTTCGATTCCGGCTTCGCTCGCCAGTAATCGCTGTACCAATTGTTCTTTAGACATTTCCAAACTAAACACCGCCACAGGTAAGCGATAGTTGGCTGCAATTTGGTGAGCGATATTCAAACTGACGGCGGTTTTTCCCATGGAAGGTCTACCCGCAATAATAATCAAATCCGATCGCTGCAAACCTCCCGTCATTGCATCGAGATCGTAAAAATTGGTCATTAACCCGGGTAAAGCTTGTTCTTCGTTACGCAGCTCGATTTCGTGAAAGGTATGAACGAGGGTATTTTCAATGGAAACAAAGTCTCGTTGAGGTCGTTTTTGGGTAACGCCAAACACTTTTTGTTCTGCACGATCGAGTACGACATCCAATTGAGATGATGTTTCGTAACCCAATTGGTTAATTTCGTACCCGGCTTTAATCAACTGGCGACGCAGATACTTATCCATCACCAGCGCGGCATAGCGATCGATATTGACCGCCGAAACCGTGCGTTCTACCAGTTGTGCGAGTTTGCTCTGTCCGCCAATTTTGCCCAACAGCCCGTTATCGTTTAACCAAGCGGTGATGCTAATTAAATCCGTGGGTAGTCCGCGATCGTGGAGCGCTTGAGCCCCGTTGTAGATGTCCCGGTGAGCGCCGATATAGAAGGCATCAGCAGTCAGAACTTCCCGAATCCGAGCGATCGCCTCGGGATCGAGCAAAATTCCCCCCAGGATAGATTCCTCAGCTTCGATATTTTGGGGAGGAAGACGATCTTCGTTGTACGCTTGAAAGTTGAGTTCTTGAACCATAGTTAGAGGCAGGCTCCAAGTTATTCGGACTCCAAGACGTTGAAAACCGCCTTAAAAAAATTGTAGACCGCCTGAGCGGTCTTTGTCGTCATTTTTCGCAATCGGACAAAATTTTCGATCGCGAGAACCGATACAGAAATTATAACGGTGCGACGTGAATTTCGATTTCGGCGGTGACTTCCGGGTGTAACTTGATCTGAGCTTTGTAAAAACCCGTTTTGCTGATTTCTGGCAGCGTAATGCCTCTGCGATCGACCTCTTGATTGGTCGCTTCTTGAATCAATTCTACCACTTCGCGATCGGTCACCGTCCCGAAAATCGCATCACCTTCGCCCACTTGCTTCTTAATCGTCAAGCGACCGATCGTTTGCAATGCTTTCTTGCGCGATTCGGCTTCTTGCCTAACGGCTGCCAACCGATCGAGTTCTTTTTTCTTGCGCCATTCCACCATTTTGAGAATACCGGGCGTCGTGCGAACGGCGAGTTTTTGGGGAATCAGATAATTGCGAGCATATCCCGGCGCAACTTCGACCACTTCGCCCGCGTTGCCCAATTTTCGGATATCTTGATTTAAGAGTAATTGAATGCGTTTAGCCATAGGTTTTCCTGGAGTGCATGAGTTGGCGTTCTCTCCACGAAGAGGATTCGGGGGATTTCCAGTTTCGTCGGATACCTTGCGGCATTACCCTCCACCGGAGTTCACTGCGAGCCGCCCGCCCGCTGTATCAAATCTTTGAGAAGTTGCTGTCTTTTGTCGGTAGGTTCTCCCGATCGGACGCGAAACTTCAGTACGACCTACCATCCTACGCCAAGACTGATGCGATCGCAACCTAATTGAAAGCCTCCTCTGTCATCAAACAAAGGAGGCTTTCTTCAAAATATAAAGATTCACCGCAACGCCGTCTTACCTCAGTTTTTGACCTGCATATATCAAGTGGGCACCTTGGCTCGCGCTTGAAGTTTCCGGGAACTTGCCCGGTATACTGCTGCACAATAGCTCTAAATTCCCATATACAGGAGATTGTAGATCACAAAACAATATTGGCAGTCACCAACGCCGCAGCAGAATCTACATAATATTGTAGCGGCATATTCTCAATCTGGGAATGGTCGATCGGCAAATTTCTAGCTGCCAAAAGCTGTGGGGGGCCAAGTTGTCAGCAGGAAAACGACTACAGCCACCAGCGCCAACATTCCTTGAATCAAGTTTCCCACCAGGGAACTGACGACGACTGAAATTCCAGCTTTGAAGGCTAACGTGAAATCGCGTCGGTACAAATACTCACCGACGATCGCCCCGAGTAATGCCCCGATGATAATTCCCAAAATCGGACCGCCCAATATCCAGGCGGGTAACAGCCCCAACATTCCCACCAGCAAACCCACAATCGCGCCGATTTGCCCCCATTTGCTAACGCCTGCCTGTTTCGCACCCCAGTAGGTCGCCAAAATGTCGATGCCGATACTGAGAACAGCGACGGCAACAGCGACCCCCAGAGCCCAACCCAAGCCGCTAAACCCGGCGACGACGCCCCAAATGACAACCCCTGCCAGAATTAAGCTCGATCCCGGCAAGGCAGGAATCACCGCACCTGCAACTCCTACTATCATGAGAACGATCAGCAGTCCGTAAAGAATTGTCATAATTTATGCCCAGCTTTCGATTCCTATGATACCTGTTTGCTAACAAAAAAAGGGGGTAATCGCCGTAAAAATAACGTCAACTCCCCACATTTTAACAAACCTTGTTAAATCAATGCTATCCTCAACATCGCCAGGTCTGACACTTTTCTTGAAAGCGCTCTATCGTTTTTCCGAAGTGTGAGGTACACCGGAATTGGGTTTCCTGTTCCCGATTTACCGTTTCCTAAAAACCGGAGCTGTATACCTCACTGAGATCCGAAATACTGGATTCGATCGATTCCTTCAGACTAACGAACTGTAAAAGTCATCAAACCTAAGCAACATTAACTTTGACAACTTTATTTTTCTCCGATGCGGCTTTGGGAAGAACCAGCCAGAGAATACCATCTTTGTATTCGGCTTTAACTTCGGTATTGTCAACCCGCTTGGGTAAAGAAATCGTTCGCCGGAATTGTCCGTAACGGAATTCACTTCGAGTAACCGTCGTGTCTTCTGTTTTGACTTCTTCCTTGCGCTCGCCACCCACCGAGACGGCTTCCGCACTCACTTGGATGTCTAAAGCTTTGGCATCTATTCCCGGCAGTTCGAGTTTAATCCGAATGTCTTCAGGAGTTTCGTGGATCTCAGCGCTGGGAACGATGGGTGTCTCTACATTCCAACCCAAACGAGTGGGTGTTAAGCTGTCGAGTATTTGATTCATTTCTCGATGTAAAGTGTTAATTTCGGGGTAAGAATTCCAACGAACAATTGCCATATCTTTCACCAGGGGTATCAGGTATTTTGCAGTGGGAGGTTTTAAATAACCTTGCCTCTATGACTCTTATCTTAGGACAATATTCTTTTTCGACAATTCGGTTTTAAGGAATTAAAAAGTAGAGATATCCTCCAAAGACTTTTGGCGATCGTGCGTCGTAAAAACCGTACTTAATGTTCGGTTAAATCAACCTTGATGGGTCGATCTCGAGCTAAACTGACAGAGAAATCCTCGATCGACAGAGGGAGTCTTATGCCTTCATGAATCGGGAGGCTTCAACTCCAGCGCCTTTCTTAAAACCTCATAAGCTTCGCGAACGCGGAGAAACTCTCCCGTGCTGCCACCTCGAACGTCGGGATGAGTTTCTCGAGCACGTTGGCGGTATGCTTGGTTGAGTTGTTCGAGAGTATAAGGAAAAGGCAGCCTTAAGACATAGAGAGAAGGTTGCAGTGGATTGAAGGTATGTACCTCTGTATCGCTTTCAAAATCGATCGGGATATCGTACCAATCTTTAAAGTTTGTCTTCGGTTGATTTCGGGAATACAGTTCTCGATCGAAATCATCAAAAGCTTGTTGAAAAAACTTAAATAAAAGAACTGGAAATAAAATCGCTAAAAATAGAAAAATGGGAATCGCGGAAGAGGGTTCTGTGAGCGCCAGAATCAAAACCACGATCGGAATAATTTGCAAAACTAAAATAATCGGAGGATCTGACCTCATTGAGATGAATGGAGTTTTACTGAATGGGGCAGGGGGAGGAACTCAGAAGTCAGTCTTCAGCTCCCAGTTCGGGCGGTTAATGAGAGGGCATCACCCATGAGTGGAAAATTTACCCCGGCAAAAGAGATGCTAAACCCATGTTATTTCACCTTCAGGTGTGCGAATCTTGCAGACCCATCAATGAGCTTTATTTAGTGTAGCAAGCTCTTCGGTTCCTGACGGAAATCCGATCTAGGAGTGCCTGCGGCTCCGAAGCAGCGGTTTAGGGTTAAAACGGAGTTCTCAACCTCAGCAAAAATAGATCTAACTTGACTGCCCTCTTGTTGAGTTGTCTGGCTGTCAATATCAACCCGAACATGAAGGCTTCCCAAGCTATTTCTATGGGGACGGAAATGCGGTAATGTATGCTAAAAATGGATCGAACGTTGAATTGGGGGCAAATGCGTGTCAAAGAAACGGGGGAGCTGGATGGCGCGAATCGCCGTCTTAGTGGGTTTAGTCGGTTTGTTAGGGTTTTCGGTGACACCCATGGTGAGTGCCGTTTTGGAGGCGCGGCAATCTAACCCTCCCGATGCTCGGGCATCTGCGGAGGCAGCCGAACAAGAGAATAAGGCAGATCTAGAAGATCGCGCGCGCGGATACGAGTTAGTATTGCAGCGGGAACCGGACAACGAAACCGCTCTGCTGGGGTTGTTACAAATTAAGTTGCAACTCAACGATATTAAAGGAACTGTAGAACCCTTAGAAAAATTAGCTCAACTCAATCCCCAGGAGACTCGGTACAAAGTGTTACTCGCCCAAACTCGCCAGTATACCGGCGATCGTGAGGGTGCAGCCCAGACGTATCGTAATATTTTGACCTCGACGCCGGGAAACGTTCAGGCACTCGAAGGTCTCTCGGCTTTGCTAGTGGATGAAGGACGTCCAGAAGCGGCGATCGGTTTGTTGGAAGATACGCTCTCAACGGCACCGCAAGCCAACCAAGTGGAACCGAAGAGCGTCGATGTCACATCAGTAAGAGTGCTCCTAGGCGGCGTGTATGCCCAGCAACAACGGTACGAAGATGCGCTGCAAGTCTATAACAAAGCCATCGAAGCCGATAACAAAGACTTTCGCCCGTTAGTCGGTAAGGCGATCGTTTTGAAGCAACAAGGCAAAATAGAAGACGCTCGACCTTTATTTGACAAAGCGTTGGCGCTTGCTCCGGCTCAATATAAGGATCAAATTCAAGTCCAACTTGAGGAATTGGATGCACCGTCAGCACAAACCGCATCGCCGGAAGCGGCATCGCCGGAAGACTCTGAGCCTTCCTCCGAGTCAGAGTAAGTTGGGTGTAAAGGGGGAAACTGGAGAGAGTTTGCCCGGTGTCAACACTGAATCGGGGGAATTGGCAAACACCCCGATCGACTCTCGACTTAACCGATTGCCAAATCACCAGCACAAAGGAAGACGATCGTGGCATCTGAGGAAATAGTCCGTTTTTTCATTGAAGAGGGGAAGGAACATCTCAATACCTTGGAACGGGGATTACTGGATCTCAAAGCCTCTATGAAAGACCAAGAAATGGTCAATGAGATGTTCCGCGCCGCGCACTCCGTCAAAGGGGGTGCGGCAATGCTGGGATTTAGCAGTATCCAAAAAACCGCTCACCGCCTCGAGGATTATTTCAAAATTCTCAAGGACAATACCGGAATTTCGGTGGATCAAAAGTTGGAAACGCTGTTCCTCAAAGGCTTGGATACCTTGCGAGAGTTATTGGAAATGCTCCAAGGTCCGTTTGGCTTGCAGGAAGAGGAAGCCAATGCCATCTTGAAAGATGCCGAACCTAGCTTCGATCGGTTGCAGGCATATTTGGAAGAGCTTCAAGGGAATGGTGGTACGTCAGAAGAGGAATTGCCGTCAGATTTTTCGACTCAGGTTGTCGATCTTCTCAAGCAAATGTTGCAGCTTTTCAAGCAGTCTGAAAGCCAAAACAGCCGTCAGAAATTGGGGTCGTTGTGTCAATATTTGAGCGAACTTGGGGGAGAATCTCCAGGATGGCAACAGTTGGTCGAAACCGCTCGGCTGGCGATCGTGAATTCTTCTAACCCTTACAGAATTCTCGCACCTTTTGTTATTAAAGAAATTAAGCAAGCCAGCGAGGCATTAACGATCGATTCTCAAGCTAATATCTCCCCGAGTCGCAGTTTAAAACAACTCACTCAGATAGAAAATGGAGCTTGGTCAAATCATGTGGTGATTAGTTTAGATCCCAAGACGGCTGCTCGGACTTTGTTGAAAGTGATGGATAAACCTCAGTTAGTTAAACTGGCGAAGATTTTGTACAAGGCAGCACAGTAGTGGTGTATCCAGGAATCTATCTAACCCTTTGATTAGGGGTCAAAAAACGATGGTATTTCTACGACGAATTCGGTTCCTTCCCCAGGATTGGAGAGACAATACAATTGTCCTTCGTGCTGTTCGACTACAATTTGGTAGCAAATACTTAATCCTAAACCCGTTCCTTTTCCGACGACTTTGGTCGTAAAAAATGGATCGAAAATTTTAGTTTTGATATCCGAACTGATACCGCAACCATTATCAAAAATCCGAATAACAACCTTTCCTTTGTGTGAATTTATATTTCTTTCTGAGTCTAAGTTCTCTTCGTTAACAAACTCGGTCTGGATTTTTATTTTAGGTTCTGTTTTTTTCCGACAATAGTCAAGGTCTACTTCTGTTGTAGTTGAAGGCTCGCAAGTTGCACATAGTTCGGTCTGAATATCTTCCTCAAAATGTGTTTCTAAAGCATCGATCGCATTACTAATTAGATTCATGAAAACCTGACTTAATTGATTGCCATAGCCAGTAATATCCGGTAACTGACCATAATCTTTAATAACTTGGATTTCTCGAGAATTGCCAGCTCTTTTGAGTCGAGGTTGCAATAGGAGTAATATCCGATCGATATTTTCGTGGATATCGATCGGTTTTGTTTTAGATGTATTGAGTTTTGAAAAAGCTTGGAGCGATCGAACGATCGTATAAATTCGATCTGCACCAACGTGCATAGACTGTATCAGATCTTCCCAATCTTTTAATAAAAACTCAAAATCAATATCTTCATAAATTTCTTGTATATCTGGAAGCGGATCTGGATAGTTTTTTTGATAACAATTTATAATTTTTAGAGCATCTTGAAAATATCTTTGAATAAATGAGATATTTCCAGATATAAAATTAACAGGATTATTTATTTCGTGAGCGATACCGGCAACAAGCTGTCCTAAACTTGCCATCTTTTCAGTTTGAATGAGTTGCGCTTGGGTGCGTTTCAATTGTGAAAGGGTCTGTTCCAGTTGACGGGATTTCTCTCGCTCTCGGGATTCAGAATCTTGAAGTTTTGTATTTTGTGTTTTTAGCTGTCGAGAAAGTTGATGCATCCTAATCTGGTTGCCCACTCTGGCGAGAACTTCTTCATGATGAAAAGGCTTCGTAATATAATCTGCTCCACCGACTTGAAAGGCTTTCACTTTATCCCAGACTTCATCTAGCGCACTGAGAAAAATGACCGGAATATCTTGCGTTAGCGGGTCCGATTTGAGAATTCGACAAACCTCATAACCGTCTATCTCTGGCATCATAATATCGAGCAAAATCAAGTCAGCTTGCATCGATCTCACAGTTTTCAAGGCTACTTTACCATCGACCGCTTGCCTGACTTTATAGCCTCTTTGATATAATATTTTTGATAGTAATCGCAAGTTCTCGAGAACATCGTCAATCACTAAAACAACAGGAATGTTAGGTGAATCGATCTTGGTATTTTGGGTTTCTTGTAAAGACATTGACTAGAGCTTTTTTTGATAAATAGGACAAAAAAAAGAACGGAGATATGTTACAAACAAACTCAACAAGCTCGATAAAAACCTAAACTATTTGAGGCAGAAAGATGAAGTTCGATCGTCAGTCCAAAAGAGTTAATATAGGTGAACCTCTGTCTTTGACCGGAGTTTGAGGGGGCTTGTGGATTGTCAGTTTACCCATCGAGCGTTCAACTGCCACGAAAAGAGGGGGAAGGAGCGACTGAGACTGAAGTTCTCTCAGATGGATAACTAGACTGTTTACAAAGATAGCGTACTCTCTCCCTTTGTGAGAGGTTCTCGAGGGCGATTTGTGTGATTTGTAACAGAATCACAACTCGATCGAGGTGTAGTATTGCCTGAGAATGCGAACCCCAATTGTAAAAAGTACAGACCATCGAGTCGTTTCTGGTTCGGGGATATCGATCGAGTCTCTTCTACCTCAAGCTCTATTCTCAGAACTAGACAAAGCCCATTATTAGACTGGGGTCTGCCCGCAAAGGGAAACCTCCTCAGACCACTCAAATCTTCCTTAGCGGACGGATGAATCCCGACGGCTTGTTTCCAGTAATTTATTCTACCCTGTCGCCACAGGCAATCGTCTCCGGATTGCTTCCTCATTACGATATTGGGGAGGTGACGGGCTGCCAGTTTTGGCGTCGCGGGTTGAGCGATGTTTATTTAGTCGAAACGTTAACAACACCCTATATTTTACGGGTTGCCCATCACCATTGGCGATCGAAATCTGAGATCGATTTTGAGTTGGAGTTATTGGATTTTTGGCGGCAGCGAGGACTACCCGTGGCGCATCCAATTTTTACTCAATCCGGAAACTTGTCGATCGAAATTGCAGCGCCTGAAGGTAAGCGCTACGCGGCGCTATTCATCTACGCGCCTGGAGAAGTCGCGGTGGGAGACTTGAACCCCACCCAAAGCTTTCGACTCGGTGAAACTGTCGCCAAACTGCACCAAACGACTGGGGAGTTTCGTCCGCTGACTTTCCGTCAGCCTCTCACCCTAGACTATGTTCTCAGAGATTCGTTCGCGGCGATCGCCCCATTCCTGAAACACCGTCCGCAGGATTTCGACGAACTCAATCACATTGTCGATCGTATTGAAGCCCAATTGCAACACCTACCCCAGGAACCCCCGTTTTGGGTCGTCTGTTGGGGCGATCCTCACAGTGGCAATGCCCACTTTACCCCCGATAATACCGTAATGTTATTTGACTTCGACCAGTGCGGTTACGGTTGGCGAGCATTTGATATTGCCAAGTTTCTACAAGTTTCCTTGCGAACGGGAATTGGTAAACCCGTTCGGGAAGCATTTCTGGCAGGATATCAATCTGTCGCAGAACTCGTCCCATGGGAACTGAACGCTTTACAAGCCCTGACACAAACTGCTCATCTTTGGACTTGGGCGATCGATCTTCACACCTCTTGTTTTTGTAATTGGTGTCGGTTAGATGACCATTATTTTATGCAACGCCTGGGACAGTTGAAACGGTTTCATTCCCACGATTGGCAGTTGTTTTAATGAAAATAAGTAATGGTAGAGGATGAATAAATTACGGAGTTCAGGCTTTGTGGCAGACGGTGTGGCAGGAGAAAAAAGTGTGAAGTTTTGAGCTAGTGGCGATCGAGATTTGACGGGTTTTGAAGATCGGATTGGGGCGATTGTTCGGGGTGTAGAAGATCGAGATGACAATGGGAAAATTCGCTACCGATTCGGACAACTCGATGAATGACAGTCCAGGAACTGGGGATCGCGTCTGGCTGTCGATTCTCCCATTGTCTATCATAGAGGCATTGAGGGAATTTTAGGTAACCGCAATGAATATGAAACCGATGTTAGTAACGATCGCGGCGTTGGCGATCTCTTCCACTGTTTTTCCCCATCCGGTGGCGGCGGAATCTGGACGCGCTGCCAGAGTGGAAGTCGATCGAGAAGCCGAACTGCGCCAACTTTCCCACCAAATGCTTTTCGATAAGATCGAACTCAATACCGAACAGAATAGAAAACTCGACGATCTTTTTCACCAAGTTTATATTCGGGTAGAACGCTTGCTTTCACCGAGTCAACTCGATCGATTTCACGCCAACCTCAAAGAGGGAAAGGGGTTAAAAGCGGCAATCTCGGACATTGAACTCTCGAGGGTACAAGAAATTCAACTCCGAAATCTCTTACAGGCGGTGGTACTACAAGCCACTCCTATTTTTACACCGGAACAACGATCGCAGATCGAACAAAATTTGCAGCAACAAATAGATGAAGAATCGGCAAACCGGAACTCGATAAATTAATGGAAAAAGGGACGTACTATTTTAGTACGTCCCTCAAATCTTTAAATCAGACACTGAGCGATGAGGACAGTTACATTAAGCCAATTTGGCTGAGGATACCGCTGCCGGTGATGTACTCGGTAGCTATACCGATGACGAAGCCCAGCATGGCTAAACGACCGTTCCAGGTCTCAGCGAACTGAGTGAAGCCGAATTTGGTTTCTTGGTTTTCCATTTCAGTTAATCCTACCTGTGTCAACCTTTGATATCAATCTTAACAACAAAATTCAAATTTAGCAACATTCCGTTACACAAAAGTGATGGACTCGTGACGATCGATGCCCAGACCCCGGTTTTCAGGGTGTTTCGGTTTCGATCGTCAGCTTCTGGCGAACGGGGGACAGCACCAGGTGAAAATCCGACTGTTCCCACTCCGGTGTGGAAAAAGAGGAAACGCCGAGACTGCGAATACTACCGAGTAATTGCCGGATGGGCGCTGCGGCGGGGTTTTGGCTGAGTTCCGGGGGAATGAAACCGTTGATAAACGAGAACAGCGATCCGGCATTGAGGAAGAAGTAGCCGGAATTGGGTTTGGGGAAGGGTTCGATCGCCGTTTGGAAGGTATAGCTTTCGGTCAGGTTGCCGTAGGGTTGGGGGACGAGTTGCGCCATCGGTTCGCGTCCGGTCGTTATCAATAGCGTATCGCTATCCACCCAGCCGTAAGCAAGTCCACTGAAGGTAGTTCCGTCGCCTAACGGGACTTCCCAACTCGTCATCGGCAGATTACCCACTTGAGTGGAGGTCATTTCCACTTCACCATTGGCAACCGATGAAATCTTGTCCTCGATCAGTGCCAACAACCGTTCCATCCCAGGACGATCGCTAGTGCCGACGGCAACACCCACACCGATATTAAACCCCGGACTGTTGAAAGGAATCAGACCTTTGGTGGTGGGGAAGAGGAAAGAAGCATATTCTCCATCGAACAGGGAAATAATATCTTCCTCTAAATCTAAATCTAGATTTTCGCGAACAACCCGACGAAACTCATCGAAAACGAATTGGCGTTGAGGATCTTGCTGTGCCGACTCCACCACTCGCTGCCACTGTCGGGCGAGGTTGCGGCTATTTGCACTCATGTAAGAGTTTCCCGGAATCCTGGCTAAAATCTGCGCCGGTTCCATAGAATCTGGCGTGGCAAAATCCGGTTGCGGCGTGCGATAGTGAGCACGTCCTTGGGAACGGAAACCCGTTTCTTCCGCCCAACCCCAGCCTTCGAGAGTGGTGTATTGTTCGGCGAGAGGTTCGAGGAGGGTTGCCCAAAAATTCATGGGCGAATTCATTGATTGATGGGCGATCCTGGCGGTTGGGGAAAACTTGGGGATTCCAAATTCGCTGCTAGATTGGCGAGTTGCTTGGTATTGGCATATAAAGCAACCATCGATCGACCGAATTCGGGATGATTAACGGTGCGTTGAAAGTCGGGATTGTTGGCGAGGGGAACCAACGTGGTTTGAGCCGTAATCAGTTGTTCTAGAGCCGCTGAGGTGGTGGAAACCGCAAGATAGTTGTCGAAAACGGCGATCGCCAAACCCGGACGCTGTAGGGGAAAGGGAAAGGGTTCGTTGGGGAAGGGTTCGCTTTGTTCGGGGAAAGATTCCGGGAAAGGTTCGGGGACAGTTTCAGGAAAAGGTTCCAGAACAGGAGATTCTTCCGGAGACAGAGGAGGAAGCGGATATACGGGGGGGAATTTCGGCTTAGCTTGGGCGATCTGATTTTTTAGCCCCATATTCCAAGCTTTTGTGAGAAATTGGGTAACGGGATTGTTCAATTCCTCCGATTCCGGCATTTCTTGGGGCATTTCCGGTAGTATTTCCGGTAGTATTTCCGGGAAAGGTATCTCTTCTGCTTCCCATTCCCAAAGGGTCGCGCCGCCCACCGATCGTTCGATCGGATCTTTTCCTCGCAACTCTTTGACGGTTTCTAAATAAGCTGTCATTCCCGCTTTGTCACTCACGGGGACGATCGCTAGTAGGTGATTATTCCAAAGGGTAGGCGTCGTTGCCACTGTGGAATCCGCTGCTGCCAGCAGCACCACCGCCGCCCATTCTCCCACCCAAGGTTGAATGTCGGTTTGAAAGTCCGTTTCCATTGGCAGAAAAGGAATGCTACCCGGACCGGAAATGGGGAAAGGGAGGGGATTGAAGCGTTCTAAATCGCCCCAAACATCGGTTGTGTTGGCGAAAAATGCTCCGGCGATGTTGGCGGGGAGAACCTGGCTGACTGCTGGAGGAGAGGCGGGTTTGGGCGGATCGATCGGTTGGGCAACTGCGGCACCGCAGAAGAGGGTGAGAACACAGACGATCGAGTTTACGGGTTTGCCAAACACGATGATTTTCTCCAAGTTTTGGGTTTCGATCAGCTTAACTGATGTTTTCTACCCTCTATCAGGCTGTTTATATTTTGGTAACGCTCTAAAGTTGACCGTTAACTTTGCCGTTAAATCCGTAAACCTGGCGACTGCCAACAAAGGGAACCAATCTCACCTCTCGATCGTCTCCCGGCTCGAAGCGGACAGCCGTTCCTGCGGGGATATCTAAGCGCATTCCCTTGGCTGCCTCCCGATCGAAGGTCAGGCTTTCGTTAACCTCAAAGAAGTGGAAGTGGGAACCGACTTGGATGGGACGATCTCCGGTATTGGCAACCGTGAGCTGTCGGGTGGGACGATCGGCATTTAATTCGATCGTGCCGTCTGGAGTAAAAATTTCGCCGGGAATCATGGTGGTATCGAGGATAAAAAACTATTGTATGTTCTCAACAGCGATCCATCGGTTTCCATTAAAATGACATTCAAACGCGCCGATAGTTTTAAATTGCGTATCACCTACAGCCCCGCTTACACCCTGGTTCCCACCTACGAATGCTTCAATCGTTGCGCCTACTGTAATTTTCGCACCGATCCCGATCGAAGTTCGTGGATGAGTGTGGAGGAAGCTACTCGAGATTTTACGATCGATCTCCAAGACAGGAACGATCGAAATCTTGATTCTCAGCGGCGAAGTGCATCCCCACAGTTCCCGCCGCGCCGAGTGGTTTGCTCGCATTTACGACTTGTGCGAATTGGCGCTGTCTTGGGGATTTCTCCCCCATACCAATGTCGGACCGTTGAGTTGGCAAGAGATGGCACAACTCAAACAAGTTAACGTGTCTATGGGGTTGATGCTAGAACAACTCAACCCCAATTTGGCAGTCCACCGCCACGCACCCAGTAAAGTTCCGGCGCTGCGCCAGCAACAGCTAGAATGGGCGGGAGAGTTGGGGATTCCCTTCACCACCGGGTTGCTGCTGGGAATCGGTGAAACCCCCGCAGACTGGCAGGAAACGCTCTGTTCGATCGCCGCAGTTCACCAACGCTGGGGACACATCCAAGAAGTTATTCTGCAACCCCACAGTCCGGGAAGTCAGCAAAGCTATATCGGGGAAGCCTTTCAACTCGATCGACTTCCCGAAGTCGTCCGACTTTCGCGCGACATTTTACCGCCAGATATTGCCTTACAAATTCCCCCCAACTTGGTAGAAACCCCCGAAACGCTGTTAGCTTGTTTGCAGGCAGGAGCAACAGATTTAGGCGGTATCGGACCGCGAGATGAAGTCAACCCCGACTATCCTCATCCCTACCATCAAGCCTTAGCCGACTCGATTTCGCCCTTTGGGTGGCAACTGGTGCAGCGATTGCCGGTGTATCCTCAGTATGACAATTGGCTCAACGATCGGTTACAAACCGCAGTGAAACAATGGCGATCGTAGGGGCGAACGGCCGTTCGCCCCTACGACAACATTACAACGTCCCAAAACCTTTTTTCTTCTTGTCTTTTTTCTTTTTCTTCTTCCCGCCGGGTTGACCGTTCCATCCGGTTTGGGATTGATTTCCACCGCCAAACATTCCACCCATTCCCGGCATTCCCGGCATTCCGCCGAAATTGCCCGCGCTCATTTGCTGCATCATCGATCGCATTTTTTGAAAATCGCTGACTAGCTTACTCACATCCGATTCTTTGTAACCGGCACCTCGGGCAATGCGCTTGCGCCGACTGGGGGAACTGGCTAACAAATCGGGATCTTTGCGTTCGGCGATGGTCATGGAATTAATCATCGCTTCCGATCGTTTCAGTTGCGTTTCTCCCTTCTGCAAATCGTCGTCGGACAGTTTATTCATGCCGGGAATTAACTTCATAATCCCGCCCAAGGAACCCATGTTTTTCATCAACCGGGTTTGCTTGAGAAAATCGGTAAAATCGAATTTGGCAGATGCAATCTTCTCCTGCATCTTTTCCACATCCGCCAAATCCACAGCTTCCGACGCCTTCTCCACAAACGTCAGCACATCGCCCATGCCTAGGATGCGGGACGCCATTCGATCGGGATAAAAGGGTTGCAGCGCCTCGACTTTTTCCCCCATCCCCACAAACTTAATGGGAGCCCCGGAAATTTGCCGCACAGACAGCGCCGCACCGCCTCGGGTATCCCCATCCATCTTCGTCAAAATCGCCCCGGTAATGCCAATTTGGTCGTGGAAAGTGCGGGTCAAATTCGCCGCTTCCTGACCCGTCATGGCATCCACAACCAGTAGCGTATCGTCGGGTTGCACAGCTTGTTTAATCTGCGCCAACTCTGCCATCATGTCGCCATCGATCTGCAACCGTCCGGCAGTATCGATAATCACCGTATCGATGCCTTCCGCTTTGGCGCGTGCCATCCCCTGTCGGGCAATTTCTACCGGATTGGCATCGCCGCCCATTTCAAACACGGGAACGTCGATTTGTTTTCCCAATGTTACCAATTGATCGATCGCTGCCGGACGGTAGACATCCGTTGCCACCAACAGCGCATTGCGGTTCTGCTTGCGCAGGTGTAGCGCCAGCTTTGCCGATGCCGTCGTTTTCCCCGTCCCTTGCAACCCCGCCATCAAGATTACCGTCGGTTTCGTCTCGGCATTGGCGAGGGGCACGTTGGTTTCCCCCATCACCTGTACCAACTCGTCGTAGACGATTTTGATAAATTGTTGGTCGGGTTTGACCCCAGAAATCACTGCTGCACCCTGCGCCTTGGCTTCGACATCGGCGATGAAGGTTTTGACGACTTGCAAGTTGGCATCCGCACTGACAAGTGCCCGGCGCACTTCCCGCAAGGCTTCTTGAATGTTGGATTCGGAGATTTTATCCTGACCCCGCAGTTTCTTCCAGGCGTCTTCGAGGCGTTCAGCGAGTGCGTCAAACATGAATTCGGTGTGGGGGACGATATCTGGGTTTTACAATCCTTGATTATACCCTAGAGTCCGTTACCCAGAGCTTTTGGAGTCAGAGATCGCGATTTTGGCAGCATTACCATTAACTTGTCAATTACCGACCTGCATTTACAATCCGATCGACTGTTAGATTCAGATTGGGAAAAGTGGGAGAAACGATCGCCATTTCTCCAGTAAAGTGTTGTTCTTGATAAAATTCGTCTTGGAGAGTTAGCTACCCTGTCAGAAGCCCCGCGCTCTAACGGGAGGCGGAAGTAAGAAACCCATGGTCTTGCCGCTAACCGTTGAGCGTCGGGATGAATGACAGGTGAGATATGGTAAACTTAACAAGTAGGTTTGAGTTAACCACCGCCTACACAATACGAACATTTGATTTTTTATCCGGTGCGGTAGGGCATTCCGTGTCGTCAATAAAGCTTACTGAGTAACCGAACCGTTGGGTGGTGTTGGTAAGAACCCTCCGCTGCGCTTCGCCCGCGCTGTACTCATAGAGTCAGCGTCGGGAGTATGTCACTACCAATACGACTTGACGAGAAGGGTCAATTATCCCATATTCGGGAATACCTCGTTCTGCGGATTCTCGGCGCTTTTCAACATAATCTCTGTCGTAATTCTCCTCACCGGGTTTTCCGGGCGAGACAATTTCGATCGCCATCCAAGGCGCTGGGTGTTCGGCTTTAATTATGGCTTGAGAGGCATCATTAAAGCCCTTGCCGAACCTTCAGAGTGAATAACAAGATCGGGTTCGCGGGCTGTTACCTTGGTGCGACTGACGGAATCTCCACACTAAAAATTGGGAATTTACAAATTGGTAATTGGATTGGGCATCAGGAGCGATCGACTCGTTTGGGTATCACGCTGGAAAATGCCCAACCCTGCATTTCTTCTCTAGATTCTTATTCCACAAATAGCGCCCGACTGACAATAGACGGTTCCGATGGAAGGTTAGAGGCGACAGATCGAACGTTAGAGGATTCCGCTGCGGGTTGGGCATCTCCCTCAAGAGCAGTCTCCGTCTCTACACCATTGCTTTGTTGGGGAGACTGCGCCATCTGATGGGTGTAGGAGCGGTGGGAGAGCGTCATGCCGGAGACAACGGCAACGAAGGCAGCGGCAATGGCTCCACCAATACGTAGATTCCGCCGTCGGCGCTGAAGATCGAGACGATCGAAGACGCTGTCGGCAAGAGATGAAGCGGAGATTGCCGGGGTGGGAACGGGGAGCGATTGGATGCTGTGGTTGAGGCCCGACATCCGATCGTGTAGTTGTCGAAATTCCGTGTCAGTTGCCAGCCAAGTTTCAACTTGCTGGCGAACTTCAGCATTAACTTCGCCGTCGAGATAGGCGCTTAACAGTTCAAATCGATCGCGATCGAAGACGCTGTCGGCAAGAGATGAAGCGGAGATTGCCGGGGTGGGAACGGGGAGCGATTGGATGCTGTGGTTGAGGCCCGACATCCGATCGTGTAGTTGTCGAAATTCGGCGTCAGTTGCCAGCCAAGTTTCAACTTGCTGGCGTTCTTCGGTATTAACTTCGCCGTCGAGATAGGCGCTCAACAAGTCAAATCGATCGTCAAGCTCGGGTATATGCTCTTCGCTCTCAGCGTTGTACCCAGTGTCTCCGGTTGAGCGAGCGACGGACAGATGCAATTTTGGATGAGAGTTAAATTGGGAAGTCATGTTCGGTATCACCACCAGATCGGGTTGGTTGTCAGCCCTAAAGGCTATATTGCAGTTTTCTGTAAGTTCATTGACTGATTTTAGCGGTAAAAAGTTCTCGAAAAATCTAAAATTTATAAAAAATGGTGTTAAATTACCTTGACAATTGATGAGTTGACGTAGGTTGAAACCCGATAATCTTTCAAAACCCACAGAAGGTTTATCTTATGGGAGTTTTGTCTTTTTACTTTGGCGCCGTGGCATTAGGAGCTAACTCTCCCAATAGCTTTGGAGTTCGGTTTGGAGTCGATAGCGAGCGCGAGCGATTCTCGATTTGACTGTCCCCAAAGAAACCCCGGTCATTTCGGCAATTTCCTCATATGCCAAGCCTTCGATTTCCCGGAGAACAATGGTGGTGCGGAAGACTTCCGGCAATTCGGCGATCGCCAATCGCAGGCGATCGTAAAATTCTCCAGTCGCCAAATCTTCTTGGGGACCGGGTTTTTCGGCAGCGATTTCCCATTCCCGTTCGCCATCTTCTAACTTATGAGGTGCGTCGATGGAGATGGGGGGACGGACGCGCTTGCGTTTGCGCAGTTCGTCGTAAAACAAATTGGTGGCAATGCGACTGAGCCAACCCTTGAATTTCTCGGGTTCGTTCAGGCGTCCAATATTGCGGTAGACCCGAATCCACACTTCCTGAGACAGATCCGATCGATCTTGCCAGTCGGGAGCTAAATGGTACAACACTCGATCGACATAGGACTGATAGCGTCGCAATAACTCTGTAAATGCGGCGCGTTCGGGGCGCAGTCCTTCTTGACATTGCAACACCAATTGCCGATCTCCCAGTTTTTCTGGGGAAGGTGTGGGTGTGACAGTTGTGGGTGTGACAGTGACTGTCTTGGTCGATCCCGGAAAAGAAATAGATTGAATCATGGGCGACATCATAGCGCTACGACAAGCCTATAGTTACTTCTAGACGCTGCACTGATTCTAATCGTTCCCCAGATTTGATAGTTTGTTGAGGAGACAATTCGATCGACTGTCACAAGCTCTTATTGTTATCCTCGGTTTAAATGAACATATCCCCATTCTCCGATCGACAGGAATCGAACAGTACGGTTATGCTACAACGATTTGTCGAAAATGCCCCAGCGGCGATCGCCATGTTCGATCGACAAATACGCTATCTGGTTGTCAGTCGGCGATGGTTGACTGATTATGATTTGGGTGAGAACATTGTTGGGCAGTCTCACTACGATGTGTTTCCTCTCTTTCGAGAGTGGAATGCCACAGAGATCGATCGTCGGCACAAACTTTACACGGCTTGTTTGACAGGAAACGGGGCAATTTGTACTGAAGAACAATGGGTTCGCTCTGACGGTACCATCGATTGGTTGCGATGGGAAATCCAACCCTGGAAGAATGATGCAGGAGAAGTAGGCGGATTGATGATGTTTGTCGAAACCATTACCGAGAGCAAACAAGCATCGCGAGCCGTCTACGAAGCCAAAGAAGCTGCCATTGCTGCCAACCACGCCAAAAGTGCTTTTCTGGCAAACATGAGCCACGAACTGCGGACGCCGCTCAATGCGATCATCGGTTATAGCGAAATGCTAGTGGAGGAAGCTCAAGACTGTGGGTATACCGAAATTTCACCGGATTTAGAGAAAATCCGATCGGCTGGGAAACATTTATTGTCGCTAATTAACGACATTTTAGACATTTCTAAAATCGAAGCGGGTCGTATGGATCTCTACATCGAACGCTGCGAAATTGCCCAGCTCGTTGCCGACGTTCAAAATACTATCCGCCCGATCGTCGATAAAAATAATAACACCTTACAAGTCCATCTTGCCCCCAACCTCGGCAGCATGACTGCCGATTTAACAAAAGTTCGACAATCTCTCTTTAATTTACTCAGCAATGCCGCTAAGTTTACCCAACAGGGACAAATTTCCATTGCCGTACACCGAGAAGTCTCTGTTGAAAATCCACACTCCCAGTCCATCGACACCGAGTGTCGTCCTCAATCTTATATCATTTTCCAAGTCAGCGATACTGGTATTGGCATGACTCCGGAGCAAATGGATAATGTCTTTCGAGCCTTCGATCAAGCTGATGTATCGACCACTCGTCAGTATGGGGGAACCGGTTTGGGACTGGCAATTACCCGCCACTTTTGTCGCATGATGGGTGGGGATATTTACGTGAAAAGTCAATTGGGTGAAGGTTCAACCTTTACAATTCGCTTGCCTGCACGAATCCGTCCGTCGCGGAAACAGGATATGACTTTCATCAGTTCCCGATCGCAGCCAAATCCCCAGTCCTCTCCCAATGTTTTAAGTAATATGGTGTTAGTCATCGACGACGATCCCGCCGTGCGGGATTTAATCGCGCGTCGTTTGAAGAAAGAGGGTTTTGCCATCGAAACCGCATCCACAGGTAAAGAAGGTTTGCTTCGCGCCCAAGAACTGCGTCCCGATGCGATTATTTTAGATGTATTGATGGGGGAGATGAATGGGTGGAAGGTGCTGTCGGTACTGAAAAACGACCCAGAATTGGCTGACATTCCCGTGATTATATCGAGCATTTTGGACGATCGAAATTTGGGTTTTACTTTGGGGGCTGCTGATTTTCTCACCAAGCCGATCGATAATCAGCGTCTTTCTCGTTTGTTGAGTAAATATCAAAAAAGGAAAGCAAAAACGCCTCTTCCCCATCAGATTTTGATCGTGGAAGACGATGTCCTATTGCGGGAAATGCTGCGGAAGATGCTGGCGACCACAAATTGGAACGTGATGGAGGCAGACAACGGTAGAGAAGCTCTCGATCGAATTCAACAACAAACTCCGGATCTGATCTTGCTCGATTTGATGTTACCGGAAATAGACGGTTTTGAGTTTTTGCAACAACTCCGAAAAACCGCTACGGGACGATCGATTCCTGTCATCGTTGTGACAGCGATGGAACTGACTGCTGCTGACATCGAGGTTTTAGATGGGTATATGGCGCAAATTTTACAAAAAGGCTCTTACAGTCAAGATGAATTGTTACACCAAATCCACGATTTATTAATTGAGAGTTTATCGCTTGAGAGTTGATAGTGGAGTGCGACCAATAACCAACAACCCATAACCTAGAAAAATGATTTATGCCTAAAATTTTATTGATTGAAGATAACGAAATGAATCGAGATATGCTTTCTCGACGATTGCAGCGCAAAGGCTTTGAAGTAACGATCGCTCTCGATGGCATGGAGGGGGTAGAAATGGCGAAAACATTGCCCGATCTAATTCTCATGGATATGGGATTACCCATCCTCGACGGCTGGCAAGCCACCCAAAAAATTAAAGCCAATCCCCAAACCTCTTCGATTCCCATTATCGCGCTAACTGCCCATGCGATCTCCGGAGATCGGGAAAAATGTTTGGCGGTTGGCTGCGACGATTACGATACCAAACCGGTAGAATTTCCCCGACTGTTGGACAAAATTCATACATTGCTCTCTCAAACCCGGGTCGATCGTTCGCAGACTTGATGTAAGCATTCAGCTAAACTCCTTTGGAGACGCTACGCGAACAGCCGCTACTCCGTCAGCTAAAAAAAACTAGAAAAGGAGAAGCCAAAGCTTGTCCGTTTTCTTCAAATTTCTATGGGTTCAGCCTGTGAACTTGAATATCACTTGTTACTGACGACAGCTATACTCACCGATGCCACTCCGTCACCCCGCCGGGTTTATCAATTAAGGTAATCCCTAGATTTTTAATCTCGTCGCGAAGTCGATCGCTTTCGGCAAAGTTTTTAGCTTGGCGTGCGGCTTTTCGCTGTTCGATTAAAGCTTCCACTTCGGCATCACTCAATCCGTCTGCGGGGTCTTGGGATTCTTCCTCGGATAGAACTTCTAACCCTAAAACTCCTGCCAATTCCACCAAGGTTTGCCACTGTTGCTGCAATGTGAGTGCATCGGTATTGGTTTTTCCCTGATGCACCAAAACATTTCCTTCTCGCTGCAAGGCTTTTGCTAGTTCAAACACCACAGCTAAACCGCTGGGGGTGTTGATATCGCTATCCATGGCTTGCTGGAATCGATCGGTGTAAGCAGAAATCGTCTCGATTGGGATATCTTTCCAGCCGAGATTTTCTCCAAATTTACTGCCAAATCGTAATCCCTCTTTTAAGGTATTCCAAGCATTTTCTGCCGAAGCGATCGCCTCTGGGGTAAAGTCTAAAGGTTTGCGATATTGCGCTTGCAGGATAAATAACCGTAGCGCCATGGGATCGACAGTATGAGGATACACCGTCCACTTGCCGTCGAGTAAATCGCGAATGGTGGTGAAATTCCCCAAAGATTTGGACATCTTTTCCCCACTCACTGTCACCATGCCATTGTGCAACCAGACATTTGCCAGGGGTTTTCCCGTTGCCGCTTCCGATTGGGCGATTTCGTTTTCGTGGTGCGGAAAGACCAAATCCGCGCCACCGCAGTGGATGTCGATGGTCTCTCCCAGTCGATCTCGTACCATCGCCGAACATTCGATATGCCATCCCGGACGACCCTTTCCCCAGGGAGATTCCCAGAAGGGTTCATCGGGTTTGGCTGCTTTCCACAAGGCAAAATCAAAGGGATCTTCTTTCTTCGGGTCTGTCTGTGTCGTTTCTACCCGACCGCTGCGTCCTGCTTCCATTTCCTCAAGTTTGCGGTTCGATAGCTTGCCGTAGCCCTCAAACTTCCGCACTCGATAGTAGACATCTCCATCTGCGGGGTAAGCAAATCCCCGATGTTCCAACTCGTGAATCAGGCGTTGAATGCCATCGAGGGTATGGGTGGCGCGGGGATATTCGTCGGCATCCAACACGTTCAGCCGCTGCATATCCTCAAAATACATCTCGGTAAATCGATCGGCAACAGCCTGCATGGTCGAACCGGTTTCTCGGGCGCGATTGAGGATTTTGTCGTCGATATCGGTGAAATTCTGTATGTATCGCACTTGGTAGCCGCGCCACGTCAGATATCGCCGTACTACGTCCCAAATGGTGTAGGAACGGGCATGACCGACGTGGCAGTAGTCGTAGACGGTGACGCCGCAGCAGTACATCCGCACTTGACCGGGTTCGATGGTAACGAAGGGTTCTTCGCGACGGGTGAGGGTGTTGTAAAGGGTGAGGGTCATTCAGTTCGATGGCTATATGAGGATGTGAGAAGAGTCATCTACCCCGTCACGGTTGAGATCGGAACTCGTCCATTTGTTCGGGGGTGGAATCGTCAACTCACTCGGCTTTCATCGCGCCGCCAAAGGAGTCCGCGCTTGGCGTGGGAATTCCCGCCTGTCTAGTTAAGCGTCATCCAACGCGGCAATTCCGGGCAGAACTTTGCCTTCGAGCAATTCCAGGCTAGCACCGCCACCGGTAGAAATGTGACTCATTTTGTCAGCAACGCCCACTTTTTCTACCGCAGCAACCGAGTCGCCACCACCGATAATCGTAATCGTCCCCGACGCAGTCAGATCGGCAAGAGAACGAGCGATCGCTTCGGTCCCTACTGCAAACTTATCGATCTCGAACACGCCCATCGGACCATTCCAAATCGCCGATTTGCAATCCGCCAGCGCGTCCTGGAATACCTTCACCGAGTCCGGACCGATATCGAGTCCCATCCAACCGTCAGGAATATTCTCGATGCTTACTGTTTGGGAGTTGGCATCGGCTGAGAAAGCATCAGCAACCACGACATCCGTCGGCAACAGCAATGCGACGCCTTTTTCCTTGGCTTTGACTTCGAGAGTTTTCGCCAATTCCAGCTTATCTTCTTCTACTAAGGATTTCCCGACATTCAAGCCGCGAGCCTTGTAGAAGGTAAAGATCATGCCACCGCCGATCAGCAGCTTGTCCACTTTGTCCAACAACGTTTCGATCACGCCGATTTTGCTAGACACTTTAGAACCGCCTACGATCGCCGCTAGAGGACGCTGGGGATTTTCGATCGCATTTTGCAAAAATTCCAGTTCCTTCTCGATCAACAGCCCAGCAACGCAGGTATCGATATATTTGGTAACGCCCTCCGTAGAAGCATGAGCCCGGTGTGCCGTACCAAACGCATCGTTAACGTAAACATCTGCCAAGGACGCCAGCTTCTTAGAAAATTCCGCATCGTTGGCTTCTTCTTCGGCATGGAAACGAACATTCTCCAGCAGCAATACATCGCCATTCGCCATTTTGGCAACCGCTGCCTCCACGGCTGAGCCGATGCAATCATCGCACTTGACCACAGGTTTGTCCAACAATTCCGAAAGACGCTTAGCCACGGGAGTCAGACGCATACTTTCGTTGACTTTACCTTTGGGACGCCCGAAGTGGCTAGAGAGAATGACTTTTGCCCCTTTGCCTGCCAAATCTTGAATGGTGGGCAAAGCTGCGCGAATCCGGGTATCGTCGGTAATTTTTCCGGCATCGTCCAAAGGAACGTTAAAGTCTACCCGCACCAAAACCCGCTTACCGGATAAATCAGATGCCGACAAATTTGCTACAGTTTTCTTAGACACGGACTGAACCTCCTGATGATGTATTTCTTTTTTATGATGTTTACAAGGTTAAACGCTTTTCGATAAGCTCCGATCGGGCGACTCGAGATAGTTCCTTGCTCCGTTGACAATTTTACCGGAGTCCGTACCCAGGAGGGACTAAGATGTTTAAAACTGTACTATTTGCTTTGGATGGTAGCCGAGAGGCTAACGATGCGAGTTCCACGGTGGCAAAGCTGGTGAAAACCTGCAACAGCCGCTTGGTGTTGGTGTCGGTTGTCGAACCCGCACCACCGGAAGAATCACCCGAACCGAACAAAACGCCCGAAGCTCTCGCTCAACTGCTCGAAACCGCGCGCAACTTCTTTACCCAGCAAGGCATCGAAACAGAAGCGATCGAACGGGAGGGGAAACCCTCGTTTACGATTTGCGATATTGCCGATGAAATCGAGGCGGATTTAATCGTGATGGGAACGCGAGGATTGGGGTTGACCGATGAAGGCGCTGCCGACAGCGTGACGAATCGGGTCATTAGCCTCTCTCCCTGTCCGGTGTTGATCGTACCTTAGTTAGGTAATGGGTAAAAGGGGAAAGGGGAAAGGGGAAAGGGAAAGGGAAAAGGGCAAAACTAGCCAATTACCCATTACCAATTACCCATTACCCTTTTACCCATTACCAATTACCCTTTTACCCAATTCCTATGAACCAAATTCAATGGTATCCCGGTCACATTGCCAAAGCGGAACGCCAGCTAAAAGAACAGCTCAAACGGGTAGATGTGGTTTTGGAGGTGCGGGACGCCAGGATTCCGCTGGCGACCCACCATCCCCAACTGGCGCAGTGGATGGGGGATAAATCGCGAGTGCTGGTACTCAATCGCCTGGATTGCATCTCGCCAACGGTGCGCGACGGGTGGCAGACCTGGTTTCAGTCTCAAGGCGATCGACCTTACTTTACCAATGCTCAACACGGCACGGGGGTAGAAGCCGTCTCCAAGGCGGCACAACAGGCGGGAGAAGCGGTCAATTTGCGGCGGCGCGATCGGGGGATGCTACCCCGCGCAGTCCGCGCGGTCGTCATCGGATTTCCCAATGTCGGGAAGTCGGCACTGATCAATCGGTTGCTGAAGCGGCGCGTGGTCGAAAGTGCCCGCCGTCCGGGTGTGACGCGCCAGTTGCGCTGGGTTCGCATCAGCGATCGTCTGGAGTTGTTGGACGCGCCGGGAATCTTACCTTGGAAATTGGAAAATCAAGCAGGTGCGCTCAAATTAGCGATTTGTGATGATATTGGAGAAGCGGCGTACGATTTAGAGCAAGTGGCGAAATCCTTTGTCGAGTTAGTGAGAGAGTTGGGCGATCGATATCCGGACTTGATGCCAGACAATCCCTTACAAACACGCTACGGTATCGATCCAGAGGCGATGAGTGCCGAAGACTACCTGTACCAACTGGCTCAACATCGAGCTTCTGGAGATATCAGTCGGACTGCCAAACTGATTTTAACCGATTTTCGTAAGGGTTTGTTAGGCTCGCTGCCGCTGGAATTACCCCCACAATCGTAAGACGATCGACCCATAACCCATTCAAACTTTACCAAAACGCCGATCGCGTTTTTGGTAAGATGAAAGCGCCCGATGAAACTCAACTCGATCGAAGTCCGGCCAGAGAGTTTCCGTCACGTACAGCTCCGCATATGCCACTTGCCACAATAAGAAATTACTGAGTCGCATTTCCCCACTGGTACGGATTAGCAAATCCGGGTCGCCAATGTTGGCAGTATAGAGATGGCGATTGAATAAGTGTTCATCGATATTTTCCGGCTGAAGTTTTCCTTGTTGAACCTGAGTGGAAATCGATCGACAAGCTTCGAGAATTTCCTGCCGTCCGCCGTAATTGGTGGCAACTGAAAACTCAATGCCAGAATTTTGGGCAGTCATTTCCATCGATCGATCGATTTCTGTCTGCAAAGACATGGGTAGAGTTTTCAAATTACCCACAAACCGAATGCGGACATTTTCTGCCATCATCTCTTGAAGCTGCTGCCGCAAAACCCGCTCGAATAGGGTCATCAAAAAATCAACCTCTTCTAAGGGTCGGCCCAATTTTCTGTCGAAAAAGCATAAGCGGTGAGTGCTTTCACTCCCCAATCGTCGCAGCAGCGCAACAAATTTTTCAGGGTATCCACACCACGCTGGTGTCCCATAATCCGGGGCAGTCCTTTCGACTTTGCCCAGCGTCCGTTCCCGTCCATAATAACGGCAACATGGCGGGGTAGGCGATCTCGATCGAGATCGCTGGGAAGCTCTTGTAATAGTGTTATCTTTGCAGTCATTTTTTGTTACTTGAAGCCGATGAAGTCAATCGAAGCCAGCGAGCGATCGTCGCTCCAGTTCGGGAACGAATCTGACGACCCAAACTGCGTAAATTTGGAGTAACCACTTCGCGATCTGCGGAATTTGAGAAGCGTTCTTCTAATAGTTCTTTCAGTTTACTGCTAGTTAATGGTCGATTGAGAACCCCACGTTCCGCTAAAGAAATTGACCCAGTTTCTTCGGAAACCACGATGCAAATACAATTTTCGATGCGCTCTGTAATTCCCATCGCTGCCCGATGCCGCGTCCCCAGTTGCCGCGATGCCACCCGTTCTGACAGGGGCAAAATCACCCCAGCAGATAGAATTCGCGAGGCGCGAATCCAAATCGCACCGTCGTGTAGGAGAGTACTGGTCTGAAAAATCGTTTGTAGCAGTTCCTTAGAAACCTCCGCATTGAGTCGTACTCCAGGGACGGAAAAGTCTCGCTCGTCGATGGGTTCGCTGGTTTCGAGTACCAGCAGTGCTCCCGTCCGATTTTGAGAAAGTTGCTTGATCGCTTCCACGATTTCTTCTGTGACGCTGTTGGCGCCCGATAAAGTCGGGCGGGAGGATTGAAAGAGCGCAGCAATATTACCCCGACCGAGTTGTTCGAGAAATCGCCGGATCTCGGATTGGAGGTTAATCGCCAAAGTAATCGCCGATCCGAGGACGATTTTATCCAAGACAAATCCCAGTATGGTCAACTTTAACCGTTGACTGAGGGTGGCTGCCACCATCAAGATAATAAAGCCCTGTACCATCCAGAGGGTACGGCGCTCTCCGATCGCAACCAAGACTGCATAGGTTAGTGCCAGAACCAGTCCTAGTTCGATCGCCAATCCTAGATTGTGAACGATCTCAAGCACGTCGGACTGCATCCAGCTTTGTTCTGTTATCCATCGCTTTCCCAGAACTCCCATCAAACTCTGGATTTCCTTTGGGTTGTTAGCCAACTCGTCCCCAACTCTCAAACCCCCATATTCGCCTTGGGTACAAGGAGTGACTGGAGTGACTGGAGTTTCAGAAAAAGGAGACTCTCGAACTCATTTGAACTCATTTGAACCACCACACCCTGACATGAGGATGCCGCATGGGCTTCCCAACGCATCAGGGATTGCCGCCAAAACTCGGTAGCTTCTTTGGTTCTACATTCCTACGCCAGTTGCTCTACTTGTCTTGAACAATTGCTCCACTTAGAGGGTTCCACTTAGGGAGACACGCTATATGCTGCACTTGTCTTGGAAAATGACTCCACTGGGGGAGACCCCAAGACCGAACTGGCTCTTCCAAGGGCAGAAGTTCGGGTTTCCAAAACCCAAAAGTTAACCCTCTTCACGCATCTCGTTACAGCTTGGTTTTCGGATGTAGGAGAGGCGTACAACTGTAGAACTTCAGCTTACCATGTTGCTTGTTTTGTCCCTATTCCCCAACTTCATGCTTTATGTCTGGGTTAGGGGATGCTTCTCAACACTCTTGCATTCGTCTCACTTTGATTGTGGTGTGAGATGAATGTGGCTAAAGCCACAGAGATAAAAATCTCCTATGTTGTTTGATAAACAGCAACAGATGCGGATCTCAGGGGAAGAGAAGCCGATCGATTCGACCTCTCGGCGGCTCTGACGCATCGGTATTGGCTTCGGGCTATTCCTTTAGAGTATCGCCCAACGGCTGCCAGTTGTTTTGACTCCCCAGTTGTTTTGACTCCATTTCCCCAGCTCGGCTCGACTAAGAGATCGACTCAAACCGCAATCGAGCCGGTAAGCGATCTTGGCGCATCAGATCTTGCTCGGTTTCTCGTTGCAAAATCAGGCTGGTTTCTCCTTCTTCAACCAGCACTGCCGCCGGACGGGGCAACCGATTATAGTTAGACGACATACTGTAATTGTAGGCTCCCGTTCCCATGACGACCAAAATATCCCCCGGTTCGGTTTTGGGAAGTTGGGCATTTTTAATTAGCACATCTCCAGACTCGCAATGCTTGCCGGCGAGGGTGACGGTTTCGGTCAGCGGGGCACTCATGCGGTTGGCAACCAGGGCGCGATACAGTGATTGATAGGTAATGGGGCGGGGATTGTCGGACATTCCACCATCAACGGTGACGTAGGTGCGAATGCCGGGAACGGTTTTGCTCGAACCCACGGTATAGGCGGTGACACAGGCTGAACCGACGATCGATCTTCCGGGTTCGCAGAGCAGTTTGGGTAAGGGAATTTGGGCATCTTTGCAGGCTGTGGCGATGGCGTCACAAATGATTTTCGCCCACTCGTCGATGCTGGGAGGATCGTCGGATTCTGTATACCGAATCCCCAAACCTCCACCGACATTTAATTCTCGCACGGGTAAATCGTAGCGAGCGGCAAGCTTTAACCAATCGACCATCACTTTGGGCAAATCCTGATGGGGTTGGAGCTCGAAAAT
This sequence comes from uncultured cyanobacterium, assembly GCA_963838375.1. Lineage (GTDB taxonomy): Bacteria > Cyanobacteriota > Cyanobacteriia > Cyanobacteriales > Geitlerinemataceae > DVED01. The sequence continues at coordinate 51,924 of CAWIQY010000003.1, read as the reverse complement.
TTGCGACCCAATATGGGCGTGCAACCCGATACAAGAAAGAGATGGCTGTTGCTGGATAAACTCGAACACCGCTTCCATGGAGTCGGGATCGAAGCCGAATTTGCTGTCTAAATGACCTGTGCGAATGTATTCGTGGGTGTGACATTCGATGCCGGGGGTAAACCGCAGCAAAATTGAGACGGGCTCGGTTGCACCTCGGGTGATTTCGGCAAGGGTTTCTAATTCGTGCCAGTTATCGACGACAATGCGACTGTTAGATTCGATCGCCTGTTGCAGTTCTTCAAGAGATTTATTATTGCCGTGAAGGTACAGTTTTTCCCCGGGAACTCCAGCTTGCAGTGCCGTGTAGAGTTCACCGCCGGAAACGACATCGATCCCCAATCCAACACTGGCAACGATCGCGCAAATGGCAAGGCAACTCCAAGCTTTCGAGGCATACAAGACTTGGGATTCACCGGGATAGTAGCGCTCAAATGCGTCTCGATACTGGCGACACGCCGTTCTCAAGGTTGTTTCGTCTACAATGTACAACGGCGATCCAAATTGTTCGACCAAGGTGGCGACATCGCACCCCCCGATTTCTAAACAATCTCGATCGTTGACGCGGGCGGTAAGGGGCAAAAGTTCTTGGTTGGGAGAACGCCCGTCGGTGTCGGCAGTTGTATCGGCTATATATTGACGGGCGGTGGCTTGAACTTCCAGTGAGGGGGTCGATACCATAATCGTCTTAAATGAATGCTGAGGGATGTCTGAACGGCATCCTTTAGTGTACAGAATAATCGGACAAAAACCTATGTGCTGTCTTCTGCGGGACGATCGAAGGGTGTCGGGGACAGAGTTTCACTTCTGGTGACAAGATCGATGTTAGCTATTATCGATTACATCTTCGTTGGTTTGCACGACGATCGAACCCCGACAGGATAATTGGCGATCGCTTAAGGTCAATTCTTCGATAAAGATATCCGATCCTAAATCGAATTCGATATCGTCTAAAGGCATTGAGACTGGGGGAATGGTTGTGGTTTGAAGTTGGGGATGCACCAGGACAATTTTGTCGTGACGAGTGAGTTTTACGCCCATTTTCAGAATCATCGTCTGGGGTTCGGTTACGGTCAAAATGAGATGGTCGGTTTCCAGTTCGAGGCGACTGCTAGACAGGTGAATGGGGTAGGGAAGAAGAGGCTCAAAAAATTCGCGAACGGCATCTTCGAGCAATTGAGATCCTAGGCTTGCGTTAAAATCTAATTCGTTCAACTGGAGTCGAGCTTTGACCGAAATAGGCTCTAACAAACGGAGCGGTTTTCCTTTCAAAATTTGAGGAAAATTAATCCGAATATTTTCTCCGGCGATATCGAGTTGACTCAGGTGTAGTCCTCGATAGACAACCCCACCCGCACCGATCGAAATACTGGGAATATAGCCGTTAAGAATTTCTCCATTGCGCCCGGCAATATTGACCTCTAACCGATCGACCTGTTCGGTTTGCGATCGCAGCCACAACTGTACGGCGGGAGATAAGACAGAGCCAATCAGATAGCGTTTTTGAGAAAGTTGAGCTTGAGAGTCGGACATCGATCTGTAGGCAAGACCTCCAACGATTTCCCTTATGGGCTAAAACCTGTCGCGAACGCCTTGTTTTTCCGGGCATTCTATCTGGCAATCATATCAGAGTTTTGTAGCGAGTCTCTACTGAGAATCGTCACGTCCTCTACCGTTTCGATTTTCTGGGCTGGATCTGCCCGGTCGGTTAACATTTAGTATACGGAATCCGCCAGGTTTTAATATAAAGTTTTAGTAAAAACTCAGTAATTCTACTGATGAAGGGATTTTCCACTGAGATGACTGGCGTCTGAGTCAGAGAAAAGTCTGTTCTGACTCAGTTCGCGAAATTCAAACCACCTACCATGCCTAATTAAATCCGGATATCGATCGTCTTCCAGCCTGCTGACACTGGTAAAGCTTTGATAAAGACAATGAGAAAAAGAGGCATCTCTTGGGGAGCCAGCCTAGGATGGTGGGCAAGTCAATGTTCCGTATATATACGTATTGTTTGAGTGATGTACCTCGTATACGTCAGGACATTTATCGATTCACAGAGTCAGTTTCCACGGCTCTATGAGAAATCGCCAGACGATCGTGGTGCGACCCAAACTTCATCCCCTGTTAGTCGATCGAAACACAGTCCTCATTTGTTCTGAATTCAAGGGTTATTTTGCGATGCGAATCACATTTGTTATGGCAAGCGCTAGCTTTCGAGGTGGTACTCGAGTGATTGCCACCTATGCCGATCTCCTCCAAAAACGCGGTCATGAAGTATTTGTCGTTTCCATGCCGCGAACGTTCCCCAATTGGCGCAAGCGATTCAAGTCTCTCATCAAAGATCGCCGCTGGTTTTCCCGTTCAGAATTTCGAGGTTCGTACTTTGACACGGTGGATGTCCCTCACCAAATTCTCGATCGTCGTCGTCCCATCGTGGATGCGGATGTCCCCGATGCTGATGTCGTGGTGGCAACCTGGTGGGAAACCGCTGACTGGGTGGCGAATTTATCTCCATCTAAAGGGGCTAAAGCTTACTTGATTCAGCATCACGAAATTCATGATAGCCAGCCGAAAGCTCGCGTAGAAGACTCTTACCGGATGCCATTGCACAAAATCACGATCGCCCAGTGGCTTGTCGATCTCATGCAATCGCAATACGGAGATCGTCATGTCTCCTTAGTTCCCAACAGCGTCGATCTTCAGCTATTCAACGCCCCACCTCGTCGTCGGCAAACTTGCCCAACGGTGGGACTGATGTATTCTCCCCTGAACTGGAAAGGATGCGATATCAGCCTGAAGGCATTTTCGTTAGCCGCACAAAAGATCCCCAATCTGCGCCTGATTGCCTTCGGTCTGGACGAACTCTCCCCTGATTTGCCGTTGCCACCGGGTAGCGAGTACATCCGGCGTCCCGATCAAAAGACCATTAAAGACTTATATGCTCGCTGCGATGCGTGGCTATTTAGCAGTCGAGTTGAAGGGTTCGGTCTGCCAATTTTAGAAGCGATGGCGTGTCGGACGCCAGTTATTGGCACTCCCGTCGGTGCAGCACCGGAGTTATTAACCGATGGAGCTGGGGTGTTGGTTCCTCCGGAAAATCCAGAGGAGATGGCAAGGGCAATTGAATGGGTTTGCGGACTGAGCGATCGGCAATGGCAAGCATTATCCACTACAGCTTATGCTAGAGCTACAAGCTACACTTGGGACGATGCGACCGATCGGTTGGAAACAGCTCTGTACCGAGCGGTGGAACGGACAGCCAACGGCGAATTCTTGCCGGCGAATACGGGGAACTTTGTACCACAGTTGCCCTTCGCTGCGTGATAGATTCCAGTGTTGCGGGAGCATTGCTTCGTTTCTCTTCTGTGGGAAACCCCTTCCGGAACACGTCAAAGTAACCCCCGCTTAAAAGACGGGGGCTTGGGTGGACAACCAGCCACCGAAATTTGACTACCTCAAAAGCCTAATCCTGGTACGTACTTCCGGCTATTTCGCTAGGTCGGCTTATCTACAAACCCGTGTTGTCGGGTGCGACTCAAGCTCGGACATCTTGGATTAGGTGAGGGAAGCGACGGACTAAGCGTCCAAATACTCGATCGCGAGGTTTATCACCAGTACAGCGAGTACCAGTTATCTCCCCGGACGGGAAACCGTTAAGGTTCGTCGTCCTCCAATTAGCCGTAGACAGTTGCACTTGTTGCAATTTGCCAAGGGTGGAAAGCGACGGAAGTATGGCGGAACAACGACCCGCCATGGAGTCCGTAAGGGTGATTTTGTTGAGGCAACTCGAGCGGGAAAAACCTATCGGGGTTGGGTTAGCGGGGACACGGCAACTCAGATCTCGGTTAGCGATCTCGACTGGAAAAGAATTGGACAATTTACAGCCCGAAATGTCCAAATTCTGCAACGTGCCAACGGGCTAATTGTAAAGCCGTCCTAGAAGGACGGGGTTTCAGACCCAAGGAGTTTGATGACAATCCATCGGTCATCTGGGAGTTCGATCGATTCCGATCGAACTCCCACTTTTGCCTCTTGGCAATTTAATCTGGGCAATATAGTGTCTCTCGTGTGTTGCGACCGGTCACCGGATTGGTTCCCGTTGCCAATTCACACAGCAAGCGTTGGGCATCGGCTCGAATCAAGGCGTCTGTAAAATCAGCACCTTCGATGTTGGCACCATCAAAGCGAACGCTATAAGCCAATACGCTTTCCAAAATAGCATTTTTTAAATTGGCGCGGGTCAAACGAGCTGTACTAATGGTGGCATAGGCGAGGTTTGCACCTTCTAAATTCGCATCTTCGAGACTGGCGCCAAATAGGCTAACACCTTGTAAATTGGCGTTGCTGAAATTACTTTTCGGGAGTTTGGCTTGGGTAAAATCGGCTTCGGTTAAATCCTGTCCGGAAAAATCCACCCCGACTAAAGGAACTCTCTTATAGTCTTGCGCCCAAGTCGGGGATGCCCATCCGACGATCGTCGAGCAAACGATCGCCAAACTGATTACACTACAAGTAACACGACGAAGAAACGTAGACATTGTATTGTTTTTCCCAATCTTTTTATTCGTTCATCCTATCAAGAAGTGTTGCCCGTGAGTTCTAGAAATCCTAAACGGCGATACTCCAAAGAAGGTGGTTCGCGATCGTTGGCTGTCGGTCAATGGGGAGAGGAGATCGTGGCACAATGGCTCGAAAGCAACGGGTGGGAGATTTTGCACCGTCGCTGGTGCTGTCGGTGGGGAGAATTAGATCTGGTAGTGCGATCTCCTTCTGTGTTGGTGTTTGTAGAGGTCAAAACGCGCGGGAGCGGCAATTGGGATGCTGACGGTTTACTCTCGATTACTCCCCAAAAACAGGCAAAACTTTGGCGGGCTGCCGAGTTGTTTTGTTCGACTTATCCAGAATTAGCCGATCTACCCTGTCGTTTTGATGTGGCACTGGTTTCTCATCGTCCCTGGTCGCGTTCTCAACCGTCTGCGGATCTTTTGGCAATTGGGGCGACGATCGTTCTCGGACAGCCGATCGTTTTTGCCGATCGTTCTTGGACTCTGCAAACCTATCTGGAATCGGCTTTTGATGGATGTTGAGAGTTAATGGTCGTGAATACGGCTGTTTTGGTAAAGAAAAAACAGTCGATCGAGCAAAATCGAAATTCTGCCCAACTTTGCTGACTATTGCGCGGGTTTTAGGGTCAACATCGAGACGCTCGATCGAATTCAATCATTTCCGAAAACGTGAAGTTAGATAACGAAAAGATCGTCAAGCTTTAACTTTTGTCAAATTTTCGTGACTTTATGAGTCTATCGGTTTATCTTTAGAATGATAAGACCAGATTTTTAACAATCGAAACTTCATAGGAGATTCACGACTATGACCAACATAAATGCAGCCAAACTTTTTAACAATGTTCGACAAGAAGCGGTGTTGACGAATAAGGAAAAAGCACTCAAGCACCCGCGTCGATTTCTGAAAGTGGCTAAAGAGCGGGGTTATGATTTTACCGCAGAAAATCTCGAATCTGAAATCGATCGGTTGTCAGAAGAAGAACTGGCTTCGTTAATGAATCCAGGAGTTGGACCTCGACATCATCTGGTTCCCAGATAAAGAGTAAGTCTCTCAAAAACCGGAATTCTCATTGTTCTGTCTAACTCGATCGCTCGAAAGCCAGAGTCGATCGAGTTTTATCTTTTGTGGCTACTGGGAAATATTGAGAATTCTTAGACATTTCCAATTCTCGAATATCCATTCAAGTTCTCCCAGAAAAAAATGTGCTTTTCTGCCTCTGCTAGCTTTACAGCCAGTGCTTTACTCATTCCCACAGGAATTTACTGTATCCGGATGGCACTCCATCGGCAAACGTCTTCGGAATTGGTGCAAGATCGAGAGTATTTGTCCGTGTCTTGCTTACCCCTATTTTTCGGAATTCAACAAGCTTTTGAAGGTCTATTGTGGCTGGGATTAGATGCCCAAAACTTAACCGAGATTTCCTTTTCTGCATTGGGATTCCTCTTCTTCTCACACTTTGTTTGGCTTGCTTGGATACCCTTTTCCGCTTTTGCCTTAGAGCATAATCCCTTCAAAAAGAAGATTTTATACATTGTAACCACGATCGGAGCTTTATATGGTGTGTTCTTATACTTTCCGTTGCTTTTAAATCGGGATTGGCTAGCAGTGAGGATCGCGAATCACTCCATAGACTATCAAGTCCGCTTGATATTTCACGACTTTCTACGAGGTCAACAAGTCATTTGGTTGTATGTCTTCTTTATTATTTTTCCTCTCTTTGTCTCTTCACTTCGTAGCCTGAAGATTTTGGGTGTATTAATTTTGACTTCAGCCTTTTTAACGCACCTTTCATTTAGCTACGCTTTTATTTCGGTCTGGTGCTTTTTTGCGGCATTACTTTCGGGGTATGTTTTCTATATGCTTCAACCCGAAAGCGAACCCATTTCCGATCGGTGGATAGCTCGATTTTAGAAATTAGACGATAGACAAAAACCCAGCTTTTGAATCAGCCGGGTCTCGAATCTTTCTAACAATTGAATTTCTAAAAATTGAAGTATAAAGAAGTTAGTCTTCTTTCCGTTCGACTACAACGTTCACGCGACTGACCAAAGCTGCCACTGCTGCCACCGCCACCGCCACGGGAAATAGAGTCAGACCCACGGCACCGCCACCGACGCCAGCCAACAGCGGAATATCCAATAATGTCCGACCTTGAGAATTCTTGAAAATGAGACGGCGAACCTTACCTTGTTGGATAAGTTCTTTGACTTTAGCCATTAAATACTCGCTATTCATCTGAAATTCTTCGACGCCAACTTTGGCAGAAGGAGGAACTTCAGAATCTGTGGTGGATTCGTCTGTAGAAGGTTGTGGATCATCGAAGCTAGGCATGGGTTCAGATTGAAGCGAGGTGGTTTGGTTTTCCAGATGCTCTAATTGGGAGTTCATTGCGGCGTCAGGCAGGTCACAACCTGTTTGAGTGTGTCTACTCCTATCTTGCCAACAAAGTCCCAGAAACAACCACCAAGAGAACCCTACAAGCACAGCCGTATTTTCCCCCCTCAAGCTTCTATTTCTTACGAACCTAGCTTAAAAGCTTCCAAATACATACTGTAAATCAAACCAATTTTGATAGCATTTAACGTTTGCACCAGAGGCAGTCGAGAAAATTGACGATCGTTACTATATACCAGCCAGTTCACGATTTCCGTTGCCACCAATAGGATAAAAGATGCCCACAGATCTAACTCACCAATTTGCCCGGAAATGGTGGAAATCGCCGTTCCGAGAAAAAAACCAAAGAGCAAACCCAAGGTCAGCAACAACAGTCGCCGCCAAGGATTGCGAAGTTGCTGGTTAATCCGATCGAAAATCGAACTGACCAGGGTATTAAGACGAGTATTTTGCATAGAGCGCGTTTACTTTCGGGCTTCTTTGTCTGGCAACAACTCCGAAGACAGGGAAGTATTGACCGTCGCGGGTAAGGTGGCAGATGTCGCACTGCCGGGAAGCTCGCCGTAGCCTTCTCTTTGTAAACCCCCTTTAACACTCTGCATCAAACTCGCCATTTCCAGAGCGTTCATGGCGTAGTTCCAACCGAGGTTGCTTTTGATACCGGCTCTCTCTAAGGCTTGCTGCATGGTGTCCGTCGTCACTACCCCGAAAATGACGGGAACTCCGGTTTGGAATCCAGCGGCGGCAACTCCTTTAGCCACCTCTCCCGCCACGTAGTCGAAGTGGGGAGTTTGTCCGCGAATCACTGCCCCCAGACAAATCACCGCATCGTAGCGGTAGGTGAGGGCGAGTTGGCGAGCGATGAGGGAGATTTCAAAACAACCGGGAACCCAAACGTAATCTACCTGAGTTCCGTCGGGATCGACATTGATGCCATGACGTTTTAAACAATCTTGACAGCCTGCCAATAACTTTTCGGTTACGAGGTCGTTAAAGCGAGCAATAACGATCGCAAATCGAAATGAGGTTTGACCCGCAAAGGTTCCTTCAAAAACAGTCATGGGATTTTATAATCGAGTGAGGGATTCTCAGGCAGAACAGGGAATGGAGACGACGCCAGTTAAACCACTAAAAAGTTTAAGACGCCAACGACGAGAACGAGGACGATCCACACACCGGAACCCAGATAGAGCAAAGGCTTCGATTGATCCCAGTTTTGGGGAGACGCATACGCAACGGGAACACCCACCACCATCACGAAAGACAACAAAACTAAAGCAGCTAGAGCCAGTTGGAATAAAATTGAGAACATTTGTTTAAGTGAATATCTAAACTTCGATCGATCGCCCTCGGCAAGTTGCAACAACTTTGGCAAATAAAGCGATTGAGATCGTCGCGATCGATCGACGACGACTTAGGAATATCGCGCTTTTTTGTCCCAATCCCGTTGCATTCCTGCCGAACAATATTTATTTTACGGCAAAGGCGGTGCTAGAGAAAACACTCTTTCCCACCATCGCCATTTAACGCTCGCGGGGGAAGAAGATGACGGGATGCCAACTGCTACGCAAGACCTGGGCCAAAATTTGGGACGAGACCAGTCTACCAACTTGTTTTGCATATTGCGAGCGGCGATGGCAATTGCGGTAATATCGTATTCGAGCGCCACGTCTAACAGTTCGGCGAGGGGATCGCCCTGGCGCACCTCAATTTCGGCATTAAGTCCCAACGCTTCTAATCGGGCTTTCATCGGCTCCATTTGTTGGCTTGCGGTGGCAATGCAGTCTTCTTGGCGCACGGCTTGGCGCTGTCCTGCGGTATCCAACACCTGCACCAAAACACATTCCTCTAGGGAGTTCGTCGATGGATTTCGGGCAGATTCCTCGATGCGTTCTAGCAATGCAGTGCTAGCATCGCTGCCGTCGTAGGGGACGAGTAACGATCGAAATAAATGCTGACAGCGCAGTTCGAGTTCTTCGTTGGTGTAGGTCGAAATCAGCGGCGGACGAATCGACATCAGGGGAATCCCCAGGCGCTGAGTCAGTTCGACGGTATTGCTGCCAAAGAGCTTTTCGTTGAGTAGGGTGCGCTGTTGAGTTCCCAGTAACACCAAATCACTTTGATAGGTTTCGATGAACTTCAACGCAGCATCGGTAAATCGACCGGAACAGACTTCGACTTTGACTTCTATGCCATCGGGAACGTTTTCTAGAGCCACGGAAAGACGCTTTCGTGCTGCCTCGATCTTCTGGGTATCGACTTTCGGGATGTCACGTTCGGCTGACACGGGCACGACATGACAAAAGACAATTTGCTGCAAGCCAGATTTTGCTAGGCTAGGAACGAAGCGAATCAGGCGCTGCAAACCATCTTGGAAATCAGTACAGATGAGAATTTTCTGAAACATAGTTTTAGTTGTGGGCTGAGGAATGGGAGATGTTAATTTTTTCGAGATTGCTATAAAATCATTCTAAGTTTTGAAGGGTAACAATAAAGCTATGCCGCGTGTTAAACCCTATCAACCTTTTCTGTTGAGAGTTCTGCACGGTCTGAACGCGGTAGGGACGATCGCCGCACTGGTGACGGGATACTTAGTGTACGATAGCTGGGACGGTCGCTTTGGCAGACTGGAACTGACGACGGACAATCGCGCTCTCATCGATATTCACGGAACCTTTGCTTTCGTCCTTTTTTTCGTATTTATCGGCTTCGCCATTTATAGTGTCAAAGCCGGTCGATCTCGCTTATTTCGATCGGATTCTTGGCAACATTTATCGCAAGTCGGCAAACCCATCTGGTGGTTGGCGCTACAGCGGATTGCGAATACCACGATGCTGCTGGCGGTGGGATTGTCGGTGGTTTCGGGAAAGTTCCAGAGCGAAGAGTGGTTGCCACAAGGCGAACTGAATCATTTGTGGTATTTCGTCCACTTGGGGGCGTGGGTTTTGGTGGTATTGGCAATCTTGCTACACGTCCTTCTGGGAGCCAAAGTGGGCGGTGTTCCTTTACTGCTGTCGATGCTGGAAACCCGCTACCGTCCCGAAGAAAGTCCGGCATTGTGGAAGAATCAAGTTTTGGCGTGGTTGCGGCATCCGAGATGGTGAGAGATTTTGAGAAATTTTGAGATTGGGCGGTTGAAACCGCAACGACAGGATCGAAACCCGCCTGTGCGGGTTAAGAGTCCAAGATCCCGCTTGAGACCCTATGGGGAGAGACCTCTTTCTTAGGACTTACGCAAAGCCCATATCTGTAGGGTGCGTTACGCTCAGCTAACGCACCATCGCCACCATAAGTAGCTCCGAAGCGTAAGTCCTCTTTCTTCGAGTTCTGGCTCTCCCAACAGGGTCAATCGACGATCGAACCGTGTCTAAGCAGCCGTTAAATGGAAAGCCGCACCCAATCCGGCTGCCATTTCTTCCGGGGTGATTTGACCGTCGTTATTGGCATCGAGAGCGTCAAATACGGCATCGCTTCCCGCCCACTCTTCGCGGGTAATGAAGCCGTCGCCATCGAGATCGTAGACGCGGAACAAATCAGCCGCCGCATGACTGGCGGTTTCTTTTGTTTCTAGCTGTGCTAAACGTTCGACTAGCAGTTTTTCCAACGCTTCTAAGGCTTTGGAGAACCCGACAATCCCTTCTTCCAACTTCTGAGATGCCATGCGATCTTCAGCGTGCATCTTGTCGAAAGTGTCCTTATCTATAGACATCTTTTCGATATCCGCATCTTTAGCCTCGGCGGGATCGAGTTTGCGGGGTAACTCCTCGGTGGTGGATTGCAATTCTTTGAGAAGTTGGGGAGAAATGGTGAGTAAATCGCATCCGGCAAGTTCTGTAATTTCGCCGATGTTGCGGAAACTCGCGCCCATTACTTCGGTTTTGTAGCCAAATTTTTTGTAATAGGTATAGATTTCCGTCACCGATTGCACGCCGGGATCTTCAGCCGGGAGATAGCTATCGCGTCCGGTTTCTTTTTTGTACCAGTCCAAAATCCGCCCGACGAAGGGGGAAATTAGGGTAGCGCCAGCCTCCGCGCAAGCGATCGCTTGGTGGATGCCAAATAGTAAGGTTAAGTTGCAGTGAATCCCTTCTGTTTCTAGAACTTTGGCTGCCTGGATGCCTTCCCAAGTGGAAGCGATTTTAATTAAGATTCGATCGCTGTCAATTCCTGCGGCTTTATACAGAGCAATGATTTCCCGCGCTTTGGCAAGCGTTCCTTCTGTATCGTAAGACAGCCGCGCATCGACTTCGGTGGAAACCCGTCCGGGAATGATTTCGAGAATCTTGCGTCCGAAAGCAACAGCTAAGCGTTCAAAGGCTAGGGTGGCTACGTCCGAGGCGGGGGCATCTTTGCCCAGTTCTTCTCGTGCTTGTTTTAGGGTATCATCGACTATACCTTGGTATTGAGGCATTTGCGCGGCGGCAGTAATCAGCGAGGGATTCGTTGTCGCGTCGCGGGGGGTAAATGCTTCGATGGCTTGGATGTCTCCGGTATCGGCAACGACGATCGTCATGTCGCGGAGTTGTTCGAGGAGGTTCTTGGTCATAATTCTTTATTTCCCTGCTTTTAGGGTGGCATTTCGGATTGGGCTGCTATTTATTGCCCACTGTCATTGTCGAGGGTGAACTGATGTTAATTGCGACTTTTTAACTATTGTTCCACATTTGCCAATGAGTATTTCTGCCATTAGCGACGATCGCTCAGGGGGATTTCGATCGGCGGTTTCAGTCCATTGTCAACTAACAAGAATCCCCAGGCTGGATATTGACTATGGTAGCTGTAAATTGTAAATTATGTTGACTAAAGTGTCATTCAATGTAACGCAGAATTGGAAATCACAAGTACAAAGGGCGTACCGCTTTTTTTGATTAACGTACAATAATTTGATATAGCTGCCGCTTTCCCCCCAATATTACCACATCGCTGAAATAACGTAAACTCGTTCCACAAATGATATTATTCTCAATAAAATAGACCGATTTTCGGGTAAATTGGCAGTTAAAAATCCGAGGCGACACCAATTTTCCGGATAACTCAACGCTGATGTAATCGCTGTCGTGCCATAGTCTGCCAGGTCAAGATTTCGACTCGATTTCTCGCCTCGCCGTCGCGACAAAATTTCCACGGTTCTAAAGCTGCCGTTTCCCGGCTTTGAGATTCTCGGACCAGTGCCAGTAAACAGTAGGCTTCGGTACGATCGTCCTGGAATTGAAGTGCTTTTTGTAAGTTTTCTTCTGCCTTAGCGTAATCGGCTTGTATCCAATCAATCCAACCGAGATTTCTGTACAGCGCCGATCGAAGGTTGGGTTGCTGCGTTTGTTCTAATCCTTGATGAATGAGATCGATCGCCCGATCGAGATTTCCTTGTAAAATAGAAAGACGAGCTAAACGACTCAAAGCAAAGTCAACCGTCGCACCATCTAATGCGATCGCCTGTTTGTGCTGCTCCCCCGCGCGATCGAAATATTCTGTTCGATCGTACAATTGTCCTCGGCTATAAAGTATTTCTGCATGAGGTTCGATACTTAGTGCTTTTTGGTAGTTATCCACAGCACAAGCAATTTCGTTTTGTCTTTGACAAATCATTCCCAAATTGTTGTAAAATCTGGAATCTTTGGGATTGAATCTCAATGCTTTTTCACAATCGCGACGAGCCAGAGTAAGGTGACTGGCTTGAAGTTCAGCAACACTGCGATCGAAATAATACTGTGCTATCCAAGGAAAGGATAGACGATAGATCGCGATCGAAACCAGTACGCTGATGGCGACTATCTTGAACCGTGGAGACTTCGCAAATCGCCGAATTCGTCTCCAGAACAAGCGATTCGGTGTCAAATCCCGCAAAATAGCATCAGAATTTTGAGGTCGATTTCTCGGCAACAGAGCCATCAGCTCATCGAGACAATCGGCTAACAGAGGTGAAATTTGAGGAGCTAAGTTGTGCCATTTCAACTGACCGGTTTCAGGGTTGGTTGGCAACTCCATCGGGTGCTTACCCGTCAGCAAATAGACGAATGTCCGTCCTAAGGCAAAAAAATCAGATTGAGGAAGTGCTTTCCCGTCAATTTGTTCTTGAGGCGTGTAGCCACCGGAAAAGACTGTTGTGATTCCGGGAATCTGTGTTTTGAGATGGGTGGGTCTTTTTAATTTGATCAGATATGTATCTGTCATTTCTCGCGCCGAGCCAAAATCGATCGAAACCAATTGTCCGTTGGGTTTGGACATGATGTTAGACGGTTTGAGATCGCGATGAAAAAAACCCTCTGCGTGGAGTTTATCCAAAATTTCGAGTAACTGTCTCAACCAGTCAAGCGCCTGCTTTTGGGAAATTGTTCCATAGACTTCTACCCATTTTTCCAGGTTGACTCCCTCGATTTTTTCCATGACTAAGCAATGGAGAACTTGGGTGCGATCGGGAATCGAAACAGTGAAGTATTCATCCAAATTCACTTTGGGAATTCCGGGATGATTCATCCACTGTAAGATAGAGACTTCTCGTTGAAAATACTCGATGTCATCGGCTCGATCGCTGTTGAGGATTTTCATCACCTTTGGCGTACCGAGGTCGTCCACCTCAAAAACTTCCGTCGAGTGACGAGAGTCTAATGGACGCAAGGGTTGAAGCAGGCGATACCGACCTCGAACGAGTAGTGGAGTGCGACAGACACTACAAAGCTGCGAATTATCAGAATTTTCTCGTGTGTGGCACTCCGGGTTGATACAAAGCATCACATTGTATCTGGATCGCTTAGCTGGTATTTTTCTACGTACTTCTTGAGGATTTTCGGCAGTTCGTAGAACGTTTTAGACGCATCTTTGTTTTGCGAAACTTCCAACCACGAACGATTTTGCAGAGATCTTAACTCTTCGATTAGCTGGGAATTTGAACTCGAATCATCAAGCTTTTTTTTGATATCTTGGAAAGACACTGGATTCGATTGACTTGCCAGATGGCAAGCGATCTTTTTCTCTAAGCGGCTAAACTTTTCAAAGTGTCGATCCAACCCTTCTCTTGACTCTTCAAAAATCCAAGTTTTTAGGGATAAAAATTCGGTAACATTCCCTTGGAACAATGAGAAGATATAGGCGGACTCAATATTGAGCAGCAGTGGATTCCCCCGAGCAAGATCGATTAATTCTTTCCAGCTTTCTGGTTTTTCCAAGTGCTGGTCTTTCAGGATATTCTCTGCTTCTTCTACATTCAATCCGTCAAGCTGTAACGAACGAATGGCTTTGGTGGATCGCTCTAAAGAAGCAATCTCTCGAGGTTTCTCGTAAGAGTTCAGCAATAGGCAACTTTGATGATCCAACTCTCCCACCTGTCTTAAAAGCATCCCGTAGCTTTCGTATCCCTCTAGGTAGGGTTGGAGACGGGTGCCACCTTGGAGAATGCTCTCGAAATCGTCGAGAACGAGCAGACAGCGAGACTGACGCAAACCCTCAACGAGCTGTGATATTTGAGTTTCAATATCGATCGATCGATCGGTATTGAAATGACCCAAACATTCGAGTAGATCTTCTAGCAATTTTTCCAGAGTGGGAGCGCTCCGCAGCGATCGCCAAATGAGTCGATCGAAACTTCCCTCTTCCTGGATTTTTTCTGCCAGCTTTCTCGCCAGTGCCGTTTTGCCGATTCCTGCCAATCCCACCAACGCCAACAGTCGGCACTTTTCTTCGACAATCCACTCCTGGAGATCTTCGAGTTCTTTTTGGCGTCCATAAAAAGTCGGGACATCCGGCGCTTCTCCCCAATCCCAACGCGGACGATCTCGCTTTTGGCGTTTGGCAACCATTGGTAGGGTCTCGCCGCCAGCTAGCTGCTCTTGATAGCGGATCTGCAAACGTTGCTGAAGCTTTGCTAGCTTCACTGGACCTTTACCGCCAATCTCAAATTTCTGATAGACCTGGCTCAGGCGCTGGCGAATGGCTTCCGGTCGAACTTGGAGCTTTTCGGCGATCGTTGTGATATCGTCACCACTTAAGGCTCGTAAAAACGCTTCCCGTTCAGCACGAGACAAATTGTGCAAATCGGCTTGAGCACGAAGAAAAACTTGGAACTGAGAATCTGTTAATAACATAATTAGACTGATGTTCGTCAGGATTTGATTGACGAAGTGGCAACTCGATATACATTCTGTATATCATATATTTAATAGAATTGACGATCGTTTTATCTCCCTTCACTCGAATCAATGTAAAGACTGATATAAGTTAAAGGAGCCAAACCCCCTAGCCGGAGCTGGATCTCTCTGCTACGAAGGGTTTGTAGGTATTCAGCTTTCTAGGATCGAGCTTCATTCACGGCATTTATAGCGTTTACTTAATTTAATCTTTGTCTACCTCTTTTGTGAAAGTTTTGTGAAAGAAGATCGAAGTCACTTTAAATCTTCACAAGTCGGAATAGGAATTCACACACCTGAAGAAAAAGTTCTGAATATCCCGACAATTCAACTTAGGAAAATGAACCCAGAAGAGGGTTTGATTTCTTCTATAGAGTAATCCGGGGGCTTGTGCCATTCGTCTTTTGGCTCATTTTTTCGATCGGACTACAGAAAATCTTAAGCTCGGTGCTGCCGATCGGTCGTATATCATGTGACTGTATGAGTACAATTCAGTGGGCTAGAACGTCTGCAAAGTCCAGAAAGTTTAGGAACCCCTCATGATCTCAACACCACTTTCCCCATCCGCAACCGGATTGAACTCCCGATTCCCTCCGATTTGCGGTTTGGAAGCCGAAATTGCCGCCACAGTTAATCACAACGATCCGGTATTTTTACCCACTACAAATCTACAACTCGACAAAATTAAAGCCGGATTTGCCTGTGCTCTCCATATGCACCAACCCACCGTTCCCGCCGGACAAAATGGCGAACCGATCGGTCACTTGCAACATATGTTCGAGCATCAAGGGGAAGGTGACAATCATAACGCCAGTGTTTTTGCGTGGTGCTACAGTCGCATGGGGGATTTTATTCCCGAATTGGTCGCCGGTGGTGGCAACCCCCGCATCATGCTCGACTATTCAGGCAATTTGCTGTGGGGATTGCAGCAAATGGGACGCCACGATATCCTCGACAACCTGAAAAAAATCGCCTGCGACCCGCAATATCAACCTTATGTCGAATGGTTGGGAACGATGTGGTCTCATGCCGTGGCTCCCTCCACCCCCATTCCCGACCTCAAACTGCAAATACAAGCTTGGCAGCATCATTTTGCTGCCGTTTTCGGTGAAGAAGCTCTCAAGCGAGTCAAAGGCTTTTCGCCGCCAGAAATGCACCTTCCCAACCATCCCGATACCCTGTACGAATATATTAAAGCTCTGAAAGAATGTGGCTATCGCTGGTTGATGGTTCAGGAGCATTCAGTTGAACGTCTCGATGGTTCGAGTTTGTGGCACGACGATAAGTACGTTCCCAACCGTTTGAGCGCTCGAAATTCCCAAGGCGAAGTCATCAGTATTACGGCACTGATTAAAACCCAAGGTTCCGATACCAAATTAGTGGCTCAGATGCAGCCGTATTACGAAGCAAAAAGTCGGGGACGGCAAAAAATCGGGGATGTGGAAGTTCCCGGCTGCGTCACTCAAATTGCCGATGGGGAAAATGGCGGCGTGATGATGAATGAATTTCCCGGCGGTTTCAAACCGGTTTGGTCGATTATCAAAGAGAATCCAGATGTGGTGGGGATCAACGGTACAGAATACCTAGAACTATTAGATGCGGCTGGAGTTAGTCCCGAAGATTATCCCGTGTGTCAAGCCATCGGTCAACACAAGATTTGGCAAAAAGTCGATCCAAATAACGCCACATCGGCAGCGGTGGAAAAGGCGATTCAAGAGTTGAATGAAACCGACCATCAATTCCATATGGATGGTGCGTCTTGGACAGACGATTTAAGTTGGGTAAAAGGGTATGAAAATGTCCTAGAACCGATGAATCAACTCAGTGCCAAGTTCCACGAAAAATTCGATCGGCGCGTACAGGAAGATCCCTCGGTGACGAAAACTCCCCAGTATCAAGAAGCTTTGCTATACGTTCTCTTGGTTGAAACGAGTTGTTTCCGCTACTGGGGACAAGGGACTTGGACAGATTACGCTCGGGAGTTGTACCGTCGTGGTGAAGCGGCATTGAACGGGTAGTTGTTAGTGGCTAGTGGCTAGTGGCGGGTCGATCGTTAATTTTACTGGGGCTAGCCAAAAATTGACGCTCAAAACCTGCCCCTACAGTTGTGAGTAGAGCGTGGTTAACCATTAACTATTAACAACCATTCATGGATTCAATTCGCATTACCCCTTCTGAACTCCTGAACTCCTGTAACTCCTGTAACTTCCCTGTTTAACCTATGCTCCTGAGCAGCAAGTATCCTTCCCATACCTTGCGCGATCGCGCCCTAGAAACCACTCTACGAGAACGACGGCAGCGACTTGCCAGTCGGGTAGAGTTTCCCGTCATTTTGTGGTCGGGAGCGCCCCTGTCGCGCAATTTTCCCGCCAATCGGTATCCCTTCCGCGCCAGTTCCCACTTTCTCTACTTTGCCGGACTCAACCTCCCCAACGCCGTCATTCGCCTCGACTGCGGCAAACTGGAACTGTTTGTCAACGATCCCGATCCCGGTAGCGCCTTGTGGCATGGAGAACAGCCCAAACGCCACGAACTCGCCCGTCTCATTGGGGCAGATGCGGCGTTTCCCCTAACGGAGTTGGAATCGCGAACCGCGGGGGCGGCTACGATCGCCCTGCCCACCACGGCAACCCAACAAGCCTTACTGCTGGGGCGATCGTCCAGTTCCACCACTTCGCCGCAAGGCATCGATCGCGATTTAGTTCGAGCCATTGTGACTCTGCGTCTCACCCACGATACTGCCGCCTTGGCTGAGTTGAGATCGGCTGCCGCCGTCAGTATCGATGCCCACAAAGCCGGGATGGCAGCCACTGGGAGCGCCACAACCGAAGCCCAAGTTCGGGCAGCGATGGAAGGGGAGATCCTCGCTCATAATATGACAACTGCTTACAACAGCATTGTCACCGTGCGCGGGGAAGTTCTGCACAACGAACAGTATCACAACCCCTTGCAACCGGGGGACTTACTCCTGGCTGACGTTGGGGCGGAAACTACCAACGGTTGGGCAGCGGATATCACCCGGACTTGGCCCGTGGGTGGGGTGTTTTCCCCCACCCAGCGCGATGTGTACGACGTGGTTTTGGCTGCCCACGATCGGGCGATCGCTGAAGTGCATCCCGGCGTGGAATACCGCAATATTCACCTCCTAGCCGCCCGAGTTCTTGCCGAAGGCTTAGTGGATTTAGGCATTTTGCAGGGCAACCCCGAGGATTTAGTGGAAATGGACGCCCATGCTCTCTTTTTCCCCCACGGCATCGGTCATTTGCTGGGCTTAGACGTTCACGACATGGAAGATTTGGGCGACTTTGCCGGATACGAAAAAAACCGCGCCCGCAGCGATCGCTTTGGCTTATGTTTCCTGCGCCTGCATCGCCCCTTAAAATCGGGAATGCTGGTGACAATCGAACCCGGTTTCTATCAAGTTCCCGGCATTCTCAACGATCCCCAAAATCGAGCTAAATATCAAGATGTTGTCAATTGGGATCGCTTAGCCCAATTTGCCGATGTTCGGGGCATTCGCATCGAGGATGATGTTTTAGTTACCGAAGACGGGAGCGAAGTCTTGACGGCGGCTCTACCCACCCCGGCAGAGGCGATCGAATCTCTGCTCTCCATCTAACCTAAAGCACCAGGCTTTACCCATCAGCCCCAGAATTCTGTCAGGGCAACGCCTGCAAAGATAACCATCTCGATCGATCTGCCCAAAGTCTTTGCCCTAAACACCCACTTCACCACTAGCCACTAGCCACTAGCCAGCTTCTACAGAAAATCTTAACCTGAGCGCCAAAGCCTTTAGGGGTTTGTACCCATGGCTTCTGGTCTTGACTAGCGGCCCCCTGACTAGAACCTATTAGGATTAAAATAGAATCAAAAACATTGTAAATTTCTAAAGTAGTCGATCGTAAACGCACATTCGTCCGCACCGAAATCCGATCGGGGATAGGAGGTTACTCGTCCCAAATCCATAGATATTATGAATGATACCCAAACCCACATCCATCGATTTGCCTTAACCACTCCGTTATACTATGTCAACGGCTTGCCACATATCGGCAGTGCCTACACCACCATTGCTGCGGATGCGATCGCTCGTTTCGCGCGGCTGCGGGGAAAATCGGTGTTGCTGATTACCGGTACTGACGAACACGGACAGAAAATTCAACGGGCTGCCGAAGAGGTTGGACGATCGCCGCAAGACCGCTGCGACGAAATTGCTGGAAAATTCCAAGATCTGTGGGAACAGTTAAACATCAATTACGATCGCTTCAGCCGAACCACTGCACCCCGTCACGAAGCGATCGTCAAAGCGTTTTTTCAGCGGGTTTGGGAACGCGGTGACATCTATTTGGGACAACAACAAGGCTGGTATTGTGTCGCCTGCGAGGAATTTAAAGAAAAGCGGGATTTGCTCGAAGAAAATCGCTGCCCTCTCCACCCCAATCAAGAAGCCGAGTGGCGAGACGAACGCAACTACTTTTTTCGACTGTCCAACTACCAAAAACAACTGGAAACTCTCTACGAAAAGCAACCGGATTTCATTCAACCCGATATCCGTCGCAATGAGGTCATGAGTTTTGTCAAGGGAGGTCTACAAGACTTCTCCATCTCGCGGGTCAATTTGGATTGGGGTTTCCCGGTTCCCACCGATCCCGAGCATACCTTATATGTTTGGTTCGATGCTCTGTTGGGGTACGTGACGGCACTGCTGGAACCGGAAGATGAACCGACCCTGGAAAATGCACTCGCTCAATGGTGGCCGATTAACTTGCATCTAATCGGCAAAGATATTCTGCGATTTCACGCAGTTTATTGGCCGGCGATGTTAATGTCCGCGGAACTGCCGTTACCGGGGCGCATTTTTGGTCATGGATTCTTGACTAAAAATGGTCAAAAAATGAGCAAAACTCTGGGTAATATTATCGATCCGGTGGAGCTGACGAACAAATATGGTGCGGATGCGGTACGCTATTACTTTCTAAAAGAAATCGAATTTGGTCAAGACGGGGATTTTAATCAAACCCGATTTATTAACATTCTCAATGCCGATCTCGCCAACGATTTGGGAAACCTGCTCAACCGGACGTTGAAGATGGCTTACAAGTATTGCGGTGGTAAGGTTTCTCCGGTGGGTGCAGATGATTTCGATCCCGACCATCCCCTAAAAACATTGGGTGTATCTTTAGAGGAACGGGTGGCAGCGGCATACGACTGTTTGGCATTCAGTCGCGCTTGCGAAGAGATTTTGGTGTTGGTGAGGGTGTGTAATAAGTTTCTCGACGATCGCGCACCGTGGACGCTGTATAAAAAGGGAGAGCAGCAAGAAGTCGAGAGAGTTTTGTATGCTGTGCTAGAATCAGTGCGCTTAGCGGCATATTTATTGTCGCCGATCGTTCCGGGTTTGAGTACGGCTATTTATCAGCAACTTGGTTTTTTGTCTGTTGACTTCGATCGTCCGTTGGAGATTCAGGAAGTCGCTCCCTATGCCACCCATTCTGCTTGGGGAACGCTACCCTCTCAACAAGATCTGGGAAACCCTAGCCCGATCTTTTTACGTCTAGAACTCCCAGAAGTTCCTTAATTTTTTCGCTCCTGCCTTCGGTTTGGGGATCCCTGGATCGATCGGTTCATTTAAACAATTTAACGGGATCAGTTTTTCCAGAAGATCTATGGAAATACCTTCCATAGACAGAAAAAACGTTTTTTTATTGGATTCACAGATAATAAATTTAGGATAAAACCCATGTTTCATGATGTCGATCAAAATTCCATATTCACACCGGAACAGGTCTTGGAAAATCGCGGTCGCGTCGCGATTTTTATTGATGGTTCCAACTTGTTCTATGCTGCCATGCAACTGGGTATGGAAATTGACTATACCAAGCTGTTGAGTCGTTTGACCGGCGGATCGCGGCTGTTGCGCTCTTTCTTCTATACCGGAGTCGATCGTTCCAACGAAAAACAACAGGGATTTCTGTTGTGGATGCGGCGCAATGGCTACCGGGTGATTGCCAAAGATTTGGTACAACTGCCTGACGGATCGAAAAAAGCCAATTTGGATGTGGAAATTGCGGTGGATATGCTGGCGCTGGTGGGATCTTACGATACCGCCGTGTTGGTGAGTGGCGATGGAGATTTGGCATATGCGGTCGATGCGGTCAGCTATCGCGGCGTCCGGGTAGAAGTGGTCAGTTTACGATCGATGACCAGTGATAGTTTAATCAACGTTGCCGATCGCTATATCGACTTGGAAGCCATCAAGGACGATATCCAAAAAAATTCCCGCCAACCCTCCTATAGCTACCGTCCGCTATCGGGAATGGGTTTGGTGGACGATCGCGCTGGCGAACGGTAATGAAAACTTCTGTGGGTGTCAACTCTCCCCGAAAGCGATTGTTTCACATCAGGGCGATCTCCTTATCTCTGGGGATCGCCCTGATGTTGGGAATCGCTGCCTGTGGGAAGAAAGCCTCGGAATCGAAAAAAGTCCCAACCGATCGTTCCAGCGCCCCCAAAGTTGAAACCAACCTGACGTTTAACGATATTACCTTGGAACAGGTTGACGAAGAAGGTCAACTCGTCTGGGTCGTTCAAGGCAAGCAAGCCACCTACAGCAGCGATCGAAAATTAGCTGCGCTGAAAAATCCCCAAGGTGAGTTGTACCGAAACGGCAAGTTGGTTTTTAAAATAGAAGCCCAAGAAGGGGAAATCCATCAAAATGGCGAGAAAATCCTACTGAAGGATAAAGTGATCGCTACGGATATGCGGGATGGAGCAGTGGTTCGCGGAGATAATCTAGAGTGGTTGCCCGAAAAAGACACCCTGACCGTGAGCGGTAACGTACAAGGAACCCACAAACAGGCTGACGTTACCGCACAAGAAGCCCGTTTGTTCGGTGAGCAACGGCGCATGGAATTGAGCGGTGATGCGATTATGCGCGCCAAAGAGTCGTCCTTACAAATTGCCTCAGATAGCATGATCTGGGAGATGGAACAGCAAATGGCGATGTCTGACGAACCGGTACAAATCGATCGCTACGAGGGAGAAGGAGACGCCGAAACCGTGACCGATCGCGCCGTCGCCGATCGTGCCGAGGTCAATCTCGACACCCAAGTCGTCACCTTAGAGCAAAATTCTCAACTCACCTTAGTCGATCCCCCAGTCCAAATTGCCAGTAACGAACTCACCTGGGATTTGCCAGCCGAACGCTTGACCTCCAATGTGCCCGTGCGTGTCGTTCACAACGAGCAAAAAATCACCCTGAGTGGCAACAGCGGCTGGATCGATTTAGCCGAAGAAGTTTTTCAGTTGAACGATGGAATCGAAGCCATCAACCAAACCAATCAAGCCCAACTGATCGCCAACCAACTCACCTGGGATATTCCTACCCAAGAGTTTGTCGCCGAGGGAGACGTGACCTATCGCCAGGTCGATCCTCCCCTCAGCGTCACCGGACCTCGGGCTCAAGGCCAGCTGCAAGCACAAACATTTGCCATCAGTGGGGGTCGGGTGACGACGGAAATTGTTCCTTAAACGGCTCCCAGGACGCTAGCTAACAAAGCTTTCTGAGCGTGCATCCGATTTTCGGCTTGATCCCAGACGCGGGATTGAGAGCCTTCGATCGCTTGGTCGGTAATTTCTTCGCCTCGGTGAGCCGGAAGACAGTGCAGAACGATCGCTTCTCGATCGGCTTTGGCTAGCAAATCGTCATTAAGCTGATAGGGTTGAAAGACCGGGAGACGATCGTCGGCTTCCGATTCTTGTCCCATACTCGCCCAGACATCGGTGTAGAGTCCATGAGTTCCTATTGAGGCTTGCACGGGATCGTGGGTAATCGCTACCTCGCTACGCTCCCCTGCTAAGCTTTTCGCCTGTTCCACCAGCTTGGCATCCGGCTCGAAGCTCGGTGGCGTGGCGACCCGGATATTCACCCCCGTTAAGGCACAACCGAGCATGAGCGAGTGTGCTACATTATTTCCATCTCCCACATAAGTCAGGGTCAAACCTGCGAGTTGACCAAAACACTCTCGCATCGTCAATAAATCGGCGAGTGCCTGACAGGGATGTTCCCAATCGCTCAAAGCGTTGATTACCGGGATTTTGGCAAAGTTGGCGAAGGTTTCTAAATCGGCTTGTCGGAACGTGCGAATTGCCACTACATCGAGATAGCGGTCTAAAACCCGGGCTGTATCGACTAGAGGTTCTCCCCGACTGACCTGAGTAACGTTGGGGTTGAGGTCGATGACTTGACCGCCGAGTTGATACATGGCGACGGAAAAGCTAACCCGAGTCCGGGTGGAAGCCTTAGAAAACAGTAACCCGAGAACTTTCTCGCAGCGAAGACTTGTTCGACCCGATTTCATTTGAGCGGCTAAGTCGAGCAGCTCTGTCATTTCTTCAGGACTCAGGTCGGCAAGACTCAATAAATCTCTTCCTTGGAGCGTATTCATACCTAATTTTTTCCCGATCGGTCGATGCCTGTGAGATCGTTGAGACCGTGCCACAATAAATTAGTATACCGTTTCTAGGTAATTGTGTTGTGGGAAGTTTATCAAATTCCCGATGGTTCAAATTTGGGATGCACGCTACGGATAGTTGATGATTTTCGGAGAGTCTGAAGGTGCGATCGGTCTTTGGGACGTGAAAGTTGGTAGAGATCGGAATTGAGACCTCTGTGTTCTCCCTAATCCCAGTAAAGCAATATAATGAGAAAATGATGTTGCTTTGCACGTGATTTGGAACTACGATAGTGTGTCGTTAGACAAGAAGATTTTCGGTCTGGATTGGAGTGGTTCCTTCCTCGCCCTTGCCACCACCCTCATCACTCCCAGTCTGGAAGTGTTATACTGCTATCTAACATAGGTTGTGTCAAATTTGTGTGCGTTGGGTTATTTCCCAAGTCACTCGATCGTGCATCTTAACTAATCTCTTTTCACATCATCACCCTTCAAGTTCTTGTATCTGCCTGCTCCAGTTTCTTCACTGGATCTATGACCGATTGTCGGTTGACTTGTTAAGACTGACTCAAACCTATATCTAGCGTTTGTATTCTCATCTAATCTCGGAATTAGAAATTTCCTATCGGTTAAGGCAAGTTTAATTTAACGTCATGATGCTTACCCTTCTTTCTGGCTACAAAGTCGATAGTTTAGTTCAAGAAACTTCAAACTCTTTCATCTATCGTGGATATCGAGAGCTGGACGCAAAACCTATTCTTTTAAAGGTGCTAAAACCCGACTACTGTACGCCAGTAGAATTAGCTCGATACCAGAGAGAATACAGCATTCTTAAACAATTGAATTTTGAAGGAACGCTTGAAGCGTACCAGATCGAAAAATACCAATCTACTTTTTTTATTGTATTAGAAGATTTTCCTGGAAAGCCTTTAACTTACTGGATACAGCAAAAAAAGGTAACTTTAGGTATTTTTTTGAAGATTGCTATCCAAACTACAGAAGTGTTGGGTCGCATACATGAGTTAAATATCGTTCATCAAAATCTCAATCCTGCCAATATTTTGTTCGATCCGAATTCGGGAAAAATTAAGATTATTGACTTTGGCATGGCTGTGGAGATGAGGAGAGAGAATATCCCTTTACCAACGACTCGAGGATTGGAAGAAAATTTGGCTTATATCTCTCCGGAACAAACGGGTCGGATGAATCGTATTTTGGATTACCGCACAGATTTTTATTCTCTGGGTGTGACATTTTACGAGTTGCTCATTGGTCATCTGCCATTTGATAGTCTCGATCCGATGGAGTTAATTCACTCTCATATTGCTCTAACTCCAAAACCGCTCTACCAGATCGACTCTGAAATTCCTAAAGCGGTGTCGGATATTATTATGAAAATGTTAGAAAAAACCGCAGAAAATCGATATCAAAGTGCTTGGGGAATGGAAGCAGATTTGGTTCTTTGCCTTATGCAGTTTGAGGCTCATGGCTCGATCGAAGATATTGTTCCAGGGACTAATGATATTGTGCGAGATTTTCAGGTTTCTCAAAACTTGTATGGAAGGGAGCAAGAACGAGATCGGTTATTGTCAGCTTTCGATCGCCTATTGTCTCGATCGATACCTCGCATTGCAGAAACCGAGTTAAAAGAAATCAATACAAAAGAAAATAAGTCTAAACCCTCTCTTCAAACGGCTGTGTCTAATTTTTTTCCTTCTACTGTAGAAATGATTTCTATCGAAGGAGAATCAGGAATTGGTAAATCTGCTTTAGTTGCAGAAATTCATAAAACACTGTCTCAAAAGCAAGCCTATTTGATCTGGGGTAAATTTGAATGTAATGGATCTAATCATCCTTATGAAACGCTTATTCTGGCTTTGAGAAAGTTTTTTAAGCAACTTTTAACAGAAAGTGAAGAACAGTTAATGACTTGGAAATCGAGATTATTAACAGCGATAGGATCTCGTTATCAAATCGCGATCGAAGTCATTCCAGAACTACAACTCATTTTGGGAGAGGATACAGATTTACCTTTGCCAGAATCCGAATCTTGTCAGTCTTGTCTAAAACAATTTTTACAAGATCTCATGTTCTGTATTTGCAAGAGTCAATATCCTGTCGTCATTATTTTAGACGACTTGCAGTGGATTGATGCAGATTCTTCCGAGTTTATAGAGCAATCCATCAAATGCGATGTATTTAACAATATTCTGTTTTTAGTAGCTTTTCAATCTATAAAAAATAGTGAAAGTGACCCAATAAAACGTTTTTCAGAGTGTATCGAAAGTCAGGGTGGAAAGATCGATTCTATTAAGTTGCAGCCTTTGAGACGAGAATCAATCTCTCAGCTAATCGCCGATACGTTATATACAGATTTAGCATCAGTTAAATCATTAGTCAATATTGTCATTAAAAAAACTCAAGGAAATCCTTTTTATATTCATCAGTTCTTAAAAAAAGCTTATGCAGCTCAATCATTGTTGTTTGATAATCAATCGTTGAGTTGGCAATGGGATATTAACAAAATGGAAAATATGGAAGTGTCTGAAAATGTTATTCAATCTCAACTTGTTAAATTCGATTGTCTTGGTTCGGAAACAAAATCGATGTTAAATATAGCCTCTTGTATTGGTTTAAGCTTTAATTCAAATCTTATTTGTCAACTTCATCAAAGTGAAAATAGTTTAGAATCGATCGATGAAGCTTTAAAAGAGCGGTTTATTGTCTTAAATCAACACGTCAATTTTGTTCGCGATGAAATGGATGTTGTTTTGACAACCAATTACCAGTTTTTGGATCGAAGAATTAGAGAATTTATTAATCTACGTTTAGATTCAAAAACTAAAAAGAGAATACGTTTGTCTATCGGACTACATTTAATCGAGCGTTTTAAATCCGATCGCCTTGAGGGTCTCGAGAGTGTCTTTGATATTGCCGATCATTGTAATTATGGTTCTGATTTAGTCGTCGATTTAGAAGATAAGCTAAAAATAGCGGATATCAATTTAGAAGCAGCCAAAACAGCTAAAAAATTAATAAAATATGACCTAGCGAGAACGTATACAATTGCCGGATTGAGTATTGTTCCCGAAGAAATCTGGACAGCGCGACAAGATTTAGCTTTTGACTTACATAAGGAAAGAGCGGAAATTGAATATTTGAATGGAAATATAGAAGGTTCTCGAATCTTAGTTGAATATTTGATTAAAAGATCTCCGTCAGTGTTAGAAAAAGCTGAGTTTGAAAATATTTTAATGTCTCAGTATACCTTAACATCACAATACGATCGGGCGATCGAAATTGGAATAAAAGCTTTAGGTTTTTTAGGCTTCGATCTATCTAAAGAGAATTTAGAATTTGAACTACAAGAAAAACTAGAAAATCTTCAGACCAAACTATCTGTGTTAAAAATAGATCGCTTAAAAACTCAGCCTAGTCTTTCCGATGCCACCTTACAAATGGTGATGAAGTTGTTGCATAGTCTTGAATCTACTACTACTTTTGTCGATCGAACTCTATTCGCTTTAACCATCGTCAATATGGTAGATCTATCGATTTCTCATGGATATGTCCCCGAGTCAGCAACCGCTTATGCTGCCTATGGAATGTTACAAGCAGCTATTTTTAATAATCCAAAATTAGGGTATGAATTTGCGCTATTGGGACTTGAATTAAGCGAACAAATGTGTACGGTTTCTCAAAGATGTCAAGTTTGCTTGAGATTAGGAGTTAACATTGCACCTTGGACTAAGTCCATCGAAAAGAGCTTAAATATTATCAAAAAAGGAATTACTATTGGATTAGAATCTAATGAATTTCAGTTTTCTGGATATCTTTTTGCTCACCAGGTTTTATTATGGTTTTATTCCGGAAAAAATTTGAAAGATCTTTTATTTGAAATCGGACAATTTTCTGATTTTTGTATAAAGCATAAAAACTATTGGTCGATCGATCTGATCGAGTCAGCTCGAATCCCCATACTCAACCTTTGTGGTCAAACCGCAAGCTCAATTAACTTCACAAATCAATCTTTTGTTGAATCTGACTATATAGAAAATTGTAAAAGTCGCCAAAGCTTGGCAGCATTAGCTTGTTACTATATCTATAAAGCTCAAGTTCTTTATATTTACGAAGAATACGAACTTTCGCTACAATGTATTCGCGAAGCTGAACTATTTCTCGATCGTATTTGGAGTACAATCGTTCTTGCCGAATATCAGTTTTACTACGCACTGAGCTTAGCCGCATTGTATCCTTCAGCTTCACCTTCTCAACAAACTGAATACTGGCAAATTCTCGAAGCAATTCAATCCCAAATGTTACTGTGGACAGATAACTGTCCGGAAAATTTTCAACATCGATATCTGTTAATTTCAGCAGAGATGGCTGTCATTAGTGGACGAGATTTAGAAGCTATTGATTTGTACGATCTCGCGATCGAACGTGCTCGCGAACAAGAATGGGTGTATGGCGAAGCTTTAGCTCATGAACGCGCAGCCGTGTTTTGGTTGCATCGAAATAATCATAAAATTGCCAAAGTTTACTTACAAGACGCTTATCGTGGTTATCAACAGTGGGACGCCGTACGAAAGGTCGAAAACCTAGAGAAAAAATATGCTTACTTGCTCGCTTCTCTTATCACTTCTGTCGATCGATTCCCGATGCCAAATCGTGCCGTATCATCGGCGCTACTCTTGAATTCAGATGGATCTCAATCGAGAGCGCTAGATCTAGCAACGGTGATCAAAGCCTCTCAAGTTTTATCGGGAGAAATTGAGATCGGTCATCTTTTAGATAAATTAATGCAAATGGCGATCGCTAATGCCGGAGCAACATCTGGTTTTTTGATTTTAGTTAGAGAAGAAGGACTAACGATCGAAGCTGCGAAAATGGCAGGTTCTGAAGAAATTAACGTGCGGCAATCCACTCCTATTCAACAGAGCAAATGCTTACCTTTATCAATTGTTAACTATGTTGCTCGCACCCATGAAAATGTCGTGGCTAATGATGCCATCTATGAATCAGCGTTTGCGAATGATTCATATATTCAAACTGCCAGACCTAAATCGATTCTCTGCGCTCCTATTCAAGGTCAAGGTAAGTTAATTGGTATTGTTTATCTCGAAAATAACTTGGCGGCGAGTGCGTTTACCCGCGATCGTCTTGATGTCTTGATGCTGTTGTGCGCTCAAGGGGCGATCGCCTTGGAAAATGCTCGATTATATGAAAACTTGAGAACGTCGCAACTGCAAATTGTTCAAGGAGAAAAAATGGCAACTCTGGGTCAACTCGTTGCTGGAGTTGCACACGAAATAAATAATCCTGTCGGTTTTATTGCTGCTAATATCAGCCACGCAAAAGGCTACTTTGACGATTTAATCGATCTGATCGAACTTTATCAGGAAATTTATCCCGATCCCGATCCGAGAATTGAAGAAGAAATCGAAACAATTGACTTAGACTTTCTGCGGGAAGACTTGCCAAAAATCATGAATTCTATGGATGTAGGAACCGATCGAATTCGCCAAATCAGTAAGTCGCTGAGAACATTCAGTCGCAATGATGAATCTGCAAAAGTATCGGTTGACTTAAATGAGGGAATTGACAGTACCTTAATGATTTTGAAACATCGACTTAAGGCAAATAACCAACGTCCAGGAATCGAAATCATTCGAGACTATGGAAACCTACCAGAGGTGGAATGTTTTGCCGGACAGCTCAACCAGGTTTTTATGAATCTTCTCGCTAATGCGATCGATGCTTTAGATGAATCGAACCAAGGACGAACTTATGCAGAAATTCAAGAAAAGCCAAATACGATTAAAATTACAACACAATTACAAGAATCTCGAAATACAGTGATGGTTAGTATTGCAGATAATGGAGAAGGAATGGCGGAAGAGGTTAAACAAAAGGTTTTTGAACACCTATTTACAACTAAACCTGTGGGAAAAGGAACGGGTTTGGGATTATCAATTTCTCGTCAAATTGTGGTCGAAAAACACGGGGGTCAGTTATCTTGTCAGTCTACGATCGGACACGGCACAAAATTTATCATCGAAATTCCGGTGTGAGTCTTCCGATAAAATATACCAGCGAAAATAAACCGACCCCTCAATTACTCTTCAATTTTTAATTCGTGCAAGTTCCAATATGCGCCACCTAGCGATGAATATTGAATCGTTTGAACGTTGTTCCGAACCGCTGCCATAGAAAACTGATTGACTAGGTAAATAAAGGGCAAATTTTCTTTAGCTAAAATTTGGGTTCTTTGATAAATCTTCTTCCGTTTTGCTTCATCAAATTCTTGGGCTCCTTGAATATACAATTGAGATATTTCTTGTTCCCAATCTGCAATTTGACGATCGAAGATGGGGGGATCTTCTCGATTTTGGTTAAAAGCGTGTAATCTTCCTTCTGTTGACCAAATTGTCGATCCACCGTGAGGTTCAATGCCGCCTGTAAAACCAATTAAGTGGCATTCCCAATCTAGAGTATCTTTAAGTTTCGTTACGAGTGTATTAAAGTCGATTGGTGTAAAATCAACTTGAATCCCAATTTTACTCAAGTCTTGTTTAATTTGAGAACCGAGCGCTTCTCGGATTTGATTTCCCGCATTTGTCAATAAAGTAAACCGAACGCGATTTCCTTTATCGTCGAGCAATTCGCCTTGAGCATTGTACTTAAATCCCGCTTTCAGTAGAAGTTCCTTCGACTTTTGCAGATTGTATTCGTAAGTGGGTAAACCTTCTTCTGGAGAGATGTAATAGGGACTGGCGAAAGGAATTGGGGACTCTTGCAAACTTCCCAAACCTCGATAAATGTTATTTACCATCGTTTGTCGATCGATGGCATGAGCAATGGCTTTGCGAAACTCTAAACGATTAAACCAAGCCGATTTAATCGGATTTACTAGGGGGTTTCCATCGACATCTTTTCCTTGATTCAGATTAAAAGAAATGAAAACAGAACCCAGATCGGGTTCTCCACCATAGATGGTAAAGTTTCCGCGTTCTTCCTCTCGTTTTATCAACGAAAAATACTGAGGAGCGACACTCACCGAACTTAAACCACCCGATCGAAATTGTAGCAATTGAGTATCTTGATTTTCGACAATTTGCCAGACGATTCGATCGATATACGGTTGCTCGTTTCCTCCCGCATCTTTGCGCCAGTAGTAAGGATTTCGCTCGAAAATAATACGCTGACTTGGGATATACTCTTTCAGTCGATACATCCCATTGACAACAATTTTTTCTGGATCTGTATCTGTTCCCCACATCGAAAGAAACTCTGGATTTCCCGACTCATCCATCTTCTCGATCGAGGCTTGGAGCGCGTGAGCTGGTAAAATTTCGGTACTCAGCGATCTCAAAATGGGTGAAAACGGTTCTGGTAAAAGAAACTCTACGCGCAAATCGTCCACTTTTGTGACTTGAGGCAACGCACCACTTTCCCCAATTCGGAACACATCTCGCGTGGGTGAAGGTATTTTATCGTTAAAGTAAACTTGGTTAAATGTAAACACCACATCGTCTGCGGTGAGTGGGTGTCCATCCGACCATTTTAATCCAGATTTCAGGGTGAAAACCAATCGTTTTTTATCTGCCGAAACTTCCGGTAACGATCGGGCTAGTGCCGGTTCGATTTCCCCCGTCAAACCATTAGCACTGAGCAAACCTTCGTAGGTATAACCGAAAATATTGGGAGCCTCTTGCGAAAGTGCTGAATTGAATGTTTTGGGATCGCTTAAAACTCCTTCAATCAATTGAGGAACCTGTGCGGCTTCACTCTTAAAATTCTCCAGGCGACATCCCCCGATCGACAAAACCACAACGATCGCCAGAAGTGGGAAAGTTTTAAGAACGAGACTCCAAATGTGTTGAAAAAATCGGGACATTGGGCTAATATATTAAGGGTTGATAGTTAAGATTTGAGGATTGACGGCTATCAATATTTCGAGTGCAGTGTTGCGAATGTTCGTAGTTGTCTATCGAATGCGTTTTGTCGCCAACAACTGCTCAAGAAGACGGTAATGGAGAAGCCAACGCGCTCAAGTTTAAAGCGTGTCCTCCTGTAACCAGATACACTGGACTGGAGATCGCCCCAACTCGACGGACTAGCATTCCCAAACGATCGCGAAATGTTCGACCGACAGGATACGCGGGGATTACGCCCCAACCAGTCTCCTCTGCTACCAAAATCACCTCTGCGGAAGTATATTCTAAGCTCTGGAGGAACGTTTCTTGAGTTTGACTCCAGCTTAGATCGTCTTCTTCCAAAAAGTTTGCCACCCAAGTGCCTAAAGAGTCTACCAGCAAACATCCCGAATGCGAATCGACGATCGCCGCCAGTTCTATAGGAACTTCCAAAGTTGTCCAATCCGATGGACGGCGGTATCGGTGAGCTTCAATTCTGGCATTCCATTCGACATCGCTGGAATCTCGCCGCGCAGTTGCCACATAGGTAACCGGTTTACCCGTTTGCTGTGCCAATAGTTCCGCCCATTCACTTTTACCCGATCGGGCAGGTCCAGTTACCAAAATAATCATAAAAGAATATGGGAGAATTTCGCCTGAACTTCTTTCTCACGCCTTAAACACCATCGCCGGATCGATCCGAGTCACTTTTTGAATCGCGAAAAATGCCGATCCCACGCACATCACCACCGTGATCCCCAAAACCCCCAACGCCGAAAGCGGCGAGATGAGGATAATAATACCCTTGGTTGCCGCCCAAGCACTGACTCCCCCACAGAGAATCATTCCGGGAATGTACCCCAAAACTGCCATCCACAGAGACTGCTCGACAATGATGCCATACAACACCCGATCGGCGGCTCCCATAGCTTTGAGCGTGCCGAATTCCCGCAAATGGTCTGAAACAGAAGAATACAAGATTTGAGCCACCACGATCGCCCCGACAACCACCCCAACCGCCGCACCCAACCCCAGCACAAATCCCAACCCCGTACGCTTCTCCCAATAATCTCGCGTCATCAGAGACATTTCGGCTGTGGTTTTAGCAACAGTACCGGGCAGTGCCGCTTCTATCCGACGTTGAACTTGGGCGATATCCTCTCCGGATTGCACGCTAACGAGGATATAGGTAATGGGATCTGTACCGCTGGGGGGACGAGTTGGGGGAACCGTGTTGGGATCTGGGGGTTCGTCAGATTTTTCGTAGACGTTTGTGCAGTTCGCATTTCCCCCCGGCTGGATTTGGCACTTGAGTCTGGAGGTAAACCCGGCGTTGGCGTAGGTGTTCGCCGTGTCGAGGGAAGAGTAGAGAAAGGTGCTAGCAGCGATCGATTGGCTGCCTTCGGTTAATGCCACCAACTGGGCGGGTAAATCCCCTACCCGAGCGCTCTCGCCGATTTTTGACACTTCCAGCGACGGCAGTCGGCTTTGGTCTACCATCACCGCATAGGGCTGTTGCAGCGCCTCTAAACTGCCTTGGGTGAGAGTTCCGGGTTGGAATAGCACCCCAGCCGGATCGAATCCCACCAGTTTCAGGGGACTGGTTTCCCCTTCTGGGGGTCGCCAGCGTCCCGAACCCAGGAATAAAGCTTCGGCTCGATCGACCCCTGTCACCTGTTGGACGCGATCGACTTGCTCGTACAGCAGGGGCTCGGTCAACTCGAACTGTACCATTTTATCCGAAGCGACCCAAATATCAGCATCGGAGCCTTCAATTAATAAAACAGTAGAGCGGGTAAATCCACTGAGAATTCCGGTTTGAATGGTAACTAAGCTGACAGCAAACATGATTCCTGCTTGGGCGACAATGAAGCGAGGAATGTCTTCTAACAGGTTTTTGCGGGCGATCGATGGCATTTAATAGTTAATAGTTATTAGTTAATAGTTAATAGCTCTAGTGTACACAACTGACGAGTTGGAGTGCGGACTGGGGAAAGAGTCGAGATCCCACGGCTGCTATCAAATCTCTCACCTTTACAAAACTATAAGGTTGGCTCCCGACTGGCGAGATAGACTAGAACTAGCGACAAAAAAAGCATTCACCTTCATCCCGAGGAGCGCAGATGGGTATAGCCACAGTCAACCCGGCAACCGGGGAAACCCTCAAAACCTTCGACCCGCTGACCGATGCCCAAATTGAAGAAAAACTCGATCGGGCGGTGAGAGTATTCGATGCTTATCGTCGAACTCCTTTGCTCGATCGATCGAACCGATTGCGAAAGGCTGCGGACATTTTAGAACGCGATGCCGAAAAACTGGGTCGGATGATGACCCAAGAGATGGGAAAACCCATTAAATCGGCGATCGCCGAAGTCAACAAATGTGCCTCAGTTTGCCGCTACTATGCCGATAACGGGGCAGAATTTCTCGCCGACGAACCCGTTGCCACCGATGCCCGTTTCAGCTACATCAGCTATCAACCCCTGGGTGCGGTTCTGGCAGTGATGCCTTGGAATTTCCCCTTGTGGCAGGTGTTTCGTTTTGCCGCTCCGGCTTTGATGGCGGGGAATGTCGGTTTACTCAAACACGCCTCGAATGTGCCACAATGTGCATTGGCGATCGAAGAGATTTTCAACGAAGCCGAATTTCCCCACGGCGCCTTTCAAACGCTACTCATCGGATCGGATAAAATTGCCGATCTCATGGCAGACGATCGGATCAAAGCCGCAACGCTCACCGGAAGCGAAGCTGCGGGGATTAGTTTAGCAACAGTCGCCGGAAAACATATCAAAAAAACGGTTCTAGAATTAGGCGGCAGCGATCCCTTTGTCGTCATGCCCAGTGCGAATTTAGACAAAGCTGTCGAAACTGCCGTGACAGCCAGAATGCTCAACAACGGTCAGTCTTGTATCGCTGCCAAACGATTTATTTTAGTCGGGTCTGTCGCCGACGAATTCCCAACCCGCCTCCTGGAAAAATTCCAGCAGTTGAAAGTGGGCGATCCCCTGCAACCCGAAACCGATATCGGACCGCTGGCAACTCCCAGCATTCTCGAAGATTTGGACAAACAAGTGCAAGCTTGTGTGGAGAAAGGAGCAACGGTGTTGTGTGGCGGAAAACCCATGGACGATCGTCCGGGAAACTTCTATCCTCCCACCATTTTGACCGATTTGCCCCCCGGATCTCCGGCTTACGAAGAAGAATTTTTCGGTCCGGTTGCCCTATTGTTTCGTGTTCGGGACATGGAAGCGGCGATCGAACTTGCCAACAGCACCGTCTTCGGTTTAGGTGCAAGTGCCTGGACAACCGTTGCAGAAGAACAAGAACGATTTGTCACCGAATTAGAAGCGGGTGCGGTATTTATCAACGGCATGGTCAAATCCGATCCCCGTCTCCCCTTCGGCGGCATCAAAAAATCTGGCTACGGACGCGAATTGGGAATTCCTGGCATTCGCGAATTTGTTAACCTGAAAACGGTTTGGATTGGATCGTAGGGGCGAAGCATTCGGGCAATAATCGATCGCTTTGACCCAAAAATATTCACCGAATGCTTCGCCCATGCCGTCGCCAGTGGCGGGTTGTTTGAACGATCGATCGCCTATTACCAATTACCAATTACCAATTACCCCTTGATAATGAACACAGCAGAACTACTCGTCAAATGCTTAGAAAACGAGGGCGTCCAATACGTTTTCGGATTGCCGGGGGAAGAAAACCTCAACGTTCTCGAAGCCTTGCGAGACTCTCCCATTCAATTTATTACCACCCGCCACGAACAGGGTGCTGCCTTCATGGCAGATGTCTACGGTCGTTTGACGGGGAAAGCGGGGGTTTGCCTGTCTACCCTGGGACCGGGGGCAACGAACTTGATGACGGGGGTGGCTGATGCCAACCTCGACGGTGCGCCGCTGGTGGCGATTACAGGACAAGTGGGAACCGATCGAATGCACATCGAATCCCATCAGTATCTGGATTTGGTCGCCATGTTTGACCCCGTAACCAAATGGAACGCCCAAATTGTTCGTCCTAGCAATACGCCGGAAATTGTTCGCAAAGCTTTTAAACGATCGCAACAGGAAAAACCCGGCGCGGTTCATATCGACCTGCCAGAAAATATCGCGGGGATGCCAGCAGACGGAGAACCCTTGAGAAAAGACGTTAAGGATAAAGCTTTTGCTTCCTACCACAGTCTTAACGACGCTGCTGCACTGATTGCCCGGGCGAACAATCCCCTAATTTTAGTCGGAAATGGGGCAATTCGCGATCGCGCCGGTGACGCTCTCACCGAATTTGCCACGCGGTTGAATATTCCCGTTGCCAATACATTTATGGGAAAAGGGGTCATTCCCTATACCCATCCTCTGGCTTTGTGGTCGGTGGGATTGCAGCAGCGGGACTACATTAGCTGCGGGTTCGACAACACCGATTTGGTGATTGCAGTGGGGTACGATTTAATCGAATATTCCCCGAAAAAATGGAATCCCGAAGGCAAAATTCCCATCGTTCATATCGATACCACCACGGCGGAAATCGATAGCAGTTACATTCCCGAAGTAGAAGTCGTGGGGAATATTTCTGATTCTTTGTTAGAAATTTTACGCCGTGCCGATCGCACAAACAAGCCCGATCCCCACGGGATCTCTCTGCGTTCCGATATTCGTGCCGATTACGAACAATACGCCAACGATGAAGAATTTCCCATCAAACCTCAAAAAATTATCTACGATTTGCGGCAAGTGATGGGACCGGAAGATATCGTGATTTCTGATGTGGGGGCACACAAAATGTGGATTGCCCGTCACTACCATTGCGATCGTCCTAATACCTGTATCATTTCTAATGGATTTGCTGCCATGGGGATTGCCATTCCTGGGGCACTGGCAGCAAAATTGGTCTATCCCGATCGAAAAGTGGTGGCTGCCACCGGAGATGGCGGGTTCATGATGAATTGTCAGGAATTGGAAACGGCTTTGCGGGTGGGTACAGCATTTGTCACGATTATCTTTAATGATGGCGGTTATGGTTTAATTGAATGGAAACAAGAATCCCACTACGGTCATTCCTCGTTTATCGAGTTTGGTAATCCTGATTTTGTCAAGTTTGCCGAAAGTATGGGTTTAAAAGGATATCGCATAGAATCCGCTGCCGATTTGATTCCTACTCTTAAAGAAGCCCTGGCGCAAGATGTTCCGGCGGTGATTGATTGTCCGGTGGATTACCGAGAAAATGCGCGTTTTTCTAACAAATCTGGGGGATTAAGTTGTGCGATGTAAAAAGGGGTAATGGGTAATGGGTAAATTGGGTACAAACAGCCATAAACACATCACAACTGCGCTCTTGCAGCATTCTCCATAACCTTCCCGGCAGCCCGCCCGCGACTAAAGCCCATATACAGCGGTTCCCGGTATTATGCGGTACATCTAGAAGGGCGAATGCCATTCGCCCCTACATCAACCCAAAATTTTATGTACCTCATAGCTGCGAAAACCCTGTATGTAGGGTGTGTTAGCTTTGCGTAACGCACCATCGCCACCATGAGTATGTAGGGTGTGTTAGCTTCGCGTAACGCACCATCGCCACCATGAGTATGTAGGGTGTGTTAGCTTCGCGTAACGCACCATCGCCACCATGAATATGTAGGGTGTGTTAGCTTCGCGTAACGCACCATCGCCACCATGAATATGTAGGGTGTGTTAGCTTCGCGTAACGCACCATCGCCACCATGAATATGTAGGGTGTGTTAGCTTCGCGTAACGCACCATCGCCACCATGAATATGTAGGGTGTGTTAGCTTCGCGTAACGCACCATCGCCACCATGAATATGTAGCTTGTGTAACTCCTGGAAAAATTGAAATCTCGATCGAATTTCATCTATAAATTGCCAATATTAGTCGTGCGCGTGAAAAAATAGGAAGAGAGTCGATCGACCTTTATCCTGTAAAAATAGACCGATCGATCGAACAGTGGGCGAATGTCATCATGCTGTTAGCGAATGGCTGAGGAGTGTTGCCGCGCACCCCAGAAGAAGATGGGCGAATGCCATTCGCCCCTACACCTGATTACCGATTACTTCAAAAAATGTCCCCAATTTGTCACCTCCTTGTTGGTATTCCCGGTAGCGGCAAATCGACATTTGCCCAGAAGTGGGTAGAAGCCGATCCCTCTTATGCGATCGTCTCCACCGATCGTATTCGAGAACAACTCTTTGGCGACGAATCCATCCAAGGCGATTGGGCAATATTAGAAGCGCGAGTTTTCGAGGAAATCGACGCTTATCTTGCCCAGGGAACCCCGGTGATTTACGATGCCACCAACGCTAAACGCCCCTGGAGACTGGGGTTTGTGCAAAAAATGCGACAGACTTCTTCCCATTCCCCGCGATGGATGGCGTGGCATTTGGCGACGCCTGTAGAAATTTGTCAGCAGCGCAACCGCCAACGAGATCGTACCGTTCCCGATGCCGTGATTCAAGATATGGCAGCAGCCCTCAACCAGTTTGCGCCTTGTACTGCCGAAGGGTTTGCCGATGTCAATGTTGTGCCCGTGGATGCTGGGGGAAACTACAAGCTGTCAGCCGTGTTTGGGAAAATCGAAGGGTGCGATCGAAGTCGTATCAGTCGCGCCAACCGCAGCCGCCAGGTGGAATGGCATCCCTACTCTTTATTATTAGATTTTGAACGGTTGATGTTTCTGCTTGCCCTGATTTTGCGCGATCCGGGGTTGGGAAGTCGCCAGCGCCAGAAGTTTGAGACATCTTTCGAGACATCTGTATTCGAGACATCTGTGGAAGAAGTTGCCGCAAAAATCGCCCGGGAGTATGGCGCGGTGTATGCTGATGTGGCAGCGATCGCGCGGGATTTGGCGTGGTTGGAGTCGATCGGGTTAGTCAACACCGATGCGCCTAGAGATGCCGCTTTGACGGTAGAAACGATCGATCGTCCCCCCGATGCAGAAGCCCACCGCTACAGCGATCGCGATCGATTCCTGCGGTTGATGGCAATCGTTCGGGCGATTCTCCGTTCTCCCTTACAAGAAATACCGGGGGAAAACAGCTTGGAGACGTTGGTGGCGCAACTGGCAGCCGATGGCATCGCCGGAGAAACCCGCGATACGGTACGACGGGATATCGAGTTGGCGCTGAAACCTTACGGTATTTTACGATCGTCATCCTATCGGCGGGGATACTTCCTGGGGACGGCGATTTTCACCCCTTCGGAACTGAATGCCGCTTACAAATTGTTGCAATCCCAAGCCCGACATTTCGACGATCCGATCGCATTAGAAACGTATCAAACTTTTGGCGATCGACTCAAGCAGTCAAAATTGCTGACAGCCGATGAAGGGTATCCGGTACGGATTCTGGGAACTCGACCGATCGTTTCGGCGAGGGATTTGCCCCAATCGGCGCTGACTCGGCACATCCCGGCGGTGGAACGGGCGATTCTCTTTCAGAGACGCTACGCGAACGAAACAGGGGAGTTGCTAGAACTCAACCGCTTGCAGGGCGGGGGGCGGTTTGCCGGAGATGGGGATGCGTTTTTCCGAGTTTGGCCCCTCCAGTTGGTGTTTCACAACATCGCTTGGTATTTGGGATACGAGTGTTGTGGGGGAGACGAGGATGGGTTGCTGCGATTTGAAAGACTCGATCGATTGTTTTTGGGGCAACCGACGCACCAAACCCGTTCTCGTCAGCAGCAGCGCCAAGCCCTGCAACGGCTGACACGGTTGTACGATGCCAGCGCCGGGGCGTTTTTGGGCAACTCGGCGGCGGATCAACAGGCTTACTTGAATCACGATCGACGGGAATCGGTGGAAGTGCGGGTAGAGTTGTGGTGTAGCGATCGCAGTTTCCGGTTCATCAGCGAGGGCACTCAGCGCTTCGGGAAGGGACAGATGCAGATGTCGCCCAAGCCGGAAGGTCGATACTCCAGAGGAGTGGCTGCGCGATCGCAACCGAAGTCTCTGTTTTGCCTCAAAGCGACGGGCGATCCCCAGTTTCCCCATCGGTTTCGGGTCTGTTTGCCGCGTTGGTCCTTGTGGGATGTGGATTTGCGGCGCTGGGTTTTGGGTTGGGCAGCAGAGGTGAAGGTGGTGGAACCGCCGGAGTTGGTGGAGTGGGTGCGAGAGGCGGGAAGGGCGATCGTTGGGGTTTATTAAGTAAGTAATAAGTAATAAGTAGTAAGTGATAAGTAATAAGTAATAAGTAATAAGTAATTCCGTCAACAGAGCGAAAAATGCGCTTCAAAACCTGCCCAACCTCTGCGATCGATCTCTCGATCTTGCCCCCAAAGGTATCGCATCTCAACGAGAATTGCTATCGGTTCGATCGATACACTGCGCTAAGGGGTAGGTGTCAAAATGAGGTGGAGTCGATCGGGGGCGGAAAGCTGGATGGGGCAAGGGTTTGGGCGATTTCTTGGGGTTGAGGGGTTAGCGCACCATACGGGGCAAGGGTTTGGGCGATTTTGAGGGTTAAGTTGTATGAAATTTTTGCCGCCAAGTGGGAGGTTAGCGGATCGAGGTGGTATAATCCTTACAGGCTGGGCATTCTAGGATGCGTCGGTCGCAAGGCTTCTTCGGAAGTCGAATTAATGGAAACTTCGAGACTCTTCGATCGGATCTAAAGACGTTTTAAGTTCATGTCGCAAGGCTTCTTCGGAAGTCGAATTAATGGAAACTTGACGGATAATCCCTGTCAGTGACGTCAGCAACTCTGGTCGCAAGGCTTCTTCGGAAGTCGAATTAATGGAAACCTTTGAGTAAGATCGATTCGGCAGTCGATGTGATCAGGTCGCAAGGCTTCTTCGGAAGTCGAATTAATGGAAACTACGTCTGTCAGACTGCTCGAGACAGATCTGCGTCGTCGCAAGGCTTCTTCGGAAGTCGAATTAATGGAAACCTTAGAGTGGGGCGACTAAATCCCGTTTCGCCACTCAGGTCGCAAGGCTTCTTCGGAAGTCGAATTAATGGAAACAGACAACTGTTCGAGGACTACGAGCCGAAGAAGCTTGCGGTACCGTCGCAAGGCTTCTTCGGAAGTCGAATTAATGGAAACTCGACGCTGAAGTCAACCGAACCAAGTCGCAAGGCTTCTTCGGAAGTCGAATTAATGGAAACAGAATATTCATATCGATCAGGGATGTACGTCGCAAGGCTTCTTCGGAAGTCGAATTAATGGAAACGCTCTAACCACGGCGTATCATCCTCTGCATACAGAGCGTCGCAAGGCTTCTTCGGAAGTCGAATTAATGGAAACCGTTTAATCGACAGACCGAGAACGCTTGATCCGAATCGCGTCGCAAGGCTTCTTCGGAAGTCGAATTAATGGAAACCTCAAAAACCCCCAAATCTCGAGATCTGGGGGTTTTGTTTCTGATAAATTAAGAGAAGACGATCGAATTCTCAAACAAACTTATTTCAGCTTATCCGCTAAGTCTTTAAGTTCTTGTTGCAATTTATTTTCGATCGACCCAAACTGTTTCCAACCCAATCGAGAAAGAATGCTAACAAATTTATTTTGAACCTGTTCGATATAAACTTGTCTCACATCCTGCGTATAGTTAATGTGGTCTTTATTTTGAGGATTACCATATAAATATTCGATCGCATCTTTTTTTCCACACCTCGAAGATTGTGCATTAATTGGTTGCGCCGATCGAATTCTGGCGTGCGTTTATAGATACACGACCAAGTGAGCAATTTCCATTCCCAATTCGGGAAAGATACCAATTTCCTTAGCTCTTCCAGCAACTCAGAGTTTGACTGTTTTTTAGAATCTAAATCAAATCCAAGAAGTTTCCACTCCATCTTGCGATTTGGCTGCTTTTCTCGAATTAATTTAAAAGTTGCCGCCTTCAAAAAAGTTTCTTGTGCTGCTGCCAGAAGTGTAATCCCTTGGAGATAGTTTTCTTGCTCGAAGAATATTTCAATTAAGTCTAATGCTTTGCGAACTCGCTCGATCGCATTGTCGGGTTGAAACTCTAAGTCTTTCCGAGCCGTTGATTTGATATTAAAAACATCAACCAATCGTTGTAATTTCAACAGCATTTGAGTTTCCACACCTGCCGTTGTTTTTAGTAACTCCAGTGCCGCGCCGGGAAACCCCCCGGTAATCAGTTTCTTTGCTTTCTGAATCTGAATCCCGCGAAGATAGGTCGAACTTTCTAAGATTTCCACATCCTCGGGATTATATTCATT
Source organism: uncultured cyanobacterium (assembly GCA_963838375.1). GTDB lineage: Bacteria > Cyanobacteriota > Cyanobacteriia > Cyanobacteriales > Geitlerinemataceae > DVED01. The sequence continues at coordinate 10,235 of CAWIQY010000003.1, read as the reverse complement.
CCCCACCAGAAAACTAACCCGGTTATCGAACTGTCCCAAACTCACAAACTGCAACGCCGAAGAAATTGCTGGTGTTCCCGCTTGATGGCTGACGTAAATTTTTTCGTTTTTCTCAAAACTGGCTTCATCTAATGTTTTTTCAACCAACGGTAAAGCACTATCCCAACTATCTAAACCCTTCTCACCAGATAGCGGTTCGAGTGTTAAAGAAACCAATTCTGCTCCTTTCAGCCATTCATGTTCTTGGAAGTATTTCTCGAAAATGGGTTGAGCCGTACAGGTGTCTTGCCAATAGGGACAAGTTTTGCCCTGTTTAGCCCGATCTTCAAAAAGACGCTCTTGATTGGTGAGGAGTAAAATAATTCGATCGGGTTTAATTCCTTCATTTTTGAATTTGCTGGCGAACCCATCAATCAACGGAAAGACTAAATCAGAATAGCGTTCTTCTAGATTTTGGCTGTAAACCAAACCCAACACTCTGGCAGGCGCGAGAAATCGCTTATCTTCGCCTTTTGTTGTTGTAAATGGAATACGGTTACACTGGCTTTTGATTGTGGAGTAAAGATGAGTCCATTTCTTGTCAGTCTTCAGTTGAATATCGCTGTTCCCCGTGGTTAAAATCCAAGTTGTTTTCATGATTTTCTAAATTCTCCTAAATGAATAGAACTCAAAAGTAGCCGATCGACTTCAAACTGTAGGTTGGGTAGAGCGATAGCTCTACCCAACCAAGCTGACTGACGAATATTGGGTCTCGTTTCTCGACCCAACCTACGAAATTGGGCTCACATTTTGGGTTAAAATTAAGATGCGTTTACCCTGAAATGTAGGCATGATTTCCAGTCACCAGCTTACCCTCGATCGACATTAAGATAAAGTCGAGAAAATGAAGAAGCGCTCTCCAAAAACTTGAGAAAGTTGCGAGTAGTTTCCGAATCATCCGGGAACATCGTCAACAGTTCGATATATTCCCCCGTTGCCCGAAGCCTACCATTTTGGGTCTTAATATATTGGGGATACATTCGATGCCAAACTCGCCCGATTTGACCCAGCCAACCCGTCAGCAACGTCTTCTTAATCGACTTACTACCTAAATACGATCCGTGGAACCATCGCACCGCTTCGCTATCCGACTTACCGCTGGCAATGCGACCCCAAACTTGCACCTTATCGGGATGCCAAGCCTCGCGCCAGTCTGCCGGAGTTTCACTCAGTTGTTTCCCTTTCTGCCTCACCCAGCCTCGGACGAACGTGTTTTGAAGTTTTTCCAAAAACACCCGAATATCGTCGAGGTTTTCAACGGGAACATATAGCGCTTTGGATGCTTCCGTAAATTCCCAATGACAGCCGATCGGAGGATTGCTATTATTTTTGAGATAAGATGGCATGACAATGCGGTGGTCAACTCGTCGCCAAGACTTGCCAAATCCTCCCAGCAGCAAGGCAAATTTCACCAACTGGATGATAAAAACCCGCAAATTTTTGCGTTGCTTTTCCGAAAGCTGACGAGTACAAAGTAAGTTCAGAGTTCCTTCTGTCAGTTCGTAGGGGTAGAACGTACTGCTGCGATATCGGTATTCCTCGATCGCTAAATCGCTGGGAAAATAGTCGAAAGCCAGCGCCAATTCTCCCACCACCGAACCATTTCGACCGGCAAATCCACCCCACAGTTCCCGCGTCAAAACTGCGGCAGTTTCGGCATCCGTCACCCCGCCGAACAATCGCATCGTATGACCTCGCAGCGCCGCTTTGAACATATTCGGGCGAAACTCTCCGCTTTTGTTCAGCAGTTGCGGCAATTGTCCCTGTCCGGTGAGTCCCACCGACATCAGGCGATATTCCCCGTGTCCTCGTTGATGTCCGTATCCGGCGCTGGTTCGGCAGCCGATGCCTCGTTCCATCGCCCGAGTCCAAATTCCCCAAATCTTCTCCCACTCCGCCTCATCCAACTCTTCGTTGCTGGAGATGCCGAAAATGAGGGTCGGTCGATAGAGGGAAATCTGGATGAAGGCGCTGTGTTTTGCCGACTCTTTCACCTGCCAGTCTTCTTGGGGATGTACCAAATCCACCAACGACTGTTTTTTCCAGTCGTCATTTTTGGGATACGCGCCGTGGAAGCGCAACATACCGGGTTTGGTATCTTGTTCTCGGTTGGTTCCCCCGCAGTAGCGACGGACATCCTCGGCGGTTTCACACGCCCGCCTAAACGCCCCTTTCATACTCGAACCGGGGTAGTAGGGAGAACCGCCCGCCCCTAGAACCGGTCGAATCGCCCCATCGTCCTGTCCGCCGTTGGAGACGATGCGCCAGACAATTTGGTAATCGCGGGTTCGTACATCCGATCCAAATTTGGGCATTTCGTCGGTGGTTCCCGCCAGCCATTGGTCTACCCAATCATCTGCTTGCTGGCGCGCTTGTTTGGGAATCAGACGCTGGATTTGGCTGCGTCCCTCGATTTGCGCCCGAAACATCAGGGGAATGCGATCGCTTTCACTCATCGTCGCTACCTCCAGCTAACTTTTTGTACCGTTGCGTCCACCACACCAAACTGCCGCAGAGTTGGGTGAGGACAGCCAGTGCCACTTTGCGGTGTTCCAGGGGAACCGCCCAAAGCTTATCTGTCATGCTTTTGACGGTATCGGGTTGGTTGGGATCGATTTCGTCATTGGGAATCGAGATTCCTACCTTATCCATCATCTTCGCGAATTCATCCCAAGTTGCTTTCCAATAGTCCGCCTTAACACCATCCAAGCGATACTGTTCTCCCCAAAACCGTTCCAACCCGTAAGCAACAGTCATCCGCATTTTGTGAGATTGGGACATCGCGTCCCGAGATTGGTAATAGTCGCGAACCAAATCGTGGGCAATTCGATCGATGCGGTAAGTTTCAAATGCCATTGTTTAGACTCCTTTGAGGGTGACAGAACAGCGACCGAAGCCGATCGATTCCAAACCACCCAGATAGATTTCTTCGCTATCTTCACCGTTGAAGGGCTGCCATTTGCCACCTTTGGGGTCATCTCGCAGGGCGATCGCAAACACCAAAATGGTATCTTCGGGTAAGGCTTCGGTATTGAAAAACTGTCCGCCTTTAACTTTCTTCTCCTCGTCTTCCAAACGCACCCGACTCTGGCGATACAATGCCATATCGTGAATCATGGCAATTTCGTCATCGGCAACCACCACCGCAGGTAATTGTTCTCCCAAGGGAAACCACGGCGATAAATCCGCTTTGTCTTCGATGGTGAGGAAACCGAAGTTGAAAAAGAGCTTTTCTATTCCGTCTACTTTCAGGGGTTTTAGAGTTTTCGATCGAGTATACTCATCAGGCAAATCTGCATCTCGCAGCAACTTGGCTTCAGGCGTATCTAAACTTCCCGCAATGCGCTGATATCGCCGCAACAGGCGCGGACAACTCACCCAAACCATCGGTTGACCCGGACAAAAGACAGGCAACCAGACGATCGAAGCATATTCGATTTTCACGAATGATTCCGTGGTTTTACCCTCTGCTGGGTTATCCCCAGCCGTTTCCGAGTCTTTTTCTTGGGAGGCGTTTGGGTCTTTCCAATCCGGTTTTTGACCGTACCAGTAATTCTCATCTGCCGCCGACTCGCGGCGCATCTCGGAACGCAACCGTCCCCGAATCGAACTCCCCGGAATAATTCCGGTTTGGGTAAATTGGTCGCGAAAAATCAGGTTCAAATTACCCGTTTCTTCCCCAGCCGTCGCGCCGACATGGAGGGGAGATTGGGTCTGGATAATGCCGTAGGCTTTCTTGTACATTCAACTCACTCCTGAACTTTTATAGCAATTCTCATTTGGGTACGGTCAATCTGGAAGGGCGATTGTTGCCCAGCACTTTGGGGCGAAGCATTTGCAGGATTTTTTTGATAATTGCATGAAATTTTTGGGCAAATGCTTCGCCCCTACAATTCGGATTCAATCTCTAACGGAAGACATAAGCCACATCCAACTTTTTTCAGGTGGAATCCTTCCTTGGGAAACCAATCTTCCGACCAATCCCACCAAGATTTACCCAACGATTCGTTTAATACGTATACACTTCCCGGCAAAACTGCATATCGCCCCCGTCCCAATTGTTTTCCCGCACGGTAACGGTAGGGAACGGGTTTATCTGTCAGCATGGCTGCGGGTTTGGGAAAGTCAGGATGCTGGGGATAGCGGTAGGAATAACGATTGGAACCCCACACGCCGGGAGTAATCAGCGCGAAGTATTTGTCTATCTTTTGTTGGAACAAATCTAACAAAAAATCATATTCACTCAAATCGATACATTCAACTTCAACAACGTGATTTTCTCCCCCAAACCGATACCATCCGTTCTCAATCGATTTGGTAGATAGATACACCAAGCAAATATCATCGGGAACTTGAACCGCGTATTCGAGAAATAAACCATCTTTGTCTCGGACATGGCGTTCGTCATCTTTCATGCTGGGATGCAATACGGGGGTGAATTTCCAAGGCGTTTTGGCAGCCCACTCGTTTTCTTGAATCAAGTCTGCGGGTTGGTTCCACCCACCCACGCACAGCCATGGATACGCGAGCGTCCACGGCGCGATGCGGGCGATCGTCGCGGGTTGAATGAGAGAAACGGGCATGAGGAAATCCTACGCCGCACCGACCGCTGTAACCAAACGGGGCACCGCGAGAAACGCAGCGAAACGTTCTTTTTTGCACAGAGTGTTGTGTGTGCGCACGACCCGACGTGTAGGTAGAGCAGCCCCTGCCACACCACCAGTCTTTCGTCCCATGCGTTTCTCGCTACTCCTCCTGCTCGGCTGCCTCGCGGCGGCCCCCGCCTCGTCCCAAACGCTCGCGGTCGATTTTGTGCCAGGACCCGATTCCTCCTCTCCCTTCATCGTAGGAACTGTGGGGGAACGGCTCTCTGGTCACCGCCCGGACGGATGAGGGACGAGGCCTCTACGCCGTCGAAGGCGAACAGGCCACACGGCTCTTTACCGGCTATGCCTGGCGCGGCGGCGTCTCGCTGGATGAAACCCTGTACTTCTTTCGGTACGATGCCGAGCTGTCCAGCATCTCCCTCTGGCGCACGGACGGCACGGCGGACGGGACCCTTGTGGTTGCCGAGATAGACGGAGACCCTGGCTACCTGACGGCTTCCGGGGACCGCCTGTTCTTCCTCGCCGGCAGTCCGGGCACCGGGATTGAAAGCACGCGGCTCTGGACGAGCGATGGCACGCCTTCGGGCACGCGCGTGGTGCCGGACGCGCGGCCGGCGAAAAACGACGGGCTTCGCTACGTCGTCACGCCCAGCGCTACCGGCGTCTTCTTCTCCGCCGAGGGCGGGTCGACGCTTTGGCAGAGCGACGGGGAAGGCGCGGCGCGCGCGGCCACGTTCGGCGAGGGCAGGCCCGGCGCGAGCGGCGGCTTTTTCTACGGCAACGCGCTGTCGGTGGGGGAAGCGGTCTTCGCGCTCGTGGCGGAAGCCGATCCGCAGGGGCTGTACGTACTGGACGGCGACGGAGAGCGCGCCGTCGCACCGCTCCACGTGGCGTCGTCCAACCAGTCGCTCGTGCCGTTCGGCGACGGCGTGCTGTTTGGCGAGCCGTCGGCCGGCGGCGGCGGTCCTGTGACGTTCTACGCCGCCACCCGAGACGGCGCGGTCCCCATTGGTCTGCAGTTTGATGAGGGGCCGCTGCAGAATCCCGCCACCGCGACGCCGCTCCCGGACGGTAGCGTGGCGCTGGCGGCCGAGCGTGGCGGCGTGGCCGAAGTGTGGCGCGTGGCTCCTGGCGAGGAGGCCCGCCTCGCCCTGCGCCTTCCGCCAGGGGAAAGGGCGCTCGCGGATGCCGCTTCGACGCGCCCACCGCTACACGGCTGAGCCCGCCCGATCCTGCTCGCGGGCGATCGACTCTACGTCATCTCCGAGCGCTATCTGGAGACCGAGGATGGACACGACTTCCGCTACTCGCTCTGGCGCGCCGACGGCCTGGACGGCGAAGCGCTCGCGACAGATCTCACCTCAGAGCCCACGTTCGCCACCGCTGGCGGCGTTTCGTACGCCACGCTCTCCACGCCCGAGGCGGGAGCCGAGCTGTTCATCCTGGGACGGTCGGCAGTGGCGACGGAGCCGGCGACAGGGGCAGACCGCTTCACGCTCCGGCTCGCCGGACCCAACCCGGTGCGCGAGCAAACCGCATTTGCCGTGACCGCGCCGGCCGGCGAAACGGTGCGCGTCGAGGCGTTCGACCTGCTCGGGCGGCAGGTGGCGGTGCTCCACGACGGCCCCGCACCAGCCGGCGCCGTCTCGTTCGACGCGCGCGGCCTGACGCCCGGCCTCTACGTCGTCCGGGCCGAGACGTCCGGCGCCCGGCAGACGGTACGTGTGGTCGTCTCGCGCTAGACTCGCGCTTTCTCGTCCCCGACGCGCGCGTAGCCGTCGGGGACGGGGATGAAGGTGGGGGCGCCGGTGGGAATCGTGCGCGCCCCGGCGGGCATCTCGATCTCGGGCAGCGCGAAGCCGACTGCTTTCGTTTCTCCGTCGGGGAGCGGGTTGGGCTCGGCCCAGAGCGTGCCGCGCGTCGTCTCCATGACCACGTGGCGCCCGGCGCGGCCGCGGACGTAGTCGCGCGTGAGCGGCACCTTGCCGTCGGGCGTGTCGAGGACGTAGGCCGGGACGGCGAAGCCGCTCGTGTGGCCGCGAAGCCCTTTCATGAGCGCCATGCCGCGCTCTATGCTCGTCCGCAGGTGCGCCGTGCCGCCGATGAGCTGGGCGTGGTAGACGTAGTACGGCCGAATGCGGAGCCGCCGAGCCCTTCCACGAGCGCCTTCATGGCCCCGAGGTCGTCGTTCACCCCCGCGAGCAGCACCGTCTGGTTGCCGACGGGCACGCCGGCGTCGGCCAGCATCGCGGCGGCCTTGGCGGTTTCGGCGGTGGGGTCGTGTGGGTGGTTGAAGTGGGTGTTCAGCCAGACCGGATGGTGCTTTTTCAGCACGGCGCACAGCGCGGGCGTGATGCGCTGCGGCAGCACCACCGGCAGCCGGCTCCCGATGCGGATGATCTCGACGTGCGGGATCGCGCGGAGCGCGCCGAGCAGCCAGTCGAGGTTGTCGTCGGAGAAGACGAGCGGGTCGCCGCCGGTGAGCAGCACGTCGCGGATGGCGGGCGTGCGGGCGATGTAGGCGATGCCGGCGCGGAGGTCGTCCTTGCGCATCATGAAGTCGGAATCGCCCACCATGCGCTTGCGCAGGCAGTAGCGGCAGTAGACGGCGCACTCGCTCGTGACGCAAAAGGCGACTTTGTCGGGGTAGTTGTGGACGAGGTTTTTGACCGGGCTGTGGCCCACCTCGTCCAGCGGATCGGCGACGCCCACGATGTCGGGCGCCATCTCGCCGGCGTGCGGCACCACCTGCCGGCGCACCGGGCACGCCGGGTCCGTGGGGTGCATGAGCGAGGCGTAGTACGGCGTGATGGTCCACCGAAACACGTCCGCCGTCTGCTCAATGGCCTCGCGCTCGCCGCCTGTTGGGTGGACAAAGCGTTCGAGATCCTCGGCGGTGCGGAGGCGGTGGCGCATCTGCCAGCGCCAGTCGTCCCACTCGGCCTGCGCGGCGTTGGTCATCGGAAAGAGAAGCCATGCGGGGAAGGAGTCGAGGAGTCAGAATCGAGGAGATGACGAAGAAGGAGGAAAGGGCGACCGGAGGAGATTTCGTCCTCTCCTGGTCTCGTTCTCTCTTCCCGTCTTGTCTCAGCGGTCGCGGAAGGCTTCGAGCACCTCGGGGTCGCGCGTCGTCTCGAAGGGCTCTTGGCACTGGCCGCAGCGGAACTCGATCTCGTACGGCCGGCCCGAGCCGCCGGCAAAGATCAGCACCACGTTCGAGCCGCCGAACTTCAGCTTGGGCCGGGCGAGCAGCGAATAGCGGTGGGTGCCGCACGGGCAGCGCGGAAGGTCATCGTCGGACATGGCGCACGGTACGCACGATGGCACGCGAGGAGCCGCCTGCCGGGTTTGTTCACCGATTCCCGCGCCCGATACGCAGCCCGATCGTCGCCCCGGCCACGGGCTGTTCGGCGTTGACGTTGGCGTGGAGCGTGAGCCCGTAGTCCACGATCCAGAACGCGCGGCGATAGGCGCCCGCTTCCAGCGCCAGCCCCCACACCGCCTCGACCGGCTCATAGTAGTAGGCCCGGCAGCCGCCGAAAAGGCGCCGGATGCACGGGTCGCCGTCTCCCGTCCGTGCCTGGACGCGCTGGCCCCGGCGAGACCCGCGCTCACCACGACGTGCCCGCGCAGGCGTCCTGGCGGCGTGTAGCCCAGCAGCACCGCGCTCTCGTTGTAGCTGGCACGCGCGCGTCCGAAGCCCGTGTCGAAGCGGCTCGCTCCGCCGCCCGTGGCCGTCTGGCGGCCGGTGAGCACCCACCGCCCGAACACGAGACGCACGCCGGCTCGCGCGCTCCAGCCCGTCCGCCCATCGACGCCGGCGCTCGCGAGCCCTGGGCCAAGTCCCACGCTCGGCCACATCTGCAATACCATTTCCTGCGCGGAGACGACGGACGTACCTCCTGCGGCGATCAGCACCGCGAGCAGTCCCAGGCCGGCGCATCACGAGGCTCAGGGAGCGCGCGATGTGTGTTCGCAGGCCGCCCCTCATGCCCGGCCGTTCCAGCTGCGCCCACTCGGCATTCCGCGTGCTCCACCACGAACCCGCCGCACGCGCCTTCCGCTTCCGACCAATCCATCGTCACCCCGTCCACGCGCGCGGCGGGTGGGCCGTCGTGGAGGGCGCGGAGCAGCTCGCCGAGCACGCGGCCCCGGCCCTCAGCCACCACCGACACCGAGCCGTCGGGGTCGTTGCGGACGTGGCCGTTTAGGCCGAGCCGGCGGGCGTGGCGGCGCGTGAAGGCGCGGAAGCCGACGCCCTGCACGCGCCCGCGCACGGTGGCGACGAGGCGGCAGACGGCGTCGGCCGGGGCGGCTGCAAAGTCGGGCGCTTCCATCGGACAGGCTCGGCTATCCGAGTAGGTTGCGGCTGCGGGCCCAGCCCAGCGGAAGCCGTCGACGAGGCTCTCGAACGACTTGAGCACGAACAGCGTCTCCTGGAGATGCCACACGTCGTAGTCCTGCCGGATGATGCTCGCCGGGTCGAAGGGGTGCCGGGCGACGTCGTCGGAGAGCGCGTTGAAGACCTCTTTTTTGGACGACATGATGCCAGCGCCGAAGATGCGGAGCTCGCCCGCCTGCTCGATCAGCCCAAACTCGGCCGTGAACCAGTGGAAGCGCTCCAGGCTCACGCGGTCCTGGCCGGTGGCGTTTAGCGCCGCCTTGCCGAAGAGCTGGTAGAAGTCGGCAAAGGCCGGGTCGGTGAGCATCGGCATGTGGCCGAAGATGTCGTGGAAGCAGTCCGGCGCCGGCGTGTAGTCGAGCTCTTCGGGGCCGCGGATGTAGTCCGTTGGAGGGGAAGAAGCGCTTGGAGAGGAGCTCGAAAAAGTCGCGCTCGTGGACGAGGCCGGGCACGCGGGCCACGCGCCCGGTCTCGTTCTCCATGTGCCGCCGAGAGGTCGCGGAGCGCCGGGATGCCGGGACTCGTCGAGCCCGAGCGTCTGGGCGCCCTTCATATAGGTGTTGCTCGCGCGGCCGGGCAGCGCCTCCATCATCCGGTCGTGCAGCATCGCCCACGTGTCGTGGTCGCGCTGGTCGTAGTCCGGCGCCACGATCTCGTCGCCGATGGGCGGCATCCCGTCGAGCTCCTGCGGCACGCAGCGCGGGTCGATGGCCGCCACGTCGTCCTTTTCGTAGGCCGACTTGAACTCGGCTTCTTGAGTGGCGCCGTCGCCGGAGGGCGCCGCTAGCGCGGCGGGGTCGGTGGGGGCGAGGGCTTGAGCTTCGGCGGTCTTCATGGGAGGAGAAGGAGATGGTTTCGGAAGCGCTTCCGGTAAAGATACGACGCTCAGCGGTGCGCGGGAGCGGGGAGATCCTGGCCCCGCAGGGGGGAGAGGCCTCGTGCCTCCTTACGGACCAGAGAGCCGAGGCAGATCACGTGCGCCGACGAGCCGGCGGGCATAAGCTGACAAACGGGGTGGACGGGGACTTTCAAGCACGGTCGGACGCCGAGCGCCTGGTAATGGCGCGCGCCAGGTGGAGCACGCCGAACAGCAGCCAGACGGCCGTGAGCGCCACCAGCGCGTTTCGGAGCCCGTGCGCCGTCCACGCTCCGGTGAGCTCGAAGTCGAGCAGCGTCGTGCGCGCGCC
>CAWIQY010000002.1:0-17723 GCA_963838375.1 uncultured cyanobacterium | reverse complement strand
CAATTTCTCTGAGCTGAATCTTGTAACTGTTGTAAAAGTTGGTTTTGTTTGCCCTCATCATAACCTTTCCCTTTAATAATTCTGGATAATCCAAAGGCAACAGCTCCACCTGCAAGCGCCGCACCAGCAACTAATCCTACTGGAGCGGCAACGACTAAGCCAACACCAGTTAGTGCTGTAATTACAGGAATCGAAGCAGTTGTTGTCCCTACCAATGCTGCTGCTGCACCGCCACCAACAATACCCAGGAGAGGAATACCTGCATCCGCTAAAATGCTAGCCTTATTATTGGGATTTTTTTTAAGCTGTTCGATCGCTTTGAGGATTTGTTTCTTGTTCGGAGATTTAGACATTTGATAAAACTTCCTGATTTACAACTTTAAAATTAAGCAACGATAACGTTCTGAAAAACGGTTTGAAACACATCAATTGCGAGCTTAAAAAATTCCATTGCTACTTCAATTGAATCTTCCGCAAAGCCCATTATTCCCTCAGCAACTTCTTTCCCTTGATTTCGTTTATCGACTCTGTGTCCTGCCACTGCACCGAACACGATGCTGGTGAGTCCAAGAACTGCTGCCAAGGGTGCTAACAGTTGACCAATTAAGGGAACAGAAGTCATTAAGCTGGAAACAGCCAAACCGAGAACCGCACCCATACCCGCACCCAGAACTAAGTGAGGATGAGCTTTGACAAATTCAAGAATCTTCATCAACACGATCTTGCCAATCGCAAAAACTTTTTGTCCAACTTTTTTAGTAAAAGTAACAAGTTCGTGCAGTCTGAGAATCACCTCTTGAGGCAAACCACTATCAGTTAGCCAAACAAACAGATCGCTGCTACTCATCGAATCTGCTTCTGCTTGCCAAAGAGCTAGTTTGAGGTTGGCTTTTGCGGGAGATAAGGCAATTGCTGTCATTTGTATATTCTTTTCACTTACAACTGATCGCATTGTAACGATGGCAATATTTTTATGCATCAGTGATTTTTCTGAAACGATCGAAACTTTGGATACTGTGATAATCCATAAAAAATAAATTTTTTATATAAACACGTACGTAAATCGACCGAAAATTTATAATAAACATGAGCAACCCTCAAATCGATCGCCCATCCCTATTCCCCGATCGATCGGCTAAACTATGACATAAGTTCCTCCCCGCCAACCCCAAATCGATCGCAAACGAATGTTTCTCCTAGAGATCCTATTCATTTTTGGTCTGAGTATCGTTCCCGCTTTCATGTCGCTGTGGTACTTGCAAACCGCCCAAAATCGGGCGCGACAGCGATTGAGGATGGCAGGAAACACCCTTCCTCCTTTTGTCATCCCCAGAACCCGAAAACCTGAAGGTATCGGCAATCTCAATTGTCGTTACAACGCCAAATCGTCCTACATTCGTTGCGCCATCAATCCTTGTGGACCTTGCGAAAACTGTCGCCACTACGAACCGCTACAATGATTAAGAACTATTAACCACTCTATCTCAACCTAGATGACGCGATCGATCCTCAACACACTCCAACGCCTATTTCTCGCGCCATTTTCCCTCATTCTCAGCCTTACCCCCCTTGCCACAGCTACGCCGCCACGTTCCCCAGATGTCGAGGAAACCTGCGATATTCTCGTTGCTGGCGGGGGTTTAGCGGGTTCTGCGGCAGCTTACGAAGGGTTGCTGGCGGGAAAAACCGTTTGTATCACTGAATTAACCGATTGGGTAGGCGGACAAATTTCCGCCCAAGGAACCTCCGCCCTGGACGAACGTCCCACCCAACGATCGCTGTTATACTACCCAAGGGGCTATCTCGATTTGCGATCGCGCATCGAAGACCGATACGGCATCCTCAACCCCGGAGGCTGTTGGGTTAGCGAGTCCTGTTTCCTCCCCGAAGACGGACACGAACTTCTCTTCAAAATGCTGCGAGATGCCGCCAAACGAGGCAAAGGAACCCTAAAATGGTATCCCAATACCGTTATTAAAGACTTGGAATACAACGCCGCCGGAAACCAAATTACCAGCGCCATTGCCATCCAACACCAACCGCAACCGGGAACCCCTCCTATCAACGCCGACTTCCTCTCTCAAATCATCGAGGATGCTTACACCTACGCGGATTCCCCCCGATTCCACAAAAACATCGTTCGCTTCGTTCCCCCCATCACCGAATCCCCCAACGCGCCACCTTGGTACGTCGTCGAAGCCACCGAAACCGGGGAACTGATTGGCTTAGCCGACCTTCCCCACCGCCTGGGTGTCGATCCTCGTTCCTACAAAGAACCGTCTTCCTCCAGCGAAACAGGCAACCCGTATTGTACCCAAGGGTTTACCTACACCTTCGCCATGGAAAAGACGAAGGAACCTCAAGAATACGAACTACCACCGTTTTACGAACAGTACAAACCCTACTACAGCTACGAACTGGAACGCTTAGCGAGTTTCCCCCTGGTGTTCAGCTATCGCCGCATCCACAGCGAAGACCCCAAAGATGCGTTGCGTCCCAACCCTCGCGATAACCCCATGCTTCCCGGCGATATCTCCATGCAGAATTGGACGTGGGGAAACGACTATCGACCGGGAACGGCAGAAGATAACTTTATCTATACCCGCAACCAATTGCAGGAGTTGGGACAATTAGAACCCGGCGGTTGGTTGGGGGGTTTGCGGACGGAAACTCTGCGGCGAGGGGAAGAACACGCCATCGGTTTTTTCTACTGGTTGGTGTGGGGGATTACCGACTCGCAATTGGGGTATGGGTTCAAAGAACCGCATCCGAATCATATTCTTTTGACTGGGTTAGATTCGCCCATGGGAACGGAAAGCGGGTTATCGAAATATCCTTATATTCGGGAAGGACGACGGATTATCGGGCGTCCGGATTGGAATTCTCCCGATGGGTTTATGGTGTGGGAAATTGATATTTCTCGCCAAGATTATCGCCAACCCGTGTATCAGGAGAATTTGATTCCCCAGGAATACCAAAGACTGTGGACGGCGTTGTCGGGATTGGAAGTGTTGGAAGTGTTGCAGGGCGATCGAGAAATTGAAAATGTAACCAGACGATCGCGTGCTTCTATTTTCCCAGATTCTGTCGGAATTGGTCACTATGCGATCGATTTTCATCCCTGCATGCAACAACATCCCCCAGAAGCGCCCGGTAACATGGAAATGCCGGGAGAACGCCTGGGACAAGGAGAATCTTACCCCTTCCAAATTCCCTTAAGGGCAATGATTCCTCAGAAATTGGATAATTTGTTAGTCGCTGGAAAAAGTATCGCCACCAGTCACGTTGCGGCCGCTGCCTATCGCGTCCATTCCTTTGAATGGTCTGCAGGTGCCGCCGCCGGAACCACTGCTGCCTTTGCCTTGGATAACAACATTATCCCGTATCAGTTGGTTGATAACTTACCCTCTCCGGAACCGGAATTGGAACGGTTACAACGTCTACTAATTCAACATCAAAACCCGATTTATTTCCCCAATACTTCGGTGTTTAATAACGATTGGGGAGATTGGAAGGAATTGAAATAGTTAATAGTTAATAGTTAATAGTTATAGCTAAGCGATGTGTCGTTAGGACAAATTCTGTAAGGGCGGGTTTGGCTGAAAGTATTCCGATCCGTTAAATTTAATCTCAGCTCAACCCGCACGGCAGTTCCTCCACTTGGGGAGACCCCAAGTAGAGGAACTGCCGTCCAAGACCGGACTGGCTCACCGCAATGGCTCCCCTACCACTAACCCCTAACCACTCACTTTACCCTGTTACCTGTTACTTACTGTCAGATTTAGGATTTTGGGCGAATGATGACAATGCCGTAAGCTTCGGGAGAGAGATATTCTTGTGCGGCTTGTTGCAAGTCTGCCAGATCTAAACTTTGAATGATTGTCGGATAGTCGATCGCCGGATTCAAGTCACCGACGGTAGAATTAAAGTAACCATACAAGTTAGCGCGAGCGCTGGGGGTTTCGTTGCCGAAAATAAACCGATTGGCAACTTGAGTGCGGATGCGGGCGATTTCTGCTTCGAGAACGGATTCGGTTTGCAAAGTGCGAATGTGTTGAACAATGTTGGCTTCCACCGCTTCGATATTTTCTTCCGGTAACTGTGCCGAAACTTGGAAAATTCCCTGAAGGCGATGGCTCATATTTCCCGCACCGACGTTGGAAACTAACCCTTCTTCTTCTCGTAACTGGCGAATCAGTCGTCCGGTGCGCCCTTTGCCTAAAATGGCTGCCAACACATCCAATGCGTAGGTTTCTTCCAGTTGCATCATCCCCGGAACTCGCCACATCATCACCAATCGCGCTTGCTGCAAACTCTCATCGACATACTCGCGGCGGACGATTTCTTCAAAGGAGGGCTCGGGAGTTGGGGTGTGGAATTGGGGAATGGAGAAGTTGGGGGCAGAGGTGGAAAAACGATCGCCGGCTGTGTCGAGAAAGGAGGAGGCGACTGTATCGATCAACTCTTCAACAGGCAGATTTCCCACAGCCACTGCGGTAATGGCGCCCGGTTGATACCAAGTTCCGTGAAAATCTCGCATTTGTTGGGCGGTGAGGGCTTCGATTACCTCGACGGAACCCAAAACGGGACGACGATAGGGAAGTGCCTCAAATGCCACTTGCATTGCCCGTTGAAAGCTGCGACGCTGGGGACTGTCGGCAGAGCGACGAATTTCTTCTAAAACGACTGATTTTTCTCGATCGAAGGCGTCTTCGTCGATGCGGGGATTGAACACCACATCTAATTGCAGAGGCGCGAGTTCGGCGAAGTCTTTGGGGGCAGTGGTGATGTAAAAGTTGGTGTAATCTTGGCTGGTAGCGGCATTGGTGACTGCGCCTCGTTCTTCGATCGATCGCTCGAATTCTCCGATTTCTAGGCGTTCGGTTCCTTTAAACACCATATGTTCCAGGAAATGCGCCATACCGTTAATTCGATCGGGTTCCACTGCCGATCCCACGTTGGCCCACAAACTGAGATTCACCGCATCAACGGGAATTTGCTCGGCAATGATGGTAAAACCTTGGGGAAAATGCTGGATTGTCGGGGAGTTGAGGGAGGAAGCAGAGGAACGGGAAAGCGTAAAAGTCATGCGATCTGGTTATGTAAAAGGTTGAGCGATTTTCGCGGTGTTGTCATAGCTCGCGCAGCAGGTAGGAGAAATTCCGGACGAGGGGAAGCTAATGCTTCGAGCAATCCGATCCACGAGCCCATAAACTCGATACAAGTGCTTCGCCCTTTTTCTTCGCCCGGTTAGCTATATCGATCGATTTTTATTATTATTTTAAGATACAATAAGTATTAAGATATGTAAACTAAATAAGAATTTATGCCCGATCGTCTCAGTTGTGATAAACACTCCCACCGCGCGATCGTCATTGGTGCGGGAATTGGAGGGTTAACCGCCGGAGCCTTACTTGCTCATCGGGGATATTCTGTCTCAATATTCGATGGCGCGATCGTCCCCGGTGGCTGTGCTTCCACCTTCAAACGACGGGGATTTACCTTCGATGTCGGAGCAACCCAAGTCGCAGGATTAGAACCGGGGGGTATCCACCACCGCATCTTCTCAGAATTAGACATTCCTCTTCCCGACGCGACTTTCTGCGATCCTGCTTGTGCGGTCTATTTGCCTGGAGAAACCGAACCGATTAGCGTCTGGCGCGATCCCCTCAAATGGCAAGCCGAACGGCAGCGACAGTTTCCCGGCAGCGAACCGTTTTGGCAACTGATGAGTCGGTTATTTCGCTACAGCTTCGCTTTTCAGCAGCGAGATCCGGTGTTGCCGCCGCGCAATCTGTGGGATATTTGGCAGTCCATTCAGGCATTGCGCCCGGATACACTCCTGACTGCACCGTTTACCTTTTGGACGGTGGGAGATGCGCTGCGCTGGTTTAAATTAGATAGAGACGATCGACTCAAAACATTTCTCGACTTGCAACTGAAGCTCTATTCCCAAGTAGACGCCGAAGAAACAGCATTGCTGTATGCAGCCACAGCTCTGGGAGTCTCGCAAAGTCCCCAAGGATTATATCATCCCAAAGGGAGTATGCAAGTGTTGAGCGATCGTCTCGTATCTGCCCTGAAACGGGATGGCGGCAAGTTATTGATGCGCCACACTGTGGAAAGTCTGGAGACAACCGGAAGCCACATCACCGGGGTCAAAATTCGCAACCAGAAAACCGACGAAGTTTGGACAGAACCGGCAGATTTAGTCATTGCTAACGTTACCGTTCAAAACTTGGTAAAATTGTTAGAACATCCAGGTAAGAATCAAGATTCAAATTCACCATCCCACGTTTTACCCCCTCAAATGCGCGGATACAAGCATCGGGTAGAGAAACTGCCTCCCTCTTCTGGCGCTTTTGTGGTGTATTTGGGGGTAGAGGAAACCGCAATTCCGTCTAATTGTCCACCGCATCTTCAGTTTCTTTACGATCCCACAGGACCCATCGGCGAGAACAATTCTTTGTTCGTTTCCGTCAGTCAATCCGCAGATGGAAGAGCCCCCCAAGGCAAAGCCACCATTATCGCCTCATCCTTTACCGATACCCGCCAGTGGTGGAATTGTGGAGATTACGAAGCGCTCAAACAGAAATATACCCAAGAGGCAATTTCTCGTCTCGGTGAATACTTTAATTTAACTCCCGAAACGATCGTTCATATGGAAGCTGCAACCCCTCGGACATTCCAGCATTTTACCGGACGAGATCGAGGTGTCGTAGGGGGGATTGGACAGCGGATTTCGACTTTTGGACCGTTTGGATTTGCCAACCGTACGCCGATGGAAAATTTGTGGTTAGTGGGTGATTCGACTCATCCCGGAGAAGGTACAGCAGGCGTCAGTTATTCGGCACTGACTGCCGTTCGTCAAATTGAGGCACGTCTGGGATAAAATCGCTCTTTCTGTCGGGGGAGTTGAGGAATGAAATGCACCATTTTTCGATCGAGTTGAGTTTTAATCCCGCCTCGCAATTAAGTGCGAGGCTAATAGCTGAAATCCATTAAAATGGACTAATCACGGACTAATCAGAGAAATCTTTCTAGTTTTGAGTCATCTTTAGATGAGTTGAGCTATGAGCCAAGAAATTAATTCCTGGGAGGTGTTTTGAGATCGATCGAAATGTAGACAAATCAGCAGTTTGTACATTAGCATTACGATCAACTGAAATTGGAAGCCTCGTGTCCATGTGGTTGCTGTATGACCCCAGAACTTATCAACATAATTTAATCGATTAATTGTGGGATTACAAGTAAGAATTATGCGAAACTGACAGTGTTATACCGTGGCTTTATAAATATGGATATCCGTATTACTGACAAGGTGTACTGGGTTCGAGATGTGCCCAAACTCACTCAGAAAGTCATCAAAAGTTGTCTCAAGACAACGGCGAAGGCTTGAAACCCTGGGTTTGGCAGGAATCGTGTACTTTGCTCGAGATGTGCCAAACCCCACCCAGAGATTAATCTCCGGGCGCACTGCTCGAACTCGTCTAAAGACGACTGTTGAGGTTTTCCGTCATCTGAAGATGACTTTGGCTATAACTAGCCCGAAAAACGCTTCGGCTTGAGATGGATTGCTATACGGTATAAACAGTAAAATGGTAAACTCGATCGCATTAGAACTATGGAACCTGACTCTCTACCCACGGAGGTTATCCTCAATAAACCTCCCAAATCCCTGGGAAACGTCCATCTGGACTGGACTCCTCAACCGGGTCACTATCTCGATTTGCAGGGCAAAACTTATACGGTGCTCGAACGCCGTCACCGATATCAGCTCAAGTTAGGTCGCTACCATCTACATAAGATTGCCCTCTACGTGCAAACAGCCCAACGTCCCGAGGAAAAAAGCTTTTTTGAGGGGCGGTGGGTTCTCGGCGATGCCACGTGCCGCTACAATGCCCGATCGGAATTGATCCGCTGTGCTGTCAATCCCGAAGGTCCGTGCGATCGATGCCGACTCTATCAAAAAATTGAAGAATAAGCCCGATCGCCCTGTTTTTCTTAATGATTAACGAATATGGCAAACTATTAAGAATAATTGCATAAAACAACAAAGGAGTTGTTCTAATTTTAGGCTAGATCCCAGTCATAGTGGGAAATAGCGGTATAGAAGGGTTCAAATTTCTTCAGATTTCCCCGTGTTTAGTATTGCCTCAACTGATGAGACAATAACGATCGCCATTCATTCTTTTTCCGAAGATTCCTGGGTACTTTTCAATTCACACGAGGAATAACTGTATGAAATTAGCCTACTGGATGTATGCGGGTCCCGCGCACATTGGCACGCTACGAATTGCCAGTTCGTTTAAAAATGTCCATGCCATCATGCACGCGCCGTTGGGTGATGACTACTTCAACGTCATGCGATCGATGTTGGAGAGAGAACGCAATTATACCCCAGTCACAGCCAGCGTCGTCGATCGTAACGTCTTGGCACGGGGTTCTCAAGAAAAGGTGGTAGACAACATCACCCGCAAGGATAAGGAAGAACACCCCGACTTAATCGTTCTCACCCCCACTTGTACCTCCAGTATCTTACAAGAAGACTTACAAAACTTCGTCGATCGGGCGCAAATGGATTCCCAAGGCGATGTCATGCTCGCTGATGTGAATCATTATCGATTCAACGAACTGCAAGCCGCCGATCGAACTTTAGATCAAGTCGTCAAGTTTTACCTAGAAAAAGCCAAGAAAAAAGGCGAACTTCCCCAAGGCAAAACTGAAAAACCCTCCGTCAACATCATCGGGATTTCCACCCTGGGTTTCCACAACCAACACGATTGCACCGAGTTGAAACGATTGATGGCGGATTTAGGCATCGAAGTCAACGAAGTCATCCCCGAAGGCGCATCGGTACAAAACCTGAAAAACTTACCTCGCGCTTGGTTCAACCTAGTTCCCTACCGGGAAATTGGCATGGCGACAGCGCGGTACTTAGAAAAGGAATTTGGCACACCCTATATCGACATCACGCCGATGGGAGTCGTCGAAACCGCACGTTGCATCCGCAAAATCCAACAAGTTATCAACGCGCAAGGGGCAACCGTCGATTACGAAGACTACATCAACAACCAAACCCTGTACGTCTCCCAAGCGGCGTGGTTCTCTCGATCGATCGACTGTCAGAACCTCACCGGAAAAAAAGCGGTTGTGTTCGGCGACAACACCCACGCCGCCGCCATGACCAAAATTTTAGCGCGGGAAATGGGCATCCACGTGGTATTAGCGGGAACTTATTGCAAATACGATTCTGACTGGTTCCGGGAACAAGTTAGCGAATATTGCGACGAAGTATTAATCAGCGAAGATCACGGAGCGATCGGAGATGCCATCGCCCGCATCGAACCTTCTGCCATCTTCGGAACCCAAATGGAACGTCACGTCGGCAAGCGTTTGGATATTCCCTGCGGTGTCATTGCTGCCCCCATTCACATCCAAAACTTCCCCATCGGTTACAAACCCTTCCTCGGGTATGAAGGCACAAACCAAGTTGCCGATTTGGTCTACAATTCCTTCACTTTGGGCATGGAAGATCACCTCTTGGAAATCTTCGGCGGACACGATACCAAAGAAGCCATTCACAAAGGAATTTCTGCTGGATCGGACTTGAATTGGACGCGAGAAGCCCAAGGAGAATTAAATAAAGTTCCGGGTTTTGTCCGAGGCAAAGTGAAGCGAAATACCGAAAAATTCGCTCGCGATCGGGGTTTAAATGAAATCTCGCTGGAAGTGATGTACGCAGCTAAAGAAGCTGTTGGGGCATAATTGGTCATTGGTTAAATGACAATTACCCAGATATCCGACTTCTTCAAGAAGTCGGATATCTAACCGTAGTAGCTTTTTACATTTGATTAGATCGATCTTCTTCTTCCCAAGTAGAAACCTCCTCGATCGTATTTTCAGAAGTTTCTACATCTACACTCTCAACTGATTTTTCATCTAATTTAGTGTCTGGCGTTTCCCGCTTCAACCGTTTCAAAGACGAATTTGCCTGAGTCGTCCGGAAATTATTCACCATTTGCGCCAGAGCATACTCCAGTTGCCCGCCCGGATCGAGATTCGCCCAACCCTCAGCCGTCTTTTTGCGAACTTCAAAGTGCAAGTGAGGTCCCGTGGAAAGTCCCGTACTGCCGACAAGACCGATGATTTCCCCTTGTTCGACCTCATCTCCCGATTCAACCAAAATTTCCGACAAGTGACCGTAGAGCGTTTCCTTTGTCGCTTTCTCGTGTTGCAGAACCACAGCCAAACCGTAGCCACCCAAAAAGTTAGCCACCGTCACTTGACCCGCCAAAGCGGCAACCACCGGAGTTCCCGTCGGTGCAGCCAAATCAGTTCCCGAGTGGAAGCGGGCACCTCCCAATGCCGGGTGAATTCGCCAGCCAAATGCCGAACTAATGGGTGCAGGAATGCTTAAGGGAAAAATAATCCGCGTGTTACCGTTCCCCGGCAGGCTAGTTAGGAGGAGACTCGAATTGCGCAAGGCTTGGGCGGAGGGGTTATAAAACCGGCTATAAACTGGGCTAGAATCACCTTTGCGAGTGTCGAGAACTAATCCACTTGCCCCCAGTTGGAAGAACCCCAGATTCATGGCGGGAAACTCCGAGACGGGGTAAGCCACTTCAGCGAGGGGGTAATTGGCATATGCTGATTCCCCTGTGGAGTTCGAGTATGAGTTCGAGTACGAGTTCGAGTACGAGTCTGTTGTTCCTTCTACGGCGACTGGATAGGCAGGTGTTTCGTTGGGAAGTCCGTAAGAGGGAAGTGCAGTATTAGGAAGTCCGTTATTTGGAGTAACAGCAGTGTTGCCGGGTAGGAGAATATTTTGTGGGGTTTCCGCATACTGAGCGGTTCCCGGAAGTGGAGCATTCTGGGGTGCGGGTTCGGCTGCGGCACAGACGCTACCGGGAACGCTCACACCGGAGATGACTGTCTTACATCCGGTCGATCCTCTTGTAAGACGACGGCGGGAGGATTGTCGTAGGGCGTGGTTGCGCCCAGATCGTAATCGGTGGAATCGATGTAGCTGTGGCTGTAGTCTTCGACGGGTTCAGGTTGAGGTTCGATCGGGTCTGGTGTATATTCCGGTTCGGTATAAACTTCCGGTTGCGGATTTTCCCACGTTTCTTGTGGGACTGGAGCGGATTCTTCCCAATAGGGTTCTGGTGCGGGTTCTATGTATTCTTTGGGATAGCTCTCAACTTCAGGATAGCTCTCAACTGGGGGGAGCTTCTCTGGGAGGGGGGCAGATTCAAACCCAGCTTCTAGGGGAACTCCTTCTAAGTTCGGTTGGGCTGGGGCGAGAGGGGTTTTGCCTTTTTGGGCGGTCGCTGTTTGAGTGCCTACCAGACAGGCGCTCAGGAGTCCGAGACTGCCGAACCAACTCACGCTCCTCAGCAATAGAATTTGATTTGCATCCGAACTAGTTAAACGTTTTTGCATAGGTTCCTACCGCGTTGACAAATTTGAAACTTCGTGAGTCCTAGAGAGCTGCCCAAAATTCAAACTCTGTTAATGTTACCGAAGTTGGGTCGATATTGGTGAAGTGACATGGGGAAAAGATCGATCGTCGATTAAGTTTCGATCGTCTGAAAATTGTACCCCAGAGAAATCTGACCCGGTTCGAGCAACATTTCCCGACCGTTCTCGAGTGCGTCTGAATGGAGACGGACTCGCAATCTGCCATCGGCTTCGACGCCAGCCACTTCTCCCCTCCCAGACTCAATTTCCACCCATTGCCCGACATTGACCAACAACGCATTATAAGCTTGAAGGAGTGCCGCTATACTTTCTGGCTGACAAAATTGCCAACCTCTGGCTAGTCCTTGGAGGATAATTTCTGCGAGTTCGTCTAAGGTGGCGATCGTTGGGGTTTTCTGGTATTCTTGCCAAAAGGATTGTAGGTTAATTCCGGTTTCTGGAACTGGATTTTCCCAGTTGATGCCGACGCCAACCACCGCCGCCGCGATCGCTCCCCCTTTCACCCGCGTTTGGGTCAAAATCCCACCCAATTTGCGACCCGCCAGAACCAAATCGTTGGGCCATTTCAGAGCAACAGGAATGCCTCGATCGCGCAAGACAACAGCAATTCCCCAAGCGCTACACAGCGTTAACCGTAACACTTGCTGGGCTGGAATTCTAGGCGTCCAATAGGCTGAGAGATACAATCCGCCGCGAGAGGAAGTCCACTGACGCCCCCACTGTCCTCGTCCGGCTGACTGTTCGGCAGCAATGATAACTGTTCCCGCAACAGCATCGCCATCGACGAATTCCCACAATGTTTGGTTGGTAGAATTGAGTCGATCGAAGCGATGAATGACAAATTGGCTGGGGGTGGACATTTATATTAAGTAATAAGTAATAAGTAATAAGTAATATCGCTGGGTGAAAAGAACCGGCTTCCCGAACAGCCTTATATTACGTCGATTCCAACTCGTTACCAAATCTCTTGCAAATCCAGCACAAATCCGGGTAACACCGGATCGCCACTCACCGTTGCCGGATTTTCTAAGATTTCAACAGGAATTTCCGGACGATAGATATAGACTTGTCGTTGAGATCGATCGATTAACCATCCTAACTCTGTGCCATTGTCCAAATATTCCTGCATCTTGGCTTGTAATATTTCCAGGTTATCGCTAAGCGATCGTAATTCAATGACAAAATCGGGACAAATTGGGGCAAATTTTTGCCTTTGTTCTAGAGGAATCGCACGATAGCGATCGAGTCGAATCCAAGATGCATCCGGCGATCGAACTGCACCATTCGGCAACCGGAACCCGGTACTCGAATCAAAACCTTGACCTGTGCCATCTCGTCGAGACCACATCCACAGTTGTCCAGTGAGTCCAAAATTGGAACCACCTGTTTCCGAACCCGTTGGTGACATAATCACTAAATCTCCATTGGCACTTCGTTCTAGTCGCAACTCCCGATTCACCTGACAAAACTGGAAAAACGTCTCATCACTCAAATCGATCGTCGGTGCAAACTGCAACACGATCGGCATTTCACCCGTCATCACATTCACGCTGACCATGGCTTCCCCTCGCATTTTGACTCTAGTATAAACTTGGCTCTCCCAGCCGACCCGACTCCCCCAGAAACCAGCTCTACGCTACCATAGGGGATGTTTTCATACGGACGATCGCTGATTATGCACGCTTGGCATTGGCAAACTTGGCAAGGAAAACCCTATTTAACCTGTAGTCTCCTAGAACCGTGGCAACACGGCTTTTTTACCCAGCACTTTTCTCCCAATGCGCCACTTTCTTTGACAGAGGCACTGCATCCACAAGCTGAAGTTTATCGCACGCAACAAGTTCACGGAAATGTTGTTGTAGAAACCAATACGATCGTCCCGTTATCCGCATCGGTTGCCGAGTTCCACCCCGCCGACGGTTTGCTGACGAAACAATCTCAGCACGCGGTTTGGGTGTGTTCAGCCGATTGTACTCCAGTTTTGATTGGGGACGATCGGACCGGACAGGTTGCCGCCATTCATTCCGGTTGGCGAGGAACAGCGGCAAAAATTGTTCCCAGGGCGATCGTCCAATTGCAGGCACAAGGCAGTCAACTCCAAGATTTACGAGTGGCTATGGGTCCAGCGATTTCGGGAGAAGTCTATCAAGTTTCAGCCGATGTTGCAGTCCTTGTGGGTGCAACCATACTCGATGGAGAAGACGATCCCCAAACCTGCCTCGATCGACTCGTTGCCTTACCCAATTCCCCAGTTCTGCGCGATCCAGAACCCGATCGAGTCCGTTTGGACATTCGTGCCTGCATCGCCTTACAACTCGATCGATTGGGATTGAGTCCAGAACAAATTTCGATCGCCCCTCACTGCACCTACCAAGATTCAGACCATTTCTTTTCCTACCGTCGCACCGGACAGAAAAATGTCCAGTGGTCGGGAATTGTCAGTGGTAATCGGTAATGGGCAATTGGTAATTGGTAATTGGTAATTGGTAATTTTAGACTCGTATCGTTTCGCGACTAATAAAAAAGGTCTTGCAACCTCAGTTACAAGACCTTTTCACTTTGGTGGCGGGAGGCGGATTTGAACCACCGACCTTCGGGTTATGAGCCCGACGAGCTACCAGACTGCTCTATCCCGCGCCATGTGTAACAGTATATACCTAACCTCCCGAAAAGCGCAACCCCCCATCGAGATCTTTATAACATCGTCAGTTCTCCCTGTACTTCCAAGCGTTTGTAATTGCCTAGACTCATAAAGGTTTCAGCTAAGGTTTCGGCGATGTCTGGAGTGATCCAACCCATTTGTCGCAACAGATCGATCGCTGCGGCGTGCTTGGCGCGTTTGGCTCCGTCTGCTACCTTAATCGCCAACCCCATCCCTTCCCCGACGCGACCGATGCACTGAATCCCTTCGGCGCCGGACTTACTCACCAATTCGCCTTCTGTTAAGCGCATCAGTTCCGTATCGAACTGTCCTTCTCCCGCCACCATATTTGGGTGATGGGTCATGGCGCGAACGATGCGTTCCATATCCAAGTTATCTCCCGATGCCAACTGCGCGTACAAACGCGCCATCTGGTCTAACGGCATCAAATACGTGGGAGCGCCACAGTCATCGCGAGCGCCAATAAACTCCGCAGGCGGCATTCCCAACATTTCGCCAATTTTGCTCAAAATTAAAGTTTGGACGGGATGGTTGGGCTGCAAATAGCTTTCCAGGGCCAATTGCGTTGTTGACACACCGCCAGCATTCCCGCGTGTTTGCCGGAACAATTGTATTCCAAGGTCGATTGCTTTCCGGGAGGAATGGGACACTGAAGCTGGGAGGGATCGACATGGCAGTGCCACAGAATGCTAAACACTTGTCTGGCTTGTTCGATGGTGCCTTGATGGGAACTACAGATAATCGCCAAATCTCGATCGGTAAGACTGTAGCGTTCTAGCGTCCCTGTTGTCGTCACTGCTAGCGCTTGAAACGGCTTGAGAGCCGATCGAATAAACGTACTATCTTCCCCATTGCCTGCCATCGACATCACTCGACCTCGATTATCGCAGACAACGGCTCGCACTTGGTGGATGGACTCCACAATGCCTTCGCGCAGGAGCTGAACTTCCAATGTGGCAGTGTGTTTTCGTTTTCCCCGTGTCATTTCACTCATACAATTCTTGGTAAATGTTAGGCAGCTTGGAGCAGCTCGCAGTCCACCAGGCATTTGGCTTTTACATCCAAACTGCTACATCCTATAACGATCTCGCTTCTCCAGTATCGCGTTTGGGAGGAAATCTTGCGCTGAGAATTTAGTTTAACTTTATAGTTAATCGTTAAACATTATACCGACTCGATCGTTCCCGAGCTCGTTGGGTGGGTTTCTTCCCAGATTCTCGAGCGACTGCCTCCCAGTCGGCTTGCTCCAAGACGGTATCCAACACATCGGCAATGCTGCAACGCTGCTCGAAGGCAATGCGCCGCAGGATGTGGTGGTGTTCGGGTTGCACGTAGGCGGTTTTGCGTTGAGTGGGTGCCATGAGAGTATTGTGAATGCGTTGATGGGTTTAGTATAACTTAGCTAGTTAGCTACTTGACAATTATCAAAATAGCTAGTTTAATACTAAATAAGTTTCCCAACCCACTCCGATCGCGCACAGAGGCAATTTTATGGACAACACAATCGTCTCGCTCTTTTCAGGTTGTGGGGGGTTAGATTTAGGCTTTCAGAAAGCTGGATTTCAAGTCGTTTGGGCTAATGAATACGATAAAGAAATCTGGGAAACTTACGAAAAAAACCACCCAGAAACCTTTCTCGATCGAAGAGATATTCGTAAAATTTCTTCCAGCGAAATTCCAGACTGTATCGGCATTATTGGTGGACCCCCCTGTCAAAGTTGGAGTGAAGGTGGTGCTCAACGAGGAATTAATGACGATCGCGGTTTACTGTTTCTAGAATACATTCGCATTCTTAGGGACAAACAGCCTAAATTTTTCTTGGCTGAAAATGTTTCCGGTTTGTTACACAAAAAACATAGTGCTGCACTAAAGAATATTATTTCTGCATTTGAAGAGGCTGGATATGTGGTGTTGATCGATCTTCTAAATGCTAGTAACTATAATGTACCACAAGATAGAAAAAGAGTAGTTTTTATTGGATATCACATCGATCTAGCTCGATCGTTCGACTTCGATCTTTTACACCAAGATACTAATGTGAAAACTTTGCGAAATGCAATTTGGAATTTGCGAGAATCTGCACTTCCCGCGATCGATAAAAACAAAACAAATGGCGATCGCTGTCTCGTCGAGAATCATGAATATATGACGGGTGGATTTTCTAGTATTTATATGTCACGGAACCGAGTTCGAGCTTGGGACGAACCTTCCTTTACTATTCAAGCAGGCGGACGCCATGCTCCCATTCATCCTCAAGCCAATAAAATGCTTCACGTTGGCAAAGATAAGTTTATTTTTGATCCGAGTTCACCTCAAGAGTATCGAAGAGTTTCTGTTCGAGAATGCGCTAGAATTCAAACATTTCCCGATGAGTTTATTTTTTATTCTCGGTACTTATCCGCAGCATACAAAATGATTGGAAATGCCGTACCTGTTGAATTTAGCCATGCTTTTGCTCGACAAATATATCGAGATTTGTTTGATAAAAACGATACTCCTATTAGCTCGCAAAATAACCTGGATTTTTTGATAGCACGACAACTTAATCTTGCTATTTAAATTTAGATCGAAACTAAAACTTTAAGAGTTTCTCGGGAACAGCAATTTTCTACGGTTGAGTATCAAACTTTAAACTTGGGTTTTGTTGAATTCGGCTGGATGCTGTATGTAGACGTAGCGCCATCTCCCAATCATTTGAAAACTTGAGGTATACGTAGTTTCGATCGCTTTCTGCCACAACGGATTCAACTGGAGGAATGTGGGTGAATTCTTGGATTTTGACAAAATCTTGTTTGGCAGGGAGAATAACTTTGTAGAAATCCGTATTTCCTGTCAAGAATTTAAATAAATGATTAGCATTTTCGGATGAATGACAGTTATTTGAAATAAATTCGGCTACTAAAAAACAAACTGGAGTATACAATGAATTAAAAATGGCGCTTTGCTCTAAATCTCGAAATAACTCGTATCCTTGAGAAATTTGAAGAAAATCTTGAAGAATTTGATGATATTCTTGCCTAAACTGAAAATCTTCTGGACTGGCTTTGGGATATCCACAATGTTGTGCTGTCGATCCAGGTCTTTGATGTTTGAGAGCTTGATTATTATGCTTGACAGATAGGTTAATACAGAAAGAAGCACTAGAAATTCTAATGTCAGTTACATCGCCTTGATTGGAAGATCGATCGGGAAGGCGATCGATTTCAATGAAGTGACGAGAAATTGAAAACTCGCTTTCTAGCCAGCGAATAATGCAGTTTGCACCTCTTTGATAATGGTTTTTCAGTGTATCTGCGAGGCTGATATATTTGGGAAGATCGCGCAGTTGGTCTTGTAAAGTTCGTGAAGAGAGGGTCACTCGATCCGATGGCAAATTGAGAACGAGTTCTTCAACGATCGCATACTCTAAAGCTCGACCTTGTTGATTTGATTTTATCATTGATGAAGCTGCTGTATCAAAAAAAACACTTTAATAAGAATGATTTAAACAACAATCTTTCGAGACAAGTTCTGCAAATCTAGATCGATCGATCCCACGATCGTCAATTCAACTTGCCGAGAATCTTCCCGATGCGTC
>CAWIQY010000001.1:0-14701 GCA_963838375.1 uncultured cyanobacterium | reverse complement strand
AACTTAGCTGAAGCAGCGATGAAGCAACAAAACTGGGAAAAGGCGATCGTGGCTTATCGTGCGGCAGATAAACTAGAAGCTGATTTACCCGATTTTAAATCTAAATTAGGAAAAGCTTTACAGAACCAAAGCTCAAAAAATCTCCAAGAATCCATTCAATTATACGCGGAACAAATTGCCAAAAATCCGGGCAATATCGATCTTTACCATAGTGCCTTAGAGTTAGAACCGCACAATGCTCAGTTATATTTAGGTTTGGGGAAAGTGTTAGAAGAAAAAGGAGAAATTAATCAGTCGATCGTTTTCTATAATATTGCTCTCCAGCAAGATCCAGATTGTGCAGAAGAGGTTTTAGCCGCTTACAGTCGCCTCATGCAGTCCGATCTCGACGCACCCGCTCTTAAACGAAAGTTGAGCGAAGCTTACGCCAATGTCAGTCACGTCTGTATGCAAAAAGCTCGGACAAGTTACCGTCAAGCACTTCGTCTCGATCCTGAAAATCCTCAATTGGATCGAAGTCAGCTAGATGATATTTTAAAGTTAGAACCGGATATTTTGGGATTTGAAGATTCTGCGATCGCGTCTCAAGCACATCTAATTGACTTTTATCCACAACCTCAAAACTGTAGTTGTGACAATCAACTTGTTTCTTCAAAAGCAAAATATAAACTTAGATTTCCTAAATCGAAAATATTAGTTGATATTATTGTTTGCGTTCATAATGCTTTAGAAGATGTAAAAAAATGTTTAGACTCGATCGTAAGAAATACGACAATTGATTATCAGATCGTTATTATAGACGATGGATCTGAGTCAGATACTTCAGATTTTTTAATTCAATGGGTCAATCGATCGAAAAACATGACTTTGATTAGAAATTCAATTGCTAAAGGATATACCAAAGCAGCAAATCAAGGTCTCCAAGCCAGTAGATCTGACTATGTGTTGCTATTAAATAGCGACACAATTGTGACCCCAAAATGGATCGAAAAGCTAATTGAATGTGCAAAATCAGATCTAAAAATTGGTGTAGTCGGTCCTCTCTCAAACTGTGCATCTTGGCAATCTGTACCCGATCTATTCGATGCTAATGGAGACTGGGCGATCAATCAAATTCCTAAAAAATATTCACTTGATGGCTATAGCCAGCTTATAGAACAATCATCCCAGCGTAGTTTTCCCTCTGTGAGTTTTATTAACGGATTTTGCTACATGATTACAAGAGCTGCTCTAGATTCAGTGGGACTTTTAGACGAAGAAAGTTTTCCACATGGTTATGGAGAAGAAAATGATTTCTCATTGCGAATAATGAAAGCAGGTTTTAAACTGGCAATTGCCGATCATACATATATTTACCATGCAAAATCTAAAAGTTTTGGTCACCAGCGCCGTAAAGAACTCGCCAAGCAAGGATCTTCCACTTTAAAAGAAAAATATCCTGATGTAGATTTTAAAGCTTTAACGGCGCAAATAAAAGACGATCGAAATTTAGAAAATCTCAGAAAATTCCTGAAAGAGAACGCAACTGAGTGAAAGAGTAAATAATAATCCAGATAGAACCAACGAAAATATCGTAGAAAGGAGATTACAGGATGACTTATCAAGATTTTGAATCCGCTTTGAAATCAGGTGATAAACTACATGATAAAGGTGAATTATATGAAGCAGTTTTAGCATATAATTGTGCGATCGAGTTCAATTCAAAATCCAGCAAACCTTATCATGGAATCGGAAATGTTCTAGTTAAACAAGATAGATTTGACGAAGCAATCGATCGCTACAAAAAGGCAATTGAATTAAATCCTAACTCGGCTACATCTTATTACCGGATAGCAGAAGTATTGAGACAGCAAAATTTAATTGATGACGCAATTATATATTATCAAAAATCTATCAGCCTTAATTCAAGCTCATTTAAATTTCTGTATGGAACAGGTCAAGCGTTTTTTCAAAAAGAAGACTGGGAAAATGCGGTTGACTGTTATCAAAAAGCAATCGAATTAAATCCTAGTTTATATAAAGCTTATCGAAAATTAAGAATAGCTTCTCAAAAAAGCAACAACTTTAGACAAGTAAACCCAAAAGTAAGAGCGATCTCATCTAACAATAATGAATTACCTAAAATTTTATTTATTTTGCCCGTAGCGGGAGGAAGCGGTGGCGCTCATTCAGTCATGCAGGAATGTTTAGAATTGTACCGTTATGGACTGAAAGCTCAAATTGCCGTTGACGATCCAAATTACTCTAGCTTTTTAAAAAATTATTCTGATATAGTTGAAGCAAGTCAGATTGTTGTCCCTTACAAAACTTTAACCGATCTCAAACAAATATCTAACAAATTTTCAGTTGTATGTGCTACAACTTGGACTTCAGTGAGCGTATTAGAACACCTTATTTTAGAGAATGAAAATCTATTACCAGCTTACTATGTACAAGACTACGAACCTTTGTTTGAACCGAAAGGTTCTTCTGAATGGGAAGGTGCAAGACTGTCTTATACACAAATTCCGGGAATGGTTCTGTTTGCCAAAACAGCTTGGTTATGCCATGTAGTGAGTCGCAACCACAATGTTACCGTACACAAAGTTGAACCGAGCATCGATCATCAAGTTTATTATCCAGATTTCAGTAACAAGAACGATCGAATTGAGATCGCGATGATGATCCGATTTTCTACTCCACGACGCGCTCCTATGCGGACTTTACGAGTAGCAAGAAAGCTGGCTCAAAAATTTACAGATCGAGTTCAATTTACAATATTTGGTGCAGATCCAGATCGAATGAATTCTATTCCCAGTAACACAACTGTGTTGGGACATCTAACCCGCCCTGAAGTGGCAGCCGTACTGCGTAAGTCTGATATTTTTCTAGATCTCTCAGATTACCAGGCTTTTGGACGAACAGCTTTAGAAGCAATGGCTTGTGGTTGCATACCAGTTGTACCTAAACGAGGCGGTGCCGGCGAATTTGCGATCGATAACGTCAACGCTTTAATTGTTGAAACGGCATCGGATGAAGACTGTATTGAAAAAATTGCTGAATTAATTAACTATTCTTTTCAACAACTCAATACTATGAAATTCAAAGCAATTGATACAGCATCAAAATTTTCAAGAAAAAGAGCAAGTTGTAGTATATTAAATACATTATTTATTTAATGTATTTTTTTATTAAAAAAGTACATTAAAAACTTAACTTTGAGAAAAGCCATGAATTTAGTGAATAAAAAATTTGAAATTAGCCGCTTTGACTTTTGTGATTTTGGCTGCTCTAATGGAAGCTCAATAGAGTTTGGAATGAATGTATTGAAAGGTCGTCAGGGTTTTGGCATTGATATTGACTCTAAAAAAGTAGAAGCCACAAAATCAAAAGGATATGAGGCTATACATTCAGATTTTTGTAATCTTAACCTTCCAGATAAATGTGTAAACTTTACTATTTTGAGTCATGTATTAGAGCATTTGCCAAATTTAGAGATTGCTCAAAAATCTATTGAAAATTCAGTCAGAATATCTAAAAATTTTGTTTTTATTCGAGGACCTTATTTTGATGCAGATGATTATCTGAAGTCTTTAGGATTAAAGTTTTATTGGTCTGATTGGTCAGGACACCCACTTCATTTCACAGTTCAATCCATGCGGCAATGTCTCGATCAACTAAATCTAGAAAACTACGAAATTTATGGACGCAATATAGTTGAAAATTCTCACAACTTGGCAATTCATCCTCTATTTTCTCCTAGAAATCAACAGAAATGGAATCCTGAAAAGCACGACAGAAAAGAATTCTTTAAGTTCGATTCAATTTATCTATCAAGAATTTTCTTGTATTATCTGGATAGATAAAAATGCGAATTGTAAGAATGCTCGCAATTTGTCTAATAAGTATTTAATCGAAAAAAAAGGACTTTTATTCCCAATTTTGATTTAGCCGTGAATCTAAGACACAGATAGAGCAAGGGAAACCCGATTGTTTGTGGATGCCCAAGATCGGGAACTACAGCCATTACCAAATTACTAAATAGTCATTCCAAAATAATTATTGGGATGGAAAGATATAAATATCAAATCAGAAAAAGCGATCCAAATTCAATTAATCCTAGTTTATTTCTTCCGGAACATTTTTTGAATATTAATTCTGACGAAACCAATATAATTCCTAAAACAGGAAATCAATGGTTTTCTTTGTATGAAGATATTGCATTCAAATTTAATGCTAATGCTTCAAAATTAGATGCGCTTTGGGTAGGATATAAACTACCTTCGAAATCTAAAGGATTAGATGCAGAATTAAAATATTATCTCCAAGAAAATGCCAAATATAAGCTCTGTCAATCGCTAATCAAACGTTCTAGAATTCAACATACTAAATAATAAAAATATAGCTATAGAAATCTTATTTTAGTCGTAAACAGGTAAAATGCTGAAATCCTTTGAATTGTCGCAATTCAAAGAAAAATAGAAGGGCGATCGCTGCATCTCCTTGACTCCCCACAGTCCCCAAGCCTTCAACGAAAAATGTAAGAACGATCGCCCGAAAAGGATATTATTAAAGGGTTCCAAACTACTTCTCGCCACCGCCGCCATTTCAAAGAATTGCGGCATTAAGAGGTGGATGTCATCGCCGAGGGACAGATATCGGCAAGCAGACACCGATCGCAGGCGGGTTTACGTGCCGCACAGACGGCGCGTCCGTGATAAATTAACCGAATCGACCAATTTTCCCAATCTTCGATCGGCAGCAACGGCATCAAATCTCGTTCCACCTTCACCGGATCGGTCTGTTCTGTCAACCCCAACCGATGACTCAACCGTTTGACGTGGGTATCCACCGTCACCCCAGCATTGATGCCGTAAGCGTGCGCCAGAACGACATTAGCAGTTTTCCTCGCCACTCCCGGCAGTTCCAGCAGTTGTTCCATGCGCTTGGGTACTTCGCCGCCATACTTTTGGGCGATCGTCTGACAAGCACCCTGGATATTTTTCGCTTTGTTGCGATAGAATCCCGTCGATCGAATTAAGGTTTCCAATTCCGATAAATCTGCACCGGCAAAGGCGACAGCATCAGGAAACCGTTGAAATAAGGCAGGAGTAACTTTATTAACTCGATCGTCCGTACATTGCGCGGAGAGAATTGTTGCCACCAATAACTGAACTGGACTGTCGTAAGTCAAGCTACAAGTGGCATCCGGATACAACCGTTTCAGACGAGTTAGAATTTCTAGCGCCCGAATGCGTTTGGACGATCGTTTTCGAGTGGAACTCATTCATTTAGTGGCAATTCGGTTTGATGGCTATCGATTCAATTGCTGTATCCACTCCAAATTGGCTGTATCCCGAACAATCAGAAACATCCCTAATCCCAACAGCAGCAACAAGCCCGACTGCATAACACCGTCTTGAATTCGAGCGGGAATCGGCTTGCCACGCAATCCTTCAACAATTAAAAAGACGAGTTGCCCGCCATCGAGTGCGGGTAGGGGCAATGTATTAATAATTGCCAGGTTAATGCTAATAATTGCCGCAAACATCAGCAAATTTAGAGCATCACTTTCGGCAATTTTTGCACCTTGTTCGACAATTTTGACAGGTCCTGCGAGTTGACTAGCAGTATTGCCAAAATTGGTAATCAGTTGGTAGAAACCATTCACCGTCCCCACAAAGATCGCTTGAAAGCGTTCTGAGGCAATGCTGAAAATCTCAACAATACTACTAGGACGGCGATAGATAGGTGTACCATTGGGCGAGAGTTGAACGCCGATGCGTCCTTTGCCTTCGGCATCTCCTTCGGGAGTAATGGCGATTTCGGAAGTTGTGCCATTACGATCGATTCCCAGTTCTAAAGGCTGGTTGGCATGGGCTTCGATCGTCTCTTTCAGCTTCAAAACCGCTCCTTCTTCGGCTGCCAACCGTTCGCCGTCAATGGACATGACGATATCGCCCGATTTCAGTCCGGCTTGTGCGGCTGGGGAGTCTGGGGAAACAACTTGGGGAACGACGACGCCCGGCTGATAGTTGAAACCTTCGGGGACACCAGCGCCACCGACTTGTAGTGCCAAGACAAAGTAGGCAAAAATTAAGTTGGCAATGACTCCAGCGCTAACGACAATAACCCGATCGAGGACGGGACGATTGCGTAGCAAATCGGGATCGTTTTCGGCAAACTTGCTATCGGGATCGTCGTCGGGAAACCCCACGAATCCGCCCAAAGGAAAGGCGCGTAGGGCGTACTCGGTTTCGGGTCCTTGGTATTTGAGCAAAACCGGACCGAAACCGATGGAGAAGCGGTTGACATGAATGCCTTGGAGTCGAGCAGCTAGGAAGTGCCCGAGTTCGTGAACGACGATGAGAAGGGCTAAAACTGCGATCGCTGCCAGTACGGACATGAATTCATCCAGTAAAGTTTGATAGAACTACCCGACCTGCCAATCTCCCCACTCTCCCGATTAAACATCTGTAAAAACCCTATTTTTGCCCAGGCGGTGTAAGGGTTTGAGGTCTATTTCTGAAGATGTCTATGGAATTGGCGGGGGATGGAAAATTCCCAGTCTCGCCAGTAAATACAGAGCGGGGCGGATTGCTGGGAAACCTCCGCGTCTGCTGGTTTTACCGGTCTGTCCGGTACTTACAGCGAGAAAGCTTACACTTCGATCGGGCGGTTGCCGGGGTTCCCCAGTCAGATAGATTCTTTCTATTTTAGCCTGGAACGATAAGTCCCGTGGTGCGGTTGACCGAAGATCCTCCTTCAAGATTTTTGAGTCAATTGGCGTCGAGAATCCGCTTGAGCGAGGAGAGATTCGGCAAAAGCGATCGCCTCTCGATCGGACTCTCCACCTGCCAGTTGAGCCAGTTCTTCTCGGCGTTGGTGGGGATCGAGTGCACTGACGCGGACAACGGTACGTTCGCCGATTTCGCTGTTTCCTTGTCCGTTGAGCCGGGCGCCATTGAGATCGATAATCTGTTTGTCTACGCGAAAATGTCGGTCTGCCATAGCAGCGACGATCGGTTGGTGGGTGACGCACAACACTTGATGTTTGGCGGAAAGTTGGTGCAGATTGTCGGCGATCGCCTGTGCCACTCGTCCGGACACCCCCACGTCAATTTCGTCGAACACCAGTGTTCCCACCGGATCGACTTCACAAAAGCAGGTTTTGAGTGCCAACAAAAACCGACTCATTTCGCCGCCGGATGCCGTCTCGGTTAAGGATTTCAGCGGTTCTCCGGGGTTAGCGCTGAACATAAACACAATTCGATCGGCTCCGGTACTACTGGGAGTCGCGGCAGTAATGTCCACCTGAAACTGGACTTTTTCCATCGCTAAGGGTTGGAGAGCCGCGATTAATCGGGCTTCGAGTTGTTGTGCCGCTTTTTGGCGTAGATGGGTGAGACGATCGCACAGCTTTAGTAGTCGAGCGTAAGCCTCTTGATAAACGGCTTCTAGCGCTTCGAGGGATTGACCGGCACCGTTGAGTCCTTCCATCTGTTCCTGAAGCTGTTGGTAGCGATCGATGGCCCCAGCGAGGCTCGGGCCGTACTTGCGGCAAATCAGTTTGAGTTGCCCAATTCGCCCTTCTACGTCCTCTAACCGTTGGGGATCGCTCTCTAAAGATTCACCGTAGGCATTAATCTGATGTCCGGCTTCCATCACTTGCACCAATGCCGATCCAATCAGTTCTAAAATCGGTTGCAAGCGATCGTCGTAGCGCATCATCTCGGTCAAGTTCGCCTCGGCTTTTCCCAGTAAATCTGCCGCGGCACTCCCTCCCTCCTCGTTTTGATACAACGCTCGGTAGGCTTGGTAGCTTTGCTGTTGCAATTCCACTACATTGGCTAACCGTTGCGCTTCTTGTTGCAGTCGATCGAGTTCTTGGGGATCGCCCAGTTCGGCGGCGCGGAGTTCTTCGAGTTGATACGTAAATAAATCTAATTGTTGCAGGCGATCCTGTTCGGACTGCTGTCGCTGTTCCAATGCCTGTTTGGCTTGCTGGCACTGGTTCCACACCTGAGCGACTTTGTGGCGCTGTTCGATCGTCGCAGAACCGCCGTAGAGATCGAGCAATTCGCGCTGTTGATTGGCTTGTCCCAATTGTAACGCCTGTCCCTGTGCGGCAATTTCCACCGTGCGACTTCCCCACAGTTGCATCTGTTTTTGGGTGGCGGTAGTCCCATTGATGCGGTACTTGCTGCGGCATCCCCGCGAGCTAACGACCAATTCGCGAAGGCAGGCGATCGTTTTATTCTGACTCAAACTAATCCCACTGGCAACCCACCAAGCGACATCCGAGTCGTCTAGGGTAAACGTAGCTTCGATTTGTGCGCGTTCGGCTCCAGTGCGAATCGATCGACTGGAGACTTTTCCACCCAAAACAGCATCGAGAGCATCCAATATAATGGATTTTCCCGCTCCCGTTTCTCCAGTCAGCACGTTCAAACCGGAGCCGAACTCGAGTTCGAGCCGATCGATCAAGGCAAAGTTTTCAATCCGTAAGGATAGCAACATGGAGGCAAGGGAAAGCCGTGGTGACGACAGGCGCAACAGCTCTTATGATACCGAATTGAGCCTCTCGATCGGACACTACCCGTTCTTTAAAATGGTAGGATTTCTCTCAACGGGTTACTTAAATCTCGATTGTTAGCTATGCGTATTATTAGTAGTTTGGCAGCATTGGCTGGAATTCTCGGCGTTTCTTTGCTTGCTCAAGCCAATGACCTACCCTCTTGTGTCAATGAAGATTGTGATTGCTCCGATTTTAGAACTTGGCAAGAGGCTCAAGTTGTGTTGGATGCGTTTGTTGGCGATCCCTTTCTCTTAGATCGAGACAAGGACGGTACTGCCTGTGAAACTCTTCCCGGCGTTCCCGCCGCTGCTTTATCGACATCAGAGTCAGTATCTTCTACTCCTGCCCCGACCTCGCCCGATCCAGTTCCTGCCCAATCGAGTCCTCAACCGACCCCAACGCCTAATGCGATCGATCGAACCTCGAGTAATCCGATTCCCGCCCTTTGGTGAGAATAGCAAAGCCGATTGCCGCATCCCCAGTCTTTACGAATCGGCGATCGCCACTCCACTCACTTCCTGGAATTGAATGGTATCTTCTCGAGGATCGGCATAAGCCACGCCGCAGGATCATCCGCTCGCCTAAGTTCACGGGGCGAGGGAAACGCCATACAAATTCTATCCCCAAATCTTCCAACAATAGCGAACCCAAATTTTCATCTTCCCGAATCCACCGCAACACCAGCGCTTGCCAAGATCGATCGCGTGGCGGCGTAAATACTCAATTCCCCAGTACCGAGTCGTTTGGCGCTCCACCAGCGTGGCTTCTTTAACCACTGAGCCAATACTCATCATCATATGCTGCATCTCATCAGCAGAGAACGGTAAGGTTTCTCCTCGCAAATGCGCTTTGAGCTGGAAATGAGTCAGCAAGTCAGTATAACGGCGAATGGGAGACGTGACTTGGGTGTAGGTGGCTAGACCCAAACTGGCGTGACGATAGGGGGTCAGACTCATCTCGCTGCGAGGCATACACCGGCGAATGGCACAGGCTTGTACGGGACCGGGTGGGAGTTGAAACAGTTCTTCTTCTGAGGGCAGTTCCGGTTCGGGTTGATGTCGGTAGGGAATGGGCAAGCTGTGTTGCTGTCCGTAGTTGGCGGCGATTTCTCCAGCCAGAATCATCATTTCCGCGACCAAATAGCGAGAAATCGAATCGTCTAATACTTCGATCGTCACTTCATCATTTTTGACCTTGATCGAGGCTTCTGGCATATTAATGAAGATCGATCCCTGAGATTGCCGCCAATCCCGACGCTGACGCGCCCACCGGGCAAGTTCGGCTATTTCCGACTCGGCTTCGATCCCCAGGTGCAACATTTCATCGACATCATCGTAGGTGAGACGATAGGTGGGCTTCACCCAACTCGGATGAATACTGTACTCCCGAACGCACCCAGTTGCATCGAGAATGACGCGAAAACTCAGAGCGACAGCAGAGTTGTCCCTGGTTGAGGCTCATCGGTCCTGTGGCGAGTTCCTCCGGCAGCATGGGAATCATCCCTGTCGGTAGGTAAACGGTAGTACAGCGCCGTCTGGCTTCTAAATCGAGTTCGTCCCCCGGCTCCAGCCAGCGCGTGGGATCGGCGATATGAATCCACAGTTGATGCTCTCCGCTCTCCAGGTATTCCAGACTCAAACCATCATCGATCTCGACGGTGCTGGCATCGTCGATGGTATAGACTTTGAGATGGGTTAAATCCAGTCGATCGGGTTCGGAATCGGGCGGGGGAGATTTCAAACAGCACTGCGCCACTTCAAGTACCTTGGTTGAAAAATGGGTGGGAATTTGAGTGCGACGCAGAAATAAGTTTTCGTGCGAACTCCATAAGTTGAGATCTTGAAGGAGTGCAAATGCCGAGGCGGGGGTTTCCGGTCGTTCTAGAGCGGCTAAAAGCTCTAATGCTGGAGTGCGGTGGGGAGCCTCTTCGCCAAAGGTGGCAAACCGTTCTAAGGCTTCCATCCGCAGACGATCGCGCTCGTCCCACTCTACCAATTCCCCTTCAAGAGATTGTCGCACGCGAGTGAAAAAGTTTTCCCATTCTTGCTGCCGCGACTGTTCGACTTCGAGTTGATGCCGAATCTCTGCGACTTGAGCGTTGGAACGGGGTTCGTAGCGATCGCCTTTATTTTTAAAATAGATCTTATCGTCCGAGAGCAAGCAGTGGGCGGCGTAACACTGAGATGGAGTCTTCTCGCTAAACAGCAGTATTGCCATTTCCTCTGGATTGACGGTACTGCTATCGTCGGAGAGAATTTCCCAAGCCACTTCCAAGCTAGACGGATCGAGGTAAGGTTTGACTTCCTCGACAAATTGGGAAATGTCTGAGGGTTTGTAGGCAGACCCCTCGACGATGTACGTAATCTGTTTGGGTGTAAGAATGCGAGATTGACCGGATTCGTCGATGGCGACCCAGTTTTTCTTGCCTTCAGGACGCTCCAAAACGCCCAAACGACGTTCTCCTTGCAACCGAAATTCAATTAGCCGACCTTTCTCCACCCGCTCGTATCCTCGCGATATTTAGATGCCCGATGTGCGAGCGCGATCGCGCTTTAACGGTTAGATCCGAGGAAATCCCCGGATACTTGCGCCAAACTGAGCGATCGGCGATCGACACGTGTTTGGGTTTGAGTTCTGGCTGGTAATCCGAACACCAAACCAAGGCTGACAGCTGACAGCCTTACTTTACACTTACTTTTTTGGGTTAACCTTCTGTGTTGATGAATGGTAATAAGGCTACAAGTCTGGCTCTTTTGACCGCTTCGGTCAAATCGTGTTGCTGTTTCGATGTGAGTCCGGTAATTCGGCGAGGGAGGATTTTGCCGCGTTCGGTGATGAACTTGCGCAGCAAGTCCACATCTTTGTAATCAATTGGATCTCCGGGTTTGATCGGGGAGACTCGGCGGCGATAAAACGTAGACATAATTCGATCGATAATTTGAGCGACAACGAAAAGAGTTCTGTTCAGAACTGGGGAGGGTCAGAGGCACACACCCCACGGAAATCGATCGGCACGCACCCGCACGCCAATCGGCCAGGGGGTCACTATTTTGTTTCTTTGTGAACCGTGTGGGTGTTGCAATGGGTGCAGAACTTTTTGAGTTCTAAGCGCCCCGTCGTTTTGCGACGATTTTTTTGAGTGGTGTACCGCGAAACGCCTGCCGATCGTTTGTCAGGGTTTGTGCGGCACTCGGTACATTCTAGGGTAATTACAATGCGAACGCCCTTTGCCATAACTTTAGCGCTTTTTAAAAATCAGACACGATCGTCTATTGTTGCACGCGGTTGCGGACGATGGCAACCCACTTTTTCACTTTGAGATCGAGGGCGTAACCGCGTCGCGTACCCACCACAAGAGTTCCTGCTATTCGATCGTGAAAGGCTAACTGCCCGATTGGATCGGCAAAGGCTACCCCACAATCCAATCCCAAGGGGAGCAAGAACAGCAAATAAAATCCGTTGGCGGGATTGAGATTGGCAATGGCAATTGTAGCGAGCATTGCCCCAAATCCGGTAATCCCCTCGCGTTTGACTAGTTCTACAAAACCCGGCGTTTTGTGAAATCGATCGTCAATGAGTTTGATATCCAGGGCGTAGCGTCCCACACTTTGCCCATAATTTCGGATGGGTAAAATGACGCGCAAGCCCAACCACGCCAGCAGAAACACGATGGAATTGCCACCCACTAAGGAACTCAACAGCCATGCTGCCGCGAAGTCGATGCCGAATGCCCATCCCCGACGCCCGAGGGGAATTTTGGGCGGACGATTTTCGGGACGATCGTCTTTATCATCATCATAATCGTCACCGTCATAATAAGCGATCGCGTCTTCGTTATCCATGCCAACCGATTCTCTTCGCGATGATTTTCCAGGGAAATTTGTATCTATAATACTAACTCGAATTTCTAGGTTCCCTCGGACAGAGCGTCGAACGATCCTCAAACGAAGAGGTCGGTGAAGTCTGGTAGGGGCGCTCGGGAACTTTTCGAGTTCGAGAGATCTCCAGTTATAACGTATGAAAATTCGTCGTTAGTCTAAACTCCAGTTGGAGTTACGATCGCGCGATGCTGGCTGTCTCCGGGTCGTAGCGATATCGATCGAGGGTTCCTGCCTCGAGCTTTTCGATCGCCTCTTCAATGACCTCTAGCGGAACGAGAAACCACTCCCTCGGCTGTACGGGTATGCCGAAACGATCCTTAAATTTCACATCCAACCGTGCGTTGTCGAAAAACTTGTGAAGGAGCGCTTCAAGTCCCTGCCGATTGATGTTCGCCAGCTTGAAGGTCGCGACAATTTCTACATCTGCTAGCAGATAGGTGGGGTCTTTCTTGGCGTTGGAAATTCGGTTTTTTACGTCTCCTCCGGTCGCGCCGATTTTGTGAATGACAGACCGATTTTCAGCAATAAAGGGATGTTCGGATTGGCTTCTGAGTACGTAAATGCAGCCAGTGGGTAGGTCATCTGCGGCTTCAAGATTGGCAAAAAGCGGACCGAAATCCGT
The DNA here is from genome assembly GCA_963838375.1 of uncultured cyanobacterium. Lineage (GTDB taxonomy): Bacteria > Cyanobacteriota > Cyanobacteriia > Cyanobacteriales > Geitlerinemataceae > DVED01. Next base: position 1,641 of record CAWIQY010000001.1, on the reverse strand, counting down.
AACAGTGATACGACGACTTGCCTTGTCTTTGTTTAAAGCACGCTGGAGCGATCGTAGCAGCAAGTCGCTCTGGGTGCCGTTGTCATAAACGACCCGCAGGCGGCAGTTGGGCAAGCCATAATCGCTGATGAAGACTTCACCCGCTTGGGCTACGATCGCCTTTTGTCCGTCCAGAATAAACAGATCGCCTTGCTTAATTTCCGCATTGTCGCGGTATTTTACCGTTTGTCGTATCCCCGTTTCTAAATCCCGCTGAACTTGCTTAAAGAGGGATTTAAACTCAGCAAAATCCTGGCAGGGCATTCGCTGCGCGATTTCCTCTGCCGCTTTGATTTCCCTGCGCGAACGCACGTGGGTAAGCTGGGTAATGTCGCTAAATCCCTCTCCCATAGAGGGCGAGGGACTTTGAAGACATCTTGCTCCCCTTCTCCCGCTCTGGGAGAAGGGGTTGGGGGATGAGGGTAAACTTAGGCATTTTTCTCCTCCTTCACCTTACGTACTAGGAAGGCAACCCCTTCTGCCATCCGTTTTTCCCACGGGTCTACCGCCGTGAGGGAGGGCAGTCGTCCTTTCTCCTGTTTAAAGCGACTTGCCCGTTTGGCTAACTCCCTTGCTTCTTCCACACTCAGGGCGATCCGTTTGGCGGCGATCGCTTCGGCTACCTGTTTTAACCGCTCCTCACTCATAGATTTAGCTAAGATTGCATAGGCTTCGCCGAAGGGATTGATACGATCGATCAAATCTATGTCGAGATCTGTGACCGATAAGGCGAACTGCCTTACCCCGTCGATGAGAGCAGTATTTTTCTTTGCCTGTTGAACGAGGTTGAGAGCCGCGATCGCGTGTTGGCGGACGGCTTCTCGATCGCCATCGTCTAAATTGGGGAACTTCTCTTTGACAATTTTGCCCATGCGAACTTGGGTCAGTTCCTCTGGCACCAGTTCCTCGTCGAACAAACCGCGTTCGATCGTCGGTTTATCTTGGACAAAAGCCGTCACTAGTTCGGTTAAGTCTTCGCGGCAGATGCGATCGGCTTCGGGGCTTTTGGGTTCCGCTAGCCCCTTAATTTCCATTTGAATGAGACCGCTTTCTGGATGGATGCCTACGTTGCACTTGCTCGGATCGTAGCCGCCTTCACCGTAGTCAAAGCCCGGTGTGGGTTGATTGTCGGGGCGTTTGGGCTTGAAGTCAAAGCGGGGTGCAAGAACTTGCTCCATCAGCAGACTAGCGGCGATCGCTTTGAGGGTGTCGTTTACGGCTTCGGTGACGGCAGTTTCGCTGGCATCGGGTTCGGCAATCAGGTTGGTGAACCGGGCGCGGTTTTTCCCCGGTGCGTCGCGGGTGGCACGACCGATAATCTGAATAATCTCCGTCAAACTGGATCGGTAACCGATCTCAAGGCGTGTTCGCACCAAATCCAATCGAAGCCTTCTTTTGCCATGCCGAGGGCGATGATGATGTCTACGCGATCGCGGTTGTCCTTCTGTTTGGGGTCTTTGAGGGCGGCAGCGACTTTATCCCGCTTGCTGGGGTCGTCGTCTACCAAGTCGGCAATTTTGAGAATTGTGCCATCGGCAGTTTTGACCCGTTGAAAGCCTGTTTGCGGATCGGTGCCTTGCCATTCTCCCAGTGCGTCGATGA